>NZ_JABFAU010000098.1 GCF_017168335.1 Rhodococcus sp. KRD162 | reverse complement strand
CCCAGGCACCCTTGTTCGCGCGCAGGATCGGCTCTAGGGCGGTGACCAACCCGCCGGGGCTTCGCTTCCATCGCGTGCTCCCGTCCGGGAGCTTCTCCAGATCGACCGGGAGCCTATTGGCAACGACGACGAAATCCGAACCCTGCGAGGCGTCAGCCACAACTGTCCAATCCGCTTGTTGATCCTGGGGGACTATCCCTGCGTAGACCGGCTCATTCGGTCTTCGCTACGGGATCTATACCCAGCATCGACAACAACATGCGGCATTCGTCGGCATCGGTCGCGTATGCGGCGACGACGCGCTGAGCCTGGCTGGCCGTTTCGTACTCGAGTGGGACGATGTCTTCGTCGGCGATGTCGTTGTCGGTCGATGTCTTGGCAGGCATGGTGTTCTCCGTACTCTCTGCTGGACTTATTCGGTGTTCTCTGGTCCCGACTCTATGTAAATGTGGCACCCCATCGCCAGTTCGTGATGCCTTAGGCTGCAGCAAATGACCGAATCTGTACCGCACAGCGCTGCTCGGACGGTGATGGAGGCACCTTCTCCGGCGACCGGCTCCGCGATTCTGCGCCGCACCGTACGACGGCATCGCACCCGCCTGATCGTCTCGTCGCTGCTGTTCGGGGTGCATCAACTGTGCGAAACGATGGTCCCGGTGGCCATCGGACTGATCGTCTCGCGGGCCATCGACACCGGTGACATCACGGCGATGATCGCCTCGCTGATCGGGCTGGCGGCTCTGTTCGTCACTCTGTCCTACGCCTGGCGTATCGGTGCACGCATCATCGTCGTGGCCATCGAGCGGGAGGCGCACCTGGTCCGCGTGGAGGTTGCCGGACGCGTCCTCGACCCACGGGGCCTGCGGACCGAGCTGTCGGCGGGGGAACTGCTCACGGTCTCGACATCCGACGCCGAGAAGGAGTCGTGGATCCTCGATCTGATCGCCCGGGTCTTCGCATCGGCCGTGGCGGTCCTCGCGTCGGCAGTGGCGTTGCTGGTGATCGACATTCCCCTCGGCCTCGCCGTCGTCATCGGTACCCCGGTCATCCTCATTGCACTGCAGCGCCTCGCTCCACTGCTGACCCGCGCGGCCACCGAGCAGCAAGCCCGGGTGGCCGGGGTGTCCGGCATGGCCACGGATCTGGTCAGCGGAGTGCGGCCCTTGCGAGGCATCGGGGCCGAGAACGCCGCGACGCAGCGGTTCGTGACATCGAGCCGCACGGCACTGGCCGCGACATTGAAGCTCGCTCGCGCCAACAGCGTCTACCAGGGACTCGCGACGACCATCAACGCCCTGCTCGCTGTCGGGATCGCCGGAACCGCCGGCTGGTTCGCGCTGCAGGGCCGCATCTCGGTCGGCGAACTGATCACCGTCATCGGATTGTCGCAGTTCGTCATCGAACCGCTGACCGGGCTGTCGAGAATCCCCGGAGTGGTCGCGATGGTGCGTGGATCTGCCGATCGGCTCGCCCTGGTGCTCGGTGCAGAACACGTGCTGCCGCCGTCGGAGTCCGTGGTTCCGCCGAACACCGAGCTCGCCGTCGACGAGGTTCGGTTCCGATCGCTCGATGGCCTCACCTTCCGGGCGGCGCCGGGTGAGATGCTCGGTGTGGTCGCCCACCGCCCACAGGACGGTGAAGCCCTCGCCGCACTACTGTCCGGCCAAACATCCGACGCCGATTACAGCGGACAAGTCCGGATCGGCGGAATCTCGGCGGGACGCATCGATCTTCGACGCGCCCGCGAGACCGTGCTCGCCGAGCCGCACATCACCGACCTGTTCGCCGGGACGCTCCGAAGCAACGTCACAGCAGGACGACCGCGGCCCGACGCCGATCTCCGCCACGTCCTGCAGGCATCGGCGGCCACCGACGTCGTCGAACTGCACGAGGCCGGTCTCGACCACGCCGTCACCGACCGCGGAGCCAGCCTGTCCGGCGGGCAACGCCAACGCGTCGCCTTGGCGCGAGCGCTGTCGGTCGACGCGCCTGTCCTGGTACTGCACGACCCCACCACCGCTGTCGATGCCGTCACCGAACACACCATCGCCCGCGGTATCACCGAGCTTCGGCACAACCGCAGCGCGGCACAGACGACGATCCTCATCACGACTAGCCCCGCCCTGCTGTCGGTGACGCATCGCGTCCTCGTCCTCGACGGCGGACGCGTCGTCGCCGAGGGAACGCACCACGATCTCGCGTCCTCGGACGCGCAGTACAGGGAGATGGTGCTGCGATGACCGCCCCCGACCTACTTCCGATCGCCTCCGGGGCACGCTCCGGGAAGTGGCTGCTCGAACAATTGCGACTACGCAAGGTCCGCACCGCGGCAACGCTGCTGCTCGGCGCGATCGCCGCAGCGATGTCACTGGTTCCCGTGTACGTGCTCGGTGTCCTGGTCGACCGAGTCCGCGACGGTGCGGACCCTCAGGCGATCGTCGTGGTAGTGGTGGTGATCTCGGTGGCTGCCGTGATCGGCGGGGTCGTCACCGGTTTCAGTGGCTACCTCATCAGCACTCTCGGCGAGGGCATCCTGGCCTCGCTGCGCGAGGCCGTCGTTCGGCGCGCACTGCATCTTCCGGTTGCCACGTTGGAACGAGTGGGCAAGGGCGACTTGCTCTCTCGGGTGGGCGACGATGTTGCGGTGATGGCGAAGTCGATCGGTGAAGTGATCCCGCAGCTCGTCGGCGCGTTCCTGCTCGTGTGCCTGAGCATGATCACGATGCTCGGCATCGACTGGCGGCTCGGCCTGGCAGGGCTGGTGGCACTGCCGATGTATGTCCTTGCGTTGCACTGGTATCTGCCGCGTTCGGCTCCGCTGTATGCCGCGGAGAGGGTTGCGATGGGCTCGCGGGCGGAGTCGTTCGTCAGCAGCATGCAGGGCGCAAAGACGGTGCGTGCGTACGGGCTGGAGTCTGCGCATCTCACCGAGATCGACCGGGCGTCGGCGAAGGCCCGCGACATCGGTCTCGAGGTGTTCCGATTGTTCACCCGGTTCGGCTCGCGGAGCAATCGCGCCGAATGCGTCGGACTGTCGGTGATCCTGCTGGCCGGATTTCTGTTGGTACGAGGCGATTACGTCACCGTGGGCGAGACGACGGCCGCCGCCCTGCTGTTTCATCGCCTGTTCAATCCGATCGGCACCCTGCTGTTCACGTTCGACGACATCCAGTCCGCCGGAGCGTCGTTGGCTCGGCTGGTCGGCGTCGTCGATATCGCCGACGGACGCCACGTGGGCGACGGTTCCGTGCCATCCGACGCCACCTTGGACGTCACCGATCTTCGACACGAGTACGAGCCCGGCCACGAGGTGCTGCACGGGGTGAACCTGCGGGTCGGAGCAGGGGAGACCGTTGCACTCGTCGGATCCACCGGCGCCGGCAAATCCACGATCGCAGCGATCGCGGCCGGCTCGATGGCGTCGACGTCCGGGACGGTTCGGGTCGGCGGCGCATCATTGGACGCGCTGGGCAGCGAAGGATTGCGACGGCACGTGGCGATCGTCAGCCAGGAAGTGCACGTGTTCGCCGGACGATTGATCGACGACGTGCTGCTTGCCGCCCCGGATGCAGGTCGTGACGAGGTCGAAGCCGCGCTGCGCACCGTCGGGGCATGGGGCTGGGTCGAGGCGCTCGAGAGCGGACTGGACACCGTCGTAGGCGAGGGTGGGCACCAGTTGACGGCGGCACAATCGCAGCAACTGGCCTTGGCGCGAATGGTTCTCGCCGATCCGGCCGTTGCCGTGCTGGACGAGGCCACTGCCGAGGCGGGCAGTTCCGGTGCCCGAGACCTAGAGGCTGCCGCGGAGGCGGCGACGAGGGGTCGCAGTACCTTGATCGTCGCGCATCGCCTGACGCAGGCCGCGGCCGCCGACCGGGTGGTGGTGCTCGAACACGGCAGAATTCTCGAGCAGGGTCCGCACGAGGAGTTGGTCGCCGCCGGCGGACGATACGCACAGTTGTGGGAGGCGTGGCAGGGCCGCTAATCGGTTTAGCGATTTGCCTATAGGTATTAGGTTTGGTTACCGTGTCCTCGAACGAGGAGGCCGCTATGGGACGAGCAGGACTGACGGTGCACCGCATCGTGCGCGCGGGAGCCGACCTGGCCGATGAGGTCGGCTTCGAGCGCGTGACCGCCAGTGAGGTCGCCAGGCGCTTCGACGTCAAAGTGGCGAGCCTGTACTCGCATCTGAAGAACTCGCACGAGTTGAACGTCGGCATCGCGCTACTGGCGTTGGAGGAACTGGCCGACCGCGTCTCGGAGGCTCTGGCGGGACGAGCGGGCAAGGATGCGCTGGTGGCCGTTGCGAACGCGTATCTCGACTACTCGCGCGAGCACCCCGGTCGCTATGCCGCAACACAGTTTCCGCTCGATCACGAGACGGCGATTGCCAGTGCCGGCGTGCGTCACTCGGCGATGATGAAGGCGATTCTGCGCGGGTATCACCTGAACGAGGTGGACCAGGTGCATGCGGTTCGATTGCTGGGCAGCGTGTTTCACGGTTTCGCCAGCCTCGATGCATCCGGCTCGTTCAGCCACAGCGCACCCGACTCGCAGGAGTCCTGGGTCCGCATTCTCGACGGAATCGATACTCTCCTACAGCAGTGGAGGCAGTGATCATGGAACCGATCTCCGAACGCGACATCAGGTCGTCGTTCGTCAACTCGTCCAAGGGCGACGCCAACCGGCTCACCCTTCCCGACGCTTTCGACGCCGTACCCTGGGAAGATCTGGACTTCTTCGGCTGGGTCGACGCCAAACTGGCCGGTAGGAGCTATGTCGTCATTCCTGCTGAGGATCGGCTGCGCGGAATCGCACTGCGCTACAAGCCCGGTGGTCCACGTACTGCACAAATGTGCAGCATCTGCCTCACCACGCACGCCAACGGTGGGGTATCCCTGATGGCGGCAGCGAAGGCCGGAGAATCCGGCAGGCGGGGCAATACCGTCGGAACCTACCTCTGCTCTGATCTGGCGTGCTCGCTCTACGCGCGCAAGAAGAAGACTCCGGCGCTGGGGCGGCAGTTCAAGGAAGACTTCGACGTCGACACGCGCACAGCGGCAGTGCGAGAGAACATCGGTGCGTTTCTCGCTCGCGTCCTGGACTGATCAGCTCCGGTCACACGAGCGTCGCTGCGCTCCGTCGTGCGCCTTTTGCGCACTTATAGGTACGCAAAAGGCGCACGACCCCGCGGGAACGATGCCGCAGTTCTCGCCTGATCAGCGCTCGGTGTGTATTCGCACGCCGATCTCGTTCGCTTCGATGTTCTCGCGCAGTACGAATCGCCTGTCGTAGTCGCCGCCGTTCTGGGAGCGGTAGGGGATCGGCTCGTCGGTGGGCAGACCCTTCACGCGCTGACGGAGCTCTGATTCCGCTGCAGCGTAATCGATTTCGGTCATCCGATCGGCGCTCGCCACGAGAACCGGGGGCAATACCGACATCCCGGTGTAGAACAGAATGCCGTGTTGAATCGGGTACAGCAGCTCATCCAAGCTGCCGCTGATTCCGCGCGGGGAAACGGTGTGTTCGCTCCCGCCCATACTGAGAACCACCATCGCCCGCTTGCCGCCGAGCACGCCATCCCCGTAGCGGCGGGTGCTGCCGTCCGCTGCTCGGATGCCGTAACCGAAGCCTTCGACGAACACCCGATCCACCCAGCCCTTCATGATCGCCGGCATCGAGTACCACCACAGCGGAAAGTGCAATACCACGGCGTCGGCGCGTAGCAGCTTCTGCTGCTCGGCAGCAATGTCCGGAGCCTGGGTGCCGGCAGCGAGCGCTGCGCTCGACGCCGCTGCCACGCGGAAGCGTCTCGCGCGATCGTGGGCGTAGTCCTGCGGTGTGACCACCGGATTCCACTGCATTGCATAAAGATCCGACTGTTCGACGGTATGGCCGTGTGCACGGAGTTCGGTCAGAGCGGCGTCGCGGAGGGTGCCGTTGAGTGAGCGAGGTTCGGGATGGGCAAAGACCCACAGGATGTTCATCTTCACGACTCTGGTCGACGAGCGAGCGGCGAAACAGTGGCATGAACGACAACTTGTGAAAGATTTCGGCCACAGTCTCGGGAAGCGTCAATCTCGTCTCTTCGTCGGCGGCAGCAGTACAGCTACGAGCAGCCAGGCGACGGCAGCGACGAGTGCCGTTCCGCCGAGGATGCCTGCTATCACCAGGGCGGCGAACACCGGCGACAGTCGACCTCTTCTCATCGGATCCATGGTAACGGTCCTCGTGCGCCTTTTGCGCACCTAGAGGTACGCAAAAGGCGCACGACGAAACGTCCGTGGCAGGATTCGACCATGACGCATCGCATTGCTGTCTACGTGCGCGACGGCCTTCTGGCCATGGAGTTGGGCATCGTGCATCGCCTGTTCGGACAGGCGCGATCGGATGCCGGTAAGGCGTTGTACGAGGTGATCACCTGCACCGACGTGCCGGGACCGATCCGTACCGATTCCGATGTCCGAATAGTGGTGGAGCGCGGACTCGATGCTGTCGCGGAGGCAGACACCGTGATCGTTCCGGCCTCCGATCTGGACTACGACGCAGCCGGCGGAGATCGCCCACTCCCGTTCGACACGGTGTCGACCCGACGACTGGCATCGATCTGCACCGGTTCGTTCGTACTGGCGGCGGCAGGGGTACTCGACGGCAAGCGGGCCACGACACATTGGAAGTCGGCAGCGCGCTTCGTCGAGTTGTATCCGACCGTGTTGCTGGACCCGAACGTGCTCTACACCGAGGACGGCAATGTGCTGACCGCAGCGGGAGAGGCATCGGGAATCGATTTGTGTTTGCACATGATTCGGCAGGATTTCGGTGCGGCAGTGGCCAATCGGGTTGCCCGCGGCACTGTGGTACCGCCTCATCGTAGTGGGGGACAGGCGCAGTACATCGACACTCCGGTGCCGCGGACGCATGCTACGTCCACAGCAGATGCGCAGGAGTGGGCATTACGCAATCTGGATGCGGCCCTGTCTGTCGAGGATTTGGCGCGGCATCAGTCCATGAGTCTTCGAACGTTCTCCCGCCGATTCGCAGCCGAAGTCGGTGTGTCCCCTGCGCGTTGGATCGTGGCGCAGCGCGTCCAGCGGGCGCGGGAATTGCTCGAGAACACCGATATGACCATCGAAAGAATTGCCCACGACACAGGATTCGGCACTGCCACGTCTCTGCGTCATCAGCTCGCCGCGGAGTTGGGTGTCTCGCCCAGTGCGTATCGGGCGACGTTCAGAGTTGGCAGTTGATGCGCCTAGCACAGGTCACCGACAAGAACGTGCTCGCGAATAGTTCTGCAGGGCAATAGTTTTCGATTTGACGATCATTGCGACTCGAACACCAGTTCGATACAGTTTGAGTCATGACGACCGAGATCTGGCAACTGAGCGAGGACCAACTCCTCGCCGACGCCGCCGCGGTCTCCCACCAGATCCAGTTGCTCGAGGCCCGCCGCATCGCTCTCGTCGCCGAGATCGACACCCGCGTCACCCGCGAGAAACTCGGCTTCCCCGGACCCGCCGGCTGGCTTACCTCCACCACCCTGCTCTCGCCAGGCAAAGCCAACAAGATCCTCGCCCTCGCCCGCGGACTGAAGAACTTCCCCGACATCGCCGACGCCGTCAACACCGGCGTCATGTCCATCGACCATGCCGCCCTCATCCTCGCCTTCGCCGAAACCCCACCCGACGACCTCCCACCCGAGGGCCGCGACATGGCCCGGGCAGCACTGATCACAGCCGCGACCGGACCCGAAGCC
>NZ_JABFAU010000097.1 GCF_017168335.1 Rhodococcus sp. KRD162 | reverse complement strand
CGCACGAACGGAGCATCCGCATCCGGCTCGGCATACACAGCCACACTCACCAACCCCGCATCAGCAGCCGCCCGGATCACCCGAACCGCGATCTCACCACGATTGGCAACAAGAACCTTGGTGATCTTCTTATGGGCAGTAGACGTAGTCATATTCTCGAGATCCTTCACTGACCGAATCGGGCGTTGACGAAAAGGGCTGGGGCACTGGAAAGTCCATAACGATGCAGATCCTCGGGTCGCCCCCAGGAATCGATCACGGGCGGAGTCGAGTCGACCACGCACGACTGCGCAGCGGTCAGTACAGCAACCACCGCGGCGATGTCGGTGTCGGTCGGGCAACCTGTGAACTGCCAACTATCCGACACCGCAGCATGATTCGCTTCGCCGCTCATAGTGGGATGTTTCCGTGTTTTTTGGGTGGGAGGGTGACTTGTTTGCGTTCGAGGAGGCGTAGTGCGGTGACGATCTGGCCGCGGGTGTGGCTGGGGGGTATGACGGCGTCGAGGTAGCCG
>NZ_JABFAU010000096.1 GCF_017168335.1 Rhodococcus sp. KRD162 | reverse complement strand
ACTTCCCGATGCTGGTCGATCTGTACGAGCAGGGCCGGTTGCCGCTCGAGAAGTTCGTCACCGAACGGATCGGTCTCGGGGACGTCGAGGCAGCGTTCGAGAAGATGCATCAGGGCACCGTGCTGCGTTCGGTGGTGATCGTATGAGCGGGGCGGTTCGAGTACAGAACGGCGGCACCTGGGACGTCGAGAACACCATTTGAGTGAACGACACATTCCATTGCTGATATATCAAAGTTCACTCCGAGCTACTCGCGGGTAACGATTGCGTCGCGGCGCACCTGATGCACTTCGCCATCGGTGCGCCGCCGGGCCGAGCTGGAACAGCTCATCGAGCACCGGCCGTGCCGCGCCCGAACCACCCGCCTACCTGGTACAACACGTGGTTTGTCCGATTCGGGTTACGTAGTGTTTCGCGACGATGAAAAGTGCCGTCACCTATTGACACACTCCTGTGGCGTGCCCACACTGTTGTTGCGGAAAGTAAGACGCGTTTCGCATAGCGATACAGAAAGGATCCGTATGCTCAAGGTGTGCCCCTTGGCCGACCTTCCCGGCGGCGAAGCTCTACGAGTCGAAACCAGCCCTCCGGTCGCGCTGTTCCACACCGAGGACGGTGAGCTGTTCGCGATCGACGACACCTGTACGCATCAGGACGCGTCGCTTTCGGACGGATGGCTGGAAGGGTGCGCGGTCGAGTGCCCGCTGCACGCATCCACGTTCGACCTGCGCACCGGAGCCGTCGACGCGCCTCCCGCCAAATTGCCGGTCCGTACGCACACCGTCGTCGTGGACGAGGGCATGATCTACATCGAGCTGAGCACTGCGACCCCCAATCTTCCGCCCGACGTTCGCAGCCGCCTGGCCGCCGAGGGGCATTCGTGAAGAGCGTGACCATCGTCGGGGCATCCCTGGCGGGACTGTGCTCGGCTCGCGCTCTGCGGGCAGCCGGGTTCGACGGCGCGGTCACCATCGTCGGTGCCGAGCGTCACCGGCCCTACGACCGTCCGCCACTGTCGAAGGAATACCTCGCAGGCGACGTGGACATGGCCACTCTCGCACTCGAGCCCGAGGACGAGGATCTGGACGTCACCTGGGTTCTCGGCCGTACAGCCACGGACCTGTCCCCGTCCAGGAGAACCGTCACCCTCGACGACGGTGCCGAACTGACCTCCGACGGCGTCATCCTCGCCACCGGCTCGCGGGCACGATCGCTCCCCGACACCGACCACCTGTCCGGTGTGCACGTCCTTCGCACGATCGACGACGCCGACAGGCTCCGCGCCGAGCTCGTCCCCGGCGCACGTCTGGTCGTCATAGGGGCCGGCTTCATCGGAGCCGAAGTGGCTTCCACTGCAAGGAAACTGGGCCTCGAGGTCACGGTTGTCGAAGCGGCCCCGTCACCACTCGCCGGCCCGCTGGGCGCGCGATTGGGTAGCGCGGTGGGCAATCTGCACCGCGACAACGGCACCACGTTGATCTGCGGCATCGCCGTCGACGGTCTCACTGGTACCGACCGGGTGAGCGGTGTTCGGCTCGCAGACGGACGGCTTCTCGACGCCGATGTCGTCGTCGTCGGCATCGGCGGAATTCCGAACATCGACTGGCTCGGCTCCAGTGGCCTCGCGCTCGGCAACGGAATTCTGTGCGACGGCGGCGGCGCGACTGCAGTACCAGGAGTCGTGGCCGTCGGCGACTGCGCGGCCTGGCTCGATTCCAACGGCACTCATCGGCGAGTGGAGCATTGGGCAGGGGCGTCCGAACGTCCCACCGTCGCCGTGGCCACACTGCTTTCGGGCAGTTACGGCGGCCAACACGTCAAGCCTCCGTACTTCTGGTCCGATCAGTACGGGTCGCGCATTCAGTTCGCCGGCATCGCAGGACCGGACAGTGAATGCACCATAGAAGAGGGTTCACCCGAGCTCGGGAGCTTCCTCGCCGTGTACCGATCGGCAGGACTTCCTGTCGGCGTACTCGGTGTCAATCAAGTTCGTTTGTTCACCCGCTGGCGCCGACAGCTCTCGGCTCCTGCACTAGCGGTCTGACACCCAGCCCAGACCACAGACCCACCCGTCGTA
>NZ_JABFAU010000095.1 GCF_017168335.1 Rhodococcus sp. KRD162 | reverse complement strand
CTCATATGGAGGTCGGCCTGTCAACGACGGCATGGTGAAGCGGTGGCACGCACCGTCGTGTGTGCCACCGCTTCCTGTTGCCGGGATGGTGATCGATGCGAGTGGGAGGTGAGCGTGTCGTAGTGTTCGACGCGTCGTCAACTCTCATATACGCGGGTTGGTTACCGCAGGACGGACTGTTTCGGCTGGAGTGGATCGCAAGTCTATGAGTCGAGCGTGATCCCAACGCGCAGTTGAGGATTGCTCATAGGCGGCTAGCGGGTCACTCCCAGACGCTCGGCCACATCCCACATCGTCGTCGACCGTTCATTCCGGACATCTATCCCGACGCAGATCGCTACTTCGGCGTCGGAGCTTCAGTCATTCCTCGAGCGTGGCCAACGACCAGCACCAGCCGGCCAGCTCTCGTGCGATCCCGGCATTGGCGACCACCGCACGTTTACCGCGTTCGTCGAAATGTTCCCACCGTGCGTGCAGCCGCCGGTTCGCTTGATGTCCTCGCGCTTTGGCTTTGGGAGTCGACGCCTTCCACCGTGCCACCAGTTCACGCCCCGGCCGATACGGCTTGCGATGATGCCAGGCAGCCTCGACCAGCAGTCGGCGTACGTGAGCATTGCCGGTTTTGCTGACACCGCCCTGCGACCGGGATTCACCGGAAGAATGCTCGGTCGGGATCAACCCGACGAACGCACCGATCGAGCGGCCGGTCAACCGGTCCCACTCACCGATCTCCGTCGCCAAACCGAACGCTGTCAACGTCGCCACCCCACGAAGGCACCCCAGCCGGGTCACCACCGGAGTGAACGACGAATGCGCAGCCATGTCCGCGATGGCGGTATCGAGACGATTCCGGCGTTCGGTGGTGGCGATGACGGTCTCGTAGGCGGTGTCGTAGGTGATCTGCAGTGCACGTGAATCGAACCGCTGGCGACGTAACCACAGATCGTGGGCTGCGGTCCAGGGTTTGCCGCCGCTGTAGATGATCCCTTGACGCAGCAGCACATGTGTCAGGCGATGCTGTGCGGACACCAGATCGCCGCGGCAGTCCTCCCTTGCTCGCACCAGATCACGAGCGGACTCCTGCTCGGTACTCGGAATCAGAACCGGCACAATAGAACTCAAATGAAGCAACCGAGCCAAATGCCGGGCATCACGGGCATCGGTCTTGATGCGGTCACCAGGGGGACGCTGAATTTTCGACGGTGCCGCCACCACACAATCGACACCGGCGGCCAACAGAAAACGGGCCAGACCGAAACCGGTCGGGCCCGCCTCGTAGACGACATGCACCAGTCCTGGCAGCGAACGAATCCACTCCAGGATTTCTTTGTGATCAGGCGACATGCGACGCTCGAACAACTCGCCCGTCTCGCCATCCAAACCGCACGCCACCACCGATCGTGCGTGCACATCCAAACCAACACTCGTACGATGATTCTTCACTGGGGCCTCCCACATCTGTGGCTCTACCGGCCAGGACCCACTCCTGTCGGCAACCCACGCTTACATGCGGAGGGGCCCCAGCCAAGACCTCCATACCGTCTA
>NZ_JABFAU010000094.1 GCF_017168335.1 Rhodococcus sp. KRD162 | reverse complement strand
GTTGCCGTCGTCGGCCTGGACCACGCCACATTCGGGGAGACCATCGTCGCGATCGTGACCCCGGTTCCCGGTCGCGAGGTGACCCTCGAGGAGCTGCGGACGTACGCCGCCGAATACGTCGCGGACTACAAACTGCCGCGCGATCTGATCGTCCGTGACATCCCGCGCAACCCTTCCGGCAAGATCCTCAAACACGTTCTCCGCAGTGAGATTCGGGACGACTCCGCGCAACGCACGTAGACCGACGGACGACTCCGGCACATTCGAGTTCCCGGGAACCACGACGCCGTCCATATCCGATACGGCCTGACCGAAGCCGCGCTCCCGCGCGCTCATCTCCCACGGCTGTTCCAACCCCGGCGAGGTCTCGCGCGACCTCACGGCCCTACTCTCGGCCGTGCCCCCGCCGGATCCGACAAACACCACGACCACGCACGCCCGGCAGCGGCTATGAGTTCCCGGACGCGGAAGACCACACCCATCGACGGTGCCGCACTTGATTGGTCTCTTTCGGCCCCCCTCGAGCAGATGCGCTCGGGCCGAACAGTCAAGGTGCTGAACAAGATACGCAGACACGCGCCGGAACTCGTCACCGTCAGCTACTGAGAGATTCAGCGGGAGCGCCGCCGCGCAGCGGGATCGGTCTCGGCCTGCCAGCGCCCCAGCGCCTCGGCGGAGACCTTCGCGTATTTGACCAGGCTGCGCACCGAGGTGTGTCCGCTCAACGCCATCAGCATCGGCGTGGAAGCGCCCTTCTCTGCGGCGTGGGTCAGTCGCGAGTGCCGCAGCTGGTGCAGCGTGAACGGTCCGCGTCGCATCCCTTCGGTGTGCTCCTCGAGGAGCGTCGCGGCGCGGCGGTAGGAAAGTCGGGCGCGGCCGGTCGAGTTGTCGGTGTCGGTCTTGGCGACCGACGGCTTGGCTTTGCGGTCGGTCAGGAACAGCGGCCCGGACTTCCGTCCGGCGATCAGCCGGGGCAGCGGCCGTGCGGTGCCGGTCTGCCAATAGATCACCTCGCGGGCGCCGCCCTTGCGGGTGACCGTGGCGCATCGGTTCACGGTGTCCAGGTCCTCGATGTCGAGATTCAGGATCTCCTCCGCCCGCGCGGCGGACTCATACAGCATCGACCAGAACACCCGCTCGCGCAGGGCCGCGTCCATGCCCAGCAGCTCCGCAACCTCGGCGGCGGTCATCGCCTTGCTGTTGTCCGGCGCACTCGGCCGCGCCCGCAGGCGCGACACCGGATCGCCGGTCAGCCACTGTTGATCGCGTCAGTAGGCGCACGCCGCCGACACCGCGGTCAGCCGGAGGTTGTAGGTCTTGGGGGCCTTGTCGCCCCACACGTAGTCGAACCACCCCGACACCCGATCCGGGTTCAACAACCCGACATCGCCGTCCGCGCCGAAGTCGCGCACCATCCGATCCAACGCCGAGGCGTAGGCGCGGCGGGTGTTCACCGCCGCGATCGTGCCCAGAAAGGTCCGCGTCGCGTCCGCCAGCCGGATCCCGGCGGCCCGCGCCGGTAGCGAGCTCACCGATCCCACCCCGACCGCCCTTCAGCACTACGGCAGATAGTTTCCGGAGTCGCCCATCTCCGGAACGACCATCGCGGCAGGACGACTCACGAGTTACGGCAGATAGTACGCTACTATCTGCCGTAAATCCTTAGCGCCGGATTTCGAGAATCTGCTCCCCGACCCCC
>NZ_JABFAU010000093.1 GCF_017168335.1 Rhodococcus sp. KRD162 | reverse complement strand
GGAGTACTCCGAGGCCGCCGCGTCGGGTGAGTTCGAGGATGGTTTTTTCGATTTCGGCGACGACGGAGGGTTGGATGCCTTCGGTGGGTTCGTCGAGGATGAGCATTCGTGGTTCGGTGATCAGTGCGCGGGCGATGGCGAGTTGTTGGCGTTGCCCGCCGGAGAGTAGTCCGGCTCTGCGGTCGAGTAGTTGCGTCAGTGCGGGGAACAGGTCGAGTACTTCGCTGATCAGTGCTTTGCCGCGTGTGCGGCCGTCGGCGACGACCTGCAGGTTTTCGGCGGTGGTGAGTTGGCCGAAAGATTGCTGGCCTTGCGGCACGTAGGCGAGGCCGCGGGCGACTCGCGCGCTGGGCCGCAGCGAGCTGACGTCTTCGCCGTCGAACATGACTGTGCCGGAGTTGACTTTCAGCAGTCCGACCGCTGCCCGCAGCAGGGTGGTTTTGCCGGCACCGTTGTGGCCCATGACGGCGGCGACGCCGTCGGCGGGAACGGTGAGTGAGGCTCCGTGGATGACTTCGCTGCGGCCGTAGCCGGTGTGGACATCGACCAGTTCAAGCATGATCGGCTCCCTCTTGTGCTTTCGTGTCGAGTTCCTCGCCGGCTGCTGCGGTGCCGAGGTAGACCTGTTGGACTTTCGGGTCGGCCTGTACTTCGGCGACTGTGCCCTCGGCGAGGACGCGTCCAGCCGCCAATACCGTCACCGAGGTCGCGAACATACGCATGAAGTCCATGTCGTGTTCGACGACGACCACCGTCCGCTCACCGCCGATGCGTTGGAGCAGTTGGCCGGTCTGTTCGCGTTCCTCGTGGCTCA
>NZ_JABFAU010000092.1 GCF_017168335.1 Rhodococcus sp. KRD162 | reverse complement strand
ATTTTCAAATATAAAGCAAATACTATAATTATTAATATTACTGTAACTAAAACTTTAATTTTCATCTTTTTTATTTATCTTCTTCTTTAATTCTGAAACTGTTTTTTCATCTTTTATCATCATTCTATCCAGTTTATCACTATATGATGAAATGTATTCAAATTGATAATTATCTTCAGACCACATATGCGCTGAAAAAGTATTAGTCTTGTCATTATTTATATAACCTGTAATAACAAATCCATCTAAAGGGTTTTCTTTTTGTTCCTCGAATTGTATTTCTTTAAACCCTTTAACATTATACTTCATATAAATTATTATTCTTTCTTTTTGTTCATCATAATATTTCTTTTCATCGTATTTCATCTTCAAAAAGATTCCGCCTAGAATCAACATTATAATTATATATACAG
>NZ_JABFAU010000091.1 GCF_017168335.1 Rhodococcus sp. KRD162 | reverse complement strand
AGTCCGCGACGTATTCGGCGGCGTACGTCCGCAGCTCCTCGAGGGTCACCTCGCGACCGGGAACCGGGGTCACGATCGCGACGATGGTCTCCCCGAATGTGGCGTGGTCCAGGCCGACGACGGCAACGTCCTGGACGTCGGGGTGCCCCGCGAGGGCGTTCTCGACCTCGATCGAGTAGACGTTGCGGCCGCCGGTGATGATCATGTCCTTGAGCCGGTCGACGATCGTGATGAAACCGTCGGCGTCGCGGACGGCGAGGTCCCCGGTGTGCAGCCACCCGTCTCGGATGGTCTCGGCGGTGGCCTCGGGCTTGTTCCAGTAGCCCTTCATGATGGTCTCGCCGCGCAGGATGATCTCGCCGGTCATCCCCGTCGGGACATCGTTGCCATCCGGATCGACCAGCCGGAACTCGGCATTCGTGATCGGCCAGCGTCCCGTCGCATCGGGACGGACGGCGACCTCGTCAGGCGTGGAGTAGATGCCGGTGGGGCCACCCTCGGTCGGCCCGCACAGCTGGAAGAAGCCGACGTCCGGGAAGGTCGTCACGAGTTTCGCGACCGCAGTCGGCGGCATCGGTGCCGCCCCGAAGAAGCCGAGCCGCCAGTGCGAGAGGTCGCGCCGCTCGAGGTCGGGGACCGTCAACATCATCTGATACATGGTGGGAACACCGAGGAAGACGGTGATCCGGTATCGCTCGAGGGCGTCGAGGACGGCGGCGGGCTCGAATGCCGGCAACACGACGTGGGTGGTGCCCATCGAGAAGCCGCTGAGCACGAACAGCACCAGTTCGGCGCAGTGGTACATCGGTGCCACGTGCAGGTTCCGGTCGAAGGAGTTGACGCCGAGCGAGGACACCGCGTGGCCGACCCACAGCAGCCGGTGGTGATCGAACAGCGCACCCTTCGGTTTCCCGGTGGTGCCGGAGGTGTAGATGATCATGCAGTCGTCGTCCTCGCGCACCTCGACCTGTGGGTCGCTGTCCGGCATGGAGGACGCCAGCTGGACGAAATCGTCGAAGCCGTCCGCGCCGTCCAGCGAAAGCGCCGGGGCAGCGGGCGCCTGCTCCAGCTTGGCCAGGTCCCGCACCGCCGCGACGGTGTCCCCACCGAACAGCAGCACCGACGCGCCGGAGTCCTCGAGCAGATACGCCAGCTCCCGGGCCGTGGACCGCGGGTTGAACGGGGAGACGATCGCGCCGACCTTGAACGCGCCGTACAGCGCGAGGAGGAAGCGGTCGGAGTTCGGCGACAGCACCGCCACGCGGTCGCCCTTCTGCACGCCGAGGGACAGCAGCGCGTTGGCGTACTGGTTGATTTCCCGGTCGAGCTGCCCGTAGCTGCGCTCGACGCCCTCGAAGATCAGCGCGGGCCGGTCCGGGTGGCGGCGTGCGTTCAATGTCAGTTGTCCACCAAGGGTTGCCATGATTCTCCTATGATCGGCGGGTGGTCTGCTAAGCAAATGTGGGGGGACGTTTGGTGAGGACGGCGTCGGCGCCCTCGGCGAAATCCGGTGTGCCGATGAGTTCGATCTGTCCGGCTCGTTCACGCTCGAGGGCGTGGTCGAGGTGGCCCAGGGTGGACGCGGCGAGCGCCCGTCTGGTCAGTTCGAGGGCGCGCCGCGGCCCGGCTCCCAGCGTGCCGGCGACGGCCTCGACATGGGCCGCGAGCTGGTCATCCGGCAGGATCCGGGCCACCAAGCCGGTCTGGGCGGCGTCGGTGGCGGAAAGCCGCTGCCCGAGCAGCGCTAATTCTGTAGCCCGCGCCCGGCCGATCGCCGCGGCGACGAGCGCGGTCGCGCCGCCGTCGGGCATCAGCCCGATGCTGGTGAACGACAACAGGAAATACGCGCTTTCGGCGGCGTAGGTGAGGTCTGCGGCGCAGGCGAGCGCCACTCCGTACCCGACCGCGGGGCCGTTGACGGCGGCGATGACGGGGACCGGCGCGGAGACGATGCCGCGGATCACCCGGTTCGCGGCGTCCATCACCACCTCGGGTTCCTCGCCCGTCACCGCGGTCAGATCCGCTCCCGTGCAGAAGGCTCTTCCCGCGCCGGTGAGCACGATCGCGCGGGCACCGGTCGCTTCCGCCCCGCTGATCGCGGTGTCGAGTGCGACCAGGTCGTCGACGCCGAGGGCGTTCATGCGGCCGGGCCGGTCGATCGTGATGTGAAGCAGGCGGCCGGTGCGGACGGTCCGGATAGCGGTCGGGGTCATCGGATCAGCCGAGCCGCTCGATGATGGTGACGTTGGCTTGTCCGCCGCCCTCGCACATGGTCTGCAACCCGTAGCGTCCGCCGGAGCGTTCGAGTTCGTGCAGCATGGTGGTCATCAGCCGGGTGCCGGTGGCGCCGATCGGGTGGCCGAGAGCGATGGCGCCGCCGTTGGGGTTCACCCGCTCCGGGTCGGCGCCGGTCTCCTGCAACCACGCCATCACGACCGGGGCGAACGCCTCGTTGACCTCGAACACGTCGAAGTCGTCGATGCGCATGCCGGTCCGCTCGAGTGCCCGTTCGGTGGCGGGGATCGGTGCGGCGAGCATCATGACCGGATCGGCGCCGAGCACGGTCAGGTGATGGATCCGGGCCCGCGGAGCCAGGTCGTGGCGGCGTACCGCCTCGGCGGAGGCGATGAGCATGCCCGAGGCGCCGTCGGAGATCTGGCTGGCGACCGCGGCGCTCAAGCGCCCCCCCGGCGTGAGGCTCGGCAGGGCGGCCATCTTCTCCGGTGTGGTGTCGGCGCGCGGTCCTTCGTCGGTCGTCATCTGCTGGTAGGGGAGGATCTCGGCGGCGAAGCGTCCGCCGGCGATCGCCTGCAGCGCCCGGCGGTGGCTTTCCAGGGCGTACTGCTCCATCGCCTCCCGGTCGATTCCCCACTTTTCGGCGATCATCTCGGCGCCGCGGAACTGCGAGATCGTCTCGTCCCCGTAGCGGGCCCGCCACCTCGTCGAGCCCGAGTAGGGGTCGCGCACGCCGAACGCCTCGCCCGCGGTGACCGACGACATCAGTGGGATCTGGCTCATGTTCTGCACCCCGCCCGCGACGATGAGGTCGGCGGTGCCGCTCATCACGGCCTGCGCGGCGAAATGTACAGCCTGTTGCGAGGATCCGCACTGGCGGTCGATGGTCACGCCGGGCACTGTCTCGGGCAGGCCCGCAGCGAGGGCCGCGGTGCGGGCGATATCGCCCGCCTGCGGACCGATGTTGTCCAGGCAGCCGAGGATCACGTCGTCGACCGACGCGGGGTCGACACCGTTGCGTTCGACGAGTGCGCCGATCACATGGGCCGCGAGGTCGACCGGGTGTGCGGCGGCCAGTGCGCCGCGGCGGCGGCCTACCGGGGTGCGTGCCGCGTCGATGATGTATGCCTCTGGCATTGATGTCTCCGAATCGTCGTCTCAGGTGGTCGATGGTTGACGTGTGCGCGAGTGCAGGTAGGCGTCGAGCAGGACGGTCAGCACGACGCGGCCTTCGCTGTCGACCACGGTGCTCTCGGTGGTGACGAGGGCGCGTGCCCGGTCGTCGAACTGGATGTCGTCGATGACGACGGTGCCGGTCAGCACGTCTCCTGGACGCACGGGACGGCGGAACCGCAGATCTCGGATGCCGCGCCCGGCAATGGCCGCCCAGCTGTGCCCCACTGCGTCGAATGTCAGCCGTTGCAGGATCGCCAACGTGTGGATTCCACTGGCGATCAGGCCACCGAACTGGCCGTCCTGCGCCGCCGCCCGGTCGATGTGAAACCACTGGGGATCCCAGTGGGTGGCGAAGTCGACGAGTTCGGCCTCGGTCACCGTGTGTGAGCCCAAGTCGAAACGCTGGCCGATGCCCAGGTCCTCGGCGTATACAAGGCGTGTGTGCTCATGGTGCGATCCCACCTGCACGCCGACGGGTTTCACCGCGGCGCCATGCGGATCGCGCCGTCGAGGCGGATGGTTTCGCCGTTGAGCATCGGGTTGGTCACGATCGCCTCGACCAGCTGCGCGTACTCGGCGGGGTCGCCGAGCCGGTTCGGGTGCGGCACCTGCTGTCCCAGCGAAATCTGAGCCGCCTCGGGCAGCGTGCCCAGCAGCGGGGTCTTGAACAGGCCGGGCGCGATGGTGTTCACCCGGATCAGCAGCGACGCCAGGTCGCGGGCGATCGGCAGGGTGGCGCCGACGATCCCGCCCTTCGATGCCGAGTACGCGGCCTGTCCGATCTGCCCGTCGAAGGCCGCGACCGAGGCGGTGTTGACGATCACGCCG
>NZ_JABFAU010000090.1 GCF_017168335.1 Rhodococcus sp. KRD162 | reverse complement strand
TAGCCCTAGTAGCTATCTTCTCAGTAAGTATTTGTGTCCTTGGTTTAATGATTGGATACAAAATATACACAAAACAAAGTTTTGAACAAAAGATTGAATCGCTCAAAAAAGAGAAAGATGATCAATTGAGTGAGGGAAATCAGAAGGATCATTTTCGTAAGGGACAAGTAGAAGTAATTGCCTATTATCCTCTCCAAGGGGAGCAAGTGATTTCGTCTATAAAGGAAATCATGACACAGGATATTAAAGACAATCTAGAGGATAAGGAAAATCTGGTTTTTTATTATACGGAGAAACAGGATTCGACTTTAAAAGGGATTGTCAACCGAAGTGTGATGAAACAAGTCTATGATTTAACTTCTTCAAAAGTTGAAGAAACTGAAAAAACTAGTCTAGCGAAAGTGCATTTGACAGAAGACGGTAAACCTTTTACC
>NZ_JABFAU010000089.1 GCF_017168335.1 Rhodococcus sp. KRD162 | reverse complement strand
CTCGGACCCCCAGAACCTGTACGACGCGGCCCTGGCCACCGGCATGTACCTCTGCGACGGCGGCACCAACATGCGCGATCTCGGATCCACCACGAAAGCGATCCTGCGCTACAACAATTCGATGGCATACGTGGCGAACGTGCTCGCCTGGTCGGCCGGATACGCCACCGGCATCGTTCCGACCTCGGACCAGCTGCCGCGCATTCACTGACCGGCCGGCGCTGCGCTGCCCTGCCGTTCATCGAGCCCCTGCGCACCGCCTAGCATGAAGACATGGCTGTACTGACCGAATCCGACGTTCGGACCGCGCTCACGAAAGTGATCGACCCGGAGATCCGCAAACCCATCACCGATCTCGGGATGGTCAAGAGCATCGATATCTCCGCCGACGGGACCGTCGGCGTCGGCATCTACCTCACCACCTCCGGCTGCCCGATGAAGACCGAGATCAGCGATCGCGTCAAGA
>NZ_JABFAU010000009.1:64457-121330 GCF_017168335.1 Rhodococcus sp. KRD162 | reverse complement strand
GATGGAGCGGGGTTGTCCGCGACGATGCATACGCGGCGTCAGCCGAGAAGTCCGTTTTCGCGCCGGGGTCATAGTCACCGACGTTATGTGTGCGGTGACCGACGAGAATTTTCCTTCCCGCACCGTCCTTGAGGAAACGCCAGGTGAGCGTAGTTTCTGTTCGATAAATGTGTAGGAGGTGCCCGCTACAGTCCTGCCCATGACCGAACGCCAGCTCGCAGACGACTCGAACATTGTTCCGGCTGTCTTGCCGGGCGGTACCGCAGCGGTGTTTCCGGATCTCCCACCCGACGTCGCCGCTCGGATCGAGCAGTCGATGGCGTCATCGCGCTCGACCGGCACCCGCCGCGCCTACGCCTCGGCGTGGAGACGCTTCGAAACCTGGTGCGCCGCCACCGGGTATATCTCGTTACCGGCGCATCCCGCGACGGTGGCCGCCTATCTCGTGGCCGCGGCGGACACACTCACCGTCGACGGGACTCGGGCGTACGCGGCCGCGACGTTCGGCAAATGGGTCGCAGCGATCGCCGACCGCCACCGCGCTACCAGACACGACAACCCGGGCGGGCACGAGATGGTCCGCGCCACCCTCGCCAGTATTCGGCGGGATTACGCGTCGGCGGGCGAGCGGCCACGCAATCCACGCGCACCGCTGCTGACCTCCGACATCACCACCATCGTCGATCATGCACGTCTCAGTGTGACCGGGTGGGCGTCGGAGGTCCTCAAACGGCGCGACACCGCGCTGCTTCTGATGGGCTATACCGGCGCATTTCGTCGTAGCGAACTCGTGGCGCTCGAATGCGGCGGTGTCCGCCGCGACCGCCTCGACGGTGCGCACGTACGGATTCGGGCGTCGAAGACCGATCAGGACGGCGTCGGGGCCTTCAAAGCCCTACCGTTCACCGGCCGTCACGAATCCTGCCCGGTCTGCGCGTGGGTACGTTGGCTGCAGGTCGTCGCGGCGTCCTCCACGTGCACCTCGCTACGTCGACGACCCAACGCCGCCGGATCGCGGTGATCGACGGCACCCATTCCCGGCAGCTGTTACCCCCTCCGGGGCGCGCGGAGATCGTTCGGGCTGCGCTGGACGTGGCGCGTACGGCGCGCCTGCACGAGCTGGCAGCCGTGATCGGCGGCATCATCGCCCGCCTCCCCGAATCCGGTTGGCCGTCAGAACTGTTCGCGCGGCGAGACGCCCGCGTCCTGATCTTCGCCTCGACCGGTCTGCCGTACACCCAGATCGCGGCCCTGCGGCACTGCAATGTCACCGCCGATCCAAGGATCGACGCCCTTCGTATCGACACAGGCCGCGGCGTCCACACTGTCACTTCCCCCGGCACTGACGGGGGCGGGGTATCTCGCCGCGGATGGTGTATCAGCGCTTGTTGGAGGTGCTGGGCCATCGCACGCGGTATCCGAGTACCCGAATGCTCTCGATGCCGTGGGCGGTACCGGACTCGGCGGATTCGACCGGTACGTCGATCCGGCCGATCGGCAGCCGCTGTCGACTGCGATCGACCGGTTGGGCCACACCCCGTTGATTGCGACCCCACTCACGTCCCGTGCGGTCGCCGACATCGTTCGAGCCCACCTGGACGGGCGAGTACCTGTGCACCGACTCCACTCGGTGCAGGCACGGCAACCGAGCGCACAGCTCGTCCCGTAGCCCGCCTCGGCTTCGGTACTCGACCCCGGATACTACGAATACGGGACCCAGGCACGCCGGGACGCGCACGAGCTACTCGGTGGCGTCGATTCAACGCTCGACGACCGTGCGGATGCACTGCTGAAGCGGCTTCTCGCGTTCGTCGAGGCAGAAGTACCGGAATATGGTCGGCCGCGCGTGCCGCGCCCATCGTACCTGCCCGTTCAGGACACCTTTCGGGCGTGAAGACGCTCGACGAGACCGAGAGTGAACCGGTCGATGTCCTCGATGGAGAAGCTCTCGTCACCGGTGATCGCGAGCGAGGACCGTCGCAGAAAGTGCACGCCACCGATCGGGATGCTCACCAGTTTCAGGGCGCGTTGGATCCATCGAACCGGCCGGATCGACGAGGCGACGTGATCGGCGGGGAGCATTGTTCCACCTGGACGCAGCACTCGCGACATTTCCGAGAGCGCGATGTCCGGGGCTGGGATGGCGCAGAGCGAGAACGTGCACACCATGGTGTCGAAGGATGTATCGGGGAAGTCCAGAGCGTGAGCGTCCCCGAGCGGCGGGTGCGCATCCGGTCTGACGTCGGTGTGGGCGCGAGCCGTGTGGTCACGACATTGGTGGTCATTGAGGCCAGGTGCACTGCATCGACAGCAGTCGTGTTGGAAGGTCATTCCGGCGTTCGAGCAGGTGGTGCAAGGACACGTGCCGAGGTATACGCCACCCTCTCCTTGATTGATCGTACGGATGTACGTACATTATGGATGAGGCTAGTCGCCAATTCTGACAAACGTCACACTCGGGAGGAATGAAATTCCCTCGTCCGCCCCGAGTCGGCGAGTGCCGGACGGCTGAGGAGGACGTGATGGTCGGCAACCGCTGCGGTGGCGCTGTGAGTCGTTGCGCCTCGCTGGATCAGTCGGTTGCGATGCCCCTGGTCGCCCAGTGGAATGCCGCCCACTTCACCTCCACCCCGCAGGAATCGGAACCGTGCGCCTCGACGCACAGAACCTGCAAAAATACCCCACGGGGTACCGTGGATTCTTGACACCCATACGAACGCCGCCACGATCGACAAGGAGATTTCGATGCTTCTCGAACGCATCTACGACGAAGACCTCGCCCAAGCCGGATACTTCATCGGCTGCCAGGCCAAAGGAGAGGCAGTGGTGGTCGACGCCCGCCGCGACATCGGTGTGTATCTGGATCTGGCCGATCGGCATGGCATGACCATCACCGCCGTGACCGAGACCCATATCCATGCCGACTACCTGTCCGGCACTCGCGAGCTGGCCAAGGCCACCGGGGCGGTCACCTACGTCTCAGGAGAGGGCGGCGACGATTGGCAGTACGGCTTCGAGGCCGAACGCCTCCACGATGGCGACACGCTGGCTCTGGGCAACATCACCGTGCAAGCCGTTCACACGCCCGGTCATACCCCGGAGCACCTCTCGTTCCTGGTGACCGACGGTGCCTTCGCCGATGCTCCGGGATACATGTTGACGGGCGACTTCGTCTTTGCCGGTGATCTCGGCCGCCCGGACCTACTCGACGAAGCTGCCGACGGTGTCGACACCCGTTTCGAGGGTGCCAAACAGATCTTCCGCAGTCTGAAGCGGTCGTTCGTCACGCAGCCAGATCATATCCAGGTCTTTCCGGGTCACGGTTCGGGCAGTGCCTGCGGAAAAGCTCTCGGCGCGTTGCCGTCGACCAGCGTCGGCTACGAACGTCGTTTCGCTTGGTGGGCCGGGTATGTCGAGCGCGACGACGAGCAGGGCTTCGTCGATGAGATGCTCGACGGCCAACCGGATGCACACGCCTACTTCGGCCGGATGAAGCGTCAGAACAAGCAGGGCCCGGTCGTTCTCGGGCCACTCTCTCCACTGCACGAGTACGACTCCACCGAATTGGCACGCGCCCTCGACTCCGACGAGGTCGTCCTCCTCGACACCCGCGGCCAATATGAGGTGCACGCCGGCGCTGTCCCCGGAGCGCTCAACATCCCCGGTATCGGCAAGGCAGCCTCGTTCGGTGCCTGGGTCTACGACCCCGAACGAGAGGACACTCCACTGGTGGTGCTTGCCGAGGACCGCGCCGTCGCCGACGAGCTACGTGATCACCTGCTGCGGGTCGGCATCGATACGGTGACCGGGTACGTCACAAGTCTACGAGGATTTCCCATGACGACACCCGAGACGATCGGTGCGGACGAGCTGGATTCGTTCGACTCGGCAATGGTGCTGGACGTGCGCAACAAAACCGAACACGCCGACGGCCACATACCTGGCTCCGAACAGCTCAGCGGTGGGCGATTGCTGTGGAACCTCGACGGACTGCCCACGGGCGGTCCGATCGTGACCTACTGCCAGAGCGGCGTCCGTAACGCGGTCGCAGCCAGCGCCCTGCGTCGCGCCGGCTACCGAGTTGTCGAACTCGAGGGCAGCTACGCCGCCTGGTCCGCACGCAACCTCGAAACAGTCTGATCGAACACGCCCGAATCGGAGGCGGTCGTGCAGTCCGCCCCCGGTTTGGTCCTGTGCTCGCCCTGTCGGCTCGCTGCGCCACCGACGGTGAGCAGACCCCAGACCGAGCAGGACCCCGGGCGACACTCCTGATCCGCCGCCGTATACGGGCAGCAGCCCGCCGAAGGCGGTTCGGGGCTGAGCGACGAGCAACTGACCGATATCGCTGTCGCAGCGGGAGTTCCCGACACCGCCGGCGACTGCATCACCGGCGGCCACTACACCGACTGGGTGGCCGACTCCACCCAGTCGGTGCTCAAGACCATCAACGCCACTCCCACAGTCCTGCTCAACGGCGAACCGATCGCCCTGAGCACACCCGGTGCTCTCGACGCCGCGGTACGTGCCATCCCGTGAACGGCATGACCGACATCTCCTACACAACGGTATAGACCAGCATCTTTCGGGGCGGAATGGGGGAATGCGCATTGCAGGAAGCATAGGGCTGCGCGCATCACTGATCCTGGTGATCGAACGTTACGAGTTGCTCGTGGATCCCAGCTGCGTTCCTTCGTGCGGCCTGAACCCGGTGCAGTCCGGGGTCGATGCCGATGATGACCCAGTAGTAGAGGTACCCGGTGACGATGAAGTGGATATTCATCACCTCGTGTCCCCAGTGGTAGCGGACCAGCTCGTCGAACAGCGGGCTGAAATACACTGCATAGATGGAGAGGACGAACAACCCGACCGCGACGGCGGGGTTCGACAGCACTCGCATCAGTGGTGAATGGACCACCCACACGATCCATTCCCGCGGTCCCGGCATCCTGTCCTCCCGAGCTGGGGGCAGCGCCCGCAACGCGAGCGTGACCGGCCCGCCGAGCACGAGCAGGACCGGAACGAACATGTTGAGCGTCATGTGCGCACCCATATTGACGCTGAACATCGCCGAACCGTATGCAGCGAGACCTGAACTCGTCGCCACCAGCAACGCCAGGCACCCGGTCATCCAGGCGATGGTACGCCCGAGGGGCCACTGATCTCCGCGCCGTCGCAACCGCAGAACTGCCCACCCGTACAGCGCGATCAGGACGACTGCCGCGCCGCCGGTGACGAAGTCAAACCGCCAGAAGGTCGCGAACTGCTCGAGCGAGGGAGCGTCAGACGGTTCTCAGGCTCGATCGGCCAGCAGTGAGCAGGGTCGCGTATCCGTCGGGACCGACCCGGCCCACACGGCAGAAACGGGTACAGACTATCCCGT
Source organism: Rhodococcus sp. KRD162 (assembly GCF_017168335.1). Taxonomy (GTDB): domain Bacteria; phylum Actinomycetota; class Actinomycetes; order Mycobacteriales; family Mycobacteriaceae; genus Rhodococcoides. The sequence goes on along the minus strand of NZ_JABFAU010000009.1, from coordinate 115,950 downwards.
ATACCAATGAGCCCATCGTGATCGCGGCGGCGAGTGAGACGGTGAAACGGAGCAGGACGTACAGAAGCGATGTGAAGGTGCCAGGGAACGAGTCACCGCTGGCTGCGTGTCGGGTGTCCCCCGAGCGGACGGTGACGACAACGACCAACGCGGCCGCGCATACGAGCGCGATCGCAAGGACGTAACGCACACACAGCGACTGGCGTGTGCGCGAAATATGGTGCGGTGAATCGGTTGTCACATAGCCTCGTTCGATGTCGCTGTACTGCAGTGGCGTCGGTCGATCATCGGTGTTACACGACGCCCATCATGATCGCCATTCCGGCTGCCATCGCCACCTCGCACGCCGCAGCGACACTCTGCGGCCGCGACGCCGGTAGCGCATCGACGGCGATATTACCTGCCTGCGATCCAGGCGAAGGATGTACAGGTGCGAGAGCAGTGCTCTGTTCGGCGACGAACAGACGGTAGAGCCACACGATCGCTGCGACAGCGAAGACGACTGTGAGCGTGAGTGATACCGCGGAGATCCATCCCGGTCCGCTCATCGCGGCCGTATGGTCAGGACTGCTCATGTCCATGTCGGGGGTGTGTGCGTGCGCGCCCATTCCGGACATGTCACCGTCGGCGGCGTCGGCGGTGTGATCGTGCGCGGCGGTGCCGGGAAGCCACCCGGCCATCACCGCGACCATCCACACCATCGCAGCCATCATGAACACGTGATAGCTGCCCATCGCAGGTCCGTGGGGGTGCTCGTCGACACCGGTCGTGCCCGGTGCCGTGCGTGCTGCGGAGATCGCGAACCACACCGTCGCCGCGGCAAAGAACACTCCCTGCGGTAACAGCGGGACGCCGAGCCCCCACGGCCACGCCATCGCAATCATGGCCGCGCACATCACGAGGTGGAACCCGTGGTCGATCCGTACGTTCCACTGCGCGGCGCGGATGATGCGGTACACGCAGTATCCGGCCGCGAACACGAACAGTGCTGTGGTGATCCACCGCAGCGAACTATCAGCGATCACGACGCGTCCTGCCGATTGTGTGCATCGATACCCGGTGCTCGATCCGCGTCGGCTCGTTCTTCCCGCGACGGCAGCGACGCGGATTCGAGTGTGGTTCCGCGCGATCGACGGTGGTGACGTAGTCCCAGAGCGACGTCGACGGCGACGAACACTGCCAGTGTTATTCCGAACAACGGCATGTACCAGCCCAGGATCACTGCGATCACTACCGCGGTTACCGCGGCCCACGGCGGCATCCGGCGCAGCGCCCCGCGTTTGGCAGGTGGTCCGAACCTGATTCCTCGTGCCCGGGTCGGGCACCGCAGCCACCACATCCGGTAGCCGCGAAGGATGACGGCGATCAGACCGATAGCGGTGAGCGCCAACAGGATCTGGTTGACGAGTCCGAACAGGATGCCCATGTGGGCGTCGATGGTCCAGTTGGTCATCTTGGCCATGAGCGGCCAGTTCGCGAACTCGACCTTGTCGATCACCTGGCCCGACGCGGCATCGACGGCTACCGAATCGTAGCGTGTGGGCCAATCACGTTTGGCCTCTTGCACTTTCCATGCCTGTCCCTCTTCGGCGGGAGGAACGAGCTTCATCGGTGCCTGCAGGCCCGCGCCCTGGGCGGCGGCCTCGACACCGTCGATTCCGCGCCTTCACCGATCACGGTGTCGGTGACCGGCGCACCGTCTCCCCCGTGGTGATCACCGCCTGCATTCTCGCCCGTTCCGGCAGGATGAGTCTCGACCGACGGTGTCGTTCACGACAGCGCCGTACGTACGTCCCCGATGGTCTCTCCGGCATACCGTGACCACGTCAAACCGGTGACCGAGAGAAGCAGGAGAGCGGCGATGATCCACACCCCGACCGTGCCGTGCCACGACAACGCGCGGGCGCGGCCCCTCTTCCTCGGCTCCGGCACCAGAGCAGCTCTGGCGGCTTCGGAGGCACTGGACGAGCGTTGGCGGACCCGGGCGTCCACAACACGAGCCCGCCGAGTGCGACCACCCACAGCCAACTGGCGGCCAACTCACTGTAGTTACGGCCCAGATCGCCGAGGTGGAGGTTGCGGTGCAGTTCGTCGATCCACGCGCGCACCGGGAGCCACTCACCGAACGTGGTCAGTTCTCCGCGGACCTGCGCGGTGTAAGGGTCGACGAACACGGTCCGCCCGTACCCCTCGGGAACGTCGTCGACCGCCAGCACGACACGGGTGGGTGCTCTCGGCGTCGATGGGGGGCCGGACCTCGGTGATCGAGCCTTCTGGGTGGGCGGCCCGGGCCGCGGCGACCTGCTCACTGAGCGGCAGCTGCTGATCGCCGACCTGATCGACTGTCAGTTCGTGGCGATGAACGTAGTCCGACAACTGCGGGCTGATGGTGTACAGCAGGCCGGTCACGGCCGCGATCAGCAGAAACGGTCCGACCAGGATGCCGGCATAAAAGTGCAACCGCAGCACGAACGGCCTGATCTGTGGCCACAACGGGATCTTCGTCACCGAAGGCGGGGTGTCACCGGGCGCAGGCGGTCGATCGATTTCACTGGTGGACATCTGCGTGTTTCGGTTCCTTCTCCTCGGGCTGCACTGGGCGCTCAGCCGGTCCTACTCGTGCAGTAGTCGGGCCAGCGGTCCCGGAAGTTCCCGATAATTCCGAGCCGCGTACTCGAGAACTATTCGGGTGTCACGCCCCGACTAGGTCCTCGTAGGGCTGCGACCCCGCCACGAGCTGCCGGTGTAGGTGTCAAAGTGAAGGAGATTCGACGGGTTTCCCGTCCAAAGAGCTACTGCTCAGTGGAACGACCTGATCTCGTGGCCGGACAAGTCCTCGACGGCTACGCTTGCGACCCGTCCCAGGGATACTCAACTGTCGAGCAATTCGAACAGACCGGTGCGGCCGTGTACGGAGCAAACTTCTGCTCCTCAACCGACGCTCAGAGCACCGAGAAGTGGTACTGCAGGCCGTCGTACGCCCATTTTCCCGCACCATCCCCGGCGAAACACCAGGTGAGCGTGTTTTGAAATCAAAAAGCCTGTCGGAGGTGCGCACTACAGTTCTTGCCATGGCAGAACGGCAGCTCGGTGAGGTCCTGGACGCAGATTCAGTTGCCCTGGTGAGTGGTGCGGTGGTGTTTCCGGACCTGTCGGCCGAGGTGGCTGCGCGTATCGAACGGTCGATGGCGTCGGCGCGGTCTGCCGCAACCCGCCGCGCCTACGATTCGGCGTGGCGGCGATTCGAGACCTGGTGCACTGCCGCCGGGCACATCTCGTTGCCGGCGCACCCTGCGACCGTGGCTGCGTATCTCGTTGACGCGGCGGACTCGCTGACCGTCGACGGAGTCCGGGCGTATGCACCGTCGACCTTCGGCAAATGGGTCGCTGCGATCACCGACCGTCACCGCGGGCTCGGCCACGACACCCCGTGTGGCCACGAGATGGTGCGCGCCACCCTCGCCGGTATCCGCCGAGACTACGCCGCCGCGGGGGAGCGCCCCCGCAATCCCCGCGCCCCACTCCTGACGTCCGATATCACTGCCATCGTTGACGTAGCACGTGCCGGTGTCACCGGCTGGGCCAGTGAAGTGCTCGAACGCCGCGACACCGCACTACTGCTGATGGGGTACTCCGGGGCATTTCGGCGCAGCGAACTCGTGGACCTCGAATGTCGTGATGTGCGCCGCGATCGCCTCGACGGTGCGCATGTCCGCCTGCGGCACTCGAAGACCGACCAGGACGGAACCGGAACGGTGAAGGCGCTGCCGTTCACCGACCGGCACGAATCATGCCCGGTCTGCGCGTGGGTTCGCTGGCTGCAGATCGTTGCTGCATTCGATACCGGTGGCAGAACCGCGATCATTCGTTTGCTTTCCCGCGCAGCGAAGTTCGACTCCCATCTCTGCCACAGCACCCTGCCCACCGCTGACACGCGGTCGGCGCTGTTCCGGTCGATCCGCAAGAACGGCAACCTATCCCAGACCGCACTGTCGGGTGCGGCAGTGCACGCCGCGATCCGCCGCCGCGCCGGCCGCGCCGGCTACGACGCAGACCTTCTCGCCCAGCTGGGCGGACATTCACTGCGTGCCGGATTCGTCACTCAAGCGTTCCGTAACGGTGCCGACGCACACGCGATCATGCGACAGACCGGACACAGAAGCCCGGGAATGGTCGAAATCTATGCCCGCGAGAACGCGCCTCTGGTCGGCAACGCCGTGAACGATCTCGGCTTGTGACCCTCATGCACGGCACCGACACCTCGACGAGCGGCGACAACACCGACCTTGTCCGAACAACTCCAGTATCGAACGACACTGTCCCGGAACGGGGTCGACACACGTGGTCGCTGTTCGCGGACTGGTGCACCGCTCATGATCAGTCGGCGTTGCCGGTCTCACCGGAGTTGTTCGTTCGGTTCCTCCGAGCCAACCCTGCCGCGCCGGCAACGCAACGTCGTCGCATCGCCGTCATCGACGCTGTTCATCGAGACCGCGCCCTGCCCCCGCCGGGTCGCGGTCAGAGCGTGCGAGCGGCTCTGGACGCGCTGCGTGCAGCGCGTTTGCGCGACACCGCAACTCGGATCGGCGGCATCGTCACGCGCCTCCCCGGAACAGGGTGGCCGGCGGCGTTGTTCGCTCGCCGAGATGCACTGGTCCTCACTCTTGCCGCGGCCGGGCTGCCATACACCGAGATCGCGGCACTGCGAATAAGAGATGTCGCCGTCGAACCCGAATTCGATGCCCTCACAATCGAAACGGGCACCGGTGTACATGCCGTCACTTCGTTGGAGCTCGTGAGGGCGGGCGCATCACCGAGAAAGGTGTACAGGCGCTGGTACGAGGTCCTGGCCCACGGCGAGCGGCACCCCAGCACACGCATGCTCGCCGACGCCATCGAGCACGTCGACGGAACCGAACTCGCCGACTCCGTTACTCATCTCGACCCAGGCAGCGAACGGCCGTTGTTGACCACGATCGACCGGTGGGGCCATACCCCGCTGGTCGCAACCCCTCTCACCTCCCGGGGAATAGCCGATATCGTTCGAGCACACCTCGGGGGACGCGCTCCCACGCACATACCGCCCCCCGTCCGAGAGACGAACCCAAAGCGTGTCTTTACGCTCGAGCCTGCATCGGCGGTCTCGCTCGACCCTGGTTACTACGAACGCGGCACACTCGCACGAAGGCACTCCCACGCGCTCCTCGACGACGTCGATTCGGTTCTTGCCGATGTCGAAAACCGCGCAGACCGACTGCTCAGGGAACTTCTCGAGTTCTTAGATGCGGAAATGCCGGAGTGCGAGCAATAGTCTTCAGCGCGCGACGATCCCAGGTGTCACCCCGCAGGAGCGACCCCTGTTGTGAGTGAGTCAGCGAACATTGCACCGAACGACGACCGGGTCTGTGTCGAAAGTTCGCACGCGGGCTTCACGGTCTCTTGGTACGGGGTGGTCGTGTCGCTGGACCTCGTCTCGCGGTGCGCTTCCGATCCACTGCATCGATGTCTGCGTTGATGGTTCGGCGACGTTTCCTGAGGGTCAGTGCCGACAGCGGCAAGCGCGGTGAGAAGTACCAACACGAAGGGGATGTCGAGACTGGTCAGTGCGTCGATGGTCACGATCGCTCCTGCAGCGACACACACGAAAAGCAGGCGTGCACCGTCCACGCAAGCGCATCCCGATCGTGTGCGGCGGCTGGTTCCGGCACTGGCGATCCTCGCCGCTGGGGTTGACCCCAGTCGCGCTCTCGTCGTCTCGCAGGTCGTGTTGTCCTTCGGTATTCCGATCGCGCTGATTCCGTTGGTGCGGTTCACCTCTGACCGCATGTTGATGGGCAGCGATGTCAAATTACCGGATCACTCGATATGCAGCCCGGTTCATCGCGGGAATCGTCGTCGCACTCAGCATTGCACTGATCCATCTAACCGTCGTCTGATTGTGCGCGGGTGAACGTCTCCTGCTTGCCTCTGTGTTCCAGGACCGATTACCGCTCGCGATGGTGGTGGTGTGCGTGGGAAATCGGAATCAGTGGGTTCTTCCGCCGCTCAGGGGGAGTCCGTCCTCGAAAGAAAGAAGACTTAGTGCGGGCCACCAGATTTGCAAGCAACGCAATCGATGCCCCCAGTTTGGATGACGACGAAGCCGCCCACCACCTTCAAGACATCAACCCGCGTGCGGATCGTAGACGGCGGTGACAGTCGATGCCGGCCGGCCCGTTCCATGCTTGGGGTCGAGACGTGATTGCCTCCGGGGCGTTGCCTCAGTCTGGATGGTGCAAGTCTGCCCACTAACTACGCACATTGTTCGGCATCGATCGCATGATCGAGCAGGACGCGAGAGGCTGCCTCACACTGAGTAGCTCTCTCACAGGTCGTACACTACGGCGTCGCCGATGACGCGGATGGCGACCCTGTCGCCGGGCGTCAGAGCCGTGGCGCCGAAGCGGCGCACGGTGACCCGCTGGGCCATAGCGGTGTCCGCGGTGTCGAGGCGGATCCCGAGCAGCATCTCCGACCCGAAGTACTCCACGTCGACGACGGCCCCCGATGCACCCGCGCCGTCGGTGGTCACCTCGATTTGCTCCGGCCGCAACATGATTCGGGCTGCACCTTCGATGGCGTTCGGGGAAGGGGCGACGGCGACGTCGCCGAGGGCGCAGCGGGCACGGCCGTTCTCGATGTGGGCCGTCAAGATCACGGCGTCACCGATGAATTCCGCGGTGGTGACGTCCACAGGGCGGGAATAGATTTCACGAGGTGTACCGATCTGTGCGAGCCTGCCCGAGCTCATCACCGCAACCCGGTCGGCGAACGACAGGGCCTCGGGTTGATCGTGGGTGACGAGGATGGTGGTGATCCCAGCCTTGGCGAGGACGTCGGCGACGATCCGTCGAGTGTTCGCCCGCAAGCCGGCATCGAGTGCCGAGAACGGTTCGTCGAGCAGCATCAATTCAGGTTCACGCGCCAGCGCCCGCGCGAGCGCGACCCGTTGCTGCTGGCCGCCGGAGAGCTGGTCGGGTCGACGTGAGGCGTAGGACGAATCCAGCGACACCATCTCGAGCAGTTCGGTGATCTTCGAGACGGTGCGGGCACGGCGTGGCAGGCCGAACCCGATGTTCGCGCCGACCGTGGCGTGTGGGAACAGTGCCCCGTCCTGGGCGACGTACCCCACCGACCTTCGGTGCGCAGGCGTCCAGCCGGATCCCGCGACGACCTTCCCGGTCAGTGCGACAGTGCCTGCGTCGGGTTTGTCGAAACCCGCGATCAGACGCAGCAGCGTCGTCTTACCGCAACCGGACGGTCCGACGATGGCTGTGGTCGACCCGGCATCGACAGCGAACTCAACACGACGTAGCACCGTCACAGGACCGAACGACTTGTCCAGCCCATCCACCTCCACCGCGTATGTCATAGTCCTGCCGCCTTTTTCGACTGGGAGAAGAGAACGTAGGTCATGGGCAGAGACAGCACGATCATGATCAACGCGTACGGAGCAGCCCCCGAGTAGTCGATCTCGCTGCTCAGCGACCAGAACTGCATCGACAGAGTGCGGGTTCCGGTCGGTGCCAGCAGCAATGTCGCGGTCAACTCGTTCACGATCCCCAAGAACACCAACGCACCGCCCGCTGCGGTGGCCGGCGCAGCCAATCTGAGAGTCACCCGAAAGAAACTCGACAGCGGTGACAGACCCAGCGACCGAGCCGCCTCGTCCAACCCGACGGGCGCCTGCGCGAGCCCCGCCCGCAGGTTGACCAATGCGCGTGGCAGGAAGAGCAATGCGTAGGCCGCGATCACGACGACAACTGTTTGATACAGCGGATTTGCGTACCGAATGGCGACGGTGACGAACGCCAACGCAACCACGATGCCGGGCAACGAACTCGAGATGTAGGTACCGCCCTCGAGGACACGGCTGAACCGTCCGCGGTGGCGAATCGAGATCCACGCGACCGGGAACGCGAGTGCACACGTCATGACCGCACCGGCAATTCCGAACCCGAGCGTCTGCAGCAGCGCGGACGAGATTTCGTCCCACTCCCACACCGCGCTGCCGCCGACGACAAGCCACCGCAGAACACTGGCGATCGGGACTCCGAGAGACAGTGCGATCAACATCCCCAGGAAGACGAGCGCGATCGGCGAATACTGCCAACCGAGTTCTGCAGGCACGGCCGGGCGGGCTGCACCCGAGCCGATGCGGGCATACCTGGCACTGCCACGCACAACCGCTTCGATCACCAACAATGTGAGGCACAGCAATACCAGCACCCCGGCGAGCATGGTCGCCGCCGCTCCGTTGAACGTCGATTGATACTGCTCGAAAATCGCTGTAGTGAATGTGTCGAAGCGGATGAAGACGAAGGCACCGTATTCGGCGAGTAGGTGCAACGCGACCAGAAGCGCGCCGCCGGCGATTGCCAGCCGCAGCTGCGGCACCACGACGCGAAAGAACACTGCCCACGGTCCGATTCCGAGTCCTCGCGCCGATTCCTCGACCGCGGGGTCGAGCCTGCGTAGCGTCGCGGCCACGGGAATGTAGACGAGAGGAAAATACGAGAGCGTTGCGATCAGAACGCCGCCGCGCAGCCCGCCGAGGGAAGGGATCGCCGTCACCCACGAGTAGCCGTTCACGAACGCCGGGACAGCCAGCGGCGCGGCAAGCAATACCGCCCACACCTTCGCTCCGAATACTCGTGTGCGCTCGACCAACCAAGCAGCCGCGACGCCGATTGCGACACAGATGGGCACCGTGATCACTACCAACATCACGGTGTTGGCCAACAATTCGCGGACCCGCGATCGGAACAGCAGCGCCGACGCGGTGGCCCAGCCGGTGTCCACGCTCTCCACGATCACGTACCCGAGCGGGATGAGCGAGATCGCCACGACAATCACTGCGGTGACAGCCAGAGGCAAGGGCATACGCGACCGGCCTGCTGGGCACCGCAGCGTGTGGGCCGGCCCCCGTTGTTCTCGACCGTTCGTCGTTGGAATCAGAGCAAACCGGCTTCGGTCATGAGCTCGGTGACCTTCGGGCTGTTGAGCTTCGCCGGGTCCACCTGCGGGGCCTGCAGTTCGGTCAAGGGGACCAGATCCGCGTTGGCCGCCACTTCGCTGCCCACCGAGTACTCGAACGACATCCCGTCCCGCAGAACTTCCTGACCCTTCGGTCCGGTGACGAACGCCAGGAACTGCTGCGCTGCATCCTGTTTCGCGCTGGACTGCAGGACGCCGCCGCCGGAGACGCTGACAAATGCGCCGGGGTCTTCGTTCTTGAAGTAGTGCAGGGCGACGTTACTGCTGTTCTCTCCGGTCTTGGCCTGATCGCCGAACCAGTAGTAGTGGTAGATCACGCCGCCCGGGATTTCTCCGGCGTTGACGGCTTTCATCACCGTGCCGTTACCGTTGTAGGCGCGGACGTTGTTCTTCATCCCCTCCAACCAGGTGCGTGTAGCGTCCTCGCCTTTCAACTCGAGCAGCGCACTGACGATGGCTTGGAAATCGGCTCCCGACGGCGATGCTGCCCAGCGGTCCTTCCAGGCGGGGTCCTGCAGGTCCAGGAGTGAGGCCGGGAGCTGATCGGGGGTCAGCATGTCCGTGTTGTAGGCGAACACGGTCGAGCGGGCGGCGATACCCGTCCACTTGCCGTTCGACGGGCGGTATTGGCTCGGAACCTGGGCCAGCACGGCCTGGTCGACGTCGGTGAACAGACCCGCGTTCTCGACGAGCGTCATCGCCGGAGAGTTCTCCGTGAGGAACACATCCGCTGGCGATCGGTCACCCTCCGCTACGAGTTGGTTGCCGAGTTCGGTATCGCTCCCTTGGCGCAGGTCGACCTCGATGCCGGTCTCCGAGGTGAACGCGTCGGCCCATTCTTTCGTCAGCGACTCGTGTTGGGCGTTGTAGACGGTGATCCGGTTGTCCCCGCCCGGGTCGGACTCAGCGCTCGAACACCCCGACACCGTCAACAGTGCCGCGGTCGCCAGTGCGAGGCCCGCCATCAGTTCGATCCGCTTGCTCATCGTCCGTCCTTCGCATTTACCGGACCACCTCCGGTCGTCCCCGCCGCCATGGTACTTAGAGGATTGGCAAACCTAATGCCCGGCCCTGTCCCGCTCCACGGTAGACGGGCGAGCACGAAGGTCGCGGCCTGCCAGTAGACAACCCCCACGACGATCGACAGGGCGAATGCTGTCCAGGGATGGTCGTCGCGCAGCGGTAGATAGACCTGAAAATGGGTCAGGTAGATGTAGAGTGACGCGCTTGCCAACACCCCCGCAACCCGGCCCACAACTGCGGGACATGGGACGGATGTGAGCCACACCAGCAGGCAAAGTCCGACAATCACGATGACTTCTCGCTGGATGTCGCCGAAGAAGAACCCGGGAATCGATAGCACGATTGCCGCGGTGACCCCCACTCGATGCCACACGGTCTGCGCCCGGGCGGCGGCCCAGCCGAGGGCGAACAACCAGAAGACAACCGCCGCGGTCAGAATGCGATTGCGGCTGTCGTCGATCTCGATCAATCCGTAACGGGTAACCAGGCCCAATGCCACCAACCCCATAGGAAACCAGAACGGGTGACTGCGTTCGAGACGTGCGACCGCCGGAACATAGAGCACAGCGGCGGCTACGAGGACGATGTACACAATCGCCTCGACGAACCAGTATCGCCATTCGACAGACCAACCGTCCGGGCCGAAGATTCCGTTGAGCAGCAATGCACTGGTGATGCGGTAGTCCCCGGTCAGAGCGATGATGGCCCCGATCCACACCATGCTGGGGATGGCGATCCGAGCGACGCTGCGCACAGCATTGCGTGCGCGGGCGGTGCGATCGACCGCGCCGAGGTGGAAGCGGGCGAAGTTGTAGCCGGCGATTCCGAGAAGCACGTGCGCCCCGCCGAGCACCGAAAACAGGTGTATGTGCGAGCCGGTGATCAGCACGATCGCAAGGGCGCGCAGCACAACGTTGGTCTCCACCCGTCGCCAGCCGCGGCGCAGGTGCGGTGCCTGAACGAAGTCCACGACTCGGGTGTTGTGCCAGTCCGCCGGGAGGTGACCGAGCAGCTCCTCCAGCCGAATGGACATCCGCACATACGACAAAGAGTCACCGCCCAAGCTCACGAACGTGCTGTCGTCGTCGACCCTTGCGTGATGCAGGACCTCGGCATACATCGCTTTGACATCGGTGGTCTCGGGCTTTGTCGTCGTCGAGGTGGGCTGAACAGGGCCGGGCTTGCCTGCGAATTCCGCGACCGCTCGCGCATCGGGTTTGCCGGTGGAGGTGCGCGGCAGCTCATCGACGACACACACCCGAACTGCTGTTGCGGGAAGGCCGCTGAACTGTGCTGTCAAGCGTCGCACGTCGGCGACGTCAGCGTTCTCCGCGACGACGACGAGTTCGTCCGTGCCGTCGGTGCAGCACACGGTCAATCCCAGGTGTGCGAGCGCGGACTCGACGCGGTGCAGATCGATACGTAGACCGAACACTTTCGCGAAACGGCTGCGTCGGCCGACCACTTCGTACAGTCCATCGGCCGTTCGCCGGGCCAGGTCGCCTGTTCGCAGCTCGCCGGCGAGCGTGTCACCCAGGCGCAAGTCGCCGGGGTCGTGTGCGTAGCCGAGCATGACGTTCGGCCCCGAATAGACGAGCTCACCCGTCCCGTCCGGGGCATCCGCGACCGGATCGAGCCGAAAGGACCCGTCGGGAATCGGCCGTCCGATGGAATGCGGATGAGCGGCGGCAAGATCCGGTGGCAGATACGCCATTCGGGCGGTCGCCTCCGTTTGCCCGTACATGACGAACAAGTCCCATCCCTGGCGTCGGCCCAGCTCGGCATACGTGCGGACGCGATCGGGCGACAGCTTTCCGCCGGCCTGCGTGACGTACCGCAGGTCGTGAAGATTCAGCTGTTCGAACCCGATACGGTCGAGCAGATCGAAGGTGTACGGCACACCCGCGAAGGTGGAGGCGCGGTGGGTGCGCGCAAGGTCCCACAGTCGAGTATCTGTGACCGAAGAGTTGGTCAGAATCAAGGCGGCACCGCGCAGGAGGTGGCTGTGGACGACCGAAAGCCCATAGCAGTAGTGCATGGGTAGCGTGGTCACGGCACGGTCGGTGGGGCGGATGCCCAGGTATTCGGCAATCGACTCGGCGTTGGCCTGCACGTTGTCGTGCGAGAGACGGACGAGTTTGGGTGATCCGGTCGAACCCGAGGTGCTCAGCAGCAACGCGAGATCAGGGTGCAGCTCATGTCTGGATTGTCGATCGAGTTCTTCGACGACTGTGTTGCCGTCGAGGGTGCGCACCACCACATCGGGCCGATATGTGTCGATGAGCCCGTCGAGATGGTCGGGATTGTCGTCCGAGGCCAGCAGTACGGGGTGTCCTGCACGCAGCGCCGCGAGGTAGGTGACGACGACCTCGACCTTGTTGGTGCCGGCGATCAGTACCAGACGACGGCCACGTCCAAGTCTGGCCGCCTGCCGGTCGATGCGCTCGTCCAGGTCGCGGTAGGTGATCGTCTCGTTCACCGATATCAGACCCGGTGCGTCACCGAATCTGCCCAAATCGTGCGCTAAGCGCACACTGGGGCGTTTCGGGCGGTTGAAGTCTCTGGGCACCGAGCGAGTCTATAAGGGCTGCCGAACCTAACCTTCCGGCGACGAATACGACTCCGCGCCCGCGCGGACGAGCGTGGCTCGTCTGTCCACACACCGCTCGGACACAGATGATCGGGGTCAGCGACGCCTACTCGGCGGTCGATTCGGCAAGTCCGGTCCGATTGTCGCACCGTGGTCGATCTGATGATCGCCGACGGATCGACCGAGTATCGATGCGCCGCCCTTTGCTCACCCTCACGCTTCGATCGATGGCATGGAGGTGACGCCACCGGGCGGTGGCGGGAACCGATCTGAGTCGGGCCGTAGCGGTTCCGCAGGCTGCGCGCGAGCGGGTGTCGGTCATGACGCGGCGGCGATCAGCCGGGCGAGAACTCCGGATTCGAGGAGGATGAAGAGACCCAAGCCGATGAACACCGCTGGGACGAGCCAGTGCTCGACCCGTTCGAGAGTGTCGACGACCTTCCTGCGAGTGCCCAGCAGCCTGCCGGCGTAGCACCAGATCCCGACGCAGATCAGGAACACGGCGATGGTGACTGCGGTCTGTGGTGGACCGAGCGTCCGAAAGACCGGGGTGTAGACGGCGATGTTGTCGGCACCGTTGGCGATGGTGATGGCAGCAACGCCTGCCATTCCGGTGGCAGCGACCGGGGGTTCGTCCTCGTCGTCGCTGCGCAGCCAGCGGATCAGCGTCCAGAGCCCCAGCGACAGGGGCAGCACACCGAGTAGCCCGACCCATTCTTGCGGCACGATCACCAGTCCCAGAGCGGCGACGACGCTGGTCGCGACGAGGGTGATCAGGCCGAGGTACTGGCCGGTGACGATCTGCCACGCCCGCGGCCTACCCTGGCTGGCGGAGGCGACGAACAGCACCGTCAGCACGACGATGTCGTCGATGTTGGTGCCGGCGAACATCGCCACTGCCGCGGCGATGGTGGTGATCACTGCCGCACCGGGCGTCGGTGAGGATGTAACCGGACGCCCCCGGTGCCGCACGCGACCGTCATGGAGGTCGATCGGATTCGAGGTCGGGGAGCAGTCATACGGATCGTTGCTCCGTGCCCGTGGGATCGACGCGGGTTCGGCCCTCCCGGAGCGACGCGAGGACGACCAGGACTACGCCGCATGTGAGGTAGGTGTCGGCGAGGTTGAAGGTGGGCCACCATCCGGTGTGGAAGTAGTCCGTCACGCGGCCGTCGGCAGCGCGGTCGATGACGTTGGCGGCCGCTCCGGCGACGACCGCCGACAGCCCCACCGTCCCGGTCAGTGAGCCGACGGGGACGGTGCGCCACGCGTACACGGCGATGGCGAGAGTGATGATGGCGGTGACCGCGATGATGACCCCTGGCGGCAGCCCGTTCCCGACGCTGAAGGCGACACCGCTGTTGTAGGCAAGCCTGAGTTGCAGCAACCCCAGTTCGATGACGCGGCCGTCGGAGAGTGCGCGGCGGGCGACGGGGTCGGCCGCGAGTGCCGCCGCGACGAGGACGGCGACGACGATCGCCAGGGTCCACCGGGATCGAGTCGCCGAGCGTCCCCCGGTCGAGACACCCGGCATCGGGCCCGAAGTGGGGTCTGGGCTCATGTCCAGGCCTCGGCTGCTGCCGGGGCAGGTGCGGGCACCGCTGCGGCGGACAGGGGGTGGGTGCGGCCGGCGCGGACTCCGTTGGCGATGACCACGATCTCGGCGAGTTCGTGCACCAGCACCACCGCGGCCAGGCCGAGGATTCCGAACAGGGCGAGCGGCATCAGCACGGTGATGATCGCCAGCGACAGCCCGACGTTCTGCAGCATGATGCGTCGGGATCGGCGCGCGTGGGCCAGGGCGTGCGGCAGGTGCCGCAGGTCCTCACCCATCAGGGCGACGTCGGCGGTCTCGATGGCCACGTCGGTGCCCATGGCGCCCATGGCGATACCGAGGTCGGCGGTGGCCAGTGCGGGGGCGTCGTTGACGCCGTCGCCGACCATCGCGGTCGACCGGCGGCCCTTCAGGTCGCCGATGATGCGTGCTTTGTCCTCCGGTCGCAGATCCGCGTGGACCTCCTCGATGCCGACGTCGGCGGCCAGTGCGCGGGCGGTGCGTTCGTTGTCCCCGGTGAGCATCGCGACGTGGTACCCGTCGCGGCGGAGACCGGCGACGACTTCCGCGGCTTCGGGTCGCAGTTCGTCGCGGACCGCTATCGCGCCGAGGGTGCGGCCGTCCTGTTCGACGAGGACGGCGGTGGCTCCGGCGTGCTGCATCCGTTCCACGTCCGCGGCCAGCGGGCCGGGGTCGATCCACCCTGGTCGGCCGAGGCGGACGTCGTCGCCGCAGAGGCGGCCGGTGAGGCCGGCTCCGGTGACTGCGACGACGTCGTCGGCGGGTGTGTGGTCGTCGACGGCGGCGAGGATCGCCGCGGCCAGGGGGTGCTCGCTGCGCACTTCCAGCGCTGCGGCCACGGCGAGGACCTGTTCGCGGGTCGCACCGTCCGCGGTGGCGACGTCGATGACGACCGGCTTGTTGCGGGTCAGGGTGCCGGTCTTGTCGAGCGCGATCACGCGGATGCGGCCCAGCGCCTCAAGAGCTGAGCCTCCCTTGACCAGGACGCCGAGTTTGCTGGCGGCGCCGATCGCCGCGACGACGGTGACCGGGACGGCGATGGCCAGTGCGCACGGTGAGGCGGCGACGAGGACGACCAGTGCGCGTTCGATCCATACCCGTGGTTCGCCGAGCAGGCTGCCCACGGCGGCGATGAGGGCGGCGGCGACCATGATTGCCGGCACCAGGGGCCTGGCGATCGTGTCGGCCAACCGCTGAGCCTCACCCTTGCGGGACTGCTCGGCCTCGACGATCCGGACGATCTTGGCCAGCGAGTTGTCCTCGGCACGTGCGGAGACCTCCACCTCGAGAACGCCGGTTCCGTTGATCGCCCCGGCATACACGTCGTCGCCGGGCCCGGCCTCGACGGGCACCGATTCGCCGGTGATCGCCGAGGTGTCGAGCGCGGTGGTGCCGCGGCGGATGGTGCCGTCGGTGGCGATGCGCTCGCCGGGCTTGACGATCATCATCTCCCCGAGCATCAACTCGGTCGGCGACACCGCCTGCTCGAGGCCGTCTCGTCGGACTGTGGCGGTGTCGGGAACCAGGGACAACAGTGCCCGTAGACCTCGCCGTGTGCGGGCGACCGCGTACTCCTCGAGGCCCTCGCTGATCGCGAACAAGAACGCGAGCATCGCGGCCTCGCCGACCTCACCAAGGATCACGGCACCGACCGCCGCGATGGTCATCAGGGTGCCGACACCGATCTTGCCGCGCGCGAGCCGCCGAAGGGTCGACGGGACGAAGGTGTAGCCGGCGACGATCAACGCGAGTGATTCGAGCACCAGGGTCAGCCGATCAGGGCCGCCGATCCAGTCAATGATCAGCCCTGCCGCCAGCAGTGCACCGGCCACCGCGGCAGCTCGGATCTCGGTGATCTGCCACAGCTTGTCGGGTTCGTGCTCCTCGTCGCCGTCCAGGCGGGGTTCGTCGTGGCCGCAGCCGCATGCGTCGCTCATCCGGTCACCGCCGACCCGGCGGGCGCGGTGCCGTAAACCGGGCAGAGTGCCACCGCGTTCCCCGTGACGGCGAGGAGGGTCTCGGCCGAAGCGAGCAGGTCCAACAGTTCCGGCCGGACGAGGGAGTAGAACACCTGCCGGCCCTGGGGGCGACCGACGACCAATCCGCAGTCCCGCAGGCACGCCATGTGCGCCGATACCGTCGACTGTGCCAGCCCCAGCTCGCTCACCAGGTCCGCTACACGCACCTCCCTGCTGGCGAGACGGCGAACGATAGCCAACCGTGTCGCATCGGAAAGGCTGTGGAACAACGACACTGCCGCATCGAAAGTCGACGTGGAACCGCCGGGCAGGCGGCCATCCTTATTGATCGTCATGCAACGATGATAGCATCTAAGCCCGGTATGATCGCTATGCGTGAATGCTCGGCCCCGGTCTCGTCGGCACGAGTCCGATCCTCGTCGTGCCGTACTGAGACAGGACGACGGCACGACGAAGAACACCTCCGTGGTGTGGGACCCGGTCACCGGACCTGCGGACGCACGCGACAAACCGCAGTTGCTCCGTACGGCGCGGTCGAGATCGCCGACTTCCCGATCGCGGTGGCACCTGCTACGAAGGCGCTTTCGATTCCCTACTCGCCGAATCCGTCCGAGACGGCGAGGAGGCCGAGGTCAACCAGCTGCATTGCGGGTCGAACGGCGCGCCGACGCGTCGGGAGTGTCGTCGAGACGATCGAACGCACCGGTCATTGCGGCATGCAGCTCGGTGAGCTGCGCGATCGACTCCTCCTCCCGGGTGATGTGCTCGCGCAGTGTTGGCCGCAGCCCGGTCTTCACAGCGGCGCAGGAGTCGTTCTCCCATGCGCGCAGCATCGTCTTGATCTGTGGCAGCGTCAGTTTCGAGCTTTTCGCGGCGGTGATGAACGCCAACCGTTGCTGTGCTCGTTTGTCGTAGACGCGGTACCCGTTCGGGGCTCGGTCCGCCGGCAGCAGCCCCTCGCTTTCGTGGAAGCGCAGCGTCGTCGCCGGCACCCCGTCGCCGAGGAGAGTTACGAGATCAGATCAGCAGGGCTTCGGCAAGCCTGGTCTTCGTCCGTACGCAATCGTCAAAGACTGCGCTCGCCCTGTCGATTCGTTCTGTACGACGCCGCGCGAGAGGCTCGCCCGGCAAGCTTCCCCCGACTTTCGGGAAGTCGGGGGAAGTATCCTATCGCAGGTCGTCAGCCGGTCAGCAACACATCATTGCGGCGCACATGTCCCCACACATGCCGGTGGCCATCATGATCTGGCAATCCCACCACGTCTGCAGGTTGGTCATCAGTTCGGTCATCGGAATCTCCCTCAATTCTGGTCCCGAGGAGACGGGACATCACGACCATATACTGAGTACGTACATAGATAGTAGATGTCGTGTTACCGACGACCCTAGGATCAGGAGACGACAGGGCAGGAGGCGATAGGTGCGGGTGAACGGATTCGGTGAACTCGAGGCGGTAGTGATGGATCGCCTGTGGGCCCGCGGTGCGCGAAGCACCGTGCGGGAGTTGTTCGACGAATTGGCCGAGCAGCGGGTGATTGCCTACACCACGGTGATGTCGACGATGGACAACCTGCACCGTAAGGGCTGGTTGGAGCGCACCCGTAGGGGCAAGGCGTTCGACTACTGGCCGACGTTGTCTCGCGAGGAGCACAGTGCCCGGCTGATGCGTCACGCGTTCGCTGCGGGCGGCAAGTCGGACCTGGTGCTCACCCATTTCGTCGAGCAGATGAGCGACGAAGAGTCGGAGCGTGTGCGAAGAGCGTTGCGCAGACTGACCGACCCCGGCCAGTCGCGATGACTCTGACTCTGTGCCTGCTGCTCTACGGGCTCGTGGTCTCGGTAGCCGGTCCGCCTGTGCTCGCGCGACTGACCCGCCGGGGCATCGCTCCGCAGCTCGGGATAGCTGCCTGGAGTGCAGCAATGGCGGTGGTGATCCTGACCTGGACCGGCGCGGCGATCATGCTCGTCACCGAAGCGGTGCATTGGAACAGAGACGCTCACTGGGTGTCAGCGTGCGTCGTCGAGGTGCTCCGGTCGATCGACGGCCGTGCCGCAGCACTGCTTCAGGGAACACTGATAGCAGTCTCCGCGGTCGCTGCGGCGGCGCTTCCGTTGGTGGTGTGGAGGGCTGGGCGGGGCATGCTGCGGATGCGAACGCACACGCTTCGCCACGCCCGGACGGCGAGGGTGATCGGCCAACGCCTGCCCGGTACCGACGCGGTGGTCGTCGACACCGCGGATCGGCTCGCCTACTGCGTTGCTGGCCGTCCGAAGACCATCGTGATCACTACTGGTGCCCTGGATGCACTCGTCCCGGATCAGTTAGGCGCCGTCTTGGCGCACGAACGTGCTCACCTAATCGGTCGCCATCACCTGCTGCTCGCCTCTGTTCGCGGACTCGCCGCGGCAGCTCCATGGATGCGGTTGTTCCGCGACGGGGCGACCGAGATCGCCCTGCTGCTCGAGATGTGCGCGGACGACAGCGCTGCCCGCTCCCATGGTCGGCGGGCGCTACTCGGTGGTCTGCTCGCCCTCACTGGTTCGTCCGTCGCTCCCGCGGGTGCCCTCGGCGCGAGCGGAGGCGACGTGCTCGCTCGTGCTCATCGCCTCACCGTCGCTGTGTCCACCCCCGTGCACGCGCGGGCCCGCACCCAACTGTCCTTGATCGTCCTCTCGATCACCGCGAGTCCGATCGTGTTCGGTGCCCTCGCCGCTGCGGGTGTGATCATGTGTGGTCCGATGGGCTCTTGAGTGGTCCTGCCAAGAGCGGGTCGATCGGTCAGTGGTGACGGCAGTCGCCGCGCCGAGCCAATTTCAATCGTGCGCCCTCGTCCGTCGAGCGACGGGTAGAACTGTCCCTCGGGTGCGGGGGCGTCGTTATGCAAGGCGATCAGGTTGCCGTCGGTGTCGACGGTTGCGAACTGCGTCGATCCCTGGTCCGTCGAGACGGGACGGCCCGCATCTGCGGGATGAAGAACGCCCGCACGGGACATCTCGTCGGATCGACGACCGCCGGATTCAGCGACGTCCGCGACTCCGCACTCAAAAAGGGATGCGGGCCCCCGAGCACGGCTGTATCACCTTCATTGTTCGGTGTCACCGAAGGCATTAACAGCACGCCGAACACCGTCAGTGCTTTCAGCAAACCGGCCTCCGGAGCTGTGCCCCGTCGACCATGCCGATCAGCTGACTGTATGTCACCGACGATACCAATGAGTACCCCCTGGGGTATCCCGATTCGGGTGTCAGCCGAGGATGGCTTCCCGGAGCTGAGCCATGCTCGGCGCACCCGCCGGCCCGTCACCTGTCATGTACACACGGCAGGCCAGACCGACTGCGGCGGATGTGTCGCCCATGACGTCGACGCCGTCGACGAGAACGGTCGGAGAGCCACGAAAACGCACCTGTTCGGCCATGTCCACCGTGTCCACGCGTTGATAGACGAGCACGGCGTCCGAGTGTTCCGCGGCGAGGAGCTGCAACCGTTCAGCAGTGACCGTCCAGTTCGGGCAACCGTCGAAATACTGCAGGGTGATCTCCATCCACCCACGGTATATCCGTGCTGAAGTTGGCAGCGCACAGGTCGTAGAATTCGATTACGCGGAAGGAGACGGAGTGCCGAACTTCTCCCGTCACTCTCGACGGAAAGGGCTTGCTCATGAATCTGTCCAGTGAGAGTGACGGCACCTCGGCCTGTTCCTGCTGTGGTCGCGATTTCCCGACCGTGAAGTTGCACTCCCTGGCAGGGGGAGCTGCCTATATCTGCCGACGTTGCGGACTGTGGGTTGCGATCCGTCGACGCTAGAGAGAACAGCGTGGGTGTACCGCTCTTCAGTAGGCTGCCTGCACCGATACGTCGTCTCGGCCATGGCGTACCGCCGTACGCAACCGGCGCGCGTCGCCCGTGCGGCTCGATCCGGCCCGTACCAAAGCCCGGGTCGGCGGCGTCCACCGCCGCGACCTTTCGCGGCCATGTCGCGCAGATTCTGCGATTGGTTCCCGTCGACCACGTGAAGAGGCTGTTGCTGCGCCTCGTCCAGCGTCACTCGTACACAGATCGGGTTGTCGGACATGTGCAATGCGTTCACCGACTCGTCGATCGACCCACCGAGCGCGATGGCCAACGCGTAGCGATGCGGGCGAACCACCCGCGGTTGTCCACAGCGGGAGACCCAGAATCTGCCGTATCCGTCGTCGGCAATGGCTCCGATCCGGATCGCACACGGGGACCGATGCGGCCGTGCACGACGTAGCTGCGAAACCGAGCTCGCTCGTCGGCGTCGCCGACTATTGACGGTTTCGGCACCGACCTCCCAACCCACCTAGCAACTACCGGCATCGCTGACGCCTTGGCGAAGAGATCAGGGCCAAGCGAGAGATGGTGTGTATCGAACATCCTCTCCACACGCTCAAACCGATTGATTCACGTTGCGACAGTGTTTCTGTTGGTCGAGTCCGCCGGTGGAGCAGAACGATCTCGGGAGCGCGGACCCGTAGGTTTTCGCTGGCCGGGAATAGACCTATCCCCATAGGGATCGTCGCTCGGTGTGAGTGAAGGTGAAGATGCTTGCAAGCAGGCTGATGGCTGCGGTAACCAGGAGTACTTGAGGTCCGGTGATCGCGGCACCGATCAGAGCCCCGGCTGCGCCTCCGGCTGCGAAGGACCCGAGAAGCATTGCATAGCAAAGCCAGTCGAGGTAAGTACCGCCGCCCAGTAGGTGTCTTTCGATCCCTTGGCCCAGTTTGACGACGGTGCCGGTGACGTAGCTCAGGGGGATGTAGGTTTCTTCTCGTTTCGTGAATGCTGTGTTGAGCGCGCCGAGAGCGAACGCAACCAACAGAATGGGATAGAAATTTACGTCGTCGGACGCCCAGCCGGATATCCCGATATCGATGAGCCCTGCCGCGGCGAGGGCGATGGTCGTGACAACTGTTGCTCCGTGTGGGTGATTGGACCAGTATCGGCGGCGGCAGATCGACGCGATCACCACTCCCGCCAGAAAGGCACCCATCAAAGCCAGCGCCGCCCACGGCGATGCGCCGGGTGCAACGGGCTTACCTTCCGGACTGCCGAAATGCCCGATGACGGCGCGTTCGGTGTTGCCGGTCATGAACGTCACGAAATACCCCGCCGAATGCAGAAATGCGACAGCACCCACCATTCCGGCCAGCGCGGACAGTATCCACGACAGTCGCGCCTCCGCGCCGACGGCTGTTTCGCGGCTGAGTGCCACAGAAGATGTCATGCAACCAAGTCTCCCGGCCGTGTACGGAGCCGCAAGTCGATGAGGTGCAGCTCACTCGGCGGTTCTTCGGTGTTCGTATTCCCTTCGGAAGCAATCGAACTCCCACCTGCACCTCGTCTGCCGACCTCGGTGACAAGCCCACCCAGCGGTGTAATTTGCGTGCTCAAGTAGCACGAACTCGCGGCCCATCCGCGCGTGGTCAGTTCCATCCCTGTGGATCGGTGGGCGGCACAGTGTCCGGATATCAGCCGATGAGTCGGAAGGCTTCCGTCCCGCCGAGATGTGGGAACGCTGGCGTACTGTCCTGCGGTTCTATCGCTACCCCTCGACGCTACTACTCACCGAGCACGTACCGGGGGAGACTTTTCCCGGTATGTGCAGGTGGCCGGTGCGTCCAGGCCCCGTCGCCGTTCCGATCGACCGGTGGGGTCGTGCCGTTTCCCGCCGACCCGATGCCCCAGGTAGCGGTCGGGGCGGTCATCGCTGCTCACCGCTCCGGGCGACTGCCCCGGCGCGATCCACGCCCGCCCCTGTCGTGGCGACGCGGTCGTGGCGAGCGGGAAACTGACGTCACCGGCACACCACCGCACCCGGTGTCAGCTGCACCAGGCTCGGACTACTAGCTAATCGGTGTCGATGCCCGCCGCCGTGCCCACGCCGCTCTGGCCGATGTGCCTGACCTCGTCGATGATCTCGAGTATCGGATCGAGACTCTGATGCACCGCACCCTGGAACTACTAGACATCGAGCCGGACGCCGAAGCGTCCGTCGAATGGGTCGGCGAACAGTGACCGACACGGACGATCCGCCAACGCCAACGCCAACGCCAACGCCGAAGTCCGTGCGCCGACGTCACGGTTTGTCGGTGCCGGGTCGTCCCGCCGCGGGGCCTCGCTTCTTGATCGAGCGCGTGCGATCGACTGCTTCGATGTCCGCATTGATGGTTCGGCGGAGCTTCCTCAGGGTCAGTGCCGACAGCGGCAGGCTTGCTGCAAGTGCGCCAAGCAGTACCAACACGAAGGAAATGTCAAGGCTCGTCAGTGCGTCGACGGCCAAAAGCACTCCTGCGGCGACACACACGAAGAGCAGGCGTGCACCGTTGTAGGCCAGCACATGAAGGGCAAGCTGCCCGCGAGCAGTTGAGGGTGCGCGGAACACCGGCATCGGCCGTCCTGTCGTGCGTAGGGGCTTCCTGGGACCTTGATTCAAATACTATGGTGCATAGTATTTGATGGAGGAGCAATATGAACAGCAGCAGAAACCCCGCCCGAGGCCGACGGAGCTCGACTCGGCGATCACGCCCAGCCGGAGTGCCCGGGGGCGTGCGCGCTCCCTGGGCGGTGATAGGCGCGGGTGTCGTCATCGTCGTGCTCGTCGGTGCGATCGGATACAACCTGGCCCCCCGCGTCCTCGAACGCAATCAGGCCGAGCGGTTCGCGCCGACCGCCGACGACCCGGACCCCTCCCGCGGCATCGACGGCGTCGTCGAGGTCGAGTATCCGGCCGCGCGGCACGTCGAACCAGCTCAGAGAGTTGCCTACGATCAGAGTCCGCCGTTCGGCGGCCCTCACGACCAGACCTGGGCGACGTGTACCGGAGTGGTGTACCCCGTCCCGCTACGCAGCGAGAACGCGGTTCATTCGCTCGAACACGGGGCGGTGTGGGTGACGTACGACCCGAACCGGGTCTCCTCCGACGAGGTCGGTTCACTCGCCGGGCGGGTCGAGGGCGAGCCCTACACGATGATGTCGCCCTACCCGGGCCTGACGGCACCGATCACGCTGCAGTCGTGGGGCCATCGACTCGAGCTCGACAATGCCTCCGACCGGCGCATCACTCAGTTCGTCGCTGCTCTGCGACAGAACCCCTCGACCCACCCCGAGAGCGGAGCCAGTTGCTCGACCATTCCCGGCGCGTTCGATCCCGACAACCCGCCGCCGTTCGACGCCAGCGAGCCAGGACCGGACGCGGTGCCCCTCGAGGAAGACCCGGCCCTCGACAGTGCGCCAGCGCCGATGGGGGAGGGGAGTCGATGACCGTGCACGGCCAGGCCGACGATGCCCAGATCGACGATGCACAGAACGACAGTGCACAGAATGACGCCGCGGAAACGGGACCCAGATCCAGGCCCAGGGCACTGCTCATCGGCTTGGCGGTGACAGCTCTCGTCCTGTCCGGCGTCCTCATCGGCGTACTGCTCACACCGGACAGCGCACGAGTGGCCGTACCGGCATCGAATTCGGTGGATGTGGGTTTCGCGCAGGACATGTCGGTCCATCACAACCAGGCGATCGAGATGTCGGCGATGGCGTTGGGACGCTCGACGGATCCGGTCATCCGGACCCTCGCCTTCGACGTGTTGACCTCGCAGCAGAGCCAAGTCGGCACGATGCAAGGCTGGTTGACACTGTGGGACAGGCCATATCTGCCCGACGGCCCGACGATGACGTGGATGACCGGGGCCAGCTCGACAGGGGGTCACCCGATGGACATGAGCGCGTCCGCGAACGACAGCGGACAGGACGCGACGTCGATGCCCGGCATGGCCAGTACCGCCGAGCTGACGGCACTTCGCCGGATGAACGCCGAAGAATTCGACGGCCGGTATCTACAACTGCTCCGCCGCCACCATCGTGGGGGAATCCCGATGGCAGAGCAGGGAGCAGCGAACGCGACAGTTCCCGCTGTCGCCGCGCTCGCGGGCTCGATCGCCTCCGCGCAAACCGCCGAGGTCGGTCAGATCGATGTCCTGCTGAGCGCACACGGGGTCTCACCGTTGCCGGAGAGCTGACGCCGATATCTAAATACTATGTTGCATAGTAATAACGATTGGGATGACCCCCATGACCGGCATCGGCACGCATGAAAAGGCGTCGAATCGTCGAGTTACTGTGCAAAGCACTCACTTTCGACGCCGAATCGATAGGCGAAACAGCGACGAATGCAGTCGAGAGTGTGACAGAAGGGGCTTGTGGTGTCGATGGGATCACGCAACACTGACCCACGGCCGACACGGCATCCACTGCGATCGTGACCGGCATTCAACGAGAAGGGTGGGGTGACCACGTGAACAACGCGGGAAAGACGACGCCGAGCGGCGGGCGACGTCGCGCATGCCGAGGTGCGCGGACATACGTGATCGTCGGTGCCGCACTCGGTGCGGTGTTCCTGCACGCCCCGGTAGCCGAAGCGAATCCGGGTCAACCGGCCGTGGAGTCCGGGGACGAGGTCGAAGGTCAGCAGACCGCCGACGCCGTCAGCCGGTTGATCCGCCTGGCCGATCGGGCCGCGACAATCGGTACCGATCCGATCGCGGTGGCAGACCTCGCAGCCTTCGCATCCTCGACGTGGGCCGCCGCCCAGGCCGGCGGCGTCATCGCGGACACCGCCGGCCCGGTGTCCGCGTCGGCAGGATGCATCGTCGACGCCATCGCCCGTGGAGTCTCGAATGCCCCGGCGCAGTCCCTGTCCTGCCTGGCCCCGTTGGCGACTCTCGACCCACTCCTGGCCCTTCGTATCGCCGCATCGCTCCAGGTCGACGCCCTCGACCCCGCAGTCCCGCATGACGGCGACCGAGGTGGGGAACAGGATCCGGTGACGGGCAACACCGGCCGCGATTCGCCCGTGCCCGGCACCACCGACACCCCTCCCGCATCCGAGACGACCGCGCCCGAAGATTCTGTTCCTGATGCAGCACAGCAGCGCGGTTCCACGTCCGGTGGCTCGGCCACCTCCCGAGGTACTGCGTCTGCTGTCGCACCCAGCAGCGGACTGGTCACCTCGAATTTCGGCACCCGAAGCGGGACACAACACGGCGGTGTCGACATCGCCGACTCACTGGGCTCACCGATCGTCGCCGCGGCCGATGGAACGGTCATCAGCGCCGGGCCCGCACAGGGCTTCGGGCTGTGGGTTCGGATCAGACACGACGATGGATCGATCACCACCTACGGGCACAACAACGGAAATTCGGTCACGGTGGGTCAGCGCGTCCGTAAGGGCGATCGGATTGCAGAGGTCGGGAACCGCGGTAACTCGACGGGTCCGCATCTGCATTTCGAGGCGACTTCTCCCGCGGGACAGAAGGTCGATCCGCAAGCCTGGCTCGGTGAGCGTGGAGCCAGAATCGGGGTGGGCACACGTGCGCGATGAATGCGCCCGATCAGGCCCTTGCCAGTAAGCGCGATCAGGCGATGAGCTCGCGGCAGTCCCCGAGCGCGGGACGGCCGCGACAGCTCAGGTCCGTTGACTGGTCTCGCTACCGATCTTTTTCAGAAAGTCGTTGTAGGCGTTGAGTTCGCTGTACCCGTCTTCTTCGGCGTGCCGGTCCGCGGCAGCCGATTCCTCCTTTTCGTCCCGGTTCCACCGAATGCAGAAGATGAGCACCACCAGCAGGGCCACCGGCTCACCGTAGGACCACGCAAGCGCCCCGGCGAGCTTCTGATCGGATACCGGATCGACACCCCACTGCGGGGGAGGGGAGGCGAACGTGGCGAGCATGGGGGTGCTCGACATCATCAGGATGACACCGAAGAACACATGCAACGGCATCTCGACGAACAGGTCGAACAACCGGCCCAGATTGCTCTGCCGAACGGGGAGGGGGCCGACGGCGAGCACAGGGATGATGAACAGCAGCCCGCTGGCGAAGAAGAAGATCTCCATCGATACGTGCCCGATGACTGTGATGGCGAGAACATCGAAGATCGACGACAGATACAGCCCGTAATAGCTGAAGAGGAACAACGGGATCGTCAGACCTGGATGTAGTGCGATGCGCCCGGCGCGGCTACGCAACCCCGTCAGCGCCGCGATCAGTACCCACCGCCCGGCTCCGTGATGAGCGGTGGCACGCAACAGAAGTCGTCCGGGCGAACCCACCACCAACAACGGTGGGATGGTCATCGACAACGTCAGATGCTGGAACATGAAGACGCTGAACAGGCTGTATCCGTAGCGTTCGACCTGCAGTCCGGTCACCAGGACCAGCGCCGCGCAGCCGAGCAGAAAACTCGCACTCCGCCACCGTGACCATGCGATACCCCGGCCGCGGATCCGGTAGAGCCCCCAGCAGTACAGTCCGGCCATGACGATGCCGGCGATCGGCAGGATCGGGAGCGGCGGAAGATCGAAGCTCAGCAACGCTGCCAGGGTCGGCGGGCCTTCCGGGGGAGTTACGGCGGCGATGTTCATCGGGCCCCTGTCATTGCTTGTCCTTGCCTCGGATCACCAACGTCAGGGCGATGGCAGCGAGACCGAGGACAGTCAGGCCCACGATGGAGAGCAGCATCATGGTGTTCTGTTTCGGTGGCCGGTCCTCGCTGGCGGACGGGTTGTTCGGATCGTAGGCCTGCGTCGGCGTGGTCGAGGGAGCCGGCGAGGTCGCACCGCCCTGCGATTGCTGTGCAGCAGCGTCCGGGCGGGTGGCGGTCTCCGCGACGTCGACCGAAAAGCCGTACGACCCGGTGATCGGGTGCCCGTCCGCGGAGGTGACGCGGTAGCCGACGGTGTACTGCCCGTTGGGTAGGCCGTCCTCGAGCAGGACCGATACGTCGGGGCCCTCGACCGTGGCCGTACCCTGCGTCCACTGAGTATCGCCAGGACCTACCACGCTGATGGTCGCGAACGATTCGTTGATGTCCTGATTGAACTTGAGGCCGACGCCGATCGGTGCGAACTCGAGCGTCACATCGGCCGGGGGGTCGGAGCTGACGAGTTCACTGTGCGCCGATGCCGGGGCCGCGGAGAACAGTGCTGTGCCGCACATGAGCACGGCGACCAGCATCCATCGTTTCACGTTCGGTTCTCCTCTGGTCGTACTGATTCTCCTTACTACTATGCGCACTAGTAGTAAGGGGGTGTGAGCCTACGGGGGTCGGTCGACCGTGTTACTTGTCGACGTCCGGCCGTTTCGATACGTCCGGTCCGGCAATCGCTTCGGTGATCACTTCCGAGGGCGCGATCGAATCCGAGTGCGGGCCACCGACGTGCTGCTCGGCGCGGATGCGTTCGACCATGTGCGGATAGTGCAGCTCGAACGCCGGCCGCTCGGAGCGGATCCGGGGCATCTCGATGAAATTGTGCCGCGGGGGTGGGCAACTGGTCGCCCACTCGAGGGAGTTACCGAAGCCCCAGGGGTCGTCGACGGTGACCACTTCGCCGTAGCGGTAGCTCTTGAACACGTTCCAGATGAACGGCAGCGTCGAGGCCCCGAGGACGAACGATCCCACGGTCGAGATCTGGTTGAGGGTGGTGAATCCGTCGGACGGGAGGTAGTCGGCGTAGCGGCGCGGCATTCCTTGGGCGCCGAGCCAGTGCTGGACGAGGAAGGTGGCGTGGAAGCCGAGGAACGTCAGCCAGAAGTGCCACTTGCCCAGTCGTTCGTCGAGCATGCGGCCGGTCATCTTGGGGAACCAGAAGTAGATGCCGGCGTAGGTCGCGAACACGACCGTTCCGAACACGACGTAGTGGAAGTGCGCGACGACGAAGTAGGTGTCGGTGACGTTGAAGTCGATGGGCGGGCTCGCCAGGAGCACTCCGGACAGTCCACCGAAGACGAACGTGATCAGGAATCCGATGGAGAAGAGCATGGGGGATTCGAGGGTGACCTGGCCGCGCCACATGGTGCCGATCCAGTTGAAGATCTTCACCCCGGTCGGCACGGCGATGAGGAAGGTCATGAACGAGAAGAACGGCAGCAGCACGGCACCGGTGGCGTACATGTGGTGCGCCCACACCGCGATGGACAGGGCGGCGATGCCGACGGTGGCGTAGATCAACCCCTTGTACCCGAAGATGGGTTTGCGGGAGAAGACCGGGAAGATCTCCGAGACGATTCCGAAGAACGGTAGCGCGATGATGTAGACCTCGGGGTGTCCGAAGAACCAGAACAGGTGCTGCCAGAGCAACGCTCCGCCGTTGGCGGGATCGAAGATGTGGGTGCCGAGTTTACGGTCGGCGAGCAGGCCCATCAGTGCTGCGGTCAGCAGTGGGAACGCCAGCAGGATCAAGATCGAGGTCACCAGGATGTTCCAGGTGAAGATCGGTAGCCGGAACATCGTCATTCCCGGTGCGCGCAGGCACACCACGGTGGTGACCATGTTGACCCCGCCCAGGATGGTGCCCAGGCCGGCGACGAGCAGGCCCACGATCCACAGGTCGGATCCGATACCGGGGGAGTAGACGGCGCTGCTCAACGGGGTGTACGCGGTCCAGCCGAAGTCTGCGGCACCGCCGGGGCTGATGAAACCTGCGGTGGTGACCAGTGCGCCGAACAGGTACAGCCAGTAGGAGAAGGCATTGAGCCGGGGGAAGGCGACATCGGGTGCGCCGATCTGCAGCGGCAGGATGTAGTTGCCGAAGCCGAAGACGATCGGGGTGGCGTAGAGCAGCAGCATGATCGTGCCGTGCATGGTGAAGAGCTGGTTGTACTGCTCGTTGGAGAGGAACTGCATTCCCGGGACCGCGAGCTCGGAGCGCATGATCAACGCCATCAGGCCACCGACGAGAAAGAACCCGAACGAGGTCACCAAGTACATCAGTCCGATGACCTTCGGATCGGTGGTGGTGACCATCGTGTGCAGGAACGACCCCTTGCGGGCCCCGCGGGGTGGATAGGGGCGAACCGCCGGCGCAGCCGGAGGAGATGTCAGCGCCGTCATGGAACCACCTTCGTGTCGCACGCGAATTACAGGACGCGTCCGCCAGTGTAACCCAAATACTATGCAGCATAGTATTTGGGGTTGTTCAGATCAGCAGGACCGCGCACGCTGCGGCGGAGACCGCGCTGAGCGAGACGACGGCCAACACGGCCGGCACGACGAGGGGCAGCACGGCGGCGGCAGCATAAGCGCCCGCTCGGGTTCGGCTCGGTGTTTGCGCGCTCGTGTCGAGGTGATGCAACCGCTCGGTGGTCGAGTCCCCGATCAGGCCCAGTGCCCACAGTGGCCGCGCAGAATGCGCCTGCGAGACCGTCGACAATGCCGAACGTACAGTGTCGGCGCTGGTGACTGCGGCCGCGGACCGGTCGGCTGCGACCTCGACCAGGACCCGTACCGCCGCGGGTGCCGCGGCGAAGAGGGGAACGCGAGGAAGCGCTTTGGCCAGGATCTCGCAGATGTTGACGATGCGGTGATGGCGCCCGCGCAGGTGGGCACGTTCGTGTGCGATCACTGCTCGCTGTTGTTCGGGATCGAGATGGGCGAGCAGGCCTTCGGTGGCCACGACGTAGCCGGGGCGACCGTCGATGCTGTAGGCCAGCGGGAGTGGGTGGTCGAGCCACATGATCGGTTCGGGTCCGGGGTCCGTGCGCGCCACGACGGCGATGACATCGCGGTGATAGTCGCGGACTTTGGACCGCGCTCGAAGCTGACGGCGAGTCGAGCGCAGGACGCGCGCCGATGCCGACGCCGCGAGGACGACCGATGCCCCGGCGACCGCTTCCCCGATCCACGGCTGGGCCGCGTGTTGCAGCGAGCCCAGGCAGCGGACGGCGAGTTCGACCATGCCCTCGGCCGGCGCATGGCCGGGCCAGAGCAACACCGCCACCGCGGATCCCACGAGAAACAGCACCCCGGCGATGCTGCCGATCCAAGCGGTCAAGGCGAGAGAGGGGCCGACGGTGCGGGTGAGTGAGGTCAGCAGCGGCGGCATGGCAACGGCCACCAGGGTCGCGGCGAGGAGTAATGCCAGTGCGACGATCACCGGTTCGCGTCCGGCAGGTTCCCCCGCAGGGCGTCCAGTTCGTCGTCGGTGACGGTTTTCGCGAAATGCATCAGCACGGCGGCCGAGTCGGTGCTGGTGTCGAGGATTTCGCGCAGCGCTTGCGAGGTGGCCTCGGCCCGAGATTGCACGGGCGAGTAGAGATAGGCGCGTGACTGCTTGGTCCGCTCGACCCACCCCTTCTCGTGGAGATGGGTCACGACGGTCAGGATCGTGGTGTAGGCGGGGTTTCTGTCGGCCATGCGTTCACGCAGGTCGTGGACCGACTGCGGTCGATCACATTGCCAGAGCACGTTCATCACCTCCGCTTCGAGATCACCGAGCCTTTTCATCGCCAGTTCTTCTTTCCTCGTCGTGTCAGGTGATATCGACTCCGCGTGCCGACAGCCACGCCGTCGGGTCGGACTTGGCACCGTCGGGTTGCCACACTTCGTAATGCAGGTGGGGTCCGGTGGATTGGCCTC
The DNA here is from genome assembly GCF_017168335.1 of Rhodococcus sp. KRD162. Taxonomy (GTDB): domain Bacteria; phylum Actinomycetota; class Actinomycetes; order Mycobacteriales; family Mycobacteriaceae; genus Rhodococcoides. The sequence continues at coordinate 85,315 of NZ_JABFAU010000009.1, read as the reverse complement.
GGTTGCCTACCGTAGCAATGAGCTCGCCGGCTTTCACGCGTTGACCGGCGGTGACGAGCGCCTGGTCTATGTGGCCGTACACCCCGATCGTGCCGTCGTCCTGACGAATACGCACCCACAGGCCGAACCCTTGCGCCGGCCCTGCTTCGATGACCTCACCGTCGGTCACCGATACGATCGGCGTCCCGATCGTATTGGCGATGTCGAGTCCGTAATGCGTTGTCCCCCAACGCGGCCCAGAACTGGAGGTCAATGTGCCCGACACCGGCACCACCGAGAGCGGGCGCCGCGCCTCGGCATCGCGTGCGGCGCGCTCCGCCGCCCGAACTCCCCCCTCGGCGAGTTGCTCGGTCATGCGCTGCGCGAGCCGGCCGACATCGAGATCGGGCATTTGCAACACCTGCGGGGGTGAGGCGACGACCGGGCTCGGCGGCAGGACGCCGGCGGGAGGGCTATCGATACTCGCAGCGCTGAGCGCCACACTGTCCTGCGACCCGGTGTTCGGAGACGTCGCTGCCGCGGACAGAAAGGCACCGACCGCGACCGACGCAGCGATGGCGCGGCCACCCGGCTTCGGCACCCGGCGGCGATGAAGTCCGCGGCGAGCACGTCGCGACACGGCCTGCACTACATCGCGGCCACCGTCGCCGTGTGTCGTCTCGTCCGGACCGGCCACGTGCACCCACATCGACGCGGCAGTGTCCGCGGCCGCGGTGTCCCAGGCGGCGCTGACCGCGTGAGCGGGTACATCCGGTGCGGGCGTCTGCGCCGAAGGCGTGTGCTCGTCCTGCGACCGATTGTCGGAGTACACGGTCTCGGCGGGCGACTCGGTCACGAAACGCGAGGGTGCGAACCCGGCGTGTCGATGACGGGGGTGATCGATGAGCGCCGTCGGCCTGTTGCCGACGGGCATCGAGACCGCGACGCCGGGTGCCGGCGCTGCGTAGTCGTCGTCGATCGGATCGGGTGTGCGGTGTCGGGCCAAGATCACAATCCTTGGTGGCTATGAGGCCGTGGCCTCGCTCGAGATAACGAAATGGTGACGGTCAGGCCACAGGTTACTACTATCGAGCATAGTTTTTCCATCCCACTCGACCCGGATTCGTCCGTACCGCTGGTCACGGTCCTCGGAGGACATCCCGCCGGGCTACGACATCCCGCCGGGCTACGACATCCCGCCGGGCTACGACATCCGCACCGGAACAGGGCTGGGCGTTTCGGGTATCAGGGGTGATCGCGCCGAGAGGACAGGCCACCGAGCATGGTGTTGTACGCCTCGAGTTCGGTATCACCTTGATCGTCGACTCGGCGGTCTCGTTGCCGTGCCGCGCTCTCGTCGGCCGCCGACCACCGGACCGCGGCGAGAACCGCGGCAGCGAGCAACGGCAACTCCCCGATGCCCCACGCCAGAGTGCCGCCGCGCCGCTGGTCGGCCAGCAGGTCTGCGTTCCAGTCCAGACGCAGTCCGCTGTAGAAGCTCGCTCCGAGCGCGGTCTCGAGATCGATCGTCACGACGAGGAAGAATGCGAACCCGGCCAATGCGGTGATACTCGCGAGCAACTTCGTCAGTCCCGCGATCGGTCTCGGTACCGGGTCTTCGCCGACCGTGCCCCAGAACATCACCATCCCGACGGTCAGGAACCAGCCCTTCATCACCATGTGTGCCACATGCGAGTCGGCGACGGTGTCGAACAGTCCGCCGGGGTAGAGCAGGTAGAAGCTGCTCAGGAACACCGTGGTGCTGACCCACGGGTGTATCGCGATCCGGGCTGCTCGGCTCTGCCATGCAGCCCGGAGCCATTCGCGCGAGCCCGGTGCTTCGGCGGCCGACGCGGTCGGCAGGACCGAGGCGAACAAGGTTGCCGGTCGGCCGAGGACCAACAGCAACGGCACGGCGACGGCGACCGCGGTCAGTCCCGCCATGTGCACGCTGAACATCGCCGGGCTGTAGAACCCGACCCCGGACGAGGTCGCCACGAGCAGCACCGCAGTACCCGCCAACCAGCTCGCTGTCCACCGCCGCCGCCATGACAGGCCTGCCCGCCGACGGCGCCGCACGGCCACCAGATACAGGACGGCCGCGATCACCGCCGCGGAGCCGAACACCAGGTCGAAACGCCACTCGAACGCCAACCGCGCAGCGGTGGGCGGGCCGTCCAACACGTAGCCCAAGGCCTCTTCGTGCGCCTGGGGCAGCGAGGTGTCCTGCGGCGGGGGCGGGGGAGTGCGGCCCAGTGCGACCGCCAGGCCCACGGTGGTGACGAGAACGAGGGTCTCGATCATCGACAACGTGATCAGGGATCTGCGCCTCGCGGGGTCGTGAGCCAGAGCGCGGACCGTTCGTCGTCGCTGTATCCACCCGAGGGTCCCCACGATCGCCAGAGCTGCGATCTTCGCCAGTATCAGAGCGCCGTACGTCGAATCCCACAGCGACGTCACGGGCACTCGCACGGCAGCGTTGACCACTCCGGAGACCGCCATGATCACGAACGCGACCAGAGCGAGCGTCGAGTAGCGGCGGGTCGCGACGGCAAGGTGCCCACCTCCGCGCAGCGCATGAGCGAGAAGTGCGAGGAGTCCGCCCACCCACAGCGCGGCAGCGAGGATGTGCAGGATCAACGAGTTCGTCGCGATGTCGTGATTGCCGCCGGTCGAGGAGTGGCCGGTGACCGCGCGCGGGATCAACGCGAGCATCGACAGGGCGAACAAGGCGGGGGTCCATCGATGCCGCAACACCGCCGCGCATGCTGCGGCGGTGATCGCCGCGACCGCAGAGGTGATGGCCCATGCAGTGGAGGCCTCGACATCGCCGATCGCACCGAGGAACTGCACCGGTTGCGCTGCAACGGATCCGACAGGTTGACCCGAGGCGTCCGAGAGTGTCAGCGGCACCAACGCCGCCGCGCACACCGCCCACACTGCGGAGGCCTTCGCCGCGGTGCGGACGGCTACGTACCCGTCGATGTCGAGCACACCCGACCTCTGAGGCGGAACGAGAAATGCCGCGAGGAGCAGCGACCCCGCCGCCACGACGGCAGCCACCTCGCCGATCGCGGTCAGTGCCGGGATCCCGTACGTGGTGATCGGGCCCGGATCGGGCAGACCCAACAGCACGAGCGCTTGCGACGTCGACATCGCTGCGAGCAGTGCAGCGACCACCGCGGCAATCGCTGCGCACAGCACCATCACCTGCGATCCGGAGCGTCGATCCACTGCGCCGCGGGTCGAATGGGCCGCTTCGGTGGCCATGGTGTGCGCCTCTTCCCGGTGGATCGTGTTTCCGGCATGGGCGCGAGGCAGTCCGACCTGCGCCGACAATGAACTACTACGAATGATAGTTGTACGAGTCCGGGCAGCCACCGCCGGATGATCCTTCAACACTTGCATGTATGCGCATATCGCAATATGTTGTCGTTCTGCGGATCTGACACGACGAAGGAGCAACGATGGGGCACGGACATGGCCACGGGATAGAGCCGGGTTCACCGGCCAGCGCGTCCGGTAAGCACCTCGGGCGACTGTGGATCGCTGTCGGTCTGGGGGCGGTCACCCTGGTGACGCAGGTCGTCGTCGGCCTGTCCACCTCGTCGCTGGCGTTGCTCTCCGATTCCGCACACGTGTTCACCGACGTGTTCGGGGTGCTGATGGCGATCGTGGCGATCACACTCGCACAGCGACGATCGACCAAGGCTGCCCGCACGTTCGGGCTCTACCGAGCCGAGGTGTTCGCCGCATTGTTCAATGCACTTCTGCTGTTCGGTGTGGCCGGTTGGATTCTCTACGAAGCCGCGCAACGCATCACGAATCCGCCCGAGGTCCCCGGCGTCCCGGTGATGGCGGTGGCCACCCTCGGGCTCGTGATGAACCTCATCGCGTTCGTCCTGCTGCGCAGCGGCGCCAAGGACAGCCTCAATGTTCGGGGTGCGTATCTCGAGGTGATGGCGGACATGCTCGGCTCGATCGGCGTACTGGTCAGCGGACTGGTCACCGTCCTGTTCGGGTGGCGGTACGCCGACCCGGTCATCGCGGTCGCCATCGGCGTGTTCGTCCTGCCACGCGCGTTCAACCTGGGCCGTCACGCCGTACGAATTCTGCTGCAACATGCTCCGGCGGGCATTGATGTCGCCGCCGTGGAAAGGGCCCTGACCGATGTCGACGATGTCGAAGAGGTGCACGATCTGCACATATGGACACTGACGTCGGGGATGGAGGTCGCGTCGGCGCATCTGACGGTCGCCCCGGAGGCCGAGACACCGCGGGTGCTCGCTGCAGCGCAGCAGGTTCTCCGCAACGAGTTCGGTCTCGAACACGCCACTGTGCAGGTCGAACCCCGGGAAGGCGAAGGCCGGTGCCGAGAGGTCAATTGGTAGGCAGGTCTCGACCCGGTGCGCGATCGGCACGCTGTGCTGTCGTCGACACGGCAGCGATGTACCGAACCGGCACCCGTCGGGTGGGGGCACAGAGTGGGTCCTCGAGTGCCGCACATCGGCCCGGTCGAGACCGTTCACCCCGAACCCGTCCACCTCGCATGTTCGCGCCCGGTGATGGATCAGTCGACGGTGAGGGTATCGACGGTTCTGGTCACGGCACGGTTCGGCAGTGGCTCGGTGGCGGGGCTGCGCATGACCGCCCCGTCGGTGATCGAGAACGCACTGTTGTGGCAGGGGCACTCGATCGTGCCGTTGCGAACTCGGTTCACTGTGCACCCTCGGTGAGAACAGATAGCCGAGAAGGCCCGGAAGATACCGGGTTCCGGTTGGGTGACGACGACCTGCCGGTCGGCGAGCACGATTCCACCGCCGACAGGAACATCGTTCACCGACAAGGTGACGGGACCGTCGGAAGCGGTGTCCTCACCGGACGGGGCTTCGCCGACGCTGCATCCGGCGGCAGTCAGGCACGCTGTAGCGCAGCTCGTAGCGAGAAAAATACGGCGCGGTAGCGCCGGGATGTCCTCGCTCATACAGCAGGCTCCCCTCGGTACGCCTCGGTGAGCGAGAGGCGACGATCGCGTGTCGGTGGTTGTAGTCGACTATGTTTCGAGCAGTTCCGGTGTCGATCACCCTCACTGTTCGAGCGGATCAGCATGATTGTCCTGTCGCGAATGTATGTGCACTGCAGGGCATTCGATTCGAACGCCGAGATATCTCATGCACGTTCACGATCCGGCGCTGTCGGGCACTGCGGGCAGAGGGGCAACCCTTGTGCCCTCTCGCGTGCCAGTGCCGCCCCGATCATCAGCACCACCCCGCAGGTGATGTAGATGTCGGCGAGGTTGAATGTCGGCCACCAACCGGTGTGAAAGTAGTCCGTGACCGCACCGTCGACAAGCCGGTCCAGAACGTTGGACAGCGCGCCGGCGAGGATCAACGCCAGCGCCACCGTGGTCCACTGCTCCCCGTGCCGAGCGCTGTGCCATCCGTAGGCCGCGACCCCGGCGGTGATCGTCGCCGTGACCGACACGATCACCCATAGGGGCAGCGAATTGCCCAGACTGAAGGCCATTCCGCGGTTGAAGGCGAGCCGCAATTCGAGGATCGGTAGTGGGATCGGAGAGCCGACCAATGCTTCTTGCGCCCAGTAGTCGACGGTCAGCGCGGTAGCGACCAATGTCAGCACGAGAGTCACTGCGTAAGCACGCAGCCGCGTGGGAGACGTGGTGGGCGAGCGGTTCACGGATCCTCGTTCTCGGGTGTGTATCTCGGACAGGTGCTGGGTGTCGACGGAAGGGGATCGGTCACCGCCGCAGAGTTGCCATCACATAAAATACTATGCACCATAGTAGTTGATGAACGGCAGAGGCTCCTCCGGTACCGGCTGCACGCGCGTGCCGTCATGAGATCGGCTCCCGGCATCGAGCCCGGGCCTCGACCTCTCGTCTACGACCCGAGCCGGGCGCGGTGGGTGACCGGCAGCAACGGAGTCCGCGCGTGGATCCGGCTCCTCGCCGCCGCCTCATCCGGGCTGATGTTGTATGCCACATTCCCGCCCATCGATCTGTGGTTTCTCGCTCCGGTAGCACTTGCAATGCTGCTGTTGGCTGTGCGCGGGCGAGGGGCGCGTGCGGGGGCCGGCTACGGCTTCGTCGCCGGCTCGGCGTTCTTCGTGCCTCTGCTGCCGTGGGTGGGGGAGTACGTCGGATCGGTGCCGTGGCTGGCGCTGTCCGTCGTTCAAGCACTCTTCGTGGCACTGTTCGGTGCGGTAGCGGATCGGATGTCCCGACTGCCGTGGGCGCCGGTCTGGGTGGCGAGCGCCTGGGTGGCGATGGAAGCGGCACGATCTCGGGTCCCGTTCGGCGGCTTCCCTTGGGGCCGCATCGCATTCGGTCAATCCGACGGGCCGCTGCTGCCTCTGGCTGCGGTGATCGGCGCGCCGGGGTTGTCGTTCGTCGTGGTGCTGATCGGGTCCGCTCTGGCCGGCGTCGTTGCCTCCGGTCGCATCACCCGCAGAACTGCAGCAGCGTCGTGCATCGGTGTGGCCACTGCTGTAGGGGCGCTCACGGTGGTGGCTCCACTGTTCGCTCCGCCGCAGCAGGACACGGTCACCGTCGCCTTGGTGCAAGGCAACGTCCCGCGTCTCGGTCTCGACTTCAACGCCCAACGACGCGCGGTTCTCGACAACCATGTTCAGCGCACCATCGAGCTCGCCGCCGACATCGACTCCGGCCGCGTACGCGCACCCGACCTGGTCATCTGGCCGGAGAACTCCTCCGACATCGATCCCCTGCGCAACCCCGACGCCGCCGCACGTATCGACGCCGCGGCCCGCGCCGTCGGAGTCCCCGTACTCGTCGGCACGGTTCTCCGCCGAGACGACGGCACCACGAGCAACACCTCGATCGTGTGGGATCCCGTCACCGGGCCCGGGCAGAGGCACGACAAGCGGCAACTGGTGCCGTTCGGGGAGTACCTGCCGATGCGCACGATCGTCACCGCACTCTCTCCCTATGCCGCCCAGGCAGGAAACTTCACCCCGGGCCAGGGCAACGGCGTCCTCGACCTCGCCGGAGTGCACGTCGCGGTGGCCACCTGCTACGAGGTCGCCTTCGACTCGTTGCTCACCGACTCCGTGCGCGCCGGTGCCCAGCTGATCGCAGTGCCCACCAACAACGCCACTTTCGGTCGGACGAACATGACCTATCAACAACTCGCCATGTCGCGGGTACGAGCGGTCGAACACGGGCGCAGCGTCGTCGTGTCGGCCACCAGCGGCGTCAGCGCCGTCATCGATGCACGCGGGGAGGTCGTCGAGCGCACGGAGCTGTTCACCCCCGCAGCTGTCGTCACCGAGGTGTCACTGAGCACCACCCTCACCCCGGCGACGATCACCGGCAGCGTTCCGGAATGGATTGCCGCCACCGGCGCTGGTGCAGCACTGGCGTTCTCGCTGCTGCGCCGACCACGCTCCATCACACCGAACCCCGCAAACTACTATGTCGCGTAGTATTTAGATGGTGGTCGGTGAAGGGCGTGCGGAGATGACGATCGACGAACACCCCCGTGCGCACTCGCCGGGACTGGTGCGCAGAACAGTGGCGATGCTGCGCAACCGGTGGCGACAACTGACGTCGATGCGGACAGCGTTGGTGCTGCTGTTCCTCCTCGCCGCCGCAGCTGTCCCCGGCGCTTTGCTGCCGCAGCGCAATCTCAATACCCAGGCCGTCGATTCTTTCATTGCCGCGCGTCCGGTTCTCGGGCCGGTGATGGACACGCTGGAATTGTTCGACGTGTTCGCGAGTTCCTGGTTCACCGCGATCTACGTCCTGTTGTTCGTGTCGCTGATCGGCTGTCTGACTCCCCGGTTGATCGAGCACGGCAAAGCTCTTCGCGCACAACCTGTTCGAGTACCGCGAAACCTCACTCGACTACCGTTGCATCATTCGGGCACCCTCGCCGGTGACCCCGAGAAGGTGATCGCCGACATCGCGCGGCACTTGAAAGGGTGGCGTACCGCCGTTCGACCCGAGCCCGATGGGGCACTGACTCTCTCGGCGGAGAAGGGCTACACCCGCGAGGCCGGGAACCTGCTGTTTCACTTCTCGCTGATCGGTCTGCTCGCGGCCATCGCGATCGGCAAACTGTTCGGCTACGAAGGCTCGGTCATCGTCATCGCCGACAACGGGCCCGGTTTCTGCAACACCTCGCCCGCGATCTACGACTCCTTTCGCGCCGGCAACAGCACCGACGGCACCGGACTCGAGCCGTTCTGTATCCGGGTCAGAGATTTCACCGCCGACTACCTCGAGAACGGTCAGGCCGAGATGTTCACCTCGAACATCTCCTACCAGAGCGCCGACGACATCGCCGCCGACACCTGGCGCGACTATCAACTCAAAGTCAACGAACCCCTCCGGCTCGGCGACGAACGCATCTACCTCACCGGACACGGCTACGCCCCCGAGTTCACCGTCACCTTCCCCGACGGCCAGACCCGCACCGAAGCGCTGCAGTTCCGCCCCGACGACGCCACCACGTTCCTCAGCAGCGGCGCGCTGCGATTCGACCCACCCGGGGGGACCTACGCCACCGCCGAGGAGCGCCGCCGAGGGCAGATCGCCATCGAAGGACTCTTCGCGCCCACCGCGCAATTCAACGGCAACCTGCTCTCCTCCCGCTTCCCGGAACTGGTCGATCCCGCGGTGGCAGTGGACATCTACAAAGGCGACACCGGTCTCGACACCGGCATCCCGCAGTCGATCTTCTCCCTGGACCAGGAGATGATCAACCAGGGCCGGCTGGTCAAGCAGGACCGGGTCAACCTGCGGCCCGGAGAATCGACGACCCTCTCCGACGGCACCGTCGTCCGGTTCGACGGTGCCAAGGAATTCGCGAACCTCCAGGTCGGATACGACCCCGCGCAGCGGTGGGTGCTCGTGTTCGCGGTCACGATGATGACCGGACTACTGGTGTCCCTGGTCATCACACGTCGCCGTGTCTGGTTCCGGGTCCACCCCGGCGAGCGCGGTCTCTCGCCAGTGGACATGGGTGGCCTGGCTCGCACCGATCACGCCGGCTGGGGACCGGAATTCCAGACCCTTCGGTTGAAGATCTGGCCGCACACGCAGAGCCCGTCCGAGAACCACGACAGAGAAACGGTGTAGCACCATGCCGATCGACGACACCCTCGCCCGGTGGAGCGACATCAGCTTCGAGACCGCCTTCGTGGTCTATCTCCTCGCCGCGATCGCATTCCTCGCACAGCTCGCAACGACCCGTAGCGCGGAACTGCACAATACGGAGCGACTTCGTGCTCGGATCATTGCTGCCACGTCGACGACGCCCGGACGCATTCCCGACGCACCCCGGCGAGTTCCATCCGAACGTTTCGGGCGTAGCGGACTCGGGCTGGTGATGGTGGCACTGACCCTGCATATCGGGTCGATCATCCTTCGCGGGATCGCCACCGGCAGGCCGCCGTGGGGCAACATGTACGAATTCGTCTCGGTCACCTGCGCAGCAGGTGTAGTCGCTGCACTGGTGGTGCTGCGCTCGACGCAGCTACGCACCCTGTGGTTGTTCGTTCTGGTGCCGACGTTGATCCTGCTGTTCGTCGCCGGCACCGTGCTGTACGCCGACGCAGCACCGGTGGTACCGGCACTGCAGTCGTACTGGCTGCCGGTGCACGTCTCCATCGTCTCGCTCGGCAGCGGGGTGTTCCTGATCTCCGGGGTTGCGAGCATACTGTTCCTGATCCGCATGAAGCATCCCGAGGACTCGGGCAGCCGCGTGAGCCGGATCGCAGCCCGCCTGCCCTCCGCGCAGACACTGGACATCGTGGCCTACAAGACCACGATCTTCGCCTTCCCGCTCTTCGGCGTCGGCGTCATCCTCGGCGCTATCTGGGCCGAAGCCGCGTGGGGCCGGTTCTGGGGCTGGGATCCGAAAGAAACGGTCTCCTTCATCACCTGGATCGTCTACGCCTCCTACCTGCACGCCCGCGCCACCAGCGGGTGGCGCAACACCCGCGCAGCATGGATCAACATCGCCGGATTCGTGGCGATGCTGTTCAATCTGTTCATCATCAACATGGTCGTCTCCGGCCTGCACTCCTACGCAGGCCTGAACTGATGACCGCTATCTGCCTCTCAGCGCGTCCGTACGGTCCTGCGGAATGGGCATCGGCGACATCGGTCCCGCCTCGACCCGGCCGGTGTTACCGGCCGGGTATCGCCCCGACCACGATCCTGGAGCAGCGATCACGATCCGGATCACCTGACCCCAGGATTCGCGCCGATCATGTTCTACCGCCGCAGCTTTCACCATCGCGGCGTGGTTGAGAGCATGCAATCACGGATAGTGCTGCGAGAGGATGTGTGTTCGTTCGAGGTGGTGCCAGCGCACCTCTGTTGTCGATGCCGCTGCTGCTGGGGTCATGTCGATCCCGTAGAGCCTGCATGCAGTCCGATCACCGCCCGCAGGTCTCTACCTTCCCTGACCGAGTTCGCTTCGCGCGGGAGTCGATGTGCAGCAGGTACATCCATCCGAGCACCCGGAGCTGCTGCCGTCGTCTGCTCCGATCGCCGAGGGTGACGGTGCGGTGGTGGCGGCCAGTAGGTTCCCAGATGCGAGAGGCGCAGCGTTCCTCGGCGTCGGGGCCGGAGCGCAGCAGGCATCCTCGAAGGCCGCTGCGGGTGCGATCGTGACATTGAGGGCACCGGATGCCGTAGGCGGTGGGACGAACCCGTCCAACGGTGTGGTGCGGGCGGCACGAATCGCATTGGCGATCACCAGGACTTCGGCGAGTTCGTGGACGAGCACCACAGTCGCCAAACCGAGGACGCCGGTGGCAGCCAGTGGGACGAGCACGCCGATGATCGCGATCGACAGGGCGATGTTCTGGACCATGATGCCGCGGGCATGCCGAGCGTGGGCCAGCACCTGCGGTAGATGCCGGAGGTCTTCCCCCATGAGGGCAACATCGGCGGTCTCGATGGCAACGTCGGTTCCCATTGCGCCCATGGCGATACCGACATCTGCGGTCGCCAAGGCGGGAGCGTCGTTGATGCCGTCGCCGACCATGGCAATCTTGCGTCCGGCCGCGATGTCGGCGAGCAGGGCCGCTTTGTCCTCGGGCAGTAGTTCGGCGTGGACGGCGGTGATACCCGCCTGGGTCGCCAGGGCCTGCGCAGTGAGTGCGTTGTCGCCGGTGAGCATCGCAGTGTCGATACCGAGCGCGGTGAGTTGGCGGACAGCCTCGGCGGCCTCGGGCCGCAGTTCGTCGCGGACGGCGATCGCAGCGATCAGGACTCCGGCGCGTTCGACGAGAACGACTGTGGCACCGCTGCTTTGGAGACGAGCGACGTCGGCGCGGAACTCCTCGGAGCTGGGGTGGGTGTCGAACCAGCTCGGTTTCCCGAGCCTGATCGCGGCTCCGTCGAGGGTGCCGGTCAGGCCGTGTCCGGCGATGGCAGTGACATCATCGGCTGCCGCGACGGTCGATACGGAAGCGAGGATGGCGCGGGCGAGTGGATGCTCGCTGCGCGCTTCGAGCGCAGCAGCAACGGCCAGCGCGGCGTCGCGGCCGATTCCCGCAGCGGTGACGACGTCGACGACCTCCGGTCGTCCTGCGGTGAGGGTGCCGGTCTTGTCCACGGCGACGACGCGGATGCGGCCCAGCTCTTCTACTGCTGCACCGCCTTTGATCAATGCCCCGTTGCGGCTCGCAGCCCCGATCGCCGCCACCACCGACAGCGGCACCGAGATGGCCAACGCGCACGGTGATGCCGCGACCAGGACCACCAGTGCGCGTTCGAGCCACAACATGGGGTCACCGAGCACCGCACCGACGCCGGCGACGAGGGCGGCGAGAATCATGATCGAAGGCACGAGGGGACGTGCGATCCGGTCCGCGAGCCGCTGGCCGGCCCCTTTGCGGTCCTGGGCCTGTTCGACGATGCGGACGATGCGCGCAAGCGAACTCTCCGATGCCGGCGCGGTGACGGTGATCTCGATGGCTCCGCCGCCGTTGATGGCACCGGCATGCACCTCGTCGCCGACACCGGCTTCGATGGGCACGGACTCGCCGGTGATCGCGGACACGTCCAGATTCGTCGAACCGCGTGCGATGGTGCCGTCCGTGGCAGCTCGCTCGCCCGGTCGCAGCACCATGGTGTCCCCGATCACGACATCGTCGGGGGGCAGGGCCTGCTCGGTTCCACCGCGCAGGACCGACACTGTCGGCGGCACCAAGGACAGAAGTGCGCGTAGTCCGCGGCGGGTCTTGGTGACCGCGTACTCCTCGAGTCCCTCGGCGACGGAAAACAGGATGCCGAGCATCGCGGCCTCGGGGATCTGGCCCAATGCGATGGCACCGAGGAGCGCGATCGTCATCAGCGTGCCGACACCGATGCGGCCGTGTCGCAGATTTCTCACCGTCGCGGGAACGAAGGTGACGGCCGCGATCGCGGCAGCGATCAGACCGCCGACGGTCGCGACCGCATCGGCACCCGTTCGACCGAGCAACCACGATGCGGCGAGGATGATCGCGGCTACCGATGCGAGTTGCAGCTCGCGGACCTGCCACAACCTCTGGGGTACGTCGGTCGGAGCCGGACCTGCCGTGCCCGTACCGTCGGCGGCCGGTTCGGTGGTCGGCGCAGCGGGGGTCGGTCCGCAGCACGCGTCAGCCATGATCGACCCCGGTGAGATCAGCGGTGGCCGAGGCGGTGGCCAGTGGCTCGGTCAGTATCGAGAGCAGTCGGGCGCCGCGATCGGTGAGCGAATACATGACCAACTTTCCCTCTCTGTTCGATGTGACGGCGTCCGCGGCTTTGAGTTTGCGGAGATGGTGGGAGACCAGCTTCTGGCTCTGTCCCACGATCCACGCAACATCGCAGCCGCACATCTGCCCGCCGGCGTTCAACGCGAGCGCGATGGTCAGTCGGGTGGGGTCACCGAAAGCTCGGGCAGCGTCGGCGACCGGTTCGATATCGCCGAGAGCAGGCAAGGCTGCGCGCACCCTCTCGGCGTGAGGGAGGTCCATACACAACAGATCGCACGAGTCCAAAGGTTCCAAGGCCATGGGCACAATCTAACAATCATGCGATCGTCAGGGAAGACCTTTCGGTCGACGTTCGTACGATTGTTAGTCTCACAACGGGTCGAAACGCCCATATCGGGCCCGTTGATCAGTCCGAACGAGTCGAGAAGGTAGTTGTATGAGCCGAGCGTTGAAGATTTCCCTGTCCCTGGTGGTCGTGTTCGCCGCCGCGTTGGCTGTATTTCTGGTGGTGGACCGATCGGGCACGCCGGATGCTGCCGCCGCCGAGCAGGCCGCCGCCGACCCTGCCTCGATCGCGGTGCGCGAGAACAGTCATCGGTTGAACTCGGTGCCCGACGGCCGGGTCACGTTCGTGGAGTTCCTCGACTTCGAGTGCGAGGCCTGCCGGTCTGTCTACCCAGCGATCGAACAATTGCGTGAGGAGTACGGCGACCGGGTGAGCTTCGTGGCCCGCTACTTTCCCATCGCCTCGCACTTCAATGCCGAACGCGCCGCACGCGCTGTCGAAGCCGCAGCACAGCAGGGCGGCTTCGAGGACATGTATCAGCGCATGTACGAGACGCAGGCGCAGTGGGGCGAACAGCAGGTTCCGCAGGACGAGTTGTTTCGGAGCTTCGCCGTCGAGCAAGGACTCGACATGAGCGCCTTCGATGCCGCTTACACCGACCCTGCGACGCTCGAACGCATCGAGGCCGACGTCGCCGACGGGATCGCGCTCGGCGTCCAGGGCACCCCGACGTTCTTCCTCAACGGCACCAAGATCGAACCCACCACCTACGGAGACCTCACCGATGCCCTCGACGCTGCACTCGGCTGACCGCGCAGCCGCTCTCACCCGACGCAGCGGACCGTTCGCCCGAAGCCTGCCCTGGCTGCTGCTGGTAGGAGGCGTGATCGGACTGGCCGCCGCGTTCGTACTCACGGTAGAGAAGTTCGCCCTTGCGCTCGATCCCGCCTACGCCCCGACCTGCAGTATCAATCCGGTACTCAACTGCGGATCGGTGATGGACACCCCGCAGGCGTCTGCGTTCGGATTTCCCAATTCCCTTCTCGGGATCGCGGGCTTCGCCGTCGTGGCGGCAGTGGGTGCCGCCCTGCTCGCCGGAGCCGTGTTCGCGCAGTGGTTCTGGAGTGCACTGCAGGTCGGTGTCACTGCTGCTGCGGTCTTCGTGCACTGGCTGATCGTGCAGAGCCTCTACGACATCGGCGCGCTGTGCCCGTACTGCATGGCGGTGTGGGCGGTCACCGTACCGATCTTCTGGTACGTCACGCTGCGCAACCTCGACCGCGGGGCTCCGAGTGCGGGCCGGCGGCAGTGGGCGGGAGTGTTGATGCGCAATCACTCGATTGCGCTGACCGTGTGGTTTCTCGTCCTCATCGCCCTGATCGCGCAGCGTTTCTGGTCGTACTGGTCCACGCTCCTATGATCCGCGACGTACCGTTCGCCCCTCTGCCGATCTCTCGAGAAAGAAGGTCACGGCGATGACGCGCGGCTGGTCGATCGTCATGCTCGTCGTTGTCGTTGCATCGATCGTCGCACTGTGGCCCCGCTCCGGTGGCGTCGAGGGCGGCCCATCCGACGTCATCGCCAACAATGTCGCGCCGGTCGGACCCGAACCCACACTGTCCCGCCCGCCGGATGACGCGGCACGAGCAACAGCGCTACCGCTGTGTCCGCAGCCGGTGCCACACGAAGGTGGGCCGCTGGCGGGAGTGATGGCGCGCTGCATCGGCAGTGCCGACGATGTCGATCTCGTCGACGTTCTCGGCAGCGAGGTGACGCTGATCAACCTGTGGGCATCCTGGTGCGGCCCGTGCCGCACCGAGATGCCCGTAGTCGATGCCTACGCCGCAGAACCCGACGCGATCCCAGTCATCGGAATCAACGTCGAGGACCGACCCGCGGACGCGGCCGCGCTGCTCACGCAACTGGGCATCCGCTATCCGAACTACATCGACGGCGGCAGCGTCCAGGACGCGCTCTCGGCACCGCCGGTCCTTCCCCTGAGTTTTCTCGTCCGCCCGGACGGAACGATCGAGCGCATCACCGACCCGACAGTGTTCGAGACGACAGACCAGATCCGCACTGCAATAAAGGACTTCACCTCATGACACGTTTCCTACCCGTGTGGGTCGGTACTCGACGACAAGGCGGCACGCCCACCGCGGCAATCGGATCGATTCTTGCCGTCGTACTACTGATCTCCGGATGCTCCGCTGGTGCCGACGCTGCACCGTCCGGCGGGAGCTTCGACTTCGTCGCGCCCGGTGGCCGAACCGACATCGTCTACGACCCTCCCGAAACACGCGGAACCATAGGCGAGCTCGCCGGCCCCGATCTGATGGAGGAGGGCAAGACGACCGCTCTGGCGGACTACGACGGAAAGGTCGTCGTGATCAATCTCTGGGGTCAATGGTGTGGCCCCTGCCGCGGCGAAGCCGACGACCTCGAAGAGGTCTACGAGGCCACCCGTGAGCGCGGTGTGCAGTTCCTCGGTATCAATGTCCGAGATCCGCAGAAGGACAAAGCGCAGGACTTCGTGGTCGACAACAACGTCACTTACCCTTCGATCTACGACCCCTCGATGCGGACGCTGATCGCCCTCGGCGGGAACTATCCGACCAGCGTCATTCCCTCGACGCTGGTACTCGATCGCCAGCACCGGGTGGCCGCGGTCTTCATGCGAGCCCTGCTCACCGAAGACCTGCTTCCCGTCGTCGAACGGATAGCCGCGGAATGACGACTCTTCTCGCCCAAGACATCGGGTCGACGTTCCAGAACGCGGCATCGAGTGGGCCCCTACTGCTGGCGATCGCGGCATGCATGCTCGCCGGGTTGGTCTCGTTCGCCTCACCGTGCGTGGTGCCGCTGGTGCCGGGATACCTGTCCTACCTGGCAGGCATCGCCGGCGCCGACGCCCAATCAGCCCGCGACGCCCAATCAGCCCGCGGCACCCAATCGGCCTGCGAGGCTCAGTCAGCCGATGCCCGGACACCCAGCACCGCGACCGCCGGTACGTCGTCGACGGGTCTCGTGAATCGCTGGCGTGTGGCCGGTGCAGCGTCGTTGTTCGTCGCCGGGTTCACCATCGTCTTCGTCCTCGCCACAGCCTCGGTCTTCGGAGTCATCGGCACCTTGCGCATCAACGAGCAAGTACTCCAACGCGTGGGCGGGGTCATCACGATCATCATGGGTGCGGCGTTCATCGGGTTGATACCCGCACTGCAACGCGACACCCGATTCGCACCCCGGCAGATCTCGTCCCTTGCAGGAGCGCCGCTGCTCGGTGGGGTGTTCGCGCTCGGCTGGACGCCGTGCCTGGGTCCGACCCTTGCCGGCGTGCTGTCCGTGGCGGCAGGCACCGAAGGTGCAACCGCAGCCCGCGGGGTCACTCTCATCGTCGCGTACTGCCTGGGACTCGGCCTACCGTTCGTCGTTCTTGCGTTCGGTTCGAGTTCGGCGATGCGCGGTGTGGGGTGGCTTCGGAGGAACTCTCAGAGGATCAAGGTGGCGGGCGGTGTCATCATGATCGCCGTCGGCATCGCACTGCTGACCGGGGTGTGGGGGTTGTTCATCGCCTGGATCCGCAACGAATTCGTCAGTGCAGTGATCCTGCCCATCTGATCGTGATGTCGCCGAACCGCCACGCCGCATTGCATTGTTCGGGAGGCCGAACTATATTTTCAGGGTTCTGACATATTGTTGGTGCCGGAGGGTGTGGTCATGTCTGTGCTGCAGCGCCGATCGTCTCGGCCGCCCTCGAGGTTTCGGTCTGGCCTCGTTCTGCTCGGTCCTGCTTTCGTCGCCGCGATCGCCTACGTCGACCCCGGCAATGTCGCCTCCAACGTCAGCGCCGGCGCGCAGTTCGGGTACCTGCTGGTCTGGGTGATCGTCGCCGCGAACGTGATGGCCGGCCTCGTGCAGTTCCTCTCCGCCAAACTCGGCATCGTCACCGGAATGACACTGCCCGAAGTGGTCCGCGAGAAGTCGAGCAAGAGTGTGCGACTGGCATATTGGGGGCAAGCAGAAGTGGTCGCCATGGCGACCGACCTCGCAGAGATCGTCGGCGGTGCGATCGCTCTTTACTTGCTCTTCGACCTGCCGCTCCTGATCGGCGGCCTCATCACCGGAGCCGTATCGATGATCTTGTTGCTGGTCCAGGATCGCCGGGGCCAGCGCCCGTTCGAGTTCGTGATTCTCGGTCTACTCGGTGTCATCGCCGTCGGATTTCTTGCCAGCGTCGTCGTGGAACCGCCATCGTTCACCGCCGCTGCCGCCGGGTTGATTCCGCGGTTCGACGGCGCGGAAAGCGTATTGATAGCCGCCGCTATGCTCGGTGCGACGATCATGCCGCACGCGGTCTATCTGCACTCCGGCCTTGCACGTGACCGGCACGGACACCCCGAGGCAGGGCCTGTCCGGCAGCGGTTGTTGCGGATCACCCGGATCGATGTCGGGTTGGCGATGCTGCTGGCCGGTGCAGTGAACATGTCGATGCTGCTGTTGGCGGCCTCGACGCTGGGAGGCCGAGAGGGCGTCGATTCCATCGAAGGAGCTCACACAGCAGTAGGAGACACTCTGGGGCCGGTGGTAGCGCTGCTGTTCGCGGTGGGCCTGCTGGCCTCGGGCCTGGCATCGACATCGGTCGGGGCATACGCCGGCGCGATGATCATGGACGGCCTACTACGTCAGCGCATTCCGATTCTGGTGCGACGACTGGTGACACTTGTTCCCGCACTGGCAATTCTGGCCGCGGGGGTCGACCCCAGTCGGGCACTGGTCGTCTCACAAGTCGTCCTGTCCTTCGGTATTCCGTTCGCGCTCATTCCCTTGGTGCGGTTCACCTCGGACCGCATCCTGATGGGCGGCGATGTCAATCACCGGATCACGGCATACGCGGCATGGCTCATCGCGGGAATCGTCGTCGCACTCAATGTCGCGTTGATCTATCTGACCGTCGCCTGACTGCGCGCGGGTGGACAAGTCCAGCATGCGCTTATTTCAGGACGATGACCACGCGTAGCGCGTCGACGGACGTCCGGGTCATCGAGTTTCTGCTCGAGGGTGCGGTCAGGGTGCGCCGTTGCCTGCCGTGGTGGGCTCGTGTTGGCTTTTTTCATCGGTATGGAAAGTGATCAGATTGCCGTCGGTGTCGACAGCTGCGAACTCCGTCGTTCCCCAGTCCGTCGAGACGGGACGACCCGCGTCTGCGGGATGGAGCACTCCCGCGCGGGACATCTCGGCGTAAAGGTCGTTGATCTCGTCCACGGCGATGCGGCAGCTGGCTGTGCCGGCAAGGAACGTCTCGGCTCCGCTGCATACCGGCCATGCCGCAGGGTCTGAACGGGTATTCCAGCTGTCGTCGTCGGCGGCCCACAAGTGGATCTCGACGTCGTCGCGGGTAAGTCTCGCGAAAGTCGGGTCGGTGTACCGGGTCGTGAAGCCGAACGCGCGGACGTATATCTCTACAGCGGTGTCGATGTCTCGTACCGGCAGCGCAGGTACCACTTTCGACATGCCCATAGGCAACACTAACGCCGACGAGCCGGAGTAGGAGCCGAACCCACATCAATTGCTGGCGCTCAGTGCATTCGACTTCTGACACAGTGAACGCGACTCCTGAAACTGACAGGATCGATATCGAGACTCAATCGTGATGTGTCTCAGAAACCTGTCTCAAGCTCTGACGCGCCGCCTGTGCCTTGTCGGCCGTTTCTGAGACAGTCATCCTCGTGAGCGCCGTTTTGGGATACATGAGGGTCTCGACCACCGATCAGTCGCTGGATCTACAGAGAGACGCACTGACAGCCGCCGGCTGCTTCCGCATCTGGGAAGAGGTCGCATCCGGAGCAGACAAAGACCGACCTCAGTTGCAGCTGCTCCTCGAGAGCGTGCGCGCCGGCGACGTCGTCGCAGTATGGCGACTCGATCGACTCGGCCGCTCACTGAGCCACCTCATCGAAACCGTCAACCTCATCGAAACCAAAGGTGCAACACTGCGCAGCATCACCGAAGGCATCGACACCTCGACAGTCGGAGGACGCCTGACCTACAACATCTTCGGCTCCCTCGCCGAATTCGAACGAGACCTCGTCAAAGAACGCACCATGGCCGGCCTCGCAGCCGCACGAGCCCGCGGCCGCATCGGTGGCCAACCAGCCAAGATCGACGCCGACAAAGCTCGTCACATCCGCAGAATGCTCGACGACGGCACACCCAAAACCGAAATCGCATCAGTACTCGGAATCGGCCGCGCCACCCTCTACCGGCACCTCAGTTCGCCTGCGGGTTAAGCGATTAGCTCCCATCACGGTGTACGTCCGGCCCCGGGTTCCTTTGGCGAGACACTTCCACCGGGTACACCAAAACGGCGACAGGAGGGGTCGCACGTCCTCTGTCTCTGCCAAGGAAAATTGGCGGCTCGCAAGGTCAGGACCGGAACAAATTTCCGTACAGCTGTGCAATGGATTCGAAGACTTCTACGGGATCCACATAATTGTTCTTGTCTCGTAACGCGTCTTCGAGGGCATCTTCGTTCACGATGTTGTCGGGGACCAGCACGTGCCACTTGTAACCCCGCGGTTGTGGACGAACTCCTGCCGAGGCCAAGTATGCATTGATGTCCTCGTTCTGTGCACGCAAATCTTCTTCAGTGAAGGCCTCGAACCAAACTTCCTGCGGGTCACCGGTTGCCTGGTGACCGCGTGACACTTTCACGGGCGGATGCAGCGCCGCTGGATACGACGTCCGAAAGCATCGGCCCGGACCCGCAGCCCAGGCAGTCAACGCCCCATGACCGTTGGCGACGAGCGGTACGTATCGACCCGTGGGCAGACCTTCAGGTATTTCACCCTCGTCATCCGCGACCGGGTAATCGCCCCAGTATTGAGCCATACCGTCTCCTTTAGGCTGAAACGAACTCTGGCCTCGGCCGCCGAAGCGCCGAGGCCAGAGGCGACGATCAAGATGCTAACCGATCTGGAACGACCCGATGGGGTCCCCGGTCTGTGACAGCAGGGGAATCGTCCGGGGAGCTGGCGTCGCGGCAGCGTCGACTACCGAACCAACCAAATCGTCCGACCTGACGTACCCCAGCTCACCATCGGTACCGATGGCGCTGACCAGGTCAGGGAGTTCAGCATCTGCCTGCGCGGCCTCGCCGGTTCCGTAGCTCTCACCGTCCGGATTTGTTCCTTGTGCGCGCGCAGCGTCGCCGTCTGCGCGAGGTGCAGCCAGGGCAGCGGGGGCAGGGTACTGGAGGGGGTCGGACGGGAAGGTGACGTACTCCGACATGTTTCCACCGGACGGCCACACCGCCACGAATCCATGACTGTTGTAGAAGCCGGGTCCGCAGTCTCGAGTGGACGTAGCGGTCTGAGAACTCGTGTTGAACAGGTTGAACTGGTAGTCCGTCGCCGAGCACAACGCACCCTCCCGGAAGAGGCGGGCTTTGGAGCCGATAACACCCTGCGGCACAGTGCTTCCGAAGGCCGTGTAAACACGCGTCGACGCTTTGGGAACTCCGGCGTTGTTCCTGACTTGTCATTGGTCGACATATTCGAGCGCGAACGGAATCAATGCAGAATGCACCGAATGCGTTCTCTACCAACAGGTCTGCAGCAATCCGCCTCGGTTGCAGACCGGCCGGTTTTACCTACCCTAGCGGCAAAGTTGCCGATTACGCTAGCGCAAGTAATGAAACGGTCAAAAGTATTGAATCGAGTCGAATCATAGACGGTATGGAGGTCTTGGCTGGGGCCCCTCCGCATGTAAGCGTGGGTTGCCGACAGGAGTGGGTCCTGGCCGGTAGAGCCACAGATGTGGGAGGCCCCAGTGAAGAATCATCGTACGAGTGTTG
>NZ_JABFAU010000009.1:0-64357 GCF_017168335.1 Rhodococcus sp. KRD162 | reverse complement strand
CACCGGATCCGAACGCCCCACCTCCCCCATCCGGTCCGTGTGTCGACCCCGACCCGGCTGTGATTGCCACGTGTCTGGATACGACCGGCGGCCTCGTTGCTCTGCCCGACGGCCGCAGCGCCCTGGTCGCCGAGCGTCGAACCGGTCGCATCATGGAAGTTGCCGCGGGACGAACCCCGGTGGAGGTGGCCCGCCTCGACGTCGACGGCACCGGTGACGGCGGTCTTCTCGATATCGCCCTGTCTCCGACGTACACCGAGGACAAGTTGCTCTATGCCCTCATCACCACCGCCACGGACACCCGAGTGGTTCGGCTGGCCCCCGGCGACGTACCCAAGGACATCGTGACCGGTATTCCTCGTGGTGCGACGGGCAGTGGCGGATCGCTCGATTTCTACACGCCAGGCGAGTTGCTCGTCCTCACCGGCGACAACGGCGACCCGGCGGCCGCCGCAAGCCCGAATTCGTTGTCCGGCAAGTTGTTACGGGTGACGTCACTGTCCCCGACGAGCGATCCCCCGAGACCGCAGATCGCGCTCAGTGGAATAGGAACAGCCGGCGACGTCTGCACCGACGGAACCGGAAACATCTATGTCACCGACCGTACGGCGGTAGAGGACAGGTTGCAGCGCATCGACAAGTTCGGCGCTGTGTTCTCCCCGGTGTGGACGTGGCCGGACCGTCCCGGCGTGGCAGGCTGCGCGGCCGGCGCGAACGGGGTCGCGGTCGCACTCACCACCGCCGAGGCCGTGGCAGCGTTGTCGACGGACCCGAACACCGGCGCCGTCTCGGCCGAACCAACCCTGCTGATCCAGGGCGAGTACGGACAGCTCAACGGCGCGACGAGCTCTGCCGACGGGCAGATACTGGTGGGCACCGTCAACAAGAACGGCACCGCCGTCGGACCGACCGACGACCGCGTCGTCAAGGTGCCGTTCCCCGGTGGTGGCGGCGGCGGTATCGACTGATCGGCACTGTATCTCGACCGAACGTGCAGCGACCGAACGACGACTGCGGCCGAGCACGTCTGTCGTGCTCGGCCGCAGTCGATCTCGGTGGTCAGGACTGGCCGCAGGCCTCGAGCACGAGCTCTTTGACGCGGGCAGCGTCGGCCTGACCCCGCGTGGCCTTCATCACCGCACCGACGATGGCACCGGCAGCTTGCACCTTGCCGCTGCGAATCTTCTCCGCCACACCGGGATTGGCCGCGAGCGCCTCATCGACGGCGGCCTGCAGTTTGGTGTCGTCCTTCTCCAACACGAGGTTTCGCGCCGACATCACCTGCGCAGGCTCACCTTCACCGGCCAACACCCCGTCCACCACCTGGCGGGCACCGTTGTTGTTGAGCTTGCCGTCGGCCACCAACGCGGCCACCTCGGCAACCTGAGCCGGGGTGATGGAGAGGTCGGTCAGCTCCAGACCTGCGATGTTGGCCTGCTGTGCCAGGTACGACACCCACCACGACCGTGCGGCCTGCGCCGACGCACCCGCCTCCACCGTTTCTGCGACGAGCTCGAGCGCACCGGAGTTCACCAGATCGCGCATTTCCTCGTCCGATACTCCCCAATCCGACTGGATCCGCGCGCGGCGAAGCCAGGGCAGCTCCGGCAGCGTTTCACGAAGCTCCTCGATCCATGTCGCGTCGGGAGCCACCGGTGCCAGATCCGGCTCGGGGAAGTAGCGGTAGTCCTCCGCGGTCTCCTTCTTCCGGCCTGCGGTGGTGGTGCCGTCGGACTCCTGGAAGTGCCTCGTCTCCTGAGTCACCTCGCCGCCGGATTCGAGAACAGCTGCCTGACGGCGCATCTCGTACCGAACGGCAACCTCGACGCTCTTGAGCGAGTTGACGTTCTTCGTCTCGGTGCGCGTGCCGAATTCCGTGGCCGTCTTCTCCATCAGCGAGACATTGGCGTCGCAGCGCAACGAACCCTGATCCATCCGCACATCGGACACGTTCAGCGACTTCAACAAATCACGGAGTGCGGTGACGTACGCGCGTGCGACCTCGGGGGCACGAGCACCGGTCCCCGTGATCGTCTTGGTCACTATCTCCACCAACGGCACCCCAGCGCGGTTGTAGTCGAGCAGCGAATGCGATGCACCCTCGATGCGCCCGGTCGCACCGCCGACGTGAGTGGACTTGCCGGTGTCCTCCTCCATGTGTGCTCGCTCGATCTCGACGCGGAACGTGCTGCCGTCGTCCAGCACGACATCGAGATACCCCTCGGTGGCGATGGGTTCGTCGTATTGCGAGATCTGATAGTTCTTCGGCTGGTCCGGATAGAAGTAGTTCTTCCGAGCGAACCGTCCCCACGGGGTGATCGAGCAATTGAGCGCCAGCCCGATCCGAACAGCCGACTCGACGGCAGCAGAGTTCACCACCGGAAGTGCGCCGGGAAGGCTCAGACAGACCGGGCACACCTGAGTGTTCGGTGCCGCGCCGAACGCGGTGGGGCAGCCGCAGAACATCTTGGTCTCGGTGCCCAACTCCACATGGACCTCCATGCCCAACACGGGGTCGAACTTGGCGAGCACGTCGTCGTAATCGATCAAATCGACGGTTGCAGCAGTCATGCACCGTAGTTTATGCACCCGTTACGCGTGGTCATTGCGCAGGCTCCACTCCCTGCACAACGCGCGGGTAACCTTGTGTGCTCGCTACCGTGCACGGGTGACCACTTCCGAGAAGCAGACACTCGCCATGACCGTACTGATGACACCGGACATGGCGAATTTTTCCGGCAACGTCCACGGCGGCACCATCCTCAAATTCTTGGACCAGGTGGCCTATGCCTGTGCCAGTCGCTACGCGGGGGCCTACGTGGTGACTCTGTCGGTGGATCGAGTGGTCTTTCGAGAGGCGATTCACGTCGGCGAGCTGGTCACGTTCTCCGCATCGGTCAACTACACCGGACGCACCTCGATGGAAGTCGGTATCCGCGTGGAAACCGAGAACATCCAGCGCGGTGAGCTTCGCCATACCAACAGTTGCTATTTCACCATGGTCGCGATCGGCGACGACGGAAAGCCGAAAGTGCTGCCCCAGTTGACCCCGACCACCGCAGTCGGTGCGCAGCGCTTCGAGGCAGCGCGGAGGCGACGCGAGTTGCGCCGCGAGACCGAACAGCGGGAGGCCGAGATCAGAGAGACCGCGAGTCGTATCTGAGCTGGGGCCCTGCGCCGGACTCAGCCGAAGAAGGCGGCGGCGTCGTCGTAGCGGGTCTGTGGCACCCGCTTGAGCTGCTTGGTGGCCTCGGCCAGAGACACCAGGCCGATTTCGGTGCCACGCAACGAGACCATCTTGCCGAAGTCTCCCGAGTGGGCAGCGTCGGTGGCGTTGACGCCGAATCGTGTTGCGAGCACGCGGTCGTACGGAGTGGGCGTGCCACCGCGCTGAACGTGTCCGAGCACTGTGGTGCGAACTTCCTTGTTGATGCGGCGTTCGATTTCGACGCCGAGTTGGTGGGCGACTCCGGTGAAGCGAACGTGGCCGAACTCGTCGATGCCGCCGTCGGTGAGCTTCATCGAATCCTCCATCGGCTTGGCACCCTCCGCGACGACGCAGATGAAATGCGAATCTCCACGCTGAAAGCGCTTACGCACCAAGGTGCACACTTCCTCGACGTCGAAGGGCTGCTCGGGGATGAGCGTCATGTGCGATCCCGATGCCAATCCGGCGTGCAGCGCAATCCACCCCGCGTGCCTGCCCATGACCTCGACGAGCATCACACGCTGATGTGATTCGGCCGTACTGTGCAGACGGTCGATGGCGTCGGTGGCGATCGTCAGTGCGGTGTCGAAGCCGAATGTGACGTCGGTGCAATCGATGTCGTTGTCGATGGTCTTGGGTACCCCGACCACCGGTACGCCCTCTTCCGACAACCACGCAGCAGCGGTGAGGGTTCCTTCGCCGCCGATCGGGATCAACACGTCGATGCCGTTGTCTTCCAGAGTCTGCTTGACGCGGTCCAGTCCGGCGCGCAGCACATCAGGATTGGTGCGGGCGGTGCCGAGCATCGTGCCGCCCTTGGTGAGCAACCGATCGTTGCGGTCGTCGTTGCGCAACTGGACCCGACGATCCTCGAGCAGGCCCCGCCACCCGTCCTGAAAACCGACGACCGTCGAGCCGTACCGCGCGTCCGATGTGCGTACGACGGCGCGAATCACCGCGTTGAGCCCTGGGCAATCGCCGCCTCCGGTCAGAACTCCGATGCGCATCGATTTTCGCCTCTCTGACAGGGAGTGAAGCCCGTGGAAAGACCACAGACCGTTCATTCGGTGGAGCCGGATATCGAATGTCACCCTAATCGTCCGTACCGACGTGCGCTCGTCGATGCCGTCTCGACCCTTCCGTGGCACAGCTGGGAACCGCTACGTGTTGCTCACTGTTCGACGCAATCGGGTGAACAACTCCCCAGGTAGCTCACCGGTCAGCCAGAAATTCTCCGGACACACCGCGGACGGCGATTCACGTCAGCGACCGCGAACGGTCTCGCGCGAGTCCTTGTCGTCCAACCTGCCGAACTTATGGGTGAGCAATGTTTCCAGTTTGTCCAGCGCCTCGGCGAAGGCCGTGGGGATGCGCGCGGTCGACGCGGTGACGGTGACGGGTTCCTGGCCGGCGGGTCGGGCCTCGATCATGCACCGAATGTCGTCGGAGGTCTCTCGCCCCGCGCTCTCGTTGCGAAAGCTGACGTCGATGCGCGTGAGGTGTTCGGAGAAGCGGTCGAGGGCGCTCACGACGTCACCCTCGACGCGTTCTCGAAGCTGACCGGTGAGGTCGAGGTTGTTGTCGGTACGAATGTGGATATCCATGCGAACAGCTCCTGAGGTCGGTGAACCTCTACCCAACCAAGCTCGACACCCGTACGGCAGTGCCAATGGTCCTCTTCGGGTGGACCATAGGTATCGAAGATCTCGGGCGGCCGGTGTCGGTACCGTCTGCGGTCCGAGGATCGGAGCAGGGGGAGATTCGCTGGTCACTTCGGTGTGACGACGCCGCTCTCGTAGGCAAGAACGACGGCTTGGGCACGGTCACGCAGGCCGAGCTTGCCGAGCACCTTGCCGACGTGGGTTTTCACGGTCTGCTCGGCCAGAAAGAGGGACTGCGCGATCTCCGAGTTGGACATCCCGGTGGCGATGAGTTCGAGTACCTCGCGTTCGCGCGGGGTCAGGTCGGCCAGTCTCGGCGAGTTGTGCCGCCGCGCTCCGCGGCGGGCCGTCACATCGGCGATGAGCCGTCTGGTCACCGACGGTGCCAACAGCGCCTCGCCGCGGGCGACGACGCGTACGCCCCTGATCAATTCCTCGGCAGGTGCATCCTTGAGCAGAAACCCGCTCGCCCCCAGAGCCAGTGCCTCGTAGACGTAGTCGTCGATGTCGAACGTCGTCAGCATCAGAATTCGCACCGGCGACGGAAGGGACGCAGAAACGATCGCGCGTGCGGCTTCGAGTCCGTTCATCTCGGGCATCCGTACATCCATCAGGACCACGTCCGGGAGCAATCGGGCGACCTCGCTGACCGCCGTCCGGCCGTTGTCGGCATCCCCGACCACCGAGATGTCGGCCTGAGCGCCGAGCAACGCACCGAACCCTTGCCGCACCATCGCCTGGTCGTCGGCGATGAACACCGTTGTAGCCACGCGCGTCAGCCTAGGCGAGATCGTCCGCGGCCACCGGGGCTGTCACGCCGTGGGGAACATGCACGGCGACCTCGAATCCACCATCGGGTAGCGCAGCGGCATGCAGCCACCCGTGTGCCGCCCGGGCTCGGTCGGTCATGCCAGGGATTCCGTTCCCACCGGAGTCGAATTCGATGGTCTCCCGCACATCGGCGGTCGGTGACGCCCCGTTGCGCACCGTCATCACGACGGTGCTCGCCCCGATCATGATGTCGACCGTCACCGCCGCTCCCGGTGCGTGGCGCGCGGCGTTGGACAGCGACTCCTGCAGGATTCGGTACAACGCCAAACCTGTTGTATCGGAGACGGATTCGACCGGTCCAGCGACCGTCCAGCGAAGATCCATTCCGGCTTCGAGGCTGGCACGAAGGGTGCGTTCGAGGTCGAGTGCATTCGGTGCCGGCGCATCCTGCCACGGCTGCCCGTCGCTGCGCAGCACCCCCAGCATGCCCCTGATCTCGTTGAGCGCTTCGCGCGCGGTAGCGCCGATCGACTCGAATTCCTTTGCTGCAGCCGGAGATACATCGTCGATTCGATACTGTGCACTCTGCGCCTGGACGACCACCATCGACATGTGGTGCGCAACGACATCGTGTAGGTCGCGAGCGATCTTCGCCTTCTCCTCCAGAATGGTGCGTCGGGTGCGCTCGAGTTCACTGACCTCCTCCTGCTGTGCGAGTTGCCTGCGGGAGAGGACGAGCCACCGAACGAGCAGTCCGAACATCACGACCGCCGACAGACCCACCGACCAACCGATTCCGTCCGAACCAGGCATGTACGCGAAGAACACCAGCATGCTGGCCGACCACGACACCAGAACCACCGACCGCGGAGACCGCAGAGCCACCGCGAACAGCAGCGTCAACAGTACGAGAACGTGGACCACCTGCCACGGGTAGTCGTATCCCTGGACGCGATCGAACACTGCCGGAATGACAAGTGCTGACAACGCCGAGACGGCCCACCCGAGCGCCGGGTTGATTCGGACGAGCACGAAGGGAAACGCTGCAAGCGCACTGACGATGGGGAGCAGCGGACCCGAAACATGATGCGTCACCGGCAATGTCGGCCACGCAATCGAATAGAGCACCGCAGTGACGAACACGATCAGCACATCGACGGAGCGGAAGCCCGCGATGCGAGTCGGCACCCTCCACCGCGTCGTACCGCGCCCTGATTCTGGCGTTCTGTTCTTTCGCACGTACCGAGCCTAAGCAGTACCCGCCCACGAGCGCGTCATACCTGAGTATCAGTTCGATGCCGGCCCCAGGTACCGGAGCAGCCACGGACCGACCTGTTTCGGTGATACGGCACGAGACCTCGGCGCGATGCCCGACGCGCCTCTCGCTTCCTAGCGTCGAATGTCATGAGCAGGAACATCTCTCGGACTCTGATACCCGTCGCTGCGGCGATCGTGGCGGTGACGGCGACCACCGGTGCCGCGTCGACGCCGCCCGCGACCGATACGACCTCGCCCACCGGAGCGGCCGTGCACGCACTGGTCACCGAACCGCCGAACGCCGCTGCGCTGACCATCCCCCGCGATTTCGCGTCCGTGATGGGATACCGCCCACGGGTACGGGACGCCATGGTCGAGAACCCATGGGGAGACTGTTCCTCGCCCGTCCCGTTGCCATCGGAATTCGATTCCGCATGCAAGGCCCACGATCTGGGCTACGACCTCATTCGCTACGCTGCCGCAACCGATCAACCGGTTGATCCGCAGTGGCGAAGAGCCATCGATGCCCAGCTGGAAACCCGCATGCACACTGCCTGCGTCGACCGGACCGACACTGGCCCTCGCCAGGCGTGCGAGGCCTCCGCATCGGTGGCTGCGATGGCCGTCGACATCAATTCCTGGCGACAGTTCTTCGGTACGCCGGTGTCCGAACCTGCACTGCCGTGGGCGCTCGGCGGCGCGTCGATCACCCTGGCAGCACTCTCGGCCCTGCTGACGGTCCGTTGCCTGCGCAGACGAGTGCACATCGGCGAGCCGAGTACACGCCGATGACCGGGTCGATCGCCGGGGCCGCCGCACCGTCGAGTGCCGCGCCAACGAGTACGGTGCCGTCGACTGCTGTGCCCGCGGCCACCGCGCCTACGAACGAGACGCACGGCGACACTGCATCCACAGCCACGGGGCAACGACTCCCGCGAGTGGGCACCTCCGCCGCACTCACTGCAGCTGTACTGATGTCTTCGGCTCCTGGACTACTCCCCCGGCCCGCGGTGACCCAGGCACTGTTGACCGGCGTCGCGATGGCGATCGGGCTCGCAATCGTGTGTTGCGCGAGGCGGGCATTCGGAACTGGGCGGCATACTCGGATCCGACCTCGGGCGTGGGCAGTATGCGTGGGAGCGCTGACCTCCACCGCAGCGGTGTACTCGAACATGTTGTGGCAGAACCGGTTACGTGCCGCGATGGATGCCGACACGGTGCACTGGACATATGTCGTCGACGTCCTGGGCGGAGCCGCCTGCGTCGCTCTGGCCCTGTGCGGACTCGCTCATGCAGTATCGAGAGTGTGTAGCGTCCGCTCGGTCGTCCTCATCACGGTCCTCGGGGTGTTGTCCTACGGCGTCGGCGGGCCGGTCATCCGCTCGGCCGTGGCCGGTTCCCTCTCTGCTTCGAGCTCGGCGACCGAGGACACCGTGCCCGCTCCAACCACCAGGACCAGATCCGGGAGCCCGGAATCGCTGGTGCCGTGGAACACCCTGGGTAGGGAAGGCAGGAGGTTCGTCTCGGGTGGACTCGATCCCACCACGGTGCGTACCTATGTGGGTCTCGACTCGGCACCCACGCTGGATCAGCGGGTCGACGCGGCCGTCGCAGAGATGGAACGTGCCGGCGCTTTCGAGCGCGGTGTCGTGGTCGTGGCGATACCGACCGGCTCGGGCTGGGTCGACGAGAATGCGGTCGCCGGCGCCGAACTCCGATTCCGCGGCGACGTCGCAACCGTTGCGTTGCAGTACTCGAACAAACCCAGCTGGGCGACGTTCCTGTTCGCCGAGGACGACGCGCGACGCTCGGCGTACGCGATGGTTCGCGCGGTCGCGACGCGAGCGGCGGAGCAGACGAGGCCGCCGAGCGTCATCGTCTACGGGCAGAGTTTGGGTTCGGTGGCGGGAAGCGACGCGTATGTGTCACTTCGGCAGACGCTCCCCGGCATTTGCGGTGCCGTCTGGGCAGGACCACCCGCCGGAGCCGTGAACACCGACGACGCCACCGTGCTCGCCAATGCCTCGGATCCTGTCGTCGCATGGTCCGCGAGCCTTCTGTGGTCGGCTCCGACACAGCAGGTCACCCACCACGATGCACCGTCGCCGATGTGGTTGCCGATCATCAGCTTCGTGCAGACCTCGGTCGATCTGGCCGCAGCGCTCGATGCCGATTCCGGACACGGCCACCGATACGGAACCGAGCAAGGCACGGCCATGCCGCGTTGTCGTTGACGAGCGTCCGCGCTCCCCCGCTCGGTCAGCCGACCAACCCCCAGCGTTGGCCGAGCCACTCCATCTCCTGCGCCAATGCCGGAGCCCACACCTGCATCGAGTGTCCACCGGGTAGCTCGCTGTAGTGCACATCCAGTCCGGCTGCAGCCGCAGCCTCGTAGGCCCGCTCGGTCTGGGGCCGGAACTCTTCGTCGTCCGAACCGGCGACGAAGGCACCGGCCGAGTCCGGAAAACTCCTGTGCGACAGCATGTACAGCGGAGTGGTTCGCTCGAAACGCGCCTCGGTCTCGGGGTCGTCGATGCCGAATGCTGCAGCGACGGATTCGCTTCTCGTCCCACGCCGTTGCTCGTCCTCACCGGAGATGTCGAGAAAGGTCGGGTACACCGACGGCTCCGCCAATGCCAGTTGCAGTGCGCAGGTTCCACCGTAGGAATACCCGCCGACAGCCCACGCCCGCGGATCGGAGGACACCCTGAAGTTCGACCGAATCCAGTTCGGCACATCGACCGAGAGGTACGTCGCCGCATTCCCGAGATCGGAATCCATGCACATCGGGTTCGCCTCGGTGTCACCCAGCCCGTCCGCAACGACGACGATCGGAGCGGCACCGTCGTGTCGTGCGGCGAAGGCGTCCATCGTCTGCACGACACGGCCGCCTTCGATCCAGTCGACGACGTGGCCGGGTTGACCGGTGAGCAGTACCAGCACGGGCAGATTCTCTGCTCCGGCGTCGTACGACGCCGGTAGATAGATCGTGGCCGGCCGCGCGGCGAAGTGCGAGACCGTTCCGGGTATCTCGCGATCGACCAACCGGCCGTGTCCCTCGGCCTGGACCGCCGGGCTGTGTCCCAACGCCAGCGCGACCGTCGGGTATCGAGTCACCGTCAGATTGGTGAGCACCGTTGCCGCCACCAAGACCGAGGCGACAAGCCCGAGTGCGCCGAGGGAGCCGAGCACGGCCCCCACGGCGCGGCGGTGCCGAACGCGCACGACGAGTACGCCGACCACAGCGGCACACAGCAGTGCCGCCGACGCCAGGGCGACCGTCGGCACTGCTCCGGACAGCAGCGGCTGATGAGCCAGATCCACAGCCCACCGATGCAGCACCTCGAACTACCTCAGGTCGCCGCGAGCGGCCTCGTAGGCTGCACCGATCCGGTAGAGCCGCTCGTCTGCGAACGCGGGAGCCATGATCTGCAATCCCACGGGCAGACCGTCCTCGGACGCAAGACCCGAGGGCACCGACATCGCGCAGTGACCTGCGAGGTTCGTCGGCAGCGTGCACAGGTCGTTGAGATACATCGCCATCGGGTCGTCCACCTTGTCCCCCAACGGAAATGCCGTCGTCGGAGTCGTCGGTGACACCAGCACGTCGACCTTCTCGTATGCGGCATCGAAATCGCGTGCAATCAGCGTACGAACCTTCAGCGCCGAACCGTAGTAGGCGTCGTAGTACCCGGCCGAGAGGGCGTACGTCCCGATCATGATGCGACGCTTGACTTCCGGGCCGAACCCCTGCGCACGCGTGATCGCCATGACCTGCTCGGCGCTGTGACTGCCATCGTCACCGGCGCGCAAGCCGTACCGCATCCCGTCGAACCGAGCCAGGTTGGACGACACCTCGGACGGCAGAATCAGGTAGTACGCGGCCAACGCATGCACGAAATTGGGGCACGAGACCTGCACGACCTCGGCACCGAGTTCGGTGAGTGTGGCCACCGCGGCATCGAAAGACGAGATCACCCCGGGCTGATACTGGTCGGAGTGCAATTCCTCGACCACTCCGACACGAACGCCGGACAGGTCTGCCCGTGCTCCTTCTCGTGCTGCCGCGACAACTGGTCGAACTGCTGCGTCCACCGATGTGGAGTCTCGCGGGTCGTATCCGGCGATGACCTCGTGCAGCAACGCGGTGTCGAGCACCGTGCGACCACAGGGACCGCCCTGATCGAGTGAGGACGCGCAGGCGATCAGCCCGTACCGCGAGACGCTGCCGTACGTCGGCTTGGTGCCCACGGTTCCGGTCAGCGCCGCGGGCTGACGAATCGATCCACCGGTGTCGGTGCCGATGGCGATCGGTGCCTGGTACGACGCGAGGGCCGCAGCGCTGCCACCGCCGGAACCACCGGGAATGCGCGTGGTGTCCCACGGATTCTTGGTCGGTCCGTACGCCGAGTTCTCGGTGGAAGAACCCATCGCGAACTCGTCCATGTTGGTCTTGCCCAACACCGGAATGCCCGCTGCACGCAACTTGGTGGTCAGTGTGGCGTCGTAGGGCGACATCCATCCGTCGAGAATCTTCGAGCCGGCGGTCGTCGGCATGTCGGTGGTGGTGAACACGTCCTTGAGCGCCAACGGGACGCCTGCCAGAGCCGACGCGGGGGCATGGCCGGCGGCCAAGCCTGCATCGACATCCGACGCCGCAGCGAGAGCCTCGGCACCCGCGACGTGCAGGAATGCATGGAGGTCACCATCGACCTCGGAGATGCGGTCCAGGTGCGCCTGGGTCACCTCGACGGCGCTGAGCTCACGGGCGTGGATACGGGCGGCGAGCTCGGAGGCATCGAGCCTGGTCACGTCGGTCATTCGCTCTCTCCCAGGATCTGCGGCACCGCGAAACGGCCCTCCTCCGCGTTGGGCGCTTCGGACAGCGACTGCTCCGGAGTGAGTCCGGGAACGATCACGTCGGGACGCGTCACATTGACGATGGCACTGGGGTTGGCTGTCGGCGGAACATCGTCCGTCGCCACCTCCGCCACGGCTTTGACGTGGTGGAGAATCGAATCCAGCTGGCCGGCGAACTCGTCGAGTTCGGCGTCGCTGAGAGCCAAGCGCGACAGCCGGGCGAGGTGAGCGACCTCGTCGCGGGAGATGTCAGGCACCGCGTAGACCCCTTTCACACAGTTCGAGTGGGGCCGGCAGACGCGACCCCGTTTTTCGTGCAGACCGAACGGGTCCGCAAACGCAGTCCAGCCTAGTGCGAAACGTTACGCAGCCTTCACGCACGCCTCTCGGGTGCTTCGGTGTCAGAATTGTCACTGCCCGCGTTGCGCGTCGATCCGCACAGGTCGAAGATGCAAGGATTGCTCGCGCCGGGGTGCACTGTGTTCCCTTTCCACTCGTGGGTCACAACCGATGACATCGAGTGGCCGAAGTAGCCAGAATCCGAAAGGGAGCGTGACATGTCCTACCTGCTCCGTGTTCAACTGCCGGATAGGCCGGGCAGCCTCGGGTCCTTGGCCGTCGCGCTCGGTTCCGTAGGAGCGGACATTCTCTCCCTCGACGTGATCGAACGCGGCGACGGATACGCGGTCGACGATCTGGTCGTCGATGTCGCACCGGGATCGCTACCCGATACGCTCATCACCGCCGCCGAGCACCTCGACGACGTACGGGTCGATTCGATTCGGCCGTACACCGGCGTCCTCGACACGCACCGAGAACTGGAACTGATAGATCGCGTCGCGGCCGCGTCCGACGACCGATTGCAGGTACTCGTCGACGGTGCCCCTCGCGTCCTACGGGTGGGGTGGAGCACAGTGATCGCCACCAATGCTCACGGCCCGTTCCGCCTGGTCGGCAGCCCCGGAGCGCCCGAGACCCATGCCACCGAGCTGCCGTGGTTCCCGCTCACCGCCCCGGCGGCCCTGGACTCCGAGGCCGAGTGGGTTCCGCAGGTGTGGCGCGATATGGACACCAGGATCGCGGCCGCTCCCCTTGGCAATACCGGCACTGTCCTCATGCTCGGGCGTCCCGGTGGCCCGGAGTTTCGGCCCTCCGAGGTGGCCCGCCTCGGATATCTCGCAGGCATCGTGGCCACCGTTCTGAACTGACCCGCGCCCGAACAGATCGCGCGCCGGAACTCCGAGCCTGTCAGTCCTCGGGTTCAGAGGTCGAGTCCGCGGGACCCACGGCCCCTGGGCCCTCCGTCAGCAGCAGCGTGAATCCTGCTTCGTCCAGCACCGGGACCCCCAGCTCGATCGCCTTGTCGTGCTTGGAACCCGGTGACTCTCCGACGACGACGAATGCCGTCTTCTTCGACACCGACCCCGCGGCCTTGCCACCTCGCAGCAGGATCGCTTCCTTGGCCTCGTCGCGTGAGTAGGTCGCCAGGGACCCGGTCACCACGATCGAGAGTCCCTCGAGGTTGCGCTCGATCGACGCATCGCGCTCGTCCTCCATGCGCACGCCGGCGGCCCGCCATTTGTCGACGATGGTTCGATGCCACTCGACGTCGAACCATTCCGACACAGCGGCCGCAATGGTGCCGCCCACCCCGTCGACCGCCGACAACTCCTCCACCGACGCGGCCTCGATGCGTTCGAGACTGCCGAATTCTCCGGCTAGCGCGCGCGCTGCCGACGGGCCGACATGCCGGATGGAAAGGCTGACCAGCACGCGCCACAGTGGCTGGTTCTTCGCGACAGCCAGATTGTCGAGCAACTTTCGTCCCGTGGCGGACAGCGTTCCGGATTTGGTGCGGAAGATCGCCGTCTTCATCAGATCGGCGTCGGTCAACGAGAACAAGTCGCCCTCGTCCTCGATGGCTCCGGTGGCCAACAAGTCGGTGGCGGCCTCGTATCCGAGGCCTTCGATGTCGAATCGCTGCCGCTCGGCGACGAAGAACACACGCTCGCGCCGCTGGGCCGGACAGAACTGTGAATTGGGGCAGCGCAGGTCGGCGTCGCCCTCCTTCGCCGGAGCCAGCGGGGTCGAGCATTCCGGGCATTCGGAGGGCATGACGAACTCGGTCTCCGTACCGGTCCTGGCGTCGACCACCGGCCCGAGAACCTCTGGAATGACCTCACCCGCTTTGCGAATGGTCACCGTGTCGCCGATCAACACACCTTTGCGTTTGACCTCGGAGGCGTTGTGCAACGTCGCCAACGAGACCGTGGAGCCGGCCACCAGGACAGGCGTCATGTACGCGAACGGAGTGACTCTGCCCGTCCTCCCGACGCTGACACGAATATCGAGCAGCGTGGTGGTGACTTCCTCGGGTGGATACTTGTACGCAATTGCCCACCGCGGGGCCCGCGACGTCGTTCCCAGCCGCCGATGCAGCGACATGTCGTCGATCTTGACCACGAGGCCGTCGATCTCGTGTTCGACGTCGTGCCGGTGCTGGTCCCAGTAGACGACCTTCTCGACGACCGCCTCTATGCCACGCACCCGAGTTGTGTGAGTCGAGATCGGCAGCCCCCAGGCGCGGAGCGCCTCGTACGCGTGCCACTGCGATTCGGGGGTGAAGCCCACCATGCGCCCGAGTCCGTGGCAGATCATGCCGAGGCGACGCCTGGAGGTGACGGCGGGATTCTTCTGTCGCAGCGAACCCGCAGCCGAGTTTCTCGGGTTGGCGAACGGGGGTTTCCCTTCTTCTACGAGAGCGGCGTTGAGGGCTCGAAAATCGTCGAGGCGGAAGAAGACCTCACCGCGCACCTCGAGTAGTTCCGGCACGGGGTACTGCTCGGTTCCGGTGAGGGTGTCCGGGATGTCGTCGATGGTGCGCGCGTTGAGTGTCACGTCCTCCCCGGTGCGCCCGTCGCCGCGGGTGGCACCGCGTACCAGCGCGCCGTTCTCGTACACCAGGTTCAAGGCGACGCCGTCGATCTTGACCTCGCACAGATACTCGAGTTCGGGCCCTGCCTCGGTCTCGACTCGCTTGGCCCAGGCACGAAGCTCGTCGTGATCGAACACGTTGTCCAAGCTGAGCATTCGTTCCAGATGGTCCACGGCAGTGAATTCCGTCGCGAAGCCACCTCCGACCAGTTGGGTCGGGGAATCCGCGGTGCGCAGTTCCGGGTGTGCTTCCTCCAGTTCGGTCAGCTCACGCAACAGCGCGTCGAATTCGCCGTCGGACACGATCGGCGCGTCGCGCACGTAGTACCGGAACTGGTGACCGCGTACTTCCTCGGCCAAGGTCTGCCATCGCTCGCGATCGGCGGACGACGCTGCGTCGAGTTCGACACCGGCATCCACAGCGGTGTCCTCGGCTCCTACAGGCAGTTCGGTCGACTCAGGCACGTCTGGAAGATTAACGGAACCCACCGACACCACTCGGGGACGGACACGACACGGCCGTTCTATCGGCCCATCAGTCCCAGCAGCAAGGTGGCGGAGATCAGGGCAACCGCACAGACACCCGCGGTCAGAGCGAACCCGGTGACGAAGGAATCGGCATAGATGCCGCCGAGCACGGACGCCATCACCGAGAGCAGCACTCCTGCGGGCAGTCCACGTCTCTGAGCATCCGATAGCCGGTACATCCGTCGATCATCTCAGAGCACTCGACGAGCGACGTCGGCGCACCGAGGGTCGGTGCGTGCGGACGGTCAGATCTCGTCGACGATCAGGCGATTGCCACCGGATTGCTTCGACCGGTACATCGCTGTGTCCGCGGTGCGCACCGCGCGTCCCACCACCGAGGTCCCGACGTCCCACAACGCGGAGTCCTCGCGCAGCAGTGCCATTCCGACACTGACGGTGACGGGAATGTCGTCTCGTTGATCGCACAGGGCCTGCACCATCTCCAAGCCGAGGTCGACCATTCGCCGCGCATCGCCGACCAAGGCCACCAGAAACTCCTCGCCGCCGGTTCGGGCAAGCGCTCCGCCCTCCTGTCGAACGAGACGCCGCAACCGATCGGCCACTCGAATGATCACCTCGTCGCCGCGACTGTGGCCGAAGTTGTCGTTGACAGCTTTGAACTTGTCGATGTCGACGACGACGAACGCCATCGACTTGCCTTCCTTACGCGCATGCCGCCACAGATCGAGCAGTTCGCTGTCGATACCGCGCCGATTGAACACCCCGGTCAACGGGTCGAGGACCGACCGTTTGGCGTCGTTGGACAGAGTCGTCCATGCCACCTGGGCGAACACCGGCACACCCACCGTCGCCAGAAGCAGGACCACGGTCGCCGTCACCACCGACGGCGCGTCTATGTATCCCACGTCTCCGTCCAACACCGACACGAGCACCCGAATGCCGAAACCGATGATGAACGTCGCTGTCCACACCAGATGGGCCACCAGCAGACGCGGGCTCAGGAAATACGTACAGAACGCGCCGGTGACGGCGAACAACACGGTTCCGATCAGTGACGCGATGGGCTCGTACAGCACCAGTACCGAGGTCGTCAGAATGTCGCCGAACGCCAGAAATCCGATGAAGAATTTCTTGCCCGGAATCGGACCGAGAACGCATCGTGCGGCAACGAGTGCTTGGGTGAACAGCACGAAGACCACCCAGCCGACTTCGAAGGTACCGCTGGGACCGAGGTCGCTGGACAGCATCAGAATCGACGTGAGGGCGTACATCAACACGGCCGTGCCGAACACGACCCGGATGATCCCGGTCAGTGGGCGGGTGGACCGGTGGTTGATTATCCAGTCGAAATCGTGTGGTGCGTGATACCAGTCGGACGTCGATGCCGCGAGTTTCGCCACGACGCCTCGACGGTGTCGGCCTGTACGCCGGAGGGAGGCAACCTCATCGAAGTCGCGACCACCTGATGCCATTTTCCGAACTCCCACTGATTCAACTGACCCCCAACGGCCTTGTGAATAGTGTCACATCCGCTCGCAGGTCCGAACACAAAGGGCATAGGCGATGCTGAATCCGCAGGACGGCCGTCGATCGCAGACGTGCCCTCACAACGAATCAGGTGCATCGGCGAATGCGTCGGCGATATCTCGCGCGAGTCCCACCGCGCTGCGCGCCCATTCCGGTGTACTGCCCGCGAGCCCACACACGGGCGTCACCGAGATCTGTGCGGCGAGAACGGAGCGATCGAAGCCGAGACGGTCGATCAACGTCACACCGGGCTGCGCGAGTTCGCGCCAATGAGGTGTCGGGACGGGAGCTTCCGATGGAATCAACCCCAGCATCAGGGTCTTTCCCCCTTGCAGCAGTTCACCGATTCCGTCGAAATCAGTGCGGCGCAGCGCAGTCGCGTCCACGGAGACGGCCGCGACCCTCGATCGGCGCAACAGATCCACGGGAGCACCTCCGTCGCAGCAGTGCACCGCAACGGGCAGATCGATCGTCTCGATCACGAGATCGAGTAGCTCGAGCACGTCGGGTTCGGGGACCGCGCGCACCGAGTCGAGTCCGGTGATGCCGGACAAGCTGCCCGCCAGAACCGCTGCGAGACTGGGTTCGTCGAGTTGAACGACAACCTCGGCTCCCAGCCGACGCGTCACCTCCGCGCAATGCAGGCGCACTCCTTCGCCGAGAGATTCTGCGATATGCCGCAGCGCCCCTCGATCGGTCAGAGCCCGATGCCCGTGCCGAAGTTCGACCTGGGCTGCCATCGTGAACGGACCGGCGGCCTGGACCTTGATGGTGCGTCCGCTGCCGCGAAGCCCCGACACCTCCCAGATTTCCTCGAGCACATCGAGGTCCTCGGTCAGAAAATCTGTCGCCCGGCGACCGGCGAGCATCGGACGTGGGACGACGCGATAGCCGGAGGTCCGTACGTCGAGTTCGAAGTCGACCATGATGGCCCCGGTGCGCCCGATCATGTCCGCACCCAGGCCGCGGGCCGGCAGTTCTACGAGGTGTGCAAGATCGGTGAACTCGCCGACGACGATCGCTGCGGCCTCCGCGATATCGGTGCCCGGCCACGAGCCGATTCCGGTCGCGAGACCCGCGAAATCTCTCGAGCTCACTCGCGCTCGGATCGAGTACCCGAGATGGTCGAGCTACCGATGACGATGTCTCCGTGAATGTCCTTGCGGTACAGCACCGCTGCCTGCCCCTTGGCGACACCGGTCAGCGGAGCCCGAAGCTGGATGTCCATTCCCTCGCCCACCGCCTCGGCGACGGCCTCGCTCAGCCCACCGTGCGCGCGTACCTGAACGACACACTCGACAGGCCCGGTCGGGGCGGTTCCCTCGGTCCAGATCGCGCGATCGCCGCTGATCGCCCAGACATCGAGCTTCTGTGCTGACCCGACCATGACGGTACCGCTGTCGGGTTCGATGGAGGTCACGTAGCGCGGACGGCCGTCCGCCGCAGGCCCCTCGACACCGAGCCCCTTGCGTTGTCCGATGGTGAAACCGTGCACTCCGTCGTGGTCGGCCAGTTCGGCCCCGGTATCGGAGTCGACGACCTTGCCCGGTCGCACCCCGATGTGAGCACCGAGGAAAGCGCGTGTGTCCCCGGAGGGAATGAAGCAGATATCGTGACTGTCCGGCTTGTCGGCCACCGCCAACCCACGCTCGGCAGCCTCGAACCGGATCTCGGACTTCGGCGTATCGCCGATGGGAAACATCGCGCGGGAGAGCTGCGCCTTGTTCAGCACGGCCAACACGTAGGACTGGTCCTTGTCCGCGTCCACCGCTCGGCGCAGCACACCGTCGTGCAACTGAGCGTAGTGGCCGGTGGCCACGGCGTCGAAGCCCAGAGCGAGAGCACGGTCTGCCAACGCCGAGAACTTGATCTTCTCGTTGCAACGCAAACAGGGATTCGGCGTCTCCCCCGCTGCGTAGGACGCGACGAAGTCGTCGATCACGTCTTCTTTGAAACGATCGGCGAAATCCCAGACGTAGAAAGGAATACCGAGCACATCGGCGGCCCGCCGAGCGTCACCGGCGTCCTCTTTGGAGCAGCAACCGCGCGAACCGGTGCGCAGTGCACCGGGAGCAGTGGACAGCGCGAGGTGCACGCCGACGACATCGTGGCCCTCGTCCACCGCTCGGGCTGCGGCCACAGCCGAATCGACGCCCCCGCTCATAGCAGCCAGAACACGCATCAGCGATTTCCTCCTCGAGCTCCGACGCCGGCCAATCCGGCCGCGCGAGCACGTTCGACGACCTGCGGCAGGGCCGCAAGCACAGTGGTGACGTCCGAATCGGACGAGCCGGCTCCCAAAGAGAACCGCAGCGATCCACGGGCAACGCCGGGATCGCAGCCGAGAGCGATCAGTACATGGCTGGCACTGGCGACACCGGCAGTGCATGCCGACCCCGTCGAACACTCGATGCCCGCCGCGTCGAGCAGCATCAGCAGCGAATCGCCCTCGCAGCCAGGGAAAGTGAAGTGTACGTTGCCCGCCAGCCGATCGTCACCTTCCGGCCCGTTGAGAATGGCGTCGGGAACGCAATCCCTGACCCCGGCGATCAATCGATCGCGCAGTGCACTCAGCTCGGTGTGGTGCTCGGAGGCGTTCTCGACGGTGAACCGCAGCGCAGCCGCCATCGCGACGACGCCTGCCGTGTCCGGAGTTCCCGAGCGCACGTCCCGCTCGTGTCCGCCGCCGTGAAACAACGGAACGCACGGAACCTGTCGACCCAGCAACAGAGCGCCGACGCCTTGCGGACCACCGAACTTGTGGGCAGCGATACTCAACGCGGACAGGCCGCTGGCCGCGAAATCCACGGGCAGATGCGCAACGGCCTGGATCGCGTCACTGTGCATCGGGACGCCGTACTCGGCTGCGATGGCTGCCAGTTCGGCGATCGGCATCACCGTGCCGATCTCGTTGTTGGCCCACATGACGGTGACCAGCGCAGTCTCGTCCGCATGCAGTGCAAGTTCTGCACGCAGCACCTCCGGTCTCACCCGACCGTCGGTGTCGACCGGAAGCCAGGTGACACTGGCACCCTCGTGCGCGACGAGCCATTCGACGGCATCGAGCACCGCATGATGTTCCACGGAGCTGGCAATGATCCGGGTCAGGGCCGCGTCGGCATCTCTACGAGCCGCGAAGATGCCCTTGACGGCGAGGTTGTCACTTTCGGTGCCGCCCGAGGTGAAGATCACCTCGGACGGACGAGCACCGAGATCTTCGGCAATCGATTCGCGGGATTCCTCCACCCGACGCCGTGCGGAGCGGCCGGAGGTGTGCAGCGAGGATGCATTTCCGACGGTGGCGAACACAGAGGTCATCGCCTCGATCGCGCACGGCAACATCGGAGTTGTCGCCGCGTGATCGAGGTACACCGGTGGGGTGGAAGCAGTCGCACTGCGCACAGAAGGCATAACAGGCTAGACGATACCCGGTGCTGTGAGTGCGGACCTACCTGCGCGAGGTGGGTCCGCGCTCACAGCATGCGTTGCCTCCTTCAGGCCGCCGATACCGTCGGCGGCACCGGGCGTCGTCGGTCTTCGGCCATGACCTCGTGCAGCGCGTGGTCGTGGACGTGGTCGCGTCGAATGGCCACCTCACAGCGTCGGGCGAGGTCACGCCGATCGCTGCCTGGCGCTTCCGGTGCCGTGAACTCCACCTCGGCCCGCATTCCACGCAGACGGAAGATTCGGCCGATGGAGGCACCGATCGTCTCGTCGCCGACGAAGCAGGTGGCCGCGGTCTGCTCCCCGGTTCGATCGAGGTAGCGCAGCCGAATGGGCTGTACCCAGGTCTCCGAATCGATGGCCGCCTGCATCAATGCCGGGCGCAACGAACCGTAGGCCCGCCCGCACCAGGTGGTGGCCTCGGGGAAGGCGACGACAGATCCACCCGCCCGGACGCGATCGGCCACCTGCTCGACGACACCGGGAAGCTCACGCAGGCGGGCTCGATCGATCGGAAGTACTTTCATCGCTCGTGCCAGTCGACCGAGTACCGGCCAGTCGACGAGGTCGGCCCGCGCGACGAAGGTCGAGGGTTGCACCGCAGTGAGCACCACGACGTCGGTCCAGGAGATGTGGCCGGCAACATGCAGCGCACCTCCTGCGGTACGCGATCGTTCCCGCTCCGACCGTGCGTCGAGCACCGTCAGGTCGATTCCGATGGCGAACAGCAGCGTTCTGGCCCCGATC
Source organism: Rhodococcus sp. KRD162 (assembly GCF_017168335.1). Classification (GTDB taxonomy): domain Bacteria; phylum Actinomycetota; class Actinomycetes; order Mycobacteriales; family Mycobacteriaceae; genus Rhodococcoides. Next base: position 43,459 of record NZ_JABFAU010000009.1, on the reverse strand, counting down.
CGGGTCAGCGTCCGACGCACACGAGGGAAGGGCACGCCGAGTGCGACCAGTACCGGCAGCAGACCGAACGCCGCCAATGCCAGGAGAACGCGCAGCACGAGCACGATCCGTCCCACCGTCGGTGGGTTCTTCGGCAGACAGCCTTCACCGCACGGAGACGACGGCATCCACGCGTGAGTGTGCGCCATCGATTCGGTCACCGGGCACCCGACTCGAAGGTCGCTGCGGCCGCGCGCAAGCGGTCGAGATATCGAGTGTTCGCCTCGTGCAGCCCGAGCAGCGCGACGAAATCGGCGACACCAAATTCCGGATCATGTGCGGGCTCACCGCAGATGGACGCCCCGAGTCGCAGGTAACCGTTCAGCAGCGGAGGCATGGAGGTCTTCTTCGCTGGTGCGATATCGCGGAGTTCGACCCCGTCGACGACGACCGGAACGTACGGTCGGACCCGTCGGTCGGGTGTCGTTGCATGCCTGTCCAACAAGCGGTCTCGGACACCGCGGACGTTGGCCCCGAGGGGTTCGTCCGGTGCCGATCTCATCGGAACCGACACACATCCCATCACCCACTCGTACCCCGTCACGTCGAGGTAGTGCAGAATTCCCGCCCACATCAGACCGAGAACGGACCCGGAACGGTGCTCGGGATGGACTGCGGCTCTACCCATTTCGACGATGTTCATGCCGACGGGATCGAGTGCGGAGATATCGAACTCGGTTGCGGTGTAGTAGCCACCCGCGGCCACGGCGGCCGGCGGCGGCAACATGCGGTAGCAGCCGACGAACGTCTCGGTCCACAGGTCACGGACGAGAAGGTGATCGCAGAATTCGTCGAATCGATCTGCGTCGACGCCATCGGCATCGGTGGGAACAGTGAATCCCGGTTCGGAAGCGAACACGTCGTAGCGCAGACGCTGCGCCGCGAGTCGGTGTTCCGGATCGGTGGACAACACGAGCGAGTAGCGGTCGGTGGCCGGGACGATCGAGGTGGTCGAGCTCATGACGGAAGTGGTCATGAGGTGTGTCTAACGAGCGCGGACATCTACCGGGCATCGCCGGGGGAACGTGTCGGAAGAGTTTTCGTGAACAAGGTTGCACTGCGAGTATGAATTTGCAGTGGGCCACGCAGACGGGCCCCCACCGCACACACGCGGTGAGGGCCCGTCAGGAAGCGTGGATACGGACTATCCCTTGTGCTTCTTCACTGCTTCGGTCAGCTGCGGTGCGACGTTGAACAGGTCGCCGACGATGCCGTAGTCGGCGATCTCGAAGATGGGGGCTTCCTCGTCCTTGTTCACTGCGACGATCGTCTTCGAGGTCTGCATGCCCGCACGGTGCTGGATGGCACCGGAAATTCCCAGTGCGACGTACAGCTGCGGCGAGACGGTCTTACCCGTCTGACCCACCTGGAACTGGCCCGGGTAGTAGCCGGAGTCCACCGCGGCGCGCGAGGCACCGACTGCGGCACCGAGAGAGTCGGCGAGCTCTTCGACGACCGAGAACTTGTCGGCGCTGCCGACACCGCGACCACCGGAGACGACGACCGTTGCCTCGGTGAGTTCCGGACGGTCGCCACCGACGATCGGGTCGCGCGAGGTGATCTTGACGGTGCCGTCTTCCTGAGCCGGGACCTCGACGGTTTCGCGGGTGCCCGCTCCGGCCTTGGGCTCGGCCTCGACTGCTCCGGGGCGGACCGAGATGACCGGTACGTCACCGTTGGCCTTCGCCTCGACGGTGAACGCGCCGCCGAAGATGGAGTAGACGGCGCTACCGTCACCATTGAGCGCGACGACGTCGTTGTGGTAGCCCGAGCCCAGTCGCGCTGCCAGACGGCCCGCAACTTCTTTGCCTTCGATCGTGGCTGCCGTGATGATCGCCGCGGGCGAGACCGACTCGGCCAGCGTCGATAGCACGTCGACCTTCGGGGTGACGAGAAATCCGTCGACATCGTCGGATTCGGCGGCGTAGATCTTCTCGGCGCCGGCCTCGGTCAGTGCGTCGGCGACCTTGTCGGTGGTGCCGACCGGGCCGGTGACGACTGCCGACGGCTCACCCAGGGCGCGAGCAGCGGTGATCAGCTCGGTGCTGACCTTCTTCAGTGTTCCCTCGACGTGCTCCACGAGCACGAGTACTTCTGCCATGACTTGCTCCTCGTTGGTCTTCGATAGCTCGGTGGGGCGGGATCAGATGATCTTCTGGCCGACCAGGTAGGCGGCAATCTTGTCGCCGCCGTCGCCCTCGTCGGTGAGCCGCTCGCCGGCAGTCTTGGGAGGCTTCGGGGTGGACGAGGTGACAGTGGTTCCGGCGTTGTCGACTCCGACGATGCCGTCCTCGACACCGATCTCGGCCAGCGTGATGGTCTGCACCGTCTTCTTCTTGGCGGCCATGATTCCCTTGAAGGACGGGAAGCGAGGCTCGTTGATCTTCTCGGTGACGCTGACGATGGCGGGCAGTGCGGCTTCGAGGCCGAAGATGCCTTCGTCGGTCTCCCGCTCGCCGGTGACCTTGCCGTCTGCCACCGCGAGCTTGCGCAGTTGGGTCAGCGCAGGGATCTGCAGGTATTCGGCGATGATGGCGGGAACAGCACCGGTGCGACCGTCGGTGGCCTCGTTGCCGGCGATGATGAGATCGGCCGGCTCGTCGTTCTCGAATGCGACGTTGCCCAGCGCGGCAGCCAGGGCGTATCCGGTCTGGATCGCGTCGGAGCCGTGCAGGCTCGGGTCGTTGAGGTGCACTGCGCTGTCCGCACCCATGGACAGGGCCTTGCGGATGGCATCGGTGGCGCGATCGGGGCCTGCGGACAGAACCTTGACCTCACCTCCCTGAGCTTCCTTGATGAGCAGTGCTTCTTCGACGGCCCGCTCGTTGATCTCGTCGAGGACGGCGTCGGCAGCCTCGCGATCGAGGGTGTAGTCACCATCGGTGAGCTTGCGCTCGGACCACGTGTCTGGAACCTGCTTGATCAAAACAACGATGTTCGTCATGGGTCTGCGTCGACCTCCTGGTCATGTTCTGCTGATCGTGAGTGTTCTAAGGGTTCGTGCCTCAATACGGTCTCGGACGAGGTTACCTCACCGTAGTTACTGATGGGTAACTTGCCCTCGCGTCCGTCCGACCATACATCTGCACCCCGAGAGTTATGGAGACCACGGTGGCCTACATCTTCTGTGCCTCCACTAGCCTTTCGTCGGTGAACGATTCATCGGCTCGGCCACCGGTACCGGAAACACTCCCCCTGACCGGCGAGAGAACAGTGCCCGGCATCGCCGAGGAGAACTACTGGTTCCGTCGCCACGAGGTGGTCTACCGAGCTCTGGTCGAGCGCTGCCGCGACCGCACGGTGCTCGAGGCCGGATCGGGAGAAGGCTACGGGGCCAACATGATCGCCGACGTCGCCGCACATGTGATCGGCCTCGACTACGACGCGTCGGCCGCCGCGCACGTGCACGCCCGGTACCCCAGGGTGACGATGCTGCGCGGCAACCTCGACCGCCTCCCTTTCGTCGATTCCTCGGTCGACGTCGTCGTCAACTTCCAGGTGATCGAGCATCTGTGGGACCAGGGCGCGTTTCTGGCCGAAGTCCACCGGATTCTGCGGCCCGGCGGGACACTGTTGATCAGCACGCCCAATCGCATCACCTTCTCGCCCGGTCGCGATACGCCGCTCAACCCGTTCCATACCCGCGAACTCGACGCCGGTGAACTCACCGAGATTCTCGTCGACGCGAGGCTCGAGGTCGACGAACTCACCGGCGTCCGGCACGGTGCCACCCTCGCCGCTCTCGACGACAAGCACGGCGGGTCGTTCATCGACGCTCAGATCGAACGGGCATTGGCCGGTGAGCCGTGGCCTGCCGAGCTCGCCGACGACGTCGCGGCGATCACGATCGAGGACTTCGAGATCACCGCCGACAGCATCGACGCCAGCCTCGACCTGGTCGCCGTCGCCCGCAAGAGCGCGAGCGCGGTGATCGGGTGACATCCGGTACCACCGTGCCGGGCATGTTCACGCTGGTGCTGCACTCGCACCTGCCGTGGTTGGCCAACCACGGGCGGTGGCCGGTCGGCGAGGAGTGGTTGTACCAGTCCTGGGCCGACTCCTACCTCCCGCTCGTCGCGACACTGGAGCGACTGGCCGACGACGGCTACACCGATGTCCTGTCCCTGGGCGTCACTCCGGTTCTGGCCGCCCAACTCGACGATCCGCACTGCCTGTCGGGTATGCATCACTGGCTCGGGAACTGGCAGCTACGCGCGCACGAGGCAGCCGATCGCAGCCTGTCCGTTCGCGAACACCGACGCTCCGCCGCGGCCATCGAGCGGTTCGAGTCACGGTGGCGACACGGCGGATCCGCGGCACTTCGGGCGCTGCTCGATGCCGGGACGGTCGAGCTGTTGGGCGGGCCACTGGCGCACCCGTTCGCGCCGCTGCTCGATCCCCGATTGCGCGAATTCTCGCTTCGAGAAGGTCTACTGGATGCCCAGGCGCGATGGGGCACAGCACCGTCGGGCATCTGGGCACCGGAGTGTGCCTTCACTCCCGGCATGGAAACCGAATACGCGTCGGCGGGGGTCTCGCACTTCATGGTCGACGGCCCAGCGCTGCGCGGTGACACCTCCCTCGGCAGGCCGGTGTGGAATTCGGATGTGCTCGCGTTCGGTCGCGATCTTCCGGTCAGCTATCGGGTGTGGTCACCGAAGTCGGGGTATCCGGGCCACGGCGCCTACCGGGACTTCCACACCTACGATCACGACACCGGCCTCAAACCCTCCCGCGTCACCGGCCGCACCGTCGCCTCGAACGACAAAGCCCCCTACGATCCCGCGCGCGCCTCCGCGACGGTCGACCGCCATGTCGCAGATTTCGTCGACGTCGTTCGTCGCAGGCTCGTCTCGGAATCCGAGCGAATAGGACGCGATGCGCTCGTGGTCGCGGCGTTCGACACCGAGCTGTTCGGACACTGGTGGCACGAGGGCCCGCAGTGGCTCGACAAGCTCATGCGGGCACTTCCCGCCGCCGGTATCACCGTCGGAACGCTGAACGATGCCCGCACGCGAGGCTATGTCGGAACCCCGATCGAGCTGGCGGACTCGTCCTGGGGATCAGGCAAGGACTGGCGGGTGTGGGCAGGCGAGGACGTCGCCGACCTGGTGGCGTTGAACTCCGAGGTCACTCGCACCGCCCTCGACGCGGTCGAGCGCGCCCGCCGCGGGCACCGACGCAGCGATGGCCCGGAACTGCGCAATCGGGTCAACGATCAGATACTGCGTGAGACACTGATGGCCGTGGCCAGCGACTGGGCGTTCATGGTCAGCAAGGACTCCGCGGCCGGCTACGCGCGGGAGCGCGCGCACGTTCACGCGCACGCGCTGCGTGAGATCGCGGGTGCAGCCGCACACGGGGCGGGTGCACGGGCAAGCGAGCTGGCAACGCAGTGGAACCGTGCGGACGGCCTGTTTCCCGCGTTGGACGCGCGCCGACTGCGCGGTCCGGGCAACGGTAGCGAGCGAGGAAATGCAGGGGGGCCATGAAGATTCTGATGGTGTCGTGGGAGTACCCACCCGTCGTGGTCGGCGGCCTCGGTCGCCACGTTCACCATCTGGCCACCGAGCTGGTCCGCTGCGGACACGAGGTCGTCGTGCTCTCACGCCGCCCCACCGGCACGGACGCAGCCAGTCACCCGACGTCCCACGAGATCGCCGACGGGGTACTCGTGGTCGCCGTCGCGGAGGACCCGGCGCACTTCGTCTTCGGTGAGGACATGCTCGCCTGGACCCTCGCGATGGGCCATGCCATGGTGCGGGCCGGGGTCGCGCTGAGCAAGCCGGGCCTGGGTGAGGGCTGGCAGCCCGATGTGGTCCACGCTCACGACTGGCTGGTCGCGCACCCCGCCATCGCGCTCGCCGAGTTCTTCGACGTACCTCTGGTCTCGACCATCCACGCCACCGAGGCCGGACGCCACAGTGGTTGGATTTCCGGTCCGGTCAATCGCCAGGTGCACTCGATCGAGTGGTGGCTGGCCAATGATTCCGACGCGGTCATCACCTGTTCGGCCTCGATGAAGGACGAGGTCACCACCCTGTTCCAGATCTCCGATTCGGCGGTCTCGGTGATTCGTAACGGAATCGACGGATCCGCGTGGAGCTTTCGCCTGCGCGAGCCTCGATCGGAGCCTGCGAAGTTGCTCTACGTCGGCCGACTCGAGTACGAGAAGGGGATCCAGGACGCCATAGCGGCACTACCGCGTATCCGACGGAGTCACCCGGGCACCACCTTGCACATCGCCGGCGAGGGCACCCAGTACGCCTGGTTGGCGGGATTGGCCCGCACCCATCGAGTGGCCCGGGCGGTCTCGTTCCTCGGCAATCTGAACCACACCGAACTCCTCGGCTGGCTGCACGGTGCCGACGCCATCGTTCTTCCCAGCCGGTACGAGCCCTTCGGCATCATCGCGCTCGAGGCGGCAGCAGCCGGCACTCCGCTGGTCGCCTCCACCGCAGGCGGTTTGGGAGAAGCGATCGTCGACGGGGTCACCGGCCTGTCCTTCGAGCCTGCCGATGTCGCCGGCCTGGCGGCGGCGGTGCGGCGAGTCCTCGACAATGCCGACGCTGCGCAGGAGCGGGCCGTTGCAGCTCGGCAACGCCTCACCGTGGACTTCGACTGGAGACACGTCGCCGAATCGACGGTGCAGGTCTATCTCGGGGCCAAACGTAAGGTTCGGCATCCGCTGGCGCGTCCGCACATCGCCGAACGCGCTCTGCCCGGGCGTACCTGATACGCCCGGAACTCCCTCGACCGCTCAGCTCTCCCGCGCGGCCTCGGCCTGACCCAGTGCCTTCTTGCGGGCGATGTCCTCGAGCGCGGCGATGTATTTCGCGCGGTCGGCGGCACCGGCCTCCCAGGCGTCCTTCCGGTTGCGGACGACCTTGGCCGGGGCACCGACGGCGATGCTGTAATCGGGGATCTCACCCTTGACCACCGCATGCGCACCGAGCACACAGCCACGCCCGATCCGAGTCTCGCGCAGGATGGTCACCTTGGCAGCAATCCAGGTGTCCGGCCCTATCCGCACCGGCCCTTTCACGATTCCCTGATCCTTGATGGGCATGTTCACATCGTCCATCCGATGATCGAAATCGCAGATGTAGCACCAGTCGGCAACCAGAGTCGACGCGCCGATCTCGATATCGAGATAGGTGTTGACCACGTTGTCCTTGCCGAAGACGACCTTGTCTCCGATCCGCAGCGAACCCTCGTGACAGCGAATGGCGTTGCCGTCACCGATGTGGACCCAGCGGCCGATCTCGAGGCGCGAGAGTTCGGGGGTGGAGTGAATCTCGACGTTCTTGCCGAGAAACACCATCCCTTTGAGGATCACGTGCGGATTGGCCAACTTGAACTTGGCCAGCCGGTAGTACCGCACCAGATACCAGGGCGTGTATGCCTTGTTCGCGAGCACCCACTCGAGGGAAGCACGCGTGAGAAACCGCGCCTGCTCGGTATCGCGGCGTCTCGACCCGCGCCACCGGGTCCGCAGCGGTGCGTTCCACATACTCGTCATGGACGTTCACCCTAGTTTCCCGTTCGCCCGCTCTCTGCCGGCGCCCACCGGGGAGCTAGGGTTGCCTGTCGACTCTCGTCGACACAGACGAACAGGACGCCCCGGCACCGCGTCGGGCACTCGAGAACCGATGGGGAGCAATCCATGCGCGGCGTCAGTGCCACCACCAGCACCGGTATGAAGGGCACTGCGGTCGCAGCTGCTCTCGTGCTGGTGACTCTGAGCGGCTGCAGTTCCGACACGACCGCCATCGACCCGCTCTCTCCCGATTCCTGGCCCGCCGCCCATGCCGACGCCCGCAACAGTGGCTCGACTGCCGTATCGGTCGACACTCCCCTGACCTTGGACTGGACCCGGCCCACCGGTGGCACGGTGTCGTCGCCGGTCTCCATCGGCTCGACCGGCCAGATGTTCGTCACTGCAGCAACCGAATCCGGCTGCAACCTGTTCTCGTTCGAGATCGATTCCGCCCGCAAGCGTTGGTGCAACCGCGTCGGCCCCTCGGCGGTGACCGCAACGCCCACCGTCGACTCGGCCATCAACGTCTACATCGGCGACGACGGCGGCATGAATTCGTACAACGATCACGGGCAACTTCGTTGGCGTACACCGGTGTACGGCGTCCCCAAATCGGCCCAGTTCCTCGGGGACGGGAGCGTGGTCTCGGTCACCCAGATGGGTCAGGTCAGCGTCCTGGACTCGCAGACCGGGCACCTTCGAGTGCCGATCCTCGATCTCGTTCCCACGCCCAACTTCCTCGCCGATCCGAACACCGATTTTCTGCCGGTCGACACCGGCCTGGCCCAATGCAGCTCGGGTGGATCCGAATGCCCTGTTCCTGCGGCCCCTGCCGTCGACACCGCGACCGGAACGATGTATCTGACGCTGTGGCGTCCGGGTTCCATTGCGCCTCAACTCGTCTCGGTCACCTACAACCGCGACGGCTCGCCCGGACTGGCCGAGGGCTGGTCCTCGGATCTCCTGCCCGCGGGAGTTGCGTCGTCTCCGGTGCTGTCGGCGGACGGTTCGACGGTCTATCTCGCGGACGTGGACGGGCGGTTGACCGCCTTCGATACGACCGACGGGCACCAGAAGTGGACGGAGGGCACCGGACTCGGCATCGGGGCCTCCCCCTCGATCGCCTCGGACGGCACGATCGTCCCCGCAGGCGGCGACGGCACCCTGATCGGATTACGTGACAACGGTGATTCCGCCGAGCGCGTGTGGGTACGAGAGGACATCGTGCAAGCAGGAACGGCGGCGCAATCCGCCGACGGACACGGCCATACCGTCGTCCGAGACGGCGAGGGCCTGGCCCTGCTCACCTTCGACGCGGCGACCGGCGAAACGGTGGACTCGCAACCTGTCCCCGATGTCGTCGGTTCCACGGTAGGCACCTCCGTCGGGCCCGACGGCCAGATCGTCACCGCCGGCTACCTGGGTGAGATCTTCACCTACACCGGCTGACCGACGGCACCGGGCTCGCACACGAAGGCCACGGCAGAACGATCGAGCCGGGTGATCACGACCGACAACGCCACGGCCCCTCGAAGCCTCAGCCGCGGTCGAAGCAATGCCGGATCCACGTCGACCCCGCGAACGAGAATCTCGACCGAGCCGCAGTCCAGCCTGCTCAGTTGCTGACGCAACACCTTCTCGGAGAACTTCGACTGCTCCAGAATCCGGAACCCGCGCACCCCCGGCGGGACGGTATCGCCGGTCAGATACGCGATGCGTGGATCGAGTTGCCACAGACCGAATCTGGCCCCGTAGTGCCGCACCAAACCGGCCCGCACCACTGCGCCGTCGGGATCGACGATGTAGTCCCCCGGCGGCCGAACCGGGATCTCGTCGGATTCGGCATCGGTGATGTCGAGCGCACTACCGTCGGATCGAAGAACCGCCGCACGACGGCCGATACCGGGCTCGCTCAGCCCTTCCGACCATAGGCACGCTTCGCGTACTCCGCCGTCGAGCGAGACGACCTCGATCTCACCCGCCCAGTCGAGGGCATCGAAGTCGAGTCCGGGGGCGCACTTGACCACCAGATCGCGCCCTCGATAAGCGTCGAACAGATCCGGCAACGGAGGCTGCAGCGCGGCCGGATCGTGCCGTCGCCGGCCACCGACTCGACGGCCGGGATCTGCCACGACGACGGTCCCGCGGGTTGTCGGGGTCAACGCGTCGGCACGCAGTACTGCGGCATCAGGGACGTTGTGTGCGGCCATGCGAAGACGAATCGGATCGAGATCGCTTCCCAACGCCAGCTCGGCCGATCCGACCAACACCGCGAGTTCACTGCCGATAGAACAGGTGACGTCGTGCACCCGCCGTCCGGCCAGCCGGACAGCCCGCCTGCGCGCCACGATCGTCGGCGTTGCCTGTTGGACGGCCTCGTCGGTCACCAACCAGTGGTCGGCATCGACCAACTTCGCACGCGCCTTGCGGCGAACGGTGACGGTTTCGATCACGGCACCGAATTGGTCAGGAAAACGAGTCCGCACCGACGCGATATCGCGCACCGATGTACGCGCTGTCAGCTCGAGTCGATCCACGGCGTCGAGAGCGCCTGCACCGGCCTCGCTTCGCAGGAAGTCGAGGTCGGTGCCGGTGAACTCGTAGCCCACTACCGAACTCGCAGTCGGCCGGCGGCGAGGGCGGGGCCGATCAAGCGCGAGGCACAGGCTTGGTGCCGGTGATCATCACGTTGTAGAACAGTCCGCGCGGAACCACGTGCTGCAGCACGTTCTCGTCGACCCAACTCAATGTCTTCCAGCCACCGAAGGCGAACTTGGCCCAGTTCCAGCCCAGCTTGCCTGCGGGAACAGCGGCTTCGAATGTCCGCACCGGCCAACCGAGCAGTGCGGCGGCGAACTCCTCGGTGTTGGCCTGTACCTGCTCGGCTCCGGCCGCCAACGCGATGTTCTCGAGATCGGTCGGGTCGAACGTGTGCAGGTCGACGACGGCCTCGAGTGCTGCTGCCCGCGAGGACTCGTCGAGCTCCTCCTGCGGCTTGCGCCAGTCCGCGAGGAACGGCAACTTGGTGACGCGAGTGGTCGCTTCCCAGGTGATGCGCCCGAGCCAGCGAGCGTAGAAGTTGCCCACCGTGGTCGGTTCACCCGCGAAGACGAACCTGCCGCCGGGTTTGAGCACACGCAGTACCTCACGCAGGGACTGTTCGACGTCCGGGATGTGATGCAGCACAGCGTGCCCGACGACGAGGTCGAAGGTGTCGTCCTCGTACGGAATGGTCTCCGCATCGGCGACGCGGCCGTCGACGTCGAGTCCGAGGTGTTCGGCATTGCGCAGGGCGACCTTCACCATTCCGGGAGAGAGATCGGTGACCGAGCCCTTCTCGGCGATGCCTGCCTGCATCAGATTGAGCAGAAAGAAACCCGTTCCGCAGCCCAGCTCGAGTGCGCGCCCGTACGGCAGAGCCGACTGGGCCGACGGGTCGCCGGAGACGGCCTGATCGAATCTTCCGCGGGCGTAATCGATGCAGCGCTCGTCGTAGGAGATCGACCACTTGTCGTCGTAGGTCTCGGCTTCCCAATCGTGGTAGAGCACCTGCGCCAGTTTGGTGTCCGACCGTGCGGCTTCGACCTGCTCGGCAGTGGCGTGCGGGTTCGGGGCCGGATCGACAGTCCGATCCTCCGCCTCGACCGACACACTCGAGATCGATCTATTCACACCGTCGTGGGGGCTTGCAGTCATCAGGCGAGCCTACTATCCGGTAGCTGGAGAACAACTCTTCTCGGCCATCGACGATGTTCACCTACCGGTGAACCTCGCTTTACCCGGCCCGTCGGCCACGAACGACGTCATTCCGATCGTGCGATCCTCGGTGGCGAACAGGGCCGCGAACTGCTGAGCTTCGATGCGAAGACCGTTGGTGAGGTCGACATCGAGCCCTTGGTCGATCGACGCCTTCGCTGCAGCGAGCGCTCGCGATGCACCGGTGGTGAACTGGGCCGCCCATGCCCGCGCCGCGTTGTACACCTCGTCGGGAGCGACCACCTCGTCCACCAAGCCGATGCGCAGCGCCTCCTCCGCGCCGACGAACCGCCCGGTGAAGACCATGTCCTTCGCACGACTCGGCCCGATCAGCCGAGCCAGTCGTTGAGTTCCGCCGCCGCCGGGGATCACCCCGAGCAGCACTTCCGGGACTCCGAACTTGGCGTTGTCGCCGGCAATTCGACGATCGGCCCCGAGCGCGACCTCGAGCCCGCCGCCCAGTGCGTATCCGGTCACTGCGGCCACGACAGGCTTGGGGATGGTGCTCAGCGAGCCGAGTGCGGACTGCAGGTCGCCCGCGATCTCCGCCATCTCTGCCGCAGACAAGTTCGCCATCTCCTTGATGTCGGCACCGGCCGCGAACACTTTCTCGCCGCCGTAGACGACGACCGCCTTGATCTCGGCATCGACCGTGGCCTGACGCGCCGCAGCGCGAATCTCCTCCTGCATCTGACGATCGAGAGCATTCATCGGCGGACGATCCAAGCGGATGGTGCCGATACCGTCGGAAACCTCGAGATTCACGAACTCAGCCATGTGCGGAAGGCTACCGGGCCGACTCCGGACGATCCGACCAGGGATGTCGCACTCCCGCGTAGTAGGCATCGTCTCCGTCGAACAGCACCCGGACTGCGCCGTCTTCGCGGATCAACGTCGGCAGGACCGGCGCTATCCGACGTTCGTGATCGACGACCTCGGCGACAGTGGCGAAACGCGACAACTCGTCCAACTGACTCCACGTCGGCGGCAGCAGGATGGTGTGGCCGGCGCGCCAATCCGCCAGCGCGTCACCCGTCGAACGCCAGCTCACCGACGCAGCCTCGCTGGTGTCACCGTCCGCGATCTGGCCTTCCGGCAGGACCGCGACGAAGAACCGGGTGTCGTACCGACGCGCTTCGCCGACCGGCGTGATCCAGTGTGACCACGGCCGGAGCAGATCGGACCGCAGCACCAGATCGTGAGCGGTCAGAAACTCTGCGAACGAGAGTTCACGCCGCTCGAGCCTGCCCCGCTCCGCCGTGAAGGGAGCGGTGTCGGCAACGATCGAATCCGGGGTGGACCCGGCCAGTAGCACCCCGCACTCCTCGAACGTCTCTCGCGCCGCCGCACACACGAGAGCCTGCGCCTTGCCCTCGTCGGTTCCGAGGCGCTCGGCCCACCAGGACGGCGGCGGGCCGGCCCATCGGACGTCTGCTGCCGCGTCGGACGCGTCGACGCCGCCACCGGGAAAGACCGTCATACCGCCCGCGAACGCCATCCCACCGACGCGTTCGAGCAAGAACACCTCGACCTCGGTCCGTGATCGACTGTCGCGAATCAGAATGACCGTCGCCGCGTCGCGGGCAGGGACGTGATCGGCAGCACCGTTCGAGCTCATGTCGGCAACGTACCGCTGCACCGAGCAGCTCGATCCGGCGGCACGGGCTAGCGCCGATGCGCTCCGGCAGCGCGGGTACGGCGGGCGAAGAACCGGCCGTCGACGCGATCGAGCGAGATCGACTGGCTGAACGCCTCGGTCAGGTTCTCGGCCGTGACGACGTCGTCGACCAATCCCTGCGCCACCACGCCGCCTTCCTTGAGGAGCAGCGCGTGACTGAACCCAGGGGGAATTTCCTCCACGTGATGGGTGATGAGCACGGTGGCAGGCGCGTCCGGGTCGGCCGCGAGATCGGCCAATCGTGCTACCAGTTCCTCCCGACCACCCAGGTCGAGGCCTGCGGCGGGCTCGTCGAGCAACAGCAGTTCGGGGTCGGTCATCAGAGCGCGCGCGATGAGAACCCGTTTGCGTTCCCCCTCGGAGAGGGTTCCATAGGTGCGGGTGGCGAGATGTTCGGCACCGAGACTCTCGAGCATCTCCACCGCCCTCTCGGTGTCGACCGCATCGTATTTCTCGCGCCAGCGCCCGAGCACCGAATACCCGGCGGAGACCACCAGATCGGACACGAGTTCGTCGGCCGGAATGCGATGCGCCAGTGAGGACGAGGACAGGCCGATCCGCGGTCTCAGTTCGGAGACGTCGGATCTGCCCATCACCTCACCGAGAACGTGGGCTGTACCCGAGGTGGGATGGATTTCGGCCGCCGCGATGCGGAGCAACGACGTCTTTCCGGCACCGTTCGGTCCCAGGACGACCCATCGTTCGTCCAGTTCCACCTTCCACGTGACGGGTCCCACCAAGGTCACCCCGCCGCGGCGGACGACAACGTCGGTGAAATCTACGAGCAGGTCGGGATCCGGTTCAGACACGACGCCTATCTTCTCGCACATCCGCTGCGCATTCACGGCAGGATATGCACGCGTGTCGCGCAATGACGATCTACCTCCCAGCCCGCACCCGTCGGTCGACGGTGAATCCAGCCCCAATCCGCCTGGTTCGCCGTTCCCTCTGGGTGCCACGGCGATGCCAACTGGTACACAATTTGCAGTCCACGCGCCCGAGGCCGAGGGCGTCGAAGTGTGCCTGATCGACCCGCAGGGTGGCGAACGCCGGGTAGAGCTGGCCACCCGCACCTTCGGGGTTCGACACGCGTTCGTCCCCGGAGTCCGGCCCGGCGACCGGTACGGCTTCCGTGCGCACGGCACCTGGGATCCACACTCGGGGCGTCGGTTCAACGGCGCAAAACTTCTGCTCGATCCCTCCGCGCGACAAGTGACGGGAGGCTTCGGAGACCCGGCTGCCTCGTTGGCGTACGTCGACGATCCGTTCGGGGCACCGAGTTCTGTCGATTCGCTCGGCCACGTACCCGTCGCCGTGGTACGCGCACCGCTGACCGGCCCCGACCGACCTGCGCGGCCGGACGTCCCCTGGGACCGAACCGTCCTCTACGAGTTGCACGTGGGATCGTTCACCGCCCGCAATGACGCTGTGCCGGAGAATCTTCGCGGAACCTACCTCGGCCTGACCCAACCCGCGGTACTCGAACATCTCGCGCGCATCGGCATCACCTCGGTGGAGTTGCTGCCGGTGCAGACCACGTTCACCGAGCCCGGCGTGCGTGCGCGTGGAATGCGAAACCACTGGGGCTATTCGACGGGAGCATACTTTGCGCCGGACCCGCGTTTCGCTGCCGTTCCCGGCCAGGAGGTCGAGGAGTTCGCCGCAATGGTCGACGCGTTGCACGCCGTGGGAATCGAGGTGATCCTCGACGTCGTCTACAACCACACGTGCGAATCCTCGGTGGACGGCCCCTCGATCAGCTGGCGGGGGTTGGATGCGCCCGGCTACTACCTGCTCGACGGACGCGGATCGGACGTCGATCTGACCGGTTGCGGAAACACCCTCGATTCCGCCTCGCCCGCGGTGGTGCGCATGGTGTGCGACAGCCTGCGGTACTGGGTTCAGGAGATGGGTGTGGACGGCTTCCGATTCGATCTCGCCAGCACTCTCGGCCGGCCCGGGGGTTGGCGATTCGATACTCGCGCACCGCTGTTGACGGCCATCGCCGTCGATCCTGTTCTGTCGCAAGCCAAACTGATCGCCGAACCATGGGACGCCACCGGAGCCGGCTACCAAGTCGGCAACTTCGGCGTTGCATTCTCGGAATGGAACGATCGCTATCGCGACACGATGCGCGGCTTCTGGGCAGGTCATCACGGCGTGCGTGACGTGGCATCGCGGCTGGCCGGTTCGGAAGATCTGTTCGCGGGCGGCGGTCGCCTGCCATGGGCATCGATCAACTTCATCACCGCGCACGACGGGTTCACCGCCCGAGACCTGGTGTCCTACCAGGACAAACACAACGAAGCCAACGGCGAACAGAACAGGGACGGAACCGACAACAACTCGTCCGTCAATCACGGCGTGGAGGGGCCGACGGAAGACAAGTCCATCCTCGACGCACGCGGTCGCCATGTTCGTGCCCTGCTGGCCACACTGACACTGTCGACCGGAACGCCGATGCTGCTCGCCGGCGACGAATTGGGCCACACTCAGGCCGGCAACAACAACGCGTACTGCGTTCCTGAGGACACACCGGCCGCGGATGCGTGGGCCATCGACTGGGATGCCGCTGATCAGAACATGATTCGCTACGTCGGCCGATTGCTTCGTATCCGCGCGAGTGCACCGACCCTTCGGCAGCAGGAGTTCTTCACCGGCCGAGCAACGCCGACCGGTCGGCCCGATCTGGTGTGGTTCGATTCCGCCGGAACGGAATTCGACACCGCTCGCTGGAACGACGATTCGATACGGACCATCCAAGCCTGGGTCGACGGCTCCGACGTCCGGTCCTACGCTTCCGACGGCGGCCGCGTCGACGATGCGAGTTCGTTGCTGATTCTGCATTCGGGCGGACCCGCGGAGATCACTCTGGCGTGCCCGAGTTGGTCGACCTCGCGTTTCGTCCCAGTACTCGATTCCGCCAATCTCGACGGGGTTCCCTCCGATACCGTTGCGCTGGAAGCCGGTTCGACGATATCGGTAACCGGATCCACGGTGCTGGTGTACCGCAGCGCAGGCAAGTGAGTCATGAACAGCTGTATCAGGGGACCGACTCCGAGCGCGTAGAGCACAGTTCCCAATCCGAGCGTGCCGCCGAGCAACCAACCGGTGAGCACTACGGTCGATTCGATCCCGGTGCGAGTCAGCCGAATCGACCACCCGGTCCTGTGCACGAGGCCGGTCATCAATCCGTCTCGGAGCCCCGGCCCCATTCCGGCACCGATGTAGAGCGCGGTGGCGAACGCGTTGATCACGATCCCCGACACCATCGCCAGTGCTCGAATCACGATCCCGTCGAGATTCGGCAACATCGCGGTGGTCGCATCCACGGCGAGCGCGATCACCACGACGTTACTCACGGTTCCCAGGCCCGGGCGTTGGCGCAGCGGTATCCACATCAGGAGCACCACCACTCCGGTGATGGCGGTGATGGTTCCGAAACTGAGCGGGAGGTGGCTTTCGAGACCCTGGTGGAGTACATCCCACGGATTGACGCCGAGGCCGCCGGCGATCATCAACGACATCGACGCCCCGTACAGCCACAGCCCCACGTAGAGGGCAATCAGTCGAGAGGGCAGCCGCCTACCGACGACCGAGCGAAACGGTGAGATGAACATGGGTTCAGTCTCCGCACTGCTGGATACCATCTGCATAGCCACTTACACGACAGTGGACCTTTGTCTGGGATAGCTCCGCTATCGGGGAACCGCGATCACCGTCGTCGAACCGGGTGCCACTTCGGTGAAGCCGGCATCTCGCACGGCAACGGCCTCGCCGCGCCGCACTTCATCCATCGCACGCGCCCACTGACGGGAGTCGGCCGAGCGGACCGAGCACCGATAACCTGCCGCGGCCCATTGTCGACACTGGTCCACGCTCATCGCCCCGGCGAGCAACATCGAGGCGTGTCCCACTTGAGCCGCGGCCTTACCCACCGTCATGGACAATGAGGCATCCACCCACAAGACCGGACCCTCCGAGGGCGAGGGCTCGTCCTCGGCCGGTACGTCCGTGCCACCGATCTGCAGGCGCTTGATCCGCGGATCCAGATCCCCGACTCGGCCTGGCACGAATGCCCGTGCCGACGCACCACCGATGTCGACAGTGACGCCCGGGACATCCTGTGACGCGGCCCACTGCGCGTCGCGCGCTCGCCGGGCGACTTTGCGAATCCGAGCCGATGTCCAGTCGGTGAAGGACTCGTGCCACGAAGCACCCACTCCCACACGCGGATCGAGGCACAGCATGACCGTGGCCGTTGCCGCTGCCTCGAGCAACTCGAATCGCAACGGCGGATCGGCCTTGGGAATGTGCAACACCAGCGGCATGGCCAGAACGTCCGCCGAATCGGCTGGATCCTCTGCCCCTCCGTACCCACGAGCGAGCGCGCCATGACGCGAGGCGAACGTGTTGTCCGAGGAGAATTGCTCCTCGTCACTCCGGTCGGCCACGTCGATGTCCACCTCCGCGAACTCGGGACCTCCGGCCACGGACTCGCCCGTCACAGGATCGGGATGCGGCGGACTCCCCCGTCGACTGCGTCCGCGGCTTCGATTTCGTTGCGGGTGACACCGAGTATGAACAGCACAGCGTCCAGGTACGGATGCGAAATGGCGGTATCCGCAATCTCTCGCAACGCCGGCTTGGCATTGAATGCAACACCCAGACCTGCCGCGGTCAGCATGTCGATATCGTTGGCACCGTCGCCGACTGCGACGGTCTGGTCCATCGGCACGCCGGCTTGGGCCGCGAACTCCCGTAGCGCCGTCGCCTTCGCCGCGCGATCGACGATTTCTCCGGTGACCCGCCCGGTGAGCTTTCCGTCGATGATTTCGAGCGTGTTCGCTTTGACGTAGTCCAGTTCGAGTTCGTGCGCGAGCCCTTCGATGACCTGACGAAAACCTCCAGATACGACGCCGCAGGCGAACCCGAGTCGTCGAAGGGTCCGGATGGTCGTGCGAGCGCCTGCCGTCAGCGCGAGACTCTCACCGACTTCGTCGATGACCGATTCGTCGAGACCTGCCAGCGCGGCCACCCGCTGTTCGAGCGATTCCGTGAAGTCGATCTCGCCGCGCATGGCCGCCTCGGTGACCGCGCGGACCTCGTCTTCGCGGCCGGCACGAGCCGCCAACATCTCGATGACCTCGCCTTGCACCAGCGTGGAGTCGACATCGAAGACGATGAGCCGCTTGGATCGACGCGCGATCCCGGCTCGTTCCACGGCGATGTCGACACCGATTCCCGCCGCGATCGCCGCGAGACCGGTGCGCAATTGCACGTCGGCATCGGGCGAGGTGTCGGTTGCCGTGACCTGCAGTTCGAGGCCGGTCACGGGGTAATCGGCAATTCCTCTGATGGAGTCGATATTGGCACCTTGACGGGCCAATTGGCGCGAGATGGCACTGAAGGCCCGTGCGGTGACAGGTCGGCCGAGAACCACGACGACGTGGGTGGCCAATATCTGTCCGCCGGCCCGCGAGGTTCCGATCTCCACGTCGACATGCACACCGACCGTGGCCATGGCGTCCTCGAGCTCTTCCTGCAGGGCTTCGGGATCTCGGGGACAGGTGAGCAGAACACCGAGGGTCAGTCGGCCTCGGATGACGACCTGCTCGACGTCGAGCAAGCTCACGTCGTGCCGAGACAGCGCCGCGAACAGCACCGACGTGACACCCGGCTTGTCGGGTCCCGTCACCGTCACCAGCACTGCGGTGTCGCTCGAGCTCACCGGATCTCCCTTTCGCGTGTGGCCGTCTACCGACCGGATCTTGGTCTTGCCCCGAACTTCGCTTGCCACGAGATTGTCGCAAGCGAAGAGCCCCACCCGGTAGCCGGGAGGGGCTCTCGCTGTGCTGTGAACTACTTGGGGTCGTGGTCGCCGGAGCCCTCGTGATCGCTGGTGGCGATCGGAGCCCGGCGGACCTGTTCCATCACTGCGGTGGTACTACCGCCATGTGCTCCGGGACCGACGTGCGCTTCCGCGCGCATCCGCTCGACCATGTGCGGATAGTGCAGCTCGAACGCCGGACGCTCGGACCGGATTCGCGGCAGCTCGGTGAAGTTGTGCCGCGGCGGCGGGCAGGACGTGGCCCATTCCAGGGAGTTTCCGTAGCCCCATGGATCGTCGACGGTGACGACCTCGCCGTATCGGTAGGACTTGAAGATGTTCCACACGAACGGCAGGGTCGACGCACCGAGGATGAATGCACCGATCGTGGAGATGATGTTCAGCGTGGTGAAGCCGTCCGAGGGGAGGTAGTCGGCGTAACGACGCGGCATTCCCTCGTTACCGAGCCAGTGCTGCACCAGGAACGTTGCGTGGAAGCCGAAGAACGTCAGCCAGAAGTGCCACTTGCCGAGCGCCTCGTCCATCATCCGGCCCGTCATCTTGGGGAACCAGAAGTAGATGCCTGCGTACGTCGCGAACACCACGGTGCCGAAGACGACGTAATGGAAGTGGGCGACGACGAAGTACGTGTCGGTGACGTGGAAGTCGATCGGCGGCGAGGCCAGGAGCACACCGGTCAATCCGCCGAAGACGAACGTGATCAAGAAGCCGATGGAAAACAGCATCGGCGTTTCCAACGTCACCTGACCGCGCCACATGGTGCCGACCCAGTTGAAGATCTTCACACCGGTGGGCACGGCGATCAGGAACGTCATGAACGAGAAGAACGGCAGCAGCACCGCACCGGTGGCGTACATGTGGTGCGCCCACACCGCGATGGAGAGTGCCGCGATAGCGATCGTCGCGTAGATCAGACCGGAGTATCCGAAGATCGGCTTACGGGAGAAGACCGGGAAGATCTCCGTGACGATGCCGAAGAACGGCAGCGCGATGATGTACACCTCGGGGTGACCGAAGAACCAGAACAGGTGCTGCCACAGCAGTACGCCACCGGTTGCCGGATCGAACAGATGCGCACCCAGGTGCCGGTCCGCGGCCAAGCCGAGCAGCGCCGCCGTCAGCAGCGGGAAGGCCAGCAGAATCAGGATCGACGTCACCAGGATGTTCCAGGTGAAGATCGGCATGCGGAACATCGTCATACCGGGGGCACGAAGGCAGATCACCGTGGTGATCATGTTGACGCCGCCGAGGATGGTGCCGAGGCCGGCAACGGCAAGACCCATGATCCACAGGTCGGCACCCACACCCGGCGAGTGCAGTGCCGAGGTCAGTGGTGTGTAGGCGGTCCATCCGAAGTCCGCCGCGCCACCGGGAGTGATGAACCCGGCCGTGGTGATCAACGCCCCGAACAGGTACAGCCAGTACGAGAACGCGTTCAACCGCGGGAACGCGACGTCGGGCGCACCGATCTGCAGCGGGAGGATGTAGTTCGCGAAGCCGAACACGATCGGTGTCGCGTACAGCAGCAGCATGATGGTGCCGTGCATGGTGAACAGCTGGTTGTACTGCTCGTTCGACAGGAACTGCAGGCCGGGTACGGCCAACTCGGCGCGCATCAACAGCGCCATCAGCCCGCCGACGAGGAAAAACGCGAACGATGTCGCGATGTACATGATCCCCAACACCTTGGGATCGGTGGTCGTTACCGCTTTGTGCAGAAACGACCCCTTCGGTCCCATCCGCTGCGGGAACGGCCGAGCAGCATCCACCGCGGAAGCGGGCCTGGGCGCTAGGGCAGTCACAGATCCTCCTGATTGCGCGTCGGACCCCGAACCACGAGGCGACGTCATCTAGTCGTGCGCTCCTCGAATCGTAGACCGTCGGACCGAGGCTTGCCGAACCGGTCCTACCGTGTGTCGTATTGGACGCGAACGCTGCCGCCCGAATCGAGTGATCTGCCTGCGCTGTCGGCATTTCCGTCCTCGTGGGCGACCTCGCCGCAGCCGCTGATTTCGTGAGCTCGACGGTGCCCGTTCGAGTGTTTCACCGCCGTCGCCTTCCGATACTGTGTGAAACCACCCGACCGGCGAAGGAAGTCCCGCTGTGCCATTCCATCCGCGCCACCCCCGTTCGTGCGCACCGCGCAGAATCGGCGCTGTCGCCGCAGTGTGCGTTGCCGCAGCTGTGGCACTGGCAGGTTGTTCGGACTCCGAGTCCGGCGACGACGCATCGAGCATCATCCGCACCACGACCAACATCGCCGGTGCCGGAGTGGTCGGGAACAACCGAGACACCGTCGGGCTGTGCCCCGCCCTCGCCCCACTCGATCGGACCGGCGTCGAGGGAGACACCCGACCCGTAGGCCACGCCGAGGGAATCAGCGTCATCCCGGCCGACCCTCGACGCATCGTCGTACTCGACGCTGCAGGCCTGGACGCGAGCTGCGCGGTCGGAATCTGGGAACGCGTCGTCGGCGCGGCGACGCTCGATCCTTATTTCCGCGGCGACGGAGATCAACCGCTGTACTTGGGAACCGGTTTGGCGTCCGTGCCGTCGGTCGGTCCGGTCGGCGCACCGGATATCGATGCCATCGCCGCTCTCGATCCCGATCTGATCCTGGGATCGGATTCTCTCGGACCAGATACCTACGACTCCCTGAGCGCCATCGCACCGACCGTCTTCACCGCCACCGGACAGAACTGGAAGGACACCTTCCTGCAGTCGGCGGCGGCGCTGGGTAGAGGGCAGTCCGGATTCGACGCGCTCGCCTCGTTCTCCGCCGATGCCGAGCGAGTCGGTCGCGAGATCGACGCCACTCAGACCCAGGCGTCGGTCATCCGATTCGGCGCAGACTCCATCGAGGTGGACGGGCCGGACTCGTTCGCGGGTCAGGTTCTGGCAGAGGTGGGGGTCGCGAGACCGCAAAGTCAGCGCGGCCCGGACTTCTCGATCGATTCCGATGACCTCGCGCCGGCCGAGGGCGACATCGTCTACGTTCGGTTCTCCGGTCCGGACGGCGAGAGTTTCGGTCGCGAGGTGATGAACAGCGACGCCTGGCACGATCTCGGCTCGGTCACCGACGGGCGAGTGTTCGCGGTGAACGACACGGTGTGGTCTGGTAGCGGTGTCGTCGCAGCACGAGCCATCCTGGCCGATCTGTCCGCTTCCCTGAACGCGTACGTCTCCTGAACGCCTACGTCTCCTGAACGCGAGGTTCCGTCGCCGTGCCCATCCCAGAATTCGTGCAAGCGCTGCGCAGCGTCGTCGGCACCTCTCCCCTGTGGCTCTCCGGCGTCAGTGCGGTCGTTCTCGATGACGACCGACGTGTACTGCTGACGCTGCGGGCGGACAACAACACCTGGGCCGTGGTCTCCGGAATCCTGGAGCCGGGCGAGGAACCCGCGCCCGCCGCGCTGCGAGAGATCGGCGAAGAGACCGGGGTCGAGGCCACGATCGTTCGGTTGACGAGCGTCGATGTGACCGAGCCGATCACCTATCCCAACGGCGATGTCGCGCAGTATCTCGACATCACGTTCCTCGCCCGATATGTCGCAGGCGTCCCGCACGTCGCCGACGACGAGAACCTCGACGTGGCCTGGTTCGCACTCGACGCGCTGCCGGACAATCTCACCGCGACCTCGAAATTGCGGATCGAGAAAGCCGTCGCCGACGATCCTGCGGCGTGGTTCCGCCGCTGACCTCACCCACTCACGCCGAGTTGACCGTTCCTCGGGCTCCCTCGATCGACAAAATGTGATATCACTTTAATATCATCATCGACTAGGAGGTCCCCATGTCCACACCCGTAACCGTCGCCGAGGAGCCGACGGGTACTCCAACGACCACCATCGCCGAACGCACCGGATGGGATCTGCCCGGCTGGTCGATGCTCGGCGTCGGCTTGGTGCTGTTTCTCGGCGGAATCGCCGCGTTCGCGCTCGGACTCGTGTTCTCGATCGTCGGACTCGTCGTCGGCGGAATCGTGCTGTTCGTGCTCTCGATTCCTGCACTCATGGGATTGACGCTGGTGCAACCGAACCAAGCTCGGGTTCTGCAACTGCTCGGAAGCTCGTACAGCGGTACCTTGCGCACTCCGGGATTGCGCTGGACCAATCCGTTGACCTACCGCAGGGCCATCTCGACGCGAATTCGCAACCACGAGACCGGGCAATCCAAGGTCAACGACGCCGAGGGCAATCCGATCGAGATTTCGGCCATCGTCGTCTGGCAGGTCGCCGATACCGCTCTGGCCTCGTTTCAGGTCGATGACTACGAGGAGTTCGTGGCCGTACAGACCGAGTCGGCGGTCCGCCACATCGCAGGCAGCTATCCCTACGACGCCGAAGGACGGATGTCGTTGCGGGAGAACGCCGACGAGATCACCGCTGCCATGTCGCAGGAAGTGCACGCCCGGGTGCGCTCGGCAGGCGTCGAGGTCATCGAAACCCGAATCAACCGCCTCGCCTATGCCCCGGAAATTGCTCAGGCGATGCTACGACGCCAACAAGCGGGAGCGGTGATCGCGGCGCGTCAGCAGATTGTCGAAGGCGCTGTCGGAATGGTGGAGATGGCATTGTCGAAGCTCGAGGAAAAGCAGTTCGTCGAGCTCGACGAGGAACGCAAGGCCACGATGGTGTCGAATCTGCTGGTCGTGTTGTGCAGCGACAACGACACCCAGCCGGTCATCAATACCGGATCGCTGTACCAGTGAGCCATGGTTGCCGAGCGTAAGAAGATTCTGCTCCGGCTGGATCCGGCTGTGCACGACGCCCTTGCTCGATGGGCGTCGGACGAACTACGGAGCACCAACGCTCAGATCGAGTTCTTGTTGCGCCGGGCACTGAGCGAGCAGGGTCGAATGCCGAAAGAGGCGAAGGATATTCGCGCACCGGGACGTCCACCGAATTCGTGAGCGTCCCGGTGTGCCCGGGGGCCGTCAGAAATCCCAGTCCTCGTCCTCGGTGTTGACCGCCTTACCGATGACGTACGAGGAGCCCGAACCGGAGAAGAAGTCGTGGTTCTCGTCGGCGTTCGGCGACAGTGCCGACAGAATCGCCGGATTCACATCCGTTTCGTCCTTGGGGAACAGGCCCTCGTAGCCGAGGTTGTTGAGCGCCTTGTTGGCGTTGTACCGCAGGAACTTCTTGACGTCCTCGGTCAGCCCGATCTCGTCGTAGAGGTCCTGGGTGTACTCCACCTCGTTGTCGTACAACTCGAACAGCAACTCGAACGTGTAGTTCTTGAGCTCTTCGCGCTGCGCCTCGCTGACCTTCTCGAGGCCCTTCTGGTACTTGTAGCCGATGTAGTACCCGTGTACCGCCTCGTCGCGGATGATCAGGCGGATCAGGTCCGCAGTGTTGGTGAGCTTCGCGCGCGAAGACCAGTACATCGGCAGATAGAAGCCGGAGTAGAAAAGGAAGGACTCGAGCAGCGTGGACGCGACCTTGCGCTTGAGCGGATCGTCCCCGTGGTAGAAGTTCAGGACGATCTCGGCTTTGCGCTGGAGATTGACGTTCTCCTCGGACCAGCGGAACGCGTCGTCGATGTCGCGGGTGGAGCTGAGGGTGGAGAAGATGGAGCTGTAACTCTTGGCGTGCACCGACTCCATGAAGGCGATGTTGGTGTACACCGCTTCTTCGTGGGGCGTGATGGCGTCCGGAATCAGACTGACCGCGCCGACGGTGCCCTGGATCGTGTCCAGCAGCGTCAAGCCGGTGAACACCCGCATGGTGAGTTGCTTCTCGACGGCGGTCAACGTGGCCCAGGACGGAATGTCGTTGGACACCGGCACCTTCTCCGGCAACCAGAAATTACTGGTGAGCCGCTCCCAGACTTCGGAGTCCTTGTCGTCCTGGACCCGATTCCAGTTGATTGCGGAGACGCGATCGATGAGCTTCACCATGTGTCCTATCTACCGAAGAAATCTGCCGAATACTGGCCTGCCTGAACACTACCGCTTGTGTCCGACATCAATAGCCAACACAAGATCTGTGTCGTGCGCCTTTTGCGTACCTGTAGGTGCGCAAAAGGCGCACGACGTGGGGACACCGCCCCAACCCTCGCGCCGCAGAACCTGTGCGACATCTCTCGCCACGCCACACCGATCTCGGCTGACTTCCTCGTAGCCGAACACCAGCCGCGCCCGGCCTGCGAGTTCCGCGGCATTGTCCCGTCGCCGATCTCGAAACGCGACCTCGCGCATCGAATGGAAGCGACGCCCGTCCAGACGCACCGTCACGGTGCGAGTTCCGACCCGGTACACCACATCCTCGTACAGTGTGCGTCCGTCGACCTGAACCAGACTCTGTCGCTCGGCAGCCGGAAGCCCGTGAGCCGCTTCGACGTTGGTTGCGTATTCGAGTTCGAGAATCGACTGAACTCCGTTCGCGAGCAGGTCGATGGCCTTGCCGAGCGCCGTGCAGTACGGTATGGCCGTCGGAGAGCGATCTGCTCCCGCACATCGGTCAAGCGGATGCTGCGATCGGTCACCGACGACACCAGGCTCGCGACTGCCTGCTCGGGTGTCGACTCGGACACCGCAAGGTCGATTGCGGTGTCCACCAACGTCGTCCGCGGCATCTCACCCTCGACGCCGATGTGCCGGTGCGCGCGGGATCTGTGGACGACCACTCCAGGATGGAGAGACGATCCGACGCCCGCTACCAGCCTGGTCCCGACGGTGGGGTCTTTGCGCGCCGTGGAACGCTGGTTGCGGGCGGACTTTCCGTACGGGACGGTCACATGGACCGCAGCGGTGGGTTCGGGCGGCCGAAATCCCCACTCCTCGGCCGCGGATCGATGGCTCAGCATCGCATGCCCACCTCCGTACAGAAGTGCTGCCATCAGGACCCGCTCGCGAGTCAGCGGACCGGTGAAGATGGAGTAGACGCCTCTGAGCACAGTGATCCACGCCCCGCTGTTCACCAGTCGGCGAACCCTGTTTCGACTGTAACCCAAGGCTGTGACCTGCGACTGCGTGAACAGTCCCCATTGCGTATCGATCAGAACCTGTAGTTCTCGACCGTCCCCCCGACCATCGTCCATGGCCGGTCATCGTGCCAAGTGGGTACGACATCTTTCGTCGTGCGCCTTTTGCGTACCTCCAGGTACGCAAAAGGCGCACGACGGCAGAGCGCTAGAGCATGCAGGACACGCAGCCCTCGACCTCGGTGCCCTCGAGGGCCATCTGCCGCAGACGGATGTAGTACAGCGTCTTGATGCCCTTGCGCCATGCGTAGATCTGCGCGCGGTTGATGTCGCGAGTGGTGGCGGTGTCCTTGAAGAACAGGGTCAACGACAGACCCTGATCGACGTGTTGCGTTGCAGCAGCGTAGGTGTCGATGATCTTCTCGTAACCGATCTCGTATGCGTCCTGGTAGTAGTCCAGGTTGTCGTTGTCGAGATACGGTGCCGGGTAGTAGACGCGGCCGATCTTGCCTTCCTTGCGAATCTCGATCTTCGACGCCACCGGGTGGATCGACGAGGTGGAGTTGTTGATGTACGAGATCGAACCCGTCGGCGGCACGGCCTGCAGGTTCTGGTTGTAGATGCCGTGCTCTTGCACCGAGGCCTTCAACGCAGTCCAGTCGGCCTGTGTCGGGATGGCGACGCCGGAATCGGCGAACAGCTTGGCCACCTTGGGTGTTGCCGGCTCCCAGACCTGATCGATGTACTTGTCGAAGAACTCACCCGATGCGTACTTGGAGTCGGGGAAGCCCTTGAAGTACTGCCCGCGCGCCTTCGCCAGCTGGTTCGATGCCTGGATCGCGTGGAACACGACGGTGTAGAAGTAGATGTTCGTGAAGTCGATGCCCTCGGTCGATCCGTAGTGAATACGCTCGCGCGCGAGGTAGCCGTGCAGGTTCATCTGCCCCAGGCCGATCGCGTGAGAATCGTTGTTGCCCTGCTCGATCGACGGCACAGAGAAGATGTGGGTCTGATCCGAGACCGCAGTCAGACCACGGATGGCCACCGCGATGGTCTTACCGAAATCGGGCGAGTCCATCGTTTTGGCGATGTTGAGCGAGCCCAGGTTGCACGAGATGTCCTTGCCGACATGGCTGTACGAGAGGTCGTCGTTGAACGTCGACGGCGTCGAGACCTGAAGGATCTCCGAGCACAGGTTCGAGTGAGTGATCTTGCCCTTCACCGGGTTCGCGCGATTGACGGTGTCCTCGTACATGATGTACGGGTAGCCGGACTCGAATTGCAGTTCGGCCAGAGTCTGGAAGAACTCGCGCGACTTGATTTTGGTCTTGCGGATCCGCTTGTCGTCGACCATCTCGTAGTACTTCTCGGAGACGTTGATGTCTGCGAACGGCACGCCGTAGATGCGCTCGACGTCGTACGGCGAGAACAGGTACATGTCCTCGTTCTTCTTGGCCAGCTCGAACGTGATGTCCGGGATGACGATCCCGAGCGAGAGCGTCTTGATGCGGATCTTCTCGTCCGCGTTCTCACGCTTGGTGTCGAGGAACTTGTAGACGTCGGGGTGGTGCGCGTGCAGGTACACCGCGCCCGCACCCTGACGGGCACCGAGCTGGTTGGCGTACGAGAACGAATCCTCGAGCAACTTCATGATCGGGATGACACCCGAGGACTGGTTCTCGATGCGCTTGATCGGAGCCCCGGATTCGCGAATGTTGCTCAGCAACAGTGCAACTCCGCCGCCGCGCTTGGACAGCTGCAGCGCGGAGTTGATCGACCGACCGATGGACTCCATGTTGTCCTCGATACGCAGCAGGAAGCAGGACACGGGCTCGCCGCGCTGCTTCTTACCGGAGTTGAGGAAGGTGGGCGTCGCGGGTTGGAACCGGCCGGCGATGATCTCGTCGACGAGATCGGTGGCCAGCGCCTCGTCTCCGGCCGCGAGCGTCAGGGCCACCATGCAGACACGGTCCTCGAAGCGCTCGAGGTAACGCTTGCCGTCGAATGTCTTGAGCGTGTAGGAGGTGTAGTACTTGAACGCACCGAGGAAGGTGGGGAATCGAAACTTCTTCGAGTACGCGTGGTTGATCAGGAACTTGACGAACTCGCGCGAGTACTGATCCAGCACCTCGGGTTCGTAGTAGTTCTCCTCGACGAGGTAGTCGAGCTTCTCGTCCAGATCGTGGAAGAACACGGTGTTCTGGTTGACGTGCTGCAGGAAGTACTGATTGGCAGCCTCGCGATCCTTCTCGAACTGGATCTCGCCGTTGGGGCCGTAGAGGTTGAGCATCGCATTGAGCGCGTGGTAATCCATGTCGCCGCCGCCGTGGACGGTGGGCGCTGGTGCTGCGTCGGTGATGGTCGGTGCCACGGCGAGTGCTCCTAATGTTGCGTGGTGGGCTAGTGAGTGTGGGCGGCGCGACGAACCTCGCGCTCCCAGAAGTCTTCGAGTCCCTCGCGAACCCGAAGAACGTCCTCCGGGGTACCCATCAACTCGAACCGGTACAGGTACGGGACTGCACATTTCTGCGAGATGACATCTCCCGCGAAACAGAACGAATCACCGAAGTTGGTGTTTCCGGCAGCGATGACCGCTCGAATCAACGACCGATTGTGCTTGTCGTTGAGAAACTTGATCACGCGCTTGGGGACGTAGTTGGTGTCGCGCCCGGTGTAGGTGACCCCTCCCCCGTACGTCGGCACGATGAGAACGTAGGGGGAATCGACACGGAACGTGCCTTCCGGATCACGGAGCGGAATTCGTGTTGCAGGAATGTCCAGTTTCGAGACGAAGCGATGCGTGTTCTCCGATGCGCTGGAGAAGTACACCAGTGAGTTGGAGGATCGCGGTTCCACGCTCACCGCTCACTTTCTCGCTCTGTTCAAGCGGCGTTCACGGCGAGGGCCTTGATGCGATCCGGGCGGAATCCGGACCAGTGATCCTCACCGGCGACGACGACGGGAGCCTGTAGGTAGCCGAGAGCCATGACGTAGTCGCGGGCCTCGGGGTCCTGGGAGATGTCGACGACGGAGTACTCGATTCCCGCCTTGTCGAGAGCGCGGTAGGTGGCATTGCACTGAACACAGGCAGGCTTGGTGTAAACGGTGATGCTCATGGGTGTCCCTCTTTCCCTTGTCGCCATCGGGTGCACCGATGGCGACCGATGTGCTCTGCGTGTGGCACCGAGAACATCCCCCGCTCAGGGCGACTTCGACCTGCTCGAACCCGCATTCTCAGGCTCTTCGAGTTGTGGCCTCTCGGTCGGACAAACACTACACCTTGTGTCCGACATCTGCCTACAACACGACATGTTGCGAACAACATTCATGGTATTCGCTGGTCACAGGGTTGCTCACGGGAAAAAATCGCGTCAGTTCGGCGTGTCGTACGTCACAGGCGAGGCGTGTTGTCCATCACAACGAGAGTCGACGCACATTGTGACGATCGTCATCGGCGGTCGACCATGCACGACGAGGACCCCCGGATCATATCCGGGGGCCCTCGTCGTCGATGACGTTCGCGTCAGCGCTGCCGAGCCTTGAACCGCGGCTCCTTCTTGTTGATCACGAACATCGTGCCGCGGCGACGAACCACCTGCGCGCCGGGCTTGTTCTTGAGCGATTTCAGAGAATTTCTCACCTTCATGAGCCGAGACTACATGAAAACGATTTCCGATACCATTTAGGCGTCAGGCGTTGACGAGTTCATTCGAGGCCTTGACCAACTCGGCCACCACATGGCCGATTTCTCCGGACACCTCGGCGTTCTCGCGCGGGTGAGCCGAACCGAACTTGTCGCCGGTGCCGCCGATGGAGAGCTGTACGTCCTCGAGCACCGATCCACCGGCGATACGGACCGCTTTGCTCGCGTCCTCGTGTGCCCACTTGGCCCCGTTGCCACTCGGCGATGCACTGATGACGACGACCGGCTTACCGACCATCGCGCCGGCACCGTAAGGACGCGAGAGCCAGTCGATGGCGTTCTTCAAGACGGCAGGAATGGTGCCGTTGTATTCGGGCGTGACCAACAGCAGGGCCGACGCCTTCTCGGCCGCTGCGCGCAGATCGAGCGCGGCGGCGGGGACGGCCCCCTCCACGTCGACATCCTCGTTGTAGAAGGGGACATCTCCCAGACCGTCGTACACCACGACCTCGGCACCGGAGGGTGCCACGGTGACGGCGGTCTCGGCGATCTGCCTGTTCATCGATTCGGCACGCAAGCTGCCGACGAGAACGAGTACCTGAGCGTCTGACATGAGACCTTCCTTCGAAAGTTCGGATGACGTGATCGTCTGATCGATTCTAACCATGAAAACGGACTGTGGTCCATTTATGTTCCCGCCGGGGTAAGCTGATCACTGTGACCCGCCCCATGCTGCCCATTGCGGGTGAAGACACCGAGCGATGCGACGCAGCACGCAACCGCCGCCTGCTGCTCGATGCCGCAACGGATCTGGTGGCGACCATCGGGGCCGACGCCATCACCATGGACGCGGTGGCGCACCGGGCCGGCGTGGGCAAAGGCACAGTGTTTCGCCGCTTCGGCAACCGGGCCGGGCTGATGCGAGCCTTGCTCGACCACACCGAGCAGAAGTTGCAACACGCCTTCATGTTCGGCGACCCGCCACTGGGCCCCGGTGCCGATCCGGTCGACCGGCTCGTCGCCTTCGGACGGGCGCGGCTCGAATTCGTCAGCACCCAGGGTGAAATACTCCGCGCCGCCGAGACTTCGGCCGACGGTCGATACTCCGCGCCGGCGCACATGGTGAACTTCACGCACGTGGTCTCGCTGCTCCGCGCCGCCGGCGTGGACGGAGACATCCCGCTGCTCGCACATTGGCTCCTCACACCACTGGAAGCAACGTTGGTGTTGCACCAATACCGCGATCTCGGAATGACCAAGGAGCGGCTGGCCGACGGCTGGGAAGACTTGGTACGCAGAGCAACTCGCGTCGGCTAGCCCCGCGGATCGACAGTCGGATTCACAGTCTCTCGACTGCGACGGCCGCAGCGTGCAGCGCCTCACCGTAGGAACGGCCGTGTCCGGCAGCGTGAACGGCGAGCGGGTGAAGCTGATGCAGTGGGATGCGCTCGCGCCAACCGCCTCGCAGTGACCGAACGTCGTGGTAACCCTCGATGACCGCGTCCAGTCCCGGACATCCGAACAGGGCCAACATCGCCAGATCGGTCTCGCGATGCCCGCCGTGGGCCGCCGGATCGATCAGCACCACGCCCGCCTCGGTCCAGAACACATTGCCGTTCCACAGATCCCCGTGCAGCCGACTCGGCGGTTCGCCATCGTCGAACTCCCCCGCTGCCACCCGTGCGCAGGCCGATTCGACCGTCGACGCCTCCGCCGCAGTGACGCTCCCGGCATCGACAGCGATGCGCAGAAAAGGTAGGACTCGTTCTGCTGCGTAGAAGGCTCCCCACGTGCGATGCACCGTGCTGCTCATGGGACGGGAGCCGATGAACAGTCGCCCGGTGAACGGTGCCCCGTCGGAGCCTGTCGGCGGGGCACCGAAACCGAGCGCTCCCGCAGCGTGCACGCCTGCCAGCTCTCGCCCGAATCTCTCGGCGGCGGAGCGCGTGGGTCGGGCCGCAACCAGGCGTTCGAGCTCGATGTACGTCGGTCCGAGCCCGAGCACCCGCACGACCGGCGCACCTGCCTCGCCGAGCCAGCGCAGCCCGGTCGCCTCGGCCGCGAAGAAGTCCGGATGCGCGTCGGGGTCACGTTTGACGAAGATGTCGGAGGGTGCGCTCACGACCACCGACACTAC
Source organism: Rhodococcus sp. KRD162 (assembly GCF_017168335.1). Lineage (GTDB taxonomy): Bacteria > Actinomycetota > Actinomycetes > Mycobacteriales > Mycobacteriaceae > Rhodococcoides. The sequence goes on along the minus strand of NZ_JABFAU010000009.1, from coordinate 11,888 downwards.
GCACGGCGCGGGTGCGGGCGGCTCCCGTGCACCCGTCATTAGGATGACGTGATGGGACTCATCAACTCGGAACTGCGGACCGGAATCATGCGGGAGCTGGCTGTGCAGTCGACCATCGACCCGGTCACGGAGGTCCGCCGGCGGGTGGATTTCCTCAAGGACTATCTGACGTCGACGCCGGCCTCCGGATATGTGCTCGGGATCAGCGGCGGACAGGACAGCACACTCACCGGCAAGCTCTGTCAGCAGGCCGCAGCGGAGCTGCGGGCCGACGGTCACGAGGCCGAGTTCGTTGCCGTTCGACTCCCCTACGGCGTGCAGGCCGACGAGGACGATGCGGCCATCGCACTGCGGTTCATCGAACCGGACCGGACGGTCACCGTGAACATCAGGGAGGCGGCCGATGCCGCCGCAGCTGCAACGGCAGACGCGTTGGGCACCGCTGAGGTGCGCGATTTCGTGCGCGGGAACGTCAAGGCCCGGCAGCGAATGGTTGCGCAGTACGCCATCGCAGGCGAGCTCGGCTACGTCGTCGTCGGTACCGACCATGCCGCCGAGGCGCTCACCGGCTTCTTCACCAAATTCGGCGACGGCGGCGTCGACCTGACGCCGCTGACGGGCTTGAGCAAGCGGCAAGGAGCCGCTCTGCTGCGCGAGCTCGGCGCACCGGAGAGCACGTGGCGAAAGGTCCCCACCGCCGATCTCGAAGACGATCGCCCGGCTCTACCGGACGAGGAGGCGCTCGGTGTGACATACGAGCAGATCGACGACTACCTCGAAGGCAGAGAGGTCGCCGACGAGGTGGCCGAGAAGCTGGAGAAGATGTTCATGGCGACCCGTCACAAGCGCGCGGTACCGGTGACGCCGTTCGACGATTGGTGGAAGACCGGCCGCTGAGCGCTGCGGCAGGTGGCTGAACCGAGCGCAGGTCAGCCACCTGCGAACGGCGGCAGGACATCCACTCTGCTGCCGATCGCACGATCGAGATCGCGGGTGAGATCGTCACCGACGAGATACGCCGATACTCGCAGGATCGGCTCCATCGGCGCACCGTGACGCGATCGGATCTCGTCCCGCAGATCCTTCAGAGTTGCCCCGGAAGGCACGGTGATGTACTCGCAGTCGCAGCCCGAGGCATCCACCGCGGCGGCGAAATAGCGCACCTCGACACGGGTCGACGGCACGGCATCGCTCGTCGACTGCAGATCACCCACCGATTGCCCCCATACTGCGCGCAGGCGGGACGAAGCCCTCGGCGTCGATGCCGTGGCCCGCCCACTTGTTCCACATCGCTCCGCGCCACACGTCGGCCAACTCGTGATCGGTGGCACCGCCGCGAAGTGCTGCGCGCAGATCGGTCTCGTCGTCACTGAACAGGCACGACCGAATGGTCCCTTCGGCGGTGACCCTCGTTCGGTCGCAGTCCCCGCAGAATGAGCGCGTCACCGACGCGATGATGCCGACCGTGGCGTCCGTACCGTCGACGCTCCACTCCTCGGCGGGCGCGGACGGATCCGCGCGACCCACGGAGCGCAACTCGAACGCCATCGACAACTCGTCGATCAGAGTCTGGGCGTCGATCATGTTGTTGCGGGCCCATTCGTGATCCGCGTCGAGCGGCATCTGCTCGATGAAGCGAAGCGCCACCCCTTCGTCGAGGCACCACCGCAACAGGTCGACTGCCCCGGACAACGTGTCGTGCATCAGAACTGCGTTCACCTTCACCGGCCCGATGCCTGCTCGCTTGGCTGCTCGGATGCCTGCGAGCACGGAGGGCAACCGGTCTCGACGGGTCAAGCGCGCGAAATCCGCCCGGTCGACCGAATCCAGAGAGACGTTGATCCGGGTCAACCCGGCGTCGGCCAGTGAACTCGCCCGATGCTCGAGTCCGACCGCATTGGTGGTCATCGACAGTGGCACGCCTGCCGCCGCATCGGAGCACAACCGCAGGATCTCGTCCAGGTCGCGGCGCATGAGCGGCTCGCCTCCGGTGAAACGCACGTCGCGGATACCCAGCAGACGCACCGACACCGAGACCACGCGGGCAATTTCGGCAGGGGTGAGCAGATTCGCTGCAGGAATTGCCGGAAGGCCCTCCTCCGGCATGCAGTAGGTGCAGCGAAGCGAACACTTCTCGGTGATGGAGATACGTAGATCTCGTGCGACGCGCCCGAAGCGGTCGATCAGATGGGGTACGTCCGGTCGATCCTCCACGGAATTCGCCTGCCCGGGCGAACTGCCGCGCGCAGCTCCCCCGATCACCGGGATTCCGAGCGAGGTGACACTGTCCACCGTCACCTCGTACCTCGCCTTCGTCGATCTCGATCACGCCTGCCGTGAACCTGTCTACCCAGTATGCCGCAGCCCACACTCGACGGTCTGATCGGCGTGCTTAGGATGGTCACCCATGACGGCTCAGCACACCTGCGCGATCACCGGACCTGCGCAGTGAGCGCCACTTCCGTCGAGGAGCACGCCGCGGCCGTCGAGGCTCTGCTCGCGGCACTGGCGACCAGACCTGCGCAGCGCATTCCGCTGGCCGAGGCACTGGGTCGAGTCTGCTTCGAGGACGTGCGTTCGCCGGTCGATCTGCCCCTGTTCCGCAATTCGCAGATGGACGGCTACGCAGTCGATTCACGTTCGGTGAGCACGACTCCGGTGACTCTCCCGGTCTCGACCGTCATCGCGGCGGGGCCGGCGGCATCGGCCGTGCTGGCCTCGGGTAGCGCGGCGAAGATCATGACCGGCGCACCGATTCCCGAGGGAGCCGACGCCATCGTCCCCGTCGAGGACACCACGGTGACCACCGAGGGCTCGGTGACGATCGAACGAGGCCGCGCCCCAGGTGAATTCGTTCGCGAACAGGGCAGCGACGTTCGCATCGGAACAGTGCTGGTCGAGGCGAGTCGAGTGCTCGAACCCCGGCACATCTCGGTGCTCGCGGCCGTCGGCTACGCCGAGGTCGACGTCCGCTCACGCCCGCGAGTGGCTGTGGTGACCACCGGTGCAGAACTCGTCGATGCCGGATCGACGCTCACCCCCGGCCAGATCTACGACTCGAACGGCATCACTCTGGCCGCGCATCTGCGAGCCAGTGGTGCCGAGGTGGTCATGGTCGCGCGCAGCTCGGACGATCCGAGCCGATTTCGACAGGTTCTCGACGAGGCAACACAGTCGGCGGAGCTGATCATCACCTCCGGCGGAGTCTCGATGGGCGACTTCGAGGTGGTCAAGGACGTGCTGCGCCCACTGGGCGGCACCTTCGGTTCGGTCCGCATGCAACCGGGCGGGCCGCAGGGCATGACGATGTTCGACGGCGTTCCTGTCCTCAGCTTCCCCGGCAACCCCGTCAGCACGGTTGTCTCGTACATCATGTTCGCGCGCAACATCGTTCGCAGGGCCGCAGGCCTACCTCCGATATCGTCCGGTACGGCGCTGCTGCACGACGCGATCGTGTCCCCTCCGGGCAGACGACAGTTGCTGCGCGGCAGGCTACGCGACGACGGACGGGTCGAGCTCGTGGCGGGCCCGGGCTCTCATTTGGTCGCTGCACTGGCCTGGGCTGATGTTCTGATCGACATCGACTCCGAGACAACCGAACTCGCGGCGGGATCCAACGTGGAAGTATGGCCACTGTGACCACCGATGCCTCGCACTCCCACCTGTCCCATCTCGACGATCAGGGCCGCGCTCGCATGGTCGATGTGGCACACAAGAAGCAGACCTCCCGAACGGCCGTCGCTGCCGGGGAGTTCGTCACCACCGCCGAGGTCATCGCGCTCGTGCGCGCAGACGATATGCCCAAGGCCGATGTCCTGGCCACAGCGCGCATCGCGGGCATCTCGGCGGCGAAGCGAACCTCGGAGCTGATTCCTCTGTGTCATCAGCTTGCGCTCTCCTCGGTGAAGATCTCGTTCGGGTTCACCGACTCGACCATCACGGTCGAGGCCACAGCGCGCACCACCGGCCGCACCGGAGTGGAGATGGAGGCACTGACGGCCGTGGCGGTGGCCGGGCTGACCTTGCACGACATGGTCAAGGCAGTCGACCCTGCCGCAACGATGAACGGCGTTCGGCTGATCACCAAGGACGGCGGCAAACACGGCCATTGGCAGCGCGATCAGGAGCAGGGCTTCCCTCCGGAGTCGGCCGCACCGAGGGCGGAGTCGGCACGATCGGCAACGGTGTTGGTGGCCTCCACCGGTGGCGCGCGGGGAACACGACCGGACACCACCGGCCCGGCGATCGCCGGCTGGTTGACCGATCGAGGCTTCACCGTGCGGGGTCCGCTGGTGTATGCCGATGCCGATATCGCGGCCGGACTGCAGGACTCGCTACGCGGGGAACCGTCGTTGATCATCAGTACCGGAGGCACCGGAGTGTCCCCGACCGACGCGACGCCGGAGGCCACGGCAGCGCTCCTCGATACGGACATGCCCGGAATCGCCGACGCGATCCGGACCCGCGGAACATCTGCGACGCCGCACGCGGTGCTCAGCCGGGGTGTGTCGGGGCTGATCGGACGCACGCTGATCGTCAATCTGCCGGGTTCGCCCGGCGGCGTCAAGGACGGTCTCGCCGTACTCGATCCATTGCTGGACCATGTGTTGGCCCAGATCGCCGGAGGAGGACCCCACGATGAGTGAGCTCGTTGCACGAATTTCCAGTGAACCACTCAGTAGCGCCGAAGTAGAAGCGGCAGTGCAGGATTCACGTCACGGCGCGGTTGTGCTGTTCAGCGGGATCGTGCGTGATCACGACGAGGGCCACGCCGTCGAGACCCTCGAATACCGCGCCCACCCCGACGCGGAGCGCTTCTTGAGCCGATGCTGCGCGGAGGTCTCGGCCGAGACCGGTCTCACCGTGGCGGCGGTACACCGTGTCGGCGACCTGCGGGTCGGCGATCTCGCCCTCGTCGCTGCCGTCGGTTCGGCTCACCGCGCCGAGGCCTTCGCGGCCTGCGCCCGTCTGGTCGAGCGCATCAAGGCCGAGGTTCCGATCTGGAAGCGGCAGGGATTCGAGGGCGGACGTACCGAGTGGGTCGGACTGTAGGAGCTACGCCGTGTCGAGGTAGCGATGGACCGGGAGCATCGACGAGGCATCGCAGCGCTCGGCCGGTTCCCGCACGCAGGCCCGCAGCCGTTTCTCCACTACCGATGTGTCGAGTTCGGTACCGATCAGCACCAGCGAGGTCTGTTCGGTCTCACCCCTCGACCACGACGTCGCTTCGAGACGAATGTGGCGACCCACGGTATGGACGATGAATTTCTGCATGTAGCCCGGTATCGCGAAATACACGACACCTTTGATGCGGTAGAGATTTCCCGAGGGATTCTCCAGGAACTCGATCAACCGTCGCGGTTCGATCGGATCGGTGGTGACGAACTCGGTGTGCGAGTACTGCGCGTGTAGGTGGTGGTCGCAGTCGTCGTGTTCGTCGTCATGCTCGAAATGCTGCTGACGGAGGAGCTCGTCGAGCGACAATTGCACGGCGATCGTCGACTCGACAGCACGATCCTCACGACGGTCGAACAGCAACAGTGGGTCCACTCGACCGAAGGCGACCGGTACGACGGGCACCTCACCTACAACGCCGCGCACCGTGAACTCGAGGTCGGAGCGTTCGGATGCCGAGACGGCATCGGACTTGTTCAACACCACGAGGTCGGCCAACTGCAGGTGCTGGTCGATTTCGGGGTGCAGTACACGGGTCTGCGGGAACTCCACGGCGTCGACCACTACGACGAGCCCGCCGTAGACGATGAACTCGTTCTCGCTGCCGCGCACCATTCGGATCAGGTTGCGGGGTTCGGCCAGCCCACTTGCCTCCACCACGATCACGTCGATGCTCGAACGCCGATGTGCGAGCGCATCGAACATCGCATCCATGTCGTCGAGATCGACCGCGCAGCAGATGCATCCGTTGCCGAGCGAGATCATCGAATCGACCTGCCCTGCCACCAGCATGGAATCAATGTTGATGGCCCCGAAGTCGTTCACCACGACGCCGATTCGAATCCCTGCGTCGTTGCGCAGCAGGTGATTGAGCAGAGTCGTCTTCCCGGCGCCGAGGAAGCCCGCGATGATCACCACCGGGATTCGTCGACGCGTCACGGCGTCCGAGCCTACCGGTCGGCGAGCATCTGTTTCAGCAGGCCTTGCGCGAAGTTCGACACACTGGCGACGTTGTCCTGGGTCACCAGCGAGGACAAACCGTCGACCCCGAAGGAGTCGATGTACGGAGAGACGCTCTCGAGCAATCGCGACAACGCACTACGGCCCTCGACGGCAGTCCCCGCTCCTGTGGGCGAGGATGTCGCCGGTGCCGGGGTGTCGGTGCTCGTCGTACCGGCCGGTGCAGCTGCCGGGCTCGCTGCCGTCGTAGCGGACGTCTCGGCACCGAGCAGGTAATCGATGATCCCGGTCGATATCGCGATCGCGTGCTCGAGCTGGCCTTCCGAGCTTTCCAGAAGTGCCGCATCGTCCGGGTTCGATCCGTTGCCCATTTCCACGAAGACGAGGGGCACCGTGGTCAACGCCGGGCCGGCGACATCGGATCGCTCCTGAATTCCGTCGTCGACGCCTGCGTAGTTGGCCGGATCGAATCCGGCACGCACGTACGAATCGCGCATCAGCTTCGAAGCCGTGCGCCCACCTCCGGACTGGGCTGCATCGGCCGCCGCGTTCGGAATCGGTAGCGTCGGAACGATCAGATGAAATCCGTGCTTACCGGTATCGGTTGTGGTGCTCGTGGAATCCGCGTGGATGCTCACGGCGAGATCGGCCCCGGACTCGCTCGCAGCGCGTGCTCTGTCGTCGACGCATCCGCCCCACCCGGTGTCGTCCGCTCGGCTCGTCTTCACCGTCGCACCCAGACTTTCCAGGCTGGATCGAACCAGTTCACTGACTTTCCAGTTGATGGTGTGCTCGGGCACGCCGTCCAGTGTGGTCATGCCCGTGGTCTGACAGTCTTTGGTTCCGCCGCGGCCATCGTCGACCTGACGCTGCAGATTCTCCGAATGCCCGGTGCCTTGGTGGCCGGGGTCGAGAAAGACGGTCTTACCGGACAATTCGCTTCCGGCCGCGGCCGATGGACTATGTCAGTTTCAGAAGACGAGTGCACGAGTTCAGAAGTGCGCTGCACTTGACACCTCTCAAGTAATCTAGCGAAAACGCTAGATTACTCCTTTGGTGCTTTGACTGCCCGATCGTCCGAACCTAGGCGCTCACTTATGACTACGTGTCTTTAACCTTCGTTTTAGACACGCCCTGGATTTGACACGGCAAGGACGATGGGCGTGTGTGTCAGAACTCATGTTCAAAACCGACACGCCGAAATGTGTCCCTACGACGAGTTGTGACACACTCGACCCTGTGGGAGAACTTCTGGGCTACGCGAGGGTGTCGACGACCGATCAGAGCGCCGACGCGCAGAGCGAAGCTTTGAGCGCTGCCGGGTGTTCGAGAGTGTGGACGGAAACTGCGTCGGGTGCGACGACGTCTCGGCCGCAGCTGTCGGATCTGTTCTCGCATCTGCGGCGCGGCGACACGTTGGTCGTGTGGCGACTCGACCGTCTCGGGCGATCACTCCCCCATCTCCTCGAAACGGTCGAGCAGCTCGACGTCGATGGCGTCGGATTCCGCTCGCTGACCGAAGCGATCGACACGACCACCTCCGGCGGAAAGCTGATCTACTCCATCTTCGGAGCGTTGGCGGAATTCGAACGCAACCTCATCCGCGAACGCACCAACCTCGGACTGGCGGTGGCACGCGCCCAAGGGCGACTCGGTGGCCGACCACCGGCGATGTCCGGGACGCAAATCAAACAAGCGAAGCGAATGCGCACCGGCGGAATGTCACTCACCGACATCCGAGAAGTGCTCGGAGTGTCGCGATCGACGCTGTACCGGCACTTGAAATAGCCCACCGCCAATCGCCGTTTCTCGCACATGGCCCGCCGGGCCGATGCGAGTCAACTTCCGAAGCTGCCACCGTGGGGGTCTCGGGCACATCGACGACTTTGAAAATCGATGGACGCATGATCAGCCACGAGAATTCGTCTGCTTCAATTCCGTCATGACCGAACCGGTAGAGATCACAACGACACCACCCACCATTGGTGACACACTCCAAGTGCGACGCCTAGAGGGCGGCACCGCTACCGGGACCGTAGTCGAGGACTTCGCCGACTACTTGCTGACCGTCCCCGCCGCCGGCCGAGACTGGGCCATGCCCCATCGATGGGCCATCGCGTCGGAAGACGGAACGCTGATCTTCGCCGACGACGCCGACATCATCGAGCACCACAAATCCGAACCGTCGACGACAGCACCGACAACACCGAACGACATCAGCGACAAGACCTGACCGGTGGACATCTACTCAATTCTGGTTGCCTCGGTCATCGGGTCCGCGGCCGTACTGAGCATTGCCAAACCAGTCCTGCTGGCCATGACGATCATCGACATCACGCGGGCGCTGCGAAACCGCACCAAAGGTTCCCCAGGCCAACACCCGGCGTCAGCACGAAGTGCAGCCAACTTCTGACACTGACAAACGTCATCGACACTACTGATCCTCGCGTTGATCGCCCTCGCTGGTGGGAAGTCGATTCACGTCGCGATCACCGTAGGAATCACCCCATTTCCACACGCCACTGAGTGCATCGCGAACTTCGCTACCGCCCCGACGACGGCGTAGGCGCGTGGTACGCATGGCGTACTCACGGAGTCGATCACGGACATCGTCGTCCAGGTCTGGGCCACTGGGCAGATTCAAGGCCCACCACAACCGGCGCCGATACTCCGCACCCGAAATCCCGAACGCCACGAAGATGTCTTCGTCATCGGCACCTCCATAGGGTTCCCAGCGCACCGCGAACCCCACAAAAGTCTCTGCCGACCGCTCTTCCGTCATACCGATGATTCTGGTCGACGTATCGACCCGTCCGCACATCGGCCGCCCACCCCCACCACAGCCTTGAACACCCCGACCTGTGGTGCCGATTGTGCAGTTCACTTCTGCACTCAGAATGTCAGAAGACAACTGCAATCACGGGTAAAACCCCAGCAAATCGTGCAGCCTACTTCTGAAACTGACAGACTCGGCCCTGGAAGGCCGTTCTCGATCGTCCGTTATGACGATGGTCAAAACGCACACCCAAACCCGCAGGAAGCTGCTGCGCCGCGGGTTTCGGTCACAGCGGGCCCGACGCCTCTTCAGATCGGTCGCTCGGGGGTGATTGGTGAGCGCAACCGAAACTCGCCTCTACGAGGCGAGTCCTGCGAAAGTGGTTTTGCTCGCTCGATGAATGAGTTGGCGATGATGTTTTTGATCGATGCGCCGGCGTAACCGCGGTCGGTAAACTCATCGGCGTCCGCGCGGTGATCACAGCGCCGCGGGGTCTTAATGGGCTCGTTGCTGTGTCACCGTGTCGCCTCCGCATACTCGGGAGCCGCAGTGTCGGAACTTGGGCTGGAAACTAAAGGATCATCCGCCGCGTCGCGTTTGAGGCGATCCTGGTTGCGGTCCGCCGAGTTTCGAGCTTCGGCTTCCGCTGCTTTCGCTGCGGTCACCGCATTCATCAGCCTCGCCCACTTGTCGTAGCGCTTTGACACGGCCGTAGCCGTTACGCCTAAGTGCCTGCTGACGGCGGCGAAGTTGCCTTGAGTGTCTGGATGGTTCTGATACATGTGGGCGGTTAGCCAGACAGCGTCATCAAGGCCACCACGCTCGTCGAAGAGAGTGATGAGCTGGGCTGTCGCTTCGTTGGTCTGCGCGCTCTCGGCCTTAGGCGGCACCTCGACATCGGGGGCGGTGGTGTTGGGTGGGCCCGAGGCGCGGAGCCGAGGCGCGCTGATGACGATGGAGATCATCTCGCTCATCGTCATCACCATGAGGGGGGCAAGCGCTCCGATCGCCCCTGCAACCGAGGCATCGAGATCTGTCACCGTTAACACTGCGTGGTACGCGTTTCCCGCCATGCTGGCCAGGCCGGTAAGGGCAAAGACCGCGATAATGAATCTTCGACCAACGATGGTTCGCCGGTCGGAGTGCTGAGACAGCGCGATTCGGAAGATGCCGGCCGCGAGGATCGGGCCGTCCAGCACTACGGGGATTACCCACGCCAAATCGCGCGCGCCTGCCATAGCTGCCAGGTCATAAAGCGTCACGAAGCTGAGAGCGAAGCTTGATGCTGTGACCGCGAAAGCGACTATAAGCCCGATTACGAGCGCCCACACGATGACAGCAGGGTGTATTTCGACCGAAGGTGCCTCAGAGGGGCTCCCAGGGTCTTCGATGGCGGCTTGCGAGTTACGGTGGTTCATAGGTCACAGCTCCTTGGTTGTCTGTGGCCGATGGCCCCGGTGGTGTGTCAGCACTGCCGGGGCCCTGCAGGTGGTAGTCAGGCCTGGGCGTTTCAGCTCGCCGTCTTACCGCTGCTTCGACGACTTTTGCTTGAAGTGGCCTGGGTAGGTCTCTAGGAGAGCGTGCTCGATGATTTCGCGGATGGTGTCGCCGGTTTCATCCATGACCGAGTCGATGGCTTCTCGGTAGCTCATACCCAAACGCGTCGAGAATTGAATGACTGGTTCGGCCCTCTGACGGCGGGGTCGCCCCACCGGTCGGGGCGGGATCTTCGTTGCCCGTGCGACCTCAGCGGAGTCAACGGCTTCATCGGCGGCGGGACGGGGCCCTCTGCGTGGGATGCTCAGGTCGGGTTCGCTACTCACTGTCGCTACCTTTCACGAATGCGTGAACGCATGCATTAATTAATGATTTTTGAAAATACCTGCTGGTAAGCGGCAAGCACAGGGGAACCCTTGTCGAACTTGCCGTACCACTCCCCTGTCATTCGCGACTGGTCAACGATCGTCCGGTTCGGGATGATGGGGCTGAGCTGAAGTCCTGTTTCATGTAGAAGCTCAAGCGCCTTGGTGGACACCTTCGTCATCACCGTGTCCTTCACAGCTCCGACGACAATCCCTGCTTCGTGGAGGTTGACCGTCGCCCCGATCTTCTCGCGGCTTGCTCGGAACTTTTGGACACTCTCTCGCGCCCCCTCGACCCCGTCGAGTCCGTCTTGATTGGCCGTGGCCGCATAGACAACAAGCGTGGAAGCAGCCAGCGCGTTCTGGGTCAGAAGACCACCCTGCCGGTTTGGGCAGTCGATGACTACGACATTCGAGGAGTGTCCCTCTAATGCCACGGCGAGGCGTAGCTCTGCATGGTCTTCGTAGTCCTTTTCGCGATTCGAGAGGGACCGCGCTGAAGGAAGAATTCGCAGACGTTCGGACCACTCGGTGGGAATTGCCAGGTCATCAGCCCACCCCTCCGGATTCGAGTCCGCAAGGATCGCTCCCACATGCTTCCAGGATTCGTCTGGATAACTGCCGACCCACTTGGTGGCAGCACCTCTAGGGTCCAGATCTATCAAGGTGGTGGAATTTCCAGCCGCCGCCGAAACCATCGCCAGCGATACAGCTGTGGTGGTTTTCGTGACGCCCCCGGCCTCGCTATACACCATGATTACCTTCATGAACTCATGCTAGCACTAACTCACTCACTCACGCGTTCGTTCACTCACTAGTTATCTAACTCACGCGTTCGTTCACTCACTAGTTATCTAACTCACGCGTTCAGTCACTCACTAGATAACTAACTACTTAACGCATGCGTGCATGAGTGCGTGATTGCGTGCGTGCGTGATTGCGTGCGTGAGTGCAAGACCTAAAGACAGAACGCACTAGTTCATGCAAGCATTAATTAATTAATGCTTGCATGAACATCGCAACCACGAAGTTCCTGGTCATTGGGTCGGGGACGCCCAAACCAACTAGAACAACAACCGAGGGCTTGACACGCGAACCCTCCTTTGCACTTCGGC
>NZ_JABFAU010000088.1 GCF_017168335.1 Rhodococcus sp. KRD162 | reverse complement strand
CGCAGCACGGTGCCCTGATGCATCTTCTCGAACGCTGCCTCGACGTCCCCGAGACCGATCCGTTCGGTGACGAACTTCTCGAGCGGCAACCGGCCCTGCTCGTACAGATCGACCAGCATCGGGAAGTCCCGTTCGGGAAGGCAGTCGCCGTACCAGGACGATTTCAACGAGCCACCACGGGAGAAGAAATCGATCAACGGCATCTCCAGGGTCATCTCCGGTGTCGGGACCCCCACCAACACCACCGTGCCGGCCAGATCACGGGCATAGAACGCCTGCTTCCACGTCTCCGGACGCCCGACGGCATCGATGACCACATCCGCCCCGAACCCACCGGTCAACTCCTGGACGGCCTCGACGACATCGACCGCCGAGGCATCGACGGTATGGGTGGCACCGAGATCGACCGCCCAGTCGAGCTTGCCCTTGTCCCGATCGACCGCGATGATCGTCGACGCCCCCGCCAACCGGGCACCGGCGATCGCCGCGTCACCGACCCCGCCGCACCCGATCACTGCCACCGAGTCGCCCCGCGAGATGGTGCCGGTGTTCATCGCCGCACCCAACCCGGCCATCACCCCGCATCCGAGCAGCCCGACCACCGCCGGATCGGACTGCGGATCGACCTTCGTGCACTGGCCCTCGTGCACCAA
>NZ_JABFAU010000087.1 GCF_017168335.1 Rhodococcus sp. KRD162 | reverse complement strand
GGGGGTCCTTTCGGGGAACACGTTCGGGTAGGTCCAGCGGGTCTCAGTCGGCTCGATACCGCACCCAATCGACCATCATGGTTGCCGGAAACGGCGTCGAAGTATCGGTGGGGCCCGGCCAGTCGCCGGCAACCGCGACATTGAACAGCAGGAAGAACGGCTTGTCGAAAACCCAGTAATCGTTGCCACCGATCAGATCGGCCGGTGTGATCGTCGCCAGGGTCGTGCCGTCGATACCTGTGGTGACGCGGCCGGGTGAACGCTCGACCCAGTAGGTGTGGAAGCCCTCCGACAGGGGCTTCGGCGGAACTCCGCCTGCGTCCACCTTCTGGCTCGTCAGCGAATCTGGTTGAGGCGCATGGATTCCGGTGTGATACTGGTCGGCCTGGTTCAGCGTCTCCATCACATCGATCTCGCCGGAGAGGGGCCACCCGACCGAATCCAGATCCGTACCGAGCATCCAGAACGCTGGATGCAGACCGCTTCCGGCAGGCATCTTGATCCGAGCTTCGACGCGGCCGTAGGTGAACTCGAACTTGCCCTTGGTGGTCACTCGGGCCGAGGTGTAGCCGTCACCGTTTCGCATGGCGTTGATCACCATGTGGCGCTGTCCGTCGAGTGAGGAGTTCTCCGTCGAATCGGTGTAGTCCTGCTTCTCGTTGTTTCCCCAACCGGTTCGACCGACGTCGTGACTCCACCGGTCGTCGGCCAACCTGTCGCCCGCTGTTCCCGAGAAGTCGTCGTAGACGGTGTATCCGGGCTTGGCTGCCTCGGTATCGGATGCCGATGTCGTGGACGTGGCGTCGACGGTCCCCGCGGCTGTGAATCGGGCATCCGACTCCGACCCGTCGGATCGATGGGTGATTCCGTACACGGTGCCGGTCACCACCAGTGCCAGGACGACCAGAAACGCCAACACCGACGGCCATCGGCGCTGCCGAGGCGGGGCGATGAGTCCGGAGCCGGGGAGTCGTGCCACCTCGACGGTTCCGGATTCGCGGTCGGGTGCAGCATGACGGCTCACGCGCGCTCGTCGAGGGTCTTCGGTGCCCGAGTTGCATTGAACTGCGAGACCGAGAGAACGACGACTCCCAACAACAGGGCGTAGGTGGCGATACGTTCCATGGAGCCGATACCGAGACCGAATTCGTGACCGCTCATGTAGGCGAAGTACCCGACCAGACCGACGGCCCCGAGAGCGGTCACCACCACACGGATGCCACTACGCAGACTCCGATGCCCACCGGCGACGACGAGGCCGAAGTTGCCGAACACGAAGAATGCTGTGGCACCGAACGAGTGAATCGGGTAGTCGATGCCCTGATTGATCACGCCCGCGGTGATGGCACCTGCTCCGGCCACGAGGAAGAACGACGCGGCCCTACCGTCGATCCGGCGCACGACGTACCACGACGCAGCCATCGCCGCGATCGCCAGTCCGAACAGCACCATCGAGGCGTTGAGCAGCACGTAGAGCCGGCTGCACGGCCAATCGCCCGCGGGGCCGCAGAAGGGGATTCCCAGTTCGCTGATGTAGTTGTTCCGGTAGCTGTAGAGCCCGCGCCACGTGGCCGAGACGATGTACTCGACGAGCAGAAACTGCACGACCGACAGCCCCGACCACCGAGCCACCTGGGCGACGAAACCCGACCACTTCGGCGCTTGCGCCGCGCGCTCGGGAGCGCGCGAGAGCGGGCTCCCGGCATCGGAGTTCGATGGGCTCTTCGCTTCGGTGGTCATGTGGTCTTCTCCTGAGGGGCCAGCAATGCAATCGGATCGGCTGCCGCGCGAGAGAGTGCGGCATCGAGGGTGCGGCTGTCGAACACGTTGTCGTGGAAAGACGCGGAGACATAGACGACCGAACCGATGGTCTCCATCGTGATCATCACCGACTCCGGATGGACCGGAGCGGCGATGACGTAGAAGGCACGGTCGGCCGGCTCGGCAGTCCAGGAGGCCGGCTCCAACTGCCTGACTCTACCGACATCGGAGAACATCAGCTTGATCGTCGGCTGCACCGGGGCTCGGTCGGCGAACGTACCGGACACCGCCTTCTGGTGGCGCTTGTACTTGATGGTGCTCATGGTGGCGGACGCGATGGGACGGCCCCTGTCGATGGCACCGGACAACGCATCGTGCACGGCCCTGGGCGAGGTCGGATCGAGGTCCGGGAAACCGATTCCGGAGGCGAAATTACCCACCACCGTGGTCGACGGCGGAAGGTAGCGGCGGCAATCGAAGAGAAATGCCGCAGACCGATCGAGCGGCAGCGAGCACTGCGCGAATGCCGTAGCCACGGCGGCGCACATCACCGAGCTGACACTCGCGCCGGGAAGATGAGAATCCCGCCACCGACGGATCGCGTCGCTGGTACCGGCCGGCGTCGCCGCAACGACGACGGAGGCAGACGGCGCCCACGGTCGAGATTCCGTCGCCGATGCCGCCTCGGGTTCGACAGCGGACAATGCGGTCTCCGCATTCGATCGAGGACGAACACGGTCCACGATCGTGTCCTTGACCTTTCCCGGATTACGCAGAGCCCAGCGCAGCAGCGCCTTGCGTAGGGGATGGCCGTCGACGGCCGATCCGGCCCATGCAGGCAGCGGGGCGTCGGCAGCGGCGTTGGCCAAATACGCGAACAGGTCTACCGGTAACAGTGCGTCGCCGAGGCCGTGGTTGAGATCGAGGAACAGGTACCCACCGGCCAGATGAATCCGAACAGGTACCTCGGCCATCGACGAATGCGAGAACTCGGTCAACTCCTTGGCCAGCTGCTGCTGATCGAGGGCAGCTCCCTCGGTGATGTGCTCGAGCACCCGCTCGGGCTCGAAGGCCCAATTCGGCGAGGACGGCAGAGCTCGAAGGCCGAGGCGGGCGGCCGGTCCAGTGGACGCGAGGGCGAGCACACGGCTCTGCACTCGCGCGAGATCACCGAAATCCGCAGGTCCGACCACAGTCACGATCCGGGAATCCGACCGCAACATATCCAACGAGCTTGCTCGATAAGTCTGTGTCATGGTGCCGTCCTGTGCTGAGCGTGGACCGGAATACGCCGCGGTGAAGGCTCCTCGTGCTGCCGTGGTCCATCCTGTGGCTCGCCGAAGTGCGGTTCTCGATGTCTCGATTGGCCGTGCCGCGGCCCGCCCGGCCGGTGTTCGAGCTGATCCGATCGCGGTGAAACGGCATCGCGATCATCGATCGGCCGACGAGGTCCGGGTGGATCGGTGGGTCCTGAGTCGTCGCCGGAACCGCCCGTACCGCCTGCCGACAGTTCACGAATCCAGCGCGTGAGCGGCACGATCAGCACGACCGCGCCGAAGGCCTCGGCAACCAGGTACGCCCAGCCGACGGCAGCGATACCCATCGACGAGGACAGACCGATCGAACCGCCGATGATGATCGAGGTGGCCACGACCTGCACGATCACCGCCAGCCGCATGCGTCGACGGACCCGGGCCAAACCGTCGTACAGGGAACCGACCACCGAGAGCGGAATGGTCACCGCTGCCAGTTGCACGATGATGGTGCCCTGGTCGCGGTAGCCCTGGCCGATCAAACCGAGCCCGAAAGGCGCAACGAAGGCGAGGAAGATCGCCCCACCGAGCGCGACGATGCAGACGAGGGTCATGAATCGCTTGGTCAGGCGATGGAACTGTGCCGGGTGCGCGGCGACCTCGGCGACGTACGGGCCGATCAACACACTGATCAGGATGTACAGCGCGCTGACGATCGACCAGGTGAGAGAGAAGTACGCGTTCTGCTCGGCACCGAGAGTGGCGACGACGATCATCGGGACGAGAAGTGGAGCGAGCGAACCGAGCGCGGTGATGCCGTAGGCCGAGCCGAAGTAGGCCCACATCTCGCGCTTGGGCGGCAGGTCCGGTGCTCCGGAGTACCGCTGATCGGTGCGCACGGTCTTCAAGATGGCGCGCAGGACGAACACCGACGCCACGATCGCGGGGACCGCCCACGCGGAAATGATCGACGTACTGCGTTCGGTTGTGAACAGCGCCAACAGCATGACGAATTTGACGACGGCGTGGAACACGTTCTTGGCCGCGGCCCAGCGGGCGACACCGAGGCCGGACGAGGTCTGATCCTGTAGTGCGAACACCGCCAGTACCGCGACGAAGAACGGAAACGAGACGATTTCGGCGGTGTTGGTGAACATCTCGTCCGTGGGAGCGACCAGCAGGAAGCCGCCGCCGAGAACGAATGCGAACGCGGTGACGGTGATGTACCCGCGCACGATGAACGATTTGGCCAACCGGCCCGATATCGGAAGGAACCGCTCGTACATGGAGCCGAGGCTCAGGTTGGACAGCGTCGAGAGCATCACTGCGGACGTGATGACGGCAGACGCGCTGCCGACCTCGGCCACGGGATAGAGACGGCCTGCTGCCGCCCAGAACAACAGCCCGAGCGCGCCGGTGATCGCAGTCGAGAGCATCAGCGCCAGCGAATTCAGTGCGAGGTTGCGATCCGAGGATTTCGAGCCGGGCCCTGATTCCGGGATCGCGTCGGTCGCCACATCGACCGGACGAATGTCGACGGTCTGGAGCGAACCGGGTGAGGGCACGGTCGGAACCGGCATCGTCGGACTGTTCATCAAGCCCAGGTCGAACCGGGCAGGTTCGACCGGGTACCACCGGAGTTGTTCCAGCTGTTCGTGTCTGGGTGGCGCGATCCTGGGAGCGCGATGCTTCACAATCGAACCCGCCCCACGGTGACCGGCGGCGACGGAGCGGCGATCTCGATGTCGAACGCTGCGGAGGTAGCTGCGAGCAGTTCGGCTCGTACGTTCTCTCGCAGATCTCGGCCGTAGAGCGAGTGATCACCGGACTCGAACTTCGTGACGGTGGGTGCAGACGCTCGACGCTGCAACCGGCGCATGCCCTCCGGTCCTCGATTGGTCTCGAACCAGGTGGCGTCGGTGGGGGAGAGCAGCACGTGCGTCCTGACCTGACGGTCGCTGAGCAAGCGCAGCGAGATTTCTGGAACCTGAATCAACCCGCGGCGTCCCAACCAGATCCAGAGGGCATACGGAATCCGGGGCTGCATCGCACTCTTGACACGAACGCCCCAGTGGTGCAGGCGATCGAGCGCGCGCGCCCGCAGTCCTGTCTCCTCGGTATGCATCGAGGATCGCTTGACGAATTCGAGACGACGCGTCGTCCAGTCCAGGGTGTTGAGCAGTACTGCCGCACGTGCTCCCACCTCGCGAGCAGCATAGCTGGAATACCATGAGCCCGAGCACATTCCGGCCACCAGCACGTTGTCCGGTGTGGTGCCGGATCGGTGGAGGGCGGTGAGGGCGTCCTCGTTTCCTTCCGGACTGTAGAGGCGAGTCAATTCTCCGTCCGTGACAGCGCCCGATTCGCCGGTGCCGCGTCGATCGAAGCGCACCGTCGAGACCCCGAACTCGGGAAGAAGACGGGCCAACTCGACCCACATCCGCACCGGGCCGACGCGATGCTCGTTGGCAGTGGGGTAGAACACCACGGTCGGACCGCCCGGCAGGCATCGATCCGAGGACGAGCGAATCGCGAAAAGCTGCTGCTCCCCCAGGTATTCGATGCTCTCGTCGATTCCGTCGACCGTGAAGCGCGTTCGAAGCGCCACCTCGACATCGGCGGCGGGCTCGGTCGGGAAATTCGACGCGGTCCACCTCGCGAGATACGCGATATCGGCGAACGGCATGATGACCTCGAAATCGCTCGGCTCGAGGAAGTCCTCGTGAGCGGACAAGGTGTGCTCGTGAGCCGACAGTGCCTCGACCAGCCTGCGTACCGGCTTCGAGTCGCCACGCTCGGGGCGAGTGGCGACCAGAACCGCTGCATCGGTCGTTGCCGACGCCGCATCGAGTGCGGAGAAGTCCGCGGCCGAATCCGGGTGCAGCACAGCGCCGATGATGGACACTCTCGGATCGGCGTCGGAATCGGTGGTGACGCTGACCGAGTACAACGCGCGCTGCTCGTGCAGATACGACCGACCCCGAACCACCGGGTCCCACAGAGTCATCGTCGTCAGCGGCCCGCACTCGTCGGCGACGGAACACGCAAGAAGTGCACCGACGCGCAGGCCAACGAGACCGACATCGGCTACCCCGCAACCGCGAATGTAGTCGACGGCGTCGACGATGCTGCGCTGCCACCGATCGACGGCGCCGGGTCGATCCTGATCGCCCCACGAATCCCCGGTGCCGGCGTAGTCGAATCGCAACACCAGAAGACCGTCCGCACAGAGCTTCTGGGCCAGCAAGGTCATCCCGCGATACGAGTCGACCTGTTCCTTACCGAGCGGCGGGCACAGGACCACCCCTCCGCGCGCCCGGCCGCCGGCCGGTACGTGGACCGTGCCGAACAAGGGCGCATCGGACGGTCCGAACCACGTCGGGTACTTGCCGCCCGCCGTGCGAGAAAAGGACTCGGCGGGAACGGACCCGATGCGCCCGGAGGCGGTGCGGGAGATGCTCACTTCAATTCGTCCTTTCTTGCGAGTGCAGGGGCGAAACAGTTGTCGGTCAGGAGCGCAGTGCGGCCGGCCAGGCCGAGCGGTCGAGACCATGGGTGCGCAGCATCGCCAGCGCGATACGTTCCATGCCGAATCCGACGCAGGCACTGTGAGCGGGCTCGCCGTCGACGGTGTGGATGTCGAAGGTGTGCCCGAAGTGGTCGCGGTGGCAGTTGCACGAGACGACCGCGGTGCCGTCATCGAGATCTCCGTAGAGCTTGACGACCAGTTCGGTCTTGAGGTTCTCGTTGCGCTGGTTCGCTGCCAGCATGCGGCCTGCGCGACCGAAGAAGGGATCGTTGGCGATGACCGCTTCGGCTTCGAGCCCGAGATCCGCCAGTACCTGCAAGCCACGCGGAACCCAGCGTTCACGGTGTTCGACGGCCTGTTCGGGTGTGCCCACTCGTACGAACTCGTGCATCCGAAATGCTTGCATCCGAGCCGGATCCACTGCGGGTTCGTGCCGGAAGCAGAATCCGTAGATGTCCATCAGCGAGCCTTCAGCGGGCAGTGTGCCGGTGAGCATCGAGTACGACGGGTGGCAGGCCGCCGAGACCAACATGGTTCCGGCGGAGTGCAGAAAGTGATCCCAGTCCTTGCCTTCGGATCTCTCGGCCAGCAGCGCGGCATGTTCCTTGTTGTCGCCCTCGAAGGTGTTGATGGCACCGGTGAGGTTGGGGAACGAGGCGATGTAGTCGGTGCGCTCGAAGGCTTCCCGAGGGAACACCGGAGCGAACCGGAACCGCTTGGCGCGGTAGCCGTGCTCGGCCAGCCCGGCCTCGATGACACGAGCATCGACGAACTCGATGATGTCCTCGAATTCGCCGCTGCGCCCGTACAATCCGGGAATCGAGCTGGGTATCAGAAGTCCGGCGTCGACGAGCTCGGCGCGGAAAGCAGCTCGGGCCGCATCGAGTTCGCTGATGTCGGTCGCTGCTGCGGAGTGTGTGGTAGTCATCATTTTCCCTTGTAGACGAGGGAGAGCTGGGCGTTGTGCCCCAGGATGCGTTCGTTGCTGACCATGATCGCGGACCCGTGTGCATCTCGAAGGTGACGGCCGATGCTGAGGTCGCCGTCTTGCCGGTAGCCGGAAATGCCGCAGATCTGCAAGGCCTTGCCGACGATGTCGATGACCAGTGACGACGCAGTGACTTTGACGTTGTTGATCTTGATGGCGAAACCGATGGCCCCGAGCTCGGCTGGGCTGTCGGCGACGGCCTCGAACTTCGCTGCCGCTCCGAACACGGTGTCCACCAGTTGTTCGTGGACCACCATCAACTCGGCCAGGCGCAGCGCGCTGGGCGGCGGGGTCCCCGGCGTCTTGCGAGCGGCCTTCTGTACGAACTTGCGGGCCTTGGTCACGGCCGCGTCGGCAATACCGAGCCACGCCGATCCCCACAGCACGTGAGCAACCGGGAGCATCGTCTGAGCCGAGATGTCGCCGTAGTTGTCGCCGAGGATGTTCGACGTCGTTGTGCGAGCGGCCAGCATGAAGCCGGGGCTGCACGTGCCGCGGAATCCGAGGGTGTCCCAGGTGCCGGTCTTCTCGAGCGTCACATCCGGCTTCTCGCACACCACGAGAACCTGGTCGCTCGGGGGGCTGTCGACGCTGCGACGCGCCGTCGCGAGCACGATCTGTGCGTACTCGCCGTAGGAGATGACCGGAGCGTTCTTGCTCAGCGTGATCTGCTCGCCGTCGTATTCCACCGCGCAGCTACTCGAACGGACGTCGCCACCGATATTGATCTCGGTAGTGGCAGACGCCACCAGTATGCGATCGGTCACAATTCGTCGCTGCAAATCTGCCATGGCGTCGGATTTGCCGTGGCGAACGATGCTGAGCACCTGCGACTGGTGCATGACGAAGATCATCGCCGTCGATGCGCACTCGGCACCGAGAGCACGCGCGATGCGGGCGATCTCGGTCAGGGTGGCCCCGCCGCCGCCGAACTCTCGCGGAATTCCGACACCGAGTAGGCCGGCGTCGCGCAGCGCATCCACCGATTCGGTGGGGAAACGGGCATCGCGGTCGACTTCGTCGGCGTGGGTCCGCAGTACGGCCAGTACGTCGATCATCGACTGGTCGACAGAGCTTTCGTAGACGGTGGTCATGGCCTCAGTCCGTCAGCTGCGCGATGGCCGCGGCGATCGCGTTGATGCTGCCGAACGTCGACTTCTGCAGCATGGTGTCGGGGAACTCGACGTCGAACTCGTCTTCGAGGGCGATCATCACGTTGACGCTCGCGTGCGAGGTGAGGCCGCTGTCGTAGAGGTCATCGGCCTCGTCGATGCTCTCCACGGAGACCGGCAACTTTCCGAATTTCTCCAGAACGGTTCTCACTCGAACCACGTCGTGCGCATTGAGCGTCTGCATCGAAAACCTCCACCGATCGCGTTAACCACGAGACCGGACGGCCTCGTGATCGACTCCAGGTCCGCCGGCTGCGCGCCTTTTCGACCCAAAGTCTCCCCAGACCCCTTCAAACAATATCGTAGATTGTTTAGTAGCGTTAGTGCGATGCCCGCATCGGGCTTCTCGGTCGCCGTAGACTCCGAATGGAGCGGGGGCTTCGTACCGACGCCGAATCGGGCGTCGAATCGCACACACGCAAAGGAATGGCTGGTCGATGAGTGGAGTCTGCGGGGTGTCTGTGGGTACCGGTGCCGTGCGCATCGCGTACACCGCCGACGGTCGCCGCGTCGAAGACTCCATCGACGCCGAAGGTGCACACGACCTGCTACCCGGCAAGCTCGTCGATCTCGGACCCTTCGAGGACATCGTCCTCGCCGGATGGGACACCGCGGCCGTGACGGCGCTGCTCGAGACCCTGGACGATCGAACCCTGCTCAAGGCTCGCATGGTCGAGGAATCACAGGCCCTGATGGCCTACGCCAGGACGGTTCCGGAACTGGCCGACAAGGACTACGTCCTGGTCGTCGACCTCGGCAAGAAGGGGCTCTCCGCCACCGCGCTGGACGTCGCAGGCGACTTCGTGGAGTGGACTGCACGCACCGTCGACATCAGTGGCGACCGCTTCGACGAGGTGGTGCGAGGCATCGTCATGGCCAAGGGCATTCTGCCTGCGCCCATCGGCCCCGAGGGCGACGCGGAATATCAGGCCTTCTTCCGTGAACTCAAGGAACTCGTGAGCTCGTCGGTGGGCGTCAGGGCACCCAATCGCGGCCCGATGCTGCTCAGTCGCAAAGAATTCGAGCGCGAGATCAGCCCGCTCGTCTCCGATGCCCTGGACTGGGCGTCCAAGCAGGCACCCGACGCGGTACTGCTCATCGGCGGCGGTGCCGGAATTCCCGTGGTGCGCACCATCATCGAAAGCAAGTGGCAGGTTCCCGTCCACGTCCCGGACGCGCCGGTGATGGCCATCGCCAACGGTGCCGCGCTGGACGAAAGGCCCGCAACGGACGTCGCCGACGCAGATGTGGGAAACATCACTGTTCCCGACGACGCATCGGAACTGATCGACTCGGCCGCGGCGACGGACCTCGACGAGGTCGAGGAATGGATGGTCGACGGCCTGTCCGTCGATCAATTCGCCACCGAAGAGTTGTTCATCACATCGACCACCTTCGACACCGTCGAGCCCTTGGTTCCAGAGCTCGAATCGGCACCTGAGCTCGAATCGATCGAGTCGCCGGTTCTGGAACCGGAGGTCCTCGAACCCGGTGTCGTCGCCGAACCCGTTCGGCGCGCGCGACGATGGTCGGTACGCGACGCATCGGTTCTCGTCGGGGTGCTACTTGCGATCGTCGCGGTGGCGGGCCTGGTGTACACGCGAGGAGACACGCCTGCACCCACGCCGCTCATCGACGAGCAGATCCCCTTCGACCCGGAGTTCGCAGCTGCGCTTTCCGCAGCCGCCCAGCCCGACGACCTGGCTCCCGGTCCGAGCGAGCTGCCGGTGCTCGGTCCAGAACGGTTGTCCGATGCAGATCTGTACCAGCGCACGTTCACCTACGACGGTCAAAAATACGTACCGCAGGCGGAGTCGGAGTAGCCGGAACAAACCAAGGGTTGGGTTCGACCGAGGCCACCGGTGAGCGCGAGCTGTTCCGCCGTCGATGTCCACGGGGCGCGCGACGCAGCGCGTCGGCGGAAGCGGTAGCCTGACGCTTCGGGCGAAGTATCTCGCGCCCGAGGATCATTGCCGATGAAGTGAGGCCGACAACCGTGACTGTGTTGCTTGGGGTGTCCATGGGGACCCGAGCTGTGCGCACGGCGCAGCCCCGAGCCGAGCAGGTATCGGTACCCGTTGCCGATCGTTCCGGCCTGGTCACCGACATCGAGCGCCCGCTGTTCTTCCGCAACGAGGTCATCGACAGTGTGGGCGGAGACCTACCGCACCTGGCCGCCGAGTCGATCGGTGCCGCCGCCGAGACCGAGCCCGAACTCTCCGCGGGTGTCGCCTACCGAGACGCCCGGCAAGCAGAGGCTCTGCATGCCGCTTTCGCCGGTGCGCACCTGCACAACTACCGGCTGGTCCACGAGGTGGAGGCCGTGGTCGAGTACCTCGCCGCCACCGGCGAGGCCCGCGATGCCCGCTCGGTCGCGCTGTTCGACCTGGGCAGTTCCGGACTGACGGTCAGCGTCGTCGACCTGGTCAACCGCACGGTCACGGCCTCGCAGAGATCGGGCGAGTTCAGCGGTGACCTGCTCGACGCGTACGTACGGAACAACCAGCTCGAGCGCCTCGGCAAGAAAGCGACCGACCCGGACATCGCGCTGTTCGAGAAGCGGTGCCGAATCGCGAAGGAACGGCTGTCCACGCAGGACGCGGTGTGCCTACCGGACGCCAGCGGCATGATTCTGCTCTCCCGCGAGAACTTCGAGCTGTTGGTCACCGATGTGATCGACGAGGCCATCGAGTTCGCACGCGCAGTGATGATCGGTGCGAATGCCCCCATCGACGCCGTGGTGCTGATCGGCGGCGGCGCACGAATGCCGATCGTGCAGACCCGCGTCGGGCCGCTGCTGGAACTGCCGTCGATCGTGCCGCCCGAGCCCGAGACCGTCGCAGCGCGGGGAGCGGCCCTGGCGGCTCGTCCGCACTCACGTACCCGGACCGCACCGCGCCCTGCCGCCGATGCGAGTCGGCCCGCGGCGACGCAGTCGACACCGACCGCTGTCCCGGCGGAATCCGGCTCTCGACAGGATTCGGAGCGACCGTCCGCTCCGACTCCGCCGCCGCGTGCACCCCGGCTGCGCCCGCCGCCGCCGCGTCCGTCGACAGCCGGATCGATACGACCGGTCCCGGCCCGTGCAGAATCCGCCCACGCCGCGCCTGCTGCACCTGCTTCGGTGCCCTCTACGACCCGCCCGGTTCCTGCTCGTCCCTGGATCGCGGCTGCGTCGGCCGCGGGTGCCGAGGCAGTGGGCAACGAGGCGTCGACCCCGACGTCGAGCGACGAGGCGACGACCGAGGCCGCCGGCACTGCCGGAGGTTTCGAATCCTCGAAATTCTCCGACCTTGCTGTTTCTTCTTCCACAACCGTTGCCGCCGAGTCGATATCGAGTCCGGCTGTAGTGGATGATGTTCCCGACGACCATGTGCAGGGGGCGCAGGTCGACGGGGAGGTCGTTGCAGTGGGCAACAAAGCTGCGCTGGGTGTCGATGCTGCGGTGGGCAACAATGCAGGGGATCGGTCTGCCGAGGCCCTGGCCGAGGAGCCCGCGGTGTCCGAGACCGGAGCCACCGAGACCGGAGCCCTCGAGACCGGAGCCATCGACCCCGTGGCCGACGCGTCCGAATCGCACGCGGCCGCCGACCATGCGAGCGTCGAGGATGCCAAGCCGGTTCCGTTTCAGCTCCAGAACATCTACTGGCTCGACGCCGACTACGACGACGACGACGGCGAGGACGATCGGACCCGAACTCGACGCAGGCTTCGTACCGGCGGTGTACTTGCGCTCGGCCTTGCCGCGGTGACCGCGGTGTCCGGGTTCATGCTCACGCACGAGAACACGCCGCAGGTGGTCGATACCTCGGTCAGTCGCACCCAAACCGAGGTTCCAGCAGCGACTACCGTTGATCCCACGTCAGCGGTACCCACTCCGGTTCTGCCGCCGCCGGCACCGATACCGGAGACCACCGTCGAACCGACGACTGAGGCCCCGGAGACCACTTGGGAACAGCCAGTCGTTCCCCAGCCTGTCACGACGGAGCCGACGACCACGACGTCGGAGCCTGCACCGCCACCTCCCGTCGAATCCGTTCCTCCGACGACGCAACAGCCGCCGCCGCTGATCCCGGGCTTCCCGGACTTCACGCTGCCGGTGTTCCCGCCGCTCGCACCCTGATCCAGTTCACCCGTCTGCCGCCGTGTTTCGCGGCTTGATGTGTTCGAAGATGAGAATCGTCTCGGTTGCGGCGACGGCGGGATCGGCACTGAGATTCTCGACGACGAAGTCTCGCAACGTGGCGGTGTCGACGGTCGCCACGTGCACGAGGAAGTCGTCCGCACCGGCGATGAAGTAGATGTTCAGCGTCTCGGTCCGTGAGGCGATCTTCGATCCGAACTCACTGATGCGTCGTCGAGCATCTGCTTGTAGCCGCACCGAGATCATGGCCTGGATTCCCTGACCGAGGGCCTCGGGATCGATGTCGGCGTGGAATCCGCGGATGACGCCTCGTTCGACGAGGGCGCGAACTCGCGCCAGGGCGGTCGAGGGTGCGATGCCGGCGGCTGCGGCGAGCGCGTTGTTGGGTGTGCGGGCGTCACGGCGAAGTTCGTCGAGCAGGATGTGATCGATTCGGTCCAGCGGGATCGGCCGAACATCGTTCGGCCGAGACCCCTCCCCGTCGGTCTTGAACGAATTATTACTCACCATGAACTGACCTTACAGAATTATATTCACTTCCGTTGCGGTTATTTCGTAGATAATTCATAGTTGGCCTACGCGGAGAGCCGAGGCTTCGCGTCACCCACTATCGAGGAGGCCGCCATGAAGATCGGAATTCCACGCGAGATCAAAAACCACGAATACCGGGTGGCCATCACCCCGGCGGGCGTGCACGAATTGGTCTCGCGAGGACACGAAGTGATCATCGAGACCGAGGCCGGAGCCGGATCGTCGTTCAGCGATGCCGACTACAAAGCCGCAGGCGCGCAGATCTTCACCGACGTCGACGAGGTCTGGGCCGCAGCCGAACTGCTGTTGAAGGTCAAAGAACCCATCGCCGAGGAATATTCACGCCTTCGCAAGGGGCAGGTGTTGTTCACCTATCTGCATCTCGCGGCGTCCAAGGCATGCACCGACGCATTGCTGGAATCGGGCACCACCTCGATCGCCTACGAAACAGTCACTGCTGCAGACGGTTCCCTGCCATTGCTGGCACCGATGAGTGAGGTTGCCGGACGCCTCGCGCCGCAGGCAGGTGCCTATCACCTGATGTCCAGCGAAGGTGGTCGCGGAGTTCTCATGGGCGGAGTTCCCGGAGTACGTCCCGCCAATGTCGTGGTGATCGGTGCCGGAGTATCCGGAAAGAACGCCACCGCCATTGCCGTCGGCATGCATGCCGACGTCACTGTGCTCGATCTCGATGTGAAGGCATTGCGCGCCATCGATGATCAGTACCGTGGAGCCGTCAAGACGGTGGTATCGAATGCCTACGAACTCGAACAAGCCGTTCTCGCAGCAGATCTCGTGATCGGCGCGGTACTCGTTCCCGGTGCGAAAGCACCGAAGCTGGTGTCCAACAGTCTGGTTCAGCGTATGAGGCCGGGCTCGGTTCTAGTCGACATCGCCATCGACCAGGGCGGGTGCTTCGAGGATTCGGTGGCCACCACACACGCCGATCCCACGTACAAGGTGCACGAATCGGTGTTCTACTGCGTTGCCAACATGCCGGGCGCTGTTCCGCGCACCTCCACCTACGCACTCACCAATGCCACCTTGCCGTACGTCGTCGCGCTCGCCGACAAGGGTTGGGAAGCGGCCTGCGAGGCGGACTCGAGCCTGAAGGCGGGATTGAGCACACACAACGGTGCGCTGTTGTCGGAGACCGTCGCTGCTGCATTCGCCTGATTGCGAGGGAGTGGCGGCTACCTGAGCGCTGTGGCTGGCTGAGCGCTGTGGCTACCTAAGCGCTGTGGCTGGCTAAGCGCTGTGGCGACCCGAACCACGAGTTCGGGCGGGCTTGGCCGTCCGCCCCGAACTGATCGGCCGGGCCAACAGCACAGCAATGGCTGTGGTCAGGGGCACGGACAAGGCGAGAGCCACACCTCCGACGGAGGATCTGACGATCTCGATCGCGACGGCGTCGCCGGTCAGTACGTCCTGGAACGACCGACCGGCGACGCTGAAGAGCAGCAGCAGCGGTAGTGCACCGCCCGCGTACGCGAGGACCAATGTGTAGACGGTGCTGGCGATGTGGTCGCGTCCCACCCTCATTGCGGCACCGAAAATCTGCCTCCTCGAGGCAGTCTTGTCCACCGAGGCCAATTCGAAAGCGGCCGAGGCCTGCGTGATGGTGACGTCGTTGAGCACGCCGAGCGAGCCGATGATGAAGCCGGCGAGCAACAGTCCGGTGATGCTGACGTGGGTGATGTACGTCTGCACCTCGGTGTTCTGTTCCTCGGACAGCCCGGTCAGGTGGGTCATTCGAATGGCGACGTAGGACAGGACCGCAGCCAGGCCCATCGAGGTCAGTGTGCCCAACAGTGCCGAGCTGGTCCGAAGGTTCACCCCGTGCGCCAGATAGAGCACGGCGTACAAGATGATCGCCCCCGCGACCAGCGCGACGGGGATGGCCGGAGCTCCGTCGAGCAGCGCGGGCAACATGAAGACCACCAGGACCGCGAAGGCGATGACCAGGCCGACGAGCGCTCGGAAGCCGCGCCACCGGGCGACGATGCAGATGACGACGGCGAACACTCCGACGATGATCGCGAGCGGTAGGCCTCGGGAGTAATCGTTGAACGAGTACTGCACCGCGCCGGTCGGGTCGGTCTGTTTGACGAGTCGAATGCCCTCCCCGGTACGCAGGTCCGGCTGGCCGGGGCCGGGAGCGATTTCGAGTACCGTCCGTTTGCCCGCGTCCTCGCCGCTGGTGATGTCGACGATGCTGCGCTGGCATTCGTACGAGTCGTTCACCGGGGGTGTCGGGTTGCCCTCGAACGGTCTTCCAGCGTCGGGGCTGCCGCAGGACCCGATGCTCTGCGAGGTGACGGTTCCGGCTTCGGTGGTGACGGCACCTCCGCCGGTGGTCTGGAACGGTAGCGGGATGTCGATGCTCTGCTTGCTCGGCCACAGTGCGAAGGCACCGGCGATGACGGCGATGGCGATGGCGACGAGCAGTCCGACGACGACCTTGGCGGCAACCGGGCCCAGCGGAACCGGGGTGTCGCTGTGGCCGTGCCCGTGGCCATGGCCGGCATGGGAGCCCAGATCCGGTGTACTGCCGTCGGGACGATTGCCGTGTGATTCCACGGTGTCAGGTTAGTAGCAGATGCGAGGAGCTCGGTGGCGGGGAGCAGGGGGGGCGTCCCCCGCCACCACCTGGCCGACCCAGGGG
>NZ_JABFAU010000086.1 GCF_017168335.1 Rhodococcus sp. KRD162 | reverse complement strand
CACAGAGTTACGGCGGCCATAGCGGAGGGGAAACGCCCGGACCCATTCCGAACCCGGAAGCTAAGCCCTCCAGCGCCGATGGTACTGCACTCGACAGGGTGTGGGAGAGTAGGACACCGCCGAACACACATTCCAGAAAACCCCCAACCACCACCGGTTGGGGGTTTTCTGCACCCCACACCACCCACACCCACAGCACCACACCCCGCGACCACCACACCCCCGCGTCACAGACGCGCGCGCAATCGTCAGACGCGCGCACAATCGCCACCCCACACGACACCAATCCGCGCGCGTTCAGCAAACGCGCGCGCATTTGCGCCAGGGGCCGGAGTGACCCAGGCACACGCAACGGATCACCCGCTGCACGCACCCCGAGCGCCCTCGACCCTTACCCCGCGGCACAGACGCGCGCGGAATCGTCAAACGCGCGCACAATCGCCACCCCACACGACACCAATCCGCGCGCGTTCAGCAAACGCGCGCGCTTTTGCGACTTAGGGGTACGCGACGGATCACGCGATGGGCACCCGATGATCGCGAACCTCGGAGATCAGGCGTGGACGGCAGTATCCGCGTTGGCGTTGATGTCGATACCCTTCGGATTCGCGAGTACTGTCTCGGCGGATCGCCCGCGTAGCGTCACCGCGTCGCCGAATTCCCATCGATCTGCTTCGTCGGACTCGGCACCGTCGACTGCTGCTTTCGATGAAAGGATTGCTCCGGGAGCGCTTTTCGCCAGTTCCGATAGGCGAGCGGCTTCGTTCACCGGATCTCCGATGACGGTGTACTCGAATCTGGACTTCGCTCCGACGTTGCCTGCAACCGCGCGGCCGGCTGCGACTCCGACGGCTGCGCTGCACTCGGGGACCTCGACCAGCAAGCGTCGGGCAATGGTCCGTGCCGCGGCCAATGCGGAACCGCAATGGTCTGGGATGTCGTTCGGGGCCCCGAAGATGGCGAGTGCTGCGTCACCCTCGAATTTGTTGATGAATCCACCGTGTTCGTCGACCTCGTCGACCACTACGGCAAAGAATCGGTTGAGCAGGTCGACGACCTCGGTCGGTGGCCGCGACGACGCGAGTTCGGTGGAGCCGACGAGGTCGATGAAGAACACGGCGATATCGCGCTCCTCGCCCCCGAGCTCGCTCTCGGACTGCAGCGCCTTCTCTGCGACCTCGTGGCCCACATGCCGTCCGAACAGATCGCGGATCTTCTCTCGATCACGCACACCGTCGGCCATGCGGTTGAACCCGCTCTGTAGCTCACCGAGCTCGGTGCCGTCGTACACCGCAAGGCGGACATCCATGTTGCCCTTCTCCACCTCGGCCATCCCGGCGCGCACATTGTTGATCGGCGACGTGGTGGCGAAGCCGCCGAGGACAGTCAGTGCGAATCCGAAGACGATGGTGATTCCGCCGAGCGCGAGGATGGACACGGCGAGCTGGTTCGCGCTCGTCTCCGGTCTGAGAAAACGGAAGACCGCGATCATCATCAGGCCCGAGACCGGAACGCCGGTTCCCAACAACCACGACAGGATCGACCGTCCCATGACGCCGGCGATACGGATCCGTCGTGGATCGCCTGCTTCGAGCGCCCGAGCCGCGATGGGGCGGAGCGCGAACTCGCTGAGCAGGTAGCTGAACGCGCAGACGACCGTGCCGCCGGCGGCGATCGTGAACGCGACCTTGGGGATCGCCTGAGGGTCGATGATGCCGTCGATCGTGGTCAACAGGATCAACGACCATGTGGAAGCCGATCAACCCGACCCACGATGAGCCGTCGAACGTGTCGGGCTCACACCCGTGCGGCAGCAGCGGAGCGACGACCGAACTCGGGACGCGCCAGTGCAGAAAGACCAACCGTTCCCATCGCTGGTCCATGACGATCGGACGAGGCAACAGCGGTGGCCGCGGCCACAGGCGTCGGGCATCGTCTCGATTCATCGTTCAGGAGGCCTCGAATCGGGCGTGCACGCTCGCGGTGATCGTGATGTCCTCGGGTTTGAGTGCAAACCCGGCAGGGGTCGACTTCGCCGCGAACATGCGTGGCGAGGAGTCGGCGGCACCGTGCGCGCCGATCCCCGGCAGCAGCCCTGGGTCGGCAACCGCAACAGCATGCACTCTCGTGCGTCCCAGGCTCGACGCGTAGGCCTCGGCTTTGGATACCGCGTCCTGCACGGCGAGTTCGCGGACAGCGAGTGTGTGGGAGATTCTGCTCGATTCGGTGAGGTCCCAATCGAAGTGATCGATCGACACGCCATCGAGTGCCGAGGCCGCGTACACGAAGGCATCGACGAGATCGAGCTGACTGAACTGCACGTTCACCGAGGCCTCGGCTTGGTAGACGTACGGCAGTTGTTCCCCGTCCTGATTGAACGGGCGGTTCCGTGAGTGACGCACCTGGTCCACGGACCACCGATCGATGGGGCCGCCATCGCTGTTGTACAGCGGCTCCACCAGCTGCGTGAGTTCGCGGACGAGTTGCTGGGCCGGCTCGGAGGCGGTTTCCGCGGTCCGTCCGTCGGTACGAACAGTCAACGACAGGGTGCACTGTTCGGGCGGATAGGTACGTGCGCCGTGACCGACGACGGTGATGTCGAGTGATTCCGGGCTCATAGCGTCCAGTCTTGCATCCGTGCAGCGGTATTCACCGAAACTCGACACTGCTGGCCGGCGCGTCGGGTGCGGAGGACAATGACGAACATGCTTCCTGTTCTCGACCTCGCCTCGGCCGACCACGACCCGCTGACGTTCCAGCGGTCGTTGCGCGACGCGGCGCATCGGTCCGGGTTCTTCTATCTCGTCGGGCACGGGATCGGGGCCGAGCGGATGAGCGAGGTACTGCGTCTGGCACGCGAGTTCTTCGCAGTTCCCGACGACGTCAAGAACGAGATCAGTCAGCTGAAGAGTCCCCATTTCCGGGGCTACTCGCGGGTGGGCGGCGAGCTGACCAACGGACGGGTGGATTGGCGAGAGCAGGTCGACATCGGGCCCGAGCGTCCGGCGATCGAGGGCGCGGACGGTTACTGGAACCTTCAGGGCCCCAACCTCTGGCCGTCGCAGCCGGTCGGATTCAGGGAGACGTTCGAGCAGTGGGAGCGGACGGTCTCGAGCATCGGTCTTCGGCTGCTTCGGCACTGGGCGCAATCCCTCGGAGCTGAGAAGAACGTGTTCGACGATGCGTTCGCAACCGCGCCCGCCACTCTCATGAAGGTCGTTCGATACCCCGGCACTGCCGATCACTCGCAGGGCGTCGGTGCGCACAAGGACTCCGGTGTGCTGACGCTGCTCCTCGTCGAGCCCGACTCGACCGGCCTGCAGGTGGAGACGACTCCCGATACGTGGATCGATGTGCCGCCGCTGGCAGGGGCCTTCATCGTCAACATCGGCGAACTGCTGGAGGTGGCGACCGGCGGCTACCTACGGGCGACGCGGCATCGGGTCCTCGCTCCCGAGCTCGGCACCGACCGAATATCGGTGCCGCACTTTCTGAGTCCCGCCCTCGACGCCGTCATACCGATCATCGAGCTGCCGCCCGAATTGGCGCAGCATTCGCGCGGCATCGAGAACGATCCGGACAATCCGATCTACGACACCTACGGCGAGAACGCGTGGAAGTCCCGGACGCGTGCCCACCCCGACGTGGCAGAACTGCACCACGGCATCGTTCCAGCCGAGCAGCGATCCACCTACTGACGCCCGCCACGGCGCCGTCGGGACGCACGATACCGAGCCCAGGCCCCGGTGCACCACAGTGCCCACATGATGAGCAGCGGCTGAAAAAGCAACCGGATTCCTCGTGCTGCATCGGAGTCGAGGCCGAATGCGTCGGTGTGGGTGAGGAACTGCGAGATGTTGCCGGGGAACACTGCGACGAAGAAGGCGGCGACCACCCAGCCGACCAGCGGTGCGCGCGCAGACCAGATCAGCAGCGCCGAGCCCAACACAATCTCCACGACGCCCGATGCCAATACGACGAAGTCGGTGCTCAGCGGCACCCAAGACGGAACCTGCGCCGCGAAGGCAGTACGCGCCCAGAACAGGTGGCTCAGTCCGGCGAAGACGAGGAACGCCCCCAAC
This sequence comes from Rhodococcus sp. KRD162, assembly GCF_017168335.1. Lineage (GTDB taxonomy): Bacteria > Actinomycetota > Actinomycetes > Mycobacteriales > Mycobacteriaceae > Rhodococcoides. The sequence continues at coordinate 77,580 of NZ_JABFAU010000086.1, read as the reverse complement.
AGGGCCCGCCCGATGGTGCGAGATATCGATTTCGTCATGGCGTCATGAGACACCACGGGCACACTGAACACCATGACCGGGAGCACCCCAACCGAACCAGCGCGTCGCCGATGGGTACTGCATGTCGATCTCGATCAGTTCATCGCGGCCGTGGAAGTGCTGCGCAACCCCGATCTGGCGGGCAAGGCGGTGGTGGTCGGCGGCAGAGGCGACCCGTCCGAGCGCGGAGTGGTCTCGACGGCCTCGTACGAGGCGCGGGCCAAGGGGGTCGGCTCAGGGATGCCGCTGCGCATCGCCGCGAAGAAGATCCCCGACGCAGTCTTCCTCCCGGTCGACAAGCCGGCATACGACGAGGCGTCGGCGACGGTGATGGACACCCTGAGATCGTTGGGCGTCGTGGTCGAGGTCATCGGCTGGGACGAGGCGTTTCTCGGTGTGGAGACCGACGACCCCGAGGGTATGGCGAAGACAGTGCACGATGCGGTGTTCGACGCAACAGGGCTGCATTGCTCGGTCGGCATCGGAGACAACAAGTTACGAGCCAAGATCGCCACCGACTTCGACAAGCCGCAGGGAATCTATCGGCTCACGCAGGACAACTGGTTCGAGGTGATGGGTGAGCGCGGTACCGATGCGCTGTGGGGGATCGGCAAGAAGATCTCGAAGAGACTGGCCGCCCTCGGAATCTCGACAGTCCGAGAACTGGCCGATGCCGAGGACGCGGACCTCGCCGCGGCGTTCGGCCCGAAGATCGGTCCGTGGCTCGGTACGAAAGGGCGAGGCGTCGACCTCGCACCGGTGACCTCGGAGCCGTGGGTTGCACGGTCGCACAGCCGTGAGGTCACATTCCAGACCAACGTCGCCGACTGGGCGGTCATCCGAGACGAGGTCGCCGGTTTGACTTCGAGGGTGTTGGCCGATATCGAAGCCGAGAACCGGCCGGCAGTTCGGGCGGCACTGAAGATCCGCTACGCGCCGTTCGAGACCCACACCGTCAGCGCACCGATAGCCGGTGCGCCGACCTTCGACTCGGCAACCCTGACCGCCGCAGCAGTGGCTCTGGTGGATCGACTGGACCACAGCCGTGAGGTCCGCTTGATCGGCGTCCGACTGGAAATGGTTCCGCCGCAGCCCCGCTGACTATTTCCGGCCTGCCGCCCAGCGCAGTCCCCAGCCGTACTTCTTGTCGAGGTCGGCCTGGCTGCCTTGGATGTACTCCACCTCACGAGTGACCGTGATCCCTGCAGAAGTATTCTGCAACAACGCAATCGAGCAGATTCGTGCCGAGTTCTCGGCTGAGTCGAGCCGGACCTCGACCTGCGGTCCGTTGGTGGGATAGAGCGTCACCACTCCGTCGACTGCAGCCCAGTTCGGTGCGCCGTCGTAGATCATCGCGAAAATCAGGATGCGATTGAACTTTTCCGGATGAGCGAGGTTGATGTGCATGTTCTCGCCGCCGCTGACCGAACCGGAGCGGTCGTCGCCGTCGAGCGCGATGAACGGCGCATCCTGCAATGAACCGAAACTGTTGCCCAGTGCCTGCACGACGCCCTTGGAACCGTCGCGCAATTCGTAGAGGCAACCGAGGTCCAGATCGACACCGCCGTTGCCGTACGAGGCCGCGGCCAATTTCGCCAGGAAGCCCTTCTTCTTCGGCTGTGCTGCCGGTGCGCCGGTCGACCAGTTGAGGTTCACCCGCATCGAGCCCTGCTTCTCACCGGACTTCGTGAGGCTGATCGTCGGAGAGGCCTTGGACAGCGTCACCTTGCTCAGGCTGACGGGAGCTCCGGCCTGCGGTGCAGGGGACTGCCCGGACGAGGGCTTGCGGGTGTAGTCGATGGCCATAGTGGTGCCTTCCGATACGTCTGGTTCCGGATCGCGATGTCCGGTTTGGGCGGTCCGTCGAGAATAGCCGTAGCTCGAACGGCTGACGTGCCCGCGCCGGACCGACCGAGCAGCGGACTAGGGCCGGGGTACGTTGCGCAAATTCGATTTCGCCATCCGAACCGCCTCGCCGACGCCGCCGTTGAGGACGACTTTGCTCATCGCCAGCGCGAAACCCTTGATCTGCTCCCCAGTGATGGTGGGAGGCACCGACAGCGCCATCGGATCTGTGATCAGCTGGACCAGCGCCGGTCCGTCGACCGCAAAAGCGGTTTCGAGTGCGCCGCTGATGTCCTCCGGCCGTTCGACTCGCTGTGCGTGGATACCCGACGCGGCAGCGATGCCTGTGTAGTCGACCTGGGGAACGTCGACGCCGAAGTCGGGTAGGCCGTCGACGAGCATCTCTGCTTTGACCATCCCCAGTGTCGAGTTGTCGAACAAGACGATCTTGACGGGCAGCTTGTACATCGCGACGGTCAGCAGTTCCGAGAGCAGCATCGAGAAGCCGCCGTCGCCGGAGATCGAGACCACCTGTCGACCGGGGTTGGCGAACTGCGCGCCGATGGCGTGCGGCAGTGCGTTTGCCATCGAGCCGTGCAGCATCGAGGCGATGAAAGACCTTCTGCCGGTAGGGTTGATGTAGCGCGCGGTCCACACGTTGCACATGCCGGTATCGGTGGTGAACACGGCATCGTCGGCGGCGAGGTCGTCGAGTATCGAGGCCGCGTACTCGGGATGGATGGGTACCAGCTTCTCGGCGTTGCGGGTATACGCGCCGACGGTCTTGCCCATCAAATCGTTGTGCTTGTCCACCCACTTGTCCACGTAGCGCCGATCGGACTTGCGAGTGACCAACGGCTGCAACGCCTTCAGTGTGGCACCGACGTCACCGTGGATCGGATACTGCACCGATGTTCGGCGTCCGAGCTTCGTCGGATCGATGTCGATCTGCGCGGTGGTGACGTCCTCCGGCAGGAACTGCTGATACGGAAAGTCGGTGCCCAGCAGAATGAGCAGATCGGCGTCGTGGATTCCCGCATGCGCTGCTCCGTAGCCGAGCAACCCCGTCATTCCGACGTCGTACGGGTTGTCGTACTGGATGAATTCCTTGCCGCGCAACGAGTGTCCGATGGGAGCTCCGATGGTGTCGGCAAACGCGACCACCTCGTCGTGGGCATCCTTGACGCCGTAGCCGGCGAAGATCGCGACCTTCTCGGCACCGTTGATGGCGTCGGCGAGCTTCTTCATGTCTGCTGCCGGCGGAGTGACTACCGGCTTCGTGGGTATCGCGATCGGATCCATCGTTCCGGCAGCCGATAGTTCGGCGATGTCGCCGGGGAGCGTGAGCACCGACACTCCACCGCCGGTGATGGCGGCGTTCATCGCTGCGCGGAACACGCGTGGTGCCTGCTCGGCGGTGGAGATGAACTCGTTGTAGAGCGAGCATTCTCCGAACAGCCGATCGGGGTGCGTTTCCTGGAAGTAGCCCGAGCCGATCTCGCTGCTGGGAATGTGCGAGGCGATCGCCAGTACTGGTGCGCCGGAACGGTGTGCGTCGTACAGGCCGTTGATCAGATGCAGGTTGCCGGGCCCGCAGGATCCTGCGCAGACAGCCAGCCTGCCGGTGGTCTGTGCATCGGCCGATGCAGCGAAGGCCGCGGCTTCCTCGTGTCGGACGTGAATCCAGTCGATGCCGCCTTTGGCCGATCCGCCGGTTCGACGCACGGCGTCTACTACGGGGTTGAGGCTGTCGCCGACGATGCCGTAGATGCGTTCGACGCCGGCGTCCACGAGTCCTCGAACGAGTTGATCGGCCACTGTGGTGGGCATTGGATTCTCCTCGGATGTGGTGTGCATGGTTCGAAGACGAGTGGGTCTCACGCGTCCCGGCGACGCCTTCCCTGCGCACAGGGCTTGTCAAACATCCTTGGCACGTGCACACGGGCCGTCAAGTGGAAAGTGCTGGTAGAGCACCTGGCGATCTACGTCACGTCTCGGTTTTCCGGGTTGATTCTCATCGAAGACCGGGTCTGTACGTGTGTGCTGCGCTCGTTAAATTGAACAGGCTCTGTACAGGTTCACTTTTGCGATGTACGGTACTGGCATGACCGAGCCCGCTATGACCCAGCGCACATCGGAGCGCGCGCGGCACAAGCGTCATCAGGTGCTCGCCTCACTCAAGAACACCATCGAGTCCGGTGACATCCCTTCCGGTTCGTTCTTGCCAGGAGAGAACGCACTCGCCCGCGAGTTCGCTGTCAGTCGTGGAACCATTCGTTCTGCGCTCAGTGAGTTGGAAGATCAGAAGCTGATCGAAAAGCGCAGCGGCATAGGATCATTGGTCACCTTCGACGGGCATCAGATCGAGACCGCCGACGGGTGGGCTCGTGCCCTGTCGTCTGCGGGCGTCGAGATGCACACCCGTACCCTCCGCATCGAGCGCATCGTCGATCCGGAGTTGGCTGCCGAGGCCGGTACGTCCACGCTGAACTTCGTTGCCGTCGACAGAGTGAGACACGTGGTTGACGGGCGTCCGGTGTCGTTGGAGCGCAGCCGCATTCCCGCACTCGGACCGCTCGCGGCACTGCCCGAGAACGGACTGGTGGAGGATTCCCTGACGGCGACCTTGAGGTCCGCAGGGCTGGTGGCCGCCAGCGGTGAGCAATGGGTCTCGGTGGTCCCGGTCGACGCATCCGACGCGGCAGTTCTCGACGTGCCGGTGGGCACCCCGTACTTGCACAGCATTCGTGTCAGTCGAGACTCATCGGGTCGGTTCGTCGAGAAGGTTGTCAGCCTGCTCGCGCCCGACCGCTTTCGGCTCCACCTCGCATTCAATTCCTGATCGATCACCCACTCTCGGCAAGGACTGTTTCGATGTCTGCTTCTCGCGATCGCGCCCTCGGGGCCTTCTACGGCCTGGCTCTGGGCGATGCGCTGGGAATGCCGACGCAATCGATGTGCCGCGAAGACATTGCCGAGGACTACGGCCGGTTGCGCGGATTCGTCGATGCCGGTCCACGTCAGTTCATCGCACACGGAATGCCTGCCGGTTCGATCACCGACGACACCGAGCAAGCGATCATGTTGGCGCAGTTGATCATCGACGGGAGCGGTGTGGTAGATCCGTCAGCGTTCGCGCACGCCCTGATCGCTTGGGAAGCGCGAATGAAGGCACGCGGATCGCTGGACCTCCTCGGTCCGTCGACCAAGCGCGCAGTCGAACGCATTCTCGACGGTTCGGAACCGACCGAAGCCGGTAGATTCGGTAGTACCAACGGTGCGGCCATGCGGATCACGCCTGCGGCTATCGCAGCCTCGCTGGACGACGGCATGAGTGCGTTCGTCGACGCGATCTACCGATGTAGCTTCGTCACCCACAATACTTCCCTCGGAATAGCCTCTGCCGCAGCGGTAGCCGGCGCGATCAGTGCCGGAATCGCAGGCGCGGACCTACCCGAAGCAGTCGACACCGGCGTTGCTGCTGCGGCCGAGGGCGCCACCCGCGGATACTGGGTTGCCGGTGGAGACATCGCGACCCGAATCGAGTGGGCGGTCCAGTTGGTCGGCAACACCACCGATCGACACATCACGAATACGGTCGCCGACATCGTCGGTACATCCGTTGCGTCACAGGAATCAGTGGTAGCGGCCTTTGCTCTGGCCGTTGCGTACGACGACCCCTGGGACGTCGTACTCGCAGCCGCCACCATCGGCGGCGACACCGACACCATCGCGGCGATAGCAGGTGCTGTCCGCGGGGCCGTCGGTGGCCTGGCAGCGTGGCCCGGCGACGCGATCCGAACGGTCGTCGACGTCAACTCGCTCGATCTCGAGCCTGTCGTCGATCGGCTGCTCGCTCTCCGTAATACGAACTGACACAGTTCGACTCACTTTGGAGCACAACCATGACCTCTTCCGCCGCCACCTCCGTCTCGGACACCGCCGCCGACGCTCTGACACTGGAAACTCGCGGGATCGAGCCCGTCCCGGAGGACGAGTGCAACGGTAATCCACTGCAGCTGTTCTGGGTGTGGTTCGCCGCGAACATCTCCATCCTGGGGCTGCCGCTCGGTGCCACTCTCGTGGTGTTCACCGGGCTGAACATCTGGCAGGCACTGATCGTGGCGCTGATCGGTGCAGCTGGATCCTTCGCCATCGTCGGCATCGTCTCGATCGCAGGGAGACGCGGTGGTGCCCCCAGTCTCACCCTGTCGCGAGCCACATTCGGGGTCCGAGGCAACATCGGACCGACGCTTGTTTCGTTGATGTCGCGGCTCGGTTGGGAAACCGTCAACACCACCACCGCAGCGTTCGTGTTGCTGTCGATCTTCACTCTGATGTTCGGAGGATCCGGCGCCGCCAAGGATCATCCCGTCGTCACGCTCGGGTCCATTGTCGTATTCATCGTGCTCACACTCGTCGTCAGCGGGCTCGGGCACTCGGCCATTCTCGTCATCCAGCGCTGGTCCACATGGATCTTCGGTGCTTTGAACATCTTCGTTGCTGCCTTCTTGATCGCCACGGTCGACTGGGCCGCCGTGACCAGTACCCCGGCGGGATCGATCAGTGCGATGGTCATCGGTGTCGGAACCATCGCTGCGGGAACAGGTATCGGCTGGGCGAACGCCGGAGCCGACATGTCGCGCTACCAACGCAAGAGCGTCGGTGCCGGTTCGTTGGTGCTCTCCAGCGCTGCGGGTGCGGGTATTCCGCTCGTACTCCTGATAGGCCTCGGCGCACTGCTCTCGGCCGGTGACAACAGCCTCGCGTCCGCGACGGACCCGGTCGCGGCGATCCGGGAGATTCTTCCGGCATGGATGGCAGTTCCGTACCTGATCACCGCATTCGGGGGATTGCTGCTCTCCAATCACCTTTCGGTCTATTCGGCGAGTTTGACCACCTTGACGCTCGGCTTCCGAATCAAGCGGGTCTACGCGGTCGCTGTCGACGTGTTCGTCACCTTCGTCGGTGCCATCTACTTCATGCTGATTTCCGACGGCTTCTACGGCCCGTTCATCACCTTCATCTCGGTTCTCGCGGTTCCTCTGACGGCATGGCTCGGGGTGTTCATATCCGACATGATCAAGCGCAAGACCTACGACGCGGCATCGATCATGAACACAGGGAACACCAGCCGCTACTGGTATTCCGGCGGAGTCAATTGGTACGCGTTCGTGAGCTGGGCAGCGGGTATCGTCGTCGGGTTCCTGTTCACTGCCATCGCTGTGGACGGCGACGTCATCTTCACCGGGCCGTTGTCGGGCAGCTGGATCGGTGACAACGGCCTTGGATGGGTCGCGTCGTTCGTGGTCGCCGCCGGCCTGTATCTCGCTACCGGGGGAGCCCGCCGCACCGAAGCCGTAGCGCGGTGAGTCCGCGGCTGATACATACCGGCCAAGTCATCGTCGACGTGGTGATGGCCGTTCCTGAGGTCCCGACTCCGGGCGGAGACGTCGTGGCGACGTCGGTGAACGAGACGGCGGGCGGTGGCCTCAATGTCATGGTGGCCGCCATTCGTGATGACCTTCCGGTCGTATTCGCGGGAAGGTTCGGTTCCGGTCACTACGGCTCGGTCGTCCGCGACGCCCTGGCTGCGAGTGGGGCAAGCGTGGTCAATGATCGACCACGGCACAAGGATTCGGGATTCTGCATTGCTCTCGTCGACGCGAATGCCGAGCGCACCTTCGTGACGTACCCGGGAGCCGAAGCCGAATTGAGCGTTGCGGACCTCGAGGCAAGTGCGGTTCGAGCCGGTGATCTGGTCTACGTCACCGGTTATGGGTTGGCACACGAGAGTAACGCCGCGGCACTGACCGAGTGGCTCCCATCGCTCCCCGACGGCGTTCTGGTCCTGTTCGATCCGTCGCCGCTGATCGCGACTCTGGACCGGCGCGTCGTGGACGTTGTGATAGCCCGGGCCGACATCGTGAGTGTCAATGAGCGCGAGGGTGCGCTCATGACGGATGCGACCGAAATCGATTCCATCGCCGAGCAGTTGCTCGGACAGGTGCGTCCCGGGGCATCGGTGGTGCTGCGTACCGGACCGGACGGCTGCCGGATCGCAAGTCCAGGTCGGCCGACCCGGTCGGTGCCCGGGTTCGCGGTGAAGGCGGTCGACTCCAACGGTGCAGGCGACGCGCACGCCGGCGTGTTGTTGGCGGGACTTTCGCGCGGACTGGGCCTCTACGAGGCGGCGCTGCGGGCGAATGCCGCTGCAGCGCTTGCCGTCACCGAGCGTGGACCGGCGACGGCCCCGATTCGATCACGTACCGACGCGCTGGTCGGAGGGTGAGGGTGCACTTCGCCCCGGAACCGTGGAGTCGCGGACGACCAGCGTCGGCGTGAGTGCCACCGAGGACACCGGAAGTCCGTGAGTGACGGCCAACAGCATTTCGGCTGCGCGTGTGCCGATTTCGCGGTGCGGACTGTGAATTGTCGTCAGGGGTACCGTCAGTTCGCTGCAGATCGAGATGTCGTTGTAGCCGACGACGGCGATGTCCCTTCCCGGCTGCAAGTGCGCTTCGCGCAGAACACCGAGGACTCCGATGGCGCTGAAATCGTTGGTTGCGAAGATGGCCGTCGGAGGTGTCGGCAATGCCAGAAGTGCTGTGGCCCCGCGTCGTCCGGCCTCGGGATCGAAGCCTTCTTCCCGAACGTACTCGTCCGGAACGTCGATTCCCGCATCGCGGAGGGCAGCTCGGCAGCCTTCCAATCGGTCGATTCCGGTGCTGGCCCACGCCGGGCCGGACACGATCCCCACTCGGGTGTGGCCGAGTCCGGCCAGGTGCTCGCCGGCGAGATATCCACCCCGATGGTCGTCGCACGTCACCGAGGTCATGCCCGGGTATCGACGGCTGATGAGGACGAACTTGATGCCCCGGCGGTGGAGGTCCTCGAGGTTCTCGCTGTCGAGACGGGCGTCGCCGAAGATGAGTCCGTCGACATTGCGGCCGAGCAGCAGATCGATGCGTCGGCGCTGCTGAATCGGATCGTCGTGGGTGTTGGCGACGAACGTCTCGTAGCCGGCCCGGTTCGCTGTTTCCTCGATAGCGTCGTACATCGCCGAGAGCACCACGTCGGTCAATCGCGGGACGAGGACTCCGAACGCGGTGGACTTCTTGGTGGTCAAACTCGCCGCGTTGGGGTTGGGGACGTAGTCCATCTCGCGGGCCAACTCGAACAGCCGCAGATCTCCGGCGCTGGCACCGGCCGGGTCGAGCGCAACGCGGCGCAGAGCTCGGGACACGGTCGAGACGTGTACTCCCGCAGCGGCTGCGACCGTTTTGAGCGTGACGCTTCCCGATGTAGTGCTGTCCACTGGCGGTTCCCCTCGATGCTCCGTCGGCGCTGCCCCGACCCCTGATGACCCCTAAGCTAGCACCGTGCGCAATCGTTTGCGCAACAAGTTGCCCCTTCGAGGAACGGATAATCGATGACAGGTTTGGGTGGTCTCAATCCAACGCCGACGTCGCTCACGCTCGGCCTGGTTCAGCAGCAGGTCCCGCTGATCACGAGTATGGACGATGTGAACGCGACGACCGATCGTGTGTGCAGGCAGTTGCGCGAGGCCAAGGCCGGGTTCGGGGCTCTCGACCTCGTGGTGTTCCCGGAGTACTCGCTGCACGGGCTTCGCAAGTCCTCGTGGGCGTCCGACGAGGTGATGTGTGACATGGACGGTCCGCAGGTGGAGCGATTGCGCGACGCCTGCCGTGAGTCGAACGTGTGGGGGTGCTTCAGCATCATGGAACGCAACCCCGGCGGCGCGCCGTTCAACTCCGGAATCATCGTCGACGACCGAGGTGAGATCGCGCTGTACGTCCGCAAACTCCACCCGTGGACGCCCAAGGAGCCCTGGGAGCCGGGCGATATCGGCCTGCCGGTCTGCCCGGGGCCCAAGGGATCGGTGCTGTCGCTGTTGATCTGCCACGACGGAATGTTCCCCGAGATGGCGCGTGAGGCGAGTTACCGCGGTGCCAACGTGCTGCTGCGGACGGCCGGGTACAAGTTTCCGCTGCGGCAGTCCTGGCGTATCACCAACGAGGCCAATGCCTTCCATAATCTGGCGTACACGGGTTCGGTGTGTCTGGCGGGAGAGGACGGCAATGGCATCCCGTCGATGGGCGAGGCGATGGTGTGCGACTACGAAGGAACGATCATCGAGCGCGGCGACTCCACACCCGATCGGGTGGTGACCGTGTCGATCGAGCCGGCCCGGGCCGATGCGGCACGTCGCGGGTGGGGAGTGGAGAACAACATCTATCAACTGGGCCATCGTGGGTACACCGCGCTCGACGGTGGGGCACGCGATTGCCCGTACACCTACGTCCGTGATCTGGCCGACGGAACCTACCGAGTTCCGTGGGAGGACGAGGTGCGCATCGTGGACGGGACGTCGGAGGGGTACGGACCTCCGCGCCGAACCGGCAGTCCGATCGACACGGCCAGGGCCGGGTTGCGCGGCGAGTAAGGCGCAGGTTACGCAGCCGGTGCCCGTGTAACGGCGCTATTAATTGGTTTCGGATTTGTCGCCCAAAGCTCGACATCGACCGCGAAATCCCTCTATCGTCAGAGCAACGCAATCGGTTGCACGACCGGTTGCACAGCAAGCGAAAGAAGGCTCGTGTCGATGAATTCCCAGGTAGGCGACTCTCTGGAGCTCACGGATCGCACCCGCCACGACATCGACTCGATGTCGGCGGCGGAGGTGTACAAACTGCTGTCCTGTGCGGTGCAGCCTCGTCCGATCGCGTGGATCTCCACGGTGTCGGGTGACGGCGTTCGCAACCTGGCACCGTTCAGTTTCTTCAATGTCGCGTCGCGGAACCCGGCCACGCTGATGATCTCCATCGGCGAGCGCATCGGATTCCCGGGCGAGTTCAAGGACACCTTGGTCAACATCCGAGAGACCGGCGAATTCGTCGTCAACATTCCGGCCGCCGAGACCGTGAATGCGGTGACCGCGAGTTTCGCCACCGTCGATGCGGACGTCGACGAGTTCGAGCTCTCGAACATGACGGCAGTTCCATCGCTGTCCGTCGCGGCCCCGTCGGTCCTCGAATCCCTTGTCTCGCTGGAGTGCCGGACTCTGCAGGAAATCGCGCTCGGATCCGACACCCTGGTGCTCGGTACCGTCACCACCGTGACCAGCCGGCCAGGGTTGCTCACCGAGGATCTGCACGTCGACACACTCGAACACCGATTCCTCGGCAGGTTGGCGGGCCCGTTCTACACCACCGACATGAATCGAGTGGCGCAGTGACGACCTCGGCCCGTCCGCGCGGCATCGCCACCGACACGGTTGTCGATACGTTCGACATCGCCGTGGTGCAGACAGGTTCGCGGGTCGGTGCCTGGCAGCAGAACATCGACTCAGTGAGTGCGCAAGTGCGAGCGCTCGCCGCCGGTGGATCCAAGATCATCGTTTTGCCCGAATTGTTCGCCAGCGGTTACGATCTCGACGGTGTCGAGGCGCTGGCCGAGTCGGTGCCCGGCCCCACTTCGGTCGCGCTCGGCGAGCTCGCTGCCGAGACCGATACGGTTCTGGTGACGGCGATCGTGTTCCGCGACAGCGCCGGAGTAGTGTTCGACAGCTCGCTCGTCGTGGGCCCGGACGGCCTGCTCGCGTTGGGGCACAAACGCTTTCTGTGGGATCGGGAGAAAACGGTGTTCACGCCCGGTGCGGAGAGCGGGCTGCTGGTCAGCACTCCGTTCGGCAACATCGGGGTCGTGGTCTGCTACGAGGCCGGGTTTCCCGAGACGGTCCGCGATCTCGTCCAACGAGGGGCCGATGTGATCGCCGTACCGTCGGCGTTCGGACACGTCCGTTTGCACGTATGGAAACTGCTCACCCGCTCCCGAGCACTCGAGAACGGCGTCGTCGTCGCAGCCGCCGGACTCACCGGACAGACCGGGGACGGCCCACGGTTCGCGGGCCACAGCGTCATCGTCGGACCGCAGGGGCGCACCATCGTCGAGATGGACGAAAGCGTCGGCTCGGTGTCGGCAACGGTGACTCGCCGCGAGTTGCTCGACGCGCGCGACGAAGTTCCATATCTGAAAGACCTTGCCCGCCTGGGCGGAATCACCGACAACGAGTCAACCGAGAACCCTCACGAGAGGAACCGAGATGTTCGATCTGCGATCAGCTGATCTCCTGCGCGCGTTCACCCGTCAGCTCGAGCTGTGCAAAGTTCGGCCCGGAGAGCAGGTGGTGATTCTCGCGGAGCCCTCGAGCCGCGGCGACTACGTGTCGGCTGCCTTCGGGGCGGCCCAGAGCCTGGGCGCACAAGTACTGTCGGCCACCGTTCCCGGCGGCAGTCCGGCACCGATGCCGAGCACCCACACCGGTGCCGGCCCCGGTCTGGTGTCGGTGATGAACAGTTCGGTCGCCCAGGACATGCTCAAGGGAGCCGATCTCGTGGTCGATCTGACCAGTGAGGGTTTCATCCACGCCCCCATCCAGCAGGAGATACTGGCCGCCGGAACGCGCATCATCTTCGTGTGCGACGCGCCGGACGTGCTCATCAGGAACATGCCGCAGGACGGGGACAAGGAACGGGTACAGGCCGGTGTGGATCTGATCCGCAACGGTTCGACCATGCGCATCACCAACGAGGCCGGCACCGATCTCACCGTTCAGCTGAGCAATTCGCAGCCCGAGTTCCAGGTGGGCTTCGCCGACGACAAGGGACGCTGGGACCACTGGCCATCCACCATGGTGCTGTGTTGGCCGGAGATCTCCAACGGACGGATCGTGTTGTCCGAGGGCGACATCCTGCTGCCGTTCAAGGAGTTCGTCCGCGACACGACGACACTGACCGTCACCAACGGACACATCGACGAGGTCACCGGCGGTGCCGAGGCGGCTCTGCTCAACATGTTCTTCGCCGACTCCAACGACAAGTGGGCCCGCTACCTGTCCCACATGGGCTGGGGATTGATGAAGACCGGCGACTGGTTCGCTGCCGCGATGTACGGCAAGGACGACATCATGGGTATGGACGCCCGCGCTTTCGCCGGCAGCTTCCTGTGGTCCACCGGCCCGCACCCCGTACTCGGCCGAGACTCCTACGCACACCTCGACATCGGAATGCGTGCCTGCACCGTATCCATCGACGGCATCGATGTCGTCACCGAAGGTCGATTGGTGGAGAACTGACATGGCACCGATCGAAGTGGTCGTCGCAGGGGGCGGCCTCGGCGGGCTGACCGCGGCGCTCTCGCTGAGGCACAGGGGAATCCAGGTGACGGTCCTCGAAGCCGCTGCCGAGCTCGGTGAGGTGGGAGCAGGGATTCAGACCGCACCGAACTCAAGCCGCGTCCTCATTGCCCTCGGTATGCGCGAGAAGCTCGAAGCGATCAAGACCGAACCGATGGATCAGGTGCGCAGGCGCTGGGAGAACGGCAAGGTCATCGCTCTCACCGCGCTCGGCGAATACTGCAAGAAGACCTTCAACGCGCCGTACTGGCACTACCACCGTGCAGACCTGCACTCTGCGATCCACGCGCAGTGCCTCGACCCCGAGGGGCCCGGCCCGGTCGTGGTGTTCGAGACCGACGCGAAGGTCGTCCAGGTCGACCGGACCAACCCGATGCGGCCCGTCGCGGTCACCGAAGCGGGACGGCGATACGAATCGGACCTGCTCATCGGAGCCGACGGAATCCGCTCGACGGTACGCGATCTGATCGGTCTGCCCGACACTCTGGTGTTCTCCGGTGAAATGGCCTACCGCGCACTCATTCCCGGCGATCGGATCGTCAAGGATCCGGCCACACGCTGGCTCGTCGACCGATACCAGAGCACCATCTGGTACGGGCCCGACCGACACCTGGTGCACTACATGATTCGCAACGGTGAATATCTCAATGTCGTTGCGCTGGCACCGTGCACCGACGAGGTTCGCGACGGCGGACCTCGGCTCGTCGGGCCCGAGGAACTGATGGGGACGTTCCCGGACTGGGACGACCGCGCCCACGCGATGTTGTCGAAGGCCGACGAGAACGTGCTGTGCCAGGCGCTCTACTACCGCAGACCTGATCCTCGCTGGACCGACGGCCGCGTCGCGTTGCTGGGCGACGCGTGCCACGCCATGCTGCCGTATCAGGCGCAGGGCGCGTCGCAGGCGATGGAAGATGCGGCAGTGCTCGCCGAGGAACTCGCGAAGGTCACCTCGAGCGGAATCGACGACGCGTTGGCGCGCTATGTCTTTCGCCGAGCCCGGCACGCGCGGATGGTCCAGGACGCGAGCCTGCAGAACAAGACCTTCTATCACATACCCGATGGACCCGAGCAACAGAAGCGGGACGCGACACTGGCGTCGTTCGATGGGGAGTCCGACATCTCGTACGACTGGCTGTGGAGCGGTACTCCGCTCGACGACAGCGACGACGAGAAATTCCATTACTCGTTCGTCCGATGACCACTTCGGACCACAACACCGCGCCGGAGGCTGCGATGAAGACTGGTGATCAGGTAGTACAGGAACTCCCCTGGAAATGGGGTGTGCAGGGCAAGATCTTCATCATCGGCGGGTTGGGTTACATGTTCGACGCCTGGGACGTGGCGCTGAACGGCTTCTTGACTCCGCTTCTCGGGACCTACTGGGATCTGTCCCAGGCCGAGCGCGGGCTCGTCGCCACCGGCAATCTGATCGGCATGGCCGTCGGTGCCGTCGTGTGGGGAACGATCGCCGACCGAGTCGGGCGAAAACGTGCATTCTCGTTGACGCTGTTGATCTTCGCGCTGTTCTCGGTCCTCGGTGCCTTCGCGCCGAACTTCGAGATCTTCATCATCCTGCGGTTCCTTGCCGGGTTCGGCCTCGGCGGTTGCATCCCGGTGGACTACGCGTTGGTCAGCGAATTCTCACCACGCCGCATTCGCGGCAAGATCCTGTCCGCGATGGACGTCTGGTGGCCGATCGGTGCCACCGTCTGCGGCGTCGTGGCAACACTTCTGGTCCCGATCGACGGTGACGTTCGCTGGCGCTACATGCTGCTGTTCATGGTTCTGCCTGCGCTGCTGCTGTTCTGGGTGCGACGCGGCATCCCGGAGTCACCGATATACCTGGCCAAGGTCGGCCGAGAAGACGAGGCCCGCGCCGTCATCGACGACATGGTGACACGCACCGGATCCGAGGCCGTCGAGTACGTGATCGTCGCGGATACGGCACCGAAGGGTGCCGGTGGGATGAAAGCTGCTCTGACGCAGTTGAAATCGGTCTGGCGCTACAGCCCCCGGATCACCGCCGCAGCCTGGATGCTGTTCGTGTCGATCATGCTGCTCTACTACGCAGCCCTGAGCTGGATGCCGTCCATTCTGCGCGCCGAGGGCTACGGGGAGTTCGCAGCTTTCGCCGGTACGACGCTCATGACCGGAGTCGGTATCGTCGGTGTGCTCACCTCGGCGTTCATCGTGGAGATCTTCGGCCGCAAGTGGGTCATCGGGCTGTCCGGTCCGATCGCGGGTAGTGCGCTGGTCATGTTCGCCGTCATGCTCGACATTCAGTCGGCTGCGCTGATCTGGCTCGGCATCTTCGGGTTCGTCATTCAGCTCACCATCCCGGTGCTCTACTGCTACGTCTCCGAGCTGTACCCCACCAGCATCCGCGCCTCGGGTTTCGGGTACGCATCCTCGGTCAGTCGGGTGGCCACGGGCTTCGCGCCACTGCTCTTCGGATCCGTCATGTGGCCGATCCTGGGTCTTCCGTTGACCTTCGGCATCGTCACTGCCTTCGTGTTGTTCGCGGTGATCTGGATGGCGTATTTCGCACCGGAGACCAAGGGACGCGAACTGGACACACTCGTCGACGAACCCGCCGAGGTAGTAGCAGGCGAGGCCCGGGTCTGATGAAGCCCGCACAGTTCGACTACCACCGGGCGCGCGACGTCTCGGGTGCAGTGCGGCTGCTGGCGGAGTTGGGCGAGGACGCGAAGATCATCGCCGGTGGCCAGTCTCTGGTCGCCATGATGAACTTCCGCCTCGCCCGGCCGGGGCATCTGGTCGACGTGGGTGCGCTGAGCGCTCTGCGCTACATCCGCCGAGAATCGGACGGCCTGCACATCGGCGCGCTCACCACCCACCATGACGTCGAATCCGGTGACGTGGGAACGGACTTCGCTGTTCTACGTGATGCCATGCGGTGGGTGGGGCACTACCCGATCCGTACCCGCGGCACAGTCGGAGGCAGCATCGCCCACGCGGACGCCACTGCAGAATGGTGCTTGCTCGCCGTCCTGCTCGACGCCCGTATCGTCGTCGAGAGCGTGCGGGGGCGTCGAACCGTGGAGTCCGACTCGTTCTTCTTCGGGTACTACTCGACCGATCTCGCGTTCGACGAGATGATCGTCGAGATCGTGTTCCCGAACCCGGCGCCGCACGCTGCGGTGACCGAATACGCCGAGCGGCAGGGAGATTTCGCGATCGTGGGCGCAGCAGTCTCCCTCGAACTCGACGGCGTCGCTGTCTCCGGCGGACGCGTCGCCCTCGCGGGGGTCGGCCCGAGCCCGATGCGATCCCCGGCAGCCGAGGCTGTGCTCGCCGGCGGTGGAAGGTTCGCCGACTGTGCGGACGCCGCGGCACAATCATTGGAACTGGAGGACGAGGGCATGGTCACCGCCGAATACCGTCGCACCCTGGTGCGCACGTTGGTCGCGGAAGCCTGCAGTGACGCACTGGTCTCGCAGGGAGTGCCCACGTGAGCGTCGATCAGCTTCTCACGCCGAAATTCGTCGGCACCTCGGTCGCACGCCGCGAAGACCCGCGATTGCTCACCGGCCGAGCCCGATTCGTCGACGACATCGCGATACCTGGAATGCTGCATGCTCAATTCGTACGCAGCACCGTCGCGGCCGGATCGATCACCGGTCTGGACGTCGGTGATGTCGCCGGAGTCGAGGGTGTGCGCGGCGTCTTCACTGCGGCGGACTTGGACCTGCAGCCGATCCGTGCCGAATTGTCCCGTCCACTCAGCGAATTCGTACCCACCGATATGCCGGTCCTCGCACACGACGTGGTCCGCTACGTCGGCGAGCCGCTGGCCATCGTCCTCGCCGACGATGCCTACCTCGTCGAGGACGGGCTCGAGGCAGCCCGGGTGTCGTACCGGGCCGGCACCGCCGTCACCTCCGCAGATCAGGCCATGTCCGAGGGCGTGCCTCTGGTTCACGATTCGGTTCCGAACAACACCGTCGTCGACGTACAGATGTTTGCCAGTGACGGAATCGACGAGATCTTCGACGGCGCGCACACCGTGGTCTCGGTGCACTCGAGGACCGGCCGCCAGAACGCACTTCCGCTCGAGACACGCGGGTGCATCGCGTACTGGGACGACCGCGACGAGCAGCTGATCATGTACATCTGTACGCAGGTCCCGCACCAGGTCCGTACCGTCACCGCACGGTGCCTCGGTCTCGACGAACGTCAGGTTCGGGTGGTCGTGCCCGACATGGGCGGTGGGTTCGGGCAGAAGTGCGTCGTCGGTCGCGAGGAGATCGCCGTCGCCGCAGCGGCATTGAAACTTCGTCGCCCGATCAAGTGGATCGAGGATCGCAAGGATGCCCTGACGGCATCCTTCCTGGCACGCGAACAGCAGTACGACGTGCGGGCGGCATTCGACGCCGAGGGACACATCCTCGGCGTCGACGCAGATGTCGTGTGCGACATGGGTGCGTACTCCTGCTACCCCTTCACAGCGGGCATCGAGCCGCTCATGGCCTCGGCGGAAATGCCGGGGGTGTATCAGGTTCCGGCGTACCGAGTGCGGGGTCGTTCGGTGTTCAGCAACAAGGCACCGACCGCGCCGTATCGCGGGGTGTCCCGGCCGCAGTACGTCATGGTGATGGAGCGACTGTTCGAGCGAGCGGCTCCTGAACTGCAGCTCGACGCAGTGGAGATCAGGCGGCGCAACGTCATCACCGCTTTCCCGTACACCGGCGTCAACAACATCACCTACGACCCGGGCTCGTACCTCGAGGCGCTGAACTTGTGCGAGCAGACGCTACGAGACGGTGGGTGGTACGACTTCCAGGAGCGGGCGACCGCTGAGGGCCGACACATCGGCATCGGATACTCGTGCTTCAGCGAGCGAACCGGATACGGCAGCAGCGCCTTCGCGGCCCGAAAGATGAACGTGGTACCCGGGTTCGACATCTCGGAGGTCAGGATGGACACCTCCGGCACCGTCGTCGTGACCACCGGAACGATGAGCCACGGGCAGAGTCACGAGACCACGATGGCGCAGATCGTCGCCGACCGACTGGGCATCGCGGTCGACCAGGTCAAGATCGTGCAGGGCGACACCGACCGCATCACCTACGGATTCGGGTCGTTCGCCTCCCGCTCGATCACCATCGGTGGCAGTGCTGTGGCATTGGCGTCGAACAAACTGGGAGACAAACTGTGTGAGATCGCGGCGCACCTGCTCGAGACCCGTGACGACAACGTCGAGCTGGCATCGGGGCGGGTCCGTCAGCGCGACGACCACTCGAAGTACGTCACGTACCGGGACATCGCCGACGTCGCGTACCTGAAGGCGCAACTGCTACCGAAAGGTGTCGATCCAGGACTGTCCGCGACGGCCAGCTTCGACGTGTTCAACGACGGTACGTTCTCCAACGCCACCCACGGCGTCGTCGTGGAGTTGCACGAGGGCACCGGCCGGGTGGAGATACTGAAATATGCGTGCGTCGAGGACTGCGGCGTCGCCATCAACCCCAAGATCGTCGAGGGGCAGTGCCGCGGCGGGATCGCCCAGGGCATCGCCGGTGCGTTGTTCGAGCAGGTGTCGTACGACGACCATGGAAATCCTCTGTGCGCCAGCTTCATCGACTACAAAGTGCCCACTGCCTGCGAAATCCCGGACATCGAGATCCATCACCTCGAAACCCCCTGCCTGTTCACCGAATCCGGTGCCAAGGGAGCAGGTGAGGGTGGCACGATCGGTGCACCTGCCGCCGTACTCAACGCCGTCAACGACGCATTACGTTCCACCGGAGTCGAACTGAACGACACGCCGATCACCCCCGTGGCAGTTCAGGCGGCATTGGCGAAGGGAAGGCCATGAGCAACAAGCAACTGATCGAGCTGAGCGTCAACGGCATTGTCCGTGAGGTGATCACCGAACCACGCCGTACTCTGGTCGACGTGTTGCGGCACGATCTGCAG
The DNA here is from genome assembly GCF_017168335.1 of Rhodococcus sp. KRD162. Taxonomy (GTDB): domain Bacteria; phylum Actinomycetota; class Actinomycetes; order Mycobacteriales; family Mycobacteriaceae; genus Rhodococcoides. The sequence continues at coordinate 58,535 of NZ_JABFAU010000086.1, read as the reverse complement.
CTCACCGGAACCCACGTCGGCTGTGAGCACGGCGTGTGCGGCGCCTGCACCGTGCTGATCGACGGTAAGCCGGCCCGCGCGTGCCTGACCTTCGCAGCGCAGGTGGAGAACTCACAGATCGAGACCGTCGAATCACTCGGCGTCGACGGTGCATTGAACGATCTGCAGCAGGCATTCGCAGACCACCACGGACTGCAATGCGGCTTCTGCACACCGGGATTCCTGATGCTGGCCGAGGGCTACCTCGCCGAGAACCCCGATGCCACCAAGGAACAGATCCGTGAGGTGGTGGCGTCGAACTACTGCCGCTGTACCGGGTACCAAACCATAGTCGAGGCCATCGACTCGTGCGCCGAGCAGCGCCGCTGCGCCGGCTGTGTGAACGGAGTTCGTAAGTGATACTGACCAATACACTCGACATCGACGCCTCCGCCGAGGAAGTTTTCCGACTGATCAACGACGTCGAGAAGGTGGCCACGTGCGTACCGGGGGCCGCCATCACCGGTAAGGACGGCGAGACCTACCTCGGTGGAGTCAAGGTCAAAGTCGGCCCGATCAGTGCGTCGTATGCAGGCACGATCAGATTCCTCGAGGTCGACGCCGAGACCCGCACGCTCACCCTGGAGGCCAAGGGCGCGGACTCGCACGGCAACGGTGACGCCGAGGCCCAGGTCGATCTCGCGGTCGAGTCGATCGGTGACCGTTCGCGGTTGACCCTGAACACCGATCTGGTGATCAGCGGAAAGATCGTCTCGTTCGGAAAAGGCGCGATCGTCGCGGTCTCGAACAAGGTGCTCCAACAGTTCGCCGTCAATCTCGGAGCACTGCTCAGTGGTTCGGCCACAACCGATCCAACCACGCCTGCAGCGGTGAGTACCGCTGTTGCAAGCCCGATGGGCGGCGAACTGAACGCGATGATCCTACTCCCCGAACCGATGCGCAAATACGCACCGATCGCGGGCATCTTCCTCGCCGGAATGGTCGAGGGCTGGCTGGTGTCCAGGGCCTTCGGGCGACGGTAGGGCCGTGATGCTGGACTTCGCAGCCACCCTCGACGCCTGGTTCTCCAGCGGACGGCCCTTCGGCCTGGCCACCGTCGTCTCGACATCCGGCAGCACCGTCCGTGATGTGGGTGCAGTCATGGCAGTCGAATGCGACGGTACAGCTCTGGGCGGTGTATCCGGAGGGTGCGTCGACAGCGCGGTGTTCGATGCAGCGGTGTCGGCGGCGACGGTCGGAGTCGGGGATCGGCTGCGGTTCGGGGCCGCGGTTGACGACCCGTTCGCCATCGGCCTCACCTGCGGAGGAACCGTCGACGTCGTGGTCGAACGAATCGACGCCGAGACTCGCCCGCACTTCGCACAGTTGTTGATGCGGGTCATGTCTCGATCCGCCGTCGCCGAGGTGACCGTCGCGGCGGCAAGCGGTCACCTCGTGCTCGGCGGCGGTGAGGCGACAGGAACTCTCGGCCACCCTGCACTCGACACGCAGGCCGGCGTCATCGCCCGAGACATGTTGAGGGACGGCGTATCCGGCCTGCGAGAAGTGAACGTCGACGGCCGAGCCGTCGAGATATTCGTTCGATCGTTTCCGGCTCCGCCGCTGCTGCTCGTCTTCGGAGCACTCGATCTCGCTGATTCCGTTGCCCAGGCGGCCGCAATCGTGGGATACCGCACCGTCGTGTGCGATGCGCGGCCGATCTTCGCCACGGCCGAACGGTTTCCGCATGCCGACGACGTGGTCGTGGCCTGGCCGCACGAATACCTCACTGCGCACTGGGAAGCCGGCCTGATCGATCGCACCACCGCGCTGTGCGTATTGACACACGATCCGAAGTTCGACGTTCCGTTGCTGGACGTCGCGGTACGCACCCCGGCGGGTTACATCGGGGTGTTGGGGAGCCGTCGAACACACGAGGACCGACGCGAACGCTTGCTGGCCACAGGAATCGGCGTCGACGCGCTGGCTCGGTTGTCCTCACCCATCGGTCTCGATCTCGGCGGGCGCACGCCGGGAGAGACAGCGCTCTCGATCGTCGCCGAAATCGTGGCGCACTCGAACGGGCGAGCCGGTGGACGTTTGCGTGACGGCAACGGTCCGCTACACAGCAGTGCCGATGCGGCTCAGCGAGGCGTGATCGACTGCGATACCCGCACCGCGCCTGCAGTTCCGAGGATCAGCACTGCTGTCGCGATCGCGAACGCGATCGAATAGGAGTCGCCGATGGCAGGCGCGACGACCAGTGGGCCGAGCACCTGCCCGAGCCCGTAGACCGCAGTCAGTGTTGCTGCAGAACGGCCTACGGGAAGTGTCTGCGCGATGGCCATCGTCAGCATCGTGATGCCCATGAACGTTCCGCCGAACAACAGAGCCGACAACACAGAGGCGACGGGGTTCGCCGTCAGAGCGGGCAGAACTGCGGCGATGGACTGCAGTGCGAAGGCTGCCACCAGAGCGCTCCGCAGGGTGGCTCGGCGGGCGATCGCCTGCCACAGTACCGTCGCCGGGATCGCGGCGAGCCCCACGACGATCCACACCACCGGGCCCACCGTCGTACTGCCGTGACCACCGACGGCAGCCACCAGAAAGGTGCCGACGACGATGTAGCCGAGACCCTCGAGGAAGTACGCGAACAGCAATGTCCGCCACGCGGCCGGTGGCCGGCGATCGATATCGCCGGGCACAGCCCGCGTTGCGGCCTCGGAATGCACCTGCAGCGTCCACGCCGGGGCGATGAGGATGGCTGTCAGGAGCGCCGAGCACACCCACAGCGCCTGCCAGGACAGGTGCGGTCCGAGGACCAGAGTCAAAATTCCCGACGCCGCGATGCCCGCGCCGACTCCGCCGAACGCGATGCCCGGTGAGGCACCGGCGGCTCGATGTTCGGTGACGGTACTCGCGCAAGCGATGAAGATCGCGGCACTCGCGAGACCAGCCACGAACCGCAGTGCCGAGAACGCGATGGTGGAATGCGCTGCGGCCATCGCCAACTCGCTGGCGACGAGGACCACTGTCCACAGCCTGAACGATAGTGTCGTGTTGATCGAGGGACGTACGGACAGCGCGATCGCTCCGACGAGATAGCCGGCGTAGTTCGCGGTCGCGATGACCGCTCCGCTGCTCGGCGTCACCTCGGCTGCGTCGACCATGATGGGAAGTAGCGGTGTGAAGACGAATCGCCCGACACCCATCGCCGCCGCGAGCCCGGCCGCGGCAGCGAACGACACTCGACGCCCACTCATCCTGACCTCCGTAGATCGTTAGCCGGGTCAACGGTACTGGATCGCCGCGAGTCGCCGGCCGGCGAGTTGTTCCTCTGCCCGCGACACCGCAGTGTGAGAACGACGTCGAACCGGACCCGAGCCACCGACGCCACCCCCGTTGCTGGATCGGCCGAAACACCTCGCAGACGTAGTTCGCCCCCCGGCCGGCATGGAACCGATCCTGAACTCGCTGCGTCAAACCCGATGACGCCGAACGCCGAGCGTCGATCCTGCAACGACTCGGGGGAGCGTCATGACAGTGAATGTGGATCCTGCGATCCTGCGGAGATTCTCGGATGTGTTGTCGGGGAGCGGCGACGCGATTCGCGAGGTCGATGTCCTCGCACCATTCCGACTTTCGGAGAATGCTGTGCCGGGCAGTGACTTTCACACAGCCTGCGCCGCGGCCGCCGCCGCAGCAGCGGGGGCTGTTGCAGCTCTGGCCGGGCGGGCCGAATGCATCGCAGACCTCGCCCGCGGCGTCGCGCAGAACTACGAGATCGCCGACGACGAACTCGCCCGCCGTCTTGCTGCGATGGGCCAGCCGAAATGACTCCGACGGTGCCGCACGTCGCAGGCTGGGAGCCGGAGTCGATGCGCAAGACGATGATCGAATTGGCGGAGATCGTCGAGCGAGTAGACCGCCAGCGCGCAGGGGTGCTCGACGAGCAGGACGTGCTGGCCGAGACATGGACCGGAGACGCAGCCGGCGCTGCAGCGGATCGCGTGGTTGCCGAATGCTCCCGCATGGGCACGGTGTGTGGCGAGATCGATTCCCTGGGTAGAGCATTCGAGAACGCAGCGTCAATGGTCGATGCCGCCAAGACGCACCTGCAGGCTCAGGTATCGGCCGCGACGATGAGCGGGTTCGCCGTCTCGGCCGACGGAGTGGTGAACCCCGACGGAATGATCGCGTTGATCCCGAACAGCCTCGGCGACGACGCAGTGCGCCGGGCCGACGAACTACGTTCCGATGCAGCACAATTGACCGCCGACATCCAGGACGCTCTGCGGCAGGCGGAGAAGGCCGCGGTCGATGCCGCCTACCAGCTGGCCGAACCGACCAAGGTGCTGACCGAGCTTGCTCTCGGCAGCCCGACCGGGAAGTTCGTCGAGAACCCGGATGGGTCGTTCTCGTGGATGCCGGATTGGCCGACGACCATAGCGGCGGCGGTGATCGGGGGAATGACGGATGCCACCAAGAAGGCGTTGGAATTTCCCGGTGTCGGATCCGTCGACGACGTCGCCAGGAACATCGGTCGGGGGCTCGGAGCATTCGGCGCGGTAGCCGGAACGATTCCGTCGATCGCCCACGATATCGACGAAGGTGTGGATCCGACCGAGGCCGTCATCGTGAATTCGGCGGGTACGGCTGCCGGTCTCATGGTGGGAACCGCAGTCACCTGGGCATGCGGAATTGTCGGCGGCGCGGGCGGTTCGGTCATACCGGGTCCTGGCACGGTGGCCGGGGCAGCGGCAGGCATCGCATTGGGAACCCTGGCCGGCGGTGCAGCCGGCAGCGCGGTTTCGAAGATTGTGGAACTGGCCTGGAAATGACGGACCAGCCGCGCTCGGAGAACGGAAGCTGGATGGCCGATATGCCACGCCCCGGAGTTGCTGCGACGACGATGCCGGTCTGGGTGAGAGAACGGCGCAGTATTCACCTCGGGTGGTGTGCTGCCGTAGCGAGCTTGTTTCTGATGATGGTGCTTGTCGTTCTCTGCGCAGTGTGTGTTCGCGAGATGCTCAGCCTGTCCGCCGTGGTGTGGTTGTCGGCCACCGTGTACTTGTTGGCGGTGTTCATCGGGCTCACCGTGGTGTTGTCCGGCCTCGGATCGACGAGATTGTCGCGCTTCGTACGACCGATCCAGGTCGAGGGGATCGGGAGGGGACTGTCGATACCGGGGCGCGGAGACTTCCTGATGCGGATGATGGTGCTGGTACTCGCGCTGATGCTGTTCCTGCTCAATGCGGTGGTTCGAAACGACAGGCCCAGTCCGCGTCAAGCCAAAGTGGAGTTGCTGACTTTCGTGGGTGCCCCGGCTTGCCTCGGGTTCTTCGTCCTGGGTTACGTCATCGTCAATCGAACCAGGATCTCTCTGCACCCCGAAGGCATCGCGCACGAGATCTATCGACGCCGCGCGTGGAAGGTGACCAGCGAGATGACGGTCCTGCCGTGGGATGACATCGCCGATCTGCAGTTGGATGCACATCCGAATCCGGCGGTACCGCATGGGCAGAGCATGCCGGTGATCCGAGTGACGCGTCGGTCGGCAGGCACCGATCAACCAGAGATGGTCATCATGGCATGCGAGAAGAAGGTCGAACCGAACTCTTTGTTGGCACTGCTGCGATGGTGCCGCGACAACCCCTGGGCTCGTGAGCAACTGGGCCGCGACGAAGCGCGTGAGTTGTTGCGCCCACCCAACCTGCTCGAGCGCATCAGGGCCGACCGCGCTGCATCTGCCTCGGCAGCCAAGGTCTCGGCGCAGTGACTGCGCGGGAACCGTCGATCGAGACGTACCTGCAGCAGCGCGGTGTCGAACTCGTCCCGGTGCATCGCAGCGAATGCGGCAGGTTCGGTCTCGAAGTACCGGCACTGCCGAGGTGGGGCGTCGTACCCGAGCATCTTTTTCCGCACGCGACCGCGGCGCTGTGCTCACCGGAGGACGCAGACGAGGGGTTCGTACCGAATGCAATGGTTCTGGTTGGGAAGCTCACGCGCGCGGTCGATCCACACGTGCTGTTGGACTGTGGGTTCGGCGACTCGCGGGCCCTACCGGGATGGGTCGAGGCCAGTCACGATCGGAGCCCGCATTGCGGTCTTCCGTCGGTCTCGATCTCCGGTCGGTACGAGTGGGATGGGCACCTGCTCTTCGCCCGAACCCGCTACACCCTCGTCCACCACATCGTCGATCAATATCTCGTGCAGGCGACGGTTACCGTGACCGACTCGCTTCGTAACCGAATGAGTGGGTTGGCAGACGAGTTCGTGGACGGAGTGCGGATCGGGCGCGAGTGAGCTACGCAGGAATCTGCCGAACCACGGCGGCCACAGCCTCCACCTGATCTGCGATTCGAGGGCCCCATCGACTGGACAGGTCCTCGTCCATCGGGAAGATTCTGCCGTCCCGGACGGCGGTCATCGATCCCCACCCCGGCCGAGCGGCCACGGATTCAGCTGTGACGCCGCAGCATTGAGCATCGGCGAGAAATACGACGTCGGGATCTGCGGTGATCACCGTCTCCGCGGACAGCTGCGGGTAGTTGCCGGCGTCGGAGCCATCGGCGATGCTCTGCAGGCCGAACAGGCCGTAGATCTGGCCGACGAAACTCTCGCTCGTCACCGTGTACAACGTGTCGTCGAGTTCGTGAAAGTACGTCAATGGCTCGTCGCGAGTCGGCACGCTCGCCACGGCCGCGTCGATCCGGTCCTGCATCTGCGTGACTACCGCCTCGCCTTCGGCGTCGTGACCGGTCGCGTCTGCGATGAGTTCGATCTGCGAGTAGGCGTCGTCGAGGCTGGTCGCGGCCGGCAGCAGCAGCGTCGGGATGCCGGCGTCGGCCAACGTGGACGTCACTATGCCCAAATCGGTGGAGGTGATCACCAAATCGGGGTCGTACGCGACGATGGCCTCGAGGCTCGGGGTGAACGCCGATAATCCGGTCTTCGGCGCATCGGCGGGATAGTCCGACTGATCATCGACGGCTGCCACCTGCTCGCCCGCGCCGACGGCGAACAGGGTCTCTGTTGCCGTCGGACTCAGCGACACGATCGTGCGGGGCATCGCATCGATGGTGACGGTGCCGCCGTCGGACCCCGACTCGAGGGTCTTCGGGAATGCCCCGTTGGAAGCCGTGGTGGTGGCGGCCGGTGTGTCCGTCGTCGCGCTGCCACACCCGGCCGCGACGAGCGCGAGAACCGCGAACCCTGCTGAAACAATTCGTGCCGAACGACGCTGCACTGCCACTCCTGTATTTTCCGGCCCTGAACATTCTCGGGCTCTCGAGCGCCAACACTATCGGGTCACCGGTCATCGCCCCAGGCTGCGTGCCAGGTACTTTCCGGTGTGGGTGTCCGAGGCCCCCAACCCGTCGACAGTTCCGGTGAAGGTGATCGATCCGCCGTGGTGCCCGCCATCGGGGCCGAGGTCGATGACCCAATCGGCGGCGGCGATGACGTCGAGATTGTGTTCGATGACGATCACCGATCTGCCCTCGTCGACCATCCCGGACAGCAGCGCGATCAGGTTCGACACGTCCGACGGGTGCAGACCCGTCGTCGGCTCGTCGAGAACCAGCACCGGCGACGACCCGACCAGTTCGGTAGCGAGCTTGAGTCGCTGGCGCTCGCCACCGGACAGCGAAGACAGGTTCTGGCCGAGCGAGAGGTATCCGAGCCCGACGTCCCGACACCGCCGGAGAATCTCACGGATCTTCTTGACGTCGAAGAAGTCCTGAGCGTCCTCGACGGACATCTCGAAGATGTCGGCGATGCTGAGGCCGTCGACGGTATGCCGGATCGCGCCCGAACGAAATCTCCTGCCCTGGCACGTCTCACATGTGCTCGTCACCGGGTCGGTGAACCCGAGATCGGTGAAGATGACGCCACTGCCCTGGCAATCGGGGCATGCGCCGTCGGAGTTGGGTGAGAACAGCGACGGCGGCTGCCCGGTCTTCTTGGCGAAGTAGGCGCGAATCGGATCGAGCAGACCGGTATACGTTGCGGGGGAGGAGCGTCGCGATCCGCGGATGGGTGCCTGGTCGATGATGACGGCGTCTGGTGCGACCTCACGAAGGTGACCGTGGATGAGGCTGGACTTCCCGGAACCGGCGACCCCGGTGACGGCGGTCAAGACACCGAGCGGCACGTCGACGCTGACATCGCGCAGATTGTGGGTGTCGGCACCGGAGATGCTCAGCCAACCCGACGGGCTGCGGGGAGTGCGTAATTCGACGCCCTCGCGCCGGAGTGCGGCCCCGGTTCTGGTGTCGGCACGCCGGAGTTCGTCGAAAGTACCCTCGAACACCACTGTGCCACCGGCTTTTCCGGCACCGGGACCGATCTCGACGATGCGGTCCGCGATGGCCATCACCTCCGGATCGTGCTCGACGACGAGGACGGTGTTGCCTTTGTCGCGCAGCGCCAGCAGCATGTCATCGAGGCGGTGTACGTCGCGCGGGTGGAGCCCGGTGGTCGGTTCGTCGAAGACGTAGAGCATGTCGTTGAGCGTGGCTCCGAGGTGTCGCACCATCTTGATGCGCTGTGATTCACCGCCCGAAAGCGACGACGTTGCGCGATCGAGGCTGAGGTAGCCGAGTCCGAGATCGACGAGTCTGCGCAGTTGCGTGACGATTTCCGCGGTGACGGTCCCCAGGCCTGTGATCTGCCAGCCGTCGATGCGGTCGGCGAGTTCGGAGACCTGCATGGCGAACGCGTCGGGCAGGGACAGGCCCTCGAGGGTGGCACCGCGGATAGTTTCGTTGTAGCGGGAGCCGCCGCAGGATTCGCAGACCCCGCGCGTGACGATGCGCTCGAACGCGAGCTTGGCCTTGCCCTTGAGCGCATCGGCGTCCTTCGCCAGATAACTGCGCCGGAACCGAGAGACGATTCCCTCGTAGCTCTTCATGACGGCATCGGGGTTCGTCACCTCGACCTCTCCGGGCGTGGCGTCGAAGAAGATGTGACGCTCGCGGGCCGAGTACTGCTCGATCGGGACGTCGAGATCGAACAGGCCGGAATCGGCGAACACCCGGTACGGCCATTTCCCGACCTCGAAGTCAGGGTGCTTGAACGGCCCCTCGCGCAGGGACCTCGTCTCGTCCACCAACTCGGCGAGGTCGACGATCTTCGCCTCGCCGAGCCCGTCGCATTCGGGACACATGCCGGCGGGATCGTTGAATGAGAACGCGTTGGCGTACCCGATCTGGGGAGTGACGGCTCGGGACCACAGCATTCGTAGCCAGTCGCCGATGTCGGTGATGGTGCCGACCGTCGAGCGTGGTCCGCCGAACAGGCGCTTCTGGTCGACGATCACCACGGCCGACAGGTTGGCGATCAGATCGGCATCGGGGCGTCCGTAGGACGGGAGGAACGTCTGCGCGAACGCGGTGAACGTGGAATTGATCTGCCGCTGGGCTTCGGCGGCGATGGTGTCGAAGACCAGCGAGGACTTGCCCGACCCGGAGACCCCTGCGAACACCACGAGTGAACGTTTGGGCAGATCGAGGCTGATGTCACGGAGATTGTTCTCGCGGGCACCGCGAACGATGATGGTGGACAGGGTCTCGGCAGGTGTCGACAGCGGAGCCGGAGTCATTGCGTTCGATTCGCCTTTCGCCGCCCCGGACGCTGGTTCGTCGGGGCGGACGCAGTCTACCGTACGGTGTACGGAAATGCGGTGTGCGTCAGATCCGTAGCAGACGAGCTGGTCTCTCGGTTCCACCCGGGCATCTGACCTTGGCCTGTGATGACCCATGTCGAACTCCGATGTGAGGTGACGGCCGTGGGTGCAGAGCACGCCTCCGGCTGCGAGGGTTTTCTACTTCCGGAGCGGGGAAAGTTTGGGACAGGGAGCGCGGATGCGTGGGGTGAGGAGCGTGGATGTGTGGGGTGGCGAGCGTGGATGTGTGGGGTGGCGAGCGTGGATGTGTGGGGTGGCGAGCGTGGATGCAGTTCGACGACTCGATCGCGATGGTCAGGCGCGGTGTTGGCCCACCGATCCCGTGTCACTGCCGGTCGTGCCGTAGGCGAGGTGGCCGCCGATCAGTCCGCCGACGCTCGCCGCCGCGAGACCAGCAGCTGCGAGAACTTTCGCTGCGCCGTCGGTCTGCTTCCGGCGTCGTAGATAGGAGCCGAGGAACAGGAACACGCCGGTCGCGTTCGAAGCCGCGTGGATCATCCCTACCCGTCGCTGGCGGGTGTCCATCGTCGACCAATCCGCCCAGCCGGTCGCGATAGCTGCCGGTGCCGAGAGGAGTCCGACCGAGATGACCAACTTGCTCGCTCTGGAGTGGCGACCGATCACATCGAGGGCCACTGCACTGGTCCAACTGCCGACGGTGACATTGACCAGTGCGGGGTGGATGGGGTGCCCGATCCACCGGCCGAGCAGCGCCGAGCCGACGCGGGTGTCGTCGAGCGCGGGCGCGAGGACGCTGTTGATTGCGTTGCTGGTTCCATCGAGGAACGAGGCGGATTCGAGGCTGTCGAGGGCTTGTTTCAGTGTCATGCGTAGACGGATGCCCCAATGACATGGAGCGAACCCTAAGGGCAGCCAAACCCGGGGTGGATGGGTTGAGGTTCTCTTCGTCGAGACTCGCGTCGTCGACGCCGATGGCACCGATATGTCCGACGGCGAACCGGGTGGGGCGCTTTTCCGTCCACTCGAGTGTGCGATGGGTGCTGCGAATCGCCCGAGGTGTCGCAGTCATGTGTGCCCCGAACGGCGGGTGGGTCGAGGCCGCGAGAGCGGTCGTCCTCTTCATGGGCGGGCAGGCGTTGTCGGCGAAGGCGTGGTTCGACCACGTGAAATCGCGGATCGCGCTGTTCGACGCGCTCGCGAGCGTGCGGTGCGTGTGCGAGATCGATGCGCGGCTGATGTTCAGGCGGCTCGTTGTTTTCGGCGGTGGTAGCTGGGGATGGGTTGTCGTGTGGGGTCGACGGTGTCGGGTGGGATGGCGTAGGGATGGCCGTCGGTGCCCATAGCCAGTTGCCAGTGACCGTGGTGGACGAGGCGGTGGCATTCTCCGCAGACGAGGGCGAGGTTGTTCAGATCGGTGGTGCCGCCGTGTTCCCAGAATGCGATGTGGTGGGCTTGGCACCATGGGGCCGGGCGTCCGCACATCACGCAGCATCGGTCGCGGATAGTCAGGGCGGTGCGTTGGTCCTCGGTCGCCAGTCGGGTGGTCCGTCCGAGGGCGAGTGGGACGCCGTGGTGGTCGACGATGACGGGGGTCAGGTCGGCGTCGCAGGTGAGCAACTCGGCGAGGGTGCGGCTCATCGGCCCGGTCCAGTCGAGGTGGAACGGCCAGTGAACATCTCCCGGCCCCACCGTCGACTTCTGCGCGCCACCGCCAGCGCCAGCACCACCGGCAGTCGCAGCGGCGTCATCGTCCGAAGTGCTGGCGGCGGTGGTCGTTCCCGTCGAATCCGGTGTGACGCTTCCGGTCTGCTGCTTGCCGCTGTGGGTGAGCAAGTCCCGCAACGGAACTATGAGATGCACCGACGCCCGGGACCCGCCCGCTGCGCCGGTACCCCTACCGCGCAGGTGTCGGTCGATCATCAGATCGAGTGCATCAGCGCGGCGTTTCGACGGACTGCGAGGATCACGTGCACCACCGGGACCGGGCCGCGGCGCAGTCAACGGCGAGAGCGCGGTGAGGAGTTTCTCGGCCATCAACCGGTCGACGTTGCCGCTGAGCTGGAACCGATCATCGGCGAGAGGGTGCAGATCGAATCGATTGAGATCCGGGTTCTCCGACACCGGCACCGGAGGCGGTCCCTGCGGTACCGGACCGCCGACGCCCGCACCACCACCAGCAGCGCCCTCACCACCAGCAGTGCCATCACCGCCACCAGCAGCACCATCACCAGCAGCACCATCACCAGCAGCGCCATCACCGGCACCCGAATAGCCGCCACCAGCAGCAGCCGAATCAGCGTCCCCGGCACCGGCATCGTCACCTGCATCGTCGCCGGTGCGGCGGGCCTGTTCCTGCTCCCACTCGCGGTGCTGTTTCTCCGCCTTCTGGTGCCGTGCCCTGGCCTCGTCGGCCGCCGAATGCGCCAACGCCTGCGCACGGGTGGCGACCTGACCGGCGGTAGTACCGCGCGCAGTCTCGAGCAACTCCGCGACGACGGCCTCGCGGTGTCGCTGGTCCAGGGTCGGGTCGGCCACCACGACCGTGGCGTACCCGTCGGCGATCGCCGAGGCATGCGCCGCGTGGATCTCGCTACCGGCGAGAGCATCGAGCACGGCGGGCCATTCGGTGAGCCACAGCCCCAACGCACTCTGGCGGGCAGCGGACCCGTCGGTGATCCGCACCGATCTCGCGTACCACCGCGTCACGGTCGAATGCCCGAGCTTCATCGCCAGACCACGGCGTTCGATCTCGGCGAGCAGCGTCAATCTCGCTGCAGCAAGAACATTTTCGTCGGAAGTCACGGCAGCGAGCTCGGAGACCAAATCCTGGTCCGCGAGCTCGAACACATCCCCCCATGCCTTCACACCGCACAAGCTATACCCACCCACCGACAGACATTCCGACGTTGCTGGTCAGCGCTTCCATCGAATACGGATGGGCCCCTTCGCGGTGGAGGGGTCGACGACGGATCCCTTCTGGGTGATCTCGACTTCACCTGCGTCGACCATGCGGCGCGCAGCGCGGCGGACCGGCTCCATCAACTCTCGCCACCCGTCGTCGGACAAAGCTCGGGCAACGTCGGAGGGGCAGATCGTTGCATCGCGGGATCGGGCGTCGAGCAAAGATCTGATTTTGTCTTCCAACTCCGTGTCGGTGCCGCTCACCTTGTGCCGACGGCATGCGTCGCTGCAGTATCTGACGTCATCCCAGTTCTTCTCCCACTTCTTGCGCCATTCGATCTTCCGCCCGCACGATGCGCAGACCTTGTCCGCGGGGTGCGCGGCGGTGGTGCGACGGGAATGGGCCATGCTTCGACAGTAACCTTCTCGCATGGCGATTCGACCCATCCTCATTGCCGGCGATCCCAGGTTGGCGACCGTCGCTGCTCCCGTCGCCGAGTTCGATGCGGAACTGGCGAAGTTCGTCGAGGACCTGTTCGAGACCAACACAGCAGCGCACGGAGCAGGTCTTGCCGCGAACCAGGTCGGCGACCCGCGCGCGGTCTTCGTCTACGACCTACGCGACCGCGGTGTCCGTCATCGCGGGCACGTGGTGAATCCCGCGCTCGAGACCTCGGAGATTCCGGAGACGATGCCCGACCCCGAGGACAGTGAGGGATGTCTGTCGGTTCCGGGGGAGCGGTATCCGACCGGGCGCGCGGACTGGGCACGGGTCACCGGCGTCGATGTGGAGGGCAATCCGGTGTCCGTCGAGGGCACCGGCTATCTGGCTCGGTGTCTGCAGCACGAGTGCGACCATCTGGCCGGCCACCTGTATCTCGATCGTCTGATCGGCCGCAATCAGCGAGCTGCGAAGAAGATGATCAAAGCCAGGGGGTGGACGGGGCCGGGGAACAGTTGGCTACCCGGATCCGACTCCAACCCGTTCGGTTGGTGAGCAATTCGGCTTCGTCGCCGTCAGAACGGGTTGTAGACGAAGAGAGTCCGGTAGTCCCACTCCGAGGACCCGGTTGGGATCCGTACCTGGGTCAAGCCGCGACCGTTCTGGGTGCACCAGGTACGCGCGTGGAATGACGAGCAGTCGATCTGCAGGCTGGTGCCGAACGGACTGATGATCAATGACCTGTCGCTCGCGCTGCTGTACGCCGCAGGATCGAAGGCACTCACGAAGTAATCGGTCCAGTCCTGCGGCCCGAACGGGTTGTCCTCGGGCGCCGCCGACGCCGTAGGAGCCAAGAGCAATGCGCCGCCGATTGTCAGTGCAGTTGTGGCGAGAATCTTCTTCAGCATGGTGGCTCCGTTCGTTTCGAGCACGAATACTCGGTCCGCACTGGATCGGCTGCAAGCGACCGCGCGTTACGGACCGCCTCCGCCGCCGAACACGGCACACTGGCAACCATGACAGCAATCGAAGCTCCCCTCGTGGCTCAGCGGCTCGGCCGTCGCCTCTCTGTCTGGGGTGTCGGAAGTGTGCTCGCCGGAACGGTGTTGGCGTCGTGCGACTCGTCGCCGGCGCGTCGAGCGTTCGGTCTGCAGACGGCCGGGTGGGGCGCGATCGATCTGGCTATCGCGGGTGCCGGTGCGCTGAGTTCGAAGCCTCCGACGGCAGCGAACTTGCACCGGCTGCTGTGGATCAATGCCGGTCTCGACGTCCTCTACATTGCGGCCGGTGCACATGTCGCCGTCCGCAGGCCAAGGTTCGGTGGCAGGATCACCGCTGACCAGGCGCTGGGTCACGGCGCGGCCGTTGTCGTGCAGGGGGCTGCGCTCCTTGGGCTGGACACTGCGCATGCCCGGATGATCGGCGGCTAATCACACGAGTGTCATTCTCGCCGTAGGCAATTTGTCAAGCACCGACACGCCTCATTTGTTGCGCGACAGGTCGATTTACGTAACACTCGTCCCATCAGTCACATCAGTATCGTGGGTCACACGGGAAACGGTGGGTTCGTCCATGCGTGTACGTAGTCGGCAGATCGCTGCCGGGGCTGTACTGGCACTGGCGGTGAGCGGGCTCAGCGCTCTGACCGCGCCGACCGTCTCGGCGGAACCATGTGGCGGTCTCGGCGGACCGGGCTCGTCGCCCCTGTTCGGATCGTCCGGCAGCGCAGGAATGTCGGGTAAGAACCCGCAGGGCCCGCAGGGGCCACTGCCACGGATCACCGGCAACACCCAGAGCATCGCCTGGGTCACCGGCCCGCTCAGCGTGAACAACACCTACAACGATCTGGCGATCTCGGGCACCGATCTCGGCATCACCTGGGACAACGGGTCCGGTCAGATCTTGATGGCGTTCGGTGACACGTTCGGCGATTGCTCCTCCGGCAACGCGCAGTGGCGCAGCAACGCGCTCTTCCGGTCGGACAAGGCCTCGACGAACCTGGCGAAGGGCATCGAGATCGGTCCTGCCGATCCCGCCTCCACCACCTCCGGTGCTGTGGTCAGGGCGAACAACCCACGCTATGCCGCCGAGATCATCTCGAGTGCAAAGCTTCCGAGCGTCGAGGACACGACGATCCCCACCGCCGCCATCGCGATCGGCGGAACCCAATACATCAACTACATGTCGGTACAGAGTTGGGGAACGCCCGGAAATTGGATCACCAACTACTCCGCGACCGCCAAATCCACGGACAACGGCCAGAATTGGACGACGGACCCCAAGACCATCCGCGTCAACAAGGGTGTCACCATCCCCGGCTTCGTCAACGTCCACGAAAGTCAGGGAAAGTTTCAGCAGAGTGCGTACGTACTCGGCCGAGATGGCAAGTACCTCTATCAGTTCGGTACTCCCAACGGGCGATTCGGTGATGCTTTCGTCTCCCGGGTTGCACCGTCGGCGATCGAGGATCTCACCCAGTACGAGTACTCGACGCAGGATCCGGATCCGGCAAAGCAGTGGTCGACGAACATCGGCGACACCGTCGCTGTCGTCAAGGGGCCGGTCAGCGAGATGTCGGTGGCGTGGAACGACTACCTGGGTCGTTACGTGATGATGTACGGCGACGAGCGCTCGCGCACGTTGGTCGCACGTACTGCCGAGAATCCAGAGGGGCCGTGGAGCGCACCGAAGACCATCCTCGACGCCAATCAGACGGCCGGCGGCATCTACGCACCGTTCATTCATCCGATGTCGAGCGGAAAAGACCTGTACTTCACCGCTTCTCGGTGGTCGGACTACAACGTGCTGCTGCTGAAGACGAACCTCGACGCGTTGAAGTGAGCTCCGCAGATCGCGCGATGGCTGCGTTCAGGTAGTTCTCGACGTCCAGATCTATGGGTGCGCAGTGCAATCCGCGCCGAATCGTCGCGAGATATCTGCTCGACGGTTCGCCGGGTTCCCGCTGGATCGAACTGGTCAGCGTGAAGGCCGGCACTGCGTCGATGTCCGGAAGTCGCAGTAGTGCATCGTATTTCCCGCGGAAGCTCTCGCCCTTGCGATCCACTGTGAGGTGCAACCACTGCCCGATTGCGAGAGTCGGCGGCACTGTCACATCGATGGACTCGACGACGTTCTCGACGGCGGCCAGATGGGAGAACTGGACCCGATCGATCAGATAACCGTGCGCCAGAGACCTGTTCGCAGAATCGGACGTCAACGACACGAAGGCCGGTGAACCGGCCCAGCGCCGCGAGACGCCAGCGAAGTACAGCGGGTGATCGATCCACAGCCAACGCTCGTCCGCCGGCATTGCCGCCGAGGGTGCCGGTGGGTGCGCACCGAACTCGGAGTTCTCGTCGGAACCTGTCAGGTACGCAAGAAATCTCTCGCGCAGCAGATTCGACCCGTACGAGAAGTACCAGACTTGCTCCGTCATTCGGTCTCGAACAGTTGCCGGTACGCCTCGGCGAGCAGATCGGCAGCGAGATCGTTGTTGTGTGTCGCCGCGGCCGTCGACCGCCCGGAGCGCATCAGCCGGGCATTGAGGCCGTAGGCGAGGTCGTCGAAGGTGTCGTCGTCGATCCCCAAGTCGACGTCCACGTCTTCCTCGAGCAGCGCCCCGAGGTCGATCGACCAGGACCACACCCTCTCTTCCCGATATGGTCCGCGTCCTGCGCTCACGGTCTCGTTGGAGACCTCCAGCTGTTCGTCCGTTCGGTCGCGCGGAACGTTCGTGTTGATCCGTAGGTCGAGTTCGATCGCATCGTCGTCGTGCATGATCTCGTCGACCCGAAGCGTCTCGAAACCACCGCAGGTCAGCGTCACCAAGCGCCGGGTCCCCGGGGTTTCGGGCTGATCGGACAGTTCGGTCTGATCGGACAGTGCCGTCACCTGCCACAGGTATTTCGCCGTGTTGGCGGGGTCGGGGATCGAGGAGTTGATGTAGTCGGCGACGGTGCTGCGGATGGCTGGGTAGGCGATGTGGTCGGACAGTTCCCAGAACTGTCGGCGACGCTGCCCGACGGCCGCGTCCTGGAGCGTCGCGCGCTTGGCTCGTTCCTTCGGGAGTGCGGATTTCGCCCCCGGCGCATCAGCGACCGTTGCGGACGTCGAGGGGCGTGGACGGAGCGGAGCCAGTTTCGAGACGATGGCCGTCAGTGTCGACAGATCCTCGACGGTACCCGGAGCGAAGTCGATGGCCTCGATGTCGGGCCAGATGTGCAGGTCGGCACTGAATTGTGCGGCGACGGAATCGGAGTATCCGACGGAGGCCTCGTTGTTCGCGAAGTGCAGTACGTACAGGCCGGACCGGTGCTCCTCGGCGGCGAAGATCGTGGATATGGATCCGGCGTCGGTGACGTCGAACCGCTCGAAGGTGAACCCGTCGGGAGTGGAGGCTGTCGTCATGGTCGTGAATCTACCGAGGTGAGTACGCTGCACCTATTCTTGCGTCGTGTCCGCATTGTCGGGTATTCGTTCCTCGGGCAGACGAGTTAGGTGAACCTTGGGTTTCGGCCGTTCAGAGTCGTTCTGCCGCCCGGGGTTCCGGGTTGTGCGACGTCGCGGTGTCAGTTTCGGCAACGTGAACAAACGACGAATCGGCTTTGCTATCTTGTGGAATGTCTGTTTCCACCGCTAATGAAACAAACACGAAACACGCGGTGTGAAAGATACCGAGAGTGGTGCCAGCGGGCACGGCTGTGGTGCTCGATGGAAGGTGGTTGCGCGTGGGCGGTTATCTTGCGCGGAGGTTGCTCAACTACGTCGTACTGCTGCTCATCGCGACGTTTCTGACCTATCTCCTGGCGTCGCTCACCTTCGATCCACTGTCCAATCTGCTCAGCCGTAATCCACCCCCATCGGACGCGGTTCTCGCCGCCAAGCGTGCGGCCCTGCATCTCGACGACAACCCGGTATTGCGCTACCTGAAGTGGCTGTGGGCGGTGCTGCACGGTGATTTCGGCCAGACGATCGCTGCTGGTTCGGTCAACGACGAGCTGTGGCGTCGCATTTTCGTCTCGCTACGGTTGGTGGTGCTCGGCACGGTCCTCGGCGCGGTGCTGGGGACGCTCGTGGGTGCGTACGGGGCCGTTCGGCAGTACAAGATCTTCGACCATGTCGCCACTGTCGTGACGTTCATCCTCATCAGCACACCGATCCTCGTCCTTGCTCCGGTACTCAAATACCTGGCCGTGCAGGTCAATCAGAGCACCGGCAGTCAGTTCTTCCAGTACACCGGCGAGACGTCCACAACGCTCGCGCCAGGTCTGATGAACGAGATCGTCGATCGAGCGCAGCACCTGTTGCTGCCGACCATCGTGCTGATGTTGTTCACGATCGGCGGTTACAGCCGCTACATGCGCAGCTCCATGTTGGACGAGCTGAACATGGACTACATCCGCACCGCTCGCGGAAAAGGTCTCACCCGTGGCCGTGCGATCTTCAAGCACGGCTTCCGTACTGCGCTGATCCCGATGGCGACGTTGTTCGCCTTCGGTATGGGCGCGGTGATCACCGGCGCGACGTTCACCGAGCGCGTGTTCGGGTGGTACGGCATGGGTGACTGGTTGATCTACGGCATCACCAGCCAGGACATCAACATCACGCTCGCAGTGTCGTTGTTCACCGCGCTCTCGGTCCTCGTTTCCGGGATGTTGACCGACATACTCACGGCCGCATTGGATCCGCGCGTTCGCTACGCGGACTGAATCCACCACTTCGACGAAGGAAAGGATCTTCCGATGGCGACACCTGTGGTTCCCGATATCGCTGCGGTGGAAGGCCCGACTGCAACGTCGGCGCCGATCACCCGACGGCGATTGGTATTGCGCCGGTTCCTGCGCAACCGGGCGGCTCTGGTCGGCGTGGTGGTGTTGATCGCGATGTTCGTGGGGGCGTTCGTGCTTCCGCATTTCATCCCCTACTCCTACGAGGAGCTCGACGCATACGCACTGAACTCGCCGCCGACGACGCGGCACTGGTTCGGCACCAACCAGATCGGCCAGGACGTTCTGGCTCAGACATTGCGTGGTCTGCAGAAGTCGTTGATCATCGGCATGCTTGTCGCTGTCATCTCCACGGTGCTCGCCGGTGTCGTCGGCGCGGTCGCCGGATACTTCGGCGGTTGGCCTGATCGGGTGCTGATGTGGGTGGCCGATGTTCTGCTCGTCGTACCCAGCTTTCTGGTCATCGCCATCTGCTCGCCGCTGTTTCGCGGTAAGAGCTTCTTCATTCTGGTCCTGCTGCTCGCGGCCTTCGCGTGGATGATCACCTCACGCATCATCCGGGCGATGACGAGGTCCCTTCGTGAGCGCGAATTCATCCGTGCTGCAAAGTACATGGGCGCGACACCCGGCAGCGTCATCGGCAAGCACGTGATGCCGTCGATGGCCTCGATTCTGATCGTCGACGTGACGCTCAACGTGGGTATCGCCATCATCGGTGAGGCGTCCCTGAGTTACTTCGGTTTCGGCGTCCAGCGACCCGACGTCTCGCTCGGGACGTTGATCGCCGACGGAACCTCGTCCGCGTTGACCTATCCGTGGCTGTTCGCGTTCTGTTGTGGCGCATTGGTTTTGATCGTGCTGGCCACCAACTTCGTCGGCGACGGCCTGCGCGATGCATTCGATCCGAACTCTACGAGGGGACAGGCACGTGGCTGAGGCGGTGCCGGTGTTGAAGGTCAGCGGACTCGAGGTCAGCTTCCCCAGTGAGGAAGGACGCATCACGGCGGTCCGTGGCCTGGACTACCAGGTCGACAAGGGCGAGGTGATGGCCATCGTCGGTGAGTCCGGTTCGGGCAAGTCGGTCTCGTCTCTCGCCGTCATGGGGCTGCTTCCGGAGACCGCGCGGGTCACCGGGTCCATCGAGCTGAACGGCCGTCAACTGCTCGGACTCTCCGATCGCGAGATGTCCCGGGAACGTGGGCGTTCGGTGGCGATGATCTCGCAGGATCCGTTGACCGCGCTGACACCCATCTACCGCATCGGCGATCAGATAGCCGAGGCGATCTCGGTGCACAATCGGTCGTTGACCAAGGCGAAGGTCCACGAACGCACCCTCGAGTTGCTCGATCTGGTCGGCATCTCCGACCCGGCGACCCGGGCGCGGTCATATCCGCACGAGTTCTCCGGCGGCATGCGTCAACGCGTCGTCATCGCCATGGCCATTGCCAACGACCCGGATCTCATCATCGCCGACGAGCCGACGACAGCTCTGGACGTGACGATTCAGGCCCAGATCCTCGATCTTCTCCGTACCGCTCGCGATGTGACCGGGGCCGGCGTCGTGTTCATCACGCACGACCTGGGAGTCGTTGCCGGCGTTGCTGATCGAGCGATGGTGATGTATGCCGGTCGCGCAGTCGAGACCGCGCCGGTGGACCGGTTGTACGAGCATCCGTCGATGCCGTACACCGTCGGCTTGCTCGGGTCCGTCCCGCGCCCGGATCGTCCGGCGCAGGAACGGCTCGTCCCGATCGAGGGAACTCCGCCTGCCCTGGTGAACCTCCCGACGGGCTGCCCGTTCGGGCCTCGATGCCCGTTGCACATCGACGCCTGTGATGCGGGGGAGCCACCGTTGGTCGAGGTCGCGCCGAACCACAGAGCTGCGTGCATTCGCGTCGATGCGGCCACGGCAGAGTCGGTGGAGGAGGAGTTCGAGGGGTCAGAGGGATCTGCTCCGGCAGAACAGGCGGCGACGGTATCGAAGGACGCCCCGGTGCTGTCGGTGAAAGGTCTGTACAAGAGTTACCCGATGTTCAAAGGATCGGTGTTGCGCCGCCGAGCCGGCGAAGTCGCTGCGGTACAGGGCATCAGCTTCGACGTCCACGCCGGGTCCACATTGGCGATCGTCGGTGAGTCCGGCTGCGGAAAGTCGACGACGCTGCTCGAGATCATGGAATTCGTGAAACCGCAGCAGGGTTCGATCGAGATAAACGGCGTCGAGCCCTACAGTCTGAGCCGCAGCGACCAACGAAAACTGCGGGCGCACATTCAGATCGTGTTCCAGGACCCGATGGGCTCGCTCGATCCGCGTATGCCGGTGGGCGAGATCATCGCCGAGCCGCTCAAGATCAACGGCGTCGGAGTCGACGAGCGCACCCGCCGCGTGCGCGAACTCATGGACATCGTCGGGATGCGTCCTGAACTCGCGGACCGGTATCCCACTCAGTTCTCCGGCGGCCAGCGTCAACGCGTCGGCATAGCACGAGCTTTGGCCCTGGAGCCGTCGATCCTGGTGCTCGACGAGCCGGTATCGGCGCTGGATGTGTCGATCCAGGCGGGCGTGCTGAACCTGCTGCAGGATCTACAGGACGAGCTGGGGCTGGCGTATCTGTTCGTCTCCCACGATCTGTCGGTGGTGCGGCATCTCGCCGACGAGGTCGCGGTGATGCGCAACGGCGCGTTCGTGGAGAAAGGCCCGACGGCGCAGGTCTTCGACGCGCCGAAGCACCCGTATACGCGGGCTCTGCTCAAAGCCATCCCCATTCCCGATCCGGTGCTCCAACGCGCCCGAATCGCCGAAGCCGCGAAACTGGCCGACGCGATCTGACCCTGCAGGTTTCGTGCACACTGAGAAAGGTGAACTGATGAGAGTCAAGCTATTTCGGGCACTGGTCCCGATCGCGGTGGCCGTGACCACCGTGGGTCTGGTGGCGGGGTGCAGCTCCGGCGACTCCGGGCCCAACCCCGACGCGCCTGCGTCTTTCGACAGCGGCGAGCAGATCAACCCGCATCCCATCAGCGATCTGCAGCAGGGCGGGAACATGAACTTCCCGCTCTCGCAGGTGCCTACCAATTACAACTACTACCAAATCGACGGAACCACGGTCGATGCCGCGCGATACTACGCAGCGCTGATGCCGACGGCGTTCAAGGCCGCCGCCGACGCGAGCCTGACGGTGGCGTCGGACTTCTTCACCGACATCACCGAGGCGGAGGTCGACGGCAAGCAGGTCATCACCTACGACATCAACCCGAAGGCCAAGTGGAGCAACGGCCGACCGCTCGATTACACCGATCTGGTGGCTCAGTGGACGGCCAACAACGGCAAGGACCCGGCCTACGAGGCCTCGTCCACGGCAGGTTACGACAAGGTCGAGTCCGTGGTCCGCGGTGACAACGATCAGCAGGTGATCGTCACGTTCGCCGAGAAGTTCGGTGACTGGCGTTCGCTGTTCACGCCGCTGATGCCTGCGGAGTCCATGAACAGCGTGGAGGCGTTCAACACCGGTTTCGTCACGTCGATGCCGCCCACTGCGGGCCCGTTCCGGATCAGGACCATCGAACCCGGTGGCAAGCGCATCGTCGCCGAGCGAAACCCGGACTGGTGGGGTGAGAATCTCGCGGTGCTCGACACCATCACGTATCTGCCGCTCGATTCGACCGCAGCCATCGGCGCGCTGCAGAGCGGCGAGATCGATTACTACGAATTGGGCAGCAATGCAGACGCGTTCAAGGTTGCGCGCGGCATCCCGAACGTCGACCTGCGGCAGAGCCTCGGGTCGCAATACCGCCACTTCGACTTCAACGGGGCACCCGGTCGCATCACCTCGGACAAGGCCGTTCGGGTCGCCTTGATGAAAGCGATCGATCGTGACTACCTGGCTACCTCGCAGCTCGGCCAGATCACCTCGAACCCAGCGGTGCTGAACAATCACATCTTCGTCGACGGGCAGAAGGGCTACCAGGCCAACAACGGCGACATCACCTTCGACCCGGAGAAGGCGAAGTCCGAGCTCGACGCAGCAGGCTGGACGATGAACGGGGAGTTCCGTTCCAAGGACGGCCAGCAGCTCGATCTGCACGACATCATTCCTGCCGATACACCCAATGCGACGCAGGAAGCGCAGATCATTCAGCAGAACCTCAAGGCAGTCGGTGCCAATCTGATCATCGACGCCGTGCCTGCGGACGACTTCTTCGAGAAGTACATCCTGGTCGGTGCTTTCGACGTCACTCACTTCACCTGGGAGGGAACGCCGTTCACCTCCAGTAGTGACGGTATCTTCCGGCTGACACCTGGGAGCACGCTGCAGAACTACGGGCAGATCGGGTCCGAGGAGATCAATGGTTTGCTCGATACCGCTGCGGCCGAACTCGACGACGATGCGCGTATCGCCGACTACAACGAGGCGGACAAGGCGATCTGGGCCGAGGGACACAGCTTGACACTGTTCCAGCGTCCGTTCACCTACGCGACGAAGTCGAATCTCGCGAACTTCGGCGCTCCAGGATTCGGCGATCTCGATATGTCGAAGGTCGGGTTCCTGAAATAAGAAGCGGGCTGGCATATCCGGTCGGTGCCGCGGCAATCACTGTGATTGTCGCGGCATCGACCGTTGTCGTCATCGCGCCGTTGAGTGTGTTCGTTGTGCTCGTCGTTCTGGTCCGGACGGGTTGGTCGGTGGCGTGCGCGCTGCTGGCCGGGCGGTCAATGGTCAGCTCGACCACCGTACGGCGGGTGCGGTTTCAACACCGTATGCGCTCTCGCGGCTACCTCGAGGTCCGCGAGAACGGTTCGCGGGCATGGTATCCCGTCTACTTCCACACCGGCTTGTTGGCGATCGTCCCCGATGCACATGCCCGCATGAGTAGGTCGATCCTCGGGCGTCGTGCGTTCATGATCGAACCCGGGATTCTCGCGGTTCCGTCGGGTCCTCGCCGGGCGTCGCTCCCTCTCGGCGCTCCGCTCGACGCCCCGCGATTGAACGAGTCCGATTTGCGTACCCGCAGTGACCGGTTCGGTTCGCTGCGCCGCCGAGTCGTGCTCGACGCCCCCGCCGCGGTGGCGGGACCGTTCATCGGCTTGTTGTGGCTCGTCGTCGACGGCGGCGGTTTCGCCGAGTTCTCGGCAGTTTCCGTGCTGGCTGCTGTTACTGCGATCTGGTGGTCGGCGATCGGTGGCAGCGACCCGAGCTGAGCTGCGCTGCTGAGCAATTCGTCCGACGCATGATCGTAACTGCCGAGAAACACACCTCCTCTACGTTCGGGATTCGGACAATTCAGGAGGCATCATGGCGAAGTCGATGGCGGAGCATGCAGCGGAGACGATCACCAAGGGGATCGGTCGTCGAGGATTCATCCAGGCTGTGGCGGCCCTCGGCGCGGGAGTCGGAATTGCCGGTACGGCAGCATGTTCGACCTCCTCATCGAGTACGGCCGCGTCGAGTTCGTCCGCACCGACAGCTACCGGCATCTTGCAGCCCGGCGCGGGAGATATCTCCGGCGACCACTACCTGAGCTCGGAGGTCGACCAGGTGCTGTGGGGGTATGTGCCGACGGTCGAGTCTCAGTCGGTAGTGCAGATGAAGTCCGGCGAGACGGTGACCATCGACGCGCTCAGCCACGAGGGAATTCTCGAAGACCAGGGTCGTGATCCGGTCGAGTTCTTCGGCAGCAAGGGCGTGTCGGAATCCGATGTGCTGCGCGATGCCATCGACATCGCAGGCGGATACGACCGTACCGTCCGTAACTTCGACGTGGATGGCCCGCACGTGGTGACGGGGCCGGTGTTCGTCGAGGGTGCGCAGCGCGGCGACGTGCTGAAGATCGAGACGCTCGAAGCGATACCGCGCGTGCCGTACGGCGTGGTGTCGAGTAGACACGGCAAGGGTGCTCTCGCGGTGACGGCGTCGGGTGAAGCGCCCGCGGGCATCGACCTGTCCGAGGTGATGCCGCCGATCGGGAGCGATGGCAGACAGTCCGGTGACCCGACGCAATACGGCAATGTCTCCACGTTCACCGCAGTCGAGGACGGGCAGGGTGTGATGCAGTACGGGGATGCAGCCGTACGTTTTCCGCTCCGTCCGTTCATGGGCATGATGGGTGTAGCGTTCGCGGACGAACCGGGCCTGACGTCACCGAACGCCAACTCGGTTCCGCCGACCCTCGGCGGCGGCAATATCGACATCGGACTGTTGGGTGTCGGTTCCACCTTCTACCTCCCGGTGTTCGCAGAGGGTGCGTTGTTCTACGTCGGTGATCCGCACATGGCCATGGGCGACGGCGAGGTAGCGCTCACCGCGATGGAGGGCTCGTTGCGCGGCACCTTCCGTCTCACGGTCTGCAAGGCCGGCAGTGGTGATGCCCCGTCCGTGGCCTATTCGTATCCCTTCGCCGAGAACGCGGATTCCTGGATCCCGATCGGCTTGTCGGATCCGGACGGTGCCGTCGACGGTCAGAGTTCGGACCTGAACGCGGCCATGCGACGTGCCGTGGTCAACGCGCTCGACTTCCTCGAGAACGATCTCGGAATGGACCGTGCGACGGCGTACGCCTACCTCTCCGCCGCCGCGAACTTCAGTGTCTCGCAGGTGGTCGACAAGACAGTCGGCGTGCACGCCCAGATATCGAAGACGCATTTCGATCGGTAGGTCACCCCGCTCTCGGTGGGCAACGGTAGTGACGTACCGAGGCTTGCTCGGGCGATCTCGATCGTCTACCCCGCGCGGTCGGTGAGCCAGCCGATGATGTCGGCGGTGACCTCGTCGCGGTTGGTCTCGTTGAGGATCTCGTGGCGGGCACCGGGGTAGAGGGTGACGGTCACATCGCTCATGCCGGCCTCGCGGTACCGGGACGCGAGGGTTTCGATCAACTGTCCGCCGCCCGCGAGCGGGTCGTCGGTTCCCGAGGTGATCAGCAACGGGAGGTCGGAACGGATCTGCTCGAGATTGTGCGGATCGGCAAGCTTGTCGGCCTCGCCGAACAGCGCAGGAACTGTCGACTCGGGGAGGTCGAACCCGCACAGTGGATCTGCGACATAAGCGTCGACCTCGTCCTCGTCGCGCGAGAGCCACTCGTATCCGGTGCGGTGCTCGAAGGCGGCGTTGAACACGCTCAGATCGCCCGCGGGGGCGTCGGCCATTCCCGCGGCGAGGACACTGAGTGTGGTCGAACCCGAGAGCACCACGCCCTCGTACAGGTCCGATCGTTCGATCAGAACATGCTGCGCGGCAAACGATCCCATCGAATGTGCAAACAAGAACAACGGTAGATCCGGGTACTCGTCGAGCAGCGATTCCCCGAGCTGTTCGATGTCGGCCCACAATCCGGCAAAGTCCGCGGCACCGAAGTCGCCCGGAGTCTGGACGATCGACTGGCCGTGGCCGCGGTGATCGGACGCGACGGCATGGAAGCCCGCGTCGTTCAATGCGGCGGCGAATCGGGCGTACCGGCTGCCGTGCTCGGCGAGTCCGTGCGCGATCTGCACGACGCCCCGGACCGGGTCGGCGGACGTCGCCCACGTGTAGGTACTGATCTCGATGTCGTCCTGCTTGGATACGAACGACGATGCGTTGGCCACGGGTGACTCCTCGAAACGGCGATGGGAACGAGACTCGAACCTATCTCCTACGCGTTCACTATCGGGTCGAAATGCGAGACGGCGGGGAACGGCTCGCAGAAATGACGCGAGAGGGTCAGGTTCACGAACCCGGGCATCGAGGAGATGATCGATTTCGCGTCGGCGAAGGCGGCTTCGAATTCGTCGGTTCGGTGGGGAATGACCTGCAGTAGGGCGTGTTCGACGATTACCGGGACAGTGTGCGAGGCGGACTCGGGAACCGGATCGGTGGGCCTGGAGCTCTAGACACCCGAGATTCCGAACGCCGTGGCCTTACGGACGCAATCCACACGTGAGACCGCACCGAGCTTGGCGTAGATGTTGGTCAGGTGGCGCTTCACCGTGGATTCGGTGATGCCGAGTTCTCGCCCTATTTGCCAATTGGAACGTGCTTCGGCCAGCAGGTGTAGTACTTCGAGTTCTCTGGGCGACAACAGGTTCGGCAGTCCGGTCGTCTCGGAGTCGAACGCGGAGCTGATCGAATCGCGACTGGTGGACAGCAGCACGTTGTCGGGACTCCGATGGACGGAATGCAGACCGGCGATCAGCTGATCTCGTGCCACGGTCTTGGACAGAAACGCCGACGCTCCGGCATCGAGCAGGCTCCGCAACAGTTCTGCGTCCTGGTGCATCGACAGGACAACGATGGAAACCGTCGGTGCCGCTTTCCGAATCGCCGTCACCACTGCGTGCGCTCCTGGACCCGGCATTTCGATGTCTACCACGGCGATGTCCGGAACGACTCGGGTGATGACCTCGATGGCGGTCGCTCCGTCCGGGCACTGCGCGACTACCGTGAACGCTGGGTCGGTCTCGATCAACGCAGCAAGACCGTCGCGGAAGAGCGTGTGGTCGTCGGCGAGGACCACACGGATGGCGTTACCGGTCACCAACGGTTCCTCCCGAGCGTCTCGGCGGTGCGCTCGAGTAGCGGCAGCTGAACCTCGACCGTGGTTCCGCTCCCCGGATCCGCTGTGATAACGGCACGCCCACCCAGCAACTCGGCACGCTCGCGAATCGACGCCAGTCCGCCCACGTTCTTGATCGCGGTGACGGCTCCGACATCGAAGCCGCACCCGTTGTCGCGGACGACCGCGCGCAGTCTGTCCTGGTCGGTGGCGAGTTCGACGGTGATCGCGTCGGGCTTGCCGTGGATGACAGCATTACGGATCGCCTCTCGGAGCAAGAGATAGAGCTCCTGAGCAACTTCATTCGCCAGGCGCGGTTCTTCCCCGCTCACCGTCACTTCCGACACAGTTCCCTCGGGGACGGTCGATTCCAGGTAGGACGCCAACGACTGGCTCAGCGATTCGCCACCCAATCGAACCCACAGGTCCGCCGACACCCGCCGAGTGCTGTCGAAGCTCGACTTGATCGACTCGCGCGCGGTGGAGAGGTGGGCATCGGCTCGAACAGGATCCCGTGTGCGGTAATGGTCGTAGAGGTCGAGTTGCTGGAGGGCGGCACCCATTCCGTGCGCAATACGGTCGTGTAGGTCGCGGGCGATCCGGCTCCGCTCGTCCTGCTGTGAAGACAGGAGCTTGGTCAACAGATAATTGACGTACGGGATCGATCCGACCGCCAACCGTTCCTGGATCTCTCGTTGCAGAGTGGTTCCCAGGTCGACGACGACTTCCGTCGCTGCCGGTGGGGTGACCGCGTCGACGAGTACAGGAAACAGCGCTTCGAACATCAAACTGGCCGCTGCCAGTGACTGGGTCGGATGAATTCCTGACTTGGCGCGCTGCTCACCGATAGCTTCGCTCGGATCGGGTGAGGGCAGCGGCGATGAGGGTGTACCGAACGCGGTGAAGGCGGTAGAGACGACGCGGACGACGGCTTCGGCCTGACGCGTCAACTGCACTTGCAGCGATCGGTCGGTGAGGACCGGGTTTCCCGAGCCGTCGAGTAGCGTTGTGTACGCGGCGACCGCGCGCTCGACCAGTCGACTCGGCTCGAAACTCACTTCGTTCACCCCCGCCCTGGAGAACCGAACGGATCGACCCGTCGAAGCCTGATTCGCAACGCCGATCCTGACCGCGCCATATTAGCGGTACAAACAGCGCAATGGGTATCGAGTCCACGCAGGACGGCATGTCGAGGCAGCGGTTCCTTCCGAGACCTCGTCCCACCCGGCTCATCTGTCGCTCATCCGTGGTGGCTGCACGGGTGGGTGGTGCATCGATCGGATGTCACCGAGTTCCGATCACAGCAGCATGCACAGCGCGCCCGTGTGCGCACCGTATTGCGAGTACATGAATGCGTGGTAGGGGGTGCGCTCGTGCCATCGTCGGCGGCCTGCCGCCGCATATATGGTTATCGCCGCTGTTCCGCAACTCAAGACAAGGGCAGGGATCGCGAGTCGCTCTTCCACAGTCCACGCTGCGAGGACCAGTCCTGCTGAGATGATTCCGGCCAGCGACGCGATGATCGGAGAGGTTCCGCGTTCGCTCCACATTGCCAGTGTCGACCGTCCCGCAGCCCGGTCACCCTCGACGTCGGGCAGGTCTTTGGCCAGACCTCCGACTCCCATCCACGCGGACATCGCGATCGCGAAGACGACCACGGCGGGTGAGATCTCGGTGCCGGCTGCATGAAATCCGGCGGCGTAGGTTGCGAGCCCGCCTCCGATCACCGAGACCTGGACTCCCCACACGCGGTTCTTCAACGGCGCGGGTCCGGCGGAGTACAGAAAGCCCAAAGCGATCATGACCAGCGCCGAGACCAGAACCGATCGGCCGGCCAACGAGCAGAGAATCACGCCCGCGCACGCCAATGCAGGTACGAGTTGGCGAGCCACTCCTGCATCGAGTGTGCCCTGCGCAAGTGGTCTGGAGGATCCGTTCACCCGATCTTCGACTCGGTCGGCAAGACCGTTGAGTAGATAGATCGACCAGGTGATGCACAGCCACCCCGCGCAGCACAGTGCGACCGCCCCCCACTGGGGAGCAGTTCGGGCATCGAGCGAGGCGACGGCGACGATCGCAATCACTCGAAGCTGGAAGATGATCTGTACTGCTGGACGAGCTTCGGACCAGGCCAAGCGAAGCGTCGACCGTAGCGGCCGTTCTGGTGCACCAGCAGTGACGTGACGCCTCGGCGATGTGGTGCTTGGACCGACTGATCCGCTACCGATGGCCATATGTCGATCGTCCATGGCGCGGTGAGGTAGGTCTATGACCCGAGGGTCGTAGTCCACTACGACCTTGGTCGTAGTCGAGGGTGCACCTTCGCGGCGACCCCATTGGTTTCGGATGTTCTGCCACTTAGCTTTTGACGTGCAAACCCCGCATTCGACGGAATCGGAACCCGGCGCACGACAACGTCAGTCGCCGTCTCTCATCAGCCTACGAAGGTGGAATGCTCGTGAACACGGACTACGTCTGGTTGGCACTCGGATGGATGGCGTTCGTCGCCATTGTCATCGTTGTGGTCGTCGTTGCGCTGGTGGTTCTGGTACGCGGTCGCCAAGCGGCGTCCCGATCGGTCGATCACCACACGGCACCTGCGAAGAGGGACCCGGCGGATTAGCAATCCGCACGACAGCTCTACCCCGCCCAGCACAGTCGGAGTCGATGCGTTCCCTCTTCGGCGAGCGCGACGCCAGTCCATGGGAGATCTGCGAGATGAATAGATTGACCGCCGCGCAGTCGGCGATGCTGTTCGACCAGATCGCGGACCCCGCGGATGTGGGGAACAACGTCGTGGCATCGGTGATCGTCGAGAGTACGGCATCGGCGTCGGCGCACCGAACTGCGTGGGAGGTGGCCCTGCGCCGCCACCCGGTTCTGACCTGTCGAATCGTTGCCCACGACAGCGGTTTCCGATTTCGGCCGACGGAGCGGGCGCTCTCGGTCGACGTTGCTCGGGTTCCCGATGTTCGTGATCGGAGCGTACGAGAGGATCTCGCTTTTCGTGCGATACAACCGTTCGACCTGTTCGCCGGCCCACTGATTCGCGTGGCGGTCAGATGTGACGGATGCCGTGCGGTGGTATCGCTGGTGGTCCACCACATCTTGATCGATGTCGCGAGCGCACCACTGATTCTCAACGAGTACTTCGCACATCTGAGAGGGCTCGAATTCGGTGAACCGGGAGCGACCATCGATCCCGGAACCAATTTCGAGCATTTCGTGGACGCCGAGGTTGCGTACTTGCAATCCGCCGACGCGGAAGCAGACAGAGCGTACTGGCGCGCCGCTGTGGAGGGTTACTCGAATGATCCGCTCGCCGGTCTGCCGATCTCGACAGACCCCGCTCGCGATCCTCTCGAGCCGTTCGTGCGATTCGAGGCCGAGCCCGACGTCGCCGACGCTCTTCGCGCACATGCGAAGAGGGCGGGTGTGTCGCCTGCCGCGTTGTTCCTGGCGGCCTTCCAGCGTGCTCTGGCCGCTGTCTCGACCTCCGCGACAGCCGACATCGCCGTCGGAATGCCGGTGCTGCAGCGCGACGAACGGCATGTGACGACGCTGGGCAGCTTCACCCAGCTCGCAGTCGCGCGTTCGCATGTCGGGCACTCGTTCGACGACGACCTTCGTGCGGCAGGGATGTCCATTGCGGGTGCCAGGCGTCACGGGCGCCTTCCGATCTCGGAGTACGGTCATCACGCCGCTGAGCCGGCAAACCTGACTCGCACTACCTTTCTCTACGAGCCATCTCATCTGGCATTCGGCACTGCCTTCGTTCTCGGTGATCGCTGGGAGTTCGACCTGGCGGGTTATCTGGCCAACCCGTATCCGATTCCTTCTCAGACCGGCCAGTTCGATCTGCGATTCCAGGTCGGGTTGGTGCACGGAAGGTACGTCTGTGCGGTGCATTTCGGGCCGCTATATCACCGTGCTGCAGTGCTGATCGCCGAACGCATTCGCGACGATCTGGAGCGGATATCGGGAGCGGCGTCCGTCGCTTTCGTCGAACCGGGTCGGTTCGGTTCGGGCTGGTTGCATCCCGCCGATCGTGCACCTGCCCCACCACCCGCCGATGTGATCGCGCGAATCGGAGACGTAGCGCGTTCGTACCCCAACCGGGTCGCGGTGTCGGCCGGTTCGGTCAGACTTGATTACGCAGACCTGTGGCGTTCGGCGAGCCGGGTGGCCCGCCTGCTGAGTGGTCGACGGGGCGAGCTCGTGGCCGTGTCGATGCCGAAACAGCCCGACGCGGTGACGGCCATCCTCGGGGTGATGTTGTCCGGCAACGCTTTCGTCGTCGTGGATCCGACGTATCCCGAGCAGCGGAAAGCGGTCATGTTCGCCGATATCGATGTGGTCGTCGTCGCTGCCGGTACGAGAGATGCGATTCCGGAGACATTCGCAGGGGTCGTCATCGAACACGGCGGCGCAGTCGGGAGTCCTTCGGCCGGCGCGTTTCCGATACCCGATCGCACACCACCGACGAGTGCTGCATATGCCGTGCATACTTCGGGATCGACTGGGCGTCCCAAACGGGTGCTCGTCGGGCGAACAGCACTGGCCCGCTCGACTGCTGCGCGCGATTCGGTGTACGAGGAAGAGCCGCAACGCTTCCTACACCTGTCATCGCTGTCTTTCGACAGTGCATACGCCGGTCTGTTCTGGACGTTGGTGCGGGGAGGCGAGCTGTTGCTCGTCGACACGGGGCAACCGCGCTCGACCTCGGAACTGGCCGACATAGTCGCTCACCGGGGCGTCACGCACGTACTTGCCATCCCGTCGCTGTACGAGGCATTGCTAGACGAGTCAGCGAGCCTGTTCTCCCTGCGACAAGTGATCGTCGCGGGTGAGGAATGCACCGAAGCCCTGGCAGATCGGCACCACGCCACGCTGCCCGGGGCCACTCTCACCAACGAGTACGGCCCCTCCGAAAGTGCGATCTGGTCGACCGCCGATCACATCGAAGCCAATGAGCCGGTCACGATCGGACGAGCCGTACCCGGTATCGGTACCCGTGTGATAGACGAATCCGGTAGTCCGGTCCCAGTAGGAACGTCCGGAGAGCTTCACCTGACGGGCACACTGGCGTACGGCTACGACGGCGATCCGCGCGCAACCGCAGACAAGTTCCGTCCCGATCCGTGGGGGAGCAGCGGACAGCGGGTGTACGCAACAGGGGATCGAGTGCGGATTGCGTCGGACGGGCGACTGCTGTTCGACGGACGAACAGACGAGCAATTCAAGATCTCCGGTTTCCGTATCGAACCGCGAGAGGTCGAGGCGTTGGTACGTCGGGTCACCGGACATCAGTGCGTCGCGGGTGTGGCAGCGGGGCCAGGCGGTCGCCGCGACCTGGTCATCGCCGTCGACGAGGCGGTGTTCGTCGACCTCGATGTCGAATCGATGCTCTCGCGTATCCGTGAGGAGGTGCCAGCACATCTCGCTCCGCGTGCTGTGCGGGCCGTCGAATCGATCCCGCACAACGTCAACGGCAAGGTGGACAGGCGTGCTGTTGCGGCCCTGTTGTCCGAGGTCGAGGTCCCCTCGACCGTGCGGGATGCAGACGACGTACCGTCGTGCGCACACGACGGCGTTCTCCTGGATGCCGTTCGGCATGCGTTGTCGCGTGAGGTGGACGCGAGCCGGACATTCGTCGAACACGGCGGTGACTCGATCGCCGCCATGCGGGTCGTGGGATTTCTGCATCGACGGGGCGTGCAGCTCTCACCTCGCCGACTCCTGGCACCGGTACCGCTACGCGAACTTCCCCTCGACGCGGTACAGGTGGATCCCTCGGTGTTGCCCAGCGTCGATCGCATGGACGCCCTCACCACCAGCCGAGCTCAGCGGGCAATGCTGCTGCAGACCGCGCAGGCGTCCTCGCCCGGGGTCTACGTCGAGCAATTGGTACTCGACCTGATCGGTGACATCGACGTGGACCGTCTCGTCGCAGCATGGCGAGCAGTGTTCGAGGCATACCCCGTCCTCGGTGCGTACGCCACTGCGGCACCGTATCTCACCCTCGACACCGGACGCGCGGGCACCGTTTCGATCGACGTCCGCCACGAGAGAGTGGATTGGAGCGAGGTGCTGAAGGAAGATCGTGCGCGCGGCTTCACGCTGCCGGTCGACCCACTCTCGCGGGTGCTGATCGCGACGAGCAGGGAAGGAGCGCGGGTCCTGTGGACTCATCATCACGCAGTTGCCGACGGATGGTCCCTGCCGGTGATCGTCGCTGGCCTGGCGGCGGCGTACCGCTCGGGTGAGGTCGGTGACCGACACGTCGGATTCGAGTTCTCGGCTGAAGAGTCGGTTACCGCCCATCGATCGATTGCGCGCCCACTGGTGGAATCGCTGTCCGCTCCGACGCAGCTCGAACTCGATGCCACTCGAACCCACACGATCACTCCACCCGTCGATCTCGACGTCGTAGCCGATCGACTCGGCATCACTACGGCTGCTTTGGTCAACACGGTGTGGTCGCTGGTGCTCGGAAATGTCTTCGGAGTACGGACCGTCGAGCACGGAACGGTCGGGAGCGGCCGTCACATCGGCACACCGGGGATGGACCGCGCGGTGGGCATGTTCGTGCGGATCGATCCGATCACCGCTACGTGGACCGACCTCACCGACCTCACCGATCTCAGTGCTCGCATCGCCGATCAGGTGGCCGCCGCGATGGACGGCCCTGTTGTCAGCGGCTGGGCACCCGAGACCCTCGTCGTCGTCGAGAACTACCCGCTCGATCCGTCTGCGCTCTCGTTCGGTCCTGGGATCGAGACAGCAACGGTCGAACTCGTCGAACAGACCGAATTCGCACTGGTGCTGCAGTACCGGACCTGGCCGACCAGTGCGCTCCATCTACACGTCGACACCTCCATCGTCTCGCCCGTGGCCGCAGGTGCCGTGGCGCAGCGCGTTGGAGCCGTGTTGTCGGGGTTGGCCACTGCCACGGGTGATACGCCGGTGGCGGCCATTCTGGGTGCCACCGCGAACCCAGAGATCGGTCACGTTGTCGAGCAATCGGTTTCGGTAGTTGAGCGCGTCGCCGAGAACGCGCGAAACCACCCTGCTCGGATCGCCCTGGTCGACGGTGGCATCCGCTCGACCTACGCCGAACTCGACGAGTATCGTCGAGCCGACGCGGCTCGGTTGCGTGCGGTCGGTGTCGCGCCAGGGCACGTGGTGGCCGTCCACGCAGCGGCGTCGGTTTCGTTGGCTCGTACGCTTCTCGCAATCGCGACCGTGGGCGCCACCTGGATGGTCGTCGACGACGATCTTCCTGCTCAGCGGGTCGATGCCATGCTCGCCCGATCAGGTGCGCACTGGTCGTTGGTGCCCGGCAAGCAGGCCGTGCGGTCGACAGTGGCGCTGCCGACCGCCACGGCGAACGCGACCGACCAGCTCGCGTACCTGATCTTCACGTCCGGTACCACCGGTGAGCCCAAGGTGATCGCCGTGGAGCACGGCTCGCTTGCCCGCCACCTTTCCGGCACGTGCGCACGATTCGACTATCGACCCACCGATGTCGTATTGGTGTTCGGATCGGTGGCATTCGACGCCTCGCTCGAACAGTTGTTGGGTGCACTGTATGTCGGTGCGACGGCGGTCGGCAGACCGAATCACCTCGTGGCACCCACCGAACTCGCGCAGTTTCTCGATGAATTCGCCGTCACGGTGTTCAATCCGCCCACCGGGTACTGGACTCAGTTCACCTCCACCGCGCTGCCCCCGAGTGTGCGCACGGTCATTGTCGGCGGTGAGGCACTGCCGGCATGGGCAACTCGAGTGCCGGACGGGGTGGCTCTATGGAACGCCTACGGCCCGACGGAGGCGGTGGTCACGGCGCTCGCGCACCGCGTCGATGCCCGGTCGATCGATCCGGTACCGATCGGCACCTCGCAGCCGGGGCGCGATGCGGCGGTCCTCGGCCCCGACCTGACGCCAGTGGCCGACGGCGTGATCGGCGAGATCTGGTTGACCGGCATTCTGGCAGCAGGCTACCTGGGAGACCCTAGAAGTACCGCCGATGTATTCCGACCGAACGCGGCCGTGGGAGCATCGGCGGGCGAACGTATGTATCGCACAGCTGATCTGGGGTTCAGGGGCGCCGACGGTTCGATCACGTT
Source organism: Rhodococcus sp. KRD162 (assembly GCF_017168335.1). Taxonomy (GTDB): domain Bacteria; phylum Actinomycetota; class Actinomycetes; order Mycobacteriales; family Mycobacteriaceae; genus Rhodococcoides. The sequence goes on along the minus strand of NZ_JABFAU010000086.1, from coordinate 23,183 downwards.
CGTGGGTCGGGTCGATCGTCAGGCCAAGGTTCGAGGATACCGAGTCGATCCGGCGGAAATCGAGACCGCGGCTGTGGCAGTGGACGGTGTGATCTCGGCGCGAGCATTGCTCGTCGCCCCAAGCGAGGGTGTGGCGGCTCGCATCGAATGCGCTGTGGTGGTTCGAGATATGGACTCTCGATCCGTTCGTGCGGCGATGGGATCGACCCTGCCTTCCCATCTGGTGCCCGCGCGCGTGCACGTGATCCCCGAGCTGCCGCTGACCCGAAACGGGAAAGTGGACGACGGTGCGTTGCGCACGCGGATTCTCGCTGCCACGTCGGCAGTGAGTGACCCTGGCGACGCCGCTGACATCGATGGGATCGTCACCTCGGCGGTGCGGGAGGTCATCGGCGTGACCGATCGCAACACCGGGTTCGTTTCCGCCGGAGGCGATTCGCTGCGTGCACTGGAACTGGCGGCGATAGTGCGGCGAAGTGGTGTCGTCCTCGACGTACAGGTAGCCCTCGCCGATGGCACCGTCGATGCCCTGGTGGCAACGGCATCCCTCGACCCCTCCGCCATGGCGCTCGGCACTCAGCCGAATCGCAGTCGTCTTCTGCCACCTGCAGTGCACTGGTTCGCAGACCGCGTGTCGAGCGAGCCGATCTCGCAGTGGAACATGGCAGTTCGACTCGATCTGGACTTTCTGCCAGACAGTACCCGCGTGGACGCGGCAGTAGCCGAGGTGCTTCGCGTACACCCCATGCTTCGCGTCCGCCTCGAACGATCGGACTCGATTCTGGAGTTCGTTCTCGGCGAATCATCCCCTGTTCTGTTCTTCTTCGACACTGTTGAACTCGAAGTGACGAACGCGTGCAAGCGCGTGTTCAACATGCTGACCTGCCGAGTCGGCATCGACAACGGCACTCCGATCGGCTTCGGCGTCGTCCGAGCGGTGGACACGGGCACGGCCACGATCATCGTGCTGGCGCACCACCTCGTCATGGATGTCGTATCGCTGCACATCGTTGCGGGCGATCTGTTGGAGGTCATCACCGACCGCAACCGCGACGCTCGACTTCCTGCCGAACACACCAGCGTGCACGAGTGGGTGCAATGGCTGGCTTCCGAGGCGAGCGCGCCCGGCGCGTACGAGCGATGCCGCGCGGCGTATCGAGGATCGGCGGTGGCGGACGCTGATGTCGGACGTATCGACCCGGGTACCGAGGGTGGTGCGGTCTCGGCGCGGCGAAGTGTTCCAACTGCGGTCATCGACGCGGCGACGGCAGCCATCGGGGCCAGTGTCGAGGAGATCCTGCAGTCGGCGGCGGTCACGGCGTACTCCGAAAACACGGGCGCATCGCAGGTCGTCATCGAAGTCGAGACGCACGGGCGTGAGCTCGGCGCGCAGGGTATCGATCTCACCCGAACCGTCGGGTGGTTCACCGGATTGTCGGCCGTTCCGGTGCACCCCGCGACACCGGGAGAGCAGATCGCCGAGATCCGCTCGAGACGAACATTTCTCGGCACAACCGGCCAACTACCCGCGGTGTTGCGGTACGTCCTCGGGACCGACCCGTGTCCCGGTCTGCGTCCGCACCTCGGTGTGAACTACGTGGGGCGACTCGACGAGGATCGGACGGGCTCGGCGGTTGTGTACGGCGAGGGATACCTACGTGCCGCTCACGCTGCGAGACCGGTCGCCGTACAAATCGACGCCTGGTTCTGTGGAGGAGAATTCGTCGTGGCGGTCGAACACGTCGACGCTGCGTCGGCGGAATCGGTCGCGGACGCGATCGTCGCGGCACTGACGGCTGCGTCGACGGCTCGGCCGATAGCGGTCGAGGCTGGCCTGTGTGCTGTCGATCTTCGTGGCAACACCATCGACGACGTTCTTGCTGCCGGTCCCGTCGTAGCCCTCGCGCCGCTCACCGAGGTACAGGAGGCGATGTACCTTCGCAGCGGGTCCGATCCCGGTGCTGCCTACGTCGAGCAGATCGTTCTGGGATTGCCGGAGGGCGTCGAGATCGACCGCCTCTGTGCAGCCGTGAGATCGGCGGTTGCGGTGATGCCGCTTTTCCGTAGCGACATCGTGTGGGAAGGACTTGCCGATCCGATCTTGGTGGTGCGAGCACACACAGAACCGGTCGTCGTGCACGACGCATTCGATGCAGGAGCCGAAATTGATTCTCTAGCAAAAGGTTCAGCGCTGTTTCGGGCCACTGTCTCGGACGGCGTGTTGGCCCTGACCTTTCACCATCTCGTCGCGGACGGATGGACTGTGCGGATGTTGTTGCAGCACATCGATGATTGCTACCTGGGTCGTCCGGTCTCGACCGAAGCGGATCACCGGATGCTCCTGCACATGGTGGTGTCGGCGAATCGAGAGCGGTCCCCTTCACTCGATCGTTCTTCGGCCACGCTGCTGCCACCGTTCGATCACGATGCACCCGAGGCGGGATTCGGCAACATCGACTTGACTCGCTCGATCGAACCGAGGGCTGCCCGGCAGCTGCGGAGAGCCGCCGCCCGACACGGCGTCACGCTTGCGTCGCTGGTGCATGCCGGCTGGGCACTGCTGCTCGGTCGATCCGGACCCCACGTGCGTTTCGGCACCGTCGGGCAACACCGTCCTGCCGGTCATGACGATTCGCCCGGCATGTACATCGAAACTCGCACGCTCGACGTGCGATTGCCTGCAAATCGGGACGTTCTGCTGAAGTCCATGCACAGCGCTCTGCGTACGGAGCCCGGATCCGAGGACCACGAACACGACCCGGCCGAAGTCGTCATGGTCGGTGTCGGTGCGATGTACGAGACCGCAGTGATCGTCGACGATGCGCGAGGAACCGGTGCGGCCGCAGAGTTTCTCGGTCGTCCTGTCGATGTCGTGTCGACCCGTGAACGCACTGGTCTCGCACTGACCGCATCGGTGATCGACCACGGTGCCGCATCGGGCATCGAGGTGACTCTCAACTGCGATCTCGAACAGGTGTCCCAGCACGACGGCCACCGCACTCTCGGCGATCTCCTCGCGATCCTGAGCCACCTCGCAGAGCCTTCCGATTCCACGGCGCAACTCGTTCTCGATCAGCCCATCACCACCACTGCCGACTCTGCACCGAGGAGCACACGTTGACCACCACCAGCACGGCCATCGACGTCGGAACCGACGCGACGGCGTGGATCGACTCTCATCTACTCGAGCTCCGCGAGATTCTGGCTATCGAGGGCGTACTGCGTCTGCGGGGTCTCGGAGAGTTTGTCACCGAGTTCGACGCGATCACCGAAACCGTGACCGGTGCTCCGCCTATCGAGTACCGCGGTGGCGTGACGCCACGGACCAGAATCGACGGGAACGTGTACTCGTCCACGGATTTCCCGGCGGAGTACGCGATCGATCTGCATTCGGAGATGGCCTACTCGCGGACCTGGCCGCTCTACCTCGCATTCTGCTGCGTGCAGCCTGCCCGTTCGGGCGGGGCGACTCCTCTGGCATCGACGGTCGAGGTTGCCGAGCGGATCCCGAGCGCGCTCGCCGAGCGTCTCCGGCTCCTCGGCATCCGATACAGGCGAGCATTTCACCCGGTTCTGGGTACCGACTGGCGCAGCGCGTACGGCGTGAACGACGAGGCCGAGCTTGTCGATGCTGCCGCCCGACGCGGAGAGGACATAGCGATCGACGGTGACGTCGTCACGTCGTCGTGGACGCTACCTGCATACCGAATCTGCGACGGTGGAGTCGAGTCCTGGTTCAACCAGATGGTCGCGTTCAACGTGCGCACGCTGCCTTCAGGGGTGCGAGAGGACTTGCTCGACGTCGTGGGTGAGGACGGAATTCCCAAGAACACTCTGCTCGGTGACGGTACGCCGTTCGTCGAATCCGACATCGACGCGGTGCGTGATGCCGTCGACGCGACGTCCATCACCGTGCCCTGGTCGGCAGGAGATCTGACCATCGTCGACAATCGCCGCTTCGCGCACGGACGGCAGCCGTACACCGGCTTCCGGGAGGTGCGGGTGTGCATGACCGGAGAGGGGAGTTGGGCATGACCGCCGATACGGTGTTCGCTCGTTTGGCCGGGGCCTGGATCGCAGTCGACGGCGGCGTCGACCGTCAGCGGAACGGGGTGTCGGCCCATGTGGCCAACGTCTCCGCCGAAGCTGCCGAGACTGCCGTCCGCGCTGCCCTGACCCCGTTTCTGTTGGGACAAGGCGCTATTGGTTCGCTGCGGACGATACGCACCGGCTCCGGTTGGATGGTGGAGGTCGGTGACCTCACCATCACGGCCACATCCGATCGAGTTGAGGTCTCCGGCCAGGTAGACCAGTGGAGACTCGATTCGGTTGTCGCGTCTTCGATAGCGACCGAAACAGCACGCGCACTCGGTGAGGACGTCGCCGGTCACGAGTTCCCGCCCGCGGCCGGCAACTTCGAGCACGTCGATGTCGTCGAACGTATCCGCACACACGCGCGAACCACACCCGGCCGCACTGCGGTTCGGTCGGTCGCCGAAACGCTGGACTACGCCGACCTGGTGCGCGCCGCCGAGGCGCGAGCCGACGAGCTCGACGCGTCGCGCGCCGCTCAGGTGGTTGCGGTGCGATTCGACCGGTCGATCGGCTCGGTGGTGAACCTGCTCGGAGTCGTGATCTCGGGTCGCGCATATCTGTTGTTGTCCGCCGACGACGAATCCGGTTATGCCCGTGCAGCGTCGACCATCGCGTCCGGCATGGAGTCGCCCTCGGGCGAGTTCGACCGAACGTCGAACTCTGGCGCCGCGTACGTGCAGTTCACATCGGGTACTTCGGGGAAGCCCAAGGCGATCATCGTCGAACGACCGCAGCTGTCGGCCTACTGTGCGTTTCTCGAGGCCGAAAACCTCTGCGGCCCTGGCGTGACCATGCCGGTCCTCAGTGCTCCCGAGTTCGACGCCATCGTCAAACAGATATGGGGCCAGCTCACTGCCGGAGGAACGGTGGCGCTGCCCGAGTCCGGGGACGTCCTACGGGAGATCGACCGAGCTACCGCGATCGACAACGTGTCGATCAACACGGTGCCGGCGGTGTGGAATCAGTTCCTGGATGTCGCGACCCGACGTCCGATCAGATCCAAGGGAACGCTACTGCTCGGGGGCGAGGCGCTCGACCCTGGTCTTGTCGACCGTACCCGGGCCCTGTGGCCGGGCGTACGTATCGTCAACCTGTACGGACCGTCCGAATGCACCTCCAACGCAACGTGGTTGAGCGAGGTCGACCACCGACGCGACCGCACTCCCATCGGGAGCGCTATTCGCGGTTCGGTCGCAGTCGTACTCGATGACGAGCTCACCGCCGTTCCCGTCGGCGCTGTCGGTACCCTGCACATCTCGGGCGACAGCGTTGCACGCGGCTACCACAGCGACACGCGTCGTACCGCGTCCTCGTTCCTGCCGATGGCAGTGGACTGCGGTACCGGTCGGGGTGCCAGGATGTACGCGACCGGAGACCGCGTACGAGCAACGTCGGACGGCCTGGTCTACCTCGGACGCGCCGACGCGGAAGTGAAGGTGAACGGAGTCCGCGTCGATCTCGAGGCTCTGCGCAACGATATTTCCGTTGTGCCAGGGGTGACGAGCGCCGCTGTGGTCCTGGTCGACGGCGTGATCGAGGTCGTCATCGAATGCCCGTCGTCGCAACGGGACGACGTGGTCGAATCGGTGCGAGAACGAGTCGGCACCACCTGGCGACGTGAATTGCGCACCAGCCGAGTGCGGTGGGTGCCGGAAATCCCTCGCACCGAAGTGGGCAAGGTCGACGTATCCGCCCTTGCCCGGCCTGCGGACCGGCAGGCGATACCGGAAGACCTCGAACCGACTGCGGCAGCCGAAGCATCCGCAGCACCGCACCGCGTGCTAGAGACGATCTGGACCTCCGTGCTCGGATCCGAGCCGACTCGGTCGTCGTCCATCGTTGCGCTCGGCGGCGATTCGATGAAGCAGCTCAAGATCGTCGCGCTGTACCGTCGTATCCTCAAAGTGGATGTCTCGCTGCATGATTTCAAGCAACGTGACACCCTTGGGGAACACGAGGATCTACTTCTCGAGCGCGTCGACGTCGCCCACCTGGACCGCATGGCCGCATCGTTGAACGAGGCGAAACGGTGAGCGACATCGATCTCCTCCTCGCCGTCGCAGATACGGTCGTCGACGAGAGGCGTGCAGCAGATCAGCGGGCACCGAGCCCTTATCAGGAACGGCTCTGGAGAGCGCATTGCGCCGCACCGGAGACAGCGTATTCGGTCCCGTGTGTGTTCGATCTGGATGGTGGAAACAGCGAAAGCGTCCTCGCGGCGATCCTCGAGGTCATCGCAACACATGAGGTGTTCGCCACGCGCATCGTCGACGCGGACGACTCCGGCCTCGCGCTCGAGCCTGTCGGCCCAATCGTTCCCGAGATCGTTGTCGTGGACGACATCGACGCCGCCACCGCGGAACTGCTTGCTCGTGGGTGGTCGAGTGGGCCGTTGGCGCGTGTGGCTCTCTTTCGCCGAGAGGGCTGGTCGGACCGTATCGCGATGGTGTTTCACCACGCCGTGATCGACGGCCATTCCGTCTCGCTTCTGATCGCAGACGTCGCCCGGGAGCTCGCCGAACCCGGTGCGTTCTCGACTCGGGCTCGGCCGCGGTACCTCGATGTGGCGCGCGTGCGCCGCTCGTCGAGGTCGTGGTGGACCGACTACCTGTCGACGGTGCCCTATCGCCGGGCCTGGCGGCCATCCGAGCCCGGTGAACCCCTCGTCAGCCGCGCATCGGTGGATGCCGGCCGCCGTGACGCCTCGAGCTGGTTCGCCGCAGTGGCCGTCACGCTGTCGAGACTTCTCGGCACGGAAGTTCTGTGCATGTCGGTCCCACTGGCCAACCGACGGGAGGTCGAGGAATTCGACGTGGTCGGGCCATTTGTGAGCACGGTGCCGTTGGTCGTCGAGATCTTCGAGAACGACAGCCTCGGCACTGTTCGTAGCCGTATCGACGCGTTGATCGAGAATGCGAGCGGGCATGCCGACGTCGATTTTGCAGGCGTTGTCGCTGACCTGCGCGAGGATGACCCCGAGTTCTTTCTGCCGACCGAGCTGTTCGTCAATCTCCAGAGCGCCGATCGGTCCGAGATCTCGCTGGGCGGCGGGACAGCCCGTCCGGTCGCGGTACACACAGGTGAGATGAAAGCCGCACTGACGGTGAGTATCTCGGCGAACGGATCACCGGAGGTGCAGATCGAGTCAGCCCTGCCCGGTTGGTCGGCTGTGACACACGATGGAATCCGAGACGTTCTGCTCGACGCACTCGACGCAGATTCGGCCGTATCGGTCGCAGAATTCTCGGTTGGTCTCACAGGTGCGCCCACGTCTCGAGCGACGGTCGACACCTCGATTCTCGCGCCGCTGCTGTCCTCGGCCGACGACTCCCGCGTTGCTCTGGTAGCGCCGGATCGCGTCCTCACTCGCGCGGAGCTGGTTCAGGAAATTCGTGTGCGTGCAGCAGTTCTGGCGCACCACAGGGTGGTCCCCGGAGACACAGTGCTGTTGTCGGTCGAGCGTGACCACGAGTTCGTGGCATGGGCGGCGGCGATCATGGCGCTCGGAGCAGCGTACGTTCCGGTCGATACTCGTCACGGAGCAGCCCGCGTCGCGTCCGTTGCCCACCAGTCGAATGCGAAGGCCGGTGTGTTCGCCGACGTCAACCTGTCTCCGCTCGGTCTCGACACGATCGACCGTACGTTGGTGGTAGCCGAAACCGCATCCGTCGAGCTGCCGACTCTCGTCTCGGATCTTCCCGCATACGTCATCTTCACCTCGGGCACCACCGGCACTCCGAAGGGAGTTCCGGTCACGCACGCCAACCTGCTGGCGCTGCGCGATGCCACTGCTTCCATCATCGAGCCGGACGACATCGTGTCCGCAGTGCACGCGTTCACCTTCGACTTCAGTGTCTGGGAGATATGGACGGCGCTCTCTCGCGGTGCACGCGTGGTGATCTACGACGAGCACGTCGCTCGCGACCCTTTCGAGCTGGCCGTGCGGCTCAATCGAGATCGTGTCAGCGTTGTGTCGCTGACGAACTCGGCGTTCGGATCGCTCATCGGGGCGCGGCCGGTTCTGCCGTCGTTGCGACGCGTGGTGCTCGGCGGGGAGCAGGTCTCGTCCGCCTACGTGCAGCAGTGGTTCGACGCAGTCGAACACCCGGCGGATCACGTCGAAGTCGTCAACATGCTCGGTGCCACCGAGACCACGGTCCACACGACATGGCGGGTGGTCACCAGTTGCGATCTGGAGGCCTCCGCCGTCCAGGTAGGACAATCGCTCTCTCACCTCGACGTCGTCGTTGTCGATGCGGTCGGTCGGGCGCTGCCGAGGGGCTTCGAAGGGCAGATTGCCGTTCGTGGAGCAGGTCTGGCTCTCGGCTATCTCGGACTCGCTCGTGCGACGGCCTCGCGCTTCGTCCCCGATCCGTTTCCCGGCGCACTTCCTGGTTCGCGGCTCTACCTCACCGGTGACAAGGGGCGATGGCTCGCGCCAGGCGAACTGTACGTCGACGGACGCATCGACTCCCAGGTCAAAGTCCGCGGACACCGGATCGAACCTGCCGGGGTCGAAGCCGTTTTCGAGCAACTCCCCGGCGTCCGGCGAGCCTGCGTCGTCGCCCACGAGAATCGTCTGCTCGCCTTCGTCGACGCCGCCGATGATTGCGGGGATCTGTACGCAGGTGCCGCCGTCGGTTTGGCTGCCTACGAGATACCGGACCGAATCCATCGGGTGCGCGAGTTCCCGATGACGGTGAACGGCAAGCTCGATCGGCGACTGGAGTCACTGAAAGCAGTTGCGCTCGCGCCGGAATCGGTTCGGCGTGCCACATCGGATTCCGCTACGGGGTGGTTCGAGCGCGCGCTCGTCGATGCGCTGGGAGTGCCAGAGTACGACGCGGACCGCTCGTTCCTGGCCAACGGTGGCGATTCGATCCTCGCAGTACGCCTCGTCAGCGATGTCCGTTCTCGTGGAACCGAACTCGGTATCGCCGATGTACTCGGGGCGTCGAGCCTCGGAGAGCTCGCCGAACTCGTTTCCGATCGTGGGCCGAGAATCGAGTCCGAAGACGAAGAACTGCAGCCGTTCTCGCTGATCGACGCCGAAGTCCGCGATGGCCTTCCGTACGACGTTGCCGATGCGTACCCGTTGTCGGCGGCGCAGCAGGGCATGTTGTTCCATATCCTTTCCGATTCGACTGTTGGCGTCTACCACAACACGGTCAGCGTGCGTATTCGCGGTGGGCTCGATCCGTTGGCTTTTCGGGTGGCACTCGCCGATACCATGCGCAGGCACGAGGTGCTACGCACCTCGGTCGACGAATGGAGTGCGGCGGAGCCACTGCAATTGGTGCATCGGCATGTGGTCACGCCGCTGTCGGTGGTGTCGGTGCCTGCCGGGTCGGACGCCGAGGCCCTGATCGACGAGATCGTCTCCTCGGAACGAGTGCGTCCGTTCGATCTCGCCCGCGCGCCGCTGTTTCGTCTCACGCTGGTCCGCGTCGCACCCGGAGAGGACCAATTGATCATCAGCGACAGTCACCTCGTGCTCGACGGGTGGAGTTGGACCTCGACACTGGCCGAGGTCATCGACCGGCACAATGCTCTGCTCCGACGAGATCAGGCATACGACACCAACTATCCACCCGTACCGGTCAAGTTCGTCGACTTCGTTGCAGCCGAACTCCGTGCACGATCGTCCTCAGCGACCTCGCAGGCATGGTCGGAGCACCTGCGCGGCGTCCGGCCGCGACGGGTGGCCGATCTTCGCGGTATCGGCGACAGAGACGTCCGACGCACGGAGATCGACGCTGATGATCTGCGTGAACGTGCCGCAGCTGCAGGGATTTCCGTCCGTCACCTCGCGATGGCGGTGCACGTTCACGCGCTTGCCGACGTCTTCGGCGATCGTCAGCTGGTCACCGGTACGACCGCCAACGGCCGACTCGAGCGCGAGGGCGGTGTCGATGCCCGCGGAATGTTTCTGAACATGCTGCCACTGCAGCTGCGTGCCCTGGCCGATCCGATTGCGACAGCCGAGGAATGCGCTCGTGCAGAGGCCGCCATGATGCCGCATCGACACCTCCCGAATGTGGACATCACGACGACGATCGGCAAGGGGCCGTTGTTCGACTATGGATTCAATTTCGTTCGTTTCCATCGTCTTTCGGACATCGAAAAGACACACACGTTCGGTTCGAAGGACGACGATTCCCATTTCTCGCAGGAGGACACAGATTTCGCCTTGATGGCAACGTTTTCGATACACCCACCCGAGCATCGGCTCGCGTTGATGCTCGTCGTCGATACCGCTCGGGTGTCGCCACTGCGGCACCGACGGATCGTCCAGGCGTACCGCGCCGCATTGGCCCGAGCGGCGACCGCGAACGGTACCACCGAAGGAGACACATCGTCATGAAAACACTTCTCGCAGTTCTACTTCGAGGTGGCCGCGGAGTCTCGGCCTTGGCTGTGATCGCGGGAATCGTCACCGGCGTTGCCACGATCGGCATGGTTGCGACCATCACCAGCGCGGTGACCTCGGACACCGGATTCGACGGGCTGGCACCGTTCGTCGCTGCGGCGGTGGCGGTGCTGCTGTCCGGTGCGTTGGCGTCGAATGCATTGGTTCGGGTGACACAGAAGTCGGTCGATCGACTACGCACGAGGCTCGTCGACGACCTTCTGACCGTGCCACTGGGCCGATTCGAGTCGCTGCGCACTGCGCGCGCGATGGCGGTACTCACCGAGGACCTCGCGGCGGTGGGGCAGGCTGTGCAGTCCTTGCCGTTGTTGCTCATCAACTCGGTGATCGTCATCTGCGCGTTGGGGTACGTGGGCATACTGTCACCGATCGCACTGGGTGTGTTGGTACTGGTCATCGTCGTAGGTGGGAGTGCTTACGCGTTTGCCAACGGCAAGGCCGGAGCGTACATGTACCGAGCCCGGGAAGCTCAGGACGAACTGCACGAGACCTACCAGGCCGTGACTCACGGCTTCAAAGATGTCAAACTCAGCTCCCGACTGAGGACATCGTTGGTGGAGCAGGATCTCCGTCGGCAATCGGCCGACTACGCACGCAGCGTCGTCAGAGGCTCCACCGTCAGCCTGGTCACGGGTTACTGGGGGCAGATGCTCTTCCTGGCATGCGTCGGTGCCGTCGCTTTCGGCGGGGATGCCCTGGGTATACCGACGCAGGATCGGGTCGGGGTAGCTCTCGCAGTTCTGTACCTCAACACCCCGCTCGTGACCGTGCTCAACATCGGACCAGTTCTGTCGCGGGCCGTTGTAGCTCTGCGCCGAATAGGTGAGGTCGCGACGTTGCGTGAGGACAGCGAGATCGTCGTCGACGCCGAGCGTCCTGCGGTGGTCGACGAGGTCGGTGTCGAGGAGGTGACGTTCGCATACGACGCGACCTCGCCAGGGGAGGCATTCGCGATCGGACCGGTCTCGCAGCGCTTCACCCGCGGAACCATCACCTTCCTCGTGGGTGGAAATGGAAGCGGCAAGAGCACACTGGGCCGTGTTCTGGCCGGATTGTATACCCCGGACGGCGGTTCGCTCGAGGTCGACGGCAGGGCGCTTTCACCGGAGGAGATCGTCGCCTATCGGGAGAACGTGTCGGCATGCTTCGCCGACACATATGTGTTCGGTCGGTTGCGCTCGGCCGATCCCGAGGTCGTTGCGCGTGCCCGATACTGGTTGCACGAGCTCGGGCTCGACGCCGTCGTCCAGCTCGACGGGGAACGGATGATCTTCGAGGGACTCTCCAGCGGACAACGCAAGCGGCTGGCCCTCGTGGAAACGCTGGCCGATCCGCGCGATGTCGTAGTGCTCGACGAGTGGGCCGCAGAACAGGATCCGGAGAACCGTCACCGCTTCTACACACAAATTCTCCCGCGTATCCGCGATGAAGGCCGGATCGTGATCGTCGTGACGCACGACGATCGCTACTTCGACCTATGCGATCACCTCGTCAAACTCGAGCGGGGTGCGCAGGTGCTCGTCGACCAGCCCGTACACAACTGACGCAAGCCATCACGCAGCAACCAGTCCAAGGAACAGGGGATAACAGTGCAGGACAACATTTCCGAATGGACCGTCGTACGGAACGACGAGGAACAGCATTCGATCTGGCCGGCGAAGAGACCATTGCCGCTGGGTTGGTACGAGGTTGGATTCACCGGTGACCGTGAGGCGTGCCTGGATCATATCGAATCGGTGTGGACCGACATTCGCCCTCTGTCGCTACGCCGCGCGCTGGGGGTGGCATGATGACCGTCCTCGATACCGTCTCGCGAGTCCCTGCGGCACTGGCCAGGACGCTCGTGGGCGATTTCCTTCCGTTGACGATCGACATCGAGCGTTCGTCCGGTTCCTACCTCTGGGACGAGACAGTCGGTCGACCGGTCCTGGATATGGGGATGTTCTTCTCGTCATCCCCGCTCGGCCACAACCCCACCCCCCTCGCACATATCGAAGCCGAGCGAAAGCTGTTGGCAGCAGCCAGGATGAAGCCCTCGAACCCGGATTTTGCATCACTGGTCCTGGCTGATTCCGTCGCTACTTTCCGTCGCCTGCTCATGCCGGAGGACATGCCACATCTCTTCTTCATCGACGGTGGAGCGGCTGCGGTCGAGAACGCACTGAAAGTCGCCTTCGACTGGAAGTCGCAGCGGAGCGGGGTCGACGAGGCGAATCTGCAAGTGCTTCATCTTCGTTGGGCGTTTCATGGTCGCAGCGGCTACACCATGTCTTTGACCAATACCGATCCGGCGAAGACTGCGCGGTTTCCTAAATTCGACTGGCCCAGAATCGATGTGCCGGCTCGCGGTGAGGACGGTGGCGACGAGGCGGACCGAACAGATCTCAATGAGGCCGAACGTCGCGCACTCGCCGAGATCGAAGCGATTCTCGTGGCCGACGGTGAGAAGATCGCGTGTTTCGTCTACGAGCCCATTCAGGGGGAAGGCGGCGACCGGCATCTCGGTGCTGCGTTCCTTAGGGCGGTGCAGTCGTTGTGCGTCCAGTACGACGTCCTCACCGTCGCAGACGAGGTCCAGACCGGTGGTGGCGTCGTCGGCTGCCGTTGGGCGCACGAGGCATTGGGGCTGCACCCCGACTTGGTGGCATTCGGCAAGCGCATGCAGGTGTGTGGGGTCATCGGTGGTCGTCGCGTCGACGATATCGACACCAATGCGTTCGCCGTGCCAGGACGTATCAGTTCGACGTGGGGCGGATCGCTGGTGGATCTGGTGCGCTTCGCACTGCTCTACGAGTACATCGCGCGTGAGAACGTCATCGAGCGCGCGGCGGCCATGGGCCCCTTCATGCGCGCTGGGCTCGACGAGATGGTGAGTTCTTCGGGTGGTCATGTCTTTTCGGCTCGGTCGCGGGGCTTGTGGGGTGCGGTCACACTGTCCTCACGGGAACTGCGCGACGCGGTGCTCCAGACCGCGTTGAACGAATTCGACACGGTACTTCTGCCGTGCGGAACGAGGTCGATTCGTTGGCGTCCGTCCTTGCTGGTCACCGAACAGGAGTTGACGCTCTCGCTCGACGCAGTGTCTCGGTCGTTGACGATGGTGGGGCACTCGTGACAGCCTTCGTCGACGACCTCGCGTTCACCGGGATCTCGAAGCGATTCGCGGACCGTCCAGTGCAGCTCTGCGTGGATGGTGAACTGCGCGTCGGCGCAGTCGAACAACGGAGCTCACAGGTCCGCGAGGCCTTGACGCGTGCCGGCGTCGGCCGTGGCCACGTCGTCGCAGTGAAGGGCCGCCGCGACTCCTGGCTGCTGCCGACATTGCTGGGCATTCTCGGTGCCGGTGCTGCATACACGGTCATTCCGTACAACAGTCCGCAGGCCGTCGAGGCGCAGCTGCTTGAGACCGTCGAGCCCGCCGCCATCGTGGTCTGGGAAGATCTGCATCCCGCGGCGTGGCGTGGACGTCCGTCGGTCGCGCTCAGCGACGGCGTCGTCGCGCTGTTCGGTTCGTTCCTGCCGGCTTCCCCCTCACCACGCAGCATCGACGACCCCGCGTACATCATCAGTACGTCCGGAACCTCGGGCACGCCGAAAGCCGTTCTGGTGCCTCACCGAGCGGTGCTCGCATTCCTCGACGCGGCAAGCGAAGTCGTCGATCTGTCGACCTCCGATGTGGTGGCAGCGCGGTCGTCCGCTGCCTTCGACCTGTCGGTGTGGGAGCTGTTCGCATCGGCGGTGGCAGGTTCTACTGCAGTCCTCGTCGTGGAAAGTGTTGCGGCAGAAACTGCTCGGCTGCATGAGCTGCTCGCACAGACAGGCGCATCCGTGCTCTCGACCACACCGTCCGCTGCGTATCAACTCGGCGCACACGATGAGGCGATCGGTGGTGGGCTGGCGCTGCGACAGTTGCTCGTGGGCGGCGAGGCATCCGATGGCGGCAGGCTTGCCGACGTCATGGCCGCACCGTCTTTCGACAGGTGCGCACTGGTCAATTGGTACGGCCCGACCGAAGTCACGGTGTCGTGCACCGGCGGCGAACTCGTCGAACAGGATCTTGCCGAGCCGAGGGTATCGATCGGTCCAGCACTGCCGGGTGTGCAGACGACGGTATTGCCGGTCGCGAGTGGTGCCGGTTCGGTCGAGGGTCTCGGACAGCTTGCTGTGGGCGGTGCCCAGCTCGCGCACGGCTACCTCGGGAACCCGCGCGCGACCGCAGCAGCATTCGTCCCGGACCCGGCCGGTCATGGTGACCGGTTGTATCTCACCGGGGACATCGTCGAGATTGATTCCGACGGCCGCTTCGTTTATCACGGCCGCGCCGACGACCAGGTGCAGTTGCGGGGATACCGGCTCGAACTGAGCGAGGTGGAACGAGCGATTGCATCGGTGCCGGGGATCCGGTGGTCCCACGCGACTGTCGGTGGCACGGACCTCGATGTTCTCGTGGCGTATTTCGCGACGTTCGTCGGTACCGATATCGATCGTGCGGAGCTGTGGTCGCAGCTCTATCGAACCCTGCCGCGGCATGCAGTGCCCGCCGCCCTGGTGAAGGTCGTCGATGTTCCGGTGACCGTCGGCCAGAAGTTGGATACCGCGAAGTTGCCTCCGCCGGTGATCACCGACTTCGCTGCCGGTTCGACTGCGAGTAGGGCACCGGAGACCGCTACCGAGGAGCGGCTGTTGACGCTGTGGCGACGTCTGCTTGGAATTGACGAGATCGGTACCGATCATCACTTCTTCGCGCTGGGCGGCCACTCGTTGTTGGTCGCGCGCATGGTCAACGGCATATCCCGTGAGTTCGGTGTGCGGTTGCAGTTGGCGGACGTAGTGGATGGATTGACCGTGCGCGAGATCGCGTCGGTCGTGGACAGGGAAACGAATCGTCTACCGGTCGGTGCCTCGGCGTCGAGCCGCGGACAGGAGGAATTGTCATGGTGACCACCAGTGAAAGGCCCCCGATCGAGGGCACGAGGGGCAACGGCTCGGTCCTGGAGCGTTGCGCGGGGGTGGCCAGGTGGAGCTACCGTCACCGTCTCACAGTGCTTGCGGGGTGGCTTGTAGCTCTGGTGTTGTCGGCCGGGGCGTACGTGGGCCTCGGCATGTCCGAGTTGTCCCCGGCGGAGGGTTTCGTCGGCGAGTCCGGTGTGGCGGAGCAATTGGAGGCGGGCGCAGACTTCCTGTCCTCTCGCACCGAAACGATTCTGGTGCAGGGTAGCTCGGCGCAGGACTCCGATCGCATCGCGGACCAGCTGGCCGCGGCGCTGGAGGGAACCGCGCAGGAGCCACCCGAGAAGTTGACCGCTTCGGACGGGGACCAGCGGGTTCTGCAGGTGCTGCTGCCCGAGGAGCAGGCATCGCCGTCCGAACGCGTTCAGGGAATCGAATCTGCGATCGAGACCGCCCGGCAGGCCAACCCGGGTGCTGCCATTTCGGCTACCGGGCCCATCTCGGTACAAGCCGACGTCACCACCAGTTACGGTGAGCGATTGATGTTGCTGGAAGTACTCAGCCTCCCTGTCACCGCTGTCGTGCTGTTCCTGGTGTTCGCCGGTTTCGTCGCGACGCTGATTCCTCTTGTCACCGGCCTCGCCGTGGTGGCATTGGCCATCCTCTGGAGCGGGCCGACGTCGCTGTTGGTGCCTATGGAGAGCAACCAGATGAGCGTCATTCTGCTGATGGGACTCGCTCTGGGAGTGGACTATTCGCTGTTCTTTGTCAGACGCGCCCGCGAGGAGTTCGCCCGGTCGGGTGACGCCGACGCGGCCGCGATGATCGCGGTATCGATGACTGTACGATCGGTTCTGGTGGCCGGTCTGGTGACCGGTGTGTCGGTGATCGCGGCGTTCCTTACCGCATCGCCTATCTTCCACTCACTGACCCTCGGCATCATTCTGGTCGTCGTCGCAGCGATGCTCGCGTCGATCACCTTGCTCCCGGCGCTGTTGGCGCTGGGACGTCGAAGAGTCGTCAAGCAGTTGTTCGGCAAGGCTCCGGACGATGCAGCGGAGGAGACCGGGTTCTGGGCTCGCCTGTCGAGCGCGGTCGTCAGACGCCCGGTGCCTGCGCTGCTCGCAGGACTGGCCGTAATGGCCCTGTTGGCAGCACCGGTCGCGACCATGAAGTTGCAATTTCCGGGAACCGACAGCATGCCGCGCACTTTCGAGACCTTGCGCACACTCGACGACGTATCGGAGCAGTTCCCGTTGTACGGCGTCAGCCACACCGTGGTCACCGAGACCGGCGGGAACGTCGCACGTGCTTCGACGGTCCTCACCGACATCGCCGAGGACGCGGCAGGGCTGCCCGGGTTCGACGGTCAGGTGCGTGACGTTCAGATCTCCACGGACGGGTCGGTGGCGCGCATCGAGATCGGCACCGACGCAGACGGTATCGATGCGCAGTCCGCGAAGGACTCTCTGAACGAGTTGCGGGACAGCATAGTTCCGAAGTTCGCGGGTGATCGAGAGGTTCTCGTCGGTGGTGAGACCGCGGTAAGCGTCGATGTTTCGAAATCGACCGCGCGTGATCTGCTGATCGTCATACCGATAGTCCTACTGGTCGCCTTCGCTCTGATCTACCTCGCGTTCCGCAGTGTCGGGCTGGCCGCGCTGAGCGTGGGCCTCAACCTCCTGTCGGTGCTCGCGTCCTATGGCATCCTGGTGCTGCTGTTCCAGTACGGCTGGGGTGCACAGGTGTTCGGTTCGGAGTACGTCGGTCCGGTGGTGACGCTGCTGCCGGTGATGATGCTCGTTATTCTCATCGGCCTGTCGATGGACTACCACGTGTTCATCCTCACTCGGGTGCGTGAAGCATTCGCTGGTGGCCTCGGCGTCGAAGATGCCGTCCGCCAGGGCGTGGTCCGGTCCGCGCCGCCCGTCACTGCAGCTGCGGCTGTGATGGTTGTGATCTTCGCGATGTTCACGCTGTTGCCCACGCCAGAGATGAAGCAGCTCGGTGTGGGTCTTGCCGCGGCAATAGCGCTGGACGCGACTGTAGTTCGTGGAATTCTCGTTCCAGCCGCGTTGCGTCTGCTGGGCGCGAATGTGTGGAAGCGCTCGCTCACGGGTGCAGGCCACCACTGACCGAGCGAGTTCACGGCGATGAGGAGTCCGACAACGATGAACACCGGGATGAGAGCTGTCCGACAGACTGCAGCGGGGGTTCTGATGTCGATGGCTGTTCTTCTCGGGCTCGTGCCCGGTCCGGCCGCCGCGGCGACGATATCGGCATCCGATCTGCAGTCCGCCGTCGACGATTGGACCACGGAGATCGGTGCTCCGGGCATGTCGGTGCAGATCGTCGATCGAGAATCGGTGTCGGCTCGAGTATCGAGCGGGGTCGACGGCAACGGTGTGCCGGTCGACGCGGCAACGCCGTTCGTGTGGGGTTCGGTATCCAAACAATTCACGGCGGCCACCGTGGTGGGACTGGAGCGGCAAGGTGTCCTCGAAGCGTCGACCCCCGTCGTCGATATCGTGCCCCAGGCGGCTGGGATGCTGGCCGACCAGAGGGTGACCGTCGATGATCTGGTGCACCACACGAGCGGGTTGCCGCACGACATCACAGTCACCGATGATTGGTCTCGCAGGGATTCGGCCGCCGACGCTGTCGGAACCATCTCGGAACCGGCCGGGACTACCGAGCGTGGCTCATTTCGGTATTCGAGCCTGAACTACATGCTCTTGCAGGCAGTGGTGGAAACTGTCACCGGAGAGTCGTTCGCCGACGCTCTCGACGCGGAAGTGCTCGCGCCGGCCGATACTTCTGCGATCACCGATCCTGCGCAGTTCACTCGGGACGTTCCACCGGGCCACGTGCCGTTCTTCGGCACGGCCCGTCCCATCGACGTGGGAGTCGACTCGGCGGGGCTGGGATACGGCTACCTTGCCGGTACCACCGAAGAGCTGGGGCGGTACGCCTCGTGGCGTTTGGGTGAGCTGCAGGACGGTGAGGATGCGGCCCCCGAGGTGGACACCGGTGAGGGGACGGAGTACGGCGACGGGTTGTTCAACGAAAACATCGACGGTCAGGACGTGTGGTGGCATTCCGGTGCCGTGCCGGGCTTCTACACCTATGTTGCCTTTGTGCCGGGATTGGACAAGGCAATGGTGTTGGCCACCAACCGTTACGGAGAGATCGAGGCGGAGCGTATCGCCGCTGTCGGTCGAAATCTCACAACGCTCGTCATCGACGGCACAACCACCGAGCTGCCGTCATCGGCGGCCTTGGCCGTATTGGGAGGGATTTTCACTGTGGTGGGGATACTGCTGGCCATCACCGTGTGGGTCACGGTCCGGTTGTTCACCGGACAAGTTCGTAGGCGCTCGCTCGGTGGAGCGGCCGCGCGCATCGCGATCACCACGGTGCTCGGTGGGGCAGTACTGATCGGCAGTTACATCGGAGTGCCCTCTCTCGTCGGGGCGTCGCTGCCGGTGATGGCCTTGTGGGCACCTGATGTCACTCTGGCGTTCTGGATTCTGCTCGGCACAGTATTTCTCGCGTCTGCACTTGTGGTGACCGATCAAGTGGTCAATTTCAGCAGACAGACTCAGCCCACTGGGTAGCTACGGCCGCACTGATCCCCGGCCGCGGAGCCGGGGATCAGCGTCGGTCGCGTCGGTGATTACTTCGCGGAGACTCGCACCAGTTTCTTGTTCACGAACTCGTCCATGCCCCACGGTCCCAGCTCACGCCCTACGCCGGAGCGCTTGACGCCTCCGAAGGGCAGGCCGGGCAGCGTGGTGCCATGCTCGTTGACGAAGGCCATGCCCACCTCGAGTTGCTCTGCCACGTCCCGGGCCTTGTCGAGGTCGGCGCTCCACACCGAGCCGCTCAGGCCGTACGGGGAGGAATTGGCCAATTCGATTGCCTGCTGCGGGCTTTCGACCTTGTAGATCACGCCGGCCGGCCCGAACAGCTCTTCGCTGTACGCCCGCATGTCCGGGGTGACATCCGTCAGCAGCGTCGGTTGCACGTAGGCACCCGGTCCGTCGATCTTCTTGCCACCGGTCAGCACTGTTGCGCCCTTGGCGACGGCGTCGTCGATCTGCTCGATCAGCGTATCGGCGGCGGTCTGGGAAGACAGTGGGCCGAGGGTGGTTTTGGCGTCCAATGGATCGCCCGTCTGCACGGCCTCGAACGAGGCGGTGAGTTTGGTGACGAACTCGTCGTAGATGTCCTCGGCGACGAGGATGCGCTTGGCGGCGTTACAGGCCTGACCTGCGTTGGAGAGCCGCGCTCGGGTCGCGGATTCGACGGTGGCGTCCATGTCGTCGGAGTCGAGCAGGATGAACACGTCCGATCCTCCGAGTTCGAGGACCACCTTCTTGAGATTGCGTCCGGCGGTCTCGGCGACGGAGGTCCCGGCCCGCTCGCTGCCGGTGAGCGAGACGCCTTGCACGCGTGGGTCGGCGATCATGTCCGCAATCTGCTCGTTGGTGGCGAAGATGTTGATGTACGCGTCCTGGGGAAGTCCGGCTTGCTGGAAGATCTCCTCCATCAGCAGAGCCGACTGCGGGCAATTGGGTGCGTGCTTGAGCAGGATGGTGTTGCCCACCATCAGGTTCGGGCCGGCGAACCGGGCCACCTGGTAGTACGGAAAGTTCCACGGCATGACGCCGACCAGTGCGCCCACCGGCTTACGCTGCAGCACAGACTCTTCCGCGCCTGGGACGTCGAGCTTCTCGTCTTCGAGCAGCGTGGGTCCGTTGTCGGCGTAGTAGCGGTAGATGCTCGAAGACAGCTCCACCTCGCCCTGGGACTCGGTGAGTGGCTTACCCATTTCGAGGGAGATGCTTCGGGCCAATTCGTCCGACCGCTCGGTGTAGAGGTCGGCTACTTTGTGCAGGATGTCGGCGCGGTGCTCGGGGGAGGTCTTGCGCCAGGTCTGAAATCCGGCGTGTGCGTCGGTCAGCGCGCGCTCGACTCCGGCTGCGTCGAGGGTCTCGAATTCCTTGACAGTTGTGCCGTCGGCAGGATTGACAGTTTTGTAGGTTGTCATGCTCGGTTCAACGGTCGGGGAGGGGGTTGTTGTTCCGATTCGGGCAAATCGGATGCTCCGACGGTGGTCAGGAGAGCGGCAGTCGCAGGTAGCGAAATCCTTTGAGCGCCCTACTGGTCGGTAACTTGGGCGCGGTGAAGGAGTGATACCCCACTGGCACGCACAGCGCAGGGTTCAAAGATTAAAGTCGAGGATGGACGCATCCAAAAGACGACGTTGAAACTGAGGCAAAGGCGAAACATGACAGCGAAGAAGCCGACCATCATCTACACCCTGACCGACGAGGCGCCCATGCTGGCGACTCACGCGTTTCTGCCGGTCATACGTTCTTTCGCCAGCGCGGCCGAGATCAGCGTCGAGTCGAGTGACATCTCCGTTGCGAACCGCATCCTCGCCGAGTTCCCGGATTACCTCACCGAAGACCAGCGGGTGACGGACAACCTCGCGGAGCTGGGCAAGCTGACGCAGCAGCCGGAGACCAACATCATCAAGCTGCCGAACATCAGCGCTTCGGTTCCGCAGTTGCTCGCGGCCATCAAGGAACTGCAGGACAAGGGCTACGCGATTCCCGACTTCCCCGGCAACCCGAAGACCGACGAGGAACGCGAGATCCGCGAGCGATACACCAAGTGCCTTGGCAGCGCGGTCAATCCTGTTCTGCGTGAGGGGAACTCGGACCGTCGCGCGCCCAAGGCGGTCAAGGAATTCGCGCGCAAGCACCCGCACAGCATGGGTGAGTGGTCTCCCGCGTCGCGTACCCACGTCGCGCACATGCGCCACGGCGACTTCTATCACGGCGAGAAGTCGATGACCGTCGAAGGCGACCGCGAAATCAAGATGGAGCTGCTCACCGAGGGTGGCGAGACCATCGTCCTCAAGGAGAAGGTGTCGCTCACCGACGGCGACGTCATCGACAGCATGTTCATGAGCAAGAAGGCGCTCATCGAGTTCTACGAAGAGCAGATGGAGGACGCCTACAAGACGGGCATCATGTTCTCCCTGCACGTCAAAGCCACGATGATGCGAGTATCGCACCCCATCGTCTTCGGTCACGCCGTCAAGGTCTTCTACAAGGATGCCTTCGCCAAGCACGGTGACCTGTTCGAGGAACTGGGCGTCAACGTCAACAACGGACTGTCGGATCTGTACAGCAAGATCGAGACCCTCCCCAGCGCGCAGCGGGAAGAGATCATCGACGACCTGCACAAGTGCCACGAGACTCGTCCGGAGCTCGCGATGGTCGACTCGGCGCGCGGCATCTCGAACTTCCACTCGCCCAGCGACGTCATCGTCGACGCGTCGATGCCTGCGATGATTCGCAGCGGCGGCAAGATGTGGGGCGCGGACGGCCGTCCCAAGGACACCAAGGCAGTCAGTCCCGAGTCGACGTTCTTCCGCATCTACCAGGAAATGATCAACTTCTGTAAGACCAACGGCCAGTTCGATCCGACCACGATGGGCACCGTGCCCAACGTCGGGCTGATGGCGCAGAAGGCCGAGGAGTACGGCTCGCACGACAAGACCTTCGAGGTTCCCGCAGGCGGCGTCGCGAACATCACCGACCTGGCGACGGGCGAGGTTCTGCTGACGCAGGACGTCGAAGAGGGCGATATCTGGCGTCTGTGCATCGTCAAGGATGCGCCGATCCGCGACTGGGTTGCGCTGGCTGTGCGACGCACCCGTGAGTCCGGAATGCCGGTCGTGTTCTGGCTGGACCCGTACCGCCCGCACGAGAACGAGCTGATCGGCAAGGTGCGCAAGTACCTGAAGGATCACGACACCGAGGGCCTCGACATCCAGATCATGTCGCAGGTGCGTGCCATCCGATACACGATGGAACGCCTCATCCGCGGACTCGACACCATCTCCGCCACCGGCAACATCCTGCGTGACTACCTCACCGACCTGTTCCCGATTCTCGAACTCGGCACCAGCGCCAAGATGCTGTCCATCGTTCCGCTGATGGCAGGCGGTGGACTCTACGAGACCGGTGCGGGTGGCTCGGCCCCCAAGCACGTCAAGCAGCTCATCGAAGAGAACCACCTGCGCTGGGATTCGCTGGGCGAGTTCCTGGCCCTCGCAGTCAGCCTCGAGGACTTGGGAACCAAGACCGGCGACGCCAAGGCGACCATCCTCGCCACCGCACTCGATTCGGCCACCGGCAAGCTGCTCGAGAACAGCAAAGGCCCGTCGCGCTCGACCGGTGAGCTCGACAACCGCGGCAGCCAGTTCTACCTCGCTCTCTACTGGGCGAAGGAACTCGCCGAGCAGACCGAGGACGCCGAGCTGGCCGAGCACTTCGCAGCACTCGCGAAGACGCTGTCGGAGAACGAAGAGAAGATCGTCGCGGAGATGAACGAGGTCCAAGGCAACCCCGTCGACATCGGTGGCTACTACTACCCGGACTACGACGCCACCGCCGCGGTGATGCGTCCGTCCAAGACCTTCAACGAGGCTCTGGAGTCGGCGAAGCAGTAGTTTTCTCTGGCTCACCTCCCCATGGGATGAATGGTCCATTCACGCGCCCAGGGCAGTTTCAAGTGATGGTTGCAACACAGCTCCTGACCTGAGGAGATGTGGAGCAGATGTCCCGACGTGTCATCCCGAACCGAGCAGAGATAGTCGCTAGGTTCCATGCCATGCGAGATTCGGGCG
>NZ_JABFAU010000085.1 GCF_017168335.1 Rhodococcus sp. KRD162 | reverse complement strand
GGGTCGCGCTGAACACCGATCCGGGGGTGGGGAATTGTCGACGCCGTTATCGACGGTCGCACGCGTCAGCGACGGAGTGACCGGCGGATTCCGGACATTCGGTCAGACGCTGGAACTGGGAGTGCTGGCCTTCGTCCACCTCTTCCGTGATGTCGTCACGCTGCGTCACCCGTGGCGTGACACCGTGGACCAGGCCTGGTTCGTCGTCACCGTCACCGTGGTTCCAGCGGTGTTGGTGTCGATTCCGTTCGGCGTCATCGTGTCCGTCCAGGTCGGCAGTCTCACCGATCAGATCGGCGCGACGTCCATCGCGGGTGCTGCAGGTGGCCTCGGGGTGATCCGCCAAGGTGCACCGATCGTTGCGGCACTCCTGCTGGGAGGTGCCGCAGGCTCGGCGGTCGCTGCAGACCTGGGGGCGCGCACCATCCGCGACGAGATCGACGCGCTGTCGACGATGGGAATCGACCCGGTGCGCAGGCTCGTCGCGCCGCGGTTGGCCGCCATCCTTCTGGTGGCACCGTTCCTGTGCATCCTGATCATCTTCATGGGGCTTGCCGCCGGCTATGCGATCAACGTCGGATTTCAGGGTGGCACGCCCGGCAGCTACATCAGCTCGTTCGCATCGTTCGCCTCCGTCGGAGATCTCGTCGTCGCGCTGGTGAAGACCGAGATATTCGGGGTCATCGTCATCATCGTCGCGTGTCATCGAGGGTTGTCCGCCGCACACGGACCACGCGGTGTCGCCAACGCGGTCAACGCATCCGTGGTGCTCGGCGTGGTGTCGGCGTTCACCGTCAACGTGGTCATCACCCAGTTGGTGGCGATGTTCATGCCGCAGAGGCTGGGCTGATGGCAACTCCCTCTCGCTACACCGTGCACGGCACCGGCCAACTCACACGCGGTGCCAGATATCTCGGCCGCAAGCCGTTCGATGTCCTCGAAATGCTGGGCCATCAACTGACGTTCTGCGTGAAGGTGCTGGCGGCGATCCCGCACACCGTGCGCTCGTACCAACGTCAGATGCTGCTCATTCTCAGTGACATCACCTGGGGCAGCGGCAAATTGATCGTCGGCGGCGGAACGGTGTCGGTTCTGGTCGTGCTGGGTGTCGCCGTCGGTGCGTCGGTGGGAATCGAAGGATTCAACTCACTGGGCATGGTGGGTATGGAACCGTTGACCGGCTTCATCTCCGCCTATGCCAGCACCCGAGAACTGGCACCGATGATCGCGGCCATCGGATTCGCGACGCAGGCAGGATGTCGAATGACTGCCGAGATCGGAGCGATGCGCATCTCCGAGGAAATCGATGCCCTCGAAGCTCAAGGGATCCAGTCGATGCCGTTCGTCGTGACCACCCGGGTGATCGCAGGAATCGTCACGATCGTCCCGCTCTACCTGCTCACGCTGATTCTGAGCTACCTGTCGTGTGCTCTGGTCGTCCGTGTGATCGGCGGTCAGTCGTCCGGCACGTACGACCACTACTTCAGTGCATTCCTGCAGCCGCTGGACATCGTCTTCTCGTTGTTCAAAGCTGCTGTGTTCGTCGTGACGATCATCCTCATTCACGGCTACCAGGGGTACTACGCCTCCGGAGGACCGGAAGGTGTGGGGCGTGCATCGGGACGTGCCATCAGGGCCAGCCTCGTCGCCGTGGTGGTGCTGGACATGATCATGACGTTGGTCCTGTGGGGATTCGACTCCGGCATAAGGATTTCGGGATAGAGATGGCAGTATTCGAAGATTTGTCCGGTCGTTCGGCCGGTCCCGCCACGCTCCGTCTGCGTGGCCTGGCAGTCGCGGTGGCCGCGGCTGTTCTCGCGGGCGGTCTCACGGCGTACGCCCAGGGGGCCTTCGATTCGCCGTTCGAGCTGACCCTGGACGCGGCATCGGTCGGCGACGGTCTGACGCCGGGGTCGGAGGTGAAGTTCCGAGGTCTGTCGATCGGAACGGTGGACGAGATCGAGACTGTCGGCTTCGGACGCCAGAGACTGGAATTGGCGATCGATCCGAGCCAGGCAGGTGAGCTCACCGACACCATGCAGGCTCAGTTCTCCTCGTCCAACGTGTTCGGTTCCACTGCAATCGAATTGGTGTCGGACGGAACGGGCAACCCTCTCGCCGCCAACTCGACGCTCGAGATTTCCGGGAACCAACGAGGCGCGACGGTGACCGGAGTGTTCCGGCGAGTTGCCGATCTGACGGCGGTTCTCGACACCGAACGCGTGCAGCATCTGCTGGACATCCTCGCCAACTCCTCCGTCGAGGTCAGCCGAAACCTCAAACCCTACTTCGATACTGCACAGATGATGGTGGACAACAAGATCGATCCGCTGGCCTGGAAACTGCACCGAGGGGCAGAACTGGGTGATGGAATGGCGAATCTGATTCCGCCGCTGCTCGATCTGGTGGTGGGCGTGGTGGACAAGAGCGTGTACGTGGAGGCACCTGCCGATCGGGCCAGGACCATCGCCGCCAATGACGGACTGAGCGATCAATTGATGGTTCCGGTGGGCGACTTGTTGAAGAAGAACAATCCAGATCTGACGAAGCTGTTGTCGACGACGCTCGATCTTCTCGTACCCATCACGGCATCGATCGGCACCTTCGCACCCAGCTACAACCGGGTGCCGCAGGTACTCGACGGCATATCCGACGCATTCCCGGTCGTCGACGGGAAGCCGCAGTTGCAATTGGACCTGATCGTGAAGACGATGCCGAACCTGGCCGGTGCCGTTGCCGCTCACGAGGAGGCGGGCCGGTGAAGAACGTGACCGGCCCCATGGTCAAACTGCTCGTCTTCTTCTCGGTGACCGCGTTGTGTGCGGTGGTCATCGTGGCCGCACTCCGAACCCCCGTCACCGGCCCGCTGTCGTCCTACGCCGCGGAGTTCGACGACGTGTCCGGCCTGTACGTCGGCGACGACGTGCGCATGTCCGGGGTGCAGATCGGAAAGGTGTCCTCGGTCGAGCTGGACGGAGGCAGTGCGCGAGTCGGATTCGAAATCGAAGACCGCAGGAACCTCTTCGTCAACACCCGGGCCGCCGTCCGCTACCAGAATCTGCTGGGCCAACGCTACGTCGAGTTGATCCAGAAGGATGCGGCCGCAGGCGCGCCATTGGCCGCAGGCACGACGATCCCGCTGGACCGAACGGTTCCGTCGTTCGATATCTCCACGCTGTTCAACGGTTTCAAGCCGATCTTCGACACCCTCGACACCGCACAGCTCAATCAGTTCACCGAGAACATCCTCCGCATGGTCCAAGGTGATGGTGCAGGTCTCGGTCCGGTACTGCGGGACGTCGGTCGCATCACCCAGTTCGCCGTTCAACGCGAGTCGATCATCGGACTGCTGATCGACAACCTCGGCCAGATCTCGGACTCGATCGGTGGCCAATCCTCGGCTGTTGCAGACCTTCTCGAACAACTGCACGACCTGGTCTCGAAGCTCAGCACCCAGATGGACGGTATCTTGGCGGCGTTGGACCAGGCCAACTACGGGCTCACTCCGTTCGTCGGTCTGCTCGACGGCCTGGAGGATGCCTACGACAACAGCTACGCGCCGGTAGACGGAGCGTTGCGGCGGTTGCTTCCTCAGACCGATCAAGTCACCGAGTTGCTCGCTCTGACGCCATCACTGCTGACCGGACTCAACGCCAGCATCCCCAAGCCGGGCAGCCAGACCTACTCCTGCAGTCGGGGACAACAGGACATCCCAGGCATCGGGCAGATAGTGCTCGGCGGACAGAATTTGGTGGTGTGCAGATGACGCGCGTGGTTCGCAAGGGCGTTCGCGACGACCAATCGGAGAACAAGACCCATCTGTTGTGGGGCACAGTAGGTGTCGCGTTCGCCGCGGTGCTGGTTCTCGTCGCCGCCGCGCTGTACACGATCCCGTTCGGCGAGCGAACCTTCACCGCGGAGTTCGGCTCGGCGGCGGGGGTCAAGCCTGGAGACGAGGTTCGGATCGCGGGCGTCCCCGTCGGGTCGATACGTTCGGTCGAGCTGGCAGGTGATCACGTGGACGTCGACTTCAGCGTCGACTCGGACGTGTTCGTCGGAGACGCGTCGA
The DNA here is from genome assembly GCF_017168335.1 of Rhodococcus sp. KRD162. Classification (GTDB taxonomy): domain Bacteria; phylum Actinomycetota; class Actinomycetes; order Mycobacteriales; family Mycobacteriaceae; genus Rhodococcoides. Next base: position 18,075 of record NZ_JABFAU010000085.1, on the reverse strand, counting down.
CCATGGCGGTGAAGTTGCTGACGCCCATCGGCGGTCACTACGTGATGCTCACCTCACACGGTGACAGCGAGCTCGGCTCGACGCCGATTCCTCGGGAGCGAGTCGAACTTCCGTACGAGCTTTCTGCCGCGATCGAGCAGGTGACACCACTGGTACGAGATATCGACGGCGCGACTCTGCGGCAGACCGTGGCCGAGATGGACAAGGCCGTCAGCTCTCAGCCTCAGTCGACGCGAGCCATCGTGGACAATCTGTCCTCGCTGACCGATGTGATCGCCACACGTTCGGACCAACTCGAACGTGGGCTCGTCGTATCGGACGAGTATGTCGGCGCGCTGTCGGCGGATCGGGTCATGCTCGTCGAGCTCGTGCGCGAACTCGGCACCTTGACAAAAGGATTCGGCGACAAACGTGCCGAGGTCGTCAATGCCTTCGACCTTCTCGGACGGATGTTCGAGCTCTTCCACCGACCCGTGGTGGCCTTCGAGAAAGGACTCGAGCCCTCGATCGTGCAGCTCGAGGAGATCACCCAGAAGCTCTTCGCGCAGTTGGGTGACTACGACGGTGCCATCACGACGATCAAACAGAGCACAGACGGGCTCGCGGCCCTGATCGGTGGGGGAGAAGGCCCCGTGATCGATCAGTCGCAGGACACGGTCGTCGGTGTCGGTGTGTGTATTCCGTTGCCGGGGAGGGCGTGCTGATGAGACGCAGGACCGCGCAGATCTCCGTCGCAGCAGCCGTAGTGGTCACGCTCGTCGGCTCGGCTGCTGCAGCGACCGCGGTGATCGATACGGGAGGCACAGGGTCCAGTTCCTCGCTGTGTGCCGAGTTCACCGATACGGTCGGTCTGTACGAGGGTAATTCGGTGACGATGCTCGGAGTGGCCGTCGGCACGGTGACCGGCATCGAGAACACCGATGACGCCGTGGTGGTCACGATGGACGTCGACGGCGATCTCGAACTTCCCGCGGATGTCGGAGCGGTGACCCTGTCGAGTTCGATCGTCACCGACCGGCGGGTGGAATTCACCAAGCCGTACACCGGTGGCCCGGAGTTCGACCGTACGAGCTGTATTCCGTTGGAACGCACCAGAACTCCACTGGGAATCAGCGACACTCTCAACGCCATGTCGGGGCTGGCGTCCGACCTGCTCGGTCCGGCCGACGCGAACGGCGAGCACGAGCAGATTCTGGGTGACACACTTCGTTCGGTCGACGGATCGCTGCGAGGATCCGGTGCTCAGCTCAACGACAGCCTTCGGCAACTGGCCGAGCTGGTCGGCGATCCCGCCGACCGCGACACCACCGTGCGCCGACTGATCGACAATCTCGACGGTTTGATCGATACGTTCGTGGTGAGCTGGCCCGAGGTGGCCAAGCTGCTCGACAACCTCAAACGAGGAATGATCACGTTGTCGGAGTTCACCCAGTCGTTCGGCACCACGGTCGCGCTGACCACCGAGTTCATACCACCACTTGCGCGCAACGTCGCGAAATACGACGACAAGGTCTACGCATTTCTCGATCAGGCGGCCCCGGTGGGCGATGTCCTGCTCGGGCGAGTGGGCGATATCAAGGACATTCTGGAACAGGTGCCGACCGTGGGGCAGAACTTGATGACGATGTACGACAACGACTCCAAGAGCGGACGGTTGATCTACCACCCGCCGCAGTTCGAGATCGACACGAACTCGCCCAACGAGATCTGCGCGCTGCTCAACAGGTACGCACCGACCTGTTCGGCAAACCAGCAGCGCGGCGATGTCATCGATGTGGGACTGGTGCAGTTGGTACTCGGTTCGGCGGGATGGCGATGAGGCGCGCGCTCGCCGGGCTGTGCTGTGTCGCACTGCTGTCGGCGTGCAGCGTCGATCCGGCCGATCTTCCGATTCCCGGTAGCTACGTGTCCGGCGACAAGTACTCCCTGAAGATCGAATTCGCCAGCGTCCTCAATCTTCCGGAGAAGGCGAAGGTCATCGTCGAGGGCGTCGACGCGGGCGTGCTCGACAAGGTCGAACTCGTGGGTTCGACTGCCGTGGCGACGGTGGACCTGTCCGCCGATGTTCAGCTGCCCGCCGACACCGTCGCCGAGCTTCGGCAGTCGTCGATCCTCGGCGAGATCTACATCTCGCTGCAACCTCCATCGGACTCCGCCGATTCGTCCACAGCGGGCGGAAACTCGGGATCGTCCTCGGAGGGGCCATATCTGGGCGACGGGGATGTGATTCCTGTGCAGCGAACTGTCCCCGCCGACAACGTCGAGGACGTGTTGCGAGGACTGTCGAACATCGTGACCGGCGGTCATTACGTCCAGTTGCAGGAGGCGGTGAACAATGTCAACGCTGCTGTTCCTCCCGACCCTGCCGAGATCGACAAGATCAATCTGGCTGCTCGGGTTGCGCTCACCGATATCGGCGACAACACCGGCGAGATCGATCGAATCCTCTCCGCAGCGGAAGGAATCTCCAATACTCTTGTCTCACAGCGTGACGGCCTCGAACGTGTACTCGAGCTCGGCCCGAAACGTTCGGCGGGGTTGTCCGAGGTGCTGTTCAGTGTTGTCCACATGATCTTCATGCTGGGATACATGTCGCAACACATCGGCGACGTTCTCGCGGGCCCGTATCCGGAATTGAGGGATGCAGTCGACATCATCGCGCCTGCGTTGATCACGATCTCGAATGCCGACACGACGGTGCCGATGAACGTGGACAAGGCCAATACTCTGTTGCGAGAGCGCTTGATTCCGTATTTCGAGTCGACGCCGAACATCGCCGTGAGATCGGTGTCGACGGACCGAGGTCCGAGCGCGCTCGCCGACGACATGATCGGGATCCTGCGCGGTATCGGGATCGTCCGATGAAGCCGGGCACGATGGTCTCAGTCATTGCGTTGGCGGCGATGACGGTGGTCTGCACCGGGTATCTGGTTGTCGGTGTGCTCGATATCGATCCGACTCGCAAGACCGACCATGTGGTGGTCCACATGGAGTCCTCCGGCGGACTGATGGATACCTCGCAGGTCACCTCGCGCGGAATTCAGGTGGGCCGGGTCGAGTCGATCGCAGTGGTGCCGGGCGGTTTGGATGTCACGCTCGCTCTCGACGCCGCCCACCGCATTCCGGAGGACTCGGAGGTGATCGTGGCCAACCTGTCCGCTGCAGGCGAGCAGTATCTGGATCTGCGCCCACGAGGCACCGGTGGGCCCTACCTCACCGACGGGGATGTCATCGGCACAGATCATGTTCGCAAGTCGGTGACCGTCAGCGAGGCGCTGAGCCTGGGGGATTCCCTGGCATCACAGCTGGATACGAGTGCACTGACCGGGCTGACGGAAACAGCGTCGGCGGCGATCGACGGCCGGGAAGGCGATGTCGACCGGCTGGTCGAGGCATTCCGCTTCTTGTCGGCGACCCTGCGCGACAAGAACGCCGAAATTCGACGTCTGTACGACAACGCTCAGGTTGCTGGACGCGACGCGTACGGGTACGGCCCGGTGCTGACCGATGCGGGGCCGTACGTCGGTGCGACGGGGCGAGGCGTGGCCAACCTGCTCGAGGGCTTCAACGAGTATTCCTACGTGGGCGCAGATGTCTGGGACGACCCGCTCGGGAAGATCGCACCGAAGATCGACGAATATCTGACGCCGCTCTCACCCGACCTCGCGCTGATTGCAACGCTTCTCAAGCCCTACACCGAACCGATCAAGCCGCTGCGTGTGGACGCGGGTTCGATCGTGGACGTACTGCAGACCGTGTTTCCTCCGGGCGGGCCGGCGAAGCTCTCCATCGAAATTCCGAACTGACAGGAGTTGTCCCCTCATGATCGACACAGACACACCCGATGCGAACACACCAGTGCCCGAGGACAAGCCAGTAGTACCCGAGGAAAAGGCGATGCCCGAGGAGAAGGCGGTGCCCGAGACTCCGAGGCGCCGTCGGGTGAGGTGGGCTGTGGTCGGCGCAGCCGTGCCAGGGCTGGTGCTGGCGGTGGTCTTCGGTGTGCTGTGGCATTCGGCGGCGAGCGATCTGGCCGACGAACGTACCCATGACGAGGACCGTCAGATGGCGGTGAACGCGGCAACCGAGTACACAGCACGTTCGCTGACCTACGACTACCGCAATCTCGACGCCTTCTTCGACGGCGTCGACCAGGGGGCGTCGCAGTCCCTGCAGGATCGGTACAGCGGAGTCCGTGAGGCGCTCACTGCCATCATGAACGAGTCGCAGGTGGTGGCGACCGGGGAGGTTCTCTCGGCAGCAATCGATTCCGAGTCCGGCAACGAGTACAAGGTTGCGGTGTTCGCTCAGCAGACGACGCAGAACGTGCAGCAGCCCGATCCGGGCAAGGTGCCCAATCTTCTGCTGGTGACCGTCACCGATCAGGACGGTCAGTGGATCGTCAGTGACTACGGGCCCAAGACCTAGAACTGTCCGTTCAGTGGGTGTTGGTGGCGCTGACGAACTGTGCGAGACCGCGTACCTGTTGTTCGATCTCCGTCATGCCGTGCGTTTCGAAGATCGATGTGAACTGCGCCTTGTCGAACATCCGAATTCCGATGCGCCCCGATACTGCTCCCACGACGGTCCGCACCGGTACGGTCGCGCGGCGATAACTGGTCATGATGGCAATCCGGCCCCCTGGGCGCAGGACGCGGATCATCTCGTCGACCACGGTCAGCGGGTCCGGCATCAGGTAGAGGGCCGCGTAGCAGCAGACCGCGTCGAATGTGTTGTCGGCAAACGGAAGTGACTGCGCGTCTCCGCGCATATAGGCGGCATGGGGGCCGCGGTTGTCCCGGACGGCCCGGTGAATCATCTGTTCGGAAATGTCGAACCCGGTGACCAGCCCGTCACCGTCGAGGCGTTCGGAGAGATATTTGGTGAAGTTTCCCGGCCCGCACGCCACGTCGAGCACGTTCAGTTCCCCGGACAGTCGCAGATCGGACGCGGCCTTGGCGCGTTCGGCGGACATCGACAGGCCGCCGACTCCCATCATGGCGACTCCCGCCGGCCGCCAGAACTTCTCGTAGATGGCCGCCACCACTGGGTTGTTCATGGCACGGCTGGCCGCAGTGGGTGACGGTGCGGGCGTGCCGCCGAGCAGTTCCACATACCCCGCGGTGGTGTCGGCCGTCGCGCGAATGTCGGGCTCGAGCAATGCCGAGGCTCGTTCGAGCGCCAGGTCCTGATGATCCGGTACCTCGGCGCCGTCGCCTGCGCTGTCCGGATCGACCTCGGGCTCGAGCGGGTACGGGGGCATCCCGGTGCCCTGAAGCCGGTACCGGCCCCAGAAGTCGACGTCGCCGACCAGGACGGGAGCATCGCCGGTGTCCGTACTGAGTCGGCCTTTGCTGCTGGTGCCGACAGTCTCCATGAAACTCCGGAGCTCCTCGTGGGGTCGGACTCGGCCGTACCAGCGGAAGATTCCGTCGATGGGCTGGGAATGGCCGCGCAGATCGATCTGTACATCGAACTCGGCCCCGTGGGCGTCGAAGGTCAACTGTGCCGGGCCTCGGTAATCGGGCTTGCCGGAGAGATCGCTCACTGGTTCTCGCTTCCTTCCGTGGGAACGAACGCACGATGCATGGGTTGATCGGACTCGAGCCGGACGCCGGCACGCGCACACGCGGATTCGACGAGTCCGTGCACGATGGCAGCCAGATGTGCAGTGAAGGCCTCGGTGGTCATGGCCGATTCTCGGTCCTCGGAACTGCCGAGCCACCAGTCCGTCGCCGAGGCCACCGCCCCGAACGTCGAGTAGGAGACGATCTCGACGGTCGAACTGTCCACTGCCGGACCCTGTATGGCGTCGGACAGTACGCGGGCCACCGCATCGGACGCGGCTCGCGCCGAATCCAAGGCCGGATCCCCGGCCACGCCCGCCGAGGTTCGGCGGTCCGTGGTGCGAGCCAGGAAATGGCCGTGCACGAGAAACCGGAACAAGTTGGGATGATCGGTGACTATCGCTGCGTAGCCGGCGACACTGTGATCGATGAGGTCGGTGACGGAATCTTCGAACAAGTTGACGGTGTTCATGATCCGGTCCCACAACATGTCCTGGACGTTCTGGACTATTGCGGTGTGCAGATCGGATCGGTCGACGAAATGCCGATACAGCTTTGGTTTGGCGGTACCGGCTGCTTTCGCGATATCGCCCATGCTGACGTTCGGGCCGTATTCGTCGATAGCGATCAGTGCGGCCGCGACCAGTTCTTGTCGCACGCGAAGACGGTGCTCACGCCACCGTTCGGTGCGCGCATCGATCTTCTTGCACGGTGTCGAGTGTCGTCCGTCTTCGGGGTTGACACGTCCTATGACTTGAACCACACTCGGACAGTACCTACTACCGCCGGTACTGGCTACCGTGAGTTTCGGATAGACCAGGTCTCGAGGTGGAGTCGATCGCGAGGGGGGATCGGTTGTGAAGCGTGCGATGGGACGTGGCGATGCCGCGGTATCCGGGGGAGCAAGCACGACGCTGCGCCCACAGCTGACGACCGAGGACCTGGCCGTCTCGCGGGGCCGAACCGTCGGGCCACGCCAGAAGACTGCGAAACGTCTGCTGAAGTCGACTGCCAACAAGTTCTTCGACGGCGAGGTCGACATCGATTGGGACGCCCCGGTCGTCGATGGCATGCGATGGATGCCCGAGCATCGAGTCTCGCTGTACCGAACCAAGTTGTGGGACAAGCTCTCCGAGGAGCAGCGCCGCGAACTGGGGCGGCACGAGATCGTCAGCATTCTTTCCTTCGGTATCTACGCCGAGGGTTTTCTCAGCGCAAACCTGCTTCGGGTGTTCGGAAAGGGCACGTTCTCCGATCATTCGATGTATTCGATAGCCGAAGTGGGGGAGGAATCGCGCCACTCGATCATGTTCGGAAAGTTGATCGAGAAGACGGGTCTGAAGCCGTACCTCCTGCCCAAGGCAGGGCTGCTCCTTGCGCGGATCGGCCAGTTCTTTCCTCTCGGACCGGCCACCTACGGCGGAACACTTCTCATCGAAGAAGTCCTCGATCGTGCGCAGCGAGAAGCGCAGAACGATCCCGAAATGCAACCGCATCTGCGTCAGATGATGCGCATCCACGTGATCGAGGAATCACGGCACATCACCTATGCGCGGGAAGAAATGGTGCGTGCGATGCAGTCCACCAATCGGGTGAACCGCGCACTTCACCGGGTGATTCTTGCGACCATCGCGAACTTCACATACGTGGCATTGATCAATCCGCGCGTGTACAGATCCGTCGGAATCAACCCGATACGAGGGATTGTCACCGCTATGGCCAGCCCGACCTACAAGTCCAACATGCAATTCTTCTCCGAACCCATGATCCGATTCTTCGCAGAGGCGGGGATGTGTGACGGAGTGGTGACACGTCGGTTGTGGAAGTTGACTCGGGCAATGCCGGACGACCTGGCATGAGCGCGCGTTCGTCAGCTGTCCAGTACGATCCGCATGTCGATATCGATTGGGAATCACCGTGGCGCAGTGAACAATTTGCACTCCCGCAGGAATCGGTGACGCTGTACGGAACGCGCGTGTGGGCCAAGCTGGCCGGGTCGGACCAGCGCACCTTGGCTCTGCACGAGGCGGTGAGTAGATGGAGCACAGTTGCGTATCTGTCTGCGATATTGACCGGCAATCAGCTCAGGCGGGTAGCCGAAGAGGGACTCAACAGCTCGGACTCCCGCAACGCTCTGGACGAGGTGTCGAAGAGTTCGCGCACCACGATCACGTTCGGGCGGCTGGTCCGTGCCACCGACCTCGCGCCGTACAAGCCTCCGCGGGGGACGGCGACCGCCGTCAAACTGTTGAGCTTTCTGCCGTTGGGTGCCGCGTCGCACGCGTCGATGTTGTTGGTGGAGGAAACCTTCGCTCGGACGATGGCGGCTGCCGTGACCGACCCCGGCATCGAACCGCATGTTCGCCAAGCGGTGCGAATTCACCGGTTCGAGTGTGACGAACGTTTCGAGTTCGCGCGGTCGGAAGTTCTCGCCGCGCAACGAAAGTCCAACAGAATCTCGCGCGCGTACAATCGGTTGCTCCTCGCGGTTCTGGCCAATGTCATTCTGCGTCTCGGTGTTTCGTTCGAGGTGTATCGATCCATCGGCATCGGTCCGATGCGCGGTGCCCTCATCTCTCGGCGTCGGCGGGCCGCCATCAGGAGGCGGGATGCTGCAGCCACCGTCGCCTTCCTCGATTCGGCGGGGATGCTCGACGGCGCGGTGACCGCAGCACTGTGGCGGCTGACCGGTGTAGTGCAGTCGGACGAGCGACAATGACGGTCCACCGCACGGGTGTGTTGATCATCGGGACCGGTTTCTCCGGGCTCGGCATGGCGATCGAACTGCGTAAGCGCGGGCGCGAGGACTTCCTGGTGTTGGAGAAGGCCGAGGAGGTCGGTGGTACCTGGCGCGAGAACACCTACCCCGGATGCGCCTGCGATGTGCCGTCCCATCTGTATTCGCTATCGGGAGAACCGAATCCGTACTGGTCGAAGATGTGGTCCGGTCAGCCCGAGATACTGGCCTACCTGCGGTCCCTCGCCGACAAGTACGAGCTACGTCGTAGCATTCGATTCTGCAGCACCTGTTCCGGCGGGTACTGGGACGAGAGTCGAGCGCGCTGGCACGTGACCACCGCCGAGGGCGACGAGTACATCGCCCAGTTCCTCGTCTCGGGGGTCGGTGCGCTCCATATCCCGAACGTTCCGACGCTCCCCGGAATCGAGACCTTCACCGGCAGTGCCTTCCACTCGGCCCGGTGGGACCACGACGTCGATCTCACGGGCAAGCGCGTCGCGGTGATCGGAACCGGAGCGAGCGCAGTACAGTTCGTGCCCGAGATTGCCGAACGAGTGGCGCAGCTCCAGCTCTATCAACGCACACCGGCGTGGGTACTGCCACGACGGAACTTCTCACTGCCCAAGACGGTGCAGCAAGCGTTCGCGAGGGTTCCGTTGTTGCGACGCGCAGTTCGAGGCGCGGTGTACTGGAGCGCGGAGGGGTTGGCCATCGGGCTCAACGGTCACTCCGCGCTGTTACGACCCGTGGAACACGTGGGCAGGCGCTTCATCCGAAGAGAGATCTCGGACCCGGAACTGCGCGCGAAACTGACCCCGAGCTATCGCATCGGGTGCAAGCGAATCCTCGGCTCCAACACCTACTACAGGGCGCTGAACTCCCCGCGGACCGAAGTGATCACCGATGGTATCGCCGAGGTACGCGCCGGCTCGATGGTCGACAACAACGGAGTCGAACGCGAAGTCGACGTCATCGTCTACGCGACGGGCTTCCGCGTCACCGACGGTTTCGACAGCCTGAACCTCGCAGGCCTCGGCGGTCGGAAGCTGGTGTCGCACTGGAAGGAACACGGTATCGCCACCCACCTGGGAATCACGGCAGCGGGATTTCCCAACGCGTTCTTTCTACTCGGGCCCAACACCGGACTTGGTCACAACTCGGTGGTGTTCATGATCGAGCAGCAGATCAAATACGTCCTGCGGGCGCTCGATCTGATCGAACACCGCGCTGCCGACGCGATCGACGTGCGAGAGCCGGTACAGCACCGGTTCAACGCCGAGATCCAGCGCAAGCTGCGTGGCGGCGTGTGGAGCACCGGTGGGTGCACCAGCTGGTACCTCGACAGCACCGGCGTCAACCGAACAGTCTGGCCGGGGTTCACCTGGCAGTACTGGCTGCGCACCCGCACGCTCGATCCCACCGAATACGAACTGCTGCAGGCGAAAGAGAACGTGAGTGTATGAAGAATCTGGGAAACAAGGTCGCCGTCGTCACCGGAGCCGGATCGGGAATCGGGCGAGCACTGGCGATCGATCTCGCCGGTCGGGGCTCGCGACTCGCGCTGTCCGACGTCGACGGACGCGGGCTGGCCGATACGGTGGCGGCATGTGAGGGGGTCGGAGCCCAGACCCGCTCGTACGAGCTGGACGTCGCGGATCGGGCGGCGATGTATTTCCACGCAGACTCGGTCGTCAGCGATTTCGGTCGCGTCGATCTGGTGATCAACAACGCGGGCGTCGCGCTCGCCGCAGACGTTCTCGACATGAGCTGGGACGACTTCGAGTGGGTGATGAACGTCGACTTCTGGGGAGTCGCCAACGGCACCAAAGCCTTTCTGCCCGCATTGATCGAGTCGGGTGACGGCCACCTGGTCAACATCTCCAGTGTGTTCGGACTGATGGGCATCCCCGGTCAGAGCGCATACAACTCGGCGAAGTTCGCCGTACGCGGCTTCACCGAGGCATTGCGTCAGGAAATGAAGATCGCGCGGCATCCCGTCGGCGTCACCTGTGTGCACCCGGGTGGCATCAAGACGAACATCGTGGCCAATGCCCGCGGCATGGACAGCCTGGGGGATGTCGACAAGGTATCCGAGGCGTTCGAGCGCATAGCCCGAACCACACCGACGCGTGCGGCGAAGGTCATCCTCGCCGGAGTGGAGAAGAACAAGCCTCGGGTGCTCATCGGGCCCGATGCCCGCGGTTTCGACGCGATTCCGCGCATCATCGGACCTCGATACCAGGACATTCTGGCACCGCTGAATCGACTCGGCACCAAGGCGGGCAAGAAGCTGCGAATTACCCAGTAGTGAATTACCCAGTAGCGTCCCGCCACTGTTGTTCGGCGATGCCGAGCTCGGTGACCGGCGGGTCCCCATAGATCCATTCGCGAGCGATGCTGTGCCAGTTGGCCGTTGCCTCCAGCTGCCCGAGAACACCGAACGTCAGGAAATCGGCCCGACGCGAGAACAGGTGTTCGGGCGGCAGGTTCTGTCGCTGCATTGCGGTACGTTGTCCGCCGCGCGGGTCGATCGCGAGCATCAACCCACTCGACGCCATCGACGGCGTCACCGTCATCACCCGATCGACCAGATTCCACTCGGACGCCGCGTAGACGTACTCGAGACACTCGTCGGGGCTGACACCGGCCGATGCGTCGACGACCCCGCGGGCGATCATTGCGGCCAGGAGGTTCTCGCCGCGTTCCTCCGATGCCATCCGCAGGCAGTCGATCTCGAATGCGACGTGTTCTCCTCGCATCCGGTTGAACAACCCGAAATCGATAAATCCCACGCGACCGTCGTTGCCGAGCAGGACGTTTCCCGGATGCGGATCACCGCAGAATTCGTGGTAGCGGTAGAGCGAACCGACGTAGAAGCGGTAGACGATCTCGCCGATGCGATCACGGTCGGAGGCAGGGAGAGACCGGATGCGATCGAACGAGACACCGTCGAAGAATTCGGTGACCAGAACGCCTCGGGTGCACATGGCCACGATCGCGTCGGGAACGACGAGATGCGGGTGACCGCGGAACCGAGCCGCCAATGCATGCTGGGTGCGGGCTTCCTCGACGTAGTCGAGTTCGCGCTCGAAGTTCGTCCGTAGTTCCTCGATCAACTCCGGTGCCGCGACCGCGGGAAGCGCGTTCCGCCAGAATTTGAGGAACAGCGCCAGGTTCTTCATGTCCGCGCGCACGGCCGCGTCGACGCCGGGGTATTGCACCTTCACTGCGACCGCTCGGCCGTCGTGCAGACGGGCACGGTAGACCTGGCCGATGGACGCGGCGGCGATGGGAGCGGAGTCGAACTCCGCGAAGAGGGTATCGATGCTCGCGCCCAGCTGGGTCTCGATCACGGTGCGCATCGCATCGAAATCGACTTCCGGTGCGCTGTCGCGGAGCGCGGCGAGCTTGTCCTGGAACCGTTGTCGATGCTCCTCGGGTACCAGAGTGAGGTCGAGTACCGAGAGCATCTGGCCCAGCTTCATCGCCGCGCCCTTCATGCTGCCGAGCACCGTCACGAGCTGATCGGCAGCCTGCAGGGACCTCTTCTCCGAGATTTGTCGTCGCAGTTCCTCGGACCGCCCTGCCATCGAAATCCGTGCTCCTGCACCGCGGATGGCCTGGCCGGCCACCGCGCGCCCCAGTGCCCCGCCGCGCGCGGCCCGCGAGGTGGGTATCGGACGATCGGTGGGCATCGCCTAGCGTTCGGTGAAGTCGCGCTCGACGCGCAGTGTGCCGAGAGTGGTTGCCAGACCGTCGTATTGGGTGACCAGCAACACGAACTCGATCAGGCGACGTTCGTCGAACTGCATCGTCAGCTCGGTCCAGGTGGCATCGGTGAGGGTCTTGGTGGCGACCAGTTCGTCGACGGCGGTCAGAATGGTGCGGTACCGCGTCGCCAGTCCGGGTGCGTCCGGGCCGATTTTGATCGACTCGAGCAGATCACGGTCGATACCTGCTCGCCTGCCCAGTCGAATGTGGTGGTCCATCTCGTATGCGGACTCGCGCAGGTGCGCGACCCGCAGGATCACCAGTTCGGATTCCTTGCGCGAGATCTTGCCTCCGGGCATCAGATGCCCGCTGTAGAACAGCCAGGCGCGGAACAGCCCACCGGTACGGCCGAGGGTGGTGAACAGATGCGGATTCGGCACCCCCGCGCCCCTGGCGATGACCTTGCAGATCACCCAGTTGACGGGCCCGAGAGTCTTGGCGGTACCGGAGGGAATGCGTGGAGTGCTCACAGTCACACCGTACCGACTGGTAGCCCAGCCGTCCCCGAGGAAGCGGCAGAACGAGGATTCTGGCGATCGACTGCCCGTCCGGTGATCGGATCGACTCGGTTCGTGCAATCATCTAGCTCGAAGTGTGCTGGTGCGGGGAACCCGGTGAAATTCCGGGACGGTCGCGCCACTGTGAGCGGACTCGACGTGTCGAGCCGTAAGTCAGATTGCCGAACCAGCACGTCGACTCACATCGGACGCGTCATCCAGGGAGTTACACGTGCATATTGCAGAAGGATTTCTGCCGCCCGTACATGCGGCGGTATGGACCTGCGTCGCAGCACCGTTCGTCGTTCACGGTGCCCGCGCAGTCGTTCGACAGGTCAGGGAGAATCCGGAGAGTCGGCTGCTGCTGGGCGCGGCCGGAGCGTTCACTTTCGTGCTCTCGGCCATCAAACTACCGTCGGTGACGGGAAGTTCGTCCCATCCGACCGGTACCGGCCTGGGCGCAGTGCTGTTCAGGCCCCCGGTGATGGCGTTCCTCGGCACGTTGGTGCTGCTGTTCCAAGCGGTACTTCTCGCGCACGGCGGGCTCACGACCCTCGGCGCGAACGCGTTCTCGATGGCGATCGTGGGTCCCTGGGTGGGGTACGGAGCGTATCGCCTGTCGACCTCGCTGGGCGGTGGTCTGTCGATCTCGGTGTTCTTCGCGATGGTCTTCGCCGACCTCTCGACGTACTGCACCACCTCGGTGCAGATCGCGTTGGCCTTTCCCGATCCACAGACGGGGGTGGCCGGAGCCGTCGCGAAGTTCCTGTCGATCTTCGCGGTCACACAGATTCCGTTGGCCATCGCCGAGGGGCTGCTCGGCGTGCTGGTGATTCGAGTGTTGCGCAGCGTTGCGATGCCGGAGTTGATCAGACTCGGGGTGCTGAAGGCACCGAAGGTCCCAGCCGTCACCGACGTCCCGTCGACCGAGAATCGAGCAGCCGATGCGTAAGAGCACAGTGACCACCATGTTGTTGATCGCCGCCATCGTCGCGATCGTCGGCATCGCACTGATTGTGGATTCGGGCCGAAGCGGAGACGAGGAGCGGTTCGTGGGTACGGATTCGGCCGCGACCAGCCGCATCGAAGAGGACCACCCGGACTACCAGCCCTGGTTCCAGTCGGTCTTCGCGCCCACCTCGAGCGAGGTCGAGTCGGGACTGTTCGCGCTGCAGGCAGCTGTGGGCGGAACCGTTCTGGGGTACACCATCGGTGCGTTGCGGGGCCGGCGCCGCAACGATTCCGCGACCACCGCGACGTCGAGCTGAGCGCCGCCCGCCGCACGGCCGTGCGGGGACTGTCCGTGGACAATGCGGCGTGGTCGAGCGCGTGGCGCGACCGAGCGGTATCGGACAAGGCCCTGCTCGGTCTGGGCTTGGTGGTGTGCGCGCTGCTGCTTCCGGCGTGGCCGGGCTCGATTGTGGTCACCGCAGTCGCCCTGAGCTGCAGTGTGTTCGGGGCGCGTACGCCGCTACGCCTGCTGTTCGGTGCGTTGCGGGCACCGGCGGTGTTCGTCGCGCTCGGTGCCGTGTCCATTGCGGTCACGGTGACGACCGAACCGCGGTTCTCGCTCGGCGTCGACCATTCGAGCCTGGTGCGCGCGGGTGAGGTGACACTGCATGCGATCGCGGGTACGACTTCGGTTCTGCTGCTTGCGATGTCGACACCGATGGTCGATATTCTCGACGGTCTTCGGCGCTGCCGGGTGCCGAGCATCTGCGTGGACATTGCCGGCCTGATGTATCGGATGCTGTTCATCCTGCTCGATTCGGTGGGGACGATTCGACAGTCGCAGGCTGCGCGCCTGGGGTACTCGTCGACTCGACGGGCGATGGCCTCCACCGGTTCGCTCACCGCATCCGTTCTGCTCAAGTCCTGGGACCGGGCCTATCGGTTGGAGGCGGGGCTTGCCGGACGTGAATTCGGAACCGACACGCGCACACTGCGCCCCGATCGGCCGAGTTCTCATAGGTTCGTGCTCGTGTCGCTACTGGGCTTCGTGGCGATAGGTGCGCTGTCGACGGCACCGATCGGATGGGGGCTGCTGTGACGCATCTCGGGATCTCCGGCCGCGAGCTGCGCGTGCGTTTCACCGGCGGGCCGGTGGTGCTCGCCGGTGCGACGCTGACGGTCGCGCCACATCGCCGGACTGCGCTTCTGGGCGCCAACGGCTCCGGTAAGACGACATTGTTGCGGTGTTTGTCCGGTGCCGTCGAACCGGAATCCGGTCGGGTCGAGGTCTGCGAGGAGGCTCTGAAGTACTCGCGAGCCGGACTGCGTGCGCACCGTCAGCGCGTGCAATTGGTGTTGCAGGACCCGGACGATCAGCTGTTCTCCGCCGACGTCGAGCGAGATGTCGCCTACGGCCCGTCGAACCTCGGGCTCTCGGACTCGGACGTGCGCGATCGAGTGGACGAGGCATTGGAGCTGATGGGCATCGAGCACCTCCGCCGCCGACCGACTCATCACCTGTCCTATGGCGAACGCAAACGGGTCGCCACTGCGGGTGCTGTGGCGATGCGTCCTGCCGTGTTGCTGTTGGACGAGCCGACGGCAGGCCTGGATCCGGTGGGTGTCGACGAGATGTTCGGAGCGTTGGACCGGTTGGAGAAGGCCCAGACCACGGTGCTGCTGTCGACTCACGATGTGGCTCTTGCGCTGGAATGGGCAGATTCGGTGGCTGTGGTCGTCGACGGTGTGGTGCATCAAGGACTTCCCGATGTGTTGCTCTCGGACACCTCCCTGCTGAGCAGGGCGCGGCTGAAGATGCCATGGGCGTCGGAGTTGGCGGGGCAGTTGGTTCGGGCCGGACTGATCGCTCCCGATGCCACGCCCCACACCGTCGACGAGGTGGTGGCGGCGCTTCGGCGCGCCGATCCCGAGGCATGATTCACACCCGATTCAGCGCTATTGATGAGGTAAGGCTATCCTCTGTACATGCTCGAATCGACACGCCTTACCTCGGCACTGCGCGCTCGTATCCCGATACTCCTGATGGCCGTCGCTACCGTGACCGCGGCCTGCTCCACAGTCGAGCGCGCCGATGACACGCCCGATGCCACTCGATCGATAGCCACCGTTCGGGGACCGGTGAACGTGCCCGAGAACCCGCTGCGCGTGGTCACACTGGAACCGGTCGAACTCGACACCACCGTCGCACTCGGCATCACGCCGGTCGGTACGGCCGTGCTCAGTGAAACGAGCGGCGTGCCTGCGTATCTCGGTACGGACGCGGCAGACATCACAACGGTCGGTACCGTGGCCGCGCCGACCATCGAGGACATCGCAGCTGTGCGACCCGATCTCATCCTGGGCACCGAAACTCGGCACGGCGAGTACTACGACCAACTCACGGCCATCGCGCCGACGGTGTTCATTTCCTCTCAGTCCGATCCGTGGAAGGAGAGCGTCCGGTTCGTCGGACGCGTTCTCGGCAGGGAAGCGAATGCGGAGGAACTGCTCAGCGCATACGACGAGCGATGCGCCGAGATCGCCGAGAAGTTCGACACCCCAGGAAAAACCGCACAACTCATTCGTCCCCGCAACGGCGAGTTGACGCTGTACGGCCCGTCGTCCTTTGCCGGTAGCACGCTCGAGTGTGCCGGGTTCACCACTCCGCCGAGACCGGAATGGGCCGAGGACATCTCGGTGGATCTCTCACCCGAACTGGCTGCCCAGGCGGCCGCAGATCTTGTCGTCGTCACCGCAACCGACCCGTCGGACCCAGCCGCGATTCCGGCGTCGATCACCGCCAATGCGGCCGCACTGCCGAATCCCCGTGCGGTGGATCTGTCCTACTGGATCACCGGCGTCGGACCCAAGGGTGGACAGGCCGTGCTCGACGACATCGATCGAATCCTGTCGGAGGGTTAGTCGGGTCACACCCGCAACGCACCGGCCAGTGCCGCGGCCTGCTGTGCACGATCGACCACTCGGTCGCGCGAGGAATCGATATGTGCAAGAAGCAGTTCCAGAGCCGAGTCCAGAGTTCCGGCCAGCACGCAATCGACGATCTCCAGGTGCTGTTCGATCGCCGAGCCGACTGCTGCCGCATCGAGCCCGCCCAATATCCGCACCGGACGTACCTTGGCATTGACGGCGCACAACGCCTCGGTCAGAGCAGGATTGCCCGAGGCGGCGAGCAGGGTGACGTGGAAGGTCTCGTCCAAAGCCACCAGATCTTCGGTGTCGGGTGGGTCGGCGCGCAGAGCGACCCAGGTTTCCGACAACGCCGACAGCGACGCTCGGTCCAAGGACTGCGGCGTCGACCTCGTGATGCCCCTGGATTCGAGGGTGGCGCGGAGCTCGTACAGATCGGGCAGATCGCTCAGTCGAGGGCGGTAGGCGTGCAGGCCGGACTCGTCGCGAGTGACGAGTCCGTCGGCCAGCAATCGCGCCAGTGCCTCCCGCACGGGAGTTCGCGAGACCCCGTACAGCTCGGCGAGGCGTTCCTCGCCGAGGCGCTCGGTGGAGCCGATGACACCGGAGATCAGGTCCCGGCGCAGTGACGAATAGACCTTCTCGCGAAGGTCTTTGCGTGGCACGATGTTTCCGGTCAGATTGCCATGGCTGCGCGGACGTCGGCTTCGGATTGTGATCCGCCGGTGCCGGTGGTGGTGATGCGGCCGGCTTCGAGGATGTAGTAGTGCTGGGCGGATTCGAGTGCGAAGCCGATGTGTTGTTCGACCAGGAGTACTCCGAGGCCGCCGCGTCGGGTGAGTTCGAGGATGGTTTTTTCGATTTCGGCGACGACGGAGGGTTGGATGCCTTCGGTGGGTTCGTCGAGGATGAGCATTCGTGGTTCGGTGATCAGTGCTCGGGCGATGGCGAGTTGTTGGCGTTGCCCGCCGGAGAGTAGTCCGGCTCTGCGGTCGAGTAGTTGCGTCAGTGCGGGGAACAGGTCGAGGACTTCGCTGATCAGTGCTTTGCCGCGTGTGCGGCCGTCGGCGACGACCTGCAGGTTTTCGGCGGTGGTGAGTTGGCCGAAGGATTGCTGGCCTTGCGGCACGTAGGCGAGGCCGCGCGCAACTCGCGCGCTGGGCCGTAGCGAGCTGACGTCTTCGCCGTCGAACATGACGGTGCCGGAGTTGACTTTCAGCAGTCCGACCGCTGCTCGCAGCAGGGTGGTTTTGCCGGCACCGTTGTGGCCCATGACGGCGGCGACGCCGTCGGCGGGAACGGTGAGTGAGGCTCCGTGGATGACTTCGCTGCGGCCGTAGCCGGTGTGCACATCGACCAGTTCAAGCATGATCGGCTCCCTCTGTTTTCGTGTCGAGTTCTTCGCCGGCTGCTGCGGTGCCGAGGTAGACCTGTTGGACTTTCGGGTCGGCCTGTACTTCGGCGACTGTGCCCTCGGCGAGGACGCGTCCAGCAGCCAATACCGTCACCGAGGTCGCGAACATACGCATGAAGTCCATGTCGTGTTCGACGACGACCACCGTCCGCTCACCGCCGATGCGTTGGAGCAGTTGGCCGGTCTGTTCGCGTTCCTCGTGGCTCA
>NZ_JABFAU010000084.1 GCF_017168335.1 Rhodococcus sp. KRD162 | reverse complement strand
CACATTACCAAGACTATGAACTAATTGGAAGATTAGCAAGTGAACTTGGCACTGCTATGAAAGGTTTAGATATCAATCAATTATCATTAGAAGAACGTATGCAAGAGCGTGGTTGGTAAGATATGAAAATAGGTGTATTAGCATTACAAGGTGCAGTACGTGAACATATTAGACATATTGAATTAAGTGGTCAGGAAGGTATTGCAGTTAAAAAAGTTGAACAATTAGAAGAAATCGAGGGCTTAATATTACCTGGTGGCGAGTCTACAACGTTACGTCGATTAATGAATTTATATGGATTTAAAGAGGCTTTACAAAATTCAACTTTACCTATGTTTGGTACATGCGCAGGATTAATAGTTCTAGCGCAAGATATAGTTGGTGAAGAAGGATACCTTAACAAGTTGAATATTACTGTACAACGAAACTCATTCGGTAGACA
>NZ_JABFAU010000083.1 GCF_017168335.1 Rhodococcus sp. KRD162 | reverse complement strand
TTCTTAAACTTCCCGTTAAAAAATCTTTAATGTTGTGACCATCTATTAAAATTTGCCCAGAAGTTACATCGTAAAATCTCGGTATTAAGTTAATTAATGTTGATTTACCACCACCACTCATACCTACGAAAGCAACTGTTTCTCCTTTTTCAATACTCAAATTAATATCTTTTAAAATTGGAGCTTCGTTATCGTTATATTGAAAACTAACATGATCAATATCAATACGACCTTGTTTAATTTCAATAGGTTGAGCACCAACACCATTTTTAATGTCATAATCTTCGTCAATTAATTGGAATACACGGTCCATTGAAGCAAAACTTTGCGTTAAAGTTGTAAATGATGCGACTAAACGACGTAAAGGCCCGAACAATAACTCCAAGTA
>NZ_JABFAU010000082.1 GCF_017168335.1 Rhodococcus sp. KRD162 | reverse complement strand
GAATGCTGTTGTGCGTGTTCTGCCCCGGTTCACGTGTACCCGCATCGGTCGCTCATGTTGCAGAGCGCAGGGCCGTGCGGTGCACCGGGTTGTGGACGCACGGATGCCGCCCGGATCTCACCCGGGCCCCGAAGCACAGCGGAACCATCGGACACGAGCATTCGTGTCATCAGCAGACAAACGAAGGCAGATCAACGTGCGTACGCACACTCCGAAGCCCGGTGACGTCCAGCGTCAGTGGCACGTCATCGACGCCACCGACGTCGTCCTGGGTCGTCTTGCCAGCCAGACCGCAACACTGCTGCGCGGGAAGCACAAGCCGACCTTCGCTCCCCACGTGGACACCGGCGATTTCGTCATCATCATCAACGCGGAAAAGGTCGCCCTCACGGGTGCCAAGCTCGAGAAGAAGCGCGCCTACCG
>NZ_JABFAU010000081.1 GCF_017168335.1 Rhodococcus sp. KRD162 | reverse complement strand
TGCCGGACTTTGGCGATGACCTGCTCGGGGGTGTGTCTGCGTGCCATGATTCGTGAATTTCCTCCTGTGTCCATTCTCGGACACGAAACTCACACAGACACTGGACTTCTACCTGGGGACCCAACCATTAGCGAGATTGCGCAATCTCACTCAGGGAGATTCGCATTCGAGATAGTCGTGGGGCGTCGCCGAGTAACCCCGCCTGTGGGGAGATTAGGCATGTGTTCACGATTGAGGGCGCCAAGTTCTGAATACTCAACAGGAGCCCGATTCGGTCGGTCTAGACACCGCAGCAATCGCCGTCAACAGCTGCCTGTTGGTTTGCCCACGGATGTAGGGAGGTTTTTCTGTTTTGTTGTCAAGGTGCAGAGGGACTGTGGGATCCGAAGCGTCGAAATCATCGAACAATACTCGGAGAATCAACCCACCTTCTGATCGCCCTTTCATTCCGACGGTCAAACCCGGGGGTTATCCCGGCGGCATGGGGGCGCGGACGATCAATGCACTCGCCGACGGGGCACCGACCTTGGGTGGATCGTTCGCTACGGCCGCGTTCAACGTCGGTGCGGCACTGGGACCGGCACTCGGCGGGCTGGCGATCGGGGTGGGTCTGAGCTACCGCGCCACCGCTCTGGACGAGCGCCGCGCTGGTGACACTCGCGATCGTCATCGGCGCAGCCACCTTGTCTCTGTGGCGGCATCCAGCGTCTGTCCACGAGCCTGTCCCCGCCTGACCAGATACCAGGATCACCGAGCGTGGTGACTGCGCTCTGCACGCAACACGGCGCGTATCGGAATGACGTCGACCAGATACCGCCCACCGACCGAAAGAGTCGTTTCGGTCGGTTACGCTGGACAGTGAACCACTACGTGAGAGGGAGCCGTGAGAATCTGGAATTGGTTGATGCTCAGGATCTCTTCTATCGGTGGATCGCCGAAGTTTCGGAAGATAGCCGACAGTCCAATTTGGGCCGGAAGCAACGACTGCAAGCTCTGATTCAACCGGTAGTAGGTCTTGCGAGGTTTCGCCGAATCGGGCTGATTTCCTGCAGAAAGTTGCCGAGCTTACGTGCCAGCTAAGGAGACAAAATGTTGAACGGAGTTGCAGTGTGGGCGCTCGCGGCACTGCTGGTTCTCTACGCAGCCGCATTTCTCACAGCCCTCGTCACATGCGCTGGGGCAAATCGGCTCACTCCCACACATTGCGCGGGATGGCTGATCGGGATCCTCATACTTCCACTAGTGGGCCCTATGGCGTGGCTGTTGTACGGGCGACACACCGAGCCCCCGCTGGCCTGATCCGCCAGCGGCGATCAGCAGCTCTCACGTCTCCGGTAAGGCGCGAAATGGCAGCGAAAACTATAGACTGCGTGCGGTATTCGCAGCCTGTAGCCTGGCAGCCTGTCGACGCAGCTTGAACGCAGCAACGAAGTGAAAACCTGCCACCACAATTAGACCCGCACCCGCGATGGTCGTCCGGGTGCTACCCATGGTGAGAAGGCTGATTGCCGCAGCGAGGCCAATTGTTCCGAAGATGGTGCGGGCGATCCAGCCGGGTTTGCTGGTGTCCTTCACCGCCGCAGCGCCGTGGATCGGCGGGGCATCCGAACTCTCGCTGTGGGACATGACTATTCCTTCGCCTCGGGCGGAAGTGGGTCGCCTGGGAGGATGGGAGATTTCGGGAAGTACCATTCACCGTCTTCGCTTTGTATGGGTCCGAAGTTCTCCGAAAACCGTGGAGCTCGGTACCAGATTCGCTTCTCTGGCGGGAGAGCATCGCGCGCGGCCAACGCAGCGCGTGTTTCATCAACGAACATCCGGTCCTCTCTCGACAACCTGAATTCACCACTGTGGTCGGTCCTCTCGACATCGCCTCGGACATAAATCCATGCGATGAAACCGGCGCAGATAGCGAAGATCCCCGCGACGACCGTCCATACGTTCAGGGCGAACCCCGTCAACACGACACCCCCGGCGAACACCATCGCTCCGACGGTCAACCCGGTGTAGAGCTGCTTCGTCATCTCATGGCCCACTTTCCGAAAGGGATTGGCGCATTGACCTTCTAGCGCGAGACACCACCACATAGGACGCTCGTGGCAGCGCCGACGACCATCCTGATGACACTGTCCGCGTTCACTTCCTGAACTTCTCCCCCGCAGCCACCGACGAAAAGCACCGACCCACGGATCGCCTCAACCTCCACATTCTCGAAAACCGTTCCATCATCAAGCCAGAGGGACACGTTCTCGATCGCTTCCCCACCCGACAGCGCATCTTCGCACGCCGTCTGCACGACCACACTGAATGTCGCACGCCCACTGTCCATATCGGATCTCAATGACACGGCCACTCGCCCCACCCTTATCCGTTCGCTCATCGAGATTCCCCATTGTGAGGACAAGTCTGCGCACTCGACCATCGTAGTAAGGTCTCGCCGCCCGCGGTTCATGCAGCCGCGGGCGTACAGCCGGGCGCGTTTCCGGCGGCAACGCGAGATCCAGACGCACCGGCGGGCATTGACTCACGCGTGCACGGGATGCATCGATCGCTCTGCGCCACAACACGACAACGGCACACCGAAATCTGCAACACTGACTTCAAGCAATTCGCTTGCATCACTGGATTTTTCAACGAGACACCGATCGTCCAGTAGGAGTTGACCATGAACGTCATCGATCACACAGCAACGACCACTCTGATGTCCGGTGAGGCTTCGACCATCGCCACGGAAGACGGTGTGCCGCTACGAGTGAGGGAATGGGGACCACGATCCGCCCCGCTCACGGTGGTCTTCTCCCACGGATTCTGCTTGCAGACCTCAACGTGGGCTCCGCAATTGGCGTACCTGCGCAGCCACTGGGGCGATGAGGTGCGACTCGTCGCTTACGATCAGCGCGGACACGGCGAATCGGGGACTCCACCAGCGCACTCGTGCACCATCGACCAGCTCGGCCGCGACGTGCAATCCATTCTCGATGCGATCGTTCCGTCCGGTCCCACGTTGCTCGTCGGACACTCGATGGGAGGGATGAGCATCCTCTCGCATGCTCGCCAGTACCCTCAGATGATCGGATCGCGCGTCGCGGCAGCTGCACTGATCTCCACCTCTGCGCGGGGGCTCGCGACGGCCGGACTGTTTCCGATCGTCAACACGCCCGTCATCAACACCTTGCGCGCCGTCAGCGCTCGCCTCCCTCTCGGCTCATGTCCACTCTCCGCGGTAATTCCGCCGATTGCCCTGGACCACATCACGTACGGCCGCGGCGCAATCCCGAAGCACGTTCGCAGACACACTCACCGAGTCATCACCAGCACCAGGCTCGCAACCTGCGCAGGTTTTCTGGAATCTCTCCAACACCAAGACACCTCCGACGCGCTCAACACCCTGTCGACGATTCCCACAATCGTCGCCTGTGGAGACGCCGATTACGTGACACCACTACGCAATTCGATACATCTCGTGTCTGGATTGAACCGAGACACGCTCTTCGTGCGAATCCCGAAGGCTGGACACCTCGCACATCTCGAACAACCTGATGTGGTCAGTGAAGCCATCGTTGCTCTCGCCGCACGTTCTGCAAGAACTGCCGGACACGGTTCTGCGCCCACGGCTTCCGTAGGCTGACTCGACGACGACATCCAGCGACTCGTCCCAGCGATGGCACCTTTGTCCCGCTGTGTCTGTCCCTCAATCGGATTCAACGACTCCTGCCGTCGTCCGATCAACACGGCAGGTACCCTGCAACCCATGAAACGGATCGCCACCATGGCCGCTGGCGCGACACTCTTCGTTGCAGGGCTTGTGGGAGTGTGGTCTACCATTGCGTTCGTCGAGATGTTCGCGAGCCAGGTTCTCCTATTCGCAGCCATTTGCTTCGCAATGATGATCGCTGCAGGTGCTGGCCTCGTAATCCGAGCCTTCACAGCCATATAGTCGGACCGAATGACCTGCCCTTTGACAAAAATGGGGCAATCTACTGGAGACCAACAGGTCGGCGTCGCAGCGACAAACCGATTGCACTGTCGAGCTTTTCATCGAACCGAGCCGATATCCGGCCCGAGGGCCGGTTCACCAATTCCGCTCCGCCGCAGGTCCGAAACCAGTTCCCAGAACGATCCCGCAATGGAGCGGGACGATCTCGTGACGCCGCCTGATCCGAGGTTGGCCGACCGAGCAATCCCACATTTGTGGGGAGAAGCACCCCATGTGCGGGGAAGCTGATAGACGAGCACGATGTATCCGTCGTCGTCAGAGCGATCCCCAGGAATAATGGGGAGGGTGGCAAGCGCCGGAGACAAGGCAAATCGCCGGTCCACCTCGAACGATCCCTACGCACCCACCTCCCGCATAGCGCGGGCGACACTCCTCGCAGATCCTTGGACACTCCAACTGTGTGCGAGCAATCCCCGCCAGCACGGGGAAATGGGGTCTCCGGAGCAGAGAGATCACAAAGCCGTTTTCGGCACAATCTCCACATATCCGGACGTACCGATTCTCGTCACGAACACCCACGCGTTCACCGAGCAATCCCCACACAGGTGGGGAGAAATCCTTTGGACATCCATCATCGCAAAATGTCCTCGAAAGATCCCACGCCCGCGTGAGGATTGGGATCGGGTGACCGCCCAGCCCAGTCGGGTCCCCAATCAATCCCCGCACACTCAGGAAGGTTTCAACTTCGCGATCGGGATGCCGCTACCCACGAGCGATACCCCAATTCGTCTGGAGGAGGTTGCGGGCTCGCAAGCACCGTCTGGGGGATAAGTCGAGCGAGCTCCACTCGCGTGGGGAAGTCGAAATGTTGAGCTTGCCGACCTCCGGCCACTCGCCACTCGCCACTCGCCACTCGCCACTCGCCACTCGCCACTCGCATGGTGAGATTCGCATCCGGACTGTCCGCGTGGGGAGCCCTTTCGGGCAACCCCCGTGCAGGGGACGTTAGGGTGCTGGCGATTTGGGTCAGCCGATCGACGAACAATCCCCATGTAAGTGGGGAGGTCCGTCACGGCTGCCCCAGTGGCGGCTTCGCTTACGAACAATCCCGCGCATGCGGGCGTGCACGAGCAATCCCCACATACGTGGGGAGGTTGTCGAACGACCCCGCGAACGCATGCCGGTGCCCGAGCAATCCCCACGGACGCGGGGCGGGTTGGTTGAGGTTTCCCAGTTTCGGACCTTCCAGACTTGTGGTGCGGTCTGGTCTCCCAGTACCGCAACGATGCACTCGTTTGGATGGAGGATCGCTGCAACTGTGTGTCAGTAGCGCGGAGCGTGCCCGCGTCGAACTGTGCTTGACGCCCCCGCACAAGCGGGGAAGGTAAACGATGGTCAGCTCAGAGCACTCAACCAAAGAGCAATCCCCACCTACGTGGGGAGCTTCCGACGCAGCCGATCCCGAACTGGGATTACGACGAGCAATCCCCACGTATGTGGAGAGGTTAGTTCGGGAACGAATTGGCCCGCGTGGCTTTTCGAGCAATCCCCACGTACGTGGAGAGGTTTCGCCCGCGATCTGGATGACCTGCTCGTTGTTCGAGCAATCCCGACGTACGTGGGGAGTTTTCGTCGAGGGTTGCGAGGTACATCGTGAGCGTCGAGCAATCCCCACGTACGTGGGGGATGGCACGGCGATCGGTGCCGGTGCAGGTGGATTGCGAGCAATCCCCACGTATGTGAGGAAGTGTGTGCGTTGGCTGTCCGGCGCGGAAGCGCTCCGCTCAGTCCTCAGGCACGCGGTGAGGTTGGCACAGCGAACCCCGAGTCGGACCGCACGTTTCGGATACTCCCACCTGATTGGGGACGTCGCGTTCGGGTGTTGCCAGACCCGGTTCGTATCCGTGCAATCCCCACACAGGTGGGAGGTTCAGTGGTGACGGCACCGGAGTCTTTGGGCTACAGAGCAATCCCCGTACGAGGGAAGGTTGACATGGGAGCCCAGCCAGGGCCACGTATGTCGAGGAATCCCCACGTACGTGGGGAGATTAAAATTGGTGGGTTCGTGTTGACCCGCTCAACAGAACAATCCCCACATACGTGGGGAGATTCAGTGCCCGGTGGTGGTGGCGGCCGATGGCGGCGAGCAA
Source organism: Rhodococcus sp. KRD162 (assembly GCF_017168335.1). Lineage (GTDB taxonomy): Bacteria > Actinomycetota > Actinomycetes > Mycobacteriales > Mycobacteriaceae > Rhodococcoides. The sequence goes on along the minus strand of NZ_JABFAU010000081.1, from coordinate 3,177 downwards.
TCCCCCCGTACGTGGGGAGGTCTGTGCGCTTAACCCGCACGGCCCGCCAGTCTCCGAGGGATCTCCACGTCTTAGGAGGTGCGTCAGTAGTGCGGTGCGTGCCTGCGTCGAACTGTGCTTGACGCCCCCGCCCAAGCGGGGAAGGTAGACGATGTTCAGCTCAGAGCACTCAACCAAAGAGCAATCCCCACGCATGAGGGGGGACGGAAGGAGTTGTTGGAAACATGTTTTGCGTACTGAGCAATCCCCAGCCTGGGGAGGTTCTCGGAATGGCCATCAGATCCGCCCGACGCTTCGAGTAATCCCCACGTACGTGGGGAGGTTAATCACCGGTAGTGCGGCCAGCAGAGGTTCCTCCGAGCAATCCCCACGTACGTGGGGAGGTTGTCTACACCCCGCCTCGCGGATGGCGAGAGCTCGAGCAATCCCCACGTACGTGGAGGGGAGGGATGGGGCGGCTAGCGGTGAGGAATGTGTGCAGTGAGGTTCACCCCGGATGGTGGACACCGAGATAGCGGGACCGAGGGTTCCGCTGGGAGGATGTCCTCATGTCCCGCACTCGCAGGTCTTTTACGACCGAGTACAAAGTCGAGGCCGCCCACCGGGTGATCGATTCCGGCCGCACGATCGCCGAGGTCTCCCGTGAACTGGGCATCAACGAAGCCCTGCTCGGACGCTGGGTCGCCGACGAACGACGACGCGTCGATGCTGCCGCAGAGTCTGGCGATCAACCGTTGACTGCCGCCGAACGCACCGAGCTTGCTCGGCTGCGCAAGCAGGTCTCCGAACAGGAGAAAGACATCGCATTCCTGAAAAAAGCGTCCGCGTACTTTGCGGCGAATCAACAAAAGTAGAGCGCTACTCGTTGATCGCTGCGGAGTGCGCGAACTTCGCGGTCCACCGGATGACGCGGCTCCTCGATGTCTCGACCTCCGGCTTCTACAAAAACCAAGGACTCAGTGTTCGAACAGGATTGGGCGAACGGAAACAGCGCCGCGCGGACTTGGAAGTGAAGATCCTCGACATCCACAGAGAATCGAAAGGTGTGTACGGGTCCCCTCGGATCACCGCCGAACTGCACGACGGCGGAGAGATCATCACCGAGAAGACTGTCGCCAAACTCATGCGATCACTCGGCATCGTCGGGATCAGCCCGCGGACATTCAAGATTCGCACCACTGTCGTCGATCCGCTCGCCTCGTTTCCGGACGACTTGGTGCAACGGCAGTTCGATCAAGGCCGGCTCGATGCCGTCTGGACATCCGATATCACGTACCTGACCTGCGGTGAAGGTGACATGTATTTGTGTGCGATCAAGGACGAGCACTCGAAGAAGGTTCTGGGATGGTCGGTGGCGGATCATATGCGGACCGACCTTGTCATCGCAGCCTTGGACATGGCCGTCGAAGCGCGCGGCGGCGGTGTAGCCGGCACAATCATGCACTCGGACAGAGGAAGTCAGTACACTGCAGAGATCATGAAGCAGGCGTGCGAGCGATACGGGCTGCGCCGTTCGATGGGAGATACCGGAATATGCTGGGATAACGCCGGTGCCGAAAGTCTGTGGTCGACGTTCAAGCACGAATACTACTATCGTCACATCTTCGTCCATGCCGCCGAATTGGTTGCTGCGGTTGACTACTGGATGAACTTCTACAACACTCGACGTCGGCACTCCACGATCGGGATGCTCAGCCCCACGGACTACGAACAGTCACTGACCGCGACCTCGATGGCCGCGTGACCACTGTCCACTTTTCGGGGTGAACCTCACAGAGCAATCCCCACGTATATGGGGCGATTCTCATCGTCGGCGACAGGCAGTACCGGGTTGTCGAGCGATCCCGCGTATGTGGGGAGGTTGCTGGATACGCTCCTCGTTCCACGGCCACTGTCGAGCAATCCCCAGGTATGTGGGGAGGTTAACACGGGTATACCCGAAAGCACTTGGCGCTACGAGCAATCCCCACGTGCGTGGGGGATGGTACGGCGATCGGTGCCGGTGCAGGTGGATTGCGAGCAATCCCCACATCCGTGAGGAAGTTGGAAGATGTTGTTGGAAACATGTTTTGCGTACCGAGCAATCCCACACACGTGGGGAGGCTATCGGTGCGGTGGGCGCTGCGGGCTGGGCGTTCGAACAATCCCCACTTACATGGGGAGGTTACGTCGCTGATGGTTTGCATCAGGTGCGGTGTCCGAGCGATCCCCACGTACGTGGGGAGGTTCGCCGGTCGGAGCAAGCGCTGCATCATTCGTCGAGCAATCCCCACGTGCGTGGGGAGGTTTCGGTCCGTCCGCGTCCACCAGCGCCTGTTCCCGAGCAATCCCCACGTACGTGGGGAGGTTTGCTGTTTTTTATTGCAGCAGTGGCGTGGTTCCGAGCAATCCCCACGTACGTGGGGAGGTTTGAACGTGCCAGCCATTGTTTCCGTGTGTGACCGAGCAATCCCCACGTACGTGGGGAGGTTCAACGCCGCGCCCACGCGCTCCATCGACACATCGAGCAATCCCCACGTATGCGGGGAGGTTTCGGTGGCAATCGTGAAAGCGACAATTCGTTCCGAACAATCCCCACGTATGTGGGGAGGTTGATCTGAGCATCAGAGCGGGCGGAATGTCATGCGAGCAATCCCTACGTACGTGCGGAGGCTTGCCGACCTACCACCTGACCGCCGGATCGTTGCGAGCAATCCCCACCAGTATGGGGAAGTTACTTCCACGCAGTCTGTCCATAATGCTGTGTCCGAGCAATCCCCCCTTGTTTTCGGGAGGTTTGGAGTCTGCGGTAACGGTTGTGGGGGCGGTCGGTTGTGGGCACTGCTGCGATGGTCGTCGTCAGCTGTGTGTGGTGAGTTTCCCCTGGGTGTAGGGGAGGTTTCGTCTGTTTTGTTGTCAAGGTGCTGTGGTGCGTGTGGCGGGCCGAGGTGGTTCGTTGGGGGCTAGTTTCGGGTTTTGGGGCGCATGGTCAGGAGCATGCCGCAGCCGTAGGCGCGGGCTGCTCCGATTCCGGTGGTCAGTGCGGTGAGGTGCGCTTGTGGGTCGGTGATGGTGGATTGCGAGCAATCCCCACGTATGTGAGGAAGTGTGTGCGTTGGCTGTCCGGCGCGGAAGCGCTCCGCTCAGTCCTCAGGCACGCGGTGAGGTTGGCACAGCGAACCCCGAGTCGGACCGCAC
>NZ_JABFAU010000080.1 GCF_017168335.1 Rhodococcus sp. KRD162 | reverse complement strand
TCGACGAGATCTGCGTCGGCGATATCGCCGTGCACGAACTCGATGCGCTCGGCCACCGAGTCGAGGGAGGCCTTGTTACCGGCATAGGTGAGTTTGTCGAGCACGGTCACCTGGGCGTCGGGGCGCTTCGCGAGGGTCTGGTGAACGAAGTTCGCGCCGATGAACCCGGCCCCACCCGTGACGAGAATTCTCATGAATAACGACGGTACTGGGCACCGCTGGATCATTGTCTGGTGCAGAGTCCAAGGTCACAGTGATTCATTTATCTGCGTCGCGCGTATGGTCTAGTTGTCTGGAAGACTTCGCGGTCATGCGGGGAATCATTCTGGCGGGCGGTACGGGTTCGCGGCTTCATCCGATCACGATGGGTGTCAGCAAGCAGCTGGTGCCGGTCTACGACAAACCGATGATCTACTA
>NZ_JABFAU010000079.1 GCF_017168335.1 Rhodococcus sp. KRD162 | reverse complement strand
GGGTCGGGGCCAGTAACCGCGAGATCGACCACCACCAGGTGACCGATCTGCGTGAAGCTGCGCGCAATCTCGGACTGACGCGAACCTCGAAGGGCCGACTGCTGCGCACCAGACTGGGCTCCAGCCTGGCCGAAGACCCAGTCGGCTTGTGGCGGCATGCCGCCACACGACTTCCCCTGGGGAAGCAGACGTACGAGACCGACGCGGCCACCCTGTTCCTGATCGCCCTCGCCGCATCGGCAAGCGCCAACCATCGAAACGAGATGCTGGTAGAGACCGTCGTCGAGTTGGGCTGGGCAAGTGAGGATTCCGGCGTGTTCGACGCGCAATTCGCGGCACAGGCGACGGTGAGCTTCCTGGACCTCATCGGCGCACACGGTCCGAGCTTCTACTTTCGCGAGGGAGTGTCGGACTCTCCGAGCTGGTCGCGCAGATTCGCGCGCGACGCCTTGTTGACCTGACGCCTTGTTGCCCTGGCGTAGGGGCGACTGAACGGGAGGCTGACCGTCGGATCGGTTGCCTGGACGCCCGAAATGACGAGAGATATGCGACGAGAGGCCGCTGACCTGCCGATTTGCACATGGGATTGTCTTCGCGTAACTTTTGTCGAGTCAGAGCGACGGACACCGACCCGGTCTTGGTTGATTGGGTGAACGAGGTTGGACGTGTGGCTTGGCAGGTTGTATCCCCCAAGAGTCGGGCCTTGTGTCCGAGACCAAGCTGGGATAGGCTGGAACAGTTGCCCTCGAGGCCTGCGGATTGTGTTCGTGGGGTTTGGGTGTGTGCGTGTTCTTTGAGAACTCAACAGTGTGTCGATGAATGTCAGTGCCGAATTTTTGTTTGGTGGTATGCATTCGATGTATCAGC
>NZ_JABFAU010000008.1 GCF_017168335.1 Rhodococcus sp. KRD162 | reverse complement strand
CCACCCCACACCCCGACCTCGCCGCGATCGGGCGGGAGATCTTCACCGCAGCCCGCAATGCGTCAGGTCGCTGAACCACACCCTCTCAACCAACACCCAAGGAGAACACCATGATTGCCAGCCTCACCGCATCTACGACCACGTTCCTCGCGCAGAACATCGGCGACGTTAGCCCTCAAGCACCGGACGGCCGGACCGGAGACAAGATCTTGACGCTGCTGTCCTGGCTGATGTGGGGCTGCATCATCGCCGCCGTCGCCGGAATCATGATCTGCGGCGCAATGCTCGCCTACGAGAAAATCTCCGGCGGAGGCCAAAGCAACGCCACCGGCAAACTCGTCGGCGGCCTGTTCGGGTCCATCGTCATCGGTGGTGCCGCAGGCCTGGTCAACATGCTCGTCCTATGACCATCGCTGCTGTCGCCCTCGCCGGGGTGATCCTGCTATGACCGTGTTCGCTCAGCCCCCGACGTCGCCGATCGAGTGGCCGGACGAGGTGTGGCAGCCGATCATGACGGGCCTGTCGTGGCTGCTGTGGTTCGCAATCGTCACCTGTATCGCAGCACTGTTCGTGTGTGGGGCGGTGTTCGTCAACCAACGCAAGTCCACCGGCACACAGATGGTCGAGGACGCCACGCTGGCTCGCATCCTCATCTGTGCAGCCATCATCGGCTCCGCCTCCGGGATCGCTCAAGCCGTCCTCGCCTGAAAGCCCACATTCGCTGCACCCGAACTGCATTCGACCCGAAAGTCCTCACCTGATGACCGTCTCCCGCACACTCCGGATCGCCGCGACAGCGGCGACCGTCCTCGCACTCGCTGCGTGCGGATCCGGCAACGACGACACCCCGACCGCCACCCCGGACGCAACACCCGATCTGCGCTCGGCCCCGGCCGAGCTGACCTGGCGCGAGGTCGAGGGGGTATCGGTGCCGACCTCGCGGGTCGACGGGCCGTTCGCCGGAACATCGGTGAACCGCAGCGGATATGCACAGACCCCACAAGGTGCGGTCCTGGCCGCGATCAACGGCCAGACCGCACTTGCCGTCGCCGACGATCGCGCATGGCCGGACGTGGTCAACACCGTCACCGCACCCGGACCCGGACGTGACGAGTTCGCGGCTGCACGCGCCGCGGTGACCGTCTCCGGATCGGTCCCAGCCGACACTGCACCGAAGTTCGTCGGGTTCGAGGTCACCGACTACACCGACAACCCGCTTTCGGCAGGGGTGTCGGTGGCACAGACCATCGGCACAGACGACCAGATCTACGCCTACCCCGTTGCCTTGCAATGGATATCGGATGACTGGCGCATCGTCCTGCCCACCTCGCAGGAGAACATCGACGCCGTCGAACTGGACTCCCTCGACGGCTACACCACTTTGGAGCGAACCTCATGAGCCGCCGAATCCGCACCGTCCTGATCGCAGTCGCAGCGATCGTCGTCATCGTGGTCGTCGGTGCGGTCTTCTTCGTCGTCCCGAACATGAACGACGATGATGCCCCCTCGACCACCGCTGCTCCGCCGACGACAGCAGCACCTACCTCCGGCGACTCTGAGCTCGACACCGGCGCAGACGGCTTCGGTGTTCCCGACGCCGATCTGTCCGGGCGCACGGTGATGGTCCCGAACAACCCTGCTGGCCAGCCCCTGCCTCAGCGTGAGCCGACCGGGCCGCGGGTCGAATGCACCAACGACGGCCGACCGGTCACCTCGCCGGAGTCGATGATGATCCAACGCAATTTCGGTGTCTCGACCCTGTACTCCGAGACAGATGGCCCGTCGTACATCGACGGCCTGGTCCTCGCCGGCTACACCCGCACCCCGCAAGGGGCGGCACTGGCCGCCGCGAATTTCCTCCCTCGTGGACTGGCAGGCGGCAAAGTCGCGATTGAGGCCAGCGAAAAGCTGCTCCTGAACGGCAGTGAGGCCGTCGGTCCTGACGCACGAGCGGCAGAGGAATCGAAAGCGGTCAACACCGAAACCGTAGCCTTGCGTGCCCCGATGGGGTTCAAGATCCTTTCCTGCACAGACAGTTTCGCGGTCGTCGAACTCGCTCTGATCCGCGACGTCGACGACGCCGGTAGACGGATGCAGAACCCGACTTACACCGGCCTACGAATGAACATGGTCTGGGACCAAGGCACTTGGAAAGCTCGGGAAGCAACCGGGCCTGCACAATTCGGCCCATACAACTCGCTCGACGGCTTCACCCGGTGGGCACTGTGACCCGCGCAGCGGCACGTGCCGCCCGTGCTGTCGTCGTCGTGTTGCTCTCACTGATCGCGGTCGTCGGGGCCAGCGGATTGGCCCACGCCCAAGATCCGACACCGGCACCCGTGCCGAATCTGACCGAGCAGATCAACCCCGACGCCGATGGAAACGACTTCCAGCAACAACGCCGCGAATGCCAGGCCGGCGGATCCGATGCCATCGCAGACGGTGGGATCGCGGACAAACTCCTCGACGCCATCGGAGGACGAGGAGCGGCCGACCAATTCTTCTGCCTGGATTCGGCGTTCAGCGATCACCCAGGCGACGCGCTTTCGACCGCAGTCGACTCCACACTTTCGACCTTCTGGGGCGACCCTGTCGGGGACTTTGCCAAATCGGTCATGGAGGGCAACACCCAAGCCTTCCGGTCGGTGATGACGTTCTGGATGTCCTCCGGCATCCCGGGACTCGCGGCCGAGAACGCCATGTCGGGCCTGCGCAACATAATCACCGGATTCACCGTCGTTGCGTTGTTCGCCTCGATCGTCATCGCGATGACCAAACTCGCCATCGCCCGCAAACAGGCGGTGATGGAAGGAGCCACCGAAACGGCCAACATGCTGGTACGCACCGTCGTCACCGTCTCACTGTTACCCGTTCTGGTGCTGATGTTCCACCAAGTCGGCGACGTGGCCTCGGCTTACGCACTGGAGAAGTTTGTCGGCGGCAACCTCGACGAGAAGATCACCGCCATCACCGCGTTCGACGACAAGACCGGACTCGGCCCGATACTCGCTCTCGCCTGCGCCGGATTCGCATTCCTCGGCTCCGTCGCACAACTCATCGCACTGCTCATCCGTGAGGCCGTGCTGTGCGTCGTCGTAGCCGTCATCCCACTGGCGGCAGCAGCGTCGGCGACAAGCACCGGACGTAGTTCCTACAAGTCGATGATCGCGTTCACTCTCGGGGCACTGCTGTTCAAGCCGGTGGCAACGCTGTTGTACCTGTTCGCGTTCTGGGCGTCCTCGGCGTCGAGCTCGGATCAGATCGCGACGGTCATCATCGGCTCGATTCTGCTGGCCGTCGTCGGGTTCTCTCTGCCCACGCTGATCAAGATCGTCGCTCCCGCAGCAGACACCATCTCTGCCGGTGGCCGAGAAGTGGGAATGCTCGGTGCTGCGGGAGGTGCCGTGATGGGGGCCGGAGGTATGGCCGCTTCCCGTGCTCTCGGTGCCGTGGCGAACAACGTGTCCGGGTCCGCGACCCGAGGCGGCAAAGACGGCTCTTCGGGCGGAAACGGCACCGGAGCGCGTCCCACCCCCGGATTTCAGGGCCGCTACAACGGCGGATCTAACAGCCGTACCTCGCACGCGGGCGCATCGTCCGGACCGATGGGCGCAGCCCGCAAAGTCGGCTCGGCCGTCGGATCGGCAGCGCGCACAGCGTCCTCGGCAGGCCTGCGCGGGGCGGCCGGGGCACTCAAAACCGCAAGCACAGTCGCGCGCACCGCAGGCTCGGCCTCCACTGCTCTCGGCTCGGCCGCCGAAGGCGCAGTCGGCAACTACCACGGACGGATCCAACGATGAGCGCGCAACTCGAAGCCCCGTACGAGCCCCCGATCTACTCCGCCGGCAACCGGCCCCAGTCGACATTCGCCTTCGGACTACCGACGAAGGTCATCGCCTACGGCGCAGGATTTTTCGCGGTCTCGTTCGCAGTTCTGATCTTCGGCAACGTCGTCGTCGGACTCGCGCTGATGGGTATCGGCGCACTCATCCTCACCCCTCTGGTCATCGCCCCGAACGGCCGAACCCTCTACGAGACAGGACAACTGAGAATGCAATGGCTGCGGCGCAAGCACGTCGACAAGTCAACCGAGTACCACGCCGGACCGCACTCACGGATCCCCGGTGGCCGCTACAAACTCCCCGGCCTACTCGCCCGCACCAAGGTCTACATCGGAATCGACCGACACGGCAACGAGTTCGGGATGATCCACAACCCCGACGATCACCGCTACACCGTCGTCTTCGACGCCCTGCCCGGCGGCGACGAAGCGATCGTCCAGCGCGACAAGGACCTCTACACCGCCGACTGGGGTGTCTACCTCGCCGACCTCGGCCTGCCCGGCGACATCGTCGGTGCCGTGGTGGTGGTGGAGAACATCCCGGCTACCGGACTGCGGCTGGCACGGCGCGCCGAACACGAACTCGTCTCCACCGCACCGCCGCTGGCTGCGTCGTTCGTCGAGCAGTCCGCCGTCCGGATGCCCTCGGGACGTCACCGCACCCTGGCACGGCTGTCGATCACCTTTCGCGCCACCACCCGCGAGCGACAGAAAGACCCCGAAGAGATGGCCACCGAACTGGCCCGCCGCCTACCGGATCTGTACGAGTCGCTCTCCGGTGCCGGAATCGATGCACAGCCGATGACCGCCGCCGAGATCACCGCGGCCGTGCACCGCTCCTACAACCCCTCGACCGAGAACGACTTCGAGGAACTCGAGATCTCCGGCGAAGAGCACGGCGTCGACTGGGACGACGCCGGACCGGGACGTGCGAAGACCGAGTGGGGCCACTACCGCCACGACGGCGGAGTCTCGGTCGTCTGGGAGATGGCCGCGCCTCCGGAATCGGTGTTCACAGACACCGTCCTCAAACCGCTTCTGCAGCCGCACGACGACCTCCCGCGCAAGCGCCTCACTCTCGTCTACCGCCCCTACACCGCCGGGGACGCCGCAAAGAAGGTCGACAAGCAACACCGAGACGCCCTGCACGCCATCAACTCTCGCGGAAACAAGATCACCTCCGCCGGGTCGGAGAAGCGCCACGAGATCGCCGAGCAGGCCCGCCGCGAAATGGTCTCCGGCGCCGGATACGAACGCTATTCCGCACTGCTGACCATCACCGTCGGATCGGTCGACGAGATCGCCAACGCCGCCGCCGTCACCGAATCCCTCGCCGCCCGCTCCCGGCTGCGCCTGCGGCGCGCGTTCGCCTTCCAGGACGCCGCGTTCGTCGCCGGTCTCGGCGTCGGTGTGCTGCTACCCGACCAGATCTCCACCTCGATCCTGGTGCGCCGCAGCTAGATACTGCTCGCCCCACCGGCCCACACTCTGCGTGAGAAAGAGACTTCGACGATGACCATGACCGACGACCGCCCCGACCTGGGATACGCAGATGACCTGTATGCCGAGACCGACGCTGCGCGGCCGTCGGCGTTCGTGCGGTGGATCATCGGCGACACCGACTACGCCGCGCTCGCCGCAGCCGTCGCCGCCGGCGACGCCGAAGAGCCCTACCCGTACTCCCGACGCGGCATAGGCCTCGCACGATGGCGCAACGACCACCCTCACGTCGAACGGGCCGTCCACGACGCCGCTGGGGACCCGTGGTGGCGCGCAGCACTGTCGTCGAGCGCACGCGGCCTGAAAGGTGCGGGCGGTGGCCGGATGTCGACCGTCCCGGCCCCGATCGAGTACGAAGCGACCTCGGTGCAGATGTGCGGACTCAACCCGTGGGCGATCGGCGCGGCCGCGCCGTCGTCCGGGACCATCGTCGGTCAGCACGCCATCACCGGCAACGCCGTCTCGTGCGATCCGTTCGCCTACTTCCGCGACAAGCTCATCGGCAACCCTTCGATGTTCGTCCTGTCCCTGCCCGGCCTGGGGAAGTCGACGCTGATCCGCAAGATCCTCCTCGGGGCGTGCGGATGGGGGCAAACCCCGATCGTCGCCGGCGACATCAAAGGCGAATACGTCAAGCTCACCCGCTTGCTCGGCGGGCAGGTGATCACCCTCGGGCACGGCGGCGGACACCTCAACCCCCTCGCTGCCGGAGCCCTCGGCCAGGCCGTCGTCCGCGCGATCACCGCCCGCGACGAGGCCACCGACCCCGATCGCATCGCCGAGCTCGACGAGTTGATCGACGTCGCCACCATCACCATCGCCACCCGCCAGATCAACGCCGTCTGCGCCTTGGTGGAGCTGATCCGCTACGACACCCACTCGGTGAAGGCCTTCGAGAATTCCCTGATCGGTATCGCGCTGCGTGAGCTGTACGCCGACGGCGGATTCTCCTACACCCGCCCGCCGCTACTCAAAGACCTCTACACCCGCATCGACGCCGGATCGGCGGACATGCTCCAAGCGGCCTACAAGACCGATCGCGAGGGCTACCGCGAGGCCATCACCGAACTGATGCAAGCCCTCGGCGCACTGACCTCCGGCCCCCTCGGAGACATCTTCGCCGACCACACCACCGAACCGATCGACCTCGACGCACCGATGATCTGCATCGACGTCTCCTCCCTCGACCGGGGCGACACCACCCTCAAAGCAGCCGTAATGCTCTCCTGCTGGGCCGACGCCTACGGCACCGTGGAAGCTGCGCACTTGCTCGCCGACGCAGGACTGGACCGCCAACGCCTGTTCCTGATGGCCCTCGACGAGCTGTGGCAGGTCATCGGCGCAGGACCGGGCATGGTCGCCCGCGTCAACGAGATCACCCGCCTCAACCGCACCGACGCCACCGGGCTATTGATGATCACCCACACCGGCCGCGACCTCGAAACCCTGCCCACCGAAGCCGACATCAAGACCGCCAAGGGCTTCATCGACCGCGCCGGCATGGTCGTGTGCGGAGGCCTACCGATCGGTGAGGTCGAACGCCTCTCCGGGGAGCTGAAGTTCACCGACGCCGAAGCTGGCATGGTCACTTCCTGGTCCCGTGGGGCAGCGCTACGCGGGTCAGAACGGCGCACCGTCCGCAACCCGATCGGGCGCGGCAAGTTCCTGATCAAGGTCGCCAAGGACAACACCCCCGGCATTCCCATCCAGACCGTGCTCACCGACGTCGAATACGACACCGGCGTCCACGACACCAACGCCCGCTTCGCCGAGTATTTCGCCGGCCAGCACCATAAATTCGACGATGCAGATGCCTACGGCAACGACTCCGAACTGGTGGGTGCGCGGTGATACGCGCCGCCGATCCCCGCGAGCATCGGCGAGCCGAGTTCCCCGCCAAGACCCGAGCATGGGTATTGACCGAGTACGAGAAATCACGCCAGAACTACGTCTCGCGTGCCGAATGCGTTGCAGTCCTTGCTCGCACGATCGGAGCGCACGAGAACACCGTGGCACGGTGGGTCAAGGACAAATTCGGGTCCTCCCGGTCCCCGGCGTCCGATGACGTCGCCGCGAAGCTACGGGCGGCCGAAGCCGAGATCGGACGGCTCCGCAGCGAGAACCGCACTCTCACAGAACGACTCGAAGCCTGCTCGCCGCGTTCGATCACCACCCAGTCCTACGGCTCGCACTCGATCGGGGCGGCTGCGCTGTGAAGAAGGGCGGCGCGATCGCGCTGAGCGTGGTGCTCGCACTGTCGCTGTTCGTGGTCCTGTTCATTACCACCGGCGTCCGAGAAGAAGTACCCACAAACTGCATTCCCGGGAAAGGCATTTCATCGGCCGCCGGTGGTGTTCCGGCCGGGTCCTTCTCCAAGCCGATGAAAACCTCCGAAGCACAGCTCACGAGCCCGTTCGGGTCACGGTGGGGAACGATGCACAAGGGCATCGACCTCGCCGGTACCGTCGGCACCCCGATCTACGCCTACGCCGACGGCATCGTCACCAAAGCCGAACCCGCGACCGGATTCGGGATGTGGATCGTCCTCGAGCACAACATCGACGGACAGACCGTCTCCACGGTGTACGGGCACATGTTCCCCGACGGTGTCCTGGTCAAGCCAGGCGAACGTGTCACCGCCGGGCAGCACATCGCCGACGAAGGCAACAACGGCGACACCACCGGCGCGCACCTGCACTTCGAGTACCACACCGGGTCCTGGTCACCCGACAACGCGATCGACCCGCAGCCGTTCTACGACGCCGCCGCCGAGCCCGGCAGCGGACAGACCGGCCAGAGCCCGCTCCCGTCTCCGTCGACGAACGCACCGACCTCGCCCGCCCCGAACGGCGGCACCGCGGAGATGGCGGCTCTCCCCGCCAATGTCGGCTCCGAAGAGCACTTTCAGGTCGACACGGTCCGCGTCGCCCGCGCTGTTCACGCGAAGTTCCCCCAGATCACCACGATCGGTGGGTGGCGGGCCGACGGTGGGGGATTCGACGACCACCCCTCCGGCCGGGCCGCGGACATCATGATCGACAACTGGTCCTCCGAGGAAGGCAAAGCGCTCGGCGACCAGGTCAAGGACTACCTGTGGGCGAACCGCGACTATCTCCAGATCGAATACATGATCTGGCGACAGGAATACATCCCCTCCCAAGGTGAACCGAACACCATGGAGGACAGGGGATCTCCCACCCAGAACCACTTCGACCACGTCCACGTCACCACCGTCGGCCACGGCGCACCGGCACCCGGCCAGACCTACGGGCCCGTCCCCGGCGGCGGCGGATCCGCACCGAAGGCGACCGGGAACTGCACCACCGCACCCGGTGCCGGTCTCGGTGATCACGCGAACCTCCCCGCCGGCCAGATCCCTCCCGAGTTCGAGCCGTGGCTCGCCCTCTCGGCCGCCCAGTGCCGCGAGCTCTCACCCGCGATCCTCGCCGCTCAGCTCAAACAGGAATCCGGCTTCACACCGGGCCTGACCAGTCCGGCCGGGGCCGAAGGGTATGCGCAATTCCTCCCCGGAACGTGGGCGTCGTTCGGTTTCCCCGTCGACGATCAGGGCGTCGTCACCGGAGCTGCGGGGGAGGGGGATCCCAACGACATCGGCGACGCTGTCATGGCGCAGGGCCGCTACAACTGCTCGGTCGCCGACACCCTACGACCGGGCATCGAATCCGGGGCCATCACCGGCGATCCCGTCGAGCTGATGCTCGCCGGATACAACGCCGGCCCCGGAGCGGTCCAACAGTTCGGCGGCGTCCCGCCCTACTCGGAGACCCAGAACTACGTCACCACCATCACCGCCACCGCATCCGACTACGACCTGGCCCGATAGCCGCCACCGCCCAATGCTCGACGGAAAGGCCCACTCATGAGCACCGCACCGACACGCACCAACCACCACCTGACGTCCCACGACCGGCATCGAGCACTGACAGCCCTTGCTCTGACCTCGGTCATCGTATGGACGGTATGGGCTGTTCCCGTCGCCCGATTGATCCTGGAGTCGATGATCACCACGATCGAGGACAGCGGCCGCGCCGCGGCGACCCGCGACGTTCTCGCGCATGGTTGGTGGGCCGTCATCGTCGTCACCGCGGCGATGACCATAGGCAGCGTCGTCGCTGTCGCCGACGCCTCTGCGCGAGCGCAGAACTGGACTGTCACTGCACTCCGCAAAGCCATCCACTTGGCGGCGACCGCGCTCGTCATGTGGGCGATATGGACGGTCAGCGTGATCGCCGCAGCAGGAGTCCCCACCGTCGGTTAGCGCTGCACCCACCCACACATTTGTTGTCGGTGGCCACCAGGACACTGACACCATCACAGACCAAGGAGCACAGACATGGCACAGATCCTCCACAGCCGCCGAGCGGACGCACCGATCGTCGACTGGCTCGAAGTCATCGCCAAAGCCGCTGCACTGGGCCAGATCTCCGACACCGATGCTGAATCAGCGACCGAAGTCGACTCGCAGGAGAGCGCGAGATGAGCCGACGAGCAGGCATCGTGTTCGCGTGTCTCGGCATCGTCGGTGTCATCGCCATTGCCGCTGTGATCGTGTTCGTGTTCCGCGGCCCGGACACACCGCCACCACCGGGTACCGACGCCGGGATCGCCATCGACCCGTCCGCCACCGACCCGGTCGGCGTCGCGACGTCGGTGATGTCCGCTGTGTACACCTGGCAACCCGCAGTGCAGGATTCACCGTGGGATGCCCTGCACGCCCAGCGCGACAACCTCACCGGCCCGATGGCCACCGCCGCCGCCACGCCACCCGATCCAGCGCCGCAACCGATCCCGGAATGGTCGGCGTGGGCACGCAGCGGCGACATCGTCACCGCCGTCGCCCAACCGGACACCAGCGTCTACACCGACGGCACAGCCGCCGAGATGGACGGTGACACCCAGGCCACCGTAGCCGTCACCATCGACCGCGTCGTCCAACACCGCAGCGGTGAGATCACCCCGTTCACCGGCTACACCGGAGCCGTTGACCTCGAACGCACCGACGACGGCTGGAAAGTCGCGAACTATCGCCTCGTCAGCGCAGGCCTCTAGCCCGACTGGCCACCGGCAACACCCTCGCTGTCCACACGCCGCACACACCGCACACACCGCACACACCGCACACACCGCACACACCGCAGAGAAGGATCCATCGTCATGGGAAAAGTCGGAATCCTCACCGAAAAGCCCTCCGCAGCACGCAACTTTGCCGCCGCACTCGGCGGTATGAGCGGCACGTTCGGGGGCACGGAGTACGTCATCGTCCACGCTCGCGGCCACCTGCTGGAGTTGAAGGATCCTTCCGCGATGGTGCCCGCGCCTCTCACCGACAAGTACAAGAGCTGGGAGCTCGAACACCTGCCGTGGAACGCCGACGACTTCCGCTGGGAGCGAGAAATCCGACGCCGGGTGTCCGGCGGCAAGCTGGTCACCGATCCGGACGCGAAAAGCCTGCTCCACGAACTCAAGACGACCCTCTCGGGCTGCGAGAGCATCTGCAATGCAGCCGATCTCGATCCGACCGGTGAAGGCTCACTCCTGGGCTGGGAGATCGTGGAGTACCTGGGCCTCGAGAACAAGAAGCTCGAACGCATGGAGTTCCTCGACGAAACACCGGCATCGCTGCGTAAGGCCTTCACAGCCCGTCGCCCGGTCACGGCGATCGCCGCCGAGGGCGACTACCGCAAGGCCGACTTCCGGTCGAAGTGGGACATGCTCTCGATGCAGTTCACCAGACTCGCGACCAAAACGACCGGCGCGAGCACCGTGCTCCGCAACGGGCGGCTCAAGTCCGCGATGGTCGTCATCGTCGGCAACGGACTCGACGCGCACCACGGATATCTCAAGAAAGCGTTCTACGAGAACCGGTTTCGAGACGAGAACGGCGTGACATACACCGACCCCGACATCGATCGATTCGAGAACGAGAACGATGTTCCCGGCGGCCTGCAGTCGTCACCGGTCATCCACGACGGGACCACACGCAAGAAAACGGGACCCCCGAAACTGATGGACCTGGCCGCACTGTCGTCACTGCTGGCAAAGAAAGGTTTCGGAGCAAAGAACGTTCTCGACACCTATCAGAAGATGTACGAGGCACAGGTGGTGTCCTACCCGCGCACCGAGGACAAGTTCATCTCGATCGAGCAGTTCAACGAGCTGCTTCCCTCGGTCGACGCGATCGCCGGCGTCGTCGGAGTGGATCCGTCGGCGCTGAGCCACCGCGGCCCACGTACGAGCCACGTCAAGTCCGGTGGCGCGCACGGTGCCAACCGTCCGGGGCCCAACGTACCGCCGAGCCTCGCGGCAGTGGAGAAGGCCTACGGCGAGCTGGGCCGGGAGATCTACGAGCTCCTCGCCAAGAACTACCTGACGATGCTCGCCCCCGATTACGAGTACGACCAGCATCGCGGGCACGTCGAGAAGTATCCGAGCTTCGTCGGCTCGCTGAATGTGCCCGCAGTGCTCGGCTGGAAAGGTGTGTTCGTCGTCGAGGAGGAGGACGGCGAGCGCGACGAGCAACTCACTGGTGCGACGGCGTTGGGCACTGTCGCGGACCCGTTCGTCCACGAGGGCTTCCCTGCACGTCCGCCGCATCCGACGATGGGATGGTTGATGAAGCAGCTCGAGAAGCGGAGCGTAGGTACCGGCGCGACCCGCACGAGCACATACGCCGAAGTCACGAACAACTCGGGCGGCAAGGCCTTGATGGTCGAGCAGCGCGGCAAGATCACCCTCAGCGCGATCGGTGAACTCAACCATCGGATCCTGCCTGGCACACACATCGGGGATCTGACGATCACCGAGCAGGTCTTCGAGCAGATGGCGCAGATCGAGGCCGGAACCGGCGAGGCAGCCGACTATCTGTCCCTCGTTGCTGATCTGGTGCGCCGCGACCTCGAAACGATGAAGACCAACGCAGACAAGCTGTCCGGCGAGCTCACGGCACGGATGGGCAAGGCCGGGGTGACCCGAGAAGCGGTGGAAATGATCGAGCTGCCACCGGAGCTGCATTTCACCCACGCAGGCACGGTCGTGACCCGCGCGAAGCGGGTCTTCGGTGGCCACCGGTTCACCGACACCGAAGTAGCGGCACTGCTCGCCGGCCGGGTCGTCGAAATCGTCGCGACGAGCGCGAAGTCGGGAAAGACGTTCACCTGCACGGGAAAGCTCGAACCAGGAGTGCGGGAGAAAGACGACAAGCAGTACCCACACGTGAGCTTCAACCCGAAGTTCGAAGAGCGTGCACCTCGGACCGACCTGGTCAGCGGAGTGTGGAAAGGCAAACCGGTCACCTTCAAAGGCCTCAGATGGGGTGCTAACGAACACTGGCCGGGTAAGGACTTCACCGAGCAGGAACTCGAGAAGCTACTGGCCGGGGAGACCATCGAATTCGACGCCACCAGCAAGACAGGTAAGACGTACCGCGCCCGAGGCGCACTGGCCGCAGGTACCTACCAGGGCAGCAAGACATTCGGATTCAAGCTGAAGTTCGAGGACCGCAAATCCACCGCAGGCACCAAGAAACGCACCGTGCGCCGGTAAAACGGGTGCCGCCGGACAGCAGCGGGGTCGTACGCCTGCACCCATCGGGAAACGAGTTCGAGCGCCGGGTTCAGAAGAAGGTCAGCTGTGCCTCGTCGACGCGGACACGTCCGGGCTTCGTCCGGCGGGGTCGGACCGGGGGAGAGTGCCGAGCCGGCACCGCCGATGCGGTGAACCCGGCCGAATCGAGTCCGGCGCACGCGCGGCGCGCCAATTCCGCTCGTACACGCGATCGTTCGGCCACGCGCGCACGTCCGATCGCCGTGTCTCGGGCACTCCACTCCAACTCCCACGCCGCCGATCCCGGGGGCGGCGCGCCCACAGCCCGGTCGGTTACTCGATCGAGTAGTTGATCGATTCTGTCGATCAACACCTGCGCTAGCTCGTCGAGCACGCGCTCAGGCACCGTGACCACGGACTGGTTGTCGCTCACACCCGCCACTGTAGAGGCGGGCACCGACGAACAGCCCGCGTCCGCCACCCACGTCGACGGTCCGATCGGCCGAGCACCGAATCGATAACTCAGCGCCGAGATCCTCGATGGGGATTGCCGGGGTGTCCCTCCCCACTTCCCGCGAGCGCGGACAACATGGCGCGCGTCGAGGCCGCGCAGGAACGGGAGTCCCGGGCCGGGAGTGTCCACACAGCAGGAACCATGCAGCGCTCGGGAGATCATTCAAACAACTGACATCGGGGAGAGCGACCGAACGGGTTGCGTGCCGCCTGTAGCAGAATCACCGGAATGTCCGAGAGTTTCTATCCGTCGCCTGGTCAACTCCCCTCGAAACCAGAAGAGTCCACGAGTGCTCGCCGTTCCCGGGGACCTAAGCTCGGGTTGATCTGCGTTGCGGTGGGGCTGGGCATCGTGCTTGCGATATTTGTCGCGGCACTGATGTACGTGGGCCTTCGCATCAGATCCGCCGGCGGTTGGTACGCATTCGGCTTGACGGGGCTGATCATCGGTACGGCGTTCGCTGGCGTCGCTGCCGCTTCTTACCGCCGCTCGGAACCGGTGCAGTGGTGGCAGATCCTCGGCGCAGCATTCGGCGTTGGCTTTCTGCTGAACTCCATCAATCGAGCAGCGCGTACCGAACCGATCTCCATTCTGGTCGGTGTAGTCAACGCCGCCTCATTGGCTTTGCTGCTCATCGGCGGAATCGTCGCAGTGATACAGGTTTCCGCCAAGCCAACGGCGGGACCTTCGGTCGAGAGGCTGGTAGCTCCGATCGTCGGGCACACCGCAGATGGCCGGCCGGTCTACGGCCAACCGGTAAGCAATACGTCCGGTTTGGCACAACAGACCAACGTTTTCGCCGTTCTGGCGTTGGTCTTCGGCATCATCGGTGGCCTGCTGGGCATAGTCTTCGGCCACATCGCATTGAATCAAATTCGTCGTACCGGAGAGGTCGGTCGAGGCATGGCGATCGCAGGACTAGCACTCGGGTATGTCTACTTGGCCTGCATACTCCTGGCCGTCGTCGGCTACGGCCTGTTCAGTCTCAACCTGTGACCGCACTCGAAGTCACGACGATCACCGTAGTTGACCCGCGCACGACCCCAGCGCCGATAGCGCACTAGGGGCCGAGACAACTGGTGCTGTGCCACCAGAATGCAGAATAACGTCCAACGAACCAGGTTGGACGAACGCCCGAAAACGCACATGAGTTTTCGCGGAGGCGCGTCGTCTGCAGTTCCTCGTCGACGACGGTCGAATGCAGGTCAGTGAGCCGCGTTGTACGCCTCTTCGATGGCGGCCGGGATGCGCCCGCGGTCATTGATCTCGTATCCCTCGTCGGCTGCCCACTGCCGGATTGCGCGTGTCTGCGCCGGGTCACGCGTGGCCGGTGTCCCGGTCTTCGAGGGCGTCGTCGCGCCGGCGGGGGAGGGCTTACGCTTACGGCCACCGACCCGTACCGCGTGCTCGATGTAGTAGTGGATCTTCTTGTGGAACTCGTTGGCGTTCTTCGCTTTCAGATCGATCACGTATTCGACACCGTTGACTGCGAATTCGATCGTCTCGCCGGATTCGTCGTCGATGACGGACCCGTCGATATCGTCCACCAATTGGGTTGTCACTCGTTTAGCCAAAGCCGGAGAACCTTTCGATCACACAATGTCACGAACTCGATGGTCGCCAGCGTAGCGAACAAACGAGTTGCCGAGCTGCAAACCCCTTTCACCGGCGGAGGGGCGTGCCGCACCGTCAGTTCGTTTTTCAGAAACACACATTGAGCGGTCGATATGAGCGGCGATAGAATCGCCCAGTCCGGAGCAGCTCATATGATGTGCGACTCGCCGAAGGGGATCTGAAATGTCCGAACCTGCAACTCCATCGGCCGACAACGACTGGCTCATGAAGGAGCTACAGAGGGTCCAAGCCGAATACGTTCATAACCCTAGAGACGACTGGTACACCGAAGACGACCTAGTGGAGAGTGGATACCGCCGCGAAGCCTTGGTCGATCTTTTCGGAAAGCCGGTTCCAGGACACGACGGGATCATTGGATGGACCGTCTCATCGGTAGCAAAGATCGAGCAGACCCAGTTGGCCCCTGCCTACGAGCTGCTCCAGTCGGCTTTCGGCGCGTTCAGCGGCGCGGCCGACACCATGACCTCTCGCGTGATGTACAGCTCGCTCGATTCATAACATGTCCGAGACCCGCTACATGTCGGGAGCCAGGACCGCAGAAATTTCGCCCAAGCGGGTAGTATTGAAATACGTTGTCCGACAGCGCTTTCAAGCCGTGGCCTGACATACGATCCGTTCTCGGCCAATCCCGGACGGTGAAAGGTGGACTGCCGAAAATACACCACCACGCAACAATCATTCCGCTATGCATCGGTGACTCACCGAATAGGGGGTCGGGGAGCAGATTCTCGAAATCCGGCGCTAAGGATTTACGGCAGATAGTAGCGTACTATCTGCCGTAACTCGTGAGTCGTCCTGCCGCGATGGTCGTTCCGGAGATGGGCGACTCCGGAAAAACACTACGACACGCTCACCTCCCACTCGCATCGATCACCATCCCGGCAACAGGAAGCGGTGGCACACACGACGGTGCGTGCCACCGCTTCACCATGCCGTCGTTGACAGGCCGACCTCCATATGAGGCGACTACCGCACACAACTGCACACGGCCCATCAACTACTATGTTGCATAGTAATTGAGATGCAATCGTCGAAAGGGTGTGGCGGTGTGACAGCTGATCAAACCCCGGCGCTCACATCGCAGGGACGGTTACGCAGAGCAATCGCTGCGGTGCGCAACAGGTGGCGGCAACTGACCTCGATGCGAACGGCACTGGTGCTGCTGTTTTTGCTCGCTATCGCAGCAATCCCAGGCGCCCTGCTGCCACAGCGCAATCTCAACACCCAGGCGGTTGATTCCTACATCGCAGCGCGCCCGGCTCTCGGGGCCGTCATGGACACGCTGGAATTGTTCGACGTATTCGGAAGCTTCTGGTTCACCGCCATCTACGTCCTACTGTTTGTGTCGTTGATCGGCTGCCTGACTCCCCGAATGATCGAACACGGTAAAGCCCTTCGCGCACAGCCAGTTCGCGTACCCCGAAACCTTTCGCGACTACCGCTTCATCATTCGGGCGCTCTCGCCGGTAGCCCGAAAACCGTCATCGACGACATCGCGCCCCACTTGAGAGGGTGGCGTACTGCCGTTAGGCCCGAGCCCGATGGGGCGCTCACCCTCTCCGCCGAGAAGGGCTATACCCGCGAAGCGGGAAACCTACTTTTTCATTTCTCGCTGATCGGTCTGCTCGCGGCCATCGCCATCGGCAAGCTCTTCGGTTACGAAGGATCGGTCATCGTCATCGCCGACAACGGGCCCGGTTTCTGCAACACCTCGCCCGCCATCTACGACTCCTTCCGGGCCGGCAACAGCACCGACGGAACCGGGCTGGAGCCGTTCTGCATCAGAGTCAAGGACTTCAACGCCGACTACCTTGAGAACGGCCAGGCAGAGATGTTCACCTCGAACATCTCCTACCAGTCCGCCGACGACATCGCCGCAGACACCTGGCGCGACTATCAACTCAAAGTCAACGAACCCCTCCGGCTCGGAGATGAACGCATCTACCTCACCGGCCACGGATACGCCCCGGAATTCACCGTGACCTTCCCCGACGGTCAGAGTCGAACCGAGGCCCTGCAGTTCCGGCCCGACGACGCCACCACGTTCCTGAGTAGCGGGGCGTTGCGTTTCGATCCACCCGGCGGGACCTATGCCACCGCCGATGAGCGACGCCGCGGCCAGATCGCCATCGAAGGCCTCTTCGCTCCCACTGCGCAATTCAACGGAACCCTGCTCTCCTCCCGCTTCCCGGACTTGGTCGATCCTGCTGTGGCAGTGGATATCTACAAAGGAGATACCGGCCTCGACACCGGCATACCCCAGTCGATCTTCTCCCTGGACCAGGAGATGATCAACCAGGGCCGACTTGTCAAGCAGGATCGGGTGAACCTGCGTCCCGGTGAATCGACGACCCTCACCGACGGCACCAACATTCGATTCAACGGCGCCAAGGAGTTCGCCAACCTGCAGGTCGGATACGACCCCGCACAGTTGTGGGTGCTCGTGTTCGCGATCACGATGATGACCGGACTGTTGGTCTCGCTGGTGATCAAGCGACGTCGAGTCTGGTTCCGTGTACTCCCGGCCGAAACAGGCCGATCGAGCGTGGAGATGGGCGGGCTCGCCCGTACCGATCACGCCGGATGGGGACCCGAATTCGAGACCCTCCGCACCGAAATCTGGACGCCGCGGACAAAGAACCACTCCGAGACCCTCGATACAGAAACGGTGTAGCGCCATGCCGATCGACGACAACCTCGCCCGCTGGAGCGACATCAGTTTCGAGACCGCCTTCGTGGTCTACCTTCTCGCCGCGATCCTGTTCATCGCACAACTCGCAACGACACGAACAGCGACTCTGAGCCGGGCCTCGAGTCTGCATCCGCAACTGATCGCAGCGACATCATCGACACCGGGATACGTGCCGGTCCCCGAGCGAAGAGCCCCGTCCGAACGCCTGGGCCGCACGGGACTCGCCCTGGTAATGCTCGCACTCACTTTGCATATCGGGTCGATCGTCCTGCGCGGGATCGCCACTGGCCGCCCGCCGTGGGGAAACATGTACGAATTCGTCTCCGTCACATGCGCGGCCGGCATACTTGCCGGACTGATCGTGCTGCGCTCGGAGCAACTGCGCACACTATGGTTGTTCGTCCTCGTGCCGACCTTGATCCTGCTCTTCATTGCCGGAACTGTGCTCTATGCCAACGCGGCGCCCGTCGTACCAGCCTTGCAGTCGTATTGGCTCCCCGTGCACGTCTCCGTCGTCTCGCTCGGCAGCGGGGTGTTCCTGATCTCCGGTGCAGCCAGCACATTGTTCCTGATCCGGATCCGATATCCCAACAACAACGCCGTCCCCGACAGCAGAGTGGGCCGGATCGTCGCTCGTCTCCCCTCGGCGCACTCGCTCGACGTGCTGGCGTACAAGACCACCATCTTCGCGTTTCCCCTGTTCGGAATCGGTGTCATCCTCGGCGCGATCTGGGCCGAGGCCGCGTGGGGTCGGTTCTGGGGCTGGGACCCGAAAGAGACGGTCTCATTCATCGCGTGGATCATCTACGCCGCGTACCTGCACGCCCGGGCCACCAGCGGGTGGCGTGACACCCGGGCCGCGTGGATCAACATCGCCGGATTCGTGGCCATGCTGTTCAACCTGTTCATCATCAACATGGTGGTCTCCGGACTGCATTCGTACGCGGGTTTGAACTGATGTCGCCTGCTAGCCGCCGCCCTGTGCTTCGGCGAGGTCATGCGGCACCGGTCGCGTCAATCCCGCGTCGACCCGGCCGGTGTTGCCGACCGGGTATCGACCGGACCAGGATCCAGGAGCCACGACCACGATCCGAATCAACTGACTGCCTCGTGTCCGTAGTGCATTCCGGAGAGGGAAGTCACAGTGCCCCGAGCTTCGTCACCGGCCAAGACTGGGGCATCGACCGCGTCACCGATCCCACGATGTTCGAGACATCGGCGCAGATCCGTACTGCAGCAAAGGCGTCGACTTCATGAGACTCGGCCGCCCTACGGGGGCTCGCACACGCGAACAGAGCAGTCTGCCCGCCACGGCAACGGCATCCATCCTTGCCGTTGTACTCCTGGTCTCCGGATGTTCCGCAGGCGCCGACGCCGTGCCCTCCGGAGGTAGCTTCGATTTCGTTGCACCCGGTGGTCAAACCGACATCGTCTACGATCCCCCCGAAACGCGCGGAACCATCGGTGAACTCGCCGGACCCGATCTGATGGAGGAAGGTAAGAACACCGCTCTGTCGGACTATGACGGCGAGGTGGTCGTGATCAATCTCTGGGGTCAGTGGTGCGGCCCCTGCCGCGGCGAAGCCGACGACCTCGAAGAGGTCTACGAAGCAACCCGCGAGCGCGGTGTGCAGTTCCTCGGTATCAATGTTCGAGATCCGCAGAAGGACAAAGCGCAGGACTTCGTTGTCGACAACAATGTCTCCTACGCCTCGATCTACGACCCCTCGATGCGGACGCTGATCGCCCTCGGCGGGAACTACCCGACCAGCGTGATTCCCTCGACGCTGGTACTCGATCGAGAGCACCGGGTGGCGGCAGTGTTCATGCGTGCCCTCCTCGCCGAAGACCTGCTCCCTGTCGTCGAACGGATAGCAGACGAATGACTGTTCTTCTTGCCCAAGGCGGCGTTGGCTCGACGTTCCAAAATCTGGCATCGAGCGGACCTCTGGTACTGGCGATCGCCGCATGTATGCTCGCCGGGCTGGTCTCGTTCGCGTCACCGTGCGTGGTGCCCCTGGTGCCGGGCTACCTGTCGTACCTGGCGGGCATCGCAGGTGCCGACGTGCCGTCGCTCGCCGCCGCCTCGACTGGTGAAGCACCGCCGAAGCTGGCAAGCCGCTGGCGCGTGGCAGGTGCAGCGGGGTTGTTCGTCGCCGGCTTCACCATCGTCTTCGTCCTCGCCACCGCCTCGATTTTCGGGGTCATCGGCACCCTGCGCATCAACGAACAGGTGCTTCAGCAGGTCGGCGGTGCCATCACGATCATCATGGGCTTGACGTTCATCGGGTTCATTCCCGCATTCCAACGCGACACTCGATTCGCGCCGCAAACCATCTCGTCTCTTGCTGGAGCGCCGCTGCTCGGTGGCGTGTTCGCGCTCGGCTGGACGCCGTGCCTTGGCCCCACGCTCGCCGGGGTGTTGTCCGTTGCCGCTGGCACTGAAGGCGCAACCGCAGCGCGCGGCGTCACTCTCATCGTCGCCTACTGTCTGGGACTCGGTCTACCGTTCGTGGTCCTCGCGTTCGGCTCGAGTTCGGCGATGCGCGGTGTCGGCTGGCTACGGCGGAACTCGCAGAGAATCAAAGTGGCAGGCGGAGTGATCATGATCGCCGTCGGTGTCGCCCTGCTGACGGGGGTGTGGGGTCTGTTCATTGCCTGGATACGCAATGAATTCGTCAGTTCGGTTGTATTACCCATCTGAGAAGGAAACCGAGCAGCCGCACGTGCAAGACCACGCCTCCCCAACTGCCAGTGCCGGTGGTATCGAACCCACTCTCTGTCGACGGCGCGCCCCCGCCGGGCCGCGACGACCCGATCCGAGAGCCGCCCCCTGTCCCTACCGCGGATCTGCGTGTCCCAAGGACCCCGCAGGCGGGTGCATCAGCAGGGGAGGGCATGTTTCCGGGGCCGTGTTGATCGGTGTGGCAGCTAAAAGGGCCAGGTCCTTCGAAACCGAAGGGCGGGGCTCGGTATTAGCCGAGCCCCGCCCTACGGTTGATAGTTCCCAGAATTGAGAGTTACTGGGCGAGCAAACTTTCCATTGTGGAGATTTCGCTCTGCTGCGCATCGATGATTGTGGAGGCAAGCTCCTTGGCATCAGCATTGGAGCCGTCGGCCAACTCGATCTGAGCCATCTCGATTGCCCCCTTGTGGTGCTCGATCATCATGGTGAGCCACATGGAGTCGAACTCCGCTCCGTTAGCGGCCGACAACATGTCCATGTCTTCCTGGCTCATCATGCCGGTCATGCCACCGCTCCCCATGTCCATACCGCCCATGTCCATTCCGCCCATGTCCATTCCGCCCATGTCGGCGGACGCTGCGGGCTGTCCCCATGCGGTGAGCAGGGCATTCATCTGCTCCATCTCCGGTGCTTGAGCTGCTTCGATGGCCTGGGCCAGCTCGATGACCTGAGCATTCTCGGTTCGGCCGTCGACAAGTGAAGCCATCTCCACCGCTTGTGCATGGTGGGGGTACATCCCTTCGACGAACGTGACATCGGCATCGTTGAATTCGGCCGATGCTTCGGCGGAATTCTCGGAGGACGACGAGGCCGGTGTATCGCTGCTCGACATGCCGGGCATGTTCATTTCGCCGTCGTTACTGCTGCAGCCAGCGAGAACTGCGGCGGCGACAGCGGAAGCCGCCGTTATCGCGATCGTGAAACGGGTAGATCGATTCGAACGCATAACAAACTCCTGAAATTATGGTGGGGTGGTTCGGATCGACAGGCACACTGACCCGTCGACATCTGTGTCTCACACAACGGTGAGTCACCTGTCAGATCCGAAGCACAGACAATTCGGAGAGAGTGAAAATGGTCCAGGGCGGCGGGTGCCCGGTTCGACGACGAACTGCCGACAGCCGCGCAGCGTGGACGAGAGAACCGGCGAAGCCCACAACGATTGCCCGTAAGACGGCCAACGCCGCGACAGCACCGATGATAGCCAGACACAGATGCATGACCGAGCTGTGATCGCCACAGCCGTTCCCGCAGTGTGCTGCGGAACCACTCTCCGATGCTGTCGCAGATGATGCTCCCGAATGCTCGTCGACGGCAGGTGGAGCGCTCACCGTCGAGGTCATCGAGTGTTCGCCGATACTCGTCGCCGTTGCGAACGACATCGGCGCAGAATGCATGAGAAGGACTCCGAACAGCACTATCGAAGCGCAAACAGCACCTAGGAGCCACTTCTGGTTCATAGGTTCCGTGGCTGAAGTCCTCACCGGTTCGATCTTACCGGTCTGCCACACGGGCATCCGGTCTCCTCGCAGTCGCGGCGTCCGGACCGTGGACATCGAATCAGGTGGCGATGGGCCGGTTGATTGCGGTCACTTCATCCCAGGGAACGGGCGCGACTTTGACGACGTCGCCGCCGGTGGGGGCGTTGACGTATTTCCCGTCGCCGATGTAGATCCCGATGTGTCCGATCGGTGAGTAGAGAGAGATGAAGTCACCCGGTTGCACTGATTCGCGGGAGACAGGTGTGCCCGCTCGTGCTTGGTCTGCGGCCACGCGTGGAACGGTCAGTCCCAGTTGTTTGTAGGCGAAGTAGATCAGTCCGGAGCAATCGAAGGACCCCGGCCCGGTAGCTCCCCAGGAATAGGGTTTGCCGAGTTGGTCGAGGGCGATGCGCATCGCCTCCGCTGATGTTCCACTCGCAGCCGAGACGGCGGCGGGTAGCTCGGAAGGATTCGTGGTGCCGGGGCTGACGATGGCAGCTCGATCCGCATCGGTGAGGGCGGCGAATTGGTCGGTGATTTTGGCGATCTGATCGGCCAGGTCGGTCTGGCGTTGCTCGAGGTCGCGTTGTGTACGTGCGGCGTCCGCCTCGGCTACCGCAGCGGACGCCTGTGCTTGCCGGGCTTGTTCGAGCTGGTCTCGCGCTTCGTCGTCGATCTGTGTCGAGTCGGCGAGTGCAGCGGCTCGATCGGCGAGGATCCGGTCCAACAACACCATCTGATCGAGTAGTTGCTGTGGGCTGTCCGCGACCAGAACGGCCCCGAGAGGGGATTGCGGTACACCTTTGTACGCGGCGTCGACAGCTGTGGCCAGTGCTCGACGGTTGGCAGATGCGGCCACTTCGGCTTCCCGAGCCGCCGCCGAGGTCTCGTGGGCGAATTGAACTGCGGTACTCAGTTCGCCGCGGCGACGATCGAGGGTGTCCTGCGCGGCGTACATGCTCTCGGTGAGAGTGAAGGCGGTCGCATTGAGTTCAGCGAGTTGTCGTACGGCTTCGGATGCGTTCACCGGGGGTGCAGCAGGGTCCGCCGAAGCTGGAGCATTTACCGAAAATGCCGCGGCAACAACGATGATCGAGGCGATCAGGGTAGCGCGGACACGCCGCGTCGGGCCTGAAAAAGAATGCACAGAAGAAATCCTCTGGGGTCGGTGTGGGTTCCCTGCGTCACCAGCGAAGGAAACGGAGCGCGGCGAGAGCCGCATGGGACTGTGTCCGGCCTCGCCGGTCACCATTGTCGGGTATCGGCAGTCGTAGACGGTTCCTCACGGTCGGCTGAGGCTCGCGTCGACGCTCGACGCCTGTGCCGTATGGGCGGCGAGTCGGCGTCGATTGACGCCGACTCACCGCACCTGCAAACTACTATCATTCATAGTAGATGGTGGGGTGGTATCCGCTGACCGGGAGAGGGATGACGACTGTGACGATGCGTGACTGGCCGGCGCGGCGTTGGGTGGCCGCGTTACTGGGCGCGACGGTGGCCGCGCTGGTCGTGGCGATCCCCACCGGGATCATCCACACTGCGTTCTACGTTCGAATGACCCCGGTGTTGTGGTGGAACTATCCGGTGTGGATTGCCACCGCAGTTCTCAGTGGCCTCATTCTTGCGACATACGTGAGCACTGGGCTGGCGTCGTCGGTTTCTTCCCGTGTAGGGGTCAGTGCGAATGCGTTGTCGTTGTTGGCAGTCGGATGTCCGATATGCAACAAACTGGTAGTGGTGGCGGTCGGGGTGAGCGGTGCTCTGGATCTATGGGCACCCGTGCAGCCCGTAATCGGAGTGATGTCGGTGGGGGTGATGGTGTGGGCTCTTCGACTGCGAATCCGCGGGGAACGCGCGTGCCCTACTTCTCGCGTAGGTCAGGAGTTCGGCAACTCCGCTGGCTTTGGCGGTGCAGGCGCAGCAAAATTGTAGGATTTCTCGCCACGTCCTATCCGCGGTCCGGCAGCAACAGACGACGAAGGCGACCGCTTCTCGATGCGCCATCTGCGGTGTTGGGCTGTGCCTGCGACACCGGCAGGCGGGCGTCGGCCAGCAATCCTGCCACCCCGGCGGCCACGCAGGCCGACGTCACCACTATCAATGCCGGATTCGTTCGCCCGGTCAAAGCGTCCCCGAACAGCACCGCGGCGATCGTACCGGGCAGAATCCCCACGACAGTGGCCGTCGTGTAGGGCAGCAGGCGCACCGCGGAGAGTCCGGAGCAGTAGTTGACCAGGGCGAACGGTGCCGGGGCAATGAGCCGCAAGGACCCGACGGCCAGCCACCCCCGCCGAGCCAACCGGGCATCGATGGACTTGACCGCAGGATTCGTCAGCCGCTCCTGCACCGCGGTGCGCCCGAGCGCGCGCACCAGCAGCAACGCCAGCACAGCGCTGACAGTTGTGGCGGCGATCGTGACGGCGACCCCGGTGGCGGGACCGAACAACAGTCCGGCGCTGAGGGTGAACACCGTGCGCGGTACCGGGGCAATCGTCAACACCGCCTGGGTCAGAAAGAACACCACCACGAACGACGGGCCCATCGACTCCGCCCACTCGCGCACCACAATGATCGACGGGCGGGGTACGAGGGCGGCAGCCACTGCCAGTATTGCCAGCGCTGCCACGGTGGCGAGGACTCGGCGATCGCGCAGAATCGCCGATACGGTTTCGGTCATGACGGTCTCTGCCTGCGCCGCCTCGCCGAGGTTTCCGACAAGCACGCGGGAGTGGACGGCGAGGAATGGCTTCGCACTGCCGGTGCTCAGGAGCGGACGAGCCGTGAGATCGCGTCGGTGGCCTCTTTGATCTTCGCGTCGGCTTGGGGACCGCCGGCGATGGCGGCGTCGACCACGCAGTGGCTGATGTGAGCTTCGAGCAGGCCCATGGCCACCGCCTGCAAGGCTTTGGTCATCGCCGAGACCTGGGTGAGGATGTCGATGCAGTACTTGTCTTCCTCGACCATGCGCTGCAGTCCTCGGGCCTGGCCTTCGATGCGCTTGAGGCGTTTGAGGTAGGCGTCCTTTTCGGTGATGTAGCCGTGCGCGGCGTGATCATGGCCGTCGGTCTCGGCGGGTGCCTGCGCGGCCGCGGGAGTGGCCATGGTGTCCTCCTGGAATCCGAGTGTCATGCCGAGCATCCTCGATTATGCCCGCCCGGGGTATGGCG
This sequence comes from Rhodococcus sp. KRD162, assembly GCF_017168335.1. GTDB lineage: Bacteria > Actinomycetota > Actinomycetes > Mycobacteriales > Mycobacteriaceae > Rhodococcoides. Next base: position 28,905 of record NZ_JABFAU010000008.1, on the reverse strand, counting down.
CGAGAGGGTCGGTCCGTCGAGTCGTCGCTGGGCCGCCGCCGCAGCGCACATCACCGCGCAGCGGGCCACCGCTCGGGTCGCCGGGTGCCGGGTGATCTGCACCAAGGTCGTTGTCACGAAGGACATGGCCCTCTCCTTTCGTAGGCTGCATCGGGGTTGTAGCGGTGGGGTGGGGTGGCGCGCCTGCATGCCACGCCCACCCCAGCCTTTTGGGTGCTTGTTCTACCCGCGCGGTTATCCGGTGAGGGACTTGAACCGGCGCAACCGCAAGCTGTTGCTGACCACGAACACCGACGAGAACGCCATCGCTGCACCGGCCAGCATCGGATTGAGCAGCCCGGCCGCAGCCAAGGGGAGGGCGGCCACGTTGTAGGCGAACGCCCAGAACAAGTTGCCCTTGATGGTGCCCAACGTTCGGCGGGACAGGCGGATAGCATCCGCTGCTGCGCGCAGATCACCGCGCACCAACGTCAGATCGCTGGCTTCGATCGCAACGTCGGTACCGGTGCCCATCGCCAGACCGAGGTCGGCCTGCGCCAACGCGGCGGCGTCGTTCACGCCGTCGCCGACCATCGCCACTACCTTGCCCTGCTCCTGCAGCCTTTTGACGACGTCCACCTTGTCTGCGGGCAGCACCTCCGCGATCACTTCGTGGATGCCGACCTGGTCGGCGATGGCACGCGCGGCGGCTGCGTTGTCGCCGGTGAGCATGATCGGCGTCAAACCCAGGCCCCGCAGCTGCTCGATCGCCTCGGCGGAGGTGGGTTTGACCGCGTCGGCGACGACCAGTACTCCGCGAGCCCGACCGTCCCAACCGACTGCGACGGCGGTCTTGCCCTCGGATTCGGCTGCACGCATCGCACTTTCGAGTTCGTCCGGCAGCTGCTGCGCCCGGTCGGCGAGGAGGCGGGCCCGTCCGACGATCATTGCGTGGTCGTCGACTATGCCCTGCACCCCGAGGCCTTCGATATTTATAAACTGCTCCACCGGTGGCAGGGCTCCGACCTTCTCGCGGGCACCTTTGGCGATGGCCTGGGCGATGGGGTGCTCGGACGAATCTTCGAGTGCACCGGCCAGGCGCAGCACCTGCGCGGTGTCCTCGCCGTCGGCGGTGATCACGTCGAGCAGAGTCATCTTGCCGGTGGTGACGGTGCCGGTCTTGTCGAGTACCACGGTGTCGACACGGCGGGTCGATTCGAGCACTTCGGGACCCTTGATCAGGATGCCGAGCTGAGCGCCGCGGCCGGTGCCGACCATCAGCGCGGTCGGGGTGGCCAGGCCGAGGGCACACGGGCAGGCGATGATCAGGACGGCGACGGCTGCGGTGAACGCGGCCGCGATCCCACCGCCGGTGCCGATCCAGAAGCCGAGTGTCGCCGCGGCAAGGGCGATCACGATCGGGACGAAGACTCCGGAGATCTTGTCGGCCAGACGCTGAGCTTGGGCTTTACCGGTCTGAGCGTCTTCGACGAGTTTCGCCATCTGTGCGAGCTGGGTGTCCGAGCCGATGCGGGTCGCCCGGACCACGATTCGGCCACCGACGTTGACCGTCGCGCCGACGACCAGATCATCGGGTCCTACCTCGACGGGCACGGATTCGCCGGTCAACATCGAATTGTCGACCGCGGAAGAGCCGTCGGCGACCACGCCGTCGGTGGCGATCTTCTCCCCGGGGCGGACGACGAACTCGTCACCGACGATGAGTTGATCGGTGGGGATGCGCTGTTCGACACCCTCGCGCAGGACGGAGACTTCCTTGGCACCGAGCTCGAGCAGGGCACGCAGGGCGGCACCGGCGCGTCGCTTGGAGCGTGCTTCGAAGTAGCGGCCGGCGAGGATGAAGGTGGTGACTCCGGCTGCGGCCTCGAGGTAGATGTTGCCGGCCCCGTCGGAGCGGGAGATGGTCAGCTCGAACGGGTGTGTCATGCCGGCCGTTCCGGCGGTGCCCCAGAACAGGGCATACAACGACCACCCCAGTGCTGCGATGGTGCCCATCGAGATCAGGGTGTCCATCGTTGAGGTGGCGTGCCGCAGATTGGTGAAGGCGGCCTTGTGGAACGGCCATGCCCCCCACACCACCACGGGTGCGGCGAGGGTCAGGGAAAGCCACTGCCAGTTGGTGAACTGCAGTACCGGAACCATGGCCATCGCGATCACCGGCACGCTGAGCACCAGCGATATGAGCAGGCGTTGGCGCAGCGAGGCGGTGGGGTCGATCTCGGCTGGCCCGGCCGCGTCGGGGTCGGTGGAGGAGGCGGCGGGCGCGGGGACCGTGGCGGTGTAGCCGGCCTGCTCGACGGTGCCCACGAGATCCTCGGTCGAGACATCACCGACGTAGTCGACGCGTGCTTTTTCGGTGGCGTAGTTCACCGTCGCGGTGACACCGTCGAGCTTGTTGAGCTTTTTCTCGATCCGGTTCGCGCAGGAGGCGCAGGTCATACCACTGATGTCGAGTTCGACCCGGCCGTCGGCGGTGGGGTGGTGCGTGACGGGATTCATCGTCGCTCCTCTCGGGGTGTGGTGGTGTGTCAGTGTCCGTGCCCGGCGGGCATCGGCTCCGAGGCGGCGGGCACCGCGGCGTATCTGCTGTCGGTGACCATCAATCCTCCAGGTCTCTGATTGGCGACGGGCCCGCCCGCAGTGGACACCGCGGCGGCGTCGTGAGTCGAGGTGTCGTGTGTGTCGGGTGGTGCGGCACCTTCGGGGCCGAAGGCGTCCCCGGCTCCGAAGGCGAGCCCGAAGACCGCGGCTAGGGCGATGGTGAATCCGACGAACTTCGATGATGCGTTCATCGTGCGAATCTCCTGTCCGGGTCTGGTGTCGATCAGGAGGCGAGCTGGTAGCCGGCCTCGTCGACTGCGTGGGCGATGGCCGTCTGCTCGATCGGGGTGTCCGAGTCGATATCGACTCGGCCGCTCGCGAGGTCGACATTCACGGCGGTCACACCGGGGATGCCGCTGATCTCCTCTCGGACCGAGGAGACGCAGTGCCCGCAGGTCATTCCGGTGACGGTGACGGTGGTGTTCATCGATGCCCTTCTTTCTTCGATTCGGAATGTGATCGAGGTCGTCGCGACCCACTTACAGATTTACCATACCCCCCTACGGTATGCAACGAGATGTGCCGCACCGGTGCTACGGCATGACCCTGGGCACTGACCGGAACACCGCCCTCGGATGCGGGAGCGGCACCCAGAATCGAACGTCGCACCAGAGCCTGCATCGGCGGGCGTCCTCGACTCCGGCTACTACGAACGCGGATTACGCGCGCGCAGAGATGCCCACAATCTTCTCGATGATGTCGCTTCCGTCCTTGCCGACGTCGAATCTCGTGCGGACAGAGTGTTCTTTGGGTGATGATCATCGTCATCGCCATACTGGCCACGATCATGCTCTTCGTATACGAGCGTTCGGCCATCACACCGGTAGTCGGTGCGCAGGCAATCCATTCGGCGTTCTGTCCTGGCTGCGGTCGGCGTCGCTGCGTTGACCGTACTGGCGTTCGACCTCGGGATGGGTGGTTGGATGCTGCTGCTGTACTACACCGAGACCATGCCACCGGCCACCGATGCTGCGTTCTGGATGCTCATGCAAATCGGTATCGTCCTCGGGGTGGTCACGGGTTACCCCGTCGTCCGTCGCCTCCAACGTCACCGCAGTACCCCCGCCTGAGGTGTGGGTGGCCCGCATTCGTGTGAATGCGGGCCACCGGTCGGTGGATAGTCGTGAACGGTGCCGCGTCGATACCCTCGTGTTCGGCAATCATCGTCGAGGTCTCGGGTGTGGGCAATGCAGGCCACTTCTCGGCGTGCACTGCCGCTAGCCGGTGGCCGGTACCTCGCCGCTTTCGGTCACCGTGGTCTCGGTGGGGGGTGGGGTGAGCCGGTCGGATCGATCGAGCGCATAGAGAGCGGCCACAGATGCCGCCCCGACCAGGGTCAGTATCGCCCAGATCAGTGCACCCAGATGCGCGTCGCTGAGAAGCCCGAAGACGGCTCCTGTACCCAGGTTGCCGAGCAGGATGCCGACCCCGACGATGGTGTTGTAGAACCCGTAATGGGTGGCCACCAGCTTCCCGCCCGACAGGGTCACCACCGTGTCCATCTCGAACGGAAACACCGCGGCGGTGCCGACCGCCAACAGTGCAGCGGTGAACACCAGGGCACCGGCGGCGGCCCACCCGCCCAGCGCGGCCGGGCTCGGCAGCACGATCAGCGGGAGGAACGCCAGCGCCATGATTGCCATACCGACCACCACGCTTCGCCCCGAACCCCACCTGCGGGACAACCAGGACGTGATCCGGAACTGCCCGGCGATCGCGACCACGCCGGAGACCACGAACAACGAGGTCACCAGAGCGGTGTCGGACCTGCCGTTACCGACTACCACCGCAGCCTGCAGCGGCAGCGCAAGATAGATCTGGAACGAAAGCACGTAGGATCCGATCATCGCCAGCGCGAACAGCACGAAGGGTCGGTTGGCCATCACCACCCGCCAGTCCTCGAGTACCGATGTCGTGGCCCCGGTCGTCTCGGCCCGGTGCGCGGGGAGCGTCCAAATCTGCACGATCGTCAGAACAGCAAAAATCGCGGCCGCTGCCAGTGAGGTGACTCGGAAGTCGAGGGTGGTCAGAGCGAGACCGATCAACGGGCCCAGCAGAATCCCGGCCTGATAGAACACGTTGAACACCGCGAACGCCTCGACCCGCCGTGGCCCTGCGTCGGCGGCCAGATACGCCCGCACGGCCGGGTTGAACAGCGCACCGGCGAACCCGGTCGCGGCCGAGGCGAGCAGGATCGCCGGCAGCGATTCCACGGCCGCGAGCAGTACGAAACCGGCAACTCGCAGCAGGCAGCCGGCGACGATCAGGGGTTTGTATCCGAGGCGGTCGGCGAGGGTGCCGCCGAGCAGGAACATCCCTTGCTGGGAGAAGTTCCGCATCCCCAGCACCAGCCCGACCGCCCACGCCGCCAGGCCCAGGGAACCGGCCAGATACCCGGCCAGGTACGGCATCAGCATGTAGAAACCGACGTTGATGGAGAACTGGTTGACCATCAACACCTGGCTGGGCCGGTCGAAGCTACGGAACTTGGTCAGAAAAGTTTTCATCGAACGCTCTCGGTGGGATCGACGACGGTGGGATCGACGACGGTGGCGCACCGCGTCCACGACGTCACAGTCTCATCGGTGGGGTGGGCGATGGTCGTCGGCTCGGTCGGCGGGTCAACGTCGAGCAGGCCGTGCTCGGTGCAGTAGTCGTCGTTGTAGATGGTGTCGAAGTAGCGCTGCGGTCCGTCGGGGAAGACGGCCGCGACCCGGGTCTCCGGCGGGCTGGTGCGAGCGATCCAGCCGGCCGCGAGGGCGACGGCCCCGACGCTCCAGCCGCCGCTGGCGTGGTGCGTCGCCGCCAGGGTGCGGCACGACCACACCGCTTCGTGCGGGGCCACCCAGTGCACCTCGTCGAAGGCGGGATAGTCGATGTTGTCGGGATAGATGCTCGAACCCAACCCGCGCATGAGCCGAGTGCTGGCGGGTTGCCCGAAGATCGTCGATCCGATGGTGTCGACACCGACCAGTTTCAGGTCGGGGCAGAACTGCCGGAGCACCCGGGCCACCCCGGCGGAGTGCCCTCCGGTGCCCACCGAGCAAACCAAGGTGTCGACGCGTCCGAGCTGGGCGATGAGTTCGTGAGCGAGCGACTCGTACGCCTCGACATTGTCCGGGTTGGTGTACTGATCCGGGCACCACGACCCTGGATGTGTATCGAGGAGCTCACGGACCTTCTCACGCCGGGCCTGCTGCCAGCCGCCGTCGGGGTGCGGTGTGGTGACCAGTTCGACGCGGGCACCGTACGCGGCGAGCATCCGGTGCACGATCGGTTCCAGTCCCGGGTCGGCGACGAGGGTGACGGGGTGGTGATGGGTGATCCCGGCCAGGGCCAGACCCAGGCCGAGGGTTCCGCTGGTGGATTCGATGATCATCGCGCCGGGAGCGAGGTCGCCGCGGGCCTTGGCTTTTTCGACCATGTGCAGCGCGGGGCGGTCTTTCATCCCACCGGGATTGCTGCCTTCGAGTTTCGCCCAGAAGCCGCGGCCGGAGTCCGCGAACGGTTCACCGATCCACAGAACGGGCGTGTTGCCGACCATTGTGCTCGGTTCCGGGCAGTTCTTGGCGGTCGCCAACATGTGGCCGGCGGAGGACGGTGGCACGAGTGTGGAGCGAACAGCACTGTTCATGATGAGTAGTCCCTGTATGTGATCTGCGAGGAGCGCAGTAAGTGAGTGATGGGCAGCACGAACTGGGCCATGAGAGGAGAAGTCCTCGGATGGCCCGCGGGCTGCTGATCAGCACCTGTTGATACAGAGTTCGTTCAAGACGGTTCGGCCGTGCCGGATCGGAATGGGTAGATCCGGTGGGGCTCGCGAAATGCGCGGGGCAGACATCGCCACCAACACCACAGCGAAGGCCATCGCTGCGACCGCGGCGATGGTCGATGGGCGGGGCGGGTTGTCGGATCGGGGCATTGCGATGACGGTGTTCGTATCGTGCGCCATGTGGGGCGATCCGTCGTCGATGTGCGCGTGGTTGGGGGAGAGTTCCGCGGCGGCCTGAGACGAGGACGAAACGATGTGTACGCCGTCGCTGTGATGGTCCTGTTCCCAGGCGATGCCGCATTGAGCGATGGTGTGAGCCAACAAATACAGGACAGCGGCGACTGCGATAACCGTCCGCAGGCGCGGCGGGCCCAGCGCAGAGATTCTCACAACGCCTCGACGGTAGCAGCCGGAAACTGGGTTGGCCCAAACCCATTCAGGGTGCCCCTGATGTGCCGCCGCCGAATCGGGCGGTCACACCGCCCGCCCGCAGGCACCACATGTTTCTGGTCACGTCGAACACGGCCAGGACGATCGGGGCGGTGATCATGATGGCCGCCAGAGCAGATGCACCCGCATATGTCGGCGTGCTGCGGCGCGGTAGAAGCCAGTCTCCATCCCGGGGTCCAGCACGCATCTTGTGCGAGCCGAGGGTGGTCCGTGCACCGGTCGATGCCCGGCCACGAAGGGCACCGCGAAGGACAAAGGGCACAGCGAAGGTGCGCGGTCGATATCCCGGGGTATGCATCGACGTCGCAGAGGCGCGGTGTCGGCGGGGGAGCCGGTCCGGGCTCACCGCTGTTACTACTATCGTGCATAGTAGTAACCGAGGGTGGTCAGGTGGCGCTATGCCGTACATGAGAAAAGAGCCATGCAGGCATGCTCGATATCGAGTCCAGCGCAACAACAGTGAACCGTCACCGACGAACCCGACGTCGCCGTGTGTTCACCGCGATAGCAGGCAGGTCATCGTGTGCGGTATCTGCTGGTGTGCTGTTGTACGCGGGCTTTCCACCTCGGTCGCTGTGGTTCCTCGCGCCGTTGGGTGTCGGGGTTCTTGTTCTCGTCATCCGCGGCCGTTCCATCCGGGCGGCGTTCTTCTACGGGTATCTGTCGGGATTGGCGTTCTTTCTGCCTCTGCTGCCCTGGGTGGGTGTCTACGTCGGTGCCCCGCCGTGGCTGGCGCTCGCGGCGATCCAAGCGATAGCAGTGGCACTGTTCTGCGCTGCAGCGGCCGCAGTGTCCGGGTTGCGCTTCGAACCGCTGTGGATCGCCGCGATCTGGACCGCCACCGAAGGTCTGCGCGCACGGATTCCGTTCGGGGGATTTCCGTGGGGGAAACTAGCTTTCGCCCAAGCAGACGGCCCTCTGCTCTCGCTTGCCGCGTTCGCCGGTGCGCCCGGTGTATCTTTTGCAGTCGCAGTGATCGGCGCGGCACTGGCCAGTGTGGTCCGCCAGGTACGCCCGCCGACGCCGCGATTCGCAGTCGGGTCGGTGGCCACTGTGGTGATCGTGCCGGCTCTGGCTTTCGCGCTCACTCCCGCTGACGATGCAGGCGCAGCGCGTGCGACGGTCGCCGTTGTTCAAGGCAACGTTCCGCGGTCGGGTCTGGACTTCAACTCGCAACGTCGAGCAGTTCTCGACAATCACATCGAGCGAACAATGCAGCTCGGGGACGACATCACCGCCGGCAGGGTGCCCGCTCCCGACCTGGTGATCTGGCCGGAGAATGCATCCGATATCGACCCACTGCGCAACGCCGACGCCACTGCCGGGATCGACGCTGCAGCGCGGTCGGTCGGGGTGCCGATTCTGGTCGGAGCTGTGCTCGGTAACGACGACGGCACCTCGATGAATACCTCGATCGTGTGGGATCCGGTACTCGGACCGGGGGAGCGACACGACAAACGCAAACTTGTTCCTTTCGGAGAGTATCTCCCGATGCGATCTGTGATGACGAGGTTGTCCTCCTACGCCTCGCAGGCCGGTAACTTCGTTCCCGGGTCGGGCGACGGTGTCGTCGATATCGCCGGAATTCCGACGGCCGTCGCCACCTGTTACGAGGTCGCGTTCGACGAGCTGGTCACCGACTCCGTGCGTGCGGGGGCGCAGCTGATCACGGTCCCCACCAACAATGCGACGTTCGGGCGCACCGATATGACCTACCAGCAGTTGGCGATGTCGCGGCTGCGGGCGGTCGAGCACAACAGGACTGTTCTCGTTGCGGCGACCAGTGGGGTCAGTGCCGTCATCGACCCACAGGGGAAGGTCGCAGATCGTTCGGGCTTGTTCGCTGCGCAGACGTTGGTCGCTGATGTTGCCCTGGAAACGAGATCGACGTGGGCGACAAAGCTGGGACCGCTTCCGGAGTACGCCGCGGTCGTTCTTGCTGTCGTGGGGTGTGCTCTCGCATGGAGAAGGCAGCGTTCGCCGGCCGATGGTCTCCGACCGTCGACGTCCGGTGCTACCGCGCTGTGAGGCACGAAACCACTGCGGGGGACATCGAACTACTAACCATGATAGTAATTACCCCACTCGTCGTGTATCTTTTCGTTATCGCGTCGTGATCCGTTCGATACATCAGTGAGGTGCGCACGTCGATGATTACGCCTCGCTCCATTCGATTACCGAGGACTCTGCTGTGGCACAACACCGTATGACCCGCATGACCGACCGACGTCGACAGTTGTCGGACTGTGACGTGCCGGGAGTGGCGGTGACGCCGAGAGGGCGGCATCGCGCTCGGGCGCGCGCCACCGAGCGCCGCGGCAGTGTCGCTGTCGGTATTGCGGTGGCAGCGGGCGCTCTGGTCACGGCGGGTGCCCAATATGCGAGTCCCGCCCAGGCGCAGGCAGTCCCCGTGCACGAAGCGACACCGATGCAGGACCCGGTGGCCGAATACTTGCCTCAGATCCTCGCCATACCGGAGATCTCCAATATCAACGATGCGATCGAGCAGTTGGCGAAGGGGCAACGAAGGGCAGAGGAGAGCGCTGCGCGTGATGCAGCGGCGCTGCGACCACTGTTCGTTCGTCCGGTCGCCGGGACCCTGACCTCGGATTTCGGTCCACGATGGGGGACTACGCACACCGGGCTCGACATCGCCAACGCTATCGGAACTCCCGTCTACGCGGCAGCCGACGCTACCGTGCTCGACTCCGGTCCTGCAGACGGTTTCGGCCTCTGGGTACGTCTTCAGCATGACGATGGAACGACAACGGTCTACGGGCACATCGATCAAACCTTGGTGACCGTGGGGCAACGAGTGCAAGCCGGTGAGCAGATCGCCACTGTCGGCAATCGTGGCCAATCGACCGGGCCTCACCTGCATTTCGAGGTCGTCGACGCGGCGGGGAGCAAGGTCGATCCTCAGGAGTGGCTCGCCTCTCGGGGTGTCGCGCTGTCCGACGCGGCTGTTCGGTCGTAGGCCCCCGTTTCACCTCTCGGGCTCGCAGTAGGTACGGCGAACTTACCGGAATGCGGGCGATCGTACTGCGCGCCCGCTGAACATGTCGAGGCACCGAGGGTTCAGGTCTGATGGTGAAAACGAGACCGCAGAGACGCATCCGAAGTCAGTGCAACAGTGCGGAATTCGTTCCCATCGGCGGGCCGTGCGGTCGAGGCTCGACTACGAGTCACGGTCCGAACCGGTGATGGTGGCTCCGCGTTCCGCGAGCCAAAGTCTGGGGTCGACCTTGTTGCCGGCGGGTGTGTCGACCTCGAAGTGCAGATGTGGACCGGTGGAGATACCCCGGTTTCCTACCGTCGCAATTTCTTCACCAGCAGTGACGCGTTGACCTACGGTCACGAGGTTGTCGTTGTTGTGCCCGTAGGTCGTTACGGTGCCGTCATCGTGGCGTATGCGCACCCAGAGTCCGAAGCCCTGGGCCGGTCCTGCGCTGATCACGTCGCCGTCCGCAACGGCGACGATCGGTGTACCGGTGGAGTTGGCGATGTCGATTCCTTGATGGGCGCGGCCGTCGCCGAAGGTCGAGGTCAACGTTCCTGTTGTCGGCGCACGATACTTTCCGTTGCTCGACCCTGTTGTGCCGGTAGGGGATTGCGGGGCGGCCGACGGATGATCGCCCGCCTCGGGTGTCGTGGTTTCGGGTGTCGTTGTTTCAGATGACGTGCCGGGTGCCGACGTTTCAGGCACAGTGGCGTCGGGTTCGAGCGCGGGCAGTTCGGGCGTCGACGGGTCGGCGGCCGACTCGGGGTCCTGAGTGTCCTGAGTGTCCTGAGTGTCCTGGGTGCCTTGGGCGGTCGGTTGTTCGGTCGAGGGCTCGGCGTTCGACCTGCCGGGTGGGACCGCCGCATGTCCGCGCGACGAGGTGTGCGGGGTGGCCGGATCGTGGGGAGTCTCGGCGGCCGCGAGTGTGGATGCAAGTGTGGCGACGTCCATCGACGACACCAGTCGGGGGAGAACTGTGGGGTCGATGTCGTCGATCGGCGCGAGACAGGGGATCAGTCGCGAAAGGGCTCCCGTTGGTCCGTCAGCTGTATCGGTGGCTCCGATCGTGCCCACGAGGCAGGAGACGATGCGGCTCTGTGGGCCGGCCAGGTCGTCGAGAGCGCCGTTGGCGCGAATCTCGCGTAGTGCGCCGACGACGAGATCGAGGACCTCCTGTTGGACGTGCGGGTCCGATTGGGCCTGCGCGGGGAAGGCAGGCGGCGGCGCAGCCGGATCGGCGTCCGGGGCTGCAGACGCCGTGGGTGCCAGCGCGAGGATGCCTCCCACGAACGCGGTACCGACGAGGATGCGAGTACCCCACCGAGTTCGGTGCGCCATGTACGAGGACGAGGGCAGAGGTCTCATGTCGGTGGTCCTCCTGGACGGCAACTGCATACCTGGCAGTAATTCAGGTCGCCTTCGAGTCAAGGCGACACGCCGCATCACTATTACACCCTTTCCGCACAAGCACCATCAGTCACAGTGAATTACATCGGTAACATTCGCACCCTGCGACCCATTTCGATCGTCGGGTTGTTTCTCGGGAGCCGAAGTTCATGTACGTAATATCTTCTGCGCCAGAAGGACTCGGCGTCGCTGGACGGCCTTCATCGTGCGCCTCGATGGGGACGGTCGTCTTCGGCGAACGGCCGGAGAGCTGTGTGCTGGCACTGTGAGGCCCGAGGGTGAAGGGGCCGCGAAAGCGTTGACGGCGTGCAGGATCCACGTTGCTACTATCGAAGATAGTAGATCGTGTAGTATGACGCTGACAGACCGGAAGACATCGTCGAGGTGAACGAGACAGAGGTGCAGGGTGCAGCGGGTGACGACACGCTGGTCCCTACTTGCGATCATCGTCATCGTGACAGTTGTTGGAGCGCTGGCATTGTGGTCTCGAGATCCCTCGACCCAGTCGGTGGGGTCCGCAGGATCGGCACCTCACGTCGAGGACGAGGATCTCCCGTCGGCAGTGATCGCTACCCGTGCTGCCCTCGAGCCGTGCCCGACCTCGTCGCCGGTTCCGTCCCCCGTAACTGGCGAGCTCGTCGGTACGTCCGCACGATGCTTGGGAACGTCGGACTTATCCGATCTGGGGACCTCCCTGGCTGGGCAACCCACATTGCTCAATGTCTGGGCGTCGTGGTGCGGTCCGTGTAGACAGGAGATTCCGGTTCTGGCCCAGTACGCCGCAGAACCGGATGCGGTTCGGGTCGTCGGTCTCAACGTCCAAGACGATGCCGATGCGGCATTGAGCCTGCTCACCGAGCTGGGAGTGCACTATCCCTCGTTCGATCAGGCCGACGCGGCGTTGCAGACACTTGACGCGCCCCCTGTCCTGCCCCTGAGTTTCTTGGTCCAGAGCGATGGAACGATCGAGCGCATCACCTCGACGCCGGTGTTCTACGACCCGAGTCAGGTGCGGGAGGCGGTAACAGCGCTTGTGCGCTGATCTCAGCACGAGCACGAGCACGAGCACCAGCACCAGCAACGCGGCGAGGATCGAACGCCCGCCGGCGGACGGACTTCTACAGAATTGGGAGATGTGTATGACCAGGCAGCGGGCAGGTGCGTTCTCGCTCACGCGCCGCAACTTTCTCGCGCTGAGCGCGGCCGGAACGAGTGCCGTCGTGTTGGCGGCATGCGGCAATGGCTCGTCCGCAGCGACAGTTGTCGGACCGGACTCCGATGTGGTGGGACAGGCCGAGGACGCGCGGCGCTCGGCCGTCGGCAGACAAGTCGATATTTCCTTGAGAGCTCAGTCGAGCACGATCGACCTCGGCGGAGTGCAGGTACAGACCTGGACTTTCGGCGACAGACTCCCCGGTGCCGAGATTCGCCTGAGCCGAGGTGATGTGTTGCGCGCACAGCTCGACAACCGCCTCGAGCAGGAGACGACGATCCATTGGCACGGAATCGCCTTGCGCAACGACATGGACGGAGTGCCGGGCCTGACTCAGCCGGCTGTGGCTTCCGGTGACTCGTTCGGCTACGACTTCACCGTGCCCGACGCGGGCACGTACTTCTTTCACCCTCACGTCGGTACCCAACTCGACAGAGGACTGTATGCACCGCTGATCGTCGAGGACCCCGCCGACGGCTCGGACTACGACCTCGAAGCCGTCCTGGTCCTGGACGACTGGCTCGACGGGGTAGCCGGCGACCCCGATCGAGAACTCGAACGGCTGCGCAGCGAGGGCATGTCGATGGGCGGCATGTCGATGAGCGCGCCCACCGCCCAGTCGCCTCTCGGTGGCGACACCGGCGACGTGAGCTACCCGTACTACCTGATCAACGGCAAGATCGCCGCCGACCCCATCGTGCTCGGCGGACGGCCGGGCCAGCGGCTGCGCCTGCGCATCATCAACGCAGCTGCCGACACGGCCTTCCGTTTCGCAGTGGGGGGGCATCCTCTCACTGTTACTCACAGCGACGGATTTCCGGTTCAGCCCGAGCAGGCGCAATGCTTGTTGATAGGGATGGGAGAGCGTTACGACGCAATCATCACCTTGCAGGACGGGGCGTTTCCGATTGTCGCCGCCGCGGAAGGTAAGGACGGGAGCGGGTTCGCTGTGTTGCGTACCGGGCCAGGCGCCGCGCCGCAGTCCTCAGTCCGGCCTGCCGAACTCTCTGCAGCCCCGGTGATGGCTGATCAACTGATGTCGCTCGATACGGTCCGCTTGTCCGCACGCGAGCCGGATCGCACGTACGACATCGCTCTCGGGATGGAGATGGGCGGGTACACCTGGACGCTCAACGGTGAGACGTACGAGCAGCACACCCCCCTCGACGTTCGCGAAGGCGAAAGAGTACGACTTCGCTTCGTCAACGCCACCACGATGTTTCATCCCATGCATCTGCACGGACACACCTTCGAGGTTGTCAACGGTGCCGGATCAGGCCCCCGGAAGGACACCTCGCTGGTCTTGCCGAACCAAACTGTCGAAGTCGACTTCGACACCGACAATCCCGGCCAGTGGCTTCTGCACTGCCACAACCTCTATCACGGGGAAGCGGGAATGATGACATCGGTGTCCTACCTGGCGTGAGCCTACGGCCGCATTCGTATTCGAGGCATGCAAACCTCTCGGACCAGGGTGCTCGCTACCGAAGGATCACGTGGCTGGCTCGTTCGACGGGATAGAGTGAACACGCGCCTAGGAGGCACTCATGCAGGGTTTGGGAGAGCTCGAAGCTCTGGTGATGGACGTGGTGTGGAATACCAGCGCCGCAGTCCGGGTTCGTGATGTCATCGATCAACTCGAGGACGGTCGAGAACCGGCGTACACCACGATTCAGACGGTGCTCGACAATTTGCACCGTAAAGGCTGGGTACACCGACAACGCAACGGACGGGCATATTGGTACGAAGCCACCCGAAGCAGGGAAGAAGCCGCCTCCGACGCCTTGCGAATACTTCTCGAATCGACCGGCGACCCGACGAGCGTGCTGCTGCACTTCGCCCGCGGCGCTTCCGATGACGAATCGAAGGTGCTCACCCGCGGTCTGAAAGAGCGTCAGAGGTGACTGCCGTACTCCTGTGGGCCCTCGGTGGGCTGTTGGTTGCGGCTGCCGCGCCATTGCTGATGAGGTCGATGATCGACAGAGGTATCGATGCGCACGTCACGCTCTTGACGTGGTCGGCGCTCGTTGTGGGCACCTTGGTCAGCATTGCGGTACCGGTCGTGCTCAGTGCGATCCCCAGTCATGGGGGCGTGACGACCCTGGTCGACATCGCACACCAATGCTGGCTCGCCCTTCAGGGCGACATACCTGCCCGCGTCGAGGCCATCGTCGGGGTTGTCGGGATTGCGATGTTGGGCTGCGGCGCAGTCCGCTGGATCGTCCACCTGAGGCGCGCAGTGTGTGAGCGACGGCGAGTGTACGAGCGGCACATCGATCTGCTGCGCATCATCGCTGGAGGCGTCGGGTTTTCCGGTTCGAATCAACCCGCGTCGACCTTGTGGCTTCCGTTGGACAGTCCTCTCGCGTACAGCGTCGCGGGACGACCGGCGATGGTCGTGGCCAGCGAGGGGCTGCGTACGCAGTTGACGCCTGCTGAAGTCGAGGCGGTCCTCGCACACGAACGTGCACACATCGATGGCCGGCATCATCTGCTCGTAGGCATTGCCGAGTCGGTGGCCTATGCGTTTCCGTGGCTACCGATCATGCGAGCGTCACCTTCGCTCGTGCGCGCTCTGGTCGAACTCGACGCGGACGCCCGCGCAGCCCGCTCGCACGGACGAGACCCCGTGCGGCGCGCTCTGACTTCGCTGCGCCCGCACCCTGTTCCTCTGCCCGCCCTCGGTATGGTTTCCGATGCCACCGTTGTGCGGCTCGATCGTCTCGCCGTGGACCGAGTGATCCCGCATGCTCCCCTCCGGTGGGCGCGGGCGTTCGTAGCGTGCACCGCCGTTGCCCTGCCTGCGTTACCAGTAGTGGCCCTGCTGGGGGCCATGACGTTGGCATCCTGCGCGGTGGGATGAAATGCCCCGCGCGGCACTACAGATCACGGGAGCGAGTCCGCAATACTCGCCCCTCGGCTTTCGGGTGCGGGAAGCGATCATCATGAGACCGACGAGCGCGAGGACCATCGCCATCGGATAGCCGACCGCGAGATCCTGCCATCCGGCGCTCGGAAGAAACCGAAGCTGCCCGAGATGAATTACGACGTGGGTCGCACCGATCACGACACCCGCCATCAGGGACCACCCAACCCCGACCTTGACGGCGGCGCTCACGCTTGTACGCCTCGGTGTAGGGGCCGCCCGCGTCTTCCGACGACCGGCCGTCTCGTTCTTCGCCTGACATCGCGCGCTGCCAGCACGTCCATACGTTGTCGATCGTGAGCGAGTCGGCCGACGGAGCCGAACCACCGCCGAGGAGAAGGCAACCTGGGGCGAGGGCACGCCTGCGCTGGTAGCACTGAGGGTGACAGCGGGCGAGGTTCTGATTCGCCGGTACAGGCCGGGGCCCGTTCGACGTCGTTTGCGCCCGCTGGCAAACCGATAGGTTCACTTCCCGGCAGTAGCGGGACCATCGGCGAAGTGTCCGGTCCCGACCTGGTAAACCCTGACCAAGACGATCTCGGCATTCGATTTCACCGGATCGGTTCTGGTGCTCGACCTTCGGGGGCGGTGGTGCGGAACGTGCGTGATCATTCTCCGATGGTTCGTCCGGTGTTTCGCCACGCGAGCATGCCGCCTTGTAGTTCGACGACATCGGTGTAGCCGAGAGAGGCCAGTTCTTTCGCAGCGGTGGCGCTCATTGTCCCGGTACGGCAGTAGATCGCCAGCGGCGTGGTCCGGTCGGGCGGCAACGTCGCGGCCTGTTGTCGGATCTGGTCGAAGGGAAGGCTCGAGTCGGTTCCCGGGAGCTGGCCCTCGTCGGGGGTATGGACGTTGATCGTGACTCGGGCGGGATCGGCGATTGCGGCGGCGAAGTCAGCGGGATCGAGCAGTTCCGCCCGTGTAGCAACGGGCATCGACGCGGTGGGCTCAGAGACCTCGCCGCCGGTACATCCAGCGAGTGCAAGGACGAGGACAGTCAGTATCGATGCCGGACTACGGAGCGTCGATCGGGACACCGAATGCGGTGCCATCGCATCGAGGTGATCACCGAAAGGCACACGCATAAAAATACGTTCGGTGATCACGAGAGCACCTGCGACGCTGCGAGGACGCCGATGAGGACCGCGCAGCAGATGAGCGAGACAGTGAGTCGGCCTCGACGAGTGTGCGCGTCCACTCGAAACAGAAACAGGCCTTGCCGGACCAATGTGTATGCGGCAATACTCCCCAGGAAGACCAGCCCTCCGACGGGAAGGTCGACCTGAAGTACCGCGGCGAGCGCAACTCCCGCGATCAACAGGGCTGCAGCGGCCTCGTAGAGCTGAACCGGAATCCTCCTCGTCGCCAGGGTGCGATCGGACGAAAACAGGCCCCACCGAGATCGAGTCGGACGCCCCGAACAGCAGCCCGCCAAGAAGCATCCCGGACGACCGATCGCCATGCCGAGAAACAATCCCGGGGTGGTTGCATCCAGGACTGCGCCGACGTCCATACCCCCGAGTGCTCCGCCGATGACCAAGGTGCCGAGCGAAACGAGGAGGAAGCCTTGTATGCACGCTCCTGCGCGGATGAAAGTAGATATCGGTCGACGGTGCAAGATCAAGTACCAAACCTTGGCACCGATATATCCCAAAACGCAACTCAGAGCTGAAATTGCAACAGCAGCAGCAACATTGGCATCCATGCGTGAGAGCAGGAATCCCTGAACAATCAATGCAACCACCGCTCCCGCGGCTACCAACGCCGGCCAACTCCACACCCGCACAGCGGGACCGTATGTCAGTAGCGCAGTGCGCGCGGTGAGCACAGAGTTCTGCTGCCGTTCGCTACTGTCTGCGCCCCCGTCGATGCGTCGCGCACTCACCTCCCACTCCCCGCTGGCAATGCCCTGAATACGGGTGGTCGCGGCGAACCGGCCTCCAGCGGCAGGACGTGATTTCACGACCAGAGTCCGATCGAAACCGACCTTCTCGGTCGATGCATGGCCCTCGACTTCCACCCGCGATCCAGTGAAGCGAATCGCCACGTCGTGGCTGGGCTCGGCATCGGCCCCGCCGACACCCCAGTACGTCACCGCAAGCCCCAGCGGCTCGACCTGGGAAATCTCATCGGTACAACTGGTGGCTGGTGAGCGCTTGGGTGCGTAACTCTGCGGTGCGGGCGCAACAGCTTCAGGCGTGCGGGCACGTGGGCGCTCCGGCGGCGCTGCAGTATCGATCGTCGGTTCTGCGGCCTGGGCCGACGCTCGCGGTGGGGTAGTGGAGTCCGGCGCGAAAGCCCGGGCGACAGTGGGATGGAGTGCACCGCTGCCGGGCGAGTGGCCCCTGCTTCGAAGATAATCGGCGGCGGCGACGCTGACCGCAGAATGTGGGGCCACCGCTGAGAGGGGATGCCTTGGCTGGGGCTCAGTACGTATGGCACCGGGGTGGGGAGCCGGTGGGCCGCCCCCGAATCGTGTCGCCGTGGTTCGTCGTTTGTGCGCTTTCGATCGCGACTTGCTGGATTTCTTTCCCACAGGTTGCCTCCATCATCGCCTGTCCGGGCGACGGCGTCTCGACAGCAGTCAACTACTATGCTCGATAGTAGCTGAACTACTAAGCGTTATAGTAGGAGCTGCGGGATGACCACACTCCGCAGGTCAGCAGGTGGCTGGTGCGAGAGTGAGGAGCAGCAATGATGAATATGGGCACCATGAGTGGCGGATGGACGATGATGGCAGGAATGGCCGCGTTCTGGCTGGTCGTGATCGCTCTGTTGATCTGGGGTGCGGTTCGGCTGATGTCCGCTCGCCCGCAATCGGGGGAGGACGCGCAGGAAATCCTCGATCGTAGATTCGCGGCCGGGGAGATAGATCGAGATTTCTATCGCGCAGCGGTCGCAGAATTGGCGACCGCTGCGCTGCGCAAGCGTGCCGACACTCGGTAAAGAGCAACTGCGGTGTGACGGGCAGGCATTTTCACCGCATGTGACCGAGTTTGCGGACTGGATATGTCGGTGCGCGCCGGCTGGCCGGTAGGGCAGGGCTCGCCCGGGGCCGGTGAGCGGCAACTGTCGGCGCGTTCGAAGGCGCACCGAAACGATCAGATCGAAAGTGGAACCGAACGTGAGTGATACACCCATCTACGACTTACTCAACGCTACATCGGCGGCGCCGCAGCCCCATGGTGAACGAGACAGTATCGCTCCACCGTCCGATCTGCGGCGTCAGCGATCGACCGAACGAGCAGTTCCGCGATCTTCGAGAGTCGACACGCGGGCTCGCCATGCGCGCCGTGACACGGCGTAATTCGCCCTGCCCTGCCTCCAGTCGGTGAGAAGACTCGTAACGGAAATCGCAGCGAACGCCGATGATCCACGCGCGTGTGCAGGTACGCCCGTCGCTGTAAGGCTCAGCTGTGCCGCGGATGCATGCGCCCCTTGACCGAATCGGTATCGACATCCATGCCCGTCCGTGAGCATGACAGCGACCGCGGGTGCACCTGGTGGCCAGCCGACTGGCGCTCACGCGTTGACAACACCCTGACGGTTCTTCCCAATGGGATCAGGAAGGGGTATGGTTCGACTTGATCAACATATACCCCTATGGGGTATATGTTGTCCGAGATGTCGAAAGCTACGCATGATCATCACGCACTGTCAGTTACGCCGGTATTGATGTACGGCCACTGTGAGCCGTCGGTCCGCAACGACGTCAACGCCGTGATCGGAATGGACACTGTCGCGTTATCGGCGGCGGCAGGGACATTCACGGTCACCAGTGCAGCCGCGCTCGTCCAGGCGCAGATCATTGTCGCCCTCGACGCCGAATGCACAGCCGAACCAGAACCCACGAGTTCATGGGATGAATGGATATCGAACTCGATGGATGAGAGGACTGCACGATGAACGATCACACACACTCCGACGTCGACTCCGCGCGGACGGATCCGCCGAACAGACTGCAGCACAGCGGGCATGAAGAAGGACCCGAAATGCACACGGACGGGGCAGAGAAGGCGACTCCGCAGTCGGACCACGACACCGGCGGGCACAACGCAGAGCACGGCGGGCACACCGGTCACGGTGATCACGTCGGTATGTTTCGTCGCCTGTTCTGGGTCATGCTGGTCCTTGCCGTTCCGGTGATCGTTGCCTCGAACATGTTCGCGATGCTCCTCGGCTACTCATTGCCCGACGCAGCGTGGATTGCCTGGGTCTCTCCGGTGTTCGGAACGGTGATGTACGCCTGGGGCGGGTCTCCGTTCCTCTCCGGAGCAGTCAGCGAAATCCGTTCCCGTGCACCGGGAATGATGCTGCTCATCGCCCTGGCGATTACCGTCGCATTCATTGCGTCGATGGGAGCGAGCCTCGGCCTGCTCGATCATCAGCTCGACTTCTGGTGGGAACTGGCCCTGCTGATCGTGATCATGCTGCTCGGGCACTGGATCGAGATGAGATCACTCGCCCAGACCACCTCCGCTCTGGACTCGTTGGCGGCGTTGCTCCCGGATGTCGCCGAACGCGTCGAGGGCGACGATGTGGTGCCGGTGCCCCCGTCCGAGCTGCAGCTCGGTGATGTCGTTGTCGTCCGCCCCGGCGGCCGCGTACCGGCGGACGGCACCATCGTCTCCGGATCGGCGAGCATGGACGAATCGATGATCACCGGGGAATCACGCACCGTCCGCCGCAGCGACGGCGATCAAGTCGTCGCCGGCACTGTCGCCACCGACTCAGGTCTGCGCGTCCAGGTCACTGCAGTAGGGGAGGACACCGCCCTCGCCGGCATCGGCCGCTTGGTCGCCGACGCCCAGAACTCGACCTCGCGCGCTCAGCGCATCGCGGACACCGCCGCTGGCTGGCTGTTCTGGTTCGCTCTCGGTGCCGCGATCATCACCGCTGCGGTGTGGACTCTGGTCGGGATGCCCGACGACGCCGTCATCCGCACCATCACCGTGCTGGTCATCGCCTGCCCGCACGCACTCGGACTGGCGATTCCGCTGGTGGTCTCCATCGCCACCGAACGCGCCGCCCGCGGCGGTGTTCTGGTCAAGGACCGGCTCGCACTCGAAACCATGCGCACGGTGGACACCGTGCTGTTCGACAAGACCGGGACCCTCACCAAGGGTGAACCCACCGTCACCGCAGTCGAGGTGACCGGCGGGCGCACCGCCGACAACGTTCTCGCGCTGGCCGCTGCCGCAGAAGCAGATTCCGAACATCCACTCGCCCGTGCCATCGTCGAGGCCGCACGCGCGCGGAACCTGACGGTCCCGGCTGCAGCCGGCTTTCAGTCGTCCCCCGCCGTCGGGGTCGCAGCCGACGTCGACGGCGTCCGGATCCAGGTCGGCGGGCCGGCACTGCTCGAGCAGGAACACGGATCCGAACTCGCTGTCGCCGACCGGTGGCGCGGGGACGGGGCGATCATCCTGCACGTCCTCGCCGACGGGGCCGTGATCGGTGCCCTCGCGCTCGCCGATGAGATCCGGTCCGAGTCACGCACTGCGGTAGACGCGCTGCACGCGCGAGGAATCGCGGTCGTGATGATCACCGGTGATGCCGACGCCGTCGCGAAGTCCGTCGCCACCGAGCTCGGTGTGGACCGCTACTTCGCCGGGGTGAAACCGGAAGACAAGTCGCACAACGTCGCTGAACTCCAGAGCGAAGGCCGTACGGTGGCGATGGTCGGCGACGGAGTCAACGACGCCCCGGCTCTGGCGCAGGCCGATGTCGGTATCGCGATCGGGGCCGGCACCGACGTCGCAATCGCATCGGCCGGAGTGATCCTCGCCAGCGACGACCCGAGGTCGGTGTTGTCGGTGATCGAACTCTCGCGCGCCTCGTACCGAAAGATGAAGCAAAACCTCTGGTGGGCAGCGGGATACAACCTCATCTCGGTTCCGCTCGCGGCAGGAGTGCTCGCGCCGGTCGGGTTCGTGCTGCCGATGTCGATCGGCGCGATCCTGATGTCGCTGTCGACGATCATCGTCGCTGCGAACGCACAATTACTGCGTCGACTCGACCTCACACCCGACACCATCACCGGAGCGGTGAACGAGGGGAGTTCCAACCCTCCGTCGCAGCGCACACCGTCACTGTGAGAGCTGATCTCGTACCGGGAACGCAGCCCTGACAATTGTGGAACGTTGATGGCCGCACCTTCTCCGCCGGAGAGGATGCGGCCATCGTTGTCTATAGCGGGCCGGGTCAGCCGAGCAGCCGCTGCATGGTGTCGATTTCCTGCTGCTGGGTGGCGACGATGGTGCGGGCCATCTCCAGGGCGTCAGGATTGGAACCGTCTGCGATTTCGGTGTTGGCCATCTCGATGGCGCCGGTGTGGTGGGCGATCATCATCGTCAACCACTGGCGGTCGAATTCCGGTCCCGACGCTGCCATCAACGCGTCCATGTCCTGAGCGGTCATCATGCCGCTGCCGGAGCTGTGGTCCATCCCGCCCATGTCACCCATGTCACCCATGTCACCCCTGTCCATGTCGGGCATGGGCTGGCCCCACTCGGTGAGCCAGGTGGTCATCTGGTCCATCTCGGGCTGTTGCGCGGCGGCGATCGCCGATGCCAGCGACAGCACCTCCGGGTTGTCGGTGCGGCCGTTCGCCATGTCGGCCATCTCGACTGCTTGGGCGTGATGCGGGTACATCATCTGCGCGAACATCACGTCGGCATCGTTGAACTCTGCGGACGCGCTTGCTTGGGCCGAGGACATCGGTGCCGAGGACATCGATCCCATCGCATGGCCGTCCATCGACGAATCGGCCGCGTTGTCGCTACAGCCGACGACGAGGAACGCGCTCGCGGCGGCAGCAGCGATCGAGGCAATGACTTTGGTACGCATGAGGAAACTCCTTGCAAGAGTGGGTAGTGCAGAGAATTGGATGTCGTTCGATCCGCCGACAGACACGCGTCTGCCGGGCTCCCTGTCACACTGGCAAGGTCACCGATCTGTCCAACTCCCATAACGTCCACGGCGGCGCACGCTCAAGCGTGGAGTCGGCCCGTCCAATGATCCGGTTCACCGATGTCGGCGCCAGGTCGAGGGCTGCGCTCATCGCCGGGACCGTCAGCGCGGGCCACGACACCGTCGTGCCGACGCAGGGATGCATCATCTGGTGCCCCGACGGGCAGTCATGTTCCCCGGTCATCACCGGAACCGTGGCGTCCGTGTGGGACGGTGCTGCGAACGAGGCATGGCCGCCGCTCATCGATGTGGACATCGAGCCGGTCACGGGCATCGACATCGGTGTCACCGAATGCATCAACAGGACACCGAACACCGTCAGTGCAATCAGTAAAGCTGCCGTCGGAGCTGTGCCCCGTCGACCGTGCCGATTCACTGAGTGCATGCGGCCGATGATACCAACATATACCCCCTGGGGGTACGCCTGTCTCGTCGCGTTCGGTCGTCGAAGCATTTCGTCATGTCTTCGAGGTGTCGAGTCCGAGATCTGTTGCGCGGTTGTAGTCGTCGTCGATGAGCACCACGCTGCGATGTTCCCGGTCGAGTAGTGAGGCCGCGATCGAGGCGCGATAGCCGGAGGCGCAGTGCACCCACACTTTGCCGTCGGGAACTTCTGCGAGTCGGTGCGGCAGTTCGTGGAGGGGAATGTTGATCGCACCGGGGATGTGGCCGTCCGCGTATTCGGACTGTTGACGGGTGTCGAGCACTGCAATGTCCGAGTCCTCTGCGGCGAGTCCGGCGAAGTCGGACACTTCGTAGGACCGTACGCGCCCGTCGCTGGCGAGCGAATGAATCTCTCCGACAGCGGAGCCGGAGGGGTGGTCGATGCCGATACGTGCCAACTCCCTTGTGGCCTCGTCGATTTGATCGGATGTGTCGCCGATCAAGGTCAGCGGCGCACCCCACTGGTAGAGCCAGCCGAGGTAGGTGACGAATGTCGTCGACAGCTCGAAGCCGAGGGAACCGTCGAGATGTCCGGCAGCGAAGGCGGTGCGTGCGCGGAGGTCGACGACCCATTGTCCGTCGTCGATGCGGCGGCGTAGTTCGTCGGGGTCGACGGGTTCTGGGGTGGACAGGTCGATCGGTGCGGGGCCTTCGGTGTTGATGACGCCCATGTGGGCGTAGTACGCGGGGTAGGCCGACAGTCCTGCGATCAACTCGTCGACGTAGGTTTGTTCGTCCTGGGTCAGCGCGGGATTGGACTGTTGCTGTTCACCGATGGTCGACGAGTCGCCGCTGGTGGGGGTCGCGGAGCAGAAGCTACCGAATCCGTGGGTGGGGTAGACCTCGACGTCGGCGGGGAGTTCGGCGGCGATTCGACGGACCGAGTGGAACTGGGCATGGGTGAGCTCGTCGGTGTGTTCGGAGCCGAGTAGGTCGGTGCGGCCGGTGGATCCGTAGAGCATCGAGCCGCCGGTGAAGATCGCGATCGGTTCGTCTCCGAGTTGCAGTACGTAGCTGACGTGATGATGTGTATGGCCCGGGGTGTGCATGACCTGAAACGTCGCCGATCCCGCGTCGACGACATCGCCGTCCCCCACTGCCCGTCGCTCGAATTCGACCGGGTCACCCTCGGGCACAACGTATTCGGCTCCGGTGGCGCGTGCGAGTTCGAGGCCGCCGGTGACGTAGTCGTTGTGGATGTGGGTTTCGAGTACGTGGGTGATGGTGGCGTTCTTCTCCGCTGCCAATGCCAGGACGCGGTCGATGTCACGTTGGGGATCGATCACAACGGCGATGCCGTCGTGGCTGACCAGGTAACTGCGGTCGCCCAGGCTCGAGGTTTCGATGATGGCGATATCTGGATCGGTCGTGCTCATGGGGTACTCCTACGGTGTTGTCGGGTCGGCCTCGTTTCTGACGTGAAATGTGTCGTTCAGGCCAGTGCGAGGAAGAGTTTTTCCAGTTCCGCTTCGGTCATGGGTTCTTTGTTGTCGGCGGTCTCGCCGGTCATGCATTCGCGGAGGCCGGTGGCGACGATCTTGAAGCCGGCTTTGTCGAGGGCGCGGGACACTGCGGCGAGTTAGGTGACGACGTCTTTGCAGTCGCGTCCGTTCTCGATCATGCCGATCACTCCGGCGAGCTGGCCGTGTGCGCGGCGCAGACGGTTGAGTACCAATGCGATGCTGTCTTCGTCGCCGACCATTGCGATCTCCTGATGGTGTGAGGGTGGTAGTCGTTCCAGATTACCCCTGGGGGCATCGGGTCGGTGTGTGCGTCCGGTCATGAAAGAAAGAGTGTGTCGACAAGTACGTAGCCTGCGACGGCGAACACCAGGTAGGCGAACCACGTGCGCAGCTTGTCGGTGTCGATGCGTGTGCTCGGTCGCCCGGCGACCAGCGAGCCTGCGATCGCCGCACCGGCGAACGCGGCTGTCAGCGGCCAGTTCCCGCCGAGCCCGTCGGCCTGAGCGATCAGTCCGGCGGCGGAGTTGGCGACGATGACCACCAGCGATGTTCCGACGGCGACACTCATCTCGATTCCCAACAGCAGCACGAGTGCGGGGATGATCAGGAATCCTCCGCCGACGCCGAACAGTCCGGTGAGGACTCCGACGCCGAACCCGGTCGGGATGGACCGTGGTGCGCACCGCCGCCAGTCGATCCCGGAATTCCCTGTTTTGCAGGCAGTTCCGACATCGTCGGTGCTTCCCAGCATCCGCGCCCCGGCGATGATCATGACGATCGCGAAGCCGATCATCACGGCGGCCTCGGGCAGATGTCTTCCCAGGGCGCTGCCGACCAGGGTGCCGACGATACCGGTGGCCGCGAAGATCGCCGCCAGTCGCCACTCGACGAGCTTCGCCCGCACCTTGGGGATGGCCCCGGTCGCCGAGGCGACACCGATCACCAGCAACGAGGTCGGTATCGCCTCCGCCAGGGGCAGGTCGAGGGCGTAGACCAGAACCGGGACGGCGACGATCGACCCACCGCCGCCGAGGAGACCGAGCAGGATGCCGACGGCGACGCCGAGAACCAGGGCCAGCGTCAGGGTCATCAGCTGTGTGCTGTGTCCTGGCCACCGAGTGCGTCGATAGCGGCCTGGAGCTTGGTGGTGGCCTCGGCGGCGACGTCGGAGAGTGCTGGTTCGCCTGTCGCTTGTACCATGATGTCGGGGTTCATGGCTTCGACGATGATCGATCCGGGTGCGCTCGTGTCGGCGCGGACGACGACATTGCACGGCAGCAGCAACCCGATCTGGCGCATGACTCCGACGGCGCGGTGCGCGAGGGTGGGATTGCAGGCACCGAGGATCAGATACTGCTCCATGTCCTCGTCGAGTTTGGCCTTCAACGTGGCCTGCATGTCGATTTCGGTGAGAACACCGAATCTCTGATCGGACAGGGCTGCTTTGACGGAGTCGACTGCGGTGGCGAAGTCGGTGTCGGTC
Source organism: Rhodococcus sp. KRD162 (assembly GCF_017168335.1). GTDB lineage: Bacteria > Actinomycetota > Actinomycetes > Mycobacteriales > Mycobacteriaceae > Rhodococcoides. The sequence continues at coordinate 3,173 of NZ_JABFAU010000008.1, read as the reverse complement.
AGGGTGGTCGAGAGTGCGATGTTCATGAGGGAAATTCCTTTCGATTATCAAACTGCGGTGATGTAGGTCTACCCGTTCAGGGGCCGACGAATACTCGGCACGCCGACCCGGCTGAGGAGTGCGCTCGCCGGACACCAGCCGACCGCTGCGTAGAGGGCGAGGTTCGCGGCAGCGAACGCGCTCAGTAGTCGCCACTGCGGTGCGTGTAATTCGCCGAGTGCCAGACCGGTGGCGGTGACACCGGCAGCAAGGGCGGGGACGATACGTTCGATCGGCCATCCTGTGAATGCCGCCGAGTGGGTTGTGTTCGGATCGATCATCAGTGCTCCGTTCGGTGTGGTGAGGGTGTCAGTGAGAGAAGCTGATCGACGGCAGCACCTTGCGCAGCCAAGCCGGTGACCACCATGCGGCGTGACCGGTCAGACGCAGCAAGACCGGCAGCAGGATCAGCCTGATCAGGAAGGCATCGAGCAGTACCGCGACACCGAGAATGATGCCCATCTCTTTCGGTGGGAGCGGATCGGACAGTGCGAAGGTGAAGAACACGGCGACCATCACCGCGGCGGCGGCGAAGATGACCCGGCCGGAGTGCGCGAGCCCGTCGACCTGAGCTGCCTTCGGGTCCCCGGTCTTCTCGTAGTGCTCTTTCGCGGTGGCGAGCAAAAACACGGTGTAGTCCATGGCGATGGCGAAGATCATCGCGAAGAAGAACACCGGACCCCAGCCGTCGAGGAAGCCTTGCGGGGTGAAGCCGAGCAGTGACGCACCGTGCCCGTCCTGGAAGATCAGCTTCGCGACCCCGAACGCTGCCGCGGTCGAGAGCAGACTGACGGCGGTGCCGAGGATCGCGATCAGCGGTGCTTGGAGCGCAACGAGCAGCAGGATGAAACCGAGCGCCAAAATGATGCCGATCACCAGCGGTAGGTAGTCGTTCAGTGCTTGCTGCAGATCGAGGTTCTCCGCCGGCGCACCGCCGACCAACGCCGACTCCGGCAGCTGTGCGCGCAGGTCACCGAGGATGGCGCCCATTCTCTCGTCCGAAGGGTCCACGGTGGGAAGTGCTTGCAGCAGTGAATAGTTCGAGCCATCGGACGCAGGTTGAGGCGGGGTGACCATCGAGATTCCGTCGACGGTAGTGGCTGCGGTGGCGGTCGCGGCCGCATCCGACGCTGGCACGACGATCTGCAGTGCGCCGGGCGCGCCGTCACCGAACTGGGCCTGGACGAGCTCGTAGCCCTGGCGAACCGGTGCGTCCTCGGGCACTACAGAGATCGAGGGCATTGCCACTTTCAGTCCGAGGACCGGAAGAGCCAGCGCGATGAGGATGCCCACGGACACCAGAGCGAACGGCCAGGGGTGCTTGTGCAGCAGTTCACCCCAGGCTGCGAATTTCGGGGAGCGGTGCTGCTGACGCTTGGCGTAGGGCAAGGATGCGGCGTTGACCTTGGAGCCGAGTGCACCCAGGGTTGCGGGGAGCAGGGTCATGGTGGCAATCAGCACGAACGTGACAGCGAGCATGATGCCCACGGCCATGGTGCGCACCGCCGGTGCGGGAACGAGCAGGACGGCCGAGAGGCTCACCAGGACCGTCAGACCGGACAGGACCACGGCCTTGCCTGCGGTGTCCATGGTTTCGGCGACCGCAGCCCGTGGATCGGCGTTGCGCAGTGCGTCGCGGAACCTGGCGACGATGAACAGGGCGTAGTCGATTCCGAGGGCGAGGGCGAACATCATCGCGAAGTTCATCGCCCACACCGAGATCGGCGTGACGCCGTTGAGCAGAACAAGTCCGCCTGCGGATGCGACCAGGCCGGCGACGGTGAGTAGCAGCGGCAGACCCGCGGCGACGAGAGAGCCGAACGCGAGCACCATGATCGCCAAAGTGACCGGCCAGGAGAACAATTCGGCCTGGATCATCGCGTCGTGGTTGGCTTTGTTGAAGTCCGACCACAGTGCTGACGACCCGGTGGGGTAGACCTCGATGCCGTCACCGGACAGTGCGGTCAGCTCGCCTTTGACCTCGTCGACGGCTTTGACCATGTCGTCGGTACTCGCGTCTGCGCCGGCGATGAGGATGCCGGTGTGACGGTCGGGGCTGATGGTCATGCCCGGCTGGGGGGCGACGATCTCGCCGAAGCGGGTGTCGCTGTCGAACACAGCCGCGACGTCGGTGAGTGTCTGCTGCATCGCCGGGTCGTCGATCGAGGCGGTGTCGGAGTGAACGACGACCTGCACTGCTGCAGAGGAGTTGCCGCCGAAATGCTGCTGGGCGAGTTCGCGTACCTGGACGGATTCGGATCCGTTGGCCTGCCAGCCGGCCCCGGCCAACGACGAAAACACCGTTGGTGCAGCTGATCCAAGGGCGATTAGGGTGATCAGCCAGATACCGAACACCCAGCGGCGACGCGTGACCATCGCGCTCCCCAGGCGGCCGAGTGCGCCAGGTGCAGGTGGCCGGTCACGGTCGTGTCGGTCGGTAGCCGCCGCGGTAGCGGGAACGGACATAGCATTCTCCTAAATACGGGTGGGGGTATATGACAAGGCCACGAAGGCCCAAAAGCTTCCTCGAAGACTTAAAGGTGAGGTGTCAGCGATGAAACAGGGAGTGAAAAAAGCCGGTGCGCCTAGCTGGATCGGGTGCCTCGCTCGACGAGCAGGTGCACTGCTGCGGCCGTGGGACATTCTTCATGACGCTGTCGATGTGGCGCCCGCAGCCGGCCCAGGTGGTCTTACCGCATGTCGGGCATGCGACGGGGTAGCACATGGCAATCCTTCCTGGCGGGGTGTACCTACTGTTGCATATACCTAGGGGGGTATGCAAGTACCCCTAGGGGTATAAATCATCGATGCGAGGGTGATGAATGGGAAGGTTCACCGCCGCGGGCGAAAGGGGAACGTTCGCATTTCGTGTAGGAAGACCGCGACTGCTCGAGACGGACTACAGGTCTACCTTTAACAGTGGCTGTATGACACCCACTTCTGAACAAGTGCAGCTGACTTCTGAAACTGACAGATCGGGTGTCAGTTTCAGAAGTAGGCTGCACGATTTGCTGGGGTTTTACCCGTGATTGCAGTCGTCTTCTGACATTCTGAGTGCAGAAGTGAACTGCACAATCGGCACCACAGGTCGGGGTGTTCAAGGCTGTGGTGGGGGTGGGCGGCCGATGTGCGGA
>NZ_JABFAU010000078.1 GCF_017168335.1 Rhodococcus sp. KRD162 | reverse complement strand
GGACGTCGTCGGGATCGCGCGTGACATCGATGACCAGGGTCGGCTGTGTCTGGACGTCGGCGGTCGCACGGTAGTTGTTTCAGCGGGCGACGTGGTGCATTTGCGTTAACTCGCGCGGAGCTGGCGTCCCCAAAAGATTAAGGTCGCGGGCATGAGCTATCCGGAGAATGTCCTGGCCGCTGGCGAGCAGGTCGTTCTGCACCGCCATCCGCACTGGAATCGCTTAATCTGGCCCGTCGTGGTGCTGGTCTTGCTGACCGGGTTGGCGGCGTTCGGGTCCGGATTCGTCAACTCGACACCTTGGCAGCAGATCGCTAAGAACGTGATTCACGCGGTCATCTGGGGGATCTGGTTGGTGATCGTCGGCTGGCTCACGCTGTGACCATTCCTGAGCTGGCTGACCAC
>NZ_JABFAU010000077.1 GCF_017168335.1 Rhodococcus sp. KRD162 | reverse complement strand
TGATGGCGTCGCGGATGGAGACGCGGGAGCCGGTGGCGGTCATGGCGTAGCCGCAGCCGGCGTCGAGGTCTTTCAAGGTCATGGTGATGATGGCGGTGACGGGTAGGCCGCGGTGGGTGCCGAGGGTCCCTGAGGCGAGCGTGTGCCGGAGCGCCAGTTTCAGGGCGTCGTGATGTCGTTCGTTCTGGGTGCGCCGATCCCGAGCCGCGGCGGCAGCTCGCGCCGCAGCCGCGGTTTCTCTGTCATCGGGTTCAGGCGCAGTGTCGGACGCTGTGCCGCAACCACAGTCGGTACCGTGGCCGCAATTCCTCTCACCGCATCCGCTCTCACTGCAGCCGTTGCCACCGCAGGATTGGTCACCGAAGTCATGATCATCCGCGCAGTCGCTGTCCCCGTTGCAGTCCGTCCCATCCCACAGGCCTGCATCGCTGGAGCCGGCATCGTCGGGCGTCGGTGCCGGCTGCGGTGGTGGTGCTGCAGCATCCTTACCGGAGGTCTTGTCGCTCTCGTCGTCGCCGGTCTGGTCGCTACGTTCGCCCTCGTGCACGACCGATGTGGGGTCTGCGGGGTTGTTCACTCCCGGTTTCGCGGCTTTGGAGAACAAGGCCTCGAGGTAGGCCCGCAGCTCGGGGTCGACGCAGAAGCGTCCTTCCGACATCCCGTCGGCACCCTGCTCACCGAGGTAGAAGAACGCATCACGTCGCTTCCGGGGCTTCGGCTTTCCGTCCTCGTCCTCGTCGTAGTCGCCGTCAGGGTTGAGGATCGAATCCAGGTGCGCCACCAGCGGGGCGAAGTCGTCGGGTTGTCTGGTCGATGCGTAGCCCACCAACTGCTGTTCGGCGAGATCGCGGGTCTGCGGGTCCACACTCGAGGGCAGATGGCGGAAGAATTCGCGGATCATCTGCACATGCTTGGAGTCGAGCAACCCGGCCCGTAATGCTTCGGCGGTGTGCGGCAGCAGTGCAGGCAGGACCTCACCCGACAATGCAGTGCGATCCCCCAACTCCGCAGCCAGGCGTACCCGTGCCCCGGCCGCGCGTGGAGTGATCCGCAGCATCCACGCCACCGACGCCGGCACCGACCCCGGATATACATCGAGTCCGTGCTGCGCGATCAACTCGTTCAACCAGGTGTGCGAGTGCGCAGTCAGCGACCGGGTCACCGTTTCCATCCGTTGGAGCACCGCGCGCCGGTCGGCGTTCGTCCACGACACCGACGCCTGTTCCGTCAATGCGGCGACCGCGGATTCCACGCGATCTACCAACACCGACAGTTCGGGATCGGACACCTCGGGGGCAGGCGGCACCGTCTCGATGCCGTCCACCCCTGATCCGCCGTCCCCCGAAAGCATGCACGAAATCTATCGCGACCCACCGACACACTTTCGAACACACGTTCTTATGTGTTCATCTTATCGATATATGCGGATCGGATGGGGGGTCGACCCGGACGCGAAGTCTTGGCGACCAAGATGAGTTGCCTCGCCCCCTCCGGACGTCGGTAGCGTCGTACCGATGCACCAGATCGGCTCGAGGAAAAGGAACCAGCCTGCGCCGCCACATATTGTTTTCGAGTCGCTTTCCCAGCCGGCTCGTCCGACCGTCCGACCATGGCTGATGTTGCTGAACGACGAGCAACTGCCGACCGTCGGCGACGTGCACGCACCCCGCCTGGTGCATTGGACCTCATTGTGGCCAACACGACCTGACGTCTTGATTTGCTTCGATCTGCCCTCGGACAGGGGCTACGGAACCGACCTACGCTGGACGTTGTTCGCCGCAGACCCACTTCCGGACGCGTCGACCATCCGGCACTTCCGTAGGCGGCTGAACGTACTGATCAACGAGAAACTACGGATGACTTTCGGACAATGACTGCAACACCGAGGGACACGCCATGACCACGAGACCGTGCTGTGATCCGTCGCCCGCCGACTGGCTCGAATGTACGGGCCACACGACGCTGCAGGTTCCTTCGTTCGTCTGGCAGGCAGGCCGTGCCTGGCACATCGCCAACGACGTCGGTCCCCACTTCGCCACCATCGGCGATCCTCGCGTAGATACCGCCTGGGACGATCACAGCGAAGCACAACCCTGGGAGAGCCATTGAGCACGCACCGACAACAATGGTCGGACTGCGAACTGCAGCAGGACGTCTCGGCAGCACGCTGGGTGGTGGACGGCCTGGACGTCGTTCCCACGACGACTGTGGGCTCGCTGGTCCCCACCGTGTTCGACGCCTATGCCCGCATCCTCTATCCCGCTCGGCCCAACACACACCGCCCGGTGCCCGAAAGACCTAGTGTGCCTTGGCTTGATCAGCTATCGGCCATCCTCGAAATTCTCGTCCGGAAGACCACAACACCGGGCGATTGCTATTTCGCTGTCTGGGAGGGCAATACCGCCCTCGACGACATTCGGGGCAAGGCACCGACCGCGAACATTGCCGGCTACAACTACTTCCTGCTGAGAGGGCAGGTCTCTCGTGCAACCGACACGCTCGAGGGACTGTCGCCGAACCTGTGGTGGCCTGCAGACCACACCTGGTGCGTGGCCCAGCACTTCGATTTCCCGTGTGCCTATCTCGGTGGTAGCACGGAGACTGTCGCGGACGTTCTCGCGCTCAGCGACGTCGAGTCCCAGCCGGTCCGCGTCGAACAAATCATCACCGCGGGCCACGACGCGAAAGACTAGCCACCCGGGCCGAAAGTCTCGACCAGCGAGGCTGTTGCGTCATATCAAGACGAATCGATCAGAACTGCGCCCGAGGAGCTCCCATTCCCGGATCGATCTGGAACGGTCCGCTGGCTGACGGCGCTATCGGAAAGTCGAAGATCGCCGTCGGGATATATACGGTGGCACAGGAATTGGGAATGTCCACCACACCGGAGAGGCGGCCTTCGATCGGTGCAGACCCTAGCAGCAGGTATGCCTGCTCGGGGCTGTATCCGAATTTGGTGAGGTAGTCGATCGCGTGCATGCAGGCATTCTGATACGACAGGTCGGAGTCCAGGTACTTCTGCTCGCCGTCGACAGTTACCGAGATACCCGAGAACGCAATCCATTCCGAGTATTGCGGGGCGGTGTTGCCGGGCATGAAGATTGCGTTTTCACTCACCCCGTACGTCTCCATGCCGCCCTTGATCAGGTCGACGTGCAGATCCATGAAGCCGCCCATTTCGATGGCCCCGCAGAACGTGATCTCACCGTCTCCTTGCGAGAAGTGCAGATCGCCGAACGACAACTTCGCGCCCGGCACGAACACCGGATAGAACACGCGAGTACCTTTGGTGAGGTTCTTGATGTCCTGGTTGCCGCCGTTCTCCCGGGGCGGTGCCGTCCGCGCGGCTTCGCCGGCGACGCGAGAGAATTCGTCACCGCTCAGCGACCCCAGAATTGCCCCGTCGAGTTCGGGGGCCAGCGCCAGTGGTGGAACCCGATTCGGATCCGTGGCAATCAGCGCACCTTCGCGGGCGTTCCACTTCGCCAACAACTGTGCCGACGGCGCGGTACCCATGAGCCCGGGATGAGTGATGCCGGTGTACTTCACATGCGGTACGTGGCGAGAGGTCGTCGTCTGCCCGGAAGAGTCCCAGATCGCCTTGTACGCGTCGGGGAATCGATCGGTGAGGAATCCGCCGCCGTTCTGCTTGGCGAAGATGCCCGTGTAGCCCCAGCCCTGACCCGCCAGCGGGCCCGAGTCCTCCTGCGGGATCGGACCGACGTCGAGAATGTCGACGATCAGCAGGTCGCCGGGCTCAGCCCCCTCGATGTGGAACGGCCCGGACAACGTGTGCACGTTGTTCAGAGGCGCGTTGAGAATGTCCTCGGCGGAATCGTCGTTGTGGATGGCCCCGTCGAACCATTCGCGACAGTGCGCTCGAAAGGACGTGCCAGGTTTGACCGTGACCGCCGCCGGGATGTCAGGGTGCCATCGGTTGTGGCCGACGATGTCCTGTTCGGTGAAACTCTTGGTCGAGTCGAGCGGAAACAGCAGTTCTGGCACGCGGCACCTCCGGTTGCGCTGAATTCTCCTGTCTTGATCATTGCACCGATGTGGTCCTAGCGGTCGGTTCTGGCAGGTAAATCTTGTATGACGGTTGATCTTGTATGACGTTGTGCCGTAACACCGCTGATCGCGCTACTCTCGAACACGTGCCGACCTACAGCTTTCGTTGCGCCGGGCGATGCGCACCCGTCGACCAGATATTTCCCATGTCCGACGTGCCCTCCGAGGTGCCGTGCCCCGAATGCGGAGGGGCAGCCGCACGGAAAATCTCCTCCCCTGCCCTGGGCCGGGGGAACAGTGCCGCAATGAAGGCGCACGATGCATCGCGAGCCACCGCCGATGCACCTACCGTGGTCTCGTCCATTCCGCACAGCGGCCGATCCTCGAGCCGAACAACCTCCAACCCGCTACATCGACGGCTGCCCCGTCCCTGACTCGCACGCTTCCCGCTCGGTGCGACCCGGCAGTACGACCCCAACGCCACAACTCTCGCAGCCCCCGTCCATCCCCGACCGCGCAGTCACCGTCCGCGCAGTCACCGAGCACTACCGGCGTCCGACCGAGATCCGCCCCTCTTCGCTGGTGGCGGACACCGATCTCGGCGAACGCGGATCGTCGATCACCTCGATCTCGACGTCCCCCTTCTCCGACTCCGCCGCGACGTCGTAGGACTCGGCACCGGGAAGCGTGATCGTGCTGTCCCCCCTCGTGTTCTGTATGCGCATCGAGTCGGGCGGCACGCGAGAGTCCACGACAACTTGTCCGAAGATCGTGTTCACCTCGACCTCGGACAAGGCAGCGTCGGAGATGTCGATGTCGCCGAACCGAGTTGTCACACTCAGTGTTCCGCTCAGCCCGCGAGCGAGCACCGACCCGGTCGAGGTCGTCACCGTGGTGTCGGCATCGACGTCGGCGAGCAGGACCTCCCCCGCTAACCCGTCGATGCCGAGTGTCGATCCGGCAGGTATGCGTAGCTCGACATCGAGATCACACCACCCTCGATTCGAGCCGGAACATTCCACTGCGATAGTCGATCCATCGTCGCTGATCTCGACGGTCGGAGTGTCCCCTCGATACTCTCCACCGGCCTGCACATGCAGATCCGCGTCGGGACTCGTCGACACCGTCAACTGTGCGAACCTCGTTGAGAACGAGAGATTTTCAGCTGCGACAGTCCTGTCGGCAGCGTAGTGGAAGGACTGCACCTTCGGCGTGGTGAAGCCGTATGCAATCGCCACCGTGGTTGCAGCTCCGGCGACGCCGACGACGACTACGGCAACGACAGTCGCAACAATGATGCGCCACAATGCTTTTGTCACTGGATAGCTCCCAGATATCGTAGTACGGCCATGACACGACGGTGGTCGGCACTGTCTCCGAGTAGGCCGAGCTTGGCGAAGATGTTCCCGATGTGCTTCTCGACGGCAGCCTGACCGACCACCAGTGCCGCCGCGATTCCGGCATTGGACTTGCCTTCGGCCATGGCCGTCAACACCTCTCGTTCCCGAGGAGTCAACGAATCGAGCGGATCCGATCGTGGTGCACGGGCCAGAATCTGTTGCACCACCTCGGGATCGATGACGGTTCCACCGTCTGCCACCGTGCGGACCGCATCGGCGAACTCGTCCACATCGGCCACGCGATCCTTCAACAGATACCCGACGCCGTCCGTGCTCTGCCGGATCAGCTCCGCCGCGTACCGCTCCTCCACGTACTGGGACAGCACCAGAACTCCTACCTCGGGCCATCGTTGCCGTATGACCAGCGCTGCGCGGAGGCCCTCGTCCAGGTAGGTCGGCGGCATACGTACGTCGATGACACACACATCAGGGACCGGCTCGGCGGCGGACATCGACGCGAGTAGCTCCGATGCGTCACCCACCTTGTCGATCACGTCGGCTCCGCTGTCGACCAACAGTCGAGCAACGCCCTCTCGCAACAGAACCGAATCATCGGCAATGATCACTCGCACGGGATGATCACCTCGAGACGCGTCGGGCCGCCGACCGGCGAATCAACCGACAGGGTGCCGTCGATTCCGCTGAGCCTGTCTTGCAGACCGGCCAGCCCTCCGTGCGCAGGCACCTGCGCACCGCCGCATCCGTCGTCGTCCACCGTCACCCGAACAGCGCAATCGTCCCTGGTGACGGCGACTCGGACGTGGCCGGCCTTCGCATGTTTGCTCACGTTGGTCAGTGCCTCCGAGACGACGAAGTAGACGGTCGACTCGACGGTGGCGCTCGCGCGTCGCTCTCCGGTCGATGCCGGATCGATCTCGATGGTCACCGGGACCGCGCACAGCGCCGCGACAGAGGACAGTGCGGCATCGAGTCCGCGGTCGGTCAGAATCGGCGGATGCAAACCGCGGGTGAGAGTTCGGATCTCGCCGATGGCGTTCTTGGCCTCGCGGTGGGCGTCATCGAGCAGGCCCTTCAACACTGCGTCGTCGCTCGACGAGATCCGCGACTTCGCCTGACCCACGGACATGGCCACCGAGACCAATCGCTGTTGAGCCCCATCATGCAGGTCACGTTCGATCCGGCGCCGCTCGGCATCCGCGGCGTCGACCACCCGCGCCCGACTCGCCGTCAACTCGTCCACCCGCATCCTGGACGAGGACTGCCCGAGTAGCGCAGCAGCACACCACCAGTCGAGCTTTGCCACTGCCGTCAACAGCGGTGGAAGCCCGGCGACAAGCATCACCAGCGCTACGATCCCGACCGCCAAGACGGGCAAAAATCCCACTCGATCACCGATCTCGAATTGGCTGCCGACGGGATCGAGAACGATCCAGGCTATCGGTGCTGAGACAAGAACCGGAAGGGCCAGGAACAGCGCAGGTAGGAGGAACAGAAGGACCGCCGAGAAGGGTATGCGAACCATCCAGTAACACAACGATTTCCACAGCCCTACATCGCGAACACACCAGACGAAGGTTCGCCAGCGGGTGGGGTAGACAGTCTCGGTAGGGCCCGCGATGACGATGCCGCTGGTGAAGCCGATACCCGCCCGGGCCGCCATATCCATCCACCGAAGCAGCACGATCGTGAGCGCGAATACCAGGACCCCACTGAGCGCGAACGGAAGTGCGCACACAGCCAGTACCAGCAGCCCCAGGATGAACCACCCACCGAGCCCCGCCAGCATCGACGCCAGCAACGACGCCACGGCCAGCCACCAGTGCGGCGATATCCACGCCCTGAGCGGATTCAGGGGAATCGGTAGTGCCTCGTTCATGCGGATCAGCCTAAGTGCGGTGTCCTCGCAGTGTCCCCACTGTGAACCCACCGCCCGAGGGTAGGGCCAGCCATACTGCTCACCGGTGGGTCGGTCGTGGTGCTTCTCAAGAGGCGAGCGGGAAGATTCGACAGGCATGAACCTCGACCTTCTCGACGTCGATCGACTGTCCGTCATACCGGTGTGGGTGGTCTTCGTCGGTGTTGCCGTACTGCTGGCGTTCGAATCCGGCTCTCCGCTCGGTCTTTTCACCCCGGGAAACAACGTGCCGATAGCACTGGGGGTGTTGACGTCCATCGGCGTCGTACCGTGGCTGCCTGCCGTCGTCACCGCCGCCGTGGCGTCGAGCATCGGGGCACAGTGGGCCCTGTGGCGCGGCCGCCGCACCAACACGATTCTCGGTTCCGCCCGCGTCGAGGCCGCGATCGGGCGCTCGATGATGCAGGTGGTCCTCGGTGTCACAGCGTCGGTGGAGAGACGGCCCCGCGCGGTAGCGGTGGCCGGACACCTTGTCGGTGGTATCCGCACCATCACACCTCGACTGCTCGCGTCCACCTCGCTGCGTCAGCGTGAATATGCCGTACTCAGTCTCCTCGCGGCCGGGGTCTGGGCCGCTGCGCTGGTGACGGTCGGCGCATGGCTGGGTGACCAGTCCGTCGTACGGACCGCCCTGGGATACGCTTGGATCCCCGCCGTGACGGTCATCGTTGTTTGCCAGCTCAGGCGTCGAACACGCCCGTCTACTCCCGAACTTGTCGGAGCCCGGTGATATCAAGGATGTAGAAGACGAGAGAAAGGGTTTCGCATGTCCGCTGACTTCGATACTTGCCACGGCACACTCGTGATCCACGCGGTCGGCGGTGCGGAGTGCACGGAGCCGGACTGCGTGGACCTCGAGTACGTACGGCACTTCCTGATCCTCGAATGCGAGGAGGTCACCGGAGGCTGCCAGTGCACCACCCTCGTGGAACTGGCTCAGGCTTCCTGACGCCGCACCACCGGCTGCTGCAGCTCGGTGACCCAGTTCTCCTGCGGCTCCGGCTCGGATACCAGGTAGTACTCGCGGCAGACCCCTGCGAGCTCGTAACCACTGCTGTCGATCCAGGCCATGAACTGCTGCCAGGTCTCACCGATCGTCGCCATCGAACCGTGGTGAACAGTGGTCGCCGCAAGGTCGACCGGTGGCAGTTCTCGGACGTCGTATCCCTCGGCGGCGGTCACGTTCGGTCCTACCTCGAACGCGGCGTGCACGGTGACCCCGGTGCCATCTCCGTCGTCGATGGCCTCGTACATGGCGATCGACGACGGGCCGAACTCGACGCCGTGCCCGGCGAGGGCTTGGGCGAGTCGCGCGTACATGGGTCCGATGACCGGCCCGATGTTCTCTGGTCCGAAACCGGCGGCAGTCTCGGTGACGAAAGCAATGCGATCGGTCGGCAGCGACTTGGTGTCCACGGTGATCATGAAATTCCCTTCGGTGTGTGAGAGTCGCGCATCGAGTCGACGTAGGCGGGCGGCATCGAGATCGAGCCTACGAGCGAGGTCATCGCGTTTGGCGGCGAGCATCTCACGCAGCTGATCTTCACCTACCTGAGCGTGGATGATCGCCTTCACTTCGTCGAGCCGGAAGCCGAGGTCCTTGAACATCAGAATGCGGCCCAGGTCCTCGAACTGCGTGCCTTCGTACGACCGGTATCCGGTGAACCGATCCACCCGTGCCGGCGTCAACAGTCCGATCTCGTCGTAATGCCGAAGCATCCGAACCGACACTCGACCGATGGATGCGAACTCTCCGATACTGAACATGACCCCTCCGAGAATTCCGTCTCACACTGTGTGAGGGTCAAGCGAACGAAAATCGGGTGCAGTCGACCGCGCTCAGCGCGGTCGACTGCACCCGATTCTATTGGCCGCGCAGCCGCGACCACACCGTCCCTTACTCGAGGCCCACCGGATAGTGCAGCGGCAATCCCGTTTCACCGACGCCGAGTTCCAGGATCGCCCACTGGTGCGGGTCGATGGCCAGGAGTCCGTGGTTGGACACGATCAGGGATGTTCCGCTAAACGCGACCGAGGCGGGAGTGGAGTACGGAATCGAACGGTTGACTCGATCGACCAGGGTCGGTAGCTCGCCCACGATCGATCCCGTGTTCGGGTCTACCACCTGGATCGAATTGATGATCGGGTTCGAGATCGGCAGATAGATACGCCCACTCGTTCCGATGGCCAGGCCGTCTCCTTGTGCGACCACAGCCACGCGCTCCAGTCGGCCAGGTGAACCGTTGGAGTCGAGCTCGATTCGGTATACGACACCTCTCCCGATGGTGGTGATGTCCGGTGAGAGCGACACGGTCACCACGAAGTTGAGCCGGCCCGCGGCGTCGAACTGCATTCCGTTGACGCTGTACACAGACGCGAAATCTTGATTCTGATACCAGATTTCAGCTGCACCACCACCGGCAGGCACTTTCCAGATGGTGGCCTGGTTCAGATCGCTGACGTACATGGTTCCGTCGGGGGCGAACGTCGCCCAGTTCGGCCACGCGGGTCGATCGACGGGCGAGGGTTCGCAAGGCGCACCCGCGGCAGCCGCACATGCCGGGAGATCGGCGAAGGTGGCGTACACCGTTTGCTCTCCGGTCGATGGATCTATCCGCACGGCCCTGGCACCCGAGTAGTCGAGGGCGTACACCCGGCCGTCACCGTCGAGTGTGATTCCGTTGACACCGTGTTCGGCAGGTACGTGATTCTCCAGCGTGTACGTCTGGAGTAGACGTCCCTCGGAATCCCAATGCCACACGTCTGCCGATGAATTGGGCCGGTTCGATCCCGACCAGATGCTGCCGTCGCCAGGATCGACGGCCATTCCCTCCGGCTGACCGGGCAGCGGAACGACGGCAATGTCCCTGGTCTGCCCGTATTCGAGAGGAACGTTCGTCGGCGGTGGTTCGGCGGCCACCTCGGGCGCGGTCACCACCGCGCCCGAGAGGCAGATCACCGTCGACGCCAGAAGGACGATCCCGGCGCCGCGCCGAATCATCGAGGAGTGATGGAGCCGAGGAACGAGGTGGTCCAGATTGCCGAATTGGCCGATCCTGCTGGATCGTTCGTCGGAACGAGTCCATTGAGCGTCACCTGGCCACCGGTCAAGCCCCGATCGAACTGCGGCGGCAGGGTGAAGCCGCAGGACTGCTGGACGGTGCCCGGACCTACGGCCAGATCGGTCCGACGGCATTGCCCGATAGAGGTCGCGGTCAGTGCCGGGGCGACACCGAAACTCGTGATGCTCATCGACGCGCTGAAGTCCGGGGACGACGGGTTCTGGTAGCAGATCGACGCCGTTGCGGCGATGTCCTCGGACGGCTCGGTCGAGGCTGCGCCGGTGGCCGGATCCACCGACACTGCGTGGATCTCGGTCGTGCGCACTCCACCTGGGCACGCAGGGGTTGCGCCCTTCGAGACCGAGTTGACCTCGCGTCCGACGCTGTACTTCACCGAACCGGTCGGCTGCGGAGTTCCGGGCGCCGGATCAGCGACCGGGGCAGTTCCCTCGCCCAATGTGTACAGAGTCCACAGTGAACCGGTGCGTCCGTCCGGCAGACGAAGGGGATTGGCGACCGAGTTGCTGGTTGCCACTCCGTCGGTGACCCCGGAACCATTGGGCTGCACTCGAAGCACGCAATCGACGGCCGCGCGTCCGGGTGAGCCGATCATGAACTCGAGCCCGCAGGGGCCGCTCATCGCGAGCCTGCCCAGTCCCGGCGCAGTGAGCACGCCCCACTGATCGAGGAAGGCCTGCCCGTCGATCGTCGGGCCGTCGCACACGTAGATCGGCCCGACGTTCTGCGCGGTCGGATCGGTGAGGAAGCCCGTCGAGGGATTGTTGGCGAAGGTGTACATCCGCGCATCGAGGCGCTCGACCACGGTCAGCGAGCGTGGTGACCCGAAGTACTCGTTGCACGCGGCATTGTCTGCCCCGGTGGGGCGTTGGCCGCTGTCGACGGTGCGATAGACGCTGAAGCTACCGGGACCGTCGTCGATGGACCCCATGACCGTAGCCGGTGCGGGACTCGGCGCAGGCTCGGCCGATGCAGGCGCCATCGGACAGACCGCGATCGTCAACGCTGACAACACGGCAGCACGCAACCACTGATTCTTCAACTTCAACTCCCCCCCGAGAATTCGACGGTGCAATTCGGACGAATCGCACCTTTTCCGAGGGGAGACTATCGCAACAGCCGTTGAGAATCTATCGATTCAGGCTTGCGAACACAGGTTCGATCCTGTCGAGGTCGAGAAGTAGTGCACGGTGTCGGCGCGCGGCGCGATGCGGAGGACGTCGCCGTGCGAGGGAGTCGCGATATCGGGGATTCGAGCGACGATCTGCGCTCCGGCCGTCCCGCTGGTCGAGGCATCCTCGACCATTCGGGCGTATATGTAGCAATCTGCGCCGAGTTCCTCGACCACATCGACACGCACGTCGGTACCCGAATCGGAGACCGTCCACGCTTCGGGTCGCACGCCCATGGTCACGCGGCTGCCATCGATCCGGTCGGCAATCGACCGCTCGATGGGTACCGACAGCGAACCGATTCTGGCAGCGCCTGCAACCACGTCGACCTCGAACAGGTTCATGGCGGGCGAACCGATGAATCCGGCGACGAAGGCATTGACCGGACGCTCGTAGAGTTCCTTCGGACTGGCGCATTGTTGCAGCACGCCGGCTTTCATGATGGCCACGCGATCCCCCATCGTCATGGCCTCGACCTGATCGTGAGTGACGTACACGGTGGTGGTGCCGAGCCTGCGCTGCAGCTGCGAGATCTGCGCACGTGTCTGGACACGCAGCTTCGCATCGAGGTTCGACAGCGGTTCGTCCATGAGGAACACCTGCGGGTCTCGCACGATCGCGCGACCCATGGCGACACGCTGCCGTTGCCCACCGGACAGCGCCTTGGGCTTACGGTCGAGGTATTCGGTCAGGTCCAGAATCTTCGCCGCCTCCTCGACGCGTCGACCCACCTCGGACTTGTCCATACCGGCGATCTGCAGAGCGAAGCCCATATTCTTGGCGACGGTCATGTGCGGGTACAGCGCGTAGTTCTGGAACACCATGGCGATGTCTCGTTCCTTGGGTGCCAGCGAGGTGACATCGCGGTCGCCGATCTTGATGGCACCGTAGTCGACGTCCTCCAACCCGGCGAGCATGCGCAACGAGGTGGACTTTCCGCAGCCGGACGGCCCGACGAGCACGAGAAATTCACCGTCTTCGATTTCGAGATCCAGTGATTCGACCGCCGCGACGTCCGAACCCGGGTAGAGCTTGGTGGCCCCTTCGTAACTGACCTGTGCCATGGGAGTGCTCCTTTGTAGAGTTAGAAGAATCGGTGCGCGGAGCCGGCGGGCTCGGCGATGAGAAAGGTCGGCGCAGGCAATCCGGATCGCGTTGCACTGGAAGTGATCTCGTCGGCTACCGTCCGAACGAGATCCGAGGGCACCAACGCGATCGCCGAGCCTCCGAATCCGCCGCCGGTCATGCGGGCTCCGTACGCGCCTGTGCGCAGTGCCGCGTCGACGGCACTGTCCAGTTCCGGCGAGCTGACCTCGTAGTCGTCCCGCAACGAATGATGCGACGCGGTCATCAACTCACCCAGTTCGGCACCTGCGGCACCACCGTCGAGCAGATCGACCGCCAGCTCGACCCTCCGAATCTCACTGATGACGTGGCGAACTCGCGCGATCAGTGTGTCGTCGACGAGCCCCGAGACCGCCTCCTCGAGAGGGAGGCCTCGCAGCGTAGCTACCCCCAGTTCGGAGCACGCGGTATCGAGCGCCGCACGACGGGCACCGTACTGGCCGTCGACGAGCCGATGCGGCGCGTTGGTATCGATCACCAACAGACTGGTTCCGGAAGCTGCGAGGTCGATGGGGATCTGACGCGTCGAACCGTCGAGGCAGTCCAGTAGCAGCGCATGCCCGGCCCGCGCCGACATCGCGATGTTCTGGTCCATGCCACCGGTCGACGCCCCGGCAATCTCGTTCTCTGCCCGAATGCTGGCGTCGATCAGTACGTTTCGATCGACCGCCAGGCCGAACAAGTCGCTGAGCGCCAGCGCGAACGAGCATTCCAGGGCCGCCGAACTCGACAGGCCCGAGCCCACCGGCACCGAGGAGTGCACCGCAACATCGACCCCGCCAATCCTGTGCTCCTGCAGTGCCCAGGCCACGCCTGCCACGTATGCGGCCCATCCCGAGGGCGTTCCCGGGCCGATCTCCTCGAGCTGACCCGTCCACGACTCGTCGGTGCGCGTCGATACGGCGCGCATCACCGTGTCCTCGCGGCGACGTACAGCGACCGCAGTGGCGTACGGCAACGCGAACGGCAACACGAGTCCGCCTGCGTAATCGATGTGTTCACCGATCAGGTTGACTCGGCCCGGGGCAATCCAGACGCCGTCCGGTTCACCGCCGAACGCGCTGCGAAACAGCGCTGCCGCCCCGTCTGCGAGATCGTCCTCGGCGACCACATCGAGCCAGGTCATCGGAGTACCTCGCGCAGTCGATCGGCGATCCGCTCCGGCGTGGTGTCGTTGACCCATGCGCCCATCGCCGATTCGGATCCGGCCAGGAACTTCATCCGGCCCGGTGACCGCATCATCGAAAACAGTTGCAGATGAAGCCTGCCCAGCTCACGGTCCGCTGCCACCGGAGCCTGGTGCCACGCGGAGATGTACGGCACCTCGTCGACGCCTTCGAAGAACGCGTCGACTCCGCGCAGCAACTTTCGGTAGACCACGGCCAACTCGTCACGTTCTGCATTGTTCAACTCGGTGAGGTCCGCGACGTCGCGGCGCGGGGCGAGATGAACCTCGACCGGCCAACGAGAGGCCGCCGGGACGTACGCCACCCAGTGCTCGGTATCGAGGACGATGCGTCGCCCCGAACGCAGTTCGGCAGCGAGTACATCGGCCAACAGCACTCGCCCCGTTCGCTCGAAGTGCTTGCGAGACTGACGTATCAACGCGTCCGTGCGCGGTGGGAGATAGGGGTATGCGTAGATCTGGCCGTGTGGATGGGTCAGTGTGACGCCGATCTCCTTGCCGCGATTCTCGAAGCAGAACACTTGCTGCACCCCGGGCATCGCCGAGAGTTCGGCGGTGCGATCGGCCCAGACATCGATGATGGTGCGTACTCGGGACAGCTCCAGCGAGACGAAGGACGCATCGGGATCACTGGCGAAGCAAATCACCTCGCAGCGGCCCGTGCCAGGTGCAATCGGCCAGAGTGCCTCGCCGTCCACCTCGGCCGGAAGACGTTGTTGCGCGGCACTTTCA
Organism: Rhodococcus sp. KRD162; assembly: GCF_017168335.1. Lineage (GTDB taxonomy): Bacteria > Actinomycetota > Actinomycetes > Mycobacteriales > Mycobacteriaceae > Rhodococcoides. The sequence continues at coordinate 44,243 of NZ_JABFAU010000077.1, read as the reverse complement.
GCGAGCGAGGGGAATCTGTTCTCGAACACCACCACGTCGTAGTCCGCCGCCGGGATCTCGGTAGCCGGACGGCCGGGACGGCTCGGTGCCAGCGGCGACGCATCGGCCGGTGGGAGGAACGTCCGATCCATCCGCTGAGCGGCGATGACGATCCACTCACCGGTGAGGACGTCGAACCGCATCTGCGATTGCGACAGAGCCGGCGAAAGCGCCCGTGTGTCGACGAGTTCGCGGGTGGCGTCGCCACAGACGTACGGTTCGGTGTCGTCGTAGTAGATCAGTTCGCGGCCGTCGGCCAGAGTGGTCGACGTCTTGCGCAATCGGTGCGTCGTGGCTTCACGCGCGGTCATCGAATACTCGTTCCTCGTTCGTGTCGACAGGGTCTCGGGCGATCACCACGTCGTCGACAACCTCGGACAACGCGTCCTGAACGCCAGGATCGAGGCCGGCATCGGTGACGAACACGTCGACGCGAGAGAGCGGAATGGTGTTCGCGAGCGCACGAACACCCCACTTGGTGTGATCGGCCAGCACGATGACGCGCCGGGAGGACGCCACCAGTGCCTGATTGGTTTGTGCCTCCATGAGATTGGGGCAGGTGAGCCCCGATTCGATGTCCACCCCGTGCGTTCCGAGGAACAACATGTCCAGGTGGATGCTCTGCAATGCGCTGACCGTGAGCGGTCCGACCAGTGCGTAGGAGGGTGTGCGTTCCCCGCCGGTGAGCAACACGGTTTGATCCGTCCTGCCGCCGGTGTGAAAGACCTCGGCAACGGGGAGCGAGTTGGTCACGACGGTGATGTCCGGGACGTCGAGCAGTTCCTGAGCCAGCGCATGCGTGGTCGTGCCTCCGGAAATACCGATGGATGTTCCCGGCCGAACGAAACGCGCCGCGGCTTTGGCGATTGCGGACTTGGCGTCGCGATCGAGTTCCGATTTGGCGGAGAAGCCCGGCTCGAACACACTGGCCGATCGTGGGAGCGTGACGCCGCCGTGTACTCGCTCGACGAGGCCGCGAGCGACGAGTTCGTTGATATCGCGTCGGATGGTCATGTCCGACACCGACAGCACTGCACCGAGGTCTGCCACCTTGACTGCCCCCGAGGCCGTCACCTGGTCGAGGATCTTCTGTTGACGCTGATGGGCGAGCATCAGCGGGTCTCGGCAATCACTGCGCTACCGCCCGCGGCCACGATCAGCTCACCGTCGACCTGTACTCCGCCGACCAGGTCGGTACCTGTGGCAGGCACGCTGATCTTGTCGCTCCCGTGATTGAGTACGAAAAGCCAGGACTTGTCCCCTGCCGATCGTCGCACGATCTCCACATCGGATCCGAGATCGCGGCGAGAGTCGATACCGGCTGCAGCGCAGAGCTTGTCGGCCAGCCCGTCCCAGCCGGCCGCGTCGGGGACGGTGGCCACGTACCAGGCGGCTCCTGAGCCGACAGGGCGTGTGGTCAGCGCGGGAACGCCGCGCAGATGCCCCTGGGTGTGCCGTGCCAGTACATCGACGTCCTCGGATGCGGTGAGGTATTCGCTCCATATCTCGCCGAGGGTCTCGTCGTCGAGAGTGAGGGATTCGCCGTCGGCGAGCGGAAAGAACTCCTCGACTCGGACCCCGAGCATCTCGCGGAAGGCACCCGGGTAGCCGCCGAGTCGCACGTGATCGTCCTCGTCGGCGATTCCCGAGAACGCAGTGACGAGCACCTGCGCACCTGCTTCGGCGGCATCGGCAATCCGTGTGGCTGTCTCGTCGCTGCACAGGTACAGGGCCGGAACGACGATCGCGTCGTAGCCGTCCAGGTCCGTGGACGACGGGACCACATCACACGTCACACCTGCTGAGGTGAATCCACGATGTGCGCGTCGAGCAATCTCCATGGGCTGCATCACCATCGACGGATGGCCCTCCTGCTCGCACGCCCACTGGGAGGCCCAGTCGAAGAGCACGGCGACCCGAGCATCGACGGTGCTGCCCGCTACCGGCGCCATGCGACGCAGAGCCGCGCCGAGTTCGACGACCTCACGCCAGCGGGCGGAGTCCTCACCTGCGTGCGGGACCAGTGCCGAATGGAACTTCTCTGCGCCCGCCTTGGAGGCCCGGAACTGGAAGTAGGCGATGCCGTCTGCTCCGCGGGCCATGTGTGCCAGGGAGTTACGCATCATCTCACCGGGAACCTTGGCGCGGTTGATGTGCTGCCAGTTGACGGCACTGGTGGAGTGCTCCATCAACAACCATGGCCGACGGCCTGCCACGCCGCGGGTGAGGTCGGCCGAGAACGAGAGCTTGTGATGTGCTGCAGCGTCGCCGGTTTCGGGTCCGACGAGGTAGTGGTCGGTGGAGACGATGTCCTGCTCGGGAGCCCAGGACGCGTAGTCCATGTTGCCGGCGAGCGCGGGGCCCTGACCCATACCCACCATGAAGTTCGTGGTCACGGGAATCGCGGGGGTGATGCTGTTCAGCACGGCCTTCTCTGCGCGGTACTGCTCGAGCAGTGCGTCGGAGCAGAAGCGTCGCCAGTCGAGCTGGTGGGTGGGGTTACCGAAGGTGGTGCTCACCGAGGGGGGAACGATCTCGGCCCAGTCGCTGTAGCGCTGGCTCCAGAAGTCGGTGCCCCACGCGGTGTTGAGGGCCTCGAGGTCGATGTACTTGGTGCTGAGCCATTTCCGGAATGCGCGGGCACTGTCTTCGGAATAGCACAGGGCGTTGTGGCAGCCGAGTTCGTTGGAGACATGCCACATCGCCAACGCCGGGTGCCCCCCGTAACGGTGCGCCATCTTCTCGACGAGAGTCAGTGAATGTTCTCGGTACACAGAGGAACTGGGGCTCCAGGTCTGACGGCTGCCGATGGCGTAGCGGTACCCGCGTTCGTCCACGGGACGCATCTGCGGGTAGGCGGTGGCCAACCACGGCGGGGGCGAGGCGGTGGCCGTGGCCAGGTCGACGCGGATCTCGCCCTGGTGCATCAGATCCATGACGCGGTCGAGCCACTCGAAATCCCAGGTCGTGGCCGTCGGCTGCAGCCGGGCCCAGGAGAAGACACCCACGGTGACGAAGTCGACGCCCGCCTCGTGCATCAGCTCGACATCGCGATGCCATACGTCCTCGGACCACTGTTCGGGGTTGTAATCGCCCCCGAAGGAGATTCCCCGGGTCGGCCAGGTGCTGCGTCGTGCTGTGTCCATGCTCACAATATGAACGAGCGTCACTCAGATGTCAACATAAATGAACATTTTCATACTCTCGCAGGTGGAGAGCCCTCGAAGGGCTTGACAGTCCTGCTCGAGTCATGCTTCTGTAACCTGCATCACCCCGAACGGTCAGAATCGATCGCCCAACGAACACCATGGATGTTCATTTCTGATCGTTATCGATATTTTCCGTCGAAGGACTCCCATGAACCCACACGAGTGGCCGCGCACGTGGCAGCCGTCTCGACGCGACTTCCTCAGGTCAGCGCTCGTCGCCGCGGGGGCAGTCACCGCAGGCGGCATGCTCTCGGCGTGCTCGAGCAGTCTCGATCCCAACACGGTCACGCTCGGCTCGCGACTGTCGGACAAGAACTCCAAAGTCGGAGTCGAGGACGTCGTCGCCATGTATCGGCAACAGACCGGCGGCGACATCCGCGTCAACACCGTCGATTCGACGTCGTTCCAGGAGAACGTCAACAACTACCTCCAGGGGACACCCGACGACGTGTTCACGTGGATGGGCGGCTACCGAATGAAGTACTTCGCGGACAAGGGTCTGGTGGAGGACATCTCGAATGTGTGGGCGAGCAACGGCGCCGGCTACAGCGAGAGCTTCAGGAAGAACTCGACCGGATCCGACGGCAACCAATACCTGATCCCGTTCTTCTACTACCCCTGGGCAGTGTTCTATCGGCCGAGCCTGTGGGCCGAGCGCGGTTACGAACCACCCAAGACCTACGACCAGTGGGTTGCGCTGAACAAGCAGATGCAGGCCGACGGCATCACCCCGATCGGCTTCGGAGCCCGCGACGGATGGCCCCCGATGGGGACGTTCGACTACCTGAACCTGCGCCTCAACGGTGTCGACTTCCACCGCACCCTGCTGGCCGGTGATGTGAGTTGGACCGACAATCGCGTCCGCACGGTGTTCGATACCTGGCGCGAGCTTCTGCCGTTCCATCAACCGCAACCGCTCGGCCGCAAGATCGCCGATGCGCAAACAGCCTTGCTCAACAAGAGCGTCGGGTCTCTGGTCGCCGGCATGTTCGTCGCACAGAGCTTCCCCGCCGGGGCCGAACGCGAGGACCTCGACTTCTTCCCTTTCCCCGAACTCGACTCCGCCATCGGCAGTTCCACGGTCGAAGCGCCGATGGACGGCTTCATGATGCGCGCCGATCCGCGCAACCGTCCCGCTGCCGAGCAGCTGCTGACCTTCCTCACCGGCCCCGAGCCCGCAGTCGCCTATGCTATGCAGGATCCGCAGGCCATCCCCGCACACCGCGACGCCGACCTGTCGAATTTCCCTGCACTGGTTCGTAAATCGGCGAACCTCGTGCAGAACGCCGAAGACATCACGCAGTTCTTCGACCGCGACACGCGACCCGATTTCGCGTCGATCGTCATGATCCCGGCCCTGCAGCAGTTCATCGGCAACCCGAACGATGTCGACGGCCTGGTTCGCAGCATCGAGCGTCAGAAGTCGGCGGTGTTCGGAACATGATTGTGCGCAGTGTGATTCGACCTCCATCATTCCCTCGACTTCGAGATCAGGTAATGCCATGACCGCACCGGAACGGGTCAAGTCGCCGAAGATTCGGCGCAGTGTTCGCGAGAAGTGGACCATCGCCTTGATGCTCGGCGTTCCCGCGATGATCGTCGTCGGTCTCGTCTGGATTCCCACCGTCTTCACGGTGATCCTCTCGTTCGCGCGCTGGGACGGAATCGGAGGCACCTCGAGCATCGAGTGGATCGGTACGCAGAACTACGCCGACGCGGTACAGGCATATCCTCCCTTCCAGCAGGCACTCCAGAACAACGTGCTCTGGCTCGTCTTCCTGTTCCTCGTCCCCACCGTCATCGGCATCCTGCTCGCGATCCTGTTGGACAAGAATCTCAAGGGATCTCGGCTCTACCAGAGCATCTTCTACGTGCCCGTGGTGCTGTCGATGGCCCTCATCGGGTTCATCTGGCAGCTCATCTACTCCACCGAGGGCGGCGTCCTCAACAGCCTGCTCGGCACGGACGTCGACTGGCTCGGCGATCCCGACATCAACATCTGGGCCGTCATGGTCGCGGCAGGTTGGCGGCACACCGGCTACATCATGCTGTTGTACTTGGCCGGCCTCAAGGCCATCGACCCGTCCGTCCGTGAGGCCGCGGTGATGGACGGTGCCGGACCGATTCGGACGTTCTTCAGCGTCATCTTCCCGCTGATGAAGAACACCAACCTACTGATCATCGTCATCACCGTCATCGAGGCGCTACGCGCATTCGACCTCGTGTGGGTGATCAACAAGGGCCGCAACGGACTCGAGCTGATCTCGGCCCTCGTGACGGCGAACGTGGTCGGTGAGGCGAGCCGAGTCGGATTCGGTTCTGCGCTGGCCACCATCATGCTCGGCATCTCGCTCGTCTTCATCGCCCTGTACCTCGCCATCGTTCTTCGGAGCAAAGACTGATGACCACTTCACTCACGCGCACAGCGCCTCCCGAACGCGACCCGTCGACCCGCAACCGCGCGGCCGTCGCCAATCGTCGACGCGCGAGCACCGCACAGATCGCGATCTACGTGCTGCTGACCGTCATGGCGTTGGCCTGGCTGTTCCCCCTGGCGTGGGCGGTGTACAACTCGTTCCGCAGCTACGATTTCGTGCTGCTCAACGGCTACCTGTCGGTGGGCGGATTCACATTCGACAACTACATCGACTCGTGGCAGATCGGCGGTATCCCGCACTACTTCCTCAACTCGATGATCATCACCGTCCCCTCGGTGCTGCTCATCCTGTTCTTCGGCTCGATGGCGGCGTTCATCCTGGCGCGATTCAGCTGGAAGTTCAACATCTTCATGCTGGCGGTGTTCATCGCCGGCAACCTGCTGCCGCAGCAGACGCTGTTGACCCCGTTGTTCCGGCTGTACAACGCAATTCCGGTTCCGTACTGGATGAGTTCCTCGGGCTCGTTGTACGACAGCTACTGGGGCCTGATCATCGTGCACGTCGCATTCCAGACGGGGTTCTGCGTGTTCGTCCTCAGCAACTACATGAAGACCGTGCCGCACGAATTGCTCGAAGCAGCAACCGTCGACGGAGCCGGATTGTTTCGCCAGTACTGGCAGGTCGTCATGCCACTCTGTCGGCCCGCGCTCGCCGCCCTCGCCACACTCATGGTGACGTGGATCTACAACGACTTCTTCTGGGCTCTGGCCCTGATGGTCAGCGGCGACAAACTTCCGGTGACGACGGCACTCCAGAATCTGCAGGGCAGCTTCTTCACCGACACCAACCTGCTGGCGGCGGGCTCGGTACTGGTCGCCCTTCCGACGGTGTTGGTATTCGTTGCGCTGCAGCGACATTTCGTCTCAGGTCTGACGATGGGTGCCAACAAGTGAGCTTCGTGGTGCTGCGACGCGACGGCGTCATGGTGATTCTCGGGTCCTCCTCCACCGCTGTTCCGGCCGTGCTGTACTGGGGCTCCGATCTCGGTGAACTCTCCGACCGCGATCTCGCCGAACTCCGGCGCGCGGCCGTACCAGCGGTTCCGCACTCGAGTGTCGACGTACCGCGGTGGTTCACGCTCGCACCCGGCGGCGACGACGCCTGGCAGGGCACCCCAGCTCTCGCGCTACATCGCGACGGTTCGGCGCAGTATCCACGATGGACGGGCACATCGATCGACAGCAGCGAGTTCGGGTGCACCATCGACGCTGCTGATCCCGAGTTGGGAATCCGATGGTCGATCGAGCTGTCACTCGAGGTCGGTGGGTCACTGCGGGTGCGTCAACACCTCGGCAACACCGCAGACTCCGCCCTCTCCGTCGACGGCGTCGTCACCCTGATGCCGTTGCCGGACACGGCAACCGAACTGCTCGATCTGACCGGTCGTCACTGCCGCGAACGCACCCCGCAGCGCCGACGGTTCGATCTGGGGGCGGTGGTGCGCGCCTCGCGTCGTGGCCGCACCGGACACGATTCCACTCTGGTTCTCACCGCAGGAAGCGAGGGATTCGGCTTCCGCGACGGCGAGGTCTGGGGCGCGCACGTCGCATGGAGTGGTGATCACCTGCACCTGGCCGAGCGTCTGCCCGAACGGGCCGGTCAAGCCTCGGCCGTCCTGGGAGGCGGGGAACTTCTCGCGCCGGGTGAGGTCACGTTGGGTACCGACCAGACGTATTCGACCCCCTGGGTGCATTTCGTGTACTCCCCCGCCGGGTTGGATGGTTCCGCTCGATCCCTGCACCGTTGGATGCGATCTCGCCCAGCTCACCCCAGCTCTGCTCGACCCGTGGTCCTCAACGTGTGGGAGGGCGTCTACTTCGATCACGATCTCGCCCGGCTTCGCGGTATCGCGGACGTCGCTGCTCGTGTGGGCGTCGAGAGATTCGTGCTCGACGACGGTTGGTTTCGTCATCGACGCGACGACCGGGCGGGCCTCGGCGACTGGCAGGTAGACGAGGGGGTATGGCCGGACGGTCTGGCCCCGCTGTTCGACCACGTCCGTGATCTCGGCATGAGCCCCGGGCTGTGGTTCGAGCCCGAGATGATCAACCTCGACTCCGATACCGCTCGGGCTCATCCTGATTGGCTGCTCGCGGCACCTAATCGGCTTCCGTTGGAGTGGCGTCACCAGCACGTGTTGGACCTCACCCGCACCGAGGTGTTCGATTACCTGCTGTCGTCCATCGATCAGGTGCTCGGCACGCAGCGACCGGACTACGTGAAGTGGGATCACAACCGAGACCTGATGCTCGCCGTCGATTCCACTGGACACGCCGCGGTGCACGATCAGACCGCGGCGTTCTACCGGCTGCTCGACGAGCTACGGTCGCGGCATCCAGAGGTCGAGTTCGAGTCCTGCGCATCCGGGGGTGCCCGCATCGACCTGGAGGTTCTCGAACACACCGACCGGGTATGGGCCTCGGACACCAACGATCCGCTCGAACGTCAACGGCTGCAACGGTGGACGACGCAGCTGATTCCGCCGGAGCTGATCGGATCGCACGTCGGACCTCGGATCGCACATACCTCCGGACGCTGGTCGACACTTCAATTCCGCTGTCTGACTGCACTGTTCGGTCACGCGGGCCTGGAAATGGACGTCACCGAGCTCTCGTCCGAGGAACACGAGTACCTGACGTCCTGGACAGCGCTGTACAAGGAGTTGCGCGGCTTGTTGCATACCGGCGATCTCGTTCGGGCCGACCATCCCGACCCGAGCGTATGGGTTCACGGCGTCGTCGCAGCAGACGCATCCGAGGCCGCCTACGCGGTGGTTCGGATGGATACCTCTCCCGAGGATCGAACGGATCGGGTCCGGCTCCCGGGCCTGAATCCGAACACCCGCTATCGGGTCGAGTTCGTTCATGCGCTGAGTGATCCGGGCAACGGAATCGCACCGCCGCCGTGGATCGCGGACGGCGGGGTTCTCGAGCTGTCGGGCGCTGCGTTGGCTCGGGCAGGCGTCGCGCTCCCGGTGCTGTTCCCTCAGACCGGAGTGCTGCTACGACTGACCACGCTCTGAGCGGAGTCCAGTAATCGGTCAGCAGTCCTGGTCGCTGTCGGCGGCGGTGGGCGTGCGTCTGATTCTGGTCAGGTGGACGCGTCGGGCGAGCCGGATCATCGGACGGATGAGCAGTTCGATACTTCCGAGCAGGAACAGCCAGGTACCGGCGATGGTGGTGCTCTCGTGGAAGAACAGGATGCTGCCGATGATGAACCACACCGCGATGAGAATGTCGTTGATGATGCTGACGACTTCCCATCGCTGGCGAATCACCAGTTCCTCGTGTCCGATGGTGAACGTCAGGTCGTTCATCGATCCTCCTCTGTCGCTGGGGTGTGCGCTGTTCTACTACCCGAATTCCGTGGCTCGAACACCGGCGTCGGCCAGTCCACCCGAGCTGCCATGTTCAGCAGCTTCGTTCGACGCGCCTCGTTCGTCTCCCCGATCCTCGCAATTCGCCCGTAGACATGAGCGCGAAAGTCATCCGCGCCGCGGCGGTTCTGCCCCGATACTCCGGCCCTGATGCAGTTGTTCAGCAGAGCCCTGAGATTGTCGTATTCCTCTCGGGGCGCTGCGGGCGACGAGTTGACGACGAGACCGGTCAGCTGCTGACGCTGGTGCGCGCGTCCGACCCGGGTCTTGCCGGGATGAACGGCGAACCCTTCGTCGTACGCGATCTGGGACATCACCCACAACAGTCTGTCGACGTCGAGATCCGCAGCGGCAGAAAATGCCAGATCGTCGGCGTAGCGGGTGTAGTGGGCACCGACCGACCGGGCCAAACCCGATGCACGGATATCGAGCTGCCGCGCAACCAGATTGGCCAGTGCGGGCGAGGTGGGAGCGCCCTGCGGCAGGTGGGTCGCGCGAAGCCTCGACGCGGTGGGACGGTCCATCCCGATCAATTCGACCGCCGGGGTGACCGTCGTGCACAGCGCAGCGAGGTGCGCCGCCACCGTCCCTGGGTAGCCCACTGCCTCGAAGATCGCAACCACGCGGTCGAACCCGATGGACGGAAAGAAGCGTCGAAGATCCATGGAGACCACCACAGCGCGGCCGGAGTGTGGCAGCGCGAACGTACGCGGACTTCTCGCTTTCCGAAATCCATGAGCAGCCGGATGGGGTGGGATTCGATCGAGAATGCGACGCAGTATCTTTCGCTGAATCTCACGCAACCGCGGTTTCGGCACCTCCAGCAGCCGAATACCCTGGCGCTTGTCGAGTCGCGCGGACCGGTAGTGCTGCAACGGGTACGGCGCGGATCGGAGCCTGCCGTGCAGGTCGGCGAACCATTCGATCTCGGAAATCGTCAAGTCGAGCGATCGTGCAAGGTCCCCGGTCGTTTCGTAGCGCGGTACCTCGAATCGCCAGGGTTTGCCACCGAAATGCGTCGGTATTTCCGAGGAGATCGAGGGCTCGGCGAGGAACGGAAGATCGCGCAACAGAACGAAAATCGAGGCTTCATCGAACGGCGGACTCGGATACAAATTCATGACGCGATCCGCCAGCCGCGTCGCCTTCGCCGGAATCAGCCGCGCAAATGCCTCGTCGAGACCGGATCGGGTCCAGTCGGCATCGACGGCCAGCCGCGCGAGAATTGCCGCCGCCCTCGGCGTCAACTCGCGCTCTGTCATGTCAGGACCTGCGCGGGGTGGAACGCCATGACGTGCGGCGTGACATGCAGCGGCGCGGGGCGACCGAAATCTTTCGTCCTCGGAGCAGTCGAGCACGCGAAGCGTGCAGAGCTGCTTCGGACGCAGTGATCGATTCTCGTGATGCACCCAGGGGTTGCCCCTGAGACCGGCCCTACGGACCAACTCTCGCCCACGCGCCGCTGCATCGTTCCACCATGCCAAAGTGTCGCAGGTCTGTCAGCGCGTTCGCAGGCGTAGAGCGGTCCCGTGTCGATTCGGGCCGCTGCGTTCTGTCGATGCTCATCACCCCATGGCCTCTGATACCCATGCGGGTATCCTCTTCCCTGAGGGCCTCACATGCTGGTCCTCACGCACGGGGCCACCACCGGCGAGTCGATCGCGTTCGTGGCCGGGCCTACTGTCGACAACTGCAGGAGCACAACATCATGACCGAACTGGCAATCAGCACACGGGTGAACTCCACTTTCGAGGACACCGTCGAATCGACTCGAAAGGCACTGTCCGAACAGGGATTCGGCATACTCACCGAGATCGACATGCAGTCCACTCTGAAGGCGAAGATCGATGCCGACATCGAACGCTACGTCATCCTCGGTGCCTGCAATCCGCGGCTGGCCAAGGCCGCGATCGACACCGATCGCCAGGTGGGCCTACTCCTTCCCTGCAATGTCGTCGTCCGCTCCGACGGAAGTGACACGATCGTCGAAGCAATGAACCCGCAGCTGATGGTCGGACTGTCCGCGGCACCGGGTCTCGCCGACGTTGCCGATGAAGCCACTGCGCTGCTGCAGGCGGCGATCGCGGCGCTCGACGGTGAGAACTCCCCCAGCTAGCTACAAAGCCCGCAGCACGGCCTCGCCCCGATTCGACCGGATTCCACAGATACCCCTTAGGGTATAGTGAGGGTCAGGTTGTCAGGACGAAGGAGAAGGCATGTGCAGAGCGGTCGAGTGCAAGAAGTGTGGAAAGACGACGTGGGCCGGTTGCGGTCAACACGTGCAGCAGGTGATGCGGGGCGTGCCCGCCTCCGATAGATGCGCGGGGCACGCCGGCGAACCGAAGTCACCAGGGTTCTTCTCACGGATGTTCTCGAGCAAGTAGCAGCCGGGGGGCCACGGGCATCCCCGACGCCGATCGCGGCGCGCTACGGTACCGAAGTGCGTAAGAACAGCGACGACGACGAACTGGGTCGCTACCGCGCGGTGTTCGACGCCATCGAACGCCGCGTGGTGCCCGAGATCGAGTTCGGCAGAAGTACACCAGTGCTCATCGCTGCGATTGCCATCGCATCTCTGGGGTTCCTCTTGCCCCTCACCGGTTCTGCACACGGATACGACGTGCTGTTCAGGACCTCACGTGCCGAGAACGAATCCGCAGGAGCACTCCCGACCCTGTTCGTGGCCTTCAGCATGACGTTCACCGTGACGGTGGCGGCAACTGCCCGCGCCGTTCGAAGGTTCCGCTGGGCCGGCTTGGCACTAGCGGGCAACGGCGTCACCATGGTGTTCGGTGTGCTCGCGATCTGGTCGCGGCAATCACTGGCTCCGGATGCGGCGTACACGGGGCCGTCGATAGGGCTGTATCTGGGTGCCGCGGCAGCCGTGCTGTCCACAGCGCTATGGGCCCGTGCGGTGTTCACCCACCCGCACGGACCCCGCTGACCTGATTCCGGCCGACTGCTGCGCCGACCTCAGGCGAGGGCGAGAAACAGCTTCTCGAGCTCCGCTTCACTCATCTTCTCGCCTGTTTCCGCTCCCGTGATGCACTCGCGGAGCCCTGTGGCGACGATCTTGAACCCGGCCCGGTCGAGCGCCTTCGACACCGCAGCCAGCTGGGTGACGACGTCCTTGCAGTCACGGCCACTTTCGATCATGGCGATCACGCCTGACAGCTGGCCCTGCGCACGCCGTAGGCGGTTCAATACCAATGCGATGCTTTCGGTATCACCGGTCATGTCCATCAATCCTTCGTTCGAGTAACCCCAGGTTACCCCCTGGGGTAACGGACGGTGAAGGCTCGAGCACACCGCGCTCGCCCACCACCGTCCGAGTCTCAGCTGTCCGAGTTTCAGCCGTGCGAGAAGCCGATCTTCGGCAACACCGCACGCAGCCACGCGGGGGACCACCACGCGGCGTGACCGGTCAGGCGCAGGAGTACCGGCAGCAGGACCAATCTGATCAAAATCGCGTCCAACAGTACGGCCACACCCAGAATGATTCCCATCTCCTTGGGAGGCAGCGGCTGGGCGAGCGCGAACGAGAAGAACACCGCGACCATCACCGCTGCCGCCGCGAAGATCACCCGTCCCGAGTGCGCCATCCCGTCGACCTGCGACCCGTGCGGATCATCGGTGTTCTCGTAGTGCTCCTTGACGCTCGACAGCAGAAACACCGTGTAGTCCATCGCAATCGCGAAGATCATCGCGAAGAAGAACACCGGGCCCCAGCCGTTCAGGAAGCCCTGCGGGGTGAAACCGAGCAGCGACGCGCCATGCCCGTCCTGGAAGATCAGCTTCGCGACACCGAACGCCGCTCCGGTCGACAGCAAACTCACCACAGTGCCGAGCAGGGCGATCAGCGGTGCCTGCAGCGCGATCAGCAGCAACAGGAATCCGAGCACCAGAATGACCGACACCACGATGGGCAGATAGTCGTTCAACGCCGTCTGCAGGTCCAGGTTCTCGGCGGGTGCACCGCCGACGATCGCGCCCTCGGGCAGCTCGGCACGCAGTGTGTCGAGAGTGGTCGCGAGTGCCGGGTCGGACGGGTCGACGTCCGGAATGGCCTGCAGCATGACGTAATCGGATCCGTCCATCGCGGGCATCGGCGGGGTCACCATCGACACGCCGTCCACGCTCGCGGCGATCTGCGCGGTCTGCTCTGCTTCGGAAGCCGGAGCGATGATCTGCAGCATGCCCGGGGCACCCTCACCCATCTGCGCCTGCACCAGTTCGTAGCCCTGCCGCACCGGGGCGTCCTCGGGCACCACCGAAATCGACGGCATGGCGACCTTGAGGCCGAACACCGGGAGCGTCAGCGCCACCAGAATCAGCAGTGCGCCGATGGCGAACGGCCACGGATACTTGTGCAGCACCTGTCCCCAGGAGGCGAACTTCGGCGAGCGATGCTCCTGCCGCTTCGCGAAAGGCAGGGAAGCAGCATTGACCTTGGGGCCGAGCTTGCCCAGCACCGCGGGCAGCAACGTGAGGGTGGCAGCAAGAACGAAGATCACCGCGAGCATGATGCCCACGGCCATCGTGCGCACCGCCGGGGCCGGTACCAGCAGCACGGCAGAGAGGCTGATCAGCACAGTCAGACCGGACAGGGCAACGGCTTTGCCTGCGGTGTCCATCGTTTCGGCCACCGCACGCCGAGCATCCATCTGGCCGGCGTCGATGGTCTTACGGAGGGCCTCGCGAAATCGCACGACGAGGAACAGTGCGTAGTCGATACCCAGAGCCAGGGCGAACATCAGCGCAAAGTTCATCGCCCACACCGAGATCGGTGTGACCTCGTTCAGCAGCACCAGAGCGCCCGCGGATGCGACCAGGCCCGCCAGGGTCAGCAGCAGCGGTAGTCCGGCGGCGACGAGGGAACCGAAAGCGAGCACCATGATCGCCAATGTGACCGGCCAGGAGATGATTTCGGCCTTGATCATCGCGTCGTGGTTGGCCTTGTTGAAATCACTCCACAGCGCCGACGCTCCGGTCGGGTAGACCTCGATCGAGTCCGTGGAGGCGTCGGTCAGCTCGCCCTTGAGATCGTCGACCGCCTTGACCATCTCGTCGGTGGTCCCGTTCGCCCCACCGATGATGATTCCCGTGCGCCCGTCGGGACTGATCGACATTCCCGGCTGCGGGGCGATCACCTCGGAGATCCGCGGGTCGCCGGCCAGAATGTCGGTGACCTCGGAAATGACGGCCTGGACGGCTGGATCCGACACCTGCTCGGTGTCCGAATGCACGACCACCTGGATCGCCGCCGAGGAGTTCCCGCCGAAATGCTCCTGAGCCAGCTCGCGGACCTGGACCGACTCCGATCCGTTGGCCTGCCAACCAGCACCGGCGAGAGACCCGAACACCGACGGCGCGAACGCACCCAGTCCGATGATCACCACCAGCCACGCGGTCACCACCCACTTGAAATTGCCGGCCATGCGCGCGCCGAACCGCGCCAACGGCCCGCCGGTGATGTCCGGCGGCGAACTGTCGGCCGAACTCTCGTCGGTTCGAATATCGGTGTAACTCACATCGTGTCCTTACAGATCGGGTAGGTGGCCGAACCGTAGCACGGTACCCCCGGGGGTATCAACGATGCCGGATTCGTGCACCGCTCGGTGAGCACCCGAGTTCGAGCCCGTCCAGTGGAACCATCAACCATGCCGCTGCGTCCAACCCTTCAGTGAACTCTGAAGATGGGACCGAGCAGATGCGTCGTACAGGCCGATGGGTGCCAATCGGATGTGGACTACTCCTGGTGCTGGGATGCTCGACGGCCGTCGACGGCGATGCACTGGCCGATGACACCTCGACTCCCACTTCTGCCGCAGCCCCGACAACGCCCTGGGATCCCTGCACCATCCCCGACGAGGCCATCGAGCGAGCGGGATTGAACGCCAGCACCAAGGAGTCGGGAATCTTCGGACGCGACCAGAACGGATTCAAGATCTGCGGCTGGGAGAGCAGCCCGCCCGACGACGAATATTTCCTTCGAATTTTCGTCGGATTCGAGTCTCTCGACTTCGTCGACGATCCCAGCTATTTCGATCGACTCCAGCCTGTACGGGTGGGGACCCGCGATGCACTTCGCTATCAGCAACTGTCTGCGGACGCGTCTCGCGACTGCGGCGTCGCGTTCACCGCCGGGCCCGAATTGATCAGGGCAACCCTGATTACGAGCGCACTCGTCCAACAACCTTCGTATGACCCTTGTACAGAACTCAGCACGGTAGTCGCCGCCCTTGATTCCGAACTTCCCAGCTAGTTCCCACCGATCGAGAGATACCGAACCGTGACCGACGCCCAGCCGAACCTCATCACACATTGGCAAGACCTCAACGCTCGAGCCGACGCCGGCACCATCACCATTCCCGCCGACGTCGCCGCGCGGTGCGACGCAGCCTGCGTCACCTACCTGGCACACCTATCGAAAATGCAGGCTGACGCACGCGCACTGACCGAGACGAAGAGTTGGGGCGACATGAAGTCCGCACAGGACCTGCAGGCCCGGTTCGGGCGTCTCGTCACCGGCACCGATCGCTCTCTGGACGTCATTCTTCAGCAGCACATCGAGGTCATCGAATCGATGCGGATGCTCTTCCGTCGCTATTTCGACGAGACCGCCGACACCGATACCCGGACATCCGCGAATATCACCGCGCTCGATCCGGGAAACTGAACCCACGCAGCATTTTTCGGTGAACATCGACCTCTCGCTTGTCGTTGTCCAGACGCCGTTCAATGGACTCGTAACCGCGGGAACGCCACCATCCGATGCTCTCGACCATGCTCACCATCGGACCCACGAACACATCAGTCCACCCCTGTGCCGCAAGACTGCGCTCGAGTTCCGCCAGCACCGGATTCGCCACCCGCTCATGGCCTTCCTCGGCGTCGACGATCAGACTCCCCACCCACGGTTGCCCCTCGCGCGGATGCGGAACCAACAACGCCATCACACCCACCACTCGTTCGGCCGAGCGAATCACCAAGCAGTGTGAATTCTCCATCGCCGTGTTGTGCCAGAGGAACTTCTCCACCTCTTCCTCGGTGAAGGCGGTGACTCCGGTGTGCAACGTACTCGCGTCGAGAAACCCGGGGTTGCTGTTGAACACCGGCAGGAAGTCCTCGGGGCTGTCACCACCGTCGACCTCACGGACCGCGTACGAACCCGCCTCGAATCCGAACTCCATCCCGCCACGATAGATCCCAGCATCGACCCACTTACGTGACATCTGGTCCGTAGTTGCACATGACAGTTGTCAGCAGTTCGTCATGACGTCGGAAACGACGTCTCATTTCGCGTTGACCTGGGGTTTCTCCTGGGTGAAGAGTCTGATGTGTCGCCAAGGAACACGGCCGAAGAACCACTGACGAAACAGCGAAGGGAAATGCAGATGACCACCCAGAGTTCAACTCGCACCGAGGCGGTGAGTACCGAGACTGCACTCGCGGTGCACGCCACCGGTGTCCACAAGTCGTTCAGCGACTCCACGGGGTCGAAGTTCCGCGCCGTTCGCGAGCTGAATCTGTCGATCCCGCGCGGGCAGGTCGTAGCGTTCCTCGGACCGAACGGCGCAGGCAAGAGCACCACGATCGACATGATCCTCGGGCTCACCGAGCCGGACGGCGGCACCATCGAGGTTCTCGGAACCGATCCGCTGACCGCAGCTTCGACAGGACGCAGCGCCGCGGTACTCCAGTCCGGCGGACTGCTACCGGACGTCACCGTCGGCGCACTCGTGGACATGATGGGTTCGCTGTACATCGGAGCCGACCCCGCCGCTGCCATCACCCGCGCCGGACTCGGCGATCTGACGAATCGACGCGTATCGAAGTGCTCGGGAGGCGAACAGCAGAAGGTGCGGTTCGCCTTGGCACTGCTGTCCAACCCTGAACTCCTCCTGCTGGACGAGCCGACCGCAGGCATGGATGTCACTGCCCGCAAACACTTCTGGCAGGCAATGCGCGCCCAGGCGGCCAACGGCACCACCGTCATGTTTGCAACCCACTACCTCGAAGAGGCACAGAACTTCGCGGATCGCATCGTTGTCATCGTCGACGGTGCTCTCGTCGCAGACGGCACCGTAGCCCAGATCAAGGCCACCGTCTCCAATCGGACCGTCGACGCCAACCTCCCGAGAAGTGAAGCCGAAGCTGTTGCTACACAGACTGGTTCGCGGTTACAAGAGTTGGCCAGTGGCCGGTTCCGCTTCGTCTGCACCGACACCGACACCGTAGTGCGCGCGCTGAGCACGACGAGCTCCGCGACCGATATCGCCGTCGTCTCGGCCTCACTCGACGAAGCATTCTCCGCGCTGACCGACCGTACCGACCAGAACTGAGGACATCCGATGACAACCACGACCTCACTGCGCCCGCGCCGCGGACTGCACCCCACCTTCGTACTGCACGACGTCCGCAGGCAGATCACCCCACAGAACCTGATCTTCACCGTCGCTCTTCCCGCAGTGCTCTACCTCGCACTGTTCGACGTCGTCGAGCCCAGCGCGGGAGTGAATCTGCCGCACGGCAACTTTCAGGCCTGGATGATGATCGGTATCGCCGTCTACGGCGCGTCGATCGGCACCATTTCCCGCGCGGCAGGCATCTCGAACGAGAAAGCCAACGGCTGGCTGCGGACAATTCGATTGTCTCCCTTGGGTGCCGGCGGCTACGTCGCCTCACGCATCATCGCGTGCCAGGTGTATGCGGCGATCCCGGTCATCGTCGTCGGCATTCTGGGAGCACTCACCGGGGCCCGCGCCGACGCGATCGTCTGGATCACCGGTCTCCTGGTGGCCTGGATCGGATCGGCCATCTTCTCCGCCCTCGGCCTGGTCTTGGGCATGCTGCTGCCACCCGAGGTGGTCACCCACGTTCCCGGCGTAGTGATGACCGGGCTCGCCTTCCTGGGCAACATCTTCATCCCACTCTCGGGCG
The DNA here is from genome assembly GCF_017168335.1 of Rhodococcus sp. KRD162. Classification (GTDB taxonomy): domain Bacteria; phylum Actinomycetota; class Actinomycetes; order Mycobacteriales; family Mycobacteriaceae; genus Rhodococcoides. Next base: position 26,238 of record NZ_JABFAU010000077.1, on the reverse strand, counting down.
GAATGCTCGCAATCGCACAGGTCACACCCCTGTACGGGGTGGCGACGTTGGCCCGCTATGCACTGACGGACGGCTACAACCTCGACGGGTCCCACGCCTCGCTCGCAGGTGCGCTCATCAACGTCGCAGCCTGGTTCGCCGGATTCTCGTTCGCCGCCATCCGCCGATTCGCCGGGGCCACCGGCCGACAGTGACTCACGTGCACTTTCCCTCCTCCCGACGCACCCAACGCATCGGCCACCACGGCCGCCGCGTGCACACACCTGCCCGAAATCTACGAGCACGAGGACCGCCATGATCACCCTTCTCGCTCCCGGACAAGGAGCACAGACCCCACGGATTCTGACACCGTGGCTCAAAGACCCCGACCGACGCAGACTGATACAGAACTGGTCCGAGCGTGCCGACATCGACCTGATCGGACTCGGAACCACCGCGGGCAAGGACGAGATCGCCCGAACCGAGAACGCCCAACCGCTACTCGTCACCGCCGCACTCCTCGCCGGGCTTCCGGTGCTCGACGCCCTCGCCGACGCCGGCCTGGTCTGCTCCACAGTGGCAGGGCATTCGGTCGGAGAACTGGCCGCGGCGGCGCTGGCAGGCGCACTCGATCCGGCCGACGCGGTGTACCTGGCCGCCGTACGAGGCCGGGCGATGGCCGCGGCCTGTGCCGCCACTTCCGGATCGATGACGGCCGTGCTCGGCGGCGATCCCGAACTCGTCACTACCGCAATAGAATCGGCGGGGCTGACCGTCGCCAATCACAACGGACCGGGGCAAGTGGTTGCCGCCGGACCGATCGACGCGATCGAGTCGTTCCTCACCGCACCGCCCGCCGGAACCGCAGTACGCCGCCTGCAGGTGGCAGGGGCCTTCCACAGCCCTGCCATGCGGTCGGCCACCGCCCCGTTCGCCGAGGCCATCGCCACCGTCCCCATGCGTGATGCCGGCATCGATATCGTGTCCAACGCAGACGGCACTGTCGTGCGGGACGCAACGCAGCTGGGTGAGCGTCTGATCGCGCAGATCACCGCACCGGTGCGATGGGATCTGTGCCTGGGGGCTTTCCGTGCTGCCGACATCACCAGCGCGATCTGCTTGCCGCCGGCCGACGTTCTGGCCGGAATCGCCTCCCGTACATTGCCGGCCGCCACCGTAGTGCGCATCAGTTCGCCGCGCGAGTTCGCGAAGCTGTCCATCAAGGTGAAGGGCGGCCGGTCCGATGCTGCTGCCTGAACTCCTTTCTCAGGGCCGCGAATCGGACCCGGCCGTCATCGATGGCGACAACGAATTGACGTACGGATCGCTACGAGAGCGCGTTGCCCGCGTGACGGCATGGTTGGTCGACAACGGCATCCGCCCCGGAGACCGCGTCGTGCACCACGGTCGGTCCAGTGCCGCATTCGTCGAGCTGCTGTTCGGAACCGTCTGTGCAGGAGCGGTGTTCGTACCGATCAACAACGAACTCACGGCGAGTCAGGCAGCCCATATCGTTCGCGACAGCGGCTGCCGGATCGTCGTCACCGACCATCCCGATCGTCACACCGGCAGCCCGGTGCAGGTGGTCGCCGTCGACGACGTCACTTCCGCGATCGACAACTACCGGTCCGCCGCACCCACGACCACGGCAGTTCGGGCCGAGGACATCGCACTGCTGATCTACACCTCGGGAACCACCGGCAATCCGAAGGGTGTGGTGTGTCCACACGGTGCAGTCTCTGCCGCAGTCGGTGCCATCGGAGCCGGCCTGGCATACCGTCGCGAGGACGTCGTGTTGTGCCGACTTCCACTGTCGTTCGATTATGGCCTTTACCAGGTGTTTCTGACCTTCGCGGTCGGTGCTTCGGTGGTGATTGCCGAAGGCATCCAGGATCTACGGATACTCGACTTGGTCGAACGCCGCTCGGTCACCGTCATTCCTCTGGTGCCCGCCCTGGCTCAGATTCTGCGCATAGTCGCCCGTCGCAACACCACGATCACCACCGTCCGCCTGTTCACCAACACCGGTGCCCGGCTGGCACCCGAACTCGCTCGGGCGCTGCTGACATCGTTCCCGGGATCGCGCTACGCCTCCATGTACGGCATGACCGAATGCAAACGCATCTCGATACTGCCGCCCGAGGAATTCGACGATCACCCCGATTCCGTCGGCTACCCCATCGCCGGCGACGACATCCGCATCGTCTCGGCAGCTGGATGGCCCGTGCCTGCGGGAACGACCGGTGAAATAGTCGTGTCCGGTGCCACGGTCATGGCCGGGTACTGGAACGTTCCCATGAACGCCCAGAAGAGGTTTCGAGCCGGTCCCCGAGGTATGGAGTTGCACACCGGTGACCGCGGCTTTCTCGACGACGGCGGGCGTCTCTATTTCGTGGGACGCGACGACGACGTCGTCAAACGCAACGGAGTCCGCATCTCACTGCTCGAAATCGAATCCTGCGCCGAATCTCTCGACTCCGTGGACGAGGCCGTTGCTTTTCTCGCCGAGGACGGTGCGTTGCGTCTGGTGGTCACCGGGGCCGCCGATCCAACCTGGGTCCGCCGGCAACTACGAGCCGAGCTCGATCCGGTTCGGCATCCCAGCGACGTGATTCACCGCTCCCGAATTCCCCTCACCGCCAACGGAAAACCCGATCGACGTGCACTCCGCGCCGAGATCGACACCGCCCCGACGATCCTTCCAGGAGACCACAATGCAGCGCTCGCAGTTTGATTCCGTTCTCGCCGCCCTCGCCCCCGAGTCGGTCGAGATGCCCGACCGCCCGTTCTCACAGTCCTCGATCGACTCCCTCGGAGTGGTGAACATTCTCGTCGCGATCGAGGATGCCTTCGGAGTCGAGTTCGACGAGCAATCCCTCACCGCCGGAGCTGCACTGAGCCCGGACGTCCTGTTCGACACCGTATCGAACCTCGCAGCAGCGTAGCTGCAGACGTGCTTCGTACCCGACTCTTCGAGGACGGATTCACCATGCTCACCACTACACCGCCACCGACACAGCCGAACCACTCGGCGCTACCGCGACTGTTCGACACCGTGGCAGACACCATCAATCTCGCAGGTGGACTTCCCGATCCACAACTGTTTCCCAGCAGCGACCTCAGCGATGCCATGCGCAGCATGCTGCGACTCGGCGGTCGAACCCTGCTGCAGTACTCCACCTACCGAGTACCCGACGCACTGGCCGCAGCAATCGCGGGTGCGATGGAGTTCCGCGGAGCACAGACCGACCCGGCGCAGCTCATCCCGACCGGTGGTTCACAGAACGGATTGCTCACCATTGCACTGGCATTCGCCGGAGGCGGTGCAACAGTGCTGTGCGAGACCCCCATCTATCCGGGCGCGGCCGCAGCCTTTCGTACTGCCGGATTGCACACCACCGCAGTCGAATCCGACGGCGATGGACCCAGTCCCGAGTCCATCCGTGCCGCCGCCGCCGATCTGAGAGATCAGGGTCGAACTCCGGTACTGCTCTACACCAACCCGACGTTTCACAACCCGACCGGCCGATCGTTGTCGGCCACTCGACGCGGAGAGATCGTCGAGGCGGCGGCCTCGGCCGGGTTGACCGTCATCGAGGACGACCCCTATGCGCTGCTGAGCTTTCCGGGAGTCACGATCGATGCCGCCACCGCTCCGACACTGCGCAGTCTCGCACCCGAACGCGTGATCCACCTGGGGACATTCTCGAAGATCCTCGCTCCCGGACTGCGCTGCGGCTGGATCGAATCACCAGCGGCACTGGCCGACGAGCTGCGCACCGTCGCCGAGATCACCACCCTCTCGCCCGCGCCTCTGTCCCAGGCCGCCATCGGTCGTTACTACGCCAAGCACGGCTGGCACGATCTGGTGGACGCCTTCCGCACCGCCTACGCGCGCCGCGCCGCCCTGATGGACACCGAACTCTCCGCCCGTCTCGATCGCGGCGAATGGCAATGGCAATCCCCCCGCGGTGGGTTCTACATCTGGTTGCGTCGGCGCGACGGACAGTCGACGACGCCGGTCGTCGAACAGGCAGCCGCACAGGGCGTCAGCGTCGTCGGTGGTACTCACTTCTCACTCGCGAACGAGCACGCCGACGGCATTCGCCTCAGCTTCTCCCACGTTCCGGACGGCTCGGTGGTCGACGCGGTGAGCAGGTTCGCGGCGGGCGTCACCGCAGCGGATACGCCGAACACACCGCAGGTATCGAGGGCAGCCTCGTGACCGCCACCGAGCTGCCGCCTGCCACTGCAGCCGCCGTGCTGGCCGACCCGCCCTTCAGCCGAACTCTCGCCCTCGGTACGACCGATTGGAATCTGTGGCGAACCGCCAATCTGCGCAGCGCCGGGTTCTCCGCCGACGGCCTCGAGGTGTTCGGTGGACCGTCCGCGAGCACCGAAGCGGAGTTCATCGCTTCACGCGAGGACGAGGAAGCGCGGCTCACCGGCCTGGTCGAACGCACGGACTTCGTCACCGCACTGGTCTGGCAGAACCGCGGCGCGTGGCGTCAGATCTCCAGCCCGTTCTGTGGATCGCCGTCGAAGCGACGCCAGCGCCTACGCTCGATTGCCCTGTACTGGCAGCGCTATTGCGGAAAGGCCGAGACCATCGGCTATTTCGGTCCCGGAGCGTGGGTGGAACTTCTCGAAGAGCCGCACGGCGATTTTCGGCACGGACCGCAGCTGATCCGTGAACGCCGCACCTTCCTCGAGGCCTGGGCCGCCGCGGCCATCGGTGCCGCCTGGTCCCGCGACGAACAGATCCGGCGCTGGTTCCCGCCGTATCTGCGTCCGGATGTCGCGGTCGACCCGAACAGGTCGCAGGCCAGGACGGGGTCGAGACGCATTCGGCTGGCCGGGGACGATCTGCGCATCGTGCTTCGGTGCGACGGGCACGACACCATCGAGCGGATCGCTCAGGCCCTGGCACTCGACGCGTCGGCGGTGGAAGCAACCGTAGCCAGACTCGTTCGCCGGAAAGTGCTGAACTGGGATGCCCGCATTCCGACGACCGCCGACGCTCATCGCATTCTCGCCACTCGCGTACTTCCCATCGCCGACGCCTCCGTGGCAGCCCGGTGCCTCCGTGATCTCGCGGACATCGACGGTGGCCTGCGGGCAGTCTCGGAGGCGGAGACACCGGGTACGCTCGATGCGGCCCTGACTGCGCTGTCGGCCGACTTCGAGCGCATCACCGAGGTCAAAGCGCAACGCGGCGAAGCCAAGTCGTATGCCGCCCGCAGCATCTGCTTCGAGGACTCCTCGCGCGATGTGACCATGACCATCGGCAGCGCTGCACTGGCGCCACATGCCGACGCCCTGGCGCTGATCGCCGACGCGTCGCGGTGGTTCACCGACCGGCTCGCCCACTACGTCGTCGCCGAGATCGACGCGATCATCGACCGCGCGGCTCGCGGAGACCTCTCCTCGATCACTCTTGCCGAGGTCTGGCCTCGCACCATGACGGTGTTCTGGGGTGACGGGAACGGCGTCGATCGAGCCCGCCGCGACCTCGCCGATCGCTGGTCGGAGGTGATCGATCTCGAACCACACGAGCGCGGTGGTGCTGTCATACACCGCAACTCAGCGGAACTGGCATCACGGGCGAGGTTCTCGGATCTGACCGGCACCGCGGTAGACCTACCGCACAGCCCGGATCTGCAATTCGTAGCGGCGAATGCCGAGGCGCTGTCGGCCGGCGAGTCGACCGCAATTCTCGGCGAGATGCACGCCGCCCTGGTCTCACTCGATGTGCCTGTGTTCACGTGGAACCTCGGCGACGCCGACGACTTCAGGGACACCATCAACGCCGTCTCCGGGATCCGCAGGCTCGTCCCGCTGCTGCCCTCGACATGGGAGCGGAACACCGGTCGCTTCGTTCCCACCACGTGCGGTCACGAGGAGACGTCGATCGGCTTCACCAATGCTGCTGCCCGCGAACCGCGCTCGGTGGTGGCAGCGTCGGACATTCGTTTCGAGCGCACCGAGGGCCGCACGTTCGCGGTGCTGCCCGACGGCCGCCGCTTCACGCTCGCCGAAGCCTTCGCGGTACCGCTGTCGATCGTCGCAGCAGACGGATTCAAAGCGGGCCTCGCCGGTCCCCACACCCCTCGGCTCGAGGTCGACAACACCGTGGTGTTTCGGCAGACCTGGCGCAGCCCCTGCACCGAACTCGACCTACCCACCAAAACAGCTGCTTGGCAGGACTTTCAGGCAGTGACTCGGTGGCGAGAAAGCCTGCGCCTGCCCGATCGGGTGTACGCGAAGGTGCCAGGTGAAACCAAGCCGCTGTATCTCGACCTCGACAGCCCGACGCTCGTCGCCGCGTTCGTCCACCAGGTTCGGCGAGCGCAGGGACGGATACAGCCGGACCGGCTCGGTCCGATCGTCGTCACCGAGTGCCTGCCCGAACCGAGGAATTCATGGCTCGCCGATGCCGCCGGGCGCCGTTACGTCAGCGAGATTCGCCTGCAGATGCTGCCGGCCACATCTCCCCCGAGAATCGGAGAGCCATCATGACCGTAATTCTGGACGGCACCGCAACCCGACATCCGATCAGCCCTGTGCACGACGGCATCGTCGCCGCCATCGGCTCCACCCCCATCGTTCGACTGGACCGGCTGTTCCGCACCGCGGGTTCGACGGTGCTCGCGAAGGTCGAGCGAGTCAATCCCGGTGGCAGCACCAAGGATCGACCGGCACGTGAGATGGTCGAAGCCGCCTTGGCCGAGGGCCGCGCGGTTCCGGGCGTCACCACCATCGTCGAATCGAGTTCGGGCAACCTGGGTGTCGCGCTGGCGCTGGTGTGCGCGTATCACCGACTCGGTCTCCATGTGGTGACCGATCCGAAGGCCTCGCACACCAACCTGGCGATCATGCGGGCGCTCGGCGCGCAGGTCGACATCGTCACCGACCGTGATCCCGCCACCGGCGAGTTCTTACCGACCAGGCTACGGCGCGTCCAGGAATTGCTCGCCTCGATACCCGGCGCGCTGTGCCTCGACCAGTACAGCAATCCCAGTGGTGCTGCCGCACATCGGCGGACGGCACGCGAAATCCTCGACGCCACAGGTGAACCGGACCTGCTGTTCATCGCGGCGGGATCGTGTGGCTCGCTACGCGGAATCGCCGATCATCTTCGCAGCAGCGGAGCTCACACCCGCATCGTCGCCGTCGACGCCTGTGGCAGTGCCATTTTCGGCTCGATGGCACCGCCCGCCCCGGACTACGGCCGCACCCTGCCTGGGCACGGGTCCACCATCGTTCCCGGCCACTTTCGTGACGATCTGGCCGACGACGCGCTGTTCGTGACCGACGCCGAGTGCGTGGCAGCGTGCCGTCTGCTCGCCGAGCGGGAAGCGATTCTCGCCGGCGGATCCTCGGGTGCTGTGATCGCAGCCATCGCTGCGTATCTGCCTCAGGTACCCGTCGGCAGCACCGTCGTGACGATCCTTCCCGACGGCGGGGACCGATACCTGCATTCGATCTACGACGACGTGTGGGTCCACAACCACATCGGACTGCCGGCAGTCCATGCCGCATCCACCCGACTCGAGGAGTTGCTTCGACGATGAAACTGCTGACCGCCGACGATGTGCACCGGGCACTGGTCGACTCCGAGGTGGCCGTGCTGCGCGCCGTCCAATCCGCTTACATCGCACATGATCTGGGGCAGTCCGATCTGCCGTTCTCGGCCTTCGTGCGGCCGATCGATCAACCGAGCACGCGCTTCATCGCGTTGCCTGCCTACCTCGGGGGCGACCACCCACTCGCAGGCGTCAAATGGGTGTCGTCGTTTCCGCACAACGTCGACACCGGCCGCCAACGTGCCTCGTCTCTGGTGCTGCTGTCGGGCCTCGATACCGGCTACCCGCGCGCAATCGTGGAGGGCAGCAGGATCAACGCCTGGCGCACGGCGGCCTCGGCGGCACTGGCCAGCATGACCCTTCGAGCAGGCAACCCCGTCACGGTGATCGGAGTGATCGGGTGCGGGACCATCGCGCTCGAGCAGGTCCGATTCCTCCGGGTCGCCCACCCCGAGTCGCGCACGGCCCTGCTGTTCGACCACGACCCTCAGCGCGCACGGCAGTTCGGCGACGTCATCGCCCGCGAATTCCCCCAGCTGACACCGACGATCGTCGACCGCGCCGAGCGGGTGGTCGAGGGTGCGGACACCGTCGCCGTCACCACCACCGCACCGGCACCCTGGCTGACCCTGCCCTCGTCCGGAAGACCCGCAGGGCAGGTGCTGCTGCACGTCTCGCTACGAGACCTCACCACGGCGTCGATTCTGGCCGCACGCAACGTCGTCGACGACGTCGAGCACGTCAATCGGGAGAACACCTCGATCTCGTTGGCCGCACGACAGCAACCCGATCTGTCGTTCGTACAGGGAACCCTCGGCTCGATTCTGCGAGCCGGCACCTACCTGCCGGACCCGGCGGGAGTCGTGTTCTCTCCGTTCGGCCTCGGCATTCTCGACCTCGCCGTCGCCGCGCTGGTTCTCGACAGGTCGAGCAGCCTCGGCCTGGGAACCGAAGTCCCCGGCTTCGACCCGCCCGAACACGTCGTGGCGGGAACCATCATCGACTCGACAGGAGCACGCTCATGACCGACACCCCAGTGGCCGATCGTCCGCCCGTCGCACTCGTGACGGGAGGATCGCGCGGCATCGGAGCTGCCGTGGCGATCGCACTCGCCGAGGCCGGATGCGACGTGATCATCAACTACCGCAGCAGTTCCGTCGACGCCGAGAAGGTGGCCCAGTCGGTCCGCGAACGCGGCCGCGACGCCACCATCATCGCTGCCGACGTCGCCGACGAGGAGGCCGTCCTGGCGATGTTCCGCGAGATCCGCTCTCGCTTCGGCCGACTCGACGTCGCGGTACTCAATTCCGGGATCACCGCCGACGGACACTTCGCGACGATGAGCGCCCGCAAATGGAGCTCGGTCATCGCCACCAACCTGACCGGCACATTCCTGACGGCTCGCGAGTCCACGAAACTGATGTTCTCCACCGGCGGAGCGATCGTGATGATCAGCTCCACCAGTGGCGTTGCAGGCAGGGCCGGGCAGGGCAACTACGCCGCCAGCAAGGGCGGCATCATCTCGATGGCCAAGTCACTCGCGGCCGAGGTCGCCAACCGAGGCATTCGCGTCAACGTCGTGGCCCCCGGGTTCATCGAGACCGATATGGTCCGCGCGGTCCCGAAGGCCATGCGTGAGATCGCTCGCGACGCAATTCCCCTGCAGCGCTTCGGTACTGCTGCAGAGGTGGCACAGGCAGTCGTCTTTCTCGGCATGCCCACCTCGTCCTACATCACCGGCAAGGTCCTCACCGTGGACGGCGGAATGATCGCCGCCTGAGCCAGACCCCCACAGATCCCCTCGAACACCACACACAACCGGAAGGAACGTCATGACCACCGCAACCCCTACCTCCACTCGCGCCGCAGCCACCGAACGCCTCGCTCTGAACAATCGACTCAAGGAACTCATCATCGACCGCCTGGGTCTGCAGACCTCACCGGAGCTGGTGTCGGACAACCAACCCCTCTTCGGCCGCGGCATCGAACTCGACTCGTTGGACACCCTCGAGCTCGTCGTGGCCGTGGCCGCCGAGTTCGAGGTCGACATCACCGACGACGACACCAAGGCCTTCGGTTCCATCAACGCGATGGTCGATCACATCGTCGATCGGACGCAGTGATGAGTGCACCCACAATCGATTCCACGTCCAGCGAGCCCTCGATCCACAAGACCGGAACACTGAGTTTCGGCATCGACGACATCTCGCGCATGCTGCCGCATCGGTGGCCGATGTTGATGATCGACCGGGCCTTCGACGTCGTGCCCGGCAAGTCCGGCCGCGGCATCAAGGCCGTGTCGGTGAACGAGCCCTATTTCGCAGGCCACTACCCCGGGCACTCGATCATGCCGGGCGTGATGATCGTCGAGGCCATGGCTCAGCTGGTTGCCGTCGTCTACGTCGCGGAAGCCCTCGAGACCACCACCGGTGCACAGAACCCGGCCGACGGCGTCGGATATCTCGGTTCGATCCGCAACATGAAGTTCAACCGCCTCGTCGTGCCCGGCGACATGCTCGAGCTGGGCGCACGACTCGGTGCCCGGCTGGGCGGACTGCGCTCGGTGGAGGTCACGGCCTCCGTGGACGGGAAAGCGGTGGCCGCGGGCTCACTCGTGGTGACCGAGGGGCGGGGGTGAGATGAGTACCGGGTCGCACACCACCATCAGGCCGTTCACCCCGAGTGATGCGGATCAGGTGGCCACCCTGCTCACCGCCCGTGCGGACTCACCCAACCGTGTCACCGGTGGTATCACCGCCGAGGATGTCCTTCGAGAACTCCAATTACGCCGCACAGTAGCTTTTTTCGTGGCAGAGGACACCTCGGGCGAGGTCCCCGAGCTCTACGGCACGCTCGGATTGTTCCGCACGTCCGGTCGACGAACCACCGCGCCCCGCGAGGTCATCGCCGACATGTTCTACCTGGCACCCGGGCGACGCGGCGGTACGGCCACCGGCCGGCTCTTCGCCGCCTCCCTCGAAGCGGTGTTCGACGCCGGCTACGACGTCCTGCGGTTGACCGTGAACCCTGCCAACACCACGGCGTTCTCGCTCTACCGCCGCGTCGGCAGCGTCTGCCTGCGGCACACGACCGCGGGGGCCGACGGCAACGTCGAGCTCGTCAACCATGTGCCACTCGTCCTGCGTGCCGTCGCGCCCCACCTCGACGACACCGCCCGGGCGGCGCTGCGAGCGATCACGTCCTTCGGTTCGGTGACCGCTCCCCGCGGTGCGGACCTGAGCGAGGACCTCGAGATCGAGGACGGAAAGCCCGTCGTGCGATATCGACTGCGGTTCGGCGGGTACTCGGTCGAGGCCGTCGTTGATCCCCTGCACAACGTCGTCGATCGGGCGGTCCTTACCGATCCGAACGGCATCGATCACGCACTGGCCCTTCCGATTCGGGGGCACCAGCAGCCGGTCGGGCCCCAGTTCGTCGAACTGGCTGTCGGATCGATCAGGGCGACGGTCGACACCCGTGACGGTCTCTTACGAGTGTTCGACGACCGAGCCGACGTCGTGGGCCCACTGCTGACCGCGACCCTGCCGAATCTGCACGAGGATCGACTCTCGGGTTGGCGTGACTCGCAACCTCGCGTACTCGATGTGCACACCGTGGGAGATGCCATCGTGGTAATCGAACACAGCGAGGACGTCTCACTGCGTGCCGAGTTCGAGATCGGTCTCGGTGGAGTGCGGCGCACGTACTCCCTCGACGTCGCCGGTGATCGTCCGCCCCAGTGGACGGGCGAGCTGTACGACACGGTCGGTCTTCGGCACGGCACCGTCGATATCGGTGACGGACCGGTCTCGACCGCATCCGGGGTGGATCTGCGTGATTGCTCCGAGATGCCCTCGGCGGCAGTGCCGATCGACTCGACCACCGGATTGATCTGGGAGGACGCCTCGCGCGGAGTTCGCCTGGGATGCTCCGGAATGCAGGCGGGCGGACTGGTGACCGGCACGCTGCTCGCACATCGAGTGGGACCGGGCACGCAGACCGTCGATGTCACTGTCGATCTCACGCCGCACCACACTGTGCGCCAACCTATCTCGGAGCACATCGAGTCCGCGAAACCGGTCGAGACGGTTCCGAACTCCGCACTTGCGCTGGACGTGGACCGCGGTGTCCTGGCGCGGTGGCGTCGGGACGGCCACCGCGTGTTGTCCACCCCCTGGCCGAGAACATCGGCGATCGGCCCCAATCCTGCTCGATCAGGTGGCCTGTGGGTGACCCCCGAACCGGGTCGCGCCGATCGTGATCATGGAATAGGCTGGGGCGCAGCGCAATCGACAAGCTGGACCCGGAACAGCGAATGGCTCGAAGGCCACGGCGGCCTCGTTCGGTGGTCGGCACGTCACCACACCGATTCCGTTCACGAAATCCTCGCCGTCGAGGTCGAGGGCGGTGGCCACGGCGACGTGGTCGTCTGGTCCACACCGACCCTCGCTCGCGGCGCTCGGATCGGAGTCCGCGACGGAGCCGGCCCCGAGACCATGCTCGACGTCGACCGCCGGTTCGAAGTCTGGACCGACGAGCTCTCGGTCCCCACCGCAGCGGGTGTCACTCTGCGGATCAGCAACATCACCGGTCATCACCCGGAAATTCTCGTTCGCGCAACCTCGTCCGGACTTCTCGTCGGATGCGTCACCGCCGCAGCCGATCTCCCCGCCCTGTGGGAATTCGACTGCACCGACACCGTGTCGACCCTCTCCCTCGCCGGCTAGATCCTCTCGCCGGCCAGAAAAGTCTCACCCATCCAACCGCCGTAACGAAAGGCCAACAACCATGAACACCAACGATTACCGCATCATCCGTGAAGCTGCAGCCGTCTACCCGATCACCTCGCCGCTGATTCATCTCGAAGGCGACGATCGGCTCGAGCTGCTAGACACCTTCCTGTCCAAGTCATCGGATTTCGCCGATCCGGACACCACCCGCGAAGCACTCGCGCTGCGCAGCGACGGATCTCCGTTCGCCTTGGTACTGCAGGTCGAGGGCGATGAGGACACCTGGCTGATCCCGCGGACCCCCACCACCGCCGCCGAGATCAGCGCCTACGTCGACGAGCTGGAGGTGCCTGCGGGCGTCACCGTCTCGGTCGCACCCGAGGGCTGGTCGGCGATCGCGGTCGAGGGCCCGCTGGCACCGCGCGTCGCCGAGCACTTCGTCGACGGTGATATCGAGGACCTGCTGCTGCACTCTGTGGTCGACGTCGAGTGCGACTCCGCCGACGGCGCCAGCCGACTGGCTCGGGTGGGAACCACAGGCGAGTACGGCTACCTGCTGCTCACCACCGACGGGCCGGCTGATCTGGCACGTTTCGAGGAACTGGCCGCAGCCGTCGACGGCGGCATCGTCAGCGGCGAGGGATTGGCTCGGGTTCGGGCCGAGGCCGGAATGCCATACTACGACCACGGATTCGGTGCAATGACCGTGGCCGAGGCAGATCTGTCGTGGATTGTCGACTGGGAACGCATCGGTGAATTTCTGGGCTCGGACGAGCTCGTCCGCCCCACCGCCACCTCGCCCAAGCTGACCCCGATCGTCACCGCCCCCGGCAGCCCGGTCACCGCGGGCGCTCCGGTGCACGCAGACGGCGAGCGCATCGGCACCGTCGTCTGGACCGCAGCGGCGGGCAATGCCACCGAGGAACTCGCCTTCGCACTGCTCGACGACCCGTTCGTCGTCCCGGCCCTCGAGGTCTCGGTCGACGAGATCTCCGCCGTCACCGTCACCCTGCCCCGAGTGCTCTCGCGCTCGAGCGCAGGCGCATCGGCCTGATCGCCGAGAGATCGCCGAACCTCGAGGAGATGACATGACACGTCAGGAAATCGCCGTCACCGGCGTCGGGCTCATCACGGCCGCAGGTGACACCACCGAAGAATGCTGGGATGCCATCTCGAACGGCCGGTCCGGCATCCGAATCAACACCCTGTTCGACACCTCCCAACTGCGGACCGAATGGGCCGGCATGGTTCGAGCGCCGCTACGTCAGGACCTGGACCGGTGCTACGCCCTCGCCGAACGCGCGATCCGCGAGGCCTTCGCCGGTGCCGACTTCGACCCGGCGCGATCGGATCGTCGCGTCGCCGTGGTCGTCGGCAGCAGCCTGGGGGCCATGCCGACCCTCGAGGCCGAGCATCGCCGTTTCGTGGAGACCTCCGGTTTCGACCACACGGCCGTGGCCAACTCGCAGTTGCACTGCGTTGCCGACTGGATCGCAGGCGAATTCGGCATCTCCGGACCCCGCATCGTGACATCGAATGCCTGCGCCGCCAGTGCCGTCGCCGTCGGCTACGCCGCCGAGCTGCTGTGGAACGACGAGGTCGACGTCGTGCTCTGCGGTGGAGTCGACCCCCTCGCGTCCCTGTCGGCACACGGATTCACCTGCCTCGGTGCGCTCGATCCGCAGCCGTGCTCACCCATGGCTGCGTCCACGGGAATATCGCTCGGCGAGGGTGCGGGCTTCATGATCCTCGAACGCACCGGGGAGGCGGCCGATCGCGGAGCCCGCGTCATCGCCGAAGTAGCCGGGTACGGTCTGACGCTCGACGGCTATCACCAGACCGCACCCGACCCCACCGGCGAGGGAGCGGCCCGCTCGATCACCGAGGCGCTTCGTACGGCGGGACTGCACGCGGACGATATCGACTACGTCAATCTGCACGGGACCGGAACACCGACCAACGATGTGGTGGAGCCCAAGGCAATTCGGGCCGTGTTCGGTAAGGCTGCCCCGCCTGCCAGCACGACGAAATCGATGATCGGGCACACCCTCGGCGCGGCCGGAGCCGTCGAGGCGGTGTGCTGCATCCTGGCCATCGCCACCGACCTTCAGCCGCCGACCGTGAACACTCGCGGGCTCGAATCGGCAACGGGACTCGACATCGTCCCGGACGTCGGGCGCAGCGCACAGACCGATGTGGTGCTGTCGAATTCGTTCGCCTTCGGCGGCAACAATGCCTCACTCGTCATCACCCGCGCCGGACAGGCACGCGACGAGTCGGTTGCGGCGCGGCGAGTCGGTGCACGAGCCGTCATCACCGGGATGTCCGCGATCGCGGGCACCGCCACCTCCACCGAGGAGACGGTGACCGCGGTGGCGTCGGGAACGCCGTTGTTCGGCATCGAGCGCATCGGCTCGGGCGAGAGTGGACCGTGCGACCCGACGCAGGAATCCGACGGCAAGTCGATGTTGTTCGGCAAGGCCAATATTCGCGGGTTGTCCAAGGGCATCAATCCGGCCAAACTGCGCCGAATGGACCCGCTGAGTGTCCTCGCCGCGGCCGCCACCAACGAGCTTCTGAAGACGTTCGGCAAACTCACTCGCGCCGAGGCCGAGGAGACCGGGGTGATCTTCGCGACCGGGTACGGACCGACGACAGCGGTATCGGACTTTCACCGCGGCATCGTCGAGCACGGAGCAGCAGGGGCGAACGCCCTCGTGTTCCCCAACACCGTCGTCAATGCCGCAGCCGGACACCTGGCCATGCTCAACCGTTTTCGCGGCTACACGGCCACGATCTCGACCGGGGGAACAAGCGCAATCGCCGCACTGCACCTCGCCAACCGAGTCATCGAGCGTGGCGCAGCACGACGCATTCTCGTCGTCCTCGCGGACGAGTTTCCCGAGATGGCCGCTCGCACCGTGGCCGGGTTCCCCGGATATCGCGGCGTCGAAGAAGCCGGCAGTGGTGACGGCATGGTGCTCAGCGAAGGATGCGCGGCCTTCCTGGTCGAGTCCGAGGAATCAGCGACAGCGCGCGGGGTTCGGCCGGTGGCTGAGCTCGAAGGGTTCGGTGCGGCGGGCGACACCGGCGGAGTCGGCCGCATCGACCCCGACGGAGCACGGTGGGGCGCGGCGATGTCGACCGCGTTGCGGCAGGCCGGAATCGAGGCCACCGATATCGACCTCGTGGTTCCGTCGGCAGTCGGTAGCGCCTTGCTCGACCGCGCCGAACGGTCGGCCCTGTCGGCGACGGGTCTGGCCGAGGCAACGCAGCACCGATTCAAGAACACCACCGGTGAGACGTTCGGTTCCGCATCCGCAATCGGTCTGGTCAGTGCCCTGTCTGCGAGCGAGGGACCGTCCCGAGTGTTGGTGTCGGCGCAGGCATACGGCGGCAGCTACGCCGCAGCCGTTGCTCGGAGGCTGTCGTGAGCACGCCGGACGCCATCGACCTGATCTCCACCCGACGCCGCTCACTTCCACGAGATCGAGCCGGGTATCCGGTGCGTTTGCACGGTAAAGGGTTGATCGCGGCAGCGGTGCAGTGCCGTGACGGCGTAGCACCGGATCGGCGGTCGATCCGCACGGACGCCTTGCGTCGGTGGACCGTAGCCGATCGCGGACTGCACGCCTCGGTGGCGCATTGCGCTGCCGATGCCGTCGTCGCATTGCACCCGAGTGCCCCGGTGGGAGTCGACCTGCAGGATTGTCGCCCACGCCCGTTGGCGCTCGCGTGGCTCGGGGAACTGGTCGCACTACCCGGTCCGTGCACCATCGCCCAGTTCGCCGAATGCGAGGCGCTCATCAAGGCCTCACATCTGACCAAGGAGACATTCCACGGAGTGCGGCTGCCCGACGCGGCACCCGGATGGCGGCCCATACACGCCGGCTACTGGGTCCACACGGCGGTGCAGCCCGACGGAAGTGCAGTGGCCGTCGTCACCACCGAACCGATGCCGTTGCGCTACAGCACTGCCGAAGATTCGAACGTCCTGAAGGAGGCAGCGTGAGCTCCGCAACTGCAGCAGTGGACCGGCGGTACCGGCGCAAGCTCTCGCGTGTCGAGCGGACCTATGTCAACGCACGCACGCTCGGCGCGAACACCCTGATTCGACTGGTGGTCGACGGCATGGGATCGATCGAGCCCGCAGCGTTCGACGCCGCCGTCGCAGCGGCGTCCTCGGCAGCGCCTGGACTGTCGGTGCGACGCCGCGGCGCGACCTGGCACGGGGGTGGGCCCGCACCGGTGGTCGCTCACCTACCCATCGACCGATTGCACTGCGATGCAGCGTTGTTTCACGATCCGATAGACGTCACCGAGGGCCCCGTCGTTCGCCTCGCCGTCGGGCATTCCGATCCGGCCGACGCGGCCCGCCCACGTACCCGCATAGCCGCCGTCGTCGATCACGCAGTGACCGATGGACACGGTTTCACCGCCTGGCTCGCCGATGTGTTCCGCGAGCTACGAGGCGAGCAGGCCCACGGTTTCCCCTCGGAAGACGCCGACATCGACCTCGCGCGTCGGGCACCGAAATTCGGCAAGCGGAGCGCGCCGACGCCGACGCCGGAACCCAGGCCATCCCCGCTTCGTCGCAGCGGAGTCAGCACCGAGACGACCGCGTGCTGGTATCGAGCAGAACTGCCACCCGTCACCGAACCCGTTGTCGGACATATCGTTGCAGCAGTAGCCGGGTCGCTGCGCTCGGACACCGGTAGCGTGTCGATTCCGGTCGATCTGCGCAGACACTCGCCCGGCATCCGGTCGACGGCAAACCTCTCCTCGCCCGTCGCACTCTCGATCACCCGCGACACCGACGCTCGGTCGGCACAGAGCGCCGTGCTGATGGCCCTGATGCGCGGCCGAGAACTCGATCCCTACCGCAGCGACTACCGCGCGTCCAACGGCTTCGCCCGGTCACTCGACTCTGCTCTCGGCACCGACTCCGACGGTGGACATCCCGTCACCGCGATCATCTCCGATCATGGCGTCATCGACGAAAGGCGTTTCAGCACCGCGTCCTTCGAGCCGCTGACGATCAGCACACTGCCGATGGTCGTGCCGCACGCCTCGATGTTCGTCAGTGCCGTCACGACCTCTCGGGCGACCGTGCTGACCCTCGGCTGCCGACGCGACGACGACCCCGCACTGTGCCTGAATCTGCTGAACTCCGCCTCGGTCGCCCTCGGAGGA
The DNA here is from genome assembly GCF_017168335.1 of Rhodococcus sp. KRD162. Taxonomy (GTDB): domain Bacteria; phylum Actinomycetota; class Actinomycetes; order Mycobacteriales; family Mycobacteriaceae; genus Rhodococcoides. Next base: position 8,750 of record NZ_JABFAU010000077.1, on the reverse strand, counting down.
GCTGCGAACGCCGCGGCCCTTCCGGGCGGCGGCCCCGCCGATCGAGGAAGTATCCGATGACCACCCGTACCGTCGACATCGACCACTCGCCTACCGCACCGGCGGAGATCGAGCCCACCCCCCGTGCCCGGATGACCATTGCCTGCGCACTGGCCGGAACCCTGCTGGCGACGCTGGACACCACCGTCGTCAACGTCGCGCTGCACTCGGTGACCGAGCGGTTCGGCACCATCGACAAGGTGCAGTGGATCGTCACCGGGTACTTGCTGGCACTCGTCGCGACGATGCCGCTGGCCGGGTGGTTGGCTGCCCGCATCGGCGCAGGCCGGGCGTACATCGGTGCCATCGCGTTGTTCGGGACGGGATCTGCGCTGTGTGCGATCAGCCCGTCTCTCGAGCTGCTGGTCGCCTCGCGTGCGCTCTCGGGCGCCGCCGCCGGAATCATCATTCCGCTGGCCACCGTCATGGTTGCGCGAGATGTCTCCCGCGAGCAATTCGCGCGAGTGCAGGCGCTCAACGGCAGCATTCAACTCATCGGGCCGCTACTGGGACCGACGGTCGGTGGACTGCTCATCGACGCAGGCGGATGGCCGGCAGTGTTCTGGCTCAACGTCCCCGTGTGTGCCGCCATCGCGTGCGCCGGAGCGTTCATCGCGGGGCCGAAACCCACCGGACACCCTCGCCCGCTCGACGTCCTCGGATTGCTCACCGGTGCCACGGCCACAGTCTGCGCCGTGTCGGCCATCTCCGCTCTGTCGCAGAACGATTCGCTCAGGTGGGTACGGGTCCTCGCACTCGCACTGATCAGTGCGCTCGCCCTGACACTGTTCGTGCTGCGAGAAAATCGAACCGAACACCCCCTGCTCGATCTCGGTCTGATGCGACACCGCATCTTCGCGCGTGCCTCGGTCAACGTCTTCCTGCTCGGATTTCTGCTCTACGCACCGATGGTCGTCATCCCCCTCTATTTCTCGGCAGCGCGCGGCGAATCCAGCGTCACGACGGGGCTCCTGCTCTCCACCGCCGGACTGGGCGTGGTGATCTCGGGAATTCTGTGCCCGCGGCTGATGCGTCGCTGGGGAGCCGGGCGCACGATGATCCTCGGGATCGTCGCTACGTTCCTCGCCACCGTCCCGCTCGTCACGCTGTCCGACGACACGTCGTATCCGTTGCTGTGTGGGCTGCTCGTCGTTCGCGGAGCAGGGATCGGCCTCGCCGTCGTCGCGGTGATGACCAAGGCATACCAGTCGAGCCCGGCCGACTCGATCGCCGACGCGGCCGCTCAGCTCAACCTGCTGCAACGCATCGGCGGGGCGCTGGCAGCGGCTGTCGTCTCGTTCGTCCTCGCGCACGCCGCGACCGAGCACGGCGGCCTGGTCTCCGGCGCGTTTGCGCAGACCAGCTGGTGGCTCGTCGGTGCTGCCGCCGTGACGCTGGTGCCTGCCCTTGCACTGGCCAGGGCCGAGGTTCGCACCGCTGCCTGATACCGACCAACTGGCCCTGTTGCTGTTGCGAAACTCTTCCGCACGGGTAACGATGACCGCATGGGGGTCGATTGGGGATTCTTCGCACTGGGCCACGCGCAGTACTTCGCGCCGCCCTGGGCGGAGGGTTCGCCCTGGTTGAGGGGCCCTTTCTCCGATCCGGCAGTCCCCGACGGGTGGATCTCGAGCGACAGCGGGCCGTGGCGGTCGCATCGACCGGCAAGCCCGCTGTCGCCCTCCGGGTGGAAGGTTCACATCTCGGCGCATCCCGACCACGCGGCCAGCGCGGTCGAGCACACGGCACGGGTGTGCGTCGATCACGGCGTCGCCTTCAAACACCTGCGCTCGTCGGGGCTGGCCCATGCGCTGCAGATGAAGTTCGCTCCCACGGCCCACAGCGGCAAGGTCGTGGTGTGTTATCCCGAGCCGGACACCCTGGAGGATCTCTGCTCCGGCCTGGTCGAGGCACTCAGCGGCATCGAAGGACCGGATATCGTCGGTGAGCCCAGAATCGGGACCTCGCCCGTCTACCTGCGCTACGGCGCGTTCTCGGGCGAGTGGATGGTGACCGATGACGGCGTCGTACCCGCGATGCGGTGCGATGGGGAGCTCGAGCAGGATCGACGCGGTAGCGGGGACCACTGCCGATCGCATCCCTACGCCGATGCGGTGGTCGACGACTATCGCAGAACCCTCACCGCAGCCACGCTCCCGTTGCGAGACGCGCGGCTGATCCACCGCACCAACGCCGGTGGTGTCTACCGCGGGACGTGGGAGGACGGTCGCGCAGTCATCGTCAAGGAAGCTCGGCATCGAGCTGGGCTCGATCTCGACCGTATCGCGGCACCGGTCCGGCTGGCTCACGAACATGATGCGCTGCAACGACTCTCAGGACTCGGTGTTGCACCCCAGCCGATCTGGTACGGAACCATCGGCCCCAGCGATTTCCTCGCCATGGAGGACGTCGGGGTGGCCACGCTGGTTCATCACCAAGCGCGCCGTCATCCGGCCGTCATCCCTGGCATCGACGTGCAGGCCTCGGGGTACGCCCGGTGGATCGACGACGTACTCGACGCGGTCCGCCGCGCCTTGGCCGTCATGCACACCGCAGGTGTTGCACACGGCGACGTTCACCCGGCCAATGTCGTGATACAAGAACACGGTTCGGCGACGCTGATCGATTTCGAGTCGTGTTCGATCGACGGCGTCGCGTGTTCCCGCGGGATCGCGGCAGCCGGCTACTCGAACGGTGGACCTCCCACGCCGGCGGGCGACCTGGCAGCCGTGGACAACATCGCCGACGCCCTGCTGCACCCGGCTGCAGCGAACGCGGTGTCGGCGGCCGTGCGCGCGGACATGCTCGCGAGTGCCAGGGCCGATCTCGAGTTGGCTCCGCATTCGAATCGGCTCCCTGGACCGACAGGGACCGCAATCGTCGACGGAATCCGACGGACAGCCACATTCGACGCGCCGGATTCCCTGTTCCCGGTGGACCACCGCCGATTTCACGTACCGGGTGCCGGATTGTCGTTGCTGTGGGGCACGGCAGGTGTGCTCGTCGAACTGCACCGCTGCGGTGCGGATCGAGCCCTGCTCGACGCCGGAGCGACGTGGCTGGCGAAAGCAGCACTCGCTGCGCCGCCACTGCCGTCCGGGTTCGGTGACGGCGGGCATGGAATTGCCTGGGCGCTTGCCGCACTCGGAGATCATGCGTCGGCCGAGCAAGTACTGGAGCGTCTGGACGACGGTCGCCCCGAGCCAGCAGGGCCCTGGTGGCGCAACGGCACCGCCGGAATCGCTCTCGCGTACGCCCACATCGCTCGTGCGACCGGACGAGAGGATCTCCGCGACCGGGCGCTTGCCCTCACCGAGTCCCTGCCGAGAACGCGCACCCGCCCGGTCGGCCACATCCCCGGCATCGGGTTCGGCGGCGCTGGAGTCGCCTGCGCCGCACATGCTCTCGGGCTGCTGCTGGGCGGCGATACCTCGACCGCCGCAACCACGGCACTCGACTGGGACCTGCAGACGTGCGAGCGGCGGTCCGATGGACTCTACGGCCGCCAGGACACGGTGCTGCTGCCGTACCTCGGACGCGGCAGCGGCGGCCTCGCAGTGGCCGCGAAGCTGTGCGGGATCGAACTCGACGCCGACGCGGTTGCCGGACTCGCCGCCGCAGCAGCGACACCGATCGTGGCATTCGGCGGGTTGTACGAGGGCCGAGCCGGGTTGGCCGTCGCCGCACACGCGATCTCCGACGGGGCGCATCCGTACCTGCCCGAGCTGACCCGACGGCTGTGCTGGTCCGTCGGCAGCGTCGATGGCAGTCTCGCTTTCAAGGGTGACCAGAATGCCCGTTACACAACGGATCTCGCGACCGGAGCCGCTGGGGCACTGATCGCTCTGGCACAGGATCCGGTGACCGCATTCGCGTCGAGCTGCGGGTTTTCGGCATGACGGGTGTCATGTTCTCGGTAGCCACAGCGTCACGCAGAACACGTGATCGCAGGTACTGCCGATCACGGGGCCCACTTCGGCAATATTTCCGGTGTCACATCCACACGAACGAGGGACCCGATCATGAACATCGCCGAACTGCACGATCTCACCATCGACAAGACCTCCGACTCCATCGACATCGTCGCTGCCATGAGTGCCGTGTCGGTCAACGGTTGGTGTCTCTGACCGACCCGCCCTGCTGCGCTGATACGGCCACTCGACGCCCTCGCATCACCGAGGAATCGAGCCTGCGGGACGACCCATCGATGGATAAGGTGAGTCGATTCTCGAGAAAGCGGTTTCAGTGACAGCGCCGACCGGCAATACCCGTTCCCGCGACAGATACCCGAGCGAGTCGCTCGCGTTCGCTGCGACGTGGCTCGTCGTCGCACTCATTTCTTTCCTCGGCCTCACCAACATCTTCGATCGTCGAATCGACACCGGCATACCGGTCGCCGTGATGGCTGCGGCAATCGTCGTGTCCGTCGGAACCATCCTGGCGTTGGCTCAGCACGCACTGGCTCACAACTACATCGGACCGAAGTTGAGGATTGCCGGTTGGGTCGCGATTCCGCTCGGAATCCTCAACATCCCGCTGTCGGAAACCTGGGAAACCTGCTGCATTTCCATTGCAATCGCCGCGACGTTGGTGCGGGGCAGTCGCGCACCCATCACGATCGGTGCCGTATGTCTGCTCGTCATTGCAGCCACCGTCAACGCGGACCGGGACGACGGCGTCGAGGCGTTCGGGATCCTGTTGGGGACCGCAGGCCTGGCCGTGGTTCTGATTGCCTTCTCCGAACTCGCTCGGTCACTCATTGCACTACATGCATCACGGGAGGAGGTGGCCAGATTGCAGGTCGACGCCGAGCGTCACCGAATATCGCGGGATCTGCACGACGTCATCGGGCGGACTCTCGTCACCGCCCTGCTCCGCAATCAAGCTGCGATCCAGTTGTTCAGCATCGACCCGGATCGTGCCCGCGAGCAACTGGACCACGTGCATCAGGTGCTCAGCGCCGGGCAGGCGGATCTCCGACGCTTGACGACCGGACCGATCCTGGCCGACTTCGCGGCCGAGTTCGCCACCGTCGAGGCGATGTGCGCACGGCTGGACATCGTGTGCCACTCGGCAGTCGAGCCGCCGGAGGACGAGGACATCGACCGGGTGTTCGCGGCGATCGTCCGGGAGGCGTCGACCAACATGCTCAAGCATGCGCATCCGCGTCGTTGCTCGGTGCGCGTCGCTCTCGAGTCACAGGCACAGGTCCTTGAATTCACGAACGACGGCATCACCCATCGAGGAGCGGTCGAGTCGGGAACGGGAATTACGGACCTGACCGATCAGGTGACCCAACTCGGGGGGCACCTCACCGCGGACTACAGCTCTGACGGAGAATTCGTGGTGCTGGCTCGAATACCGCTGAGCAAGGGAGTGTAAGTGGCGATCAGGCTGTTGCTGGCCGAGGACGTGGCGCTGCTCGCCGAAGCCTTCGAGGTATTGCTCTCCACCGACCCGGATATCGAGGTCGTCGGCCGAGTTGCGCGCGGCGACGAGGTACGTCCGGCCGCAACCGAGCTGAGTCCGGACATCATCCTGATGGACATCGACATGCCAGGGATGACAGGGATCGAGGCCACCGCCGACCTGCGTCGGGCCGGCGTCGCGACCCCGGTCCTGCTGCTGACCGCACTACCCGGAAGCGGCCATGTGCACGACGCGCTCGCCGCCGGGGCCAACGGATATCTGCTCAAGTCGACCGATGCACTGCATCTGCTCGACGGCATCAAAGCCGTCGTCTCCAAGCACACCGTCATCGACCCGGCGCTGGCTGCAGAGGCGCTCCGCGCCGGTCCGAATCCGTTGCGCGACCGCGAACTCGACGTACTGCGCTTGGTCGACGAGGGACTGTCGACCAAGTCCATCGCCGAACGCCTGTTTCTCAGCCCGGGCACCGTGCGCAACTATCTCTCCAGTGCCATCACCACACTGGGTTCCAACAGTCGCCTCGAGGCCATCCGCACCGCACGCGAGAACGGATGGCTCTAGGCCGAACCCGATGATGCGGTCAGCCGCCGTGCGCTTCGACCGCCACGGGCTGCCATTCGCGCCAGCTCTCCAGTCGAGACTGGTAGTCCTTCGTGGCGATCTGCAGCGGAGCATCACCGAAAAAGACTCGTAGCGGTGGCTTTTCGGCGTCCACCACCTTCAGAAGTGCCGATCGTGTTGCAGTCGGATCACCGGGGGTCGACTGCCTCGAGCTCCTGAGCTTCGCCGCGTTGTCCCGAATCGGATCGTACGCAGCGATCTCGGTGGACTTCTTCGCCGACGGACCGGACCAGTCGGTGGAGAACCCACCCGGCTCGATCAGCGTCACATGGATGCCGAAGTCGGCCACCTCCTGAGCGAGAGCCTGGCTGAAACCCTCGAGTGCCCACTTGGATGCGTGGTACGCACCGACATTCGGGAACGCGGAAATACCGCCGATGGACGAGACCTGCAGAATGTGGCCACTGCCCTGCGCGCGCATGAACGGCAACGCCGCCTGCGTCACCCACAGCGCACCGAAGACGTTGGTCTCGATCTGCGCGCGAGCATCTTCCTCGGAGAGCTCCTCGATCATGCCGAACTGGCCGTACCCGGCGTTGTTGACGACGATGTCGAGTGAGCCGAGCTTCTCGTGAGCGTGCTGTACGGCCGCGAAGTCGGCTGCGCGATCGTTCACGTCCAGTTCGATCGGCACAATCGCGTCGCCGTACTGCTCGACGAGGTCTTTCAAGGTATCGGTGTTGCGGGCTGTCGCTGCCACACGATCTCCGCGTTCCAAGGCCGCGATCGCCCATTCGCGTCCGAAGCCCTTGGATGTGCCGGTGATGAACCATGTCTTTACTGCCACTGGATCCGTCCCTTCACTGCGAAGACAAGAGTAGGGACGACGCCCGCTGCAAACGCCTCTCGGCGAGTGGTCGCTCGTAGCGACAAATGGGGTGAGGCCCGGGGCTTGCCGAGCGGACGCCGTCAGCAGAGTCCAACGAGGCATCGGCCCCGGCTATTCCCCGCACCTCAGCTGTGTTCGGTGATCATCACTGCCATGGTGTTCGGCTCGAGGGCCTCGAAGATGTGCGGCGCATCGCCGGGGTAGGCAACGTAGTCGCCCGGGGCCAGTTCGACTGCCTCGCCCATCGGCCCCACCAAGGCGCGTCCGGCGCTGAGCACCACGTGTTCTACAACTCCTGGTGAGTGCGGGTCCGAGCGCCTCGGCTCGCCGACGTCGGCGCTGATCAGGTAGATGTCCCGTCGAGCGTTCGGCGGCGACGAGGCCAGCAGCGTCGCTGTGTAGTCCGCCCGGTCCGAGGCGAATCTCGGCCCGTCGCCCGCACGGATCAGCCGGACCGACTGCTTTGCGGGCTCGACCAGGCGGGAGAACGGCACGCCCAGGGTGACGCTGAGCGCCCACAGGGTTTCCAGACTCGGGTTTCCGGTTCCCGATTCGAGTTGCGAGAGTGTCGATTTCGCAATACCTGCGCGACGGGCCACTTCGGCGAGCGAGAGGCCGACGCGTCGCCTTTCCTGCTGCAGGGCGGCGGCGATCGCCGCAATCGGGGGGCCGGCATCCGCCATTCGTTCACTCCATCGGTACGTTCGTTTGATTTGACGAACAGAATAACATCGTCCAATATAACGACCATGCGTTCGACATGGCGAACTCTCCAGGGAGTCAATTTACGAGATATCGCGCTGGTCTGCCTGGCCGACGCACTGGTAGGGGCCTCCTTCGGAGCCATCTCGGTGGCCGCGGGACTGCCCCTGTGGCTGCCGGTGGTGATGTCGGTGGTGGTCTTCGCCGGCTCGTCACAATTCATCTTCGTCGGCATCCTGGCCGCCGGGGGCAATCCCATCGCCGCCGTGGCGAGCGCACTACTCGCCAACACCCGACTGGTGCCGCTCGGCTTCTCCATCGGCACAGTGTTCGAGAACGTGCCACCGCTGCGGCGTCTACTCGGCACCCACCTGATCACCGACGAAGCCGTCGCATTCAGCGTCGCCGAAGCCGATACCAAAAGCCGTCGAACAGCGTTCTGGCTCTGCGGAATCGGACTGTTCGCCACCTGGAACATCGGCGTCCTGGTCGGCACACTCGGAGGTGGCGCAATCAACGACACCGCCGCACTCGGCCTCGACGCCGCATTCCCGGCCATCCTGCTGGGCCTGATCATGCCAGCGCTCCGCGACCGAGCCACCCGCAACGCCGCATTCATCGGAGCAGCAATCGCCCTCATCGCATCGATGTTCCTACCCAGCGGGCTACCCGTACTCCTGGCCCTGATCGCCGTGATACCGGCCGTACTCTCCACCGCCACCGTCGCACCGAAAGAACCCGCATGAACGTCACCGTCCCCCTGATCGCACTCGTCATCGGCACCTTCGCCCTCCGCATCGCCGGCCCGGCACTGCGAACCCGAGTCACCCTCTCCCCGCGCATCGACACACTCACAACCACAGCAGTCGCCGTCATCTTCGTAGCCATCGTCGCCACCTCCACCCTCCTCATCGACAAGAACTTCGCAGGATTCGCACTACCAGCAGGCGTCGCCGTAGCCGGAATCCTCGCGTGGCGGAAAGCGCCCTTCGTCGTCATCGTGCTCGCAGCAGCAGCAACAACCGCAACCCTGCGATGGTTCGGTGTCCCTTGACATCGACGGCAGGGGTGCAGTGGTCGGCGCTACCGAATCCCCCACCCCCGCGGACCCCCAAGTCCACTCGATGTG
>NZ_JABFAU010000076.1 GCF_017168335.1 Rhodococcus sp. KRD162 | reverse complement strand
ATTGGAGGGCAGCAGGGGCTCTATCCGCTCCCACTGCTCGTCGGTGAACTGGCGAAATCGTGACTTCGTCTGTCCCATACGGCCACGGTCTCGCGGGTCACCGCTCAGCTATGGGAGACACGCCCTAGTCAAGGAATGTGGACAGTTCTTCGATGAGTAGCCAGCGACGCGCGGAGGTGTGCGCTTTCTTTCGACGACAACCCCGCCCCCAGTCGAGCCCAACCGGTTCCAGAGATTTCGCATCAGTCGGACCCACACGCGGGTGTTCCTGCTCTGCGGAGCCGGCCCCGGTCACGGCTGACCGCCGAGCTGGAACGAGATTATCGATCGCGGTAATCCGTTAAGGTGACTCCCATCGCTCAGCGACCGGCCTCGATGTTCGACCGCGAGAAAGGGGAGAGACCGTCATGTCCTCAGGGATCGTGTCCGTGGCTCTGGTGGCGCTGTCTGTCGTTGCTCTCTTCTATGCACTCCACCGCGTGGCCAGCATTACCTCCGACCCGTTGACAGTCCTGCCGGCCCAATCCGGGTGGGCACCGCAGGAGCACGCCCTGTCGCGGTTCCACGCACGCTGGTACCTCGCCTCGATCGTGTTTCTGGCCTTCGACGTCGAGATGCTCTTTATGTACCCGTGGGCCGTGGTGGTGATCGAGAAGGGGCTCTCTGCGGTGGTGGAGATGTTCCTGTTCCTTGGTGCCCTGCTAGTCGCCGTGGCCTGGGCACGGCGAGAAGGCGCATTCCGATGGGCTTGAGCCCGTTTCTCGCCCGCCTCGCCGTCCAGGCCACCCGGGTGCTCGTCGTCGAGGCCCCGGGCCAGTGGGCGACTCGGATGGAGCTTGAGCAACAGCTACTCCGTCGCGGGTGGCGGATAGCCAGTAGTCCGGCTCAGGGGGACGTGCTCGTCGTGTGTGGTGCGCCGGGTCCTGAGCTGTCGGATCTGGCGAACCGCCTCTGGGAGCAGATGCCCGGCCCTCGGGTGCGCATCGGCATCGCCTCGCCCGGAGCGGTGGTTCCCGCCCTCGACAATGCCACTGCGCTCCTGCTCGACACTTCCCATCACCGGACCGACGCCCGCGAACGGGCGCAGGAGCCCTCGATGTCCGATCACGCGAACAATGCTGATGGCGAAGGGCACGAAGGGCACGTGGGCCACGAAGGACACGAGGAACACCAGGGCCACGGTGGACACTCGGACCACGAAGAGCACGCGGATCGCCAGGCGCACGAGGGCCACGAAGACCATGGCGGGCATGGTGGCCACGAGGGCCACGAAGACCATGGCGGGCATGGTGGCCACGAGGGCCACGCAGACCACGGCGGGCACGAGGGCCACGAAGACCATGGCGGGCATGGTGGCCACGAGGGCCACGCAGACCACGGCGGGCACGAGGGCCACGAAGACCATGGCGGGCATGGTGGCCACGAGGGCCACGCAGACCACGGCGGGCACGAGGGCCACGAAGACCATGGCGGGCACGAGGGCCACGAAGACCATGGCGGGCATGGTGGCCACGAGGGCCACGCAGACCACGGCGGGCACGAGGGCCACGAAGGCCATGGCGGGCATGGTGGCCACGAGGGCCACGCAGACCACGGCGGGCACGAGGGCCATGAAGGCCATGGCGGGCATGGTGGCCACGAGGGCCATGAAGGCCACGGGGATATGGACATGGCTCCCGCCGGGATTCCCTTGGCCGAAGGCGGGGAGGACCGCGACGGCCTGGAGATGGATGTTCTCCATCTGCCGCTCGGTCCGGTATTGCCGTTCTGGCCGGCCGGGCTCGTGCTGCACTGCTCGCTACAGGGGGACGTTGTCGTCGACGCCACCGCCTCGGTGATCGACGCGACGGAGCACAGGGCCGGAGCACCCGGTCGGCCCACGGACCACGCGTCTGCCACGGTGACCCAATGTGATCAGGTCATGGCACTGCTGGCACTGGCCGGTGCCGAAGACCTGGCGGACTGCGCCCGCCGTGCCCGGGACGGGATTCTGACGGGCGATCCCGGTGCCGCCCGTGACGCCGTCGAGCGTCTGCACCGGAAGGTTCGCAGGTCGCGGCTGCTGCGCTGGTCATTGCGGGGCGTGCTGCCGCTCGGCCCGGCCGATCTGGAGCGCCACGGCTTGCCGGGGCACTGCCTCGGGGATGCCCACGACCGGTTGCTGGCCCAACTGGAACGGATCCGCGTCGAGGTCGGCGGCGCAACGCCGGACCGGGCGGATGGCGGCTCAGCGCAGGAATCTGCGGACAAACTAACTGTGCCGTGGGCGGTGGTGCCGGACCTGGTGACCGGTTTGGAGCTGGGCACTGTGCGCTTGGCGGTGGCGAGCCTTGATCTGGGCTCGCATCCTGCCGTCCGGGAGGTGGGGCATGTCTGAGACCGTGGTGACGACCGTGTCCGGTGGGTGGGCCGTGCTGGCCGGGGTGATCCTGTGTGGGCTGGCGTTGTTCGCGGTGGCGCTGGACGGGGTGCTCTCGTCGCCGGCGCGGGGCGGCGGTCGTGGCGGGCCCACTCCCCTGGCCCGTGCGGCCCGTCTGTTGCGGCAGCGTCGCCGCACGACGGTCGCCGCGGACACCCTGCTGTGGCGGATCGGCGGCGCGGGCATGCTGGTCGGGGCGTTCCTGATGATCGCCGTGATCCCGCTGGGCCGCTGGACACTGGCGGACCTCGACGTGGGAGTCGTGTGGTTCAACGCCGTCGACGTCATGGTGTGGGCCCTGGTCTGGCTGGCGGGGTGGGGCGCCAACTCCATCCACGGTCTGGTGGGCGGTTACCGCTTCCTCGCGCACGGGCTGGCCTATGAGCTGCCGCTGATGTTCGCATTGGTGGCCCCGGCGATCGCCGCCGGCAGTCTGGCGGTGGGCGACGTCGCGGCCGCGCAGGACGGCGTGTGGTTTGTGGTGTGGATGCCGGTGGCGTTCCTGGTCTTCCTGATCGGCGTGACCGGCTTCTCTGTATGGGGTCCATTCGCCCCGGCCCTGTCCGCGGACATCGTCGGCGGGGTGACGGCCGAACTCTCGGGGGTCGATCGGCTGGTCCTGCAGGCCGGGCGCTACCTGTTCCTCACCGCCGGGGCGGCGTTCTCGGTGCCGCTCTTCCTCGGCGGTGGTGCCGGGCCCGTCCTGCCCGACTGGGCGTGGGTGCTGGTCAAGACAGCGCTGGTGCTGACGGTTCTGGTGTGGGCGCGGCGCAAACTTCCGCTGCTGCGACCGGATCGGTTCATGGAGATCGGCTGGACTGTCTTGCTCCCGGCCGTCGTGGCCCAGGATCTGCTTGTGTCCCTCGTCGTGGTCTGGAAGGGCTGAGCCGTGCTGGTCGGGATCGTGTTCTGGGTACTCGCTGTGGTGGCGGTGACCGCGGGGACGGCCGTGTTCGTGGTGGACTCGATGGCCCGGGCCACCTACGCGCTGGCGGCATCGTTCATCGCCGTGGGGGTGATGATTTTGCTGCTGGGTCAGAGCTACCTGGGCATCATCACGATTCTGATGATGGTCATGGAGATGGCGGTGATGGCGGTCTACATGGTGATGTTCATGGGCATGAACCCGGCGCTGATGCCGATGGACATGACCCACGGGAAGAAGACCGCGATCGGCACCTCGGTCGGGGTCTTTGTGCTGCTGGCCGCCGGGGCGCTGCTGATCCCGTGGCCCGAGCGACGTGGCGCCCCACCCGAGGACCTCACCAACGCGCTGGGCCTGGAGATCATGGGCGAAAAGATGTTGGTGATGGCCGTGGTGGGCGCGGTCATGGTGGCCACCATCGTGGCCGGGATCGTCCTGGCCGCCGGGCGCACCCGCTACGACCGGCTCGGCGACGATCTGCGGCGCCGCCCGGCCGACGACCCCCAGCCGGGAGGTGTGGGTCGATGACCCTGGAGGCCGTTCTGGTGGTGGCCGCCGCCCTGTTCGCCGTCGGGCTCTACGGGGCCCTGTCCCAGCAGGTGGTGGTGATGGTGATGATGGGCCTGGAGTTGATGATCAACGGGGTGCTCCTGGCCGCCGCGGGGTTCTGGTGGTTCCTGGCCCCGGGCCCCTCCGGGCAGGTGCTGCTGCTGGTGGTGCTGGCGGCCATGACCGTGGAGATGGCCATGGGCTTTGCCGTGGCGACGCTGTTGCACCGCAAGCGGCAGACCGACATGACCGACATGGCCGAGGATCTCTCCGGATGACCGCCGACCAGACCTTGCTGCTGACCCTGGTGGTGCTCCCGGCTGCCGTGGGTGCGGTGCTCGCGCTGACCCGGGCGGAGCGGGTTGCGGCCCCGATCGCGGTATCGACCGCTGCCGTGACCGCGCTGCTGGCGGCTGTCGTCGCCGTTGCGCGGCCTGCGGTGGCGTTCCCGTTCATCGCCGGCGTCGACGTGGCATTGGAGGTCGACGCCCTGGCGGCGCTGACCCTGCCGATGGTCGCAGTGGTGACCCTTTTGGTGCTGGTTTTTGCGGCCGGCAACATCCGGGCGGCCCGGCCCCGCTTCCACGGGCTGATGCTGCTCTTCGCCGCCGCGGCCCTGATCACGGCCTCGGCCGCCAGCCTGCCGGCGCTGCTGTTTGCCTGGGAGTTGATGGGCGCGACCTCGTACGCGTTGATCGGGTTCTGGTGGCGGGACACCGACCGCGTCTCGGCCGGGCTCACGGCCTTCCTCACCACCCGTACCGCCGACCTGGGTCTCTACCTGGCCGCCGGCGCTGCCTTGGCCGGCGGCGCCGGTATGGGCCTGTCCGAGTTGCCGGCGGCGGAGAGCCCGTGGCGGCACGTGGTGGCGGCCGGGATCCTGGTGGCGGCACTGGGCAAGGCCGCGCAGCTGCCGTTCTCGTTCTGGCTCTCCGGCGCGATGAAGGGCCCCAGTCCGGTCAGCGCACTGCTGCACTCGGCGGCGATGGTGGCAATGGGCGGTTACCTGCTGCTGCGCGTGGAGCCGCTGCTCGCCTCCACCGGGTGGGCGGGCCCGGCCGCCGCGTGGATCGGGCTACTGACCGCGGTGGCGATGGGGATCGTGGCGTTGGCCCAACGGGATCTCAAACAGTTGCTGGCGGCGTCCACTGTGGCGCAGATGGGATTTGTGGTGCTGGCCGCCGGAGTGGGCGCGGTGAGCGGAGGTGCCGCCCAACTGGTGGCCCATGCCTCCACCAAGGCACTGCTGTTCCTCGCTGCCGGGGCGTGGCTCACCGCGTTGGGCACCGAGAAGCTCACGGAACTGCGCGGGGCGGGCCGCCGATGGCCGGTGGTGGGCGTGACCGCGACCGTGGGAGCCCTGGCCCTGACCGGGATCGCGCCGCTGTCCCTGTGGGCGACCAAAGACGCGGTGCTGGCTGGGGCCCTGGAGACCTCGGCCTGGCTCTACGCCACAGGACTGGTGGCGGCGGCCCTGTCGGCGGCCTACTCCGGCAAGGTCCTATGGACGATCTGGCACCGCGGGGCCCAGGCCCGGGTCGAGGAGCCCACCGCCGGGCGGGAGGTCGGCGCAACGCAAGAGCTCGGCACCGGGCAGGTGGGGGCGCTCGAGCAGGCCCCGCTGGTCGTGCTGGCCGCGGGGGCGGCCGGGCTGTCGGTGTTGGCGCTGCCCCCGCTCAGCGGCGCCCTCGCCCAGGCGATGGGCGGGCACGGCGAGGTGACGGCGCTCGAGCTCGTGGTCTCGGCCGCCATCGCCCTGGCCGTGGTGCTGCTGATGCGACGTCTACGCGCCCCGGAACTCGGGTGGGCCGAGCGGTGGCTGGGGCTGGAGGCTGCTGCGCACGTTGTCGTCGTCGTTCCCGTCATGCGGTTGGCGCACCTCCTGGCCCGGTTCGACGACGCGGTCCTGGACCGCGCCGTGACCTCCGTGGCCGGGGCCGTCCCGATGCTGGCACGGTCCGTGGCGCGGTTCGACGACGAGGTCCTCGACGCCGGAGTCGGAGCAGCCGCACGGGCCGCCCATACGGCCGGGCAGGGCGCGGCCCGCCTCGATGACGCCGTGGTCGACGGCGCCGTCGAGGGCCTGGCCGGTTGGGTTCGCCGACTCGGGCACCTGGCCCGCACCCCGCAGACCGGGGCCGTCCACCAGTACCTCCTGCAGGCCGTCGCGGTGCTCACCGTGGCCGTGGTGGCCTGGACCGTCTACGCAGTGATGGGATGAGCATGCTCAGTCTGATCGTCTTTCTCCCCTTGGCCGCCGCCGCCGTCCTGGCCGCGGTGCCGGCGATCGGGCCGGCGGCCGCGCGATGGGCGTGGATCGCGGTGAGCGTGCTGGAAGTGCTGCTGGTTGCCGTGGTGTGGGCCGGCTACAAGGACCCGGGACCGAACGGGCTGGCGTTCGAGGAGCAGGTGCCGTGGATCCCGGGGGTGGGCAGCAGTTACCACGTGGGCATCGACGGGCTGTCCCTGCCGCTGGTGGCGATGACGGTCGTGGTGTTCTTGGCGTGCGCTGTGTACTGCCTGCGGGATTCGGACCGGCCGCGCGTGCAGGCGGCGCTATTTTTGTTCCTGCAGAGCATGAGCCTCGGCGTGTTCGTTTCAGCCGACCTGATCCTGTTCTTCGTCTTTTTTGACCTGTCGATCGTGGGAATGTACTTCATCATCGCCGGGTGGGGCCACGGCAATGCGGCCCGGTCGGCGCTGAAGTTCTTCCTCTACACGTTCCTGGGGTCGCTGGCCCTGCTGCTGGGTTTCATCGGGCTGTATGTGTTCTCGGCGCCCCACACCTTTGACATCCCCGAGCTGGTCGCCGCACCCCCGCTGGCCGGTGAGCCGCTCGCCGGGGGGCTGGTGCTGGCGGCGATCCTGGTGGGCTTGGCCGTCAAGACCCCCACCGTGCCGTTCCACACCTGGCTTCCCCCGGCCCACACCGACGCCCCGGCCGCCGGCTCGGCCGTCCTGGCGGGGGTGTTGCTGAAGATGGGCGCGTACGGCTTCGTGCGGATCGCCATGCCGATGCTGCCCGAGGTCTGGCGGGCGTGGGCCTGGGTGATCGTGGCCGTGGGAATCGTCTCCGTGCTCTACGGCGCACTGGTGGCGCTTGCCCAGACCGACCTCAAGCGGATGATCGCCTACACCTCCGTCAACCACATGGGCTACATCGTCCTGGCCCTGGGTGCGGCCGGGCTGCTGGTGGAGGGTGCCGAGCAGGCCCGGTCCGTGGCGGTCACCGGCGCGATGGTGCAGATGGTCAGCCACGGACTGATCACCGCCGCCCTGTTCTTGCTGGCCGGGGTCATGCAGAGCCGGGCCGGGACCTACGACCTGGGTTCCTATGGCGGGCTGGCCGGCCCCGCCCCGCGGTACGCGGCGCTGTTCGCGATCGGCGCCTTTGCCTCCCTGGGCCTGCCCGGGTTCTCCGGGTTCATAGCCGAGTTCCAGATCTTCGCCGGCAGCGTGGCCGTGGCCCCGGTGACCGCAGTGGCGCTAGTGGGCATCGTGATCACCGCCGCCCTGTTCCTGCGGGCCCTGCAGCGGGTCTTCACCGGGCCCGCCGCCGGGCGCTCCCCCGGGTTCGCGGACCTGCGGGCGCACGAGCTGTGGTCGGCCGGCCCTCTGCTGGCGCTGTCCGTGCTGATCGGAGTGCTGCCGCTGGTGCTGCTCGGGGTGATCGAGCCGAGCTCGGCCGCCCTCGTGGAACTGGTGGGACGGTAACCCGTGGACGCCTCCATGCAGATGAGCCCCGGGCTGCTGCTGCCCGAGATCATCGTCTTTACCGGCGGATTGGCGGTGCTACTGGGCGGATCGTTCCTCCCCCGGCAGCGCCAGTGGATCGCCCGCGCCGCGGCCGCCCTGGCGCTACTGGGCGCCGCGACCGCCGCCGCGGTGGCTATGGCCGGGCCTGCGCAAAGCGCCTTTGCGGGTACCTTTGCCGTGGACACCGCCACCGGCGCCGCACGGGTGATAGCCACCCTGGCCACCCTGCTGATCCTGGGGGTGGCCTCCGGGGAGCTCAAGGACTCCCCGCGCGAATCCGACACCTACGCCCTGCTGCTCTTCGCCACCGCCGGGGTGATGGTCCTGGCCGGGATCACCGACCTGTTGGTGCTGATCGTGGGATTCCTGCTGGCCAGCATCCCGCTGTACGGGATCATCGGACTCACCGGCGGCCGCTTGGGCGCCGAGGCGGCGGTCAAGACCTACCTCATGGGGGCGCTGTCCGGGATCCTGTTGATGCTGGGCGTCACCGTGCTCTATGCCCTGGCCGGAGGCACCGACTACGCCCTGCTCCGGGAGGCGTTGCCCACCGCACCGGACGCCGCCGTGGGGACAGGCATCCTGGGGGTGCTGGCCGGGCTGCTGTTCAAGGCCGGCGGGGTGCCGATGCACTTCTGGGTGCCCGACGCCGCCCAGGGCTCCGGGGTCACCGCCGCCACGTTCCTGACCACCGTGCCCAAGGTGGGCGCGCTGGTGGCCGTGTACCGGTTGGTGGCCACAGTCTCCGCCGAAGAGCACTCCTGGTTGCTCGTCGCCGCCCTACTGGCCACCGCCTCGATGTTCCTGGGCAACCTGGCCGCCTACTGGCAGACCGATCCCCGCCGGCTACTGGGCTGGTCGACCGTGGCGCAGGTGGGGTTCCTGCTGGTGCCCGTGGCCGCAGCCGGGCGCAGCGACCTGGCCCTGCCCTCGCTGTTGTTCTACCTGGCCGCCTACGCCGTGACCAACGTCGCCGCCTTTGCCGTGACCGCTGCCCTGCCCGAGCACCGGACGCTCGCCGAATACCGCGGGCTGGCCCGCTCCCGCCCAGGGTTGGGACTGACCGTGCTGGTGGCGCTGCTGGGGCTGGTGGGCACCCCGCCCCTGGCGATCTTCGTGGGCAAACTGACCACCGCCACCGCCGCCTGGGACGGCGGTCACGGGTGGCTGGCTCTGGTGGTGGTGGTCAACAGCGTGATCAGCCTCTTCTACTACCTGCGCTGGTTCGCCCCCGTCTTCGCCCGACCCGACTCCCAAGCCGCCGAGTTCCCCGGACGCGGCGGGATGGCCGCCTGGCCGGCCGTCACGGCCGCGGTCGCCGCGACCGCGAGCCTGGCGCTGGGCGTCCTGGCCGGTGTCCTGTGGGCTGCCCTCGACGGCCCCGGGATCCTGTAGGGCTGGGAGCGGCAGCCTTCCCCAGCCGGAAGGGGCGTCGAGTAGGTGCGGGAGGGAGCCGGGGGCCGTACAGGAGAGCCCGCTTATAGGAGAGAACCCCCTAGGGCGTGTCTCCCAATCGGCGTAGCCAGGTGAGAATTGCGCAGAGGGTGACGGCGGCGCGGTAGGTGATCGCGAGTTTGTCGTAGCGGGTGGCCAGCGCTCGCCATTGCTTGGCCAGAGCGAAG
>NZ_JABFAU010000075.1 GCF_017168335.1 Rhodococcus sp. KRD162 | reverse complement strand
AGGTCTGCAGATACCTATAGCCCTCGCCACTCGGCAGTGACCACCGAGACCAAGGGCGTGATTAGCCGGTGCCAGGTGGGTCCCAGTCAGGCCGTCATCGTGGTCCCAGATCGGGTTGACACAGCCAAGCTTGAGGGCTTCTATCTCTCCTCTAGGGGTGCGGTAGTCGAGGAACCTGCTCCAGTAGTCGAGATGCGTGAGTCGATCGAGAACCAGTGGATCCGTACACCGAATAGTCAGGCATTCGGTAACGCAGTGGGAGGTGCGCCGTCCGTGGCGCACCTCCCACTGCCTTACGCCGGGAGTTCATACTCCTGTGTGGTGACCGCAGGTACTCTTTCGATGGCCGTGAGCGGGTCGCCCTTGAGTTGACCACAGCTGTCTTTCGGCAGCTCGAGGCGCACTGCGCGAGATTGTGGATCTACAGCCCACACCACCGGGATCGGCGCTGAGCCGACAGCATCGCAATCCTCTGGATCGCGGGGTGGGTCGGTCGGTGTGTTCACAACCGCTAGCGCACCGACCACGTCCCCGCCTGCGCGTTCGGTCTGGCGCATTATCTGCGTGCCGTTCTCCGGTCGGTCACCGTAAAATTCACACACCACAAAGCCCACTGCATCGAAGGTGGCCGGAAGTGCGCCTGCGACTGGGGCATTAGGGATACCGGGATTACTGGTCGCGGCACCAGGCATCGCACTCACGACGACGTTCGGGGCAAGGCAAGATGCCTGCGGGACGACCTGACCTGCCGGTAAGGCTACCGATTCGCCGCGGGATTGAAACCAGAACGTAGCCCCGGCGACAACAATGAGCAGCGCGACTCCACCGATAGCCACGCTGCGTCTTCTAGACATGGTCGCATCGTAAGCGCACCACACCCCTAGAGCTTGCTGGTCAGATGTAGAGCAGGTGGGTGGCGGTACCGTCGAAGCGTTCGAGGTTGTCGAGGACGCCGGTGTAGTTTGCGGGCCCACAGGCGACGATAATCCATGGGTCGGCATGGCACCGATCGAGTCGCCCCGTCGATATCGATCATCGGCGACCCGCTCGTCCTCAGGACTGGGCCGGGGCCAGCCGCGCGGACGGGTCGGTGTCGTAGTGCTCACTGGTCTGCGTTCCTGACAGAGTGGAGTCACATTCAGGGCGTTTGTTCACTGTTCACCTGTCCGTCGCCCTATGGTTGCTCGCGGCGGCTGCGACGGTCGACGGGCCGGGTGATACTGCAGTAATGCCGCTGACACCTGACACCCCGCACGAGCGAGATCGGATGCTCGCGTTCGCCGTGCAGTGGATGCCGTACGGGGGCGGCGACGCCGAGGACATCATGGTTGCCTTCGGGATTCCGCCGGAGACGTATTTCCGCAGGCTGCGACACCTGCTGGCCGACCCCGCGCGGCCCGTCGACCTCGATTCCCGGACCACGGACGCTTTGCTGCACGTATGCCGTCGTCGCCTCGAACACAGCGCGGCATCCGCCGGCCGCCCACAGGTAGGGCAATGACCAGCACACGCGAAGCGGCCACCGCCAGGGAATCGGCGCAGTTCATCACACATTCACCTGGGGCGGAACACTCGCCACGTTCCGGTGGCCAGAAGATGAACGCACCCAGCACGAAACCGTCGTCGACCACATCCCGGCGAGGGCCCGACAGCTCCGATCGTGCGCAGGCGCAGATCTTCGCGGCAATGCTGACTGTCGAGATCAACGCTGTTTCGGCGCTCGTCGACGAAGCCGAACAACTCGCCCACAAAGCCGGGCGAATCGGCCAAGGCACCGCCCGGCTCTGGCACAACGAAGAAGCCCGGTCGCAGCGAAAATTGCTGTACGCGCTGCACCGCCAACTCGACGCCCTCCACACACGGTTTACCGATGTCTCGGGGTAGGCACCGACTGCCCGACTCCGGAACCACGCCGGACACCCAATTGACCACACCCCGAACAGAGCGGATCGTTCAAAAGATGACTACCACCGAACACGAGCACATCGACGCCGTCCGCGATCGCCTCGGTGCCCAGTTTCCCGATGTGCCGCGCCCGGTCATCGACGACACCATCGCCGCCGAGCATGCCCGTTTCGAGGGCAACTCCATCCGCGATTTCGTCCCGTTGTTCGTCGAACGCAAAGCCCGCCAAGCACTCCAGGCCCACGCCCACTAGCGGTCCGCGACACTCCGCCGGTTCAGGTCGAGGGAACGCTTTGGTGCAGCCACGAACTCTGCCCGTTCTCGGCAGCACGATCAGCTTCACCGATGCGGGTACCGGTCCACTCGTACTGTTCCTGCACGGCAATCCCACCTCGTCCTACCTGTGGCGCAACATCACGCCCGCCGTCGCAGCACACGGCTACCGCACAATCGCGGTGGATCTGATCGGCATGGGAGCCTCAGGCAGGGTACGGTCCGTCGAGAGCGTGTGACTGGCTAGCTCAGACACCTCGACTTGCTAACCCCGCTTAGTCCGGATAAGAGTACGGTTTCGGGCCAACAGGGCACGCGCCCGGGTCGGCGGTACGTCGCGACCATGGACAGTGGTCACCACAAGATCGAGGCCATCGAGACAAATACTGGCGGCGTCGAGAGGGTCGGCTTGACCGGGATCGATCAACGCGATCTTCGACAAGTCCCCGCCGTGTTCGTGGACGGCAAGGAGCCCGAACTTGGGTTGACCGATCAGGGCGACGTGGTGGCCGGCCGCAGTGGCGGAGGCGACAAGTCCGACGAGAATCGATCCGGCACCGGTGATCGACAGGGCCGTTCCGCGGGCCAGTGCGCCGCGTGGGAGCAGTTCCGACAGCGGCATGGGCACCGGCAGGGTTTTCAGGGTTCGCGAGCGCACAGGGACACTCAGGGCTCGTTCATCGCCTTCGGTCGCGGCGGCCTGCGCGTGCGGCTGCGGCGGGGCGAATACGGGCGAGTCGTCTGAATCGGTGGGAGCGTGGTCTCGGCGTCCAGGGATCGCAGCCATGCTGCGGCGCAGAGCGGCGAGCTGTGCGGCCTGGTCCAAGGTGGTGAGGTCGGGGATCGAGTCGACGGTACCGGCCATGAGCTGCGACCTTTCGCCGAACGGATCAGTCCCCTCAATCTATGGGAACATACGTTCGATGTCGAACTACCTGCGTACGTCCGATCCCCGCACTGATTCCTGAACCCTGGCGGCGTTCACGAGGTATTCGAGACGGAGTTCGGGGTCGGCCGTCAGGTGGCGATGTTCGGCGAGCACCCGGCGGACATGCTCAAGGCCTGCGCGCACGGTGGGGTCGTCGGGGTCGTAGCCCTCATCGACGATGGCGGCGCGTTCTCGATCGGGTCCATACCTACTTGGACGCGGCGGCTTCTGGTGCGGTTCCGGCGTCGTAGATCAGATCGTCGGCCCCTTCGTAGCGGTAGGCCCGCTGCCCACTCGGCAGGGTCACCCACCCCGACTGCCCGTGATCAGGGTCCGGATCGAAGCTGCGGTCATCGGTCATCGGCCAAGTATCCCTCAATCAGATTGCGAAACCGATCCCATTCAAATACCGGGCTACGCTGCCGGCGAGGACGCACCCATGTGGCCCGGAAGTTGCGCCTGTCACCAGTCCCAGGACCACTGCGCTCCGCGCACTACACAACCGATCTCGGCGGTACTTGATCGTCGTCCGCCCTGGCATCGGCGGTAGCGGCTGGGGCCAGCCTGATGAACATCTCGACGCAGAGTGCTCGACCTTTACTGGCGTGGTCGGCTTCGGTCGTACTCCTGGCGTTGATGGCGGCGGCTCCGAGATCTCCGGCCGCGCGGTAGAGGAACGATGTCAGGAGGGCGAGGGTGCGTGGAGCGGGAGTGGTGACGATGGGAGGCTCTCCTTGCTTGATTGCGACATCCGAACTCGATCGACTTCCAGAGCGGCGTGTAGGACGGAAGCTGTTCATGAGCTGTAGCCCCAGGTATGGAACCTTGTTTCTGTACATGCCGGGCAGTAGTTTTCGTCGTCGTGACTCCACCCGGGTGGAGTCACGATCGCGGCGACGGCGGCGCGCCTGTCGAAAGCTGGTAGACCGCATCCGGTGCACCAAACATCCCACCGCTGCGCGCATTCGATTCGATCGGCTTGTGTGATTGCTTTCCCAATCAGGACTGCAGCAGCAGCCGAGACCACAAGTGCCCCAACACCGACCATCAAAATTGAGATCGTCATCTGCAACCTATTCCGCCTGCTCGTCGGTGCCGATTGCTCCGTCGGTAGGCCCCGTTGCGGGGTCGTCCTCGGGTCGAACTGCGCGGAAGTCTGCGCGCGGCATGATGTCTGGATGGAATCGCCATGGAGCGCGGCGTTCTCGTCTGTGCGGTGGCGGTGAGGGGTTCTCGGTTGCCATGGTTCTTTCCTTTCGTCGATCAGTCTGTGTCGATGTCTTCGAGTTGTACGACGAGCCTTTCCCCGACGGGCTGACCCGGTCGCTCGTAGGGGACGAAGTGCGAGTTGACAACGCGATAGCGGGTGCCACGCGGAAGGAGATGGCTCGTGTCGTCTCCCTTGTCCGATGCTCCGAGGTACAGGCCTCGCGTTGTCTGGATCTCGAAGACTGCGTCCGTCGGATGGCTGTGCGCGTCGAGCTCGTGGATCGAGTGGCGGGCGCCGGTGAAGCGGTCGAAGGCTACGACCGAGCCGGGTGAGAGGGTCTCCGGTAGTTCGGATGGATGGATGACGGCGTTGGGCAAGCTCACGACGGTGTAGACCAGGTGTCCACGTCCGGACTCGCGCTCGTACCGCTGGATGGCGCGGTCGACCCGCTGGATGTGGCGGCGCTGGTCGTCATCGAGCCGCACTGCATCGCCGTTGACATCGGACAACGCGTCGTTGGTGCGCTTCCAATTGTCTGGATCACCGATCAGCGAGCTCATCGCGCGGTACTGGGCATGTGGAACGTTTTGCTCGACAGTTCTCTTGGTAGCCGATCGTGCATTGCGCTGGCGTGCGCTGAGACTTCGGCGGAGTTCGATTGCAGCCGGCAGCGTCCGTCTTTTTCGTTCGTTCGTGATCGGCGCGGTGGTGTTTCGAGGAAAGGCTCGTTCGAGGTCGCGGCGCGCGCGTGTGAGACCGGGGAGTCCTTCGATGTCGGTATCGAGACCGCGGGCGTGCTCCCGGTTCGCGGCTCGGTCGGCGAAGCTTGCGTGGGGTAGAACTACCCCCTGCTTCTTCTCCAGGTCTCCGCTGGATCCACGGTCGGGGTCGAACGCGCCCCCGTCTGGGGTGACGCGATTGCGACTACGGCGCGCGGACGACATCGAACTCTGCACTGACGGGATCTCGCGGTTCTGGGCGCATAGGGAGTACTGCCATCCCGCGCCGAGCGGCTTGGCTGACGCGACCTGCAGCGACGCCGAGGTGTTCGACGGCGCTGCAGGTGCACGATTGTCGGGTGCCGCCACCCGGCGACGCGACTGCCGGGGTGAGGGTCATCCCGGCCGACCGGGCAGATCGGTTGGGGTTCCAATCGTCCATGCGACATCGACGACGTCGGACAGGGTCCGACTCAGGTGGCCACAACTGGTGCATTCGCCGGGCAGTTTCTGCGAGACGAGAGCGAAGAAATGCTCGTCGCACGCGAGGTGGGCCATGAGCTGCCCGCCGGCGCAGCAATCCTTCATCGCCACGGCCCACCGTGCACCCCGTGGCGCGGATCGTCCGTCCCGAGAACGGGGTTCCAGCGAGCAGACGTCGCATGCAAGCTCGATATGGGTGATGGCGTCGGTTCGTTCGGTGCTCATCGCACGGCCCCCTCTGGTTGTCTACGGGATTCCACGTCAGCTCGCCATGGCGTCGTGTTCGCTGTGCTCGTTGTGGTGGTCGTTCTGGTGGTGCTCGGATGCCGGCCCGTCGTGGTTCTGCTGTCCGCTCTCGTGCCCATGGGGTTCGCCGCCGGTGCTGTCTGTATCTGCCGACGGGCTCGGCGCGGGCTCTTTCTTGGTGGTGGCAGGTTTTGCGGCTCCCTTCAGTGATGGGCGGACGTAGCCGCCCTTCTTCAGTTGGGCGGTGGTGAAGCCTGCAGCTTTGGCGGCGTCGTAGGCCGCGATGAACTCGGCGGTCGACTCGACGTGTTCAGCCTGGGCTTTGGCGACTGCATCGGCCTTCTGTCGGCTGTTCTCGGCTGCTTCGACGAGGTTGCGCATCGCAGTGAACTGCGGGCCGAGGATCTCGCGGGTGGTTGCATCGGCCTGGTCGGCGGTCTTGGGCATGATTTCCTTCTTTCGTGTTGTGTGCAAGGGACTTTCATTCATCATGGAAGGAGGTTTGCGGTCGATCTGGTGGTCAGTTCATTGGTTCCGACTCACCTGCAGGGGTCGCAGCGGTGTCGTCGAGACCGCAGAGTTGCCTGGCCGCGGCGGCATCGCCGCGGGTGATGGGCAGGGCGTATATCTGAGCCACGCGAAGGTATTTCGCTGCAAAGGCACACGCGAAGTCGCTGTTGTCCGGATGCCATCGAGAAAGACCGCGCTGAGCTCTGTCTTCGACTGCCGGCGCGCTGGCGACGATGATGTTGTTGTGGACGTCGCTGACGAATCGTTGCTGCTGTTCAGGTGTCCACGCAGCCGCGCCCAACGTCCACGCAGCATCCAATGGGTAGACGTAATCCGTTGCCGCAACCTCTTTTTCAGTTGCCACATCGTATTCGGCGGTGGCACCGGTGTATGGATCGTTCAACACGCCCTGTGCCACAACGCAATTGTCCGTCCCGGCAACGAATGTGACGTCGTCGAGCTCCGCTGCCAACGCGATGTTCATGGTGTCGCATCCGTGATCGCTCTCCGGCGGCCGCACCTCGAGTTCCACCGATCGCCGATCATCGGGCCACCTCGCCGCGCTGTCGAGATCGGCGACGACGGGCAACGCGTCGAGAAGGCCCGCAACGGTGATGACGTCGTGGAAGACCTGGGGCGGTGGCGGTGACGAGTCAACCTCACGGTGGTGGTCCGTGGTTATAACCACGACGGCCGCGGCCGCCACGGCGACCATCGCGGCGGCCGCACCGGCTGTCCATGCGATCTGATGTGTCTTCGCCATCGTGGCGATCACCTCTTCGGGAGCTGTCGAGTTCGGGGAAGAAAAGAAATCTGTGGCGGGACGACGTGCAGGGAGGAGAAGGGTCAGGACGCGACGAGGGCGAGCGCCGTGCCGAGTACGAGATACGGGCCCAGCGCGATATGCGACCGCGCAGGCTCGGATCGGATCGCTCGAAGAACTCGGGCGACGATCACTCCGACGAATGCCGTCAGAATCGAGAACACCAGCGCCGCAGGGAGAGCTGCCCATCCGACGTAGCCGAGGACCATCGCGAGCGAGACCGTCAGGCGCGCATCACCGATACCGATTCCGCCGCGCAGAAGAACGGCAAGCGCGAAGAACACCACACCTGCTGCAGGGCCGGCGAGGAGGGCGCGGCCGACCGCGCCCCAGGTGCCGTGAACGACTCCAGTGAGCAGAATCATTGCTGCAGTTCCACCGGCGGCCAGATACGCAAGAGCGGACGGAATCCGTTGCACGCGTTGATCGATCCACGCAATCCAGGGCAATACGAGAGCCAAGAACACCAAAGCCGCATGCGGTGAACTCGCCGGAGTGCTGGCGGGCACAGAGACGACGCCCCACACGACGCCGGAGACGATGACGGGAACTTTCGTCCCCAGCGCCGCCTCGTCGACAGAGATCTCGACCCGTTCACACACCGCGATGACCGTGGGCCGCAGCGCGGCCGCCAGGAGTGCGCCGACGATCCCAGCCATCGCAACGATCGAGATGCGGCTGACAGCCGCAATCCCGGCTCCTGCCTGGGTGCCGGCCCAGGATGCCGACGAGGCCACGATCAAGACCCAGAGGAGGCCTGCCGCCAGGGCGACAACGACACTTCTGACGTAGTCGCTACGCAACATCAGCTTCTCGTTCACCATCAGAACGAGCGGCGTACACGGCCATCCGGGCACGGTAGCGAATCTTCTTCTTCAGCGCTGAGCCGAGATCGATTCCGAGCACGTCCGCGAGATGCTCCGTGGACCACTGCCTCCGAAGCGCGATCGAGACGATCTCTGCCTGCTCTGCAAGTGTGAGCGGCAGTCGCCATTCGCCGCACAACCGACGGTAGACGGCCGCCTCGTCGATGCCGCGGATGCCTCGGGGCGAATGTGGACGCGCTCGAGGGTCGTCGATTTCGTCGTCGTCCCAAGCAAGCGGCGTCGCCCATCCCTGCTCGCGGGCTGCGTTCCGTACCTGTTCGTCCGGACCTGGTGTCATGGAGATCTGGTCGTAGACATCGTTGATGACGGACCAGACCTCACTGGGGACGACTTGATCAGACGGCAACGTCGAGAGCTTGGGGACCGACAGTCCGGTCAGTTCGGACAGCGCTTGCACCGAGTAGCCCATCGCGACGAGTGCCCGGATTCGTCGCTGAGCTCCGACACCGAGTGTCATCGCCCGACCCCGGCTGGGGTGGAAGGTGACGCCGAGAATCGCTTTCGAGATGCTCGCGGTGATCTCGGTACATCTGAGGTTGGCGACCGTTTCCACATCGCTGAGGTTGAGCTTCGTCAGGTCGAGGATCATCTGGTCGGGCATGCCGCCGAGCCGTAAGGACAGCAGATGGCGGCGGGCCGGGCCGGAGGGCACCGATGAGGTACTCCCACGGCGAGATGTTCTGTTAGATCCCGCCGCGGGAGCGGAGCGAGGCTGCGCACGCGCAGCACCACTGCCGTCGCTCGTCGGACCGAAGGAACCACCCCTCGGCGTCGTCGAGCAACTCCATGAACCGGTATTCCGGTCGCGATTCATTGTATTGCTATTGGGCACTGCATCACACAGTGCGGGGGGAAGTTTCTTTTGCGTACGCGAAACCACGTCGACGTCAGTCATAGTGCATCCCTTTTCAGTTGATGCGGTTGGTCAGACCGCACATCAGATGTTGGGGACACTACCTCGCGGGAGTGCATCGCGTCCAGACCGTCGGGTCGTTTTTCTTCGGTGATGAGAGCGCCGCGGTCGTACAGTCCGCCGGCCGCAACGCCGGTATAACGATCTGCCTCGGCTCTTGTTCGGCATGCGACGAAGGCTGCGAGCGGGCAGATCTCGCATGATTCGAGGAGATCCGCTGCAGCGAGGGTTGCTTGCCGGCGGCGTTCGAGGCGTGGGAGCCGTGACTGCAGCATCTCTGCGACGGTCACTTCACGCGAGGCCCAGTTGCTGTCTCGGACACACTGTCCGAGTGGCATCGTGAACGATTCTCTGCTCGCGATCGCGCGTAGTTCTGCGCGGCGACCACTGGTGGCTTTCGTTCTCATCCCCGGTCACCTCCGTGCAGACGAGCCTGTCGGGCTGAATAGGCGGTGCGGCCGGCGCTGATCGCGACGGCTCCGAGTGCGATGACGACAGCGAGAGCGACGATCAGTCGTCGACCGTCGAGACCGGCACCGTCCGATGCCGGGATCGCCACCATCGGGGATGCCTCGCTGGCGATCAGGATGGAATGGTCGACCATCCAGGCGATGGCTGTCGACCACCACAGGCCTGCGGATCCGAGAGCCATGGTGGCCGCGAGGGGGGCGATCCAGATCAGCGCCATCTGATCGTCGTCCGAGAGTGCTTTGCTGTTGTTGCCGTGCTGGGGCATGTGGTTGTTCCTCTTCTGATCGAGTGTCTCGCAGGGTGATTCAGGTGGCGAGGGCAAGAGGGCGACGAACTTGAACGGTCACATCGAGAGGAATGTCGAGCACCCCCTCGGCATCGCCGTCGCCGCGCCAGGTCAGCCCGACCATGTCGTCGCCGGAGTCGTCGCCGTAGATGGCGGGCTCGTTGTCGACGACCACCCAGATCCCGGCGTCCTCGTCGAGGAGAATCAGGTCGCCGGCCACGAGGTCGACCGGGGCGGTGTCTTCGGATTCGCCGTAGCCCTCCCAGTCGTCGACGTCCGAGTCGGAGTCGGGCACCACCTGCAGGTGCGGGCGGTCGAAGCGCACCGGCGAGGCCGGCACGAGGACGGCATGCTCCTCTTTCGACGTCTGAGAGTCGTGCGCGGGCTCGCGAACGGCGGGGGTGTCGAGGTTGAGCATTGCCATCGGCGACGAAGCGCGACGAGCGGTCTCACTGTCCGCGCGAGTCTTTCGCCTGGCGACGGGATCGAGGTTGGGATGGTCCGCCGCGCGCGCCCACGGCGCACCGGTGACGTGATGGAAGCGGATCTCTTCTTCACCGTCCTCGGTGCCGCCGGGATCCGGGTCGAGAATCACCAACCGCTCGTGCCGCACTTCGAGAGGACGCAGGCGGTCCAGCACTGCGGCGTCCTCAGTGTCTGGCGCGGTTTTGCGGGGGTCGGGAGTGAAGTAGGTCTGAATTTCGACGGCTTGGTTGTGGTCGTTGACACTGGTCGCACGCCCACGACATCCGCGTGGGATACCGACTCCGGTGGTTGCCGATTCCCACATCATCATCGCGCCCTGCGGACTCAACCGACCCATCGATACGCGCTGGCGAAAGTTGTCTCGCATGTCTCCGCCGAAGTACTCGGCATCGGGACGCTGCGTTCCCAACACCATGTGGCACTTCGCTGTGCGACCTTTTCGCCCGATCGACGCCACTTCCTGAAGGGTCTTCGGCTTGGTGGGGTCGCCCTTACCTTTGATGCTCGAGTACCAGTTGAGCAGGTTGCCACGAAAATCGGCGTACTCGTCGATGAACAGAACGACAGGCTCGAAGTCGGCCTCGGTAGCTTCTCCGTTGACGATCAGCGAGTACCGGGTTTCCATCAGCTTCCAGAACCGATGAATTACTGCGATCTGGTGCTCCATGTGACTGGCGACGATCTGCACATTCGGCCAGTCCTGGAACCCCAAGAACTCGACCCCTTTTCCGTCGACGACCCACACAGGCCAGCCGTGCGCGGTGAGCTGTGTCAGCAGGGTGTGAGCGGTGACGGTCTTTCCGGTTCCGGATGCGCCGACGAGCATGAAGTGCGGGTCGATCGCCGGCCGCCACACCATGGGGTTGCCGTCCTCGTCCTCGCCGTACGAAATCGCGACCGAGTCGTAGTCGGAGTGCGCGAGGTCGCCGAGGTCGGTCGTGGACCTTTCGTCGTCGAGGCCGGCCGGGTTGTAGAGCTTCTTCGGAAAGGTCGGGCGCACCTCGAAACGCACCCAGTCCGTTTCGAGGTTCCAGCGAGCACGCCACCGGCCGGGCAGATTGACGCTCACTACTCGTTGCACTCGGGCCCGATAGCCCTCGGACTCGAGTCGATGTCCGACCTCATGGGTGGCTTCGACAGCCACAAGATCTCCGGTGCTCGGGTCCGTCTCGTGTCTGGTGATCTTTCCGGTCGGCCCCAACAGCGCGAGAATCGTGCGCGTGGCTTTGACGAGTTCGGGCGAGACATGCGTCTCGGAAATGGACCGCGTGTCCGGGACGAGAACGAGTCGGCGCTTGCGTGTGTTGTGCTTCTGGATCTGGTATCGACCCCAGCTCTGCTGGGAGAGCAGTTCGACGACGCGGGGCTCCCACTGGTCGTCGAGAAGGAGCGCGGCCGACTGATAGCGGACCGTGATCCGGCCCGGACGGCCGGGCCACTGTCCGCGCCACCGAGTCGCCGTCAGGACATCACGGGTCGGCGGTGACGCGGTCAGCCTGCAGAGCTGCTCGATCGCCCGATCGGTCTCTTCGGCTCGGATCGTGGCTCGATAGCCGTTGTAGCCGACGACCGCGCCAGCCCCGACGCCGAGTGCTGCCCCACCCCAAGCGATCGCGGCGTCGAGCTCCACTATCGGGCCCAGCGCTGCCGACACAACTCCACCGGCCACCCAGAGCACACAGTTGCGGATCCACGGATTGTTCTGGGGGTCGAGCGACGGGGCATCACGCAGCGACCGGTATCCGTCGAGGGGAGCCTGAGCCGGGGCGGGTAGTGCGCCCATCATGCATCCCGGGTGATCGTGATCAGGATGCCGTCACTGGAAGTCGGGCGCATCGTTGCGGTCAGGGCCACGCGGCGGCGGCCGACTTCGTTGTTGAGATGGGTCGGGTTGTAGTCGAGGGAGAATCTGCACGCGACGTGAGGCCGGCAGTGCACGGCGCGGATCGCCGCCTCGACAAGCCTGCTCAAGCGCTCGTCTTCGGAATCGACGCGCAGGTTGCTCGAATTCCACTCGACGACGAGAGACCAGACCTCGTCGGTGGTTGCGAGGGTCACGATCCGGTCGGTGGGATCGTCGAGCCTGAAGGTCTCGATGCGAGCGAAGTTCGGCAGCGCTCCTCGATCGATGACAGGACTCAGGGGGCCGCCCGCGGTTCGACTGCTCCTCGAACGTGCCCTCGCTACGTGTAGTCGTGTCGGTGCGCTCATGGGGACTCCCTGTCTCGTCGTGCCTTCTCGAGAACAGGTAGATGCAAGTGCGTCGACTTCTGTGACAACTGCAGGGAATCTTTTTCCGACAACTCTTCATCTCGCGCAGCAGCGCATGCGTTCATGGCCCCATCACTGGCACACCGATCGGTCACCGGTGATCTATCGGTGATGGTGCGACCGACGTCCGACAAGTCGAGCTGGGTGTTCCGACCTACCGGCACCCGTGCAGTCATTTGCCTTCGACACCCCTTGACATGGGGGGTACGCTGCAAACTGCGAAGCGAAGCGAGCAAGGCTTGCAGCGACCTTCCCACATCCGGGGCATATAACCACCAATTCTCGGCAGCATCGGTGCCTCATCAACTGCTCATCGGATACGGTTCGATTCCTCTCTCACGCACCTTCGGGCAACGGCCATCCGGCCTCCGTGCCAGGCATGACCGCCACGAGATTCGACATACGCAAGCCACCCCGATCTGCCTGGAGCGCGGCTCCTCGTCGCGGATCCGCGAGCCAAGGACGGAAGCTGATGGTCACGTAGCGCGAGGGGCAAGAACGGCGGCCACCGATCACGGGAAACATCGCGCCCCACGGCACGCCCGTACAGGGCGACCGGACAGCGGCCGGCGGCCCTCACCGAGTCATGTGCAGCGAGAGGTCAGAAGTCGAGAGTGTCCACACTCCACCCGACTGCGGTCGGCACTGCCGATACCCACACGGTCGTGGTGGAGTCGACGGGGACCGTGGCATCCGAGGTAACGGCCGATTGCGTTATCTCCGCAACTCGATAGATCCGCTCGGCGGTATCTGCCGGGCATCCGGAGCAGCCGATCGAAACGGTCGCGGTGATTTCGGCGTCTTCTTCCTTCCACTGTTCCCACTGGGTGCCGGGGCCGCGCTCCGTCGTTGCAGGGGTGGAAAGTTGAGCCGCGAGGTTGTCGGTGAACCATCGGCGGGCGCGTAGAAACGCGTCGGTCGAGCTCGTGTCGGTACTGGGGTACCAGGTGAACGAGGTAGTCAGTGCTTGCCTGATCGCGGTCTCCGCGGCGGCGGCATCGCTGTTGGTCGGAGTGGGGATCTCGGTTGCCTCGACCGGCAGTGGGTCAGGTTCGGGTAGCGCCGGCGCGATCGGCGCGCTCGTTGTCTCCGGCGTCGCCGAAGCAGCATCATCTGGGTCGGGTGAGCTGCAAGACCAGGCGATCGCCACCACGGCTACAACGACGACGAGGACGGCTATAAGGCGTCGAGCGACAACGGACATCAGATCCTCCGAGCTTTCATTCCAGCCATGAGTGGAGCTTGTTTGACGACGTCTCCGGTGGTGGGGGCGTGAATCATTTGTCCGTCACCGATGTAGATGCCGACGTGCCCCGGGCCGTTCGCATCGAACGATCCAAACACGAGATCACCGGGCATTGCCTGATCGATCGGGATCTCCGAACCCACTCCCCACTGGGCCTCGGATGTGCGCGGCAACGTGATGTTCTTGCCCGAAAAATAGGCGAAACTGGTCAGGCCCGAACAGTCGAATCCCCCTCGGGACGGGCCGTTGACATCTCCGCCGCCCCAGACGTAAGGGGTTCCGAGGTACTGGCGTGCAGCCTCGACGACATTGTCTCCGTCAGCGCCGGTCGGGACGAACCGGCCTGCGGAACCTTGGGATGTGTACTGCGCCTGTCCGGCCAGAATCTTCGCAACATACGGCTGTGTTTGCGTCGTGTAGTCACCGCCGGACGGCATTCCACCGGCCGCGAGCACCGCGCCAGGGCCCGCGTTGTAGCCGGCAATCGTCAATGCCGTCGGGTCACCCTTCACTTTTCCTGCTGCGATGGCGGCGGTGATATCGCCGTTAATCGCGCACATGAAGTGAGCCTGTGAGATCACTGCATCGCCGATGGAGTTGGGGTCGGCGCGCCCGTCTCCGTCGTAGTCCTTGCCCCACGTCGCCCATGTACCCGGCATGAATTGCGCCGGCCCCAACGCTCCGGTACTCGACACCGGCGCGGACGGACCGTACTTGAACCCGTTCTCCGCAGAGAGCTGAGAAGCGATCAGCGGAGCACTCACGCCCGGGCAGACAGCTCCCGCTTTGCGGATCCACGGCTCGAACTCGGGCGGCACGGACCCGGCTCGAAGATCTCCGCCCGCCGTACCGAAGCCACAATCGACTACTGCACCGACGCCGGTCGCTGAACCATCACCGGCCGATTGCGGGCTTCCCGCCTGACCGAGTTTGATCATCGGGTCGATAGCGGTTCCGCCCTGTAGACGGCCACCTTCCCAATATTCGAAGTGCAGATGTGGGCCGGTGGATCCGCCGGCATTGCCGATGTCGGCGATATGGTTGCCGACCTTGACCTGTTGTCCCTCTTTGACGAGGACGCCGTTGGGATACATATGCCCGTACACGGTGGAGACCGGTTTGCCGTCGACGATCGAGTCGAGAACGATCCACATTCCGAAGCCTCGAGCGGGCCCGGCCTTGACGACAGTGCCGTCGAGAGCTGCGTAGATCGGGGTACCGATCGGGCCCGCGAAGTCGACGCCTTGATGCATCGTCCCCCACCGCTGCCCGAAGGGGGACGTCATCGTGGTCGTTCCATCACGAGTCGGCTTACCGATCGGACCGGACGGCGTCAACGGCGACGCATCCTCGCCACCGGTGCCGGAGGAGACCGTGGGAGCGCAGCCGTTAGAGCCCGACGACGTGACGATCACGATGACCACCAACGGAACGACAACGAGGACACCGAGAGCAGCGATTCCGACCGCCAGAATGAGCTTCCACCATCGACGGGGCGCTTTCGAGTCCGGCGACACCACCGTCTCAGGCGGGGCCACCAAGGTCATCGCCGTGCGCCTGAAGCAGCCCGATGGAGGATCTCCGTCGGATTCGTGGTGGCACCGGGTTCGACGGTCGGTCGTGCACGACGCGGAGTGCTCGACGCCCGCGTGGACCTGTCGGGAAGCAGTAGCGGCGAGCCCTCATCGGTGGAGTACTCACGGAAGCGTCCACCTCCAGGGCCTGTCACCGTGGCGCGGCTGACCCGAACGTTTCGGCTTCCAGGAGTCGACAGCGCCGGAGCGGTAGCCACCGGACGCTTGATACCGGGTGCACTCGTTGCCTTGTCGCCGTGAGAGCGGCCCGTCGATCGGTCACCGACGGAACTGGGAACCGGAGTGTGGGAGTGACCGGAGCCGCCGACCGACGGCGACGGGGGAAGGTCGATGTTCATCGGCTTGCGGAGCCGGGGATGGGTTTCGGAGGCCTTGGTCGTGCTGGCGCTGGCGGCCTCGGCGGCTTTGGCGTCGGTCCGTCGACCGACGACCTTCTTGACACCGGCCGTTGCAATTCTTCCGGCCGAGTAGACCACGGCAGCAGTTCCCAACGTGGCTGCACTGCTGGCGGCGGCCGTCCCGTCGACGAGAGCTTTACTTGCCTTGGCGGTTCGGGCCGTTGCATGGGTGGCTGTCTTGGCCAGTCCCTTTCCGCCCTGATAAGCCTGGCGGGCAACCTGCCCGGCGTAGGCGGCTTGGGCGAGTGGACTGGTGGGGGTCTTGGTCGATATGGCTGTCGGTGCAGCTCCCGGTCTACTTCCGAGTTTGCGCGCAAGAGCGTCGGAGGCTTTCCGTAGCCCCTTCACTGCGCGGCGGTAGAGAATGATGCCCGCGATCAGAACAATGTCGGTCAGGATGAACTTCATCATCAGCGGAGAGTCGCCGTCTCCTCTGAACAGCTGCCCGATCACGATCATGTATCCGACGAGGAACACCACCGCGAAGATGACGATGACCATCGACATCAGCACCGCTGCAAGGGTTTTCCACAATGCTCCGCGGCCGGCTCCGGGCAGGATTCCGATGACGGTCACCACGATCCCCTTGACGGCCGATGCGAGGGCGGTGAGGACCGCGAGGATGAGGGTGAACGCCAGAATTGTGGCGAATCCGAGCAGGATCACACCGGCCAGTAGCATCGCGATGCCGGACCCGACCTGTCCTGGTCCGGGGTGATCGGCGAAGTCCTTCATCTGTTTTGCGCCTTCGCCGCCACAGCCTTTGATGTTGTCCTTGAGGGTGTCTCGGGTGTTGCCGTCTGCTTTCTCGTGGCCGGCGTCCCAGGCTTGAGTGCAACGTTCTCCGTCGGGCGAGCCATCGATGACGCGGCCGAAGTTCAACAGTTGGGTCGGCTGCCTGATGAACGTATCGGCCATCTGCTCCGAGATCTCGTCGATGAGTTCGTCAGAACTCGACGTCGTATCTCCTTCGTTCGCCAGGCCTGCCGCGAGCTGCACTCCGGCGTCGCGCGCCTGCATGATCAGGCCGTCTTGTCCCGCGACTCGTTCGACTGGATTGGAGAGGATTCCCACTGCCGCAGCAGCGATCGCGGCTGCCATCAGGAGTTCGTACACTCCCGTCGTCCACCGTCCGCGAATGACCCACCACGCTCCGACGCCTCCAGCAGCAGTGAGAAGGAGCCCCGTGAGCTGGAATTGATCGGTGACCGTCTGCATCGCATCGCCGATCGAACGGAACGGCGCAGTGAGCAGCTCGAGCCATTCGAACCGCAAGGCGTAGGTGACGAACCAAATCGCGAAGCCGGTCACCCCTCGGTACACCTCGTACTCGAGCATGATGAAGGTGGAGAACACGGTGTACATCGGGTGTCCGACCGAGCCTTCGTCGATGGACATGAAGTAGTCCCAGACCAGAATTCCGTGAGAGTCACGAACGTCCATCCAGCTGAAGGTGCTGTTGCTGGGCAGGGTTTCACCTGGGTCGGCATGTGCTGGGGACGCCAGGGCGATCGCCAGCAGGCCGATCATGTGCCAGAGAGCGGCACCCGTGACGATCGCGCGGCGGATCCGAGATGCCACTACCCACTTGAAGACCGGGCCGAGGAAACGACCGAGAACACTGCACCACGACCGCGGGATCCACGACCACAGCACCAGTTCGAGAACCATCTTGACGCCGCCGCCAATCGAACTGGGCCGGTGCGCAAATCGTTTCGACATCACCATGTCGCCAACTCCGCAGCGCGCTCCGTAGTCGATTCCTTCGGGGTCGTACTCGCCGCTTGGTATCTCGCTTCCGATGCCGGAAGTAAGACCTTGATGCGGCCGACGTTGCCGGCAGGATCGCGCATGTAGCCTTCTCCGCGGCGATGCGGTGCGACGTATCCGTCTTTGCCTTCGACGGGCGAGGTGTTTTCCATCAGCTCCTTGAGCAGGTCGGCATCGTTCTCCCCGACGCCCAGCCACTTCAATGACTTCTGTGCGAGCCGCTTGTCTCTCTGTCGAAACACGATTCGGGTGGGGATGAGCCCGCGCAGCGTCTCGGAACCGAAGTCGGCTTCAGGGTCGTGCGATCCGAGCATTACCGCGGCATTGTGTTTGCGGCCGTCCCGAACGAAGTCGATGACGATATCGACGCCTTCGCTCGACCGCGTCAGGTGGTGGCATTCGTCGAGTAGAAACACTCCGAGCGTGTTGGGGTCCGCGAAACAAATGCCGCGGGCGATCTGCGCGATGAGGGTGTACATCATTCGCCCAACCCGCTTCTGGAGCGACATCTGCTTGAACAGATGCTCGTTCTCCACCTCACGCTCCGAGGGCAATTCCAGCGTGTGAGTGCGGAAGACGATGGCCCCCGCACGTGGATTGAACGGCTGTAGGTCCTCCCGAAATAGGGCTGCTGCATAGGATTTGGTGGCGTAGACCTTCAGCTTGCCGGCCAGCTCTCGCGCCCCTTCGAGGGTGCATTCGCTTTCTAGATGCGAGACCAGCCCCGGGGTAGCGAAATTCCCGAAGCGAGCGCGGTATTCCGGCTCGAGCACTTGGGACAGCAGAACACCCAGGCGATCGTCCGGCTGAAGTTGCAACAGCGGCAACAGAATCGACACCGCCACTTCGCCTCCACGGGCAGGAGAGAACAGACGAAGGGGGTCCATCGTCACGTCCGGCGCAGCGGTATCGACGACCACTGCGTCTGTGATTGCTTCTGCCCATAGTGCGTACTCCCCCAGAGGGGTTCGGTCGACCACGATGACCTGACCGCCGCGGTCGACGACCTGATTCCCACTGGTCTTCAGGTAGCCGGATTTACCGGCTCCCAGATCGCCACACGCTCCCACCGAGCCGGATACGTCACGTGACGATTTCTTGGCTATGTCGTGATGCACGACGCCGGTGCGCGCCGAGGAAATGTTGAGTGCGATCAGCGGTCCGTCTCCGTCACCGAGATCGTTGCGGGTGACCGGTACGTACGCGGCGAAATGTTCGGATGTGGTGATCTGCGCGAACTCGTTGCAAATCGATGGCGTCGGCACACCGGGGGTCATTGCCCAGAACAGCTCCTCCTGGAATCCGATCGGGGCCTGCAATCTATATGTCGAACTCTCGAACTCCTTCGCCAGCTCGCGCTGATATGCAATGGCCGTCTCTTCGTCCGCGGCAGCGACACAGAAGATGGTGGTCGATTGCACTTCCATCTCCATTGCGTCCGCCTCCAAAAGCGCGTTGTACTCCGCGAGGGCCACGGCGGCATCGTCGAGGACGCTGCCGGTGCTCAATTCGTCTTCTCGCTGGGTGTATTGATCGTTCATCTGCACCAAGGCGCGGCGGTTCTTCTTCAGGACCTCTGATGCGGCGGAGTTCTTGAATCGGATCGCCCAGTCGACGTCGACGCCGCCCAGGTTGTCCGCGAGAGTCAGGTACTCCGAGCCCGGAAACAACGTGCCGCCGGAAGGAGTGGCGGCGAGCACCAGGAAGCACTGATAGCTGGCCGGCGGTGGCGTCACCTCCCATGGTTGGTCGACTTTCAGCACGCGCGACAACGTCGGCGCTTTTGCCCGCCAACCCGATTCGGGGCGATCGCTTTGAGCCCCTTCGTCGAGCCGCGCGGCAGTGAAGGATCCTCGGGCGGTGCCTGCGGGATGCTCGGTAGCGGTGGGCATGTCGGTATCGAGGCCGAGGCCGCGCTGCAGAGCATGGTGGTGCAGCCACACCATCTGGGAAGGGGTTGCTGGAGTCGCGTCGTAGAAGGCAGGGATGGCCGCGGCGATCTGCGCGGCCTGAGCTGCACGGCGTTCCCTCTCGTCGATGGGAATCGAGGAGGGCGGCATCCCCAGCAGGTCGGCCACCGAGGACCATGCAGCGGAGGTTGCCGACTTGATGGTGTCGCCGAAGCTGTGGTTGGCCAGGGGGATGGACAGCCAGTAGATCCGCTGGCCGGGTCGGATTTCGTCCAGGCGGTCGATCGTGGCGTCGCATTCGTCCGCCCACGCGGGGTGAAGATCGAGATCGATACCCCGTTCCATGCGCTCGACGATGGCCATCGGGTCCAGGCTGACCGCGACACTGAGCAGGAGGGATTCTCCGGGAAGAGCGCGCAGCAGCATCTTGTGCATCGCCCGCGCGGTCTGTCGGTCCTCGATCGGCCGGTACCCGTACGGGATTCCGGTCAGGACGTAGTCCGCCCAGACAACCCCGGAGCGGGTCCAACGCAAGTTCGAGGTGATGAGCCTGTTTGGTTGTTCCATTACGCCTTCTCTCGGGTCGGGGTGGGGGCCGCTGCAGCCATCGCAAGCAGCTGCTGAACGCTGCTCGCCGGTGCCAGGTTGGCGACGTCGAACGCTTCGGCCGGGGCTGGACTCTGCGTGCGTTGGCGTGGGTCGTCCGATCGCGGCAGGGCTGGCGCAGGTGCGGTCTTTCGCTCCGGTCGCGGCTGGGTCAGAGGTCGCAACGCTGGTGCGGCCGACACTGTCGTGTCGTCGAGCTCCACCGGTGCCGCGGCATTCCGTACTCGACCGGGGGTTGTCCTGGTAAGTGCTGGGTCACCGATAGCAGCGCCATGGCTTGACGGGGCGTCGAGGATGATCACCGACCCCAGTACCGCGTGAGGGCGTTTGATTCGGATCGGTTCGCCGTTGATCTTCGATGGCGACATGGCTCCGGTAGCCGCGCGCCCGACACCCCGGACTACGGAGATCGGATTCCGTGCTCCCTGCGGTAGCCTCCCCAACGCCCACAGGGTGCCGCCGGCGACGCCGAGGAAGATGGCACCGTTGGTGATGACACTGCCCTGCGCCCACAGCGACTGGGTTAGCCACAGCAGTCCGCCTGCGATACCCGCGCCCACGAATTGGGTCAGGGTGTAGGGGCCGCCGGGTATCTTTCGGCCGTCCGGTGCTTTGCCGATCAGCTGCGGAAAATTCCGCGCCTTGGTGAACATCTTGACCACGCTCCGCGAGGAGGCCTGCTGTTCGGTCATGGTTGGTCACCCTCCTGCGGGATCCGTTGAATCGAGGTGTTCGTGGGTTGGCCGAGCAGGGTCAGATGAACGCCGCGATCGGATCGGGCACCACCACGACCTCGCTGCTCTGGGGCGAGGCGGTTCCGGGGAGCTCGTCGCCGACGCTGTCCTTGACCGCCGTCATGTTCCACGTCACCCAGATCAAGGCCCCGCCAACCACGATCGCCACCAATGTCTTGGCAATGGCGAATTGACTTTTGAAAGCGATGGCGGCGACAAACCCGATGACTCCGACAGCTACGACAGCGCGAATGAGGTCCTGCACCTCCGTGGTCTTCTGGTTCGCCCATTCGATGATTCCTACGGCGATGACGGTCGACGACGGATCGGCCAGGAGCGAGGTAATGGTCATTGTTCGTACCTTTCGGATGGGGAGAGAGCAGAGCATCAGTTCGGTTGAGTCGGTGCTGCGGAAGAGCCAGCGGTAATGCCCGATGCGGTCGAGGTCGGCACGGCCGTGGTCGGGGTTGCTGCACTTGCACCGGTCGAGTTCGCAAGCAACGGCATCGGGTCGAGCGCGGACACCTCCCACCGGCCGCCCCTGGCGATCGCAGTCAGCGGATATTGCACGGTCGAGCTCTGTGCTCGTTCAGTCGCTGTGACGGTCGCGGTGGCGAGCACCCGTACCGTCGCGCCGTCGGTCGGCGATCCGGACGCACCCGTCGAGAAATCGGTGTCCGAGACGAGGTCGGTGATCTGGACACTGGTGTACGGCGCGGGGGTGACGGCGCGAATCGGTGTGCCGGGTGAGGTGTAGCGCGAAATTTCTCCGGCACCAGCCACCATCGCTGAGAGGAACTGGCCGATCGACTGGGTGAGCGAGTGATCGAGGCCGACCCGGAATCGGTAGCCGAGCGTGATGTCACCGCCGGTCGCCGGGGCCGCTACAGCGGCGGGGACGGCTGCAGCCCGCGCGTCGTCCCCCACGAACACGACAGGTACCGAGAAGTAGCGGCGTTCCGGCGTCGCGGCCGGGTCGCCCCCGACCGGAACCACCGAGACCGACACGACGATCGCGTAGTTCTGGCCGGCCGCCTGTAGCGGTCCACCTTGCGACGTCGATCCTGTAGAGCCCTGATTTCGCGTCGGTGGATCGATTGCTTTCACGCTCGCGATTCGAGGGTCGGACGCGGTATAGCTCGCCTGAGCCGGAAGCGACATTCCGTCCGTGCGGACGAAGCGCGCGAGGGCTTTCTCGTCTCCCCGCTTCGATTGCAACCACGTCAACACGAAGTCCTGCGCGAGGTCTGTCGCTGCTGCCTCACGAGCTGTATCGACGAGGGGCTGAGTGTTTGCTTTGCTCTGGATCGGCGTCGTGGACCCGACGCCGGCCAACACCAGAGCCAGTGCCACTACTCCGGAGCCGATGGCCGCGAGCAGACCCCACTTCATGGCCTTGGTTGCGGTCGCTTGTTTGCCGGCCCACTGATGAATCTCGGTGGTCGGCGCAGCTTCTGTCGGCTCGTTCGAGCCCTTCTTGCGGAGACCGATCTTCATGAGATCTCCTCGCGCCGAGACGGCTCGACCGTGGCGGCTACGAAGCCCTCGTCGACCAATCGCAGAGCGCCTCGACCGCGGGTCGCCATCATCCGTTCGAGCGCTGCCCTCGCCTGCTCGGCCGGCTCACCGAGCACGACATCGCGGACCCGGCTGGCGATCTCTTCGCTGAGTGGATTGTCGCCAAGTTGCGCCGCGAGGCCGCGGATCTCTTCGGACACCGAGTGCACGCGAGCGGTGTCCGAGAGCAATGCGGCCGACGGATCGTGGTCGTCCATCCGGGGTCCTCCTGTCGGTAGCCCGCCGTGTACGGGCTTCTGAGAACAGGTAGATCCCGTCGAGTGCGGGTCTGTGACACAGCCGACCGGAAATTTCTCGAACTTTTTTCACCGCCCCGCGCCGTCTCGTCGGGCTGTTATCACCGCGGCCATGTAACCGCAGGTCACGGCGGTTCATGTCGAACGCGGGGCGATGCCGTTTTCCGGTGCCTCCAAGCCCGACGGGTATAACAGCGAGACCGTTTCAGGGAAGAATCCGCAGCTCAGCGGATATAAGGCGCTGTTTGTGTCAGAGGCGATCGAACTTCAGTTGTCTCTCTCAGGAGCGCCCCCGTGACCTCGCCGCAGCCTTCCTCGCCTTCCTCCACTCCACTCGGATACAGCACGTCGCTGTTTTCGGCGATCAACGCCGAGTGGACCAATCTCTGCGTCGACGCCCTCGCATGCCGCGAAGTCCGCTCGTGGGCAGATCGACATCCCGCATGGTCTGCCGCTCGCTCCGTGGCCGACATCGCTGACCTTGCCGCTCTGGACAGTGACGCTTCCCTGTCCCTGCTGCTCATCGAGCACAGTGAAGGGAGCGCCCTCGCCGGTACAGTTCTGGTCCGATTGATGCTCCCCAAGCTGATCCGAATCCATCGCTACGCGCGGCTGGACGGAACCGATCACAGCCGCGAAGAACGCGCCTCTCGCACCATCGCCGCCTTCTATGAGGTGATCGCCACGTACCGATTCGGCGGCACTGGGATTGCCGGGGCGCTCTCGCTTCGGACGCTGGGGCTGATCACCAAGACATGCGAATCCGCGGTGGAAACGCCAGCCGAACCCGACCAGCTCCACCGGGTGGCCGACGGATCCAAAGACCGCACAACCAGCAATCCGTGTGAGGTATCGGCACGGGAATTGCATTCGGTTCTTGCATGGGCGGTGCAGTCCAAGACCATCACTGCCGATGAGCACTCACTTTTGATCCGTGCGTATCTCGTCGCCGAAGGTGCCGATCTCGTAGCGCTCGCCGTCGAGGAGAACTGCTCTCCGGCAGCTCTCCGACAGCGTTTGAGCCGCGCTGTCGCGCGCGTCCGCGACGGGGTAGCAGCACGCACCGGCAACACTCCCTCGCCGGGAAAGCGGACGTTCTTCTACACCCGATCCCACCATGAGTCCGCCTCGGCGAGCTGAAGTCCACCACCATCAACCCCGCCCTCACCTACGAAGGACGCTCATCATGACCGCATCTCGTACACGCAAAAGGATCGTTGTCAGCGCAGTCGGGCTCGCCGTCACTGCCAGCATCGTCGTCATCCCCTCCGCCATCGCAGACCCGCAAGCCGGTGCCCCGGCATGCCCGGACAACATCTTGGTGGCCATACCCGGCACCACGGAAACCAACGAGCAAGCCGACCCGAATGTGCCAGTGGGAATGCTCCGCAACGTCGTGGAACCACTCAACTCCGAGTTCTCATCCCAGGAACTGCAGACCTACACAGTTCCCTACGTCGCGACGATCGTGAACGACAAAGCCCAGACCTACGGAACCAGCAAGAAAGAAGCGATCGACCGCGCATCGCAACTCATCTCCGAGAAAGCAGCCGAATGCCCGGGCACCAAATTCGGGCTGACCGGCTTCTCACAAGGGGCCGACGCCGCGGGAGATCTGGCCAGCAAGATCGGAAACGGCGAGGGCCCGGTGAGCGCCGATCGCATCTTCGCCGTGGGCCTGATGGCCGACCCCGGCCAGAGTCCGACGGCCGGCATCCAGCTCGGAACCAAGACCACCGGCAACGGCTTCGTCGGTGCGCGACCCGAGGGATTCGGCACTCTCAACAACATCACCGCCAGCGTGTGCGACCCCGACGACACTTACTGCAACACCCCCGACGATGCCATCGCCACGCAATTCGTCGGGCAACTCGGATCGAAAATCGACGCCTCCGATCCCGCATCCTCGGTTGCCGGCGTCGTCACCACACTTCTCGGCCTCGACGGACAACCCCTGACCGACACACTCGGCAAACTGAACACCGCAGTGACCACAGGCAACATGCTCACCGTCCCGCAGCTCGCACTCGACCTCGCCGGCAACGTCTCCACACTGAGCGCAAAAGTGGCAGAAATGACCATCCCCGGGGCAGACATCGCCCCGATGGCCACCACCGTCTCGCAGCTCACCGATGCAATCCACCGCGGTGACATGTTCGCTGTTCCGGGCCTGCTGGCGACCCTCACACCCCAAGTCATCACTTTCGCCAGCCAATTCAGTTCGATGATCGGGACCGTGGTGTCCAAACTGCCCATCAACGAATACATCGCGATCGGCACCACCGCAGCTCGGATCTCCACCAACGCAGCCGCCCAGAACTATGTGGCACTACCGGCCGATCTCGGCAAACTCGTCGGCCAGGTCAACAACGCGGTACGCAAAACACTCCGCGCCCTCCCCCTCGACGAGTTCCCCCTTTTGAACCGACTGGCCGACGATCTCACCCCAGGCCGTGTACTCGACGAAGTGCTCAACTACGCCACCTCTCTCGCCACCGACTCGCACAACTCTTACGCGAGCAAGCCGATAGCCGACAACGGTCGAACCGGTGCAGACGAGCTCACCAATCTCTTCCGCACCCGGATTACCAATCCCACTGCACAGATTGCTTCGTAGCCGACCTACCTCGCCACTCGAACACAAGGAACCGTCACGATGCTGACAGAGCTGGACGACCCCAACACCGACATCGCTGTCCGCATCGACGCGCACGACGCTGGGGGCACCCGAACGTGGCACCCCCAGCGTGACGGTCACCTCCTCCTCAACGCCGCACCACCGGCGTCGACGCGCCTCGCGCACACCCTCACAGAGACCCTCAATGCCCACACTCCGCACGTCTGGATGGTCACGGTGAGGCCGCGGACGGCCCCCACGTTCGCGCGGGCCTCGGACAACGACCACAATCCCGTCGCCGTCATGGACTCCGTATGGCGGTTCACCACTCAACGCAAAACTCTGATCGACAACGGTCAAGCCACCACCCGGGACTTCACTCCCGCATACCTCGTCATCGATTCGCTCGACGACGTTGTCGCCACCCTTCGCCGCACCTGCAGACGCAGCCTTCAACTACTGTCCGCCATCGCAGACC
Organism: Rhodococcus sp. KRD162; assembly: GCF_017168335.1. Classification (GTDB taxonomy): domain Bacteria; phylum Actinomycetota; class Actinomycetes; order Mycobacteriales; family Mycobacteriaceae; genus Rhodococcoides. The sequence continues at coordinate 1,965 of NZ_JABFAU010000075.1, read as the reverse complement.
GCGGACACTTAGCCAACGTCTACCTCGCTGCCGTCACCGATCTGCCGGCACAAGACGCTCCCGCAAACCCCTGGACGGACCTCAACGCCACGCGCCTGGCGACGGACCCGCGTCGGCGCGTAGAACAGCGATGAACGAGCCGGCAGCCGACGTCGACAAGCTCGACTCACTGTCGAAGCAGGCGGCACTGACTGCGGTTGAATCTGCGGTGGTGCTGGCAGCACTCTGCCTTGCGATTGGCGTGGCACGGTCACCGGCCGGTGCTCGGCCACGCGGTACCGCCGCAATCCTCAGCAGAACGGCCGGGGCCGTCGGAACGGTTTTCGGCTTCACGGTAATCGGCCTAAGCATGTACTTCCTCGGCGTGGCAGCAGCATTCACAGCCGTGTGAAACACGTTCGCACACAACGCTCGACACACATTCGACAGAAATGAGTAACAGCATGATCCTCACCATCGCCGGAAGTTCTCGTCGTCGGCAGCGCGACCGACTCGCAACAGCACTGCGGGACACCGACCCACGCCACTTCACTGCCGACAACGCCGCCGCTATCGCGGTACGGGTCACCGAACTGGCACTGACCCCATCACCGCGGCGCGATGACCGATTCGCCTACAGCCCCGCCGAGCGCGAGACACTACTACGTAGCGCCCAAGTCTTCGCCACCCTCGCCGCAGCACCGGCGGCACAGTCATGAACGCCCGCAGCCGCATCATGAAGCGGGCGTCGACCCGGCACATCATCGGTACCGACATCCCCCTACCCACCGGCCCGTCGCTGATCACCTCAGCTGCGCAGGCAGCCGCTGCCATTGTCACGACGGTCGCGATGCTCGGTGCGCTGGCCTTCATGGCGATGCTGACGACAAGGTTGGTGCATCTCACCCCGGACCCGGGGTGGTTCGGAGACTTCACTGCCACGGCGCATGCGATACACCGGATGAACGTCATCGGCGGGTACGTAGTGCTGTTCGACCTGGTGTGCATGGCGATCCTCGCCGCTGTCCACGTCCACGCGGCCGCAACCCAGCGGCGCTGACCTCAGCACACGCGAATCCAGTGAAATCTGAAACACGCAGGCATGAACGGCAACTACCAACTCGTCCCCGGTCCCCCAGGGCCACTCGATGGAGAAACTGCCGATCTAGGTGTTCTTCCCGGGGACGGTGTGGACGGTCAGTCGCTCGATAGGCGACTTACTATCCGGGGCGGTTCTGGTCTTTGCACGAGTGATCGACGACACGGCAAGCGCGAGTACGGGTGTCGGTCGATCAGCTTACGATCGACCGATGTCCCTACCTCCGCCTTCGGTTCCGGATGGGTCGAGCACCGCCGACGTCTCAGAGTGCATTGTCCTATTCGACGGCAGCGTCCAGATCGACTACGGCCAGTTCTACTTTCGATCCTCTGATGGCCAGGGCGGGTGCGACTTCGATGGAGCTTTCATCGGTCAGCGCAACGGGTTGTGCGGTGCAGCAACGCCAGGCCAGCTCGTCCTGATCACCGGGCCTAACGTAGGCGATCCGCATGTGCGCGCCGAGCTCCACACTCGCGAACCCGCTCTCGACGACCGGTGGGAGGACATCGTGGAAGCGACCATGATCGTCCCTGAGCGTTCGGCGTACTCCATCGTGGAGTTGGGTGGAGACGCACTCGGAGATTCCACGTACTTCTCTGCAGGGAGCTACCGGGTGCGGTACAGCGCCTCGGGAACGGACGATGCCCATCCCGCATCCACCAATTTCGTCGCAGATTCCGATGATTACTTGTTGCAACTGTGGCCGGCACACACCGCCCCGGATCGAGTGGTCAAGCAAACTAGCAGTTCAGCGGCCTACTGAGGTTCCCCCCGGATGGTGGACACCGAGATAGCGGGACCGATAGTTCCGCTGGAAGGATGTCCCCATGTCCCGCAAACGCAGGTCGTTCACGACCGAGTACAAGGTCGAGGCCGCCCGTAGGGTG
>NZ_JABFAU010000074.1 GCF_017168335.1 Rhodococcus sp. KRD162 | reverse complement strand
TCTACAATCATGAACGGCCCCACGGATCCCTGGACGGCATGACGCCGCAGCGCTACTGGGAAACCTGGACGCAAGAAAACCAATTAGCTATCGCATAGACGCTGGACTGCTATCGGGGGCCCAACCACTCGAAGCCAACATCGCGTCGCTGGTCAAGTACAGCAACGCCACCCTCATGCTCGTCGAAGCGCGCAATCGAATCCCGTTGACCACTGTCGGCAAACATGCACCGCTCCGCGAATCGCAGGTTTCGCAAGTTCTCGATCAGATCGACCTCGAGCAACTCGCCAGTCACAACGACCCCGAGAGTGGCGCTCAGAAACTTCTCATCGACGGAGAGCCCTACACCGCAGCGACATTCGAGCTGCACTCTGCACGCGCCCGGGAAAAGCACGGCGACCCGGTCGCCATCATTCTCCTTCTCGAGGACTCAGCAACTCCCGCCTAGCCCGGGAATGACACTTCATTCCACTGCCACACAAAACATTTGGAGATTTCTTACATGCGTGTACTCGTCACAGGCGCAAACCGCGGAATCGGCGCAGCGATCGCGAAACAACTTGTTTCCGAAGGACATACAGTCTGGGGAACACACCGCGGCGCAGAGGTTCCGGACGGCGTGCGCGGCGTCGAATGCGACGTCACCGACGACACATCGGTCGACAACGCGTTCGCCTACGTCGAAAAGGAAGACGGACCTGTCGAGGCCGTCATCGCCAACGCGGGAATCACCGACGACACCCTGATCATGCGCATGAGCACCGATCAGTTCACCGGCGTAGTCGACACCAATCTCACCGGAGTGTTCCGCGTCGTCAAGCGCGCGTCCCGGAACATGCTCAAGAATCGTGCTGGCCGCATCGTCATCATCGGATCAGCCAGCGGAATGTCCGGCATGCCAGGACAAGTGAACTACACCGCCGCAAAAGCGGGAGTGATCGGCATCGCCCGCTCGCTCGCACGAGAACTCGGTTCACGCGGCATCACGGCCAACGTCGTCGCACCCGGTTTCACCGAAACCGACATGGCAGCGGAAGTAAGCGACACCGTCGTAGCGAAGGCGCTCGAGCACATCCCACTGGGACGTTTCGGTAAGCCCGAAGAGATTGCGGCAACCGTTGGATTCCTCCTCAGCCCCGGCGCCGGATACATCACAGGAACCGTCATCAACGTCGACGGCGGCATCGGGATGGGGCACTGATCGGCTCGAACCAATGCATAATCCGGAGATAGATCCTGGTTCGGTCACGCACTCGTCGGCACCGAAACTGCGTACGCCGAATCCATTGGCTCGTTCCGCCTTCGAGTCGGGTCGAGAGTCGCGCCACGGGGCGCGTCATCTCGGCCCAGGCGGGCAGGGCAAGTGATCTCGCACGAGCGCAAGACCGGCGATGTGGGATCTCTCATCCAGTTTCTCCTCGCCACCCAACCTGTCGAGGGGGTGCAGGTCGTCGACGGCTGCGGGGCAATACACCAGCATCTGCGGTCGAATCCCTTGCCGCAGAGTCGAGACGGCCACGCAGTCTGGGCGCAATCAATCGCAGCTCTTATGGAGAAACCGCAGCGGAAGCTGTCAGGACTGAAATCGTCACCGCGGGGACCGAAGTCGCCGATAGAGTCATGGACGGCCGTCCTCAACGTCGGCGCAGACGCACTCTGGGGAGTGCGCGGCGACATACAGGTCATGACGACCGCCGTGATGAGCCGCCTCGGCATCGCGTCCGACGACAGTTCGTGGCGCTGGATCGCGTTGTCACTGCCGATCGTCGGCCGGGTCGAGCGGCGAGTACAGCTGGCAGCGACACCGCTGGACTACCGCGACCCGACATGGAGCCTGCTCGACCACGAGACATGGGCGCAGAGGACAGCGGCGACGGTCACCGGGGATGCCGAGCGCGGATACCTGCTCTGAGCCGGACTGGCCGCGACCGCCCGAATGGCCGAAATGGTCGAGGGCAGCGCGGCCGACGGGTAGTCGGGGATTCGAGCCGAGGTCCACATTCGAACAGCATCAGGGGAAATCGATGAGCATGGACGGCCTGAACTTCTTCTGGGACCGCCGCGCCATCCCGATACTGCCGGGTGGGATCAGTCGCGACGAGATCGCGCACACCCTCGCCCACAACCTGGCTGACTGCGTCTGGAACACAGCCGCATTGGAAGGGAACTCGTTCACCATCCGGGAAGTGAAATCCCTGATGGACGGCGAACAGGTTGCCGAGCACCCAATCTCCGAGGTACGCCAAATCGCCGACACCGCAGAGGCTTACACATGGCTGCTCGCCCAAGTTCGAACGGACTCCCTCGACTGGGACCGTGAAACCTCCGACCACAGCAACGGCATCCTCGCCCGCCACGAAGCGTTGGTCGCCGGACAATTCCGGACCTCCGAGGTATCCGTCCACCTCGGCGCTCGTGGCGCGTACACACCGCCACCAGTGGGTGATCTCGAAGACCACTATCGCGCAGGCATTTCGGCGCTCGGCAACATCGATCGGCCGGACGAACGAGCACTGGCGTACTTCGCGTTCGGGGCCCGCGCTCAGTTCTACTTTGATGGCAACAAACGAACCTCGCGACATCTCATGAACGCGATCCTGATGGCCGCAGGGCATCACCCGATCGTGGTGCCGGTCGCGCGAGAACTCGAATTCGACGAGGCGTGCGTGAGCATGTTCGCAGACGCCGACGCCACCGAAATAATGCAGTTCTTGGCCTCCTGCACGGCCTAGCCTTCCCAATCGACGCACACTGACCTTGCAGTTTCCTTTAATTGGAAGATATATTCCATCTATGCGAAACGTTCCTCCGGCGCTCATGCCGATCTTCCGATCGAAAGCGCAAGCCGAACTCCTCGCCCGCGTGCTCCTGCACCCCGACGAACAGTTCAGCCTCACCGACCTCGCAGAACACACAGGCGTCGCACTCTCAACCATGCATCGCGAAGTCGCACAGCTGATTACCGCAGGAATCTTCACAGACCGTTACGTCGGCCGGACACGCCTTATCTCCGCCGCCGACACCCCCGTCGTCGCCCCACTTCGCCACCTGGTGATGCTCACCTACGGGCCTCCGCAGGTCATCGCCGAAGAATTCGCCCTGGTCGGCGTCGAGAAGGTCGTCATCTTCGGCTCGTGGGCCGCGCGCTACGAAGACCAGCCCGGTCGTCAGCCCAACGACATAGATGTTCTACTGGTCGGCGAGGTCAGCCGCCTACAGATGTACACCGCGGCCGACCTCGCGTCAGAACGAATCGGAAAACCGGTCCACCCTGTCGTCTGCAGCGCGCAGGTGTGGGCGAACCCAGAAGGAGATGTATTGGTGTCCGAGATACAGAAGTCCCCGCACCTCACCGTGTTTGAGCGGGAAGCCGTATGACCGCGGCGTGGGGGACCGGACAGCAGGCGATACGCAGACGTCTCGACACGGGTGAGCTCGACCGAGTGAGCGGCAGTGCCGCCGACGGTGAATTCTTGCTCACCGAAGCACGACACCGCTGCGCGAGCGCCCGAACGATTCGGCAGTCGGACCCGACCGGTGCCTACGTGATGGCCTACGAATGCGGTCGCCACACCGCCACAGCGCTTCTCACGCAACAAGGCCTGCGGGCCACGGAGCAATCCGGGCACCATGCCGTCGTAATCGAGTCTGTCATCGAGCAATTCGGACCCGAACGCTTCGGGCAACTATCCGGCATGCGTCGCCGCCGACATACCCTTGAGTACCCACGTAATTCGAGTGAGACGGCGGTGACGGTCGAGGAGGTCGACGAAGCGATCGACTACGTCGAAGGGCTGTTGGAAGCCGCAGAGATGCTGCTCCCCAAACTCGGACTGTGGAGCTGAAATCCGCGTCGTGAGTAAGCTCCTTACCGAGGCGGCGTCTCAGCTGCTGGTCCACCCACGGACCGCACCTGCTCCACAAACCGACGAAACGCCTCGAAGCCGCCGAACAATGCCTGTTGCAACTCCTCGGCGCTGTCGATCCATACGACGCCCTCCAATACCGACACATCGTCCGGGTCGTGATTGCGATTCGGGACGAGATACGTCGGATTCCCCTGCGGACTGACGATCAAGAACCCCGCTGCAGCGCAGAGGTCGTAGATGAACGCACACTCAGCCGCGGAAAGCGTCGCGTGGTGGATACACCCGGTGAGCGGCTCACTCTGGTCCAACGGATCCAGAGTGAGTTCGGTGTAAACACCATCGAACTTCAATGCCTGGTCTTGGCTGTCGACAAGCTGGCTGCTCGGGTGGACCCGCAATCCTCGCTGATCGAGGAAAGCGGCCACCGCATCCCGATCCGCGTCGAGCCCCTTGTCGTTCTCAATCCGCATGAAATACAGCGAGAAACCCATCCGGTCGACCCCTTCAGTTCGTGTTCGTTTTCCCAATTCTGTCGCACAGAGAACCAATGCCGCGCCCGACCGCTACGAGAGCGCCGATCCGGTCCTCGAACGCGACCGATGGAGTTGGCCGGATGTTGATAGCGCGAGAAGGGCAAGTCACCATGGCAACTTGCCGGTGTTCAGCCAAACGAAGAACACGTCCAACACAACCCCGAGAGGCCCGAGCCACAGTCCGTACGGTGTCATCGGAATTCCGTTTCTGAGCGTTGGTCAACCTCAAATCGAGCGCGCGATCTAGTAGCAGTACCCGCCTAGCCAGCATGGGGCGTTGTTCAGCACCCAGACGCGCACGTCATCAGGGAAAATTACGGCGGGCATCAGCCACCAGATAAGCGGAAAGTCCATTTCGGATTCCCCTTCCAGTTGCGCTTGCAATCGAAAACCAAGAACGTCGACTTCGGTCGATTACCGTCTACCCGGTGAACCAACTTGTCACCTGCCCCAATGGGCACTCTGGACCATCTGGCGACGTCCTTACTGTCAACGGCGTTCAGAGCTGCCCGATCTGTGGGTACCCAATACCCCGCCGCTATCTCAGCAGTCCCGGCAGCTTCGCGTTGGTGGCATTGGGTTTGGCTTCGGTGGCGTTGATCGGCTGGGCGGCAATCCTTTTGTTCAGTCCGCTACCCGTTCAGAACATGGGCCTGGGCGCCATCGGCACGTGCGGCCCCGGCTACTCGTCCGAATCAGCGCTCTCGGTACGCATGAACCCCAACTCGGTTGTCGAAGGCCAACGAGATGTCGATCCGACATCCATCATCGCGGCGCAAGAGCAGCAGGAGTGGGTCGACTATTGCGTCGGCGTGGCCGATTCCAGACTCAAACTGTCGGCGGTAATCGGTGTCGTCGGCGTCCTCATCGGTGCGGCAACCCTTGTCCTTGCCGCCACACGACCATCCTGGCTTCTCCGAAGTTAGTGGGAGATCAACCAGGACAACCGCATTCGCTCGCCCCGGACGGACTGAGAAGGTCGGCAGCCTGTAGGGGAGCGGCAACCGGAACGAAGGAGCCCGGCACCGATGCACGGTGCCGGGCTCCTTCGCTTCTGTTTAACGTTCTAGGCAGATGCGTCGGCCATCTGCGGATCGAGTCTCACGGTCCCGTCCTCCGAGAACTCGGGGAAACGCAAACCCTGGTCCGATGCAGCTTTCGCTGCGCGCTTGTACCGGCGACGTGAGAACGATGCGGACCCGCCAATCTCTGCGGCGACCTGCTCGAATGACCACTCCGGGTTCGTGAGCTTCAATCGAGCGACTTCCTTCTCGCCGTCGTGGATGTCGGCGGCGTCCAGGAACGTCAATTCCGGCTCGAATTCCGGAGTCATACTGGGGGAGAGGCTCTCGGCCTTGACGACAGTGTTCGTAAGTTCGTCGGCCGGGCTCACCGTCACGGGCTCTGCGATCTCGTCGTCGGCTGACAGGGCGGTCTGCTCGCCGGAAACTGCACTGGCCGACGCTTCGAGCATTGTGGCTGCTGGAGGCTCGTCGGCAGGGGCCGTGGTGTCCTCGGCGCCGACGGGGGTTGAAGCCAGGTCGGAGACGCTCTCAGTGGCTGTGTCCGTCGGTTCCGTGACGGAGATGTCCTCGGGCTTCTCGACGGGCGCAACGGCCTTCTCGTGGACGATGACCGGCTGAGTGACAGGCGCGGTGACATGAGCAAATGGTTCCGCCGATGCCGTCACGGTCGGCTCGGTGGGTGCCGCGTCCTTCCATGACGGGGGGACGTAGGAGTAATCATCTGTCTGGGCTGCAACCGGCTCCGGCGCGTCGACGCCGTCGTCGACGGCGTCGCTGTACTCAGCGCCGAAATCGTCCCCGTCCCACAACACAGGCTCCTCCTCGACATACGTGCGCTCCTCGGGAGTCTCGACGGGCTCCTGCGCGACCGGCACCTCCACCGATTCCGCTTCCATCGCGATACGGCGCATCAGATCGTTGTACTCGCGGTATGCGGCACCGATCGCCTTGATGAGAAGGCCGATCCCGTGAGTGAAGGCGAGAACCAGCAACGGGGGTACTACCGCAATCAGCGCTGCCGCAATGGGATTGAGCGGTCGAAGTCCAACGTCTTCACCGGCAGCGGCCCTGGCCATGACATCCGCCGCAGCGGTGAACGCGTGGTACGCGTTACCGGCGACGCTGATGAAAACCACCAGCACGAGCAGGCATTGGAAGAATCGTTTCCCGACGTCGCTGCCGTCGATCTTGCTGAGCACGATCACACCGACCGTGGCGCCGAGGATTGCGCCGTCCACAATCAACGGGAAGATGTAGGCCTTCGAATCCGGCATCTGGGCTTGCAAGGCAAGATCCTGCAGAACAGCGAACGACAACACGAACGCACCGACCGTGATTCCGACGGCGATCAAGATGGCGAAGAAAACCGAGCCTATGAGGTTGTATAGACGCATCCGCGCAGCGCGGACGTTAAGGTCGTTCATGATCGGGTAGTCCTTTCGTTGGTCCCGGTCGTCGAGGCCCTGTCGGGATGCCGCCTGGCAGGGTCTCTTTTTTGGCTGTAATGCCGTTAAAAGTGTTGTGTGCCAGGTCTAGCGGGTTCGTGCGTCGGCGGGCTTCGGGAACGGTTTGCCGCCGTTGTACTGCTTTTCGAGCTTCAAGCACAGGTCTTCGATGGCGACCCGGATGAACATCTGCTGTGTCGTGATTCCTGTACGTGCCCTCGTGTGTTCGATCGTCCACTTCATTCGAGTTTTCAAGTCGTCGTCGACGGACAGCAACACCTTGCGTTGCTGTGGTTCGTCGCCGGGGTGCTTGGCGGACTCAGATCTTGCTGCCATCAGGTCTTCCTTTCCGGAGAAGCTCTGAGGCCACCGTAAACTATTATCTACTATTAGTCGATATAATAGTTAGGTCGCGATTTCGCAGGGCTCGATCGCATGCAGGCTGTAGCATGGAGGGTGTTCGTCGAGCGGTCGCCTGAGTCCGTTGACAAGCCCCAAAAGTCGAGAAAGATCCTCTCGGTGGCACAAAAATAACACTCAGAGTGATATTATTTCGCCATGAAGATGAAAGATGCCGCCAACATGGTCGCGGAGATCGCGGCCGAACAATGGGGCATCATCACCACCGCACAGGCCCGCGCCCACGACGTCACCCCCGTGCAAATGAAACGCCTCACCGACCGCGGCGCCCTCGAACGAGTCCACCACGGCATCTACACCATGACCCGAATGCCCTACGACCCGATCCAAGACATCCGAATCGCCTGGATCGCCCTCGACCCCAAAACCCCCGCATGGGACAGGCTCACCCAAGACTTCCCCACCGGCGTCGTCTCCCACCGCACCGCAGCCAAACTCCACCAACTCGGAGACATCGACGCCGACTGGACAGAATTCACCTGCCAACGACGTATCCGCATCGACCTGCCCGACATCAAAATCCACACCGGCACAGTCGAAGTGAAAGACTGGACCACCGTCGAAGGGCTCCCCGTCACCACGGCCAGCCGAACCGTCGAAGACCTCGCCGCCGCCAAGATCGACGGGGGACACCTCGCGAGCATCGCCCAAGACGCCATCGCCCAAGAGCTAGCCACCCCCGACGACCTCGAAAAAGCCCTCGCTCCCCACGCCTTCGCCTACGGCCACGCCCTCAACGACGGAAGCAGATTCCTCGCCTCCCTCATCGAACAAGCCGGAGTGTCCACAAACACCCTCCGGCTCGCCGACATGGCCACCCGCTATCTCAGAGAGCGCGAGCCCTCTGCCGCCGACAACGCATCGAACACACCGCGTCACATCAAACTCGACCCAGGAGCCCTCGCCTTCGCTGCCGCAGAGTCCACCGGACAATTCGAGCAATACTTGAAAATAGTGAGCGACAATGTTCTTCGAGACGCGATAAGCGGACTCGCAGCCGCTCAACTCGACACCGTCAGAGACGCCGTCCGCGCTTCCCTTTCTGAATCAGTGAAGAATTCATCGCTGCCGCGAATACAGCAACCCGCGCTCGAGGCAGCCCGCGCGGCGCTCTCACAGGCTATGGCGCCACTCCGGCAAGCCGCCGCAGAAAACTTGAAAGCCAGCACACGGAGCCTCGAGGAGAAGGGAGCGCCACCGATCGCCGAAAGTCACGGGGGACACGAAAATCGGAACCTCCCGAACTCTGGCACCGGTCAAGGCGACAATTCCTAGATGTCGAGCCCACTTGCGTCACGCGCTTTCCGTGAAAAGGTCAACCAACGCCTGAACAACAGGGCTGAAGCCACAGGTCAGTTGAAGAACAGGCTTCAGCGCCAGTTCGTGATGACACGGTTCCTGGCGAGAGTGTTCGGCGCCGATCCTGACGGTTGGGTGCTCAAAGGCGGAACCGGAATGATGATTCGCCTCCCCGAGGCGAGGTACAGCCAGGACGTGGACCTCATTTTCACTGCCCCAACGTCAATCGACGAAGTAGTCGACGGTCTGCAAGTGCTCCTGCGAGCCAACCCCATCGACCTATTCGTGTACACAATTTCCCGCAGGGAGCACAAGCCGGACGGGAAGATGACCGTCCGCGTAGGGGTGGCACTAGGCACGACGGAAATCGACTCGTTCAAGATCGACCTCCGATCCCACAGAGGAGTGATCGGAGCGATCGAGACCCATGCCATCCCTCAGATCATCGATCTCGGGGACGACGTCCCTACCGGAGCGGTTCGTGTCTATCCACTCGCCGATCAGATCGCAGACAAGCTCTGCGCGATGTACGAATTCCATCTCCGGCACGGCCAGCCGCCTCCCGGCGAAAACTCGAACAGGTACCGAGATCTGGTCGACCTACTCCTGATTGGACAGAGCTTGCCCATCGACCTGGAAACCACGGTCGCCGCTCTCGAAAACCAGCGCATCGTCCGGGATCAAATGACCCTGCCGATGGAACTGCACACACCCGGGCCGGATTGGTACGAAAACTGGTCAGAGTACGCTGCAGACAGTCCACTCGACGACACCCTCTACAACCTCGACGCCGCCCTGGCCCTCGCTGCCGGATGCTACAACCGGATCCTTGTCGAGCGACCAACGGCAGCAAGTCCGGCGACGTGGGATCCGGTGGCGCAACAGTGGATCGACGCCGACCAAGATTGACCGACTCTCTGCTCATCGCCCGAATTGGCGTCGAAGCGGAAGCTCGCAGTGCCCGTTCTTCGGACGTGACCATGGCCAATGGCGGGGTTGTGCGCAAAACCCGTTCCCCGACCACCATGTGACAACCCGATCTGCTGCGTCAAATAGCGCCCCTCCCGCAAATGAGGAATGCCCCGACCTTTTGGGGGTCGGGGCATTCCTGTTCAGCGAGAAACTATTTGGTGTCGAAGTCCGACTGCGTGCACGACGCTGACGCACCGGCGCCATTCGCGGTGTTCTCCGTAAGTACCTTGCCGTCAACGACGATCTTGCACGTGATCGCACCGGTACCGTCGTAGCTGTTGCTGGCCGTCACGGTGGCAACCTTGATGAGGCCGGTGACCGTCACGTCCTTCGTCCACGGCAACGTCGCTGCGGTGTCCTGAGACAGGTTCGAATCGTTCGCGGTGTACGTGATGATCGCGCCCTCGGAATCGCCGGTCACCTCGTACGTGACAACAACTTCCTTCTTCGACTCCTCATCGACACTGTTGATCGCGCCACCGACTAGAGCGGTGCAGCCTGCGAACAGAGCGATGAACACGACGACGATGGCCAGCAGGATCCATGGCCACTTTTTCTTCTTCTGCGGCGGCAGCGGCGGCTGCGCGTACTGCGGCGCGTAACCCTGCGGCTGCTGCCCGTACGGCTGCTGAGGCTGCTGGCCGTACGGTTGTTGCGGCTGTTCGCCGTAGGGCTGTTGCGGCTGCTGGGAATCCTGCGGCGGCTGGGTCATGATGGTCCTTTGGTGTCTTCTTTGCCGACACGTTGCTCGCGCGGCATTGCATATAGATACCAGACAGACCGGTCTCGACGTAGCTGGACAGGCGCGCTATCTCTGCAATTGGGCGGCTACACGCCCGCAACGATGTCTGAGTTTCCGTCGTGCGCTGCCGGTGCCTAGGTGTCCTGACCTTGACGTTCCCTATAAACGGGAAGTATCTTCGGGTTATGCGTAGTAACGGTCCTGCACTGCTGCCAGTGTTCCGCTCGCAGCACCAAGCGGAACTACTCACCCAACTCCTACTTCACCCCGACGACGAATACACCGTCAGCGACCTCGCGAAACGCCTCAAAGTGCCACTGTCCACCCTGCACAGCGAAATCGTCCGCCTCGACAAAGCAGGCCTCGTCGCCAGTCGCACCGAAGGACGAAACCGCCTCGTCCACGCCAACACCCGACATCCGGCATCTGCGGCACTCACCCAACTCCTCCAAACAACATTCGGCCCACGAACCGTCATCGACGAAGAATTCGAAATCCCAGACGCTGAACTCGTGATGATCTTCGGATCCTGGGCCGCACGATACGAAGGCGAGGACGGCCCACCACCCCGCGACATCGACGTCCTCGTCGTCGGCCGTGTCGACCGCGCAGATGTATATGCAGCAGCCGACCGCGCCCAGGAAAGGCTGGGCATCGAGGTCAACCCGGTGGTTCGCACCCCAGACGAGTGGAACGACCTCTCAGACCCGCTCGTAGCGCAGATTCGGGGATCGTCCCACCTTGTCATCCATGGCGATCCGGAGAGTCGCGGATGAGCCGCTGGAAGACCGGCGAGGCCGAGATTGAGCGGTTCCTCCAGAACGGTGAACTTCAACAACTCGTCGGCGAAGCCGCCAATGGAAAACCCATGCTCGCCAAAGCCGCCCAAAAACTCGTTACAGCACGTACCGCTCTGGACAGCGGTGACTTCGACTCTGCACTCACGCTCGCCTACGACGCCTCGAGGATCGCAACCAGTGGACTCCTCATGCAACAAGGACTCCGACCAACCACCGACGGTGGCCATGTCGTCGTAGTCCAAGCGATGCGCGCACAGTTCGGCAACGGATTCAGGCAGCTCGATCCCATGCGTCGCCGCCGTCACGAACTCGAATACTTCAAGAGGGCAGGCGATTCCGCTACCGAAGTCGAAGCTACTGACGCTGTGCTTGCTGCGGATAGCATCATCGAAGCAGCTGAAAAACTGATCGACTCGCTCGGGCTTTTCGGCTAACCAGAAACCGGACAGAGCCTCGACCCTGGGTGGGGTCGAGGCTCTGTCACTGACGTGCTTTCAAACCTATCGAAGCTGCCAGAGCTTCAAGTAGTCGGCGATGGGTTCGACGTAAGCGATGTTGTTGTTTCCGTGTGGTCCGCCGGAAAGAGTGCCAACGGCGAGGATTTCGCCGTTCGCGCCGTAGGCCCAGACAGGAGAACCTGAGTCGCCGTCTTCGTTCGCAGCGTGGAACGCGATCATGGTGGCCGGTGCTGAGATGTCGGCGAGCGGTCCGCATGAAAGTCCGGTTGTCGAGCCGAGCTTGCAAAGAACGGGACCGTTTCGTTTGACTTCGTCCTTGGTGAGCGCGCTGACGGTGGGATGGACACCTTCGATGGCGGCATCCACGGTGACGCCGGGCAGGAACGAGACAACGGCCGTGTCAGGGCCGTTGAACGTATCGGGGAACTCGACTGCGGCAATTCGGCCGATAGTGCGACCGTCAAGCGTCATCACTTCGTCGTGGAGGTCTCCGCAGTGCCCTGCGATGAGGCCGCGGTCCTGGTTGTCGGTGCCTGTGAGGACGAAGCCGAGTGTGCATGTGTTGTTCTGGCCATCAGCGTGGCGAATCGCGATCTTGTCGCCTGTACTGACAGTCGCCGGTGCTGCGTTGGCGGTGGCGGGCAGTACTGCTGCCGCGGCGACCACAGCGGTAGCGGCGAGTAGCGATCCGGCCATCTTTTTGAACATGACACGAAGAATAGCGGGATTGCTACCTTTCGGCAACTATCCCGCTAGTTCTGTGACCATTTTAGTGGTGTTCAGAACGCCGTTTATGCGTACGAATCGGGCCTGTTTAATGGTCGTTTATGTACGCAGAATGCCCAGGTAGCAGAGCTTTTGCTTCGGGTGCATGCGCGAGCAACGGATGATTCAAAGTCGCGATTTAACTCGCGAAAATGCTGGTTTAACTGTCGCGTTCAACGGGGCCATTATCGTCTATTTAGAGCGACGTCTTGAGCGCTGTCCAGGCGTCTCCGAACTGGGGGAGTGGTGTTCCGGTGGGGAGCGTCAGTGTGCTGGCGTACGTCGGTTCCTCCGGTGCTGCCGTGTCTTCGACTGCGGGTGGGGTGGGGGT
>NZ_JABFAU010000073.1 GCF_017168335.1 Rhodococcus sp. KRD162 | reverse complement strand
GGCCGGCTGACGCCCGCGCGGCGCACAGCGTGGATGGCAGACAACACAGCCGATGCGCCGCTCCAGCACCCGTCGACATGCCGGCAGCGAAACAAGCGATCGACCTCACGGTTCGGTTCCTGACGATCGACGGCGACTACGAACCCATCGGGTTGACGATCTCACTCGTAGAACTCGAGACGGCACGGGCAGCTCTACTGGTCGTACCGACGGTGCCGTAAAGCTCTGGCAAAGAGCAGTTCACGCTTTACTCTGCGCGCGATCGTTGACTCTGGTAACTTTCCACCCAGCACACCACGGTGTGTTTGAGGATTCATCCCTGTACACGTCGGGAGCCTCCTCCGCCAACCGCGAGGTTGAAGGCCGTGTCTCACCATGCTGAGACGAACGCGGCGCACGTCCACGTCATCGGCGTACAACGTTACGGCCATGACGCGCGAAATCGACTGACCATCGGATTCAGAGACTCGACCATCCTGGAGGAGAGTAATGCGCAGCATCAAAGCCGTCGCAGGAATCATCACCGCTGTAACGATGTCCACCGCCGTCATCGGGGGTGGCGTAGCCGTCGCTCAACCGGCCACCACCGACGCCGACGTAGCATCTCAGACCGGCGCATCGACCGTAGAAACCGTGGATGCGGCGACGATTTCACAGGTCAACTCCATTCTTGCCCGCGAAGGATCACAGACATTGCCTGCCGAAACCGACAAGCTGGGTTTGAGTGCAGACAACAAGCTTCTCGCCTTCGACCGCGCAGGCCAAGAGTTGGCGTTCGTCGACTCGACACCCCAGTACCGCGGTGACATCCAGCTCTACGAGGACAGTTTCCTGCAGAACGCTACGCAGGCCGTCGTCGGGTGCGTCGGCGGCGTGGTCGGTTACGACGCCATCCTCGAGATCCTCGAAAGGCGCGTTGGCTACCTGGCATTCGTGAAGTTCCTCGCCGGGCGAGTGGGTTGGGGTCTGGCGGTGACCTGCGCAAGTGGCGCAGTGTCGAGTGCGATGGGATGGTGATTCCATGCGGGCAATAGTCTTTCTCCTCGTCCTCGGCCTGATCTACAAATGGCCGGTCTTCGGCGACGATCCGGGTAGCTGGTCGGCTGTTTCGCAGGGCATTGCGATCGGCGCAATAGTCTCTACAGCGGTGACGCCAGCGGGGTGGAAAGCGTTGCGACGCATCAAGGGTCGCATCGACGGTAGCTATACCTCACCCACGAACTGACCGCTACTTCATCGGTGTCCCCGGCCCGCAACATCGTCGGGGACACCGAAGGAGCTTGACAGACAAGCCTCCACTAGGACCAGCCCTGCTGATATGTCCGCGCCGCATGAACTATGTCTCCCCACCGGTGAACCGGCGGGGGCACGGTGCCGACGAATAGGAACTATGACAATGCGCCGAGCAGTTCTGGCCGTATCCCTGCTAGGCACTTCCATCTGCGGGCACGTCGCGTCGCCTCCTCCAGGCCCAGAGCGCTCCCGAAATCGATCCGACCACACCGGTGGGGTACCGCGTCGTCAACGGAATCGCCGATACCGTGAATCCCATCGACGTCGCGGGCATAACACGCGATACCGGCTTGACAACGATCTCCCCATCACTCGGACAGGTACCGGACGCACGATCGGTCATCGGACCCGACGAACGCGGAATGATCAACAACACCAACGCTTTCCCCTACCGCAGCTTCGGCGCGGTTGACTACAACGGTCTGTCCAACAACTGCACCGGATGGCTCGTCTCGCCAGACACCGTGGTCACAGCCGGACACTGCCTTGCGAGAAACGGACAAGTCGCCTCCAACCTGACTTTCAGTCCCGCGCGCAATGGAACCAGTGAGCCGTTTGGCACTGCCGCCGCCAGAGAGATTTGGGTCGACCGGTTCTTCCCGGAGCGATCCGGACATGACTGGGGAGTCGTCAAACTCGCCGAGCCCGTGGGCAATACCGTCGGCTGGATCGGATTGAAGAACACCCAGGATGCGACCTGGGTCGGATCGACTCAGACCATCACCGGATACCCAGCAGACAAGCCGGCAGGGACAATGTGGTCCGCGAACGGTGACATCACAGCAGAAACCGGCAACACGTTCACCCACACCATAGACACGCTTGGTGGCCAAAGCGGCTCAGCAATATACCGAGAGAACTACGCGATCGGCATACACGTAACGGGTGGTTCGCAGACCAACACCGGAACCCGCATCACCGATGAGCTCTTCGACACGATCGTCAATCTGACAGAGCGTTGAGGCGCATCGTCGATAGCGCCGTCACCCGCCGGGTGAACAGACGCAATAGGAGTGCGTCTCACCGCCAGCTTATATCTTCGACGCCGGGGTTCGACGCGAACACGCACGCATTAGCGCGGATTCGGGCGGACCCTCACCCCGGACCCGCTCGCGCCGAGGCGATGGCGTCGGACATTCCGAAGCGCCCCAGGAACACTGACTGCCCCACCGTCACGACCACGTCCCACTCGTCGATCGTGCACTCCCGCAAATCGGTCGACATCCTGCTCGCTACTGACAGCGCCGTCTCGCACGCCTCCGCCACCCCACGAGCGAGCGCCCCCGCACCCGCCAAC
>NZ_JABFAU010000072.1 GCF_017168335.1 Rhodococcus sp. KRD162 | reverse complement strand
GGCAGTTTCAAGCGGTCGTTGCAACGATTAGCTCGTTGATCACTTTTGCTGGTGAGTTCCAGCCTAGCGTTCGGCGGGGGCGGTCGTTGAGTTCGTCGGCGACCGCTTGAAGCCGCTCTGCGGTATGCGTGGAGAGGTCTGTGCCCTTCTTGAAGTATTGCCGCAGTAGCCCGTTGGTGTTTTCGTTCGTGCCACGTTGCCAGGGACTGTGGGGGTCGCAGAAGTAGATGGCCATGTTGGTGGCCATCGTGATCTCCGCGTGCCTGCGCATTTCCATGCCTTGATCCCAGGTCACCGACTGTTTGAGCGTGTCCGGCATCGATCGGATCGCGGCGATCATCGCATCTCTGACGGCGTCGAGGTTGTGTGAATGTGGCAGGTGCAGCAGCATCGTGAATCGGGATGTGCGCTCGACCAGGGTGCCGATCGCCGATTTGTTTCCGGCGCCCAGGATCAGGTCGCCTTCCCAGTGCCCAGGGACTTTGCGGTCTTCGACGTCGTCGGGGCGCTCGGAGACCAGCGTCTTGTCGGGAATGTGGTGGGCATTGCTGGGCACTCGCCCATGCTTGCGGCGATGTGCCCGGCCGGTCCGGAGCGCGTCGGCGACCTCGGCTTTGAGTTCGCCTTTGGCTTGGACGTAGATGGCGTTGTAGATCGTTTCGTGCGACACGTGCATCTCCGGCCGATCGGGGTAATCGATCTTCAGTGTCGCCGAAATCTGTTGCGGTGACCATTTTTTCCGGAGGCGGCGAACAACTTCCGCGCGGAGTTCACTGTCGGGATCGGCAAGCTTCGCGGTCTTGGGTCGGCGGGCGCGTGTATCCGCTCGCTGCTGCGCGGATACCGATCGGTAGGTGCCACCGAGGTTGGTGTTGCGGCCGAGCTCGCGAGAGACGACCGACTTGTCGCGACCGATGAGATCGGCAATGTCGGTCTGAGACAGCCCCATCGCCCGGCCGATAGCGATCTCTTCTCGTTCGGACTGAGAAAGGAATCGCCCGCTGGGTTCGGACCGGATCCGTTTGGCCCCGCGGACGATTCCTTTCCTCTGATCTGTCCACCGCATTCCCGTGGACCGACTGACGCCGGCGGCCGCCGACGCAACGATCACTGACGCGCCCGAATCTCGCATGGCATGGAACCTAGCGACTATCTCTGCTCGGTTCGGGATGACACGTCGGGACATCTGCTCCACATCTCCTCAGGTCAGGAGCTGTGTTGCAACCATCACTTGAAACTGCCC
>NZ_JABFAU010000071.1 GCF_017168335.1 Rhodococcus sp. KRD162 | reverse complement strand
TCGAGGACCTCATCAAGCAAGGTCTGCTCACGCTCGACGACGTCCGCGTGACCGTCCTGGACGAGGCCGACCACATGGCCGACATGGGCTTCCTGCCCGTGGTCACCCGGATCCTGTCCCGCACCCCCAAGGGCTCCCAGCGGTTGCTGTTCTCCGCAACCCTGGACAACGGCGTGGACATCCTGGTCAAGAAGTTCCTCAAGGACCCGGTGCTGCACTCGGCGGACAACGCCCAGGCCGCGGTGACCACCATGGACCACCACGTCCTGGTCACCGACAGCGATCACAAGCAAGCGCTGATCGAGACCCTCGCGTCGGGCACCGGTCGGCGGATGATGTTCACCCGCACCAAGTATCGCGCCAAGAAGATGGCCAAGAAGCTCAGCCAGGCCGGGATCCCCGCGGTGGACCTGCAGGGTAACC
>NZ_JABFAU010000070.1 GCF_017168335.1 Rhodococcus sp. KRD162 | reverse complement strand
GGGTGGGTGGGAAGCCCATCCCTCTCCGGCAGAACGTAGGTATTTGCCATATAGGCTGCTACGTGATGGGAACCGGGTTCGTTGTGACCGGTAGCGAGGCAGAGACGTGGATATCGCAAGACCCCAAAAACGCTAATGTGCTGTTTCCCTACCTCAGCGGACACGATGTGAACCAGCGGCCGGATTGCACTGCAGTTAGGTGGGTAATCGACTTCGGCTCGCTCTCGGAGAGTGAAGCGACGTGTTACCGAGCGCCCTTCCTCCGGGTTGAGAGCCGCGTCAAACCAGAACGTCAGAGGAACAAGCGTAAGCAGTACCGAGAACGGTGGTGGCAGTTCGGTGAAGCTCAACGGACGATGCGAGCAGCGGTACAGGACTTAGACGAAGTATTGGTCATTGCTCTCGTCAGTAAGACCGTGATGCCGGTGAGGGTTCCTACCGGTCAGGTGTTAAATCATAAACTTGGCGTGCTCGCGACCTCCTCTTTTGCAACACAGGCAATATTGTCGTCCTCAATTCACCAGCTTTGGGCCATAAAGTGGAGCTCTACTCAGGGGGAGGGTGTCAACTATTCTCCGACCGATGTCTTTGTGACCTTTCCTCAGCCACAATGGAGTGAAGGCCTCGATGGAGCTGGACGTCTTCTCGATGAAACTCGGCGGAAAGTGATGCAGGAAAGGGGTCTTGGTCTCACAGACCTCTACAACCTTATAAATGACGCAGCTATTTCCAGTGCCACCGATCAGGACGTGGCCAGGCTACGGGCCATCCACGTCGATGTTGACGAGGCTGTCGTAGCTGCCTATGGCTGGCCGGATATTTCGCTCAACCATGGTTTCCACACCTATCGGCAGATGAAGCGTTGGACGGTGACGCCAGCAACGCGCGTCGAGATTCTGGACCGCTTGCTGGAGGAGAACCACCACCGCGCAGCAGCTGAGAAGGCCGACAGCAATGGCTCGGCTAAGAGTCGCCAGGCCAATCAAGTAGCAGAAGGACAAGGGACTTTGTTGTGACGAAGGACTTGAGCATTAGCACGGGGCGAGAGGCCTCATACGAGCTGAATTACGAGGCAGACGGTACATCGTTCACTGTGCGCGAGAATCTTGTCGAAATCTTAGAGCGCGAACTTCTCGGGCCAATGCATGGTCCGGAAGAGATTCTGTCCTTCAGTCCTCGCTCGCAGTACCTCGTGGGTTACATCGCCCCAGTGAAACTCACCGGAGCCTCCATCCCTGACGACGACTCTGGTGGGACGGCGGAACGAGGCGACCTTGTCGAGACGCGCACCGACGGCGACGCTGAACACGAGCAGCGTGGCGTCCCCGCACCCGCGGCCGACGAGACAGAGGCGGATTCCGAGGACGATGACCCCGAGGACCGAACTCCCAAGCAGGGGTTGATGATCCCAGCGTCGATGGGGCTGCGGTTCCAGGTGCCTGCAGACCTCGAGTCGTTCACCGTTACCGCGTCGTGGGGAACGTACGAATCGGTTGAAACCGAGCGGACGACAAAGGCTGGGCGGCCTATCCGCGACTTTCAGCGCACACCGGTGGAGGAGCTGCGCACAATTAGACTCGCCGATCTCGTACCTGGCGAGACGGCCGGGATTCCCTTGCGCGACTCCACCTGCTTGCGCGTGGACCGGTATGACGACCCCGAATTCGGTCGTGTTTTGGTGGAAATCGCACTGTGCAACGACCGCGAAACCCCCATGCCCATCCCGATGAACATGTGGATGTTCCAGACCAAAATTCGTATCCATGCGGGCGGAGCGGAGGTGTTCTTGCCGGTCCGCGATGTAATCGAACATAACTGGCCCGAGCACGACGACGAAGTACGTCGCCTCAACCTCCAGTACCGGAACCGCTTGGAGTTCGCGATAGGACGGACGTGTTCGGTCGACTGGGTCGCGAAAGACGACGCACGTCGCGCGACCGAGGTATCCACGACTTGGCTCCCGGTTGGGGAGACGCCCCAGACGCGCGCGCGGTCGGTAAGAGACGCGATGCTGTCCATGGAGTCGCTGTCATCCGTGACGCCTGACGCGCTTCGCGTGGGCCTTGAGCCACTGGTGAAGGGGTATGCCGAATGGATAAGCAGTCAAGAGGATGCTGCCGACGATTTACCCGAGCACCTGAAAGAGACCGCCGAACTCACAATTTTAGAGGCCCGGCAGGCGCACAACCGGTTGGCCGCGGGCCTGGAGCACGTCGCCACCGACCCTGAAGCGCTGCGCTGCTTTCAGTTCATGAACCGATCGATGCGCGATCAGCGCATCGCTTCTCAGGTGGCAGCGGTACGGGCCGCGGACGGCACCATGACCATTGGGAATGCACAAGCCGAAGTGGGCGCCCGGGGCCCCGGCGCGGCATCATGGCGCCCATTCCAGTTGGCATTCATTCTTATGCAGCTCGGCGCACTGACAGACCCGGCCGCGCACTTACGCAGCGCAGAACACCATGCGCGGGTGGAATTGCTGTTCTTCCCAACCGGTGGTGGTAAGACCGAGGCCTATCTCGGCCTCGCCGCGTACACCTTCGCAATCCGCCGTAGACAAGGCGTGATCGAGTCCGGCGACGGACCGCTGGATGGCCGCGACGGGGTTGCAGTGCTGATGCGATACACGCTCAGGCTCCTGACCGCCCAACAGTTCCAGCGTGCGACCACCCTGATGTGTGCGGCGGAGCTCGCCCGACTCGAAGACGAAATTACTTGGGGCGTGGAACCGTTTCGGATCGGCCTGTGGGTCGGAACAGACGTCAGCCCCAAGCGCTTCGAGGAAGCCGACGAGCAGCTCACCAAGGCCAACGAGTACGGATCGCATCGGCTGACGGTGCTGCAGATTCAGCGGTGCCCGTGGTGTGGCACACCGATCGGGGCGGCCCAGGTCAAGGCTGATGCCACGATGCGCCGTATCTACGTGTATTGCGGTGACGAGCTTGCTCGATGCCCGTTCTCCAAGGGCGGCGCGGCATCAGAGGGACTCCCGGTGCTAACGGTGGATGAGGAGATCTACCGGCTGACACCGGCATTCGTGATTGCCACCGTCGACAAGTTCGCGCGCCTCGCCCGTGAAGGTGAAGCTGCCGCACTGTTCGGGTACGTCGCTCGCCGGTGCGGACGGCACGGGTACGTGCACTCGGACTACTCCAAGTGCGACATCACTACGACCCATCCGGCGAGCAAGAGCGGTCACCCTGCCGCGACGGTTCGGCCGGTAGATCGCTTGCGGCCACCCGACCTCATCATCCAAGACGAACTACACCTCATAACCGGTGCGCTGGGGACCTCGGTCGGCCTGTTCGAGGTTGCGGTGGAGACTCTGTGCTCATGGGAGACCAAAGATGGCAAGCCCGTCAAGCCGCTGATCGTTGCATCCACCGCAACGGTGCGTAACGCCCAGGAACAGGTACGGGGGTTGTACGGCCGGCAGGTCGAGATCTTCCCGCCCCAGGTGCTCGACGTTGCAGACACGTACTTCTCCCAGGAGGTTCCGATCGACAAGGCGAACCCAGGGCGCCGCTACATCGGGGTGAGCGCTCAGGGCGTGCGCCTTTCCAGTGCGGAGATTCGCGTTGCGGAGGTCTTGCTGTCTTCCGGTCAATTGCTCTTCGATCAGGCTGGAGCCGCGGCAGATCCCTACATGACGCTGGTCGGCTACTTCAATGCCACCCGTGAGCTCGCGGGCATGGCGCGCTACATGGCCGACGACGTCCAGAGCCGAGTCAAGCGTCCCCGCAAAGACTCCGGATTCCCCTCACGGCTCGGAACATCGTTCGGTTTGCTCAACATCGGCGAATTGACCTCACGCATCGCGTCAGCCGAAATCGGCCGCACTCTCGACCGACTCGGTCTGGAGTTCGATCCCGACCACGACACCACCGAGGCATTTCGGGCGCGAATGGCCGAGCAGGACACCGGAAAGAGAATGCCCGCCCGCGCCGAAATGCCGTTCGACGTCGTGCTCGCAACGTCGATGCTCCAGGTCGGCGTCGATGTCCAGCGGCTGGGTCTGATGCTGGTGGTCGGACAACCGAAGAACACCGCCGAATACATTCAGGCATCCTCCCGCGTCGGACGCGATCCCTCTGATCGCCCTGGACTCGTTGTTGCCCTTGGCAACTGGGCTCGACCGCGCGACCTTGCGCACTTCGAGCAGTTCCGGCACTACCACGAAACCTTCTACGCCCAGGTCGAAGCGCTGTCAGTCACGCCGTACTCACCTACGTCGCTCGCCCGGGGGATCGACGGTCTACTGGTCAGCGTTGCTCGGGTTATGCAGGCCGTGCAAGCCGACGGGCTCTCGCAGGAGCGCGGCGCATGGCGAATCAAGGACGAGCTTTCAGCAGTCGAGGCGATGGTAGAGCGGCTCAAGAAACGAATCTCTGCCGCTGCGCAGAGCGACGAGGCGACTAAGCGTGCCAATGACCTGCTGGTCAATAGGCTCGACCGGTGGACCGAACGCGCCAAGCGTGCGGTCCTGATGAGCAAGACTCTCGTCTACGAGCGCACCGGTGACGGTGACAAGTACCTACCGCTGATTATCAGCCCGGAAAATGCGAAGGCGTCGGCGGGCAGTTCGACGGAGGCCCCGTTCATCATCGCGAACTCGATGCGCGAGGTGCAACCGGAGATCAACCTGCTGGTCAGTCCGATTCCGGATCGGCTGTTCGCCCGAACACCTGACGATGCACCGACATGGGTTCTGCCGTCCGGGGAGGACAACTGATGACTGACACCGTAACCACTGAGTCGGAACTTCCCGTCGAGATGCTGCACGACGCCTCCGATGTCCTCGACCCGCTCGCCGACGCCGAGGAGGGTCTGGTCAAGAATCGCGCCAAGGTCGGCTCGGCCCGCCCCTCGTCGTTGCTCTACACGTATGGCCCCGGCGCGATTATGGATCTACCCGGTTTCGCCGTCATGCCTGCGGGACTCGACGATTGGGGACCCATCTGGAAGCGTCGCGAGCACATTCCGAGCATCCTCGAACCGCGACTGGTCAGCGTGGTCCGACTGCATCTAGGACCTCAGGTCGACGCTCTCCGGCCCTACCCGTGGCAGCCCAAACAGGGCGTGATGTCCAAGGAAGGGTCCGACCTCGGCATTCCAGCCCGGGTGTTTCCACAATGGTTTCGCTGTACCGGCTGCGACTATTTAGGCCCGTTGCCGCGGTTCAGCTACACCAACACCCATCCGTTCCGGCCCGACCTCGCCCAATTCACTCACAAGAGTTGCCCAGGGCGAGGTCGACCGCGGCCCGGAGCAGCTCCTCGTAAACGCGAAAGCCCCGCCGTCCCGGCGCAGCATCTGCTGACATGCACGAACGGACACCTCGACGAATTCCCTTACACCTTGTGGGTGCATCGAGGTGGCAAGTGCCCCAAGGCAGAGCTGCCCGATCTAAAGATGCGTGACGCCAACGTCGGCCAGAGTGTCGGATCGATCATCGCTTGCGCTTCGTGTGGAGCCACTCGTGGCATGGCCGAAGCGCAGGGAACGATTGGGCGCGAGAAACTTCCGGAGCAGTGCCGCGGTAGGCACCCGCATCTCGGGGCGTTCGACGGTGACTGTGGAGCTCGTCCTGCGCTCATCATGATGGGCGCATCGAATCTGTGGTTCGCGTCCACGCAATCGATCATTGTCATGCCCCGCACCGAAGCCGAAGAGAAGAAGGCCCTCGCCGACAAGCTTCGCGTCGAGCTGGGACTAGATCAGGTCAAGCAGTTCGGGGATCAGATCGCCGTGATCCGGGCCCTGGCCGCAGCCAAAGGCATCGAAATGTCGAGCGTCACCGACGGTGACCTCTCGACGGCCATCGCCGATGTACTCGCTCCTGCGGACTCTGAGGAGGATCGACAGGAAATGCTGGCGGCTTGGGACCCGGTCGAGCTGCTTGTACCGGAATGGCGATACTTGCAGAAGCCGGCGCTGTTCCCGCAGCAGCCGAACTCCAGCGGTCTGATGGTGACCGAGATGCAGCGCGCGCCCGGGCTACATCCGAAGGTCAGCCGCGTCGTCGCGGTCAACCAGATGAAGAAGGTAAATGCGGTACTCGGGTTCACTCGACTCGACGAAATGGATCGAGTCAATGATCTCGCCAGCCGACTCGTCAAGCTCACCCGCAGTGGCAAGCCCACATGGGTTCCGGCCACCGAGGACCGCGGTGAAGGTGTCTTCCTTCAACTCGATCTCGATGTAGTCGCTGAGTGGGAGAACAAGATTCGCGGAACAAGGTTGTGGGACGCGCACCAAGACGCGCACAGGCGCAACTTCCAGCGGCGCTTCTCCGAGACTGCCAAACAGGTCGACCCCGATACTCGGTTGCCGGCTCCGCGCTATTGGTTGCTGCACACCCTCTCGCATGTTCTGATCCGTGAAATGGCGATGTCTTGTGGCTACGGTGCCGCCAGCCTCAGCGAACGTATCTACGGATGGACCGCAACCCCACAACGTGAGGCGGCGGCAGGACTGCTGATCTGCACCACCGCTTCCGACAGCGAGGGCACCCTCGGAGGGCTGGTCGCACTGTCCGAGCCAGTCCGACTCAATAACCTCATGGCGTCTGCGCTGCGCCGCGCAGTGCGGTGCTCCTCGGACCCGGTCTGTGCCACACGGACCCCGCGCGACCCGGAGGATTTCCTCCACGGCGCCGCATGCCATTGCTGCTCCTTTGCATCAGAAACTTCGTGTGAGAAAGCGAATCGATTCCTCGATCGGCGGTTCCTGCTAGACCTCCCGGCGGCCTCGGGCGAGTCGGTGCCAGGGTTCTTCGGGAGCGTCGATGCCGTCTGATCCATTCGGGTCGCTCGGCGAGTACGTGACCGCAAACGAAGCAGTAAGCCTTGCATCGCTTCTCGAGGTGGGCAGCCACACTATGCATGCCTTGCGGTCAGTCAACGCCGTGCGTCGTGAGCAGATTGGCAGGCTGCTCTCGGCGGCCGGACTCGGGCACCATGATCCGGCGAAATCTGTGGCCGTCCTTCAAGCGATAGCTGGGGCAAAGGCCACGCGGCGCGAACTGACACCTGTATGGACGATGCCCGGAAACGAAGCTTCGCTAGGCCATTTGACCGGCGAGTTTGATCGTCTAGTCGCCGGTGCTCGCATCTCTGTTACATGCGCTACGTACAACTTCACGGAAAATTCCAACATGTGGAATGCCTTGAAGGAATCATCCGAACAGCCAGGGGTGGTCGTCTGCGTCTATGTTGACGCAGACAAAGGTGAGCCGCAAAAAGTAAAGGCTCAGCTGCCGCTCGCGACCGTTTATAAATCGGCGGTGCTAGAATTTGGTCGCTCAGTTGTAAGTCACGCAAAATTCGTAGTCATCGATCACGAACTGGTCTTGATTACCAGCGCCAATTTTTCGTACAACGCTGAAAATCGGAACGTCGAGTTCGGAATTCTTGTCCAGGATAGCGGATTGGCGAGCTCCGTCGAGCGTGCAATTTCAGCAAAGCACGGCTCGTTGTATGTCCTCGTGGAAGGCTAGCCGTTGTGATAGAGCGGTTGCTGGCGCGGAACCGAAGTAATCAGGCTGGTCCTCCGCTTCAGGATGGGAGTTCGACACAAAATATCAACCGCAAACCGGCCGAATCCTCTCTACAAACCGTATTGTTCCGCTGACGGCCGGAGCTACTGTGCCAGGTCGGTCAATGCCACCGGCATCAGATCGCCCATGTGGCCGCGCCGATCGGTACCTTCGCCGATACGCGTCCACTCTCCGCTACCTCACGCCAGACGAATTTGAGGTGGTCTATTACGGTGGAGAATCGGCACTCCGTCCGAAGATGCTGCAAGCGCAGGAGCACCAGGATTCCTGGGACGGGTCATCAGGGGGACCGTCGTCTGACTGAATGAATCTCTCTGGTCTCGCTGCGGTGTTGCTGCTGGTACCGCACCGACGGTCTGATATGCCGTGGTTTTCTTCAGACCGCTGACATAATCGTCGAAGCATCAACGAAAGAGGTACAGGTGGCAGGCAAGACTCGGCAGGTTTACTTTCACGAACCATTCTTTGTGGATGACCAAGGGGTCAGTCACGAGGCACCGGGGGGATTCTGGAAGGAGCTGCTGGACCACATTGGAGGCTTGAATGCAACTGACCGCGCGAAGCGGATCAACGGCCATCGTTATCGCGGCGCAGCTCGATCAACTGTCAGGCCCGCCGTCAGATTCCTGTATATCGGCAAGCGTCGGCCTCCTCAGGACTGGCCGGACACCTCAATAAACGGGGCGGACGAGCAGCCGCTGACGCTCGACGGCGAGCTGGTCGAGCCGATGTATCTACTTCCTGTCGGTACCGGCAACTACATTGCATCATTGAGGTCGAGCGGAGGGCCATCGTTCGCTGCGGCGGTCGAGTGGATCGGCCAGATTTTGCAGAGCCAGGGAGACCCGCTCGTGTTCCAGATGCGCTCGGTTGTGCGCCACGACGCTCTGGAACGACTGAGCGAGAGCGCAGGAGTTGTGATGTTTGATTTGAAGCTAGAGGCTGGAGCGGATGTTCCGGCCGACGCCGGTTCGATCTCGAACACGGTTCGCGAGCTGCAGGCGCAAGGTGGCATCGACATGGCCATTGGGCTGCGGTTGAGCTTTGGCAACGTTGTCCCGGACAGCGCGACCGCGCGGGAGTTGGCTAGGGATGTCGAAAAGATTGTGCGGGGTGGGCACGGCATCAAGAACGCTATTGCGCGGATCGTGGAAACGAACGACGATGGGACTATTACGAAGGACGAGGTGCAGTTCTTGCACGACCGTATCACCCATGCGGTCGCGGTCGGCGACTCAGAATCACAGGCTCAGACGCCAGAGGTAGTCATGGCAGCGATGACTACAGCGACAACAGACTTCAGGCGGAACCTATCCCTGATTCTTGGTGACGGTTCTGGAGACCAGGACGGAACATGAGATGACCAAGGTGCGGGCCGTCCTCGAGGACAGGCCTTTCGTCATCACGCTTCTACTGCTTGTGGCAGTGTCGGGCCACGCCCTGGCCGCCCACTTTCGTGACATTCCCGCGCCTGTCGAGCGTCTTGTTCGCGAGGCGGGGGATGGGACGGGGGTGAGCATCGCTCTCGGGTTGGCGTCAGTAGCCGCCATTGCCGCAGGTTTCGCCGGCGCAATCATCGTGTTCGGCATCAGCGGAGACACCGCCATCATGCGACAATTCCGGTTGAAGACCGCACGAGCTTTGCGCGCGAACTGGGTTTCGGTGATCGGCAGTTCGTTTCTCTCGGCAGTCCTTAGCCTCATCGCGGCGGGGTTTGTGGCTGCGCAATGGTATGAGTTGTCTGCACCAACCCTAACGTTTGGATTGCTGCTACTCATCCACAGCTTGCTAAGGATGATGTGGTTGTTCGGAGTCCTGTTGAGCTTGGTAACGACCCAGGACCAACGTGATGACCGTCGTGCTCGAACGAGAACGTTGTCGGACATATTCCGGAACCGAGCGGCCTAGACCTTCCAGTCCTTCGGGATTCGGCAACCTCGGCATGGGTGCCGTAACCGACGCCCGGGTCGGGACTGCCCCAGCTTTGGTTGACATCTGATCTGTGAGGATCGCTCCTCACGGTGGAAGGATGTTCACCATGCCGAAAGCATTTCCCGAGGAGTTCCGCCGCGACGTCATCGCCGTCGCACGCAAGGGCGAGGCCCCGTTGCGTCAGATCGCGAAGGACTTCGGAATCTCCGAAGGTTGCCTGCACCGCTGGCTCAAGATTGCCGATCGTGAAGACGGCGTCGTCCGTGACGGCCGGCAGAACCCTGGTGACGAGTCCGCTGAGCTGCGGGAGCTAAAGAAGCGCAACCGGCTGCTCGAGCAGGAAAACGACGTTCTGCGGCGAGCCGCCGCCTATCTGAGTCGAGACATACTCCCAAAATGATCTACCCGCTGGTCCTCGACCTTGCTGGCGACGGAGTACCCGTCACAGTGACCTGCCGGGTTCTCGGTTTCTCAACCCAAGCGTTCTACAAATGGAAGAAACAGCCAGTCACGCAACGAGATTGGGATGATGCGCATCTGATCAACATTGCTCGTGAGATCCACGACGACGACCCCGCATTCGGCTACCGCTTCATCGCAGACGAACTACCCGACCGCGGGATCACCGCCAGCGAGAACCGGGTCGCGCGGTTGTGCTCACAAGAACGCATCTGGTCGGTGTTCTCGAAGAAGCGAGGCCTGGACAGGAAGGCCGGCCCGCCGGTTCACGACGACCTCGTCGACCGTCAGTTCACCGCACGGGCCGCGGACGAGCTGTGGCTGACCTTTCGTCACCGAACACCGCACCGACGAGGGCAAACTGTATCTCTGCGCGATCAAGGACGTCTGGTCGAACAGGATCGTCGGCTACTCGATCGACTCCAGGATGAAGGCCTCGTTAGCGGTGTCAGCATTGGATAATGCTGTGGCGCAAAGAGGCTCGGTGGGGACTATCGTGCATTCGGATCGCGGTAGCCAATTCCGATCCAGGAAGTTCGTACATGCACTGTCGCGCAATGGGTTACGAGGTTCTATGGGGCGGGTCGGGGCGTGCGGTGACAACGCCGCGATGGAGTCGTTCTTCGCACTCGTGCAGAAGAACGTCCTCGACCGCCAGCGGTGGTCGACCCGCGAGCAACTACGGCTGGCGATCGTGACATGGATCGAAAAGACCTATCACCGCAAACGCCGTCAACGGCGCCTCGGCAAGCTCACCCCTATCGAGTTTGAGACAATCAACCGGACCGCACACGCGGCCTGAATCGCTCAACCCCACTAGTCAACTGAAGTCGGGGCAGTCCCGATGCCCGGTGTTGGTCTACCGTCCGTTCGAATGAGGCTGCCCTGGTGTCTGATCGGAACGTGATCTGCGTCTGACTCGCTCAGGACGATCCGACTGCCGGCTGGTGGCGCTTTGTGCTCGAAGGCGGCTACGCCAACGGTGGGGTCTGGATAGATCTTGCGAAACACGCTCAGGCAGTGGGTTTCACACCACAGACGCGGCTGATCTTCCGTCAGAGTCTCGAACCTGCTTACCTGAAGGAGCGGTCCCGTCTCATCCCGAGAACATGCCGAAACGGTGTGTGAACAGTGGTGTCGAAACGGTGGTGGTCGACCCGAGGACTTCGCGGAGTGGCCATGGCTGTTCGAGGCGGGGAATCGAACGGGGGAGGCGACATGGCAGGCGCTTTCTCGATGAGCGACCTTCTCGGTCGTAAGTGCTCGTCGCTCAGGAAAGGAACCGAACAGCCACTCGCTGCGTCTGATCTGTCGTGGGGCCGACCTCCCCGCGGTCGATCAGGGGAGAAGATGCGGCTACCGGACAACATTCCACCCGTGGTGTACGTGCCGTGCACTGCGCATGTCTCAGTCGTGGAGCAGGCAGTGGTCGATCTGCGGACCACCCGGGACGGGCGTAGTGCCCTGCTGGCGTATTCGGCACTGGATCGGCTCCACACTTGCTGTGGCGACGAGCAACCGTGGATGGTGCTCCCGAGCACGGCCCTGTCGAAGATTCACGAGTCGCATCCGTTCGACCTCCTGCTGATGGACGTCATGATTCCCCAGCACGAACGTCGGAGCGTCCACACATGACCCTGTATGTCGACGTCGCGGTGCTACGCGATTCCGCGGACGCAATGATGAAGATTGCCGACGACTTCGACAGCGCAGCGTCATCGATCCCCGACGCCGCCGATACCGGTATCGGAGCGCCGGCGCTGGCCGGGATGCTGGCGCTGTTCACCGGTCGCGCCAGCGAACTGCAGACCGCATTGGCGTCGTATTCGGTCGCGCTCGATGAGTGCGCCTCCGAATACGAGGCCCAGGACGCCGCCACAGCGGAGGAAGTCAACGCTGCGCTCTGGGAGAAGTGACGGTGCCCATCGACACGAAAGTCGACGGCAACGTGGGCTCGGTGCACGCCGTGGCCGGGTGGCTTCGCAACAGCTTCGCCGATGGCCTGCGCACCTCCATCGACACACTGGACACCACCAGAAATCGAACCGACGCCGGATGGGACGGCCCCGCATCCGAAGCCTTCTTCGCGCAGGCGCTTACCACCACGGACGGTGCCTCTCAGTTGGCAACTGCAGCAGCAGATTACGCCGCCAAGGTCGATGCTTTCGCTTCGGCGCTACAGGCATTGCACGACGGTATGCGTGACATCCGATCGGACGCAATCGATGCTGGACTCGACGTCATCGACGACGCCATCATCGAACCCATCGACGATGCCCTGCGCGATACTTTCGACGCTCTGGAGCGCAGAGTCGCGCAACTGCGCGGCGAAGAGACCATGGCGGGCGAGAAGCTCAAAGTCGATTACATCGACGCGGCAGCCAAGACCTTCTTCTTCGGTGGCTCGGTAGCAATCGGGTTGGCGCAAGCGGCGATGGAAACGCGCGCGTGGTTGATGACCACGAAAGCCAAAGGCCTGTATGCGCAGGCCGTTCGATGGGCCGAGTTTGCCCGCACGGCCCCCGCAGGGTCTCCCTTCTCGGCTGTCTACCGCGACTTCGGATTTTCCGACTTCCTTCGGGACCAAGCCGATGACGTGGTCCGGAATGCAGATGACCTGAACTCGAAGGCAGGAAGATGGGCCTTGCGGGCGGGAGGTGGCTTGGCGGTGCTCAGCATTGGCTACGACATCGCTAACGGTAAGCCCGTCGACCAGGCCGTCGTTGCCGGTGGTTTGGGGTTCGGGGCGTCGGTGGCCGCAGGTGCATTGATCGGCACCGCGATACCCATCCCTGGGGTGGGGACGCTCGCTGGCGCTATTGGTGGCGCAGCATTCGGCATCTTTACCTCGGGAATGGTCGACAGCCTGTACGAAGATGGGTTCGACTCGGTCGGCGATGCTGCGCAGGATGGCTTGAGTGCCCTCGTAGACACGAAGTCTGCGGTGTCCGACCTCACGACGGAAGTGTGGGATGCAATCTTCTGACTCGTCGAGCCATGGAACACCGGAGTACGTGGCTGAGACTCGTTTCGACTTGAAGTTCTCGGCGCAAATGCTGTGTCTCGAGTTGATCGGAATTCTTTTCTTGTGGGGCGGCGCTACTAACATGACCACTCTGGGCCCAGTATTTGGCACCGCGCTTATGTGCTTGTCCGGTATCTACTCCATCCCTCCCGTCATCCAACTGTTCTATCAACCTGGGACGTCATCGGGATCTCGTGTTCGACGTACGACGAGCGGGTCGACCGTGCGCTATCGGCATGCTGTGCTGTGGCTGTGTATGGCCGTCGTGGTGTTCGCTGGATCGGGAGTCCTACTCCTGGGTCTGGGCCCCGGTTCCCTGTTCGCCGTTATACCGTTCGCGGTTGTGGCGGCCGCGTGTTTCGCTTTCCCAGTAGTCATATTGACAGGCAAGGTGCGCCAGGGATTCGTGGAACTGACGCCCAATGGCGTCACCCAGCGGGGATACGGGTTCGTGAAGATGATCCCCTGGGAATTGATCAATGATGTCCGGCTGGAGCCGCACTGGCCGCCGTCGATTCTGGTGGTGACCGACTACTACCCGCCGTACTCGCATACCAAAACCACACGACTGCCGATGGACGCAAACCCCAGTCCGCTGCCTGGAGCCTTCATCGACTGTCGCTTCTTCGACATCCATCCTGTCGTTTTCGTCCAATGGATTCGCTTCTACCGCGACTACCCGACGCTGAGAAAAGAACTAGGTACTGATGCCGCCACCGAACGGCTTGCAAGCCTGCTGCCATGACCGACAAGACATGTGGAAAAGCTTCTGCGCCTAGACGGCCTACCAGGCAATCCTGTTGACGGATCGGGCGGCGAGCGTCATAGGGCCGGATGAAACCCAGTCAGTGTGAAGATCGTGAACCCAGCAGTATTGCTCATGCCTCCTCACCGATGTCTTCGAGCCACAGGCCCGGTCGCTCCTCCAACATGCGTTCCATGAGCTGCAGACAGGCGGGGTCGTCGACGACGTCGACCTGAACCCCATGTTCTGTCCGTGGCCATGAAAAAGTACCCACTGGTGGCCAGGTCGAGGTCCCCACTGGTGGCCAACTGAAAGTCCCCACCCCGTGTTCGTCGTGTCGATCAGGAACTCGTGGCCCGAGCGGTGACGGTGAAGGTGCCAACCACACACCGCACCGCCCGGGGAGTTCCATTGAAGTCTGCGAGGGAACGCATGGACATCATTTCCGTTTACCGCGAAGTCGGGTCGTACCGAGGAGCCGCCGAACTCGTCGGCACCACCCACAAGACCGTCAAACGCACCATTGAGAAGTTCGAAGCCGACCGGGCCGGCCAATCACTACCGCAGCGGGCCGAGCGTGAACGCAACTACGCCGCCGTCGCCGATCTGGTAGCCGAACGGGTCGACAAATCTCAGGGCAGAATCTCCGCGAAACGGATCCTGCCGATCGCCCGCAAGGCCGGCTACACCGGTTCAGACCGCAACTTTCGCCGCCTGGTGGCCGAGGAGAAGCAACGCTGGCGCACCGACCATCACCGCGGTCGCCGGCCCGCGGTATGGGCACCGGGCGACTACCTGATCATCGACTGGGCCACAGTGGGCGGACTGCACCTGTTCTGCGCCGTCATGGCGTACTCGCGGTGGCGGTTCGCTGCATTCGCCACCGGCGAGAAAGCAACCACCACAATGGCATTGATTGCCGAAGCGTTGGCTGCTGTCGGGGGCGTCCCGCGCAAGGTCCTCGCCGACCGCATGGCATGCCTCAAGGGCGGCGTCGTCGCGAACCTCGTCATCCCCACCCCGGACTACGTCCGCTTCGCTGCTCATTACGGGTTCGCACCGGACTTCTGCCACGCGAACGACCCACAATCGAAAGGGGTGGTGGAAAACCTCGTCGGCTACGCCCAACACGATCTCGCTGTCCCGTTGCTCACCGAAGCAGCCGTCGCCGGCACCACCGTCGATGTCCATACCGCCAACGCCGCCGCCAGGGTGTGGTGCACAGAAGTCAACGCCCGCATCCATTCGGAGATATGCGCGGTCCCGAACGACAAACTCGATCAAGAGCGAGAGTTGCTGTCTCCGTTGCCATCACTACGACTGGAGATCGGTCCACCACCGGTGACCCGCAAAGTCGACCGCCTGTCCTGCGTGCGGTTCGCGTCCGCGCGCTACTCGGTGCCCGTCCGGTTGATCGGCGCGACCGTCACTCTCGTCCAGAGCGAGGGACGGTTGGTGGTCGTCGAGCCGGCTACCGGTGAGGTCGTCGCCGAACACGACCTGGGCCAGCCGGGCACCGCGTCGGTCCTCGATGCCCACTACGGCGGTGCCCGACCCGCGCCCCATCGCGGCCCCAGACCGAGAACCATTGTTGAGCAACAGTTCTGCGCACTCGGACCCGAAGCGGAAGCATTCCTTGTCGGTGCCGCCGCGATCGGCAACACCAGGCTCGGATCCGAACTCGAGATCCTGCTGGCACTCGGTGCGGCGCACGGCACCGCGCAGTTGGTGGCAGCGTTGACCCGGGCGGTGGCCTTTCAGCGCTTCCGGGCCGCCGATGTTCGCTCGATTCTCGCTGCCGGTGCCGGAGCACCGCAGCCCAGGCCTGCCGGGGACGCGTTGATCCTGGACCTGCCGACCGCACCGACACGCTCCCTCGATGCCTACGCCATCCGGACCCCTGCCGCCGATACGCAGGTGCCGTCATGACCGACACCGCCACAACCGCAGCGACGAAGCCTCCGAAGATTGCTGCGCCCCAGCATGTTCCCGAACTCGCAGCCGATCTCGACGCCGGACTGCGGCGCCTCAAACTGGCTGCGATCCGCCGGCACGCACCGGAGGTGTTGATCACCGCGAAAACGCAACGCTGGACCCCGGAAGAAGTGCTGCGGACGCTCATCGAGTCCGAACTCGCAGCACGCGATGCCTCCAACATCGTCAACCGACTCAAAGCGGCCGCGTTCCCGGTGACGAAAACGTTGGAGTCCTTCGACGTCGCCGCGTCGTCGATCCAACCGAAAGTGTTCGACTACCTCTCCAGCCTGGAATGGGTTCGGAGACAATCGAACCTGGCCATGATCGGACCCGCCGGGACAGGCAAGTCGCACACCTTGATCGGACTCGGTGTCGCCGCCGTCCACGCCGGCCACAAGGTCCGCTACTTCACCGCCGCCGATCTCGTCGAAACCCTCTATCGCGGATTGGCCGACAACACCGTCGGCAAGATCATCGAATCACTGCTGCGGGTCGACCTGATCATCATCGACGAAATGGGCTTCGCCCCGCTCGACGACACCGGCACCCAGTTGCTGTTCCGTCTCGTCGCCGGAGCCTACGAACGCCGCTCCTTGGCGATCGGATCCCACTGGCCGTTCGAGCAATGGGGACGGTTCCTGCCCGAGCACACCACCGCCGCCTCGATCCTCGACCGACTTCTGCACCACGCCACCATCGTCGTCACCGACGGTGAGTCCTACCGCATGAAAGACGCACAACACCGAAAGGACCGCCCCTGAAAAACCGGGAAACATCAACACGGGCCGGGGACTTTCACCTGGCCACCAGCGGGGACATCAACTTGGCCATTGACATGTTCGCGGAGCAAGCTTTCCGACATCTCGAACGAGCGGTTCTCACCGATGACGATTCGCGGAATCTCGTACAGCAGCGCAGTTCCCGCACACATGAAACACGGGGACAACGTGGTGTAGAGGACCGACTTTCGATACACCGCAGCCGGCAGCCGTCCTGCTCGTTCGATGCAGTCAGTTTCTCCGTGACGGATCGCGCTGTCCATCTGGACCCGGCGATTCCGCCCCACCGCCAGTACTTCACCGTCGTGGACGAGTGCCGCACCGATCGGAACGCCGCCTTCCTCCCAGCCGATCCGGGCCTGCTCGCTGGCGAGTCCGAGAAAGTACTCGTCGGTGCGTGCGGGATCGGTCACGGTTCCTCCTGAGCGTCTACGAACTGTGGATGTAACCCTCGTCAGTCGACCAGGCGTCGGACAGAATGCCAAATTCCGACCTCGTGGTGACGGGTGAGGGCGTGTTCGATCGCACGTCGCTGACGGGCAAACTCGTCGGATAGGTCGTCCAAATATGTTCGGATGCTTCGGTTCCGGTGGCAGTGGTCGCCGGTGCGGTGTAATTCGGACGTCGAGGTGCGGACCGTGTCGTTGACGGATCTTTCCGGCAGCGTGGAGGCGGCCATGGCGGATCCGCGACGATGGTTGAGGGAAGCTGGCGTCTGGCGGACGAGATGTTGTGAAGTCCGGCAGCTCCGCGAAGTACTACCCGGTGATGATCATCTGTTGGCGTCGCCGGTTTGGTAGTAAGGCAGTGACTTCATCGCATCCAGGACGGCGGGTCGAAAAGGTTGCGGCACTATGTATTTGTCGTCGCATACCAGCCACCCGTCGGCGATGAATTGATCCAGCATGCCGCGGAGTATCAGTGCCTCGATGTGTTCGTACAGATCCCCGGCGGCGGCCGGGCCGACTGCAGGGAGCCGCGTCCGCGGAGTGTCCGTCATCGCGGCCAGAACGATCTGCCCGGCGACGACATCGACAGCGGGGGAAGGGCGGAGGGGATCCTCGGTGAAGAAGTGGCGACGGATGATGTGCGAGAGGGCTGTTCGATGCGAGGCCAGTCCACTGGGAAGCGCGTGGGCGAATTCGTGCGCATGCGGACCGGGAACTGCTGTGGTGGAGGTTAACTCGATCAATCCTGCTGCCTTCGCCGCATCCCACAGTGTCATCAAACCGGGAACCTCGAGCATCGATCTCGACCTCGATGCACGCATATCCAGCTCCACGCCGACGGCTTTCGCCAGCTCGCTGACCGACCCTGGCCTCGGGACACCTCTGCCGGCGATCGGTCGTGACCTGTCGAGCCAGCCGAGGAGTGAGCGAAGCTGCGCTATCGGCTTCGATGCCGTCAGCGCTGACAACTCTTCCTCGGCGTCCGGTGGTGCGAGCTCGATGGCGTGGGGCGACACCTGTACGACCGGAGACTGGACTGCCGGCTCGACGACGTCGGCGAAGTCCCAGGTGTTTCGAGATCCCCGGCGACCGAACAGTGGAATCACTTTTGCGAGGTCGCTGCCCGTGCGGTGGGGAGTCACACACACATCCTAGGAAGAGTGCGGAAGCCGTGACGGAGAGAGTCGAGCAGCGGGCTGGTGTCGAAGTGTCGCACGTAGGTCGATGTGCATGCCGGTTCATCGTTGACATCGGAATCTCTACCGGCGAGCCTTCAGGTGGTTCTTCCCGCACGACCAGAGACTCGACACGACGAAGGCGAAAGCTGGTTCCGCGTGCTCAGGCGAGAGTGGGCTCGAGTCGAACGAGGACGTGATTATGCGGCAAACGGATTGGTGATTCGCTGGGCCAGCCTAAGTTTTTTCGCCGCAATCCGGTGGCTGGGGGCTTCGGATCTGATTCGAGAGCGAAGTGCTTGAATCGGCAAACGCGACAGGAACTCGCATGGTGGGCTGGAACCGATTCGTCATGGGCTGCGTCCAACGCAGTGGACGGGGTCGACGAAACGGAATGGTGTGAACACAAAGCGATGGTGGGCAGCAGTTGCTGTTGGCATGACTGTGCTGGTCGCCGGATGTGGTGGGGTGACCGACGGTGCGCCGGCTGCGGCACCGTCGACGACGCCATCCGTCGCTACGCCCGCGTCGACGGCAGCGTGGGACCCGTGCACCATCCCGGATGAGGCGATCGAGGCGGCAGAGCTGGCAGTGGAAACCAAGAAGGCCAATTTGGTAGGGGAGCGTCCGATTTCGCCGGATTGGTCAACGTGCTTTTGGTTGAATCCGCTGCCGGACACGTGGTACACCCTCGGCATCTTCTCATCGACTTTCTCGTTGGACTATCTACGCGAGGCCGGCCCGTTCGAGCAGTTCACTCCGGTCGACGGGTTCGATGGCCTGCGGTTCCAACGCAAGATCAAGTACGACGAAGTCAGTTGCGGCATTGCTTTCGGGCGCGATGGAGGGGTCATCTACTTCATGCTCGACGGTTTTGTGTCGGCGGAACCTCTCGAAGATCCGTGCGTCGAGGTTGAACGTGTGGCGCGTTCGCTCCGTCCGTTCTTGCCGTCGTCGAAGTAGCAGGAGGAAGCCTATGGGTTCGGAACTGAACGATTTGGGGTCGTCGATGCAGCAGTGGCAGGCGCTGTCTTCGCAGGCCGAGGCAGGGGTGCTCGAGATTCCGGAGGGCGTGGCATTCCAGTGCGACGAGGTGTGCGCGGCATACATCAGGCACCTTGAACAGATGGTGGGCCAGACGAAGTCGCTCGTGGACGTGAAGGCCTTCGGCACCCTCGAT
The DNA here is from genome assembly GCF_017168335.1 of Rhodococcus sp. KRD162. Classification (GTDB taxonomy): domain Bacteria; phylum Actinomycetota; class Actinomycetes; order Mycobacteriales; family Mycobacteriaceae; genus Rhodococcoides. The sequence goes on along the minus strand of NZ_JABFAU010000070.1, from coordinate 44,699 downwards.
TCGGCTCGCCAGCTCGGTGAGAAGTTCGAGAGAATCGCGTACAGCGGCGAGCGATCGTTGCGGGTGGTGCTCTTGCAGCACATCGATGTCATCGAATTGATGCGGTCGGTGTTCCGTCGCTACTTCGATGAGGCCGAGTACGCCGATCGGCGGACGCTGAAGTCGATTACCGACATCGCGGAGGGTGCTGGGAAGTAACACGGCGCTGCCCGGATGCTGCTCGGTTCAGATGGGGAACCGAACACCCACTCGCTGCGTCTGATCTGTCGTGGGGTTCGACCTCCCCGCGGTCGATCAGGGGAGAAGATGCGGTTACCGGACAACATTCCACCCGTGGTGTACGTGCCGTGCACTGCGCATGTCTCAGTCGTGGAGCAGGCAGTGGTCAATCTGCGGACCACCCGGGACGGGCGTAGTGCCCTGCTGGCGTATTCGGCACTGGATCGGCTCCACACTTGCTGTGGCGACGAGCAACCGTGGATGGTGCTGCCGACAACGGCCCTGTCGAAAATCAATGAGTCGCATCCGTTCGACCGGCTGCTGATGGACGTGATGATTCCCCAGCGCGAACGTCGGAGTGTTCACGCATGACCGCCGATACCGGTATCGGGGCGCCGGCGCTGGCCGGGATGCTGGCGCTGTTCACCGGCCGCGGCAGCGAACTGCAGACCGCATTGGCGTCGTACTCGGTCGCGCTTGACCAATGCGCCTCCGAATACGAGACCCAGGACGCCGCCACAGCCGACGAAGTCAACGCTGCGCTCTGGGAGAAGTGACGGTGCCCATCGACACGAAAGTCGACGGCAACGTGGGCTCGGTGCACGCCGTGGCCGGATGGCTTCGCAACAGCTTCGCCGATGGCCTGCGCACCTCCATCGACACGCTCGACGCCACCAGAAATCGAACCGACGCCGGATGGGACGGCCCCGCATCCGAAGCCTTCTTCGTGCAGGCGCTTACCACCACGGACGGTGCCTCTCAGTTGGCAACTGCAGCAGCAGATTACGCCGCCAAGGTCGACGCCTTCGCTGCCGCATTACAGGCATTGCACGACGGGATGCGGGATGTGCGGTCAGACGCCTCTACCGCCGGGCTGACTGTCCAGGGCGACATCATCCTCGATCCGTCTGATGACGAGCTACACAACATCTATATCGTGCTGGCAGGTCGGGCAGCCCAACTACGCGAATATGAAACAGCAGCAGGCGAAACCCTCAAAACCGACTACTTGTCTGCCTCAGCCAAAACGTTCTTCTACGGTGGTTCAATACTTGTCGGAATAGCCCAAGGGCTGGCGGAAGTCGACGCCTGGTTGATGGGTAAAAACTCGAAGTTCCACCTGGATGAGGCGCTGAAGTGGGCCGACCTTGCCCGCAATGCACCTGACGGATCACCCAGAGCGTTGGTTTATCGTGACTTCGACGCATCGACGATGGCGCGAAATCTCGGCGATGACCTGGCAAAATCTGTAGCCGAACTGGAGGCCAAGACAAAGTCTTGGGGCCTGCGAGCAGGTGGGGCGCTCGCCGGATTGAGCATCGCCTACGACATCTACGAGGGAAAGCCCGTCGATCAGGCGGTGATCGCAGGCGGCCTGGGGTTTGGTGCCTCTGTCGCGGCAGGCGCGCTCATTGGAACCTTGGTTCCGGTCCCTTTCGTGGGGACCGTGCTAGGCGCAGCGGGGGGGGGGCGCCGCAGTCGGCATCTTTACCTCGGGAATGGTCGACAGCCTATGGGTAAATGGAACGGACCAGGTAGGTACTGCAGCTTTGGAGGGCTGGGGTGCTGTAGTTGACACCAAGAATGCGATTTCCGACCTCACGACAGGAGTGTGGGATGCACTCTTCTGAACCTTCGATCCAGTGGACGTCACAGCATGTAGCCCAGGACGTCATCGGCCTTCTTCGACAGTCGCTTCTTCGACGTCCACCCGGTCGTCCTGACCCGATGGATCTGGCTATACCTCCACCATCTCAAACTCCGAGGTTTACTCGGATCAGGCACCGCCGCCGAGCGCCTCGCGAACCTGCTGCCATAAGGATAGGGACCGGATGAATACGTTCGACGCACCGACCAGTGGAACAGAAGAATATGTGCACGACAACCGAATCGACCTCAAATTCATTGCAGGCGTGTTATTTCTGGAATTCTTTGCCTTCGCGTTCGTATACGGCGCATCGGGACCAGAAGGTTCTAGTCCGGACATCGGAGGGATCCTTTTCGGTGTTGTACTAGGTCTGATCCCGGCCATGCGATTCATCCATCGTGCGGGGCGTCGCACTGGATTCGGCGTCCGTCGAACAGCAGCTGCGTCAACGGTCCGATACACTCACGGGGTACTCAGGTTGAGTATGCTTTTGGTGCTACTCGTAGCAATTGCACTCATAATGTTCGGCATTTCGACCGGCGAAGCGGGCGGGCTGATCATTTTTTCGCTCTTTTCCATCCCGTTCCTTGTCTCGTGGGCCGCACTTATCCGCAGTGAGAGGGGACGGCCCCGCATCGAACTGACAATCGACGGGATCGTTCAGCAAGGCCTCGGCTTCAAGAAAAGCATTCCGTGGAATTCGGTGGCGTCGGTTCTGCTGCAGCCGACATGGCCGCCCGCAATCGGAGTGATGGTGCCGTGGGGCGAACCGTTCGAGCACACCAAGACCTGCAAGTTGAGGTTGGACGAACAGCCGGGCCTCTTCTCAGGCGCATTCATCGACTGCCGATTCTTCGACGTCCATCCCGTCGTCCTCACCCAATGGATCCGCTTCTACCTCGAATATCCAACGCTCAGGCAGGAACTCGGTACAGATGCCGCCACAGACCGCCTCGCGAACCTGCTGCCATGATGGGGTAGCGTCGTGAGTAATGCATGGTTGAGGGAAGCTGGACGGCGTCTGGCGGACGAGATGTTGTGAAGTCCGGCAGCTCCGCGAAGTACTACCCGGTGATGATCATCTGTTGGCGTCGCCGGTTTGGTAGTAAGGCAGTGACTTCATCGCATCCAGGACGGCGGGTCGAAAAGGTTGCGGCACTATGTATTTGTCGTCGCATACCAGCCACCCGTCGGCGATGAATTGATCCAGCATGCCGCGGAGTATCAGTGCCTCGATGTGTTCGTACAGATCCCCGGCGGCGGCCGGGCCGACTGCAGGGAGCCGCGTCCGCGGAGTGTCCGTCATCGCGGCCAGAACGATCTGCCCGGCGACGACATCGACAGCGGGGGAAGGGCGGAGGGGATCCTCGGTGAAGAAGTGGCGACGGATGATGTGCGAGAGGGCTGTTCGATGCGAGGCCAGTCCACTGGGAAGCGCGTGGGCGAATTCGTGCGCATGCGGACCGGGAACTGCTGTGGTGGAGGTTAACTCGATCAATCCTGCTGCCTTCGCCGCATCCCACAGTGTCATCAAACCGGGAACCTCGAGAATCGATCTCGACCTCAGCGCACGCGGATCCAGCTCCACGCCGACGGCTTTCGCCAGCTCGCTGACCGACCCTGGCCGCGGGACACCTCTGCCGGTGATCGGTCGTGACCTGTCGAGCCAGCCGAGGAGTGAGCGAAGCTGCGCGATCGGCTTCGATGCCGTCAGCGCTGACAACTCTTCCTCGGCGTCTGGTGGTGCGAGCTCGACGTCGTGGGGCGACACCTGTACGACTGGAGACTGGACTGGCGGCTCGACGACGTCGGCGAAGTCCCAGGTGTTTCGAGATCCCCGGCGACCGAACAGTGGAATCACTTTTGCGAGGTCGCTGTCGGTTCGGTCAGGACGCACGAGCACATCATAGGAAAGGTGTAGGTGCGGTGACGGACCTGGATCTTTCCAGCGAACGAGGTCGGCCGGCAGCCGACCTCGTTCGGTTTGTGTCGCGGCCACGCTCGGTCGGTCGGCGCAGCGGGGCTAGAGCTGGCCCTCCAAGAACTGGGCCACACCGTGCCCGAACGACCAGTCAGCGGGGGTGTTCTCGGACACCGCGATGATCAGATCGTCGCCCGAAAGCCCGGTCTGCTCCTTCAACCGCTCGGCGAGCGTCGAGTACAGGGCCTTCTTGTTGTCCTCGTCCCGACCCTGCTGGGTGATCTGAATCATGACGAGGTCGTCGGAGCGGGTGTAGCCGAGGCCGGTGTCCTCGGCGATCAGGTTGCCGGGCTTGTGCTCGGTGATGATCTGGTAGCGGTCGCGCGGTGGGGCATCGAAGGTCTCACGCATGACGTCCTGGACGATGTCGGCGAGCTTCTTTACCTCGTCCGAAGTGCGACGGTTCTCGATGATGTCGATTCGCACGAGTGGCATGGTCTTTCCTGTCCTTCAAATTGATTGGTAGACGGCTCATACCCTCGCTCGAATTTCGATAAACCGAATGTCCGACCTCGGCACCTGAGGCGCTGACCACACCTGACGCTCAGCCGTTCACCCTCAAAAGCGGCCACTTGGGCCTGTTCGGCACCACGATGTAGCCAGACGGAACAACTGCACGTAGAACACGGCAGCCCACACGCTGCCACTCGCGCCGCGCGATGACTGTCCAATAGCAGTGACATGGTGACGGTGGGCGCACGGCGAACCCGAGTATCTGAGGCCAAGCCATCAAGTCGAGATCCTGGATCCGACCACGCGCGCGTTGGGGGCGAACGCACTCAGTTGGAGGCCGTCGGAATCGGTGAACCTCAGCTGCGCGCAGGGCTTGCGGTCTTCTATTCCGAGATCACACGCAAACTCGGTCGGCCAGGCCGAGCTGGCCGGTGGCGTCGATGACTTCGGCACCGTCGCGGACCTGACTTCGGATCTCCGCAGGTCGATATTCTTCCAGTTCAGAGCGCCATTGTTCTCCTTTGACGTGCAGCATCGATCGACCGGTGTAAAGCCCGAGGGCAACTGGCGGAACTGTCCGGTCACTCGCTGCGTCCAAGGTAATGGAAGGGTCGATGAAACGGAGTGATGTGAGCACTAGGCGATGGTTGTCGGTGGTTGTTATAGCGATGGTGCTGGGGGCAACAGGCTGCGCCGGAGCGACCGAGGGCGCACCCCTTGCAGCATCGTCGACGACCTCAACCGTCGCTACGCCTGCGTCGACGGCGGCGTGGGATCCGTGCACTATCCCGGACGAGGCAATCGAAGCCGCTGGGCTTGACGTAGAAACCAAGAGCGCCAATTTGGTTGGTGAACGGCCGATTTCGGCCGATTGGTCGACGTGCTTTTGGAGGAATCCGCTCCCAGAATCGTGGTATAGCGTCGGCATCTTGTCGTCGACGTTTTCGTTGGACTACTTGCGCGAGGCAGGACCGTTCGAGCAGTTCACTGCCATCGACGGGTTCGACGGTCTGCGGTTCCAACGCAAGATCAAGTACGACGAAGTCAGTTGCGGGATTGCCTTCGGCCACGAGGGTGGCGTGTTCTATTTCTTCCTAGAGGGTCTGGCCCGCATCGAGCCCCTCGGAGATCCGTGTGTCGAGGTCGAGCGCTTGGCTCGGTCGCTTCGTCCGTCAATGCCGTCGTCGATATGACAGGAGAAAACGATGGGTTTGGGACCAAGTGAGCTGGCTGCGTCGATGAGCCAGTGGCAGGCGCTGTCTGCTCGAGCAGAGGCCGGAGTGTTGGAAATTCCGGAAAATGTGGCGTTCCACTGCGACGAGGTGTGTGCGTCCTACATCAGGCATCTGCAGGACATGGTGGTGAAGACGGGACGGTTGGTCGACGTCGAGGCTTTCGGCACCCTCGATTCGGCTCAACAGCTTGGTCGGAAGTTCGAGAGGATCGCTCACAGCGGAGAGCGATCATTGCGGGTGGTGCTCTTGCAGCACATCGATGTCATCGAATCGATGCGCTCGGTGTTTCGCCGGTACTTCGACGAGGCCGAATATGCCGATCAGCGGACGTCGAAGTCGATCACCGACTTCGCGGAGGGCACGGGGAAGTGACCGTGGCAAGTGTGAATGGGTGAGAACACCAAACATGGCAGGATGCTTGTGCGCCAGTGACCGTCGGGTTCGTCGAACACCGATCGGTGCGGAGCAACGGTGAAGCAACTCTTTGGGGGAGAGATCTGTTGGGGGACATGCTGGGCACCGATCTCGATGACCTACTGGGTCTGATGATGGCGACGCAGGATGGCATTGTGGGCAAGCGCAGTGCTGCAGTGCTGACGTTGGTCGCCGCTGGAAGCGCGATGATAACGGACGGCGTTGCTCTCGCCGATCGCCTGGCCGAAGTGGACTTGGCGGTCGACAGGTGCGCGCAGAGCTGGGTAGGTGATGCCAGTGCTGCCGCGTCGATGTCTGCGATCTCGGAGGCAGGACTTGTCAGCAACGGTGCAATCGGTATCAAAGAAGTCCCTGACGTCTACAGGAGCGAGGACGGTACATCGCTGCTGCCGTACTCCCAAGCGTCCGAGAAATACATCGCCGAGCCCGATCCTTCGGTACGGCGTGCAGCCACCGCATCTGTGACCTACTTGATCGAGGGGGCCGGCATCTCGAATCTCGAGGAGTATGCGCGCAACGCAACAGGGGATGGGCAACGGGATTTGTTGACGGCGGCGATTCGACCCGAAGGCAACAACCCCAGCAAGGCCGAAATCTTGGACTGGCTGGCAAGCGGTGCATCAGGTCGTGACTTGAACAACCAATGGCCTGTGGAGATCTACGGATGAGAGTACTTTGCCGGCAGAAGGTAGTAGTCGCTGTGCTGATGGTCACGTTGGCGAACATCACGGCGTGCGGTTCTGTCGTCGACGGGCCCCAGGCTTCGGAGACAAGTGCAGCTCCGCGTTGGCCTGCCACCAACAACTACGAAGTTCCCGATGGCATCGCGAATGCAACGATGGTGTGGTCGGCGGAATCTGGAATCGACCTTTTTTCCATTGAGGGGACCCTGGCCCGTGCTACCTATGAATCGGTCGCTATCGGGTGGATGGTTGGATTGGATTACACATACATCGGATTTCCGGCCAGTTCCAATAGTGTGCCCGGTGGCCCGTTGTACTCTACGTTCCGTGCCGAAACGGGCGACGGCCCGTTTGCAGGAACAGTCAATGGTCATATTCAGCAGATAATTCCGACCGATACGGGTTTCGACGCAATTTCATGCTTGCTGACAGCAGGATTGGACGTCTCAGTCGATGGAAAATATGCCCCGTCAGGGCTCACCAACGGAGGAGGACAAGAGCTACGCTCGCGCTTCATTCGTGTTGATGACATTCCTTCGGTGCACCTCTCGGTCGCATCGTCTCCCACCGGTGGACTGCACTGGCAGGCACCGACCGACAACAGATTTGCTGGGTGGAAAATCGACGGTCTAATCGATATCGACCCGATCACATCGGGGACTGGTCGCTGCAATCCGTGGGCAAGATCGCTGTACCCGGACACAACTCCTGTCATCCCTCGTGACGCATACGCCAACGAAGATCCACCTCCGGTGCAGCCTGCGTATCCCGGATGGCCGGACGGAAGCAACTGACCTGTCTCCGAAAGACTTACGTGCACCCAAGGAGTAGAGCCCGTGATCGACGAAGAACTCGGAGCGAAAGTCCGTCGACTGCAACAAGCGGTCGACGAGGTCCACGGACACACGTACCTCGACGGCGTCAGCATTCGGACCGACGCCAACGGTCGACTCACCGAGCTCGTCTGTGGACACGAAGCATGGGGTCGCGGACCCGAGGTACTGGCTGAGACGATCATGCGTGCCTACCGACAGACCGCCGACGATGTCCTTCGACGCTCGACATCGATCATGGCGGAACTGCGGGACGACCCAATCGTGGCTCGTATCGTCGACGCGACCGACAGTAGATCTGACCCAGAATGTGGAAGCGAAAGGCCATTTGACGCAACGGGATCGGTGGCATGGTCACCACGGCCGTCCCATTCGGGTGAGATCTCCGTAGAGCAACAGGATCTTTCCGGGGCCTCATACATCCAGTCTGTGAACCGCGAAGTCGACGACCGCGAAGACGGCGGTGACGCATATTTTCATCGGAAGTCTTGGCTGGAATAGCATGTGCGTCGGCGTTCAATCGGCTGAGCAAAGCCTCGACGAACCGGTTACGTCGCGCCGAGGAGATCACCTGAAACGACAAATGTCCGATCCGTCCGGTCGATTGCTGCGTCAGACTCAGCCTGCGGTTTTCGGACGTTAGATGTCAGCCCAGCGCGCTCAGCAGCACTGCATCGAGTTCCCCCGCTGGCAGCATCGGCAACATGTGGTGGCTGCAGCCGGTCAAGACGACGGTGTGCGCGTGCGGGAGAACCTTCCCGACAGCGTCGGCAGCACGAGAACTGTCGTGCACCTTGCTGTCCCCGGCAAATACAACGGTGACGTCCGCGGACAGCGTCGCCCACCGATCTCGTTGTGGCCGGCGGGGGACCACTGGTTTCGCCGACGGGAAGTCGGCACCTCGTTCGGTGAGCTCGAGCCAGTCGGCGTCGAGCGGCGCATTCTGCGTTTCCCACCGGATCAGAGAGCGCATACGTTCGCGAGTCGGTCGCACCAGCTGCGGCACCGCGTGCAGGAGGTACGCCAGGCGCATGCCGACGAAACGCGAAGGGGGATCGAGGAGGACTAGTGTGGCAATGCGCTGCGGCCGGTGCAGCGCGTACGCGAGCGCCACCGTCGCCCCGTAGCCATGTCCGACCGCCGAGGTCCGCGTGACCTCGAGGGTGTCGAGAACCTGATCGAGCCAGGACATCAGGTCATCGACAGTGCGGATCGGCTTCCGACCGACCAGGCTTCGTCCGGGCTCACCCATCGGGTCGATTGCGAAGACCCGGTAGTGCCGGGCCAGGGTCGCGACGTTGGCGAACCAGACGGTCGAGGTTGCGCCGCCGCCGGGCAGCAGTACCACCGGCGGCCCCTCCACGTGTCCGGAGACGTTGACTCGGGTTGTGCCGTAGTCGGATTCGACGTCGATGGTGTCGATGGGCACCGGCCACTTGGCAAGCACGCGGTCGTAGGCCGCAAAGAATGCCTCGCCTGCGGAGCTAGTACTGAACCCGCTCACCGGACCCCCTAATATCTCGACAATCGAGATATTAGATCATCGTGATAGTTTTCGGCAACCCTCCCCCCGGGACGCTGACGCCGCCGACGAAGGAATGCGGGATGCTCAGGAAACTGTGAAAGGCATTGCGTCGCAACATGATGACTCGCGAATCGCCGGGTGAGGGGAGGTCGGCGCGGCCATGAGCGGCGCCTCGGCATGATGCTGTAAGCCGGTATCCCATGCACCGAACTGCGCCAGCACCATCAGTTCAGGACAGCTCGGTGCAGCGCTGATCGAGCGGGCGCTTCAACTGCTGTGCCTGCTAGTCTTCGAATCCGGTCACATCGAATTCGTCGAGTCGCTCGCTCAGGTATTCCCAATCTTCCGGCGGACTCGACGAAATGCATTCTTGTCCTGCGAGATCCGGTGCAGAAGCGCTGCCGAGGTAATCGCTGACGTATCGAGACACGACGTCGTTCCCCACACACGTCAGTGAGCCGGCGAGAAGATCGCCCTTGTAGACATCGGCTGCATCGACATCCCGCAGCTCGGATGCTGGGATCATGTCGGGTCCAGTGGCGGCACAGGCGATTCGGCGCGTGTCAGCAAGGTGATCTCGCAGCCCAGCGCTTCGGCGACAGCGACCGCGCCGTCGAGCTGCACCGTGTCTTTTCCGCCCTCGAGCGCGTGGACGGGCGACCGCCCCACGCCGGCGAGTAGCGCCAACTCGGCTCGAGTCATGTGCAACTGATGTCGACGAGCGACGAAGGCTCCGGCCAGCTCGCCAGAGTGCTTCCGGGCTCGTCGTGGTTCGGCCATGGTCACTCCTTGTGCTTGCGTAGGCATGCATATCGGAGCTTGCATCGCGAACTACCCAGCGAACAGGCCTTATGCCTTGCATGCAGGGCATAAGCGCCCACGATGGTGGCATCGGGACGCATTGATGGGCTTTTGGGGATGCGTTCTCGAGCTTGAAGATGGGGCGTGCGCACGCTGTGTCGCCCTGACGGCTGGTGTCGGCAGCTATCGACGCAGGGCCGGCGGCATCCAACTCGGCCACTCGGCCCGTCCTAGGAGTAACCCGCGATCGAACCGGGCGACAGTGTGGAAGGGGCGTCGTGCCGATGAATTGTCGTACACCTGAGCGCGATCGACAGTCTCGATGGCAGTGCGAAGGAGAGGCCACAGCCTGTCGTACCGTTCGCGAATCTTCGCCTCTGGAACCGAATGTCCACCGTGATCGACTCGGTTGTGTACTCGGGCCACTGCCGTTTCGACGGGAACTGCGATGATGTGCAGCGTCACCAAATAGCCTGCACCGACCGCGGACTGGACCAGTTCGAGCTTGGACTCGTGCGAGAAGACAGTTTCGGTGACAAATGATGTTCTTGCCGAGAGATATTGGACGCGCATCTCGGCAGCGGCCCGGGACGCGTCGTAAGCATGGGCCGACTCTTCGCCGGGCCATCGAGCGTTCGCGATCTCATCGGCGTTGACGAACGGAAGATGCATGACAGGCGATAGAACGCGTGCGTTGAATGTGCTTTTGCCTGCACCGTTGGGTCCGGCGAGTAGGTGTAGAACCGGGTCCGAGTTCGTTGTGATCACGATGGGCTGTCTCGGGAGCGAGATCTACCTGGGCTCGCTCCACCGGACGTTGCCGTCGAGGTCCGATTCGACGTATGAGCGACCTTCTGCAGTGAACTCACGCTCGAAGTCGAGCGATTCCGTCGCCGATTCGATCTGTTCGGTCCACTCCGCGCGGACGACTGCCTGCTTATACGGCGCGAGGTCGTCATAGCGTGCTTTACCTGCAAGAACATCGGCAATGTCGCGTGCCGAGACGCGATGTGAAAGCTCCATCTCTCGACCGATCAGCGCCCAATGTGCGATCTGCTGCGATGCACTTCGGCTCGACGACGATCCGGCCACTTTCGCAGCGTCATACAGGTCATCGTCGATACGGAGAGATGAGGTGGTGCCCATGGTGGTGTCCTATCGCCGCAGCAGTACCGCCAGTGTAGCAATCTGCCACACAACCGGGGGCCGTCGACGATGGAGGTGCCAGTCAGACCAGTTCGATGACCTTCAACGCCCCCTCGGCGTGGGAACTCCTCAGCCGCTTCTTGTCGTACTTCCCGACGCTCGTTTTCGGGACCTCGTCGATGAACGTCCAGCGTTCGGGCAACTGCCAATGCGCGACGCGACTGTCGAGGAACTCCTTGAGTTCCTCGGCCGTCACCGAGGCTCCCTCGCGGACGACGACAGCCACCAACGGCCGTTCGTCCCACTTCGGATCGGGCACACCGATCACCGCCGCTTCGCGCACCGCCGGATGCCCCATCACCTGGTTCTCGAGTTCGACCGAGGAGATCCATTCGCCGCCGGACTTGATGATGTCCTTCGATCGATCGGTCAGCCGGAGGTAGCCGCCTTCGGAGATGGTGCCCACGTCACCGGTCCGCAGCCAGCCGTCGTCGAACTTGTCGTCCGCGTCGGCGCGGTAGTAGCTGCCGGTGATCCACGGGCCACGCACCTCGAGTTCACCGACGGAGGTGCCGTCCCACGGCAACACGGTGCCGGCGTCATCGACCAGTCGCGCTCGTACCCCGGCGACGAATCTGCCCTGTGTGCAACGCAAGTCGAACTCGTCCTCGGGGGACAGGCCCGCGTCCGGCTTTCCGGAGGTGCCCAGGGGGGATGTCTCGGTCATGCCCCAGGCCTGCGAGATGTGGACGCCGTACTTGTCGTGGAATGCCCGCAGCAGACTCGGTGGGCAGGCCGCACCGCCGACCACCACGTCACGCAGACTCGACAGATCCGCCGGATGCTCGTCGAGGTGAGCGAGCAGAGCCTGCCAGATCGTCGGGACAGCGGCCGCGGCCGTCGGATGCAACGTCGACATCATTTCCGCCAACGGGCCGGGCTGCAGAAACCTGTCCGGCATGATCAGCGACGCACCGACCATCAGCGCCGAATAGGGCAGACCCCACGACATTGCGTGGAACATCGGCACGATGGCCAGCACCGTGTCGGACTGTGCAAGTGCCATCGCATCGGTCATGCACCCCTGCATCGAATGCAGATAGATCGAGCGATGCGAGTACACGACCCCCTTGGGGTCTCCGGTGGTGCCGGAGGTGTAACACATTGCGGCAGCGGATCGTTCGTCGAGCTCAGGCCAATCGAACTCCTCCGGCCGTCCGGCCAGCAGGTCCTCGTAGCCCAGCACCTCGATGCCGTCGGGTGCATCCACCTGTGCCGGGTCCACACCGACGACCACGAGGTGCCGGACGGTCTCGAACGTCGGGAGCCGGGGCGTGAGCAAGGGGATCAGGCTCGCGTCGGCGATGATCACCTGATCCTCGGCATGATTGACGATGTAGGTGAGCTGCTCGGGAAACAGTCGAATGTTGAGCGTGTGCAGCACCGCGCCCATCGCGGGAATCGCCATGTAGGCCTCCATGTGCGGGGCGTTGTTCCACATGAACGTGCCGACGCGCTGATCGTCGTCGATGCCGATCGATCGCAGTCCGTGTGCCAGTTGCGCTGCCCGCCTGCCCAAATCGCCGAACGTGACCGTGGTGGGGCCACTGTCCGTCCAGGTGGTGACCTCGGCCGAGGAATGGATGGACGTCCCGAATCGAACCAGCTGGCCGATGGACAGTGGGGTGTCCTGCATGGTGCTCTTCATCGATCGCGCTCCTGAAGTCTCCGCCGCGCACCTCGCTGTGCCGCGCGTCACATCATTCACACTACGGACTTCCGGGGAGGCGGGTGCGTAACTTGGCGACCGTGGCCAACCCGCCGGACGCCGACAGCCGCGCGTGATCCTGGCGACCACCGACGACTGACTATCAGGTGACAGCCAACGACGCGTCGACGGCAGAGATGATCTCGCCCCAGATCTCGGACGAGGGATCTACGACGGCGAAATGGCCACCCGGTCCCTCGACCGAGGTGACCGAATCGCCTCCGGCCGACGCGGCGGCGTAGTAGGCCCGGCTGATCTCGAGCAGATTGGGGTCGTCGTCGACAGCGCTGACCACCAGCTGCGGGACTCCGAGTGGAAGCCTCGAGATCGGCGACGACGCCTCGTACGTATCGCGTGCGTCAGCAAATCGGGCACCGATCGCATTCGATACGGCACCTTCGCCGAGCCACCGCTCGTCGCCGACCCGCAGATCGAGAACGCCGGCGAGACTGACGGCAAGGGCAGGTGCTACCGATGTCCCGACGGAATCGGCGGCCAGTCGCAGTGCCAACTGGCCGCCCGCCGAGTGGCCCATCAGGACGATTCGAGACAGGTCCAGTGAGTCGGGTGCAGTCTTCAACGCAGCAAGCGCTGCCGCGACATCGCCGGTCATCGTGTCCCAGCCGTGCTCGTCGGGTCGACGGTATTCCACGTTCCAGGTGGCGTATCCGCGCTGGGTCAGGTCGACGGCCATCGCGTCCATCAGATCGAACTCCCACCGCGAACGCCAATATCCGCCGTGGATGAGCATCGCGACAGGAAAGGGGTCGTCGCCCTCGGGCAACCGCAGCTCGACGCGTTGCTCGGGGTGATTCCCATACTTCAGGATCGTTCCGGGATGGAAGCGGTGGAAGTACGCGCTGTCGATGGCAAACCGCAGACCGTCGAGACCGCGGCCGCGAATGTGAGTGCGGATGCCCGGCGATCTGTCCGGTGTGCACTGGCCCAGATCGACTCGAACCACACTGCTGTACGGAGACACGTCGATCGGGATCCCGTCACCGGGAACGACGATCGCCTCGTCGGAACCCGCTGCGGCGTCGACGATTCCGCCCGTCAGTCCTCGGGCCGACAGCGCCCTCGCGACCACTTCCTGCGCCGTCGCGAGATCGGCGAACACGCCGGGAGCGGCAACGATATCGAGGTGCGTCGAGGGGTGAGTCATCGCTTCACGCTACCCAGAACGGCGTCGACCGAGCCCGAGAATGGGTGTCCGGGCTCGGTCGAAAGACGATGTCAGTTGTCGACGGCCTCGTTCAGCTCACGCAGCCGGGGCAGGGCGCGGTTGGTCAGCAGGTCTTCACGGGTCTCGGCGGAGACGGCCATGCTGTCCTTCCACAGTGATCGGCCTGCCATCGCTCCGCGTGCACCGTTGGCGACGGCGATGCGGACCTGCTCGATGAACGTCTCGTGATCGACACCCGCCGACAGTACGGCCCACGGAACACCCTGTGCCGCTTCGGTAACGGCTGCGCAGGCCTCGGCAGAGCCGGGGTAGGGGAGCTTGAGTACCTTGGCTCCGCATTCGACGGAGATACGGGTGGAATCGGCGATGATCTTGCCGAAGCCGGCCTTGTAGTCCGCGTCCGATTCGTCCTCGAGCTTGTAGGTCAGGATTTCGACGATGAGCAGCAGGCCCTCGGCGGCGCAGGCTTTGACGAGATCGCGGATCTCCTCGGCGACGCGGGAATCGAGGCCCTGCTTCTCGGGGCGCATGTAGAAGAGCATCTTGGCGACATCGCCGCCGAGATCACGCACTACGCGGGGGGTGACGCCGTCGACGAAGCGGGTAAAGCGCAGACCATCGGTCTCCTCGAAGCCGGAGGCGTCCATGCCGACGACCAGGGCCGTGTTGCGTGAGAGCACACCGTCGTCGATGATCTTCGGCAGTGCCACCTCCGGGTCCAGCAGGATTGCCGGGGCGTGATTGCCGAGGTAGCGAACCAGATCGGCCTTGGCCTCGGCGAGTTGCTCGACGGTGATCGAGCCCGGTCCGTCGGTCGCGTCCTTCATGACCGCTTTCATCCCGTTGCGCTGATCACCGGCGACGATGAGCATGTTGCCGTCGGCGGTGGAGATGGCGGCCATTCCGCGACGTTCGAGGGTGGTGAGTTCGTTCATTGTTCTCTCCTGGTGATGGGTTGGGGTCGAGAGCGAGCGGGACAACGTTGTCTCACTGCAGAGATGTGGGCTCAGATTTCTATGAGCGTGAGTAGCCGTGCTGCGAACAACGCTGCGCCGTACGCGGTGTCCTGGGAGCGAGTCGAGACCGAGACGTCCGGCAGGACCTGCGCGCGGGCGTCTCGCACGCTTGTCATGCCCGCCCAGCCTCCGGTCAGCAACGTGGTCGTGGCCGGTGGCACCTCGGCGTCGAGCGCCGCGACGAGTCGCGCCACTTCATCGTTGCCGTGCAACAGAATCGAACGAAACAGCTCCGCCGAATCGATTCCGTCGGTGCGGATCGTGATGGACAGAACGCCGTCGTCGTTGCGGGCACCGGCCACGTCGATGCCGCCGTCGGTGAACGGGCCGCCAACAGGCAATGCGCGCACCCGCTCGTCCAGAAGGTCGCGCCCAGCTCGATCGCTGATGTCGCACAGTTGCAACGCCCGTCGCATCAGCAATCCGGTCTTGACTCCCGCCACGAGCACATGCTGTCCTGGAACCACGTGTCGGACCGAGTTGATGAAATGCTCGGCCAGCCTGCTGCGCGCAGCGGGAGTCAGTGGAGCGTCGAGCACTCGCAGCAGCACCTCGGCGGTTCCCATCGACACGTGATAGCGGTCGTGGGGGATTGCCCCACCCGATACCGCGGAGACCAGGTGGTCATGACCGGCCACGGTCAACCGTGCCCCCGCGATGGCGTCGGGTACGGCTGGCCCGGTCGCGAATCCCAGATCGGTTCCGGCGTCGGCCAGGGGTGGGAGGAACTCGGCCCCGACGCCCAAGTGCGTCAACATCTCCGTCCACGGCTCGCCGGTGTCCT
Source organism: Rhodococcus sp. KRD162 (assembly GCF_017168335.1). GTDB lineage: Bacteria > Actinomycetota > Actinomycetes > Mycobacteriales > Mycobacteriaceae > Rhodococcoides. The sequence continues at coordinate 28,986 of NZ_JABFAU010000070.1, read as the reverse complement.
GATCGAGCAGCCCGGTTCGGGAACTGAGCGAATAGTCCGCCACCGCGCGGCCGCCGAGGGACAACACGACGAACTCGGGCAGATTGAACCAACGCAGCCCGGCCAGGTTCAGGCCGTTGTCGCGAAGGTGCGCGATCTTGACCACCGATACCTGGACGCCGACTGGAAGGCCTGTCTTGCCGGCGAACCGGTTACGGAGATCCGGGGGTAGTGCGTCGACCTGTTGCTGCCCTCGGGGATCGAACCAGGCGAACGCAGGTGCTCGGACAACGTTGTCTTCATCGAGAAGGAAGCCCGTCTCACCCATTCCGGACACTGCGATCGCATCGATGCGCGACGCACCGTCACCGGTCACCTCCGGTAGTCGACGTGCGACGGCATCGAGCAACTGACCGACGGTGGACAGCAGATCCTCGGCGGCGAGGTCGGTGGTTCCGCCCGGGCCGTGGCGCCATGGGGTTGGACTCTGTTCGATGAGCAGTTCGGTGCCGTCCTCGTCCGTGACGAGGATTTTGACGCCGGTGCTCCCGAGGTCCAGTCCCGCAACAAGTCTGGGGTTCACGGATTTGGTCTCATTTCTGTACGGGTAGGGGAAGTGCATGCGAGAGTCTCTCCACCAGCGTGGTGGGTGTGATCTGTTGCTCCGGCTCGAGGTATGGATCGTCGAAACGCTGCACCAGGCGATCGAACGCCACGGTGCCGATGCGATACGGATCCTGGTCGATGCAGGTCACCGATGGGCTGACGGCGTCGGCGAGCGAGAAGTTGCCGAACGAGACCATCGCCACGTCGGTGCGGTCGATTTCGTGCAGCACCGACACCACGGCCGTGGCATGTCGGGCATTGGCGACGAAGAAGGCGGTCGGTGGATTGCGTAGTGCCAGAAGCTTCTTCACGACAGGTCGCACCGAGTCTGCGGCATGGGACACCGGGGGAGCGAGAGCGGCCTCGGGCTCGTGGCCGAGGTCGGTGAGGACGTCGAGATATGCCTGACGGCGCAACTGGGCGGTCTGTAGTCGATCATCGAAGCCGAGCAACGCAATTCGGGTGTGTCCGCTCGCGACCAACTTCTCGACAGCGCGCCGTGCGGCACCGTAATCGTCCACGATGACCGAATCGAATCCCTCGATCGAGCGGTCGATGGTCACCGTGGGCAGCGTCCGACGCCGAGGGACGAGGAAGTCGCTGTGATCGCCGACAGGCGCGAGAATGATGCCCCGCACGTGTTGGCCGGCCAATAGCGCCAGCTGATCACGTTCGCGCTGGGCGTCGAAACCGGTGCTGCCCACGATGACGGCCAGTCCGTGTTCGAGAGCCCTGTCCTCGACTGCACTGACCAACGATGCGAAGAAGACGTCGTCGATCGAGTCGACGATGATTCCGATGGTGTTGCCCGATCCTGATTTCAGCGAGCGCGCAGCCGAATTGGGGACGTAGTTGAGGGTCTGCACCGCGGCCTCGACGCGTTCGCGCAGTTCGGGCAGGACAGTGTCCACGCCGTTGACGACGCGTGAGACGGTCTTGAAGCTGACGCCCGCCAAGGCGGCGACGTCTTTGATGCTTGCGCGCTCGGTCACGTGAACTCTCGATCGGAGGAAGTGTGCCCGCTGTACTGCCACTGCGAGACAACGTTGTCTTGTATGATTGCCGCTATGCCTCGTGTCTGTCAAGACGTTTCCGTGATCGATCGGGATCAACTGCCGGTTCTTGTCGTCGCAGGTGCTGCGGGAAGCGGAAAGACCACCCTGGGGCGCGAGCTGGCGCGCAGCTTCGGCGTCCCCTTGCTCGATCTCGATACCCTCACCAATCCGCTTCTGGATGAACTGGATTCGATCACGGGCGGACCGCATTGGAACAGTGCCGGCCCGCATTCGGAACGAATCAGAGCAGGCCGTTACGCGGTGCTGCTCGCCGCCGCGCGCGACCTCGTCGAGATCGGTCAGCGGCCCGTCCTCATTGCACCGTTCACCCGCGAACTGGCTGCGGGTGCCGAATGGGATCGGCTGGTTTCGAGCGTGGCCCCGGCCGCAACGATGGTGGTGCACGTCGATGGCTCACCCGAACTGTTGGCCCGCCGACGTGCAGCGCGCGGAGCGGCGCGGGATGCTCGACGGCCGATGGATGCCCCGGCGGAGAAGCCGCTCGTTCCCCACCTACGGGTCGATGCGGAACTGTCGACTCTGCTGCAGGTCGACCTCGTCGGGCAGGCTCTCCAGGATCAGTCTCGGCGGTGATCGGTTCCAGGAGTGCAGGATCGACGTTCGATGAGCTCGACGCCGAGGATGTTGCGACGCTTGTAGCGTTTGCCGGGATTCTCGATTCGGCCCAGCAGCCGCTCGATGGCCAACCGGCCCAGCCGAGCGGGATTCTGATCGATCACCGTCACCGGGGGCATCACTGCGTCGGCAAGCGGGAAGTCGCCGAATCCTACGAAAGCCAAGTGCAGTAGCTCCATCTGCTGCAGCACGGGCACACATGCCATGGCCACGCGTGCGTTGGAGAGAAACAACGCAGTCGGTGGATCGTCGAGCGCGGTCAGCGCGGACAGAGCACTGCGCGCATCGTCGCGGTCGAGAACGCCGAGCGCAATGAGGGAATCGTCGAACTCGATTCCCCTCGCCTGCAACGACTCTCGATACCCCACCAAGCGATTGCGGCTGGTAGGAATATTGACACTGTCGCCGATGACAGCGATGCGAGTGTGTCCCAGTCGAAGCAGATGATCGGTCGCCAACACGGCCCCGCCGTGATCGTCGTCGACGAAGCTGTCGGCTTTGAGCCCGTCGGGAGCTCGGTCCACGAAGACCGTGGGGGTCTTGTCTATCCACCGTTCCAAATAGCCGTGATCGGCACCCGTCGGCGCGATGATCAGACCGCTCAACTGCTTGCGTAGCAGTGACTCCACCAGCGCCTGTTCCTGATCGCCGTCGTGGCCGAGGCTGGTGACGAGAACCGCCATGTCGTTGCCGCGGGCCCGTTCTTCGATCGCCCGGGCGATCGAAGAGAAGAACGGATCGTCGATGTCGGGCACGGCGACACCGATGGCCGCCGCCTGCCCGTTGCGAAACGACGTCGCCATCGTGTTCGGCACGTAGTTGAGTGACTCGAGTGCCTTGCTGACTCGCGCACGAGTATCGGGGTCGACATGCGGATCGTTGTTGTACACCCGTGAGACGGTCTTGGCGCTCACCTTCGCCAGCGCTGCGACATCTTGCATAGTGGTCATGATCTACCCCCGTTCGGTCGTACTCGTTCGGTCAGCGACTGGTGTATCCGCCGTCGACCGGCAACGACACCCCGGTCACCATGGAAGCATCATCGCTCAACAAGAAGGCAATCGGCGCGGCAATCTCGTCCTCGGTAGCCCACCGGCCCAGCGGCATCTGCGCCAGGAACGGCTCTTCGATCTCGGGGCGACCCCAATAGAACGCAGACATCTCGGTCATGACGACCGTCGGATTGACGCCGTTGACGCGAATGCCGTGGGGGCCGAGTTCGAGGGCCGAGACGCGAGTGATGTTGTCCAGTGCCGCTTTCGAGGAACCGTAGGAGACGTGGCCGGTCAACGCGACGAGACTGGCCTGACTCGACACGTTCACGATCGCACCGGCACCGGCAGCGATCATGGCCGGCGCGGTGTACTTGATGACCAGCAGGGCACCGCGCGCGTTGATCGAGATGACCTTGTCGAAGATCGAGATGTCGGTGTCCTGAGGGGTGGCGATCTCGCCGCCGAAACCGGCGCAGTTGACCACTCCGTACAGCTCGAGGCCCGCGACGGCCTCGCGCACACTGTCCTCGGAGGTCAGATCGAATGCCAGGGGAGTCGCGCCGGTCTCGGCGGCCAGTTGATCCAGTGCGTCGACCGACTGACCCGCGGCGACGACGTCTGCGCCATCGTGCACCAGTCGCCGAACGGTTGCCGAGCCGATGCCGCCACTGGCGCCTGTCACCAAGATCTTGCGACCGTCGAACTTCGCCATGAGGTCTACCTTCACTGTTTCCGAGTGGTCATGTCATCGATGTCATCGGTCCTCTTCGGCATTCGTATGTCATCGGTGTCATGGACGGTACCGCAGCGTCGATCTCCCGGCACGGAAATCGGCCAGTTCGGTCGTTGTGGCTGTTCAGGGGCATCGCCGGATGGTCGGATTCAGCCTTCCGGCTGCGGCGGCGAGGTGGTGGAGCGACGATGTCATGTCACCGGTGACATGAATTTTCGCGAAACACGTGACAATGCGAGTCGTGTGGGTCACACTCGTTAACACAGCGAGCGCCACAGGAGCTCGACCTGCCGCGCAAACCCGGTTCCCGGACCGTGCTGAACCGGCATCGGCGGGGGACATCCTTCCCCACCTGAAGACTTTTCACATTCGACCGAGGAGTATCCATGGCCACCGTTGCACCTGCTGCGACACCGATCCTCGAAGCGAGAGGATTGGCGAGGAGCTTCGGAAACGTGCGCGCCCTCGACGATGCCGACTTCGACATCTACCCGGGCGAGGTGGTCGCCCTCATCGGCGACAACGGCGCGGGTAAGTCGACGATGGTCAAGGCGCTCTCGGGTAGCCTCGCCGTCGACACCGGCGAGATCCTGTTCGACGGCACAGCAGTCGATCTCGACAGTCCCACGGTGGCAGCGGAACTCGGCATCGAGACGGTGTTCCAGGATCTCGCACTCGCTCCGCACCTCAATGCTCAGCAGAACATGTTCCTCGGCCGCGAACTGCCGGCGAAAGGCCTGCTGGGGCATCTCGGATTTCTCGACGTGGCGACCATGCGCAAGCAGTCCCAGGACGCACTCGACGAACTCGGTGCGACGGTTCGCAGCCTCACCGTCCCGGTCGGAGCCATGTCGGGTGGTCAGCAGCAGGCCATCGCGATCGCCCGCGCGGTGGCATGGGCCAAAGGCGTTGTGTTCCTGGACGAACCGACGGCGGCCCTGGGAGTGGTGCAGACCCGCAACGTTCTCGACACCATCCGCAGAGTCGCCGACCGCGGCGTGGCAGTGGTCTTCATCAGTCACTCGATGCCGCATGTCATCGAGGTCGCCGACCGCGTCCAGGTGCTGCGGATGGGCAAACGCGTCGCCACGCTCGATGCCAAGAACACGACCATGGAAGAACTCGTCGGTGCGATGACCGGCGCAACCACCGGAGCCACACGATGAGCAATCAGACGATCACCCCATCGCTCGAACCACTGCCTCCCGGCAACAAGCCGTCCCGACACACGTTCGACCTCGTCGAGTCGCTCGGAAAGTTGGCCCGGGTCCAGGTCTTTCAGATCGTGCTGGTGCTGGCGGCCATCTGCCTGGTGTTCTCGATCATGGCGCCCGGCAGCTTCCCCGAGTGGGGAAACATTCGCCAGATCATCCAGAACGTCTCCATCCTGGCCGTCCTCGGAATCGGCATGACCTTCGTCATCGTCACCAGCGGCATCGATCTTTCCGTCGGATCGGTCCTCGTGTTCTCCGGTGTCGTCTCGGCCAAGACGATGGCCGCGATCGGCGGCGACGGATGGGGAGTGGCCGCCATCGGAATCGTGGTGGCACTGTTCTGCGGCCTGTGTTGGGGATTGCTCAACGGGTTTCTGATCGGCAAGGCCAACGTGCCACCGTTGATCGTCACCCTCGGCACGCTCGGCGGCGCGCTCGGCCTGTCGCAGGTCATCACCGGTGGCGTCGATATCCGAGATGTACCACCGGTTCTGGTCGACACGATCGGCTACGGTAACTTCCCGGCCACCACCGTTCCGTTGATTTCGAGCATCGCGTTGGTGCTCGTGGTGATCTTCGGAATCGTGCTGCACCGCACCAAATTCGGCCTCTATACGTTCGCCGTCGGATCCAAGGAGCAGTCTGCTCGCCGGGTCGGCATCAAAGTCGACATGCACCTGGTCAAGGTCTATGCGCTCTCGGGCACTCTCGCCGGACTGGCAGGCATCCTGTCGCTGTCTCAGTACGGCACCACTGCGATCGCCGGACAGTCGCAGACCAACCTCAATGTCATCGCGGCCGTGGTCATCGGCGGAACGAGCCTCTTCGGTGGTATCGGAACCATGTTCGGAACCGTCGTCGGCTTGTTCATCCCGGCGGTCCTGCAGAACGGTTTCGTGATCGTCGGGGTTCAGCCCTTCTGGCAGCAGGTCGCCGTCGGCGCGGTGCTGATTGCCGCGGTCTACTTCGATCAGCGTCGCCGCGACGCAGCGAGCCGAGGCCAGTCGCCCAACTCGCTCAAGAAGCTCTGGTCCCGAGGGACCTAGTTCACCTCGTTTCGATCTTCCTTCCTTCAACCACCGACAAGAAAGTCGACCATGATCACATCACGCACCGCCGTCGTTGCACTGAGTGTCGCTTCGGCCTCCGCCATGTTCCTTGCGGGTTGCTCGTCCAACTCCGGAAGCGGTGACGGCAGCGGCAAGCTCGCATTCATCCAGGGCGTCAGCGGCGACGAGTTCTACATCAGCATGCAGTGCGGAATCGAGGCGGCCGCCGAGGCCGCAGGCGTCACCGTAGACACGCAGGGACCGGTCAAGTTCGATCCCACGTTGCAGAAGCCGATTGTCGATTCCGTCGTGGCATCGCGGCCATCGGCGATCCTGATCGCACCCACCGACGTCGCGGCGATGCAGGCACCGCTCGCTGCTGCAGCGAACGCGGGCATCAAGGTCGTCCTCGTCGACACCACCATCGAAGACCCGTCCATCGCGGTCTCGGCCATCTCGTCCGACAACAAGGGTGGCGGTGCCGAGGCATTCAATGCCATCGCGCAGCTCAACCCGTCCGGCGGCAAGGTACTCGTCATCTCCACCGACCCCGGTATCTCCACGGCCGACGCCCGAGTGGCCGGATTCGAGGAGGCAGTCGCGGCCAACTCCGCCTTCGACTACCTGGGCGTGCAGTACAGCCACAACGACCCGGCCGAAGCCGCGCGTCTGGTCTCGGCAGCACTGGCGAAAGACCCCGATATCGTCGGTATCTTCGCCGCGAACACCTTCGCCGCCGAGGGCACCGCAACCGGCGTCCGGCAGGCAGGTAAGCAGGACCAGGTCAAGATCGTCGGATTCGACGCCGGTCCGGCTCAGGTCAAGCAGCTCCGCGAAGGAACCGTGCAGGCGTTGATAGCCCAGCAACCCGACACCATCGGCACCGACGGCGTCGAGCAGGCCATGGCCGCGATCGACGACAAGCCGGTCACTGCAGACATCTCCACCGGATTCCACGTCATCACCGCCGAGAACATCGACGGTGACGGTGCGCAGTACGTCTACAAGTCGTCCTGCTGACCTCTGGTCCCTCGAACTGCGGTGGTGCTCCTGGTGGCAGCTGATGCCCGGGAGCGCCACCGCTCACCAGTCCGGCTCGAACCATCCGACCCGGGGAACCCGTCATAACCGCCTGCCGGAGCAGGCAGTGGGAGTCGGTCAACCCTTGTAGTACACCACCTGGTGGCTCGTGGCCAGCAACGTTCCAGTGTCGGTCCACAGTTCGGCCGTCTGATCGAAGTAGCCCCGATGGAACCGGCGCGCGCGAGCAGTACCGAGGACGTACCCGTCGGAGTGGTTGTCGAGATCCTCCGGTGTCGCGAAGTAGTGGGTCGTCAGCGAGATGGTGCCGGCCGGCACATAGCGACCGAGGCGCTGAAAGACCCTGGGGTAGAACACATCGCTGAGCGAGGTCAGTGCCGCGAAGTCCAACGGACGAGGTGGAGTGTCACGTATCCAGAGAGTCTCGGTCGAGTCCGGCGACTCCTGGTCGACGAGAGCGCCTGCCACGAAACGCATCTCGTAGTTCTGTGCCCAGGCAATCGCGTCGGGAAGACCGCCTCGGGGAGTGTCGGAGGGGGAGGGGACTGCCGGTGCCGGTGCCTCGGTGTCGTCCCATGTCTCGCGCCTCGTCCCGAACACCGCGGTAGCCGTGGTGGTGACGGCCCCGTCCTGGATGAGCTCGAGGTACCAGTGCTGATTGCTTCGGTTGGTACGCACCGGACGTGCCACGATGTCGAACTCGCCCTCGGCGACGGGACCGGCGAAGTTGACCGTCAGCGAGACCGGCGAACCGAGGCACTCGGGATGCAGCTCGATGGCACGAACGAACGTCGCGGCGGTGAGACCACCGAACGGGCCGACCATATTGTTGTACGGTGCCGACGTCCTACCGCGGTAGGTTCCGTTGCCGACGGTGTCGAGTGCCACTGCTGTGTCGAACGGATGCATTGGTTCTCCCGTGGGTGTCGATCGGCGTTCGTGCCGACTCAAACTATCCGGCTCCTCGGCTCGGGGCGCAGGTGGCTCCTCACGGAATAATGCGCTGCTGCCGTAGCTCGGCGACGATGCCCGCGAACATCGCCTCGGTGTCGACGAACCGATGAAAGCCCATGCGACGTGCCTTGGAACCGTCCGCTATGACGTCGTAGTCCCACGCGAACACGAAATCTCCGAAGGCCCAGGACGATACGTCGGAATACGGAATTTTCTGCAGTCCGTTCTCTGTGACGATCGAATCCCACAGCGGTTCCTTGTCTGCCATGACCTCGGCCAAGGACATCGGTAGCGGAGTTGCGGTGTCGAGGTCGAAGAGACCAGCGATGCGCGGCCACATCTCGCTCCAGCGAAACAGATCGCCGTTGGTGATGTTGAACGCCTGGTTGGCGCAGGCCGGCGTGGTGGCCGCCCATGCCGTTGCCTCCGCCAGTAGCGATGCATCTGTCATCTCGAGCAGAGCGTCGAAGGCACCGGCCTTGCCCGGGAACCGCATGGGTACGTTCAGCTTCGTGCACATGGTGGCGTACACGGCGATGACGGTGGCCAGATTCATCGGATTTCCCAGCGCGACACCGCACACCACCGACGGCCGGATGGCCGACCACGTCCATTGCTTACCGACTTGGTGCGTGTCGAGAAACTGCTGCTGATCGACGTTGAACTCGGGTGGCATGTGAGGCGGATCGGATTCGCGCGCGGGGGTTTTGAAGGGCCCCAGGTGCGCCCCGTACACCTTGTATCCCTGCATCAGACTCACGTGTTCGAGATTCGGCGAACTCTTCTCGATGGCTGTGACCACGTTGACGAGCATCGCGAGATTGGGGGCAACGAGTTCGGCCCAGGTCGTCCTCTCCTGGTAGGCGGCGTAGAAGATATGAGTGACGTCGGTCAAATCGGACAGCCGACGGTGGGTCTGGTCGGCGTCGAGCAGGTCCACCGCGATGTGCCGGACGCGTCCGCCGTCGATTCCACCGCGGCGTGAGAGCCCGACGATGTCCCAATCTCCTGTGTGCTGCAGATGATCGACCAGATTGCCGCCGATCACTCCGTTGGCTCCCACTACCACTGCTACGCCCGTCATGGCCCGCTCCTATCTGTACATCGCGATATTGCGATGCCACGATTAAACCACAGATCGGCATATCGCGATATTGATGTAGGGTGGACCGGTGGCTGACGAACTGGACCCCGCAGAGCTCACCGCAGTGTTCGGTGCGCTCAGCAACCCCGCGCGATTGGCGATCATGCGGTGGCTCAAGGATCCCAGCGATTTCCCGCCCCAGCTCGAACCCGCGGAAGACGTGGGAGTGTGCCTCAAACACATTCAGTCGAGGGCGGGTGTCTCCCAATCCACCGCCTCCCAGTACATGGCCGTGCTGCAACGCGCACAGCTGGTGACAAGCACCAAGATCGGCCCCTGGGTGCACTACAAACGCAACGACGAATTCCTCGACCGGGTGGCAGAAACGATCAAGACCGACTTGTGAAGCGGTCGATCGCTTGATCGACCGCGTCGATGGAAGAGTTCGCAGCCAGTGCCCGCTCGCGCAGCGTGCGCCGGTCGCTCGCGCGGGCGATGGCGCTCAGGTCGATGCGTTGCAGTAGCTTCTTCGTCACCGGCCGTTTGCTGTCCCAGAATGCCAGTGCAGCAATGAGATCGGTGGACTCCTGGCCGGTCAGCAGCGCATAGGCGACTGCGCAGGCCGTAGCGTCCTCGAACGGCAGGAGGTAAGTAGTGTCGTCGAACACCGCAGGTTTGCCGTTGTACGGGCCGACCATTCTGAACTGCGGAACCTTGTGGAATCCGGAGATTGCGATCTTGTACGGCGCAAACGTGTACGGCCCGACGCCGAAGATGCAGAACCGAGCGCGATTTCGGTAGATCGACGACTTTCGACCATCGAGTGCGATCGCGTTGTCGGTCAGATACTTCCACAGCTTCGGCGCACTGTCCGCCAACTGCGCGGTGTCGTCACCGGTGTGAGATTGCGGCACGATCATCCACCGCGACACCGCGCTGAGCTTGTCGCGATAGACGTCGGTGCATTTGAACAGCGGATACAGATAGTCGGCTTCGATGTCCACACCGGTTCCCAGTTTGGTTCGTGGGCCGTTGTTTTCGGTCAGTTCCATGACGGCAGACGCGTCGTGCTTGATGCCCTGACGCCATATCAGAGGACTTGGGCCGTCGAAGTGCTTGCTTCGCTCGTAAGCGTCGACATCCGCGACGAGTTGCCCGTCCACCACTCCGATTCTGCTGTCCGGTTGTGACGCATCGATGCTCGGAAATGCCTGCGCCGTGTAGTCGGTCATGCCCGGCCCGAGTTCCACGCTGAACCAGCATGCATCGACTCCCGCGGCGAACCACTTCTTCGCATCGATCATTCGTAGGCTCGAACCGGTCACCGGAAGCTGCCGTCGAGCGCAGTGCAACAGAATGTTTCGAGCCACCTGGGTCTTGCAGATCATCGCAATGGTCACCGGCCGGTCGCTGAACTCGGTGAGAAGTTTGACCCAGATGTATTCTGCGATATCGAAATTCGAGCTGCCAGTGATCGCGTCGATACCACGGACGTTGTCGGTGTTCGCGCGAGCTGGTCTGTTGCTCGAGCCCAGGACGGAGAGCTGAGAGTTGGTCACCCACGGTGGGTTGCCGACGACGAGCATCGGGCCCGGCTCCGACATCCACGCGATATCGCGAGCCAGATCGAAATCGAAGATCGAGGCGGTGACCACCCTGCCGAATGTCGATGCGGCCGCCGCATACTCGGGCTGGACTTCGATTCCGACGCGTTCGGCACCGGGGTGCTGTTCGCCGATGACCGACAGGAAGTTCCCGACGCCGCACGTGGGTTCGAGGACCCGAGCCCACCGTCGTCGAGGCAATGCGCTCACCAACGCGCGCGCCAACTCGATCGGGGTCTGGAAATCCCCGAACTCGTTGTTGGGCATCGGTGCCTCCGGCAGTGGTGCGGACAGGTGCCGTCCGTGGCACCGGAGCATAGCCTGGGGTGCGACTCCCAGGCGCGGCGCACACCACCGCCGCAGGCGCTAACGTAGAGGTCGATGAAGCATTCTCGTGTAGCCCTGGTCCTGTCGACTCTGGTGTTCATCGGTGCCCTGACCTGGCTCGCCGTCACAGCGGGGGACCACGTGCCCGCACACTTCGACGGATCCGGTCAGGTCGACCGCACGGAGTCGAAACAATCCTTCCTGCTCACGATGGGCGGCATCGGATTCGCGCTGGTGGGACTATTCGCGAGCACAGCGTGGTGGTTTCCCAAGATTCCGGCGTCCATGGTTAATCTGCCGAGTCGGACCGTGCACGAGTACTGGACTGCTGCGGAGAATCGACCCGAACTGAACCGGAAGATGGCCGAGGACCTCGAGTGGATCGGCGCGGGAACGGCATTGCTGCTCGCCTGGATCACCGGCGTTGCGGGTGCGACGACAGGGGACTCGGTCAGCGTCTGGGCACTTGCCGTACCCACGGGGCTGTACATGCTGGCCATACTGGGATACGTGGTGTACATCGTCAAAGGTGGCCGGTACCGCGTTCCGAAGGATTGACTCAGGCGAAGAGTTGAATCAGGGAGTGCCTGCAGCACAATGAATTTCGCGTTGTTAGCGATTGCGACGAATGTCGCGCAACATTCATACCATTCGTTTTGCTAATCGTGCTGGGTGTGGCCGTCAGGCGACATCCTCGCTGCACGCGAGCGGTTCGCCGACGGAATTCGGCATGTCCGAAAGCACGCAGTCGGTCGATGCTCAGCGCGCGCTGAGTCCGTCGAGGAGAAGTTCACCGACGAACCTCGCGTTGTCCTGAGGGCTGTTCTGCCGACGGGTGAAGCACCTCATCAGCAGCGTGTTGGTGATGCCTGCCGCGAGATCGAATGGGGTCGAGCTCGTTCGGAAAACGCCGGTGTCCTGCCCTCGCGCAATGACCGGTGCGATGATCGCCGGTAGGTTGAGCTTCTCTTTGATCGAGATGAGTCCCTCCGGCTCGCCGTAGGTGTCGTGCGCGACGGCGACGAGGAGAGCGTCCATGAATTCGAGTTCATCGGCGGTGAGTTGCGCGCACCGCAGCATGTGATTGTGCAGAATCGTGAGCTCGGCGAGGCCGAGCAACTGGTCGTCGGCAACCGACTCGCGCAGGCCGTCGAATCGGTTCTGCAGTGCTGCAACGATGACCGACGGCTTGGTCGGAAACAGTGTCTTGCACGCTGCCCTCGGCACTCCTGCGATATCGGCGACGTCGTCCATTCGCGTCATGAAGTAGCCGCGCTTTCCGAACTCGTCGCGCGCGGCAGTGACGATTGCAGCGCGCGGATCGCGAGGGAGCGGCCGCGTCTCGACCGGTACACCGGCTTGCTTCACGACATCATCGAGGTGTTGATGATGTCCCGACGTGTCGACGACGGCCCCGAGGAAGGCGAGGACCGCGTCGGACATCACATCGGCCGATACGGACGAAGCGTCCACCCGACTGCGGATGCGAAAGCCGTCGATCACGGCATTGACCGTCACCGCGAACGATCGAGCCGTGAAGGGACGGCGGAAGGTTCCACCGTCGGGATCGAACAGTGCCTCGAAGGCCTCCAACACGGCATCGTCTCGAACGCGGTAGCTACCACCCAGTGCTGCGGAACCAGGTCCGTTGAAAACATGATCGAGAAGAGTCGCTGTGCTGCCCTTCCGATCGATGATTGCCGAATAGTAGTGCGCGACGAGAGCCGACACCGCCGCCCGAATCGATCCGCTGCTGTTCGTCATCTGGTTTCGAACGGTGTCGTGAACATCCGTGGGTGGAGGAGTTCGGGACAGATGCTCGACGACCGCGGCGAGAAAGTCGGCTTTGGTATCGAATTTTCTGAAGAACGTCGCAGTCGACGAGTCGGCCTCGTGGACGACGTCCTCGATTCGTAGTCCGCGTTCGAGAATCTTCTGCGGCTGCGCGACCAACAACGCAATACCCGCCTCGACGAAGTGGGTGGCGGTCGCATCGAGGTCGGTCATAGCGGCGGACTTTACCGAGGTGAGATCAACCGTGTCGGCGGAAGTGAAAGTATTCACTCTCAGGTGAGAGCAATCCAGGTCATTCCTCGGAGTGACGCAGCAGCGTAAGTGCGGTGTCATTGGCGGTGTTCGCGCCACCGGGACAGCGGTGGTGCCCGAAGTCAAGGATGTCCATGACAGTTCTCGATATCCGCGTCGGCGACGCACCCGACCCACGGCTCAGTGCCCGTGAAATCGAAGTACTCACCGCCTGGCTCATCTCCGACTCCAAAGCGGAGGCATCGCGCTCGCTCTATCTCTCGATGGGAACCGTCAACACACACCTGACTCGCATCAGGGCCAAGTACGACGCGGTGGGGCGGAGCGCACCGACCAAGGCGACGTTGCTGGTGCGTGCCCTTCAGGACGGATTCATCGATATCGACGAGTTGTGAGTACCTACCGCGGCCCGAGGCGACGACCGGCATCTTCTCGACGGTGACATGCAGCCGTTTACCAGGGATTACGACCGAAAAATGAGACATATGGAACACTCGAGCGTGTGAACCGAGTCTCCCGAATCGTCCCTGCTGTTGCTGCCACCACGCTGGTCCTGAGCGCCTGCGGGTCCTCAGAATCGACACCGCCGCCCACGGACGACACCACTCGGGCATCGGCATCGTCGACGACCTCGAACCCGAGCAGCGCCATCGTCTACAACTTGCCGGGCAGCGACGTGTTCCCCGAGGGCATCACGGCCGCCGACGACACGTTCTATGTCACCTCGACATCCGATGGTGCAGTGTTCCGCGGAACCGTCGGATCCCCGGATGTGTCGGTGTTTCTGCCCGGCGGTGCGGATGGACGGACCGGTGCCGCAGGAGTCGACGTCACCGACGACGACGATCGCGCCGACTACCTGGTGATCGCCGGAGGAGCCACGGGCAAGGTGTGGGTCTACGACGCCAATTCCGGCGATCTGGTGGCCACCTTTGGCAATGGTCTCGGTGCTGATGCGACGTTCCTCAACGACGTTGCGATTGCCGACAACGGCGATGCCTATGTCACCGACTCACGGAATCCGGCGCTGTACCGGATCCCGTTCGAGCAGATGACGGCAGGCACGCGGAACGGTTCGCTGGAGACATTCGTGAACTTCGACGGGACCCCCTTCGTCTACGGCGAGGGATTCAATGCCAACGGAATCGTCGAGAACGACAACGAATCTGCGTTGATCGTCGTGCAGTCCAGCACCGGCAACCTGTATCGCATCGACAAGACGAGCAAGGAAGTCACGCAAGTGGACCTCGGCGGTGCGACGCTCGCCAACGGCGACGGGCTCGAGATGGATGACGACACCCTGTACGTCGTCCGCAACAGAGATGGCCTCATCGCACAGGTCGATCTCGACGACGACGGAAGAGCAGGCGTGGTCACCGGCGAGATCACCGACGCATCGTTCGCCTACCCGACAACCGTTGCAGCAGTAGATGGTCGACTTCTCGTAGTGAACAGTCAGTTCGACAAGCGTGGGGAAGAGCCCGTCGAGCCGTTCACCGTGAGCTCCGTTCCGAAGTAGAGCGGCTTCGCCGCATGTGCGCGGAAGTTCGTAACAGAGAACGAAGTTCCGCGCACAACGATCAATCGGCGAGGATGGTGTCGATCTGGCCGATAGCCAGCCTCGTACCCTCTTCCATGCCCATCGCGACGAGTTCTTCGAGCTGTTCGAGGGAATCGAAGCGGCTTCGGATCGTCATCCGTGACATTGCGTCAGCTCTGTCTATGGTCACGGCTGTGTGTATCGTCGGCATCTCGGACGACGGGTCGCCGCCCTCGTCGGTGAATCTGTCGTCGAAGCTCAGCGACGACGGCGCAGTGATTTCGGTAAAAACCCAGCAGTAGCAGATCTTTTCACCGTCAGGTCCGGTCATGTAGTACGCAGCGCGTCCGCCAGTCCTGAAGTCATGGGTCTCGAAGGTGACCGGCCAGTTGGGCGGGCCCCACCACTTCTCGAGCTGGCGTGGGTCCTCCCAGATCTGCCAGACCCGTTCGACGGTCGCGTCGAACTCTGCGAGCACGACCATGGTCAAGTTCTTTGCATCCCTGTGTGAGCTGATGTAGGGCATTGTTCAGCCTTTCTGGTTCTGGGAAAGAAGATCGTCGATGCGGTCGACTCGGTGTCGCCAGATATCCTCGTAGTGGTCGAGCAATGCACGGGCTGTTGCGATAGTGTCCAGTCGAACTCGCACGATCTGCTCCCGCCCGCGCTTGTGCTTGGTGATCACCGCGGCGCGTTCGAGAACCGCAACGTGTTTTTGTACAGCGGCGAAACTCATGGCGTAATGAGAAGCCAATTCCGAGACCGACTGTTCGCCGATAGTGACCTTGGCGACGATGTCGCGACGCGTCGTGTCCGCGAACGCCTGGAACAGGCGATCGACCTCGGCGTCACTCAGCTCATCTACAACCATATGGTTGTACGTTAGCGGGGTGTGCAAGTTCGGTCAAGAGCGCCGATCGATTCTTCGGGCAACATGGAGTACGGACGGCGACCGTCGTCGTTCCATCGGGCGGAGGCAGCGTGCAGATTCGAACAGCCAGGATCGGCGTGCTGTTGATTGTGCTGGGTGCTCTCGTGGTGCTGATTCTCGATATCCACACCGCATGGCAGACGCCCTCGCATCTGCGTCGCACGATCAGCGAATACGGACTCGGCGCACAGCAGTGGGTGTTCTCGATCGGAGTCGCTCTACTAGCTCTGGGCTCGGCACTGACTCTTGTTGCCGCTCTGCGGCAGCGCCTCACAAGACCCACAGCGACGGCGTCGATCTGCTTGGTGCTCTGGACAGTCGGGCTCGTGGCGGTGGTGGCCGTGCCTAAGCAGGACTGGGCCAACGACGCGTCGCTGAGCGTCGGTGGGGCGATTCACCGGATCGGGGCCGCTGTGGCATTCGCCAGCATTCCCATCGCGGTGATTGCGTTCTCGCGTCCATGGATTCGTGACGCTGTGTGGGCGCTCCGCGCCCGAATCACCCTGGCACTGAGCCTGTTGTCCCTGGTGACGCTGCTTCCTATCGCGTACGCCCTGGCGGTCGGTGCCACCGGCCCGCGACCCTGGTACCGGGTGGTCACTCTGGGATACGTGGAGCGGGTGCTGGTCGTCGCCGAAGTCATTGCCCTGATCTCACTGGCCCTGTGGGTGCGGGCCGCGGAACGCAGACGTTCTGCCGCCGTCGAGTCGCAGGAGATCAAAGCCTCCCAGCCGGCATAGGGAACCGACCGGGCACCTGTCGCGTCCAACCTTTCAGTGACGTCTGTCTCGAGAGGTTGAACGAATGCGGGTTGTGGGTGGGCGTCGACTTGCGGCGGCGTGTGCTTCGGCGCTGTTGCTGGCGGGCTGCGGGTCCTCGACGCAGGGGGTTCCGATCGCGAGTGGGAGTTCTTCGACTTCTGGGACAGCGACAACGGCTGTGGCATCGGGTCCGGGGGAGCCGTTCGATCCGTGCACCATCCCCAAGGACGCGGTGACAGCAAGCGGGCTGGACGTGAGCACGGAGAGGGCGGACTTCGCTGGGATTACAACGTACCCCGGGTGGAAAGGGTGCACCTGGGATGGGGCTGCGCAGAACAGCTGGTACTACGTTGCCGTTCTGTCGTCGATGGAGTCCATCGAGGAATTGCTACGCAGTCCTTCGTTCGTCCGCGTCTCGGACTTGGATGTGGCTGGTCGAAACGCAGCACAACTGCGGCACGCAGATGAATTGCAGTTCCTTGGTTGCGCCGTTGCTCTGGGGACAGATGGTGGGTTGATCGTTCTCGACCTTCAAAAAAAGGGGTCACGCGAATTGGAGGGAGATGCATGCGCCGAGGTCAATCGTCATGCAGCCGATTTGGAATCGTTCTTCCCGAAGTAGACGAGAGGGTTGCTGATCACGTTGGAGCCTTACCGGTTGCATGAAAACCTCGACCACTGGCGTGGTCTCCGGGATCGAGCAGCGGCGGGCGAACTCGAAGTCGAATCGGGAGTTGCAGAGCGGTGTGACGCGGTGTGCGCCGACTACCTGACAAAGCTCGACCGCATGCTCGAGATGACGGCTTCTTTGGCATGGCCGGAGTCTTGGGGAGACCTCGACTCCGCCCAACAGCTTCAGGCAAAATTCACGCGGATGGCCACAGGTGAACAAGGCTCCGCCCGTTTCGCGATCAAGCAACAGATCGAGATCATCAAGACGATGCGGGAGTTCTTTCGACACTATTTCGCGAGCGTCGAGGCCACGGATGCCGACACCGCCAGGGCAGTCGAGGCGCTGATACCTCCGAAATAGACGATTCCCGACGACCCAGGTACACGGTCGGCAGGAATCGTCTACGGAGATATGTTGCTAGCGAGCAAGTTCCACTTCGTCCTCGTCGACGAACGGATCACCGTTCCGAGGAGCGTTGTAGCGTTCGAGGTCGAGGATTCCCTCGCGCTTGGCGACGATGGTCGGTACCAACGCCTGGCCGGTGACGTTGACGGCGGTGCGACCCATATCGACGATCGGTTCCACTGCGAGCAACAGACCGACACCGGCGAGCGGCAATCCCAGAGTCGACAGCGTCAGCGTGAGCATGACCGTCGCACCGGTTGTTCCGGCCGTCGCCGCAGAACCGATCACCGACACCACGATGATCAACAGATAGTCGGTGATGGTCAGCCCGATGCCGTAGAACTGAGCCACGAAAATCGCAGCGATCGCGGGATAGATCGCCGCGCACCCATCCATCTTCGTTGTCGCCCCCAGCGGCACCGCGAACGATGCGTACTCACGCGGCACTCCGAGGTTGCGCTCAGTCACACGCTCGGTGAGCGGCAGAGTACCGATGGACGAGCGCGATACGAAGCCCAACTGCGTTGCCGGCCACACACCCGAATAGAAGTTGCGCACCGAAAGGCCATGGGCGCGAACGATCATCGGATACACCACGAGGAACACAACCGCCAGACCGATGTAGATCGACACGGTGAACACACCGAGCGAACCGATGGCGTCCCAGCCGTACGTCGCCACCGCGTTCCCGATGAGTGCTGCGGTGCCGATCGGTGCGAGACGAATGATCCACCACAGCACCTTCTGCACGATGGCCAGCAGCGACGCATTGAACGCGAGGAACGGTTCGGCTTTCTTGCCCACCTTGAGTGCAGCGATACCGATCGCTCCGGCAATGACCAGCAATTGCAGGATGTTGAAACTCAACGACGTGGTCGCGGCACCGCTCTCCGCAACGGAGGTCTTTGCTCCGAGCGCAAGAAAGTTGTTCGGCACCAGTCCAGTGACGAACGACCACCAGGAGCCGACACTGGACGGATCCTTCGCCGAGTCCATACCGGCACTGGTACGCGAACCGGGCTGTGCGACCAGCCCGATCACGATGCCGATGATGACGGCGATGAAGGCCGTGATGGCGAACCACCGCAGCGTCTGAATAGCGAGGCGGGCGGCGTTCGCGACCTCCCGTAGGTTGGCGATCGAACTGACGATCGCCGTGAACACCAGCGGGATCACTGCGACGGTGAGAAGTTTGACGTAGCTCGAACCGATTGTCGAGAGAGTGCCGACCAACCAGTTTTCGTTGCCGTCGGCGGCCTCGGGCATCGAGCGGGCAATGAGCCCGACAATGACTCCGAGTACGAGGCCGGCAACGATCTGTGGACCGAACGCGTTTGCCCAGGTGGGGACACGGCGGGTTCGGGTAGCGCTGGGCGCAGACATGGGTATGCCTTTCGAAAGGGGAGAGGTGTCGTCGAAGGTGGACGACAGAGACGCACGTCGGCGCATAGGCCGAACGGAGGGGAGCGCGGTCTAGAGAACCGTCAACAGGTAGCGCTGGCTTGCAGACGCAAGTCGACATAACGTCGAGAGGTCAGCAGCGGATTCACCGATCAGACGGTACTCCGCCGCTGAAATGTGCTGGCGGGCAGGTCCTGGTCTGAAGGTTCACTGCTCTGAGGATTCTCTGCTCTGAGGATTCACTGTGGAATCGGTATGGGTGCTGTGCTGCGTCGATCCGACGCCATCCGAGTGCGTTAGTTTGAAGTTTCTTGTCGCCGACGAATCGAGATCATGAGTACCGAATCGAAGCCCCGATCAGTGGCCGGACGCCTCGTTCGTGCCCTGTGTGCGCTTGTCGCCGCGTTGGTCGCCATCATCGCGGCATCGGCGGGATGGGTTGCGTATGCAACGGCGGGAAAGGTCTACGACGTCGACGATGCGCCGGACGCACCGGTGGCCATTGTTCTCGGTGCGCAGGTGCGTGACGGTAAGCCGATGCGGTTTCTGGCGGGTCGTCTCGACACCGCGATTGCGTTGATGGCGGCCGGAAAGATCAAAGCGATCCTGGTCTCCGGAGACGCAGACGGTAACTCCGGCAATGAGATCGAAGCCATGACCGGCTATCTGATCGAGCACGGAATCGATCCCGAGGTGATCATCGGCGACGATCACGGCATCGACACCTACGACACGTGCGCCCGAGCGAAAGAGACCTTCGGTGTCGAACGAGGGTTGATCATCAGTCAGCGCCTGCACGTCTCGCGCGCAGTCGCGTTGTGCGAGGACATGGATCTCGAGATCGACGGAGTCACCGCCGAGTGCATCGACTGCAACACCTTGGCGGTGGTCCGCAACTATGCGCGAGAGTTGTTGGCGCGTCCCAAAGCGGTGTTGGATCTGTGGTCGGGACGCGACCCGGTGATCGTGTCCCCGCCCGTCGATTCACTGTCGGTCGTCACGGGCCGATGAGTGTGCCGGACGGAGCGGTCGCGATCCCCGACGCCGTGCGGGAATTGGCCGGTACCGCCGACATCGAGCCAGTGTGGTCGAACGAGTTGGGTGGTACGACATTTCGCCTGGGCTCGACGCGATACGTCAAATGGACGCCGGCCGAATCCGCGATCGATCTCGATGACGAGCGGCGACGCCTGGACTGGGTGATTCGCTACACCCCAGTTCCGAAAGTGATCGAACACGGTTCGGACTCCGAAGGGTCCTGGATGGTGACAGGTGCCCTTCCGTGGCAGAACGCGGTCGCCGATCGCTGGATGTCGAATCCTGCAGCTGCGGTTCGCGCAGCGGCAACGGGACTTCGAGCGTTCCACGACGACGTACCCGTCGCGCAGTGCCCGTTCGATTGGTCTGTGGTCTCTCGGATCGGCGATCGTGACCTGTCGACCGAATCACCCTCGATCGATCGACTGGTCGTGTGTCACGGCGACGCGTGCATGCCCAATACCCTGATC
This sequence comes from Rhodococcus sp. KRD162, assembly GCF_017168335.1. Classification (GTDB taxonomy): domain Bacteria; phylum Actinomycetota; class Actinomycetes; order Mycobacteriales; family Mycobacteriaceae; genus Rhodococcoides. Next base: position 8,444 of record NZ_JABFAU010000070.1, on the reverse strand, counting down.
GCCGATGACGGCTCGTGGGCGGCGCACGTCGACATGGGCACCATGGGGGTCGCCGACCGTTGGGCAGACCTCGCACCAGCGATCTGGAGCACCGAGTTCAATTACGGCCGCAACTATTGTGCGGCATTCTTGGACGCCTACGGCGTCGACCTCGATCAGGATCGCCTCGACTACTACTTGTGGCTGTGGCAGTCGACCTAGCCCACCGTTACGCGTTCGTCATTCTGCGAGAACGGCTTTGAGGAATCGCTGAGTGCGTTCCTCCTGCGGATCGCTGAAGATCCGGGCGGGCGGGCCCTCTTCGAGGATCTTGCCCTCGTCGAACACCAGGACTCGGTCCGCGACATCGCGGGCGAAGCCCATCTCGTGCGTCACGATGAGCATCGTGATGTCGGTGGTCTCGGCGATCGTGCGCAGGACATCGAGGACGTCGGCGACGAGTTCGGGGTCCAGTGCAGAGGTCACCTCGTCGAGCAACAGGATGTCCGGATCCATCGCCAATGCTCGGGCGATGGCCACGCGCTGTTGCTGACCACCGGACAGCTTGGTGGGGTGCGCATTCTCTTTGTCCGCCAGCCCCACCGTCTCGAGCAGCTCGCGGGCGCGATCGGTTGCCTCGGACTTGCTCTTTCCGAGCACGTGGATCGGTGCTTCGGTGATGTTCTGCAGCACAGTCATATTGGGGAACAGATTGAACTGTTGGAACACCATGCCGATTCTCGTGCGCACCTTGCGTAGGTGCTTCTCCGAGGCGACGACCAGTTTCTCGCCCTTGCGCTGATGAGTCAGCGGCTCGTCCTCGATCCAGATGACGCCGTCGTTGACCTTCTCGATGGTCATCAACAGGCGCAGGATCGTCGTCTTACCGGAGCCACTGGGCCCGATCAGCGCGACGCGTTCGCCGCGGCGGACCTGGAAATCGAGGTGATCGAGTACCACATGATCGCCGAACTGCTTGACGACCTTCTCGAACTTGATCATCGGTGCGCTCGCCGAATCGTCAGTAGGCAAGGGACTTCTCCAGTCTTCTGATGAGAATCGATGTCGGGTAGCTTGCGAGCAGGAAGATCACGCCCGCCATGGTGATCGGTTCCAGGTATTGGAAGGTGCGTGCGCCGTATTGCTGCGCAGCAGTGACCATTTCGACGACGGTGATCGCGAAGAGGAACGGCGTGTCCTTGAACATCGAAATCGCGTAATTTCCCAGGGCCGGCGTTGTGCTACGTATTGCCTGTGGAAGAACCACGGCCCGCCAGGTCCTGGAACTGGGCAGCGAAAGCGCGCGCGCAGCTTCCCACTGTCCGGTGGGTACCCCATCGATTCCCGCACGGTATACCTCGGCCATGTATGTCGAGTAGTGGATACCGAGGACGGTGATGCCGATCTGCAGGGCAGAGAACTGCGGCAGCAAGTAGTAGGCGAACAGCAGTTGCACGATCAACGGCGTCAACCGGATGAACTCGGTGACCATCCGCAGCGGAACGGTGATGAATTTCGGTCCTGCGTGCCGCACCACAGCGATCAACAGACCGAGAGCCGCCGCGAGAACGAATCCGAGCACGGTGGCGAGCAGCGTGATCTTGAAACCGTCGAGCAGGAAGGGGAGCGAATCGAATGCCCGCTCCCAACTCCAATGTCCGTTCATCGTCCCACCCCCACGTTCTCGTTGACCTTCTCCGGGCGCAGGCTCAGTACTTCACGTAGCGAAGGCCCGACACCGAGCCGTCCCTTCGCACGGATTTCGAGGACATTCATGAACAAGGTGAGGATGTACGCGATGATGAAGTACAGCACCAACCCGATGCCGAAGGCGAACAAAGTGTCGCCGGTTCCGCGTCGAAGTTGCTCGATCTGATACGTGAGGTCCTGTAGCAGAATGAAACTCGCCAGTGCGCTTCCTTTGAGGAGCTGGATCAGCAGGTTCGTCAGCGGCGGGATCATCTGGACCCAGGCCTGGGGGAACACAACTCGATACAGGCGTTGCCAGGCCGAGAAGTTCAGTGCCAGTGCAGCTTCCCACTGCGGCCTGGCCACTGCCGAGATGGAACCGCGGACGACCTCGGCACCGTAGGCACCGTAGTTCAAGCCGAGAGCGAGAATTCCGCAGAACATCGAATCGAGTTGGAATCCCAGCAACGGCATCACGTAGAACAGCCAAAACAGCTGCACCAGTAGCGATGTTCCGCGGAAGAACTCGACCACGACGCGCGCCGGACCGCGGACGTACAAGTGACGGTTGCTCGCGGCCAAGCCCAGGATCAGCGACAGCGCGAAGGCGAGTACCGCACCGCCGAGCGTGAGGTAAACAGTGGTGAGGATCCCTTCCTGGATTCGCGGCCACGAATCCAGGAAGGCCTCGATATTGTCGTTCACGAGTAGTCAGCCACCCGGCGTCGTTCAGCCCTCACAGAGCTTCGCGGTGGTCAGCTCGGGATCCGGCAGTTCCTCTGCGGTGAAACCGTATTCACCAACGATGGACAGGTACTTGTCCGTGTCGGAGGTGATCTTGGCGAGTTCCTCGTTGTAGGCGTCGAGGAGTTCTTGGTCGTCGGTGCGGAAGACGGTCGCACCCGCGCCCACCTGCGGTACTCCGTCGATCTCGGCGACGAAGGACTCGGTGACGTCAACGGGAGCCGTCGGGTTGTTGTTCTTCATCCAGTTCAACGAGATGGCCGTCAACGCGAAGACATCGGCTCGCCCGGATGTCACGGCGTCCATACCGTCCTGTGGTGAGGCAACCTGAGTGCTCGGAATGTCAAGCGATTGAGCGTAATCGGACTCGATGGCACCGGTCATGGTGGCCAGGCGAAGGCCACTGTCCTTGACCGACTGCATGTCGGTCAGCCCCGCGGGGTTGCCCGTCGGAACCATCAGCGCGGTCGTGTAGTTGAACTCGGGATCACCGAACGCTGCTTGCTCGCAACGCTGCGGAAGAATCGACATTCCAGCGCTGACCACATCGAAGCGATTGGCCTGCAGTCCGGGGATCAACGCGCCGAAATCGGTGTTGACGCCTTCAACGTTGTCGATCCCGAGGTTGCCGAAGATTTCCCGGTGCAAGGCAATGGTGGCACCGGTCAACTGGCCGTTGTCCTCGTAGCTGTACGGAGCCTCACCTGCGACGCCGACGGTGATGGTGCCCGCGTCCTGCAGCGACTGGAGGTGATTCTCGTCGCCCGAGTTGGATGTGGAAGTGCACGCCGCGAGGCTGGCAGCGACGAGGGCTGCGCCTGCAATGGAACTGGCGATTTTCTTGGTGGAGACAGTGTTCAGCACAGTATGTGCCATGGGTCGAGGCCTTCCGGTCACGTGTCGTTGGACCGGACCTGCAGTGCAGAGGCGGATCAAGTGACCGCAGCTGAGCACGCCGGGCCGGTAGACGATCTCTATATATCGTTGCTGCTTCTTTTACCGCATTTGAACGTAGCACGGGCAATCACGACCCCGTTGGGCAAATGCGCTGCACACAGGCATCGCATAGTGGTGCTCATCCCGAAAACACCAGACCAGAGGGCATGAAACAGTAAAGGAAAACGAAACTATAACGATGGCAGGATGCAGCGAATCGAGCACCGAACGCGGCGACGATAGAGTGAGCGGTCGGGTTCGACACCACGCGCGAACCCACCCGTCTGCAGGAGATGTGAACGCTTGAGCTGGATCCGTTTGAACGACGTAGCCAAGGGCTACGACCAGAAGGTCATGCTACGAGAGGTGTTCTTCCGCCTCGCCGACGGCGACCGCATCGGTCTCATCGGACGGAACGGAACCGGAAAGACGACCCTGCTGCAGTTGTTGCTCGGACGCGAGGCCCCCGACACCGGGACCGTCGACGTCACCGAGGGCGCGCGCATCGGGTACTTCTCGCAATTCTCCGAACTCGACGGCAACAGCAGCATCCAGGCAGAGCTCGAGTCCTTGTTCGGCGCGGTGCACGAGATCGAGGCCGAGTTGGCGCAAGTCGAGTCGGCACTCGGCGGCGATCTCGACGAGAAGCAGATGTACAAATTCGTCGACCGCCAGGCCGAACTACTCGACGCCATGGAGAACGCAGGCGGATGGACCTACCACCAGCAAATAGACACGGTGCTGTCGATGCTCGGCTTCGACACCGAGCGACGCGAACTGCCCGTCGATCGGCTCTCCGGCGGCTGGCGCAACCGCGCGGCGCTGGCAAAGATCCTGATCGACGCACCGGACGTCCTGCTTCTGGACGAGCCGACCAACTTCCTCGACGTTGCCGGGATCGCGTGGCTGGAACGGTGGTTGCGAGATTTCCGCGGTGCGCTACTGGTTGTTTCACACGACCGCGCATTTCTCGAACAGGTGGTCACCAGCATCGTCGAAATCGAGAACCATCACCTGCAGACCTACGACGGGAGCTACTCGGAATACGTGCAGCAGAAGCAGTTTCGACTCAAGAGCCTCGAACGTGAATTCAGCAACGAACAACAGCTGTTGGCCTACGAGCAGGAAGCGATCAGCGACCGCAAGGAAGCGGTGAAGAATCCCAGCGGCGTTCTCAAACGCCGACTGGCCAACATCAAGAAGAGCAAGAGCCCACGACCGGTCGACACGGTGGTCACCGCCATCTACGGGGGACTGCACGTGCACGACGACCTGGCCGAAGTGTCGGGAATCGCCAAAAGCTATGGCGAGCACCGGCTTTTCGAGAACATCTCGTTCACCGTGCATCGCGGAGACCGCATCGCCATCACAGGGCCCAACGGCTGTGGAAAGACAACCCTCGTCGACATTCTGGTCGGTGCCGAGCAACCGGACGCCGGCAAGATCAAATGGAAGACCAAGGCTCCTGCCTTCATCTACTACAACAAGGTGCTGGCCGATCTCGACCTGGACGACACCCTTTCGCATTCGGTCAACGCGATGCCGGGCAGCCTCGCGCTGACGGCGACCAAGAAGGAGGTCCACCGCTTCCTGACGCTGCTGCAGTTCTCCGAGATGGATCTCAAATCGAAGATCGGAGTGCTGTCCGGAGGACAGAAAGCGAGAGTTGCTCTGGCTCAGTGCCTGCTGTTCGGTGCGGGTGTCATCGTGCTCGACGAGCCCACCAACCATCTCGACCTGCAGAGCACCCAGGTGCTCGAACGTGCCCTGATGGCGTTTCCCGGCGCGGTGATCCTCGTGAGCCACGACAGGTTCTTCGTCGAGAAGGTCGCGTTTCGACAGTTGTCCTTCGACGGCAAGGGCGGGGTCACCGAAATCGCCGGCGTGCAGATGGCCTGACGTTGTGGGCTACCCGTTGATCTTGGACGCGGACGTGCCCCACTCCGCATCGCGCAGTTCCTTCTTCCTGATCTTGCCGGTCGAGGTCTTCGGCAATTCGACGATGAACTCGACGTTGCGCGGGGCCTTGTACGAGGCGATGGCCGATTTCACGTGCGCCACGAGATCGGCCTCGGATGCGTCCGCGCCCGGTGCCAGCACCACGAAGGCTTTGGGTCGCTCTCCCCACTTGTCGTCCGGTACGCCGATCACGGCGACATCGGCGACAGCGGGGTGGCTGGCCAGTGCCTGTTCCACCTCGATCGTCGAGATGTTCTCACCGCCGGAAATGACGACGTCCTTGGCGCGATCGAGGAGCTGAACGTAGCCGTCCGGGTGCATCACACCGAGATCTCCGGAATGGAACCATCCGCCCGCGAAGGCCTGCGTCGTGCCGGCGGTGTCGTTGTAGTAGCCCTTCATGACGTTGTTGCCGCGCATGACGATTTCGCCCATTTCCACGCCATCGTGTTCGACATCGATCAGTGCTCCACCGGGACCGGGCTCGTTGCGCACCACGCGTAGTCGGTCGGCAGTGAGCATGCCGACTCCCTGCCGGGCCAGCCGTTGCGCCTGCTCGTCGGAGGCGAGTTCGAGCCACTCCTGTTTGGCCTCGCACACCGAGTACGGTCCGTAGGTTTCGGTGAGACCGTACACGTGCACGAGGGTGGCCCCGAGAGCACGAATCTTGCCGATGATCGTCGGGCTCGGGGGAGCACCCGCCGTGACGATGGTCAGTGGGCGATCCAGCGAATGTGCCTGCGCTGCAGTGGCAAGAGTGGTCAGTACGGTCGGTGCACCGGCAAGATGGTCGACGCCGTCGTCGATGGCCGACCAGATCGCGTCCCCGCGCACTCCACGAAGGCAGACGTGCGTGCCGGACGCAGCCGTGACCGCCCACGTAGTGCACCAACCGTTGCAGTGGAACATCGGCAGTGTCCACAGGTAGCGGGTATCGATGTCGAATCCCTGGTGGTGCAGTTCGCCCAGCGAATTGAGGTACGCACCGCGGTGGGTGTACATCACGCCCTTGGGTCGGCCGGTGGTGCCCGAGGTGTAATTGATCGTGATGGTCGAGGTCTCGTCGTCTACCTCCCACGCCACCGGCTCGTCCGAGCCGCGTTCGAGGAAAGCGTCGTAGCGAGTGGTGTGCGGCAGCTTGTCGTACGTGCCGTCCACCGAGGGAGTCTCGACGATCTCGGTGACCGAATCTGCGATGGGATCGGTTCCGAGCCCGGCCAGCAGTGCCGAATCTCCGACCAACAGAACCGAACCGGAGTGATCGCAGATGTAGCGAACTTCGTCCGGTGAGAGCCTGGTGTTGATCGCGACCAGAACACCGCCGGCCAGCGGCACCGCGTAGTGGGCGAACAGCAGCTCGGCCGAGTTCGAGGCGATATAGGCCACCCGATCGCCATGGCCCACGCCCGAGGCGCGCAACGCGTGCGCGAGCCGGGTGACGGAGGCTGCGAACTGTTCGTAGGTGAAGGTGCGCGGACCATCCTCGACGGCGGTTTTGTGGGGATGAACCTCCGCAGCGCGTTCGAGGAAGCGAAGTGGCGTCAACGGAGTATCCAGACCGGTCATGTCAGCCAATGTAGCGCGCACTACGAGGCCAGATCGGGTTTGTCGATACGTTCGCGCCCACCGGTCAGGTCCGCGCGTTCGGCGGCGGTCCGGCCCGCAAGCCAGCCCTGGGCATTGTCGCTGCCGAACTTCATGGTTTTCGTCGATGGGTACCTGGCAGCGTAGACACGGTCCACTGCATCGGATCGCTTCGCCATGATCGGCACCAGAGCCGACCCGTGTTGTTGTGTTGCCGCCGCAGTGGCTCGCCTGCGTGCGTCCTGCAATCGTTCGCCGACTCGATGGGCGTATGCGATCAAGAACGCATTACGGAAGCTGCGTGTCCGCGCGCCCGGGGAGTCGGCGACCTCGTCGAGTGCGCGCGCCGATTGAACCAGCAACGAGGTGTACAGAAGCTCGCAGAGATCGAGATCGACGGGCATACCGATCACGGTCGCCAGCAAGTACTTCTTCGTCCATACCGTTCTGGCACCGTTGGCCGTGCACACGCTGTGCAGTAGAAGCAGTTTGGCTTTCGAGTACGGATTGCTCACCATGATGCGACGACTGATGACATCGTCGATCAGGCTGCGAGGATTCCCCGTATCGAGGAGAGCGCTGTCGATCGCATAGCGCGTCATCAGGTTCTGGGCCTTGGCAGAGAACGCCTCGGCCTCGGCGGGGAATTGCGTCGACTCGGCTTTGGCCAGTAACCCTCGTATTCTCCCGAGCATCTTCGAGTCGGCCTCCTGCCGCGGACCGGTGGACGTCTTCGATGTCCACCGAGCGGGAGGGGGCAGGAGTGTCTCGAGGGGTAACAACCATGTTGCGCAACCGAGTACGAGCAACAAGGTGTACCACGAGTGTGCCGATGTTCGCCGGATGCGCGAACGCCATCGCCGAAGTCGGTCGGCGGACGTGCCGCCTGCAGATTCGACGCCGAGCTCGGACAACTGATCTCGCCAGGAATCCGGAGCGAGCCTGTCGGCAGAGCTTCGTGCTGCATGAGAGCCGATCGCCTCGATCATGACCACGGCGCCGTCCCCTCCCGCGCTCTGACGCGCCACGTGTACCAGTTCGGCGGGCTGCCAACCGTTCTCGAAAGCCGCGTCGAGAGCATCGTCGAGTATTTTCGCCGCGCGATCGTGCACCGACACAGCACGGTTGATCTCGTCCGCGGCGGACAGGCGATCTGCGATCAGCTGGGTCATTACCTTGGCCGACGACCCCAGCTGGGCGAAACCGATTCCCCTGTCGAGCAATTCGTTCGGTTCGGAATCCGCGCGCACATTCGTAGCCTGCGTGTACTCGAGAAAGCTATCCACATCTGTACGACCCATCGTTGTCCCCTCCACGTTCCCCCGGTGTGGCCCCCGAACTTTTCGGTGAATCGCAGAGTAGGGGAGGGGTACGACACGTTATTCGAACATGTCAGCGAGGGTCGAGCATCTTCAGCAGTTCTTCGACCGACAGCAGTCCGAGACTCGCTGGAAGGGTCGGAACAGCAGCGGCGGTGGGCGGTGCCGTCGACTCGACACTGCTGAGCGCTCGGGTGGTGACTGGCGGGCGCATTGATCCAGGCCGCGGGTGGG
>NZ_JABFAU010000069.1 GCF_017168335.1 Rhodococcus sp. KRD162 | reverse complement strand
ATCCGGCTGACAAAGTCCGGAGACGCGCCCGCGCAGGGCCCGCATCAGCTCCTGCCCGGCTTCGATCGTGGTGCGCAAATGCGCGGTGCCGGGCGCAAGGTCGCCATGGTGCAGATAATAGGGCTTGATCCGGCACTCGACGAAAGCGCGCATCAGCGCCGTGAGCGTCGCCGCATCGTCGTTGACGCCGCGCAGCAGGACCGACTGGCTCACCAATGGAATGCCGGCGTCGGCGAGGCGTGCGCAGGCCGCGCGGGCATTGGCACCGAATTCGCGCGGATGATTGGCGTGGATCACAATCCAGGTGGTTGCCCCTTCCACCCGCAGCGCCGCGATCATCTCGGGATTGATACGTTCGGGATCGGCGATCGGAACGCGGCTGTGGATGCGGATGAT
>NZ_JABFAU010000007.1:133883-314690 GCF_017168335.1 Rhodococcus sp. KRD162 | reverse complement strand
TTTCCGGAGTCGCCCATCTCCGGAACGACCATCGCGGCAGGACGACTCACGAGTTACGGCAGATAGTACGCTACTATCTGCCGTAAATCCTTAGCGCCGGATTTCGAGAATCTGCTCCCCGACCCCCGATTTGTGAGCAAGCAACATTTCAGCGCCTCGGACCTGATTGCACTCGGTTACACACCTGATCGGTTGACCTCGGTGTTCGGTGAGCCGGATTCTTTTGACGGGGAGCCTCGTTGGGACAGAGAGACTGTCGAGGCGATCGAGCGCGATGTGTTGGCACCTGCTGTACGCGTCCTGTGGGATGCGTTCGCTCCGGAGTGGAATATCCGTCTCAGAATGCATGGCGCTGCGGTGCCGTTGGGGTGGCCGCAGATGGAACAAATGTTGGCGCGGGTGACGATGCGCGCAAAAGCGGAGAGCCATGGGGCGCAAGCTTCCTAAATCCCCAGCACCACTGAGCGACTAGTTACCTCTTCCGTCTCGTGGCGCTGTTGTGCAGCTCCGCTCTTCCGGAGTCGGGAGATGTGTTGATGGCTGTAGCCGAGCTGCCGAGCGGTTTCTCCGACGGACGATTCGGCTACGACCTGAGCGACGATGCGGGAGCGGATGGTCGACACCGTGAACTGTAGAGCCGCTGCTTGTTCGAGGACTTCAGCGGCGATGAGCGCGGCGGCGACTTTGCCGCCATAGGCATCTGCCCAGTCCGACCTACTGGTGGTTGCCGCAACGAAAGCCTCCTGGTCCGCGAGCGCGGAGGCCACCGCATCAGGGGCGATGTTGTGCGCTTCGAACACTGGGGTCAGCCGGGTGATCATCTCTGGGGATCTGTGTCCGGAAAGTACCGTGCCCCAATCCTGTTCGGAATCTGACATGGGAACGACCCTACACACAGCAACCCTGTCCGCCCTTCAGTCCGCTGCGCCATGCCGGCCGATTACGCGTTGCTGCTTCCATGTCCGGCGACCTAGGTTGGGTGGGCATTCGGGGTGAGGTCGGCGGTGTGTCAGATCATCGCGGGATCACAGGCCGGGTGTTAGGCGGAATGTATCGCGGCCGTCTCACCGCGTTGAGATGTGTGTGCCCAATGCCCTCAGAGCCGCCGAACAACTCCTCAGCGCGTCGGCTGTTTAGAAACGTACTGATCAGCTGCCACAATTCGTCGGCATACACAGGCGCTTCCGGACCTACCAAACGGAGCAGAACTACGAATGCCTCGTCGTCGTCGAGTGCGGCCACGACGCCGTGCGAAGCGATCACCTCCGCGGCCTCGGGGTACGCCCCGCTCAGTGTTTCCAGCCCGTTCAGAAAATCCTCGAGGTACCTGTCCGGGCGCATGTCGCCATCCTTCCACCGTTGTCCCCTGTCGGGTCCCGATCCCCGGCCGCCACATTCCCCTGCGGCATGACCGCCCCTGGCCGCCGCCGATATGTGAGCCGCACCTCTACCAAAAATAGAAGCTCAGCGTTATATTGTTTACGTGGCACCGGCCACCACGGATTTGGGAGGCGGGTCGGTTTCATGCAGTGCGATGTGGTCCTCCTCGCCGAGGTGGACGAGTGGTTCCTAACCTTGGACGAGTCCGATGTCGCGGCCGTGACCGCAGCCATCGACTACTTGGAAGCCGAAGGGCCGACGCTGGGACGCCCCACCGTAGACAAGGTCAAAGGCTCAAAGATCCACAACATGAAGGAGTTACGGCCATCCGGAACTTCCATCCGGATCTTGTTTGTATTCGATCCTCAGCGGCAAGCGATCTTGCTGGTCGCGGGAGACAAGGCCGGCGAGTGGAAGCAGTGGTACACCGACAACATCCCGATAGCGGAGGACCGCTACGAGCTCTGGATCGAAAAGCTAGAGAACAGTTAAAAACTCAGGAGGTGCGAGACATGGCTCGGAATTGGCGTGAAGTACGGGCGGACGCCGCACAGCGGATCGACGAGCAGGCCGTCAGCAACGCCCGGAAAACGATGCAGGAAGAGGTTCGGGCCCACCGTCTCGTCGAGGTCCGCCGCGAACAGGTGACCCGCCAAGAGGATTTGGCCGACCTGATGGGGATTTCCCAACCTCGGGTCTCACAGATCGAGCGGGGCGACCTCCGCAACACACAGCTCGGAACTCTGGAGTCCTACGTCGAAGCCCTCGGCGGCCATCTTCGGGTCGTCGCAGACTTTGGCGATCGCTCGGTGACGCTGAGCTGAGAAGACGCCAGTCGCGAAGTCCACCTGAATCGCGCGTCCGTCAATCGGTCGTTTCTCGGACACGAAGCGGAGCTCCCCGATCATGCGAAGCGACCAGGCACAGGGGTGTCCCAAAAACGTGTCCCATTGCTTTTGTCCCGAAACCTCGCTTGTCGGTGAGTTCTGCAACACTGTGCCCTTGTGAGCGACTTTTTGGGCTACGCGAGGGTTTCGACCACCGACCAGAACCCGGAATTACAGCTGGACGCATTGAATGCGGCTGGCTGTTTCCGCGTCTGGACCGACAAGGCCTCAGGAGCGAAGACGGATCGCCCTGTCAATGGCCACGAAGTTCTCCCCGTAGGCGGCCAGTAGTTCTCCCCGCTGGTGGCCACGGGTTCTCCCCGGTGGCGGCCAGTTGTTTTTCCCCACCCGCTTTCTGATTGGGGTTAGCTGAAGGGCTTCACCCCCTTGCCGGTGGTGGCTTCGGTGAGGCGGAAGGAGTCGCCGTCGGTGACGACGACGTGCGCATGGTGCAGGAGCCGGTCAACGGTGGCGGTGGCCAATGTTTTGGGCATGATCTCGTCGAAGCCGCAGGGGTGCAGGTTGCTCGAGACGGCAATCGCTCGGCGTTCGTAGGCAGCGTCGACGAGGCGATAGAATCCTTCGGCGGCGTCTTCAGAGACCGGGAGCAGACCGATGTCGTCGACGATGATCAGGTCGGAGCGGATGATCCTCGTCAGGGCTCGGGCGATGGAGTCGTCGGCACGGTGCCGGCGGACCAGGGCACCGAGGTCTTCGATGGTGAACCAAGACACCGCCAGCCCAGCTTCGACTGCGGCCTGCCCGAGTGCCTCGGTGAAGTGAGACTTGCCAGTTCCCGAAGGCCCGCAGACGCAGAAACATTCACGCCGCCCGACCCACTCCAGGGTGCGGAGCGCGTCCTGGGTGGCGCGGGGAATCGACAATTTCGTTTCGTCCCAGTCGCCGAAGGTCTTGCCGGTAGGGAAACCCGCGCGTTTGCGGCGAGTGTGCAGGTTCGCCCGGTCCCGGCCGGCGGCTTCCTCAGCGAGGAGAACCCGCACGACTTCGGCGGGGTCCCAGCGTTGGGCTTTCGCGGTCGGGATGATATCGCTCAAGGACCTGCGGATATGGGGCAGTTTCAGGCGTTTAGTCAGGTCGATCGCCTCGGCCAACGGGTCGCCGTTAGCGCTGGTAACAGTGCGCAAAGGGGTGCTCATCAGGCGTCATCGCTTTCATCGTCAGTAGTGGCTGGGCTGGCCGGCGCTGGTGTCTGGCCGAAGGTGGACCAGGCGGCGGTGCCCGGTTGCAGAGTGTGGTTCTCGCTGCGACGGACCGGATCAGCGTGTTCGTGGGTGACTTGGTAGTCGAGGATCGAGATCAGGTCCCGATCGGCGAACCGGCCGGTCATCGCCGCCGTCCCCAACGCTCTGTCGACTGCGTCCGGGGAGTGCAGCTTCGAAAGGTCCACGGCCTCGGCCATCTTCGCCCTGATGCGGCGCGCTCCCGCGGCGGCAGCCTCGACCAGCCAGCTGTTGGCACCCTGGCCCAACTGTAGGAAGGCGAGCTCGGCGGCGGTACGAGGCTTGGGCACCCGGTCGGCGGCGTCGCGGTCTGGGCGGGGTGGGTAGTGGTCGTTGTCGAGGACCGGTGAACCGGGTTGGCCGCGGCGGTGCCGCGCGACTTCGACTGCACCGCCATCATTGTCGACGGCGGTCACGATCAGCTCCTCACCATGGAAGCGGGCCCAGACCCGAGTGTCGATCAACGTGTGCGGCACCGAATACCGCACCCCTTCCACCGAGATCGTCGACTCCCAGTTCACCCGCCGGGTAGTGCCGAACACCGCGGTGAACGGAGATTTCGGCAGCGGATGCAGCCGCTGCAACTCTTCGGCCAGCCGCTCGACCGGCCGCCGCCGAGTAGAGCTGTGGACGCGGGTGTTGACGTCGGTGCAGAACTGCCGGCAAGCCGACTCGAGCTCACCGAAAGAGTGATACTGCTCGCGCAGGTTCACCTCCTTCGGCAACAGGTCGGCTTTGGCGATCCGCACCGTCGCCTCACTTCCTCCCTTCGACTCCGGATCAGCAGGTAAACACGTCCGCAGCGTCGTGCCGTAATGCCGTGCCACCTCCACGATCTCCGGATTGCGGACCGCGATCCCGGCCACGTGATCGATCGTCGCGGTCTTCTCGTTGTCGGTGAGGACATAGACCGGAACCCCGCCCAAGCGGCGGAATGTCGCATCCAAACACGCCGCCACCGTCGGCAATGTCTTGTCCCAGATCGGGATCACCACCCGAAATCGCGACCACGCCAACCATGCGCAGAACAACGTCGTCTTCCGGCCGGAAATCGTTGGCCCGTCACCGAAGTCGTACTGTAACCACAGCCCAGGTTCGGTTACCCACGGCCGATACACTCGCCGCCGACCAGCCCGAAACTGGGCCTTCGCCTCCGCGACCGTCCGGCGCGTGGTCCGCTCACCGCCGGTGAACCCCAGCGCGACGATCCGTTCGTGGATGACATCCGCGCGGACCTTGCCCTGCGAGCGGACCACCAACTCCTCGATCTTCGGCAGAAAGTCGTCGATCGCCCGCGCTCGATGCCGCCGGCGGTCCGGCGGCTGCCCCGCAGCGCGCATCTGCACATACCGGGCCACCGTGTGGTGATCACACCCAGCCAGCTCCGCCGCCGCCCGATAACTACCCGTGAGGTCGTACGCCTCCAAAATTTCCATGATCTCCCTGCTCGATTTCATCCACCCAGCGTTGCCGGGACCGAATCTGACTCACAGCAGGTGGGGAACTATCTGGCCGTACGCGGGGAGAAACCATGGCCACAAAATGCGCCATAAATGGCCGCCAGTGGGGAGCTTACGATGGCCGTCGACATCGCCCCGAGCTGGCGGCCTTGATGGACGCCCTGCGTCCAGGTGACACGCTCGTCGTATGGAGGCTCGACCGACTGGGACGCTCGCTGCCGCACCTGATCGAGACCGTCACCGAACTCGAAGCGCGAGGGGTGGCGTTCAAATCCTTGACCGAAGAGATCAATACGACCACCCCGGGCGGCAAGCTGATCTTCCACATCTTCGGTGCCCTAGCGGAATTCGAACGCAACCTCATCCGTGAACGCACGATGGCCGGACTGTCGGCGGCGCGTGATCGCGGCAGAGTCGGAGGCCGGCCGTCCTCGCTGACGGCTGCGAAGAAGCGGCAGGCGAAAAAGATGCGCGGCGATGGCGTACCCATGACCGAAATCGCGGAAGTGTTGAACATCGCACGCAGCACCCTGTGTCAGTTTCAGAAGTCGGCTGCACGATTTCAGAAGTCTCCTGCAACTCTGAGTTCTTATGCCCACGTTAGGTTGCATCCGATGAGCGCCGCGATCCCTGACTGGTTAGCGCAGTGATGGTGTGGTTTTCCGTCAAGCCTTACTGGCCTTCGTTGAACTGCGGGTCTGGCGTCGTGGCCGGCCACGTACGACTATTGTCGCGCGAAGTGCTCGATCCGACACTTGTGGCATGGGCGGCGAGAAAGTTGTCGACGATGCGGATGCAGTCGTCGGTGTGGATGTGACGCAGTCCTGTAAGGCGAGCGAACACTATCGGTCCGAGGAGCTGAATGAGGGCGAAGGTGGTGTCGAGCTCGCCGAGCACATCGCGGGCGTCAGGGGCCGTCAGGATCTGATCCAGGGACTTGCGGTATTGCTCTATGACACGTGCCCGAAGTGAGACCACCGCGCCAGGATCGAGATCGCGCCGACTGGCGTCGCCGCTGTTGACGGGTCCCATTGCCAGCCACGCCAGCGTGGTCATCTGCACCGGAGCTTGGTCGATGAGGTCGGCTTGGGTGGTGAGCAACGAAATCAGACGTTCGCGTAGCGGACCGGTATCGATATCGGTGTCGACTGGGGGTAGTAGTCGCTCGAAGGTTGCCGCGAGCAGGTCGGTGGTACTTCCGAAGTGTCGGTACAGCGTGGCACGCGCAACCTTCGACATGCGGGTGACCGCCTCCACGGTGACCGCCTCGACACCGCCGGTGGACAGCAGCTGACCGGCAGCTTCGAGTAACCGGTTACGTGAGCGCGCCAGCCGGGGATCGGCCGGGCCCTCGGCTGCAACGAGAGGGTCGACCATGAACGGGCTCCGCTCCATTTGACTGACAAAATATCTCCTCGCATGACCATTCTGTCACACCCACAGAGTTATGATACTAATAGTCTCGTACCGAGACGACCGGTCTCGAACTGGGAGGCTGGCCATGAACGAACGTGGATCCGACTCTGCCGGCGTCGCTCGATGGAGCGGCGCCCAGTGGTGGATGTTGATTGTGTCGTGCATGGCGGTCGCGTTGGTGGTGGCCGCAATGGCGGCATTGTATTCAGCGTTGCCACAGATCGCGGTCGCGACAGGGGCGACGCAAGCTCAACTTACCTGGATAGTCGACGGTTATACGTTGGTATTGGCGTGCTTCGTTCTGCCTGCCGGTGCGATCGGTGATCGTTACGGTCGCCGGGGGGTGCTCGTGGCGGGGTTGGCGTTGTTCGCTTTCGCGTCGGCATTGCCCTTGTTTCTTGCTGACCCGGCGTGGCTGATCGCTGCTCGCGCGTTGGCTGGGGCGGGTGCGGCGCTGGTCATGCCCTCGACGCTGTCGATACTGACCGCGGGATTTCCACCGGCGCATCGCGGTCGCGCTGTAGGGGTGTGGGCCGGGGTTGCTGGATCCGGGGCGGTCCTGGGCATCCTCGGGGCTGGAGTGCTGCTCGAGCAGTGGTCGTGGACCTCGGTGTTCGTCGGGTTGACCGTCGCCGGAGCGGTTCTGGCCGGGTTGGCATGCAGTATCGCGGAGTCCCGCCAGCAGGAGCATCCACCGGTCGATTGGGTGGGCGCTGTGACCGTAGTTGTGGCAGTCGGGGCGATCGTCTTCGCTGTGATCGAGGTTCCGGCCCGTGGCTGGTCGGATTCGCTCGTCGCCATCAGCACTGCGGTGGGCTTGTTCGCAGTTGTGGTGTTCGTCGTCGTAGAACTACGTTCCTCGGCACCGCTACTCGATGTCCGGTTGTTCGCCCGCCGTGGTTTCGGTGCCGGCGCGCTGTCTGTCTGTATCCAATTTCTGGTGACCTTCGGGGTGTTCTTGCTGTTGGTGCAGTATCTGCAGTTGATTCTCGGTTATGGACCGCTCACCGCCGCGTTGGCGTTGACCCCTATGGTCGTGCCGCTCATCGTGATCTCGGTGATTGCACCCTGGCTGTCGAACATTGTTGGGCTGCGGGTGATGACCACTGTAGGTCTGCTCACCATCGCGGCGGGACTGGTGATGGTGAGCAGACTGACCGTCGCTGCGACTTACCCTGACCTGCTGTGGCCCCTGCTCATCATGAGCGCGGGTTTGGGGTTGTGTACCGCCCCTGCGACTTTCGCCATCGTCTCGGACACTCCTGAGGCCAAGCACGGGGTGGCTGCCGCGGTCAACGACGCAGCTCGCGAAATCGGTGCCGCGATTGGGATTGCGGTAGCCGGTAGCGTGCTCGCGGCCGGTTACGTTCAGCACATTCAGCCGGCTCTGCCCCAGCTACCCGAGCCTGCCCGTGGTCCGGTGGCCGATTCTCTGGCCGCCGCGTTGCAGGTCGCCGACCGCGCAGGACCAGCTGGTCAGCCGCTGGCCGAGTTCGCCAGAGCCGCATTCGTACACGGAAGTGGTCAGGCGACGCTGTCGTTGGCGGCGCTGACCGCCGCTGGGGCACTCGTCCTCGCCGTCTTTGCGCCAGGTAGACGCAGCCGTACGACAGCCACCGCGGGTGACGGACGTCGGTGAAGGTCGGCCAGGGTGTCTATTCTTCGGTGTGATTCGTGTCTGTGGCCCGGAGTTGGGCTCGGGCTTGGGACTGCATGAAGTGTTCGACCTCGACCACCACGAACAGGGCAGTAGCGGTGGCTACCGAGCGGCCCTGCGCATCGTCCATCGTGGCCGTGAGATCCAGTTTGCGCCCATCACGAGACCGAACGGCAGCACGCAATACGTATGGAGTGCCGAGCAGAACCGGCGCTAGGTAGTCGAGCTCGAGACGCCGCGTCACGGCGAGCTCACCCACTGTGTAGAGCAGGAAGCCGAACAGATCGTCGAGAACGGTCGCCACCGCGCCGCCGTGTGCTATCCCGGGTGCCCCGACATGACGTTGATCGAACACATGGTGAGCCACCACGCCGTTCTCGTCACGCTGGACCGACAGGGCATGGCCGTGCGGGTTCTGCGGCCCACAACCAAGACAGTCGGGGTGGTGGGGCGGTAGATCAGGCGAATCGAAACTCGTGCTCCAGAACGAGCGCGCCCAGTTCTCGATAGCGGGGCCGGCCGACCCGCTGACCTCGTCTGGAATTCTTTTCATGGTCGGACCTCTCTGTCGTGAAAACATTGTGCCGAGTCTGTCGCGTCTTCGTGCGCTCGGCCTGCACCGCTGTTAGTTTCGAAAGATAAACTGCACTATGTCAGAAGTGAACCGCACTAAAGGATCGACCAAGCCGACATAGCTTTAAAGAGAGAAGTGATCTGCCGCGAGGATTTCGGACCTGGAGATGACTATTCTGAGGCCGCGTTTGCGGACTGCCCGTAACTGAGTTCTTGTCTAGGGAACATTCCAGCCACCACGAAGGGCATCTCGCGAATGCAACTATCTCACACCCGACCTGCCTCGGCCGAATGCTTCGACGACCCCAATCTCTGCCGCTCCGCGGCGGCAGGCGAGGCCCGCGCGCCTCGCATCAAGATGACCGCGCTCTGAGGTCGATTTGTTGCGCCCAACGCTTGAAGGAGCGCGTCCAGCGCGATGTCCTCGTTATCGAATATCAAGATTGCATGGAGGTCGTCGCGGAGTGCGCAGCGGGCGCAGAAACGGGATCGGTAGCGTTCGCCTTTCGTGGTTGCAGGCGTTCGCAGCGCAGGTCGAGCGCGATGCCGGGCGCACTCTTGGCGTTGATCGCGGAGTTGAACCGTCAGATCGGCGACCTCGAAGCCGAACTGACCCGCCATTTTGAAACACACCCGGACGCTGACACGCAACGCCGCCATCTACCTCTCCCTGCCAGGAATCGGTGTCATCCTCGCCGCCCGGGGCTCGGTGAATTCAGCGACGACGTCGACCGCTACACCAACGCCAAGTCTCGCAAGAATTACGCCGGTACGTCACCCCTGACAGTTGCGTCGGGCAAGAAGCGGGCCGTACTGGCTCGACATATCCGCAACCGGCGGCTCTACGATGCCATCGACCGGTGGGCGTTCTGCGCCCTCAGCCAGAGTCCGGCCGCTCGCGCGTTCTACGAACAACACCGTGCTACCGGAGACCTCCACCACCAAGCGCTCCGCGCACTCGCCAACAGACTTGTCGGGCTCCTGCACGGGTGCGTACGCCACTGCACCGAATACGACGAACACACCGCTTGGGCACACCGCACCGCGCAACAACCCGACGCAGCTTGACAAGTTACAATTATTGGATATCTAGGGTGATTCAGTCCATTTTGTGGCGGGACGCGAAACCGGGATGGCTGAATGGCAGACTGCGTGAGAAGGCCACGCCTACGGTTGCGGCCGCGCCGTCGATGATTCCCCACGTCGTCTCTGATAGGTGTGCGGCGAAGAACGTATCATCCACCCCTTGCTCACGACCGTTGTCGATCCACCACTGAGTCGCAGATAGACCAGAACCCAGAATGGACGCCACGGCCAAGGGAATGACCGAAGTATCTGCGTGAACACGCTGAAGACTTTCAGTGAACCGATCGGCGACGACCTCCATCACCGACCTCAGTTCGTCAGCAACTCCGCCATTTCCCGATCCGGAGTACTGAAACAAGTGATTCGCCATAAGGAATCTGACGACAGTGGGATACTGCCCGACGAGCGCGACGTAGCTCTGGACGGACGAGCGAACCATGTCGTCAACCGAAAGATAATCTTGGTCGGCGAGAATAGTGACTTTCGCCGAATCCCACATCAACGCACCGAGTTTCGCCGCCACCGCCGCGTTCAAGCCCGCTTTGTCGCCAAAGTAGCGATACAGCTTTGGTTTAGATACACGGGCCTCCGCAGCGATGTCGTCCATGCTGACGCCTGCACCATACCGTTCGATGATCCGTATGGTCGCGTCGACCAGCTGCGCGCGTACCTCGACTCTATGCTCATCCCAGCGGGTGCTACGGGCATCGGCCACTCGACGCTGCACCTGAGATGGAGTAAATGAAACGCGGCGGACGAATGACATTATGGGGTTAACAATACCCTGAAGGGTCCTCTCAAGCGAGTCGGGCTGGAGAGCCGTTCGCTGAAACCTCTCGGTTCGCTCGCAGCGGTTCGGCACCCTCCCTCAAGCAGCCGATCGTCCGCCGGATCGCACCGTGTCGATCACATACACCGGCGGCACGACCGGAAAGCCGAAGGGAGCCATCGGAGGCTTCGGCAATGTTCACGATGACGCAGATTCAACTCTCCGGAGTGAGAATGACCGGGTTCCCCAAATTCTCGATGTGCACCCCGCTGTCGCATGCTGGGGCCGCGTTCTTCGTGCCGACCCTGACGAAAGGCGGCCCGATGATGGTGCTGCCGAAGTTTTATCCGCCGAGGTGCTGCGCACCATCGACGCAAAAAAGATCACCGTGGCGATGCCATCGATGCTGTACGCCTCGATGGACCCCTCCCAACTCGGACACGCGCGGCCTGTCGACGATCGTGGCCGTCTCACGAGCTCATGTGTGTCCGGTCGACGGTTCAAAAGCCATCGCCTACCGTGGCTGCGTCCAATCGGGCCGCTGCTTCGTTGAAATAGTTTGGTGCCTCCATGTTGATCATGTGACCGATCTGTGGCAACGCCACGAACTCATGCAACCGGCGGCGCTGCTGCAGTCGGTCGGCGAGATCAATGGAATGAACCGCGGGTGTCAACTTGTCGGCCGAGCCCACGATCACGGTCGTCGGAACCGTAAGTGAGTCGATTCCTTTGCTCACATCGATGGTGGCCAGGACCCTGCCCCACATTCCCCGAACCGCAGGGGGGCACCGCAGTACTATGTCGGAACACTCAGCCACAACGTCTGCTGGCGCGTGTGGACCCATCGTCCCGTATTTCACCAACCGTCGGTTGAAGCGAGTGTCAAGCATCTCCGGTCCCGCGGTGGCGAGCCCGGCTGCGAATGCCCGCTCCAGTGAGGCGCGGAATCGACGTGGCGACCCAATTAGCGTCGATTTACTCACCAACTGCGAGGGGCCGGTACTCGCCAAGACGGCACCACGGGATAAGACGGGCACCGACTCCGGGTGCTCGGCAGCCCAACCCATGATGGACATCCCGCCCATACTATGACCGGTCACCAATGCCTTACGATTAGACGTGACGACAGCGCGCAAGACAGCCTCGAGATCGTCGCCGAGCACCGACGAAGAGAAGGGCGCGCGACCCCGGTCGCTCCAGCCATGCCCTCGTTGGTCGTACACCACCACACGGTGTGTGGTGGCGAAGTGCTCGATCTGAGGTCTCCAGAACCGACCTTGGCAAGCCCACCCGTGGCTGAACACCAGCAGCGGCGCATCATCACCGAGCCCGTACTCCTCGACAAACAGCCTCGTGCCGTCACTGGAGAGAACCTCCCGCGACCGCCGCGACAATAGGCCAGCTTTCGAGGAGTCAGAGGTCATCGAAACTCACCGTCACAGCGTCGGTGAGCGGAAGTGCCTGGCACGCGAGTCGCTCGCCGTCCTCAATGTCGTCGTCTACGAGGATGTTGTTCTGCACCATCTCGACATCGCCATCGATGAGCTTGCACACACACGCGCTGCATGCGCCCTCTCGGCACGAGTACGGTGCATTGTGCCCTCGCGAGAGCAGCACATCGAGCAGAGGCGTGTTACGTGGCCACTCCGTGGTGATGCACTCTCCGTTCAGGTAAACCGTGGCCGTAGCTACACCCTCGTCGTCACTGAGTCGACGCAGTGTTGCGGTGTCGAACGGGTCACCCGTCAGCGACTGGAATACCTCTCGATGTACATCCGAATGATCCACTCCGCATGCGGCGGCAGAGCTTTCCACAAGATCCATGAAAGGGGAAGGCCCGCAGGTGAAAATTGCCGATCCCTTGTGTTCACGAATAATCTTTTCTACAGCCTCTGATGTGGGAATCCCGTTCTCCGACTCAAGCCAGTCAACCAAAGTGAACCGCTCGGCGAATTCAGATCTAATCTGCTCAAGCCGGCACTCGTACATGATCGAATCGGAGTCACGGTTTGCGTAGAACAGGACAACTTCCCCACTGCCCGACACCAGAGCCGACTGCACCAGCGACAGAACCGGAGTGATGCCGCTTCCGCCAGCGAAGAAGAGCAAGTCGACGTCGAGGCTCTTAGCGGTAAACTTTCCCGATGGCGTGAGGACGGTCACCTCCATGCCGATGGAAACGTTGTCACACAACCAGTTCGACGCATACCCCCCAGCGGTGCGCTTCACCCCGATCTCGAGGCGGAAGTCATCGACATGAGGCGAACTGCTCAGCGAGTAGCATCGTGCGACGTGGCCCGTCTGGTCGGACGGGATCTTCAACGTAATGAACTGCCCGGGTAGATGCTTGAAATCGTCGACGATCTCGTCAGGCACTTCGAAGGCGATGCTCACGGAGTCCTTGGTCTCCTGCACGACCTCCGACACGGTCAGCGTTCGCGATCGCGCGGTGGTGCCCGGCCGATTCTCCTGTTCGAGGGTCATTTGATGATCCCCCGCTTACGAGCCAAGGCGTAGCCCGCGCGTGTGACAGGCGCAGAGATGTCCTGGTAGCGCGGACCGACAACGCGTGCGACAAAGTCGAAGCCACGTGCGTCTGCGCCGATCAGCACTCGGGGCTTCTTCTTGTCCATTCCCTTGAGGATGGCGCACGCAGCTTTCTCCGGAGTGGTCCTGGCGATGTTGTTGAACATCGAGGCAATGGTGGCGGTATCTGCCCCCATATCGGATACACCACGAGCGTTGTTGACGATATTAGTCTTGACGCCGCCGGGGTGAACGCATGTCACCGTGACCGGATGCCGACTGATTTTCATCTCTTGCCGAAGCGCTTCGGTGAAGCCACGCACACCGAACTTCGCGGCGTTGTAAGCGCTTTGACTGGGGATCCCGACCAGACCGAAGACGCTGGAGGTGTTTACCAGATGACCATCACCAGAGGCGATCAGATAAGGCAGGAACGCCTTGGTCCCGTTGACGACACCACCGAAGTTGATGCCCATCAGCCAGTCGAAATCCTCCCAGGACATGTCGACAACGTCGGCGCCGAGGGCGACGCCGGCATTGTTGAACACCATGTTGACGCGCCCGAAAGACGACTGCACGCTCTCTGCGTAAACCTGGAACGCAGCACGATCTGCCACGTCCAACACCGCGGTCTCCAC
The DNA here is from genome assembly GCF_017168335.1 of Rhodococcus sp. KRD162. GTDB lineage: Bacteria > Actinomycetota > Actinomycetes > Mycobacteriales > Mycobacteriaceae > Rhodococcoides. Next base: position 301,057 of record NZ_JABFAU010000007.1, on the reverse strand, counting down.
GGTCGCACGATGCGCGGTACGGCACATGTCCGCCGTCTCCTCGAGATGCACTTCGTCGACGTCGGACAAGGCAAGGCTGGCCCCGCGTTCGGCCAGTTGGAGGGCAAGGGACCGACCGATCCCTGAGGCGGCTCCCGTGACGACTGCGACCTGGGTCGCGTAATTGCCTGCTGTCGAACTACTCACTGTCGGATACTCACTTCTCGATGACCTACGGTTGGATTGTCAGGCGATCTCGTACTCGGCGGGCTCGAAGTCTTTCGTCGCTCGCCAGTACTGCCAGGTGAACCCGGGCCACACCGTACGGTTGACACCTTGCGAGTCCAGATACCAACTCGTACATCCGCCGTTGGTCCACACGCCCTTGGCGAGCTTGTGTTGGATGCTCTTGTTGAAGTGTTCTTGAACCTCGGCCCGCACATCAACACGCTCCGCACCTCGACTGTCGACGGCGTCGATGGCCTTCATGATGTACTTGATCTGCTGCTCGATCATGAACACGACAGAGTTGTGCCCAAGACCCGTGTTAGGTCCGAGCAGGAAGAACAGGTTCGGGAAGCCCTCGGTGGTGATGCCGAGGTGGGTATTGATGCCCGTCCGGTGCCAGTGCGACGGCAAGTCCTCGCCCCGAGCGCCCTTGAGCGCGAGTTGATCGAACCCGTCCGTGACATGGAACCCTGTGGCGTAAATGATCACATCCACAGGGTGTGACACGCCGTCAGGGGTGACGATCGAATCGGCAGTGATCTTTTCGATCCGATCGCTGATCACTGTCGTGTTGGGGGCGGCGAGCGCAGGGTAGTAGTCGTTCGATCCCAGGATGCGCTTGCATCCGATGCGGTAGGACGGCATCAGCTTCCGGCGTAGCTCGGGGTCGGTGATAGAACGCTCGATGTTCCATTTCGCCACCTTTTCGATTGGTCGCATAAGGTTGGAGTGGCCGTTGAGCCCGAAGGCCAGGCTCTCTGCGCCCCAGTAGACCGACCACCGAGCGAGGCGGCGAGTAATGGGGATCTTGCTGAGCAGCGTCCGAAGTACCGGCGGCACCGCGAAGTTCTTGCGTGGAAGTACCCAAGCCGGGGTTCGCTGGAAGACCGTGAGTGTGCCGGCGTCCTTCTGCACGAACGGCACGAACTGAATCGCGCTGGCACCGGTGCCAATGACGGCCACCCGCTTGCCCTGGAGATCCACCGTGTGGTCCCACTGTGCCGAATGGAACGCCTGGCCGGCGAACTCGTCGATTCCGGGGATGTTCGGAAAATTCGGGATGTGCAGAGCGCCGACACCGGACACGACGTACTGCGCGACGTACTCCCGGCCCGACTCGGTATGCAGGTGCCACCGAGATTCGGACTCGCTCCAGTATCCGGAGACCAACTTCTGCCCGAAGTGGATCTTCTGAGTGACACCACGCTTGTTGGAGATATCTTTCAGGTACTGCTCGATTTCGGGCTGCGAGGACCACACCTTCGACCAGCTACCGCGACTCTCGAACGAGTAGGAGTACATCAGTGACGGTACGTCGCACGCGCATCCCGGATAGGTGTTGTCGCGCCACGTCCCACCGACGGAGTCGGCCTTTTCTAGAACGATGAAATCGCTGTACCCGCGTCGGCGGAGCTGGACGGCCATACCGAGGCCAGAGAAGCCGCTGCCGATGATGAGAACTTTGGTAGTGATGGGCTCGGTTATTCCCGGGTCTGTCGCCGTGGCGGCGGACTTGGCGTTGGAGGACGGCATTGTGAAAATCTCCTGATCGAATGCAGAAAACGGACCCGCACGGCGCGCCGTGACGCGTGGCAGGTGTGGGAATGTCATCCGCCCAAGCCCACGAACCGAGGAATCCGGTCGTGGGGTCGAGGAATGGGCTGTGGGACGCGCGGACCGGGCCGGGCGTGTTAGCGCAGATCGTCGGGCAGGCTGCGCGTTGCGCGCCACATCGCCATCGTGAACTTCCCCTCCATCATTCCGGCCTCGTGGAAGAATCGGATCATCGGCTCGGACATGAACTGCAAGTTGACGCGATAGTTCGGGCTCGTCTGCTGCGCCCACAGGCCGCGCAGACGGCTGATTCCGACATCGGGATATACCTTCGGATTGATGAGCAACGGGTATGCAAAGTTCGCAATGGCCGCCAACGTGCCTCTATGCCAGGCGCGCGAGATGCGTCCGCGACGCTGCATCCCTTCCACCATTTCCAGCCGCGCGAACGTGATGTGACGGGCCTCTTCGAGAACGTGGATCTTCATGAGCTGGCGCAGCTGCGGCTGCATTTTCGGGTCATTCATCGCCTCGCGCTGAGCGCGGTCGAGGATCTCCTCGATGAGCAGAGTCGCGCCGGACACGGACGGGCCGAGAGGCACAAAGTGCAAGATCTTCGCGATGCTCAAGAACCCCTTCGGCAACTTGTACGGTGCCAGGCCCGTCTTGTTGATCAGTCGGGCGAACATCGTCGAGTGACGTGCCTCGTCGCCGATCTCGTTAAGGGCGTAGAGGGACCTTTGATCTGTCAGGGCGCCTTTGGCGGATGTTCGGAGCAGCGCCGAGCTGAGCAGATTCTCCGCGTAGATACCGAAGCTGAGGATGCTGACGATTTCGTGGCGCCCGAGTTCCGCCTTTTGCTCGTCGCTCATTCTCTCCCACAGCTTGGTGCCGTAGAGCGAGACCCGATGCTCTGGCAGGTAGTACTTTCCTTCCTCCCAGGGTGAGTCCCAATCGATGTCGATCTCCGCGTCATAGAATTTTTCGGCCGCCGCCCGCAGCAGTCGGCCGGCAGATCTCTGCATGTCGACGGGCTTGCGGGCGCTGACACGCGCAGCGCCTTCCGTTGAGACGTCGGGCTTGGTCTCCACATTTTGAACGGTCATGTGACACCTCCGTTGCGTTCCGGGCCGAGCTGAGTCTCGACTTCATACCCGTACTCCGGGTACCAGATACTGATAGTGTCTGCGCCAATGCGTTCTTTTGTCAATGTTTGATGTGAAGAAAGTGAGCCTTGCGTGTCTGACGACCACGATCTCGACTACTCCGGCGAGGGCACCTTGGTGTGCCGTGGCAAGGAGATTGCTGTCGGGGTGAAGATCAAAGGCTATTTCCAGCCCCTCAACGGCTTATACACCTGGTACGGCAGGATCGACAAGAATGATGCGCTCCACGCCGCCCTCTCGGGAAGGCGCACGGTTGCCGTCTTTGCGACACCAGAGGGACGCGCCGAGTGCGTCGTGGGCGACCCTGATTTCTGGGACCGCTATCGCATCTCGGGCACGAGCAGACCGCCGTACCACATCCCCACCACGCTCGAGGAAGTTGAGTCGATAGCAGAGAGTGAACATCAGGGTTGACCGACCCGCTTTGCGCCCTGGGCGTTCCCCAGCATCCAGTCCGATAGCGCCCAGGCGGGTGAAGCAACGCCACCAGACAGCCGATTCTTGACTGCGGTAGGCCTTCTCGAATTCGTCTGGTGTGAGGTAGTCGAGGGTGCTGTGGGAGGCGGCGTTGGTTGAACCAGTCGACCCATCCCATCGTGGCGAACTCGACATCGTCGATGGTCTTGAGCGGGCCGTTCAGGAACGGGCTTCTCTTCGATACTGCCTCGGTCTTGAACAACCCAATTGTGCTCTCGGCCAACGCATTGTCGTACGCATCCCGACACAGCGGATCGATGCCGCAATCCCCTCGCAACGCTGCCACCCGCGACGGCAAGCTCGAGTACCGCACATCAGTGGCGCAATGGAAAGCCGATCTTGCGGCAAGGCGACCCAAGGTAGCCAAACTCGTTGAACACGAACCTCTTCGAGAGTACGTGCAGGAAGTGCTCTCGGGCGTGATCCGCGACGAAAACGGTGAGGTCTGATCATCGGGCTGGGCAGGTCCGCAGTGGGTACGCTTGTCGAACGCACCAGCAGATTCACCACGTTGCTGCATCTGCCACGTAAGGATGGGTACGGGGATGCGCCCCCGGTGAAGAACGGGCCGGCGTTGTCCGGTTACGGATCGGAGTCGGTCCGCGATGCACTCCAGGCTGCGATGACACCGCTGCCGGAGCACCTGCGCAGATCGGTGACCTGGGACCGCGGCGGAGCTTGCACGTCATGCGGAGTTGACCGCAGAAACCGGGATCCGTGTGTACTTCTGCGACCCGTACAGCCCCTGGCCGCGAGGACCGAACGAAAACACCAATGCATTGCTGCGACAATACTTTCCGAAGGGAACCGATCTCGCTCGATACCGTCGAAGTGACGTTCAGGCCGTGACGGATGCACTCAACAACCGCCCGCGCAAAACACATGGGTGGCGAACCCCAGCGGAAGTGCTTGCAGAGCAGATACGCTCGGCTTCACGGCACTGTGTTGCGACGACAGGTTGAATCCGCCCTGACTGCCGGCACCGCTGTGATGGATGAGCCCTGAGCCGACGCGGCGTCCACCGTGATCTCGTCGCCACAACGCCATCTTCAGCGCCGTGGTGACCATCGCTGTGTCTTTGACCGTCGGCACGGCGAGGAGGCCTGCAAAATCCCGACATTCCCGATTATGTCGGTGTTCGACCACTCGCAAACTGACCCGATCGAGTGGCACCCGCAACCCGAAGAGATCACCCAACTCCTCACCGGCGTCGACCCCGCCGACATCTCCGACATCTGCGACCGCGTCGAAGAATGAGTACCGTCCTGCATCTTGCTCTTCGTGGAACTCCTTCTGCGGAGCCGCCGCCTCATTCAGCTGGGCCATAGTCCTGAATTTGCCAGCCCTGGGCGGTTTTCGTCACGACCACCTTCAACAATGTCGGCAGTTCACTCGGTTGTGGATTCTGCACGTTCTGCGTCTTCTGGCTCGCGAAGACCATCACCGTGTATTCTTCGTCGGTGTCACCGGTGTCACCGGTGACGCTGGTGACGCTGGTGGCCAGAACGCGTCCCGACGCCTGCACCTGGGCCTGCTGGATAATCTGGGTCAGCGTCGGCCGAACCTCGTCATACCGCTTGACTAGAGCCTCACCCGCGTCCTCTTTGACTGCCGCGAAAAAGGCGTCGGTGTTCTGGTAGCTGTAGGTCAGGGATCTGGTCGTGTAATCCGAGGCGGCCTTCGCCGCGGCGGCCCGTTGCGCGGCGTCGTTTTCCAATACCGACTTCGCTTCGTCGGCCTCGAGGTAGAGGTAGGCGAACACGCCGGCCAGCACAGCGAGCACCACGATCACGGCCGAAACCACCACGGCACGTGATCGCGGCGATGCTGACCAGCGGTGCCCACCTGGCGAGGGGGGTTCGACGTCGCTGTCTCCAGCCCCAGCCGTGGCTACGGCGGACGCGGCTGGGGCGTTTTCGTCCATCAGTAGATCGCCATCCGGCGTCGCTGCTGCCGCGCTGTCCTCGACCTCAGTGGGCTCGGGGTGCGGTTTCGTTCGGTCGTCATTTGTCATGTGGGACCTTCTGTGTACTTACGGTGACAGTCGCTTGCGGACGGGGCGTCACCGTAGTGGCGGCGACACGGTGACGGGGACCTCGGCGCGACCTGGTCGCGACGCCGGGAAAGTTCGGCCGAGGAGGTCGCCGATCGACCCGAAGTCGACGTATGTGTCGGCGACTTTCTCGGTCGCCGGTTTCACCGCCCGGGTGATCGTCAGCAGATCCGGCTGCAGGATCTGAATATAGCCGTTGAGCTTTTCCACAAGCTTCAACACGGGAGGCCACTTGTCGTACGAGGTGGTTGTGAACCTGATGAACGCCCGTTGAAGCCGCGCAAACCCGTTCACGGCGTCAGGGGTGCGTACAGATGCCGTAGTGAGGACGTCCCCGGCATTGGACAAGAGGCCGAGCAGGAACTCGGCGTTGTCCGCGGTCACCCGGACGGACCCATCTTTGCCGACGAAATCGACTACACGGTGCATCATGTCGCCGATCGTGTCGAGGTCGTCCTGCCGTCCGGCGACGGCCTCGGCGACGGTCTTGTTGATGGACTCGATCGATTCCGGGTCGAGCCCATCTGCCACTGCAGCCAACTTTGGCAACACCTGGGGAACCGATTGCGACACGTGCACCGCGTCCGCGGGCACCACGTCTCCGTTATCGAAGTACCCACCGGTTGCCGTGCCCGCGGGCACGAAGTTGATGTACTGTTCCCCCGCGAGCGACAGATTCTGGATAGACATCTCGCTGTCCTGGGGGATCTTGTGGTCGGAATCGATCGTCATCTCGACCTTAATTGCCGAATCCGCGACGTTGATCGAGGACACCTTTCCGACGGGTACCCCCCGCACCATCACCGGCGATGTGTCCAGCAGACCGCCTGAGCTGTCGATGATGGCGGTTAACGAGTACTCGGAGCGGGTGGGGTTGATGTGTGCCACGCCGACGACGAGGTAGCCGAGCCCTACGACGAACACGACGGCGAGAGCCAGTATCGATATGAGCGTGCTGCTGCGGTTCACGGCATCATTCCGATTGATCTCAACACGGTTATGAAGGATTCGGCGTCACGCCGCGCTAGGTCCCGACCATCGATGGAGATGTCCGAGAGGTTGATGTCGGGCGACCGCACGAATGGAATGAGTTTGTCGCGGATGACGCTCGTTGCCTGCTCCGTGACGGACTTCGAGTAGATGTCGGAGTTGGCGATCGAATCGATCACCGGGGCGATCCCGGCCACTGACTCCTTGATCCGTAAGTACTCCGGATCCACGATCCTGCCCGCGGACACAGCGAAATCACGCGAGTTGGCGATGAGTAACGCGACCTCGATCAGGGAGTCGCCGAGGCCAGAAAAGTTGCGTCCGCCCTTGGTCAGCATCCGGTCGATTCCCGACGGATCGTCCAAGATCACTTTCAGAGTCTGATCAGCCGACCTCAACACTACGTCGAGTTTGTCGGTATTCGAGGAGACCTCCGAGACGGTCTCCAGCGTTGTCTGATACAGGGCGTCGAATTGCTGCGGGTCCTTGGGGAACGTGGTGTTCAATGTCGAGATGGCGGTGTGGATCTTGTCGAGCTCACCGCCGCCGAGGACATTCGCCATTCCGCGCATGACGTCCTCGACATTTGCTGCCGGCTCGGTCCGTGCCAGCGGGATCACCGAACCCGACCGCAGCAAGGCACCCGTCGACGGCTCGGCTGGGGGAAGGATGGCAACGTAGATCTCACCAAGGAGAGTGTCCTGACGTAGCTCGGCTCGCGATTCGCCCGGCAGCTGAGTCGTGTTGTCGATGCGAGCTTTCACGACCGCATGCCCGTTCTCGTACGTGACATCTTCGACGAACCCGACGCTGATTCCCCCCGAGAGAACTTTTGCGAGGGCTGGCAGGTTGAGTGCGCTGGTGAACTCCATCTGGATGTCGTAGCCGTCCGCGTCGGAGGTCGCTATCGTCGGCGGATTGTCGGCGTTGATCCCACACGATGTTACGAAAACTATCGTTGCCATCAGTGCGACTATCGTGGGTCCGAGGCGTGCCCGGTTGACCGAGATCATCAGGCCCCTCCACCCATCATCCCGGCGATCGTCCTTGATGCATCGCTGGACCTGCAGACGCCGTTTGCCACCGGCGCGGCGCAGCTACTGACGAGGCTTCGCAAAGGCAGCGACACTGCGAACGCCTGCACAATTGACTTGGCATCGGGGTGTTTCACGATGAGGTCTGCCGTGCGGGCTGCTACTGCTGCCATCATGTCCGGCTGCTCTCCCATGTCGGCGATGAGCGGAACGGCAGCATCACCGATCGCGAATATCGGGGGACCGAAATCTGTTGCGAGCCGCGAGAGGATCGGTACGAACGTCCCCGCGTACTCGACTGCCGCGCCGAAGGTCTGGCCGTACGCGATGATGACCTCGATGGCACCGACGAAGTTGTCGAAGAGGGCGGTCAGCTCTTTGTCGTTCTCGGTTGCCACCCCCGTCAGTGTTGCGAGGTTCCCGACGATCCTGCGAATCTGTCCATCCCGCTTGGCCGGGTCGTTGATGAGCGTGGCTGAGTCCTTGATGATCCCGGCCACGTCGCCCTGCGTTCCTTCCAGATTGCGGGAGACGAGCTCGAGGGACTGCAAGATCGCGTCGGTGTTCCTGCCGTTGTCCTTGACCAGGTCCTCGGACAAGTTGCTGATCGAGTCGAGCGTCTGACTGATTCCCAGCGGGGTTCTCGTCTTACTCAACGGAATGCACTGATTCGTCTCGTATCGGGCTCCACCGGAGTACGGCTTGGTGAACTCGATTTGACGTTCGGTCACGATGGATGTCGACACCATAGTCGCGCCGACGTCGGCGGGCAGCGGCACGCTCTTGTCGATCCGCATTTCGATCCTTACACCGGACTGATCACTATTCTGTTGCACCCCGACGACGCTGCCTATCTTCTTGCCGAGCATGGCTACTGTGTTGCCTTCGAAGAGGCCCGATGCGTCGGTGAACTCGGCACACAGGGAGCGCGTGTCGTCGGACACCCTCCCCCCTATTTCCACACTAGCGACCACCACAACCACCACGGCGATCAGGAGCAACAGTCTTCGGATCCATGTAGTCAACATTTGTCGTCACCACTCGGAATGCACACACGAACCTCTGGTTCTGTGGTAGTCGACGCACCGACCGGCGCCTGGAGGAGGACGCCGAGGCGCTGAGTGATCTGATCAACCTGGGCCAGGGCATCGGAGTAGCCTGGCAGCTCTGACGACACCTTGTCGAGGAGCGTCTTGTATTGTTGGACAGACGGTTCGATTCCATCGCTGTAAGCCACGAGCGGCCTCGTGAGAAGTTTGAACAGACGACTGAGAAGGTCGAACCCGCCGCGGACGTTCTCGATATCAGGTCCCAGCGTACTGGCAACGAAGCTGAGTTGACGGAGAAAGTCGACCAGCATCTGCTTTTGATCGGCGAAAGCGTTGACGTATTCATCGGATAGAGCGACCGCTTTGTCGAGCTGACCGTACTGTCGCTCTAAGAGTTCCATCAAACTGCTGGTGTTCCTCAGTGCGTCGGGAATGTTTGTGTTGCCGTCGGAGAACGCATTCTGCAGCAGCGACGCAGTCTGACGGAGATCGACGCCCTTTACATCGCGGAACACCGGCGTCGTCGTCTCGAGCGTGTCCGAAATGTCGTAAGTACTCGATGTCTGAACAAGGGGGATCGCCCCCGACAGCGAGGTCGGTCCTGACCCTGGGTCCAGATCCAGAACTCGCCCGCCGATCGGCGTGATCAGGCGAACCGCTGCGGTGGCATCCGAACGGACTGGCACTGAGTCGTCGAGTCGAAATTCGACTGTGATAAACGTTCCCGCGAGGTCCACCGACGACACCGTTCCCTGTCTTATCCCCGCTATACGCACCTGATCACCCGACTCCAGCCCTCCGGTGTTGACCAGTTGCGCCGAGTACACCTTTTGGCCGGGCGGTGCGATATACACGGTCCCGGCGATTACCAGACCGACCACCACGGTCACCACCACCACAGCGGCGACGATGAGGTCGCGTCTGCGTTCGGACTGGTGATGCGGTCGATTTCGACTGAACAACCTCACTTACACACCACCAATCGTTGCCCCATAAGCGCAATCGTAGCTGTATCCGGCAGGGGCAGAAGGCCTTTCGAACATCGTGCCTCAGTCGGCGTGGAATTCGTCGAAGCGTTCAGCGAGTCCATAAGGGGCTTGAGCAGTACCGCGCCATTCAGTAGCCCCTCCAACTCCCCGGGTTCTCGCGCCAGACGCTGATAGATCGTCGCGAAACTCTGGTCGTACGTTGACTCAAGTTGCTCCCCGGCGATGACAGTTTTCTCCATGGACCGGTTGATCTCGCCTAGCGACTCCCGCAACCGGTCACTCACGCGGCTGAACTCGTCGACGATCGATCCCAGCTTGTCGACGAGTTCGACCAGCTGCGCCGAGCGGCCTTCGAGTTGGTCGGAGACCTGGCCGAGGCTCGTCACAATATTCGTGATGATCTCAGACCGCTGGTCCCCGTAGGCGGTGATGTTGGCGACCTGCTCCAGAACAGGCGATATACCCCTCCCATCACCTTGAGCAACGCGCAACAAGTTGGACTGCAGTTCATTGATCTCGTCGGCGTTAAGCGTGTCGAACACCGGCTTGAACCCGTTGAACAAGGTGGACACATCAAATGAGGGAACGGTCTTGTCGAGCGCCACCTGTGTAAGCGCCGCCCCCTGTGTCTTTCCCTGTGCCGCACCGATCAATTCGACATATCGCTGTCCGAGAAGATTCTGATACCTCACGGCGGCGGTAGTGCTCGACGTGATCGCGACGTCGTTGTTCAGTTGGAAATGAACGACCGCGGTGGGCCCTTTCAGGTCGATCGCCGTCACATATCCGACCTTGACTCCCGCCAACCGCACACCGTCGCGAGGCTTGAGCCCGGATGCATCGGAGAAGACCGCAGATCGTTCAGAACTCGGTCCGTCCGAGCTGGGTTCGAGGATGGCGATGATCACGTAGGTGAGAACGCCGATGACTGCGGCGAACGCGACGATCTTGACGATGGTGGGAGTTAACGACTTGAGCTTCATCTTCTTGGTCCTCCTGCTGCAAGCGCGCTCTGCAGCGCAGGTGACGTCTGCACTACCAGGGCGACCTGAAGTTGTACTCGCTCGCCGACTTGCGGCGTGGCGTTGTCGATGCTGTCCAGGATCTGCGGGATGGTGTAAATGGTCTGCGCGAGTCCCGATGCCGATCTGGCGACCGGCCTCGCCAGATCGAGGCCGACGTCCAGTAGTGAACTCAACGCCGGGTAGTTTTCGCTCAACAGTCCTAGTCCCCCGAACAGAAACTCGTTGTAGCTGTTGAGGTTGCCTGTGGCCTGTTTGATGGCCTCGTCGGTGGCGAAGAAGTCAGCGACGTCGACGTTTATGAGGATGCCCGGAACGAACGGCGTCATGAAATCGGCTACACCCTGGGACAGGTCTGCTGCGATCGCCAAATCCTGGCCCACTGGACGCTGTTGAACGTCCCGAGTGAGCTGCGCGATCTGGAACATGAGCTTGCCGGCGTCGGCAAACGTTTGGGAATCATCGACGACAAACTTCACCACAGAATTGAACGCCGGCTGATCGAGAGCATCGACCAGCTTCGAGAGTTTTCGAATCAGGGTCGATACCGACGTTTGTTCGGACTGCTGCTTGTTGACATAGACACTGCCGCCATCACCGATTAACTCTCCCCGTCCGGGGTCAACAATCTCCAGTGCCGTTGGCCCCAGCGCGCTGGCGGACGTGTAATTCACGGCCAGGCCCTGACGCAACCGGATGTCGTCGTTAGCTCCGGTGAGCTCGATTTTCACATTTACACTTTGGTCGCGCCCCGACACCGAGGACACCTTGCCCACCGTGAAGCCCCGATACTTCACCTCCGATCCGCCCTTCAGCCCGTCACCAATCGCGTCGGTGGTGATCGTCACTGTCGTGTTGTCTTCATATTTTCCGGTCGCGTTTCCCACCAGAAGATAGCCGGCAACCGTCACTACGACGAGAACCCCGATCCCGCGCAGGGTCAAGTTCGCCAGTGAGGGCGCGCGTCCTGATGGATCTTGAAATACAGCCACTTGAAACTCCTAGCCCGAAATCTGGACGCCCGAATCGAAACCCCACATCAACAGGGTCAAGATCATGTCCTCCACGACGATGATGATGAGACTGCTGCGGATCGCTCGACCAGACGCGCGGCCGACGCCTTCTGCTCCGCCGCTGGCGTAGTAACCCTGGTAGCTGTGGATGATGACGACCGATACTACGAAAATGAGGACCTTGATGACCGAGAACACCAGATCCTGCGGTTTGAGGAACGCATTGAAATAGAAATCGTAGGTGCCACCTGACTGGCCGTGTAGAAGGATGACGACCAGCTTGGCCGCGCCGAAACTGAGTATCAGCGTTACGATGTAGAGGGGGATGATGGTAGTGATCGCCGCGACTACACGCGTGCTGACGATGTACGGAATCGGCCGCACCGCCATCGACTCGAGCGCATCGATCTCTTCAGCGATACGCATCGAACCTATTTCCGCAGTGAGGCGACAGCCGGCCTGGGCTGCGAAGCCGATCGCGGCGATCATCGGTGCCAACTCTCGAGTGTTGGCGTATGACGAAATGAATCCCGTAAGAGACCCCATCCCGACCAGGTCTAGCGAGGCGTAGCCCTGGATGCCGATGGACGCCCCGACAGCCATTCCGAGAATCACAAGCACGATCGCGGTACCCCCGCCGACCAGTACAGCGCCTCGTCCCCAGGCAAACTCCTGTATGAATAAAAACGTCTGTCGTCGATAGGTGGTTGCGACGTGCCGAATTCCGGCGACGGTGTCGATGGTAAATGTTGTAATGTGCCCGAGCTGCGCGGGGACCTCAGCGAGGGGCGTCACAGCACGCACGATCGGACGAGTAACCGAAGTATAACGGGTGGATGGTACTGCGGTCACGTGTTCTCCGTCATCCGATGGTCTGCGGGACGAACATGATGGTCAGTTGGGTGATGAACACGTTGATGACGAAGCACGCCACCACCCCTAGGACCACGGTGGCGTTGACAGATGTAGCCACACCTTTAGGGCCACCTTTCGTGGACAGGCCCCGATGACACGCGATTGTCACGACCACGAGACCGAACACCACTGACTTGATCAGCGCTACAAGGATGTCCGCCGATGATGCGAACGATGCGAACGATGCGACGTAGCTCCCCGGCGTGATGCCCTGGACGTTGACGCTAAGGATGTAGCCGGCCACGAGACCGGTAAACACGATGAGCATGCATAACATCGGAGCGACGATGAGAACCGCGACGAATCGAGGTGCGACGAGTCGACGTGTCGAATTTAGTCCGAGCGTCTCCATGGCATCGATTTCTTCACGGACGGTGCGTGCGCCAAGGTCAGAGGCGATGGCCGACCCTGCCGCACCACCGAGCAGGAGCGCGGTGACGATCGGTGCCCCCTGCTGAATGATCCCGAGTCCACCGGCGGCTCCGGCGATAGATGTGGCCCCGACCTGCTGGGTTAGACTTCCGACCTGCACCGAGACGATGACGCCAAACGGAATCGCGACCAGGATCGCTGGCAACGTCGTTACGGTGATGACGAACCACGTCTGTGTGACAAACTCCCGAAACGGAAACCGTCCGGTGACAATATCGCGCACGGCCCACCGCAGTGCCTGGCCGGCGAGGGCAATCGAATTTCCAAAGGTCACAAGACTGGCTGTCGCTCGACCAGCAATTTCTGTATAGATACCGGTCTCCTCTTCTGTCTGCGCAGCTCGTCGCGATAAGGTGTTCGCACAGTATCAGGTACGTGCATACCTGATACATGGTTTCGGGAACTTCCGTCGGATTAATCAGCTGACAGGTTGGCGTGTCCCCAAGTGAACGGAGCCATCTCGATTTAGAGCCTTGTTGCCCATGAGCTGGGCGGATAGGACGATGGAAAACATGGCTGGACGGAAACGCAACTCTGTCGAGGACATCGTGCGCAAGCTGCGCAGTGCCGACGAACTGACCGCTGCGGGCAAGACGCAGGAGGAGATCGCGGCGGCGCTCGAGGTGTCGGCGGCGACGTTGTACAACTGGCGGCGTCAGTACGGCGGGATGGACACCGATGCCGCGAAGGAACTCAAAGAGTTGCGCGAGCAGAACGGCAAGCTCAAACGGTTGCTCGCCAAGGCCGAGCTGGAGAAAGATGCACTGCGGGAGGTAGCGAAGGGAAGATTCTGAGCCCAGCCGCCAAGCGCAGCGCTGTCGACATGCTCGTGTACACCATGAGTCTGTCGAAACGACTGGGCGTGCGAAGCTGTTGGGCTTACCCGCTCCACCTACGCACGAACACCGATCGCCGACGCAGCCCTGAGGGCCGCGTTGCGGACGTACGCAGGCTCGCATCCACTGCACGGCTTCCGCCGCGCCTGGGCGCATCTGAGGCACGACGAGGGGCTTGTCGGTGAACAAGAAGAAGGTCCACCGGCTCTGGAAGGAGGGTCTGCAGGTTCGAATCTACCATCCCCGCAAACGCGCCGGCATCAGTTCATGACCGCAGGTCGAAGCCGATGCCCCGAAAGTGTTGTGGGCTAAGGACTCTCAGTTCGATTCGACCGTCGATGGTAAGGCGATCAAGATCGCGTCGATGATCGACGAACACACCCGGCAGTCCCTCTTGAATATCGTAGAGCGGTCGATCACCGCACAGCGGCTGACCGGCGAGCTCGACAAGACGTTCGTGCTGTGGGACGGGCCGCCGCAAGTGCTGCGGATGGACAACGGTCCGGAGTTCATTTCCCATGTGCTGCAACATTTCTGCGCGACCGTGTCGGTATCTCCTACATCCAGCCGGGGACGCCGTGGAACAACGGACACATCGAATCCGTCAACAATCGACTACGGAGGGCCTCAACCGCAATCACTGGACGAGCTTGCTCGAAGCGAGGGTGGTGATCGAGGACTTCAAAGACCACCACAACCATCGACACCGGCACTCATCACTCGGATACCTCACGCCGCCCTGGGGGTCCCTCCCGCTTGCGGGGGCGTACGCTGCCCGATGCACCCACAACCACCAACCGGTCGAGGGCTGCGAGGTCGCTGAATCAACTACACCGTGGATCTAGAACACGGTGGCCCGACTTATCGGGGACCTGCCAAGGTCGCCTCGTCGAGCGTTGAAAACGTCGGCGAGGTTGCAGATGAGGGTCATCCACCCCGCAGCCCAGTGGCTGGCGTCGTGATCTGATCGGCCCAGGGATTCGGACACTAGACCCGCTTGGAATAGGGATCTACAAGCATGAGCAGATCGCGTCGATCTTTCAGCACCGAGTTCAAAGACGAACTGTGCCGAGAGGTCATCGACTCTTCCAAGCCGATCAGTGAGGTCGCCAGGGCGTACGGTGTCGGCGACGACAGCTGCAGCACAGTGCGATGCGCCCCGTGTACCGCGCGCCATCGAACGACGGTGGGCATCATCTCGTGATGGCGGACAGCGAGCGTGAAGCAGACTCCAGGGACTCCACCAGGATCAGCTCGAGTTCCGACAGTCTGGCAGCCGACACGGCCACCGCAGCTGCGCGTGTTCGTACATCGAGACCGCGTTGTGTTCCGGCGCGGGCAGTTTCGGTCCAGGCCTGGGCGCAGTGATCGGCGGCCACCGCGAGGTCTGCGGTAGCGGGATCACCGGTCAGACGTGCAATCTCGGTACAGCCGTCGGCGAGAAGCCGACGAAAGAGCCCGCCTCCGGTTCCGGCCTTTTCGATGAAGATACCGAGACTGAACAGCAGCGTCTCGAGGTCATCGGGCGGAAGGTCGACCCAGCTCTTGACGTCGGTTGCCAGCTGGTCGACCGCGGCCAAACCGTCGGCACCGGCTGCTGGTATGTGGTCGGCTATTCCCGGTGTCGATGGGGCGTGCATGCTGGCGGCGGATCGGGCGAAGGCCGCGGCCGCGGCAGTCGACACGGGCGGCAGTGTCTGCGGCCACGTGATTCGGTACGTGCAGTGACGTGTCGGTTGCGGGAACGAGGTGGAAGATCGCGCCCGAGCCAGCGCGTCGAGCGGGATCTTCTGCACGTCGGCCCGATCGTTGTCGACGACCGAGGCAGTCCCCCCGATCTCGTCGTAGCCGATCACCACGATGTCGTGGCGACTCATCTGCAGTTTCACCCGTAAGTAGGGCAGCTCAGCGATATCGGCCCAGACCAGACTGGGTCTTCCCGCATCGATGTCGTCGCGAACCCATGACCATCCCTCACCGGGATCGTCGGTCGTGAGAACCTCGACTTGTCCGCCGAGCCTGCGCGGTAAGTCGATCTCGAAGTCGGCACCGCGGCCGACCAGGTACATCGGTGGGACCAGGTCGTCCGATCGCAGGTAGGACAAACCGAGATCACCACCCAGTGCGAACACCAACCCCTCGTCGGGTGGTCCGTCCCATCCCAGACCGTGCCACTGGAGAAGGTCTCGCATTGCACCTGACCCGCAGTGCCCTCCCATCCGGTGGGGATAGTTCTCGATCAGAGTCGTGGGGGTCACTGTGGCTGCCTTTCGGGTGGTTGGTCGAGCGCGCGTGTCGGCATGCTCAGCTGTTCTGGATTCTGTCGAGATACGTTCGGCGAGCAGTCATGTCGACGTCCGCGAGGAACACCGAATCTGTGTTCAGGGCCGCACCCAGTCCGGTCGCCAGCCGCCGGGGGACG
The DNA here is from genome assembly GCF_017168335.1 of Rhodococcus sp. KRD162. Taxonomy (GTDB): domain Bacteria; phylum Actinomycetota; class Actinomycetes; order Mycobacteriales; family Mycobacteriaceae; genus Rhodococcoides. The sequence continues at coordinate 284,898 of NZ_JABFAU010000007.1, read as the reverse complement.
AATTTCACCGCCGCGACCATTGCGCCTGCGAGACGGGTGACGCGGACGAAGGGGCGTGGATTCTCGATCAGATCTGCTGTCGCGCGGGCGATTTCCTCCGGCTCGGCGTTGCGTAATCCCTTTGCGCCGGCGGTTCCGGCGACGAGTTCGGTGTTGGTGAACGTCGGGCGGACTGTGGACAGTCGAACCCCTGACTTGCGGTACTCCAGTCGTGCGGCCTCTGTGAATCCGATGACTGCGAACTTGGTAGCGCAGTAGGTCGCCAAACCAGGTACCGCGAGCTCGCCGGCCAATGACGCAGTGTTGATGATGTGTCCGGTGCGGCGCGGCAGCATGCGCTGAAGAGCCAGTTTGGTCCCGAAGATGACACCCAGGACGTTGATCTCGACTTGACGCCGGGTTACTGCATCGTCCTCTTCGTGGGCGTGGCCGGTAGGCATGATGCCCGCGTTGTTGATCAGGATGTCGAGGGGTCCGAGTTCACGTTCGACCAGGTCCAGAAACGTTGTGAACGAGTCAGGTTCGGTGACGTCGAGTCGGGTGACGACCTTCACCCCGAGTTCGGCGGCGGCCTCCTTCGCACGTGCCTCGTCGATGTCGCCGATGGCGACCCGGTGGCCTCGTCGAATCAACTCCTTCGCTGTCTGATAGCCGATGCCGCGAGCTCCACCTGTGATCGCCACGGTCCTGGCGGGGGTGTGAGGTGCGTTGTTTGTCATCTGCTGCGCTCCTTGCATAGATGAGAGACATCGGTAGACGCCTGTCGGCCCGCTCTCGCGGTAGCGGCTGCGCACACGGGAGAGGGATATGGGTATCGCGCGTCGTCTCGTGCCCGGGGAGGCGTTCGGATCGGTCGTTCATCGCCCGCAGCCGCAATTCCAGCGGCAGAGCGAGTCTCGTCTGTTCGGTGCAACTTCCGGTGTCGGCCTTACCACGGCCGCGGCGACGAGACAGTCATGTGGCACAGCTCTGCCAGCAGGTATCGGCTCACCCGATTCGAAGGTGTCCGAGGCGGTCCGAGTGTTCACGATCGCGATTGTTCGCGGAGAGAGCTCCGACCGATCGGCAGTCGGCCGCGATACGGGGTTCGGCGCGTATGTTCTCACCGCTTGTGTTCATCGAGACTCCCGCGGAAGGTTTCGATCCCCGGGAGTTTCGTCCGGCCGGGTGCGGCCGGTGAAAACATCATCGAGTGGGTGAGCGCCCGTGAAGATCGTGGGGCCGTAGGCGTGCCGAAGCACCGTCAAGATCGCGTTCAAGGGTAGGTCGTCGAAGACTCCTCGCTCGCGGACATACTCCATGTGCTGGGCTCCGTCTGCGGTGAAGGCATGCATGAGAGCATCGCGATCGCCGTCGAATTCCACTGGCGGCACGCCGAAACGAGCGCACAACTCGACATTGAATGCCGGCGTGGCCTTCAACCACCGGCCCTCGATGTAGAGGCGACTGTAGCCGTGGTAGACGAACAGGTCGGTGCCGCCCATCAGCGTGCGCAACGTCTCGGTCTGCAGGTGATTTCGGACGTCGGCGAAGCCGAGCAGTGCTGGGATACCCGCCGCCCGGCACACTGCGGTCAACAGCACCGCCTTCGGGACGCAGTAAGCGCGCCCGGCCTCGAGGACGAAGCTCGCTCGATAGTGGGCCGGATCGTCCGACACGGTGTATGGGTCGTACCAGATTCGGTCGCGGACGGCGGCGAAGAGGCGTCTGGCCTTGTCACGGTCGCTGCTCGCATCTCCGATTGCCGCGGCGGTGAACGCCCGCACGGATTCGTGCTCGATGTCGAGGAAGTCCGTTGCTCCCAGGTATGCGTGTGGTGGCTGCGTAGTATGTGCTCCGGGCGGGCGGTCTGTCATGGTCATCGCTGATGTTCCCTTCTCTGAGCAAACCGGTTGCTGTTGTGTGCACAACGACCGAAGGATCGGTCAGTTGCGCGCGAGTCCGCCGAGCATCAGGTCTTCGCGTTGGACGGGGAGTCGCTGGGCGATCACCCGTTTGCTGTACATGAACTCGCGCGGGCGACCTATGCAGTCGGCGGCAATGAGCTCACCGGCCTGGAGATAGAAGCAACTGAAATCACTGTCGCGGGTGGGGTCACCGCTGAGAACCACTTCGTCGTATCCAGTGTTGAGGCCGGCGATCTGCAGCTTGAAGTGATACTGATCCGACCAGAACCACGGCAACGCTTCGATTTTTCTGGACTTCCCGCAGGCGGTCGACGCAGCGACTTTGGCCTGCTCTCCTGCGCTCGAGACGGACTCCAACCGTAGTCGACGGCCGTAACGGGCCATGTCGTGGCTCGCGCAGTCCCCCGCCGCCATGATGTCGGGGTCGTTGGTCCGAGTGTGATCGTCGATCACGATGCCGTTGTCGATGACAAGACCCGCATCGGCGGCGAGGTCGGTGTTCGGCTCGACGCCGACACCGACGATGACCAGATCTGCGGGGATCGATTCTCCGCTGGCCAAGGTGATTTCACGAACCTCACGGTCACCGGACAGGCCCTGAACCATCGCGTTCGTTCTGATGTCGACTCCCTGTTCGCGATGTATCCGCTCGAAGAACGTCGATACCTCGGGAGCAGTGACCCGCTCGAGCACACGCCCAGTTGCCTCGAGGACTGTGACCTGTACGCCCAGTGCGCGCAGCGATGCCGCTGTCTCGAGTCCGATGTAGCCGCCTCCGACGATCACCACCCGCTGGCCAGGGCCGGTGGCCATACGGATCCTCTCGACGTCCGCTGCGGTGCGCAGGTAGTAGACCCCGTGGAGATCGGCCCCGGGAACGGTGAGCCGACGAGGGCGGGCTCCCGTGCACAGCGCGAGCTTGTCGTAGGCCAGCTTCTCCCCGGTGTCGAGAACGACGTTGCCTTCCGACCGAACGATGGTCTCCACCTGCGCGTTCAGGAGCTGAATACCTTGCTTGGAGTAGAAGTCCGTGCTGCGAATGGCGATATCGTCGAGTACGCATTTGCCCGCCAGGTATGCCTTCGACAGCGGGGGGCGTTGATAGGGAGCGGCAGACTCGTTACCGATGAGGACGATGTCGCCTGTCCAACCTTCTTGGCGCAAACTAGCTGCCAGTTGTGCCCCAGCATGGCTTGCGCCGACGATGATCGCCCGTTGCGATGTCATACGCTGGAAGTAGGCGTCAGGCGCACCATCATCTTGCTGATGCCCCGCACGAAATTCGACTGAACATACTCGGGGTCGCCGACGACCTCGATGTTCTCGAAGCGGGGAAGCAACTCCTCCCACAGAATCCGCAGCTGCATTTCGGCCAGCCGATTGCCCATACACCGGTGCACACCGAATCCGAACGCGATGTGATTGCGCGCATTGGCACGATCGATGATGAAATCATCAGGATTCTCGAAAACGCGTTCGTCGCGGTTACCCGAGGCATACCACATCACCAATTTGTCACCCTTGCGGATGAATTGTCCGTTCAGAACGGTGTCGGCTTTGGCGATTCGGCGCATGTACGCCAAGGGTGTTTGCCATCGGATGATTTCCGAGTTCATGTTGGGGATCAAATCGGGATTGGCCTTCAATTTCTCGAACTGGTCGGGGAATTGGTTCAACGCAAGAACGCCACCGCTCATCGAGTTTCGCGTGGTGTCGTTGCCACCGACGATCAGCAGGACGAGGTTGCCCAGAAATTCCATCGGACGATCGATCAGATCCTTGGTGTCCTCGTTGCTCTGCAACATGGTGATCAGATCGAAACCGGACTCTTCCCCTGCAGACCTCCTGGCTGCTTTGTCATGCCAGAGAGCGCTGAGGCCACGGGCCATGTCACGCATGCCTTCGAACACCTCGTCGTTGTCCGAGGGCCCACCGTTGGCTTGCTCCATCGAGGTTGCCAAATCGGACCAGTAGACGAGTTTGCGGCGTTGTTCGTAGGGGAAATCCAGAAGAGTTGCGAGCATCCGAGCTGTCAACTCGATCGAGACATTCTGCACCCAGTCGAACGGCTCGTTCAAGGGGAGGTCGTCCAATACCTCCCGTACGCGCGATCGGATCAGTCCCTCCATCTCCCGGAGGTTCTTCGGTGCGACAACCCCCTGGACGGCAGCGCGCTGCTTGTCGTGGTGTGGTGGGTCCATCGCGATGAACATCTCGATATCGAGAAACCGGGGCGGAACGCCGATGACGATGAACGGTTCGGCCGAGAACACAGCGTGATTCTTGTCGACGGCCACGATATCGGCATGGCGCGTGACCGACCAGAACGGGCCGAACGGACTATTGGGTTGGTAGTGCACCGGTGCCTCGTTCCGCACGCGCTCGAAGTACGACTGCCACCGCCCTTGTCTGTAAAGAAAGGGGTTACTGAGGTCGATGTCGGCGAGCTCGACATCCTCGACCGGTGGGATGGGACTTTCGACGAAGATCTTCTTGCCATTCGTGCCAGTCACCCACCGTCGGGTCTTGTCGTACAAATGAGCGCCCTGGATCTGCAGCCCTATCGGGATGGTCGACTGGACCTTGTCGGCGATCGACTCAGAAACTTTCATGCTGTCGTGCCTGCCTTTCGCACATCACAATTGGAATTCAGGTGTTCGAACGATCAGGCCATCCCACGCTTCCGAGGCCACCATCTGGCACGACAACCGAGACGTGGGTTCACGCTCGGGGTTCATCGCCAGCATCTCCTCCTCGTCGGCGCCGGACAGACCCACCTCTGTTGACCACTGCGGGTCGACGATCACATGGCAGGTGCCACAGGCCGTTTCGCCCCCACAGTCTCCATCGATCCCCGGCACAGCATTGTCGGTTGCAATCTGCATCAGCGAGCGACCTTCGACCAGAGCCGCCTCGTGCTTCTCACCATCGTGGGCGACGAAAATTACAGCTGCCATGTCAACTCCTCGTTTTCCGGCGTGATTGACGAAAGTGTCGTCGCAAACGCGGGTGACGGCTATGTTCGGTGGAGTCATAAACTTGTGAATTCGGGTCAAAGGGGTCACCGTGAAGCTGAGCGACGAGGGCGTGCCACCGCTTGCGTTCGTTCAGTTGCTCGAACGCCGCGCACTCGACCCTGACGCCGCCGCGCGGCTTCGTGTGATCATGCACCGCGAAGGAACCAGTGAAGCGACGCTCATTCAGCATGACGTTCAGGCACCGATACGGTGGTTTCGGGAGGTCTATCCCGAACTCGATATCGCCCAGGCCACTCGACTCGGATTTGCGTTTGCCGAGCAGGCCCAGTTGACATCGTTCGGGCCTCTGAGTTCACCTTTGATCAGCGCTGGTTCGGTCGCCGAGATCGTCGATCTCCTGACATACCTACCATTGATCTCCACGGCGTTGAAGTCGCAGTTCCACACCGGCGACTACGGTCTGATCGTCGGGCTCACTGCGCACACAGGCGATTCCGCACTGGACTGCTTGGTCATCACCTACGGTGGGTCGGCGTTACTACGACTGCTGGACATGCTCGCCGGTGACATATCGCCGGTGACACTCCATCTGAGCTGGCCGGAGCCGGCCGAGGTGAGCCACGACGAAGGTCCGGGGGCGAATCGCCGGTTCTTCGACGCTCCGATTTCCTTCGTCCACGTACCCGAGGAGACCCTCAACAAGGCTTGTCGCTTCTCGGACCCCCTCGCATATCGTCTCGCTATCGCTGATCTGCAGCGAACACTCGCCCAGCGGAGTGGGTCCATGTCATCCGCCGAGAAGGTGAGGCAACAGTTGGAAAAGGACCTCGGACAGCGAACCAACCATGATGTTGCACAAGCATTGTCGATGTCGAGTAGCACGTTGAAACGGCGGCTTGCCGAAGAAGGAACCACCTATAGCAAGGTGCGCCACTCGCTGCTGTACGAGCGCGCGATGCTACGGCTCCTCGACCGATCGGTTTCGGTCAGCGAGATCGCTACCGAACTCGGATACAGCGACCTCGCCAACTTCTCTCACGCCTTCAAACGCTGGACCGGACGCTCTCCGAAAGATTTCCGAAATCCCCGACTCTCAGACGACCCGGATTCGACGTAGACCCCGCAGAACGGGGTCGAGATCGATGCCTCGTTCGTTCGCGGCCTGATCGATCTTCATCTCGGAGATTTCTGAGACGTCACCGCCTCCCTGCCGTGAGAAGAAGAGTGTGTGCAAACCCGAGTACCAACCACTAGTCACTCGACGGTGTCGGCCGGCACGCGTGCGGTCTCCGATTCGAGAAAGTCGACGAGAGCTTCCAACAGGCTGTCCGCGCGGGTTTCGACATCGGCCAGGACAGAGTCCACGTCGTCGAGAAGACCGTGGGCGTGTCTACGCGCAAGCGTTCCGCGTTCGTAGTAGCCGGGGTCGAGTAGAACCCGCGGTACTGGATCCGGTGCCGCGATCTGCTCCGGATGTTGTGACCGCGCAGTGGGCTGCAGGTGGGTGGGTGCCCTTCCGTCCCAGTGCATTCGCACGATGCCCGCTACCGCACGGGCGGTCAGCGGGGTCGCAGCCAACGGGGTGTGGCCCCACCGGTCGATCGCAGTCGACAGCGGATGTTGACCGGCCGGGTCGAAATACCGGTCGTATCCGCCGAGCCCGGTGCCGTCCACGGCATCGAAAGCGTCGGCGAGCATTCGGGTGCTCGGATACCGGGCCTGATGGCCGAGCACCTCACACCAGCGCTGGTACACCGTGCGCGGAGAAATGCCCGTCCCCGCCAGCGCGAGGGAGGTGAGGGTATGAACGCCGCGGCCTGTCTCGATGCGAAGGGCGTCGAGACCCGCATCGGCGGTGACATCGCATGCCCGCAGGGCCGCGATCTGCGTGTACGGCAGACCTGTCGTAGCGAGCGTGAGGATCAGCGCGTCTCTGCGCGCGAACAACGCTGACGGCCAACCGTATTCGGGGAGTCGGGCGATGATTCCGCCGATCACGGCTGCCACCTCCTGCAGGCGCGACGTGCGGGCCCCATCCAGCGCAGCCCGGACGGTCTCAGCGCGCCCTGGAGGAGGTAATAGATGCCGATGATGAGCGGAGTCGATCACCGCGATCCGGCGGCGTTGGGTCGTCGGCGCGGCGGGGTGCGCATACAGGAACCGAGCAAGTGACTCAGGAGAGGCCGCCAATGGGGGTTCGCCATGGGCGGTGCACCAGTCCTCGAACAGTGACCACGTGTGCCGATCCCGCCTCGGTATCGACGTGTTCGTGATGTCCGATGCACGTATCGGACAAGGGCGGTCGTCGTGGTCAGCATCTACCCCTGTCGTCCCGTCGCCGCTCACTGGTTCGGTCGGGTGCCTGGTCATAGGCCGAGCTCGGTGACGGCGTTGCCGACCAGTGGCGCATTCTCGTGAGCGTATGTTTCGACCATTGCGGGTGTGGTGTGCCCGGTTTGGCGCATGATCGCATGCGCGTCGGCACCGTTGCGGAAGGCCTGCGTGACGAAGCCGGAACGGAGGGAATGCCCGCCGAGCTGGGCGACGGTGTCGGGGCCGTATCCAGCTCGAGTAGCGCGGCGGCGGATCGCCGCGTGCACCGCGGCTCCGGACAGGGCTGTGTCGGAGAGGTTGCCGTTCTTGCGGACGGACCGAAACAGAGGGGACCGTTTCTCGACTACAGGAAGGGTGCCGCGGCAGATATGGGAGTCGAATTCCACTGCGCGGGAAAGTATTCGGATGACAGCAACTCTGCCGCCGGTGTCGAACGCTGCGACGATCTGCAGCCATCGCACCCACGCGCAGACCGGACATGACTCGTGGCGGTCGGTGAACGGGAGTGCTTTCACGGTTCCGGTGCCGTCCTGGTCGGTCTTCGATTTGCGGATACGTACGTGCGCGCCGTCGAGGCGGTCGCGGTGGACATCGCGGCATTCGAGCGCTACGAGTTCGCTGCGGCGGAATGCGCCGGTGTAGCCCATCAGGAGCAGCGCAGTGTCGCGGCGTTCGAGGACCTCCGACGCCCACCCGGCCCCACCTCGACGCGCGTAATCGACGATCGTAGTGATGTCGGAGGTCAGCAGCGGTGCGCGCGGGTTACGGGGCCGCTCCCCCGCAGACGCGTAATCCCGCCGAATACCCGAGAGAGTGGCGCGCACCATCTCGTGCCCGCACGGGTTGTCGTAGCCGGTAGCGCGGTGGCGGTCCGCGACCGCCGCGATCCATTTGCCGAACGTCGACGGCGCATACGCCCGCGTCCCGTCGACGGTGAGCGTGTCGGCAGCCGCAACGAGATAGGCCGCCACCGTAGCGGGATGCGCCGGCAACGCGTGGTGCCCGGCGACGGTGCACCAGGTCTCGAAGCGTCGCCACGCCGAATCGTAGGCGCGGCGGGTAGCACCGGACCGTGCCGACGCCATCGACCGTTCGATCCGAGCGGCGACCTCGCCCGACAGGTCCGGAAACACCTCCGCACTCCTCACCGGGACGACTGAATCCGTGTCCAGGACCTCACCTAGCTGCCGATCTGCCATGACAGGGACTGTAGCGAGCACCCCCGACAGCTCTTTCGAGTTGAAACGCGCTGAGCAGGGATTTAGACGAAGACGGTGCGGGAAGGAAAATTCTCGTCGGTCACCGCACACAAATCGTGGGTGACTACAAGAGGCGATCGACTCCCCCGTAGGAGCGAGCGCAGAGAACCGTGGCGTGATCATGCGCGCTTCAGTCCCAGTCCAGTCGGATACCGAGCTCGACGAAGGCATAGGCCAGCTCATCGACGTCGTCTTCGGTGCGGCACCCCGTTCGAGCGAATCCGAACAGAGATCGAGCGGCGTCGCTGTCGACGCGGGCTGCGGCGACAGCGGCATCGATCGCCGCAATCACACCGTCCCACGCGCTGCGGGCGGGTACCGGACTGCGAGACCTCGTCGGAGGGGTCCCCGGACCGACCGGCTCGTACCGTCGCGGCCGCAGCAAGCAGGCATCAGTACCGCTCGCGGCTATCTCGTCGTTCTCCACCGCGATGATCGCGGTGGAGGCAGCGAGCATGACTGTCGACTGCTCGTCCCACCGCAGTTGCTCGAACGGAACCCACGATGTCCGCAGCGGGCGAGAATGGCCGGTGGACTTCCAGATCGCGCTCAGTGGCTTCGCCCACCATCCAGTGCGAACCAGCGGTGTCGATACCTCGTCGACGACGGTGCGCAGCAGCCTGAACCACACTGCGGCATGCACGCGGCCCGCGCCGAGCTCGACGGACCCGCTCGTCAACGCGGCGGCGGTGCGCCGGTCTATTTCTGCAACGACTGTCGGTACCGGTATCGGTGGTGCGTGTTCGTCCGAGCCGGGCGGTGTTCTGTCCCAGAAGACCAGTCTCCCGGGTATCACAGCGCAGAATTCCAACCGGCAGAGGTGCTTCGTGCAGCTGGTCAGCATCGGGTACTGATGAGCCATCATGACCGCGATGTCGGCGTCGGTGTCGAGGGCGTCGATGCACAGGGGGCATGCCCGCGTATCGAGCGTGCTCACCCAGGGAAGCCACGTGCCGGCGGGCGGTGTGCGTCGACGTCGATCTGCCATCGCCAGACCCGCCGGTAGTAGGACAGAGAACTGGTGGACGTAGGTGTCGAAGTCGCATTCGGCGGGGTCAGTGCTGTCGAGGAGCCAGGGCGTGCACCCCGCCAACGTCATCTCACGCAACCGTTCCGCCGTACAGATACCTTTCTGGGCGAGGGCGTCCAGGACCGGCTCGGGTGTGTAGCGGTCCGGGTCCACGCCCGAAGTCTCGAGGCCGAGCCCGTCGAGAAGGTCCGCGGCGGTGATCGACGAATACTGTTCGCTGGTCCGGGCCAGCCACGACGTCAGAGTCTCACCAGGTAGTGGTTGCGGGTGCAGTGGCCACCGCGGATGCGCGCTGTGGTCGAGCGCCGTGTGCGCTGCAGGGGCATCGGCTGGTGTCATGCCAGGTGCCGTTCGAAGTGGCGGCGGCGTTCGGTGGGCCCGGAGTAGGCGGTCTGGGTCAACACCTGTGAGGTGATCGATTCCTCTCCGACCTCTAACGCAGTCACCGCGGCCGCGGTCAACAGCGTGGCCAGTTCGCCGATGGTGCCCTCACACCGGGTGAGGAGGTAATCGGTCATCTCCGTCGATGTCAGGTGAGAGGGCGCACGCAACGGGAAGCTGGCGGTGAAGCTCGCCAGCAGGGAGCGGGTGTCGGTGTCGTTGGTCCAGATCGGCAGAGTCATGGGGTGAAAACGGTTTTCCAACTGTGCATCACTGCGGATCGCGAGGTACGCCTCTCGGGTACCGACTCCGACGAGAGGGATCCGTAGTTCGTTGCCCAGAAACCTCAACAGGTTCAGAAATTCTCGGCGCACGTTGTCGCGGCCGGCGAGAACATTGTGGAGCTCGTCGATGATCAGCATCCGAACCCCGGTTGCTCGCAGCAGCGTGACTGCTTGCTGTTCGAGTTCGTGAACGCGGCTCCGTGGCCGGGTCGGCGTTCCGAGGGCAGCGAGCATCGCGAGGTAGAACCGTATGGGTGCCGGGTCAGGGGGCATCTGCATACACAACACCGGTATGTGCTCACGGTCGGGCAAGCTGACAGCGGGGTGCGCACGCCGGAACTTCTCGATGATCATCGACTTGCCGTTGTTCGTCGGTCCGATCAGTAGCAGGTTCGGCATTCGTTGCCGATCTGGCCAGACCAGCAACGTCTCGAGGTGCTCGATCACCGACCGTGCACGCGGATACCCGATCCACCGTTCCGTACGAATGTGCCTGATGCGTTGCGCTGCAGGAAGACCCGCTATCGATCTGACCGAACTTCGCAGGTGGGTCAGATCCGCACTACCGGGGTCGATGTCCTGGCAGCTGCGGTCGTCGCCGTCGCCTGCGGGAGTGATTCGGGGGTCGTTGTTCACCGTTTCACCATTCTTCGATGTCGTCGAAGATCGGAACCGACACGTCGTCGGTGCCTGGGCGGAGCTCGGGCGGGCCCATCGCGTTCGGTGATGTCACGACGCTGCTCAGGTGCGCACGACGACTGCGGTTACGTCGAGCCCGTCTGGTGTCCTTCTGCGCCGATGTAGCGATCTCTCGCATCTTCTCGATCATCGCGAACAGAGCGTGTTCATCGATAGTTGCTCGGCCTTGCTCTCGAAGACGCACCACCGCTGCCCGGTGTTCCCACGATGTCACCGCCGGATGTGACATCGTCCGGTACGGCACCTCGACATACCCGCCGCCGCTGTCGGGGTCCAGGACCCACACCCTGCTCAGATCTCGTGGATCACGCCGGATCACGAACTGACCCAACTTCTCTCGCCTGGCGATCCACGGTTTCAGAGCGTTCGAGAAGTACTGGATGTGGTCGATGACGAACCCCGTCCGGGTCAGGCGACGGCGGATGACGGGAAGGAAGTCCACCAGGAATGCGGTCTCGTCCACTACCGTCGACGTCGGCCGAGCACTGTCGGCGGCGGTGTTGCTGATCCACTGCGCAGCCGGACTCTGGCGGAGGCTGGTGTGCACCTCTGCGTGATACGCCGCGACCGCCAGGATCAGCCAGCGTTCCAGTTCTCGTAACGTCAACGCCGCCTTACTATCCGAGTCGTAGCTGCCCCGCTGCGTCGGGTTCGAGAACGTCGTGCCGGGGAGCTCGTGAACCTGGGTCATGACGGTGCCGATGATGCGTTCGACGATCCCGCCGTAATGCGGCCTGCCGGGTGGGCGGTAGCCGAGGTCGATACTGTGTTGCTCGCAACCACGCTGGAGCGCTTCACTTTTGAACTCGGAAGCGTTGTCGACGTACAGGCGGTGCGGCTTTCCTGCCATCGGCCATCGCACATCCGCACCGAGGCCCAGAGAGTCGATCCATACGCTTTTGTCCGAGCACACCCGGCCCAGACATAGCCCGACCGACACTGCGGACGGAGGATCGAGTGTCACCACGAAGCCTGGTACGCAGCGGCTGAAGACATCGATGGCAATCGTGAGGTAAGGACGTCCGATCGGCGCCCGGTCGTATTCGTCGACGATCATCAGATCAACCACAGTGTGATCGATCTGGACTTGCTGGAGAACGGCCGTCACCGGCGGCGGGACATCGCCCGCGGATTGCCGCGACCTGGCGGCGTCCGGTCCGCCACGTGAGCGTGCGACACGGCCTGGGTGCATTGCTGCGATCCGGGCATTGACTGTGTTGCGGGCTGGGGTCGGGAGTCCGGCGCGGTGACAGGCCAGCGCGATACGCCGATGCAGTGCAGCGACACTGAGCTTTTGGCGAGCCAGGAATTCACGGTTGATGTGCTCGGTGATCACGTCTTCCACCTCGACCGGCACACGGGAGCGTCCACGTCCGCCTGCGGGCACGGAGACCAGCAGATCGGTAACCACCCCTTCCCCATTCCGGAGCCGGGACAACAGCACGTACACACGCCGGGCCGAGACCCCCAACTGTTCTGCTGCATCCTCGACCGCTGCGGCACCGATCGAGCCTCGATCCAACAGCCCGCTGAGCACCGCAAACCGCGACCGTGCCTGCTCCCACTGCTCGGCCGACGCGGTCAGCACACCCGCCTCTACGACGTCGAACTTGTCCGCATCCATCGCAGCCTCCGAACACCCAACCCAGGTGACCGATTGTGAAGCCCACTCCTGCACTCAGAATGTCAGAAGACGACTGCAATCTGAGGTGAAAACCCAGGAATTTATGACGCCCACTTCTGAAACTGACAGACTATCCGTGGCGGGTGCCGCCCCGGCCGGTGCGGATACCAGGATGCCCGCGCCGAGAATTCCGGCACACATCAGTGCTGTCGTTGCAGACCTGGAAATTCGTGCTGATTTCATACAGTCCTTTGGCACCCCGTGACGCTGGCGGGCGCTACTCCCCTCTCGACCCTCGTATGCCACTGATCGGACGTGTCACCGAACTCACGGGACATCAGACGTCACAGCAGACACTTGCGCCTCAAGTGAACCAGAGATTGCAGATCGAACGCAGCGGTCCATCTTTCGTTAGCGAAACGACTGCGTTTCGTAACCGGTTCGTTGCCGAACAGCGTCGGTAATCCCATCGAAAACGAACCAGCGTCAGGACGGCAAAAGAAATGCAAACCGGTCAGTTCGTCCGTCCATTCGAGAAAAGACAAGTATCCCGACGCGTCGATTGCTACTCGCGCACAACTCTCCGGATTCGGTGAACGATCGATCCGATTCCGCGGCAATTCTGCGAATCGAGTAACAATCCCCCGGCCTGCATGGATAAACACTTTGTCGGGCCGTATAGTCGGGTCCGTTCGATCTGGACATCCCCGCATCATTCCCTGCATCATTGGAGAGTTTCAGCATGGCCAGAAAAGTCTATGTGCAACTAGTCGACGACATCGACGAAAAACCGATCGAATCCGGTGGCGAACACATAACCTATTCGGTCAACGGAGTCAGCTACGAAATCGACCTGAGCGACAAGAACGCCAAGGAGTTTCACCGCAAGCTCGACTATTACATCGAACACTCCACCAAGCTCGGAGGAAAGCGGACGAAGAAGTCGGGTGCCTCGGCGGCCGGCGCAAAGCGCGACGCGAATCAGACCAAGGCCATCAGAGAATGGGCGAAGGCGAACGGCCACACCATTTCCGCGCGCGGGCGAATCCCCGCAGAGGTGGAGCAGGCTTTCGACGCGGCGCACTGACGCGTAGACACCGACGCGTAGACACTGACGCTACAACGAAAAAAGCGCCGCTCGAGAGCGGCGCTTTTTTTCGTGACTTCCACGGATGGTCGACCACGCAGATCAATTCGGTCGAGCCAGTACATCGGTGGAGCTTGAACATCGGTGGAGCTCTTACATCGGTGGAGCTCTTACATCGGTGGAGCTAAGGGGACTCGAACCCCTGACCCCCACACTGCCAGTGTGGTGCGCTACCAGCTGCGCCATAGCCCCGAGTTACTGCATGCTCCCGCTCATGCGGTTGCTCGAACGAAGTTACACCATCGGTCGCAGCAGCAACAAATCACCTGGTGCGGACGGTTCGAAGACCTCGCGACCGACCGCACCTGCCCGGGTTCTCAGTTGATGTTCGCCAACCACTCCGAGTCGCCCAGCGCGTCGATCACCTGACCATCCACCAGCACCCCCGGCGTCCCACGCGCACCCGACGCCGCCAGCGCCTCACGTCCGGTGTTCGAGTCCGCTATCGCAGCATCACGCTGCGCGCCGCTGACGATGCACTCCACCGTCGGATCGCCTGCGCCGTTCGTTCGAGCGAGATCGGCGAGATCTGCGTCACTTCGGTCGGAGTCACCGCCTTCCTCGGGGCGAAATTCCGGGTCGAACAATCCGGCGTGAAAAGCCGAGTACACGCGCGCATTCTCCGATGCCGCCACGCAGTGCGACGCTGCGACAGCACGCGTCGAATAATCACCCGAAGCCGACCGCCCGTCCAGAAAGTTGACCAGGTGGTAATTCACCCCGACAACACCGTCGTCAATTTTCTGAGCCAACTCCTGACCGTGTTTCACTTCCAGATCTCCGCAGAAGGGGCACATCGGGTCCTCGAACACATCGATCACATGTTGCGCTCCTGGACGCGCCAACTGGACCACGCCGTCACCCGGTAAGGACAATTCGACCTCGGGGTTCTTCACGGTCCCGTAGCCGTCGTTGCGGGGCGCGTCGGATCCGCTCTGCCAGCGGATTGCGACCACGATGACGACCACCACCACCAGAAACGCGATGCCGCCCAATACATAGGTCACCGTGTTCGATGTGGCCTGCGGCGTATGTTTCGTGCTCGATATCTTCTTCTGGCTCACACAGCGAATACTACGGTCGCCGCCGTCAGGTGCGCTCGCGCTCGAGGGTGTCCGGAACACGTGACCACCACAACCCGGCCAGCAGAAGCAGTGCCCCCGTGACAGCGAAGGCCGGTCCGAACGAGGACTTCTCCACGATCAACCCCGCCATGATCGGGCCGATGACCGCGCCGACATCGGAGGCCATCTGGAAGACAGCCAATACCGGCCCGCCCCGCGCAGTCGATCCGATCACATCGGCAACCGATGCCTGCTGCGCAGGACTCATCAACCCCGATCCGATTCCGGCGATCAATGTCACAGCAAGAAAGAGCACTGGATCGTGGACGTATCCCATCACCACGGTTCCCAGACCGCACACGGCCAAACCGCCGACCACGAACGGCTTGCGCCCGCGCACATCGGACAACCGACCGGCGCTGGTGAGCACAATTGCATTACCGACCGCGAATACCGTCAGCGCAATACCGACGAACACTTCGGATTGTTGCATCGCTTCGACGACGAACAACGGGACCAGCGCTACTCGAACGCCGAACACCGCCCACCCGTTGGCGAAGTTCGACGCCAATGCGGCTCGATAAGTCGGAATACGCAGCCCGGACCGCAGGGACATCGTCGGCGGGGCCGATCCCTTCTCCGGCCGGACGAGATCGGAATTACCCAGGGTGAAGTACACGACAGCAGCGGCGATCACGAGGGCGATTGCGTAGATGACGAACGGTACCCGCAGACCGAACCCGACCAGCGCGCCGCCGACCAGCGGACCACCGATGGTTCCCAGTAGAAACGCGGTGGCGTAGAGACCGGATATGCGGCCCCTGCTCGTGGGTGGACTGATTCTGATCAGCAATCCCAGGGCCGACACCGAGAACATCGTCGACCCGATGCCGCCGAGCCCGCGAAACACCAGCAGCTGCCAGTACGTCTGGGCCAGAGCGCAAGCACCGGTGGACGCCGCGACGATCAGCAGTCCGATCAGATACACCGGCCGTTCACCGAGCTTCTGTACCAAAGATCCGCTCACCGGTGCGAACAACAACCGCATCAACGCGAAAGCACTGATCACGGCAGACGCGGCCGCCACTCCCACCCCGAACTCACGGGCGAACTGCGGCAGAGCAGGAGCGACGATGCCGAATCCGAGGGCGATGACGAACGCCGCCGACACCAACACCCAGATCTCGGGTGGTAGAGCGTTCCCTGACTTCGGTGTCGGCTCGGAGCTCGAACTGTCGTGATCGGGTGTCGGAGTATCGGTCACGAGCTCTCGAGCGCAGAAGACACCAGAGCACGTGCCGCATCCTGCACCTCGGCGAGGTGCTCCGCACCGTGGAACGATTCCGCGTAGATCTTGTACACGTCCTCGGTTCCGGACGGCCGAGCCGCGAACCAGGCGCTGTCCGTGGTCACCTTCAGCCCGCCGAGCGCGGCTCCGTTTCCGGGGGCCTCGGTCAGCGTCGCCGTGATCGATTCGCCGGCCAACTCGGTGGCGGTGATCTGATCGGGCGACAACTTCGCCAGCACCGCCTTCTGCTCGCGAGTCGCGGGTGCGTCGACCCGGGCGTACGAGGGATCGCCGAACCTCGCGGTGAACTCCGCGTAGCGCTGCGACGGCGTCGATCCGGTGACGGCGGTGATCTCGGACGCGAGCAACGCAAGGATGATGCCGTCTTTGTCGGTGGTCCATACTCGGCCGTCGTGCCTGAGGAACGACGCCCCGGCACTTTCCTCACCGCCGAATCCGAGCTCACCGCCGAGCAACCCCGGCACGAACCACTTGAATCCGACCGGTACCTCGAGCAGTCGGCGGCCGAGACCTGCGACGACGCGGTCGATCATCGACGAACTCACCAGAGTCTTGCCCACCGCCGCCGTCGGAGACCACCGCGGGCGATGAGTGAACAAGTACTCGATGGCAACCGCGAGGTAGTGATTCGGGTTCATCAACCCACCGTCCGGGGTGACGATGCCGTGGCGATCGGAGTCGGCATCGTTACCGGTCGAGATGTCGAATCGATCGCACGCAGCGATGAGCGAGGCCATGGCGTTCGGCGACGAGCAGTCCATCCTGATCTTGCCGTCCGTATCGAGCGTCATGAACCGGAACGTGCCGTCCACCAAAGGGTTGACCACGGTCAGATCCAGATTGTGCCGCTCGGCGATGGCATCCCAGTAGTCGACACTTGCGCCCCCCAACGGATCGGCACCGATCCGCACGCCGGCCGCGCGGACGGCGTCGATATCGAGGACGTTCGGTAGGTCGTCGACGTATGTGCCGAGGAAGTCGTAACGGGACACGCTTCCCGCGAACGCCTGCGCGAGCGTCACCCGCTTGATCCCCGAAATGCCTTCGCGCAGAATCTCATTGGCACGAGAGGCGATCACGGATGTGGCATCGCTGTCCGCCGGGCCGCCGTGCGGCGGGTTGTATTTGAATCCGCCGTCTCGCGGCGGATTGTGCGATGGCGTCACCACGATGCCGTCGGCCTTCGCTGCCGGTCCGGACTCGTTGTAACGCAGGATCGCATGGCTGACGGCCGGGGTGGGTGTGTACCGATCTCCGGAATCGACGAGTACGTCGACGTCGTTGGCAGCCAACACCTCCAGAGCCGTCGTCCACGCCGGCTCGGACAACGCGTGAGTGTCTCGACCGATGAACAACGGCCCGGTGATGCCCTGCGCGGAGCGGTACTCCACGATCGCCTGCGTGGTCGCCACGATATGCGCCTCGTTGAAGGCCGAATCCATGCTCGACCCTCGATGCCCGGACGTACCGAAGACCACCTGCTGACTCGGCTCCGACACATCGGGAACACGCGAGTAGTACGCCGTCACGAGCTGGGAGAGATCCACGAGATCCTCCGGCAACGCGGTGGTTCCAGCCCTGTCGTGCGCCACGATGCGCCTCCTCATGTGTGGACGAACCGAATTCGATCGATGAATCGAACTTCTCGATCAACCCTAACGCTGCCGGCCCGTCGACGTTCTACATGCTGCTACGTTTCGGCGGGAGCGGGAAGAAATAGCTCGTTCGCTGCTGGTATTCCCGGTACCCCGGACGCTTTTCCATGCTCCGCTCCAGCAGCCTCGCGCCCGTGGCGAACACCAGAAAATACGTCATCGCAATAGGCGAGAGAAGGGTGAACACCCCGGGCCACGCCGACGCGGACACCAGGAACAAGCCCCACCACACAGCCGAGTCACCGAAGTAGTTCGGGTGCCGAGTCCAGGACCACAATCCCCGATCCATGATCTTGCCCTTGTTCGACGCGTCGGCCTTGAAGGCTTTCAACTGTGCGTCGCCGACTGTCTCGAACGTCCACCCGAGCAGCCAGAGCAGCACACCGACCACGACAACCGGCAGGACCGACCCGTGCGCCACAGCAGAGACCTGCAGCGGCAGGGACACGAACCACAATGCGAGCGCCTGCGTCAGATAGATCTTCCGCAGGGCATAGAGGGTTCGGTTGCCAGGAGCCTTGGACAGCAGTTCGTCGTAGCGCGGATCCTCGCCGTGCCCGCGTGAGCGTTGAAAGACGTGCAGCGCGAGGCGAAGCCCCCACACGGCGACGAGTACGAGCAGCAGTATTCGGCGCCAGCCTTCTCCGGTGCCGGTCACGGCCGAGATCAGCGCGATCAGCACGAAACCGCCGCCCCATGTCACGTCCACCACATTGTGGCGTCCGATCCGCGCGCCGATGACCGCGGTGACGATCATCAACAGTGCGACTGCGCCGAGGCTCGCCAGCGATACGGTCAGGAAGTCGGACCAGTTCACCGTGCGGGCACCCAGTCCGGGCGAACCGGTTCCATACCCGAGGAGCCCCCGTCCGGACGTACGGAGAGAATCTGGTCGACGCCCATCCTGTTGTCCCGGAATGCCATTGCGCCACCGATCAGATAGAGCCGCCACACGCGAGCGACCTCTTCGCCGACCATTGCCACCACCTCGTCGAAGCGGGCCTCGAAACGCTCGGTCCAGACCTCGACGGTGCGGACGTAGTGCTCTCGCATGGCATGAACGTCGCGCACCTCGAGTCCGGCCTCCTCGATCATCGCGACCGTCCGCCCGACCGGGCGCATGTACATATCGGGGGCGATGAACGACTCGATGAACGCGCCACCGCCGGGATTGTCGCCCTCTTTTCGCGACATCTGCTGAATCAGTACGCGCCCACCCGGCTTGACGTTGGCGTACAGCGCGGCCGTATAGGTCGGGTAGTTGTCCTCCCCCACATGTTCGCCCATCTCGATCGACGCCACCGCGTCGAACGGCCCGTCCGGGATTTCCCGATAGTCCTGGATTCGAATCTCGACATTGTTCTGTAGCCCTCGATCGGCGATTCGCTTGTCGATGAAGGCTTTCTGCTCGCGCGAGATGGTCACGCCGACGACCTGCGCCCCGTACTCCGCAGCGGCATGCAGACTCAGTGAGCCCCAACCACATCCGACATCGAGAAAACGCTGCCCAGGCTTCCTGTCGAGCCCGATCTTGCGACAGACGAGGTCCAGCTTGTCGCGTTGTGCATCGTCGAGGGTGTAGTCCGGCGAGTCCGAGGTCCAGTACCCCGACGAGTAGGCCATGTGTGAATCGAGCACGAGCTCGTAGAAGTCGTTGGACAGGTCGTAATGGTGACTGATCGCTGCCCGGTCCCGCATCAGCGAGTGCAGTCGGCCTTTCACCACCGCCTGAGACGCAGGCGGCGGCAACGGCCGGCCCAGCACCCCGAGGTCCTTGGCCAGTG
The DNA here is from genome assembly GCF_017168335.1 of Rhodococcus sp. KRD162. Taxonomy (GTDB): domain Bacteria; phylum Actinomycetota; class Actinomycetes; order Mycobacteriales; family Mycobacteriaceae; genus Rhodococcoides. The sequence continues at coordinate 265,443 of NZ_JABFAU010000007.1, read as the reverse complement.
CTGCCAACTGCAACAGAGAGCGCGGCTTCGGTCGAACCGCCGAGAGTTCTCGTGCGCGGACCACCGCCCATACGTGGTCGAGGGCTGCTCCTACGTCCCCGGCGATGTCGAGCTCACCGGTGACGTAGGCCTGCGCCGCTCCGAGTTCGCCCGGACTCCAGAGCAATCGGCGCAGAGCATCGGGACTGTGCAGGCTCACATGAGGAGCGCCCGCATCACCGGCGACCGATCCGTCCCAGGCCTGCAAGCGGACCGGCAGTGGGCCGCCGATGAGGGGTTCGATGATGGCGGCAAGTCGAGGTGCCACGCCCACACCGGAGTCGAGCACGGGTTCGGCGAGTGTCGACGATGTCATTTCTCGTCCCTTCGATCGAGCACGATCTGCTGAACATCGAGATACCCGGAACGAAATCCGGCCGCCGAGTAGCAGAGATAGAAATGCCACATGCGGGCGAAAACCTCGTCGAAGCCCAGATCCTCGGCCTCGCTACGGTATTGCGCGAAACGCGCGTCCCACAGATCGAGGGTTCGCGCGTAGTGATCTCCCATGGAGAGCCGCTCCCGAACCCGAAGCGAGGTGTGCTGCTCGGTCACCTCGTCGATGGCCCGCACCGACGGCAGAAATCCACCGGGAAAGATGTATTTGTGCACCCAGGTGTAGGTGTTTCGGGTGGCGAGCATTCGATCGTGCGGCATCGTGATCGCTTGGATGGCAACGCGCCCACCCGGCGCAAGCAGCGAGTCGATCGTCTCGAAGTACGTTCCCCAGTACTGATGCCCGACGGCCTCGATCATCTCGACCGACACGATCGCGTCGTACTCACCGTCGACCAGACGGTAATCCAACAGGTCGATCTGGATCCGGTCGCCGTAACCGGCAGCGGCGCAACGCTTGCGCGCCAATTCCTGCTGTTCGATCGACAGGGTCACCGACCGAACGGTTGCACCTCGTGCAGCTGCGCGGATGGCCAGCTCGCCCCACCCCGTCCCGATCTCGAGCACCCTGGTTCCCGCACCGACGCCTGCGCGGTCGAGTAGCCGGTCTATCTTGCGGCGTTGCGCCTCGGCCAGCTCCTCACTGTCGTGCTCGTTTCTGGGATCGCTGAACAGGGCGCTCGAGTACGTCATCGTCTCGTCGAGGAAGAGCTCGAAGAGATCGTTCGACAGATCGTAGTGACGCGAGATGTTCGATCGCGTGTTCTTCGTCGAATTACGCTCGTTGCGTGGTGGCTTGGGGATGTAGAGCCCGCGCAGTCGCTGCAGGGACTTCGGGATCAGCGAGGCCATTCGCCGCGCGAAGACCTCGAGCACGGCGGTGAGGTCCTCGGCATCCCAATCGCCTGCCATGTACGCCTCACCGAATCCGATGAGCCCACTGTCGCCGACTCGGGCGGCGAATTCGCGTGGCCGATACACGGTCATCAACGGAGCATCCTCGGACCCGCCACCGATCATCGCGCCGTCGGGCATCGAGACTCTGACGGGCAGTCGCGCGACCGCACGACGGAAGAGGAAGTCTGCGACCGGCGCGGCGGCAGCAACTTTGACGCCGCCGGGAACGCGCGCGATCTGGGGCCACACCCGGGGGTCGACGACCGGGCGGGGACCGACAGCGGTCCGATTGTGGACGCTGGACACAGAATTGGGTTTCGACACTGTAGTCATCTGTTGGCCCTTTCCTTCTGTAAGCTTCGTGCCCCCGGAGGGGCAGGCTTGTGCACGATCTTCAGACCACGCGCCCAGAGCCGAATACCCTGCCAGCGAATCTGTACCACCACTCGTAGCGGTGCAAACGGAATCGCCAGTGCTGTGCGAATAATCGACCGGGTCGTCACCTCTCGCCGGTGACCGGTGACGGTTGCCACGAATGGGGGTTGGCCGGTGCGTTCGAGGACGATCGAGAGCCGAAGCGAGGCGTCGGGTTCGGGCAACCGCATGGAGTACTCGCCGTCGACGTCGTTGAACGGCGATACGTAGAACTCCTTCGGCGTGCGCGCCGCACCGCGGTGGTCGGTGTGCAGTAGATACCGGTGCCGTTCACCGTAGGTGTTGTGCACCTCCGCAACGACACAGCGGAGGTCTCCGTTGCGCTCGTGACACCAGTACACACTCAGCGGGTTGAACGTGTGACCGAACACCCGAGCGCTCGCCAGCATCATGACGCGTCCGCCCGCGAGGTCGATGCCGTGTTCTGCCAGAAACGCATCGATGTTCTGCCGAATGGTGGCGGTCGGGTCACCGAGGTGATCGCGCGACTGAAACGACGCCAGGGGGCGAAGCAGCCTGGGCAACTCGGGCAGTGCATCGAGATCGACGAACCAGCTGTAGCTCTTGTACGAGAACGAGTTTCTGATCGGAGCTCGTCGAACGTGGTCGATTCGGGTGAGATACAGCGCCGCCCCCCGGGCACGGGTGGTCGGCAGATTCGGGGTCACAGCCACCTCGCACCTACTCGTCCGGCCGCGCGTGCTCCCGACAACGCACCGTCCTCATGGAATCCCCAGCCGTGGTAGGCCCCGGCGAAAGCCAGCCTGTCGGTATCCAATTCCGGTAGCCGGCTCTGCGCGGCCACCGATTCCGGGGTGTATTGCGGGTGCTCGTAGGTCATCTCGTCGAGCACGGAATCGGGATCGATGCGATCGGCTCCGCCGAGGGTGACCAGCATTCTGCGGTCGGTATCGGCCAACCGCTGCAGCCTGGTGAGGTCGTAGCTGACCAGAACCCGATCGGGCTTGGCGTCACAGGCCGGGAGGTGATAATTCCACGACGCTCGTGCCCTGGTGTTCTTCGGCAACACCGACGAATCGGTGTGCAGTGCGGTGTGATTGACCGAGTACGGCATCGCCCCGAGGACCTCGTGCTCGCGCGCCGTGGGTTCTGCGAGCATCTTCAGCGCGGTACCGGGGTGGACGGCGATCACTGCGGCGTCGAACGTGCGTAGGTTGTCTCTGACGTCACGGATCTGTACCGAGTCCTCGGACCGGTAGACCGCACGCACCGGGGTGTCGGTCAATACTTCGTCGATGTGTCGTGCAACCCGTGATACGTACTCGATGGACCCTCCGGTGACGGTACGCCACGTGGGAGATCCGGTGACGGTGAGCATTCCGTGGTGCCGAAGAAACGTGAACAAGTAGCGCGCCGGGTACGCGAGAGCCGTCTCGGGGTCACACGACCACACTGCCGACACCAGCGGCGTCATAAAATGTGACTCGAAATACGGCGAGAACGAGTGCTCGGTGAGAAACCGACCGAGGGTGATCTCGGAATCCGCGGAATCCGACCGGTCGAGCAGTTCGGTTGCCAGCCGATGAAAACGCTTGACGTCGAGCAGCATCGAGACGAAACGAGGCCGGAACACCGCTGTGCGTTGCGCGAGGATCCCGCGCATGCCCTGGCCCCCGGAGTACTCGAGGCCACAGCCGTCGCAGCGCACCGACATGCTCATGTCCGAATCCTGTGTCGGCACGTCGAGTTCTGCGAACATTCGAAGCAGGGTCGGGTACGTCCGATCGTTGTGCACGATGAACCCGGTGTCGACTCCGACCTTTCCGCCGGGACCGTCGACGTAGTGGGTGTCCGCGTGGCCACCGAGGCGAGAATCGGCCTCGTACAACGTCACCGACGATGTCTTCGACAGTGCGTACGCTGCCGTCAGACCGGCAATTCCGCTTCCTACGACAGCTACCCGACGGCGGCTCACGATTGCCCGCCCGAGCAGGTGGCCGTCGAATCGGAGGCCGAACGATCGTCTCGGCGCTCCAGGGCGTCGGCGATGCCGAGAACCATCTCACGCGTTGTCCGTGACCACATCCGAGGGTTGCGCAGCATGAAATGCCCACCCGGTACCGACAGGTATCGAGCAGCTGCCCCCGCCGACGCGGCCCGCTCCGTCGCGGCGCGCGAGCTTCGCGGATCGGTCCACCGGTCTGCCTTTCCGTGCACGACGAGCAACTCGTGGCGCTCGTCGAACGAGTCTGCCTCGGTGCCCTCGGGCCACCACGGTGCCAAGGCCACCACTCCCACAATTGAAGGGTCCTCGATCAGGGCAGCGGCGGTACGGCCACCCATCGAATGGCCGACGACCACGACGTGAACGTCAGGATGCTCGGTGTGGATTCGGTTCAGAGCCCAACGGGCGTCCTCGACGGGGGTCCGCTCCGGAGCGTTCCAACCACGGAACCGATATTGCAGTTGCTGAACCGAGATGCCGCGTCCCCGTCCCGCGCGGCGAAGCATCCAGGTGAATTGCCACATTCGTAGACCGGCCAGGTGCCACGGCCTACTGCGCGCCCGGCTGACGTCCTTGCCGCCGCCGAGGACCAACACGACCAAGGCGGGATCGGTCATCGGCCTGCCTGCGCGCAGAACGGGAGTCGGCTCGTTGCTCATGATCATTATTCGACACCGCTTCCAGTTCGGGTGGGATCGGTCTCCTCGGGCCCATTGTGACCTGCCCGACAGAAGAAAGAAGACCGGACCGAGAGCGTGTCTCTCGGTCCGGTCTTCAGCGGTGGAGCTGCCGGGAATCGAACCCGGGTCCTCTGCTGCATTGCCAGGGCTTCTCCGTGTGCAGTCCGCTATGTCTCTGCTTGGATCTCCCGATCTCGCGAACAAGTCAGGATGACGATCCCAGCCACTGTTTGATGTTCCTCATCATCCCGCGGCCGGATGAATCGGTAAGCCCTCTAGCTGATGCCAGTACCCGGGCCGAGGGCAAGCCCGGACTGACAGACACGCAGTCGCTACTTAGGCAGCGAGTGCGTAGTCGCGCTGATTGGAATCGGCGCTTATAAGGTTGCGATGACGCTTACGGTGGTCTCTCGCCTGCACCGACACGCTTCCCCTGACTCAACATACAAAGTCGAAACCGTTCAGCCCCGTATGTTCCCGAACACTCTGTCCGGGCTGTTCAGTGTAACGCCTCGCATGGCCACATTCATCCCGTTAACTGTCGGCCCGGCGATCCGTCACGTGGGATGCGGCATCGGCCTCCACACGCTGCACCACCGTGCGCAACATTCGGCGTGCCAGGACCAGCCGTGCGGGCAGAGAGGCGTACCAGACGGCACGGCCGGCCAGACCACGCGGGAAGAACACCAACCGCTGCTCGATCGTCGGCTGCTTCGCCGTGCCGCCGACCGTCAGGTCCAGCCAGGCCTCACCGGGAAGTCGAGTGGAGCACTCGAGCCGAGTGGTTCGTTCGGTGCCCGACGCGGATGCGTCGGGTCCGGTGGCGTCGCGACGCCAGCCGGTGAGAACGTCGGAGTCGGCCAGCCTCTCGAGTGCGGGTCTGATCGCGGTCGACTCCGCCGCGATTCGGGCGACCCTGGTGTCGGTGTAGACGACCTCGCCTGCCCAATCCGGATCCGAGGGCAACGGATCCGAGGGTGCCGAGGTACCGGTGGCGTCGGTCCACCTCGTCTCGACCTCGCCGTCGTCGATCTTGCGCAGAGCCAATCTGACGGAGTCGCGGTAGCCGGTCAGGCCGCCGTCCGGACGCGGTAGCACCGCGTCGATGTCCATTTCGTGGCCGACGGCGTCGTACTGCAGTGATTCGATGAGCGGCATCGCCAGCCCGCGCGGAATGGGAGTCACCAGCCCGATCCAGTGGCCGGCCAGTCGCGGTGTCAGTACCGGTAACACGATGATCCGACGCTGCCGAAGCCCCGCGACATCGGCGTAGATGTTCATCATCTCGCCGTACTGCATCACGTCCGGGCCACCGATGTCGAATGTTCTGGATTCGGTGATCGGCGCACTCGCGGCTCCGATCAGGTAGTGCAGCACGTCGCGCACGGCGATGGGCTGAATGCGGTTGTGCACCCACCGAGGAGTGGTCATCACCGGAAGCCGGTTGGTCAGGTGTCGGATCATCTCGAACGACGCCGATCCGGATCCGATCACCACGCCGGCCTGCAGCACGATCGTCGGTACACCCGAGTCGATCAGAATGCGTCCCACCTCGGCACGGGACTTCAGGTGCGGGGAGAGCTCACCGGTCGGTGGATGCAGTCCGCCGAGGTAGACGATGCGCCCCACACCGCATTCGGCCGCCACGGCTGCGACGTTCTCGGCGCTGTCTCGTTCGGTATCGGCGAAATCGGAGTGCCCGGCGGTTCCCATCGAGTGCACCAGGTAGTACATGATGTCGACGCCGGTGAGCGCCGCCTTCAACGATTCCCGGTCACTGAGGTCTCCTTCGGCGATCTCGACGTCGGCCGCCCACGGGACGGCGTCGAGCTTGGCCGGGGTGCGCGCCAACACCCGAACGCGGTAGCCCTCCTCGAGCAGTCGCGGAGCCAACCGCCCGCCCAGGTATCCGGTGGCACCGGTGACCAGGACGCGAGGCCGCGACGCGGCCTCGGACGTGGGGGCATCGGAGGCAGAATCGGAAGCTGTCATAACCGGGGGCATTACCCGCGTGCGAGAGTGTTCAACCCGCGAGCGCGATCATGGCTATGGCACCGAGCGCCAACGCCATTCCCACTTTCTGCAGAGTTCCCACGCGCTCACCGAGCATCACCATCGCCAGCAGCACAGTCGCTGCCGGATACAGCGAGGCGATGACGCTCACCAACGACAGCAGGCCGCCCTGATACGCGTAGATCATCGCCGCATTGGCAACCACATCGAGCACACTGACGAAGGCGGCGAGTCTGAGCACGCTGCCGTGCGGGGGCGAGAAGTGACCGGACGCCAACGCCACGACCCAGACCACGGCCGTCGCCGACGCGCGGGAGGCCGCCAGCGGCCACAGGCCGCTACCGCCGCCGATCTGGTGCAGGAAGATGAAGGCGAAGGCGAAGGTCACGCCCGAACCGACCGTCAGCAAGGCCACGGTTCTGGTGAACTTCATCTCGCGACCACCGGCCACTTCACCGGTCAACTCGTCGGGCGACTCTTTGCTGACGAGCACCACTGCCACCAGCGCCACCGCAATGCCGACGAACGCGAGGATGCCGGGACGCTCCCCCATCGACAAGCCCACCAGCACCGGAATCCCGGCAACCAACACCGCGGTGACCGGGGAGACGACGGCCATCGGCCCGGCAGCGAGAGCAAGGTAGAACCACCAGACCGCGACACCACCGGCGACACCGGAGGCCAGACCCCACAGCATTGCCGAAAGCTCGATCGTTCCGCCCACGAACGGTGCAGCGAGCAGCACGATCACCAGCGACAGTGGGTAGGAGACGATGACCACACGCAGGGCGGCGACCCGGCGGGATGCGACGCCGCCGACGAAATCACTCACCCCGTAGCCGACGGCTGCCACGAGAGCGAGCAGGACTGCGGTCAGCGCATACCCTTCACGCGACGCCCCAGCTCACGGGTCACTTCGCGCTCGGCAGTGCGCTTGGCCAGCGACTGTCGCTTGTCGTAGTCCTGCTTGCCCTTGGCCAGTGCAAGTTCCACCTTGACCTTGCCGTCGGAGAAGTACATCGACAACGGCACCAATGTCAGATTTCCTTCTTTGACCTTGCCTGCCAGGCGATCGATCTCACGGCGATGCAACAGCAGTTTGCGGTTTCGACGCGGCGCATGGTTGGTCCAGCTACCGAGCGTGTATTCCGCGATGTGCAGCCCGCGCAGCCAGATCTCACCGTCGTCCACGGTTGCGAAGGCGTCGACCAGTGAGGCTTTACCGTCGCGCAGGCTCTTGACCTCGGTCCCGACGAGCGCAACTCCGGCTTCGAAGACGTCGAGGATGGAGTAGTTGTGCCGCGCCTTGCGGTTGGTCGCGATGGCCTTACGGCCCTTCTCTCTCACTGCAGGGCCCTTTCTCGAGCGTTCGCCGGGTGGACCGGTTCCACGGGCAACCGCTCCAGCATAGAACCGATGAGCAAACGCTTTTATTCGCGCACGTACAGACGCAGCGTGATGTAGGCCGTCACAGCGGCCATTCCCACGCCGACCAACGCCAGGAACGGTGAGACCAGTAGCACGTCGCTGTTCGATATTCGGGCCAGAATATTGGCCTGATACACGTCCGAGAGCACATCGTCGATGAACATGTTCTTCGCCGTGAACAGCCCGGCAATGGCCAGTGCGGATCCGATCAATGCCGCCACGACGGCCTCGAGCAGGAACGGCAGCTGGGTGTACCAGCGAGTGGCACCGACCAATCGCATGATCCCGACCTCGGTTCGCCTGGTGAAGGCAGCGATCTGGACCATGTTGGCGATCAGGAGGATGGCCGCGATGGCCTGCACCGTGGCGATCGCGAACGCAGCATTGCGCACACCGTTGAGCACACTGAACAAGCGCTCGACCAAGTCACGTTGATTGAGCACGCTCTGCACACCCGGCCGGTTCTCGAAGCTGTCGTTGATCACCCCGAACCGCTCGGGATCGCTCAGGCGCACCTTGAACGAGGCCGGGAAACTGTCTGCACTGACCAGCTCCGCCAGCTCGGGCTGGTCCTTGAACACTCGCTCGGTGGCGTCCTTCACCGCGTCCTCGCGGTTGAGATACTGCACCGACACGACCGACGGTGTGTTCTCGAGATCCGAGCGCAGAGTTGCGCAGGTCTCCTGGGTGCAATCGGGATCGGATGCCGAGATGTCGTCGGTCAGAAAGATCTGCACTTCCACCCGATCGAGAAAGATCTGTTGAGTTTTCCCTGCCATCTGCACCACCAGCAGTCCACCGCCGAACAGGCCGAGGGAGATCGCCGTCGTCAATATCATGGCGACCGTCATGGTGATGTTGCGACGAAGTCCGGTGAAGACCTCACTGAAGATGAAACTTGCGCGCATCGCGGAATCCGAGCCCTTCGATTCGTTCGGTGGAGAAGTCTGAGCGGTTCAGTCCGGTCGAGGGCGTCAGCGCCCGACGCCGTAGACCCCGCGGGCCTCGTCCCGAACGACTCGTCCGTTGTCGAGTTCGACGACGCGACGGCGCATCGAGTCGACGATGTGGTTGTCGTGGGTGGCCATCAGCACCGTGGTTCCGGTGCGGTTGATGCGCTCGAGCAACAGCATGATGTCTTGACTCGTGTCCGGATCGAGGTTTCCGGTCGGCTCGTCCGCGAGCAGAACCAGGGGGCGATTGACGAAGGCCCGCGCGATGGCCACCCGCTGCTGCTCGCCACCGGACAGCTCGTTCGGCAGACGATCGGATTTGCCGCCGAGTCCCACCAGGTCCAACACCTCGGGGACGGTTCGCTTGATCATCGAACGAGGCTTTCCGATCACCTCCAGCGCGAACGCGACGTTCTCCACCACCGTCTTCTGTTGCAGGAGGCGGAAGTCCTGGAACACACACCCCATGCTCTGCCGCAGCCGCGGGACTCGTCGGGCGGCGAGCCTGTTGACGTGGAAGTCGGCCACGTGGACATCGCCCGAAGTAGGCGTCTCCTCCTTGAGGAGCAGACGCATGAACGTCGACTTACCGGACCCCGAGGGGCCGATCAGGAACACGAACTCACCCTTGTCGATGGAGACCGTCACTTTGTCCAGGGCGGGCCTGGTGGAGGTCTTGTAGGACTTGGAGACATTCGAGGTGCTGATCACGGGTCGCCAGTGTAGTCCTTACCCACCGGTAACCGCTCGAACCTCGAGGGCACAGCGGCGAGTCCCCAGAGACGGTAAAGACCGCGTCAGCGCGACGATGTCGGCGCAGGTTGGCTCGGTACCAGCGACTGAATCGCCGGTGGAATCGGCAGACCGAATGGCGCTGTCGTCGTGGGCGGTGTGGTCGTCGAGGGCTGCTGACCGGTCCCTGCCACGCCTGTCGGCTGTTCGGCTTCACCCGTCGCGGTGGGCGTCGACGACACGCTGGACGTCGCCGACCGAGTCGTCTGATTCTGTGGCGAGGTGTACGGCGTCGGCGCGTTCGGGTCCACCGCTACCGGCCCCTGGACCGCTTCTTCGTTCTGCGCCTTCAACTCCGCACTGACCTGGGCGTAGAGCATGGCAGTGAGAGCGAAGCAGATGCCGAACGCCACCGTCGACGTACGGATGCGGCCACCGATCGTCGCCGGGATACGCCACTGTCGCCAGCTACGCCGGGGCGACTCGGTTCCGGAATCCGGTGTGGTCATTTCTTCTCGGTCCTCACGGGCCCGGAGGCGTCGGGGGCAACGCCCGCCGTGCTGAGGTCCGGCGCGACGCTGATTCCTTCGGGTTGCAGGGCAGCAGCCACCCGCACCCGGATATCGCGACCGACCTGGAACTGCTTACCCGGCAATGTCCGCGCCACGAGACGGACATTGACCTGGCCCACCTCGATGCTCTCCACACCCATCACCGTCGGTTCGTCGAGCAGCAGTGGGCGCAGTCGAGCGTCGGCGAACGCGTCCCGACCCACCGCCCGCAGCAGCGCGTTGACCTGCGTGAGATCGGCGGTACTCGGCACAGGCACATCGACGACGGCGCGGGCCCAGTCCTTGGAGAGATTGATCGACTTGACGATCTGCCCGTTCGGGATAGTGATGACCTCACCGTCGACGCTCCGAACGCGAGTGACCCGCAGCGTCACGTCCTCCACGGTGCCCTGGGCGTCCTCCGCGGACCCGAGCACCGCAATCTGCACTACGTCACCGAATCCGTACTGGCGTTCGGTGATGATGAAGAAGCCCGCGAGGATGTCCTGCACGACGCGTTGAGCTCCGAATCCGAGAGCTGCACCGAGGACAGTCGCCGGTGCGACGAGGCCGCCGACACCGAATCCGAAGCGGCGCAGCACCTCGATGGTGACCAGGGTGTAGATGAGCGTGACCGCCACCCAGGTGATGACCTGAGCCAACGCATGACGATGTTTGGCGGCCTCGGACCGAACGAGCGCATCGCTGTGCTGATAGTTCGCATCTATTCGAGACGTGATTCTGGACCCGGTCCAGGTGACGAATCGCGCAGCCAGCAGACCTCCGAGGATGTACAGCACGATTCCGAGGCCGTTGAGTTTGACCTCGAGCGTCGGATCGAGCCAACTTGCCATCGGATCTACTGCTCCCCTCGCATTCGCCAGCGAATTCCCGACTCCAGAAACCCGTCGATGTCCCCGTCGAGAACAGTAGCCGGATTGTTCACCTCGTACTCGGTTCGCAGATCCTTCACCATCTGGTACGGGTGCAATACGTACGAGCGCATCTGGTTACCCCAGGAGCTACCACCGTCGCCCTTGAGGGCATCCATCTCCGCACGCTCTTGCTTGCGCTTGACCTCGAGGAGCTTGGCCTGCAGCACGCGCATGGCCGAAACCTTGTTCTGCAGCTGGGACTTCTCGTTCTGACAGGTCACCACGATGCCGGTCGGGATGTGGGTCAACCGGACCGCGGAGTCCGTAGTGTTGACCGACTGTCCACCCGGCCCGGAAGACCGGTACACGTCCACGCGCACATCGCCTTCGGGGATCTCGATGTGATCGGTGGTCTCGACGACCGGAAGTACCTCGACCTCGGCGAAGGAGGTCTGTCGACGCCCCTGGTTGTCGAACGGGCTGATCCGAACGAGCCGGTGTGTGCCCTGCTCGACCGACAAGGTTCCGTACGTGTACGGGGCCTTGACGGCGAACGTGGCGCTCTTGATACCCGCCTCCTCGGCATAGGACGTGTCGTAGACCTCGACGCCGTACCCGTGCTTCTCGGCCCAGCGGATGTACATCCGCATCAACATCTCGGCCCAGTCGGCGGCATCGATCCCACCTGCACCGGACCGAATGTTGACCAGGGCATCGCGGGCGTCGTACTCGCCGGACAGCAGGGTCCGTACTTCCATGGCGGCGATGTCCTCACGTAGCGCTGCTCGTTCGGCGTCGGCGTCGGCGGTGGCCGCCGTGGCCGCCTCGCCCTCTTCGCCCTCGGCCAGCTCGTACAGAACCGGCATGTCCTCCAGCCGTTGCCGAAGCTCTTCGACGCGGCGAAGCTCGGCCTGCGCATGGGAGAGCTGGCTGGTCACCTGCTGGGCGTGCTCCTGGTCGTTCCACAGGTCCGGTGACGCCGCTTGATGCTCGAGTTCGTCGATGCGCCGCCGCAGTTCCTCCACGTCGAGCACCGACTCGACGGTGGACAGAGTGGTGTCTAGCTCGGCCAGGTCTGCTGAAACGTCGGGATGCACGAGAGTCAAGGTTACCGGCAGTCGAAGCCGAGCCCGACCGCCCCCGACTCCGCCGATCCACACGAGCCGGACGGAGTCCGACGTCGAGGGTTCGAATCGCGCTGATTTCAACTCTCGTCGGACCAGCCGGTCGGCCACTAGGTTTCGGATCATCGACATATTCGCATCTCGACACGCCTGCCACCGCTCGGCGGCGGCCACACCCGCAGCACACAGGAGCCCCGTATGACCGTCACCGATCAGTACCTCGAGAACAACAGGGCGTATGCCGCGACGTTCGACGGCCCCTTGCCGCTGCCGCCGTCGAAGCACGTCGCAGTGGTGGCGTGCATGGACGCTCGACTCGACGTCTATCGAATCCTGGGATTGGCCGACGGTGAAGCACACGTCATCCGGAATGCGGGCGGTGTGATCACCGACGACGAAATTCGGTCGCTGGCCATCAGCCAGCGCCTGCTCGGCACGAAAGAGATCATCCTGATCCATCACACCGACTGCGGAATGCTCACGTTCACCGACGACGAGTTCGCGAAGGCTCTGCGGGACGAGACCGGAATCGAGCCGAACTGGGCCGCGGAAGCATTCCCCGATCTGGACAGTGATGTTCGCCGGTCGCTGGCACGCATCGAGCAGAGTCCGTTCGTCACCTTGCACGAATCCATTCGAGGCTTCGTCTTCGATGTGGCCACCGGAAAGCTGAACGAAGTCGGCGGATAGGCCCGAGGACACTGGTCGCCACATGCGAGAGGCCGCGTGCACGGCGATAGTCTTCTCCGGTGACCGATTACGCCGCTGATCTTTCTCTCGCCCTCCGACTCGCCGACGAGGCCGACGCGATCACCCGTCGACGTTTTCTGGCCATGGACCTCTCGGTGGATTCCAAGCCCGATCTCACACCCGTCAGTGACGCGGATCTGGCCGTGGAGACGATGATTCGCGCAGAACTCGGCTCGGAGCGTCCGGGCGACGCGTTGCTGGGCGAGGAATACGGCGGCACTGCGACGTTCAGCGGCCGCCAGTGGGTGGTCGATCCCATCGACGGGACGAAGAACTTCGTGCGGGGCGTCCCGGTGTGGGCAACGTTGATCGCACTGCTCGACGATGGAATACCCCGCGTCGGGGTTGTCAGCGCGCCTGCATTGCAGCGCCGCTGGTGGGCAGCGCGAGACCTGGGGGCCTGGACGGCCTCGGACGCGGCCGCGGGGCGACGGATTTCCGTCTCGAAGGTCGATGCACTGTCCTCGGCGAGCCTGAGCTTCTCGAGCCTGTCGGGTTGGGCCGACCGTGGCGCTCGGGACCGGTTCCTGGATCTGACCGACGCCGTGTGGCGGGTACGCGGGTACGGCGATTTCTTCTCGTACTGTCTCGTTGCCGAGGGTGCGGTCGATATCGCGGCCGAGCCCGAGGTTTCGCTGTGGGACCTCGCCGCGCTCGACGTGCTCGTTCGCGAGGCCGGTGGCGATTTCACCGCACTGGACGGTGTTGCCGGTCCGCACGGCGGCAGTGCGGTCGCCACCAACGGTCTGCTGCAGCGCGAGGCACTGCGCCGACTGTCCCCCGAATCCTGAGTTCGGGTCTCTACAGCACTGCGGCCAGTACCAGTGCAATCAACGGTGTGATCCCCTGAATTGTGGCGGCCCTGAAGTACTTTGCGCCACCGGTGGCCAGCACGAGCGCCGCGCCGACGATGCTGGCGCATGCGAAGTAAACGATGGCGTCACCCGCGGATCCGCCCATGACGAGACCGACCACGATGCCGATGGCGAGAAACAGGTTGTAGAAGCCTTGATTGAAGGCCATGGGTTTGGTGATGTCGGCATCGTTCTGGCTCGCGAGCCCGAACCTGGACCATACGGCCGGCTTCGACCACAGGACGCTCTCCATGACGAAGATGACGACGTGGAGCGCCGCTGCGAGTGCGGCGAAGATCTGAGCTGTCGGATGCACGGGACAAGCCTGACACACAGCTGCGCCGGAGGGTACGAACTCGGGGTTCGGTGTCGTGCGCCACGCAAACTTACTCGATAGTAGACAGCTAACTTACTCGGGAGTAAGATTCATCTGGTCCGTGACCGATGCCGAGGAACTGGTGATCATGAGCAAGCAAGACAGTGTGGTCGACGCGCAGCATCCGAAGGTGCCCCGCGATACTTCAGCGGTTGGCCTCAATCCGTTCAAGAGAGACGCGATCGGAACCGCCATGCGTGTTCTGACTGCGATCACCGGATCGGAACTGGCGGAGAAGTACAACCTCCGTCAGACCATCGACAGGGTGACGTACGAGAGCACCAAGACCGGGTTCAAGACACTCGGCGCGGCCAATCGGACGTTCTCCAAGGTCACCGGTGGCGGTAAGCCCAAGCGTCTCGACGACGGTGCCGCCAAGAACCTGAGCTACTTCGATCTGACCCCCGACGACGAGCAGCGCATGATCGTCGAGACGGTCAAAGAGTTCGCCGAGGAGATTCTGCGTCCGGCCGCCTTCGACGCCGACCACGATGCGTCCTCACCCGAGGATCTGGTGCGCCGCTCGGCAGAGCTCGGCATCACCTTGATCAACGTTCCCGAGGAACTCGACGGCGCGGCCACCGAACGCGGAGCCGTGACAAACGCTCTGGTCGCCGAGGCACTCGCGCACGGAGACATGGGCCTGGCATTGCCGATTCTCGCGCCCAGCGGTGTGGCCGTCGCCCTCACCCAGTGGGGAACGGACGCGCAACAGAAGACGTACCTCCCGGCCTTCGTCGGCGAGAAAGTACCCAACGCGGCCGTTGTCGTGAACGAGCCCCGCGCGTTGTTCGATCCGTATGCACTCCAGACCAAGGCCGTCCGCTCCCCCAGCGGCTACAAGCTCAACGGCGTCAAGAGCCTCGTGCCCGCCGCCGGAAGCTCCGAGCTGTTCATCATCGCCGCCGAACTCGAAGGCCGTCCGGCATTCTTCATCGTCGAGTCCGGTTCCAATGGACTCGTGGTCGAGGCCGACCCGAGCATGGGCTTGCGCGCAGCGGGTCTCGGCCGCTTGATTCTCACCGATGTCGCGGTGCCCGAGTCGGCTCTGCTCGGCGACGGGGACGCGGACCAGCGGGCCGCCGAGTACAGCGCCGCTATCGGCCTGGCGCGTCTGGGCTGGGCCTCGTTGGCTGTCGGTACCGGTCAGGCCGTTCTCGACTACGTAGTCCCCTACGTCAACGACCGCGTTGCCTTCGGCGAGCCGATCAGCAACCGGCAAGCCGTCGCCTTCATGGTCGCCAACATCGCCATCGAACTCGACGGCATGCGGTTGGTCACGCTGCGCGGCGCTTCGCGAGCCGAGCAGGGACTGTCGTTCACTCGTGAATCGGCACTCGCGCGTCGACTCGCCTCCGAGAAGGGCATGCAGATCGGTTCCGACGGTGTGCAGCTGCTCGGCGGCCACGGCTTCACCAAGGAGCACCCGGTCGAGCGTTGGTACCGCGATCTGCGGTCCGTCGGCGTCGCCGAGGGCATCGTTCTCATCTAGCTTGCCGCCCCGAATTCCATGGCACTCACCCAAGGACACATACGATGATCAATCTTGAACTTCCCAAGAAGCTTCGGGCGCAGGCGAATCAGGCTCACCAGGTCGCTGCCGAGATCTTCCGCCCCATTTCCCGCAAGTACGACCTCGCCGAGCACGAGTACCCGGTCGAGCTCGACACGATGGCCTCGATGGTCGAAGGCATGTCCGACGCCGGTGGCCAGATCGGCGGAGCCGCCGGTGGCCGCGAGAAGGACAGCGAGTCGGCCAAGCCCAGTAAGACCGCGAACGCCAACGGCGGCAACATGTCTGCTCTGGTGAACGTGATCGAGACCTGCTGGGGCGACGTCGGCCTTACCCTGTCGATCCCTTATCAGGGACTCGGCAACTCTGCCATCGCGGCAGTGTCCACCGACGAGCAGCTCGAGCGCTTCGGCAAGGTGTGGGCGTCGATGGCCATCACCGAGCCCGGGTTCGGCTCCGACTCCGCTGCGGTGACGACCACGGCCGTGCTCGACGGCGACGAGTGGGTACTCAACGGCGAGAAGATCTACGTCACGGCCGGTGAGCGTTCCACCCACATCGTCGTGTGGGCAACAGTGGACAAGTCTCTCGGCCGTGCGGCCATCAAGTCGTTCGTCGTCCCGCGTGACGCACCGGGACTGTCGGTTGCCCGCCTCGAGCACAAGCTGGGCATCAAGGCCTCCGACACCGCAGCATTGCTGCTCGAGGATTGCCGCATTCCGAAGGACAACCTGCTCGGCACCGCCGAGGTGAACGTCGAAAAGGGCTTCGCCGGCGTCATGCAGACCTTCGACAACACGCGCCCCCTGGTGGCCGGCATGGCCATCGGCGTGGCACGGGCAGCACTCGAAGAGCTGCGGTCCATCCTGGTGGACGCCGGAGTCGAGGTCTCGTACGAGACCCCCGCCTACAACCAGCACGCGGCGGCCGCAGAGTTCCTGCGCCTCGAAGCCGACTGGGAGGCAGCGCATCTGCTCGCACTGCGCGCGGCGTGGATGGCCGACAACAAGGAGCCCAACTCGCTTCAGGCCTCGATGTCCAAGGCCAAGGCCGGTCGTTCTGCGGTCGACATCACTCTCAAGGCAGTGGAATTGGCCGGTACCTACGGGTACTCCGAGCGCCCGCTGCTCGAGAAGTGGAGCCGCGACTCCAAGATCCTCGACATCTTCGAGGGAACGCAGCAGATTCAGCAGCTGATCGTTGCTCGTCGTGTACTCGGAAAGTCGTCGGCAGAGCTGAAGTGACACCTGGCTCGTCGTCGAGCCGAGAAGTATCCGCGAAACGGCATCGGACCTCGCGTCCGGTGCCGTTTTCGTGCGTCAGAAAGAAAATTCCGGCACCGGTGTCGATATCGTGGCCTGTCGAACGTCGTCATCGTGTACGGCGATACACGCCGTGACACCGACGTACCGACACCAGGAGCGCACCATGAAGTACATCCTCTTGATCAATGCCGACACCGCGCCCGGAGCAGCACCGGGCTGCAGCAGCGTGGAGGACTGATTGGGCACAGATCCTTGCCCTGAACCGGGCGGTTGCTCTGGCGATGCGCGAGGGTCCGCAAGCCGGTCTGCGTGAGCTGGACCTGCTGGCGGACGAGCCGTCGATGCGCCGCTACCATCCGTATCCCATGGCGAAAGCCGATCTGCTGCAACGACTCGGACGATTCGACGAGGCGGCGGTCCAGTATCGACGGGCACTCGATTTCGCCCGAACGGCTCCGGAGAAACAACTGCTGCGGCGCCGGTTGACCGAGGTGCAGGGCAGTATCGATCAGGCCGAGAGCACCGAGTCCATCTGATCCGCACGCAACGGACGGTCTGCATACACCAGACGGATCGCGGTCGGATCCGGGTTGCCGGCATCCGGTCCGCGGGCGACGAGCTCGAGCCCCGCACGCTCGGCAACCCTCGCCGACGCCACGTTGTGTTCGAGGAGGTAGGCCACGACCGGCAGGTCGGGCCGGATCCGGTGGGCCTGTTCCACTGCGACCGCGGACACCTCGGTGGCGTATCCCTTGCCCTGCGCGTCGGGCTGGAGCCGATATCCGAGATTCCAGAAGGCCTTGCTCCGCACCGAGCATCCACCGTAGCCGCTGATCGAGTCACTACCGTGCTCGCGAATGATCCACGTGCCCAATCCATCCCGACGCCATTGCGCCATCCACCCGCGCAGCATTCGGTCGGTGACGCTGGGATCGGTGTGACGCAGGCTCGGGAAGTGTGTCCACGACCGCGGATCGCTACACATCGGATACAGCTCATCGAGGTCCGCATCGGCCGGCTCGTCGAGATCGAGACGTGAGGTTCGTGCACGCACATGGTCGATCCTAGGTCGAAAAGTCTGGTAGACCGGTGATACACGATCGAGTGAAGGGTGTGACCGGCATGGCCGAGTGGGTCAAGAAGATCGAAGAGAACGCCAAAGGCCTTTTCGCGGAGGCGGAGCAGGAATTGACGGCGCTCGAGGGTGCAGACACGGTCGACCTCACCGCCGATGATTCCGACGACGGCGCAGAGACTGTCACGTCCGACGATGCCCGGGAGCAGGTCTCGGACTGATTCGGGTGGCATGACACTCAGGCGAGCGGTTCCAGGGCATCAGGAATCGAATACGAACCAGCAGATACTGTTCCGTCGCTTCTGATCCTCCAGGACCAACTCCCGCACGCTGGGAGGGAGACGATCGCGCTGCCACGCGCGTTCCTCGCGTCCAGCGACTGCCTGCGCACCCGCAGGTGCCGCGGCCCGAACCGCCTTGATGGCGTACGCGGCCGCTCCCAGATCATGCTCGGGAACATGGGCCACACACGCCGCCTGGCCGGCCGCGTAGGCGGCGAAACGTGCGGCACCGGACAGGGCCCGCGCTGCACCCATGCTGTGTCCGCCGAACGCTCGCGTGTCCATCATGGCGAGTTCGCCACGCGTCCACGCGCGGATCGCGTCGACGGCGGCGCGGGGCCGCGAATCGGAGGGTTCGACCTCCTCGAATAATCCCAGGACGTGTTCGGCACACTCGGCCGCCCACAGTGCGATATGTCGATGGTCCTCGTCGGACAGTTGGCCGCCGCGGCGCACGGTGATCAATCGCGGGTCTCTGACTTGGGGAAGGATCACCGGACTCGGCCCGCTCGGTACCAGGTCACGCCACGTGGAGTCATTCGCTCATGCAATCACGAAAAAGACCCAGGACATATGTCCTGGGTCTTTTTATTGGTAGCGCTGGAGCAACTTAACTTGAGCGAATACAGTGATCTTGCTCACAGATCTACGGTGAATGCAAGACCCGACGCCAGTACGTTCATTGATACAGACGACCAACGGCCACGAACACGTACCCGCATGACTGAGCGGCTGAAGGATCGAGTCGTGGAGCTGTATGAGACTGGGTCGACGAGCCGGATGGTTGCCGAGGAGCTTGGCATCGGGAAGGCGACGGTTCTCAAGGTACTGCGCGAACGTGAGGCGACGGTTCGGCCGTGGGGTGGGCGGTATTGAGCCAGACTCAGTTAGGCAACTTAGGCCAGTCAAGCTTGTCGTTCTGCTCGATGCGGGCAGCCTTCTCGGCTTCCAAGAGAGCAATCTCAAGGACCGCTCGGGCGAACCGATCGAGATCGGGGTTCTCTAGCCGCACCGCGCGAACGCTAATGTTGCGAGGTTTTCGTGGTGATGATTTTGATGGAGTCGTACGTTTCTTTGGTTCAGGGTTTTGCATAAGTACTCTTAGAATAGCCCCAAGAAAGTCAAAAATTGTACCTGCCGCTGTATATTCTGATAGCCCAAGACACGCCAGTGCATAAAAGGTGCGGCGGAGACAGCATCTACTTTGTGTCTACAACGGCAAACATGACAGCGAGTTGGATCTCCCGCTCAGGATCTTCTGGGTGACCTAGAACAAAATTTCGTCGCCTTGTACCATCAGATGATGCTTTCCCCGCCCGCTTGTAAGCAGAATGTGCCTTCACCGACGCTTCCACCTTATCGAAGACTGCACTGGCATCCTTATTGTCTATGAAGATAATAAGCGACGCCTTTTCGTCACGCCATGGTAAGTAACCGAGCAATTGGCCGATTGCTGCATCAAGCGCCTTTGCGCCCTTCCACCACTTGCACTCACCGACAAATACATGTCGATCCTCTACACGAATTAGAACATCAGTCTTACCCGACTTAACGAATGTTTCGCCAGTGGCCGATCCCTTGAACGTGCCGTTCAGCATAAAAAGGATGTAATCGCGAAGCTCTTCTTCATTCTTTCCTGCAACCACAGACGGCGTACGCTCCATCGAGAGCAACGCAGAAGAAATGACAGATATAGCATCCTCGTACTGCGCTTCGGTCAAAGCCGGCTCGTCTTTGTAAGGCAACCGCGGATTAGCAGAACTTGATCGACTGACACCCATAGCCTTGCGGTGTAGTGGAACCGGAGCGGGCGCATCGCTTCTTCTTTTCAACGGGAACCCAAGGGCACCAGCTAGATCGCGCCTGTTCTGCAAAAATTCTTTGCGACGCTCAACAGCTGATCGAATTCGAGTATCAAGCGTCGCATTAAAGGCCGTAATATCCGTAGAAGCATGCCCGACCATGGTTCTGATCTGGTCGATCTGACGATTAATAGCATCCTTGGCTACAGTCGGGTTGGGGGTTGATCCTGCCTGCTCGATCTTCACTGTGATGGTATTATTTCTTATTTCTGCATTGAAGCTCGTAAGAAGCCGTGTGGAAGGGCGATAGTAAAGAATTTCAGTATTGCCAGAGTACTCGAACACAGCATGAATTTTCAGTCCTGCCACTACATAAGACTGTCCATCAAAGCGATCGTATGACTCGACTTTCGTCTCGGACACACCTCCATCTACGGCGTCCGCTCCAACTTTTACAGGCTCAACATAGGCAGCTTCAGCAAGTGCTGCGACGATATCGTCGGTTGATCTCGCTAAGACTTCGTCCTCATGCATAGCCTCCAGCCGACCCAGACAAGACCTTAGCCGACTTGAAAGATAGTCGCTTAACTCTCCTCGATTAAACAGCTGACTCATGCCTGCACCTTCGAGTCAAGATACGCAAAGACTGTACGGGCCGAATTAATCGCTAATAATGCTTCATGGTCGCCCAGTAACGACTCATTCGGATGCGCCGCTGTAGCATTGTTGCGCAAAGTCGTAAGAGCGTCCAGTGTCGTAGCCATTGAATACAGGATTCGACTTACCTCGTCAGCACGCTCACCGGCTGGAACAAGTTGCGGATGGTTCTCACGTAGACGCTTCACCGCAACCTGCAACGTCGGACGTTCAGGAAGTGCTATTCCTGCAGCGTCGCACAAGGATTTAACATGTCCATGCAGCGCAGTATGAACCCTATCTACCGCACTTGCAGGTCCACTCGTCCGAATAAGATTCTCAGCATCAACCAACGCTTGTCGAACAACTGCACTCATCGACTCAATTGGCTTTGGACTGTCGACAACGGGCGCTCCCTCAAGCTGCCTGATCCAGGCTTCAATAGTTGGAAGGAATTGCCGTCTAGACTCGTTGTTTGCTGGGTACTTTTCCAGAACACCACGCAGAATCTTTGCCTGCCTGTCCGCCGACTGTTGAGTCAGAATCGAAATGAATCTTTGACGTGTCGTTCCTTCGAGCTCGTCAGGAAATATGTCATATATGCCGCAATACTCGGTGTAGAAATCTGTGTGCGTTCTATAACTGAAGTCACCCAAATATCCTCCATCAACCCCGATATAGCGGTTGACAACACGAAGCACGTCTTGCTCGGAAATTGCCATTGCAACTATTGCCTCCTTCTTGCAATTAAGATAACTTGTCAAAAAATAAACTTAAATCGCATGTCTATGTTCTTACCATCTTAACATCCGGCTTTCGCATCACACCTAGGTAGCTACTATTTCTTTGCCTAATGTTGCCGCGCAGGCTCTTCGACGGACCGACCAATGGTGATACCAGCTAGTATTCTCGCGATTCGCATAGAGCTGGGTTGGGTCGCAGAGCCGGACGTGATGGTCAACTCCACATACGGATAGCTTGTCATTCGACTGAAGGATGGAAGAACGTCACGGATCCGGGCGCGCATCGTTTGATTTGTGTTCCGACTTGCACCCATCATTCGGTCGCTCAAAACCTTTTCACATTCGTCAGGGCATGTGACTAGCGCGACACCTTCGTCACAATCCTAGCGGGCGAAAAGGCCATCGCGAATTGACTCGGCAGTGTTGCTGATATTAGCGACGATAGTTTGGTTGCAAAGGCTTAAACGGAAGCAGACGCCAAGGCCCAGTGACGTCAACGCCGTGAACGTCGAACTTCGGCTAGTCGAAAAATAATTTCTGCTGATTTCAACACCCGTACAGATTCAATCGGTGGGCCGCCATATTTAGCCAGGCTGTTCAGGACGAGACTGAAGCGAATCTAGCAGAGTTTGGATCTCCTTCTGTATTAAGATCGGGATATCCAGTCCTTCAATGTTTTGACGCCTCAGCCAGCTGATGCTTTCGGTAGCGGTCCATCTCTCAGACGTCACGTATGCGGCTAGCGCAAGCGTAGCTGTTCGGGATAGTCCAAGCGACATCAAAACAACTTCACTGGGTCGCGAAACACCCAATTCTAGGAGCATCGTGATGTCTTGGCCATTGGCAATAGCGGCGTTTACCTGCAGCTACGCGGTACGGCGCAGGAATTAAGTTGGACGACGCATCGGGTGTCCGGCGGGCTTTGGGCTATGCGGTGCGTTGAACATCCACGCGGCCCGGACAATCAAAATTCCAGCTGACAAAGCCTCATACCGGCTCAGTTTTGCGGCGTTTCATGCCGATCTACGAACACCTCTATGATCAACGGTCAATCAGTGAGCAGCGTCGAATGCTTCTTCCACTGTTGCGGGAATACGGCCGCGAGCGGAGATTTCGTACCCATTCGCAAGTGCCCATTCACGGATGGCACGGGTCTGAGCTGCGTCTCGCTTGGGCGCGCCGGTCGAGCTTGCGGTAGCTCCCGTTTTGGCCGATTTGCGCGCCTTGCGTCCGCCAACCTTGGTGCTGTACCCAATGTAGTAGTCGAGTTTGCGGTGAAACTCCTTGGCGTTCTTGTCGCTCAGATCGATCTCGTACTCGTTGCCGTTGACCGAGAATGTGATGTTCTCCCCCGTACCTTCGGGGATCTCTTTGTCGTCGAGATCGTCGACGAGTTGGACGAAGATTTGCTTGGCCATGACGATGGTCTCTCTTCTGGTGTGCGTTACGAACTTATCATGCCATTTAAGCACATGGCTCAAACTACAACTATGGCGCGCTCGGAGACACCTTCGCACCGAACCGCAAGTTGACCCTCGTCGCGGTAGTGGGGCATTTCGTCGAAAAGATCGAGGCTGCATCAGCTTGGCAGACTCAAGCAAGAATATTGACAGACACATTCGTGCTTGTTGACGTTTGAAAGCCACGGAGCTGGTATGGCCCAGTTTTGATAAAGAGGAGACTCACACCAAGGAGGAGAAATGAATACGGCATATACGCTTCGGCCAATAGACCGACTATTTAGTTCAACAAAAATGATGCGATTCTTTCAACGGAGTAGCGGCGTCACCCTCCTCCTGGACTGAAACAAGAGATGGTCCGGCGAACCATAATTGGGAGAGTTCAGACTCGGACGATAAACTACGCAGGATATCAATTTGACACCATCCACCTTTCCAATCTCATCTAAAGTCATTCGTAAAGTTTTACCGGTGGTAATTGTGTTATCCACTACTAGTATCTGCCGGTTTGCAATTAGTTCTATATCGAACTTCAGCTTTACTCTCTCGCAAACAGGCACAACATCCGTTGTATCCAAGTCTACTTCGACGTGCAAAACAGGAACCCTAAACTTCTTTGCAAATTCAGCCGATGGAACAAAGGCACCGTACTGAATTGCGACAATATAAGATGGTGAAAACTCTGCCGACTTCATACGCTCGGTCACTACAGCGATAGAGTTTAAGTAGTCTCGGTATCTGATCGATCGCCATATCCGCAACGGCTCATTCAGATCGGACGACTTAACTCGACGAGTGATAATCTCATCATGGACAATAAAGCAGAAAGCGACAATAGTAACTAGACCCGAAAGCACCGAAAATCCAGCTAGAATGGCGGTAATAATAGGAATCCCCTAAGCTTGCCAAAGTATAAACGACTCAAGATCCGCTAATTATGCGCTGTCGAATTTCGCCTTCGCTGTACAGCGATAGAATTTCTGCCGATGGACACACTCCACTAATATACGACTGAGCCTCAATTTCGGCAAGGTCTTTATACTCTACAAGTTTAACAATAAAGTTGATATCAATAGACGCATCGTGAAGAATCTTTACGCTCTGAACAGCAGTTTCTCCAGTTTTTATCGAGTTATCTACAAGTATGGTTGTGCAGTTTGAAAACTGAACAATATCGGCGAAAGTGTTTAAATCTGCCGTAGGATCTACACAACTTAAATACACCTGACGCTGAGCATCCGAGCGCATCAATTCCAGCGCCGCTGCCGTGCCTATTGGGTAGCCACTCTTGGCCACAGAGATTAGATGGACTGGTCCGTCGATCTTAGAACCCACGACGGCTTGGAACCTCGACGCGATACGCGCCAAATCCGCAGCCTCGATTGGCCGCGGCAAAACGTGGCGACACCCGAAGCCGCTGCCGGCGTGACCGGCCGGCTTCATAGCGGGGATATCAGGCTTCATGTAGGTATTATACCAGCTGAGTGACGTACATGCCGCCCTCAACCAAGGCCGCCCCACAACCACAACGCGGTGCCGACCCTCCATCGCAGAACAGCACCGCCTGTCAGTGAACCGTCCTTACGGAGCTGAAACCTGTGCGTCACTAAGTTGTCACCTTCGTAGAACACCGCAAGTCCGGAGAAAAAGTCATTTGTTCCTTCCCGGTGCACAATTAAGGTGCCAATCCGGTGCTTAAGACGTCGGTCTGCAAAGGTCAACGCAATTTTATCAGCTTGGTATATCCCGCGGTAGACGAATACTCTCCGGGGACTCTGCGGCGTGTTCGATCGACTAATCTCGCGCTCAACTCGAACGCAAATTCGTGATCCTCTCTGCTTGACGATCGCAACACCTGCTCTGACATTGGGGTTTGCTTCCGGATCATAGGTTCCGTATACGCCGGAGACTCCCACATGGCTGTCGCCTGATCGACGAGCAAACGCGCGCAACGCATGAAGGGTCGTCAGGACTCCGACTGCTGCGAATGGCAACAGATACCATACTGCGACGGACATAAAAGACCCCCAACCTCGCGTCCGAACTCACTTCCGGCGCCACGAACGATAGAATACCGACCGTTTTGAATTCTTACACTACTCGAACCCATATAGTGCCATAAGCGCCCGCTGGGGGACTACACGAATCGCACTCCGCAACCAATGAGCGCACTCCGATCGCGACAACAACGCCCGAAGGCCCACCTTGATATCAGCACTTACGCCAAAAGTGCTGAACTCACGGCCTGATGCGTCGTCGGACCGAAATGCTGCAATTGCACGTCCGAATCAGACAGGCTCCTTACCAATCGCTACCGCTGAGTCAGGCTGTGACGGGGTGGTACTGATACCGATGGGATCCGCGTTCCATCATCCGGGTTGATTCTCATCACCAGGCAACGGCACGCCGTTGAGCAACCCACCTGGTGTGACATCAAGACCAAACGCAATCTTTACGATGTTCTCCAGCCGCAGACTGCGCTGACCGCGCTCCACTTTCCCGAGCTGCGTCCAGTGGATGCCACACCGCAGCGCGGCGGCCTCCTGGCTGAGTCCAAGTTCCTCCCGGCGGGCACGGATACGCGCCCCAAACTCGCGCGTCGTGGCGTTGAGGGGAGGCTTCGCTGCATCGGGCACCTATCAACCCCATACGGCCCACGTCCATACGGCCAGAGAGGAATGTACCCATGCGTATTGCACCCATGCGTAAACGGCGTATTCTGATCCTGACGTTGCGAGGACGGTCAGACGAAGATCCACCCGCGTAACGTCTGCCGACTACTCAGCTGGCAAGGAAATGATCTACGCGAAGGGGGGTGGACGATGAACGGCGGCGGCAACTTCAACGGCGGCGGTAACTGATCCCCCGACTACGCAGAGTGCGCAATCACTCGCCGATTGCAACATTCTCGCGGTCGCATCAATGATCTCTCTATACAAGAAAGCATATAATCTTGACCCCGATCTCAGCCTTTGGTCCCACGAGTTTACCTCACATTTGAATGATCTGGTCGGTGCAGCCATTCAGCCAGCTCATGTTCTTGCCCGCAATAACGGAGGCATTTCCGCCCAATTACTGGGGAGGGTCAACAGCGCATTCTCGAATTCAACAATAAATGACCCAAATGCACACTCCCTCTCCAGGCTTTTCGCGCAGGCTCTGGTGACAAGATTCTTTATAGTGATCCAGGCTCCAGCGCAGACACATTACTCCATTAACTATTCCTTTGACATACCGAACAGCGCCATACAGAAGTCAGCGTCCGAATCAGAATACAGCCGTCCCGCGCAATTGTTTCTTCGACTGTTCAAAATCTCAAGCGGCCACGTTCAGATTGGCCTCGGCCGAGCCGAGCGGTCTAAAAGTTATCATCTATCGGTAACCGTACCCGATGGATCCTTTATGGACAGGATAACCATCGAGCATCGAACAGGCAACACTACCCGCTCAACGCGACCGGCATCGACAATGTCACCAGGCTACTTCCGACTGCCACAACGAGGTGCATCACAGACACATTTTTATAGCCGAGAAGCTGCAAAATCGGGAAACTCCGATTACTTCATGCGGCTAAGAGTATTTGAGAGGCCGACTGGTTCAGACCTACTTTCGGCATTCTGGCTGACAATCGTTCTAGGAATCACAATCTCGCTCCGTCAGGCCGTCGTCAATTCAGAATCGGGCAGCGACTTCGTTGCCGCAACTCTGGCGTGTCCACTACTTATAGCAACGGCCGTCACTATCTACTTGGCACGAATGCGTCGTTCACTTGTGTCATCTGCAAGCGCCCTAGCGTTCTCGCTAATTGGAGCCGTCAGCCTCACCTGGAATTTCTCGCATACGCACTGGTTGTAGCCGGTCGAAACGTGGAAAACCTGCCGTGGGTTATGGCAGTCTTTGATTCCACTATCCTCTGGAATGTTGCAGTTGGCATCAGCGCATGGATGGCGGCTATTGCGATATCAGTCAGCACAGTTCGCATGCTGCGATTCTGGTTCATGAATGATGCCAGAGTTAGCTAGTTTTTACCGGTCGATTTTGACAACAAATTGTGATAAAGTCGTATTAAACAATACTAATTGGGAGAACCAATGGCCGTGAACCATCTACCTAAACCGGGTCGAAGCAGCGAACGAGCAACAAAAGAGACCATCGGAATGTTTGACCTGCTCCACGGTGCCTCAGACAACGCGGCAGACGCTGGATACAGGGCATCAAACTATTTGCTGATCGACAGCGAGGACGCGGACATCGCCGTGGTGGCACCACACAGTCTCGACTCAACGAGAGATGCGACGCTGCGCGATCTTGAAAGCAGGCGACTCGCCCTGGTCAGAGTTCTGTCCGAGAAAAGTATCGACCAGGTAGTCGGAGACGATTTCGCCGCAGGTTGGAGCGTCGAGCTTGTCCCTGACGCCGAGTCCAGCACCTAATTTCACAATAAGCCCAAATTATTGTGGCGTTATTTCAAGCGACTCCACGTGTTCTGCATACAGATGTTTTCCGTCTTTTCCACGCGGCGCTTTCGAGCCCGGTGCATACCAATCAGCTATTTTCAGCCAGTCCTGATCAATCGCACTGCGATATTCCTCACACGCTGCGATTGTGCTGTGCACCTGGCTTGCACTGGTGTCGCCCGATAGTTCTGCTCGATGTCCGTCGAGTACGAACTTCTGCCAAATCGAATGAATGTTCTCCCCCATCGTGCTTGCCTCAAGCGCTCGATAGAAGTGCTCTGCCTCCTGGTGCCTGCTGTCAGCTAACTTTCGACGCAGCCACGAGTCGTTTTCTTCGTTGAGCGGCGGTCGACGTATTACCCGTGCTGAGAACGCGGTTGCCAAATTGAAGAAACAACGTGAGGCCGTCTTACACGCCCACTATCAAGGCGCAGTGCCGCTTGATCAGCTGAAGACGGAACAGGAACGAATCGCAGAGCAGATTACGCATGCTCAAAACACCCTGGACGGCACCCGCCTCACCCACGACCACATCACTCGAAGCCTGGACCGGGCACTCAAGATACTGGCCAACGCAGGACAGTTGTACGAGAAGGGGACGGGTGCGGTTCGACGCGAACTCAATGCATCCATCATCAGACACTTCGAGGTGATGGACGATGACATCGACGTGAAGATGACTTCACTGTTTGAGGTCCTTACGGACCCGAATATTGCAAAGCGTCTTCGTGCAGAGTCTGACGCGCAGCAGGAGCCGGACGGGTCGTGGACTACTTTGAACTCGCAGTTTTCGACAACCCCCGACTCAACCGGTCGTTCCTTGCTCAAAAGAAAAAACCAGCGCCCTGAGGGCGCTGGTTCTAACTTTTCCACTTTGGTAGCGGGGACAGGATTTGAACCTGCGACCTCTGGGTTATGAGCCCAGCGAGCTACCGAGCTGCTCCACCCCGCGTTGCATCTACGAAGTTACTCCCGCGCGTACGGCGAATGCAAATCACATGACATTCGAGTGCTCGGGTACTCCAGCACAGGTGCGGGAGGCGTACTCGAACGTGCCGCATAGCACGTCGAAGCGGCCCCGAAATAGTGCTCCGCGTCTCTTTTTCTGCGTGTTTCGCATCACATAACGTTCAGGTCACGAAGTAGCAACATTAGCGCCACAACCAGTATTGAGCAGGGAAAACGCGTACGACGTCCCAGTATGTGATCGCGTTTCATCCCATTTCTCCTCAGTGACGGCCCGTGATTCCTCGACTACCTTCACGGACGGCCCTCAACAGCTGGGCCTGCACCACCCCGCCGCTTCCTTCGCTCTGCCCCGCGGGTGTGGTCCCCAAGACGTACGGGGGCAGAGCCGCGACGATACGAAGCGCCTGGTCACCATCGCCATCAACACCGGCGACGTGATTGCAGGCCAGTCGCGCCAGTCGAGCGCGGAGAGGATTCACCCCGCATGACCACTCAGAACAATTTCGGCACGAAGACCCGCGTCGCTGTGCAGGCTCGGCGCGCACTCGGAATGGCCGCCATCGCAGGTGCCGCCGTAGCAATCCCCCTCGGCGTCTCTGCCGGAACCGCCAACGCAGCCACCCACAACTGGGACGGCGTCGCACAGTGCGAGAGCGGTGGCAACTGGAGCATCAACACCGGAAACGGCTACTACGGCGGCCTGCAGTTCTCGCAGAGCACCTGGACGGCCAACGGCGGAACCGGCTCGCCGGCCAACGCATCCAAGGCCGAGCAGATCCGCGTCGCGGAGAACACCCTGCAGACCCAGGGCCCCGGCGCGTGGCCCGTCTGTGGCCAGCACCTCACCACCGGCACCTCCACGCCCGAGCCCGAGGCCGCACCGGCACCGAAGCCGGCTCCGGCACCCGCACCGGCACCGGCACCGGCCGTCGCACCCGAGGCAGCCGCCGTGACGCAGGCCGCGCAGGGAGCGTTCGACGCTGCCTCCAAGCTGGCCGATCAGTACGGTCTGAGCGCCCAGTTCCAGCACCTCGTTGCTGCGAACGCTCCCGTGCTCGCGCCGATCGGACGCTGATAAGCACGTACGGTCGTCCACCCGCGGTGCCGAAGGCACCCAGTCGCGGGTAGCGAACAACGAAAGAGCCGCCTCACCGTTTCGGTGAGGCGGCTCTTCGCGTAGGTCAGTCCGCTGCGAACTCGACGATCAGTTCGCGGCGGAGTTGTACGTGTCCACGGCAGTCTGCAGGTTCTCGAGTGCAGTACCGAGATCGGCCAGGTTTCCACTCTGCTGTGCGGTGCGCACGGCATCGAGCGCAGAGTTCAACCCGGTGACCGCAGCGTCCCTCGTAGCCGAGCCGCCGTTGGACGGAGCCGGGTTCCCAGGCGCAGGTGCCGGTGTCTCCGACCCTGTTGTTCCGCCGGACTCCGCCGGCTGCGGATTCTCGGGCGCTCCACCGGGAGCAGTGGCTGCCGATCCGGTACCCGCACCGAACACCTGATCGAGTGCCTCGGACAATCTGGCCGCGTATCCGACGCGCACACCACCCTCGGCCCCTGGCTCGCGGTAGCTCACCAAAACTTTGGTCAGCTGGGGGAACGTCGACGTCGCCGCATTCTTCCGCGATGTGTACAGCGGTTCCACGTACAGGATTCCGCCGTCGGCAATGGGCAGTGTCAGCAAGTTGCCGTACTGCAGTTCGTTCGACTGCTCGAGCAGGGTTCGGTCTGACGCCACACGCGCGTCGGAGGTCATCGAGTTCTGCGCCTGCTGCGGACCCTGTGTCTGAGTCTGAGTCGGCAATTGCAGAACGGTGAACTTGCCGTAATTGTCCGGATCGGAGCGCACGGAAATATACGCAGCGAGCAGTTCACGATTGAACCCGACCATCGCGCTGGTGAGTCGGAACGAGGGCTTTCCGGTCTCGGGATCACCGATGAGCACGTAGTACGGCGGCTGATTCAGATCACTGCCGGCACCACTGTTGCTCGTCGGGTCACTCGGTACAGACCAGAACGCGTTGTTGGTGAAGAACTCGTTGGGGTTGTCCACGTGGTACTTCGCCAGCATTTCCCGCTGGACCTTGAACAGGTCCTCCGGGTAACGGAAGTGCGAACGGAGCTCGTCGGTGATCGCGGACTCGGGCTGAACCGAACCCGGGAACACACCCATCCACGCCTTCAGGACTGGGTCTTTGTCGTCCACCTGGTACAGCGTCACCGTGCCGTCGTACGCATCGACCGTCGCTTTGACGGAGTTGCGAATGTACGACACTTCGTCGCGCGGCAACGGGCGACCCGTCGTCGGCTCCACGCTGTCCACCGTCAAACCGTCCAGCGAGGCACGCTGGGCGTAGGGGTAGTTCTTCAGCGTCGTGTAGCCGTCGACGATCCAGACGATCTTGCCGTCCACCACTGCCGGATACGAATCGGTGTCGGTCGTCAGCCACGGCGCAACCTTCTGCACCCGGTCGCGAGGATCGCGATCGAACAGGATCTTCGAGTCGCTGCCGATCGCACCGGAGAAGAGGATGTTCCGCTCGGCGTACTTCGCGGCGAAAGCAAACCGGTTGAACCAGTTACCGACCGGGACGCCGCCGGAACCGGTGTAGGTGTAGTTGGATTCGTCGGTGTCGTACTCACGGTCACCGGTACCCGTGGAACCCACGATGGCGTAGTCCGGGTCTGCCTGCGCGATGACCTCGCCGTAGTAGATGCGTGGCTGATCGACCGGGATGACCTGATTCTTGCCCTGCGAGGCGATGTCACTGACCGTGTAGATCGGGTAGCCACTGTTACTGGTCGCACCCTCGGCGGTGGGATCCTGTACCGCTGCGTTCACCCGGTTGGCAGGTGCCGCGACGAAGCCGTTCCCGTGTGTGTACACGGTGTGCCGGTTGATCCAGTCCGTCTGGTTACCGGTCAACGACTGCGGGGAGAGCTCGCGAGCAGCGACGATGTAATCCTGCAGCTGCCCATCGATCTCGTACCGGTCGATGTCGAGGGTGTCGGGGAAACCGAAGAAGTTCTTCAGCTGCTGCTGCTGGGTGAACGTCCGGGAGAGCACGTTCGGGTCCAACAGGCGCGTGTTGGCGATGGTGGTCCTGTCCGCCGCACTCTCGCGCGGGTTCTGCGAACTCTCGCCCGAATAGGCCTGATATTCGACGACGTCGTCGCCGATTCCGTACGCGTCCCGAGTCGCGGTGATGTTTCGCTGGATGTAGGTGCTCTCCTTCTCGGCCGCGTTCGGACGAACCGAGAACTGTTCCATCACCAGCGGCCAGACCGCTCCGATCAGGATGGACGAGAGCACCAGAAGCGCAGTCGCCAAGGCCGGAATACGGAGGTCACGCAGGAAGATGGCCGCGAAGAACGCCACTGCGCAGATGACCGCGATGGCCAGCAGGATCAGCTTGGCAGGCAGGACCGCGTTGATATCGGTGAAACTGGCACCGCTGAAGGTGGGTTCCTTTCGACTGCTCGACAGCAGCGTGTACCGATCGAACCAGTACGCGACCGCCTTGAGCAGAACGAACGTGCCGGCGATAACTGCCAGTTGAATGCGTGCAGCGCGAGTGAGAGCCCCCTCGCGCCCGGCGAGGCGAATCCCGCCGAACACGTACTGCGTCACCAGGTTCGCGAAGAAGGCCACCACGATGGCCACGAACAACCAGTTCAAGATGAAGCGGTAGAACGGCAGGTCGAAGGAATAGAACCCGACGTCGATACCGAACTGAGGATCGGTGATCCCGAAGTCACCACCATGCAGGAACAGCTGCACCGTTGCCCAGTTCGTCTGGGCGATCATGCCGGAGAGGAACCCGAACGCCACGGGGATTCCGATGCCGAACAGACGCAACCGGCTCATCACCGTGGTGCGGTACCGCGCGATCGGATCGTTGGGCCCGGCGACCGGAACGAACACCGGACGATTGCGGTAGGCAACCAGCAGTGCGCCGAACACGATGAGCCCGACCACCAGCGCGACCACGACGAAGAGCACGACGCGCGTGAGCAGGGTGGTGGTGTACACACCGCGGAAGCCGACCTCGCCGAACCACAGCCAGTTCGTGTAAATGTCGATCAGACGGGGTCCGATGAGCAGCAGACCTGCTGCCACCAAGGCCAATACGAGCAAGATCCGGCTTCGCCGCGACAAGGACGGCATACCGGTGGGGGGCCTCATGCCCACGTGCCACACTCCAACTTCGGGCGACGCCGTCCGGCGCCGCAGATGACTTCTTCGGCACACTCGTCGTGCACCGCATGTCCGTTTCGCCCTACTGTACGTACGTTGATCCTACGGCTGCGACACCCGTACTGCGGCCACAGCCAACCGCAGGTCAGGAGCATCGGCATCCGGAGAACCATCCGAATGCGAGGATAGTGCCGTGAGCAACGACAGCGACGGACCACACGACGAAGACAATTTCGGTGACGAGTTCGACCCTCGTTCGGGTGGTCGAGACGCGGCCGAGGCTCTGGCGCGGTGTGCCCGCGAGGTGGCGGACTTCGTCGATGCAGGCGGATGGCAGCAGGCACCGCAGATGTTCGCATTGGTGCCCACCGCAGCACTCGCCGCGGCCGAGCCGGGTTTGCTCGACGATCTGGCCGACGGCGCGGCACTGACTCCGATTCAGCAGCATTCGCTCCCCGAGGACATCACCGGCGGCTCCCCCGCCCTCGACGAATTCCTCGCCACCTCGACGTGGCCCGAGGGCGTCGTCGGATGCGCTCTGGTTCAAGAGATCGTCGTCCTGCCCCCGACTGCCGAATCGACCCTCGACGACGCCCTGATGCCGTTGCTCGCCGATCCCGACGCCGCCGACCACGCCGCTCGCTCGGCTGCCGAGAACCATCCCGACAAGCGCGATGCGCGACTGATCGTGGCGGTACTCGACAACGGCCCGTCCTTGACACTTCTGCAGTTGCACCCGGACGAGGACGCCGATCCCTTCGCCCCGATCGAACTGCGGATCGCCGAGAATCTGGCCCCCAACATCGTGCACGGCCTCTACGCCACGTTCGACGCGGTCGAGGACGACTAGCTGCAGGGACGACTAGCTGCAGGACGGAGCGTCCCCGCCGGAGCCGATCGTCTGCAGCGCGTCGACGGCGCTGTCCAGCGATTCGACGCGTACCAGCCGGAGGCCGTCGGGGACGTTCTGTTGCGCCTCACCGCAGTTCGCGTCCGGGACCAGGAAAGTGGTCGCTCCGGCCTCGCGGGCGGCGATCAGCTTGTAGGGAATTCCGCCGATCGGGCCGACCGTCCCGTCGGCGTCGATGGTTCCGGTGCCCGCGACGAACTGCCCGTTGCTCAACTCACCGGGACTGAGCTTGTCCACCACCGCGAGGCTGAACATCAGTCCGGCCGACGGCCCACCGACGTCGGCGAGATTGAACGTCACCTGGAACGGCACATCGGGCTGCTCCTCGGGCGTCACGCCGAGGTATCCCTTGGATGCGTCGTCGGGGCGCGCTCCGAGTACCACCGAGGCCGTCCGAGTAGTGCCGTCTCGGATGTACTCGATGTCGAGGGACTCCCCCGGCGATCTGGAGCTGACCGCCTCACGCACCTCCGTCGCAGTGGCAACGGGGGTACCGCCGACCGACACGAGCGTGTCACCGACGTTCAATGCGCCTGCGGCGGGCCCGTCCTCGGCCACGCTCGCCACCGTCAGCGACACCGGCAGATTCAGGTAGTGCAGGGCTGCCAGTTCGGCACTGGACTCGGACTCCTCGAAGTCGGCCTGGTTGCCCTGCTGCACTTCTTCTTTGGTCTTGTTCGGCGGATAGACCTCTTCACGTGGCACCAGACCCTGACGACCGCTCGCCCAGAAACCGAGTGCCTCGAACAGATTGAGCTGATCGCGCACGGCCACGGTCGTCATGTTCAAGTGGCCGGTGGTCGGATCGACAGCGGTTCCGTCGATCTGCACCACCGGTTCCCCGTCCACATCGCCGAGAGTGTTGTAGGTCGGGCCGGGGCCGAGGGCTGCGAACGGAACGGTGACGACCGAACCGGTGACGCCCAGCACCACCACCGGTACCAACGCAGCGACAAGAGTGGCGATCCTTCGGTTCACTCCGTAGACACTAGATCCGAATACCATCGCCCGTGCAGACCGCCCCTACCGCAGGGCCCTGTGCGCCGTCGGTGGCACCCGTGTTCGCCGTCAGCGTGACGATCTGCCACGCTCTGCCTTCGCCGGGCTTGTACCGTTGAGTCATGAGCAATTTTGGTTTCGGTGCCTCCGACGACGATCCGGACAAGAAAAAGGATCCGGACGGTTCGGCCGGCGCTGCCGGTTTCGGCTTCGGTGCCGAAGGCTTCGACCCTGCCCAGCTGGGTCAGATGCTCACGCAGTTCGGCCAGATGCTCAGCGGCATGGGTGCTGCCGGGGCAGGCGGAACCGGGTCGGGCCCGGTCAACTACGACCTCGCCAAGCAGCTCGCGCGCCAGCAGATGGGCGATTTCAGCCCGGTCTCGGCAGGCGAGCGCGAGGCCATCACCGATGCCGCTCACCTGGCCGAGCTCTGGCTCGACGGGGCGACGACCTTGCCTGCCGGGGCCACCAAGACCGTTGCGTGGACACCGGTCGATTGGCTCGACAACACCATCGACACCTGGAAGCGCCTGTGCGACCCTGTCGCCGAGCAGATCTCGGGCATGTGGACCTCCGGTCTTCCCGCCGAGGCTCAGCAGATGGCCGGGCCGATGATGGGCATGCTGACGCAGATGGGCGGCATGGCCTTCGGTTCGCAGCTCGGCCAGGCACTCGGCCAGCTGTCCAAGGAGGTTCTGACCTCGACCGACATCGGCCTGCCACTCGGCCCGTCCGGAACAGCGGCGTTGCTGCCCTCGGCCATTGCGTCGTTCAGTGAGGGTCTCGAGCAGCCCGAGCGCGAGGTATTGGTATTCCTCGCAGCGCGAGAGGCCGCACACCAACGTCTGTACAGCCACATTCCGTGGCTACGACAGCGGGTGCTGGCCACAGTGGAGGAGTACGCACGCGGAATCCGGATGGATTTCTCGGCGATCGAGGAGGCGGCTGCGGGTCTCGACCCGTCCGCGTTGACCGATCCGTCGAAGATCGAGGAAATCCTGCAGCAGGGTTCCTTCGAGCCGCAGACCACGCCGGAGCAGAAGCACGCTCTCGAACGTCTCGAGACGTTGCTGGCCCTGGTCGAGGGATGGGTGGAGACTGTGGTCGCAGCGGCACTGGGTGACCGCCTGCCCGGGGCGGTCGCACTGGGCGAGACCATCAGACGACGCCGGGCATCCGGCGGACCGGCCGAGCAGACCTTCGCCACGCTGGTGGGCCTCGAGCTGCGGCCACGCAAGGTCCGCGAAGCAGCCGATCTGTGGCGTCAGCTGCTGTCGGCCGCCGACATCGAGGGACGTGACGGCGTGTGGGCCCATCCCGACCTGCTTCCCGATTCCTCGGATCTGGACAATCCCGCGTCCTTCATCGACCGCGTCGTCGGCGGCGGCACATCGAGCTTCGACGACCCGATCGCACAACTGGAAGCGATGGAGGCCAAGGAGCGCGCCGAGGCCGCGAGCCACGACGACGGTACCGACGAGGACCCCGAGAAGGGTTCATCCACACCCTGATCCGGTCTCGTTCGTGCTGATTCGCCCGAATCGACAGAATGCCTGCTCGGAGGCACTTCCGCCCTGTGGATAACCGCCTTCGAGCGGGCATTCGTCACTGCTTTCGCTGCCAGAGTGTGTTCCATGATCACACCGACCGTTCGACTCGATCCTTCGGTGGCAATCCTGCCGCGACGAGACGGCACTGTTCAGTTGGGCTGGAGCCCCGAGACCAGTGTCGTCGTCACTCCACCTCCCGATGCCGAGCCGGGTTCGATACTCGAGATACTTCGCCTCATCGCCGCAGGCCACTCGAGACCTCATATCGTCTGCCATGCAATGACATTGGGGCTGTCGGCCAACAGAACCTCGGCGATGCTCGGCGAGCTGGAGGAATCCGGGTTGCTCGTGCACGGTACGAGCGGACCCGTCGCATCCGATGCCTCAAAACGCGTCCCGCCGGACATGCCTGCGACGCTGAACACCGTCCATCTCGTGGGGCGGGGTCCGATTTCCGATGCTTTGGCTGCAGGGCTGAGTCGGACCAACGCCTCTGTGACCCGGTCGAGTCTAACCCCGACGCGCTACCCACACGCAGCGGTGAACGCCTGGACCTACGATGTCGTCGTACTCACCGACGATCTCGTCGCCGAACCGCGGCTGGTCGCCGATCTGGTGCGTCTCCGCATCCCGCATCTGCAGGTTCGCCTACGTGACGGAGCGGGACTGGTCGGCCCGTTCGTACTGCCCGGCCGCACGAGTTGCCTGCGGTGCGCGGATCTGACTCGCTGCGACTTCGAGCCCGAGTGGCCGCATCTGTCCGCTCACCTTCTCGGCACGGTCGGCCATGCCAGTAGCGCGACGGTACTGGCCACGGCAGCGTGTGCTTTCGCTCAACTCGAATCCCTCATCGCCCGAAGCGACGCTGCCCTGCCCGAAACGGCCGACTGCACGATGGAGTTGAAGTTTGCAGCATCCGGAACCACCGTGCGGAAAAGACAGTGGTCCAAGCATCCGCATTGCGATTGTTGGCACTGACCGGATGCCCATCGCGCGAGCTGACCTCGACCGATACCGGCGGCAACCGGGCGGTCCGAGCATTTGTCGGCTGGTTCGGCCATGATGGAGTCGTGTCTGACATACCTCGCCGCGGATCGACCCGCACCGCAAAGCTGGCCAGCATTCCCCTGGGAATGGCGGGGCGTGCCGCCATGGGCTTCGGCAAGAAGCTCGCGGGCGGCAATCGCGACGAGATAGATGCCGATATGGCCGCGAAGGCAGCAGAACAACTCTTCGCCGTGCTCGGGGAACTCAAGGGCGGCGCGATGAAACTCGGGCAGATGCTGTCGGTGATGGAAGCCGCGGTGCCGGAGGAGTATTCCGAGCCCTACCGCGAGGCGTTGACCAAACTCCAGGCCCAGGGGCCACCCATGCCCGCGAAGACGGTTCACCGGGTGTTGGACCAGCAACTCGGAACTGCCTGGCGATCGCGTTTCCTCGAATTCGACGACACCGCCATCGCCTCGGCGAGCATCGGCCAGGTGCACCGCGCTACGTGGTCGGACGGACGCGATGTCGCGGTCAAGATTCAGTATCCGGGTGCGGACGACGCATTGCGCTCCGACCTCAAGACGCTCTCACGTTTTGCGAACCTGTTCAGCACCGTCCTCGCGGGAACCGACGTCAAACCGGTTCTCGAAGAGTTGACCGCCCGCACCGAAGACGAACTCGACTACCGCATCGAGGCGGCGAACCAGCGGGTGTTCAGCAAGGAATTCGCGGGCGATTCGCAATTCGCCATCCCCAGGATCGTCGCCAGTGCGCCCAAAGTCGTTGTCAGCGAGTGGATGACAGGCCGACCATTGTCGGACGTCATTGCCAGCGGAACGGCCGAGGAACGCAACCGGGCCGGCGAACTCCTGGCACTGTTCGCATTCATGTCACCCGCTCGCGCGAAGTTGCTGCACGCCGATCCACACCCGGGCAACTTCATGATGCTCGACGACGGGCGCATGGGCGTCATCGATTTCGGTGCCTGCGCTCCGATGCCGGACGGCCTCCCACCCGTTCTGGGTCGGATGGTCTCGCTCGCACGCGACGAGAAGTTCGACGAACTGGTCGAACTCTGCAGCGAGAGCGGTTTCGTGGTTCCCGGGCGCACCGTCACGGAGAAGGAGATCGAAGACTATCTGCGTCCCTTCACCGACCCGATTCACACCGAATCGTTCCACTTCACCCGGGCCTGGCTGCAGAAGGCCGCGGGCACCGCCACGGATTTCAACAGCGCGCAGTTTCGTACGGTTCGCGCGTTGAACATGCCTGCCGAGTACGTGATGGTCTTCCGGGTGCTGGGCGGGCTGGTGGGAATTTGCGCGCAGTTGGACGCCTATGCGCCGTACATGGCCATCCTCACCGAGTGGCTGCCCGGCTTCACCGACTGACTCGTTCGGCGAAGCCGGGCATCGGTGCCGGGCCTCATGCTGCGTTCTTGCGCGGCCGTCCCCGAGGACGCTTGCGTGCGATGACGACACCCTGCTCGAGGATCTCGCCGCCCCACACGCCCCATGGCTCGGCGCGGTCGAGGGCCGCGCTCAGGCAGGTACGCCGGATGGGGCAGTCGGCGCACAACGCCTTGGCCTGCTCGAGTTCGGCAGGGGTGTCGGCGAACCACATGTCGGGGTTCGCCGCTCGACAGGGTACCGACAGTGCCAGCTCGACCTGTTCGGTCGAAGACTGTGCAGCGTAGGCACTTTCGGACTCTGGTCGGCATGTCGTCCGGATCGTGGCGGTTGACACGTCGGTCTCCTCTACTTTTCGTGCGGCTTCGTTATCGGTTCGAGGGGTAATGCGAACCTGTCGGCCTCACGCTCGGATAGAGGAACTACCTGAACGAGAAAGGCCACGGTCCGCGTCTGCGGGTCCGTGGCCTGGTGGGGCTGATCGAAGCGTCTACCGACAGTGAAGTCGGTGTCTGCTGTCGACCACGGACGCGCTGGGTGCGCGGTGACGTCGAGTTGCCAGAGCAACTGCATTCGCTCCTGGTGCCACGGCTGCGGATTCCTGAGTGGGACCGAAGGCGGAGGAGCGAATCCACGTCTGTGCAACCGAGCCAGCGGCTGCGGCACCGGCATTGCGCTCAGACGCGATACCCAAGGGCGCCATGCCAAGGACAGGGCTGAACGCGACGGTTGCATCGGCAACGGCGGCGTGGAATGTGTTGATCATTTCTTTCAGCTCCTGTTCTGGTCTCGTAGGTGGATGGGCAGTGCGCAGTCTCCCGCGGCACGTGAAACAGACTAAGCCCCCCGTCGATATCTGCACAAGTTATTTTTGACCTGCAGTTTTTCTTCGATGAGCACGCCGCGCCATCACCGATCGGAGGACCGAACGACTGTGAGCACGTCCTCACCGAACCGCTCCAGCTTCTTGGCCCCGATTCCCGGTATCGCCACCAAGCCACGCTCGTCCTGAGGTTGCTGCTCGGCAATCGCCGTGAGTGTGTTGTCGCTGAACACCACGTACGCGGGCACCTTCAGTTCACGGGATTTGTCCAGTCGCCAGGACTTGAGCGCATCGAGCAGGGCGACGTCGACGTTCGACGGGCAGCTGTCGCAGCGGCCGAGCATGGTCGCCGACGTCCCGATCAGGGGCTTTCCGCACAACCGGCACTTGGGCCCTGACTTCTTGGCCGCCGGTGCCGCGATTCGTGATGCGGGCGAATCCTCGGGGACGAGGCCGTTGAGAAACCTCGATCGGCGACGCGACTTACGCCCACCTTCGTTGCGGGCGAGCGCCCAGGACAGATGGAGGTGGACCCGGGCGCGCGTGACACCGACGTAGAGCAGTCTGCGTTCCTCCTCGACGGCCGCCTCGTTGTTGGCGCTGGGATCGTTGCCGATCGCGTGCGAGATCGGCAGAGTGCCGTCGGCCAGCCCGACGATGAACACCGCATCCCACTCGAGGCCCTTCGCCGCGTGCAACGAGGCGAGCGTGACGCCCTGCACCGTCGGTGGATGCCTCGCCTCGGCGCGAGCTGCCAGCTCCCCCAGTAGCTTCTCGAGCGTCAAGTCCGGCTCGTGCACGAGGAGTTCTTCGGTCAGTTGCACCAGACCGCCGAGCGATGCCCACTTCTCCCGGGCCTGTGCGCCGGCCGGTTCGGTGGCCGTCAGACCCAACGGGGCAAGCACGGCCCGCACCAGGGCGGTCAGACCGTCCCCCGCCTGCGCACCCTCGGGCAGATCGTCGCGCCCGGCAGCCTGCCGGAGCGCGTTGACTCCCTGCCGCACCTCGGGCCTGGTGAAGAAGCCCTCGCCGCCGCGAACCTGATACGGAATCTTCAGCTCGGTCAAGGCCTGCTCGTGGGCCTCGGACTGTGCGTTGATGCGGTACAGAATCGCGATCTCGGCCGGCTCCACGCCTTTCGAGATCAACCTCTTGACCGCCCGTGCCACGCCGTCGGCTTCCGCCGGCTCGTCGTCGTACTCGAAGAACTCCGGCTCGGGTCCCGGCTCGCGCTGGCCGATCAATTGCAATCTGGTGCCGGCAATGCGACCACGTGCGGCACCGATGACGCGGTTCGCGAGCGAGACCACCTCGGGCGTCGATCGGTAGTCGCGTTCGAGCCGAACCACGGTGGCCTCGGGGTATTTCCGGGAGAAGTCGAGAAGATACCGCGGGGAGGCACCGGTGAAGGAATAGATGGTCTGATTCGCGTCGCCGACGACAGTGAGATCGTCTCGTTCACCCACCCAGGCGTCGAGGACACGTTGCTGCAGCGGCGTCACGTCCTGGTACTCGTCGACGACAAAGCAGCGGTAGCGCTCACGGAACTCGTCGGCCACCGACGAGTGTTCTTCCAGGGCCGCTGCCGTGTGCAGGAGCAGGTCGTCGAAGTCGAGCAACATACCGTCACCGCCACGGGACTTGAGCTCCTCGTAGCCTGCATACACAGCGGCGACCTTCGCTGCGTCCATCGGAACATCACGGCGGTTGCTGGCCGCGATACGCGGATAGTCCTCGGGTGCGATCAGAGATCCCTTGGCCCACTCGATCTCGCCCGCGAGATCTCTGATCGCGTCGGTGGACGTGGACACCCCGGCGCGGTTGGCGGCCTGCGAGACCACGGTGAACTTGCGATCGAGCAACTGCCACCCGGTGTCTCCGACCACCTGTGGCCAGAAGTACTTGAGTTGGCGCATCGCAGCGGCGTGAAACGTGCGGGCCTGCACCGGCGGTCCGTCCCCGCCGACACCGAGTTCGCGCAGGCGGCCGCGCATCTCCCCTGCCGCGCGTGCAGTGAACGTCACCGCCAGCACCTGCCCAGAGGACACGTGCCCGGCCGAGACGAGGTGCGCGATGCGTCGGGTGATCGTGCGCGTCTTGCCCGTACCAGCGCCGGCGAGAACGCACACCGGGCCACGAGGAGCGAGTACCGCCGCGGATTGCTCCGGATCGAGTCCGGCGGTCATCGCGTCGTCAGCCATGAGGACCATTGTGTCAGTGCGTACCGACAGCTCCCCCGCCCTGTCCCGGCCTGTCCCGTCCCTGTTCCGGGATCGGCAGGAACAATCGCGTCGGCGTTCCTGTTGACTGTTGTCGTGACTACTTCCGAGAACACTCCGCAGACCCCGGCCGCGCTGACCGTCTACTCCACCACGTGGTGCGGCTACTGCCGCCGCCTCAAGACGCAACTCGACCAAGCCGGTATCGCGTACGCCGAGATCGACATCGAGCAGAACCCGGAGTCAGCCGATTTCGTCGGCAGCGTCAACAACGGCAACCACGTGGTACCCACCGTGCTCTTCGCGGACGGCTCGACGGCCACCAATCCCAGTCTCGCCGAGGTCGAACGCGCACTCTCGCGCTGACCCGGCCGAGTATCAGCTCGACGCCGCCCACGCCTCGAGCATTCCGCGTGCGATGGAGATCGACCCGGGAAGCAGCAATCTGGAGGTCGAATCGGACCCCCAGTCACCCAGTTCGAGAGCCGCGACCACTTCGGCTCGATCGAACCAGTGGGCCTCGGCAATTTCACCGTCCTGAAACGACAACGGCTGCTCCGGGTCGGCGACGGCCGAGAATCCGATCATCACCGAGCGCGGAAACGGCCACGGTTGGCTACCCAGGTACTCGATCTGGGAGACGTCGAGGCCGACCTCTTCCTCGATTTCCCGTGCCACACAGGTTTCCAGCGATTCGCCAGCCTCGACGAATCCCGCCAGCACGGAGAATCGCCGTTCCGGCCAGGCCGGCGCGCGCGCCAGCAGCACCCGGTCGCCTCCGTCGTGAACCAGGCAGATGACGGCAGGGTCGGTACGGGGAAATTCCTCGTGCCCGGTGGATGTGCTGGTTCGAGACCATCCCGCGCTCGACGGAATCGACGGCGCACCGTCGAGTGAGCTGAACTGTGCGCTCGCATGCCAGTTCAGGATCGCGAGGGCGGCGGTGACCATCGACAGCGCGTCACTGTCCAATCGATCGCCGTCGGTGCGTAGGTCGCCGAGCGTGCCCTCCACGATCTCCACCCGCCTCGCCCACAGGTGCCGATCGTCGTGAATTCCGAGAAAAACCGCGTCGGCCGTCGGCTCTGCTGCCACATCGAGCGCCGACGTGAGGACGAGGCCCGCCTCGTCGACGCCGAATCTTCCCCTGCCATCGACATCGAGTATTCGGCCGGTGGCCCAGCCCGCCGCCAGGGCAGCGGTGTCTCGACGCAATTCCTCTGCCCTGTTCACTGGCGATCGGGACAAGCGAGGTGGGTGAGCGAGGTGGAATTTCGGCACACTCGAAACCTTACTTTGCCTTCGTTAATCACCCACACGACGGATGTAGAGCAGGCGGTCGGCCGCCTCGATCGCATCCACTTCCGCCGCCCCGACTCGAAACAGTTTGCCGCCCCGGACAACTCCGAGGACGATGTCGGTGAGGTGCCTCGGCGATCCGCCCACCTCGTCGCGTTCGACTTCACGCTCGGCGATCGCAAATCCTGCTTCCGGAGTCAACAGGTCCTCGATCATCTCCACCACGGACGGGGTCGAGGTGGCGATACCGAGCAACCTGCCCGCTGTTTCGGACGAGACCACCACCGAATCGGCTCCGGACTGTCGTAGCAGATGGGTGTTCTCTGCCTCCCTGATCGCTGCGACGATCTTGGCTTTGGGAGCTATCTCCCGAGCGGTGAGAGTCACCAGGACGGCGGTGTCGTCTCGATTGGTCGCCACGATGATGGCCGCTGCATGCTGGGCCCCGGTGAGCCGGAGCACGTCGGATTTGGTCGCCGAACCGTGCACGGTGACCAACCCCATAGCCGATGCGGCGTCCAGCACCGTCTGGTCGGTATCGACCACGACGATGTCGGACGCCGTCACGCCGTCTCCGAGCATCGCGTCGACTGCGGTTCGGCCCTTGGTGCCGAAACCGATGACCACGGTGTGATTGCGCACGCTGCGTCTCCATCGCTGAATTTTGAATGCCTGCCGGGACCGCTCGGTGAGAACCGACAACGTCGTACCGACCAGCAGAATGAGGAAAAGGACCCGAAGTGGTGTGATGACAAGGATATTGACCAGCCGCGCCGACGGGCTCATCGGTGCGATGTCTCCGTATCCCGTGGTCGACAGCGATACCGTCGCATAGTAGAACGCGTCCAGGAACGAGAGCTCGCCGTTCTGGGCGTCGCTGTAGCCGTCGCGGTCGAGGTACACCACGAACGCTGCGAGAAACAGAATTCCCAGCGCCAACAGCACCCTTTTGTAGATGGCGCGCCACGGACTCGATTCCAGTTCCGGCACTCGGAGCACTCCGACGAGCGCGAAATCGGGCTTGTCGGTCAGCGCACCACTGTCGCTCAGGCGCGCACGTAACCTACCTGCCACGTCGCCCGCCGAGGTACTCACCGAAGTCGAGATCATTCACGGCACGCAGCGTAACCCTACGAGACAAATCCGCGCCGACAACAGCCGATGTGGCACGGTGTGTGCATGACACAGGGACCAAGCCAGGCAGCGGCGCTGCGCCTCGCGGGACTGCTCACCGGGGCCGGTATTCTTCACTTCGTCACTCCGAAATTCTTCGATACTCAGGTCCCCACAGCGTTGCCGGGCTCGCCGCGCACCTACACCCAGGTCTCGGGCGTCGCCGAGCTGGCCGTGGCCGCGACACTGGCCGTTCCCAGGACACGTCGAGTGGGAGGCGCGCTGGCGGCTGCGCTGTTCGTCCTGGTCTTCCCCGCCAATATCAATCTCGCCTGGAAGTACGTGCAGAGCCCGAAGGCTTCACCGGCACTCAAAGCGGCCATGATCGCCCGCCTCCCGCTGCAGATCCCACTGGTCACCGAGGCTCTGAAGGCTCGTCGGAATGCCCCGTAGATCCTGACGGCTCGGTCGTCCTCGGACCGTCGAGCAGCGCGGCCAACGCTGTGGCGTCCGGCAGGTTCTCAGGCGAGACGGTGCGACCGCTGCGGACGTAGTGGAATGCCGCACGCACCCGGTCGAGTGGCACGGGTTCGGCCCGCCCGATCGACATCAACTCCGCCCACGCCACACGATAGGCCGCGAGTTGCATTGCCACAGCCTGCTCCTCCGACGCTGTCGGCTCGGCACCGGTCTTCCAG
Organism: Rhodococcus sp. KRD162; assembly: GCF_017168335.1. Classification (GTDB taxonomy): domain Bacteria; phylum Actinomycetota; class Actinomycetes; order Mycobacteriales; family Mycobacteriaceae; genus Rhodococcoides. Next base: position 220,968 of record NZ_JABFAU010000007.1, on the reverse strand, counting down.
TCGACGACGGTCCAGCCGCCGTCGGAGTCTGCGAACACGGCGTCGATGCGTCCGCGCAGCACCGTTCCCGCCACGGATGTCTCGAAGGGCACCTCGACTTCCACCGGGCTGCGCAGCGACCACTTCGAGTCGAGAAATGCCTGTTGCAGGGTCTCGAGGTCGACGTCGGCCGAGGCACCGGTATCGGCCGAGCCCGGCAGCTCGTCGAGATCGAGTAGCCGCGTCGCACCGAACCGTCTTTCGATCCAGGCGTGAAAGGCGGTTCCTCTGCGGGCCAACGGATTCGGAGGGAACGGTAGTGGTCTGCGCAGACGTGACGCCAGGGCATCGGGATCTGCAGCCAAGTCGACCAACTGCGTCACCGAGAGATTGCCCGGCAGGGTGACATCGACTCCCGCGACCGATCTCGCTGCCCGCTCCGCCAGCAGCGTCCGCACATCGGCAGCCCAGTTCTCCGGGTCCTCCTGCGTTCGATCCTGGACGGCCTCGCACTCATCGCTCGGTGCAGCCGAGACATCTTCCAGTGCGCGCAGCACTTCGCGCGCTCCGCTCTCGACTGCGGCCCGCCTCGGGCCGAGCGGATCGCGTGGCCAGGACGCCGTGTGCGGCTCGGCCCCGAGCGGGTTCTGTGCCCCGTCCTCAGGAGCCGGTGCCCAGTGCTCGATCACCGCAGGCGCATCGGCGGATTCGCCGACCTGCCGGTACAACTCGTCGAGAAACTCGGACGGTCCGCGTGGCTTCGTGGACGTCTCGTCCCAGTGGTGGGCCGAAACGAACAGCACCCGTTCGGTGCGGGTGAGTGCCACATAGAACAGTCGCCGGTCCTCGGCGAGCCGACGCCGCGCCAGCGCATCCTTGTGACTCTTGACGGCGTCCTCGAGATCCTTGCGATTGTGGAGTCGGTCGAGTTCGAGAACGGGAACCCCTTCGGAGCCTTCGCCGTCGAGCGCGCGGTCACCGCGCAAGGTCGGCGGCAATTCGGCCAGTGCCCCGAGCCAGGTCGAGGATGCGTTGGATGAGGGAAACACTCCCTTCGCCACGTGTGGGACGGCCACCACCTCCCATTCGAGGCCTTTCGCCGAATGGACGGTGAGCACCTGCACACGATGGGGTGCGACGTCGACCTCTCCGGGGGCAAGGCCGTCCTCGACCGTCTCGGCGGCGGCCAGGAACGACAGGAACCCGGTGACGGTGGCGGTCGGATTGTCGGCGTAATCGGCCACCACATGCGCGAACTCGTCGAGGTGTTCACGGCCGACCGCACCCTCGGTGCTGATCGGCGTGCGCGCCTGCGCTTCGACCCCGATGCCCATGATCCGTTCGATATCGGCGACCAATTCCGTGAGCGGTTGACCGATCCGGTCGCGTAGCAGATGCAGCTCGCCGGCCAGGGCGAGGATCCGGCGATGGCCCGCCTGCGAGTACCGCTCGGCCGGACCGGGATCGGCTATCGCATCGGCCAGTCCGGCCTGCTCCGACTGCTCACCGGGCAGCGCGCTACCGAGCGCCGCCTCGAGTGCCTGCGAGTCGTCGACCCGCCCCGCAGTGCCGTATCCACCGCGGATCTCGAGTTCTCGGGCTCGCTGGGAGAGTGCCCGCAGATCGGTCGGCCCGATCTGCCACCGAGATCCGGTGAGGATGCGCATCGCCGAGCTACCGGCAGTGGGGTCGGCTACCAACCGCAGCATCGCGATGATGTCGGCCACCTCGGGAACATGGAGCAATCCACCGAGCCCGACGACCTCCACCGGCAACCCGCGGCTTCGCAGCATCTCCGCGATGGGCTCGGCGTCGGCGTTTCGGCGTACCAGAACTGCTGCGGTGGGCGGCGGCCGATCCTGCTCGAGGGCTGCGCGGTACTCCCCCGCTATCCGGTCGGCTATCCACTCTCGTTCGCCGAGGACGGTATCGGTGACGGCGAGTCGGATATCACCGTGAACCGCACCGGGCCGGGCCCGCAGCGTCGGCACCGGCACACCGACGCGGCGCAGTGGGTCGGTGATCAGGTTTGCCAGAGTCAGCGCCTCGGGCGGATTTCGCCAGCTGGTGAGCAACTCGAGCCGAGGTGCCGGGCTGCCGTCGGCGCCAGGAAAATCGGTGGCGAACCGAGGCAGGTTCGCAGCCGATGCGCCGCGCCACCCGTAGATCGATTGCATCGGGTCGCCGACGGCGGTCAGGGCCAACTGCGGGTCGGTCCCCGAACCGAACAGAGACGACAGCAGGACGCGTTGGGCATGGCCGGTGTCCTGGTACTCGTCGAGCAACACGAGCCGGAAGCGTTGCCGTTCGGCGATTCCCACCTCGGCATGCTCGGCAGCGACCCGCGCCGCCATCGACATCTGCGAGCCGAAATCCAGCGCTCCCTCGCGCCGTAGAGTCTGCGCCAGCCGTTCCACCAACGGCAACAACCCGATTCTTTGATGCTGGGCGTCGAGGATGTTCAGCAGCTCCTTGGTGGGGCCGCCGCGTTGTCGCGGCCCAGGACCGAGCGTGTGCACCAACTTCTCGAGCTCCACGTGCGCGTGACGCAGTTCCTCGGGGTCGACCAGATGCTCGGCCAATTGACCGGAGAGCGCGAGTACTGCCTCGGTCACCGAGGTGGGGTTGCGGTCGGTGTCCAGATCTCCGTCCCAGGTACTGACGACGCGATGGGCCAGCTGCCACAGTTCGGTTTCCGAGAGCAGCGTCGCGGACGGTTCGATCGGCAACAGCAAGCCGTGCTCGGTGAGCAATCGGCCGGCATAGGAGTGGTAGGTACTCACTTCCGGCTCGGCACCGAGGATGCGCTCGCGAAGCGCCAGACTGGGATCGAGTGCGCGCACCAGATCGGACCCGGCCAGCCGTGCCAGCCGGGCTCTGATCCGAGAGGTCAACTGCTGTGCAGCTTTTCGAGTGAAGGTCAGTCCCAGAACCTGGTCCGGGTCGACGAAACCATTGGCCACCATCCACACCACGCGGGCAGCCATGGTCTCGGTCTTGCCTGCACCTGCACCCGCGACGACGAGCGTCGGGCCGGGCGGCGCTGCGATCACCGCGGCTTGTTCGTCGGTCGGCGGGTGCTTCTGCCCGAGCGCCCGGGCGAGCTCGATCGGCGATACCCGCACCGAGGCGGTCCGTGGCCTCGTCGATGTCGTCACTGCTCGGTCACCTGCCTACCCGTCTCGTGTGCCGGACAACTGGACTTGACCGGGCAATGCCTGCAGCCGTCGTTGATCCGCGCCTCGAACGTGGGTCCCTGCGTTGCCGATGCGGCCTGGTGCACGGTGTCTCGCCACTCCTCGAGTCTCTCCGGCGTCGGCACTTCCTGGACACGCTGCGTCGCCCCGTCCTTGTTGTGGGGCTTGGCAACGAATACCAACCGCGCTCCGCCCGGCTCGCCCGCGGGCTCGCCCTCGATGGCACCTGCTGCCGCGGCAACCTGGTAGGTGGCCAGCTGATGGTGGTTACGGGCATCCTCCTTGGAGAGCACGGTCTTGGCCGTCTTGACATCGATGATCACCGGCCGACCATCGGGATCGTGCTCGAGTCGGTCGATGCGGCCGCGCAACGCCACCGCAGGTTCGTTCTCCGACCGGGCGTCGAGGATGCCGTCGACGCGCACTTCGACTCCGGCCTCGGTGAGCTCGCCTCGACTGCCCTGCAACCAGGCCTCGAAGGTCTCGAGCATCGTCCCGGTTCGGTCGAGCTCGTGCCTCGAATACCACTGCGATCCGAGATCTACTGCATCCCAGGCTGTTTCGAGAGCGCGGCGGAGTCGATCCGGCGGTATCCGACCGGCCACCGCCTGCACGAGAGTGTGCACGAGTGTGCCGGTGACCGCATGGGTGTTCGTGCCGTCGTTGCCGCCGTGACGTTCGAGCATCCAGCGCAGTGGACAGGTGGTGAGCTGTTCCACCGTCGATGGCGACAGCGGAACCGGACCGTCGCCGAGCTGCCACAGCGGCGCGTCGGTGCTCGGCCCTGCCACGCCGAACCACTCGTCGGGATGCGCGCCGCGAACTCCGGCTTCGGCGAGCGTTGCCAGATGCCGCGCTGCTCGGGCTCGCCTGTCCGGATCCTGCTCGGCGACAACCGGATCGCATACGACACTGCGCAGCTCGGCCACCAGCATGGGCAGCGCAAGCACCCGGTGTGCAGCCTCAGGAGCGGGCAGCTCGGGTGCGAGATCCGTTCCCGCTTCGGCGTCGTGGCCGCGCAGTTCGTCCACGAACCGCGACCGGACCAGATCCGCATCCCCGGTACTGGAATCGACGGCGGTGACGAGCAGCGTCGACCGAGCGCGACTGCACGCCACCAGAAAGAGGGTGCGTTCCTCGGCCAGCAACGGCGCGGACTTCGACAGTCGTCCGTCGAGTGCCGCAGCTGCGTCGACTGTGCCGGAGACGAGGTCGACCAGGGTGTCGGTGCCCAGGAGACTGCCGCGTGACCGCAGAGCCGGCCACAGCCCCTCTTGCACGCCGGCAACCGCGACGAGCTCCCATTCCCGACCGGCCGCAGAATGCGCACTCAGCAGCGACACCGCATCGGCTCGTACCGTGGTGCGGTGCGAGTTGAGCGTTGGAATCTCCTGCTGCGCGATGTAATCGAGGAATCCACCGACACTGGCCCGCGGTAACTTGTCCACGTATGCCGCTGCCGCGTCGAACAGCGCGACCACGGCGTCGAGGTCGCGGTCGGCCTGAGCCCCGGCCGAGCCACCCCAGGCGGACGCGCTGGACCAACGCCGCTCGAGTCCCGATGCCTGCCATGCCGCCCACAACACGTCCTCGACACCACGACCGGCGCGGGCGAGCGCTCGTGCCTTCCTGATCACACCGAGGGTTCTGCGCAGCGGGGCCGACTCCACATCCGAGAGTCCGCCGGTCCACCCGGCACTCCCCCGCGTGTCGTCGGTGAGTACGACTCTGAGCAACTCGGCCGAGTCGCGCTCGCCGCCCGATGCGAGCTCGAGCCTGCGCACGCCCCGGCGCAGTCGGCGCAGACCCACCGGGTCGGCTCCACCGATCGGCCCGGAGAGCAGTGCGAGTGCATCCTCACCGTCGAAGCTCGGGTCGGAGATCGCCCGCAAAACCAGCAGGAGACCCACGGCTCCGTGCTGGCGGTGCAGCGGCAGCTCCGAGGTCGGGGTGATCATCGGCACCCCTGCGCCGTGGAGAGCTCGACGCAACGGTGCGAGGGTGCGCGGCACAGACCGAACCACTATCGCCATATCGGACCACGGCATGCCGTCGATCAGGTGGGCCCGGCGCATGGCGTCGGCGATGATCGCTGCCTCTTTCGCAGGCGAGGACACGACGTGCACTCGCGCTGTCGGTTCTCCGAATCGGGCGGTCCCCACCGGTTCGGGACAGCGGTGCCGACCGAGCCCGGGCAGCCGTCCGGCAACGATGTCGGTCAGCTCCGCGACCTCGGGCACGGACCGGTGATTGCGGTCGAGTACGACGCGACGCGGCGAGTCCACCTCGACCAGGTCGGTCACGAAAGTGGGGTCGGCACCTCGGAACGTGAATACGGATTGATCGGGGTCCCCGGCGACGACGGTCGATTCGGTGTCGGTGCCGATCAGCCGGACCAGTTGTGCCGCTTGCGGATCGAGGTGCTGCGCGTCATCGACGACGAGATGGCGAATACGAGCCCGTTCACTGCGTAGCAGTTCGGGATCGGTGGCGAACGCCATCAGCGCGGCACCGATCAGCTCGGCGGCATCGAGACCAGGTGCCGTGGCTCCCGCCGCTTCCACTCCGACGGCACCGCGCAAGAGCATGGCCTGCTCGTACCGAGCGGCGAACCTCCCGACGGCCACCCACTCCGGTCTGCCGTGCTTGCGCCCGAGTTTGACGAGGTCTTCCGGGCCGATCCCGCGTTCGGCCGACCTGAGCATCATGTCTCGCACCGCGGTGACGAATCCTGCGGTGCCCAATGCCGGGCGCAACCGCTCCGGCCAGTCGTGTGCCCCATCCTCGAGATCGCCGCGCAGCATCTCTCGCACCACAGCGTCCTGCTCGGCACCGGTCAGCAATCGCGGCGGCGGATTGCCGTACAGCGAAGCCTGCAGCCGCAGCACTGCGAAGGCATAGGAGTGCACCGTGCGTACCAACGGTTCACGGGTTGCCCGCAACGCATGATCGCCGCTGAAGAGACCTGAGGTGATGACCTCGCGCACCGCGGTTGCGGCCCGTTTGGACTGAGTGAGCACCAGAACCGACTCCGGATCACCGGTGACGATGCGCGAGACCGCGTAATCGGCGACCAGCGAGGTCTTACCCGTTCCGGGGCCACCGATCACCTGCCACGGATTCCACCGCGGAGCCCCTTTCGCGGCCTCCGCTGCCGAGTCGGGCGTCGACGACAGCAGCCGAGCCGCCGCGCCGGTCCACGTGCGCGCGGGCCGAGCCACTTTGGGTGCCCGGACGAGGGTGACCGTCGCGCCGTGTCTGCTGTCCGAGCTCATGACACAGATGCAATCACGAGCCACCGACACCTCGGCCGCCGCCCGGAACAAGGGCGCGGCCCGGTCAGTCGAGCAACCCGTCTCGCAACGCACGCAGGACGGCGCTCGTTCGATCGTTCGCTCCGAGTTTGACGATCACCGAGGACATATGGTTCTTGACGGTTCCTTCGGCGAGATGCAGTACGTCGGCGATGGATCTGTTGGTGTACCCACTTGCCACGAGCCGTAGAACGTCGATCTCACGGGCAGTGAGTGTTTCCGTGACTCCGACGTCGCTGCGGCCGTGCTTCCCGCTCCGAACAGCATCCAGCAGTCGCTCGGTGATGGCAGGTTGAGCCACGGTGCGCCCGGCCGCGAGATCACGGACAGCGCCGCAGAGCCGCTCGAAGCTCACGTCCTTGAGCAAGTAACCCTGAGCGCCTGCACGAAGTGCCCCGAGCACCAACTCGTCGTCGTCGAATGTCGTCAGAACCAAGACGGGAACCCGAATTTCCCTGTCCTGCAATGCCCGAAGCGTCCACAATCCATCGAACCGCGGCATGCGTAGATCGAGCAGGACCACATCGGGAGGATCGAGTTCGATCGACCCGACCGCAGCAGCGCCGTCCTCCGCCTCACCGGTCACCTCGATGTCGGGGTCCAGTTCGAGCAGGCTCCGGATCCCCTGCCTGACCAGAGTGTGGTCATCGACGATCAACACCGTGATCACGGTGCCGGCACCGTGGCATGGACCGCGAATCCGCGATCGACCACGAACGACACCGTGCCGCCCAGTCCTTCGATGCGCTCTCGAATTCCTTGCAGCCCGTGCCCCGGCTCGAATTCGGCCGACGCCCGGCCGTCGTCGCGTACCGAGACCGACAACGCGCCTGCCGGATCTGCGCGTACCTCGATCCACATCTCCTCGGCATTCGCATGACGAATGGTATTGGTGATCAACTCCTGTACGCAGCGGATCACCGCCACCGCGCGAGCGTCGTCGACCCGAATCTCGGAGTCGACCGTCAGATGCACGACCGGTTCGGGTAGCCGAGCGACCAGACCTTCGAGCGATTCGCCCAGCACCGGAGTTCTGCTGCGTACCTCGCCGACGGTCGCCCGAACGTCCCCGAGCAGGTCGCGCGCGATGGATCGGGCTCGAACGACATGTTCGCGCGCAGGTTCGGGGACCTGGTGAGAGGCAACCTCGAGCTCCAAACTCAGTGCGGTGAGCTGGTGGCCGAGAACATCGTGCAACTCTCGCGCGATCCGCAATCGCTCGTCGGCACGGGAGGAATCGTCCAACAACGCACTGGCGGCGCGCAGTTCGGCGTGCGCAACGGCAAGTTCCCGCCGCAAGCGGGCCTGGTGCAGCTGCGCGGTCACCGACAACGCACTGGCCACCTGCAACGCTCCGTAGATCGACATGATCAGGGCGATCTCCGAGACCCGTCCACCCCGGATCGCAACCGACACCCCCACACAACAGGTGTAGACCGCGACTATCACCGCTACCGACGAACCGGTCACCCGATACACGGCGAACGTCGAGGTGAAGACCAGCAGGATCGGCAACCAGCTTGCCGACGGAGCAGTCAGCACCAGAACCGGTACCAGCACCACCTGCGCGGCGAAGCACCCGCGCACGAGACGATCCGGTAACCGGTCTTCCCACCACATACCCACGGTTTGCACCAGGAGAAAAGCCGCGAACAGCACAACCCAGAACCAGCGAGGAACCACGAGACCGTCCGCCATCGACCGATCGAAGACGACGAGAGCGCCCATAGCGACCGCGAGCGCGGACACGAACACTCCGGCCAGAACGTCGGGCTCGAAGCGTCTCATTCTGGCGACCCTATCGCCCGATTCGCCTGCACACCCGTGCCGAAAGTCACGATCGCCATCGGTGACCATCGGCACCTGTGCGCAGGCCACGACGGATCTAGCGTCGAGATCGAGACCATCGAGAAAGGAGCATCGGATGGCAGCGATCGACGTTCGAGACATCACGCAGCGGTATCGGGGGCACACCGCTGTGGCAGGCGTGCACCTCTCGGTCGCCGAAGGCGAGACGCACGGCGTGCTCGGGCGCAACGGTGCGGGTAAGACGACCCTGGTCGAAACCGTTGCGGGCCTTCGTAGACCGAGTTCGGGTGCCGTGCGAATTCTGGGACTCGATCCCTTCACCGACCGCGATCGAGTGCGCGCCGTTCTGGGGGTACAGCTGCAGTCCCACGACCTTCACACCGCCCTCACCGTTGCCGAACTGGTCGATCTGTTCGCCTCGTTCTATCGTCGACCTGCCGATCGAGACGCACTCGTGCGCGCAGTGGGCCTGCACGAGCACCGCCGGGTGCGTTACGAGCGTCTGTCCGGCGGCCAGCAACAACGGTTGTCGGTGGTTCTCGCCCTGATCGGTTCCCCTCGGGTCGTCCTGCTCGACGAGCTCACCACCGGACTCGACCCTGATGCGCGACGCACCGTGTGGCACCTGATCGAGGATCTGCGCGCAGACGGTGTCACCATCCTGCTGGTCAGTCACCACATGGACGAGGTTCACCGCCTGTGCGATCGCATCACCGTCCTCGATCGTGGGTCCGTCGTGGCCACCGGCACACCGGACTCTCTGATCGCCGATGCCGGCCTCGGAGGCGACCATCGGGCCACCCTCGAAGACGCATTCCTGACACTGACGGATCGGAGTTCGGCATGACCGCACACGACATTCACGCTGCACCTCGCCCTGGCCTGCGTGCCACGCGAGCACTCGTCGGGGCCGAGTTGCGCATGGTCACCCGGGACACGGCCGGGCTGATCGTGCCCATCGCCCTCCCGGTTCTCGTACTGGTCATGAACGGAGCCGGTACTTCGGCGGAGATCGTCGGCCCGGGCGAGATGACCGCGTTCGATCGGTTCGTCCTACCGCTTGTCCTGACCATGATCGTCGCCGTCATCGGCATCGTGAACATGCCGAGCTTTCTTGCTCTCTATCGCAAGTCCGGGGTGCTCAAGCGACTGTCGACGACACCGATCGAACCGACGCAGGTGCTGGCCGCACAGGTGATCACCAGCGCCGTCCAAGCGATGCTCGGAATCGGCATCGCCCTGTCGGCTGCGGCCGTGCTCTTCGGAATCACGCCCCCGCACAACCCGATTCTGGTTGCGGCAATTCTGATGCTGGGCGGCGCGGCGATGTATTCGCTGGGGATCGTGGTGGCTGCCCTCGCACCCACCGCGAACTCGGCCGTCGCGATCGGCCTCACCGTGTTCCTGCTTCTCGGTGCCACCGGCGGATTGTTCGGACCGGTCACAGATCTACCGGACCCGGTGATGGCCGTCGGGGAAGTACTACCCTTCGGTGCCACCGTCACTGCGCTGGGGTCTGCCTGGGCCGGAACTGCGGTCGACGCCGCCGGACCGATCGGGCTCGTCGCCACCGTGATCCTCGGGATCGCGTGCGCCGTCCGGTTGTTTCGCTGGTCCTAGGGCGATACGGCATAGTGGTCGACGTGCCCGAGTTGAATCTGCATACGTTCGGACCCGCAGACGGTCCCGAAATCCTGGCCGTCCACGGTGTCACCGGACACGGTGCCCGCTGGTGGGACCTCGCCGAGAACCACCTTCCCGAGGCAAGGATCCTGGCACCCGACCTCATCGGTCACGGGCATTCCCCGTCCACGCCGCCCTGGGACATCGACGCTCAGGTCACCGCTCTGAAAGCCGTTCTCGACGCCCATGCGCGTGGACCGGTTGTCGTCCTCGGCCATTCGTACGGCGGCGCGCTGGCCGTGCACCTCGCTCAGCGATTCCCCGAAGCTGTACGCGCGCTGGTTCTGCTCGATCCCGCGATCGCACTGCCTCCCGAGGAACTGCTCGACATGGCCGAGACGACGGCGAAGTTCCCCGATTACACCGACGCCGACGAAGCGCGATCGGAGAAGATCCACGGGGCCTGGGCCGATGTTCCCACCGCACTGCTCGACCGCGAGATCGTCGATCATCTGGTCCCCGCCGACGGCGGCAAGGTCTCGTGGCGAATGTCGATTCCGGCCATCGTCGCGACGTGGGGCGAGCTGGCTCGTCCGATCGTGGTGCCCGCCGAGAATGTCCCGACGATCGTGGTGCGGGCCATGCGTGTCGACCCTCCCTATGTGACGGACGAGTTCGTCTCGGCGCTGCGCGGCAAGCTCGGCGACAATCTCCGCACGGTGGAACTGGACTGCGATCACATGGTCGGCCAAGCCAAGCCGGTCGAGGTGGCCGATCTGGTGCGATCCGTGCTGTAGATGGCCCCCATCACCGACATCCAGGTAGAGCGGGTGCGCGCGCTCGTGGCGTCCATTCCAGCGGGATTCGTCGCCACCTACGGCGATATCGCCGCCGCTGCGGAGCTGTCCAGTCCGCGCATCGTCGGGTGGATCATGCGCACCGACTCCGCGGACTTGCCCTGGCATCGAGTGCTCGGCGCCAGTGGCAAGCCCGCCCCACACCTGGCAGCACGGCAGCTCGAGACGCTACGCAGCGAAGGCGTGGCGGTGCACGACGGCCGAGTCCCGCTGAAGTCGATTCGTTTCGACTTCGGGGCGCTCCCACCGCTACCTCCCACCGACCATTAACCTCGGAGCATGAACATCAGAGACTCGCTCGGACAGTTCGATCCGCGCCCGACCGCGAAGTACGCGCTGTCGGGCGCGAGCGCCTTCGTCGCCTCGGCCGGTCTCGTGGTGGACGAGGTCTCGGGCACTCGGGTAGCTGGACACATCGACCTGACGGAGGAGCACTTCACCCCGTGGGGTGTCGTTCACGGCGGCGTGTACACCGCCGCCGTGGAGAGTGCTGCGAGCATCGGTGCGAGCGAGGCGGTCAAGGATCGCGGTGAGTTCGCCGTCGGAGTGCACAACGGCACCGATTTCTTGCGCGCAAGCAAGGGTGGACGCGTCGATGTTCTCGCAGAACCGTTGCAGCAGGGTCGCATTCAGCAACTGTGGTTGGTAACCGTCACGGCCACCGACAGCGGCAAGACCATCGCCCGCGGTCAGGTTCGGCTTCAGAACGTGCCCCTGCCGACATGACAGCGCCCAGAACATGACCCGACCGGTGTGCGATGCGATCGTCCTCGCCGGTGGTCGCGGATCGAGAATGTTCGATCCCGGGTATACGAACTCCTCGCACGATGTGGACAAGCCGGCCATGACGGTCGGCGGACGACGCATGGTCGACATCGCCTTGGATGCAGTATCGAATTGCCGCAGAACGGTGTTGGTGGGACCGGCGCGCGACGGAGTGCCCGAGCACGTGTTTCAGACCCGCGAGACCCCCGCAGGGGGTGGGCCCGTCGCGGCCCTTGCCGCCGCACTGCGATTGCTCGACGGCACAGCGGATCTGGTAACGGTCATCGCGTCGGACATTCCGCGTCTCGACGCAGACGCCGTCACGTCGTTGATCACATCGCTGCAGCACACGCAGTCCGACGCCGTCTACGCCCGCGACGGTGCGGGCCGCACCCAATTCCTGCTCGGCGTCTGGCGGTACGCCGCATTGAAGTCCGCTGTAGCACAGTTGGATTCAACGCAGGGCGCTTCGATGCGAAGAATCGTCCCGGTCGATCATCTGGTCATCGATCTACCCGGAATCGAAGACTGCGACACCCCCGCCGATCTTCTCGCCGCCCGCCTCGCCGTACAGCCCTCGGAGACACTCGACGTCGCCGACGCACTCGATCGCATCCGACACCACATCACCGCTCTTGCGACCCGTCGTGTTCGGTTACTCGACAGTGCCGGAAGTGTTCTCGCGGAACCTCTGGTGGCCGTGACAGCATTGCCTGCCGTCGACATTTCCGCGATGGACGGCTATGCCGTATGCGGCACCGAACCGTGGACGCTGCGTCCCGACATCGCGTACGCGGGAAGCGCAGATATCGCTGCGCTCACCGAGGGAACCGCGGTGCGCATCGCAACCGGAGCGGCGGTTCCACCCGGATCCACGTCGGTGGTACGTGACGAGCGCGTGACCGGTGGTTCGGACGGTGTGCTGCGCCGCCTGCCGACGGCACCCGAGGCCGACGACACGCGTCGACGCGGCGAGGAGTGGCTACCTGGGGCGGAACTGGTGAGCGCGGGCACCCCGGTCGATGCTGCGGTACGGTCGCTGGCGGCCAGCGCGGAGATCACCGACATCGCAGTACGCGGACCCGTTCGCGGCCGAGTTGTGATCAGTGGCAATGAAATTCGATCGACGGGCCCGCTCGCCCCCGGCGAGACCCGGGACGTTCTCGGCTCGGTTCTTCCGGAGTATCTGGCGCACTGCGGCATCGACACGATCGATGTGACACTGCTCGACGACTCGGCGACGGGATTCAGGGACGCCCTGACCCGAACGCAGGACGTCGATGTCGTCGTCGTCGTCGGAGCGACCGGCGGTGGCGCAGCCGACCAACTGCGCTCCACACTGGCCGCGCTCGACGCGCACTCCATCGTCGGCCGAGTGCGGGTACGTCCCGGCGGTTCCCAGATCACCGCGGTACTGCCCGACGGCACCGTGGTGCTCGGCCTCCCCGGTAATCCGCTCGCGGCCGTCAGCACTGCCCTGCTGACGGCACCGTCGATCGTCGACGCTCTGACCAGTCGGACGGTGCGCCCTCCTCAGCTCGGGTTGTTGTCCAATGCCGCCGATGTTCGATCTGCGGTCCCGCGCCTCGTCCCCGTCACCGCGGTCGGCACCCGCTTTCGAGCCGACACCACGGTTCGCACCGCACATCTGGCCCATCTGGTCGGCCGCGATGCGCTTGCCCTGATTCCAGCGCAGATCAGCGACGACGAACCGGCGATAATTCTTCCGTTGCCACACCGATAGATCCACCGAGCGATCGAACGCCCTCGCGGTAGCGCGAGACGACCAGATCGACGACCGAGGAATGCACTCCGAGCGGATCACCGACGCCATCGGCACCTGCATCGGCCAACCGGGTGTGAAAGAGCCCGCGCGCCAACAGATACGAGGCCACGAACACACGTGCGTGCCCGGCTTCGCGCAGTGTGGCCACCGCGTCGGACACGGTGGGGACACTGGTGGCGACGTAGCCGACGCGTACCGGGACCCCGGCGAGGTCGGTCAACATCTCGACCGCACGCCGGTGTTCGTCCAGTGCACGAGCATCGGAAGAGCCTGCCGCTGCGAGCACGACGGCGTCACCCGCCTGCCAGCCTGCATCGCGTAGCCGGTCGATCATGACCTCTGCCAGCACGGGGTCCGGTCCCAGAGCGCGGGTGACCGCGACCGAGGTGTGGGCGCTGTCGGCGATCTCCCTCGGCACATCGGTGTGAACGTGATACCCCGATGCCAGGAATGCGGGCACCACTACTGCCGACTCGGGGGTGCCGCGCAGCACCTCGGCCGGGGACGGTCCGAGTACGTCGACGAAAGCCACTCGCGTGGTGCCGATCCGAGTGGACACGGCATCGGCGAGTGCTGCGACCATCTCGACGCCACGGGGGTTTCGGGTGCCGTGTGCGACCAACACCAAGGTCGGTGTCATCAGTACTTTCCCCCGTCTACGGCGGCCACCCGTGGCTCCAATACTCCTGCGTCGCATGTCGATTCGGTCTCGACATGATCGAGGGCGATGCGATAGCCCCGCTTGACCACGGTCTGGATTGCTTTCGGAGCACCGAGTGAGGATCGAAGTCTGGTCATCGCGGTTTCCACCGCATGGGTATCGCCCCCGCCGCCGGGCAACGAGGCGAGCAGATCCTCCCGAGAGACGACACGTCCGGGGTTGCGGGCGAGCGTCTTCATCAACGCCATGCCTGCCGGAGACACCGGTCGCACCTCATCGTCGACCACGACGCAGCGGCCACGAACACTGACCACGTGACCTCCTGCATGCAGCCGCCCGGTTCGGCGCGGCAGTTCCTCGGCGATATGCCGCGCCAGGGCACCCAAGCGCGCCCGCGCGGGCTGCGTGGTGGTGACGTTCAATTGCTCGAGGGGAGCAGCCGTCACCGGCCCCACACAGACCGGAAGCACTCTCGATCGCATCGATTGCAGCAGGGGTTCGAGGACGCCGTTCTCGTCGGCACGCATCAGCATCGACGCCACCGCAGGCGCAGAGGTGAAGCTGAGCGCGTCGAGATCGCCGATGATCACCGATTCGATCATCCGATCCATCGGACTCTGATCGTCCGGGGCCGTCCAGCGGTACACCGGCACCGGAACCACCTCGGCTCCGGCGCAGCGCAGTACCTCGCAGAAGTCGGGGATGGGCTCCCATTCGGTGGTCGCGCCGTGTAGTTGCACCGCGATGCGCTTGCCCTCGATCCCCTCGGCAAGGAGATGTTCGAGTACTTCCGCCGAGGACTCGGAGGCAGGCGACCATTCCTCGCGCAGGTCGGCCGCCCGGATCGCCCCTTTCGCCTTGGGCCCACGAGCGAGCACCCGGGACGCACCGAGTGCGCGGCCGAGGTCTTCCACCTTGCCCCAGCCGTCTGCCGCCTCCATCCAGCCTCGAAATCCTATTCCTGTTGTTGCAACAGTGATTTCGGGTGGATCGGCGATGACGGCGGCAGTGACGCGTTCCAACTCGGCATCGTCGGCGAGCGGGATGATGCGGATTGCGGGTGCATGCATCACCGTTGCGCCCCGCCGCTCGAGTAGAGTCGCGAACTCCTCGGCCCGGCGGGAGGCGGTGATTCCCACGGTGAACCCGGCCAGAGGCGTTCCCGCCCCGGCGATTTCACTCACGTAGAGCCACCGCGGACGAGCACGACGCGGCCCTGGCAGGAGACCTCGAAGGATCCCAGCGTGACCTCGGGGTCGTCGAGACAACGCCCGTCCGCCAAGGAGAAGACCTGTTTGAGCAACGGCGATGCCACCGTTGGCTCGCCCCCACGATCACCCACCAAGCCGCGCGACATCACGGCCGCGCGACCGTACGGATCGATGTTGCCCACCGCGAACAGCCGTCCGTCGTCGAGCAGAAACAGCGCCGCCTGGGTACCGCCTCGCAGTAGCACGGCAACTCCCCGACCCGGGATCAGGGCGTCGAGCGTGCAGGCCGGGGTCCAATCATGAGCTACGTCGTTCGGTACTGCTGTGTGTGAGTCGATGACAGTCATGGCGTACCTCCTGGTCAGCTATTCCACGTTGCCGTTGTTTCTGGCCCGTTAAGTGGTGATTACTCGCCTGTGCACATGCACTCAGTGTCGTGACCGGTCGATTGTCAGAATCTGTCGGCCTACGAGCCGACTCGAGGCATGCCCATCAGCACCGGCACCTTGCGTGCCCCCGATTCGTCGAACGCGATGGTGGGGTCGGCCTCGCCCGGTGCGTTGACGAACGAGACGAAGCGACCGAGCTTGTTCTCGTCCTCGAGCACCCCTGCCCATTCGTCCTTGTACCCGGCGACGTGACGAGCCATGTCGGCTTCCAGTTCTGCGCCGATGCCGAGGCTGTCCTCGCACACGACCGCTCTGAGATGATCGAGTCCCCCGTCGAGCGACTCGAGCCACGGCGCGGTGCGCTGCAATCGGTCTGCAGTGCGCACGTAGAACATGAGGTAGCGGTCGATGTAACTCACCAACGTGGCATCGTCGAGGTTCGAGGCGAGCAACTGAGCATGCTTGGGTGATTGGCCGCCGTTGCCGCCGACGTAGAGGTTCCAGCCGCCCTCGGTGGCAATGATTCCGACGTCCTTGCCTCGGGCCTCGGCGCACTCACGTGCACAGCCGGAGACGCCGAACTTGATCTTGTGCGGCGACCGCAGACCCCGGTATCGGTTCTCCAGGTCGACGGCCATTCCCACCGAATCCTGGACGCCGTAGCGGCACCAGGTGGATCCGACACAGCTCTTGACGGTCCGCAGCGACTTCCCGTACGCCTGACCCGATTCCATTCCGGCGTCGACCAGACGTTTCCAAATTGCAGGCAGTTGCTCGACGCGGGCACCGAACATGTCGATGCGCTGGCCTCCGGTCACCTTGGTGTACAGACCGAAGTCGCGAGCGACCTCACCGATCACGATGAGCTGCTCGGGGGTGCATTCGCCGCCGGGCATTCTCGGCACCACCGAGTACGTGCCGTTCTTCTGGATGTTGGCCAGGAAGTGATCGTTGGTGTCCTGCAGCGATGCCTGTTCGCCGTCGAGGATGTGATCGGAGGACGTCGATGCGAGGATCGATGCCACGACGGGCTTGCAGATGTCGCACCCCTTTCCCGTGCCGTACTTGGCGATCAATCCGGAGAAGGTGCGGGTGTTCGTGGCCCGAACGATCTCGTACAGCTCGGCCCGGGACTGAACGAAGTGCTCGCACAACGACTTCGAGAGCACCACTCCCGATGCCGCCAGCAGCGACTTGATCGACGGCAGGCAGCCGCCGCAGGTGGTGCCCGCGGTGGTGCAGCTCTTCACGGTCGCCAGATCACAGGCTCCCTCGTCGATCGCCGAGCAGATCGCCCCCTTGCTCACCCCGTTGCAGGAGCAGATCTCGGCGTCGTCGGGCAGCGCACCGATACCGACCTGTTCGGCTGCCGGTGAGATCAGAGCACCCGGGTCGCCGGGCAACTCGCGTCCCACCAGCGGCCGAAGCAGCGAGTACGCCGACGCATCACCGACAAGGATTCCGCCGAGCAGGGTCTTCGCGTCGTCCGTCACCACGAGCTTGGCGTACGTGCCCTTGGGAGCGTCGCTGAACACCACCTCGAGCGCCCCGGGCGTAGCCCCCATCGCGTCGCCGAAGCTCGCCACGTCGACACCCATGAGCTTGAGTTTGGTGGACATGTCGGCACCCGGGAACTGCGCTGCGCCGCCGAGCAACCTGTCGGCCACCACCTCGGCGGTGGAGTATCCGGGCGCGACCAGGCCGTAGCACCGACCTTCGACCGCGGCGCATTCACCGATCGCGTAGACGGCGGGATCGGCTGTACTGCAGCCGATATCGACCATGATTCCGCCCCGCTCACCGATCTCGAGTCCGCTCTCGCGGGCGAGCCGGTCCTGCGGTCTGACCCCTGCGGAGAACACGAGCAATGCTGCCTCGATCGTGGTCCCATCACTCAACTCGACCGTCAGGGCACCGTCACTGTTCTCGACGATCGAGGACGTGCCCACTCCCACATGGACATTCAGTCCCAGCTCGGTGACCAGACGTGCCAGAAGCGCGCCACCGCCCTCGTCCACCTGCAGTGGCATCAGCCGTGGGGCGAACTCGATGACATGGGGCGTCATCCCCATCTTCTTCAGCGCATTCGCAGCTTCCAAACCCAGCAATCCACCGCCGACCACCACACCGACGGCACCCGGTCCCGCGGCATCGGCGCGGGCCCGGATCTTGTCGAGGTCGTCGAGGGTGCGGTACACGAAGCACGCGGGCAGATCGTGTCCGGTGATCGGGGGCACGAACGGGTAGGAACCGGTGGCGAGGACGAGCGCGTCGTAGCCGACCGAGTCGCCCGCCGAGGTCACGACGATGCGGTGGTCACGGTCGATGCGATCGGCCCGCACGCCGGTGCGCATCTCGACGAGTGCGTCATCAGGATAGTTGTTGCCGGCCAGCGCCAGTTCTGTGTGGTCCCAGGCACCGACGTAGGACGACAGACCCACCCGGTCGTAGGCCGGTAGCGGCTCTTCGCAGAGCACCGTGACCTTCCACTCGGCCGCCTCGTCACGCGCGCGCAACGCTTCGACGAAGCGATGCCCGACCATTCCGTGGCCTACTACTACCGCGTTCTTCATTGCCGGTCCTTCCGAATTCGCGTTTCCGCGCAGAGCTTCTCGATTGCTCCTACGACGGTCGCGGCCGTGCTGGCGGACCGCTGCGAGGAAGACTGGTCGACTCTGGACTCCTGATCGGTGTGTGAACCGAACCTAGGAAAGTCATGTTGCCGCGACGCTGCCCGCAGTGACTCGGAAGATTAACTTGCTCTCACGCCGCCGCGGGGACCGGCGTGAGATGCGGCGTCACCAGGTGTCTTCGAGCATCCTCGGACGACAGCACAGATAACCTCCGAGGAGGAGGATTGCCACACATCCGGTGAGCGAGAACAGCGGCAGGCCCCATCCGCCGGAGCGGGTGTGCAAGAGCCCGAACAGGACGGGGCCGGTGGAGGAGACCACATAGCCCAGGCCCTGGGTGAATCCCGACAGCGAGGACGAGCCTGCAGGCGTGCGGGTTCTGAGGTTGATCAGGGTCAGCGACATCGGAAAGGTCATCGTGCCGAGCCCGATCAGGCACACCCACACCACCGTCCCCGCGGACGGCGACCAGTGCAGGCCGCCGAAGCCGCCGAGGTAGCACAGTGCGGCGAGCACGACGAGCCCGAACGGATTGCGCATTTTCGCGCAGAGGGTCGGAGTGGCCAGCGAGGTGACCAAGCCCATTGCGCCGAAGGCGGCGACCGAGGCCCCCGCCAACCCTTCGCCGATGCCCGAGTCGACCAGCAACGTCGGGAGCCAGGTCAGCATGGAGTACGTGATCAGCGACGTCATCGCGAACATCATGACCATCCCCCACGCCAGGGTGGACCGATGAATCCGCCCACCGGATGTGGAGTGCACGGCGGCCGAACCCGCCTCGGCCGAGACGTCCTTCTCATCGTGCCCACGTCGGGCGATCACGACGCCGAGCCACGGCAGTGCGGCGGCGACGCCGACGATCGCCCACATTCCTATCGACAGTCGCCAGCCGTGGGCATCCGCGACCGGGACCGCCAGCAGGGGCGGAACCATCGTACTGATCTGCAGCACACAGATGTAGATGGTGCTGACCACTGCCAGTCGGTCCGAGAAGTACCGCTTCACCAGCGGGGGGATCACGACGTTTCCGATACCCATGCCTGCCAGGGCGATCGCGGACAGTGCGAGCAAGGATGCAGTTCCGGGCGCGAAAGCCCGAGTCGCCATGCCCACGGTCGTCAGCGTCATCGCGAGCAGAGCTGCTCGTTCGAGGCCGGTGCGCTTGGCGAGGAACGGCGTGGCCAGGCCGAACACCGCGAACATCGCCGGAGGCAGCATCCCGGTGATTCCGATGACGGTGTCGCCGAAGTGCAGATCCGTGGCGATCCTGCCGAACAGCGGGCTGATGGACGTGACAGCAGCGCGCAGGGTGAGCGCCGAGAGAACGATGGCCGCGAACACCAGAAGACGGCCCCGGACGATCGACACGGCGGTGGGGGTCGTTTCGGACACGGCAGAGGCACTCACCCGATAATCATAGGATGACCGGATCATCGGGTGCAACGACGTATCATCGACGACGGACCATCAACCGAACGAGGAGCATTTCGTGCGCCAGGTCAAGCGATCGAGCCTGATCTCACAGGTCACCGCCCAGCTGCGCGAGGAGATCACGTCGCAGCGATGGCCGGTCGGCAGTCGGATTCCCACCGAACCGGAGCTGTGCGATCTGACCGGCACGGGACGCAACACCGTGCGCGAAGCTGTGCAGGCGCTCGTTCACGCAGGCATGCTCGAGCGCCGACAGGGCTCGGGCACCTTCGTGCTGACCAACTCGGGCCTCGGCGGCACTCTGGGCAAGTACTTCTCGGACGCCCGGCACCGCGACGTCACCGAACTGCGCGAGACACTCGAAGTCACCGCGGCTGCGCTCGCGGCAGACCGGCGCGACGACGAAGACATCCGCGCCATGCTCGACGCTCTCGACAATCGCAACGCGGCGTGGTCGAGTGGGACTCCGCTGGCCGAGGCCGTCGGCATCGACGCCTGCCTGCATCGCACCATCGTCGCCGCCAGCCACAACGCCATCTATCTCGAGTTCTACGACTCACTGCTTCCGGTCATCCACGAGGCGATACGAGATCATTTCCTCGATCACGACGATGATTACATCGCCGAGCACACCACGCTGGTTCAGGCGATCATCGACGCTGACGTCGGCGGCGCGACGACAGCGGCCCGATCGCTCTTCCGAGAGCTGTCCGAGCCCCCAACTCGCGCAGCAGAACTCACAGAATGAGACGTACCAGGTCTGCTGTCCGCGCGAGGCCCGGGAACGCCTCCGAGGTAGACCTCGGATGCAGTGCATGAACGGCCAGTCGAAACATCAACGCGCGCAGTAGCATCTGCGGCCACTCCGGAAGAGCGTCCCAGCGGCCGACCAGCCCGTCGTCCGCGTCGCCCCAGGAGAGCGCATCCACCACGGCTACTCCGGCGGCCCACGGCGCGGGTCGCCAGTAGGGCGTGATGTCGCTGATTCCGGGTGCGTCACTGCCCGAGAACAAGACCGTCCCGAACAGATCGCCATGCACCAACTGATCCGGCGACTCGACGGGCTTGCGCAGTGTCGCAAGCTGTTTGACCAATTCGAGGCTGGTCCTGCCGTCATTGGAAGAGGGCTCGGGCGCTCCCGCGCCCCGCGCCGACCGAAGCGGAACGGCCTCCCAGGCCGCTCTGTCCGCCGCCACGAACACGTCCACATCGGCCCACGGTGCCACGGGCGGCTGAACCAGAAAGCGGGGGCGCTCGAGTTGCGCCGTCGCTGCGTGCAGCCGCATCGCCAACGAGACCACCTCGTCGTGACGAGGCTCGGGTTCCCCGGCTACGAACGTGTCTGCGCGCCAGCCCGACACGACGTATCGGCCATCGGTGGAGCGCACAGGGCGGGCCAGTCGAACCCCGTCGACCGACAAGGTCTCACGTACCTTGGCCGACCAGGCGGCGCGAGCATGGTCGGCAACCGGAGACAACACGACATCACCCAGCCGCCACCCGCCGTCCCAGTCCGCACCGAGCGGCGCAGGGTCGACATCGCGCAGCCCGAACGTAGAGATCACGTGCTGAGGAGGTTCGACAGAGCTCACGAACGCAACGGTACCGCCGATCAGGCCGCCACCGCGGACGACGCGCACACCCGCTCCGCATCAGTAGATGGGCATACCCGGGTCGATCTGCTTGGCCCACTCCACAATTCCGCCCTGCAGATGGGACGCGTCCGAGAAACCGGCACCGACCACGGCAGCAAGCGCTTCTGCAGACCTGATGCCGGTTTTGCAGTAGAGCACGATCGGTACATGCTGGGGAAGATCGGTCAGGGCGGCCCCCGAGAGAATTCGGTCCTTGGGAATCAGGCGCGCACCGTCGATGCGGACTATGTCCCACTCCACCGGCTCACGCACGTCGATCAGTGCCACCTCGCGGCCGGAATCCAGCATCGTTCGCAGTTCCTGGGCAGTGATGGTCGCGTCCTTCGATTCGACGGCGGGGACGACTCCGCAGAATGCCTCGTAGTCGATCAGTTCGGTGATCGGGACCCGGTGCGGATCGCGACTGAGGCCCACCGTTCGATAGCTCATGGCCAACGCGTCGTAGATCATCAGTCGGCCCAACAACGTTTCGCCGATTCCGGTGATCAGCTTGACGGCCTCGGTCACCATGATCGACCCGATCGAGGCACACAGAACGCCCAGCACCCCGCCCTCGGCACACGAGGGAACCATGCCCGGGGGCGGGGCCTCCGGGTACAGGTCGCGGTAGTTGATGCCTGCTCCGTCCGGCGCACCGTCCCAGAACACCGACACCTGGCCCTCGAAACGATAGATCGAACCCCAGACGTACGGGATGCCGACGATGGCGGCCGCGTCGTTGACGAGGTATCGAGTAGCGAAGTTGTCGGTCCCGTCGAGCACGAGGTCGTAGTTCTCGAACAGCTCGAGCGCATTCGAGGAGTCGAGCCGAACCCGATGCAGCCTGACCTCGACCCCGTCGTTGAGCTCGAGAATCGAGTCCCTGGCGCTCTCGGCTTTGGGACGTCCTACATCGGATCGCCCGTGAATGATCTGCCGTTGGAGATTGGACAGTTCGACATCGTCGAATTCCACTATTCCCAGGGTCCCGACGCCCGCGGCCGCGAGGTAGAGCAATGCGGGCGATCCCAGTCCCCCGGCACCGACGACGAGCACGCGCGCATGTCGGAGCCGCTTCTGCCCGTCGATACCCACGTTGGGGATGATCAGGTGGCGGCTGTACCGGGCAACTTCATCGGGCGTCAGTTCGCCTGCCGGTTCGACCAGGGGAGGTAGGTGGACCACGACGCAGCGACGCTCCTCGACTCGACACGGCGACCGGGGACCCGACGCGCCGCCTTCGAATCTAATCCGCGCCCGATCACCCTCGCGGGTAGGGCCACGGATTGAAGCGGCAGGTCTTACCGTCCATGGGCACGACACCCTCCGGATCCAGGCGCGCAATGTCGTCGTTCGATGTCCCGAACGTTTGCTGCATCATCACCGGAGCGAGCCCGCCGTCGGTCTCACACGGCTGATGCTGCTGATACCCGATCGCGTGGCCCACCTCGTGATTTATCTGATATTGACGGTACGAGCCGATGTCGCCCTGGAACGAGATCGCCCCGCGCACCCACCTGGGCTCGTTCAGTACTACTCGTCCGATCCCCGGGTTGTAGCAGGAGACCTCGAGCTGGATGTCGTATCCGCAGGCCTGACGGATCGACATCTGCGAGGTCAGCGAGATCCTGAAATCGGGATCGCCTTGGTCGATTCGCCGAAACGCAAAGCGTGGGTCGTTCGTCCAGCTCTTGGGATTGGCGAGCGTCTGGTCCACCAGTCGTCCGAACGACTCGTCGCCGCCGAACCCGACCGTGTCCACACCGTCCTCGACCTCGACGGTGTACGTGAAGACCCGCTCGGTCCCCTGCCCCACCTGATCGGTGGTACCGGACACGATGTGCCAGGTCTGGGCACCCTGAACCGTGAACGGACCGCCGTCGGGAAGCTCGCCCGAGGGCACCGACGACGCGAAGTTGCCATCGGCCTGCGGGGGCACGCCGATGATTCCGGTGCCCGACGTCGTATCTCCGCTGAGGGTGCCGAACCCGGGATCGACATCCGTGCTCTGCACTGCGTTACCGGTAATGGGCTCGCCGGTGCGCACAGCATCGACCACGACGAGACCGGTGACCACGATCAGGATCGGCACCGCATACGCGCGCCATCCGTACGTCGAGGCGAATTTGCCCAACCTGCTCTGCTTGCGTACGTCACGATCGGGCCGAGAACTGCGTTGTTTGACCTCGCGTTGCGTCGGGTCCCACTGCGCGCGGAGGGGTTGATGCGAACCCCGGCTTCCCACCGTGCGAGGGAAGCCGTCCGTCCGATCTCCGTACTCGTCGTCGACACCGCCCGACGGCACACCACCGCGAATGCGCGGCCCGCCTCGGTCAGTCACTCGATCACAATCTCACAATCCTTGCCGCCCGCCGCTCGGCACGCCGAAAACGGCAACGGAACTATCGGGTTCCAGGTATGAAATCATCATACGAACAAACCTCTCGATCGGTTTCGGCAATCTCGCATTTCATCGCCATCACCCGGGATTCCGATGGTGCTGACGACCACGAGTATCGTTACCCGTGATCTGCGCTACGAGCGTTCCGAACCGACGGCCACCCGCCGGAAGTTCATATCGGATCGCTCGCTGTCGGACCAAGACGAGCGCAGTTGTCGACGTGGATGGGACAAGAATTGATGACAGATCTCGACGACCGGAGGTCTTCGGACCGACCGGCCACCACCGGCAATCGCCGCAGCGCACGGCTGCCGCGCGATGCCCGTCGGGCGCAACTGCTCGCCGCTGCGAGCGAGATATTCGTAACCCGCGGATATCACGCGTCCGGAATGGACGAGATCGCAGAATGTGCAGGCGTGAGCAAGCCGGTCCTGTACCAGCACTTTCCCGGGAAGCTCGAGCTGTACCTTGCGGTACTGCAGAGCTACGTCGACACTCTGATCGCTGGAGTACGGCAGGCCCTGCGCTCGACCACCGACAACCGCCAGCGCGTGCGCGCCGCAGTACTGGCGTTCTACGACTTCGTCGATACCGATACACAGGGCTTCCGCCTGGTCTTCGAGTCGGACCTGATGGGCGACCCGCAGGTCAATGCGCGCGTCGAACAGGCGACCGAGGCCTGCGTGGACGCCGTGTTCGATCTGGTCGCTCACGACTCCGGGCTCGACCCCTACCGAGCCCGCGTGCTCGCGGTCGGTCTGGTCGGTGCCAGTCAGTTCACAGCGCGGTACTGGCTCGAGGCCGATCGGCCGATCTCCAAGGAGGACGCAGTCGACACCACTGTGTCGTTGGCCTGGGGCGGACTGTCGCACGTTCCTCTGCAGTCGCCGTAGCGCGTCGTACACCTCATCCAACGCCGCACGCCCCCGACTCGAATCCGAGTCAGGGGCGTGCGGTGCGTTTCCTGGCAGTTTCAGGCGGTCGCGAACCCGACCTTCCGAGCATCGGACGGGCCGATCTCGACGTACGACACCTTGGCGGCCTGGATCAAGAACTTGCGTCCCTTCTCGTCCTCCAAAGACAGCACTCCGTCCTTACCGGCGAAGGCGGTCGATACGAGCGCTTCGACCTCGGCCGGGGACTGCGTGCTGTTCACGACGAGCTCACGGGAACTCTCCGAAACACCGATCTTGACCTCCACGGTCAACCTCCGAACTCTCGACAACTCTGCTCACGCCAGGCTAGTGCAGCGGGCTCACTCACTGCGCCCGCAGCCCTGTGCTGTCAGCGAACACCGGGCGTGGGCGGGTCAGTCCAGGCCGAGCGAGGACATGCGTTCGGAATGCTGTTCCTGCATTCGATCGAACAGGGCAACGACCCCGTTGAGGTCGCCCGATGCGGAGATGACGAGATCGGTCAACGAATCTCGCTGCGCGAGCACGAACTGTGCCTGGGTGATGGCCTCGCCCAGCAGACGCCGACCCCACAGCATCAGGCGTGCCTTGTCCTGGGTGCTCGCGCGCACTCGATCCGATACCTCGTGCACGACGAATTCCGAGTGGCCGGTCTCGGCGAGCACATCGCGAACGATATCCGCCACGTCCGGGTCGAGGCTGTGCGCGATCTGCCGATAGAAGTCGGCTGCGATTCCGTCGCCGACATAGGCCTTGACGAGGGACTCCAACCACGTCGAGGGCGTCGTGGACGCGTGGTAGTCGTCGAGCGCCCGCGCGAACGGTGACATCGAGGCGTACACGTCGAGTCCGCGGTCCGACAGCGCCCGCTCCAGGGTCTCGAAGTGACTCATCTCCGCTGCCGCCATGCTGGCCAGGGCCACCCGGCCCTCGAGTGACGGTGCCATCCTGGCGTCCTCGGCCAGCCGGTAGAACGCCGAGATCTCGCCGTACGCGAGCACCGCGAACAGATCGGGCACTCCGGGGTGATCATGTGCGATGGCAGGTTCGATGCGGGTGCTGGGCGGGCCAGGTTCGGTCGAACCTGCCGACCCGGCGAACGTGGTGGATGCAGCTACGGACGACGGCTCCGACGAGTGGGGTCCCATGGCTGGCAATCGTAGTCCCGTGTGCGATGCCCCGTCGCAGCGCGCGCAGGACCTGCCGTCACCGGGCGACGATGGAGAATTCGGTTCGGCAAGCTACCATGGAACCCGATCGTCGCTCGCGGACCGATGAAACGGACCGAAAGAACACGCGATGATCATCGATAATGTGTGCGCACCTGATCCGGGTCGCCTCGACAGCTTCGCCGCAGCGGACGTCACAGTCCGTGGCCGCGCTGAGGCTGACGGCGACATCACATCGGATTGAGGGCATCGACTTCGGCCGGCAATAGGCCTGTGCCCTTCCTTGTGCGTACGTTCGACCACGAGGAAGGCAGTCCCCTGAGCAAGATAGTCATCGACCAAGAATCCGAGACCGGCGACACGACGATGTCGGCACAACTGGACGACACTCACGTACCTCCCACATTCGCCGAACTGAACGTGGACGCCTCCATCGTTCGGGCGCTGTCCGAAATGGGAATCGAGCGAACCTTCGCCATTCAGGAGTTGACGCTGCCACTCGCCATCGCCGGCGACGACCTCATCGGTCAGGCGCGCACCGGAATGGGCAAGACCTTCGGCTTCGGAGTACCTCTTCTGCATCGCCTGGCCACCGACAACTCCGGAACCACCCCGCTCGACGGCACGCCGCGCGCGCTCGTCATCGTGCCGACCCGAGAACTGTGCGTCCAGGTCAGCTCCGACCTCGAGAACGCCTCGAAGTACCTCAGCGGTGCGAACGGTCCGGTCAAGGTGCTGTCCATCTACGGCGGTCGGCCGTACGAGGCACAGATCAGCGCGCTGCAGAAAGGCGTGGACGTCGTCGTCGGTACGCCCGGCCGACTGCTCGACCTCGCCAAGCAGAACCATCTGATCCTCGGCAAGATCGGCGTCCTGGTACTCGACGAGGCCGACGAGATGCTCGACCTCGGATTCCTGCCCGATATCGAACGCATCCTCGGCATGGTGCCCGACAAGCGCCAGACGATGCTCTTCTCGGCAACGATGCCCGGGCCGATCATCACATTGGCCCGCACATTCCTCACGCAGCCCACGCACATCCGCGCCGAAGAGGCGGAGTCCTCGGCGGTCCACGATCGCACCGCCCAGCATGTCTACCGGGCGCACGCACTCGACAAGGTCGAGATGGTCGCCAAGGTACTCAAGGCCGAGGGACGCGGAGCAACCATGGTGTTCACCCGCACCAAGCGCACCGCGCAGAAGGTCGCGGACGAACTGTCCGAGCGCGGCTACTCCGTCGGTGCCGTACACGGTGACCTCGGCCAGGTCCAGCGCGAGAAGGCACTCAAGGCCTTTCGCACCGGCAAGATCGACGTCTTGGTTGCAACCGACGTCGCGGCTCGCGGTATCGACATCGACGATGTCACGCACGTCATCAACTACCAGTGCCCCGAGGACGAGAAGACCTACGTGCACCGGATCGGCCGTACCGGCCGTGCCGGACGTACCGGTATCGCAGTCACCCTCGTCGACTGGGACGACATTCCGCGCTGGCAACTGATCGACAAGGCCCTCGATCTCGGCATGCCGGATCCGCTCGAGACGTACTCGAGCTCGCCTCACCTGTTCACCGACCTCGGTATCCCTGCCGATGCCACCGGCACCATGCGCAAGGAACCGTCGCGCGCGTCGGAGGAGTCGGACGGCGACAGCACGGCAGGCGCCGCGTCGACGGCAGCCGACCCGTCCACGCCGACCAAGCCGCGCCGCTCGCGCAGTCGTCGACGTACCCGCGCCGGGCAGGACAGCCAGAAGGCGTCCGGTTCCACCGAGTCCGCAACCGCCGCCGCGTCGGGTGCCCCCGAGGGCGGCGCAGGAGATTCTGCATCGGACACGACCACCAAGACCGCTCCGCGTCGCCGCAGACGCCGCCGGTCCAGTGGATCCTCCGCCGATGCCGGGCCGGCCACCGCGAGCGCGTCGGAGTAGCCTCCCGTCGTGCTGGCTCCAGAACGTCGGACGAGAACCGACCTCGTCGTCGCAGCAGCCATTGCAGTGGTGGTACTGGTTGCCATGGGCACCGCGTGGTTCACCGGCGATGCCCGCGGCACCACCTCGGTGCCCGCCGGAGAACCGCTTCCCGCGGTCGAGCCGGCGACCGCTGTGCCTGCGTCCCTGACCGAACTGTGGCGCGCAGCGAGCGGGGCCACGGACGCCGCCCGCACACCGGTGCCGGTTGTCACCGGGTCCTCGGTGGTGACCGCCGACGGGGGGTCGGTCGTCGGTCGAAGCCCACGGTCCGGCGAACAGGCCTGGTCCTACAGTCGTGATCTGCCGCTCTGCGCGGTGGTCTCGTCCTGGAACACCGCAGTCGCGGTCTACCGCGATGATCGCGGCTGTTCACAGGTGACCGAACTCGGCGGGGCAACCGGGCAGCGGACTGCGCAACGCACATCCGACGCCGACGCGGCGGTTCGTCTGTCCTCCGACGGCACCTACGTGACGTCGAGGGGCGATACCCGCATGGAACTGTGGCGATCGGACATGGTGCGCACCCTCGAGTACGGTCGGGTCGCTGCCCCGGTCAATCCTGGTAGTCAGCCGAGGACCGGGTGCACTCTGTTGTCCTCGGCGTCGTCGAACTCCCGCACCGCCGTACTCGAGCAGTGCCCGGGCGAGGCCGCAGCCAGATTGTCGGTGCTCGCTCCCGCCCCCAAGGACGCGAGCGAACCCGAGGAGTACGGGTCGACCGTAGTACCCGAACTCGTTCCCGGGCCCGACTCCCCTACTACCGGAAGCATCATCGCGGTAACCGGAAGCCTTGTTGCGCTGCACATTCCAGCAGAGAACGGTAGACCTGATCGAGTCGGAATCTTCGACGACTCGGCCGCGAAGATCTCCGAATTCACCCTGCCCGGCACCCTCTCTCCCGCTCAGGGCTCCCCGAATTCGCCTGCGACGAAAGCAGGTTCGGTCTTCACCTGGTTCACCGGCGCAGGAGTGCAGGCGTTCGATACCGCCGACCTGTCGCCGTCGTGGTCCTACCCCGGAGCCCTCGGGAGCGGAGCCGTCATGGCAGGACGGCTGCTGGTTCCGGTGCCCGACGGTATCGCGGTGCTCGATCTCGCAACCGGCGTCGCGACGGCCGAGATCCCGGTCGACCGAGGCGACTACGCCGGTCCGATCCAGATGTCGGTGATCGGTGATGTGGTCGTCGAGCAGCGCGGCGACGACCTCGTCGCTCTCGGCTGACCAATCTGCCCGCGGAACGGATCTACTCGGCCGAGTCGTACGTTGTCAGCGCTGCTCCGTCGTCCCAGTGCGCGAGCAAGTTCTCGGCGAGTTCCCGATAGGCCTGCGCTCCCTTGTTCTTTCGCCCCGACAGCACCGTCGCGCCCGATGCGCTCGCCTCGGCGAATCGAACGGTCCGCGGGATAGGTGGCGCCAGGACCGGCAGCGCGTATCTGTCCGAAACGTCACCGAGGACATCCCGGCTGTGGGTTGTACGAGCGTCGAACAGTGTGGGCAGTGCGCCGAGCAGTGTCAGGTCGGGGTTGGTGATCTGCTGCACCTCGGACACCGTCCGCAGCAGTTGGCCGACTCCTCGATGAGCGAGGGTCTCGCACTGCAGAGGCACCAGCACCGACTGTGCGGCGGTGAGACCGTTGAGGGTCAGTACTCCGAGCGAGGGTGGACAGTCGATCACGACGACGTCGAAGTCCTCGAGGATCGGACCGAGCGCACGCTTGAGCGCGAACTCACGACCAGCACGCATCAGCAACAGCGCTTCCGCTCCTGCGAGGTCGATCGTCGCCGGCAACAGCACGATCCCTTCCGCAGTCTCTATCAGCACGTCCTCGACCTCGGCGTCCCCCGTCAGCACTTCGTGCACAGAGGAGTCGAGCTTGTCCGGGTTGTGCCCGAGAGAGAACGTCAGGCAGCCCTGCGGGTCGAGGTCGACCACCAGCACCCGTCGGTCCAGCGCATGCAGCGCAGCGGCAAGCGAGGCCACCGTGGTGGTCTTGGCCACGCCGCCCTTCTGATTCGCTACCGCAAGAATTGTCGTCACGGCCCTGATCCTTGCGTACATCGAGCCGATGAGCGAGGGTTCGGCACCTCCCGGGCGCGTCAGTGCATCGAAACCGGTGTCGCCGCTCCTTCACCGACATGCTTGGTGCGAGGCAGGAAGTACGCGGGAACGAACGTCAGGACGATCAGGACCAGCGCCACCATGAAGGTGGTTCCGAAGGCCCGCGCCGAGATGTCGAACGCTTCGGCCGGGCTGGTGGCGGTCGCGGCAGGCTTCTGCTGAGCCGTGAGCACCACGGCCATCAGTGCGGTACCGATCGAACCGGCGGCCTGCTGGACGATGTTCATCAAGGTCGAACCGCGAGCAACGGTTTCGTTCGTCAGCGTCTGCAGGGCAGCGGTCATGATGGGCATCATCGTCGAACCGAGGCCGAGTCCCATGACGAACAGTGCACCGATCAGCAGGGTGTACGAGGTGTCGGTACCCACCTGAGTGAACACGGCCATACCGGCTGTGATGAGGCCCATGCCCACCAGCACGATGCGGCCAGGGCCGGTCTTGTCGGCGATGATCCCCGCGATCGGCATGGCGATCATCGCTCCGATGCCCTGCGGTGCGAGCAGCAGCCCGGCAGACAGGGTCGATTCGCCGCGAAGCAGAAAGTAACTGGGGAACAGCAGCCCCGCGCCCATGAAGGCGATCATGAACAGGGTGGTGGTGATCACCGCTACCGACAGCGACCTGTTCCGGAACAACCGCAGATCGATCAAGGGATGCTCGACGCGACGCGCGTGAAATACGAACAGCACGATCAGAACCAGGCCCACGATGACCGGGGCGAGCACCTTCACCGCCAGGACGGTTTCGGTTTCGACGACCGAGGATGCACCGTAGAGGAACAACGCAAGGCCGGGCGAGAGCATCAGCATGCCGCGGAAGTCGAAGGATTCGGAGGGGCTCGGATCGTCCTTGGGGAAGATCGCGATGGCCGCTATCAGGGCAATGATGCCGATCGGCAGGTTGATCAGGAAGATCCAGTGCCAGCTCGCCGCGTCGATCAGCCAGCCGCCGAGGATGGGCCCCGCGATGGGTCCGATCAGCATCGGAACACCCAGTACCGCCATCACCCGGCCGATGCGCTCGGGGCCTGCAGCGCGCGTCATGATGGTCATGCCGAGGGGCATCAGCATGCCACCGCCGAGGCCCTGCAGCACTCGGAACACGACCAGAGAGGTGATGTCCCAGGCGAAACTGCACAGCACCGAACCGAGGACGAACAACACGAGAGCGGTGATGTAGAGGCGCTTGGTTCCGAAGCGATCGGCAGCCCAGCCGGTCAGGGGTATGACTGTCGCCAGGGCGAGGGTGTAGCCCGTCATGGTCCACGCGGCGTTGGCGTACGTGGTGCCGAACACGTCGGTGAACGTTCTCAGGGCCACGCTGACGACGGTGACATCGAGAATCGACATGATGGCACCGAGTACCACGACCCCGGCGATCTTCAGCAACGCGCCGTCGAGCTTGTGCGGCGCATCCGAGAGCGCAGGCTTGTGCAGGTCGGTCATTTTTCTCCAGATCGATATCGGTGTCCGTGTGGTCTGCCATCGGGGCGCGTTGCCGGGCAGAGTTCACTGCGCACGAGGCGGTGAAGATTCGTGTGACAGTAACCGTCCAGTAGGTCCGTGCTCAACGGAATTCGGCCGATGCACTGCGCCGGGTGCCTATGACAATGCCCACATCTGCAGTTCGGGCATGATCGCTGTCATGACTACACACGCCGCCGTCGACGCCGGCAGAGTTGTTCTGCTCAGACACGGGGAGACCGAATGGGCTCTCGCCGGAAAACACACCGGAAACACCGACGTTCCACTCACGAGCGTCGGCGAGCAGCAGGCCGTCGATGCGGGGTCGTTGCTGAGGCTGCTGCAGCTGCGCGATCCGCTGGTGATCTCGAGCCCACGGGAACGGGCACGCAGAACCGCCGAACTCGCCGGCCTCGAGGTCGATCGAACCTGGGATGCGTTGTCGGAGTGGGACTACGGGGACTACGAGGGCATCACGTCCGACGAGATCCACCAGACGGTTCCGCACTGGACCGTGTGGACTCATCCGTGTCCTGGTGGTGAGTCGATCAGCGATATCGCGGTTCGGGTCGAGTTGGTCCTGTCGGTGGTCCTGCCACTGCTGGACTCGCGCGACGTCGTACTCGTCGGCCACGGCCACTTCTCGCGCGCTCTCATCGCGGGGTGGACGGAGGCGTCGGTCACCGAAGGCAAACGGTTCGCCATGTCACCTGCTGCATATTCGTTGCTCGGCTTCGAGCACTCGTTCCGCCAGGTCGTTGCGCACAATGTGCATCCGTCCATTCTCGGCGCGGCCGCAGCGGCTACCGGGGGCGGACGATGATCCGCCGGGCGAGAGAGTCCGATGTACCTGCCATCACCGCTCTCGTGCACGAACTCGCCGCGTACGAGAAGTCGTCGTCGCTGTGCACCGTGCGAGCCGAGCAGCTCCACTCTGCGCTGTTCGGGGCGCAGCCGTCGGTGTTCGCGCACGTCGCCGAGCACGAAGAAACGGTGGTGGGGTGCGCGCTCTGGTTTCTGAACTTTTCGACGTGGGACGGCGTCAACGGAATCTATCTGGAGGACCTGTACGTGCAGCCGTCGGCGCGAGGCGGTGGCCACGGCACCGCGCTGCTCGCTGCGTTGGCCGCCGAATGCGTCGAGCGTAATTACACGCGGCTGACCTGGTCCGTTCTGGATTGGAACACGCCTTCGATCGGCTTCTACCGATCGTTGGGTGCGCAGTCGCAGGACGAGTGGACCACGTTCCGATTGACCGATGATGCGCTCGTCGAACTCGCCGCGTCCGCGCGGTGACAGGTCTGATTCAGCCGAGTTCGTCGTCGACGTCGCTGTATTCCGCTGCCATCCACTGCGAGGACGGCGGACTGAACAGCAGTGCGAGCACAGCGATGACGACAAGACCGAGAACGATGCCGTAGGCGGTCTGATGCGATCCGGTCAGCAGCGACCACGCGACGGGCAGGAGCAGCAGCTGGACGACGGTGGCGATGGCTCTGCCCCAACGTTTTCCGAGTATCAGTGCGACGCCGGCGGCCCCGACTCCGACGCCGAGAACGCCGAACCAGCCGGCGGTGCCGTAGCCGTTGGCGACGGCGTTGTCCCCGTCCCCGGAGAAGGCCCGGACGAGTAGGACGACCGCGGCGATCAGCGAGGCCGCGCCCTGAGCCGCGACGAGGACACCTGCGGATCGAAACGTGACCGGCGGCGTGAGGTTCTCGGGTGTGGTGGACACGCGACCAGCCTAGGCAACCAGAAGTGGAGCCCGCGGAACGACCCGTTAGTGTCTGTGCTCGTGCATGCGCTGCTGATCGTCAATCCCAATGCGACTTCCACGACCGCAGCGGCGCGTGATCTGTTGGCTCACGCGTTGGCCAGTCGAGTGCGGGTGACAGTTGCGCATACGACCCATCGAGATCATGCGTCGGAGCTGGCTCGGGGTGCCCGTGAGGACGGGATGGGTCTGGTGATCGTCCACGGGGGCGATGGCACGGTCAACGAGGTGATCAACGGGCTGCTCGGGGTGCCGTTGCCGACCTCGATGCAGGCGGTGACGATCGGTGCGATTCCGCCTATTGCGGTTGTTCCCGGCGGTAGTGCGAATGTGTTCGCTCGTTCGCTCGGTATCGAGGCGGATCCGGTGGCGGCGACGAATCAGTTGATCGGGTTGCTCGATGCGCGGGCGCGGCGGACGATCGGGTTGGGCCACTGCGACAATCGATGGTTCACATTCAATGCGGGGATGGGCTTGGATGCCGAGGTGTGTCGCGCTATCGATGCCAGCCGTAAGGACGGTAGGCCGGTGTCGGCGACGCGGTATGTGCGGTCCGCGGTGCAGGAGTTCTTCAAGCACAAGCGCAGGCCGGCGCGGTTGACGGTCGAGGTGTCGGGGCTCGATCCGTTCGAGGGGGTGCACTATGCATTCGTCTCGAATTCGAGTCCGTGGACGTATCTGAACGAGCGACCGGTGCACACGAATCCCGGGACTGGTTTCGATTCCGGTCTCGGTCTGTTCGCGATGCAGTCGACTGCGCTGTTTCCCACGCTGCGGGTCTCGCGGCAGTTGCTGTCCAAGGGAGCGGAGCCGAAGTCTCGCAAGCTGATTCGTCTCGATGACGTACCGAATGTGCGAATTTCCTCGGCGGAGCCGGTCGGCCTGCAGATGGATGGCGATTACTTGGGTGAACGCACGGAGGCGGAATTTTTCTCCACTCCCGACGCGTTGGAAGTGGTGGCTCCAGGGGCGTAGGCGCTGGTTGCGCCGGGCGCACGAGAGCCCGTATGCACGCGTTCGTGCGAAAAAACGAGCGAAAACTGTCTGCTCCAGGTACAAAGGAGCGCAGAATATGTGAGCCTAACAGAGTGAGCTTGACCACGGTCACGCGCGTAGCCCTTGACTTCACCTGAGTTCGTGAAAGCATTCACAAGCAACAGTGCGGAAACATTGGTTACCCACTCGTGAACAGAAGAGAAACGAACGGCGCTGCGGCGCCCGGTAAGGAGCAGAGGATGGACTGGCGCCACAAGGCAATTTGTCGCGATGAAGACCCGGAACTATTTTTCCCGGTGGGAAACAGTGGCCCGGCTCTCGCGCAGATCGCCGATGCCAAAGTCGTCTGCACTCGGTGCCCCGTCACCGCTGAATGCCTGTCCTGGGCACTCGAATCCGGTCAGGATGCCGGAGTGTGGGGCGCAATGAGTGAAGACGAGCGCCGTGCGCTCAAGCGACGCAACGCACGTACGCGCGCACGCAGCACAGTCTGAGACGCTTTAGCACTACCCCGGGAGGCCCGGTATCCGCTCGCAGCGGGTGCCGGGCCTTCTGCTCGGGTGAGGGATGTAGCGCAGCCTGTGGATGTAACACAGCATGTGGATGTAACGCAGTATTCACCGAGCGTGTATCAGGGCCGGGCCGCGCGGCGTCCCAACGGAACCCTCAGCATCGCGTCGGTCCCCCCGCCTGGTGCCGGATGCAGGCCGAGCGATCCGCTCAGCTCCACCGAAACCAGGGTGCGGACGATCTGCAGGCCCAGCCCGTCCGAGCGCTCCAGCGAGAATCCACTCGGTAGACCGCGCCCGTCGTCGTGG
The DNA here is from genome assembly GCF_017168335.1 of Rhodococcus sp. KRD162. Lineage (GTDB taxonomy): Bacteria > Actinomycetota > Actinomycetes > Mycobacteriales > Mycobacteriaceae > Rhodococcoides. Next base: position 186,054 of record NZ_JABFAU010000007.1, on the reverse strand, counting down.
ATGACCACGTCCAGCCATTTCGCGGATCGATCTGCACCGATCCTCACCAGACCTGCCGATCCGGCGTCGAAACCGTGCTCCATCGCGTTCTGCACCAGTTCGGTCAGCACCATGACCAACGAGGTGGCTCGCTCGGCCGAGAAGACTCCGAGTTTGCCCTCGCGTATCACTCGCACCCGCGGGTTGACCGTTGCGATGTCGAGCATGATCGGTACCAGTCGATCGACTATCTCGTCGAGATCGATTTCCTCGTCGACCGACATCGACAGCATTTCGTGTACGAGGGCGATGGACGTGACCCGGCGGACCGATTCGGCCAGTGCAGTGCGCGCTTCTTCGTTCTCGAGTCGACGAGACTGCAATCGGAGCAGGGCCGCAACGGTCTGCAGATTGTTCTTGACGCGATGGTGGATCTCCCGGATGGTCGCATCCTTGCTGAGCAGGGCGCGGTCGCGTCGTTTCACCTCGGTGACATCGCGAACCAGTACCGCCGCGCCGGCGGACCGACCGTGGGGCTGCAGCGCCAGCGTGCGAACCAGAACGGTGGCACCGCGGGCGTCGACCTCCATCCGATGACCCACGTTCCCGTTGATGGAGGACCGAATATGGTCGGCGACGTCCTGCGAGTCGAACGGGTCGGTCACCAGTGATCGGGTGACCGACGCCAGGTCCCGGCCGGACAGTTCCGTCGTCAGTCCCATCCGGTGATACGCCGACAGCGCGTTCGGGCTGGCGTACTCCACCCGACCCTCGGTGTCGATGCGGATGAAGCCGTCACCGGCCCGAGGAGAGGAGTTGACGTCGGTGCGCTCCTCCGGTGTCGGAAACGTGCCTTCACTGATCATCAGGCAGAGGTCATCGGCGCACTCTCGATAGGCCACCTCGAGTGCACTGGGCGGTCGAAGCTGGGCCGGGTTGGTATCGCGCGTCAGCACTGCGATCACGTGCTCGCCGCAGCGCACCGGAATACTCTCGCTTCGTGTCTGGACCCCGCTCTGGACGATCTTGCGTTGCTGTAGGGCGACCATGACATCCGGGTGCTCCGAGTCGGAGATCGTCGTGCCGACGATGTCGTGCGTGAACACCGTCGGTGCAGTCGTGGGACGGCATTGGGCCACGCACAGCACGTCGGCGTTCGCACTGGACACGTCGTCCGTTCCGACCCACAGGAGAACGTCCGCGAAGGACAGGTCCGCCAGCAGCTGCCACTCCCCTACGACACGTTGCAGATGGTCGACGGCATTGCCGGGAAGGTCGGTGTGTTCGGCGAGCAGGTCACTGAGGGTCGACACGTGATCTCAGGTAACCGTGGATCAGGACACGACGGCGATGAGATCGCCCTGCTGAATGACATCACCCACCGCGACGTCCACGGACGTGACCGTCCCTGCCGTCTCTGCCAGCACCGGAATTTCCATCTTCATCGATTCCAGGATCACCAGAGTGTCACCGACCTCGACAGCGTCACCTCGGCCCACGACCACCTGAAACACCGTGGACACCATCTCTGCTCGAACGTCCTCGGACATCGACGAGCCCCTCTCTCACGTCACCACGAACTGTGCCGGACACCCACTCGGGCCAGGCCCGTCACAGTAAGCCAATCACACGTGGGACACTGTAGTGAACAAACGAGAGGAGCCCATCATGGGAAAGCGTGGACGTAAGAAGCGTGCTCGTAAGGGCAACAAGGCCAACCACGGCAAACGTCCCAACAGCTGACGGTTTGCCACGAACCGACGAGGGGCCGAGAAGCATCTGCTTCTCGGCCCCTCGTCTGTTGTCCGAAGTCGGTTGTCGGGTGTCCGGCGCTACTAGTCGGCGTCGGTCTGGCGAATCAGCACGGTCCTGCGTATCTCGACGCTCAGTCGTTCGCGCAGTCCCGCAGGTGCCTGGTCTCCGCCGCACTTGCGCGAGATCAGCTTCTTGACTTTTTCTTCGATTCCGTAGGCCTCGAAGCACGATCCGCACTCGTCGATGTGCTTCTGCAGACGTGCGCGGCTTGCCTCGTCACACTCGTTGTCGAGCATGATCCACACGTCTGCGATGACCGCCGAGCAGTCGAGATTCTCGAACTGCTCGCCTGCGTCGGCATCTCCGGTACCCGTCATCGCACTACCTCCTGCTCGTGGCGATCGACTGCGCCGTCCCGGTTGAACCCTCGCTCGCGCGCCACACCGGCCAGCAATCCCCTCAGCTGCTTACGTCCGCGATGCAGCCGAGACATCACCGTGCCGATCGGAGTACCCATGATCTCCGCGATCTCCTTGTACGGGAATCCCTCGACGTCGGCGTAGTACACGGCCATCCGGAACTCTTCGGGCAGCGACTGCAGTGCCGCTTTGATGTCGTCGTCGGGCAACGCGTCGAGCGCCTCGACCTCGGCGGAGCGCAGTCCGGTCGACGTGTGCTCGGCGGTGGCGGCGAGCTGCCAGTCACTGATCTCGTCCGTCGGATACTGAGCGGGCTGACGCTGCTTCTTCCGATAGGAATTGATGTACGTGTTGGTCAGAATCCGATAGAGCCACGCCTTGAGATTGGTCCCGTCGCGGAACGAACGAAAGGCCGAATACGCCTTCACGAACGTCTCCTGCACCAGGTCCTCGGCGTCGGCGGGGTTCCGCGTCATCCGCAGCGCTGCACCGTAGAGCTGATCGAGCATGGGCAACGCATCGCGCTCGAAACGCTCGGTCAGCTGAGCCTCGGTCTCGGCCGCGCGCTGCTCCGCGATCGCCTTCTCGTCCTCGATTGCAGTGGCTGCTGCTGCGGGAGTCCTGGCTTCTGTCACGCTGATCCCTTCGGTAGCTTCCACCGTCCAGGCTACCGCGCCGGCCACCGACTTCGGCGCAGAGATCACCTCCGCCAATGCCAGGGGACGCTCCGCGGTCAGCAATGCCATAGTTCGTTCCTTCCGCCCTCGTACGTATCTGTGAGTGCACAACACTGCTCCGTGCCGACGTGTTCCCGCCGGATCGCTAGAGTCCCGTTGATGGCCGCGTCCACACCCGCTCTCGCACTGCTCACCGCACAGGGGGTGGCCCACACCGTGCATTCCTACGACCACGACCCGCGGGCCCAGTCCTACGGCGAGGAGGCAGCACAGATACTCGTCGAACGGCTCGGAGTTCGCCCCGAACGAGTGTTCAAGACTCTCGTCGTCGAACGTGCCGATCGCTCACTGGCCGTTGCAGTCGTGCCCGTCACGACCACGCTCGCGCTCAAAGCAGCGGCGGCGGCGCTGGCCACCCGCAAGATCACCCTGGCAGACAGAGCTGCAGCGGAGCGGTCCTCGGGATACGTGTTCGGCGGAATATCGCCCCTCGGCCAACGCAGATCCCTACCCACGGCGATCGACGACTCCGCTCTGGATTTCGAGACGATTCTGTGCAGCGGCGGACGCAGAGGACTCGAAATCGAAGTGGCCCCGGACGATCTGGTCCGGCTCACCCGCGCGACAACCGCGCCCATCGCCGCGCGCTGATCCCGAATGAGCGAAGATGGACCCGTGAGCACTTGGACAGCCCCCGCCGCCGTCGCACCCGTCGACGCGACCGTCACTCTCCCCGGATCGAAGTCGATCACCAATCGCGCGCTGATCATCGCCTCCCTGGCATCTGGTCCATCGAGAATCACCGGTGCCCTGCGCAGCCGTGACACGGACCTGATGATCGACGCTTTGTCGACGCTGGGAATCGAGATCACGGCCGCGCCGGACGACCGAACGGCACTGACGGTGACCCCGGCTCCGCTTCGTGGCGGAGCGGTGGAGTGCGGACTCGCAGGCACTGTCATGCGTTTCGTACCGCCCCTGGCCGCGCTTGCCGTCGGCGAGGTCTCGTTCGACGGTGACGAGCAGGCACGCAGTCGCCCTCTGGACACGATTCTCGACGCGCTGCGCGCGGTGGGAGCCGAGATCGAGGGAAGTGCGCTGCCGTTCACGATGCACAGCACGGGCTCACTGCGCGGCGGACCGGTCGAGATCGACGCCTCGGGATCCTCGCAGTTCGTCTCGGGCCTGATGCTCTCGGCCACCGCATTCGACGAGGGCATAGAAATCCACCACGTCGGCAAGCCCGTTCCGTCCATGCCGCACATCGACATGACGGTCGAGATGCTGCGGAGAGCAGGCGTGCGGGTAGAGACCCCCGAGAGCGGAGGCGACGCGAACACCTGGCGCGTCCACCCGGGGCCGGTCGCCCCGACCGAATGGAGCATCGAGCCGGACCTGTCCAACGCCACCCCTTTTCTGGCTGCGGCTGTCGCAACGAAAGGCGTAGTGCGCGTTCCGAACTGGCCACAATCGACCACTCAGCCCGGTGACGCGATTCGCGAGATACTCGCGCAGATGGGCGCGCGAGTCGATCTGAGTGCGGGCATCCTCACCGTCGAAGGACCGGATACGTTGCACGGCATCGACTTCGATCTCCACGATGTCGGCGAGCTGACCCCGACGGTCGCCGCGCTGGCGACGCTGGCGCAGGGCCCATCGATCCTGCGCGGTATCGCCCATCTTCGTGGTCACGAGACCGATCGACTCGCCGCGCTCACGACCGAGATCACGCGGCTGGGCGGCCGCGCAATCGAAACCGAGGACGGCATCCGCATCGAACCGGCCGCGCTGCACGGTGGCTGCTGGCACTCGTACGCCGACCACCGGATGGCCACGGCGGGAGCAATCGTCGGACTGCGAGTTCCCGGAGTCGAGGTCGACGATATCGGCACCACGGCCAAGACGCTCCCTGGATTCGAGAAGCTATGGGACGCAATGCTGTCCGCGTCGACACCGAGCGGGGTCGGCTCCTGACCGCGCGTCGATACGACGAGTCCGACGTCCGAATCCGGCCGGGCAAGAGTTCACGCCCGCGCACCAAGACTCGGCCCGAACACAACGACGCCGAAGCCGGCATGGTCGTCTCGGTCGACCGCGGTCGATGGGGCTGTGTGCTCGGCGGCGATCCGTCCCGCCCGGTCGTGACGATGCGGGCTCGTGAGCTCGGCCGCACCCCGATCGTCGTGGGCGACGAAGTCGACATCGTCGGCGACCTGTCGGGCAAGGTCGACACGCTCGCTCGAATCGTCCGCGTGGCCGAACGCCGCACGGTGTTGCGCCGAACGGCAGACGACACCGACCCGTTCGAGCGCGTCGTGGTGGCCAACGCCGATCGCTTGCTCATCGTTGCCGCACTCGCAGATCCGCCACCACGTACCGGCTTCGTCGAACGAGCGCTGGTCGCCGCATACGTCGGCGGCCTCGAACCCGTACTGTGCCTGACCAAGAGCGACCTGGCCGACCCGGCCGAGTTCACCGCCGCGTTCACCGATCTCGACCTGCCGGTGGTTCTTGCTGGGCAGTCCGAGGACCTCACCGAGGTCACTGCGATGCTGACCGACAAGGTGACTGCCCTCGTCGGCCATTCCGGCGTCGGCAAGTCCACGCTCGTCAACAGATTGGTGCCCGACGCCTATCGCGCGACCGGCGTGGTCTCGGGCGTCGGCAAAGGACGACACACCTCCACTCAGTCGGTGGCGCTGCCGCTACCCGGCGGCGGCTGGGTGGTGGACACTCCGGGTATCCGGTCGTTCGGCCTGGCCCACATTTCTCCGGAAAACGTCGTCGCCGCTTTCTCGGACCTCGCCGGAACGATCGAGGACTGCCCGCGGGGGTGCACTCACCTCGGCCCTCCAGCCGATCCCGAATGCGCGCTGGACACCCTCACCGGCGACCCGGCTCGGCGCGTGGCCGCGGTGCGCCTACTTCTCGAGGCCGTTCGAACCAACGAAGCCTGGTAGCGGCCGCCCCCTTTCGGGGACGGCCACCACCAGGCGTGCACGCAGTCTGTGACTTACGCGGCCGTCCGCACCGGCCTACGAGTCCTCTTGCGCTTCTTCGTTTCTGCGATTGCGGTACGCAGACCGCGGCGCTTGCCGGTCGCGGGATCGACGGTGAACAATCCGGTCGGGCCATCGGCGAACTTGCGCTCGGATGCGGTTTCCGGAGCATCGTCGCTGGTCGCCTTCAGGTACTTGTTGGGCAGCGAGAGTTTCGCGATGGTCCGCCACGACAGGAAGTACTGGTGGACGATCGACCCTGTCGTGTAGGGCAGGTCGTACTTCTCGGCGAGTTCGACCACTCGAACCTTGATTTCCCGCAGGCGGTTGCTGGGGAGATCGGGAAAGAGGTGGTGCTCGATCTGGTAGCAGAGGTTACCGCTCATGAATTCCATGACGGGGCCCGCGTTGAAGTTCGCGCTGCCGAGCATCTGACGCAGGTACCACTGCCCCTGTGTCTCGCCCTCCATGTCGGACTTGGTGAACTTCTCCGCACCGTCCGGGAAGTGTCCACAGAAGATCACGGTGTTGGTCCACACGTTCCGGATCATGTTGGCGGCGATATTGGCCGTCAACGTGCTCTTCCATGCAGGACCGGTCAGCAGCGGGTGCAGGATGTAATCCTTGCCGATCTGCTTGCCGACCTTCTCGAGCACTTCACGACGCTTCTGCTCGAACTCCTCGCGTGGCACGCGGCCCTTGGCAACCTTGCCCAGTTCGAGATGCTGCAAGGCCACGCCGTACTCGAAGAACAACTGCAGCAGCAGGTTCAGGACCGGGTTCGCAAGGTTGAACGGCTTCCACCGCTGGTCGCGAGTGACGCGGAGCAGGCCGTAGCCCACGTCGTCGTCCATGCCCAGAATGTTGGTGTACTTGTGATGAATGTAGTTGTGCGTCTGCTTCCAGTGCGCCGACGGTCCCGTGTTGTCCCACTCCCACGAGGTGGAGTGAATTTCGGGATCGTTCATCCAATCCCACTGGCCGTGCATGACGTTGTGGCCCAGTTCCATGTTCTCGATGATCTTCGCGGCCCCGAGCATGGCCGTACCCGCGAGCCACGCCGGTCGGCGTCGACTGGCGAACAACAGTGCTCGGCCGCCGATGTCGAGAGAACGCTGGAGACGGATGGTGTTCTTGACGTACCGGGCGTCGCGTTCACCGCGGGACGCCTCGATGTCACGCCGAATCGCATCGAGCTCGTGACCCAACGCCTCGATGTCGGCATCGGTGAGATGCGCGTATTCCTTGATGTCCGTTATCGCCATGGATACAACCTCCTGGCAGTCGTGAACACACAGCATGCAGGTGATGGGCCATGTGCAATTCCGCCTCCTACCGTACCGTAGGTTACGGTCGCGTAGGTTGCGTCGAGCAATCTGTGTGACGATTCACAATTCGACGCGGCCACCCGATTGACGGAGAGCCTTCGCCTGACGCTTGGCTTCCTTCTTCGCATTGCGCAGGGCGATCCGGGCCTCTTGCATGGCCGATCGCAATCCACGACGCTGTCCGGTGAGCGGGTCGATCCGGAGCGCATGGACCGTCGGCGAATCACCCACCCGCCAGCGCCGCTCGGACGAGGTCTCGGGAGCATCGTCGGACGTCGCCCGCAACCACCTGTCGGGCAGCGACAGCTTGTGAATGGTTCGCAGCGCCAACAGATACTGCTTACCGAGCGAACCCGTCGTGTACGGCAAATCGTACTTCTCACACAGTGCGTGCACCCGCTCGGCAATTTCGGAGTACCGGTTGCTCGGCAGGTCCGGGAACATGTGGTGCTCGATCTGGTAGCACAGATTGCCGCTCATGAAGGCCATCACCGGCCCCGCCTCGAAGTTGGCGCTGCCGAGCATCTGGCGCAGGTACCACTCGGGACGCGTCTCCGTCTCGAACTGTCCGATCGTGAACTTCTCGGCACCGTCGGGAAAATGACCACAGAAGATCACCGCGTAAGCCCACAGGTTGCGGACGAGGTTGGCGGTGGCATTGGCCGTGAGCGTGGACTTCCACGCCGGTCCGGTCAGGGCGGGAAACAGGACGAAGTCCTTGCCCACCTGCCGGGCTATCTTGCGTGCGAAGGCCCGAGTCGCAGGCGACTTAAACAGGCCCTTCTCGTTCTCGCCGTCCAACTGCTTCTGAGCGTCGTAGTCGTGCAACGCGATACCCCACTCGAACGTCGCCGCCAACACGATGTTGGCGAGAGGTTGAACGAGGTTGATCGGCTTCCACGGCTCGTCCCTGGTCATGCGCAGGATGCCGAACCCGATGTCGTCGTCCATACCGACGATGTTGGTGTAGGTGTGATGCGAGTAGTTGTGCGCACGCTTCCACTGCTCGGACGGCCCGGTCTGATCCCACTCCCACGACACGGAATGGATCTCCGGATCGTTCATCCAGTCCCACTGGCCGTGCATCACGTTGTGGCCGAGTTCCATGTTCTCGATGATCTTGGAGACACTGAGCATCGCCGTCCCGACGAGCCAGGCGGGTCGATACTTGCTGCCGAGCAACACCGCGCGCCCACCGAGCTCCAACAGCCGCTGCAGCCTGATGGTTCGCCTGATGTACGCAGCATCGCGTTCGCCGCGACTGTCTTCGACGTCTCGACGAATCGCGTCCAGCTCACGCCCGAACGCTTCCATGTCCGCTTCGCTCAGGTGCGCGAACTCTTTGATGTCGGTGATGGCCACCGGGTCCTCCAACAGTTGAGAAGCAGTGCCCGAAATGCCAGCTTTCGGCGTGGGCAACCTACGTAAGCGTAACCGAACAGCCTGAGAAGGCCGTGTGCGAAAAACAGACCTACAGTTCCAATGTGCAATCGCCCGCAGCAGCGGAAATACAGGTCTGTACGCGTTCGCCCTCGGCGTGTTCCTTGCCCGAACGTAGGTCGATGACATGCCCTGCCGTCAACGGGACCACACACGTCTGGCAGATTCCCATCCGGCAGCCGAACGGCATCTGAACACCGACTCCCTCGCCCGCTTCCAGCAGACTCGTCGCCCCGTCGACAGCGACCTTCTTGTCCGATTTGGAGAACGTCACCGTGCCGCCCGCACCGGAGGTGTCGGCCCTGGAAATCTCGAATCGCTCGAGGTGAAGTTTGTCCTCGATCCCCTCCCGCTTCCAGGTCTTCTCGATCTCTTCGAGCAGAGCCGCAGGGCCACAGGCCCATGTGTCTCGCGTCCGCCAATCGGGGTACATCGCATCGAGAGAGGCGAGCGCGAACTTGCCGCCGGATCGCGTCAGCTGCACATGAGAGGTGAAATTGGGGTGGGATTTCTCCAGCGCGGCGAGTTCCGCGGCGAACATGACCTCGTCCTCGGTGGGGGCCGAGTGAATATGGACCGTGTCGGGCATGTCCCCGTGCCGATCGAGCGCCCTGAGCATCGAGATGACCGGGGTGATGCCACTGCCCGCGGTGACGAACAGGATCTTGTTCGGCGGCGGCACCGGCAACGCGAAGTTGCCCTTCGGAGCGGCAAGGCGAACGATGGTTCCCTGCGGCACACCGCCGACGAGATGCGAGGACAGGAAGCCCTCCGGCATCGCCTTCACGGTGATGGAGATCAGCTTGTCTTCCCAGTCCGGCGGTGAGGTCAACGAATACGACCGCCAGTGCCACCGGCCGCCGAGGTGCAGACCGATACCGATGTACTGGCCCGGCTGATAGTCGAAATTGAAGCCCCAGCCGGGCCGAATCACCAGGGTCACCGCAGTGGCGGTTTCCTTCTCCACACGTACGATCCGACCTCGCAGTTCGCGAGCCGACCACAGTGGATTCGCCAAATGCAGATAGTCGTCCGGCAACAAAGGCGTGGTGATGCGGGTGAAGGCACCGCGCACCATGTTCAGCCTGGGACGCTTGGGTGCCGAGACGCCTGCCGCGGGAGCTTCCAGCCACTTCTTCAGATCCATCGGGTGTTCCATCTCCTCGATCGAGACACTGAGCCGTATGCGGTCATCGAGGTTACGCTACCGTAGGTTCTCGGCCAGGGTTGCCTGCGCCACAACTCTGCGGGGACGATCACAGCGCAATCAGAGCAGCTCGAGCAGGAACGACAACTCCTGTGGGGCGTACCACGCCAACGTGTGATCCTCGGCGTCCCCCAACACGAACTCCGCGTCGACATCGCCCATGTCGGCAGCGTCGACGACTGCCACGGCCTTGGCAACCGCAGATTCGGCACCTTCGAGATCGACGTGCACCGACGCGACCTGATCCATCCGCACAGGATCCGCCAGCCGTACGACGGCATCGTCGAGATCGGGTCGCAGTGTGGGATCGTCCACATCGGCTGCGATCACGGCCCGCCGATACACCACGCCCTCGGCGACCGTCCCCGTATCGGCCTCGCCGTCGACGGCAGCAGCGATCAGCCGCAGCGAGGCACGGGCCGCCTCCCCCATCGCGACCTCGGCCAACTCCTCGTCGTCACCGGAGGAGTAGGCCTCACGCAGGGTCGGCGTCACCGCGAAGGCCGTGCGCGAGACCGGGCTGAATTCGCCTTCCGCCGACAACACTTTCAAGAACTCCAGCGTCGCCGGAACATAGACTCGCATTGCGAAGACCTCACACTCTCGATTCGTTACTCGCGTCGACCAACTCTTCCAGCGCCTCGTGCAGCAGCGCTGTCACCACATCCACATCCGGCATGGCACCACGGTCGGCGTTGAGGCCGAAGAACACGAAGCCGTCGTACGACGTCAGCCCGATGCTCAGCGCCTGATTCTCGAACAGCGGCGAGACCGGGTACATCTCGAGCATCCGCGCACCGCCGACGTAGAGCGGAAATTGTGGCCCGGGCGCGTTGGTGACGATCAGATTGAACACCCGCTGCGACAGCCGGCTTCCCGCTCGCACCCCCATGGCATGCAGGCTCGCCGGAGCAAACCCGGAGATCCGCATCAGTGTCTGCGCAGTCACACCGCGACTCTGATGGGCATGTGCCTCGGTGGCGTGCGCGATATGTGAGAGCCGAACCACCGCATTCGATTCACCAACCGGCAGGTCGACGAGGAACGAGGAGACCTCGCTTCGATCGTCCTCGCTTCGATCGTCCTCGCCGCGATCGTCCTCGGCCGACTCGATCGGTCGGTCGCCCACGTCCCCGAACCCCACGCGATCGGCGGAGACGTACACCGACATCGGCACCATCGCTCGTACCGTCGAGGACGCCGTCACCGGTTCCCCGCGCGAGAGCAGCCAGTTTCGCAGTGCCCCGGTCACCACCGCGAGCACCACGTCGTTGATCGAGCAACCGAACCTGTTGTGGATTCTCCGATAGTCCGACAGCTCCGTCTTGGCCACCGCGAATCGTCGATTTCGGGAGATCGGGGCATTGAGTGGACTCGAGGGAGCGCTCTGGGTCGCAGTACGCAGCACCGCGGCAACTTTGCCCGCGGCGCGCAGTGCATCGCCCGCGACTTCGGCGACGCCGTTGACCGCGCCGCGCAGCGCCTCGATGCCCTCCCCCGGCCGCACCACCAACTCCGTCAGCGCGTCGATGACCAAGGCGGAGTCCTTGGGTTCGCGCGCGGGCATCCACAACTCCTCGGCCATCGGGGCCGGATTCTTGCTCGCGTCGAGGATGACCTGACCGATGTCGAGGGCGTGCTCACCGTCGACCAGGGCCGAATGGGACTTGGTGAAGATGGCGAAGCGGTTTTTCGACAACCCCTCGACCAGGTACATCTCCCACAGCGGGCGGGTGCGATCGAGGGGGCGCGAGGTGAGCCGCGCGATCAGATCGTGCAACTGGTCGTCCGAACCCGGTTTCGGAAGCGCCGAACGCCGGATGTGATACGTGATGTCGAAGTCTGCATCGTCGACCCATACCGGCCGCGCCAGGCCGAACGCGACCTCGCGGACCTTCTGCCGGTAGCGGGGAACCAAAGCCAGACGCTGCTCCACCAACGACAGCAACCGCTCGTAGCTGAACCCGCTGCGAGGGGTCCGGAAGATGGCGAGCGATCCGAGATGCATGGGACTACTACTGGCCTCGAGAAAGTAGAACGACGCATCTTGCGTTGTCAGCCTCGTTGCCATCGCGTGTTACCAGTCCCCGTCCTCGCATGAAGTACGCGCCCGATCCTGTCCCCGTGCGCGCGATGTCCTCGAACCTAGAGTACGTGGCGGACGGGCATCGGTCGCGCGGTCTTTCGATGACTCGTGTCGCGCAATCTCGTGTGAATCGACAGGGAACCGAACGGGGCCGGAGACCGTCAATCTCGGTGTGAGCGTCATCGAATCGAACGAGCCACCCGGCCCCGGCGACACGTTAGGACCGGACCCACGGCTGCAGGCCGAACAGCACTGCTTCCTCTCCCGCGCAGCGCCGTTCGAGCCGCCACTCTCGCCGGGCACCGTGCACCGTCGCGGCCCGACAACTGCCGCCGAACCGATACCGGCCCGGCATCGACCGTCGGTGCGCAGCAATCCATCCCGCCGACGGATCGAGCCGCCCGCCGCACGGCCGGCCGTGCCTGCCGATGCGCGCTCGACTGCCGAGCGCGCGATGCGCGTGCTGATCGAAGTGATCGATCGCCGGCGAAGCGCCGATCATCTGTCGGGGTTGTTCACCGCCTCGATGATCGACCTGGTGCGGACGATCGTGCGCAACCCGCCACCGGGGCGCCGGCTCGGGTTGGCCACGATCAGCCGAGTCCACGTCGTGTACCGGTCGGAGGTGTCGGCAGAGATATTCGGCTCGTACACCCGCGGGCCACGAATGTTCGCCTTCGCCGGCCGAATCGAGTTGGCGATCGATCCGCGCCGCCCCGGATGGACGGTCACGTCGTTGCGCGTGGGGTAGTGCTGCCACCCTGCAACGACGCGACCGCTGTCCGCTACCTCTTGCGCTTGGAGCGAGCTGCCTTCTTCGGTCCCTTGCTCTGCGCCCTCGCCGCTTGCCGACGCTCTCGGCGGGTACCGTCAGCCGCGGACTGGCCGGCAGTAGCCGATCCCGATCTGCGAACCGCGGTGCCGCCGTCCTCGGCCGGACCGGAGAACGTCAGTCTCTGCTCGTCCCGGTCCTCCAGACCTTTCGCACGCAGAGCCGAGGGCACGGCCGGTGCCGGGGGTGCCGGAGCAGCGGGCGGCGCGGTGGGTGTCGGACGCGCGGTCGTTGCGGCGGGTGCTCCCGTGGGCGCGCCTGCAGCCACCGGAGACGCCAGTCCCGGAGCCACCGCGAGCCCAGCCGAGGCGGCGGGCCCAGCAGGAGCCGGTGTCGCCTCCACCTGCAGGTTGAACAGGAAGCCGACAGATTCCTCTTTCAGGCCCTCGAGCATGCCCTGGAACATGTCGTAGCCCTCGCGCTGGTATTCCACCAGCGGGTCACGCTGCGCCATGGCGCGCAAGCCGATGCCTTCCTTGAGGTAATCCATCTCGTAGAGATGCTCACGCCATTTGCGGTCGAGCACCGACAGCAACACTCGACGCTCCAGTTCGCGCATGCCGTTCTCGCCTGCGATACCGTCGATCTCGGCTTCCCGCGTGACGTACGCAGCGCGCGCATCCTCGAGCAGCGCCTCACGCAGTTCGTCGCGACTGAGGTCGCCCTTCACGCCGTCCTCGTCCTCGGCTGCGAGGACCTTGTGATCGAGGCCGACCGGGTAGAGCGTCTTCAGCGCGGTCCACAGCTGCTCGAGGTCCCAGTCCTCGACGTAGCCTTCGGCCGTGGCACCGTCGACGTAGGCGCTGATCACGTCGGTGATCATGCCCTCGACCTGGCCCTCCATATCGGCCCCTTCGAGGATGCGACGACGCTCCTCGTAGATGACGGTGCGCTGCTGGTTCATCACCTCGTCGTATTTGAGGACATTCTTACGGATCTCGAAGTTCTGCTGCTCGACCTGCGTCTGAGCGCTCTTGATGGCCTTGGACACCATCTTGGCCTCGATCGGAACATCGTCGGGCAGGTTGAGCCTGGTCATGATCGACTCGAGTGCTCCGCCGTTGAATCGGCGCATCAATTCGTCACCGAGGGACAGGTAGAAGCGCGATTCACCCGGATCACCCTGACGACCGGAGCGACCTCGCAGCTGATTGTCGATGCGCCGCGAGTCGTGGCGTTCGGTGCCCAGCACGTACAGCCCACCCGCTTCACGCACGGTGTCCGCATCGGCCTTGACCTGCGCCTTGACTTTCTCGAGAGTCGGCTCCCACGCCGCCTCGTAGTCCTCGGGGGTCTCCACCGGGTCCAGGCCCTGCTTGCGGAGCTGCAGATCGGCGATGATGTCCGGGTTGCCGCCGAGAACGACGTCGGTTCCACGGCCTGCCATGTTCGTCGCGACGGTCACTGCGCCCTGGCGACCGGCTTCGGCGATGATCGTCGCCTCCTGCTCGTGGAACTTCGCGTTGAGCACGTTGTGCGCGACGCCGCGCTTGGTGAACTGCTTCGACAGGTACTCCGAGCGCTCGACGCTGGTGGTACCGATCAGCACCGGCTGGCCCTTCTGGTGCCGCTCGACGACGTCGTCGACGACGGCGTCGAACTTCGCCTCTTCGGTCTTGTAGATCAGGTCACCGTTGTCCACTCGGACCATGGGACGGTTCGTCGGAATCGGGATGACGCCGAGTCCGTAGATCTGATGAAGCTCGGCTGCCTCGGTCTCGGCGGTACCGGTCATTCCGGACAGCTTGTCGTAGAGCCGGAAGTAGTTCTGCAGCGTGATGGTGGCCAAAGTCTGGTTCTCGGCCTTGATCTCCACCTTCTCCTTGGCCTCGATCGCCTGGTGCATGCCCTCGTTGTAGCGACGCCCCACCAGGATGCGGCCGGTGAACTCGTCGACGATGATGACCTCACCGTCGCGGACGATGTAGTCCTTGTCCTTGGTGTAGAGCTCTTTGGCCTTGATCGCGTTGTTGAGGTAGTTCACCAACGGAGAGTTGGCGGCCTCGTACAAATTGTCGATACCGAGCTGATCCTCGACCAGTTCGACGCCTGCCTCGTGCACACCGATGGTGCGCTTGCGGATGTCGACCTCGTAGTGAGTGTCGACCTTCAGCATCGGTGCAATGCGTGCGAATTCGCCGTACCACTTGCTCGAGGCGTCCGCAGGCCCGGAGATGATGAGCGGCGTTCGGGCCTCGTCGATGAGAATCGAGTCGACTTCGTCGACCACGGCGAAGTTGTGGCCCCGCTGCACCAGATCGTCGAGCGAGTGCGTCATGTTGTCGCGCAGGTAGTCGAACCCGAACTCGTTGTTGGTGCCGTAGGTGATGTCGGCGGCGTATGCGGTGCGGCGTTCGGCCGGGGTCATGCCGGCGAGGATCACATCGACGGTCAAGCCGAGGAACCGGTGCACACGACCCATCCACTCCGAGTCACGCTTGGCGAGGTAGTCGTTGACCGTCACCACGTGGACGCCTTCGCCGGAAATCGCATTGAGGTACGCGGCGAGAACACACGTCAGGGTTTTGCCCTCACCGGTCTTCATCTCGGCGATATTGCCGAAGTGCAGCGCGGCTCCGCCCATGACCTGGACGTCGAAGGGTCGCTGCGAGAGCACTCGCCACGACGCTTCCCGCGCCACCGAGAATGCCTCCGGCAGGAGCTGGTCCAAGCTCTCACCTGCGGCGTACCTCTCCCGGAACTCCGCGGTCTTGGCGCGGAGTTCGTCGTCGGAGAGACTCTCGACGTCAGCAGACAGGGTCGAGACGTGGTCAGCGATGTTCTTGAGCCGCTTGACCATGCGACCTTCACCAACACGGAGCAGCTTGGAAAACGACAGCGACGGCACGGGCTTTCTCGTCCTCGATCCTCGGTTCACGGGTACTGACACGAACAACACTGCACTACGAACAACACTGCATTACGAGCAACGCTTCGTAATTTCAGCGAGCTCACGGGTTCGTCACCACGGCTTGTGCGCGGCGGCTGACCCGAACGCGTCCATGGTAGGCGGTGCCGCTGTGAGCGTGGGAGCCCCACCGGCGGTCTTCGGAGTTCCCCGGTTCGAAGTCCGCGTCCACACCGACACAGCACTGCAGGCTCGACGTGCGGATCATCTCTTGCGGCGTCGAGCCTGCAGCGGTGAAAGATTTCACGGACGGCGAACGAATGGGCCCTCCGTGACGGGGCGGGTCAGGTGAGTCTGATCAAGCCGTAATCGAAGGCGTGCCGTCGATAGACGACCGATGGTCGGTCGGTGGCACTGTCGTGGAACAGGAAGAAGTCGTGACCGACGAGCTCCATTTCGTAGAGCGCGTCGTCGACGCTCATCGGTGCCGCCGAGTGGGTCTTCGTCCGCACGATGTGCCCGGGGCCGCTCTGATCGTCCTCGAACGAGTCGAGCTTGGTCTCGGGGTCGAGCGCGAGGGTATCGTCCTCGGCCAGTTCGGCGGTGGCCTCGGCGACGGAGACGGGCCGCTTCTCGCCGTAATGGACCTTACGACGGTCCTTGGTACGCCTGAGCCTGCTCTCGAGCTTCGATGTCACCGCTTCGAGCGCGGCATAGAAACTGTCGGCGCATGCCTCTGCACGAACGACCGGCCCCCTGCCCTTCGCGGTGATCTCCACGCGTTGGCATGCCTTGGCCTGACGGCGATTTCGTTCGTGTTGCAGTTCGACGTCGAACAGGTAGATGGAAGGATCGAAGCGCTCGAGTCGAGCGAGCTTCTCGGAGACGTATATCCGGAAGTGATCCGGTATCTCGACGTTGCGGCCCTTGACCACAACATCCGCATTGCTCTTGGCGGGTTCTTCCGAAGGCTTCTCGTCGAAGAAAACCGAGGCTTGTGAAGGGGTCGTCACGCGTACCTCCCGATATCGGCCACGCCCACTGTTGGACGTGGCAAGTGTGCATGCCGAATGGGGAACCTTCCGGCATCTCGAGTCCGGGGCATCACCTCGCATCTCGTGCAACTAGGGGCGTGTGCGCGACGTTAGTCGGTCATCGACTCGTGTGCCACCGTTCACCCCGAATTGGTTGTCGGCGTGTCCGAACGCTGCGCTCTCACGCGTGCGCCACCACGAGCGCTCCGGCCAGTGGGACACCGAAATCCTTTAGCACTCTTGCGGATTCGGCCAGAGTTGCCCCGGTGGTCACGACATCGTCGACCAGGAGCACCGTGCAGGAGCCCGTCCGCGCTCCGCCGTTGTCCGATCGCGAACGGCGCACTCCGACAACCTCGACCCGACCGGCTACGTTGCTCTGGCGCTGTCCGGCCGACAGGCCGACCGAGTCTCGAACTCCGGTGGACATTCGCAGCAGCTCGGGCACGAGCACGGTCTCCGGTGCCAACTGCTCGGCCGCGATCCGAGCACAACGAAGAACCGGATCTCCGCCGCGGGTCCTCGCCGCCCTGGCCCGAGTGGGAGCGCAGACCAGCACCAGCGAACCGAGTTCCGGCGGATCGATCTCACCGGCGACACGCAGATGCCCGACAGCCTCGGCCAGAGCCCGACCGAACGGCCGCGCGACCGAACGGCGACCCCGCTCCTTGAGCGCGATGATGCCACTGCGCCGCGGCCCGCTGTAGGTCCCGAGCGCCCAACAGGGCACTCCCGGATCGACACGAGGACGAACGACGACGGGGGGCACGTACAGGGCCCGGGAACACCCTGTGCACCACTGCTCCCCCGGCACGCCACAACCGGCACACTCGAGCGGAAGAACGAGATCGAGGAGCGTTCGCATGAGCGCCACTGTGCCCGCACCCACCGACACGCCCCGCGCACGACGTCAGCCGGGCAGGATCGGTACCGCCTTGACCCCGGCCAGGCCGGTGACCTCTCGCCAGTA
Organism: Rhodococcus sp. KRD162; assembly: GCF_017168335.1. GTDB lineage: Bacteria > Actinomycetota > Actinomycetes > Mycobacteriales > Mycobacteriaceae > Rhodococcoides. Next base: position 168,480 of record NZ_JABFAU010000007.1, on the reverse strand, counting down.
ACGATCACCGACGGGATCGGCGTTGTTGAGGGCGAACACCGCCCGCGAATCGGCCACGTACTCCGTTTCCGGGGACGCATCGACAGCCAACACCGGGGTGGTCAGATTCCGTGACGGTAGCGGGTCCATCCTGGACCCGTCGACGGTCACCTGTACGACGGGCGAGTCCGTGGCCACTCGCACGATGACGATGGTCTCTCCGGTGCTCCAGTCCAAACTGGTGGCGTCACTACCGAGTCCGATGGCGACCGCTCGGGGCGAGGTCAACGAGTACACGCCCGAGGGATCGCGCACCACGGCAGCGACGTACACCACACCGTCCACGATGAGCGCAGCCCGCACTCCGTCGCGCGCCAGACGCAGTTCGGTGATCCGGGTACCGAGTGCGGTGACAGCACGGGCATCGACAGGGATCACCGAGACCTGGCCGTTGGACGGATCGCGAGCGGCTCGGATGACGTTGGTGCCGTCGATCACGGCCCAGGCCGCGTTGTCGTCGGACCCCCACGTCGGCCGTGTGATCGACTGTCCCTCGGCAACCGGGAACGCGCCGCCGTCGTAGCTGCCGACCATCAGCGTGCTCGACGGCGCGGGTGCCGGACGGCCGGTGTCGGCAACGCCGGCCACGAGGGTGCCGTCGTTCGACAACGCGACCGAGCGGAGATTGCGCGCCTGCCCGAAATACCCGGGCGCGGGGATGGTCTGGGCTCCGTCGACGCGCAAGAGGCCGCCTGCGGCCAACGCGTGCAGCCCCACGGTGTCGTCGTTGCTGCCCTGCGGATCGAACGAATCGACGCCGGCAGTGGTCCACCCGTCGGGCTTGGTCGTGTCGATCGGTTGACCGTCGGCCAGCAACACGTACGGACCTGCCACCTCGGCCGTGGCGAGCGTCCAGATCACCTGAGCAGCCAGTAGTTCCCGGTCGTGATCCCCCTTGTTCTGCAGGCCGCCGAAGTCGATCCTGATACCGCCGAGCCCGACCCCCACCTGTGAGGTCTGACCGTCGGCCTTGGTGATGGGCCCCCGAATATTCACGTCCTCCGACAGTTCGTTGCTCACCGCGGCCGAGAGCGCAGATTTGGGTCCGTCGATGAGCAACTGCACCAGTTGGTTGGCCAGCTGATCCTGGGATCCACTGGTCCACCGGACGTCCGGTACCAACACACCGCCGAGCGGATCGACGAAATAGATCGACCGCTGCTGATATGTGTTCAGGAACGCCGATCGATCGATCACGACGCCGGGCGGCAGTTTCGAGATGCGCCACTGGCCGTCGACCCTCGTCATGTCGATCGAGATGTCGAAGGTGTCCGAGCCGGCCTGATACTCCCCGCCCGGGGCCAGAATGCCTGCGGTCTTGGAGCGAATAGTGAATTGTGCCGAGTCGGCAGTTCTCGGTCCGGACAGGGTATCGATCCGGTCCGCGACGACCGTTCGTGCGCTGTCGTCCCAGGTTCCCGACGCGGCCTCGGTGAGATACTGCCGAGCGGCCTGGTGCCGGTTGGCAGAGAGCGCGCTGGCGTCGAAGAAGTCGTCGAGCAGGCGGTCCGGTTCGCGACCGGGCTCTGGGGCCGGGGCGCTGGTCGGCGCGGCACCGTCGGCCAGAGTTCCGATGGCCTGGGGGCTGGAGGACTCGGGCAGGCTGGCACAGCCGCCGACCAACGCGACGACGAGTGCGCAGATCGCCAGGATCCGGGAGCCGTGCGCAGCGGATCTCCTCACGTGACCGACTCCGACGCGGACGGATTCGCGGCCGACGAGTTCGGGGCCGGCAACTTCGGCGGGTCGACCGCGGGAATCGGTTGTCCCTGAGCGTATTTCCTGGTGCCGGGTTTGAGTGGTAGCGGCGATCCGATCACCTTGTGCCCGCGTACCAGAGGCAGCGTGAGCCGGAAGCACGCGCCTTCTCCTACTGCACCCCACGCTTCGAGCTTACCGTCGTGCAGACGGGCATCCTCGACGCTGATCGCCAGTCCGAGTCCGGTGCCTCCGGATCGACGAACTCGCGAGGGATCCGAGCGCCAGAACCTGTTGAACACCAGCTTCTCTTCCCCGGGCCGCAGCCCGATCCCTTGATCGCGCACCACGAACGCTGCCGCATCGGCATCGGCCCGCAGTCGCAACAGAACCGGCTTGCCCTCGCCGTGGTCGAGCGCGTTGGCGAGCAGGTTGCGCAGGATTCGTTCGACTCGGCGGGGATCGACCTCCGCGATCACCGCCGTCTCGGGCATGTCGACGATGACCTCGGTACCGGTTTCGCGGGCGAGGTGGCGCACCGTGGATACCGCAGCTCGGGCGCACATGCGCAGATCGAGTTGCTCGGCAGCGAGTTCCGCGACACCTGCGTCGTGTCGGCTGATCTCGAGCAGGTCGCCGAGCAGGGTCTCGAAGCGGTCCAGTTCGTTCACCAGAAGTTCGGAGGACCTCTTGAGCGCCGGCTCCAGGTCGTCGCTGGCGTCGTGAATGAGATCGGCGGCCATGCGCACGGTGGTCAGCGGAGTGCGCAGTTCGTGGCTGACGTCGGAGGTGAAGCGTCGCTGCAGGTTGCCGAATTCCTCGAGCTGGGTGATCTGCTTGGACAGGCTCTCGGCCATTTCGTTGAACGACATCGCGAGCCTTGCCATGTCGTCCTCACCGCGAACCGGCATCCGCTCCTTGAGTCTGCCGTCGGCGAAACGCACCGCGATCCTCGATGCGGAACGAATGGGCAGAACGACCTGGCGGGCAACGAGCATCGCGATGGCGGCCAGCAACACCAGGAGCACCACTGCGCCGATGAACAAGGTGCCACGAACCAGCGAGAGGGTGCGGTCCTCGCTGGCCAACGGGAAGATCAGATAGAGCTGCAAGGCCGAGATATCGGATCCGGTGGGTGATCCCATGATCAGCGCCGATCCGGAATAGCCGCCGTCGCTTTCGGTCACAGTGGCGTACTGCGAACTGATCAGGCCCTTCTTGACGAAGTCGCGCAGACTGTTCGGGATCTGATCGACCGGACCGACCGAGGCCTCGGCACGGGTGGCGTCACCCTCCACGATCAGAACCGGATCGAACGATCCCGCCGAACCGCTGGTCGACGCGGCATCGAGGTCCTGGTTGGTCAGGGCCGCTCGCGCGCGTTCCAGTCGCGTCGCGAGGCCGCTGGAATCGTCGGCTCCGGCGAGGTTGCCCTCGACGGTGGTGCGTGAGCGGTCGAGTTCCTCGGTCGCTGCCGACAGTTTGGCCTCGAGTAGTCGATCGGTGATCTGACTGGTCAACACCACACCGAGTATGAGGATGACGACCAGCGACAGGGTCAGCGTCGATACCACGACCCGGAGTTGCAGCGAACGTCGCCAAGCATGGCCGAGAGAGGTACTCAGCGAACGAAACAACCGCAGGACGGGAGAGAACGTGCCGTTGATGCGCCGCCGAGAACGGGACAGACCGATCACGGTGGTCCGGCCTTGTACCCGACCCCCCTGACGGTCAACACCACCTCGGGATTCTCGGGATCCTTCTCCACTTTCGCGCGCAGGCGCTGCACGTGCACATTGACCAATCGGGTGTCGGCCGCGTGCCGGTAGCCCCACACCTGTTCGAGCAGCACCTCGCGGGTGAACACCTGACGTGGTTTGCGCGCGAGTGCCACCAGCAGATCGAACTCGAGCGGAGTGAGCGAGACGAGTTCGTCGCCGCGGCTGACCTTGTGCGCCGGCACGTCGATGACAATGTCTGCGATGGACAGCAATTCGGCCGGTTCGTCCTCGGTCCTGCGCAGGCGTGCGCGCACGCGCGCAACCAACTCCTTCGGTTTGAACGGCTTCATGATGTAGTCGTCCGCGCCGGACTCCAGGCCGAGGACGACGTCGACGGTGTCGGTCTTGGCCGTCAGCATGACGATCGGAACACCCGAATCGGCTCGCAACACCCGGCACACGTCGATGCCGTTCATCCCGGGAAGCATCAGATCGAGCAGCACCAGATCCGGCCGGTTCTCGCGGACAGCAGAGAGTGCTTGAGTGCCGTCGCCGACCACGAAAGGTTCGAATCCCTCACCGCGCAACACGATGGTGAGCATCTCCGCCAGAGCCGAATCGTCGTCCACAACCAGAATCCGAGGCTTCATTGTCCTATGGTGTCACTTTCCGCACGTCTGATGGCTGATTGACCAACTCGGCGGCGAGTCGATCGGGATCGACGTCGGCGGTGACCACTCGCCACGGCGACACCCAGTCGGCGCCGGCCAGACCGCCGTACACCGCGGAGGTCCGACTCTGCAGCGAGCCGTCCCGTTCGTATGCGTCCCTGGTTCGGGTCACATCTGCATTCTCACGCGCTTCGGCGCGCTCTGCGGCCAGTGCAACCGGAACGTCGAGGAGGATCTGAGCGTCCGGGATCGGTACTTCGAAGCGATCGAATTCCAGCGCCCTGATCCATTCCACTGCCTCGCCGTCGCAGGACTGTTCGAGGCGCGCAGCCGTGTACGCCGCATTGGAGGCCACGTATCGATCGAGGAGAACGATATCGTTGTGCGAGAGCAACTCTCGCATGTCGTCGGCGGCAGCTCTTCGGTCGAGCGCGAACAGCAGCGCCATCGCGTGGACGCTGCCTGCAACATCGCCGTGCTGCCCACGCAATGCCTCTGCCGCAAGATCGGCATGCACCGAGTGGTCGTATCTCGGAAATCCGATCCGTCGGACCTTGAGGCCATCGCGTTCCCACGCCGAAACGAGCCGACGGGCGAGCGTGTTCTTGCCCGCGCCGTCGACTCCTTCGATGACGAACAGTTTTCCCACCGACCGAGATCTTTCGGTCAGTAGCGGTAGTGCTCGGGCTTGTACGGGCCCTCGACGTCGACGCCGATGTACTCGGCCTGTTCCTTGGTGAGCTTGGTGATCGAGCCACCGAGCGCCTCGACGTGAATGCGCGCGACCTTCTCGTCGAGGTGCTTGGGCAGGCGGTAGACCTCGTTGTCGTACTCGTCCGGCTTGGTCCACAGCTCGATCTGCGCGATGACCTGGTTGGAGAAGCTGTTGCTCATGACGAACGACGGGTGACCCGTGGCGTTGCCGAGATTGAGCAGACGGCCCTCGGACAGCACGATGATCGAGTGTCCGTCCCCGAACTGGAACTCGTCGACCTGCGGCTTGATGTTGATCCGCGTGACATCGGCCGACTTCTCCAGGCCCGCCATGTCGATCTCGTTGTCGAAGTGACCGATGTTGCCCAGAATCGCCTGGTGCTTCATCTTGCGCATGTGCTCGAAGGTGATGATCTTGAGGTTGCCCGTGGACGTGATCACGATGTCGGCCTGCTCGATGAACTCGTCGACCGTACGAACGTCGAAGCCGTCCATGAGCGCCTGCAGTGCGTTGATCGGGTCGGCCTCGGTGACCGTGACGCGGGCACCCTGGCCCTTGAGCGCCTCGGCGCAGCCCTTGCCCACATCGCCGTAACCACAGACCAGCGCGGCCTTGCCGCCGATGAGGACGTCGGTGCCGCGGTTGATGCCGTCGATCAGCGAGTGGCGGGTGCCGTATTTGTTGTCGAACTTGCTCTTGGTGACCGAGTCGTTGACGTTGATGGCCGGGAACGACAGTTCACCGGCGGCCGCGAACTGGTACAGCCGCAGGACACCGGTGGTGGTCTCCTCGGTGACACCCTGCACGGACTCGGCGACCTCGGTCCACTTGGTCTTCGATGCCTCCAGCGACCGGCGCAGCAGGCCGAGGAACACCTTGTACTCGTCCGAGTCGTGATCGTCATCGGTCGGCGGCACGACGCCTGCCTTCTCGAACTGCGCACCGCGTAGCACCAACATCGTGGCGTCACCGCCGTCGTCGAGAATCATGTTGGCAGGCTGTTCGGGCCAGGTGAGCATCTGCTCGGCCGCCCACCAGTACTCCTCGAGGCTTTCGCCCTTCCACGCGAAGACCGGGACGCCCTTGGGCTTTTCGACGGTGCCGTACGGGCCCACCACGACGGCTGCGGCGGCGTGGTCCTGGGTGGAGAAGATGTTGCACGACGCCCAGCGGACCTCGGCTCCGAGGGCCACCAGGGTCTCGATCAGCACGGCGGTCTGCACGGTCATGTGCAGTGATCCCGAGACTCGTGCGCCCTTGAGCGGCTGAACATCTGCGTATTCGCGACGCAAAGCGATCAAGCCGGGCATCTCGTGCTCGGCCAGCCTGATCTCCTTGCGGCCGAATTCCGCGAGCGACAGGTCTGCGACCTTGAAGTCGATTCCACCGCGGCGATCTGCGGTGAGTTCCGATCCTGACGTAACTGAGGTCGTCATCTTGCCTCTCCTGTTGACTGAGTGTCTGCTCCCCAGGCTATCGGGTCCGCGCACGTCGGTTCCGGCTGCCCGCAGGCATCGGGCTGCGCTATCCGTTTCGCCCGATCCGGGCCAGAATGCGATCGCGTTTGCGGGGCAGGATATTTGCACGAGTGAGATCGCCTTGATAGTGGGCGCGTACCCGCGGATCCATCACTCGACGCCACAGCGGCGGAATTGCCGCGAGCATCACCATCGATGCGTAACCGGCAGGCAGCTGCGGTGCGTCGTCACAGGTCAGTAGCGCCTGATACCGCTTTCCGGGATGCGTGTGGTGGTCGCTGTGCCGCTGCAGGTGATACAGAAAGATGTTGGTGCAGATTCTGTCGCTGTTCCAGCTGTGGCGCGGTGCACACCGCACGTACTTTCCGCGTTCGTTCGTTTCGCGCAGCAATGCGTAGTGCTCCACGTAGTTCACCATCTCGAGCAACACGAACCCGACGACGGCCTGCAGCAACAGGTACGGAGCGATCGTCCACCCGAACACGACCAGCAACGAGCCGAACAACACTGCGCTGAGCAGCCAGGTATGGAGCAGGGCATTGGTCGGGCTCGCGACCGAGCGACCCTTGCGCCGAAGCCGTTGCGCCTCGAGCTTCCACGCGGAGATCAGGCCGAGGACAGTGCTGCGCGGCACGAATGTCCACACGCCCTCGCCCAGCCGCGCACTCGCGGGATCCTCGGGAGTCGCGACCCGAACGTGATGCCCACGATTGTGTTCGACGAAGAAGTGCCCGTAGAGCGTCTGGGAGAGAGCTATCTTGGCCAACCATCGCTCGTGCTGCTCGATGCGATGGCCCAATTCGTGAGCGGCGTTGATACCGGTGCCCGCGACGAGACCCACCGTCACGGCCAGCCCGATCTTGTCCACCACGCCGAGTTCCCCGTACGCCCACATCCAGCAGGAAACGATCAGCCCGATGAATTGAATCGGAAGGAACAGGTAGGTGCACCAGCGGTAGTAGCGATCGTTCTGCAACTTCTCGCTCGCCGACTCGTCCGGGTTGTGCCCGTCTTCCCCCGCGATCAGATCGATGATCGGAATGATCACGAAGAACACCAGCACACCGCTCCACCAGAACAGGGGAATTCCCGTCCAGTACACCAACTGCGACGGCAACAGTGCCGATGCCGGGACTGCCAACCCCAACATCCACAGATAGCGTTTGTTGTCCTGCCAGCGAACCGAGCGTCCGCCTGTCTTCGAATCCCGCTCCCCGAAAGCGACACCCGAATCCCTCGAAGAAGCGATTCGGCCGTCCACACTCACTGTTGCAACACCCTCTCATCGACTTATCAAGCCCGCGAAGTCTGTTTTCGAGGGTATAACAGTCCAGCGGTCGGGTCTCACACACGACCGAATTCGCCGCGGCACCGGTCGGCCGCGGACGATGTCCGATCGCTCACGTGCCTGGCTGCCCGGTGCGGGTCCTCTCGGCCTCACGTAATCCCATCACCGAGTGACGCCTGCCGTACAAGGCGTAGACGAGGACGCCTACCACCATCCACACCGCGAAACGCAACCACGTCTCGACCGACAGATTCAGCATCAACCACAGGCACGCCAGGACCGCCAGGATCGGTACCAGCGGGACCCACGGCACCCGGAACCCACGCTGGAGATCGGGCCTGGTCTTACGCAGTACGAGGACACCCGCCGACACCAGCACGAACGCGAACAGCGTTCCGATATTGACCATCTCTTCGAGTGTGCCCAGTGGCACGAAGGCCGCGAGGAGGCCGACGACGACGCCCACCACGATCGTCGTCCGAACCGGCGTACCTTTCGTTCCGGTATGAGCCAGCGCCCGCGGCATCAGCCCGTCGCGAGACATCGCGAAAAGGACCCGCGTCTGCCCCAACATCAACACCATCACCACGGTCGTCAGACCCGCGAGCGCGCCGAACGAGATGATGTTCTTGGCCCACGTGAGCCCGTTCAACTCGAACGCCGTCGCCAGCGTGGAACTGTCGCCTGACAGATCGGTGTAGTTGACCATTCCCGTCAACACCAACGTGACAGCAACGTAGAGCACCGTCACGATCGCGAGCGAACCGAGAATTCCACGCGGAAGCGCCTTCTGCGGCTCCCGAGTTTCCTCGGCGGTCGTGGCGACGACATCGAAGCCGATGAACGCGAAGAACACCAGCGACGCCGCAGCCAACAGGCCGTACCAGCCGAACGTACTGCTGCCTGCACCGGTGACGAAAGACAGCAAGGACTGATGCAGACCTTCTCCCGTGGAACCGGGCTGCGACGGCGGAATGTACGGGTCGTAGTTGGCGACTTTGATGTAGAAGGCACCGACCACGACGACGAAGAGAACCACGATCACCTTCACCGCGGTGATGACCAGCGACACCCGCGACGACAGTTTGGTCCCCGATGCGATGAGCACCGTCAGTACCACCACGATCAGCAGTGCACCCCAGTCGAAGTTCACCGAGCCGATCTGTAGCACGGGGGCGGCCGTACCGAGCAGGTCCCCGAGGTAGAGCGACCACGCCTTCGCGACGACGGCAGCCGCGAGGCCGAACTCGAGGATCAGATCCCACCCGATGATCCAGGCGACGAATTCACCGAACGCCGCGTACGAGAACGTGTACGCGCTTCCGGCTACCGGAACCGTCGACGCGAACTCTGCATAACACAGCGCAGCGAGGCCGCAGGCGATCGCTGCCAGTACGAACGCCAACGACACCGCCGGGCCCGCAACGTTGCCCGCCGTTCGAGCCGTCAGAGTGAAGATGCCGGCACCGACGGCCACCGCGACGCCGAACACGGTCAGGTCCCATGAGCCGAGTTCTCGGCGAAGTTTGGTCTCTGGTTCGTCGGTGTCCTCGATCGATTGCTCGATCGATTTGGTCCGGAACCACCCCGTCGTGCGCGGGGTTTTCGCCGACCGGTCTGCTCTGCTCATCGGATCTCCGTATCCCACTCGCCTCCGTCGACGGAGCACCGATCACCCGTCGCAGAATTCACTGTGCCATCAGACTATTGCCATCGGCCTACCGTCGGATCACTTCCAGCACGGCCACGCCGCGCCGCTCTACCGACGACGATTCAACTGCCGCCCACCGAGGCCACGAACACCTCTGCGCCACCCGAATCGGCGGTGACCGTGACACATTCGTCTGCAGCCGGTATCCACGCCGAACTGCCCTGCGGCACCGTCAGCCCCAACTGGGCGCCTCCGGTACTCGCGACCACGGTTCCGCTGGTGCACAGCAGGATCCTGGGACCGGATCCGGAGATGGCGACGCTCTCCCCCGCTGCGAGCTCGGTCCGGCTCAGCGCGAATTCGGGGGCAGGGGTGGGATAGCGGTACGTCGGCCGGTCGTCATCGCCCGCAGTGATGGCCGAGATGTCGGCGGGCTCGAAATCCAGGACACGCAACAGTTCCGGGACATCGACGTGTTTGGGCGTCAGTCCCCCGCGCAGCACGTTGTCGGAGTTCGCCATGATCTCCACGCCCGTACCGCGCAGATACGCGTGCAGGTTTCCCGCATCGAGGTACAGGCCCTGACCCGGAGCGAGGGTGACCCGGTTGAGCAACAGGGCTGCGAGCACCCCGGCGTCACCGGGATAGGACTCGCCGAGCTCGAGCAGGGTCTTCGCCTCGGCGGCGAATCGTCCACCGTCTTTCCGCGCCGGACCCGAAAGGTAATCGATACACCCCTGGGCCACGGCCGGAAGAATCTCGTCCAGCGACTGCCCGGGCAGCGTGATCCACGAGGTGAACACCGTGCGCAACCCGGACGCGTCCGGCTGTGCGGCCAACAGGGAGCGGTACCCGGCGAGTGCGGGAACAGCCAACGCGTCGAGCAACTCGACCGTCTCCGTGGGTCTGCGAAAACCGGCCAGAGCCTCGAACTCGCTCAATGCCACGATGAGTTCGGGCTTGTGATTGGGATCGCGGTAGTTGCGTACCGGGGAATCGATGGGAACACCCGCGGCGTTCTCGCGCGCGAAACCTTCACGAGCCTGTGTGCTGCTCGGGTGGGCCTGCAAGGACAGCGGCTCTTCTGCGGCAAGCAATTTCAGCAGGTACGGCAACCGGGACTCGTAGTGCTGCGCGGAATGCCCGAGCTGCGCCCCGGGGTCTCCGTCGATCACTGTGAGCAGCGGCGTGCTGCCACTGTCGTGAAGTACGTGCGCAGAATCGGCCGGATGCGCCCCGAGCCAGATCTCCGCCTCGGGGTGATCGGAGGGCACCGGCCGACCCTGGATCCGGGCCAGCGCGGTTCGAGAGCCCCATGCGTAGGACCGAACAGCGCCTCGCAAGAGCTGCACTAGCTACCGCCCATCAACTGCAGATACGCGGCAGTGGAGTCCAACCGCGTCGCCAACACGGACATCGTGTCGAGCACCGAGAGTGTAGCCGGATCCGGTGTCGAGACGGCGATCTCGAAATCGGACCTCGCCGGGTCGCCGCCGAACAACGCCTCGCCGGCGTCGGTGAGCATCAGTTCCGATTCCGGCACGCCGGCTATCCGACGTTCGGTCATCGCTCGGTCGACGTCCGTGGCGACGACGATGACACGCATCGGCAGCGGAGGGGGTGGGCCGTCGAGTTGCTCGTCGTGGAAGAACGAGTCGAATGTCGATGCCGAACTGGAAGATTCGGCAATCGACGCGCGAACCGATGCGGCGATGACGTCGCCGAGTTCACCGGCACCGACCACCGCGCCCGCGACGCGCAGCAACACCTCACTGCCATGCCGAGCGACCTCGACGGCGGCCGGACTGCTTCCGGTCAACACCACCCGACGACCGTTGACACTGCTGGCGAGAGATTTTGCCGGGTTGCGGAACACCTCGTTGGAGGGGCTGTTGCGAACTGCCTCGGCGTCGAGGAGATCCGCCAGACGAGACAGATTGGGCAGCAGCGTTTTCCATGATCCGCCCGCGACCGCACCGAGCACTGCCACGAACGCAGCCAGATAACGCAGCAGGGTGTTGTGGTCGCGAACTGCTATGCGCGGCGGCAACCACATCACTCGCGGCCCCCGGACGGCGCGCAGCGGTCCCTCCTCCGGGGCCACTACGACGACCTCCGCGCCGCGGCGCGCCGCGGCGTCCACCGACTGCGCCAACCGTGGATCGCCGGCGTCGTCGCCCGCGACCACCACCACGTCCAACGGCCCGATCCACGGCGGACTTCCAGTGCTCCGCACGAGCGGAACCCCGAGTCGATCGCCGAGCGCCGCGACGAGAAGTGACGCTGCGCGACTGCTGCGACCGTCGCCGGTCACGATGACCACGCTCCTGGGACGCAGATCGACCAACCGGTCGAGTACCCCTTCTTCGACCGCTGTGGCAACTGCCCGAACCTGGGCCCCCGCCAACGCGGCGCTACGTAACGCGCCCTCGCGGTCGGCCTCGATGAGCGCACCGGCATCGTCGAGATCGACCGGAGACGACACTGCCGTCATGGCTGCGACACCTCCTCTCGGTCCCGACGAGAAACCTCTTGATTGCCCACTCACCAACCCGTGGTGACCACTATTCCAGTCCGGCGCGAACGATGCTCAATATCTCGGTCGAAAGTGCGTCCACATCCTTGCTCGTTCTCGCTTCCACGTTGAGCCGCAGCAACGGCTCGGTGTTGGAGGCCCGCAGGTTGAACCAGGCACCGTCGCCGAGATCGACGGTGACTCCGTCGAGACGGTCGATGCCGACAGTGCGATCGGCGAACGCCGTGAGCACGGCCTCGGTGCGCGCCGCAGCGTCGTCGACGGTCGAGTTGATCTCTCCCGACGCGCTGTAGGTCTCGTACGCCGACATCATCTCCGAGAGCGGACGATCCTGCGCACCGAACGCAGCGAGGACGTGAAGGGCGGCAAGCATGCCCGAGTCTGCTCCCCAGAAATCACGGAAGTAGTAGTGAGCAGAGTGCTCGCCACCGAATACCGCACCGGTGTCTGCCATTTGCTGCTTGATGAACGAGTGCCCCACTCGGGTGCGGATCGGCGTGCCACCGAGCTCGGTGACCAGCTCCGGCACTGCGCGCGAGGTGATCAGATTGTGGATGATCACCGCACCCGGCTCCTTGGCCAGTTCACGTTCGGCCACCAGACAGGTCACTGCAGAGGGCGATACCGGGTCGCCCTTCTCGTCGACGACGAAGCATCGGTCCGCGTCGCCATCGAAGGCGAGGCCGATCTCGGCACCGGTCTCGACGACGAAGCGCTGCAGATCCACCAGGTTCGCCGGATCGAGTGGGTTGGCCTCGTGATTGGGAAAGCTGCCGTCGAGCTCGAAGAACAACGGCTCGATCGTCACCGGCAGCGGCCCGAACACCGCAGGAACGGTGTGTCCACCCATTCCGTTGCCTGCATCGACCGCGATCTTCATGGAACGAATTCCCGACAGGTCGACCAGGTCTCGGAGGAACTGGGCGTATTCGCCCAGCACGTCCCGTGTGCGTGCTGTCCCTGCCGGACCGTCGAACTCCGGAACTCCATCGACCAACTCTGCCTTCACCGTGGCCAGTCCGGTGTCCTGTCCCACCGGCTTCGCCCCCGAACGGCAGAGCTTGATGCCGTTGTATTTCGCTGGATTGTGGCTGGCAGTGAACATTGCCCCCGGGCATTCGAGCAGGCCCGAGGCGAAGTACAACTGGTCGGTCGATGCCAGACCGATGTGGATCACGTCGAGTCCCTGGGCGGTGACCCCGTCCGCGAATGCGCGGGCCAACTCGGGCGAAGAATCACGCATGTCGTGACCGATCACGACCGACTGCGCGGCCCCTGCCTCGTCCCGAACCAAGCGGGCGAACGATGCACCGACGTCTCGCACGAACTCCGCGTCGATCTGCTCGTCGACCACGCCACGGACGTCATAGGCCTTGATGACTGCGTTCACGGACTCTACGGTTCGGGCCACGAAAAAGTCTCCTGGTGATCGTTCTTACGACGCCGCACAGCAGCGTCGTCGAGTGGGGTGGGGAACGGTGCGAACCACACCGATATCGGCAACTGCCACGGTCCGTTCAGGTCCTGAGCGAAAACTTTGCCAGACCGCGGTCGTACCGGCCAGTCGGACCGGCGCACGCGGCGTCCGTGCGCGTCAGGACGTGGGGTCGGGGAGAACTCGAAGATGGCCGCGCCTGCCCGTCCGAACAGCAGGAGCCGATCGACGTTCGCTCTCGGGCGCGCGCGAGCCCGAGTGGTCGGTGCTCTCACGGTCCTCGGAGCGCATCCGATCGCCACGACCGGCCTCACGCACGGCCTCCGCGAGTGCGGTCAGATCGTCCTCGTCGGGCGTCGATGTCGAATAACCACCCTCGTACCGGACCAGCTCCCACCCCTTCGGCGCGGTGGTCGTCGACGCGTGAATCTCGCACAGATCCCAGGAATGCGGCTCGTCCACGGTGGCGAGCGGGCCGACGACTGCAGTGGAGTCCGAGTAGACATATGTGAGCGTTGCAACGGCAGAACGGTTGCAACCAGGCCTGCAGCAGCCACGCAGTGATCTCACGAGTGCAGACTATCCGGTAGGTGCAACCGACCGAACGACCGACACACCGCGCGAGCGCGATAACCTCCCACCATGCCCCGATTCTCCTCCGCACGCAGGATCAACTCTCGGTCGGTGACACGCCACGGCCGCGGCATCCGCGGACCGGTACTGCCCGAGGACATCCCGGCCAGGCGCTCACGAGCGGAGAAATTCGATCGACTGGTCCTCGAGGCGTTCGCGCGTATCGACCACAAGTGGCACGAGAAGCTCTCGAAGCTCGACATCGCCGTCGACGAAGTGCCCAAGATCAGAGCGCTCGACCCGGAGTCGGTGACGTGGCCACCCGAGGTGGTGGCGGAGGGACCGGTTCCACTGTCGCGATTGGTGCCGGCCGGAATAGACAAGCGCGGGGAGACGACACGCGCCAGGGTGGTGCTCTTTCGCCGTCCCCTCGAACGACGTGCCAAGCACCCGGAAGATCTCGAGGATCTACTGTTCGAGGTTCTCGTCGAACAGGTGGCGACTTATCTGGGGATGGATCCGGACGAGATCGATCCCGCTAGCGCCGAACAGTGATACCCGGGGTCGTCTACCGAGCGGTGAATCGAACCCCGCCGCTCAGCCGATGCCGCGCTTGAGCCGACGACGCTCGCGCTCGGACAGTCCACCCCAGATACCGAACCGCTCGTCGTTCGCGAGCGCATACTCGAGGCACTCGTCCTTGACCTCACAGCCCAAGCAGATTCGCTTGGCCTCACGGGTGGAACCGCCCTTTTCCGGGAAGAAGGCTTCGGGATCGGTCTGCGCGCACAACGCACGCTCCTGCCACTGATCCTCGATTTCCTCGAACATCTCGTCGAATCCCGCGACGAGACTGAGGAAGGGCTTGGACGGCGGAACCGATTCGGCAACGAACGGCATCGAGTCGGCATCCGAATCCGATTCGACCTCGAACTCGACTGCATCGGCCTCGGCGTCGTTGTTGTTTCGGGCTACGTACGCAGACCCCGCGTCGAACGTGACGCTCGAATCTGCGCCGTTGTCGGACTCGGTTTGCGGCGCGTCGTCGACAGCGCTGAGGTGTGCAGTGGGACCGCCCCGCTGATCACGTGTCACGTGCTCGTCATACATCGCTTCCGCCTCCTCACCTGTGCTAGCGCAGATACTTTCGGTCATTCCGTGCTCGAATACCTTGCCCCGCGCCGGTATTCGATCGAGCTACCATGTCCGGGCAAGCACAGCACGCCCGTCCAACCCTCGACCTCTACTCGACGTCCACTCAGGGGCGAAGACGGAGGGAACGAGTGTTCGAAACCAGGTTCGCTGCAATCGAACTCGTACTGCGAACCCTGAATGACATACCTGTGATTAGACACGGCCAGGTGTGTCGCGGTCAAGCCGATCGAACAAATCCAATACCATCACATGCCCGAAATCGGCTGTCTCCCCGGATCGGAGCCTGTCCCGCGCGTGTCGCGACGGTTCTCGACCTCGTACACGGGCCGCCGGAACGGTCCCGGTAGGCGCTGGCCGACCATCGTCGCAACCCTATTAGGCTCGTCAGTTGTGAAAGTTACTGTTCTGGTCGGCGGCGTCGGTGGAGCCCGCTTCTTGCAAGGTCTGAAAACCCTGCTCGGCACTTCCTCGTCCGACGGTGATCCCACGCACGAGATCACCGCCGTGGTCAACGTCGGGGACGACGTGTGGATGCACGGCCTGCGCATCTGCCCGGATCTCGACACGTGTATGTACACCCTCGGGGGCGGTATCGACCCCGAGCGCGGCTGGGGCCACGTCGGGGAGACATGGAACGCGCGGGAGGAGTTGGCGGCCTACGGTGCCGATCCGGACTGGTTCGGCCTCGGAGACCGTGACATCGCCACGCATCTGATCCGCAGTCGGATGCTGCGTACCGGTTTTCCTCTGTCGGCTGTTACCGAAGCCTTGTGCAACCGATGGCAGCCCGGCGTCCGCCTGCTGCCCGTCACCGACGATCGTTCGGAGACCCACGTCGTGGTTACCGATCCTGAGGACCCGAGCGGTGAGACACAGCGCGCAATCCATTTCCAGGAGTGGTGGGTTCGATATCGCGCACAGATTCCAACGCACAGCTTCGCCAACATCGGTGCCGAACAGGCAACTCCCGCACCGGGAGTCGTGGAGGCGATCGCCGAAGCCGATGCCGTGATCCTCGCGCCGTCCAATCCGGTGGTGAGCGTCGGTGCAATCCTCGCAGTACCCGGAATCCGCGGGGCGCTGCGCACGACGGCGGCCAAGGTCGTCGGCCTCTCCCCCGTGATCGACGGTAAGCCGTTGCGCGGCATGGCAGACGAGTGCCTGTCCGTCATCGGTGTCGAGACCACGGCGCAGGCCGTCGGCCGCCACTACGGAAGCCGAAGCGGCACCGGCATTCTCGATGCCTGGCTGGTGCACACGACGGACACTGCCCTCGTCGAGGGAGTGGATGTACAGTCCGTTCCCCTGCTGATGACCGACCCGGAGACCACCGCGGTGATGGCACGCACCGCGCTACAGGCGGCAGGACTCGACCTGTGACCGATCCTCGCGAACCCGATTCGATGCTGCCCGCTCCCAGCGATCGCGTCCCGGTCGATCACGCTCCTGGCGGTTCCATCGAAATCCTGCCGGTGACCGGGCTCCCCGAATTCAGACCGGGCGACGACTTGGCTTCGGCGATCGCCGAGCGCGCGTCGTGGCTGCGCGATGGCGACATCCTGATCGTCACCAGCAAGATCCTCTCGAAGGTAGAGGGTCGCCTGATCGAGGCACCGCGCGATGTGGACGAGCGAGACGCCGCCCGCAGAGTGCTGGTGGACCAGGAGGCCGTGCGCATCGTTGCTCGCAAGGGCCGGACCCTCATCACCGAGAACCGACTCGGCATCGTGCAGGCCGCGTCCGGAATCGACGGCTCGAATGTCGACGGCGGAGAACTTGCGCTGCTACCCGAACGTCCCGACGCCAGCGCCGCGAACCTCCGCTCGGCTCTCCGAGAACTGTTGGGGGTGACGGTTGCCGTCGTCGTCACCGACACCATGGGGCGCGCATGGCGGATCGGGCAGATCGACGCCGCCATCGGATCCGCAGGCCTGCCGGTCCTCCACGCCTATGCCGGCGCCGAAGACGGTCAGGGCAACGAGCTCGTCGTCACCGAGGTCGCCATCGCCGACGAGCTCGCTGCCGCAGGCGATCTGGTCAAGGGCAAACTGGGCGGCGTCCCGATCGCCGTCGTCCGCGGATTGTCTCCGGTCGACGACGGCTCCACTGCGAAGGCGCTGTTGCGCGGCGGCGAGGAAGACCTGTTCTGGCTCGGCACCGCCGAGGCTCTCGATCAAGGACGACGCGAGGCGCTGCTCCTACGACGGTCGGTGCGCTCGTTCACCTCGGACGCCGTCGATCCCGAGTCGATCCGGGCTGCCGTGGCCGATGCGCTCACCGCCCCTGCCCCGCACCACACTCGTCCGGTTCGGTTCGTCTGGGTCAGGACGCCAGCGCTGCGTCGCCGATTGCTGAACACGATGCGCGAGCAGTGGCGGGCCGATCTCACGAACGACGGGCTCGGTAAGGATCGGATCGCCGCGAGACTGAGCCGCGGCGACATCCTGTTCGACGCACCGGAAGTCGTGATTCCGTTCTGTGTGCCCGACGGCGCGCACACCTACCCCGACGAGAGGCGTCGGGCCGCCGAAGACACGATGTTCACCGTTGCTGTCGGTGCTGCCGTCCAGGGTTTGCTCGTCGCGCTCGCGGTTCGAGATCTCGGCAGCTGCTGGATCGGCTCGACCATCTTCGCCGCCGATACGGTTCGCGCCGAACTCGGACTGCGCGCAGACTGGAAAGCCATGGGTGCCATCGCAATCGGGCATCCGGACGAGAGCCTGACCGTGCGGGATCCGGTAGTGCCCGGGTCCTCGCTACTGGAGCTCTGAGGCAATGTCCGCGTTCACACTGCGGCGTTCGGTAGCCGCTGCGCTCGACGGCTGGCGACCACAGGGCTCAGCGGACGAATCGCTTCGCCACACCATGCTGGCCTTCCTCGACAGCAACCCGGACGCGTGCCTGCGCGCCAACGCGGCCGGCCACTTCACGGCCTCCTCACTGGTGCTCGACCGATCCGGCACCCACGTGCTGCTGACGTTGCATCCGAAGGTCGGTCGGTGGATTCAACTCGGCGGCCACTGCGAACCGACCGACGACACGATCGTCGACGCCGCGATGCGTGAGGCGACAGAAGAATCCGGGATCGCAGATCTGACCATCGACCCGGTACTGCTCTCGGCGCACACGCACCCGATCACGTGTTCGCTCGGCACCCCGACGCGTCATCTCGATCTGCGGTTTCTGGTGCGCGCCCGAGACGGTGCCCGAGCTGTGCGCAGTGATGAATCGACGGATCTGCGGTGGTGGCCGGTCGACGCACTTCCGGACACCGCCGAACACGAGACGATCGATCACCTCGTCTCGCTCGCCGCGCAACGCCGCTAGCCCGAACCGGATCCGCCGCCTGGGTTATGCAGTGGCCCGGTTCGGCGGGATTTCAGACGTCGGTGGAGAAGCGCACTCCGCCGTCAGGCAGTTTCACCCCTGGCCACACCCGCGCACCGCGAAGCAGCTCACATCGGGCTCCGATGTCTGCGCCGTCGCCGATCACCGCATCGCGCACCAGAGCGCGGGGCCCGATACGGGCACCGAAGCCGAGGATCGACCGCTCGACGACCGCTCCTGCCTCGACGACCGCGCCGTCGAACACGACGGCACCGTCGAGACGGGCTCCGGCGCCGATCTCGGCACCGCGACCGATGACGGTTCCGCCGATCAGCAGCGCCCCCGGTGCCACTCCGGCGCTGGGGTGCACCAACGATTCGCCGCGATCTCCGTCCAGCGCAGGCGAGGGCGCGATGCCGCGCACCAGATCGGCCGAGCCCTTGACGAAGTCCTCCGGGGTGCCCATGTCGCGCCAGTACGCGCTGTCCACGTGCCCGTAGAGCTTCTTGCCTTCGGCGAGCAAGGCGGGAAACACCTCTCGCTCCACCGACACCGGTCGATCGGAGGCGATGGACTCGATGATCTCACGCTTGAAGACGTAGCATCCGGCGTTGATCTGATCGGTCGGCGGATCCTGGGTCTTCTCCAGAAATGCTGTCACTCGGCCGGATTCGTCGGTCGGCACACAGCCGAACGCTCGTGGGTCACCCACGCGAACCAGATGCAACGTGACGTCGGCTTCAGTGGTTCGGTGTGTTTCCAATACCGCTGTCAGATCCGTACCGCCCAGCACATCGCCGTTGAAGACCATGACATTGTCCGCACGCAGGCGCGGGAGAACGTTCCTGATCCCTCCGCCGGTACCCATCGGCTCGGTCTCGGTGACGTATTCGATCTCGATGCCGAGCGCGGAGCCGTCTCCGAAATGCTGCTCGAACACTTCGGCCTTGAAGGACGTGCCGAGGACGACGTGCGAAATTCCGGCAGCCCTGATGCGTGCCAGCAAGTGGGTCAGGAAGGGCAGTCCCGCAGTGGGAAGCATCGGCTTGGGGGCCGAGAGTGTGAGCGGCCTGAGCCGAGTTCCTTTGCCGCCGACCAGGATTACTGCATCGGTGCGCGCGGCGACCGATGAGGAACTATCCACCATGTCCAGCCTCTGTTCTCTCGTCGGTGACTCGTCCGTCAACTTTTCGGGCCCGAAGCGCAGATCTCACAACGATCTTCGATCGAAGGCCGAGACCTATACGCAAGGCCAATCGTAGGGGAGCTTGCCACGCTTTCGCGTGCCGGTCGGCCTGGAAGCGGTACGCACTGGTGTGATGTGCGGGCAACATCACTTCCGGATGCCGTCCTGCGGCATGGCCTTTCGAGTGCGTCACCTCGACGCCGGGAACATAGACGTTGTGCCAGCCCGCACGGCCGAGCCGGTCGCCCAGGTCCACGTCCTCCATGTACATGAAGTATCGAGAGTCGAACCCGCCGATAGAATCGAACGCCGAGCGCCGCAGCAACAGGCATGATCCGGACAGCCACCCCACCGGACGCTCGCTCACCGACTCGTTCTCCTGGCGGTAGCGCTGAGTCCACGGATTCTTCGGCCAGAGCTTGCCGAGCACCGCGTGGCCCGCGCCTGAGGTGAGATCGGGCACCGACCGAGCCGATGGGTATCGGGAGCCGTCGGGTTCGCGGATGAGTGGTCCGAGCGAGCCCGCGCGCGGCCACCGGGCCGCAGCGTCGAGCAGACCGTCGAGAGAACCGGGGTGCCACCGTACGTCGGGATTGGCGACGACGACGAACTCGACCGAGGGATCGATGGCCGCGACCGCACGATTGACCGCTGCGCCGTATCCGATGTTCGCGCCGGTCCGCAGCAACTCTGCCTCGTCGAACGCGGCCTCGGCCGCCTCTGGTGTGCCGTCGACCGAGCCGTTGTCGGCCATGATCACCCGGCAGGGACGTGTTGTCGCCTCACGAAGAGACGTCAGGAATTGATCCAGGTATTCGCCGGGCGAATAGGTCACCGTCACCACGGCCAGCTCGGAACTCACGCGGGCAAGACTAGCCCGAGCGTGGTCGACACCCTCATCTCGACTGCGCCAACGCCGCCGTCAGCGCGTCCGACCACGGCCGGGAAGGCGGCAACCCGGCATCGAGCCACGCCCTGGACGAGAGCACCGAATACGCCGGACGAGGAGCCGCCGCGACGTACTCTGCGCTCGAACACGGACGTACCCGCTCGGGATCGGCCCCGATGCGTGCGAACACCGCGCGAGCGAGCTCGAACCAGCTGGCTTGCCCGGCATTGGTGTAGTGCACGGTGCGACCGACCACCGAAGGCCGGGTTTCGATCGCGAGCAGGCCCGACGCCAGGTCGTGGGCAAAGGTGGGTGAGCCGATCTGATCATTGACCACCGAAATCGTCTCTCGCTCGCCTTCGAGCCTGCGCATGGTGGTCACGAAGTTCTTGCCGGTGTTGTCGTACACCCAGGCAGTGCGTACGACGACGGCCTCGGGCAGCTCATCGCGTACGGCGAGTTCGCCGGCCAGCTTGGTGCGACCGTACGCCGACTTCGGGGCGGTGTCGGCGTCCACCTCGTAGGGTTCGGTCGCTGTGCCGTCGAACACATAATCGGTGGAGACGTGGATCAACCTGCCACCGACACGCCCGCAGGCGCGAGCGAGATTTCGCGGGCCGTCCGCATTGACGGCCAGGGCTCTGGCCTCGTCTGTCTCAGCGGCGTCCACTGCGGTGTACGCGGCGCAATTGATCACCGTCGCCCCTGCGCTCACCACGGCAGCGACTGCGTCGGGATCGGTTACGTCCAGGTCGGCGGACGAATATGCGCGTACCTCGGTGCCGTCTCCTCGGCCGGCGGCAAGAGCCACCACTCGGCGGCCCAACTGGCCATGTGCTCCGGTCACCACGATCGCGTTCACGGTTGCCAAGTGTGGCACGCCGTGTTCGGTTGGGCGAGGCGGTGACCGGTGACCAGTAACCTTCGAACAGCAGGGGGAGAACGAAGCAGGCGGGTGATCGGACCGGCCGGTAACGAGAGAGGGTCGTCACGGTGCCACGAGATCCAGGCACGCCCGGCGGTGAGCACACTCCCCCGCCCAGGCGGCGCACCCACCGGAAACCAGTCGGTCCCGAGCCGCGCGCCACGGGACGTCCAGA
This sequence comes from Rhodococcus sp. KRD162, assembly GCF_017168335.1. Taxonomy (GTDB): domain Bacteria; phylum Actinomycetota; class Actinomycetes; order Mycobacteriales; family Mycobacteriaceae; genus Rhodococcoides. The sequence goes on along the minus strand of NZ_JABFAU010000007.1, from coordinate 147,018 downwards.
CGATCGTGCGGCGCATCGCTACAGAACTGCCGAGGATTCGCACGGGAAACCCCGGGCGCGAGAACGTACTCGCCGCAACCGAGACGAACCCGCCGACCGACCGCGCGCGCCGCGACAGCACGATCGCCGCGTCGGCGTCGAACCGCCCCGATCTCACGGCGAACCCGGCCTTGCCGCAGGCGGCCGCCGATGGCCGGCTACCCATGTGGCCGTTGCAGTGCTGTCGGTACTGGTTTTACTGGTGACCGGCTTCGCATGGCGCAGCGTAGACAGTCTCAGATCCAACATCGCCACTGCGGGCGGTCTCGGCCTCGGCGGTGCCGCAGACGGTGCGGTCGACATTCTGATGGTCGGCACCGACAGTCGGACCGATGCCCACGGCAATGCACTGTCCCCGGAGGAACTCGCCTCGCTCAATGCCGGTGAAGAGGTGGCGTCGAACACCGACACGATCGTGCTGATTCGGGTCCCGAACGACGGTTCGTCGGCCACCGCCATTTCCATCCCTCGCGATTCGTACGTGGAGGTGCCCGGAATCGGCATGTCCAAGATCAATGCCGCCTACGGCGCGACCAAGGAGACCAAGCGGCTCGAGCTGGTGGAGCAGGGCGTCTCGGACGCCGATGCGGAGGTACAGGCCACCGAGGCCGGGCGCGAGGCACTCATCGATTCGGTCGCGAATCTGACCGGGATCACCGTCGACCACTACGCGGAGGTGGGCCTGCTCGGCTTCGTCCTGTTGACCGACGCTGTCGGCGGCGTCGAGGTATGTCTGAACAATCCTGTGGACGAGCCGCTCTCGGGTGCAAATTTCCCGGCAGGGGTGCAGAAGCTCTCCGGTTCCCAGGCCTTGAGTTTCGTTCGACAACGGCACGATCTGCCCCGCGGCGACCTCGACCGCATCGTGCGTCAGCAGGTGTTCATGGCCTCGCTGGTGCGGAACGTGTTGAGCGCCAAGACGTTGAGCAATCCGGGAAAACTGGCCCAGCTCAGCACTGCGGTGCAGCGTTCGGTGACACTCGATTCCGATTGGGACATTCTGCAATTCGCCACTCGGCTACAGGATCTCGCGGGCGGCAAGGTCAAGTTCGAGACCATCCCGGCGGTCGACATCAACGCCACGACCGACTACGGCGAATCGATCGTCCAGGTCGACCCGGCCGCGGTGAAGAAGTACGTCGAAGGTCTGCTCGACGACGGCAACTCGGCGCAGAACAATTCCGAGGGTTCCGATGCGCCCGAGATCGACCCGTCGACGGTCACCGTCGACGTGGCGAACGACAGCGGAATCGACGGGCTCGCCAACGGTGTCGCCGGTGCGTTGACGCAGTTGGGATACGTCGGAGGCACCATCGGAAACTACGAGGGCACGTCGATCTCGGCGAGTCGAATCCAGGCGGCCGATGCCGACAGTGATGCTGCTCGCGCGGTCTCGGCTGCGCTCGGCGGACTGCAGATCGTCACCGATTCTTCGCTGCCTGCAGACACGGTGCAGGTGGTGCTCGCCGACGACTACGCCGGCCCGGGTTCGGGGCAGGCCGCGACGGCAGAAACCGTTGCTCCCGAAGCCGGTACGGCAGTTCCCGAGACTCCCGCAGCTCCGATCGACGCAGGTTCCACCGGGCCTATGTGCGTCAACTGACGGACGGTCTGGCGCATCCTCATGGTGCAGGCGTGGAGCCTGCGCGGGGTCCGTGATCTAGGGTTCGTGGTGTGGCTTCGAACCTGACTCAGACCTTGCTCGACCCCGTCCTTGCCGCTGACCCGGCCGGTCCGCGTATCACGTTCTACGACGACGCCTCCGGCGAGCGGGTCGAGGTCTCGGCGGTGACGCTCGCGAACTGGGCAGCCAAGACAGCGAATCTGTTGTGCGACGAGTTGGGCTTCGAGGCGGGCGGCAAGGTCAGTGTGTTGTTGCCCGCGCACTGGCAGACCGCCGCGGCGCTGCTCGGTGTGTGGTGGGCAGGCGGCGAGGTGGTGCTGGGGGCCGTGGACTCGGCCGACGTCGCGATGGTGCCTGCGGATCGACTCGACGAGGCACCGGATGTGGACGAGGTGCTGGCGTTCTCGCTCGATGCTTTCGGCAAGGCCGTGCCGGATCTGCCGGTGGGAATGACCGACTACGCAACCTCGGTGCGGGTGCACGGGGATCAGTTTCGGGTGTCGGGTAGCGGGTCGGGAGCGGCGGCGTTGGACGGTCGTTCGGTGGACGAGGTGCTCGTGGCCGCGCGAGAGCGGGCCTCTGCCCGCTCGTTGACTGCTGCCGACCGGGTGATGTCGAGTGCGTCGTGGAGCACTGCCGAGGAGCTGATCGACGGCCTGCTCTCGGTTCTCGTCGCGGGCGCCTCGTTGGTTCAGGTGGCCAATGCCGACGAGGGAAAGAACGATCGACGCGCCGATACCGAGAAGGTCACCACGGTCCTGTCTTGAACGGCCGCCTTCACGTGCCCGTTCGGTAGCCGCCGTCCGCGAGTCCGGCCTCGATTTCGTACTTGTTTGCCGGTCCTCGGTGGCGAACTTCCTCGGCGAGGTACCGGAACGGGAAGCTCAGCCCGAACCGGGCCCATTGGTCTGCGTGCACGGCTTCGTGCCGTATCACTCGGCGGCCGGTGTTGTCCTTGGTCAGATACGCGCCTCCGAACGTGGTTCCGCCCCGTCCGAATCCGCCGCGCAGTCCGGTGCACACGAAGATCGAGAACTCGTGGTCGAAGTGCGCTGTTCCGCCCCACAAGCGGGCGTACCGCAACGCCAGCGTCGTCACCGCAACGGACTGCCACCGACCTCGACCTGCTAATCGAATCTGCTCGCGCCGCGACGTCGCGTTGCTCATCCCAGCAGCGTCGTGCGCAGAGCTCTGTCTTTCTCCAGCACCATGGCCTCCAGCGAGGCCTGAAATGCCGACATCCGTTCTTGCAGATCCGGATCGGACGCACCCAGTATCCGTACTGCGAGCAGTCCTGCGTTGCGGGCACCGCCGATGGAGACCGTCGCTACCGGAACGCCTGCCGGCATCTGGACGATCGAGAGCAACGAGTCCATGCCGTCGAGGTACTTCAGCGGTACTGGTACACCGATCACCGGCAAAGGCGTCGCCGAGGCAACCATGCCGGGCAGGTGTGCCGCTCCCCCGGCACCGGCGATGATCACGCGGATTCCACGGCTCGCGGCGTCGCGGGCGTAGTCGAGCATCCGCTGCGGTGTGCGATGGGCGGACACCACGCCCACCTCGAATCGAATTCCGAACTCGGCCAATGCTTCTGCGGCGGCTTCCATGGTCGGCCAGTCGGAGTCGCTGCCCATGATCAGGCCCACTGCAGGAGTGGAGCCTGCGGAACGACCCTCGGGTGCAGGAGTGGAGCCCGCGGAACGACCCTCGGATACAGGAGTGGAGCCTGCGGAACGACCCTGCGGTGCGGAATCGGTGGCGGGGTGGTCAGTCATCGTGCGGATCCCATCCGTCGGTCCATTCGGCGTGCGACATCCAGTGCGCCGCGCGTTCGGCTCGCTCACGCACCGAGGCCACGTACTCCGGATCGGCGAGGGAACCGGACGGTGAGCCGAGGATGTTCACGTGCCCGATTTTGCGGTCTTTGCGCTCGCCTTTGCCGTACAGGTGCACCTTCGCGTCGGGCATGCGCGCGAAGAGGTGATGAAGCCTCTCGTCCATGGTCATCCGGGGTGCCTCGGGTGCGCCCAGAATGTTGGCCATCACGGTCAGTGGGGCCAGTGGATCGGTGTCACCGAGTGGGTAGTCCAATACCGCGCGGAGGTGTTGCTCGAACTGCGAGGTGCGGCACCCGTCCATGGTCCAATGCCCGGAGTTGTGGGGACGCATGGCGAGCTCGTTCACCAGAAGCGTGCCGGAGGTGGTCTCGAACAGTTCCACCGCCAGATCTCCTACTACTCCCAGCGCGCCTGCGATGTCGAGGGCCAGTCGGCCGGCGGATGTGGCGACGTCCTCGTCGAGATCGGGGGCGGGTGCCAGGACGACGGCGCACTGACCGTTGCGCTGCACCGTCTGTACGACGGGCCAGGCAGCACCTTGGCCGAACGGCGATCGTGCGACCATGGCCGACAGCTCGCGGCGCATGGCGACCTTCTCTTCCACCATGAGGGGTACACCCAGGTCGAGTTGGGCCGTGACGATGCGCTCGGCTTCCTCCGCGTCGGCGGGCATCCACACTCCGCGTCCGTCGTATCCGCCGCGGATTGCTTTGAGGACGACGGGCCACCCGTGCTCGTCTCCGAAGGCGATGGCGTCCTGCGCGCTCGACACCTCCGCGTAGGCGGGTCCTGGCGCACCCAGTTCTGCCAGTTTGCGGCGCATGCGCAGTTTGTCCTGCGCGAAGATCAGGGCGCTCGGCGGCGGCTGCACGTTGACGCCCTCGGCCACGAGAGCCTCGAGGTGCTCGGTCGGTACGTGCTCGTGATCGAAGGTGACCGCATTGGAACCGGTCGCGGCGGTGCGCAAGGCATCGAGATCGTCGTGGGAACCGAAGACGACATCGGGACTGACTCGAGCCGCGGGCTCGTCTGCACCTGCCGCCAGCACTCGGAGCGTCTGACCGAGCTCGATGGCGGACTGATGGGTCATTCGGGCGAGCTGACCGCCGCCGATCATCGTCACCACGGGCATTCCGGTCGACGACGGGCGCGCGGCGTTGGGGCGCGGTTCGGTACCTGTCACGGCTCACCATGGTGTCACGTCGTGTGCGGTCCGTCCGAACCGGCAGCCCTCCGCGAGAACGTCGACCTGCCGGGGACCTGTGGAAACCCTGATGATCCGTGCGTCGGTTCGTCGGATCGGGGCTGTGTTTCGTAGACTTCTCCGTTGTGCCGACGATCGAGAGCGTGCTTCGACGCTTACCCAAGCCCGTCCGGGACCTTGCGGTTCGTCACAGCGAGCTGATCAAGTTCGCCATCGTGGGCGGCACGACAATGGTTTTCGACCTGGTGATCTTTTATTCACTGAGCTTGACGGTGCTCGAGCAGAAGCCGGTGATCGCCAAGATCATCTCGGGCGTTCTCGCGACTTTGTTGAGCTACTTCCTCAATCGTGAGTGGGCGTTCAAGCATCGGGGCGGACGAGAACGGCACCACGAGGCGCTGCTTTTCTTCGTCATCAGCGGTGTCGGAGTGCTCATCGCGGCCGGTCCGCTCTGGATCGCGAACAACATCTTCGACATTCGCGACACCAGTGAGTCGTTGACGATGGTGGTGATCATCGACTTCGTTCTCAACTACATCATCGGCAATCTCCTGCAGATGGCGTTCCGGTTCTGGGCGCTGCGGCGCTTCGCGTTCCCCGAGGAGAACGCGCGCACGATCCTCGAGGTCGACGCCGAGCGAACCGGGGACACGTCAGAGGCCGTCGATCAGCCCTGACCGGTCACCTCGGCTCTCGGCGGGGCACGGTAGGTGTGTGCTCACGCGAGGCGGGTAGAAAGACCGAGAACAGGGCGGGCCGACGGCGCTGTAGTTCCAGCCGTCCGCCATCGGCTTCGATCAGTGCCCGCGCGAGTGCGAGTCCGACGCCGGTGGAGCCTGCGCCGGAGAATCCTCGGTCGAAGATGTGCGGGGCCAGCTCGTTGCTCACTCCGGGGCCCTCGTCGGTGACCTCGACACAGACCAGTCGCTCACGCCGAGGGTCGGGGCTTTCGCCACCGGACACCGCTCGCACCGACACGGTGCAGCCGCCGTCGCCGTGTACCAGAGAATTGTCGACCAAGACCGACACGGCTTCTCGCAGCCGGGAGCCCGTCACCGATGCGGTGAGTTCGGCGTCTCCCTTGAGTACCAGGTTGCGGCCTGCATCCTCGAAGTTCCGCCGCCATTCGACGACTGTTGCGGTCAGTTCCTCGATGACCGATACCTCGTGCGCATCGGCGGCGCCGTCGCTGCGGGAGGAACGAACGAGTTCGTCGATGGCGAGGGTCAGCCGGTCGACTTGGTCCATCGCCTCGTTCGCCTCGTCCACCACCGCCGGGTCCGGGTGGGTGGAAATCTCGTCGAGCCGCAGCCGCACAGCAGTCAGTCGGCTTCGGAGTTGGTGCGAGACGTCGGCGACCAGCGTGTGTTCTCGTTGGAGTCGGCCTGCGATCTCGACGGTGGCCGAGTCGAGCACCTCCGAGACGCGGTCGAGTTCGGCGATGCCGTGCCGCCGAGCATCAGGCCGGAAGTCACCCTCCGCCAGTCGCGCGGCGCGACGGGCCACATCCTGCAGCGGATCTGCCAGTCGTTTTGCCGTCAGGACGGCGACGACTGTGCCTGCAAGCGCGGATGCGAGCACGACCAGTGTCACCGCGCCGAGTGCTTGGCGCTGGAGGGACCGCATCTCGTCGGACGGGACATCGAGTCGCAGTGAGCCGGAGGTACCCATCGACAGCGATTCCACGAGCGGCCGATCCACGAATGCCTCGCCGATGTCTGCGCGCGACGCGGCGTCGGCCGGAGTCGGGTAGATGACCACCAGCCGGCCGCCCTGCGGAATCGCCAGCCTGAGCGAGCCGATATCGAGCTGACCCTCGATCAGACCCGCCGAGCCCTCCTGGGAGATGATCTCCGCTGCCATGCGGTCCAGGCGTGCTTGCAAGTCGTTGCGGGTGAAGTCCTCGACCCACAACCACGCGGTGTACATCAGAGGGATACCGAGCAACAACGCCGTCATGACGACGACGGCCAGTATCGAGACCAGAATTCGACGTCGCATGGACTGCTAGTCGCTGTTGATGCGGAAACCGACGCCGCGCACCGTTGCTATGCGACGCTCGGCAACAGGACCTTCGTCCCCGATCTTGCGTCGCAACCAGGACATGTGCATGTCCAGTGTCTTCGATCCGCGCAGCTCTGCATCGCCCCAGACCTCACGCAGGATCACTTCACGGGAGACGACCTGACCTGCGTGGTCGAGTAGGACCTTGAGCAGCTCGTACTCTTTGTTCGCGAGTGAGATCTCGGTGCCGCCGACGAGTACGCGTCGCGCGGCCGGTTCGAGGCGGATGGCACCGACCTCGATCGGGGAGTCCTCTCCGGCACCGCGACGTCGGAGCAGGGCACGAACGCGGGCCATGAGCTCGGCGAGCCGGAAGGGTTTGCCGACGTAGTCGTCCGCTCCGGCATCGAGGCCCACCACGAAGTCGACCTCGTCGGTTCGTGCGGTGAGCATGAGGACCGCCACCTCGGATCGGTTGGCCCGTACCTGCCGACACACCTCGAGGCCGTCCATTCCGGGAAGTCCCAGATCGAGGATCAGCAGATCGAACTTCCCGTCGAGGGCGCGTTGCAAGGCGGCAGGGCCGGTCTGTTCGACGGTCACCGTGTACCCCTCGCGCCCGAGAGCGCGGGACAAGGGCGCAGCGATAGCTTCGTCGTCTTCTGCAAGCAGCACATCGGTCACATCGGACACCCTACGGTTCGAAAGTGAGAACAGCCTGTGTTACCTGCGTTTTCCGGCTCGCCAACCGGGCTTGGGCTCGGCGGCCGAATCCTCGGGCGACGGCTCGAAGGGGGCCTCGCCGCCGTGCATGGATTGGCGGCGGTACTCCATCGAGTCGAAGACTTGCTGGTAGAGCAGAGAGTGGACGCGCTGAACGCGCGGAATGTCGTCGAATTCGAGTGGATCGTCCGACGCGGAGGCGATGATGAGCGTTCCCGTACCCAGCATTCGATCGAGCAAGCCGTGGCGAAACTGGACGTTGCTGATTCTGCTCATCGGAATGTCGATGCCGGAGTGGGTGATCACGCCCTGACGGATCAGTACTCGCCTGTCGGTGACGATGAAGTGGGTGCACTTCCAACTGATCAGTGGAACCAGGCACCGCCATCCCACCAGCGCCGCCCACACCACCGCTACGGCGATCATGGCCACGTTCGCGGCGGTGGATTCGAGGCGCGCGCTCGCAGCGCCGAGTGCTACACCAGCGATTCCTGTGACGAGCACGAACGTGATCGACGGAAGGATCAGCATTTTCCAGTGCGGGTGATGATGAAGCAGCAGCTCTTCCTCGTCTGCCAACGCATCCTGTGGGTAACCCACGTGCACTCCTGACTGTTCGCTACGGCATCGGTCGAGGTGAGGGTCTTACGAGACGGGTCGCAGATGCGTGACGTCGCCTGCCGCGACCGCAAGTACGGACGGTCGAGCCGAACCGGTCTGCTCCATCTCGATGACGATTCTGCCGTGTTCGTCGACGTCGATGGCAGTACCGAACTTCTCCTCGCCACCGGGGAGGTCGACACGGACGCGTTGTCCGATGGTGCCGCACCGCTCTCTATACCTGCGGGCGAGCGCATCGGTCCCCCAGTTCGAGTCACGCCAGGAATCCACTTCGGCGGCCACTCCGCGCAGAATCGCGCGCACCAGAGTGTCGCGATCGAGAACAGCGGCCTTTTCTACTGCGAGCGACGTGGCGGTGGCAACCGGCAATTCTTCGGCCGTCATCGAGACGTTGACCCCGAGCCCGATGACGACCGTCGGGGACGGTCCGTGGGCCGCGACCTCGGCGAGGATGCCCGAGACCTTCTTGCCTCCGATGAGGACGTCGTTGGGCCATTTGAGTCGCGCATCGACCTCGGCGACGGTGCGCAACGCGTCGACGAGGGCAACTCCGGTCATCAGCGGTAGCCATCCGAGCACCGCAGGATCGATGCCGGGGAACTTCAGCAGCATCGACAGGAGGATCTGCGAGCGAGGCGCCCCCGAGAACGATCTCGAATGCCGCCCGCGACCACTGTCCTGGTATTCGGCGATCAGGGCTGTCCGGTCCGCGTAGTTCGCGACCCCTTCGACGAGGTCGGCGTTGGTCGAACCGGTTTCGGCGATCAAATCCACCCGAGACCACGATGCCTGCGGTCCGTCCACCAGTGCCCGGCGAAGGGCACGGACATCGAGTGGCGGGCGATCGAGATTTGTCCACATGCGAGACAGCATATGGGCTCGGCGACGATCCGATGTCCTCGGCGAACCACCCTCGGTCGGGTCGCAGATCACGCTCGCAGTTAAAGTGTTGCCCCATGACCAGCGTCCAGGATTCCACTGCACATGGGTCGGCCGAAACCCCCGATATTCATACCACTGCGGGTAAGTTGGCTGATCTTCGTAAACGTCTGATGGTGGCGGAGGTTCCATCGGGTCAGGCGGCGGTGGACCGGGTCCACGCGAAGGGCAAGTTGACGGCGCGGGAGCGGATCACGGCGTTGCTCGACGAGGGGTCGTTCGTCGAGCTCGATGCGTTGGCTCGGCATCGTTCGGTGAATTTCGGGTTGGGTGAGAACCGGACGGTGCGGGAAGGAAAATTCTCGTCGGTCACCGCACACATAACGTCGGTGACTATGACCCCGGCGCGAAAACGGACTTCTCGGCTGACGCCGCGTATGCATCGTCGCGGACAACCCCGCTCCATCGGGCGATAGCTATGTCGGCGGATGTTGCAGCGGGATCCCGTGGTCGAGGAACAGTTGCACCGTCTCATCCAGCTCCGCTGCGGTGCGGCACCCCCAGCGTAGGAAGTTGTACAACGAACTGGCGGATGCGGGGTCGACGCGCGCTGCCGCGATGGCGGCCTCGGCCGCAGCGTGCGCGTCAGCCCATAAATCGCGCTCGGGTGCGGGATAGGACGAGCGCGTCGGAGCTGTCCCGGGATCGACCGGCTCATAGGGACGTGGGCTCAGCAGAGATGCGTGCGCACCGCCGGCATCGATCTCACCGCTCTCGACCAACGCAATGGCGATCGCCGCGGCCTCGAGGACTGTCGCCTGCTCGTCCCAGTGCAGGTCCTCGAACGGAACCCACGCGGTCCGCAACGGGCGAGAACGACCGGCGGCCTTCCAGATCGCAACGAGCCTCGTCGCCCACCGTCCGGTGCGAACCAGCGGCGAGGACACTTCGTCGACGACGGTGCGCAGAAGCCGAAACCACACTGCGGCATGTACCCGGCCTGGGCCGAGTTCCACCCATCCCGTCGTCAGAGCCTCGGTGCTGCGCCGATCGAGGTCCGTGACCGCCGAGGGAACCGGAACGGGCGAGACCCGTTCGTCCGAACCGAACCGGACCTGATCCCAGAAGATTGCATGACCAGGGAAAACAGAGCAGGGTTCGAGTCGACAACGGTGGTCGAGGCAGCTGCTCAGCACCGGATATTGATGCAGCAGAGTCATGTTGATATCAGCAGTGGATTCGAGGCTGTCGATACATGCCGGGCATGCCCGACTGCGCGGAGTGCTCGCCCACGGCAACCATGCTTCGCTCGTGGGTGTGCGGCGTCGTCGATCCTCCCTCGCGAGGTCGGCCGGTAGCAGGATCGAGAATTGGTGGACGTAGGTGTCGAAGTCGCAGTCGGCGGGGTCGGTGCTGTCGAGCAGCCACGGTGTCCACCCCGCCAACGTCATCATCCGCACCCTCTCTACCGGGACTGCGCCGCGACCGGCCAGCTCGGCAAGGATCGGCTCCGGTGTGTAGCGGTCGAGATCCTCGACAGCACAATCGATATCGAGGTCTGCAAACAGATCAGAGGGCCTGATGTGCGGATACAGCTCGCATATCCGGGCCAACCAGGACGAGAGGACCTCACCTGGCAGTGGCGGCGGGTGCAGCGGCCACGGGCGAACGTACGCATCACCGGGCATCGGTGCGAGCCGCGCGTTCATGCGAGGTGGCGTTCGAACTGGCGGCGTCGCTCCGTGGGGCCGAGGTACGGAGTGCGCGAGAGCACCGATGAGGTGATCGCTTCCTCTCCGCTGTCGACGGCGGTCACTGCTGCGGCAGTGAGCAACGTTGCCAGTTCACCGATGGTGCCCTCGGAGCGAGTGAGAAGGTAGTCGGTCATCTCCAGTGATGTCACGTGCGAGGGTTTGCGGAGGGGGAAGCTCGTGCTGAAGCTGGCCAGCAGTGATCTGGTGTCGGCAGTGTTGGTCCAGACCGGCAAAGTCATGGGATGGAATCGGTTCTCCAACTGGGGATCGGTCCGGATGACGAGGTAAGCATCACGGGTGCCGACAGCGACAAGAGGAATGCGTAGTTCGTTGCCCAAAAACCGCAGCACGTTCAAGAATTCGCGGCGCACGTTGTCACGGCCGGCGAGAACATTGTGGAGCTCGTCGATGATCAACATCCGTACGCCGGTGGCGCGGAGCAGCATCAATGCTTGCTGTTCGAGTTCGTGGACCCGATTGCGTGGTCGGGTCGGTGTTCCCAACGCTGTGAGCAGTGCGAGGTAGAACCGGCCGGGTGACGGGTCCGGGGGCATCTGCATGCACAACACCGGTATCTGCTCGCGGTCGGACAAGCTGATCGGCGGATGAGTGCGCCGGAACTTTTCGATGATCATCGACTTGCCGTTGTTCGTCGGACCGAGCAACAGTAGGTTCGGCATACGCTGTCGGTCCGGCCACGACAGCAACGTCTCCAGATGGTCGATGACCGTACGGGCCTGCGGATACCCGATCCACCTCTCCGACCGGATCAACCGGATCTTGTCCGCGTCGTCGAGTGCGGCGAGCGGACGAACCGACTCCCGCAGGTGCCCCAAATCCTCACCGGACGACTCGGTGGCTTCGTCGCTGCTTCCTGTCGATGCGGTCATCGGCTCACCATTCCTCGATATCGCTGAAGACCGGCGTTGCGGTGCCGCCGTCCGCTCGAGGCTCCACCGGCGGGTGGATCGCCGGGATCGGTGCAGACGCGGCGCCGGTGAGATGCATGCGGCGGGCACGGTTGCGCCGGGCTTTGCGGGTGGCTTTCTGTGAGCGGTCGGTGACCTCGCGCATCTGCTCGATCATCGAAAACAGTGCGCCCTCATCGACGTTCGACCGACCTTGTTCGCGGAGACGGGTGATAGCAGCTCTGTGCTCCCACAGTGTCACCGCGGGATGTGACATCGTCCGGTACGGCACCTCGACATAGCCGGCACCGTCTGGTTCGAGGACCCAGATTCTGCTCAAATCGCGTGGGTCACGTCGTATCACGAACCGCCCCAGATCCTCTCGCCGCGCAACCCACGGTTTGAGCGCGTTCGAGAAGTAGTGCACGTGATCGAGGACGAAGCCCGTGCGCGTCAGACGTCGCCGGATGACGGGAAGAAAGTCCACCAGGAAAGCGGTTTCGCCGAGCACCACACGAGGGGCGTGACCAACTGCGGCGACCTCGCCGGCCCACACCGCGGCCGGAGTGTTCCCGATCCCTGTGTGAACGCTCGCGTGATACGAGGCTATGGCCAGGACCAGCCAGCGTTCCAACTCACGCAATGTCAACGCCGCGTGCTTGTCCGAGTCGTAACTTCCTCGGTCCGCTGGGTTCGAGAAGGTGGTCCCAGGCAGCTCGTGCACCGCCGTCATCGCCGTTCCGATGATGCGTTCGACGATCCCGCCGTAGTGCGGTCGGCCCGGAGGACGGTATTCGAGTGTGATGGCGTGCTGGGCGCATCCGCGGCGCAGCGCTTCGCTTTTGAACTCGGAGGCGTTGTCGAGGTACAACTGTTTCGGTTTCCCTGCCATTGGCCACTGCACCTGTTCCGCGAGCTCGCATGCCTCCAGCCATGTCTGCTTCTCGCAGCACACGCGGCCCAGGCACAACCCGACCGATATCGACGACGGCGGCTCCAGAGTGACGACGAACCCGAGTACGGAACGGCTGAGGACATCGATGGCGATCGTCAGGTAGGGGCGGCCGATCGGTTGCCGCTCGTACTCGTCGACGACCATCAGATCGACGACGGTGTGGTCGATCTGGACCTGATCGAGAATCCCCGAAACCGTCGGTGGATCGTCGCCGGCGGACTGACGTGGGCGGGCGGCATCGGGTCCTCCGCGTGACCTGGCCACCGATGCCGGATGGAGCGCGGCGATTCGTGCGGTGACGGTGTTTCTGGCCGGCACTGGCAGACCCGCGCGGTGACAAGTCAACGCGATACGTCGATGCAGCGCAGCGACACTCAGCTTCTGGCGGTGAAGAAAATATCGGGTGAGATGATCGCCGATCACCTCTTCGACCTCAGCCGCTACTCGGCTGCGGCCACGCCCACCCGGCGAGACCTTCGTCAGAAGATCGGTGACCGTACCTGTCCCGTCCCTGAGTTTGCCAAGCAACGCATAGACCCGACGGCGCGACAACCCCAGTCGTTCGGCCGCATCATCGACCGCT
>NZ_JABFAU010000007.1:107613-133783 GCF_017168335.1 Rhodococcus sp. KRD162 | reverse complement strand
ACGCCCACCCGGCGAGACCTTCGTCAGAAGATCGGTGACCGTACCTGTCCCGTCCCTGAGTTTGCCAAGCAACGCATAGACCCGACGGCGCGACAACCCCAGTCGTTCGGCCGCATCATCGACCGCTTCCGAACGCACCGGATGCATCTCCAGCAAGGGAGCCAAGACAGCGAATCGGGTCTCTGCCTGCGCCCACCGCTCCCCCGACGCCGTCAGCACACCGGTCTCCACGACGTCGAGCTTGTCGGGGTCCATCTCAAGCCTCCCTGTCACCGAGAGCCGAACGTGCGACCGTGCACCGCACTTCTGACATCAGAATGTCAGAAGACACGTGCACTCACCCTCGAAACGCCTGCAAAGAGTGCAGCCGTCTTCTGAAGTTGACACTCACCCAACTCCGAAACACTGGTCTGCGGCGGTTGTCGACGCGAGCGTTCGATCTTCCCGAGGAATCGCAGATGTTGTTGATCTCGATGGCCGAAAAGCTCCGCGCCAGTGAAGGACTACCGGCGGTACCGCCCGACTGCACTCCCTCGAGCAACGTCCTTGACACCTGAGCCGATACCCGGAGGTCCTCACCTATCTGTCGCTGCCACGCCGTCCACAACGTCCCTGCTCATTCGGTCTAGTCCCATCCCAGAGTTGCCATCATCGACTCTCGGCCACTACTGCGGTCGAACGCAGCGAAACACTCCGCAACGGCCTGCGCGCGCTCCATCGCCGACGGGAACTCCGGAAGCGCAACATTCCACAGTTCGCAGCACACTTCCAGGCGAGGGATGTTGGTTGCCGAGATTCCGTGGGCACCAGCGGTCAACGCCGCGATGTCTGCAGGTAGGTGATGCCACCGCGCACGGACACCGTGCCGGTGCAGGAGCTTGCTCAGAAAGGCAGCGTGGATCTCCGGATCCGCACCACCGAGAGTGTTTCCTGCCAGTGCATCACCGAGCGCTGCGAGCTCGACGGCGATGGCGGGCAGATCCTGTTGTGCCTTTTCCTCCAACCGTCGACGGTGGTACCCACTGAGCTGAAGAAACGTCGGATCCGCCCGCTCGAGCTGTCGCGCCTCGATCGGAAGCGCGAGATCCCATACGCGACCTGAGGCGACATCGATCGCTGCGAGCTCGAAAACATCGTGGGCCTCGAAAGAGGGGCCTGTGGTGTGGACATCGACGACGATCAGCTGGCGGCCCTTCATTCCCGTGGCTCCGAAGGCCACACCACATCGACCTGCGAAGTATTCACGCCAGACATCCCGACCTCGAATTCGGTCATCATCGCGCCGAACCTGTCCAGCACCCGACCTCCGGAGTCACTGCCACTGTCAATGTTCACGTTTTCTGACCCCCTCCGACTATGGGACTTCACCTCCGCCCAAGCCGAGGTGATCATTGAATCGTCTCTACCGCTGCACATTAGCGTCGGGACCGGACACCACGAACAGTCCAAGTTTCCGAGCCGACTCCCGACTCGAACGCGTTAGTGCACGACAATCTTCACTTCGATCGATGACCGATTCGTTCGGGCTTAGGGACGTGCCCACGGAGATTACGGTCCAGCCGTGGCGCAGAAGGGTAGCGAGGATCGGCGAAACCCACCGACACGATCTCGATCAGCAACAGCAATCCCACCTGCAGCAGCCACCACGCGGCTTCAGCGACGAACCGCACGTAACGAATCACCCGATCAGAATATGCGCCTGCACCGAATTCCAGAGTCGATGTCGTAGGTCTTCAGTTCGTAGTGTGTTCCTGCTATTGCCGGGCGTCACCAGTCCGATGGCGACAACGGGATCTGATTCTCGAGGAAGTCGTACTGTTTCCACGCCTCGGCGAGGATCGGGTTGTGGACACTGGGCAGCGCGCCGAGCGCAACACCGAACGGATACGTACGGCGCTCGGGGTCGCGCAGTATCGCGAGCAGCACGTCGACGGCCTCGGCAGCCGGCTGACAGACCCAGTGCTCGAGCTCTCTCAGGGAGAGCACCATCGACGGGATGGTCGAGGCCCTTCCGTACTCATCGAAGGTGGAGTTGGCCAGGTAGAACGGTTCGCAGGTAACGGCGAGTCCGACGATAGGGCGATCTGTCGGGAACTGGTCGAACGGCGGCGTTCGGGAGGTGATCAGATCCGCTGTCGTGTCGAGCTGCTCGCGGGCCTTGGACAGGTACTGCTCTGTATTGGCGGGAAGAGAAGCGTCTCCGGCTCGTGCACCGAGTTTCATCCGCGCGGATTTGACCTCGACCAAGATTACGGCTTTCGGTGTCACCCAGATGTAGTCGACGCTTTTCTTCTGGTTCTTGCCTTCGTTGTATGTGATCTCACCGTGAAGGTCGCTCTCGTCGGCGATAACTTTCAGTTGTCGTCCGACATATGCCTCGGTCCGGGTGCCGAGGATGTCCGCGAATCGTTTCCCCCAGGTGCTGATTCCGCGGTAGTAGAGATTGCTGGGATACAAGGCGCGGTCGACCAACATCACCTGTGGTGCCCAGATCCCGTACTCGCCCAGATCGACGAGCGGAAGGGCGGACAGCGGGTTGAAACCGTAGCGCCGCCGCGCTGGTTCGAGCGAGGGGGCAGCGTCGTTCGCGCTTTTGGCCTGGGAGACTGTGGCGGTGAGAACCTGAGCGAGCGTTTCGATTTGCTCGCGTGGCGCGACGGTGTCGAATATTTCCTGCATGTAGTCCAGGTCCATGATCGACGGGTCGAACCTGCCGCCATTCTTGGTCACCCACACACGTAAGACCAACGCTGCCCGCACAGCCTCGTTCAGTTGCATTCCGAACACCTCGGTCCAGTCGAGCTCCGGGCCCAGAGTCGGATCTTCGAACAGCGCGTAGATACGTGACAGTTCCTCGAACTCGGATTCCTGGTACGGGAACTGTTCGTAAATTATGGGCGTCAAGATCGTGGCCGCACCCTCGATCCTGTCGTGAGAACCATTTAATTCCAACAGAAGCCGAGCCACAGCGCCCTGGTCCACCTCCCTGTGACGGTGCTCGTTTCCGTACAAGATCGACTCACGCGCGATCGCGGCCACTCCCCAAGGCGGGCACAAACGCACGTCGCCCGACCACTCACCTTCTCCGTAACGCTCCGCCGAGAACCGCGCCAGGACCGGAATCAAACTCGACGGCCGATACCGCCGAACCATCTGCTTGAACTCCCGATAGGAGGGGGACGGAGCGCGCCGCCAATCCAGAATCATCCACCCATCCAACAGCTTCGATTCCACCACCGGCCCCATTTCCAGCTTTCTCGCCCCGACCTGGGCTTCACCGTCGCCAACGAATAGAGCGCTGCCCATAACTGCACTCCCTCGATCCTGCATCCGAACCACTCGCGCGGGCGCGCCACAGTTATCGCAACCAACTAGAGCCGTTATACGCTCACTCACTGTCTTCGCTAGATTTCTACGAGAGGGTTTCTTCACTATGGCCAAACACGTATCCGTCCAGCTGGTCGACGACATCGATGGATCTGTCATCGACGAGAATGGAGGCGAGACAATCGAATTCTCTGTCAGCGGTGTCGACTACGTAATTGACCTGAAAACCAAGAACGCCAACGAGTTTCACCGAAAGTTGGACTATTACATCGACCATGGCACTCGCGTAGGCGGACGTAAGCGCAAGCCCTCCCCCACGGCCACTACGGATCCGGCCACCTCTGGCGGCTCACCTGCCAAGCGTGATGCTGCGCAAACCCGAGCGATCCGCAAGTGGGCGATCGACAAGGGCTACAAGGTCAGTCAGCGCGGCCGTATACCCGCCGACGTCGAAGAGGCGTACAACGCCGCGCACTAACGGCCAAGGACATGTTGTCAGGCCTAAGTTGTCGGCCTGACCAGGTGGTATTTCGCGTCTTTTTGCGAGCACACCGCGGGCAAGGTCTCCGCTGGATTCGTACAACCACCCGCCCTCGAGGCCCCTACGATTTCGTTGCATCACGAGTCGTGGTCCGTGCCGCACTCGACAGCGAGTCTGCAGTCGTCGCAGGTGATGCTCCCCGCCATGGACATGGGGTTCCTGGATTCATTTCTCGAACGCTGCAACTCGATTCGCTGCTATTGCTTCGCGCAGCAGCATCTCCGAAACGGCGATCGCATCGTTGTACGTACCGCACTCGCCTGTCTTCAATCTGATGGTCGGCGCGCAAATTCGAGGCAGCGAACAGAGAAGGGCAGGCCGCATCGCTCGGCCTTCATCGTTCGGCACCTCTCGATCGGAGACCACGCGGTTTCGCCGGAACGCAACGGCCGGCGACCACAGCCCCCGGTCCGCTATCGCAGCTGCTGCAGCGAGGCCGGGGTTGACCATCACGGTTCCGCTGTACGCCGACGGTATGGCCATCAGGGTGTCCGACGAGATCCCCAGTTGCAGACCGCGAGCTGTACCCGACAGCGAGGCCACAGTCTCTGGCCCGCTCATCGCCGAAACCCAGACCCGAGCACTGTCGGTGTAGATCGCGTAGCTCGTTGCACTGTCTGCATCGTGCTCGAGCCGCACTACCGATGCGCTCCGAACGACCTCGGCCGCAGGCTCGACCACCCGGGAGATCGATTCGGATGTGCGCGCGATCGGTTCCGCAATCAGCGGGTGCAGAAGCGACACCCACTCCGCTGCTGACTGGCGTGACGGTCCCAACGCAAAGACCGCGTCGGGCGTGTGGGCGACCCACACTGTGACCAGACCTGAAGGGCTCACACATATCTCTCGGACTCCGACACCAGCTCCCCATGACAACGTGAGCTGGCCCGGCTCGTCGAAGACATCGGGCTCCGGATACCCGGCAGCGATCAATGCCTCTCGGATCTCCGCACCACCGCTGTTCATGCCGTTACTGCACCGCCGGCGAGCACGGGGCCTGTCAACCGTAGGACGGTGTCGAGATCACCGCCGTTGCCGAAACTTCCCGGACCGGCGGTGGTTGTCACGCCACACACGATGGCCATGACAGCCTCGGCAGCGTCGACCGATGCCGGCGACGGCACGCTGCCGTCGCCGGCCAGCAACGCCAGGACCGCGGCCTTGAGAGGGTCGTAGGTCGCGGCTCGTGCCGCGGCCTCGTAGTGGAGATCGGTCCACAACACCGCTGTTGCCCGCAAAGACCAGTACCGCCTCGCATGGGTGAAGTAGTCGCCGAGCAAGCCCTGAACATCGGCCACTGTGTGTCCCGCGGACGTGCGGGGAGTGCGAAGGAAATCGCATCGTCGAGCAGCCTCATCGATCACTGCATGAACAACAGCGTCCTTCGATGGGAAATGGAAGTACATGCTTCCTTTGGTCACCCCTGCAGCCTGTATCAGATCGTTCACCGTGACCCCGCTGCCCTCACATGCAATAGTTCGAGCCGCACCTGTGATCAGCGCGGCGCGGGTCCGTTGCGCGCGTTTCTGCGGCTGGCGGGCGCGATGCTCGACATTCTCCTGCTCCGAAGCCTTCTGGTCGACAACCGTCATGTCACACTTTCTCCGCTCCGTAGCCGCATGGGACTGCTTTGCACTCCGATCGCACCGCGCGGATTCGGACATTCCATTGATCGCAGATTGACTACGGCCCTGACTGGGAATTCGCCATTCTACAAAGTTTGATCAGCTACATCAGGCCATGATTATGCCTGCGGAGGTGGACACTTCGAGCAGCGACAAAATTCACGAAACAGGAACGACAACTCACGCAATAGGTGCGGTCGGCAAAATGACCGATTCACCTCTCACGTTGCATCGAGCGACCCTCTGTTCTGGACCCGAATACTCTGACGAAATGGATATCAGCGGTGTGGCCTCGATCATCGGAGCTCTCGGTATCGGATCCTTTGCAGGCCAGTACCTGATCGGCAGTCAGCAACGCCGTCAACTGCGCAGCGATGTTCTCCGGTACTTGGCGATCACCGAGCGCACCCGGTGGGCAGGGGCGTCGTCCTCCGATTCATCGTTTCAGCAGTTCAAGGACAGTATCCGCGAGCTCGAGACGGCCGCGATCATCGCACGGGTTCCGCGACGACCACTGCGTCTGTACATCCAACTGGCCACTGCGGCGCGCCTGATGAGCGACGACGACGTAGAGCAGAAAGACGGCCAGGAAGAGGCAGGTGGAATCAACACCGTCTTAGGTCGATCCGTGCGCTTGTCAGCAGCACAGCTCAGTCGCCTGATGTGGTCACCGTGGCTCGCCAGAGCTGGCATGAAGCGACGAGCAAGCGCGATCGAACGAGAAGTTCAAGGCCTCGATGAGGAGGTCGTCTCTGCGGTGGATAAGGCCAAGCAGTTTCACACCTACTACTGAAGCTGCAAGGGGATTGGGAACCCGGATTGCAGTTCACGCTG
The DNA here is from genome assembly GCF_017168335.1 of Rhodococcus sp. KRD162. GTDB lineage: Bacteria > Actinomycetota > Actinomycetes > Mycobacteriales > Mycobacteriaceae > Rhodococcoides. The sequence continues at coordinate 127,456 of NZ_JABFAU010000007.1, read as the reverse complement.
AGTATTCGAGGCCCATCTCCGCCGCTGTTCGTGTCCTAAGCTGCAGCGATCGCCGTGACGATGTGAGCGGCTTCGATGGTTTCGCTTGTTACGGAACACGCTCGTACCAACGCATCCTGCAATACGACCAGCTCTCGGCGGACACTACGCCCGGCCACGTAGTGGTCGAAGAGATGCTGGAGGGCGTCATCGTCGATGACGTCGATCGCGCCGAGGTTCGGATTTCCCACGGCGTTGCGAGCCCGTTTACCGACTATCGAGCCCAGTGCGGCTGAATTAGCCAGGGCAGGCAACGTGATTCGAGTGTTCAGGTATTCGCGGGCCTGTTCGTAGTGGGGACTGTTGATGTAGTCGTCATGGACGGCGACGACGCATGCCGCTGGAAGTCGTTCGGCGATCATTCTCAAGGTCGAGCCGAAGAACATCGCGATCCGCGGCTCTGGATCGACGGCGATCCCTGGACGACGTATCCACTGGTCTGTGTCATCGAGCACGAGGGTCGGACTCACGCCGCTGCGTGAAATCAGTTCCAGGACCCCGATGGCCTGATCCACGACGTCCTCACCTTGCGATGGTTCGTTCACCACGCTGCCGAGCTCGATCGCGAGATTGCCGGCCAACCACGGGAGACCGACCGAGAATTTGACCGGTCGATGTGCGGAACCTCCGCGCATTTCCCGAGCAACCTTCTGGACCGCGCGATTCTGTTCGAGCTGTCTGGCTACGGTGTTGACCAACAAACGCGGAAACTCAGCCGGGTCGGAGACGAGAGAGTCGCCCTGAATCCCCATCCTGATCCTCAGTGCCGCAACCTTTTCGGATTGCAGCACACCCATGACGTACTCGGTGATCGAGGACTTTCCCGAACCGCTCGCACCGATCAGTGCCACACGCTCACGACGCCGAACAGCATCCATGAAGGCCTGCTCGTAATCCCCACCCATGGGCCCAGCGAGGACATCGAACGGCACATGGACCTGCCACATACGATCCGGATCCGGCGACGGGTCGAAGGCTCTCGAGTCCCGCAATTGATGCAGTAGGTCTCCACTCATTTCTGGGCCTCCGGATCAGCGTGTTCGGTCCGCAGCCATTCCGCCGGCGGAGTCAGCTCATACACACGCCGCGGACGTCCCTGACCCGATGAAACTTCGCTGCTTCGGACCAGCCCCTTCTCGTAGAGCTGCTTGAAGACCTGCACAGCGCGCGGACGTGTCCAGCCCAGCGCTCTCAGCAGCTCATAGTCCGATGCGCTTACCGGTCCCCGCGCCTTCATCTCGGCGGCCAGCATCGACGCTGGGCGGCCCAATTCGAATATGGCATCGTCTCTGGCTCCGATGGCCCGAGCGTTGTTCTCGTACGACCCAGGGTCCTGCAGGAGACCCCGCAGAGCGCCCACCAGATCCCGAGGATTTCCACCGACTGCGCCAGTAAGCGTGTCTGCTATCGATTCCATGTCGATCCCGCCGCGGCGATTGATGAACTCGATGCTCTCCGCCGTCGAGAGCGGAGCCACGTCGACGACCTTCTCGAAGAATGCGTCTGCCGGCGGAGTCATGAGACCTTGGCGGTCACTTTCACGCACCGACACCGTCCACAGGTATCCCGTCGCCCACACCTCGTCGCGGTACCGCCCGAACAGTGCGTGTCCGGCCGAGGCGGTGACGTCGTCGACGATGATCACCGGATACAGGCGCGTTCCGGTCGGAGTAGTGCCGTCGTCGCTTTCTGCTGCCCATCGCCGAAGCGTGTCGTCGATGAACTGCAGGCGAAAGTCGCTCAATTGCCGCAGCAGGACGTCGGGCCCGTCACTGTCGACTGTTGGTTCGCCGGTGACCTGTTCAACTATGCGAGCGAGCATGTCACGGCCGTCCGAGATCCCCTCGACCCGAACGAAGCTCATCGGGAAGTCGCCTTCGCGCCGGGCACCGCTGAGCGGCGCTCGGCTGTCGAGCTGCAACTGTCGAAGGAGCGACGTTCGGCCTACGCCGCGGTCGCCCGTCACCAGAACGTTGAGCTCTGCATTCAACCCGCCCCAGATCGCAGTGAGTTCACTTTGCCGTCCGACGAACAGTTCGGCGTCGACGGGATTGTCGAGCAGAGGACGCGCGCTGATCTTCATAGGACTTACAGTACTTACTGTAAGTTTCGTTAGCAACGTTCCAGCCGGTTGATCCTCCGGCGGGCGCTACAGCAGGTCCGGAACATCCAAGATCGTGACACCGGTTTCTTCACGCCACCGCTCAAGCAGATCCGCTCGCTCGGACAGGGTGACCGTGGCCTGGACGGTATGACGATGCTCCTTGCCGGCCACCCCCGCTTGCCCGAACAGTGCAATGCACCGCCGGGCATGTTCGAGGTCGTGGCGGGCCCAGTACCGCAGACCCTCGAACCCGGCCATCCGTAACGCGGCCGCCCACCGCTGCGTCAGCGGATAGTCGGCGGTAGTAAAGATTTCTGCCGTAACACCGAGCGCAACACCGGTGTTCGAAGTCAGATCAGCGAGCCTGATATCAGCATCCAACGTGATCGTCGACGCTGCGCGCGCATCGACCTCGTATCTCGGCACGACCTGTTGGCCACCGAAAATCTCCAGAAGAGTGACCACTTCGTCTTCGGCCAGGTAGCACGTCCCATCAGGGGCTTCGAGGTCGAACCTGCCGCCGCCATTCGATGAGTACCACCACGGCCCCAGACTGGCCTGATGCGATCGAAACAGCTCGGTCCCAGCCGGGTAGACGCACGACGGAAATCGCTCTGCCAATTCACCGACGGGCTTGGGCTCGAACAGATGAACGACGGCGCGTTCAGCGCTCACGCCGCAAGCCGACTGACCGCAGCCCGGGCGGCGCGAGCCACGGTAGGCACGTCCCCGTCGAGAAGGGCTTGCCGCGGTGTGCGGCCGTCGAGCTCTGGCTGTTCGGTCGTCAGCCACGCAACCACCAACCAGCCGCGTGGATCCTGCCCCGCCCACACACGCAGCACCTCCTGGATACCGAGAATCGGCTTCGCCGGTTGTGCATCGGTGAAGCCCGCCGCGGCGTAGCCGTACTTGCCGTTGCTGCCCGTCAACCGAAGAACGCGGTTCTCTTTCACAGCCTTGCTCAAGGCAGCACGCGTCCACCCCGCAACGTCGAGGGCCTGACTCGGGGTCAAGATCTCCCCTACGTGCTCACTCCACGCGCGACGTGCCTTCAAACCGTCGACGATGCCACTCAGACCCGCTATCGCATACGCCAGATCACGCTCGTCTGGTGCGCCACTGGCCTCGACCAGCCGGTGCGCCATGACCTCGAAATCCTTCTCGACAGTGGACATACCCCGATCATCCTCGGCCGCCCCCGTCATGTCAACCATGTCAACCCGAAGTGATGGAGGGTCTTGGCTTGCGTGCGGAGAGTGTCGTACCTCGCCGATACGGTCTGAAGCGGAACTTCTGCGTCGGGGCAGAGAGTCGAGTCGAGTTGGGAGCGTCGAGATGTCACCGGTGAGCAAGAAACGCAAAGGCGCAGGCAAGGGGCCAGGGCGATCGCGCGGCGGTCCAGGAGCTGCTGCAATGCCGGAATGGGCGCAGCGGGCCGGGTACGTCACACCACCGGTAGCGGGGATCCGTCCCCCTGCGAATCCTGGCGTGACCGCACCGGCAGAGGTGCAGATCATCGACCGGCATTGCCAGATCTGGCAGGCCTACACCGAGGGCGGTTTTTCGGGCACCTGCATTGCTGCGGTGCGATGCTTGATTCCGGCATTGCGTGACTACGGGATCGAGGCCGAGCCGCTGGTCGTGTACGGGCAGGTGGCGTGGTCGGACGAGCAGTGGGTGGAGCTGGGGAGCCGCACACCGAAGTGGGAGTCGGACACATGGTGGACCGGGCACCTGGTGTTGTGGATTCCGGCGATGGGCCGGATTGTCGATCCGACCGTCTATCAAGCAAACCGGCGCGGGATGCCGACCACGATCACTCGGGCTCTGGTCTTCTCGATCGGTTCGCTCGACCTGCTGGAGACAGCGGGAGTGAACAAGGACGGTGCGCTGGTGCAGTACCAACGGGTCATCGGTGCGGACATGAGTTGGTTCGATCGCGATCACGCCGATCGCGAGGCGATCGAAGATGCCCTCCGAATTCTGCGAGGAGCTGTAGCTGACTCGCTCAAAAGCAAGACAGACCGGAAAGCGCGTTGGATGGAGACCGCGACCCACCCACCATTGGTGGAAGCGCTACGTGAGCGAGGTTTGATCTCCGCAAAATAGTCCGGTAGCTGTGCAATCTGCTCAGCGGTAGGCATCCGAGCGATGTGAAATCGCGGTGACCTGCACCGTGCGCTGCGCGGCGCAAATAGCGCGCGAGGGTGCAATTGCCGTTCGGCGCGATACAGCACCAATCTGACCAAACCTGAAGTTCGCCCATCCGGACTTCCGTGCGCGCGGTCAGCGGCGTGGGAATTTCACCACCACTCTCGGACTTGCTGCAGCCGCCAGATCATGCCGTCGGTATCGGTGGACGACCTCACGTGTCGGTCTGTGTACGACCTGACGTGTCGGTGTCCGGCAGGTTCATGATGCCGGTGCCTCCACTGGTGTGACAAGCCCTTGCCGGTCTTTGAGCCGGTAGCTGGGGCCGTTGATGGCCAGGACGTCGCAGTGATGAAGGAGTCGGTCGAGGATCGCGGTGGCGAGGACGTCGTCGCCGAGGACGGTTCCCCATTCGGTGAAATGCTTGTTGCTTGTGATGATCGTGGAGCCCTTCTCGTATCTGCGGCTGATCAGCTGGAAGAACATGTTGGCTTCGTCGCGGTCGAGGGCGAGGTATCCGACCTCGTCTATGACCAGCAGAGATGGGCGCATGAGGTTCGCGAGTTGCCGGGGGAGCCGGTTTGCTGCGTCGGCGGCTTTGAGCTTTCGAACGAGGTCGTCGAGGGTGGTGAAGTAGATCGACTTTCCGGCTTGGCAGGCAGCGACCGCCAGCCCGATCGCGATATGCGTTTTCCCTACTCCCGGTGGTCCAAGTATCGCGATGTTCCCTGCGCCGGTGAGGAATTCGAGGGTGGCAAGGTCTCGGATGCGGCGCGGTTCGAGTCCGGGTTGGAAGGTGTAGTCGAAGTCGTCGAGGGTTTTGTGATGGGGAAGCCCGGAGAGTTTGAGGGCGTTGCGGAACCGCCGGGATTCTCGGACTGCGACTTCTTCGGCGAGGAGGTGGTCGACGAAGTCGAGGTATCCCATCCGCGCGGAATCTGCGCGGGCGGCGGATTCGGTGACCGATTCGGCGGTGTGACCGAGGCCGAGCCGGAGGGCGTTGTCGATGATCCGTTGGGTGGTCAGTGAACTCATGAACGGTGTCCTGTCGTGGAAGATGCTGTGGGATAGTGGTTCACGGTCAGACGGCGTAGGCGGACAGTGGTCGATGTTCGACGTGGACGTGTCCGACGAGTGAGATGACTTTGGCGGTCAACGGGTCGCCTGCGTCGACCGAAGGTGACGGTGTGCCCTCCGCGGGGTTTGTATCGACGCGTCCGTCGGTGGTGGCACGGGTGTGACCGTCGGGCAGTGACGCCCAGTGCGCCTGGTCGACGACCCAGGCGCCGCGGACCTGCGAGCGAGCGTGGACGGCCAGGACGGTACCGCCGGCACTGTCGAGGGTGGCGATGGCGATGTTGTCGGCACCGGCGCGTACCTGTACTCGTTGACCTGCCCGGACGCGGTCGGCGGGTACGGAGTAGAGCGATGCCTCGAACGAGATCAGCGCGTCGTTTCCGATGCGCCGTAGGTGGGCTTCGGCGACAAGATACGGCTCGGCCGGGGCAGGACGTAGCGCCGCGTGATCGACGACGGCGCGGGTCCCGATGACCTCACGGTGAGTACGGTGCACCTGAGTCCGGCGGATCGGAACCCAGTCCATGAAGGTGCGGTCGGTGCTAGCGAGATCGGTGAACGTGCGACCGGCCAGGACGTGATCCCGAACGATCTTCACTTGCCGTTCTACACGGCCTTTGCCGGTGGGCCGGTACGCGGCGAGGACGTCGATGTCGAAGCCGTAGTGCCCGGAGAATGCGACGGCTGCTGGATGCAACGGGACAGCATGTCCGGGACGGACATGTTTGCGGACAATGGTTTTGGTGCGGTCGTAGACGATCGAACCCGGGACGCCACCGAAGTGCGCGAAGGCTCGGATGTGGCTGCCCCAGAACGCGGCGGCGTCCATCGAGTGGGTGTAGCAGCAGAATGGGTCACGGGAGAACGAGAGGACCATGTGGAAGGAGTAGACCTTGCGTCCGGTGCCGAAGAGATCGCCTTCATCGCCCCAGTCGACTTGTGCTTGGGCGCCGGGGATGGTTTCGAATCGGCGGTGTAGATTGCCGAGCCCGGATTCTTCTGCGCCGAGTTCGTCTCGGATGATGGGTCTGGCTGTGCTGCAATAGATTTTGACTCGTTGGTAGTTCACGGTCACGGACTTTTCGTTGGTGAGGCGTTCGTGGATGACCGAGGCTGCGATGGTGATGTCGGCGCGGAGCATCTCTTCGATCAGTGCGGCGATGTCGTCGGTGATCGCTCGGGGTTGTGTTCCTGCTCTCGAGGTTCCCTGCGGTGGATGCGTGGGTGCATCGTCGGCGAGGTATCGGCGGACAGTGCGCCAATCGCAGCCGCATTCGCGGGCGATGTCGGCATAGGTCGCGCCGGCCTCGTGCAGGGCTTTGAAACGTCGGATGTTCATCCAAGACTCTCCATCTAGGATCATGGCAAGGGCCACCCTTCGGGTTCGTCAACTTTGGCGGTAGACGATTCGAAGGGTGGCCCTTGTCGTGGGCGAGTTACGACAGGACTCGCCGAGCACCTACATATGAGGTTGTACGGGGACCATCACGTGAGGGTGTACACCGATAGTCGGTCCTAATGTCCATCGTCGAACGGCCCGAATCCCGCTTCGTCCCAATGCCGTTCGAGTGCAGCATTCCATTCGTCGATGTCCGACGCGGAGAACAGATGCATGTTGTGTTCGGTGAGTAAGAACCCGGTGTCGCGCCATGCTTGGAAGTAGGCGGGGTTCTCCCCTGCTTCGCGGGCCTTGTCGATCAGGGAGTCCACGTCTGCCAACAAGGTCTCCTCACTGATCTCCTGCGGCGTGTCAGCAGCTGGGTCGAAGAACAACGGATCGTTGGGCCCGAGATCTCGGCCGAACTTGTCCCGAAACGCCTGTCGCTGCTCTTCGAGAGCGTCGTTGAGCTCCGCACCACCCACCGTGTCATTGCTCCACGACAGGGTGCGCCCACCGTCGGCGTTGGTGCGCCGTTGCACGAACGAGGGATCGCCGCTGCGCGCGAGCACCAGCGAAGCGTGCTGCTCACGTGAGATGCCTTGTTGCGCGAGTCGCTTTCGACGTTGCTGGACCTTGCGGGCGCGTTTGTCACCTGCGGCGGTGCGTTTCGGTGTCATACCTTCACCGTCTCAGAGATTGTCCGGAACATCCGGTGTTCGGCCGAGACGGCGATCTACCGTTGCCACTTGTCGCGGATCGGAGTCGACGCAGAGCGCCAGGTGAGGGTGTGAGCGAAGTCAGCGCTCGCGGCGGACTGCAGGCCTCTCAACTTGAACCACAGCGCCCGCAGTGATGCTGCGGATAGCTCTCTCGTTGGGTGCTGCCCGAACAATGGTGCGATCACCCGCAGCCGATGTCGGGACCACCACCACAGGGCGCGCGCTGGCACGTGGACCCGACGACCCCGATGGTGGGTTCTGATCTTTCGAGGCCGTCACGCCGACGCCCCCTGCTGCTTCTCTATCTGGCGTCGCACTTCGTCGATCGTGCGGGAACTGCCCTCGTAGTTACCCACCAGCCGAGGATTGGGACGCAAAGCCACCTTGCGACGCCGCGACGCCGTCGCCGGGCTCGCCGAGCCCACCGGTCGATCAGGTTTCTGCTGCTCGTTCACCGTAGCCATGATGGTCCTCCTACATCCGAATGATAGCCGCCACGAGCAACACCAGCACAGATCCAGCCAACAGACCCGTCGTGATCCGCAACCGCATCAGCTTGCTCCGAAGCCGCATCTCGGTCACCTGATAGATCGACACCAGAGTTGACGCGATCTCGAACCGGCCCGTCGTCTCATCGACGGTCGAATACTCCTCCAACACCACTTCCGGGTTGAGCCCCGACGCGGTATTGGGTGCAATCACAAATGCCGCCATAATTGCCGCTGCACCGGCCAGCGCAGCACCGGCAACCTCCCACACACCGATCCCCGCGGGATTGCGCAACACGATCCCCACCAGAATGCCTGCGAAGCCCAGCAACACACCCCCGCGCTGATCGATGCTCGTCACTCGGCGTTCCTGAGAATCCAGCGTCCGTTCGATGCTCGCATGCACCATCTCGATTGCCGCCGGACTCAGCTCGACACCTACCGGGTCGAGCTCGGGCGCGACCTCTTGACCAGCAGCGGCGTCCGGTGAAGCGTTCTCGCGCGGACCCCGGTCGTTCGATTCCACTGCTAGCGCCTCTTCTTCGACATCATTTTTGGCTGCGCCGAACCTCCTCGGCCACACTTCACTCATCACCCGGCGCGCCATGCCGCTCACCGCAACATTCTCTCAGCACACCACCGGCAACGTATGTGAACACCCCTCAATGCGTCCTGTCTCTTCGAGCGGATCGGCGGAGCAGACGACGTCTCAGGTCATCAGGATCGGACATGATGTACATCAAATACAGCAGCGGCAGGTACATCAGCGTCTCTGGCCGCCGGCCGTCATGCTGCGCGAACAGTCGGTCGCGGACGGGATCAGGTTTGTCGAACCCGTGTGTAGTGTTTCTGCGCGCACGCATGAGCTGACTCACTGCGTCGTCGAGCGACAGGGCTTTCTCCGCTCCACCAGGGAGCCTCAGAATCACCTTCTCCGATCCGCGATAGTTCTTGATGAAGAACCCTTCTCCCACTTCGGTCAACGCCTCCACACCGTAAGCGGCGTACGGAAGCAGTACCGCCTGAACATCAGCAGGCATACGATCTCGGACTTCCTGCAGCGCTTTCGCGGCGATCGAGGGCTTGCAGAGTGTTGTGAGATCCCATGAAAGCCAGGTCGACTCGATCAGGTCCATTGCTGACCACATCAGAACTCCGGATGCGTAATCGTCGTGCAGCGACAGCAGCGTCGAGGTGACTCGTTGTAGAAGATCCGCGAATTCCATCAACCGGTTCTGCTGCACATAGGGGAGATAATTGCCGTTGGCATTTCCGAACAAGCAGGGGTTCAGGAGGTGCCCGAGCACTGTATTCATCTGAGAAACCCACCAGGCGACAGCGACACCCCACGCCTCCGGACGTGGCGGGGGCTCCTGCCGCTGAGGAAGGCGGTCCACTGGTGATCGGGGAAGCACCTGATGTGCCTCGAACGGAATACTGGAGCGCCCCGAAATATCTCTGCCGAGGGTAAAAATCACCGCACCGGACACCCTGTTCGCCTGAAACGCCCACACCCAAGGCGACCGAGCGGCCAACAACGGACCTAGATGGCTCGCGGGAATCAGAACACTGCTCAATATCGACGACCCCGACGCGAAAACGATCTCGTCGACGTTGATCGGCCCGCGTCGTATGTCGTCGAGGAGTTCGGGGTCCTGGTTCAGACGCAACACGAACCCAGGGAACCTCATCCGACGGTGCGTAGAGTCGCCATAGCGAACAACATGCGTAGCGTGCTCGTCGAACGGATGCTCATCGTCGTCGTCCATAATTCCGGCCAAATCGCGACGCACGTCCTGCACTGCTGCGGACAAAGACTTATCGGGGGCGGTGATGACCGGCAACTGCAAGGCATACAGAAGCGACCCCATACCCCCCGCGCCGATCTGCGTGATCGCGCGAAGTCGTTCCTTCTCGATTCGAGACTCGTCCAAACGGGAGGCATAGCTGTCCTGCGGAAGATCAACGAGCACGTCGTCGACCACATCGTCAGAACCGAACAAGGTGCGGACCGTCATGAAATCAACAGAGTCCATGCCAACAGCCGGCTCCGTCAACGCCCACACGTCCGGCGCGGACGTGCGGGCGACGTCGAAACCCAGGTCCTCCAAATAGGCCTGCACCTGTCCCCCGGCCAGCTCAGGTGGAATCGTGACATCGACAGTCAACCGATCAAACATGGACGCCAGCCTACAAACCGTCAAGCCGGATTCGTCCCCAATTTCGAGCACCCGGAACGCGGCGAACGGCTCTAGTTGGTGACCAAAACCTGCAGTTCACCTATCCGAACTTCGGTACGCGAGGTCAGCGGCGTGGGAATAACTCCACCGACGGTCCCATTGGGAGTCGTTGCAGTCCACGTGACGAGCCAGTTCGATGTCGCGGAGACCTTGAACGTCCCACCCGGCTCTGTAGTCGACGTCTTGTGGTAGACGATATTCCCACACGTCGGGCTCGGAAGCCCCTGCGCGACATCGGTATACGGCGTGAATGGCAGGAGCGCGCCCGGGCAGACCGATGGCAAGGATCCATCCCCCCAATTGACGACCACGGAAGTATTGACAGCCGTGGCGTTGACGACAACGCCGGGTCCAGCCGCTGTTCTGGTCACGGGGCCGACTGTGGATTCCCGTGGGTCAGAGACCCAGAACCAGCCGGGTAGACCAACCAGGCCTACAGCACCTGTGCTGGCGGGGTTCGGGGTAATCCCTATTCCCGGTGGGTCCAACTGCATTGCGGTGACCGCTTGGCCGACCACGGTCATAACATCGACCACGGGAGGTGTCGCTGGAAGCCCGACGTCCGGAATTTGTACACATGGCCCCACCGCTTCGCAGGACCATGTTGTGCCGTCATCGTTGACTACGTTCATCGCCATCGGGGCACCGGTATCAGCATTCCGGACAAACGTCATACCGGAGTCAGTCGTCGGAACGAACTCCAGTGGCGGTCCGGACGGTGCGGCGCTTCCGCCACCTCCCCCGCTCACGGCGGCCGGTGCCGATCCAGTCGTCCCACCCCCTGCCGGCACACTCGTGTATGTACCAGTCCTACGGCCAACCGCACTGAACTCCGCGGCGCGTTTGAATGGGTCATTTACACGCCCGCCTCACCGTCAGAGTTCTCGTTGCTTGCTGCGAGGCCGGCGATCATGTCCGTGGCCTCTGCTTCTGATGGCCAGTCTTCGGGGCCGGCGACAACGGGGAACAGATCTTCGAGGCGGGAATTGAACAGACTCGTTTTGAGCAACTCGACAGCCCGATTGATCACGGTTTCTTCGATGTGGTCGACGTGCACTGCCAGCCAGCCTCGTATCCCATCCGGGCCATTAGTCGCGGGGCCGAAGAGGCCTGTGAGCGCTTCGGGTCTGTACCCGTTCTCACTGACCAGTTGCACGGCTGTTAGCCAATCGTCGCTCGGCTCAGACACCCACACTTTGTGGTCGTACCGCATGTCCGCCTCGCTTGTTCGGCGGAAGCGCTCGTCGATAGGCAGATCCTTGGCGTCGTCAGGAGTGCGCAAGCTCCAGCTCGTAGCTTCTCCGCGTGCGATTTCTTCTTCCGTAGCGTCTCGGTAATAGCCCATAGGCAGATGGTATCGAGAGGCTCGCTATATCGAATCTCGTTGTATGCGCCCTGGTGAGACGCCTCAAATGCGTCGGAGATCTACCTCCGACGTACGGCGTTCACCCTGCCACGATCACGGCACCTAGTTGGTCGCTAACAAGCTCGATCGCTTCCAGTTCCGGGTCTCTTCTGGGTGGGCCCGCTGACATCCTGGCTGCCCAGAGCTCCTCGACGTCGTCGCCGAGTGGGGGAGCGGGATACATCGCTGGCAACCAGCTGCTTTTTGCGCCCACGTTGGCAGTGAGCCCCGTTTGCGGCTCGAAACGTCGCTCAAGCCAGACCTGCCACAGAAGCCTTTCAGCTCGGTGACGAACGATACGGTCGGCCGCGATGGTTCCTAGTCCGTGAGCGGCCGCTACGTCGTCCAGCGTGCGGCGTCCTAGGGTCAGCTTTGCGCTATCCCGTTCGATGAGCCCGGCGGTCATCAGATCCGCGAGGATTGCGTACCCGTTGGAGGGCCTGAGCTTGGCGGCAGCGAATGTGTCGTCGACGTTGGTGGCGAGCCCGGCCTCGACCAGCTCGTACAGTGCTCGGCCGCGAAGGCCCAACACACTCCAGGCCGGGTGTATCGGTTCAACCCGTGCTCGGTCGATATCCGACCGTCTAGGCCCGTTCGTCGTCGCTGCTGTGGTCAAGGCGTAGCGATCCGCCTCTCGACCTGCACCGCGTGCAACCAGCAGCAGGGGAGAGCCTGGGGTCTCTCGGAGCAATCTGAGCGCACTCCACACGGTCGATTCCGACATCAGTCCCGCTGCGTGCGAGAGGCTTCGACCGCCAACTGCGACTACCGGCACTCCCTCGACCAGTTCGCCGGCCAAAGCGGACGTGTATGCGAGAGCCTGGACTACTGCGAGTAAGACCGGTCGTTGGCGGGTACCGAGAAATTCTGCGTCGATCCACAGCTTCGCGTGCGCAAGCCACTGTCTACGAACTCGATCTTTCAGGAAGGAACCATCCCCCCCTGTGTATCTGTTCTTGTGCGTGAGTTCGTGGAGTGGCCGCACGATCGTCGCCGCCCAGCTCAGGGCTTTGTCCACGTCTCGTTGCAATGCTGCGACCGAATGGGTTCCGTACTTGTCGATGTAGGCGCGACGTAGCCCGGCCCACTTCGTGGTGGCGATCGCTTTCTCGATGTCCGCAGCGCTGGCACCACGAAGGACTGCGTGGCTGATGACGGACTGGCGTGCTTCCGACGGGGATTCCCAGAGGGCTTTGTGGGCTCTGGTGAACTTGCCGGTGGCCGCGTACGTCGCGACGGCCTCTGGCACGGGCGTGTTGCGGTGGAAACGCGGGTCCAGGCGTCGATCGCGTCCGACACCGACGAGGCGCTCGTCCTGGGTCAGGGAGGCGGCGACAGCCGCAGTGGGAGTTCGATGTCGAGGAGTGGTTGCACCGCCCAGCAGAGCGATCAGTCGTGCGACGACGCCGCGATCGGACCGAACGGTGAAGGCGTCGATCGCGGCGTCGAGAGTGCCGTCGAGGAGTCGGTAGCCACCCTCTCGACAGGGTGAGCCAGGGGGAGTGATGCATCCCCAGTCCGCGTTGAGCATCGGAGTGGCGTCCAGGGTGACCAGGCGGGCAGTGAGCAGCTGCATCACAATTTTAATGTCGTCGACGCGCAGAGGGATGTCGGTGGCCATGGGCACCAGGACGTGGCGGCCACCGCTCGTAGAGCGGTCGGTGACGGTGCGCGCGCCGCATTCGTGGAGCCATCCCAAGGCACGTTCGACATCAACGTCGACTTGCTCTGGCGTGTGGTGTTTTGCGTCGAAGTCCAGCGCTAGCAGGCTCGTGCGGCCGCGCGCATAGATCGGCAGCGCGGCCGGCACGGACGGTAGGTGCTTCGTCAGACTCCGCGACGTATCGAACTTGCCGCTAGCGGCACTCCACACCCGCATGGACCGACGCGCGGTCATTAATGGAGACAGTCGTCTCCAAATGTGGTCGGGCGTCGACATCGTCGACCCGACACGAGCATCAGTTCTTGAACCTTCATCAGGGCGCGAGGTACCCTGAGACAAGACCAGCAATAGTCTGTCCCTTCCAGGGGAATGCAGTACCGGAACGAAGATTGGCTCTCCGTTTCACCTCGGGCCCTCGACCTGCCAGTCGGGGGCTCGATTTTTTCGGTCTGCACTTGATGTGCAAATGGGGGCAGAGGCTAACCGTCCTCAAACCCGCCTCATTTTGTCCTTGCTATGCGGTTAGGGGCATCACCTCTTGGTTCAGTTCGCGTACCAGGTCGGGGCGTCCGTGAACCACTGCGAGCAGATCCGCAAGGTACTGCGACGTAGACGTGCAGCCCGCCTCAAGTGCTCGCCGTTCGATCAGGTCACCAACCTCCACAGGGATGCGAGTTGCGTACATACGCCTCGACCCCTTGCTCTGCATGGCCATCGCTGACACCTTTCCCGGACGCCAATCCATCCCCGGATTCTGTAACAGATTGCGCCCAGCGGCGGTTTGACACGCCGTGAAGCTGTAACAAGATTCGGGCATTGGCTTGCAAGAGCAATTCACTTACGCCCCAGTGGCCCGATGGAAGAGCGCTAGCCGTAGCACTCCGCCTCAACTCCTGGGCCGATCCGCCTAAGCGAACAAGCAAACAGATGAGGCAGACTCTTAGACCGCGTGGTAGCCACGCGGGGGAATGGCTCACACACTCCGAAAGGAACATCGGCTCGATGACATCTGACTCGACCCAAGCAGGGGCGGCTCCATACAGCAGCAATCTGTTCTTGAATGTGTACGACCTCTGGGTCATGCGACTATCGAACAGCTACGCCTGGCGCTGCAACCGACAGAATTTCCTTGACCTGTATAACGGACGCATCGGGCAGCGACACCTTGAGGTCGGCCCCGGCTCAGGCTGGCTACTCGCCAACGCGCAGCTACCCCAGGACGTCGATCTCACACTCACTGATCTCAGTCCGAATTCACTCCAGCACACATCATCTCGACTTCATATCCCCACAACGTCGATCGAGCACGATGTGCTCGAACCGTTCGACGACACCATCGGAAAGTTCGACTCAATTTCGATCAACTATGTGTTGCACTGCCTACCAGGCGATTGGTCGACCAAAGATGCGGCGTTCGATAACCTCGCTGCCCTACTGAAGCCTCAGGGCGTGCTGTTCGGATCGACCGTGATCGGAGTTGACCAGCGGTACACCCTATTCGGCAAGGCACTGATGACGGCGTACAACAAGATCGGTGCGTTCGGAAATTGGCACGACGATCTGCCGGGCTTGGAAAAAGCGCTCGACATCCGATTCAAGCAGGTAGAGGTCAACATGGTGGGGAACGTAGCGCTGTTTGTCGCCAGGGATCCACGCGGCCTGGAGCGTGAAAACCGAGGCGAATGAGGCGAGCTGGTTCAAGCACTAGAGACGCCCGTTAGGGCCGTACTGTCTGCTGTTGGCGTAGTTTGCGCCAAGCCCTGGCCACGTGGACCAGTTCATCGCTCGTCGCGGTGAGGTCGTAGGCCCCCGATCGCTGCGCCAGCAACATCAAAAGGTCGTAGCGTTCGGGGGGTGTTTGCCCCGACACCTTGGCGACATAAGCCTTTTCGAGCTCGGCGGCGATCCTTTCGGCCTTGAGTTCCGTCGAAGGTGTGTCGTTCGATGGGCTTGCGTTCCATTTGCTGAGTCGGCGTGCAGCATCGTGAATCTCAATAATTCTGCGGTGTAGTTTCCTCGCGGCGTCGGGGAGCTCCTCGTCACGGTCCGCTTCATCGAAACTGTCTGTTTCTGGTCTCGCCTCAGGCCGTCTGACCTCCGGAAACAGATCTGTCATGTCGCGCCAAAGAAGCTCAATCTCTTTCAGATTCTTACTGATTCGATCCTGCCCTAGCTTCGCCCGCAGTACTGCCGCAACCGGAACCGCACCCATGATTAACGATCCAGCGACCGCGAGGAAGTAAGTCAGGGCCTTCACATGCATCTCAGGGTCAGCCGACCCAGAACCTGTCAGGACCTCTTGGAGCGTGAGAATCGGGGTGCTTACACCAACGACCGCGAGCCCGAGCGCAATCACTATCGCCAAGCTGTAGAGGGCCTTCTCCCGCACTGCGGTATCGGGGTGCCGGGCTTCTCGGAGAAAGATCCGCATGACAGCGACGGCGACATACAGGATGGGGGCGTAGAAGGCGGTCCACAAGACAACCGCTGGCCACCCCAAGTACTGATCGACCAGCTCACCGGCCTTCCGTGATGGTGTGCCGGCTACCAAGATGACAGCGCTGAGCGCCAGACCGATCGCGTCGTAGACCCGTTGCCGCTTCCATACGGTGGAAGGGTCAGCCCCGATCCACAATCGGGACATGCCGTAGATAGCCATCACGATCATGACAATGCAACAGAAGGTGAGCTGCTGGAATAGTGCGACGTCGCCGAGCGGTTTGGGCAGGTGCCTGATCGCATCCTGAACCGCTCGTTCTCGAAGAACCAAGCCGAACCATCCGATGATCAGCGAGCGCGTAGTGAGCCGATCGATGAACGACGAGTTCAGCCAAGCGACGCGCACTACCAAAGTCAGTGCCATTAGTACGATGATTGGCCACGAGATCCAGGCCGGGACGGGGGACGTCATTTCGCTCTGAAGAATGTTGATCGCAGGGGCGACTGGCGGCGATTCCGGTTGACCATTGCCTCGACCATGATGCGGTCTGCGAAGGACTCGGCAGCGACCTCCTGGTCGTCCTCGAAACTGTCGCGGCCCAGCGCAATTTCGATCGTCCGCTCCGGTATGTGCGGCAACAACACCCTGAGCATCGCCTTGCTGTGCTGCGATTCAGGCAGTCCAGTATGAGATAGCACCATATGCCCGACCTCATGACTGATCACCTGATCTGCTTGATACTCAGCCACGTCCGACCCGTACACGATGAAGTCGTCTTGCTTGCGTGCAACCCATAAGCCGCAAAGCGTCCCGGTCAGGCCTACACGGCTCAGGAGTGCCGACTCAACTGGCCATAGAACAATCGGCCGGTTGCGCTCTTCCGCGACAAGGTCGATAAATCTACGACGCGACCACGGCTCGTCTGACGGCATGTTCTCTGCGATACGCCGTACAGCCGAACGAATTTGACTCTCCTGGCTCACGGGTCCCGACTCCCTCCGACCTTTGTTACTTAAAAACAACGAACGCCGCTACACGTTACTCCTGGTACCGCCTGCATCAGTTTCTCTGCGTTCTTGCTGCTCAGGAAGCTGTTGAAGGATGTTCATGAGGTCGTCGGCGCTCATTTCGCCTCCGTCACGCATCGCGAGCAGCTGGACCCCAGATTCACGGAGATGGATCAGTACCGACAGCTCGCGGTCGTAGCTCTCCGCAACCGCGTCCCACTTGTTCGCGAGAAAGGATGTCGGAGCCTCGAAGTAGGCGGCGAGAGCTTGGACGAGGTCGCTATCGACGAATCGCAGACCGGACTCGGCACGTAACGCCGCAATTTCCGTGTCGCGAACCAGCCGCTCCAGGGAGCTAGAAACCGCTTCGGCGACCGCGGCATTGCTGAGTTCCGGGTCGTCGGCCGTGTGAGTTGCCTCGAACAGTTTGTTGATTCTCAGGTGGAGAGGTGGGGTCGTCTTCGACATATCCATTTCCGTTCTTCGTCAGCGGGTTCGACTGTCTTTCAGCCGGCGTGAAAATCGCTTGGCTGTTGGTTGGTCTATGTCTATGGCATTGCCGTAAAGCCAACGCCGATACAGTTTTTCCTCGCGCTCCGGATCGTCGTCACTGACAGGAAGCTCCAGTAGCGCCGCAATGGCGGAATCGATTGCCTTGTTGTGCTGCCCGTGGTTGCGTTCCAGCGTCTCGGTGACGAAGGACCCGGCGATGGCCGAAACTGCAACATCGAGCTGGCCAAGGGCCGTCCTCAAGTCATCCAGACTTGATGTGCGGTTTTCCAGGCCGGCGACTTTCCCGTGAATGTCCCGCTGAGCAGCGAGCAGTTTAGTTAGAGGGTCGAGCCCGACGGCAATATTGCCCGTGCCGGACTTGTACGGTGCTCGGCCTAGAACAACTGGCTGGGCGCGTTCCCAATAGACATTCGCCGCGCTTCCCGGTTTCCAACTCAGTCCTGTATCGAACTTTCGCAAGGTACTCGGCCGCGGGTTACTGAGCTCTCCGCGCTCTGCCATCAACACGACGGGTTTTGTTGGGCCGCCGGCATCGCGCAACCCAACGATCGTGAGGTTCCGCTGCCTTCTGCGAGAGCTGACGCAGGTGGCAAACCAGAGGGGGTGTCCCGTTTGCGTCACTGAACCATCCTAGGGTCGAGGTCAATATGTGGTCAATAATCGAATTGCGGTAAAGAAACGCAGTTGGCCTAAATTGGCAGGTCAGCGCGGTGTGACTTATTCGAAATTGACTTCTACTTGCCCATCGCTCAGGGGGGCCATAGTGTTCCACGCGTGATGACGAAAGGCGACGCGCTCCGATCGGGCGTCGTGTTTCGTGGATCGACAAGACTCCAGCTGCGGAACGTCTCGCAGCCGGAAGGTGGCCGGCTCGTTACAGACGAGGTCGATCCCGTTCAGCTGCCACTGGACTGCACTGCATGCGACATGAAGGCCAGCTATCGAAGGCGATCGTCAGGGCAAGACGTCCGGCGGTCGATTCCTAACTCGATCAAAGGAGGCCACCACGCGCGACACCTCGAAACCAAGAGCACTCGCGATTTTCTGAGCCATTGCATCGGACAGCTTTACATGTCCGCGTTCGAGTGCGCCGATGTGCTGGGGGCTTACCTTGACTCGTCCAGCGAGGTCGCCCTGAGTGAGGCCTCGAGCTACTCGCAAGTCTCCGAGGTGTTCCTCGCTCGGATCCACGATCACCACGTCAGTCACAGCAGTATTCAGCACTGCGAGGCAGCGCGACAGCGCAGCAATGCCCGGATCGGCTTTCCCTTGCTCCCACTGGGAGTAGGTCGATGCACCGATGCCGCTTCGCCTGGCAACCTCCGCGCCACTGAGTCGCGCCCTCGCTCGGGCGTCCCGCAGGCGGCTCGGATCGAAGCCGCGGAGGCGGCGCTTCATCGCTGGTACTCCACGGTGACTCACAATGTCACCCGCCTATTCCTGGTAGCACATGATGCAGTGATTAAACAGATTGGTTACCACGGGTTGTTTAAACCGGACGCTCCAAGTAAGGTTTAGCACACGACCCGACCAAAGAAGAACCCCCGTGGTGCGCGTAGCTGATTGGCGTCCGCAAAGCGCATCCACGAGGGCCGACCCAGCAGACAGGGGTGCGACTTAGTCGCGTCCACATGGGCATTTACAGCCTATCGGACGTCGCCTAGGAGAGCGCCCCGGAAACGGAGCGCAACTGTGCTGTCGAGCAACTCAACCATCCTCGAAACACCCGCGGTGTCCGTGCGTAAGCAGCAGAGCCGGTGCGGCGCAGTGAACGACCGGGTTCTCGGTCTCGCCGTGTGCTCTCTTGGCTCCGCACCGCATTCCACTCACGCGCTTTTGTGCGAAGAGACTGGCGATCTCATGGGCGAGTGGACCGACGGTGATCCGACGTTCCGTGTACCCGTGGACGGTTCGACGACCATGTTCCGCGCCTGCCCTCTCAACTTCGGCGATGCGGCCTGATCTGGCCCTCAATCTCGATTGGGGTCATCTCTGACACCCAGTCGTGAGCTACAGGAGCTCCCCGACGCCCTGCAGCTCGACCGATGGACCGGCGCGAGGGTCGCGCAGTAAGCGCATTTCATCATGTTCGGTGCTGCGCGGCCCCGCCGGGACATCACCAGAATCCCGTAACCCCCTCTCAGAGAAAGGATTAGACAGGTGCCGTTCTTCCTTCAGTGGATTCTCTTTCTGAACTCCCTCTCATCGCAGTTCGCCTCCTGATGCCGAAAGCGAGTGGTGGTGTGGGTGATCGGACCCGCAAACCTTCGGCATCACCCGCACTCCCAATCGCACGTCGGCGGAGCTACGAGGTTAGAACCTGAATCACACTGCTGTTCAGCATGATTGGTTGACAACCAATCGAGGACGGGCCGAGAGCACCAGCTCCCTTCTTGGATCTACTCGCTGTAACCCAAACGCATTGTTCGTCAATGAAAGGTGAAGAAATGTTCAGATCGACTGGTAGTGGGGGTCGGCATCGGCGTACCTCGACGCGGATCGCCGCTGCATGCGCCATCCCCATTGCATTGTGCATCGCGTGCGCCGGTGTCGCTCAGGCTGCACCGGGTCAGCCGGGTGTGTCCGTTGCGCCGGGCCAGCAGCCCGGTGTGACCC
>NZ_JABFAU010000007.1:78151-107513 GCF_017168335.1 Rhodococcus sp. KRD162 | reverse complement strand
ACGCCCACCCGGCGAGACCTTCGTCAGAAGATCGGTGACCGTACCTGTCCCGTCCCTGAGTTTGCCAAGCAACGCATAGACCCGACGGCGCGACAACCCCAGTCGTTCGGCCGCATCATCGACCGCTGCCAAACGCACCGGATGCATCTCCAGCAAGGGAGCCAAGACAGCGAATCGGGTCTCTGCCTGCGCCCACCGCTCCCCCGACGCCGTCAGCACACCGGTCTCCACGACGTCGAGCTCCATCACAAGCCTCCCTGTCACCGAGAGCTGAACGCGCGACCGTGCACCGCACTTCCGACATCAGAATGTCAGAAGACACGTGCACTCATCCTCAAAACGCCTGCAAAGAGTGCAGCCGTCTTTTGAAACTGACAGATTCGGCCGCGGGGTGTCTCGATAAACGATCGTCAAAAAGGACTCCGAGCCTCGGTGGGGGTGCCTGAAGTCTCGGTCCCGCCGTAGGTCTGCCATCGCGCACATGTACGTGACTGAATACTTATGGGTGACCAAAAGGGCTGTGCTAGCAACGCTAGCTAGCACAGCAAGCGGGCATCCTCATTCAACGGTCTAGATGCCCCGCTTGTCGAGGTACTCACAGAGCGCTGCGTCGGTCAAGGAAGCAATACTGATTGATCGGTCCCCTGTCTCGTACCGCAGCCTGTCGACGGCTCTGTTCAAACGAAGCTTGGTAGAACTCCGTATCCGCACATTGTGCTGCTCAGTAAATTTTTCCGCGCCTGGTCCTGCCGCCGGCCGCGCATTGTGCTGAGCCAACGGTTCGTTCGTTGCCGGAAGAGTGGGCTCGTTTGTCGGTCTGATACCGCCAGCACTGGTCGGAACGTCGACGCTCGGCGAACCGGTTGATTCTTGCTGTGCTTCGAGCCCAACGCGCCTGGGTGAAGCGGTCGGTCGCGAAGGGAGGTCTGCAGCCGGATGGCGGCGGATGGCGGGTTCGCGTTGTGCGTTCATGCGGCAGGCTCTCCTAGGAGGTCGATAGACAGTTCTTTCAACAGGGCGTCGTAGGCGACTTGCAGGTCTATCGCCCGGCCTCCCTTGTAAGAATGGATGGGAGTGTGGCTGCTATGAGCGTCTTGGCGCGCCGCCAGCTCCGGGATCCCCGCTCTTGCAACCAATTCGCCGTATGCAGCACGCAACTCGTCCTCGCGATACTGATGCTCCGAGGTCCTTCGTTTCTTAGACAAGACGATCTTCTCGAGCTCGAGACGAGGGTTCGCACGCCGCTTGACGTTGGTGATGGTTTCCTCAACCTTGGTAATCGCTCGCACGCTGTCGATGGTGGGTTCGGTGACCGCGATGACTGAGTCGCAGGCGCAGAGGACCGCGAAAAGTAACTTTCCAAGCGACGGCGGGCAGTCGATGAAAACTGCACTGTAAGGCGACAGATCGACACCCTCAAGCGCGATATCCAACCGAAAGATCAAGTCGTTTGCACCGTCAGCCTCAAGATTGGCGAGGCTCTGAGTCGCCGCGATCAGGTCGACCCGATCCCATTCGGTTGCTACTACCGCATCCGCTGCTGCACCCTCGCCAGTGACCGACATCAGGTCGAAGGTAGTTCGCATGTCGTCATCAACGTCGACTCCCAGACCGGTCGTCGCGTTGGCCTGAGGATCCATATCGATGACGAGGACGTGTTTGCCCTTGTCCGCCAATGCACTCGCCAATCCGAGTGTTGTCGCTGTCTTCCCAACCCCACCCTTCTGGTTACATATCGCGAACTTCCTGGGTTGCTTCGACGACGTCGACATTGGGATTCGCGTTCCTTTCTCTGTTTGAGGATCAAGGCCAACGAACTTTTCTCCGAGGAAAACTGCGTTGGCTCGCACCCTGGACCTATGCCCTGCAAGCCTTCTGGCTCGCTACGCTATAGCCAATTGCTTCGTGTGCTGCGTTAACACGCGGAGCGAACCTTGCGACGAGTGCTTGGCTCGCTTGCGTAGCTCGCTTCGCTCGTCTCGCACTGTTTGCACGCCGAGCTGCAGTACCTTGCGTATCTAGCCAAGCGGATCTAGTTACGCTAGATAAACGTGCTCGACGAGCAACTCTCACTTGCCTCGCAAGCACCGCTTGTGTAGCACTCGCAACTAGTGCACCACGCCTATCTAGCGTTGTTTTGCTAGCTACGCCAGCTACGTTAGCGCAAGTACCGGCGCTCCGCTCGCTCTGCATCCTTTGCTAGCTCCGCTAGCTATCATTGCACCCATACCTTTTCAATTACTGCTCAACAGAACGCGAACGGAGCGAACCCGGTTAACTGCCCGTCTGCGCGCAGGGCGAATCTCACGTGCAACCGCCCTCAGCAGGATAAATAGCAATGCTAGATGGCCTAGCACTCGCGTATGCCGAAGCCCAAGAGTGTCTGTACAGGGCTGGCGTTGCAGAGCCTTGCAACACCTTGCTCCACAGTGCGTCAGCCGAATCCGCCGGACCCACGGTTCGGCGGATTGAACTGAGAGGCGAGATAACTGCGACGGACTGCGCCAGGCAGCAACATCGCAAACCGAACATTCGCGAGCCTGTGATCACGTACGGATTGGGCGCTCTGTTCAACCCAGGCGAAATCATGCCCGGTGTCAGTACCGCTAGCGTTGCGAGCTCCGATAGCTATCATCACTAGCGTTGGCATTCATCACAACAGGTTGGACGGTCGTCTTACAAGATGATGACCTATGGGGTGTCGCGCGACTCGTCGGCTGCAACCGACTCAGCCTGCGGCGAGTTCAGCGTCGAGGATGAGGACTTGACGGTTGACTGCGTCCACAAGCGCCGCCGGCAACCATTCTCAAGGTGCGTAACGTGCGTCTTACCGACACCCAAGACACAGCGCCGCACCGCGAGG
The DNA here is from genome assembly GCF_017168335.1 of Rhodococcus sp. KRD162. Classification (GTDB taxonomy): domain Bacteria; phylum Actinomycetota; class Actinomycetes; order Mycobacteriales; family Mycobacteriaceae; genus Rhodococcoides. The sequence continues at coordinate 104,650 of NZ_JABFAU010000007.1, read as the reverse complement.
CTGTTCCCTGTCTAAGTCGTAGGAACGGTCGGAACCACGACTGCGCCCGAACGCAACCAATGATTCGGTGGAATACCGCAGTAACGGCGGGCCCCACGGCCACGAGGGAATCCCACACTTCGAGGCCCCAAAAAGCAGACGCGAAACGGACGGTCGTTGTAACTACCGGGGGAGGCAACGACCGCCAAGATCGCCTGGTGCAGCCCCGGGCCGGATCAAACTGGGGTCTACTACGGCGGCTCTTTCAAGTTGATTAGCAGGGACATTCATCCCGCCTTCGTTGTCACCCATAGTTCAATGGAGTTGACCCACGTAAATTGCATTTTCCGCACCATCTGCGCCGAAATACGAGCTCAGCACGTTTTTGCGCTGCAAACGCGGCGGTAACCTGCGCTACGCTGACTAGATGGACTTTCGACCAGGCCGAACACCCATGGGAAGCACCGTCGCGGGCATCCAAGAGGCTGTCAGGCCGGTAGCTGTCGAGCCTGAAATCCCGCCTGCCGTAGCGAAACGGATTGCGGCGGCCGTCCAATCCTCGCGCTCGGAGGGGACGCACAAGACCTATGCGGTCGCGTGGAGACGCTTCACTAGATGGTGCGAGTCGAATGGTCACGTGACGCTTCCGGCACACCCGATCACCGTTGCCGCCTACTTCGTCGACGCGGCCGACACGCGCACCGAAACGGGGGAGAGGGCCTACGCCGTCTCCACCTTCGGCACCTGGATCGCAGCGATCAACCACCAACACCGAACAACCGGACATCTCTCACCGTCAGCGCACGAACTCGTCGCCGCAACCTTGTCCGGCATCCGGCGGGAGTACGCCTCCGCAGGGGACCGACCCCGCACTCCACGAGACCCACTACTGGTCGACGACATCAAACTCCTCGTCGAGACGGCCCGCCAACGGTGCCGGGGGTGGGCCGACGAGGTCCTCGAGCGCCGCGATTCAGCCATTCTGCTCCTCGGGTTCGCCGGCGCGTACCGCCGTGGCGAGTTGTCGGAGATGGTGTGCGGGGATGTCACCGTGCACCGGCACGACGGACTCCATATCCGGCTGCGAAAGTCGAAGACCGACCAAGAGGGCAGGGGAGTGGTGAAAGCACTGCCATTCACCGAGTCTCACGAGACCTGCCCGCCTTGCGCGTACGTTCGGTGGGTGCAGGTCGTTGCTGCATTCGATGTCGGTGGCCGCCCGGCGGTCATCCGGCTACTGCGTAAGCGGGAACTGTTCGACGGGCACGTGTGTCGCGGGGGAGTGCCACGCACAGCAGCCCGCGCGCCATTGTTTCGGGCGGTGACGAAAAACGGAAGCCTCGGTGCCACGCCGTTGTCCGGGTCAGCGGTTCACCAGGCCATCCGCCGCCGCGCCGGAAACGCCGGTTATGACACCACAGCTCTCGCCAGACTCGGTGGACATTCGCTCCGTGCTGGCTTCGTCACCCAAGGCACCCGTAACGGTGCCGACGGATCCGCCATCGCCCGGCAGACCGGACACGCCAGCCTCGACTCCGTCGAGGTGTATCGGCGCGAACATGCACCACTTGTCGGGAACGCTGTCACAGAAATTGGCCTCTAAGTTGGCATAACCGCCATCAACCGCGGTAACCGCCACTGGCAGGCCCCCGAGTCGCCGACTAGTCGGGAGTAGGCAATCGACCAACAGCACTTGAGCCCGCCAACCTGGACACGCAGATGCGAGAGAAATTAGTTGGTACATACTAAGGTCAACCCATGCGCACTATGGCCATTCAAGAGACACAGCTTGTCATTCTGCCCGACGGAGATTCTCGGGGCGGTAAGGGCGGTCTCTTTGAGAGGTTCATCGCCAAACTTCTTTCAGATCAGTACGGCTTTGAAAGTCCAAAAGCACAAAACCTCAATGTGACGGCAGAAGGCATCGAACTGGACGTCACGGCTCGACATAAGCTGACCGGAGCCAAGGCCGTAGCAGAGTGTAAGGCATACACTCGAAATGTAAAATCCGCGGAGCTCACTAACTTCTATGGAAAACTGACAATCGAGCGATTTAAGGATGAAGGCATTTTTGGGTTATTCTGTGCACTACCCAGACTAACGCCCGACGGCCAAGAGAAGGCTCGCGCCATCGAAGTCGAAGACTCGCATTTCCGGTACCTCTCAGCAGATGATCTGGCGGAAGCGCTATTGCAGGGCGGCGTTATCACTAACCCTCCAGCGTCAATTACAGATCTCAGCGATATGGCTGTGGTCGTAACCGAATATGGGGTTTACGCTGCATGTATTGTTCTGGACAACACGCAGCGGACACCGGTCCAGACCGCGATTTGGGGACCAGCTGGGGAGGTTCCTGACGCCGTCTGCGATCTACTAGAAGCGTCCGACTACTCTAACGGTCTATCGGTCACCGATGTCGGTTCGCCTTTGGGCGCTAGGTCGACGAATGTCACCCCGAATTCGGTGACTTTGACATCCGTTGCAGGCTCAAGTTCGGACTTCGAATACCAGCTTCCTGCCTCCCCACGCTACTTCGTCGGCCGCAGCGCGTTAATCAAGCGGCTTGAGGAAGTTCTTTTACAAGACCGGGGCAGCGTACTTGTGTTGAATGCACAGTCAGGATGGGGGAAATCAAGCCTTGCGCTTAAGCTTGGCGATCTGGTAACGCGTCGGCGTGGGGTCTCTATAATCTTAGACACTAGAACTGCGGACCAGCCACGCTACGTAGTGGAAGTTTTACGAAGGGTTGGCGAGGAAGCGCAAAGCCGGGGTATTATTGAACTTCCGGAATCGGCTAGCTGGGCTAGCTTAGAGAGCGCAACAGCTACGTTTCGGGCCTCTAAATGGGACTCAACAAAACGACCGATCCTTGTATTCTTTGATCAATTCGAGAACGTTTTCCGAGATATGGAACTGACCCGCACGTTCAGGGATTTGGCGCTCGGAGCGCACGATATTGCAGGCCCCCTTTTCATTGGCTTTGCTTGGAAGACTGACTTGGTGGGGTGGACGGAAGGACACCCCTACCAGCTACGTGACGACATACGAAGCGCTGGAAAAGTGCTGACTATGGAACCGTTTGGGCCGCGGGAAGTCGACGTCATACTCGGACGTCTGGCTACACAGGCGGGCGTGCGACTGCTTCCCGATCTCAAGTCCAGGCTGCGAGCTTATAGTCAAGGGCTGCCCTGGTTGCTTAAGAAATTGGCTGACCATGTTCTCCGAGAACTACGGAGTGGTGAGACTCAAGAGGGCTTGCTCGCGGAGTCGCTTAATGTTATCGCTCTGTTTGAATCGGATCTTGCAGAGCTCAGCCCAGTTGAGCACGGCGTTGTACGGCACGTGGCGAGATACGCACCCATAGCCGCAAGCGAGGTCACTGAAAGATTCGGACCAGACTCGGTACAATCATTAGTCGACAGACGACTGATTGTACAGGTAGGCGACCGCCTAGATACATATTGGGATACATTTCGTGACTTTCTAAACACCGGTAGCGTCCCTATTCAGGATTCCTGGATACTTAGGCAGACGCCTAACAGCGTCGCTCGGCTATTGCCAATTGTCGTAGCTGCAGGTGGCCGTCTTAGTGTCAAGGAGCTCGAACGAATTCTCGGGCGAAGCGACCGCTCAATCTTCAACGTTTCGCGCGAGCTCAGATTGCTTGGAATTACCGCACACGAATCAAACTATGTGCGGTTGGTTGACGAAGTTCTCGACGCAGCTGATAGAGAGCTTGAGATGCGAGGGCGTGTGGGTGGTGCGCTCAGGAAGCACAAAGCCTACACTGCACTTCGCGAGCTATCGGAACGAAACGGGGGCGTGACGCTCGATAGCTTTTCCCGCGAGTTGCCAAATTCTTTTCCCGCTGTCGCCGTCGCAAAGACGGCATGGACGTCGTACGCTCGAGCGTTCTTGTTTTGGATGGAATACGCAGGCCTTGTCATCAGGCAGGGGGACGAGTACCGACCGACCAACGATGTATTGCCAATCCCGACCGTACGATTGCTCGACGCGCCGCCGCCAATGAGATATCGTCCTGGCGTCCCGCAAATCGCTCCGCGCCGAGCAGTTGAACTACTGACGCGTATACATTCGGAAGGTGAAGTTCCGATACCAAGCTCCCCGAAAGAACGCGAGGCTGTCGGTACTTTGTTGGCCTTAGGGGCTGTTGCTGTCAGTCAATCGAAGTCTGTCTCATTAGTAGCTTCTAGCCTCGTCGATGCAGACGGAAATATAGACCCAACTGTTCTGCGACGTCTTTTATCATCGGTACCTGGTGGTCCAGAAGGTCTGGCGCTTCTTCAGGCGGACGGTCAGGCAGCGCCTCGCTCCGTCGGCGAGGTCATCGCAAACGCAACGAACTCAAAATGGTCAGAGCAGACAATTCACGGCGTGGGAGGCTCTTTCCGTGCATGGGCCAAGTTGGCTGGTCTTGAGATCAGACACCCCTCACGCCGCGCAAAAACATCGTAGTTAGGGGCTAACCATTGGCGGTCAGCTGCGTCCTGGGGATCGGCCGGTTCGTCAACAACAATTGACGGTGAGGCAACTGGTCGAATCGCCGGATGAACCCAATGCCGTGGAGCGGATCGCAAGGCTCACCCAAGCTCAGAACAGTCGACTTGCAGAGGTCCTCGGGGAAGGCGCTCGATCCGGATCGGTGAGAGCCGACCTGGATCCGGACGACCTCGCCACCACCCTGTGGGCTGCACTCAACGGCTTGCCTTCCCTTGCCTGGCGACCGGGGAGTCTCGGAGCCGATCAGAAGACCATCGACAGGCTGCTCGCCGTTTACCTCATGGCTGTTCGCGATGGTCTACGGGACCGCGAGCAGGACCGGTAAATTCTGCTGGCTCACGCGTCACTGTGGACACGGTGGTGGCACATGTGCGGCGGCAGATCGGAAAGCCAGGCGGTTGAAGCTCCCGAGCAGGCGTAGGTCGAAGCTTGCCTTACCGGTGCCGAGGGCGGGGTAGCAACGCGAACGCGTTCTCGGCGTTCGAGGTCAGGCGGGCGGCGCTGTGGCCATGTGCACCAACGACATCGAGTCCGCGGACGATGCTGATCAGGAGGTAGGCGAGGTCGTCGGAATTTACGTCGGCGTCGATGTCGCCGTGGCGTTGAGCGGCTCGCACGCATTCGGCTACCGCGGTCACGACCGTCGAAAAGCATTCGTTGGCAACGCGTTCGAGTTCGGGGTCGGAGCTTCCCAATTCGAGGGCTGTTTTGGCGGCAAAGCAAGCCGCCGCTGCTCGGTCGGCAGCGGGGGGGTACGTCTGCGGCGAGTGGAATACCGTTGACGGCGCGCAACATGAACTGGTGTAGTCGTTCCAGGGCGAGGTGTCAGCGAGGCGGGGTATCCCAGGGACGAGTACCGCCAGCAGCGGGGGGCTACTCGACGGTGAAGACCGAGCCCCTCCCATGACCGTCCACCGAGCACTCGTCAGGAATGACTTGATCGTCACAGCAGCGACAACACCAACAGGACCGCGAACTTGTTTGCCGAACCCAGACCGATCGAAGTCGACCGGACCGAAGGCAAAGACGATACGGTCCCAGTTATTGGCAACTGGCTCCACGTCGGGTTGGTCCGAGGGGAGGCGGTGCTCGGTGGCCTGCGCGGATCGACTCGCAACCCGTTCATATCAGTCTCGACAACGTCTGGATCGTGACGGTGCTGACCCTGCAACTTCTTGCCCTCAGTGCTTGGGTTTCGATGGGAGGAAAACAGCCGCCACCATTGCGCCGACCGCGGTCACTCCTGCTGCAACGTACGAACCGGCTGTCAGGCCGTCGAGGAATGCAGTGTTGGCCAGGGTCGACACCGTCTGTGCTGCAGCCGAATCCCCAGCTTCGCGTAGTTGTCCCGATGCGATGACGGCTGCACCGACGGATTCTTCGACGGCAGAGCGGACCTCGCCGGGCAGATTCTGCGCGGTGCCGGAGCTCGAAAGGGACGATGCGTAGAGGGAGGCGTAGACGCTGCCGATGATTGCCACGCCCAAGGTTCCGCCGACTTCGCGAGTGGCGTCGTTCATGCCGGATCCGATGCCGGCCTTCTCCAGGGGCACTGCGCCCATGATTGCCTCGGTTGCCGGCGCGGATGTCAGGCCGAGTCCGAGACCCAGTGGGATCATCTGCAGTGCGATTTCGAGGTAGGTGGTCGACTCGCTGAGGGTGGAGATCCACAGGAACGCCGACGTGAAGAGCAGTAGTCCGACGGTCACGACGAGTTTGTTGCCCAGACGTACTGCCACGATGGTGCCCAGAACGGACCCGATTGCGATCGAGAGTGCCACCGGAATGAACTTGAGTCCTGTTTCCAGCGGCCCGAATCCGCGCACGAGTTGGAAGTATTGGGAAATCAGGAAGATGAACCCGAACAGGGCGAAGTAGGCGAACGTCACCGACGCGCTGGCCGCCGTGAAGCGCATGTTCGTGAAGAGTTGGACGTCGATCATCGGGTCGGTCTGCTTGCGTTCCCACAGCACCAGGGCGAGTAGCAGGGCTGCCGCGAGAGCGAACCCTCCGAGGGTGGTCGCACTGGCCCATCCGTGTTCGGGGGCCTCGATGACGGTGAAGACGAGGGTGCCCACTGCCAGCACGGAGAGCACCAGGCCGCCGATGTCGATGCGTGGTGTGCTGGGGTCGCGCGATGTCGTCACAACGGCGGCGGAGACGGCGATGGCGATTGCTGCGCCGGCCGCGAGTGCGAGGAAAACGCTGCCCCACCAGAAGTGTTCGAGCAGCCAGCCGCCGAGGATGGGGCCGCAGGCCACGCCCACTCCGGTTGTCGCGCCCCAGATTCCGATTGCTTTTGCTTTCTCGTTTCGCTCGGTGAAGACGTTGGAGAGGATGGACAGCGTTGTGGGGTAGACGAATGCAGCACCCAGTCCCATCACCGCCTGCCACGCGATGAGCTGAGTCGAGGTGTCGGCGAAGGATGCGCTGATCGCTCCGCCGCCGAAGATGGTCAAGCCGAGGATCAGTGCCCCCTTGCGTCCGTAACGGTCGCTGAGGCTGCCGAAGGCGAGCACGAAGGTGGCGAAGAGGAGGTTGTATGCGTCGACGATCCATTGCAGTTCGCGGTTGTCGGCGCGGAGGTCGAGTGCCAGGGAGGGCAGGGCGACGTTGATGGAGGTGGTGGCGAGGCTGATCGCCAAGGTGGCCGCGCACAGGACGAGAAGGACAGGAATTCGCGACGTCGTGCGTCGAGGCAGAGCCGTAGTCATTGCTTTATTAAATCAAGTATTAGGTCGATATTGTCAAGCGTAGGATGACGGCGTGAAATCTTACGGAGAGTTCTGTGCACTGGCACGGGCGCTGGATCTGGTCGGGGACCGGTGGACGATGTTGATAGTTCGAGAACTGCTCATCGGACCCAGCCGGTATTCGGATCTGCATCGGTCGCTGCCCGGTATTGCGACCAACCTGCTGGCGACACGGCTTCGCGATCTCGAGGAGACAGGCATCGTGGAGTCGTCGGATGCGCCGGCACCGGTGTCGGCGCGGGTGTATTCGTTGACCGAGTGGGGTCGCGGGCTGCGTGCACCGCTCGTGGAACTTGCGCGGTGGGGTGTGCCCCTGATGGCGTCCGGGGCCGGAGAGGATCACACCAGAGGGCGGTGGCTCGGGTTCGCGATCATGGCGTTGTTTCCCAATCATGATCCTGCACAGGGATCGTCGTTGTTACCGACCGTCACGGTGCGAATCGACACCGAGGCCGACAGCGTGCTCATGGTCTCCGATACGGCAGGAGTGCGCGTGTCGGTGGCGTCCGAGTCGACGACGGCGGAGATCGTCGTGACAGGCTCGTCCGAGGAAGTTTTTCGTACGTTGTCCGGGCATCTCGGGAATGGCGAACATGCGCGTGTCGCCGGCACCACGGACGCAGTCCGGCGCTTCTTCGCGCTGACGGGGAAAGCGCTGACTTCCGGTGCTCCGGCTACCGGACAGTGATTCCGGTAGCCGGACGTTCCCGGTCGGAATCAGTAGTAGGGCTCTGGTGTGTTGGAACTGCGCCAGAGTTGTTCCCCGGCTGATCCGCCCGCGGGTGGAACCAGTCCGTCGATCATCCACAACTCTTCGGGGGTTTCATCGACGTGGAACTCCCAATGGAAATCGCGCCCGCCCAGTGTCGGTTGCAGAATCGATCGCACCCACTTGGCTGTGCGACGCCGTCCCTGCTCGCCGTCTGCCGACCTGGCGATGTGGTCGATCACCACTCGCACTCCCGAGCGAATGGGTTCTCCGCCGACGTAGAAATCGATCGGTTGTACCTCGGTGAAGATCGTGACGACGTAGAAGCGGGGGAGTCCGACGTCCTGGTAGTACCGTTCGGTGATTCGTTCGGCAAGATCTTTCTTGTCCTCGACGCCGAGAGTGCCGGGGCTCGAATAAATGGTCCAGAGTGGCATACGAAATCCTTCGATCGTTGGTCAGCTCAGAGGGATCCGGCGATCACGTTGGACAGCGTCAACGCCTCGACGGGCCCGGCCAGTGCCGCCTTGACAACCACACTCGCGTCGTCGGCCAGTACCTCGTGAGCGGATGCTTCGAGGCCGTCGAAGATCGCTCGCGCGATGTCTTCCGGTCGCGCCTTGGGCATCGCCATATCCGCGACCATGTCGGTGTCGATGAACCCGGCGTGCACGCCCAAGACCTGTATTCCATCTTCGCGCAACTCTTCTCGCAGCGAGTTCGTGACAGACCATGCTGCGGCTTTGGACGCGCCGTACGAGCCGCTGCCGGCCAACCAGGTCAAAACCGAGAGCATGTTGACGATGGCACCACCACCGTTGGCTTTCAGGATCGGTGCGAAGGCGCGCGCAACTCGAAGGGGCCCATAGACGTTCGTGTCGAACGTCTTCTCGACGAGGTCGAAGCGGCCGTCGAGCAAGTTTTCCGGGTGTAGCACTCCAGCGTTGTTGAAGACGATGTCGACGTCGGTAGCCTCCTCCGCCAAGGTGTCGATGGAGTGCGTCGACGTCACGTCCAGTTGCCGCGACTCGACCTGTGGTCGGGGGTCGTCGACGGCCGATCGGCTTGTCGCGTAGATTTTCGCGGCCCCGCGGGCGATGGCTTCGTCCACCACCGCAGCTCCGAGGCCACGATGGCCGCCGGTCACGAGGACTGTCTTGCCGTCTATCGACGTCATGTTCTCTCCTGCTTCGTATCTTCTACTCCCGCTGGTCGGGATCCCGCTTTGAACGCTACACTTCACTTTAAAAGATCAAGTACAAGCAGGTGCTCGAACAAGCAGCGAAGGAGGCTACCGTCGTCGGACCCACCCCGCGGCTGGATGCCTGTTCGCAAACGAATGCTGCTCGGGTACGCATCTTTTCTGTTGTCGCGCCGTCGATTTCGATGTTCTCGAGCAGGCGGAGTGCTCGCGAGGGCTCGACCGTGTCGACGTTCTGGGGTCGCATGTTCCGTTGTTCTGCATTTTGAGTTAGGTTAGGCTCAAGTAACTTCAATGGCAGGAGTGTCACCAGTGTCCGATTCAGGTCCCGCAGCGTCCATTTACCAGCTTCGTCGCCGGGGGATTCGCCTTGTCGCCGGTGTGTCGGTGGCGTTGGTCGCCCTCGGCGTGACCTCGTGCAGTTCCGGCTCGGACGGTGACGACGGTGCCACGGCCGGTGAGTCGACGACCGTTCAGACCCGTGTCATCTCCACCGACAGAGGCGAAGTCACAGTGCCGGCTGATCCGCAGAGGATCGCTGTTCTTTCTGCCGGCTTCGCGGGATATCTGTACACGCTCGATGCGCCCATCGCCATTACCGACACCCGACTACTGGGAGTGACGAACCTCGACGGAGGGTTCCCTCCGCAGTGGGCCGAGAAGGCAAAAGCGCAGGGAACGACAGAACTTTCCGCGGGCGAAGCGCTCAACATCGAGGCCATTGCTCAGGCCGACCCGGATCTGATCATCGGTGGCGGGCAGGGTTATTCCGCAGTACTGGCCAATGACGCGTACGACCAGCTGGCTGCGATCGCGCCCACCGTACTGATCCCGTCCTCGGTCAACACGTGGCAGGGTGAGCTCGAAGCGGTCGCAGACGCCGTCGGCGAAGCAGACAAGGTCGACGGTCTACTGAAGGCGTACGAGGACAAGGTCGCCCAGGTCAGCGATGCCATCACCGTCCCCGGTTCCCCCGTCGCGTACCTGTTGTCGCTCAGTACAAACGAGCCGTCGTTCATTCCGCAGACCGCTGCGCTTCCGACGTTGTTGTCCGAGGTCGGCTTCGAGGCGGACGACATCATCACCAAAGCAGGAAACCCGGAGCTGTACGGTTCGGGTGATTCGTTCATCGTCAGCCCCGAGTTGCTCGGATCCGTTGCCACCGCGCCGGTGATGTTCGTTGTTCCGGTGGCAGGACGCACTCTCGACGAATTGAAGCAGGATCCCGCATATGCGGGGCTTCCCGCGTTCTCGGACGACGAGGTCTACGAGCTGCCCGCGACGAGTTACCGTCCCGATTACGACGGAGTCATGGCAACGCTGGAGCAGATCGAGCAGACGTTCGCCGCGTAGCCGATCCGCTGCAGGGACAGTGCCTTGCTGTTGCGTTGCGCGAAATAGTCACTCGGTTCAGGAAAGAGGGAGTTCCGATGGCGGGGACTGTCCGCGAGGTACAAGTATTTCCCATCTGTCTTCGAGAGCTCGACGTGCTCCGCGTAGAAGACGTGACTCCTGGGATGCGCAGAGTCGTCGTGGGCGGCCCATCGATGGATCGGCACATACGCGACGGGGTTGAGCTACCTCCTGTGCGCACAACCGGTTTCGACGACGACGTGAAGGTCTTGCCCGTCGATCCCAGCACCGGAACCCTGCCGTTTCCGGTGCCGAGGAATCTCGACGACGGTACCGTCGATTGGCCTGCTGGGTCGTTCCCGTACGGGCGAACCTATACCGTGCGTAGGTTCGACGAGGACAAGCGCGAGCTGGTTCTGGACTTCGCGGCCCACGAGGGCGGTCTCGCGGCCACCTGGTCGCGCACTGTGCAACCGGGTGAGAAAGTTCTGATCGCCGGACCCAAACACTCTGCGAGTCTGCCGCGTGATGTGGACTGGATCCTGATTGCGGGGGACGAGACTGCGTTGCCCGCCATCGCTCACTGTATGGAGAAGCTGCCTGCCGATCTGCCGGCCACCGTAGTCGTCGAGGTGGCCGAACCTTCGCACCACCAGGAGCTGACATCAGCTGCTGCCGTGGACATCACATGGCTGTACCGCTCGGACAACGGTGGTGATTCCAGGATCGTGGAGGCCGTGCAAGCCGCGCAGTGGCGTACCGGCCAGCCTTACCTGTGGGTGGCCGGCGAGGCGCTGACCATCAAGCCGCTTCGTCGATGGGCCAAGCAGGACAAGAAGATCGATAAGCAATTCGTCGAAATCGCGGGATACTGGCGCAGGCGCGAGGAGAGTGTAGACGCGCCTGCCGTCGTCGAGGTGGATTCCGGTTCGCGTCTGCACGAGATGTCGGAGTTGCTGCCTCCGTTGGCAATCAGGGCAGCTGTCACCGTCGGAATTTTTGCTGCCGTCGACGGTGTTGCCGATACGGTCGGCGCGATTGCCGCGGAGTGCAACACCGATGTGGGTGCCACGGCCAAGTTGCTGCGTTACCTGGTTCTGCTGGACCTGCTCGCGACCGACGGCGAGAGATTCACACTGACCGAGATGGGATCGATTCTCGCCGATCCGGATACATTCACCAGTCAGGCGCTGCATCACGACAAGATTCACACCCAGCTGGAAATGTCGTTTTTGGGACTCATGGAAATGGTCAGGACTGGAAAACCGGCTCGGTCACACAGCTTCGCCGCCAAGTCCATCGAACCGGGTTTCGTCGCCGACTTCCATGAAGAAGCCGCATTCGGCGCGCTCTACCGCGCGCCTGCGCTTCCGGACGCGATCGATCTCGACGGAGTAGCCACAGTCGCGGTGTACGGCGAGGCTGCTGGAGTGTATGCCGACACCTTGACTCGCATGCGCCCCGATATTGCGATCACGCTGGTTGGGCTGCCTGCCACGAATCAGCGGAATTTGGTGGACGTCGCCCAGACGCGGCGCAGCGCAGTGCACTGTGTCGACGCCAGCGAGTTCACTCCGTTGCACACCCCCGTCGACCTTGCGATCGCAGTCGATCTGGTCGACGCACACCCGGACGCCGATGCGCGTCTGCTCCTTTCGTCGCTCGCTGCGTCGGCCCGTCGAGTGGTTGTAGTGACCGACCTACTCGATCCGGCGACCAGCGACGAACACGATATCGAGGACGACATACTTCGATTGTGTCTGTACGGAAGCGGACGTAGAACCGAAACCGAACTGCGCGAACTGATTACTGCTGCAGCAGGAGTCGACGCATGCATCAGAAGCCTCGGATGGGGGGCAGCTGCCGTCGAATTCGGAGGCAACGCATAGCCGTTCATCACGGCCGAGTGAATGGGTAACAATCGGATGCGCCAGCCGCTCCGAAATCGCGTCGGTGACCTACCTACGGCAGCCAACGAACCCACGGTTCTTCTCGTCCCGACTATGGCCAACCCAATACTCGTCGGGGTACCGTCGCACCCGTGACACCGAGACAGGGCAACACGGTGAACGGCTATACCTACCAGTGGTCACTGTTCGTCGACTGGTGCACCGCGGCTGATGTCGAGGCGTTACCCGCGTCGCCGATCACGCTGGTGCAATTCCTTGATGAGAACCCGGCCGGTGATGCTGTTCAACTGCGTCGAGTTTCCGCGATCAACCGCGCTCATCTCGACGTCGGCCTGCCCGCTCCTGGACTAGTCACGTCGATCCGAATCGCACTGGACTCGGCGCGTAGCGACTCGACAATTCGGCGTGCCGAGCAGTACCAGCTGATTGCGGCCGGACTGCCGACCGTGGGATCGACGGCTGCACTGTTCGGCCGCCGGGACGCCGTCCTTCTCGTGCTTTCCGGAGCGGGTCTGTCCTGTAGGGCAATTGCAGGACTCGACCGCAACGACATCACGACCGACGGCCACACTGTGTGGATCGGCGGCCGCCACCGAGTCCATATCGCATCCAACGACGCCAGCGGTTTCGAGCCGGCGACAATATGGGGCCAGTGGCACACGGTCCTGCAGTTCTCCGAGCACTATCCCTCGACGACCCTGTTGGCAGAACATCTACAGCGCAACACCTTTCCCGACATGACCGGGTTGCCACAGAGGCGCGGTCCTGTTGCGGTGCCGATCGACCGGTGGGGCCATCTGCCCTTGCCGGTCACGGCTATGACCGCAGCCGAGGTCGGAGCGGTCATAGCAAGGCACCGCACCGGCGTTTCTCCATTGCACACTCCACGTCGCACCATTGTCAGACCGTTCGACGGCACTGGTCCGAGCGACCCGATCAGCGCTCCGGAGTCGGTCCCTGCGGAGCTCGACTCTGGGTACTACCGCTCGGGCGTCGAGGCGCGTCGCCGCGCCTACACGGCGCTGGCCGATGTGCCGGACATGGTCGACGACGTCGAGGACCGCATCGAACAGCTCCTCGAACGCACCCTGCGACTCCTCAATTCACCCGCCACCAGCGGGAGCACCTGACAACCTGGCTCGAGATCTGGCACACCGAGACCGCACCGTCGTGCACCTCATCGACTGCGGGGAATTGATTAGAGGCCTCGGCACCGCAATGTGAACCGAGCGCCCGAATTCGGGGTTGCGACAGATGACATGTGACCCACAGGCTCAGGCTCGACATCCCGGGGACCGTCCACATCTCGTGAAGGTGCGGTAGCCACTTCCCATCCATCAACCGCCATCAACATCGCAAAGGTGTCGCAGTAACCGCTTATACACCGGGTGTGGCTTGTGGACGTAGTGCAGCTGGGGTTCGTACCGCTTCGATTGCCTATAAGATTGTATCCAAAATTATAAGTAAAAACCTTATACACATGGATACGATCCTATAGTCTGGATGTATGGAGTACGGACTGAACCCCTTCACACCCGGGTCTGGCACCCGCCCACCCGAACTCGTCGGACGTACCGCCGAGCTCGAGCGGTTCGATTTGTTGATTGCGCGGACGAAACAGCGGCGCTACGACCGCGGGCTCATGCTGCAGGGACTTCGAGGGGTAGGCAAGACCACGCTTCTGGCGACGATGGCAGATCAAGCTCGCCGCCACAACTGGGTGGTGGTCGAGGTCGAAGCCCAGACCAGTGTGGAAGGTGCCGAAGCGCTGCGGCGGCGCATTGCCAAAGATATCTCGCGCGCTGTCCGTCGTCGTCAGTTCGCCGGCCCGGTAGCAGACAAGATTCGGCAGTTGACCGAAGAGTTCTCGCTGTCCGCCACTGCATTCGGCGTCGGCGTCGAGCTCGCTCGCTCGGCCGGTACCGAGAAGCCGTCTCTGGGGGTGGAATTCGAGGACCTTGTCGAAGATCTGACAGAGGAGCTCCGCAAGGACGGCACCGCGCTGGGGCTGTTCATCGACGAGATGCAGGAGCTCGAGCCGGCGCTACTGCAGGTGATCCTGGCGACCCAGCACCGTGCAGCCCAACGCGAATGGCCGTTCTTCGTGTGTGGCGCAGGTCTGCCGAACCTCGCGCAAGCGTTGGCCGACGCACGGTCGTACGCCGAGCGCCAGTTCGACTACAGGACCATCGGTCCGCTCGCCGACGATCAGGCCCGCGATGCGATCGTCACCCCCATCACCCGGCTCAACCAAGACATTGCCGCCGAGGCAACCGACTACATCGTCGCGGCGAGCGACGGATACCCGTACTTCCTTCAGGTGTTCGGTCACGAGCTCTGGCAGGCAGCCCAGCAGTCCCCGTTCACACTCGCCGACGCCGAGGATGCGGTGGACACCGGCCACGCCTCGCTCGATTCCGGCTTCTACAGCTCGAGGTGGCTACGCGCCACTGAAGCCGAGAAACGCTATCTGGTTGCCATCGCACGCAGCGGAACCGACACCCCGCGGACGGCAACCCTCGCCGAGGCCCTCGGATCGAACCCACAATCGATGGCACCGCACCGTGATTCCTGTATACGCAAAGGACTCATCTGGTCTCCGGCCCGAGGCCTAGTTGCCTTCACCGTTCCCGGGATGGCGGACTTCATCCGCCGTCAACCCAACGCTCCGGTCATCTGAGCTGGACCACTAGCGGTCGAGCTGGGTAGACATCGACTACGTCGACGGATCCGTGCAGCACCTGCATCACGCGGCAACGCCGGTGTACGAGTTCAGTTCGGTCCACCTTTGCAGCGTGCGGCCGCGCTGTAGGCGGGCGAGAGCGAGCAATGCGAACACGCCCCCGACCGCCGCCACCGCCCCAGGTTCGTGGCCGGCACACCGTGCGCTAGAACGGATCCGGTGGGCCTGTGTTCATCACCGCCATTATGTATTCCCGGTCAGGTGGATCGGCAGGGTGATCGTCGATAATCGCGAACAACGACCGGTCAGGTTCGGGTGGAGTGCGTGCCTCGTCGCGGGCTGCGAGCCATTCTCGCCAGACGATGCGTTCAGCGCGGTGGCGCACAATGCGTGCACGGACCGCCGACGTGAGACCGTGACGATGGCCGATGTCGTCGAGTTCGACCGGCCCGACACCGATTTTGGCGTTCTCGACCGTAAGCAGACCGGCGACGCGCAAATCCAGCAAGGCCTCGTACCCGCTGGTACGTCCGACGCCTAGGGCGGTAAACAACTCGTCCGGAGTCAAAGGCTCTGCCGCGGCGACCACGGCGTCGTAAAGGACACGGTGACGCCAGCCGATGACACTCCATGCCGGGTGTACCGACTCCACCTCCTCCGTCCCTGTCGAGGTGTCACTTGTCCCCGCTCGTCCCGCATGTGTGGGCACAAGTGCATATCGGTCGGGGTTCTGACCCACCCCACGTTCGATCAACAGCAGCGGAGAGCCTTCCATCTCACGCAGCCGCTCCAGAGCTGACCACACCGTCGATTCGGGAAGCATGCCCGCAGCGATGGACAGTGAACGGCCACCGACACCGACAGTGGGAACTCCTTCGACTGTCTGCCCTGACACCGACGCAGCCCACGCCAGTGCTTGAACAACTGCATGCGTAGTCCAGCGGTCACGCCGATGAATGAATTCCGTAGCAACCCAGGTTTGAGCGTGGGTAAGCCAGGAGCGAAGTACGGGGTCATGGGTGCCCCCTGTGTGCTTTTGCTTGTGCCCGATATCCCGGACTGGATCCGGGAGAGTCGATGTGGCCCAGTCGAGGGCGCGGGCAGTGTCGCGGCGGATCGCGCGTTCGGGTTCGGCGTAACGGGCGTATGCGGCACGCACACCGGCCCATGCGGGTTCGGCGATGCGGGTAAGGATGTCGGCGGCGCTGGCACCGGTGAGAACGGCGTGGGTGATGACGGACTGGCGTGCTTCCGACCGTGAGGGCCAGCGGCGGGTGTCGATGCGGCCGGTGCGGGCGAAGTCGAGGACGCAGCGCGGCGGTGGGGTGGAGCGGCAGAAACGCGGATGCAACCGGGTGTCATCGCTGCTGCCGAGGACGCGTTCAGCCGACGTCTCGGCGCGAATGTGGGCATCGATCGGGTTGGTGATCGCTCGGCCCGTTCCTCCGAGCAGGGCTTCGAGCCGCGACAGTATGCCGGCATCAGACCCGACGGTCAGGATGTCGGACGCTGCCGCCGGGTCGAGGTCGACGAGGGTCCGGTAGCCACCTTCTTTGCACTGCGAGCCCGGCACGGTGATGCACCCGGTGGCGTCGTTGGTCATCGGTGTGATGTCCAACGTGGGAAGTCGCGCCGAGAGGAGGCGCAACAGCGGCCGGATCTCGGCGGCGGTGACTGTTTTTCCCGGTGCCAGCGGTATCAGCACATGTCGGCCGCCGCTGGTCGATTCGTCGACTACTGCGCGGCCACCGCATTCGGTCAACCAGGCAAGCAGACGCGTCACGTCGGCGACAACGGAGGCATGGCCGTGGTGTTTGGTGTCGAAGTCCAAAGCAACGACGCGGGCGCGCCCGCGTGAGAACAGCGGCACTGCAGATGGAAGTGCCGGCCTCTTGACCGTCAACGGCCCCGCGGACACGTATTTACGCGCCGTCGGGTCGTAGAGCCTCATCGATCGGCGTGCAGCAATCGCCGGTGCGAATCGATGCCACAGCCGGTCCGCAGTCGCATCCGGATGGACGACACGAGCATTCAATCTTGTACCTACTTCAGGGCACGATGTACCCTGAGACATGTCCGCCAAGACAGTCCCTTCGGGGAAAAGCAACACAGAACGAGTTGCGAGCTAGTCACTCGCCTCTCTGACTTCAGAAACCCTCGGCCCGCACGCCGGGGGTTTTTGTCATCTCAAGGTGCTGCGCAGATTTAGTTGGTCGTATGACCCAAACGTCGGTTAAGGGTCAAGACAGCTACGCAGTCAACGGCAGCACCCCCTGCTCTTCCGCGCGATTTAGCTCGCGCGCAAGATCTTCCCGGTCGCTAGCAATCGCAATTAGATCGGCAACGTACTGACTCAGAGACGTAGCGCCAGCCGAGTTCCGCTGTGCCTTGAGCGTGTCAATCAGCTCTGACGGCAGTCGGACAGTCAGCGACGTCCGGTCACCCTTACTGGGCATCGGCATGGCACGGCCTCCTTCGTCTTCGGTCCCAACCGAAGACCATCCTGAACCAGAATCATTTTCGAAGCGCTGTGACACGCCGAGGAAGGCACCGAGAATTACACCTCTGCCATTCAGACGGTCTCCACTCGTTGCCCGGTCCGCACTCCCTGATGCGTCAGAACTGGCCGCCGACCAGTGTCTGTAAACGTGGGGGACACTGTCTGGCATGGAGATCGCCCAAACCATCTCGAAGACTCTGCCTCATCCGCGCTACCGACTGCCGTTTGCCGGAGACGTCATTGGCCTTGATACCGCCAAACCTGTTCAAAAAGAGATGGCAATGGCCACAGAACTCGGGGGGATATACGAACGCAAGATTTTCGGCCACCGACTCGTGGTGGTCTCCCAACCGGAGCTTGTCGCGGAAGTCAACGACGAGAAGTACTGGGCCAAATTTCTTGCCCTGCCACATCGAAAGCTACGCGCCATCGGCGAAGACGGTCTGTTCACCGCCTTCAACTCAGAGCCGAACTGGCATCGCGCGCATGCCGTGCTCGGGCCGGCGTTCAGCAAAGCGGCCATGCGCGGTTACCACGAAGCCATGCAGGAATCAGTCAACGAACTTGTGACCTCGTGGGACAGCGGATCGGGTCCGGTAGACGCCTACGACGAATGCTCGAAACTGGCCTTCGACGTGATCGGGCGTTGCGCCCTGTCGCACGATTTCGGCTCGTTTCGCCAGCCCGTACCCTTTGCGGACGCCATCGCTCGCGTCCTTCAATATGTCAACAAGTCATCGAACGATGTGCCGATCATCCGCTCTGTCCTAGGGCGAGGGGCGACGAGGCAGCACGAGGAGGACCTGCAGTTCATACGCCGCACCGTCGACTCCCTGATCGAACAGCGAATGGCCCAGCCCGACTCCAACAAAACGACTCCGGATCTGCTCGAACACATGCTCAACACACCAGACCCCCATACGGGCGACAAACTGACACTGGAGAACATCCGCAACCAGATCATCACTTTCCTGATCGCGGGAAACGAAACAACAGCATCAACCATCGCCTTCGCGTTGCATTTCCTGAGCACCCGACCGGATGAGATGCAGCGGATACGCGCCGAAGTCGACGCCGTCGCTCCTGATGGCACCTCCATCGAGTTCGAGAACGTGCCCAAGCTGCGACGGACACGACATGTCGTCGACGAAACCCTCCGCCTGTGGCCCGCTGCACCCGGCTACTTCCGCAAGGCACGTGAGCGCGGCGCAACTTCGCTGGGCGGATACGAGGTGCCCGAGGGGTGGGTCTTTGTTCTCCTTCCACAGCTGCACCGCTCACCGGAGTGGGGGCCAGAAGCACACAACTTCGACCCCGACAGGTTCGCCACAGGCCAGGCCAGCGATACCAACCGCCGCATCTATAAGCCTTGGGGCACTGGTCTGCGAGCGTGTATCGGCCGCCAATTCGCCCTACACGAGGCGGTGCTTGCGTTGGCGTCCATAGCTTGTCGGTATGAGATTCGGGCAGACCCCGATTACCAGCTCGACGTGCGCGAAGCAGTGACAATGAGGCCACACGGCGTCAGACTTTCTGTTTCGCGGCGGGCGTGACTGTACCGTCGTCTGTCTAGGTCGATCAGGAAGGGGAACCTGTGGACATCGTGAACAGCTGGCACCTGGTGGAAACCTTGGTTCCAGGACAGATGACAGTCATCAGTACTGGGGGGAAGGTCCGAGATTGGACCAAAATCGATCGCTTGTCACCTGGGCCTGCCTTCGATCTGCATGGTTTTCTAGAACTCACACGCAGTTCTTGCGCCGAGCAAGATGTGATCTTCAAAGGCCGTCGGCGTGAAGCTCGCATTCGCGCAGTACCAGTTCTGGGGCCGTCGGGGGAAACCCACGGCATACAGGTCTGGGTGGGGGACCCGGAGGTCGAACCCGACCCTGTGCGCACCGTTTCCGGAATAGCCTGGCTACTCGAACGCACCGTCATCGAGCAGACAGTCGAGGCTTCCGCAATGTCCGGTGTCTCTGCGGCTGATCACGTGCCGGAACGAACCCCAGCGGAGTACAACGCCAAGGCCGTCAAATTCGATGGGTCCGAGGAATTGTTCGCCCAGGCGCTGGTCCCTACACACGGTCAGAAGTGGGAAGGACCAATGTCCGTTCTCCACGCAGATGGCCGAATCATGCGTTGGCATTGCTGGGGCAGGGGGAGAACTGACCCTCCCAACGTCGGCCTCAGGCTGCTATGGCACGACGTGACAGACACAACGGAACCCGACAAACCGACATTGGCCGAGCTGGGAATGCCGAGCGGCCTTGAGAGCGGTGGAACACGCATCGCTGTATTCGACGGCCGAACCGGAATTTTGACGATGTGGTTACCGGAAGCTCCAACCTGGGTGAAATGGCGTGATCTCACAAGCGGCTGCGGCGTGTTGCACGACGACGACCGGGCGACACTGTCAGATGCTCTAGAAAAGTGGACCCACGATACGGCTCCCGTGTCAGCTGATGTACGCATCCGCGCAATCGACGACGGCGGCGCGACCGGCTGGAAGTGGCAGCAAACCCGACTCGAGCTACGGCCCTACCCCGGACAACTTGGTGACCGTCTGGTCCTCGCGGTGCTCCCCGCGCTACAACCTTCCGAGCAGGCGCTTGAGGTTCCCACTCCCTGACAGATCGTGATAGCTTCGCCCTCGGCACCTTCGACTCTGCCGAAGAGTTGAAGACTTCCTGTCGGCCGCATGGCCCTCAGACGCAGCCTTTGAGCACCACGTGGAACCCATTTCACGTGGCTAACAAGCACGCGTCTTGGAGCCAGAATGCCGATCCAGAGTCAGATCCCCAGTCAGGCCGGTTCGCCCCGTGGCCGCTTCCGCACACGCTCGAATGCCTCGCTCACCCGTTGCGTCGGGTACCCCAGCGCTTCCGCTATCTGGCGGGCGGCCGGCGCGCTCAGCTTGCTCTGCCCGCGCTCGAGCGCCCCGATGTACTGGCTACTGACGCCGATTTCACTCGCGAGCATCCCCTGGGTCAGCCCTCTGGATATTCGCAGATCACCGAGGTACTCCTCGTCCTCCGGCACTGAGACGAAGTCGCTGATCTCACTCCCGAATTCTTTAGCGCATCGAGCAAGAGTGTCTACACGGGGATGGGAATGGCCTCGTTCCCACTGTGAGTACGTCGTCACAGCCACTCCGAGAACGCGCGCAACTTCGGCACCACTCAGCTTGAGTTCAATTCGTCGTGCCCGCAGCTTGTCAGGTGCGAAACCACGCAACCGACGCCTCACCGATGGAACCTCACGAGAGGACACGATGCCACTTGTCCCAATTCGGTAGCACCTAAAGCATGTTTTGATGCTAGTGTATGGGCGCAGTTGTTTAGACAATGCCATCGAGGTTCACCCCTGGGCGTCGATAGAGCAAGATTCGGCTTACGGGCGCACACCGCATCGTCTATTCATCACTGATACGCCACAGAAAGCGAGAGGCCAACTGGCACAAAGTAACTCGAATTAGCAGACTCCAGATGCGCCGTGATTGGTCGTCCCGAAACGCATCCGGAGTCCCCTCCACCTACAGAACAAAGCCCCAATATCGGGCTCAACTTGTATCCGCAGGGGCTCTCCCAGCCTATGCGGATCTAGCAGAACCGCAATCGGATCGGAGACACCTATGACATCAGTCGCGCAACCGCGAACGTTACATCCGGACTCCACCTGCAATCCCGGCATCGCCCTCTGCCCCTCGGTCAACGACCGTGTTGCAGGTCTGGCCGTGTGTTCGCTCCCAGCCGTGCCCCACCACAGCCACCACAGGCTGATCTGTGAAGAGACGGGCGTGGTGATTGGTGAATGGATTGACGCCAATGCGACGTTCCTGGAACTACTCCCACAAGCTCCGCTCTTCAGCCACGTGGCCTAGTTACCCCCAATCTCGACTGATGCCTGAAGAGGCGATCAGTCGCGAGGGTCTACACGGCGCTCTCACTGCACTGAGGCTCCCGTGTAGCCCCCTCAGTTGGTGGACCGGCGTGAGGGTCGCACCGTGACGCCTTCGACCTCATCGTGTGCCGAACTGTGCGGCCCCGCCGGGACATCACCAAAGGACCCAGAACACCACTGACAGAAAGGAATACGCCCCGATGCCTTGGATCTTCTCGCAGCTCTGGTTCTGGCTCGGCCTGCTGGGCTGAACGCTCGTGGATGCCAGCGTGAAAAGCAAGCGCGCTGGCATCCACTCCCAAGGCATCACCTGTCGTTTGCGTTGAGGGATCACCCGAAGGCTGACCCTCGTTTTTGGTCGTTCCCCAGCGCGGACGGTGGTGGTTCCACCATCAACCATCGCTGTCACACATCTCCCAATACCGCTGCACCGCAGCGTCTTACGAAAGGCACCACCGCACATGTCTCCTCAACAAGGAATCGGCGGGCGTCAACGCCGTCGCAGAGAACGGGCACTCGTTCTCACTGCCGTACCGGTTGCCGTCGTACTGGCATGGGGCACCGCCACCGCCCACGCCGCCCCGCAGGACTTCGTGACCGCCCCCGACACCGCGCAGTCCGGAACCACCGACACCACTCCCGTCGCGCCGCCGCCGGCCCCGACCCAGGAACGCCAGTTCCTGCCCGGATACCAGGCCTCACCTCAGGTGCAGCAGTCCCAGTGGCGCAGTTACGACGACTACCGGTCCGGTAACCAGCAGTCCTCGTACCAGACCATCTACTACGAGCCCGCCCCTGCGCCGCAGGCCGCACCGACCGACGCACCGCCTGCACTGCAAGCAGCTCCGCCTCCCCCGCCGCCCGTTCCGACCGTGCAGCGCAAAGTCATTGCACCGATCGACGCACCCGAGGGCTATGTCCTTGTCGGCGGCGAGCTCGTACCGTACGACCCGAACCTGCTCGACCCGAACCTGGTCGAACAGTTCAACAACACCGGAGCCGCAATCCAAGCCGACGGCGGAAACTGGCTCGTGGACAACGGATTCGCCGACGCATCCCGCGCCGACCGCATCGCCGCCGGTACCGCGACCGGCGTCATCACCGGTGGCGCTGTCGGCCTTGCAGCATCCGTGGTACCCGCCGCAGTGATCACCGGCACCGCAGCCGCCATCGGCGGCGGCCTCGGCGTCGCTGCCACCACAGGCACTGGTGCGATCGTCTGGGGCGGACCGGTCGGATGGGTCTTCATCCCCGGAGCGGCCGCACTTGCCGGTGCCGGCGTCGGTGCTGCTCTGTCGGCACCGATCGTGCTGGGCCTGACCGGCGCAGGCGCTGCCATCGGCGGCATCCTCGGTGCCACCGTGCTCGGCGGCGAGCAGCAGATCATCGAAGAGCCTGCACCGCTCCCGGCCCCTGAGAGCATTCCGGCTGCCCCTGCTGCGCCGCTGACCGTCGATGCCCCCAGCGTGCAGAACGCCATCGACACCACCGTCGACCAGATCCAGGGCAGCCTGAACCTCGCCCCGGCCGATGTCGACCAGGCCGCCACCGCCGTTCAGGGGTGGACCGAACCCGCCTACGAGCAGGTCCAACAGTTCACCTCGACGGCGCTCGAGCAGCCCGCCGTGGCAGACACCGTAGCCGCGGTGAACACTGCCGTCGCTCCGGTTCTCGACCAGGCAAAAGCCGCACTTGCAGGTCTGAACGTCGGGGTCTGACTTCCGGGTACAGCCGGGCCACCACCGCTGTGGCCGGGCTGTATCCGAAGGTTCGCCCCCGTTCCCTCTCTACTTCGATCCCTCGGAAAGGCCTGTTGTGGCACCTCGAGACCGCACTCACGACACCGACACCGACGCCGACGACTGGTTCGCCGAGACTGTCGTTGCCGAGACCGACACTGCCGCAGCAGCTTCCGATTATCCTTCCGAGCGCAGACTGTCGGTCCTGACCGAGCATCAGTCCGCCGACACCGATCCGGACGACGACTGGTTCGTCGAGCACCCTACCGACGACATCGCCGTGGACCACCCTGACCATGGCCCCGCATCCCAGCCCACGAGCGGATACGGCTCCTTCGACGAGCGGACCTCTCTACTCCGCGCTGGAGGCCCCTATACCGCGCCCGCACCCCCGCAGTCGTGGTGGCGACGTCACCGCTCCGCTGTTGCCGTCACAGCCGCACTCGCAGTCCTGATCGGGGGAGGGTTGGGAGCAGCGCTGGTCCTCGGCGGATTCGGTGACGAACCACAACCACCGGCCGCACTGCTACCCGACGAGATTGTCACCACCACAGCCGTTCCGACCTCGACCGCTCCAGCTGCCGCCGGTGCCGCCGCCGCCGATGTCACCTGGTGCCGAGGGCAAGCCGACGGTGACCCGGTCACCGAGGACAGTGACGATCCCGGCGCGGTGGCGATCTGGCGGTTCGAGAAGGCCTTCTACTTCGACCGTGACGGGGCCGCTGCCCGCGCAGCAGGTGCACCCGATGCGGTGATGGCGTCGGCGCAGCGACTCCAGCAGGGAATCGACCAGCTCGAACCCGACATCGAATTCTGTGTCCTGGCCGACCCGGTCGACGCCGGGATCTACGACGTCACCGTCGTCGAACGCGGCCCCGGCATCGACGGCCGGATGAGTCGCCAACGGATCACCACCACCAAGGCGCAGGACGGCGTGACGCTCATCTCCGCCATCGTCCCGCGCTGACCCCTAGACCAGGCACATCCGCTGGATCCCACGAAGAAGAGAGACGCCGTGCACACACCCATCGACCAGGTTCGCCGCCATACTGTGCGCCTGCTCGCCGTCACCGCCGCGCTGACCATCGTGGTCTCCGCGAGCGGAGTCGCAGCCGCGCAACCGTCCGCCACACCCACCCCGTCTGGATCAGCGACGACCAGCCGATCCAGCACCGACGGCGACTGCCCGGTACTGCATCTCGTCGTCGTCCCCGGCACCACCGAAATCGACGAGAACACCCCGCCCGACGCCGATTCCGGATTCTTCTCCCGGCTGACCGTCCCTGCGATGCGCGATGCGAACTCCGGCGACGGACCCGCACTCGACCGCAGCTACGTCGCGTACCCGGCGAGTTTTGGTGGCAAGCCCGGCGACCGCTCCGCCGTCCCCTACGCCCAGTCCGTCGACATCGGCGTCGAGAACACCACCAAGATGATCTCCGACATCGCCGCACGCTGCCCCGGCACCAAAGTGTTCCTCTCCGGCTACTCCCAGGGCGGCGAGGTCGCCTCCCAGGTCACCCGCGAAATCGGGGCAGGAACAGGCCCGGTCGACGCCGACCACTTCGCCGGCGCGGCATTGTTCTCCGATCCCACCCGCGCCGAAGGTGAAGACGTCATCGCCAGCGGTGGCTCGACCCCCGCTCCGGCACCGGGAACCGACGGCGCAGCCGTGGACACAGTCCAACTCGCCCCGGCCGTCGCCGCAGCTGCGCCCGCAGGTGGCGGTATCGCACCGACACCGAAGATCGCCGGATTCGGAGCAGTCTCCGACCGGGTCGCTTCGTATTGCACCGCAGGCGATCTCGCGTGCGACACCCCCATCGACGCCCCCGCGGCCAAGCTCGTTGCCTCCATCGCAGGCCAGTCCTCGATGGACACCCGAGACCCCGTCCGAATCCTCACCGACGTCTCCACCGCCGTCGGGCGCACTGCCTTGATGACCGGCGCGTCGGTGATCAACGACGACATCGACTTCGACTCCAAGGCAGGACGATTCGAGGTCAACTCGTCGTCGGAGACCGTTCTGTCGAAGATGGCGAAGTACTCCGACCCGTCCGCCACCTCGACCGACGAGATGATTGCCGAGGCGGTCGGTGCGGTCACCAAGATCGCCGGCATGGCTATCGGGGCGGCGATCACCGTCGCCAAGGACGTCATCACCCCCGAGACGATCGGTCAGCTCGCCACCGTCGGCCTAACCAATCCACCCGCAGCTCTGGGCATACTCGCGACCAAGGTGCTGTCCTCGGCGGTCAAGCTCGTACCCCCGGCGACCATTGACTCGGCCGTAGACGTCGCGTTCAAGGAAGTGTCGAACACCATCGACGAGAACGCCGGTCTCGCCCAGCTCGTCACCGACACCTCGTACTGGAACACCGCCACCAAACATGGCTCTTACGACAGTGTTCCGGTCGGATCCAAAGGTGAAACGCCCGTCGAGCTGACGGTGCGGTGGATTGTCGCCCTCGCTGCTGACCTGACCGGCGATCAGTCTCTCGCCGACAAGGTCGGGGCAGTGATCAAACAAGGTGCGTCGCTGTTCGCCACCACCGACACCGTCCGTAGCGCAGGAAGCATCCTCGCCGCCCACGCCGCCATCGGCTCCACCGCTACCTCCTCGACGACCGCAGCGGCCACCACCACTGCGGACGTTCCCGCCGTAGCGCCCACGACCGTCTCGCCGACCACCACTCGGTGACCGAGAACGCCGGAGAAGGAGGTGCGCCCGAGATGGCCGCACAACCAGCAGAGCACCATGACTATCACCGAGACGACGACGTGTCGGTCGCCCCGGCCGGGTTGCGGATACCGCCGCCCTCACGCCGGGCACCGATTCACGACGACCCGGTCGCGGTCAACGGTCGCCCGCCCGTGATGTGGCTCCTCGCCGCTCACGGGCGCTCCGGCGCAGGCACACTCGCTCAGATCTGGGCCCCGGCGGGCGATGCTCGCCGGGGCTGGCCCACCGCCGACCGGCACCGCAATGTCGTGGTCGTCTCGCGCACCGACCGCGAAGGGCTCGACGCTGCCCACGATCTGCTCCTGCAGTCGGCCGCTGGTCTGACCGGCGGCTGCACCCTCCTCGGATTGGCGCTGGTTCCCGATGCACCCGGTCCGCTCCCGAAAACTCTGCGCAGGCGCGCTGACGTTGTCGCCTCGGCCGCTCCGGCGGTGTGGCGGATCCCGTACGTCGAGGATCTGCGCACGCACAGCCAGAGCGAGCTCGCGATCTGGACACCCACCGAACC
>NZ_JABFAU010000007.1:0-78051 GCF_017168335.1 Rhodococcus sp. KRD162 | reverse complement strand
GCTGGATGCGGGTCCTCCTGACGCCACGGAAGTGGGTCCAGATCAAGCCGTCACGACGCCACGCCGAAGCCCGGGTGGGTCCCGAATCAGACCGTCACACTGGTCCCGAATCAGACTGTCACCGCCACAAGCTCCCCCGCTCTACGCGCCACCACCCTGCATGCCCGTGTCAGGGCAGGCGGCTCACCTGACACTGTGGGAACTCGCCGCAGGGGGGGAATGCGTGGAGTCGGAGCGACCGGCGTCGCTACGCTGAGCCGGTGACCTGTACAGGTGTCGTTGCGGTGTGGAGTGGTGAAGAAGGGTGGGGCGTCGTCGAGTCGGCCGACACTCCCAGCGGCTGCTGGGTTCACATCAGCATGTTGCGGGCGATCACCCTGCCTCCGACACGCGAGCACGAGACGGTTTACATCACAGGCTCCAGCGTCGACCTGGTCGAAGGTGAGACCGTAGATTTCGAGTGGGAGCAGGTACCGCAAGACGGGTACGACTACCGCGGAATCAGCGTCAGGCCTCCTCGGGACGGTCCCACCCGAACCATCCGCTGGGAGTACGGTCGCGATCGGCATCCAGGGTTCGTGATGCGAGTCGTTCACGCCCGAACTGACGATCGCTGACACGCAGGGGGCCGACAGCGCGCCAGACGCTCAGCGGCTGCGACCACCGGTCAGAGATTCAGTGCGCGAGCGCGTCGTTGCGCGGCTCCGGCCGCCTGAGGCTCGTTCGCGAACAATATGCCGTATGTGAAGCCGTTCTCCGCGCGGGTGGGTCGGCGACTGCGTGGATCGACCGTGGTGGTTTCGATCGGCACGCATCCGGGGCATCCATAACGATGACGACATCGACGAAACCTTCGACATCGACTCGAGATGCTGGCGCAGCGCCCGTTGCCGCCTACGTGCGTGAGCAGATCAGTGCCATTCGAGGAGGAGATGCAGCGCTGCGGCGCGGTGAGGATCCGATCCATGCCACCCGCGTTGCGATCCGGCGACTCCGCAGCACCGTGCGAGTGTTCGGCGGCGCCTTCGACCCGGCCGTCGCCACCGGTCTGGACGAGGAACTGTCCTGGTACGCCGGAATCCTCGGCCACGTCCGCGACCACGAAGTACAGCGCGCCCGCTTCGCTCAAGCGGTGGCCGATCTTCCCGACGAGTGGGTGCTTGGTCCCGTGGCCGCCGATATCGAGACCACCCTCGCTGCCGAACAGCGCACCTACCGAGCCGACGTCGATACCGTCCTCGCCGGTGACCGGTATGCCACCCTGATCAAGGCCCTCGACACCCTCGACTCCTCGGTGCGGTCACTCCCACGCAGGAACGTGACGTCGCTGGCGACCAAGGCCGGCAAGAAAGCCCGCATCCGCCTGAAGACCGCAGTCTCAGGCGTGGCCGGCGATGACGAAGCTCTGCACCGAGCACGTAAGGCGTTCAAGCGTGCGCGGTACGCCGCGGAGCTGGCGACACCGCTACTCGGCACGAAGCGCTCGAAGAAAACGATCCGGCGCTACAAACACTTCCAAGAAGTACTTGGCGAACACCAGGACAGCCTCGTCGCAGCAGGGTTCCTTCGTCGCCTCGGAGCCGCGGCGGGAACCCGACCCGCAGAGAACGGTTTCACCTACGGACTGCTGTTCGCCCACGAGCAGCATGCGGCAGCAGCCGCAACGCGGCGAGTTCGCACACTGAAGCTGTGAGGTATTCGCCGATGGCCGAAGATCGTGGTTTGGTTCTACGGTGCGCTGGTGGATCTTGGTCTCGACGGTCGCGGGCTTGTCTCTGACTCGACGCCGGTCGTGACTGCTGCCCTCGATGGTCATAGCGAAACGCCCTGCACCACAAGGGCTCGCACCGAGGAGAGCTGACGTGACCCGACGGAGATGGTTGATCGTGCTGCCTGTGGTGGCAGTTCTGGTTGCGGGTTTGTCTGTCTACTTCTGGCCTGAGCCCTCCCCGAGGACGGCGATTGCGACGGTGCCGTCGTGTGTCGCCGATCGCGAAGTGTCGAGCGGTGTGCTGTCGGGGGCAACACTGAGCATTCCGCACAGTCCCGAATTCGGTTCCCGACCCGCCGATTTCACGGTCGCGTCGGTGATGGTGTGTGGGAGCCCGGACCAGCAGTTGGTGGAGGTTCCGTTCTACGCGGTGCGGCAACTGACCTACTCCGGCGACGGCGTCGATGAAGTCGCGGCAGCATTCGAGGCCACGTCTTACCGGTTTCGGGTGTCGATCCTCTACTCGTGCTCGGGTGACTATCTCAACCCTCCGGCGGTGTGGCTCGTCGATGCGTCCGGAGCCGGGTACCGGCCGCAGTTTCCGAAGAATCACTGCGGTAGACCCGACACCGAGGCCTTCGACCTACTTCGCGAGATGGAGCCGCGAACAGATGACCTGGTCGCCGTGTCCTTACCAAATTAGATGCAGCGCACCTGTCTCCGGCCCGCGTAGAAACTGATGGAGCTCCCTCAAGGCATGGCAGGGATTCCGAGCGATGTCATGGCGTTCGGGCCTGCCGTTCGGTCGAGGCTGACGAGCTTCGTTGCTGCCGCGGTGAGGCTGGTTTGGAGGCCTTCGGCTTCGCCGGTCCAGCCGTTGTTGCGTGCCTCAGCGATGCGGTCGCGGAGGTTGGCGATGATCTCCGTCAGCCGTACGCGGGCGTTGGGGTCAACCTGCTGGCTGGGGCATCGGATGCAGGCATGTTCGTGCTTGCATGGGGTGTTGTAGGGACGCCCGCAGGTTCCGAGTTCGAGTTTGCGATGCTCGAAGTGCTGCTGAAATTCGTTCCACTCCGCGTCGGTGGGGCTGCGGTACTCGTCCTCCGGTCTCTGGGCGCGGCGTGCGTCGAGGAAGGTGCGGAAGGAACGAACGAGCTCCTCGTCGAACACGGCAGTGTAGATCTGCGTTGTGGAAATGTGCTTGTGCCCGAGCAGTTTTGCGACGATGTGGATCGGCAGTCCGCTGCCGACCGATTCGGTGGCGAACATCCGCCGAAAATCGTGTGCTGTGTATCGGAGCGGGTTGCCCGCGTTGTCGACGATTCCGGTGGCGGCAAGGGTTTGGTTGAGCCACTTCTGGATCAAGTTTCGAGTCGGCACCGTCCATAGCCAGCCCATTCGATGCTGGAACAGATGCGGTAGCGGTGGATCGGTAATACGTTCGTGGCCGTCGTATCGCGCGGTCAGCGGGACTGTGCCGTCATTGGCGGTTCGGAGGCGGGCAATGATCGTTGCCAGCACGCTCGCGAGTTCCGGACTGACCAGCAGAAGGCGTTCTTCGCCGGTTTTGGACGGGACGATTTGCAGCATCGGCACGATCTCGCCGGTCGATGGCAGTGTGTAGGACACGACTGCGAGGTGGGTGAGTTCGAGGAGTTCCTCCACTCGAATTCCGGTGTGGCGGAACGTCTCGATCACCGCCCATGCCCAGAATGCCTCGTGCTCTTCTATTTCGATTTCGATGATCTCGCCGGTGTCGATGACTTCGGCGAGCACCGGTGGATGATCGTGCTGGCAGCTGGATTTCGTGAACGAGGGCGCGATGGACCGGCGGTAGCGCACTCCGAGATGCTCGAAGGTCTCTCCGACCGCCACCGACGCGGTGGCAGCGAGTAGCGCGGCCGATCGGTCACGGCGATCGTGAGCGGCATCGACCAACGAGGGAAGGTGCGGCAAACGCTCGCGAATTCGTTGGTGCACGACCGCTGTCGTCTTCGCGCGTTCTTTGCTGTATCCCTCGACGTCACTTTTGCGGATGGGGTTCGGAACGCTCCACTGCACCCAGGTGGGGTCTTCGGCTGCCCATTCGGCGATGTCGCGGTAGAAGCCGCGCACTGTCATCATCACTGCCAGTCGCCCTGCTCGTGGGCGTGTGGTTCCGTCTTTGTCGGTGATCACCGACAGTCGTTGCTTCCACCCGGCCGCAACGTCCGGCGGGAGGTCGATGGTGTCGAGGCCTGGATCGTGGAGTTCTATATCGGCCCAGAAGTTGCCGGCGAGAACTCCGGTAAGGGCGGCGAAGCCGCCGTAGTCCAGACTCGGTCGTCGTTCGTCGAGGTAGCGCACCAGAACGTTCCGCACCGTCGTGTTCACGAGGTTGTATCGGTCGACCAATTCACCCGTCGGGCGGGGTCCGCGCCGAATTGCTGCAGCGAAGCTCTTGATTCCCCGCAGGTCGGCGATACCGTCGAGTCCCGCCCACACCAGTTGCACGCTGGCCGAGGTCGGGCGATCACTGACCATGTTCCAGGCGCGGTAGCCCAGCAGGTCTTCCGGAGTGAGTTCATGGAGATCGCGCCCCGTATGCAGAACGATCTTGCATGCCACCAGCATCGCGGTGCTGCATTGTTTGGAGTTCGCCGCCAGAACCGAGACACGGGCCTCCAACGCTGTGAACATCTCGGGGTGGTGAGCGGTGCGCAGCTTGGCGTATAGCCCGGTCCACTGCATTGCTGACATGGACTCGTAACTGGGAAAGACAACCCGCGCGACCAGAAGAAGGATCAGGCCGCGCCGCAGTTCTTGGCTTCGGGTCACCACTGTTCGTGGGTCGGCATTGTCGTGGAAGGTGTCGAGCCAGTCGGACGATCCTACGTCGGCACCGGAATGAACCCAGCGCTCCTGCCATCCCGCGCCGGGGAAGGTCAGAAGCCACTCCAGGATCAGTCGGCATGCCCTTTTGGCACCGTGTTCACGAGAACCATTGGGATACAGAAATACTGGAACAGTATCGAGGATCTCTTCGATGTCGAGTAGATCCTTGGCCCCGCCGATCGGAGCGGAGTCGGCAAGGTCTTCGTGGCGCTTGAATCGGTACTGCAACCGTGGGTTGGCCCGCTGTGCGACCGGCAGCTCGGTGGGTGTCACGTTCATGACTCGACCGCTCCGAACAGCACATTCAGATCCGCAGAGTCGTAACCAGCGGCCACGGTAGGGGGATTGCTGATCATGTGTTCGGCTCGGTGCGCGAGATGATGCTGGACCCTTCGGATGGTGTCGTCTTGGTCTTCGACGAGATAGATCTCGGTCGTGGTCGACAGGTGCGCGTGCCCGAGGATCGTCTGTATGTCGCGCGAGGTGAGTGTTCCGTCGTGTGCCATTCGTATGGCTGCGGTGTGGCGGAGGTCGTGCATCGTCCAGTTGGTGCCCAGAACGTCGTTTGCCCGCGTCAGCACCTTGCGCAGCGCGTCGTAGGTCAATGGTCGATACTCCAGAGCAGCGGAGGAGTCGGATCTGCGGCGGAGGGTGAGCCACAGCGATCCGTTCACGTCCAAGGATGTTCCCAGGTCCGCGAGATGCAGGCGAAGCCACACGAACGCTTCCGGGCTGGCTGGGAGCCACTGATCGACGCGTGTCCCCTTACGTGTCACTCGAATCAACTGGTCTCCCCAGTCGATGTCTTCGAGAGAAATTCCGAGGATTTCCGCAGCTCGTGCACCATTGCTGACCGCCAAAGCCAACAATGCCCGATCCCGGTTCGAGCGCAGCGCACCGAACAGCTCGAGCCACCGATCGTCGGGTATGGACCGGGGACGCTGGACGGGAAGTTTCGGGTTGTACCGCAACCGTCCACCGGGCCGAAACGGTTCGAGCGGGTTGTGATGCGCATTCACCCGGGCCGCCCCTCGTGCCACCGGCATCGGATTGACCAGTGGGCCTTCACCGCGTTCGATCCAGAACTCGTAGAACGCCCGCACCACTGCATTGGAATGGCGGATGGTGCGGGCACAATATCGGTCGTCGAGATATCGCTTGCGGGTGATCACGTTGACTGTTCCCACAGTGGTCCGCGATTTGGTCCGCGCTGCGTTCCGAGGCTTGTCGGCCCGCATCATCCACAGAACCAGATCCCGTGACTCAGCGGAAGTCGCTCTTTCCCAGTCGATCTCGTAGACACGAAGCCATCGCCACCATCGCAAAAGGTCGTAGGCGTAGCTGCGGACCGACCACGGTCGATTACCCCGTGCGACGAAGTCGAGGAGGAACCGCCGGATCGGCTCTACCGGCACCAGATCCTCGTCGACGACCAGCCAGGGGATGGTTCCGTCGGATTTTTCGACCTTGCCCCATCGGGGGATCTGGACTTGCTCGATGTTTCGCTCTGCTTCGTCGATCATGCGACACCGCTTTCTTGAGGCCGAGGTAGGTGATGTCTACCCCGCGACACTCGGATCGGATTCATGCGATCAGGCGTGTCGCTGCGTAGTCCGGTCAACGGAGCACGCAGGAGTACTCGCGATCACGGACGGTCGAATGCCTGGTCTGGACGTGAGGATTTCGTCTCGGCCCGTCGGCTACGGCGGCATCGAGCAGGGGAGGGGCCGTATCCGCTCGATCACCATCGAGACCGCCGTCCACGGACGTGGAATCACCCAGCGCACAGGCCGTTACACCCTCACTGCACCCACGTTCGGCGAGCACGGCGTGCATTGGGCCCCCGCGAGTACCGACGCAACTCCCGTCCACCGGCCGCACCGATTGGCGGTCGCGCAATGAACGGTGATCTGTACGAGAACTGGCCTGTGACCTTCGATCCCCCCACGCGCCGCATCGTCGATCCGCCTCAGAGGGTGTTGGTCAACGTGGCGCTCACTGTGGCAGGCTCGTCGGGAGGCGGCTCATTCCGTGACGGGACGCCGCTCAAGGTCCGCTCTGAGGGTCTCTAGCCGGTGAACTGTTGTTGTTGCAATCGATTTTGACTGATTCCGGGTTGCGGGCGTGGCCCTTGCGGAAAGGCTTGTTCATCTCAGAAAGCGTTGTACAGCAACGGCTGTCGGCGATCCCTTTTGAGTGGAGTGCGCACCTGCGTGGTGCGGCGGTCATTTTCGGAACAATGCGCGATCTGGTTCTGGTAGCCATACAGAGCTGGTTTCGTTGCTGCGGTAGCTGCCGGCGACGAAGTCGATCAACGAGTTGAGCGCAGGATGGGAGCTTGCTGTCTCTCGCCACAGCAGTGCCATGGGGTAGGCGGGCGTGGGGTTCACTATGGGTACACGACGAATATTGGGATGCCACGGCGTTGTGGTTCCTTCGCCGCCGAAAGTGACTAACGACTGGGAGTCCGCGATGCGGTCGAGGATGTTGGTGAAACCTATTCCGCCGGGGTGCCGCTCGGAGTTGATTGTGACGCCGCAACTGGCGCTCAGCTGGCGGTAGAAGTCGCCTACTTCGGAGTCGAATCCGGCTCCGGGCACCCATGCGGTGAGGTCGGCGAGGTCGTCGAACTCGATGTGGTCGCGTTGCGCGAGCGGATGGCCGCTACCGACCAACAGATGCAGAGCGTCGAGGTAGGCCGGCGCAGCATTGACATAGGTCGGCAAACGATGAGCACTCCAGTTATGGCGGGCGAATGCAACATCCACTCGGCCGGCGACCACCGCGTCTCGCGATGTCTTCGACGGTCCCATCATGATGAGCTCGATCTGGGCGTCCGGGTGCCTCTCCAAGTAGAACCTCATCAGGTTTCCGTCGACGATCTGGGCACCATGCACCGCGACACGGAGTACCTGCAGTTCTCGCACCGCTGCGATTGCAGTGTCGGCCGATGTAAGGACTGTGCGCGCGTGCGGCAGAAAGCGAGCACCGTGAACGGTCAACGCGACGTTGCCGGTCTGCCGCTCGAACAAACGAGTGCCGAGTTGACCCTCCAGCTTGGCGATTCGCTTGGACACCGCCTGCTGACTTACACCCAACACAGACGCAGCCAGACTGAACTGACCCTCATCGGCAATAGCGACCACCGCGCGTAGCGCGGACAGATCCAGATCCAACTTCGCCACCTGCTCTACATCTAACAGTTGTTCGACTACGCGTGTCGATTGTTCGACTCATTGTGACTCTAGCTGCTCATATGGCTACTGGGGACGAGGTGATCCCGACAACCAGTAGGCGTTTACAACTGATCGGGGTGACCATGAGTCGAACGTCGTTCGTGCATTTGCACAACCACACCGAGTATTCGATGCTCGACGGTGCCGCCAAGATCGGGGCCATGTTCGCCGAGGCGGCGCGGTTGGAGATGACGGCAGTCGGCATGACCGACCACGGCAACATGTACGGGGCCAGCGAGTTCTACAACGAGGCCAAGAAGGCCGGAATCAAGCCGATCATCGGTATCGAGGCCTACATCGCCCCCGAGTCGCGGTTCAACAAGAAGCGCGTGCTGTGGGGCGATCGCAGCCAGAAGTCCGACGACGTCTCCGGTAGCGGTGCGTACACGCACATGACGATGGTTGCCGAGAACGCCACCGGCGTCCGAAATCTGTTCAAGCTCTCGTCGCTGGCGTCGATCGAGGGTCAGTTGGGCAAATGGGCCCGGATGGACGAGGAGATCATCGCCTCCCACGCCGAGGGCATCATCGCGACCACCGGCTGCCCGTCGGGTGAGGTGCAGACTCGGTTGCGACTCGGCCAGGATCGTGAGGCGCTGGAGGCCGCTGCCAAGTGGCAGGAGATCTGGGGTCCGGAGAACTTCTTCCTCGAACTGATGGATCACGGCCTGTCCATCGAGCGGCGTGTCCGCGAAGGATTGCTCGACATCGGTAAGAAGCTGTCGATTCCGCCGTTGGCCACCAACGACTGCCACTACGTCACCAAGGACGCTGCCGAGAACCACGAGGCGCTGCTGTGCATTCAGACCGGTAAGACGCTGAGTGATCCCACTCGGTTCAAGTTCGACGGGGACGGGTATTACCTCAAGTCGGCCGCCGAGATGCGCGAGCTCTGGGACGACGAGGTGCCCGGTGCCTGCGACAGCACGCTGCTCATCGCCGAGCGAGTGCAGCCGTACGACGAGGTGTGGGCACCCCGCGACCGGATGCCGATCTTCCCGGTTCCCGAGGGCGATACCCAAGGCAGCTGGCTGACGAAAGAGGTCGACAGAGGCCTCGAATGGCGTTTCCCCAGCGGTGTGCCGCAGGAGTACCGCGACCGCGCCAAGTACGAGATCAGCGTCATCCTGGAAATGGGGTTCCCGGCGTACTTCCTCGTCGTCGGTGACCTCATCAACTACGCCCGTTCCGTCGGTATCCGGGTCGGGCCGGGCCGTGGTTCCGCGGCCGGATCGTTGGTGGCCTACTCCATGGGTATTACCAACATCGATCCGTTGCCACACGGGCTGTTGTTCGAGCGATTCCTCAACCCCGAGCGTGTGTCGATGCCCGATATCGATATCGACTTCGACGATCGTCGCCGCGGTGAGATGGTGCGTTACGCCACCGAGAAGTGGGGCAGCGATCGCGTTGCTCAGGTGATCACGTTCGGCACCATCAAGACCAAGGCGGCCATCAAGGACTCTGCGCGCGTGCAGTTCGGGCAGCCCGGTTTCGGGATCGCCGATCAGATCACCAAGGCGTTGCCGCCGCCCATCATGGCCAAGGACATTTCGGTTGCGGGCATCACCGATCCGTCGCACGAGCGCTACAAGGAGGCCGTCGAGGTTCGCGCGCTGATCGACTCGAACCCCGACGTCGCGACGATCTACAAGACGGCCAAGGGCCTCGAAGGCCTGATCCGTAACGCGGGCGTGCACGCGTGCGCGGTGATCATGTCCTCGGAGCCGCTCACCGACGCCATTCCGGTGTGGAAGCGCGCGCAGGACGGCGCGATCATCACCGGCTGGGATTACCCGTCGTGCGAGGCCATCGGCCTGCTCAAGATGGACTTCCTCGGTCTGCGCAACCTCACCGTCATCGGTGACGCGATCGACAACATCAAGGCCAACCGCGGAATCGACCTCGACCTCGACACCCTTGCACTGGACGACGCGGCTACCTACGAGATGCTCGCCAGAGGAGACAACCTCGGTGTCTTCCAGATGGATTCGGCTGGTATGCGAGAGCTTCTACTTCGCATGGCACCGACCGAGTTCAACGACCTCATCGCATCGAACGCACTGTATCGACCAGGTCCGATGGGGGTCGGAGCGCACTGGGCGTACGCGGACCGCAAGAACGGCCGCGAAGCAGTAACCCCGATCCATCGGGAACTCGAGGAACCACTCCGCGAAATATTGGGAGAGACATATGCCCTGATCGTCTATCAGGAGCAGATCATGCAGCTCGCGCAGAAGGTGGCCGGCTACACGCTCGGGCAGGCCGACCTTCTCCGGCGAGCGATGGGTAAGAAAAAGCCCGAAGTTCTCGCCGCCGAGTTCGAGAACTTCCGAAACGGCATGCGCAGCAACGGATACAGCGACGATGCTGTCACCGCACTGTGGGAGGCCGTTCTGCCGTTCGCAGGATACGCCTACAACAAATCGCATGCCGCCGGATACAGCCTGGTCATGTACTGGACCGCCTACCTCAAAGCCAACTACCCAGCCGAGTACATGGCGGGCCTACTCACCTCGGTCGGCGATGACAAGGATAAAATCGCTATCTACCTAGCGGACTGCCGCACCAGAGGCATCGTCGTGCTGCCTCCCGACGTCAACGCCTCTCGCGTCGACTTCGCCTCGGTGGGCAAAGACATCCGTTTCGGCCTCGGTGCGGTCCGCAACGTAGGAACCAACGTGGTGGCGTCGATCATCAGGGCACGCGAGCAGACGAGCAAGTACGCCGACTTCTCGGACTACCTCGGCAAGATCGACGCCACTGCCTGCAGTAAGAAAGTCACCGAATCCCTCATCAAGGCCGGCGCGTTCGACTCACTCGACCATCCACGCAAGGGCCTGATGCTCATTCACGCCGACGCAATCGACGCGGTGATGGGCACCAAGAAGGCCGAGGCGATCGGTCAATTCGATCTGTTCGGCGGCGAGGACGCCGACGAGTCCATCTCCGCAGTGTTCAACGTCCGAGTGCCGGACGAGGAGTGGGACACCAAGCACAAGCTCGCACTCGAACGAGAGATGTTGGGACTGTATGTGTCCGGCCACCCGCTCGACGGCATCGCCACTTCGCTCAGATCGATGACGGACACCTCCATCGCGGCTGTGCATGCCGGAAAGGTTCGTCACGGCCAGAAGATCAAGATTGGTGGCATCGTCGCCGCTGTCGACCGTCGCGTGAACAAGAAAGGTGAGTCGTGGGCCATCGTCGAGATCGCTGATCTCGACGCTGCCACCGAGATACTGGTGTTCTCGACGACCTACGCCGGCTCCCAACATGCGCTCACTGAGGATTCAGTCTTACTTGTTACCGCAAACGTCAGTATTCGCGAAGGTAGAACGTCAGTCGTTGCAGTCGACATCTCCGTGCCTGAGCTGGGGAATGCCGACCCATCTCTTTCCCCAATGACCCTCACCCTCGCGGTGCACTCCTGTACACGACCGAACATCGAAGCCCTCCGTGAAACTCTGCAACGCCATCCCGGGAACACCGACGTTCACATCGCCCTGACCGGCACGACGACGACACGGTGGGCAACCGATCCGAAGTTTCGAGTACACAAGACACCAGCCCTGTACGGCGATCTCAAAGCCCTGTTCGGAGCCAACTGCCTGACAACCTCCCCGCCCAGCGCAGCGAATGCGTAGATCCCCTGGACGACGATTTCATTCCAGAACGGACACGCTCCAGCAACAGTGACGGACAGGCCAGCGAAGTAGGCCACCGTGGCTGTCGTCATCGACCGCGTCGTCCAACACCGCAGCGGTGAGATCACCCCGTTCACCGGCTACACCGGAGCCGTCGACCTCGAACGCACCGACGACGGCTGGAAAGTCGCGAACTATCGCCTCATCAGCGCAGGTCTCTAGCCGACTGGCCACCGGCAACACCCTCGCTGTCCACACGCCGCACGAACCGCAGAGAAGGATCTATTGTCATGGGAAAAGTCGGAATCCTCACCGAAAAGCCCTCCGCAGCACGTAACTTCGCGACCGCTTTGGGCGGAATGAGTGGCACGTTCGCAGGCACGGAGTACGTCATCGTCCACGCTCGCGGCCACCTGCTGGAATTGAAAGACCCTTCCGCCATGGTGCCCGCGCCTCTCACCGACAAGTACAAGAGCTGGGAGCTCGAACATCTCCCGTGGAACGCCGACGACTTCCGCTGGGAGCGAGAAATCCGACGCCGGGTGTCCGGCGGCAAGCTGGTCATCGATCCGGACGCCAAAAGCCTGCTCCACGAACTGAAGACGACCCTCTCGGGCTGCGAGAGCATCTGCAATGCAGCCGATCTCGATCCGACCGGTGAAGGCTCACTGCTGGGCTGGGAGATCGTGGAGTACCTGGGCCTCGAGAACAAGAAGCTCGAACGCATGGAGTTCCTGGACGAGACACCGGCATCACTGCGTAAGGCATTCACAGCCCGTCGGTCGGTCACGGCGATCGCTGCCGAGGGCGACTACCGCAAGGCCGACTTCCGGTCGAAGTGGGACATGCTCTCGATGCAGTTCACCAGAGTTGCGACCAAGACGACCGGGGCGAGCACGGTACTGCGTAACGGGCGGCTCAAGTCCGCGATGGTCGTGATCGTCGGTGACGGGCTCGACGCGCACCACGGATACGTCAAGAAGGCGTTCTACGAGAACCGGTTTAGGGACGAGAACGGCGTGACGTACACCGACCCCGAGGTCGATCAATTCGAGAACGAGAACGATGTTCCCGGCGGCCTGCAGTCGTCACCGGTCGCCCACGACGGGACCACACGCAAGAAAACGGGACCGCCGAGACTGATGGACCTGGCCGGACTGTCGTCTCTGCTCGCGAAGAAGGGCTTCGGAGCCAAGAACGTTCTCGACACCTATCAGAAGATGTACGAGGCGCAGGTGGTGTCCTACCCGCGCACCGAGGACAAGTTCATCTCGATCGAGCAGTTCAACGAGCTGCTTCCATCGGTCGACGCGATCGCCGGTGTGGTGGGCGTGGATCCGGCGGCGCTGAGCCATCGCGGCCCACGTACGAGCCATATCAAGGCCGGTGGCGCGCACGGTGCCAACCGTCCAGGGCCCAACGTGCCGCCGAGCCTCGCGGCAGTGGAGAAGGCCTACGGCGAGCTGGGCAAAGAGATCTACGAGCTCCTCGCCAAGAACTACCTGACGATGCTCGCCCCCGATTACGAGTACGACCAGCACCGCGGGCACGTCGAGAAATACCCGAGTTTCGTCGGCACGCTGAATGTGCCCGCAGTACTCGGATGGAAAGGTGTGTTCGTCGTCGACGAGGAGGACCAGCAGACCGGCGACCAGCCGGAAGGAGTCACCGCGCTCGGCAGCGTCGCGGACCCCTTCGTCCACGAAGGCTTCCCGCCGCGGCCGCCGCATCCGACGATGGGATGGCTGATGAAACAGCTCGAGAAGCGGAGCGTAGGTACAGGTGCGACCCGGACGAGCACCTATGCCGAGGTCACGAACAACTCGGCCGGCAAGGCCCTGATGGTCGAGAAGCGCGGCAAGATCACCCTCAGCGCGATCGGTGAACTCAACCATCGGATCCTGCCGGGCACGCACATCGGGGATCTGACGATCACCGAGCAGGTCTTCGAGCAGATGGCGCAGATCGAGGCCGGAACCGGCGAGGCAGCCGACTATCTGTCCCTCGTGGCGGATCTGGTGCGCCGCGACCTCGCGACGATGACGGCGAATGCGAGGACGTTGTCCGGCGAGCTCACCGCACGGATGGGCAAGGCCGGGGTGACCCGAGAAACGGTCGAGATGATCGAGCTGCCACCGGAGCTGCATTTCACTCACGCAGGCACGGTCGTGACCCGTGCGAAGCGGGTCTTCGGCGGCCACCGGTTCACCGACACCGAAGTAGCGGCACTGCTCGCCGGCCGGGTCATCGAGATCGTCGCGACGAGCGCGAAGTCGGGAAAGACGTTCACCTGCACGGGAAAACTCGAACCAGGAGTGAGGGACAAGGACGGCAAGCAGTACCCACACGTGAGCTTCAACCCGCAGTTCGAGGAGCGTGCACCTCGGACCGATCTGGTCAGCGGAGTGTGGAAAGGCAAACAGGTCACGTTCAAAGGCCGCGGATGGGGTGCCAACGACCACTGGCCCGGCAAGGACTTTACCGAGCAGGAAGTCGCAGCGCTGCTGGCCGGGGAGACCATCGAATTCGACGCCACGAGCAAGACAGGTAAAACCTACCGGGCCCGAGGCGCACTGGCCGCGAGCACCTTTCAGGGCAGCAAGACATTTGGATTCAAACTGAAATTCGAGGACCGCAAATCCACCGCAGGCACCAAGAAACGCACCGTGCGTCGGTAAACGGGTGCCGCAGGACAGCAGCCGGGGCCGTACGCCTGCACCCATCGGGAAACGAGTTCGAGCGGCGGGTTCAGAAGAATGTCAGCTGTGCCTCGTCGACGTGGACACGTCCGGGCTTCGTCCGGCGGGGCCGGACCGGGGGAGCGTGCCGAGCCGGCACCGCCAGTGTGGAACCTTCGGCGATGCTGAGGCCGGCAAGTGCGCGGCGCGCCAATTCCTCTCGCACACGGGAGCGTTCGGCCACGCGCGTACGTCCGATCGGAGTGTCTCGGATGCTCCACTCCAACTCCCACGCCGCCGACCCCGGCGTCGGTGCTGCCACAGCGCGGTCGGTCACCCGATCGAGTAGTTGATCGATCTTGTCGATCAACACGTGCGCACACTCATCGAGCACACGCTCAGGCACCGTGGCCGCGGACTCGTTGTCGCTCACACTCGCCACTGTAGAGCCGGGCACTGACGAACAGTCCGCACCTGACACTCGTGGCGACGGACCGACCGACGGAGAAGCGCTTCGCCGCCTCATCGCCGGAATCCCCGACGGGGATCGCGAACGGATACCACCACGGGTCCGGATCGACCGGACGTCGCCACGCTCCTCGGATGTCGTCGTAGGCCGATTCGAGTAGCGCGTTTCGATCTACCGTGTGTCCCATACATCGAACAGGAATTCGCTGATGGCCACAGCTGAGTTCAGGGCGAGCCGGGCGTGTCGTCGATCGGCGGTGCTCGGAGATCCTCGGCCGTGACCGGTTCCGATTTTGTTCCGCAGCTCGCCGAGGCTTTGTACCGAGCTGGCGAGTCCTCGTAAGAGCCCGTTGACGGCCGAGCTCGCGGCGGCGTCACCTTCGACTGATTTGCCGGCGATGTCCAACGCTTTGCTGGTCGCTTTGTAGAGGGTTGGGAGGTCGTCGCTGCGCTTGTAGGTCCCTCCAAGGTCATCGAGGATTTGGATGAACACAGACTCGATCAGCTCTTTGCACGCGCCGATTGCAGCTTCGGGATCCGTTGCGATGCTTGCTTCGATACGTCTCAGATGTCGATCGAGAGTTGTACGGTCGTCGAGTGTTGCTCGGTCGAGGACCAGGCCGGCGGGGCGGTCGCCATGGAAGCTACTGATTCGTCGCCAGTTGTAAAGTGTTCGCCCACTGATGGTTCCGTCTGCGACCAGCTCGTAGTTGTCGGGGGCGAGCAGTTCGTTGAGGCGAATGACCATGGATTCTGCGATATCGGGGTCTCGTACGAGAGGGTGCACGGTGCGGGTGAGAAACCGAAGGAAAGCATCATCTGGACCGGTGCGGATGCTGAACCTGGTGTCCCCGAAGACCCAGCCCTCTCCCCAGTCAGTGTTGTTGATGCAGTGCTGGTGTATGTCGCCGGCGGCGTCCGTGTACCGACGGTCGGTGCTGGGAAGGTCGTGCAGGTCGTATAGGGCGCTCAGGAAAGTGACTTCGTCGAGTTTGCCTACCCAGAAATAGTCGCGATCGAGTGTCAGTGTGTCTATCACTGCCTGGCGAGTGATGTCTGTGATCTCGCGAGCCGTGTGGGGTCGGCGCGCAGGGTCCGCGGGGTTCATCGGACAAGTTTCGCTTAGGTCGTGTGCAGGCCTGCGGCTTGGTACAAAGGTGGCTTCTCGGCCCAGCCGATCATGCCTCCCGGACGCCGGGCCCGCGCGTTCAACGGTTACGGTTTGCCAACAAATGGAGGTAGTCAGATGACGTTTGCGGACCTTATCGCCCAGTTCGGCACCACTGCCAAAGACAAGCTCGACGGGCCGGGAGAGCGTGAAGCGCTGCTTTCCGGCCCTGTCGCCAGGTTGATCGAAGACCTGGGAGCCGAATCTGGCATGAAAACCGTTGCGCACGATGAGGTTCGAGAGCAGGACGGATCGGTTCGCCCCGATTTCGGTGTTCGTGTCAACGACGTCTTGGTGGGGCACATCGAGCTCAAAGCGCCAGGGGTAAGTCTCGACCCAGAGAGTTACGGAAAGACGACCCACAACTACCGGCAGTGGCAGCGCCTGAAAGAACTTCCCAACCTACTTCACACCAACGGCGTGGAGTGGCGTCTGTGGCGATACGGCGAACTGGTGGACGAGCCGGTCAGCCTTCACACACCCAGTCTGACGCGAACACGAGGCAAGCTCACAGCGCCGAGTCGCATGGAGATGCTGCTCAACGGCTTCTTGCGGTGGGAGCCTGCCCCGATCTCATCGGTCTCTAAACTGGTCGACACATTGGCACCGCTGGCTCGGATGCTTCGCGAGGAAGTTCGGTTGGCCCTCAAGGCAGAGCGACGTGCAATCAAAGCTGGCGCAGATCCTGACCTACAACCGTTCCTCGGCATCGCTCGAGACTGGCGCACACTGTTGTTCCCGCACTCCCGAGACGAGGAGTTCGCAGACGGCTTCTCACAGACGGTGGTCTTCGCTCTGGTGCTCGCTGTCAGTGACGGGATCGACATCAGTGCTGGAACGTTGCACGATGTCGCCCGCAAGCTCGAAGGCAACTACAGCCTGATGGGTAAGGCTTTGGACCTGTTGACCGCCCACGTCACCAAGACCCCCACATGGACCGCCATCGAAATAATTGCGCGGACTCTCTCCGCCGCACGGTGGCCCGCGATCGCTGCTGGCGGCGACGACGTCTATCTACACCTCTACGAGCACTTTCTCGGAACGTACGACCCCGAGAAGCGCAAAAAATCCGGTTCGTATTACACCCCGGTCGAAGTGGTGGATGCGATGGTCCGACTCACAGACGACGCTCTGAAAAGTCACCTCGGTAAGCCCGAGGGGTTGCGCAATCCCCACGTCAGCATCATCGACCCCGCGATGGGTACAGGAACATATCCACTGTCTGTGCTCAGGCACGTCGGTGCCGCTGCTGCCCAGCAGTACGGCCCGGGGGCTGCGCCGGAAGCGGTTGCCAGCACCGTTGCACGCTTGTACGGAATCGAACTGCAGTCCGGGCCGTTTTCCGTTGCCGAGTTGCGAGTGTCCGCCGCGCTGCGCGATTCAGGGGCGCAGATGCCTGCCTCGGGACTGAATCTCTACGTCGCTGACACCCTCGAAGACCCCTACAGTGCGAGCAAGACGCAACTTTCTTACACACTCCAGCTGATTGCCAAGCAACGACAGCAAGCGAACGCAGTCAAACGCGAGCGCAATATCCAGGTCTGCATCGGCAATCCGCCCTACAAAGACCATGCCGGCGGCATGGGCGGATGGATCGAGGCCGGCAGCGATCCAGCGACGAACCTGCCCCCGCTGAATGCGTTCAAACTGGAGGGAAACGGG
This sequence comes from Rhodococcus sp. KRD162, assembly GCF_017168335.1. Classification (GTDB taxonomy): domain Bacteria; phylum Actinomycetota; class Actinomycetes; order Mycobacteriales; family Mycobacteriaceae; genus Rhodococcoides. Next base: position 60,607 of record NZ_JABFAU010000007.1, on the reverse strand, counting down.
CGGCACGAGCGGCACCTGAGCAACCTCTATGCCTACTTCTGGCGATGGGCCACATGGAAGGTCTTCGAATCGACGAATCATCCTGATGTTCGCGACGGCGGCAGCGGCGTAGTCTGCTTCATCACTGCTACCGGGTACCTTTCAGGTCCTGGGTTTCGCGGAATGCGACAGTACTTGCGGTCGACTTGTTCACATGGGTGGATCATCAACGTCACGCCGGAGGGCAAGCAGCCCCCGAGTAAGAACGCCGTGTTCAACATCGAAACCCCTGTGGCCATTGCGATGTTCCTGCGTCGCCCGGACACCGACGCAGACGTACCCGCTGATATCCGATACATCGACGTCAACGGAACTCGAGGCGAAAAGTTCGAGCGCCTCGCGCACCTCCAGCTTTCCGATCCGGGTTGGCAACAAGCTCGCACTGGCTGGACCGACTCGTTCGTCCCGGCAGGCTCCGACACCTGGGACCAATACCCTGCTGTCGATGATCTGATGCCATGGCGGGCCAACGGCGTCCTCGCAGGACGGGGCTGGGTGTACGGACCCAGTAAAGACATTCTTGAAGAACGCCTTCGAGATCTAGTCAACGAATCCGATCCGTCCGTGAAGTCGACCAAATTCGGCGAGGGCCGCGACGCGTCACTGACCAAAACGAAAACACCACTGTTCGGTGACGATGTCGAGACCGACACCCTGACACCTTTCAACTCCACAGTCATCATCACGGACCCCAAAATCGTGCGTGTCGGCTATCGGTCCTTCGATCGACAATGGCTGATCGCGGATAAACGGCTGATCATTCAGCCCTCACCGGACTTATGGCACGCACGCATACCGGGCCAGGTTTTTACGATCGAGCTCCATTCAGAGTTTCCGAAGTCAGGGCCAGGGCTTGTTTTCACGTCGCTCATTCCTGACGTCCACCATTTCCGCGGCAGTGGTGGAGGCCGGGCGCTTCCTATGCTGCATCCTGACGGAACGCCTAACCTGGCCGCAGGTTTGGTCGAGGCATTGCGAGCCCAATTCGATCTGGGCGTCGCCCCCGCCGATGTTGTGTACTACCTCGCTGCAGTCTGCTCGCACCCCGGGTTCGTCGAGCGTTTTTCCGCCGATCTCAAGACCCCGGGCGTGCGAGTCCCCATTACAACGAACCCAGAACTATGGACCCGAGCCGTTCAACTCGGAAGGCACATCGTCTGGCTTCACACGTACGGGGATCAGGGCGAACACCCCTCAGGAAAGATCTCGGTTCAGGAGGGAGTCCAGCCAGGAGCCGCACACCCGGTCTACGCGACATCTGTCGGCAACTCGATGCCGTCGTCCGTTGATTACGACCCCGAGTCAGAAATCCTACGACTAGGCGAAGGCCGATGGACTGGAGTGACCCAGGAGGTCCGCGACTACACCGTCGGCGGCGCGAACATCATCGATTCGTGGACCGGTTACCGGCTCGCAAGGCCCAAGGGAAAAAGAAGATCGCCCCTCGATAGCGTCAATGTCACAACGTGGCCCGCCGAATGGTCGATCGAGTTCTCCGACCTATTGAGTGTCTTGACACAACTGATCGACCTCGAACCGGCCCAGCAGTCTCTGCTCGAGGACATTCTCGACGGCGAGGTACTTACGGCCGACGAGTTGGCAACGATGGGGGTGCGATGGCCTGCGCAAACAGGAGACAAGGATCGCCAGCCCCGCAAGGCTGCTCGTGGTGGTCTACTCGATGAGTCGTAAGTCCGCGAGGACCAACGACCGTGCTACGAGCCGCTCGTGGGAACTCATCGCCTGAACCCCCGGCGAGAATCGCGGGGTTGTTCGCCAAGGCGGGGTGCGAACCACGTATCGCAAGGGAAAATCTGTAGCCACTGCACGGCAGTGGCGGGGTGATAGAACGCTTCGGCGTCACGATCGTCCATCAGGCCGTCCGAGACGGCATCCCAGTCGCCGTCGTGAGGATGAGCGTCGAGGGCGGCGACGTCTTCGCCGTATTCGGCGTCGGACAGAGCGGCCGAGGCCTGCAAGATAACGATCATGAGCGCCAGTTGCTCGGCCATCGTGCGGGGACGGGGAAGGCGGCCGGCGTCGAGGTCTTCGGCCAGGTCGTCGAACGATCGGGCCATCTGGCGTCGCCACAGGGTTGATTCGTTGTAGGTGCACTCCGGCAGTCGGTCGAACAGATCCCACCAGTCGGTCGGGTCGACAGGATCGTCTCCGCGTTCTTCGATGTCGTCGTACGCGCCGTCGGCGCATACCCCCGCGTGAATCCGCATCAGCCTCCGCTGCCGATCGGTGAGAAAGAACCGCGGGACGAACTCGATGACATCACCCATAACTGTCATGCTGCCGGTCCGTCGCCGAGTCACGCACGACTTCGATGCCTTTTCGCTGCAGAGACCCAGGTTGAGCGGGTACACGGGGTGATCACAGGACGTGACTAAGCGTCTGGCCGAGAGGATGCGAGAGCATCCGGCGATGAGTTATGCTTGTTCAGGTTCGACCGTCGATGAGGGTCACGGTCGAGCGTCCATCCAGCAACAGCGCTTCACCACACCGCTTTTCGTGTGCGTGCATAGTCGTTGTGGGCTGGCCGACGCTCCCAGTGAAGGCCCTCCATGTCGATTCCTCACTCGCTCTCCCCCAGCACTGACCACATCTCGTTCACCATCGACGGTGGTGAACGTCGATGACAACTCGCTCTGTCTCGACGGCCGAGCTGCAGCGTCGTTCACAGATCGCTGCAGCCGCCTATGAACGCGGTCGCCGCGCTGCGCTGGCTGCCGCACGCCGCCGCAGTCTGCCCGACCGGGCGCACACCCGGCGCGAAGAAATTCGCGCACGCTCGCACTCCTACGAGCCGCGCAGTGACAGTCGCGCATTCGGTCTGATCGATTCCGACCTCTCGCTGGCGCGGGCTGCGGCATTTCTCGCCGCGACCGGTGTCGCACACGAGCTGATCGCAGCGCAGACCTTCACCGACCCGGTGCAGCAGGAGTGGGCGAACGCCACGTTCGACCGCACGGCTGTGCACGAGGATGCATGGCGGGAACGGTTGATCGACAACGGCATCGATGACGCGGTACTGCGCCCGGGTCTGTCGCTGGACGTCCTTGAGTTGCCCGCCGAGCTCGATGGCCTCGACTTCGACGACATAGCCGAACGCACCCTCGATGTGTCCTCCACCGCTGCGGACGTCGAACCGATCCGTCTGGCCGATCTGATGCTCGAGACACCACGCCAGAACCGCCCGTCGGAGTCGGTCGTCGACATCACCGACCGAGTCGCGAACGTCATCGAGATCGACCGCGGCGTCGACGCTGCCACCGGGGCTGGTGTGGACGCATGGTGACCAAGAAGCCGACCTCCAAGGGAGCCGGGACATCGTCGTCGATGTTCCCGCTGATCGCCGTCTCGGTGGTAATCGTGTTGATAGCGCTCGGTTACGGCTCACTGTGGCTCGGGCACGTATTCGTCGACACCGGTGAAGATATCCCCGTCAACCCGTTCGGGGCGCTGTTCTCGGTCGCCGGCGGAAAGCTGACGTGGCCGAGCGTATCGACATGGATCTTCGTGATCGCGGTGATCATCGTCTCCGGTCTCACCGGCGTCGCCGCCGCAGCCCGCGCGACGGGCAGCGGCAAGAACGACGTCGACGCCAAGGCCCGCCTGATGGGACCGACATCGAAGCTGACCGGGGTGACCGGCAAACAGGCACGCGAACGCGCGAAGTCGCTACGAACCGATCTTGCCGAGTTGGACACCCTCGACGACTCCGACATCGGAGTCGTCGTCGGACGCACCGTCCAGGGCAACCAGAAGGTATTCATGTCATGGGAGGACATGCTCTTCGCCCTCGCCGGACCTCGTATGGGCAAGACTGCGGCGTTGGCGATCGACGCACTGTGCACCGCGCCCGGCGCGGCGCTGTTCACCTCCAACAAGCGCGACGGACACGACTTCACTCGCGGTGTCCGCGAGGAGGTCGGCACGGTGTGGCGCTACGACCTGCAAGGCATCGCCGAAGGTCCGCTCACCACGAGCGACGGGTTCTGGTGGAATCCGCTGCGCGGAATCGACACCATCGTCGCCGCCCGCAAGCTCGCCTCGTACTTCGCTGCCGCATCGCGCGATGATTCGGCCAAAATCGAGGCGTACTTCGACGGCGGCGCACAGGAACTACTTGCGCAGATGATGTCCGCGTCCGCGTCCGCGTCCGCGTCCGCGTCCGCGTCCGCGTCCGCGTCCGCGTGCGGCGGCGGAGATCTCCTGCACGTCTACGGCTGGCTGTCCGACGAGGCAAAATCGGTTCTGGATGCTGATGTCGACGAAGCCATCCGCCTGATCGATGAACACGTCGACACCGTAGCCAAGGACGCTACAACCGCACGTCAGCAGTCAGACGCCATCAAATCAACGCTGACCGGTATTGCCTCGGCGACGGTGGTTGCGATGAGCGGACCGGTACTGGCGGCAGCGATAGAGCAGGTACTCACCGCTACCAGCAACGAACCAGGCGTCACCGTACTGGGTGGTGTGCGTTTCGAAGCGCAAACCGGCACTGTGGCCGTGACAGCAACCGATCGCTATCGACTGTCCACTCGAACCCTGACAACCACGAACCCGACCGCCATAGCGTGGGCTGCAACGGTGAACGGCGATGATCTGCGCAGTTGCCTGGCTGATCTACGACGGACTGCGCAGGCACGGATCGAAGCCACCGCCTACGGCCTGTGGATGCGGCTGCCAAACTGCGATGACCGGTATTGCCGACTACTGACCGAGCCGTTCCCTGACTACCGGTTGATGCTCGATGACATGCCAGCGATAACTACCCGTGTCCAAGTGTCGACAGCAATGCTCCGACAGGCTCTTGAGGACAGTTCAGCCGCCCTGATCGGGCTTCGCGTCACTGAAATTGGCGTCGACATCGGAAATAGTGAGTCGGACAACCGTATTGAAATACCCGCCAGCGTAAGCGGAAGTCCGATCGAAGTCTGGTTCGAGTTCACCACGCTCTATCCCGCAATCAGCAGCGCAATCGGAGCGGACCTGCTGATCGACTTCCGAGGCCACACACAGCCGGCCACCATTCGCTCCGCCGACCACGGCGACCTCACGACAGTCGCTATGCCCACCATGCCCCCACCTCCAGACGAATCCACGCCACCGAAGGAGCACCACTTATGACAGACGCAAACACGGACCCGACGATGGACCTCATTGCTCAGGCCGTCACCGACGGACGCAGCGGAAACGCAGACACAGCACGCACCCAACTCCAAGACCTGTGGAAGCTCATCGGAGTCAGCGGAGATCCGTTCCACCGCTGCACTCTTGCGCACTACATGGCCGATCTCCATACCGATCCTGCACAAGCCCTCGCGTGGGACGTGCGCGCACTCGACGCCGCCGACGCCGTCAGCGAACAACGCGTCCAACAACATCACACCAACCTGCACATCGAGGGCTTCTATCCCTCACTCCATCTCAACCTCGCCGACAACTATCGTCGCCTCGGCTCGTTCGACACCGCCCGTGAACACCTCACCGCAGCCCGCGAACGCCTATCGGCTCTACCTGACGATTCCTACGGTGAACTCATCCGTACCGCGCTCGACGGTGTGGCTACGGCCGTCGAAAATCAGGACACTACGGTCCGCGCTTCGGCCCCGGCGCGACCGACGGAACACATGACCGCACTCACCAACGATGACGTTGGGCAAGGACGGTTATAGCCATCGACCGCGGTAGTAGGGACGAATTAGGTCTGAGTCCGAACAACGCGCTACGAACACTGGCAATTGGGGCGAAGAGCATGCTGAGCACATCTTTAGTCTGAGCGCCGGGGCGCAGGGCTGCGCACCGACACATCATCGCCGCCATATGCAGCAACCACACCGCCACCACATTCACTGGGGATGCAGTCACTCTCCAGCCACAGTGACGGGCAGGTGGGATCCGAAGGTCTCTAGCTGTTGCTGGCCATGACGGTATTGACGGCGTCGCTCCGACTACGGACCCTTCGGATCCAGGGCCTTGGAGGCGGCGTCGCCTACGAACGCTCGCCGAAGGGTGCCGGTGTCTCCGCGGAGTTCACCTGCATCGAGCGCTTGGTCGACGGTGAGGGTACCGGCGACGAGGCCGACGACGGTATCGGCCTCGGCCGCCAGAACGGTCTCCGGTCGATGGTCGTCACCGATGCGCGCGCTCGTTCCATCCTCGTCGATACGGAGAACGATGAGCAGGCCCTCCACCTCGAAGCCAACCTCTACAGGCGGTGCTGCCGTTCTCCCATTGAGGATGGCAGGCAGGGCAAGAGTCAGCCATCGTGGCCGGAACTCGTCATCGCCCCGCCCGGTAGCTAGCAGAGGGACGCCCCACCGCCCCAGAGCCTCCATCGGCTCCTTGAGCTCCGCGCCCCATCGCGTCAGTCCATAGAGGACGCCTGCGTCTCCCAGTGCTCGCTCCACGACGCCGGTCTCCTCCATCGTCCGCAGCCGTTCGGCCAGGAGGTTGCTCGCCACGCCCGGCAGGGAGGCTTTCAAGTCGCTGTATCGCAGGGGGCCTGGCAGCAGCTCGCGCACGATCAGGAGGTTCCAACGGTCTCCGACGATGTCGAGCGCGCGTGCCAGCCCGCAGAACTGGCCGTAAGATCGACGTGACGCCCGATTGACATTTTCAACCATGATTGATTATATCAAGTGAACATCATCGTCGCTAGGGGCTGGCCGTGCCCTGGCCATCGGGGAGGTACAGGCATGGAGATCAGCTGGATTGGTGTGCTCCTCGCGTTCGTCGCGGGGATGGTTGTCGCGATGGCCTGGTACTTAAAGGGTGCCATCGCGGACGCCTGGGAGGGGCTCACAGGCATCACGCCGGAGAAGAACAAACCTGTCCGAACGCGGAACCTGATCCTGCTCGCAGTGTCTAACGCCGCGACCACGGTCGGTCTCGCGTTCGCCGTCGGGCTCACATCGGCTGCGACCGGTAACGACTCCGTGTGGATGGCCGTGGTGGTTGGGGTCGTCGCCTGGCTGACACTGTCCGCATCGACCCTTCTTCAGCACAACTCGTTCGAGCAGAAGCCACTGAAGCTGACGACCATCAACACCGGCTATCAGCTGGCACTGTTCCTGGCGATCACGCTGGTGCTGGGACTGTTCTAGGCGTATCGATCCATGACGGGATTGTCACGTCCTAGCGCTGGGCCGCAGAGCATGACTTCGAGCCCAAGTTCGTCGATCGGCGACAAACCACGCAGGCGCAGCCACAAGAATGCGCCGCTCGCTCCCGAAGGCCGCAATCGACTGATTGAACGCTGCCGTACCCACCAAATCGCACACGCCGTGGCAGAGATGGGCATCTCCCGCGCAACTGCATCGAAGTGGGTGAACCGGTACCGTCAGTTCGGCGAGCTCGGCCTGCTTGTCCGCTCGTCTGCGTCAGCCCAGCAGCCGAGAGCGACAGCTGGCGAGACAGTAGCTCGGATCGAGGAGGCTACGGCGCGGGCATAAGTGGTCGGCGTCCCTCATCGCCCTCGAACTGCATGCAGACGGTGTTGCGGTCAGTCGGCGCACAATCACCCGGCACCTGGCCCAGCTCGGCCTGAACCGCCGCCGATTCATCGACCCGAACGGTGAGACGGAGACGAACCGGGAAATCCAGACGATCACCGCGAAGCATCCCGGGTACATGGTGCACCTGGACGTGAAGAAAGTCGGACTGGCTACGGGGGTCTCATCCGACACCGCTTGTCGCCCAGAGCCAGCACCACCCGGCTATGGCTTGGGAGGGTGTCGGCCAGAGTTGACACCGCTTGATCTCGAGCTGTGGACCGGCTCCAGATCGTCTGTCTTGGACGTCGGTGAATCGGTGGTGAGGACAGGCCGGAGCCAGGCAGTGCGGCTGGCCTTACCGTGTCAGTTTTTCGCGCGAGCTCGTAGGTGTTCGGCCGTGTAGGTCCCGCCGTCCGTGATCATCTGGTCTGGTGTGCCCTCGAAGACGACTTGTCCGCCCTCGTGTCCGGCTTCGGGGCCGATGTCGATGATCCAGTCGGCGGCGGCGATGATGTCGAGGTTGTGCTCAATCACGATGAGCGTCGATCCGGCGTCGATGAGCCGGTCAAGCAGCCCGAGGAGCCGAGAGATATCGGCGATGTGCAGTCCTGTGGTCGGCTCGTCCAGGATGATCGTGCGGCCCGAGGTTCCGAGTTCGGTAGCGAGTTTGAGTCGCTGACGTTCGCCGCCGGAGAGGCTGGTGAGGGTCTGTCCGAGGGTGAGGTAGTCGAGCCCGACGTCATGAAGCCGGGACAGGATGCGCCCGATCGCGGGCTGGGTGAAGTAGCCGAGTGCGTCGGTAACGCTCATCTCGAACACGTCGGCGATGCTCTTGCCATCGACCTGATGCTCTTGGGCCTCGGGGGTGAACCGTCGTCCTTCGCAAACTTCGCATCGGGTGATCACGCCTTCCATGAAGGCGAGGTCGGTGTAGATGATGCCGTTGCCCTCACAGGCCGGGCATCCTCCGGTGGAGTTGGGGGTGAACAGCCCGACAGGTGCTCCGGTGGTCTTGGCAAACACATCACGGATCAGGTTGAGCAGGCCGGTGAAGGTGGCCGGATTGGAGCGACGCGATCCACGGATGGGGCGTTGGTCGATGACGATCGCGTCGGGTTCGACGGCGGGGAGGTTGCCGAGAATCAGGCTGGACTTGCCCGATCCGGCGACTCCGGTCACGGCTGTCATCACGCCGCGCGGGACGCGGGTGGAGACGTCCTGGAGGTTGTTGGTGGTGGCATCGTCGATGCTGATCCAGCCGTCGGGTTCACGCCGCGTCCGGGTCGCGCGCCGGTGCTCGCGGAGTCCGTGCCCGGTAGGGGTGTCGGCCTGGGTGAGGCCGTCGTAGTCGCCTTGGTAGACGATCTGGCCGCCGGAGGTTCCGGCTCCGGGGCCGAGGTCGATGATGTGATCGGCGATTGACATGATGTCCGGATCGTGTTCGACCACGAGCACGGTATTGCCGCGGTCACGCAGAGCCTCGAGCATCTGTCCGAGGGTGGCGACGTCGCGGGGGTGCAGGCCCACGGTGGGTTCGTCGAACACGTAGAGCATGTCGGCCAGGGCGCTGCCGAGATGGCGGACCATCTTGATCCGTTGGGCCTCACCTCCCGAGAGGGTGGACGTGGCCCGGTCGAGGCTGAGGTAGCCGAGCCCGAGGGTAATCATCCGTTTCAGGTGGACGGAGAGGTTCGCGACGAGCGGTGCCACGCCGATACCGTCAATCTTGGCGACGCGCTCGGCGAGGTCACTGATCTGCATAGCGTTGAGGTCGGCGATCGACTTGCCGTCGATCAGGCTGGCGCGGGCAGGCGCGGCGAGTCGGGAGCCGTGGCATTCGGGGCAGGGGCCACGCGACACGATCCGCTCGAAGGCCTCTCGCTGCTTGCCTTTGAACGAGTCGGGTTCGCGCTGGAGGTAGATCCGGTTGAACCGGGTGACGAGGCCTTCGTAGGCGGTGCCGACCGCATCCATCCCGGCGGGCGGGGTGTGCTTGGCGGCGGGTGCGTTCAGGAGCAGCTCGCGTTGTTCGGGGGTGTAGTCGCGGATCGCCAAGTCGGGGTCGAAGAACCCGGACTTGGCGTAGGCCTTCCACAGCCAGGTGCCCGGGTTGAACTTGGGGAAAGTAATCGCGCCCTCGTTGAGGGAGCGGTCGTCGTCGACGAGTTCGGATTCCACGACCGAGGCCGCGACGCCGAGCCCCTGACAGTTCGGGCACATGCCGGCGGGGTCGTTGAAGCTGTAGGCGTTGGAATAGCCGGCGGCCGGCTCACCGATGCGGGAGAACAGCAGCCGTAGACGTGCGCCGATGTCGCTGATGGTCCCGACCGTGGAGCGAGGTCCGCCGGAGAGGCGCTGCTGATCCACCACAATAACGGCCGAGAGGTTCTCCAGCAGGTCGACGTCGGGGTGGGCGTAGCTGGGGAGCCTGCCTTGGGCGAAAGCCGAGAATGTCTCGTTGAGCTGGCGCGCTGATTCGGCCGCGATCGTGTCGAACACCAGCGAGGACTTGCCTGATCCGGATACGCCGGTGACGACCACGAGCTGATGCTTGGGGACGTCGACGTCGATGTCTTGGAGTGAGTTCTGACGGGCTCCGCGTACGCGGATCACGTCGTGGGTCGTGGTCGTCATGACAGTCTCCGGTAGGCACGAATGGCGAGGGGGATGAACGCCGCGGTCAGCGCGAGCGGCCAGCCGATGGCGAAGAGCACGGAGTGGTCGGCGACGAAGGTAACCCCGGTGAGGTCGGTGCCCGAGAACAGTTCACGCGCCGCGGATGCGGTCGCCGACAGGGGGTTCCATTCGGCGACGACTCCGAGCCAGGCCGGCATCGTGCGCGGATCGACGAACACAGTCGAGAGGAACGCCACCGGCCAGATCGCAAGCTGGGCGGTCGTGGCCGCCTCTGGCGTGCCGGCCTTCAACCCGATCCAGACGCCGACCCACAGCAGTCCGAACCTCAGCCACAGCAGCAGGACGTAGGCGAGCACAACATCGGCGACGCCCCCTTCGGGACGCCAGCCGAGCAGCAGTCCTGCGGCGGTGACGACCGCGAGTTCCACGGCGGCAGTGAGCATGTCAGCGAAGACCCGTCCCAGCAGCACCGAACCGCGGGAGATGGGCAGGGTGCGAAACCGGTCGGTGACGGTCTTGGCGGCGTCTCCGGTGACAGCGGTGATCGTCGTCTCGATTCCCGATAGCACGGTGAAGGCGAGAATGCCCGGCACGACGAAGACGATGTAGTCGCCTGTGGTGCCGGCGATCGCCCCGCCGAGCAGGCCGCCCATGAGCAGCATGACCAAGACGGGGAACAGCAGTTGGATGCTGAACGTGACCGGCCGCGCCCGCCAGTGCCGCATCGCGCGGCCGGTCAGGATAACGGCCTCGCGCAGAATGCTGCCCGTGGCCGGACCGTGGTGCTCGATCGTCGTGGCGCTCATGCTGCGTCGCCCCCTTGATGCAGATGCAGGTAGACGTCTTCGAGGGAGGGGTCGCGCAGTTCCATCCGCGGCTCTCCCACGAGCGCCTTTAAGTCCGATGGGGTGCCGGTGGCGACCACGGAACCCTCGCGCAGGATCACGACGTCATCGGCCAATTCGTCGGCCTCCTCCAGGTACTGCGTGGTCAACAGGACGGTAGTACCCTCGTCCACCAACGAGCGCACCGTGTTCCAGATCGTGCGACGGGCGATCGGATCGAGGCCCGTAGTCGGCTCATCGATGAGGAGCACGGCGGGACGGGTGATCATCGAGGTCACGAGGTCCAGGCGACGTCGCATGCCACCGGAGAACCCGGATACCTTCTGCCCGCCGTGCTCGCTCAGGCCCGCCTGCTCCAGGAGCGTGGCTGCCCGCGACCGGGCCGCGGTACGTGAGAGCCCGATCAGCCGGGCAAACAGTTCCAGGTTTTCCCTGGCTGAGAGCACCTCGTCGAGGGCGGCATACTGCCCCACGACGCCGATCGATGCCCGTACCCGTGCAGGATCGCGGTCCACGTCCCAGCCATTGACGCTCACAGTGCCGGAGTCCTTTCCCGTCAGCGTCGTCAGAATCCGCACCAGGGTCGTTTTGCCAGCACCGTTGGCTCCCAGCAGTGCGCACACCCGGCCGGAGTCGACGCGCAGATCGACCCGGGTCAACGCGGGTTTGTCCCGCTTCGGGAAGGTCTTGCGCACCGCCTCGACCCGGATCGAGCCAGGTGGGCTCATCTCGACATCCATGCTGCTCCTCTCGTCGCGTTCTACGGTGTAGTATACAACGTAGAGTTCGAGGAGGACAGAGATGGCCAAGCGCACAGGCGTGGACGAGTTCAAGCTGATCGGACTGCTCTGGCGTGACTCGCCGGTGAGCCCACGCAGCGGGATCAGCACCCAAAGCGTCACCACACTGGCAGTCGACCTCGCCGACAGAGAAGGCCTGGACGCCGTGACAATCCGGCGACTGGCCGAGGAGGCAGGGGTCACCGCGATGGCGCTGTATCCACACATCGGTGGCCGTGCCGAACTCGTCGAGCTCATGCTCGATCAAGTCGCCGGCGTGACCTACGAGGCCGTCACGATCCCCGAGGGCGCGGACTGGCGGGAACGCGTCACCGCGCTCGCCGAAGCGAACTGGGCGAGTTGCCAAGCCCATCCCTGGATCACCGACCTCGCTACCGGACGCCCAGTCCCGGGACCAGGGGCCTCAACGAAGTACGAGACCGAGTTGCGCGCCCTGGACGGAATCGGGCTCACCGACATCGAGATGGAGCACACCCTCACCGCCCTGCTCTCGTTGGTGCAGGGAACCGCCCGCGCCACACGCGCCGCCCAAGACTCCAGGCTGCCGGGCGAAGACCACGACACCGACTGGTGGTCGAACATCGAACCGGCCCTGACCAACGCGATCGGCGACCAGACCCGGTTCCCGACCGCCTCGCGCGTCTCCCGCACCCTCGGAGAACAGACCGGCAAAGCCAACGACCCCGAAGGTGCCTACCGGCGTGGTGTCGGCCTGATTCTCGACGGCATCGCAAAATGCCTCGGCACACCAACCTCCGGCAATGGCCGATGACCTCCGGCCCGACCCAAGACGGGCGTGTCCGTGCCGGCGGGTAGGTCCAGGGTCGACCTGTACTCCGCAATCCGGCGCGATGTCCGCGCCGGGATGTCCAACCGCGCCCTGCAGCGCAAGCACGGCGTGGGGTACCGGACAGTGGCTGCCGCGCAGGCCTCGGCGTGGCCGGAGCCACGCAAGCCACAGCCGAAGCGTGGATCGAGGATCGATCCACACCGCGGGGTGATCGATTCCTGGCTGCGAGACGATCTGGATGCTCCGCGCAAGCAGCGTCACACCGCCAAGCGAATCTTCGATCGGCTTCTGGACGAGCACGACGCCCACGAGGTCTCATACGGGATGGTGCGGGACTACGTCGCGACCCGACGCCGGGAGATCCGGATCGAGGCCGGTCGAGAGCCCGCAGCCACGTTCATCCCACAAGAACATCTCCCGGGCAGGGAGGCAGAGGTCGACTTCGGTGATGTGGCCATCCAGCTGCGGGGCGAGCTTGTCACTTGCGCGCTGTTCAGCCTCCGACTCTCCTACTCCGGCAAGGCCGTGCACCGCATCAGTGCCTCTGCGGGACAGGAAGCCTTCTTCGAAGGCCACGCCCACGCCTTCCGCGTCCTCGGCGGGGTGCCGGTCGGGAAGATCCGTTACGACAACCTCAAGGCCGCGGTCGCGAGCGTGATTGGGTTCAGCCGTCAGCGGGTCGAGGCCGACCGCTGGACGGCGTTCCGATCGCACTACGGCATCGAGGCGTTCTACTGCCAACCCGGCATCCAGGGGGCCCACGAGAAGGGCGGCGTCGAGGGCCAGATCGGTTGGTTCCGCCGCAACCACCTCGTCCCCATCCCCGAGGTCGACTCCCTCTCCGAGCTCAACAGCTTGGTCGACGAGTGGGACCTGGCAGACGAGACTCGTCGGATCGGGTCCCGGGCCCGCACGGTCGGGGAGCACTTCGTCACCGAGCAGCCACTGCTCGCGCCACTACCTGTCGAGGTGTTCGAGACCGGCCGGTGGTTTACCCCGCGCGTGGATCGGTACGCCCAGGTCACGGTCAGGATGAACAAGTATTCCGTCCCCGCGCGTCTGGTCGGCCGCCAAGCCCGGGTGCTTCTCAATGCCAGCGACCTGATCATCTACGACGGCAAGGCCGAGATCGCCCGCCACGAGCGACTGATGACCAAGGGCGCGACTCGGGTCGACCTGGACCACTACCTCGAGGTCCTCCTCCGCAAACCCGGCGCGCTCCCCGGAGCAACAGCGTTGGAGCAGGCACGGGCATCGGGACGGTTCACCCAGGTGCACGACGCCTGGTGGGCAGCGGCATGCAAGGCCCACGGGGACGCCGATGGCACCCGGGCCCTGATCGAGGTGCTGATGCTGCATCGCCACCTTCCCCACGAGCAGGTCGTCGCCGGGCTCGCAACCGCGCTACGTGCCGGTGCGCTGACCGCGGACGCGGTCGCGTTGGAGGCACGCAAGCACGAGGACACGGCAGATGACGCGGCCCTGGACCACCCAACCGCCCATGTCGGCTCAGAGGCGTACGGCGAAGGCGAGGCCCCTGCCGTGCGATCGCTGACCGAGCGCCGGCTGCGCGCACACCTCCCAGCCGACACTCGCCCACTGCCGAGCGTGGACAAGTACGACCAGCTGCTGCCCAACCGTCGCGAGAACCCGAACGAAGGAGCTGCACCGTGACCACCAAGCGCCGTGGAATGACCGAGGAAGCCGCTGACGCCGCGATCGACCAGGCCTGCCGGATGCTGAGGATGCCCACCATCCGCGGCTCCTTCACCGAGTACGCCGACCGGGCCGGGCGTGAGCAGATGTCCTACCGCGGGTTCCTCGCCGAATTGCTCCTCGCCGAGTGCGACGACCGCGCCCGCCGCCGGTCCGAGCGGCGGATCAGGGCGGCCAAGTTCCCACGGGAGAAGTCCCTGCCGGCATTCGACTTCGACGCCAACCCGAACATCGACCCCGCCGTGGTGCACACCCTTGCCAAGGGCGAATGGGTCCACAAGGGCCAGCCGCTGTGTCTGATCGGGGACTCCGGCACCGGGAAGTCGCACCTGCTGATCGCCCTTGGCACCGAGGCCGCCATGGCCGGCTACCGCGTCAAATACACCCTGGCGACCCAGCTCGCCAACGAGCTCGTCGAAGCAGCCGACCAGATGACCCTCGCCAAGACCATCGCCCGTTACGGCCGAGTCGACCTGCTGTGCATCGACGAGCTCGGCTACATGCAGCTCGACCGCCGCGGTGCGGAACTCCTCTTCCAGGTCCTCACCGAGCGTGAGGAGAAGGCCTCGGTCGCGATCGCGTCCAACGAGTCCTTCGGCGGCTGGACCAAGACATTCACCGACCCCCGGTTGTGCGCGGCCATCGTCGACCGGCTTACCTTCGGTGGCACCATCCTGGAGACCGGCACCGACTCTTATCGTCTGGCCCAGGCCACCAAGAAGCAGACGAGCTGACCGGAGGTCGTACGCCCGAGCAGTGGTGTCGACGCAGACCTACATCCCCGGCGTGGATCCGGCCCGAGTGGTGTCAGAACTCACCGACAAGCGGTGTCGGACGAAACCGGCGAAGCCATCGGACGCATCTCCGACGGCGGCGGCTAGCGGGCGCACGGCAAAGCCAGCCCCGATGAGATTCACCTGACCGAATGGATGCACACACACTTACAACTGAGCTGGTGCCAACACTCATCACCGGACGCGGTCGAAGCCACTGTCATCGCGCAGTGGACGCCGCCGCTCAATATCGCCCACACCACCGGACCCGCCCGTGCCGCAATCGACACCGCGCGGGCTTTCTACAACGCCAGCACGACACCTGCAGACCAACAACCCAATTGACCGTTTTGAAATGGATTAACGACACGTCCCCAAGTGATACGGATGCACGTTGTCTACCGCGGCAGGGGTCATTGAATCAGCGTTGATACCAACGGGACACCGGTGCAGCCGGCAGCTCCGCGCTCTCGAACCACCGGGTCGGACGACGTGACAGCTCGACCACTGTCTCGGCGCGGGGAACGACCGGCCACGGAGGCACTGTGATGGTGCTCGCGATGTCGTCGTCGGGATGCTCGAAGATCTTTTCGTAGGCGGCAGCGACGATCTCCTGATTGATCTCGTAGGTCTCGACCGCGTCGAGAACGAAGGGGAGCTGCGGCGAGATGCCCGGGCGAAAGAACGCGAGAAGCCGATGACGGTCGATGGGGTAGATCCACACGGCCGCACTGGCGTTACCGGGCTTCACACGGCGATCAGTGGACGGACCTCCGATAACAACGACCGGGTCGTCACTGGTCAACAGAGGCGTTTGAGTGCAGTAGACGGCCCAATTCCGCGTGATCAAGGGAACGATCAGCTTCGTAAAATTTTGCATCATCAGCTGGATTGCCTGAGGCTTGTGGTCTTGGCTGATCAACGATCGGCGGTCCTTCTCGCGCATCTGTGCTGCGGCAACCTCAATCGTCTCGTCATCCAAGCTTTGGCCGGTCGACAAGAGCCATATACGAGCTGCGACCTTCGAGTGTTCGATCGGATCCTGCCGGGATGCATACTCGAGGAGATCGAGCTGTTCCTGGCGAAACGATTGGCCACGGCTCATCTGCGCGGCAACCACCATCGCAAGATCGCGCTTCATCTCGACGTCGGTGACAGGTCCAGGCTCGGCTGCGAGGAGTTCGTCGATCCGAACCTTGGCGAGCTTGTCGAACACCTCCAGTAGGACCTCGACGACCAGCGGGGGTGTCGAGGTCTGGTCGATGTCGTCGGCTTCGAGTCGATAGAATTGCTCTACCCCGCCAACCTTCCTGGGCCCCACGAGCTTCCCGCGACCATCGTCGATCCGAACGGACCGTACCGCGCCTTTTCCGCCGGGGGTCCAACGTCTGATGTAGGACTGAGGGACCACGTGGTGATACTTCGGAGCATTCGGATCATTGGTCAGGTTGGTTGCAATCTCAGCAACTCTTTCGATCCTCGCCCTTAAGCTGTCGTACGACATGACGGCGAGCATAGTTTCGGCGGATCAACAGCACCGAACCCGACATCCCCACGCCTCCGCGGCAACGGCCAGGATGAGTACTCGGTTTGGAGGTAGGTGCGGTCCCCGTAGGTCAAGCTCAGGACCATTTCGATTGCCCGTCGTGCGCTCGATCGGAGATCGGTCGGTTGGACGACGACTTCATCCTGAACGGTCACGCTCCAGCAACAGTGACGGACAGGCGAGAGGTCCGAAGGCCTCTCGATGGACGTAAAATCGCCCGGTCTTCTTCATGCGTGGGCGAAAACAGCACGCGGACAGTGGATTTGTTGTAGCTACAGCTCGAGCATGACCGTTTGACCGAATCCGATCATGATGCTGCGGGTTCCGTGGTTTTCCTGGCTGCAGTAGGCACACTCGCCGTCGACAGTGCTGCGGCTATCGATGCGAGGCTGCTCGAGCTCCTCCTGGGTGCCCTCGACACCGAGACCGGCGCGGGCGCGCTCCCAGAAGTGCGGCTCGAGCGCGGCCAGCGCGACGTGGCCGTCGGAGCTGGAGTAGATCCGGTAACCGGGATGCGCCCCGCCGAGCGGCGCGCCCGCTCCCATCAGACCGTGCCGAACTGCGGCGCCGGCGTCGGCGGCCGCCTGTTCGAGGACGACCCGCTCGCGGTGTCCCACGCCGGACTCCGCGGCCACGCGCAGGGCGAGCAGGGCCGCGGACACGGCGCGCTCGGCGCCGAGCAGGTCGGCCACCGGGACGGTCGGCATCGTCGGCGGCTGGAGAGTGCCGTGCAGGGCCTGGTACGTCAGGTCATGGCCGGGCTGCTCCGCCGCGATCCCGTCGTGCCCGACGATCTCGATATGCGACAGGTGCGGATTCGCCGCGGTCAACTCGTCCAGGCCGAGCTTGACCAGCGCCGAGGGGCGCATGGCGGTGAGCATCAGGTCGGCACGCGACAGCTCGCGCGCCGCCACCGCCCGATCAGCGGGGTCCTTGAGGTCGAGGGTCACGACCCGCTGGCCCACAGTGAGCTCGTCGTACCACGTCGGCGCCACGGCCCGCAGCGGGTCGCCGGCCGGCGGTTCGATCTTGGTGACGGTGGCGCCCAGCGCCCGTAGCCGCGCGGCGGCGAGCGGGCCCGGCAGATTGATCGCGAGCGACACCACCTGCACGCCCTGCAGCGAACTCGACTGCGACATCATCAACCCCTTTTTGACTATACTGATGTATAGCCATTAATGCGCATGTACTGTCTAATGTCAAGGGTGTATGCTTTTTTCTCTGATAGGAGGCAATTTCTGTGACCGACCCCCGCGCCAGTGACGAGGACCTCACCGCGAAGGCCCGCATTCGCAACGCCGCGCTCGACCTCTACGCCGAGCGCGGCGAGGATCGCGTCTCGATGCGCGCCGTCGCCGCCGCCGCCGGGGTCGCCGTGGGATTGGTGCAGCACCACTTCAAGACCAAGGACGGGCTACGCGTCGCCGTCGAGCAACTGGTCGTCGACTATTACGCTCTGGCGATCGCCTCTGTGCCGGACGAGGGCGCCCCAGCGCAGGTCGCCGCCGCTCGAGACGAGGCGGTGCGGCACATGCTCGCGACGCATCCGACGGTGGTGAACTACATCCGGCGCGCTGTGCTCGATCCGCAGGGAAAGAGCGAGTTACTCGAGCGGCTGACCGACCTGAGTCGCAGAGAGATCTCCAAACTCCGCTATTCGGGCAAGACCTCGACACGGCGATCCGAGTCCTCACAGGTCATCGGGCTGATGGTTCGTCAGCTGGGGCAGCTGCTCATGCAGCCGATGATCGATGACATGTGTGACTTCCTCGACCGGACGGGCGTGCCGCACAGCGACAAACTGACGCTCTCCGTGACCGTAATCTAGCGGTAGTTTGTTGGGTCAGGTCGGAGGTAGAGGTGCAGGCCGTGGCCTGTTTCGCGGCTCAGGAGAGACTTCCGCCGACATGCGTCGTCAGGTCCTGAGCGGTCATCCGCCACCCTTCGACTCGCGCTACTCGTCGTCGTCGGCGTCCGGGTCGCGCAGCGGTCGGTGAACTCCGCTGGGGTCGGGCAGGTGGAAGCTGTAGTGCCCGTCGATGCCGATGTGGGCGCGCACGAACGCCGACAATCGCTCGACATCGGTGTCGAGCACCGGGTATCCGCCGGCTCGCAGCGCGGCGAGGGCGCGGTTCTCGTAGACGGTGTTCCACACGACGACGCAATTGAGCACCAATCCCAGCGCCGAGAGCTGGTCTTCCATGCCCTCGTAGTAGGCGCGGGTCATCTCGCCCTTGCGGCCGTGATAGATCGTGCGCGCCAGGTCGTGACGACCCTCGACGAGATTGGACTGGGCCTTGCCCTCGCGCCGGTAAGGTTCGTCGTCGGCCAGGCGCAGGATGTGCAGGGTCTTGAAGATCCGCCCGAAATGGGCGATGGCCTGGCCCAACGCGGTCGGCTGCCCGTCGCGGGAGATCATCCTGGTGACCTCGTGCGCCGACACCTCACCGGAGTGGATCGACACCGCGATCCGGCACATGTCCTCCCAGTGCGCGGCGATCTTGGCGGTGTCGATCACCCCGCGCGCCGCCTTGTCCAGCGGCCCGTAGTCGGCTCGGGCGTCGATGCGCCACAACCGCTGATCGGGCAGGTTCGCCAGCTGCGGCCGGTACTGGCGGCCGATCAGATGCAGCAGTCCGAACACGATGTCGGAATACGACCCGGTGTCGGTGATGATGACCTCCGGAATCCGCCCGCCGTGCTGGGACACGATCACGTCGATGGTGTGCAGCGAATCGCGAGGTGTTCCGCGCAGCACCTTGCCTGCCAGCCCGGCGGACTGGTCGTTGAGCATGTTCAACCAGGTGATGCCCAGTTTCCGGCCGAAGTACTTCGGGTTCGGGCGGGCGTTATGGGTGCGCACGGGCACCACGAACCGCATCCCGTCCACCGAGGCGACCAGCCCGCCGCCCCACGCTTGGGCCAGGGGGATGTCGGCCTGGGCGTCGACCAGCACGGCGTTGGCCGCCTCGATGGTCTCGGCCCGCACGTAGCACTGGTCGACGTGCAGCAGCCGATCCCTGGTCAGGGCGTCGACACCAGGCGTTGTCACCGGTTTGAACCCGACGTTCATCGCATAGGAACAGAGCACGGCCGCCACCGACAAGCCGAGGTCGGCGACGCGGGCCTCGTTGCCCGAGGTGTGGGTGAACGCCTCGGTGAAACCGGGATGCCAGCTCATCACCTCCGTGACCAGTTCCGGCAGGTCCACACGCGGGATCATCGCCTCCACCCGGCGGCGCAGGTCGACCAGCGACGCGGGCTCGGCCTTGGCGTCCAGCGCGGCGACGTGCAGTTTGCCGTCGGCGTCGATGCTGGCTGGGGTGTCCTCGCCCAGCCGTGCGGCCAACTCCCGATAAGCGGTCTCCAACGCCGTCGCGTGATCGGTCAGCAGCTGCGTCGGCGCGGCGGGCAGGCCCAGCGCGTTCATGCCGGCGTCACGCGCAGCCTCCCAGGCTTCGCCTGCCAGCAGGTGCGCCCGCGGGTCGCGCCACCGCGACGAACGCACCGCGAAGATGCTGCGGTGCTTGAGGTGTCGGTGGAACTGTTCCAACACGCAGATCGTGTAGGAGTTCCGGTCGACGGTGCCCTCCGGTCGGCCCGGCGTGTAGATCAAGCGCTTCCACGCGCCGACGATCAAGTCGTGGTCGACCTTGCGGGCGTCCAGCAGGTTTGCCGGGATCTTGCCCGACGACCTGGATGTCAGCAGCTCGGCGAGGGTCTTCATTGCCGCCAGGACGGCGGCGCCGTCACTGGTCGCGCCGAACTCGATCGTGTCCATCAGCATCGACAGGAACGGGCGGACCGTGGCGAACTTGCCGGCCAACTCGATCAACCGCTGCCCATCCAGCTCCGCGTCGTCGGCGGGCACCAGCTCGTCGACCGCCTGGACCGCGTGCCGCAACTCGGCCCGGGTGACGGTCTTCTCGATCATGTCCAACACCACGCCCAGCCCGACGTCCTGGTTGACCTCGACCATCTCCAGCAGCACCTTCACCGCTGCCGCGAGCTTGCCTGCGTTGCGTGACACCCTCGGATAGCGACGCAGCTTCTCCTCGCGAGACTCCCGCTCGGCCTTGGACAGAAGCTTCGTCGTCATCAACATGTCGAAGGTCTCCAACACGTCGTCGACCGCCCGCGCGCTCAACACAACGACCGTCGCGGCCAGCACCGCCAAGCGCTGCTCACGCGTGGGCAGCCGCCGCAGCGCGGCGGCCTTGCTCGCCAACCCGTAGGTCGCCAACCCCGTCAACCGACGCGGCGGGATCGCCCTCACGTCGATGCTGTCCACCCCGACCGCTTGCAGGTCGACAACCCTGCGCAGCGCCGCGAGCATCCCCTTCGACGACGCCTTGAACACGCCCTTGCGCAGCCGCTCCAGCTCGCTGACCTTCTGCCCGCCCTCCGCAGGAACCTCCAGCAGCCGCAACAAGGCAGACGCGGACTCCGAGGTCAGCTGCTCGCCGAGCTGGCGCCACAACCGGGCGTCCGCCGCGTTGCGGCCGTCGCCGATCAGCCGCTCCAACGTGGTGATCCCCGGCAGCAGCGCCTGACGCTTCCGCAGCCATGTCACTGCGTCGCCGAAGATCGCCTTCGGTCCGTCGCCGGTCATCCACGCCTGGTCGACGATCCACGACGTGAGCTCCGACTCCATCTCGCCGAACGGCTTGAGTCCGTACACCTGCTGGATTTCCCAGGCGTGTTCGAGCTTGGTCTTCTCCCGATCGGTGTACCGCTTCACCATCGACGGATCGGAGATCTCCAACTGCTCGGCCAGATACTCGATCAACGCGGGCGGGACATCCAGCGGATCAGCCAGGAACATTCCCAGGTGACGCACCGTCACCACCTGCACCGCGAACCCCAGACGGTTGTAGTCGCGCCGCCGCGCAGCGATCAGCCGCCGGTCCTCGTCATCCAAGTAGCAGTAACGCTCCAGCTCCTGCCGAGACAACGCACCGAACCGGCCATAGCCGCCCTCATCAGTCACGACGACATGAAATCACCTACAGCGCAAGGTCGCTCGGCGATTGCCCCTTAGCGCCGGATTTCGTCAATCTGCTCCCCGACCCCCGAATAGCGTCGGCGAGTCACCGGTCATGTAGCTAAGCGCCGTGGGCGGTGCCGCCGACAGCTTCGGCGATCATCGGAGCAATCCTTGCCGAGTCCGCGATGCCCTCGGAACTGTTCAACGTCAGCACGGCATACGCGTCGGGCAACGCAACATGAACCCCGCCGAAGGAATCGCTGGCTTCCTGCCATACCGCGAGCGCCTCCCCGTCCCCGAAGACATTGATTCCGGCGTCGTAGCCGTTGACTGCCATGTCGAACCGCATCCGAGCACCTGACAGGCCAACCTCTGCACGCACGGGAGGGGTGTACTCGATGCCGAGACTATCGAGCGCCGTGGTGAACTTTTGCGCAACAGGATCGGACTCGAAAACCGGCTCAGCTGTGGTCTCTACTTTCTGCAGCTCGAAGGTCATCGAACCGATTTCGTCCTGGCCTAGGTTCGCGGTGGCCACAAGCTTCACAGGAGTTGTCGTGTCGGACAGTTCGTACGCGATCGCGTTGGGGACAGTGCCGCCCACCTTGATCTTGTTCATCTGGGAGTCGAGGAACGCAGCGTCTGGCAGTGAGCCGACAGCAAGCTTGTTTTCCGCGTTGGGATCGTTGTCCTGGTACGCCTCGAAACGGGATATCCACGCCGTCCCCGGATCAGTCTGCTTGCCGGAAACATTTGTCGTGTCGTACCAGAATGCGATGACCGGCTTGTCGCCGTACTCATTTCCGTCCTCACCGACCTGAATTGTCTTCACGTCGGTGATCGTGATGGTGACGTCCTCCGTCGCGAGGACGTTGTCTTCGAACGACGCCTGGGCGGGTGCAGCAGTCGGCGCGTCGACAGCGACCGTCGAGCCAGGCGTCGGTTCAGCAGTTTGCCCTTCCGCGCCGCATCCGCTGAGAGCGATGGCCACGATAGTGACAGTCGCGCAGGTGAGAGACAACTTTTTGATGCGATGCATGCGGAGTCCTTGGTTGATAAAGGGCCTGAACAATAGAACCAGTAGTTCGGTTTCTGATCATTGTTCACGAGTACCGGCAAGTCGGGTGCCCCGGCCCCGAAGCACCAAGCCCCACAGCCTGACGTTGGCGAAGCTCAGGTCTGACCGACGGCGAACCGAATACCCGATCTGGACAATCCTCGTCCAGGACGCAGGTACTCCGGCCGTTCTAGACGGCCGTGTGCCTTCCTCAATGCGAGTCAATTTGTTTGACGCACTGCACTTCCCGGAATCTACTGGTCATAACGCGATCGGCACGTGGAAACCGGTTGAGAACCCGTATGTGAGCCGCGCCGGGGCGAGCGTCAGCCGTCTTCTGCTCCGGGGCGGGATGAAGACCTCGCCGCCGACTCCGACCGATACCCAGAGTCGCTCTCCGGCGACAACAGCCCTCATGGCTTTCTCGCCCTGATCGCAGCCAGGACGTCAGTGACGCCGGGTTCGGTAGATAGTGCAATGTTTCGCCCAGGCGCACGCAAGGTCGGACATGTACCGGCACGCTCTACTGCCGATGGAGCCGAACATGATCAGGGCAGCGATAGACCCGAGTGTCGAACAGCTCGCCGGAGTGCGAGGGTCTCCTGATGACGGGTGAACGGTGGGTGTGGAATGCGCCGGGATTGAATTCTGGGCGCGCGGTGTTATCGTATGAGTAGCAAGGAACTGGTCCTCCGGGCGTAAGCCTCGACAGCCGGTCTGGCCCCTGGTGTAGCTACGGCAGCCAGGGGTTGCTTCATTTCTGGGCCTTCTCCGGCTCGCTGACCTTAACGAAGTGCACATTGTCGGCGATCACGTCGAACAATTTGCTGGTGCTGTTGGTGTGTGTGAGGGTCCGCCGATAGGCCATTGAGACCAGGTCGGGCAGCCACAGCAGGTGCTCGTGGCGCGGTGACGTCGACAGGAGGCGGGTGTTGCGGGGGATCAGTTTCTCGGACACCAAGGCTTTGTGGTCAGCCGTGTCTTTGTTGCGGAAGTTGCTCTGATTGCGTTCCTCGAGCACGAACAGATCGATGGCTGGCCACACATCGTCGCGGCCGGCTCCGAGCTGGATCGCGAGCTGGCGATAGCAGGCGGTCCGCGCGGTCTGAGCGTCGGTATCGTCGGCACCGACAGGGATTTGGTGCGCGATCACACATGCTTCGTGCCCATCGGCGAGGAAGTCGAGCATGTCGCGGGTCTGGTCGATTCCAGATGAGGTTTGCAACGCTTTCGTGGTGTGCCAGTAGGTTCCGTCGGCGATGTCCTCGATGCCCACCCGTAGCTCATCCATCGCGTCAAGTTCGACGATGACGGCGGTGAACACATAGAAGGTGTCCCGGTGTGCAACGACACCGTCTGGGGCCTGATACGACTCATCCAGGAAGGCCACGGGACCAGTGGTGCGTTTGTAGGCGTCGAACACGATCTGTGCAGTGGGATCGGGGCGGCGCGAAGGCATCACGACATCCTAAGGGCGGGCTCAGACAGGTCAGTTGTTGTCGCTTCCATCGACTGACCCTGATTGTCGGTGTTCCCGCTTATGATCCTCTGATCTGACAGACGGAGGATCGATGGAGCCCAGGCATCAGCGTGCCGAGCGTGAGATGGCCCGCGTGATGAGGAACATGGGATTTCATGACGCACGGGAGATGTCGGGACGTCACGACAGCGGCATCGACATCATGTCGATGTCCGCGATTGCGCAGGTAAAGATGCACTTCAAAGCCGTAGGTCGCCCTGCCCTACAAAACCTGGTTGGTGCACGTGGGGTCGACCACTCGAAACAGCTCATCTTCTTCTCGTACGAGGGATACGCGAGAACCGCCCTTGAGTACGCAAATGAAGTAGGGATGGCGCTGTTCACTTTTGATGACGTTGACTGGACGTGCGCTCCTGTCAACCATGCCGCTACCGAGCTACTTCGTAGGCAGACAGCCAACAGGGATGAGCCGGCCGAGGATCAGATCGGTCCGTTCGAACTCCGGACCGGAGCACCGCCCTCGATCGAGCGGGTTCCCGCACCAACGAGCAAGACCTTGGTGGACAACTCGCCAGACACCGAGGGTCTCGTTGTGTTCGCCATTGCGCTCGCCGTCAATATCGCTCTCATTTTATTGTTTGATCTTCCCGCGATCTTTTGGATAATTTACTGGTTTTTAGCTATTGCTGCCATATCAGTGGTCGTGCGCGGAGATAAGTAATGTTATTGCTCGCGGCCGACCTCGGTTTACTTTGAGACGGGTCCGAGCTCGGATCCGATTGGGCCCCGATTGCGTGGCCGCGCGCAGCACGCATATCAGCACCGAACCTAGCGCCCGCGCGGCAGTATACCGCGGTTACCGCTCCGCAGCTTAGGGCTGTTCCTCCGCATGGGAGGTGGCTACGCCCGCCACCTCCCATGTAAAGAACTACCGCAGCTGCGGCATCTGACGTCGACCGAGGGGGCGTGGGACCCTCGCGCCGTTGCCGACGACCGAGCAAGGCAGCCCAGCGAGCAGCGCATACCTCAAAGTGACCAACCATCAAGGGTCACCGAGACCCCAGAGCGGCTCTGTGAGGTGACCGGGTGTTTTATTCTCACGCCGCTCACCTTCGGTTGCCGCGCTGTCGATCTTGGCTGCGGCCACCTATCACCGAGGGCGTCGAACCCACACACATCGACGATCTCACGAAGCCCAACCCGCCTGGCTCTGCGACGGACTGACACATCCGTCGCAGCACTGACGTCATGTCAGCCGTCTGCGACCAACAACTGGTCCACGAGCTAAGTCAACCCAGAAACACACCCACTTAGGGCGAGACATGCATTGCACGGCAACGTCTCAACTCGGCTAACTGACATAATATCTGTATCGGAAATGCTTTTCATGTGCGATAAACACTAGCTCGCCGTACCTCGTCCGTTGCCGGGAGAGTTGTTCAACCGCACGAGTGCACCAACCCCGGTACCGCCGAATGCCGTTGCCGGTCACCAACACTCCCTGTCGTCGGTCAGCCACACCGCGTCAGGGCGTTGGGTGAGATTCTTCCAACGCTTCCACCCTGCCTGCTTGCTGACACCGGTCATCCGGGCAATATCGGCAGCAGTCGCTCTCGTTACCGCCGCTTCGTGAACAGCTTTGTCCACGTGCGCTTTCGAGAACATCTCCAGCAACGAGGCCACACGCAGTTCGGAGAGCGCAATCTCGCGGGCGCGAACAGCGGGATCGTCACTGTCATTAGCGATCGCCAGGCCGTATCGCTGACAAATTTCTTCGATCTGTTCTGTGAGTTCGATTGTTTCATGAGGGGTGAGTCGCCGCATACGGTCAACCTACATTGACCGGCCTACACGGTCAATGTAGGTTGACCACTAAAAGGCGCTGAACGCCCGCCATGCTGCCGGTGCGCTGCAGCTCATGCACCGCTTCGAACCTTGTGAGACAGGAGCTCGGCATCGAAGATCGAGCCGACCCAGTTGGCCCCTGCCTACGAGCTGCTCCAGGCGGCTTTCGGCGCGTTCAACGACGCGGCCGACACCATGACCTCGCGCGTGATGTACAGCTCGTTCGATTCCTGACGTCTCCGAGAATCCGCTGCATATCGGGTGGTGAGCCCACATCGCGCTGACAAGTTCGCGCGAGCGGGGATGCTCGAACTCCCTTGTTGCACAACGCTTCCTAGCGGCTACCTGACATAATATCCGTTATCGGTAATGATTGTCATACACAATATGACGCCAACCCGCCGTACCTCGTTCGTGGCCCGGAGAGCTGCCCGCGGCACGAGTGCACCAACGCCGAACGTGTTACCGATCATCAACATTCCACATCACCGATCGTCCACACCACATCAGTGCGTTGGGTGAGGTTCTTCCAACGCTTCCAAACTGCTTGCTTGCTGACACCGGTCATCCGGGCGATATGGGCGGCTGTAGCTATCGGTACGGCCGCTTCGTGAACGGCTCCTGTCCACGTGCGCTCGCCCCGCGGTGAGCGCGCTTGCACAGCGGGAGAGAACCATGACTCCCGTGCCCGCGTGGTCCGCAGGTTCGGAATCGAGCTGGACCGTTAGGGTTCAACTAGTCCGCGAGCGGGCCTTGCAACTGCGCACTACGGAGGAACGATGAGTCTGTCCAACGCGCAACTGGCCGCCATAGTCGGCCGGATTGCCGTGCGAGACGCACACCGATCCGAAGCGACCCTGCAAGCCGACATCAGATCTCTGCTGATCGATGCCGACTTGGGCCTCGGTGCCGATGAGGTCGTCGACTTGGAGGTCCAGCTCGATGACGGAACCCGCCGCCGAATCGACATCGAGGTCGGAAGCGCAGTCATCGAGGTCAAACGCGACCTCCGGCGAGCAAACGTATTAGACGACGCGGTCCAGCAACTAACCGCCTACGTCAGGCAACAAAGCAATCGATTCGGACGACGCTATGTCGGCATCTTGACCGATGGTCGAGATTGGCAGTTGTACAACCTGGACCCGGACAACAATGGACTGATTCTCATCGACACCCTGCAGGTGTCGATCGGTACCGACGCGGAAACACTGCGGCTGTGGCTCGAGAACGTGCTGGCGACCGAACAGCACATCCAGCCAACCCCCGAGGAAATCGAGCGCCGCCTCGGCGTTGAATCGCCAGCGTTTCTATTGGACCATGAAGAACTTACACAAATTTATGTAAAGTCGTCGAAAGATCCCGAGGTCGCCCTTAAACGGCATCTGTGGGCACGTCTTCTGCGCACCGCATTGGGGACGTCATTCAACGACGACGCGAGCCTCTTCGTAGACCACACTCTACTCGTACTGGAAGCCAGCATTATCGCCCACGCAGTAATCGGACTGGATCTTGCCACCGCAGAGAGCAAACCCGAACAGCTGGTCAACGGCAGTGAATTTACAGCAGCACAGATCAACAATGTTGTTGAGGCCGGGCTTTTCGATTGGGTATTGAAAGCACCAGAAGGTAAATCTTTTGTCGCAAATCTGACACGCCAGCTACGCCGATTCGACTGGTCGAATGTTCAGCATGACGTTCTAAAAGTGCTGTACGAATCAGTCATCAACGCGGACACCCGCAAGTCACTGGGCGAGTACTACACCCCGGACTGGCTCGCACAGAAACTGGTCGAGCAGGTAATCACCGACCCTCTGGAGAGTCGGGTGATGGATCCAGCATGCGGCTCAGGTACGTTCATCTTTCACGCCGTGCGCAGACACCTTGCCGCCGCCGATTCATCTGGCTTATCCAATACAGATGCGTTGGCGAGCGTCGAACGACACGTATTTGGGATGGACATTCACCCAGTTTCGGTCGTCCTAGCTCGCGTGACCTATCTGCTCGCGATCGGCCCTGACCGTTTGGCCCACCAGACGGGACGCGGTCCAGTGACGGTGCCCGTTTACCTCGGGGATTCGATGCAGTGGTCTAACTCAGCCCGGACAGTGACGAGCACAACGATGCAAATCGATGTCGACACCCACGATTTGGCGGGCGATGAATCACAAGGCGAGCTTTTCAACATCGGAAGAGTTTTAATCTTCCCGCTCAGAACCGTGGATGATCCAGCAACCTTCGACAGCCTGGTTTCGGATCTCGCAACAGTCGCGCAAACCTATACCAGCAGTTCATCGTCTCGGCCGACAATCGTGCCAATATTGAACCGCCGCGGTATCACTGATCCGATTGATCGCGAAACTCTGTTGTCCACCTTCGAGACGCTGTGCACCCTCAATGCCGAGGGCCGAGACCATGTGTGGGGGTACTTCGTACGCAATCAAGTGCGGCCACTGTGGTTCGCTCTGGAGGCGAGTCGAGTAGACGTTTTGATTGGGAACCCCCATGGGTTGCGTACAGGTTCATGACGTCAAGAATGAAGCAGCAGTTCAAGTCCTTCTCTGAGGCGAGAAATCTGTGGGCTGCTGGCCGAAAGGTAATCACCCACCAAGATCTGGTAGGTCTTTTCATTGCGCGCAGCGTCGAACAGTATCTTCGCCTGAACGGCAGATTTGCCTTTGTGACGCCTAAAGCTGTGCTTTCGCGGATGCAGTACGAGGGTTTACGCACCGGGCGGTGGTTGACAGTCGAGGGTACAAAGGCCCAAGACACCCTCGCGGTTCGAGCGTCTTTCGATGTTCCTCTCGATTTGGAGCAAGTACGCCCTCATATGTTTCCTGTCCCCTCGGCTGTCATCTCAGGCACCCGCACCACCGACGCACAACCACTGGGGTCGGGTTGCATCGTGATGTCTGGCCGACTCCCGAGCAAATGGTCAACCTGGGAGACCGCGAAACCCTTGCTGACGGAGCGTGCGGGAAACAACAGGGCTATGACCACCCAGAGTACGTATCGGTCCCCGTATGGCGCTACCGCGTACCAAGGTGCGAGCATATTCCCGCGTGTGCTGACGTTCGTTCGCGAGAGACCAAAATCGCCCTTGGGAACTGCCGCTGGCGTTACCTTGGTGCAATCCGAACGTTCGCCATACGAAGACAAAGCCTGGAAGCTTGTTCCCGACATGTCTGGATCGGTCGAGTCGACGTTCGTTCGCCCTGTGTTGAAGGGCGAATCAATAGCGCACTATCGAGTAATTGCACAATCTCTCGCCGTACTCCCTCTGGTAGGCGATCGACTTATTGCTGAGAGTGATATTGCACAGTACCCTCATCTATTCGAGTGGTGGACGTCGGTCAATAAAGTTTGGGATCAGGCGAAGACTGCCGGAAATCGGCTGTATGACGCGCTTAATTTCCAAGGTAAGTTGGCCGGGCAGTTGGGCAAAGGGCGACACCGGGTCGTATACACCAAGTCGGGTACCCGGCTCGCTGCGACCTACCTCGACGATCCCAACATTGTCATCGACAGCTCCCTATACTGGCTAGTCGTTCCGGACCGAGAGACGGCTCGCTACTTGGTCGGCATCTTGAATTCACAACCGGTCCTGGATCAGGTGTCGTTGCTGCAATCACGCGGACAAATTGGGCGTCGGCATTTCGATACGTACCCCTTCTATCTGAACATTCCGCTGTACGACCCCTCTAATGCCACACATGAGGCGCTGGTTGGCCTATCCGAACGGGCCGAGACTGTGTCCGCGGACCTTGACATCAGCGGCACGGGCGATTTCAAGAGAGTTCGTGCGCAGATACGAGACGCGTTGGAGGTGGAAGGCATCGCAAGCCAGATCAACGCCCTGGCGTTGGAAATCCTCGGACCGGTCGAAGAGTGAGAGATTTGGTCCGCACCCCGAGTATCGACAGGTTCTCGGTCTGATGTGGTTCGAGTGCCGGTCCTTCGGTGCGCCCGTACAGACCCCAACCTAGAGTCCATGAGAGTGCAATCCGGGTCACCGCGTAGACGTACGGACGCGGGCACTGACGTACAACGAGTTGGCAAAGCCTCCTCCGACACTCCCGTCAGCCATTGCACTGCCTACGCGGCCACCACCTGTGGCGACTCGATCTGGCAGCTCGATCCCGCCGGGAAAACTGTTGTTAAACAGTTGCACAGATCCTGGCACCAAGTGCACCTTGATGGCTTGGTCAGCTCTCAATACGGCTGTGTCGAAAACCATCTGCGGGTAAGCAGCCGGTGAGGAAACTACCGCCTCGAGTGCGAGCGCCAAACCGTCGCAAGTAGGAAGACCAAAACGGACCGTTGTGTCGCTGGCGACGTTCTCGGGACTATTTATCGCGCTTGCACCATTGTGGATGTAAACCTGCAGCAAGTACTCGCCGCCTGGGACGACGTCGAGGACATCAGTCCACTCACCCGCGCTTGTGAAGCTAGCTTCCTTCAGACGGAGGAAGTTGCGTTCGTCCCCGTAATTGGGGTTGTTGCGTTCCACGTTGAAACTCGGCTGACCAGAGACTCCGGTAGGACCTACGGTCGGACGATCAGGACCCCAACCCGTGTCCAGGTCGTCCGCATCATCGGCGCACATTGCATTGTCTGACGGTCCGGATGCACGCGCAGGATCGTCTGGGTTGTCGCGGTTCACCCACAGCAGACCAGCAAAACCTACCGCCATTACAACGAGCGGCACGACAATGCGACTCATCCACCAATGCCAGCTCTTTTCCGTGAAACCGTCTTCCTCCGACATCGCTCCATCGAACCTGACCTACCGAATGAGAACAAGCGGGCGTGTCCGATTTCCGTGCTCGAACAACCCGAACGCGGTGATCGACTAAGTGCCCGTCTACGTCGTGTATGAGTTCAATCGCTCCAAATGCATCATCTCGTTGGTCTGCGCCTGCGACGCAGGTGCCGTTAAACAGCGAAGCCTGCTACACACGCACGACCGCTCAAGGATGAGATAACATAGCGGGTGTTCGACCGTCGATGAGGGTCACGGTCGAGCGTCCATCCAGCAACAGCGCTGCACCGCACCGTTTTCGGGTGTCGGTGTCATCGAGCTGTGGGCTGGCCGACGCTCCCAGTGAAGGCCCTCCATGTCGATTTCTAACTCGCTCCCGCCGGACCATTTCCCAGTCCCGTCACTTGTCGACGGTGGTGACCGTCGATGACCACCGGCACTGTCTCGACGGCCGAGCTGCAGCGCCGCTCGCAGATCGCTGCCGCCGCCTATGAACGCGGCCGACGCGCCGCTCTTGCTGCCGCACGACGACGCAGTCTGCCCGACCGCGCACACGTCCGCCGCGAGGAGATTCGCAGTCGCACTCACTCCTACGAGCCGCGCAGCGACAGTCGCGCGTTCGGGCTGCTCGATTCCGACGTGTCGCTGGTGCGGGCGGCGGCGTATCTCGCCGCCACCGGTGTCGCGCACGAGCTGATCGCCGGCCAGACCTTCACCGATCCCGTCCAGCAGGACTGGGCCGATGCCACAGCCGATCGCACGGCTGTTCACGAGGATGCGTGGCGGCAGCGGCTTGTCGACAACGGTGTCGACGACGCCGTACTGCGCCCAGGCCTGTCCCTGGACGTCCTGGAGTTACCCGCCGAGCTCGATGTCCTCGACTTCGACGACATCGCCGAACACACCCTCGACGTGTCCTCCACTGCAGCGGACGTCGAACCAATCCGTCTCACCGATCTCATGCTCGACACACCCCGGCAGGAACGTTCGTCGGGCTCGGTCATCGACATCACCGACCGGGTCGCCCGCGTCATCGAACTCGACCGCGGCGTCGACACAGCCACCGAAACAGGTGTGGACGCATGGTGACAACGAAGAGACCCACCTCGAAGGGTGCCGGAGCGTCCTCATCGATGCTGCCGCTGATCGCAGTCCTGCTCGCGATCGCGCTCATCGCCGTCGCCTACGGGTCGCTGTGGCTCGGGCACGCGTTCACCGACACCGGCCAGCAGATCCCCGCCAATCCGTTCGTTGCCCTGTTCTCCGTGGCCGGCGGACAGCTCACCTGGCCGACCGTCTCGACATGGATCTTCGTGATCACGGTGATCATCGCCTCCGGTCTCACCGGGGTCGCCGCAGCGGCACGCGCGGCCGGAAGTGGCAAGAAAGACGATGTCGACGCCAAGGCCCGACTGATGGGGCCCTCCTCGAAGCTCAGCGGGGTGACCGGCAAGCAGGCACTCGAACGGGCGAAGAAGCTGAGACCGGATCTCGTCGACCGGGACACGCTGGACGACGCCGACATCGGGGTCATCGTCGGCCGCACCGTCCAAGGCAATCAGAAGGTGTTCATGTCGTGGGAAGACATGCTCTTCGCTCTCGCCGGGCCTCGGATGGGTAAGACCGCGGCGCTGGCGATCGACGCGCTGTGCACCGCTCCGGGCGCGGCATTGTTCACCTCGAACAAGCGTGACGGTCACGACTTCACCCGTGGTGTCCGGGAGGCCCTCGGCGCGGTGTGGCGGTACGACCTACAGGGGATCGCCGAAGGCCCCCGCACCAGCGATGACGGGTTCTGGTGGAACCCGCTGCGCGTGATCGAGACGATCATGGACGCCCGCAAGCTGGCCTCCTACTTCGCTGCCGCATCGAAGGACGATTCGGCCCGCGTCGATGCCTACTTCGACGGCGGAGCTCAGGAGTTGTTGGCGCAGATGATGCTCGCGGCGGCGTCTGCGGACGGAGATCTGTTGCACGTCTACGGCTGGCTCTCCGACGAGGGGAACGAACTTCCCCAGCGGCTGCTCGAGGTCCACGGCCACCACATCATCGCGAACCGGTTGAAGTCGACCAGCGAACTCAACCCGCGCCAGCGAGATGGCCTGTACGACATGGCTCGTCGGTTCATCGGACTGCTCGAGGAGCAGGCCTACGCGATGTCGGTGCTCCCACCGAACCGCCGCGACATCTCCGTCGAGGGCGCACCGGACACCAAGATCGGTCGATCGGTGCGGTATCCGCATTCGATGCGCGAGTTCGTCGTCGAGGACTTCGTCACCAGCACCGACACGTTGTATGCGTTGTCCAAGGAGGGCCCCGACTCGTCGTCGGCGCTGACGACGGCGTTGATCGGGTCGATCATCGACGCCGCTCAGCGCGTCGCTCGCCGCAGCCCTCGCGGGCGGCTTCCGGTACCGATGCTCGGCGTCCTCGACGAGGCCGCGAACGTCTGCCGCCTGCCCGAGCTCCCCGCTTGGTACTCCCACCTCGGATCGCAAGGGATCTGTGTGATGACGATCGTGCAGAACCTTTCTCAGGCCCAGAAGGTGTGGGGGCAGGACGGGGTCAAGCAGCTCCTCGATGCAGCAAACTTCCTCTGGTACGGCGGCGGTGTGAAGGACAAGAACACGCTCTCCGAGCTGTCAGCGCTCGTCGGTGATCACGACGTCGAACGCTGGTCGGCCTCGCGTAGCGGCGGTGTGTTCGACAGTGGGTCGTCGTCGAAGTCGCAGTCCTGGTCCAAGGAGCCGATCCTGACCGTCGACGATCTCGCCGCGATCCCGAAAACCCGGGCACTGGTCCAGATCTCGGGCAATCGGCCGGTCTTGGTGAAGAAGATGTATTGGTCCGACGGCCCCAATGCCGACGCGATCGATGCCTCGTTCGCGATGTACGGCATCCCCGACAAGGAGCAGATCCACGTCCCCGATCGAGTACACGCCACCGCCACCATCGACGACGTCGACGAGGAGCCGTTCCTGTGACCGCTGACGACGACTTCCACCCCGCCGACGACGACTTCCCCGACGAAAACTTCCCCGACGACCAGCCCGACAACTCCGATTCCGATTCGGATCCCGAGAAGGCTGCGTCGACGAAGTTTCCGGGCTTCGATGCCTGGTTCGAGACGTGGCTGTCGGCCATCGTGGCCCGCAGGCTCTCGTCGTCTGCCGGGAAGAACCGGGTGTTCTGCCCACGCTGGTTCGAGCATCCCGAGGTCGTGGTGCGTCTGCACGCACTGTGGACGGCATGGGAGGCAGCGTCCGCAGCCGAGGACGGGGCCGCGATGTCGGGGTGGTGGGTTCACCACGCGGACCCGCAACTGCGCACGATGCTCGATGCCGAGCACGGCCCGATGTACCTGTGCAGCCGTGACTCTCATCAGAAGACACCGCCGATACGGCTGAACCTGGTGCAGGCCCCGGCCGGCTGGTTCGACGAGCTCACCGGCTGAAAAACCTGACACAACCCCTGACCCGAAACAGCCAGAAGCCCTGGTGGATCCTGCATGACCCACCAGGGCCCTTAATGGCCGGAGATTGCGCCTCCAGCCGACGACGACGTTAACGACCCCCACCCGGCCTCGGGTTGCGCGGGTCGCATACACCTCTCGCCCGACTTCAGGAGCGCACGCTGTGGCCAAAGATTCCGACGATTTCCAACTCGATTTGTTCGCCGAGACAGAGGACAGTGACACCCATGATCGACCCGATAACGCAAGACATCATGAAGCTCTACCTCCAGCACCAGGGGCTGCCACCGGAGTTGAGCCCGACCGATCAACAGGCGTTCCTCGAGAGCGAGAGCGAGCGGATCGCGGAGCGGATCGACAACATGAAGATCAACATGGAACAGCAGGTGCTGCGGAACTACATGCGCGACAACGGCCAACCGCCCCCGTACATGGAGAAGGTCGGGTTGATCAACCAGGCGTGGGCGCAGGCGACGGACTTCGTGATCAACGAGGAGATCTACGGCCAGCTCCCGAAGGAGATGGAGGCCTACCCGCCGGATCAGGAGAGCCCCGAAGCGGAAGCGGAACGGGATCGGGCGCGGATTCAGGTCCACAAGAGCGATCCGGAGCGGTGGCGCAACCCGCTGAACTGCGAGGACCCGATCGAGTCGACTCGGCGGCTGATGCGGCTGTTGTGGAAGGACAAGCCGAGTCGGTTCCAGTACTACGCGGTGCACCTGCTGGCGGCGAGGATGGAGGACGACCAGCCCTACCCGACGTCGACCGAGCACCCGCTGTATCCGTCGTTCACGAGCCTGCTCGACGAGAGGGTGGCCGAGCACGCGGCAAGCGGAAAGTAAACCGCCGCAGCGAATCCGACGCCCAGCTCGATCTGTTCTCGTTCGACGCCGACGGTGCAGCGCCGATCGACCCGGCTGCCGTCGATGTCGGCGGCACACCGCTACCGGCACCGGTCGATCCCGAGATCCTCGCCGCCGACGCCGCATCCCGACAGGGGCGCGAGCTCCAGCCCGCACCGGAGGTCGCCCCTGACGTCGCCGTCGACGCTGTCGCACCGATGCCGTCGGCGACGGACCTGGTGCGCGACGCCTACGGCCGGCTCGCGCGCGAGGACGAAGCGTACGTGCGGTTGGCGCGGATCCGCGCCGACCTCGACGGGTCACTGACCGGTGAGCAGGTCACCGATGCGCTGATGGAGCTGCGGCGCGCGGGCGATGTGTCGCTGATTCCGGAAGAGAATCAGAAGACTCTCGGGCCCGACGATCACGCTGCGGCGGTGAACTTCGGCAACCAGAGTCGGCACCTGATCGCCGTCGACGGCCGCCGCGTCGATCAACTCCTCCCCACTCAGAGCACTCCCCCAACTGCAGTCGAGATCGACTCCCCCACAGCCGAACCGACACCCGAACCTGCGGCGACGACAGCGGTACCGGATACCGCCGAAGGGACGGCGGTCGACACTCAGACGGTCGCCGAGCGCCTGTGGAATGTCGAGCCCGTCGACTTCCGGCCCGGCACCGAGATTCTGGTTCCGTCCGGAGCGAAAGCCCGTGTGGCAGCGAACATCGAAGCCCTACGGGTGCTCGCGGCTGTGACCGCGCAGGATCGGTACGCCACCGCCGACGAGCAAGCAGTGCTGGCTCGGTGGTCGAGTTGGGGTGCGACCCCGCAGGTCTTCGACCCGCGCCGCGACGATTGGGCGGCCGAACGCGAGCAGATCCGTTCGTTGCTGGACGACTCAGCGTGGGCGCAGGCGCAGCGGACCATCCTCAACGCTCACTACACCGACCCGGCCATCGCTGCGGCGATGTGGAAGGCGACGATCCGGGCCGGGTTCTCCGGCGGTCGTGTCCTCGAACCGGGTTGCGGGTCGGGAACGTTCATCGCCCACTCCCCTGGCTCGGCGCAGATGGTCGGGGTGGAGCTCGACGCCACCACTGCCGCGATCGCCGCGGCGTTGAACCCGTCGGCGCAGATCCGCGCCGAGGGATTCGAGAAGACCACCGCACCGGCATCCTCGTTCACCGCGGCGATCGGCAACGTCCCGTTCGGGGACTACCGGCTCTACGACCCGGTCCACAATCAGGCCAAGCACTCGATCCACAACCACTTCATCGTCAAATCGTTGGCGATGACCGCACCCGGCGGCTATGTCACCGTCCTGACCTCCCGCTTCACCCTCGACGCCCAGAACCAGCGGGCCCGCCGCGACATCGCCGCCCTCGGCGACCTCGTCGGGGCAGTGAGGTTGCCGTCCAACGCGTTCCGCCGTGTCGCCGGGACGGAGGTCGTCACCGACATTCTCGTGTTCCGTCGCCGCGCCGACGGGGTGAAGCCTGCGCCGCTGACAGAACGGTTCCTGCAGCTCGAGAACGCCACTGCCTTCGACGATGCCGGCGAGGACAAGGGTGTGCCGATCAATGCCGTCTACACCGACCACCCGGAATGGGTGCTCGGTGAGCTACGGGTCGGGCACGGCCAGTACGGCAACGAGACTCTGTCCGTCGACGCCCCCGACAGCGACGTCGACCTCGCTTCCCTGGTCGAGGATCGGCTCACCGCGATCGTCGATGTCGCGAAGGCCGACGGGCTCGGGCTCGGGCTCACCGCATCGTGGCGCGACACCCTCGGCCCGACCCGGGAGGACTTCGAGCGCGGACTGCTGGCGATCGGGAACGGACCGGCCGAGGACGAGCTCGCGGTGGGAACGCTGCGACACGACGCGCAGATGGAGATCATCGAACGCTGGAATTCGCGCGACTGGGAGCCGGTGAACACTCGCGGAGCCAAGCAGGTCGCCGAATGGGGCGAGCTGCTCGCGCTCCGCGACACCACCCACGCCCTCATCGACTCCCATCGTGGCCCCACCGACCCCAGTCAACGGCAAGCGCTGCGGGAGATCCTGGGTGAGCAGTACGACGCCTACGTTGCCCGCTACGGCCCGATCAACCGGTTCACCATGACAACGCCCAAGGACCTCACCGAATCGCAGCACGACGCCGCTCTGGCGAAGTCGATCGACACCTGGCGTAAGGACGAAGGGGTCGCCGGCGACCCGTATGCCGGTGAGGTTCCCGAAGACGTCTACGACCGGCTGTCCGACGATGCGTGGATCAACCCGCGCCAGCCCACCAAGCTGCAGAGCCACCTCGGTAAAGCGCTACGCACCGATCCGACGTTCGCTGCGGTGCTCTCCCTCGAGCATTTCGACGAGGAGACCATGACCGCCCGCAAGGCGGCGATCTTCCACACCGACGTCCTGCATTCGCGTGAGCTGCGCAGCCACGCCGAGACGGTCGACGAGGCGATGGCCATCAGCCTCGACGAACAGGCCCGCCTCGATGTCGGTCGGATCGCCGAACTACTCGGAACCACCGTCGAGCACGCCGAGACCCAGATGGAGGGACGCGCCTTCCGCACTCTGACCGACCCGACCCGGTGGGTGTCCTCGTCGACGTACCTGTCGGGCAATGTCCGCACCAAGCTCGCCGACGCCGAAGAGATCGCCGCCCTCGATCCCCGCTACCAAGCCAACGTCGACGCCTTGACCGCGGTCATCCCGCCGCGCAAGACCGAAGTCGATGTCGCTCTCGGTGCGCCGTGGGTGCCGATCGAGACCTACACCCAGTTCGTCCGCGAGACCTTCGAGGTACCGGCCGATGTTCCGGTCACCATCGAGCGGGCATCGGGGCGATGGACCGTGGCGGTCGATCACTATCCGGGTGCGGGTGAACAGGATCTCAAGTGGGGTCTGGTACCCAAACGCGGATCGTGGTCGACGAAATACAACTTCGAGCACCGCCCGGCCGAGGACCGCGGTATCGGCAACGCCGGTATGCGCGCCGGGGACTACGGCTGGCCCGCGATGCTCACCGATCTGCTCAACAGCGACCCGATCGAGATCACCAGCTCCAAAGAGTTCCGCGAGAGTGCCGGCGCGCCGACGGTGCACGATGCCGCGACACGCGCCGCCCAATCAAAGGCCCGGCGGCTTGCCCAGGAGTTCGGGCAGTGGGCACTGCACGCCGACGAGGTGCGCCGCGAACAGCTCCTCGACATCTACAACGACAAGTTCAATTCGCTTGTCGCGCCCGTGCATTCGGGCGCGCACATGGCCTTCCCGGGCCTGGGTGAGAAGTATTCGCCGTACCCGTACCAACGCGACGCCGCCGCTCGGATCGTTTCCGAGCCGACGGTGCTGCTCGATCACGTCGTCGGGGCCGGCAAGACCGGCACCATCCTCATGGGTGCGATGGAGCTCAAGCGCCTCGGGCTGGCCGACAAGCCGTGGGTGGTGGTGCCCAACCACATCATCGACCAGGTCGTTCGCGAGGCCGGGCAGTGGTATCCCGGCGCGCGAATCCTGTCCGGATCGGCGGCCACCGACGCCGAAGGGCGCCGGTTGCTCGTTGCACAGTCGGCCTCGCAGGACTGGGACATGGTGATCGTGCCGCGGTCGGCGTTCTCCTCGATCGGGGTCGATCCCGGCACCAAAGCCGAGTACATCCGCACCCAAGTCGCCGATCTCGATGCAGCGCTGGTCGACGCGACGTCAGATCTGACCATCAAACGACTCGAAGCGATGAAGACCAGGCTCGAAGAAAAACTCGAAACCGCGCTCGAACAGGCCGGGAAGGACCGAGGGCTGACGTTCGAGGCGTCGGGCTGCGACTACCTTTTCATCGACGAAGCACACGAGTTCAAGAATCTCGCCCGCGCGTCCGGGGTCACCGAGCTCGCCAACGAAGGCTCGCACCGGGCCACCGACATGGACCTCAAGCTGAACTATCTGCGGTCGATGCGCCGCGAGGAAGCGATCACCAAGGGCATCCCGCCGGAGGAGTACGTCGAACGCGTGGCCACGTTCGCCACCGGCACCCCCGTCGCGAACTCCCTCGCCGAGCTGTGGGTGATGCAGCACTACCTGCGTCCTGATCTGCTCAAGGACGCCGGGGTCGCCCAGATCAACGATTGGGGAGCAACATTCACCGATACCGTCGAGCGGGTCGAGCTGAACTCGTCCGGATCGAGACTGCGGGCAGTGACTCGGGTCGGTGAATTCACCAACGTCGGTGATCTCATCGGGATGACGAGTGTCTACACCGACGCGGTCACCCGTGATCAGGTGCCGGCGAACCTGCCGGTCAAGGACGGTGGCCGAAACACCGACGTCACGTTTACCCCGGCCCTGGAAGTGCAGGACTTCATCGCCGACCTCGGGTATCGCGCCGACCATGTCGACGCCAAACGCCCAGATATCGACAATGCGCTCAAGGTCGCCAACGACGGCCGCAACGCCACCCTCGACCCGAGGGTCGCGCATCTCGATCCGGCACCGCCGGAGCATTCCCGGGCGCATATCGTCGCGCAGCGAATCCTGGACGTGCACAACGAATCGAGCGAGAACACGTATCTCGATTCCTCCGGTGAACCTCACCCGACGCCGGGTGCGTTGCAGATCGTGTTCTGCGACCGCTCCACCCCGAAAGCCGACGGGTCGTGGTCGATCTACGACGGGATCCGCGCGGAGTTGCTCGCCGGCGGAATGGAGCCCGCGCAGATCGCCTACGTTCACGACTACCCGAAGCCGTCGGAGAAGGCCCGCTTGTTCGAGATGTGCCGCACCGGAAAGGTATCGGTGGTGTTCGGGTCCACCGAGAAGATGGGCACCGGCACCAACATCCAGGACCGCGCGATCGCGCTGCACCACGTCGACGTGCCGTGGCGACCGGCCGACCTCGAACAACGCGAGGGCCGAATCATCCGGCAGGGCAACCAGAACGCGCATGTGAAGGTGTTCAACTACGTCGCCGAGAAGACCTTCGACACCGTGATGTGGCAGACCGTGCACCGCAAGGCGCACTTCATCGAACAGCTCAAGAAAGCGGACCGCTCGATGCGCCGCGTGGTCGACCTCGACAGCGACTCGCTCGCCGAGAACTCGGCCATGACCAAGGCCCTCGCCACCGGTGACGATCGGTACATCCAGCAGATCGAACTCGACTCCCAGCTCCAAGAGCTCCAGTCCGAAGCGGATTCGCATTTCGCCGAGCAACGCTCCATCGAGCGTGACCGCGACCGGCTGCGCCGCGAAGTACCGCGGGCACGCCAGCGTGTCGCCCAATTGACCGAAGCAGCACCGATCCTCAAAGGCCGGCGCGAGGTCGACCAGTGGCCAGGCATGACCATCCGCGGGAAGTTCTACGACAAGCGCAGCGACGCCGCGAATGCGATGGCCACGGCATTGCAGGGCACCTACCAGGCCCTCAAGGGCGAAGGGCTCACCAAGACGATGGTGATCGCGGAGATGAGCGGATTCCCGATCGAAGCCTCCCGTCCCGCCCAGGCCAGTGCGCTGTATCTGTCGTTCTCCGGACTCGGGTCGTCGACGAAAGCGATCGAAGCACACGAGCTGTATCCGAGGATCGGGGACGGTGACCGCAGCCAACACTCGTTCGGTCTGCTCACGCGGGTGGAGAACATGGCGTACACCGTCGACACCGACCTGGCCAAGGCCGAACGTTCACTCGATCGAGACGAACAGCGCCTCGACGACCTCGAACTGGTCGAGCTGTCGGACTTCCCAAAAGCGGTGCAGCTCAAGGATCTCTCGAACGAAGTCGCCCGACTGCGGCGGGAGATCAAGGAGGCCGAGACCAGTCCCGAAGCCCTTGCCCGGGACGCTGCCCGTGCCGAACGCGCGGCAGCGAAAGGACGCAAGCCGGGGTGGTCGCTGATGCTCAACCCCACCCCCGCACTCGTCGAAGACCTCGGGATGGGTAGCGCCGACGATGTACGAGCAATGATGCACGACAAAGCAATTGCTGCTCAGCTTGCCGCCGCACAGAGTGCGGTCACGGACGAACAGCTGGGATTGGGCGATACATCGACCCGGCCCGGCAAGTTCCTCCGCGCTGTGGACGATGGACCCAACACGGCCAAGCCGTGGAAGGGCACCGAGCGCGAGGGACCGGAGCCAGGTCACGAACCTGACAACGAATACGGCCTCGATACCTAAGGACAAACCTCGGTCGACCAGACACGTACTGCTGACCGTCAAGAAATCTTGACGGTCAGCAGTAGGTGGGGATCTTTGGTGCTCCCCAATCAGCCAGGTCAGCGAGCGGATTCCGGCCGGCCCGTCGTAGAAGGGCCGCAACCCGGGGGACCGTGAAGACACTGTTCTCGACGAAAACGCTTGTAACGGTCTGTTGGCTGTGGACGACGTTCCGGCGAACACATCGTCCATCCTGGAGGCAGACTGTGGAAACCACGTATAAAGGTTCGGACGGCAACGTGACGGTCGATTCCCAGGGTGTGACGCTGGCATTCGACCCTGACGCAGGCAAGGGCTCGGACAAGGTCACTATCGCTTACCGGAACATCAAATCGGTGTCTTTTCTCAACCCAGGACCGACAGCGCCGGGGTACGTCACTTTTCATGTGCCCGGCGACGATGAGGGTGTCGCCCCCGAAGAGAACCGGCATTGCGTACTCGTGACTTCGCCCGAAGCTGCTGCTGCGGCAGGACGATACGTGCCATTGGTCAGGTCCAGGATGGCAGGGCCGAGCGCTACGGCAGCGCTCGATTCATCAACAGCAGACTCCGTGAACAGGCTGACCCGAAATCGCGATTCTCGTCCAGCTCGGCGTTCGCCTCCCGGCATTCCTCCCAACAAGAAATTGCGGACAGGTGAGCTACTACGAGACTTGAAATGGCCGGATTCTCCGTCCAATTTCACCCGCGCTCATGGGTACTACTGGTCAGAGAAGGATCGGATGTGGGTGCGAGATCCCAGCGCGCCAGCTACTGGAGGCGAGCGCGTGGGAATGGCCTTTGTTGGTCTGTGCCTGATCGCTGTGATCGTGGCGGTCGGGTTTGCAGCTGTGGAGTTCTTCGGTTGGGTCGGCTCCGACAATGACAATGGACGGTGCGCCCAGCTATCGGGTTGGTATGCCGACAATCCAGGCGACTCCAACCCCGATATCGCGGAGGACTACGCCACTGCGTGCGGGGCAGTGCCACCTCCGGTCCAGAGTGGTGAGCTGGTTGAAAGGAACGGCGACTATGTGTATCGGTAGCGGTCATCGCTGACACGCTGCATTATTTAGCCGATCGACATTTCGGCCAAGGATCTCATTCAGACGTATGAACTTTCCCTGGATACATCCAGGCGCGCACAGCGTTGGGGCACACTGCCAGCGAAAGCTGGACGGTTCATATGGGGCCGTCTGCCGAAAATCAGGGGAGCCCGATGCATTGGCCAAGCAAAAATTCTCGGCGCGGAATGAGAGCACTACTGGTAGCCACTATCGCCGCAACGGCCAGTGTGTTCGTCTATCCAATTGCAGCGTCTGCCGCGCCGGACCCGGTACGAACTACTGTCAGTGAAGCGTGCAAGAACGCCGACCACTTGCTCATCGCTGCCCGGGGATCGGGCGAATCCAGCGGCTTGGGACCAACAATGACTGCCGTGTACAACGCTATGGCAGAAAAGGGGTCCACCGACTACAAGGTGAACGCCATCGCCGTCGACTACCCGGCGCGCTCGGTAACGTCGATACCATTGGTTCTGTTCGGCAACACCGGCTACTTCGACGGGATACCCGACGGGATCACCAAGGCCGTGAAGCTACTTCAGCAAGTGCAGACACTGCCCGAATGTGAGTCCGTGTCCGTGACGCTCGGAGGCTATTCGCAAGGCGCAATGGTTATGCACCGCTTGATTCAACTTTTCGACGCACCACAACTACGTCAGTTCCATGTCAGCAGTGCGGTCCTGGTAGGTGATGGTGATCGCATCGGCGATGACAGCGGAGTGGTCCCCTTTGGCTCTGCATCACGCTCGTCGCTCGGGATCGGCCAGTTGCTCCCAGTGGTCGCAGGTAGCAACGGAACCCGCTTCAACGACAGTAAAGACATCTCGATCAACAGCGTCTGCAACACAAACGACCCAGTCTGTGCTCCCGACTGGTCCGTTCCAACGTGGTGCAAGAACGGGTGCGCAAGTGCCTGGCGCGCTGCACGTTTGCTCGTGGGAATTGGAGTACACCAGGTCTACCCGCGATCGACCGCGCTGAGAGATGCCGCACGAGCCACAATCTGCTGCTGAAGTTACGGATGCCCAACTGGGGACATAGTCATTCCATCACACCATGCAATACGGTCCGTCAAGATATCTTGACGGACCGTATTGCATGGGTCCGACGTCAACACAAGAACCTACGGGCGTTCTTCTGACACTCGGTGGAGCAGTCGGACGGGCTTCCTATTCGATACGCTGAGGCGCGCTTGGCCACTGCCATCGAGCCTCAAGACGTCGGTGTCCGCCGATCGGGAGCGGATCCAACCGCGACGCTTACAGGCCCCGATCGAGGTCATGGTTTTGATTTCGTTCTATCCCCGCGTCGAGCGGTCCAAGCCCATCACCACGGTCGGAACTCGTACCCGGCCTGACTCTGCCAGGCGGAGACACCAGTGCGCGGGGACGTTGATCGAGATCCACAGGTGGCGTCCCAACATCGCTCTCACGGTCCGTGATTCCGGAGATGGCCGGAGCATCAAGGCGTTGTGCAGCATCTGCCGCTGCACGAACACGGCGTTCAGCGTCTGCTTGTCTCCCACCGACCCACATCGTTCTACGGCGACGACCCTGCTCCAGGACAGCAGTATCGAACAACTCAGCGGCAGCGAAGTCGCCTACGCGTTGGTGGAGATCGGATGCGCGCTGAACAATGGCCGCCCACTCGCTCGCCCCGGCACCCACCCGGCCGGCGGCGTCGCGGGCGGCGCGTTGGGTGTTGCGGGCCTGGCGGGCGAGGCGTTCTTGGCGTAAGCGTGCATCGTCCACGGCCGGTTCGAGTGTTTTGCGGTCGCGTCGCTTCGCGGTCGTCAGTTGCTCGGTGAGTGTCGTGTGTTCGCTGCGTGCAGCCTCGTGCTGCGCGGTGATCCGGCGTAGTTCTGCGGCGAGTTCGCGGGCGGCTGCGATCG
Source organism: Rhodococcus sp. KRD162 (assembly GCF_017168335.1). Taxonomy (GTDB): domain Bacteria; phylum Actinomycetota; class Actinomycetes; order Mycobacteriales; family Mycobacteriaceae; genus Rhodococcoides. Next base: position 16,356 of record NZ_JABFAU010000007.1, on the reverse strand, counting down.
CGGCGGCTTGCTCGTCGAGTCGGGCATACAGCTTCTCGGTGTCGGCGACGACGGTCGGTTCGGTGCGGTCGCGTCCGGCGCGGTCGACGAACGCGGCCAGCTCGGCGTCCGGGACGAGCCGGATCGGGTCCTGCTCCATCTTGGCGAGCAGAGCGGCATCGGCCGGTGAGAGCACCGGCTGCGGCTCGGGTACGGGCTCGGTGGTGGCCTCCGCCGACAGCTCTGTCGGGACCGTCGTATCGTGCTCGAGTTGTTCGACTGTGTCGGCTTCTGGTGCGTCGACGACCTCGACGGTCGACTCCAACGAAAGACGCGTTGGGGTCGGGGTGTCGGTCATCGCCGCGCGCTTCGCTGCCTGTTCGGCCCGCCACAGCATCGCTTCGGTGCGGTCGACATCGGCCTTGAGCGCGGCGAGGGTGCCGAGATCGATGCTCTCGGCCGCCAGACGTGCAGTGGTGACGTCGACAGCGGTGACTTCTCCCCCATCGGCAGCGGTGACGCGCTCGTACTCCGCCGCTGCCTCGTGTGCACACGCGCGAGCGGCGGCCGCGGTGTCGTCGACGAACCCGGCACGCCAGATCTCCCAGTCCAGACCGCGCTGAGCGAGGGCACGTGCATCGTCGTCGTCCCCGGCGGCCGCGACGTCGGCGACGACAGCGGGCCGGATGACGGTGTCGATGTGATGCCAGAGCGCTTCGGCCTCGAACTCGCGGTCGGTCCACTCCTGGCGGGTGTCGAGCATCGCGATGCGGGCGGGACGTTGCCGGTCGGCTCGCTCCTGCAGCTCGGCGAGCATCGTACGGGCATGAAACTGTGAGGGGCTCGTGCCGTCGGAAATCCGACCACGCAGCTCCCGGTACCTGACTTTCGCGTCGTCGAGATCGGCGGTGAGCAGGCGCACTCGTTCGTCGGTGGTGACCGTCGGGTACGGCAGCTCGATCACCTCGACGTACGAGCGCAGCGCCTCCCACACGTCGGCTTCGGCGTCGGCGTTGTCGGTGCCGGCCTCGACCGCGGCGTCCTCGATGTCGAGTGGTGGTGCGCCGGCCTCGTGGTCGATTCCGGTGTACTCGCCGTCGTACTCCGGTGGCGGTTGGTCGTAGCCGCTGTCGTATTCCGGTGGTGGCGGCTGGTCGTAGTCGACGGGGGCGTCGAGTGCGTCGAGGGAGGCGAGGTAGTCGGCGTCGGCGTCGACCGGAACCGATGGGGTCGAACCGTCGACGACGGTGTCGGTCGCAGCAGCCTGGGTGGGTAGTGGTGCCGGGATGACGAACTCGTCGGGCAGCTCACCGCCGATCGTGTCGGCGACCGCCTCGTCGGCGACGGGAACGGCTTCTTCGTCCTCGACCGACAGTGGTTCGACGGTGAGTGGGGTGTAGGTGCGGGCGAGGTGGTTCTCGCGCACCAGCATCTCGGCCCGCCACGTCAGGGCGGTGGCGAGTTCGTGGGCGGGGAAGGTGACACCGTGATCGACCGGGTCGATGCCACCGTGCAGGAACTCGTACGCGGTTCCGAGCAACTGCCCCGGTGTCCACAGGGTCGGGTCGGCGGCGTCGACGGTCGCCACGAGCGAGGGCCACGCCGGATCCGACATCACGCGGACGGCGGCGGTGTAGCCGAGCAGTTCGGTCAGCACCGGTGCCCAGGATGGTTCGAGGACCGTGCCGTCGGTGTCGGCATCGAGCGCGGCGGCGGAGAGTTCACCGGAGAGACGCCACCACAGTGCGGCAGCCGGGAGCTCGTCCGGCAGCGGCGAGGTGGCGAGCGAGTCGCGAACGAGGGTGTGAACCTCGATTCCCGCGCGGGCGGCGGCCGAGAGTCGGTCGGCGAGGATCGGGAAGTACGGATCGCGGGCGATGTGGGGGTCGAGTTCGTCGACGAACGGACGCCACCGGGAGACGGCATCATTTCCGGTCTCGATCACCTCGGCGGCGCGGCGGTCGAGACTGCGTTGCGCTTTCACCGACGCGGCGGCGAGCTGCTCCGGTCCGGTCGGGCGCCGGTCGGCCGGGTCCACATCGTGCGCAGCGCGGAACACCGCGAGATCGGTGAGCAGTTCGAGGTCAGGTTCGTCGGTGAGCAGCGGGCGCGCCCACACCGGTGCAGTGGTCGGTGTCCACGTGGCGACGTCGGCTGCGATGCGTGCGCAGTGCGCCGTCACCAATTCCTGGCGGGCGTCGAGGTAGGCACCCCACTCGGGCAGATCGTGTACTGCTGTCGGGATGGCGGGTAGCCACGGCAGCGGCCCGGTGGCGGAGGAATGCGTGCCGCTGGGGTCCAGACGCCAGTCGAGAACTGCGGCCCTGTCGAGGGCGGTATCGAGTTCGCGCGAGCGGACAGCACTGCGTAACGCCTCGACGGGATCGCGGCCGTGTGCACCGAGGATCGCCAAGTGTCCGCGCAGGGTCGGCCATGCGGGCTCGTCGGTCAGACCCGGTGCTTCTTGTTCGGCGGCGACGTCGATCGCGGCCATGACCTCCGGGCCGAGGTGCACTTCGGAGCCGGTGGCCACCGAGTAGTCGTAGGCCCGCGCGGCCGGCGAGAGATTGAGGTGCGGATCGTCGGCTTCGGCGAGGGTCGAGTGCGCTGAGACCTGTGCGCCGTCGCGCCGCAGAATCTCGCGGAGGTCGTCGACAGCGGTCGGGGGAAGCATTCCGCGTTCGGTCATCGCGGTGTGCAGGTCACCGTCCGACGCGGTCGCCAAGTACAGGTGGTTGGCCTGCTTGCCGCGCGTGAGCCCGACGTAGGCGAGCTGACGGGTCTCGTCGCCGGTGGCCACGACGTGGCAGGTATCGGCGGTCGAGCCCTGTGCGGAGTGCACCGTTCCGGCGTAGCCGAGTTCGGTGGCCGACTGGACGTAGTCGGCGTCGAGGGTGACGCTGCGTCCAAGTTCGATATGCCGGACCTGTAGCGAGCCGTCCCGTCCGACTTTCTCGACGATCCAGCGGTCACCGTTGCGAACCCAGTCGGTCTGCGAGAGCGGGTTGCGGCGGTCGTTTGAGCGGGTGCGGACGGTGTCCCCGGCGCTGGCCATGAGCCCGTCGGCGAGGACGGCTTCCCGGCCGACTCGCTTGCCGGTGGCGGCGAGGCGGTCGGTGCGGGCGCGGGTGTTGAGTTCGGCGACGAGCTCGCGGGTCGGGGCGAGCATGAGCGCGTCCTTGCCGGCCGCATGATCGGCCGCCCACGCGGTGTAGGCGTCGTCGGTGACCGTCGCAATTGATCCGACATGGACCCGTCCGTGGTCGATGTAGAACCCGATCGCGGCCTCGTCGCCGTCACGCAACGCCAGCGACGCGGCACCCTCGGCACTGTCGCGGAACCGGACGACCTGCGAGAGCGACAACGCACCGATGCGGTCGTGAATATCGCGCAGCACACCACCGGAGGCAACGGAGGCGAGCTGTTGATCGTCACCGATCAACCGCACCGTTGCACCGCGCTCGACAAGTGCAGTGATTGCTTCGTCGAGATCGAGTGTTCCGGTCATGCCCGCTTCGTCGACGATGACGAGAGTGTCCTCGCCGATGTCGGTGTACCACTGCGGAACTTTCACCGACCGGCCCTCGCGCAAGCGTTGGGTGATGTCGACGAACTTCGCCAACGTATCGGTAGTCGTCAAGATATCTTGACGCAAGACTGCGGCGGCAGCAGCGGTCGGCGCGAACCCGACGACGCGGCCAGCGGCGTTCTGCCACGCGGTCGTCAGTGCTTTCATCGACGCGGTCTTGCCGGTGCCTGCGGGTGCGAGTGCGAGCTGCACTTTCGCTCCCGAGGTCGCCATCGCACGCACCAGCGACCGCTGCCCGGCGTTGAGGTCGAGACCGTTCGCTGCTGATTCGAGCAACGCAATCTCGACATGCTTGTCGTCGATCGCAATACCGTCGGTGCGTCCGGCGAGGGCGACGATGCGCGCTTCGGCATCGAGTACTGCTGCGGTGGTGAGCAACTGCGATTCGTGGCGGGTGTGCACATCGGCACCGTCGCGTCGGCGCATCACATCCGGGGCGATATCGGCAGCGGGGTCGGCGTCGGCGGCACCGGAGAGGTCGATCGACAACTCCTCCCCACACGCGAGGTCGGTGACCGTGTCGACGAGTGCGTCGATGCGCCCGGCCGGTGGGTCGAAAGTGCGTACTTGCCGCACGACTTCGGCGCGAATGTTGTGCCGCAGGAACCGTGATCGCTTCCGCGAGACGATGTCGAGTGAACGTTCGGCGGTCTCGCGCACCCAGGCGTGATCGAAGTCCATCGTCGCTTCGGCGGCGGTGTGCGCGGTGATCGAGGAGACCAGTTCCGACAACGCCTTCTGTGAGCCGAGGATCTCGATCGCTTCGGCTCGCCAACCGCTGCGTTGGTCGGCGTGCGAGACCGGTTCGTGTTTGGCGGCACGGGTTTCCAACGTCGCTTGCTGGGCTAGGGAGATCGCTTCGATGGCGGTCGGTTCACGTCCGTGATCGGCCTGAAAGGCGCGCGCGAGTTCGGCGGTGCGGAGTTTGATCACGGCGCTGCGCGAGGACCACCGCTCGGCGAGACGTTCGTCCATGCCGTCGATCTCGCGGACCGGACGTTTGCTGCGATCGGTCGACGCTCGCTCGGTGAACCGAACGCCGATGCGTTCACGCAACTGCGCTTCGAGGACGGTGTTGTAGACCTCGGAGGCGGAAACGTTGTTGCGGTACAACGCGGCCCCGTCGAGTGCGAGCCACTTGGTGGTGCCGTCGGGCATCGTGGCGGCGACCTTGTTGCTGATCGCGACGTGGGTGTGCAGGTTCGGATCACCCGCGCGCGAATCGCGGTGGGTGAACTGTGCGGCAATCAAACCGTTGCCGTCGACTTGCGCCACTCCCCCGGTACCGACGCGGGTGAAGCACGCGTGCTTCTCGAGGTACGTCACCGCGGCGGCGATCGCGGACTCGTGTGCAGCTTCGATCTGTTCCGAGACCTCACGCGGGGCGACCGCCCACAATGCCGACACCGATTTCACCGGTGTGAACGTCAAGTCGAACCCAGCTACAGCGGTGGTCTTCTGCCGGCCGACCTTCGCCACCCAGCCCGACAGTTCCCGTTCGTCCGCCGGCGCGCGGCCGTACTCCTTTGCGAACATCTTCGATCCGACATCGGTGCGGATCCGCGCACGGTCGGCGTCGTCGATCGCCGCGTTCCACTTCTGCCCGCGTGCGAGATTGTGCGCCACGAACGCCTCCGCGCACGCCACCCGATACGCGGTCGCTCCGGAGTCGATCTTGAACGCCCGGCCCAGTTTCGCCGACCGGGCGGCGTCGGCCTGAGACGCCCCTTGCGCGAGCGCCAGCTCGAACATCAGGTCCGCGTTCGGGTGCAGACCTTCACCGAACAGGGCCTTCATCTGCGCTTCGGAGACCTGCTGGCCCGCTGCGACCGACCCCAATTCGGCCAACCCGGCCCCGGCCCAGCGGCCGGGTGACTCGCCTTTTTCGGAGTAGTAATCGGCCAGAGAGGAGGCCCCACGCTCGGTGGAATCGGCAGCCGCGACCTGCCGGGTCAGGTACTCGTACCCATCCCCAGCGGTCAGCTTGTGCAGACCCATCACAAACGCGGACTGTACCAGCGGAAACGCATCTAGCTCCGTAGTGCATGAGGTGTGTGGGTTGGCCTTGGCTTTGGATCGGTAATTTCTGGTGGATGGGATTGGGTTGGTGAACTGGGGTTTCGGTGGTGGTGGATCGGTGATGTGGCGGGAGGTTGTGTCAGGATCTCTGTGTTTGACGGTCTCTGGGGCTATGGTTGGCCGCATGGCGTCGACACAGGCTCGGATGACTGCGCGTGCTCGGGCGCGTGCGGCGCAGCAGAAAGTGCTCGCAGACCGTCAGCGCCGGGACGCGGCGAACATGGCGTCGTTGACGGCGTTCTTCACCGCCGCCGAGCAGATCGACGCAGCGAAACTGGCGATGGCCCGGGCGCTCGACGACATCCGCGCCCGCGAAGGAACACTCGCCGCCGCCGCGACACTGACCCAGATCACGACCGGGGAAGCACGCAAACTTTTGGCACTACTCGCCGACGCCGACTCGTCGGATGACTCCGACAACGGCGTGGCCGGCTAGTCGCCGGACACCGTCGCGGCACCTGCCGACGACACGAACGGAGAACACAGATGAGCGTCTACACCGGCGAACTGGTGGCGGCATTGACCGACGCCGGGTACCCCGCTCCCCACACACCGGACACGGATCCGAACGTGCTCGCCTGGAGCAGCGACGGCACCGTTCCGCATATCCATGTCGACGACACCGGACGAGTACGCGTGCACACCGCAGCACGCCTGGACGCCGAGTTCACCCTCGGCCCGGACCGTCAGTACGCCGCCGACTGGGTCGCACTGCTGCACCCGCACCTCGTAGCACGTGTCGCCGCCGCGACCGGCGCGGCGATCATCGAACCCGCGTCGGTCGTGCAACGCAGCGCGGCGCTGGTGTGGCTCGAGCCCGATTTCGACAGTCACGGGACGTACGCGGTCTACACCGACAACGCACGCATCCGCGTGTCGGACAAGATCGGTGTCGAGACCGCAACCGACTTGTTCGGCACCGGCCTCGGGCACCGACTCGGTGTTACACCGTCGGTGCTGTCTCCATTGCACTCGGCACACCTGGGAACGGTGCAGATCAACGCCGACCTCGCCTACGCGTCGGCGGTGCAGCACTCCCGAATGTGGCTGCCCGCGATCTCCTTCCGCGACACCCGAGGGTTCATCGAGCGAGCCGCGATCCGAATCGGCGGACGTGAGAAACCTGCGCAACCGTCCGTCCCCGACGCGGGTTTTCGCGACTTCCACGCCCCGACGATCGAACTCGCGGCCGGAGGATCGAATACGACATCGACCTTTGCCGACGCCTCCTCCGTTGCGTTCGTCGTGCTGCAAAACGCGCGGCGTCGACACCTCGCCGACAGTCACCACGTGTCGGGACGCTGACCGTGACCGCGACGACGCAACTGGCACTGTTCGGCGGGGACACCGTCGTCGAACCGGAGATGTCGGTTCGTCGATCGTGGCGGCCGTTGCAGGGACCGTTGACCGCCAAGACCGTGGCACGCTTCTGGACGAAAGTGGTCATCACTCCGACGTGTTGGCTGTGGCGATCGGCCGTCAGCTTTCCCGACGGCTACGGCCGCTTCACCTTCACCGACGGCGACACCCCACGAACATTGTCTGCGCACCGATTCGCGCTGCTGCTCGCGCACAGCGACCTCGGGGACGGAATCGTCGGCGAGCACGACTGCGACGAAACCTTGTGCGTGCGAGTCGATGACGGTCACCTCAAGCGCGGCACCCAATCGACGAACCTTGCACACGCTGTTGCTACCGGACGCCACATCGGACCGACGCCCGCAGGCGGCGATCCACGCGGACGATACGGACGAGCCGTGGCGGTCCGCGACGCACTCCGCGACGGATACGACGCCGACCGACTGCGCGCCGCCCTCGCCGGATACAGCCTCGACGCGCAAGCACCACCGACCCTGTTCTAGACCACCACAAGAGCAGGTGACACCATGCCCGAACCTCGCTGGTATCGACGAGTCCTCACCCGACGCCCTTGGGGTGCGCAACTACTGATGATGGTGTTGCTGATATTCCTCGGGCGCGACACCGTCACCGACGCAGTCGACGATCCCTCGGCCTGGAACGTCAGCATCGCGGCAGTGTGGATCCTCGCGGTCGTGGTGTACGCGGCGACGACGGTGTATCAGTGGCGAACCCGCCACCGACAAGACCCCGAGAAGTGCACCGGCCCAGTCGAGGTTTCCGATGACGCCGTTGCACACTCCATCGCGTCGACACCGAACCGCATCGCAGCGATCAAAACGTTGCGCGAACACCATCCCGGTCTCGGACTGCGCGAGGCCGCCGAGCTGATCGATACCGCCCTCGCCACACCGATCGGGTGCCGCAGTCCTCACACGAAAGGACCGACCCGATGACACTTTCCTCGCTCTTCACCGACGACGTTGGGCTCTTGCCCTTGCTCGCTGTTGCCGGTGCCGGATTCTTGATCTGGTACGTGCAGTACCTCGGTGAGACCGACGCTGGATGGAAGGGCTTCATCGCAAACATCCTGCGCATCGTCGGCGGCGTCGCGTTCCTCGTCGTAATCGCCGTTGTGTTCTCCACCGTCATCGCCGCGATCCTTGCGGTCACAGCAGTCATGCTGTTCATGCTTCCGTTGTTCGCACTCGGCGGTGCGAGCGGAGTCGCCGACCGCCCACGTCGCGGGTATCGACGCGACCCGTACGGCAACGACTACTACTGAACGGCACTCGTCAGGCTCCGCTCAGCGCCCCTCACTCTGCACACGTCGAGCAGGTGTGATCGAGTACGCGATCAGCCGATCCCGCAGCGGCGCGCGGACACCGCCGCGATCGCTGCAGCTGAGCATCACGAACAACCGACGCCGATACTCGCTCATGTCGATGCCGAACTCGGCGAAGACGTCCTCGGCACTGGCACCGCCGTACGGTTCCCACTTCACCGCGAACGCCAACAGCGGATCGAGACCACTGCCCTGCCTCGTCATCGCACGCTCACGGCAACGCTCGCGTCGCTATCAGATCATCGTCGTCGACGAAGACGAGCACACCGGTGTCGAGTGCAACGGCCCACCGATGCGGTCTCGCCCAGTCCCGACCGAGATCATCGTCCACAGCTCGCACCACGTCGGCATAGTCCTCGACGATCGTTCCGGTGACAACGGTGCCTTTCGACCGAGTCACTTGGACCACATCACCAACGGCGCGCTCACCCTTTGTGCTTTTTCCCACGTCGGACATGTCGGTAGTCAAACAGTTCGGAGTGCCGTTCGCTAGACGAACGATCTGTGGGGAATGCAACGCACTCGGCGCGGCCAAGGGCCACTCTCGGCCCGTATGCTGCGCCGCCGCATCGCAGGGAACATGGTTTAGACTCGATGATGTTCGAGCGTCGATGAGGGTCACGTTCGAGCGCGCCCCACCCGTACCGATCCACCCCTGCACCGCGTTCCTCGCCGGGCAGCGTGTGTGAACGATCGGTGCCTGTCCGGTTGGGGATTTCCGCGCACCGAAACTGGAAGGCCCTCACTCCGATGTCCATCACCTCCTCCGTCTCTCCCGCTGTCGACAAAGACACCGCACTGGCACACGCGCGCGCCGCGATCGAGAACCGCACCAAATACATCGAATCGCTCTTCGACGCCGCCCAAGCCGCCGCCGATGCACGAGAAAAGGTCGCCGACGCGACCCGCGCGGCCGAACGTGCGAACGCCGAACACGCCGCCGCCTACAAAAAAGCGATCGAAGCCGGCTGGACGGCCGCCGAACTCACCGCCCTGCCGCTACCCGCACCGGCACCGGTCGGTAAGAAGACATCCAAGTCTTCCAAGCGCGCGTCCGGGCGCAGTACCCCGCGTCGCCGCGGCGATGCCGAACACGCCCCCGCCGACCACACTCAGCCCGGCAGCGCACCAGCAGCCGATACGCAGACCTCGACGCCGCCGTTACCGCCTGTGTCCTGACCGACGCAGCTCCTACGCACCATCCGCCAGGACTGACGCACCCCACCCGCATCGACTGCCCGACAACGAAACCCCCGACCACACGGTGATCGGGGGTTTCGTTGTTGCAGCGCAGGGGGTTTCAGTGCTGGGGCCACCCGCGGACGAGCTTGTCGGTACTCGCGTGCAGGGCGTTGAAGGCGTCGACGAGGTACGTCAACCAGGCACGCGCGGTTTCCGGGTTCGGGACCAGGGTGGAGGGGACGGCGTTCTGTTCGTCGTCGGAGAGTTCGTTGAAGCCGGCCGGGTAGTCGGTGGTGTCGCCGTCGACGATGTTCGGTGCGCCGTCGATTTCGTAGGTGATCACGAATTGAATTTCGTGTCGGTTCGGGGCGGTGAACTCGGCCGACAGTTCCAGCTCGCCCCACAGTCTCCGGTCGTAGCTCACTGCCCCGTCCCACAATGCCGCGTGCAGCAGTGTGTTCGGGGTCCCCAACGCTGCCGCGGTGCCCGGTTGCGGCCACTCGAAGTCCTCGCCGAGTGCGTCGGCCTTGGCGAGGTCGAGGGTCAGCAGCGGCACGGCCGGCGCGCGGGTTCCGTCGGCTCCGTGTGCGGTGGGTGCGGTCATGGCCGGTGCCTCCGGGGTGTCGGTGTGGGTGTGAGTGACGATCAGGACACCGAGGTCGGTTCCGATGTTCGCACTGTCACCGAGTGCGTCGAGCAGTCGTTCGGCCAGCGTGGCAGCGTCTGCAGCCCGGTAGGTGCCCAGGGTGCTCCACGTCGCGGCGTCGTACGAGGTGTCCGATGCCGAGCACACCTGCACCGTCAGCGCGCCGCTACCGGGTGAAGCCTGCTCGAGGTCGCCGGAGGCGTCGATGACGGCAGTGATCTGTTCGCGGACGTGTGTGGGCAGTCCGGTACCGAGCACGGCGGTGTCGACGTCGGCGGCGCTCATGCGGGCTGGCTGTGGTGTGCTGCGTATTCGGCGATGGCTTCGCGCATTACGTCGGCGGGCCTGCGGCCCTGCTGCGCGGCGATGGCGTTGACCCTGTCGCTCAGTGGTTTCGGGAGTCGGACCTGTCGGCGGGGGGATTTTTCGCCGGGTTGTGCGTTCGGGTCCAACGACGGGCGGCCGCCTCCGGCTCGTTCGAGCAGGGCCCGCCCGGCGGCTGCTGCGTCGTCGCCGCGCAGAGCGGTGGTCGAGTTCTTGGGCAGGGTCATCTCGTTCTCGGCCCATTCCGACAGGGCCTGGTGGTCGGTGTGTTCGGTCATGGTGTGTCACCTCAGTTGGTGGAGTTGTGCGGGTGTGCGGTTGGAACGTCGATTCCCGTGGTGTCAGTCGGTCGTGCGGTCGAGGTGTTTGGGTCGGGCTTCCATGACGTGGAATCCCGACCATTCCTCGTGGTGGGATCACTTCGACCATCACCTCCAACAGCGCTCCTCCCAGTGCGCGAGGTGGGCCGATGAACAGCCATGGTTTCGCATGTCCCGGCACTCGCGGCTCGTCGAATTCTCGCTCGACGTAGTAGGCGTTCTCGATCGCGTGGAGCGCGTCGGCGTGGTCGATACCGTGCTTGTCGGCACTGTCGGTCCATTCGATCGCCATACGAGTAGTGTACTACACAACACGGCTATTGTGTAGTACAGAACCGTCATTCTTGGCTGGTTGCGTACCGGTGATCATCACGAGTGTGCACGACGAAAAGCGTTGAGCCGGTTAAACGCTGCACGCTGCCGGGTGCCGAGTTCGACCATGAAATCGAACAGATCAGCTTCGGGTGCCTCCTCGGCGGCCTGAATCAGTCGCCCACCGGCGATGTGGAAGCTGCGGCGGTAGGACTGAGAGAGGACGTTATCGGCGTAGTGCACGGCGGCGACGGAGTGCGCTCCGGCGGTGACGATGCCCATGAGGCGTTTGCGTAGCGGAGCATCTTTGGCTCCGTCGGCTCCGGATCGGATGAGCGCACCTGTAACGGAGGCGAAGTCGTGGGGCCCACCGGCGGAGATGAGGTCGACGATGTGGCTGTAGATGCGCGCGTGCGCGGGATCCTCGAAGTCCGCTGCGGTGAGTGTGGTGGTGATGCGTTCGATGTCGGTTCTGTCGGCGCTCTGGTTACGAACATCCATCAGCGCGCACAGGAGCATTGCTTCGGGGTCGGTGGCCGGGTCGTAACCGGGCTCGACGTTGCGAGCGACGTGCAACTCGTCGACGGGTGCGAGGTCCGCGCGCGCTTGCGCTGCCGGGTCTTCGCCGGGTGTGGGGACTGCGCGTAGTGCGTTCATCGTGGGCCTCGTGTTCGTTTCGGGTCGAACGTCGTACCGGCGGGACATTGCTACCGGCTGTGCTGCATCGCGTCAGTGGTCAGGATGCGGCTTTGTCGATGTCGTTATGCTCGCCCTCGGCCGGGTCGGCCCGGCGTGTTGCGGGGTGTTCCGCGGTGAGTTCGGCGTCGATCTGGCGGTCGATGTAGTCGGGGTCGGGGGTGTAGGCGGGTACGAGTCGCATGACGGGACCTCTTCTGTGTTTGGCGGGTTTGTGGGTTTCAGGCGGGGGTGAGTTCGTTCAAGGCGTCGATCTGAAACCCGCTGAAGTGGTGGTTGTCGTCGACGTAGACGACGGGGGTCTGTCGGTAGCCGAGTTCGTCGGTGATGAAGCGGTAGGCGTCGGAGTCCTCGGTGACATCGATGATTCGGTAGTTCACCTTCTTCCTATCCAGGAAGATTTTGGTTGCGCTGCAAGGATCGCATTGCGGCTTGGTGTACACAGTGATCGACATAGCTTTCTCCTTGTCGGAATTGCTTGCGTTGTCTTCTATTTTACGTCAATAGCGGCGTTTACACCAGGGCTAATACCACTTCAATACCGGCAATTTGCGTTGCTGCACTTGCTGTTTCATATCGCCCGCTGTCTTTAATGCCTATTCGTCAGTGGAATTAAAATAAAGTTATCGGACACCTTCCCGCCTCTTTCTTTACTGCGTTCTTTTTCGCTTCCGGGTGGCGCGGAAAAGAGACGCGGCGCACGGCGTCGACGGTCAATGCCTGGCCGGTGCGAGTGTTCGCCGGGGAGCGCAGCGAGTGCGGGTCGGACGAACAGTCGTGTTTCTCGTCGTTCCGCTCGATCGCGAATACCGTGTGGTTCGAGGGCCGGGTCGCCGCCTGGCCGACCGCACGGCAGCTTCTACCTCGCCACGCACCTTCCCACGCCGTAATCCGCACTCCGGTGAACGCGGCTCCCGTGTACGACGGGGCTTCGGCGTGAGCGTATCGATGTCTTCCAGCCGTACCGCGCGGCCGGCGTGGGTCGGGGTACAGTCTGAGGGAAGACTGGATCGAACATTCTGTCTTACCGTGTTGCCCCGGCGCGGACACGAGTTGAAAATAAGCCTTCCGGCCGTCGACATAGTCCATCTGACCTGGATTGTCCTCACAGCACGGAAGCAACCTCATGATCTCTCTGACTACGGCAGCCGCCTTTGCCCTGGCGTCGTTCGCCCTGATAGCCGTCCCAGGGCCCAGCGTCCTGTTCACCGTGAGCCGCTCGATCTCGTATGGACGTCGCGGCGGTCTACTCAATGTCCTCGGCAATGGATTGGGGCAGATACCCCTGGTCATCGCGGTCGCCGCCGGGGTGGGAGCACTGATTGCAAGCTCCGTTCTGGCACTAACCGTTATCAAAATCTTGGGTGCCGGATATCTCGCATACCTTGGCGTGCAGACCATTCGCCACCGCAACCGAACGTCCGCGGTATCCGCTGAGAACTCCGAGACGCTGTCGGGAAAACGATTGCTGCTCCAGGGTTTCACGGTCGGAGTCACGAACCCGAAATCGATCGTTTTTCTCGTGGCGATTCTCCCCCAATTCGTGGACCCATCCCTTAAGCATGTGCCAGTTCAGCTTGCCGCGCTCGGGTTGATCTTTGTAATCGTCGCCATTGCGCTCGACACGGTCTGGGCGCTCATCGCAGGCTCAGCCAGAGACTGGTTAGCTACCTCCCCCAAGCGAATGTCGCGCATGGAGGGCATCGGCGGCGGCCTCATGATCGGCCTCGGCGCGGTACTACTGTTCTCCGGTAACAAGCGGTAGCTCCGCACACCGAGCCCACGAACCGTCGTGACACACCCACCAAGCGGGCACAACAGTTGACAAACCCTATTGAGAAGCCACCTACGCCCGTAAGTAATTTGATTCTTGTCGCTCTTGTGAGTGCGGAGCGCAGCGGAGTTCGATTCGGTGCAGCCCGTAGGGTGCGTGTGACCCGCAGGGGCGCATGCGCACGTGGCCGGCCTCGGGTGGTGGGACGCAGAACGCCGCCGGAGCTGGTGCTCTACGGCGGCGGCGCGGCAGTGGGGCACGGCTGTCGAGGTGACGGTGCGGGGGCGACGGCATTCGGTGTCGCGGCAGCTCTGTGTTGCCGTTAGGCGGTGGCTCGAGGTGGCCCGAAATCGGTGGGGCCGATTCGGAATCGGGTTGCGCTGGTGGGGTTTGCGGAACCCGAACCAGATGCGGTGTCGGCTGCCGCGGTGACAGGGATGTCGTGGCGACCGCAAACGAGGCACAGCAACTACTGCGATGGTGCCGCAGGCTCTTGGTCTGAACCTACGGCACCCTGATCCCACAGCGCGCCGTATCGCTACAGCACAGAACGGGACCACAACGTGCATGCCCTCGATGACGCGTTCTCACACCACCTGCGCTGAACTTCAGGGTGGGCAGAAGCTCGGACGCGAGTGTGGAAGGTCCTCGATCGAGTCCGACTGAACTGCCGGTAGCATGTCAGTGCTCGATCCTGTGACGCTCGAATTGAGAGCAGGGTCGATTCAGCGCAGGGGTGCGTCCAGAAGCGCGGCGCAAGAGACCCCAGGACATTCTTCGCTGATCCCGGTGCACGACGGTCGGCATTCATCGATTGCACTCGGGATCCCGGCGTGCGCGGCACAGATACGACAGCGAGGGGCAACGGTGCGTCCGACGGGACGGGGAGAGACAGAGTGTCGATGAACGAGCGACCCGCCGCGCGTGCGGGAGAGCCTGCCGGAACAAGCTCATCCGTGCACAACAGTGGTGGGAGGCCGTCTGTGGGCTCGGTCGGTGCTGCATCGGAGGTTTCGACGGTGTTGCGGCTGGCCGAATTCGCACGAGCAATTGGCGGTAGGAGCCGAACGGTGGAACAGGTACTCGACGATGTTCTGGCTTGGGCAGTCGAGCTGATCTCTGATGCGAGCACAGGATGTGTCACTACGCTGCGGCGTGGTGTTCGTACCGTCGTCGCTTCCACCGATCCGGTTGCCGAGCAGATGTGTCGACTTCAGTACGAGCTCGGTGAGGGCCCGATCGACACCGAACTGTGGCATCTGGACACCGTCGTTTCTGAAGACCTCGAGCGCGAATCCCGGTGGCCGCTCTTCGCTGCGGCGGCGGTCGAGGCGAACGTTCGATCGTTAGCGGCTTTTCGCCTGTATTCCGGTGACGCTGACCTGGGCGCGCTGGTGTTCTACAGCTCGAAACCCGACGCGTTCGGCGCTGACGATGTCGTCGTCGGTGAAGCTGTCGCTGCGCACGCCGCCATTGCGTTGCTGTCCGCGCGTGAGCGGAACCAGTTCGCCACCGGATTGGCAAGCCGCGATCTGATCGGGCAAGCCAAAGGGATGCTGATGGAGCGCTATTCGGTCGACGCGCTGCGCGCGTTCGAGCTGATGGCCACGCTCTCGCAGGAACGCAATCTGCCTCTGCGAACCATCGCGGCGATGATCACGGAAGTCGATCATCCGGCCGCGTCAGCCATCGATCGCAGCGACACCACCGCGCGGTAGCTCTTTCACTAACGGTCCTTACCTCAGGGTGCGCATCGCCGGTGGTCCACCGCCAGCAGGAACAGCGGTCCGGCCCACGGTGAGGTATCCGGCAAGGATGGCCAGTTGGATGCAGACACCGTTCGCGCACAGAGGTCGCCGCCGAGTCGTCCCACATGCAGTTCGTAGAACCCCAGCCATTCAAAGAGATTCCGCTACTCGACTCCCACCTGGTCGACATGAACGTCGGCCTCGATCGACTCGTAGACATCGCCGGTCGACAAACAACTGCGTGGTAGACCGCTCGTTGACCCAAGCGACCCGCCTTCGATGACCGGGTCAGCCGGACTGTGGTTGTCGGTGGCCTGTGGCAGGGTCACCGCCTATGGATATACAGGTGGAGGCCATGACAAGTCGGTCGCATTTGGATGACTGTCCGCGGTGTAGTAGCCCAATTCCGTTGCCGTTGGACAACTTTTGTTCTCAGTGCAGGTATCCGTTGTGGGTCGATTCGGAGGAGCGGGCGGCGCGGCTTCATGCCGCGAACCTTCGGCGGCTCGGTCGGCGTCGGGGTTAGGGCGTTCAGGTGGTGGCGGGTACGAGGGTGTCGGGTTTGACGAGGTAGGGGTAGACGCCGGGGCCTGGTGTTTCGTTTTCGACGAGAACGAGGCCCTCGGGTTGGATGTCGCGGACGACGACGATGCCCGGTGCGCCGGCTGCGAGGTAGTAGCGGTCGCCGATTTTTACGATCTCTCCTGTGCTTGTGGTGGTGTGTGCTGATTGTCGGTGATCGACGATGGTCCGGATGACTTCGGCGGTGGTGGTGTCGGTCATGTGATGGGTGTGATGGCGGCGGCGGGGCACCATTGTCGATTCAGGTCGAGTCGGCCTTTCTTGTTGCCGGTGGTGATCGAAAACGACACTTGCCAAAGCTTGTGCATACTCGGTCAGTGACCGGATGATGTGCGTCGATGACACGCAGCCGATGGCATGTTCGCACTACTGCCGCAGAGCTTCCCAAGCCCCGTTCCACACTTACTCCCAACGGCGTAAC
>NZ_JABFAU010000068.1 GCF_017168335.1 Rhodococcus sp. KRD162 | reverse complement strand
TAGGGCGTGTCTCCCATAGCTGAGCGGTGACCCGCGAGACCGTGGCCGTATGGGACAGACGAAGTCACGATTTCGCCAGTTCACCGACGAGCAGTGGGAGCGGATAGAGCCCCTGCTGCCCTCCAATGAAGGGCGGCAGGGGCATCCGTTTCGCGACAATCGCAAAGTCGTCGAGGGGATCATCTACCGCTACCGAGCAGGTATTCCCTGGCGGGACCTACCCCGCGAGGAGTTCGGTGCGTGGCAGACCGTGTGGAAGCGTCACGCCCGCTACGCCCGGGACGGGACCTGGGATCGCATCCTGCACGTGATCCTGGCCGATGCCGACGCAGCCGGAAAGATCGACTGGAACGTCTCGGTCGACGCCACCATCTGCCGCGCTCATCAGCACAGCACAAATACAACGCGCCCTGAGCAGGACACAGGGGGCAGGGTCGAATCACAAGAACCGGCCCTTCCGGGACTGTGAACCCGCAGGTCACGGCATCGGTCGCTCGCGAGGAGGGCTGACCACCAAGATTCACAGTGCTGTCGATGGCCGCGGCCGACCGCTGGCGAACGTGATCACCGGTGGGCAACGAAACGACGGCGCGATGCTGGCCGAAGTCCTGGCCGACATCCACGTCCCACGCCACGGCAAGGGCCGACCCCGCACCCGCCCCGACGCGGTGATCGCAGACAAGGCCTACTCGTCCGGCACGATCCGCCGCCAGCTCCGCAGTCGCGGTATCGCCGCTGTCATCCCGGAGAAAAGCGACACCATCGCCGCTCGCGAACGCCGCGGCAGCCGCGGTGGCCGACCCCCGAAACTCGACACTGACCTCTACAAAGACCGAAACGTCGTTGAACGTTCCTTCGCTCTGGCCAAGCAATGGCGAGCGCTGGCCACCCGCTACGACAAACTCGCGATCACCTACCGCGCCGCCGTCACCCTCTGCGCAATTCTCACCTGGCTACGCCGATTGGGAGACACGCCCTAG
>NZ_JABFAU010000067.1 GCF_017168335.1 Rhodococcus sp. KRD162 | reverse complement strand
GTTCGAGATCGTCCAATGCGGCCGGGGTGTAGGCGTGTTTGACGAACGAGACGATCTCGTCCGAGGCGAGCAGTCGCGGGTTGAGCTGTGCTTCGTTGAGCACGGTCAGGACACCGCCGATTCGGCGTGCCAGTTCCTTGATCTGCTCGCCCGGGTCCTTTCGTCGGCTCGCGGTCGCGGCCCGGTAGGTGATGGCCACCCGTGCCCACAGTCGCGGTGTGCCGGTGGCGAGGTATTCCGCGGACTCGAGCATCATGCGTGCGGGGAGTTCTCCGCCGTAGAAACCGTCTTCGTGGGCCATCGACCGCACTTCGCGGCGGAGCCGGTTGCCGGACTCGGGGCCGTTCTCGATCACGACGGTGACACCGTCGACGTCGCCGGTCTGGGAGATGAAGTTGACCGCCGCACCCCAGGAGAACACCGAATTGTCGACTGCGTCCTGGTCGATGGCTTCGTTGCCCTGGGGCCAGCATTCGATGACGATGGTGAATTGGTGGGTCTTGGGCATCTCGATGACCCCGAACTTCTGCCGGGACTGATGTTGGACCCAGCCGTCGTGCAGGACGCTGTCGTAGAGCACGCCGGGCAGGCGGTTGGTGCCGCCGGGAACGCGGGAGAAACGTCCGGAGAGGTACAAGTTCTCGCCTTTCGACAGGTGGATCAGCCACTGCACGGACAGGGCGATCCACTGGTAATAGGTTTTGCGTTGGAACCGCAGAATCAGCGGTAGCGCGGTGATGGCCATGACGCCGATGAAGGCGAGGGCGTAGAGCTTGTTGTCGGCGATCGAGAGCACGCCGACACCCATCAGGGCGCAGCCGAAGAGGTAGACGCTTGCGGCGATGTTCAGGCCCAGTAGGAACGATTCCTTCGGGACGGGGCCGATCACGTAGGTCTGGCGGCGACGCATGGGTGCGCTGGTGGTGCTCACTTCATGACCTCGTTCGTTGCGAAGGGACGGCCCGGAACATCGCCGGCGATGTCTTGGGCCATGGAGTCGAGGGAGTGACTGCCGCGGGAGATCCCGGCGCGGGCGGACTGGACGCCTCCCGAGATCGACGGGATCCGCCGCCCGCCGCTGCGGCCTGCGAAGCTGCCCCGCGAGGGGCCGGTGCCAGCGCTCGATGTCCGACTGCGAGCCCCACCGCCACCGCCACCG
>NZ_JABFAU010000066.1 GCF_017168335.1 Rhodococcus sp. KRD162 | reverse complement strand
CTGCTCGAGCTCCTCCTGGGTGCCCTCGACACCGAGACCGGCGCGGGCGCGCTCCCAGAAGTGCGGCTCGAGCGCGGCCAGCGCGACGTGGCCGTCGGAGCTGGAGTAGATCCGGTAACCGGGATGCATGGCAACAGCGTGCGTGAACTCGCTCCACCGCACCTCCGCATGCTCGGACAATTCTGCCTGTTCGCTGAAGACGATCGAGTAGAACTGCTTCATTTTCGTCGCACTCTCGACGTGGAGATCGATCAACCGACGCAGCCGGACAGTCGGTGCCGCGTCTGAGCAAACCACAAGGTGAAGTCGTTCATCGAGGTCAGCGCACACCATGTTGACCATGTCATCGAGCAGCGACCGTTTGCTCGATGTGTACTTGTAGACAGTGGGGCGAGAAATTCCTGCGGCCTCTGCGATGTCGTCGATGGTCGCGTTGCTGTATCCCTTTGATTCGAAAACCTCCGCTGCGGCACGTAGCAGAGTCTCGTTATCGGTAGCGCGGCTACGTGCCATCGGCGTCACTTATCACCTACCAATACTAACTCATTAGGTAACCGGGTGCGGGGCGGTGCGACCTGCGATCGGGTGCACGAATCGCGAGATTGCTCAGCGTTCGAATCGCACACGCCACAGGGAACTCGACTCCACCGCTCAGTTGAGAGTCGGCTCGCGATCACGAGTGCCAGATCTAGCGCAGACAGGAGGGGCTCGCGGACCTGATTGCGGACCGGCGCGCCGCTATTCTGGCTGCTGTCTGCTGCTTCGGTGATCAGGAGACAGGCGTCGTGACCCACGAGCGGTCAGTAGGCGCAACACCTTCGCGGCGGTTGTGCCGCGCCGGTCGGTGTACGGATACCACAGGATCTCATCTTTCATCGTCGGCACTCGTGGAACGGTAATTCCTTTCTGTCGACAAAACTTTCGGATGCCCTGCGCGCCTCCGAGTCTGGCCCCTAGGCCCGACCCCTTCCAGCCTCCGAAAGGCAGTCCGAAGCAAAAAAGGTTGGCGTAAGCGTCGTTGATGTTGACGGCCCCCACTTCGAGTCGACGCGCTATCGCCAAACCCTTTCGACGATTTTTCGTCCACACCGTGGCCGACAGTCCAAAATCAGAGTCGTTGGCCAGCCGGATTGCTTCGTCGACGTCTGTAACCTTCATGATCGGGATCGTGGGCCCGAAGGTCTCCTCGCGCATACACACCATCGAGTGGTCGACGTCCACCAAAATGGTCGGTTCGAAGAAGGTGCCGGTTTTACTGGGGGCACCGCCGGTGAGAGTTTTGGCACCCAGGGCGATCGCGGAATCGACGTGGTCGACAACAATCTTCACCTGCTCCCCCGTAGCCAACGCTCCCACATCGGCGGAGTTCGCTTCTTCACCGTTAGTGTCGTGTCGAAGAAGTTCTACCTGTTTGGTCACCAGGCTCACGAACTGGTCGTACACGGGAGCTTCGACGTACACCCGTTCCACCGAAATGCACGCTTGCCCCGAGTTGACCAGGCCTCCCCAGGTGATGCCGTTTGCCGCGCGCTCCAGATCCGCGTCCGCGAGAACGATCGCGGGGTCCTTACCTCCGAGTTCGACACTGCAGGGAATCAAACGTTCACCCGCTCGGGCGGCGATCGCTCGTCCAGTCTTGGTAGACCCGGTGAATTGCACCATGTCCACTGCATCTACTACTGCAGCACCAGTTGCCCCGCGACCGGTGACGTGGGCGAACACTGGGGGTCCCCCGATTTCCTGCCACCCGCGAACAAGGGCGACGGTGGACAAGGGTGTCACTTCAGAGGGCTTGATGATTACTGCTGCGCCGGCGAGCAGCGCCGGTACAGCATCTACACCAGGTATCAACAGTGGGAAGTTCCACGGGGTCACGATCCCGACCACTGGATATGGGCGGTAGATCTTGAGAAGCTTCTTGGATGCGGTCAGAAGTCCGTGTGGCCTGACTCTTTCGTCTGCCAGATACTTATGAGCTCGACTCGCGTAGTAATTGATCGCGTCGCATACGAACATGACTTCGAGTACTGCCTCGGTCCGTGGCTTGCCGGTCTCCGCGCGAATCTCGTCTACGAGGTGCGCCTCGTTGTCGAGCAACCAGTTTCTGAGCTTTCGTAGCCAAGAAGCACGCGCTTTGGGGCCAAGAGCCTCCCACGCAGGTTGATGTGTGCGCAGCTCCTGTACGACCATGTCGACCTCGTCGGGGGTCTGAACGGTCACGCGCCCCACCAGTTCTCCCGTTGCTGGGTTGTACACATCGACTGTGTCCGTAATCTGTTGCGACAGTTCCTCGATACTCACAAGATGCTCCTTCGCCCACGTTGGTTTGATTGCTGCGAACCCTTTAGAATCGGATGAGTCCACGAAGATTTCGTCCTGCATACATGTCCGCGTACCCTTCGTTGATTTCATCGAGCTGATACTCGGTGGTGATGAGCTCGTCGAGTTTCACCTGTCCGAGGTTGTACATCTCGAGCAACCGGGGAATATCCATCTGTGGGCTGGACGACCCGAACAATGAACCGCGGATCGATTTCTCGAAGAGCGTCAGTTCGAGGAGCGATGCCGAAACGGTCTGCTCGGTGGGATGGCCGACCGCAGTGACCACGACCCGGCCGTGTCGGCCGACGACAGAAAGCGCTTCACGAACCTGGTCGGGTTCGGCGACGCCGGTAGTGATGATGCACGCGTCTGCAAGTTGGCCTCGTGTTAGATCCGTGATCACGGGGAGGGCCTCATCCACATTTTCGAAGGCGTGTGTGGCTCCGAGCTCGAGCGCTTTCTCTCGTTTGAAGGCCACTGGGTCGATAGCGAAGACATAGCGGCAGCCGGCTACTTTCGCGCCCTGCACCGCATTGATTCCTATGCCTCCGATTCCCATCACGACCGCACTTTCGCCCACCCGAAGTTCCGCTGTGCGAACCGACGAACCGAAGCCGGTGGTCACCCCACAACCGACGAGGGCTGCCTTGTCGAGCGCTAGGCCCTGATCGACCTTGACCACACTCGCAATCGGCACCACCGTGTACTCGCTGAAGGTGCCGAGCAATGACACCTGTCCGATCCCTTCGCCGCGGCTGTGGAAGCGATAGGTGCCGTCCAGTTGGGGCCCCTGCATGATCGCACCACCCAGATCGCACAGGTTCATCATTCCTCTGGCGCAGTAGCTGCACCGGCCACATGAAGGAATGAACGACAGTACAACCGGGTCCCCCACCGACACCTCCGTTACTCCCGGGCCGATCTCATGCACGACACCAGCACCCTCGTGACCGCCGACTACCGGGAATGGAATGGGAAGGTCTCCCGTCACGAAATGCGCATCCGAGTGGCACAAACCTGCCGCAGTGATCTTGACCAGTACTTCGCCGGCTTTCGGATCATCGAGGTCGAGTTCCTCGATCTCCCATTTCTGACCGATTCCGCGCAGTACCGCAGCCCTTGTCTTCAAAATGTCCTCCGTCGTTCGTTGAAATGTGCCGATCGATAGTCAGTTGCGGTTGGGAACGAAATCGTGTTGGTCTCGAACTGTGAGGATCGGTGATGTGGCACTGAGTCGCCCGTCGCAACAGCGTTAGCGTTTTGCGTCCAGTGAGTGGGTGTCTCGCTACGCCACCAGCGTCGAATTTGCCGCGCAACAAGTAGCGTCACATTGCCTCGACTACGGCTTCAGCCCGTGTCATTCGACGAATGGCACGTCGATTCCTGAGGGAAGAGTCGTAGAATTCGCCCGGACCATTCATGCGGGTGCATGTTCGATCGTGGAGCTGAGCGGGTGTGGCGGATAGTGGGTCGATTGCGGATCCCGTATCGAACTGACATCTGCCATTGTGGCGTGGGTCTCATCCATCGGGCTAGTCACGATAGGACAAAACTTGCCTCAGCTTTGTGCTCCGGACACAACGTAAAGCCTGGGCGGCTTCAGAGCGACGCGAATGCGGGGGCTCCGAATTCATTCACGCAGCGCAGGGCCAATTCCACCTGGCCGCGTCGATGGTCGATCGGATGTCCCAGCAACAATTCGATTTGGTTGAGCCTGTACCGGACAGTGTTCTTGTGGACCGGTATCGCCTGTGCTGCACCTGCGACCCCCAAAGTTGCCACTGCAAGCGCCGTGTCGCGCAATCGTTCGGTCGCCGGGGTGTCCTCGACCAGCGATCCCAGTTCTCGTACTACGAATTCCGTCATTGCTTCCATGTCGGCAGACACCATGGCCACGAGTTCGACGTCGTCGTAACGAGTGACCTGCCTTGTCCGACCTGAGGCAACTGCCATTTTCTGGGCGGACAGAGCCTGCCGGTGACTACGTCGAAACCCGTCGAGACCGGTGCTGCAGATGCCCACCGCTACGTGGACACCTGTCGCTACGCGCAGCGCAGTCGATGTCGACAGCAAGGATAGGTCGGGTTCCCGGCTGCTGGCACACCACATCCACATCCCCCGTTCTCCGGAGGGAACAGCCAAGACAGCATCTGCACCGACGATGGCGCCGAGCGCAACGGCGATCTCTGCCAACGGCGGCAGAAGATCGAACTCGGCATCCGCCCAGAGAGAGAACGCCGTATGCATTCTGTTCAAAGGGTATGCGAGCAGCTGGCTGGCGTTGCGGATGTCCGTCGGGTCACCACGCAATATCTTGGACACGATTACGCCTTGCCTTGCCGCGGCACCGGCGAGCCATTTGACTCGCTCATCTACCATCACGGTCCCGAGGATTCCGACGGCGTTGTCGAGCCACTCGCTATTGACCGACCACATTCGCACGAGCACGCTCGACCTCAGCTCTTGATCGATCTCACTTTGTTCGACTGCATCGCTGAAGTAACGTTGGGTAGCTCGAAGCGCCACTCGATACAGCCTGAACAAGACCTCCACGCCGAAACCGCGGTGGGTAAGGGTTCGGGCCAGTCCATATGCTTCCGGTGGCAACTCCACGTCGTTTTCCCGCATCGTTGACAGAATCGCCGCCAGGTGACCTCGCGTACTGGCTTCGAGATCGCGGCGGAGCTCGGGGTCGGACACCAACTCCGGCATCTCTGCCGCAATCGTTTCATCGATGAGATCGACGGCGGTATCGAATGCCGGCGACGCCGAGGCGTCCTGAAGCCAGCGAGCCAGCCAATTCGACACCGCATCATCGGAACCGCTGGCTGGGTGGTCTGGTTGCATTGTCACACCTCCAGGACGTCGAACGGTCCGAACCGAATCTCGGCCTAGTCGGGGGTCGGGGAGCAGATTCTCGAAATCCGGCGCTAAGGATTTACGGCAGATAGTAGCGTACTATCTGCCGTAACTCGTGAGTCGTCCTGCCGCGATGGTCGTTCCGGAGATGGGCGACTCCGGAAA
>NZ_JABFAU010000065.1 GCF_017168335.1 Rhodococcus sp. KRD162 | reverse complement strand
CTTTCATATTACTCATACGAAATTCCAAAGCTTCACTACGCTTTAAATAATCTGCTGTTAATGGTTTCAATTGTTCATTAAAACGAAACTGTACACGTATTTTATTTTGTGCACCTGTTTCAACACTAATAATTTCACCACATCCAAGTAGTCCAGTATCCGTCTGAACTTGATAAAAGATGACTTGATCTCCTACTTTAGCCTTTTTAAACGCTCTAAATCCTTGAGATGGGTTAAAATGTGCGCCTGATTCAAATAAAGCTGTTTGTCCTACTAACGGTTCATTATGATTCCAACGGTTATATCCACAATTCAACCAAAAATAATTCGTTTCTGCTGTCATCTTAATACTCCTTAACCTGAATAAATTTTAGAAACACTATGAATTACATTCTTTTAGTGTTTCTTATGC
>NZ_JABFAU010000064.1 GCF_017168335.1 Rhodococcus sp. KRD162 | reverse complement strand
CGGTTCTCACCCAACCCGAAATTCACCGAACGATGCCGAGCCAACGCATCGAGCTCGACGAACGACCCCTCGTCGAGCAACGCCGTGATCCGCTCCCGCGCCGTCAACTTGCCCTTCGCGTGGACCCTGTCCACCGCCGCCTCACCCGACGGAACCTCCGCCACCATCAGACGTTTACGAAGATCAGCCAACTTACCCGCAGTGGTATGAATATCGGGCTCGGTTGTTGTCATGAAGTGTCCCTTACGTTCTCGGTTCGGAATTACGTGTCGGCCTCGCGCTCACGCGGTGGCGAGCGAGCGCGCGATGACCAGCCGTTGAATCTGATTGGTGCCTTCGAAGATCTGCGTGATCTTGGCATCGCGCATGTAGCGCTCTACGCGGAAGTCTCTGGTGTATCCGTAGCCGCCGAAGACCTGCACCGCGTCGGTGGTCACTTTCATGGCCGCGTCGGTGGCAATCAACTTCGCCACGGATGCATTGCGGGAGTAGGAAAGTCCGGCGTCGCGGCGGCGAGCGGCGTCGAGATAGGTGGCGCGGGCGGAGTCCACGGCCGCAGCCATGTCTGCGAGAACGAAACCCAGCCCCTGATGATCGATGATCTTCTTGCCGAATGCAGTGCGCTCCTGAGCGTATTTCACCGAATCGTCGAGGGCCGCCTGGGCAATTCCCACTGCGACAGCGGCAATGCCGAGCCGTCCGGCGTCGAGCGCGCTGAAGGCTATCTGGAGCCCCTGCCCCTCCGCGCCGATCCGTCGTTCGGTGGGCACGTGCACGTTGTCGTAGTGCGCAGAGGTGGTCGGGATCGCATGGAGTCCCATCTTCTCCTCGGGCCTGCCGAAGCTGAGTCCGTCGCTTCCGTCGGGGACGAGGAAGCACGAGATGCCCTTGGAGCCTTCTCCGGTACGGGCGAAAAGGTTGTAGAAGTCGGCAACGCCGCCGTGGGTGATCCACGCCTTCGATCCGTTGACGGTGTACCCGCCGTCGGTGGCAATCGCCTTGCAGTTCAGTGCCGCGGCATCCGAGCCCGCCTGGGCCTCGGACAACGAGTACGCGCCGATCTGGGCCCCGCCGAGCATGCCGGGGAGATGGTCCTGTTTCTGCTGATCGGTACCGAACGCCATCACGGGATGGCAGGCCAGGCTGTGCACGCTGACCGCGACAGCGACTGCCGCCCAGCGCGATGCCAACTCTTCGAGCACCTGGAGGTAGACCTCGTACGGTTGGCCGCCGCCGCCCCACTCCTCCGGGTACGGCAGGCTCAGCAGCCCTGCTTCACCCAGAGTCGCGAACACCCCTTCCGGATAGGTCTCTTGGCGTTCGTGTTCGTCGACGATCGGGTCGAGCACCTTGTCCGCCACATCGCGAGTGAGCGCCACGAGGTCACGCGCTTCGGCAGTGGGCAGCAGACGATCGACAGGCACGGACAACCTCCGGGACTTTCAGCATCAGTACTGCAGGGTGATCCGCAGTACTGATGCACAGTACTGCACAACTCGATGCAGTACCATCCTTGATGTGAACGCACCCGTGACCTCCCACGCCACGGCGCGCCGTTCCGAGCTTTTCGACCAGCTCGTCGGCCTGTTCTTGGCAGAGGGTTTCGCGCACCTGACGCTCGATACCATCGCGGCGCGGCTGCGCTGCTCCAAGTCGACGCTGTACACGCTGGCCTCGAGCAAGGATCAGCTCGTCGGCGGAGCCACCGTGCACTACTTCAAATCCATGACCACACAGGTCGAAAACGCGGTTGCCGAGGTGGACGGCACCCGCAATCGCATCACCACGTATCTCACCGCCGTCGGCGCGGCGCTCGAATCTGCATCCGAGCAGTTCATGACCGACCTCGCATCGCTCGAATCTGCCCGTTCGGTGTACGAGCGCAACACCGCCATCGCCGCCCGCCGTGTTCAGGAGCTGATCAGCGAGGGCGTGGCCAGCGGCGAGGTACGCGATGTCCACGCAGCATTCGTCGGGGACGTCGCATCCTCGGTCATGGTTCGAATCCAGACCCGCGAGGTGTTTCGCCTGACGGGCCTGAGCGACGGTGACGCCTACCTCGAACTGGCGAAACTGTTGACAGCGGGCATCGGCGCGTAATACCGACGCGGGAATGAATCCGGCCCGGCACGCGCTGTAGTCTGCGAAACAGTTGATCGTTCAACGAAAGAGCATGCGATGAAGAAGATCGGATTCCTGTCCTTCGGACACTGGTCACCGTCCCCACAGTCACAGACACGATCTGCCTCGGACGTGTTGCTGCAGTCGATCGATCTGGCGGTCGCAGCCGAAGAACTGGGAGCCGATGGCGCGTACTACCGCGTCCACCACTTCGCCAACCAGCTCGCCTCGCCGTTTCCCCTGCTGGCCGCAGTAGGGGCCCGAACGAGCACCATCGAAATCGGCACCGGCGTCATCGACATGAGGTACGAAAACCCGTTCTACATGGCCGAGGACTCGGGTTCGGCCGATCTCATCTCGGGCGGGCGGCTGCAACTCGGCGTCAGCCGGGGATCGCCCGAACAGGTGATCGAGGGATACCGCCACTTCGGGTACGTGCCCGCCGAGGGCACCGATCAGGCCGATATGGCCCGCGAGCACACCCGCATCTACCTCGAGCTGCTCGAAGGCAAGGGATTCGCGGAGCCGAACCCGCGGCCGATGTTCCCCAATCCGCCCGGACTGTTGCGCCTCGAACCGCACTCCCCCGGTCTGCGCCAACGCATCTGGTGGGGCGCAGGTACCCGCGAGACGGCCGAATGGACCGCCCGTCAGGGCATGAACCTGATGAGCTCGACCTTGTTGAGCGAGGACACCGGAGTGCCCTTCCATCAGTTGCAGGCCGAGCAGATCGAACGCTTCCACAAGGCGTGGAGCGACGCCGGTCACGGCTTCACACCCCGCACCTCGGTCAGCCGCAGCATCTTCCCGATCGTGAGCGATCTCGACCGCGCCTACTTCGGCCGCGAGGGCAGCGGCCAGGACCAGGTGGGTTACCTCGACGGCGGAAAAGCTCGATTCGGAAAGACCTACGCGGGCGAGCCGGATCGACTGATCGAAGACCTCGCAGCAGACGAGGCGATTGCGGCCGCCGACACGTTGTTGCTCACCGTCCCCAACCAATTGGGTGTGGACTATTGCGCGCACATCCTCGAAACCCTGCTCCGCGATGTCGCACCCGCGCTCGGGTGGCGTTGATCACCTAGTGATCAACGGCGTTTGAGCTGGGCACACGAGGGTACAGGCACCGAGTTCACCCCTCCACCACAGGCCAGGAGTGCCCATGCTCAAACGCGATGTATCCGCGCGCCTCGATATAGACATCACGGCAGCCACCACGCTCGAATTCCAGATCGCGGTCGCGCCCCATCCCGGCGCGACCGTCACCGAATCTCTGTCCTTTGTCCTCGACGGCAATCCCGTCGAAGCAAAGGAAATCAGCGGACCACACGGCAATCGAATTCATGTCATGCCCGCCGATGTCGGCAATCTCCAGGTCTCGTACGACGCGAGCATTCTGGGTAACACCACCCCGGCACCGGTCACCGATTACGATATGTCGCTCTATCTTCGGCCGAGCCGTTACGCCGAGGCCGACAAGTTCTACGGTTTCGCGGCAACGGAGTTCGGTGATTACGCCGATTCCGAGGAGTTGTTGGAAAAGATCTCGGCGTGGGTCGGCGCTCGCCTGAGTTATGTTCCAGGAAGCAGTGATCCGATCGACGGAGCTACCGACACACTGCTTGCCGGTCAGGGCGTGTGCCGCGATTACTCACATCTGGTCGTTGCCATGCTGCGCGCGGTCAATGTTCCGGCCCGTCTCGTGGCGGTGTACGCACCCGGCTGCGAACCGATGGATTTCCATGCGGTTGCAGAGGCCTTCGTCGGAGGCAAGTGGCGGGTGGTCGACGCGACCTGCCTGGCTCCTCGCTCGACGCTGGTGCGCATCTCGGTCGGTCGAGACGCGGCCGATACCGCTTTCCTGGACAACCACAAGGGTGCGATCACCCTCAACAGTTCGGTCGTCACCGCGGTGGTCGACGGCGAATTGCCCCAGGACGACATCACCGAGCTGGTCTCGCTCACCTGACCCGCTCGGGATCAGTCGTGCCATCCCACCGCGGCGAACGGCGCGTTGCTCTCGATCCGACCGACGATGCCCGCGTGCGCGAAATCCTTGGCTGTGGAGACGGCGTCGTGTATCTCCGTGCCCTTGGCAAGCTCCGCGGTGATGGCTGCCGCGAAGATGCAGCCGGCGCCTGATACCCGTTCTTCGCCGATCTTCGGAGCGCGGAGCACGGTCAGCTCGGAACCGTCGAAGACGACGTCGACGGCCTCGTCACCGGGCAGACCGACTCCGCCCTTGACCACGACGTAGCGAGGTCCGAGGTCGGCGATCTTCTTCGCGGCTTCACCGAGTTCGTCGACGGTGGTGATGGAATCCATTCCGGACAGCGTCTGCGCCTCGAAGAGGTTCGGAGTGACAACGGTGGCCAGCGGAAGAATCTCGCGACGCAGAGCATTGTCGGTGTCGAGTGCAGCACCGGGCTCCTGGCCCTTGCAGATCAACACCGGATCGACCACCACATGCCGCCACGGTTGCAGGCGCAACGAGGCTGCAACCGTGTCGACCGTCGCGGGGGTACCGAGCATGCCGATCTTGACGACGTCGAGATCATGTGCGGCAGTGGCAACTTCGATCTGATCGGCGATCACTGCACTGTCGACGGGCACGAATCGGTGCCCCCACCCCGCCTTCGGATCGAAGGAGACGATGCAGGTGATCGTGCCGAGGCCGTAGACCCCGAGCCGCTCGAATGTCTTGAGGTCGGCCTGCAGACCGGCTCCGCCGGTGGCTTCCGACCCTGCGATGACATACGCGATTGTCGACATGCACTCCAGTATGACAACCGGCGTTCGGGTCCGACGAACGCGGTCGATCCACCGAATCCGGTGCCGGATCACTGCCGCGAGAAGCCATCCTCCGGTCGGTCGGTACCCGGTGTCGGTAGGGTCCTGAGCAAGAAGACTTCGACCGAGGCGAGGAGCATCACCGATGGCCGACACCGAGGTCGATGCGCTGGTCATCGGGAGCGGTCACAACGGGTTGGTAGCGGCGGCCGCGATGGCCGACGCGGGTTGGGACGTGCTCGTGCTGGAGGCGGCCGAACACCCCGGCGGTGCGGTACGCAGCGCCGAGCTGGTTCCAGGGTTCACCAGCGACCTGTTCAGCGCCTTCTACCCGATGGCGCTGGCGTCTCCCGCCATCACGGCACTCGAGCTCGAGTCCCACGGGCTGCAGTGGTCGCACTCACCCGCGGTCTACGGCCATGCCCGTTCTGCGCAGGACACGGACGCTCCCGTCGTCCACCACGATGTCGAGGCCACCGCCGCCTTGCTGTCCCATTACGATCCCCGTGACGGCGACACCTGGATGACGCTCTTCGAGCAGTGGAAGCGCATTCGCGGACCACTTCTCGATGCACTGTTCGGGCCGTTCCCCCCGGTGTCGGCGGGAGCACGGCTGGTCCGCACCCTCGGGCTGGCCGAGACGATGCGTTTCGCGCGATTCGCGGCCCTGCCTGCACGCACGATGGCTCACGAGCTCTTCCACAGCGACGCCGCTCGGTGTCTGTTGCTGGGCAACGCGATGCACGGCGACGTACCCACCGATGCCCCGGTGAGCGGAATGATGGGCTATCTGCTCACGATGCTCGCTCAGGACGTCGGCTATCCGGCTCCGGTAGGGGGATCCTCGGCCTTGACCACCGCTCTGATTCACCGCGGGGCCGCGTCGGGTGCCGGTCTCGAATGCAGTCAAGCAGTCGAGACCATCGACGTGCGCGGTGGTCGCGCCTGCGCGGTACACACCGCGGCCGGAGACACCTTTCGAGCCCGCAGAGCGATCGTGGCCGACGTGTCGGCACCGGCGCTCTACGGTTCGCTGCTGCCGTACGACGCCGTTCCACGCCGCCTGCACGAGGATTTGCGTACCTTCGAGTGGGACACCCCGGTGGTCAAGGTGAACTACGCCCTCGATCGCCGAATATGCTGGAATTCACCATCATTGACCGATGCGGGCACCGTTCATCTAGGCGCGGACGACAACGGCCTCGTACACTGGGCAGCGGATCTCACCACCGGGGTCCTTCCGCAGAGCCCGTTCATGTTGTTCGGTCAGATGACCACCGCCGACCGGACCAGGTCGCCTGCAGGCACCGAAAGCGCTTGGGCGTACACCCATCTGCCCCGAGGCGTGGTGGACGACGACGCCGCCGACATCGTGGCGGATCGCGTGGACAGCGTTCTCGAAGCCCACGCGCCGGGATTCCTGGATTCGGTTCTCGGGCGGGTGGTCCAGCGGCCGAGCGATCTACACGGTGCAGATCCCAATCTGCACAGCGGCGCGGTCAACGGCGGGACGGCGCAATTGCAGCAGCAGTTGATCTTTCGGCCGACGCCCGGGCTCGGCCGTTCGGAAACTCCGGTGGACGGCCTGTTCCTGGGATCGGCCTCGGCACACCCCGGCGGCGGGGTGCACGGTGCGGCCGGCCTGAACGCGGCGCGTGCGGCGCTCGGCCAACGAGGTGCTCGCGGTTGGCTGAAGAAGAAGGCCACCAGCTCGCTGATGGAACTGCTGACCCGATAGCGCCGTTACCGAATCGAGATTTTTCGTTATCGGTTCGAGATCACCGGCTGAGCTTTCTGCAATCCCACGCTGTCATCGTCGACACCACACCATCTCGACGTCCCGCACCGCCGGACACCGCGAGCGGGACGAGGGCCAAGGGAAGAGGTAACGACATGTCGACAAGCACCGCAACGATGGAACACACTCTGCAGGACGACGACGGCACCTTCGGCCTCGACACAGTATGGAATCCGGACGGCTCGAGCGTCCTACGAGCGTTCGGCGAGCTGGACATGTCGACTCGGGCAGAAGTGGTCCACACTCTCGACCGGCTGGCATCGAAGTCTGCTCGGGTGACGGTCGATCTGTCCGGGGTGTCGTTCGTGTATTCCGGTGTCGCCAACGCGATCATCGATGCCACCTATGTGCATCCGGGCAAGATCGACGTCGTGGCTCCCGCCCGTTCGGTGCGCATGGTTCTGGAGGTATTGGGCGCGGGCTCGCTGCTGGTCGGCACTTTTCGGTCGTGATCGGAGTTCGACAACAGGTAGCGTCACGAACATGTCAGAGGTGCCCGCCGAAGTCCCGTTCGATATAGCGTCCGCCGATCACGACTCGACGACCGTGCTCACCGTGCGAGGCGAACTTGATCTCGACACGATCCCCGAATTGTCTGCCACTGCTTTTCCGGCGGCAGAGACCGCAGAAGGGGGGCTCGTCGTGGACCTGACCGATGTCAGCTTTCTGTCGTCGAGCGCCATCACAGTTCTGGTGCGGGTATGCGATCGCCTGCCGGATACCTCGCGGATGGCGCTGGTGGCGGTCGACGGTGTCGTCGTCCGGCCCGTCCGGCTCAGCGGAATCGATCGCGTGATGGCAACGTTCACCACCGTCTCCGACGCGGTGGCCCACGTGCGGTCGGCGGCTCATGACGGCGAGAGCCGACAATGACCCGCCGAAGTCGGTCGGGGCATCCATCGTGACCGAGAGCCATTCCTCCACGCCGCATCGATGGAGCCATACCGCGCAGGCGGAATCGACGGTGGCGACCACCATCCGACGGCGACTGCGCAGCTGGGTTCTCGAACTCGGCGTCAACGGTGCGCTGGTCGACGACATCGTGCTCGGCGTCTACGAGGCCCTTGCCAACGTCGTCGAGCACGCCTATTCCTCGTCCCCCGAAACCGGAACCATGTCGATCACGGTGACCTACGAGCACGAGACGCTGACGGTCACCGTCTCCGACACCGGGACGTGGCGCCCGCCCACGTCGACGACGACTCGCAGCCATGGGCTGCAACTCGCCGCCGCCGTCGCCGATGATCTCTCGGTCGACCACCGACCCGGCTTCGGCACCGTGGTGACAGCGGTCTGGAGCAAGCCGCTCGCCGCGGCGGGGCGCATCTGATCACTCGAACCATCCGTACCGACCCGGGAGGAATACACGTGACCGCTTCGGCTGCAGAGCTACTCGCCACAGCTCCGTGCGGAGTGTTCTCGATCGACGTCGACAGCGGAAGAATTCTGTATGCGAACGCGGCGGCCGCGCGAATCACCGCGCGCAGTCGCGACACGCTGGTCGGCGTCGCCGTAGCAGACTTGTTCACTGCGGAGTTCGGCCCGGTGTTGACCGACCTGATCGTGGCGGCCTCGACATCCGACTACGATTCGCCGATCGCCGCGAGCGCCCATCTCGACGGTGCGCCCGAGGGTGCTTCGCCGACAGCGGTGTCCATGTTGGCGAACAGTCTTCGCGCGGAATCGGGTGCGCTGACGGTGACGATGACGCTGCACAACGAGACCGAACGTCGGGTGCGCGAGAAGGATCTGGTGGACGCTCGAAGAAACGCCGAGGCGGCGCAGGACGACGCAGAGGCGGCTCTCGACAGGTCGCAGCACGCGTTGGGAGCGTCCGAGCAAGCCCGAAAACAGGCCGAAGCCGAGAAGACTCAGGTGCAGATCCTGGCGTCGACTCTGCAACGGACTCTGTTGCCTCCGATTCTGTCCGCCCCGCACGGCATGAACGTCGCTGCTCACTACCACCCGGTTTCCATCGACGAGGTCGGCGGCGACTTCTACGATGTGTTCCCGCTCGACACGAACACCTGGGGCTTCTTCCTCGGTGACGTGAGCGGAAAGGGCGCGGGCGCTGCAGCTGTCACCTCGTTGACCCGGTACACGCTACGGGCCGCGGCGGTCTTCGACCGCAATCCGATCTCGGTGCTGGAAAATCTCAACACCGTTCTGCACCACGAGTTTCACGGCGACGATCCGAGGTTCTGCACCGTCGTGTTCGGCACCATCACGCCGGGACCGGACAGCGCCGTGGTCGACCTCGCCAGTGGCGGGCACCCGCCTGCCCTTCTGGTCACCCGCGATGCCGAGGTCGAGTACGTGAACACAGCAGGTGGTCAACTCGTGGGAGCGTTGTCCGAGCCCCACTTCGCGTCCGCGTCGGTGACTCTGCGGGCCGGGGACGTCATGGCGTTCTACACCGATGGCCTCACCGAGGCCATCGTCGGGCCCGGACGAACTCGCTTCGACGACGACGGCAGCCTCGAATCCTTCGTCACCGAGCGCGGACCCACCACCGCGGCGAAGATCGTCGAGGACCTCACCGCTCTGCTGGCATCGTTCGGCGCCGGACTTCAGGACGACGTGGCGCTGCTCGCCTTCGGGGTCCCGTCCACCGTCACCGATGCATCCACCGGGCCGTAGCCCCTGGACAACGGCGACAGCGCCGGCTGGCGGAGGGGCTGCTCACGCCTGAGAGGCGAGCGCGCGACCGGCCTGTCGTCCGCCGAAGATGCATCCGCCGAGGAAGGTTCCCTCCAACGAGCGGTATCCGTGCACGCCGCCGCCGCCGAAGCCGGCGATCTCGCCTGCCGCCCACAATCCCTCGATCGCCTTTCCCGCCCCGTCGAGGACGCGCCCCTGAAGATCGGTCTGGATGCCTCCCAGCGTCTTTCGCGTCACGATGTGCAGTCGTACCGCGATCAACGGGCCGGATTTGGGGTCGAGAATCTTGTGCGGGGATGCTGTCCGGGCGATCCGCTCGCCACGGGATCGACGGGAATTGTGGATCGCAGAGATTTGCAGGTCCTTGGTGAACGGGTTGTCCACCTCACGGTCGCGAGCCTCGATCTGCCGCTTCAGATCCGTGACGTCGATCAACTCCTCTCCGGTGATCGCGTTCATCCCTCGTACCAGTTCGCCGAGAGTGTCGGCGACGACGAAGTCCTCGCCGTTGTTCTTGAACGCCTCCACCGGACCGCTCGCCCCGGGCAGTACCCGGCTGAGAACGAGCTTGAGGTTCTTGTCGGTGATGTCCGGATTCTGCTCCGACCCCGACAGCGCGAACTCCTTCTCGATGATCTTCTGGGTGAGAACGAACCACGAGTACTCGTACCCACTGTCCTGGATGGCCTTCAATGTTCCGAGGGTGTCGAATCCCGGGAAGTTCGGAACCGGAAAACGTCGACCACGCGCGTCGAACCACATCGAGGAGGGTCCCGGAATGATCCTGATGCCGTGGTTCTTCCAGATCGGATCCCAATTCTTGATGCCCTCGGTGTAGTGCCACATCCGGTCTCTGTTGACCAGCCGACCACCGACCTGCTCGGTGATACCGAGCATGCGGCCGTCCACATGCTCGGGGACACCCGATATCAACGACCTCGGAGCCGTCCCCAACCGATCCGGCCAATTCTCGCGCACCAGATCGTGATTGCCCCCGATACCCCCCGCGGTCACGAGCAC
>NZ_JABFAU010000063.1 GCF_017168335.1 Rhodococcus sp. KRD162 | reverse complement strand
TCGCCGAGCTGGCCGGGGGGTGGATGCCGTGGGCCTTCCTTGCCGGGGCAGTGGTGGTGGCCTTCAGCTCCTACTCCTACATCCGCTACTCAGCCACCAACCCTTCCTCGGGCGGAATCGCGATGCAACTCAAAGCCGCGTATGGACCCGGGGTCGTGGCTGGCTCGGTTTCGCTGTTCATGTACGTGTCGATGATCCTCGCCGAGTCCCTTCTCGGCCGAACCTTCGGTACCTACATGCTGCGACCGTTCGGGATGCAGGACTCCGACGTGTGGGTCCCGGTGCTGGCCGTCCTCGCCATCGCCGGCGCCGCACTGGTGAACCTGGTGGGCAACCAACTAGTGGAGCGCTCTGCCACGGTCACCGCAGCGCTCAAGATCGTCGGCATCGCGGTGCTGGCGATCGCGGGAATCCTCGCCGCGGGACTCTCCTCCCTGCCCCGGCTCATTACCGCCGCTGGACGCACGCCACCAGACCAGGGATGGGTGGGCTTTCTCGCCGGTGTCACCCTATGCATCCTGGCGTACAAGGGGTTCACCACGATCACCAACCACGGCGGGGATCTGAAGAACCCCAAGCGCAATATCGGCCGCTCAATCATTATTTCCATCGCCCTGTGCACGGCGCTCTATCTATTGATCACCGTCGCAGTCACTGCGAGCCTGACCGTGCCAGAGATCATCGAGGCCCGCGACTACGCACTGGCCGAAGCAGCCCAGCCGATGTTCGGCGACTGGGGCATGAGAATAACCGTGCTTATCGCGGTGGTCGCCACACTGTCTGGACTGATCGCGAGCCTATTCTCAGTCTCGAAGCTCTACGACATGCTCCGAGAAATGGGCCAAGCCCCGGGCCTGCCCGGCCGGCCAGGACATCAGTCGCTCTACATCACCGCCGGGCTGGCGATCGTGATGGCCGCCTTCTTCGACCTCTCCCAGATCGCCTCCCTTGGCGCTATCTTGTATTTGGCCATGGACATTGCCATCCACTTCGGGATCATCCGCCGTCTCAAAAACGACGTCGCCGCCAACTCCTGGATCCCGTTGCTCGCGATCATCCTTGACCTCGCGGTACTGGTGCCCTTCCTGCTCACCAAGAGCCAATCGGACCCGTTCACCCTCGTCACCACCGCGCTAGTGGCCCTAGCCATCGTCCTCGCCCAGTGGCTCGCCGTGCGACACCACCAACACCAGTGAGAACACAGAGCACACCAGAGACTCCAACCAACCCAGCGCGATTCAGGCCGCACGACGCGCGTCCGCTGAGCGCGTTGAGGCGCGCATCTCCCCACACTTGTGGCACACGCCGTACCGGCTTCACCGAACCTTCACGTGAAGGACAGTTCGTCCTTCACAAACACTTGGCAGATTGGGGGTGTACCGATCAATGGTCCCGTGCACTCGGGGCTGGATCGAGCACCCAGGAGGAAACGATGCAGGCGAGATGGAGTATCAACATCACCCCTATCGAAAGGGGCGCTCGCATCGTGTTGGGTCTTCTCGGTGTCGTTGGCGGAGGAATTCTGCTCAGCCAGGCGGACTCCACGGGCGCGGTGATCGTGGAGCTGTTGTTGATCGTGGCTGGTCTGGACCTGATCGTCACTGGTGGGACCGGGCACTGTCCACTGTACAAAAAATTGGGCCGCCTCCCGCTTCGGAAAGGACACCCCTCATGAGCGAGCAATCACCCCAGGAGCGACGGCGCCAGCCACTAGACGCGCCCCCTGATCAGCCCCCCGTTGCGGGGTCGGCTTCCCCCTACAGCGATGGGCCTCTGGAAGAGCAGTACCCGCCCGAGCCCTCGAAGCCCGGACGCTCCGGTCATCGTTGGATGATGCTCGCGTGTTGTGTCCCGATGCTCGTTCTTGTCGGGGTCCTGCTGGTGACCGGGGTCGCAGGCACCGGAGTGATCGTGTTTGGCGCGCTGTGCGTGGCGATGATGGGCCTGATGATGTTCGCAATGCCCGGTGGCCACGGCCATTAACCCGCCACTACACGCTCCTGGGATCCAATCGGCTCAGCATTGAACCGACCAGGAGCGAGCACGACGCGATTTCCAAGGCTGGAGGACACCGAGATGGCTGCAGCGGCCACTAGGGCGTGTCTCCCATAGCTGAGCGGTGACCCGCGAGACCGTGGCCGTATGGGACAGACGAAGTCACGATTTCGCCAGTTCACCGACGAGCAGTGGGAGCGGATAGAGCCCCTGCTGCCCTCCAAT
>NZ_JABFAU010000062.1 GCF_017168335.1 Rhodococcus sp. KRD162 | reverse complement strand
AGTCCGCGACGTATTCGGCGGCGTACGTCCGCAGCTCCTCGAGGGTCACCTCGCGACCGGGAACCGGGGTCACGATCGCGACGATGGTCTCCCCGAATGTGGCGTGGTCCAGGCCGACGACGGCAACAGCGACGCCAGGTCGCGGGCGATCGGCAGGGTGGCGCCGACGATCCCGCCCTTCGATGCCGAGTACGCGGCCTGTCCGATCTGCCCGTCGAAGGCCGCGACCGAGGCGGTGTTGACGATCACGCCG
>NZ_JABFAU010000061.1 GCF_017168335.1 Rhodococcus sp. KRD162 | reverse complement strand
TCTGACACACACGCCCATCGTCCTTGCCGTGTCAAATCCAGGGCGTGTCTAAAACGAAGGTTAAAGACACGTAGTCATAAGTGAGCGCCTAGGTTCGGACGATCGGGCAGTCAAAGCACCAAAGGAGTAATCTAGCGTTTTCGCTAGATTACTTGAGAGGTGTCAAGTGCAGCGCACTTCTGAACTCGTGCACTCGTCTTCTGAAACTGACAATCGGGTGGGTGTTCGACCAGCCTGTCGGTGTCCTGGTAGATAGTCCTGCAAGAAAGTCCAGTTTGGTCGCAGGTTTCGAGATGGAGGGCTTCAGGTGGACGAAAACCTGATCGGGTACGCGCGATGCTCCACACGCGGACAGGATCTGCGAGCGCAGCGCACAGCCCTCCGCAAGCTCGGCGTCGACACCGGCAACATCTACACCGACCGTGGCTATACCGGACGCAACAGAGAACGACCCGGTCTGAACGAAGCCCTTTCCGCAGTGGGGGAGGGAGACACTCTGGTCGTCACCAAACTCGACCGACTCGGCCGCTCGGTCACAGACCTCCACGCCATCGTCACGGAACTCGACAGCAAGGGGGCTCGCCTGATCTACGGTGGCCAGGTCTACAGCCCCGGCGACCCGGCGAGCAAAATGTTCTTCACCGTCCTCGGCGCGATGGCCGAATTCGAGGCCGACTTGACCCGCGCACGCACGCGTGAAGGTGTGGCCATCGCCAAAGAGCAGGGCCGGATGACCGGACGCAAACCCAAACTCACAGCGTTGCAACACGAACGCATCCTCGAAGACTACGAATCCGGTCGATACGGTGCAGCTTCCCTCATGGACCTTTACGGCCTCAGTCGCTCTGCTGTTTACGCCTCGCTTGCTCGTGCTCGCCACCAACGCGACACCAGCTCACCCCGCACCACAACGACCGGAAACTAGCTCGCCAGCAACCGCGCCACCACACTCACCAGCCGACACAGAGGCCCCGGTAGTGCTCCACACACCACCGGGGCCGGTCGATCACAGAACGGAACTGCGATCAATGAACAACGCTAATACCCTCGACCTCGACGCAACCAGCGAGGACACACTCGACATCCACCCACGCGTACTGACCGGCGCACTGATCACCGGCCTGACCATCGCCATCATCGTCGGCGCGGCTTCGTTCAAGCTCTCTTTCTCCACCCTGCTCGACCTCGCCGTCATGGCCGGCATCGACCCGGCCGACGCCTGGGTCATCCCCGTCGCCCTTGACGGCCCTATCCTCGCGGCCGCCGTCATCCGGATCGCCCTCTCTCAGCACACCGACGCTGCCACCAGGCGAGGCCGGCGACTCGTCGTCGCAGTGCTGACCGTCTCGGCGATCTTGTCCATCGCAGGCAACGCCTACCACGCAGTCTTGACCGCCACCGTCCTCAACGCCGCCGTCGCAGCTGCAATAGCAGCATTAGCGCCCGCGATGGTCCTCACGATGAGCGAGGTCGTCGCGGTCGTCCTGCGCGCACCACGCCGCCGCCGGACCACGACCAAGAATGACACTGCAGGTGCTACCGCCGAAGCGGCCGCACCAGCTCGAACCAACGAACCGACCACCCGCGCGGAAGTCGAACAGAACACTGCCGGAACGGTATCGGGCATTGCCGGTATAGACGAAGACCTCGACAACGGCCTGCTCAAACCTGCCGTGTGGACCAGCGTCGACCTCTACCTCGCGCACCCCGATTGGTCACTGAGCGACATCGCACGCCACCTCGAACTCCACACCTCGACAGTCTCGCGACACATCAAGACCTGGACTCAAGTCCAGCAGAACATCGCCGCCGAGCGCAGCACCGCCGCCCCCATCCTGGCTAACCAGGCACACGCCGCCGACCCCGACCACCACTCCGACCCCGACCACCACTCCGGTGCCGCGCAGACGAGTTCGGACTACCGCGTCGGCGACTACGCCCCGATGAGCAGCGATCGTGACTACGCGGATGCGGCGCGATGACACAACAGTGAGCCGTCAGAACATGCGCAGACCTATCAGCCAGAGCCGCAACAGAATTCGCCCGATACGGTTGTACTGAGCGACTCACACCACCGCTATCGAAGAACGGGAAGAGACATGGACGCCGAACAGGCGGGGTACGAGGTCACCGAGATCAAAGCGATCCGAGGTACCGAATCGAAAACGATCGCAAGCAAGC
Organism: Rhodococcus sp. KRD162; assembly: GCF_017168335.1. Taxonomy (GTDB): domain Bacteria; phylum Actinomycetota; class Actinomycetes; order Mycobacteriales; family Mycobacteriaceae; genus Rhodococcoides. Next base: position 3,107 of record NZ_JABFAU010000061.1, on the reverse strand, counting down.
AGCAAGAAGGCTGGGAGCTCGTCGACCGACAGGACGGTCTCGTGCGAACCACCATGACCTTCCGTCGACCAAAGCCGAAGCCCCCCTGGCGAATGTGGGCCGCACTCGGCGGAGTCGGTGTCATCCTGGCGGGCATCATCACCGTCGGGGCGCTCACCGAAGACGACAACGACGCGTCGACGACCGACGCCGCGGCCGCCTCGAGCGCGGAGCAGCCCTCCCCTGAGCCTGCTCCGGAACAGGAAGCGGAACCCTCCCCGTCGGCCGACCCGATGATCTGCGATACGACGGACCCATGGTCGCGGGGAGGTCCATGCACGTTCGGGCAGACCGCGATCTACAGCGACACGAGGCGGGATTTGAGCGAGGTGAGGCTGGAGATCACAGTGGGCGCACCGGTCGAGTTTGCACTGAGCGAGGACGCCATCATCGACTCTGACCAGCCTCCGTAGCCCGTGAGCGTCTACTTCCCGGTCACCGTCAAGAACATATCCCCGGACTCAGCCATGCCGAGTTCGGTCTCTACCCAGGCGACAAATGCCGAACAGGGCAAATACAGCGGTAAGTATGTCGGTATTCAGGAAGTGAGGGACGGGGATGTCGGCTTGCGATCGGTCACCTCGGCTCTCGACCTGCCCGTGGGCGAAACCCTGAGCGTCAAGGAAGGCTGGAACATGACGACACTCGATGGTGTGGAGTACATCCTATCGATCGATGGTCTCGGCGGATACGACATCGAGTTCACGCGGTGATCCCTGAGATCGCCTCCGGGACGCCCACCCCGACATCGTTCGATCCACATTTGTCTAGCCCACTTGACTAGAAAGTGTCCAACCGGCTAGACTAAAGTCATGGTTACCGAGCAGCCCACGCGGAAAGTGGTCAAGGCCCTCAAGGCGGCCGGCTTCTCGTCGGTTCGTACGGTCGGTTCACACAGCACGTGGGTCTCGGCCGACGGAGTTGTGAAAGTGACTGTGCCCGATGGGCACCGGACTATTTCGCCGGGCGTGTATCGGAAGATCCTCGCAGCTATGAAGGAGGCTCAGAAGTGAGCAAGACTTACACGGTGTCCATTACCCGCGACGGCAAGTGGTGGATGATCGCTGTCCCTGAACTCGACGCTCTGACCCAGGCCCGCCGCATCGACGACGTCGCCACCGCGGCGAAGGAGTTGATCGCTCTCGAAACCGGCGTCTCCCTCGCCGACGTCGAGATCGAACAACACATCGAGCTCGAGCCCGGGGGAGAAGACCTCGCCGCCCGCGTCGCCGACATCAAAGCCCAACGTGCCCATCTGAGCGAAGAAGAGGCGCGAGTGAAGGCCTCGACCGAAGCGTTCGCCAAGCAGCTCGCAGGCGCGCACGTCCCGGTGCGCGATATTGGATCACTTCTCGGAGTGACGTTTCAGCGAGCCAGCCAACTCGTCAACAGCTGACCACCTGACTCCGCGGACGCGGAGGCCGGGATACTGCTCCCATGACCAGTGACCGCAGTTTCGATCCGGATCCCGATCATGGACAGGACGGATGGGTGACGCTGCCAAGCGGGCAGCGCGCCTACCGCTACGTGGGATCGGACGACCTGATCTACGACGCGGGAACCGCACCCGACGCCGCCGCGTCGAACTAGGCATGGACCCAGACGAACGCGCCGCCATCGTCGACGAGGGGTACGACCCCGACGACCCGGCCGTGCTCGCCGACCTCGATCACGTCACCCGTGTGCTCGCCGAACATCGCCACCTGACAGCCGACCCCGAACTTTCCCTCGCGTACCTCGTGAACGCCGCCAGAGTTCACGAACCAGGGCCAGCGTCGGGCGTATGCAGGTAGTTCGACATCGAACGTATGTTCGCATAGATTGAGGGGACTGTTCCGTCCGGCGAAAGGTCGCACTCATGGCCGGTACCGCCGATACGATCCCCGACCTGACCAACCTCGACAAGGCCGCGCAGCTCGCCGCTCTTCGCCGCAGCATGGCCGCGATCCCCGGACGCCGCGACCACGCACCCGCCGACTCCGACGACTTGCCCGCATTCCCTCCAGCGCAGCCGAAGGTGCAGGCCGCCGCGATGGAAGGCGATGAACGAGCCCTGAGCGGCCCTGTGCGCTCACGAACCCTCAGAACCCTGCCGGTGCCCATGCCTCTGTCGGAACTGCTGCCACGTGGCGCACTGGCCCGAGGAACGGCCCTGTCGATCACCGGTGCCGGATCGATTCTCGTTGGGCTCGTCGCCACCGCCACCGCGGCCGGCCACCACGTCGCCCTGATCGGTCAACCCAAGTTCGGGCTCCTCGCCGTCCACGAACACGGCGGGGACCTGTCGAAGATCGCCCTGATCGACCCCGGTCAAGCGGACCCTCTCGACGCCGCCAATATCTGCATCGATGGGATCGATCTGGTCATCAGTACCGTTCACGGTCGCGACGTACCGCCGACCCGCGCGCGTGCCCTGTTGGCCCGAAACCGCACTCATGCAGGGATACTCGCGATCACAGACGGTCGAATGCCCGGCCTGGACGTGACGATTTCCTCTCGTCCCGTCGGCTACGGTGGCATCGAGCAGGGGAGGGGTCGTATCCGTTCGATCACCCTCGAGACCACCGTCCACGGACGCGGAATCACCCAGCGCACAGGCCGCTTCACCCTCACTGCACCTACGTTCGGCGAGCACGGCGTGCGCTGGGCCCCAGCGGGTACCGACGCAACTCCCGTCCACCGGCCGCACCGACTGGCGGTCGCGCAATGAACGGTGATCTGTACGAGAACTGGCCCGTGACCTTCGATCCCCCCACGCGCCGCATCGTCGATCCACCCCAGCGAGTCCTCGTCAACGTGGCGCTCACCGTGGCAGGCTCGTCCGGAGGCGGATCATTCCGCGACGGAACGCCGCTCAAGGTCCGCTCCGAAGGCCTCTCGATGGACGTCAAAGCGCCAGGTCTGCTCCATGCGTGGGCGAAAACATCACGCGGACAGTGGCTTTGTTGTAGCTACAGCTCGAGCATGACCGTTTGACCGAATCCGATCATGATGCTGCGGGTTCCGTGGTTTTCCTGGCTGCAGTAGGCACACTCGCCGTCGACAGTGCTGCGGCTATCGATGCGAGG
>NZ_JABFAU010000060.1 GCF_017168335.1 Rhodococcus sp. KRD162 | reverse complement strand
TCTACAATCATGAACGGCCCCACGGATCCCTGGACGGCATGACGCCGCAGCGCTACTGGGAAACCTGGACGCAAGAAAACCAATTAGCTATCGCATAGACGCTGGACTGCTATCGGGGGCCCAACCACTAACTCTCATCACCCGCGACGGCCTCATCGACGCACTCGTCTGGAAACGATTCAGAGCAGCCGACGGAACCACGAACTATCTCTTAATCGACACCGACATCCTTTACATCTGCGTCCAGAACCTCACGGAGAAGGAACGCGGATACATCGATACAGACTCCGGCGACGATCGCCGTGGACCAACTGAGAGGCACCACAATGAACACACCCCCAGCCGGATGGCATCCCGACCCCGAAGGCAGCCAGCAGCTCCGCTACTGGGACGGTCAACAGTGGACCAGCGCGACACAACCTATGCCCGCCGCCTATACCCCGACGCCAGAGACGCCCGAGCAGGCAAAGAATCGTAAACGTCAACTTCTCGCGATCGCGATCGTCATTGTCGGCTTCCTGGTCATCGTTGGAATCTCGAAACTGGACCTAGGAAAGAATGACGAGAACACCACCGCCGCGGAGACCACAACTACAGAGGTGGTTGCGTCAACAACCCGCGTGCCCGCGACAACGCGATCCACGGTCGCTGCACCCGCACCACCATCTGCGACACCGATGTATGTTGTGACAACGGATAACCCTGGTAGACCCGAGTACATGACTGCAATTGTTGCCAAATTGCCAACTCAGTCCGAACTAGAGAACATTCTTGCTGAGATTCGAAGCGACTATTTGCAAAAAGATGGCGGTTATCATGTCGCCTTCGATTGCTCATCCGAGATGGAACCAACTGCCGCCAGCCGAATTGCGAATGGCAAGTTTGCAGTTGGACGCATTGGCGCAGCACGCACAGGACTCTCCGTAGGCGGCAGTGAAGTTGAGATGCTGACAAACCCTAAGTGCGCGGGTCCCGTCCCGGACGTGCCAGCCGATGCGGTGTCAGCGGACGACGTTCTGCTGGCAATCCGAAATGCTGGGCTTCCGGTGATAGACCCACGAGTCAACACGACCTTCTGCCTGGAGAGCGGTTGCGTCAAGCTCATTACGACTGACGAGTTTTCGATCTACCAGTTCGCGGACATCGAGAAGGCAAACAAGTTCTCGACGATCTTTCCCTCGTATCACCAAAACGGGCTGATCTTCCTTCGCTACACACAAGATGGATCGGACCCCACTGATCCCTCACTGATTCCCCAGTACAACGCCGTTCTCGATCAGGTCATGGGCGGTTAGCCGTGTAGGAGTTGGGGGAGAAACCGTTGGACGTCAACTTCGATGACATTCTGGCGGTGCGGGTGGCATTGGTCTACCCCGTTAAAGACCATTGCTCGTGTGCCGACCTCGGCAATCTCTCGTGTCGCGCCGCGTCATCGGATAGGCGGCTGCGGATCGGAGTTCAAGACATCGATCGACGCGCGGTGCCAGCGGGCGATGTACTTGTCGGCCAACAACTCCGGGTTCCTATACACGTGTTCGATGAACCAGTCGGTCAGTCCGTCCCAATGCTGGTAGTCGCCAGCTGGTGTGATTGTCCATCCAAGTTCGTCGAGGGTCCAGTGCCCTTTGGCGGAGTTGCGGAGCATCGAGGTCGTTGCCCAATTCGTGTCGTCGTCGGCGCCGCCGCGTGCGATCGGCACGAGGTGATCGATGGTGGGTGAGAGTTCCCAGAACGCGAAGTGCGTCGCGGTCATCAGCCAGTTGGGGTGAAATGGGAAGTCCTCCGGCATGGTCCGCGAGAGGACTCGCAGTGCCCCGGGATGTACGAGCCGGGTACCGGAGTATCGGTCGATGAATCCGTCGCGGATGAAGATCCGTAGCGACTGTCGAGGTGTGTAGTTCCGGGATGTCGTCACGGGCGGTGTGAACGGGTAGTCCTGTCCGATAATGCGTTTGGCGGCGCTGATGTCATTGCCACTCAACGCAGCCGCGACGCGGCTGAGGACATCCGCTCGGGGTTCCTGCGATGGAGCGGGGATCGGGGTGTTGTCGTCGCCGTTGTCCACGGTGGCGAGCGTATCGAACGGGCGGGTTGATCGCTGCGGTGGCAACGGCTGTTTCATGGGTGGTCTCCGAATGGCAGTTCCGCCGGTGCGGTTGTGCCGTTTCGCTGCGGAGCTGTCAGCCGAGCAGGGGTGCCAGTCTGGGGTCGTCCGCCCAGCGTGGGCCGAGGATACCGATCGCGGACCACAGGGACAGTGCCGGTGTGGATGGCCCCGATAGTTGTAGAGGGTCGCCATTTTCGAAGACGAGGGTCACGTTCCAGCCGTGCAGGTCCGGGTAGAACTCGCTTACTCCACTGAAGTAGAAGCTGAGCCAACCGCGGACGCGGGTGTGGCACAGGAAACGGTGGTTGGTCACGATAACCGAAACGTGCTGGTGTTCACGCCAGGTGACTTGGGCGTTGCGCTGTGCTGCTCGTTTGCGTGCGCTGTTGCCGATCGCTGAGGCGGCGAGAGCGCCGACGACGAATGCGGGGTTGCCGAACGCGAAGGTGGAATTGCGGAAGTAGGTTCCGTCTCCTCCCCAGAGACGCGCGTACGTCGCTTCGGTTTGGAGGATGGCGAATTCGTTGTGACCGAGCACGATTCCGTGCAAGGCCATCGCAGGTGGTGTGTGTCCGGCGCGAGCCTCGCGTGCGGCGAGCTGCGCGTACTGCCACCAGTGTGCGGATTGCTCGGCGGCAGCGGCGCGTGCTGCTTCTATCTGCTTCCCTTTGGCCACGTCGAAATACTATCTACTGCACGGTGGCGGTGGTCGGAAGCGCGGCGGGCGCCGCAGGTGTGCGCAGGAACGCCGGTCCCCACCAGTTTGCGTTGCCCATCAACGTGACCAGGGCCGGGACGAGAAGCATCCGCACCAGGGTGGCGTCGAGTGCGAGGGCGATGATCATGCCGATTCCGATGAAGCGCATCGGGGTCAGCTCGGAGAGTGTGAAGGCGCCGGTGACGAGGATCAGCAGGGTGGCCGCTGCGGTGACGACTCGGCCGGTGCGTGTTGCTCCGATGAGGATCGCTTCGTCGGTGCTCGCTCCGGCGTGTTTGGCTTCGACCATGCGGGAGATGAGGAACACCTCGTAGTCGGTGGAGAGTCCGAAGACGACGGAGATCACGAGGACGACCATTCCGGCGGCGAGTGGGCCTTCGCTGACGCCGAGCAGGTGGGAGAGGTGTCCGTCGTAGAAGATGAGGGTGAGGATCCCGAAGGTTGCGCCCAGGCTCAGGAACGCCACGGCAATTGCTTTGAGGGGCAGGACAATCGATCCGAAGGCGAGCAGCATCAGTAGCAGGGTAGCTCCCGCCATGATGGCGATCATCACGGGAAGCCAGTCGATGATGGCGTCGACGCCGTCCGCAGTGATCGCACTCAGGCCGCCGATCTGCAGGTCGACACCGTCTGGGGCGGGGAGGCCGCGGATGTCTTCGACTGCCGTCATCGCAGCTTGTGATCGATCGGGGACCGACAGCTGCGCTTGAAGGACCGTGACCGTTTCATTGGCGCCGACGACGGCGACATTGGTGACGCCGTCGACAGCGGCGACGGCGCCGCGCAGTCCGGCGATCGCATCGCTGGGTGGGGCGGTGTCGTCTGCGCCGGTGGCGAGGATCAGGACGCCGCTGTTGGCGGCGGGGAATGCGGCGGCGACGGTTTCGGCGCCGATCCGAGCCGAACTGCCCGGCGGAAGGGCGGTGTGGTCGACGTCGCCGAGTTTGATGCCGGTGACCGGTGCCGCGAGGAGCAGTAGGGCCGTGATGATTGCGGCGGCGATGACACCGGGGCGGCGTAGGACAGCTGAGGTGACCGTGCCCCAGAAGCGTTGGGCTCTGGCCTCGCCGTGTTCGAAGGCGTCGGTGCGCCAACTCCACGTGCTGATGCGGTGGCCGAGCAGCGCTAACGCCGCCGGGAGCACGGTCAGGGACATCGCGGCGGCAACCGCGACAGCGGACATGGCGCCGAAGCCCAGGGATTTGAGCATCGACTGTGGGAAGACGAGTGTTCCGGCGAATGCGCACATCAGGAGCAGTGCGGAGAACGCGACGGTGCGTCCGGCGGTGGCCAGGGTGCGGGTGATCGCAGTGGCGGTGTCGGCGCCCTCCCGGGCGAGTTCTTCGCGGAAGCGGCTGACGATGAAGAGGCCGTAGTCGATGGCCAGGCCGAGACCGAGGAGCGATGCGATGTTGACGGCGAAGACGTTGACGTCGACGAACTCGGAGATCAGGCGCAAGGAGGCCAGCGCACCGAGGACGGATAGGGCACCGACGAGGACCGGGAGGGAGGCGGCGACGAGCCCGCCGAAGACGAGGACGAGCACGGCGAGAGTGACAGGCAGGGACAGTGATTCGGCGAAGACGAGGTCACGTTCGGACTGGTCGTTGATCGCTGTTGCAAGAGCGGTGAATCCGGTGACGTCGGTGTCGATGCCGGGGACACGCAGGTGCGGTTCGATCTCGTCGAACGCGGCGATACGTTCGTTCTCGTCTCCGGCGGCGAACACGACCGCCAACGCCTGGGCGCCGTCGTGCGAGCGGAGGTACGGGGCGGCGGCGGGGGTGTTCCAGTAGGTCAGGACCGGCCGGTCGAGGATGGCGGGGTCGATCGAGTCGAGACTGCGGCTGATGTCGTCGCCGATGTCGTCGAGGGTGCGCCCGTCCGGAACGGTGTACACGGCAACGGCATCGGGTGTCTGCCTGCCGAAATGTTCTTGCACGATGCGTTCGACCTGCATGGACTCGCTGCCGGGGTCGGAGTAGCCGCCCGCGCCGAGTTTGTTCATCACCGTCGATCCCCACGCTCCCGCGATGAGGACGAGCGCGACGGTACCTAGCAGGATCGTCCAGCGACGTCGAAGGATCACTCTCGCCCACACGTTCACGAGCGCTCACTTTCGGTCGTGGGAGCAGCTGCGAGGGCGGCGACCAGGTCGGGGTAGAGCGGGGTGAAGACACCGAGATTCGCGGCGCGCGGGTATTCGGGGTTGGCGCGATGTCCGGCGAGGTAAGGGAGCCGCGATCGCCCGAAGTAACCGCCACCGCGGGCGCGGGGTGTGATCGGGGTGAGAGCGTCCGCGAGGACGGCGTCGAGGTTGCGCTCGAAGAGGGTGTGGCAGGCGCGCAGGCCGCGCACCATCACGTCCTGGAAGCCGCCCTGAGGATCGATCGGAAAGTCCTCGGTGTCGAACACGGCTCCGGTGTCGATGCCGGTGTCGATGGCGTGCAGGGTGGCGCCGTAGGTCGTTTCTCCAGCGAGGATGGCATGCACGATCGCGATCTCGGGCAGTCCGCGGTATGTGGGCAGGGGGCCGTTGTGGACGTTGTAGATCCGCAGGTCCGAGCCGACGAGTGGAGCCCGCAAGATGGTGGGATTGTTGATGGAGAACACCACGTCGTCGGTGGCGGCGCCGCGGAGGATGTCGTAGTCGTTGTTGACGTCGTCGGTGCGCAGGATCCGGTGATTGCCGGAAACGTTTTCCTGGTCGTCGACACAGACGAGATCGACAGTGTGCCCGGCAGTGTCGGCGGACCGGACGGCGCGCCAGAGCAGCGATCCGCCGCCGATGAAGATCACGAGTTCACTCCTGCGCGTGCGGCGCTCGCGGCGGCGTGGACGCGGCCGAGGGTCAGGTGATGGAGCAGGCCTTCGAGTTGGGCCACGAAGACCGGTTCCGCTGCTGCGCCGACGACGGTGCGGGAGACCTTGGCGAGCATCTCCACCGAGGCGAGGGAATCGCCGCCGAGGGCGAAGAAGTCGGAGTCGGCGCTCAGGGTGTGAACGTCGAGGCGCAGGACGTCGGCCCAGATCGTGGTGATCGCGGTCAGGTCGTCGTCGACGTCGGGGTCCACAGCGGCCGGTGCTTGTGCGGTTGCCGGTGCGGGGGATGCGCCGGGCAAGCGGGAGGCGTCGAGTTTGCCGTTCGCGGTCAGGGGCAGCTCGTCGACGAAGTGCAGAGTGGACGGGATCATGTAGGCGGGCAACCTCTCCGCGAGGAAGTCCCGGACCGTGGTGTCGTCGGAGTGGTCGGCGATCACGTAGGCGACGAGAACGTTTCCGCCGCCCTCTCGCGCGCGGCCGAGGACGACAGCGCGGCTGACACCGGGGCAGTGCTCGAGCACCGATTGCACTTCGCCTGGTTCGACGCGGTTGCCGCGGATCTTGACCTGGTGATCGGCGCGACCCACGAAATCGAGTTCACCACTCGGCAGGAGCCGAGCGAGATCCCCGGTGCGATAAGTGCGTTCACCGCTCGGCAGGTGCACGAAGCGTTGCGCTGTCAGCTCGGGGCGCGCGAGGTAGCCGCGGGCGAGCTGCGGACCACCGAAGTACAGTTCGCCGACTTCCCCTGCCGGTACGGGCCGTTGGTGTTCGTCGAGCAAGAAGACCGGGGTGTTCGCGGCGGGGTGTCCGATCGGGATCGACGGCGCCGCCGGGTCGGGGGAGCCGATGACGTGGGAGGTGCACACGATGGACAGTTCGGTGGGGCCGTAGCTGTTGAGCAGGTGCGCGTCGGGGCCGAAGAACGTGCGTGCTTTCGCCGCGAGCGCGGGGTGCAGTTGTTCGCCGCCGATGATGACGGTGCGCGGGGTGGGAACGTCGATCTCCAGACGCACGATGACCTCGAGCAAGCTCGGGGTCAGCAGGAAGGTGTTGGCGCCGGAGTCGCGCAGCATGGTCTGCAGGGTGAGGTGGGAGATGTCGTCGGGGATCAGGGTGACGGCGCCGCCGGTGAGCAGGGGGCTGAAGAACGCTGCGCAGGCCATGTCCGCTGCGGGGGTGTGATAGTGCGCGAAGCGGGTGTTGGGGCCGAGTTTGTACCAGTCGCTGGCGGATTCGAGGTAGTTCACGATCCCGCCGTGGGGGACGAGTACGCCTTTCGGTCGTCCGGTCGATCCGGAGGTGTAGGTGACGAAGGCGATGTCGTCGGCGGTCACCGGGACGTGGACGGGTTCGTCGGTGTCCTGGTCGATGTCGTCGACGACGACAACGTCGATGTCGGTGCTGACGAGATCGCGTAGGTGTGGCCGCGTCAGCAGCAGCGCCGCGCCGGAGTCGGCGACGGTGTCGGCGAGACGGTCGGCGGGGTGTTTGGGGTCGAGGGGCAAGAATGCGGCCCCGGCCCGCAGGATCGCCACTTGCGCGACCATCCCTTCGACGGATCGGTCGGCGAGTACGGCGACGATCGATCCGCGGCCGATGCCGCGGCGCAGCAGCTCGGCGGCGACAGCGTCGGCCCACCAGTCGATTTCGGCGTACGTGTACTCGCCGTCGGGGGCGACGACGGCGACGGCGTCGGGGCGGGTGCGGACCTGCAGTTGGAACAAGCTGTTCACGTTCTGCCGGTTCGCCGGGCCGTTGATGCCTCGCGCTGGTGGAGCGGGTAGGGCGGCTGCGGGATCGAATTCGGCGACGATCCGATCGAGAAGCACCTCCAATCGTTCTGCGACACCGCGGCCCGCCCGGCAGGAGACGGTGATCTCGGTGCGCGTGCCCGACTCGACGACGACGAACGAGATCGGCACCAACCCGGTGTGCACCGGCAGTGCCCGCACCGCGGTGGCCGCGAACCCAGGCGCCGACAGCGCCGCAAGGTCGATCTTGCCCGCGTGGGAGACGATCGCAGAGACCAGGTTTCGGTTCGCGCGAGCACCGAAGGCATGCACGGACGCGAGG
>NZ_JABFAU010000059.1 GCF_017168335.1 Rhodococcus sp. KRD162 | reverse complement strand
AACACTACGACACGCTCACCTCCCACTCGCATCGATCACCATCCCGGCAACAGGAAGCGGTGGCACACACGACGGTGCGTGCCACCGCTTCACCATGCCGTCGTTGACAGGCCGACCTCCATATGAGAGCGGCTTCGCCGCATGTGAGCGGAAATTCGTAGTCCACTACGAATTTCCGCTCACATGCCGCAGGCTCGGCGTCAGTAGGGCCGGTAGCCGGCCATGCGTTCGAGTCTCTCGATGCGGTCGGCCATCGGCGGGTGGGTGGCGAACAGCTGCCCAGCCTTGTCGCCGATGCGGAACGGGTTGGCGATCATCAAATGCGATTCCGACGCCAGTCGCGGCTCGGGCGGCAACGGTGCCAACTGCACACCCTGCTCGAGTTTGCGCAGCGCCGACGCGAGTGCCAGCGGATCACCGGTCAGCTCGGCTCCCGACTGGTCTGCCTGGTACTCGCGCGAGCGGGAGACCGCCAGCCGAACCAGGGTGGCCGCGATGGGGCCCAGCATCGACACGAGCAGCAACGCGATCGGATTGGCTCCCCCGCTGCCGCGTCCGCCGAAGACGTTGGCGAAGAACGCGAGGTTGGCCAGACCCGAGATGACAGCAGCCATCGCGCCTGCCACCGACGAGATCAGAATGTCCCGGTTGTAGACGTGCGAGAGTTCGTGGCCGAGAACGGCCCGTAGTTCTCGTTCGTCGAGGATCCGCAGAATCCCCTCGGTGCAGCACACCGCGGCATTGCGCGGGTTGCGCCCGGTGGCGAACGCATTGGGATTGTTGGTCGGACTCACGTACAACGCGGGCATCGGCTGATGCGCTGCCGTCGCCAACTCCCGCACGATCCGATACATGGCCGGCTGTTCGAGCTCACTGACCGGCACCGCATGCATCGATTTCAAGGCCATCTTGGCACTGTTGAAGTACGCATAGCCGTTGACACCAACCGCCAGGACGATGGATCCGAGCAGGATGGTCGCGTTACCGAACAGCGAGCCGATGAAGACGATGAGCGCGGACATCCCGACCAGTAGGCCGAAGGTCTTGACGCCGTTCGCGTAGCCGTTCATATCTGACTGTGCCTCCTCGTACCAGGTCTCACTACCTGATTCAACGAAGAAACCCCAGCAGTCGGTTCCCGATGGTCGAGTTGGCCTAACCGACGCGTTCGACGGTGTAGTTCACCAACCGCCCGAGGGCGTCGTTGGCCGGGCCCTGCGGCAGCAGCGCGAGTTCCGCGTGGGCCCGAGCCGCGTACTCACCGAGGGTGTTCTTCGCCGACACCATCCCGGGCGAACGCTCGAGCAATTCCATTGCCTCGGTGACCAGAGCGTCCTCGGTGACCGGGCCTGCCAGGATCTCGCGCAGACGATCCCCGTCGGGACCTTCCTCACGGAGCGCGTACAGCACCGGCAACGTGTGCACGCCCTCTCTGAGGTCGGTGCCAGGAGTTTTACCGGACTGCTCGGTGGCCGAGGAGATGTCGATGATGTCGTCGGAGATCTGGAAAGCGGTACCGACGGCGTCGCCGAGTCGCTCGAGGCGTCCCACATGCTCGGCATCGCCGCCGCTGAACGTTCCACCGAAGCGTCCGCACGAGGCGATCAGCGATCCGGTCTTCTCCCACACGACCTTCAGATAGTGCGCGACGGGATCGTCGGTGCCCTTGACTCCGATCGTCTCGCGCATCTGACCGGTGACCAGTTCCGCGAAGGTCTCGGCGATGATGCGGACGGCGTCGGGACCGAGGGTGGACACCAGCCGTGACGCGTGCGCGAACAGGTAGTCCCCGGCGAGAATCGCCACACTGTTGCCCCAGCGTGAGTTCGCACTCTCTGCACCCCGCCGCATCGAGGCCTCGTCCATGACGTCGTCGTGATAGAGCGTTGCGAGATGGACCAGTTCGACGACCGTGGCGGCGGTGACGATCGCCGGGTCGCTCGGGGAGGGCCCGAGCTGGCCGGTGAGCACCGTGAACAGCGGCCGGAAACGCTTGCCGCCGGCCTTCGCCAGATGCAGCGCGGCCTCGGTCAGGAACTCTTCTCCGTCGGAGAGTTCGCTGATCATCAGTTCTTCGACGCGTGCGAGGCCGTCGGCGACGGATCGCGCGAGCTCCGGGTCCCCCAGGTCGACTCCGGCAACGACCGTTGCTACGGCAGCGTCGTCTGTACTCACGATGTTGGTCCCTGTCCTGTCGTCCACGTGCCGGCGGGTGCAGCGGAGCTCCACTGCTCGTCCCCTACCGTAGTGAACCTAGCGTGCACACCGGTGCGACGGTGTCACCGACCACAGGTGACGCTTCACTCACCCAGGTTGCCGGAAATGACTTCGAGCGTCGCGGCCATCGCGGCCGAAGCCCTCTCACCCAACGCATCGGTCAATGCAGCCATCAGGCCCTCGAGCAGAATCACGTGCGGAATCCTGCTCGTCACCGACAGTTCGCGCTGAAAGCTCAGATCTCGCATCCCGACCACCAACGAGATGTCGGACGCCGATGCCAGGGTCGATCGAGCGAACGACGTCACCGACACCACGGTGGCCCCTCGCTCCCGGGCAGCCTGAGCCGCCCTGGTCGACGCGCTCGTCGCGCCCGATCCACTGATGATCAGGGCGGCATCGCGGTCGGTGAGGAGCCGAGCGGCGACCTGCTGCGCTATCGAGTCGGTCGGCGCGTGCGAGCGCAGCCCCACCGAGCGCATCCGCGCATCGGTATCAGCGGCGAGCGGGGCCGAGAGTCCGTTACCGATGACGACGACGGACTCTGCACCGGCCAGAGTGTCCACGGCGCGGGTGACGTCCTCGGTTGTCAACAACGCCGTCATCGCGGCGATCGACTCACCCACATGAGCGAACGTCTCCGTCACGATCGCGAACGGACCGTCCGCCGACTGCTGCCTGCCGGGCAGCTCGCGCGCCGCATCGCGGGCGAGCAGCACGCGCAGCTGTTGATAGCCCCCGAAGCCGAGGCTCTGACAGGTGCGCACCACCGAGGCCCGCGATGCGCCTGCCGCGTCGGCGACCTGCTGCGAGGACATCTCGACGATGTCGGCGGGGCGGTCGAGAAACACCTCGGCGACGGCCCGCTCGGCCGGAAGCAACGACGGAATGATCGATCTGATGTGCGGGACGACTCCACCCGGCGCGAGATCCATGCTCATATCTTGCTCATAGTCGTGTTCGCGCTTTCCGCTGCCAGCCCCACTGTCCGTCGATGATGCGTCGACGCACCTGCCCGGAGATCTGATCGATGATCACGGTGATGACCACGACGACGATCAGCAGCATCCCGACCGCACCCCATTGCCGATACTGAACGTTGTCGACCAACATGGAGCCGATGCCGCCGGCACCGATCAGACCGAGGATGGCCGACGCGCGAACGTTGATCTCGAAGCGATAGAGCCAGAAGGCGAACACCTCGGGCGCTACGCCGGTCCACAGTCCCCAGCGCACGATCTGCGCTGTGGATCCACCTGCTGCGCGGGCCGCTTCGATCGGCCCCTTTTCCGCGCCCTCGATCGCCTCGTATCCCCATTTGCCGAGGGTGCCCACCGAACCGATGGCGATCGCGAGTGCACCGGTGAAGGCGGTGAGCCCGGTGACCGAGAGAATGAGGATCGCGATGACGACCTCGGGTACGGCCCTGATGACGGCGAACACGACACGCAGGGGCCAGCGCAACCACACCGGCCCGATGTTCGCGGCCGCGAGGAAGCTCAGTGGAAACGACACGATGATGCCGAGCACCGTTCCGAACCAGGCCATCTGGACCGATTCGATGGTGGCCGAGACGGCTTTGCCGAGCGCGGAGAGGTCCGGCGGCGCAAACATGAGTCCGGCATAGCGCACGAGGTTCTGCGGTAGATCGAGCAACCGATCCCAGCGAATCTCTATGCCGTACAACGACAGCGCGAACACCGCGACGACGCTGACCCACACAGCGGTACGCACGGTGTTGCGGGGTCTGCGCGGCCGCGCCGGGGTCGATCGGGAGGTGCGGTCGATGACGGTCATCCGACCAACTTTCGACGGGCCCAGGACGAGAGCATCTCCAGCGCGAGCACGATGACGAGTATCTCGAGGATGATGAGGCTGAGCTGGTGATATTTGTAGAAGGTGCGAACGTTGTCGATGAGCATGCCGAGACCTCCCGCGCCGACGAGCCCGATCACCGCAGACGCGCGTACGTTCAACTCCAACGTGTACAGGCCCTGTGAGACGAAGGCCGGAAATATCTGCGGCGCAACGGCACTGCGGTTGGCCGCGATCCAGGTACCACCCGCGGCGAGAGCAGCTTCCTGCGGACCGCGATCGATCGAGTCGAGCGCCTCGGACACGAGCTTGACGATGATGCCGATGTTGAACACGATCAGCGCCAAGATCCCCGACAGCGCACCCGTGCCGACCACCGCCACCAACACCGCCGCGTACAGCAGATCCGGCACTGCACGAACGACGTTCATGACTGCGCGGACCGCGGCGAGCATCGCCCGGTTCGGGTTGGTGACCCTCGATGCCGCGAAGCTCAGCGGAAACGAGATCGCTGCACCGATCGCAGTCGCGATGATTGCCATCTGCAGGGTCTCGAGGATCGCGTCGACGGTCTCGGGGAAGAACCAGTAGTCGGGTTGCATCAGCTGCACCAGCTTGCCGGTCGCGTTGCCCCAGTTGTCGATGATGTCGCCCAGGTCGGCATCGACACCGATCCCGGCCCAGATCGTGATGATCGCGATGACGGCAAGCACGGCAACGGCTTTCCACCCGTTCCGGGGTTTGGGAGGCCGTTCCGTGACCGGGGTCGTCACAGTTCTGCCCCGTTTTTCGAGAAGCCGGCCTCGAGCACGTCCTCGGCGGTGAGAGAACGTCCGTAGATGCTCTCGAACACCGCTTCGTCGGCATCGCGGCCGTGGCCGTCGAACACGACCTTGCCGTCGCGCAGCCCGATCAGACGATCGCCGTAGCGCTTGGCCAGGTCGAGAAAATGCAGGTTGACCACGACGGTGATGCCGAGCTCGACATTGATGCGCTGCAGGTCACGCATGACGACGTGCGAGGTCGGCGGATCGAGGGAGGCCACCGGTTCGTCCGCGAGGATCACCCGCGGCTCCTGCGCCAATGCCCTGGCGATCGCGACCCGCTGCTGCTGTCCGCCGGACAGCGACGAGGCCTTCTGATACGCCTTGCCCACGATCTCGACGCGTTCGAGCGCCTGCATGCCCAGCTCGGTGTCCTCGGCCGACCACGCCCCGAGCAGGGTTCGCCACATCGGCGAACTGTGCAGCCTGCCCATCATGACGTTGTTCAGCACACTGGTGCGCTTCGCGAGATTGAATCCTTGGAAGATCATCCCGATGTCGCCGCGCAGATCGCGTAATTGTCTGGCGCTGAGGTTGTTCAGCGTGCGATCGCCGACGGTCACGGTGCCGTCCGTGGCCGGAACGAGTCCGTTGATGGTACGGATCAGCGTGGACTTCCCTGCGCCGGACAACCCGACGACGGCGACCATCTGACCCGCTGGAATCTCCAGCGACACCGCGTCGAGCGCGGAGTGCCCGCCCGGGTAGGTGACCGAGACGTTCTCGAATGCGATGCGGTCGCCGTTCATCGTCGATCAGTTCCCCAGGCCGATGGAGTCCGCCTCGGTCTGAGCCTGCTGAAGCGCGGCGGGATCCGCCTTGTCGAGCCCGGTGATCTGGTAGATCGCCGTCAGCGCCTCGACCCCCTCGGGGGTGGAGGCGTAGTCCTCCATCGCATCCGAGATCCGCTGCTGCAGATCAGGACTGAGCGAGCTGCTGATCGAGACACCGTCGTTGGGGATCTCGTTGGTGAGCGCGAACACCACCAGATTCTTCGCCACGTCCGGAGTGTCCTTCACGACTGTTTCGCGGGCATCCCAGAACGAGACCCCCACCTCGTCGTCGCCGTTGTTCACCGACAGCACCGCTGCCGGGTGCGAGGTGACCTGCGTCAGGTCCAGATCGGTGGTCGGGTCGATACCCACCGCTTTCAGCGCGGCCGAGGGGAATACGTATCCGGCGGAGGACGCGGACTGCAACATGACCGTCTTGGCACCGGTCATCTTGCTCAGCGAATCGAGTCCGGCCGGGCCCGTGCCACTTTCGGTTCCGTTGCAGTACAGCAGGCCGTTGACCCCGGTCACCGGTGTGTCCTCGCAGTACTTGTCGGGGTTGTTGGTGTAGAACTGCGACGCGTACGTGGTCTTGCCCTTGCGCACGGTCTGCAGTGCGGGCTCGGCACCGTACTTGTTGCAGGCCTGCACCATTTGCAGCGGTGGCAGCATCCCGATCTGAGCCTGATCGGCTCCGATGGCTTCCACGGCAGCTTGGTAGTCCTGAGTGATGACACCGCGGACCGGAATACCGAGGCGCTCGGTGAGCGCATCCTGCAGCGGCTTGACGGTCTCGACCAACTTGTTGGCATCCCCCGAGGGGACGAGAGCCAGGGTCAGCTCGGATGGGTCCGGGGCGTCTGCCGTACTCGACCCGGTGCAGGGGGACGCTGCGGAGGATGTGGTGGAGGACTCGTCGCGGGCACCGCAACCGGCCAGCGAGGCAGTGAGCAGTCCGGTGGCGACCACCGCGAGCAAGGGAGTGCGGATTCTCATGACTGTCCTTCGTGGGTGAGTGCGAATACTGCTGGATCGGTGGACCATTCGAAGAGCTCGTCGTACAGGGCCGGGAAGGTCGAGGCAGACCATGTTGCCTCCGGCCTGCGATGACCGTGGCGGTCGATGTAGGCGGTGACGGCACCGCGTCGATGCGGTGCGTCGAGGTCGTTTCGCCAGATGTCGCCGACACTGGCAAGAAGGTGGGGTGGACTGTCGCCGAGCAGCGCGTCCACCAGAGAAGACATTTTCTCGGGTTTGCCTGCGTCGGTGACGATGCGATCCATCGCCGCCGTCAGGCCGAGGCGGTCGAGAGTCTCCACGACGCCCCGTCGCGGGGCATTGGTGGCGAGCACCACCTCGGCGCGGACGCGACCGAGGAACTCGGCAAGTCCGGCCGGAGCCCACACATCCAGTTCACCCGCGGCCAGACGGTCACGGGAGAGCGTGTACGCGGCCGCGAGTGACGTAGCGTCCAGCCCTGCCGCCAGGTCCAGGACCGCGGAGTACCCGTCGAGGTACTCCCCTGCGCCGTGATCGAGAAATGCCGTCAACCCGGCCCGCAGGGTTGCAGCGGTGTCCGGGTCGAGGAAATCGGCAACCGCGTCGGCGTAGGCCCACACGGGGTCGTCCCCGAGACAGACGGTGCCGTCGAAGTCGAGAAGGAGAATCGGTTGCTGCACGTCAGAGACGCTAGACCCGCCATGAACGATCCGTCCATAGATTTCGAATCTATGAAACAAGCGTTCACGCAGCGTTAACCCGAGCCCCTCGAAACACCACGTCGGCCGAAATCGGGATACTGGACCAGTGAGCACTCCCCACC
>NZ_JABFAU010000006.1 GCF_017168335.1 Rhodococcus sp. KRD162 | reverse complement strand
GGTACTGCGCGTCGGGCCACTGAAGCCGTCGCTGACGGAGACGTTGGTTGCCGAGTACGACGCACTGGAACTACCCGAGGGCGACGATCGTGATCAGTTCCTCGATGCGCACGGTGAGTCGGTCATCGCGGTCGTCACCTCCGGCCGCACCGGCGTCGACGCGTCGCTGATGGCACGCCTGCCGCGGCTCGGTGCCGTGGTGAACTTCGGCGTCGGATACGACACCACCGACGTCGACGCGGCAGCCGAACGAGGCATCGCCGTCAGCAACACGCCCGATGTGTTGACCGATTGCGTGGCGGACCTCGCCGTCGGTCTGGTGATCGACACCATGCGAGGTATGTCGTCCGCCGAGCGATTCGTGCGCGCCGGGCGGTGGCCTGTCGAGGGCCACCCTCCGCTGACGCGCCAGGTCACCGGCAAGCGCGTCGGGATCATCGGACTGGGCCGGATAGGTTCGGCAATTGCCGAACGGCTCAAAGGTTTTCGATGCACTATCTCGTATCACAATCGCAACGAGATCCCCGGTTCGCCGTACTCCTATGCGGCAGGCCCGGCCGAACTCGCAGACGGTGTCGACGTTCTCGTCATCGCGGCATCGGGCGGTTCGGGAACGGCGCATCTGGTTGATCGGACGGTGCTCGAAGCATTGGGGCCGCAGGGATACCTGATCAACGTGGCACGCGGAAGCGTCGTCGACGAGGAGGCGCTCATCGAGTTGCTCGCCGCCGGGAAGCTCGCCGGAGCCGGTCTGGACGTCTTCGCGCACGAGCCGCACGTCCCCGAGGCCCTGCGGGCGATGGACAACGTCGTACTGCTGCCGCATGTGGGCAGCGCAACGGTGCAGACGCGCGACGCGATGGAGGCGTTGACGCTCGAGAATCTCGATCGCTTCCTGGCCGACGGCACTGTGGTCACGCCGGTCACGCCCTGACCTCGTCCTCACTGCGAGGATTCGCAACCTTCCCTCCGGTAAGAGTAGAGTTCCCGGCGGAGCAGACGCCCGTGTCACCCTGTCCGGCTCGATCTGCTCGCATCCAAGAAACCGATCGGAGTTGTTGTGTCTCGAGCTGCCCAGGTGCCTGTCACCGCCGTCGAAGACGTCTCGGTGCTGGGTGCGTTGCGCTCGCCGAAGCGACTCAAAACGGAGGTCCTCGCCGGCTTGGTGGTGGCGCTGGCGTTGATTCCGGAAGCCATTTCGTTCTCGATCATCGCCGGAGTCGATCCGCGGGTCGGTCTGTTCGCGTCGTTCACGATGGCGGTCACCATCTCCATCGTCGGCGGTCGACCCGCGATGATCTCCGCCGCTACCGGAGCGATAGCGCTGGTCGTCGCTCCGTTGGCACGCGACTACGGTCTCGACTATCTGATCGCTGCGGTGATCCTCGGCGGGGTTCTGCAGGTGGTGCTCAGCGTGCTCGGCGTCGCCAAACTGATGCGATTCATTCCGCGCAGCGTCATGGTCGGATTCGTCAACGCGCTGGCGATCCTGATCTTCACCTCGCAGTTGCCGTACCTGATCGGGGTGCCGTGGTTGGTCTACCCGCTGGTCGCCGTCGGCTTGGTCATCATGTTCTTCTTGCCCAAGCTCACCACCATCGTGCCGGCACCGCTGATCGCGATCGTGATTCTCACCGCCGCCACACTCGTGTTCGCGCTGGCTGTGCCCGATGTCGGTGACGAAGGCGAACTGCCGTCCTCGTTGCCGTCGTTCCTGATCCCGAATGTGCCGTTCACTCTCGACACACTCTCGATCGTCGCTCCGTTCGCGTTGGCCATTGCCCTCGTCGGGCTGCTCGAGTCACTGATGACGGCCAAGCTCGTCGACGACATCACCGACTCGCACTCGAACAAGACCCGCGAGGGTTGGGGCCAGGGCGTGGCGAACCTGGTCACCGGGTTCACCGGCGGCATGGGCGGTTGCGCGATGATCGGGCAGACCATGATCAACGTCAAGGTCTCCGGTGCCCGCACCCGGATCTCGACGTTTCTCGCAGGCACCTTCCTGCTGATACTCGTGGTCGGTCTCGGCGACATCGTCGCGTTGATTCCGATGGCTGCGCTGGTCGCGGTGATGATCATGGTCTCCGTCGGAACCTTCGATTGGCACAGCATCAACCCGAAGACGCTGCGCCGGATGCCCAAGAGCGAGACTCTCGTGATGGTGGCCACCGTCGCGGTCACCGTCGTCACCCACAACCTTGCATACGGTGTGGTCGTCGGTGTGATCACCGCGATGGTGCTGTTCGCCCGACGGGTGGCCCATCTGACCGAGGTCATCGACGTGGCACATCCCGACGAGGACACCCGCGTCTACGCAGTCAAGGGCGAGTTGTTCTTCGCGTCGAGCAACGATCTGATCTATCAGTTCGACTACGTCGGAGACCCGAAGAACGTCGTGATCGACATGTCCGAGTCACACATCTGGGACGCGTCGACTGTGGCGACCCTGGACGCCATCACCACCAAGTACGCGGCGAAAGGAAAAACGGTCGACATCGTCGGTCTGAACGCCCCGTCGATCGAGCGGCACGATCGCCTCAGCGGAAATCTGGGCGGCGAGCACTGATGATGAGGGTGGCCGGTCGGGTGAAGAGAGGCAGCAGATGAGCGAGGACGGCAGTCACATGCAGATCGGGCAGGTGGCTCAACGAACCGAGCTCTCGATCCGCACGGTCCGCCACTACGACGACGTCGGGCTGGTCACCCCCTCTGCCCGGTCGGCAGGCGGATTTCGGCTCTACACCGAGGCCGACGTCGAGCGTCTGCTCGTCATTCGGCGGATGAAGCCGCTGGACTTCACGCTGGCCGAGATGAAGCAGCTGCTCGAATCCCTCGATACGTTGGTCGATGCGGACGCGACCGAAGACGACCTGTCATCGGCCGCGGCCTTCGTTCGCGAATGCCACACCAAGGCCGAGGAGAGCTGCCGGACGTTGCGCCGCCAGCTCGCCTACGCCGAGGAGCTGACCGAGGTGTTGTCGGCTCGCGGAGCCGCAACCCGGAGCGAGTAGGTTCGGCTCTAGCGGCCGAAGCTACTGCATCCGGGTTGAACCGGAATTCCTGCGAGGCGGTCGTCCAACCACGCGAACGCACCGGGAGCTCCGCTGCCGGCAACGATGCTGTGCTCACCCAGGTATTCCTCGAGGCGGACGTCGGCTCCGCGTGAACACCACTTGTCGAACACGGCCTCGGGACCTTCCTTCGGAATCCAGAACTCCTGCTGTCCGTGATACATGAACACCGGTGCCGTCGGGGTTCCGCCGTCTCCCAATCGGTTCTGATCAGCAACCGCGAGCGCCAGCGGCGAATTGAATGCATCGGGAGTGATGGACAGTGACTCGATGCGGATCGGAGCAACGATTCCGAGCGGGGCAATCCCGACGATGCACAGGTCCTTCGACGCTTGTGCGAGCCGCCACCCGTCGTCGTTGTAGAGCGAAAGCATCTCCGGGTACTCGCGAGCAACACCCATCGCTGCCGCAAGGAACACTGCCGACGCTGCGTTGCCGTTCATGGACTGACGCAGCAGTGCGAAGTCGGTGGGCGTTCCGCCGAACGCTGCGCCGACGATGTTCAGTTCGGGGGCGTATGCCGGAGCCTCCTGCACGGCCCAGCCCGATGCGATCGCCCCGCCCGAGTAGCCTGTAATGCCCAGGGGCGCAGTCGGATCGAGGCCGATCGCAGCGGTTGTGACCGCGCCGCGCAGACCGTCGAGGACGGCGTGCGCCGCCATCGGTCCGACGGCGTACGCATGGCGTGGCCCCTGATGGTCGGTGACGACGACGGCGTAGCCCCGCGCCAGAAGCAGCTGCACGGGTGCCAATTCCGGAGCGATGCCGCGTTGCATGGTCCACGATGGCTCACACGTGGCACCGAGCGAATCTATGGCCATGTTGTAGGCGACAACAGGGCGCCGGCCGGGCGAGGTCCAGGGCGCGGTCGGGACGATGACGCTGGTGATGATGGCAGCGGGGCGGTCCTTCGCGTCGGTCGAGGCGACCAGCAGTTGGGTGGTGGTGACCGGGGTGACAAGTGGTCCGACGGTGACGCTGCGGGTCCGCAGAACTGTTCCGGGGGCTGCCTTTTCGTATCCGGGCGGCGGAACGACCCACGGATCGTCGAGCGGTGTCGCGGCGATCGATTCGGCGGTTCGCGGCGGATTCTGGAAATCGCCGAGTGGATCGGCAGCCGCCGACCATTGCCCGCCCACTACCACCAGTGAAACCGCAGCGACCACCGCCGCACACCGACGGCCGAACTTCGCGTACTTCCCCATCGAGACCCCCCGGTCAAGTTCCGGATCGTTACCGGTGCTTTCCACACGACTCTAGGGGCCCGGAACCATCTACAGGGGCCGAACGCACTATCTGCTCGGTGCGAGCATGATGAATTGCTTCAGCGCCGGTGCGGCTTTCTTGTGGTGACGTCCCTCGCCACCGACAAGACATGCTTTATCCGTCGACCACCACCGGGACGATGAGGGGCTGACGACCCAGGGACTGCTTGGCCCATCGAGCCGATTCCTGGACGATGCGCTTTTCGATCTGCTCGCGCGATGCGACCGTGCTGTCGCTCTCGCGGGTGAGTGTCTTGCCGATCGCCTTGGCCAGTGAGTCGAAAGCGTTGGGCTCGTGCGCGAATCCGCGTCCGATGAAGTCGACGTCGTCGACCAGCAGGCCGGTATCGGGATCGACGATCGCGATGACGGTGAGAACGCCCTCGTTGGCCAGCAGTCGACGGTCGGCCAGCGAATCCTCGGTGACACCACCGACGGCACTGCCGTCGACGTAGATCAGTTCGATGGGCACACTGCCGGTGATGCTCGCGACGCCGTCGAACAGGTCGATGACGCTGCCGTTCTCGGCGATCAGGACGCGATCACGCGGGACACCGGTCTTGATCGCGAGATCGGCATTGGCGCGCAGGTGTCGGGATTCGCCGTGTACGGGAAGCACATTGGCGGGTTCGAGAATGTTGTAGCAGTAGACGAGCTCGCCTGCGCTCGCGTGACCGGAGACGTGCACCTTGGCATTTCCCTTGTGCACCACGCGCGCACCCTTGTCGACGAGCCCGTTGATGACGCGGTAGATCGCATTCTCGTTTCCGGGAATGAGGCTGCTCGCCATCAGCACGGTGTCGCCGTCGCCGACCTTGATCTGATGCTCTCCCGAGGCCATTCGCGACAACGCGGCCAAGGGCTCGCCCTGCGAGCCGGTGCAGATCAGCGTTATCTTGTGTGCCGGAAGCCGATTGAGCTTCGGTAGGTCCACCACGAGTCCGTCGGGAACATCGAGATAGCTCAGGTCGGTCGCAATCTTCATGTTGCGCACCATCGATCGTCCCACGAATGCGACTTTGCGACCCTGCGCATGTGCGGCGTCGAGCACCTGCTGGATGCGGTGCACGTGACTGGCGAAGCTCGACACGATCACTCGTCCCGATGTTTCGCGGAACACCTTCTCGATGGCCGGAACCAGATCTCGTTCGGAGACCATGAACCCGGGAACTTCGGCGTTGGTCGAGTCGACGAGGAGGAGATCGAGGCCTTCCTCGCCGAGGCGTGCGAATCCGCGAAGGTCGGTGATTCGACCGTCCAGCGGAAACTGGTCCATCTTGAAGTCGCCGGTGTGCAGGACGAGACCGGCGTCCGTGCGAATGGCGATGGCGAGACCGTCGGGGATCGAGTGGTTGACGGCGAGGAACTCGAGCTCGAACGGGCCTTCCTGACGGGTTTGCCCCGCCTCGACCTCGATCAGTGTGGTCGAGACCTTGAACTCCTCGAACTTGGCAGCCAGGAAGTGCAGCGTCAGTCTCGACGAGATGACCGGGATGTCGCCGCGCTCACGCAGCAGATAGGGGACGCCGCCGATGTGGTCCTCGTGCCCGTGGGTGAGGACGATCGCGACCACGTCGTCGAGACGATCCCGGATGCAGCTCCAGTCGGGGAGGATGACGTCGACGCCGGGCTGGTGTTCCTCGGGGAACAGCACGCCACAGTCGACAATGAGCAGTTTTCCGTCGAATTCGAACACGGTCATGTTGCGGCCGATCTCGCCGAGACCGCCGGTCGCGATCACCCGAAGGTGCCCTGCCTGAAGCGCGGAGGACGATCGCTTTCTCGGAGCGGCGGGGGATTTCCGGTTACGTGGTGATCGCGACATTCCTCCAACGCTACGGGGGTCCCTCGACCTGGCTTCGACCCCGTCCGGCATTCGGGTCCCGGCAGGTTCTGCACTCGCCTCGGCGAGTGCATCAGCTCGGTAGCACGAACACGAGCCAGGACGCGACGGGTGCCACGACGATCATCGACATACCCCAGATGAGCAATCCTCTGAAAGTCTTGTCCCGCAGATGTTCTTCGGTATTGGCGATGATGAGTGCACCGCCGGTGGAGAACGGGCTGGAGTCGACAGCCGATGCGGCGATGCACAGCGCCACCACGAAACCGAGCGTGCTGACCTCGCCTGCCAGAACCAGAGGAGCTGCGAGGGGGACCAGGACGACGAACATGGCGTTGGTGGAGGCGAAGGCGGACACCACTCCAGCGACGAACAAGATGGTCAAGGCTGCAACGAGTGGCGCGCCGATCGTCGAGACGTCCGCAGCGATCTCCTCTACGACGCCTGCGCTCTGGAGCACCGAGATGTAGGTGACGATGCCCCCGATCAGAAGAATCACACCCCAGCCGATCTGCTCGAAAGCGCGTTTCGAGTCCTGCGGGCGCAGGGCGGCAAGTACCACCGCAGCGGTCAGTGCCAGGAACCCGACGTCGAGGGTGAAACCGAGTGCCAGTGCCACAATTCCTACGAGGAGGACGACGGTGAGGATGTTCGTGCCGGTCCAGGTCCTGGTCCTGGCCTTGACGGCAAGTCCGGTTCCGGCCGTCGTTCCCCCGCTCGGCTCGTCGTCCGATGGTTCGATCGCCTGCTTTCCGCGACGGAGTAGATCGGGGCCGCCGAGCATGAAGAATGCCACCAGATTCAGAACAGAATTGGCCACGAAGGTCAGCAGGAAGATCGGAACCGGGTCGAGGGTGACCCCGCTCTGCCCGAAGACGTCGTCGACGATGTTGAAGTAGACCGAGATCGGGGAGAAGCCGCCTGCGTTGGTTCCGTTGAGCACGCTGAGGCCGACCAACAGTGGGCTGATCTTGTACCGATAGGCGAATGCGAGGCCGACGGGGATGAGAATGGCGTTGGTGGCGGCACTGAGGGCCCCAGCACCGGTGATGATCGCCGCCAGGACGAAGAACACCCAGGGAATCATTGCGACTCTTCCGCGGACGAGGTGCACCGCACTGCCCACGATTGCGTCCACGGTTCCGTTGGCGCGAGCAATGCCGAACAGATACGTCACTCCCAACAGAGTCACGAAGAGGCTGCCCGGGAATCCCTGTGCAATGTCGCCGACCTCGAGACCGAAGTAGCCGACGCCGAGTGCGAACGCGGCAACCAGCGCCACTGCTCCCATGTTCAGTGAGCGCCACATCGCGATGGCAAATATGGCGACGAGTCCGGCGATGGCGATCAGTTCTGGTGTGTTCATCGAAGTTCCAATCGGTAGCGGAATGCGGCGGCTATGCCGTGGGAAACGCGGTACTCGACGACGTCGCCCGCGTGCGTGAGGGCCGTTCTTTCGATGCGTACCAACGCCTCGTCGGGCCGGCAGCCGAGTTCGGCCGCGATGTCGGGATCTGTGGCTCCGAACGAGAGATCCTCGGATGCCGAGCCGACGATGACACCGGCGTGTTGTTCGTAGGCGGGGTAGAGCAGTGGGCCGAGATCGGCGATGTCGATATCGGCGATCGCGTCGAACCGCGGCAGGGGCAGCCAGATATCCTCGACGAGAAAAGGATTCGCGTCGTACTCGCGAATCCGGTGCAGATGCAGGACGTCGCCGTCGTGTTTCAGCGCGCGAGCTGTGTCCTCGGAAGCGGTATGTCTGACTCGTTCGAGTATCCGCGCATTCGGTACCCGGTTGCCATCACCGCGGGCGCGGAAGAATCTGAAGAACGCGTTGTCGAACGTGGGGCGCCGAACGAAGGTTCCGCGTCCTTGTCGCCGGTCGAGTAGGCCGTCGGCCACGAAGTCTCCGAGAACTCGCCGCATCGTGCCGATGGAGACGTCGTACGCCGCGGCGAGTTCCGCTTCCGACGGCAGAGCCACGTCGGGACCCCACTCGTTTGCGACGATCCGTTTGTTCAGGTCGTCCCTGAGCCGCGCGTGCAGAGGCAGTCTGCTGTCGCCGTGCTGTGTCATGACTCACACTCAAGCACATACTTCTATAAACATCTAGTCCTTTACAGGTTTAAATGTTTCTCGTATGTTCGCTCGCATGCGTACCCAACCCTCGCCGCCTCTGGTCGACACCCATGCGCATGCATTTCGTCGAGGTCTGACCCTGGCGACCACACGGCGATACGCGCCCGATTACGACTCGACCGTCGAGGACTATCTGTCGGAGCTCGATACCAACGCGATCGAACGCGGAGTGTTGATTCAGCCGAGCTTCCTCGGAATCGACAATTCGTATCTCCTCGCTTGCCTCGCACTGCATCCAGCGCGGTTGCGCGGAGTGGTCGTTGTCGACCCGGAGTCGAAGCCGGACCTCGACGAACTGCACGAACAGGGCGTGCGTGGTGTCCGGCTGAACCTGATCGGAGCCGAGGTTCCCGATCTGAGCCGACCGTCCTGGCAGGGCATGGGAGAGGCGATGGAGCGGTTGGGCTGGCACCTGGAGGTGCAGGCCAAGGGTGAACAGTGGGTCGATCTCGCTCCCCGGCTCGCCTCGTGGACCTCGCAGGTCGTCATCGATCATCTCGGACTGCCGAGCGCGGAGGATTCGCGTGCGATCGACCTGGTGTCCGAAGTCGGGCAGCTTGCGCACGTATGGACGAAAGTGTCGGCACCGTATCGAAGTGAAGGTGCAGTCGAGGCTGTCGAGAGGTATCTCGACACGCGAGGAACCGAGAATCTGCTGTTCGGTACCGACTGGCCCTTCACCAAACACGAGGAGGGGCGCTGGATGAACGCTCAGGTCTCGTGGGCGAGGAGCCTGCTCGGGGACGACGCATTCGAGGACGCGCTGCCGAGGAATGCGCAACGCCTGTTCGCCTGGCACTGAGGGCACAGGGAACGAGACGAACCATTGCGGAATCGTGCGTCATCACTTTAAAGTGATGACGCACGTCATCGAATTTGGGGTCTCATCGGGAGGGGTTCGTCGGCATGAATGTTCACACCGTCGTGATCATCGGCAGCGGCTTCGGTGGCCAGTGTGCAGCGAAGGCACTGCTGGACCGGGGCATCGACGATCTCGTCATCCTCGAGAGACGCCCGTTCCTCGGTGGTACCTGGAAGCAGAATCGCTACCCGGGTGCAGCCGTCGACGTGCAGAGTCCGCTGTACTCGATCGCGTCGGAGCCCTTCGAGTGGTCGCGCATGTTCGCCGAACGCGCGGAGCTCGAGCGATACACCGACCACGTACTCGAATCGAACGGCCTGCCGGACCGCACGCATCTCGATACCGATGTCCAGAAGATCGAATGGGCCGGAGACCACTGGACCATCGCCACCTCGCGCGGTGAGTACGCAGCCACGTTCGTCATCAATGCCTCCGGCCCCCTCAGTACACCCGTCGTACCGCCGTTCCCGGGGCGGGAGAAGTTCGAGGGCAAGCAGTTCCACACCAACGACTGGGATACCGCCTACGAGCACGCAGGCAAGAAAGTGGCCATCGTCGGCAGCGGTGCCAGTGCTGCTCAAGTGATCCCGGCGATCCAACCGGACGTCGAGGAACTGCATGTCTTTCAGCGCACTCCGCACTGGGTGATGCCGCGTCATGATCGCGAGTTCACGCCGCTGCAGCGAAAGTTGCTGCGCATGGAGCCGATTCGACGGCTCGTCCGCGCAGGCATCTACTGGAGTCTCGAGACTCGCATCCTCGGCTTCAAGTATTCACGACGGTTGCTCGAGGCGGTGGCGCAGCGAACAGCAGTGCAACACATCGAGTCTCAGGTCTCGGATCCGGATCTTCGCGCCAAGGTGACCCCGGACTACACCATCGGGTGCAAACGAGTACTACTGTCCAACACGTTCTACCCGGCGCTGGAACAATCCAATGTCACCCTGCACGACAAAGACGACGGAATCGCCGAGATCACCGAGACCGGAATCCGCACCACCACCGGCGAACACGTCGACGTCGACCTACTGGTGTGGTCCACCGGATACGACGCCACCGACGGTGTCATCTCGTATCCGGTGATCGGCCGCTACGGCCGGGCGCTGTCCCAGGTCTGGGACCCGTACCCGCGCGCGTATCTCGGTACCACGATTCCCGGCTTTCCCAACCTGTTCGTCGTCACCGGGCCGAACACCGGAATCGGGCACACCTCGGCCATTTTCCTCATCGAGGCGCAGATGGAGTACATCGTGCGGGCAGTGGACGCCGTCCGTGAGGCAGGGGCGAGGTCCATCGAGGTCACGGCCGCCGCCGAGCAGGAGTACACCGAGACGATCCACCGCGAGATGGAGGGCACGGTCTGGAAGGACGGGGGCTGTCACAGCTGGTATCAGTCCAAATCCGGGCACGTCGTCGCCATGTTTCCCGGATTCAGCTTCACATTCCGTCGGTGGGCCAAACGCTTTCGGCCCGAAGCTCACCACATTCACCGGTCGACCACCGAGACGACGAAGGACGAGGTATCGGCATGAAGGATCATTCGGGTCGGGTAGCACTGATCACCGGAGCCGCAGGTGGAATCGGTTCCGCCGTGGCAACCGCACTTCACCGGCGCGGTGCCTCCGTCGTTCTGGTCGACATGCACTCGACCGATCTGGAGTCACTCGCGGCGAAGCTGGGCAACCAGCGCGTGGCGATCGCCCATGCAGATGTCACCGTGCGTGAGCAGCTCGACGCAGCCGTCGCCACTGCGACCGACACCTTCGGCGCGCTCGACATCGTGATGGCGAACGCCGGAATCTCCAGTGGCGCAACGGCAGCGACGGTACGGTCGGTCGAGGACGGGATCTTCGAGAAAGTCATCGGCGTCAACCTCCTCGGCGTGTGGAACACGGTACGGGCCGCTCTGCCGCACATCGTCGATTCCGGGGGATACGTACTGCTCACCTCCTCGACGTACGCGTACCTCAACGGTTTGGCCAACGCGCCGTACGCGGCATCGAAGGCGGCCGTCGAACAGCTCGGGCGCGCACTGCGCCTGGAGCTGGCAGGAACGGGAGCGACGGCAGGTGTGCTGTATCCCGGCTGGGTGGCAACGCCCATCGTGGACGTGGCTTTCGGCGGTGACGAGATCGCAACGGCGCTGGTGGCCAAAGGGTTTCCGGCTCTGTTGCGGCAACCGATTTCTGCGGACAAGCTCGCGCGCGGTGTGGTTCGGGGCATCGAGCGACGCGCACCGCGGATTCAGGTTCCAGCGCGATGGGTCCCGCTGTCACTGTTGCGCGGCGTGATCAACCCCGTGTACGACGCAATTCTCGAGCGAGACAAAGACGTACGTGCGCTCACCGCGCAGCTCGACGCGCGTCCGCGGTGACCGAAAGTCAGGGCCCGGGCCGGGCATACGGCGGGGAAAGTGCTGCCGATCGCGACGACCGCAGGCGCAGGCAGCTCCTCGACGCCGGGCTGCGGGTGTTCGGAAGTGTCGGATTTCGTGCTGCGACCGTCCGAGGACTGTGCCGAGAGGCCAAGATCGCGGATCGAGACTTCTACCGACAGTTCGAGAACACCGAGGAACTTCTTCTCGCCGTGTACACGGAATGCATTGGCCGCCTCACTGCGTCGATCATCGAGGCGATGCCGCAGGTGGATCCGCGCAGTGATGTTCGGGCCGTCGCGCGGCAGGTACTCGACCCGTTCTTCCACGTCATCGAGGACCCTCATCTGGCACGAGTGGTGTGGCTCGAGGTGCTCGGCGTCAGCCCGAACGTCGAACGGACATATCTTGCGGTGATGCAACAGTTCGGATCGATGCTGATCGGCTACCTCCGCACATTCGCAGGCCCCGTACCGTCCACTCCGGATCTCGATATCGAACTGCTCGCCACCGCGTCCGTCGGGGGTATCAGCCACACGGCCCTGACATGGTTCCTCAGTGACTATGCGGCAGAACGACGCGTTGTCGTCGCGACCATCGCGACAATGCTGGGCAATGTGGTCGAGCCGCTGTCGCTTCCTCCGGAATCTCGATCTACTTGATGCGCAATGCCATTCGAGGGCACAGCCGCACAGCGTCCTGCGCCCGCTCGGTGTCGGTTCCGTGTAGCAGGAGATCGTTTCCGGGTCTTCTGGCAAGCGGATAGCCCCACTCGTCTCTGGTGAGGGTGGCGGGAAGCAACTCGGTGCACACGCCGCGTCCGTCGCACCGCGTCCAGTCGATGTGCAGGACGTCATCTTCTCGGCGTTCGATGGTCATCGCCGTCCTCCTCGGTGAATTTCGCACGAGCCCAACCGATGCAGATGTACGTCGTCGGCGAAGACCGACATCGCCGACCGGATCAGACGCGCCGTACCGTCGGGGTGATGGCAGGCTCCCCGGCCGTCGACCAGACGGGTGTATCGCTCGATCTCGCCGATGGCGACCTCGACGTTCTGCCCGGTGGACAGCCGCGAGAACGCGTCGGCCAATCGAGGCAGGCCGTTGAGGCAGGGGCCGCACTGACCGGCGCTTTCCTCGGCCAGGTAACGGACGAACTCGGCCGTGGCCGCGAGCCCACAGGAGCCGACGCCCAGTACATGCACGATGCCCGCGCCGGGGCGGACACCGATGTCTGCCAGCGATTCTCGAGACATCGCACGGCCGACCAGAGCATCACGGCCGGCCCAGGTGCCGTGAAACCCGCCGAGCAGCACCGCCCGCACCGAGCGTAGGTCGATACCGGCATCGCGGGCGAGCATCTCCTCGACCGACGAGCCGAACGGAACCTCGACGACGCCGGCTCGCCGGACGTCCCCCGAATAGGTCACGAGCATCGTCCCGGGCTCGGACGAGGTACCCCGCGAACGGAACCACCGTGGACCCCACCGCTCGATCAGCGCGATATGCGCGAAGGTCTCGACATTGAGCACCAACGTGGGTCGCCCGCGAACCCCGGACACCGCGGCACTGTTCTTCTTGTCCCGGGGAAGTGGCGGACCTCCTTCGATGGCCGAGATCACCGCGGACTTCTCCCCGGAGACGAAACCGGATGCGGATGCGACCACCTGTACGTGCGTCGTATCCCATCCACGACGCCGTCGCTCGTCGATCGCCGCTCGTACGCCGACCACGGCGTCCTGCGGAACGTACAGGTAGCAATCGCGGCATCGAAGTGCCGAGGCCGTGGCGGCGATACCGTCGAGAATCAGATGCACCGACCGTTCGAGCAGCACTCGGTCCTTGCTGCTCAACGGTTCTCCCTCGGCACCGTTGGCGATCAGGACCGATGCACGACCCGAGATCGCGCGCATCTTCGCGCCGGTGGGAAATGCCGCACCGCCGTGCCCGCGAAGGCCCGATCGGACGACCGCATCGACCAGCGAGCCGTCGCCGGGCGGTCGCGCGCCATAGAGATCGGTGTGGCGTCGCAGGTCGGTATGCGCTTGGGACAGGAGCGAGTCCGTGAGATATGTCGGTGTGGTCATCGGCCGATCCTGATTCTGGTGTGCTGGTGTTCTTGGAAGTTGTAGCGCAGGCGCCAGGCACCTGCTGCGGCGACGACCATCGTGCAGGCCAGTGCCGTCGCCAGGAACCATCCGCTGCCCGCATCGGTTCCGTTGCCGATACCGTGTGACAGGGCTATCGGCCATAGTGCGTACGAAAGCCAATGCACTGCACGAAAAGTGCGATAGCCGAGACGGTGTCGGAGCAGACCGGTCAGGGTGATCGCGATCAGCAGGTCGAACGCGAGGGTGCCCAGGCCGAGCCAGAACGGTTTGTACGCCCCGGCGAAGGGGATGACGACGTCGACCAGATCGAGTTGTGCGTACGGGTCGAAGAACAGTGTCGCGATGTGGATCGCAACGAATATCGATCCCAGAAGTGCAGTGCTCCTGTGTAATTCGACGACACCGAACCGAGGGACGGTCAACAGCGGCCGCCCCGATCGAGTGAAGATCCCCGACGCCACCGCCAGGGTGAGCAAGACGAGTGCAGCGATACCCGATCCGCGGCCCAGCGCCCACAGTGCTTCGCTCATGACCTGTCCTCCTCGTCCTCGGGCCAACCGCCACAGCGAGTGACCGTGCCGTCGGCGGAGACGGCCCGAACAGGAAGACCGAGGTGCGCGAGCCACGCCGTTGCCTGCGATCCCCGGACGATGGACGCGGTGCCGACGGTGTTGGCGGTGAGGCAGCTCGCCGCGATCACAGTCACTGTGCGCCAATACGGTTCGGCGGGCCGTGACAGCTCCGGATCCAGTATGTGATGCAGCAACTGTCCCTCGTGCAGCCATCGCCGCCGGAGCGTGCTCGAGGTCGCAACCCCGGTGTCGGATCCGATCTCGACGACGGTGGCGGGCTCGGAATCCCCGTCGCACACTCGTATTCGCCAACCGCTGTCGGGATACTCCCCCCTCGTCGCGATATCGCCGCCGAGGGAGACCAGCACGCCGGTTCCGAGCTCGTCGTGTACCGCGCGGGCACAACGATCCGCCGCCAGCGCCTTGGCCGTCGCCCCCAGATCGAGAACCAGGCGCTCGGGGACCGTGATGTGGTCGTCGTCGAGCCTGACCATCGTCCAGTCGGCCCGGGTGAGAAAGGTTGCAGTTCCGACGGCGGCCGCCGTCCGCTGAGAGGGCGAGAGTGCGAGCGCGTCGAAGTCCCGGTCGTATCCCAGGTTCACCAGCGTCGACCCGACAGTGGGATCCACGGCACCGTCGGTCAGACGTGCTGCGCTGAGTGCAGCGTCGACGAAGGTGTGCAGGGTGGCGCTGATGGGCGTGGGGCGACCACCGCTGTGCGCGAGCATGGTCAGCTCCGAATCAGGTCTGAATCTGCTGCAGGCTGCATCGACCTTCGCGAGTTCTGCGCGCACGATCTGTTCGGCTCGTTCGATGCTGCCGGGGTCGGTGACTGTCAGCTCGGCTGCGCAGCCCCATACCGTCCAGCTCGCGGTGGCCGTCGCGGTGCGCGTGGCGGCGCGGTTCACGACCCGTGCGTTCTGGCGTGGGTGGTACCCGAACTCGAGGCGCTGTTCGGCGAGCCGACTCCGGGAGCAGTGACGCGGGGTGCCGACCCGAACGACGGAACGTGTGCAGAGGCATCGGTCTGTGTTGCCGTCGTGACCACCTCGGGTTGGTGAGTGCCGAGGTAGGCCAGTGAGGCGGATCCACCGAGCACGGTGACACCCAATGCAGCCACTGCTGCAGTGGCGATGCGCGTGCGCCGGTAGCCCTGCTCTGGTGTGTTCATCGTGGTTCCTTCGTCGACGAGCGGGCGGCGATGTTCTCGACGATGCCCATGTTCACTGTGAGGACGCTGTGTTCCGGCTGTGCGACCGGTTCGGAGCGAGGAGTCATGATCGTCAGTGTGCAGCGGTGCAGCTGAAGGATCGCTGAAAGATTCTGGGCGGACATCGCGTCGATCTGGTGTACTCGTGTTCCCACTGCCCGAGCGATTCGAGAGTGCGTTGTGCGAGTACTACTTGTCGAAGACGAGACGCGGCTGGCAGAGACCATCCGCCGTGGACTCGACGCCGAAGGTTTTGTCGTGGACGTCGAACACAATGGCATCGACGGTTTCCACAGTGCAGTCAGCGGCGACTACGACGCGATCGTCCTCGACATCATGCTGCCGGGCAAGCAGGGTTACGACGTCGTTCGGGACCTGCGTCGGCAGGGGGTGTGGACGCCGATCCTGATGCTCTCCGCCAAGGACGGTGAGTACGACCTCGCCGATGCTTTCGATCTCGGTGCCGACGACTATCTCGTCAAGCCGTTCTCGTTCGTCGTCCTGATCGCACGGTTGCGGGCCCTCGTGCGTCGGGGTGCACCGGCGCGCCCGACGGTTCTCACGGTCGGGGACCTCGAGCTGGACCCTTCTCGTCACCGCGTGACCCGGCAGGGCACGGAGTTGTCGCTGACGCCGCGCGAGTACAGCGTGCTGGAATATCTGATGAGGCGAAACGGAGTGGTGGCGAACAAATCCGAGATCGTTCGGTCGGTGTGGGATGCCAATTTCGACGGCGACGAGAACATCGTCGAGGTCTATATCGGTTACCTGCGTAAGAAGGTCGATCACCCGTTCGCGGTCAAGCTGATCGAGACCGTGCGCGGTGCCGGTTATCGCATTGCCGCGGGCCACTGACATGGTGCATCTCGGCCGAGATCTGCTTCGTCCCCGATCGTGGACTGTCCGCGTGCGGTCGGCGGTGGCGGCGACAGTGGTGGTGGCTGTCTGCTTGATCGCGGCCGGCGGTGCGCTGCTGGGTGTTCTCTACACCTCGCTCGAGGACTCGGCACGTTCGGCTGCGGCCGCTCGCGTGGCTCTGATCGCTGCGCAATGGGGAACCGGCGACCGCGACGAGAACGGGCCACGCGTGGAGAACTCTCTGCTGGCGACCGACGGGCAGGTAGGGATCGTGCAGGTGGTCGACGCATCGGGGAAGGTGTTGACGTCCTCGCCGGGCGATGCGTCCACGCCCCTGACGACGCAGCAGGTTTCCCCGTCGGAGGTGCAGGATCTCGGACGTATCTCCGTTCCCGGGATCGGTGACTTCTGGGTGACCGCGGCGGGACTGTCCTCGCCTCGGGGACAGGCGACCGTCGTGGTCGGTGCCGACCGGGAACCTGTGGAGAAGGTGGTGTCCACGGTTGCGCTTCTGCTGGCCGCGGTCGGTCCCTTCGTTGTCGCGCTCGTCGCCTTCGCCACGTACCGGCTGGTGGGTGCGG
Source organism: Rhodococcus sp. KRD162 (assembly GCF_017168335.1). Lineage (GTDB taxonomy): Bacteria > Actinomycetota > Actinomycetes > Mycobacteriales > Mycobacteriaceae > Rhodococcoides. Next base: position 92,345 of record NZ_JABFAU010000006.1, on the reverse strand, counting down.
CCTTGAGCCCCGTCGAGAGCATCCGGGCCAGGGTCGCATCGATCTCGGGAGCTCGATTGACCGAACGGGTTCCGGTTCCCGATACTCGCGACGAGATCGCTCGGCTCGCACTGACGATGAACCATATGCTCGAGCGCCTCGAAGACGGGCAACGTGCTCAGCAGCGTTTCGTCAGCGATGCCTCCCACGAATTGCGCAGCCCACTGGCCACGATCACGGCGGCGTTGGAACTGGCCGAGACGCGACCTGAATTGCGTGATGCGGCGCTGTTGAACGACTCCCTGCTTCCCGAGGTTCGACGGATGCGGCAGCTCATCGAGGACCTGTTGGTTCTTGCGCGGTCCGACGAGATCGACACCGCTGCCGCCTACGGCGATGTCGATCTGGAGGATCTGTTGTACGAGGAGGCCAAACGGGTCCAGGCCACGTCCGGTGTGGTGACGGAGTTGTCCATAGTTCCCGTTCGAGTCAGCGGAGACCCCTCGGCGCTTGCCCGAATGGTGCGCAATGTCGTCGACAACGCCGTTCGGCATGCGAGAACACGAATAGTGTTGTCCTGCTCGATGTCCGGTGACGACGCTGTGGTCTCCATCGACGACGACGGTCCGGGTGTGTCGATGGCAGATCGAACACGCGTGTTCGATCGTTTCGTTCGGCTCGACTCGTCACGGGCGCGGGACGAGGGCGGTGCAGGCCTCGGTCTGGCCATCGTCGCCGATACCGTGTCCGCCCATGGCGGCAGCGTGCGAGTGACCGATTCCCCGGCCGGCGGAGCTCGATTCGAGATTCGACTTCCCACGTGAGGGTCGACGCATGCGGCACTCGCGCACACCACCGCGAGAGCGCACAGTAGGGTTTCGCAGGTGACAGACGCTCACCCGAGATCGCGATGGACTGCGAGCTTCCGACCGACGCCGGTTCGGGTGATGGCGGCGGGTTTCGCACTGGCCATCGTGCTCGGAGCGGGCGTGCTGATGATTCCGGGCTCCACCCAGTCCGGGAGCGAGGCCGGATTTCTGCAGGCGTTGTTCACCTCCACCTCGGCTGTCAGTTTGACGGGTCTGATCGTGGTGGACACCCCGGTGTACTGGTCGGGCTTCGGGCAGGGGATCATCCTGGCCCTGATCCAGATCGGCGGGTTCGGGATCATGACGATCGCGTCCCTGGTCGGATTGTTTCTGGCCGACCGAATCGGTTTGCGCGGCAGACTCAATGCCGCCGCCGAGGTACGCACCTCGGGGCTGGGAGACGTCAGGAGCGTCGTCGTCGGCGTATTCCGCACCAGCCTGATCATCGAGAGTCTCGTCGCGATCTGCTTGGCGGCCCGCTTTGCCATCGGCTACGACGAGCCGCTCGGTCGCGCAGTCTGGTTGGGGATCTTCCATGCCGTCTCGGCCTTCAACAACGCCGGCTTCGCCCTGTTCAGCGACAGCATGATCGGTTTCGCCACCGACCCGTGGATCTGCGTCCCACTCATGACGGCGGTCGTGTTGGGCGGCATCGGATTCCCTGTTCTGTTCGAGATCGGTCGCCGAGTCCGGACTCGGGCACGCGGTCACCGATCGCGTCGACGCTGGTCACTGCACACCCGGATGACGCTGACCGTCACCGCCGTGCTGCTGGTCCTCGGTCCCGCCGCGGTGTTGGCCCTCGAGTGGTCGCGGACTCTGGGCGGGTTCGGTTTGTGGCACAAGATGCTCGTCGCGACATTCCAGGGCACCATGCCCCGAACCGCAGGATTCAACAGCGTCGACTACGCGGACGTGGACAACGGGACCTTGCTGATCACCGACGTTCTGATGTTCATCGGTGGTGGCAGCGGCGGCACGGCAGGCGGCATCAAGGTGACGACCTTCGCGCTTCTGCTGTTCGTGATCCTGGCCGAGATTCGAGGTGACCGCGAGGTGACGGCATTCGATCGTCGGATCGACACGCGCGTACAGCGCCAGGCGCTGACCGTCGCGCTGATCGGGGTCGCGCTGGTCATGGTGCCGGTCCTGGCGTTGCTGGCAGGCACCGAGTTCGATCTCGATGCACTGCTGTTCGAGGTGGTCTCGGCGTTCGCCACGGTGGGACTGTCCACCGGGATCACCGCTCAGTTACCCGGCTGGGGCCAGGTGATCTTGATCGTCCTGATGTATCTGGGCCGCATCGGTTCTATCACGCTGGTCAGTGCCCTCGCCGCCCGCGACCGCGGGCGGCGCTACACGCTCCCCACGGAAAGGCCGTTCATTGGCTAAGAAACCGTCCTCCGACGTCGTCGTCGTCCTCGGTCTCGGCCGATTCGGCAAGTCGCTGGCACTGGAACTGATGGGCCAAGGCGTCGAGGTCCTGGGCATCGACACCGATGAAGCTGTGGTGCAACGGGTTTCGGATCGGCTCACTCATGCGGCCGTGGCCGACACCACCGACGAGGAGTCGCTGCGGCAACTGTCGGTGCACGAGTACGACCGCGCTGTCGTGGGCATCGGATCCGATCTGGAGGCCAGCTTGCTGACAGCCTCCGCGCTGATCAACCTTTCCGTATCGAATATCTGGGCCAAGGCGATCAGCAACGCCCATGCCAAGATCCTCAACCAGATCGGCGTCCACCACGTGGTGCGGCCCGAGCACGACATGGGCAAACGCGTCGCGCACCTGGTCCGCGGGCGGATGATGGACTACATCGAGTTCGACGACGGTTTCGCGATGGTCAAGACCTCGCCGCCGGAATCGATAATCGGAAGAAAACTGGGCGAGAGCGTGATTCGCACCAAGTATCGGGTCACCGTCGTTGCGGTGAAACGACCGGGCGAAGGATTCACCTACGCCACAGCCGACACCATCATCGCCGCGGGCGATACCGTCATCGTGTCCGGTCAGGTCCGCGACACCGAACGATTCAGTGAGCTGACCTGAGCGCCTCCAGGGTGGCTCGCGCACCGTTCTCGTGCAGCGATGCAAGCTGTTTCGTGTACTCGGCGACGAATCGCTCGTTGTCGATCAAGTCCCCGAACACCGCGCGATTGGCGATGAACGCCGTCGGATTCTCGCGCTGACTCTGCGCGATCGGCACCAGCGAGTCTTTCAACTGGTCGACGATCTCGATCGGTTCGCCGGATTCGTCGACGGCTTCGGCGTACCGTGCCCAGCTGGCCACCACGGCGGTGGACCGCGAGATCTCCCCACCGGTGTCGAGATTCTTCCGGATCACAGGCAAGAGCCACTTGGGAATTCGATCCGAGGACTCGGCGCACAGTCGCGCCACGGTATCGCGGATCTCCGGGTTGGAGAACCGCTCTATCAGCGTCTGCTTGTACTCGGCCAGATCGATGCCGGGGACGGGCTGCAGCGTCGGCGTCGCCTCCTCGTCCATGTATGCGAGCAGGAATTCGGAGAACAGCGAGTCCTGGCAGACCTCGTGCACGAGTCGGTAACCACTGAGGTACCCGAAGTACGCCAGGGCCTGATGGCTGGCATTGAGCAGTCGTAGTTTCATCAGCTCGTACGGCGTGACGTCCTCGACCACCTGGACGCCCACATTCTCGAACTGCGGTCGACCGAGCGTGAACGAATCCTCCAGTGCCCACTGAGTGAACGGTTCGGCCGCTACCGGCCAGGCGTCCTCGATGCCGTAGCGGTCGGAAAGTTCTTGCATCACTTCGGGAGTGGTCACCGGGGTGATTCGGTCGACCATGGAGTTCGGGAACGTGGCCTCGGCCTCGATCCAGTCTGCGAGTTCCGAGTTCTTCAGACGAGCGAACGTGATGAACGTCGACTTCGCGATGTGACCGTTGCCTTCGATGTTGTCGCAGGACATGATCGTGAACGGTGTCATGCCACGATCCTTCCGCCGCGCCAACGCCTCGACCACCAGTCCGAAAGTGGTTGCCGGAACGGCACCGTCGGCCAGGTCGGCGACGATCGCCGGATTCTCGGTGTCGAACTCGCCGGTGGTCGCGGAGAAGTTGTATCCACCCTCGGTGATGGTGAGCGAGACGATCTTGACCGCCTCGGACGCCATCTTCTCGATCACCGCTTCCGGATCCTCGGGGGCGAACAGATATTCCACTATCGACCCGATGACGCGCGTTTCCCAAGTGCCGTCGGAGTGCTTGAGAGCGAGGGTGTACAGGCAGTCCTGTTCATCCATCACCTCTTTCATCTTTCGATCGTGCGGCAACACACCCACCCCGCAGATGCCCCAGTCCGACGCCTCGCCGCGCGCGAGCAGCCGATCCACGTACATCGCCTGGTGTGCGCGGTGGAAGCCGCCGACGCCGAAGTGCACGATTCCGGTGGTGACCGCTGCGCGATCGTAGGTCGGTACCTCCACATCGGAATGGATCTCTGAGAGACTGTTCGTTCGAAGTTTCATGCATTGTCTCCATCTTCTCGAAAACCAGGTATCACAACAGCTTTGATGCTTCCGGGCAGCTTGTCGGCGTTCAGTGCGTCCTCGACGCGATCGAGTCCGAATCGAGAGGTGACCATCGCGTCGAGATCCACCATGCCCGACTCCACCAGGGCGCGCGCGACGGGCCACGTGTTGGCGTATCGAAAAACCCCGGTGAGCAGCAACTCTCGGTTCTGGATCACCGAGATCGGCAGTGGGTAGTCGGATCCGCCCATGCCGACGAGCACCACGTTACCGGCGGGTCGAACCGCGTGAATGCCGTCCACCACAGCCCGGGCGGCACCGGAGGCGTCGATGAACGCGTCGACAGTCAGGGTGCGTACGTCCTCGGTCGTGGGGTCGAGCACCCGGGTGGCTCCGAATCTCTCCGCATTGGCTCGGCGGGAGGCGTCGAGGTCGGTGACGATCACCTCGGTGGCTCCGAACGCGCGAGCGACCTGCGCGGTGACGAGCCCGACGGGTCCTGCGCCCGCGATCAGCACGCTCGATCCCGGCGAGATCGCTGCCTTCTGCGCCGACGCGATGCCCACGGACAGCGGCTCGAACAGCGCTGCGGCCTCGTCGGTGATGGTGTCGGGAACCTCGTGCGCAAACGTCGATTGGATCAGCACGTACTCCGCCAACGCGCCGTCGATGGGCGGCGTCGCGAAGAATTCCATGGCCGGGCACAGGTTGTAGCGGCCGGCGCGAGATTGGGCGCTAGTGGGATCGGGCCGCTGCGGCTCGATGGACACGCGTTGCCCGATGCGGGTCTCGGAGACCCCGGAGCCCACCGCGACGACAACGCCTGCCGCCTCGTGACCGAGGACGAGGGGACCGTCGACGACGTAGTCGCCGATCCGTCCTTCGCGGTAGTAGTGGGCATCGGAACCACAGACTCCGACGGCCGTGACCTGGACGAGAACCTCGTCGTGGGCGGGGGTGGGTACGGGTCGGTCCTCGGTGTGTATCTCGTGCGCTCGGGTGAGCACGCTGGCCTGCATGGACTGTGGCACAGCTCGCTGCGTGTGAGGGGGTGTTGTGTAGATCACACCTTAATGTTACCTTAGTGAGCAGATGAACACGAGCTGAGCATATGCTCACCCAAGGAGGTATACATGGCCGGATCAGCGTCCGGTGGCGGCGGGGCACAGTCCTCCCGGTCCAGCGAGGACCTCCGCCTGGCCCTGCGGGCCGCAACCATGTATCACCTCGAGGGTGCGACGCAGGCGGAGATCGCCCTGAAGTTGGGTGTCTCGCGTCCCACTGCGGGTCGGCTCGTCGCGCGTGCTCGAACGCAGGGGTTGGTGACGATCGAGATCAACGTCCCCGACGATCTTCAGGGCACCGTGCACGCCGAGGTCGAGCGCGAACTCGAAGCGCAGTACGGGCTCACCGAGGTGCTTGTGGTCTCGGATGTCATCGACGGCACGGACTCCGGCTACGGATCTCTGGGCCGGGCCGCGGCGACATTGCTGTCACGACGGCTCAAGGACCAGGACGTTCTCGGATTCACCTGGGGCCCGGAGACGGTGGCGGTGGCCGGTTCGCTCAAGACGCGGTCCACCAAATGTACTGCGGTGGTGCAGCTCGACGGCTCCATCACCTCGGCCGACTATCAAACCGGCGTCGAGTACACACTCGGACGGTGCGCCGCCTATCTGCAGGCGACACCCATCAGGCTCAACGCGCCGCTGTACGCAGATCAGGCGACAGTGGTTGCACTCGAGCAGGATTCCGTGATCTCGCGCGCCCTCAAAGCCGGGACCGATGCCGACGTGATGATGTACGGCATCGGTCCCGTTTCCACGTCCACCACATTGTTCGAGGGCAGCTTCATCGACCTCGAAGTGCTCGACGAACTGCGCAGGCTCGGTGCGGTCGGCGAGATCGGCGGACGGTTCTACGACGCCGACGGTAACGACACCGGGGGATCGCTCCCGGGTCGAACCGTGTCGGTGGGGCTCGACGCCATCAGAGCGTGCGAGCGGGCTGTGCTCGTCACCGGCGGACAGCGCAAACACGAGGCGCTGCTCGGTGCGCTGCGCGGTGGACTCGCCTCGATCTTGGTGACCGATATCGAAAGTGCACGTTGGCTTGTGGCGCAGGCCGCAGCAACGAACGGAAAGGTAGCTCAGTGAGGATATTACCGAAAGTGGCTGTCGCGGCCTCGCTCGCGACGACCTTGGTACTGTCCGGATGTGCCGGAGCAGGCTCGTTCGGAGGTGGCGGTGACGGCACGACGATCACCGTTGCGATCGTCTCGAATTCGCAGATGTCCGACGCCATTTCCCTCGCTCCGGAATTCGAGGCGGAGAATCCGGGCATCAATCTGAAGTTCGTGTCGCTGTCGGAGAACGAAGCACGCGCCAAGATCACGGCCTCGGTGGCCACAGGTGGCGGCGAGTTCGATGTGGTGATGATCAGCAACTTCGAGACCCCGCAGTGGGCCGAGAACGGGTGGCTGACCAACTTGTCCGAATATGCCGATGCCACACCGGGCTACGACCAGGACGACTTCATTCCGACGTTGAAGGAGTCGTTGTCCTACGAGGGCGACATGTACTCGGTTCCGTTCTACGGCGAGTCGTCGTTCCTGATGTACCGCAAGGACTTGATGGAAGCCGCGGGCATCACGATGCCGGAAGAGCCGACCTGGCAGCAGGTCGCCGATGCGGCAGCCAAGCTCGACAGTCCCGGTGTCTCGGGCATCTGCTTGCGCGGCAAGCCCGGTTGGGGTGAGGTGCTGGCACCGCTCGACACCGTCATCAATGCCTTCGGCGGACGGTGGTACGACGAGAACTGGAATGCGCAGCTCACCAGCCCGCAGGTCGAGCAGGCCGTACAGTTCTACGTCGACCTGGTTCGCGAGCACGGGCAAGCCGGCGCTGCCACAAGTGGATTCAGCGAGTGCGGCACCCAGCTCTCGCAGGGAAATACCGCGATGTGGTACGACGCAACGTCCGCAGTGTCGGTGTTGGAGGACCCCACCTCGAGCAATGTCGTCGGCAAGATCGGATACGCCAAGGCGCCGTCGGCGGTCAAGGGCGACAACGGCTGGCTGTACTCATGGGCGCTCGGCATCCCGAAGACCACCGAGCATCCGGACGACGCATGGAAGTTCGTCTCGTGGATGACCAGCAAGGAGTACCTGAAGAAGGTGGGCAACGAATTGGGCTGGGAGCGAGTGCCTCCCGGCAGCCGCCTGTCCACCTACGAGATCCCCGAGTACAAGGAAGCATCCGCGGCCTACGGCCAGGTGACCCTGGATTCGATCAACGGTGCAGACCCGAACAATCCGACCGTTGATCCGGTTCCCTACACCGGAGTGCAATTCCTGACCATTCCCGAGTTCCAGGACCTGGGAACCCGCGTCAGCCAACAGATCAGCGCAGCAGTGGCAGGACGAATCAGCGTCCAGGACGCGCTCGACCAAGCGCAGCAGTACGCCGAAGTGGTCGGCAAGACGTACCAGGAGGGCCAGGGATGACCACCACCGAAACGCGATCGGCGCAGGCCGATTCCGAAGAGTTCGTACCGAGAACCAGAACTGTCTCGAAGGCAGAAGGCTGGCGACGCCGCGGCCCGCTGCTGCCCGCCATGGTGTTCGCCATTCTCGTCACCCAGGTTCCGTTCCTGTTCACGCTGTACTACTCGACGCAGTCGTGGAACCTCGTCCGGCCGGGTTCGCAGAGGTTCAACGGGCTCAACAACTATGTCGCGGTCTTCCGAGACAGCCAGTTCCGTGAAGTGGCCCTCAACACGGTGATCATGATCGTCGGAACCGTCATCATCTCGGTGGTTCTCGGGCTGTTCCTGGCGCTGCTGCTGGATCGAAAGTTCATCGGCCGCAGCCTGATCCGAACACTGCTGATCACCCCCTTCCTGATCACCCCGGTCGCGGGAGCGTTGATCTGGAAGACCACGATGTTCGATCCGGTATTCGGCCTGATCAATTTCGCGCTCAGTCCGTTCGGCGTCGATCAGATCGACTGGGTCTCGCGCTTCCCACTGCCCGCGGTCATGGCGAACCTGATCTGGCAGTGGACTCCGTTCATGATGCTGCTCATCCTCGCGGGTCTGCAGTCCATGCCCAAGGACATAGCCGAGGCTGCGCGGGTCGACGGTGCAGGCCCGATCAAGCTCTTCCGTGAACTCACGTTGCCGCACCTGCGCCGATTCATCGAACTCGGTGCAGTGCTCGGAGCGATCTATCTCGTCAACACCTTCGATGCCGTCTACATGATGACCTCGGGCGGGCCTGGTGTGGCCAGCGCGAACCTACCGTTCTACATCTATCAGCGCGCGTTCCTCGGCTTCGACATCGGCCAGGCCGCAGCCATGGGCGTCGTCACCGTCGTCGCCACCATCATCGTCAGCACCCTGGCGCTGAGACTGATCTTCAAGAGCTTCAGCGGAACCGAGGAGGCTGCGTGATGAGCACCGCAACTGTGGACAGAACCGACACCGACGCCGCGCCGATCAAGCGCAAGAGCAAGTGGGGACCGGGATCGATCTGGTCTCTCGTGGCCTGGGTCGCGGGTATCACCTTCTTCTTCCCGGTGCTGTGGATGGTTCTCACCGGCTTCAAACAGGAGGCCGACGCCTACTCGGACCCGCCCAAGCTGTTCTTCACTCCGACCCTCGATCAATACCGCGGCGTGCTCGAGAGCGGCATCGGGACCACACTGCTGAACTCGGCATTCGCGACGATCGTCTCGACGATCTTCGTTCTGCTGCTGGGTGTTCCGGCAGCGTTCGCATTGTCGCTGCGTCCGGTGAAGAAGACCAAGGACGTGCTGTTCTTCTTCATCTCCACCAAGATGCTCCCCGTCGTCGCGGCGATCGTGCCGCTGTACGTCATCGTCGGCGACATCGGGATGTTGGACAACATCTGGACCTTGGTGGTGCTGTACACCGCGATGAATCTGCCGATCGCCGTATGGATGATGCGTTCGTTTTTCCTCGAGGTGCCGAGCGAACTGCTCGAGGCTGCGAGCATGGACGGCGCATCACTGTGGACATCGGTACGCGAGGTGATCCTGCCGCTCGTCTCGCCTGGCATCGCGGCCACGTCGTTGATCTGTGTGATCTTCTCGTGGAACGAGTTCTTCTTCGCCGTCAACCTCACCGCCGTTCAGGCCCAGACGATTCCGGTGTATCTCGTCGGATTCATCACCGGCCAGGGCCTGTACTGGGCCCAGCTGTCCGCTGCTGCGACATTCGCAGCCCTCCCCGTCGTCCTTGCCGGATGGTTCGCGCAGAACAAGCTCGTGCGCGGCCTGTCCTTCGGCGCCATCAAATAGGAGAAAGTCTCATGGCTGCAATCACGTACAAGAAAGCGTCCTGCGTCTACGAAGGTGCCGACAAGCTCGCCGTCGATTCACTCGACCTCGACATCCAGGACGGCGAATTCGTCGTACTCGTCGGCCCTTCCGGCTCCGGCAAGTCCACCGCCCTGCGGATGCTCGCAGGACTCGAGGAGATCGACGGAGGTGCCATCGAAATCGGCGGCAAGAACATGGTGGGTGTTCCGTCCAAGGACCGCGATATCGCGATGGTGTTCCAGAACTACGCGCTCTACCCCAACAAAACCGTCGGGGAGAACATGGGATTCGCGCTCAAGATGCGCGGCATCTCGCTCGAAGAGCGGACGAAGAAGGTGGCCGAGGCCGCGAAGATCCTCGACCTCACCGAATACCTCGACCGCAAGCCCGGCAAGCTTTCGGGTGGTCAGCGTCAGCGAGTTGCCATGGGACGCGCCATCGTTCGCGAGCCGCAGGTGTTCTGCATGGACGAGCCGCTGTCCAACCTGGATGCGAAACTGCGTGTGCAGACGCGTACGCAGATCGCTGCGCTGCAGCGCAGACTCGGCACCACCACCGTCTACGTCACCCACGATCAGGTCGAGGCCATGACCATGGGTGACCGCGTAGCCGTACTTCGCGGCGGCAAGCTCCAGCAATTCGCGTCGCCGACGGACCTGTACGACAAGCCGGTCAACGCCTTCGTCGCCGGCTTCATCGGGTCACCGGCGATGAACCTGATGACGGTACCCATCGGCTCGGGTGGTGTGCAGATCGGCAAGTTCCTGCTCCCGCTCGAGCGCGACGAACTGACCAAGCTCGCGAGCCTCGGTCTCGACGACGTCACCGTCGGGCTCCGTCCGGAGCAGCTCGGCATCGTGCACGGCAGTGGTGAGGGCTTCGAGGGCAAGGTCGATCTGATCGAGGAACTCGGCAGCGAGTCGTACCTCTATGCGCACCTGGACGATCCGAAGGTCCGGGGTCTCGACGGGGGTCCGGTTTCGCTCGTCGCCCGTTCGGCAGTGCGGGCACCGGCGAAGATCGGCGAGAGCATCGGCCTGACGCGTCTCGATGGTCCGATTCATCTCTTCCACCCGGAGACGGGGGAGCGGATCTAGCGGGGCTCACCTGCGGTTCTTCGGGCGAGGATCAGGGCCGTCAGTAGCGAGGCCCCCCAGAGCAGGAAGATGCCGTCGAAGAGCAGGTGTCCGTATTTGACGCTGCGGTTCTCGTCCGAGGCGATCAGGCCGATCACCGCACCGAAGAACGACAATCCACCCCACGCGATCAGCAGCACCGAGCCGGGCCAGGAAATGCCGAGAATCAGCGACGCCACCCTGGCCCGGCTCTGTGCTGTCAGGCGCGGCTTGTTCATGTATGCAAGGGCGGGCAGAATCGCCGCGGCAAGCTTGACGAGCGCGAGCACCAGCAGTGCGGTCTTCGCGGTCGCCGGTTCGGTGTCGACCCACTCCGTCGCGAAGGCACCGACGGTAGCGAGCATCCAACGCCCACCTGCGGCCCAATAGGCGGAAAACGCGGCGTGGACTATCCCCAATGCGCATGCGACCGCGAAGTATCTGATGGCCACGGTGCGCCAGGGTAGCGGATCTAGGCCCCCCATTCAGGGGTAGCGGGCGTGTCCGAGATTCCCTAGCGTGGCAGTGATGGGCATCACAGGCGTAGGAGGCAACATGGTCGAGTCGGCGTACACGGCGTTCAGGAACGCGCGCGATCTACTGCTCGACACGTACGGCGAGTACGACCGCGCAGTAGCGACTTTCGACTGGCCGTCGTTCGGTGAGACGTTCAACTGGGCGATCGATTGGTACGACGCGATCGCCCGCGGCAACGACGCTACCGCGCTGTGGATCGTCGAAGAGGACGGCAGCGAGGCCAAATACAGCTTCGACGACATCGCGCGCCGCTCCGACCAGGTTGCCCGCTGGCTCGAACAGCAGGGAATCGGCCGCGGCGACTCGGTGATCCTGATGCTCGGCAACCAGGTGGAACTGTGGGAATCGATGCTGGCGGTGATGAAGCTCGGTGCGGTACTGATGCCGACCACCACCGCCATCGGATCGAGTGATCTGACCGATCGCGTGGTACGTGGAAATGCACGCGCCGCGATCGTGAACCCCTCGGACACCGGCAAATTCGACGAGGTCCCCGGCGACTACCTACGCATCGCAACCTCGGCGGCAGACGGTTGGATCGACTACTCCGAGGCCCGCTCCGTGGAGCGCCGGCCGTTCGAGTCCGTCACTGCGCCCACCGACCGGCTGCTGATGTACTTCACCTCCGGCACCACAAGCAAACCCAAGCTGGTCGAACACACGCAGATATCCTATCCCGCAGGACACCTGAGCACGATGTACTTCCTCGGCCTTCGTCCGGGCGACGTACACCTGAACATCAGCTCGCCGGGCTGGGCCAAGCATGCGTGGAGTTGCTTCTTCGCGCCGTGGATAGCCGAGGCCACGATTTTCATCTACAACTACGGCAAATTCGACGCGAAGGCATTGCTCGAGCAGATCCGTCGCGCCGAGGTGACGACGTTCTGCGCACCACCGACCGTGTGGCGCATGCTCATTCAAGCTGACCTTGCCGGTGGTGGAGGTTCGCTGCGTGAGGCCATCGGTGCCGGTGAACCGCTCAATCCGGAAGTGATCTCCACGGTGCAGCGGGAGTGGGGCCTGAACATCCGCGACGGATTCGGGCAGACGGAAACCACTGCGCTGGTCGCCAATACACCTGGCGCGGTGCTCAAGTCCGGATCGATGGGCCGGCCGCTACCGGGCGTACCGGTGGTGATCGTGGACCCCGGCACCGGAGAGCTCGCCGACGAAGGCGAGATCTGCCTCGACCTGGCCCAGAACCCGTTCAACCTGATGACCGGCTATCTCGGTGACCCCGAACGCAATGCCGCCGTCATGGCCGACGGCTACTACCACACCGGCGATGTCGCATCGCGGGACTCCGAGGGCTACATCACCTACGTCGGCCGCACCGACGACGTGTTCAAGGCCTCCGACTACAAGATCTCCCCGTTCGAGCTCGAAAGCGTGCTCATCGAACACCCCGCAGTGGCCGAGGCCGCCGTGGTGCCGGCCCCCGACGAGACGCGACTGGCCGTGCCCAAAGCTTATGTGGCATTGGCATCGGGCTGGGAACCCAACGAAGAGACGGCATTCGAGATCCTGAAGTACGCCCGCGAGCACCTGGCACCCTTTCTGCGAGTGCGCCGAATCGAGTTCTTCGAGCTGCCGAAAACCATCTCCGGAAAGATTCGCCGAGTGGAACTGCGTGCCCGCGAGGACGCGGCCGTCGGGCCGCTGGACACCGAGTGGCGTGACGACCAGTTTCCTGCACTGAAGAAGTGACGTGGGTGTCCACTATTCGCTGTGGGAGGCGGGATCCCGATTGCGGAGGCGAATTGTGGACACTGAGGTCCGTTGGTACGGGTGTGCAGGGTTTCGCGTGCCGTAGGTGATGTGGGTGTCCACTATTTGCGGTGGGAGGCGGGATCCCGATTGACGAGGCGGATTGTGGACGGAGAGGTCAGTTGCCCCAGAACCGCTCGAGAAGCTCGAGCACGTCAGCCGAGGCCGCCATCGTCGTCGAATGATCGAATCCGCGAATGACATGCAACTCGGAGTTCGGAACCAACGCCGCAGCAGCCCGGGTGTCGTCGAGCCTGGTGCCGTCCTGGCTGCCGACGTAGAACAGCGACGGCTGCGTGAATCCCTGCAGAACCTCGTCGGGTAGTCCGGGATCGGCGTCGCAGGCCCGGATGTACGCAGCCAAGGCCTGAGCATCGTTGGCGGAAAACACCGTTCGCGTTCCTGCATCCACCGGGAAGATGCGGTGTTCGTTCCACGCCTCGAGAAAGCCGTCCATGCCGGCCTGCTCCAACACGTCCGCGCACCCGGGAAAGAACAGGCGATCGAATGCGCCCGCCTGAGCGCCGTGGCTCCCGCCGCCGACCGCCAGTGACCGCACCCGCTCGGGTGCCGCGGCCGTCAACGCCAGGCCCGCCCGCGCCCCGAACGAATACCCGAGGTAGTCGACGGTCTTCGTGCCCACCGCATCGAGCACCGCCGTCAGATCGCCGACGATAGTGCCCATCGCATATGCGTCGGGGGAGTGGGGCTTCTCGCTGCGGCCGTGCCCACGATTGTCGACCAGGATCAGCTGCCGACTCCCGCGCAGCGCCTTCACGTAGCCGAACGTCCGCCAGATCGTATGCGTCAGAAAACTGCCGTGCACCATCAACAGCGGTGGGCCGGAGCCCGTCACCGTGTACGCGATCTGTGTTCCATCGGCTGCATTCACGGCGTACTCCACCCCGCGATTGTTGCCCGTCGAGTCCACTCAATGTGACATTGACCCCCGAAACATTGAGTCCCCACGGGCGGCCGCTTCTTCGGCAGCTTCGGCGGGCGGTGTGGGCGGGGTGGGGCTCAGGTCGATGGTGCGGGTGGGACCGATGGCGTCGAGGAATGGGCGATCGTGACTGGCGACGATCAGTGCACCCTCGAAGGTTCTGAGTGCATCGATGAGGTGTTGTCGGCTGGCGATGTCGAGGTTGTTGGTTGGCTCGTCGAGCATCAGTAGTTTCGGAGCAGGCTCGGCGAGCAGAATTCGTGCCAGTGCTGCCCGCAGTCGTTCGCCACCGGAGAGAGTGGCGACGACGGCATCGGCGTCGGATCCGCGGAACAGGAATCTGGCGAGCTGGCCCCGGATCTGTTCGGGGGTTGCGTGCGGTGCGACGTCGGCGACGTTGTCGGCTACGGTTCGCGATTCGTCGAAGACATCGAGTCGCTGCGGCAGGTATTTCCACGGCACCGTCGCGCCAGCGGCTTCGAGGGTGCGCAACAGTGTGGTCTTGCCGCTGCCGTTCGGTCCGGTCAGAGCGATCCGCTCCGGGCCGACGATGTGGACGTCCCCGCAGGCGAGTACTTCTTGCCCTGGATGGACTTTTGTTGCGGGAAGGTCGACGCGTATCTCGCGGTCGTCGCGCAGGAGGTCCTCTGCGGCGGACAGGGATGATCGGGCGTCGTCGAGTCGGGCGGTGTGGGTTCCGTGCAGTTTGCCTGCCGATTCCTGTGCTGCTCGCTTGCGTCGGCCCGCGAGGATCGGAGGCACGCGCTTGTGTTCTTCCATCTTCTTGCCGTAGCGCGCACGTCGGTCGAGTTTGATTCGGGTGTCGATCAATTCGCGTTCCTGCTTGCGGACGTCGTTCTTGGCATCACGGACGGTTGCCCGCGCTGCGTCTTGTTCCGCGTCGACGACCGAACGGTAGTGCTGGTAGTTTCCGCCGAACATGCGCAGCCGCGAGACCCCGCCGCGTTCGGCCCGCACTTCGGCGATGGAGTCGACGCGTTCGAGCAGCTCGAGATCGTGAGTGCAGACGATAAGCACGCCTGTGTAGCCGTCGACGGCCGTGTACAAGCGTTCTCGTGCAACCTGATCGAGGTTGTTCGTGGGCTCGTCGAGTAGCAGTACCTCGGGTTCGGCCAGCAACTGTGCAGTGAGAGCGAGCAACATGGCTTCGCCGCCCGACAGGGTGCCTACTGGTCTGTCGAGGTCATCGAGCGAGCCGACGATGGCTCCGAGGCCGAGCTTGTCCAGCAGTGCCAGTGCGCGTTCTTCGATGTCCCACGCAGTTCCGACGATCGCGAAATCGTCCTCGGTCGACGTTCCGGATTCGATGCGGTGCAACGCTTCTCGGGTGGCGGCGATGGCCAGTACCGAGTCCACGCGAAGCTGGGGATCGAGTGTGACGTCCTGACGCAGGTAACCCAGGACGCCGGGCGTCGAGATCGAGCCGCGCTGCGGTGTCAGTTCACCGGCGATCAACCTCAACAGAGTGGACTTTCCGGCACCGTTGGAGCCGATGAGACCTGTTGTACCGCTGGGGAAGATGGCGGAGAGGGCGTCGAAGGCGGGATCGCCGCCCGGCCAGGTGAACGTCAGGTTCGAGACAGACAGGGATGAAGGACGAGGCATCGAGAGCTCCAAAGGTGTGCATGCGGACGATCAGCAGGCGTCTAGAACCTTTGGAAGAGCAATGGCCTCTCCGAATCTGTGGGCAACAAGGCAAGGGCAACGGTAACCCCGAGCCTGACGTTCGCGCAATCGAATTAGATCTTCGGCCCCTTCTTGCGCAGTTCGTCGACCGATTCCATCGCCCCACGTAGCTCGTCCAGCCACTCCTGAGTGTGTTCGCCGACCAGCTTGACTGCCCAGGCGAGTGCATCCGCGCGAGATCGAGCGACGCCTGCGTCGACGAGGGTGTCGAGAACGCGGCGCTCGGGCTGACGCAGCCGCGTCATGACCGGGACGGCGAGGTGAGTGAACAGGACGACCTCGGAATCGTTGCGGACTCCCCAGGCGACCTTGCGGCCGTAGCGTTTCTCGGCCTCGGCAGCGATCTGCATGCGGTCACCGCGGGTCGTCTCCCGGAAGCGAGCGATGCGGCCCTCGGTGGCGGCGGGTGAACTGTCCTGTTCGGTGGGCAGTTCGCCGATGACGACGATCTCCTCGCGGTCGACCTCGACGGAGGCTTCGCCGTCGAACCAGCTTTCGGGAAGTCGGCCGCCGAACCATTCTCCTACGTCGGTGGCATCAGGGATGTCTGTGTGCTGCCAGCCGCCGGGGCGGCCGAACGAGCGTCCGTTGGGTTTCATGAGTGCTCCTAGCTGGGATGTAATCGTAGTTACATGATTACACTTTGGGCGGCGGGTGCGCCACCGATTCCTCGAACCACCGGCCCGACACGCAGCACACCGGACGGATCGTGTTCATCGGCGAGAGCGCTGAGCCAGTGCACGGTGTCCTCGTCGTACGTCCGCGCAATGCGCTCGGGCTCGACACCCGCCGCGAAGTTCGGCAGCGCCCCTCCGGTCGACCACGGGGCCATCGCCTGCTCGACCTTTCTCGCGTGTTCGTCGAGCGCCCCGTGCCCTGGCACGCCGACGGTGAAGAGCGTGAACGCGGCATCTCGATGGCAGAAGGCGCTTCGGTGCTGTGGCTCGCGAGCGAGAGCGCCGCCGAGCAGGCGGAGTTCCACCACCGTCTGCGGTGAGCCGGACTCGGGACCTGCCACCGCGAGTAGTGAGTCGACGGCAGCATGGGTCAATCGGTTGGTGAGGCAACTGAATTCGTGCGACGGCATAGGGTCGGTCGGATCGGCGTGCACCGCACCGATGGCCGAATAGGGAAGTACTCCAACGGCATCGATGACGGGAGCGGCGACGGCTCGCATCGGAGCCAGCAGGGCCTGCGCAGCATCCGGTTCTGCGACACTGGCGAACCGGATCGCCACGGTGAAGCGGCCGGCCAGTGGCGGGGGAACCTGAGGGAGTGCCGGTAGCTGAAGCAGCGCCATCGACGTGGACGTGTGCTCGGGCAGATCAGCGCACAGATCCAGCCAGGCATGGGCGACGGCGGAAGCATCGGAGCCACTGAAATACAGTGCACCCCCGTAGAAGTGCGAGATCTTCATCAGGTCGATCTCTACCGCGGTGACGATGCCGAGAGTCGACTTCCCTCCACGCAGTCCCCAGAACAGTTCGGCGTGCTGATCGGCCGTGACGCGCAGGATGTCGCCTTCGCCGGTAACCAGTTCGAAAGCCAGGACGTGATCGGAGGACAGACCGAATGTGCGCACCAGGGGGCCGATGCCCGCACCGGTGAGGAAGCCGACCACCCCGACGGCAGTGGACGATCCGCACAGTGGAGCCAGACCATGCGGTGCTGCGGCGTCGACGACGTCCTGCCAGATCACGCCTGCGCCGAGCCGTGCGGTTCGGGTTTCGGGGTCGACGACGCAGCTGTCGAGGTGTCCGGTGTGGACGAACAGAACGTTGTCGTCGATCGGGACTGCGCCGTGGCCGGTGCGGCCGACAGCCACCCGTAGCCCGGTTCGTGCGGCACATCGAACAGTGCTCACCACATCGCGCGCGTCACGTACCGCGACGACGGCGAGCGGTCGCACGGGTACGGCGACATTCCAGGGCATCGCGAGTTCGTAGCCCGGTTCGCCTGCCGTCGCGAGCGAGCCCGTCAGTTCGCCGCGCAGCGAGTCGATATCAGCGTCGATCGTGGAGGAGTGAACAGTCATGGTGGAATCCGTTTCTCGTCGTGTGGTTCAACGAGAACGACAATGACCGATCGCGCTTGGAGAATTCTTGAACTGATCAGCGAGGCCGCGCATGCCGCTTCGTTCGGCCTCTGCGAGTATCTCGGCCACTGCATCCGCGCGGGCGGTCGACGGTGGCAACAGCTGCGCTCGAAGCAGTCGGCACCGCAGCAGGGTCGGGCGGCTGCCGGTACGGGTTGCCAGTGCCTCGGCACGATCGAGCAACTCGGCGGCTCGATCGGCGCGACCGAGCACCGCATGCAGCCGTGCCGATGCCTCTGCGACCGACCCGATGCAGCCGACATGCCCGACCGTCGCGATGCGGTCGGTGAACGGCTCGAGCAGATCCACGAAAACCTCGGCGAACTGGACCAGCTCGAGATCGGCGACAACGCGCGCCAAGAGGGTACGGTGGCCGAGCGTTGTCCATGTCGACGGCCCGGGCTCGGCCAGCCATCGAGCTATCGACTGTGCCACTTGCTCTCTGCGGCCGTTCGCGGCGTCGATGGCAATGGTCCACGACTGCGGCTCGACGATCCCCGGCTCGGTGTTCGCGAGACTGCCGCACTCCCACTCCAGCGAGTTCCATGCCAGCCCGGCGCTGCCGGCGGTGTACAGCTCGGTCTGCAGGTGGATCTGGCGTGCCGTTTCGTGCTGCCGACGACTGTGGTCGAAGTCTCCGTGCCAGGCGGCCAATGTTGCTTCCATCCAGCGTAATTGGACTCGCAGCACTGGCAGTCTCAGTAGGTCGCACCCGGCGATCCCGCGTCGCAGATGATCGGTGGCCTTGCCCACCTCGCCCAGGTTCATTTCGGTCATGCTCGCCACGGCATGGGCGATGACGTTGTCGAACGGCGCATGACGATGAGGGAGCGCGAACAGTTCTCGGAGCAGTCCGAGGGATTCCTCGCTGTGCTCCGCCACACCTGAGAACAGCAGGATCCGGCCCAACAGGGCGTCGGCGAGCACCTCGGAGTTCCCTGTCGCCGTCGCGATGTCCAGGGCACGACGGCTCAGCGCATCGGGCACCGTGGAGTCCGGGTGATAGCAGAATCCGACGGCCGTGGCCGCCAGCACTCGCGCGTGAGCAGGTGCGTCGGATTCGACGAAGTGTTCCATGCCGGCGAGCCTGCCGAGCAGGGGTGCGGGGTCGCGCCCGTAGGACACCCACGGCCAGGCACCGGCGGCGCGCAGGAGGGCAGCGGCCAACCGTCCGACCGTCGACGTCCGGCCCTGACGCACCGCGTCGAGCAGACACTCGTCGACGACATCGAGCACAGTCTGGCCGCGGCCTGCCCGCGCCAGCGCTTCCACGCGTGCCACCAGTAGGTCGTCTCGCTCGTCCGAGACCTGCTCCGAGGCCGGAAGGAGATCGAATGCCCGGACTGCGCCCTCCCACCACCGCGCCGCCGTTTCCGAGCTCCACCGTTCGGTCGCTTCGCGCGCTGCATCGGTGCAGGCCGAGAGAACGATTCGAGGATCCACGATCGGCAGCGCGGCCATCAGATGTTGCGCGCGCATGCTGGATCGGTCCGCATCGTGCGAATCGGTCAGGGCCCGGGCCACCGAGGCATGGATGCGTTGCCTGCGCAGTGCTGGAATTGCCTCCAGCACTGCCTCTCTCATCAGGCCGTGGGTGAAGACACAGCCGCCGGTGGGATCGGCCACGATGATGCGTTCGTCGGCGGCGTCGTCGAGGTAGTCGGCGAGAGTGTCGACGGTCATCCCGGTAGTCGCAGCGAGCAAACCGACGTCGATGGAGTCACCGATCACTGCTGCGACCCGAAGTATGTGCAGTACAGCCGGTTCCACCGCGTTCAGGCGACGGCCGAGTACCGAACGGACGGCAGAAGGTATCTGGCTGCTCTGGCGATCGTCTCGTGGTAGGCGCGCGTACTCGGCGACGAAAAGCGGGTTCCCCCCGGTGCGCTCGGCGAGACGGCGAATTTCCTCGGCCTCCAGGGCCTCGCCCGAGACCCGCCGTGCCAGTGCGTCCACCTCCGCCGGTCCCAGGGGAGCGACCGTGAGGTGGCGGTTGGCCGGCGCGTGCAGTACCGCATCGACCAGTCTGTGTACCTCGGGGCCGGTCTCGCTCTCGCGCAACGTCAGAACGAACCATACGGGGTATCGATGGACCACGGTGACCAAGTGCATCAGGCATCGCAGGGAGGTCGTGTCGGCCCACTGGACATCGTCGACGATCAGGGTCAGCAACGCAGATTCCGATCCCGATCTCAGCCCCTGTACGGCAGCCTCGACGGCGGAGGAGACCCGCTCGTAGACCGCAAATCTTGCCTCGTCCGGTTCCACCTGAGCAGGTGGGACGAGGATGCTGTCGGCGTCGACCCCCAACTGGCGCAACAGTTGCCGAATCGGCCACCAGGCCGGGGTGCCCTCGTCCTCGAGGCATCGCGCCCACACCGAACGTCCGGCACCGGCGGCTGTGCGACGGTCACACTCCTCGGCCAGTCGCGTCTTGCCGATGCCGGCCGGGCCGGTCAACACCAGCCAGCGACTCTCGCCTGCACGCACCTGATCGAGCATTGCGTCGATCAGTTCGGATTCGGTGGTGCGCCCGATCAGCGTGGATTCGGGTGCTGCCTCGGCGAACTCGGCCGGAGCGGCAGGCGAGTCCGGGATGGACAGCTGTTCCGCGCCCGTCCATCCCGGCTGGCGCGGCCATGCCGCCAGCCCCGGATCGTGACGCAGGATGGCGGTGTGCAGTGAGGCGAGTTCGGTTCCCACGTCCAACCCGAGTTCCTCGTCCAGCCGGGCGGCGTGATCGCGGAAGGTCTGCAATGCCTCGGTGGAGCGCCCGGCTCGGTGCAACGAGAGCATGCGCAGCCAGCAGGTGCGATCTCGCAGCGGATATTCGTGGCACAGCGCAGCCGCCTCCACCAACGCCGGTGCCACACGTCCGGCTGCCAACAGAGCCGTGATTCGGGTTTCCCGGCATTCGGTGCGCACTTCCTCGAAAGCCGCTGCTTCCACCTCGACCCAGTGCTCGTCGCGAAGGTCTTCGAGGAAGGGCCCGCGCACCTGGTTCAGGGCGCGTTCGGACATGACCAGGGCCTGCTCCCACCGAGCCGCCTGAACATGTCCGCGCGCTGCTTCGGCATCGGCAAGGAATGCGGTGCGGTCGATGTCGCGCTCGTCGATGTCGAGCACGTAGCCCGGTGCTTGCCGAACGATGACCGATGCCGCGGCAGGGTCGACGCGTAGCGCACGCCGCAGGTTCGAGATGTAGGCCTGCAGGCTCGCCATGGCACTGGACGGGACGTTGTCCTGCCACAGGGCGTCGATCAATCGATCGGTCGATACGACCCGCCCGCTCTCGACCACCAGGGCGGCGAGCACAGTGCGTTGCTTGCGCGGGCCGAGGTCGAGCGGGTGGCCGTCGGGGTCTGTCACCTCCAGCGGGCCGAGCAATCGGTAGATCATGTGTTAGCCCCTCCCGACGTGCCGTTCCGAGTCGAGTGACTGTGTGTCGGCGTCAGTGTAAGTACGGCGGGTCGATTCCGGCAGCGAGAACGATCACGCGGGTACCTCGGTCCCTGGTGAGTTCGAGACCGCTACGGACGCCGGGGCATTGTGCCGGGTGGGGTGGATAGTGGTCGCGCAGACGAGAGCGCCGACCGCGGCGATCAGGGCGGCGGCGAACAGGGCGGCGTGCAGGCCGTGCACCAACTCCGTCGGCGACCCACCGGGCAGCAGCGACTCCGCGGGGAGAAAAGCGCCGAGTCCAGCGACTCCGACGGCAATTCCGCTCTGTCGGAAAGCGTCGTTGATACCGGCGGCCAAGCCGGAGTGTCGGGCGGTGCTCTCACCCAGAACGAGGCCGCTCATGACGGGATTGAACACTCCGGCACCGATGCACGCGACCACGAATCCGGGTATCAACGCATACGGAGAGCCGTCGACATCGACGACCGTCATCATCAGCAGGCCGACGGAGACGAGTATCAGCGAGACCGTCAACGACAGTGCAACCGGTATCCGCCCTTCGAGCTTGGCCGTCATGCCGGCCACGACGAACATCGCCACCGTCGCGGGCAGGTAGGTCAGACCCGCCTCGATCGGGGAGAGATTCTGCACGTTCTGGAGGTAGACGGTGGTGTAGACGAATACTGCGAACAGCGACGCCGAGATGGCGAAGGCGGCGACCTGAGCTCCGGCGAACGCCCGGTTGGCAAGCAGATGCGGCGGTAGCATCGGCTCCGGTGTATTGAGTTCGTGCAGGCAGAACGCTGCCAGTGTGACTGCGGCGATGCCGAGCGCGAGCATGGTGATCGGCTCCGTCCAGCCGGCCTCGTTGCCGTGCAGCAGTCCGTAGACCAGGCCTGCCAGGCCCATCGAGACCAACAGCTGCCCGGGCAGGTCGGCCCCGCGGGGACGTCGATCACGGGATTCGGGTACCCACGTGAGCGTCGCGACCAGCGTCAGCAGTCCGATGGGAATGTTGACCAAGAACACTGCCCGCCAATGGAACACCTCGGTCAACACCCCGCCGACGAGTGGGCCGACAGCGAAGGCGCCACCGATCGTGGCTCCGTAGGCGGCCAGTGCCGATGCTCGTGCCGGACCCTTCTCGAACACGTCGGCGAGCAGTGCGAGCGAGCACGCGAAAAGTATTGCGCCGCCCACTCCTTGAGCGGCACGGGCGATGTCGAGTATCACGATGTTCGGTGCGAGCGCACACAGCAGAGAGGTGACTGTGAACGTGACGATGCCGATGACGAACACCCGTTTGCGTCCGCGGCGGTCCGCCCACGAGCCCGCACTGAGAACCACTGTTGCCAGAGCGAGGGTATAGGCGTCGACAACCCATTTGAGGGCGCTGACGCCGGAGTTCAGGTCGGCTGCGATCGACGGTAGGGCGGTGTTCACCACCGCAATGTCGAGCATCAGCATCGCTGTCGTCACGCAGACGACGGCCAGGGTGGCACGGCGGACGGCCGTACTCGTCGTGTTCGAGGGCATGGTGAGTCCTGGTAGGTCGAAGGAACAGTGCTCGATCACGGTGCGTGAGAGGACTTGGTGAACTCTTGGACTCCGCCAGGACCGACTCGAGGCATGATCGAATCCGTGCGTACATCGACGAGACCGACGACTCTGGCCGCGAGCGTGACGGTAGTGGCGCTCACCCTCGCCGCATGTGGGCAGAGTGGGCCGGATCAGCCGCAGACGGTCGCCGAGCAGTTCGCGACCGCGGTGAACAGCTCCGACATCGCGCAGGCGGCTGCGTTGACCACCGATCCTGCCGCGGCGACGGCAGCGCTCACCGAGTTGTACGACGGTTTGTCCGGCGGCGGGACTGTCACGGCCACTCCCGATTTCGAGGTGGCCGATGCCGACGGGGATGCGGGGACGTTCACGTTGAACGCCGACTGGCGGTTCTCGACGACCACCGACGGCACCGCCGAACCCGATGGTGAGCCGAAGGAGTGGAACTACACGACCGCTGCGACGGCGGCGGAGACCGAGCAGGGGTGGAAGATCACCTGGGACCCGGCGATGTTGGTGCCCGGGCTCACTGCCGATTCCTCGGTGCGGTTCACTCCGACCGATGCGCTCGTTGCACCCCGAATCTTCGACGGTAACGGCGTCGAGCTCATGTCACAGCAGGTGGTCACTCTCGTGAATGTCGACGCGACGGCCGATCCGGTGGCGGTCGCGAATCTCGTCGGATCCGTCGTTCCCGGCATCACTGCTCAGTCCATCTCGTCGACTGTCTCTGCTGCACAGGGGAGCTCGGCGACGATAGTGACGCTTCGGCAGTCGGACATCGACCCCATCGGTGCTCAGCTCGCGGCACTGCCGGGGGTGACCCTCGCGCCGCAGACCCGGCTGCTGGCCACCGACCGCAGCCTCGTCTCGCCGGTGCTCAACGACCTGACGACCGTGTGGGAGCAGCAGCAGGCGGCCAACCGAGGCTGGGCCGTCCAGGCGGTCGCGGCCGACGGCACCGTCACCCGGTTGGCCGGGCGCGATGCCGGAACCGGCCAGGACATCGCCACCACTCTCGACTCGGCACTGCAGCTCAAAGCCGAGAACGCGCTGGCGTCGTTGCCGCAACAGGCGGCGATCGTCGCGCTCAGGCCGTCGACGGGAGAGGTACTGGCCGTGGCCCAGAACGCCGCTGCGGACGCCGAGGGCCCGATTGCCCTGACGGGCCTGTACCCGCCGGGGTCGACGTTCAAGACGGTCACCACCTCGGCCGCCCTGCAGTCCGGCGCGGTCACCCCCGATACCGTTCTGCCGTGCCCGGGCACCGAGAACATCGAGGGCAGGCAGATTCCGAACGACGACAACTTCGATCTCGGCGACGTCCCGTTGCACACCGCCTTCGCCAAGTCCTGCAATACGACGATGGGCCGGCTCGGCGTTGCACTGCCCCCGAACGGTTTGACCGAGGCGGCCGCGCAGTTCGGGCTCGGCGTCGACTACGTCACTCCCGGACTGACGACCGTGACCGGATCGGTGCCCTCGGCCGATACTCCGGCGCAACGCGTCGAGTCGGCCATCGGTCAGGGGCAGGTGACCGCGTCACCGTTCGGAATGGCGCTGGTGGCGTCGTCTATAGCGAACGGTGCGCTGCTTCCGCCGACGATGATCGCAGGTCGTCCCGGGGTGCCGGACATGTCACCTGCGCCGGTGAACCCGCAGGTCACCGATCAACTGAAGGCGATGATGCGCGAGACCATCACCGGCGGCACCGCGACGCAATTGGACGATATTCCCGGCTTGCTCGGGAAGACCGGGACCGCTGAATTCGGTGCCGACAACGGCGGCGCTCATGGCTGGTTCGTCGGGATCGCCGGTGATCTCGCGTTCTCCGTCTTCGTGTACGACGCCGGTAGTTCGACACCGGCGGTCGAGGCCGCGGGCCGCTTTCTGCGCTAGGACCTCGCCGAAACAGACCACGCCGTATCTCAATCGTGATCGGCTCGTGTGAATACCGTGCTTGTTACTCATGTGACTGCAGTGAATATTGTGACTCATGAGTTCTACGAGTCGCGTCCGTCGGGGCCCGCGCACAGTTCGCGGTCGCTACCTCGTCGCCGTAGTAGCGGCGGCGACAGTGACGGTCTCGGCCGCGTACTGGATGGTCGATCGCCCACCGAGTGAGGCCGAGCTGCTGGTCTCGAAGTTCGTCGACGCACTGGACCATCGCGATGTTGCCGCCGCGGCAGCGCTGACGACGTACCCGAACGCTGCGTCGGCCGCGATCACCCAGATGTTCGACGGCTTGTCGGCAGGCGG
Organism: Rhodococcus sp. KRD162; assembly: GCF_017168335.1. Lineage (GTDB taxonomy): Bacteria > Actinomycetota > Actinomycetes > Mycobacteriales > Mycobacteriaceae > Rhodococcoides. The sequence goes on along the minus strand of NZ_JABFAU010000006.1, from coordinate 67,258 downwards.
CACGTCCACCGGCGACTTCGATCTCACCCAGTACATGGATCTTTCCGACGAGAGCGGCTTCTTCACCCTCGCGTCCGCGTGGCACTTCGGTGAGGGCAAGGATTGGAAGTACAGCACGCAGGGCTCGACCAAGAAGCTCAGCGTCGGCTGGCGGATCGCCTGGGACCCGGCCACCGTCGTTCCGGACCTGACCTCGGGCGGCTCGGTGCGATACACCCGCACCGACGCCGCTCCGCCGCTGATCTTCGACGCCGCGAACAACGTGCTGATGAGCGAACGCACGATCAACGCCATTTCCCTCGATCCTGCCCAGATGAGTGATCCGGTTGCGTCCACGCAGCAGCTGGCCGACGTCATCGATGTCGTGGCACCGCTGATCACCTCCGAATCGATGCTGGCAGAGCTCAATTCGTCCGGAGGTGCTCCGATCACCGCAGTGAACCTGCGCGATGACGACTTCGCCGTTCTCGAGGACGACCTTCGGGCCGTGCCGGGAGTCGTGGTCTCGCCCCAACCGAAGCTCATCGTCGACGATCGGCGCAACACCTCACCGGTACTCGATTCGCTACGCGCCGCATGGCAGGCCGGACGCGACGCCACCGCAGGCTGGGCCGTCGACACCTACACTGTCGACGGAATCGGTCAACGCCGCGTCGGATTCCAAGGGCCTGCTGGGCCGGACCTGCACGCGACGCTCGATCCGCACATCCAGTTGGCCGCCGAGAATGCAGTCGTGATGGCCGGAAGCTCGGCGTCGATCGTCGCTCTGTCTGCGTCGACCGGTGCGATTCTCGCTGCCGCACAGAACAGTTACGCCAACGAGCAGGGTGATGTGGCGTTCGGGGGCTCGTATCCAGCGGGCACGGCAGCCGATCTTGTCAAGGCTGTTCAGTCCGATCGCGGCGACGACAGCGCACAGGACGCGGCCTCGCAGCTCGGTCTCGGAATCCACTACTCGATGCCTGGTCTCGATGCCTACACCGGAACCCCGGCAGACAGTCGCAGCGCGATCGACGGTATTCGGACCGTGTCCACCACCTCGCCAGCCGAGGCGACGGTCACGCCGTTCGGACTGGCACAAATGGCAGCGGCGATCTCGCGGGGTAGCGCGCCGACACCGGCGATCGTCGTCGGGCAGACCGCAGTCGCCGACCGCGCGGCCGAGCCGGTCGGGCCGGACGCGGCGCAGCGGTTGCGCGGGATGCTGGCCGATTCGTCGCGCAGCAGTGGCCTCGATACGTTCGACGGTGTGCAGGGATTCGCAGGGCAGAGCGGTGATGATCGCTTCGTGCTCGCCACCAGTGGCGATGTGGCGTTCGCGGTGTACATCGAGGACGCAGACGGCGGAGACCAGGCAGTGCGCATGACGAGTCGGTTGCTGCAGGAAATGGCGAACCCGAGCGAGTGATGTCGAGCAGATAGTTAGGCACGGTAGTTTTGTCCGGTGACCGTGCTCGATTTCGGACTTCTGGTGGTGGCCGGGTTCTTCGCTGGGCTCGTGGGTTTCGTCACCGGCCTCGCCTCGCTCGTCTCCTACCCGGCGCTCCTGGCGGTTGGCTTGCCTGCGGTGTCGGCGAACGTGACGAACACGGTGGCGTTGGTGGCGGCCGGTGTCGGAGCGACGGCGAGTTCCTCGGCCGAGTTGGCCAAGGACGGCAAGCAACTCGTTCGATATGCGGTCTACTCGGCGCTGGGCGGCACCACCGGTGCGGTTCTGTTGCTCGTCACCCCGGACGGTTCGTTCGAAGCGGTCGTGCCGTTCCTGGTGGCGATGGCAGCCATCGCCCTGCTGCTGCAGCCGAACATTCGAAAGCTTTCCGGGGACAAGCAGTTTCCGACGCTCTATCCCCTGGCACTGTTCGTCGTCGCGATCTACGGCGGCTATTTCGGTGCCGGAGCAGGCGTCATCTTTCTCGCGTTGGCGCTGATCTGTACTGCAGATACCTTCTGGCGCGCAAGTGTTCTCAAGAGCTTCTTCCTCGGTATCGCCAATCTGATTGCTGCCATCATCTTTTCGTTCTCCGGCCAGGTGCACTGGCTGGCGGCTCTCGCACTGGCGATCGGCTGTTTCGTCGGCGGAGCCTGCGGGCCACCGACGGTCAAGGTCATCTCGCCGATCGTGCTGCGCATCGGCGTGGGGATTCTGGGACTCGGCCTCGCCGGCTGGCTGGGGTATCAGGCCTTCGGTTGAGTCGGGTCGAGCGAGAATTCAACGATCGAGGCGGGGTCGAAGCAGTGTCGCGGTGATGCCACCCTCGGCGAATCGGAGCAGGGCGGTATGGCGTTCGTCCATATCGCGCGCGTGCATCCGGCCCTTGGTGAGACTGTCGAGTCGGAGATTGTTGGAGTAGGTGTGCATCGCGGCGGCGACGAGGTGTAGATACGCGTCGTGAATCGCCACCTCGTTCGCCTCGGGAAACAGTGCCTGCATATGGCTCATGAACTCGGTGGCGATGGCGTTGAAGTCGTCGACGATCAGACGCCCGATAGGACTTCCCGAGTTGGCGAGTTGGGCGATGAGCCGAAAGTAGTTGTCCCATCCGGGATCACCGGTGCGGCGGCGCATCGGTTCGGTGAACGCCTCGATCAGTGCGCGAAGACGTTTCGCGCGGCCTCCGCGCGTCGGCAGCGTGGCCAGCTGGGCGCGCCGATCGGCGTTGAGAGGGCGGATGCGTCGAGCCAACACGGCCTGGAACAGTCCCTCTTTGCCGCCGAATTGCTCACTGACCGATGCCAGACGCGTGTGTGCGCGATCGGTGATATCGCGTACCCCGACGCCGAAATACCCGCGGCCGGAGAAGAGTTCCTCGGCCGTGTCGAGCAGTCGAGTCTGTAGTTCGGCGCGGTTGGCGTCTCGTTTCGAGCGGGACGGCGACGCTCCGGCGGCGCTGAAGGTCACGAATCGAGTACGACGTGGCTGATGGTGCCGATCCCATCGATGCTGAGTTCCAGGCTGGCTCCGGGTGTGAGCCAGTGCCCGGTTTCCATCCCGCTGCCTCCGGGCAGGGTGCCGGTGGCGAACAGTTCGCCGGGCCGCAATATCTCACTGCGGGAGGCGTGCGCCAGCACTTCGCCGATGCTGTGCTGCATCCCAGCGCTCGATACCGTCGACACGGTGGTGCCGTCGATGGTGACCGTGCCACGCAGCGAGTCGATGATGGGCAGGATCTCGTCGGCGGTGACGGCCACCTCGGACAGCGAGGTCGCGAAGTGTTTGGACTTCTGTGGCCCGAACCCGCTGGCCATTTCGGTGCGCTGTACATCGCGGGCGCTGAAGTCGTTGAGCACGACGAACGCTCCGATGGCATCGAGAGCCTCGTCGGCGGTGGCGTCGAACAACGTTCGGGCCAGGACGAACCCGATTTCGAGCTCGTAGTCCAGCGCTCGTGAGTAGGAGGGCGCAGCAATCGCAGTCCCCGAGGGAACGAACGTGAGTGCATTGGACATGTAGTACATGGGTTGGGCATAGAACAAGGGCTTGGGGCGCAGCAGCGGAAAGGTGCGCCGGGTGATCGCTTCGACTGCGGCGACGGCCTTCGCCTGCATCGGATGGAAGCGTCGGACCAATCCCCGACTGGCGTCGACGACGTGGTGTTCGTAGAGCATGAAGTCACGGAACGAGGCCGGTTGGAACGGCAACAACACCGCACTGTTGCGGAGATGTTCGTCGGCGCGGGCCAGTTCCCACTCGGGGTCGAAGACTCGGCCGCCCAAGGCAGACCGGTCCTCTGTCGGTTGCCAGGATGTTCCCTCCGTCGAGGTCTGCAACTGCAGTCCGTCCGCAGTCCGTATCCGTCGCAGTTTCATCGTGCGAGTCCTTTCGGTGACGGAACGACTGTTCCGCTCAGCGTGTTCCCGATGTTAGCGTCGGAACGATCGTTCCGAAAGAGTGAGTGAGGGCCGGTATGCAGGAAATTGCCGACGACGTGTTCTGCGTCGAAGGGACAGCGGTGAACTGGGCGTTGTTGCGTGACGGCGCGGCGCTGACGTTGATCGACGCGGGATGGTCGAAGGACACGGCCCGGGTGGAGGCCTCGATTCGAGAACTGGGCTGCCACCCCCGCGACGTCCAGGCGATACTGCTGACGCACGCTCACATCGACCACATGGGTGCGATCAACCACTTCCATCAGCGCTACGGCACACCGGTGTTCATGAGCGCTGCCGATGCCGAGCATGCACGCAGCGGCGATCTCGAACAGGCCAGTCCGGTCGACATCGTCAGACGCTGCCTGCGGCCGCGTGGACTGCGTTGGACGGCCCGCATCCTCGGAGCGGGTGCGCTGACACCCATCACGATCGGGCACGCGCAGCCGTACCCGCAGTCCGGTCCCCTCGATCTACCCGGTGCCCCGGTCCCCGTGGCCTGTTCGGGGCATACCTCGGGCCACAGCGCGTTCCACCTCCCGAGCAGCGGTGTGCTGATCACCGGTGATGCGTTGGTGACCGGTCATGGGCTCTCGCCCATTGCCGGCCCGCAACTTCTGCCGCCGTTCTTTGCCCATCGACCCGATGAGGCAGAGGCGGCACTGTCTGCGCTCGCCGATATCGATGCGGAGTGGATTCTGCCGGGGCATGGCGCGCCGTGGCACGGAACACCCACCGCTGCTGTCGAACTCGCTCGTCGCAACGCGAGTGTCACCGACAGGATCTGACGGAGAAGCGGCGAAGGTCGTAGCTGGGCGGTGCACTGAGCGTCCACGATCGTGAACCGAAGGCGGGATCCCGCTCGCGGAGCGAAATAGTGGACAGTCAGGTCAGCTGCTCGATACCACCGGGCTTTCCACGTGAATCAGGGCTTCGTGCTGAGCAATCGGGATGTGAGAGCCTCGACACGGATGGCGATATCGTCCCGCACCAGGCGCATTCGTTCCATTCCGTCGATACCGCGCTCGGAGGGCTCGTCGGTGTCCCAGTTCTCGAACGTCGGCCCGTCGACGGTCTCGACTCGCGCCTCTCCGCCGAGGGTGATGACGTAGTCCATCCGAGCGAGCAGAGCCGGGTCGATCGGTTTCGGATGTTCGCCGGACACATCGACGTCGACTTCGAGGAGGGATTCGGCCGAGAGAGCATTGATGGTGACGCCGGGTTTCGTTCCGGCAGAGTGGACTTCGACCGCAGTACCGGCCAGCTTACGCATCAGTCCGGCCGCCATCTGCGACTTGCCGCCGTTCTTGACGCAGACGAACAGCACACTCGGGGTATCGGGCATCAGGACTCCTGGCGTGCTGCAGTGGCGGTTGGCATGGGAGAGAAGCGTTTACGCAGTGCGAGCGAGACGTACACGAGGCCGACCAGTACCGGGACCTCGATGAGAGGCCCGACGACACCGGCGAGTGCTTGCCCGGACGTCGCGCCGTAGGTCGCGATCGCCACGGCGATCGCGAGCTCGAAGTTGTTGCCCGCGGCGGTGAACGCGAGAGTGGTGGTGCGCTCGTAACCCAGGCCCATTGCGGCACCCAGGGCGTAGCCGCCGCCCCACATCACCGCGAAGTACACCAGCAGTGGCAGCGCGATGCGTACCACGTCGAAAGGCTGTGACGTGATCTGATCACCCTGCAGCGCAAAGAGAATAACGATCGTGAACAGCAGGCCGTAGAGCGCCCACGGAGCGATACGGGGGATGAACTTCTCCTCGTACCAGTCGCGGCCCTTGGCGCGTTCGCCGAAGAAGCGCGATGCGAATCCTGCTATCAGCGGGATTCCGAGGAAGATGAGGACCGACTTGGCGATCTGCCACGGCGACGCCTCGATGGTGGTCTGCTCGAGTCCGAGCCAGCCGGGAAGAATCGAAAGGTAGAACCATCCGAGGACGGCGAACATGAACATCTGGAAGACGGAGTTGATCGCCACCAGAACCGCGGCGGCCTCACGGTCTCCGCACGCGAGGTCGTTCCAGATGATGACCATCGCAATGCATCGAGCCAGGCCGACGATGATCAGCCCGGTTCGATACTCGGGCAGGTCGGGGAGGAAAAGCCAGGCGAGAGCGAACATCAGCGCCGGCCCGAGGATCCAGTTGAGCAGCAGCGATCCGATCAGCAGACGCTTGTCTCCGGTGACGGTGTCGAGGCGGTCGTAGCGCACTTTGGCCAGCACCGGGTACATCATGATCAGCAGTCCGATGGCGATCGGAAGCGACACTCCGTCGATCGAGATGGACGACAACACGTCGTTCAGGCCGGGGATCAGGCGTCCGAGGAGCAGGCCCACAACCATGGCCACGCCGATCCAGACGGGCAGCAGCCGGTCGAGGGTGGAGAGCTTGCCGACCACGGCTGTATCGGTCGTCGTACTCATGCCACGGCCCGAGCGGACTCTGCAGCATCGAGAACTGCCGACAGTTGTTGCAGCGCAGCGGGAATCACCGAGTAATAAACCCAGGTGCCACGTCGTTCGCAGTCGAGCAACCCCGCCTCGCGCAACACCTTGAGGTGGTGGGAGATGGTGGGCTGCGACAGGTCGAATGCTGGGGAGATGTCGCAGACACACGCTTCGCCGCCTGCGTGGCTTGCGACGAGGCTGAGCAGCCGCAGCCGAACCGGATCGGCGAGGGCTTTGAACATCTGGGCCAGATCTGCTGCTCGATCCGCGGTGATGGGTTCACGGATCAGCGGTGAGCAGCACTCGGTCGCCAGTTCTTGGTTCGACATGCGTCTATATTGACAGTCGTCGAATCAGCCGTCAATCGGGGCGACGAACCTGTACCAGTCGATATCCGACACCGAGCGCCACCACCACGATGCCGACGGCGATCGAGGTTGCCGGCAGGGTAGCGAGGAGAATCACGCAACCGATACTGCCGACTATCTGGAGAGCTCTGGGATAGCGGCGGTGCTGGGAATCCTGGTTGTATGCGCTCAGGTTCGCGACCAGGTAATACAGCAGCACTCCGAACGACGAGAAGCCGATGGCGTCCCGCAGGTCGACAACCAGAATCAGGACGCAGACAACTGCCGCCACCGTGATTTCGGCACGATGGGGAACCGAGTATCGCGCGTGAACCGCAGTCAGATACGACGGCAGATCCCGATGCCGGGCCATCGCCAGGGAGGTGCGGCCGATTCCGGCGATCAGCGCGAGTAAGGCACCTAGCGCGGCCGCGGCGGCTCCGAAGCGCACCAGCGGCGCGGCCCATGAATGCCCTGCAGTGGAGACGAGATCGACCAGTGGAGCCGAGGACGACGCCAGTAACTCCGGGCCGAGGACCGACAACAGTGACAGTGCCACCACCGCGTAGACCAGCAACGCGATGCCCAGCGCCGAGACGATGGCGCGCGGGATGGTGCGTTCGGGCTGCACGACCTCCTCGCCGAGGGTGGCAATGCGCGCATAGCCCGCGAAGGCGAAGAACAGGAAGCCGGCCGACTGCAGAATTCCGTACCAACCATCGGCGGTGAAGGAGCCGAGTCCCTCGGCTGCCGGGCTGGACGAGCCGGTGGCGCCGAGAGTCACTGCGGTGACCAGGACGGCGAGCACTGCCAGGACCAGGACCTTCGTCAACAACGCTGTCCGCGTGATGCCGAAGTAGTTCACAGTGGTGAGGGCCGTGATGGCGAGGATGGCAACGAGTTCGGTGTAACCGGCAGGCGCGACGTAGGCCGCGAACACCAACGCCATGGCCGCCGAGCTGGCGGTCTTACCGATCACGAAGCTCCACCCGGCCACGAAACCCGGCCACTGTCCGAGACGCTCACGGCCGTAGACGTACGTGCCGCCGGACGTGGGGTACTGCGCAGCGAGTTGCGCCGACGAGGTTGCGTTGCAGAACGCCACCACGGCCGCGACAGCCAGACCGATGAGCAGCCCAGCCCCCGCCACGGCGGATGCCGGTGCGAACGACGCGAACACCCCGGCCCCGACCATCGAGCCGACGCCGATGACGATGGCGTCGAACAGTCCGAGTCGACGGGCCAGCGGCGGCGGAGCTGTCACGCGGGTAGCCGGTAATCGATCACGGCGACCACTGTAGAGGGGCTCGGCGATAGTTGTTCGGCGACGCCTCCCGCGCCCTGGACCGGGATACGAGTAAGGCCCGCCTCCTCGCGGGGGCGGGCCTTACTCGGTATTGCACACGTGGTCCGGGATCGGACCAGGAACTGCGTACTACTTCTCGTACACGTCCGGGATGCCGTCGTGGTTGTCGTCGCGGGTCTCTTCGATGTGGTATGCCCGGTAGGCCTTGTTGCGGCTGCGCAGGATGATGGCTGCCAACGAGGCCGCGATGATTGATCCGGTGAGCACACCGACCTTGACGTGGTCGTCGCGCTGCGTTCCCTCGCCGAAGGCGAGATCGCCGATGAGCAGCGACACCGTGAATCCGATGCCCGCGAGCATCGCCACGCCCAGAACGTCGAGCCATTTCAATCCGGCATCGAGCGTCGCTCGGGTGAAGCGAGACACCAGATACGTGGTGCCGAAGATGCCGATTGCCTTGCCGATGACGAGGCCGGCGATGATTCCGATGGCAATCGGATCGGTCAGGGCGCTGGCCAGGCCGGAGAATCCGCCGACGGTCACGCCTGCCGCGCAGAAGGCGAACAGCGGGACCGCGATACCTGCCGAGATCGGCCGAATCTTGTGCTCGAAGTGCTCGGCGAGGCCGGGGCCTGCCTCGGGGCCACCGGCGGCCTTGCTGCGAATCACCGGAACGGTGAAGCCGAGCAGCACGCCCGCAACGGTCGCGTGAACGCCGGACTCGTGCATCAGTACCCAGGTCACGACCGCCAGCGGGATGAGAACCCACCACGAGCGGACGCGCATCTGCACGGCGACAGCGAACAGGGCGAGCGGAATCAGCGTCAGGCCGAGCGCGACGAAGTTGATGTCGTCGGTGTAGAAGATGGCGATGACGCTGACGGCCAAGAGATCGTCGACCACGGCCAAGGTCAGCAGGAACGTCCGTAGCGCGGCGGGTAGATGGGTGCTGATCACGGCAAGCACAGCGACCGCGAACGCGATATCGGTTGCGGTGGGGATAGCCCAGCCGAGCAGAGCGCCGTCGCCCGTGCCCAGGTTGATCAGCACGAAAATGACTGCCGGAATTGCCATTCCGCCGATGGCTGCGGCCACCGGTAGAGCCGCTCGTGCGGGATCACGGAGATCGCCTGCAACGAATTCTCGTTTGAGTTCGAGTCCGACCACGAAGAAGAAGATGGCCAGCAATCCGTCGGCTGCCCAGGTCGAGAGCGTCAGGTCCAGATGGAGCGCCGAAGGGCCGACTCGGGTCCCCATCAGAGAGTGGTATGCGTCGGACCAGGGTGAGTTGGCCCAGACCAGTGCGATGACGGTGGCGACGAGAAGCAGCGCGCCGCCGACGGTCTCCTTACGAAGAATCTGCGCGACGCGATCGGTCTCGGACCAGGAACCACGCGAGAACAGCGGCAATCGCGTTCTCGGCCTGGGTGAATCTGTCGAGCTGGATGGATCTGTCACGGAGACAACGCCTTTCGGTAGCTTCGTCGAGCCGCGAACCAACCGAACTTTACTCAGCAAGTACGCAGCACAGAGTTGTTGCCGACCAGACTTCCCGGCGCACCGAGTATCACTCTATCGCGTGCAGGCCGTCATGGACGACCGCTGGGGACCAATTTCGCCAGAGCTCGCCAACCCAGCAGCAGCACGGCGGTGGCCACCGAGGCGACGATGATGAACGACCCGGCCGTCCCTTGCCCGGTCAGCGCACGCAGAGTCATACCGACCACGACGGTCATCACCCACACGACGATGCCCGTCGGGACGATGAGGAAAGCGTCGAACTTGTTGCGATACAGCGCGAACGTGACGAGCCAGCCGATGGCACCGCCGACGACGAACGGCCACGCGGTATGGAACAGGCCGGACAATGCAGCGGCCTCGGCATGGCTGCGACGGCCGATAGCGGCGAAGAGCACCACCATGAGCAGGTCGAGGACGGCGGCAATGGCGGGAGAACGAAGCTTCACGCGCCCCACTGTAGACACCCCGACATTCGACACCGACGGCGAACGGCCCGTATCGCGTGTGCGATACGGGCCGTTCGGAGGGTGAGGCGGGGAGGGCGGAATTACGCCTGCAGCCCGGCTTCGATTTCCAGGTTCAGCGTGATCTTGTCGCCGACGACTGCGCCGCCGCCTTCGAGGGGCATGTCGATGCTGATGCCGAAGTCCCTGCGGTTGATGACGGTTTTGGCTTCGAACCCGGCGACCGGCCCGTTGCCCATGCCGGCGTTGACGCCGTTGAACTCGAGCTCGAGATCGATGGAGTTGGTGACGCCGTGGAGGGTGAAGTCACCGGTGACGACGAAGTCTCCGCCGTTGGCCTTGACCGAGGTGGACTTGAACGTCGCGGTGGGGAACTTCTCGACCTCGAAGAAGTCTGCGGTCTTGAGGTGACCGTCGCGCTGGGCATTGTCGGTGGTGATGGAGGCGACGTCGATCTCGGCGTCGACCGAGGGGGTGCCGTCGGCGGCGACGGTGATGGTGCCACTGAAGTTCTGGAAGCGGCCACGGACCTTGCTGACCATGAGGTGGCGGACGGTGAATCCGACGGTGGAGTGGGATGCGTCGATGGCCCAGGTGCCTGCGGTGAGCTCGGGAAGTGCGATGGCGGTGGTCATGGGGACTCCTTGATGAGTTGAAGTTTCAATTCTCATAGTACACAAACGGACCAAGGTCCGAATAAATTTCTCGAGAACGGAAAGTGACGGATACCACAGGGCGCGCTATGCGGGCTCCGGGTCGCCCTTCGGGCCGCGAACATCCTCGGTGCCGCGCAGATCAGCCGTTTCCTGCCGCTCGAGGGCGATGTCGAATTCGAGATCGGCATGTTGATGGCGCCGAAACAGCACCAGGAACACGATCCATCCGATGATGGCGACGAGAATGAAGCTGATCCCGCGGTACACCAGTGCCGAGGCCACGGCCTGCGATGCGGTGATCGATGCGGCGCTGGTCAAGAACGCGATCAGGGTGGCATCGACGACGACCAGCCCACCAGGAGCAAGTGGAACCGAACCGACGGCCTTGCCCGCGGCGAAGGCGATGAGCAATCCGGACAGTCGGGGATCCGCGCCGACGGCCAGGCATGCGAACGCCAGGCACGCCACATCGGCGAGCCGATGAACCGCAGACCACGACAGCGTCAGTGCGCCATCGCGCTTTCCGAGCTCGACGGACTGAATCTGCCCGATGATCTTGTCGATGCCCTCGGCACCGGCGTCGAGCTCGTGGTTGCGTAGCGCGTTGTACCGACGCAGCCCCCAGCGTGCGATGTTCTTGATCGAGTCCGGGTGACGCGAGATATAGCGGACTGCGGCGACGATGGCGATGACACCGGCGATCGGGAGCACCACGGTGAAGGTGTTGAAGGAGCTACCCACGATCAGCCCACCGGCGAGCCCGAGGACGGCAAGTCCAGCCGCGGCGATGACGCCGGAGATGGCCAGCTGCCACGACGCCACGACCGGGCTCGCTCCCCACCGGCGGGTCTCGCGATAGGTGAATGCCGTCGAGAACACCTGTCCGGCGGGAAGCGTGAGCGACATGGCGGTGCTGCCGTAGATGACGGCAACGGACTTACGCTGGCGCACCTGCACGCCACCTGCGTCGAGTAGCTGCTTCTGCACTCTGCCGAATGCGCTCAACGACACCGCCTGCGCACCCACGCAGGCCGCCAGCCAACCCCAGTGAATCTCGCGCACCGCGGTCCAGGATTCGTGCAGTCGCGGCCACAGGTAGACCGCCTCGGCCACCAGCAACGACACCAGTGCGATTCCGGCGATCCACTTGACCCACCGCAGTCGGTTTCGCGGACGCCGCACTGCGGGTCCGCGGGTGGAACTGGGGTCCGGCACCGTGTCAGACTAACTGTCGTCGGGCGTGGCGTCGGGGTGCTCCACCGGCCAGGCCAGGTGAGTGGCGCGGCGTCGACCACGAAGTTGCACCTGGTCGCCCAACTCCCACTGCTCCTGTTCCTCGTCATCGGCGAAGTACAGGGCCGAGGTCGACGCCAGTACGCGTCCCGGTCTCAACTTGGCCAGCTCGGTGAGCCGCGAGGCCTCGTTGACCGGGTCTCCGATGACCGTGTACTCGAAGCGTTCCGCCGCACCGATGTTTCCTGCGACGGCCAGGCCCGCGGAGACGCCGATGCCGATATCGAGCCCGGTGATCTCGTTCAGCGCAAATCTCAACTCCCGCGCGGCAGCGAGCGCCGCAGTAGGGGCATCCGGGCGATCGAGCGGAGCCCCGAAGATCGCGAGGGCGGCATCGCCCATGAACTTGTTGACGAAACCGTGATGGTTTCCGACGACATCGACGACCACCCGGAAGAACTCGTTGAGCAACACCACGACCTCGCTCGGTGGGCGCTCGGAGGCGGTGGCGGTGCTGCCGACCATGTCGACGAACAACACCGCGACGAAGCGGGTCTCGCCGCCGAGTTCGGTTCCGAACTGCAATGCCCGACGCGCCACGTCCTCACCGACGTGCTGACCGAACAGCTCCCGCAGGACGCGTCGTTCGGTGGACTCTTCCATCATCCGGTTGAAGCCCACCTGAAGGCGGCCGATCTCGCTGCCGTCGAACACATCGACCTCGACGTCGGTTTCACCGCGCTGCACTCGCTCGATGGCGCTGTGCAGCGCACTGATCGGGTCGGAGATCTGGCTCGCGGTGAGCATCGAGAGCACGAACGCCTGCACGATCGCCAACACGCTGAGCAGGATGATGGCGACCGCGAGTGCATTGGGGGAGAAGACGAGATCGGTGGTGAGCTGGGTGGCGCACAGCAAGATGATGCCGATGACGGGCATCAAGGTGCCCAGCCCCCACGTCATGGCCATCCGGGTGCCGACGCCGGGCGTCATCGTGCGATCGAACCGACCTTCGCTCAAGGCCATCGCCGCGACGGGACGCAGAATGCGTTCGCCGAGCATGTAGGTGAACCCGAAGGTGACGGTGGCGGCCATACCGACGGTGACGATGACGGCGACCGACAGGGACGGCATCTCCGCGATGGTCAACAGTACGAAGATGATGCCGCCGATGATCCACAGAATCAGGTGCACGATGGCCTGTCGCAACGGCGCGTGCAGCGTCGTCATCTGTTCCTTGCGGGTGGGCGGACCGCCGCGCAACTGCCATCGAATGACCGAACGCAGCAGGAAGTAGGCGTAGATCAGGCTGACCACCAGGGCCACGCCCAGATAGGCCCCGAAGATGTACACGTTGCGAACCCGGTCGGCCACGATGGACTGCGACTCCGGGATGGGTAGGCCGTAGCGAACGAATGCGAACACCAGCACCGCGCCGAAGACGTTGGCGATGAGCATCGAGAACATATAGAGCGGCCAGCGACTCTTCAGGGTGAGCGAGACCGCTCGGAAAGATGCCAGCACAGGTTAAATTTAGCGGGTGAGCACCGACGAGTTGCGGGCGCAAGGTACGGGGGCGTCCCCGCGCCTCACTTCGGCCGCGGATTCGGTGCATCCCCTGGTGCGGGTGGGGGCGGAATGGACGTGGCGACTGCTTGTCCTGTTTGCCGGGTTCGTCACTTTCGCCTATGTGGTCGCGAGACTCAGCACCGTCGTCATCCCGTTGGGTCTCGCCTTGTTGGCCTCGGCGATGTTGGTCCCGGTCGTCGACTGGATGCACCGGCGCGGGGTACCGCGAGCCCTCGCGGTGATCATCGTCATCATCGCGAGCATCGGCGTAGTCGCCGGGATCATGACCTTCATCGTCGAGCAGTTCATCGAGGGCCTCCCGCAGGTGGGCGATCAGTTCACCCAATCGATCAACAGCGTCGAGAGCTGGCTCACCAGCGGCCCTCTGCACATCAGCGAAGACCAGATTCGACAAGCCACCGACAACATCGTCAAGGTCGTTCAGGACAATCAGCAAGCAGTCACCAGCGGAGCACTGACCACCGCCACGGTGATCGGCGAAATCCTCACCGGGGCAGCGCTCACCCTGTTCATCCTGATCTTCTTTCTGTACGGCGGTGATCAGATCTGGCAGTTCGTCACGCGTCTGGCACCGACCCAGGCCCGCCGCAAGATCCGGACCGCCGGCATTCAGGGTTTCGGTTCGCTCGTGGGATACGTCCGCGCGACGGTCGCCGTCGCCGCCGCCGATGCGATCGGCATCGGCGCAGGTCTCGCCGTTCTCGGTGTTCCGCTGGCTCTTCCGCTCGCATCGCTGGTCTTCATCGGTGCGTTCATCCCGATCATCGGTGCCGTGTTGACCGGGTTCGTCGCCGTGTTCATCGCCTTGGTGACCAAGGGGCTGATCACCGCCGTCATCACCCTCGGCATCGTGGTGGCCGTCATGCAGCTCGAAGGGCATGTGCTGCAACCACTTCTGCTGGGCCGCGCAGTGCGACTGCACCCGCTCGCGGTGGTGCTGTCCATCACCGTCGGAATCCTGCTCGCGGGCATCGTCGGAGGCTTGCTGGCAGTACCGATCGTCGCAGTCCTCAACACCGCCGTTCGGTCACTGCTCGCCGACGACCCGGACGAGGTGTTTTCCGAACCCGAGGAGACCGATCCGCTGTACTCGGCCGAACCGAGCGATCCGCACACACCGCCGGGTGCCTACGAGCCGGAGCGGCTTCCCAAGGGGGAGTTGACGATCCCGGAGCCGGAGAGCGGAGGTTCGAAGACCGATGCCGACGGTTGATCGGGTGCGAACCACGCTCACCTCGTCCGATCCCGACACCCCGCTGTGGCGGGCCTCCCAGGCTTTCAGGCTGATCACCCTCGTCTACGCCATCAGTTATCAGGCCGCCACCGTCGACAATTACGTCAATCCGCGGTTGAGTTGGGTTCTCGTAGCTCTGATGGCCGTGTGGTCGGGAGCTTCTGCGCTGGTGCTCTCACGTGCAACGCTTCCGCGTTGGCAGGTGGTGCTCGCCGACCAGGTCATCGTCATCGCGTTGATGGCATCGACGCGCCTGGTGGCCGACTACGACTGGTACAGCACCCGCCAGACCTTGCCGACCACCCTGTGGGCCACCAATGCCGTCATCTCCGCCGCGATCCTGTGGGGGCCCAGAGGCGGAATCGCGTCGGGAGTGGTGATGTCGGTGGTCAGCGCCCTCGTCCGTGACCGCTTCGATCTCGACCTGTGGTCCGACGCCACCGCCCCGGTTCTGCTCTCGGCGGGACTGGCACTGGGATTGGCGTCGAACACCGCCCGCCGCTCGCACGAGGAGTTGCGTCGCGCAGCACGTTCGGCCGCGATCACCGAAGAACGCGAACGGCTCGCCAGGCAAGTGCACGACGGGGTGCTGCAGGTCCTGGCCTTGGTTCGAAGGCGCGGTCTCGAAATAGGCGGTCCGGCAGCCGAACTCGCGGAGCTGGCCGGGGAACAGGAAGTCGCTCTGCGGGTACTGATCTCGGAGCAGGCCGTTCCGCGTAGTGAGCACCCCGGTTCGATCGTCGACGTCAGGGCGCTGCTGAACACCCAGGCCAGTACCGCGGTGTCCGTCTCGACCCCTGCCGATCCGGTTCTCGTCGAATCCCACGTGGCCCGGGAACTGGCCGCCGTCGTCGCAACTGCCTTGTCCAATGTCGAACTCCATGCCGGTGCCGAGGCACGGGCCTACGTACTGCTCGAAGACGTCGACGGGGAGTTGATCGTGAGTATTCGCGACGACGGACAAGGGATCCCAGCTGGACGGCTTGCCGCCGCCGAAGCCGAAGGCCGGATGGGAGTGTCGAAATCGATCCTCGGCCGCGTCGAATCCCTCGGTGGCACTGCGATACTCGACACCAACGAGGGCGAGGGGACCGAATGGGAGATCCGAGTACCACGAGCGGGAGGACCGGCATGAACGAGGACGAGAACGCGCATTCCGAGATCGCGGTGATGGTCGTCGACGATCATCCGATGTGGCGCGACGGTGTTGCCCGTGATCTCGATGCCGCCGGATTCAGGGTCGTTGCCACCGCGGACGGCGTTGCCGCTGCTGGACGCCGGGCCCGGGCCACCACTCCCGACGTCGTGCTGATGGACATGCATCTACCCGACGGCAACGGAGCCGACGCCACTGTGGCGGTGCTGGAAGCGTCGCCCGAGACCAAGATCCTGGTGCTGTCGGCGTCGGCAGAACGCAGCGACGTGCTCGACGCGATCAAGGCGGGTGCGACGGGATACCTGGTCAAGAGTGCGTCGGCGGAGGAACTGTTCGACGCGGTCCGCGCCACGTCGGCCGGGCAGGCGGTGTTCACACCCGGCCTCGCGGGCCTGGTCCTCGGGGAGTTCCGGCGGATGTCGTCCTCGCCCGAACCGGAATCCGACACCCGCCCGACGCTGACGGATAGGGAAACCGAGGTGCTGCGTTTGGTCGCAAAGGGACTGAGCGCCAAGCAGATTGCGACGCGATTGACGCTCAGTCACCGCACCGTCGAGAATCACGTGCAGGCGACGCTGCGGAAATTGCAGCTGGCCAATCGTGTGGAATTGACCCGCTACGTCATCGAAAAGGGTCTGTGAGGGTTTGCGTCGCGGGCCGACGGGCACTCTTGACCCCATGACCGACAACGAAGCAGTGGACACCACCGTCGACCCGGCGAAGCATTCGAAAGGCGTCGACGCCGATCAGGATCAGACCGGCGGCGAACGCGATGAGGCGATCGACGAGTTCGACGGCCATCTCGACGGGTCCGGCGAGGAGTCGTCGTTGCCGACGCCCGAGCCGACCGAGGTAGCCGACCAGTCCGAGGAGAAGACAGTGCCGCGGTCCGAGTAGCTCTACCGCGCACACAACCGGTGGAGCGCGAACTTGGCGACGGGCAGATAGGGCAGCACCAGGGGTGCAGGGCCGTCGACCGTCAACCAGGCCCGGGTTCCGCTCGGCCGCGACACGACCCCATGAGTCAGGTCGATCCCGATGGCCTGATTCTGGAACCACGCAGACCACGCCCAGGTCCGCGACCGTTCGTCGATCGAGTGCACCCGAAACTCGATCGGAACACCCAGTGGTCCCAGCACCCGACCGGTAGTCTCGGCAGTGAGACGCTCGCCGCCGTATTCGACGCCGGTGATCTGCGGTGCCCAGATCTTCCACTGCGCCGGTTCCATGTAGCGTTCCCAGACCTCGGACGCCGGGGTGTGACCGGTGGATTGCAGTGTCGCTCGCATCTGCCCCGCCTACCCGTTGGTAGCAATTGCCACACAGAAATTCCGCGAGGGTTCGGTCACTGTCCATCGGCGCGCCGCCGGATGGATCCTCTGGTGAGAAGACTGAGCGAGTGCGCATCGTGCAACTCGCCAACTTCTACGGGCCACGCTCCGGTGGGCTGCGGACGGCAGTCGACCAGCTCGGGGCGGGTTACGTGGCCGGTGGTCACGAGGTGACGTTGATCGTGCCGGGAGCGCAGTGGCGTGAAGAACTGTTGCCTTCGGGAGTGGTCCGCATCGAAGTACCCGCACCGCAGATTCCGTGCACCGGCGGCTATCGGGTGGCCGATCCGCGCCGGGTGTCTTCGGTGGCGTCCGGACTGCGGCCGGACGTGATCGAGGTGTCGGATCGACTCACGCTGCGTGGCATGGGTCGCTGGGCCGCCCGCCGGGACATCCGCAGCGTGATGATCTCTCACGAGCGCCTCGATCGACTGTTCGCGCAGACGATGCCGATGCGCTGTGCCCGACCCGTCGCCGATCTGGCGAACCGGCGCACCGCCGAGCAATACGACGCCGTCGTGTGCACCACGCAGTTCGCTCAGCAGGAGTTCGAGCGCATCGGTGTTCGCAACGTGCACCGGGTGCCTCTCGGGGTGGATCTGGACCTGTTCCATCCGCGGCGCAGACACGTCGAGAAGCGCTCGGCACTGGCGGAACGGCTACTGGTGCACTGCGGCCGACTGTCGGTGGAAAAGCACGTCGAGAGAAGTATCGATTCGCTTGCTGCGCTGCGTAACTCAGGAGTTTCCGCGCGATTGATCATCGCCGGCGACGGACCTCGCCGGGCAGGTCTGCAGCGACGCGCCCGCGGCCTACCCGTCGATTTCCTCGGATTCGTCTCCGGCCGATCGACGGTCGCGGAGTTGCTGGCCTCGGCCGACATCGCGCTCGCACCCGGACCGCACGAAACCTTTGGGCTCGCCGCGCTGGAGTCACTGGCAGTGGGCACCCCCGTCGTCGTCTCCGAGACCTCGGCGCTGGCACAGATCGTCACCCCACACTGCGGAGGATCCTCGAAGAACACCGCGGACGGGTTCGCCGCCGAGATCGCGCGCGTACTCGAACTCCCTGCCGACGGCCGTCGCATCGCCGCCAGGTTGCGTGCCGAACAGTTCGGTTGGCCCGCTTCGGTGTCTGGAATGCTCTCGGTTCTCGGTGGTCGCGCAGCCTGAGATCTTCGCTACCCTGGATGCATGGAGGCCAGGGATCTGCGAGTGTCCGATGCCGAACGCGAGCACGTCGGCCAGCTGCTGCAACGCGCGGTGGGACAGGGCATGCTCTCGCTCGGCGAGTTCACCGAGCGCATGGACACCGCCTTGGCGTCGAAAACTCGTGGTGAGCTGAATTCGGTACTGGCGGACCTGCCCGGGATGCAGATCGCCGAGCAGCATCGCCCGTCGGTGAAGCCGGTTGCCGAACCGCCCCCGCGCCGCGTCGTCCAGGAGCACTGGGGCCACGGCGGCGGATCCTCGGACACGCTGCGCGGCACCATGTCCACCATCGCCCGCAAGGGGAAGTGGAACGTGCCACCGAGCTTGCGCCTGTCCACCCGCATGTCCACGGTGACGCTCGATTTCACCCAAGCCGTGATGTCCACCCAGGTGGTCGAAATACACGTCGACGACTACTGCAGCACCGTCACGCTGATCGTGCCGACCGAAGCGACCGTCGACCTCAACGCTGTCGACACCGTTGCGGGCAGCGCTACCAACAAGGTTCGCACCGGCCCACCCTATGGTCCGCTTCACCTCGTCGTCTCGGGCAAGGTTCGCCTGGGCTCGGTGACCGCGAAGCATCCCTTCGGTAGCTCGCTGCGCAGGATGTTCGGCTAGCGCCCGGCCTGCGTCGATTACTCGAGCGAACCGAGTAGCACTACTCACGCTATTCGAGGCCGACCGCCGCAGAATCTTTCGCATGACTTCTTCCCAGAACGCCGGGCTTGATCCGCAACTCGTCGCGCGCCTGTCCAGTCGCTTCGATTCACTGGGCGACCACATGCGTCAGGTCGCCGTGGATCTGCAGACCCTGCAGTCGCAACTCGGTGCTGCCCGCCAATTTCCTGTTCCCCAAGCTCCTGTTCCCCTCGCGCAGTCCTATGCAGCGCCTTTCGTGCCGCAGCAGCCCCCTCCGCAGAACTACGGTCAGCCGATCCACCGGACCATGGGTCAGCCCGCCGGCCGGCCGGCCGATCGCACTCAGCCGGCCGCGCCAACGCCGCGTGGGCCGGTAGTTGCGCCGCGTCCGCCCGCTCCGCCCAGGGAGCCCTGGTGGCAGCGGGACGGTGTCATCAGCCGCCTGCTCGCCGTCGCCGGTGCAGGCGTCACCCTCGTCGGTGTCGTGATGCTGTTGGTGCTCGCGGCGCAGGCGGGGTGGTTCGGCCCGCCGCTGCGCGTCGCGGCCGGCGCCGTGTTCTCGCTCGCACTGATCGCCGCAGGCGTTCGGGTGTCCGGACGCTCCGGAGGACGCGTCGGCGGAATCGCCCTCGCCGCCACCGGAATCGCCGGCCTCTACCTCGACGTTCTCGCGACGTCGGTGCTGTACGGCTGGCTCGATCCGGTCATCGGTCTGCTCGTCGCATTCGGAATCGCAGCTGCGGGAACGGCCCTGGCGGTGCAGTGGACATCGCAGCCGATGGCCGTGTTGATCCTGGCCGGTGTCGCCGTGTGTGGCCCGGTGCTGACCGACGGGCTCACCCTGACTTTGATCGCGTTCTTCACGGCCACCTATCTCGCCGGCTTCCCCGCCCAGCTCGGACGGAATTGGCAACTCCTGCAGATCGTTCGCACCCTTCCCCTCGTCGGTACGGTACTGGCGGCCGTCGCCAGTGCCGATGTGAGCGGAACGACCGGCGACTACTGGCTGCTGTCGGCCATCGTCTCGGTGGCCGTCCTCGGCATCGGAACCTCCCTGGAATTGCTGCGCCGCAACACCTCCGATGTGGTAGCGACCGTGATGATCGCCCTCGCGTCACTGCCGGTCCTGCTCTGCGTGGACGTCTTCGATCGAGCCGTCGTCGTCGCCGTTCAACTGGTCCTCGCTGCGGGCGCTCTGGCGATCGTCGTGCTGGTCGGTTGGCTCCCCGGACACGCCCGCGTCACCGTCGCGGTGATCGGCGCGTTGGCCACCCTGCAGGCTGCCGTCGAATCGACGACCGTCGAGATCCGCCCGGTCGTAGTGTTCGCCGTCGCCCTGGCGCTGCTCGCCGTTGCGCACAGCACCCGTTCGACGTTGGCGTACTCGATCGGCAGCGGATTCGGCGTGATCGCCGCGTTGATGTTCGTCTCGATCTGCCCTCCGCGTACCCTGCTGGACTCCGACCATGCCGTCGGAAGCGCGGGGATCATCGTCGGCGGAATCCTGCTTGCAGCAACGGCCTTCGCGTTCGCCTACGTCCTGGCCGCACTGAAATTGCTCGACGACGGAAGGCAGACCCTGGCTGTCGTCTCCGGTGTTCTCGCGCTGTACGGGCTGACGGCGGCCACGGTGACCCTCGGTATCGGAATCGGCGGGGAAACAACCGGATTCACGGCCGGCCACACCGCGGCGACCATCGAGTGGATGATCGCGGCCTTCGCGCTGCTGGCCTTCGGGCTGCGCAGCGTCACCCACGCCCACGTGGCGCTACTGGCCGGGCTGTCCTTGACCGCAGCGGCGATCGCGAAACTCTTCTTGTTCGATCTGGTCGCCCTGGACGGACTGTTCCGCGTCATCGCCTTCATCGCCGTAGGACTGTTGCTGCTGATCGCCGGTACCCGGTACGCCAAGGTGTTCGCGGATCGCGAGAGTGCAGCTACATCCTGACTCCCGCGATGGGGCGGAGAATCAGACCTCGTCGGGAGCAGTCTCGCCGAGTCCGAGCTTCTTCTGCATTCGTTTCATTGCGGCCGGTGCCCACCAGCTGGCGTCGCCGAGCAGTTTCATCGTGGCAGGTACGAGGAACATGCGGATGACGGTGGCGTCGATGATGAGTGCGGCGATCATGCCGTAGGCGATGTACTTCATCATCACCAGATCGGAGAACGCGAATGCTCCGGTGACGACGATGAGGATCAAGGCTGCGGCGGTGATGATGCGTCCGGTGTGCGAGGTGCCGATATGGATGGCTGCACTTGTACTGGAACCGTTTTCGCGAGCCTCGACCATTCGAGACAGGAGGAACACCTCGTAGTCCGTGGACAGGCCGAACACGATAGCGGCGATCAGCAGAAGAATCATCGCCATGATCGGCCCCGGGGTGAAGTTCATCCACGCAGCTCCGTGCCCGTCGATGAAGATCCACGTCAGGATGCCCATGGTGGCCCCGAGGCCGAGCGTCGTCATGAGCACTGCCTTGATCGGCAGCACCAGAGACCCGAATGTCAGGAACATCAGGACAGTCACGATGAGGACGACCAGTACGGCCATCAGAGGTAGCCGGTCGACCAGGGCATCGATCGAATCCCGTTCGATCGCAGGCGTTCCGGTCACCTGCATTGTGGTGCCGTCGGGGGTGTTGATGCTGCGCAGATACTCGATGGCGGGCGCACCGTCGTTTCGGTCGATCAGCCCGGCCTTGAAGACGATGATGCCGTCTTTGCTGGCACCGACCGGAGTGAACGGCTCGATCAGGCCGGGTGCGTTGTTCGCCTGCGTGGTGATGGCCCCGAGTGTGGGGCCTTGCGCGTTCTGGATGACCAGTTTGATGGGTTCGGTGCGTTGCCCGGGGAACAACTCGTCGAATTGCTCCTGCGCCACTCGAGTCGGATTGTCCGGCGGCAGATACGTTTCGTTGATTCCGCCGAACGCGAGGTTGCCGATGGGCAGCGTCAGGGCCAGCAGTCCGAGAACGATGGTGACGACCACCTTGATGGGGTTGCGCATCACCCAGTTCGTGAGCTTGCCCCACCTACCGTTCTCGATCTCCTCCGAGGACTTGGTCTTGCGCATGAACTTCAGACCGAGCGCGTCGACACGAGGGCCGAGAATCGACAGGATGGCGGGCAGGATGGTGATCGCGTTCAGCGCGGCAAGAGCAACTGTCGCAATCGAACCCAGGGCAACGGACCGCAAGAACCCGTGCGGAAACAGCAGCAGGCCCCCGAGGCACGCAACGATCATCGTCGCCGAGAACACCACCGTGCGGCCCGCGGTCATGACTGTTCGACGGATCGCATCGGGAGTCGAACGGCCGTCGCCCAGTTCCTCTCGGAAACGCGAGACGATGAACAGGCCGTAGTCGATCGCCAAGCCGAGACCCACCAGGGACACCACCGGTGCGACGAAGGTGTTGACCTCGGTGACGTGGGTGAAGAGCTTGACGATGCCGTTGGCCCCGATCACCGTCAGAGCGCCGACGACGAGTGGCAGCGCGGCAGCGACCACCCCGCCGAAAACGAAGAACAGCAGTACCGCCACGGCTGGGATGGCGAGGACCTCCATGCGATGGATGTCATCGGTCATCGTCGACTGGAGTGCGGCAGCGACCGCCTGTTGGCCGGCGACCTGCACGTCGACACCATCGATGTAGAAGTCGTTCTGGACTGCCTGAAAATTGTTGGTCAGCTCGGTGTCGTCGTTGCCGACGATCGCGATGCTCGCGATGGCATGCTGCTTGTCGGCGGTGCCGAGCACGGGGAGCGCAGGGGCCTGGTCTGTCCGGAAGTAGCTACCGTTGATCTTCGCGATGCGATCCGGGTGGTCGGCGACCAGGGAATCGAGATTCTGGACAATCGCTGCGTCGAAAGCCGGATCGTCGATGGTCGAGCCCTCGGGGGCGGTGTAGAGGACGATGACATCGCCCTGGGTGTCGCGGCCGAACGTCTCGTCGATGAGATTACTGGCGGCGGCCGACTGCGACGTCGGGTCGTCGAAGCCGCTCTGACTCAGGTGGTCTGGGAGGTCCCAGCCGTAGGCGGCCAGAATTGCTGATCCCGCCACCATGACCCCGAGAACGGAGTATCGGAGGCGGTGGACGACATTTCCCCATCGAACGAACACGTGTGTAGAACTCCCCCTCGGTACACGCGACGATCCGCCTCGTGAGTGAACCCGACCCTTGAAGCGGGAGTGTAGCCTGCGAAACGATCCTCCCGGGGGCGGGAGCACTGCTCGGGGAGCTGTCTGGAGAAGACAGCCGGTTCATCCGATCGTCAGCGTGAACGATTGCGCTCGCGGGCGATCAGTTCGCTGACGCTGACCACCTGTCCGTTCTCGCCGCCGCGATGACGACCGCTGTCTCCGCCTTCGGTGGACGGTGCTGCCCGTCGGCCCGAGGGCTTGGGTGACTCGCTCGGCGTGGGTTCGGTGTGGCCGCTTCCGTTGTGCTCGGACCCGTTCTGCTCGGTGTCGGTGCGTCCGGAGCCATTGGTGCTGTTGCGCCCGGAGCCATTTGTGCTGTTGCGCTCGGAGCCATTGGTGCCGTTGCGGCCGGATGCATTGGTGCTGTTGCGCCCGGATGCATTGCTGACGTAGCCGTTCCGAGGGGAACCGTTCTGTGACGAACCGTTATCGGCACGCCCGTTGTGGCCCGCGTCCTCGGAAGCGGAACCGTTGTAGCCCGATTCGTTCTGGCCCGTGCCCTCGGCTGTGGAACCGTTGTGGGACCCATTCCGGCCTGCGCCTGCGCCTGTGCTCGTCGAACTCGGCCGACTCGACGGCGGAGATGCACTGGGTGCACGCAGGTCGGCGAGCCAACTCTCGATCGATCGTGAGTCGGGTTCCTCGGCTCGTGGTGCCCGCCCGACACGGCTTCGACTGGGCGGCGCGACCGGTGGTCGGGGAGCACTCGATGGGCGCGGGGGCCGAGCCGACGGGGGAGCGGCGTCCGAATCGGCCGGGGACGCAGGACGAACAACATCGGCAGCCTGGGTCGGCTCCGGTTCGACGGTTGGACGCGGCGGCACCGGCCGGCTCGGGGCCGGCTCGGGAGCGCGTCGAGGCGCAGGGGCGGCCTGAGTTGCGCGAGTCGGTTCGTCCTCGGGTGGTGTTGCCGGCCGCCCCGTCACGGTGCGCCGGGACTCTTCCTTCGCCGCGTGAGTCGCCCTGATGGGGCCTGAACCATGCGGTGCGACAACGGGAATGGGCTCGGTGAGTGGTTCGCTGCGGCGCGGTGCCGGACGGATGGGCGGTGCGACTTTGGTGGACGGCGCGCCCCCGGCCAGGGCGAGTTCGGGAACGTCGGCGATCGGGAGGAGTTCGTCCTCGAGAATTGTCTCGCCGAGTCCGAGCTTGCGCTGAATGCGCTTCATCCACTGCGGGGCCCACCAGCAGTCGTCGCCGAGCAGCTTCATCGTGGCAGGCACGAGGAACATGCGGATCAGGGTGGCGTCGATGATGAGTGCGGCGATCATGCCGTAGGCGATGTACTTCATCATCACCAGATCGGAGAACGCGAATGCTCCGGTGACGACGATGAGGATCAAGGCTGCGGCGGTGATGATGCGTCCGGTGTGCGAGGTGCCGATCCGGATGGCTTCGCTTGTGCTGGCACCCTTTTCGCGTGCCTCCACCATTCTGGAGAGTAGGAATACCTCGTAGTCGGTGGACAGTCCGAACACGATGGAGATGATCAGCACCAAGACCGGGGCCATGATCGGTCCGGGGGTGAAGTTCATCAGCCCCGCGCCGTTTCCGTCGATGAATATCCACGTCAGAATTCCCATGGTGGCCCCGAGGCCGAGGACGGTCATGAGCACCGCCTTGATCGGCAGCACCAACGATCCGAACGTCAAGAACATCAGCAGCGTCACGATGAACACCACCAGCACGGCCATCAGTGGCAGTTTGTCGATGAGCGCACTGATGGAGTCCTGCTCGATGGCAGGGGTGCCGCCCACGAGAACCGTCGCCCCGTCCGGGACGTCGATGCTGCGCAGGTAGTCGATCGCCGGCTTCGAGTCGTTGCGATCGACCAGGCCGGCTTTGAACACGATGACGCCGTCTTTGCTGGCGCCGACGGGTGTGAACTTCTCGACCAGGCCCGGAGCGTTGTCGGCTTGGTTCGTGATCTGGGCCAGGTTGGCGCCCTGCGCGTTGCTGATCACCAGTTTGATGGGCTCGGTGCGCTGGCCTGGGAAGAGGGAATCGAACTCGCCCTGCGCGACGCGGGTGACGTTGTCCGGAGGCAGGTAGGTCTCGTTGATGCCGCCGAATTTGATGTTGCCGACGGGCAGCGTCAGGAGCACCAGACCGAGCACGATGGGCACGGTGACCTTGACGGGGTTGCGCATCACCCAGCGGGTGAGTCGGCCCCACATGCCGTTCTCGATTTCCTCGCTCGACTTGGTCTTGCGCATGAACTTCAGGCCGAGCGCATCGACGCGCGGGCCGAGGATGGCGAGGATCGCGGGCAGAATCGTGATGGCGGTCAGTGCCGCGAGTGCGACGGTGGCGATGGAGCCGTAGGCCACCGACTTGAGGAAGCCCTGCGGGAACAGCAGCAGGCCGCCGAGGGACGCGACGATCATCGTTGCGGAGAACACGACCGTGCGACCGGCCGTCATGACGGTGCGGCGGACGGCCTGTCGCGTCGTATAGCCGTCGCCGAGTTCTTCTCGGAATCTCGACACGATGAACAATCCGTAGTCGATAGCGAGGCCGAGGCCGACGAGCGAGACCACGGGCGCGACGAACGAGTTGACCTCGGTGAAGTTGGTGAACACCTTCACGATGCCGTTGGCTCCGACGACCGTCAGGCCGCCGATGATCAACGGCAGCGCGGCAGCGACGACGCCACCGAAGATGAAGAACAGCAGCACCGCGACGGCAGGGATGGCGAGCAATTCCATCCGGTGGATGTCGCCTGCCATCGTCGACTGCAGCGCGCCTGCCACGGCCTGTAGGCCGGTCACCTGCACATTGACGCCATCGATGTAGAACGCGTCCTTGACGGCCTGGAAGTTGTTCGTCAGTTCGGTGTCGTTGTCGCCTTTGATGGCGATGCTGGCAATTGCATGTTGCTTGTCGGAGGTACCGAGAACAGGGAGGCTGGGCGCGACCGCCGTCTTGAAGTAGCTGGCGTTGACTTTGTCGATCTGATCGGGATGGTCGGCCGTGAGCGAATCGAGGTTGGCGATGATCTTGGACTGGAACGTCGGATCGTCGATGGTCGAGCCCTCGGGCGCGGTGTAGAGGACGATGACGTCACCCTGCTTGTCGCGGCCGAACGTCGTATCTGCCAGACGGGCAGCCTGAGCCGATTCCGACGTGGGATCGTCCCAGCCGCTCTGACTGAGATGGCTGTTGAGATCGAGACCGTAGGCAGCGAAGCCCAACAGTGCAGCCACCATGACACCGATGACGGTGTACCGCAGGCGGTAGACGATGTCTCCCCATCTGGCGAACACTTAAGAAACTCCTTGGCGCCCGACGAGCAGGGCGGACAGCGGTCGGAAGGGCTGCAGCCACGCGCCCTCGTCGGGGAGCGAATCGAGACTCATCCGAGGCAGTGGTTCACGGAAGACCCCCGGAATGTCCTCCAGATCGAGGAACTCCAGAATGTCGGACGTGACAGCCCAGCTTGCGTGCTCCCGAAAGCCCAGTACCTGCACGGGCACTCCGGTCGCTGCGATGGCCTCCAAGGGGCCCTTGAACGCTTGACCGTCGGCCGACGCGACCATGACCCCGGCGAGGCCGCCGTCACGGTTGCGGAAGTCGATATGGTCGAGCATGTCTTCGTCGACATCGCTGTCTTCGTCGACCTTGGGCTTGGCGAACACCGCGAACCCCACGTTACGCAATGCTTCGACCCAGGGCCGGACGACATCGGCGCTGCCGGGAGCGATGTTGGTGAATACCGTCGCCTCGGGCTCGAGGGTCATGGTGCTCGAGGCGGAGAGTTCGGCGGTGCGGCTGAGCAGCCATCGGCCCAGCGCATCGAACCGGGGGCGGTAGGCGGCCGTTGGTCTACCGCCCAGAATCGCGCCGAGTCCCATGTCCAGGTTGGGGGCATCCCAGACCAGCAGGACTCGCTTGGTGTGGCGCGAGTCACCGATCGCACCGAGCTCGGAGGGGTCGATCACGGTGTCGGGCATGTCGGTACTGACGCTCATGATGTCTTCTTTCCCCAGATCAATTCCGTCACCGAGCTACCGATCTGCTGCGCCTTGCCCTCGAACTTGGTCACCGGCCGCTCGTGCGTCATGGGTGATTCCCAATCGAGAACGGTCAAACCGGGCTCGGCGTTCCCGGCCTCGGCAATCCACTCAGCGTATTCGGAGTGATCGGTGGCCACGTGCAGAACGCCACCCGGTTTCAGCCGATCCGCGATCATCGCGAACGTCGGCCCCTGAAGCAGGCGACGTTTGTGGTGGCGAGCCTTGGGCCAGGGATCGGGAAAGAAGACCCGAACGCCGGTCAACGACTCCGTGCAGAGCATGTTCTCCAGTACATCCATCGCGTCACCGCGTAACAGTCGGATGTTCTCGATGCCTTCTCGCTCTATCTGTTGCAGCGTCTGTGCCAGACCCGGGCGGTACACCTCGACCGCCATGAGGTTGACGTGCGGCTCGGCCGCAGCCATTGCGGTCGTGGCGGTGCCGGTGCCGGATCCGATCTCGAGGATCGCCGGGCCGCTGCGGCCGAACCAGGAGTCGATGTCGATCTGCTCGTCGGCGACATCGCGGCCGATTCGCGGCCACAGGTTGTCCCAGGTGCTCTGCTGAGCCTCGGTCAGTGCTCCGCGCCGAGAGCGAAAGCTCGTCACTCGTGGGTACAGCCGAGAGCCCCGTTCGTGGGTCTGCACGGCGTCGTCCTCGGTGTCGACAGAGGTGTCCTGGGGCTCGTTCACCGGTCCATTGTCGCGCATCCACGGAGTGTGTGACAGGTGGGTCTCGAGTTGAAGTTGAGACTTGCGTTCCCGGCGCTGATCAGGGGCCGAACGCCGACTACGAATTACAACGCTGCAATTCTCACGAACCGGCTTCACAGCGTCCCGATGTGTCAGAATCGGTGCCGCAGCAGGGGGCTGTGCGCCGGGTACGGGTGGACGGCGGGTCGTTCTGGGGGGATCGATGACGAACGTCGCCGAGACGAGTCTGAACCGTCTACGTGACCGCACCGCAGCGGGCCCGAGCGAAACCGACGGATCGACGTCGGACGCAGCGGCCCGGGAGGCGATCGCTACCGCCGTGCACCGCCGACTCCGGCCACTCCTCGTCCGGGTCGCAGGCCGACCGGGAGTGGGGAAGTCCGCCGTCCGCGCCGTGCTCGAGTCGGCCGATCTGGACGCCGACGGGCTCGACGTCCAGATACACGAGAGCAACGAAGCGGATAACGGTGCAACAGCGCGGAGCACCGAGAGTGCAGACGTAGACAGATCGGTTGGCGATGTACTGGTGTACGTCTTCGCCGGCGCGATCTCACCGGACGACAGCGCCGCTCTGACATCTCCGTCACGTGGCGCGCACAACGGAACTGTCGTGGTGTTGACCAAAGCCGACACCCTCGACGACCCGGCAGCGGCCGCCGCGGCCGCATCGGAACAGCTCGGTCTGGCCGTCCTTCCGGTGATGGGGACGATGGCCGCGGGACTTCGCGGCTCGGGGAGCTCCGGTACGCCACTCGTCATGGACGACGTACGGACCGTTGCCGCCGCCGATCTCGGGCCTGCCGACCTGCTGACGGTCGAACGGTTTCAGGCCGCCGATATCGCGCTGTCGGGCCGCCGCCGGGAAGATCTTGTCGACTGCATCGAGCTGCGTGGCCTTGCCCTGCTCGTCAGTGCACTGCGCCGGCCGATTCCCGTACCTTCTGGTCGTTCCGCAGGCTCCACTCCCGTACCTTCCGACGACGATCTCGTGCAGATACTGGTCGAAGCGTCAGGTCTGGATGCCCTGGTCGAGGCGGTCTCGGCGGCTGTATCGACAGCTGCGGCCAACCGTGACGCGGATCTGCACCGAAGCTTGCGGCAGATCGCGGCTGGGCATCGGCACGTCCGCGGCGCCGTCGAGTCGTATCTGGCCTCGGACGAGGCGGTGGCCGCTGAGATGCGCTGCGCAGCTCTGCATCTCGGGGTCCCGATCGAGACCGGTTCGGAGTGGGAGACGGTGCAACAAGCGGCCCTGTGGAAGCAGCGCGCAGCGACCGCGAAGGACTCGGACGTGCGTCGATCGGCACTGGCGCTGTGCCGAGGCCACGTCCGATTGCTGGGTCGATGATCGCGCTGTCGGAGGACATGAAAAGCGTTCTACGACGGTGGAATTCGGACGCGCTCGACGCCATCGGAGCAGCTCGGCACAGTCGGCCCAACGGTGTCTTCCTCACGGGCACGGCCGGATCGGGCAAGTCGGAACTACGCGCCGAGCTGACCGGGCTCACCGGTCTCGCATTCGCGGACTCGGTGGCCGAGGCCGCCGTCGTCGTGATCGTCGTCGACGCGTCGGCACCGATCGGACGCATCGAGCTGGAGCAGTGGCGAGTGGCCCTCGAATCGACGCCGACGGTGTTCGTGGTGAACAAGATAGACGTGCATCGACACTGGCGGGATGTGGTGGCCGCCGACAGCGACCTCGTGGCCGAGTGCGTGCCGCGGGCGGTGGAGTGCTCGTTTCATCCGATCTCGGCTCGGTTGGCTCGGATGGGGCGGGACAGCGGCGACGCGGTGATGTCGGGCCAATCGGGTCTGGAGGAGTTAGCGGACCGACTCGGTGCACTGCTGGTGCAGGCTCCAACGCTCGGGGCACAGCGCAAATACGCAGCGGCAGTACTGCACAGCGCAGCCGAAGCACGGGCGTCGATCGTGGCCAAGGCACGGACGGTGACCGGGGGAAGTGACGCTACCCCTCTCCGAGCGCGTCGCGCAGCACTTCTGGCCGAACGGCAGAGCCTCGGCGGCGATCGACGTGCACTGCTGCACAATCGAATTCAGCGAGTTCGGGTGGATTCCGTCCACGCCGCTGCCGAGGATCTACGGGGGCTCGGCATCGAGTTCAGGCAGACAATCGATACGGCCCGCCGCGCTGAACTCGAGCACTTACCCGCCCATATCGCCGAGTCCGCGCGCGACGCACAAGGGCGAGCCGACGCCGCGTTGACGGCCGGATTGCGAGCAGTGGAGACCGAGCTGGGACTCGACAATCGGCCGGTGCAGCCGGAAGCGACGGACGAGCCGATCGATGTCGTCGCTCCATCGCGGCGTCGCGGGATCGAGGACGCCATCATGATCGTGGTCGGTGCCTCCGCCGGGGTGGGGATCGGGCGGTTGGTTCTCTCCCCGATGGCACTGGTGCCGGCGTGGGCGGTGGCAAACACCGCGATCACCCTCGTGCTCGGCGGTGTGCTGGCCTGGTGGTTGACGCGTTCGCGGGCACTGGTGGCCGACAGGGCGCACTTGCGGGGCTGGACGCAGGAATGCCTGGCCGGAGTGAAGTCTGCAGTGGAGCAGCGGTTGCTCTCCCGCATTCTCGACGCGGAGTCGGTGCTTGCGATCGCCCTCGCGGCGGCGGACCGGGAGGCGGCGGCCAGTATCGACCTCGCGCTCGCGGAGGTGGACGCCGAACTGAGAGCGCTCGCCGACCGTCGATCGGCATTGCTGTCGGCGTGCGATCGCGACCTGTCTGCGCTCGAGCGGGGGATGGAGCGATTCCGCGGGCCCGACAGCGCCGTCGTACCCCGCGAATCCGCCCAGGAGATGTAGGCGGCCACGGAACCGTTCGAGCAGCCGGTGCGTCGAATTCGGTAGAGCGCGGTGTCAGTAGAGCTCAATCTGAGTAGACCGCAGAGTCGGTACAGCGAGGTGAGGCGTCGATGAACGTGGTGGATGGCTTCGGGCCCGGTGATCTTTCCCCGGGCGACATGGCGGATCACGATCTCGGCAGCGGGGTTGAGCAGGCGGTCTCGGCAGACCTGTTCGATCTCGATGGCGACGGTCACTACGAGACCACCGTGCGGACGACCGACGCCGGAATCACGGTGGCGACCGATGTCGACGGAGACGGTGTGACAGACACGTTCACCGCCTTCGGACGTGATGGGCAATACCGAACTTGGGAAATATTTCGAGAAGCGAACGGTATCGGCCGGGGCGAAATGACCGAATCCGGCGAGCTGTAGGACGATTGCCGCCTCCGATATCGCCGCTGGTAGAGGCCTTCTTGCGCCGATCTTTCCCTATCTGAATCGGTCCTGTGACTAATCGGACAACACCCTGTTTCTGGATTTACGTCGCTCAGC
Source organism: Rhodococcus sp. KRD162 (assembly GCF_017168335.1). Classification (GTDB taxonomy): domain Bacteria; phylum Actinomycetota; class Actinomycetes; order Mycobacteriales; family Mycobacteriaceae; genus Rhodococcoides. The sequence goes on along the minus strand of NZ_JABFAU010000006.1, from coordinate 35,948 downwards.
GTTAACCTGGTGAACAGGACATCCGGCGCTCGGCCCTAGGCTTGCCGTACCCAGTAAGATGGTGTATTGCAGCACGAACGGTCGAGCAGCGCCCCGCCGAGAGGGGAAAATCGAGATCTGCTCGCGCATGCTTGCCAACAGCAGTCGTGCGAGTTCGTCCCGGTTCCGGCTAACCCCAGGAGAGTTAGATGACCTCAGCGACCATTCCCGGTTTGAGCGGCACCGACAACGTGCCGACTCGACACAAAGAACTGCTTGCCTGGGTTGCTCAGGTAGCCGAACTGACCGAACCGGACGCAGTGGTGTTCGCTGACGGGTCCGACGCCGAATGGGAGCGCCTGACCGGCAAGCTGGTCGAGGCAGGCACCTTCACTCGTCTCAACGACGAGAAGAAGCCCAACTCGTTCCTCGGCAACTCCGATCCCTCGGATGTCGCCCGCGTGGAGTCGCGCACGTACATCTGCTCCAAAGAGGAAATCGACGCCGGTCCCACCAACAACTGGATGGATCCCGCCGAGATGCGGACGTTGATGTCCGATCTCTACCGCGGTTGCATGCGTGGACGGACCATGTACGTCGTTCCGTTCTGCATGGGCCCGCTCGATGCGGCCGACCCGAAGCTGGGCGTCGAGCTCACCGACTCCGAGTACGTCGTCGTCTCGATGCGCGTGATGACCCGCATGGGTCAGGCAGCGCTCGACAAGATCGGCGAGGACGGCTTCTACGTCAAGGCGCTGCACTCGCTCGGCGCACCGCTCGCCGAGGGTCAGGCCGACGTGCCGTGGCCGTGCAACGACACCAAATACATCACGCATTTCCCCGAGGACCGCGAGATCTGGAGCTTCGGTTCCGGTTACGGCGGCAACGCACTGCTGGGCAAGAAGTGCTACTCGCTGCGTATCGCCTCGGCGATGGCGCACGACGAGGGCTGGCTCGCCGAGCACATGCTGATCCTCAAGCTGATCTCGCCCGAGGACAAGGCGTACTACATCGCGGCGGCGTTCCCGTCCGCGTGCGGCAAGACCAACCTCGCGATGATTCAGCCGACCATCCCGGGCTGGCGTGCCGAGACCATCGGTGACGACATCGCGTGGATGCGTTTCGGTGAGGACGGTCGTCTCTACGCCGTCAACCCGGAGTTCGGTTTCTTCGGCGTCGCGCCCGGCACCAACTGGGATTCCAACCCGAACGCGATGAAGACCATCGATCAGGGCAACTCGGTGTTCACCAACGTCGGTATGACCGACGACGGCGACGTGTGGTGGGAAGGCCTCGAGGGCAAGCCCGATCACCTGATCGACTGGAAGGGCAACGACTGGACGCCCGAGTCCGGGACCGATGCAGCACATCCGAACTCGCGCTACTGCGTGCCGATGGCTCAGTGCCCGTCGATGGCACCCGAGTGGGACGACCCGCAGGGTGTGCCGATCTCGGCGATCCTGTTCGGAGGACGTCGCAAGACCACCGTTCCGCTGGTGACCGAGGCCCGCGACTGGCAGCACGGAGTGTTCATGGGAGCCACCGTCGGCTCCGAGCAGACCGCCGCTGCCGAGGGCACCGTCGGTACTGTTCGACGCGATCCGATGGCGATGCTGCCGTTCCTCGGCTACAACGTGGGCGATTACTTCCAGCACTGGATCGACCTCGGTAAGAACGCCGACGACTCGAAGCTGCCGAAGGTGTTCTACGTCAACTGGTTCCGTCGCGGCGAGGACAAGCGCTTCCTGTGGCCCGGATTCGGTGAGAACTCGCGCGTGCTCAAGTGGATCGTCGAGCGCATCGAGCACAAGGCCGCGGGCGTCGAGACCCCGATCGGTGTGGTCCCCACGGCCGAGGCTCTGGACATCGACGGTCTCGACACCACCGTCGACGACGTGGCCGAGGCACTCGCGGTGAACACCGAGGAGTGGAAGGCCGAGATCCCGCTGATCCAGGAGTGGTTCGACTTCGTCGGCGAGAAACTGCCCACCGGAATTCAGGACGAATTCGACGCCCTCAAGCAGCGTCTGGGCGCGTAGTATTCAGCACACGGAACGGGGCTCACCGAGGGGTGGGCCCCGTTCTGGCTGTACGGGTACCTGTCAGCCGGTGAGGGCAGCCGCGCCGTACACGGTTCCGAGCCCACCCAAGGCGGCCGGTACCACCTGTAGGCCGTCGAGGAACTTCAGGCGAGCGTGCAGCCCAATCGACTCCCGAATCGGATCCCACAGCGGCGGGCCTGCCTGAGCGAACCCACCGCCGATCACCACCATGCGCACATCGACCAGGGCGACGGCCGACGCGATCGCCTGACCCAGTGCCACTCCAGCGCGCTGCAACGACGTGATCGCGACCGGCTCTCCGGCGGTGGCGGCTGCAGCGAGTTCGGTTCCGGTGCTGCCGGTCCAACCCTGCTCGCGCGCCCATCGCACCGCAGACGGCCCGCTCGACACGGTTTCGACGCATCCGATGCCACCGCACGCGCAGGCCGTCGTCGATCCTGGAACGACGATGTGACCGATGTGGCCCGCATTGCCGCTGGCACCTCCGACGATCTGGCCGCCGAGCACCAATCCGCCGCCGATGCCGGTCGAGACGACCAGGCTCAACACGTCCGGCACCCCCACGGCTGCCCCGAACCGGTGTTCGCCCAGAGCGGCTGCGCTGCCGTCCATCGCCAGGCGGACGTCGACGTCGGGAAAGATCTCAGCGATGCGGCCCGCCAGCGCGAAGCCGTTCTTCCACTCCGCGATGTTGATCGGCGCGACCGATCCGGTGTCCAGACTCACCGGACCGGAGCAGGCGACACCGATGCGGTCGATGTGCTGTCCGGGAGCGATCTTTCGAAGCAACGACGCGCAGGCCGACCACACTCCGGACGCGGGCGTCGGCACCGTGACCGGCTTCTCCGGACGCCCGTCGCGGCCGACGAGTGCCGCTGTCATCTTGGAGCCGCCGATGTCGAGAGCCAGTGCCGTCATGGGTCCAGACTAGGCGGGAGTGGAGCCTGCGGAACGACCCTTCTTTAGTCGGGAGTGGAGCCTGCGGAATGACCCTTCGCTAGGCGGGAGTGGAGCCTGCGGAATGACCCTTCTTTAGGCGGGAGTGGAGCCTGCGGAATGACCCTTCGAAGGGGGGTTCGGTGTCAGTACGAGGACGAGGTTGCTGCCGAAAAACTCTCGGAGCAACGGAACACGCATCATCCACCATGCCCATCGCGGGTGGTATCGCGGGAATGCGGCCAGTAGTGTCGCATTGGGAGTGCTTCTCGCCCAACGTAATCCGTCTGCAGCGCTGATGTCGAACAATGATTCGCCGAATCGGTTCTTCGGTTCGTGGCCGGTGGTGCGGGTGTAGCGGCGGGCGGCGTATTCGCCGCCGAGATAGTGCCAGGGCCTGGTCTCGTGGCCACCGAAGGGACCGAACCAGATCGTGTAGGACAGCACGGTCAACCCGCCGGGCTTGGTGACACGCAGCATTTCCTCGGCCATCGTCCACGGCTCACGTACGTGCTCGGCGACATTCGAGGAGAAACAGATGTCGACGCTGTCGCTGCGAAACGGCAGTGCCATTCCGGACCCTCGTACCGATCCGGGTATCTGCAGTCCGGCTGCGTGCATCTCCGACGCATCGGGTTCGACGGGAAGGTAGCGCTCGCAGCTCTCCCCGAAGACCTCGGCGAAGTATCCCGGGCCGCCGCCCACGTCGAGTACCGTTGCCGCGGACATGTCGGTGCCGGTCAGGCCTCGGTACAGGTCGCCGATCAGTTCCACGGAATCGCGGGCCAGGGCTCCGTAGAAGATGTCCGGTGCACTCTGCTCGTGGCCGAAGTCCTTCAACAGACTCACCGAGCGGCGCAGTGTCGCGCGGGAGGCGAACAGGCGTGTCACGGCGGAAGTCACGAAAACGAACCCTAGCGGTTAGTGTGGCAGCGGTGATCGACGGCGGTCGAGACGAGCATGGGGAAATGGGTGAAGCAAGCTGTGCGCGAGGTTCTGTTGCTGTGCTGGCGCGATACCGGGCACCCGCAGGGCGGCGGCAGTGAGCGTTATCTCGAGCAGGTGGGCGCGGGTCTGGCTCGACGCGGCGTCCGCGTCACCCTCAGAACGGCGTCGTACCCCGGTGCTCCTGCCGAGGAGATCGTCAACGGGATTCGGATCAGTCGCGGTGGTGGGCGGCTGTCGGTGTACCCCCGAGCGCTTGCCGCGATCGCTGCCGGGCGGCTCGGAATCGGACCGCTCAAAGGCATTGCTCCCGATGCGGTGATCGATACCCAGAACGGAATCCCCTTCTTCTCACGCGTCGCGTTCGGCGTGCCGGTCACGCTGCTGGTGCACCATTGCCACCGTGAGCAGTGGCCTGTGGCCGGCCCCCTGATGGCCAAGCTGGGCTGGTGGTTGGAATCGACGGTGTCTCCGCGAGTGCACCGTCGCAACCAGTATCTGACGGTGTCGTTGCCGTCCGCAGACGAACTGATCGCCCTCGGCGTGGACCGCGAGCGCATCGCTGTGGTGCGAAACGGTGCAGACGAGATCCCGTTGTCGGTGCGAGAGGGCGACGAGAGCACCCGCACCGCGCATCCTTCGCTCAGCGTGCTGTCCAGGCTGGTTCCGCACAAGCAGATCGAGGACGCACTCGATATCGTGGCGGCGCTACGCGGACGGATTCCCGATATCCACCTCGACGTCATCGGCGGCGGCTGGTGGGAGCAGAACCTGCGCGACTACGTGAGCGAGCTGGGCATCGAGCACTACGTCACCTTTCACGGGCACGTCGAGGAGGCGCGCAAACACGAGCTGCTCGGTCGGAGCTGGGTGCACGTCCTGCCCTCACGCAAGGAGGGCTGGGGCCTCGCGGTGGTCGAAGCGGCCCAGCACGGGGTGCCGACAGTGGGCTACCGAAGCTCCAAGGGTCTGACCGATTCGATCATCGACGGGGTCACCGGCGTTCTGGTGGGCGGACAGTCCGTAGAGGACAGAGACGTCGCCGGGCTGACAACGGCGGTCTCGGAACTGCTGCTCGATGCCGAAGCACGAACTCGGCTGGGAGAGAAGGCGCGAGTGCGCGCAGGGGAGTTCTCCTGGGAGCAGTGCGCCCAGGGTGTGTACTACGTGCTCGACGCCACGACGCGGGGCAATTGGTCGTCAGGGCTGGTCGGATCGGCCGGCGTTGTGCCGCAATCCGATTCGGCGCATGACTCCTACCGCTAGACCGCCGAGAAGCAGCAGTGCCCAGGCCAGGTGGGCCACCACGACGGCTGCGGTGGGACGGTGCTGGGCGATCAGCGGATCCGGCACCCGGTAGAGCGTGAGCTGTGCGTCGGAATAGGCAATATCGAGTGGTTTCAGTGTCTGCTCGGATTCGCCGAGTTCGCCGTGGGTCGTGTTCTCCACCAGCACCCAGCCGACGCCCAGTTCAGCGAGTGCGTCGGCAGATTCGCCTGCAAGCAAAGCGTTCTGGACGTCGGTGGCGCGTGCCCCCTCGCCGCGTACCGTTCCGCCTGCCACGATGAGTTCGCCGGTCTGCAGCACGTCCAGTGGCAGCATGCGCGGGGCTGGATCGAGGACCGGAGCATCGCCGCTGTACGGGAAGCGGCGAAACATACCGGCCGGAAGTACCGCAACATCACCTGTGCTGCCCTCCAATTCGGCCGCGACGGCGCGCCACGAGGGTGGATACGTCACGGGTCTGACGGAATTGCCGACGCCCCAGGCGAGGTCCGGCAACGCAATCAACAGAGCCAGCACCGTGACCGTCCCCGGTAGCCATGCGGTGCGAAATCGGGTGCACTGGGCCGCGCTGGGCGCGGCCGGCTGCACCCGATTTCGCCGTCGGCCCCGACACATCTGCCCGATTCCGGCTGCAGCGGCGAGAACGTAGAAGGGCATGGCCAACGCGACCCACTTCTGGGAATCGCGGAGCAAACCGGCTCCGGGCACGATGTCACCCATCGCTCGGGCCACGGCCAGCCCCGGTCCCGTCGCCGCGAGCGCCGGGATCACGACGGCGCAGAGCGCAACAACGCCGAGCCCCACGATCACCGGATTTCGTCGACGCCTGATCAGCGGCCATACGCCGAACGCGACCGGCGTCAGCAGCAGGACCGTACCAACGAGAGCGAAAATTCCTGTCCGAGAGCCGGGTACGGCCTCGGAGTTCCAGATGCCGCCGAGGCCGGCCAGGCTGCCGAGGGTACCCAGCCCCGGCTCCGCTCGTGCTGCAAAAGCCGCCCAGCCGGCCGGATCCGTCTGGTCGACGCCACCGCCCGACACAGCCGTCGCCACCAGCCACGGCGACGACGCCACCGCCGCGATGCCGAGGGTGACGACCACGCGCAGGCCGCGTCGGGAACCCCCGGGGGTGGCTAGCACGACGAGCGCGATGACTGCGGCCAGCAGTGCTCCGGTGGGGGTGAGGCCGGCGGCGGCGAGACAGACTGAGAGCGCCCACCACGAACGACCTTGCCTGACCGCGAGTGCGGCCACCACGGTCCACGGTAGGGCGGCGTATCCGACGAGCAGGCTCCAATGTCCCTGTAGCAGTCGCTCGGCCACATACGGGTTCCACACGGCGACGGTCGACGCGACGAGCAGTGCAGGTAGCGAGACTGCCGGAAGCACCGTTCGTACCATGACGGCCGCGCCCCATCCGGCCAGCCACAACGCCAGCAGCAGGATGGTCTTGACCACCAGGCCCCCGTCGAACACCGTCGTCAGGGCCGCTATCGCCGCATCCTGCGGGACTGCGCGGGCGGCAGCATCTGCAATGCCCCAGGCGGAGTCGGTGAAGTAGGAACGGGGTGTGCTGACGGCGTCGCGCAGCAGCAGATAGCCGGGGCCCAGCAACGGGCCGAGAACGACCGCGGAGAGCAGCAGGCTGTAGACGGGCGGCGTCCACCTCGACCTCGACCACGCCATGATCGGCACCCTATACCGTGGGCGCATGTCTTTCCGCGCCTCGTCCGAGGCAGACCATTCCGCCGGTGCCTCGGTCGCCGGGATGGGGATGGTGACGGCCGGTTCGATGTTCGCGAACGTGGCGGCCTATGTGCTGCAGGTGCTCGCGAGCCGGATGCTCGGCGTCGAGGGCTACGGCGAGTTCGCGAGTCTGCTTGCTGCACAGTTGGTTCTGGCAGTGCCCGCGTTGGCTTTGCAGTCGGTGGTGGCGCGTGAGGTGGTACGGGGCCGCAGTTCTCGGGAGCTGCGGACCGTGGGGTACCGCTGCGCGGCGGTGGTGGGCGTGTTGGCGCTGGCCCTGGCACCTGCCCTGTCCGCCTCGATGGATGTCTCGATGGCGTCGACGGTATCGGCGGTCATCGCTGCCCCGGTGCTGGTGCTGCTGGCCGCCGAACAGGGGTTGCTTCAGGGGCGCGGGCGATTCGGGGCCCTCAGTGTCGTACTGGCCGCCGCCGGCTTCGGCAAAGTGGCTCCGGCCGTGCTGGTGTTGGTGCTCGGTGGTGGTCCCGGTTCGGTGCTGTTGGCCACGGCCGCGGGCATCGGGGTGGTGGCGCTGGGCGCGCGATGGACCGCCGGGGTGCCGGTGCACGCGGTATCGGAAACGAAGGTCACCGTGCTGGCCGTCTTACAGGCCTCGCAGGTGCAACTGGTGCTGATCGCGATGTCGGCGCTGGATCTGGTGCTCGCTCGTGCCGTCCTGAGCACCAACGAGGCCGGCCTGTATGCCGTCGGTGCCGTTGCGTCCAAGGCGGCATTCTGGCTGCCGCAGGCCGTCGGCGTGGTGCTGTATCCGCGGATGGCGGACCCGGTGCATTCCGCCTCCGCGGTCCGATCGGCGCTGGCTGTCGTCGCAGGCCTCGGCACGGTGTTGGTGATCGGCGGCGCGGTGGCGTCGCCGCTGCTGCCGTTGGTGGTCGGCGATACGTACTCCGGTGTGCAGGGCTATGTCTGGCTGTTCGTGTTGCAGGGTGCGTGCCTGGCGGTTCTGCAGAGTGCGCTGCTCTGGGCCATCGCGGGCGAGCGCACCCACCTCGCTCTCGTGGCCTGGTTCGCCCTCGGCGTCGAAGTGGTGCTGCTGCTGTTCGTCGCGTCGACGCTGGCACAGTTCGTCACCGTTGCCGCCGTCACCGCGGCGGTGACGATGGTGGTGGTGGTCGGGTTGGTGTTGTGGGGAGGAGGCGTCAGTCGGCAGAGGGACGGATCTCGCTGAGGATCTCGAAGTCGACCTCGCCTGCCAATGCCAGGTAGATCGGTTGAGACACATGGCCGTTCGATAACGACAGACGTCCGCGGGCACCGGTGAACGTCACCGAATCGGAGATGGATTCGATCACGCTCACGTCCGCGGTACCCGCCCTGTTCAGCAGTGCGCCCAGAAGTTTGATGCCCTCGTAGCACGATTGGCCCAGGGCTCCGACGATGGGCGCGTCCACTCCGAACGCGCGGGCGAATCGAGCCGAGAATCCCAAACTGTCCTCGGTGGCCAGTGTCTCGAAGTATCCGGATGCGACGTACAAGCCATGAGTGTTGTCGCCGCCGGCCGCAATCAACATGTTCTCGTCCATCAGCGGACTGAGCCGAACGCACCGAACATCGAGACCTGCAGCTGCAAATTGTTGATGGAAATGTACGGCGTCATCGCCGAGTAGCAGCACCACGGCACCATCGGCCCCGGATCGCTCGAGTGCGGCGACGGAACCGGTGAAGTTCGTGCTTCCGACCGGCCGAAAGTCCGCATGCACCACGGCCGCGCCCAGTTCACGTAGGCGTGCGGCTGCGATAGCGGCGCTCTTGCGGGGCCAGACGTAGTCGTTGCCGACGATCGCCCAGCGCCTTCGTCCGAACTCGTGGACCAGGAAATCCAGGGCCGGGACGAGTTGGTTGGTTGGCGTTTCTCCGGTGATGAACAGGCCGGGGAAGCGATCTCCGCCCTCGTACAGTGAGGTGTAGACGTACGGAATTCGGTTCACGGTCACGGGAATGACAGCTCGTCGAACCGCCGATGTGTGCATCCCTGCGACGGCGTCCAGGGCACCTGCGTCCACCAGAGTCGAGACCTCGCCGGCCACGGCGGCAGGGTCTCGGCCACCATCGATTGCGATCAGTTCGACGGAGCGGCCGAGTACGCCATCGGCCGCATTGAGCTCGTCTCTGGCCAGCTGCGCGGACAGCTCACTCGACGGTCCGACCAGTCCGAACGGTCCGGACATCGGAAAGATCAGGCCGACCCGGAACGGGCCGACCCGATCGCTGTTCATCGTGCTGTCCATCCGATCCGGCTCGATTCAGTGTTCGCTTCGCTCTAGAATCGCTGAGGAGACTGTAGCGCCGACGGCGCACGACGAGCAGAGGGGCGCGATCGCGTGAAGCACGACGAGGCCGGCTCTGCTGCTCGTTTGCTCACGGTGGTCGAGCGGGCCGTCTCGGATCGGCTGCGCAGCGCGCTCGTCTCCTGGGAGCTCGATCTCGAAGAGTGGCGGGTGCTGTCGTTGTTGTCGGACGGCGAGGGGCACACGATGGCAGAAACGGCGGAGTTCGCCCTGCTGTCGCCACCGACGCTGACCAAGGCCGTCAATCGGCTGGTCTCCAATAATCTCGTGCATCGCCGAAACGGCACGGTGGATCGTCGCCAGGTGCTCATCAGGCTGACTGCGCGCGGCAGAGCCATGCACGACGAGGCGGCTCCGGTGATGGAGACCATCGCCGCGTCGGTGTTTGCGTCGGCGTCGGAGCGCGAGCTGTTGGAAACGCTGCTGCGCGCCCTCGAGACCAACGCGAAAGCGTCTTCGGTCACTCACTGATAGGCCTGATAGCCCCGCGTAGGGCATGTGCTGTGCCGTCTTCTTGCTGGTCGGGAACTCTCGTGATCTCTTTTTAACATATTTCACCTTGCAATAGTGTCCAGGGAAAGTATTGTTCCGTGGCAGCGCAATCAGCGCTCTACCCGCGATCCGAAGTGGACACCCGTTCATGAACATGAAGAAGTATTTCGAGGGGCCTGCGACCAGCCTCGACGATCAGATCGAAAGTTACGCAACCTCCCGCGTCCCCGATAACCAACGCTGGCGTCGTCCGGCGATTCTGCTGGTGCTCACCGGCAACGTCACCGCGATGTTCTGGTTCGCCCTCGGCGGCCAGATCGGCTTCCTGGTGGGATGGCCGATGTTTCTGATCCCCGTCGCGTACATGGTGATCGGCGCGACGATCGTCGGCAGCCTGATCATGCGCATCGCCAGCCAGGAGGGTCTGTCGCTGCCCCTGCTCACCCGTGGAATGGGCTTCGGAACCAAGGGTTCGGCAGTCGCATCACTGGTGTACGCCGTGAACTATGTCTTCTACTTCATCTTCGAGGGCAGCATCGTCTCGCACGGTCTGAGCGAAATGGCCGGGATCGACATCAATTCAGCATGGGCGACAGTGGTATTCGCCCTCGTGGCCCTGGTCGCGCTGTTCTTCTCCTGGCGCGGGATGCACTCGATGAATATTCTGCAGCGCTTCGGCATGCCAATCTTTCTGATCCTGTTCGCCATCGGCATGTACATGCTGGCCAGCGGGTACGTTCTCGTGGGCCCCGGTCAATGGGAGGCCACGGGCGGACTGACCGCAACCGCGATGTGGCAGGCTCTCAGTCTCGCGAACGGGCAGGTGGTGTTTCAGGCACTCATCGCCACCGACTACGGACGGTTCGTCAAGAAGAGCGTCAGCTATGTCGGGACGGCCGGGCTGATGCTGGCCGAATTGTTGATGATCGTCGTCGTGATGATTCTCGGTGTCTTCCTCGGCTTCACCATGCTCCGTCACTTCACCGGAAGCACTGCAACACCAGAACTTTCGGCGACCGACCCCGGGCTCTACTTTGCCGTGGTGATGGGATTGCTCGGCGTGATCTTCGCCGTCGTCACCCAGGTGCGCATCAACGTGATGAATCTGTACTCGGGATCCCTTGCACTGTCCAACGCCTGGGACGTGCTCTCGCCCCGCAAGGTCGGACGCCAGTGGTGGATGGTGGCGCTGCTCGTCGTCGGTGTGCTCTGCTATCCGGTCAACATCCTGCAGTACACCGACAAGTTCCTTGCCGTCACCGGCATCATGACCAACACCTGGATCTTCATCCTGCTCGCGGACTACTTCGTCTGCAGGCGGATGCTCGGCCTCGCACCGCGCAACAACATCGAATTTCGCGAAGGGCGCGTACGTAACTGGAACCCCTGCGGCATTGCCGCCATGGCAGTGGGTGTGGCCGTGGGTGGCCTCGGTGTGTTCGGTCTCTACCCGTCGTACTACGCCTCGTTCATTGCGATGATCCTCGGACCGATCGTCTACGTCCCCCTCACCATGGCCACCCGAGGCAAGTACTACCAACCGCCGGTCTCGGCCGGAGCTCCTGAAACCGAAAGGACTGCAGCACTATGACATTCACCGCAGCAGCCATCCAGTTCGAGCCCACGTTGTTCGCCAAGGATGCCAATATCGAGTCCCTGGCAGAGCTCGTCGAGAAGGCGGCATCGGACGGGGCGGAATTGATCACGACACCCGAGATGGCCACCACTGGTTACTGTTTCCATGACGGCGAGGAAGCGGCCACCGTCGTCGAACAGATTCCAGGGCCGACCACCGGCGTGTTCGAGGAGATCGCAGCCCGCCGCGACTGCTACATCGTGCTGGGGATGCCGGAGGTCGATCCGGACAGTGGATTGTTCTACAACAGTGCAGTTCTCATCGGACCAGAAGGAATCCTCGGAACCCATCGCAAGACGCATCCGTACATCGCCGAACCCAAGTGGGCCGCACCGGGCAATCTGGGGCATCAGGTTTTCGAGACCAGACTCGGCCGCATCGCGATGTTGATCTGTATGGATCTGCACTTCCTCGAGACGGCCAGGGTGGTCGCGCTGCAGGGCGCAGATGTCATCTGCCACATCAGTAATTGGCTCGCCGAACGGACTCCCGCCCCCTACTGGATCAGCCGGGCGTTCGAGAACAACTGCTACGTCATCGAAAGCAACCGATGGGGTCTCGAACGCACCGTTCAGTTCAGTGGCGGCACCTGCATCATCGAGCCCGACGGTACCGTCGCCCAGCGCATCGACGTCGGAAACGGCATCGTCTCGGCGCAGATCGACATCCGACGCGGCGGTTGGGGCCTACCGGAGCGCCGGCCGGAGCTGTATCGCGAACTCCAGATCAATTCGTACGCGTGGAACCCACTGGACTTCTTCACCTTGTACGGGCACGCTCCGCTACCGACCGGGGCGACATCCACGGTCAGCGTCGTCCAGTGCACGCCAGGAACATCGGTCGAGAGCAACCTTGCCGACATCGAGTCCTGGGTCGAAAGACTCTCCGGCTCCACCGATCTCGTGGTCTTTCCCGAGTTGTCGATCAGCGGGGCGGTCTCCGAGCAGCGGCCTCCGCGTGAGATTGCCGAGACCCTGGACGGGCCCTCGATCACACGGATCGCCGAACTGGCTGTTCGTCGGGATGTCTCGATCGTCGTCGGACTTGCCGAGCGCGACGCCGAGACGGGTCGGGTGTACAACTCGGCGGTTCTCATCGGTTCCGACGGAGCGTGCACGGCCTACCGACAAATTCACTTGTCCGCCGAACACAGACCGCTGTTCGCCGCGGGAGACTCGTGGACGGTCGTCGATCTGCCGACAGGACGCGTTGGAATACTGGTCGGAAACGACGCGCTGCTACCGGAATCCGGTCGAATCCTGGCGCTGCGTGGGTGCGATCTGATCGTGTGTCCATCCGCACTGGCCGGGACGTTCGTCGGATCGCATCCCGGGACCGAGATTCCCCATGCGGCCGAGGTCCCCACCGGCGTCGACGCCCTGCACTGGCACCACATGCGGGTGCGTGCGGGCGAGAACAACGTCTACTTCGCGTTCGCCAACAGCATCGATCCGAGTCGCGGAATTCATGGGCACAGCGGGGTATTCGGGCCGGATACCTTCGCATTTCCCCGAACCGAGACCATAGTCGACGGCAGCGAATCCGGCTACGCGACGTGCGTTGTGGATACCACCCATCTCGGTGGCCCGTACCCCACGACAGTGGTGCGACGCAAGGATCTCGTTCTGATGCGGCAGCCGCATCAATACGGGACGCTGTCGACTGCCTGACACACGCCAGTGGCGTGGTCGAGTGTCCGTGAGGGCACCTGACCACGCCACTGTGCGTAGCGCACTCGCTCGTGCGCGGCGGACCTACTCCTTGGAGAGATTCGTCCTCGGGATTTCTTCGGTGCGATCGGTCGTCCAATCGCGGCCCGGAGCGGGTGCTGCTCCACCGGCAGGGTTCGGACGCGGAGCGTTGTCCGCCCGGGCGGGCTGACGGTGGTCACCGTTTCCGCCGCGCAGCAGCAAGAACACTCCGGCGATCAATGCGATGACACCGAGGACACCTGCGACGATCGGAATCGTACGGCCGAAGAGTGAGATCTTGTCCTGACCGTCCTTGGCCTGCTGGATCTGGTACTCGACGGTGTTCTCGTCGAACGTGATCGGTGCTTTGAGAACATCGACCTCGGGCGTGCCTGCTTCACGCGCGTAGTACTGGTGCAGCTGCTCCTCGCCCTTGACGATCACACCGGTCTCGGGTTCGACCCACACAGTGCGGGTGTTCTCGTACCAGCGGGTCATCGTCACCGGTTCGGTGCCGCCCTCGACGCCCCAGGTGTCGGCGGGCAGCGTCACCTTGTTGGTCGGCAGGTTCACCACGGTCGACAGGTCGACCGGTCCGACGGTCTGCTGGTACTTGTACACCGGGGTGCCGTTGATCTCGGTGGCTTCGACGAAGTCGATGTCCTTGGACGCTCGCGCGTTGATGTCGAAGTACGGGTAGCTCTTCTGCTCGGCGTTGAACGGGAACTTGTACTGCAGGCCGGTGTGGGCAACTTCCTCTGCGGGCTTGTCGCCGGAAACCTGGATCGTGCCGATCGGGTTGTCGACGGGCATCGAGGTCTTGCGGTCGACGGTGACGCGGTCGACGTTGGCCGTCAGCAGCCCGGTGTCGGCCTGCTTGTCGCTGCGACGGAGAGTCTGGCCGGCCTGCAACGTCATGATGTCGGCGTTGGAGGGGTCTTCGACGGTGACGAAACGCTGCGAGACGAGCGGAACGTTCTCGTCCACCACGGCCCGGCCCGCGGCCAGCGAGCTTGAGTTGAGCACACTGCCCTCTCCGGTGGAGACGGTGGTGACCTCGAGATCCAGGGGCGTCTTCTCGAGCGCCGAGACCGTGTATGTGGGAATGAGGATGGCGGCGACCACCAGAAATGCACCCAAGCCGATGAGTACGAGGGCTACTATCCGGCTCGGCCCTGAGCGCTCCGCCATGCTGACTCTCCTTAGTTGACCGCTTCATTGGAAGACACCGCAGGCGGGATGAAGCTCAGCCCCCCGCACGATGCCCGTTTTCTATCGACACGTCGCAGGTGACAGTAACAGTCGACAGTGGTGCCGGTCTCGTCTGCGCCGGTTCGACACGGCACACTTGACGGCACCATGAGCACTCGAGTCGACTCGGCATCCGTCGTACCGCTTCGCGGGTTCGTCCCGGCACTGGAGGGGATGCGTGCGCTGGCCGCGATCGGCATCGTCGTCACCCACGTCGCCTTTCAGACCGGGGCTGCCACGTCGCCGCTGATGGGCCGGGTATGGGGCAGGTTCGATCTCACGGTGGCGATCTTCTTCGCGCTCTCCGGATTTCTGCTGTGGCGTCCGCACGCCGCGCAGGCCAGGGGGCTTGAACAGGCCCAGAGCGCCCGCCGCTACTTCTGGTCGCGGGCCGTGCGCATCCTGCCTGCATACTGGGTCGTCGTCGTGCTGGTGTTGCTGTTCCTTCCGCACGCGGGTGGGGACTACCGAGTGTGGTTGGCCAATCTGTCTCTGACGCAAGTGTTCGTGCCCCTGACGTTGACCGAGGGCATGACGCAGATGTGGTCGCTGTCGGTGGAAGTGGCTTTCTATCTGCTCCTGCCCGTGTTCGCGTGGCTGATGGTGCGCCTTCGAGGGTCGTCGGCCCGATACCGGATCTGGGTACTGCTCGGCGCAGCTGTCGTGACGCTGTCGTGGGCGTTCGTGCCGGTCACGACCGCAGACGCGATCCATCACGACAACTGGCTGCCCGGGTACTTCCCATGGTTCGCGGCCGGGATGGTGTTGGCGGAAGTGTCCGTCGGACCGCAGATATGGGTGCATCGCTGGGCACGGCGCAGATGGGTGATGCCCTCGTGTGCCGTCGCGGCCTTCGTGCTGTCGGCTACCCCGTTGGCCGGCCCACAAGGATTGGTGCGGCCCGAGCCGTGGCAGTTCGAGTTCAAGATCGTGGTGGGGGCGGTCCTCGCGTTCGCGATGCTCTCGCCTCTGGTGCTCGCAGATTCCGGCCGACGCCACCGAGTACTCGAGCATCCGGTGATGCTCACGCTCGGCCGGTGGTCGTACGGAATCTTCATCTGGCACCTGGCCGTTCTGGCGGTGGTGTTCCCGGTGTTCGGAATAGTGCCGTTCTCGGGAGGGACGTGGTTCGTGTTGGCGGTGACCCTGGCATTGTCGATACCGGTGGCCGCGGCCAGCTACGCGTTGGTCGAAGAACCTGCTCGACGACGCCTGGTGCCCCGCAAGAGTGCTGTCACTGCTTCCGCATCGCGCTGATCGCCAACGCGACAACTCCGATCAGAGACGCCAGCTGCACCCAGTAGGACCCACCGACGTATCCATCGGGAGACCGCCACGGTCCCAATGACAGCAGTGCCGCACCCAGCAGGGCGAATCCGCCTGCCACACAGACCGAGACACGGGCCGAGAGTGCTCGCCCGTAGCGGCGGTCCAGGAACACGGCACCGGCACCGAGCACGGCTACTGTGACCACCCCGGTTGTCCCGGCCAACACGATTGCTGCCGCAAGCAGGGCCACGAACGCAGCGCCGACGCTGCTCCACGGGCGCGGCGACGGGTCCGAATTCGGCACACTGTGAGGCCGCCGGATCGCGGCGAACAGCAGCGGGATCAACAGCAACAGGCCACCGAAAATGCCGAGTCGGTACCAATGGTCGGTGGTGAAATCCAACGAGACGGTGCCTGATGCCCCTGCCGGAACCAGCCAGGCCTGTTGCCACCCGTCGACGACTACGGGGGTCAGCTCCGTACCGCCGGAAGTGGTTGCGCGCCAGCCGCTGTTGTTGCTCTCCGGGATCACCAGCAGACGATCCGCGGATGCGGAGGCGAGCGTCACCTCGCGGTGATCGGCGCTCCAGGCGGTCGTCCGCGCAGGCTGCGGGCTGGAGCTGGTCGGCCACTCGGCCGGAATGGGCATGGTGCGCAAACGAATACCGTCGACGAAGAACGACGCTCCTGGTTCGACCACCACGTCCTGGCGGCCCTGGGGCAGCGAGACCGGGTTCACGAAGTTCTCGAGCGCCGGAGTAGCGGCGTCGCAGACCGAGGCTTTCAGGGGTTCGCCGGATCGGAACTGATCTGCCGTGGCAGTCACCGAGGTACGTACCGTCTGCCCGGCAATGGAGATCAGCGGACCGTTGAAGCAATCGACGGTGATCTCACGATTACCGTCGTACGGCGCACCGATCGCTTCGCCGTCGGACAGCGGTGTGACTTCCGCGAACCCGGGCGGTTGAGATTGCACGAATCCCAACGAGTTCCGATCCAACACTCCGTCCCAGTCCACGATGGACAGCACGATTTCGTCGGTCACGTGTGGCGGCAGTTCGAGTGTCGTCGAACCGTCTGCCTCGACGTCGCGTACCACCGGTCCGTTGCCGAGGTTGACCGCGACGCGGGTGGGATGGGCCGGGAGTGCCCCCAGGCTGGGGCTGAGCCGCAGCCCGTCCACCAGTGTGGGAGAGGGTAAGTCGATGGTGAGTGTGGGGTAGGTCCCGGCCCGGTCGGTGATCGACTTCTCCGGCGCGGTCCAGGACGTGCGCGGATCACCATCGGTGGCGGCGAAGGCGGAACCGCGCAGATCCGCGACGTCCGATGCCCCGGTGGCCAGCGGCCTACCCGGTTGCGCCAGCAGGGCCTCGAGTTCGGGGGATTGCCGCGTCCGTACCGTCAGCTCGGGGATGACTGCTGTGCCCATCGGCACCTGAATCGTGCGCGAGAAGCGCCCCAGTTCCTCGGGTGCCTTGGACAGGCCACTGCTACAACGGATCCGATCCTCGGTGTCGAGGCATCCGGAGCGCCCGGGGAGTTCCTGGCCGAGTTCCCAGGCCTCGACGCTCGCCCCGGCCGGGGTATCGGGCAACACCGCGCGGTGCACGATCGACACCGGCTTCGGATTGTCTCGATCGGAATAGTCGTCCACCGAGACTTCGCTGATGCCGAACTGGCTTCCGCGGGTCCCGTCGACCGTCGACTTCGCGGTGATCCGCAGCCACGGTGTGTCCCCACCGGGCAGCGATACCGTCATCGGGTCACCCGGTTTGTCCACTCGCGCAGCCGTGGACCCGTTCGGTGTGGTGATCTCCACCCATTTCACCGGGTCGCCGATCGTCCCCGGGCTGGTGCGCATGTGCAACAGACCGCCGCGTACCGGGGTATCGAAGTCCAGTTGAAGCCATTGCCCCACAGCGCGTTCGATGCCGTTGCTGATCCAGCTGGTCGCCAGATCCCCGTCCACGGCCGCAGCGACGCCGCTCCCAGGGGAACTGCCACCGATCTGCGTCGCGTCCGATGCCGAACTCGACGCCGTCAGAGTGGCACCCTCCCACTCGCCGTCCACGGTCTTCGCCCCGTACACCGGGTAATCGGGAACCTCGTTGAGTGATCGCCGAGGTTCGTCCGCAGCCCGCAGCGCAGAATTGTGATTGTCGACCTGGCCGAAGTCCGTCTCGCGGTTCATCGGCGTGTCCGTCACGGTCACCGCATCGACAGGTAGCCCGGCGGCGGCTGCGTCCGATGCCAGCAATGTGGGTCCTGCGGGTACTGGTGTGCGAATCCCGCTGTTGCGCAGTTCGTTCGAGCGCAGAATGGACTCGGGTCCACCCTGGACCACTGGAACTCGATCGAGATCGACGGTGTACGGGCCGGATGCGGGTACATTTGCCGAGCCACGCACCGAGTAGATCTCGACCGCAGGGTAGGGCGGTCTCAGATCACCGTCGAGCACGACGCCATCGACTCGACCGGGGGCGACGTCCTCACCGAATTCGGCCACCTTGGTCAACCCCGGCGAACCGTCGAGCACCTGGTGCACCGAGGCCGGACGGGTGGATCGGGAATCCTCGGGATCCAGGTCGTTACGCACGACGACGTAGCTGATGCCCTGCCCTATCAGGGTGTCGGCCAGCCCGGGCGAGGGCTGACCGTCGGCGAAGAGTCGTTGTACGGAGTCCAGAGCCCGAATGGCTCCGGGCGGAGTGAGCGGAACGGCGTCGCGGACCGCCCAGGGGGTGGTCGCGAGGGCCTGCAGTGGTTCGTCGCGAGTCAGTCCCCAGGTCTGTAGCGCGAAGGGGGCTCCGGGTACGACCAAGGCCCGCTGCGCGTCGGAGCCGTCCGGACTCGAGCCCGACGCATGGTCGGTGAGCCAGTCCGCGGCGTCGTGCCAGTACTGCGGAACTGCCTCGTACGCCCCGCGGGGAGCGAGCTTGCCCGTCCAGGCCAGCGAGGTGGACAGCGCCAGTGCCACCAGGACCAAGGCGGTGACGGCCAACATCGGGTGCTTCTCGGGGTGCGCGGCGGCCGACCGCCACTGCGGACGCGGCACGGACCCCGGTAGGGGGACGCGGCCCACCAGATGCGCCAGGCCGAGCACCAACGGAATGCGAATGACCGGCTCCAGCTTGTGCACGTTGCGTAGCGGAGCGCCCCCGGAATCGAGGAACAGCCGGACGCTGCCGGCGAACGGGCCGTCCAGGTCGCCGACGAATCCGGCTCCGAGACCGACCAAGCCGACGAAGAGCATCACCGTCAATCGGCCACGGGCAGGCATGGACCGCATCGCCAAGCCCGCGATACCCGCTGCGGCGATCAATCCGGTCGCGATGACGGCGGCAGGCTGGGTCACCAGCACGGCACCGGCCACGCGTTCGGGCGAGACGAACGGTGTCCAGCTGCCGGTACCGCGCAGCACCTCCGTCAGCGACGTCCATTGGGTGGTGGTGCCCGAGGACTCGATGTAGTCGAGAAACGGTGGCGAGACCTTGCCGAGCAGCAGCAGCGGGACGATCCACCACAGTGTCGCGAGCACCAGGAAACCCGCCCACCAGGCACCGAAGACGAACCAACGTCGATTCGGACGATGCATCAGCATCCAGATCACCGCGACCAACACCGCTGCGGCGGTCGCGACGGCATTCACCGCGCCCATCAACGCCACGGCGAGTGCTGATTGTGCGGCGGCGCGCTGCACCGTCAGTGTGGCGGGCACCGAGCCCGGATCCCGGGGTGGTTCGGCGCGATCCACTCGCAGGTAGAGCACGATCGGGATCAGTACCCACGGCGCGAGCATCATCGGCAGCGTCTCGGAGGAGATCGAGGCCAGGGTGGTGATCACGCGCGGAGACAGTACGAACGCGACGGCAGCTATCAGACGAGAGCTACGGCTACCGATGCCGAGTGCTTCGGCGAGTCGGACGATGCCCCAGAAGCCCGCGATGAGCAGGAGCGCCCACCAGATGCGTTGGGTGATCCACGGTGGGATGGACAGCAGGTCGGCACCTGCGAAGAACGCTCCGTGCGGGAAGAAGTAACCGTAGGCCTGGTTCTGCACCTGGCCCAGCGGTGCGGCACTGTTCCACTGATGCGAGGCGCGTTCGAGAAATCCGAGAGGGTTCTGCGCCAGGTCGTACTTGGTGTCGGCGACGGTGAAGCCGGGGACCTGCAGGAACGTGAGGAGAAACGCCAGAGCCGAGACGCCGAGAAGCCATTTACGGCCGAGCGGCTCGGCCGAGATCATCGAACCACGAGAGCGACCAGCGTCAGCGGCTGCCGTACTCAACCTGGTTCAGCAAGGAGGAGTCGGCGTTTCCGGTGCGATCGATATCCGGACGAGAGTTGTCGGCTGCGGCGGCGGTGACTCCGAACACGACGCCCGCACCCAGCACGGCACCGACGACGGCGGCAATGACACCCGGGACAGCGAACTTCATCTCGGTTCTCCAGTCAGTCGGCTCAGGTCAGAGATGGGTGAGGTGGACCCCCACGCGGGCATCACGGTATCACTGACAGGAGTGAAGCCTGCGGAATGACCCGATTGACCTCGAGTGAAGCCTGCGGAATGACCCGATCGACCTCGAGTGGAGGCCCGGAGAATGGGTGCGTTACTGGCCGGGCGGGACGATCAGGACCGGGCGGTGGCTGTGTCGTAGCACGTGCTCTGCCACGGAGCTCTGCAACAGTGCGCGCAGACCGGTGGCACCTCGGGTGCCGGTGACGATGATGTCGACATTCATCTCGTCGGCTTTTTCCACGATGGCGCTCCAGATGGCGGTGGTGCATTCGGTGCACTGTCCCTCCACCTCGAGGCCGGCGGCTTCGGCCAGTGCGACGCCTTCGCTGTTGGTGACTTTCGCGTCGGTGAGTGCGACGTCCTCGGCTTCGTCGTCGGGGACCCATTCGGGCTGCATGACTCCTGAGAGACCGGACATTCGCGCGGCCTGACGGACCATGGGCTCCCAGGCGGTGACGACGATCGCGCGCGAGGTGGTGAGAAACCGTCCCGCGTAGTCGATTGCTCGTTTGGCGTTGTCGGAGCCGTCGTAGGCAATGAGTATGAGATCTGCGGTCATGGTTCGAAACCCTCCTCATGTCGCGTTGGTCCAGATTACCGCTCCGGTTGGGATCGATGCGGCGTCCAGTCGCTCGGAGTGCACAACAAAACCACATCGATCCGAAACCCCGGGGCGATGGCAGCCCTTCCGTTCTCGGCTACCGTCTTGTTCCATGCGACTTCGGTTTTCGGTTCGGTCCGCTGCGGTGATGACGGTCGGTGTGGGTTTGTTGGTTTCGTGCTCCACCGAGTCCGCGCAGGTTGCGTCGACGCAGTCGGTGACAGCCGACCCGACGACGACGGTGGCCGGGAGCACCGAGATGCAGCCGGCTCCTCCGGTCGACGCGTGCGTTGCGTTCGTGGACGGGTTGTCGGAGCGGCAGCGTTTGGCTCAGTTGCTCACTGTCGGAGTCACCGGAACGCAGGACGCGGTCCAGATCATGTCGACCGAGCAGGTCGGCGGAATTTTCATCGGGAGTTGGACCGACGAGTCGATGCTGAGAAATCGGGAGGTATCTCAGGTGCTCGACGCGTCCGCGGTGGCTCCGATGGTCACGATCGACGAGGAGTCCTGGGAGAGGCGCCGTCGGCGCGGGTGTTGGCTCGGACGATGTCGGTGGACGAGGTGTATCAGGAGGCCCTCACCCGCGGCCGAGGGTTGAAGGACTTGGGTGTCACCGTGGATTTCGCCCCGGTGGTCGACGTGAGCGCGCAGCCCGACGATTCGGTCATCGGCGACCGGTCGTTCTCCGATGACCCGCAGGTTGTCATCGAGTACGCGGGGGCTTATGCGCGGGGCCTGGAGGATGCAGGAATCAAGCCGGTGATCAAACATTTTCCGGGGCATGGTTCGGGTTCGGGCGATTCGCACACCGGTGCGGTGAGCACGCCCCCGCTCGACGAGTTGAAGACCAAGGATCTGTTGCCGTTCGCTGCTCTGGACGACACCGGTGTTGGCGTCATGGTCGGGCATCTCGATGTTCCCGGGCTGACCGATCCCGGTGTTCCTGCGAGCATCAGCCCGGCGGCGATGGCGTTGTTGCGCGATGGCGTCGGCTTCGGGGCGCAGCCTTTCGACGGTCCGATCTTCACCGACGATCTCAGCGGCATGGCGGCCATCACTGCCCGGCTCGGGATCGTCGACGCGGTGGAGGCAGCGTTGGTTGCGGGTGCCGATGTGGCGCTGTGGCTGACAACCGATCAGGTGCCGGCGGTGTTGGACAATCTCGAGGACGCGGTGGCCAGTGGGCGTCTGTCGGCGGCCGAGGTGGACCAGGCCGCAGCGACGGTGGCCCGGTTCAAAGGGGCGTGCGGCACCTGATTGGGTGTACCGGACCTTACTGTGGAGTAACGTCTAGTGCTTCGTACGTATTGGAGGGTCCATGGCTGGCGGCACCAAGAGATTGCCCCGCGCCGTCCGCGAGCAGCAGATGCTGGACGCGGCGGTAGATGTTTTCTCCGACAACGGTTTTCACGAGACGTCGATGGATTCGATTGCCAAGAAGGCCGCCATCTCCAAGCCGATGCTGTATTTGTACTACGGGTCGAAGGAAGAGCTGTTCGCCGCCTGCATCCACCGCGAGGGTCTCAAGTTCGTCGAAGCGTTGACCCCTGCGGCCGATCCCACTCTCACTCCGCGTGAGCAGCTGCGCAGGGCGTTGATCGGTTTTCTGGGATTCGTCGGCGAGAACCGCAAGTCGTGGATGGTGCTCTACCGTCAGGCGATCGGACAGCAGGCCTTTGCCTCACAGGTGCAGAGCAGCCGGGATCGTCTGATCGAGTTGACGGCGGGTTTGCTGGCGATGAGTACCAGGGATCCGGAGCAGTCTCAGAACTTCGGGCTGATGGCCGTCGCGCTGGTCGGTGCCGGTGAGGCTGTGGCCGACAGGGTGGCAGGCGGCGAGATCGAGGTGGACGCGGCCGCCGATTTGCTCGAGAACCTGGCGTGGCGCGGCCTGGCAGGCAAGAAGGCTGCCACTACCTAGTCGGTGCCGAACTCGAAGTCATGGACGAGATTCGCGAGGAATCCGTCCATGACTTCGAGTTCGGCGGGCAGAGCTGAATCAGCGCAGGGTGCCCGTCAGATGCGGGTAGCCCTTCTTCGGGTTCTTCAGCGACAGGTCCCACCCGGTACCGACGGCATCGGCGTAGGCGTTCACGGTCGCGGGCAGAACGATGGGCTTGCCGAAGCGGATGCTGTAGTTCACCGCTTCCGGGATTCGACCCTCGACGGTCTGCAGAACAGCCGCAGCGCTCCACATTCCGTGCGCGATGGTCTTCGGAAAGCCGAATGCCTTTGCGCCGAGCGAGGATACGTGGATGGGATTGCGGTCTCCGGAGATGGCCGCGTACCGGCTGATGATGCGCTGGTCGACGCGCAGTGTGCGCGTCGGGGGCGGCGGAACCTCGTCGGCGGGCGGTGCCTCGCGAGGACCACCGGACAGTGAGGTCTTCTGCAGGCTCAGGAAGCTCGAGGTCTGCTTCCAGACCAGCTCCCGGCCCACATTGACCTCACTGATGACGTCGACGAGCAATCCCTTGCGGTGCTCACGCAGGTTCTCCGCGTGTACGCGCACGTCCAGCGGCTCGGAGGCCGAGATGCCGCGGAATTGTTCGATGACGTTCTCGGCGTGCACCGAGCCCATGGCGGCGAACGGAAAGCCCTTCGACACCATCAACTTCATCACCGTCGGGAAGACGAGGGTGAACGGGTAGGTGATCGGAAGGCGATCGCCGAACCGTAGTCCTGTCGTGCGGCAGTAGCCGGCCAGGTTGTCCGGGTCCACCCGGAGGCCTTTGAGTTCGTAGACCGTGCTGGGAACCGAGGACGACTTGGATCCGAAGAACGGCAGCGCACCCAACGCGGCCGCGGTGTAGAGATCGGACGTCTTCGGCTGCGCGGTCAGCGTGACGGTGCTCATGCGCCGATCAGGCTCTGGCCGCACACGCGCACCACCTGTCCGGTGACGGCGTTGGATGCCGGAGATGCGAAGTAGGAGACCAACTCTGCGACGTCCACGGTCTCGCCGCCCTGTAGCAGCGAGCTCATCCGTCGTCCGGCCTCGCGGGTGGCGAACGGAATCGCAGCGGTCATCGCGGTCTCGATGAAGCCGGGGGCGACGGCGTTGATGGTGATGTTCTTCTTCGCGAGCACGGGTGCGGAGGCGTGTACGAGGCCGATGACGCCTGCTTTGGACGTGCCGTAGTTGGTCTGACCGCGGTTGCCTGCGATGCCGGCGATGGACGACACGTCGACGACGCGGCCACCGTCCTTGAGGGCACCGGATGCAATGAGCTCATCGGTGATGCGCTGCGGGGCAGCGAGATTGACGCCGATGACCGAGTTCCAGCGGCCGTCGTCCATGTTGGCGAGCGTCTTGTCGCGGGTGATGCCTGCGTTGTGCACGATGATGTCGGCTCCGCCGTGGCGCTCGAGCAGGTGCTTGCTCAGTACCTCGCCGGCGTCGGGCGAGGTGACGTCGAGTGCGAGCGAGGTGCCACCGACTTTGTTGGCTGTCTGCGAAAGAGCTTCTCCGGCAGCGGGAATGTCGGCTGCGATCACGGTTGCTCCGTCGCGGGCGAGAACCTCGGCGATGGTGGCACCGATGCCGCGGGCTGCTCCGGTGACGACGGCCACCTTGCCTGCGAGCGGCTTGTCCCAGGATGCGGGTGCTGTCGAGTCGGCGTCACCGACGACGATGACCTGGCCGTCGACGAAGGCGGACTTCGCCGAGAGCAGGAACCGCAAAGTCGACTCGAGTCCGGAGAGGCCGGTGGAGGCATTGGGGGAGATGTAGACCAGCTGGGCGGTGGAGCCGCGTTTGATCTCCTTGCCGACGCTGCGGGTGAATCCTTCGAGGGCGCGCTGCGCGACGTGCTCGTCGACGCTCGAGGTCTCCTCGGGGGTGGTGCCGATGACGACGACGCGTGCCGACGGGGCCAGGTTGCGAATGACCGGCTGGAAGAACTGGAAGAGCTGCTCCAACTCGGCGACGTTGCCGATTCCGGTGGCGTCGAACACCAGCCCGCCGTGCTTGTCGTCGTGCGGCTGCGACTGCGGGTAATCCGAGAGCAGTTCACGCAGGGGTTCGACGAGACGACCGCTGCCACCGATCAGTACCGGTCCGGCCAGCGGCGGTTCGCCTGCTTTGTGGCGACGCAGCTTCTCGGGCTGCGGCAGGCCGGCCTGCTTGGCGATGAAGGCTCCCGGCGCGGACGCGAGGAACGTTGAGTAGAGATCTGGGGCTCCCTTGGAGGCTGCCACTGTCGTACCTTTCATTCAGCGCTGCTCGCTCGAGGAGCAAGGCGCACGACCGGGTGTCGACAACCAACTTACTCGCCAGTAAGATGAAACTCCACCAGGGCCATTCCCCACGATGCTGGGGACGATGTTTGGAGACGTCAGTGACAAGCAAGCAGCTACGACCGGTCGCAATCGTCGGTGGCAACCGCATTCCGTTCGCGCGTTCGGACAAGAAGTACGCGCTGGCGTCCAACCAGGACATGCTGACCGCCACCATCGACGGACTCGTCTCGCGATTCGGACTGCAGGGCGAGCGCCTCGGTCTCGTCGCCGCCGGTGCCGTGCTCAAGCATTCGCGTGATTTCAACCTCACTCGCGAGGTCGTTCTCGGCAGTGCGTTGAGCCCGTACACCCCGGCCTTCGACATCCAGCAGGCCTGCGGCACCGGCCTGCAGTCGATCATCGCCGTCGGCGACGCCATCGCATCGGGCCGTATCGATGCCGGTATCGGTGGCGGTGTCGACACCACCTCCGACGCCCCGATCGGCGTCAACGACGAACTGCGTGAATTCCTGCTCTCCCTGAATCGGGCCAAGAGCACCACCGATCGCATCAAGCTGCTCGGCAACGTCCGGCCCGGAATGCTCGGCATCGAGATCCCGCGCAACGGCGAGCCGCGTACCGGCCTGTCGATGGGTGACCACGCCGCCATCACCGCCAAGGAATTCGGTGTCCGCCGCGAGGACCAGGACGAACTGGCCGCTGCGAGCCACAAGAACATGGCGGCCGCATACGATCGCGGTTTCTTCGACGATCTGGTGACGCCGTTCCTCGGTCTGACCCGCGACGACAACCTGCGTCCGGGATCGACCGTCGAGAAGTTGGCCACCCTCAAGCCGGTGTTCGGAACCAAGCTGGGCGACGCGACCATGACGGCCGGTAACTCGACGCCGCTCACCGACGGTGCGTCGGCCGCGCTGCTGTCGAGCGACGAGTGGGCCGCCGAGCGCAACCTTCCGGTGCTGGCGCATCTGGTCGACTCCGAGACCGCTGCGGTCGATTACGTCCACGGCAACGGCTCGTTCAAGGACGGCCTGCTGATGGCCCCGACCTACGCGATTCCGCGTCTGCTCGCCCGCAACGGCCTGACCTTGCAGGACTTCGACTACTACGAGATTCACGAGGCGTTCGCTTCGGTGGTGCTCGCGACTCTGCAGGCCTTCGAAAGCGACGAGTACTGCAAGGAACGTCTTGGTCTGGACTCGGCGCTCGGCTCCATCGATCGCAGCAAGCTCAACGTCAACGGATCCTCGCTCGCTGCGGGTCACCCGTTCGCGGCGACCGGCGGACGCATCGTGGCCTCGCTGGCGAAGATGCTGGCGGAGAAGGGTTCGGGCCGCGGCCTGATCTCGATCTGCGCTGCCGGTGGCCAGGGCGTCACAGCCATCATCGAGCGCTGATCACTGCAGCGTCGGCTGCTCACGATCCGGGGGACACAGGGTCGGCGGATCCGGTAGACGAGGGGTTTTCGGATCTGCTGACCACTACGTGAAGAAGGGCACGCAGAGTTCGCTCTGCGTGCCCTTCTCGCGTCCGATCAGCCGGGAATGCCGCTGTCCGGCGGGGTCGACTCTCCGCCGGTGTACTCCACCACTGCCGAGTCACCGATATCCGTCTGCAGCACCGGAGTCAGGTACTCGGGCACTCCTGCGCGGATTTGGAAGACACTGGCACCGGAGATTCCGAGGTGACTCGAATCCGAGTACCGGAACGGAGCCAGCTGCGGGCCCTCGAAATCCATGCCGCCGTCCTGGATGGCCGCGACGATTCCCTCGCGGGTGGGGTTCTCACCGGCCGCCTCCAGGGCTTGCACGAACGCATATGCCTGACTGAGTCCGTAGACGCGGTAGTTCGTCAACGGCTCACCGTTTCCGTTCTCCGCCCACACCTTCTGCCACAGTTGGGTCCACGGATTCTCCGGCGAGTCGACGCCAGGGATGTACTCCAGCGAGATCATCCCTTCGAGGGACTGCGCGCCATCGGTGACCGCACCCTGGGAGAACCGCCCGAGCAGAGAGCCCACGAGATCGACATCGGAACCGATCGAGCTGTAGAACCACTCGGGGTCGTAGTTGAGCCGCATGGCAGTCAGCTGGCTCAGCGCGGTGTACGAGGGCACGTTGAAGCCGAGGACCAGATCGGCTCCGGCACCCTGCAGAGCCGCGATCTGAGGTGCGACGTCGGTGTTGCCCGAGGTGTAGCGCACCACCTCGACTATCTGATCGTCGAGGTACTGGCGCACGGCCTCCTCGCTGTCTCGGCCGAGGTCGTCGTCCTGGAGGAACAGGCCGACCTTGGCGTCGGGCCGGTTCTTCGTCACCCAGTCGCCGATGATCTTGCCCTCGACCTGGTAGTCGGGCTGCCAACCGAAGGTATTGGGGTACTTCTCGGGATCGTTGCCCCACATGATCGCTCCGGAGGAGACGAACAGGTCCGGCACACCTTCTTCGTTCAGGAAGTCGATGACGGCACTGTGGGTCGCCGTGCCGAGTCCACCGACGACGGCGAACACCTCGTCCTGGAGCACGAGTTCGTTGACGACCTGGGTAGTGGTGGTGGGATCGTACGAGTCGTCTCGAACCACGTACTCGATCTGTCTGCCGTTGATGCCGCCCGCGGCGTTCACATAGTCGAAGTACGCCTGCGCACCCGTGGGAATTTCGCTGTAGCCGGGTGCCGCGACCCCGGTCAACGGAAAGTGGGCGCCGATCTTGACCGAGGTGTCGGTGATACCGACCGTCGAGCCCTCCGAGGTTTCCGTCGCCTCGTCCCTACCGCCCGCCCCGCAGGCTGCGGCCAACGAGACCACGGCGATGAGCGCGGTCGTTCTGACCGCCACCGATCCGATCTTTTTCATTTCTTCTCTTTTCTGGTTGAACGCAACTTTCGAAACATGCCCACCAAACCCAGTGGGGCGAAAAGGATGACGAGGACGGTGAAGATTCCTGTCACCAGTGGTGCGAGTTCGGCCGATTGCAGACTGCTCAGCCCCAGATCGAGCCCGAGGTTGGTCACTACCGGTGGGATGTAGGTCAGCAGCAAGGCCCCGATCAACGCTCCGGACAGGGTGCCGAGACCGCCGATGACGACCGCCGAGAGCAAGGTCAAGGACAGCATCAGCGTGAATCCGCTCGGAGCTGCGATCCGCGCGGACATCGCCAGCACGGCACCGCCCGCGCCCGCACAGGCAGCGCTGACGACGAACGCCAGAATGCGGGCACGCCCCAGATCGATACCGGCAAGTTCGGCGGCGACCTCGTCGTCGCGGACTGCGCGCCAGCGACGTCCGATCCGGCTAGACGAGATGTTCGCCAACAGGAAGAACACGATGACGAGCAGAATCCAGCTGGCGTATGCAACGAATTTCGTTCCACTGAGCTCGTTTCCGGTGACGAAGTACATCACGTCGTCGATCAGTTGTGGCACTGTCGGTGCCGGAACGACCAGTCCCTGCTCACCGCCGAGATAGTCCGAGAAGTACAGTGCCAGGCCGGGTACGGCGACGGCGAGCGCCAACGTCGCACCGGCCAGGTACGGCCCGTGCAGCCGGGCGGCGGCCACTCCGACCACAACACCGACCACGGCCGAGATCACTGTGGCGGCAAGCAGCACCAGGGGCACCGACCATCCCGAATCGTTGGCGCGGAGCATCAACGCCGCGGTGTACGCGCCGACGGCCATGAACGCGCCGTGTCCGAGCGAGAGTTGGCCACTCAACCCGGTCAGCACGGTCAAACCGCCGGCCGCGATGGCCAGGTACGCGACCGAGGTGAGCTGACTCTGGCGGAAGGTGCTCAGCGATTCGAGGGCAAGCACGATGACGACGAGTCCGATTACCGCACAGAGGAAATGGCGTCGTACCGGGGTTGCGGCGAGACGCGTGAGGGTTGCGTTCATCTCACACCCTCCTTGCTGCAGCGTTGGCGAACAATCCACTCGGTCGGACCAGAAGGACGACGATCAGGATCACCAGGGCCGCGCTCGACACGAGATCCTGACCGAGATAGCCACTGACGAAGCTCAGTCCGATGCCCATCAGCAGCCCGCCGACCACCGCGCCCGCCGGACTGTCCAGGCCGCCGAGGACGGCTGCGACGAAACCGAATACGACGATCGAGTCCATGTATCCCGGATGTACCAGTGACCCGCCTGCGATGAGCAGCCCTGCCAGCGATCCGACCACTGCAGCCAGAGCCCAACCGAGGGTGAGCATTCGGCTCACGCGTACGCCGAGAAGTTTTGCGACCTCCTGCTCGAATGCGCTCGCACGCATCTTCAGCCCCAGATCGGTGAAACGGAACAGCAGGATCAGCAGTGCCAGCACCACCAGGACGGCGATGATCTTGAAGATGTCGTAGCCGGTGATTGCCACGTTGACATCGCCGATCCGTTGGCCGGTCAGGCCGAACGGTGCTGGAAAGGAACGGAATTGGTTGCCGAAGATGATGGCCGCCAGGGCGTGCAGGATGATGAACAATCCGAGCGTCAGAATCACCGGGTTGATGTGCGAGGAACTGTCGACGAACCGGATGACGAGCCGTTCGACGAGCGCCCCGAGGAGCAGACCGCTCAAGAGTGCTACCCCGAATCCGATCCAATACGAGTAGCCCGCGTCGATGACGACGAGTGCGACGTAGGTGGTGATCATGGCCATGGGGGCCTGGGCGAAGTTGACGATGCGGGTCGATCGCCAGATGAGAACGAGAGCGAGCGCGAATGCGGCATAGATCATGCCGGTCGTCACGCCGTTGATGAGGATGGTCAGCAGTTGTTGCACTGTGGCAGAAGTCCTTTCCGCTTGCTCTAGAACCCGAGGTAGGCGTGTCGGAGGGCGTCGTCCCCGGCGAGGGTGTCGGCGGGGCCTTCCATCGCGACCTTGCCCAGATCCAGGACCACGGCGTGTTCGGCGATCGACAGAGCGCTCCTCGCGTTCTGTTCGACGAGGACGACGGTCATGGATTCGGAATCGACCAGTGCGCGGAGAGTCTCGAAGATCTGCGCGGAGACCTTCGGGGCGAGTCCGAGTGATGGTTCGTCGAGAAGCAGTACCGATGGTGTCGCCATCAGGGCTCGGCCGATCACCAGCATCTGCCGCTCCCCGCCGGACAGGGTGTGCGCCGAGGACGCTTTCCGCCCGGTCAGTGGCGGGAACATGTCATAGATCCGGTCCAACGTGACTGCGTCGTGGCTTCGGTTGCGTCCCAGCGCGCCGAGTCGAAGATTCTCGTCGACGGTCAGTTCGGCTATCACTCCTCGGCCCTCGGGAACGTGCGCCAATCCTTTGCGGGACATACGGTCCGGCGCTATCCCGACCACATCGACGCCTGCGAGTTCGATGCGCCCGGACGTGGGTCGAAGCAGGCCCGAGATGGTGCGGAGCAGTGTCGTCTTCCCTGCTCCGTTCGCTCCGAGTACGGCGGTGATTGCTCCGGCCGTCACGGTCATCGACACCGAATCGAGTGCGGTGACCGGTCCGTAGCGAACGGTGAGGTCGACGATCTTCAGGTGAGCCGCGTCAGTCTTCATGTGCCACTTCGTTTCCGAGGTATGCAGCCAGAACGGCAGGGTCCTCGCGGATTTGCTCGGGTGTTCCCTGGGCGATGACTTTGCCGAAGTCCAGTACGTAGATCCGGTCGCACACGCTCATCACGAGGTCCATGTGATGTTCGACGAGCATGACCGACGTCGCGGGTCTGTCTGGTTCGGAGTGGCCCGGTAGTGCTGCGAGAGAGCGGATTTCGTCACCGAGTTCGCTCATTTCGTCGCTGGACAGACCCGAGGCGGGTTCGTCGAGCAGGAGCAGTGTCGGCTCGCTCACGAGGGCGCGTGCGAGTGCCACACGTTTGCGGACCGCGTACGGCAGGCTCGGTGGTAGTCGGTGGGCGTAGTCGTCGATCCGCAGCCGTCGCAGTGTGGCCATCGCTGTCGACCGGACTGCTGCGTCGTCGGAGGCGCTCGACGGCAGGCCGAGGAGGCCGGCGAGAACTCCGGTGCGAGCTGTTCGGTCGGCACCGATCATGACGTTGTCGAGGACGGTCATTCGATCGAACAATCCGAGTCCCTGCAGTGTTCTGCTCATGCCGAGCCGGGGAAGGTCGTGGGGTCGCAGGCGGGTCAGGGGTTCGCCGTGTCGGCCGAGGGTTCCCGATTGCGGGCGAACGAGTCCGCACGCGACATTGAACAGGGTCGTCTTACCCGCGCCGTTGGGGCCGATGACGCCCAGGACTTCGCCCGGGCGCACTTCGAGACTGACTCCGGAGAGCGCGACGATTCCGCCGAAGGACACGTCTACATCGGTCATGGTGAGGACTGGGTCCATCGTGTCGAGAGAATTCAAGTGATGCACCTCACAATCTGTTGCGATCACTATGGTGCGTTGGGCACATCGGGCGATATGGGCGCTGCGCACAGAATCTTTGGGTCGCAGGGCACCAGTACCGGTCAAATCGCC
The DNA here is from genome assembly GCF_017168335.1 of Rhodococcus sp. KRD162. Taxonomy (GTDB): domain Bacteria; phylum Actinomycetota; class Actinomycetes; order Mycobacteriales; family Mycobacteriaceae; genus Rhodococcoides. The sequence goes on along the minus strand of NZ_JABFAU010000006.1, from coordinate 4,531 downwards.
CTGTGATGTGGGCTGTGTGCGCAAAACTACGAGGGTGGGTGCTTCCGCTGATCAACGAACCTCGACGCGTTCGGCTGCCCGTGGCGCGGTGACGGACTCGGACCAGGAGAAGATTCGGAGTGCGTGGGCCGCGTTGACGCCCCGCGCCGACGCCATCGCCGACTCGATCACGTTGGCGCTGATCGAGCAGGAACCGGCGTACCTGGCCAGCCCTACTCCGGATATCGCGGGCGAGATCAGGCGAAGTACCCGCGAGCACATCGGTCAGGGCCTCCGCACGCTGTCGGGTTTGCCTGCTGCCAGCGACAACACCCGCGAAGTGTGGCGTCGTACCGGGAGGGAGCGAGCTCGCCAAGGTATTCCGATGGAGTTGGTGCTCAAGGCATACACCCTCGGCAGTCGCACACTCTGGGAGGAGTTGATGCTCGAGCGTGAGCAATGCCGGTCGAGAATCGACGAACATCTGCTTCTGGTGGCCGGTCAGCAGCTATGGCGTGCGCTCGACAGTCAGTACGAGACTCTCGTCGAGGCGTACCGCCAGGAGAGCGCTCGGATGCAGCAGCGAGACATCGCCAATGTGTTGGAAATCCTCGACGGACTGCGCTCGGGTCGGGGCGGCGATCCGGCGTTCGTCATCGAGGCCCGTGCCACTCTCGGTCTGTCCGCTTCGCAGCAGATCGCCTGCGTGGTCGGACCGCTCGACGATCAGGGAGCGCCGCCGCTTCCAGCGCCCGAGGACGCTCTGGATCAGATCGGTGCGGTGTCGCATTGGAACACCCGGGACGGACACCAGTTCGCGCTCGTCGCGCTCGGCACGGGTTCGTGGAATTCGGTGGTGGAATCGCTCGCGGCTCAGGCCGTCGGGCCGGTCGGTGTCGCGCATTCCCCGGAGGGGGTGTCGTCCTTCGCGGCGGCATATCGTCTCGCGGCATTGACCGCCGAGACGGTCAGCGAGGCCAGCGGGGTGGCATTGGCGACGGATCGACTACCCCGAGTGATCATGGCCGCCGATGATCAATCCTCGGAATTGCTCGTGCGGCATGCCTTGGGCAACTTGTGGACGCATCCGGAACCACATCGAGGAACGCTGCTCGACACGTTGGCTCACATGCTCGCGTCCGACGGCTCGCCCACCAACGCCGCCAAAGCGCTGTACTGCCACCGCAACACCGTCATCTATCGCGTTCGCCGAATCGAGGAGTTGACCGGTCATGATCTGACCGATCCGCGAGATCGGCTGCTGCTCACTCTCGCGCTGGTCAGGACAGGTCATTGGGTCCGGGCCGTCGGAGAAGGCGACAGTTCGACATCGACCGGTTCATTCATCCGAATGAACTGACGAAACATTTTCGAGCTCGGTGTAACGGTCGGTCGAGGAATGCATATAGTCCCGGTGGCTCCGTACTGCTGCCTGACCCCCGACCCGGCAGCAGTGCGGGGCCTTTCTCGTTGGTCGCATTCGACTGTCTCGAGGTGAGCGCCGGTGTTCGGTTTGCGTAAGCTCGTGCCCGGGGTACGCCGGCCAGAAGCGAATCTGACATCGAACGGTGGTCCTGGAAGGGTCGAACGTGAGCGAGCGCAACAGTAGGTCGGGTGATGCGCCCATCGAGGGCGAATCGCAGCCCGACGTACCGCCGTACGATGCGCCCACCGAGGTCTTCGGGGCTGTCCGCGGCGAGGCCGACGGAACCGATCATCCGTCCGAGAACGAGGCGGATGGCACCCACTCCGAGCAGGAGCTCGATGCCGACGCTTCTGATGCCGACGCTACTGATGTCGAAGGTGCTTCGGTTACCGACGAAGCCGACGCTGCTGTGTCCGACGCCGGCGAACCTGAGGCCGTCGATCCTGAGGCCGCCGAGCCCGACGTTGCTGAGCACGACACTGCTGAGCACGACACTGCTGAGCCCGAGGACGTTTTCGATTCGGCGGACGATGTCGAGACGAGTCCGCCGGTCGCGCACTCGGACCAGATGCCCGTCGCAGACGAATCTCCGACCATCGCACAGCCGATCGTTCCGGCACAGCCGATCGTCCCGGCGCAGCCGGAAACCCCTGCTCAAAGCCCCGATGGAACCGGGTTCGTCCCGCCGTGGAGGAAGATCGCCATCGGTGCCGGTGCGGTGGTTGCCGTTCTGACGTTGCTGTACGCAGCAGACTGGTTGGCATCCAGCGACCGGGTACCGCGTGGTGTGACCGTCGCCGGCATCGACGTCGGCGGCAAGAGCCACTCCGATGCCGAGGCTCTGTTGCGTTCCGAGTTGGGCCAGCGAGTCGAACAACCCGTGCAGGTCGACGTCGGCGATCGGATGGTCGAAGTGGTCCCGTCCGCTGCCGGTCTCGATGTGGACTGGAATGCCACATTGGACCGCGCGGGGTCGCAGCCGATCAATCCGATCACCCGGTTGACGTCGTTGTTCGGCAGCCGCGAAATCGGCGTGGTGTCGACGACGGACGAGCAGGCCTTGACTGCTGCCGTGGATCGGTTGCGGGACGAGACCGATCGAGAAGCCGTCGAAGGTGACGTGGTGTTCGAGGGCAGTACTCCGGTCGCCATCGCACCATTGGATGGTCGGGTGCTGGACGCCGACCAGACGCGTCGCAACCTGCAGACCGAATGGGCCTCGGGTGCAACGGAAGTCGCCTATGCGTCGACGCCCGTGTCGGTGACGCAAGACGCGGTCGACCGAGCCATGGCCGAGGTTGCGGTACCTGCCACATCAGCACCGGTCATCGTCGAGGGTCGGGAGAACGTCGACGCAATCCTGCCACCGGATCGAGTCGGCGAGGTTCTGCGCTTCGATCCGGACGGGCAGGGTGGCCTGACTCCGATCTACGACACCGATGCGGCCACCGGAATCCTCGCCCCGCAACTGGTCAGCACCGAGATGCCGCCGAAGGACGCGTCGTTCACCTTCTCCGGCGGCGCGCCCACAGTCGTGCCAGGGGTGATGGGCGAACTGGTGGAGTGGCGCAAAACTCTCGAGCAGTTGCCCGCTCTGCTGGCCGCCAACGGAGATCGCACCACCGACGCGATCTACGAACCCGCCCCGCCCGCACTCACCACCGAGGGAGCTCAGAATCTGGGCGTGCGGGAGGTCATCGCCGAGTACACCACCGGTGGGTTCGAGTACGCCTCGGGCGTCAACATCGGACTGACCGCGCAGATCGTCAACGGCGCTCTCGTGAAGCCGAAAGAGACGTTCTCGCTCAATGGATACACCGGTCCGCGAGGCACAGCACAGGGCTTCGTCGAGTCGGGGATCATCGACAACGGGAGACCGGATCGCGCCGTCGGCGGTGGCATCAGCCAGTTCGCGACGACGCTGTACAACGCCGCCTACTTCGCCGGGATGGAAGACACCGACCACACCGAGCACAGCTACTACATCAGTCGCTACCCCGAGGCCCGCGAAGCGACCGTCTTCGAAGGTGCCATCGACCTGAAGTTCACCAACCCCGACGACACCGGCGTGGTCATCGAGTCGTTCGCGGATGCGTCCAGCGTGACTGTTCGGCTGTGGGGAACGAAGACGGTCGACGTCGACTCCATCACCGGGCCGCGAACCAGATTCACCTCTCCGAACACCATCACTCTCCCCGCCGGTCCGGGCTGCATCGCATCCGGTGGGGGCCAGGGCTTCACCGCCAGCGATACCAAGGTGATCACCGATGCCGCGTCGGGCAGGGAATTGTCGCGGAACACCAGAACGGTGAAGTACGACCCGATTCCCATCGTGAAATGCGTCGAGCCCGAACGCCCGGATCCTTCTCCGGAACCGGAACCGGAATCGGAACGGCGCACCGACCCGAGACCTGCACCGGAACCCGAGGAGGGATCGGACGGTTGATGTCCGGGCACATCGGCTCCGATGGTGGCATCACCGCCGGATCGGGTGTTTGCTGGTGGTAGATGTGCGCTCGAAATGAATGTGTCCGTGCGGGGGTTGCACAGCGCAGGTGCGAAAACTGCATCACGATCGAAAGGGAGTGTCGCCCATGACCCTCACACGTACCGTTCTCGATCAGCAGACTCTGCGCGAGGCGTACGCCCAGTTCCCCAGCGGCGTCGTTGCGATTGCTGCGGAGATCGACGGGGCTCTGGTAGGTCTGGCGGCCAGCAGCTTCGTGTCGGTGTCGATCGATCCGCCACTGGTGGCGGTCTGCATACAGAACACCTCGACAACCTGGCCCAAACTGGAGGCGGCACCCAATATCGGAGTCAGCGTTCTCGGCGAGGCCCACAACGATGCCGTCCGCACCCTGGCGGCAAAAACCGGTGACCGTTTCGCCGGCCTCGATCTCACCGTTACCGAAGGGGGAGCCGCCTTCATCGTGGGTGCAACCGCGTGGCTGGACACCACCATCGAGCAGCACATCCCCGCGGGGGATCACGCCATCGTTCTGCTTCGTATCCATTCCCTGGAAGTGCAGAGTGAAGTGAACCCAATCGTGTTCCACGGCAGCAAATTTCGCAAGCTCCAGCAGTAGCAGTTCGTCCGGGCCGCCATCACCGCGCCGCCCCATCTCC
>NZ_JABFAU010000058.1 GCF_017168335.1 Rhodococcus sp. KRD162 | reverse complement strand
ACAACACATCGGCTTCGCACTCGAATCCGCCCAGCACTACTACATCCTCGAAGCCGGCCGCATCACCACCACCGGCACCGGCGGATCACAATCCGAAGCCGACGTCCGCGCAGCCATGGCAATCTGAACTGCCCGAGTTGGGATCGTGATCGTCGAGAGTCGAGTCCGGGGGAGTCGTCGAGTTCGGAGCGGTATCGCCGGAGCCGCTCCTGAATTGCACTGTGCATTAACGGTTTACGTGTATGCGCGGTGAGTGGAGCGAGGCTGTCGTAGTCACGTGCGCGCCGGATGTCGGTGCGGTTGACCGTGCTGGAACGGGTTTGTCCTTTTACAGTCGCCAACGACATTTCCACCGGCATCGCACCAGCCGCTAGGCCCAACCTCGTTCTCCAGGTGATTCGGGGAGCTGGGCGACATCGCCATTCGATTCGGTGGCCGACCACCGGGGTCCGTAGTACCGACATACGAACCCTCGAGTCTCGCTTGTAGTCACTTCACTGATCGTGCGGCATGTCCGCGGGCTTCAGACACCCTTACTCGGTGACCCCGATTCGGGATTGTTCAGGGCGCACCCGCGCAGAAAGCCCACGGCGAGCAGCGCAGCAGCTGCCCAGACGGCGGCCGCAACGAGCCCGTTGACGTGCATTCCGGTGACGAAGCGGTCAGCATCGTCGGGGGAGGCGGCGAGAGCGCCGAAGACGGCGATGCCCAGTGCGCCCGCTGCCTGGCGGGCGGTGTTGTTCGCGGCACTCGCCACGCCCGAGCGCGCAGGGTCCACGGCTCTTATTGCGGATGAAACGATCGGGGCGGCCAGCATGCCCATGCCGATTCCGATCCCGGCCAAGGACGGCAGCACCGTCAGGTATGGACTGTCCGGTGTGAGGCGAAGCAGGTTGATGCCGCCGAGAATGCCGCAGCCGAACCCGATCGACATGGGGGCGATCGGGCCCCATCGGCTGTTCATTCGACCCGCGATGGGGGACAGGACTGCGACGGGCAGGAACAACGGAAGCATGAACGCAGCAGCCATCAACGGCGAACGGTCTTGTACCCCTTGCAAGTACAGGGTGGAGACGAAGATGGTTCCGATACCGACGAAGTTCATCGCCGCGGCGAGGGTGTTCGCTGTTGCGAAGGCTCGACTACGCAACAGGGCCAGCGGCACCATCGCGTCGTCGCCTGCACGCCGCTCGGCGAGCGCGAACCCGGTCAGCGCCGCAGCAGCCACGACCACCGCAATCATGACACTCACGGTCACCCCGTGCGCTCCGGCTTCGATCACCGCGAACACCGTCGCCGACAGTACGACGGCTGCAGTGAGGACACCGGCGGCGTCGATTGGTCGATCTTCGCGTTCGATCGATTCAGTGACCACTACGGCCGCGGCGATGATTGCGAGCGCTACGACCGGGACGTTGATCCAGAACACCGATCGCCAGCCCATGGCTGTGACCAGGACTCCGCCGACGAAGGGCCCCGCAGGCAGTGCGAGAGCCGAGACACCGGCCCAGATGCCGACCGCGCGTGCCTGCTCGGCGCGATTGGGGAAGGTTCGGGTGAGCACGGCCAGAGTGCCGGGTAGCAGTGCTGCAGCTCCGACTCCTTGCAGGGCGCGGGCCGCGATCAGGACAGGTGCCGAGGAGGCGAGAGCGCACGCCACCGACGCTGCGCCGAAGATTGCGAGGCCACCCAGGACCAACCGTTTGTGCCCATATCTGTCGCCGAGGGTCCCGCCGGCCAGGAGCAGGCCGGCCAGCACGACAGCGTAACCGTCGACGACCCACTGAAGCCCGGACAGGCCAGTATTCAGGCCTGCGCCGATGTGGGGGAGAGCGACGTTGACGATGGTGACGTCGAGTTGCACCAGGAACATTCCGGCGCACATCGTGGCCAACACGATGTGGCGCTGTCGACCGCCGTGGTCGGCCGAGTCGGTGTCGCGTCGAAGGGTGGGGGACCGTCGAGGCATGCCGTGAGTAGTGGACATAGCTCCAAAGCCTGGTGGCGAATTACTTCACCGGACGATGAACTGACATCGGCGCAGACTGTATGTATGAGCACTTCGAGTCCCCGCACCCCGGCCACCAGCCGGTACGGCGACGCAGACGTCGCATCCGTTGCAGCCCTGATCGCCGATCCGGCCCGTGGACGGATCCTGATGGCCTTGGCGGATGGGCGTGCGCTGCCCGCCAGTGTGCTGGCCACGGAGGCCGGTATCAGTGCCCAATCGGCTTCCGGTCACCTCAAGAGGCTCGTCAACGGGAACTTGCTGCGGGTCGCCGCGGCCGGGAGACACCGCTACTACACCCTTGCCGGACCCGAGATCGCCGCCGCACTCGAATCCCTGGCGTTGATCGCCGAACCGTACGAAATCACCAGTCTGCGACAAGGCACCCGCGCCAACGCTCTGCGTCAGGGCCGAACTTGCTACGACCACATCGCCGGAAAGCTCGGTGTCACCATCACCGAGGCGTTGCTCGAATCGAAGGCACTGGTCCGCGCCGACGGCCGAGCTGACGCAGAGCGTGCCGACACCGACCCGTTGTCCGCAGGCACCGGCGACGACTGCCCCTACGAACTGGGCCCGCGAGCACACGATGTTCTCGACGCCATCGGCGTCGACATCGAGACCGCACGGCGGTCTCGGTCCCGGCGCCCGCTGCTGCGCGCATGCGTCGACTGGACTGAGCAACGTCACCACCTAGCAGGGGCCCTCGGGGCCGAGATCTGCCGGACCTTCGTCGACGCCCAGTGGATCACCCGCAAACCCCGTGAACGTGCGATTTCATTGACGCCTCGAGGGCACCGTGCACTGGAAGTGCGGCTCGGAGTAGTGAACCTCTGACCATTCCGCTACAGAACAGGATTCGAGTGATGGGACACCGACAATAGGTCTGTGCAGATTCCGGGGCGGCGATACCTCGCAAGACGGATCGTCCGAACTGAGTCACGCAGGACCTGGAAGGCAATTTCCCAGGGGGAGTTGTCGACCTGCACTATCGCTTCACCCTGGACGGCGCGTTGACCAATCGGTGGTGATCGAGCCACGAGCAAAAATGGTTCAGTACCGGTGACGTACCAGGCGGCTTCGGCACGGCGTACGCCGAGGTAGCGCCGGAGGCCGGGAACCGCGTGGCACTCACTGCCTGGCGTCCAGGAGGACTTGCATCGTGGGCCGATCAGTGGGTGAAATCGTCGACGTTTCCTCAGTTGCCGGGCTTCTGGCAGCGGTCGAACCCGGAGCTTTGCGCTCGAACGTTACGCCGGATTCGCTGACGATCCAGTCGCGGAAGCGATTTCGGAATACGACGACATGTTGGAACAGGTCCGTGTCGCCTTCGTCCACATCAACGGGGGTGCAACCGAGCGGACCACATCGCGATGCCCGTGCGGTGATCGCTGGAACAGAATCTAGGCAACATCCGGTCGGTCGAAACGCTGTCTCGCAGCGTGGATTACCCCGCCAGAGACCCGCGTTTGATCCATCAGGTGCGGGGGAGCTCGATCGACAAGTCGTGCCGGAACAGGTTGCCGGGATCCCACGCCGCCTTGATCTCCTGCAACCTGGGGTAGTGGTCCCCGTAGTACAGCGTGGACCACGGCACCCCCGAGGTGTTCCAGGCGGGATCCTTCAAGTCGGAGTCCGGATAGTTGATGTAAGCGCCGGCGTTGGCGTCGTTCGGTACCGGAACGCCGCCGGTGTCGGCGTAGATGTCGCGATACATGTTTCGGGACCACTCGACATGGGCGGCCTCGTCCGCGGGATTGCGCCAGGCGGCGACGAAAACGGCCTTCATGAACGAATTCCTGGTCGGCATCGCCGTCGCGTCGGCGGATCGGTCGTTGATTGCACCACCGGCAGGGAAGAGCTCGATACCCGAGTCCAGGCTCTGAAAACGCGGGTCCGACAGGTACCTGTACAGGGTGCGCAGCTGCTCGTCGGTGTGTGCCCGACGCAAATTCGCACTCTTGTATTTACCCGAGAACGGGGCGCGGCCACGCGGTGCCGACAATTGAGTCGAAACATCCAGAAACGGCCCTTGCGAAGCGGGCACCGCGACCGGTGGTGGCCACACACCCTCACCCAGTGCGGCGACGAACTCGTCGAGCAACGCGCGCGAGTTGGGCAGGTCTGCATCGAGCCGTGGCGTGAGTTGGCACAGGTGTGCACTGGCGAAGAACTGCGCGTAGAAGCTCGCGAATCTCGACCCCGGCTCGCTGTTGCGCTCGAAGAATCGCTGAAAATTGCCGACGAACCGCACGAAAGCCTCTTCGCTGACCACAGGCAGTACGACCTGTGTGCTGAGCAGGTTCGCCGGAGGGGTGGGTAGGGCCCGTGTGGGATCCGACCCGTCCGCGTCGTGCGTGCGGAGGAGGTACCGGGTCACGACGCCGAAGTTTCCTCCACCGCCGCCCGTGTGCGCCCACCACAGATCCGAATTCGGACCGTCGCGAGTTGCCAGGACCGACGACGCATGTCCGTCGGCGTCGACGACGATAACTTCCACACCGTAGATGTGGTCGACAACGGACCCGAACGCGCGCGACAGGGGACCGAAACCGCCTCCCGCGGCGTGGCCTCCCATACCAACGCCCAGGCAACTTCCGCCGGGAAGCGACACACCCCAGCCTCGGTACAGCTGCTCGTACACCGTGCCCAAATCAGCTCCGGCACCCACAGAGAAGGCGTTGTATTCTGCATCGAATTCCACGGTTGTGAGCCGACCGAGATCGATGATGGCCTGGGTGGAGGCGTTGTCGACGAAGTTCTCGACGCAGTGTCCACCCGATCGGACGGCGATACGCAGACCGCGCGCGACCGCCGTCCCGACCGCGGCCACGGTCTCTTCGGTGTCCACGGGCACGAAGAGAGTCTCGGGCTGCGCGAGGAATCGGGGGTTGTAACCGCGCTGCACCAACCGCACGAATTCCGGGTCCGGAGGGCTCAATTCCGTGAGGGCTGTGGACGCGACAAGCGGGTCGGCGGACGCGCTGAGGGGGCGCAGGTTCGTCAGCGCGCCACCGGCCAAGGCGGCAGCACCGAACAACAGATGGCGTCGCGTCAGTTTGGGCATCGCATGAGTGTACTTCCGACTCGTGCTCAATCGGCGGTTGCGCGTCGACAGTCGAACATCAGATCGGCTGTCGCATGGCACCTGACGGTCTACACAGCAGGTAGTCGCGTGGGCAGTTGCATCCTGGGGAGGCCAACGCTTCCAATGGTGCCCGGTTTCGTCTCTCGCCGACCTCCGGGGAATGGTGCCTCGTACCGTGCGGGAGCTACCGGTAACCCTGCATATCAAGACTGGTGTTATTGCTAGCTTGATGCGTTCCGGCATCCACAGTGCACCTAGTCACATTGCCTCGATTACTCGAGAAGGTGACTCCGCTTCATGTCCGCTCGCCGCACGTTCGAACAGCGCTGTCACGGCCGCGGGGAGCGACGGGTCCACGCCGGCGTCCTTCGATGCTGCGGTCACGTGCTGCATCGTCGTTACGGCGGACATGATGGTCGACGTCTCCGCCGGATACGTTCCGCTATCGGCGTCGCGCGCGAAACCAGGGCCTATGTCTGCAGCCAAGCGCACCATTGCTGCCATCTGCTCCGCGATCGACTGGCCGTCGATTCCGTGAGCCTTCGCTAGTGCCGTGCCATGCGCCCAGGCCGCGAGGGTCGTCCAGAACACGCCCAATGAACACCGTAGAAGAAAGGGCCACGTCCTAGTGTGGGGTAGAGCAAAGAACCGCTCGACATGCCCCCGTACGGGCCACTGCTCAAAAACAGAATTCGCCGGGGTTGGCGAGGATACTGGCAACGACTCCCGCCCCTACGATCGCCGCGACCACTACGAGCGCAGCCGTCACAAGTGACCGGGTTCGTATCGCCAGCACCAAGAAGGGAATCATCCATACCGAAGCCACGACGCTGACGTACACAATCCCGAACGTGGAAGGCCGCAACTGGCCACCGTCGCAGCTGGTGTCGGACACCAAGAACCTGCCGAACCTCGCATAGATGGAGGCGAAGGCGGTCCACGCGACGAGTGCGAGGCCGACGGCCAAGGTCCTCTTTACCTCCCGCCTGACCATATCGACGCAGTCTATTGTCGGGCCGGGAGTTATGCATGCCCTGTGAATAAGCCAGGTTCCACTGGGTAAGTCTCTTATCTGATCTCGAGGTATTCGCTGACCCTCCAATCCGACGACCGTTCCGATACTGAGCGTGGCGTGAAGTCGAGGAAGTATGGCGTTATTGCCGAGAAGATGTGCCACGCGAGCGCCCACGACATCCATGCTCACTTCCCAGATACCCATCCCCATTCCGATCAGATAGAGCGCGTCACCCGCGAAGACCGACCAACCTGATTCCGGCCCGACGGAGAGCGCACCCAGTCCCACTGCTGAGACGACGACGCCCGGAGCGATCACGCGTCTTGCCCCCGACGCGCTGGATGATCGTCCCGGCGAACGGCAGACCGGATACGGCCCCCGCCGACAAGAACAGCAGACGAATCCCCAATTGGGAAGGTCGACAATGCCAGGTCCGTGCCGATGGCGGGATACGACTGATAAACGCGGTGTTCATGGGCTCCGTTGACGAGAAACGCTAGGTAGTCAGTGGTGAGATCGCGCCGCGTGCACGAGCCACCGTCACGCCGGCCGGCAGGAGAGTGCGCACCGTGGAGTCATCCTGCGCAAGAACCCCGAGCAGAACGTGAGCTACACCGATATCGCGGTCTCGGAGTGCAACTGCTTCTTTCATCGACTGCCGGAGTGCCTTTTTGGCAGCTTTGTCGAAGGGTAAATGCCGCCGTGCCCGTTCGCGCTTGCGATCGAGGGCTCCGGCACCGAATGCGGCGTCGACCTGCGAGACAACGGCATCGAGATCGATTCCAATCGACTTCAGCGCGTGAGCATCTGCGGGCCCCAGCCCAGCGCTGACCTGTACCACCGAGCGAACTGCTTCGGAAGTGACTCCAAGCGTGGTCATTCGAGTCCTTAGCGACTCGTCGGCACCGTCGAGCGCAGCAATCATCAGGTGCTCGACGCCGATACGCGACGATTGCAGTTCGCGGGCGACATCCTGCGCACCGATCACGGTGAGTCGAGCTGCTGCGGTGAACTTCTCGAACATCATCTACCTCCCTTGTCCGCCGTGCTTCTTGTGCACGGCCTGTCTGCTGACTTCGAGCGAGTCCGCAATCAATTGCCAGGGCCAACCCTGGTTGCGGGCATTGCGAACTTGGACTGCTTCGAGACGCTCGAGCAGTCGACGCAGTGCTAGCACTGCGCGAAGCCCTTCGGCAGGATCAGGGCTGCTGGCGGCTGCGGCGAGTGTTGTGGCTTCGGTCATGGTGTCAATGTAAATTGACATCGGCCGCTTGTCAATTCCGGTTGACGGCGCGATCCGCTCCTGTGACCCCAGGTTGCTGCAGGAATGGCTCTGACAACGGCACGACGACGATCTCGCAGCCGAGTCCCGCCAATGCATCGTATGAAGTCTGCATAGGGCGTACGCAATCTCAGAGGTAGTGCGAATGCCGTGGATAGGCTTCGGGGCCGACTGCGTGGATAGAAGTCTTGAATGACCTCAAAAAGGGCGGGTAGTCACGTCGTGCGTGATCCAATCGCCGGATAGCTGCCCATCGGGACGCCCGAGCGAGCGGCGTGAATGTTCATCACCTTGTTGCTGTATCCGAGTAGGTCGGCGAGCGTTGCGGCGTCGAGTTCTTTGGTCAGGTCGTGCAGCGCTGCGTTGCGAATCGCGAGGATTTTGATGCCGAAGACCTGTCTGAGTGTATTCAGAAGGGTCTGCTCGGTGATGTGATGCCCGGCCCGTGTTCCTGGGAACAGCCACGGGGATTGATTGTTGGTGGTGCGCTGGTTGGCGCGTGAGGTCAAGTATTCATGGAAGAGGGGGAGTAGCGGTTCGGGCACTGGCGCAGGATGTTCACCGAGGTGGAGGCTGATTCCCGTTGGTGTGACTTCTACTTGCTCCGTGCGCATTTCGGCGATCCGGCGGACCGGCAGCGCATACAGAAGAAGCATCAGTGCAGCGATCCGGTTGTTGAGCACCACTGCCTCCGACTCGAGGACTGTTCGAATCAGTGTAAAGCGTTCGTGGGATGAGGCGAGTGGTGTTTGCCGAGCCTCGCGGTATTTCAGGTGGTAGCGCTTGCCGATCCCTGTTTTGGCTCGCCATTGGAGAAAGTTGCGTGCTGCCATTCGGGTGGTGGTCCCAGTGGAGAAGTACTCGTCGACGTGGGCCTGAGTCAGTGCGTCGACAGTGACGTGATGGTTCTCGCTCAGCCAGATCAGGAACTTCCCGGCTTCGGTGATCTCTTGCTTCGCGGTTCGAGTTGCGTTGTCCATGTTGCGGATTCGGTTTCCGTGGATGCGGCGAAGGTGATGCCATCGGGCAAATTGTTCGAGAGCGGTGCGAACATCTGGTCGGTCTGCGAGTGTGTCGAGCCGGTTCTCGAGCCACGTCTGGAACCGGGCGAGTCGAGGATTACCGCGGTCGGGCAGGATGTGAAGGTCCACCAGCATTTCTCGAAGGTGTTCGACGTGTCGGCCAGGGGGTAGCTCGTCGAAGGCACTGTGCGAGAGCATCAGCTCACGGTCACCGATCTTCTGCAGCAGCTCGGCAGCCGATTTGCCTCGCATCCAGGTAACGATGCTCTCCGGACGTGACACCTTCGCCAGTTCTGCGACGAGCCGTTTGAGTCGGAGGTCTGGGGGATCGTGCGGTCGTAGAGCCGCGGTGAGGTCTGCGGTGACGACGCATCGTGCGCAATGTCCACCACGTAGGCGCTCGGCCTCGCGGCCGCAGTTCGTGCAGTCGAGGGCAGTGGTGATGCCTGCGCATTCCCGGCAGATCGACTGCCGGGCGGGTGATAGCCCGGGTGTCATTCGTTCGATGCCGCACAGTGCGCAGCGGCCGTAGGTGCGCACTGCAGCGGTGAAGCACGCACCGCAGAGTGATTCGGTGGGCCATCGGACTCGGTGCCGGGAAACAGCGATAGTGCAGCGATCGCACACCTTCGATCCGCCGACCGTACGCGGTCGGCCTCTGGGACGGTCAGGCATCGTCGTCGGTGATTCGCGCCCTGACTGGTCTGTATGCGTCAAGGAGAGGAACGTCCGTTGGCGAGTTCACTGCACGCTTGTCTCGTCGACGGTTCGCGTCTGTCGCGGTGTAGGTCACGAGGTCGCCGGCTTCGATGCCGAAGATGTCGCAGAGGGCAACGAGAACACTGAACGCGATGCGTTCGGGTTCCTGTCCGACGATCCTGTAGATCTGTGATTCGGACAGGGTAATTCCTCTGTCCCGCAACGGTTCCACGAGGTCACGACTGTTCTTCATTCCAACGCGTGCCATGTGTTCACGCACACGCCAGCGATACTGTATTTCACGTTTCATCGTCTGCCTTTCCTCTCGCACCATCTCGTTCACCGACGCTGCGACGCAGCGTGTTCGACAACACTTGTTCCAGATGGCGTGCCCGGTAGTCGGGGGAGGCGATCGTATAGATGGAGGTCGTTGCTGCGTGTTCGTGGCCGAGCTGCATTTGCACGAAGCTCAAGTCGTATCCGTACTCGGTCTGTAGATGAGTTGCATACGCGCGTCGGAGCGAGTGCAGGTCCAAGCCCGGCGGGAAGCCGAGCTCGTCCACCAGGTTTCGCATCCGCTTCCACAGGTCTCTGCCGGCGACAACACCTCCGCGGTCGGTGGGGAACAGGTCGGCGAGCGGCTGTCCGTAACGGGGTAGGCCGTAGTTGACCCAGTGTTCGAGTGCCTCTGCAGCCCAGTCGAATACGGTCAGGACTGTGCGTTGTTTGGCGGGTGAACCGCGCATCGCTTTTCCGTGCCTGATACGTAGCAGTCCCCATTCACCGAAACCAGGGGCACGGGCGTTTCGTGAGCAGTCGACCAGTTGCAGCTGTCGCCCTTCGCCGGCCCGCAGGCCCCATCCGTACAAGACCTTGAACGCCACCGCATCGCGCCACGCAGCAAGTGCGCCTTTGCGTCCCGAGTTGAGGATTCGTTCCGGTTCGAGATCGGCGAGGTCGAAGAACTGCTGTAGCTCCGCCTTGGTGAACGGGCGCCGCTTGTCCTGGGTGTCGTTGGTCTGCACATGAGTGGCTCGGTTGAATTCGGTGATCACCTGCGAGAACACGTGGTTGGGCCCCCGATAGCAGTCCAGCGTCTATGCGATAGCTAATTGGTTTTCTTGCGTCCAGGTTTCCCAGTAGCGCTGCGGCGTCATGCCGTCCAGGGATCCGTGGGGCCGTTCATGATTGTAGA
>NZ_JABFAU010000057.1 GCF_017168335.1 Rhodococcus sp. KRD162 | reverse complement strand
AGGGTGCGGCCCGGGTAGCGGTGGCTCGCGGTGGTTTTGGTGGTGGCCCATGTGCCGGGGCCGGTGCCGACGAGTGCGTGGTGCATGTCGCAGCCGAAGGTGAGGGAGTCGATGTCGGTGGGTCCGCCGTCGATCCAGTCGGTGACGTGGTGTGCCTGGCACCAGGTGGCGGGGCGGGTGCAGGAGGGGAAGCTGCAGCCTCGGTCTCGGGCGATGAGCACGATGCGTTGGTCGGGGGAGGCGATGCGTTTGGAGCGGCCGAGGTAGAGGGCTCGGCCGTCGTCGTCGAAGATGGTGAGGTAGTGGTGGGCGTGGGAGGCCATTCTGATGGCGTCGCGGATGGAGACGCGGGAGCCGGTGGCGGTCATGGCGTATCCGCAGCCGGCGTCGAGGTCTTTCAAGGTCATGGTGATGATGGCGGTGACGGGTAGGCCGCGGTGGGTGCCGAGGGT
>NZ_JABFAU010000056.1 GCF_017168335.1 Rhodococcus sp. KRD162 | reverse complement strand
GGTCTGGCCGAGGGATACGTCGGTCAAACCGGCATGACGGCAGGCAGTTTCGTTGCCAACCCGTTCGGCGACGGTCGGTTGTATCGAACAGGTGACCTGGTGCGCTGGGTGCTGCGCGACGGTCGCCGCGAACTCGAATATCTGGGCCGAGTGGACTCGCAGGTCAAGATTCGCGGCCACCGCGTCGAGCTGGCCGAGGTGGAGGCGGCGCTGCTGCGGCACCCGGATGTGCTCCAGGCCGCCGTGATCGGGCACGCGCATTCGTTGGCCGCCTACGTGGTGGGGCCGGTCGAGCCGCGGTCGGTCCGCGACTTTCTGGCCGCCGCGGTGCCGGCATTCATGGTGCCCGGTACCGTCACCGTCGTCGATGCACTGCCGATGATGTTGTCCGGCAAGGTCGATGTACGCACATTGCCGACACCGTCGGTGATGTCGAGCGAGCGCCGGGCGCCGGTATCACCGAACGAGCTGCTGGTGCACGCCCAGTTCTCGGAGGTACTGCGCATACCCGCCGAACACATCGGAATCGACGACAACTTCTTCGATCTCGGCGGGCACTCCCTGTCGGTGGTGCAGGTGATGGATGCACTCGGCGACCGCCTCGGCCGCCGAATTCCGGTCGGCATGCTGCTGATGCACCCGACAGTCGCGGCGCTGGCAGCGCAGCTCGATGCGGGAGATATGCCGTCGAGCAACGCATTCGATGTGCTGCTTCCGCTCCGAACCGAGGGCATCGGTGCCCCGCTGTTCTGCGTGCACCCGGCCATCGGAATCGCGTGGAGCTACCTGTCGCTGCTCGCCGAGACCGACCGGCCCGTGTACGGACTACAGGATCCGGGAATCGACGACGGTGACGCCGCACCGTCGTCGATCGAGGAGTTCGCCGCCAGATACGTGCGCGAGATCCGAGCGGTTCAGGCCCACGGGCCCTACCACCTGCTCGGGTGGTCGCTCGGCGGCGTCATCGCGCATGCCGTGGCCACGCAGCTGCAGGCAGACGGCGAGGGCGTGGCCCTGCTCGCGCTCGTCGACGCACAGCTCACGCAGCCGGAGGGCACCACCGAGTTCGAGATCGGCGATCTCGCCGCGCAACTCGGGGTCGAGGGCGACTCGTTCGAGGCCATCGTGGATCGATTGCACAGCACGGGAAGCGAATTGGCCTTCCTCACCGCAGAGCATCTGCAGCGCATGTTCCGGCCCGTCGTCTCGGCCCCGAGCTGGGTGGCGTCGTACCAGCCGGCCGTGTTCGAGGGGCCCGTGCACTACCTCGCCGCTCGCGGTTCACACGGCGCGGAGCAGTGGACGGACTTCGCCGACGGCCGTATCTCGATCCACCGGGTCGATGCAGACCACGAAGACATGCTGAGCGAGCGCGGTGCTCGTGTACTGGGCCGAGTCATCGGCACCGAAGCAGTAGGGAAGGGTGTGGCGTGATGAACCAACAACTGGAGCCCTTCGTCGACGACGTTCGAGCGCACTACGACCTCTCGGACGAGTTCTTCGCGCTGTTCCTCGATCCGAGCATGACCTACAGCTGCGCCTACTTCGAGCGCGAGGACATGACGCTCGAACAGGCACAGACCGCCAAGATCGACCTGGCGCTCGGCAAGCTCGACCTGAAGCCGGGGATGACGCTGCTCGACATCGGCTGCGGGTGGGGAGCCCTCGCCAAACGGGCGGTGGAGAAATACGACGTCAACGTCATAGGCCTGACCTTGAGCCGAAATCAGTACGACCACGCCCGTAGGGTCGTCGCCGATCTGCCGACCGACCGCATCGTCGACATCCGCTTGCAGGGCTGGGAAGAGTTCGACGAACCCGTCGACCGGATCGTCAGTATCGGTGCCTTCGAGCACTTTCGACGCCAGCGATACTCCGCGTTCTTCGCCAAGTGCCGCTCGGTGCTGCAACCCGGTGGACGAATGTTGTTGCACACCATCGTCATAACGCCGCCTGACCCGGCCTCCGGCGGCGGTCTCACCCGCGAGGACGCGCACTTCTCACGGTTTATCCTGCGCGATATCTTCCCCGGTGGACAGTTGACACTGGTCAAGGTGGTGAAAGCGAAAGCGGCTGAGGCCGGGTTCGAATTGCTCCGCGAGCACGCACTGGGGCCGCACTACGCCCGGACACTCGACACCTGGGCCGAGAAGCTGATCGCGGCCCGCGAGCAGGCGATCGCGTTGTCCTCGGAAGCGACCTACGACAAATACGTCCAATACCTCACCGGATGCTCGGAACGATTCAAGAATTCACGCATCAACGTCGTGCAATTCACGCTCGCGGCAGCAGATGGAGCTGTGGAGTGACTGCGCGACAGCGCTCACTGGTCATTCTGCCTTGGGCATAAGCTTCTGCCTGCTCGCGCTAATAGTCATCAGCCGACTGCCGACGGATGCGTAAGTCAGTGCTTTTCACCGTGTCGCGTCCACTGGCACTGACTGCGATACGACTGACGGTTAGTCCGTTCGCAGGACAGACAATGAGGCTCTGACGCTGTTACATCCATGGGGTCGGGTGCGCCTTCTGCCCCCGCGTTGATGATCGAAGAGGCAGTCAGAGGGGACCCAGTGTCAGTGTCATTTGCATCACGGTGGCGAACACGTCACCGCACAGCTCGCACCCATTCCCGAGAAATTGGCCGGGGGGTGTTCGGGACGCTCGTTGCGGTACTACTGGTGATGGGGTTGTCGGCCCCTGTCGCACAGGCCGACGACACAAAATCGACCGTGCTCTTCGTTGTCGACACCTCGGGTTCGATGTACGGCGTGCCCCTCAATCAGGCCAAGGAAGCGCTGCACGCAGGAATCGACGCGCTGGCCCCCGGACAGGCGGCGGGCTTGCGATCGTTCGCGGGCGGATGTGGCCAGGGGGGCAGTTTGCTCGTGCCGATCGGTACGGACAATAAAGACGAACTGGACGCGGCTGCCGACCAGTTGGGCGCGAGCGGCAATACGCCGACTCCCGATGCTTTGCGCGCTGCGGCCAGCGACTTGCCGGCCAGCGGCGACCGGACCATCATTCTCATCAGCGACGGTCAGAGTTCATGTGGCGACCCGTGCGTTGTGGCTGCGGAACTCAAAACCCAATTCGGTATCGACTTTCGCGTGCACGCTGTCGGCTTCAATGCACCGGACGTGGCCGAGAGCGAACTCAGCTGCATCGCAGCTGCCACTGGTGGCCAATACTTCACTGCCACCAACACCACCGAACTCAGTGCGGCGATCTCTACCGCTATTACTAGTGGAGCGGGAGACATCAGGCCTGGCATCGTCTGTACAGCACCCACTTTCATCGGAGTCAGAGGCTCCAGTGAGCAACCGCAAACCCCGGACCTCGCCTACTACGAGGCCTCGGCGGCCGCAATCAAACCGTTCAACAAGGACGGGACTGTAGATCTGGGAATGGGTGGGCCTTTGCGTGAGGTCTTCAACTTCCTGCAGCGGCAGCCGTCGGTCGACTATGACTTCAACGTCATGTCGGTGGCATATCCCGCTATTCCGGTCGCTTTTAGCGTCGACTATGCATCCGCGGAGTATCGCAGCTCCGTCCAAATCGGCGCAGATAATCTGACCAGGGTGATGAAAGCGCTCTACGGCAAATGCAAGAGTGATACGCGCGTGGTCCTTGCAGGGTATTCACAGGGTGCTAACGTTATCAACAGGTACTTGACTGATAACTTGGCTTCCAGTGAAGTGGATTCGGTGGAATCTATTGTTTTCTTGGGCGATCCAAACGTACGGCCCGGCCGACTCGGTGAGCGTCATGAGGGTACGGCCAAGAAGTCGACGGGTGCAGTAGCTCTGGGAATTACGAACGCTGACGCCGACATTGCCGGGTACCTCGCGACACATCAGAACGTCGTGAGTTCTTTCTGCCTGGTCGGCGACATCGTTTGCAATCCGCCTGTGGACGTGGTTTTTGGTAAGAAGATCCACGGATCATATGGGTTGCCGACTACCAAGGCATCGTGCCCAGTGAATGGGGAGAAGGACGTCGTGGTATTTCAGTGTGCCGCATTCCGGGTCATGAAGGACACCGGCTATGCACTGCCTGCGGTCGTGCGTGAGCCCACGCTCGTGCAACGGGGGCAGGAGATTCTGTTCTCGGTCGGCGGCTGGCTCGTGAAACAACCAGGCACGGCGCTCTTCGCTTCAGAACCGACGGTGATCGGTAACTTCACAACAGATGAAAATGGTGGTGCCGTCGTGGCTGTGAACGTACCTATGGACGCTCCGAACGGCGATCATCACCTGATCGTTCGGCAGCCGGGTGGACGTTCTGTCGAGGTACCGGTCACAGTCGTCGATTCTACGGACACAACTGATTCGCCCGTCTACTCGTTTGGACCAGACGATGGAACTGCCCCGAATTCGGGTTCAGGCGGAACGGGCAGCAGTGCGGGTCCGTTCGGCGGCTTGGGCAGTCTTCTTCCGTTCGGAACGGGCAGCAGTGGGAACTGATGTGACAGTGGCACCCGCTGGGATTTAGCCAGCAGGCAAGTGTTGAAGGGCCGGTACTCTAGTACCGGCCCTTCATTTCGGAGCGAAATCAGTTGCTGTGCAGCGTGGCATCCGACTGCATTTTACGATGAATTGGGCCGACGGCGAAATGCACACACGCTCGGCACCCAAGCGGAGGAGTTGATCGGTCGCGAGACGAGGCCATTGCCGTGTCCTCGGAGGCGGCCTACGACAAGTACGTGCAGTACCTCACCGGCTCGTCGGCTCGATTCAAGAGTTCACGCATCGACGTTGTGCGGTTCACCCTGGAAGCCGGAAATACACCTGCGCCCTGACACCGCTCGACTACGCGGCCTCCTGTTGCGGTGTTGTGCCGTCAGTGATTCTGCACGCCGATTCGGTTGCGGCTTGCTCGGCATCGACACGGCGAAGGCCGAGGACGATACACACGGCGGTGACAGACCCGATCAACAACCAGACGGCGACGATACCGAGTACCTAGATCACGACTCGCCTTCGTCGCCGGTAGCTGTTTGGATGGTGGCGATTCGCTATTACCGCCCCGAACTTCCGTCGAGGAGTAGTGCCCATATGAAGAACGCCCGACTCGGTGTTGTCAGTGCACTGTTCGCCGCAGCAGTGCTGGCACTCACGACGATGTCGGCCGGTACCGCCGCTGCTGCACCCTTGCCGGTCGTCGGGCCCGGCAGTGGCTTCGTCACCACCGGAGCCCTCGACGACCTCACCCTCTGCTCCATCGCTGCCGTCGGATACGACGACGCTGGACGCCTCGTTGCCCTCACCGCAGGTCATTGCATCCTCCGCGCAGGCCTACCCGTCACTCTCGTCGGATCGCCGGGCGCGCCGGTCGGCACCACGGCCGTCGGGCATTGGGGGCCGGATTACGGTGTCATCGTTCTCGACCCGGCCGCCGTCACACCGGTCGCCAGCCTGGGCGGCATCACCGTCACGGACATCGGCCCCGGCGCGGTGGGTCAGCCGGTGTGCAAGAGCGGGCTCGGCAGCGGACTGACGTGCGGCAGGATCACCGAAACGCGGGGCAGCGATCTGATGTCCGACGCACTCACCGTCTGGGGCGACTCCGGTGGGCCGCTCGTAGTCGGAACCACACTCGTCGGCATCGCCAGTCACGCCTCCGGCGCACCACTGGTGACCCCCACCGCGTATGCATCGGCAGTGGAATCGCTGCGGTTGCTGGGCGTATCCGGAGCGCCTGGAGCAGGATTTCGGCCGGTGTAGCTCGGTTACCGAACCTCGGTGTTCAGGGTCGTGGCTCGGCCGCGGGATTCCGCCGATGGTGTTCGATAGTGGACGCTGGGGTCCGGGCGCAGGGCGGATAGGGCACGCCCCGCTACACCGGGTCGGTTCCGGCGCGATGGCTCGGCTCGATGAGGAACAGGCTGCTCCCGTCGAGTCCGTCCCTGCGGTGGATGTTGCCGCGTAATCCCGCTTCGACCAGCCGGACGGCGATCTCGTAGATCTCATCGAGTCGTTCGTCGGTGAGATCGGGACGAATCGCCAGGTGGATCTCATCGCCGATGTGGCGCATCACCGCCTCGAAGGTCGCGCTCACTGCACTGTAGAGAACCTCGCACTGGCCCAGCAGCTCGTCGGACATCACGTAGTCGTCCTCCGCGCCGAGCAACGGCATCACACCGAAATCCTCGAGCAGATTGATCAGCTGCACGCCGCTGCGCCCAGCCGCCGTCGACCGATCGGCCAGCGCGCCCGACTCGACTTCTTTCGTGGTGAAGATCAGTGTTGCCTCGATGCCGGGATCGAGCAGACCCAGATCGGCACGCATCGCCTGGAGCAGCAGTGAGTGCATCTTCTTGATGTACGCATGCTCGCTCTGCAGGCGTTCGTGTGCGGGAGCGGGGATCCCGGACTGGGGTGCCAGCGGGGTCAACACTCGACGATCGATACCCGTCGACAGCTCCAAGGCCAACGGGTGGACGCGTCTGCGAGCAACCACCAGTGCCGCGGTGAGAGCCAAATTCAACTGGTCGTAGGCCTTGTTCAGAGACCGCGTCGCCGCACCCAGATCGCCCACCGGGGTCGATACCACCGCGGCTGAAATATCCTCGGCCACAACCCGATCCACATTCGACAGGGCGAACAGCAACTCTTGGTACCGTGCGGTGACCTCGTCGCGATTCCACGAGTCGTTCTCGCTCGACTGACGCACCTGACGGTCGACGGCAGTGTGCAACGCCGCCAACTCCCGAGAGATGACATCCTCGTTCGATCCGACGCGGCGCACGCTCAGCGCCGCCCACGCGGCACCGATTGCAGCGATCACCGCGATGATCAAGGTCCACAACGCAATTGCGGACACACCCGACTCCGAAGCAGCCAAGACGCTGGTAGTCATCACTACATCATGCCGGACTTTGTTGTCCAACGTCCTTCTTTCGCCGTACTACCTGCTGCTGGGGAGCGATGCTCGACCCCGCAACCGTGGTGTTTGCATGGGGATGGGGATGCGCCGGAACGTATTCAGTGGCGGCGAACAGATCGCCCGTGTCAGTGAGGCGCGTCGGTGACCATTCGATTGCGGCCGGCGCGTTTCGCCTGAAACATCAGTGCGTCGGCTCTGTCGAGTGTGTTGCGAAGACCTTCGTTCGGTCGCTGGACTGTGTACCCGGCGGAGAACGTCACCCCTGAACTTGTCGTGGCGGCTGCAAGAGCCTCGAGTGATCGAAGAGCACCACGACGATCGCAGTTGCGGAGAGTGATCACGAATTCCTCTCCGCCCCATCGTGCCAAGAGTCCATCGTCGCCGATGCAGTGACGGGCACTCGACGCGAAGTCGCGGAGCAACGCATCGCCGGCTGCGTGGCCGAAATTGTCGTTGAACTGTTTGAAGTGGTCCAGATCGAGAACCGCGACGGCTGTGTCGACCGAATTTTCCTTGACGACGGATACCGCGTAGTCCGACCAGCCGCGACGATTGAGAGCCCCGGTCAGTTGATCCGTTCGGGACACACGCAGGATGCCGTCCTCGACTTCCTTGCGTTCGGTGATGTCGAGAGCGGCGGCGAGCGTCCACTCGGCATCGGACGGCCCGGTGAAAGGAACCAGAGTCAGTAGAACCCAGCGAATCTCGTCGTTCGGTCGAACGAACCTCACCTCGAGCTTCACGGATTTGTCCGCGGCCGTCCCGGCAGCCATCAGATCCTCGACGCTGCTGTGCAGCGGGAGGTCGTCCGGGTGCGTGTGCACCGTCGCGGATCGACCCAGCAGTTCCGAGGAGGACAAGCCGACGAGTTCGCAGTAGGCGGTGTTCACATCGACGAACAATCCATTGGCGTCGGAGAGAGCCTGCGCCACGGGGCTGGAGGCGAATATGCGCCGGTACCAGTGTTCCTCCACGACGCACCGACCTGCTCTCTCCCCTTCCCGCATCGGAAGTCTAGTCGAGGTGGTGTCGAGCCCACCGGCGCACGAGTCCCACCACGGAAGGTTCGCTCTCAGCGGTTCTTCAGGAGCACCTATGCACACTGGTCACGTGCTGCTCTCGTCATCGACATCCGCCGTCCACGCGACGGTCACCGAAGTGTTCACCGAACTCGCCAGTGCCGATGTGGAGGCAGCGGGATTGGCCATCGCCGTCGGCCTCGTTGTGCTCGGGACGGTTCGCCGGATCCGCGGTGACCGAACCGGTGCGACGGTCTTCTCCGCTCTCGGTTACGCCTTCGGATTTGTGGTTCTGGCCCTTGCGGTATCCAGCAACGGCTGGCTGACCGGGTCCGATGCGCCTGTGGCTCAGTGGTTCGTGGACCATCGATCGCCCGTGCTCGGGCAACTGGCCAGTGCGCTCACCGCGGCCGGTGGCCCTGCGGAGACCGCCGCGTTGGGCCTGGTGATTGCCGTGATCATGGTGTGGCGGACGAAGCGGTACGGGCCCGCGCTGGTGATGCTGGTGACCGTCGGCTCGGCCTCGATACTGTGCACGATCGTCAAACTGGCAGTCGGCCGTGAGCGGCCACCGCAATCGATCCAGCTGATGCTCGAGACCGATCCCTCGTTCCCGTCGGGGCACGTCACGGGAACAGCGGCCCTGCTACTGATGCTCGCCCTCATGGCAGGGGCGGGGCGGTCCACCACCGTGCGAACCCTGCTGCTCGTCCTCGCCGTCACGGTCACCGCTGCCGTTGCGTGCACGCGGATGTACCTCGGCGTCCACTGGCTGACCGATGTGTGCGCAGGCGCCTTGCTCGCGGCGTGCGCGGTGACCCTCGGTAGCTACGTGCTGCATCGACTCGACGGCCGGAGCGTCGGCGAGTCGGCAACCCAGGGAGTGCCGGCGCACCGAATCACCCTGTGAGATCTCTCGACGGCCGTGTCGAACGGGCGGTCAATGGCAAAAGTAGCTTGCTGATTCAGCAAATTTGTACGAATGTACGACTTTCCGGAACCGTTTGCGCTCGCGGCCCGTCCAAGAGGTGGGGTAGTCGGTCGACGATGGGGTCTTGATGACGAAGTGGCGAGAAGTGACGAGCATCGAGTGCCAACAGGATTTCGACGACTTGCTCGACGTCTGTATCGACATCGCGGCCGAACGGATCAGCGAGAACTGGGGGCTCCACCCGGTGGCCGTCGTCAACGCCGTCTCCGGTGGGCAGCGGCTGCTCGCGCCACTTCAGACTGCAGGGGACGGGGCATCGAATGCTGCGATGCACGAGCAGCTCGTCCACGATCTGCGTGCCGTCGCTGCGGATCTGCGGTCGTACGCCATCGTCTCCGACGTGACCGGCGAGGAGGCGTCGGGCGCATATCTCGAGGTTCTGCTCGAGCATCGCGAGTACGCGATGCGCGTCCTCGTCCCGTACCTGATGCCAGATGCCACCACCTTCGATCTGGGTCCGACGAAAGCCTCGGTGGGGCAACGGCTCCTGTGGGGCTGAGTAGTTCGTCGTGTCGGACGGAAAATCTCGATCTATCTGCGACGGTCCGTTGCACTAACTCGTTTTATGTGTGACGCTGTGTAGCGTAAAGATTGTTCGGGAGCAGGCGGAAGGATCACCATGACTGCAGTCGACGACTCACGAACTCGCTATCGAGACAACTTGCATTCGCTGTCGACGGCATCGGTGCACCAGCATTTCGACGCCTTCCTCGACATTCCGTGGGACGACCCCGAGTACGCGATAGTCCCCGACGATCCGCGCTGGGTGCTGCCCGACGAGGATCCGCTCGGCCACACCGACTGGTACAAGTCTCTTCCCCTTGACCAGCAGATCCACGTCGGCATGTATCGCCAGGCCAGCATGGTCAAGGTCGGCCTGCAGTTCGAGCAGATCCTCATCAGCGGACTGATGCACTACGCCCTCACCCTGCCCAACGATTCACCCGAATTTCGGTACTCGACGCACGAGGCCACCGAAGAGTGCCACCACACCCAGATGTTCCAGGAACTCGTCAACCGCATCGGCATCGACGTGCCGGGCGGCCCCGCCTGGTTCCGCAAAGTGGTACCGGTGCTCGCACTGTTCGCCAGCCGATCGGCACCGTTCGGATTCTTCGTCGGCGTCCTGGCCGGGGAGGAACCGATCGACCACATGCAGAAGGGAATTCTGCGCAGCGGAGCCGTCGGCCACCCTCTGGTGATGCGCGTGATGCAGATCCACATCGCCGAGGAAGCGCGGCACATCGGCTTCGCTCATCAGTATCTCGAGCACAAGGCGCCCCGACTCGGACGATTCGAGAAGGCATCGATCTCGGTCCTGATGCCCATCGTGATGCGAATTCTGTGCGACATGATCATGAAGCCGAGCAAGCAGATGCGACGCGATCTCGCGATCCCCGATGACGTCGTCGACGCCGTCTGGTGGAACAGCGACACCTCACGAAAGGCGCTGCGCGACACATTCGGTGATGTCCGGATGCTCGCCGACAAACTCGGACTCATGAACCGCGTATCCCGACGGGTATGGCGCGCACTCGGAATCGACGGACGGCCGTCGCGCTATCGCAGTGAGCCGTCGTTCGGCTGACGCTCCACGGGGACGGTTTCGAGCGGAATCTGCGGGATGGCAATCCCGCGGGACGCGCCGAGCCCTTTGACCTGAAGCCAGATGGTGTCGGCCAGGAACGTGGCGAAATGGTCCAGACCCGTGCGTGATTCGGTCTGCCCGCTCCAACTGCGCACCGCACCCATGCAGCCGGAAACCAAGCCCGCCACCCACGGCCGCACCAGCGACCAGTCGTCGGTGGACAGATCGGCATGAACGAGGGCGAGGAACGCGGCGACGCTGACCTCCAGCTGCTCGGCCAGCAGAGCATTGGTCTCCTCGAGCGGCGTCGGCGATTGGGCACTGACATCCTGCTCGACGAAACGCGTCCACGCCGGATGTTCGGCAACCCAGCGCACATAGGTACTCACGACGCGATGCACCACATCACGCGGAGTGCCCGTCAACGCGAACGAGCTGACGAGCGCCGCAGATAATTGCTCGCAGATGGCTCGCTGGATGGCGGTGTCGAGGTCGGTGCGATCCTTGAAATGCCGGTAGAGCCCGGTGCGATGCACGTCGGCCTCTGCCGAGATCTGCGCGGTGGTGAGACGCTCACCAGGGGCGATGTCGCGGGCCAGAACGGTCATCGCGGCCTCGATGATATGGCGTCGACGATCGGTGTTGTGCTGCTCCCAACGCCTCTTGCGGCCATCGGCCTTGGGATGTGACCCACCGTCGTTCATGGCTGCATGTTCTCACGTTTGCCCTCGCGAGGGCCGTCGGTGACTGCGGCTATTCGTGTGGGGGTTCGCCGGTCACCTTGTGGTCGGCGAAGTTGAGCCCTTCCCGCACCAGACGGGCGAGGTGGCCGTCGGCCAGGCGGTAGATGACATTGCGGCCCTCGCGCCGGGTCTCGACGAGCCCGGTGAATCGGAGCTTGGCCAGATGCTGGCTGACCGCGGTGCGCGAGGTACCGGTGGCGGTGGTCAACGCACTGACGTCTGCGGGGCCGCGGTCGAGTAGCCACAGGATGTGCAGCCGGGTGGGATCGGACAGCATCCGAAAGGTGTCGCTCGCCGTCGCGAGGCGGGTGGAGTCCGGTTCGGCGGCATGGTCGAGACTGATGCGCGGTTCCTTCTTCGGTGGCATCGAACGTCGTCTCCCTACGCGGAGACGACCACCGACAGTCGGGAGCGACTCCACAGGCGTGCTGCGGACAATGCCGCAAGTGTAGCCAAGCCCGTCAGCACCGCCGCCGCGGTGAACTGACCGAAGTGCGACCCGACCCATCCCGCTACCGGATAGGTGACGAGAAATGCGGCGTGGGAGAGCGAGAACTGCGCGGTGAAGATCGACGTTCGAGTGCTCTCGTCGGACTCACGCCGCAGAATTCTCGCCGACGGCGTGTTGATCATCGAGGTCCCGACGCCCAGGATCGTCCACGTCGTGGCGAGGGCGACCCAGCCGGCCGATCCTCCGTGCAGAGTTGCCACCAGGGTTGCTGCGGCGGTTCCGGTCACAGCGGTCGCGGCTCCGGCCAGCATGAGGGTGCGATCGTTCGTGGATCCGAGGGCGCGCGGGATGAACAGAGCTGCGATCATCGAGCCGCCGCCGTAGAACCCGAGAGCGATAGCCAGCTGGCTGGACCCGCCGCCGAACAGATCGCGAACGTAGACCACGGAGTTGACCAACACCAGCGCCGTTGCGGCGGCCACCACTGTGTTCAGTGCCAGAAGTCCTTGGAGCTCGCGGTTCTCGATGAACATCGCGATGCCGTCGGTCGGCCTGTTGTGCTCGGCGACAGCGTGATTCGGCAGAGCGGTGCCGATGACCATCGCAGCGGACGCGAGGAACCCTGCGGCGGTGCCGACGAACAGCAGGTGGAAATCGATGACCGTCAACAGGGCTGCGGCGATCAGTGGGCTCAGCAGGGACTCGAGGTCGTAGGCGAGGCGGGAGAGCGTCAGGGCGCGGGTGTACTGGTGGACATCGGGGACCACCGACGGAATGACGGACTGGAAGGCGGGCGTGAACGTTGCCGACGCGGCCTGCAGAACGAAGATCAGGACGTAGATCTGCCACACCTGATCGACGAATGGCAACGCCATCGCCGTCAGCGCTCTGACGGCGTCGGCAGTGACGAGCACGAACTTGCGGGGCAGCGCACTCGTCACCGAGGACACGATGGGTGCGAAGAAGACGTAGGCGAGTATCTTGATCGCAAGCGCGGTGCCGAGCACGGCACCGGCGGAGTTGCCGGCGATGTCGTAGGCGAGCAACCCCAGAGCCACCGTGAGCAGCCCCGTGCCCACCAACGCGACGACCTGTGCGGTGAACAGGCGACGGAAAGCGTTGTTGGCCCGAAGCATGGCATTCACCCTACATATGAGTGCGCACGTGCGCACTCATTGGAACGGGATGATCGCGTGCTCGTGCGATCATGATGCGAGACTGTTCGGGTACCGTTGCGCGATCGGCATCACAAACGAGGTGTTCATGACCAAGCAGCGCTCCACATCGGACGAGGTGATGCGTCGAGCAGTCGAGCAGCTGCCGTCGTTGGTCGGGTACTGGGACAGCGCGCAACGCAATGTCTTCGCCAACCGCGTCTACGCGGACTACTTCGGTATCGAGCCATCGGATCTGGTCGGAAAGCACATCGGTGAACTACTCGGAGAAGACCTCTACCAACTGAACCTGCCCTACATCACCGGCGTGTTGGCCGGCGAGCAACAGCAGTTCGACCGCACCCTCATCGACGTCAACGGAGTCGTTCGCGTCACCCAGGCCACCTACGTGCCAGATATCGTCGACGGTGTCGTCATCGGGTTCACCGCTCTGGTCGTCGACGTCAGTGCGCGCGCCGAGATCGAGCGTGAACGTGACCGTGCGATTCGGCTGTTTCAGAACGTGATGGACAACGCCCCGATCGGAAACGCCGTGATGACCCGGGACGGACGCTGGCTCCAGGTGAACAAAGCCCTGTGCGAGCTACTCGGCTACACCGAAGAAGAATTGCGGCAGAAGACTTTCCGCGACATCACCCATCCCGACGATATTCCTCTCGCCGACTTACATCTGAAGGCGTTGGCAGACGGAACACTGACGAACATCGCATCGGAGAAGCGGTACATCCGCAAGGACGGTGCCACCATCTGGGTGCAGCGCAACGCGACCGTGGTACGCGACGGCGACTCCGGCGACGTGATCATCGCGCAGATACAAGACATCACCGCACGCAAGGTTGCCGAAGCGAGACTCGAACGCCAGGCCCTCATCGACGACCTCACCTCACTGGGAAATCGCCGACGACTGATGATCGAATTGGACAAGCTCGCGCAGTTGCCCGGTGATCAGCCGGTCGGAATGCTCTTCGTGGACATCGACGCGTTCAAGACCATCAACGACAGATTCGGCCATGTCGTGGGCGATCGAGTACTCGCGGCGATCGGACGACGCATCCTGGACAACACCCGCACCGAAGACATCTCCTGCCGCATCGGCGGAGACGAGTTCGTCGCCCTGCTGCACAGCGCACGATCGGCCGAAGGCGTCGAACGACTCGCCGACCGAGTTCGAGGCCACCTAGCCGGCCCCTACGACATCGATGGCACCGACATTCCGGTATCGGTGAGCGTCGGATGGAGTTGGGAACCGACCACCGACCCCGAGAAGCTGCTTCGCATTGCGGACGAGCGGATGTACTCCTCGAAGCGGGCCTGAGATTCGCCTGGTTGTCAGGTTCATTCGCAAAATGCGCGCGCGTTTGCGGCGGTGCACCCGATGCGAGCTCCGTGCTCGTGGTTGGGCGGAATTGGGGCCAGTGCCTTCTACGCGATGACGACGACGACGCCCTTGCCTTCGAAGGCGTCGATCTGAGCTCGAGTCGCCTCGGCGTCGGTGATAAGCGTGGTGCCCGGCGGGATGGGAGCCCAGGCATGGAAGGGCTTCTGGCCGAGCTTGGCCGAGTGCGCCAAAATGTAAGTCTCGACCGCGCGCTCCATCATCAGCTCCTTCAACTGCGTTTGATCGGAGCCCGCTTCGCAGATCCCGAAGTCGGCGGTGACAGCATCTGCTCCGAGAAACGCGCGATCGAACGAGACCCGCCGCAGGGAGGCCTCGGCGAGTGGGCCGACGAATCCCTGACTCACATGACGCAAGGTGCCGCCGATGCACTCCACGTGCACTTCGTCTGCGTCGACCAGCGCCTCGAGGGCGGTCAATCCAGCGGCGATCACAGTAAGGTCGACCGCGTCGCGTAGAAACTCCGCCATCGCGCCGACAGTGGTACCCGCGTCGAGCAGTACCGTCTCGCCCGGCTGGATGTACTCGGCGGCCTTGGCGGCGATGAGCCGCTTGGCGTCGTACCCCTCGAGTGACCGCTGCTTCACCGACGCCTCGTGCCGGCTGCCGATAGCAATGGCACCGCCGTAGGTACGGGCCAGCAGCCCCTGCTTGGTGAGATGGTCGAGATCGCGTCGGATCGTCGAGGCCGTAACCTTGAACAACGCCGACAACTCCTCGACGCTGGTCAGACCACCCGACTTCGCCAGGCGCACGATCTCATTGCGTCGGGCTTCCGAAACTCGCACCACCCACCCCTATCAGCTCAGTAGCGCTGGGCTGGTGGCCAATTCGGCAGCCTGCCGCAGAGCTTCGATCATGCTACCGGCCTCGGCAATGCCCTTGCCCGCAATATCGAATGCGGTGCCGTGATCGACGGACGTGCGGATCACCGGCAGTCCCACCGTGATGTTCACTCCAGCTTCGATCCCGAGCACCTTCACCGGTCCGTGTCCCTGGTCGTGATACATGGCCACGATGAGGTCGTAGTCTCCGCGGCCGGCCAGGAAGAAGGCGGTGTCGGCCGGCAACGGTCCCACTGCGTCGATACCGTCGGCCTTGAGCTTCTCGACCGCAGGCACGATCTTGAGATCCTCCTCGCCGTAGCCGAACAATCCGTTCTCGCCCGCGTGCGGATTGATCCCGCAGACACCGATCTTCGGATTCGCGGTGCCGGAGCGAACCAACGCCTCGTGACCGCGCCGGATGGTGCGCTCGACCAGACCCGGTTCGATCTTCGCGACCGCGTCGAGCAATCCGATGTGGGTGGTCACGTGAATGACTTTGAGTTTGGGTGTCGACAGCATCATCGATACCTCCTCGGTGCCGGTCAGGTGCGCCAACAGTTCGGTGTGACCCGGGAAGATATGACCGGCCGCGTGCAGTGCTTCCTTGTTCAGCGGTGCCGTGCAGATCGCCTGAACGTCGCCGCGTACGGCGAGTTCGCTTGCCACGCGGATGTACTGGAATGCGGCATCCCCCGCAGCCGCGGACAACTCGCCCCACGAGAGATCCGTGGGGAGCATGTCGAGATCGATGACGTTGATCCGCTGCGGTGAGAATTCTGCATCCTCGATGCGGTCGATGGCGACGATCTCGACGTCGGTTCCGAGTACCTGCGCTGCCAAGCGCAGACGTGACGCGTCACCGATCACCACGGGCCGGCATCGCTCGAGGGTGGCGGGGTCGATCATGGCGGGCACGATCACCTCTGGACCGATTCCGGCGCCGTCGCCCATGGTGACCGCGATGAAGGGCTGAAGTGTTGTGGTCATGCCAATGCCTCACTGTGAGAGAAAGAGTGTGTGTTGACGACGCCGCGTAGGTACGCGGTCATAGCGACGAGACTGTCCGGTCCACCGAAGCTCCCGGGGCGAGTGGCGATGTATCCACCTGTAGCCGTGCGAGATACGACTGCCCCGTGATGGATCTCTGCAATCGGACGCAGTGTGCTCACACCGAGCGCGTCGAGGACACGGCGTGCGGTTTCTCCTCCGGTGAGGACGAGTCCCACGGCCCGATCTTCGATTGCGTTGGCGACCAGTTCTGCGAGCGCGGCCGCCACCTCGTTCGATCGAGCTGGATCGACCGGCCCGGTCACCGTCAGAACCGCGTGACCGCCGTCCAAGGCGTTGCGCACCGAGGTGGGATCGGTGCCGGCCAGCAGATGGTCGATGTGTATCCGGATGTGCGTCGCACCTGAGCGCACCAGTTCCAATACCTGCTGTGCAGCAACAGGTTCTGCGGTGCCGACCACGACAAGTGTGGATGCTGGTTCGATCGGTGGGGCGTCGAGGGCGCTCGGCGGCAGTGTTCTCGCCACCGCCGCGGCCAGCGCCGAGGTGCCTACGAGACGAACTCCTGGAATCTGCGACGATAGTTCCACGATCGCATCGAGGTCTTCCTCCGATCGAACGTCGAACACCACCACTGCACCGGAATCCACTGCAGCCGTAAGTCCATCGATTCCGTCCTCGAGTTCTACGGCGACGGTGGGCACATGCCCGAACAGGTCCGCTATCGAGGCAGGGGCCTCGGTTGCCTCCAACGCCCATCGGCCGCTGCGGTGCAGGGGCACCCCGTCGATGTACGGAACACCGTTCTCGACGGTGCGCCCGAGGGCGGGAA
Source organism: Rhodococcus sp. KRD162 (assembly GCF_017168335.1). Classification (GTDB taxonomy): domain Bacteria; phylum Actinomycetota; class Actinomycetes; order Mycobacteriales; family Mycobacteriaceae; genus Rhodococcoides. The sequence continues at coordinate 29,613 of NZ_JABFAU010000056.1, read as the reverse complement.
GTCCGGCGGCGAACACGATCGGTCCCGTGCCAAGAAGGCTCTCGACCTCGGCAGCTATGTTGCCACGCAACATCGAATCGATTTTCTTGATCACCCGAACATGGGGCGGAATATCGCGCATCGATGCTCGGACCCGGTCTGCCGCTTCGATGCCGGACATGGCCCGAGTACCGAGATCGAGCACACGCACGTCGCTGTCGCCGTGGCGGGTGCCGATGTCGATGCCGAGGGTGACGTCACGATCGAGAAACAGTGCGGCAGTTTCGGCGGCTCCCGACAGATCGTCCGCGAGTATCAGGATGTTGGGGCGCTGTGCGTCGGTCATCGTGCCCCACCCCTCTGCTTGTGCGCTATATGCGCATCGAACCGTAGCATTGTTGCGTGTTTCGCGTATTTTTGTCACAGCGATGTCCCGCCACACTGCATGATGGTTTGGCCGGTGATGCTGCGGCCGTGCGGCGACAGCAAGAATGCGACGGTCTCGGCAACCTCGTCGGGATCGATGAAATGCCCCAGCGGTGGGGTGATCGGAGGGGTGGCGACGCGCCCCGGATCGTGCAGCATCGGGGTGTCGGTCGGGCCGGGAGCCACCACGTTGACGGTGATTCCGCGGTTCACCAGTTCCATCGCCCACGACCGCGCCATGCCCACCAATGCGGACTTGGTGGCGACGTACTGACTCTTACCCGCTACTCCGGTCATCGTTCTGCTGCCGATCAATACCACCCGGCCCCCGTCGTCGATACGCGAGGCCAACCGGTCGACCAGAACCTCGGCGGCAGCGACATGTACGCGCCACATCTGCTCGCTGTGCGCAGGATCGAGAGTTCCGAGTCGGCCCGATCGCTGCACTCCTGCGGCGTGGACGATCGAGTGGGGATTCGGAAGGTCGTCGACGATGTCGGAGACGGCCCGGGTGTCCGCAAGATCGATGCCGATCCAGCGGTGCGGTCCGCCGTCCTCGAAACCGTGCTCGGGGCGGGTCCTGCTCAGGCCGGTGACCTGCCAACCGCGCCCGGACAGCATCCGTGCGATCGACGCGCCGATCCCGCTGCTGACTCCGGTGACGACGGCATGCGGCGTCGTGCTCACGCGTCGACGACCCAGTCCGAGTCGAGCTGAACGTACTTGATCGCCTGGCGAAAGTAGGTGTACGCGATATGAAGCCGACCTTCGGCGTCCTCGACGATCGACGGGTACGAGAACTCGCGGTTGGAGCCGTCACGAGAGTTGTTGGTCAGGCAGTAGCCGTCGCCGACATCGAGATCTCGTCGAACAGGCCAGGTCAGCCCGCCGTCGGACGAGATGGCCAGTGTCATCGGTGCTCTCGGTGCCCCCCAGAAAGCCGCACGCGTATCACCGTCGTCGAGGGGGGACTCGGCGTCATCGGTGCCATCGGCCAAACCGTCGTCGTCGATTTCGTCGTACAGCGATACGCGTCGCGCCGTGGCGTCCAGCGCAGACGACTGGTTGTAGACCAGGGCCAGCGTTCCGTCGGCGAGGGCGACGACCTGAAGTGACGAGTTGTTGTTCGGCAGTTCGGTGGGGACCGGGGCGCTCCAGGAATCTCCGTCGTCGGCGGAGACACTGCGGTAGATGTGATCCGCCCACCGACTGCGGTACAGCGCGACCAGTGAGCCATCGCGCTGCACAACGATGTTCATGTGGACGCAGCCGACACTGTTCTGAACCACCACCTCGCGCCACGTCGTGCCATCGTCGTCGGAGACCATGACACCGCTGTAGTCACGATCACCGACCCATTTGCGGCCGTCGAGCTTGACGCAGTGGAACACCGGCAGCAGCAACCGTCCCGATTCGAGCCTGATCACGGGTTGACGTACGAAGACTCCGCCCGCATCGGTCTCGGGTAGCAACACGTGCGCCTCGCCCCAGCTGATCCCGCCGTCGGGGGAGATGCGACGCAGAACCCGAGCGGTGTCTTGGTTTCCCGCATGCTGCGACGTCCACAGTAACCACACCTCGCCCGAATCACGCACGAAAAGCACAGGATTCTGCTCCGAACGCGTCGGGTCCTCGGACAGCTGGACGGGAGTGCTCCACTGGCGCTCCCCGGCCTCCAGCCGGGAGAACCATACGCTGATGTCGGGAACACCCTCCTGCGTGCCCGCGAACCACACACACGCCAACGCGCCGTCGGGCAGGATCGCCAGATTGGCAGCGTGGTTCTGCACCTGAGGTGCAGGCACAAACGCGTCGGATCGGCCCGGCTCGGTGGTCTCGCGCAGAGCGCCGTCGGCGAGAAGATCGCCCGGTGTGAGGAAGCTGATGTCGCTCATGTTCTACCTTCTTTCTCGCTCACGAGGTGAGCGTGACCGCAGCCATGTCGTAGGAGTTCGTGGGACGCAGGTCGATTCCATCGATGCGGTTGCGACGAGCGATGACGGTCTTGGGTACGAACGACCACAGGCATGGCCAGGTATCCCAGATCTGGCGCTGGGCTTGGGCGAGAGTCTCGTTTCGAGTGGCCGGGTCGGCGTCCTCGGAGGCTTTTGCGATGAGAGATGCAATCTCGGGAAAGATGTACCCGTGGTAGGTGTCTCGAGTCTCTTCCTTTGCCGCGGTACCCGCGTACATGCCCTGCATGATCGTCACGGCCAGGCCGGTGGGACTGGGGTAACCGTTGCCGAGGATGTCCCAGTCGCCGGCCTTGCCTTGACGCCACGTGGCAATGTCGCCGCCCGGCTCGAACTGCTGCAACGTCGCACGAACACCCACGGCCGATAACATCTGCAGAACCGACTCCATGATGTCGGTGTCGGCCGCGAACTCACCGGTCTCCCAAATGATCTTGACTTCCAGATCGCGAACGCCCAGCGCATCGAGCTCCTGCCGAGCCCGCTGCGGATCGTAGACGTACTCACCGGTCTCGATCGCCCCGGCCAGAATGCCCGGCACGACGCCGCGCGACGGAGTTGCCGTGCCCTGCATCACCTGGTCGATCAATGCGTTGCCGTTGATCGCATAGCTCAGTGCTTTTCGGACGCGAGGATCCGCCAGTGGATGCCCGGCCGGCTTCCGGAAGTTGTAGAAGAGCTGATTGAGTCGCACGCCGTCCGTGCGCTGCACGGTCACACCGGCCAAGCCGGCGAGCTGATCGGCCGCGTCGGGAGTGATGGCATCGATGACGTCGACCTCGCCGCTACGAAGTGAGACGACGCGATTGGACTCGTCGGGCACGAACCGAACGTTGACCGACTCAACCGATGCCGCAGTACCCCAATATGTTTGGTTCCTGGCCAGTGAGTAGTTTCCGGTACCGCGATCGGACGCGGTCACCACGAACGGGCCGGTACCGACCCCGTCCTGCAAGTCCTCGGGAATATTGTCCTCGGCGGGGGTGATCAGGATGTTCGACATCAAGTAGTCGAGCACAGGGATGGGCCGCTCGGTGTCGAGAGTGAACGTCGAGTCGTCGATCTTGCCGACCGTGGGCCACTCGGGGAAGAACGTTCCGACGAACGAGCCCGTGACTTGGCTGTACATGCGCAGCGCGACGTCGACGTCCTCGACCCGGACGGGCCTGCCGTCGGAGTAGGTGACTCCGGGGCGTAGATGTACCAGCCACCGCGTCGGCGCGACGAGCTCGAAGCTGTCGGCAAGAACGAGCTGTACCTTCAGTGACGGAGTGATGGTGGTCAACGCCTCGCGCACCGAGCGCTGCACGGTCAGGGCCGCGTCGAACTGGAGGAGCTTGTTGTCCAGGGTCACCATCGATCGATTCATGGCCAAGCTGACAGTGCCCGGCCCTGGTTGGCCGGTGGGCGTTGCGCACGCAGTCATCGCGCCGCCGAGGGTCAGCCCCGCGCCGAGAACCAAACTCGATCGAAACAGTGCTCGCCGTGAAAAACGCTGGTTGACAAAGCTTTCGGTCATCATTGACCTCTCGTGACTGGCGCATCGAAATGTGGATGTCGGTTCAGGTCTCGCAGACCTCCGTCGACGAAAGTGATCGTGGACACATGGCGACTGTACTACGAAATGCTTGAAATGCGCAGAAAAATATTGCCGGTTGCGCAAATCGCGCATCGGTGCAATTGTGAGCTGAGTTACAACGAGGCAGTGTTATCGAAAGGTCGACGATGACCCAAGCAGTATCAGCAGCGCAGGTGGAGCGATGACCCAGCTCACCGCCAGTCCGCCCAGCGTGCCCGCGGCCACGAACTCCGTGCTACCCGCGTTCCTTACCGCGCCGACGGCTCGCTACGTTGTGCGTCGGCTCGGGCAGAGCGTGCTCACCATCTTCCTGACGCTCACCACCGTCTTCGTACTGATCCGCATGGCCCCCGGAGACCCGGCCTACTCGATGGCGGGGCCACTGGCCACCACCGAGGACCTGGCGCAGATCCGCACCAACCTCGGGCTCGACCAGTCGATCTTCACTCAGTACGCGCTGTACTTGAAGGGCCTGTTCACCCTGGACCTCGGTACCTCGTACTCGTTCCAGGCACCAGCGTTCGACGTAGTCCTCCAGCGCATCCCGTACACGATCACCCTGGCCATCGCGGCGATCCTGCTGACCACCGTGGTGTCGATTCCTCTGGGTATCTGGATGGCCCGTCGCGCCGATACCCGCCGTGAGCTGGGTGCGAACGTCGTCACTATCGCCGGCCAGTCGATGCCCGACTTCTGGACCGGCTTGATGTTGTTGACCTTCTTCGCCGTACTGATCCCGGTGCTCCCAGCGGCTGGGTTCACCACCTGGTCGTCGCTGATCCTGCCGGCCGTCACCGTCGCGATACTGCAGATCGCCCTCATCTCCCGGATGGTGCGACGCGAGATGGTCAGCGCGTACGCCTCGCCCTACGTCACCGTCGCTCGCTCGCGGGGCGTCACCGAACGGGAGATCACCTGGCGGTACGCGCTGCGCAATTCCTCGATTCCGGTGCTGACCGCACTCGGCACCAGGTTCGCGTCGATGCTCAACGGCGTCGTCGTGGTCGAGGTGGTCTTCGCCTGGCCCGGTGTCGGCTCACTGGTGGTGCGCGCCCTCGAAACCCGCGACTACCCGTTGATCCAGGCAACGGTTCTGGTCACTGCAGTGCTCGCCGTCCTCGTGCAATTGGCCGTCGATCTCTGTTACCCACTCCTCGATCCCCGCGTCCGCCTCGGGAAGGCAGCAAGCTGATGACAGTCGTCGACAAGCCCTCGGACGCAGCGCGTCCCAGTGCCGTTACTCCCCAGGACTTCGCCTCGGCCGGAGCCACGCGCAGGAGACGAGACAGCCGCGTCAAGATATGGATCGGCACCGTATGCGCACTGGCAGTGATCCTCCCGGTCGCGTTCGCGCGGGTCCTGCCACTCGCCTCACCCGACGTCACCGACCTCGCCCAACGGCGACTCGCACCGCTCACCGACGGTCACCTTTTCGGAACCGATCAGCTGGGACGCGATCTACTGGCCCGCGTGCTCTACGGCGGTCAGGTCTCGCTCACAGTCGGCATCCTGGCTGTCATCGTCTCGGGGCTCATCGGACTCACCCTCGGGTCGCTCGCCGGCTTCTTCGGCGGATGGGTCGACGCAGTCGTGTCCCGCCTGCTCGAAGCGCAACTGTCCCTTCCGTTGTTGATGATGTTGCTCCTCGTCGTCGCGCTCTTCGGTCCGTCCATCCCGGTCATCACATTTGTCATCGCCATTGCGCAATGGCCCGAGATTGCCCGACTGACGAGATCACTCGTCCTGGTCGAACGCGAGAAGCCGTACATCGCTGCGGCCAGAGTGCTCGGGCTCGGCAGAATCGCAATCCTGCTGCGCCATGTGGTCCCCAACATCATCAAGCAGGCATCGCTGGTCGTGCTGCTGCTCCTCGCGCAGGCAGTGCTGCTCGAGAGTGCACTGAGTTATCTCGGTGCTGGACCACAACGTCCATTCGCAACCTGGGGGCGCATCATCTCCGACGGTCAGGACTACATCACCACCTCCTGGTGGCTCGTCACCCTGCCCGGTCTGGTTATCGTGCTGCTGGTGGTCGGCGTCAACCTGCTCGGTGACGGCCTGCGCGACCGTCCGGCCGGATCGAGCCTACGACGAATGTTCTCCCGCTTCAACGAGAAAGGGCGTGCCTGAGACATGGGCAACCTACTGAAGGTCGATGAACTGCAGATCGAGTTGGTCACCGACACAGGCGTCATCAGGGCTGTCGACGGCGTGTCCTTCTGCATCGAAGCAGGTGAAACCGTCACTATCATCGGCGAATCCGGATCCGGAAAGTCCACTACGGCAATGGGCATACTCGGGCTGCTCCCCACCGATCTGGCGGTGCTCTCCGGGTCCGTGACCTTCCGGGACACGGAGATACTCGGAAAGGACAAGGAGCTGTGCGGCATTCGGGGTAAGCACATCGCACTCATCCCTCAGGACCCGATGACAGCTCTCAGCCCGGTGCACACTGTCGGTAGTCAGCTGCGAGAAGCTGTCCGGCACAGCGGCGTCACCGGCCGATCCGCGCAGACCACACGATGCATCGAGTTGCTCGAGCAGGTTCGTATTCCCGACCCCGCGGGCCAATTGAACAAGTATCCGCATCAGCTCTCGGGCGGTATGCTCCAACGCGTACTGATTGCAGGCGCACTCGCGGCCGGCCCCGAACTGATCGTCGCCGACGAGCCGACCAGCGCCCTCGACGTCACGGTACAGGCCAGCATTCTCGACTTGCTTCTGGAACTGCAGGAGCGCACCGGAATCGGACTGCTCGTCATCACCCACGATCTCGGCGTCGCACGCTTGATGTCCGATCGCATCTACGTGATGAAGAGTGGAGTGTTCGTCGAGGACGGCGGTGCCGAAGAGCTTGTCAATGCCCCGAAGAATCTTTACACGAAGAACTTGCTCGACGCGATCCCGCAACTGGGACCGTGGAACGAAGCAGCCGAGAAGGTCGAGGCCACGGTATGACTGCACCACTTCTGTCTGTCGAGAACCTCGTCGTCGAATACCCCGTCGCCCAAGGCAGATTCCGAGCCGTCGACACGGTGAGCTTCTCAGTGGACAAGGGCAAGACCATCGCAATCGTCGGTGAATCCGGCTGCGGCAAATCCACCATCGCCAAGTCCATCGTTCGGTTGCTCACCCCGACGGCCGGGCGGATAGTAGTCGACGGTACCGACATCGCGCAGATGTCCGAGAAATCACTGCGGCCGTTCCGTTCCCGCGTGCAGATGGTGTTCCAGGACCCCTATGGGTCACTCGACCCGCACCTAACGGCCGTCGACATCGTCGGGGAGCCGCTGCGCCTCAAAGGTATTCGAAGTAAGTCGGAGCGAGTAGCGAAGGCGGCCGAACTCATCGACCGGGTCGGACTGCCGACGACAGCCCTCGGGCGTCGACCAGCAGAGTTCTCCGGTGGCCAGCGCCAACGAATCGGCATCGCTCGTGCTCTCGCTTCAGGACCGGAGGTCCTGGTGTGCGACGAAGCCACCAGTGCGCTGGATGTGTCGGTGCAGGCGCAGGTGCTCGAGCTGCTGCGCGAAATTCAACAGCAAACCGGGTTGACCTACGTCTTCATCTCGCACAACCTCGGGGTAGTCCGCGAGATCAGTGAGACGGTCATCGTGATGTCGAAGGGACGCGTCGTCGAGAGCGGCGACACCGAGGAGGTTCTTGCGCGCCCCAAGGAGCCGTACACCCGAGCACTGCGCGCAGCGGCGCTCGACCCCGCAGCGATGACAGGAATCAAACCGCGACATGTCGTTTCGCGGCTCACGAATGCACCCGTAGGAGCCCCCGCATGAACTCGCTCGACATTTCCCCTCTCGTCCTGGGGACCATGACGTTCGGTGACACCGTCGACGAACCCGGTGCCGCGAAGATGCTCGATGCCGCACTGGACGCCGGAGTTACACACATCGACACGGCCAACGGCTACGCGGGCGGAGAATCCGAGCGGATGCTCGCGACTCTGCTCGCCACCCGTCGCGACCGAGTGACCCTGGCAACCAAAGCCGGCATGCCCCATCCGGACGCCGGAGACAACAGTCCACTGTCTCCGAAAGGGTTGCGGCGGAGCGTCGATGCCAGCCTGGTACGGCTGAACACCGACTACGTCGATCTGTTCTACCTGCACCAGCCCGATCGCGCGACACCGATCGCGGACACTCTCACCACCGTTGCAGAGCTGATGTCGGAGGGAAAGATTCGGGCCCTCGGCGTCTCGAACTTCGCGGCCTGGCAGATCGGAGAGATCAACCGGGTAGCCGACGAGGTAGGTGCCCCACGTCCAGTGGTCGCGCAGCAGCTGTACAACTTGCTCGCACGCAGGATCGAAGAGGAGTACGTCGAGTTCGCTGCACTTACGGGTCTGACCACCATGGTCTACAACCCACTAGGCGGCGGCCTGCTCACCGGAAAGCACTCCGCGGGAGTCGAACCCATCGACGGTCGGTTCGGTGACTCGCGTCTGGCTGCCATGTACCGTGAACGCTACTGGAACACAGCAATATTCGATGCCATCACGCAGCTGGGTGTCGTTGCCGACGGGGCCGGAATGCCGCTCACCGAGCTCGCCCTACGATGGCTGGTGTCCAAGCCTGCCACCGGGCCGGTGCTGTTGGGGGGATCCAAGGTGGAGCACCTCGAGTCGAACATCGCTGCCCTCGGCCGCGGGCCACTCGACGCGGAAGTCGTCGCTGCATGCGACGAGGTCGGTGGTGCGCTCCGCGGACCGATGCCGAATTACAACCGCTGAAGGGGTTTGAATGTCTGCACAGGAATTTGCCGCTCGGGTTCGTAACCGCGAGCGCATCCTCGGGTATTGGTCAGTCATCGACAGTCCGGTATCGACCGAATGGCTTGCGCACGTGGGTTGGGACTACATTGCTCTCGACCTCCAGCACGGTCTGATCGGATACTCGGGCATGCTCGCCGGAATCACGGCTATCGACGCCGCGCAGGGGCCCGCCGCCCTCGTTCGGGTCGAGGCCAACAATGCCACCGTCATCGGCCGTGCACTAGATGCAGGTGCGGCCGGCGTCATCGTGCCGCTCATCGACACCGCCGAAGACGCTGCCGCCGCAGTGTCTGCGGCGACCTATCCGCCGGCAGGAATCCGTTCCTACGGCCCGATGCGCTCGCAACTACGCATCGGACCCGACCCTGCCGCTGCCAACCGCGATACCGTCGTGTTGGCCATGATCGAGACACCGCAGGGCCTGGCCAACGTTGAAGCGATCTGTGCTGTACCCGGACTCGACGGCGTCTACGTGGGGCCCTCGGATCTGCGCCTGGCCGTCGGTGGAGCCTCGCCTACGGACCCTTCCGTGGACGAGGAGTTCGACGCAGCTCTCGTCCGAGTGCAGAAAGCTGCCGCCGCCGCAGGAATAACGGCGGGGATTCACACTGCAACGGGAAGCATCGCTGCTCAACGACTGTCCGCGGGCTTCACGCTCGCCACAGTGGCTTCGGACCTGACGCACCTCAAGGCGGTGTCGGCTGATCACCTGAAGGCTGCCCGGGGTTAGGCAATGTTGCAATAGCAACGGAATCAGTATGTGGCATAGGTAATTCGGGGTGTATCGGCCTTCGAGCCGTACGCAAATGCGCGCGCGTTTGCCAGGTGCGCGGGGAATAGCCTCGAAGTGGCAGCGATTTCGCGAGCGTTCAGCGAATGCGCGCGCGTTTGCCAGCTGGGGTTGACGGTGGAGTCGAACAGAGTGATCTCTTTGTCGCTGGAGCGGCCGGTCTTCCGTCCGGTGATGGCATCGCCGAGTTCGCTGCTCACCGCGGTCAGCTGCACCCGATTCGAGATATCCTGATGCAGGCAAGGCCAGAACGTCAGCTCACGCGCATGCGTCGGGTCCATCGAAGGCACCCACGAATCCACAAGCGAATGTGCGAGAGACCTTCCACTCGTTGTCCCACCGGACGAAAGGGATCGGTCCCACCGAATAGGGCTCCATGCTTCTCCAGCGCCCTTGTCCACTCGCATGGACAGTGTCCGGGCCAGCGGGCTCGACCGTCGTGAATTCGATCCGTTGTGGATCGGGCTGGGCACCCCACGCGCGTGCGAGTGCAACATTGTTTTCGCTGGGGCCGTCGAACAGGTGGGCCCGATCCTTCTCTCGAACGGAGTAGTCAAGGCTCGCAGCGAAAAGCGTGGTCAGTTGCTCGGCGGTGGGAGCAGCATCGGTGACCGGAGGTGGAGGAGCGGCGAACTGCGTCGAACGAATCTAAGCGGTAGGAATTCCAGGTTCGTCGACTTCGGCAGGCGCACACGCACAGAGCATTGCCGCGAGAGTGATGGTGGCGAGTCCGACCCTGTGCGCCGACGTCATCGATTCGACCTCCGGAAATGTCGATTGTGCTTCCACGTCATGGCAATGACCGGAATCGCTACTGCTGCAATCAGAGTCGTCACAGTGGCGATGAAGGATGGCCAGGGTGCCCGGTGATCCCATGTGGTCACAGCGACGATCCATGTCGCGACGGCAGCGACGGTTTGCGCGCCCACCCGAAGAGCGGTGACCTTGAATGGGGACGCGACCGCGAATCTTCCGATGATCATGGGCAGGTAGTGGCCCTCGTTCACGCGCGAGAGCTGCGCTGTTGCGATGGTCATCATCACCGCACCAACAGTAGCCAACACGACGCCCAGAAACAGCATGCTCAGTACGATACGCACTGCACTGGCTCTAAGCTGTGAAGATGGTGATGGCCGACAACCAGAACATCGACGACGCCCCACGACGCAGGGTCCCGTCCTGGCTGCGGGAGACGGCAATCCTCGTCGTTGTGGCGTTGGTGCTCAGTGTTCTGTTGCAGACGTTCGTCGGACGGGTGTACTACATTCCGTCCGGGTCGATGGAACCAACGCTTCTTGTCGGCGATCGAATTGCAGTGGACAAGATGACCTTTCGCTTCGGTGATCCACAACCGGGTGATGTGGTGGTGTTCCGAGCGCCTACCTCGTCGTGGAACATCGGCTACCGCTCGACACGCTCGGACAACCCGATTGTCAAGGCACTCCAGGACGCGGGTTCGTGGGCAGGGTTGGTGGCACCCGACGAGAACGATCTCGTGAAACGAGTTATCGCCACCGGTGGGCAAACTGTGCAGTGCTGTGACGCGCAAGGACGAGTCGAGGTGGACGGTCGGCCCCTGGACGAGCCGTATGTCGTCAGGGACTTCCCGTTTGTCGACAACCAGCTCACCTGTCAGACCGCGCCGCCGTCCGGCCGCTGCTTCGGACCCGTCGAAGTGCCGGACGGAAGTCTCTGGGTGATGGGCGACAATCGAAGTGGCTCGGCGGACTCGAGAGCTCACGCAGGCGACGAACTCGGCGGAACAGTGCCCGTGGATGACGTCATCGGAAAGGCGCGCCTGATCGTGCTGCCGCCTTCGCGATGGGGAGTCATCGATTCGCCATCGATACAGCAACGCTGAGCTGGACAGTGTTTCTTGCGGTCAGAGCCCGAGATCGCGCTTGCGGCGCTCCCGCTCCAGTTGACGCTGCTCCTCTGCGCGCTCACGGCAGCGACGCAGAAATTCATCGTCCGCTTCCCGGTTCTGAGCCGCTTGGCGACCTGGCCGCGTCTCGTACTCCGGGAATGTCGAATTGCCCGCCCGCTGGTAACGGGATCCGCCGCCAGGACCTCCCCAGATGCCGCCGCCGATGGGGCGTCCTGCGAACAGCCACGCCAGCGATCCGGCGAGCGGGAGAAATACCACCAGCAGCAGCCAAACGATCTTGGGTAGGTACCGCACTCCACCGTCGTCGGCTGTGATCACGTCGATCAGGCAGAACACCCACAGCAACATCACCAGCAAACCGAAGTACGGCATTGGTAGCCCTCCACCTTAGAGACCATTTGGTCTGATGTACCGAGGATCGTAGCGGGATATGCGCGGATTCGACAGTCAGGGATGAACCGTCCCGCGGATCCGATCCATGGAACCCCTTCGACCGCGTGAACGTCCAAGTCGACATGCTCGATGATTGGCTGGCGCAACACGACGGAGTGATCACTCGCGCGCAAGCAGGCGCATGCGGGGTGAGCGCGGACGCGGTGGACCGATTGCTGCGCGCGGGCACGTGGACGAAGGTGCACCGAGGTGTCTACTTCGTTGCGGACCGCCCATTCAGCACCGATGCGCGCATCCGGGCGGCAGTGTGGGGCGCGGGGACGAGTGCGATTCTCAGTGGGGAAGCTGCGGTCTTTTGGCACCGGGTGACTACAGAGGTGCCCCAGGTCATCGAGGTCACAACACCGCGCAATGGTCGAAGCCGCGCGGAGGGATGCAGAATCCGCCGACGAGATGTGCACGGAAAAGACATCGTCACCCGCAGAGGGCTCGAGGTCACCTCGCTCGAACTCTCGGTGCTGGAATCGGCAATCGGAAAGTCACACATCATGGACCGAGCGCTGCAACGGCATACGAACTTGGAAAAATTGAGGCAGTCCCACGCGCGAAATCCCGGTCGAACAGGTGCTCAGCAGGCCGCACGACTACTGAAGGTCGCCGAAAGTGGTGCCCGCTCCGAAGGCGAACGGCTGCTGCTCAGCGAACTCCGAGCCCGTTCGGTCCTCGGCTGGGTAGCCAACTATCGATGGAGCGGATACGAACTCGACATCGCGTTCGTTGCGGAAATGGTAGCGATCGAGATCGACGGTTGGGCCTTCCACACCGACCACGACGTGTTCCAACGTGATCGGACCCGTCAGAATGCCCTCTCGCAGAGCTGGACGGTGCTTCGATACACCTGGTTGGACCTGACAGAGCGAATGGAACAGGTTATCGCCGAAATCATCGCCACCGTCAACCGAATCCGGTGCAGCCAGCCGCGCTGAGCGCGGCTGGCTGCACACGATTTCCCGCGGCAGGTCAGTGGCCCTCGCAGTAGATGAAGAGCGACGATTCCTGAGCACCCGTTGTCAACATCACGGAGAAAGCGTCTGAAGATCCACCTGCAAGGCGTGAGGTAAACAGCATCTCGGGTTCACACTTCGAGCCCAACGAGGTCCAGCTGTCCTTCGATGCGGTGCCGCAGTCGGCCGGCTGCAGAGGGGGATACGACGGGTTGGCAGCCGCTACGGCCCGCCCGTCACCCAGTTCGTTCGGTCCGTCGAATCGAGCAGCCCACGCGGGTTGTCCGACGAACTCCGCGTACTTGACGCCCTGGATGAACTCGAAGCCATCCGGAATCGTGAAGGCGACCTTCTCCAACTCGTACGACACGTCATCCCCGTCCATGGCCAAGGGCTTGCCAGGCTCGAAGGAACCGCACGATGCTGTGAGGAGGATCAGCAACGCAAGTACGGCTCTCCACCAACTGTTCACGTACTCATCAACCGGGCACCGCGCTCGTTGGCCGGAACGAGGAGATCAGAGTTGCGGCGATGACGGCCAGGAACACTGCCGGGTAAGTGAATTGAACGGCGAATTCGAAGGCGGGAGATCCCTCGAACATGAAGATTCCGATGGCCTTGATGCCGCGGTAATCGGTGAAGTACCAGGCGATCATCGGGCCAGTGACGGCGATTGGCACCAACCAGCTCCACCAGGTGCGGCGTCGATTCGCATAGTCGAGGGCGAGAACGGCCAGCGGGATGCACCACACCCAGTGATGCCCCCACGCAAAGGGAGAGACCATCGGCGTTGCGAGTCCGCAGATCGTCAAAGCCAGCAATGTCTTTCCTGCCCTGTGTACGCGGGCAGCTGTCCACAATGCGAGCGCCGCGACAGCCGCAGCAAGAAGAAGCCACACGAGAAAAGGTGGCGTGTTGCCCGGCCACAGGCGGGCCAGCGCTCCGTGGATCGATTGGTTCGCCGGTGATGCGAGAGCCCCGATTCGTTCGGAGTCGACCATCGTTGCGGTCCAGAACTTCCAGGAATCGGAGGCAATGACGAGGAATCCGGCGGCAACGGTTGCTGCGAATGCGGCAGTGGCAGTGAGCGCTGCACGCCACTGCTTGATTGCGAGCAGATAGAGGACGAAGAAGGCGGGAGTCAGCTTGAGCCCCGCGGCTATTCCCACACCGACCCCGCGCAGCCGACTGCCTTCGCTTCGGCTGAGATCGAACAGAACCAACACGAGCAGCAGAAGGTTGATCTGGCCGAGCCAGATGGTCATCCGCACCGGTTCGAGCCAGGTGAACGCGACGGCCATACCCGCGCTGACGAGATACACAGCGCCGCTGCGATATCCGAGAGCTCGCCAGCTCAGGACCACCGCTGCATAGACCAGCAGGGCATTGATCGCTTGCACAACCGTGACGGCACTCGTCGCGGTGACAAGCGCGAGTGGAGTGAACAACAAAGCCGCGAACGGTGGGTAGGTGAAGGGTAGTCCGACGTCGAACAGGGCGAATTCGTACAACGGCTGACCGAGCACGACGACCTCGCCGCCGTGTCGGTAGACGATCGTGTCGATTCCGTTGCCGAAGAGCCCGAATGGAACTGTCCATCCGAGGAAGAACGCGTGCGCTGCAATCGCGATGCACGCCGCGAGTATCGACCCTGCCAGCCATCGCGAACCGAAGCGGATCTTCCGCGCTGTGGGTACCGATCCGACCGGAGTGCGTGGGGTGTCCGTCGCTGCGGCGACCGACCTGTGTCCGGCATGCGTACGCGATCCAGTGTCGGCCCGGAGCGGCATGTAGCTGGACGAGGTCATAAGGGTCACGATAGATCGTTGTTGTTGCGCCCAGGTTTACGACACGGACTACCCGGTCGTTTTTGCCGGCGGGCCCGAACGCACCCGAGAACGTGTCCCTGGATTGAGGTGGCGAAGCGGGATCACTGCCTGATTGTGGATCGAGATGATGGAATGATGTTGGTGTAGTGGCCGATTGGTGCACTCGAGGTCGGCATGCGCTTCCCGCCTGGGTTTTCGTCGATTCCTACCGCGGCGACGGTGTTTTCACGAATTGGCCGGCGATCGAGCCGAGGAGTGCGACGCCGAATCCAAGGCACTGCAATCCGGTCATGTTCTGGCCCAGAATGATCCAACCGAGAACGGCCGCGGTCAACGGGCTCAGCACCCCTAGGAGGGCGATGTTGGTGGTCGGAAGATTGCGGGCACCACGAAACCAGAGTGAGTAGGCAACCGCACCACCCATCACTGCCAGCCAGGCGTATCCGATCACTGCATGTGCATCGACGGTCCAGGCACCGTCGTCGACGATGGGAATCAGCGGGCAGATGACGAGGCCGCCGACAAGCAATTGCCACGCAGTGGACGTGAGCGGGTTCGTGTTCGGAGCAACCCCCCAGCGCTTGGTGAGGGTGATGCCCATCGCCATGCTGACGGTTCCGACTGCCGCCGCGGCCAAACCGATCGCATCGAGCCGGACCGTGCCCGACGCAGCCGCCACCGCGACCCCGGCGACCGCAACAACAGCCCATCCGAGTTGCACGGGTCGCGTTCGTCCCCAGCCCAGCGCTGTCGATATCGCGATGATGACGAGCGGCTGCGCAGATCCGACGACGGCCGCGATGCCTCCTGGCAGTCGGTAGGCGGCCACGAACAACATCGGAAAGAACAATCCGATGTTCAGCACCCCGAGGGTCGCGGTCTTCAGCCTCCAGCCCTTGCCGGGAATGCCTGGCGCAATGAGCAGGAGAAGCAGTCCGGCGGGGATTGCGCGGAGGACGCTGGCGGTCATGGGCCGATCCGGCGGCAGGAGTTCGGTCGTCACCAGATAAGTCGTTCCCCACATGATGGGGGCGAGCGCGGCAGTAGCGGTGAAAACGAGGGTCGACGGCGTGACACGAGGCGCGAGGAGGCGTCGGGCATCGGTCGGTTGTGCCTGTTCGTGGCGTGTCCTCATGGTGGACTCATCTCCGGGGGACTAAGGTCATGCAACATCTCAACGCTGAACTATCTAGTGATGAACCGTAGGTCGACGAAGTGGCAATGTCAAACAATTCAACGCTGAAATATTAAGGTGATGTTCGATGGCGGACGATGCAGTGGATCGGATCGTGCAGCAGTGGCACACCGAGCGACCAGAGGTCGATGTCAGCCCGATGGCCGTCATCGGGCGGATCGGGCGAGCAGCATCCGTACTGGACAAAAGGATTCAGGCCGTGCTGTCCGAATTCGGCTTGCAGTCGGGCGAATTCGACCTCATTGCCACGCTCCGACGCGCCGGAGCTCCTTATCGACTCACCGTCGGGCAGTTGTTGGACAGTGCGATGGTGACCTCGGGCGCGGTCACCCACCGGCTGAACCGGCTGACCGACAAGGGCCTGATCGAACGAGAAATCGACCCGAGCAACCGCCGAGTGGTGATCGTGCAATTGACGCCGGCAGGGGTCGCCGCAGTGGATGCCGCGCTACCGGCGCATGTAGCCAACGAGGAAACTCTGCTGAGATCGCTGAATTCGGACGAGCGAAGCCAACTCGCCGACTTGTTGAAGCGACTACTTCTGGATCTCGGATAAGAGTCCGGCGCTGACTCTCTTCGCGGTGATCTACGGAAGCGCCACCAACCGCTGCGACGAACCCGCACGGCACGATCCGTTCGATTCCATTTGATACCGTCCGGTATGGGCGATAGCGCGAGAACTGGACTGGCGGGACCCATCGCGTTGCTGTACCTGGGGTTCTTCGCGTCGGTTGCGGTGATCGGGTCGGTCGCTCGAGGACTGTTCGAGCCGCGTATGGATTGGGCCGGTATCGGATTGGGCGGTGCGTTCGTCTTCGCATTCATAGTCATCGCAGGCATCTCGGCATGTGTATCAGCGGTGAGGATGCTCGCCGACTCCCCGCGATTTCCGGCAAAGGTTGCTCCGGCCAATTCCTCGATCGGCCGAAAAGTCGACTCCTACGGCACGACCGCGATCGCGTTCGCGATTCTCGTGGTGGCGTTCACCGGTCACGTTCCGTGGCTCGGCTTGCTAGCGCCGATCATTGCAGGGTGGGCGTGCGCCAACACGATTCGCATCTACCGGACGGTCGGGGCGTCGTGAACACTGCACTTGCTCTCGGCCTGATCGTGGGCGTCGTCGCGTTCAGTTATGGAGCATCTGTCGGTATTCGAGGAAAGGCGCTCCATTCCGACTACTACGGCGGCGATGTACCGGACCGGGTGAAAACCACGCCGCACCTGCGCGCAGCGGCGAACAGGTGGTTCGCTGTGTGCGGGATCGTCAGCGCTGTTTTGCTTCTCGCTCCGTTGGCGTGGATTTTCCTCGACTTCCAGCGCGAAAGAACCACGTGGGAATTGTTTGGGCTTGCAGGATATGTCTTCGTCGTCGTGGTCATCGGCGGCTATCCGTTCGCCAGGATCGAATCCTCGTGAGCGAGAGAAGCGATCACATGGACCGTTGACGTCACATACGCACAACTGGGCACGCGCGTCACGAGACGGGGACGCATCAGTCCGTCTGCGTGGAACCGGAGACCTCCTCTTGCTTTCGAGGCCTCGAGTCTCGGCCGGCAATAGCCTGGCCGATCTCGGCGATGGCGTCTCGGATGCCGGTGCCGTACGAATCGTCGGGCAGGTCCTTCGCCAGTTTCTTCGCTGCCGCGATGTGGTCCTCGGCCGCCTCGAACGACGAAAGACGGCGATAGTCGTCGGCGAGGTTGAGGTGGAGCGACGGATAGAAACCGGCGACATACAGCGTCGCGTGATGATGTCGAACTCGGCTGTCGGTGAGGGCATCTGCCGCATCGAGAGACCGGATGTCCCACGCCAAGGACTGCGCTGGGTCGTCGTAGAGATCCGCCAGATAGTGCGCGAGAGTGCAACGGTGCAGGGCATCGCCGTTACTGCCGATCCTGTTCCAGAGATCGAGCAGCGTGCGACGAGCGTCCACGGGATTTCCGCTGCGGCCTTCGGCCACTGCTGCGATTATGGCTTTCATCGTGGCGTCGTCGGTCATCGCTTCGGCTCCTTCGATCATGTACCGGTGGTCCGCACTGTGCGGCAACCGTCAGCATCGAGGTTCCTGTAACTCGAAGGTCAAGGGGTACGGGCCTGATCTCGATATTCTCGACCTTCATCGGTGCATCGAAACGGAGTAATGACATGACGATCGACCTTCGTGAACTCCCTGCGTCCGCAGCGTGGCGGCACCGCGTCAGGGACGATTACGGTGACGTGCTGCGGTCGGAACCGTCAGAAATGTCGGCTCCGCAGGCAGGTCACATATACGCTGCCGCGACCATCGCCACACCTGCCACTGCGGTGGTGGTGAGCGCAGTGCCGACGGCGTTGTATGCCGCGGATCCGTAGCGTCGGCGTTCGAGCAATCGAACGGTCTCCACGCTTGCGGTGCTGAAAGTGGTGAAACCGCCGCAGAATCCGACACCGACTATCGCTTGCACCTGTTCCGGTGCGGACCTGAACGTCACCAACCCCGCCACCACGCCGAGGATTGCCGATCCGACTACGTTGATCACCACTGTGGCGTAGGGAAATTCAGTCTTCAGCCGTGAGCGGATTACGCCGTCGAGCACGAACCTGCTTACTGCCCCAGCGCTTCCCGCGAGGACGACCCACAACGCGATCATCGCGTCTCCTCCTTGGTGGCACCGAACCGTTGTGCGAGAACGATGCCGGCTCCGGCTGCGAACGTACCGACGATCACGCTGACGGTCATGTACACCCCGGCAGCCACCACACGATGATCTCGTAGCAACTCCACGGTCTCGAGGGCAAACGAACTGTAGGTGGTGTACGAGCCGAGGACCCCGGTACCGATGCACAATCGGATTCGTCGTCGCCAGCCGGCGTCGGGGCCGGACAGAACGAGCCGTTCCAACAGCATTCCCAGAATGAAGGCCCCGGTGAGGTTGATGACGAGGGTGGTGAACGGGAACGAACCGGAACCGGACGGAAACGCCGACTCGGCACCGTACCGAATACCGGTGCCCACCAGGCCACCGAGCGCCACTGCTGCAATGGCAACGGGTTGGACATGGAGGGGACGCGATGAATCCACGCCGTCTGGGTCGACCGGGATGGACCTGTCGTCGGTGCCACCGTGTGACTCGTCGAAATTGTTCATCGACCTGCTCCCTATCTGCGGACATACGAGAACCGAGACAGGGACTGTTGTCGGCCCGCAGGCCGAGGTTCGGTTACGGCGAGCCCCACCGCCGCTGCGCACCCAGGCGCACCTCCATGATGGCATACGGCGGTGCGGTGGCGTGATCAGGTGCCCTGCGATGCACCTATGCGTGCCGCTGTCGAAGGCGCTGGACCGTCGTAGCGAGCGATCGGGTTCCCGGCATCTACACAGGCATCCGGCCCAGGACCTACTGACGCGTCGGGAAATCCAGCATCGAAAAGGCAGAGCGTAGTTGCACTCGTGCGGCGTCCAGTTCGTCTGAGTTTCCGGCGAGGTGTTGCAGAAGGGCTCGCTGAAAGATGCCGTCGAGAAGGATGTAGGCGGATGCTCGATCGAGAGCCGGCTCGGTGCCGTGGAGTTCGCAGTAGCGGGAAACTACTCGCCAGATCATGTCCACGCGTCGCTCCTCGATCTCGAGTACGTCGCTGCGAAACGAGCCGTCGAACAATGCTTGATTTCGGAGGTCGTACCAGAGGCGGTGGATGCCTGCGTCCGCGGTCAGGGTGCCGAAGTACTTCGCCTCGAAGTCCTCTGACAGTCCGGTGGCGTCGACTGCATCGGCCACCACCTCGTCGTAACGAGTGACGCAGATGGCCTCGTACTGGCGCACAGCGTGCGTGATGAGATCGAGTTTGTCGGTGAAGTAGTAGTGCAGCACGCCGTGCGAATATTCGGAATTCTGCGCGATCTCTCTCAGCGAGGTGCGGGCGTACCCCAGTTCGGCAAGCGTGTGCAGAGTCGCCTCAGCCAGCTCGGTCCGTTTGGACTCGAACTTGTTGCGAGCGCGCTCCTCTATTCGCGCGCGCGGATCAACAGTTTGCGTCATATCCGTGTCCTTTCCGCGCGTGGAGGGCGCCTCATTGTATGCCCGACGGTGAAGCTGCAGATGTTGGTCAACTCGGCATCGGCGTCGTTGGTGTGGCGATCGGGGTTGATCCCCATCAACCGAGGGTGACGGGGAGCAAACCACGGGGCGTCCTGGACGCGATCTCGGCCAGCGCGTCGTCCAGCGTCGGATATCTGAACTCGAAGCCGCTGTCGGTCAGCACAAGTGGGTCCACCCATCGGCTCTTGAGAACCAACTCTGCCTCGGTACGAATCACGCGTGCACCGAACTGGAGCAACCACGACGGGGTCGGCACCCCGCGCGCGCGGCCCAGAGTTGCCCGAATCTGCTGCATCAGAACCTCATTGATGACCGGGTATGGAGTTGCCACGTTGACCGGTCCGGAGATGCCCCGGTTCTCGTGGAGATGATCGAGAACTCGTGCGACATCCGCGACATGAACCCAGCTGAACATCTGTTGGCCGTCACCCATCGTGCCGCCCAGTCCGAGCCGTGCGAGGTCGATCATCGGATTGATCGCTCCGCCTCCAGCGCCCAATACGATCGACAATCGCAACGCCACCTTGCGGATGGCGACGTCCGCGTCGAAAAGCTCACGCTCCCAGGCGCGAGCGACCTCGACGGAGAATCCCGACCCCAGTTCGCCGGTGCTCTCGCCCATCGGTCGATCGCGTGAGTCGCGATAGATGGTTCCGGTGCTGGCGTTGACCCACAAAGTGGGCGCGTTCTGCACCTCCGCCAACGCACGTCCGAGCTCGGCCGTCGTCTGTACGCGGGACGACATGATCGCGTCGGCGTTGGTCTTGTTGTAGCGGCAGCTCACCGAGCGGCCCGCGAGGTTGACGACCAGATCGGAACCGTCGAGAACGTCGACGAGACGGCGACGGTCGTCCCAGGTGGCGTCGCTCGATGGTCCGCGTCCGACGGTCCGGACCTGGATTCCGCGCTGTTCGTACGACGCGCGAAGGTATCGTCCGATGTAGCCGGAGGCACCGCACAGGACGACGGTCGACAGTGAATCATTCATCGTTCGAGCCCTTCTGGGGACGTCATTCGTTTCAACAGACCGGCCACATCGGTGACCAACCCCCGCGCCACCGGGAGGCGAGCGAGGCGTACGGCTTTGGCCACCACGGGCACGAGCCCGTCGACCAGTGTGCGAGTGCGCTGCTGGCTGTCCGAGGAGTCGGTCACCCAATGGAGGGTGACACCCATGTAGATCATCCAGAGTAGTTGTGGAAGAACATCATTCAGCGACGCCGGAACCTTCTGTTTCGAAGTCTCCAAGGTGGTTCGCATGAGGTCGATGGCCATGGACCTGGCGTCGGACGATTCCTGCGAGAACGGACTGGAGCTGGACCGGGTGGGCAACGCCAATTGTAGGAAAGACCCGCCGAAGGCATGGTAGGGGGCCATGACGTCGAGGCCGGAATGCAACACGGCAGCAAGGTTTTCCGACAATGATCCGCCGTGGACCAACACCTGGAGTGCGCGCTCGCGGTGATCGCGCTGAATCACCATGTACAACTCGTTGACCAGTTCGTCCTTGCCGGCGAAGTAATAGTAGGCATTACCGAGGGAGACGCCCGCTTCGTCGGCAATGCGACGCATCGTGGTTGCTTGAAACCCCTCCTCTCGAAACAGGCGAAGGGCAACTTCGACAACCTTGCCGCGAGTCTCGGATGTGCGGGCCATCGGTTCGCCTCATTTCTGAACGTGTTCAAAAATGACGTTAGACCCCATTTTGAACATGTTCAAGAGGTATTCCGGAGACATGACCCACTCATCTGGCCTGGGGCGCGTCCATCAACAACCTGACGTAAGCGCACAACCGTTCCTCTACGACGCTCGGCGTCAGGTCCGTTCGACCGGCGTCGCGCCACGGCGACGCCCACAACTGCACTTCGGCGGAACAGGCCAACGCATCACGCACACACCAGTACTGCCGGGCTCGTGAGTTGTTGGAAAGGGTGCCGCCGGCCTCTTCGTATGCGGAGGCGAACCGTGATCCCCACTGTGGCCCGTGGAGCAGAGCAAGATTGGTCGAGCAATGTGCCACGTCGAGATCGGTCGGCCCCCACGATGCTCCAGCCCAGTCGACGACGCCGGTGATCCGAGGCATGCCCGAGTCCGATATGTCGAACAGAACGTTTCCGGGTTGAAAATCCCGATGCAGGAACCGTCCCTCGTATCGTGGGGTCGGCCCGCGGATCAGGTCGACCGCGGCGGACCACACTGTCGCGTCCGCTCGCGCGGGTAGTACGACAGTGTCGGCAGTGGTCAATACCTGATATTCACGCGGCCGACTGTTGGCATCTATGGCGTGTATCTCGACGAGTTGCCGCGCGAGCATGCGAACCCGCACTTCCACGGATTCATCGATGAGAAGTGTCGACCCCGGCAAGTGGGTCATGAGAAGCGACGGGAACTCGCAATATCCAGCGCGCGGATCGACAGCCACCAACTCGGGAGCGGGCACACACGATCCCGAAAGCGTTGCCAAAGCATTGCTTTCGCGATCCAGCCAGTCCTCGGCATGATGAAGCCTGGCGGAATCGGTATAGCTGCGCAACACCAGGTAACGCTCGGCTCCGCTGACCATACGAACAGTCAACTTCGCCACTTCGGCCGTGATTCCGCCCGTCAGCGCCTCCGCGTCGATGATCCGTTCACCAGCATGCAGATATCGACTCACCCAGCCGCGGGTCGAGGGACGCACGACCGAAAGGGATCCTGGTTGGGTCACTACGTCACCTCATCATGTCGATGCCCTCGACGCAGTCGAATATTCGCTGCAGTGTGGGCATCGAGTGAGCAGGTCGTGCGTGCAGGAGACGACGTGAACGAGAAAACGTTCAGCACCCTCGAGTTGAGCTTGTTGCGCTCGTATTCGAGCAAGCTGCGCTTCGATGATCACCGTCCGCTCGGGTTCGTCTCGGTGAAGGATGAGGCGAATATCTGCCAGGCTGATGCCGACAGCCTGGCATGCACGCACGACCCGCAGTCGATACAGGTGTTCCTCGCTGTAATCACGGTGGCCCGACGGTAAGCGTGCGGGCACAACGACACCGACGTCGTCCCAATGCCTGAGGGCGTGAGTCGGCACGCCGAGTTGCTGCGCGGCATCTCCGATCTTCATCCGCCGATGCTCTCACGTTGACTTCAGGTGGACCTGAAGTTCTAGATTCGTCGTCATGGCGACCGACAGATTCGACCTACCGGAACCCGTCTTCGTCCTCGTGGGCGGCGATCGGGTGGCGACGTACGAGATCACTCCCGACGGCGGCAACGCTGCGTCCGCGGACGTCGTGTTCTGCCATGGAACTCCGTGGTCTGCGCAGGTCTGGGCTCAGGCAGCTCGACATCTGAGCAGCGGGCACCGAGTCTATTTATGGGACATGCCCGGATACGGCCGCTCCGCGCGGGGATCCGATGTGCGGACCGATCTGCACACCCAGATGCGGCGCTTGGCATTGTTGCTCGACCACTGGGAGCTCGAGCAACCCTTCGTCGTAGCACACGATATCGGCGGTGCCGTCGCACTGGGAGCCCATCTGCTGCACGGACATGACTACCGCAGCTTGTTCCTGTGGGACGTGGTGACTCTCGAGCCTTGGGGATCCGAATTCTTCCGGCTGGTGGCGGACAACACAGACGTGTTCGCCGCGTTGCCTTCTGCGCTGCATGCGGCGCTGGTCTCCGAATACATTGCAGGAGCGTCACATCAGCAACTGGACCGAGATACCGTGGCGACGCTGACCGAACCCTGGATATCCGACGAGGGTCAGCCTGCGTTCTACCGACAGATCGCCGAACTGCGAACCGAGCACACGCGACCCATCGTCGATGCCCTACCTCGAGTCCGCTGCAGCACCGCCATCGGATGGGGCGAGCAGGACCCCTGGATTACCGTCGAACAGGCGTTTCGCCTGCAACAATCGCTGCCGGGGGAACCGTCTGTGCTTACTCTCCCTGGCGTGGGGCACCTGAGTCCGCTCGAATCTCCGGCACTCGTTCAACAGGCATTGGATGCGTGGGCGGCATCAGCGTAAGACGGCCCTCCGGTCACGAGGACCGAAGCTGTCCGCATCTGCTTCTACCGTCGGCGGCGTACCTGGAAAACCGGGTCGCGTACAGATCGAGGGGGCAAATGTGAATTGGACCGAAACCGCAGAAGTGTTGCTGCGCGCGCACCGCACCGATTTGGGGCAGCGGCCGTCCGAGCTGCTGGAAGTCAAAGTCGCGAATCAGCGGCCTATCGGAGATGGAGAGGTGCTCGTAGAAAACATTTTTCAACAGATTGCTGCTGTCAATGCCGACCTGATGTTCGAGAACCCGGGTCTCCCACTGCCGGCCTTCGACGTCGGTGTGCCGCTGTACGGGCCCGCGATCGGGCGAGTCGTGGAATCTCGATCCGATAGACCGGTCGGAACCATCGTGCAGCACAATCAGGGGTGGAGGAACCTGACTGCGATCGCGTCGAACGCGGTATTTCCCGTTCCAGAGGGAGTGTTCCCAGGCCCCGAGTACATGCTCAATCAAGGGGTGACGTCCTTTCACGGCATGGTCGACGTCGCAGGTGTGGGTGCGGGAGACGTGGTTCTGGTCAGTGGGGCGGCAGGTGGAGTGGGTTCGATCGCGGGGCAGATTGCCAGGGCACAGGGTGCCGCGCTGGTGATCGGTATCGCGGGTGGTCCGGGCAAATGCGCTTACCTCACTGAGCAGCTCGGCTTCGATGCGGCGATCGACTACAAGAACGAGGATCTCGACGCTCGCCTGAGTGCACTCGCACCGGCTGGCATCACCGTATTCTTCGACACGATCGGCGGAACGCAGTTCGAGACGGCCGTCCGCCACGCATCGTTCGGCGCGCGATTTGCGTTGTGCGGAGCACTCGCCGGGCAGATCGGCGGCGGTCACGGCGGACATCCGCGTTTGGACATCATGACCGCGATCGTGAAAGAAATTCAGATACGGCCATTCACCACGATGCACACTCCCGACCAGATTCAGGCCTGGGTCAGCCACTACATCCCATGGTTCTCGCAGGGTGTGGTTACCTTCCCGCACACAATGTTGGAGGGTCCGCTCGATCGGGCGATCACCGCGTTGGACGAACTCCTGGCCGGTGACCATCGTGGAAACCTGATTGTGAAGATCGCCAGTTGACATGCTCCGGCGACCCACCACGGTTGCGCCTCATGGATACTGGGCGCTGTGGTGCTGAGGCGACTAGGAGAATCCCGGCTGGGACGCGACGGAGCTCGATGGCTACGCGAGCTGAACGAGCGACACGCATGGAGTCACAACGACTACTTTCACAGCTGGATTCTCGCGAATCTGCCCGACGGGCGTGCCAAAGCACTCGATATGGGCTGTGGACGAGGCGCTTTGGCGCGGATCCTGGCTTCCCACTTCGACCACGTCGTCGCCGCCGACGCCGATGCGGACATGCGACGAATCGCAGAAATCACCTCTGCCGATGTGAACAACGTGTCGATCACGGGTCGTCAACTCGACTCCTGGGCAGACGATTCGATCGATCTGGTCACCATGGTCGCGGTTCTGCATCACCTCGATATCGACGACGCGTTGAGCCACATCGAGCGGATTCTCACGCCCAGCGGACGCGTGCTCGTGGTGGGTCTGGCACCCCCGCGAAGCGTCCGAGACCTGATGTGGGACGCCGTGTCCATCGTCACCAATCCATTGATCGGATTCGTTCACCGACCGTGGCCCAGCCCGGTGACCGCACCGCCGCCACCGTTCCCGGTCAAGGACCCGGTGCTGAGCTTCGATGAGATCGGCGGCATGGTCGAGAATCGGCTGCCGGGTGCAAAGATGCGACATCGCATTGGTTTTCGACACACGATCGAGTGGACGAAGCCCGATGTCTAGTCGAGCGCTCGGTGTCGTCACATTCACGGCAATCGGCGTTCCCACCACGGCATCGTTCTGGACTTCACGATCTCGACGGTTGCCTCACGGTACCGACGGTCCAACTCGGTTACCGCGACGCGCAACCGGTGGGCATGTCGTCCATCGCGTCGCATCAATCGTTCCAACCGATCGCGCGGACCGTCACCGCCGAAGTGGCCATCGCATGCAGGACAGTCGGTGAAGCCCGCCAACATAGGCACTCGGTTGTCGAACAGCGATTTGGATTTTCGATTGACACGCTGTTCGGCATATTCGACTCGATGACGCCACTGCGTCAGATCGAGGATGGCCCAACCATCGGTCCGCGATCTACGCGGTCTGTGGGGGTTCACCGGACGAACGAGGCCGTGGCCTTCTCGTAAAGAAATGTCATAGTGTGCGCCATATCGGAGGCGGGCCGGTGAGTATTTCGCGTTGGTGAAGCAAACGATACCGCAGTATCGATACGTCGGAAAGAGGGTGCAGCTAGCGTCTCTCGTCGAGAGTGCCGATCGGAGTCGAACTTCCAGTTCGGTCGATCCACACGGCGACGCCGTCGACGAGATGCGGGCTCATGAAGCCACCGTCGTCACCCCACGGCCACGCTGTGTGAGCGTTGGCCACTTGCAGTTGAACCAAATCTGCCATGGACACCAGCGCCTCGTCGACGTTGGCGTCGACCTGCGCGCCATATCCGTTGCCGCCGAGCCCATCCGGATTGCGTCCCTCCACGGTGACGGCACTCTCGAGCCAGACCGCCCCGCCGTCCGGGTCGTACATGGCCGCCCAGTCGATACGTTCGATGCGAGAGCCGTACTGACGCACATGCAGGTCATGCCCGAGTCGATCGAGCGCAGCCAACCATGGCACGGGCAATGTGGACGACGTGACCTGGACGCCGTGCTGAGGAGTCCAGCAACCGGTCAACACACGCTCACGGTGCTCGACGAATGGGTGCATCGTCCGAGTATGCCCCATGCTGTTACGTCCTCCCCTCGAGGCCGAGCGATGCAGAATGCAAGGAACTTGGATGCTGCGAGAGGACGAGCCGAGTGTGGGAAGCGGATAGTCCTGGCGTGCTGGAGTTGCCGTCAGGCAGTTACGTTCGTGGACGCGGCATGCGCGATTCGCTGCCTGACGGACCACGGCCGGATCTCGGGATCTATCTGCAGGGCAAAGATCCCGGCGGGTTCGAATGGGACAATCGATGGGTTCGTTGGCCGGACTTCTGGCTACCGTCCGATTCGAGACATCTCGAGGTTGTGCTACGAGAAGCATTGCGCCGCTCTGCAACCGAAAGGGTCGAGATTGCGTGCACCGGTGGAGCGGGTAGAACGGGCACAGCGCTGGCGTGTCTCGTCGCGCTGGACGGTCTGCCCGGCGGTGCGGCCGTCGACTACGTACGTCGACACTACTCGCGTCGGGCCATGGAGACGCCCTGGCAGAAGCGCTTTGCGAAGACGTTCGTCAGACCGGATTCTCTGCTCTGAGCAGAATCGCCGACCTGTCTGGCTATCGAGGCCTAGGCTCCGATCATGGGCGAGGTCATACGAATCGATGAGCGCCGTGCGGCGCGTACCGTGGAACCCTTGTGGCGTGAGGTGGTCGGCCGAAGACTACGCGAGCGCAGGCACGCCCGAGGCGATACGCTCGCCGACACCGCTGCTCGCGCAGGCATTGCGCCACAGTACTTGTCGGAGGTCGAGCGTGGCCGCAAGGACCCGTCGAGCGAAGTTCTTGCGGCCGTCGTCGGCGCGCTGGGGACATCGATGGCCGAAATCTCACGCCTCGCGCATCACGACCTCTCGCGCGGCGACGCGACACTGATGGCTGCCTGACGTCCCTCGAGAACCTGGTCGACGACGCCGTACTCGCGGGCAGCGGAAGCCGTCAACACCAGATCCCGATCGGTGTCGTGTCGAAGCTTCGCCGCATCGCGTCCAGTGTGTTTTGCGAGGATTGCCTCCATTTCGGCGCGAACCCGTACGACCTCGTCGGCGGCCAGGATGAGATCTGGAATGGTGCCGCGGCCCTGGGCGGCAGGCTGATGCAGCACCACCCGACTGTGGGTGAGCGCCGATCGACGCCCCGGTGCCCCGGCCGCGAGCAACACAGCACCCGCCGCAACTGCCTGACCCACACATGTTGTGGCAACGGGTGATCCGATGAACTGCATCGTGTCGTAGACGGCGAGCATGGCAGCAGTGTCGCCGCCCTCGCAGTTGATGTACATCGAAATCTCCTGGTCGGGAGAATCGGCCTCCAGGTGCAGCAACTGCGCGATCATCGCATTCGCCACCCCGGCGTCTATCCCGGTACCCAGGTAGACGATGCGCTCACTGAGGAGGTGCGAATAGACGTCGACGACGCGTTCTCCGCGGGAGTCTCGAGTGATCACATTGGGAATCGTGTATGTGCTCATCGGGCCATCTCCATTCCGAAGGACACCCGTCGCGCAGGCATGACCTGATCGAACGAGTCGACGATCGCGTCGACGAACCCGTACTCGCGAGCAGCGGCCGCGGTGAACCAGCGATCGTGCAGGGAGTCGTCGAATATCTGCTCTCGAGACTGCCCGGTGTCGTCGGCGATGAGACCGAGCACGGTATCTCGGGTATGGCGCAGGTCATTGGCCTGGACCTCTACTTCGACAGCCGACCCACCGATGCCTGCTGAGCCCTGATGCATCAGGATCCGCGAGTGCGGTAGCGCGTAGCGCTTGCCTCGAGTTCCCGCCGACAGAAGGAACTGGCCTGCGCTGCAAGCCAATCCAAGTGCCAATGTCGAGACGTCACACGGCACGAGGCGCATCACGTCACGAATGGCCAGCATCGCGGGAACCGATCCACCGGGGGAATGAATCCACAGAGCGATGTCGGCAGAGGTGTTCTCGGCGGCCAGGGTGAGTAGATGAGTGGTGAGGACGGTGCCGTTGTCATCGTCGAGGGGCCCGTCGAGTACCAGAACTCGGTGGCGGAGGAGTTGATTGCGGAGTTCGGCTGGGAACAATCGTGGCGATTCGGTCATGAATCGAGTGTGAGCCCGAATTGGTTTGCACACCAGCAGTTCTGCTGTAGGCAGCGACTCTGCTCACAGCTTCGTGAGGATCGGAGGCACAATGGGAAGATGACTGCACTCGAGTTCTCCGAATCCATCGTCGTCGCTGCGTCGGTCGACAAGGTGTACGCCGTCGTCTCCGATGTCACCCGAACGGGAGAATGGAGCCCGATCTGCCAGAAATGCTGGTGGAACGAGCCCGATGGTGGCGGCGTCGGGTCCACGTTCACCGGCCGCAACGTCACGGAAGAACGAACGTGGGAGACAGTGTCCACCGTTGCTGCCGCCGAACCCGGCCGCGAGTTCGCGTGGGTGGTGGGCGAGAACTTCGTGCGCTGGGGCTACACCCTCGAGTCGGCGGACGGTGGCACACGCCTGACCGAGAACTGGAACTTCCTCCCCGAAGGAATCGCCCACTTCCATCGCAAATTCGGCGACGATGCGCAGAATCAGATCGACATTCGTAGCCGAGCCGCACTGGACGGAATTCCCCGCACGCTGGCGGCGATCAAGCGAATCGTGGAAGCGGAAGCCTGATCGCAGTCGGCCAGGTGCGCTGACTGTCCACTATTCGACATCGGCGGCGCGAATCCGCCTATCGAGGCAAATAGTGGGCAGTGACGGTGCCATCGATGCCGGGCCTGTTCGCAGGGGGCAAACGCGCGCGCGTTTGCTGAACGCGCGCAAAATATGACCCGATCGATGACCAGCCTGCTCGCATCTGGCAAACGCGCGCGCGTTTGCGAGGGCAGGGT
>NZ_JABFAU010000055.1 GCF_017168335.1 Rhodococcus sp. KRD162 | reverse complement strand
GTCGACGAGCGGCAGCGCCGGCGCGCGAAGATTGCGCCAGACACCCGCAGACGTGACGAGATCGGTCGTGGAGCGGTCGACGATCTCGAGCGGATCCAGCGCCCCCGACTCGAACGCCGCGGCGACCTCGATCAGCAGCGGCACGACTCCGAGACCGGCGATCGGCATCGTGACATGGTCATCGCCCGCGAGAACCTCGGCGCCGCTGTCGAGGTCGGTGACGTGCACCGACACCTGGGCACCGGCATCCGCCAGCTCCTCGAGCGCGCGCAGCGTCGCGACGAAGGAGCGCCGACCGATGGCCGCACGGCGCGGCAGTCGTCGACGATTACGCTGTGATCTGCGCAACGTCGCAGGTGGCGAAGTCCCTTCGACGGGCTCAGGGGCCGGGGGAGTGCCCACGCATGTTCCTTCCCGGGAAGGTGCTCTATTGGGGGA
>NZ_JABFAU010000054.1 GCF_017168335.1 Rhodococcus sp. KRD162 | reverse complement strand
CATACCGCAGAGCGGCTTCAAGCGGTCGCCGACGAACTCAACGACCGCCCCCGCCGAACGCTAGGCTGGAACTCACCAGCAAAAGTGATCAACGAGCTAATCGTTGCAACGACCGCTTGAAACTGCCCAGACGGTGTGATTGGGCCATTCAACCTTTCGGGGGCGGCACAAGGATGTCGAGAAAGGCCGAACAACTAGCGCTCTGGCGTCGCCCGGGCAATTGCACGACCGAAATGGTGCGGTGGATCGTCGGCTCGATCGGCAGATAGACGAGGTTCGCGAACGACATCATCGGCACCACCAATTCCGGGACGACGGTGATGCCGAGTCCCGCCGCGGTCAGGCCCGCCACGGCGGCTACGTTGTGCGCCTGAACCGACGGTCCGACATCGACTCCCGCGTTTTCCAGTGCCAGTCGCACGTGCGACGCGATGCTCGATTCAGGGCCGAATGCGATGAAGCGCTCGTCGGCGAGGTCGGACCACGCCAGGCTCTTGCGCTGTGCCAGAGCGTGATTCGACGGTAGCGCGCAGACGAACGCATCGGCGCTGACTGTCGTGCGCATCAGGTCGTTCGCTCGACCCGAGGCTGCCACCACTGCGAAATCCACGGAGCCGTCGCGGACGGACGCCACCACGTCGTCGCGCAGACCGTCCTTGATGTGTACCGAGACGTCGGGATGGCTGTTGCGGAAGTTCACGATGTACTGCGGGAGGAAGGTCGCCGCGATCGACGGTAGGCACGCGATCGTCACGGTTCCTCGGTCGCCCGAGACGAAGCGTCCGATCTGCTCGAGGCCGTCATCGAACTCGAGCAGTACCCGACGGGCATAGGCCGTCACTTCGTGTCCATCGCCGGTGAGGTCGACGCTGCGGGTGGTGCGCACGAACAGTCGCACGCCCAGACGGCGCTCGGCCTCGGCGACGGTACGGCTCAGGTTCGGTTGGGAGACCTGCAGCCACGCGGCCGCCGCGGTGAAGCTCGCATGATCGGCTAGTGCGACGACGGCTCGTAGATGTGCAATCCCCAGGTTTATGCCCACGGTGCATGAATCTATACCCAACTGATGTTGGACTGCGTAAGTGATCTGCACGACACTCGTCTTATTCAATGAAGGAGATCACATGCTGTCACTACTCGGCTTCGGGACGATTGCCATCATCCTGCTGCTGTTGTTCACCCAACGTGTCGCGGCCATCGTTGCGCTTGCGGGTGTCCCACTCGCCGCAGCGTTCCTGGCCGGCAACTCGCCGTCCGAGGTGGCAGGGTTCGTCAAAGACGGGCTCGGCGGAGTGGTGGGTGTCGCGGCGATGTTCCTGTTCGCGATCGTGTTCTTCGGAATCATGCGCGACGCGGGTCTGTTCGATCCCATCATCGCCCGCATCGTGCGCTGGGCGGGTAGCGCCCCGCCGACAGTGGCAGTCGCGACCACTGCCCTCGCCGTGGTGGCTCACCTCGACGGTGCCGGCGCAACCACGTTCCTGATCGCCGTTCCCGCGATGCTGCCGATCTACGAACGCCTTGGTATGAGCAGGCTCGTTCTGGCCACCTGTGTCGGTCTCGGTGCCGGCGCGATGAACATGGTCCCCTGGGGTGGTCCGACTGCTCGCGCTGCAGCAACTCTGGGTGTCGACGCCAACGAACTGTGGGTCCCGTTGATTCCTGCTCAGATCGCCGGGGTCGTATTGGCACTGGGCGTTGCCTACTACCTGGGTCGGCGTGAGCGGACCCGTCTGGCCAAGGTGGCCGCGGGCGATGCATCGGCCGTCGTGGAGGAGTCGACGGCGCGAGTCGCCGAACGCATGTCCGTTGGATCCGGGGCTACCGGATCTGCAGCCGGTGACGCGAACGAGGAGCCCGGCAGCCCGTCGACCGGCGGCGACGATGCGGACGGTCCGGCAACCGCGTCGAGTGACCGAGCACTGCTGCGGCCGAAGCTGTTCTGGGTCAACGCCTTCCTGGTAGTCGCGACGTTGGCTGCGTTGATCGCCGCTATCGCCCCTCCTGAAACGTGCTTCATCATCGCCGCTATCGTGGCGCTCCTCGTCAACTACCGCGGAATGAAGGCCCAGTCCGCCCGCATCGAGGCTCACGCCGTCGGCGCGATGCTGATGGTCGGCACGTTGTTAGCTGCAGGGGTTTTGCTCGGTGTGCTCGACGGAAGCGGCATGATCGAGTCGATGGCGGTCAGCGCGGCGAATGCCATTCCGGACGCTATGGCCCCCGCCTTACCGCTCATCGTCGGCGTGTTCGCCGTCCCGATGAGCCTGATCTTCGGGCCCGACGCGTACTACTTCGGCGTGCTGCCGGTCCTCATCGAGGTGGGTGACCAATTCGGTGTCAGCGCACTCGATCTGGCGCAGGCCTCGATCATCGGTGAGGAAACGGTCGGATTCCCGATCAGCCCGATGACCGGCGCGTTCTACCTTCTGGTGGGTCTCGCGAAAGTCGACATCGGTAAGCACATTCGGCACACGCTGGGGTGGGCGTGGTTGATCAGTCTCGGCATGCTCGGCGTTGCCATGGCCACCGGCGCTATCCCGCTCTGGTCGTCATGAGTCGCGACGGAACGATCCGGCTCGGGGCCGGAGCAGGTTTCGCCGGCGACCGCATCGACCCCGCTCAGATCTTGGCCGAACGAGGTGAGCTCGACTATCTCATCTTCGAGTGCCTCGGGGAGCGGACTGTCGCGACAGGGCAGGCACGCAAATTGCTCGATCCCACGGCGGGCTACGACCCTCTGTTGGCAGCGCGGATGCGTGCAGTTCTCGGGGCGACGACGGAGCAAGGCATCACCGTCGTCACCAACTCCGGAGCCGCGAATCCTGTTGCGGCAGCGGCGGTCGTAGCGCAGGTGGCGGAGCAGGTGTGCTCGCGTTCGGTGCGCATCGCTGCAGTCACCGGCGACGACGTGCTCGACGCGGTGCGCCGGATCGACCCGGTGGTGTGGGAGACTGGCCGCCCGCTGTCGGAGCATTCCGAGGAACTGGTGTCGGCCAACGCGTACATCGGGGCCGATGCGGTCTTGCCGGCGCTCGACGTCGATGCCGACGTGATCGTCACCGGCCGACTTGCCGATCCGGCGCTGTACCTCGCGCCGCTGATGCACGAATTCGGTTGGGCCGGGCAGGATTGGGAGACACTCGGTGCGGGGACGGCCGTCGGACATCTACTCGAGTGTGCGGGCCAACTGACCGGTGGCTACTTCGCGGATCCGGTCACCAAGCCTGTGCGGGGTCTGGCGAATCTGGGCTTTCCGTTCGGGGAGGTACGGGCCGATGGCACAGCCGAATTCGGCAAAGTGGAAGGCACCGGCGGGGAGCTGTCACGGCGGACATGCGCCGAGCAGTTGCTCTACGAGGTCGGCGATCCAGCCAGGTACTTGACACCGGACGTGACGGCCGACTTCACCGGAGTGTCGTTCGAGACCATCGGACCCGACCGGGTGGCGGTGTCCGGGGCGACGGGCAGCACACGGCCGGATGAGCTGAAAGTGACCCTCGGATTCCGCGGCGGTTGGCTCGGTGAGGGGCAGATCAGCTATGCCGGGCCACGCGCCCTGCAACGCGCGCAGCTGGCCGGAGAGATCGTGCAGCAACGACTGTGGGAGGTACACGGAATACCGGCGGAGAACGTAGGCGTCGAGTACATCGGCGCGGGCGCTGCATTCCGCGGACTCTCGGCCCTTACCGAGGTCCCCGAGGTGCGACTGCGTGTGACTGCGAAGGTGCCCGACGCGGAGACCGCAGCACTCGTGGGGTGGGAAGTCGAAAGCCTCTACACCAACGGTCCGGCCGGCGGAGGTGGAGCACGAAGCAGTAGCACCGAGGTGCTCGCGATCAGATCGTGTCTGATTCCACGTGCACAGGTGACGAGCGCCGTACACACCACGGAGGTGACGGTATGAGGACTGTCGACGATCTCGCCGACGTGCGAACCGGGGACAAGGGCCACACTCTCATTCTCGCGGTGTTCCCGCGAACCGACGAGGACTACGAGTTACTTTCTCGCACAATGACCGTCGATGCCGTTGCCGCGCATTTCGCACCGTTGGTCACCGGAGACGTACGCCGCACCGACATGCCGTTGGTCTCCGGGTTGGTGTTCGAGTTACCCGGCGTGCTCGGCGGGGGAGTGACAGGCAGCCCTGTTCTCGACGGACATGGCAAGTGCCTGAGCTACCACCTGCTGAGTATGGCTGTGCCCGAATCCCTTTGAACCTGCCAACCGACACTCGCGGCTCAGCCGCCCGATGGATGGAGATCGATATCCGTATCACCCGCGTACCCCTGGCCCTGACTCTTGCCGTCGTGCTCGTCGGACAGGCAGCAGGTACTGCTGCGGCGGCACCTCGCGAAGTACCGACAGACCCGTTCTTCACCTACGGGCGTACGGCCGAATACACGGTCACCTCGGAGCGCATGAAGGTTCCGATGCGCGACGGCGCCACGCTGTCGTGCGACGTGAACCGGCCGGGTGATGACGGCAATGTCCCAGTTGCGGAGAGGTTTCCGACTGTCCTCTACAACTTCAACGCCTACGACGTTCTCGATCGGTTGGCGGTGGAATCGGCGTACCTGGTCGAACGTGGGTACAACGTCTTGTTGTGCAACGTCCGGGGATCCGGCGATTCCCCAGGCGTACTGGATCCGTTCGGACCACAGGAACAGCAGGACAACTACGATCTTGTCGAATGGGCTGCAGCGCAACCGTGGTCGACGGACAAGGTCGGACAATCCGGTGTCAGCTACGGCGGTCATACGTCGATGCTCGCTGCGGCCAACAATCCACCGCATTTGGCTGCGGTGATTCCGGTCGATGCATTCAGTGACTGGTACGAGAACACCATCTACCGAGGCGGAATTCGATCCGACACCATCCGCACGTGGCAAGCGAGCACAGCCCCGGCCACCGAGGGGCCGTACGACGAGCATCCGCTGTACGACGAGTACTGGATCGACCGCAGCGTCAAGGCGAAGTGGCAGAACATCGACGTCCCGATGTTGCAGGTCGGGGGATGGTACGACCGCTACCGAGATCCGATGATGCAGAACTACTCCGCACATCCGGATCTGACGTGGGTCGTTGCCGGGCCGTGGGAACACGGGATGCCGGCGGGCCAGAAAGCCGACATCGGTACCGGGGCGTACCTCGCATGGTGGGACAGGTGGCTTCGTGAGGACGACTCTGCACCTCTGCCTGCCCAGCGGATCAATTCCTACGAGATCTCCTCGGTGCCCGTCGAACGTGGCTGGCAGGAGTTCGGGCAATGGCCGCCCGCCGAATCCACCGAGCTGACGCTTGCGATGGGAACCGATGGTGGTCTGAGCCCGGTGTCGACAGAGCAGGGCAGTCGCGCATACACGGTGCCGACGGACCACACCGACGCTGCCGAAGCCGCGGTGGTCTTCTCGACCACTCCGCTACCCGCTGATGTGGTGATCGCAGGGTCTCCGACGGCGAAGGTCTCCGCGACCTTCACCGCGTCCGACGGCAATCTCGCTGTCATTGTCGACGACGTCGCGCCGGACGGCACCGTGGAGCGAATTACTCAGGGCTGGCTCAAGGCAAGCCATCGCAACGGATCCGCTGCGCCCGAGCCCGTGATACCCGGGCAGGAGTACGAATTGGACGTGCGTGCGTGGCCGACGCACTTCCGATTGCCTGCCGGGCATCGGCTGCAAGTACAGGTTCGCAGTGACGACTACCCCGATATCACCGACGATGCCCCGGCAGGGGACGTCATGGTCCGAACCGGAGTCGGAGGTTCGACGCTGACCGTGCCAGTTCTGCCCGGCGCTATCCTGCGCTGATGGACGGAGTTGTATCCGGCAGCACCGGCAATGTCACCGGGTACAACTGAAATGTTCCGCTCATTCCCTTGAGTTCGACGTCCCGTGGCGCACCGAGACTCAGATCGTGCGCCGAATCGATGGCGTTGCGCACCGGCTCGCTGACCAGGATCTCGCCTCCGTCGGCCTGTCCCGCGACGCGTGCCGCCATGGCGACGTTGAGGCCGAACAGGTCGTCGCCTCGGCGCACCGAGTTACCGACGTGGATGCCCATACGCACGCGGATGCGGTCCCACCGATCGGGGTTCTCCAGCAGCGCTTCCTGCACTTTCACCCCGCAGCGCACGGCCTGCGCTGGGTCGGAGAAGGCGATCATGTAGCCGTCACCCTGACTCTTGACCACGTGCCCGCCGTGATCCGCCACGTGCTTGCAGATCAGTTTGTTGTGCTTCTCGAGCAGTTTCACCCAGCCTCGGTCGCCCAGTTCCTCGTTGCGTGCGGTGGATCCTTCGATGTCGGAGAACATCACCACGATGTCGCCGTCGGCGGTCATGCGTGCCAGATCGGGGCGTTCCACCTTCGCCCAGCCGGCGAGATCCTCGACCGAGTTGCGGACCGTTGCGCCGAAGCCCTTGTTGATGAGCAAGTCGGTGGTGTGGAAGGCGGTTCTGATAGCAAAGGGAACCAGGCCGCGACGCTTCCGACGTTGCTGCGATTCGAGTGCGCGGTCGAGTGCGCGGCGCGTGTGCTTCAGCTTGCGTCGCGACACGATCAAGACCACACCGAGCGCGACGATGGCGGCGAGCTCTACTCCGGCAACTATCCACAGGATCACGTCGTTCATCTTTGCCTGTCGACGGCGCCAACGGTCGCACAACCGACCGCGAACTGTTGTCGATATGCGGTCGGTGTTACCGCAAACGACGCACGAAAGTTCTGACGCAAAGTGACAGCGCTGCCGAATCCGCACAGGGCAGCTATGTTCTCGATGCTGCGATCAGTCGTTTCGAGCAGGCTGCGAGCTTCCTCGAGGCGTTTGTCCAGCACCCAGCGGGCAGGTGTGGACCCCGTCTCGAGCTGGAACCGACGGATGAAACTGCGACGGCTCATGCGCGCATGTTCGGCCAGCCTTTCGATGGGTAACGGTTCGTCCAGTCGTTCGAGTGCCCAGCTCTGTGCGTCGGCGATCGCAGTGTCTCCCGATGCCTCGCTGACCGGCCGTTCGATGTACTGGGCCTGGCCGCCGTCGCGATGTGGTGCGACCACCAGACTGCGCGCCACCCGCGTCGCGGCGGCCGACCCGAGGTGCTTGCGCACGATGTGCAGGCAGGAATCGATGGACGACGCAGTTCCCGCGGACGTCATCACGTCACCGTGGTCGATGTACAGCACCGACTCGTCGACGCCGGCCGGTGCATGTCGCTCGCGTAGTTCGGTCATCTTGGTCCAGTGCGTGACGGCCGGTCGGCCCGCGAGCAAGCCGGAGTCTGCGATGGCGAACGAGCCGAGGCACAGCCCTGCGATTTCCGCGCCACGTCGATGCGCTCCTCGGAGCGCAGACGTGAGCTCGTCTCCAATGCGGGGCAGCGACTCCGGCCAGGAGGTCACGATGACGATATCGGCCCAGTCGACGGTATCGGGTCCTGCGATGTCGCTCATCGGGTAACCCTCATCGGTGCGAACTGACCCGGGGCGATCGGACCACACACGCGTCTCCCAGTCCGGTGCGAGCTCGAGGCGTGTCACCTCACCGAACACCATCAGCGGCGCGGCCAGGTGGAACATGGTGATGCCGTCGAATGCGTAGAGCGCTATCCGCATGGCGTCTCCGATCTCGATGATTGGCGCAAATCAATCGAAAGTATGCATCTGTGCCACTCGTGGACGCAAGGTCGGTGCCGAAGGATGAGACGCGACCGATAGCACCAGCCGAGGGAGAACGACATGACCGCACCGCGCAGAGCCTTGATCGTCATCGATGTCCAGCAGCAATACTTCGAGGGAGTGCTGCAGATTCAGTACCCGCCGCGCGACGAGTCGTTGGCCAATATCGTCCGCGCCATGGAAGCCGCTGCGGCGCAGGATCTTCCCGTCGCGATCGTGCAGCACGAGATGCCCGAGGGGTCCCCGGCCTTCGTCAGGGGCACCCCGACCTACGAGCTGCATCCCGACATTCAGGCCGTCGTGCAGCCGTCGTTCGAGCGGGTCGAGAAGCAATACAGCAGTGTTTTCGCTGGAACCGGTGTTGCGAAGTGGTTGCAGTCCAACAACATCGACACAGTCACGATCGTCGGCTACATGACCAACAACTGCGACCTCGCCTCCAGCGCCGATGCCGAAGCGCTTGACCTGAAGGTCGAGATCCTGTCCGACGCCACCGGAGCGATCAACCTCTCCAACGAAGCAGGCACAGTCTCGGCCGAACAACTGCACAAAGCATTGATGGTGCTTTACCAGTCGAACTTCGCGGCGGTGGCGTCCACCGACCAGTGGGTCGACGCCATCAAGAACGGAAACGAGCTCACAGCAAGCAATTTGGTGGTCTCGGCAGCTCAGGGCAACGACGCGGTGGCCTGACGCCCGGTACGCTGGCGGCGGTGACCGTACGGGCCGTGACCGGCAACACGCTCGGTGCGTGGGTGATCAAGTGCAATGCGCACAAGACCGATCTCGCACCTATGGTGGACGCCGGCCGTGCGAGGTGTTCCGGTCGCCGCAGTAGTCCAACCCCTCATGGGTCGATGCCTCAGCATGGGCCGTTGTCCGACAGATGCTGCCTCTCGAAGGATGTGATGGCGCTATGACACTGGAGAACGAGCCGACACTGCACGGGATGCTGGATGTGGGGGACGGGCAGCACATCTATTGGGAGCAGTGGGGTCCGTCTGACGGCGTCCCGGCGGTGTATCTGCACGGTGGACCGGGCGGGACTCTGAACGCGAGTCAATTTCGTCGCCACTTCGACCTTTCGAAGGTGTGCGCAGTCGGATTCGAGCAGCGTGGCTGCGGGCGGTCCACTCCGCATGCGTCGGATCCTTCGACGTCGTTGGCCACCAACACCACTGCGCACCTGATTACCGATATCGAAGTCTTGCGTGAGCACCTCGGCATCGAGGCGTGGATCGTCAACGGCGCGTCCTGGGGATCTACCCTCGCCGTCGCTTACGCCCTTGCACATCCGACGCGTGTGCTCGGTGTCGTCCTGTGTGCTGTCACTACGACCGGCCGCGCAGAGGTCGACTGGATCACCGAGGGCGTCGGCGCGATCTTCCCCGAAGCGTGGGATCGTTTCGCGACCTTCGCGGAGCAGGCCGGCGTCGGCTATCGTCGCGGTCACGGACGACTAGTGGACGCCTACTCCCAACTACTGAACTCGAACGATCTTGTACTGCGGGACAATGCATCCCGTGAATGGGCTTTGTGGGAGGACGTCCACATCTCGATCGGCACCGGCGGCATCAGACGCGACCCCAGGTGGGAGGATGGCCGGTTCCGACTGGCCTTCGTGCGGCTGGCCGCACACTATTGGTCGCACGACGGGTTCTGCGATCCGCCATTGCTCGATCGTGCCGACGGTCTGGCCGATATCCCTGGCTTTCTGATCCACGGCCGAAAAGACGTCTCGGGACCCGCGATCACGCCGTGGCAGCTACACCGACGTTGGCCCGGGTCGACGCTCCTCGTCGATGAAGGGGACGGGCACGGGGGCAGGTCCATGGCCGCGCAGTGGGATGCTGCGAACGAAGCGCTGGTCGATCGGGTTCAGTGAGCGAATGGTGCATGATCGAGAGGTGACCTCTTTCCCGATCGTCGACCTGACTCCTGATGAACTGCTGACCACGACACGCACAGTCCGCAAGCGCCTGGACCTGACGCGGCCGGTCCCGATGGAGCTGATCAAGGAATGTCTCGAGATCGCGCTGCAGGCCCCGTCCGGCTCGAACAAGCAGGGGTGGCAGTGGATCGTCGTCACCGATTCCGATCTGCGGGCCCGGATCGGTGTGATCTACGGCGAACTGTTCGCCCAGTATCAGGCATCGAAGCATTCCGCTTCGGCCTTGTTCGCCCACGATCCCGAACGTGCCTCGGTGCAGAAGCGCGTCGGAGACAGTGCCGGATGGCTCGGCGAGCACATGGGTGAGGTGCCAGTGCTGTTGATTCCGTGTATCCAGGCCGGCGCAACGCTTCCGGCAGGAAACCAAGCGGGACTGTGGGGTTCGTTGCTACC
The DNA here is from genome assembly GCF_017168335.1 of Rhodococcus sp. KRD162. Taxonomy (GTDB): domain Bacteria; phylum Actinomycetota; class Actinomycetes; order Mycobacteriales; family Mycobacteriaceae; genus Rhodococcoides. Next base: position 29,178 of record NZ_JABFAU010000054.1, on the reverse strand, counting down.
TGCGGTGTGGAATTATGCCCTGGCTGCGCGCGCTCGTGGCCTCGGAACAGCTTGGACCACAATTCATCTCGGACGCGAGGCGGAGATCTCCGAGCTGCTCGGCATCCCCGAAGGATTCCATCAAGGTGCGTTGATTCCGACGGCGTATTACACAGGCGAGACGTTCAAGGTTGCGCCCCGCGACCCGATCGAGACGGTTCTGCACCTCGACCGGTGGTGACCCCGCGGTTCGATGGTGTGCTTCAGCGCACGATCGGCATGACCTGCCGTACCTTCGGGTCGCGCAGGTAGAGCGCGCCCCACACGAATATTCCGACGTAGACCGCGAACAGCACCGTGCTCAGCAGCGGCTTGTCCACACGCCAGTTGGTGAGCACGGCACCTCCCAGATACCCCGTCAACAGGACTGCACCAAGAACGGCAGTGCGGGGAATCAGGTACAGGGCCAGCGAGACCAACAGGACGATGCCGATCACCGGCGTCATCTCGTCGCGCAGACCGAGTTCGACGGTGGCGTCTTGCACCTGCTGCACATTGAGCAGTTTGGAGACCCCATCGAAGATCAGGAAGATCGCGATCAGTGCGGTGAGGATCCAGCCGACCCGGGCAGCGGTGTGCGAATCGGTTGCAGGAGGCGTGGTCTGGGTAGTCATGGCAATCTCCGATGGTCGAGGTTGTGAATGCGTGAGTATGGACAATTGATCCGTCGGAAACTCACCGGCGAGCGTCGAGACCTGGTGACACCTAGACCTTCAGGATTCGGCGTGCGGCTTTGGAGATGTCGCAGTTTCCGTGTGCGACGGAGTACGCGATGCCGTTGTAGACGAGGTTCCACAGCAGTGGGTTCATCTGGGCGTCACGGAGCACAAGGATGAGCTTGTTGCCGTGGATGTCCTCGATCTTCGATGCTCGGTTGAGTCCGACGGTGGTGGATCGGATTTTGGTGATTTCGTATGTCGAGATCCATTCGTCGCGCTGTTGAACCCAGCGAGCTCCTGCCAGGACGCGGTCTCCGAGGCTTTTGTAATACTGCAGAATTGGAAGGCCGAACACCATGAACGGCGGCCACCAGTACCAGATCCAGTCGAAACTCCTGATTGGAACGGTAAAAACCAGGATGCCGAAGACGAGCAGCAGGATTGCAAGAAGAAGTTTGCTCTTTCTGGGTTCCTCATACGCTTCCAGTGCGGGACCGTATTCGATTGGGACAATGCTCTTTTCGAGGTTGCCGGGCATCGTCACCCAATGTGCGCGTGCCTCACCTCGGTGCGCGGTCGGTGGCCGGGGTTCGCCGGTCACCTGGTCTGGCATCTGGGCAGGAATGGCGGTTGCCCGTCGCCGGCGGTCCGTCACTCTGCCGCCCATTCTATGAGTTCGCCGACGCCGTACCCAACGAGTATTCCGACACCCACTGCGGCCACAGTTGCTGGTCCGCCTGCAACACTTCCAAGAAGCAGAGTCGTCGCGGCTGTACCGGCAAGGAAGCCGCCGGCATCCTTGCCGACAACTTTGGCTGCATCTCCGACGTTTTCGGCACCCTGGAGGTCGTAGATAATCTGACCGCCGGTGAAGACTGCTCCGGCAACTGGAATCTTCGATCCGACCTTCCCTCCGAAAGGAAGTCCAACAGTTGCGAGACGCCCGAGCGTAGTAGCGCTAGTCCCCGGCAACAGCGCCCTGTTCTGCGCAGCGACTCGAATTGCATCATCCGCCGCAGGGGTGAAGGCCGCTGTCGCTCGCGTCGCAGCCGTCGTGACCGAATTGGGTGCAGCCTCCGCGGCGATGGCCGCGAATCGTTCCAACTGCGCTGCCCTGGTCTGAGCAATCGCGCCCCACTGGTCGGCTTGCTGAGCGGCAGTACCCAGGTAGCTGATCACTCCGCCGGCGGCCATCCACGGCGCAGAGCTGCGCAGCCGCTCCAGCCAGCCGGCGCTGTCGTCGAAGGCGGACTGCAACGCGGTGTGCGCGTTCGCTTCGGTTGTTCGCGCCTCGATCACCGTGTCGACGGCCTCGTTGTATGCCGCGATCTGGTTCGCCTGCGTCGTCAGTTGCTCGATCGACCAGGGGCCCGTCGGATGTAGTGGATCAGGATCACCGATCCACGTTGCGTTGCAGACATCAGGGCCGACCCAGATGCCGGTTTCGATGGCTCGGGCGACCGCTCGGTTGAGGGAAACGCGGGCTGTGAACATCGAGTCGGCGAACGATTCGAGTGCCTTCGCCAACGTTTCAGCACGGTCGGAGGTGCGTTCGGCTGCGGTACTCAGCGTGGAGATCGTGTCGCGAAAGTTGTCCCCGGCATCGGACTTCCACACGTCTTCGGACCGATCACGGGCATCGCGGAACTTCTCGAATCCTGATTCTGCGCTGTCACCGAGCGTGCGGAGTGCCACTGCACACGCGTGGCACGCGTCGATATCGACGTCGAGATATACGTAGATCGGCATCAGCGCGGACCGCCCGGTGCACCGACATCGCCAACCGCTGCGGCGTTCGCGTCTTCCGCGGCCGCGTAGTTCTCGTCGCACGTCTGCACTGCGTGGGCAGCGCGAGAAGACGCGTTCACCAACTCCGACATGACCTGCGCCAGCGACGCGATGGCCTCGCCGACGAATATGGTGGACGGGCCCGCATTCGGCACCTCGGGTGCACTGGCACCACTCGAATTCAACGATTGTGCATTGTCCACCAGTATCCGAGCGGGTTCGTTCAGATCGCCGATTTCGATGCCGGGCAGGCTCATCGGAGCGGGTCCGTCATGAATGTGTCAGGTGCTTTGCTATCCGAGTGAATACGTCGGTCCAATAATGGAAGTGGCGCGTCGAGTAGGACGACGTCGATGTCGGCCGACGCGCGGATCTCTGCCAGCCCGCGTTCGTCGACAAGCCCCCACGGCTGCCCGTTGCCGCAGTTCTGCACCAGCGATGGCAGTGACGTGTAAGCCGCCAGCCCGATGCGGCCGTCGGGCAGAATTCTCAGATCAACCGTCCTGGTAGTAGTCCCCGACGATGGTTGAAGCGGCACGTACAAACCCGGCGAATCGCCGCGATGCTCGAACATTTACCCCCCGGTAAGTCGATGTCAGAAACCCCCCGATGTGCTGACTCCGGCAACAGACTAGCGGGTCCTGTCCAGTTCGGGAGCATTGCTGCCTCGAGGACACCGCTCCTCGGTTCCGATCGACCGAGATAACGGACGCGAAGCATCACATATTCGGTAGCGTGATAGCGGTGCCGCTGGAGTGCGAATGACAATCAACCCGATGGATGTGGGAGTAGCAGCATTCATCGATCCGAGTGCGGATGCGCTACGGGATCAGTGGTTGTCGGTGTTGGCTCGCAGGGTGGTTCCGCAGGGCGTGCGTCAGGTGAATTTCGTTCCTTGCGAGGTGGTTCTGTGTCACTGCGCGTCCCTGCTGATGGATCACAGCAAATACGGCAGCTCGACGGCGCACAAGGCCGAGTTTCCGGTGCAACATCTGGCTCGATTGTTCAAACGACCCCCGACATCGATAATCGCGAAGATGGCAAATCTGGACGGAACCCGCAGTAATGGCGGCAAGCACGAACTCGAGGTTGCGGCGCGGCTGGGCGATGCGGAACTCCTTCAGGGCATCTATTTCCGCATTCTCGATGCTGCACGCAGCCTCGATATCAACCGCGATATTTTGCCGGACTTCCTCGGTCTCGAGGACGGTGAGCGGTTCGAGCTCGAAGGGCAGTACGAGCTCGATTCCAGCGACGTCGAGTCCTCGCTCGTCGATGCGTTGGACAAGTGGGCTCGTGAGCGTGCTGACGTACCGATCGCAACGACGGAGAGAATGCTGATCTCGGCGGTGCGTGTGGGGCAGCATCGCTTTGCGCAGTCGGTGTTGCGGAACCATCAGCACCGCTGTGTGTTCTGCGGACTCAGCGGCGTGGTCGGTGGGAAGCGCCGGCCGCGCTTGCTGGCGGCGAGCCACATCAAGCCGTGGCGAGACAGCACGAACAAAGAACGTCTTGATCGGCGCAACGGTCTCACCGCATGCCCCACCCATGACGTCGCCTTCGATACCGGACTCATCACGGTGAACAAGGATCTCAGCGTGAGCTATGCACCTGGGATCGAGAACGATGTGAAACTGTCCCCGCCACTGCGTCATGCGCTGGGCAAGCCCCCACTGCACGAGAAACTCATTCTCGGTACCGAGTCGGTGGCACCAGAAGTGTCGTACCTGATTTGGCACCGGGAGAATGTCTTTGCCTCACGGTAGGCCATCGACAGTTGCTGCATTCGGCCGTGAAACAGTGAGGCACTCGCCGACATCGTCGGCGAGCACCTCACTGCCGGGTAGAGGGAGAAACTACTTCGGCATTCCCATCTTGTACTGCAAGGAATAGGCCAGTTTGCCGGGCTTGTTGTCCGAGTACGGCGTCGAGAGCTTGCCGAATTCGCCCTTGCTGGAGGACTTTCCGTCGTTCCACGCGTCCAGCGCGCCGAGTTCGGCTGCGGTACGCCCGCTGTCGATCACAGCGTCTTTCGGGGCTGCAACCTGAGCGCGGGAGACTGCCTCGACGGTGCTCAGGTAGCTCGCCATGTCGTTGCTGTCCCATCCGCTGATATCTACTGCGCCGGAGTCACGAACCCATGCACCCCAGTAGAACTCCTGGAAGGCGATCGATCCCGGTGCGAAGCCGATGTCGCGCGCGAAGTACGTCAAGCTGCGGTACTTGTCGTTCTGAAATTTGGCGAGCCCGACACCCGAAGGCAGTTGTTCGACCGGAACCTCGTTGCCGTCGACGTCGTAGGTCCACACCCACTTCTCGGCCTTCATCCGCGCCCAGAAGTCTGCCGGGCTGAGGTCACTGAGGTTCGCGACCACGCGCAGACGCAGGTGCAGATTCGGCCCGCCGTCCGGCAGTTCGTAGAACGAGGTGAGGGTGTGGTGTCCGTCGGTCAGGTACGGAACTCCGCCTGGTCCGATGACGACGGTCTTCATGGGCGCGATGGTGTCGGGTGTTTCCTGGCCGACGGGAACTGTGCAGGTGAACGACGACGGATCGTCCAGTCGCGCATCGGGCAATGCCGACGCGGCCTCTTCCTGGCCGTTGGCCTCGCACCAGTCGTCGAACTTCTTGTTGATTGCATCCTTGCCGAGCGTGTACCGACCGAGCTTGTAGTACACCTCGTCGAAGCCGAGCGAGGGTTGAGTCGCGCGCACCTCGCCGATCGGGAGATCGAGGAGCTCACCGGCTTCGGCACACTGATATCCCAGTCCCGCGGAGGATCCGGAGGGGAGTAGGTCTGCGATCTGGCACAGCGGTGACGCAGTCCGTGCCGGAGCGGCTGTAGCGATGCCGCCTACCGATGCGGACGCGACAGTGATCACTGTGAGTGCGCTGAGCAGGGCAGCTCGTCCAAGCGTGGCCATTGTTGAAACTCCTGTGATTTCCGAGAAGTGAAGGTTCTCGAGAATGTCGCACCTCGGTCACCGGTCGATGTCGCGGAGTCAACGGGGAGATGGTGATGAGGTGAACGCGTCACGTCGGCTGGTGGGAGTCAGCGATCCGATCGCAACAGCGCGTAGACGAGCGTGTCGGTCCATTCGCCCTTGCACCACCAGTTCTGGCGAAAGTGCGCTTCCTGACGCATCCCGACGCGCTTGGCCAGCCGGGCCGACGCGTCGTTGCGGCCATCCATCTGGGCGCTGACGCGGTGGATCTGAGGTAGCGAGAATACGTGATCTATCACGGCAAGGACCGCTTCGGTGGCGTAGCCGCGACCGGCCACAGTGGGGGAGAAGGTCCAACCCAGCTCGACCAGGGACGGTGATCCGTCGACCAACCATGCCTCGACGTTGCCGACCACGGTGCCCTCGTGTTCGACGACCATCGCCAGCGCCTGGGTGTGCAACCCGATTCGCTTCATCCGTTTACCCACCGCAGCAACGGCATCGACGTGTGACCATGCCGGATGAAGGAGATAGCGGCAGACCTCGGGATCGCTGTAGTACGTGAGAATCTTCTGTGCGTCGGCTGGTTCGTAGAGGCGCATCGTCAGGCGCTCGGTGTGGATGGGCGCGGCAGTCATGCGCCCGATTCTGCCCGACCACGTTTCATGCTGACTCGAACCCTGGTGGTACCCCCCGTCCGGCCGATTCTGATCAGACGAATCTGCACGATCCGACAGAGCGCGTGCAGGGCCGTTCGCTTCTCCTGCCCGTGCGGTTCATGATGTAGGAGATTGTCAGCTTCCAGTCCGGCTGTAACCGGCCATCGATGCACCCCAACAGGCCCGGATGCAGATCGTGCCGCCGGGGATGTACGGCATCGATTCCTGCTGTGGCAGTGCGAAGCCCAGGCCGACGCTCGGCGGAACGCCCAGCGCCAGATCGACCCCCATTTTCCCGAGGTGGTGCCGGTGCCGACCACGCTGCCCGCCATCAGAACCTGACCCAGAATCGCTGCCGTTGCGCGTCGTCCCACTGCCGATACTCCCTGTGCTCCGGTGGTGACAGGTGTGACTGCCACGAAAGTCAGCACGGGTCGGTTGTCTGATTGGCGAGGCATCGGCACTATCGCCCTGGTGGCGGCGGCCTGTGCGAACGGTCTTCAGGTGCCGAGATCGCCCGCGATATCCGCGGCAGAGAGCATCGAAACAAGCAGTGGTACAACCCGTTTGGGGGCTATTCGGTAGTCCCCGCGGCCATGCTGTTCCACGATGTTCGCTGAACTGAGCGTCTTGAGGTGGTGATAGATCTGACCGGAGGATCCGACTCCCACCGCGGCGTGCAGATCTGCAGCGTTCGCCGGGCCTCGCAGTAGGGTTCGCACGATCTGAAGCCGAACCGGATGTCCCAGGGCAGCAAGCACTTCCGACGTCGAGGAGATAGGGAGTTCGACGATGGCGTCGGGAGAGTAGCTGATATCCCAGTGGACGGTGCGGTGCAGATGCACGTCGCCTTGGTAAGCGATCATCCCGCCGGTCAACGGGGTGGCATCGAGCTGTTGGGGAGCGTCGCGTCGTTCCAGCTCGGCGACGCGGGCTTCCAGCTCTGCCAGTCTCGATTCGAACTCTGCGCTCACGCCACGCAGGCTATCCGGTCGAGTACGTCCGGCGATTGCATCGCTTCGATGATGAGTTGCTGTTGTACGCCGAATTCGGCCATGGCTTGATCGAACCTGTCTGCGGGGAGGTCGTCGATCAGCCACACGGCGGTCGCGACTGTTCCGTCGTCGCGGCGCAGTTCGAATCCTTGGGTGAGCACTCCTGCCAGACTGCCTCCTTTGAAGCCGATCCCCAGGACGCTGTCACCTGCGGGTTGCCATTCCAGTTGGCGCAGGATGACGTCGGACGCGTCGCCGTAGGTGCCGTCGGTGAAGGCGCGATACATTCCGTTCAGTTGTTCGGCCGAACCGCCGCGAAAAGTGCTCTGCACTCGCGCGGCCTGTTCTTCGTAGGTCGGCAGTTGCACGGTTGCGTTGACCTGCTCTCGAAACTGCGGATCGAATGCCCATTTCTGGGCGGTGTCCCAGCGGTTGCCGTCGGCGAGTGCCGGGTCGAACAGAGACAGGACGTCGGTCACCAGGCTCGGCACTTCGAAGTTCTCCCACCCGCCGGTAGCGGCTGCGTCGATGATCGCTTGGTCGCCGAGTCGGTATCGGAGGTAGTCGGGGACGGAGTTGTCGCTTTCCTGGATCATGGCCGAGACCATGTCGTCGATGCGAACGGTGGCGTTGGGGTCGGTGGCGTTGGTGCCACTGTTCGCAATGCCCAGCCGGGTCAGGGCGTTGGGGTGAGCACCTCCATCGGTGCCGGGCACGTACCAACGCTCCCAATTCGAGAGTGACACTTGCTCGTTCGGATCGATCGAGCCGTTGGCGACCGCCTGGGCGTAAGCGGCGAGGTGCACCACTTTGATCGCGGACGCGAGCACCTGTTCTTGGTCGGCTCGATGTTCGACGGTTCGACCACGGCCGTCGTCGATGACAAGGCCGACGGTGTCAGGTGCCTGATCGATCAGTCCGATCCACCCGTCCTCGGTGGCGAGGTCGGTCGAGGTAACGGGTACGCAATTCTCCGGTGCCGGAGTAGTGGTGGTTGTAGCGGTCGAGTCGGTGTCGGTGGCGCATCCGCCGACCAGCAGGACGGCTGCGCAGGTTGTCGAGATCCAGATTCGGCGTCGCATCGATCTCTCCGATCTGTTATTCCGTAATTACGGATAATCATAATTGGAGCTGTGCGATGCGGCAAGGCCCCGGGTTGGGCCGCTAAAACAAGGTGGGTGCGGTGTAGCGACCGTGTCGTGCTTCGTTCAGTCGCGCGCTCCAGCGCTGCACGAGCCACATTTCGACGAGTTCGGGGCTGGTGCCGATGTCGGTGGCCCATGCCGTGACGAGTTCGACGTAGCAGTCGTAGCGGCGACGCGTGAAACCGGTGACGGACGGATCTTCGAGCCACCCTTCATGGATGAGTGTCGAGACACCGTACTGGTCGATCAGCTGCGCCGGTCCGCCGTAGACCGACGCTTTCACGGCCCGCAGGAACGTGGCCATCAGGGACATTCCAACGCCCGGTGCGTCGGGCCATCCTGACCATGTCGAGTTCGGATGGTCGGGCACTGCGCGGTTGCGGACGCAGCTGTCGAGCACAGCGAGAGTCTTGGCGACGGGGTTCTCGTCGGGACGGCTGCGGTGCGGATTCATGACGTCGGGGAATCGCCGCATCGCTCTGCGGTGCCTGTGACTGCCTTGCCAGGCCGCGCAGAGAAACAGCAGGCCGAGCGAATCGTGATCGCCTACAGCCAGGCTGGTGCCGCATCGAAGATCGTTGCGCTGCACGGTTGCGCCGCCGTACTCGACGATTTCCCCGTCGAGATTGCGGCCGCGCAGCCGAAGGTCATGACCTGCCCTGTCGAGGTGGCCGTTCCGCCAATCCAGGTCCACCTCCACGCCGTCGTCGAGGACATGCAGGTCGTAGCTGCGGTGCTGACACCACTGCACACAGGCCGTGGGAGGCGGAAACCCCTCGTCGAGTCGTGACATACCGCCATCGAAGCATCGGGTACCGACACATCCGGTGGCGTTTTCGATGTCCCTGCGAACTGTCGGTCACATATGGAACTGTGGGGTCTGGTTAGCCATTAGAACGAACAGGGGAGCCCCGGTGACCGTTGCCGGCAGGTCAATTCGCGCGGTAGGTGCATCCGTGAACGTGATCGGCTGTTGTCTACCGAAGCATCTCCGCGACCTGTGCGATCGCGGACTCGAAGCGCTCGCGTCCGCCGCCGGTGTTCAACCCCCGTGCTGAACAGTGAGGAACCTTTCCTGGGACGACATAGAGGTCCCGGTCGATTCCCGAACGCGCCCAACCGTCACGGGCTGCGGCACCGAGCAAGAGGACGATATCTATTCGTGGGCACAACGCGACGAAAGCCTTTGTCCATTGCACAGATCGAGTTCGCTCGGCAGGGGTGGAACCGCCATTCTTGATGCCTGCGACGGGGAAGGGAACCACATTCCAGTGGACCACGTCGGCATGAGAGACACCGTGACGTTCATATGCTTCTCGGCAATTGCGAGCCGTTCGGTCGTTATTGTCCAGGCTCAGAAGGCCCGATCCGGTGCCGCTCTCAGCTTTTGTGGAAGGGTTGTCGAGCAGCACTAACATCCGGGCGTTGATACCACCCTGGTCTGGATCGACGTAAGGAACGTGGCCGTGCGGAAGACCGACGGAATCTGCGATGACGTCAGCCAGCGAGTTCAGTGGCTGAACGTGCGGGTCTCTGATGCGAGCAATTTTTTCGGCCACCACATTAGGGTCGGCGTTGCGTCCGTTCGGCATGAGGCAAGGATCGCACGCGCTTCCGACTCGATTGCTGTTCTTCGGTCGGACTCCACGCAGCCGAAGGGCCTAGACGACTACTTCTGAAGTGAATCGTACGGGCAGCGTAGAGCTGGACGCAGGCGACCGGAACATCCAGACGTACCGGTCGGTGTGTTCGGTTATGGTGTGCAACAGCGCGAGGAAGGCGACCAATGTTAGAAAGCAAGTCAGAGATCCCGTTCTGGACACTAGCGACGAAGGAAACCGCGGCACCGCTCGTAACCACAGAGGACTCGATGACGACGGCGCGGCTGAACGAGTTGCGCACAGTACTGGCCGCATTGGTCGATGCGCCGCTCGCGACACTGGAAGCGCATCCGATGCCGAAGTCCGCCGACCTATCAGGCGGTGTGCATCTCGAGAGCATGAGTCCGCTCGCGACTCACCTTTCCCAGTTGATCAGCCAAACTGCCAAGGCAGGTGGCAGTGGTGTCGCGGATACAGGTGGGGAGGTGCTGTATCGCATGGTCGTACCGGCGAAGGTGGCCGCCCAGTTTGGCAGTGGAGTCGTCAAATCCATGACATCCAAAGCCGCGACAGGCGGAGTCCACAGCGCTCTCGTGGGTTCGTCCGGCATAGCAGCCCAAGCGACGTTTATTCCTGTTGCGGGTTCGGCTGCTGCTGGCGCTGTAGGTGGGTCGGCCGCTACAGCCGGCGCAGCTGTGGTCGGCGCAAGCGCTCTTACTGTCGCGGCCCCGTTGGTGCTCATGGCAGTAGCAGTCGGGCTCAACGCCCGCGCCGAGCGCAATCGCCAGCAGGCTCTCGACACGATCACGGAGATGCTAGGTGAGTTGAAGGACAACGTACTCACGGGCGAACGATCCGCTCTGAATGCGTGCATCCCGATTATCGACGCAGCCTCGGCAGTTCTTCTCGACGAAGGACGAATCGGGGCATCACTCGGTCTCGACACGGCGGTCTTTCACATCAATGTTGGGCTTGCGAATGCTGAAACACGGCTCGCTGGTTGGGAATCGGCTTTCGCTGGCTTCAAGGACGGCCGCGTCGAGATTCCGGAGCTCGAGAAGGCATTCAAAGGAATCGGCGGGCAAGGTGGAGAATTCCGCACTCACCTTGAACTGGCTAAACTCTCGATCGATTTGAAGCAGCGGGTGACTGTTCTCCAAGCCGTCGAACACGCACAATCGGATCCATCGAACTTATTCGAGAGTTTCACTCGCGCGCTAAAACTGCACGACCAACGCGTCATTGCTTTGCAGCATCGTTTGTCGCGGCTTCTGCAGGGGCTGTCGAGTCTTGAAGTCGACCGATCGCATGGTGTACGCGACGTCGTGATCAAGTCCAGCGCCGTGGATGCACTCCTGAGGACTTCACGCCGTGTACGCGAACTGCAGAACTCCGTCGAGCATCCCGGCGTACAGCCGGATATCGCCATTGAGATCGCGCGTCAACGAGATGGTTCTATCGTCGTTCTGCCGGCACATTCGGCTTGATCGAACTTGACGAGGTGGCCGTTCCACCAATCCAGGTCTACTTCTCACCGTCGTCGAGAACATGCAAGTCGAAGCTGCGGTGCTGACACCACTGCACATAGGCCGTGGGCGCTGGGAACCCCTCGCCGAGTCGTGACATACCGCCATCGAAGCATCGGGTATCGACGCACTCCGTCGCGTTTTCGATGTCCCTGTGAACTGTCGGTCCCATATGGAACTGTGGGGTCTGATTCGCGATAGGAACGAACAGGGGAGCGCCGGTGACCGTTGCAGACAATGCTGTCGACGGGCCTCTCGTCGACGTGGTGATCGACGCCATCGACGCGGAATGAACTGTCCGACGAGGCCAAGTGCTACGTACTGGTAGCGCTCGAAGGGTCGACGGCACTACAGGACCAGTTCGACGGCATCTCGAACAAGCTGGCATTGCATCACGGCAATCGGTGAGAGGTGCGCAACTGTGTTGAATGTGCTAATGACAAGACGTTGTCGGCCCAAGCGCGCTGTGGTTGCGTCGGCATACCATCCTTCGCGCGAGTCAGATAGGCAGATTTTGCGTCAGTTTGCCCGAATTTTGGTAAGTAGCAGTATCGTGGTTTTGGAATTTCGAAGGCGCATGCTGCACAAGGGAGAAGCATGAGTATCGATGACGAAAACTCTGATTCAGAGGTCGAAGGTGCCACCGCATGGTCGTACGAGGAGTTCTTTGAGACCGTCAAACGTGGTGAAGAGAAGGTTATCGCAGTCCGCGATCTAATAGGTATGTGGGGATACAAGCGCCGCGGTTCGACACTGGTTCACGTAATTGAGCAAGAGATGCAAAAGAGAGGACTCGTTAGTATTCCAGATATCGCTTCAGCGGATTACTATGGTGTGGTTAAGGTCCTTGATCAACGCGACGAAAATTCGCAAGAGGATCCAATTATTGGTTGGCCGATTTCGTCAGTGCTTGACGAAAATGCGGTGATAGTGGGTGTAACACCTGAAGTCCTTCTCGGCGAGGTAGAGACTATAATGATTATGAAGAATTACTCCCAGATTCCCGTCTTTCGTCGACACAATCGGGATCTTTTAGGTTCGATTACGTGGAGGTCAATTGCTCGCTGGCGCGGCGACCGAAATTCAGCAGCCGCAAAAGAGGTTATGGTTCCAGGCGGTTATGTGGCAATATCTAGCGACCCCCTGTTGATGCACATTCCCGCAATAATTGAGAATGAGTTCATCTATATCGAGAGTCCAAACGGCGAGGTTGTTGGAATCTTGACCGCAACTGACCTCGCGGAAAGTTTCTTGGAAACTTCCGGTCCGTTCATTAAGATTGGAGAAATCGAGCAACGCATCAGGCGATTGGTCGATCGCCTTACTGTCCCGGAAATACAGGAAGCGAAAAATGGAGATGATGCGAACCGTGAGGTGCAAGGTGTAGATGACTTATCCTTCGGGGAGTATGTGAGGGCGTTAGAAAATCCTGTGAGATGGACCTCGGTGGATGCTGGATTCGAGAGACGGCCGATTATCGAGAACTTGAAGGACGTGAACAATATTAGAAACGATGTCATGCACTTCCGTCCACGACCTCTTGAGCATGAGAAATCGAAAGCGCTGGACTGGTGTTTGAATTGGTTACGCGAAATAGGCTAGAAATTTTGCATTTTTCTTAAGGTTCGAACGAGGGTGGAAGCGACGACACTCATAAACTCTGGCGACCGTGTTGTGTAGGCCCATCTTAATGTCCCGCTTCGTAAGGTTTGAGGCCCAATTCTCGACTGTAGTCGTGGACTTTATTGGACTATTGTTCGAGTGTTTTGCCCCAGCTCCGAGCGTAGCGACCGCGCGTTGGTCGTGACACGGGCGGGAGGTCGACTCGGTAGAGCATGCTTTCGGCGATATCGACTACGTCTTCGGGGTAGTAGATCGACAATGTCGGACTGCTCAGAGCTTTGGTCACCACCGCGAGCTCCCAGTTCGAGTCTTCTCTTGCAGAACGCAGTTCGTTCCAGGTCAGTAGGGTTGACGGCTTGCCACCGGCAACACCCTTGACTTCCACCCTGTATTACGTGCCGTCCGGTGCCACACATGAAAGATCCCATCCCAGCTTCTGGTAACCTACATCGGTTACCTCGCAATGGAATTGATCGCGATAGTAACTAGTCACGGCATCGACTGCGGCATTCTGGATAAGCTTGTTTGTGACAGGATCGCCGAAGCCTGCACCGCGCTCACCTACGGTGATCGCCTTTCCGGCCGGTTTACCGAGTTCGGGCCACGGTGGCAACAGATCTTCGATGGCTGCGAGCTGCGATTGATTGACCCACGACGGGTTACTGGCGAAAGGCTGACGAAGCACTTCGAGGTCTTCGAGAGCCTTGATCTGCTTCAACTTCGCGCTTACCAGTGGAGCTGGCAGGTCTCCGACTATCGGGGACCTGCCACTGCTGCTGACGGCTGGCGACGTACTCGTCTCGAAGATCCTTCAATTTTCGGCCGTCTGGAAGAAGCCAGAATAACCACCCATTGGTGGCACCTTTCTTGAGGTGATGGCCTGCACCCGACGGCGTGGTGAACCGTTGTCCGTCCAAAGACAGGCTGGAATCTTCGTTGACTGTGGCGCGCAGGTCTTTCCATGTTCCCGAGCGTGCGTGAAGTTCGGTGCCTTGCTCGAGGAGCCCCGCAGAAACAAGTTGCGTGAGAGTGACTGATGCTGCTAGCTCTGCTGGCTTGTCCTTGACCTCCCCGATATGGCCTTCAGGAACCGGCCACGTCGCGAGCAAGGATTGGATGAGTGCGTCGGTTCGCTCGTTGATCTCCTTCTCTGACCAGCCGTCGGCGGCGATGTTCTTCCGTCGATTCATCAAAAAGGTGTCGTGAGTGTCCAAACTCGCGCGTTTGCCGTTTTCGCCCAACCACGGACCGTTCGACACTTTCCCGTTGAGAGCCTGCGTCAGCAGCGTGAGGTTGCCGAGACGATGGATGTGTTCTCTCCGTTGGTCTTGCTCCAGTGGTGTCTCCGCTGGCCAGTGGGCCTCCCACTTCTGGGGCATCAAGTGTTCGATGGGATAGCCGATTCGCGGTACGCGGGAGTTACTCATCGGCTTCGCGCTTGTGAAGCCGCGCAAGTGATCTTCGACCGCTTCGAGGAACACACGGAGACGGCCACGTTTGAACCGACGGTAGACAGCTTGCGTCCTGACGTCCTCGAGCACTTGCTTGTCGCCAGGCCAGTACGTACCGGCCGCGTTCAGGCGGGTGAGGTAGAGCTGGACCGCGTTGATCAGATTCTCGGGCGGGGTCTGGCGGTTGCTCTTGATGAGGTCCGCGACCACACGCCCGAGATCGCTCGTCCCCAACCGAGTGAGCACTCGCCGCATCACCCAGCTTTCACAAGCGTCGACAACTCCGTCGATTGTCGCCTGGTCGTAATTCGAGTCCGGCTCGTGGAGCCAGATGAGTATCGGTTTGAGGATTTCGAGCTCGCTCGCATGCAGTCGGTAGACGTTGAGTTCCACTGGGGTCAATGGTGCGTGCGGATCAGCGGCGCGCTCGGTCCAACTCTTGTACTGATCGGCCTGCACCTTGATGATCGGCAGAAGCGTTGTCATCGACTGTGTCGCTTCGTGTTCGGCAAAGTGCTTGAACCGCGTGAACGTATGTCGGGGGCTGATCTCCTCACCCACACGTGCCACCAGCCACTGATTGAGAAACAGTGAACTCCGAGAGACAAGGTACCGACCGACGCTGACCTCACGCTCCCAGAATGTGGAGTCGAACGGCCAGTCGTCCTTGTAAGACTTCGCAGTGTCAGTGCCCTCCGAATCGAGTCTCTGAAATACGAAATTCTTGATCAGATCGGCCGCGGTCAACGGTGTGCCACGAGCGTTGAGCGTCTCGAAGATCTCCTGCGAGTTCTCGTCGGCTTGAAGGTCGATGACAACTAGCTGCAGCCCTCTGGTCAACACTCCTGTCAGCGCCTCCGCTCGGGAATGCGCGCTGCTGTCGTTCACCGGTCCGAGCCATTCCTCCACGGCGGCGCTGAAGTACTGATGCCCTTGCGAAAGCAGACTCTGTGCGTGCGTTAATCCCGCGTAGTCGATTGGCGGGTCGGCCTGCATGACCTCGTCAAATGCCATCCGATCCCGGTTGGTATGTCGGAGCTTGAGCTGATCTTCTTCCTGGTCGACGTAGTGGGCGGGGTTGTGGGTCAACTCCTCCAATCGTCTAGCCAGATTGTCTTCGGCTCGTGCCTCGAGTACGGACGCAGTTGCGTCCATGACGAGCTGCAGTGTGGTGAGGCGCTGTTGACCGTCGATGATCAGGCGCGGCTGAAATGTGCCCGTCTGATTTTCCTGCGCTTGCAGAACGACAGCGCCGAAGAAGTGGGTGGCGCTACTCGACGGATCTTTCAAGCGGAGCTCGGACAGCCTGCGGATGTCGTCCCACAGGGGTGCCCACTGGTTTTCGAGACTCCACACGTAGGGCCGTTGGAACAACGGGATGACCAGGTGCTGAGGGAGATTGAAAACATCCAGCGGGGAACGAACTTCGGTCTTCACACGACTCCTCGGTTGTCTGATCGATGAGTCACACGCTACATACCACTCACGACATCCACGCTTGATTCGCGCTGGCCCAAGGCTTGATCCCGGGCTGCTCCCGCGAGGACTCAGCCACCAGACCCACATCACCCAACCGACCGCCCGTCACGTTTGTCCGACTCTGCCGCTAGATTGTCGGTACAACATTCGAGTGAGGAGTGCGGTGACCGTTCACAGCGATGAGGTCGGCGGGCGAGTCCGTCGATTGCTCGAGTTCTTGCGCGAGACGGTGTCGGCTCAGTCCAAGCCGGTACGCGCCTACGGTCCGACGACTCGGCTCGAGTGGCTGTATCGACGGGACCGCTACGTCCAGGTCGATGACAACGCAACGTCGGGCGACGTGGTCGTCAGGGTTGTCCGAGTCAGTGTCGAACCGCCCCCGCAGCTACCCGAACAGCTCGTCGATGCGGTGCAAGGTCCGATCGACCGGGCCGCCCAACCGCCGACACTCGCGCGCGGAGCCGCTGCTGCCGAGTCCGAACTGTTTGGATCGTGGCTCATCGAATGGCACGCGTGGGCGACCGACGACGTAAAGAAGCGTCCCTTGGCCGAGCTGTATTTGTCGGTCGATCGAATGCGAGAAGAGTCGCACACACAGCCGGAGACGGTCGAAGTCGTTCTGGCGTCAGGACTCCTATCGGCCACAGTGTCCGGGGTATCCATCGATTCCCACCTAGTGACTCAACAGGTCGAGGTCATTCGGGACGAGGACACGGGGGATCTGCTGGTCAAGTTGACGGCTGGAAGCAGCCCTCGGCTCGAAGACCGGCAACTGTTGCTCGGGCTGAAGGGATTACACACGGCGTCAGCAGCATCGCTTGCACAGAAGCTCGGCGACGTCGCGGGCTCGCCGATCGCAAGCTCTGCATCCACGATTCTGAAGGAGTGGTCGAATTCGGCCATCTCCAGCATCACGTACGTCGCCGATCGACATGTTCCACCTGCCGCGCGACGCGGGACGGTTCGTGAGTCACCTGCATTGTTGCTTCGTCGTCGAACCGGCTTTGCGCTCGTCTCGTACTACGACGCCATGATTGCTGCGTTGAACGACGGTGCCGACGTTCCGTTGGGCCTCCAACAGCTCGTCGAAAGTATCGAGTCCACAGACCGGCTGGACTGGCTGGCACGGCCCAGCTCAGAGCCGACGCCAGAGATTCTCTTTCCACTTGCCGCAAATCGAGCGCAGTCCAGCATCATGGAGAAGCTCTCGCTCGACATGGGTGTGGTTGTCGAAGGGCCGCCCGGAACGGGAAAGACCCACACCATCGCGAATCTGATGTCTGCGTTGCTGGCTCAGGGTCAGCGAGTTCTCGTCACCAGTGAGAAGTCGCAGGCATTGCGAGTGCTACGAGACAAGTTGCCGTCGGAACTGCAAGATTTGTGTGTGTCGATCACCGACCTCGCCAAGGGCGGGTCAGAAGAACTCGACCACAGTGTCTCGGTGATCGCCGGCCGACTTGCGGATTTCGAGATCGCTCAGGCGGACCGGAATATCGAGAGAATCGCCGGGGCCCGTTACCGAGCGATCAACAAGAAGCACACCCTCGAAGAAGCGCTGACGTCGACACGGTCCGAGGAGTCCGAGGTCCAGAATTTCGGCTCGCACTACGACGGAACCATGTCGGGAGTGGCCTCGCAGCTTGCTGCGTCAGCCGCAGAGTTGTCCTGGGTGCCGGGTCCGCTCTACACAGAGTCGCCACCCATCACCTCGGCGCAATTTGCTGAGCTCGCGGGTCTGCTGGTCGAGAGCGAGCTTCATTCGGCGGACCGCCGCGAACAGTCTTTTCCGGACCTGTCCACAGTGCTACCGAGCAAGACCGTGGTCTCTCGACTGTGCGACGGTGCATGTAGTCGGGCTTCGGTATCTGCACTCGCCGATGTCCCGACGGCGGAACTGCGCCGACTGGGGGCACTGTCTCGTCAAGTTCTTGCGCGCTGCACGCAGCTGGATGGGGACCTCCGTGCCGTGCTGGACGATGTGTTGTCCGGTTCGCTCGGTTACCTGTGGACGAGGGCACGAGAGGCGTCAACCCTGCTCGATGATGCCAAATCCGCCGACGCATTGGTCGGTACTGCGAACGTGGTCGTTGACAGAGCCGATCTCGTTGCTCTGGAGACGTACGACGCTGCCGCGCGTCTCTACACAGAAGGTCGGTTCGACACCCTCCGGTGGTTGCGGACGCCGAAAGAGCAGACTGCGGTCGACGAACTGGCCGTAACAGCCACAGTCGATGGCGTTCCGGCTCAGGGAGGCCAGGCATACCGCGTTGTTGCAGAACATATTCGTGCTCTTCGTTCGGTAGACGAGGCCGCATCGTTGCTGGCGGACATCGGTATTCGCATTCCGCACCGGGAGAGTCGTGCGGCGCGTATCAACGAGGTGGACGGTGCGGTGCGCAACGTGGCGCTGGTGCAGGACGTCGTTGGGCGGATTGCAACAATCTCGGATGAGCTCGAAGACCGTGTGGCACTACGAACGCTCGACAGCGTGGACGGGCTGCTGTCGGATATCGAGAAGGCGCTGGCAGGCACCAATGCACGCGACGCGCTGGAGCGGCTCGTGAGGGTCGCCGATGGCTTCGAAGCTGCGACCCGTGGGGCGAACAGCGCAGAAGCGCTCGCACTCTCCGATGCGCTCCGCACCGCCGACCGCGAGGCATTCGACGCCGCGGTCCGTGGATACGCACGCGCGAGTGTCGAACAGCAGCAACAGTTGTCGATGGACATATTGCTGCGGGATCTCGATGCAGCAGCACCGACACTTGGTCATCTGGTCACGAGCGACCGCGTCACCGACTGGGTGGCTGTTGCCGGCGATTTCGAGGACGCATGGGCGTGGAGGTGGGCGAGCCAGCATTTCGAACAGCATCTCGTTCGCCCCGAGGCATCGAACTTGGACGATCTCTACGACGACGTAGATCGAGAGATTTCGCAGCTCACGGGGACTTTGGCGGCCGAAAAAGCATGGCGAGAGTGTCTGCAGCGCATGACGTCACGGGAGATGCAGGCGCTCCACACCTACCAGGAGAGCATCAGCAACATCGGTGTTGGCAAAACCAAAATCGCACAGCGTTACCGAGCCTCAGCACGGGCAGCCATGCAGGAAGCGCAGAGTGCTGTGCCGGCGTGGATCATGCCGATCGGGCAGGTCCTATCTTCGATTCCCGCGCAGCAGAACGTCTTCGACGTCGTGATTGTCGACGAGGCGAGTCAGGCGGACATCAGTAGTCTGTTTCTGATGTGGCTCGCACCGCGGGTGATCGTGGTGGGCGACGATAAGCAGTGCGCACCGGATCGAATACAGCAGGTCTCCGACGACACTGTCTTCGAGCGTCTGGACTCTCACCTCGGCGATCTACCGATGCACATCCGTAACAATTTCAGCCCTCGCTCGAGCCTGTTCACACTTCTCCGGAGCCGGTACAACCAGCGTGTACGGCTACGTGAGCACTTCCGGTCTATGCCGGAGATCATTGAATGGTCGTCGCAGCAGTTCTATCGAGACACTCCGTTGATTCCGGTTCGACAGTTCGGAGCGGAGCGACTGCAACCGCTCGTGTCGACCTACGTCGACGGCGCAGAAACCAAGGGGGCGAGCGCGACCTTGGTCACTGAGGTCGAAGCGCTTCGCCTCGTTGAAAGACTGTGCGAGTGTATCTCCGATCCTGACTACGACGGAAAGACTTTCGGAGTCGTCGTTTTGCAGAGCCGTGCGCAGGTCGAGTTGATTCGCTCACTGACCACAGAGGCGGTTCCTGCCGAGCAAAGGGACAGTTTGCGTCTTCGAGTGGGAACACCTCCCGATTTTCAGGGAGACGAGCGAGACGTCATGTTCGTGTCGATGGTCGTCGGCGCGGGATCGTCGAGCAATGCGTTGACCAACGAGATGTGGCAGCGGCGTTTCAATGTCGCTGCAAGTCGTGCGCGAGATCAGTTGTGGTTGTTCCATTCTGTTCGCGCAGGGGCTCTCTCGCCGCTGGATCTGCGGACGTCGTTGCTCACCTATGTGGAAGCTGCCCCCACTGTCCCGGTTCCGGAGATGCCGCAGGTTGTCGACGAGCAAGCTCTGCACAGTGATCTCGTATCGATGACGGCGCAAAGGGTGTTCGTCGCCCTGCGCGATCGCGGATACCACGTCAATTCTGCGATCGAGATCAACGAACTTGTCCTGGACCTGGTGGTCACCGGCGTCGCATCGAAGGTCGCGATCGAATGCGACGACGATCGCAAGCGTTCGAAAGACGATGTTGTCGAACGCCTTCGCCGAGAAATGGATTTGAAGCGGTGCGGCTGGACGTTCGGAAGAGTGCGTGCGTCCCAGGTCGTCGTCGACGTGGACACGGCACTCGCCCCGATCATCGAAATCTTGGACGCGGTCGGAATTCTTCCCGGTGAAGTGGAGATTGCAGACGCAGGCCGGGATGCGAGTTGGAAACCGGTTGTACTGAGCGCGACTTCCAGCGAGGACGCCCCTCCTGACGAGGAGCCGGTGACTCCTGCCCCGGTTGTAGATACCGTGGTCGCGCCATTGCCTACGGTGATCGAGGAAAAATATCCAGTCCGTTCGACTTCCGTTCAGGTCGTCGAGCTCGAGCCGGGGGAGACACGACCGCCGAAGTTCGATGGTTCGCGCGAGATTCGGGTCGACTCTCGATACTCGACCCCGCGACGGTCCACCCCCGTCAAGCGCGTGCCGGTGACGACGCGTCCTTCGCCGGCAGTCATGCCGAAACGGGCACCGTCGAAAAAGCCTGTCGTTTCGACAGCACCTGCCGCCGCGGCAACCGCGGGGGTCGGTATCGAAACGCTTCCTGCCGAAGTGCAAGCGGCATTGGCATCGCTGCCCGAGGCTTCCCTTTCGACGGGGCGCGTCATCGCAGTGGCTGCAGCGCGTCGTGACGCGCCACTGACCTTGCGGCGTTGCTCGTTGATCACGGGCATGACCCCGATCGCTGCTCAGCAACTGCTCGCAGACTTGGAGCTCACACGAAAACTCGTTCGCAGACAGCGGCCCAATGGCGTTGCCGAATGGGTACGACCCGAGGACGCGGAATCATGACGGAACTGAGGGCTTGGCAGAAGGAAGCATTCGAGGCCTGGCGAGGGGCTGGCAATCGCGCCATCGTCGAAGCAGTTACAGGCACCGGTAAGACGCGCGTCGGTGTGGCTGCGATCGTGTCGGCGCGGAGCCTGGACCAACAGGTCCTCGTTGTGGTGCCGACCATCGACCTCCTCGAGCAGTGGCACACGGAGGTCAAGCAGCAACTTCCGTCGGTGTCGGTCGGGAGGCGGGGGAACGGACATCGCGATGACTTCCGGCACAGCAGCGTTCTGATCACCACCATCCAATCGGCCATCATGAAGGGTGCCCCTCAGCCGCGTCCCGGTGCCTTGATGATCGCGGATGAAGTCCACCGCTATGGCACCGACGGGTTCGCGCGAGTCTTCACCGATCGTTACGACCATCGCCTCGGATTGACGGCCACGCTGGAGCGCCAGGACGAAGGTGTGGACACGCACATCCTCCCGTACTTCCAAACGAAGATCGCAGGATGCGACTTCGCCCGTGGCCGACGAGACAACGTCCTTGCTCCCGTCCGCGTGATGACGGTTGCCATCGACTTCACATCAGACGAACGTACGAAGTTCGAGGAACACGATGCGATCGCAAGAGATGCGCGCAAGAATCTCATCAGTAACTACGATTGTGTCGCATCGCCTTTCGGCGAGTTCATGAAGACCGTGACGAAGCTCGCCGAACAACGAGACCTTCCAGAGGGACGTCTTGCCAGCCGGTACCTATCGGCATTCAGCAAGCGACGGACGTTGCTGGCGGACTGCCAGGGCAAGATCGATGCGCTCGGGACGTTGGCATCGGCGTTGGCGAAGTCGGATCGGTCGATCGTGTTCTCCGAGACGAAGGCGTCGGCTGAGGCAGGCTCGGCCGTTCTGCGAGAGCGTGGCGTGCAGTCCAGTGCTTACTCCAGCGGACTGGATCGACTGGCCAGAACCCGCGTGCTGCAACAGTTCCGCAACGGCGCGCTGACCAACCTTGTCGCGCCCAGGGTATTGGACGAGGGAATCGACGTTCCTGCCGTCGATGTCGGCGTCATTATCGCCAGCAGCAGCTCCCGTCGGCAGATGATCCAGCGCATGGGGCGGGTGCTGCGGCTCAAGCCCGGAGACCGGGCAGCGGCATTCGTAATCATGTACGTCCCGGGGACCATGGAAGACCCGGCTCTCGGCGCGCACGAGGCGTTCTTGGAGCAGCTTCTTGAGATTGCTGAGGAGCAGGTCGATGTCCCAATCGCACAAGCGCCGACGCTACTGGCTGAATGGTTGACGCGACCCGTCGAACCCAAACTGGAATCAGTGCGCGCCTCCTCCAAGTTGTCGGCGATCGTCGAGCCTGTTGCCACAGGTGAACTGTCCCGGTCCCAAGGCCGGAACCCTGCTGTCGCTGTCTCGCCTACCGCTGTGTCGAGTCCGACTGCAGTGCCGATGGATTCAGTAGCAGATTGGATAGGTACGTCCGGCAATCTCGATCTGATGTTGCGGTATGCCGCGACGTTAACAGCGAAGGAGGCTCGCATTCTCGTCGATGTGTTCGGTCTGGGCGGGCATGAGGCTCGATCGGCGATGACAGTGGCGAAATCAGAAGTCGTTCCCATCGAGATCGTGGCCAAAATACGAAAAAAAGGGATCGACGCTGTACGTGGGTTCGAGTGGCTTGAGGGCTACGACGCGCTACATTCTGGGGTGTCCGGCACTCGATCGCATTCGTAAGCAATGTATGGCGTTCGAAACCATTACGTTCGAGGTCGAGACCCCAGACCATGTCAACGTAATCGTGGGTTGATGTCGATCAGGCTAACCATTGGATCATTGAGCGAGAGGCCTAGTACAGCATTGACCGCTTTGAGTCGACCTCGGATGGTCTGTGATTCGAGTACCACCGCCCGCCAGTCGAAGGCCGCCAGGTTATTTCGGGCGTCTAAGGACTGAATGGCTCGATTGGGAAGGAATGGGTGGTAGACAAGGCTGGTGGGCATCTACCACGATTGGTTGAGGAGGAACTTTGACGGAGGCCATGGTCATCGGTGGACCGCAGCTACCGGAGCACGGGCAAATCGTCGAGGTGCGCGGTTCAACGTGGGCGGTTGCCGGAATTCACGCGCAGGGCCTTCCTCGCAGTTCGGCGGACGATGCAGTCGCGCAACTGAATCACGTGGTCGAGCTCCAGTCGCTGGACGAAGACCGACTCGGCGAGCAATTGAGCGTGGTGTGGGAACTTGAGGTAGGCCACACTGTCACCCCGGCACAGGGGCTGCCGGACCGCATCTATACGGAGTCGTTCGACGACCCGACCACGCTGGCAGGTTTTGTCGACGCGATGCGTTGGGGAGCGGTGACGTCGGCGGACCCGAACCGCTATCAGGCGCCGTTCTGGTCGGGTGTCAACATCGAGGCCTACCAGCTCGAACCGCTGCGCCGTGCGCTCGGGTCTCCGCGCACGAACCTCCTGCTCGCCGACGACGTCGGTTTGGGTAAGACGATCGAGGCCGGTCTGGTGATCCAGGAGTTGCTCTTGCGGCACCGGGCACGCACGGCAGTGATCGTGTGCCCGCCAAGTTTGTCGCTGAAGTGGCAGGACGAGATGCGCGACAAGTTCGGCCTTGGATTCACAATCGTCAACAGTGAGCTGATGGCTCAGATCCGTCGGACGCACGGGTTGCATGCCAATCCCTTCCTGTTGTTTCCCCGGGTGATCGTGAGCATGGCGTGGCTTCCGCATGTGCGTGCGCAACGCCTGCTTCGTGACGTGTACGCACAGGCCGGTAATCCGAAGTCTGGCAAGAGGTTCGCCTTCGACCTTCTCGTTGTCGACGAGGCTCATCACGTTGCTCCGGCGGGCCCCTCGGCAGTTGCAGGCGGACGTGGGTACGCCGTTGACACACAGCGAACGGTGGCGGTCCGGCAATTAGCGGACAAATGTGAGCACCGCCTGTTTCTCAGTGCCACCCCGCACAACGGGCATCCGGAATCGTTCACTGCGCTGCTGGAGATGATCGACCCCCGGCGGTTCTCGCGCGGCGCGCTGCTCGATTCCAAAGCGCTCAAGGACGTCACCGTGCGGCGCCTTAAGCGTGATCTTCCGAACAAGGGCTTTAAGCAACGCAAGGTGCGCGCAGTGCCGTTCATGCCGAGAGCAGACGAGCAGAAGATGTTCGCCCTGCTCGACGAGATCGTCAGCAAGAGTGCGAAGCTCAATGGTACGAAGCCCGGCGGTGACATTGTCACGATGCTGCTCAAGAAGCGCTTTCTGTCCAGCCCCTTCGCATTCGGCATGACACTGAGCCACTACCTGGACTCCAAAGCCGGGCGTGGACTCTCCGAGGACGACTACGATGACGTCTTTGGCGAAGGCCAGTCCGATGAGGAAGAGGGCCTCTGGGATCAGGACGAGGCCGACCGGCTCCGCGAGTCGAAGGGTTCCGACCCACTCAGCGCCGCCGAGCCCGGCCAGCTACAGACACTGACAGAATGGGGTCTGGCCTTCGAAAGCCGGCCAGACTCCCGCCTCGACGAGCTACTGAAGTTGCTCGACGCCGTCTGTCGTCCGGACGGCAAGCACTGGGCCGCCGAGCGGGTCGTTGTCTTTACCGAGTATGCGCACACCGTCGACTGGCTCACTCGTGTACTGACGCAGCGTGGATACGCCGACGTGCTCGCGGTAATCCAGGGCTCTACTAAGCCCGAGGATCGTGAGTACATCCGCTCCCAGTTCACCGAGGACCCGTTGAACGAACCGGTTCGAGTATTGCTGGCGACGGATGCGGCGGGCGAAGGGATCGACCTTCAGACGTACTGCCACCGGCTGGTGAATTTCGATATCCCATTCAACCCCTCCCGCCTGGAACAGCGGATCGGCAGGATCGACAGGTACGGGCAGACCGACGAGCCACAGGTCTTTCACTTCCTACCCGACGCCGATTCGTCCACCTACGCTGCCGACGCTGGCTTCATGGCACGAATCGCGAAAAAAGTAGCGAACGTTGAACAGGATCTCGGTTCGGTCAACGAGGTAATTGGTGGAGAGATTCAGAATTACTTCGCTCGACGGGTGCCGACCCGAGCAAAGGCGAAGGGCGTCGACCCGAACGAGGTCATCAACAGCGCTCTTGCTGGCGGCGTGGAACTCAACGCCCGGCTCACCCAGCTCGAGCAGGGGTTCGAGGCCTCGCGCACTGAGATGCACCTGGACCCGGCGAACCTGCGACGCGTCGTCGACACTGCCCTGCGGATCAACCACCAATCGGCGCTTGTTCCCAATCATGATTTCGCCCAAGATACCGACGCCGAGGTTTTCGATGTCCCCACACTGACCTCAGGATGGCACGGCACGCTCAACGGACTCGATACCCGGCTGCAACCAGGCATCTTGCGCCCGATCACGTTCGACTCCTCCGCCGCTCAAGATTCCGAAGGTAAGGATCGCAACGACCTCGTATACGTCCACCTCGGACATCCGATCGTGCAGAAGTCCCAACGCCTGTTGCGCCGGTCGCTGTGGAGCGTCGACTCGCCCCTCGACCGCGTCACCGCGGTGGTGGTTGACGACCTGCCTGAGTCATTCGTCGCGGCAGTTACCCGCATGGTCCTTGTCGGTCGTGGTGGCCTGCGCCTGCACGAGGAAGTCTTCCTCGCCGGCGTCCGTCTGACAGGCCGCCGTGCAATGGCGGAGGAGAAGGCCGAGGCCGCACTCGACAAAGCGCTCGACGGCGACAATCTCGAACTCGCCGACGATCGGGTGCGCGACCAGCTGTGCGACATTTGGAATGTGCCCGACGCTCCGCTCCGCGCTCGGCTGCAAGAGTCGATGGAAGCTCGCGCGGCCCGACGCCACGACTTGGTTATGGAGCAGCTTGCAAAGCGTCAAAGTGCCGATGTGCAGCGCGCCCGCGAGATCTTCGCAGCCTTCCGCACTAATCTGCACGACTCGCTCAAGGCCCTCCGGACCGCCGAAGAGGACGCACAAATGATGCTGCTTCCCGATGATCAACAGCGTCAGCGTCGCCGTGATATCGAGGCGATGAGTGGTCGTCTGGATGAATTGGATGAAGAGGAGGCGCGCGAGATCGCCGCCATTACCGACCGGTATGCGGACGTCAAACCCCATACCACTGCTGCTGCGGTTGTATTCGCGCTGACCCGCACCGATGCTGAAAGATGGGTGGACTGATGGCACGCCAGACACGGCGCCACACGCCGACTACTAATGCTGCCGATTTGCACCGTGGATGGCTTGAGCTCGTCGACACGCAGGGACCATATCTTGCGATCCCGCCACTCAAACGGGTTTGGCCCAACGGTATTCCGGACTTCAGGAAGGCTCACCCCGACCGATTTGACGTACTCGCAGACGCACGAAAGAGCTTCGAATCGGCGTGGGAGGAACTAGACCGTAACTCTGATAGTGAGACGACGCTCGATTCCTACCGCGCCGCCCGTGACGTGTGGGTCGAGACCGTCCTGCGTGACGTCGCAGGTTGGGCAGAGTCCCTCTCCTGGGGTGAGGTTCCCGGTGTGCAGGCCCAGTCGCCAAACTGCGCCGTCACGGTCACCGCGCAAGCGGCACTTCAGGGCACCGATGGCATCGGTGCGTTGGTGCACGTCGTTGACGCGGTCGACTCACTGCGGCAAACACCGAGTGACTTGTGGGCGGCGACGCCTGTAGATCGCCTCGAAGAGTTGTTGCGTAAGAATAAGAGTGAGATAGGCATCGTCACTGACGGCCGTTGGTGGGGCCTCGTCTTCGCCCGCGAGGGAAGCATGCCTGCTTCCGGTATCGTCGACGCCCTGACATGGGTTGAGGAACCACGTACGCGCGATGCCTTCTTCACACTCATCGGCAAGCAGCACGTCATCGGCGGTGAGCCCTCCGAGCGACTCCCCGTCCTGTTCGAAGAGTCCGTGGCCGCAGCAGAGGAGATCACGGAAGCGCTTGGCGGGCAGGTGCGTCGCGCTGTCGAACTCCTCATTCAGTCATTTTCGGAGACGGCTACCGACGCCATCCAGCGAGGTTGGTCCGATCCACTCCCTGCTCGTACGCACGACACTTACGAGGCCGCCGTCACCGTCATGATGCGCGTCGTATTCCTGCTATTCGCAGAGGAGCGCGCTCTGTTACCAACGGGCGAATTGTTCGAGCAGGGATACGGAATATCCCAAGAGCTGGCCCGACTCGTCGCACGCGAGAGCAAGGAGAGCGAGGAAGCGCTCGACGCGACGTCTCTAACGTGGCACCGCTTGCTTGCCACAAGCTCAGCTCTGTACAGCGGAGCCTCATTCGAAAGTATGCGTATGCCCGCGTACGGAGGGTCGCTGTTCGACCCGGTGCGGTTTCCATTCCTGACCGCCACCAACGAACAAGGCACCCTCGCTGTCACCGTCACCGACCGTGTCATGCTGCACGTGTTGCGCTCGGTGCAGTTGGCCGTCCTCAAAGGTGGGGAAGCGCGCCAGATCGCGTTCCGCGACATTGATGTCGAGCAGATCGGTTACATCTACGAAGGTTTGCTCGGATATACCTGTGTGACCGCCGGGGAGACATATCTCGGTCTTATCGGCAAGACCGGCGAGGAACCGGAGATTCCGTTGGTGACGCTTGAAGACTTGGCGATCGCCCATCCTGATCCGAAGAATCTGGCAGCTGCGATCCGAGCATGGGTCGAGGTTGACCAGCCTTCAGCGCAGCTACCCAGTGCAACTGCCATGATCAAGGCGGTTAACGCGAAACCCGACCCGAGTGTGGTCAGTGCCCTAGCCCAGGCTGTCGGCGGCGACCACGAACTAAGCGAACGCGTCCGCCCCTGGCTTGGACTCATCCGTCAGGACCTGCGCAGTCACCCGTTCGTCGTGCTCAACAGCGGTCTACTGGTAAAGGAGACCCCGTCAAGAAAGAACGCTGGTGCCCACTACACCCCTAAGTCGCTCGCCGAGGAGGTCGTTCTGCATGCACTCCAGCCATTGTGTTACTCGCCAGGACCACATCAGACGGGCGACGAATCAACTTGGACGCTCAAGTCTTCCGACGAGATTCTCGACCTCAAGGTCGCCGACATCGCATGCGGATCCGGTGCGTTCCTGGTATCAGCTGCCAACTACTTAGCAGATCGAGTTGTCGAAGCCTGGGTTCGCGAAGATCCCGCCAATGAGCATCGTAAAAATCTACGGCGACGGGCTATTCGCCAAGTCGTTGCGAACTGCCTTTATGGTGCGGACATCAACGATATGGCCGTTGAGATGTGCAAACTTTCGCTGTGGCTCGTCTCCCTCGACCACGAACTGCCATTCTCTTTTGTGGATGACAAGGTCTTCGTCGGTAACTCCCTTCTCGGGCTCTCCGACATTGAGCAACTTCGGAAACTGCACATCGACCCGGGGCGTGTGTCGGGGCAGCAGGTTTTTAATATTTTCGACGTAAACATCGACTCAGTCATCCAGAAGGCGGTCGATCTCCGCCAGCGCCTCGCCACCGAGATCGACGGCGACGATCCTGCTCGAAACAGTGCAGCAAAGCGACGTCAGCTCGCACAACTCCACGTCGTCACCTCAAGGTTGCGCAAGATTGCCGATGGGGTGATCGCAGCGGGCCTTCCATTAGGTGGCAAGTCTGGCAAGGCGCTCGACGAGGCATACGAGAATTTGCGTGAAGCAGTGAAGGCCCAACAGGAATCAAACGGCGGCGACGCTGACAGCACATGGCTCGACGACATCATCGATCAAGGGCTGACTCCGACCGTCACGACCGACTATAAACGCTGGCAGCCGCTGCACTGGGTGCTAGAAGCTCCCGACGTGATGGTCGGTCGAGGCGGTTTTGATGTCATCACCGGAAATCCGCCGTTTCTTGGCGGGAAGAAGGTCAGTTCTGCGATGGGGCTTGAGATCCGAGAATGGTTGGCGAGTGTGTTGGGGGGAGGTACAAAGGGCAGTGCTGACCTTGTCGCGTATTTTTTTCTTCGCGCCTTGGACCTACTAGCGCCTCACGCCGGATCACTTGGCTTGATAGCAACAGACACGATCGCGCAAGGCGATACTCGCGATGTTGGACTAGATCAGATGGTCAAGTCAGGGTTTTCTATTACCCGCGCAGAACAGTCGCGCACTTGGCCCGCCACCACTGCCACAATCCGTTTTGCGTCGGTTTGGGGTACCAATGGATTGGTGGGCCACGACGCGGTCAAAGTGGCAGACGGGGTTGC
>NZ_JABFAU010000053.1 GCF_017168335.1 Rhodococcus sp. KRD162 | reverse complement strand
AGCCGGCGAACGGCCAGATGAAACCACGAGCTCAACGGCATCAGCCTTGAACTCATCGGAATAGGTAGGTCGAGCAGACATGAGCACAATCCTTTCAAACTGTGTCTCACATCAGTAGTACACCTCAGTGTGCCTGCGGCGCGGACGATCTGCGGCGGGACGAACCACCCGAGACTCCCCTTCCGTCGTACCGGAAGCACTCCGAAAAGACCAGGACTTTGAACAACCTGAAGGACAGACCCATGACCACAAACTCCTCAGATCTGGCCCTCACGGTCGCCGTCACCCACCGTGGCGCTGGAAAAGAAGCCTTCGCGCACCTAACGCGGGGTGAATCCCTGGCCATGATTCCGCCGTTGATCCTCGAACTTTCCGGCAGGATCAGCCGCCGGGCTGCGCTCCTAGAGGCGTCATCAATCGACGCGGCCCACAGTTCCGATGACCTGGCCGCCCTCGCCTGGATTCAGCAATCCCTGGAAGATGTTGAAGCCACCATCATGGGACTGTCGGAGGTAAACCGCCGCCGTTCTGCAGCGTTCCACGGTCCTGCCCCTTCTTCTGCCGGAAGCCTTGGTCCCCTAGGTTCCGCCGGGGCCGCCGGGATTTGGGCCCTGGCTTGATCATGCCGGCGGGCTGCCGCTCCTCCGTTCCGTCCCAGGGACATTTGGCGTGTCCCAAAGTACTGATCACCGCCCTCAGATTAAGGATTTGACCATGCACGCAGCACCCGGTTGTCTCGTCGTCGCCGTTCACACCCGAAAAGAACTGGACGCCGCCCTGGATGAAGCGGTGGATCTGCTGAAGCCGGCGGCGATGGCTGAACACGTCGGCATCTCGGTGGCCCGCCTCGCCCCGGGCCGCTATGAAGCGCGCCTGGACAGCGACGTTCCACGCGGTGTGACACTCGAAAGGTGGGGGAGCGGGCTGCGATGAACGGACAGCAGAGCGATCTCTCCGGCGCGCCGGCTGGCAGCGTTTTTAGCATGGTCTGCCCCGCCGCCCGCCAGGCCGGCTGTTCCCTGCGTACGGCGGCTCTCGGCGCAGCGCCGGGGAGGAATGGGTTGAAAGAGTCGCTGACAGAATGCGAAATCGAAGTCTTCCTGTCCCTGGCCCGCGGGCACCGCATCGCTGTGAGGGATCATGAAACCGGGGCATTGTGGTACGGGCGGGTTGACATGACGTTTCCGGAACACGGATTTGTCTGGGTCATCACGGACGTCGGTGAGCGGAAGTTGCTCGACGTTGGCGTGCACACAATCTGGCGGCCGGAGGAGTCCGGCGCCTGCGGCCGCGTTCGCCGGGAAGCCGGTCGCCTTGGGCCTTCGACGATGAGCAGGGTGAGGGCCGTCTGACGCCGGGGGCAGGGCGTGGCCGCATGCAGCTGCGGCGTGGTGCGGCAGGAAAGAGGTCAGGGCCTCTTTGAATTGGTCGCGACCAAGCAACCAATACCCAAAAGAGACCCTGACATGAATAACTCTATGTCGTGTTCCGGTGGCCGCTGGTGCACGCGCGCGGATGCGCTGCTCGGTGTCGAGGGCGTCCGCGTCAGCTCCGTCACGGCAACCGGTACCGGCCTGCTTCTGGGCGTCGAAACCGGGGAGAACGTCACCGGCTGCGCCGACTGCGGCGTCATCGCGGTCGGGCATGGACGCCGCCAGGTCCGTCTCCATGACATTCCCTGTTTCGGCCGCCCGGTGCGGCTGCTGTGGGCCAAACGTGTCTGGCGGTGCCCGGACCCGGACTGCCCGAGAACGACGTTCACAGAGGAGCACCCGCTGGCAGGACCACGGGCGAAGCTCACCGCCAGGGCCGCCGGGTGGGCGACCGATGCGCTCCAGCATTTCGACACCTCGGTCTCCGCCTTGGCCCATCAGCTCGGCGTCTCCTGGCACACCGTCTGGGACGCGGTCAGGATCGAAGCCACCCGGCGGATCGCATCGACCGGCCGGCTGACCGGGGTAGATGCGCTCGGGGTCGATGAGCATGTCTGGTCCCACACCGGCCCGCCCGGAACCGGCATGGTCACCGGGATCGTGGACCACACCCGCGACCCCGCGGGGGTGGTGCACGCCAGGTTGCTTGACCTGGTTCCGGGCCGGTCGGGGAAGGCCTATGCGGACTGGCTCAAAGAACGCGGCGCAGGGTTCACTGCCGGGATCAAGACCGCCGCGCTGGATCCGTTCCGCGGCTACGCGAACGCGATCCGTGACGAGCTGCCCGAAGCCATCGCCGTTCTGAACGCGTTCCATGTCGTGAAGCTCGGCTCGGCCATGATCGACGAGGTCCGCCGCCGGGTCCAGCAGGACACCCTGGGACACCGCGGCCGCAAGGGCGACCCGCTCTACGGAATCCGTCGAACCCTGCAGATCGGCGCCGAACACCTCACCGACAAACAAGCCGCCCGGCTCGATGCTAAGCTCAGCGCCGGGGATCACGGCCACGAAGTCACCCTGGCCTGGCAGTGCTACCAGAAGCTCCGCAACATCTACCACGCCCGCCCGGAGCGGGGCCGGGAACTCGTCAACGAAGTAATCACATCATTCCCGACCTCCCCATCCCGGAAGTCGCCCGACTCGGGCGGACACTCAATGGAAGACAGCGATCCTAGCCTACTTCGACACCCACGGCGCTTCCAACGGACCCACCGAAGCGATTCAATGGCGTCATCGAAACCACCCGCCGAATCGCCCGCGGCTTCCGCAACTTCACCAACTACAGACTCAGATGCCTACTGGCCGCCGGCGGCCACCGCCCCTACCGGAACAAACAGACCAACCATGCCTAAACGCGAAGCCGCTTTAAGTCTTCTAGACCAGGCGCCCCTGGAGTTCTTCTGCGGCTGCCCGGAGCATGCCCCCGAGGTCGCTGCGAAGCTCCTCCGACATGCGGTGGGCCGGCACAGATACGTTGATTCCGTAGACAGTGCCGCTTGGGCCGGCAACCGCGGCGGCGACCGATGTCACCCCGTCTTCGCTCTCTTCGCGGCTATTTGCGTAACCCCTGTGCCGGATTTCGTCGAGCTCCCTTTCAAGGTCCGACCTGGAGGTAATTGAGTTGGTAGTCAGCTTGGGGAGTTCCTGCCCTGGGTACAGATTCCGCAGCTGCTTCTCACCGAGGAGGCTCAGCATCGCTTTACCAGTCGCAGTGCAGTTTGCTGGCAAGGTGAGGCCCTGGCGGGAACCGACGCGGACCGCTCGCCTGCTTTCGATGGCGTCGATGAATTGGACGTCAGTCCTCTCAAGCCTGGCGAAGTGGACGGTTTCTCCCGTTTGTTCGAAGATCCGCTCGAGGACCGGCCGGGCCAGTGTCCGGATGTCCACCTGCCGTCTGATCGCAAAGGCAATCGAGCTCAGCGCCTGCCCAGGTTCGTAGGCCCGGGTCGCCGGGTTCTGCCGAACGAAGCCACGGTAGAGAAGCATGCCCATCAGCCGGTGCGCCGTCGACGACGCCACGCCCAAGTAAGTGCTGGCATCGGTCAGCCTGATGCTGGGCTGGGTTTCGAACAGCAGGAGCAGCCGCAGGGCGTTATCAACAGACTCGATGGGGTATTGCGGCGGCGGACCGTATTTGGATCCGTCTTCTGTCTCTGTCGATCGCATGCCTTGTATCGTACCCAGCGTCGGCGGGACTGTCGGCACTGCCGCGCTGGCCGGCTTCATGGGCTGACGCTCAGCCGGGCGAGCTCGTGTCGCCAGGCGGTCGCGATGTTGAACGGCCCTCCGAGATCTGGCAGCTCCGCCATGTCGGGACCGGGAAGGTCGTGCAGCTGCCCTCCGGCTGCTGTGATCTGAAGCGACAGGCCTGCCAAGGTGTTTACGCTGATGGCTTGGAGGACCGCCTGCTCCATCGTCGGCGCCGCGCTGGTGAGGCCGTGTCCGCGCAGCAGCACCACGGGCCGATCGCCCATGGCGTCGAGCATTTCCGCTGCGAGCTCGCGGTTTCGCACGAGCACTCCTCTGGGGTAGACGGGTATTCCGTCTGCCGCCAGGCGGGTGCCCGGGATGTCGAACGCCCCGACGATCGGCCGGATAGCGAGCCCTGCCAAGTCGGCGGCCACGACCTGCGGGGGGGGTATTGCGGCGGCGGACCGTATTTGGATCCGTCTTCTGTCTCTGTCGATCGCATGCCTTGTATCGTACCCAGCGTCGGCGGGACTGTCGGCACTGCCGCGCTGGCCGGCTTCATGGGCTGACGCTCAGCCGGGCGAGCTCGTGTCGCCAGGCGGTCGCGATGTTGAACGGCCCTCCGAGATCTGGCAGCTCCGCCATGTCGGGACCGGGAAGGTCGTGCAGCTGCCCTCCGGCTGCTGTGATCTGAAGCGACAGGCCTGCCAAGGTGTTTACGCTGATGGCTTGGAGGACCGCCTGCTCCATCGTCGGCGCCGCGCTGGTGAGGCCGTGTCCGCGCAGCAGCACCACGGGCCGATCGCCCATGGCGTCGAGCATTTCCGCTGCGAGCTCGCGGTTTCGCACGAGCACTCCTCTGGGGTAGACGGGTATTCCGTCTGCCGCCAGGCGGGTGCCCGGGATGTCGAACGCCCCGACGATCGGCCGGATAGCGAGCCCTGCCAAGTCGGCGGCCACGACCTGCGGGGGGTGGGCATGCACAACGGAGTTGATATCCGGGCGCCGCCGCAGCAGCTCGGTGTGCAGAGGCAGCTCGTTGGGGACCGTGTAGCCGCTGTCGAGCTCGCCTTCGGCGGCGGGATTGCCGTCGAGGTCGACCAGCCGGATGTCGTTGGCTTCGGTGTGCGCGAGGCCACGCTCCTTGGGACCCCTGCAACGGACCAAGAGCTCGTTCTCCCCCGTTCGCGCACTGATGTGGCCGAGGATTCCGTCGGCGAGGCCGCGGCCGGCCAGGACCCGGCAGGCCATTGCGATGGCCTGCCGTTGCTCTTCGTGGACCACCGGCGGCTGACTTCCCCGCATCAGAGTGCCGCCGTCGGCCGGGGCTCGAGCAGGAGCTCGAGTTTGTCGCGCAGTTCCTGCACGCCGATCCCTGATCCCATGCCGCGGCGGCAGGCAAGCAGGGCCTTCGGCCAGTTCACGATCGCGGCACCGTACAGTTCCACTCCGTCGGTGGTGTAGAGCGCTGCGAACCGACCGTGCAGCTCAGGGTCTCCGATGAGGACATGGTCGGCGTTGCCTCCCACGCGACCGACGACCTGGATTTTCCAGTCGTGCTGGTCGCTCCAGACGTATTCAACCGGTGTGTACTCGCGGGGACTGTCCGGATGGGTGATGTTGTGGGCGACGCATGAGGCTTGCTCAACCGCGTTTGTCCAGTGCTCGATCCGGATGTCCGCACCGTGCTTCTGATGCCGCCAGCGCGCCACGTCGCCGACGCCATACACGTTCGGGGCGTCCACAGCCCTGCAGAACTCGTCCAGCACGACGCCGTTGTCCACCAGCAGTCCCGAGGAGGCCAGCCAGGCGTCGTTGGGAACCGCGCCGATCCCGATGAGAACGGTGGCGGCTTGTACTGTCTGGCCGTTGGTAAGCCTGACGCTGAAGGACCCGTGCTCGCCCTCAATGGCCTCGACTCCGGTGCCAAAGATCGTGGTGACGCCGTTGTTGCGGTGGAGTTCTCCAAACAGCTGTGCGATTTCGGCGTTGAAGATGCGGCTCATTGGTATGGGCATCGGGTCGATGACTGTCACTTCCAGACCGAGCGTACGTGCCGTCGCGGCTGCTTCGGCACCGATGAAACCGGCGCCGATCACTGCCAGTTCCCCGCCTTTGAGGAGGTCGGCGCGCAGTTTCCGGGCATCGTCCAGGGAACGGAGCACGTGGATCCCGGGCCGTTGGCCCCAGGGTGAGGGTCGGGCAGATGCGCCCGTGGCGATCACAAGGTTGTCGAAGTGTAGGGGTTCGTGGTCCTGGAGGTACAACAGGTTTCCGGCGACATCGATGCCTGTGGCGGCGTGCCCGAGCAGCAGCCGGATGCTGGCTTCCTCCGCCTGCTCGCGGGTAAGGAGGCGGATGGACGACTCCTCTGCTTTGCCGGAGAGGACGGATTTGGACAACGGCGGCTTGTCGTACGGGAGTTCCGTCTCAGCACCGACGAGGACGATGTCGCCTTCATACCCCTCCAGGCGCAGGGACTGGGCAGCACGCACGCCGCCGGTTGAGGAGCCGACGATAACTGTGGTCGTGTTCATCAGTCCTCCACTACTAGGGCGGACACCGGGCAGCTGCGGGCAGCCTCGGTGACACGGGAACGCTCGGCCTCGGGAACTTTGGTCCTGAGGAGAACAACGATTCCGTCGTCATCCAGATCAAAGTAGTCGGGTGCCCCAACGACGCAGTTGGCGTAGCCCTGGCAGGCTTGCAGATCTGCTTTTACGGTAGGCATTGTCAATCTCCTTGGCCTCTAGATGTTGTTTTTGTTCTGGGGCGGCTGCTCGTCCTCGGTGACAAGCGGCCCGAACGGATGCCCGATCATGGCCGAGAAGGTTGCCGGCGCCTGCCAGGTGAGGGCTTCCAGCTCCAGGGGGCACAGGGACACCCACTGGCCGGAGCGCGGGGACTTGATCATCAGCCGCGAGCCGTTCCGCGTCTCGACGCGGCTTACCTGGACTTCGGAGAATTCGTTGGCGATCACGATCGGAGCGCCGTTGACCCGTGCTTCCAGCCGGTCGCGCTCCTCCGCCGCTCGAATGGCGGCAAGGCGGTCCTCCTCTTCGCCTTCCCATTCGAGTTTCATAGGAATATGGCCAGATTCTGCATCCGGATGACCGCCTCGTCGACCATGATGGTGCGGCGGGCGAGCTGCCAGCCGGAGCCGGTGCGGCGCAGCAGATCCTCCCTGCCTGCCGACACGGTCGCGGCCTCGCGGACGTCGCCCCGGCTGCGGAACAGCAGGACCGCCGAATCCACGATGATCTCATCCGGGTTACCGGTACGGAACGTCCGGACGTTGGTGACGTAGTGGCGCAGCCGCGACGGAGGGTCTTCGGTCCAGGCGTGTTCCGTGGCGAAGCGCGCCGCCCTGCGGCTCAGCGAGTACTTGTTTTCATCCATGTGCGCCATCCCGGGAGACGTGCTGTAACCGGCCCCGAGGGCAGTGGTCACCCTCACCGGCATGAGATAGTGCACGTCGTCCGTGAGGCGGCTCAGCCACTCGTCGTACTCCTGTGCGTCGAGCAAATAGGATTCATCGACAAGCCACTTGTGGGCTTGCAGATGAAGTTCATCATTGAACGGCAGGGAGTCACCCGTCCTCTGAGTACGGGGGGCGTGCCCTCCCAGCACCGACTGCTCCGAGAGAGATTTGTTGCTGCGTTCGGTTACGGCTTCAATACCCACGGCTAGCCCTCCTTCGAAACGGTCATTGCCGGGGCGTGCCCGTTGTGCTCAGCGGGAGCCGGGAAAGAATCCGGGGTGTCAGACGGACAGTCCTGCACCGGATTGCTGCCGACGTGCACCTGGGCCGCTTTTTCCATCGGTCGTTCAAGATGGTTGGCCCATCGCAGGAGCAGTTCACGCTGGTTGTATTCGCTGTATCCGACGCGGGTCGAGCCGGGGCCGGAGTACTGCTCGGGGGTCAGGGGTTCGACGACGTTCTGTCCGTTTTCCAGCATGCCCATGCGGCTGTTCAGCAGCAGGCGCCGTGCCATCGGGCCGCCGGCGGTGCTGGTCAAGGAAACCCAGTTTTCCACGTCGTCCTGCTCGAACATGCCGCCGCTGCCAAAGCACATGAGATAGGCCTTGTAGGAAAGTGCCTTAAACTCTTCGGGCGCGTTCTTGTCGACGGCGAACCACGATACGATCTCGGTCTCGTCTTCACTGATTGGCTGCCACTGCCGGATGGAGATGAACGGGAGCACTTCATCGGAGTCTTCTTCGACCCGTGGCCAGTTGTGCACGAAGCTCATGTTCGGGAACACCGACGCCGCCGACACCATGAACCCGTCCTTGCCCACGACGTCGAGCTGCTCCTGGCTCCACTGCTCTTTCATGCGGGCGATCATCTCGTCCGGGTAGCCCACGTAGCGGAGGCGGTCCTCCAGGCTTCCTTCGGGAAGCTTGTAGGTAGTTCCGCCGCCGTTGCCGGCCCAATAGGTTGTCCCGTCCTTGCGCTTTTCCGCCTTTGGTTCGCGGAACAAACCAATTTCGACGACGGAGGTGTGGGTCTGGGGGGTGTGATACATGTCGCCGGCGAAGTTTTCGGCTCCGATTTTCCAGTTGGCCTTGACCCGCCACCGCTGCGGCCCGCGCAGTTCAATCCCGCCGGAGCTTTGCTTCGTGTAGTAGTCCATGTAGAACTTGAAGTCACCCAGGAAGTCCTCCAACGGCTCTGCGTCAGGATCCAGGCTGACGAAGATAAGGCCGTTGTAGATGCCCAGGGAAGGAGCAGGCAGCAACGTCTGCCCCTGCTTCTTGAAGCCCTCTTCGCCGCCGTATGCCTCTTTGTGGAAGGGCAGTCCGACTATGCGGCCGTCGTTACGGTAGGACCACCCGTGGTACGGGCAACGGAAGTGGGAAGCGTTTCCCATCTCCGTGCGGCAGACCTGCATGCCGCGGTGAAGGCACATGTTGAACAGTGCCCGGATTTCTCCATGTTCATCACGGGAAATGATGAATGAGTCTTCCAGGACGCGGCGCACCACGTAGTCGCCAGCTTCGGGCACCTCGGATTCGTGGGCGACGAAAAGCCAGCTGCGACCAAAGACCCGCTCCTTTTCAAGCTCGAAGATCTCTTTGTCGTTGTAAATGTGTGCAGGGATCATGCCCTGCCGTACATCCTGAATCACGCCGCTGTGGTCAGTCATTGATGGATCTCCTTGTCCGGGCCGGCAAGACGCCAGTCATCTCTGGTAATCAGAGATAGTTTCTTTTAGAAAGAGAATGACTTAAAGTGTGGCGTTCGTCAAGCCCCCGACGAGACTCATCTAAAGTGCTCGCGAAATGGGGTGCGTGCCTAATACGAAAGTAAGGTGGGTCAGGCTGCCTCCTGGTTACTTAAGGTGACGTTGTAGCCGAGTTCTTGGAGGCGGCGGATGGCG
>NZ_JABFAU010000052.1 GCF_017168335.1 Rhodococcus sp. KRD162 | reverse complement strand
GCCAATACCGTCACCGAGGTCGCGAACATACGCATGAAGTCCATGTCGTGTTCGACGACGACCACCGTCCGCTCACCGCCGATGCGTTGGAGCAGTTGGCCGGTCTGTTCGCGTTCCTCGTGGCTCATCCCGGCGACGGGTTCGTCGAGCAGGAGCACGTCGGCGTTCTGCACCAGCAGCATTCCGATTTCCAGCCATTGTTTCTGCCCGTGCGCGAGGATGCCGGCGGGCTTGTCTCGTTCGCCGGTCAGGCCGGTCGTGTCGAGGGCCTGTTCGATCTGCGGCAGCACCGATCTGCGGCGTCGTAGCATCGTCAGTGCTGATCGTCCGGACCCGGCGGCGATATCCAGGTTCTGCAGGACCGTCAAATTCTCGAAGATGCTGGCGGTCTGGAAGGTGCGGCCGATGCCGAGGCGGGCGATCTGGTGGACTTTTTTGCCGAGCAGTTCGACACCGGATTTGGTGACCGACCCGGTGGCTGGGACGAGGCCGGTGATGGCGTCGATCAGGGTGGTTTTGCCGGCGCCGTTGGGGCCGATGAGGAACCGTAGATCGCCTTGCATGAGGGTCAGGTCGACGTTGGTGTTGGCTTTGAAGCCGTCGAAGCTGACGGTCAGGTCTCGGACTTCGAGGTACTGGCTGGACATGCCGGCGTTGCCGCCGAATGTGGGGTGCTGGCCTTCGATATGGATCATCGGGTCAGTTCCTTTTCTGGCTCGTCGCTCGGCTCGGGGTGTGGTTCGGGTGCCTTCTTACGTTTGCGCAGGGCGAACAGGCCGGCGATGCCGGCGGGGAAGAATCCGACGACGACCACGAACAGCAGACCTTGGGCATAGGTCCAGCCGGACGGGAACTGCTCGGAGAGTGTGGTTTGCGCCCACGCGACACCGAGTGCGCCGAGGACCGGGCCGAGCAGGGTGGTGCGGCCACCGATCGCGACTCCGATGAGGAATGCGATGGACGGGACGATGCCGACGTCGTTGGGGGAGATGATGCCGACGATCGGCACGAACAGTGCTCCGGCGAGGCCGGCGAAGAAGGCGGCGGTGACGTAGGCGACGATTTTGACGTTGGCGGGATCGTAGCCGAGGAAGCGGACGCGTTCTTCCTGGTCGCGGACCGCGACGAGTAGTTCGCCGTAGCGGGAGTACATCAGCTGCCGGGTGATCGCGACGACGACCAGCAGGACGGCGGCGGCGATGAAGAACAGCATCTGTTTGTTGGCGGGGTCGTTGAGGTTGAACCCGAAGAACGTGCGGAATCTGTTGAGGCCGTTGGAGCCGCCGGTGGTCTGCTGCCCGATCAGCAGGATCGCGAACGCGGCAGCGAGGGCTTGGCTGAGGATGGCGAAGTAGGCGCCTTTGACGCGGCGTTTGAACACCCCGAGCCCGAGGACCAGCGCGACCAGGGCCGGGACGAACACGATGCCGAGGATGGTGGTGATCGGTGAGGTGAACGGCACCCAGTAGGCGGGCAGTTCGCGGATGCCGGCGATGGACATGAAGTCCGGGACGTCGTCGCCGCGCAGTGCGGCGTCGGAGATCTTCAAATGCATGGCCATGATGTAGGCACCGATGCCGAAGAACACTCCTTGGCCGAGGGTGAGCATTCCCCCGCGCCCCCACGCCAACCCGATACCGACCGCGACGATGGCGTAGCAGATGAATTTGCCGAGCAGGCTGAGCCGGAAGTCGCTCAGGACGGCCGGGGCGACGGCGAACAACACGATCGCGGCGACCGCGAACCCCAGCAACGCGCCGCGTTTGGCGAGGAATTCGCTCATACCAGGCTCCTTGTCTTGACGGCGAACAATCCTTGCGGGCGGGCCTGCAGGAAGATCACGATGAGCACGAACACGATGACCTTCGCGATCGAGGCCGTGGTGCTGTACTCGATGAACGAGTTGAGGATGCCGAGCGCGAACGCGGCGATCACCGCGCCCTTGATCTGGCCGAGGCCACCGACGACGACGACCAGGAACGCGTCGATCAGATAGCTTTGTCCCACCGTGGAACTGGTCGAGCCGATCAGGGTCAGCGCGACGCCGGCGACACCGGCCAGACCGGAGCCGAGGAAGAACGTCGAAATATCGGTCCTGCGGCTCGAGATGCCCGACGTCTCCGCCAGATCCCGGTTCTGCACCACCGCGCGGATGCGTCGACCCATCGCGGTCTTCTTCAACGCCACCGACAACGCCACCACCGCGACGATCGCGAGGACGAGGATGAAGATGCGGGTCTTGGGGACCACGGCACCGAGGATGTCGACACCGCCGCGTAGCCAGTCCGGTGTCACGACGTTGACCGCCGGAGCTCCGAAGATGTCGCGGGCGAGTTGCTGCAGGATCAACCCGACACCGAAGGTGACGAGCAGGGTGTCCAGTGGTCGGTGATACATCCGCTGAATGAGCGTCACCTCGAGCAGCACACCCATGACGCCGCCGACCAGAAAGCCGACGATCAGGGAGATCAGCAGTGATGCGCCGCCGGCGGAGACGATCTGCTGGACCACGTAGGCGGTGTAGGAGCCGGCCATGATGAACTCGCCGTGGGCCATGTTGATCACCCCCATCTGACCGAACGTCAGCGAGAGCCCGAGGGCGGCGAGCAGAAGAATAGAACCGATCGACAGGCCGGTGAACAACTGTCCGATCACGACGTCCATAGGAAAGCTCCTTCGGAGCATGTGAGTGGAACTTCGGAGCAGGCTCCGAAGTTCCACTCACATGGGTGGTGGTCAGTTGAGGTCGGA
>NZ_JABFAU010000051.1 GCF_017168335.1 Rhodococcus sp. KRD162 | reverse complement strand
CTCCCGAGGACTCGTACATCGCCGGCTACAGCCCGATCTACGACTACTCCGAGACGCGCACCGTCGACGACTACAACGCAGGTCGACAGCGGCCCTCCTACGACACCACCTACTACTCCGAACCGGTCGTCTACGAGAGCAGCCCGGCACCGATCCAGGGCCCCGGCATCAGCGATAGTCCCGAGACCGTCGCTCCCGCACCGGTACCGGCACCAGCGCCGGTGCCGACGGTCAAGCGGCCGACGATCGTGCCGATCGAGGTCGATGACGACTCCGTCCTGATCGGCGCGACCCCGTATCGAATCCCCGACGGCGTCGACCGTGTCTTCGCCCGCCAGGTCTCGAACACCTTCCAGGCCATCCAGGCAGACGGCGGAAACCTCCTCGTAGACAACGGCCTTGCGACCGCCCCGCGAGCTGACCGTATCGCCGCCGGTACCGCTGCCGGTGCCGTGACGGGCGGCCTTGTCGGACTCGGTGTCGGACTTGTCCCCGGCGCAGCGATCACCGCCGGCGGCGCGGCCATCGGTGCCGGACTCGGCGTGGCCGCAACCCCCGTCCTGACTCCGGCGATCGTCTGGGCCGGCCCGGTCGGCTACGTCTTCGTCCCCGGTGCAGCGGCACTCGCTGGAGCCGGTGTCGGAGCGGCGGTTTCGGCACCGATCGTCGCGGCGACCACCGCGGTCGGTGCTGCAGCCGGTGCTCTGATCGGCGGCGCGGCCGCCGGCGGCGAAGCGGCGACGATCGAGGAGCCTGCACCCGCTCCCGCTGTCGATGCGGCACCCGCACCGCCGGCCACCAGCCCAGTTCCGGTCACCCCGGCACCACTGGCGACGGAGGCGGGACCGGACCTGGTCGCTCAGACGAACACCGCCGTTCAGAATGCTGCTCCGGTCGTCGAAAAGGCCGTCAGCGACGCAGGCACGTGGGTTGCACCAGCCGCTAACGCGGCGGCGGGCTTCGCCTCGACGGTCGTCGAACAGCCCGCCGTCGCGGACGCGGTAGCCGCTGCGGGTCCGGCCCTCGCGCAGGCCAATGCGGCGTGGCAGGCCCTGACCACCAGCCAGCCCGTCTAGAGGAGCAGGCGTGCTCGGTGTTCCAGCGTTTCGTCGACCAGAAGGAGTGAGCAGCAGCCATGGCATCGCTGTCTGATCGCAGTCCCGGCACCTCCCGTCCAGGAAGCAAACCGTGGGAGCGAGCCACACTGACCGACACACCGAGCACGCCTGACCCGCGCACTCCGGCCGCTCCTCCGCGGCCGGCGAGCGAGGCCCCACCGGCACACACCAGCCGAGAGGCTGCGGTCGCAGGTCTTTCACCGAAGCCGGTGCCGAAACCGGTACCGCGTCCGATCCCGCAGAACAAGCGCGGCCGGCGCTCTCGGCTGGCGATTTGGGGCTCACTCGCCGCGGCCAGCCTGCTGCTGGGTGTGGCCATAGGTGCCGTGTCGTGGGTGTTGTCCCCCGACTCCAACGACCAGGCATCGTTCGCGGCCGGAATGTCGTCGATGCTCACCACCCCGGAGGCACCCGCGACCACAACCGAGCCGCCCACGTCCACCACCCCGGCCCCGGCCGCGCCGCCGCCGTGTGTCGAGTCCAGGACCAGTAGCGAAGTCACCGGTGCCGGACCGGGCGGGTTCGGTTCGGGCCCGGACGCGATCCTCGGCTTCGACTACGCCTACTACGTCAAGCGCAGCGGAGCCGCCGCGCGTGCGTTCACCACCCCCGACGCCGCAGTCGGCAGCCCAGAACTGTTGCAGAGCGCCGGAATCGACACCTTCCCGTCCGAGACCACGCACTGCCTGCGCATCACCCCGAGAGGCCCCGACGAATACACCGTCTACCTCAC
This sequence comes from Rhodococcus sp. KRD162, assembly GCF_017168335.1. GTDB lineage: Bacteria > Actinomycetota > Actinomycetes > Mycobacteriales > Mycobacteriaceae > Rhodococcoides. The sequence goes on along the minus strand of NZ_JABFAU010000051.1, from coordinate 7,301 downwards.
CCATGCCGTCCCGGGCGCAGAGCCGGTGACGTGGACCCAGATCGTACGAACACGAACCGACGGTGATCGGACCCTCATCACCTCGATCGTCGACATCACCGAAACGGAGAACTGATGAAGGCCAACCGATCCACCTACGTCGCGATGGCTCTACTGGGGTCCGTCGCGATCACAGTGAGCGCAGGGACCCAGGCTGCAGCGCAACCGACCACCACGCCCCCCGACACCACGTCCCCCTCGGCCGACTCCACCACCAACGCTCCGTGCGCGCTGCTGCACGTCGTCGTCACGCAGGGCACCACCGAGTCCACCGAAGGGTCCATGCCCAAGCAGGACTCGGGCACGCTGTCGGCGGCGATCCTTCCGGTCCTGGCCGAGTTCGGTGGAACCACCTCGGACAAGTTCGACCGCACCTACGTGCCGTACCCGGCCGACTACGGCTTCACCGGAACCTCGTACAAGGACTCGGCCGCGCGCGGAGTCGAGAACGCCTCGAAGATCATCGCCGACGAAGCCGCTCGCTGCCCGAACACCAAGTTCGGGCTGCTGGGGTACTCGCAGGGCGCGGGAGTTGCCTCGGAGCTGCTCCGGCTGATCGGCGCTGGCCAAGGTCCGATCCCGCCCGCACGGGTCGCGATGGGAATGCTCTACTCCGATCCCACTCGTAAGCAGGGCGACGGCGTCTTCCCCGGTGCACCTTCCCAGGAACACCCCGCACCTGCACCCGGTACCCGCGGCGCGGAGGTGACCAAGCTCGAAACGCTGCCCACACCGCCGTCCGACGGAGGCGGCATCGCACCTCTCGCCGCGCAGACCCCGGCCTCGTTCGGGTCCCTGACCGGCCGAGTCGCATCGGCCTGCGCGAGCGGCGACATCGCCTGCGATACACCCGCCGACGCCCCGCTGGCCCGTCTGGTGACCAACGTCAGCGGCCAGATGAACCTCGACGCCCAAGATCCCATCGGGGTGCTGTGGTCGGCCGCGCAGGTCATGGGCACCACCGCGCTCAAGATGGGCGTCGACGTCGTCAACGAAGACATCACCAGCAGCGACGGCACCACCCGCGGCCTGGACTACCGGCCGGGAGATTCCCTGAGCAACCGCGCCGCCGATGCCTCCAACCCGACACACCAGGTCGATGCTTTCGCCGCGATCGACAAAGTCCTCGGCATCGGAATCAACACCGCAGTCACGTTCGCCAAAAAAGTCCTGACGATGGACAACATCGCGCAACTGGCCACCGTCGGCCTGACCAATCCGCCGGCAGCCCTGGCGTTACTGGGAGCCAAAGCAGCCGAGGCTGCTCTGCAGCTGGTTCCGGCGAACATCACCGACAAGACGACCACGGCCGTGTCGAAGATCGTGCAGAACGAACTCACAGACAACAAGGGCCTGATCAAGATGGCCACCGACGTCAAGTACTGGGCGGTGCGCGCCAATCACGAGTCCTACCAACGTGATGCGGTCACACCGTCGGGCGGAACCTGGCTGAGCTTCGCCTCGGACTGGATCACCGCGCTGGTCAAGGATCTCGAAAGCGGATCGACCGCCCCCGCTGCGGACAAGGACGCCTTCGCACGAACCGTTCCCGTCGACGGGCAGGGCTCCTACCAAGGCCTTCCCGGTCTTCAGTTCCAGGTCGGCGCACAACCGGCCTCGACCTCCACCGCCTTCGATCCCTGGGCCGAGTCCTCGTCGACGCTGACGACGCCGACCTACACCCCGCAGACGGCCACCGACGCCGACAGCACGAGTACTGCGACCACGTCGTCGGCCCCATCGGGCGATGCGTTCCCGATGGAGTTCCCCGCTGCCGCTCCCGACGACTCCTCGTGGCTGACCCCGTCCAACTGATGGCGACCCCAGTAAGGACCACCCGATGAGCACAGACTGGAAAGACGGCCTGATGGCCGATCGGACGAGTCCCGACATCGACGACGTCGACACGACGTCCACACCGGTCGGCCCACGACCGGCGTTCGGGCAAATCGATCTGGACCGCAACACCACCGCGGTGGTGATGTTGGGGCGCGGCGACAGAACGCAGCCGCCGCGCCCCCCGACGGCGTCCGCGTTGGAGATCGACGGTGTCCGAGCTGCTCCGACATCGGGGTGGCGACGCGCCCTCTACGCGTTGTCTCTGCGCACGATCAACGCCGGCGAGTCGCCCGCGGACAAACGTGCACGTGAGCTCGACGCGCAGATCGCCGCCCCGGTGCGCACCGATCACAAGATCACCGTGGCAGGGCTCAAAGGTGGAGTGGGAAAGTCGACCGTCTCGGTCGTGCTGGGCCACGCTTTCGCGGACGTGCGCACCGATCGGGTGTTGGCCATAGACGCCAACCCCGATGCCGGTGTCCTCGCCGAACGCATCGCAGCGATCGCGCCCCGCACCGAGCATCCACCGACGATCTACGACCTGCTCGCCGCCCCGCGTACCGATCGCTACGCGGACGTACGCCAACACACCCTCGAAGCCGAGACCGGTCTGCAAGTTCTCGCCTCACACGATGATCCGGAGCGTTCGGAAGCGCTGAGCGAGAACGACTACCGGCGCGTGATCGAGATCCTCCAAGACCACTTCCAGGTGCTGCTGTCCGATTGCGGCACCGGCATCACCCACCCCGCGATGGCGGGAGTGCTCGACCTGACCGACTCTCTGATCGCGCCCACCAAGCTCGACGTCTCGGCGGTCACCAGAACCAACGCGCTGCTCGATTGGTTGGACGCCCATCACTACTCGCACCTGGTGCAGCGGTGCGTGATCGTCGTCTCCCGGATGTCGAGCAGCTCGAAGACACCGTTGACCGACCACCAGCTACAGGAGTACTTCGGTGACCGCGTCCGCGCAGTGGTGACCATCCCGTTCGATCCGCATCTGGACGAGGGCGCGGAAATCTACTGGGATCGGCTGCTTCCCGCGACACGGGCGGCGTATCGCGATCTCGCTCAGCTGGTGGCCACGGACTTCGCCGCCGGATGGCAGAACCGAAACCAAGCACAGGGGCCGGCACTGTGAGCGCCACGGCATGGGCGGCCGCCGACGACTCCCGGGAGCCGGGACGCTCACACGGGTTGATCACCCCGCCGCCTGCAGAGCGGTGCATCGACGTCTGGCCCGAGCCGGTCTACGCACCCACCGACCGGGCTGTGCCCTCGTGGTGGCTCGTCGGTGGCCACGGAGGAGCCGGAGTGTCGATGCTGACCGCCTCGTGGTCGATCGCCGGCGATGCGATGGGCGCGTTCCCGGCCGGCTTCGAGCAGGAATCACCCTTCGTCGTGGTGGTCGCCCGTGAATCCGCATGGGGAATCACCCGAGCTCACGATCTGCTCACGCAGCATCTGTCCGGCTACGGCGGCGCAACCACTCTGGTCGGGCTCGTCACCGTCGCAGCATCACCGAGCCGACTCAAAAGCGAGCTGCGCCAACGCCTCGAAGTGGTCGCGGGGCTCGTCGACGACCATCACTGGCGAATCCCGTGGATCGACACCTGGAACGAACTGACACCCGACGAGCTCCCGTTCTGGACTCCCGGAGATCCCATTCCCACCGGACGCAAACGCGAACCGCCCGACCGAGCCGTACCGCGCGAGGTCGCGGACGTTGCCGACGCCATCCGCACCACCATCATCTCGATCCTTCAGACCAACCCATAAGAGAGCGAAACACCATGCTGATCAACACATTCGACGCAGTCCACACCACCATCCTGGCCGTCCCGCAGCCCGATCCCGTACCCCCGCCCGGAGGCGACCGGATATGGCGCATGATCGGCGTCGCCCTGTGGATTCTGACCGCCGGTGCCGTCCTGGGAATCATCGTCGGCGGCGGGGTGATGTGGTTCGACCATGCCGCCGGCGACGGAGCGATGAGGGGTAAAGGCATCAAGATCGTCATCGGCGCTGTGATCGGCGCGTTGATCATGTCGCTCGCAGCGTCATGGATCACCTGGGTGATGACGTGAGCGTGACACCGCTCGCCCAACCGGCACCACCGTCGCAACCACTCCCACCCGAAGTCACCGGACCACTCGATCAACTTCTGGGCTACGGAATGTGGATCGTCGGAGCAGTACTGGTGACGTCACTGATCGTCGCCGCCGGGATGTTGTGGTGGCACTTCGCCACCTCGACACCCTTGAACCGGACCGTCCGAAAGATCCTGTGGATCTGTGCCGCCGCGATCGCCGCAAGCTCGGCGGGCGCACTCGCGGGCTTCGCCCTCTCATAACGCAATTCGAATCGGAGACCCTTCATATGAAACGCCACCTCATCGCCGCAGCCACCGTCGCCGCGGTCCTGGCCTTGTCCGGATGCGGATCCGCCGAACCCACATCCGACACCACGACAACCTCGACGAGCGCAGCCGCCGTCGATACCTCGGCCGCGCCTGCCGACGTGCAGTGGCAGAGCTGGCGGGGTGCCTCCCTGCCGACCTCGAGCACGGACGGTCCGCGTGAGGTGGCCGGCGACATCGCAACCGGCTACACCCCGACGCCTCAGGGCGCGGTCCTGGCCGCAGCACAAGGAATCACCAGACTGCGTCTGGCACCGGACAACTCCTGGCCCGAAGTGGTCAATGCGGTCGCAGCACCCGGCGTCGGCCGCGACACCTACGCCGTCAACCGCGCACAGGTCTCCATCACCGATCCGGCACCGGAGGGAACCGAAGCACACCTGCAGGGCTTCGAGGTCACCGACTTCACCGACACCCGGGCTGTAGTTCGACTGGCGGTCGAGCGCCCCGACGGTGCGCTCATGGCCACCACCCACACCCTGGTCTGGTCGGGAGAGGACTGGAAGCTACTGCTGCCTGCACCCGACGACATCCCCGAGCCCGAAACACTCACCGACACCGCCGGTTTCACCGAATTCGCGGCGGCATCATGAGTACCGGAACCCCCGGAGCCGACAAGCCCGCCAAAGAGCACCGCATATTGACCGGCGCGGCGATGCTCGTCGTTGCGATCATCGTGATCTGCGCCGTCGTCGCGGTCGTCCTTCGAGTGAGCGGCGACTCCGACGACGAGTCGCCGACCGCCCAGACGCCTCGACCGACGGTCACCGCGCCTCCCTCCACCGGCCCCACGGCCGTCCCGAACACCGACGGCGCGATGCAAGGGCTGGCAACCCCGACCGTCGACCGTCTCGGCCGCCGGGTCGACGTCCCGAAATGGCCCGGCGGGTGGGCACTGCCGCAGTCACCTGTCGACTACGGCCCCTACAACCCGGCCGTACCGGTGCCCGCTCCCGCGGGAGTGAGCTGGCAGAAGGTCAACGACGGAGCGATCGTCCCGTTCTCCACCTCGGACGGCCCGTCCACCGTAAAAGGTCTGACCGCCAGCGGATTCGCTCACACTCCACAAGGGGCCGCCCTGGCGGCCGTGCAGATCGCGCTGCGCCTGGGGTCAGCGAACAACGAGACCGCACGCGGGATCTACGACAACCAGACCATCATGACCGCGGCACAGCGCAGCGAGCTGTACGCGCAGCTCGACGCCGAAGGCCCGTTCCATCGCGGTGCCACCGACGCTGCCCTGAGCTACCAGACCAAGTCCGACGCGTTCCGGATCCTCGACTACGCCCCCGATCTCGCCGTCATCGAAACTGCCAGTCCCGCACAGAAAGCGGACAACGGCACCGCGCAGTGGTTGACCACCAGGTTGACGGCCACCTGGGTCGACGGCGACTGGAAGCTGACTTTCCCCGAGCAGCTCGGCGATCTCTCCGGCACCGCGACCTCTCTGAGCGGGTGGACCCCATGGTGACGATGCGGCTACGCGCCGGACGGATCGTCCACGCTGTCCTCGCCGCGCTGGTCGTACTCATCGCGGCCGCATCGCTGATAGGCGCGTTGGCTCAGCCGGCATCCGCGCAGGAGACCACCGGCCCTGCGATTCCGGCCGCACCGCAGGGCTACGAGCTCGTCGGTGCGGACGATCTGAAGGCGAACAACCTTCCCGCAGGATCGATCACCCTCGGCGGTCTCGGAGGTACGACACCCAAGCCGTTGCCCGCGGGGTACACGATGGTCCAACGAGAGCTGACCTGCATCACGGTCCCACTGGGCGGCGGACAATCGACGCAGACGTGCCCCACGGTGACCTACGCCGTCCCCGAAGGCGGACCCACCGAAGCACCCCAGGCACCCGCATTGCCCGAAATCGGCAACGGCGCACCAGGAGAAGGAACGTTCGGGTTCGACCAAAAGTGCGAGTCGATGACGCAGGACACGGGATCGTGGGCCAGCGTCTCGGGCGCACTGCGCAAGATCTTCGCCAACCCTTCGGAACAGGTCTGCAAGCTCGCTAACGTCGTCTCTCATCCCGGCGATGCGCTGCAGAAGATGTGGGACTCGGCGTTCGGGAAGAACGTCAAATCTCTCATCGCCGGCGTCGCCGATGGCTGGGGCACGATGATCAACTGGTGGTTCACCACACCCTCACCGGCCTTGTCGGACGCGAACTACCTCACGGTCCTCCAGACATACATGCTCCCCATTCAGGGTGCGGTGCTGGTCATTTCGATCTTCGTCGCTTGCATCCGCGTCGCCCTGGCACAGTCCGGAAACGAGAACGCCGCGGCAATGGATCTCGTGCGTACCTTCGTCCGGACTATCACCTCGATGTCGCTGTTCGGTGTGGCCATCGGCCTGGCCATCCAGGTCTCGGACGGCATCAGCTTGTGGTTGCTCAGCGAATCGGGCGGCAACGACCTCGGCACCAAAGTCCAAGCGATGATGATCGACGACACCTCGACCTGGGGACCGGGCTGGGTTCTGCTGATCGCTCTGTTCGGAATGCTCGGCGCACTGGTCCAGGTCGTGCTGCTGGTGGTCCGCATGGCGTTCCTGATGGTCATCGTCGGTGTCCTGCCCGTCGCCGCGGCAGCATCGGGAACAGAGATGGGTTCGCAGTCCTACGAAAAGATGCGCAACTGGGCAATCGCGTTCATCCTCTTCAAGCCCGCGTCGGCCGCGATCATGGCCACCGCGTTCTGGGCCGCAGACCCCAGCTCCGACGTCACCAAGCTTCAAGGCCTGATTCTGCTCACCGTTGCGGCAGTGGCACTTCCGGCGCTACTGAGGGTGCTGAACGTCTCGAGCGCCTCCTCCGGTAGCCCGATGGCATTGGCCGGCATGGCCGCAGGTGGAGCAGCCCTGGGCATGGCCGCCATGAGCGGCGGAACCAGCGCCGCCGTCATGGGCGCGGCCCGCGCAGCCAAATCGGCCGGGGGCGTGGTCACCCGCAGCCAGGGCGGCTACGGCGGCAAAGCCCCGGGAACCGGAGGCGGCGGTGGCG
>NZ_JABFAU010000050.1 GCF_017168335.1 Rhodococcus sp. KRD162 | reverse complement strand
GGGTGGGGGTGGCGGTATTTTCCGGTTCGACCCATACCGGCGCCTGAGCGGGTACTGCAGGTTCGGGTACTGCTTCAGTGGCAGGTGCGGGGTTCGTCTGGGCTGCGGGCAGTGGTGCCGCGGCCTGAACGGTGGCGTGGTCTTCGGCGGGCGAGCCGCCCTTCTGATATCCGAGGGTGGGGGTGTCAGACACCTTCAGCTCTGTCTTCGACGGATTGTTCAGAGGTTCTTGGGTGATGCTCGCCTTTTCGGAGATGATGATGAACTGACTTTTGGTCGATTCTTCGACGTGTGCGATTGCGGAGCCGCCGAGCCACAGGGCGGGGGTGCCGTGAACTCCGACGGCGGACCGGCCTCGTGCTCGGAGGCTGGCGTGGTCCCCGTAGATCTCGACGATCGTCGCGTCGTACGCGTTCGCTCGGGCGGAGTCGAAAATGGTTCCCTGGCTGAAGTTGTGGAACGAGCCGACGGAGATGTCGCGAAGCTCGCCGAAGGATCTGTCGTTCAGGGTGAGGTGGCTGCGTTCGAAGCCGACCGCTGAGGACTTGTTGTTGCAGATGACGGAGGCTTGTTGGTATGCGCGAACTTCTGCGTCGTCGAATGCGAGCACTCGGACTTCGTCGTGGGCGTAGACCTTCGCGGTGCCACTGGCATAGACGGTGCCTTTGCCGTAGGCGTGGAGTATTCCGCCGTCGATGGTGATGGTCCCGAAGTCGTACACAGTGATGAGGTCGTCGTTGGTGACTGACAGCTGCGGGATGTATCCGCGGATCTGTGAGACTCGACCGCCGTGGACTTTGCGGTAGTTCACGAGTGTCGGCGATTCGTCGAACTCGCGCTGAAAGCCAATTCCGTCAACGATATTCACTGTGTGTCTCCTTCGGTGCTTCGCGAGAATGGGGGTGATTGCAGGAAAGATGAGGACCAGTCGAAGCCGGTCAGTGCCGTCTCGAAGAGGTGGAGTTGGCTGTGAACCGTGGCGAGGTCTTCGAGCGCGCGGTCCTCGTCGACAACCGCTCGACTCTTCCTCAACAGTTCGTCGTCCGCGGTCGTGGGGGCCGGTTTTCGGTGTTTCCAGTCAAGCTCGTGCACAGCCAAACCCATCTCGTCGACGACGGCACGAGCGACACGCAGTGCACTGTCATGGGTGAGGGACGTCGGGTCGATCGTTGTCACCGTCGCGAAGGCGAGGGGATACAAGGATTCCAGATCGTCCAGGGCACTGAGTGTTCGAGCGTGCTCGATCAGTGCGATCACCCGCGAGAAATGCCCGATGTGGATTTCACACAGGGCAGTCCGTGCCATCGCAGCCTTGTACTCGGCACCGGCAGCAGTGTCGGTGTCGTTGATCTGGCTGGCAGTGCGGTGGTTCGCGCTCACTGGGCCTGAACTGCCGTGATCTTCCACTGCCCCTCAGGCGTTTTCGGAACGGTCATGGTTTGGCTCCACGTGGTGACGGTCGCACCGTCGGCTTCGACGAAGCGGACGGCGACTGCGAACTTGTCGGCTTCACCTGTGGGGGTGATGTTTACGCACCACGGGGTGTCCACCGGCATCGACAGGATGCTGTTGGCGAGCTGCTCCTCGGTGGCCACTGACGGGGAGGGGACAGACAACTCGGCCATCTGGCGGGCGTCACGGGCATTGAAAAAGGCGTGCTCGTAAGCGAATATCGCACCTTCGGCGGATTCTGTGTCCCCCTTGCCGGAGCTTTCGCTCTGTTCGGCCGATCGAATCTCTTTGCACCCGAGAATCGAACTGCTGCTCGAGGTGTCGATCGTGCCTGGCGTTTGGGGACTGAGTGCGCCTGCGGGGCTACCACCATCGGCGCCCGGCTTGTCGGAATCGCCGCTGAAGATCGACACGACACCGAAGGCCAGGCCCACCACTAACGCCGCCGCGGCTATACCCGCTCCGCCGATCCGCAGTTTCTTCTGCACCTCAGGGTCGGACCACCTCGATGGCATTGCGACAGAATCGTTTTCGTCGAGCCATGTGTTGACCGGTTGCTTCACCGATTTCCTCCATAAAAAGGGGTGCGGGCACCCGCCGTGAGAACGGGTCTCTGGCGGATGCCCGCACCTAGTTGATCAGTGTCGTCAGGCGGGAAGAACCGGCAGATCGATCACGATCACATTAGGGATCGTGGGCAGTGGAACGACCGGCAGATCGATCTGCGGGAGTTCGATCCGCGGAAGCTCGATCTGCGGCAGCGGGATCACCGGCAGGACAGGCGGAGCGGGCGGGTAGACGGGAACCACCACGGTGTCCTGAGGGGCAGTCCACTCCACATGCGGAGGCGTCCAGGGTGCGTCGGCTGCGACGACGACGGGCACCGACGGCACGTTGTTGACCACGATGGTCGTGATGGGTGCCGGTCCGGTCGGAGCTGCGGGCTCGGTGGTGCCGCCGCCAGCGTTGCCGCCGGTGTTGGCGCCAGCGTTACCACCCGTGGTGCCGCCGCCGTTGCCACCGGTGTTGCCGCCGCCTGCATTACCGCCGGTGCCGCCACCCGTATTACCGCTGGTGTTGCCACCGGTGTTTCCACCTGTATTACCGCCGGTGTTCCCTCCCGTGTTGCCGCCCTCTCCGGACGGGTTCGTCGGAACGGTTTCCCCGCCGGGGACCTGCGGATTGGTGGTCTCGCCGCCGTTGCCGGGGACCTGCGGGTTCGTGGTCTCTCCACCATTGCCGGGGACCTGCGGGTTCGTGGTCTCGCCGGGCGCCTGCGGGTTCGTCGTCCCGGGCGCCTGCGGATTGGCGGTCTCCCCGCCCTCACCGGACGGGTTCGTCGGAACGGATTCCCCGCCGGGTGCCTGCGGGTTCGTCGTGCCAGGTGCCTGCGGGCTTGTGGTCTCCCCGCCCCCCGGTGTCTGTGGATTGGTGGTCCCAGGCGCCTGCGGATTCTCCGGCGAAGCGAAGGCCGGAGACGCGCCAGCTCCGATGATCGCGACAGCAGCCGCTGCGGCGACGATCGTGCGCGAATAGTTGGTTCTCATGAATCGTTTCCCCTCAGGTTCCCAAACAAGCGTGTATCAGTTCGCAGTGAGTATATGCAGAAATGGTCACATAAATTCCACCCCAATCGAAGCCCTCGCGGTGCCAAATATGGGTGAGAAACTTCCGAACAGAATCGATAGAATGCGCAGTTGATAAATAACGCCGACAAGAGGGAGGTAACTGTGGCGGTAAAGCGAATCTTTTACACATGTCTTGGCGCATTGGTGGTCGGACTGATTTTGTCGGTCACCTCGCTGACCTTTGTAAACAACGCGGTAGAGCTGGGTTTTCTCACCGGGGTCGGCGGACGAAAACTGTTCGAAATCCCGTTCTCCGGAGGGGTAGGGATTGGAACCGTGAACCTCCTCCCCGTGGGCGGTTTGCTCGTCACAATTGGGTCAGCGGTGAACCTCCTCGCTGGGATACCCTGGGCCAACGGTACTGACGAAACGGAGTTGAAGTTATGAGCAGTCCTGAGCAATCTATCCAGCTCGATGATGACGTTGCAGGCGCGGCAGCAGGCGAACTATTGGGGGTCGCCACTCGCGTCGTAGAGATGAAGAAAAGATTCGTCGAAGCCGCAGAAGCCTTCGAGGCAGATGCGCGCCTTGACGGAGACGTCATGCCCGCCAGTAAGGCGACCGTGGATTTCTTCAAGAAAGCGGCCACTGAGGCAGGCAGCAATCTTGTAGACAGTTCGGACAAGCTCGAACAGATCGGCAACGCAATCAACGGTCGAATTGCCGAAGGCCAGTTCGAACAAGCGCAGACGGTCTCCGAGGTCGGTGCAGTCGATAGCGGAGGTACGCCTCGGTGACGGAAATCAGCTTCGACGCCGGTGCAGTGGGCGACACAGTCGCACACGCGAAAACGGCGTTGAATGACGCGCTCGGCGGCGAACGCGGTGACGTCAATGCCGATGATCCCCGGGTCGCTGAAGCTCTCGACAAGCTGAGCGGCGCGACACAGGAAGAGAAAGACAAAGCAGAGGGAACACTCGACAAAGGTGCCGGTGCCGCTCGAACGATGGAAGTGAGCGACGCCGAAGGTTCCGGTGCGGCCGGTGCCGTCCCCGTCGGCGGTGCTGCTGGAACGTCCGGCGCTGGCGTTGCTGGCGGTGCAGGTGCCAGGGTCCAGCCGAGTGTCCAGGTCACCCCGGCTGCGCTCGCGCAGATGTCGGGGTTGCAGCCGATGAGTCAGCCGATGCCGAGTCAGATGATGAACCCGGTGTCGAGTCCCGTCTCGAACCTGATGAACGCCGCGAACATGGTGGCGCCGTTGGCGCAGGCGGCAACTCAGGCCAAGGCTCCTACCTCGATGGCAGGCAAGGTCGCATTGAGTCCTGAACAGCAGGTCAAGCTCGCCGAAGCGCTGGCCGACAGAGGCGGCGACGTCTCTTCGTCCGAGGAGATCTCGCTCAACGCTGGCGGTGGCAGCGTCGCAGAGATAGCGAAATCGGTGGTCGCTGCCGACCTGCCTTACGCATGGGGCGGCGGAACGCTGGAAGGCCCGAGCCAGGGCATCTCCGACGGTGGCGGTGCCGCCGACGCGAATGGCGACTACAACAAGGTCGGCTTCGACTGCTCGGGTCTCTCCCGGTACGTGCACTACCAAGACACCGGGGTGGAAGTCCCTCGCACATCGCAGGCCCAGTACGCGGCAGGTACGGAAGTCTCCCTCGCCGAGGCGAAACCCGGCGACTTCGTGTTCCCCAATTCCAGCTTCAGCGGCGGCGGTGGTCCCGGCCACGTTCAGGTGTACCTCGGCGACGGAAAAGTCCTCGAAGCACCTCAGTCCGGCGACAAGGTGAAGATCTCAGAAATGACGCCTTCCGTCATCAAAAGGATGTGAGAGAAATGCACGAGTCTCTACAAACGATGGTCGACACTGCCGCCAGCGTGAGAAGGTCCGAAACGCGGATCCACGAGGCCTATCTAGAAGCAATGGGCGTAGCCGGAGACAACCCGGAGCATCCATCTGTTCTGGCTGTCGTTCAGCAAAACCGATTGACGAAGTTCGAGATCCACGAATCTGTGCTCGATTACTACCGCAATATGCCGCGGACGGCAGAGCGCGACCCGAACGTCGAACTCGCGATCTACATCAACGTCATCATCCGCGGCGCGTTCGAAGACTGGCATCAAGACCTCCAACAGCGGCTGCGGCAGTCATGAGCGGGCCTTTCGGCCAGTTCGCCGAAGAGATCGACAACGAAGCATCCGTCGTTGCAGCCGTGAACACCGAAGGCGTCACCGGCGCGTTCGGTGAAGCGTTGAACGAACAGAAGCAAGCGCTGAGCAGCAAATTGGACGAGTTCAGTGCCGTGCTCAGTCAACTCGAAGCCGTGGCGGAAGAACACAAGGCGACCGAATCGACCTTCGTCTCCACCGCCCCGACCCTCGCCGAGGTCGAGGCGGCTCTGCAAGAGCTTCAAGCCCTGCAGGCGGCGAGCCCAAGTGTGTCCAGCCCGGTCACGATGCTGCCCACCGTCCTCGACGTGTCGAACCTGGCGGCTGTTGAGGCCGCAAACCAGCGCTACACCGAACTCTCCCAACGTCGCCGGGACGCTGTCCGGGTTTTCCTCGAAGCGCAGGGGCGCCTTGGCGAGCAGATCAACAGCGCCATCATCCCGGGCGGACCGGACCGGCGTAGCGGCTCGGGCATTTCGACACCTGGATCCGGCTCCGGGGCATCTGTCGGTGGTTCAGGTGCCGGTGCAAGCTCAGGACGTGGTTCAGGCACGAGCAGTCCATCGTCAGCTGGTGGTGTGTCGAGCCGGGGATCGGATTCCTCATCTGAGAGTGCAGGAGGCGGCTCCGGTCGCGCGTCGGTGGAGGACGTACTGGCCTCGGGCACTCCAGTCGCGGCTGCTGGCGCTGGCGTGGCCCCGATGATGTATCCGCAGGCGGGGATGATGAACCAGCCGGGAATTACCGGCCGGTTCGGTCCGCAGGTCGTGCCGGGCTACACCCTTCCCGGGACAGTGACCAGTGCAGGTCAGGCGAGCACGATGTCCGACCGGGAGTTCAACAGCTTGCTCGACCGAATCCGGCCTGACCGGGCGGGAAGCAGTTCGAGTGCTCCGTCGTCGTCCTTGGGTTCCAGTGGTGGAGCTGGCGCATCCGGTGGTGGGTTGTCTGGCGGTTCCAGTGCTATTGCCGCGCCGCGATTGGTGCAACCGACGTCCTGGTCGAATGCATCGTCGCCGACCGGGGTGTCCGAGTCGCAGGCTGCGCGTGCTGCCGCGGCAGCGTCGCAGGCGTCTCCGTCGACTGCAGCACCGGCTGCCCGTGCGGGTGGAATGCCGATGGCTCCGATGGGGCCTATGGGCGGTAATCCCGGTGGGCCACCTAGAGATCCGAAAGATCAGCCGCAGATCAAGAATGCCGATCCTGACGTCTACGGCGACGACGTCAAAACCCTCGACCCGATCATCGACAACCAGAAAGGGAGGTTCACATGACCACGTCCATCGCTGATGCGCTCAACCCGTCTTCGACGTCGGGCAATGGAGGTCTGCTCGATGCGATCAGTCCGGATGCCGGGCTGCCGCAGTCCGCTCTTGCGAACCCTGTCAGCCAGATTCAGGCGTCACCGTCCGTCGTTCCGGAAGCGGCTCCTCCCTTTGGTGATGCGTCCGACTGGGGTCGGTGGGGTGCGGTGGCGCTCGGAACCACTGCGTTGGCGCCGAAGGTGTCCACGAATGTCACTGGGCCGCTGAAGGCCAGTGTCAAGGACAAGATCCGGCTCAACAATGCGCCGGAAGCTGTCCGCACGCGCGTTGCGGCGGTGCAGGCCGCGAACGGCACCTCGAAGGTGTCGATGCTGGGCAAGGTCAAGGACGGCACGGCCGGTGCGCGCAGTGTGTTCAGCAAGTTCGGTTCGAACGTCGCTACCAAGGCGACAACGGGTTTGGCGTCGAAACTGCCCGGTGGGCGCACGGTGGTGAACTTGGCGCAGGGGGCGCTGCGGACTGTCGGTCCTCGTGTCGGGCCGAAGGCTGCCGCGATGGCGGCGCGGATCGGACTGCGGTTCGCCGCGTTCGCGATTCCCGGCCCGGGCTGGGCTGTCGGCTTGGCGGTTTTGGCTGCGTCGTGGTTGTTCGACAGCAGTATGCGCCGGTTCGTGAACAACATGATCGGGAAGTTGTTCGGGACCAACAACTCTCCGGCGCTGGATGCGCCTCCCGAGCCTCCGCGTACCCAGTTCCTGCCGTTGACGCACGACGGTGACCGGGACTCGGTCATCGACACCAAGGACGCCGAGATGGTGGCGTTCAACGATGCGGCGTTCAAGTTCGACCCGGCGAAGGTGTGGCATCCGACCGCCCCGGCGATCGCGAACACCCCGACGTTCGAGGCGAGCACTGCGATCCTCGAGGAACTCACCGCGACCTCGACTGGGCTGCGGGAAGAGCTTGACGGCATCCTGCGTAAGTACCGCGACGAGCAGGTGGTTGCGAAGGCTTCGGTCGCGATGAAGCAGACTCTCGATTCGCTCGAGGAATTCGGGTCGGTCATTTTGCCGATGATGTCGAATCTCGTTGCCACGACCGCGAACGACACCAACAAGCTCTACATGGATTTGCGTGATGCGAACAGCTCTGCCCGTGAGGAGATTTCGAACTCCGGTGCCGGTTTGTTCCCGTGGACTGCGGATGTGGAAGCGAGCAACATGGGGCAGCTCGCGGGCAAGGTCGAGGCATTCGCGACGCAGCAGGACTCGTATCTGCAGGAAGCGGGGAAGACGTTCGCCGGGTGGACTCCGCCGGTCAGTGCATCAACGACACCCCTGGTGCCCAGCCTGCCAGGAACGAATGCCGATAGGAAGTCTGGGGCCGGGGTTCTCCCGCAGGCTGGCGCGGGTGGACAGTCGTCGTCCCCCAGCAAGATCAGCCCCTCGACCTCGAGCACCCCGATCACGCCGTCCGAATCCAAGTCCGGCGCGGACAGTGGAAAGTCGAAGCAGGACGTCCTGGACGCGCTGAAGGGTCTTGGTGTTCAGCCCGGCGCTGCGGCAAATCCGACGACGCCGACGAACCCGTTGAGTCAGTTGGGGAACTCGAACCCTTTGGGTCAGATGGGGAATTCGAACCCGTTCGCTCAGTTGGGGAATTCGAACCCGTTTGCTTCGCAGATGCAGAATCCGCTCGCGAATGCGGCGAATGGGTTGGGGTCGGCGTTGCAGCAGCCCGCAGAGTCGAAGCTCGACAAGTCGAAGCTGGAATCGAAGCTGCGTGATCTGATGGGCGGCGCCAAGGAAGCGAAGGCGGACAGCACTGTCGCTGACAAGTTGGCGAATGCCGAGAAGGACAAGAAGGGCAAGGACGGTGCAGCCGAGGCGGAGAAGAAGGACGGTGAAGTCGCCGAACCGGTAGCTCCCGCAACGAATGACGCGCCCCCGGCGGCACCGGCTGCGGCAGGCGGCGCGGCGACTCCGGCGGAGGAAGCGTTGCATTCGATGGATCCCGCCGCGGACGACACGAAGAGTGACGTTCCGGAGAAGAAGACCGCCGAAATCGGTGGGAAGATCGTGGAATTCGAGGATTCGCGTAGCGCGAAGATGGCGGAGATCTTGAACCCGAGTGACGGGACGTCGGCGCCGACGATCCAGGAAGCTGCGACGCAGGCGGGTTACACGTTGCCTCCGGTGGGGGATCCGATCGGCAGTATCGTTCCGACCGCGGATCTGCGTCCTGGTGACTTGATCATGGGTGAGGGCAACCACAATGGGCTGTATCTCGGTGACGAGAGGGTTCTCAGTGGCGGTGAGGTGCGCCCGATCGGCGACATCGCGCATTTCAGTGACGACGGTCAGGGCATTTTCCGTCTCGAGGATGCGGCAGCTCCGGCTCCGAATGCTCAGGCGGTAGATGGTCCGGCTCCGGCGCCGGGTGCTCCGGCTCCCGCGGTTGACGCTGCGGCTCCTGCTCCGGCCCCTGCTGACGCTCCAGCGCCCGCTGGTGCTCCGGCTGCGGAACCGCAGCCGAGCGAGAGCATGCCGTTGCCGCATGCGTCGATCCAGACCTCCGACACCACCCAAGGATCCACGCCAGCCGAGCCGTCCGTTCCGGTCGGCGACTAACGGAAGTAGTGACCCATGGCTGAAATTGTCGTCGACGAAGCTGAAGCGACCGCGGCGCTGGACCGCGGTCGCGGGCAGGTCGAGGAAGTCGCGAATGACGCGAAGTCGGACGAACCGCAGAGCGATGACCCGAAAGTCGCCGATCTGCTGCGGGCGTTGTCTGATCGGACGGCGGAAGACAGTGACCGCGCTGCTGACACTGCTACCGACGGTGCTTCTGCTGCACAGGGTTTGACGAATGCGGACGAGGAGTCCGGTGCTGCGGTCGGTGCTGCGCCGACCGGGGCGTCTCCGGCGTCGTCGCGGTCGTCGACGGCGACACTCTCACCTACGCAGATGAGTGCGCAGCCCTCGCAGCAGTCGCAGTTGATGGCTGCCCAGCAGCAACAGCAGGCGGTGGCAGCTCAGCAGCAGCAGATGATGGCCGCGGCGGCGCAGCAACAGCAGCAGCAGTCGATGAAGGCGCAGCAGTCGATGATGCAGCAGGCGATCATGCAGCAGACGATGAATGCGGCGTCGGCGGGTGTGACGGCTGGGCTTCCTGCGGGAACGATTCTGGTCGATCCGAATGATCTCGCAGCGTTGATCGATTCCGGTGACAGTGGCGCGTCAGGTGGTGCGGAAGTGGGCGCCGAGGCGGGTAAGAAATGGAACGGTTCGACCAGTCCTGAACCGATCGATGTGGGTCAAGTTGAGTACAACAAAACTCACGGTGTCCAGACGACTGAAGAGATGTCGAAGTATGTCGATTCGGCGCTCGACAAAACGGGCGTCGAAGATCCGGCGGCGCGTGCGAAATGGAAGGACATTCTGCTGTACATGGCGGAATCGGAGTCCAGTAACGATGCAGACGCGGTCAACAACTGGGATTCGAATGCTGTTGGTGCGACGCAGGTAGACGGCTCGCCAGCACAGTCGTCGCGTGGTCCATGGCAGACGATTCCGACGACGTTCGCCGCGCATCACGCGGCGGGGACGAGTAACAACATTTACGACCCTGAAGCGTCCGCTGGCGCAGCGATCAATTACATGATGGATCGATATAGCATCAGTCCAGACGGCACCGGATTGGACGAGTTTTATGCAGCGAGAAGGCACGGAAGTTATGTCGGATACTGATACGGCGAAATGGGGAGGAAAGCGCGATGAGTGACAGCAGCGGTGGAATACGAGGAATGTGGTTCGGTAGCGGACCGATGCTGGTGATCTCGCAGCTTGGAGATGTCACGAGCGAGCAGTTCGAGACGTCCGTGATGGAGACGGTGAACAACCTCATGGACGAAGCCGACGGGGTCGGTGTCGATGATCCGAATCGGCTCGACTTCGGGCCTGCGTCCTCCGCTGCGCCGCCGGTCGCTCCACCTGTCGCGCCGCAGGTCGCCCCGGCCTCGCCGATGAACTGGCGCTAAAGACGATGAACAGCAATGCACGACGCCGCGGCGATGCGGCACCGACCGAGAGGGTCTGACCGTGGCCATCCAACCCAATGCGAATCCGGAATCCGCTCTGATCCTCGGTAGTGCGTGGATCAGCAAGGATGAGGACAAGTTCCGTGCCGACGCCGAAAATCAGCGCAAGCTGGCAGAGTCCGCAGCGTCGGGCGCTGATGCCGTGTCCACTGCTGGTGCAGGTACTGCGGATTCTCTGCGCGGCAATGCCGGTAATGCCTTGCAGGACAAGCTCGGTGAAGAATCGAATGCTCTGAACACCTCTGGTGATCGTCATGCCGAGGCTGCGTCGCACCTCGACGCCGCGGCGATCAACATCGAAGAAGCGAAGGCCGCGATGAACGCGACCGACGACCAGTTCCACACCCAGCTCGCGGCGACGACGGCGCAGGCCGCTGTCGAGGGGTGGACGCCGTTGGAGTTGGAGGCGGCGAAGTCGAGTTTGGTGGCGCAGGCGCAGAGCGCGATCGCGAACATCCAGGCGGGGTTCAGCGGCGCCTACGAAGGTGTGGTGACAGCGTTGGGCGCCACCAGTGGCGCTGGTGGTGGTCCGGCGATCGCTGAAGGGACCGTTGAGGTTCCGGGTGCTGACACGACGAACGCGCAAGCGATGGGTCAGGCCGCGGGTACCGCTGCAGTGGACTTCACGTCAGGGGTGCTGTCCGGCATCACTGGCCAGGGCGCCGGTGCCGGGGCCGGGGCCGGTGGAATGGCGGGAACACCCCAGCAGCAGGCGATGGCGCAGCAGCAGGCGATGGCGATGCAGCAGGCGATGGCCGCGCAGCAAGCGATGGCAGCCGGTCTCGGGGGATACGGCATGACCGGGATGGGCGGCATGGCCGGGATGGGCGGTTTCGGGATGAACGGCATGCCCGGCATGGTGGGTGCTCAGCCATCCCCGCTCAATCAGATCGGTCAGATGGTCGGCAGCGCGGCAGCAGGGTTCCTGAACCCGCAGGGTCAGGCTGGTGCTGCTGCTGGTGGACAGAGCGCGCTCGGCAACATCGCCGGGCAAGGCGGTCTGGCGAATCAGGTCGGTGCGGCCGGACAGTCGGCGGTCAACGGTCTTCTGCAGCAGAGCGGCCTCGCTGGTGCTGCCGACGCTGCGGACGGATTGAAGACAGAACTCAGTAGCGCGAATTCGCAGGAGGACGTGGAGGCGGCTCTCACCGAAGCAGTGGAAGCGGTCCTCGCCGATCCTGAAGGAACCGGCGCCGATGCCGACGCGGACGCGGATGCCGGTGGCGAGTCCGGCGACGCGGCTGCCGACGCCCCCGCGGACGGAGACGCCAAAGCCGACGGCGAGGACGCTCCAGCCGACGGCGACAAGGGTGCAGAGGACGCTGCTGCCGAACCGGCACCGGAAGCTCCGGAAGACGGCTCGATCCCCGCTCACCCGACCTCCGAAGCAGCTACTCCGGTGGACCCGATCACCCGTCTGCAGACCGATGTGAACTCTGCGATCTCCGGCGCAGCCGACGCAGCTCAGAATGGCGTCAACGGTGTCACCGACGCAGCACGGGGTGCGATGAACACCTCGGTCGGCTTCGTCTCGACCGGCCCGGACGGCGCTGTCAGCGCCGACACGTTGGGCTTGCAGGGGCCGCAGCACATCGACGCGATCCGCACGGAAACATCCGCAGCGGAGGTCGGCACTCGTGAGTCCGCAGCTCCGGCCGCGTCAGCCCCCACCGGCGGTGCCCCCGCTACCGCTGCGGCTGCCGCTCCGGCTGCTGCCGCGCCAATGGCGCCGTACGGTTCGGGTGGTCCCGTCATGGCCGCACCGCCCGCAGCTGGCGCCGCCAACGCACCGGCAACGAACGCTCCCGGTGGCGGTTCCGGTTCCGCTCCGGCCGCGCAGCGTCAGCCGCTCGGCGAAGGCCGTCACCGCCTCGACGACGCTGTGCCGTCGAGCAGCGGGCACACCCCGCCTGCGCCGACCGGCGCCGA
Organism: Rhodococcus sp. KRD162; assembly: GCF_017168335.1. GTDB lineage: Bacteria > Actinomycetota > Actinomycetes > Mycobacteriales > Mycobacteriaceae > Rhodococcoides. The sequence goes on along the minus strand of NZ_JABFAU010000050.1, from coordinate 28,842 downwards.
GCAGATCGCCGCTGCCGCATCAGGTGTGGCGTTCCTGACGTTGCTGCGCAAGCAGATCGCCGGGGCTCACACTCGGTTGGCGTTGCTGCGCCTGCAGCAGCTGTCGAGCAACTCGGTGACCGCGTCCGCGATGGGTGTGTTCGAGTCCGAGACGGCAACCACCTACGTGCTGGCGACAGCGCACGGTGTGTCGTACCTGGCTCGGGAAAGTGCGTTGCCCACCGACACCGTGCTGTTGTCGGAGGTCGTCGACGACACCTTCTACCGGCAGTGGTGCGGATACGTGAACCCGGCAGCGAAGCTGGCCGCGTTCGATGCGACCGCCCACGATCTCGGCAAGCTCGCCTACGTGCTGACCACAGACAAGGGTGTCGCGTTGCCGGGTATCGAGGTGGTGACCCAGCCGCCGTCGGAGATCGAGAGCATCGCAGAGTCGAAGCTGCTGGCGCCGACCGCCCGTAGTCGCCGTGACGTCGTCCGGATCGAGGACATCGACCTCGCGAGCGAGATCCGGCAGATGGCGATGCGGACGATGGTGATGAGCGGCGATCAGTACCTGTCCGCGTTGGGGCGCGCGTCAGGTGCGTTGTGGAACAACGACTCCGACCGTGCCGGGTACCTCGAGCAGTGGCTCGGTGTACTCACCGCTGACGCGTTGCGCGCCGTCGAGGACGACAGCAGTGAGCATGCGTGGTTCGCGGTGGCGGAGTTCCGCCGGGCAACGCAGATGTCGGCGCCTCGGCGCTGATCGAGCGAACACTTTCGCTGCCGAAACGCGGCCTCACCTGATTGTCGGTGGGGCCGCGTTCGTGTGCGCGGAGACATGCGACGGCATGTGACCACGGCGCCGGAAAATCGGCTACGGTAGTGAAAGTTTCGGCGAGTGAAGTTGCCCGCCAACTACATTCGAACTCACTGAGGGGTAGAGACATGAGTGGAGCAGGCGCGATCAGTGTCGCGGATCCGGCCGCAACGAACTTCGTCGGGCTCGAAGGTCCGACGCCTTCGGCGGCGAAGCGCACTCCGAAGGAGACGCTCCTGTTCGTGCGAGCAGAAGCCGCGCGGTGGCGTGAACGGAACACTCGCCGCCCCGTCCCGTGCGTCAGCACTCTGCCGGGCCATACCTACCTCGTGAATATGCCCGACGGCAGCGAAGAGGCGGTCGAGCGTGTCCTGGGCCGGTTCGCTGGCCGTCCCCACCAGCGGCCAGACAGGCCCTAAACGTCCCCTTCGGGGGTACGAAAAAGCGGATGCGAGCCACTTCGACTGGCTCGCATCCGCTCTTTTTTCCGAGAAGGTCAGGAATGTGCTGCGTGGTACTGCTGGATCAGTTCCGCGGACAACCGGCCCCGGTCACTGACTTCGAGCCCTTCCTTCTTCGCCCAGTCACGGATCTTGTTGTGCTCGGTCCGTTTGTCGGCTTTCGGCGCTTTCATCCTGCGAGCCTTGTTGATGTACGGCCGCAATGCTTCGTAAAGCTCGTCGGTGTGTTCCGCGTTCAAATCTATCTCGTAGAACGACTTTCCGACCGAAAACTGGATGGTTGTCGCATTTGGTGAACGATCGAAATCGTCGACGACAGCCGTGGTGGTGACAGTAGCCACGATGCTCCTCTCTAGGGGTGGACCTCCCGCAGTTTATGCAGGAAAAGGTTCAGGGAAGAAAAAGAAATCAACCCATTCCTCTAGACGCGAAACTATACACGACCACCTGGGAAAAACCGGTGATAACGTGGGTAGATTCGCCGCAGACGGGGCCTGATAAGGGGAGAGAATGCGCAACAAATTACCTCCATGGATCGGCCGTTCAAGCATCCGAATAGCAACCAAACCGACCTCTCGTTACGCGTTTCCTGAATGACAAAGGCAATGATCACCATCGACCAAGAAACACTCCGCAGACCGGTGCAGCTGGTGAGCTTCGGAGCGCTGACAATTCCATACCCGGCAGGGTCCGCACTGTCGGTGGTGGTGCACGACGGCCACGCGGACACCATCGCCATCCGCACCTCCACCGGACAGATCGCACTCAACCTGTACGCCGCCACATCCAGCGGCCATGTCCCCGGCTACCTGGGAAGCTGCCTACGGTACTTGAGCAGCGAAAACATCGACACAAGCGCTCTAGAGTCCTTTGCTGGCGACGAACTCGGCGGAACAGCGGCCGACGGCATGCACTACCGGTTCCTGAGTACCAGCGGGGAGGGCTGGCTGCTGCGAGGATCGGTGCGATCACCACGTGCCTGCGCGCCCGCCGACATCGCCCTCACGCGGTCTGTGCTGCACGGCGCTATCGTCGTCGCCCCGCGCCATCATATGGCCGGAACAACACTCGAACTCGACACCGAACCGCGGTGGATTTCCCGCTCCGAATAGCCGAATGTCAGATGGTGGAGAAAACGGTCAAACAATCAGCTACCGTCTGAGGTGCCGCGCGAGAAATTGCGCGACACGCATCTGCCGAACGCACTATCCCCCGGTAGCGCGGTAGATGAAGTGAAACTCTCCAATCCAGTACGGAGAGGGGCACAGTCCGGCCTGGCGGTCACCCATTCCAGCTATATGCATCGCCAGGCCGGGCACCGTAAAGCATCAATCAATTACGTGTGGGTGGCGAGAAACGGCACTACGGGGGGACCGACACGAAAAGTAGCGAACACCGAACGACATGACACACATGGTCGTCTCGCGACGAGGCGGCGAAATCGGACAAAAAGGGGCGGCGAACATGTCAGAGAACACGGTCATCACCAACGCGGACGGCAAACGATTCACTGTGCGCACCGTGAATCGCAACGACGGATACGGCGTCGGGGACGCCATCGTTCATGAGGGCGACGATCCGATCATCGAGTTCTACGACCTCGATCAGGATCCGTCGAAGTTCGGTGAGCGTGGACAATTCGTCTCCCGCTACTACGCGTCCACCCTCGCGCACCGCGGTGCAGGTGCGCTTCCGCTCGACGGCGGCAATCCCGCCTGGACCGTCGACGCGGCGGCAATGACCCCGGTCCTCGAGCTCGCGCACAGTGTGCACCGCTCCTGCACGGACGGCAGCTGCCTGTAGGAATGCCCGTGAGGTCAGGGGGTAGGCGGCACCAGCGGGCGGGCCGCTGATGCGGTGGGTCGTCGACACGGCGCCGATCGCCGAGTGGCTGTCCTCGTTGGGTGCGGCCGACCACGCGCTCGTCGCCGCCGCGATCGACCGCCTCGAAGAGCATGGCCCGTCGTTGGGTCGACCCACGTGCGACCACGTGAAAGGGTCCTGCATCAAGAACCTCAAAGAGCTGCGTCCGGCGTCGTCGACGATGCGAATCCTGTTCGCGTTCGCCGCTGATCGCACCGCGATCCTTCTCGTCGGCGGCGACAAACACGGTTCCTGGACGGGGTGGTACCCGCACGCCATCGTCGACGCCGAACAGATCTTCGCCACCTACTCCTGACAGTGATCCGTGCACGGGAAATACGCAGCCTGACAGAAGTATTGACCAACTACGGCCCGCCTCACCAGCGGGCCGTAGTTGTCTCCCGGCCACCGCCGGAAGGCGTGACACAAACATCCCGAAACGGCTTATAGTCGATGGGAGAGAGCAGCATTCGAGTTTCCCGGATCGAGCACGGGAAGGCAGGGGAGAACACCGATGACCGCAATGATCGAACGTGTGGACCTGATCAGCTCCATCCTCGGTCCCGTCGAACGACAATTCTTCGACCAGAGTTGGCGACACGAAAGCCTCTGCAGTCAAGCCGATTCGGAGACATTCTTCCCGGACGTTCGAGCGAAAACGCAAGCGAAGAACGCCAAGCGAATCTGCGGCCAGTGCCCCGTCGCAACCGAATGCCTCGAATTCGCGCTATCCACTCACGAACGGTTCGGTGTGTGGGGCGGTAAGACCCCGGTCGAACGCCGCGACATCGCCCGCGCACGCAACGCCGCAACCCGGCCCAATGCCGATACCAACGTGCGGCCCGCGCTGAGTATGGTCGCGCCCGTCGCATGACCGCACCCGGAAACTCGGGCAGTGAAACAGCTGCCCACCAACAGTTCTGGGGACGAGCCGGTCACCGCCTCACAGAGAACGAACAGCGTCGACGCCGACAAGCCCGCGCCTACCGTCGACGCCAAGAACACAAAAACCGTGAGAAAGCGACGGAAGTCGCCCGCCGAGGCTGGGAACTCGGACTCGTCGCACCCTGGCGGATCACCGCAGCCCTCGACTCCGGTGGGCACGAAGGTCCAGACGTCGACATCGCCTGCGGCGCCGAAGAACCCGCAGTCGACGAATGGGAAGCCGGAACCCGGTACCCGACCTTCGAGCAACTCACCCTCCTCGCCGAACTCACCGGCTACGGCATCTCCTGGTTCGTCGAGACCGATGAGCCGATCGACATCCGCAGCACCACCATGTGGGGCCACATGAACAAACGTGCCCGTGAACAGTGGAAAGACCCGATCCTCGTGTGCAGTGACGATGCGATCGGCGCATGCCCGGGAACCGCGGACTACCTCGAAACGCATCTGTTCTGACCGCTCCACAGATCGCTGCCACCTTCGGCGCACGCGGTGAATCATGTTGCGCACGAAGCTGACCGGAGGATCACGAAAACCGATAGTGTGATCAGAAGTCAGGCGGAGCGATCGCTTCCGCCGCCACCTTCCCAGGAGAACCATTCATGGACCAACGCGACATTGCCGGATACACGTACAAGGCCGAGAACCTCATGCCCGAGAAGTTGATCGAGGTACTGATCGCCGAAGGAACAGCGAGCCCGGGCGCCCGCGGAATGACGTCGGAGGAACTCGTCGACCAGCTCGCTGCCGAACGGGGGATCGATCGCCTCGACCTCTACAGCTACGACAGCGGTGATTTCCCCAAGCACATCCTCACCGAAGAGGTCGGCCCGGACGACAAGAACTGGTACAAGCCCTGACCGTTTCGGAACGGAAACAGCCACTGGTGCCGCGAGATCCGGCGCCACTCCCCACGCGACGAGAGTGAACAACAGATGAGCGGTCTGGAAATCGACGGCGTAACCAAGTTCGACAGCAAAGAGACCACCCGCAACGTGTGGGTGTTCGACTCCACCGGCGGCGGCTACGACGCCACCCAGGTCCGTGACGAAATCGAGGACGGCGACATTCTCCTTGTCCCGTCGGAGAACGTCGCCGGATACCTGTACCAGGCGTGGCCGATGGCCGTCACCGAGGACAGGGGTGAATTCCACGGCTACGCCGACGGCGTCGTCGCCGACGACATGCGGGTCTCACACGACACCGCTGTCGACGTCTGGAAGGAATACCAGGCCGCAAACGGCCGCTAACTGAACCACCGGGCCGGTGCCAGCGACGGGCCATTCGCAGGCACCGCCCTTCGCATCCGCAGCCGACGCCGTGTCGTCATCGCTGCGTTCGCTGTACCGGCCAACCAGCTGCCCTCCGTCATGTTCTCCACTACGCACTCGGGTCCGAAGTTCGACGCCGACCAATACTCGGAGCGCCTGGCCATCGTGGCCGAGCACGCTCCCGGGGCCCGCAAACCCGATCCGCCAGTGCGTGCAGTGACTTCTCCCGTCACGATGTCACGGCCCGAGGCGCCCGGCACGTCCCTGCAGGGTCGATTTCGAGGACGTCCAGCGGCAAGATCGCTCGCCGCACGTGTAAAGCGAGCAATATCGAGGAAACACTACGAGGGAACCAACACCAGTCCCAACCATCCTTAACGCACTGCGGCACTGCACCTTCGACCCGGTGACGAGGCCATGTCCGGAAAATTACCTACAAGCCCCCCCGTTTCTCGGGACACGATCGAAACGGATGGCAAACTCAGAGCCCGGCGACGAGGAAACACCCTCGGCGACGAACCGCCCAGGAGGATACGGACATGCTCAAAGGCACAGTGAAATGGTTCAACAGCGAAAAGGGATTCGGGTTCATCACCCCAGAAGGTGGCGGCGCGGACGTGTTCGTGCACTACTCGCAGATCGCGGTGTCCGGTTACAAAAGCCTCGAGGACGGCGAACACGTCGAGTTCGCGATCGGTGACGGCGCCAAAGGACCGCAGGCCGTCGACGTCCGCCCTCTCTAATGGCGGCATCGGATTCGCGCGACGAGGCGATGACGGCGCTCCGACAGGGGGATTGGGAGTCGACGTCGACGGGAATCCGATGGTTTCGAGAACATGCCACCGGAGACACCGACTTTGGTGTCGTGGCCGAAACACTGCGATTCCACGATCTGGTTCCGATGGGTATCGCAGCCGAAACCCTCGTCCTGCGCTACGGAATCCCCGGATTGTCCGAGGTCATCAACTACCTGGTGTCCGACGGCATCGAGTTCAACGCCCACGAATACCTGCTCGGGGTGATCGAGGACCTGTACCACCAAGAGGACGTACCGATCCGCGGGATGCTCATTGCGATGGCCTCGGACAACCGTTACGTCTCGCAGCGATTGGCTATCGCGGAGATGCTCGACACCCCGTACTTGGCAGCTGACATGCAAGGAATACTCAAGGAATCGCCAACTTAGCCCAAGCAAATGCACGAAAAGTACGGCGGCACAACCGAAAGTCCCACACGCCACACGTCCCCAAGAACGAACCATGCGCTCCCGAGACCCATATAGTCGAAGTGGCACAACAACAGCCACCCGAACTCGTCGGGAACAGGGGAGGACACCATGGACGCTGAATCGACACTCGCGCGACTGATTTACCCGACCCTCGGCCGCGTCGACGCCGCCGAGGACAGCGACGACGAGGCGTGGCGCTCGTCAGCGCTTTGCGCACAATCGGATCCCGACGAGTTCTTCCCCGACAAACAAGGCCGCGGAGGCTCCGCCCTAGCCAAAAGAGTGTGCGCTCGCTGCCCCGTCTCCGCCGAATGCCTCGACTTCGCGCTCGAGAACCACGAAGAATACGGAATCTGGGGCGGAAAAACGCGTCGCGAACGCCGCGCGCTGCGCTCTACTCAGGCAGTCGCCGCCGCATCGTGACGTCGTCTGTGAAGCGACGAACTAGTGGCAGTGTCGATAATGGCGTGGCGCGGCGAACCGCTCGTTGAAGTATCCGGAACGAGAGCACGTGTTTCCGTCATAACGCTCCTTCGGGAGCGGTGATTCTCGCGGTCGCAGGATTGGCGCTGCTGGCGCACTCGATGGCCGGTCGCTGAGACCTCGGCCCGTAGCGATCCGCGAACGCTCACGGGTCCAGCGGTGAGCCGGTCTATGGTGCCTGTATGACGAAAAGTGGGGGAGCGGTACGCAGCTGGGTCCTATTCGGCCTGGGCATCGTCCTACTTGCGGGCGCATACGGTGCCTTCAGCGTCCTCGGGATCGGCTACACCTCGGCCGAATTGTGCATCGTCAGAGCGCTCAACGACATGTCGGCAAGTGGGACCACCGAACCGTTAGCGAAGGCGACCAGGCTCTGGCTGCCGGTCGTCGGCTCCTCCTGCACGTGGGCACCCGCCGACGACGTCCGAATAATTCAGTACGTGTTCGACACTCCGGCATCGGTATTCGCTGTCGCAGGCTGGACGATGATCGGTGCTTCCTTGTTCTCTCGACGATCCGCCAACCGTGTGATCTGATCGCCGAGAAGCGCACCGCACCGACAGTGCAGGAGGAAGCGCGATGGCCGAAGTCTACGGACGCATGATGGTCTGGTACTCGGCGATCTGGATCTGCGGAGCGCCAGTCGATTACAAGGGTGATCGATCACCCTCACTCATTGGCGGTGTCGACGACTTCGTGACGATCAAAGCCCTCGCCAACGATGTCTATGCCGGTGTCCGAGTCGTCACCAGCGAGACAGCGTTGCCCGTCGACAACCAGGAGCAGTGGGACCGCGTCGAACAGCGACCGGTGACGTTCCACGCCCCGCCCTACCTCATGGTTTCGCTCACCGAACCCGGCTTCCTCGTCGACCCCGCCCTGCAAGACCTCGGCCTGCCCGCTGGGCACTACATGCTTCGCTGCTACTCGCGGGGCAGCGTTGCGGCCGGGCGCGCGTACCCGTACGGGGCGCCGCCACGCGACGAACAAAGCGACGACCCCGCGTCCTTCATCCAACAGTTCCGGATCGAATTCTGGCCAGCCTCACCCGACACCGGCGCGGCGATCACGTAGTCGCCGCAGCAACAGCCAGCGCGGCTTTCTTGTCCTTCAGAATGGTGTCGAGTTCGAGGATGAAGCCGCGGCAGAACTGAGCGACGTGTGCGATCGTCTCCTCGGTCAGTACAAGCCGTGTTCCGGCGACGGTGATTTTGTGTTTGCTGAGCTTGTCTTCGAGTTCTGTGCGGTTGCCGCGCTGCTGTTTCCAAGTGAGGTGGCCATGGCCGTGGGCAACGGCGTTTCTCGCATTCGTCAGGTCGAGGAGTTGAGTCCATGTCTTCCGGGGAACCGCCAGCCACGAGTAGTAGGCATCTCTGATGCCGTTCCATGATCCGGTGGCGCGATCGTGCGAATCGTCCCACATTGCCTGTACTGCAGCATGATCAGAGACAGTGTTCGGAATCAGTGAGGCGATTTCTGTGAGAAGGCGGGCGGTGCAGAACGATTCGGTGATCGACAGAAACCGGATGAGGGTGGCTTGGCGCTGAATTTGGACGCGGTCGACCCGTGTTGCAGGCAGCCTCCGCGGTCGGCTTCCGTGCGCCGTGATCGCGTCGATGGACTCCTGGTGGGCTGCCAAGGTGTCATTGATCAGATTACGCGAGACTTCCGCGTCCTTTGAGACTGTTGTGCTGGTCATTGCGGGTCCGGGAGGACTAGGCGATCGAATTTGCTGTCCGCAACTTCGTAAGCCTCCTCGGAATCGAGTCTCCCGAGAGCCCAGAGAACCGAGAGGCGGTGCTCCGGGGCGATGCGACCGTAGGCCTTCTTCAAAATCGCGGTATTTCCCAAGCGTAAGTGTCCGAGTGCTTCGGCAGCGGCGGCAGCAAGGACGTCGGACGATTCGTCTTTCACGCATTCTTCGAGCCATCCGACGATCTGGGCGGGATCTGCTGCTGGCGGTTTCCATTGAGGTCGGAGGGCGTTCGGAGATCCGAGAACGGATGCGAGCCACACCTTCTGCCACTCACTGAGCCGATCTGACCGCACCTGCGAATATACGGCCGCCTGAGCGTGATCGACGAGGAATGAGCCCGACGCGGAAAGGTTTCTGAGATAGGCCGCAAGCTGTGGCGTCAGATGTGGTGCTGTCTCCAGAAGTGTCGGCAGTGCGATGAGTGGCCCATTTTCACCCAGTAGCCCCAGCCCCGGTAGCGCCTGCCCGAGGAAGCGTCGAAAGAACTCATCGGTGTGGCGGTCCGGGTTCGAGGCCCATGCCTCCCACACTCCGAGGACGAGAGTGCTGTCCTCCTCGTCGAACTCGGGTGCAGTGACGCTCTCGGCGTCGTCCGCGCCGGGCGTCGGGTCGGTAAATCGGCTGAAGTCTGGAGCGACAGGGGTTGGTTCACCCAGATCCTCGTACTCACCGCCCATGAGGAACTCGGCGGCCCGGTTGAGATCCATCTCCTCCAGCAGTGCAGTCGCGGCAGCGCTCAGCGGTTTCAATGTCGGCGCATAGGTCTCCCGTTTGTAGGTGCGGGTCTTCGAGTCGTTGAGAACCAAACCCAACGAACGCGCCGAGTTCGCACACAGTTCGAGCGACGCGCGTGCTTGCCCGAGAGACGAACACCCGATTCGGAAATCGTCTGCATAGACATACGTGTCGTATCCCTCGCGGATGAGGGTCCGTCGAATCGGGTCGATATACACGTCACCGAGAACGTCGCTGGAGGCGTGCACTTGAGGGATTCCGACTCTGGTGCCCATGACCTGTTCGAGAAGGTTAATCAGAGCGTTCACGGCGTGATAGTCGCCGGTTTGCGCCGTGAGTTCGTCCGCGAGCACGTCGTGGTCGATGTACTGGTAGTAGGCGGTGATGTCCGTAGAGCAGATGTATGTGTTGTCTTGGTTTTCGTAGGGTGCGGCTTCGAACTCGGAGTGAGGGCGCCGACTCTGCAGCTCGATCGGAAGTTGCAGGCGCAGCCGCTCAACCAGCGCGCGGTAGAGCACTCGGTCCTGCATGCGCCATTGGTTCAGTGGGCGCGAGCCCCTGACCTTGGGTGCGAGGACGACGCTGGCGGGCTTGGCTTGTGCGCCGCGGGCGAGTTCTTCTCGGATGAGCTTGGCGACTTTGTTGCTGCGAAACTTGAGTTCGGCGGTGACCGGTGTGGGTGGCAACAATCGAGTGGTGGAGTCCAGTTCCTTGACGACCGCAGCATCGAAGTCGAGTTCGCCGAGTAGATCCGATCGATTCATGGACCGGAGTATTCCCGATTACCTCGAGCGCACGACTTCTCACCCTGTTCGCGGCGTCAGTGTGCCTGGTGTGATGCTCTGCCGAAATCCGAGGGCGTGGCTAGCTTCTGGAGGCTGCTCATCTCGCGCCTCGTGGTTGCTCCGCGCGGGTGCGGTGCGCTGAGCGTCAGGAGTTGTTGTCTTGGACCAGGGTGTCTATCCACCGCGCGATCGCGTCCGGGGCGAAAGCAGCGGTCGAAACCCTGAGCGTGGGGCCGTGCAGTGGTGGGGTCTGGTCGTATGCGGCGATGCGTTCGGCGACGTCGCCGGTGCCGCGGGCGGTGACTCGTTCGATCATGATCTCGCGGGGGCACCACAGTTCGACGACGGTCCAGGAGATGTCCGGCGCTGCGGTGGTGACTGCGGGGATCGCGTCGGGCTGCCCGAGGTGCAGTACCGGGATCTGGTGGTCGGCGAGCATCTTGTCGAGATGAGGCCGGTCGGTGGCGTAGGTCGACGAGTAGCGGTCGTTGCGCCAGAGAACGTCGCCGCGGCCGGTGAGGGCGTCGATCGTCTCGATGGTGGTCATCCGGTACCCGTGGGTGCGTCCCGGGCCGGCTTTGAGGCGTTCGGCGAGTTGGTATGCGGGGTTCAGGTGTGTGAGCGCTGCGGTGATGGTGTCTTTGCCGGAACCGGGCGGGCCGTAGAGGAGCAGTGCGCGAGGGGTCACGTGGACGCGCCGATGGATGCGAGGAAGGCGCGGGCTTGGTCCTGGAGGGGTTCGGAGTCGGGGTCGTTGACGATGACTGTGTGGTCGAAGACTGGTGTGAAGCTGGTGTCGACGTCGGCGATGTAGCTGTTCCAGTTGGACAGTTTCCATCCGTCGCGGCCTGCGCCGCGGCGGCGTAGGTAGAGCTGCATGGTGTCGAGGGAGCATCGGACCCAGAGGACATGAACGTCGGCGCCTTGGGCTGTGTAGTGGGCGATGGTGCGGGCTGCCCAGGTCGGGTCCGAGAATTCGCGCAGATATGGCGCTGTGGCGATGACGGAGGTGCCGCAGGCGATGTTTTCGTCGATGGTGCTGGCGAGGGCCTCGTACTCGCGCGGACGGATGATCCGGACGTAGTCGTCTGATTCGCGGTCGTCGTAGGACCGGTCGAGGGTTTCGAGGGCTGCTTCGACGACGGGTCGGGTGATGGTGTCTTTGTCGATGATCGGCCAGTGGGTGAGTCGGGCGAGGATGCGGCCTAGTTCGCTTTTGCCGCTGCCTGCGTAGCCGCCGATGAGGATGACGTGGGGGCGGGTCGCGGAGGCTCGGAGTGCCGTTTCGTAGCCGGGGGCGATTTCGTACCCTCCGCGGGGGACGCTGATGATGACACCGGCGTCGACGAGCGTGCCGAGAGCTTGCGTGACGACTCCGCGGCTCACGCCCCATTGTTCTGCGAGGTTGCGGCTTGATGGCAGGACTTCGCCGGGCTTGTGGATGCCTGCGTCGATGTCGGTGTGGAGTGCTTGGGCGATCTCCCGGTAGCGGTGCCGCTGGGTCATCCTGTCGCTGGTCCTGTCGTGTGTTGCGCCGGTTAATTCTGTGTCGCCGACTAAGTGGTCTGTTCTGGTCCTGCAGGTGGTCGCAAGTGGTCGGTACTGGTCTTTCTGCACGTTACCAGGGTTGATGTGTGCGTTCTCGTCGGTTCAGGGATCCAAATGTGCGGTCGCCCGTTGGTTTCAATTTGGTTCCCCCTGTTGACAGGAGTTGGTTACCCCGATAGAAATGACCACAACAGGTCCAGAACAGGTCCAGTAAAGACCAGATCAAGACCAGGCGTTGTGACCAAGATTCAAGGGGATCTGACGATGAACACTCGACCGTGGTGCTACGACAACATCGAGGACTACGACCTCGACCGCAGCACCCTGCCGAAGGTCCTCGTCGCCCGCAACGCGTGCCTGAACTGCCCCCGCCTCATCCAGTGCCGCCTCGACGCCGCAGCCCTCCGCGACAAGGGCACCCCGCCCCAGTCCCAGGTGCTCGGCGCAGTCGCCTACGGCCATGACGGCAAACCCCGCGACGGCGCCGCCCTCGTCAACTACTTCAACTCCCGCAAGCCGGAGAAATCCGCGCCCCCATACGTCAGCAAGATCTGCTGACGCTTCACAGAAGAACAGGCTCCCCCCGGTGCCAGCCGGGGGGAGCCGACCCCCAACAGCACGCCCAGGAGGCACGCCAATGTCGTACAACACCGACACCGCCAAGGTCGGCGATCGAATCCTCGTCGCCGAACCGAACCGCGACCCGCTTGTCATGACGGTCTGGCACATCAGCCCGACCGGCGACGGTGGGCGCAAGTACTCGGCAGGGCCCCTCATTCACGCGCACATCAAAGTGGGCGGATACGGGATCGCGTTCGATGCGCACAGTGCCGTCACCCAACACATCACCGCGGCCTGACCGCGCAGGAGCAACCGACATGGCCGAGCTTCTGAACTTCGACGAATGGAATCGCGCTGTCACCGCGCGGATCTGCGCGAACGAGGACCCCGTCACTGGGGCCACGGTGCGCCGCGAACGTTCAGGGGCGTCGGCCTACATCTATTTCTGGGACGACTACCTCGCAGACTGTGCGGCCGAGAACCGCGCGTGTGAACCGAAGCCGTTCTAAGTCGCCGACGGAAGGAACAATCATGCTCGTCATCTCCACGCACGCAAAAGATCTCACCGAACACGACACCATCGATCTGGCTGATCCACTCGAATGGCTCAGGGGGCATACCGACGAGTCGATGGTCCTCGATTCACCGCTGGCATACAGCCGGGAAAACTTCGTCGTCGCCGACGGCATCGTGTTCGACGAATTCGCTGTCGCACGCGACATCGCCGCCATCGACTACGCCACCATCTACGAGCTCGAACGGACGGAGCACTCCGTCACCGGTGAGCCCGTGGTGATCATCCGCAACAGCATCTACGACCTCGCCGTCCCCGCCACCTTGCCCATTCCGCGCATCACCAGCTGAGAAAAGGACCCCGCCATCATGTCGATCACCATCGAGTACGTCGAAACGCGAATGAGTGCAGTCTCTGTGGACCGCGAAGAGATACGAGTGTTGTTGTGCCAGAACGGACAGAAACCTGCCAAGCACTACATGGACTGCTCGGAGAGTGAACTGATCGCCGAGCTGCAGGACGAGCTGACCGCGGGCCGAGTATCCGAAATGCCCACCGCGCTCGAACCTCTCGTGGACAACGTCGCCGAGATCAGCCACCGCGCCTGGACCGTCACCGTCAAATAACCCAGTTCCATGCACCCGGGCTGCCGAGGGTCGGCGCCGCACCCACCGCAAGCGCCGACCCCGCATCCCCTCCACGTTCGATCGGAGTCCGCCATGAACGAGACCGCCCACATCATCTGCGAGACACCACCGGCCGCGCAGCCAGGAATCCACGTCGAGTGCCCATTGTGCCGTTCGTTCACCTTCATTCCGCAGTCGCGCCTCACCTTGCCCACGTTCGACTGCGAGTACTGCCACCACACATGCAATACCGATCCGACAAGGAGACCAGGGAAATGACTGCCGCAGAAGCGAAGTGCATCCTCGACCACCCCGACGACTTCGCTGCCGAAACGATCACTCTCGCCTCGCTACACGCTCGACTACTCGCTGGAGGCGGGGCCGCGATGACCACCGCCGCACCGACAGCTGGTGAATTACCCGCTCCAACAGCGCATGAGGACCCTCCCGTCCCCACAACACCCAACGCGGCAGCCCGGCTCGTCGAGCGCGCCCAACATCACGTCGACGCCTGGGCCGACACCGGCGACGGCTACCGCAACCTCGGCAAACGCCACGTTCTTCAATGCCTGTGGTGCGAGGAGTATTTCGGAGGCAGAACCAAAGCCGACGCCCTGGTGAACTACCGCAAGCACGAGAAGGAGATGAGCGATGTCGCCCACCGCGCCCACGCTGCACAGTTCGACGCCGACCGCCGCGCCTGACCCCGCGGTGCTCGACCTGATCGCCGCCGAACTCGGCAAGCACATCCCGGCCTACCTCCGGGCTCACGACGGCGAACCCGAGTTCCTCGGTTGCTCGGCATGCGAGTGGGGCGGCGGCGAAGACGAGTTCGAACGGCATCAAGCCGAACGCGTGATGGAGGTGACCTACCTGTCGCCCGGCTCGGCAACGTCCGCAGAACTCCGATCCCGCATCGTCGACCTCGAAGAAGACGTCGCTCGCCGTCAGGCTGGCGCCGAGATCATCGGCGCCCTGCACGCCCAGGTCTGCGACAGCGTCCCCACCGCGGTCGGTGTGGACGTCGCCCCGGACGGTGACGCCGACTGGGCCGCGATCTTCGAGTGCCTCGCCGAACTGGGCGCCGACCGCGACCACTGGAAAGAACGCGCACTGCGCGTAGAAGACGAGGCCACCGCATGAACGCCACTGAACTGCTCGCCGTCCTCTCGCGGCACTACAACGCGCCGAATCGGCCCAAGGGTTGGCTTTTGGCGCCGGAGATCGCTTCTCCGCGGGGGGATCGCCGCGCTGACCTCATTGCCGCGCCGCTCACGCTCTCAGGTGAGAGCATCATCGTCGGCCACGAGCTGAAGGTGTCCCGCGCGGACGTCCTCGCCGAACTCGCCAATCCCACCAAGCACGACGAATGGGCGCGACACTGCCACCGGTGGTGGCTTGTCGTCGCGGATCCGGCACTGGTGGACGGTCTGGACATTCCCGCCCATTGGGGTGTGATGGCGCCGCCCTCCGGCCGTCGGACGCGTTCGATGACGGTGCTCAAGCCCGCGCCGCGGTTGGATCCTCTTGCGTCCTCGGACGGGTGGATGAAGTTGGCTCGCTGGCAGTCGTTCCGTGCCGACGCCGCAGTCCGGGACGCTACCGCGACGACCGTGAGTCAGAGCCGGGAGATCGAGCGTCTCAAGCGCACGGTCGAGGAACTCAAAGATGCTGGCGCGGATATTGCGCTGTCCCCGCTTCGGCAGAGCGCGACGCAGCTCCTCGAGAAGATCGCCGAACGAAGGTCCCAGGAACAGCTCTGGGGATTCGGGGACCTTGACGTCATCGTCGACGCCGTCCTCGACGTCGAAGGGACACGCCGCGCAGCCCGGGAACAACGTCAACTGGTCACCCGCGTGCAGCGAATGTTGGCACCGGCGATCGAGTCGATGTCAGCAACCCTCGCGCACGCCGAAAAGATGGGCGGCGAGGGCCCGGTCACAGCGAGTCGCCGAACCTGACAATTGGGTGAGCGGTAAACCGCCCAAACCAGATATCTTCAGATCAATCACACGCCGGGAAGGAGGAGAGCAATGAGTACCGAGTCGAAGATCGAATGGACTGACAGAACCTGGAATCCGACGACAGGCTGCTCGAAGATCTCACCCGGCTGCGACAACTGCTACGCGCTCTCCCAGAGCAAGCGACTCAAGGCGATGGGCGCAGCGAAGTACCAGACCGACGGTGATCCGGTCACCAGCGGACCTGGCTTCGGGGTCGCATTCCATGACAGTGCTCTGACCCTCCCGTTACAGTGGCGCAAACCCAGGCGAGTGTTCGTGAACTCGATGTCCGACATCGGGCACGCCCAGATCAATGACACGCAGATCGCCCGCATCTTCGCGGTCATGGCGGCGGCGGAGCAACACACGTTCCAGGTGCTCACGAAACGCCCCAAGAGGATCGCAAAACTTCTGACTCGGCAGAGCTTTGTCGAGCAGGTCCACGACGCGTACGCGACGCTGCCGCAGAACACCTCTCGTGTCGGCGCGCCCGTGTGGCCGCTGCCGAACGTGTGGATGGGCACCTCGATCGAATCCGATGACTACTGCTGGCGCGCGGACGAGCTACGAGCTACACCTGCTGCGATGCGGTTCCTGTCGTTGGAGCCGCTGCTCGGTCCGCTGCCGAGCTTGGACTTGACCGGAATCGACTGGGTGATCGTCGGCGGTGAAAGTGGTTCCGGGCACAGGGATCTCGATTTGGACTGGGTGCGCGATATTCGCGATCGCTGCCTCGGCTGCGCGACTCGCTTCTTCTTCAAACAGGTCGGCGGCGTGAGGGCTGCAGCCGGTGGCCGACTTCTCGACGGCCGCACCTGGGATGAAATGCCTGAACTCGCCGGATCCCGCTGACGGTTCCGCTATCTGCCAACTGCTGTGAACAACACATATTTCGACGGAGGACAACACGATGATGATGCTCATGATCACCTGCGACGGCGGCTGCCTCACGCACATGGAAACCCAGACGGAGCACGGCGACAAGTGCAGTGACATCGATCGTGAACTCGAACTGGGGTGGATTCACCAAGGGGAGACGGACTACTGCCCGAACTGCGCGAAGAAACTCGCTCGTTGAGTCTCGGGCGGTGAGGACATGATCGCCCTCACCGTCCGAGATGTTCAGCGGAAGTCTTCGCCGAGATCGATTTCTACTCCGTCGACGACGAAGGCCGTTGCGGTCGATTCCGGATCTCGTTGAATCCTGAAAGCCATCTCTGCCGCTTCCCGGGGGCTCTCAGCCTCGATGGGCATGCGCCATTCCACATTGAATTCCTGCATCGGCGTCCTTCTGATATGGGGGGTTGCGTGCCGAAGTGACACGCGGTCAATGATAGTTATGAACGCCAATGGCGGCGACCTCAGCTTACGTTCACATCTTTTCCGGAATATCGAAAGAATGAAGCCATGTATCAGAAATGTCTCTTCGAAGGTGAACATCTCATCATTGCCGAAGCGGCGAGCGATGAACGGGCAATCGGGATGGAACTTGCTCACCAAGGACTTGTCCGCGCAGTGACGGTCGGCCTATGGAACCGATTCATCATCCTCCGTTGGAAAGCCAATAAATGACGACGCCACAACCGTTGACGTGCACTGCGTGCGGCGAAACCGCGAAACCTGCCGTCGACGAAAAGTGCTCCGGCCCTGCCGAAATGGTGACTCTGCCCGCGGGGTGGACGAGCAGTCACGACGAGACGTACTGCCCCATTTGTGCGGACGTGCGGGCTCGTACATGGGGACTCGACGCCTGATGTGCTGAATTCTGAATCTGTCGGCCTGCTGTGAATCGAACCAGAATTTAATGCCGAAACTGGTCGCGCATTAATGCCTTCGAAAATGTTACGGTCAAAGAAATCGATTGCCATTCACAGTCCGAAAAGGCTATCTTCCCGGAAGGAATTTAATAGATGTCACAGGCGCGTTGGATCGACACTTTGATCGACGAAAAGGGCTACGACCCGGAACATGTATTCGAGGTCGAAGGCCCGAGTGGCATCAACACCATTCCCCTCGGAGTCGTTATCGAATCATTCAAAAATGCTTCCTCGGACGAGCAGCTCGCCATCAAGAAGAACTTGATCGCACTCGACTTCCGTGCGGCCGACCTTCTCGAATACTTCGGCAAACTCGCCGAAGCGCTCGCCCGGTGAGCACGGCGACAATGAGTACCGACCTCATGGATTTCGACACCTGGATCGACAACTTCGTCGTCCGGCGCCGCTACGACCTCAACCATCGGTTCGAGAACCTCGGAACGGACGGCAACCGCAGTGTCCCGCTCGGGGCGATCGTCGAACACTGCAAACGCACCGGCCCCGACGACAAGGTCAAGATCCGGGGATCGCTGATCAGCCTCGATCTCCACGGTGACCCCCTCGATCACTTCCAACGCCTCGCCGCCGCCCTCGCCCCGTAACCGACACCAGGAAGGCCACGACATGACCGCCAGCACCGCCGCTGCCGCTGATCTGCTCACACGCGCCGACCGCGCCCTGGACGATCTCGTCGGTCGCGAGAGCATCAAAAGCGCCGTCCACAAGATCTGCCACACCGCCGAACACCGCGCACCAGGAGTTGCGCAGCCTGGCCACCTGGTGTTCACCGGCCCGCTCGGCACCGGCAAATCCGCCGTCGCACAGATCATCGCCGACATCTACGCCGGGACCGGCATCATCACCTCGCCGACCGTGCACTCCGTCAGTGACCGAGACCTCGCCGGACGGTACTGGGACGACCCCCTCGCGCAACTCCACAAGGCCGTCGACAGTGCACTCGGCGGCATCCTCTACGTCGACGAAGCCAGCCGCCTCAGCGTCGGCGCCACCGGCGTCGTCGATCCCAGCGGCCCAGACGTCATCGCGGCGCTACTCGACGCCATGGACACCCACGCAGGGAACCTGATCGTCATCCTCGCCGGATACGGCGACGAAATCGAGACCTTCCTCGCGGGCAACGAACGACTCGCAGCACAGTTCCCGACCTCCCTCGACTTCGAGAGCTACAACGCCTACGACATCGCCGAGATCACCGCCGTCATCGCCGCCCGCGCAGGCATACGGCTCACCGCGAAAGCGAGAGCCGCGATCCGCGTCGCCGTCCAAGTTAAAATCGACCACTCGCTCCCGCGGAAATATCCGATCATCGACAGATTCGCCAACGCCCGCCTGTCCCACCAGATCTACGTCCAGGCCAAGGAACGTCGCACCCAGCGACTTGCAGAAATGAAGCCCGACGACATCACCAGCGCCGACACCCGCACACTGGACGTCGCCGACGTACAAGCCGCCACCACACGCATCCTCGCCAAACTTCACTGACAAGACCGTACCGACACGAGAAACAAGGAAAGGCCGAAACATCATGAGCGACAACAGCTACAAACTGTGCCACCGCTGCGCGACAGCCATCACCAACGACGACTACAGCGCCTTCGACTTCGACAACGCCGAGAAAGCGAAGGAGAAGGCCATCGACTTCGTCGAGAAGGCCGGACTCATCGTCATCGACGTCGACGAAACCGAACTCCGTGGATCCTGCGACGCATGCGGCGAGGACATCGACGGACCCGGCCACACCGCGGAACCCCAGTGACACCCGCACTGCCGCACACCTTCACCGAAGGCGACGCGACCTTCACTGTTACCAGTAACCACCCCGGCTACTACGACATCACCGTCAGTGGCCCCCAGGTCGCGCTCGTCATGCCCGGCGGCGGCGACTACACCATGAACATCGACGGCACCCGCGGCCGTGTCCTCGACACCGCTGAACTGCACACCGAAGTACTCGACCGCTGGAAGATCGTGCTCCGAGAAACCGCCGCCCCGCTCCGGCCCTGAACGGGAATCACCGATCGCAGGAAGCGTCGCCGTTCGGCACCGACTCGAAGGTGTCGAACGGCGACGCCACCTTGTTCGTCTCGCCACCGTTGTGTGCCCCGGACCTGCTGTGGGGCTGAGCTTTTACGCTCGACACCGCTGACGCAATCTGTCGGTGGTAGCGATCTCCATGAGGCAAAACACACTGAACCACGGCAACGAGCCAGTTACCTGTTTACGTCGAGGTACGTATAGAATCGTTCCGAATAGAGGGGACGGAACGAGTGACGCCGAGCAAGAAACAAGCAGCCCTGATCGTGGTTACGTCAATCCTCGCAATAGCCCTTGTGGTGCTCGCAGCGATACCTCTCACGGGTCTGGCGATTACGAAACTAGGCCAAGCAGACCACACTCGTCAAAGCGGCGAAATAGACGCCACCAGTGGCATTCTCACCGACGGCACGATGACATTCTTCGACCCGGAATGCGTGCCCCTCCCATGGGTGAAGCGACTCGACGAGCAGAAAAAGTACGCGGAGAAGATCATCTCGTGCATGGACGCGAATGTGGAGACCCGCGATCGACCAACAGTTCCACAAGGGGATGTCGATTCCCACCGTCATCCTCGATTCCCCCAATCGGCCCGGCGAATACATCTGCGGCAAGACCGAAGCCGACGAAGAGACCAGCTTCTACTGCAACTCGAACCACAAAATCCGGATCTGGAAATACCGGGGGATGACCGAGCACGAAATGGCGCAGACCGTTGCCCATGAGTACGGACATCACATCCAGAACCAGATCGGAGTGGAAGAATCGTTCAGACGAATGCTCGCGACGGTTCAATCGGACCATCGCGCGGACAGAATTTTGCACAAAAGGTATGAGGCGCAAGCGGAATGCCTCGGCGGTTTCACTTTCAAGTATCTACTGCCCGAGATGGCGGACCAGTTCCTCGCTGATCATGACAACGGCCCCGAAGGTGAAGACATCAACGACACCCATCCCAGTTACGCAAACAATCGGATGTGGTTCCAGAGGGGGATGAACAGCATCACCTCGTGTGACAGCTGGTCCGCCCCAGAATCAGAAGTCCTGTGACAGTAAAAAACTTCGACGTACTCGTTGAACTGGAGATGCATCGCACCTCCAGTCTCGCTGTCAGTGCGTGCTTCGCCGTCGTGGTCGTCTTCCTCGCTCCTCCATGCTGGAAGCGGCTCAACACAATACGTAAGGGGCGCCGAGACAGCTCATACGTTCGGTCCACCATCGCGATGTGTGCGGTGTGGGTGTTGATCACAACGGGCGGAATAGCTTTGATGGCCCATGAAGGATCCGTGAATGGCGACCGCTGGCGGAAGCAGGAAGCCCAAGCCATCCACGCCCAGACCGGGCTGACGTTGACCCCAGACGGTGTGGCACACCTTCCCGGGGTGCAACCCACCAAAGGATTCGTGACCCCCGCCGTGGACAAGGACGACGGTGTGTGGATCTGCGCCATAGACACACTCATCCGAGTCAGCGATGGAAAATGGTGGAGCAACCCACCTTCCGGCAAGTTCGATCCATACAAAGACGGAGGAGTGCGACTCCTGATGAACTGCTCCAGATAGGTTGCAGACAACATCGTGCCCGAAACCGGCGAGTGGATTCAGCGGAGTCGACTATCGAAGTCCGGCAACGAGAATGACCTCCGCCCGACTCGCCCACGCCTAGAAAACGCCCGTATCCCCTGAGCTTGCCCCTGCGCGCCGTCGCTCACTCCCGACCACCGCTGCAACAGCATTCGCGGCCAGCGCTACGTCCCCGCCGTCGCCGTCGACGAGGCAACACCACCCGCCCACAACGCGGTAACCTCATACCCAGACCACGACCAGTAAGGAACGACGACATGAGCACCGGATTCAACAACATCGCCGAGATCAAAGCCGCAAACGAGGCCAAGGGCCACAGCTGGTTCTCCCAAGAAACCACGGACTACCACGGCGCCAAGGTCGAGACTGACGTCATCGGCGGGTTCTACTTCGTGGAATCGAACGATCTGAACTTGGGGGAGCCGGAGAGCGGACGCGCCTTCCGGGCCGTCGGCGCCAGCCCCGAGGGTGCCGTGCAGTACCTCAAGGGCGGCGACAAGTTCGCAACCCTTGAAGAAGCGGTTGCCTACATCGACGGCGTCATCGCCGACCGATAGCGCACACGACACCGCCAGACAACAGTGGCGCCGCACCCGAGACGGGTTGCGGCGCCACTGTCGTTCAACGCTGTGGGTGCGGAGATCAGGTGTCGGCGTTGTCGAGCTGCGCTGCGACCCACGCCCAATAGCCGAGTCGCGTGTCTCCGTCGGCGACCTCGTGCTGCCAGTCCCGCGCCGGGTGTGAGGGATGCTCGCCCCACACGCCGAACCGCTCGACAAGAACTGATTCGTTGTGTGCCATGAGATCTCCCCTCTAGATGTGGTCGAACATGTACGGCGCGTTGAAGGTGCCCGGATCGCAAATGTTGATCAACGTTGCACTGAACGGCCACAGCGTCTCGTCCCAGTACCTTTGGAACTTCGTCGAAAGACCGGGTGTGGATGTGAGGATGACCGCGAACCCCGGGTCCTCGCCAAGGGTGGATGTCTGCTCATCGGTGCTGACCTCCAACGTGGAGGTGTCCAGACCGCTCTCCTCACTCAGATATTTCCGCAGGTACGTCTGCAGACGCTCTGCCCCACTCGTGGTCAATTCGCCGTCACTGTCGACGATTCCGTCTTTGAGACCCAACTGGCGGTGGAACGCCAAGGTGACACCGAAGATCGCGGAGACCGCTCCGTCTTCGTTGATCTCGACCTCGAACCGCTCGTCGTCCAATGCGAGATCGAGGTGCGAAAGGGTGTCGTTCTTGAGGTCGGCGATAGTGGCCGAAAAGTCCATGTTCTTTCCTGTCGTCGTCGTGGAGGTACACCCAGAGAGCGGAGCCGCAAGAACGGTCCGCCGGGTACTGAAACACGGTGTGGAACAAGTGTATCGACGAAAGCGAGTGCTCGGTCAGGCCTGCAGTGCGGGGCATTCGAAGATGCGGGCGCGATGCGGGCTGATCAACACGGTCAGGCCCGTGCACGTTCGATAGGTCGGAGCGCAGGCAGGCCGTCTCTGTGAATCCCGAAACCCGGGGGAGGGGTCGGTGGTAGCGGAAAAGTAAGGACGACAACAGGGTTGCTGGCAAGTAACATTCTCGATACCAGCCCAGGGACCCAGCCGAACCGTTCGCGTCCCATTCGAACCTGAACCGAGCCTGCAGCAACAGGCGACCGAACTTGCCCAGTAGTCCGCGCCGACCTCGGCACCGGAGAGAAGGGGATCGAGAACATGAGTCACGCCCCGCATTGCACCCGCACCACAGCCAACCTCCGTACACGGGTAAGCCGATGAAAGACATGGCAGTCAACGCGTTGATCACCCTGTCCGCGCCCCACGGCATCGCCGGACCCGACGTCGTCGCCCTGATCCACTTCGACGCCGACGGCGTCGAAAACGAACTGAGCCAGATCATCTGGCGGGACGGCTACCGCAATGTCTACGCCGCCTTCAGCGATCAACCGTCGCGGCACTGGGGTCAACTGTTCGCCAACGCGAAAGCCACACTGCCCAACGAAATTGCCCATATCGCCTACGAAGTCGAACAATCGCGCCCCGTCGAAGGTTACGGAATCGTCTGGATCGGCGAAATGACCCTCACCGCCAACGAAATGGGCGACGGATCACGATGGGACTGCGACCGCGCGTACTCCGTCAACCCGAGCGGGCGAGTCGCGCGGATCGACAACCTCGACACCGGCGCAACACGACCTCGGAGACGGCGCCACGCGCGGCGGCGCAAGTCCGAGAGCATCTTTCGGCACTTTCACCTCGTCGGTCAACACTCGGCGGGACCCGTGCCGCATTGACCGAACGCCCATCGCGACCCGTCACACGCGCGCTGCTCGTGCGTGAACCGCCCCGCGACTACGCGCGCTTCACGCCGACACGTGTCGCGGCCTTCCTACGATGCCCCGCCCGTCACGGGCGGGGCATCGCCCCTGTCAGCGTCCGCGCGCAGCCACTGTTTCCGCGATCGTGAACGGCACACCCACCCGCGCATCGAAGTCCTCCAGGTGCTGGTCGAACATGGGCTGCAAAGACAACGGCAGAACCTCGCGCACAGCGCCAACTCGCTCCGGTGTCGCAGCGGCATGAAAAGTGATCACCGCCCGCTGACGGTGGCCGGGAGGGGCCGGTGCCATCGTCGTCACGGACGCCTCGAGGACCAGAGGATTCATTGCAGTGCCTCTCGTCGGAAACATGATCTGGCGGAACAGAAATAGCCGATCCGAGAAGCAGGATACTGCCGAGGCTGCACCCTCGAGCGCACCAACACGCATCGTCCCCGGAGGCCCCGACCCCGCGACCACCGCCGAGCGTGAACCGGTAGCGTAAACCTCATCCACCCGCGGCCGGACAGCCACGAACCCACAGACGGAGACAACCCCTACGATGATCACGATCGACGAAGCCAAAGAGGCATCGCGCAACTACACCGCCGAACCTAAAGAGCCAGGCGCCGGATACGCGAAATGTGCAGTGTGCCAGAACAACGCCGGACATCACGTACGAGTGCTCGGCCCACTCGTACCGTTCTGCACCAACCACCTCCCACCGCACACCAAAGACGAGTTCGGCACCTACCTCCTCGACGAGGGCGGCAAGTGATGAAACCCGGCGACACAGTCACCATCGGCGAACACGGCGCATCAGTGTTCAAAGTCGTCGCAGACGGGGGACCAGACCACCTGATCATCGAATCCGTCGAAGACGCGCCGGGAAAGTACCAGTTCCCCTCGCGACGTGACGGACTCTTCCCGCACCAACCATGACCGGTGACCCGGAGATTGAGCATCACAGCGGCAGGCCGCGAACAGCCGACACCGACCGCCTCCTCGCCACCCTCGCCGCACACCGGTCCGGTCTCCGGGATCTCGCCCACACCTACTGCGCCCGCGACATCCATGTCTTCGGATCCGTCGCCCGCGGCGACGCAGGCCCGCACAGCGACATCGACCTGCTCGCCAGCTTCAACGGCCCGGACTACGAGCAATTGATGGCCATGCTCGGGTTCGCAGAGCAACTCACCGAACTCCTCGGCGTTGCCGTCGACGTCGTCGCACGTGAGCTGTCCGTCGACTTCGTTCCCGGCCCGACCATCGCACTCGAGATGTGACTGCCATTCCTGTCCCTGGTGGTGTCGCGACAGTAGTGGGTTTTTGCGATAGTTCTTATGGCAGAACATCAACGCACGTTCGAAGGACATCGTCATGGGCGCGGATCACAACAAAGGAACGCGCGTGGGGGACTGTCCGCAATGCGGTGGAGACTCCCGAGCCGCAGCTTCGCCGGGTGGCGGAACTCTGGGACAGCGCGAGTGTATCAACTACCTGGCCCTAAAGGGCCAGGTTTGCTGCTCACCGACCTAGCTGGATGCTAGAGCGGTGGCTGCTTTAGGCACGGTTGATTGAGCGGCCCAATACTTTTCATGTCCGAGTGCAGCGATGTTGTGGGAAGCATTGTGGTCCGCGTGCGCGGCCCACCCACATTCGCGGCACTCGAACCGAGCTTGCCTGCGGCGATTCTTCGCATCACAGAACCCGCACTGCGAACAGGTGCGGGAGGTGTTGCGCGGGTTGACCACCGCCACCGGAACACCCACCATCTCTGCCTTGTAGGTGAGGAAGTCCCGCAATTGCGCGAAGGCCCAGCTGTGTACCTGTGCTCGTTGTTTCTTGGCCAGCCGTACCCGATCGCGGATACCCGACAGATCTTCTATCGCGATACCGCGGCCGGTGCGTTGCGCCTGAGCAACAATATGTTTCGACAATTGGTGATTGATATCGGTGGCGAACCTCTGTTCCTTCCGTCGCCGAGTCTTCAACTTCCGCTTCGCGGACTTCGTGCCAACCTTCTGCAAGGCCGTCCGCATCACCTGGTTCTTCTTCCGGCGAGCGGTGACAGCACCGCCGGACCACCGCACATCAAGTTCCGTGGGGTCGTCATCGGTGGTGACCGCCAGGTTCACGATCCCCAGATCCACGCCCAACCACCCGTCAACCGGATCCTTCACCGGCACAACCGGCGAGGGTGCAGGTTGATCGACGGTGGCATACAGGTAGAAGCAGCCGCCGCGGTAAACCAGATCCGTTTCACCCTGGCGGTCTGAAAGGAGTTTGAGTTGCCACGGCGCGCACACGAACCGCACACCCCTCATCCGGCCCGACACCGTCCAGATCGACACGGTCGACGAATCGAGTTGCCAGGACAAGCACCGATCGTCGAACGGTTGCGCCGCCAGCGGCCGGAACCGCACCGCGGTACCGGAGACTGCGGCATACCGTTTCGAACCTGACTGACCGTAGTTCCCGGCATTGAGGTTCGCTTTCCGGGTGGTGTACGCGTCGGCAACCTTCTTGATCACCCGGACCGCGGGCTGCGCCGACAACCCGAGTGCCTTGATCTGTGTGTACACCGTCTTCTGCAACGCGAACGCACGCCGATCAGAAGAGTGTTGGGCAACATCGGAAACAACGTCGGCGGCGGCGTTACAAGTGAGTAGCGTCTGCTTCAACGTGGCAGCTTGCTCGTCGGTGACGGCGAGTTTGACCATCACGATCCGTTTCACTGCCGCCACCGCCTTCCGAAATCGGGTCTACGCCTTCACTTGCCCGGACATTGCGCTAGGAACAGATCCTTGCAGCGTGGTACGACACGTATTCGAATCCAGTCGGGTCCATATCCCACCGTCGTATGCGAACCTGCGGTCTACTGCGCAATTCAGAGCGGCTTCCTCCCGGCCCTGAAGGGCCAGGCCTCCGCCGATAGGTCAGGTGAACGAGCCGACTCACCGGTTCCGAGTACCGCCACTGGTGCTGCTCCTCGACGAGTTCTACGCCAGCATTCCGCTTAGGCAGCCGCGTCGGAGATGTCATCGCCGCAGCGATGTTGTCGCGCATCCCGCAGCAGTACATGAGATTTTTCGGCGCCCTTGTCGGTATAGTCGACGACGTGGTCAGTAGCTAAGGCCCACCTGGTGCGCGACGACGGTTTGGTCGCCGGACGACTCGCGCTTTACCAGGCCCACCTTTCGAGGTGGGGTGGCGTGGCAGGTGTTCAACTGGGACGTTAAATACCTGCCACGCTGTAGCTTTCACACACCACGAGACGGGTACCGGGTGAGGAAATACACGCTTTCAGTCGACGGTGACACGCGCCTTGACCCAGAAGCCGGTAGCGACACCAGCTTGGTGTCCAAACAAGGCGAATACCGCTCCCGCCACACCTACGACGACCGTGCCGACGAGCGCAGATCCGCGCGCGGACTCGACCGCACCGTCGAAGACGGCGCCTACACCCGCGCCCGCAAAGACTTGGAACGCGCCTACCCCCGCTCGGCCGTCAAAGAAGTCAACGAACGCAAACGCCGACCGCTACCCATCCCCGATGCGATCCGCCTCCCACCATCCTCACGTCAACGTAAAGCGCGGTCGGTCGCCAAACATCAAGCGCAATCGAACCTTTCCCGTATCGGATACCGCGAGACACACCGGCTGATCACCGACGCACAGACCTGGGTGGGCGTCGGGGACGCACTCACCGAGGTCGGCGGCGACGCCCAGCTACTGCCCGAGGAAGCGCGGGCGCAAGTGCAGCGCATCGACCGAGCCATCCAGACAGCGGAACGTGGCAACGACCGCGGCCACGTCGTGTACTGCGCGGTCTCGTTGCCGCACGAGCTGCCGGAGCAGCCACAGAATTTGCCGTCGACGCTGCAGGAAGGCGCACGGATAGAGTTCGACCGATTCACCATGACCACTCACGCCATTCACGAGCTGGACGAGGTCATCGGGGACCAGGAGGTGGTGTTCGAGATGGAAACGACGCGCGGGATGTACCTGGGCCGCTCGGATTCTGTCGACGACACCGCGCACCTGCTTCCCCGCGGATTGCAGTGGGATGTGGTTGGCGCTCACGAGGGCCGGTACCAGAGACCGGACGGGTCGTTGGCGAGATGTCGGATCGTACAGTTGCGGGAGATCGCAGAGGAGCAGCCCTGATGGGTTTCGTAGACGACAAAGGCCGACCCGAGCTGGTGGTCAGCCATGCGATCAAGCTGGGGATGGCGTTCTTCAAGCCTGTACCGCCCGTTGAGCCCGCACCGGAACCTGCTCAGGCTGCGGAGAAGCCGAAGCGTGTGCGACGCTCGACGGCCGTCACAGAGCCGACGGCGACGAACCCGACCCCCACGGAGAAGGCGACGCCGGTCAAGCGGCGGCGTAAAGCCGCTGATCCCAACGCGTCCGGACACGAAACGGCGACCCCCGCGAAGGCGGTAAGGCGACAGGGTGCTACTGCCGCGGCGACAGAACCGAAGCAACCGGCAACGAAGAGCGCCGCAGCATCGAAGAACACAGCGGCGCCGCGGTCCAGGAAACAGAAAACCGGAGGTCACCCATAGGGGTGAAGCCTCCGGCTCATCCTGGTCATACGCAGTGACGATGACTATACCGATTGCCTCAGGTGCTGGTGTGCAGGCGTGCCAGCTCGCGAGGCGAGGACGCGGTGGTGATATCGACGCCGCTTTCGGCTTTCCCGAGTTCGACAGTGATCGATTCGTCGCTCAAGCATCATCCTTCGCGAGCTGCTCAGTGTCAGCGGATTTCGCTCGTGCACGTGTCGATGGCGTTGCCGCACTCGTAGTTCGGCGTGTCCGTTTCGGGTCGGAGATGTCCGTGCGGGCGCCACTTCCAGGACGATTCTGTGCCCATTCGATGATCTGTTTGCGACTGAACAGAAGCGTGCGTCCGACCTTCTTCACCGGTGCAGGTGCCAAGTCTCGGTAGACGTACGAGCGGAAGGTCTGGGCCTTCATCACCGATTTCGTTTCGGCCTCAATAAGCGCCACGGCTTCCTGGGCTGTGACCAGCTTCGGTTCGGACACGGCAATTCCAATCTGGGTGTTCATGGTCTTCGGACTGCGCTTCTGTCGTCACTCTACAGCGTCACGCTGCTGGTCAGCCTCCATCCGAACGGCCGCTTTGCCTTCGCTGCCAGTGTGGTCAGACGAGGAGGGGGCGGGCAGATATAGCCAGTTCAACGGCGGTGTGAGCGCCGAGCTGCCACATTTTCGTTCACTGAGGTGATGTCGGTGGGGTGGCGGTTGAGTGTCGGTCTCACCGCCTATTCGCAACCCGCTAACCATGCAGCGTGACGCCGTAGAAATGCCTCACGTGACCTTGCAGCGTCACGCTGCGAACAGTTGCTCTTGAACCTTGCAGCGTCACGCTGTACGGTTGGCGCTCAGACAGCCACCAACGAAAGGCAAAACAATGACCAACCCCACCGCCACCACCCGCACCAGCCACCGCAACACCG
>NZ_JABFAU010000005.1:514842-609780 GCF_017168335.1 Rhodococcus sp. KRD162 | reverse complement strand
ACGTGGAGAAGTTCATCCCGCGTCAGATCACCAACATCCTCAGCGGCTCCCGGCCCAAGCTCTACGGCGCTGGCCAGAACGTACGCGACTGGATCCACGTCGACGATCACAACAGTGCCGTCTGGGCCATCATCGAGCGCGGCCGCATCGGCGAGACCTACCTCATCGGAGCCGACGGCGAAGCGAACAACCGGACCGTCCTCGAAGCGATCCTCGAAGAAACCGGCAATGCACCCGACGCCTTCGACTTCGTCACCGACCGCCCCGGCCACGATCTGCGCTACGCCATCGACTCGACCAAGCTTCGCACCGAATTGGGTTGGACGCCAACCTATGTCGACTTCCGAGCTGGATTGAAAGCGACCGTCGACTGGTACCGCGACAACGAGCAGTGGTGGCGACCGCAGAAGGATGCCACCGAAAAAGTCTATGCATCGAAAGAGTCCGTTCTGCCCTGAACCGACTGATGGGCCGAGGGTTCGAACAGCGTTGACGACTGCAGTTCGTCGACAGCACAAGCAGTGGTCAAATGACTCCTGAGGCGGCTTCTGGCTGTGGATACTCCAACGAGCTGCGACCCTCGCACATGTGTTTAGCCCCACTCGTGTTGTCCATCGAACAACGGGGAGCCATAGTGAGCAAGTGACGTCGATCATTCAACCCAGGGCTCGGCCACAGCTTGCTATGCTTCGGGGACCAATCCTCTCTCTGGCATCGCAAGGAACTGGCGTTGTTCAGCTCGCACTCCTAATTTGGAGAAACGGCGCGAATAGTTCTACGGACGCCTACTTCTACCTGTGGAATCTCGGCCTTCTGCCGACACTCACCCTACTCGTCGGCGTCATGTATC
The DNA here is from genome assembly GCF_017168335.1 of Rhodococcus sp. KRD162. Lineage (GTDB taxonomy): Bacteria > Actinomycetota > Actinomycetes > Mycobacteriales > Mycobacteriaceae > Rhodococcoides. The sequence continues at coordinate 608,930 of NZ_JABFAU010000005.1, read as the reverse complement.
CAATGCTGCTAAGCGAGCATCGGATATCAAGGCGGGGAGTGAGCATCCTCCGCTGGACCACACCCGGAATCAGCATTCTGTTCGTGGGGGTGGGTGCGGTTTGGCTTGAGCTGAACGGCAAACTCGGCATTGCTCTGCTCCCCATAGTGGCAGCGAGCGCTGCAAATTCGGCGATACAGGCACCAGTGTGGTTTCGAGCTGTTCTGTCTGAGGCAGAGGGCGATCCCCGCTGGATGTCAGGTATCGCTTTGCCCGCCAACGTGCTCGCAGTGCTAACGCTGCTTGTGCCTTGGAGCGACCCGGTTAAGTCAGTCACCGCGATGCTCGTTGCCCTGCTGGTTGGGAATTCTTGCTTATTGCTTCTCATGGTCAGTAGAGGAGTCGGGATTACGACACTCGCGGGAACCCCCCGTAGTGGAGTACGTTCTAGGTCGGGAGCGGGGTGGTTTCTCGCTCGCTCTGGCATCGGCCAAATCGCAGTAGTCCTGATCCAATCCACTGCAGTGCTGCTGCCTGCTTCCAATCTAACGATCCTCAGCGTGGCCACCAAGATCGTCGGCGCTGCGTCAGCCACGCTGGTCAATGCCGTTGTACCTGCCCTTATCCACCAGTCAACCGAGTCCCCAGAATCTGGCCGCAAGTTCCTTCGCTTTCTGTGGATAGGTCTCGGGCCAATCGCTTTCGGAAGCAGTGTCGCTGCCTTCACCTGGTTTCGCGATTTTGCGGCACCGGTCGTAATCGTCGGCCTTTGGCTAATCTGTGCTACTACCGCTGCCGTTGCACAGCGTATGACCTTTCGATTTCTTCCACCCAGCGCATCCAGGCTGACGATGGCGTCAGTATCTCTAGTTGCCGTGGTTGCAATTGCCTCGTCACGATCTAGCAACTTCGACGTCAACGTGTTGCTCGCCGCTTATGCCTCTGTAGAGGCCCTGACCGGAATGCTGCTCCTGTTCGCGCTTAGGATTCGACTACTCGGATTCTATTCGATGCTTTGCGTACTATTCTTGGCTGGAGCGTGGGCTGGCAGCCTTACTTCGCCGTGACCGCGGACTGGAAGAACGTACCCCAGAAGTGCACATGTTTGATTGATCGAAACATCCATCGATGAAGGTCCAATGAGGAGTTGACGTCCGCGCAGGTCACCGTCACCCACCCCGTCGGTGGTGCCATCCTGACATCGTCACCGCCTCCAGCACTCCGCCGCCCCAATGCTGTCGCCCTCGAACGACTCGCGATGGCGTCCGCGAACACGGCAAACCGCGCCACCGCAAGGAACGGATACTGCGAGGGCTCGATGCGATCAGAGCGGAAGACGCGCTGCGGGCAGCCGATTCCGTAAACCAAACGACTCTTCCGGATCAGCTGAATCGGTTTCAACCGCACCATCATCGGATGTCCTTGACCCTCGGGGCCAATGAACGGACGTCACTGGGAATGAACGTCTCACATGAGCCCCGACACAGCATCCTACCGCCGGTCGACTTCCCGCACCGAACACCGCCGAAACGGCCGGTCTCTAACAGCGCCTGCGTGGGGCATCTCGGGGTCCTTACACTCGCCTGCCGCCGCCGAAGCGCTGCCGACAGCCTTCGATCAAGTTGCCGCGCAGGGGCTATCGATGAACGCAGCGTCGGAGCGTGGCGTCTGCTCTTGATCGAGGTTGCTCCCACCGAAGCGCGGCGGTTGAACGGCAGGTTGCGATTCGTGTGCATGCCTACCACGGCATCGCTCAAGGACTTCGACTTCGACAATGACACCGGTGAGGTTGCCCCGAAAAGTGGACAGTGGTTACGCGGCCATGGTGGGCGCGTTCAGTCGCCCCTCGAGCGCCTCAACTCGTAGCGTTCGCATGCCTGCTTCATGATCGCCGCGGTGTATTGAGTTCCCCTGTCCGAGTGCATGATTGTGCCCGCGATACCACCGCCACGTGCGGCCACAGCCATGTCCAGGGCATCGAGGACGAGCTCGGTGCGCATGTGATCGGCGACGGCCTAACCCAACACCTTCCTCAAGTGCTCGTCCTTGATGGCGCACAGGTACTTATCGCCCTCGCCGCAGGTGAGGTACGTGATATCCACCGCGTCGAGGGGCCCTGATCGAGCCGGCGCTGGACCAGGTCGTCGGGGAACGAGGCGAACGGGTCGCCCACGGTGGTGCGGATCTTGAACGTGCGTGGTCTGATCCCGACGATGCCGAGGGAGCGCATGATGGTCGCGATGGTTTTCTCGGTGATCAGCTCGCCCCGATCGTGGAGTTCGGCGGTCATGCGCGGTGCTCCGTAGACGCCTTTCGACTCCTAGTGGATCGCGAGGATCTTGATCTCCAGATCGGCTCGACGTTGCTGACGGCACCAATCGGTTTGTCACGCTGCGTCCTTGGTTTTCGTAGAAGCCGGATGTGGACACTTCGAGCAGTCGTGCCATCCGGTGGACTGCGGAGTTCGCTTTTTTCAGGAACGCGATGTCTTTCTCCTGCTCGGAGTCCTGCCGGCGTAACCGTGCCAGCTCGGTGCGCTCCGCGGACGTGAGGGGCTGTTCACCGGATGCCGTCGCGGCTTCGATCCGGCGGCGTTCGTCGGCGACCCAGCGGCCGAGCGGTCCTTCGTTGATGCCCAACTCGCGAGCGACCTCGGCGACGATGCGGCCGGAATCGATCACCCGACGGGCGGCCTCGACCTTGCACTCGGTCGTGAACGACCTCCGCTCGCGGGACATGAGGACATCCTTCCAGCGGAACCCTCGGTCCCGCTATCTCGGCGTCCACCATCCGGGGGAACCTCTCGGGGTCGGCAAATATGATCGACGAGCAAGCGACCTGCAGATCTGGGTACGCGACGAATGTGCTGCTCATCGAAGCGCCCGGGGTCAAGAAGACTCAGCACTCGGTCGGGCCGGCACGGCCCGCGGCGCATGCCGGGTTTCGGACGCATTTCGCCACGGCCGACGACCTCGCCGCGCGCCTCACAGGCCCGCAATCGAGGGCGGATGGTCCACAATGGCATGCAGACAATGGACATGCCCCACCCACCAACCAGCGGTGAGTTCGATCCGTAGATGAACTCTACTCCCGCTCAAAAAGAAACCGAAGCGCCGGCGACCTAACTTAGCGACCCGTTAGCTGGTCCAAGGCTGTCATCACCCGTGCGATGTACGCATCTAGGCTGAAGTTCGCCCTCCAAAAGTCCCGGATCTGGTCACTATCCATGGAGTCGCCAGCGCGCGCAATTAGTTGTTCGAGAATGGATACGACCGGATCCAGGTACGTTACGAACTTTCCGTCGACGTAGCCGTCCATGCCGGCGCACTCCGATGACACCACCGGCAGTCCGCACTCCAGCGCTCCGACACAAACCATGTGCCCAGAAGCTCTGGGCTTATTCAAGATCGGCAAGAAAACTACGTCACAAGTACTCATAATTCTGCCGAATTCGTCCGAGGTCACCCGATCGAAGTGCTGGATCTCCGCACGTTTCCCTCGCCAGGTTCTGGAACCTGAACCATCTGCAACGATGAGTCGCACAACCCGGGTATCGGCGCGGACTTCATCAATGAGAGAGCCGATCAGTTCCGTATCTCGATCTGAGGTACCACCGATGAAAACTGTCGGAACTGTCGATCTCGCCGACGCAGCGGGATAGCCGAACGTGTTGCCGTAGAGGACTGCGGTCGCCTTGCCACCCTCATTCAGCCACTGTTCGGCTTCGACTTCTGCTGTCGTCACAACAGGAATGTCCTTCAACGACCGCCGTAATAGCTTCCAGCTGTTAGTGCCCGGTACTGCGTAAAGTCCGGTCACCGCAAAAGCCGAAACTCCATAAGCTCTCAGAGCCACAGCGATCCAGGGATTAGCACACAAGAACTTCTCGCCACTGTGACCGGCTCTTGCCTTGGCGGCGAGTATGAGGGCGTCCAGAGCTATTCCGAAGATCCGTTTACCAAAGCGGACTCCAGACGTTGCCGCGTGTTCGAAGCGAACTATGGACGTCACGCGCCCAGACCGCGCCCACGCATCATCGACTCGGTCGGTACGTCGACCTAGGGCAAGTATTGTCAACCCGCCGCTCATGACACCGACTCTAGCCAGCGGCTCCAACCATCCAAGCTGGCCACCCGTACTGCGTTTGACTCTTGATTCTCGCCAGACTCCCTGCGATCGAGTGCGTACTTCACTGCTTCGGACCACGTTGGCGAATAGGATGGGCCAACAAGAAGCTTGCGGTCGTTGCCAACCAAGTCGTCAAGACTGGTGCCGCCCACACCGACTACCGGGGTCCCCCGCTCAAAGCACCGTATGGCCACACCACTTTGAAAGAACTTACGGTACGGAATGACGACGACACTCGCTGAGTCCACGGCATCGTCGAAGTCTTGCTCTGAAAGGAACCCGTCAGTGACGGACCACCCTTGCACAGCCGGCCAGCCACGGCCGAGAATCTCCAGTGTGACGTCCTCGCCGCTGAGCGAGCGGGCAATTTCCTCGAGCGCCACCAGGTTTCTGTCCGCCTTAAACTGGCCGAGCACCCTGACAACACGGAGGCGGGCGACTCCCCCGGCGCGTCGAATCGGTGCCAGTACTGGATGTGGGAGCACAGCGGCTTCAATGCCCGAAGACTTCGTCACCCCCTCCGCAGCTTGACTGTGGATGATGAAGCGATCGCGTCCGAGCATCCTTGCAAGCCAGATCGAGACTCCGTCGTAACCAAACGACCGCACGAGCGGACTTGGGTCATGCAAAACGACAAAAACTCTGGATCCAGCGAGAACTCGAACCAGCACAGCATCGAGGTAACCCAAGACCGGCCACACCACGACAGTGACGTGCCGCCTTCTGGTGGAACGCGAGCGGATCAGTAGTCGAAAGTATGCAAGTAGCCATCCCAGTCGGGAGTCCCCAGAGAGGGAAGGCTCAAACTCTGACAAACTGGTGGTTCTGAGACCGAGTGCGTGAATGACGTCTGTCAATTCACTCTCGTAATGAGCGAGCGCTCCGCCGAGGGGGTTGACGATGACAACCGGCCCGTCCTCAGCGTCGCGTACGTGTCTGGAATCCATCCAGCCACTGATCATGGCGGATACGCTGCTCAAACCTTTCCGGTTTCGGACATCGGACAATGCTCGGTAGCCAATCGACCACGGAGTGGCGGCTGCGCGACTGAACGGTGTCCCGTTCCACCTCTGAAACAGCTGCATGTTGCGCCCCAGATAATAAGGCGGGATTCCGCCCGACGACTGCCACACACGCGCCGCCGGTATCCACAGGATCTTCCAGCCAATATTTCTCAACGCGACGTGGTGATCGACTTCCTCCATATACATGAAGAACCGCTCGTCCACAGCCCTGTCCCGGAGGGCGGATCGCCTAGTAATGAGGAACGCTCCGTCCAGCCATTCCCTCTCGAATTCGATATCTGCAAACAAAGGAAGTTCCGAAGCTCGATGGAAGTAGTGGCGTGGTAACCGCAACGTCGGGGTAAGAAATCCGCCTGCGGACCAGATGAACTCGTTCGGCTCTCCGGAAGTGAGAGTCGGACCCACGATGGCTGCGTCAGCATTCCGATCCAGAGCCTCCACCAGCGTTGCAACCGCGCCCTTCACTACTCGACATTCGTGGGTGGACACGAGCACGTAGTCGTACGGCACGCCCAGCGAATCGGCGTACTCAAGACCGCGGTTAACCGCAGCACCGTAACCGCCGTTCTGCTCGAAGACGAGATGCACACGAGCCGGCAACAGTGCAGCCAATTCGTCACGCCGGTGGGGTTCCTCACCGTTGTCGACGACAATCACGCGAGAGTCCGCGATTCCGTCGCCGATCAGAAGGGCGACCGTCGCTTCGATCGAGTCGTAACTCTTGTGGTGCACCACGATGCCCACTACGCGATCACTGTATGAGCTTTCCGAGAGTGTCATCGGTTGCCAGTCCTTGTCTGATCCTCTACTAACCATCATTGGGTAACTGCTGCACTTGGTTCAGCCATTTGTCGGCCGCAACACGTCCTGCCACTTCCGGCAAGGATGCGATGACTTGACCGACTGGCAACGGCGACTTCAAACGCTCTACGATCTCACCGGCCAGGTCACTGGACAGGCAGTGCGAGGGCAGCACGGAATGCCCCTGTGCAGAAAGCCAATTGGCAAGCGCTGTCTCGTCACTGGCTATCACCGTCGCACCAACGGTCAACGCCTCCAGGATGGGTAGCCCGATCTGCTCTCTCCATCGACCGTCGCGCACCGACGGGGCTACCAACAACGCACTCTGGCCTACGATGCTCGAAATCTGGGAATGCGGAAGTCGGCCGCGAAAATTGCGGCTGTATGGGTTCTCAGCACTCCACTGCTCGACTTGGAGGCTCATCGGTCCATCTCCCACAATGGTGAGAACCGCTTCTGGGCATCTTTGTTCCACCGAAGGCCACGACCTCATCAACACATCTATCCCCTTGCGGTGCTCCAAGACACCAACGAAAGAGACTCGATTGCTCCGAGTTTCGTCGGCAGGCGGGGACACCGCGGCTGGCCTGGCGGGTAAGTTGATCACAACAGCATGATCGATACCGCCCACAAGGGGAATTGACAGATAGGTCTCACGCGATCCTTCACTTCCGAAACACAGGCGATCGACACTGCAACGGACCACTATCCCCAGAACCCAAGTTAAGGGCCAGACAAAACTCTTCGCCACCCTTCGGTCTCCGAACAATAGATTGCTCGGTTCGTTGTTCTCAATCGCATAGACGACCGTCGTTCGCGGGCTCCGCCTGACGAGCCCGGACGCTTTCCACACCACAGCAGCCAAAATCGTCTTTGGAAGGAATCGGATCCACAACGGCTCAGGAAGCTCCAAAATTATTGCTCGCGAATGTGTAACATACTTGAGCAAGCCAAGGACCGATACTCGCCGAAAGTCATCGGGAATACGGGTACCGGGCAGGTCGGAGTTTGTTTCAAAGTACAGAGTCGTCGCCGCGGTCAGATTCCGGCTTCTCTCGACATGATCGGCCCTGAGCTCCGGAACTATACGCAATATCGGTAATGATTCAGGCATATCGAAACTTATTGACCCCCGGCACGATTCACGAGTGCGTCGCGACGTACCGTATCCACTTTGGTTACTTCCTCCAGCAACGTCCGGTAGTCGTTGCACACCCCGCCCCACGTGTAAAATTCCTGCGACCGTTGGTAGGACAGCGTCGCAGCCATGCCTTGCCAGGACCTGTCGACCATCCCCCCACTAACAGCAGCCGTGATGCTTGCCGGGTCCGGCTGCACGAAGGTTCCTACTTCGGAAAGAACTTCCCTGTTGTAGACGGTGTCGCGAGCAACGACTGGCGCGCCACAAGCCATCGCTTGGACCAACGCGGGATTCGTTCCTCCTACGCTGTGCCCATGGAAGTAGACTCCCGCGTGCTGCCACAAGGAGAACAGCTTCTTGTCGTCGCTCACATGTCCCAGCCAGTGGACGCGGGTTGACTCCTCAGACAACTTCTTCGCAGCTAGGTCCAGCACACCGCCGTAGCCAGACGAGCCGACGATCACCACGTTCCACCTCATACTAAGTTCTCTCGCCGCTTCCAGGAACTCAGGCACAGTATTCTCGGGTACGAAGCGGGCTACGATAAGTACGTAGTCCCTGGACTTGAGGCCTTCGACGACGGGAAGTGGATCAGGAGCGTCACCGCCGTATGGAATGAACACTCCTTCTCGACCAAAATCTCGCTGCCACCGTCGACGAATCTCGTGAGAGTCGCAGACCAGCTCCGACGCATATCTTGCGGTCAAGCGTGCCCCGCCGCGAAACACGCGCTTGGCGTTGGCTCCCCACTTCGCGCGCTCCCACTCGATACCGTCTACGTTGACTACAGTCGGAATTCCTCGGGAGCGAAGCATCGGAAGCCAATATCCATTGGCCACGTTCATAATCAACGCAACATCCGGCTTCTTTCGCGCGGCACTTGCTGACGATGTCAAGCCGTAGCTGAGCGTGCTAAGAGACTTGGTTTCGATCCCCTTGGTTGTGACTGACCGCACCCGCGGGTCCAGTAGCGGGTCATCGGACTTGACTGCCCCTGGCCTTCCATACACGGTTACATCCCAACCGGATTCGACCAAGTATGGGCCCAGACGCCTTACTAGCGTCTCGAAACCACCGTAGTAACTCGGGTACCCCCGTGTACCGATAATTGCAACTGACTTTCCCATTGAGTACTAGCCTTCCCGACATATGAACTACGCGACAAACACCAGAAGTCGGGCGTGCTCAGTAAGCCCCGTCGCTTCCAGCAACTGCCCTAACAGTCTTGGCAATAATCAGCAGATCCCCCACCATCGACCAGTTCTCGACGTACGAAAGATCAAGACGCACAGTCTCTTCCCACGACAGGTCGGATCTTCCACTGACCTGCCACAGGCCCGTGACACCAGGCTTGACGAGCAACCGCCGGCGCACCTCACCGTCGTAGCTCTCCACCTCACGCCGCAACGGGGGCCTCGGCCCCACCACGCTCATTTCGCGCTTGAGAACGTTGATGAACTGCGGCAGCTCGTCGAGGCTGAACCGTCGAATGAACTTGCCGACGGGCGTCACCCGCGGATCGTCACGCAACTTGAACAAGATCCCGCCGGCACCCTCGTTCTGGCCGAGGAGACGCGCAACTTGCTTGTCCGCGTCGGCGGTCATGCTGCGGAACTTGATCATCGAGAACGGCTTACCATCGATGCCCATCCGCTCGGACTTGTAGAACACCGGCCCGCGGCTCGTGGTCTTCACCGCGATCGCCACCGCAAGCAGGATCGGCGAAATGAGTACAAGGATGAGCGCGGCGAAGACCAAATCGAACGCAGTCTTGCTGAAGCGCGTTGCTCCGTTGTACTGAGGCTTCTCGACATGGATCAAAGGGAAGCCCGCCACGGGTCGCATCACCAGGCGGGGGCCTGCGACGTCGACGACGCCCGGGGCGACGACCAAGTCGACATCCTTCTTCTCGAGGTCCCAGATCATCTTGCGGATACCTCGGTGACCGAGGTGCTCCGTTGCCGTGACGGCGACCGTATCTGCACCACAGTGATCGATCGCATCGAGCACGTCGTGCTCGTCACCGAGGACCGGGATGTCGGTGCCCTCGATGTGAACGACCCCGTCCCGCGGGTACTCGTAACCGGGGATGCAGATCCCCACCACGGCATAACCCGCAGAGGGCGAACTCTCGAACGACTGCGCCATCGACACTGCAGCGGTGCGGCTGCCCACGATCAGCACGGAGGTCTTGTACTCACCGTTGTGCCGCAGCTTGGTCACGAACTTGCGCCACATCCAACGGGTGAGCAGCAGCGTGAGAAGGCCGACTGGCAGCGCGATCGCAAGATACAGCCGAGCGAAACCGATCTTGAAGAGCAACGACGCGATCGCGATCACTCCGAAGAGTCGGAACGTGGCCGATACGATGCGCCGGTACTCCTCGGCACCGGTGCCGATCACTCGGGTCGACCGCGTTCGGAAGATGGCCAGGAAGGCGATCCACACTCCGGCCAGGATGATCGAGACACCCGTGTACGTCATCGTCGACAGGACACTGGTGACTTCGACATCCCCGAAGCGCACGATCTGCGCAAGTGCTACCGAGGCGATAACTGCCACCACATCGGTGATGCGCAGCCGGCGAATGTACTGGTCTTCCCATACACGCCGAGAGGTGAGCGTACGGGCGGTCGCATCGTCATGTCGGCGGGGTGAACCCCAGAGAGAGCGATGTGCAGCCCCGACAGTTGCCACGTGCTCTCCTCCTCTGCAGTCGTGCGCAGGCAAAGTAGCGAGCGCGTGAAATCGGATCCGTACCAATCCGTATTGCAACTGGTATCGAATTGGAATCGTCCCACGTCCGTGTCCGAAGCACCACGCGGGCGATGTGGATCACAGACGAATAGAGACATTCGATTGGTTTACCACACTTACGAAGTCGGGCCCCGACACCTGACAGGGACTCGTAGTGTGTAACCGCCGAAGAGGCGAAAAACGTTACAGACAAGCGCGATCGACAGCGCCACTGTGGCACTTCACAGAGTCGAGCGCTGTTTCTCGTGGCGTCGGACTGTGCCAAACACAAATGTCGTCGTTTAGCAAACCTCGACGTCCGGCAATCAGCGATAAAGCATCAGATCGACCGAAACAAAAAATACACGTGAATGTGAATTACAGATATCCGAGACGAGTGAGGCGCACAATTCATTCCATTGAATTATTTGTTGCGCCTTACCCGTTCTCACTCACTCAGGGACGACCCAAACCGCGATAGATCCAGCCGCCCGCGCGCCACTGCTCCGGATCAAGGCAGTTGCGCCCATCGATCAGCTTCTTGCTGCGCACCACACCGTCCAGGTCACCCGGGGCGAGGGCCTTGAACTCTTTCCACTCCGTGAGCACCAACACCACGTCCGCGCCCTCGCATGCCTCGAGAGCCGTGCTGCTGTAGGCGAGGGTGGGAAACAGTGCGCGCGAGTTCTCCATGGCCTTGGGGTCGTACACGTTGACTGCGGCACCCTGCAACTGAATCTGCCCGGCCACGTTCAGCGCCGGGGAGTCACGGACGTCGTCCGAATCGGGCTTGAAGGCCGCACCGAGCACGGCGACCCGAGCACCGAGCAGCGACCCACAGGCCTCACGCGCCAACTCGACCATCCGCGTTCGGCGTCGCATGTTGATGTTGTCCACCTCACGCAGGAACGTGAGAGCCTGATCGGCACCGAGCTCACCGGCTCGCGCCATGAAGGCCCTGATGTCCTTGGGCAGGCAACCACCACCGAAGCCGATACCTGCGTTGAGAAATTTGCGGCCGATGCGTTCGTCGTGGCCGATGGCGTCGGCGAGCACGGACACATCTGCTCCCGCTGCCTCACACACCTCGGCAATAGCGTTGATGAAGGAAATCTTGGTAGCCAAGAAGGCATTGGCCGAGGCCTTGACCAGCTCAGCAGTGGCCAGATCGGTGACCAGAAACGGAATCTTCTCCTCCAGCAACTGCGCGTAGACCTCGCGAGCGAGTTCCTCGGCGCGGCCAGGGCGGTCACGATCGACGCCGAGCACCAGTCGATCGGGGTGGAGAGTGTCTTTGACGGCGTAGCCCTCACGCAGGAACTCGGGGTTCCAGGCCACCTCGACGCCCTCCCCTGCAGGCGAGAGTTCGCGGGCAATCCGGCCCAGCCGCTCGGCAGTACCCACGGGGACGGTCGACTTACCGAAAATCACGGCCGGCTTGGTCAACAGCGGTGCGAGCGTCTCGACGACCGAATCGACGAACTTCATATCGGCCGCGTACTCCCCCTTCTTCTGGGGAGTCCCGACGCCGAGGAAGTGCACCTCCGCGAAATCGGCCGCTTCCTGGTACGACGCGGTGAAGCGCAGACGACCGGCTGCGATGTTGCGCTGCAGCACCTCTTCGAGGCCGGGCTCCCAGAACGGAACCTCGCCGGCTTCGAGCTTCGCGAGCTTGGCCGGGTCGACGTCGACACCGAGCACCTCGTGGCCGAGCTCGGCCATACAGGCGGCATGTGTGGCACCGAGATACCCGGTGCCGAAGACTGTGATTCGCATGTGTTCTCCCCGTCGGTCGTCCTGAACAATGGCGACGAGTTACCGTGACGATCGATCACAGTAACGGCCTGCAGCACAGTGCTTTCAGGTCGCGCGCACACGGGAATAGTAAACACAGCCTGCCCGATTCGCCGCCCCGAGAGTCCGGGGTTACGAAAGAACGAACAAGCACGGACGCCGGGGCGTCTCAGCGGCGAACGGGAAACTGCGGATTCTCCGGCTCCTCGACGGCCTCGGCACAACGATGAACGAAATCGCTCAGTTCGGCTCGCACCTCGGGCACCTGAAGATCCAACGGTGCCTCGGCTCCGTGAAATTCGATGTAGGCCGAGGTGTACGCGTCCACACCGTCGGCAATCACTGCCTGCAGGGACGTGGACCGGTTGAGATGGACCCGCGCGATCTGGTCGACACGATCGCCCAGGAAATCGTGAAATGAGTTCTGCGACATGGTGATGTCACGTCCGTTCTCCGAAACAGTGGCCATCGGTTCATGATACGAACAAAACCGACCGTCCGCAGGGTCAGTATGCGCCTTCACTTCCTAGCACCGCCACTGCCGTCTTGGCGATGATGAGCAAATCGCCTGTCATAGACCAATTTTCGACGTACGAGAGGTCGAGGCGCACGCTCTCCTCCCAAGACAGGTCCGAGCGGCCACTGACCTGCCACAGGCCAGTGATGCCGGGCTTGACCAGCAACCGGCGTCGCACCTCACCGTTGTACGTCTCCACTTCGCTGCGCAATGGCGGCCGCGGACCGACCACACTCATCTCACGCTTGAGCACGTTGACGAACTGCGGTAGCTCATCGAGGCTGAACTTGCGCATCACCTTGCCCACCCGGGTGACCCGCGGGTCCTCGCGCATCTTGAACAGCACACCGCCTGCACCCTCGTTCTGCGCGGCCAACTCCTGCACTCGCTTGTCAGCGTCCTGCACCATGCTGCGGAACTTGATCATCTGGAACGGCTTGCCCTCGATACCCATTCGCTCGGACTTGTAGAACACCGGCCCCTTGCTGGTGAGCTTGATGAGCACAGCCAGCGCAATGAGGATGGGCGAGATCATCAGCAGAACCGTCGACGCGAACAGGAAATCGAAGGCCGTCTTGCTGAATCGCTTTGCGCCGTTGTATTGCGGCTTCTCCACATGAATGAGGGGGAAGTTCGCGACCGGACGCATCACCAGCCTCGGACCCGCAACGTCCATCACCCCTGGAGACACCACCAGGTCCACCTTCTTCTTCTCGAGGTCCCACACCATCTTCCGGAGACCGCGATGGCCGATGTGCTCTGTGGCCGTCACCGCAACGGTGTCTGCGCCAGAGGTCTCGATGGCCTCGACCACACTGTGCTCGTCACCGAGCACCGGGATCTCGACGCCGTCGACTGTCAGCGACGAGTCGCTGCCGGGCTCGTAATTGGGCAGGCAGACACCCACGACGCTGTACCCGGCTGCGGCAGAGCGCTCGAAAGACTGCGCCATCGAGAGCGCAGAGCTACGACTACCGACGATGAGCACCGATGTCTGATATCCACCGCGAGCACGCTTGCGGGCCACCACCTTGCGCCAACCCCACCTACTGAGCAGCAACCCGATCAAGCCGACAGGCAACGCGATGGCGAGATAGAGCCGAGCAATATCGAGCCTGAACAGCAGAGACAGGATGGCGATGGTGCCGAAGAGGCGGAACGTGGCCGAGACGATGCGTCGGTACTCCTCCGAACCGTTACCGATGACCCGGGGTGAGCGAGTGCGGAAGATCGCGAGGAAGGTCAACCACAGCACCGACAGCACTGCCGAGACACCGAAATAACTCACGATGGCCCACGGTTGCTGAAAGTCGATATCACCGAATCGGATGACCTGAGCAGCGGTCACCGCACCGAGAACGACAACCGTGTCGGTGACCCGCAAGCCCTCGGTGTAGTGCGCTTCCCATTCGCGACGCGACGTCACCCTTCGCATCTTCCTCGCGTCGCGCCACGAGACTACGGAATTCGCTGTATCCAGATCGCTGATTGACACTGACTTCCCCTCGGTACGTAGCTTCGTATCGCATGCGTGATCGACACAGCTCCGTGCAACCCCGTCGCATAATCCGTATAAAATCCTGCTGAACGTGACTCGTGATAACGATATGTTGATCGACGCCAAACCGCAGGTCGTTACATGTTTCGAGTGCATTAACTACATGCATCTGCCGCGTTGCGAACGTCGATGAATCCCCCGTTTCGACCCACCCCCGGGAACCACTAAGCAACAGATCGACACTCGATGTCAAGCGATGTCGGTCGAACGTGGGACCGATAGTGCAGTGCACACGTACGGCGACTTCGAGGTGCTGCGTGTCCGATGCACCACGTGAATTCTCGTCTACTCGACGTGCGATGACATCCTCGCGAAGGCCGTCCACATTCGGTGACCCAGCTCCCGTTGCCCCACGGCGTTGTAGTGAATTTTCTCGGTGTCGCTGTTGTAGAGGCCCTTCGGCCCGGGTACGTACGCCACGTTGGTCCTACGCCGCGGTGTATCGGCGTGGACCGCATCGATGACGGCGTAGTTCGGCTCCCCTGATTCGATCTCGTCCGGCACCATCTGCCCCAGCACGAACGGAACCTCACCGAACTCCGCCCGCAGGGTGTCGATGAGAGAGTCGAGTTTCTCGGCATACACCGGACCGGTCAGTAGCGGCACATCGCTCTCACCCTGATGCCACAGCACCGCGGCAAGCTCGTTGCCTGGCGTGGTGGCCAGGCCGGTTCTGATGCGATCCACCGCAGCCCAGAACAGGTTGACGCGGGCCCCGGTATCGGCCGGATCCCAGGAGATACCGTGAATACGCGCGAAACCCGAATCTCCCCGCGCATACGGGACGATCAACACCGGCCTACCTGTCGTATCTGCAAGGCGGGCTGCAAATGTCGGCGCGAAACCGACTGCCTTCGATGGCACCTCGTGAAAGAGCGGGTTACTGCCGGCGACGATGGTGTTCTTCGACCGACCCGATGCCGCCCACTGATGTACCCGCGGATGCGGCGCGTCGAGACCCTGACGTTCCAGCCCCAGGCCCGCGCCGTGCGCATTGGACTGCCCCAGCACCGCTACCACCAGATACGGCTCCTCGAACGCGCCCACCGCGATACCACGACCGAGCCGCCTCTTGACGACATCCTTCGCCCTCACCGTCAGATCTTGCCGTAAACCCATGCCGCTCCCCCTTCATCGATTGCAATCGTTGCGCGCGGGCACCCCGCCGAACCGATCTCCTATCCACTGATTGACTGCGTCCCCGTTCACGTCCCCGTGCCCCCACCCGGCCTGACGATCGATGGTGATCACATCTCCATACGCACACGCCCGCTCGAGAGCGGCGTCGGTCCAAGCCACGTCGATGTACGTGTCGGCGTCGCCGTACGCCACCAACATCGGTGCCGTTGTGGGCCCCGTCGGTACGGCCATCGACTTCAGGGCATCTCGCAGTGCCGCAGCGGCCTGCTGCGTTGTGGGCGCAAAGTCTTTGTCACCGAGCCGTTTCACTGCATCGTCACGAGCCCCGGCCTGGTCCGGTGTACAGCCGGTGAGCGCGGCCCAGTCCCGCGCCGCATCGCCAGTGCGGTAGTCGTCGAGATTCAGACCCGGATCTCGGCGTGACAACGACTCGAGAACCCACTGCAGCAACGGACCCTGATCCTCGGTCAACGTGCCGGCAATGGCCTTGTCCACCAACCCGACCATGTCGGCCGCCGGGGCCAGTGCCACAGCGCCCACCAGATCGAGCTCGGGTGCATAGGACTGTGCGAGCTCGTTCGCAGCCCAGGCAGCACCGCCGCCCTGCGACCCACCGAACGCAGCCCAGCGGGTCCCGACATCGGGAAAGACCGTCCGCAGCGCCCGCACGGCATCGATCACGTCGTAGCCGGCAGTGATGTTGTCCAGATAAGCATGGTTGCCGGGATGACCCAGACCCTCGTAGTCGGTGATGGCCACCGCGAATCCCGCTGTGGTGTAACCCTGCACCAGCGCCGAAGCACCGAGCAGCGAGTTGGATTCGGACGGTGCGCAGGCCTGCTCGATGCCGGTGGTTCCGTGCGCGTAGGAGATGATCGGCCAACCACCCTCGGGGGCATCCCCGGACGGGGTGAACACCGTTCCCGATACTTCCCGCTCGCCCACCCCCGGCTGCACCGAGCGATACACCACCCGCGCAGCGTTCACCCCCGAAAGCCGCACCTGGATCGGAAGATTGGGCATTGTCTCGGCGCTGACGATCGACCCACTGCCGGTTCCCGGGTCTGCGATCATCAGCGGCTCGGGATCGGACCCCCGCACCGCCGCCGATGCCGCTCGCTGTGCATCCGCGGCGAGCGGCACGACCGCGGTGCACCCCGCCAGAACAGGGAGCAGCAACAGTGCTGCGAACGCTCGATAGGTGCGAGGCATGAAACTCTCAGCCGGCCTTGAATCTACGGGCGTAGGTCAACGCGGGCTTTTCGATGAATCGATACGTCACCGTTCCGAACACGAGACTGATCGCAGTGACGACGATGACGTTTCGGAGCATCCCCAGCGGACTGTCGTCCGCCATCCATCCCCAACGCCCCACCATGATCAGAATCGGGAAATGCCACAGGTACACACTGAGCGAGATCGTGCCGACGTAGCTCAGGGGTGCCCAATCGGCACGCTCGGCGAGGGTCGATTTCTCCCCACGTGCCAGTGGAACGATGATGAACAGGATGAGCAGGGCCGAGCCGAATGCAACGGTGGAACTCTGCCAGCGCGAGTTGTCGTCGATCAACTTCAACGAGATCGCCGCCGTGGGGATCATCGCGATGGCCGTCCACCATCGCATCTTGGTGGCGATCGCGCCTTTCAGCATCCCGGTGTCGACCGCGACGAAGACCACGGCCGCGAGCATTCCGTACGTGAAGTTGTCTGCCAACGACCAGAAGCTACGACTGAGCACCGCGATCTCGTTGGGCCCCCAATCGAGCAACTTCGGATCGGTGATACCCGACGGTCCCACGAGTGAAGCGGTGTACAACTTTCCGGTGATCCCGATGACGAACATGCTCACCACGGGAATCATCGCCAGCACCGGAGCCGAGATCGACGTGCGCTTCCGGAGATAGAAGGAGATACCGGTCAGCAGCGGCAGTGCGATGTAGAACGCGAACTCCAGCGACAGTGACCACGACGGGTTGATTCCGGTTTGGAGCATGCTCGGAATGTAGGAATGCACCAGCGTCAGATTGGCCAGCAGAGTCAGCGGATCGGTGAGCATCCCGAGGCCGTTGTCGGTGAAGTGCCGCTCGGCCACGGCCGCGTTCTCCATGAACACCGCACGCATCACGAAGTTCGCGAACAGGAAGATGAAAAGATACGCCGGAAAGACACGCAGCAGGCGATGGACCGCGTAGCTGACGTTGTTCGGCATCGGCTTGCCTGCGAACAACTTTCGCACCATCGGCAGAAAGATCAGAAATCCCGAGAGTGCGAAGAAGAAGATCAGGCCCTGCCCCAGCAACCCGAGCTTGTAGGTGAGCACCGTCTGCGGTGAGTAGTGCCCACCGACGTGCACGGCGAGCACACACAGGCAGGCGAATCCGCGCGGGCCGTCGAGACCGAGAATGCGAGCGGGCCGCTTCGACTCGCTGCTCACCGGAGTCGTCGGGGCAGTTGCGGCTGCTGCGGTGCTGTCTGGTGTCGCGGTCATGGCTACCTTCTGAAGGTCACGGCGCTGGAGCTGGGCAGAAGTTGACGGCCTCGTTGCCGGCGAATCGGTCTTGGAGCCATCCGAACGCAGCAGCACCGTCGATGTCTGCGTGACCGGAATTCGGTTGAAGCACATACTGGATGGTGTCTCCATCGGCGCAGCCCGCCGCGATGGCAGCATCGGTCCACGCTTGCGAGATCAAGGTGTCCTTGCCTCCGTAGATGATCAGCATCGGTGCAGCCGCAGGTGACGTCGGCAAACTCATCTCCCGCAGGTACCCCTCGAGGACCGCGGTTGCCTGCGGCGTTGCCGGACGCAGATCGTCGTCACTGATCTGCGCAGCCAGGGCCGTGCGGTCGGCGGCGAGAACACCACCACACGCCGAGAGCTCGTCCCACCGCTCCTTCACCACTCCCCGGCGGTAGTCGTCCAGGTCCAGATCCGGATGCGATTTCGCCAACCCGACCAGAACCCACTGCAACAGCGGCTTCTGGTCTTCGGTGAGGGTTCCGTCGGCTGCCGCCGTGGCCAAACCGGTGATGTCGGCCGCGGGTACCAGACTCACCGAGCCGACCATGTCGAGACCCTCGCCGTACGAATTCGCGAGTTCGTTTGCAGCCCAGGCAGCTTGACCACCCTGGGAGCCACCGAACGAAGCCCATCGGGTGGAGGTGTTCGGCACCAGCTTTCGGGCCGCACGCACCGAATCGATCAGATTGTTGCCGACGGTGCGCGCATCGAGATAGGGATGATAGGTGCCATCGAGGCCCAGACCCTGATAGTCCGAGACTGCCACCACATGCCCCGAACGCACCAGAGCCGCAACGATCTGGGAGCTGCCGAGCAGCTCCGGATCGGTCGACGGCCCGCAATCCTCGAGCACACCGGTAGTACCGTGGCCGTACGCGATGATCGGCCAACCGCCCTCGGGGGGAGTACCTTCCGGCGCAAAGACGGTGCCCGATACTCGTTGACTCGAGCCGTCGACTCCGGACGTCGAGGTATACACCACCCGCGCGGCGATGGACGAGATGCCGCTGAGGCGTCGGTCGATGGTGAGCAACTCCTCCGCACTCTCGAGCGAGCCCGGGCCGTCATCGGAGTAATCGGCGGCCAGCGTTGGCCCGAGCGCAACAGATCGGGGGTCCACCGCGGCATCGTCGGAGGAGCACCCCGCCGATACCAGCACCAGCGCGGCCGCACCCACCGTTGCAGCTCTGCGCAGCAGCCTTTTTCGATCGTTCATCGCTTCTCCCCCATGCTGTGCTCGAGCAATTGTTCGATCTGATCGCGGTGGTCGATCGAATCCCGCGAGATTCCCCTCGCGAGCACCAACACACTGGCAAGGACGACCCCCATGCAGGCCCCCAGCAGCGCATTGCTCGTGCGCACCGGACCGGTCGGAGACCCGGGGGTAGTGGCCGCATCGACGAGCGTGAGCTCCGACGCCGGCCCGTCGGCGCCCAGATCGATCTCTCTCACCAGTTGGATCAGGTTCACTGCAACAGAATTCGCCACATCGCGAGCAACCTCGGCATCGGAGTTCACCACAGTGATCTCGATCAGTGCAGACCCGGGACTCGGCACCACGGTGATGTCCTGTTTCAGCTCGGCAGGTTCGATCGGCAGATCCTGCGAGGCGATCACCCGTCGTAACACTTGCTCTCCGGTGGCGAGCTGAACATAGGACTCGACGCGCACCAACGACCCCCGGTTACCGTCCAGCGAGTTCTTGGGCGACGGAGATCCCGGCGCGGTGACGAACACTCGCGCCGCCGCCGTATAGGACGGTTCGACGAGCGAGGTCGCCAGCCATGCGACGGCCGCGGACAGCAGTCCCGCAACGAGGATCAACACCCAGCCGGACAACAGAATGCGCCCGTAATCCTTGAGAGTCGGAACACCCGTGGGAGCGATCATCGGTTCAGCTCGCATGTGTCCACCGGGCGCTGCCCGGCGAACATCGACTTGACCCACGGCATCGACCGACTGCTGTCCAGATTGCCGTGCCCCTCGCCCGGATGCAGCTCGTACTCGATCACGTCTCCGAAATCACAGGCGCGCTGTAGTGCCTTCTCGGTCCACGACTCCAGAATCAGCTCGTCCTCGCCGCCGTACATCACCAACAGCGGAGTGGTCGAACGTTGTTTCGGCAGAGCCATTTCCGACAGGTAGCCGCGCAACCGGTCGGTTGCTTCTCGGCTCACCGGCTTCAGATCCGAGGCCTGCAGCCGAGTTTGCAGTTCCGGCACATCCAGCGAACCCGGCGGGACACATTCGAGTAGATCGTCCCAGCGCTCCTTGGCGAAACCGGACCGATAGTCGTCCAGATTCATCTCGGGATGCGAGATCGCCAGCGTGTGCAGCGCGTACATCAGCAACGGGTACTGCGCGCGGGTCATCGTTTCGTTCGCAGCTGCGTCGGCGAGCCCCGTCATATCCGATACCGGCACCATCGCGGCCGTGCCCACCAACTCGAGTCCGTCGCCGTATTCGGCGTTGCGGTCGCTTGCCGCCCACGCGGCCATCCCGCCGAGCGAGACGCCGTATGCGGCCCATCGTGAACTGAGCGTGGGCATGAAGTTGCGGGCAGCGCGTACTGCGTCGATCATGTTGTAGCCGAACGTCTTCGAGTCCAAATACGGATGATACGAACCCGCAAGACCCAAACCTTGATAGTCGGTCATCGTCACGGCGAAGCCGTTGAGCGCAAGCGCCGCGATGATCGGTGCGCTACCGAGCAAGTTGGCATACCGAGACGGCCCGCATGCCTCGAGCACACCCGTCGTGCCGTGTCCGTAGGACACGATCGGCCAACCACCCTCGGGCGCAGTGCCACCCGGGATGACGACGGTCCCCGAGACCTCCGTCGGCTCACCGGTGACCCCGGAAGTCGACCGATAGACCACGCGGGTGGCGGTCGCACCGAGCTCGGTGATGTCGACCGCGATGTCCTCGATCGGCTCGGCGGATATCAGTGAACCAGGCGCGCTGCCGCCGAAATTCGAAGCAGGAGCCGGCTCCGGGCTAGGGGCCTCGGCCGTGACCGGAGCCGTCGGTGCGCCGGGAGGCAGAACGATCGGCGGCTGCTGCGAGCACGAGACCGCCATCACCGCGGCGATCAGCACCACGCCGACCTCGGCCGCGAACCTGCCTGACATCGAAACTATCCCCTGCTCGCCGAGGAACTCGCAGTGTCGGTCTTGGCCGGCGTCGGCCTCACTGCCACGGAACTGGCCGGCGCAGCCGAATCGGCAGTAGAAGCAGAATCCGTGTCAGAGGAGGGACCGTTCGAGGAGACCTCCGACGGCGAGAATTTGCCACCGCGGAGGCGTCGGGCCGAGGGTTCGAAGGTGGTGACGACGCCCAGCACGACCCCGCTGACCCCGTCGAGCACCTTGATGGCACGCCGCAACTTCTCCCGAGTGGTGCGTCCGGTACGCGCGAGAACCACTGTGCCGTCGGCCAACGCGGTGAGGATCGCGCCGTCGGTGACCTCGAGCAGTGGTGGGGTATCGACGATGACGTATCGGTACTCACTGCGGAGAGCCTCGAGCAGTTCCTGCGCGCGGTCGGATCCGAGAAGCTCGCTGGGATTGGGGGGCACCGGACCCGAAGGAAGCACCGACACCCCGTCGAAGACATCGCGCTGGACGGCGTCCTCGGCACTGTCCTCGCCGGAGAGCACCGTCGACAGACCGCTGTTCTGCTCGATGCCAAGGCGAGTGCCCAAAGCCGCGTCGCGCAGATCGCCGCCGACCAGAAGGACGCTGTGCCCCGCCTCGGCGAGAACTGCAGAGAGATCGATTGCGGTACTGGTACGCCCTTCGGCCGCCGATGCACTGGTGACGGTGATGACACGAGGTGGAGTACCGCCGCCGAGGAAACGAATGTTGGTGCGCAGCGCGCGTAGCGGTTCACCCATCTTCGTCATCGACGCCACCGCCGATTTCGGACGCGTGGCATCGATCGGGAGCCCGCCCAGCACAGAGCGACCCGAAATGTCCTCTGCCCGAGTGCGATCCCGAATGGAGCGATCCAACAGGCCGCGCAGCAGAGCAAGTGCGATTCCGATGACGAACCCGATGGCACCGCCCAATCCCAGGACGGTCGTCAGACCGATGCCGATGGGTGAGGACGGAACATCGCCCTGGTCCACAACGGTGGCACCGGCTGCCGGATTGCCGCCACGCTGGGAGGTTTCGAGTTCCTGTACCAGCTGCGTCAGCTGACCCGCCACCGCGTTGGTCAACACCTGCGCGACCGCAGGGTCGGGATCGGTGGCACACAGATCGAGCAACACCGTCTTGTCGATGGGCGTCGCGGTGATGCGCGAACGCAGCTCGTCCGCCGACATACCCAGCTGCAGCTGGTCCACCGCGCGCTGGGCAACCTGTGTGCTGGTTGCCAATCCGGCATAGGAGTTCACGCGTTCCTGCGAGAACAGATTGTTCTGATACGCCTCACCGACCGAGCTGCCACCCTCGGTGGTGACGAACAAGCGGGCGCATGCCTGGTACTGCGGCGTCGTGAAGAACGTGTAGGCCCAGCCTCCGGCGATGCCGATGACCGTTGCGAGCGCAACGATCCACCAACCCGCGCGAAGAATCCGTCCGTACTCTCGAATCTCCACGTGTGCTCCTATCGAATGACATCGGTCAAGGGGAAAGAATAAAGCGCAGCGAACGATTCGGCACGACGTACATGTTGCGAGCGGGTGAAAGCGTGACAACATCAGAGGCTATGAGCATCACGCAACGAGTGGGTGCGGCAGCCATCGCGATTGTTCCCGTTTTCGTTACATTCGCAATGATCGTGGGCGGAACACCAGTGAAACTGGGAGCGTTCGCCCTCGTCGTGCTGGCCGTGGGAGCGTACATCGGCCTACGTCATCCGCTGTATCTGACTCGCGCTCTTGCATTTTCACTCGGGGCACTGCCGTTCGGTTATGTACCCGGCGTTCACGCCCCGTTGGTTTTCGCGTTGGGCATTGCGGTCGTTCTCGCCACCGTGATCCACCGCACAGCAGTGAGCTACATCACATGGCCTGAATTGCCGATGATTGCGCTCATCGTTCTTTCGGCATTGTCGTTGTTTGCAACCAGCGGCGCAATCGCCGATTACGTCGAGTTCGGGCAATGGCTGATATCGACTCTCGTCCTGGTCTGCCTGTTGCGGATGCCGCGCGACGAACTGGCCCTGTTCGGCCGGATCTACGTCTACGCAGCCTCGGGCGCAGCCGCGTTCGCCCTGCTCATCTTCGTGGCCGACCCCGCCGGGAAATTGATTCGCTACCTGTCGATATTCGGCTACGGCAGCGAGGAGGAAAGCACCCGATTCGTCTACAGCCCCACCGGCGCTACCACCGTTCGCCTGGCCGGAACGTACATCGACCCCAACGCGGCCGGCATCGGATTCGTGTTGGCACTGATGCTGTGCATCCTGCTGCTCCGCGGCTACCTCCGCACAGCACTTGCGGCACTGCTGTTCCTGTCGATCGTGCTGACGCTCTCACGGGCAGCGTTGTTCTCGGTGGTGTTCGGCCTCGGGCTGATGTTCCTGTTCCAGCAACTGCGCACCCGCGACCGACTCGCCATGATCGGCGCATTCGCGGCAGCATTTTTCGGAGCTCTGGCCGTACCGAGCGTGCGCAATCGTGTGTTCTCGTCGTTCGGCAGTGGAGATGCCGGCTCGAGCGCACGCGGCGATGCGCTGGTGGAATTTCCCGGCCATATGCAGGGGCACTGGATGTTCGGACTGGGCTGGGGCCGTCCGGAATTCAAAGACCCTGTGGTCGCTTTCGAGGTGAACTACGTGGCCAACACCCCGCTGCTGACCATCTACCGCGGCGGCCTGGTCGCCGGAATCGCCTTCGTGGCGGTGCTGGTCGTCATCGCCGTCGTGGGGTACACACTGCTGCGAGCCAAGCGCTGGGAGTACGGCTTCTACGGCGGCGCGATGATCGGTTTCGCCGTGGTCGCATTGCAACTCGACTTCCCCGTGGTGACCATTCCCGCCACCACGATGGCGTTTTCGGTGATGTATGCGTTTCTCGTCTACGCATGGGAAAAGTCGTCCGAAAACAAGCTCGACGACGACAACGGGACGGCTTCGAAAACGGAAAACTTGCTTTCGGCGGAAGGTTCTCGACCGGCAGTTTCATAACCATCGGAATGATTGTTGCAATTTGTACAAAAAATCGTTTGTAGTGCAACAATTCCCGCACCGGCCCGTCGAACGGCGGTACGGACCCCTGGTGGAGAGAATTGAAGATGGCTCGAATTCACAGTGGATTCCGCACAATGTTTTCGGCGGCAACAGTGTTGATCGTCGCTGCCGGACTGTCCGTCGGCGCAACCTCGATAGTCACCTCACCCGATCACCTCGTCGGCGCACAATCGCGCGCCGAAGCCACCCCGAACCCACCCGGTGTCGGCATCTCCGATGGGGGCGGTCTGCTCTGGGCGACGGATGCCGAGCTGGACACCACCGTGCAATTCGTGACCGCGATGGGCGTCAAATCCATGCGCATCGCCATCCCGTGGTCGACCGTCGAATACACCCAGGGCAACCTGAACTGGACGGACGTCGATCGTGTGGTGAACAAGCTGCACGCGGCCAACATCTCGATGCTGGGCATCATCGCCTACACCCCGCCCTGGGCCACCTCCCCGGTAGGCCAACCGATCAGTACCCGTCCGGCCTCACCCGCCGCTTTCGGCGATTTCGCAGGGCAGGTGGCAGCCAGGTACGCGGGCAAGGTCGCCGATTACGAAATCTGGAACGAGCCGAACGGGGCCACGTTCTACGCACCGCAACCCGACGCGGCCGGATACACCGACCTGCTCGAGGCCGCGTACCCGAAGATCAAAGCCGCCGATCCGTCCGCCACCGTGGTCGGCGGCGTCCTGGGCGCGGCCGAACAGGCCTGGGGAATCGTCAATCCCGTCGACTTCCTCGAACAGATGTACGCGGCCGGTGCCGCGGGATACTTCGACGCCCTGTCCTACCACCCCTACCAGTACTCACTGAAGTTCTCCGAGGGCCCGTACGTCGACCATTCACCGGCCCGGCAAGTGATGGACATGCGTGCGTCCATGGTGGCGAACGGCGATGGAAACAAGCAGATCTGGGCCACCGAGTACGGCGTCCCGACCGCCGTGGCCTCGGAAGACCAGCAGAGCGGGATGATCGCAGACTTCGTCACCAAGTGGCGCGAGCTGCCCTACACCGGGCCGATCTTTCTCTATCAGCTCCGTGACCAGCAGACCGGCAGCAACGACCCGGAGATGACCTTCGGCCTGCTCCGCACCGACTGGTCGGCCAAGCCTGCACTGTGGGCACTGATGAGCCTGCTGCAGACCAATATTCCGCGAACGGCCGAGTACAACCGTTTCGCCGCCGCACCCGATACCTTCGGATCCGTCCTCGGCCCGGTGTTCCCCATCCGCGACACCTGGGCCCAGTACCGCCAGGACGCGGTGGTGTACGAGATGCCGAACGGGTTCGTGGGAGTGCCCACCGCAGTCGCCGAGGCGGTGCGCTACACGGGATTCCTTCCGACGACGCCCTTCAACGGCACCTACCAGGACTTCGACAGCCCCTATGGTCTTCGCGTGTTCTCCACCGCGATCGGCGGCACCCACAACATCGGCGGAGGCATCTTCAGTGCCTGGGATCCCACCCTCGGCCCGGCAACCAGCGACGAGATACCGCAGTACGGCGGCGGCGTGCGGGTGACATTTCAGTACGGTGCCATCACATGGGCTCCCTGGGTCGGAGCCACCGTCACCCGCTGAATTCACTCGCCATTGTTCGAGATTCAACCATTGTGCGCGTCGCCGATTTCGGTTCGAAGCTGCCCGTTTCTCGAAGCAAACATTTCGGCTACGTTAAATCTCGGCAAAGGGCGAGTTTCCACTTTTCGCTAATGTGCTTCGCCTTGTGAACAACCTCACTTTGGGCTTTCCATTTCTCGTGGAAAGCGATATTCATATACAGCGAATGAATGACTTTTCGTGGCAGGATCATGTCAGTCGTTCGCACGTCTCGTCGGGGGACACCGAGTAGTCGACGCTCCACGTGCACCGAAGCACCTGGAGCCGAATCGGAGTGCGAGATGGCCCCCACAGCTCTATTCGAGTGCGGTTCGAGACGATGGGTAGCCCATGAAGAACAATAGTCATCTGCCACAGCATCTTTCGGCATGCCAACACCGGGCGAACACATGACGAGTCATGACGGCGTACGCGTAGCCATTGCGCATGACTACCTGACCCAACGCGGCGGTGCCGAGAAGGTCGTGCTGGCCATGGCGCGAGCGTTCCCCGACGCGCCCATCTACACCACACTCTTCGAGCCGAGCACGACGTTTCCCGAGTTCGCGAACCTGGACGTCCGGCCATCCGCGTTGAACCGAATCGGATTTCTGCGCAAGAACCACCGCGCCGCGCTCCCGCTCCTACCGTTCGCCTCGTCCTCGATCGAGATCGACGCGGACGTCGTGCTCACCAGCACCAGCGGCTGGGCGCACGGCTTCCGCACGTCCGGACGCACACTCGTCTACTGCTATTCACCCGCGCGATGGTTGTACGAATCTCAGATGTACCTGGGGCAATCACGAAGTCTCCTCAAACGCGTTGCACTCGCAGTACTTTCGTATCCGCTACGCATATGGGATCGCAGAGCCGCCTTGTCGGCCGATCGCTATCTGGCCATCTCCACCGTGGTGCAACAGCGCATCACCGACGCCTACGGCATCACATCCACCGTGCTGCCTGCACCGTTCACCGTCGAGGCCGCCCCCGAGGAACCGATACCCGAGGTTCAGGCGTGGCTCGGTGATTCCGGTTACTACCTGTGCATTTCGCGTCTGCTGCCGTACAAGAACGTCGACAAGGTGATGGCTGCATTCGCCGGAACCGATCGCAAGCTGATAGTGGTCGGCCGCGGTCCCGAGGCCGATCGACTACGAAAGCTCAAGTCCGACAACGTACTCATGCTCAGCGATCTGAGTTCGGGTCAAATCACCTGGCTCTACCAGGGCTGTAACGGTTTGGTCGCCGCGAGCTATGAAGATTACGGATTGACCCCCATCGAAGCGGGTTACCACGGCAAACCCAGTGCCGTACTGCGCTGGGGAGGATTCCTCGACACCGTCGACGAGGGCGTTACCGGAGTGTATTTCGATCAGCCGCAACCAGATTCGATCCGCGAAGCGGTCGGCGCACTGGAGCGAACTCACTGGGAACCGTCGAAGATCCAGAACCATGTGGAGCAGTTCAGCGAAGAACGCTTTGCTGCCGAGTTGTACGCCGCAGTAACAGACATTCATGCAGGACGTATCGAGAGGACAGCGTCGCGATGACCAAGCGCGCACTGATCACCGGCATCACCGGGCAGGACGGCCTCTACTTGGCCGAGCTGCTACTGAGCAAGGGTTACAAGGTCTTCGGTCTCCTTCGTGGACAGAACAATCCGAAGGCAGCCATGATCGAGCAGGTGCTGCCCCAGGTGGAGGTGTTACACGGTGACCTGCTCGACCTGTCGGCACTGATGCGCGCCTTCGCCGTCGCCGACCCCGACGAGGTGTACAACCTCGGGGCCGTCTCGTTCGTGGCGTACTCCTGGGAGAATGCGCGCCTGACCACCGATGTCACCGGCGGTGGCGTGCTGAACATGCTCGAGTCCACCCGGCTCTACGAGCAGGTGGCAGGCAAGCAGGTGCGCTTCTACCAAGCCTCGAGCTCGGAGATGTTCGGCAAGGTCCAGCAAGTTCCCCAGCGCGAGGAGACCCTGCTGTGGCCCCGCTCGCCGTACGGGGTCGCAAAGGTCTACGGGCACTACATGACCATCAACTACCGCGAGTCCTACGGCATGCACGCCAGCTCCGGCATTCTGTTCAACCATGAATCACCGCGACGTGGACCGGAATTCGTTACACGCAAGGTCTCCCAGGCCGTTGCCCGAATCGCTCTGGGGTTGCAGAGCGAGATTTCGCTGGGCAACCTCGATGCCAAACGCGACTGGGGCTTCGCAGGCGACTACGTAGAAGCGATGTACCTGATGCTGCAGCAGGACGAGGCCGACGACTACGTCATCTCCACCGGCGAGACCCATTCGATTCGTGAGCTGCTCGATCATGCTTTCGCGGCAGTTGACATCGACGACTGGGAGCCCTACGTCAAGATCGACCCCCGCTTCTTCCGGCCCGCCGAGGTGGATCTGCTCGTCGGTGATTCCGCCAAGGCCCACGCAGCACTCGGTTGGAAGCCGAAAGTCAGTTTTCCCGAGCTGGTTTCGATGATGGTGCAGAACGATCTCGCCGAACTGTCACCCGACACGGCTGCAATAGCATGAACACCGGGCAGCGCCCGACCGCACTGATCACCGGAGTTGCCGGACAGGACGGCGGCTACCTCGCCGAGCTCCTGCTCGAACGAGGCTGGGCCCTTCACGGTGTAGCCAAACCGGGCGGACACGACGCCACGGTCGACGGCCACGTCCAACAACACGGCGTCGATATCAGCGAGCCTGGCGTCGCGCAGGTTCTGATTCGCGAGATAGAGCCCGATTACGTCTTTCATCTCGCAGGTATCTCGTCGGTATGGCGCTCCTGGTGCGACCCGGTGCTCACCACCCAGGTCAACGGGCTCTCGGCCGCGGCACTTCTCGATGCCTGCTTCATTCAGCAGGAGGCATCGGGCAAACGCATCGTGGTGGTCAACGCATCGAGTGCCGAGATCTTCGCGGGCTCCGGAGTCTCTCTGCAGAACGAGGAGACCCAGATTGCGCCGACCTCACCGTACGGCGTGTCGAAGGCACTGAGTCACAATATGGTTCAGGTATATCGAGCTCGCGGACTCGAAGCCACCAACGCCATCCTGTTCAACCACGAGTCTCCCCGCCGTCCGGAGACCTTCGTGACGCGCAAGATCACCAAGGCGGCCGTCGCGATCAGCCGCGGCACCCTCGACGCCCTCGAACTCGGAAACCTCACCTCGGTACGCGACTGGGGCTGGGCACCGGACTACGTGGATGCGATGGCGGCGATGGCCGACTACGGCAAGGGCGAGGATTTCGTCGTCGCCACCGGCCAGGCTCACAGCGTCGCGGACTTCGTGGCCGCTGCGTTCGCAGCCGTGGGTATCGAGAACTGGCGCGACTACGTTCGCACGGATTCCGAGATGCTCAGGCCCACCGACTCGGCAAGAATGGTCGGCGACGCGACCAAGGCCCGGGATCTCCTGGGCTGGGCACCGACCAAGGATTTCGATCGCATCGTCGAGGCGATGGTCGAATTCGACATGACCGAGGAGATGGCAGCATGACTGCGGTGGAAAAGCCTGTGGGAGAATCCAAGCCCGAGCTCTACGACGTGTCCGACTACAAGATGCAGGACATCACGTTCAAGCGGAAGCTGCGCAACCGCGTCGGCACACTCGGCTTCAACATGATCGTCACCTACATTCCCTCACATTGGATTCGGCAGACCTTCCTGCGCGCGTTCGGCGCGACGATCGGCAAGGACGTCTCGATCTTCCGCGGCACCACCATCCTCGATCCAGAGGGACTCACCATCGGCGACGCCTGCTCCATCGGATTCCGCTGCATGCTCGACGCCCGCGGAGGCATCACCATCGGTAGCAACGTCGTCATCGCCAGCGACACCCACATCATCGGCGGCTACCACGATCACAACTCGCCGGAGTTCACCCCCATCCTCGAACCCTGCGTCATCGGCGACTATGTGTGGATCGCCAGTCGCAGCACCCTTCTCAGCGGGGTCACCCTCGGCCGCGGTGCCGTCGTCGGCGGATGCTCGATGGTGCGCGGAGACGTCGGCGAACTCGAAGTTGTCGCCGGAGTGCCCGCCAAGGTCCGTGCCATGCGAGACCCCGCGGCATTGGCCTACCGTCCGAAGTATCGGCCGCTCTTCTACTGATGATCCTGCGCGACTGCCGACTCGTCTACATCGCCCCCCGATCCGGTGAGGGCGGTGTAGGCGATTATGCCGACGACTTCGCCGCTGCCGTTCGGCCGCACTTCGCCGAGGTGATCGAGTACCGCCACGACGGCCCCGGGTCGCACTCGATACGCGATATCCTGCGGCACCGCAGAGCAATTCAGGATCTGGTGGACGTCGATCCGGAACGAGTGATCGTGCACTGCGAACTCAGCGGTGGCTCGGTGATGCCGTTCTGGGCGACTGCCCGGCTCACCGGCAACCCGCAGGTGACCGCGACCGTACACGACCCACCCGGCATCGTCTGGTGGCCGGCACGCACCAAGTTCCTGGCCGGCAACAAGGTTCTCAACCACGGCCTGCACTACCCGCTTCGAGCGGCGTGGCGTCGGCTCGAACGCTGGGTTGTCGGGCGTCGAACATTGTTCGCTCTCACCCGCTCCGGCACTGACTCCCTCGAGCGCAGCTACCCGGCCGCGACGGCAGAAGCCGTGATGCACTTCGTCCCCGAACGCCCCGACATCGCCCCAGCCGAGGATCGGCCGATGGCCGTGGGAATGTTCGGATTCGTCTATCGCGGAAAAGGATTCGATCAGCTTCGACAGCTTCGAGACCGACTCCCCCGCGACATCGCCATCCGCATCGCCGGCCGCGGAACCGAACTGCTCGACCCGGTCGACGGAGTGGAGATACTCGGCGAAGTGAACGGCCCGGACGAGGACGCCTTCTTCGCCTCCATCCGCGCCCTCGTGGTGCCCTACGGCAAACGATCCATCTACGGGGACGCGTTCCCGGCATCCGGTTCGGTGAGCCGCGCCATCGCTTACCAAACCCCGGTCGTCTGCCTCGAAGAAGGCGCACTGTCCGAAACCGACGGCGGCGCACTGGTAGTCAGCGGAGGAACCGACGAGATCGCCGACGCCACTGCCGACCTCGTCACCGACCGAGCCGCACTGACCCGACTGCGACGCGAGGTGGAGACGCTGCGGCGCGCCAACTCACCCGATCTGGTCGCCGAGAACTTCGTGGCGGTGTGGTCGAAATGATGCGGCGGTCTACATGAACGGCAATATGCTCAAGGCCGGAATCGCGGCCCTGTGGACCTACGGCGGGCGAGGCATCGGCCTGCTGTGGACCATCGCGCTGATCGCCAAACTCGGCATCGGTGACTACGGCCAATACGCGATGGGCTTTGCGCTCGCCGCCATCATCGCCGCCCCACTCGATCATCCGTTCACTGTGCGCTCCATCCGCGTGAGCGAACGAGAGTTTCTGAGCGAACGCACCACTCGCGTCCTGGCCGGCAGCGCGCTGATCGTCGGCGGACTGTGCCTGGTGCAGGTCAGCTACATCGCCTGGTTCGCCCTCGTCGTCGGCGGCGGCGAGTTGGTGTTCAACGCCTACAAGAGCCGCGCCCTGCGCGACGGCCGCCCCGATCTCACCCAGCGCTTGGACACGAGCCGGCAAGCGACGTCCATCGCGCTGGCGACGGCCTACCTGTTCGTCGTTCCCGATCCGTCACTGACGGTGGCGAGCCTGCTCTATGCCGCGCCGTACTTCGTCATTGCCGTACTGGCCGCGTTGCAGACCCGAGTCGCGGCTCCGCGCCTGCCCGGATCCTGGCGCGAGATATCGATGCTGTTCTCGGAGAACCTCGCCAACGCGGTCTACATCCAGGGCGACGTGCTGCTACTCGGATTCCTCACCGATTCCACCATTGCCGGCTACTACTCCGTGGCCGCAGTGACCGCCTGGGCAGTGGCATTCATCGGCCAGGCCTTCGGCAACACGTTCCACGAAAAGCTGCGTGCAGCATCCGGACTGGTGAGCGCAGGCCCGGCGTTGAAGCACACTGCACTACTCGGCGGCGCCGCCGGCTCCCTTCTTCTGGTGGCCGGTCTGGTGCTGTTCTTCACCCCTGCATCCCCGCAGATCGCCGGTGCGCTGGTGGTGATGTCGTTGTTCGTGGTGATGCGCGTGATGAACCACGTGTTCACCACCGTGCTCTACCTGCAGCGCCGCGATCGCACCCGAGTGATGGCGGCAGCCACACTGGCTCCACTGAAAATGCTGCTCGTTCTGTGCCTGTTCCCCCTCGGTGCCGTCGGCGCCGCGGTGGCGTCGGTGATCACCGACGCCGTTCTGCTCGTGTGGTTCATGCGCGCCCTGTATCGCGCTGCGCCAACACAAGACTTGGTGAAAGGAGAGGTGCGGCAATGAGACGTGCAACATTTCTGCTGTCCAAGGACCCCGTGACCGAACACGGCGGCGACATCGCGCTCTCGCGCCTGATGATGCAACTCGCCCGGGAGGCATTCGAGGTCCGCTCGATCTGCCTGTCGAAGGAGACCGAGAAAACCCCCGATGTGGTACGCGTCCCCAAGCCGAAGGTCGATACGCAGCTGTTGCTGAAGTCGATCCGACCCACTCGATCGGTGGTGCACGGACGCTACGACGTCGACGCCTTCCGCGAGGCCATCGACGCGTCCACCTCGGATGTGTATGTGGCCGAACACAGTTACATGGCCGAGTCGTTTCTGCGCTCGACCAAACTCGGGTCACCGTTCGCGATCAACACCGTCAACACCGAGTCGCAGGTGTGGAAGGTGACCCGCGGGTTGATCGGCCGCATCGAGGCTCCACGCATCCTGCGCGACGAGATTCGCGTCGCACTCGCGGCGGACGCCGTCGGAACATACGACGCCGACGAGGCACAGATGTACCGAGACAACGGTGTTCGCGATGCCCGGTGGATCGACCTCACTCTCGAACCCGCACCACAGCTCGACCTCACCGAGACCGCGAAGCGACTGGTGTTCATGGGTACGCGTGACTGGCCACCGAACCAGGAAGCGTTCAAGATCGCGCTGGAATATTGGCCTGCCATCTCCGCGGGCATCGACGGTGCCGAACTGTGCATCATCGGCGCGAAAGCTCCCGGAGCCAAGGACCCGGTCTACCCCGCGGGCGTACGAGACCTGGGCTTCGTCGACGACCTACAGGAATTTCTCGGCACCTGCCGCGCACTGATCGCGCCCGTCGCCACCGGCGGCGGGGTACGCGTGAAGATCCTCGACGCCGCCAGCAAGGGCCTTCCGGTGGTCGGAACCTCGGCAGCCGTCGGGTCACTCGACTCGATCTTCGAGCTACCGACGTTCGACGACAAGGAGCAGTTCGTCGCCGAATGCCGCCGCTACCTCCTCGACCGCACCGCCGCGGTGAAGGCCGGTAACCGCATCTACGAACTGAACTCCGCACGCTGGCACGATCGTGTACCCCACACCACCGTCGAAGCACTGATCAGCGCCCCTCTGACGAAACCATAGGATGATCGCCATGACCCTGCGCTCCCGTTTGCTCACCGTCGCCGCGGCCGCCACCATCGCACTGGGCGTCTCGGCACCCATCGCCCAGGCATCGCCCACGGACGAACTCGGGTTCACCGGTGGCGCAGCGTTCCTCACACTCGACGACGCCACGCTGAACAACGAACTCGGTGCCGGACGCGAGATCGGTGCTTCCTGGGTGCGGGTGGTCGTCAACTGGGCTTCCATCGAGACGACACCGGGAGTGTTCGACTGGGGCAACACCGATCGCGTGATCAATGCCGCTAGGGCGCAGGGCTATTCGGTACTCGCTGTGCTGGGCGGAACTCCGGGGTGGGCACAGGGCGGAATCGCCTCCCCACTTCCCGGCGCAGTTCCCCTGGACGCCGGGACGTTCGGAACGTTCGCCGGAGCAGCCGCCGCCCATCTCGGCGATCGCGTCGACAGCTACGAGGTGTGGAACGAGCCGAACATCCCGACGTTCTTCGCGCCCGTCGACGCCGTCCGGTACACGAGCCTGCTGCGCGCCGCCTACCCCGCGATCCACAACGCCGACCCCGGAGCCACCGTGCTCAGCGCAGGCTTGGCGACGACCATGAACGTCGGTGCCTGGACCGTCGCACCGGTGACCTTCTTGCAGCAGATGTATGCCGCTGGAGCCGGCGGCTTCGTGGACGCCGTCGCCCTGCATCCCTACACCTTCCCCTTCACTGTGGAGAACGATCCCAACGGCCAATGGGCGCAGGTGGATCAGGCCTACGGCACGATGGTGGCCAACGGCGACGGCGGCAAGAAGATCTGGATCACCGAACTCGGTGCACCCACCGGCAACAGTCCGATGGCCGTCACCGAGGACGCGCAGGCCGCCATCATCGGCTCCAGCCTGAGCAAGGCGTCGTCACTGCCCTACATCGGCCCGGTGTTCGTGCACTCCCTGCGCGACTCGGGACTCGACCCCGCCGATGCGGAACAGAACTACGGACTGCTGCGCTTCGACTTCAGCCACAAGCCCGCATTCGATGTGGTGCGGGGTTCGTGAATCGCTGAAGGGTTCGGATTCGGGACCTCACACCCTTTTTCCCAACCGCGCTCCCGAGTTCAACTCATAGGCAGGGCGCGCACCGTGCAGCAGGGGTGTGAGGTTACTCAGCCTCGGGGCGGTCCGGCGAGCGCACCTCACGGTTCACGATCGCTATCCATACGCGGCATCCCGCTCATTCGACTCGATACTGAACCCTGGGGTCCGGTGTCGTCTCGCCTCGGAATCAATCGCCGACGACGGCACCGGTTGCCGACCGAGTAGGGCTCGGGTGGTGGGTCGGCTTCGAGGGCGGCACCTTTCTGGGCTGGTGGGACCTCGGCCGCAGTGACTCGACAGTCGACGCGCCCGTGAGCAGCGATCAGGCCGAGATCGGCTGGCGGGTGATGAGCCGACAGTGGCGGAGGGGCTTGGCCACAGAAGGAGCATTGTTGCTGCTGGACCACGGATTCCGCACGCTTGGACTGCAACGGATCTGGGCCGAGACAATGGCAGTCAACTACCCGTCACGGGGTGTGATGACCAAGATCGGGATGCATCACGTGCGCACGCACGTCCGCGAGTGGCAGGACCCGTTGCCCGGCGCGGACGAAGGCGAGGTCCTGTACGAGATCACGGCTACGCAGTGGAGACAACAGATCGGCAACCGGCCCGCGTTCGATGCGGTGCGGGGTTCATAGGCGGTGCGGGGTTCATAGGCTCAGCAACGTGCACCACTCGGGTGGGGTTTCGCCCAGCGATAGCAGTTCTGACTGGGCGCTATTGCCGGCTTCGATCGCGGGCCCGAACACGCAACTGGCCGACTGCGAGGGCGATCAACGCGATCCCCAGCATGGTGAGGGGGACTTGGGCGCGGGGAGCGTCGATGTCGAGGACGACGATCTGCCACACCACCCAGCCGACGGTCACCAGCCCCGCACACACGACATACACCGCGGCCTCGGAGGCGTCGACGAGGACGGCAGCCACGCAGATCAACGGTCCGAGTCCGAGAAAGAACAGCACGAACAACCCGGAGATTCGGTAGTCCCAGGTATGCCAGGACGGAAGCATCCCGACATCCAAGCCCAACGACCGCCCGGAGGGGTCCGAGGTCAGCGACACCCCGTTGAACGTCCCGGCCGCACCCAACAGGATCAGCAGTGCCACCGTCGAGAACTTGTTCACGGTGGCGTCATGTTCGTCGTCCTTCGGTTGTGGTCGAACCCAGCGTAACCACGATTCTGCCAGAACAAGGCCGATCGGTCTTGTTCGATGTCCCAAGCCACGCGTCACTGACGTGGTGGAGCCAGGTGACCGTCTACGAGCTCACGTATCTCCGTCGGCCGAGCGACATCCTCCTGATGTCCGTCCACTCCCGCTTCACACAGGGCTGAGTCGCGCTCGCAGCAAACAGAATTCGTTGCCCTCCGGATCTGCCAATACATGCCAGGACTCCTGGCCGGTCTGACCGATCTCCACTCGTCGCGCGCCGAGGCTGAGGAGTCGTTCGAGCTCCGCGGCCTGATCCCGATCGGTCGCACTCACGTCGATGTGCAGCCGAGGCTTCGCCTTCTCGGGGTTCTCGCTGGGACTGAGAATGATGGTCGGCTGGGTGCCGCCGAACCCGTCGCGCGCACCGATCTCCACCGAACCGTCGCCCTCCCTGTCCAATACGACGAAGTCCAACACCTCACACCAGAACGTCGCGAGGGCCTCAGGATCACGACAATCGAGTACGAGCTCACTGATTCGGCATGCCATGAGCGCGAATGTACACCCGGGACAGCCTCGAAAAGGGTAGGGCTAGACTTCGCGACGCCGTGCCCGACCACCTTTGGAGTCACCACATGTCCAAGCTGAAGAGCGTCAGCGAATTCACCGGCAAGTGGTTTGCCCTGATCGTCGTTGCGGCCGGAGCCCTGGCCCTGATCACCCCCGAAACGTTCAGCGGCGGCACACCGGCGGTGCCGTGGCTGCTCTCGATCATCATGCTGGGTATGGGAATGACGTTGCGGCTCTCCGACTTCGCCGTGGTCGCCCGTCGCCCCCTGGCACTTCTGCTCGGTGTGGCCGCTCAGTTCCTCGTAATGCCCCTCGTAGGACTGGGCATCGCCAATCTCCTCGGCCTCTCTGCCGCGCTGACCGCCGGAATGGTGTTGGTCGGCTCCGCACCGGGCGGTACCGCATCCAATGTGATGGTCTACCTGGCCAAAGGCGACACCGCACTGTCGGTGGCCATGACCTCGGTATCGACCTTGCTCGCACCGATACTCACGCCGTTGCTGGTGCTGTGGCTCGCCGGTGAGTACCTACCGGTCGACGCAGGAGGACTGTTCGTCTCGATCCTGCAGATCGTACTGGTGCCCATCGTGCTGGGAGTTGTTCTCCGACTGCTGTTTCCCAGAACCACCAATCGCATGCTCGACGCCCTGCCGCTGATCTCGGTCGCCGGCATCACCGCCGTCGTCGTGTTCGTCGTAGCTGCGAGCGCATCGACACTGCTGTCCATCGGCGCTCTGATAGTCCTCGCCGTCGTGCTGCACAACTCGCTCGGACTCGCCATCGGCTACGGCATCGGCAAGGCATGCGGACTCGACGTCGCCAGCCGACGAGCGATCAGCATCGAAGTGGGAATGCAGAACTCCGGACTGGCCGCAGCGCTGGCGTCGGTGCACTTCAGCCCCGCGGCCGCCCTGCCCGCAGCCATCTTCTCGGTGTGGCACAACGTGTCCGGGTCACTGCTGGCCAGCTACTGGTCGCGTCGCTCGACGATCAAGTGAAAATCGGGTGCAGCTGACCGCGCTCACCGCGGCTGACTGCACCCGATTTCGCCGCTGTCAGCCGCCGGCTCTGGGCGGCCGGTTCGGTAACCCTGCAGCAGATCGGCCCCGATCATCCTGGCCGTCTCGAGATCCTCGTCGGTCTCGATGCCCTCGAACACACACCTCGCATCGGTCCTTCGTGCGAACTCGAGCACCAGTTCGGCCAGGGCCGACTTCGCTCGATTGCCTTTCATATCGTGCACGACGAACGCATCCAGTTTGATCATCTCCGGCTCGAGCACCACCAGCTGCCGCGCACCGGCGTACGCAGAGCCCACATCGTCGACGGCTATCGACACCCCGCCGCGCCGGAGTTCGGCCAGCACATCGACCACGGCGTCCTCGTCGTCGAGGGCAGCATGCTCGGTGATCTCGATGACCAGTGGTCGACGCGCACCGAAGTCGATCAGCAGATCGACGAATGTCGAATCGTCCAACAGCGTTGCTGCGCTGAGATTCACCGCAACGAAGCGGCCCTGCGGCAGACGCGCGGATTCCTTCAATGCGTTGACGACGGCCGATCTGTCGAGAGCAGGGCCGAGGCCGCAGTGGGCTGCATCGGCGAACCATTCTTCGGTGTCGCCGCCACCGGGAGGAAAGCGAGACAGGGCCTCGTATCCTTCCACGGCACCGTCGTGCCCACGGACGATCGGTTGAAAGACGATACTCGGACCACCGCCGGCAATGACCGCCTCCACCCGCCGCCTCGAGCGCAACAGCGTCGAATGCAGCGGTGTCGAGGCACCCTTAGTCGACAACACGGTTCCGTAGTGCAATGACCGGACTCAGTGCCGGCCCGGCCACCGTGAGAGAGCCCTCGGCGCGCTGCTCGACAGTCAGTCGAGCGAACATGTCGCCATGGGGACGTCGGCGAACCTGTCCATCAAGAACGTCGCAGCCTCGCCGCCGTACCCGTCGATCAACTGCGGGCCGAAGTGGTTGGGTATCACAGCACCCTGCAGTATCGGAGGTAGCGGATTGGTGCGGAACTCGACCGAAGCGCCTCGTCCACACCAGTCCTGGGCCAATTGTCTGGCCTGACCGTACGGAACGGTGTCGTCGTTGAGACCGCTGGTGATCAGCACCGGTGCATTCGGAGTGCTGCGACCGATCCGCTGCGCATCGAGAATGGGTCCCGCCTGTGGGATGGTGGCCAGGTTCGCGAGCATCGACTGACCGTTCGATGTCAGTGTCTCGGTGCGTAGAAACGGATACTTCAGGATGGTGTCGCCGATGCACTGAGTCGACAGATCCGCGAGTACCGCCTTGCCGTGGTCGGTCAACCGCTCGTCCAGTAGAGGCAACAGGCTGGGGTCTCGCTCCACGAAACCGTTGAGCGCGTAGCCGATCACGCCTCCGATCAACGTTCCGTCGACGGTCTTCAACACCTCGAGCAGATCAGCTGTCGGCGCTCCGGCCCAGGTGCCCTTGATATTCAGCCCGGGCGCATACTCCGACGCGAGTTCGGCTGCAGCGGCTGCGGCTCCGCCGCCCTGCGAGTAGCCCCAGATCCCGACCGGTGCGTCGGCGTCGCCGGCCAATTCGTTCGCGGCGCGAGCACCGTCGAGAACCGCATGTGCCTGCTCGACGCGGTTGACGTAGGTATGAATTCCCGGTGTTCCCAGCCCGATGTAGTCGGTGACGAACACATTGGCCCCCATCGACCCCCACAGCGTCGAGGACAGCAGTTCCTGATTGAACGAGATCGACAGTGGTTGCGCCACAGCGTTGATCGTGGTGGGGAAGGCCCTTGAAGGCGCGCACTGATCGCCCTGTCCTACCGTGCCCGGTGCGACGACGATGGTCGGCCGTGGGCCCGCTCCGCGCCACGGCACCGCGGTCTCGATGAACGTTCCCGACACTCCCACCGGCGTATCGTCCTGTGTCCGTGAGGTGTACAGCACTCGCTGGGCCTGGACGGGATAGCCGCCGTCCGGGCCGGGGAGCGCGGCGAACAACGACATCGGCTGTGTCCGCAATACCGCGCCGGGGTCGTCGACGAGCTGGGCCGGAGGAATATAGAAATCGTCGACGGGATCCGCCTGCGCCGCCGAGGCTCCGAGCACGCTCGACGAGCATACGAGGACAGCGGTGGCGGCGACGCCGATCAAGGTGCGATACAGCTGCATTGGAGTCCTTCTGCAGAGGGGATTAGAAAACGGAACCGACGTCGCGGGCGACTATGTTGTCCAGCGCACGCTCGGCCAGCGCAGCGATGGTCATCGACGGGTTGCAGGCCGCGGTGTTGCCGGGCATCAGGGCCCCGTCGAGAACGTACAGACCGGGTTGGCCGTGTACGCGCCCGTCGAGATCGCACACCGGTCCCATGTTCGCCCCGCCCAGTGGGTGCCAGGTGGAGGGGAAAATCGCGTTGGTGTCGGTCAGGATGCTGCCCGGGCCCGCGATGCGCCGAACCGACGGGTCGATGGAACCGTTCTGGATGACCGAGTCTCCCTCGACCGGCCAATGCAACTGAGCGCAATCGCGCGCGGAGTCGTAAGCGAAGTGCCCACGTCCGTCGCTGACGCCGTAGCCCACGATCATGGTGCTGCGAGCATCGAATCCCAACGACGGTATCGATGCCTGAATGACGGTGTGTGCAGTGCGTGGGTCGTCCCAGTTGAGGCTGCCGAACACCACCGGACCACCTTGGGGTGTACCGAATTCCTGCTCGAGACTCGACCACACGTAGATTCGATCGGCATTGGTGCCCCACCCTTGCCCCAGCTCGTCGGGCATATCGGGGATCGAACCGTTGGCTCCGGCTTTGACGAGCAGCTTCGTGGTGTTCAAGCTACCGGCCGCCATGATCAGCGCACCGGTGGTCAGGATCTTGTTCTCCAACACCGTTCCGTCGGAATCGATCCTGTCGACGTGCACGGTCCATCGGCCGTCGTCGGCGCGTTCGACGCTCGTGACATTGTGTTGTGTCGCGACTGTGGCGAGTCCGGTCGCCTCGGCTGCCGCGATGTAGGTGACATCGACCGAATGCTTGCCGCCGTTGTTCACCCCGAATGCACCGGTACCGTCGGTGTACGACGGTTTCACCAGCCCGTGGATCTCGTCGAGGGCGTAGTTCCAGTCGATCGGCATCGGGATCTTCGATACGGGCAGACCCGCTCTACGTGCGTTGGCTGCGAACACTCGCGCCGCTCGGTAGTTGGGTGAATCGATCAGCTCGTCGGGGGCCAGCTCGAGCTGCAGCATCTGTGCCACTCGCGGGTAGTACGTGCTGTGCAACGTGGGCCAGTCCAGACCGGCGGGGAAGAACTCCTCGAACACCGGCTGCGCGGGTTCCAACGTCATTCCCTGGTAGACCAGCGATCCACCGCCGACACCCGCGGCGCACAGTGCAGTCATGTTCTCGCCGGGAACCGCCTCGAGCAGGCCCACGTACGGATCGAACGGGACCGGCTTTCCGAACAAGTTGGGGCTAGAGCCGTACCACAGGACGCGCTTGTCCGGTGCCAGTGGATTGGGAAAGGTGTCGGAGTTCGGCCCTGAGGGCCAGCGACGTCCTCGCTCCAGCACCAGGACGGGAACGCCTGCACTGGCCAGGCGCAACGCCGCGACGCCACCACCGAAGCCGGATCCGATGATGACCACGCGATGGTCCTCGCGGGTCAGTGGAATCTGCGTCCTTGCACCGGTGGCGGCCCGGGCCACGCCGGTACCCGATACCGCGGCGGCCAGACCGGCTGCTGCGGTGGCACCCAGAAACGAACGGCGACTGAAATTCGACAACTTTCCCCCCATGATTTCGGACCGCGCATCGAGACCCGGGTCACATACATGCGCGGTGCAAAACTAGACAGCACAGCGCAGAAGTGTCAAGTTTCAGCCGAACGGCAGGACCGGAACCAGCCAGCGTCGAAGATAACGACGAAGTCCGTCGTCCTCCTGAATGACAGGATCGTCGAAAAGGATCACCGCCAGCCCGTTTCGCACCAGCACCGCTTCGATACCGTCGAACAGGGACGAATCGAATCCCGGATTGCGTTCGATGTAGCCGTCGAGAAACTGACGCACCACCGGCACGGCTCGATCCATCATGTCCGAATCGAAGATTGGGTTCGCGTTGTCCGAGCGCAACAACGAGCTCAGGACCGGCTCACCGCGAATCAGGCTGCGAGCGGCGACAATCGTCTCGACGACGAACTCCGACGCAGTCTCGGTCTGATCGGCCTTGTCCCTGATCCCGCCGATGACGTCGACGACGAGCCCCACCATGGCCTCGGAGACCATGTCCTCGCGCGTGGTGAAGATCGAATACACCGTCTGCCGCGTCACCCCGGCAGAGCGAGCAGCGGCCGCGATGGTGACACTCTCGAAGCCGGACTCGGCAATCAACTCGAGCGTCGCATCCAGAATCTTGCGCTTCGACCGCATGGTCCGATTATGACCCCTCAGGCGAACGGGGCTCACGCACTACGCAGAGCACAGGCGTAGCCATCATCCGATGATGGGTCGCCGATCCTCGGTCATCTCGTCGAGTTCGGCCTGCATCACCACGTGCACCCGCGCGGCGAACTCCTCGACCGTCTCGTCGGCACCCGGACGCATAGGCTCCAATACCGAGGTCGTGAGTTTCGTGGGCAACGGCAGGTACGGCAGCATTCCGACCATACCGAGATTGAGACCCCAGGGAATCGACAACGACAACGGCAATGTCTCGAGCCTGAACGCTCGGTCCAACCCGAGCGCCTTCGCCAAGCGCCTCCCACTGTCGAGTACCAGCAGGGACTCGCCCGCTCCTGCAGTGACCACGGGCACGATCGGCACCCCCGCCTCCACAGCCAACCGGGCAAAGCCCGTGCGCCCGTCGAAGAGGATTTCGTTGCGGTGCCTCCAGTCCTTGAGCGCATCGACATCGCCCCCGGGAAACACCAGTACGTTGTTGCCCTGCTCGAACGCATCGAGTGCCGTCTGCATGCCCGCGAGCCGAGCGCCGAAGGGCTCGATCAATTTCTCGACGTGCAGCGTCCACGCGATCTGGTGTGTCAGCGTGATCAACTCACGATCGACACCCAATTCGTCGTACGCGGCGGCGAACGCGAACACGTTGAGATCGATGACGCCGCCGAACCCATGGTTGGCGACGAACAACACCGGGGTGTCCGGAACCGGGTGCGCCACCGACACTTCGAGTCGGTGATAGAAGCGCACGGCATCGACGCTCGCTGCTCGCAACGCCCGCGCGGCCCAGTGCACTGCCTACCGCCGATCCAGTTGCAGGTCGGCAACGGCACCGGCGATCGCGAAGCCCCCTGCGATCGCACAACCGGCCGTCCTCGTTCGTTGCGGCAGGTGCGCGGTGAGTGCGAATGCTGCGGTGTCCCACACATCGACCGCCACCCCCGCCCGCAGCAGCGGCCGCACCGCCGCCGGGGCATATCGGGTTGCGGCAAAGAGCCCGCCGCCGATGTAGATCTCACGAATTCCGAAGGTGCGCGCGGCAGCTCGGGTGGTTGCCACCGCCGCGTCGGAACCGGCGAGGAGTTCGTTGGCCCTGGTGGGGGCGATCATGTGGGCGATCCCGATCGCAGCGCGGCCCAGCCCGACGATGTCGGGAAGTCGCCGAACAAGTGTGTTGCCGATTGTCATGAGTGAATTCCTTGGTTGGTGGCGGCAACGCTGCCGCGGGTAAGCCGCCGGAGCAGGCCGACAGGTTTCTTGATACCGAAGGCCACGACGGTGGTGCGCCCGTCGCGGTGATTCCATTGCAGCAGGGCCGATCCCTGCTGCACCGAACCTTCGAGCACGGTCGGCTTCCCGTCGAGAGGAAGTGGTCCGACGACTTTGATGGACAATCCGAGGATCTCGGTCCAGAAGTAGTCGTCGGTGGGTGCACACGCGGGCTCGATACCGAGCGCCGAGGCCGCAGCAACCTTTCCCTGAGCGACAGCATTGGACCAGAACGGGGCTCGACCGGGGCCGGTGCGAGAGTAGGCTACATCTCCGGCCGCAAAAACTCCGGAACATGCTGTCGCACAGCGTTCGTCGATAGCAACACCTCGATCGTCCGCGATACCGGCCCCGGCCAGCCATGCTGTTTCCGGCACATCGCCTGCGCAGGTGACCACCAGATCGGCCTCGAGTGTGCGGCCCGCGAACTCGACGCCGGTGACCGGTCTGCCCGACAGCGAAACCGGGCTCTCCGTCCGAACGAACCGGACCGACGCGTCCTCGGCACGCGCGGAGATCGCGTCGGACAGAAAAGAACCCAGCAGGCGCTTCAGCGGCGGGTCGACGTCGACGACGGTGACCTCGATACCGCGGGAAACGCACGCACTGGCGACCTCCATGCCGAGGAAGCCTGCGCCGATGATGATCGCCGTACTCGCCGCCTCCAGCTTCGGGCGTAGCGCCCGCACATCATCGAATGTCCGCAACACCGTCTCGCCCGCCTGATCCGGACCGGCTATGCGGCGTGCGGCCGCTCCGCTGGCCACGATCAACGAGTCGTAGGGAACGTGGGTGCCGCCGGCGGTGGATACCGTGCGCGATTCGGTATCCACCGACACCGCGCGATCGCCGATCGTGGTGATGTCGAGATCAGAGAGATCCCACGTTTCGGCCTCTGCTGCTTCACCTTTGAGCACATGCTTCGACAACGGGGGCCGGGCGTAGCAACCGTCCGCATCCGCACCGATCATGGTGAGCGGGCCACCGTGCCCGCGGGCACGCAGTTCACGGGCGGCAGTGCACCCCGCGATCGAATCTCCGACGATGACGATCCCTCGGCCCGAAGAGCTCACGCCTGTTCTCGCAGTGCCGCAACGGGGCACACGCCGACCGCAGACCGAGCCGAGGACGCCAGATCCTCGGGAATCTCCTTGCCCTCGAACGCGTAGTGCAATTCGCCTTCGTCATCGAGCTCGAACACCTTCGGTGCCTGCTCCGCGCAGATACCATGGCCCTCGCACCGATCCCAGTCGACGTCGACCCTCATCACTGTGTCCCTTCTGCCGCCACCAACTCCAGTGGCAATCGTTCGTATCGATGAATGATGTTGTTGACAGCCCGTTTCGGCGTGCCCGCAGGCACTATTCGGTCGACTCGACGCGCGAGCACCTGCAGCATGGTCTGCGCTTCCAGTCGTGCCAGACCTTGTCCCGCGCAGCCGTGCACGCCGGATCCGAAGCCCAGTTGGCGTGCAGCATCCCGGGTGATATCGAACTCGTCGGGACGATCCCACTCGCGCTCATCACGATTGGCCGACGCGTAGACGACCACGACGCGGGCACCTCGCGGCACTGTCGATCCGGCGATCTCGACATCACGCATTGCTCGACGCGAGAACGCCCTGATCGGCGACTCGTAGCGCACGACCTCGTTGACGGCATTGGGAATCAGGTCCGGGTTCTGCCGTACTGCCTGCCACTGGTCCGGGTGCCGAGCGAAAAGATCCAGGGCACCGGAGATCGCTCCGATAGTGGTGTCGAGCGAGGGACCGAGGTAG
This sequence comes from Rhodococcus sp. KRD162, assembly GCF_017168335.1. Classification (GTDB taxonomy): domain Bacteria; phylum Actinomycetota; class Actinomycetes; order Mycobacteriales; family Mycobacteriaceae; genus Rhodococcoides. The sequence continues at coordinate 565,027 of NZ_JABFAU010000005.1, read as the reverse complement.
TCGACCATCAGCGCAGGGCACGCGGACTTGGCGATCTTGTTCTCGTCGGCGGCCTCGAGGACGTCGGCACCCATGCTCCCCGGAATGACCGATCGTTCTCTGACCACCCGCCTCGAGAACGACAACATTTCTGCGGCACCCCTCGCGGCTGTGATCGAGTGCCGATTGACGGGTCCGAGGGAGTCGAATGTCGCTCCGGCCCATCGAAGCAGATCCTCGCGGCCGTCCTCGGGCCACCCGACCAGATCCGGGACGATCGACATCGGCAACGCCGTCGCAAGATCGTCCACACCGTCGACCGATCGTTTGTGCAGCGCGGCATCGACGATGCTCTCCGCCTTCTCCTCGACCGCCTGCCTCATCTTTCGTACGGCCTTCGGGGTGAGTCGGTGGGCCAGCACCGAACGCTTGCTCGAGTGCTCCTCGCCGTCACTGTTGAGGGTCGTCCCACGGCCCAGCCGGTTGGCCACGGGATTGAGCGCGACTCCATCGCCGGAGATGAAGGTCTCGTCGTCGAGCAGCACCTGCTTGCACTCTGCGTAGCGCGAGATGGCGAACACCTGCTGTTTCGGGAGCCACACCACCGGGCCGAGCGCACGCAGTCGCGCGTAGTGCGGATACGGATCGAGGATCGCGTCGGTGGAGTAGATGTCGGTGGGATACCGCGGTATCGAAACAGTGGTTTTCATCAAGTCCTCGATGCAGCCCGTTGGGGGTGACGGTCTTCGAATAATGACGATATCGTCACCCATGACGCTGTCGACAGTCAAGGACATTGACGAAATCGTCATAATTTCGCGACTAGGCTTTTCCTCAACAAACCTCATCGAGTAGGAGCAGATCGTGGTCGAAGGCAGCCGTGTCGCGCGCCGGAAAGCACGCACAAGGGCCGCGCTGGTGCGAGCTGCACAGGGATTCCTGGCAACGGGAAACACCAACGCACCCGTCCTGGACATCACCCAGGCAGCCGACGTCAGCAACGGGTCCTTCTACAACTACTTCGACAGCAAGGAAGAGCTGTGGCAGGCGGCCATCGACTCCGCCCTGGAATCGGTGGGCGACTACCTCGACTCACTGACCGTCGATCTGCACGACCCGGTCGAGAAATTCACCCAGTCGTTTCGACTTTCCGGACGCCTGTTCCGGCTCGAGCCGGAACTGAGCAGGGTGTTACTCAACTCCGAAGCCGCCGCAGTCGCCGCAGATGGGGGCCTCGCACCACGTTCGCGCCGCGACATCGAATCGGCAACAGCCCAGGGAAAATTCGATGTCGAGGACGCCGATCTCGCGCTCGCCTTGGTGGCCGGTGCCCTGCTGTCCATGGGCCGACTGCTTCTGGAGCAACCCGACCGCGACGAGGAATCGACAGTCGACCGCACCACCCAGCGAGTTCTACGCGCCCTCGGAGTATCCGCCGACGAGGCCGAAACCCTCTGCAGCCGAGAGCTTCCTACCTCGTACACCGGCGGTGTGCATGCCGCGCTCGATCTCACCACGACCGCGGACGGCGCACCCCACTGAAGAAGGTCGAGGAGCGAACGTAGGCGCTACCGACCGGTGACATCCAAGGCAGCGCCAACGATCGAATCCGTGTCGATGTGATGATGCCTGTACACCTCGTCCAACGATCCCACCTGACCGAATGTACTGACGCCCAACGACGTCGATGCCACTCGGTTGACGCCCGCCAGGAATGCCAAGGTATGGGGATGACCGTCGAGCACGGTCACCATCGGTGTCGCCCGATCTGCGGGCAACAGCTGATCGAGAATCCACGATTCGGCGTCCCCGTGACCTCGGCGCGCCTGCACGGCCCGATAGAGTTGGCCGGGGCTGGTGATACACAGGACATCCGCCACGACGTCGATCTGCTCCAAACGTGCTGCCGCGTCCAGAGCTTCGGGCATCAGCGCACCCATCGCCGCGATCGTCACGGTGGCACCGTCACGCCGAACGAGCGGGTAGCCGCATGCCACCACCTGCCGACGCCTGCGTTCACGCGCAGCCGGATCGCTGGGCACGTCGGCGAGGGTCTGATCGACCGGCCGGGTCGACAGGCGCAGGTACGCCGAGGTGCCGTCGGGGCGGCCCAGCTTGGCGATACTCGCCAGCAAGGTCCATTCGACGTCGATGGCGAACGCCGGCTCGTAGGAGATGCATCCCGGCTGCTCCAGACCGATCGACGGAGTTTTGATCGATTGATGCGCTCCGCCTTCCGCGGCCAGGGTGACACCCGACGGCGTACCGACGAGGATCGACTGACCACCGGCATAGATGCCGTACGACCACGGCTCGAGGGCACGTTCGAGGAACGGGTCGTACATCACCCCGATCGGGAACAGCGGCTCACCCCACCGACTCCACGTCGCACCCAGCTCGCCCATCAGCCCGACGAGATTGGTCTCGGCGATACCGAGTTCCATGTGTTGCCCGGAGGGGCCTTCACGCCAATGCATGATGGTTTCGGCATCGTCACCGAACCAATCGTGCCGCTCCGAGGACGACCACACTCCGACCTTGTTGACCCAGCCACCGAGGTTGGTGGTGGAGCTGACATCGGGGCTGACCGTGACAACGCGTCGAGCAGCATCGGGCGCCTCACGGGTGAGGTCGAGCAGCGTGCGACCGAGCGCGGCCTGCGTCGTGGCCGTGCCCTTCGGAGTACGGCCGATATCAGTGGGGACTGCGGGCGGCGTCGCCGAGGGCACCGGCTCACGGCGGAGACGTTCGGCGGTGTCGGCGCACAGCCGACCGGCCGCGGTGCCCTCGCCGAATCGACCCCACGGTGACGCAGCGTCCATGCCGAGAGTCTCTGCAAGAGAGCGATATTCATCGGCTGTCAGCAGCGACGAGTGGTTCTGAGGATGCCCCTGGGTGGGGAGCCCGAACCCCTTTACCGTGTAGGCGATGACGACGGTGGGACGAGTATCGTCGATCTGCGCGTACGCCTCACGCAATGCGTCGAGATCGTGACCACCGAGGTTGCGAATCGCCTCGGTGAGCATCACGTCGTCGAGATCGCCGATGAGTTCGGCGATCGCTTCGGCATCGGAACTCTTGCCGGGCAATCGATCACGTAACTCGGTCGCCGAACAACGCAGCAGCCTCTGATACTCGGGATTGGGCATGTCGAGGATGCGTCGACGGAGGGCGTCACCACCGCTACGTGCGAACAGGTTCTCGAGCAGCCGTCCGAACCTGACGGTGATGACCTGCCAGCCTGCCGCGTCGAACATCTTCTCCAGACGCCGCGCCGCGATGTTCGGTACCACTCGGTCGAGCGATTGACGATTGAGGTCGACGATCCAGACGATTTCTCCCAGTTCGCCGATGCCGGGATCGATGACGGCCTCCCAGACGGCTCCTTCATCCAACTCGGCGTCGCCGACGAGCGAATACTGCCGGCCGCGAAACCCACTCGGGGTGTCTTCGGAAAATGCCGAGTCGACGAAACGACGCGATATCGCACCCCAGATAGGAGCCGTGGCACCGATGCCCACCGACCCCGTCGAATAGTCGACTGCATCGGGATCTTTGGCACGCGAGGGATAGGACTGCAGACCGCCGTACGAGCGCAGCGTCGTCAGATACTTCTCGTCCAGCTCACCGAGCAGGTAATTGATGGCGTGCAGCACCGGCGACGCATGCGGTTTGACCGACACGCGGTCTGCTGCGGTCAGCTGCTCGAACCACAGCGACGTCATGATCGTGACCATCGAGGCGCAGGACGCCTGGTGCCCACCGACCTTCAACCCCGTCGGATTGGGGCGGATTCGATTGGCGTGGTGAATCATCGACGTCGAGAGCCACAGCACGCGTTCGGAGATCTCGTGCAGGGTTTCGCGCCCACCGGCGGCCGAATCGTCTGCGGTCGAGCTGAGACTGGTCATGGCCGAAGACTCCTGAAGTTGGCGACGAAAGGGCCCATCGAGTGGACGAGACAGGACCGGATGTGGCCCCGTCACCCCCTCAGGCGAGCGTTCGGATTGCGAAGCGCCGAGTCGGTCGCGGCTGGGAACGCGGCCGGTTCCAGTCGACCAGAGGCTCACCTGCTGCGCAACAGTGACCGATCGGATTGTGCACCCTGCACACATTGCACACCCATTCGGTGATCGCTTCTTGTCGTCCTGATCATTCGGATCGATCGCTTCGGCGGGAAGCGGACTCGACAACCGCCTCGAACGCGTCGACGATCAACGCCACCAGGGCGTCCAATTCGACATCCGGTGATTCGAAGAAGGCCTCCGCGGTGCGATCGAGAAATCCCGTCCACCCGGAGATCGCAGCACCGACGAGCGCGGGCCTGCCGAAGCGCGCTCTCGACCCCGGCCTCGCCGAACTCTTCCTCGCGGACCACGCCCAGGTACAGCGCACGGTGGTCTCGCAGAAATTCGATATGCCGTCGAACGAAGCCCTCGAGCCGAGTCCGTACGGTCTGCTCCTCGGGCTGCGGTCCCTGAGCCTGGGCCAACTTGCCCAGCACATGAGCCGATCGAGACGACTGCACCCGAACGTCCCCGGATCGACCGAACTGCGGGCCGACATCGCGGCGGCGATACCTCTCGTCCGGCCCGACGGCCATGTCGCCTGGCGCGCCACTGATTCCGATGCGCAGGCGCGCGACTCTCTGTCAAGCTTCCTGCACACGCAATGGGGTCGCTACTACACCGAGACGGTCTGAAACCCACTCGATCGCAACCTCGTTCCCACGGTCGATACCGCGACTATTGCGGCCGCGAGGACTGCAGTCCACCCGACAGTGGCGTCGGTCAGCTCGCCGGACAAACGTCCCTGTGCCAGCCACCCCAGCCCCCACACGATCGACAGCGTCGGGGCGATCGCGCCGCTCGAATACCGGACCAACAACACTCCGACTGCCGCTGCCACAACCAGCACGACGACCGCCCAAACCCTCGCACCGTCGGTGATTCCCAGGCTTACCAACCACGCCGAGATATTCGCGATGGTGGCCACACACACCCACCCCAGATAGAGACCCATGGTGCCGTCGGTGATCACCGCATCGGCGAGACCCTCCGGTGTGCGCTGCTGCAACAGCACGAACACACGGACGAGAACGGCGAGCAACGCGACGATGACCACCACACTGAGCCACACCTGCCCGAGCTGAATTGCGAGAATCCACGCCGCATTGAGCAGCATCGACGCGACGATCGGCGCGCGCAAGGCGTCGTGCCGCGCAGTTCGGCCCGGCAGGAACTGCCAGACGGCGTAGACGATCAGGCCCGTGTAGATCACCGACCAGATGGAGAACGCCGGGCCCGCGGGTGCCACCAACGTCGAGGTAGCGCTCAACGCCCCGCCTGCGGCCTCGGCAATGGGCGTCCCGATCCACGCTCCCGAACCCAGAAACGACACGACCACGGCCGCCACGGCACTGACCATTACCACTGTCTTCATGGGTGAACAGATCCCCGGAATGATTCTGGCGCAAACCGGCGAGAGCTCGATTCTGGTAAACACACGTTGTGCACATCTCCGCTCGCTCACTGTCTGCTGCTGCCCTCTGCTGCGTCGTGGCGGCCGCCGGAGTGGGCTGCAGTTCCACACCGGAGTCCGCGCCGACGCCATCCGACACGTCCACCCCACCGGCTCCTCGGTACGACCTGACGGGGACGCCCGGCACCGTTCTCGAATCCGAGGACTTCGGCGAGCGATCCACCGAGCTCGCCGATACCGATGCCACGCTGTACCGAGTGGTCTACGAATCGACATCGGGTGTCGACAATTCCCCCACCGCGGTATCGGGTGTGGTCGCCGTACCGGCGGGCACACCGCCGGAAGGGGGTTGGCCGATCGTCGTCTACGGGCACGGCACCACCGGAGTGCAGGCCGATTGCGGCCCCACCCTGTACCCGGATCTGCTCGGCTATCAATTCGCCGTGGAGGACTTCACCGCGCTCGGTTACGTGACCGTGTTGCCCGACTACCAAGGTCTGGGCACCGGCGGTGGCACCCACCCGTATCTCGAGCCGCGCACCTCCGGCCACAACATGATCGACGCCGCCCGCGCCGCCCACAACGCGTTGCCCGACACGTCCACGCGCTGGGCTGCCGTCGGCCTCTCGCAGGGCGGCCAAGCAGCATGGGCTGCAAACGAACTCGCCGCATCCTACGGCCAAGGCTTGGATCTGGTGGCGTCGGTGTCGCTGTCTCCGCCGACAGACCTCACGCCCCTGGTTCGGTCCGGGATGGACGGAACACTGACCAGGCCGCAGAAAGAACTGTTGCCGTACCTGCTCTACGGCGCACAGCAGGTGGACCCGACGGTCGATCCGAAGGACTACAGCGGCAGCGTCGCCGAGGCCAACAGCGAACTCCTGCTCACCTGCCAAGGCGGAGACACCGACGCCAAGGAGAGCGCCGTACAGGCGATGGCCCCTGACGAGTTCGCCGCCGACTCCGAGCAAGCCGAGCAGAAGCTGCTCGACCTCGTCGGACGCTACACACTCCCGCAGGTGCCGACCCAGTTCCCGATGTTCGTGGCCTACGGTGCGCAGGACGACATCGTGCTACCGCAGTGGACTGCCGCCGGCGTCGAAAGGGCTTGCGCTCTGGGAGATCCGATCGTCGCTCAAGAGCAGCCCGAACAGGGCCACGATGTCAGCGACAAGGCAGCCATGGAATTTCTCGCGGCCGAGTTCGCCGGCCAATCGGTGCCGAGCACATGCTGATGGGCGGCTCCGATTCGGCGCGGATCACCGAGTACATCCATGACGGTCTGGTGTTCGACGTCATCGACCAGGGACCTCTCGACGGCCCGGTTGTGGTGCTGCTGCACGGCTTTCCCGAACGGGCGGCATCGTGGTCGGCGGTGATGTCCATACTCAACGAGGCCGGATACCGCACTGTCGCACCGGACCAGCGCGGCTACTCGCCGCGGGCCCGGCCCAGGAGTCGGTGGGACTACCGCGTCGGCGCATTGGTGGGTGACGTCGTCGCCCTGATCGACGCCATCGGCCGCCCGGTCCATCTGGCCGGGCACGACTGGGGAGCGATGGTCGCCTGGGTCACCGCGGGCCGGCACCCGGAGCTGGTGTCCTCACTGACTGCGTTCTCGGTTCCGCATCCTGGTGCCATGATGACGGCTCTGCTCGGCTCGAAGCAGATTCTGCACTCCTGGTACTTCGCGTTCTTCCAGTTGCCGATACTGCCCGAGAAATGGATGACACGACCGGGACGCAACGCCGAAAGATGGTACGAGAAGAGCGGAATGACCGAATCCGAGCTGGAAACTACGCAGGCGGACATAATCGACTACGGGGCACTGCCTTTCGCGGTCACCTGGTATCGGGGAATACCGTTCTCGAGTCCCGGCATCGGACGCCTGCGCATCACCGTGCCCACCTCGATGGTCTGGAGCGACGGTGACATCTTCATCGGCCGGTCAGCCGTCGAGCGGACCCAACGGTACGTCGACGCGACATACACGATGACGGTGCTGCCCGGCGTCTCGCACTGGATCCCGACACATGCACCGGATGCGGCTGCCGCCGCCGTGCGGTCGAGTGCCTCCCATGACGCTTGATCCCGCCGCTGCCGTCGGCATGCTCACCGAGCTGGTCACTCAGCGCACTGTCTCCGGCGACCCGAAGCCCCAGCGCTCGGCGATGGATGCCGTCGTATCCGTTCTGAACGCGCGCACGGCCGCGATCACCGTCGACGGGGATCGAGACGGCCCGCATCCGTGGCTGTTGATCACCAATGACGCCCACCCGAAAGCGCAGCGGCTGATGTTCGCCTGCCACGTCGATACCGTTCCAGCGGGCGATCTTTCGAATTGGCAGTTCGATCCGTTCGCCGCCGATGTGGAGAACGGCGTGTTGCGTGGCCGGGGTACATCCGATATGAAGGCGGGCCTGGTGGCGGCAACGGCCGCTGTGCTCGACGCATTCGAAGGCGGCGTTCCCGCGGCACTGTTGCTCACCAGCGACGAGGAGATCGGCTCGCTCGGAGCTCTCGCCGCGCGGCACGCCGTCGAGGAGTGCTCGGTGGGCGCGGTCGTCGTACCCGAAGCAACAGGCAACCGAGTACACCTGGGGCATCGCGGTGCACTGTGGCTCGATATCACCACCAAAGGCGTTGCTGCACATGGCAGTACACCCCAGCGCGGCGAAAGTGCCATCATGAAGCTCGTCGACGTCCTGGCTCGAGCACGTGACGAGCTCCCCGTGGCGACCGACGCATTCCTGGGCACCGAGACGTTCAATGTGGGTTTGATCGACGGCGGGTCCGCCCCCAACATCGTTCCCGATACCGCGCACGTCGTCGTCGATCATCGAACTGTCGGCGACGGCTCGGAACTGCTGTCGTGGTGGCGCGAGCAACCCGAGGTCGATCGGGTCGACGCTCGAATCGACCTGCCGGGAGTCCGGACCGACGGCGGCAATATCTGGATCTCCGAATTGCCGCATTCCGTTGCGCGCGAGCCGGTCACCTATTTCACCGACGCCTCGATCATCGCTGCAGCCGCTCCGGGCGCACCGATCGTCGTATGGGGCCCGGGCACACCGGCCCTGATGCACGCCGCAGACGAGACAGTGGCTATCGACGAGCTCGATGCAGCGATCGCCGCCTACAGTGCGGTGACTCGGGCCTGGCCGACCGTCGATTGACGGATCACCAACTCCGGCTGCAGAGCGATGTGTGCGGTCCCGGTCTCGTCACTGTTCATCGCCTGATCCAGCAGCCGAGTAGCCTCCGCCGCGATGCGCTCCTGCGGCTGACGGATGGTGGTCAACGGCGGATTACTCAACGCCGAGAACGGAATATCGTCGAATCCGGTCACCATGACATCGGCCGGAACCGACAGCCCGAGCGCCTGACAACTCTGCAGGACACCGAGCGCGATCAGGTCGTCTGCGCACACCACCGCATCGGGTCGTGACGTGGCCTCGAGTATCGACCGGGACGACTCGCGTCCCCAGTCGATCGAGTAGTCACCCAACAGCGTCCACTCGTCTCGGGTCTCGATACCGACCCGCTGTGCATGTCGAAAGAACCCAGCTCGCCGCAACTCTGTCGACGAGTTCGTCAACTCGGAGCTGATGAAGGCAGCACTCCGAACTTCCAGCGCAACGAGGTGATCCATCAGTAGGGCCTGTGCGGCGTCGTCGTCGACGCCGACCCAGTCGGTGTGGGTGTCGAGCGCGAAGCGGTCGAGCTGAACGACAGGAATGGCACGCGCGGACGTGCGCACGGCCTCGGCGGACCGCTCGCCGTGGCACGGGCTGATGATGATGCCGTCGACCTGACGCGATACCAGACTGCGCAGCCGTTGTGCTTCGACGTCCGGATCGGATCGAGAATCGCAGAGGAACAACTGCAGTCCACGCTGCGAGAGGACGTGTTCGACGTTGACGACGAGCGAGGTGAAGAACGGGTTGGCGATGCTCGGCACCACCATCCCGATGGTGTCGGTCCTGTTGCGGCGCAGAGAGCTAGCGATGATGTTGCCCGAATAGCCGAGCTCCTCGGCTGCCTGCCGGATGGTCGCGGCGACGTCCTCCGAGACTGGACGTGAGCCCGAGAGCGCCCTGGACACTGTGGCCGTCGAAACGCCCGCGCGCTCCGCAACGTCGCGAATGGTTGCTTTACGCATCCGACTCCTACTCTCACTGTGGACCCGAGGCTATCGAACCGTTCGGTCGCTTGCGGCGCTGTTTACACAATAGAGGTAATCGTTTACATAAACGAATTGAGAATTCCTTGACACGGACCGGTGTCGATCCCTTACGGTGCATACATACAAGGCAATCGATTACATCGCCTGTCGCCGAGGTCTACACCCGAGGAGCCCCCTACGTGAGCACGTCCCCGTCGGACCGAAACCCAGCCCCCTCGCTGGGTGTCTTTCCGAGCAAGCCGTCGGCACTGGCCGAGATGTTCGCCTCGACACCGGCGCTCATCGGTGCCATCCACCTGCCCGCACTGCCTGGCAGCCCGCACTACAAGGGCCGGCCGGTCGACGAGATCTCCGAGTTCGCCCTGGCCGAGGCACACGCCTACATCGACAACGGGTTCGATGGCGTGATCGTCGAGAACCATTGGGACATACCCTTTCTCAAGCCGGGCGAACACGGTTACGAAACCGCGGCCAGCATGGGTGTCGTGACTGCCGCCGTCGTCGGCGATTTCGGCAGCCGCGTCGGCGTGAGCATCCTGTCCAATGCCGGTGAATGCGGCGTGGCCGCAGCATGGGCGGCAGGCGCAAGCTTCGTCCGGGTCAACCAGTGGGCCAACGCCTATATCGCCAACGAGGGATTCATCGAGGGCCAGGCCGCCAGAACCACGCGCTTCCGGCACCGTATCGGTGCCGACCCCGTCAAGATCTTCGCGGATGTGCACGTCAAACACGGTGCGCACGCCATTGTGGCAGACCGCACCATCGCAGAACAGACCGAGGACGCCGAGTTCTTCGACGCCGATGTCCTCATCGCCACCGGTTCACGCACGGGCGACGCCGCCTCCGTGGACGAGGTCTCGGTGATCAAGAACAACACCACACTCCCCGTCATCATCGGATCCGGCATCACCGCCGCCAACGTGGGCGAGCTGATGAAGGAATGCGACGGGGCCATCATCGCCTCCTCGGTGAAGGACAACGCCCGCTGGTGGGGTCGCGTCGCAGGCGAGAAGGTCCGCGCCGTCGCCACCGCCGCAGGGAAGTAGCAGATGATCGTCTTCTTCGGCTACGCCAACAACGATGTGACGGTTCACGTTCCCCATGTACCGGTACTCGGAGAGCGGGTGCAGGCAACCGCCATCGACGCCATCGACGGCGGCATGACCGCAAACGCCGCGGTCGCTGCAGCCCGCATGGGTGCCCGCGTCGCCTTCGCCGGCGCAGTCGGCCCCGATGCCAGGTCCAGCGAATTCCTCGCCGGCCTCGAACGCGACGGAGTCGATACCAGCTGGTCACCGCGCGATGCATTTCTCTCCACCGCAGTCGTTCTCATCGCCGACGGTGGCGACCGTTCGATCATCAGCCAGGACGATCCCAACGACACTCGACGCCTGGCCTCCGTCCTGACCACGCTCTCCGCCGACGGCGGACGGCTGTTCGTCGACGGCTACCGAGCGGCGATGCTCCCACCCGAGCTACCCGACAATGTCAGCCTGGCCATCGACCTCGACGGATGCGACGATCGCGATGCCGCATTGCATGCCTTCGCCCTCGCCGATCACGTCATCGTCGGACGCAGCCTGTGGCAGAACAGCTTCGGCATAGACGCCGAACGGTGGTCGACGCTGACCGCCCAGTACGACACCCACCTCGTCGTCACCGACGGCGAACACGGGTGGACGCTGGTGACACCCTCGGGTGAGACGATCACCGAACCCGCTGTACCGGTCGACGTCGTCGACGCCGTCGGTGCCGGAGACTGCTTCTGCGGCACCTACATCGCCTTCATCGACGCAGGCGAACCCCCGGCTCGGGCAGCCCGACTCGCCGGAGTCTCGGCAGCTCTGGCCTGCGCGACCGCCGGACCACGCGGATGCCCCAGCATCACCGAACTGAACAATTTCACCGCCACCCCCGCCACTGTCGACCTTCAGGAGATCCGATGATCAAACGCGCACTCCCCCTCGTTCTCGGTGCAGCACTCGCCCTCACCCTCACGTCCTGCGACTCCGCCTCCACCAGCGACACCACGGGCGGCACTGACTCGGCCGCGTCCTCCATTCCTGGGCCTTCTCGGGTCGCTGACACGTGCGAGGGCAAGACCGGCAGCCTCAAGGTCGGCCTGGTGACGATCAATCTGCAGGCACTGTTCTTCAACCAGATCAACAGCGCTGCACAGAGGGTGGCCGACGAAGCCGGCGTCGACCTCCAGATCATCAGCGGCAACGACGATTCCGTCACGCAGGCCAATGCCTTCGACAACCTCATCGCCTCCGATGTCGACGCCATCATCGTCGCCGCGATCGACACCGACGGCATCAAGCCCTCCGTCGCCAAGGCCGCCGCGGCCGGAATCCCGGTGGTGGCCGTCGATGCCATCGTCGATGCACCTGGTATCTCGACCCAGGTGGGCACTGCGAACGCCGAGGGAGGTGCTCAGATCGGCGACAAGCTGGCCGAGCTCGCGAACGACACCGGGACCGTCGGCATCGTCAGTGCGCTCAACAGCACCATCCAGCTCGAACGCCAGAAGGGCTTCACCGACACCGTCACCGCCGCCGGCATGACCGTGGGAACCGTGGTCGACGGCCGCAACATTCAGGAAAACGCGCAGACCGCAGCGGAGAACCTACTCACCGGCAACCCGGACATGGAGTACGTCTATGCCACCGGCGAACCCGCGCTGATCGGCCTGGTCGCCGCAGTGAACAGCCAAAACGCACAGGACCGAATCAAGGCCGTCGGCTGGGACCTGTCGGATCAAGCCGTCGCTGCACTGCAGGCGGGTTGGCTCGAAGGCGTCGTACAGCAGAACACCTTCGAGTTCGGATACGAAGCAATGAACTCCGCCATCGACCTGAGCTGCGGAGGCACCGTGCCCGCAGACATTCCGGTCCCGACGCAGATAGTCACCCCAGCCAACGTTGGCGACTACATGTACTACCTGGAGAAGTAGCTCTATGGCACAACATGATCCGACCACACCACTGATCGAACTATCGGGAATCACCAAATCGTACGGCCCGGTGAAATCGTTGCAGGGAGTCGATCTTCGGCTCTCCCGCGGCGAAGTACTCGGAGTCGTCGGAGACAACGGCGCCGGCAAGTCGACGCTCATGAAAATCCTTGCCGGCGCCGTTCAACACGACGGTGGTGAGATGCGAGTCAACGGACAACCGGTTCGTTTCTCGACGCCACTGGATGCACAACAGCAGAAGATCGGGATCGTCTATCAGGACCTGGCGTTGTGCGACACCCTCGACGTCGCGAGCAACCTGTTTCTCGGACGGGAACCTCGCAAAGGACCGTTCCTGGACCGTCACGGCATGCACGAACGCGCCGCGAAGATCCTCGCGGACCTGCACGTGAAGGTGAAGTCCACGTACCAGGAGATCGGACAACTCTCGGGCGGACAGCGGCAGACGGTCGCCATCGCCCGCGCCGTGTCGTTCCGACCCGACGTGTTGATCCTCGACGAACCGACCGCCGCACTGGCTGTCGCCGAAGTGGAATCAGTGCTCAAACTGATCACGGACGTTGCCGCCCAAGGCGTCGGCGTCATTCTGGTGACGCACCGCCTGCAGGATCTGTTCCGAGTCTGCGACCGCATCACCGTCATGTACGAGGGGCAGAGCGTGGACGACGAACCGATCGGGGATCTGAACATCGAGTCGCTCGTCGGCTTGATCACTCGCACTCCGGTTCCCCAGCGTTCACCGTCCACGACGGAAGGCCGACCATGATCACTGTCGACAAGACCGCCCAGCCGAGCGTCACGAAACTCGCTGCGCGGCCCTCACTGTGGCAGCAAACCAACAAGCCGACGCTGGCCATGCTGGCGGTCACGGTGGCGGTCGCCATCGTCTTCTCGGTCACGACGTCGTCGTTCCTGACGTTCACCAACATTTCCAACCTCGCGACGCAGATCGCACCGGTCCTGATCATCGCCGTCGCGATGACGTTCGTGATCACCACCGGCCAGATCGACCTCTCCGTCGGTGCAACAGTCGCCTTCGTCGCCGCAATGAGCGCCGAACTCATCTCTGCCGGCGTCGACTCCTCGGTCGTTTTCGTCGCAGCACCGCTGATGGGCGCGGCATGGGGACTGGTCAACGGTTGGCTCGCGGCGTATCAAGGTATTCCGCCGTTCATCGTCACCCTCGCCACGCTGTCCATCATCCGCGGCATCGCGCTGTATCGAACCGAAGGCTTCTCTGTTCCCATTCCCCCGAGCACTGCCTTCGCGAAACTCGGGACCGCATCCTGGCTGGGATTCTCGGCGAGTGCTTGGGTTGCGCTGGCCGTGGTGATCATCGGCGCAGTCACTCTGGGCCGCACCCGTTTCGGCCGCTACGTCACTGGCATCGGCTCCAACGTCGAGTCCGTTCGACGCTCCGGTGTCAACACCCGCCGAGTGCTGATGATGACGCTGGTGTTCACCGGTCTGGCTGCCGGTATCGCCGGCCTGCTCATCGCCGCACGGCTCGGATCCGGCTCCGCCAACTCCGCCAACGGTTTCGAACTCACCGTCATCACAGCGGTTGTACTCGGCGGCACCAACCTGTTCGGCGGGCGGGGCACTGTGATCGGTACTGTGATCGGTGCCGTTCTCACCGGCATCATCGCCAACGGACTGACCCTGCTGGGTGTCAGCCCCTTCCTGACCCCCATCATCACCGGAATCGTTCTGCTCGTGGCCATCTGGATCAACATGCGTGGGCAGTCGCTGGCGTCGCTGTTCAAGCACCTACAGAACGCACCGGGTAGACAGTGATAGTCCAGACGGTCACCGGATCGGTCGATTCCAGCGAACTGGGGCTGGTTCTGCCGCACGAGCATCTGCACAACGATGCCTCGGTGGCCTACTCCGAATCACCCGATCCTACGGTGGCGCAGCTACTCTCCGGACCGATCTCGGCCCAGCACGCCTGGCTTCTGCACGACAACCCGTATCACAGCGCAGACAATTGCCGAGTGGACGACGCGGTGGCCGTGCTGTCCGACCTGAAAGCGTTCGCCGACAACGGTGGCTCGACGATCGTCGATCTGACACCGCCGGGGATCGGGCGTCGACCCGAGATCTTGGAACGGTACTCCCGCGAATCGGGCGTCCGAGTCGTCATGGGCTCGGGGTGGTATCTCGAGCCCACACACCCCGCCGAGGTCGCATCTCTCGGCGTCGACGATCTCGCGTCGGGGCTGATCGCCGAGTTCACCTGCAATGACGGACCGAGACCCGGCGTGATCGGAGAGATCGGGGTCTCGCCCTCGTTCACCACCGCCGAGGCGAAGGCGCTGCGCGCCGCATGCGTCGCCCAACGAGAGGTCGATGTACCCCTGTTCGTTCACCTTCCCGGCTGGCAACGGCGTGGGCACGAGGTGCTCGACATCGTCATAGACGAGATGGGTGTCGAGCCGAGTGCCGTGGTGCTCTGCCACATGGACCCGTCGGGCAATGATCCCGATTACCAATGCGCACTGGGTGATCGCGGGGTGTACCTGGAATTCGACATGATCGGCATGCCCTTCGAGTTCCCCGGCGAGGGGCAGTCTCCCTCGCCCGCCGACACCGCTCTTGCGGTCGCCGGTCTCATCGGCGGAGGGTACCGGCGGCAACTACTCCTCAGTCACGACCTGTTCCTCAAATCGATGCTCCGCGCTTTCGGCGGCAACGGTTTGGCCTACGTACCGGTCTCGTTCGCGGCACGACTGGTGCGCAGCGGAATTGATCCACAGCACGTCTCCTCGCTCATGCGAGACAACCCCAGGTCGCTCTTCGAGAGCGCCGGAAAAGGATAGAGAACCACCATGGGCAAGAAAGTTCTGATCGCCGGTGAAAGCTGGATGACCACCTCGACCCACGTCAAAGGCGTCGACGAATTCACCGTGCATTCCTACGTCGAGGGCGTCGGGCCGCTCAAAGATGCTCTGATCTCCCGCGGCCACGAGGTTGTGCACATGCCTGCGCACCTGGTACCGACCCAGTTCCCGGGCAGCGCAGAGGCCCTGGCCGCCTACGACGTCATCGTGCTCTCCGACATCGGAGCCAACTCGATTCAGCTCGCACCCAGCGTCTTCGACCGCTTTCAGGCCGGTGACGATCGACTGGTCGCGCTCCGAGACTGGGTGCACGGCGGCGGTGCGCTGATGATGATCGGCGGATACCTCTCGTTCTCGGGATTCCAGGCCCGAGCAGCGTTTCGACAGACCGCACTCGCAGACGTACTGCCGGTGACGATGCTCGCCGAGGACGATCGCGTGGAGACCCCCGGCGGCATGGTGCCCGTGGTGGTCGATGGCACGCACCCCATCGTGAGCGCAAGTGGTACCGAATGGCCCGCACTGCTGGGCTACAACAGGGTGATTGCCAAGGAGGGAGTTGCCGTACCCGCCACCATCAACGGTGATCCGCTCGTCGCGGCGGCCTCCTACGGCCAGGGTCGCTCGGCCGTCTTCACCTCCGACTGCTCGCCGCACTGGGCACCGCCGGAGTTCTGCGAGCAGTGGCCTGGATACACCGATCTGTTCGACGGCCTGATCTCGTGGTTGTCCCAGAAGTGAGTCGATCCACCGAACTGATTGCGCGGCAACAGCACAACCTCGATGCCGCGCGATCGGTCCGCTTCGTCACCGACTCGATCGACGGCACGTTGAGCGAGGACCACTTTCGGAGATACCTGGTGATCGAGGAAGCGTTCGTGCTCACCGCGGTGCGCATCCTCGGCCTCGTGGTTGCGGAATCGGAATCGCTCGACGAGGCAACCGATCACGTGATGTCGCTGTCGAACCTCGTCGGCGAACAACGCACATACTTCGCCGGGTTGCGTGCACAGTTTCCGTACGACGGTGACGCGCAGACGTTGATCCAGAACTCATCGGTGCTGTCGAACTACGCACTGGGTCTCGCTCGGCGAGAAGGCAGAGCCGCCGCTCTGGTGGCGATGTTCGCCGCGGAGACCCTGTACCTCTCCTGGTGCCGCACAGCACTCGACAACTCGGTCGATCGCGAACCGGCACTGCAGGAGTGGATCGAAATGCACACCCGCCCCGCCTTCGTGGCGCAGGTCGACGCCCTCGCCCGCGAGGTCGACCTCATGGACGGTGTGGACGATGCAACACTGGACGAGTGGTTCGCAGGGATGCTGGCCGCCGAGAACGACTTCCACAACACTGTGAGTGTATAAAGCGCTGACTCGATGGAGTACGGCGTCGTTTCACGGGCAATCGCTTGTCTTAGGAGGTCTCCCGTGCGCCACGATAGCGTCGGCAAAGGTCGTAACGTGTTGCAGAGGGGGACTATTGGATAAATCCTTCGACGAGAGACCGTGCATAAGTCGGCTCGACCGACCAGCAGGTGGCGATCTCCCAGGCCAGCGCCGCCCGCTTCTGCCTATCGGATTCGGGTAAGTCGAACAGCGGGTCGTCGACTCGGGCTTCGTCCCAGTCGATCAGCACGCAGCGGCCCCGTGTATCGATGAGTGCGTTTCTCGAACCGAAATCTCCATGGACCACCGATGTGGACTCCCTCAGATGTAGCACCGACGTCCATGCCCCACGTACTGCATCGACGAGCACATCTGGCATACCGTCCAGGTTCACCTCACCGCCCGCCGAATCGACGAGCAAGTCCCGCGCGCTCGCAGAGCCCGGGCGTTGCGGCCAGCCGGAAGTGGCCCTGTGGACTCGACCGATCGAGCGCACGAGCCGAGGGTCCTCCGCCGACGGCTCGCGCCCGTCGATGTAGTGATAGACGTGCCAACCGTCGACGTCGACATCGCCACCAGCCGATGGAATCAGGTCCGGTACCTCGATGCCCATATCTCTCAGATGTCGAAGCAGTGCCCACTCCCACGCGCGCGATGGCTGAGATCTGCGTGAGCGTCGTGCGATGACCTTCCCGACATCCTCGAGGTGCCCCGTCCATACCTCGGTCCGCGCACCGTTGGTCTCACGTCCACCGATACTGATTCCAGGCCAGTGCATATGGAGCTCGCCGACGTCCACCCCACACCTCCGATTCGACGGTCGAGAAGTTTTCCAACTCGACCATCGCACGTGCGACGACCCCGAAGAACCGATCCGAATCTACGCTGATCCTGCGGGCCACCCGTTCTGCATCTTCGTGGGGGCGTGAACGCGCCACATCCACGCCCCTCGTCGCAATCCGCACCGACCGACCGGGGCGTGAAATCCCGACTCACCTGCGCATCGGCCGAGGAGTTGAACTCAGGCCAATTGAACTGTGGCCGTTGCGCGGTGACCGAAGATTCGCTTGCCCTCGAACGTTGCGCCGATCGAGACCACGGCCGTACGGGACTCCTCGTCCTTCGACTTGATCTTGCCGCTGAAGACGATCTCGGCGGGCTTGTGAGTGCCGACCGGAATGGGGGTGGTGAAGCGAACCGTGTAGTCCTTCACTGCACCTGGGTCGCCGAGCCACTCGCTGATGAAGCCGCCGCCTACGCCCATCGTGAGCATGCCGTGGGCCAGCACATCCTCGAGGTCGATCAGCTTGGCGAAACCTTCGTTCCAGTGAATCGGGTTCGCGTCACCGGCGACGCCCGCGTAGTTGACGAGATCGCCACGGGTCAGACGTACCGTACGGGTGGGTAGTTCGTCCCCGACATTCACCTCGTCGAACTTGGGCGTCGGCTGACCACGGTATTCCTCCACGATCAACGGCTCGTGTTCCTGCGGAGTGGAGAGTGTGTCGTGCTCGCTGGCATTGGCGACAGCGGCGTCCATCGACGCACCGAACATCACCAGGTTGCGTGCTGCATCGGCGATGGCCGGATCGACTTCACCGGATCGCCCGACGAGCAGGGTGGTGTAGGTGGTCTGCACCAGTTCGTTCTTCTGATTCGACACGACGTTCTTGGTCACCATCATGTCGCGACCCATGACGGTCTTGAACGAATCGAGCGAGACGTCACACGTGAGCTGGTCGCCGGCCAGGATCGGCTTCTGAAACACCAGCACCTGATCGGTCTGCAGAATCTGGCTGAGGTCGTAACCTTCGGCAATGGACTCGAGCAGCTTCTTCTGCGCGAGGGTGCCGACCAGAGACATGAACGTCAGAGGTGCGACGAGAGCGCTGTGCCCCAGCGCAGCCGCAGCGTCGCCGTCCCAATGGGCGGGGTGGAAGTCCTGGACGGCACGGGCGTACTCGCGAATTTTCTCGCGTCCCACCTCGTAGTAGTCCTCGGTGCGGTAGTGATAACCGACCATGCTCCGCGCGTGCTCTGCCGGGTCGAATGCTTCTTCGTCTGCTGCTGCCGCGCCGGACTCCGTTACCTGCTCTGCCACTGTCGTCCCACCATCTCGTCCCCTGATGTTGATCATTACCCGAGCAACCTACCCAACAACGGCGCTGGTTGGGTAGGTTGGGTGTCAGGCTGAACGGTGTCGCGGGGCGTCACGATAGCCCACCATGCCCACCATCGCGCCGTGCTGTGACGGGCCACCGGCCCGACTCATTGCGCCCCGCGGGTGATGTTGTCGCGCAGCGACCGCATCGACGGCCATCAGGGCAGCACCGTGCGCAGTGAGCGACTCCGGGTTGGCAGGTGCAAAGACCGGCAACAGCAGATCGCGACGAAAGAACCGACGAAGCGACGGGAGATTGGCACAGCCACCGACCATCACCAACGCGTTCACAGCGCAGGGCGCGTCGACTATGACGCTGGCTACCCAATCCTCCAACGAGCGGATGCTGCGCTCGAGAATATCGTCGAATGTATTGCGCCACAACCGGACCGGTCCGCCGACGAAGGGCCCTGCCACCTCGGTCACCCGCAGCCTGGACAGCTGCTCACGCGCCGTCCGAATGGCGACCATCAGGTCGGCTCTGGCACGCTCGGATTCCAACTCGTCCGCTCCGTACGTCGAGAGCAGGTAGCGCGAGATCTGCTCATCGCACCCGATGCCTCCGAACAATGTGGTGCGCACCGAGCTGAATACTCTGCCGTTGGCCGGATCTGCGATGGACATCGTCGTGCCGGACGCACCGATGTCACAGATGGCGACGGTACGAGCACCCTCCAGCTGGCCCGAGCCTCGGAGATACCGCAGCTGGGCACCGAGTTCCGACGCGACCAGCAGACGATCGGCCTCGTACATGGAGAATGCGGACGTTCGGCCGCGGGCACCAGGATCGTCGGGTACAGCCAACACGATGTCGGCTCGCTCGACCGACTGATCGCGTGACATCGAGTCCACCAGATCGAGGGCCACCTGGAGGTGATCCCCCGGATCGAACGAATGGACGATGTGGGCAGACCGCACGGATTCGTCGATCGCATCGACCGCGACACCTCGAGCAGTGGCAGAACCCACCGAGACACCAAGGACTGTTTTCATGATTCCTCGACTCGATTGGCTACTCCGACCAGCCGATAGTAACCTTCTAACCACCCACAAGACAGCAATATGTCGATTATTATGAACTAACGGTTTGTTTTATGAGATCCCACAAGCGGTAGACCGAAATTCGGTCGAAGTCACGCGACGTGATCGAAGGGATCACGGCGGACGGCCAGTAACGATCCCCAATCCTGCTGGGCCGATGTCATGGCCGCACCTGCCACGCCACTGGCCGAGTCCAGACCGCGAGCGGCAGCGACGATGGAACGGGCCGACTGCACCAGCGAAACATCGAAACGGAAGCTGTGCGCCGCCAACTCGGCGAACGCATCCTCGGGGCTACAGCCACGCAGCGCGATGAGGACACCCACCGCCCTGTCGATGGTCGTGCGGGTCGCCAATTCTGCTGCGGGATTGTCGGTCATCGAATACTCACCGTCTACTGGTCGATGCCTCGATGGTAGCGACGCTCGAGCAGAAGTTCAGATGCCGGAGCTGAATTCACACACCTGTCATATGGCCGACTTGTCCGAGTATCAAAATCGCTTGCTCGCAATGAAATAGACGAATCCGAGTCACTCGACCGGGTCCTCCGACGGTTCCGAGACCGTAGAGGTGGCCTCGGTGGTGGCCGGAACATCGGTGGTCGTCGACGGTGGATCGGTGGTCGGCTCCTCGGTCTCGGGTTCCGGATCGACCGTCGGCGTTTCGGTCTCCTCCGAACCACCACCCGAATCGCCACCGCCCGCATCACCACCGCCCGCATCACCACCGCCTGCATCGCCACCCACCGAACCGCCACTGTCCTCACCGGAGTTGCCGTTGTTCGAGTTGCCGCCGCCGACACCACCACCGGGTTTCCGACCACCACCGGACTGACCACCGTCCGATCCACCGCCACCGGCCGAAACCTCCTCGGCCGGCGTCGGGACCGGAGCCGCCGGTGGGGCCTCGCTCCACGAGGCCACCGGAACCGGCCCGAACACAGGTGACTCGAACAGCTCCGTCTCGACAGGCGGGACAGTCGACGGGTCTCCAGGCGAATGCATAACACCTGCTACCGCCTGCGTCGACGACGGCGTTATCGCAGTGCTACCGCTCCGCGGAATCGCGCCAACATCGGTGGTGTCCGCGGTGCCGACCACAGAGTTCTCCGCCGGACCGATCGACGTCAGCGCCCAGACCGTCGCACCGCTGAGCGCAGCGAGAACCGCGACGCCCAATCCGATCACCGCCAGCCGCGCTCCGCGTGCAGGTTCAGCCGGAACGGAATCGGTCGAGTCCCCGTCGTCGGTCCACTCGGACGGCGCTACCGCGATACCGATCAGAGCCGCGGCGGTTCCCAGCGGAAGCTCGCCGTCCAGCCGCGGATCTCCGGCATCCACCACGAGCACGTCGCTGATCTGATGGGCCGTCAATGCAGCGCGCACGATGCCGCACACCAGCAGGCTGTCGCAGACGATCGCCGAGCGAGCGATGAGTAGGTCCTGCTGCGCGGCCTGCACGCGCATGATGCCGAGCATCGTGGTCGCGGCGTCACCGACACCGCCGGGCACCGACGCAACAGCCGCGGTGCGGGCTGCGACCGGTCCGAGTTCGGGGAGGTCGGCCTCGATGAGAACAGCCGAAATCTCGTCGACACCCACGTGTACGCCGAGTGCAATGGACATATGCGTCGACTCCCCCGAATCCGATTCGGACCGAGAGTACACTTCGAGCGCCGAATCGGGCGATCGAACTGTTTTCGGCGTCAGAACTCGAGGTTGCCGGCCTGCTCTCGGGCAGACTCGGCGGCGCGGCGCTCGCGCTCGAAGAGCAGACCGAAGGTGAATCCGTTCTCACCAGCCGTCGAACCGGCCCGCGCGCCGAGCCTGCGCACGATGTCCGCTGCGATCACCGCATCCTGATGCTCGCCGAGAACTTCCTGAATTGTTCTGTAACGCTTGATGTTCGCCTTCGAGACCTTCTTGTCCACGGCCGGGGCGACCAATTCGGCGGCATATCTGGCCCGCTTGGATGCCTTCCTGGCACTATGCAACGCCTCGTCGTCGGTGCCGCGCACCGCGCGTCGAGTGCGATCGATCGCCTTCTTGCCTGCCTTCCGCGCGAGGTTGACCAACACCTTCTCACTGACCTCACCGTCGATCGGTAGCCCACGCGACCATGCCGACAACATCGTCAGCAACGCGAGATAGCGGTCTCCGTCGAGTTCGGCCATCGCCGATTCGCGATAGCGAATCTGTTCGGCCAACAGATCGTTCTCGATACGTGCAGCCACCGGCCCCAGCACCCATTCGGGTGGAAGTTCGCGCAGCGCGGCCGCGAACCGAGCGCGCTGCACCTGGCGGTCTCGAACCTCACCGAGAAGATTTGCGTACCAAGATAGTTCGCTCTCCAGATGAGCCGCCGCCTCGTCCTCGAACAGGCTTCCGAAGACCCGAAGAGTGCTGCGGTACCGCCGGATGGCCACCCTGGTCGAATGGATCGGATCCAACCCTCGGCGCAGATACACATCGCCCGCGACGATCGCCTGCACCTGCTCGTCGAGATAATCCGTCAGCAACCGAACACCGGCATCGGCCGAAATCTCACGCACCACCGAGAGCGCGCGGTGCAATTTCGAAGGATGCGCCGATGGGCGAGCACCGGCGGCACGCAATACTTTGCCCGCCTTCTTCAGAAACGACTCCGAGCCGGCCAGGCCGAGTTCGACTTCGACCTCCCTCCACCGCGGCCCCGTCGCACCACCGATCAGCACCACCGACACCTCGTCATCGGCGATCTCCGCGACCACGCCGCCGTCCGCGTCCGACACGGTATGCACCATGCGACGCGTCGTCAGGGTCGCGACTGCGGACAACGCACCGCCGATCACCGCGCCGCGAAGCACCTCGATCAGCTCGTCCGGCACTGCAGTGTGCACACCACCGCCGAGAGGAAGTCGAATCTCCGTTCGCGCCTTGTCAGCCGGAACCTTTGCGTGCCAGCCGTTGTCGGCATCCCCGGTGCGTCGTCGCACGGTGATTCCTCGGCGCAACAGATCCTGCCCGGTCGTATCGAAGTACTCGCTGACGAGGTGGGTTTCGCTCGTCACCACTGCGCCGTCGGCGGGCACCAGCGACGTGAGCGCGGGCAACTGGAAATCTTCGTCGACGTCGAATTTGTCTTCGCGCTCGGTCTGAATCGACTCCATACCGACTATCCTGCCTCGAGCACCGGTGCCGATGGTGTCGGAAACCCGCAGACCGCTCAGCCCCCAGGCAGACCCAGTTTCGGGAGCGGGAAGTCGAACGTCCGAGTGGGTCGTGTGGTGGTCGTCGATCGTGTCGTCGTTGTCGTTGTCGGCTCGGGCGTGGTGGACGGAGCCGTCGTGGTCTGGACCGAGGTCGTGGTGGACGGAGCGCGCGTGGTGGTCCGCGGCGCCTCCGTCGTCGGCACTGTCGTGGCCGGCCCTGGGGCGGGCCTCTCGCGAACCGTCGAATCGTCTCTCCCCGAGGGTGAGCCGGACGGCGTGAGAGGCAGCGGCGAGGTAGTGGTGGCCACGTCGGTCACCGTGGTGGCCGCCGGAGAGGGCGCAGGGCGACCGTCCGACGTGGGGGCAGCCGTCACGGTCGGGGCCGGCAACGAGGACTCCTCTGGACCGGCTGGCGAACCGTCCGCAGCAGGCACCACCGACTGGGAGCGAGTGGCCTGTGTGGACGGGGTCGGGCTACTCACCACGGGTGACGCGTCCTCGCCGGTGCTCCGCGCCGCGGCAGCAGCGACAGTTCCGGCTGCGCAGAGAACAACCAATGCGGCCAGAGCACGACCGAGATGCCGCGACTTGTGTGCCCGTGCCATGCGCGTGGCCGAGGTTCCGCTGTGCCGCGGGCGCTTGGAGGCCACCGCACTCGCGGTGACAACCGCGGACACATCGGCATCATGCCCGACGGCCGCGATCTGCTCGGTGCGCGCGTCGTCGGTCGACGGCGCAGGCCGGACGCCCAGCATCCGAGCGATCCCAGCGGCACCACGCGCCGCCAACAATTCCGGCTGTTCGGGCACGTAGACCGGTATCGAGACCGCGTCGAACAGTACTTTCCGGACGATCTGCATGTTGGCACCACCACCCACGGCAACGATGGCGTCGACATGTGCGCCGCGTGCTCGGACCTCGTCGAGCACATCGACGGCCATCGAGACGGCCCGGTGTACGGCGTCGCCGATGAGCTCGTCGAGATTGCCACGCCACAAAGAGGCGCGTCCGCCGACGAACGGCCCCCGCACAGAGACACTGCGGAGCAGAGAAAGTTCGTGTTTGCCGACTCGAACGTCCGACACGAGCCGACGGCGCGCGTCCACCGTCAGCGCCTCGGCCGCACCGAACATGCCGATCAGGTGATCTCGCAGTAGCCGATCGCATTCGTCACCGCTGAGTTCACCGGTGCGTCGCGAGGCGAGAACCCGACCGCTGCCCACCTCCACCACGGATACGGAGGTACCGGACGCGCCCACGTCGAACAGTGCCACGCAGAACTCACCGGCCAGCACGCCCGTCTGCTGGAGCGCGACCAATTGGGCACCGAGCTCCGAAACGAGCACGACGCCGTCCGAAAAATCCTGGTCGTATGCCGTCCTCGGCTCGCTTTCGCGCAGCGCGAGTACCGGATAGAAGTGTGCAGAGGCATACTCGTTCGCCAGGTTGTGCACCGAGGTGATGACGGAGTCCCAGGGATCGGGCGCAAGACCGTTGGGTGCAGGCTGCAACGACACTGGTTCGTGCACTTCCAGGACCGCGCCGGAGTGAGCGTCGTCGCTGATCACGCTACGAACACCGCTCGATCCCAACGACGCACCGAGTACGGATGCACCGGTAACCGCGGACATGAGAAATCCTCGCTCTGGTCGACCCCAACCCACGCTGGACGTCCCAGAGTACCGCTACAACCGTCTACAGATCATGTTTTCTCGACAAAAACAAACCATGAGACCAGTTAGTCGACGCTGGACCGTATGAAGTTCAGGTATGCCTTCGACGGCGTCGGGCCGCGCTGCCCCTGATACTTCGAGCCGACGGCGGAGCTGCCGTAGGGATTCTCGGCTGGTGACGAGAGCCGGAACAGACACAGTTGGCCGATCTTCATTCCCGGCCACAGCGTGATCGGGAGATTGGCGACGTTGGACAACTCCAGTGTGATGTGGCCACTGAATCCGGGATCGATGAAGCCCGCCGTCGAGTGAGTGAGCAAGCCCAGCCGTCCGAGCGAACTCTTTCCTTCCAGTCGACCGGCCAGGTAATCCGGCAATGTCGTCAACTCCAGCGTGGAGCCGAGCACGAACTCACCCGGGTGCAGAACGAACGGCTCACCGGCCGCGGGCTCGACCAACGACGTCAACTCGTCCTGCTGCAACGCCGGATCGATGTGCGTGTATCGAGTGTTGTTGAACACACGGAAGAGCTTGTCGAGCCGCACATCGACACTCGACGGCTGAACCATCGACGGGTCGAAAGGTTCGATCGCCAGGTTGCCCTGGTTCACTTCGGCACGGATATCACGGTCGGAGAGCAGCACCACTGCAGGCTACTGGTCCGCCACCGCCTTCCGCGACACACCCGAGTCCCGGAGTCGAGGGAGCGCCCGACAAAAGAAAAGCCGGACAATCGAGCGGTACCACCTTTCACATTCGGGCAACTCCTAAAAGGAAGAGTGAAATGAGAATTCCGTTCGACGTTCCGTCGTACCTGGATCATCGATCCCAATGCCGCATTGTTGCGACCACACCAGAAAAAAATCCGGTGTTGTGGGAACAATTTCTCGACGGCGCGCAAGAAAGTTATACGCGACACGGTGTCACCGCGGCACTGGAAATGTCAGCAATCCGGGACGGAAACACCACCCGGCTGTTCTTCGCGGCACTCGATCGCTCCGGGACGATACTCGGCGGAGTGCGCGTGCAGGGCCCGTATGCCTCAGTCGATCAGGCACACGCGCTCGTCGAATTCGACGAACATCCCCACGGTCGACGCCACGTCCACGCCATGCTCGACGAGCGCATCGACCACGGAGTCGTCGAACTCAAATCGGCGTGGGTCGCTCCCAACGCACCCCGCGGCCGCGCGATCACAGCGATGATCGCCGAATCTCCCGCATACAGCACGGCCCTGCTCGGCGCACGGTATGCATTGGCCACGGCGGCCTCCCACGTTCGTGCTGCCTGGCTGGAAACCGGCGCAGTCATTGCCACACAGATCGAACCGATCCCCTACCCCGACGAGCGGTACCGAACAGAGGTGTTCTGGTGGGACAGGAAAACTCTCGCCTTCGAGGCCGAACTCGCCACCTGGCGTCGGATGCGGCGCAACACCGCCTCGCTGCTCGCCCACCATCGATCGGCAATCGTGCTCCCGCAAGCGGTGGCCTCGTGAGCGAGAAAACCACGATCGATCACCAGTGGCAGCCTGTGATCTTCGACGAGACGGACACCACACAGCGATGCGCACTCGAGGAACTCAGGCGCGACACGAGCCTGACATTCCTCGACGAGCGTGAGACTCAAAGAAATGGTTTGCGGGATCTCCTGCCCAGCCCAGAGCAGAGCCTGCTCGACGAAACAGACCGTTGGATCTATTTTCCCTGGCGAAAAACCGTCGTCGCCGTACTCGGGCCTCGCTCGTTCAGACACCTGAGACTCGACAGAAACAGAAACAAGATAACGCTGGACGAACAGAATGATTTGGGAGATCTCACGATAGGAATCATCGGCCTGAGCGTCGGGCATGCCATTGCCCACACGTTGGCACTCGAAGGAATCTGCGGGACGCTCCGACTGGCAGATTTCGACGAGATAGAACTGTCCAACCTCAATAGAATTCCGGCCTCGATCCTCGATCTCGGCGTCAACAAAGCGATCGTCGCCGCCAGACGCATTGCCGAAATCGATCCCTATCTACGGGTGGAGGTCGTCGAGGAAGGGCTCACCGAGAACACCGTCGCCGAATTCTTCGACGGCCTCGACCTGCTGGTGGAGGAGTGCGACTCACTCGACGTCAAGGTCCTTGCCCGCGAAGAAGCCAGGTCGCGTCGAATCCCGGTGCTGATGGAGACCTCCGACCGCGGGCTACTGGACGTCGAACGCTTCGACCTCGAGCCCGACCGACCGGTGTTCCACGGCGTACTCGGAGAGATCGACTTCTCGAGCCTGCGCGGACTCGGCACACGCGAGAAGATCCCGATCGTGCTCGACCAGCTCGACGCCGCACTGCTCTCGGCCCGCATGGCCGCCTCGATGGTGGAGGTGGGCGAGACGATCGAAACGTGGCCCCAGCTCGGCGGCGACGTTCAACTCGGTGGTGCCACCATCGCTGCTGCCGTTCGACGCCTCGGCACGGGAGCGCACCTGCCGTCCGGGCGGATTCGCATCGATCTCGACACCCACCTCGATGCGCTCGCGACGCCTGCACCGACACGGCGGACGGAACCGGCTCCGCCCGAGCCCTCGGCCGCTGTTCGGCCGAGCTTCGTCGATCCCGACGCACTCGTTCTCCACGCCGCCCAGCGCGCGCCGTCCGGCGGGAACAGTCAACCGTGGACGATCGAGATCGTTGGACGCACCGTCAGGATCGGCGTCGACACATCCCGCACCTCGACGCTCGACATCGCCTACCGAGGTAGTTACGTCGCGGTGGGCGCTGCAGCCTTCAATGCGCGGGTGGCAGCGACCGCTCAGGGCAGATGCGACAGCGCCGAGATCACCGAGCGCGGAGTCGACATCTCGCTGGGTGACGGGCAACCAGGCCCGATCACCGACCGAGGTCTGCTCGACGGCGTCCTCGGCCGCTGCACCAACCGGGAACTGGGCACCGGCGAGCCCCTCGGTACAGACGTCGTCGCCGACCTCGTCGCTGCGGCTGCGGCCGAAGGCGGGCGGCTGGTGTTGCTGAGCGCGCGCGAGGCCGTGGCAGAGGCGGCCGAGATCCTCGGCGAGGCCGACCGCATCCGGTATCTCACCCCGCAACTGCACCGGGAAATGTTCTCCGAGTTGCGCTGGCCAGGAGACCGGGATCCCGATCAGGGGATCGAGGTGTCCAGCTTGGGGATCGACGACGCGGATCTGTCCAAGCTCGAGATCGTCAAACGGCCGGAGGTCATGGCACTGGTCGATGCATGGAACGTCGGTGCGGCATTGGGCAGCGACATGCGTGATCGGGTGCTGTCGAGTTCGGCACTGGCCGTGGTCGTCGTTCCCGGATCGACTGCAGAACATTACATTCGGGGCGGATATGCAACGGAGAACGTATGGGTAACTGCACATTTGCACGGTGTGGCCGTGCAGCCGGTTTCGCCCGCGTTCATCTACGCCCGCACTCCTGAGGAACACCGACAACTGTCCGTTCATCACGCAGAAACGTTGCAGCAGTTGACATCGAGGTTTCGTACGCTCTTCGACCTGAGCGAATCGGAATCGGTCGCGCTGGTGTTGCGGCTCAGTTGCGCCCCGAAAACCGGGATATACAGTCGCAGACTGCCTGTTTCGGCACCCGGATCGGGGTAGAGTCCGGCAAAGACCAGGGGGAACAGTCCTGCCTTGTGTCTGCGAAGAGGCGGGAGTGAGGCACTGCAGAACACACGGACGCTCGAGGTCCTCGTCACCGGCGTCGCAACCGATCTCATGGGAGTCGATGCGGCGACGGTGCGCGAGGCCTACGAATCCGTGCTGCGTCAACTCGTCGACCACCTCGGCATCGACTTCAGCTTCCTCCGACACAACGACTTCGAAGCCAGGGCCACTCTGCTGACCGCAGAATGGCCACCTCGATTGAGCGTGCCGGATCCGGACCCGTTGGCCGTGGTCAAGTTCGAAGACGCCGACTCGGTGTTCAAACTGGCCGAAACACTGACCGAACCGGCAGTGTTTCGGCCGAACCCGGAACAGGAAGGTTACCGCCTTCGCGTCGAGCAGGGCTCGGGACTGTCCGCGACGTCGATGTCGGTGGTGCCGCTGCTGCACTCGGGCCGAACCACCGGAATCCTGGGTTTGATCAAAGTGGGCGACCGAAGCTGGTCCGAGGAAGAACTCAACGCCCTCAAAGCAATTGCGGCGCTGCTCTCACAGTTGCAGTCACGGGTGATCGCCGAGGAACAACTGCGGTTCGCTGCCCTGCACGACGATTTGACCCAGCTACCGAACCGCACTGCCCTCACCCAACACATCCACAACCGACTCGACGTGTCCATGCCCGGCCCTGTCGCCGTGATGCATATCGACCTCGACCGCCTCAAAGCCCTCAACGACTTTCTCGGACACGCTGCCGGGGACCGTTTCCTGAAGACCATCGCCGATCGGTTACGGACCTTCGTCGGCACTACGGCAGGCATCGTCGCCCGACTGAGCGGCGACGAATTCGTCGTCGTACTCGCCGGGCCGTGCTCGGCCCGCGTCGCGACACACCACGCCGAAGTGATCGCCGACGCCATCACCGCCCCCGTCACCCTCGGAGTAGAACGGATCAGCCGCAGCGCAAGCATCGGCCTCGCCTTCGGCGAACCTGGCAGACACACTGCGGAATTGCTTCTGCGGCAGGCCGATCAAGCGGCATTGGTGGCCAAGCGCGCAGGTGGCCACGATATCGCCCTGTTCACCGACGAGATGCACGCCGATTCCAGACTTCGCAACGACGTCGAAATCCACCTACGCGACGCCATCGCAGGCGACTCGCTGACGCTGTACTTCCAGCCCGAGGTGGACCTCGTCTCCGGACGTGTCACCGCGGTCGAAGCGCTGGTTCGGTGGCAGCACCCCACCCGCGGCCTCCTACCCCCGTCCGCATTCATCCCGGTGGCCGAGGAGACGAACCTCGCAGGCGAGCTCGGCCGCTGGGTCCTCGACCGCGCCTGCCGCACGCTCGCCGACTGGCAACGAGAAATACCCGAACTCGACATCTCGATGCGCGTCAACATCTCGCCCGTGCAACTGGTGACCAACGGCTTCGTCGCCACCGTCGCTCGAGCACTGACAGAGTTCTCGATAACCGGTCGACGACTGTGCCTGGAGATCACCGAAGTAGCAGTGGTGCAAGATCTTTCGCGAACCAGGGTGACGCTTCGCGAACTTCGCGAACTCGGCGTGCAAGTAGCCATCGACGACTTCGGCACCGGATACAGCTCACTGTCGCATCTGAAAGAACTACCCGTCGACGCACTCAAGATCGACCGCGCCTTCGTCGCCGAACTCGGCAACGGAGCCACCGGCGACCTCGCCATCGTCCAGTCCATCATCGGCCTCGCCGACGCCTTCGGACTGAACATCATCGCCGAAGGCGTCGAAACTCAGAGCGCCAGACAGACCCTCATCGAACTGGGCTGTACCCGCGCACAGGGATTCCTGTTCTCCAAACCAGTATCAACCGACGCCGCCCTGGCGATACTGCACGGCGTGCGCATCGACATCTGAGCGCCCTGCTAATCTGAACACCGCTTCACACGCCGGTGTAGTTCATTGGTAGAACGCGACCTTCCCAAGGTTGAGAGGCGGGTTCGATTCCCGTCACCGGCTCCACCGCCCGCCCACGCGGGTCGCCCCTCCTGACATCCCCTACCGGCATCCTTCTGCCGGCACCCCTCTGCGGCGCCGCCGCGTCCGCCACGCCCGGATCACGAACACCCTGCCGTCACTGTGGTCACTCCTGAAACAAACCGACCACCGACGAATTTCGGTCGATACCCTTGCTACCGACCAGTAGTGCAGACAAATTCATTCATTGTATTCGCAAGAATTCCTGCATTTGAGAAGAAACTTCTGTCGCCTTCTTTGTCGTGCTACAAAACATTTGTCGACATTTGTTCACACGACATATGACCTGACAGGAACCCCCTCATGCGATCTTTGATGACAATTATTGCGGTCACCCTGACAACGATGGCCGTTGCCGTTTCGTCAGCCACCGCAGCGCCCGCACTCGCAGCACCCCCGAGAACCCAAGCCGGGACACTCCTGTGGGAAGACCAGTTCAACGGCTACGGAGGCCCAGACCCCTCGAAGTGGGGGTTCCAGACCGGACGTTGGGGCGCGAGTTCTGGTGAGCAGCAGTACTATACAAATTCTTGGAACAATGCCAATCAGTTCAACGGAACTCTGAACATCACCGCACGCCGAGAAACTCCACCGGATCGCAAAAGGGCACCGTACAACTTCACCAGCGCCCGCGTGGTCAGCATGGGCAAGCAGTCGGTGAGCCCACCCGTTCGCATCGAGGCCTCGATCAAAATGCCGAGCGCCCAGGGCCTGTTACCCGCATTCTGGACCCTCGGCCTGCAGCCCGGCGGCGAATATTCGTGGCCGAGCCAAGGCGAGATCGATGCAGTCGAAATTCCGGGCACGAACGGTCCGTCATTCAATTTGCACGGTCCGTCGAAATGGAATCCGAATCAAGATGTCAAGACCGGCGGTGGAATGGGCCCGGTCGGCAATGGGTTCCACACCTACCGAATCGACTGGTTGCCCACGAGCATCACCTGGTTCGTCGACGGAATTGCGCGTTACTCCCTGACTCAGGCGCAGTACGAGGCAAAAGGCGGGAATTGGAAGGCATTCTCGGGCGCCTGGCCGCATTACATCCTGCTCAATGTCGCCGTAGGCAACAACTGGGTCGGCAAGACCCTGAACAGCACGCCGTATCCACAGACGATGAGTGTCGACTGGTTGCGTGTGAGCCGGCTCTGACCTGCACGTCGGCCAGTACACATGCCGAGGGGCTCAGCCGCGCCGGCTGAGCCCCTCGGCATGTGTGGCTGCGGCCATTACGTTCGGCACGGTTTGAGCCCGAAAACCACGATTGTGACTTTTATCAATAGAACCGATGCCATGCAGGGATATTTCACAGTTTCAGGAATATGGTCGACGCATGCGCAGACCACGGTGGAGTCTGATAGCCCTTCTTGTCGCAGCTACTCCTGCCCTGTTCGCACCGGTGGCACACGCCTCACCACTGATGCCCATCGCCGCGGCCCCGACGCAACCCGATCACGCGGACGCCATCCGCTACGCAGCAACCAACCGTGACGCCGCTCCTCCCGGATCCAACGACATGAGCTGCACTCCCACTGCCGCACAACCCAACCCCGTTGTCCTGGTGCACGGCACCGACTCCACCGCATACTCCGACTGGGCCGGATTCTCACCGATACTCCGAGCAGCCGGGTTCTGCGTGTTCGCCATCAACTACGGAACGTCTCCGGACGGGACGAGCAACGGTTACGGGGCAATCGAAGACAGTGCAGCACAACTGAAATCGATCACCCGATCCATCCTCGACGAGACCGGTGCCGCGGCCGTCGACGTCGTCGGATATTCACAGGGCGCTGCCGTCGCTCGATACTTCGTCAACCGGCTCGGCGGAAACCGCATGGTGGATCGCTGGGTGGGCATCGCGTCGCCGACCTACGGTGGCACCATGTACGGAGTGGCCCCACTCGTGCAGGCCGTACCCGGCGGAACCGGCTTGGTGGCAGGCGAATTCGGAACCGGTTTGGCACAGCTGATGGCCGGATCGGACTTTCTCGAGCGGCTCAACGCGGGCGGCGACACCGTGCCGGGCGTCGAGTACACATCCATCGCGACCAAGGTGGACGAAGTCATTCAGCCGTACACCAACGCGCTGCTTCGGGACCCGGGCGCGCACAACATCGTGGTGCAAGACGTGTGTCCGCGCACAGAGGTCGCGCACTTCACCTTCACCTACGATCCCACCGCACTGCGCCTGGCCCTCAACGCCCTCGACCCTGCGAATGCGCGTCCTCCGAACTGTGTCCCGGTGCCGCTCGGGGCAGGGATCCTCGACGTCGTCCTCGCCAGCAATTGACCCTCAGGTCAGCAGTTGGTGCGCCCGGAGCCCCACGTACAGCTCTGCAACCTGCGCAGGATCGCGAAAATCGCGTCCGGTCAGCTCCGCGATTCGGCGTAGCCGATACAACACCGTATTCCGGTGGTAGTGCAACGATTCGGCAGCCGCCTTGGTAGAACCGCCGCAGGAAAACCACGCGTCCAGCGTGGCCATGAGGCTCTGCCGCTCGGGCCGCGGCAAGGTCAACAGATCGCCGAGTATCTGGCGAGAGGCGATGCGGCCGGACTGTGGGTCGCGCACCAACAACAGCGGCACCGGTACAGAGTCGTATCGCACCGGCATCGAGGGGGATGAATCGAGCGAACTGCACTGACGCGCCAACCGCGCCTGACCCACCGCATCGCCGATACCCGACGGCGACCGAAAGATCGAGCTCACCCCTACTCGCCCCGGACACAACTCACTCAAAGTATCCAGCGCGGAGTCGAGCTCCGATTCGGTTGCGGCGCAGATCAACCCGACACTGCCGTCCACTTCTGCATCCCACACCGATTCGGTGCCGTCCGCGCGAAGCCGGGCAATCAGCCCGTCGATCGACGCTGCCGTGGCCAGCGGCTCCTGCGAGACCACCGCGAAGTATCCGTGGTCTGGAATACGAAATGCCCGTAGCGCGTCCGCTGCCGCTGTCGGGTTCGCCGCGTGATCGGCGAAGAGCACGCGGATCAGCCGTCCGCGGGCTTCGGCGCTTTCGCGGGCACGCACGTCGGCACTTTCGCGATAGGCCTCGGCGGCCTCGTCCGAATACACGTCGACCAAAGCCCACACCTGGGCAGCCATATCGAGCAATGCGTGGCTCGCACGGCCGTCCGAGCGCACCATCAACTCGTCCCACACCAACCTGCCACCGAGTCGAAAGGCATGAAGCAGGGCCGCCAGCGGCACTCCCTGCTCGGCCTTGAGTCGGCCGGCGGCCTGTGCAGACTCGAGCCGGATGGGTGCGCGACCGGACAACTTGCCCAACATCGACGCCAGATTGCTCCGCGACGCCTCGTGCAGTTGCTCGGGGGTGAGCAGAGTCGACTCGAGATACGCGTGCTCGGCCCCGAGTATCCGTCGCACCAGCTCAGTTGCCAGGTCGTCGACCTCGTCGAGCATCGCCGCCGCCAGATCGGTCGGTGAGGGATGCAGCTCGAACTCGGTAGCAGTCATGCCTGAACTCTAACCGCCTCGATGTTAGCCACGCCACACCGAAACTGTGCACCGGCACAAATCACCCCGCCCGATTGAGAGCAGCGGCCCATAGCCCCGCGCCCTCGAATGCGACGACAATCACACTTCTAGCCGTGTACCCGAACGACGAGTGGAGCCGAGAAGTTGACCAGCGAAGCCACCCCACGCCTACAGCCCGCTACGAACACCGAGTTCGACCCGGCGTCGGTAGACGCCGCCCTGGCCGACCTGGCTCAGGGCGAGACGACCTGGGGGCGGCTCTCCTTGGCCGAGCGCCGGGCCCTACTCGAACGCATGCACGCACTGACCTCGACGCACGCGCAAGAATGGGTGAACGCGGCCATCTCGATCAAGGGACTCGATCCGTCCTCCAGCCTCGTCGGTGAAGAGTGGTTGTCCGGTCCGTACTCCTTCCTGGGCGGACTCGCCACCGTCGCGCACTCGCTCGCTGCCCTCGAGGCCGGGAAGAGCCCCCTCGCCGACGCGAAGTTCGGCACCGCTCCCGGTGGACGCACCACCGTGTCGGTATTGCCGCTCAACAACTTCGAGCGGCTGCTCCTGAGCGGCTTCAGCGCCGAAGTGTGGCTCGAGCCCGGCATCGACGGTGCAACTGCACAGCGCACCGCAGGCCTCGCCCAGCTCGATCCCACTCGAACCGCAGGCATCGGGGTAGTGCTCGGAGCGGGAAACATCACCTCGATCGCACCGCTGGATGCGTTGTACGAACTGATCGCCTTCAACCGCGTCGTCGCACTCAAGCTCAACCCGATCATGGACCCGCTGATGCCGGTCTTCGAGAAAGTGCTCGCACCGCTCGTCGAGATCGGTGCACTGCGGCTACTGAGCGGTGGAGCCGACGTGGGAACGTACCTGGTCAATCACGATCGCGTCGACCACGTCCATATGACCGGTAGCTCCATCACGCACGACGCCATCGTCTTCGGTCGGGGCGCCGACGGCATCGCCCGCAAGGCTGCCAACGACCCGATTCTCACCAAAGAGATCTCGAGCGAACTCGGTGGCGTCTCGCCCACGATCGTGCTGCCCGGGCAGTGGAGCCGCGCCGATATTCTGTTCCAGGCCGAACACGTCGCCACCCAGCGCTTGCACAACAGCGGATACAACTGTGTCGCTTCGCAGGTGGTGGTCCTGTCCTCCGAGTGGAAGCAGCGCGACGAGTTCATCGCCGCGTTGCGCGCCGCACTCGACCGCGCACCCGGACGCACTCCCTACTATCCCGGCAGCGACCAGCGCGTGTCCGACGCCACCGCCTACTATCCGGCCGCCGAACGACTCGGCGACGGTGGCGGCCGCGTGCTCATCACTGATCTGAACCCGGGCGAATACGCACCACTGCTCCGAACCGAGTACTTCGCACCGGTCATGGGAGTTATCGAATTGCCTTACAGCGGAGCCGAATTCGCCGCCAAGGCCACTCAGACCGCCAACGAGGACTTCGCGGGAACGCTCGGCATCAACATCATCGGCACCCCGAGCACCATCAAGGAGCTCGGAGGTAAGTTCGACACCATGCTCGCCGAGCTGCGTTACGGCACCATCGCCGTCAACGCCTGGACCGCACTCGGTTTCCTCACCGCGGCCGCCACCTGGGGTGCCTACCCTGGCCACACGATCGACGATGTGCAGAGCGGTATCGGCATCGTGCACAACGCATTGCTCATCGACGGAGCCGAACGGACGGTGGTGCGCGGACCGTTCCGACCCCTCTCGCGCTCCCTGATCAACGGCGAGATGTCCATCTCCCCCAAGCCCCCGTGGTTCGTGACGAACAAAACCGCAGCTTCTACCGGCAAGCTGCTCACCGCATTCGCAGGGGCACCATCCTGGACCAAACTGCCCGCAATCTTCGCCTCTGCCATTCGCGGCTGACCACCACTCGAGAGCGATCGAAGGGACATGATGAGCACAGCGAACAAGACCGTCGACTACATCGTGGTCGGTGCAGGTTCCTCAGGAGCCGTGGTGGCCAACCGCCTCAGTGCCGATCCACGAAACGAGGTGGTCCTGCTCGAAGCGGGACCTGAGGACAAGAACAAGTTCGCCCACATACCGGCGGCATTCTCCAAACTCTTTCGTAGCGAGGTGGATTGGGACTACCTCTCGGAGCCGCAACCCGAACTGCGCGATCGCAGCATCTACTGGCCGCGCGGCAAGATGCTCGGCGGATCCTCATCGATGAATGCCATGATGTGGGTGCGAGGTTTCGCCGCCGACTACGACGAGTGGGCCGCACAGACCGACGACTCGTGGGCGTTCGAGAACGTGGTCGGCTACTTCCGGAAGATCGAGAACATCGAGGGCACAACCGAACTCGATGCAGGAACCGACGGCCCGCTCGTCGTCTCCCACCAGCGCAGCCCCCGAGCTCTGACATCGTCGTTCCTCTCCGGAGTCGAAGAGGCCGGCTACCCGGTGGAAACGGCCAACCTTCCCGAGCCGAAGGGCTTCAGCCGCACCGTGGTCAATCAGAAGCGCGGAGCGCGATGGAGCACCGCGGACGCATACCTGCGGCCGGCGAAGAAGCGGAAGAACCTGACCATCCTCACCGAAGCACAGGCGACGAAGGTGATCTTCGAGGGCAAGGCCGCCGTGGGAGTCGAATACACCTCCGGCGGAACCACCCACACCGTGCGGGCACACAAGGAAGTCATCCTCTCCGGAGGAGCGGTCAACACCCCGCAACTGATGATGCTCTCGGGCATAGGCGACCAGGAACACCTCCGATCCCACGGCATCACCGTCCAGCACCACGCGCCCGGCGTCGGGCAGAACCTCCTCGATCATCTCGCTGCACTCATCGGCTGGAAGACCGAATCGGACTCCCTCTTCCACGCCGAGAAGATTCCCGAGCTGCTGAACTACCTCACCCGGCGACGCGGCATGCTCACCTCCAACGTCGCCGAGGCCTACGGATTCATCAAGAGCCGCGAAGACCTCGCCCTACCCGACGTCGAACTCATCTTCGGCCCGGCCCCATTCTTCGACGAGGGACTCATCGCCGCAGACGCTCACGCAGCCGTCATCGGCGCGGTACTGCTCAAGCCCGAGAGCCGCGGCGAGATCACCCTCCGCTCCGCCGACCCCATGGCCAAGCCCGTCGTCCAACCGCGCTACCTCAGCGACCCCGACGGTGCCGATCGCCAAGCCATGCTCGAAGGCCTGCGGGCCTGCGTCGCGATCTCCGAGACACCCTCGCTGAAGGGAATGCTCGGTGACATCGTCCGACCCAGGGTGCCGTCGAACATCTCCCCGGCAGACCTGCTCACCGAGGCACTGGAACAGAACGCCCACACGCTCTACCACCCGGTGGGCACCGCACGCATGGGCAGCGACGCCAACAGCGTCGTCGACCCCGAACTGCGAGTGCGAGGCGTCGAACGCCTGCGTGTCGCCGACGCGTCGGTCATGCCGAGCATCATCCGCGGCCATACTCACGCACCCTCGGTACTCATCGGAGAAAGGGCAGCCGATCTGATTCTTCGGTGACCGCCGTGGGCCATTCGGTTTGACAGTCCGATTTGCCGGGTAACAGGTCTGCACGCTCCCTTGAGCGGTTCGAGACGGAACCAATCCGCTCGGCAAGCAGCGCCGAATGACCCACAACGCTCGAGAGACGAGCACGGAAGGTTGACCGACATGTTCACAGTTCGTAAAGCTTTGGCCGCCACCGCAATTGGTGCAATGACGATCGTCCCGCTCGCTGCATGCTCCAGCGACGACGCCTCCACGGCAGTCGACAACGCCACTTCCTCGGCCGCGTCGGCGATGGAGACCACCGAGAGCACCCCCGAGCCCGCAGCAGAGGTATCCGACCTCAGCAACGGCATCGACACCTCGGTTGCCCTCGATCCCGGATTCCTCGAAGCTCTGACCACCCTCGGCCTCACCCCCGGTGTCGTCGGAACTGCAACTCTCGCAGACGGATCCATCAGCTTCCCGATCACCGGCGGCAACGTCAAGTACTGGGAGCCCGGCACCGTCGACCCCTACGTACAGGGCGAGATCATGCACGAGGGAAGCGGACTTTCGCTCACCGCGGGTGACACCGTTGTCGAACTGACCAACTTCGACATCGACCCCGGCACTTCGGTTCTGACCGGTGATGTCTCGGTCAACGGCGAATCCGCCGCGACCGGCGCAGTGCTGTTCGATCTCGACGGACGCACCCTCCAGCCGTTGCGGACCGGACCCGACAACACCGCGATCCTGCAGGGCACCGAGGTCAAGATCTCGGAGACCGCTGCCGGACTGCTCAACGAGACGTTCAACACCGATGCTGTGACACCGGGACTGCTCGTCGGAGTTGCGACCATCACCATCAAGACCTCCGCGTAACAGTTACCTGAGCCCTCTGCGCGAGAGTCACCGTGAAAGCGGTGGCTCTCGCGCACAGGTGTTTCCAGAGCACGGTCAGGAGCCTCGGATGAGAGCGTTCACCAAGATCTATGGCGGACACCCGCTACACGCGGTCGGGCTGCTGTTGTCGTTCGCGTTGGTCGGCTACGTCGTGGCGATCGCGGGCCCGCGCACGCTGTGGAACAGCGACGTGTGGTGGCAATCGATCATCGTGTGGTTCCTCGGATCGGTACTTCTGCACGACGCCGTGCTCTATCCCCTGTATTCACTTGCCGACCGCGTGATATCCGGTATCCCGCGCCGTCAGTGGGCCGTCTCACCGGTGAACTTCGTTCGCGTTCCCGCACTCGGAACCGCACTGACGTTTCTGATGTTCTTTCCCGGGATACTCTCGCAGGGCGCGGAGTCGTACCGGGCCGCAACCGGTTCGACGCAAGAGCCCTTCCTCGGCCGATGGCTGATGTTGACTACCGCGCTGTTCACGGTGAGCGCAGCCGCTTACTTCATTCGATTGATCCTCGTACGGAGCCGAGCATGAGCGTAACCGCCGATACACTCTTTCACCGCGCAGCAGCTGGATTGCCCTGCTGGATCGGCGATTCCGACGGCAGCAGGCAGCAACTGCCGACCGCGCGTTGGATGGGCGGCACCGCCTCGACTCCGGAGGACAGGCGAGCCGACCAGGCGATGATCAATCGATGCACCGGCCCCACCATCGATCTCGGCTGCGGACCTGGCCGACTGACCGAAGCGCTCGCTCGCCGCGGAGTATCGGCCCTCGGAGTCGACACCTCCAAAGCTGCGGTCGACCTGACCATCGGTCGCGGTGGAAACGCCGTCCTGAGAGACCTTTTCGATACCCTCCCCGACACCGGTAACTGGTCCTGCGTGCTACTGGCCGACGGAAACATCGGCATCGGCGGAGACCCCGTACGTCTCCTGCGCCGAGCGGCCGACCTGCTGGCACCGCACGGTGCCGTCATCGCCGAGGTTGATGCCCCGAGCCACTACGGAATTCGCAACCGCACCGTGCGTTGGGAGACCGATACCAAGGTCGGAGACTGGTTCGCCTGGTCCAGCGTCAGCGCCGACGCCACCGCCGATCTCGCCCGCGCCGCAGGCCTTCGAATGGTCGACGTGGCACCGATCGACGGCCGCTGGTTCGCCCAGATGACGCCCGCGCCACTCACCAATTCGTGAAGAGCAGATGATTGATCGCCAACGCGGCGATCACCTGCAACGCCAACCAGAAGCGATGCGTCCGCAACGGAAGCACCGCGGGCGCGATGAGCATCCACATCGCGAACGGCAACCAAATTCGCTCGGTCTCTGCTTTGCTCAACTGACTCAGATCCGCCATCACCACTGCCGCGAGGCCGCCGATCACCAGCAGGTTGATCGGCTCGATGCGGGTGAAGATCCGAGGAAACGCCGCGGGCACCGCGACACCAACGGCACAGAACAAGGCGGCGAAGTTCGCCCAACCCCAGTACTCGAACGGGCGATCCTTCGCGATGCCCTGGTAGTAGCGCTCTTGCACCAACTCGTAGCCGTCGAACCACCAGAATCCGTACGCGGTGAAGATCGCGGTCACGATCGCCGCACCGATCACCGCGCCCACGAACGGCATGATCCTGCGGCCGGCCACCAGAACCGCAACTGCAGGCAGGCCCATCAACACCAGCCCGTAGTTGAGATAGATTCCGAACCCGAGGAGCACGCCTGCCGCGATCGACGCCGGCCACAGGTATCGCTTGGTGGAAATGGCCAGCAGCGCGATCCCCCACGCCGAGACACCGGCGTAGAACGCATCGGCCGACACCGCAATCCAGATCGCCGCCGGGGCAATGGCGACGAACGGCGCTGCACGCCTTGCCATGTCCTCGTCGCCCAACACGCGCAACGTCAGGACGACCGCAACCGCAGCACTGGTACCGACCAGCACACAAAGGGTCGCAGCCCACGCTCCACCGCTCAGACCAAGCCGGTCGAGCCAGACGAATGTCAGCAGCGCCCCCGGCGGATGCCCCGAGACGTGCGTGGTCCACGAATCGGCCTGAAAATCCAAGATGCGCTCGGAGAATCCACGCAATGTCGCGGGAATGTCGGTGATGCCCGGCACCTCGTGCAGGTACTCGTCGGTCGAGGCCAACCGATCGACGAAACCTCGTTTCCACCCGTCGACCATCGCCAACGACATCGCCCAGGCCGCGGACGCACCCCAGACGACGAACAGCAACCGCGTCCACGACAGGCGTCGAGCCACCGTGGGACCCCACAGCACGGTGGCGACGGCAAGCAGGACGGCGAACGGGGTTCCCCACCCGAAGTGGATCTCGCGGAAACCGAACAGCGGTGCTGCGTCGGCGAAATCGCGTACCTGCTGCGGAGTCCTGTTGATGATGGGGGTAACCAGATCGTTTCCCACATAGGGCACGATGAACGCGACGACGACGAGCGCGACGGCCAGCGTACCGGCGACGGCTTCTCTCCAGTAACGGATAGTGTTTTCTCCCTGCGGAATTCTGACGGACGCGACTGAGAACAAGCATATCGACCGACGGTGATAGAGGATGAACAGATGAACAAGGACGTGCACGGACGGGCAGAAATAGCCGTCATCGGCGGTAGTGGCTTCTACTCGTTCTTCGCCGACGACGCCGAGGAGATCGAGCTCGACACCCCCTACGGTGCCCCGAGCGCCCCGATCACGTTGGGCGAGGTAGAGGGCAGGCAGGTCGCGTTTCTTCCCAGACACGGCCGCGCCCACGAGTACTCCCCGCACACGTTGCCGTACCGGGCGAACATGTGGGCACTACGGATGCTCGGTGTGAGCCGAGTGTTCGCCCCGTGCGCTGTCGGGTCACTGGTGCCCGAGTACGGCCCGGGCACAGTCGTCATTCCCGATCAGCTCGTCGACCGCACGTCCGGGCGGGCACAGACGTACTTCGACAAGGGCGGAGTTCACGTCGAATTCGCCGACCCGTACTGCGCACACCTACGCGCGGCCGCCCTCCAGGACACTGCGAAGGACGGTGGCGTCATGGTGGTCGTCGAAGGTCCGCGATTCTCCACCCGCGCAGAAAGCCAGTGGTTCGCCCGCCAGGGCTGGACACTGGTGAACATGACCGGTCACCCCGAAGCCGTTCTCGCTCGCGAACTCGAACTCTGTTACACACCGATAGCGCTGGTGACCGACCTCGACGCAGGCATCGAATCCGGTCAGGGCGTCAAAGCCGTCGACGTGTTCGCGGAGTTCCAGAGGAACATCGAACCGCTCAAGAGCCTCGTCCGATCGGCCGTCCGCGATGCGCCCGACGGCGACTGCCCCACGTGCCGCGTGCACGCCGGAACGACATTGCCGATCGAGCTGCCATGACACGGATACTGCTCACCGGCGCAGCCGGATTCATCGGGGGCCATGTACTCGACGCCGCACGGGGTGCCGACCTCGACGTGGTCGCCGTCGACGCGATGCTCGAATCGGCCCACGGCTCCGGTGCCCACGCGGACGGCATCATCGATCTCGATGTGCGAGACAAGGCCGCACTCGTCGAGGCGATGCGCGGAGTCGATGTCGTCTGCCATCAGGCAGCGGTCGTCGGAGCAGGCGTCGACGCGGCAGATGCACCCGCCTACGCCAGCCACAACGATTACGGGACCGCGGTGCTGCTCGCAGCGATGTACGAGGCAGGCTGCTCGCGACTGGTGCTCGCTTCGTCGATGGTGGTCTACGGCGAAGGGCGTTACGTCGATTCCTCCGGCAACACCGTGATTCCGGGCCCCCGCGCCCGCGCCGACCTCGACGCCGGGGTGTTCGACAATGTCGATCCCGATACCGGAGAACCGCTCGATTGGCAGTTGGTCGAGGAGGATTCGAGACTCGACCCTCGGAGCACCTACGCGGCAAGCAAGCTTGCGCAGGAAAACTACGCCTCTGCCTGGGCGATCGCCACCGGCGGCTCGGTGGTCGCGCTGCGCTATCACAACGTGTACGGCCCCAACATGCCGCGCAACACCCCGTATTCCGGTGTGGCAGCGATGTTTCGGTCGTCTCTCGAACTCGGGCGAGCCCCCACGGTCTACGAGGACGGCAAACAGGCCCGCGATTTCGTGCACGTGCACGACGTCGCAGCGGCGAACATCGCCTCCATCTCCGCCGAGTTGGACGGCTTCACCGCACTCAACG
Organism: Rhodococcus sp. KRD162; assembly: GCF_017168335.1. Taxonomy (GTDB): domain Bacteria; phylum Actinomycetota; class Actinomycetes; order Mycobacteriales; family Mycobacteriaceae; genus Rhodococcoides. The sequence continues at coordinate 522,403 of NZ_JABFAU010000005.1, read as the reverse complement.
TGTGCTCGGGCCAACCGATCACCATCGGCGAGGTCGCCACCGTTCTCGCCGAGGCGCGCGGCGGGCCGGCACCCGAGATCACCGGACAGTACCGAGCGGGCGACGTACGGCACATCGTCGCCAGTGCGCAGTTGGCCGAACAGACCCTCGGATTCAGCGCGCAGATCATGCCCCGCGAGGGTCTGACCGCGTTCGCCGACGCACCTTTGCGCGACGCCGAGGGAACGGGCCCGCCCCGTGTCTGAGCAAATATCGGTGACGGTCGTCATCCCCTGCATGAACGAAGCTGAATCCCTTCCTGCAGTGCTCGATTCGATACCACAGGGCTATCGGGCAATCGTGGTGGACAACAACTCGACCGATGCCACCGCCGACGTCGCCACAGCCCACGGAGCAACAGTGGTCTTCGAGACCGTGCCCGGCTACGGGGCCGCCGTACACGCGGGCGTCCTCGCCGCGCAGACCGATATCGTCTGCGTTCTGGACGGCGACGGCTCGATGGATCCCCAAGACCTGCCGACGCTGGTGGCCGCGCTGAACGGTGCCGATCTGGCGGTCGGTCGCCGCCGTCCGGCAAAGGGAAGCTCACCGTTACACGCCAAGATCGGCAATGCCGTACTGTCACTGCGGCTTCGGACCAAATACAAGTTGCCGGTGCACGACCTCGGAGCCATCCGCGCGGTACGACGCCAGGCCCTACTCGATCTCGACGTCACCGACCGCCGCTCGGGCTATCCGCTGCAACTGCTCGTGCTGGCAGCCGAAGCCGGTTGGACCGTCGTCGAACACGACGTGCAGTACCGACCGAGAACGGCAGGCACGTCCAAGGTTTCGGGCTCGGTCAAGGGCACCATCGTCGCCGTACGCGACTTCTGGAAGGTGCTCTCGTGATCGTCACCGCGCTCGTCGTCGCCAAAGCTCCGGTACCCGGTCTGGCCAAAACTCGCCTCGCGGCAACGATCGGAGACGCCGCTGCAGCCGATCTGGCGGCGGCGTCACTACTGGACACCCTCGATGCCGTCGCCGCCACCGAGGTCGATCGCCGCGTCGTAGCCCTCACCGGCACCCTCGCGGACGCGGCCCGCGCCGAGGAACTGACCCAGGCTCTGGCGTCGTTCACGGTCATTTCACAACGCGGCGACGGACTGGGCGAACGGCTCGCCCACGCGCATAACGATGCGGCAACCACCGGTGCCGTGCTGCAGATCGGAATGGATACCCCGCAGGTGACCTCGCGGATGCTCGGCGACGCGGCCGCAGCACTGACCGAGAGCGATGTGCTCGGAGCGGCCGAGGACGGCGGCTGGTGGGCGCTGGGCCTGCGCGACCCGTCCATGGCTCAGGCACTGCTCGGTGTGCCGATGTCGGCACCGTCGACAGGCGTCGACACCCACGCCGCCCTCGCCGCCGCCGGAGCGTCGCTGACGATGCTCGCAGTTCTGCAAGACGTCGATCACGAATCGGACCTCGCCGCCGTATCGCAGCTGTGCGACCCGGCCAGCCGCTTTCGCATTGCCGTCGAAAATATTCGAAAATAACCGGGGCCGATGGTCCGTTCGGGGAGGTCGGTTCTTTCTTTCACTTACGCACCAAGAAACCTCCACAAGTGTTGTGGAACAACCGGCTTCGATCTGTCCGAATTGCCGGACCGCACACGACCCTTATCGAATTGAAATAGAGCGAAACCACCGTTTCACGGCGATTTCACAGATACAGGTGCTAGAAAAGGGGACATGACCGGGTTGTGGATCGGCGTCACCGCATGGATGGCGTGTGCGACAGTTGTCGCCACGGTGTTCGGTCGCGTCGCGCGCCGGGGAGATTCCGAGGAATTGGGATCCACGCAGGACTGGGACATCGCCTCACTCGATCACGAGGTTCACCACGAGAACTGACCGGTTCAGTCGGCGTTCTCGACGATCTCGGTCAGGATCCTCGCCGCCGCGGCCAGCGCCTCGCGCTGCTGCGGTGTCAACCCCTCCAACTGTTCGGCAAGCGCCACTTCTCGGGCAGCGACCTCGTCTCGCGCTACTGCCGTGCCGGAATCGGTCAGCTGCAGTACCACCTGCCTGCCGTCCGTCGGGTGAGCCACCCGATAGATCAGTCCCGCCTCCTCCAGCGCGTGCGAGGACCTCGACACCGATGGTGGCTTGATCCGCTCCCGTACAGCCAGCTCCCCCGTCGTCATCGGCCCTTCGCGCAGCAATGTCGTCAAGATCGACAACTGCGCGACGGGCAACCTGTCGTTGGAATCATGCAACCGCAGCCGCCGAGTCAGCCGCATTGCACTGACGGACAGATCCCTCGCCAGGCGGGAATCGGATGTATCGGTCACGCACTCCAGGTTACGACACCGAGGTGCATTCGCCCGATTCGGCAAAAACAGCGGTTCACTCAATTTATCCACGCTAGAACAAACCGCTGGTATGGTATCGCCCATCGCTGGGGTGTGGATTCGAAATCGGGAGAACGTCTTGAATCGCGTGGGTTCCAAAGTATTGACCGTTGCCAGCCTGACTCTTGCAGCATCACTGCTGGTCACAGGCCCCAATGCTCTCGCAAACCCCAATGCGGTCAACCCCATTGCCGGCCTGAACGGCACCTTCGGACTGCCGCAGCTGCACGGCCCGGCTCAGGCCGTCGCGCAGGTGACCGGCATGTCGAGCCCCAACAACACTCAGAACGTGAACATGCTCGGCACCGACCTCGGCATCATGTGGGACAACGGCCACGGCGAGGTGTTGACCGCCTTCGGTGACACGGCCGGGCTCGGCATTCCGAACCTGCTGCAGGGCAGCCTGTGGTCCTGGCGCAGCAATGCCATCGTGCGCAGCAACGACCACAACCTCGCCGACGGCATGAACTTCGACAGCGTCGTGCTCGATCCACTCGGCCAGACCAAAGAGGTCGTCACCAGCCCCAAGATTCCCTTCGTCGAGATCAGTCGGATCCCGACGGCAGGCGTAGCCGTCGGCGACAGCCAGTACCTGAACCTGATGTCGGTGAAGAACTGGGGCCCGCCCGGGACCTGGGAAACCAACTTCTCCGGACTTGCGGTCTCGAACGACAACGGAGAGAACTGGACGCCGCTGCCCGATACCCAGCGACCCAACGTCGGCGGCGATCACAATTTCCAGCAGAGCGCCTATCTGAAGGACGGCGGCTACGTCTACCAGTACGGCACACCGCCCGGCCGGTTCAACCTCGGCTACATCGCGCGAGTCAAGGAACAGGACATCACCCGGCTCGGCGAATACGAGTACTGGACCGGCCAGGACTGGAAGAAGGGCGATCCCGCTGCGGCCGCGCCCATCGTCGACGGGGTCGGCGAACTCTCGGTCGCCTACAACGCCACTCTCGGCCAATACCTGATGATGACCACCGACAACGCCAACTCGATCGTGCTGCGCCGCTCACCGTCGCCGGTCGGCCCCTGGAGCCCACCCGAGGTTCTGGTCGACACCCGCGAGGTCAGCTCGATCTACGCCCCGTATATCCACCCGTTCTCGACCGGACGCGATCTGTACTTCCTGGCAACGGTCTACCAGAACTACAACGTCTTGTTGCTGCACGCGACGCTCTGATTAGGCTTTCCCAGTGGATGCTGCAGACTGGGATCGTAAATACCAAGGCCGAGAACTCGTGTACGGCGAGGCCCCCAACGCCACGCTGGTAGAGACAGCGACGACATTGCATCGTGGTCGCGCACTGGATCTCGCGTCCGGACAGGGCCGAAACGCCATCTGGCTGGCGACGCGTGGCTGGATCGTCGATGCCGTCGATTTCTCCTCGGTGGCACTGACCTCGGCCAGTCGGGTCGCCGCGAGGGCACCCGCATCCGTGCGTGAGCGGTTGACCTGGATTCATGCCGATGTGACAAACCTGTCAACCGAGCCGAACTATGACCTGGTCCTCATGTTCTACCTCCACCTTCCCCCGCAGGAGCGCCGCAGGGCAGTTTCGGCCGCGGTATCGGCGCTGAAACCTGAAGGAATCCTCATGATTCTCGGGCACCATACGGACAACATCGAGGCAGGCGTCGGCGGTCCACAGGAAGCCGAGATCCTCTACAGCCCAGAGGATTTGGCGTCGGACATCGGCTCTCGCTTGACCGTCCTGACCGCCGAGAATCGGTACCGAAACGTGAGCGAGGGCACAGCCATCGACGCGCTACTACTGGCGAGTAGGCCTGGCCTTGGCAGCGAGGCGGATCGGGGGTAATATCGCCCAAGTTACCGACGAGTAGCTAACTTGGGCGGTACTCACGAGACCGCACCACCGACTGGGAGAGCGAACGAGCAATGGGCCATTACAAGAGCAACCTTCGGGATCTCGAGTTCAACCTCTTCGAACTGTTCGGCCTCGACGAGACACTCGCGGGCGACAACTACGGCGACATGGACGGCGAAGTAGCCCGCGACATGCTGCGCGAAATCGTGCGCCTCGCCGAGGGCCCGCTGGCGGAGTCCTTCGCCGACGCAGACCGCAACCCGCCGGTTTTCGATCCCGAGACTCACAGCGTGAAGCTGCCCGAGTCCTTCAAGAAGTCGTTCAGGGCTCTCTACGACGGTGGCTGGTGGCGCGTCGGCCTCGACGAGGAAGTGGGCGGCACCGCAGTGCCCCGCAACCTGCTCTGGGGAATGAACGAGATGCTCCTCGGCTCACAGCCGGCAGCGTTCATGTACTCCGCAGGCCCCGGATTCGCAAACATCCTGTACCACAACGGAACCGATGAGCAGAAGGAATGGGCGAAGGTCATCGTCGAGCGCGAATGGGGCGCAACGATGGTCCTCACCGAGCCCGACGCCGGATCCGACGTCGGCGCAGGACGCACCAAAGCAATCAAGCAGGACGACGGCTCCTGGCACATCGAAGGCGTCAAGCGCTTCATCACCTCGGCCGTCTCGGACGACCTGTTCGAGAACATATTTCACCTCGTCCTCGCCCGTCCCGAAGGCGCAGGCCCCGGCACCAAGGGTCTGAGCCTGTTCTTCGTACCGTCCATCCTCTTCGACTTCGAGAAGGGCGAACTGGGCGAGCGCAACGGCGCATTCGTGACCGGCGTCGAGCACAAGATGGGCCTCAAGGCCTCCACCACCTGTGAACTCACCTTCGGTGGACACGGCGTCCCCGCCAAGGGTTGGCTCGTCGGCGAGGTCCACAAGGGCATCGCGCAGATGTTCGACGTCATCGAGCACGCTCGAATGATGGTCGGCACCAAAGCAATCGGCACCCTGTCCACCGGTTACCTCAACGCACTCGAGTACGCCAAGGAACGCGTCCAGGGCGCAGACCTGACGCAGATGACGGACAAGACCGCACCGCGCGTCACCATCACCCACCACCCCGACGTGCGCCGCAGTCTGATGATGCAGAAGGCGTACTCGGAAGGCCTCCGCGCGGTCTACCTGTACACGGCCGCACACCAGGACCCGATCACCGCAAAGCAGGTCTCGGACGCCGACGCAGACATCGCCTACCGCGTCAACGATCTCCTGCTGCCCATCGTCAAGGGCGTCGGTTCGGAAATCGCCTACCAGGTACTCGCCGAGTCCCTCCAGACCTTCGGTGGCTCCGGCTTCCTGCAGGACTACCCCGTCGAGCAGTACATCCGCGACGCCAAGATCGACTCGCTCTACGAAGGCACCACCGCCATCCAGGCGCAGGACTTCTTCTTCCGCAAGATCGCCCGCGATCGCGGCGTAGCCCTGGCCCACGTTGCCGGACAGATCAAGTCGTTCATCGACAGCGAAGCAGGAAACGGTCGCCTCAAGGCCGAGCGGGCACTGCTCGCCACCGCACTCGAGGACGTACAGGCCATCGTCACCTCGATGACCCAGCACCTCATGGGCGCTCAGGATCAGCCCACCGAGCTGTACAAGGTCGGCTTGGCATCGGTGCGCTTCCTGATGGGCTTCGGAGACCTGCTCATCGGCTGGATGTTGTTGCGCCAGTCCGAGATCGCGATCACCGCACTCGACAACGGTGCAGAAGGCAAGGACAAGGCATTCTACGAGGGCAAGGTCGCAGTGGCCTCGTTCTTCGCCAAGAACATCCTGCCGCAGCTCACCGCCACCCGCGCGATCCTGACCAACATCGACAACGACATCATGGAACTGGACGAAGCAGCATTCTGATTCCCTGACCAGCAACGGCCGCACCTGATCGCAGGTGCGGCCGTTGTCGTGTTTCGGGGGCTGGGTCGCCCGTGCTGGGGCGCAAATGCGCGCGCGTTTGCCAGGTGCGGGGTGAGGGCCGTCGACCAGTGCAGGGCGCAGGGTGGGCGGTGGCCCGTGCTGGGGCGCAAATGCGCGCGCGTTTGCCAGGTGCGCGCATATTCTCACCGATACTCATACTATTTCGCGCGCGCCTGACAAATCCGCGCGCGGCTGTGGCGGACACGAGGTACTTCGCACGCTCCCCAGCGGTGCAGGCAGGCAGGCGGCACGCTCCACCGCTCGACGGATTCGTGCCGTCAACTCCGCCGGACGGGCCAGATCGGCCCAGGTCCAGCGCACCACCGGATAGCCCAGTTCGCGCACGGCGTCCTCTCGTAGCTTCTCCCGAAACACCACGTCGCCTGGGCTCTCGTCCGGCCGGAGATACTCGGTGTACTTTGCCTTGCCATCGAACTCGGCGGCGAGCACTCCGTTGACGAGCCAGTCGACGCGGGCAACGAATCGTCCATCGACGTCCAGGATCTCAACTTGAGGTTCGGCATCGAATCCGGCTTCGCACAAAATGATCCGACTCTGTGATTCACCGGCATTGTCACTGCGCCCGTCCATCAGATCCACAGCTCGTCTAGCCCGGGCAATACCCTTCCACCCGCGGGCGCGCTGCACTTCCCCGTCGAGTTCCTGTGGATCACAACGCTTCAGTGCCACATCACCGGCAATGACCGCCGTGAGGAGCGTTTCGGTTCGGGCAAGATCGACCACCGTCCGAGCCAACGACGTCACGGCTATACCGTCGACCTTCACCGTCGGCACCCATGCCGCGCGGTGCACCATCGCCGATGCGTTCTTTCGACCTCCACCACGGCCGTGCCGGGTGACGTGGACTTTGTCGAATCCTGTTGCGGGCAATGGTAATCCGTGCAGCAACGCGGCCGAACGATGACTGATGACGCTGCCGTCAGCCATCATCGGCAGCATGGCGTCGATCAGCAATCGATGTCGCTCCTGCCCCGAGAGCTCGACCAACCTCGACGACGGCACGTAGACACCGTTCACAAATCGATCCCAGCCTCCGCGTTGATACAGCGCGCGTAGCTCGTGGTCGGCGTTCCCGGCTGCCAATGCTTCCGAGCGTCGCACCATTCGGTCATCCTTCATTCTTCGAGTCTCGGCTATGCGCACCGTGATTCCGACGCAGATGCGGTCGCCTGTGGACGGTTTCGACCCTGTGGATGAATACAGGTACGGATGTACCAGTTCTCGGGGAGCCAGCCTCACCGCAAAAGCGCGCGCGTTTGCGAGACGCGCGCAGAATCGCCCCTCGTGCGGGCACCAATCCGCGCGCTTTTGGCAAGTGCGCGCGCGTTTGCGCGAGGTGGGGC
>NZ_JABFAU010000005.1:120574-514742 GCF_017168335.1 Rhodococcus sp. KRD162 | reverse complement strand
CGAGGGCGAGAATTTTGTTGGCTTTGCCTGGCGTGAGCAGGGTGGTGGAGGTGAGCCAGCCGGCGGGTCCGGGGAAGCCGAGTTTCTCGCGGGTGACGCGGGTGTCGATCTCGGCGACGAGAGCGATGCGGCGGGCCTCCAACAACTGGATCTGGTGGGAGACCGCGGCGGCGTCGGCGAGGAGTTGATCCTCGCTCAGTTGCCAGATCTCGGTCGTCATGACCCAAACTGTATCGAACTAGTGTTCGATACACAATGATCGTCAAATCGAAAACTATTGCCCTGCTTAAGTATTCGGATACGCAAACCTGTCGGAAGCTCGTGGTATACGTCGCGCGCACCCGGAAATCACAATGAGCCGGGCGGATGCGGCAGGCACCGTGGAACTCGGTCGGTCCTGGTGGCAGCGACTCCTCAGATGTGGTGCACCTCGCGCAGTCGATCTCGACGAGGACCACTCGACAGGGTCCGGCCGTGCTCGACTGTGCCGAGGCTCGTCAGTACACCTCGCGCTGCCGTTCCTGTTCCAACACCTGCTCGAGGTCACTCAACCGGTTCATCGACGACACCTGCCGCGCTGTGCGGTGGTTGGCGGCCAGAAGCTGTCTATGCCGATGCACGAAGGCCCAGTAGCCGGCGGTGAACGGGCAGGCATCGTCGCCCAGTCGCTTCTTCGGATTGAACTCGCATGTGCCGCAGTAGTCGGTCATGCGGTTCAGGTAGGCCCCGCCCGAGGCGTAGGGCTTGGTGGCGATCACTCCGCCGTCCGCGTGCTGACTCATGCCGATCACGTTCACCGGCATCACCCAGGCAAACCCGTCGACGAAAGCCGTTGCAAACCAGTCGGTCAATGCTCTCGGGTCCCAAGCATGTTGTAGCGCAAAGTTTCCCAGAATCATCAGTCGAGGAATGTGGTGTACCCACCCGCGATCACGCACGCCGTCGACGGTGCTGGACAGGCATTTCGCCACCACGGCGTCGCCATCCAACTCTGTCAACCACTCCGGAAGGGGCTCATGGGCGTCGAGCGTGTTGCGTTCGAGATACTCCGGCCCCAGATGCCAGTACAGATGCCACACGTATTCGCGCCAGCCGAGGATCTGCCGAATGAAACCCTCGACACTTGCCAGCGGGGTGCCGCCGCGGTGGGCGTCCTCGGCGGCGTGCGCCACGTCAAGCGGGTGCAGCAGGCCGAGGTTCAGCGGCACCGACAGCAAGGAGTGAGACATCGTCCAGTCGTCGGCCATCACCGCGTCCTCGTATTTGCCGAAGTCGTCCAGGCGATAGTTCACGAAGTGCACCAACGCATCCGACGCCTCGGCCGCCGTCACCGCGAACTTTCGTGGCCCGTCGACTCCGACGGTGTCGAGGTCCCAGACGTCGAGGTCGGCGCGTACCTGCTCGTCGATGGCGTCCTCGGTCGGCCACCACGGTTCCTCGACACCCAGGGTCAGGCGTCCCTTCGGAGGCGGCGACTGGTTCTCGGCGTCGAGGTTCCACTTTCCCGAGACCGGTTCGGAACCGTCCATCAGTACACCGAATGTCTTGCGCTGCTCACGGTAGAACGTTTCCATCCGGAAAGTGCCACGCTCGGCCGCCCATTCGGCGAACTCTGCCCGAGGGAGCGCGAACATCGGCGTCGGAAGAATCTCCGAGACCAGTCCCTCCTCGTGCAAGGCGGCGACGAACTTCTCGGCCGCGTGTGAGGTCGGCTCGAACACCACCACGGGTTTGCCGAACTGCCGCAACCCTTCCCGGTACGTCTCGGTCTGCAGATAGGTGACGCGATCACCGATCTCGTCGGCCAGATGCCGCATCCCCGACAACACCAGATGCAGTTTCTGCCGGTGGTAACGCCGACGTCGAAAGACGCGCCGGGACTCGATCATCAGCACCTCCCGCTCGGCGTGCTCGTCCACCGAGTGAAAGTGCGGACCGAGCTGATCGCCGAACAACCACAGTGCGTCCATGGACTCAGTGTTCTCCCGGCTCCGCTGCGGCAAACCCCGGTCGTGCGCCTTTTGCGTACCTATGTGTACGCAAAAGGCGCACGAGGGGTTGACCTTCTCACGCTGATCGAATGGACTGACCGCATGCATGCTGAGTCTGCGCTTTCCAGAAGAACGTTTCTTCGCTCCTCGTCGGTGGCCGTCGCAGTGGCCGGAGTCGCCACGACACTGCCGGCGACCGCACACGCGCAGAGTAGCGATCGAGGCTTTCTGCACGGGGTGGCCTCGGGAGATCCGTTGCCCGACGCGATCATCCTGTGGACCCGCATCACCCCCACGCCCGACGCCACCCCGGGCTCCGGCGTCGGCCCGCAGGTTTCGGTGACGTGGCGGATCGCCCGCAGCGCGGATATGAGCGATGTCGTCTCCTCCGGAACCGTCTCCACCGGACCCGATACCGATCACACCGTCAAGGTCGACGTCGACGGCCTCAGCGCAGGCACCACGTACTTCTACGATTTCCGCACGAGCGACGCGTCTTCGGCTGTCGGGACAACGCACACCGCTCCGGCCAACGATGCCGATATCGACGCGATGCGCTTCGGTGTCGTCTCGTGCTCCAACTGGGAGTCGGGGTATTTCGGTGCCTACCGCCACCTTGCCGCCAGGGGAGACCTGGACGCCATCGTCCACCTCGGTGACTACATCTACGAGTACGAGACGGGCGGGTTTCCGGGGCGCAACGGCGTCGTTCGGGTACATTCGCCCACCCACGAGATCGTCACGCTCGCCGATTACCGTCAGCGTCACGGGCAATACAAGTCCGATCCCGATCTGCAGGCCGCGCACGTCGGCGTGCCGTGGATCTGCACGTGGGACGACCACGAGTCGGCCAACGACGCCTACGACGGGGGCGCCGAGAACCACACCCCGGCCACCGAGGGCGATTGGTACACCCGCAAAGCCAATTCGGAGAAGGCGTACTACGAGTGGATGCCGGTCCGCGCGGCCGGCACCGCGACCAATCGCCACCTGTACCGCAGGCTTCGGTTCGGCAATCTGCTCGAGCTCTCGATGCTGGATCTGCGTACCTACCGCTCGCAGCAGGTCTTGCCGTTCAACGGGCCCGAGGTCGATTCTCCGAACCGCACGATCACCGGTGCCGAGCAGATGCAGTGGCTCACCGATGGCATCGTGTCCTCGCCGACGCAATGGAAGATCGTCGGCAACCCGGTGATGATCACGGCGACTCTGATCCCACCGCTCGATCGAGACGCAGCGAAGGCCGTCACCTCGCTCCTCGGCATCCCGGAGGGCGGCCTGCCCTACAACGCCGATCCGTGGGACGGATACACGGCCGACCGCCGCAAGCTGCTCAGCGCGATCGTCGATGCCGGCGTGGACAACACGGTGTTCATCACCGGCGACATCCACTCGGCGTGGGCGTGTGAGGTACCCCTCGACGCAGCGCACTACGCGACCACCGAACCCGCTGCCACCGAACTGGTCGTCACGTCTGTGAGCTCCGCAAACGTCGATGATCTGACGCATACCCCGCCGCATACGCTGGGACGCGTCGCCGAGGAAGCCTTCAAGGCGCTCAACCACCATGTGAAGTTCGTGGACCTCGACAGTCACGGTTTCGGCATCTTCGAGGTCACCAAGTCGGCTGCTCGGATGGACCACTGGTTCCTCACTGCCAAGGAGGATCCGCAGACCGGGGTGTATTGGGGAGCGGGCTTCACCGTCGACTCGGGTACTCAGCGCGTCCGGGCGGCGGTGCCGCCTGCCTGATAACGCGCCATACTGGTCGACGTGGCTGTACCGAAAATCGTCCTGTTCTACGTCTTCACTCCGCTGCCCGATCCCGAAGCGATCCGGCTGTGGCAGCAGACGCTGGCCGCGTCGAACAATCTGACCGGACGCATCCTCGTCTCCGAACACGGCATCAACGCGACGGTGGGCGGTGATGTCGACGACGTCAAGCGCTATGTGCGCGGCACTCGAAGTTATCCGGCCTTCAAGGCGGCCGATATCAAGTGGTCCGAGGGACTCGGCAACGATTTTCCGCGTTTGAGCGTGCGAGTCCGCGAGGAGATCGTCACGTTCGGCGCACCCGGTGAATTGAAGGTCGACGCCGACGGGGTGGTGGGCGGTGGCACCCATCTGAGTCCGGAGCAGGTGCACGAGCTCGTCGATTCCCGCGGCGACGATGTCGTTTTCTTCGACGGCCGCAACGCGTTCGAGGCACAGATCGGCAGGTTCAAGAACGCCGTGGTGCCGGATGTCGAGACGACGAGGGACTTCGTCTCCCAGCTCGATTCCGGTGCCTACGACCATCTGAAGCAGTCGCCGGTGGTCACGTACTGCACCGGGGGAGTGCGGTGCGAGGTGCTCTCTTCCTTGATGGTGGCCCGCGGGTTCGAGGAGGTGTATCAGCTCGACGGCGGAATCGTTCGGTACGCAGAGACTTTCGGTGACGACGCGCTGTGGGAGGGTTCGCTGTTCGTTTTCGACAAGCGGATGGCACAGAACTTCTCCGACCACACCGCCGTCATCGGTCGCTGCAGTGCGTGCGGTAACCCGACGTCCCGGTACCAGGATTTCGACGGCGATGCCGGCCGTGGTCTGCGGTTGATCTGTCTCGACTGCGCCTGAGGATGCTGCCTTTCCGGGACGGTCTCGCTCCGCTGAGACTGCTGTTGCCGCATGGAGATTCGGCCAGAACCATCGTCGAGTATCTCGAGCGTGAGATGCCGGAGGACGATTGGCGTCGCGCCATCCGCGACGCCGAACTGGTGAACGAGAAATCTCGGCCCATAACCCTGGATTCCCGGTACCGTCCCGGCAGCCAGGTGTACTTCTATCGCGTTCCAGCGCAGGAGGTTCCGGTTCCGTTCGAGATCGGCATCCTGCACGAGGACGAGGATCTCCTGGTGGTCGACAAGCCGCATTTTCTCGCCACCATCCCACGTGGTCGGCACGTCACCGAAACCGCGCTGGTGCGGTTGCGCAAGCAGTTCGATTGCGCCGATCTCACGCCCGCGCACCGACTCGATCGTGCCACCGCGGGGGTGTTGCTCTTCACCAAGACCAAGCATGCCCGACGGCCGTACCAGGAACTCTTCTCCTCGCGCAGCGTCACCAAGGAATACCAGGCGATCGCGGGATTCGATGCAACGCTGGAGTTTCCGCGCATCGTGCGTAGCAGAATTCAGAAGGAACACGGCGTGATGACTGCGTACGAGGAGCCAGGGGAGCCGAACAGTGAGACCCGGATCGAACTGATCGATACACTCGGCACCCTCGCTCGGTATCGACTCTTCCCGAGGACGGGAAAGACTCATCAGCTCCGAATCCATCTGTCGTCGTTGGGGATTCCCATCGTCGGCGACCCGTACTATCCGGTGTACACATCGGTTCCGGCTGACGATTTCGCACGGCCGTTGCAGCTACTCGCCCGGGCTCTGAACTTCACCGACCCGCTGACCGGTGAACCGCGGCGGTTCGTCAGTGCCCGAACCCTCGAGCTCTGACGGCCGGCCATCGTTCGTTCGGACGATTGTGACGATTCGGACGCCAGATTAGCGTCGAGCGAACCATGTCCGATGGAGGAAAAGAGGAGAACAGCGTGAAGCGTCGCATTGCTGTTGTGTTGGGAGCTGCCGCTATCGCCATCGCGTCGCCGGCAGTCGCTGTGGCCGATACCGGAAGTGCAAGCACCGGTAGCGCTAGCGGCGCGTTGGGTGGTTTCGAGATGCTGGGCCGGCTTTGGGAGGCCTGCGCGGTGACGATCTTCACCGGTCAATGCACCGGTGTCGTGGCCACAGACGTGACCTACTGGTAACGCGGCCTGAGCCGAACCCCCGAACCGACGAACGCGCGCGCATTCGCCGGACGCTCGCGGAACAGGTAACCATTCCGCGAGCATCCAGCAAACGCGCGCGCGTCTGCGTCGAGCCCGAAGCCCTGAAGAACTAGAGCCCTACTTCGCCTGCGAGCGCGCCATTCCTCGTTCGATGGCGGCGACGAGCTGTGGGCGTAGTTCGGCGGCGGGGACGATGTGGTGCACCGATCCGACGCTCTGGGCTCGCTGGATGTTGTGGATGGCCTCGAATTCGGCGGCCACTTCACCCAGTTTGGCGTTGCGTGCGTTTGCTCGCACGGTGGCCAGTTCGACCCGTAGTGCCGAGCGGGTGGCGTCGTCCTCGGCTGCGTTCAGCCTGGCTTCGAGTTCCTTGACCTCGGAGTCGGCTGCGGTGCGGGCGTTGACGTCGCGGGTGAACACCACTGCTGCGGCCGGGGCACCGCCGAGCACGGAGGCGAAGGAGCCCTCCACTGCAAGGACCTCCATGTTGTCGTTGAGTGCTCCGGAGAACACCACGAACGCGCCGCCGTGGTAGCGCGAGACGACACAGAACACGACCGGTCCGTCGAAGTTGACGATGGCGCGGCCGATTTCGGCGCCGTATTCGAGCTGGATGTTGCGTAGCGATTCCGGCGAACCGTCGAAGCCGGAGAGGTTGGCCAGCACCACGATCGGCCGGCTTCCGCTGGCGGCGTTGATGGCGCGAGCGGTCTTCTTCGACGAGTTCGGGAACAGGGTGCCCGAGGTCCACTGATCGGGGCCGTCGGAGGGGAACCAGCCCTTGCGGGGGATGGCCCGCGATTCGATACCGATCACCGAGACCGGGATTCCGGCGAGGTGGGCGTCGAACACCACGGAGGTGTCGGCGTCGGCCATGTCGGCCCACCGCTCGAGCACCGAGTGATCCTGGTCCACTACGGCGCGCATCACGGTGCGAATGTCGAAGGGCTTCTTGCGGTCCGGGTTGGTGACCGAGGAGAAGATGTCGCCGACGGTGGTGAAGTCGCTCGACGGGTGCACGTGCGGGTAGGTACGCACGTCGCGCTCGGTCGGGTCGGAGGTGGCGGCGCGGCGCGGGAAGCGTTCTCCCGGTGCGGCATACGCGTGGTCGTAGTGTGCGAACAGGATGTCGCACGCCGCGCGCAGGTTCGGTGCCCAGTACTGCGCCTGGCCGTTGGGGCCCATGACGCGGTCGTAGCCGCCGATACCGAAGTTGTCCTCGGCCGAGACGCCGCCGGAGTAGTCCAGGGACTGCTTTCCGGTGAGCACCATCGCACTGTCTGGGGTCATCACCAGGATGCCCTTGGTGTGGGTGAGCATGGTGGCTTCGGCGTTCCAGTACGGCTGCGCGCCGACGTTGATGCCTGCGACGACGATGTTGATCTCGCCGCCTGCCTGGGTGAAGGTGATGATCCGACGCAGGCCGCGTGAGACCCAGTCCATGTTCTCGGTGCCCGAATCCATGGAAATCGTTGCGCCGGAGGACAATGCGAACCATTCGACGGGTGCGCCGAGTTGTTCGGCGAGGTCGATGGCCGCGACGATCCGCGAGCACTCGGCCTCGGCGACGGTACCCAGGGCCTTGGTCGGGTCACCGAACAGTGCGACGCGGGTGATGCCCTCGGGGTACTTGGCGGTCGGCGTCGTTGCGACTCCGACGATGACACCTGCGGAGTTGCGACCGTAGGGACGATCGACCGGTGCGAGGACGCCGTCGGCGTCGAAGTCGTACTCGGTGAACGTGCCGCCGTTGCTGCTGAGCAACGGGATCAGCTCGTACGGGTACACGGTGCCGCGGGCTTGGGACCGCTGGACCTTCTGGGTGTACTCGTCGAGCGGACGCATCGGCTCGGTCGGCGGCGGGGTGATCTTGGCGACGATGCCTGCACCGGATCGGTAGGACAGGCGCAACGCGACCTCGCGCGGTGTCTCGCCCGGTGTTTCGGCCAGACGGGCGATGAGGGTGATCTCTTCGAGGCCCGCCCCGATGGTCAGCGGCGCGATGTGGCGGGCGATGGTGGCGATCCGGTCGGCGGGCACGTTGAGTACCGGCCAGACGTAGAGCACGACGCGGTTGGCGTCGAGGCGCTTCTTGCCGCGTCCGGCCTGAGCGCGGCGGATGCCGTCGAGGCAGGCCGCGACGGTCCGTTCGATCTCCGGTACCGCGACGATGTTGCCGGCCTCGTCCAACTGCGTTGTGACACCGCGGATCTCGGCCAGGGCGACGAGACGCTCGTCGGAGGGGTTGGCCTTCGATGTCAGGTGGAACAGGTACGTACCGGCACTGGCGGGCAGGCGAACGCCATCGAAGTTCTTCAGTCGCCACAGGTCCAGTCGCTGACCGGTCAGCGGGTGCATGTCCCGGATGATCGTGTCCTCGGCGAGCGGCTCGGAGCCCTCGACACTGGTGCGACGGTAGGTCATCTTGCGGGTGACCGAGCCGAACGCCGTCACCGTGACGCGGCGCCAGCGGCCGGTACCGGGGTGCGCAGCCAGCACTGCCTGCAACTGGGCCGAGAGATCATCGGCGTCGGTCGGGGCGTCCGGCCAGGACAGGTAGAGGTCGACGGCGAGATGCTCGGGGGAGGGGCCCGCGATGTTGTCGACCGAGTCCAGAGTCGCGGGCAGAGAAGCGAAGTCGGTCGCAGTCGAGACCAGGTGTAGCCGCTCGCCCGACAGCTCGAAGTTGCCGGTGACGAAGTGCTTGCCGTCGCGGTCGAAGGCCTTGACGTCCTCGAGGGTGCGAATCTCGTAGTACTGGCGGGTGATCACCTCGAGCAGCGCACCTGGATCGGTGATTCGTTGTGCCAGAAGCTCGATCAGCGGTTCCGGGGTGGCGACCAGAGCGGCGACACGGGCCGAGTAGTCGGCTGCGTCGGGGTTTTCGGCGAGGTACTGCAGGCTGCCGCGAACGCCGTCGTAGATCTTCTCCCGTGCGGTACGGATCTGTGGTTCGTCGAACAGTCGGAAGCGCAGGTTGCGGGCGACGTCGCCGATGACGGGGTAGCGGGCCTGGGTGGCTCCGATGAGTCGTTCGAGTACCTCGGCCATGGCCGGGGTGGCATCGGGTTGTGCCGAGCTGTCGCTGAGCCAGTGGCCGAGCAGGGCGGCGATGACCGGAACCTGGTTCTCCATGCGCTGCAGGGCGAGGAAGACGCGGTAGACGGCCTCTTCGAGTTCGGGGGTGCGGCCCTCGTCGATGGCGGCGTCGTAGTGCGCCAAGGCGCGGGTGAGCTTGCCGCGGAACGATTCCGGGAGGCCCTGCACGTCTGCGTCGAGGGACTGCATGAACGAGTGCAGATGCTCACGCGGGGAGTGCACGCGCTCGTCGGTGCTCTCCTCGTCCATCGTGGGACGGTTGCGGGAGAGCTCGCAGATATCGGCGAAGGTGCCCAGCAGTGACAGCTCGGCGGAGACGAGGTCCGCATCGTTGCGTGGCACCTCGGCGCGCAGAGTTTCGTAGGTGGACAACAGATTTCGGGCGCGTGCACCGCTGACGTCGAAGCCGGTGATGAGGGCGGCGAGTTCGTCGAGTCGGTCCAGGGCGCGGCGCTGCGGGGAGCGTTGCGCGGCGTCGTCGATTCCGCGGAACTGCACGCGCGGTGCCTGCTCGGAGACCTTCTGTTCACCGGCCTGATCGACACGTAGCAGGGCTGCTCCGGCGTCGACCTGTCCGTTGACCGAGGCCAGTACCTCGCGCACGGTGCCCGCGTACGGGGAGCGGACGGCGGTTTCCATCTTCATCGATTCGAGGACGACGAGGGTCTGTCCTGCTTCGACCTCGTCGCCGATGGCCACGGGAACGGCGACGACGACGGCGGGGGCAGGTGCTCGGACCAGTCCTGCCTCGTCCTGGGAGATCTGGTGGCTGATGCCGTCGACCTCGACGAGGAAGTGGGCGGGTCCGGCGACGGTGACGACCTGGTAGCGGCGGTCGCCGATGATCAGTCGGCTCTCGTAGGTGCCGAGGCGTTCGAGGTCGACCTGCAACTCGCCGATGCCGTCGCCGTCGATGGTGTAGCGGTGTGTTCCGGTCTGTCCGACCTCGAGCCGGTAGGCCTGGCCCTGGTAGTTCAGTTCGACGGTGCGGCCGATGGCGTGGGTGGCGCGGGGACGACCACCGCGAGCGGAGCTGAGGAATGCTGCGCGTTCGCGGCCTTCCTCGGCGTCGTAGGCGTCGATGGCGGCGGCGATGATGGCGATGTCCGCGACGGCCGTCGGCCCGGTCTGTGACCCGGCTTCGGTGCGGTCGAGCCAGCCGGTGTCGGCGGAGGCGGAGATGACTTCCTCGCGGTCGAGCAGGCTGAGGAGGAAGGACTTGGTGGTGGTGCCGCCGTCGATGACGACGGTGGTCTCCCGCAGGGCGTTGCGCAAGCGAGCCAAAGCTTCGCTGCGGTCGCGGCCCCAGGCGATGACCTTGGCGACCATCGAGTCGTAGTCGGGTGGGATGACATCGCCCTGGGCGATGCCGGTGTCGACGCGGATGCCGGTGCCGAGCGGGAACTTGAGCAGCTCGACCGTTCCGGGTGCCGGTGCGAACCCGTTGTCGGCGTCCTCGGCGTTGAGGCGGGCCTCGACGGCGTGACCGAACTCGGGCGGGCAGTCGCCGGGTAGTGCCTGGCCGTCGGCGACGAGGATCTGCAGCTTCACCAGGTCGATGCCGGTGGTGTATTCGGTGATGGGGTGCTCGACCTGCAGGCGGGTGTTGACCTCGAGGAAGGTGAAGATCTTCTGCTCGGGCTGGTACAGGTACTCGACGGTTCCTGCGCCCTGGTAGCCGGCGGCCTTGACGAGCTCGGCGGAGGCGGTGCGCAGATGGTCGGACTGTTCCTTGGTCAGCAGCGGCGAGCTGGACTCTTCGATGACCTTCTGGTTGCGGCGCTGGATGGAGCAGTCGCGCACGCCCGGAGCCCAGACGTTGCCGTGGCTGTCGGCGATGACCTGGACCTCGACGTGACGGGCATCGGTGACGAGCCGTTCGAGGAAGACGACGGGGTCGCCGAACGAGCGCTCGGCCTCACCCTGGGTGCGTTCGAGGGCGAGTTCGAGTTCGTCCTCGTGGTAGACCTTGCGGATACCGCGGCCACCACCACCGGAGCGGGCCTTGATGATCAGCGGGTAGCCGATGGCTGCGGCGTGACGGCGGGCGTCGGCGCGAGTCTCGACCGGTCCGCCGGACCACGGTGCGACGGGGACGCCGACCTTCTCGGCGAGGATCTTGGCCTCGACCTTGTCTCCCAGCAGACGCATCGCGTCGGCCGACGGGCCGATGAAGGTGATGTTCAATCGAGCGACCAGGTCCGCGAACGCGGGATCCTCGGCGACGAAGCCCCAGCCGACCCATACCGCGTCGGCACCGGACTCCACCAGCGCCGCCTCGAGGACGTCGTAGTCGAGGTAGGCCGAGCCGGTGGCGGGCTTGGCCAATGTGACGGCTTCGTCGGCCTGGCGGACGAACATGGCCCGCTTCTCGGCCTCGGTGTGCAGCGCTACGGTTCGGATGCCGTAATCGTGTTCGGCGTTGAGTTCTCGGACGGCTCGGATCAGCCGTACTGCTGCCTCGCCTCGGTTGACTACTGCAATCCGCTTGAACAACGTATCTCTCTTCGCTCGGTGTGGGCGCACCGTGTCGGTGCGCTCTCGATGGAACGTGTATTGGTGCCGGGCATGTCCAATTCTCGGCTATCGGGTCGTTTCGCAGGCGTGATGCCTGCGCCCATGCAGCACTCCGATCGCCCTATTCTAACGGTATTACGGCCCTGCGCACCGCCAACAGCGTTCGGCGTGAGTGTGATTGATCACCAACTGGTGAAATATTATCTGTGACAATGCATTTCGATTTGTTTCTATGGCGATCGCGCGGCCCCTTCGCGTACGTACTCACGAGTAGCGTTGTCGTAAGGGGCAATTGGCGATTCTGTAACCCCTGTTCCTACCGGCGAGTACATTACCGGCGGGTACGTCTCGATCGAGGACTTCGACGCGATTCGATCCGTCGGGTATCGAGGCTTCATTCGGCACCTGCGGCGTCCGTGCGCGGCAATTGCAGCGCGTTCACCCACAGTCTCGTCGCCGTGGCAAGCAGGCCCTCGTAGTCCGCTGAGGCGTGACCCTGTGCTGCATCGACGACGAAGTGATTGAACGCCAGCCGGCTGATCATCGAAGACAGGGCCCGCGATGCGAGGAGGGGATCGAGTTCGGCATCGGCCAGGCCGCGTTTCTGCA
This sequence comes from Rhodococcus sp. KRD162, assembly GCF_017168335.1. Taxonomy (GTDB): domain Bacteria; phylum Actinomycetota; class Actinomycetes; order Mycobacteriales; family Mycobacteriaceae; genus Rhodococcoides. The sequence goes on along the minus strand of NZ_JABFAU010000005.1, from coordinate 502,700 downwards.
GATTCTCGATGCTGCGTGCGTTGCGTCGAACGAAGGCGTCGGCACGCTCGCGCCGCAGGCGGCGGAACTCAGGATCGATGTTCGAGACCTGTTCGAGCAGCGCCATCAGCTTCGCGTTGCGTCGATAGGCCTCGAAGTAGGCGCGGTTGCTCGCGGCGATCACCGCTACCGGGTCGTCGTGCGGATCCACTCGCTCCGTACCCGGGTGCAGCATGTCGTCTCTGGCCTGATCGAGTACTGCCGCCAGGATCTCTTCCTTGCTGGTGAAGTACGTGTAGAAGGTCCCGGCCGAGCACCGTGCGGCACGGGTGATGTCGATCAACCGCGAGTCGAGGTAGCCGCTGTCCTCGAAGACGCGGCGCGCGGCCGACACCAGCGAGGACCGAGTGCGCAACCCGCGTGGAGTGGTCGGCAGATCCCGATTCGGCAGCTCACGATCGGAGTCCGGCGCAGCAGGCATTCAGTCTTTATACGTCATTGATCGCGGTGTTCGGCTCGGATGCACCGCAGGAATCTCACCCCGCAGACCGACCGGTCTCGACAGCGGGCCCGACGATGCACCGCAGGTATCAGATCGGAACGGGTGAGACAGCGACTCGTGCGGGTCTTTGTGACCCAGCACTAGAACGAATTCTCTGTGCTCAGGACGCGGTGAACAACTGATGTTCAGCGGCTAGTGTGGCCCGGGTGCGCAAGCACTGTCCTCGACAAGGACGACCATTCGAGTATTTGTGGGGAAACTGTGACGGCTGCGGCGGCTACCGGTCGTGAACACGACGACGAGCTCAAGAGCAGGGTGCAACGCCTGCTGCGCTTTCTTCGCGAGATCGTCGAGGCGCGATCGAACCCGGTGCTGCGCTTCGATGACCACGTGCAGGTCGAATGGGTGCATTCGGGTGACGTGCCCATGCAACTCGACACGAAGGTCAAGCAGGGCGGTGTCGTTGTCCGAGCGCCTCGCGTCGCCGTCGACGATCCCCCCGAGCCGCCTGAACTGCTGTCCGGATGGCTCGATCCGCAAGTCGTCGCCGACAGCCGCTATCGAGAGTTGGAGCTGGCCGACGCGTCCTCGGTGCTGTCCCGCCGTCGCGCGGAGGAGCAGGACTCGGATGCGGACTTCGACATTCGCAAGGCTTACGAGATCAAGCAGGCGTTCGAGGAGTACTCGACATCGTGGAAGGAATGGGCGCAGGAGGATCGGGATCGGCGTCCCCAGGCCGCGTTGTACCAGTCTCTGCAGTTGATGATGCAGGAGCTCGCATCGCGGCCCGAGTCGATCGAGCTCGTGGTGGCCTCGGGGCTGCTGACATCGAGCAACACCGATCCGCAACGCAGCGTGCGCACCCACCTGATCACGCAGTCGGCCGGCATCGAACGGGACGTTCGCACCGGTGACCTGTTGGTCCGCCTCGTGGCGAGCAGCAGTCCGCGGCTCGAGGACGGCCAACTGCTGACGAGTTCGGACGAGTTCGATACCTCCGGATCGGTGGCGCTGGCGAAGCAGCTGCACGACTCCGTCACCTCCCCGGTCGGTGCCGGAGTGGAAGAATTTCTCAGACTGTGGGCTTCGCGGGTGCCTCGGCACGAGATCGAGGTCCTCGATCGCATCGGACCGCCCGGGGCGCTCGCCTACATCGACGACGACCGAACACTGACGATCTCACCTGCCCTCGTGCTCCGTGTCCGTGACTCGTTCGCGCTGGTCGATTATTACGAGCAGATGATCGCCGATCTCGAGTTCGCCGATTCCCCGGTGCCGCTCGGGCTCGCGCAACTTGTCGATGCGATCGAGCCGGCAGATCGGATGGCGTGGCTCGAGCGAACCGGAGCCGGTGAGTCGGCGGCGCTGGCACACGATCCGCTGTTCCCGCTTCCGGCCAACGCCGAGCAGTCTCAGATCATCGAACGGCTCGGCCGCGACAGCGGCGTCGTGGTCGAGGGTCCGCCCGGTACGGGCAAGACGCACACGATCGCGAATTTGATGTCGGGACTGTTGGCACGTGGTCAGCGGGTTCTGGTCACTAGTGAAAAGTCACAAGCTTTGCGGGTGTTGCGCGACAAGCTGCCGCCCGAATTGCAGGAGCTCTGCGTCTCGATCACCGACCTGTCGAAGGGTGGGTCGGAGGAGCTCAATCGCAGCGTTGCGAAGATCGCCGAACGAAAGACCTCGTTCGACGAGGCCAGCGAGGTGCAGAAGATCGAGGCGCTGACGACTCAGCGCGGCGCAGCGGTGGCCAGGCGCGCGGAGTTGCTGGATCGGGTCCGAAGTCTTCGAGAATCCGAAACCGTTGTGCACGAGTATGTTTCCGACGGGTACGAGGGCACGGTTTCTTCGATCGTGCGCAAGGTCAAAGCGGCCGAGGGTGCGCACGAGTGGCTGCCCGGCCCGTTGTTCGCTGATCGGCCACCGCTCGACGGCGCTCAGGTGGACCACCTGCGTAAACTGATCGCCACCTCCGCGGGCAGTCGCGAACTGCGCTCGCGTCAGGTGTTGCCGCGTCCGGAAACGATGCTGCCGAACTCCGCCGAACTCGCTGCGCTCTGCCTTCGGGCAGGCGCTCGGATCGACACCGTATCGCCCCAGGCCGCATCCCTGATCGAGCTGCTCGACGGTGTCGAACCTTCGGTGTCCGCAGAGATCAGGCAACTGTGCGGAGAGCTCGCCGCATGTGTCCGAGCGGTCTCCGACCTCGACGGCACCTATTCGCGGCTGACCGATTCGGTGCTGTCGGGCGAAGCTGCCCACTTGTGGTCGCGAGTCAGCGGGATCGACGCGATGGTCGACACGGCAGCGGCATCCGATCGCTACGTCGGTGCGCACGATGTGCAGTGCTCGTCGAGTACGCAGGCGGCGCTGGCGGCAATGGACGCGCTCGCCGCGGCATTGGAGTCCGGTGTCGAGTGGAAGACTCGGTTCCGGCGCAGCGAGGAACAGAAGGCCGTCGAGGCGCTCGACATCGTTGCCACCGTCGACGGGCAACCCGCGACGACGGCCATGGCGGTTCGCCTGGTGGCTGAACATATTCGAGCCCTGGAGACCGTGCAGACGGCGTCAGTACTGCTGGCTGATCTCGCCATCATCGTCCCGCTCGACGGTACGCGTTCGATACGAGTCAACAACCTGGCGCGGATCGCCGATCGACTCGGTCTCGTGACGGCGGTCCTCTCCGCTCGCGACCAGTTGGTGCACCGGCTGTATTCGATCTCTCCTGCAGCACCGTGGATACGCAGTCTGGCCGAAGCTCAGGAAATTGCCGAGGCCGCCGACGCCATCGCGGAACGCATCGACATCGACGCTGCCAGGGCCGAACTCGATGCCCTTCAATTCGCGGTCGCCACTCGCATCGATGCCGGGCCCTCGCCCGAGGGCTCCGACCTGGTGAGCGCGTTGGGCACTGCCGACCCGTTGGAGTTGTCTGCCGCGGTTACTGCCTATTCGAAGGCGTGTGCCGAGCAGGAGGATCAACTTCTGCTCGAGTCGATGTCGGCGTCCTTGTCTTCGGTCGCACCTGCATTGTTCGACCTGGTCGAGGAGACCGCAGGCGACGCCGAGTGGGACGAGCTGAGCTGGCAGATGTCGAAGGCCTGGGCATGGCGTCGAGCACGTGAGTGGGTGGGGGAGCAGCATCACGGCGGACTCGAGCAGCAGCTCGAAGCCGAGCTGGCCGCCGCTGACACCGACATCGCCTATCTCACAACGCGTTTGGCCGCTGCCAGTGCGTGGCGAAACAGTCTGGAGCGCATGACGGCGGTCGAGGTGCGTGCGCTGCAGACCTATCGTGAACACATCTCCAGTATCGGATCCGGTGCCGGCAAGTACGCCGAAACCTACCGCAGTGCAGCACGTTCGGCGATGCGTGAAGCGCAGAGCGCAGTGCCCGCCTGGGTGATGCCGCTTTCGCAGGTGCTGGCGTCGATTCCTCCGGTACCGGGAAGCTTCGACGTCGTCATCGTCGACGAGGCGAGTCAGGCCGACATCACCAGCCTCTTCCTGCTGTACCTCGCACCTCGAGTGATCGTGGTGGGTGACGATCGCCAATGTGCCCCAGCCGATGTCCTGCAGACCGGAACGCTCGAGGACGTGTTCGATCGGCTCGACGTCTACCTGCCCGATCTACCCGAACACGTACGGGCAACACTGACGCCGAGGTCGAGCCTGTTCTCCATGCTCCGTACCAGGTTCGGGCAAGTGGTCCGGCTGCGTGAGCACTTCCGGTCCATGCCCGAGATCATCAACTGGTCGAGCCAACAGTTCTACGGAGACTCGCCTCTCGTTCCCGTTCGCCAGTTCGGCGCGGATCGGCTTCCGCCGCTGCGGCACACGTACGTTCGCGGGGCGACGGTCACCGGAAAGAACGCATCACTGGTCAATCGCACCGAAGCCGTGGCGATCGCCGAACAGATCGCCGACTGTCTAGAGGATTCCGCGTACGACAACCTCACCTTCGGAGTGGTCGTACTGCAGGGGCAGTCGCAGGTCGACGAGATCCGAAACGAGTTGATCAAGCGCATCGGCATCGAACAGTGGGAGCAGCGGCGGCTACGGGTCGGCACGCCGCCGGACTTCCAGGGCGACGAACGTCACGTCGTATTCCTGTCCATGGTGGTGGCTCCCGATCAGAATTTCGCCACCCTCACTGCCAACCAGTACAAGCGTCGGTTCAACGTGGCCGCGTCGCGAGCACAGGATCAGCTCTGGCTCTTCCATTCGGTGACGGTCGACCGTCTCAAGCGCGCGGATCTGCGTAACTCGCTTCTCGGCTACGTCACCTCCGTATCGCCCGCACCGGCCGATCCCATGCCCGTCAACGTCTCGCGTGAGATCCGAACGGCCCCGTTCGAGACGCTCCTCGAACAACAGTTGTGGAACGACCTCGTCGAGCGCGGATTTCACGTCAACCCCGGTGTGGAAGTGAACAATCGGCGACTCGCCCTGGTGGTCACCGGAGAATCCTCGCGTCTCGCGGTCGAGTGCGACGGTGATGTCTTCTTGTCCACATCGGCGCAGCGTTTGGCGGACCTGCAGCGCGAGCAGGAGCTCAAGCGGTGCGGTTGGACTTTCTGGCGAGTGCGCGAATCGGAGTACTACCTCGATCGCGATGCGGCTCTGGAAAGTCTCTGGGCCACCCTCGCGCGCCTGGGGATCAAGCCCAATACCGTTGCCGTCGAAGGAACCTCGCCATCGAGCGCAAAGTGGTCCCCGGTCCCGCTCGAATCCTCGCAGTTCGACGATTCCGGTGCCTTCGACACCTCGAACGGCGGCGACTCCGCGGTGCATCACGAATCGGTGCTGTCTCTGTGGACCATGCCGCGGATCGATATCGCGGCCGACGAGACGTTCACGTCCGACGTCCGCCACACCGATGGGGAAACACGACCCTCGACTGCTCCCAACGGTTCCGGAGCCGATGACAGATCGAGTACGACGAACGGTAGCGCAGCAGCCTCCGCTACTGGATCCACCGCATCCAACGGATCGGCAACGGGCAACGGTGGGGTTCGGAACGGATCCGGCTCGACCAACGGATCGAAGACCGGCGAGGGCGGTACCTCTCGTGGTTCTGCACGTCCGAACGGGTCCTCCTCGGTGGGGCGGTCGGCCATGACCACCGGATCGACCCCAGCACCCAAGGACGCCGCAACGGACGAGTCCAGCAGTGCGTCGAGCGACCAACGGTCGGCGCCGCAGGAAACCGCAGCGTCGCATCCGTCCGAGGGCGAGGTACCGTCAGGTCGGAAGGATGCATCGAACCTCGAGCCTCCCGGCTCGGTCGGCTCGGCACCGGACGAGGCGGACTCGCAGCCGGTGGACGACAACGAGTCCGAGTCCGAGTCCGATGTCGAGAAGCCCGGGGACGACGGGATCGCCGAGCACGAACTCCCGATCAACGGCCTTCGGGGGTATACAACTCGACGTCGGCCATAGGCCCGCAGAAGGACAGAGGGCTGATCGCCGATGACAGATCGACAGCAGCAGGACACGGACAGATCGGCCGCACCGAACCGGGGAAATCGTCGCCGGATCGTCGTTCCTGTGATGGTGTTCGGGGTGTGCGCTGTCCTCTTCGGGCTGCCCACGTGGACCGTGGTGTTCGCAGGCGCACAATGGCCTGCGATAGTGCGAGTTCTCGGAACTGTGGTCGCTGTGGGGGCGTTGCTGGCCTTGCCCGCCGCGATGTACCTGGGCCATCGGCCGGGACCCGAGGGCCGCGGCAAAGACGCGTGGGCGCGTATCGGAGATGTGCTGCTGGGCGTGGTCTGGATCGCGTTCGTCTGGTCGACGCTCTCGTTGCTGCTTCGACTCGGCCTCTGGCTGGTCGGGGTTGACGATCCGATGCGGTCGCGAATCGTAGCCGCGACTACCGCGGTGGTAGTCGTCGTTCTCGCTCTGTGGGGTCACTACGAGGCGATGCGGACGCCTCGGGTTCGCCACACGCGCGTGCGGATCGATCGGCTCGGTGCTCGATTCCACGGTCTGAAAGTGGTGCTGGTGACCGATACACATTTCGGCCCACTCGATCGGACGGTGTGGTCGCAACGATTGACCGATGCCGTCAATGCCGTGGAGCCGGATGTGTTGGCCCATGTCGGCGACATCGCCGACGGGTCTGTCGATCGGCGGCGGCGGCAGGCAGCGCCGCTGGAATCGATGCGCGCCAGCGCAGCCCGCGTGTACGTCACCGGAAATCACGAGTACTTCGGCGAGGCGCAGGAGTGGCTCGATCACATGGAGACTCTCGGGTGGAATGCCCTCCACAATCGTCACCTCGTGTTGCATCGCGGTGAGGATGCGCTGATCATCGCCGGCGTCGACGACGCAACGGCGAAAGGGTCCGGCGCGACCGGCCACGGTGCCGATCTCGATCGCGCGCTGGACGGCACCGATCCGTCGATGCCGGTGTTGTTGTTGGCTCATCAGCCCAAACAGGTCGCCGACGCCGCTCGCGCCGGTGTCGATCTGCAGGTATCCGGCCACACCCATGGCGGCCAGATCTGGCCGTTCTCGGCGTTGGTTCGCCTCGACCAGCCAGTGGTACACGGGCTGAGCAGGCACGGCGCACGAACGCAGCTCTACACCAGCCGCGGATCGGGGTTCTGGGGTCCACCGTTTCGCGTGTTCGCACCCAGTGAGATCTCGGTTCTGACGTTGGTCGCAGGCTGAGAGTGCCCGACCTGGCAGTATCGATGGGGTGAAGAGCACCCGAGAGGTCGTCGTTGTCGCAACCGACCTCGATGGCACATTGTTGCGTTCGGACCGAACGATTTCGGAGCGAACAGCGGCCGCGATGGCAGGTGCCGCGACTGCTGGAATCACAGTGGTCTGGGCGACAGCGCGGGCCAGACACTCCATCGATGAACTCGCCGCGTCCTGCGGATTTCGCGGGACGGCAATCGGGGCCAACGGTGCCGTGATCCTCGATCTGGTCGACGGCACCCCGACCATCGTCGACACCAGGTCGGTACCGGCCGAGACTGTCGCATCGGCCAAGGCAGTCGTGCGGGAGCTGGTCCCCGGCGTGGCATTTGCCACTGTCGGATCCACGCGTTTCGTTGCCGAGGCCCGGTATGCCGAACTGTGTGTATTCGCCGACCACCACCGGCATCCGCGCGATATGGAACTGTCGGAGCACGGTCTGTCGGTCGATGTCGAGCCGACCGTCAAAATTGTTGCTCGACATAGGGATACCACCAGCGAAGCGCTGTACGAGCTCGTTGCCGCTGCGGGAGTTGACGGGGTCGAGCTGACGCATTCCGGTGCTCCGTACATCGAGATGTCCGCCGCGGGGGTCTCGAAGGCCAGTGCGTTGCAGGGATTGTGCGAGCAATGGGGGATCTCCTCGGATTCCGTTGCCGCAGTGGGAGATGCGCGCAACGACCTGCCGATGCTGGCGTGGGCGGGCACGGCGCTGTGCCCGTCGAATGCCGCGCAGGTAGTGCGCGCTGTTGCCGATCGCGTACTCGAGTCCAACGACGAGGATGCGGTCGCGCGCTACCTGGAAGAACTCACTGAGCGCAGAGCTGCACTGTAGGCCGAGTGGAGTTCCGTTGCAGGTAGCCTCTGGCGTGCCCTCGAATTGCCCACCATCGAAAGGTTCCTTGCCGTGAACGATGCCAAGTCGCCGGAGCCGACCACGATCGCCGAGTACCTGAATGCACACGAGCTGCAGGTCTCACCGCTCGACGGTGCTGCCGCGGCCGAGCTCGGTATCACCGTGCCGGTCCCTGCAGGCTGGCAGACCCTCGATCCGGCACAGTTTCCCGGGGCCACGCAGGTGATCGTCGAGCCGAATCTCGTGGAGAACGGATTTGCGCCCAACGCTGTACTTCTTGTCGGTGCCCTCTCTCGCACGATAGATCCGGAAGCGTTGTTGGCGTTGGGTTTCGGGGACGGACGTGCGATGCCAGGATGGCAGGAGCGCGAGGCAAGTACGGCGTCGTGGCTCGGTTGGCCGTCCCGGTTCATTCGGGGTACCTACGCAGCACAACAGCTCGAAGCGGCGGTGACGACTCGCTACGTGGTGGTGGGCGTCGTTACTCAGTACTTGGTTCAGTTGACGGTGACCACGTTGGTCTCTCAACTCGATTCGTTGGCCTTCGATGTCTCGGCGATCAACGACGGTCTGACAACGAACGTGTCCTAGGCCCGAAGGCGTCGAACTGCCCGTGGCGGTAGTTCTGGTCGGCGGGGTAGTTGCCGACGTTCGCAAGGCTTTCGTCGCGAACATGATGGGCGCACCCTGAGTGCCGGGGAAAACGGAACCTCGTCGCGTGCGGGATTGGTCGCGTGCGGGATTCGGTGACAGCGGACGAGGATGCTTCCCTCGCCGAGGGCGGCCTCGGGGACCATCGACCGAGGCTTGTCCGGTGTGGACGAGCGATCTACCTATGCTTCGGCCGCATCGGATTCGACGAGCAAGGTCGGCAACGATCGTGAGCCGGCGATCTCGATGCACCGCACCTGCGTATGTCTGTTTCTCACGAACGCAGGTCAGAAGTCTGTGTCCGACACACCCGTCCGACTAGGGTCGAGTGCATGTCGATCAGAACCGGCCGCGTCCGCCATCTCTCGGTGGTTCCGGATCTGCCCGACACCGACGAGTCGTCCGACGGTGGCGGCACGAAACCGACAGGCCGAGGTCTGGTCAACCTGGTTCTGCGGGTGACTGTCGATCACACTCGACCGCAGATATGGCGGCGGTTGCGGGTGCGCTCCGACCTGCTGCTCTCGGAACTGCATTCGGTGTTGCAATGCGCTGTGGGCTGGGAGGACCGGCACATGCATGCCTTCAGCCTCAGGGCCGCCGGTTCGACCCGTCGTTTCGAGATGGCACAGACTCTCGACCACGAACCACGTGCCGAAGCTGCCAGTGAGGAACGAGTCCGAATCGACGAGGTCCTCACATCTCCCGGGTCCGTACTGGCCTACGAGTACGACTTCGGCGATGGGTGGACGCACACTGTCGAGTTGGAGCAGATCGATTCCGATATCGACGACCTTCGATCGGTCTGCCTCGATGGGGCGCGCGCGTGCCCACCCGAGGACTGCGGCGGACCGTCGCACTATGCGCAGGATCTCGAGATCGCACACGATCCGGCCGATCCAGAACTTCCGGCTCTCCTTTCGAGGTGGGGACCGGGATTCAACCCGGCTCGGTTCGACGTCGATGCGGTCAACAGAAAGCTCTTCTCGCTCGATACGGGTAGGTCGGTTCTCGCCGAGGCGGTGGCAACGGCACCGGCCGTCGGGAAACTCTTCGATCGGATACGACCGACGGAGGTGCCCTCGCTGATGGCGCTGCTGCCACGCTGCGAACTCACAGTCGAGAGTTCGGTGGACCTACCGGTCGCCGAGATCGCGATGTCGAAGTTGACCTGGTTCCTCCGCATGATCGGCGAGGACGGAGTTGCACTGACCGATGCCGGCTATCTCAAGCCAGCCCTGGTCGCAGCGATGCGCAAGGAACTCGAGTGGGGGTTGGGGTGGGTACGGCACCAATCCGCGCGCGTCCGACGAACGCGCGCGCATTCGCGGCCCCGGGGATCGAATCGAGCGGACTCGCAACGCGCGCACCCGAGCCCCTCGGCCATCACTCCACCTGCGCGGAACCTCTCGGCCCTCACCCCGCGGCACAGATGCGCGCGGAATCGTCAGACGCGCGCAACATCGCCACCCCACACGGCACCAATCCGCGCGCGTCCGACGAACGCGCGCGCATTCGCGGCCCCGGGGATCGAATCGAGCGGACTCGCAACGCGCGCACCCGAGCCCCTCGGCCATCACTCCACCTGCGCGGAACCTCTCGACCCTCACCCCGCGGCACAGATGCGCGCGGAATCGTCAAACGCGCGCACAATCGCCACCCCACACGACACCAATCCGCGCGCATCCGACAAACGCGCGCGCACTTGCGCCAGGGCTGGAGGCAGGTAGGCCGGGACCAGGGACACCAGGCCCACACTGTCCAGCACGGAACCCCTCGACCCTCACCCCCCCGGCACAGACGCGCGCGGAATCGTCAGACGCGCGCACAATCGCCACCCCACACGACACCATTCCGCGCGCATCCGACAAACGCGCGCGCTTTTGCGCCAGGAGCCGGGCGACCCAGCACACGAATCTCATCGACCATCACACCCAGGAGACCATGCTCGCGCGCCGGCCCCTGATCGCGTCGTACACAACCGCCGATCGACTCGAAGTCCGTGAGAGCGATCAGGACGCGGGTTGGAGGTCTGAATGCTCAGCAGGACAACAGGATTGGGTTCGGGCCTTCGGATGCTTCGGACCGAGAATTTAATTCGCTGGAGTTCGTTGGCTGGTGCGTGCATGATCATGGCACAGGCACAGTGCGGAGACGATGGAGGTGGACAAGTGGCAGCAGAATTGAAGTACCCGGGCCGTCGAGTCCTCCGTATTCGGTTTGCGTTCGTCGCCGACAACGCTCGTTGAGTAGCGCTACGGGCCGACTATGGCTCGTCCCTCGAATTCCTTGCCGCGCAGCATCGTCTGTGTTGGCCCCCAAATTTGCTGTAGGAGAACAGATGTACCACTACGAACAAATCCTGAATGAGCACCGACAACGTGTTGCGCGTGGCGTGCAGAATTATGATCGACGCAGGATCGAAGCCGAACGACGTGCGGAAGGCGTTGGCAGTGAACCGAACTCGCGGAAGGTCGGGAACGAGCCCGAGGCTTCGTCGAACGGTTGCGAAGCAGGAGCCGAGCCTCGAATCGGTGCGTTGTCTTCCGTGCGCTGATTCTCAGTTCTCGACGAGATCGGCGTAGCGATCGCCTGCCGCGTCGATGAAATCACGAACGAACCAGCACGTAGGGACTACTCGAAATCCCTGCGTGCTGGTGTCGTTCAGAGCGTGTTCGGTGAGGGTCGCAGCGAGTCCCCGGCCCCGGAACTGTGGAAATGTGACGGTGTGGTGGAACGTTCTGACACCGTCCTGTTCGAGGTACTCGGAGTAGCCCGCCAACTCCGAGTCGACGTAGATCTCGAACCGACTGTGTGCGGTGTCATGCTCGATTGTGACCGTCATTGGTTGTGCCTCCTGGCCGAGTGTCGGTGTCTCCACGGTATCCGGCACCTGTGCGCTGGGATTTGAGCGGTTCCTCGAGGCCCGCTCCAAGCAGTAGGGTGAGGGAAACCGAGTCGTGCCAGCGCCGCCCGTCGCATCACCGCTCTTCACAAGTACGGGGTGCTCTCGAGGCTGAAGGTGGCAATCCGTGGAAGACACATCCGACCGGGGAATCAAGGCATTCATCAGGACCGTCGCCCAGCGCAGCGGGCGCGCGGAGCGGCTGACGTCGTCGCGCCGGAACCCAGTGCAGGTTTGGTCCATGGACGGCACGTCGTCGTGCATCGTTCGGGTGCGCTCGAAAGTGGCTGGTGATTGGAAGGCGCGCAGGCAGGACGAGTCTCTCGAGAGCGATGACACCGGCTCCTCGTACTGGGTGTTCGTCGACCTTGCGAACGATGATCCGCGCTTCTACATGGTGTCCTCGGAAGAGATGGCAGCCGATATTCGCGGTGAAGTGGATCTGTGGGTTCAGGACTCGCCGCTGCGTACCAGAACGGGCCATCATGCAATCGCGGTCGACCGTGTCGCACACGGCAGTGAGCGATGGGACTTGTTGGGGCTGAGTGCCACTCTGGATACGTCGGTAGACCTCGGTCCCGAGCAGACCTGGGTTCGTACGCCCCGAGTCAAAGCCAAGCGCAAGTCCGCAGTGGCGGTGGAAGAAGAAGTGATCGACGAACGCGTGCGCGTGGTTGCCGATTTCGAGGGCTACCGACTGTGTGGTCGGTACGACCCGGAAAGTCAACGGCTCGAGATCACGGCAGGGCCGATGGAAGGCCGCCGCTTCGACAGTCCATCCGTGGCCGCCAGCGCTGTCGCCACCCACATCAGTGGGGATGTCGAGGAGCGGGACGGTTGGCAGTTCTGGGAGCTGGACACCCCTGACCGTGCCCCTCTGGGGTCTTTTCGGTAAGCAGCAACAGGTAAGGGCTTGTCTTTTGTGATCTCTCATCAATTTCGCGCTAGAAGTAAAAACCGGCACGGGGCTTGATTAGCCTAGCGTTGGTACGACGAGCTCCCTGTTTCAGTCGCTGGGTCGAATAGATGCTCGAGGGTTCGTCAGTGCATCGGGTTTCGGGTCTCAGCGAGCTCGACGGTCGACAGTGCGAGGGGTGCTGTCGACCGTGGGGAGAGGGGTTCATCATGGAGCAGTCATATCGGGCGGCGTCCGCCCATTCATCCCGCTTCCTGTTTCTCATCGCGCAGTTCGTCGACCGAAGAATTCCAGCGGAGTTCTTCTCGGCTCAGTTTCGCGAGCTGCAGAACAGTCAATCGGCGTATCTCGATCCGGATGTGTCGTCGGTGATCGGAATGCTGTCGGTCGACGTCGGCGCGTATCGCGGCGACGTCGAGAATCGAGGAATCGACTACATCGACTCCGAACAGCTGTGGTTGGCCGCCGGACAAGCGTTCCGGGACTTGATGACCGTTCAGTCCGCACACTTCGAACGTGAGGCCGGCTGAGAGTCGCGGCTACTGATCACCGGAATCGATCACGTTGGCGCAGAAGATCTTCGAGTCGGAAACGTCGGTGGGTTCCGCGCATCTCGATCGGTAGGTCGCCGGCGTCTGCCAGTTTCCGAACGTAGGTATCGGAGACCCCGAGCACCTCTGCTGCCTGTGATGTCGTCAGCAATTCGTTCACGGTTCCGATGGCCACCGCCTTGACGGTTGCCAACTGTGTGAGCAGTTCGAGTACGGCATCTCGGGCAGTGTCGTCGAGCGGTACCGCCGAACCTGCGATGTGAACGTCCACGTCGGTGCCGGTTCGCCCGTGCACAGCGGCACCGAGTTGGGTGGCAGCGCGCGTGCTCAGCGCCCGGGTCACGAATCGGAAGTCCATACGTTCAGAATAGAAGCAGACCGTACGCACCGGCTCGGGAGAACCACTGCCGACAAGTGCCTCGGCGGCGACGACTGCGTGATCCACCGAGATTCACGAGATCTGATGCCACGCCTCTACGTCAGGGGACTGCACATCGCACCGATCGAGCAACCGAGTTCGGCGAAGACATGGGCTTACCGTCCGGTTCGTCCCGATCGGCCCAACCTTCGCCGAGCGGGTGCCCGCGCGGGCCCGTCGGATTCCGCAGGCCCGCGCCGACCTCGAGGCGGACGTTGTCGGTCGGCGACGAACTCGCGCTGCCTGGGCGAAGCATCACCCAGGTGAGAGCCGCGTACCCTGGCGAGGTGCTACCGAACGGCCTTGGCGATGACACCCTGCGCAGCAACGGCGGTGCAGGCCGTCACCGCATCCACACACCGTCGGGTGATCGCGGTCGTGCGCTTCGGATCGGACGGGTTCTGGTCGCGGCCGCTGCGGTGGCCTCGATCGCCGTCAGTGGAACCGGCTTCGTTGTGTACCGGGAGGCGACCACCGGACTGACGACCTCCGACGCCCTCGATGGCATTGCCAACAACGATCCGAATGGCAACGGTCGAGACACCAACATTCTGTTGATCGGCCTCGACAGCCGCAAGGACATGGACGGCAACGACCTACCTGCCGAGTTCGTCACCGATGCGCTGCACGCAGGCGACAGTGATGTGGGCGGATACAACACCAACACTCTGCTGCTGGTGCACCTTCCGGCTGACGGCGGGCGTGCGACTGCGTTGTCGATACCTCGGGACGACTACGTCGATGTACCCGGATACGGCAAGCGAAAGATCAAAGAAGCCTATGGACTGGCCAAGGCCGACGCCGATACACAGTTGCTCGACGAGGGCGTCAGTGATCCGGCCGAGCGTGAGCGGCGAGCGCGGGAAGCCGGCAGACGATCGACGTTGACTGCGGTTCGTGAGTTGCTCGATGTGCCGATCGACCATTTCGCAGAAGTGAACCTACTGGGCTTCTACGACGTGGCGGAAGCCGTCGGACCCATCCAGGTGTGCCTGAACAATCCAGTACACGACGACTATTCGGGTGCGAACTTTCCCGCGGGAGCTCAAGAGCTGAGCGCGTCGCAGGCGCTGTCCTTCGTGCGGCAACGTCACGGCCTCGACAACGGTGATCTCGACAGGACCAAACGGCAGCAGGCCTTCGTGGCTGGAGTGATGGCCAAGCTCAGCTCTTCCGGCGTTCTGGCCAACATCGGCGAACTGCGGGCGCTGATAGCGGGCACCAAGAACGACATCGTCATCGACGCCTCGCTCGACCCGGTGACGCTCGCGGAGCAGGCAGGGGCCGTCATGCATGGCGATATCGACTTCTACACGCTGCCGATCACCGGCTACGAGACGATCGACGGACAGGACGTCAATCTCGTCGACGTGGGTGCCATCAGGGCCGAGGCGGCGCGGTTGATCGGCAACGCTCAGCCCACCGCGTCGAGCACCAGCGCATCGAGCTCTACCGCGTCCACCACCCCGTCACCGGCGCCGACGACGGCAACCGCACCCTCCGCTACCGGCACATCGGGTCCGGCCCAGGACCCGCCTGCGACACCTGACGAGGGCGTGCACAGCGACGGTGGCATTCCCTGCGTCGACTGACCCTCATGCCGGCCGTAGCCGGGTGATCACCGAGGAGTTGTACTCAGCAGGACATCCATCAGCTGCTTCTCAGCCGCCGCGAACTGCGGAGTCGTCACGATATCGAGCTCGCGTGGTCGCGGCAGCGCTATCTCGACCTGACGCCGCACGTGGGCAGGCCTGGGGGACAGAACGATCACGCGATCGGAAAGGTAGACCGCTTCGCGGATGTCGTGCGTGATCATCAGGACTGTCCACCGGAACTCCGACCAGACCTGCTGCAACCAGGCCTGCATATCGCTCCGGGTCAGCGAATCCAGCGCTCCGAACGGCTCGTCGAGCAGCAGTACCGAGCGTCCCTGGACCACCGTGCGTAGCAGAGCCGCGCGTTGTCGCATACCGCCGGAGAGTTCGAATGGCCGAGCCGATTCGTACCCGTCGAGTCCGAACACCGGAAACAGCTCCCGCGCGCGGGCCCTGGCCTCCTTCTTCGGCACGCCCTGGACTTCGAGTCCGAGCGTGGTGTTGTCCAGCACGCACCGCCAGGGAAAGAGCAGATCCTTCTGTGGCATATAGGCGCAGGGGGACGCTCGAACCGAGCCGGAGTCGGGGCGGTCGAGTCCGGCCAGCATGTTGAACACAGTGCTCTTGCCGGAGCCGCTTGGACCGATGATCGACACGAACTCACCCGGCCGCGCATCGAAGGAGATGCCGTCGAGCACAGGTTTTTCGCCGAAGGATTTCGTGAGGTCACGGACGTCGACGCACGGACCGGCGATGGTGGGATCAGCCATGAAGTCCCCCTGAACCACCCCTGGCCCACGGCGCGACGAGGCGCTCGACGACGAATGTGGCGACGAACAGAATCACACTGATCGCCGCTGTGACGGCAACTGCAGCCAGGACCAGATCGGTCCGAAACGAGTTCTTCTGCTGGCTCATGTAGATGCCGAGCCCCGCACTTGCCCCGGCATACTCGGCGAAAATCGCACCGACGACGGCGTAGGTGATCCCGATGCGCAGCGAGGTGAAGAAGCGAGGAAGCGAGGACGGAAGCCGCACGTACCGGAACTGCTGCCAGCGTGAGGCACCCATGCCGGCCAACAGAGATCGTGCTTCGCGATCGGCGGCGGCGAACCCTTCGATCAGTCCAATGGCCATGGGAAAGAACGTGGCCAGAGCAATCACCAAAATCTTCGGGAGCAGGCCGAAACCGAACCAGATGATCAACAGCGGCGCGATCGCGATGATCGGAAGGGTCTGCGAGACCACGAACAGCGGCACGAAGGCACGCCGCAGCCACGGCGAGAAGTCGACCGCGATTGCCAGCAACCAGGCCAGGGCCAAAGAGACCGCAAATCCGACCAACGTCACCTGCAGGGTAGCGGCCGCATTCTCGGCGATCGCGTCACGCTGTGCCCAACCCTGGACCACCACCCGAGCAGGCGACGGCAATACCTGTGGTCGGATGCCGCTGATCTGGACGTAGAGCTGCCACGCGGCAATCAGCGCGACGACGACAGTGACCGCCGGCCACGCCCAACGCACGGAGGTCCGGATACCGCTGAACGAGTATGTGCCTCGGTCAGCGGCAACGGCCTCACCGATCGCCGAGGTACTCATTGGTGAAGTAGGTCGACCAGTCCGGCTCGGTCGTCAGAGGCGCACCGTTCTGATCGGCCAGAACGCCGCTCTCGTACAGGAACTTCGAGTAACCGGTCCATTGGTCGAGGCTCTGTCGCCCCACCTCGCCGGAGGCGTCCTTCATGTACTTCGACGCGAGCATTTCCTGGCTCTCGAAGACGAGAGACTCGTCGGTGAAGGTTCCAGGATTGGCGTCGATCAAATCCTGGGCGGCCCTGTCCGGATCGTCGGCGGCGAGCTGGTAGCCGCGCGCAAGCGCCTGTACGAACTTCCTCGCCTCGTCCGGGTGCGCCTCGAGCCAGGGTTTGCTGCCGCTGATGGTGATGGCATAGGCGTCGGGAAATCCGTAGTCGGTGTAGTCGAAGTACTTCATGGGAGTACCGCTGTGCTCGGCTTCGATTCCCTCCCAAGCGAAGTACGAGACGGTGAAATCAGCGGTACCCGAATACACCGCCTCGTATGCCGAGGTTCCCAATACCACGGTCTTGAATTCACCTGTGCCGCCATCGTTTTCGATGACCTTCTCGAGGCTGGCCTGTTCACCGGATTCGCCGAAACCGGCGTAGACCTTGCCGTCGAGCGCCTTCGGGCTCGGGATGTCGTCTCGGTCCGCCCGAACTCCGATTCCCGTTGCCCAGTGCCGAAGCGGTGCGAGAACCGATATGGTCTGTGCGCCGGAGGAGGTGGCGAACACCCCCGAACTCTGGGTGCTGATGCCGAATTCGGCGTTGCCGGCATCGACGAGGGTGTCGGCCGCGGTGTTGTTGTACGGCAGAATCTCCACGTTCAGCCCGGCATCGGCGAAAAACCCCTCCTGCATGGCGACGTAGAGGCCGGTGTGGTTGGTGTTCGGCGTCCAATCGAGGGCGAACCGAATTGTGTTGGAGTCGGTCGATTGGGAGCAGCCGACCAGTCCGGTCGTCACAAGGGCGGCCGCCGCGAGTGCGGCGAGAATTCGAACAGTTCTCATGCGGACACCGCCTCGCCGGCCAGGGGCCACGGCGTCGGATGTAATGCGCTGTCCCAGAACATCAATTCGTATCTCGACGCGACGACGAACGCGTCGAGCATCTGCTGGCGCTGCGCCGGCGTGGCGGACGCTGCCGCGTCGTCCACGAAGGTCTTCGCGGCGTCGACGATGGCATGAAACTCAGGTGCGTCGTACGCGGCCACCCACTGCGCGTACGGGTGCTCGGGTTCGCGATCGAGGACGGCCTGCGCAGCACGGGCGAGCGAGCGGCCGACGTCGGCGTATATCCAGAAGCACGGCAACACCGCAGCGGCCGCCACGGGATACGGCTCGGTGGCTGCGGTTGCGGTCAGGTAGGACGTGTATCCCAGGCATGCGGGCGAGGGCTCCGGTGTCTGCGTCGACGGTGGTAGAGCGCCACCGGTCAACATCGACTCGTGCGAGGCCGCTTCGTCCATGGCGCTGGCCGCGGCACTTGCCCAGAATGCGCCGGCCGTCGGGGACGGTGCATGCGCCGCGACCAGGGACAGCGCTTTCACATAACCGCCCAGGTAGAGCGAGTCCTGCTCGAGATATCGACGGAATGCGTCGAGCGGCAGCGCCCCTGCCCCGAGTAGCCGGAGAAATTCGAGATCGTCGATCGCGTGTCGAATGTCCTCGGCGGCATCCCACAGTAGATCGGTGAAGCGGACCGGGTCCGCAGATACAACAGGCGTCATCGCCTCGACATCCCTTCGTCAGTATTACCTGCATCAGGTTCGGCGGGTTTGATCTCAGCATCCGCATCGGCGGACACACCCCGTGTCAGAACGAAAGCGACAGTAACACCGATCACCCGGTGTTACTGTCGCCGCCCCTGTATCTGCGGTCCCGACTCACCCCAACATGTCCTCGAGCTCCATGCCCTTGGTCTCCCTGATCTTGGCGTTGACGAAGAAGAAGGAGAGCGCGGCGAACAGTGCGAAGCCGGCGTAGATGACCCAGAGGCCCACTGCCGACGTCAGCGGCGGGAATGCAAGTGTGACAGCGAAATTGGCGATCCAGTTGGCCGCGGTTCCGATGCCGAGCGCCATTGCTCGCATACGATTGGGGAACATCTCACCGAGCATGACCCACATGATCGGACCCCAGGTGGATGCGAAGAAGATGACGAACAAGTTGGCACCGACCAAGGCGATCGCACCCCATGGAGCAGGCAGTGTGACATCGTCGCCGCTTCCGATCGACTGCGAGAATGCCACCGAGGCCATGACGAGCCCGACGAACATGCCGATCGACCCCGACATCAGCAGCTTGCGCCTGCCGATCCGGTCGACGAACAAAATCGCGACGAAGGTCATGACGACGTTGATCACGGCGGTGATGACCGAGGTGGTGAACGACTGGTCCTCGGTGAAGCCCACCGAGCGCCACAGCGTCGTCGAGTAGTAGAAGATCGCGTTGATGCCGACCAGCTGTTGCAGCACGGCCATGGTGATGCCGACCCACACGATGGGATGCAGACCGAATTTGGGACCACGGATATCGGCGAAGGACGAGTTCTTCTCCTTGCGCAGCGTCAGCCGAATCTCGTGCACGCGTTCATCCGGATGCAGCACCCCGGTGATCTCGGTGAGGACCCTGGCTGCCTCGTCGTCCAGATGTTGACCCACCAGATAGCGCGGCGATTCGGGGATCAGGGTCGCGAGAACGCCGTAGACCAGTGCTGGGACGACGCCGACGAGGAACATCCAGCGCCAGGCCTCGATGCCGAACCACAGGTCGTTGGAGGCGCTGCCTGCAACACCGGCGAGAATGGCATCCGACAGCAAGGCCGCGAATATTCCGATGGTGATGGCCAACTGCTGGAGTGAGGCCAACGACCCGCGCCATTTCGCCGGAGCGATCTCGGCAATGTAGGCCGGCGCGATCACCGACGCGATGCCGATGCCGAGTCCGCCGAGTACTCGCCAGAGCATGAGATCGGGAACGCTGAACGCCAGACCCGAACCGATCGACGAGACGGTGAACAGGGCCGAGCCCAGCAGCATGACTTTCTTGCGGCCCCATCGGTCGGCCAGGGTTCCGGCGAACCAGGCACCGACTGCGCAACCGAGCAGAGCGATGGCCACGACGAAGCCTGTGGTGAACGATCCGAGCGAGAAGTTCTCCTCGATGGAGTCGACGGCTCCGTTGATGACCGAGCTGTCGAAGCCGAACAGGAACCCGCCCACAGCTGCGGCGACGCTGACGCCGATGACCTTTGCTGTGTGGCGGTCCGAGGTCTGATTCATGAGTGACGCACCTTCCGGCCGCGCGCACGGGCGTCGGCCGCTGGGGAGACCGTACGGCAGGAATTGTCGTACAGTCCTCGGACATTACGCCTGGTATTTTGCCGCGCGAACGACACCGTCAGCGAAGGTCGAAATCATCGCCCGAGACCGTGAACCCGTGGCCGACCTGATCGGTGCAGGTAACCCCGGTCTGCTCGTCGACCGTGCACTGCAGGCCGTTGGTGGAACCGCTGCCGGCGACGGTGAGCACCTCGCCGTACGGCAAGACCGCAGCCGGGCCCTCGAAACGGTGAAACTTGGGATCGCCCAGACTCTCGAACTTCGCCGCAGACCCCGCGATCAATTGCACCGTATTGGGTGCGACGGCTGTGCGCGATGCACCGATGCCGGGAACCCTCGGTGCCGAATCCGGTAGCGAACCGTGGCATCCGGCGATGGAGGTGTCGAGCACGGCTATTCCGCACTCGAATTTTCCACTGGGGCTCGAGAAGTAGTACCAACCGGGTGCCTTGCCTGCGTAGTCCTGCGGGTTCGCCTGTGGTGCAGACGAACTCGTCGGTGCTGCCGTGTTCGTCGTCGGCATGGTGGTTGTCGTCGTGGTGGTGGTGGTGGTTTGGCCCGAACTCGATGGAGTTCGGTCACTGGTCGCGGACGGGACTGCGGTGATCGGTGCGGGACGGTCGGTGATGACGGTGGCCATCGGCCCGTCTCCTCCGCCACTCGAACCGCACGCGGCCAGGCCCAGCATCGCAACGGCGACTGCGACACTTCCCAATTTCCTCATCGGCGAATCCTTCTGTCGAGGTTGTCGGCGTGGTGCTCGATCTCGCCGGCTCGGTGGATGTTGTTGGTAGGTTGGGAAACGACGGAACAGGAGGTTCGATGGACACCGCATCCGGATCCACCGCGTCCGATTCCACCGCGTCCGATGCCACCGTGTGCGTGAGCACGCCCTACGGAGACGTTCTCGGCTATCCGGTCGCCGCAGACGCATCGCCGGTCGTGGCGTGGCGGGGCATTCCGTACGCGACGCCACCGGTGGGCGCACTCAGGTTCCGTGCGCCCCAGCCGCCGCGGCCGTGGTCCGGAGTGCTCGACGGCCTCGACTTCGGGGCCATGGCTCCGCAGGGCCGCGACAGTCCGGTGCCGATCGATCCGTCGTTGTCGATTTCCGAGGACTGTCTGTCTCTCAATGTCTGGGCTCCGCGTCCCGACGGGGAACTGCGTCCGGTCATGGTCTGGATCCACGGCGGTGCGTACTCGCTCGGATCGTCCGCGCAGCGCGTGTACGACGGCCGTGAGCTGAGCGAGAACGGTGACGCGGTGGTGGTGACCGTCAACTTCCGGCTCGGTGCTTTCGGGTTCCTCGATCTCTCCTCGTTCTCCACCGACGAGCACACGTTCGAGACCAATCTCGGACTGCGCGATCAGATCGCGGCCCTGGAGTGGGTGCGTGAGTGCATCTCCGCTTTCGGCGGCGATCGCGACCAGATCACCCTGTTCGGAGAATCCTCCGGCGCTGCATCGATCACCACGTTGATGACCTCGCCGAAGGCCGAAGGCCTGTTTCACAGAGCTATCGTGCAGAGCGCTCCTGCGACGTCGGTGTACGGCCCCGACCGAGGTGCGGCCGTGGCGTCGAGATTCTTGGAGTTGGTGGGAGTCGACCCGTCGGATGTCGGCGAGCTGCTCGACATGCATTTCACCAGGTTGGTCACGGCAGGCGACACGCTCTGCTATGAGGTTCCGACGAGAGTTCCTGGGACGCTGGGGCTTTCGCCGGTCGTGGACGGCGATATCGTCCCGCGGTACCCGGTGGCAGCGTTTCAGAAGGGGCTCTCGCATCGGATCCCGTTGATCATCGGCACCAATCATGACGAGCCCTCGATATTTCGGTTCATGAAATCGCCGTTGATGCCCATCACCTCCGACACTGTCTCGGAGATGTTCCGGGCCATCGCCCACGATCATGCCGATCTGCCTGCCTACCGGGTTGCCGAGATCATGGCGGCATATCCCGATCGTGACAAACCTGCTGGAGCGCAGGCCATCTCGCGCGACGCAGGTTTTCTCATGCCGAGTCTGTGGATTGCCGACGCGCACAGTAGGCACTCGCCGACGTGGATGTATCGGTTCGATCATGCAACGCCGATGCTCAAGGCCGCCAGAGTGGGCGCCGGACACGCCACCGAACTGCCATATGTGTTCGGTAACTTCGGAACGTTGAACCGAGACCCGACCTTCTGGCTCGGCGGCCGGAAACCGGCCATGGCGGTATCGGCCCGAATGCAGAGACGCTGGCTCGCTTTTGCGCGATACGGTGTTCCCGCAGCCCTGGATGCATCCAAGCACTGGGCTCCGTACACCGAGACGTCGCGGTGGACTCTGGTGATCGACACTGCCGACACTCTGGTGGACGATCCGGACGGTGACATGCGCGCAGCGTGGGGCGACCGGGTTCTGGGATTCAGCTGAGGCGTCCGTCATGCGCTATCGCACGGAGGTTGCGGACATGAATCGAACGTAACAGCAATAACCCCAGGAGCAGGAGCCACACCGGTAACAATTGGATGTCAGCGGTGGAGCCTGCGGAATGACCCGGTGAGCCAGGTCTGTCGGTGTCTGGCGTTATGTTCGACGTGTGTTGATGTCCAGGATCGTCGAGACCTCCCGCGCCGTGGCCGCGACGCGTTCGCGCAAGGTCAAGATCGAGGCGCTGAGGGCTCTGCTGGCCGAGGCGGAGGTCGGCGACATCGGACCTGCCGTCTCGTGGCTGTCGGGGGAGCTGCCGCAGGGGCGGATAGGGGTCGGATGGCGCACCTTGGCCGATCTCGACGTGGCGTCCACGCAGGACCCGACGCTGACGGTGGCGCAGGTGGACGATGCGATGTCTTCGGTCGCGGCGGTCTCGGGAGCCGGCTCTGCTGCGCGCCGGGTAGCACTGCTGACCGACCTGTTCTCCCGTAGCACCGCCGAGGAGCGTCAGTTTCTGATCCGGCTGGTCACCGGCGAGCTGCGTCAGGGTGCGCTCGAAGGAATCATGGTCGACGCTGTTGCTGCGACCACGAACCTGCCGCAGGCTCCGGTGCGTCGCGCATTCATGCTGTCGGGTCGGTTGCCCGCGACGGCGATTGCCGCTGTCACCGGTGGTGTGGAGGCGCTCGAGGCATTTCGGCTCGAGGTGGGACGCCCGGTTCGGCCGATGCTCGCCTCGCCCGCGGAATCGCTGCGCGGTGCCTGGGAGCAGCTCGATGGCGAGGTCACCGTCGAGTACAAGCTCGACGGCGCTCGAATTCAGGTGCATCGCTCCGAGAACGAGGTGAGTATCTACACGCGAACTCTGCGAGACATCACCGCGAGTGTGCCCGAGCTGGTGGAGGTGGTTCGCGGTCTGCCGTGCGATTCGGTGGTCCTGGACGGGGAGACCCTCGCGCTGGAGGACAGCGGCCGGCCCAGGCCGTTTCAGGAAACGATGAGCCGATTCGGCGCAGAGAGCGCACACGAGCTGTTGCTGCAGCCGTACTTCTTCGACTGCCTGCACCTCGATGGCGAGGACCTGCTCGATGCCCCGTTGGAGCAGCGCCTGGCCGCACTGGACCGGGTGGCACCGGGGCACCGAATTCCCAGTGTCGTTCGGCCCGACGCGGACGAAGCAGCGGCCCACTTCGACGCTGCACTCGACGCCGGCCACGAGGGGGTCATGCTCAAGGCGCTCGGTGCACCGTACGCCGCAGGCCGACGCGGAAAGAGCTGGCAGAAAGTCAAACCCGAGCACACGCTCGACCTCGTCGTACTCGGTGCCGAATGGGGATACGGGCGGCGTACCGGCTACCTGTCCAATCTGCATCTGGGTGCTCGCGATCCCGACGGCGGTGACCCGATCATGGTCGGTAAGACCTTCAAAGGCCTGACCGATGTTCTGTTGCAGTGGCAGACCGACGAATTCCCGAAACACGAGCGAGATCGGGACGAGCACACCGTGTATTTGCGCCCCGAACTCATCGTCGAAATCGAACTCGACGGTGTACAGGTCAGCTCGCGCTACCCGGGCGGCGTGGCCCTGCGATTCGCGCGCGTGCTGCGTTACCGACCCGATAAGACCCTCGCCACCGCCGACTCCATCGACGCCGTGCGCGCACTGCTCGTCCGGAGCGACTGACCAGCATGCCACCTCGGCGCGCTCGGGACGATTAATACATACGAAACCGGGCGAACGATCCCGTAACACGGCGCAAAATATCTTGAGGGTGCAAGCCAGCGAGAGATGGAGTGCCAATGATGTCCACAGTTCGAGCTGCATTGGTCCAAAGCGCGTGGACCGGCGACAAAGAATCGATGATCGGGGCACACGAGGGGTTTGCTCGGTCCGCCGCCGAGCAGGGCGCGAAAGTCGTCTGTTTTCAAGAACTTTTCTACGGACCGTATTTCTGTCAACTGCAGGACACGAAGTTCTACGAGTACGCCGAATCGGTACCAGGTCCTACCGTCGACCGGTTCGCCGCATTGGCCGAAGAACTCGGCATCGTGATGATTCTGCCGGTCTACGAGCAGGAGCAGCCCGGGCTTCTCTACAACACCGCCGCCGTCGTGGACGCCGACGGTAGTTATCTCGGTAAATACCGAAAGCACCATATTCCACACGTGAACGGTTTCTGGGAGAAGTTCTACTTCCGGCCCGGCAATCTGGGGTGGCCGGTGTTCGACACGGCGGTCGGCCGAATCGGTGTGTACATCTGTTACGACAGGCATTTTCCCGAGGGGTGGCGTGCACTGGGCCTTGCGGGAGCCGAGATCGTCTTCAATCCGTCGGCCACCTCGCGGGGGCTGTCGAACTATTTGTGGAAGCTCGAACAACCTGCCTCGGCCGTCGCCAACGAATATTACGTCGGTGCGATCAACCGGGTCGGAATCGAATCCGAATACGGTGACGACGATTTCTACGGGACCAGCTACTTCGTCGATCCCGAGGGCAAGTTCGTCGGCGAGGTTGCCTCGGACTCCGAGCCCGAGATCATCGTCCGCGATCTCGACATGGATCTGATCAAGGTGGTGCGAGACCGATGGGCGTTCTATCGCGACCGCAGACCCGACGCCTACGGCCCACTGGTGCAACCCTGATGGCCACCATGTTCGTGCACGGTGGAACAGTGGTATCCACCACCGGTGCACAGGAATTGGACGTTCTCATCGATGGTGAGACCATCGTGGCAGTGCTGCAGCCGGGCTCGGTGTCGCTGGCCGCGGACCTGAGAACCTCGGCCGATGTCGTCGTCGATGCCACCGACAAGTACGTCATTCCCGGCGGGGTCGACGGCCATACGCACATGGAGATGCCGTTCGGTGGAACGTTCGCCTCCGACACGTTCGAAACCGGAACGCGCGCAGCGGCGTGGGGTGGCACGACGACGATCGTCGACTTCGCGATCCAGACCCCCGGGCAGCGCGTCCAGGACACTCTGGCGCAATGGCACGACAAAGCCGCGGGAAACTGCGCCGTCGACTACGGCTTCCACCAGATCATCGGCGACGTCACCGACGATTCGCTCAAAGCGATGAGCGAGTTGGTGGCCGAGGGCGTCACCAGCTTCAAGCTCTTCATGGCCTACCCGGGCGTGTTCTATTCCGACGACGGCAAGATCCTGCGCGCTATGCAATCCGCCGCCGACACGGGTGCGCTGCTGATGATGCACGCGGAGAACGGCATTGCGATCGATGTCCTGGTTGCGCAGTCGATCGCGCGTGGGGACACCGCTCCGTATTTCCACGGCACGTCGCGGCCGTGGCAGCTCGAGGAGGAGGCGACTCATCGAGCGATCATGCTGGCCAACGTCACCGGGGCACCGCTCTACGTCGTACACGTTTCGGCCAAGCAGGCTCTGGAACAGATCGCGCAGGCCAGGGGCAACGGGCAGAACGTGTTTGCCGAGACATGTCCGCAGTACCTCTATCTGTCGCTGGAGGAACAGCTCGGCGCACCGGGTTTCGAGGGTGCGAAGTGGGTCTGCTCGACGCCACTGCGGTCGCGAGCAGAAGGGCATCAGGA
This sequence comes from Rhodococcus sp. KRD162, assembly GCF_017168335.1. Lineage (GTDB taxonomy): Bacteria > Actinomycetota > Actinomycetes > Mycobacteriales > Mycobacteriaceae > Rhodococcoides. Next base: position 476,707 of record NZ_JABFAU010000005.1, on the reverse strand, counting down.
CCAGTTGTGGCGGTACCTGCGCACCGGTGACGTGGCGACCGTCAGCACCGATCACTGCCCCTTCTGTATGAAGGACCAGAAGGAGCTGGGTGTCGGCGATTTCTCCAAGATTCCCAACGGGATCGGGTCGGTGGAGCATCGCATCGATCTGATGTTCCAGGGCGTCAAGAGCGGCAAGATCACGCTCGAGAGGTGGGTCGACGTCTGTTGTACCACTCCGGCGCGGATGTTCGGCATGTATCCGAGGAAAGGTGTCATCACCCCCGGTGCGGACGCCGACATCGTGATCTACGACCCGAACGGACACACCAGCATCGGTGTCGACAAAACCCACCACATGAACATGGACTACTCGGCGTACGAGGGGTTCGAGATCGACGGGCACGTCGATACCGTGATCTCGCGTGGGCGGATCATCGTCGACGGTGGATCCTATTCCGGCGCAGCCGGACACGGCCGATTCGTCCGACGCGACCTGTCACAGAATCTGATCTGAGCCATGGACATCGGGGTAGTGCTGCAGTGCAATCCGCCGGCATCGCGTGTGGTCGATCTGGCCAGACAGGCTGAGACGCATGGGTTCTCGCATGTGTGGACGTTCGATTCGCATCTGTTGTGGCAGGAACCGTACGTCATCTACAGCCAAATTCTGGCTGCGACGAGGCGGGTGACCGTCGGGCCGATGGTCACCAATCCTGCCACCCGAGACTGGACAGTGACGGCATCGACGTTCGCGACGCTCAACGACATGTTCGGCAACAGGACCGTCTGCGGCATCGGCCGCGGCGATTCGGCGGTACGCGCTCTCGGGGGAAAGCCGACAACCCTTGCAGCGCTGCGGAACTCGATAGAGGTGATCCGCAGTCTGGCCAACGGGCGCAGTGCCGAGGTAGGTGAGACGACGGTCCAGTTTCCGTGGGCGGAGCAGTCCCGCCTCGAAGTGTGGGTCGCAGCGTACGGACCCAAAGCCCTCGAGCTGACCGGGCAGGTGGCGGACGGGTTCATTCTGCAACTGGCCGATCCCGATATCGCGGCATGGACCATCGGAAGGGTCCGCGCCGCGGCCGAGCAGGCCGGTCGCGACCCGGATTCGATCTCGATCTGCGTTGCAGCTCCCGCCTACGTCACCGATGGCACCGAGGCCGGGTTGGAGCACGCACGTGACCAGTGTCGTTGGTTCGGTGGGATGGTCGGCAACCATGTTGCCGATATCGTCGCGCGATACGGCGGGGACGGCGGCGGTGTGCCCGCGGCCCTCACCGACTACATCGCGGCGCGCACCGGCTACGACTACAACGAACACGGACGGGCAGGAAACTCGCATGCCGAATTCGTTCCGAACGAGGTGATCGACAGATTCTGCCTACTCGGAACCCCAGCCGATCACATCGCCAGGTTGACAGACCTCGAGGCGCTCGGCGTCGATCAGTTCTCGGTCTACCTTCAGCACGACGCGAAATCGGCGACTCTGGAAGCGTACGGCGAGAGCATCATTCCGCAGATCCGTAAGTCCGTGACGGCAACCTCGTGACGAGTGTTCTCGACCAGGCCCCGGCGACGTCACCCACTCCAGCACAGGCGAATCGAGGACTGCGGCGTCCGTTGATGGCGGTGGTGGCAGTCGGGCTGCTGCTGACGTTCTGGGAATTGGTGAAAGTGCTCGTCCCCGAGAACGGGGTGAGTATCGCCGGAGTGAGGGTACTGCCGCGCACCGACGACGGCGCGTTGCCGCACGTGTGGTCGGTGCTGGCGGCGCTGACCGAGCCCGAGGTGAACGTCGCAGGCGCACGCAGTGTCGGTGCCGCGATCATCTCCAGCGGGCTGTTCACCTTCGGTCTGGCGGTACTCGGATTCGCGCTGGGCGCGGTGGTCGGGTTGGTTCTGGCAACGGCGATGCAACGATTCGTGTGGGTCGAGCGATCGCTGTTGCCCTACGTGATCGTCTCCCAGACGGTTCCCTTGATCGCGTTGGCACCCCTCGTCGCGGGGTGGGGTGGAAAAATCGCCATCGGCGGATATGCGTGGCAGCCATGGATGAGCATCACCGTCATCGCCTCGTATCTCGCCTTCTTTCCGGTGGCAGTGGGGATGTTGCGTGGCCTGCGTGCGCCCAGCCAGGCAGCACTCGATCTGATGCACAGCTACGCGTCCGGCTGGTGGACCACGCTGGTTCGGCTGCGTCTACCGGCCTCGGTGCCGCACCTGATCCCCGCGTTGCGCCTGGCTGCCGCTGCTGCCGTGATCGGTGCCGTGGTCGCGGAGATCTCCACTGGAACAACCGGTGGTATCGGCCGAACGATCATCGTGTTCTCTCAGCAGGCGACCGGGGATGCAGCACGCCTGTACGCGGCTGTTCTCGGGGCGGCGGTGCTCGGTCTCGTGGTGGCGGGATTGGTGTCGCTCCTCGAAATTGCTCTGGGGCGGTACGCAGTCCGGTCACCCGATCGAAAGGCGCAGACATGACCGAGCGCGCAGTACTCGTGGAGGACGTCGGCAAGGTCTTCGGCGGCGGAGTGCACGCTCTGCAGAACGTGTCGCTCACGGTCGAGGCCGGTGAATTCGTCTCGCTGATCGGGCCGTCCGGTTGCGGCAAGTCGACGTTGCTTCGCATTGTTGCCGATCTCGAGCAGCCTTCTTCGGGTGCGGTGTCGGTATTCGGACGCACTGCTCGCCAGGCTCGCATCGAACAGAGATACGGCATCGCGTTCCAGCAAGCAGGGCTACTGGATTGGCGCACAGTCCAATCGAACGTCGCCTTGCCGCTCGAGCTGCACAAGGTACCCAAGCGTGAACGTGCGGACAGAGTTCGTGAGCTACTCGATCTGGTCGGATTGAGCGAGTTCGCAGAGCACTTTCCCGCCCAGTTGTCCGGCGGTATGCAGCAACGCGTTGCGATCGCGCGCGCTCTGGCCAGAACGCCGGGATTGTTGCTGATGGACGAACCGTTCGGAGCTCTCGACGAGATGACGCGGGAGAAGATGCAGAACGATCTGCTGCGTATAGCCGAGGAGTCCGGTGCCACAGTGGTATTCGTGACTCATTCCATCCCCGAAGCGGTGTACCTGTCCGATCGAGTGGTCGTGATGTCTTCTCGGCCGGGGCGGATCGTCGACACCCTCGGAATCGACGCGTTCGGCACCGGCGGGGATCCGCGCGAATCGGCGGAATTCTTCACGGCGATCACCGCTGTTCGGGATGCGCTGCACGGACGTGCAATTCGTGGTGCGGATATTCGATGAAGCTCTGGTGGCCTCCGGTCGTGTTCGGCGTCGTGATGCTCGGAATGTGGCAACTACTCACTGTGGTCGCGGGGGTTCCGTCGTTTCTGCTGCCCTCGCCCAGCGCGATCGCCGAGCAGTTCGTGGCCAACCTCGGCAACATCGGATCGGCGAGCCTGGCAACGGGAACCAACGCCCTGATCGGGCTCGTTGCAGGGGTGGTCCTCGGTCTCCTCGCAGCACTGGCGGCGATACGACTGCGGATCGTCGACGAACTGCTCACTCCGTTGGCAGCGGGCGCCGCAGCCGTTCCCATCGTCGCACTTGCGCCGGTGTTCAACTCGATGTTCTCCTCGACCACCGATCTACCGCGTCGGCTCGTGGTGACGATCGTGGTGTTCTTTCCGGTATTCGTCAGTGCAGCAAAGGGACTGCGTCAGGTCTCGGCTGTCCATCACGATCTGATGACCTCCTATGCCGTGAGCGGTTGGCAGTTCACCCGAATCGTTCGCCTGCCCTCGGCCGTTCCGCACATATTCACCGGGTTGCGGGTCGCCGCTCCCAATGCTGTCATTGCTGCCATCATCTGCGAGTACTTCGGTGGACTGCAGAACGGTTTGGGGTCGCGGATCACCTCCGCCGCGGCGAATACGGCCTACCCCCGGGCGTGGGCATACGTGATGGGTGCCATCGCAGTCGGTTTGCTCTTCTTCGTGGTTGTTCTGTTGCTCGAGAAGCTCGTGTCCCGGCGTCGTCCTCAGGAGAGATGGATATGAAGATCACTCGAACCCCCCGCCCCCTTCTCGCCCTCGTCATGGCTCTGGCCGTGGTCGCCTCGGCCTGCAGCACCACCACCACAGACAGCCCTGCCGACGGGGACAACACGATCAAGCTGCAGCTGCAGTGGTTCAAACAGGGCCAGTTCGCGGGCTATCTCGCCGCCGTCGACCAGGGCTTCTACGCAGAGCAGGGGCTGGACGTGGACATCCTCGACGGTGGAACCGATATCGTTCCGCAAACCGTGCTCGCCCAAGGGCAGGCCGATTACGCGATCGCATGGGTACCGAAAGCGCTCGCCTCCCGTGAGGCCGGAGCAGGTATCACCGATGTGGCCCAGATCTATCAGAAATCCGGCACATTGCAGGTCTCGTTCAAGGACCAGAACATCGCCTCACCGGCCGATCTTCGCGGCAAGACCGTCGGGAACTGGGGCTACGGAAACGAATTCGAGTTGTTCGCCGGAATGACCAAGGCCGGAGTGAGTCCTGCGGACGTCACGCTGGTGCAGCAGCAGTTCGACATGAACGGGCTGCTGTCCGGGGATATCGCGGCCGCTCAGGCGATGTCGTACAACGAGTACGCGCAACTGCTCGAAACCGTGAATCCTGAAACAGGTGCGCTGTACACGGCGGAGGACTTCGCGACGCTGAACTGGAACGACGACGGCGTCGCGATGCTGCAGGACGCGATCTGGGCCAATACCGACAAGCTCGCCGACGAGGCGTACCAGGAGCAGACCGTCAAATTCCTGGCGGCATCGTTGAAGGGCTGGATCTTCTGCCGCGACAACGTCGAGAAGTGCCGCGACATCACCGTCGCCGCGGGATCGACCCTCGGTGCGAGTCATCAGCTCTGGCAGGTCAACGAGGTCAACAAACTGATCTGGCCGTCCGCGGAGGGCATCGGCATGATCGACGAGGCAGCCTGGCAGCAGACTGTGGACATCGCACGATCCACCGAGAACGCCGAGGGCACGACCGTGCTGACCGCCGACCCCGATGCACAGGCTTACACCAACGAGTACGTGAGCCAGGCCCTGGAGATGCTGAAGGCCGACGGTGTCGACGTCACCGGGCAGTCGTACGCTCCGATAGAGGTCACACTGGAGGAAGGCGGCAAGTAGATGGATCACGTGTTCTACTCCTGGGCAGCGCAGGCCGAACTGAACCCGATCACCGTCGAGGGCGCAGAGGGATCGTCGTTCTGGGACGACAAGGGCAACCGATACCTGGACTTCTCGTCACAATTGGTCAACGTCAATCTCGGGCACCAACACCCCGATATCGTTTCCGCCATCGTCGAACAGGCCCGAGTCCTGACGACCATTTCTCCGACGGTGGCCAACAACAAGCGCAGTGAACTCGCCGCGCTGATCGCCGAGCGGGCACCGGGTGATCTCGACCGAGTGTTCTTCACCACCGGTGGTGCCGAGGCCGTCGAACATGCGGTGAGGCTGGCGCGCCAGCACACCGGACGGACGAAAATGCTGGCCGCGTACCGCTCCTATCACGGCGGCACCGGCGTTGCGATCGGTCTCACCGGCGAGCCGAGGCGTTGGGGCACCGAACCGACCAATGTCGACGTCGTCCGCTTCTTCGGGCCGTATCCGTACCGGTCACCTTGGGGCGCAACGACTCCCGAGGAAGAGACGGCGGCAGCCCTGTCGCATCTCGAGCAAGTCATCGTGCTCGAGGGTGCGCAGAACATTGCCGGACTGATCCTCGAATCGGTCATCGGCACCAACGGTGTGCTGGTCCCACCGCCCGGCTACCTGGCCGGGGTTCGTGCGCTGTGCGACAAGTACGGGATCGTCTACATCGCCGACGAAGTGATGGTCGGTTTCGGGCGCATCGGCGAATGGTTCGCGTGCCAGGCCTGGGATGTGACCCCGGATCTGATCACGTTCGCCAAGGGCGTCAACTCCGGGTACGTCCCACTCGGTGGGGTGGTCATCTCGGAGAAGATCGCCTCGCAGTTCGACCACAAGGCCTACCCCGGCGGGTTGACCTACTCCGGGCACGTGCTCGGGTGCGCGGCCGGTGTGGCGTCCATCGGGGTGTTCGAGCGCGACCAGATCCTTCCGCACGTGCGGCACGTCGGCGAGGACGTACTGGGTGCGGGACTGTCGAAGCTGGCCGAATCGCATCCGAGCGTCGGTGAGGTGCGCGGCAAGGGATTCTTCTGGGCCGTCGAACTGGTCAAGGACGGTGAGACGAAGGAACCTCTGGTGGCTTTCGCTGCGTCGGGCACGGACGCGGCGGCGATGGGTGAGGTGACCGCGGCGGCGAAGTCCCGGGGTCTGTGGCCGTTCGTTGCAGGCAACCGCCTTCAGATCGCTCCGCCGTTGACGACGTCCGAGGACGAGATTCGTCAGGGACTGGAGATCCTCGACGAGGTGTTGACGGTGGCGGACGGGTTCACCGTCGACGGGTGATCACAGCACCGCGCCTGGGTTGAGGATGCCCGCCGGATCGAGTGCGGTCTTGATCCGACGGGTCAGTTCCATGACGTCCTCTCCGACCTGATCGGGCAGCCACGCTTTCTTGAGGCGGCCGACGCCGTGTTCACCGGTGATGGTGCCGCCCAACGAAATTGCCAGATCCATGATTGCGCCGAAGGCGATGTCGGCGCGACGGGTCATATCGGCGTCCTCGGGGTCGAAGACGATCAGCGGGTGGGTGTTGCCGTCGCCGGCGTGGGCGATGACCGCCACCAGAACATCGTATTCGGCGGACAGTTCGGCGATTCCGTCGACGAGCGCCGGAAGTGCGGGCAGCGGAACACCCACGTCCTCGAGCAGTAGGCTACCCAGGCGCTCGACCGCGGGAATCGCGAATCGCCGTGCGGCAGCGAAGGCCTCGCCCTCATCGGGATCGTCGGTGGTGAAGACATCCGATGCTCCGGCCTCGGTGCAGGCCGCAGCCATGACCTCGATCTCGCGCCCCCGATCGGCACCGGGGGAGTCGGAGCGGGCGATCAGCATTGCCGCGGCATCGCGATCGAGCCCCATGTTCATGGCGTTCTCGACGGCACCGATGGACGCGCGGTCCATGAATTCGAGCATGGACGGCCGCAGCGTTCGGGTGATCGCCAGAATGGCAGTGGTCGCGTCGTGCACCGAGGCGAACGACGCGACGACGGTACTGGCCGGAGGTTGCGCCGGAATCAGTCGCAGGGTGATCTCGGTGATGATTCCCAAGGTGCCCTCGGATCCGACGAAGAGTTTCGTCAGAGACAGGCCTGCCACATCTTTCAGGCGCGGCCCGCCGAGTCGGACGGCAGTGCCGTCGGCCAGGACTACCTGGAGGCCGAGTACGTAGTCGGTGGTGACGCCGTACTTCACGCAGCACAGACCGCCGGCGTTGGTCGCCGCATTGCCTCCGATGGAACACATCTCGAACGAGGACGGATCCGGTGGGTACCACAGACCGTGTTCGGCCACGGCTTTCTTGACCTCGGCATTGAGCAGGCCGGGTTGTACGACGGCGATGCGGGTCACCGGGTCGACGGTGATCTCTCGCATCAGTTCCGTGGTGAGCACGATCCCGCCGTCGACTGCGGTGGCCCCACCGGACAAGCCCGAACCGGCACCGCGTGGCACCACCGTCACCGCGTGTTCGGTGGCCCAGCGCATGACGGCTTGGACGTCCTCGGTGGAGTGCGCACGCACCACTGCCGAAGGAGTTCCGGCGTTCGGATCCTTGGCCCAGTCGCGCCGATAGCCCTCGGTGACGTCCGGGTCGGTGATCACGGCACCGGCGGGGAGCAGAGACTCGAGTTCGCTCAGGTGTGCTTCTGCACCGGTAGTCACCGACATCTCGGTCTCCTCACGTCGCCACTGTGACCGTCGACACTCGAGTCTGTCACGCAACGACTCGCGGCGGATGCGGGGGAGGCGAAAGGTCACAGATCGTCACATCAGTAACTTCAGCCCCAGGCGTTACCAGATCGATGCGTCGTCGACACGCAATCTTGTAGTTCGCCGCGCTAGCGTCCTGCGCAGCGAACCTCGTACCCCGTGCGGACGAGTCGACAAGGAGGCTGCACCATGATCGACATCGGAAGTGACTCCTGGAACTACGTAGCGGCGATGTTCTCGTACGAATTCCTCGGTGGCGGAGTCGAATACGACACCATCGAGCGGATACATAGAGGCGAACTCGACGAGTGGGTCCAGGCATTGACGCAGTCCGGATTGTTCGATCGAGTCACCGTGTCGCAGATTGCGGATTCGTGGCGGGAGGCACCTCGTCGTCTGTTCGACATGCTCGTGCTCGATGCGGACGAAATGACCGCACGACGGTGCTCGCTGGCATGGTCCTCACTCGACCGGCTGGCACCCCTGGCGCGCTTGGGTTGATCGACCTCGCCTGGGCCGCTCGACATTCAATCGAGCACCCGCATCCCCATCTCGTCGATGACGATCGCCTGCTCGTCGGTCAAACCGTGGCAGGCGATCTTGTCGGCCCTGAGGCGTCGCAAGGTTGCCCGGCTCGACGAGTGCTCGTCCAGCACCGAATCGAGGTGCGGCACGATCGAGAAGTCCACCAGGCCCAACCCGGTCCACACCGCGTCCGTCCCCGTGGCGGTCCGAACCTCGCCGGGATCGTCCGCGTCCTCGACGCCGATCAACGACGGGGCCGCCACGCACGCTCCGGCGCTGTACCCGCCGTAGACGATGGACCCGTTGCGCACCCGCTCACTGAGTATTTCGTCTGCCCCGGAGCGGGCGAGCTGGGCGCGCAGGACGAAGGTGTTGCCTCCGCGAACCCACACCGCGCCGAATCCTTCGAGGGCGCGCTCGAATTCGACGGGCTTGCCCGCGTACTCGCGTAGGTCCAATTCCGCTGGGCGATAGCCGAGGTCGCGCAGCGGGCCGAACTCGCTGCGAAGCGAGGATGCGCGAGCGGCGGCAGGCCACGCGTCGGATGCATTCGCGATGACGGCGAGTTCGGCGGGCCGTCCGGTCAGTGCGACGAACGCGTCTGCGTGGCCGCCGAATCGATACGAGGACAGGAACAGCTTCACCTCGACGGCTCCTCGTTCAGACGCGTCAGCCCGACGCGGATGGCGTCGGCGATGCGATCGGGTTCGCGCAGGCGGCGCGTCACGAACCCGGATACGAACCGCAGTCGATCCCGGTGCCAGCGCGGCACCACGTGGAGATGCAGGTGAAAAACCGTCTGGAAGGCGGCCTTGCCGTCGTTGATCACGAGATTCGCCCCGTCGGCGCGCAGGTCCGAGCGTCGCACGGCGCGCGCAAGCGTGTGTCCGACGCGAAACACCTCGGCGGCCGCGGCCGGATCGGTCGAGTTCAGGTCGGTGGCGTGTGCACGTGGAACGACGAGAAGATGCCCGCGGCTGATCGGCCGAATATCGAGAAACGCGACGGCGTGGTCGTTCTCGAACACGCGATGGGCGGGTGCGTCGCCGGCGACGATGGCACAGAAGATGCAAGGATCCACGGCTGTCACTGTAGGGTCCGATCATCAGCGATAGGCCTGTGTGACATGCACCACAAGTGCGTGTCCCGTAGTCGGGGAACGCCGAACGGACTCGATTCAGAACGAATCGGACAGATTCCGAGTTGCCCGCGGTCTGTCTGCCCTCGCTACTATCAGGGACCTTGTGCCTTGTCGCATGGCTTCGTCCACTCGTCGCACGCTCGGGGCCGTTGGCCGATGAGTGGACACCATTCAACGCAGGAAGACGGAGATTTGGATACATCGCAGAGCACTGAGAAGGGTTCGGGATCCACGACGGTCGTCGGTGTGGTTCGGGAATCGGGAGAGGGCGAGCGTCGTGTAGCTCTGGTGCCCAAGATCGTTGCCTCCCTGACCGGCAAGGGCGTCGAGGTAGTCGTGGAGTCCGGTGCCGGACTCGGCGCGTTGATTCCGGACGAGCTGTACACCGCAGCCGGGGCAACGATCGGTGATCCGTGGTCGGCGGATGTGGTCGTCAAGGTTGCGCCACCCTCCGACGCGGAGATCGCCAAGCTGACGTCCGGATCGACACTCATCGGATTTCTGGCACCGCGCAACGCGGAGAACAGCATCGGAGCGCTGAAGGCAGCGGGTGTGCAGGCATTCGCAGTGGAGGCGATCCCGCGTATCTCCCGCGCGCAGGTGATGGACGCGCTGTCGTCCCAAGCCAATGTCGCCGGCTACAAGGCGGTCTTGCTCGCGGCATCCGAGTCGACGCGGTTCTTTCCGATGCTCACCACCGCCGCAGGCACCGTCAAGCCCGCCACCGTGCTGGTACTCGGCGTGGGCGTGGCCGGTCTCCAGGCATTGGCGACAGCCAAGCGCCTCGGCGGCAGGCCCACCGGCTACGACGTGCGGCCCGAGGTGGCCGATCAGGTCCGCTCGGTCGGTGCGCAATGGCTCGATCTGGGAATCGACGCGGCCGGTGAGGGCGGCTATGCACGCGAGCTCACCGAAGACGAGCGGCTGCAACAGCAGAAGGCACTCGAAGAGGCCATCACCGGCTTCGATGTGGTCATCACCACCGCGCTCGTGCCGGGCCGTCCGGCACCGCGTCTGGTCACGGCTGCGGCCGTCGAGGGCATGAAGCCGGGCAGCGTCGTCGTAGATCTGGCAGGTGAGACGGGCGGCAACTGCGAGCTCACCGAGCCGGGGCAGACCGTCGTCAAGCACGACGTCACCATCTGCTCGCCCCTGAACCTCCCGGCCTCGATGCCCGAACACGCCAGCGAGCTGTACTCGAAGAACATCTCGGCATTGCTCGAACTCATGTTGGTCGACGGCAAGCTCGCCCCCGATTTTTCGGACGAAGTCCTCGCCGGTGCCTGCGTGACACGTGAGAAGGAGAACTGATGTACACCCCGCTACTGGCGAATATCGCGATCCTGGTGTTGTCCGGGTTCGTCGGCTTCGCGGTGATCTCCAAGGTGCCCAACACCTTGCACACCCCGCTGATGTCGGGAACCAATGCCATCCACGGCATCGTCGTCCTCGGTGCGCTGGTGGTTCTCGGAAAGGTCGAGGACCCTTCCATCGGGCTGCAGGTGATCTTGTTCGTTGCGTTGGTGTTCGGAACCGTCAACGTCATCGGTGGTTTCGTGGTCACCGACCGCATGCTCGGCATGTTCAAATCCAAGCCCGTCCCCGCCAAGACCACGACGGGGGCTGATTCCTGATGGACAATCTCGTCAACGTTCTCTACATCGTCGCCTTCGGCATGTTCATCTACGGCCTGATGGGCTTGACCGGCCCGAAGACCGCGGTGCGCGGTAACCAGATCGCCGCCGTCGGCATGTTCATCGCCGTCGTCGCCACGCTGATATCGGTGCGTGAGACCGACAACTGGATCATCATCATCGTCGGACTCGTGGTCGGTGTCGCACTCGGCATCCCACCGGCCCGCCGAGTCAAAATGACCGCGATGCCACAGCTGGTGGCCCTGTTCAACGGTGTCGGCGGCGGCACCGTCGCATTGATCGCCTGGGCCGAATTCCTCGACACATCCGGCTTCTCGCATTTCAACCACGGTGAGTCGCCGACGGTACACATCGTCATCGGATCATTGTTCGCTGCGATCATCGGGTCGATCTCCTTCTGGGGTTCGCTGATCGCATTCCTCAAGCTTCAGGAGACTCTGCCCGGTTCGCCGATCACCATCGGCAAGTTGCAGCAGCCGCTCAACGCTCTGCTGCTGATCGGCGCAGTGGCAGCCGCGGTGGTCATCGGCGTCAACGCCACCCCGGGCGGCGGGGTGTCGCAGTGGTGGATCGTGGCAGTGCTCGTCCTCGCCGGAATTCTCGGTTTGACGGTGGTGCTGCCCATCGGCGGTGCCGATATGCCGGTGGTCATCTCACTGCTCAATGCACTCACCGGGTTGTCTGCGGCGGCTGCGGGTCTGGCACTGAACAACACGGCCATGGTCGTCGCCGGCATGATCGTCGGTGCGTCCGGAACGATCCTGACCAACCTCATGGCCAAGGCCATGAACCGGTCGATACCGGCGATCGTCGCCGGTGGCTTCGGCGGCGGTGACGCTGCTGCCGGGCCCGCCGGTGCAGGTGGTGGAACCGCGAAGGCCACCTCGGCGGCCGATGCTGCGATTCAGATGGCCTACGCCAATCAGGTCATCGTCGTCCCCGGATACGGACTGGCCGTGGCACAAGCCCAGCACGCGGTCAAGGACATGGCCAAGTTGCTCGAGGCCAAGGGTGTCGAGGTCAAGTACGCCATTCACCCCGTCGCCGGCCGCATGCCCGGTCACATGAATGTGCTGCTCGCCGAGGCCGACGTCGCGTACGACGCGATGAAGGAGATGGACGACATCAACGACGAGTTCTCCCGCACCGACGTCACGCTGGTCATCGGCGCGAACGATGTGACCAACCCCGCCGCGCGTAACGACCCGAGCTCGCCGATTCACGGGATGCCGATCCTCAACGTCGATCAGTCGAAGTCGGTCATCGTGCTCAAACGGTCGATGTCGAGTGGGTTCGCGGGGATCGAGAACCCGCTGTTCTTCGCCGAGGGCACCTCGATGCTCTTCGGCGACGCGAAGAAGTCCGTCGCCGAGGTCACCGAGGAGCTCAAAGCCCTCTAGCCTCCACCCGCACAGCACAGATGGGGCGCTCCCGGCATCAACGGGTGCGCCCCGTCTTGCGTTGCACTGCCATCGCAGCGGTATCGAGGGGGTTGCGTGCTTCGCGAGCGGCAGCGTCGGCGGAATAGAGCATCACGATCGAGCAGGCAGGCCACCACACGAACGCGATCGACAACGCACCGACGACCCCGATGATCGATGCAGCGCCGGTGAACATCGCGGCCGCTGCCACGGCGAACGTCGCCACTGTTCCCAGGCCGAGTACCACCGGTCGCCATCTCGCACCGGCGACCATCGAACCGGCACCGAGCAGTGCCGCGACAGCGACGAGCGGCCCGTACGGCAGGTCCGTGGACGAGAGGGACAGTCCGACGGCCTCACGGATGACCTCGCCGGTCACGACGGCCCCGATGGTGCAGGCGATGACCGCTCCGATTCCGTACGGCAGCTTGCGCAGCACCGCCACGATGGTCAACGCCGCGACCGCGATCAGCACCGTGGTCACATCGATCGCGGACAGTGCTCGCTCGGCCAGAGCGGTTGCAGAACTCGGGTCCGTACGTACGGGCGACGCACGGTGCGGTGCCGACACCAGCAGCACCAGCAACACACTCGCCGAGCAGCTCGCGACTGCCATCCGTGTGACGACCGCTCTCCGCCTGGACGAGCTCTGGTTGCGTGCCGATTCCGTCGGCTTTCCCAGCCCTGAGGGGATTCGGATCGGTCCGCTGTCGAGACTCGGTGGTGACATGACCGTCACAGTGCCCTACGAGACTGAACATCGGATGTGAGGAACTTCGGAACCCCCTGATGGTTTTCACGGTCACGATTCGATCACGGTCGTCGCTCTCGAAGGGTGTCGCGGTCGGAGCGTATCGGCGGCCTGCTGTCAAGCGCCACGAGTTTGCGAAGCCGGGGCGTACCAGGGTGAAAGATTGTTTCTGACGCCCTGAGCAGGAAGTGCACCTGATTGTGCCGGTGGGTGTTTTGTCCGGTGATGGACGCCGGGCAGGGTCGCAGCAGGCGCTCGATGCCCAGGGTGGGCATCTACCTGCGTTTATACGCTCGGTTTGTTCGCGTTCACAGCAATTCGTAAAGCGAACTATGACTTCGTTGCAAGTCATTGAATGGATGGGTCGAAGTGTGTGACGATGGTCACAGAAGCCAGTTCATCCCGGGCGAGACCGTTCAAATGAGCGTAGTTTCAGCCGCATCGGAAAGCTGTGTTGACTCGTTACAGTCAGAATCATAACGATCTGGACACGGTATTTGGTGCCCGCCGAAGGCGGGTACTCGACACCTACGAACGTCAGAAACTCGAAGGAGAAGAACATGACCGCAATGTCTCAGGGACAGCTCGACATGGTCCGCGCGTTCTTTTGCAACGAGTTCCAAGCGGACTCGCTCGATCGATCCACTGTGCCCGAGCCTACGGCCGAGGCTGTGGCCGAGTGGGTCGACGCACTGGCTACCAGTGGACTCTTCGCCCCTGCCGAAGTGCGCAACATCGCCTCGGTCTGGGCCGCAGAGCCGAACACACTCATTTCTCTGCTGATCGGGGACGTCGACGAGGTTGCGGTCAGGCGTCACGGTGCGGCGACACCTGCTGCAGCGAGCGCAGCGCCTGCACTGATCTCGGCGTTCGGTCGCGCCAGCTGACTCGTCCTCCCGGCGTCCGGACGCCGCTTCGCTACGATCGGTCGACTCGGATGAGCGCAGCCGACGATCGATTGTCGAAGAGCGAAATGAGGGTGCTGGATGGCCACGGTGGGACTGGACGAAGATGCGGTGTCGACCTGGATCGCAGGATTGGGTATCGGCGCGACGTCTCCGTTGAGCTTCCGGCGAATAGGTAACGGGCAGTCCAACCTCACCTATGCGGTGAACGACGCGGGCTCCGCCACCTGGGTGCTCCGTCGTCCACCGCTGGGACACCTGCTGGCATCTGCACACGATGTCGTGCGCGAGCATCGGATTCTGTCAGCGCTGCAGAACACTGCGGTCTCGGTTCCGGCAATGATTGCAATGACCGAGGACTCGGCGATCTCGGACGTCCCTCTCGTGTTGATGAGCTTCGTGGACGGCGTGGTGATCGACTCGGTTGCCACGGCAGAATCACTCGACACCGATCACCGTCGCCGAGTCGGTCTCGGTCTCACGGATGCGCTGGCCGACATCCACGGTGTCGATCTCGACTCCTCGGGGCTCAGCGATCTGGCCAGCCACAAGCCCTACGCCGCCCGTCAACTCGCCCGGTGGACCAAGCAGTGGGAATCCTCCCGTACCCGGGACGTGCCGGGTATCGATTCTCTTGCCGTACGACTGGGTGCCAACATTCCGCAGCAGCAAGAACTGAGCCTCGTGCACGGAGATTTCCACCTGAGCAACGTGATCACCGACCGCGACGACGGAACGGTCGCTGCAGTCGTCGATTGGGAGCTGTGCACGCTGGGGGATCCGCTGGCAGATCTCGGCGGCCTGCTTGCCTACTGGCCGCAAGCCGATGACGGCGTCGCCGGACCGTTCATGGCATCGACGCTTCCGGGCTTCCCGGCCAGGGCCGAGCTCGTCGAGGCATATGCACAGCACACTGGACGCGGTGTGTCCGACGTCGGATTCTGGGAAGTCCTGGCGCTGTGGAAGCTCGCGATCATCGCCGAGGGCGTGATGCGCCGCATGGAAGCGGACTCACGCAACCGGGGCGTATCGGGTGGACCGACCGCGACCCTCATCGACGATATCGTCGCTCGAGCACTCGGCAGAGCCGACGAGATCGGATTGTAGAGCTCTCAGCTCGGGCCCGGCCCGATCACCAGGGTGGCCGCCGCGGTCTCGATTTCCGGTGGGATCGGGACCGGTCTGCGGGTGACGCTGTCCACGTAGACGTGTACGAATCGACCCCGAGCTGCCAATTCCAACGCGTCGTTGTCGGCCTCCCGAAACAGCGCGAGGGAGTACACGATGCTTCGAGTCCCCAATTTCTCGACGGCGAGGCCGACCTGCAGGCGATCCGGAAAACTCAATTCCGACAGGTACCGGCACGAGGTTTCCGCCACGACGCCGATGGCCGAGAGAGTTCGGATATCCACGCCGGTTTCCGCCATCAACCAACCGTTGACGGCGGTATCGAAGTAGGCGTAATACGTCACGTTGTTGACGTGGCCGTAGTGGTCGTTGTCGTCCCACCGGGTCGGCACCGGCCACAACGCCGGAAAATCCGACGCATTCGACAACTCGGTGCGTTCGTTCACCTGCTCTGTCATGGACGTGAGACTAATCAGTTGCCCGGGTATCGGTCGGCGTCGGGGACTGCCGCCGCAAGACCGCCCGGACCACCAGTCCGACGGCCAGAGCCCAGAACGCCGATCCGATACCGGCGAACGTCAGGCCGGACGCGGCGACGAGGAAAGTCAGAACGGTCGCTTCCCGGTCCGACGCATGTTCGAGCGCACCGAACAGCGAGGCCGCAAGCGTGCCCAACAAGGCGAGTCCGGCAACTGTTTCCACCACTCCGGCAGGTGCTGCGGCCACCAACGTTGCCAAGGCGGTGGCGAGCAGAGCGAGGACCAGATACGAACATCCTGCGGTGAAGGCGGCGGTCCATCGTCGCGTCGGATCCGGATGGGCAGCCGGATTCGCCGACAGAGCGGCGCTGATCGCAGCGAGATTGATGGTGTGGCCGCCGGCGAAGGCACCCAGGACGGTGCCGGTGCCGGTGACGGCCATCGATGCGCGCCACGGGATTCGGAAACCGAACGAGGCCATGACCGTCGTGCCCGGGATGTTCTGCGACGCCATCGTGACGATGTACAGCGGCACCGCGATACCGATCGTGGCCTGCCAGCTCCACTGCGGAATCGTCCAGTCGACCCGCGGAATCAGCTCGGCACCTGCGATCGGGGTGCCACCGGCGATCACGTCCGCAGCGATGATGGCAGCTGCAGCGGCAAATGCGGCGGGTACAGCCCAGCGTGCGCTGAAACGAAGAACGACGAGCCAGACGATCACCACCGGCGCGATTCGCGTAGGGGACTCGGCGAAGGCAGCCACCGGTGCCGAACACAGGGGGAGAAGCACCCCTGCCAGCATTGCCTGCGCAAGGGGTATCGGGATCTTCGAGACGATCGCGCCGAGCGTCGGCCACAAGCCCGTCAGCACGATCAGCACGCCGACCGTGACGAATGCGCCGACCGCGGCGGGCCAACCTCCCACGACGACGCCGGTGCCTGCGAGCAACGCGGCCCCCGGCGTCGACCACGCCAGCGTGATGGGTTGCCGGTACCTACGGGCCAGCCACATCATGCCCAACGCCTGAGTGAGACACAGTGCCGACAAACCCGACGCGGCCTCGGTGGGGCTGGCACCGACCGCACGCAGGCCGGTCAAGACCACGGCGAACGAGCTGGTGAAGCCGACCAGCGAGGCTACGATGCCGGCGCTGACAGGGGTCGAGAGCGGCGTGGGTCTGTCGGACGCGTCGGCAGTGGTCACGAGTGTCGATGATGCACTGTGGGCCCGCGGCTGTCGCGCGGCAGGCGGTCCGACCGACGCGGGAGCCTCCGACAGCCGAATGCTGTCGGCACGCCACCACAGTGACGTAGTCTTTGGTTGGACCGGACCAGTCCGTACCGCTGGCTCGGCGAGTGACCGAAAGGGCCGGCGCAGTGGTGATCCCCGTACATCTGAGGGACAGTCAGGTCCCCAAGCACGAACAATTGCGCGCAATTCTGTTGCACCGCTGCACCAAGGAGCTCCAACCCGGCGACCTGATGCCGAGTGAGCGCAAATTGATGGAGGATTACGGCGTCAGCCGGATCACCGTCCGGGAAGCCATCGGACAGCTCGTCAACGACGGGCATCTGGTCCGCGTCCGCGGAAAAGGTACCTTCGTCGCCAGCCGTACCGTGCAATCGCGTCTGCATCTGGCGTCGTTCTCGGAGGAGATGCGCGCACAAGGATTGACACCTACGACGGTGGTGCTGTTCGCGCAGCTCGAGAAACCATCGGCGGCGACCAGCCGAGCTCTCGGCCTGGCCGACGGCGAGCAGACCTACCACATCAAGCGTCTGAGGCTGGCGGACGCAGAGCCGGTGAGCGTCGACGACGGTTGGTTTCGTGCGACCCTGCTCCCCGGTCTGATAGACCACGATCTGAGCAGCTCCGTGTACGAGGCAGTGCACACCCATTACGGCTTGACCATCGACCGGGCCGAGCAGACCGTCAAAGCTACTGCGGCCGACAGTGATACCGCGACGTTGCTGGGCACCAAGCGCGGCGCACCGGTGCTCTACTTCGACCGGGTGTCCTTCAGCGGCGACGAGCCGCTCGAGCACACCGAGAGCTGGTATCGATGCGATCGGTACCAGCTCTCGATGGAAGTGCAGGGCGAGCGACGCACCAGTCAGCGCCGCTAGCTCAGGGCAACTCGAACAGTGAATCACCCTGTTCCACAGCGGTTCCGACGGCGTCGGTCGTGATGGAGCCGGGCTTCGAATCCATCAGGACGACGGGTACGACGTCCGAGTACCCGGCCTCGGCTATCGCAGCGGGATCGTAGGTGACCACCGGGTCACCGGGCCGGACGCGATCTCCTTCGCTTGCTACGAGCGTGAAGCCCTCGCCCTTCATCTTCACGGTGTCGATGCCGATGTGTACCAGCACGCCCGCCTTGTCTTCGGTGAGAACGACGAACGCGTGTGGGTGCAGTTTGACAATGGTGCCTGCGATCGGTGAACGAACCTCGACCGATCCTGCACTCGGAGCCGGACGCAGTGCTACCCCGGAGCCGACCATCTGCGCCGAGAACACGGGATCGGGCACGTCGTCGAGCGAGAGTACTTGGCCGGCAACGGGACTGAGGACGACCCGGCTTCCGTTCACAGGATGTCGCCGATGTCTTCTGCCAGCGTGTCCGCCTCGGGACCGACGATGACCTGAACGGCCGTGCCCTTGTGGAACACCCCGTGCGCACCTGCCGCCTTGAGTGCCGACTCGTCGACCAACGAGCCGTCCTTCACTTCGGTGCGAAGCCGAGTGATGCATGCTTCGATCTCGACGATGTTGTCGGCACCGCCGAGGCCCTTCACGATCGCATCCGCCTTGGACATGGATTCTTCCTACTCTCTCTGCTGCCTCGATTGCTGTCGGCTGGGTCACATATCTGGGTTGACATGAGGTCGCCACCTGGTCAAACTACAACTGGTAATGACCGGACAGTACCCCTGATGCCACCCGGTCACAACAACGGAATCCATCCTCGAAGGACCAGAGTCGAAGAGAAGGTCGCCATGACCCCGAAGAAGACGGACTCGGCCGAAGCCGAACCGAAGAAAGAATCCAGATCTCTGGCCGGATTGCAGCGCTTCGGTCGCAGTCTCATGCTGCCGATCGCCGTGCTGCCGGCCGCCGGCATTCTGCTGCGGCTCGGTCAGGACGATCTGCTCGGCCGATTCAGTGCTCTGGGGACCGCCGCCTCGGTCATCTCGGCCGCGGGCCAAGCGGTGTTCACCTGGCTTCCCCTCATCTTCGCAGTCGGAATCGCCATCGGCTGGGCCAAGAAGGCCGACGGTTCGACGGCACTGGCCGCAGTCGTCGGTTACATGGTGATGAACGGTGTTTTCACGGCGATGTCGCCGGTGGTGCTCGAGGGCGAGGTCGACGCCAACGGTGACCCCGCCGTGATCGATTACGGCGTGCTGGCCGGCATCGTGATCGGTCTGCTCTCGGCCATTCTCTGGCAGCGGTTCTATCGGCAGAAGTTGCCCGATTACCTGGGCTTCTTCAGCGGCCGTCGACTCGTTCCGATTCTGACGGCAATCACTGGTCTCGTTGTCGCGGTGCTCATGTCGTTCGTGTACCCGTTGTTCTACAGCGCCCTCAACTGGGTCGGAAACACCGTCGCCGACCACAGTGTGGTCGGTAGCGGCATCTACGGTTTCGCCAACCGCATGCTGATTCCGACGGGGCTGCACCACATTCTGAATTCGGTGGTCTGGTTCCTCGTCGGCGACTACCAGGATGCCGGCGGGCAGCTGGTGCGCGGCGACCTCAACCGGTTCTTCGCAGGCGACCCGTCCGCCGGAGTGTTCATGACCGGATTCTTCCCGATCATGATGTTCGCGCTTCCCGCTGCGGCATTCGCGATCTACCGCAATGCCAAGCCGTCGCAGAAGAAGCTCGTCGGCGGAATCATGTTGTCCACCGGCCTGACTGCGTTCGTCACCGGCATCACCGAGCCGCTCGAATACTCGTTCATGTTCGTCGCCTGGCCGCTCTACATCATCCATGCAGTGCTGACCGGAACCTCGATGGCGCTGTGCAACGCGCTCGGAATCCACGACGGGTTCTTCTTCTCCGCCGGTGGCATCGACTACCTGCTGAACTACGGAATCGCCACCAAGGCATGGTTGCTCATACCGATCGGGCTCGTGTATGCCGTGATCTACTACTTCCTGTTCAGCTTCGTCATCAAGAAGTGGAACCTGCGCACCCCCGGCCGTGAGGACGACGTGGTCGCCGAACCGACTCAGGCATGACCGCGTCGATCACGACGACGTTGCGCGGGCGAGTGGTCACCGACACGGCGGTGATCGAGGACGGCGTCGTCGCGCTGACCGGAGATCGGATCTCGTGGGTCGGCTCTGCCTCCCGATGGGCAGGGGATGCGGTACCGCAGTCCGCGACGACGATCCTTCCGGGTTTGGTCGACGTGCACTGCCACGGCGGGGCGGGGGCGTCGTTTCCCGATTCGGCTTCCGCCGATCTCAGGACGGCGGTGCTGCATCACCGTTCGCGCGGCACCACGACGATGCTCGCCTCTCTGGTGTCGGCACCGCCCGAACGGCTGATCGGCCAGACCGCACTACTGGCAGACCTCTACGAGTCCGGCGACATCGCAGGGGTACACATCGAGGGACCGTTCCTGTCCGCCGCTCGCTGCGGCGCACAGGATCCGGCCTCGCTCCGCAGCGGTGATCCGGGGTTGCTGAAGGACCTGCTCGGCGCTGGCCGCGGCGCAGTCCGGTCGATGACGCTCGCGCCCGAGGTGGACGGGTTCGTCGCCGTCGCAGAGCTGCTGCGGGAGAACGCGGTGCTGCCGAGCATCGGCCACACGGACGCCGATGCGCCGACCACCCGCCGCGCTATCGATTCGCTGGGGATCGGGCCGATCACGGCTACGCACCTGTTCAACGGAATGCCGACCTGGCATCACCGGGCGCCGGGGCCGGTGAGCGAATGTTTGGCGGCTGCGGCACGAGGGGTGATGGTGCTCGAATTGATCGGTGACGGTGTGCATCTCGCCGACGAGACGGTACGTGCGGTCTTCGACCTCGTCGGCGGCGCAAGGATCGCGCTGGTGTCCGACGCGATGGCCGCGGCCGGTATGTCCGACGGGCGATATCGACTCGGGCCACTGGATGTCACCGTGCAGAATTCCGTCGCACGGTTGTCCCGCGATACCGATCCCGAGACGGCACCGATCGCGGGCGGAACCTCGACCGTGCTGGATCTGGTCCGTCGGGCCGTGCAGAACGCAGGGGTGTCGTTGGTCGAGGCGGTGCGGGCCGGGGCGTCGACTCCCGCCACGTCGATCGGGCTCGGTTCCGATATCGGTCGCTTGCAGCAGGGAATGCGGGCCGATGTGCTGGTGGTCGACGAGAAGTTCGAGCCGGTGCAGGTGATCAGAGGTGGAACTGCAATCGAGGAGGACGAGTAGATGGAGATCGTGATCCACGATGGGGTAGCCGATGTGGACCGAACGGCTGCGGACATCGTCGAACGGTCGGTTCGTGATTCGCGGACGGTCCTGGGATTGGCGACCGGATCCACACCGGTGGGCACCTATCGCGAGTTGGCCAGACGGCATCGCGAGGAGTCTCTGTCGTTCGCCCGATGCCGGGCATTTCTGCTCGACGAGTACATCGGGTTGCCGAAAACCGCTGAGCAATCCTATTTTTCGTTCATCCGTGCGGAGTTCGTGGACCACGTCGATCTGGACGATTCCGCAGTGTTCTCGCCGAACGGTGAAGCGGAGGACATCGCAGCCGAGGCGCGGCGGTACGACGCGGCGATCACGGCGGCGGGCGGCATCGACGTTCAGATCCTGGGAATAGGTACCGACGGACACATCGGATTCAACGAGCCGGGCTCCTCGTTGCGGTCCAGGACGCGCGTCAAGACGCTCACCGAACAAACGCGAGCAGACAATGCGCGCTTCTTCGATTCTCCCGAGGACGTGCCACATCATGTACTGACGCAGGGTCTCGGCACTATCGACGAGGCGCGTCACCTCGTGCTGATCGCGACGGGGGAGTCGAAGGCGGTCGCGGTGGCAGCGGCCGTCGAGGGCCCGTTGTCGGCGCACTGCCCGGCGTCGGTGATCCAATGGCATCCCCATGCGAGCGTGCTGTTGGACGAGGCTGCGGCGTCCTCGCTCGCTCATGCGCCCTACTACCGGTACGCGTACGCCAACAAGCCTCGGTGGCAACACCTCTGAGTCGGCTGCGGAAGAACGGTCGTCGTGGCCGCTCGGCCCTGATTCAGCTCACCACACGGGGCGTGGTGTGCCGTCTCGGCCGATCTCTTCGAGTGCACGTACCAACGATGCCATCGTGTCTGCGCCCAGTGTCTTGCTCGCTGCGTTCCATCGGGAGAGGGCCGAATCGGTGGCCGCCTCGGTCACGTCGACGCCCTTGGCGGTCAGTCGTACCAGCTGCGAGCGGCGGTCGTGTGGGTGTGGCTGCTTGTTCACGTACCCGGAGGCCGCCAATTCCTCGATGATCACCGCAGCGGATTGTTTTGTGATGCCCAGGTAGGCGGCGATTTCGCTGACGGTGGCTCCGTTGCCGGCGACTCGTTGAAAGACCAGGCCGTGCGCGGGTCGGAGCGTCGGATGGCCCTTCGCGACGACGGCGGCGTTGATCTGCTCGGCCAAGGCGGATGCGCTGCGCATCAGCAACATCAACAGATCGGCGCGTGGTTCATCCCTTGACATGTCGTCAGTCTACCTGTCCAATAAAGACAGTTTAACTGACGAAAAGGAGCAGACATGCCGATCCGAACAAGCGAGGATCACTACACCCACCGAATGCACGGCGCTCAATTCCATTCCTACGTGGCACCCTCTCGCGGCAGTCGACAGCTGTGCGCCTGGCGCACGGAACTGGAGCCGGGTACCACCGGCGCACCGCACGCGGTCTCGCACGAGGAGATATTTCTCGTGCTCGCTGGCTCACCGTCGATCACCCTGGAAGGCAAGCGGATCCAACTCTCGGCCGGAGATGTCGTGTTGGTTCCGCAGTCGGCGACGGTTCAGCTCGACAACCCGGGTGGCAGCGCCGCCGCACTGTGGGTGACGACGTCGGTGGGCTTGACCGCCACCACTGCCGACGGCGGAACCATAACGCCCCCGTGGACGCGCTGAGCGCGCACGTAGCGCCGATTCCATGGAGTGACGGGGGGAGAACCACGCTTCGGTGGCACATCCGCCGAGTCAGCTGCGGGAGAACCGCGACGCTCGCGCGATCTGCTCCTCGGATGGTCGGACGCCCGTGTAGAGCACAAATTGTTCTGCGGCCTGCAGGGCGATGACCTGGGCTCCGGTGATCACCGGCTTGCCGGCTGCGCGGGCGGCGACGATCAGAGGTGTCTCCGAGGGCATGGCGACGACGTCGAACACCGCGTGCGCCGCACGGATCTGTTCGTCGGTGAACGGGGTGGACGCTTCGTCGGGTCCGCCGGCCATCCCGACCGGTGTGACGTTCACCAGCAGGTCGGCGGACACGGCCCGCTCGGACCAGGCGTAGCCGTAGGTGTCGGCAAGGGCAGGGCCGGTATCTGCATTACGGGCGACCACGGTGCCCCGGGTGAAGCCCGAATCTCGCAGTGCGGCAACCACAGCCTTGGCCATACCGCCGCTTCCGGTGACGGCCACCGAGATGTCGGTCGAAAGCGACTGTGCCGCAAGTAGATTGGCCACGGCCTGGTAGTCGGTGTTGTACGCGTGCAGAACGCCGTCCTCGTTGACGACGGTGTTGACCGATGCGATGGCGCTGGCGGAGCCGTGCATCACGTCCACCATGTCGATGACGTCTTCCTTGAACGGCATGGACAGCGCGCAGCCTCGAATACCCAGCGCGCGAACGCCACCCATAGCGGCAGCCAGGTCGGTGGTGGTGAACGCCTTGTAGACGAAGTTGAGGCCCAACTCGTCGTAGAGGTAGTTGTGGAAGCGGGTGCCGATATTGCTGGGGCGACCGGACAGAGACATACACAGTTGCGTGTCGCGATCGAGAAAGCTGCGCGAGTGTGCCGTTGACATTGCCCTCACCCTACTCTTGGCACGTCGATGCGACCGAGCCGAGAACGCTGCGATCGGCCTCGGTGATCGGCAGCTCGTACTGAGCGGCAACCGAGAGATACTTGCCCGCATAGAAGCAGTGGTACGCCGCATTCGGCGGCATCCACTGCGATGGAGTCTTGTCGCTCTTGCTCTGGTTGTCCCCTCCGTTGACCGCCAACAGATTGAAGGCGACATCGTTGGCGAACCGAATGCGCTTGTCGGGCAACCAGGCGTTCGCTCCCATGTCCCAGGCGGCGGACAGCGGATAGACATGGTCGATCTGAATTTTCCCCGCATCGGACTTGGTGAACTGCAGGAGCTCACCGGAATACGGGTCGGCGAGGCGGCCGGACAGCACGACGCAGTCGTGGGTGCCCGGGCGAAACTCGACCTCCGTCATCGACAGTGCCAGCACATTGTCTCGGGTGCCGCAGCCATCGTGGCCGCCCGGCCCGTCGTAGTCGTCCGTCCACGCAGGGCCGAACACGCAGCCCTGACCGCTCTTGCATCCGCGCTCGTATCCGAGGACATCGGGCCGGGCAGCGACCACGTTCACCTGAGCGAGCAACTGCTCGATCTGTACCCGGGTAGGGCTGCCAGGGGCAGGCGCGGCGGGGGAGATGCCGGGAATGACGGACCGATCGCAGGATCCGAACGCAGCCAGGACCACCGCACCGATCACCAGAGCTACCGCCACCCACAGATTCTTCACACACGCCCCATCGTCGGTCTTCTGCAGTCACCCGTCGTGGTAGCAGTCTGCCGTAGGGCACCGACAGTGACGTCGAGGTCCACGGGGACATCGGGACATCGGGACACCGGGACATCGGGACATCGGATTCAGCGAACCTGGACGACGACCTTGCCGAGCGTGTGGCCGTCCTCGACGAGAGCGAGAGCCTCGCCCGCGCGTTCGAGCGGAAACACGTGGTCTATGCGTGGGCTCAGCACCCCGGTCGCGACCAGCTCTGCCAAATGTGTGAATGCGGCTGTGGTGCGGTCACGATGGGCTCCTGATCCACCCCACTGCGTGGCCTGCACGGGATCGGCGACGCTCACCACCGGTGCGCCGGTCTTCTCGGCGGCCGCGCGCAGCGTCTCGCCGCCGACGAGATCGACGATGCCGTGGACCGGTCGCGAAATCGAATCGATGTACTGCGGTCCCGCGGCGACGAATTCGGCCCCGAGATACTCGACCCATTCCTGCTTGCCGGCGCCGGCGACAGCGAGAACCTCGATGCCAGTCGCGCGCGCCAGCTGCAGCACCGACGAACCCACGCCGCCTCCAGCGCCCAGCACCAGCAGCGTGCTGCCGGAGACCAACGCCAGTCCGCGCAGTACGTCATAGGCAGTGCCGGCCGCGACGGGCAGAGTGGCCGCCGCCGACCACGACACCGAATCGGGTTTGTGGGCGGAGCTCGACGCATTGAGCACGGTGTACTGGGCGTAGCCGCCGTGACCTGACGCCGTCGCCCCGAACACCTCGTCACCCACCGTGAACTCGTCCACCCCGGAGCCGGTTTCGACGACAGTTCCCGACACTTCTCGCCCCAGCACCGCAGGCAACGTGATCGGCACAGTGTCC
The DNA here is from genome assembly GCF_017168335.1 of Rhodococcus sp. KRD162. Taxonomy (GTDB): domain Bacteria; phylum Actinomycetota; class Actinomycetes; order Mycobacteriales; family Mycobacteriaceae; genus Rhodococcoides. The sequence continues at coordinate 451,203 of NZ_JABFAU010000005.1, read as the reverse complement.
TTGCGGTTACCTGCCCGCACTTTCCAATCGGCAGGATTGACCCCGGCCACATGCACCGCGACGAGGATCTGACCGGCCCCGGGCTCGGGCATGGGCACGTCGAGAAGGTACTCGGTTTCGGGTCCGCCGTATTCGCTGAAGCCGTACGCGATCATGTGACCACTGTGCCCGATGACTCGCGCGCTCGGTGCCTGATGGCTCGCGCGCTCGGTGCCTGATGGCTCGCGCGCTCGGCGCGCTCCGGCCCGGACCGTTTCCGGACTGCCTCGCCGAGGTGGTGTCGGTGCGTCCTGATTGGATGGACCGATGTTGCACGGTCTGTGGTCCCCCGGTTCGGGACTGATGCTGTGGGACGACGAACTCGCCTCCGGCGACGAACCTGATCTCCCGCCGATTCATGCGCAGACCCTCGCCAAGACTTTCCGGCACCGTGCGTCCGTGTCGTTTCCCTCGGCAGACCATCACACGGGCGCGCAGGACCCCGTCCAGATTCCCGCGATCGCACTCGCACCGAACGATGCAGCGGATCTGCTGCTGCGGACGCCACCCGCGCACGCGCTGATCTCCGGTGATCTGCTCTTTCTGGCGCACGTCGCCCACGGGATCGAACGCTGGGTCCGCGGTGGGCGGGTCGTACCCGCACTGAAGTCGATGGACGGGCAGTGGTGGCCACGGTGGCGTCTGGTCGGCGGTGAGCGACAGCGTGCGTGGCTCAGCGAACTCGCCGTGTCGATGCCGTCCGTCCAGCGTGCCTCGGACCGGCCCAAGAAGATTCTCGACGACATGGTCGAGGAGCTCACCGATCCGATCGTCCGATCACGTCTGGGCAGACCGGACGCGGAGCATCCGCTGCTCTCGGCCCTGGTCCGTGACGATCCGTATGCAGATGGCACACAGCAGGTCTCGACACTGCTGGAGAACTGGCGCGCAAGTCTCACCGTGGACGAGCCCTCGTTGGTGCTCCGCCTGCTCGAACCCGATGACGACGAACCAGTGGCCGACGAACAAGTGGCCGAGGAACCAGGGGTCGAGGAACCGGGGCGCATCCAGGTCGCCGACGAGTCTGCGGAGTCGTTCTGGACCCTCCAGGTGTGTCTGCGGGCGGACGGTGAAGCACCACGTCCAGTGCCGATGAGCCGCAAGGTCGATGCTGCGCTGCTCTCGATCGCGGTGCGCAAGCTCGGCGAGGCGGTCGCGGCGTACCCGAGGCTGCGTGATGTGCCGACTCAGGACGGCACCCTCGACCTTCTGCTGCCGACGTCGGTCGTGATCGATCTCGTGGAACACGGGGCGACGGCTCTGCAGGCCACGGGAACGACCGTGTTGTTGCCGCGGGCCTGGACCAGGTTGGACCCCTCGATGCGCTTGCGTGTCGACTCTCCTGCCGTGACCAAGGCGGCCGCCGACCGCGCGGTCGGCATGGACGAGTTGGTGTCGTACGACTGGCAGCTCCAACTCGGCGACATGGTGCTCACCGAAGCTGAGATGAACAAGCTCGCCGCCACCAAAGGGGACCTCGTTCGCCTTCGGGGTCAGTGGGTATTGGCCGACGGTGGGCAGCTCGCTCGGGCCGCGAAGTACGTCGCGGAGCACCACGGCGACGGGACAGCGCTGAGCACGTTGATGCGCGAGATGACGTTGGCGGATCCTCCGCCGGCACCGATTCAGGACATTCGCGCCACCGGCTGGGCGGCCACGCTGCTCGAGCCCGGTGCGGTGCCGGAGTCGATACCGGTGCCCGACGGCGTGAACGCAGTTCTTCGGCCCTACCAGCAGCGCGGGCTGGACTGGCTCGCGTTCATGAGCCGGCTCGGACTCGGAGCCGTACTCGCCGACGACATGGGTCTCGGCAAGACACTGCAGGTGCTGACGCTGCTTGCTCACGAACAGAGCACGAAGCCGACTCTGCTGGTGGCACCGATGTCGGTGGTGGGCAACTGGCAGCGAGAGGCGGGCAAGTTCACGCCCGCACTGAGAGTGCTCGTGCATCACGGTCCGGCTCGGGCGAAGGGCGACGAGCTCGACCGGGCGATCGCCGAACACGATCTGACCGTCACCACGTATGCGTTGATGGCCAAAGATCGCGTGCAACTGGCGGAGCAGCTCTGGCGACGTGTGGTGCTCGACGAGGCGCAACACATCAAGAATGCGGGCACGGTTCAGGCCAAGGCGGCGCTGGCGATTCCGGCGGAACACAAGTTGGCGCTCACCGGAACTCCGGTGGAGAACCGGCTCGACGAGCTCCGGTCCATTCTCGACTTCGCCAATCCGGGCATGTTGGGGCGCCCGTCCGACTTTCGGAAGCGATTCTCCGTACCGATCGAGCGTGAGAACGACGAGAGCGCAGTGTCGCGGCTGCGTGCCATCACCTCGCCGTTCATTCTGCGCCGAGTCAAGACCGATCCGACGGTCATCTCGGATCTGCCCGACAAGAACGAAATGACGGTGCGCGCCAACCTCACCGCCGAGCAAGCCGCGTTGTACAAGGCCGTTGTCGACGAGATGATGGCGCAGATCGCCGACGCGAAGGGAATGAAGCGCAAGGGTGCGGTGCTCTCTGCTCTCACTCGCCTGAAACAGGTCTGCAATCATCCCGCCCATTTTCTGTCCGACGGCTCGCCGGTGCTCAAGAGGGGCCAGCACCGATCGGGCAAGATCGGGTTGGTGGAGGACATGCTCGATTCGATTCTGGGTGACAACGAGAAGGTGTTGCTGTTCACGCAGTTTCGGGAGTTCGGCGAACTCGTGGCACCGTACTTCGGAGATCGTTTCGGAGCCGAGGTGCCGTTTCTGCACGGCGGTGTGAGCAAGACCAAGCGCGATGCGATGGTGGAGAAGTTCCAGAGCGAGGACGGTCCGCCGATCATGCTGCTCTCGCTCAAGGCCGGCGGTACCGGTTTGAATCTCACCGCTGCCAATCATGTTGTGCATCTGGATCGTTGGTGGAACCCGGCGGTGGAGAATCAAGCGACCGACCGCGCATTTCGGATCGGGCAGCGCAAGAACGTCGAAGTGCGCAAACTGCTGTGTGTCGGCACGGTGGAGGAGCGGATCGACTCGATGCTCGTCTCCAAACAGGACCTGGCGGACCTGGCGGTGGGCACCGGCGAGAGTTGGGTGACCGAAATGGATACCGCGGAACTGCAGGAGCTCTTTCGCCTCAGCGAGGATGCGGTGGGTGAGTGATGGTCGACTTCTCGCAGTACGGCAAGCGGCGCAAAGCCAAGGGCGGCATCGAGTCGAGGAACAAGCGCGGAGCCTTCGGACAGACGTGGTGGGGCAGGCACTTCGTCGCGGCGATGGAAGACCTTGCTGATCCAGGCCGTATCGCACGGGGGCGGACCTATGCCCGTCAGGGGCAGGTGCTCACTCTCGGGGTGGAGCGCGGGCAGATCTACGGCGAGGTGCAGGGCAGTCAGCTCGAGCCGTTCTCGGCCTCGGTCACCGTCGAGCCGCTGACGCAGGGTGAGGTGGCCGCGCTCGTCGATCGGGTGCGATCCAATCCCGGAATGTTGGCCGAGTTGGCCTCCAATGCCATTCCGCAGGCGTTGGCGTCGACGTTGCTTCCGCACGACAAGGGGCAGCTCGATTTCGATTGCACGTGCCCCGACGACGGGTGGCCGTGCAAACATGCGGCGGCGCTGATGTACATCGCCGCGGAACACATCGACTCGTCGGCGGCCACCATCCTGACGCTGCGCGGAGTGGATCTCGATCAGCTGATCGAGGGGGTGGGCGACGGGGATGATCGGTTCGACGCCGATGACTGGTTCGCCGATCGCGCGTCGTTCCCCGATCTTCCTCGGGTGTCGTTCGCTCCGGCGATGGACGATCTGGATCCGTTGATTCTGCGTCGGATATTTCGTGCCGACGGCTCCTCCGAGGGCGAGGTCAGTCGTGCGTGTGCCGATCTGAGGCAGTTCTACGACCGAATGTGACGTGCTGTGGACTTGCATGGACATCCAACTATAGGATGGGCGTACTTCATTTCCCACGTTCGAGGATGGACTTCATGACTCGCGAACTCACGCACTTCATCGGCGGCAAGCACGTCGCAGGCACTTCAGGACAGTTCGGGGACGTCTTCGATCCCAACACCGGCCAGGTGCAGGCCCGGGTGCCGCTGGCCGATGCCGCCGAGGTCGAGGCAGCGATCGCCGACGCCGAGCAGGCGCAACGCGAGTGGGCCACCTGGAACCCTCAGCGGCGGGCCCGCGTGCTGATGAAATTTCTCGCACTGGTCACCCGAGACATGGACGAGCTCGCACGCTTGCTGTCCTCCGAGCACGGCAAGACGATCGCGGACGCGAGGGGCGATGTCCAGCGCGGCGTCGAGGTCGTCGAGTTCGCCGTCGGGGTTCCGCACCTGCTCAAAGGCGAGTACACCGAAGGCGCAGGCGGCGGCATCGACGTCTACTCGATGCGGCAGCCACTCGGTGTCGTCGCCGGAATCACCCCGTTCAACTTCCCGGCGATGATTCCGCTGTGGAAAGCAGGCCCGGCCATCGCCTGCGGCAACGCCTTCGTTCTCAAGCCGTCCGAGCGCGATCCCTCCGTTCCGCTCAAGCTCGCCGAGCTCTTCCTCGAAGCCGGACTGCCGCCGGGTGTGTTCAACGTCGTCAACGGCGGCAAGGACGCCGTCGATGTGTTGCTCACCGACGACCGCGTCAAGGCCATCGGCTTCGTCGGCTCGACCCCCATCGCCCAGTACATCTACGAGACCGCGGCCCAGCACGGTAAGCGCGCACAGTGCTTCGGCGGAGCCAAGAACCACGCTCTGGTGATGCCCGACGCCGATCTCGACGAGGTGGCCGATGCCCTTCTCGGTGCCGCATACGGCTCGGCGGGCGAACGCTGCATGGCGATCTCCGTTGCCGTTCCGGTCGGTGAGGAGACCGCAGACGCGCTCGTCGCCAAGTTGACCGAGCGGGTGGCGAAGCTGAAGATCGGCCGCTCGGACGACGAAACCGCGGACTTCGGTCCGCTCGTGGGCAGCGATGCACTCGAGCGGGTCAACAGCTACACCCAGATCGGGATCGACGAGGGTGCCGAGCTGGTCGTCGACGGTCGCGGCTTCAGCCTGGAAGGCCATGAGGGCGGATTCTTCGCCGGGGCGACATTGTTCGACAAGGTCACCACCGACATGCGGATCTACAAGGAAGAGATCTTCGGACCTGTCCTGATCGTTGTCCGTGCCAAGGACTACGAGGACGCACTTCGTCTGCCCACCGAGCACGAGTACGGCAACGGAGTGTCCATCTTCACCCGCGACGGCGACACCGCCCGCGACTTCTGTTCGCGCGTTCAGGTGGGAATGGTCGGCGTCAACGTGCCGATTCCGGTTCCGATCGCGTACCACACGTTCGGCGGCTGGAAGCGTTCCGGATTCGGCGATCTCAACCAGCACGGACCGGACTCGATCCGCTTCTACACCAAGACCAAGACCGTCACCCAGCGGTGGCCGTCGGGCACCAAGGAATCCCTCTCGCAGAATCACTTCGTCATCCCGAACATGGACTGATCGCGTGATGTTCACACTGAACGAGGACGAGCGAGCGATCAACGACACCGCTCGCGAATTCGCCGACGAATTTCTCGCGCCCAACGCAGTCGAGTGGGATCAGAACAAGCACTTCCCGGTCGACGTTCTGCGCAAGGCGGCTGATCTGGGTATGGGTGGCATCTACATTCGCGAGGATGTGGGTGGATCGGGGTTGACGAGAGTCGACTCGGTACGAATATTCGAGCAACTCGCTACGGGCGATCCGTCCATCGCTGCGTACATATCCATCCACAACATGGTTGCCTGGATGATCGACACCTACGGCACCGACGAGCAGCGCCGGACATGGCTTCCTGGCCTGTGTGCGATGGATCAGCTGGGCAGTTACTGCCTCACCGAGCCGGGCGCTGGATCGGATGCAGCACAGCTGAGCACCAAGGCCGTTCGCGACGGTGACGAGTACGTGTTGGACGGCGTCAAGCAGTTCATTTCCGGTGCAGGGACATCAGCGGTATACGTCGTCATGGCGCGTACCGGGGCTCCGGGGCCGAGCGGTATCTCGGCGTTCATCGTGCCCAAGGGCACCGACGGGCTCTCGTTCGGAGCGAACGAGAAGAAGATGGGTTGGAATGCCCAGCCCACCCGACAGGTCGTGCTCGAAGGAGTTCGTGTTCCGGCCGAGAATCTGCTGGGTAGCGAGGGCGGCGGTTTCCGGATCGCGATGAACGGTCTCAACGGAGGCCGCATCAACATCGCCGCGTGTTCGATCGGCGGCGCGCAGTCGGCTCTGGACACGGCCGTCGCCTACCTCGCCGAGCGCAAGGCATTCGGAGCTCGGCTGCTCGATGCGCAGGCCCTGCAGTTCCGGTTGGCCGATTTCAGAACCGAACTGGAGGCGGCCCGAACTCTGCTGTGGCGCGCTGCGGATGCTCTGCAGCGCAACGCCCCGGACAAGGTCGAAATGTGCGCGATGGCAAAGCGGTTCGGAACCGACACCGGTTTCGACGTTGCCAACGGGTCGCTGCAATTGTTGGGCGGATACGGATATCTGTCCGAGTACGGCATCGAGAAGATTGTTCGCGACCTTCGCGTGCATCAGATTCTGGAAGGGACGAACGAAATCATGCGCGTCGTCGTTGCTCGATCGATCGTGGGTGCGGCATGAGCGATGTGATCGTCGAAGTCTCCGGTGGTATCGGCCGGATCGTGCTCAATCGTCCCAAAGCCATCAACGCGCTCGACCACGCGATGGTGCGCGAGATCGCACCGGCGTTGACGCAGTGGGCAACCGACGACGACATCGATGTAGTACTGCTCACCGGAGCAGGCGAGCGTGGACTGTGCGCAGGCGGCGACATCGTCTCGATCTACCACGACGCCAAGGAGGGTGGCAGTGCGAGCAAGGACTTCTGGCGTGACGAGTACATCCTCAACGCCGCGATAGCCCGATTCCCGAAGCCGTTCGTGGCCGTCATGGACGGCATCGTGATGGGCGGGGGCGTCGGACTCTCGGCCCACGCCAACACCCGAATCGTCACCGAACGCTCGAAGATCGCGATGCCGGAGGTCGGCATCGGTTTCGTCCCCGATGTCGGTGGAACGTATCTGCTCTCCCGTGCTCCCGGTGAGATCGGCACTCATTTCGCGCTCACCACAGCGAGAATGAACGCCGCGGATGCCATCGCGTCCGGTTTTGCCGATCACTACATTCCATCGGACAAGCTCGAAGACTTCTACTCGGCATTGGCAACCGTCAGTGTCGGTGAGGCCGTCTCGACGTTCAGCGAGCCTGCACCGGACTCGACCGTCGACCAGCAGGACTGGATCGACACCTGCTACGCCGGCGACGACGTTCAGGCCATCATCGATGCTCTCGCTGCCAGTTCGGTGCCGCAGGCCCAGCAGGCCGCGCAGGACATTGCATCCAAATCGCCCGTCGCGCTGGCCGTCACGCTGAGATCTCTGCGACGCGCGGCGACACTTCCGACGCTGGAGGCGGTGCTCGACGACGAGTATCGCGTGTCGGTCGCATCGCTGAGCAGCCATGACCTCGTCGAGGGAATTCGGGCGCAGGTAGTGGAGAAAGATCGCAATCCGCAGTGGCAACCGCGTACGTTGGCGGAGGTCACACCCGAGGACGTCGACCGGTACTTCGCGCCTCTCGGGGACGCGGAGCTCGGCCTGTCGAACGCACATACAGAAGGTGAGCAGTGATGAGCGAGAAGACGATCGGTTTCATCGGCCTGGGCCACATGGGTGGACCAATGGCCGCCAATCTGGCTGCGGCGGGCTACACGGTGCAGGGCTTCGATCTGGTGCCCGCCGCTCTCGAACAAGCCGCGAAAGACGGCGTGACCGTCATGGAATCGGCGGCCGCTGCCGTCGCCGGTGCCGACACCGTCATCACCATGCTGCCCAACGGCAAGCTGGTGCTCGGGTTGTATGCAGACCTGCTACCCGAGGCCGCACCCGGAACGCTGTTCATCGACTCCTCGACCATCGATGTCGCCGACGCCCATGCCGCACATCGCCTTGCAGGCGAGGCCGGCCACCGCAGCATCGATGCGCCCGTCTCGGGCGGCGTCGGCGGGGCGACAGCCGGGACGTTGACCTTCATGGTGGGCGGTTCCGAGGAAGACTTCGCCTCTGCTGCAGCAGTTCTCGATGTCATGGGCCGAAAGGTCGTGCACTGCGGGGCCGCAGGAAACGGTCAGGCCGCCAAGATCTGCAACAACATGATTCTCGGCGTCTCGATGATCGCGATCAGCGAGGCGTTCGTCCTGGGGGAGAAGCTCGGACTGAGCAACCAGGCACTGTTCGACGTGGCCTCGACTGCATCCGGTCAATGTTGGGCCCTGACCACCAATTGCCCTGTGCCTGGTCCTGTTCCGACGAGCCCGGCGAACAACGACTACAAGCCCGGATTCGCTGCCGCGTTGATGGACAAGGATTTGAGCCTGGCTGCCAACGCGCTGCGGGACAACGGCGTCGAGGGCGTTCTCGGTTTGCAGGCCGCCGAACTGTACGCGCGATTCAAGGGAACCTCCGGGGGCGGCGCCGATGTCGACTTCTCCGGGATCATCAACGACATCCGCGAACGATCGAATGGAGCCGACCTGTGAGTGATTTCGAGACAATTCTGCTCGAGCGTCGGGGACGCGTCGGCATCATCACACTCAACCGCCCCAAGGCGCTCAACGCGCTCAACTCTCAGTTGATGCGGGAGGTCGTCTCGGTGGTCGAGGAGCTCGACGCCGACTCGGGCATCGGTGCAATTCTGATCACCGGATCCGAGCGGGCGTTCGCCGCTGGTGCCGATATCAAGGAGATGCAGCCGAAGTCGTACATGGATGTCTACCTCGAGGATTTCTTCGCAGCATGGGACAGGTTGGCCTCGGCTCGAACACCGCTGATCGCGGCGGTGTCCGGTTACGCGCTCGGCGGCGGGTGCGAACTGGCGATGCTCTGTGATGTGCTGATCGCCTCCGACACAGCGGTATTCGGGCAACCGGAGATCAAGCTGGGCGTCATTCCGGGAATCGGTGGGTCACAGCGGCTGACCCGCGCGGTAGGAAAGGCAAAGGCCATGGAGATGTGTTTGACCGGCCGCAACATGAAGGTCGACGAGGCCGAGCGAGCCGGCCTCGTCTCGCGCATCGTGCCGGTCGCGGATCTCCTCGACGACGCCATCGCGACGGCGACGACCATTGCCGGGATGTCGCTGCCGGTCACCATGATGGCGAAAGAGGCGGTGAACAGATCGTTCGAGTCGAGCCTGCGCGAGGGCGTGCTGTTCGAGCGCCGGGTGTTTCATTCGATCTTCGCAACCGAGGATCAGAAGGAAGGCATGTCGGCGTTCATCGAGAAGCGGACGCCGGACTTCAAACACCGGTAGTGCCGGTCTTTCGCGGTGCCGCTCTACCTGTCGGGAGACAGCAGGGCGGCGCCGCGGGCCGAGACCAACTCCGGCATCGACGGCACCAGAGTGGTCAAGCCAGTTCGCTTCTCCAGCAACCGAGCTATCGACGTGATGTTCGCACCGCCGCCCACCACGACGATGGACTGCGCTCTGGCTCCGGACAATTGGAGCGTCTGCTCCACCAGCATGCCTGCGTACCGCACCGGCCCGGCAATGAGATCGTCGAAGTCGCGCCGGGTCAACACATGACGCGCCGCGCCTGCGGTGTCCGTCGTGCTGACGACGGAGTCGACGCTGAGTTGCTCCTTGATGGCACGGCTTGCATCGATGTCGACACGCACGCCGTTCGATGAGAGCAGTCGGCGGACCGAATGATCGAGATCGTCTCCGCAGAATGTGGCAGTGCGCCGCGCCATGAGTGTGCGGGAGGACGCGAGATCGATGACGGTGACCGTGGTGCCGGTACTACCGATATCGCACAGCACCGTGACCCCGTGATTGGGAACCAGTCCGATGAAACGCAGGTAGCGCACTTGCGCAGCGGTTTCCGGTACCAGTGACGCAGTGCGGGCAGTGCCGCTGGTGGCGACCGTACCCGGATCGGTCGCCACTCGGTATGCGATGGCGGAGAACTGCACCGGTAGCGACATGGCTCCGGCGATGGAGTGGATGGCGTCGACGCCGGTGGCAATCGTGGTGGCCAACGACTGCCCGGGCGCGCGGCGCACCGTACGAGAGACGATGGGCGTGCGGTGCGGGCTGTCCAGATACGTCAGAATTGCGCGTGCACCGTGCGCACCCGCTCCGACCCCCAACACCAGCACCCGGCCCCGCCCTTCAGCAGATCGACTCCGCCCTGTTCACAAGGACATTCCACCACGAGCGGTACGGGTGTGCCATTAATTTGTGATCAGTCACCACAGAACTCAGAACGATGTGGATATGTCATCACTGTCGAAATCGCCTGCATCGGAACGCAGTTCCGCCAAGATGCGGATGAGCCCGAGCAACTTGTCGCGCGCGAGGCCGGGTTGGGCGAACACCAGCGAGTTCAGACGCTCGGTGGCCTCGAGCGCCAACGTGCGTCCCTGATCGGTGATTTCGACCAGAGTGGTGCGTCGATCGCTCGGATGCGGAATGCGCCGAACGTATCCCACCGATTCGAGACGGTCGACAGCATTGGTCACACTCGTGGGATGCACCTGCAGACGCGCACTGGCCTTCGCCATCGGTAGCGCGCCGTTCTTGGTGAACGTCAGCAACGTCAGCAGCTCGTACCGCGAGAAGGTCAGTCCCGTGGGCTTGAGAGCTTCCTCGACCCGTGCCAGCATGATCTGCTGAGCGCGCATCAACGACGTCACGGCCGCCATACCGTCGGCGGCCTCGGGCCACCCGTGCTCGGTCCACTGTCGGTGGGCCTCTGCAATGGGGTCGAGTGGAAGCGGAGACGGTGCAGGCATACCGACCATCCTCCCACGGTGTCCGGTTCGCGTGCCCGTCGTATGAGTCGAGATTCGATCGCGATCACGCGATCGTTCGAACTCTCATGCCAACAATGCGGCCTTCCGTGCCACCGTGACAGCCCAGTCCGCGTCGGTTCGCCAGGGCCTCAGATCCCACGTCGCGAAACGATGTTCTACATCGAACCCGGTCGCAGCCAGATCCTGGTCGAGCATGTCCACCGTGTACTCCCGATCGGTGGCGAACCCGGTGACGAACACCCCGCCGTCGGTCAGGTGGGCCCAGATACGTTGGAGCGCTGCGCGTTCGGTACCGGGCTTCATGAAGACCAGTACGTTGCCCGCTGCCACGGCTGCATCGAACGTCCGTCCCAGATCCAGCGTCGTCAGATCGGCGACATGCACGTCGAGTTCGGGGTGTGCTCGCGCGGCCTCCGCCAGAACCGGATCGAGATCCACCGCAGTCACCCGGTGTCCGCGGCGAGCGAGTTCGGCACCGAGCCTGCCTGTGCCGCATCCGGCATCGAGGATGTTCGACGCAGGGGAGACCAGCGCATCGACCATCCGGGCCTCACCGTGCAGGTCCACGCCTCGCTCGGCCAGGCGGTCGAATCTTTCGATGTATCGCTTGGAATCGGCTGCAGAGTTCTCGGCCTGCCATCGTGTGGTCACCACGCCAGGGTAGGTCAGGTCAGGGCATCGAGTGCCGACCGGGCTTCGGCGACCCGAGCGCGGGCAGCCTCGTGCACGTCCATCGCCGAACGCACGTCTACCGAGCTTGCCTTCGATGCCTTCCGTGCTTGTCGGGCCCGGGCTTTCGCCGCATCGAGTTCGGACTCGATCCGCGCGACCTCTGCTGCAGCGCTGTGTAGTTCGGCCTCGCATCGTTGGTGCTCGGCCGTGGCTTCCTCGGCGTCGATTCGCGCGGTATCGAGCTCGGCCTCGGCAGAGTCGAGTTCGGCGAGCAGACGGTTCCGTTCTGCTTCGTCGATGGTCGACCGATCGTCCTCGGTCTCCGGTGCGGCGTCCTGCTCTGTGTCGTCGTCCTGCTCTGTGTCGTCGTCCTGCTCTGTGTCGTCATCCGCTGTGTCGTCGTCCTTCGGGGCGTTCGGAACGAGCGAGAGCAGGGCAGGTCCGAAGCCACTGTAGGTTTCGGCCGCCACGGTCCTGCCCGCGCGAACGCGGTCGCGAACGTCGAGGTCGGCCATCGCCGCGTTCAGGGTGTTGCCAATCTCGCGCACAGCGTTGTCACCGACGGTGATGCCAAGATCGTGTCCGAGCGAGACGGCCGTTTCGGTGAGGGCGCGTATCGAAGTGCTTCGAGCAGTGGACAACTCACGTAATCGACGCCCGTCGCCGCGCTGCTGGGCCCGTTCGAGTTGCTCGCCGAGGTCGAACAGTTCGGCCAGGGCCGACTCGTCCTGCCGGGCCAGATTGTTGATCAACCACGCCACGACGGTGGGCTTACGGAGGGCACCGATCCTGGCGGCTCCGGCCTTGTCTCCGGCCTTCTTGAACTCGGTGGCGTACGCGGACCGGCGTGCGACGAAATCGGCGGGCGCAAGTGAGTACAGGGTGTCGACGACCGACTCGATATGGGGGAGATCCTCCGACATGGGAGTCCACCGTCTCGGTCGAGCGGGCACCCGGAGCAGGTGGCCGGCGTGAAAAATGTGTGCCCCCGGCAGGATTCGAACCTGCGGCCTTTCGCTCCGGAGGCGAACGCTCTATCCCCTGAGCTACGGGGGCGCACCGGCGAGGCCGGTGTGCCTGTTGGGCTGTACGAAAGACTAGCGCATACGCGGCCGGAGTCGAAATCACCCCAGTGGCAGTGGCTGCGCACCCTTCGCGGCGAGCATCTGCTTCATCAGCGTCGACTCGCCGGATTGTGTTTCGACCATGGACTTGGCCAAGTTGATCACCGCAGGTGACTGCGCGTGGGTGGTGGCGTACTCCATCATCGCCAGGCCGCCCTCGTGGTGGCGCAGCATGAGCTGCAGAAACAGCACGTCCACGTCCGAGCCCGTGGCCTGTCGAAGCGCTGCGAGTTCGGTCGAGTTGGCCATGCCCGGCATCGCCCTGGTGGGATCGCCAGATCCGGCATCCATCGACATCCCGTTGGCCGCATGTCCGTGTGCGTCGTCCTCGCTCATCCACCCCATGTAACCGTCGGTGGAGATCGGTGCACGATCCCACAGAGCCAACCAGCCCTGCATCTGTCCCACCTGGTTTTGCTGAGATGTGAGTATGTCGAACGCCAAGCTCTTGACTGCCTGATCGGAGGCATTGGTCAACGCCACCGCGGCCATCTCGATCGCCTGCTCGTGGTGCACGGTCATGTCCTGAGCGAAGCCGACATCCACCGAGTCCGCTGCGGGTGAGTTGTCGCCGTCTCGGAACGGGCTCTTGACCAGAAAGCCCAACGCGAACCCGATGGCGAGGACGGCAATCAGAGCAAGCGCCACCAGCGCGACGCGTTGGCTGGGCTTGCCTGCGGAGTCAGGCGTCGGCGCGTTGTCGGTCGTCGTCTCGGTCATCAGTTCGACGGGATCTGCAGGTCGCTCGGCAGCTGCATTCCGCCTGCTCCACCGGTCTCGCTCGTATCGGGAGCAATGCCGCCGCCGTCCATCGGCACCGCGTCGGGGCCGGGTGCGGATGCGTCGAACAGGGGCGGGTTGTCCGGGTCGAAGGCGTTGTCGCCGGTTCCGGGCACCGATGCGCAGCTGGCACCGACCTCGGGGTAGGCGAAACGGTTGAGGCGCAGGGCCGAGATGAACTGGCTGATGCGTGCGTCGTCCACACTGTCCAGCTTGAGTTGGTGGCCCCAGGATTGCAGCGAAACCGGACTGTCGAGGCCGGGGTACGGCGACATCATCATCTGAGTTTCACCGTCGACGCGATCGGCCAGCGTCTGAATCTGGTCCGCGCTCAGATCATCAGGGTTGTACGTGATCCAGACGGCACCGTGCTCGAGCGAATGCACCGCATTTTCGGAGCGAATGGCCTCGGGGTAGACAATGCCGGTGCAGGTGGCCCACACGGCATCGTGCGGTCCACCGAACGGCGGCGACTGGTCGTAGGCGACTCGCTGCGAGCGTGCGACGTGCAGGGCCGCCGGATAGTCCTTCACCACGACCCCGTCGATATCGGTCGACGGATCCTGATTGCTCTCGCTGGGCGAGAACTTCTTCGCCTCGGCACTGTCCTGGTACTTCGGGTACAGGTTGAACCCGAGGCCCGCGACGAGACCGAGGACCACAACGACACCGGCAACGGTCAGCCAGGGGATCTGCCGCCCCTTGGCGGCGGGCACGCCGCTCTTCTTCTTGCCTGCGGACTTCTTGTTGGCCGCGTTGATGGCTTTGTTTGCCTTCGCAGCCGACTTGTTCTGGTTGCCTTTGTCGGGACCCGTTGGCATCGCTGTGGTTGCTCTCTCAGTCGAGGAAAGTGGGTGGTCGGTGGCGCTGTTGATTCGTTTCTGCTGGTGACGGCGGTAACGATGCATCATCTCCGCAGAGCGCCCTTACTGTACGTTCTCTGCCTGAGAGCGTGCTCAGAGCCTGCGGCGTCCGCATCGACCGGGTGAGCGCGGAAGCGGACGGGCAGTGCATGCGAGCACGCCGCGCACCAGCCAATAGGATAGCTACCTGTGACTCCCGCCGATCTTGCCGAACTGCTGCATGCGACCGCCGCGAAGGTGCTCGCCGACCGCGGCCTCGACGCATCCGTTCTACCTGCGAAACTGACCGTCGAGCGTCCCCGCAACCCCGAGCACGGCGACTACGCGACCAACGTGGCGCTGCAGGTGGCGAAGAAGGCCGGAGCCAACCCTCGCGATTTCGCCGGTTGGCTCGCCGAGGCCCTCGCGGCCGATGCCGCGATCTCGAGCGCCGATGTCGCAGGCCCCGGATTCCTGAACATCAGGTTGGCCGCCGCAGCGCAAGGTGAAATCGTTGCCCGAGTGCTGGCCGACGGCCCGGCCTTCGGCAGCGGATCGTCGATGGCGGGCAAGAAGGTCAACCTCGAGTTCGTCTCGGCCAACCCGACGGGCCCGGTGCATCTCGGCGGAACCCGGTGGGCTGCTGTCGGCGACGCACTCGGTCGCATCCTGACCGCTCACGGCGCGGAGGTCACCCGGGAGTACTACTTCAACGATCACGGCGCTCAGATCGACCGTTTCAGTCGCTCACTCATCGCCGCGGCGAAGGGAGAACCCGCACCGGAGAACGGATACGCGGGCGAGTACATCGCCGAGATCGCATCGCAGGTGCTCGCCCGGGAGCCGCAGGCCCTCGAACTGGCTCCGCAGGCACAGGAAGAAACGTTCCGATCGATCGGAACCGAGCTGATGTTCGACCGGATCAAGGCGAACCTGCACGATTTCGGCGTCGATTTCGACGTGTACTTCCACGAGAACTCGCTGTTCGACTCGGGCGCCGTCGACGCATCGGTCGAGTACCTCAAGACGTCGGGCAGTCTGTACGAGGAGGACGGTGCCTGGTGGCTCCGATCCACCGAGTACGGCGACGACAAGGATCGTGTCGTCATCAAGAGCGACGGCAACGCCGCCTACATCGCAGGCGATATCGCCTACTTCCAGAACAAGCGCCAGCGCGGCTTCGACCTGTGCATCTACATGCTCGGGGCCGACCACCACGGATACATCGGACGACTCAAGGCCGCTGCGGCAGCCTTCGGCGACGATCCGGGCACCGTGGAGGTGCTCATCGGGCAGATGGTCAACCTCGTGCGCGACGGCGTCGCGGTGAAGATGAGCAAGCGCGCCGGAACCGTCATCACCCTCGACGGCCTGGTCGACGCCATCGGCGTCGACGCCTCTCGATACGTCATGATCAGATCGTCCGTCGACTCGAGCATCGACATCGACCTCGCTCTCTGGGCGAGTGCGAGCAACGAGAATCCCGTCTACTACGTCCAGTACGCGCACGCCCGCTTGGCCTCGCTCGCACGCAATGCCGCCGAACTGGGGATCTCGGCCGACAATCCCGATCTGAGCCTGCTGACGCACGAGCAGGAGGGCGAGTTGATCAGGACGATCGGCGAGTACCCGCGTGTGGTGGCCAGTGCTGCCGAACTACGTGAACCCCACCGAATTGCCCGCTATCTCGAGGAGTTGGCGGGTGCCTACCACCGTTTCTACGGTGCGTGTCGAGTACTTCCACAAGGAGACGAGGAGCCCGGAGCTGTGAACACCGCACGACTGGCGTTGGGGAACGCGACCCGGCAGGTTCTGGCCAACGGCCTCGAACTGCTCGGGGTCACCGCACCGGAGCGCATGTGAGCGCACATCCGGCGGGACCCAAGCATGCCGGTGGTCCCGCCGAACAGACGACGCCCGAGCGCCCGGCGGTGGCGTCGGAGATGACGACGCTGCCCGAGCAGGTGTGGCCCCGCAACGCCGAGCGCGGCGGCGATGGAACCGTCCGGCTCGGCGGAGTCTCGGTGACCGATCTCGCGGAGCAGTACGGCACGCCGTTGTTCGTCGTCGACGAGGACGACTTCCGTTCGCGCTGTCGCGACATGGCTGCTGCCTTCGGGGCAACCGAGCGGGTGCACTACGCATCCAAGGCATTTCTCTGCGGCGAGATCGCTCGCTGGGTTGCCGACGAAGGACTGTCCCTGGACATCTGCTCCGGCGGCGAGCTGGCCATCGCGTTGGCAGCCGGATTCCCCGCCGACCGAATTGCCATGCACGGCAACAACAAATCGGTTGCCGAACTCGAGGCGGGGGTGCGCGCCGGCGTCGAGCATGTGGTTCTCGACTCGACCATCGAGATCGACCGTCTCGACGCGGTCGCCGGTGCCGCGGGAGTGGTTCAGGACGTCCTCGTTCGCATCACCGTCGGAGTCGAGGCGCACACGCACGAGTTCATCGCGACCGCGCACGAGGACCAGAAGTTCGGCTTCTCGCTCGCTGACGGCTCGGCGCTCGAGGCGGTGCGCCGGGTGTTCGCGGCCGACAATCTGCGCCTCGTCGGTTTGCACAGTCACATCGGCTCGCAGATTTTCGAGGTCGACGGTTTCGAACTGGCAGCGCACAAGGTGATCGGCCTGCTTCGAGACATCGTCTCGGAGTTCGGTGTCGACAAGACCGCGCAGATATCGACACTCGATCTCGGTGGCGGCATGGGCATCTCGTATCTGCCCAGTGACGATCCGCCGCCGGTGGAGCAGTTGGCCGCGAAGCTGACCGAGATCGTGCGGACGGAATCGGCCGCAGTGGGTCTGCCGGTGCCGACCATTGCCGTCGAACCGGGTCGCGCGATCGCCGGACCGGGAACGGTGACGCTGTACGAGGTCGGGACCATCAAGGATGTCACCGTCGACAAGGCGACCCGCCGTCGCTACATCAGCGTCGACGGGGGAATGAGCGACAACATCCGGACCTCGCTGTACCAGGCCGAATACGATTGCCGATTGGTCTCGCGCACGAGCGAGGCCGAGGCAGTCATGGCCCGCGTGGTCGGAAAGCACTGCGAGAGTGGCGACATCGTCATCAAGAACACATGGATGCCGGCCGATGTCGGCCCCGGTGACCTGCTGGCTGTCGCGGCCACCGGTGCCTACTGCTACTCCATGTCCAGTCGCTACAACCTGCTGACGCGGCCCGCGGTGGTCGCAGTCCGGGACGGGCAGTCGCGCCTGATCCTGCGGCGGGAAACCATCGAAGATCTGCTCAGCTTGGAGGTTCAGTCATGACATCGAAGCCGATAGGCGTCGCGGTACTCGGGCTCGGAAACGTCGGCAGCGAGGTCGTCCGGATCATCACCGAGAACGCAGCGGATTTCGAGGCGAGAATCGGTGCGCCACTTGAAATTCGAGGTATCGCGGTGCGCCGGGTGGACGGCGATCGCGGTGTTCCTGCCGAACTGCTCACCGACGACCCGGCCGAGTTGGTCGGTCGCGAGGACGTCGACATCGTCGTCGAGGTGCTCGGCGGCATCGACATTCCCCGCACCCTCGTGCTCTCTGCCCTCGAGAAGGGCAAGTCCGTCATCACGGCGAACAAGGCACTGTTGGCCGAGTACACCGGAGAGCTGGCAGACGCGGCCGAGAAGTCGCGCGCAGACCTGTATTTCGAGGCCGCCGTGGCCGGAGCCATTCCGGTCGTTCGCCCCCTGATGCAGTCCCTCGCGGGTGACCGTGTGAACAAGGTCGCCGGAATCGTCAACGGCACCACCAACTTCATTCTCTCGGCCATGGACGAGACCGGAGCGGACTACGCTGAAACGCTTGCCGAGGCCGGGCGTCTGGGTTACGCCGAAGCCGACCCCACCGCGGACGTCGAAGGTTACGACGCGGCGTCCAAGGCTGCCATTCTGGCGTCCATCGCGTTCCATACCCGGGTGACCGCTGGCGATGTCTACCGCGAGGGCATCAGCAAGATCACCTCGGACGATCTCGAAACCGCGAAGTCCTTGGACTGCACCATCAAGCTGTTGGCCATCTGCGAACGCATCGTGACGCCCAAGGGCAAGGAGCGGATCTCCGCTCGGGTCTACCCGGCGCTCGTGCCTCTGAATCACCCTTTGGCCTCGGTGAACGGCGCGTTCAACGCCGTGGTCGTCGAAGCCGAGGCAGCCGGACGGTTGATGTTCTACGGTCAGGGCGCGGGCGGTTCGCCGACCGCGTCCGCGGTGCTCGGCGACCTGGTGATGGCTGCGCGCAACAAGTTCTACGGCGGACGAGGCCCGCTCGAGTCCAAGTACGCCAAGCTCAAGGTGGCCCCCATGGGTGACATTCTCACTCGCTACTACGTCAGCATGCAGGTTGCCGACAGGCCCGGTGTGCTGGCCACCGTAGCGGCCGAGTTCTCCAAGCGAGACGTCAGCATTTCGACCGTGCGGCAGCACGGGGCGGGTGACGGGGCCAGGCTCGTGGTGGTCACCCACCTCGCGGCCGACTCGGCCCTGTCCGAAACCGTTGCATCTCTCGAGCAGCTCGACGTGGTCGTGCACGTCGCCAGCGTCCTCAGATTGGAAGGCACCACCGTATGAGCGTCCACACCCCCTGGCCCGGCCTGATCGAGGCCTACCGTCCGCGTCTGGCCATCGGCCCGGATTGGAAGACCGTCACGTTGCGTGAGGGCGGGACGCCGCTGCTACCGGCCGGACATCTGTCGGAACTGACCGGCTGCACGGTGCATCTGAAGGTCGAAGGGCTCAACCCCACCGGTTCCTTCAAGGACCGTGGAATGACCATGGCCGTCACCGACGCGCTCGCACGTGGGCAGGAAGCCGTGCTGTGCGCCTCCACCGGCAACACCTCCGCCTCCGCCGCTGCCTACGCGGCCAAGGCCGGAATGACCTGTGCGGTGCTGGTTCCGCAGGGCAAGATCGCGATGGGCAAGCTCGCCCAGGCAGTGATGCACGGAGCCAAGATCATTCAGGTGCAGGGCAATTTCGACGATTGCCTCGAACTGGCACGTAAGACCACCGCGGAGTTCCCGACGATCGGTCTCGTCAACTCGGTCAACCCCGTCCGGATCGAGGGTCAGAAGACGGCGGCGTTCGAGATCTGCGATGCACTCGGCGACGCGCCGGACATCCATGCTCTTCCGGTCGGGAACGCAGGCAATATCACCGCGTACTGGCGCGGCTACTCGGAGTACTTCCGTGACGGCCTCACCACCCGCAAGCCGCGCATGCTCGGAGTCCAGGCGGCAGGTGCTGCACCGCTGGTTCATGGTGCTCCCGTGCAGGATCCGGAGACCATCGCCACCGCCATCCGCATCGGCTCGCCCGCGTCCTGGAACGGTGCCGTCAACGCGAAGGAAGAATCGGACGGTGCATTCCGCGCAGCGACCGACGAGGAGATTCTCGAGGCGTACCGACTGATCGCGAAGACCGAGGGAGTGTTCGTCGAGCCCGCGTCCGCGGCCAGCGTCGCCGGATTGCTCGCGGCGCGAAAGGAAGGCTGGCTCGAACCGGGCCTGACCGTCGTGTGCACCGTGACCGGAAACGGTCTCAAAGATCCTGACACGGCCTTGTCGGGAATGCCTGTCGTCGAACCGATTTCGGTCGATCCCGTCGCTGTCGCGGCTGCGCTCGAGCTGGCCTGAGTTGACGGAATCTCCGGCTATGACGACGACACTCCCCATCGGACTCACGGTCACCGCGCGCGTCCCGGCGTCCAGTGCCAACATCGGACCCGGATTCGACAGTCTCGGAATTGCTTTGGGACTCTACGACGAGATCGAGGTCACGACCACCGCGTCGGGATTGCGGATCCACGTCGACGGCGAGGGCTCGGCGGATGTGCCGTGGGGTCCGACGCATCTCGTCGTGCGCGCCATCGAGCGGGGGCTCGAGGCGGCAGGAGTGTGGGCGGATGGCCTGGATATTCAGTGCCGCAACGTGATTCCCCATTCCAGAGGGCTCGGTTCATCGGCGTCGGCTGTGGTCGGAGGTCTGGCCGCCGCCAATGCGTTGGCGGCGAAGGTGGATCCGGAATCGACGTTGTCGCAGGCTCAGCTCGTTCAGCTCTCGTCGGAGTTCGAGGGTCATCCGGACAATGCGTCGGCAAGTTGTCTCGGCGGAGCGGTCGTGTCGTGGAGCGAGCCGCCCAATGCCAGTGTGACGGCGCGCAAGTACGCAGCTGTGCGTCTCGAGGTGCACCCGAGTATCACGGTCGTCGTGCTCGTTCCGACCGAGCGCTCGTCCACCTCCCACACCCGGGGATTGTTGCCGGAGTTGGTGCCTCACCGCGACGCGGCCTTCAACGTCAGTCGAAGTGCTCTCGCGGTGGTGGCTCTCACCGACCGGCCGGACCTGCTGATGTCCGCGACCGAGGATCTGTTGCACCAAGGTCAACGGGCACAGGCGCTGCCCGACACCACCCGTTGGATCGCCCGCCTTCGGGCCCGATCCATCGCAGCCGTGGTCTCCGGTGCCGGACCGACCGTGATGGCGCTGTGTACGGAGCCGTTTCCGTCCGATCTGCGCGAGGCCGCAGCCGCCGAGGGGTGGCGGGTGCTCGACCTCGATGTCGCCGATGGGGTCACGATCAGGTGACAACCGGCGAGTAGGGTTCTTGCCGACTGGGGACAACGGCGCTATGGTGAACCCTGTCCGTACATCGTGCGCTTCAGACGCCGGTTTCGTCAGGGCATTCAGGTCGCTGTATTCGGGGGATTTCAGAACGTCCGAGTGATGTGACGCTCCTGACTCGATCCTCCCGTGGATATCTGCGGTCCCGGATCGACGGTGTCGTCGGCGGAGTGCGTCGAACATGAACGGCAATATCCGAGTTCGGCAGAATGTCGAGCTGCGGAACGAACCCTCGGCTGCGCATCGAGCGAGCGAGGGAAGGAAAGGACCTCCGTGACCGATACGGAACTCATCTCTGCGCCCGAGACGTCTCCCCGACGTGCAGGCTTGTCCGGAATGGTTCTCACCGAGCTGCGCAGCCTTGCCGGCGAACTCGGAATCAAGAGCATCTCCGGTATGCGCAAGGGCGATCTGATCGCAGCCATATCCGAGCGTCAGGCGGGTGCTGCGTCGACCAAGTCCAGTGCAGCCAAGTCCGATGCACCCAAGTCCGACGCGCCCAAGTCGCGTCGGGCTGCCGCGTCGACGCCTCCCGTCGAAGACAAACCTGCAGCCGAGGCTGCGCCGACCCCCGAGACCCCGTCTGCGGGCGGTTCCGAGGCGAACTCGGCCGATGCTTCCGACGCGGCCCCCGAGACCGGGCGTCGTGCACGTGGCCGCCGAGCTGCCGGCCGCCGGTCAGGTGCGCCCGATCAGCTTCCGCTCGACGGCAGTGGCGACTCGGCTGGAGCCGAGGCCGCCGCATCCGAGCGACCAGCGTCGGATACTTCCGCTCCGTCCGAGAAGCCCGACGAGGCCGGCGACAACGCGGGCACCGAACGTCCACGGCGCAGCCGCGGCGAGCGGAACCGGCAGGACGGTTCCGACCGCGAACAGCGCGAGCCCGACGCCAACCGGGACAACTCGAACCGCGACAACTCGAACCGCGACAACTCGAACCGTGAAAACGGCCGTAACCAGGGCGACCGGGACAATTCCGGCCGTAACCAGGGCGACCGGGACAACTCGAATCGCGACAACTCGAATCGCGACAACTCGAATCGTGACAACTCCGGCCGCGACAACTCGAACCGTGACAACGGCGGTCGAAACGGCCGCAACCGCAATCAGGGTGACGGACGAAACGAGGATCGCAACAACGGTCCCCGCGACAACCGCGACAACAATCAGGACGACGAGGGCGAGGGCCGGGGTCGGCGGGGCCGTCGGTTCCGTGAACGGCGTCGTGGTCGCGACCGCGGCGAAGGCAACGACGGCGGCGGACGCGAGCGCGATACCGAAATCCGCGAGGACGACGTCCTCCAGCCCGTCGCGGGCATCCTGGACGTTCTGGACAACTACGCGTTCGTCCGTACCTCGGGCTACCTGGCCGGCCCCAACGATGTCTACGTGTCGATGAACCTCGTTCGCAAGAACGGTCTTCGGCGCGGTGATGCGGTCACCGGCGCAGTTCGAGTGGCCCGCGAGGGGGAGCAGTCCAACCAGCGGCAGAAGTTCAACCCGCTCGTGCGCTTGGACACCGTCAACGGGCGCGAGGTCGAGGCCGCGCGTAAGCGTCCGGAGTTCGGCAAACTCACGCCGTTGTACCCCAACCAGCGGCTGCGCCTCGAGACGCAGCAGAACATCCTCACCACGCGCATCATCGACTTGGTGATGCCGATCGGTAAGGGTCAGCGTGCGCTGATCGTCAGCCCGCCGAAGGCCGGTAAGACCAGCGTTCTGCAGGCCATCGCCAATGCGATCGCCATCAACAACCCCGAGTGCTATCTGATGGTCATCCTCGTCGACGAGCGTCCAGAAGA
Source organism: Rhodococcus sp. KRD162 (assembly GCF_017168335.1). Lineage (GTDB taxonomy): Bacteria > Actinomycetota > Actinomycetes > Mycobacteriales > Mycobacteriaceae > Rhodococcoides. Next base: position 428,449 of record NZ_JABFAU010000005.1, on the reverse strand, counting down.
AGTGACGGACATGCAGCGCAGCGTCAAGGGCGAGGTCATTGCGTCCACGTTCGACCGTCCGCCGGGCGATCACACCGCGGTGGCGGAACTGGCGATCGAGCGCGCGAAGCGTCTGGTCGAGGCCGGCCAGGACGTGGTGGTTCTGCTCGACTCGATCACCCGTCTTGGACGCGCGTACAACAACAGCTCGCCTGCCTCCGGCCGGATCCTGTCCGGTGGTGTCGACTCGACAGCGCTCTACCCGCCGAAGCGCTTCCTCGGTGCCGCTCGAAACATCGAGCACGGTGGATCGTTGACCATCATCGCCACGGCCATGGTCGAAACCGGATCGACCGGCGACACCGTGATTTTCGAGGAGTTCAAGGGCACCGGCAACGCCGAGCTCAAGCTCGACCGCAAGATCGCCGAGCGGCGAGTGTTCCCGGCCGTCGACATCAATCCGTCGAGCACTCGACACGACGAATTGCTCCTTGCTCCCGACGAGGCGGCCGTGGTGCACAAGCTGCGGCGCGTGTTGTCCGGACTCGACTCACATCAAGCCATCGACCTGCTGGTCGACCGCTTGAAGAAGAGCAAGAACAACCTCGAGTTCCTGATGGAAGTATCGAAGACGGCTCCGGGCGGCATCAACGACTGACCGGCTTGTTCCCCGGCCGTTGCGTCCGGGGAACAACCTGGCCGGTGCCTGCGTTGTATGGATCTGTCGGCACGGAAGTACCGGCGATTAGCAGGTCAGATGCACGCTCTGGCATACTGAGCGGCCGAGTCCGGTTCCGGTTCACGTCTTCGATCGGCGAAGGCGACCCGGCGACCATTACAAAGAACGGTTAGGACACCATGAAGGCTGGAATTCACCCCGACTACACACTGACGACAGTCGTCTGTGGTTGCGGAAATACTTTCGAGACCCGAAGCACCACCGACAAAGAGCGCATCAGCGTCGAGGTCTGCTCGCAGTGCCACCCCTTCTACACCGGCAAGCAGAAGATCCTCGACACCGGCGGTCGCGTCGCACGCTTCGAGGCTCGCTACGGCAAGCGCGCCGGCAAGAAGGCCGACGCAGACAGCTAGCTGTTTCGCCGACGCCCGCCCTGTGAACACACAGGGCGGGCGTCGGCTTTTTTGTGTCCATTCCCAGTTGCACCGGCGTTCGAGAGTGAGTCATCAACATGGCGAGAACAATCAAGCCTTCGGCAATCGACGACATCCTCGCCGAACACTCCGGCCTCGAACAGCAACTCGCAGACCCCGCTCTGCACAACGACCCCGCCGCGGCACGCCGAGCAGGCAAGAGATTTGCCGAGCTCGCCCCGATCATGTCCGCGCACGCGAAGTTGACCTCCGCGCAGGACGACCTCGACGCTGCACGTGAGTTGGCCGCCGACGATTCGTCGTTCGCGGCCGAGATTCCCGACCTGGAGGCGACGGTGGTGCAGCTGGAGCAGACTCTGACCGATCTGTTGGCACCGCGCGATCCGCACGACGGCGACGACATCGTGATGGAGGTCAAATCGGGTGAGGGCGGTGAGGAATCGGCGCTGTTCGCAGCCGATCTCGCGCGGATGTACGTGCGCTACGCAGAACGCCGTGGCTGGCGCGTCGAAGTGCTCGACGCGAACGTATCCGACCTGGGTGGATACAAGGATGCAACGCTGTCGATCAAGGCCAAGGACCCGCTCGACGGCGTCTGGGCACGACTGAAGTTCGAGGGCGGCGTGCACCGCGTGCAGCGGGTGCCGGTCACCGAATCGCAGGGACGTGTGCACACCTCGGCAGCGGGCATTCTGGTGTACCCCGAGCCCGACGAAGTGGAAGAAGTCCAGATCGACGAAGCCGATCTGCGTATCGACGTCTACCGGTCGTCCGGCAAGGGCGGTCAGGGCGTCAACACAACCGACTCCGCCGTCCGGCTCACCCACTTGCCCACCGGTATCGTGGTGACCTGTCAGAACGAGCGCTCGCAGTTGCAGAACAAGGCGCGCGCGATGCAGGTGCTCGCCGCCCGGCTGCAGGCAGCTGCGGAAGAGGCAGCGGACGAAGAGGCCGCAGCAGGCCGAGCGAGTCAGGTGCGCACCGTGGACCGCTCGGAGCGGATCAGAACCTACAACTACCCCGAGAACCGCATCACCGACCACCGGATCGGCTTCAAAGCGCACAATCTCGATGCGGTCCTCGACGGTGAGATCGATGCATTGCTCGACGCGCTCGCCAAAGCAGACCGTGACGCCAGGATGCAGGCAGAGTAGCTGCGGCACAAGGCTTTACGGATTTCACCGGGTCGGTCCGCAGCTCGGTGCGATACCCTGGCGGCCAGGTTCGACCCCAGTACGAGCGCCCGAGAGGCACACCAGAAATGAACCAGGCCCTTACCCCCGCAGGCGAGAATGCCGTGTCCGAGCTGTCCTCGCGCTACGGCGTCTCGACCGATGCGGTCCGCACCATGCTCGATGCCGTCAACAACGGCCGCGGCACCATGGCGCAGTTCAACATTCCCGAGCTCGGTGGTAGCGGCCAATGGATGCGCGGCGGGATGACCATGGTCGGCAACATGTTCGACCACGGCCTCAAGGCTCGGGTCGACGGCCTGTGCCGTGATCTGTCCGAGGTGCTGTCGCAACATCAGGTGTACCCACCGAGGGACACCAGCGGCGGTTCGTTCGGCGGCAACTCGTTCGGCTCCGGTTCGTGGTGGCCGTCGGAGCTCGGTTCGCCGAGCTCGAGCGGTGGTCAGAACGGCTCGCAGTACGCGGTGTTCCCCTCGAGCAGGCGCCTCGCCGTGCTCTCGGGCGGCGAGTTGGCGGTGTACGACACGCTCGATCACTCCATCGGAGGAGCTCAGCAACAGCAGGGCGGCGGGCCGGGATCGCTGGAATTCACCAGCCAGTACGGCACGTTCAGTGCTGGAAGCTTGCCTCGGGTCGATCAGCACTCGACGGAAACCGGCCAGCAGAACCAGCCTGGGCCGCAGGTGTCCTCCCCGCCTCGGTCTTCGGCCCAGCAGTCTCCGGCCCCGCAGTCCTCGGCCCCGCAGTCTCCGAATCAGCCTGGCTCGAACCCGTCCGGGTCCGGTGACAACAACGCCGGAGCGAACATCTCCGATATCACTGCTGCGATCGAGGCTCTCGCCGGTCTGCATGCGAAGGGCTTTCTGACCGACGACGAATTCTTCTCGAAGAAAGCCGAGCTGCTCGGGCGGGTGTGAGTGGGCCTTCGGTAGCTCGTGGCAGTCTGTACAGGTGAGCCGAAAGCCGTTACGCCTAGCCATCCTCGAAGCAACGTCTGTGCTCGAGGAGGCAGGTGTGCCGAGTGCCAGGGTCGATGCGGAGCTACTTGCTGCGCACCTCGTCGGCGTCGAACGTGGCCGTCTCGGCCTGGTGCCCCTCGTCGAACCCGAGCTCGTCGAAGCGTATTTCCGTACCGTTGCTCAGCGCGCGAAACGCATTCCGCTGCAATACATCACCGGTAGAACCTCGCTGGGGAACATCGACGTGGAAGTCGGACCCGGCGTGTTCGTTCCGCGACCGGAAACCGAGTTGTTGTTGGCTTGGGCGTTGGCATTTCTCGAAAATGTCGATCATCATCCGCCGGTGATTCTCGATCTGTGCACGGGCTCAGGAGCGCTCGCCCTCGCCATCGCCAACGCTCGGCCCGACGCCGTCGTTCATGCCGTCGAACTCGATCCATCGGCGTTGGCATGGGCGCGGCGCAACGCCGATCTGCGCAGCGGCGAAGGCGATACTCCGATCACGCTGCACCACGGCGACGTCACAGCACGCGATGTGCTCACCGAACTCGACGGTGCAGTCGACATGATCGTCGCGAACCCGCCCTACATTCCCGAAGGAACCGATCTCGACCCAGAGGTGATCGATCACGATCCGCACATGGCGCTTTTCGGTGGTGCGGACGGACTGTCGGTCATCGAGCCGATGGTGCGCAATATTGCTCGCTGGCTACGGGTCGGCGGCGGAGTCGCGATCGAGCACGACGACACCAACGGGAGCGCCGTGGAAGCGCTGCTCTCGGCGCGGCGTGTGTTCACCGAGGTCACTGCCCATCCGGATCTGGCGGGCAGGCCCAGGTTCGTCGTCGCAACGAGGGCCCAACCGCCTTCGGCCTGATGGCGGGAGCGGCAGGCGGGCGGCACCTGACATCACTTCGTTACCGGAGGTGGAAGGATGGTGGCCGTGAGTACCGTTTACGACTGCCGTGAAGCCGATGCGCGCGCTGCCGGGTTGACCGCAGCCCGCGGTGCACTCAAGTCCGGCCGACTCATCGTGATGCCCACCGACACCCTCTACGGAATTGCGGCCGATGCCTTCGACGGCAGTGCCGTCACCGATTTGCTGCGTGCCAAGGGCCGCGGGCGCGATATGCCGGTCCCCGTACTCGTCGGCTCCTGGAGCACCATCGACGGACTGGTCGCCGGCGTTCGGCCCAGAACCCGAGATCTGATACGCGCGTTCTGGCCCGGCGCATTGAGCATCGTCGTGCAACAGGCGCCGTCCTTGGCCTGGGATCTGGGCGACGCGCAGGGCACGGTGATGTTGCGTATGCCATTGCATCCGGTGGCTCTGGAGCTCCTGCGTGAGGTCGGACCGCTCGCTGTCTCGAGCGCCAACATCTCGGGCAGCCCGCCTGCCACCACTGTGGCCGAGGCTCGAGAGCAACTCGGTGGTTCTGCTGCGGTGTATTTGGACGGTGGAGCGGCCGAGCACGCGGTCGCGTCGACGATTGTCGATCTCACGAGTGATCGCGCCCGAATTCTTCGGGTCGGCGCCATTCCCACCGAAAAGATTGCCGAGGTTCTCGGTGTCACCGCCGAAAGCCTGGTCCCGGGGGCTTCCTGACATGACCGACCGTCCCGCATGAGCGGCGAGGTGCTTGCTCAGTCGAACTTGGGCGCAGGTGTTCCCATTCGTGAGCTGCTGCTGGTTTTCCTCACGGCTGCCGTGGTCACGTTCTTCGCCACCGGGGGAGTGAGAGTGGCGGCGATCAAGTTCGGGGCCGTGGCCGTTCCTCGTGATCGCGACGTCCACGTGCAGGCCACCCCCAGGCTCGGGGGAGTAGGAATCTACGCGGGCATGCTCGCCGCACTGCTGTTCGCGTCACAGTTGCCGGCGTTGGCACGCGGCTTCGACGTCGCATACAACCGCGACATTCCGGCGGCACTCGTCGCGGGCTTCGTGATCGTATTGGTCGGCGTCATCGACGACAGGTGGGGTCTGGATGCCCTGACCAAGTTCGTCGGCCAGGTGACCGCCGCCGGTGTTCTGGTCATCATGGGCGTGAGCTGGGTGGTGCTGTACCAGCCGTGGGGCGGTGAGCCGGGGCAGCCGGGTACCACGCTCGTACTGGACCAGCTGCAAGCCGGCTTGGTGACGGTGCTGATCACCGTCGTGATCGTCAACGCCATGAATTTCGTAGACGGTCTCGACGGGTTGGCGGCCGGGCTGGGGCTCATCTCCTCTGTGGCGATCTGCATCTTCTCGGTGGGACTGCTGCAGGAACAGGGCGGCGATGTCGGCGTCTACCCTCCCGCGTTGATCGCGGCAGCCCTGGCCGGTGCGTGCCTGGGGTTCCTGCCGCACAATTTTCAGCCCGCGCGCATTTTCATGGGTGATTCGGGCTCGATGCTCATCGGGCTGACGCTGGCCACGATCTCGACGAGCGCGTCGGGTCGGATTCCGCTGACGGCATACGGTCCGCGAGATCTGCTCGGCCTCTTGTCGCCGATTCTGCTGGTCGGTGCCGTGATGCTCATCCCGATCCTCGACCTGTTGCTGGCGGTCATTCGTCGCACTCGGGCGGGTCGGAGCCCGTTCAGCCCGGACAAAATGCATCTGCACCACCGATTGCTACAGATCGGCCACTCGCACCGTCGGGTGGTGTTGGTGATCTACCTGTGGGTGGGAGTTCTCGCCTTCGGTGCGGTCGGTTCATCGCTGCTCGACCGGCGCATCGTCGTGCTGCTGGTCGCGGCGGGTCTCGTGTTCGCCCTGGTCGTCACCGCTGTGCCGACCTTGCGGGTGGATCGATCGCGCGGATTCGATCGTCCCAGCACTCGACGGCGCTGATTCGCTCGGCGATTCTCGGTCACGTCCAGGGTTCGTCAGGTCACTGGGTACTCTCGACAACTGTGACCTTCACCCCGCAGCCCATGCCCGACCAATTCGCGCCGCTCCGTGCCGCGGTCCGCTACGGCCTCATCGGCCTGGTGGTGTTGACGGTGGTGAGCCTCGGGATATCGGTTGCTGCAGCGGGAACACCGGGGTTGTGGGGTTCTCTCATCGGTCTGGCGATCGGGGGAGGATTCGTCATCACAACTGCATTGTCGGTGGCTCTGACCACGCGTTTTCCGGCCTCGGCAGTCGGAGCGCTGCTGCTCGGTGGATGGTTGGTCAAGATGGTCATCGCGTTGATCGTGCTCGTTGCACTCAAGGACGCAGACTTCTACAACAAGTACTCACTGGGGCTGACCATCTTGGGTGCTCTGGTGGCGGTCCTCGGTGCCGAAGTGTTCGGCGTCGTCAAGACCAAGGTCGCCTACGTCGACAGCGTTCCCGGTGACGGCACCACCGACAACACGTAGTACGACAAGGCGTCGTAATCGGTTAAGCTGAGGCCCGCCTACACAACGTCGTAGTTCTGTTGATAAAGTTTGCATCAAGCGGTGGGCAAGACCGGGACGAAAGAGACTTTTTCCCCGGACTCGACCCCCGCAGGTAGCAGTCAGCGTGAGCTTCCTTACAGTAGGCCCGGAGTCACCGACTTCGGCAACGTAAGGTTCTGCCCTGAGAGTTGCCGAGTCGACGTGAGTCGCCGACACCCGACAGACGCTTGGCCGATGAAGACCGGGCCTCAGCCTCTGACGATTGCGAGCCGATTTTCGTCGACTTGATAGATCGTCATTGTCCGATCGAACCGCAGTCGTCACCGGCTGCGGCCCGAACACGGGAGAGACCGCTGAGCGTCACCAACCTGGCTGCGGAGTTCCATCCGCCGTCACTATCCGATTTCTTTCCTCCCGCGGTGCTGTTCGAGGGAACCCCGTTCGAGCTCGACCGACTGATGCTCATTCGCATCCTGATGTCGGCGCTGCTGATCGTCTTCATGCTGATCGCCTTGCGCAGCCCCAAGATCGTTCCTCGTGGAGTCCAGAACGTCGCCGAGATCGCTCTCGACTTCGTCCGGATCCACGTCGCGGAGGACGTGCTCGGTAAGGAACAGGGACGTCGATTCCTGCCCGTCATCATGACGATCTTCTTCACGGTGTTCGCGTTGAATCTCAGTGCGATCATTCCGTTCCTGAACATCTCGTCCAACGCCCGAATCGGGCTGCCGATCGTGCTGGCCGCGGTCGCATACGTCGCCTTCGTGTACGCCGGTGTCAAGAAGTTCGGCCTCGGCAAGTTCGTCAAGGGCACGATCGTCATCCCCGGCATCCCGCCGGCCATGCACGTGCTGCTGATCCCGCTCGAGTTCATCTCGAACTTCGTCCTTCGCCCGTTCACGCTGACGGTGCGTCTGCTGGCCAACATGCTCGCCGGCCACATCATGCTCGTGCTGTTCTTCAGTGCCACGCAGTTCTTCCTCTTCGAGGCCTCCGCAGGCCTGAAGATCTTCGCTGCACCCTCGTTGATCATGGGCTTCCTGTTCACCATGTTCGAGATGCTGGTGATCTTCCTACAGGCGTACATCTTCGCGCTGCTCACGGCGATCTACATCGATCTGTCGCTGCACGCCGACTCGCACTGACCGACCAACCGACCGAACCAGCTACACCGCCACCTCCGACACCCGGATGTGGACCGAAGAAAGGGAACGGAAAACCCAATGAGCCTTGAAGTTCTGGCCCAGGCGCAGGAAATCAACGCCACCGGATACGGCGCCATCGGCTACGGCCTCGCAGCGATCGGCGGCGGTATCGGCCTCGGCCTCGTCGTCGCCAAGAACATGGAAGCCACCGCTCGCCAGCCCGAGCTGGCCGGTCAGCTCCGTACGACCATGTTCCTCGGCATCGCATTCACCGAGTCCCTCGCCCTGATCGGCCTCGTTGCCGGCTTCATTCTCTGAGAGCGCGATGACAAACGCGATTGAGCTGCTGGCAGCGGAGGGTGAGGGAGACTACAACCCGCTGCTGCCCGCAACATACGACATCGTTTGGTCGCTCGTCTGTGTCGCCGTCATCGGTTTCCTCTTCTGGAAGTACGTGGTTCCGCGTTTTCAGACGGTCCTCTCCGAGCGTTCGGAGCTGATCGAGGGTGGAATCAAGAAGGCCGAGCAGGCACAGGCCGAGGCCAAGGCTGCTCTCGAGCAGTACCACGCTCAGCTGGCCGACGCTCGCTCCGAGGCCGCGCAGATCCGTGAGGAAGCGCGTACCCAGGGGCAGGCGATTCTCGCCGAGATGAAGGAAAAGGCGCAGGAAGAAAGCGACCGGATCGTGGCCGCCGGTCACAGTCAGCTCGTTGCCCAGCGTCAGCAGATCGTCACCGAGCTTCGTGGAGATCTGGGACGCACGGCCGTCGAACTCGCAGAGAAGGTCATCGGAGAGCAGCTGTCCGACGACGCGAAGCGATCCAGTTCGATCGATCGCTTCCTCAATGAGCTGGATTCCGTCACCGCGGACTCCGCAGCCGGAAAGTGAGTCGGACCATGTACGCAACCTCTCGTGAGGCGCTCGCCCGCACGCGGTCGGCTGCCGACGAAGCTCTGGGATCCGCGTCGGGAGGCGAGGCGACAGCCGTCGCTGCGCAGACCGGTACCGAGTTGTTCGCCGTCGTCGAGACACTCGACGCGCAGCGCACGTTGCGTACCGCCCTGTCCGATTCGTCGGTCGAGGGCGCTCGGCGAAGCGATCTGGCCGGAGAGGTCTTCTCCGGCCAGGTGTCCGATGTGACGGCGACGATCGTCAAAGCTGCGGCCGGTGAAAACTGGTCCACGGCTCGCGACCTGCTGAACTCTCTCGTCGAGCTGGGGCGTGAGGCTCTGCTGCGCGCCGCAGCAGATCAGGATCAGTTGGACACGGTCGAGGACGAGTTGTTCCGGCTCGGACGCATCGTGGCGGCCAACCCGCAGCTCGAACAGGCACTGTCGGATCGCTCGAAGCCGTCACAGGCCAAGCGTGAACTGCTCGGTCGCCTGCTCTACGGCAAGGTCACCGCGGTCACGGAGGCGTTGGCAGTTCAGGCTGTGACGCGTCCGCGCAAGACGGCTCCGGCCGACGTGCTGAACGAACTCGCCGATCTGGCTGCGCAGCAGCGCGACCGGGCAGTCGCTCACGTACGTAGCGCAGCCCCGCTGAACGAGAGCCAGCTCGAGAAGCTGACCGCAACCTTGACCCGTACCTACGGCAAGCAGATCACGGTGCACGTAGAGGTCGATACCGAACTGCTCAGCGGACTTGTCGTTCGTATCGGCGACGAGGTCATCGACGGTAGCGGGGCAGGTCGCCTCGCTGCATTGCGAAAGACGCTCAAATAGTCCGACACGGACACAGTAACGAGAAGAAGCGTCTCGACTTTCGAGACATTTCACCCCGCGATCATTTGAAGGAAGAGCAGGAAACACTATGGCGGAGCTGACGATCTCCTCCGACGAGATCCGTAGCGCGATCGATAACTTCACCGCGAGCTACTCACCGGAGTCTTCCCGCGAGGAGGTCGGCACGGTTACGGACACGAGCGACGGAATCGCTCACGTGTCCGGATTGCCGTCGGCGATGTCCAACGAACTCCTGGAATTTCCCGGGGGAGTCCTCGGTGTCGCGCTGAACCTGGATGCCACCGAGATCGGTGCCGTTGTCCTCGGTGACTACGAGCACATCGAAGAGGGCCAGGAAGTCAAGCGCACCGGAGACGTGCTGTCGGTCCCCGTGGGCGACGGCTACCTCGGTCGCGTCGTGGACCCCCTCGGCAAGCCCATCGACGGACTCGGCGATATCGAGTCCTCCGAGACCCGCGCCCTCGAACTGCAGGCAGCGTCGGTACTCGAGCGCCAGCCCGTCGAGGAGCCGCTGCAGACCGGCATCAAGGCCATCGACGCCATGACCCCGATCGGACGCGGCCAGCGCCAGCTCATCATCGGCGACCGCAAGACCGGCAAGACCGCGGTCTGCGTCGATGCGATCTTGAACCAGAAGGCCAACTGGGAGAGCGGCGACGAGAAGAAGCAGGTTCGCTGCATCTACGTCGCCATCGGCCAGAAGGGCTCCACGATTGCAGGCGTCAAGGCTGCACTGGAAGAGCGCGGCGCACTCGAATACACCACGATCGTTGCCGCTCCCGCCTCGGACTCCGCCGGCTTCAAGTGGCTCGCCCCGTACACCGGCTCGGCCATCGGCCAGCACTGGATGTACCAGGGCAAGCACGTCCTGATCGTGTTCGACGACCTGACCAAGCAGGCCGAGGCCTACCGTGCCATCTCGCTGCTGCTGCGTCGCCCGCCGGGCCGCGAGGCATACCCCGGTGACGTCTTCTACCTGCACTCCCGTCTGCTGGAGCGTTCGGCGAAGCTCTCCGACGAGCTCGGTGGCGGATCGTTGACGGCACTGCCGATCATCGAGACCAAGGCCAACGACGTCTCGGCATACATCCCGACCAACGTCATCTCCATCACCGACGGCCAGGTCTTCCTCGAATCGGACCTGTTCAACAAGGGCGTTCGACCGGCCATCAACGTCGGTATCTCGGTGTCCCGAGTCGGTGGCGCTGCGCAGACCAAGGGCATGAAGAAGGTCTCCGGATCCCTCCGTCTCGAGCTCGCTCAGTTCCGCGAGCTGGAAGCCTTCTCGGCGTTCGCATCCGATCTCGACGCGGCCTCCAAGGCGCAGCTCGAGCGCGGCGCACGCCTGGTGGAGCTGCTCAAGCAGGATCAGTACTCGCCGGTTGCCGTCGAGGACCAGATCGTGTCGATCTGGCTCGCGGGCCAGGGCACCTTCGACTCGGTGCCGGTTGGTGACGTCCGCCGTTTCGAGACCGAACTGCTCGAGGACCTGCACCGCAACGCAAGCGGCGTGTACGACAGCATCGCCGGTGGCAAGGCGCTCGACGAGGACAACCAGAAGGCGCTCGTCGAGGCGACCGACAAGTTCAAGGCCGGATTCGTCGACTCGGAGGGTAACCGTGTCGTCAACGAGGCGGAGGCGGACACCCTCGACGCCGACGAGGTCAGCCAGGAGCAGGTCAACGTCACCCGCAAGACAGTCAGCAAGTAGGCCGGCGATGACAGGTGACACCACGAGCACAGAAGGGAGCGTGAACAGCTAGATGGCAAGCATTCTCGAGCTTCGCTCCCGCATCAAGTCGGTCAACTCGACCAAGAAGATCACCAAGGCCCAAGAGCTGATCGCCACGTCGCGGATCACCAAAGCCCAGGCCCGTGTGGCTGCGTCCAAGCCGTACGCGGAAGAAATCACCAAGGTGCTCTCCGCGTTGGCAAGCGCATCGAGTGCGCTCGACCACCCACTGCTCAACGAGCGGGCCGAGCCCAAGCGGGCTGCGGTTCTGGTCGTGACCAGTGACCGCGGCATGTGCGGCGGCTACAACTCCAACGTCCTCAAGGAGTCCGAGGAGCTGTTCCAGCTGCTTCGCTCCGAGGGCAAGGATCCGGTCATCTACGTGTTGGGTGCCAAAGGTCTCGGCTACTACACGTTCCGTGAGCGCGATGTGAAAGGCTCCTGGACCGGCTTTTCCCAGGAGCCCGGCTACGCCGACGCGGCCAAGGCCAGCAAGCATCTGGTCGAGCTGTTCATGGCCGGTTCGGGTACCGAGGTCGACGCCCCCAACGGTGAAGGCACCGTCGAGGGCGTGGACGAGCTGCATATCGTCTACACCCGGTTCGTGTCGATGCTGACGCAGAAGCCGGAAGTTCGCCGGATGGCTCCGTTGGAGATCTCGTACACCGACGAGGAGATCAAAAAGGGACCGGACGGGCTGACGGATGCACCCGATGCGGACATCCAGGCACAGTACGAGTTCGAGCCGGAAGCGGGAACGTTGCTCTCGGCCCTGCTCCCGAAGTACATCAGCACCCGGATCTATGCATCGTTGCTCGATGCTGCAGCGTCGGAGTCCGCGGCGCGTCGTACCGCCATGAAGGCAGCGACGGACAACGCGAACGAATTGGTCGAGACCTTGAGCCGTCAGGCCAACCAGGCTCGGCAGGCCCAGATCACCCAGGAAATCAGCGAAATCGTCGGTGGCGCCAACGCGTTGGCCGACAGCGCAGGAAGTGACTAAGCAATGACCGCAGCAGTAGCCCAAGAGAACGCGAGCGGAGCGGACACACAGTCCGGCCGTGTCGTTCGGGTCATCGGCCCCGTTGTGGACGTCGAGTTCCCGCGCGGCTCGATTCCCGCACTGTTCAATGCCCTCAACGCAGAGATCACTCTGCCGACCGTGGCCAAGACCCTGACGCTCGAGGTCGCACAGCACCTCGGCGACAACTTGGTTCGCACCATCTCGATGCAGCCCACCGACGGCCTCGTCCGCGGCACGGCTGTCATCGACTCCGGCAAGCCGATCTCGGTTCCCGTCGGCGATGTCGTCAAGGGCCACGTGTTCAATGCCCTCGGTGACTGCCTGGACACCCCAGGACTCGGCCGCGACGGCGAGCAGTGGGGCATCCACCGGAAGCCACCAGCCTTCGATCAGCTCGAAGGCAAGACCGAGATCCTCGAGACCGGCATCAAGGTCATCGACCTGCTGACGCCGTACGTCAAGGGCGGAAAGATCGGTCTGTTCGGCGGTGCAGGCGTCGGCAAGACCGTGCTGATTCAGGAAATGATCACGCGTATCGCACGCGAGTTCTCGGGCACCTCGGTGTTCGCAGGAGTCGGCGAGCGTACTCGTGAGGGCACCGACCTTCACCTCGAGATGGAAGAGATGGGCGTTCTCCAGGACACCGCCCTCGTCTTCGGTCAGATGGACGAGCCGCCCGGCACCCGTATGCGCGTGGCGTTGTCGGCACTGACCATGGCGGAGTACTTCCGCGATGTTCAGGGACAGGACGTTCTGCTGTTCATCGACAACATCTTCCGCTTCACCCAGGCCGGTTCGGAGGTGTCGACCCTTCTCGGTCGTATGCCGTCTGCCGTCGGTTACCAGCCCACCCTGGCGGACGAGATGGGTGAGCTCCAGGAGCGCATCACCTCGACCCGTGGCCGCTCGATCACCTCGCTGCAGGCGATCTACGTCCCCGCCGACGACTACACCGACCCGGCTCCGGCCACGACGTTCGCGCACCTCGATGCGACGACCGAGCTGTCGCGTCCGATCTCGCAGATGGGTATCTACCCCGCTGTGGACCCGCTGAGCTCGACCTCGCGCATCCTCGAGCCCGGCATCGTCGGTGCCGAGCACTTCCGCGTGGCCAACGAGGTCAAGCGCATCCTGCAGAAGTACAAGGAGCTGCAGGACATCATCGCCATCCTCGGCATGGACGAGCTTCAGGAAGAGGACAAGGTTCTGGTCGGCCGCGCACGCCGTCTCCAGAAGTTCCTCGGCCAGAACTTCATCGTTGCCGAGAAGTTCACCGGCGAGGCCGGTTCGGTCGTGTCCCTCTCGGACACCATCGAGGCGTTCGACAAGGTCACCAAGGGTGAGTACGACCACCTTCCCGAGCAGGCCTTCAACAGCTGCGGTGGTCTCGACGACGTCGAGGCGGCCGCGAAGAAGATGGCCGGAAAGTAGACCGACGTGACTTCTTCCGAGAAGAGCGGCATGGAGGTCTCTCTGGTCGCTGTGGAGCAAAAGCTGTGGTCCGGTACCGCGACCATCGTCAGCGCTCAGACCACCGAAGGTGAGATCGGCATCATGGTCGGCCACGAGCCCGTCCTCGGGCAGTTGATCGAGGGCGGCACGGTGTCGATCACGACCACGGACGGCGAGAAGCTCATTGCGGCCGTCCACGGTGGATTCCTGTCGGTGACGGGCAAGACGGTCACCGTGCTGGCAGAATCGGCCGATTTCGCCGACGACATCGATGTCGAGGCGGCACGGGCCGTAGTGGCAGAGAACGGTGACGACCTCGAGGCCATCGCTGTGGCCAAGGGTCGTATCCGCGCTGTCGAGCGGTCCTAGGTTCACGAGAAGCCGCGACGAGACCTGCGATGCACATCGGATTGATTGTTCTGATCATTCTGGTTGTGCTGCTCGCGGGGCTCGTCGCGGCTTTTGCGTACCGCCTGATGGTTCTGCGACGTGGGGGCACCGCAGCGATCATGCGGGTGTTGCCTTCCGAGGGTGGCACCGGCTGGCGGCACGGCATCATTCGCTACGGCGACAACACACTCGTGTTCTTCAAACTGTCGAGTTTGCGTCCGGGCCCGGATCATCGGCTGGGTCGCCAGGATATTCACGTAGGGGATAGACGGTCCCCACGGGATACCGAATTCGACATCATGACAGCCGACATCGCTGTATTGGAACTGTCCGGCAGCGAAAAGCAGTACGAGATCGCGCTGGACAGAAGTGCACTGACCGCGTTCCTGTCCTGGGTCGAGTCTCGGCCCTCCGGACGCTCGCGACGCCCCCGTCCGGCGGTCTGATCAGGAGTTCTCGGTGGGCCCGCTGGATGTACGGCTCGATCCGGGAACCCACTGAACATCGCCGTCCGGATTGGCGTATCGGCTCAGAATGAACAGCAGGTCGGACAGACGGTTGAGGTATTTCGCCGGCAACTCGCTCGTCGTCTCCGGACTCGCGTGCACCGCAGCCCAGGCCGACCGTTCTGCGCGTCTGGCCACCGTTCGAGACACGTGCAGCAGCGCACCCAATGGCGTTCCCCCCGGCAGGATGAACGATGTCAGCGCGGTGAGGTCTTCGTTGAATTCGTCGCACCAGCCTTCGATGCGGTCGATGTAGCTCTGGTCGATCCGCAGCGGTGGGTACTGCGGATTCTCGACTACCGGGGTCGACAGATCGGCCCCCGCGTCGAACAGATCGCTCTGGATCGTCCGGATCACGGACTGCACCGATTCTGGCGGATTGCCCAGTGCCAGTACGACTCCGAGACTCGCATTGGTCTCGTCGCAATCTGCGTAGGCAACCAGTCGTTGGTCGTTCTTGGACACCCGCGAGAAGTCGCTGAGGCCGGTCGTTCCGTCGTCGCCGGTTCTCGTGTAGATGCGAGTGAGATGAACTCTCATGGCCGCTACGGTACCGCGCGGGTGTCGGCCGGTCCCGCTGGCTACTCTGTCGAAGTGAGTGAACGCTTTTTGGTCAACGGTGGTAACCGCCTCGTCGGTGAGGTGTCGGTCGGTGGTGCGAAAAACAGCGTCCTCAAATTGATGGCCGCGGCGCTGCTCGCCGAAGGAACCAGCACAATCACCAATTGCCCCGACATCCTGGATGTGCCGCTCATGGCCGAGGTGTTGCGCGGGCTCGGCTGCGAGGTCGTGCTGGAAGGTTCGGTCGTTCACATAACAACGCCTGCCATGCCCAAATATCACGCCGATTTTGCGGCCGTTCGGCAGTTCCGGGCGTCGGTATGCGTTCTGGGTCCGCTGGTCGCGCGCTGCAAGAGAGCCGTCGTAGCTCTACCCGGCGGCGATGCGATCGGCTCGCGCCCACTCGACATGCACCAGTCCGGACTGCAATTGCTGGGAGCGCGCAGCGAAATTCAGCACGGGTGTGTCGTGGCAGAAGCAGACGAACTACGTGGTGCGAACATCAGGCTGGCGTTTCCGTCCGTCGGAGCCACCGAGAACATTCTGATGGCCGCAGTACTCGCCACGGGCGAGACGGTCATCGACAACGCCGCCCGCGAACCGGACATCGTCGACGTGTGCAACATGCTCAACGAGATGGGTGCCGATGTTCGCGGCGCGGGTACCTCGACCCTGACCATCCGTGGTGTCAGCGCGCTGAAGCCGACGACTCATCGGGTGATCGGTGATCGAATCGTGGCCGCTACGTGGGGCATCGCGGCCGCTATGACGCGGGGTAACGTGCGTGTGCGCGGGGTGAACCCGAAGCATCTGTCGCTGGTACTGGACAAGTTGCGATCTGCTGGCGCCGAGGTGAGCAGCGAACCGGACGGTTTCCGCGTCGTTCAGCACGAGCGTCCACGGGCAGTGAACTTTGCGACCCTCCCGTATCCGGGTTTCCCCACCGATCTTCAGCCGATGGCGATCGGGCTCGCGACCGTCGCAGACGGGACGTCGATGATCACCGAGAACGTGTTCGAGGCCCGGTTCCGGTTCGTCGAGGAAATGATCCGACTGGGCGCCGACGCTCGTACCGATGGCCACCATGCCGTGGTGCGGGGTGTGCCGCAGCTTTCCAGCGCGCCGGTGTGGTCCTCCGACATTCGGGCCGGGGCCGGTCTGGTGCTTGCGGGGCTCGTCGCGGACGGTACGACCGAGGTGCACGATGTGTTCCACATCGACAGGGGTTATCCACGATTCGTGGAGAATCTGACTGCTCTCGGTGGGAGCATCGAACGGGTCAGCTGACCGATCTGTCGTGGAGAGCGTCGACCAACACTTGTAGTGCGCGCTCGAATTGATCCTCCGCCAGAGCCCCGTAGCCGACGACGATTCCGCCGTCCGAAGTCGGCGAGCGGGTCGAGTGCGCGAGAGTGGGCAGGTCGACCCCGTTGTCGGCGCATACGGTCGCAATCTCGCGTGCGACGGCGGGATCGAGTACGAGGACTGTGTGCAGACCGGCACCGACGCCCCGAAGTTCGCCGAATCGTGAGAGCGCGGCGGCAACAACGCGGTCACGCGCTCGATAGATCCGACGTGCACTGCGTACGGATCGGTCCCATTCGCCGTCGCGTAGAAGGGCGGTCATGGCGTGCTGAATGGGGACCGATGGGTGGTCGCCGATCGCGCGTCGCGTTTCGGTGATGCGATCGACCAATGCCGGGGGAGCGACCATCCATCCCAACCGCACACCGGCACCCAAGGTCTTCGAAACGGTGCCCAGGTAGACGGCACGGTCCGGAACGAGTTCAGTCACTGTGGGTAAAGGTGCTATGCCGTAACGGAATTCGGAATCGTAATCGTCCTCGATGATGGTCGATCCGGTCTGTCGTGCCCAGTCTGCCAATGCACGCCGGCGACCGATGGGCATGAGTCCGCCGGTCGGGTACTGATGCGACGGGGTGACGTAGATGGCGGGTGCGCCGGGAGGCACCGATCGGAGGCTTTCGATGACGAGGCCCTCGCGATCGACAGGGACATCGTGAACGGCCCAACCACGATGCGCCGCGAGAGCGGCGGCCGCTCGATATCCCGGATTCTCCAGTGCCAGAACGTGTTCGACGCAATCAGTCGTCGACAGGGCGCCGAGCGCCAGATCGAGACCGTGGATGCTGCCGGTGGTGACGACGATCGAATCCGCGTCGGTGTGCAGTCCACGTGTACGTCCCAGCAGATCCGCGATGCGACGTCTCAGTTCGAGCGAGCCTGCCGGATCGGGATAGGCACCCGGCGGCGGCGAAGTGCCGACATCGCGCCAGGCCCGCCTCCACGCCTCGGACGCTCGGGGTGGAGTCCACGGTATTCCCGGGCGCAGCGAAATTCGCTCCGAAGGGAGAGGGGGTTGCGGGGTTCGGCGTGAAGTGCGGCGTGACCGAACTGCATGCGGAATGTCTCGAACGTAGGTTCCTGATCCGCGGCGTGCGTCGAGCCATCCCTCGGCGATCAACTGTTCGTATGCTTTCTCCGCTACCGCTCGAGCCAAGCCCAGTTCGTCGGAAAGTGCTCTGGTACTGGGTAATCGGGCACCCGGCACGAGGGCTCCGCGATCGATGGCCGCACGGATTCCATCGGCTACCTGAACAGGCAGCGTGCGCCGGTCGGACCGATCGACCGCTATGGACAGTGAGTTCGGTGGCATGCCCATCGAACGATCCCCGTTCCGGCCCGGTAAGTGGCCTACCTATGTTCTTCAATAATGGACCATGACAGTAAGCCACATGCGAGGCATCGTAAGAGCATGACCGATGACGAGGTGCTGCTGTCCCCGACGCCCAGAACCACAGTGATCCGGGGTCGGCATCGCGCACAACAGGAGCGGGCGGCGCTGCTCGATGTTCTTCGCTCTGCGCGCCTCTGCCATATCGGTGTGGTGGTCGATCGTCTTCCGCGCGTGCTTCCGACGGTGTTCGGCGTGGATCCGGAGGGTCCGGACCGGGCCGGCACCCTGTATCTCCATGGTTCGGTGGCCTCGCGAAGCCTGGTGGAGGCTCCGACGCAGGACATCTGTGTGACGGTGACGGTCGTCGACGGCCTGGTCCTGGCGCGTTCGGCGTTTCATCACTCGATGAACTATCGAAGTGCCGTTGTCGTGGGTCGGCCACGTCGAGTCGCGGACGAGGACGAGCGCATACGCGCGTTGGACGCGATCGTCGATCAGGTCGTTCCTGGGAGGAGTGCGCACCTGCGGGCGCATTCCAGAAAGGAACTTGCGGCGACCAGCGTGCTGGCGCTTCCGCTGTACGAAGCATCGGTGAAGGCACGTGCCGGCGGACCGATCGACGATGACTCCGACGTTGCCGCCGGGGGAGTGTGGGCCGGAGTAGTTCCGATCGGTGAAAGCCTCGGGCGGGCAGAACGTGCCGATGATGTGGAACCGCACCTGGTAGAGCCGGATCATGTCGCCGCGTTGGCGCGCGCCTGAAACCCGATTCTCCGGCGTTTCGCGAAATATGGCTGGCGTCACACGGCAGGATTTGTTCGCGTGGCGGAGCAGGCGTGCACACATACGCGCTCGGACCTGCGCATATGCCGTCGACAGCCGGATTCACCAGCCGATTTGCGCGGGTGGGGTCGGTCGCGTAACTTTTGTCGAGTCAGAGCGACGAACACCGACCCGGTCTTGGTTGATTGGGTGAACGAGGTTGGACGTGTGGCTTGGCAGGTTGTATCCCCCAAGAGTCGGGCCTTGTGTCCGAGACCAAGCTGGGATAGACTGGAACAGTTGCCCTCGAGGCCTGCGGATTGTGTTCGTGGGGTTTGGGTGTGTGCGTGTTCTTTGAGAACTCAACAGTGTGTCGATGAATGTCAGTGCCGAATTTTTGTTTGGTGGTATGCATTCGATGTATCAGCTATCCGCTTGTGGTGGTTGTTGTCGGGTGTTGTTTTGAAATGCTAGTTGAGTTTTTTTGCTAGTGATTTGACTCTTTCATGTTTATGACTGATTCACGGTTTTCGGATCGTTGTTTCGAGAGTCTTTTACGGAGAGTTTGATCCTGGCTCAGGACGAACGCTGGCGGCGTGCTTAACACATGCAAGTCGAGCGGTAAGGCCTTTCGGGGTACACGAGCGGCGAACGGGTGAGTAACACGTGGGGGGACCGACGCTCCCGAGACCCGCAGTTCCCGCCGTTGCCCGTCGATCATCGCGTGATCGGGCAGCTTCTCGATGATGGACGACGCGATGGTCGACGCGAAGCCGTCATCGCTGACCACGCCCACCGACAGTGGCGCGCTGTCGGTCTCGGCGGTCTCGGCGGTCTCGGCGGTCTCGGCGGTGGTGTCCTGGTCCGGGGAGTGGGGTCGATCGGATTGCATCCCGAACAAGTACCCGTTGACGCGCGATGTACACGCGGTCGCCTCGGGGCACACGTTTCACCGTTGTGCAGACCGGGTAGCGCTTCTGCAGATCCGAGAAGCACCAGCGAGAGGGAGTCTCGATGCCTGCACAGAGCGACAACACCGGCGATCAGCCGCAGTTGAAGGACCAGGGCTTGTACGAGAAGCTTCGCGAGGAAGGCAACTCGAAGGAGAAGTCCGCGCGAATCTCCAATGCTGCGGCGAACCAGGGCAGGGAACAGGTAGGCAAGAAGGGTGGTGAGTCGGGATCCTACGAGGATTGGACCGTCGACGAATTGACCGACAGGGCAAAGGAACTGGGCCTGGAGGGCTACTCGAAGCTGAACAAAGAGGACCTCATCGCCGCGCTCCGCAAGCACTGACTCACTGCGGGTGAAGCGATGAGTAGTACTCCTGCTGTGCCGGGTAGTAGTCGCCGAAGCTCGGCAGAGGCGCGTTGGTCCTCGATGCGATGAGCATGTCCAGGTAGTACTCCCACCCTGGTCCGATTTCGCCCAGACCCTCGGTGGTTGCGCAGCGGTGGACGAGCACGAGGTCCGTCACATCGCCCCTCTCGGACAGGCGGACGTCGAGCGGCCAGATGCCCTCGTCGGTGGTCCGTACGGCGAGGTGGTGCGGCGGTTCGCACGCGTCGACGGACATGGTCGAGGCCGGTTCGCCTTCCTCGAAGGTCATCGTGACGCGAATGACGCTGTCCGAGATCCGCTCCCACGGACCGAACCACAGCGCCGTTCGAGACGATTGCGTCAAGCTCGCCCAGACGTCCTCGCGTGGTCCGTCGATGGTTCTGATCAGTTCGAGGGCGAAGCCGGTGTCCAACTTCCGCAGGGTTCCGGTGGGTGTCGGTGCCATCGACTGACTATGCGGCACTCCTACCGCAGAGCAGCACGCATACCGGCGGTTTCGCTCGGATCAGTCAGGATGTGCGCCGCGCCCAACGCTTCGAAGACCATGCGTGCCGGTCGCGTCGGCGCGAGGATCTCGAGTCGCCCGGCACCGCGAGCGGCGGTGTCGATGACAACGCTGGCTGCGCCCGAGTACATGAACGTCACCGCCGACAAGTCGAGCAACACAACCGTGTCAGCGCTTTCGGCCTCTTCGAGGACACGCGCCAGATCGGCACGGGCGCTCAAGTCCAGATCTCCGGTTGCGCGCACGACGGTCAGGCGAGGGGAGTAGGACTCGGTCTCGATCGAGTAGTGGGCGTTGTCAGCACGTGCGGGCGCGAAAGACGAATAAGGGTGTTCGGTGACAGTCACAATGCGAACCTCTCAGTCCGGATGGCCGAAAAACCGACATGCGCTGGGTGGAACCCGAGGGCTACAGGTTCCGCTGCATGTCGTATTTCGATCCTGGCAGTGCAACATCACCGAATCGAAGCCTCATGATCACGGAGCGATCGCTAATGAGTAACGGAAGGGTAACGCCAGCTGTGATGCGGCTGAGCGGGGCTCAGGCCGTCGATAACAAGGCAAGCAGGCCGTCGAAACAGGGAAAGCTCTGCGGGACGTTTGTGCAAAGGCGCTGACAACACTGCCTGACACCTGCCAGTGTTGTGCTCGGCACCGCAACCACTATCGGAGGTGAACCATGCGTTGGACCCCACATATCCACCGGTCGCGCGGCACCTCGACGGCTCGATGACGGATCGGTGACCAGATGAGCAAACCGAGACTGTCCCGGTCGGCCCTCGCCGGTTCGGAACTACTTCCCGCCCGTCCGGAAGGAACCGGAATCGTGCACCTGGGTCTGGGGAACTTCCATCGTGCGCACCAGGCCGTATACACCGCCGCGGCTCTGGCCCAGGACGGTGGTTCGTGGGGAATCCTGGGCGTGGCGAACCGATCTCGCGCTGTGGCCGATGCCATGCTTGCACAGGATCGGCTCTACGGCGTCGTGGAGATCTCACCATCGGGCTCGCGGGTGAGCGTGCCGGGAGCGCACACCGGAGTACTGGTAGCGGCGCAGGATCCGGCCGCGGTAACGGCGGCCATCGCGGACCCGAACGTCAGAATCGTGACGGTCACAGTGACCGAGCACGGATACACCTTCTCGCCGAAGACCGGCGATCTGGACCTGGAATCCGGTGCGGTGCAGAAGGATTTGCACCAGAGCGAGGCACCGACCACCACCGTGGGCCAACTGGCCGGAGCTCTGACGATTCGGGCGCGAACCCATCGAGCGCCCATTACGGTGGCCAGCTGCGACAACCTGCTGGGCAACGGGCGTCGCACGGCTGCGCTCGTACGTCAGTTCCTCGAGCACACGGGCGCGGACGACGTGATCGATTGGTCGGCTGATTCGGTGACGTTCCCCAACTCCATGGTCGATCGCATCGTTCCGTCCAGTAGCGACTTGTACGACGCCCAGTCGACCGCTCGACTGGGCGCGGCGGACGGCATCGCCGTACCGGCGGAACCGTTCAGCATGTGGGTGATGGAAGACAGCTTCTGTGCAGGTCGCCCCCGCTGGGAAGCCGGCGGTGCGGTGTTCGCTGCGGACGTCGAACCGTACGAATCGATGAAGGTGAGGCTACTGAACGGAACACACTCTCTCATCGCGTATCTGGGCGCTCTCGATGGACGGCAGACGATACCGGAATCGATCGGTCGACCGTTCGTGGAGGCGGCGGCCCGGGCGGTGCTGGTCGACGACTATCTGCCGACCGTGCCAGTTCCCGACGGGGTGGACATCGAGGACTACATCGCCCAGTTGTTCGTGCGCTGGTCCAACTCCGCGCTCGGACACAAAACCGCACAGGTCGGTTCCGACGGATCCGCGAAGCTGTCCCAGAGAATTCCGATACCCGCCCTGTATCACCTGAAGAGAGGCGTCGTTCCGCACTGTCTGTCCTTGACGCTGGCCGCGTATCTGTGTTGCGTGTGCCCGCCCGAGGGGTTCGATCCGGGCCCGCACGCAGGGTCGATGACCGACCCGGCACGTCAACGATTGGCCGGGCTCGCCGCCTCGGCCGCGTCCGGTGAGCACTTCGTTCGCTCGGTAGTCAAAAACGGCGACATCCTGCCTGTCGAGCTGGCTCGCTTTCCCGAATTCATCACGCGTACCGCCGAATTGGTCGATATCATCGTCCGTCATGGCCCGATGGCGGCAGCTGTCGAGGCGGCGAATTCGACGCTCAGTACGGGTGCAGACGGATCGCGGACCACACACGACTGACCCATTCGCCGTCCACCGGTCGGCCAGGGCCGAGTACGGAATCCGATCAGGAAGTGCTCACGCTGTCACCGGACCGTCGCCGTTACTCGAATTCGGAACGGATAGATTGCGTGGTGAGCTGCAACATCAGAACGAAACCGGTGAGCGTCACCACGATCGGGGCCCACAGCACCACCGCGACGAAAGTGTCCACCCCCCGCTCCAAGACGATGTAGACCGCCACGATGGAGGTCCCGAGAAGACACAGCAGAATGTGTACGGCCAGCCGCCATTTGTCGAAGAAGAAGCCGGCGAGCATCCCCATCGGGATGAGGAAGGTGCATTTGCCGAGAGTGACTTCGGGTTCGAAGTCGGCGGTAATGGTGGCACCGAAGATGGCCACGTCTGCGATGACGACGAAGGCAAAGGCCTGGTGCAGTGTCGGCCACGGACCGAACCACCAGAACGCACCCATGATGTACGCAGCGATCATGCAGGTCCATTGCACCACTGACGGGATCGTCGTGGTGGCACCGTAGCCGAACACGATTTCCAGGGTGACCACGACTGCCATGGACAGAGCGGCGACGGAGACGATGCGTCTGACGAGGGTTGTGACAGCGAGGGACGCCATCACGCCCGTACCCCACTGGTAATGCTCGTTCGATCTCGTCAAAGTGCGAGTCATGTCGGGCCCCAATCTTTCCACTCTGGACTCGATTGAAACACAGCGTCCACGCTGTCGTTCGACATTGCACTACTTTGGACCGGCGGTATATCGCTGGTCAGACGCTGACGTACCGAGCTCGATGATCGATCGCTCTTTCTCCACCGGCAATGGGCTATTGTCTGCCCATGAAATCGCAACCGGGGGGTGCGAGCCCTGATCGCCTCGACGTCACATTCGACTCACACGGGGATGTCTGCGCGGCGTGGCTCTATCTTCCGAGCGGCACCGACCCTGCACCGATCATCGTCATGGCTCATGGTCTCGGCGGCACACGGGAAATGCGGCTCGACGCCTACGCAGAGCGCTTCCGAGCCGCAGGTTATGCCTGCCTGGTCTTCGATTACCGCTACTTCGGAGCCAGCGGCGGCGAACCGCGGCAGTTGCTCGACATCGAATCGCAACTGCAGGACTGGGCGTCGGCGATCGCTCATGCCCGTTCGCGAACCGATGTGGACCACTCTCGAATCGTGCTCTGGGGTTCCTCGTTCGGTGGCGGGCACGTCATCGTGGCTGCCGCCCGAGACCAGCAGGTGGAAGCAGTGGTGGCCCAGTGCCCGTTCACCGACGGAATAGCCTCGGGACTGGCCTCGAACACCTGGACGTCGATGAAGCTGTCCGGCCGAGCCTTGGGCGATCTGGCGGGATCGGCGATCGGCAGGCCACCGGTGATGGTGGCCACGGCTGGGCGACCCGGAACGACTGCCCTGATGACCTCGCCCGATAGTTACGACGGTTACCTGGCTCTCGCACCGGACACCGACGAGTCATTCCACAATCGGGTGGCGGCGAGAGTTGCGCTGCAGATCGTGCGACACCGGCCCGGGCGTCGAGCACAGGATGTTCGCTGCCCCATACTCTTCGTCGTCTGCGAGACGGACTCGGTCGCGCCCGCGAAGGCCACCCTGCGCTACGCGAGGACGGCACCGCTCGGGGAGGTCAAGACCTACGCCGCAGGCCACTTCGAGATCTATCTCGGGGAGGCATTCGAGCGCGTAGTGGCAGATCAGATCGAGTTTCTGACCCGCACCGTTCCGCTGAAGTCTCAGTAGACGTCGCGTACGTAGCGTTTTTCAGCAGCCAGCGCCTTGACGTAGGACTCGGCGCTGGCCGGTGCGAGCTTGCCGTGCTGAGCAACCACGCCCTTCAGCGCAGCATCGACATCCTTGGCCATGCGGGAGGCATCACCGCAGACGTAGAAGTGAGCGCCGCGGCGAATCCAGCTCCACAGATCCTCGCCGCGTTCGCGCATCCGATCCTGGACGTACACCTTCTCTGCCTGGTCGCGTGAGAAGGCCACGTCCAGGCGGTTCAACGAACCGTCGCTCAGCATCGCGGTCAGTTCGTCACGGTAGTAGAAATCGGTGTCCGCATGCTGCTCACCGAAGAACAGCCAATTGGGGCCGGTGTGTCCGAGTGCTCGACGCTCGTGCAGGAAGGCGCGGAACGGGGCGACGCCAGTCCCAGGGCCGACCATGATCATCGGGGTGGCGGGGTCCTCCGGCGGCTTGAAGTGCGAGGACCTCTGCAGAAAGATTCCCACGTCGTTGCTCGCGTGGTCGGCCAGATAGGTCGAGCAGACGCCCCGCCGGGCAACTCCGTGCACGTTGTACCGCACCGCGGACACCGTCACCTGCACTTCGTTGGGGTTCTCCTTCGGGCTCGACGAGATCGAATACAGACGCGGCTGCAGCGGTTTGAGTACGCCCAACCACTCCTCGACGGAGGCCCGTACCGGATGTGCGAGCAGAACATCGATCGACTGACGACCCCACATCCAATCGAACAGCGCGTGCTTGTTGTCGGGATGCAGCATCGACTCGAGATCGTCGTCCTCGGTTCGCCGGTGCACGAACCGCAGAAGGTCGGGTGTCGCACGGGCAATTTCCAGATGTCGGCTCAGCGCCGTGTGCAGTTCCATCGAGCCGCGCCCGGCCAGGTCGACGCTCGTGGTGCCGTCCAGACCGGTCGCACCGAGCCACTCGTCGACGAAGCTGTCGCTGTTGCGTGGCCAGACTCCGAGGGCGTCGCCGGCCTCGTAGTCGAGAGTGGCGTCGGGCAGATGGAAGCCGAGTTGACGGACATCCTTGAGCGATCCGCGCTCGGTCAGTACTCGATTGCGTACGAGGTGCGTCAGCAGCGGCGAGTTCTTGCTGTAGCGAGGTGCAGTGTCCTGTGTCCACTGGTCGACGGTGTGTGCGCTCGACACGACTCGGGCCCGCTCGGCGGACGCGTCTGCCGTCGTGTCCTCGTCGTCGATCAATGTGTCGAGTACTGCGTCGAGCCAGGTCGCTGCCGGGCCCTCGTAATCGGGTTCGCAGTCGACGCGGTCGAGCAGGCGCTGGGCACCCAAGGCGGTCAGTCGTTCGTCGATCCTTCGGCCGTGGCCGCAGAAGTCGGCGTAGTTCGAGTCGCCGAACGCCAGTACGGCATAACGAATTCCGGTCAGAGCCGGCTCGACCTCCGCGATCAGACTGTCCCAGAATCTCGCCCCGTTGTCGGGCGCTTCACCGTCACCGGTGGTGCTGCTGACGATCAGCACATCGGCCTCGGCGGGCAGGCCGTCGACGGTGAACGAGTCCATCGAGTGCTCGGCGATCGTCAGGCCCGCTCCCCGCAGCCTCGACAGGCACGACTGGACGTAACCCTCTGCGGTTCCGGTCTGCGAGGCCCACAGCAAGAACGCCGGTCGCTGATACGAGTCCGCTCGGGGGTGGACGGCGGAATCCTCTGCTCGCGAGAACAGGCCCGCGAGAACGCCGTCGAGCCATGCGTGGGTCTCGGGGGACAGGGGAGTCCGCGACGGCAGAGTAGGTGTTCCGCAGGCGCGACGACCCGCCTCACTGCCCAGGCCTTCGAGAAGTCCTGCGATGTAACGCTGTTCGACGGTGCTGAGCGGTGCTGCGGGACGGGACGGGCGACCGACGATCGCGGCGAGCGCATCGACCGGATCGTGGGAGCGTTGCTCGTCCTCGGGTGAGGGTGATAGGGCTGCAGCAACTCTGGTGAGCGTGACTGCGCACGCCTTGAACTCGGGTTGTCGAGAATCCGGATCGACGGCGTCGTTGGTGACGGCATTGATGGCGAGATGCTCACCGAATTCGTCGTTCCAGTGGAAGGGCGCGAAGCAGCTACCCGGGAGCACTCGATCGGTGACGACGGAAGGCAGTACCGCCCGGCCTCGACGGGACGCTACCTCGACACTGTCGCCTTCGACCACGCCGAGGCGTTCGGCGTCGAGTGGGTGCATTTCGACGAACGGGCCGGAATCGAGTTTGTTCAGTGCGGCGACCTTGCCGGTCTTGGTCATGGTGTGCCACTGGTGTGGCAGGCGCCCGGTGTTGAGCAGGAACGGGTAGTCGTCGTCCGGCATCTCGGCAGGTGCTATCGCGGGCCTGGCGAAGAAGTGTGCCCGTCCACTGGGCGTGGGGAACGACAGCGCTGGAATCGAACCGTCCGCCGATGTCCGTTGCCGTTGGCTGATCCCGTCGTTCAGGTAGCGGATCGGGTGTCTGGTTGTCGTGACCTCGGGCGGGCACGGCCACTGAATGGGACTCTCGCGCAACCGTTTGTAGGTGACTCCGCGAATGTCGTAGCCGGTGTTCGGGTTCCAGAATTGTTTGATTTCCTCGAACACCTCCTCGGCGCTCTCGTAGGAGAAGGCGTCGGCGTACCCCAGCGCGCACGCCATGTCCGCGATGATCTTCCAGTCCGGCAGCGCACCGCCCGGTGCCTCGAGCGCCGGTTGGAACAGCGTGAGGTTGCGCTCGGAATTGACCATCACGCCCTCGGCTTCCGTCCACAACGCGGCGGGCAGCATCACATCGGCGTAGCCGTTGGTTTCGGTATCGGCGAACGCATCCTGAGTGATGACCAACTCGGCGGCCTCGAGACCGTCGATCACTGTTGTTCTGTTGGCCACCGAGGCAACCGGATTGGTGCAGATGATCCAACACGCTTTGATTTCGCCCGTGGCCAGCTTGGAGAACATCTCGATGGTCCCGCCGCCGATGTCGGTGCGCAGCGTTCCGCGTGGGATGCCCCATCGATCCTCGACGAATGCTCGGTCGTCGTCGTTTCCGACCGCACGCTGTCCCGGCAATCCGGGGCCCATGTACCCCATTTCGCGCCCGCCCATGGCGTTCGGTTGTCCGGTGAGGGAGAACGGTCCGCTGCCGGTCTTGCAGATGGCACCGGTCGCCAGATGGAGGTTGCACAGCGCGTTGGTGTTCCAGGTTCCGTGTGTCGACTGATTGAGCCCCATGGTCCAGCAGCTCATCCAGTTCTCGGCACCGCCGATCATCGCAGCCGCGGATCGAAGATCTTGCTCGGCGATACCGGTTGCGGCGCAGACCTTCTCCGGGGTGTAGTCGCCGAGGAAGTCCGGCATCGCGTCCCATCCGTCGGTGAATTCCGCGATGAAGTCGGGGTCGATCTCGCCGTTGTCGACAAGGAGGGCGAGTAGACCGTTGAGCAGAGCCAGGTCCGATCCCGGCTCGACTTGCAGGTGCAAGTGGGCCTTGCTCGCCGTGGCGGTGCGGCGGGGGTCGACGACGATCAGCTGTGCGCCTGCCTTGACGCGGTCCATCATGCGCAGGAACAGAATGGGGTGACAGTCGGCCATGTTGGAGCCGATCACGAAGAAGACATCGGCGTGGTCGAAGTCCTGGTACGACCCGGGCGGGCCGTCGGCACCCAAGGATTGTTTGTATCCGGTTCCTGCGCTGGCCATGCAGAGCCGAGAATTGGATTCGATCTGGTTGGTTCCGATGAACCCTTTGGCCAATTTGTTCGACAGGTACTGCGCCTCGATGGACATCTGTCCGGACACGTACAGAGCGAGCGCATCGGGGCCGTGCTCGTCGATGATGGTTCGCAGCCGCCGGGCGGTGTCGTTGATCGCCACCGAGGTGTCCGTGCTCTCCGGGCGCTCGCCGCGGCGCTGCCGAATCTGGGCTTTCTCGAGCCGGCCGGGACCGGCGAGCATGTCCGCAGTGGTGGTCCCCTTGGTGCACAATCGGCCGAAGTTGGCCGGGTGAGCCTTGTCTCCGACGGATTTGGTGACTACGGGCCTGGTCGGGGTGGCGTCGGAGGACGTGGACCGGCCGCCGATCTCGAGCACCATGCCGCATCCCACACCGCAGTACGCGCAGAGTGTCTTCACCGTGGTGACCATGGGTTCCACAGTGCCCGGTCCAGTGTGCGCGGCCATTACATGCCAGTTAGCCGGAAATGACGTTGTCCTCACCGCACTCTGCGAGGTCCGGTGATGTGCTCTCCGGGAGAACTGCGGTCACGGACACTGAGGTAACACGAACATTTCGCCCGGCGATTGGTACTCGAACGTTATTCGTCGAACGGGCTGTCGAGTGGAATGCAGCGATTCTGCGCTGGCACAATCGTCCGAGTCGGGCTCGAAGTGGGAAGTGGTGTGTTGATGAAGGTGTGTCGCGGATTCGTACTCGCCGCGGTGGGGTTTGTTGCTTCGGCTGCGGTCTTGTCTGGATGCACGTCTGGATCGGACATCTCCGAGCCGTCGGTGCCGATCGACTCGAATCCGATGACCGAACTGATGAAGCCGAAGCTGACATCCAGCGTCGTCGACGGAGCCGTAGGATTCTCGCCTGCGGACCCGGTCACCGTCTCGGTGGCCGACGGCAAACTGTCCTCGGTCACCATGCTCAACCCCGAGGGCGAGCCGGTATCGGGCGCTGTGTCACCCGACGGGCTGTCCTGGACCAACACCGAACCGCTCGGGTACGACCGTCAGTACCGCGTGCAGGCCGACGCGTACGGACTCGGGGGAGCGTCGAGCACCGTCACGAGTTTCACCACCAGTCAGCCCGGAAACTTCACCAAGCCGTATGTTCTGCCGAATCCCGGTTCCATCGTGGGCATCGGGCAGCCGGTGGCAGTCCAGTTCGACGAACCGATCGCCGACCGGGTTGCTGCGCAGAACGCAATCACGGTCACCACGACGCCCGCGGTCGAAGGCGCGTTCTACTGGGTCAACAACACCGAGGTTCGCTGGCGGCCGCAGAATTACTGGGCTCCCGGCACCGAGGTCGAGGTAGCGGTGAACGTCTACGGGCGCGATCTCGGTGACGGCATCTTCGGCCAGGAGGATGCGAGCACCTCGTTCACGATCGGCGACGCCGTCATCGCCACCGCGGACGACTACACCAAACAGGTGACGTTCAACGTCAACGGTCAGGACGTCATCACCATGCCGACGTCGATGGGCAAAGACAGCACTCCCACCGACAACGGCGTGTACATCATTGGCGACCGATTCGATCACCTGGTGATGGATTCGTCGACGTACGGTGTGCCGGTGGACTCGTCGAGCGGATATCGCACTCCGGTCGACTGGGCCACCCGTATGTCGTACAGCGGCATCTTCTTTCATTCGGCACCGTGGTCGGTAGGGCAGCAGGGCTACTCGAACACCTCGCACGGTTGCCTGAATCTCAGTCCTACCAACGCCAAGTGGGTCTACGACAACACCAAACGCGGGGACATCGTCGTGGTGAAGAACACGGTCGGAGGAACGCTCTCGGGTACCGACGGACTCGGCGACTGGAACATCCCGTGGGACGAGTGGAAAGCAGGAAACGCGACCACCGTCTGATCGATCCCGTGTTCGTCGATCAGCGCCGGTCGCGGGTCTGATACAGCGAGGGATCGATGCCGAGGGTCTTCAGATATGCCGTCGGCTCGATGCTCGATCCGTTGTTACGTACCTCGAAATGCAGGTGCGGTCCGGTCGAATTGCCGGTGCTGCCGACAGCGCCGAGGACGTCTCCCGGTGCCACTTCGTCGCCGACGGAGACCGCGATGCTGGACTGATGGCCGTAGTAGGTCTCGGTGTTGCCGCTCTTGATCCGGACGAGTTTGCCGTAGCCGTCGCCTGCATCTCCGGCCTGGACGACGGTTCCGCCGGTCACCGCGTGGATGGGGGTTCCGCTGTCGGCGGCGAGATCGATTCCCTGGTGGTACTGCGCGCCGTTTCCGGTCGGGTTGTTGCGTCCGCCGTAGCCCGAGGAGATTCGGTATTTGCCTGCCTCGATGGGGAGCACTGCACCGCCGAGTCCGATGGTGGGCGGCGCGATCGGAAGTTCGATCGCGGGCAGGTCCGTTGTGCTCGGTGCGTCCGGTGTCGAGAGCGTATCGCCGTCGAGAACGATGGCAGCGACCTGCGTGATCAGGACGCCGGTTGCGTCGAGCACGGCGGACAGGATCGCGGCCCGCTGTTGAGCATCGGGTTGGGGGATCGGGATCTGGGGCAGTTCGATCGTGGGTTGTGCGGTGGCCACCGCGGGGTTGACCATGCCGGTTGCGCCGATGCACAGTGCTGCCGACAACATCGAACCCGCTATGACTCTGTGCAATCTGCGACCCACGAATAGCCTCCTCGTCTGCGCCCAACGCGCACCGATGGACTGGTGCGATGTGGGCGTAAGAACATGTTCGGTGACGCTTCGGGGCACGCTGAACTCACGTAGCAGAAAACACATGAATCACATTGGTACTTTTCTTCCCCAAAAGTGCCATTAGTTACCGTACGTCACATCAACCCCATAAGAAACCTGAAAGTTGAATTACAACAACGTAATTCGAGGTCGGAGGGGCCGCGTCGGCACCGGGAACGCTCGAGGCCGGGGAATGAACGCACGAAAAAGGCCGGTCTCACGAGGAGACCGGCCCTTGTCGTATGGGGTGAGTGACGGGACTCGAACCCGCGACACCCAGGATCACAACCTGGTGCTCTACCAGCTGAACTACACCCACCATGTCCACATCAGCAGAACCGTGTGTGGCTCTCCATCAGCAGCGTCGACAATACTAGCGGGTTGAATCCCGGGTTGCTAATCCGCCCCTGCTTGCGTGTCGAGATCCTGAACGACAGCCGCGATATCGCTGGTCGACGGGCCCGGCTGTGCCACGAATGCCGTTCGACGGTAGTACTGCAGCTCCTTGATGGACTCCTTGATGTCCGCGAGAGCGCGGTGCGCCAAGCCCTTGGGAGGCTGCCCGTAGTAGATCCGCGGGTACCACCGCCGGGAAAGTTCTTTGATCGAGCTGACGTCGATCATGCGGTAATGCAGATAGGTATCGAGCGCGGTCATGTCACGCGAGATGAATCCGCGGTCGGTGGCGATCGAATTGCCGGCCAGCGGCACCGTCCCGGCCACCGGGACGTGCTCCTTGATATAGGCCAGCACCTGCTGCTCTGCATCCTCCAGCGATACCGTCGACGCCCGCACCTCGTCGGTCAGCCCCGATTTGGCGTGCATGGCGGTCACGACGGCCGGCATGTTCGCCAACGCCTCGTCCTCGGCATGGATGACGATGTCGACACCCTCCCCGAGAATGTTGAGCTCGCTGTCGGTCACCAGAGCAGCAATTTCGATCAGCTTGTCCTTGCTCAGGTCCAAGCCGGTCATTTCACAGTCGATCCACACGAGTTTGTCCTGCACTCGCTCCACAGTAGTGCGCGCCCTGCAGCCGCTAGGGTTTGCGGTGGCGATCGAACCAGTTCAGTTACAGCACACGTTCTTGGAGGACGCGGACATGACAGTCGACCCGACCCAGCCGGCACCCACGCTCAGCCCGGCCGAGAAGGCGAAGGCGGCCAAGGCGGCCGCCGTCGAAGCTGCGCGGGTGGCCGCCGAGGCCTTGGCCGCGGCCGAAGCGGCCGAGGCCGAAGCGCTCGCCGCGGAACAGGGGCTGTCCCCGACCGCGAACGGCAAGGCCGCCGAGATCGCAGCCGGATACGCCTCGGTGGGCGCTGCGCTGGAACTGGGAACGGTGATGCTGGACGGCGACACCGACCCGGCTGCCCGCATTCGAATTCCGTTGGCCACGTTGAACCGGCACGGACTGGTTGCCGGAGCCACCGGCACCGGAAAGACGAAGACGCTGCAGGGGATTGCCGAACAGCTCTGCGCCGCCGGTGTGCCCGTCGTGATGGCCGATGTCAAAGGCGACCTGTCGGGTTTGTCGGCGCCGGGCGAGGACAACGAGAAGATGCGCAGCCGAGCTGTGGATACCGGCGCTTCGGACTGGGAACCCGCGGGCCATCCGGTGGAGTTCCTCTCCCTCGGCACGGAGGGAATCGGTGTGCCGGTGCGTGCCACGATCACTGCCTTCGGGCCGATTCTGCTCAGTAAAGTGCTGGGGCTGAACAACACTCAGGAGTCCACTCTCGGTCTGATCTTCCATTGGGCCGACTCCCAGGGGCTTGCCCTGCTCGATCTCAAGGACCTGAGATCGGTGATCATGCATCTGACCAGTGACGAGGGCAAGGCTGATCTGAAAGGCATCGGCGGTGTGTCCTCAGCGACCGCAGGGGTGATTCTGCGCGCGCTGGTCAACCTCGAAGCAGATGGCGGCGACACCTTCTTCGGCGAACCGGAACTGGCGACCGAGGATCTGTTGCGCGTCGGACCGGACGGGCGAGGCATCATCACGCTGTTCGAGCTCGGAGCGCAGGCATCGCGTCCGGTCATGTTCTCCACGTTCCTGATGTGGGTGCTCGCCGATCTGTTCCAGACGCTGCCCGAGGTTGGAGACATCGACAAGCCCAAACTGGTCTTCATCTTCGACGAGGCGCACCTGCTGTTCGCCGACGCCTCGAAGGCATTTCTGCAACAGGTGGAGCAGACGGTCAAGCTCATCCGCTCCAAGGGCGTCGGCGTCTTCTTCTGCACGCAGTTGCCGACCGACGTGCCCAATGACGTGCTCTCGCAATTGGGTGCCCGAATTCAGCATGCTCTGCGCGCGTTCACACCGGACGATCAGAAGGCGCTGAACAAGACGGTGCGCACCTACCCCAAGACCGATGCCTACGACCTCGAGAAGGCGCTGACGTCGTTGGGTACCGGTGAGGCGATCGTGACGGTGCTCTCGGAGAAGGGTGCCCCGACACCGGTGGCGTGGACGAAGATTCGCCCGCCTCGTTCGTTGATGGACACCATCGGAAACGACGCCATCGCGGCGGCCGCGTCGTCGAGCGCCCTGTCTGCGAAGTATCGAGAAACCATCGATCGTGAGTCGGCTTACGAGCGGATGAACGCTCGGGTGGCGAACGTGCCCGCTCCGGACGAGAAGTTCGACATTCCGCCGTTGCCTGCCGATCTGCCCGACCTACCCCCGAGCGAGCCGGAAGGTCCGTCGGCCGCCGAGCGCATCATGGACAACCCGGCCGTCAAGAGCTTCCTGCGGTCGGCCGCCTCGGCTGCCGGGCGTGAGATCTCGCGCAGCATCTTCGGAACCGGACGCCGCCGGCGGCGCTGAGGTCAGTTACCCAGCTTCTTGTAGAAGCTGCCGATGATCGGTGCGGAAATGCTGCGTGGGCTGTACTGCCCGGCCGCGGACATGCCCTTGCTGAGCAGTCCGGGTACGACGCGCATCTTGTTCTTCGCCAGGCCGTCCAGCGACAGCTTCGCGGTGTAGGCGCTGTCGATCCACAGAAAGTCGGGAACCATCTTGTCCACGATCGAGGCATCGGCCGGGTCCGGTGTCTCGGTGCGGACCGGGCCGGGGGCGAGGAGGGTGACGTTGACACCGGTACCCGCGAGCTCTCCGCGGAGCGATTCGGAGAAGGTGTTGACGAAGGCCTTGGTCGCGGCATAGGTGGCGTTGTTGGGGATGGCCATGTTGCCCGCCGCCGAACCGGTGATGAGGATGCCGCCCGCTCCACGGCCGATCATGCCGGGCATGACAGCCAGCGTGAGATCGTGTACCGCAACGGCATTGAGCTCGACCTGATCTCGCTCGTACTCCGGATCGAGCCCGGCCAACGGGCCGAATGTCGCGATGCCTGCGTTGTTGCACAGGATCGAGATCTCACGCTCGGACAGTTCGGTGACCAGATCCTGACGCTGTTCGCGGTTCGACAGATCCGACTGACGCACCTCGACGGCAACGCCGTGCTCGGCCGTGAGCTTGGCAGCCAACGCCTCGAGCAGCTCGCCGCGTCGCGCCACCACGATCAGCGAGTGACCACGGGCGGCGAGTTCGGTGGCCAGGGCTTCACCGATCCCGGAGGAGGCTCCGGTGACGACGGCGCGGGCATCTTGGCTGGGATTGGGCAGGCTCACGGTGAGACAGGCTAGCGGACAGATCAGATCGTGGCCGCGAGCCGGGTCCCTTGCTCGATGGCCCTCTTGGCGTCCAGCTCCGCGGCGACGTCCGCACCGCCGATGATGTGCGTGGTGGTGCCCGCAGCCTTCAGTTCTTCGACCAGATCGCGAACCGACTCCTGGCCCGCGCAGATCACGATGGTGTCCACCTCGAGAACGCGCGGACGTTCGTGCTTGTCGCCGAAGGAGATGTGCAGCCCCGCGTCGTCGATCTTCTCGTAGTTGACGCCCGAGAGTTGATGCACGCCTTTGGCTTTCAGTGCAGCGC
This sequence comes from Rhodococcus sp. KRD162, assembly GCF_017168335.1. GTDB lineage: Bacteria > Actinomycetota > Actinomycetes > Mycobacteriales > Mycobacteriaceae > Rhodococcoides. The sequence goes on along the minus strand of NZ_JABFAU010000005.1, from coordinate 393,588 downwards.
GATGGACCCAGCCGGTCGTTTTCGCCAGCCCGGCACCGATCCGCCCCGGTTTGCGTTGCAGCAGATACACCTCACGCGGAGACGGCGCGGGAACCGGGGTCGTCAACGCGCCCGGCGCGGCCTCGGGCTCGGTGACGCCCCACTCCTGCTTCCATTCCTTCAAATCCAACGTGGGGGAGTCGTCGGTGGTGAGGAATTCCGAGATGTCGATACCGATTCCGCCCGCACCGATGACCGCGACCCGATCGCCGACGGGCTTGCCATCGCGCACCAGTTCCGCGTACGACAGCACCGACGGGTGCTCGATGCCGGGGATCCGGGGAATCCGGGGGGTGACGCCGGTCGCGAGTACCACCTCGTCGAACTCGCCTGCGAGAAGTTCGGCGGCGGTGACGCGGGTGTCCAGGTGAACGGCGACGTCTGCGCTACGCAGTGCACGGGAGAAGTACCGGATGGTTTCGGCGAACTCCTCCTTGCCGGGGATGAGTCTCGCGATTCCGAACTGTCCGCCGATCTCGTTTCTGGCCTCGAACAGGCTGACAGTGTGTCCGCGCTGCGCGAGGTTCACCGCTGCCGACAGTCCTGCGGGTCCGGCTCCCACGACGGCGACCTTCTTGGTCTTCTTCGTCGGCAGTAGCTGTAGGTCGATCTCACGTCCGGCTCGCGGGTTGACCAGACAGGAGACCTTCTTGTGTACGAAGGCGTGGTCGAGGCAGGCCTGATTGCACGCGATGCAGGTATTGATCAGGTCGGCCGAGTCGGTGGCGGCCTTGTCCACCCAGAACGGATCGGCCAGCATCGGCCTGGCCATCGCAATCAGCTGAGCGTCACCTCGGGCAAGGATGTTCTCGGCGATCTCGGGCATGTTGATGCGATTGGATGCGGCCACTGGGATGTTCACGTGCTTCTCGAGCTTGCCGGTGATATCTGCGAATGCGGCTCGCGGAACCGAGGTGACGATGGTCGGCACCCGTGACTCGTGCCAGCCGATATCGGTGTTGATGATGTTCGCACCCGCTGCTTCGACCTCCTCGGCCAGCGCGACGATGTCGTTCCAGCTCTGACCTTCCTCCACCAGATCGGCCATCGACAGCCGGAACACGATGAGGAAGTCCGGCCCGACGGCTGCCCTCGTCTGTCGCACGATCTCGACGGCCATCCGTCGTCGGTTCTTCGCCGAACCGCCCCACTCGTCGCGCCGCTTGTTGGTGCGCTCGGAGAGGAACTGGTTGATGAAGTAGCCCTCGCCGCCCATGATCTCGACGCCGTCGTAACCGGCGCTCTGCGCGAGGCGGGCGCAACGGACGAAGTTGCGGATCTGCCAGCGAACGCCCCTCGACGTCAACCGCCGCGGTCGAAAAGGGTTGATGGGAGCCTTGATCGACGACGCCGACACGCTCAGCGGCTGATACGAGTAACGCCCGGCGTGCAGGATCTGCAGCGCGATCTTGCCGCCCTCACGGTGTACTGCCGCGGTGATCCTGCGGTGCCGACGGGCCTCGAGGCGGTTGGTCAGCTTGGCTCCGAACGGCAGCAGCCAGCCGGTGCGATTGGGGGCATAGCCCCCGGTGATGATGAGGGCGACGCCGCCGCGGGCCCGCTCGGCGAAGTAGGCCGCCAGGCGGCCGGTGTCGCGGGCACGATCTTCGAGGCCGGTATGTATCGAGCCCATGATCACCCGGTTCTTCAGCGTGGTCGCACCGACGTCCAACGGCGACAACAGAATCGGATACGGGCCAGCAGTCTGCTCGGTTTTCACAGCTTCTCCAATACCTCGGTGCACCATTCGGTGAATCCTTCTTCGACGCGAATTCCGCCGCGCAGCACCAGGTATTGATGCAACGCGGTGCCGGTGAGGGCAGCGGGGGCCGGAAAATCCTGCTTCTCGATCAGTCGATAGACATCGAGGCGGGTGGCATGGACATCGCGATGGCGGGCGACCTCGACTTTGAGTGCCTCTATGTCGCCATTGGCTGCACCGCGGATCTTGACGGCGAGTTCCTCCCGGAGCTGCGAGGGATCGGTAGGAGCGGCGATCCAGCGATCGAGCTCGGCCCGCCCTGCGGCACTGACGGAGTAGACCTTCTTGTCCGGCCGGCCTGCCTGCGCGACTGCCTCGCCGGTGATCCACCCGGCTGAGTCCATCCGCGTCAACGTTCGATAGATCTGCTGGTGGGTTGCGCTCCAGAAGAAGCCGATCGACTTGTCGAACCGTCGGGCGAGCTCGTACCCCGAGCCGCTGAGCTCGGTGAGGGAGACGAGAATCGCGTGTTCCAAAGCCACGACCGAGATTATGTATGCAACGCAGTGACTATGCAACTAGGTGCACTTCGGCGGCCGACCTTCTCGGGCTAGTGTTGGCAACCATGGGAACCCAGCCCGAGGCCGCCGTCGTCGGAGTCGCAACCACCCGCAAGCAGGTCACCGCCTGGGGATTCTGGGACTGGGGCTCGGCGGCATTCAACGCGGTGATTCTCACCTTCGTGTTCTCGGTGTATCTCACCGATGCCGTCGGCGACGACCTTCCCGGCTCTATCTCTGCCACTACCTGGTTCAGCTGGTCGATCGCCGTGTCGAGCGTCGTCATCGCACTTCTGGCACCGGTGTGTGGGCAGTACTTCGACGCCCGCGGCAAACGCAAATGGCTGCTCGGGCTGTTGACCGCGTTGACCGTCGTGGCCATGGCCGGTCTGTTCTTCGTCAAGGACGACTACCACTACCTCTGGCTCGGCCTCGTGTTACTCGGTCTCGGATCCGTCATGTTCGAGTTGGCCAGCATCCCGTACAACTCGATGCTGCGGCAGGTCTCCACCCCGGAGAACATCGGCCGAGTATCCGGGTTCGGCTGGGCCATGGGCTATTTCGGTGGGATCGTGTTGCTGCTGATCTGCTACCTCGGCTTCATCGCCGGCGACGGCGACACTCGAGGTTTTCTCGGCCTCACCACCGACGGCGGGTTGAACATCAGGTTCGTCGCGGTATTGGCCGCCGTCTGGTTCGCGGTCTCGGCCATCCCGGTGATGACGGCAGTTCCCGAGGTGCCCCGCGCGGTGGCCGATCCGAAGGCGGCGGAGGCAGGCTTCGTCGAGTCGTACCGGGTTCTCTTTCGCGACGTACGCGAGTTGTGGAGCGCAGACCGCCGCGCTGTCCACTACCTGATCGCCAGCGCCCTGTTCCGCGACGGGTTGGCCGGAGTGTTCACCTTCGGAGCCGTTCTCGCCGTCAGCGTCTACGGCATCGGAGCAGCGGACGTGCTGCTGTTCGGTATCGCGGCCAATGTCATCGCCGGGATCGGAGCGATCGTCGCCGGTCGGTTCGATGACCGCGTCGGTCCCAAGAAGGTCATCGTCTTCTCCCTCACATCGATGATCGCCGCCGGTATCGTCCTGCTGTTCGTCTCGGGGCCGACGATGTTCTGGGTCTTCGGGCTGATTCTGTGCCTGTTCGTCGGGCCGGCGCAATCGTCGGCCCGTACCTTCCTCGCCCGGCTCGCGCCGCCCGGGCGAGAAGGCCAGTTCTTCGGTTTGTATGCGACGACCGGGCGGGCTGCCTCTTTTCTGGCACCGTCCCTGTTCGGTCTGTTCGTCTGGATGTTCAGCGCCGATCGCGCGGGTATCGCCGGACTGATCATCGTTCTCGGTGCCGGACTCCTGGCACTGCTGAAGGTGCGGGCCCCACGCGAGGTCTAGACGGACCGAATGCGCGCCAGAATTTCGGCGGTGAGCACTTCGGCGGCTTCCTCGGGGATCCAATGGGATACCCCGTCCAATTCGACGAATCGATACGGCGCATCGACGAATTCACCGCAACGCTCCGCACCGGCACGGCCGATGGCTGTGTCGCCGTTGCTCCAGAGGTAGGTGGTGGGGACGGTCACCGGAGGAAGGTTCGCGAACTCCTTGGTCATCGCGGCGTACCAACTCGACGCCGCTGTCAATGCCCCGGGTACCGCGAGGTGACGAACGTATTCCTCGTCGAGGCTCTGCGCACCGAACATGGCGCGCAGCCGTTGCGCGTCGTTCTCCACCAGTACACGCTCGGCCTTCTCCGGTTCTCGAAGTAGGCCGAAGTACTGTGACCGCTCCTGCTGATCCGGATCCTCGCGGATGGCCCAGTTGAAAGCCGCCGAATGGGGGACCGATGCCGCGGTGAGCGTGCGTACCCGATCGGGGTGTTCGGCCGCGAGGTGCCAGGCGACCACCGCGCCCCAGTCGTGTCCCACCAGGTGTGCCGAAGGCAGATCGAGTGCATCGAGCAGCCCCAGGATGTCGCCGGTGAGATGGTTGATGCGGTAGTGCTCGACACCGACCGGGCGGGCACCGGGCGAATATCCTCGCTGGTTGGGCGCGATCACTCGGCAACCCGCACCGACCAACCCCGGCGTCACACTGGTCCACGACACATTCGTCTGTGGGAAACCATGCAGCGCGACCACCGGAATACCGTCGGTCGGTCCCGATATCGCCACCTCGAACACGAACTCGCCGACACTTATCTCGGTCATGAACATCCCTTCGCGGCCGTCTCGTTCTCGAACGGTCAAGCCCGTCGTGGTTCCCATCGGCTCATCCCGAGCATGATCATGCGGATCTGCTTCTCGGTCCGCTCGATCAGATCCTTCTCGTTCTGGCTACCCGGTCTGTCGATCTCCAACAGGCCGACCACCGCAGTGAGCATCGTCGAGACGAGGAGATCGGCGGTCATCTCCAGATCGGCGACGTCCCACCGCTCGAGGCCGGGCATGCGGGAGAGGTCGATGGTGAGCTCGCTGACGAACAGGCGCAGTTCGGTGGCGAAAGCGCGGCGCACCTCGGTGACGCCGCCGTATCTCTCGCGGGTGAGGAAACGAAACTGGTCTTCGTGGGTCCGCACCTGGCGGACCAGGATTGCGAAGGATTCGGTGGCCGTCTTGGTGCTCGGGTTGCGCCGGGCATCACGCAGCATCTGTCGCAGCATGCGCATGCTTTCCTCGACGAGGGCGACGCCGAGGTCCTCCATGGAGGCGAAGTGGCGGTAGAACGCGGTGGGGACGATGCCGGCGGATCGGGCAACTTCTCGCAGGCTGACGCTGGCGAACGGGCGGTCGCGTAGCAGATCGAGGGTGCCCTCGATCAATGCCTGGCGGGTGCGTTCCTTCCGCTCGGCACGAGTACCCGGTTCTGTCACAACCCCCAGTTTATGGTCGCGCATTCTGTGACCTCCCATCCGGCTCCTCCCGGACTCCGTTGATCTGTCGACGAGCTCTGTAACGACGGTCACATAAACGTTGACAGGTACCAGTGCCGCTCTGTCACACTGATGTTAGTGCACAATCGTTCACTGAATGGGTCGTTGGTTTCGATCCGGTTAGGGAGGATGGAATGACGCTTCAAGAACGCCCGTCGCGAACCTCGGGTTCGCGCAAGTTCTCGCTTCTTTCCCTGTTCGAGGCCATGGCCACGCCCCACGCGCTCGATCGGTACCTCGAACTCGTCGACCCCATGACAACCGTTCGTGATCTTCGCGGCGAGGTCACCGAGATACATCGGTCCACCGAAGACTCGTTGACACTGGTCATTCGTCCCACGCGTCAGTGGAAGGGCTTCGATGCGGGCCAGTTCGTCCAGATCGGCGTCGTCATCGACGGGGTTCGTCACACTCGCTGTTACTCACCGGCCTGCTCGCAGTACCGCAGGGACGGTCGAATCGAACTGACGATCAAGGCCCATCCCGAAGGGCTCGTGTCGCGGTACCTACACAAGAATGCCCACATCGGTCTCGTGGTCAGCCTGTCGCAGGCGGACGGCACATTCAGGCTTCCCACGCCACGCCCGGCGAAGACGCTGTTGATCAGCGGAGGCAGCGGCATCACGCCGGTGCTGTCCATGCTCAGGTCGCTGCTGGACGAGGGGTACGGCAGCGACCTGACATTCCTGCACTACGCGTTCACCGAGAACGACGTCGCATACAAGAAGGACCTCGAGAAGATCGCCGCCGAGCACGAGAACGTCAACATCGTCTTCGCGTACACCGAGCAGAAGACGGGCGGCGATCTGCACGGGTTCTTCGGTCGGGAACATCTCGATGCCGTGGCTCCCTGGTTCGCCGATGCCGACACGTTCCTGTGCGGGCCGCCCGGGCTGATGAAGGGTGTGACCTCCTTCTTCGAGGATGCCGGGTTGAGCGAGCGACTACACCTCGAGGAATTCACGCCCTCGTTCGCCACCGTCAGTGACGACGTCACCGGAACCACCACGTTCTCCGGTAGCGACGTGTCCTCGGAGAACGACGGCGAAACCCTGCTCGAGCAAGCCGAGGCAGCGGGTCTCTCCCCGGCCAACGGCTGCCGGATGGGTATCTGCTTCACCTGCACCTCGGTGAAGAAGTCCGGCTGCACGAAGAACATCAAGACCGGTGAGACCGACACCGAATCCGACAAGAAGATCCAGCTGTGCGTGTCCGTTGCCGTGGGCGACGTCGACATCGACATCTAGATCCACCCCGGAACACCGATAGCCCCAGACCCATCTCGACCCGATCGAATTGGAGATCATCAGATGCTCGGAACGATTCTCTCGATCCTGCCCACCACCGTCCTGCCCTTTCGCCGCAACGAGTCCGTGCCGGACCAGCCCACCGTGCTGACCTTCGAGCAAGTCGAAGAACTCGGCCGCGAACTCGACGACCTCCGCGCCCGCACGGTCGCGAAGCTGGGCGACGAGGACCGCGAATACATCTACAAGATCATCAAGGCCCAGCGCGGCCTCGAGATCACCGGACGCGCATTGATGTACCTGCCGTTCCTCCCGCCCGCGTGGCTGGCAGGCGTCGGTGCCCTCGGCGTGGCGAAAATACTCGACAACATGGAGATCGGGCACAACGTCATGCACGGCCAGTACGACTGGATGCGTGAGCCCGGCCTGAACTCCCAGGTTTTCGAGTGGGACACCGTCTGCCCGGCGGAACAGTGGAAGCACTCGCACAACTACATGCACCACACCTTCACCAACATCGTCGGCATGGACCGCGACATCGGTTACGGCATCCTGCGGATGGACCAGGATCAGAAGTGGAACCCGTACTACCTCGGTAACCCGGTCTACGCGTTCTTGCTGATGACGTTCTTCGAGTGGGGCGTCATGCTGCACGACCTCGAGACCGAGAACATCGTTGCGGGCAAGCGCAAGTGGCACGACGTCAAGCCGCTGCTGCAGGGCATGTGGCGCAAGGCGGGCAAGCAGGCCCTCAAGGACTACGTGATCTTCCCTGCGCTGACCGGCCCGTTCTTCGTCTCTACCGTGGTCGGAAACGTCGCCGCGAACCTCATCCGCAACGTGTGGAGCTACTCGATCATCTTCTGCGGCCACTTCCCGACCGGAGTCCAGACCTTCAGCCAGGAAGAGACTGCCGAGGAGACCCGCGGCGAGTGGTACGTCCGTCAGATGTTGGGATCGGCCAACATCGAGGGCAGCCCGCTGTTCCACATCATGTCGGGCAACCTCTCACACCAGATCGAGCACCACCTGTTCCCCGATCTGCCCGCGCATCGCTACCCGCAGATCGCGCCCGAGGTCAAGGCGCTGTGTGAGAAGTACGACCTGCCGTACAACACCGGTGGCTTCTTCCACCAGATCGGCACCGTGTGGGGCAAGATCTTCAAGCTGGCTCTGCCCAACTCGCTCACGGGTTCGGCGGCTCCCGCCGGTGTTATCGTCGAGCGTAAGAAGACCAGCGCAGCGTGACGACTTCGAAGGGGGCGGTCCTGGTGGTAGGAAAGTTCGAGCGCAACAAAGATACCGTTCAGGACTTCACCGAATCGGCCGCGACTCACGTCGGCCGGATCGTCGTGATCATCGCCGGAGCCGTCCGCGACGTCACGCGTGAAATCGGTGATCTGATCACCGATGGCATCGAGATGCGCGAGGCAGCGAAGAAGGCGGAGCGCGACGCTCCGCTGGGCACCGTGATCAACGGAGAGTTCGAGACCCGCGAACGATAGGGCAGTACCCGATCGACACTGCAGCACCAGATCGACACTGCAGCACCAGGTCGACACTGCAGCACCAGATTCGCACAGCGCCGCCCGAGCACTGCTCGGGCGGCGCTCTCGTGTGCGGTCAGCGTGCCCGCAGTTGCCACAGCGACGTGGTTTCGCGCGAGCGTGCCTCGTGCAACACATCGGCGCTGTCGGTGACGCGCGAATGAGTCGGGGCGGTGTCGGTACGGCCGACGACGGACAGGCCTGCAGCATCGATAGCCGTGAGAAGGTCTGCGCGAGTGACCAATTCGAGTAGCTCGGCGAGGTCGGACACGATCAACCACGCCTCACCGTTCGGTGTCAGATGCCCACGGAGACGGCTCAGAAACGACTTGAGCATCCGCGAGCCCGGGTCGTAGACCGCGTGCTCGATCCCGGACGTCGGCTTCGTGGGAATCCAGGGCGGATTGCACACGATCAGCCCCGCGCGACCGGACGGGAAAATGTCCGCCTGCACCACCTCGACCCGATCTGCGTATCCGAGGGCATCGATGTTGGCTCGCGCGCACGCCACCGACCGCGGATCCTTGTCGGTCGCGACCACCGAGGTCACGCCGCGGCGGGCGAGTACTGCAGCAAGGACCCCCGAGCCGGTGCCGATGTCGAACGCTCGGTCCGTGTGCGGCAGCGGTGCGGTGGCGACGAGTTGGATGTACTCGCCGCGGACGGGGGAGAAGACGCCGTAGTGCGGGTGGATCGAGGCGTCGAGAGCCGGAACGAAGACACCCTTGCGACGCCACTCGTGTGCGCCGACGATACCGAGTAGCTCGCGCAACGACAGGACGCACGGCACTGCGTCCGGGCCCATAGCCTCCGTGACGGCGGCCCGCACGTCCGGTGCCCGGCCAAGATCGAGACACGCGTCCGAATCGAGTTCTACCAGAAGCATTCCCAATACTCGCGCACGTCGCGCCTGGTACTGGCGGTGCAGATGGAACCGCTCCGCACCCGACGCATCCGGAGAATGTTTCGCGGCCGGTACCCGGCGGGCCATGGCCGACAACAGCTGTCGTGCATTGTTGTAATCCCCACGCCACAACAGGGCCTCGCCGATCGTGGCCAGCTTGTACGCCACGTCGGCAGTGGTCGAATCGTTCACGATGCGCACCTGGCGGGGCGGGGGAGCGCCGTTCTCGGACTGCCAGCGGGAGGTGCGTTCGCTACCGTCCTCGACCCATGTGACGCTCACGAAGTGTGCCCGTTCACGCTGCGGTGTGCGGGTACTGCGCACTGCGGTGTTGGAAGGCAAGGATATTGGGGTTCACGATGACGCCGTTCCTGATCTCGATCGAGCGCTCGATGGTGGCATCACGACTCCAGGCCGCGTGGCCGTCCAACACGGTTCGCAGATACGGCAGCAATGATTCGCTGATCTCCCAGGTTGCCGAGTTCCACAGGTAGGACGGGCTGTGGTCGACGGCGTAGTAGTGCACGTTCTCTCCCACGGTGAACATGGGATCGGCGAACGACGTCGGCTTTGCCCATTCGAAGCCCATCCCTTCGTCGCAGGAAACGTCGACCACGAGCGTGCCGGGTGCGAGAGTGGGGAGATCGTCGTTCATCAAGAACGTCAACGGTGCGTTGGTGTCCTGCAGAACACAATTGACGATCACGTCGTGGTCGGCGAGGAACCCTGACAGTGGTACCCGTCCCTCGGGGGTGAGCGCTCGACTCTGCTGGGGATCGGCGTCGTCGAGATCGAAGTTGACGATGTTGGCCGAGTGAATCGGTGAACCCACCGCTGTGACACCTCGCTGGGTGAGGACGTCGACATCGTGAATACCGTGCGCGCTCAGTGCCGTCACGGCACCGCGAGCGGTGGCCCCGAAACCGATGACTGCCGCACGCAACCTGCGGCCGTAGTCGCCGGTGGAACCGATGAGCTGCAGAGCATGCAGCACAGAGCAGTAGCCGGCCAACTCGTTGTTCTTGTGGAACACATGGAGATTGAACCAGCCGTCCGAGGTCCAGTGATTCATGGCCTCGAAGGCGATCAGAGTCAGCGTGCGATCGACGGCGATCTGAGTGAGCTCACGGTCCTGCACGCAGTGCGGCCAACCCCACAGCGTCTGACCCGGCCTGAATTCGAGCAGGTCTTCCGCCTGTGGTTTCGGCAGCAGAATCACATCGCAGTCGGCGATGAGTTCGGCCCGCGTGCGAATGCCCGCAACCCGAGCGGCCAAGTGCTCGTCCGAAATCCCGAACGGTTCGCCGTACCCGGATTCGAGGAAAATGCGGGCTCTGATGTCGGCGTCGATGCGATCGAAATGCAGTGGATGAATCGGTAGTCGACGCTCATCGGGCTTGCGCGAATGTGAGAGGACTCCGAGAGTGAGCTGATGCACGTGTGACCCTTCGTTGAGCGAAGTCAACCACAGTGAGCCCAAGGGTTCTGCGTTCCTGCTGGTCAGAGGTGCCCCCGGCAGGATTCGAACCTGCGACCAAGGGATTAGAAGGCCCTTGCTCTATCCCCTGAGCTACGGAGGCTGGCACGTGCGAGTGAACCCGCTCGAGCACGGTTGACGAGTGTACCTTTCCGTGTGAGCCGACCGTGCAGGCATGGGTTGGGCGAGCGGTGCAGTGGGAAACCCGTGGACTCGGAATCGTTCCGATCGGTGTGGGAAGGAGGTTCGATGGACGACGTCATCGACGATGTTCTGCGCATCTGGCAGTCCGGCGACATCGCCGCTGTGGCAACGGTGATCCGCACGTTCGATTCGGCACCGCGCCCGGTCGGTGCGGCCATGGTGGTCGGTTCGGACGGCGCGGTTGCCGGTTCGGTATCGGGCGGCTGCGTCGAAGGGGCGGTGTACGAACTCGCGCAGGACGTCATGCGCACCGGCGCTCCCGTACTCACTCGATACGGAGTGTCCGACGACGACGCTTTCGCCGTCGGACTCACCTGCGGCGGAACACTCGACGTCTTCGTCGAAGTCGTGTCCCAGCGCACGTTTTCCGAACTCGGTTCTCTCGTGACGGACGTACGAAACAACATTCCCGTCGCGGTGGCGACCGTGGTTGCACACGCAGATCCGGAACGCCTCGGCCGACGGATCGTGGTCGGACCATCCGGCACCCGCGGTTCCATCGGCAGCGCACGTGCCGACGCAGCCGTCGCCGACGACGCCGCAGGGCTTCTGGCCGCGGGACGCTCGGCCGTCCTGGCGTACGGGCCGGATGGTCAGCGTCGAGGCGAGGGAATGGAGGTGTTCGTCTCCAGTCACGCGCCGCCGCCGCGAATGCTGGTGTTCGGGGCCATCGATTTCGCCGCCGCGGTGGCGCAGCAGGGGGCATTCCTCGGCTACCGCGTCACCGTGTGCGACGCGCGAGCGGTCTTCGCGACCTCGCAGCGTTTTCCTGCCGCCGAGCACGTGGTGGTCGCATGGCCGCACGACTACCTGTCTCAGCAGTGGTCGGCGGGGGAGTTGGACGAGCGCACCGTCGTCTGCGTGCTGACACACGACCCGAAGTTCGACGTGCCACTGCTCGAGGTGGCGTTGCGCATTCCGGTGCTGGCGTTCGTCGGCGCGATGGGCTCTCGCCGCACCCACGACGACCGCACGGCTCGACTACGGGCGGCAGGGCTGACCGAGATCGAACTGTCTCGGCTGGCCAGTCCGATCGGTCTCGACCTCGGCGCGCGCACCCCCCAGGAGACAGCCGTATCGATCGCGGCGGAGATCATTGCCCACCGCTGGGGCGGTAGCGGTGAACCATTGCGCACTCGACCCGGCCGCATCCACCACGACTCGACCGAGGGGCCTCGCCGGAACCAGTACGACGCTGTGTAGGACTCGCGTTTCGGGTACTGCTGATCACCTCTTACTCTGGTGGTATGGCAACACCGGATCTCGACAACATCGACCCCTCGTCCGCTGATCTCGCAGCGGACGAAGTCGGCGAGAGCACTGCCGCATCGGGTGCAGATCCGCGTTCGGCTACGACGACGGTGTTCGTCACTGCCGCCGCCATCGCCGGAGCTGTCGCGGCGCTCATCGTCATGCTGTCCGCCTCCGACGCGTTGGTGCTGCTCGGAATCCCGGATCCGGGCCCGGCCACCACATACGGTCTGCCCGCGCTGCGAGCAATCGGCGAGATCGCTGCCGTCATCGCCGTCGGATCGTTTCTGCTCGCCGCATTTCTGGTGCCACCGCAGAAGAACGGGGTACTCGACGTCGACGGCTACCGCGCGGTCCGTACCGGTTCGGCGGCATCGATGGTCTGGGCCGTCTGCGCGCTGATTCTGGTGCCGCTGACGTTGTCCGATACCTCCGGTCAGCCGTTCGCGGAGGCCATCAAGCCCGCGAACCTCTGGATCGCCCTCGACCAGGTGGAGATCGCGAGCGCGTGGCGTTGGACCGCCATCATGGCCGTGGTGCTCGCCATCGTCTCGCGCACGGTGTTGCGGTGGACGTGGACGCCTGCGCTGCTCGCATTCTCACTGGCCACCCTGCTGCCGCTGGCGCTCAGTGGTCACTCCGCCGCCGGTGGTTCGCACGACGTCGCGACCAACAGTCTGATCCTGCACCTCGGAGCCGCGTCGTTGTGGGCGGGTGGCTTGTTCGCGCTCCTGGCACACGTCCGCAGGCACGGTGCACACACCGACGTCGCCGCGCGCCGATTCTCCACCATCGCCGGCATCTGCTTCGTAGTCATGGGCATCAGCGGCGTGCTCAACGCGCTCGTTCGGGTCTCGCTCGGCGATCTGTTCACCACCACGTACGGAATGCTGATCATGGGCAAGGTCGGTGCCCTGATCGTGCTGGGCGGGTTCGGCTGGATGCAGCGTCGCCGAGCACTGCCCGCCTTGACAGCAGATCCCACCGACCGCGGAGCTCTGCTTCGCTTCGCGGGTGCCGAGGTACTCGTGCTCGCGGCGACGATCGGCCTCGCGGTCGGACTGGGCCGCACCCCGCCGCCCGCCGAGATCGATCCCAACCTCACTCCGACCGAGGCGGCACTCGGTTACGACCTGAGTGGGCCGCCGACGTTCGCCCGCATGGCCTTGGACTGGCGATTCGATCTGATCTTCGGCACTGCGGCCATCGTCATGGCCGTGGTGTACGTGATCGGCGTGCGGCGTTTGCGCCAGCGCGGCGACGCGTGGCCGGTCGGTCGAACAGTCGCCTGGCTCGCCGGGTGCGCGACGCTGCTGATCAGTACCTCCTCGGGAATCGGACGCTATTCGACGGCTGTGTTCAGCGTGCACATGAGCGGCCACATGCTGCTGTCGATGCTCGTGCCCGTTCTGCTGGCTCTCGGTGGCGCGCTGACCTTGGCGCTGCGAGTGCTACCCGCAGCCGGTAAGGACGGCGTTCCGGGTATGAGGGAATGGTTGCTGATCGGCCTGCACAGCCGACTGTCGAAGTTCCTGACGCATCCGCTCGTTGCGTCGGCGATCTTCATCGGCGGCTTCTACGCGCTCTATCTCGGCGGGATCTTCGGAGCCGTACTGGACAGTCACGGCGCACACCTGCTGATGAATCTTCACTTCGTGCTCAGCGGCTACCTGTTCTACTGGACCGTCATCGGCGTGGATCCGTCCCCGCGCAAAGTTGCGCCGGTCACGAAGCTGGCCGTGGTGTTCGGATCGCTGCCGTTCCACGCCTTCTTCGGGGTGGCCTTGATGAGTATGAACACCGTCATGGGTGCCTGGTACTACCGGACGCTGGGACTGGACTGGAACTCCGATCTGCTCGGAGATCAGAAGCTCGGCGGTGGAATCGCGTGGGCAACCGGCGAGATACCACTGGTGCTCGTCATGCTGGCGCTGTTGATCCAGTGGTCTCGCAGCGACGAGCGCGACGCCAGGCGCGGTGACCGCGCGGCAGAACGTGACCACGACGCGGACCTGGCCGCCCACAATGCGATGTTCGCCGAGCTCGCTCGACGCGATCGGCTCGGCGGACAATAGCCGATCCGGTTCAGTCGCCCCCGGCGATCTTGCCGAGCAGCCGGTTCAGCTCGACACGTTCGTGCGGCTGAAGGCCGTCGAACATTTCCGAGGACACCTGACGGCGTGCGTCGTCGATTCGGTCCAGTAACGCGCGGCCGGTATCGGTGAGCCCTACCAGGACCGCTCGTCGATCGCTCGGATCCTGCTGCCGTGTCACCAGGTTCGCGGCCTCGAGTGAGTCGACGATGTCGGTGGCCGATCGCGCGACGATCCGCAGATGCTCGGCGAGGTCGCGTAGCCGGACCGACTCACGTTCACGCGCCAGGACATGCAGTGCCCGACTCTGTGACGGGTTGAGGCCGAACGGTTCGAGCGCAGTCATGTGGCTCCGGCGGATTCGCCTGGCGACAGCCATGAACGAATCGCTCAGGTTGGGCGAGGGTCCGGTGTCCATGGACGAATCATAACGAGGATTGCACGCAACCTCATAGTGAGGTAACCTCTGCATATTGTTGCATCGACCCATGGAGGTCTACTTGGAAAGCCGACCAGAGCGTTCTCTGCCCACTGCCGATCCAGCGCCCGTCCGACGCGTCCTCGCTCTCTTCACGCCCTATCGGCGCAAGATCGCGGTCGTGAGCTCGATCATCGTTGCCAGTGCGATCATCGCGCTCGCCTCTCCCTTGCTCCTTCGCGAACTCCTCGATCATGCAATTCCCGATCGCGATGTTCGGCTCGTCAGCCTCATCGCGCTCGGCATGATCGCAGTCGCAGTCGCCACCAACACCCTTGGCGTCGTACAGACGTGGATGTCCAACGGCGTCGGTCAGCAACTCATGCACGAGCTACGAGTTCAGGTGTACTCGCATCTGCAGCGGCAGTCCCTCGGGTTCTTCGCTCGCACTCGAACCGGGGAAGTGCAATCGCGGATCGCCAACGACATCGGCGGCATGCAATCGGTCGTCACCAACACCGCGACGTCCATTGCGCAGAACGCGACGACCGTCGCCGCGACAGTGGTCGCACTGTTCCTGCTCGACTGGAAACTCGCTACGTTCTCACTGATCATCTTGCCGATCTTCGTTCGCGTCGCCCGCCGTATCGGCGACGAGCGTCGCAAGATCTCGACCAAACGACAGCGGTTGCTCAGCGAACTGTCGGTTCAGGTCGAGGAATCGCTGTCTGTCAGCGGTATTCTGCTGGGCAAGACCACCGGCTCCGCGCAGGCACTGACCGAGAAGTTCGCCGCCCGATCCCACGAGGTGGCCGGAGTCGAGCTCGCCGCGATGATGGCGGGCAAGTGGCGGATGGCCACCATTCAGATCAGTTTCGCGGTCATGCCCGCGCTGGTGTACTGGTTCGCCGGAATCACCATCGGTCAGGGCAGTGCACTGACGATCGGCACGCTGGTCGCCTTCACCGCTCTGCAGACCCAATTGTTCCGTCCCACTATGCAATTGCTCAATACCGGCGTCGAGGTGCAGGCCTCGCTCGCGTTGTTCGGCCGTGTCTTCGAGTATCTCGATCTGCCGATCGACGTGGCCGAGCCGGACGATCCGATAGCCCTGCCTCGCGAGGAAGTGCGCGGCGACGTCGTCATCCGCGGGGTCGATTTCACCTACGCTGGTGCCACCGTGCCGACGCTGTGCGATATCGACCTCGACGTGCCCGCCGGTGGCACTCTCGCCCTCGTCGGTGCCACTGGATCGGGAAAGACGACGCTCGGGTATCTCGTTGCGCGGCTGCACGATCCGACTGCCGGGTCGGTGACCATCGATGGTGTCGACCTGAGAGACATGGCATCGGAGACCATCGCAGATCTGGTGGGGGTCGTCTCTCAGGAGACGTATCTGTTCCATGCCACCATCAGGGAAAATCTGCGGTTCGCCAAGCCCGACGCCACCGACGACGAGATCGTCGCGGCAGCCGAAACGGCGCAGATCCACGAGTTCATCGACGGGCTCGACGACGGATACGACACCATGGTGGGCGAGCGCGGCTATCGGTTCTCCGGTGGTGAGAAGCAGCGCATCGCCATTGCTCGAACCGTGCTTCGTAACCCGCCGATTCTGGTGCTCGACGAAG
Source organism: Rhodococcus sp. KRD162 (assembly GCF_017168335.1). Classification (GTDB taxonomy): domain Bacteria; phylum Actinomycetota; class Actinomycetes; order Mycobacteriales; family Mycobacteriaceae; genus Rhodococcoides. The sequence continues at coordinate 377,590 of NZ_JABFAU010000005.1, read as the reverse complement.
CAACCAGTGCACTCGACAATCGCACCGAACGGGCAGTGCAAACGGCGCTCGACGGTTTGATGGAAGGGCGAACGACCATCCTCATCGCGCACCGTCTGTCCACGGTGCGTTCCGCTGACCGCATCGCGGTACTCGACCACGGGGTCGTGCGTGAGGTCGGAAGTCATGAATCCCTGCTCGAACTCGATGGGATGTACGCCCGATTGGTGCGAGCGGCCGACGATGTGGTGGACAGCGTTGCGGTATGAGTGCAGCACGGCACAGGAAAGGCCGGGTGATCATCGTGCGTACCATCGCGGGCCGCGTCGAGTGTGAGACCGAGATCAAGAAGTCACGGTTTGTCGCGGTCGTCGATCGTGCGGCCACCGAAGCGCAGGCTCGGGCGGTGATCGAGGCCGCTCGCAAAGCCGATCCCGCTGCCGGACATCATTGTTCGGCGTTCATCGTCGACGCGTCGGCTACCGACCCTCGCATCGAGCGATCCAACGACGACGGCGAACCCAGTGGGACTGCGGGGATGCCGATGCTCGAGGTGCTGCGCGGACATCGCGCGACCAACGTCGTCGCCGTCGTCAGCCGATACTTCGGCGGAACCAAGCTCGGCACCGGGGGACTGGCCCGCGCCTACGGCGGCGCGGTGACCGAGGCGCTCTCACACGCGAGATTCCTCACCAGGGAGCGCCGGGAGGTCCTGACGCTCGAACTCGACCACGTCGATGTGGGGCGCGTGGAATCGGAGCTGCGGGGGCACGGGGTCGTCGTTCTCGGTACCTCGTATGCGGCGGTTGCGGTGTTGACCGTCGCTGTCGTCGACCCCGATTCGACTGCGGCACTTGTTGCTTCGCTCACTGCCGGCCGGGTCGAGCCGGTTCGCAGCGGAGTGATGTACGCGGAGGTTCCCGAGTAGCACACCCAGCCGACACTTTCGGCGGGAGCAGGCCTCGGCCCGTGCCCTTCATCCACAGGCCGAGCGGCTGTCCACATTTTCCGAACCCATCCACCACGAGCGTTCCCTGCGTAGCAGTGTCGATCTCGATCGCAATCACGCGATCCGCAACACGAGAGGAAGACACCATGTACGAGGCACAATGCGCCGTGGTCGGAACGGTCATCACCAACCCGGTCAAGCGTTCCACACCTACCGGCGACGAGGTTCTCAGCTTCCGGATGGCCAGCAATGCCCGACGCCAGGATCGCACCACCGGCGAATGGACGGACGGCGGCACCCTGTACCTGACGGTCACGTGCTGGCGCCGTCTGGTGCGCGGCGTGGCAGCGTCACTGATGAAGGGCGACCCGATCATCGCCTACGGGCAGCTGCGCACCAACGAATACACCAATCGCGACGGCGTCGAACGTGCCGATCTCGAGATGCGGGCCAGTGCCGTCGGACCGGACCTCTCGCGTTGCATCGTCTCGGTTCATCGGACCAAGGAGCCGGCTCCCGACACGGCCCAGGACGGCGATGTGGGAACAACATCGGCGCAGGACCTCGATCGGGAGTCGATCGAGGCCGCCGAACGCGTCGACGAGGACGATCGCGAGTCGATCCTCGCGTGACCGGCCGCCTGCATCCGCCGTCCGTGCAGTGTCGCCACCTGCGGAGCAGCGCGGACGGCCGATGTAGGCACCACACCTACTCGGGCGATGGTGTTCGGACGCGCTCGCACCGATAAGCTGGGCGACATGGCTGAATTCATTTACACCATGAAGAAGGTGCGCAAGGCGCACGGCGACAAAGTCATCCTCGACGACGTGACGATGAGCTTCTATCCGGGAGCGAAGATCGGCGTCGTCGGCCCCAACGGCGCCGGCAAGTCCAGCATCCTCAAGATCATGGCGGGAATCGATCAGCCCGGCAACGGTGAGGCCTTCCTCGCTCCCGGAGCATCGGTCGGCATCCTGATGCAGGAACCGGAACTCGACGACACCAAGACCGTTCGCGAGAACGTCGAGGACGGTCTCGGTGAGACGATGGTCCAGCTCAAGCGCTACAACGAAATTGCCGAGCTGATGGCCACCGACTACTCCGACGAGCTCATGGAAGAAATGGGCGAGCTGCAGGAAAAGCTCGACCATGCCGATGCCTGGGAGATCGACTCCCAGCTCGAGCAGGCCATGGACGCGCTGCGCTGCCCGCCGCCCGAGGCGGCTGTCACCAATCTCTCCGGTGGTGAGAAGCGCCGTGTGGCCCTGTGCAAGTTGCTCCTGAGCAAGCCGGACCTGTTGCTGCTCGACGAGCCGACCAACCACCTCGACGCCGAGAGCGTGCTCTGGCTCGAGCAGCACCTGGCCGCCTACTCCGGTGCAATTCTTGCCGTGACTCACGACCGGTACTTCCTCGACCACGTCGCGCAGTGGATCGCCGAGGTCGACCGCGGTCACCTGTACCCGTACGAAGGCAACTACTCCACGTACCTGGAGAAGAAGGCCGAGCGTCTCGAGGTCGCAGGCAAGAAGGACCAGAAGCTGCAGAAGAGGCTCAAGGACGAACTCGCCTGGGTGCGCTCCGGTGCAAAAGCCCGCCAGGCCAAGAGCAAGTCTCGACTGGCTCGGTACGACGAGATGGTGGCCGAGGCCGAGAAGACGAGAAAGCTCGACTTCGACGAGATCCAGATCCCCAACCCGCCGCGACTGGGCGATGTCGTGGTGGAGGTCAAGAGCCTGGACAAGGGCTTCGACGGTCGGGTGCTGATCAAGGACCTGTCGTTCACGTTGCCGCGCAACGGCATCGTCGGCGTCATCGGCCCCAACGGTGTCGGTAAGACGACGTTGTTCAAGACCATCGTGGGGCTCGAGGAGCCGGACGGCGGCGAGGTGAAGATCGGCCAGACCGTCAAGCTCAGCTACGTCGACCAGAACCGATCGGGGATCGACCCGACCAAGACGGTGTGGGAGACGGTCTCCGACGGCCTGGACTTCATCACCGTGGGCAATTCGGAGTTCCCGTCCCGCGCCTACATCAGCTCGTTCGGGTTCAAGGGCCACGATCAGCAGAAGCCTGCCGGGGTGCTCTCCGGTGGTGAGCGGAACCGCCTCAATCTGGCGATGACGCTCAAGCAGGGCGGCAACCTGATCCTGCTCGACGAACCGACCAACGACCTGGACGTCGAAACGTTGGGATCGCTCGAGAATGCGCTCGAAGAATTCCCCGGTTGCGCCGTGGTCATCTCGCACGACCGGTGGTTCCTCGACCGCACCTGCACGCACATCCTGGCCTGGGAAGGCGGCTTCGGTGACAACGAGGCGGCCTGGTACTGGTACGAGGGCAACTTCGAGGGTTACGAGGCCAACAAGATCGAACGGCTCGGCCCGGATGCTGCACGTCCGCACCGCGTCACGCACCGAAAGCTGACCAGGGACTGAGGTGTCGAACAAGACCTTCACCTTCACCCTTCAGGTGCGGTGGGGAGACTCCGACCGCCTCGGGCACGTCAACAACACCCGCTTCGTCGAATACCTCCAGGAGGGCCGCGTTCAGTTCTTGGACGCGGTCTTCGGGGGGCCGGGGAAGCGTGGCGCGGCGGTGGTGCGCACGTTGACCACCGAATTTCTGCATCCGATTCTCGACGACTCGGGGCCGTTGACGATCGACCTGTGGATCACGTCGGTCGGAAACACCTCGTACGGTGTGCAGCACGTGGTGACCGACCGCGAGGGAACGGTGTGTGCGCGGGCCGAGGCGCTGATGGTGGCGTTCGATCTCGACACCTCGACCTCCCGTCCGTTGGAGGAGCGCGAGCGCGCACTACTCGGGGAGTATCTCGTCGCCGAGTAGTGCCGAGTAGTGCCGAGTGAATCGGACGCGCTGGGTCTGCGAGGTCACTGCGGTAACAGGGTCCTCGACACTAAGGTCGAGGTGTCAACGACGACCGGCGATCGGCGGGCGTCGGGAAAATCCTCACGAGGGAGTACTCGAACACCATGCCGCGCTCGCTGGACCTGAACGACAACGACTGGGCCGACGGGCTCGACGACCGACTGCTGGCCGAGTTGGACACCCTGCGTGGCGAGTACTTCGAGCACGTGGACACCGAGGCTGTCGGGGCGTCCGCGCATGCCCCCGACAGCACGACCTTCCGGCACCATGTTCGGCTGGCCGCGCAGCGTCGGCCGGAGACGGCGAACGTGGCCGTTCACCGACCGAGCGACTCGGCCTCGGCCGCGGATCGGGCTGCGGGAAGCTACCTGCAGATCGTCACCGACGACATGCCGCTGCTGGTGGAGTCCGTCATCTCGTTGCTCTCCCGTCTCGGCATCGAGTACACCGATGTGGTCCACCCGATTCTGTCGGTCGGTCGTGAGTCCGACGGTGTGCTGACCGGACTCAGTGCCAGCGGATCGCCCGAGTCCTGGATTCACGTTCAGCTCCACCCGTCGACTCCCGAGGATGCGGATGCACGTCTGGAGTCGGAGGCGAGTCGTGTACTGGCCGATGTGCGTCAGGTGGTCGCCGATACCGATCACATGCGTCGAGTGCAGGCAGAGGTCGCCGACCGCCTCGACGAGGTCGCTCGGGGCGCGAGCGATGCGGACCCGGACGGTGCCGACGAGCATCGTGACGCAGCTGCGTTGTTGCGGTGGCTCGGCGACGGCCACTACACGCTGCTCGGCTACCGGCGATACAGCATCGAGGGCGTCGGCGACGAGCGCAGGGCCACCGGCGACGAGTCGAGCAGCCTCGGTGTGCTGCGCGAATCGGTCACCGACAGGGACGGTTCGGAACCTGTCGGCCATCGCGATCTGGTTGCCTTGACGCAGGGGGCGAGCCCGGCCACGGTGCACCGCGCCGTGTATCCCTACTTCGTCAGCGTGCTCGATCTCGACGATTCCGCCGAACATCGGTTCGTCGGTGTGTTCACGGTGACCGCGCTGCACGAGAACGTTCTCGATATTCCGGTGATCGAGAGGCGGGTGCGCTCGGTCATCGCGCGCGCCGGCCATGATCTCGGGTCGTTCTCGGGTCAGGCGATGCTCGAAGTTCTGCAATCGATGCCGCGTTCGGAGCTGTTCGCCACCTCGAGCTCATGGCTGTACGAGACGGCGAGTGCTGTTCTGGCACTGGGGCGTCGGCGCAAGGTCAGGTTGTTCGTTCGACCCGATGCGAACGGCTCGTTCGTCTCGGCCTTGGTCTACCTGCCGCGTGACAGGTACACCACCCGTGTTCGGCTCGCCATCCAGGATCGCTTGCTCCGCGAGCTCGGCGGAACCTCGCTCGATTACACGGCGCGCGTGACGGAATCGGACCTGGCGTTGTTGCACGTGACCGTGCGTCGTGAATCCGGGGCCGCTACGACGGAGCTGTCGGCCGAGGACATCACCAGGATCGAGGCGTCGCTGACCGAGACCACCAGAACCTGGGAGGATTCGCTCGGCGACGCAGTGTCCCTTGATCGCGGCGTGGACCCGTTGCGAATTCAGCGGTACACCGATGCGTTCCCTGAGGCGTACAAGCAGGACTTCGGCCCGGCTCGGGCCGTCTCCGATATCGCCCGACTCGAAACGCTCGGCGACGAGTCGATCGACATGCAGCTCTACCGCAACGAGAAGTCCGCGGTGGGTAGCTGGAGATTCTCGTTGTACATCGGCGGCGGGGGTGTCTCGTTGTCCCAGGTGTTGCCCATCCTGCAGAGCCTCGGCGTCGAAGTCGACGACGAGCGGCCGTACCCGGTGGTTCGACCGGACGGGATGTCCTGCTGGATTTACGATTTCGGGCTTTCGGCTTCGCGCGAGATGTTGCACTCGGCAATCGACGGAGATATCGACGCCGAGTTGTCCGAGGCGGGTACCGCCGATCGTGAGAGCCGGGTCCAGCAACGGTTCACCGATGCGTTCGAGGCAGTGTGGAGTGGGCAGGCCGAAGCCGACCGCTTCAACGAACTGGTGATGCGCGCCGGACTGCACTGGCGGCAAGCCGTGGTCTTGCGTGCATACGCGAAGTACCTGCGCCAAGCCGGTTTCCCCTACAGTCAGTTCAACATCGAAGGTGTGCTGCTGACGCACCCACACACCGCTCGACTGCTCGTTGCGTTGTTCGAGGCGCAGTTCGACCCCGAGGCGAGCTCCGAGGAGGACGCGCGCTCGATCGGTGCCGAACTGGGAGAGCTGATCGACGAGGTCGTCAGCCTCGACGCGGACCGAATTCTGCGAAGCATGTTCGAGCTGATCCGCGCAACCTTGCGAACCAACTTCTTCGTCCGGGCAGCCGACGGCGAACATCGGGCATACCTCTCGCTCAAGTTCGATCCGCAATCGATCGCCGAATTGCCCAAACCGAAGCCGAAATTCGAGATATTCGTGTACTCGCCTCGCGTCGAGGGCGTGCACCTGCGGTTCGGTGCGGTGGCCCGCGGCGGCCTGCGCTGGTCGGATCGACGCGAGGACTTCCGGACCGAGATCCTCGGGTTGGCGAAAGCTCAGATGGTCAAGAACTCCGTCATCGTGCCGGTCGGAGCCAAGGGCGGATTCGTCGTCAAACGCCCTCCGGTGTCCACCGGTGACACCGATCGCGATCGCCAGGCATATGCGGAAGAGGGCAAGGCCTGCTATCGCCTGTTCATCGCCGGACTTCTCGACATCACCGACAACCTCGATCGCGCCTCCGGTTCGGTATCGGTTCCGGACGGTGTCGTGCGCCGCGACGGAGACGACACGTACCTGGTGGTCGCCGCCGACAAGGGCACCGCCACGTTTTCGGACATGGCCAACGGCGTTGCCGCCGAATACGATTTCTGGCTCGGCGACGCCTTCGCCTCCGGTGGCTCGGCCGGCTACGACCACAAAGCCATGGGCATCACGGCCAAGGGAGCGTGGGAGAGCGTCAAGCGTCATTTCCGCGAGATCGGAATCGACACGCAGACCGAGGATTTCACCGTCGTCGGTGTCGGAGACATGAGCGGTGACGTCTTCGGAAACGGCATGCTGCTGAGCAGACACATCAGGCTGCTCGCCGCCTTCGATCACCGACACATCTTTCTCGATCCCAACCCGGACCGAGAATCCTCGTTCGCCGAACGTGAGCGGTTGTTCGCGCTGCCACGGTCTTCGTGGGCGGACTACGACTCGTCCCTGATCAGCGCCGGCGGCGGAGTCTGGGAACGCACCCGCAAGTCGGTTCCCATCAGCGCGGCCGCACGTGCTGCGCTCGGTCTGGACGAATCGGTCGAGTCGCTGTCTCCGCCGGAGCTGGTCAATGCAATCCTCAAAGCCCCCGCGGATCTGCTGTGGAACGGCGGCATCGGCACCTACATCAAGGCGTCGACCGAATCCAACGGCGAGGTCGGTGACAAGGCCAACGACACGGTCCGCGTCGACGGTTGTGACGTACGAGCCGCGGTGGTGGGGGAGGGTGGCAACCTCGGTGCCACCGCCCTCGGCCGCATCGAGTACGCGGCGGCCGGAGGCAAGATCAACACCGATGCCATCGACAACTCGGCCGGCGTCGATTGCTCCGATCACGAGGTCAACATCAAGATCCTGTTGGAAACGGCCATCGCCGACGGCAGGCTGGCCCGCGAGGATCGAGACGAGCTGCTGGCGTCCATGACCGACGAGGTCGGACGACTGGTGTTGTGGGACAACATCATGCAGAACGAGCTGCTCGGTACGTCCAGATACGACGCCCCCAATCTGGTCACCGTGCACAGCCGGGTGATCGAGGACCTGGAAGCTCGGCGGGGACTGGACCGAGAGCTCGAGGCCTTGCCGACGGAGGCCGATCTGCGTCGACGCAAACAGGACGGGCGCGGGCTGACCTCGCCGGAACTGGCCACGTTGATGGCTCATGTGAAGCTCGCGTTGGAGGCGGAACTGCTCAGCAGTGAGCTTCCCGACAGCGATGTCTTCGCTCCGCGGCTACCCAAGTACTTTCCCGAGCCGTTGCGAGAGCCGTACGCCGATGCGATCACCGCGCACCCACTGCGGCGTCAGTTGGTGGCCACGACTCTGGCGAACGAGGCCATCGACTGCGGCGGAATCACCTTCCCGTATCGCTTGACCGAGGATTCCGGTGCCGCGGGAACCGATGCCATTCGCGTGTTCGCCGCCGCGACCGAGATATTCGGACTCGACGAGGTGTGGAATTCGATCAGGGCCGCGGACGTGCCGACCGACGTCTCGGCCGAGTTGTTACTCGAGTCGCGTCGAATGCTGGACCGTGTTTCGCGGTGGCTGTTGGCGAACCGGCCACAGCCGTTGGCCGTCGGCGCAGAGATCAGTCGCTACGCCGATCAGGTACGCGCCCTGCAACCGTCGGTGTCCACGTGGATCTCCGGCCACCAGGCCAGTGATCTGGATACGCGTTCCGCGGCGGCAATCGAACGTGGAGCACCGGTTGGGTTGGCCCGCCACATCTTCGGACTGCTCGATGTCTACTGCCTGCTCGACATCATCGATATCGCCGATATCGTCGACCGCGACGGAGCCGAGGTTGCCGAGCTCTATTTCGCACTCGATGCGCACATTGGAATCGACTGGCTGCTCTCCGCAGTGTCGAAGCTGGCGCGCGGTGATCGCTGGCATTCGTTGGCGCGCTTGGCTCTTCGAGACGATCTGTACACCTCGCTGCGGGGAATCACACAGGCGGTGTTGGCCGGAGGGGAACCGGACGAGTCGGTAGCGGAGAAGATCGCGGAGTGGGAATCGACGAACTCCTCGCGTCTGGCCAGGGCACGAGCCGCCCTGACCGAGATCGCCGAGACCGGAACCCTGGACCTGGCTACGCTGTCGGTTGCCGCCCGCCAGGTTCGCAACATGGTCCCCTGAGCCGGGTTCCGTGCCCGACGGTCCCACCCCGGAGCCGGGACGAGGGATGTCACCGAGAAGTCGACCGAGAAGAGGAAACGTAGACGTGAGTGTGCCCGAGGACCATCTGTCCGACAGGCGACCGGAGGCCGAACCTGTCGGCTTTCATGCCGCCGTGGACGTGCGGTGGTCGGATATGGATGTGTACCAGCACATCAACCATGCCCGCATGGTGACCCTCCTCGAAGAGGCACGTATCCCGTGGTTGTTGGTGGACGGAAGACCGACGGCGAACCTGCGCCACGGTGCCGTGATCGCGGATCTGCACGTGAAGTATCGAGGTCAGCTTCGGCACGAGGACGGCCCGCTCGATGTGTTCATGTGGATCGACGCCGTCCGAGCGGTCGACTTCGTGGTCGGATACGAAGTGCGGGCCGCAGGTGCATCCCTGGATACACCTGCGGCCGTGGTGGCCTCGACACAGATCGCGGCCTTCGACATCGATGCACAGCGGTTGCGTCGACTCACCCCGGACGAGCGTGCATTTCTTCTGAGTTGGCAGCGTGTATGAGCGCGTACTGACCGTTCCCGACGCGGTCGAGCGGGAGAACCTGGCGGCGTTCTGCACGCGGGCGATGCGCTTGGACGACGCGGCCGTCATCCGCATGCGCGCCCGCGACGGTGGAGGCGTGTCCTGTTGGGCCGCTACCGGTTTCGATGCCCTGGCGGCGCGGGTGGTCTCCGGAACCGTCGCTCCTGTGGACACATGCGCAGGCGCGGATGTTCTGGTTGCTGCACTGCGGCAGGCCGACGACGGCGTGATCGACCCAGGATTCTCGATGGATTCGGCCTGGCGCGGCGCATTGCCGCCGGACGGCGGATTCGAGCACCTCGACGATGTCCCCGCTCGAATCCTCGTCGGGCTTGCGCAGCGCGGCGCGGCGCTGGCGAAAGAACACGGCAGCAGCCACGGTCCGCCGAGTTCGCTGCTCGAACAACAAGTGCTGCACGTGTCCGGGGAGACCGACGAGGTGTCCATCTCCATGCGGACTGTATTCGCCTTGACGGCAATGGGTTTCGTTCCGCACAGTGGAACCGATCCCATGACGATCGATGTCGATCCGGATCGGATCGCAGCAGACGAGGTCGTTCGGGTACGCGCGACGCCGGTGTGGGTTCGCCTCGATGCCCGCTACGGCTCGGTATACGTCCGCCGGGCGGGCAACCCGCTGTCGCTGACGGTGGAGCGTTAGTGTCCTGAGTCTTTAATTTGCTCGCAGTAACGTGCTTTGATCTGCCTCGCCCGCAGACGAACCAACGTCCTGTACGTGATGCTTAAGACCGGTTCGGAGTATCGCGGAGGCGTCGTATCGTCACGTGGCGGCGACGCGCTCGCCGCGTAGGCGGGCACGCTGTGGGGCGCATCTCCCTGGTCATCGTAAGTCTCGTGGCCGGGGTGGCGGTCGGTGCTTGTTTGAACGCTTGGTGCACAACGTATGTTTCGAGATCAGCTGTTCAGTACGAGGTGCACTCCAGAAACGGGTATGCCGAATTCTGGGTACGACGCGAACAGCGTCAGGGACGTGCCAGGGTACGGGGAAACGAAGTACTCGGCTCGGGCTTCAACGCCGTGGTCGGCAATTCCTCTGCCGCTAGTCCCGCCAACAATCCACAAATTGTCTGCAAAGGAAGGGAACTCACCAGGATGCGCAGTGTTGGTCATCAGATCACCGCCAACATCCGCATAGGCGAGTAGCCGAATTCTGTGTGGTAGATCCGGCCGAATCCGGAAGCTCAGGTTGAGTGCGTCCTGGGGATCTCCGCGGTATGCGGCATCGGGTTGCACTGCAGAGATCCTGAACAACAGACCGTGTTCGAAGCGGCGGAACGGACCGACACGTAGCTCCAGATCCGCTCGCCGGTACAGCGTCGCCCAGTGCTCGTCGCTGATGTCGTCGACGGGCGTCCGCTCCGGCGGGCGCCGCCAATCGGGTACCTCGCGGCTCCGGAGCATCAACGCGCGGCGGTCGTCTGCTGAAACATGCTGATCGGCATCGGGTTCGTGTTCGCCGAGGATGGTTCGCGCACGGATAGCCCATTCCGGATAGCCGGTCCAGTCTTCAGCTGCAGCGGGGCTACACGTGACAGACATTGGACCCGCGGTAGGGAAGTCTTCGCTCATTCTCGCCATTAGATCAGTCGCTGTTCATCTGGAGCGCTCTCTCGCTTACCGCTGACATACGCGGGCAGTGGCTCGAACCTCAGGTCGATTGGTGGAAGTTGTATGGCCACGCCTCGCCGCCAAAATGCCACCAGCGGTGAGGAGGCGGCTCGCGATAGATCAAGGGGGCGAGTCCGCGCATGATCGCGGCGGGTCGAGGTCCACCTGCGGTTTCGTTTCTTAATAGGCTTGAGCCGTTGGCGGGACGACGCCTTGAGTTCAGCACTGCCCGAGGAGCGGTGGAAGACGCGTTCAGCGCTCAAGACTCCTGCGGTATCGCTGACACCACAAGCGTTTAAGTCCGAATACCCGATTCTGCGGTCTCGCGAATCGGGTTTTTCATGCCTGAATCAGGCACCAAAACTTCTGCCGCGACCACGCTCGGAAAGCTCACGATCGGGCACCGGATTTTCTTCAACATCGTCGCCCACACCGACACCGTAGAGGCCGACACCGACAGCTGGGTGGCGGTTTCCATCTAACGCCCAGTCATCCCTCGCGAGCAGCTGAGACACTCACGACATGAACCACTTCTTCCCCAACCGAGAGCAAGTGCTGACCGGGAGATGGACGCCGTCGCGTGGAGTCGAGATAACGCACGCCGACCTGCCGGACCCGTGGTTGCGTGCTATCCAACGACTCAGTCATGACCTGCATGTGCGCCAGTACAACGGCGTCATCGAACATATCGGTTGGGTGGCCGAGTACGACCCCGACGGCGGCGCGGTGTGGCTTGCGAGCGCAGTGACCATCGCCGGTCAGCGAGCCAACGGCCTGAACGGCAACGGCACCGGCGCGAATATCGATGCCGAGGAGGATGCTGCGTTGTGGTCGATGGCGGACCTTGTCCAGAATGCAGTGGCCGAGGCGCACACAGCGTGGCCGTGGGGCGATGCAGGTGGGTTCATGTGCCCTCGGCTCGTTGACGAGGTAGCGGTGTGGCGCGATAGGAACGGCGGCAACATACGAATGGGTCACCTCGCAGAAAAACCGTGAGCACTCGTTCAACCGCACGCAGGGGCCAACGGGAGGAGGGCTTGCCGCGCTCGGATCTGTAGCTGCCTTGCGGAGAAGGTAGAAACCCTGGTCTCCCTGGACGACGCACCACCACCACCAGCGACCTCTGCTGCTCACTCCCAGGCTAAGGCCAGTTGTGCTGACGAACGTCCTCTCTGTAGTAGAAGAAGAATGCCGAACCAATGATCGGCACAAGCCAAGCTGTCAGAATCGAAATCGCCGTACGCCGCGCAGTCAGAGGTGGCCCCGCAGCTGCAGACACATAGGTAGCGAGACCGAACCACAGCAACACGAAAAGCAAACCGATACCGATTTTCAAGAAGAAAGCGTCAAATTCAGCGCCGCAGACGCCAGCGTTCACGCACTCGCTGAAACCAGCTTCGGCCAGATAAGTACTCACCGCCTCAGGCTAGCCCGCGTACATCGCTGCAGTTGCGAAGAAGATAGAAGCACTCGAGTTCGGCGCGTTCGTCGTCCGTCAACGTGATCTCCGCAGGACGCGGACCTCGGGTTGCCATGCCGCAGTTTGTCAACTGCGGTCTTATTTACGACTCAGGACACTAGACCAGCCAGGCCGCAGCGTTGGCAGCAAGTCTGCCCTCGACGAGGGGCGCACTGGCCAAGAGCAACTCGCCGGGCGGCAGCGGGATCGATTCCTCCGATGCGTTCAGGGCACAGATGAGACCGCCGGCCCGGCGAAAGGCCAGACAACCGGGAGGCGCTCCGTACCAATCGATTCCGTTGCCGGTGAATTCCGGACGCAGCGCTCGTAGTTCGAAGGCCGTGCGGTAGAGGCTCAACATCGAATCGACGTCTTCGAGCTGTGCCTCAGCAGTATGGCCGTCCCACTCCGGTGGCATCGGCAACCAGGTCTGATCGGTGGAGGAGAAACCGAACGGGGGTTCGTGGCCCTCCCACGGCATCGGAACACGGCAGCCGTCGCGTCCTCGTTCGGCGTGTCCGGATCGCTCCCACACAGGGTCCTGCAACGCACTGTCCGGCAGCTGTACATTCGGTAACCCGAGTTCGGCACCGTTGTAGACGAAAATCGTTCCCGGCAGGGCCAATTCGACCAGGATCATCGCGCGGGCGCGGGCCTGGCCGACATCGCCGCCGCCGTACCTGGTGACCTCGCGCTCGACGTCGTGATTCGACAGCGTCCACGTCGGGGTGCCTGCGACGAGTTCGACGGCAGCGAGGGAGTTCGAGATGGCGTCGCGGATGGTCTCGGCGTCGAAGTCGACGCTGGCCAATCGGAAATTGAACCCCAGGTGCAGCTCGTCGGGCCTGATGTACTCGGAGAACCGAACATTGTCCTGAACCCAGATCTCGCCGACGGTGACCGTTCCGGGAAACTCGTCCATCACAGTTCTGATCTGTCGATGGATGTCGTGGACGTGGGGATTGTTGAATCGTGGATCGTCGTCGTCGTTCTTCATCAACGCGTTCAGTTCGAGACTCATATCGGCCAGGTCTGCGGGTTTGGCCATGCCGTGCGCAACGTCGAGTCGAAATCCGTCGACCCCGCGGGAGAGCCAGAATCGCAGTGTGCGTGCGAAGTCCTCGAACACTTCCGGGTTGTCCCAGTTCAGATCCGGCTGTTCGGGCGCGAAGATGTGCATGTACCACTGCCCTGGGGTGCCGTCGGGCTCGGTGATGCGGGTCCAGGCCGGGCCGCCGAAGATGCTGGGCCAGTTGTTCGGAGGCTGCGATCCGTCGTCGCCGCGACCATCTCGAAAGATGTATCGGGCGCGCTCGGCTCCGTCGCGCGGTGCCGTCAGGGCCGACCGAAACCACGGATGCTCGATGCTGGTGTGATTGGGCACCAGATCCATCGTGACCTTGATATCGCGCGCATGAGCCTCGTCGATCAGCGCATCGAAGATCTCGAGGTTGCCGAACATGGGGTCGATGTCGCGGGGATCGGAGACGTCGTAGCCGTGATCGGCCATGGGGGAGCAGGTGATCGGTCCGATCCAGACAGCGTCGATACCCAGCAGTTCGAGATAACCGAGTTTGTCCCGAATCCCGTCGAGGTCACCGATACCGTCTCCGTTGGAGTCCGCGAACGATCGGGGATAGATCTGATAGAAGACGGCGTCCTGCCACCACAACATCTCGGAGCTCTCGGTCGGATCGGTCACAAGTGGCAATAGTGCCAAACGAATGGCCAAGGAACGATTCAGGGGCGCGCAGATTCGGGCGGACGTGGCGTCTCCGGTCAACACCGAGTAAAGACTTGTGCTCATTCACATGACCGACACGTGCCTTCTGCTTTGGAAAGTGTTGTATGTTCTGCTTCTGGTATCAGTAGCGGCGTAGGCCGCGCCCGACGGGTAAGGACGCGACGCAAGCCATGACTCTTTCGACCATCGAAGCCGTACGGCTCGGCGATATCGCGCTCGACGACAGTCCCATCGAGCCGGACTGGGTCCTCGAGGGGAACCCACAGGCGCGCGTCGCCGAGTGGTCGAAGAGTATCGACGGCACCACCACCACCAATGTCTGGGACTGCACGGCCGGACGCTTCCGCTGGTATTTCGCCGTGGACGAGATCGTGCACATCATGGACGGTTCGGTGACCGTGTCGAGTGACGACCACGCACCGCGCACTCTGGTTGCCGGAGACGCTGCTTTGTTCCGCGCAGGCACCTGGTCGGAGTGGCACGTGGAGAACTACGTACGCAAGCATGCGATCTTGCGTCAGCACCTGCCCGGGCCGCTGTCCTTCGTTCTCAAGGTCGCCGGCTCCCTGCGAGGGGTCGGGGGCAAGCTCAAGAACGTCGCCGGGGGACAGGGGCCGCGGCGCGGGGCGTCGCTGTAGCTCAGATCGCCGAGTTGACCATCGAATTCGCCGCCATTTCCATGTAGTCGACGAGTTGCGCGCGGTGTGCGGCGTCCAGTACCGACGGATCGATCGACGCGATCGCGATGTGCATGCATCGAAGCCACGCGTCTCTTTCCATCGGACCGATCCGGAACGGACTGTGGCGCATCCGTAGTCGAGGATGGCCGCGTTCGTCCGAATACGTCCGAGGGCCACCCCAGTACTGTTCGAGGAACATCCGCATCCGCCGTTCGGCCGGTCCGAGATCCTCCTCGGGGTACAGCGGGCGCACAATCTCGTCCTTGGCGACTTCCTCGTAGAACTTCGCTGTGAGTGACCGGAACGTCTCGGCACCGCCGACCGCGTCGTAGAACGTCTGCTGCGGTTCGGTCATCACACTCTCTCTTCCGGATGGGCCGATCGCTCTGATCGGCCTCGCACGGTAATCATCGTCTCTCTAGTTGTCGCGATCTGCCGCGACCCCACCGGGACGCCCCAGCGCGTACGGAGCCTTGATGCCAGCGTCGTCGAAGGCCTCCAGGATGTCCTGATGAAGACGGCGCTGGACAGCCCACTGGCGGCCGGGGCGGGTTTTGATGGTGACGCGGATGGTGACGGTGTCCGCGCTGACGGCGTTGACTCCGAGCATCTGCGGCGGTTCGAGAATGTCGCTGTCGAAGTCGCCGGATTCGACCAACGACGCAGCGGCGCGATCGGCGACAGCGCAGGCTTCCTCGATGTTCGCGGTATGCGAGACGGGCAGATCCAACACTGCGACCGCGAAGCCCTGGCTCATGTTTCCCACCCGGAGCACTTCGCCGTTGCGGCAGTACCAGACCGTGCCGTTGATATCTCGGATCGTCGTGACCCGCAAACCGACGCTCTCGACGGTGCCGGTCGCCTCGCCGAGGTCGACGACATCGCCGACGCCGTACTGATCCTCCAGCAGCATGAAAATGCCGGACAGGAAGTCTCGAACCAAGTTCTGGGCACCGAAGCCCAGTGCAACACCGACGATTCCCGCCGACGCGATGAACGGTGCCACGTTGATACCGAGCACGTCGAGAACCGAGAGCACGAACCAGGTGAGAATCAAGACCGACACGGCAGACTTGAGCACCGAGCCGATGGTGTTCGCCCGTTGCTTTCGCCGTTCGTTGAGAATGGCGCCCTGGACGGTGCTCGAAGACCGGTCCCGCAGTGGCCGGAGCAGCATCGGTGATCTGCCGACCTCGTTGCGGGTGAAGCGGGTGATCATCCGGTGCAGCACGAGGCGCAGCACGATGGCCAGAACCAGATAACCGAGAATCTGCAGCGGACGATCGACCAGCCAGTCGCGTCCGGTTTCCGTCAGCTCGAAGGCTCGGGTGTCGAGCTGCCGAAGCAGTGACAGGTCGGTGGGGGGCGATGCGGACAGAAGGGTTGATGCAGACACCCGAAAAGTCTACGGAGACGCAGAATTCTCGCCAGTCGCGCAGCGCATGGGCTCCCCGGTGGCCGATCGCGAACGCGTCGACGCGCAAAGTTCACCGATCGGCAACAGAAAATGCCCGGAAAAAGGCTGTGCGCAGGCGGTGTATTCGTGTTCCACTGTCACTCGTGTTCCACGCAAGCCATGCGCGGGCGCCGACTGCTTCTGGAGTGACGCATGAAGAACTCGCAACACCGCCATCGACAACTCCCGCCCACTGAGGGCCGCACCACGCACGACCAGCGTGAGACGGCCTCGGGGGCTTCTCCGCTGCGCGTGGTGCCGACGGCCCACGATGCCACGAGCGACGACGCCGTACCGGCGTGGGTCAAACGCCGTGTGCTGCTCCTCAATGCCACATTCGAACCACTGACCGCGCTTCCGATGCGCCGGGCGGTGGTTCTTCTCGTTTGTGGGAAGGCCGACGTGGTGCACGACGATCCGGAAGGGCCGTTCATCAGATCGGCCGACTTCTCGGTGCAGGTTCCGTCGGTGATTCGGCTGAGAACCTTCGTTCGGGTTCCGTATCGAGCGCGAGTGCCGATGACGCGTGCCGCCCTGATGCACCGCGATCGCTTCCGCTGCGCATACTGCGGAAGCAAGGCCGAGACGGTCGACCACGTCGTGCCGCGCAGCCGAGGCGGGGGCCACTCGTGGGAGAACTGTGTGGCGTGTTGTGCTTCGTGCAACCATCGCAAGGCGGACAAACTGCTCAGTGAGATCGGCTGGACGCTGCGGGCGCAGCTGGTGCCGCCGAAGGGGCCGCACTGGCGTCTGTTGGCGACGACCAAGGAGTTGGACCCGAGTTGGCTGGCGTATCTCGGTGAAGGTGCTGCCTGACACTCGACCGGTGTATACGGTTCGGTCACAACACCGGCCCCGACGTGGTTCGAAGCGCAATTGTCGACTAACGTCACACCCTGTGAGCATTTTGGAGACCACGCTGATATTCGGGGTGATTCCGGTTGCGGTGATCGGACTCATCGGCGCGTTGACCTACTTGACCGACAAGCAGCCCGGTATGGACGTGCCTCCGTACCGACTGACGGACGAGTGGACGCGCGAACCATTGCTGTGGAGCGCTACGGACGAGGTGACTCCCTTCGGAGGACACGGATCGCACGACGCCGACGCGGCCGATTCGATCGGAGGTGCTGCAAGTGGCAAGTGGTGAACTCGTTCGTCACGACATCGAGGAACGGGATCTGCCGTTCGGATCCGCCCTCACCGCCAGCGGCCGCGTCTCGGCTGCGCACGAGTTCGGGACCGTCAACCCCGATCACCTACCGTTCGCGACGCAGGATCTGGTTGCGCTCGACGACGCGCTGACCGAGGCGACCCGGCAGACCAAGATTCGCTTCAACATCTACATCGGTGATCTCGGCGACGATCCGTCCACCGGCGTCGAATCCGTCTTTCCCGGCACGCCCGATGCCATTCGGTCCGTCCTGATCGCCGTCGATCCCAATCGGCACGCCGTCGAGATCCGGAGCGGAAAGCGAGTGTCCAATCGCGCGACCGACCGGGTTGCGCAGCTGGGTGTCACGGCGGCACTCGGGCCGTTCCGCGACGGCAACCTCATCGACGGTCTCGTCACCTCGGTGCGGGTGATGACAGCGGCCATTCTCAGTCCCTAGGTCTTCTTGCCACACGACCGCGAACGCGGCACGGGCCGGTTGCTCGCCGAAAGGCGACGCAACCGGCCCGTGCCGTCTGTTCTGCCGAGATCAGCCGGCGTCGAACTCCCGCGCGGCAAGCGATCGAACAATTCCGGCACGGCCCTCGATCACCAGGCGTCGTAGCGCGGGTGGCAAGTCCGCGTCCAGGAACCTGTCTGCGGCCGCCAGCGACTGTTCGCTGATCGACCAGGACGGGTACAGGCCGACCACAACGGTCTGCGCGACCTCGCTGGATCGACGAGACCACACACCTTCGATGGCTTCGAAATAGCGGGCGACGTACGGCTCGAGCAACTCGGCCTGACCTGGGCCTGCGAAGCCGCCGATGATCGAGCGGGCCGTGATGTTGGGGACGGCATCGTCGTCGACGACCGTCGTCCAGGCCTGCTCCTTGACTTCAGCGCTCGGCCGGGCCGCTCGCGCGGCCGCGGCGGATCGAGCACCGGCCGCGGTGTTGTCCCGGTCGGCCTCGGCGTCGATCACCGGCGAGTCGAGCCCATCGGCGTCGATGGCACCGGCCCCCGCCAATGCGGTCACGATGCGCCACCGAAGATCGGTATCGACACCCAGACCCGACAGGGACTGACCATCGACATCGCCGTCCAGTAGTGCCCGCAACACCTCGACGTGACGATCACAGAGTTCGGTAGCGGTGAGGGCGTTGACGAACGCGAGCTGGTGATCGGAGCCTGCCTCGGCTCCCCTGGCCAATTCGAGTACTGCATCGGCGAATTCGGGGGACCCGTGCTCGGCGGCCCAGGTGGGGTCGGCATAGGAGTCGACTGCAGTCTTGGCTTGCAGCAGAAGACGTTGCACCACACCCACTTCGGTTTCGCCGCCGATGCCGCGCTGGACGAGTGCGACGAAGTCCCGGGCCTTCATTTCCGCTGAGCGGGTCATCTCCCAGGCCGCCGACCAGGCCAGGGTGCGGGGGAGCGGCTCGGCGATGTCGCCGATTCGAGAGAGCAGGGTGGCGAGCGAGTCCGGATCCAGCCGCACCGCGCAGTACGTCAGATCGTCGTCGTTGACCAACACCAGCTTGCCGCGGGAGACTCCGACCAGTGCGTCGACGGTCGTCGATTCGGCGGCATCCAGATCGAGTTCGACGCGCTCGGTGCGCACCAACTTGCCGTCGACGTCGTCGTAGATGCCCACTGCGACCCGGTGGACCCGATGCTCGCCCGCACCGGGTGCCGCTCCGGTCTGTCGAACAGCGAAGCGGGTGAACGTGCCGTCGGCGTCGACGTCGAAGTCCGGGCTCAGTGTGTTCAACCCGGTGGTGCGCAGCCACTGTGCACCCCAGTCCGAGAGATCCCGACCCGAGGACTTCTCCAGGGCCGACAGCAGATCCGAGAACGTGGCATTGGCGAAAGCGTGATCGACGAAGTAGGACCGCAACCCGGCCAGGAAGTCCTCCTTGCCGACGTAGGCCACCAACTGCTTGAGCACACTCGCGCCCTTGGCGTAGGTGATGCCGTCGAAGTTGACCTCGACCGCAGCCAGATCGGGGATGTCCGCGGCGATGGGGTGGGTCGAGGGCAGCTGGTCCTGGCGGTATGCCCAGGCCTTCTCGACGTTGGCGAACGTGGTCCATGCGTTGGTGTATTCGGTTGCCTCGGACTGGCAGAGCACCGAGGCGAACGTGGCGAAGGACTCGTTGAGCCACAGGTCGTCCCACCACGTCATCGTCACCAGGTCGCCGAACCACATGTGCGCCATCTCGTGCAGCACGGTCTCGGCACGGCGCTCGTAGGAGTACCGAGTCACCTTTGACCGGAAGACGTAATCCTCGAGGAAGGTCACCGCGCCCGCATTCTCCATGGCACCGGCGTTGAACTCGGGTACGAACAGCTGGTCGTACTTGCCGAACGCGTAGGGAGTGCCGAAGTTCTCGTGGTAGAAGCCGAAGCCCTGTTTGGTCTCGGTGAACAGCCGTTCCGCATCCATGTACTCGGCAAGCGATGCGCGGCAGTAGATTCCGAGTGGGATGGTGCCGTGGTCGTCGGTGTACGAGTCGGTCCATTCAGCATACGGACCTGCGATGAGCGCCACGAGGTAGGTGCTCATCAACGGTGTCGTGTCGAACACGTGCTCGCCTGATGCCGGTTCGGCCGCGTGTGCGGCATTGGAGATGACGGTCCAGCTTTCCGGTGCGGTGACTTTCAGATCGAAGGTTGCTTTGAGATCCGGCTGATCGAAGCAGGCGAACATGCGTTTGGCATCGGCGGTCTCGAACTGCGAGTACAGGTACACCGAGTCGTCCGACGGATCGACGAACCGGTGCAGACCCTCGCCCGTGTGCGAGTAGATGCAGTCCGCATCGATCACCAGCTCGTTGTGCTCGGCCAGGTTCTCGAGCGCGATGCCCGTCGACTCGTCGTAACTCGTGGTGTCCAGGTCCGTCCCGTTGAGGGTTGCGGAACGGATCGTGCGCGCAACGATGTCCACGTACGTCGACGCTCCGGCCGTGGCCGAGAACGTGATGGTGGTGAGCGAGCGGAATACCTTCTCGCCGGGATTGCCCTGGCCGTCGGTGAGATCGAGAACGATCGCGTACTTCGTTTCCCCGATGATCGCCGAACGTTCGGAGGCTTGGTCACGCGTCAGGTTGGGAGCAACCACTTCTGTCGACACCTCTTCGTGTAGTTATGGGTAGTGCCCTCCATCCCATCACGTCACGAGTAGCCGGCGCTGGCCGACAGACGTCGCGGAATGTCTGTGCGGTGGGAGGTTGTTGTGCATGAAGATAGGTTGACCTCGACTTGCAAGGAGAGCACTGTGGCCGGTTCAGGACAGAAAGACACCGCCGATTTTTGGTTCGACCCACTGTGCCCGTGGTGCTGGATCACCTCACGGTGGATTCTCGAAGTGGAGCAGGTACGCGACATCGACGTGAACTTCCACGTCATGAGCCTCGCCGTGCTCAACGAGGGCCGCGATCTGCCCGAGGAATACGCCGAGATGATGAAGAAGGCATGGGGCCCGGTGCGCGTGGCCATCGCCGCCGCCAAACTGAAGGGCGACGAGATTCTCCCACCGCTGTACACGGCAATGGGAACGCGAATCCACAACGAGGGCAACAAGGATTTCGAAGTCGTGATCAAGGAGTCCCTGGCCGAGCTGGACCTGCCGGCGGATCTCGCCGACGCGGCAGGCAGCACCGACCACGACGAGGAATTGCGCACCAGCCATCACGCCGGAATGGACAAGGTCGGCCCCGATGTCGGTACCCCGACCATCCACGTCAACGGCGTCGCGTTCTTCGGTCCGGTGCTCTCGCGCATCCCACGGGGTGAGGAAGCAGGCAAGCTCTGGGACGCATCGGTGACCTTCGCGTCGTACCCACACTTCTTCGAGCTCAAGCGCTCGCGGGACGAGGATCCGCAGTTCGACTGATCGCGCCACCTCCCCGCGTGCACGGAAATTCATAGCAGGGTGCACGGAAATTCATAGCAGGAGAAGAACTTTCGTGCACGCGGGGTCAGGCCACGATTCGGTCCGATGCGTCCTCGGTGCCGAAAACACGGTGCTTTCCGGCGTGGAAGCGCTGCGCCGACCATGCCGCCGCGGCTGCGTCGAGAAAATCGTCCACGGCCGGTCCCGGCGGTAGGTCCGCCAGGTCGACGTTCTCGCTCCACCGCCCGAGCGTGGCCAGTCGCTGCCCGATGCCGCGGCCGGATTTCTTCGATGCGTAGTCGGTCGCAGGCGACATCGCGCGAAACGAGCATTCCGGATGCACCTCGACGTACGTGTCCACGTCGACATGCGCCTCCCGCCAGGCACGTACTGCGGGCAGGATGTGCCAGGTCTGTTTGCTGATCGCCTTGCCGGTGATCTCGCGGGAAATCGAGCACGCCTGCTCGTAAGTCGAAGCCTCGAGCACATCGACGACGGGGGTGTGGAAGATCGAGCTGCGAGCCGGTCCGAGAAACTTCTTCGCCTCGAGTTCGCTGACTCGGTAGCCCTCGGTGGGCAGGGACAGCGGCATGTCGACGCCGACTCGCGCGCACTCTCGGGTGAGATCGATCACGTCCGGCACCGAGGAGCAGGCAGTCCACGTCAGTGTCGTGCCATCGAAGATCGCGAGGACCCACGCACCCTTCGCGCCGTCCACGCCGGCGAATTTCTCGGCTCCGGAGTTCACCTGTCAGACTCTAGGCATGCGCGTATACCTGGGTGCTGACCACGCCGGCCTCGAGTTCAAGAATCAGATCATCGAACACCTGACAGCGACCGGGCACGAGCCCGTCGACTGCGGTGCCTTCGACTACGACCCCGTTGACGACTATCCGGCCTTCTGCATCGACGCAGCCCGTCGCGTCGTTGCCGACCCGGGCAGTCGCGGCCTGGTGCTCGGTGGTTCCGGAAACGGCGAGCAGATCGCTGCGAACAAGGTCACAGGCGCTCGCTGCGCACTCGCGTGGAGCGTCGAGACCGCCAAGCTGGCCCGCGAGCACAACGACGCACAGCTCATCGGTCTCGGTGGCCGCATGCACACACTGCCCGAGGCCCTCGCCATCGTCGACGCGTTTCTCGATACTCCGTTCTCGGGAGAAGAGCGCCACCAGCGACGCATCGACATCCTGTCCGAGTACGAGCGCACCGGCGAGGCACCCGAGGTGCCGGGAAAGCCTGCATAGGTGCCAGAAGGCCACACCCTGCACCGACTCGCCAGGGTGCATCAACGTCGATTCGGCGGGGCACCGGTGGCCGCGAGCAGCCCTCAGGGGCGGTTCACCTCCGGTGCTGCGCTGATCGACGGGCTCGTGCTCGAGAAGGCCGAGGCTTGGGGCAAGCATCTGTTGCACCGCTACGAGTCCGATCTGATCGTGCACATTCACCTCGGCCTCTACGGGAAGTTCACCGAACAGGCCGTGCCACTGAACGAGCCGGTGGGTGCCGTCCGGCTGCGCATGGTGGGGGAGAAGTACGGTGTCGATCTGCGCGGCCCCACCGCCTGTGAGATCTACACCGAAGAGCAGGTCGACGCCCTGGTGGCGCGCTTGGGGCCGGACCCGCTGCGTAAGGACGCCGACCCGAACAGGGCGTGGGCGCGAATCTCGGCATCACGCACCTCCATCGGCACGTTGCTGATGGATCAGAAGGTGCTCGCCGGCGTCGGAAACGTCTACCGCGCCGAGATTCTGTTCCGCCACGAGATCAACCCGATGCGACCGGGCAAGGACCTCGATCGAGCCGAGTGGGACGCAATCTGGTTCGACCTCGTCGAGCTGATGAAGATCGGTGTTCGACGCGGCCGCATCATCACCATCCGGCCCGGGGACGATCACGGCGATACGTACGCCGCGGGCAGGCCCCGGTCCTACGTCTACCGCAGGCAGGGGTTCCCGTGCCGGGTGTGCGGCACCGAAATCCTGCACTCGACGATGCAGGTGCGAAACCTGTTCTGGTGCCCGGTCTGTCAGGCCACCTGAACAGTGTCAGAACAAGTCTCCGAAGCCGCCGTCGCCGAACAAGCCGTCACCGCCCCCGTCGTCGATCGAACCGTAGTCCGAGTCGCCGCCCAGGTCGTTGCCCTCGTCGCCCATGCCGCCGTCCTCGGCTCCTGCGTCGCCGCCCGCTGCGGTGTCGTCCGGAACCCCGGCCATGCCGGAGAACATCGCCGAGAACAGGAACATCGAACCCATTCCCCATGCGCCTGCGACCAGGGCCGGACGCCACCACGGCTCGGAGTACCAGCCGGCGGGAACCGGACGGCCCGCTACGCGGCCACCCGGGTAGTAGTTCGGGGTGCGTTCGGACGGATCGGGTGACGCCGCGACCTCACGGCCCTCGAAGTCGACCGTGCGATCCTCGGTGACTCGACCTGCCTGCTGCTGGCCGTCGATGCCCTGGACCTCGGGGCCTGGATCCATGCCCATCGCCAGGCGTGCAGCGCGAATGTAGTAGAGCCCCTCGAGGGCCGTCTGCTTGGCCAGTCGGGCCTGTTCGGGGGTCGTGGCCTGGTCGATTTGCGAACCGGCCGCGATATTGCGCTCGGAAGCGTCGGCCAATGCCTGTTTCGAGGGCGTGTCGGTGCCGATCAGGTTGTAGACCTGGCCGCCGAGACGTTCGATCGACTGGCGGGCATCGGCCTTGGCGTCGGCCAGAGCGGTTTCGGCGGCTGCAGCCGAGTTCTTCTTGCTTCGCACCACCAGCAGTGCCACTGCGGCGATGACGATGACGATCAGGACTATTTCCACTTCGGGCCTTCCGCCGACGGTGCATGTCCAGTTCGGACAATTCGGACTCGTATTTCAGGATACGCGGACACGAAAAAGCCCCGCACTGACAGTGCGGGGCTTTTCGATGGAGCCGATGACGAGAATCGAACTCGCGTAGCCTGTTTGGAAGACAGGGGCTCTACCATTGAGCTACATCGGCGTGCAAACAACAGTCTTGGGATCGCCAGTTCCGTCGCCTGCGTTTCAAGACTGTACCCAACGCCGCTGCCGGATTCCAAACCGGCCCGCCGCGCCAGGTCCGGCCGAACGCCATCGGTGGGGCGCCCATCAGGGTCTACTATCGGTTGCTGTTCAATGGTGTCCGTACGACGGGGTGTGGCGCAGCTTGGTAGCGCATCCGCTTTGGGAGCGGAGGGTCGCAGGTTCAATTCCTGTCACCCCGACAAATGAGGTCCGTAGAGACGGTTCGCCGTGATTCGCGGCGAGCGAGGCGAGACCGTAAGCCAGCACGATCAGCAAGCAAGAATCACCACAAAGGAGCATGTCCCGTGAAGAGCACCGTCGAGCAGCTGAGCCCGACGCGAGTCCGTATCAACGTTGAGGTGCCCTTCGAGGAGCTCAAGCCTGATTTCGACCGCGCATACAAGGCTTTGGCTCAGCAGATCCGCCTGCCAGGATTCCGTCCGGGGAAGGCTCCGGCCAAGCTGCTCGAAGCACGCGTCGGTCGCGGTGCCGTACTGGAGCAGGTCGTCAACGACGCTCTTCCCTCCCGCTACTCCGAGGCCGTGACCAACGAGAACGTCAAGGTCATCGGCCAGCCCGAGATCGAGATCACCAAGATCGAGGACGGAACCGAGCTCACGTTCACCGCCGAGGTCGATGTGCGCCCCGAGATCGAACTGCCGGACTACTCGACCATCAGCGTCGTCGTCGACCCGATCGAGATCAGCGACGAGGCCGTGGACGAGCAGTTGCAATCGCTGCGCCAGCGGTTCGGCACCCTCACCGGCGTCGACCGTCCCGTCCAGGACGGTGACTTCGTCTCGATCGATCTCTCGGCCACCGTCGACGGCGAGAACGTCGAAGAAGCCACTGCGAGCGGGCTGTCCCACGAGGTCGGCTCAGGACAGCTCATCGACGGTCTGGACGACGCCATCATCGGTGTCTCGGCAGACGAGTCGAAGGAGTTCACCTCGACGCTGGTAGCCGGTGAGTACTCGGGCAAGGAAGCCGTCGTCACGGTCAAGGTCGTCTCGGTCAAGGAGCGCGAGCTTCCCGAGGCCGACGACGAGTTCGCCCAGCTGGCGAGCGAGTTCGACACCTTCGACGAGCTGCTGGAGGACCTGAAGGCTCGCGTCGAGCGAGGCAAGAAGGTCGAGCAGGCCGGTCAAATTCGCGACAAGGTGCTCGAGACCCTGCTCGACACGATCGAGATTCCGGCCCCCGAGGCCGTCGTCAAGGCCGAGGTCGACTCCCAGGTGCACGAGGCCATCCACGGCCTCGATCACAACGAGGAGGCTCTCGCCGAGCTGCTCGAGTCGCAGGGTTCGAGTCGCGAGGAGTTCGACAAGGACGTCAAGGAGGGGGCCGAGAAGTCGGTCCGTACCCAGCTTCTTCTCGACGCGATCGCCGAGGCCGAGAACACGCAGGTCGGCCAGGAAGAGCTCACCGAGCGGATCATCTTCCAGGCGCAGCGCTACGGCATGCCGCCCGAGCAGTTCATCCAGCAGGTGCAGCAGGCCAACCAGCTCGGTGCTGTGTTCGCCGATGTCAAGCGCGGTAAGGCCTTGGCCTCGGTTGTCGAGCGCGTCACCGTCACCGACACGACCGGCGCGAGCGTCGATACCGCGGAGCTGTTCGGCAGCCCCGCCGATGCTCCCGGCGAGGTCGAAGCGGCCGATTCATCCGAGGGCGAACAAGAGAAGTAACGCTGACAGCGAACGACGGCGGTTCCGGGACTCCGGAGCCGCCGTCTTTCGTTAGTGTCTGTGTCAGGAATCAACGATTTGTTATGGAAAAGGCAGGTACCGTGACTGTTCAGAATCCGGCGGCTTCGCACGAGCAGAGTCCCGTCATGACTTCGGCTGCATCAGGGCTGAATCTCAGCGACTCCGTGTACGAGCGTCTGCTTCAAAACCGCATCATTTTCCTCGGTACCCAGGTCGACGACGATATCGCGAACAAGTTGTGCGCCCAGATCCTGCTGCTCTCGGCCGAGGATCCCACCCGCGACATCGCGCTGTACATCAACTCGCCCGGTGGCTCCGTCACCGCGGGCATGGCCATTTTCGACACCATGGAATTCGCAGAGTGCGATATCGCGACCTACGGCATGGGGCTGGCCGCCTCGATGGGGCAGTTCCTGCTGTCCGCCGGTGCCAAGGGCAAGCGCTACGCGCTTCCGCACGCGCGGATCATGATGCATCAGCCTTCGGCCGGTATCGGCGGCAGTGCGTCCGATATCGCCATCATGGCCGAGCAGTTCGCCCACACCAAGCGCGAGATGGCCGAGCTCATCGCTCTGCACACCGGCCAGACCGTCGAGCAGATCACCGAGGACTCCGACCGCGACCGATGGTTCACCGCGCAGGCGGCCAAGGAATACGGGTTCGTTGACCACGTCGTCTCCCGCGCGCGGCAGGCCGGTGGACTCGGCGAGTAGTTCGGCCGTTACCGGCGACCTCGATCCCTCACATCTTGGAGAAACGATGACAAACCTGTTCGATCCCAACCAGTTGCCGTCCTCGCGGTACATCCTCCCGTCCTTCGTCGAGCACTCCAGCTACGGCGTCAAGGAGTCGAACCCGTACAACAAGCTGTTCGAGGAGCGCATCATCTTCCTCGGCGTCCAGGTCGACGACGCGTCCGCCAACGACATCATGGCCCAGCTGTTGGTGCTCGAGGGCCTCGATCCCGACCGGGACATCACGATGTACATCAACTCGCCCGGCGGTTCGTTCACCTCGCTGATGGCGATCTACGACACGATGCAGTACGTCCGCGCCGACGTCGCGACCGTCTGCCTCGGCCAGGCGGCCTCGGCAGCTGCGGTTCTGCTCGCAGCCGGAACCCCCGGCAAGCGCGCCGCTCTGCCCAACGCTCGGGTGCTGATTCACCAGCCGTCCAGCGGCGGAATCCAAGGCCAGGTCTCCGACCTCGAAATCCAGGCTGCCGAGATCGAGCGCATGCGGCGACTGATGGAGACCACCCTCGGTCGGCACACCGGAAAGGATCCCGACGTCATCCGCAAGGACACCGATCGCGACAAGATCCTGACCGCTGAGCAGGCCAAGGAATACGGCATCATCGATACCGTGTTCGAGTACCGCAAGCTCTCTGCACAGAGCTAGCAGAGCGAGCACCACCGGTCGGACCGGTACGGTCCGGCAGAGGATTCTCGGCGCCGGGCGCGAGTGAGATACTCCGCCCGGCGGTCGCGATTTACCAGCCGATCACCGAGATCGACGAAATCGGGTGGCGAATCACCGGAAACAACCCGCCCATGTTCGGCGAACACGGGTAGCGTCGCACCCAAGAACTCGGGCGATCGATCTCGGCGTGACGAAAGCCGGGAACAAGCCCCACCGCGGACTCGGCACAATCCGACCGCGTGGGTCGTACGCGGACAAGGAAGTAGGAACCTCCGAATGGCACGCATCGGTGACGGTGGCGATCTGCTGAAGTGCTCGTTCTGCGGCAAGAGCCAGAAGCAGGTCAAGAAACTCATTGCTGGACCAGGGGTGTACATCTGCGATGAGTGCATCGACCTGTGCAACGAGATCATCGAGGAGGAGTTGGCCGAGTCGAGCGAAGTGAAGCTCGACGATCTGCCCAAGCCCTCCGAGATCAAGGACTTTCTCGAG
The DNA here is from genome assembly GCF_017168335.1 of Rhodococcus sp. KRD162. Lineage (GTDB taxonomy): Bacteria > Actinomycetota > Actinomycetes > Mycobacteriales > Mycobacteriaceae > Rhodococcoides. The sequence continues at coordinate 349,585 of NZ_JABFAU010000005.1, read as the reverse complement.
AATTACGTGATCGGCCAGGACGCTGCCAAGCGCACGCTCGCCGTCGCGGTGTACAACCACTACAAGCGCATCCAAGCTGGTGACAAGGCCCGCGATGTGCGAGGCGAATCCGTCGAATTGGCGAAGTCGAACATCCTGATGCTCGGCCCGACGGGCTGCGGTAAGACGTACCTGGCGCAGACGCTGGCCAAGATGCTCAACGTCCCGTTCGCCATTGCCGATGCCACCGCACTCACCGAGGCCGGCTACGTGGGCGAGGATGTCGAGAACATTCTGCTCAAGCTGATCCAGGCGGCGGACTACGACGTCAAGCGGGCCGAGACGGGCATCATCTACATCGACGAGGTCGACAAGATCGCCCGCAAGAGCGAGAATCCGTCGATCACGCGCGATGTGTCCGGTGAAGGCGTGCAGCAGGCGTTGCTGAAGATTCTGGAAGGAACCCAGGCCAGCGTGCCGCCGCAGGGTGGACGCAAGCATCCGCATCAGGAGTTCATTCAGATCGACACCACCAACGTGCTCTTCATCGTCGCCGGTGCTTTCGCGGGCCTCGAGAAGATCGTCTCCGATCGCGTTGGAAAGCGCGGACTCGGCTTCGGTGCCGAGGTTCGTTCCAAGGCCGAGATCGACACGCAGGATCACTTCGCCGAGGTGATGCCGGAGGATCTGATCAAGTTCGGTCTGATTCCCGAGTTCATCGGTCGGTTGCCGATGATCGCCTCGGTGACGAATCTGGACAAGGAATCGCTCGTGACGATTTTGTCCGAGCCGAAGAACGCGCTCGTCAAGCAGTACCGGCGCTTGTTCGACATGGACGGCGTGGAGCTCGAGTTCACCTCCGAGGCGCTGGAAGCGATCGCCGATCAGGCAATTCTCCGCGGGACCGGTGCGCGTGGACTTCGGGCCATCATGGAAGAAGTTCTGTTGCCGGTGATGTATGACATCCCCAGCCGCGACGATGTCGAAAAGGTGGTGGTCACGGCAGAAACGGTGAACGACAACGTGCTGCCGACCATCGTGCCGCGCAAGCCGGAACGTCCCGAACGCCGAGACAAGTCCGCCTGACGAACATCCTGTTCCACGAACGAGCCCCGATCATCGAGACGATGATCGGGGCTCGTTGTCGCGGGGCCAGGTGGTTCGCGATGTCCGATAGGCAATGGATCCCGCCGGTCAGCTGAGGCGCTCGAACACCGCCGCCAGTCCCTGCCCGCCGCCGATGCACATCGTCTCGAGTCCGTAGCGGACCTCGCGGCGTTCCATCTCGCGCAGCAAGGTGGTGAGAATTCGAGCTCCGGTAGCGCCTACGGGGTGCCCCAGCGAGATTCCGGAACCATGTGGGTTCAACCGCGGGTCGTCGGCGTCGATGCCCCAGGTTCTGGTGACGGCGAGGGCTTGAGCTGCGAACGCCTCGTTGAGCTCGATGATCCCCATATCGTCGAGACCGAGTCCGAGGCGTCCGAGCGCTTTCTCGCTGGCAGGCACAGGACCAATGCCCATGGTGCGCGGGGCCACTCCGGCCACCCCCCAGCCGGCGAGGCGGGCCAGTGGCCGAAGGCCAAGGGCTGCAGCCTTTTCCGGGGTGGTGACAACGGCGAGTGCGGCTCCGTCGTTCTGCCCGCTGGCGTTTCCTGCCGTGACCGTCGACTCGGGATCGATGGCGGCGCGGATCGGCTTCAAACCGGCCAAGGACTCCATGGTGGTTTCTGCGCGGGGGTGCTCATCGGTGGTCACGAGCACGGGATCCGATTTACGTTGGGGGACAGATACTCCCACGATCTCCTCGGCGAACACGCCGCTGTTCTGTGCGGCGACCGCCCGTCGGTGCGATTGCACGGCCAACGCGTCCTGATCGGCGCGGCTGATGGAGAATTCCGCCCGCAGGTTCTCGGCAGTTTCGATCATGCCGCCGGGTACGGGAAAGTTCTTGCCGCCCGCGGTCACTCGCGCACGGGCAAGCCGATCGGACAGCGCCACCGCCTCGGCTTTGACGCCCCATCGCATGCCGGTGGCGTAGAACTCGGTTTGGCTCATGCTCTCCACGCCGCCCGCCAGAACCAGGTCGTTGCCGCCCGACTGCACCTGCATGCACGCCTGGAGCACCGCTTGCAATCCGGAGCCACAGCGCCGATCGACCTGCATACCGGGGACATCGATTCCCAGGTGCGCATCGAGCGCGGCAATACGGCCGATTGCAGGCGCGTCGCCGTTGGGAGACGCTTGTCCCAGTATCACGTCGTCGATATCTGCACCGGAAATGCCGGTGCGAGCAACGAGTTCGGCGATGACCGTGGCGGCCAGAGTCTGGGCGGAGATATCGCGAAACTGGCCGCCGAAGCGGCCGACCGGGGTGCGAAGTGGTTCACAGATCACTGCATCAGGCATGGGGGGTTCCTCGTGTGTCGTTGAGTCCGGTGCTCACCCGGAGCAGGTCGGTTTCGATGGCGCGGATGGCGTCGAGCAGGGCAGGAAGAAGTTCGCTGCGGACGGCGTCGGCAGAATGCCGCGCGGCCTGAGTGGAGACGTTCGCCGCGGCGACGACCGCCCCGTTGCCGTCGTGGATGGGTGCAGCGATCGACCGCAGGCCCTCTTCGAGTTCTTGATCGACCAGGCAGAAGCCCTCGGCGCGTACGCGATCGAGCTCGCGGTCGAGCTCCTGGGCCGAGGTGATCGTTCTCCCGGTGAGCGGAGTCAGCTGCACTCGGGCGAGGTATGCGGTGCGTTCCTGGGCCGGTAGCCCGGCCAGAAGCACCCGCCCCATCGAGGTCGCGAACGCGGGGAATCGGGTGCCGATGTTGATTCCGACGGTCATGATGCGGCTCACGGGGACTCGGGCGACATACACGACATCGTCACCGTCGAGTATTGAGACCGAGGACGATTCTCGTACCCGTTCGGCCAGTGCCTCCAGGTGTGGCCCCGAGACTTCCGGGAGGGTCAGGCTCGACAGGTAGCTGTAGCCCAGTTCGAGTACGCGCGGGGTGAGCCAGAACATCGCACCATCGGTACGGACGTAGCCGAGCTCGACGAGCGTGAGGAGAAACCGTCGGGCTGTGGCACGGGTGAGGTCGGTTGCCCTCGCGACATCGGAGAGTGTTCGACGCGGATGCTCGGCGTCGAAAGCTCGAATCACCGCGAGGCCGCGGCCGAGCGACTGAACGTAGTCCGAGGAAGGCGGCGGCGCGTTCTCGGCATTCACGAGGTGCCCGCCTCGGCCTCGGTAGCAGACGAGGCTTCGGTGATCGCGGAGTTCGCGAGGGCGAAGGCACTGTTGCTGTTCGGAACTCCGGCGTACACCGCGGTGTGCAGAAACACCTCGGCCAGTTCTCCAGGTGGCACTCCTGCGCGTAGGGCAGCGCGGATATGCATATCGAGCTCGTGCTCATTACCCACCGCCGTCAGAATCGCCAGCGTCAGCAGTCTGCGCGTCTTGTGGTCGAGCCCGGGGCGGTTCCAGACATCGCCCCACGCGGTGCGGGTGATGAAGTCCTGGAACGGTGCGGTGAATTCAGTCCGCGCCAAGATGCTGCGGTCGACGTGGGCATCGCCGAGAACGCTGCGCCGCACCGCCATACCGACATCGTGCGCAGCGGCGCGGCCCGTGGTGTACGAGTTCGATCCGATGTGTGCGGCGATCGCGGCAGTGACCGGCCCCGCCTGCTCGACGTTGGCCAGGTGCGCGGCCGGGTCCAGTATTCGGAACGTCGATCCGGCGACACCGTCGGCGATGATCTTCAGGTCGGTGGGGGTCGTTGCGGGATCCTGTAGCCCGGCGAGGACGAGGGTGGGTGCGCTGATTCGTCCGAGGTCCGCCCGGGAGTCCCAGCCCGCCAACGCCTCACAACACGATGCGTAGCCCTCGTCGGGGGTGTCGACGATCATCGTGCGATACCGATCGACGAGATCGGTATCGCGAGCGAGTAGTTCCGCGGTGAACCAGCGTGTGAGGGCGGCATCGGCCAAGGATTCGGTTCCCGACGCACGCACGCCTGCTGCGCGGTCGATCCATTGCGCCGGGTCCCCGAACTTCGTCGAGGTGCACAGCAGTGTCAGTGTCTGCACGCGCTCCGGACGATGGATGGCGATCCACTGCGAGATGGCACCGCCGATCGAGAGCCCGACCAGGTGCACACGTTCCAGATCGAGCGAGTCCAGCAGCGCCAGAACGTCTTCGGCGAGCTCGGCCATCGAGTACGGACCTGCTGGAACAGGTGACTGCCCGTGGCCACGGAGATCGACCGCGAGTACGTGCACGGAGGCAGAGAGCGGACCGATCTGCGGGTTCCACATCGATCGATCGGAACCGAGGGAACCGATCAGCACGACGGTGTCCGCGTCGGCGCGCGGTCCTGGGACGTGTTCATGAGCCAGTGCAACGGTCATCAAGACCCCTTCGAGTCGGTGGGGTGTTCGGTCTCGGGTGTCAGCTGGGCGAGGATGCGGTCGACCAGTTCGGGGGCGTGGCCCAGATATCCAGCCGGATCGAGCAATTCACGAACCGTCGACGGCGTGAGAAATTCGGTGATGGCAGCGTCGGTGTCCAACGGTTCCTGTGCTGCGCACCGAGCAGTCACGATGTCCCGAGCCCGCTCGGTGTGCGGTGCCAAAGCGGCTGTGACCCGTTCGGCGAGCAGTGCGCCGTCGGTGGCTCCGAGATTGCGGGCCATGTTCTCCGGATGTACGTGCAGTCCATCGAGGCTGGTGGCAATCCGGTGTGCGGCACCGCCGGTGAGGCGCAGCAGGTCGGTGACGGTCTCCCATTCGGCGTGCCAGGCGCCCGCAGCGCGTTGATGTTCGTGATTCATGTTCGAGAGCACGGTCGACACTGCGCCCGGCACACGGCGGGTCGCAGCACGGGCGGTGATGGCGGCCACCGGATTGCGTTTGTGTGGCATCGCGGAGGAGCCCCCGGGCGCATCCTCGGACACCTCACCCAGCTCGGTGGACGACATCGACACGATGTCCCCGGCGATCTTGCCGATCGATCCGGCGGCCGTACCCAACGCGCAGGCGATGTCGGCGATGGCTGTGCGCTCGGTGTGCCAGGGGGCGAGCTGCGGTGCCAACTCCAATTCTGCGGCCAGTGCCGTGGCAATGGTGATCCCGTGGGGAAACGCCGCCGCGAGAGTGCCTGCGGCACCGCCGTACTGCACCTCCAACGCAGCTCGCACCGCTGCCAGGCGCGTGCGTGCGCGGTACAAACCCAATGCCCAGTTCGCGGCGACGAGGCCGAAGGTGGTCGGCAGTGCCTGCTGGCCGAGAGTGCGTGCCGCCATGGGGGTGGTGCGATGGGTCGCGGCGAGATCGCGTGCGGCGCGGCACGCGCCGTCCAGCGTGGCTTCGATCTCTCCGAGTGCACCGCGCGATACGACGATCAGCGCCGTGTCCATGATGTCCTGGCTGGTGGCACCGGGATGTACTGCACTGGAGGGAACCCCGGATGCGGCCACGGCATCGCGAAGCAGCTGCACCAGCGCAATGACGGGATTTCCGCCTGCGGCCGCTGCGTTCCCGAGGCGAGTGATGTCCAGGTTCTCACCGAGTTCTGCGGCGGCAGCGGTGATGATGTCGGCGTCGCCGACCGTCACCAGTCCGGCCGAAGCCGCGGCCCGCGAGAGGGCTGCTTCGACGTCGAGCATCGCTGTCACCCAGGCGCGGTCACCGACCATCGGCGCGATGACATCGCTGCCGAACGTCGGGTCGAACAGTGCACCTCGCTCGGATGTCATTGCCCTCCTTCGAGAATCGATTGTCACAGTTCGAAGAACGGGGTCTCGTCGCCGTGCGGGTCGGTGTTCTGCAGCACGATATCGAGGTGATAACCACCCTCGACCGACCGTGCAACGAGTCTGGCACGCCTGTGCTCGGGCAAGGCGGACAACACCGGATCGACCGCGTTGGCCTCGGCCTCGTCGGGGAAGTACACCCGGGTCACGACGCGCTCGAGCATTCCGCGGGCGAAGATGCCGACGTCGATGTGCGGAGCCTCCACGGCACCGTTCTCGGCGGGCAGTGGTCCTGGCTTGATCGTCGTGATGGACATCGTCCCGGTCTCGTCGGCGAACGTACGCCCGAATCCGCGAAAGCCCTCGGTGCGTGGCACCACCGCGCCCCGAGGGTCGTCGGGATGATCGAACCGACCGTCCGCGTCGGCCTGCCAGGTCTCGATCATGGCATCGGCCATGGGGGTTCGCGATCCGTCTATCAGGGTGAACGTCACGGTGACGGCACCCTCGGTGCCGGGAGGTACCACGTTCTCGCCGTCGGGCCAGAGCAAGCCGATGTGCACGTACGGCCCCACCGTCTGGGACGGGGTCTGCCCGAACGAGGCGGTGGTGAAATCGGCTCCGGTCATCACTGCGTAGCGCGGCGCGAACTCTGGATCAGTCATCGTGCTCGTCTTCCTCGAAGGGGGTGGCGTCGCGGCCGCGCAGCACGATGTCGAACCTGTAGCCCAGAGCCCAGTTTTCCTGTGTGGCTTCGTAATCGAAGGCACTGATCATGCGAGCGCGAGCGTCCTCGGGTGCAGAGTTGTAGATCGGATCCTGGAAGAACATCGGATCGTCCGGAAAGTACATCTGGGTCACCAGGCGTTGGGTGAATGCCTGGCCGAACAACGAGAAATGAATGTGGGCTGGACGCCACGCGTTGTGATGGTTGCCCCAGGGGTACACACCCGGCTTGATCGTGGTGAAGCGGTATCCACCGTGCTTGTCGGTCAGTACCCGCCCCACTCCGTCGAAATGCGGATCGAGCGGCGCAGGCCAGCGGTCTCCCGAGTGTCGATAGCGTCCGCCCGCGTTCGCCTGCCATACCTCGACGAGCGTGTGGGGCACTGCCTTGCCGTCGCTGTCGAGTACGCGACCGTGCACGATGATGCGTTGCCCTTGTGCTTCACCGCCGTTCGCGAGAGTCAGGTCTGCGTCGGCAGCGGTGACCCTGCCCTCGCCCAAGACCGGCCCGGTGATCTCGGTGAGCCGCTGGGGGAGCAGCGTCAACGGCTGTGCCGGGTGGCGCAGCGTGGTGGTGCGGTACTCGGTGAAATCTCGTGGGGCATTGATGCCGGATTGATCGCGATAGTCGGGTGGCAGATGAAGCATCGAAGGTTCCTCACGATCGTGGTGATCTACGCGATGGTCACCGTAGCTGAAGTGTTCGCATAGTGGCAAGGTGTTCATATATCGCACAAAGTCGGGTAGCGTGGATCGCATGTTGGACAAAGTCGTGGCCAGCGCCACCGAAGCGGTAGCAGATATTCCAGACGGATCCTCGATCGCCGTCGGCGGATTCGGCTTGGTGGGAGTGCCGGAGATCTTGATCGATGCTGTGCTGGCGCAGGGGGCCACCGATCTCGAAACCATCAGCAACAATTGTGGAACCGATGGATTCGGACTGGGAGTTCTTCTGACGCAGCACCGAATTCGCCGAACAATCAGTTCGTACGTGGGCTCGAACAAGGAATTCGCCCGGCAGTACCTCTCCGGCGAACTGGAGGTCGAGCTCACTCCCCAAGGCACGCTCGCCGAGCGATTGCGAGCCGGCGGTGCCGGGATTCCCGCCTTCTTCACACCCGCGGGCGTCGGAACACAAGTTGCGGACGGTGGACTGCCGCTGCGCTACGACGGAAGTGGCGGGATCGCCCTGGCCAGTCCGGCGAAAGAAACCCGCGAGTTCGACGGTGTCACCTATGTGCTCGAGCGGGGAATCGTCGCCGATTACGCGCTGGTGCATGCGTGGAAGGGCGACAGGCACGGAAATCTGGTGTTCCACGCCAGTGCACGGAACTTCAATCCACCCGCAGCAGAGTCGGGGCGCATCACGATCGCCCAGGTCGAGAACCTGGTCGAGCCAGGGGAGATCGGGCCGGACGAGGTGCACACCCCCGGAATCCATGTCCAACGGGTGGTACACGTCGGGCCCGTCGAGGTCGGCATCGAGCAGAGGACGGTACGAGCATGACCGAGAAGATGACCCGTGAACAGATGGCCGCGCGAGTGGCACAGGAACTCGGTGACGGACAGTACGTGAACCTGGGCATCGGTATGCCGACGCTCGTGCCGAACTACATCCCCACCGATATTTCGGTGATCCTGCATTCGGAGAACGGAGTGCTCGGCGTCGGCCCTTACCCCACCGAGGACGAACTCGACCCCGAGATCATCAACGCGGGCAAAGAAACCATCACGGTACTTCCCGGTGCCTCGTACTTCGATTCGGCGGCGTCGTTCGGAATGATCCGAGGTGGCCGGGTGGACGTCGCGGTATTGGGGGCGATGCAGGTCAGCGCCACTGGCGACCTCGCGAACTGGATGATCCCAGGGCACATGGTCAAGGGTATGGGCGGCGCGATGGATCTTGTACACGGAGCGCGGCGCGTGATCGTGATGATGGAGCACCTCTCACGCAAGGGCGAGCCGAAGATCCTCGAACAGTGCACCCTTCCCCTCACCGGAAAGGGCTGCGTACACAGGATCATCTCGGACATGGCCGTGCTCGATGTGACCGAGAAGGGCCTACGCCTCGTCGAGACCGCGCCCGGCGTGTCCGTCGACGAGGTCCTCACTGCGACTGCCGCCGAAATCCTCGTCGATTCGGTCGTCTGAGACCAGGACGCGGTCGGAACGTGAGTAGATGTTCATCGACCGACCGCGTAGGAATCCGATCACTGTCAGACCCGATTCCGACGCGAGGTCCACGGCCAGTGAGGACGGAGCCGAGACCGCCGCGAGAATCGGGATTCCCGCCATCACGGCCTTCTGAGCCAGCTCGAACGAGGCCCGGCCGCTGACCATCAGCACCGTGCCGGTGGCAGGAATGCGGTCATGGGTCACGGCCCAGCCGACGACCTTGTCGACGGCATTGTGGCGTCCGACATCCTCACGCAGAACCAGCATCTCACCGTCGGCGGTGAACAGAGCGGCGGCGTGCAAGCCCCCAGTGGCATCGAAGACCTTCTGAGCTGCGCGCAACGAGTCGGGTAGCCCGGTGAGCGTCCGCGATGTGACGACCACGGGGTCGGACGCGGGGGAGTGCTTGGTACGCAGTCGAATTGCCTCCAGAGATCCCTTGCCACACACTCCGCACGACGAGGTCGTGTAGAAATTGCGTTCGACGCCCGTCTCCGGTGGCGAGACACCCTCGGCCAGGGTGATGTCGAGGACGTTGTACGTGTTGGCACCCTCGTCGTCGACTCCATCGCAGTAGCGGGCCGCGGCGATGTCGGACCCCGCCGAGATCACCCCTTCGGTCAGCAGGAAGCCGTGAGCGAGTTCGACGTCGTGGCCCGGGGTTCGCATGGTCACCGCCAGCGCCTTACCGTCGACCCGCAATTCCAGTGGCTCTTCCACCACCAAGGTGTCCGGCCGCTCGACGCGGTGCTCGCCGCGTAGCCGGACCACCGGCCTGCGAGCTGTGATCCGTCCCATCAGTACCGGCCGTTCTCGGAACGCGCTGCGTAGTTCATCCTTCGATTGTGGACCTCGGTGTCATCGGTCCGTCGACTCGGTAGCCATGGCATGTACCAACGACACCATCCGCGGGTGATCGACCAGATCGTCGACCAGCACCCGCTTGCCGTCGGCATCGGCCAACGGAACCTTCCAGTTACCGTATTGGGTCTCGTCGGTACCCGGTTGGTTCTGGATTCGGTGTTCGCCGACTGCGTCGACGAGCGCGACACCGATCAGCAGTGATGGACTGCGCTGCACCAGGCGATGAAGGGCTTCGACCGTGTCCTGTCCGTCCGCATCGGCGGCGAGCAACCCGCGCTCGCGCGCCAGATCGAGAACGGCCTCCCGTTGGACCGCGTCGATCTCCTTCTCGGCGTCGAGATCGCGTTCGAGGAGTCCGAGACGTGAGCGCAGCTCGATGTGTTCACCAGCGAGGTACCCGGCGGTCGGTGGTAGATCGTGCGTGGTCACCGACGTCAGGCACAGGCGGCGGTACTGCTCGGGCGGAATCGGACCTGAATCGTCGGCCTCGAACCACAGAATCGAGGTCCCGAGGATTCCGCGTTCGGTGAGATACTCCTGCACCCTCGGTTCGAAAACCCCGAGATCCTCACCGACCACGACCGCCCCAGCCCGTTCGGCCTCCAACGCGAGGATGCCGATGAGAGCCTCGTGGTCGTACTCGACATATGTTCCGCCGCCAGCGTTGTCGGCCTGTTGCGGAATCCACCACAGGCGGAACAAGCCGAGAATGTGGTCCACTCGGATGCCGCCGGCGTGACGGAGGATCGTCCTGAGCATGTCGCGGTAGGGGATGTACGCCAGTTCTCGGAGGCGATCGGGGTCCCACGGCGGCTGATTCCAGTTCTGACCCTGCTGATTGAAGTTGTCCGGCGGGGCACCGACGGTGACGCCCGAGGCGAGTACATCGCCGAGCGCCCAGGCGTCGGCCCCGCCGCGGGCCACGCCCACCGCGAGGTCGTGCATGACCCCGATGTCCATCCCGGCATCGAGTGCGGCGCGCTGCGCAGCGGCCAACTGTTCGTCACAGATCCACTGCAGCCACATGTGGAAATCGATGCGCTCGGCGAGCTTCGTGCGTTGTTCGATCACGAAATCGGTGCGCGGATGGGCGGCCCGATCCGTCCATGCCGAATCGTGCGGGCCGAACTTCTCGGCCAGCGCACTCCATACCGCGAAATCACGCAAGCCGGAGCCCTCGCGCTCGATGAACGCCCGGTAGGAGGATTCCCGCGCCGGGCTGCGTTCGACCTTGTGAACGCGTTCGAGGGCGCGAAGTTTCGCTGTGAACGTGGCGTCGCGTTTGAGCTTGTCGGTGCGCTTGTTCGCCTTGTCGAACCGCCGCGCAGCGCTGCGCACCTTGCCGAACTGTTCCTGCGAGAGCATGGCCGCCTCGCGAATGTTCTCCACCCGGATGTAGAGCGAATTGAAGAATCGTCGAGTGGTCGGCAGATAGGGCGAGGCCTCGACCGGGGTGGTCGGTCGGTCGGCGTGCAATGGATTGACCAGGAGGTAGTCGAATCCGTGCACGCGACCGGCGATATCGGACAGATCCTCCAGGTCGCCGAGATCGCCGATTCCCCACGATCGTTGCGATCGCACCGAGTACAGCTGCGTCAGCAGTCCGGTTCGTTGCCGATCAGCCAGTTCGGCATTGGGCGACAACGACTTCGGCGTGACCACAACCACAGCGTCGGATGTACGGACCGTGTCGTCCTCGCTGATCGTCGTCGCGGTCAGACTGTGCCAGCCGAGCGGCGCGTCGGCGGGAACGACGAACGTGGCCCTACCGATCAGCCGGCCGTCGACCTCACGCGGATCGAACCAGACGTCGGCCTGGGGCACCTCGATGGGCTCGCCCTCCTCGGAGACCATCGACACCTCCACCGGATTGCCGTGCGGCACATGCACCCACACCGAGGTATCGGTGCCCTGGGTGGCCACCACCACCGGAGGCAGCAGCCGCCGCCACGGGGCATCGTCGATATCGGCCAGCGCTCGTTCGACGTCCTCGGTCGACTCGGTGGCGTAGCCCCGCGCAGCGAGGACCTGCTGCAGGGTCTCGTCGCTCACGGTGTGTTCGGCGTCGTCCCAGCCCCGATACGAGGTCGAGGTGCCGAGGCGCCGGGCGAGTGATCGAAGTGCGTGCGAGTAATCCACAGCCGAGTAGTCCACAGCGTCGATCGTGCCAGTTCGCGGCACTTGCGTCATCCGGGCGGTCCGGTCGTTCATCGGGCGTTCGCCGGTGGGACTCGCGTGCCGAGTTGCAAGGATTGAAACCGTGTCGGCTGGGTAGTCTGGACCGGCAAACGATTGAACACTGCGTGGCGACGATGGGAAGTGCGGATGGCTGGGGTCAGCAAGATCGAAGAACTGGAGCGAGGTTCCGGTGCACCGGTCGAGCTGAGGGTGCGCGCCGAGGCGGACCAGTTGCCGGTGGTTCGCGCCGTTGCCGAAACTCTCGTGGTGCTCAGCGACTTCACGCTCGACGACATCGCCGATGTGAAACTGGTGGTCGACGAAGTGTGTTCGCAGTTGATCAAGGGTTCGGTGTCCGACGCCGAACTCTCGTGCACGTTCGAGGTGGGCGAATCCGGCATCCGAATCGTCGTGGCTTCGGTTCTGGCTGCTCAGTCCGTACCGAAGAAGGACAGCTTCGGCTGGCACGTGTTGCAGACCTTGACCGACGCCATCGAGTTGCGCGCCGCTGACGCCGTCGAAGGCGATGCCGGTCGCGCCGTGGCGATCGACGTGATCAAGCGGAGGAGCAAGGTCTAGTGCCGGTGCACGAACGAAGCACACGGCGAGAATCAGACGATTACAGCGACGTTGTTGCACTGATCCAACAGATGCAGGCGCTCGACGAGAATTCACCGCAGCGCCGAGTATTGCGCGATCGCATCATCACCCGATGCCTTCCGCTCGCCGAACACATTGCCCGACGCTTCGGTGGTCGCGGCGAAGCCCACGAGGACCTGCTGCAGGTCTCACGACTGGGGCTGGTCAACGCCGTCGACAGATTCGACATCGAGCGCGGCTCGGATTTCGTCTCGTTCGCGGTACCGACGATCATGGGCGAGGCGCGCCGTTACTTCCGCGACGCAGGTTGGTCCGTCCGGGTGCCGCGGCGGATGAAAGAACTGAACTCGATGATCTCGCAGGCGGTGGGATCGTTGTCGCAGAAGCTGGGTCGGGCCCCGACCGCCACCGAGATCGCCGCGGAACTCGGAATAGAGGTCAAGGAAGCGTCGCAAGCCCTGCTGGCGCGCAGCGCATATCAGACGGTCTCGGTCGACTCGGTCGTGAGCGAAGATCGGCTGCCGCTGATGGACACCCTCGGTGCCGACGATCCCGAACTCGAGAAGATGGAAAGCTACCTGGCCGTGCGCCCCGCACTGGAGAAGCTGCCCGAGCGCGAGCGTCGAATAGTGGTACTTCGATTCTTCGGATCGATGACGCAGACGCAGATCGCGGAGAAGGTGGGGATCTCGCAAATGCACGTCTCGCGGATCCTGGCGCGCACTCTCGCCCAACTGCGCGAGGAGCTGGGCGAGGACTGAACTCGTGCCGCTAGGCTCGGACGATGAGCATCTACGACGACGTCGACGAGTACATCGGGGCCCGCCGAGTCACCGATCTGGCCGTCTCCCACGATTTCTCGCGTGCGGTTGTTTCCATTGCCGCACTCGATGATTCGCGCACCGAGTACCGAACGTCCCTGTGGGAGGTCGATGTCGAGGGCAGCGCACCCGCCAGGCGTCTGACGCACGGTGAGTTGGGCGAGAACGCACCGGTGTTCACCGCCTCCGGCGACCTGTTGTTCTCGCGCCGGTCGAACAAGGACGATCCGGCCCAGCTGTGGATCCTGCCGGCATCGGGCGGTGACTCGCGAGTGCTCGAGACCCGAACGGCGGGTGTGAACGGGGTCCGCACCGCTCGCGCCGGAGCGTCGATGGTGGGATTCTCCCCGGTGTTCGGCGCGTCGAGTACCGATGAGGACGACGACGCGCTGCGCACCGAACGCACGGCGAACAAGGTCGATGCGATTCTGCACACCGGCGTTCCGGTGCGTTTCTGGGATCACGACCTGGGCCCTGCAACCCCTCATCTGTTCGCCGGATCGGCAGCGGATCCGACCGGGCTGCGTGATCTGACCGAGGGTGCGGCCGGAGCGTTGCACGAGGCGAAGTTCGATGTCAGTAGTGACGGCTCGTTCGTCGTGTCGACCTGGGCGGTGCCCGGCGCGTTGGCGACCGTGCGAACCGTGCTGGTGCGCATCGACACCGAGTCGGGTGAGCGGACCACGATCGTCGACGACGTCTCTGCGGATCTGAGCGCGCCCGCCATCTCGCCCGACGGTTCCGCCGTTGTCTTCGTCCGTGAGTCGCTGAGCACCCCCGAGGATGCGCCTCGAATGACGCTGCAGCGATACGACTTCGAGGACTCCTCGGTGTCCGATCTCGCGGACGGTTGGGATCGATGGCCGATGGACCCGGTGTGGCTGCCGGATGGATCAGGGGTACTGGTCACCGCGGACGAGGACGGCCGCTCACCGATCTTCGTTCTCCGTGACGGGGCGCAGCCGCAGCGGCTGACGCACACCGACGACGCATACACCCACGTTCACGTGTCCTCGGTCGGCACGCGGGTGCTCGCTCTCGCCGCGTCGTATCTGGCGGCGCCGCATCCGGTGTCGATCGAGATGTCGGACGGCAGCGTCACCGCACTCGACACCGGGATAGACCAAGCCCCGGTGCCCGGCACCCTCACCGAGGTCGACACCGTCGTGTCGGACGGTTCCCGGGTGCGCGGTTGGCTGGCGCTGCCGGACGGTGCGTCCGAGCTCTCGCCTGCGCCACTGCTGCTGTGGGTGCACGGTGGTCCGCTCGGTTCGTGGAACAGCTGGTCGTGGCGGTGGAATCCGTGGCTGATGGTTGCTCGTGGGTACGCGGTGCTCCTGCCGGATCCTGCGTTGTCCACCGGGTACGGCCAGGATTTCGTGCAGCGGGGATGGGGAGCGTGGGGCAAGGCACCGTTCACCGATCTGATGGCGTTGACCGACGTCACCGCCGCACGGTCGGACATCGACGACACCCGCACCGCTGCGATGGGCGGATCGTTCGGTGGGTACATGGCGAACTGGATCGCCGGTCACACCGACCGGTTCGACGCCATCGTCACTCACGCGAGCTTGTGGGCGCTCGATCAGTTCGGCCCGACGACCGATGCGCCGTGGTACTGGGCGCGAGAGATGTCTCCCGAGATGGCGGTCGAGAACTCTCCGCACCTGTTCGTTGCGGACATCTCGACACCGATGCTGGTCATTCACGGAGACAAGGACTATCGCGTACCGATCGGCGAGGGTCTCCGTCTGTGGTACGAGCTGCTCAGCGAGTCGGGTCTGCCCGCGGACGACGAGGGCAACACCGAACATCGCTTTCTGTACTTTCCCGGGGAGAACCACTGGATACTGAGTCCTCAGCACGCAAAGGTCTGGTACGAGGTCGTGCTCGCGTTTCTGGCCGAGCACGTGCTGGGTGAGAGCGCATCGATGCCGCGAATCCTCGGCCACTAGAATCGACCGGTGACCAGTTCAGCGCCAGAGCCCTCAGCGAACCCTGCCGATTCGATCGACCTGCCCAAGAGCTGGGATCCCAGTGTGGTCGAGGCGGAGCTGTACCGGTCCTGGGTTGACGCCGGATACTTCGAGGCAGACGCCACCAGCGGAAAGCCGCCGTACTCCATCGTGCTGCCCCCGCCCAACGTGACCGGCAGCCTGCACATGGGGCACGCGCTGGACCACACCCTGATGGACGCGTTGTCCCGCCGCAAGCGCATGCTCGGGTACGAGGTGCTGTGGTTGCCAGGCATGGACCACGCGGGCATCGCGACGCAGACCGTGGTGGAGAAGCAACTCGCCGCCGAGGGCAAGACCAAGGAAGAGTTCGGCCGCGAGCTGTTCATCGACAAGGTCTGGGACTGGAAGCGCGAGTCGGGCGGAACCATCGGCGGCCAGATGCGACGCATCGGCGACGGGGTCGACTGGAGCCGCGAGCGTTTCACCATGGACGACGGCCTGTCCGAGGCCGTGCAGACCATGTTCAAGCGGATGTTCGACGACGGCTTGATCTACCGCGCCGAGCGACTGGTCAACTGGTCGCCGGTGCTGCAGACTGCCATCTCCGATATCGAGGTCAAGTTCGAGGACGTCGAGGGCGAGCTCGTGTCGCTGCGATACGGATCGCTCGACGATTCCGAGCCGCACGTGATCGTCGCGACGACCCGTGTGGAGACGATGCTCGGAGATACCGCCGTCGCCGTGCATCCCGAGGACGAGCGGTACAAGGATCTGGTCGGTACCACGCTCGAGCATCCGTTCACCGGACGGCAGATCCCGATCATCGCCGACGACTACGTCGACCCCGAGTTCGGCACCGGCGCGGTGAAGATCACCCCGGCCCACGATCCCAACGACTTCGAGATGGGTGTGCGGCATTCGCTGCCGATGCCGTCGATCATGGACGAGGTAGGCCGAATTGTCGGCACCGGAACACAATTCGACGGGATGGACCGCTTCGAGGCGCGGGTCAAGGTTCGTCAAGCCCTTGCCGAACAGGGCCGCGTCGTCGCCGAGAAGCGCCCCTATGTGCACAGTGTCGGACACTCCGAGCGCAGCGGTGAACCCATCGAGCCTCGTCTGTCACTGCAGTGGTGGGTCAAGGTGGAGAGCCTGGCGAAAGCCGCCGGCGACGCAGTGCGCAACGGCGACACCGTCATTCACCCGAAGAGTCAAGAACCACGCTGGTTCGCCTGGGTCGACAACATGCACGATTGGTGCATCTCTCGCCAGTTGTGGTGGGGTCATCGGATTCCGATCTGGTACGGACCCGAGGGTGAAACCGTCTGCCTCGGACCGGGAGAGAGCGCACCCGAGGGCTGGGAGCAGGACCCCGACGTTCTCGATACGTGGTTCTCGTCCGGGCTGTGGCCGTTCTCGACGATGGGATGGCCGGACTCGACCCCTGAGCTCGAGAAGTTCTATCCGACCGGCGTGCTCGTCACCGGATACGACATCCTGTTCTTCTGGGTCGCCCGCATGATGATGTTCGGTACCTACGTGGGAGCAGACGACGCGATCACCGCAGGCAAGCAAGGGCCGCAGGTCCCGTTCCGAGATGTGTTCCTGCACGGTCTGATTCGTGATCAGTTCGGCAAGAAGATGTCCAAGTCGCGAGGCAACGGAATCGATCCACTCGACTGGGTCGATCGCTTCGGTGCCGATGCGCTGCGATTCACGCTCGCTCGCGGGGCGAACCCCGGTGCCGACATGTCCGTCGGCGAGGACCACGCGCAGTCCTCGCGAAACTTCGCGAACAAGCTGTTCAACGCGACCAAGTTCGCTCTCATGAACGGCGCGGCACCGGCGGAACTGCCGACGCGCGAGGAGCTGACCGCCGCCGACCGGTGGATTTTGGATCGATTGGAACAGGTTCGGGCAGAAGTAGATTCGGCGTTCGACCGGTACGAGTTCAGCAAGGCCTGTGAGGCGCTCTATCACTTCGCCTGGGACGAGGTCTGTGATTGGTACCTCGAGATCGCCAAGGTGCAGTTCGCCGACGACACCATCGCCGCGACCACCCGGGGAGTACTCGGGAACGTGCTCGACGCCCTGCTGCGCCTGCTGCACCCGGTGATTCCGTTCGTCACCGAAACACTGTGGAAGGTGCTCACCGGCGGCGAGTCGCTGGTGATCGCGTCCTGGCCGACCCCTGCCGCAGAGCCGGCCGATCATGCTGCGGCGCAACGAATCGAGGACATGCAGCGACTCATCACAGAGGTCCGCCGATTCCGCAGCGACCAGGGGCTCAAACCGTCGCAGAAGGTCGCGGCCCGCGTCGTCGGAGTGTCCGAGGCCGATCTGGACGGGCAGATCACGGCGGTCACGTCGCTGGCTCGGCTCACCGAGCCCGAAGACGGCTTCGAGGCGACGGCTTCGGTGGAAGTGCGGCTGAGCAAGGCCACCGTGGTCGTCGAGCTCGACACCTCGGGCACCGTCGACCTGGTCGCCGAACGAGCCCGACTGGTGAAGGATCTCGCCGCAGCGGAGAAGGAATTGGCGCAGACCACCGGCAAGCTCGGGAACGAGGCGTTCCTGGCGAAGGCCCCGGATGCGGTGGTGGACAAGATCCGAACACGCCAGACGATCGCAGGCGAAGAGATTGCACGCATCTCCGCGCGACTCGAATCGATGGGAACCTAAGTGACCGAAGCCGACGACGCCCTTCCGACGCCGCCACCGAGTCCGGTCGATCTCGCCGAACTGGCGTTGGTCGAGTCCGAACTGGACAAACGCTGGGGGGAAACGAAGATCGAGCCGTCGACGGCTCGGATTTCGGCTCTGATGGACCTTCTCGGGTCGCCGCAGAAGGCGTATCCGTCGATCCATGTGGCAGGCACCAACGGCAAGACCTCGGTGACCCGCATGATCGATGCGCTGCTCACCGCGTTCCATCGACGAACCGGGCGCACCACCAGCCCGCATCTGCAGATGGCGACCGAGCGGATCAGTATCGACGGGCACCCCATCTCGCCGCGGCTCTACGTCGACACGTACAACGAGATCGCCCCGTTCGTGGAGTTGATCGATGCTCGGTCCGAGGCCGAAGGCGGGCCCCGGATGAGCAAGTTCGAGGTGCTCACGGCAATGGCGTTCGCCGCGTTCGCCGAGGCTCCGGTGGAGGTCGGCGTCATCGAGGTCGGGCTGGGCGGGCGTTGGGACGCCACCAACGTCGTCGACGGCGAGGTGGCCGTCATCACCCCGATCGGCCTCGATCACGTCGATTTTCTCGGCGACGATCTCACGTCGATAGCGGGGGAGAAGGCCGGGATCATCAAGAAGGCCCCGGAACGGCTCGTGCCGCGGGACACGGTCGCCATCCTGGCCGAGCAGAAACCCGAGGTCTCGGAGGTGTTGCTGCGGGCGGCGGTACAGGCCGATGCTGCCGTGGCTCGGGCAGGATCGGAGTTCACCGTGCTGGGCAGGCAGATCGCCGTAGGTGGCCAGCAATTGGAGCTGCAGGGACTCGGCGGGGTCTACACCGATATCTTTCTGCCGTTGCACGGACAGCACCAAGCGCACAATGCCTCGCTGGCCCTGGCTGCGGTCGAGGCATTCTTCGGAGCCGGGCCCGAACATCAGCTCGATCAGGACACCGTGCGCGCGGCATTCGCGACGATCGTCAACCCGGGCCGTCTCGAACGGGTGCGCAACGCTCCCACCGTGTTCCTCGACGCTGCGCACAACCCACATGGTGCCGCCGCGCTGGCTGCCGCCCTCACCGACGAATTCGACTTCCGCAAACTCGTCGGCGTCGTCAGTGTCATGTCGGACAAGGACGTCGGTGCAATCCTCGACGAACTCGAGCCGGTCTTCGACGAGATCGTCGTCACCCACAACGGCTCGGCTCGCGCAATGGATGTGGATGCATTGGCCGACATCGCGGTGGCCAAGTTCGGCGACGAACGGGTGGTGGTGGCCCCGACCCTGCCCGATGCCCTCGAGACGGCCATCGGGCTGGCCGAGGACGTCGCCGAGCCGGGAGAAGCAGTATCGGGTGCCGGAGTCGTCGTCACCGGATCCGTGGTGACCGTAGGTGCGGCCCGCACCCTGTTCGGAAAGGACCCCGCGTGAGCGAGGCACAGTTCAAACCACCCACCACCGACCCGTGGAAGGGCTTCCGCGGCGTGGTGGCGGGCACTCTGGTGCTCGAAGCGATCGTCACTCTGCTCGCGTTACCCGTGGTGGCAACCCTCGGCGGAGGTGCCACCTGGTTCTCGACCACGTATATCGTGGCCTTGGCCGTCGCGATGATCCTCGCGGCAGGCAAGCAGGGAAAACCGTGGGCGATGAAGCTCAACCTGATTCTCCAGCTGTTCGTGCTGGCCGGGGCGGTCTTCCATCTCTCGATCGGGGCTGTGGGCCTGATCTTCATCGCAGTATGGCTGTATCTGCTGTACCTGCGCCGCGACATCACCGAACGGATGCGGCGAGGAATGCTGCCGGGACAACGCGATTGACCCGAAACAGTCCGGTTTCGGCGATGCGCCGCGCGAGATCACGCTCGGGTCCATTACTGTCGTCGACGTGACCGACCGCACCCTTGTACTGATCAAGCCCGACGGAGTTGCCCGGCGTTACGTAGGAGAGATCCTCGGCCGCGTGGAGAAGAAGGGATTGAGCATCGTCGCACTCGAGCTCAAGAACGTCTCCCGTGATTTGGCCGCGGCTCACTACGCAGAGCACGAGAGCAAGCCGTTCTTCCCCGAACTCCTCGAGTTCATCACGTCCGGACCGGTGGTGGCCGCCGTCCTCGAAGGCCCCCGCGCGATCGCGGCCTTCCGGCAGATCGCAGGCGGCACCGACCCGGTGGCCAAGGCCGTTCCCGGCACCATCCGCGGCGATCTCGCCCTCGACGGCCAGCAGAACCTGGTCCACGGCTCGGATTCCGTCGAGTCGGCCGAGCGCGAGATCGCGCTCTGGTTCCCCGGCCTGGCCTGACCGCACCGCACTCCGTATCCATGCGCAGTTCGCGCGCAGCCACGCCGCACCTGCTCGGCACCCGATCGGTGCGGCGTGGCAAGTACGCGTCGACGCGTGTGGGATACTCGACGGAGATCGACTCCACAGCACAACTCAGTACAAGTTTCACGCTCCACCGAAGTCAAGGCTTCACCTAAGTTCGCTAGCCCGGTGTCGTGGATTCGATCGGATGACTGTCGTCTATCCGCTGCCCGTCATCGCAGATGCTCGAACGAGAGACAGGCTCGTTCGCGTTCTTGCTTGATGATCAGGCGCTCGGATCACCGAGACACCACCATCCAGCCAGGCACCGCACACGCTGTCGTCGACCACCGAGAATGCCGAAGTGGTCATCGACTCGAGTGCGGAGCGAGACCGAACAGCTGACGTCCAACCCGACGTGAGTACACAAGGATTGCCCTCGCGTGGCCGCGTCACACCCGAATTCGGATGAACGCGCCCGGGGGCCCGAGGAGAATACGTGGCCGATCAAAGCCCGCCCGAAGATGTACAGAACGCCAACGCACAGGGTCAGGAGCGCGTCGACGAGGTTTCGTCTGTGGAATCAGCCGAGGTGTCGTCTGTGGACTCAGACGAGGTGTCGCCTGCACAGACCGACGCCACCCCGCTGCCTACCAGGCTGCGTGTTCACGCACTCGCCAAGATCCTGGGCGTCACCAGCAAACAACTACTCGTCACCCTGGGTGAGCTCGGCATCGAAGCGCGTAGCGCGCAGTCGAGTCTCAGTCGCGAGGTTGCGGAGTCCGTCCGAGATTCCGTCAACGGCACCGATGCCGGCCCAACCGATACGTCCCCGGCCGATCCTTCCGCCTCAGAGCAAGCCGAGTCTAGCGCCGCGGTAGAGGCACCGTCCGCCGAAGCTCCCTCCGCCGAAGCGCCGTCCGTCGAGGCCACGTGGTCGGAGCCGCAGTTGTTCACCAACGCGGCCGCACCGGAACCCGAGGCCACACAGCCCACCGCAGCCACACAGCCCGGCGCGGCCACATTTGCCACCCCGCTGTTCTTGCAGCCCGCCGCCGTCGACGCTGCAGCACCGGAGTCGGCGGAGTCGCCGGCGCAACCGCCGGCCCGTCGTCGTCGCAGCCGCAAGGCAGCGCCGAAGGACGAAGGCTCGAACGCCGAGAACAACGAGTCCACCTCCGGTACCTCGGCCGAGGAAACCGCGACGGTGTCGGCACCCGACACATCCGAGTCCACCGCACCCGACACCTCGTCGGCCGACCGTTCGTCCTCGGCCGAGTCCGGGGAGCAGAACGCCTCCGAGAGCTCGGGCGACGGCGACGACGACCAGTCACAGCCGCGTCGCCGTCGGCGTGGCCGCCGTGGCCGTGGCCGTGGCCGCGGGGAACAGTCCTCCGATGACAACTCGAGCGACGACAACTCGGAGGACGATTCCGAGGTCGACAACAGCTCGGAAAAAGCCGATTCGAGCGAGTCGGAGTCGTCCGACACCGACGCTGGAGACTCGGACGAGTCGTCCTCGAACGATGAACAGCAGTCGGGCTCGGGCAGGCGTTCGCGTCGATCCCGCACCCGCAACCGCGGATCGGACCGGCAGAATTCCGATTCGAGCGAGTCATCGGACGACACGGGGTCCGAGGACTCCTCGGGCCAGGACAGCGAATCCGACTCCGATGCGAGTGCGCAGGACAACCACGACGACTCCGACAACGGCGGTCAGGACGGGGACGGCTCCAGTCGTCGTCGCCGTCGCCGACGCCGCCGCAAGACCGGAGCCGAGGCGGCTGCCGAGGGCGCATCCTCCGAGGACGATCCGCCCAACACCGTCGTGCACGAGCGTGAGCCGCGCAACAAGAGCCGTGCGCCCCGGGACGAAGTCCAGGGCATTACCGGATCGACCCGACTCGAAGCCAAGCGTCAGCGTCGTCGCGACGGACGTGATGCCGGGCGTCGGCGTCCGCCGATTCTGACCGAGTCGGAGTTCCTGGCCCGACGCGAATCGGTGGACCGTGTCATGGTCGTGCGTGAGAAGGCGACGCCGGATCACCCGCTGACCACGCAGGTTGCCGTGCTCGAGGACGGGGTGCTCGTGGAGCACTTCGTGACCAGCAGTGCCACCGCGTCGATGGTCGGCAACGTCTATCTGGGTCGTGTTCAGAACGTGTTGCCCAGCATGGAGGCGGCGTTCATCGATATCGGCCGTGGCCGCAACGGTGTGCTGTACGCCGGTGAGGTCAACTGGGACGCTGCAGGACTGGGCGGAAACTCACGGAAGATCGAGCAGGCACTCAAGCCGGGCGACCAGGTTCTCGTCCAGGTCAGCAAAGATCCGGTTGGCCACAAGGGTGCCCGCCTGACCACGCAGCTCTCACTTGCAGGACGCTTTCTCGTCTACGTCCCCGGCGGCAGCTCCACGGGTATCAGCCGCAAGCTTCCCGACACCGAACGCAAACGCCTGAAGGAAATTCTCCGCGAGATCGTGCCGCCGGAGGCCGGGGTCATCATCCGTACGGCCGCAGAGGGCGTCAGCGAGGAAGAACTCGCACGCGACGTGTCTCGGCTGCAGGCGCAGTGGGCCAGCATCGAAGCACGATCGGCCAACGCTGAAACCGGCAAGGGCGTCCAACCACAGACTCTCTACGAAGAGCCGGACATGCTCGTGAAGGTCATCCGTGACCTGTTCAACGAGGACTTCTCCAAGCTGGTCATCGAGGGCGACAAGGCGTGGACGACGACGTCGAACTACGTCGAGACCGTGGCACCGGACATGATGGAGCGGCTGCATCGGTACGAGGCCGACGGCAGTTCGGTCGACGTGTTCGCGGCGCATCGAATCGACGAGCAACTGGCCAAGGCGCTCGATCGCAAGGTCTGGCTGCCCTCGGGCGGCACCCTGGTGATCGATCGCACCGAGGCGATGACCGTCGTCGACGTCAACACCGGCAAGTTCACCGGCTCGGGGGGCAATCTCGAAGAGACCGTCACCCGCAACAACATCGAAGCCGCCGAGGAAGTCGTCCGACAGATGCGTCTGCGCGACATCGGCGGCATGATCGTCGTTGACTTCATCGACATGGTGCTCGAGTCGAACCGCGATCTGGTGCTGCGGCGGCTCACCGAGTCCCTGGGGCGTGACCGAACGCGCCACCAGGTGTCGGAGGTGACCTCGCTCGGGCTCGTACAGATGACTCGCAAGAAGCTCGGCACGGGACTCGTCGAGGCGTTCTCCACCACGTGCGAGCACTGCCAGGGTCGTGGGATCGTCGTGCATCAGTTCCCGATCGACGCCAAGCCGGACAACGACAACGGGCGCTCGAACTCCTCTCGCTCGGAGTCGAGCAACTCGGGCAACAGTGGCAGGCGTCGACGCGGCAAGGACAACAAGTCCGACGGCAGCGACGGTCACGAGCGCAGCTCGTCGTCCGCGCAGTCCGGCCCAGCAGACGCACACGAGCCCCCCGCGGTGGATCCATCGATCAAGCGCGCACATCCGGTTGCCTTGGCTATGGCGGCGCATCACGACGACGTGGTGTCCGACGTCAGCCCCGCCGATGTCGAGACCCCGCAGGCGAGCACGAAGTCCGACGCCGAGGTGACGGTCGTCTCTGCCGACGAGGTGACGGTCGTCCCCGCCGACGACGTGGCCGTGGCAACGGCAGCTGCAGCCGATCCGGAGGCAGCGGATGCAGCTGCACCCGAGGCCCCGGCACCTGCACAGGATCGGTCTGCGCAGGATCGGCCTGCACAGGATCGGTCCGTGGGCGATCAGTCGGCAGAGCAGTCCGTTGCCGAGCCGGCCGTGTCGGTCGAACCTGCCGCACCGAAGGCTCGTCGTGGGCGTCGAGTGGCGCGCAAGGCCGCCGCGCCGACCAGTGCGGCACCGGACGCCGGGGTAGTCCTCGTGGTACCGGCCACGGACAACGCCGACGACGCTGCCTCTGCCGACCCGGCTGCCTCTGCTGAGGCAGAGGTGCCGGAACCGCTGACGTCGGCGGCCGAGCAGCCCACAGAGGCGGTGGAAGTGCCCACCGAACGACCACGTAGGCGGCGTGCAGCAGCGCGCCCGGCAGGTCCGCCGGTGGACATCGACGCCTAGCAGCACAGGGCAGTTTGACCCTGGCCGTCTCTCTGCCGTAACCTTGATAAGTCGCTCCCGGTGACACCGTTCTGCTGTGCCGTAGTGGTTCTACAGAATGCAACGGTTCTCGACCGGGCCGAGATGGATGCCATCGCGGCCGGCCGATAGGGAGCAAGCAAAGACGTCACACCAGACCAGTCGTGTTGCCATGCGCAACGCGAGCAAGTTCGAAAGAAGCAAGGGGTAGCCCTCCGATGGCAACGTACGCGATCGTCAAGACCGGCGGAAAGCAGTACAAGGTCGCTGTTGGTGACCTCGTCAAGGTCGAGAAGATCGAGGGAGCGCCCGGCACTGCTGTCTCGCTTGCTCCGGTCCTCGTCGTAGACGGATCCGACCTGACCACAGATGCAGACAAGCTGGCGAAGATCTCGGTCGCCGGTGAGATCGTCGAGCACACCAAGGGCCCGAAGATCCGCATCCACAAGTTCAAGAACAAGACCGGATACCACAAGCGTCAGGGACACAGGCAGAAGCTCACTGTCCTCAAGGTCACCGGCATCAAGTAACCAGGTCTCACCGGACCCGCGTTCTTTTCAGCTGATTCACCCCGAGGAGGGTATGCAACATGGCACACAAGAAGGGCGCATCGAGCTCCCGTAACGGTCGCGACTCGAATGCTCAGCGCCTCGGCGTCAAGCGCTTCGGCGGCCAGACCGTAGGCGCAGGCGAGATCCTGGTTCGTCAGCGCGGCACGCACTTCCACCCCGGCGTCAACGTCGGCCGTGGCGGCGACGACACCCTGTTCGCACTCGCCGCAGGCGCAGTCGAATTCGGTGCCAAGCGCGGGCGCAAGACCGTGAACATCGTTCCGGTCGCTGTAGAGGCCTAGTCCTCCTGCAGCGTTCGCGCCGCGATTGCCCACTCGAACAAGGAACTACTCGAACAGGACATTCACGGCGTACGTTCACAACTCCCGATAGGGGCGGACCAGGGTCATGAGACCGGTCCGCCCCTATCGCTTTTTTCTCCCGCTTTTCTCTCCAGAAAGGATCGAAGACAGCTATGTCACGATTCATCGACCGCGTGGTGCTGCACGTCAGCGCCGGCAAAGGTGGCAACGGCTGCTCTTCGGTTCACCGCGAAAAGTTCAAGCCTCTCGGTGGCCCTGACGGTGGAAACGGCGGACAAGGTGGCGGGGTCGTCTTCGTCGTCGACCCCAACGTGCACACCCTGCTCGACTTCCACTTCTCCAGTCACGCCAAGGCGGGCAACGGCACCCAGGGCATGGGTGGAAACCGTGAGGGTGCGAACGGCGAGGATCTGATCCTCAAGGTGCCCGACGGTACCGTCGTGCTCGACAAGGAGGGCAACGTGCTCGCCGACATGATCGGCGAGGGAACACGTTTCGATGCGGCACCGGGTGGACGCGGCGGCCTCGGCAACGCAGCACTGGCGTCCAAGGCCCGCCGAGCACCGGGTTTCGCCCTACTCGGTGAGGAGGGCGTCGAGCGCGATCTCGTCCTCGAGCTCAAGTCCGTCGCCGATGTCGGTCTCGTGGGATTCCCGTCGGCAGGAAAGTCGTCGCTGGTCTCGGTGCTGTCGGCAGCCAAGCCGAAGATCGCCGATTACCCCTTCACCACGCTGGTCCCCAACCTCGGTGTCGTATCCAGTGGAGAGACCACGTTCACCGTCGCCGATGTACCCGGGTTGATCCCCGGCGCCAGTCAGGGCCGAGGACTCGGTCTCGATTTCCTGCGTCACCTCGAACGGTGCGCGGTGCTCGCGCACGTAGTCGATTGCGCCACACTGGATCCAGGCCGCGACCCGGTTTCCGACGTCGACGCTCTCGAAGCCGAGTTGGCCGCCTACAAGCCGGCCCTCTCCGGTGATGCCGGTCTCGGCGATCTCGCCGACCGTCCGCGCATCGTCGTGCTGAACAAGGCCGATATTCCCGAGGGCGCAGAGCTCGCAGAGATGGTCACCGCCGAGTTCGAGTCTCGCGGCTGGCCCGTGTTCACCATCTCGGCAGTGACGCGCGCCGGTCTCAAACCGCTGACATTCGCGTTGGCGAAGCTGGTCGAGGACTACCGCACCGCCCATCCGGCACCGGAGCCGCGCCGTCAGGTACTGCGCCCGGTCGCCAAGAACGACGACAGCTTCAAGGTCGTCAAGGATCCGGACGTACCGGGAGGATTCATCGTGCGAGGCACCCGCCCCGAACGGTGGGTACGCCAGACGCAGTTCACCAACGACGAGGCGGTCGGCTACCTCGCAGATCGGCTCGCGCGTCTGGGCGTCGAGGACGCACTGATCAAGGCAGGAGCCCAGCCGGGTGCGTCGGTCACGATCGGCGACGTGTCCTTCGACTGGGAACCGCAGACGCCTGCCGGTGTCGAGATCACCATGACCGGCCGTGGGACCGACGTCAGGCTCGACCAGGTCGAGCGCATCGGTGCCTCCGAACGCAAGCATGCCCGCCAGGTACGTCGTGGGCTCGATTCCGAACAGGAGTAGACGTGGTGTCGGTGCGTGAATCCGATGTGCCCGCAGAGGCTCTCACCGATACCCGTCGCACGATTGCCGCTGCCAAGCGCATCGTGGTCAAGATCGGGTCCTCGGCTCTCACCAGTCTCGACACCGGTCTGGATCTGGGTCGACTCGACCTGCTCGCCGACGCCATCGAGTATCGGATGCGCAGCGGAACAGATGTGGTTGTCGTCTCCTCCGGCGCGATCGGTGCCGGCATGGCGCCGCTCGGGCTGACGCGTCGCCCGCACGATCTCGCGACCAAGCAGGCCGCAGCCAGCGTCGGACAGCTCGAGCTGGTGCACGCCTGGGGTTCGTCCTTCCGCCGGTACGGGCGCACCGTGGGGCAGGTACTGCTCACGGCCGAGGACATCGCGCGTCGAACCAATCACCGGAACGCGCAGCGGACATTGGATCGACTGCGTTCGCTCGGCGCTGTCGCCGTTGTGAACGAGAACGACACCGTCGCCACCGCAGAGATTCGCTTCGGCGACAACGATCGGCTCGCGGCGCTCGTGGCGCATCTGGTGGGTGCGGACGCACTCTTTCTGCTCTCGGACGTGGACGGGTTGTACGACGGGGACCCCCGCAAGGGCAGCGCGACCCTCATTCCGGAGGTCACCAGCCCGGAGGATCTCGATGGCGTCGTCGCCGGCTCGGGGGGAGCACTCGGTACCGGCGGAATGGCCTCCAAACTGTCCGCTGCACGCCTGGCAGCCGACGCCGGTGTTCCCGTGTTGTTGGCCGCTGCTGCCGATGCCGGACACGCACTGACGACCTCCACAGTGGGTACCGCGTTCGCGGCGAGACCGACGCGGTTGTCGGCGCGCAAGTTCTGGGTCCGGCACGCGGCCGATGCTGCGGGGGAACTCCACCTCGACGCCGGTGCCGTGCGAGCGGTCGTGGACCGCAGGCGGTCGCTGTTGTCCGCGGGGATAACGTCGGTGACGGGATCGTTTCACGGTGGAGACGTGGTGTCGCTGGTGGATCACGAGGGCGCACTGGTGGCCCGCGGAGTTGTCGCGTACGACTCCGGGGAGCTGGCGGGAATGCTCGGCCGGTCGACGGGGGAGCTCGCTGCGGAACTACAGCGTCCGGTTGTTCACGCCGACGACTTGGTCCCCGCCTGAACCAGCGTATCCGCCAACGCCCGAGCGGTCTCCGAGCAACCCGAATGCATTGTGAGGGTAGCGAATTCGTCCCCTCGAGTGGTGCCTCTGTTGACGATGACGATGAGCTTGCCGGTTTTCGAGGCGTATCGGACGAAACGCAGGCCCGACATCACCGTGAGGGAGGACCCGAGTACCAGTAGGGCATCGCTTCGGTCGACGAGGTCGTAGGCCTGCGCAACGCGCGGTTTGGGCACACTTTCACCGAAGTAGACGATATCGGGTTTGAGTATGCCGGAACATGATTCGCAGTCGACCATGTGGAAATGTGCGGTCGAGGAGATGATTGCGTCGGCGTCGGGTGCGATCTCGACGCCGTCCGCAGGTGCAACCGACTCGAGAAAGCCGGGGTTGGCACGATCGAGTTTTCGGGCCAACTCGAATCGCGAGATCAACCGCTCGCAGCTCAGGCAGCGAACTCGGGCGTAGACGCCGTGCAAGTCGATGACCTTCCGGCTCCCGGCTTTGGTGTGCAGCATGTCGACGTTCTGAGTGATGACCCCGGTGACGATGCCCGCTCGTTCGAGCCGGGCGAGAGCTCGGTGGCCGGCGTTGGGGACCGCGGCGTCCATATGCCGCCAACCGACGTGGTTGCGGGCCCAGTAGTGCCGACGGAACTCGGCGTCACCGATGAACTGTTGAAACGTCATCGGGTTACGGGGTGGTGACTGTGGGCCTCGATAGTCGGGGATTCCCGAGTCCGTCGACATACCCGCACCGGTCACGACGGTGATGGACTTCCCGTCGAGTAGCGACGCCAGTTCCCCATCGATTGCGGCGGACCCCGGGTGTGCACTCACCCCATCCAGAGTAGCGCCCGATCGCAGCGCCGGCACAGACGCAACGCACACGGCCCGCACGAACGCCGTGGCGTCGGTGCGGGCCGTGTGAAGTAGCGGTTGCTACGCGGGTACCTCGACCAATGGGTACACGCCGTTCTCGTCGTGCGTTTCGTTGCCGACGACGGGAGGGTTGAACACACAGAGCATGCGCATCGTGGTGCGTGGCTCCACGGTGTGCCGCTCGTGACCGTTCAACAGGTACATCGAGCCTGCGCCGAGCTCGTATGTCTCTCCGGTCTCGCGATCGGTCAGTGTGCCCTCGCCTTCGATCAGCCAGACCGCCTCGATGTGGTTGGCGTAATGGAAGTTGTTCACCGTGCCGGCTTGAATCGTGGTCTCGTGGAACGAGAATCCGACCTTGTCGCCGCCGAGGATGATCCTCTTGCTGCGCCAGTTGCCGTCCTCGCTGGAAATATCACGGTCGGTCCCGGTGATCTCTTCGGTGCTGCGAACGATCATGCGATGTCCTCCTTCGATATCGATGGTTGCGAGGAACTCTTACGAGAGAACCTTGGCAACGGCGCTTTCGAGAATTGCCAGGCCGCGGTCCAGCTCGTCCAGCGTCGTGGTCAACGGCGGGAGCAGCTTGACGACCTCGTCCTTCGGCCCTGCGGTCTCGACGAGCAGGCGCTCGTCGTAGGCCAGCTGCGACACCTTGGAGGCCAACTCTGCGTCGTCGAAGACAAGGGCCTGGACCATGCCACGACCGCGGGTGGAGATGCCGTCGAACTTGGCGCACAGCTTCATGAAGCGATCCTGAATGTGCTCGCCCTTGGCGAGGATCTCCTTCTCGAAGGAGTCATCGGACCAGTAGTGATCGATTGCTGCCTTGGCGGTGACGAACGAGTGGTTGAAGCCGCGGAAGGTGCCGTTGTGTTCACCCGGCGACCACACGTCCAATTCCGGCTTGAACAGCGTCAGCGCGAGAGGCGTGCCGTAGCCACCGATCGACTTGGACAGGGTGACGATGTCCGGGGTGATGCCGGCTTCCTCGAACGAGAAGAACTGGCCGGTGCGGCCGCAGCCCATCTGCACATCGTCGACGATGAGGAGAATCTCGCGGCGCTTGCACAGTTCTGCAAGTGCGCGCAGCCATTCGGGACGCGCGACGTTGATGCCGCCTTCACCCTGAATGGTTTCCACGATCACTGCAGCAGGGCGGTTGAAACCGCTGCCCGAGTCGTCCAGAACGCGTTCGAACCACTGGAAGTCCTCGGTGACGCCGCCGAAGTAGTTGTCGTACGGCATAGGCGTGGTGTGCACCAACGGAATTCCGGCGCCAGCTCGCTTCATCGAGTTGCCGGTGACCGACAGCGCTCCGAGTGTCATGCCGTGGAAGGCGTTGGTGAAGTTGATGATTGCCTCACGGCCGGTGACCTTGCGGGCCAGCTTGAGTGCAGCTTCGACTGTGTTCGCGCCGGTGGGGCCGGGGAACTGGACCTTGTAGTCCAGGCCGCGGGGCTCGAGGATGTTCTTCTTGAACGACTCCAGGAACTCGCGCTTGGCCACGGTGGACATGTCGAGGCCGTGGGTGATGCCGTCGCTGGTGATGTAATCGACCAGCGCGCTCTTGATCATGTCGTTGTTGTGTCCGTAGTTGAGAGCGCCTGCGCCACCGAAGAAGTCGAGGTAGTCGTTGCCGTTCTCATCGGTGATCACAGAGTCCTTGGCCGTGGAGAACACAGCCGGCCACTGGCGGCTGTAGCTTCGTACGCCGGACTCGACGGTCTCGAACACATCGGGCTTCTCTGTTGTCACGGTGCTCTTCTCGGTCATATTCTGCTTGTTCCTTTCGTAATCCCGCGAAGCATCCGGGCCTACCGTGTAGAGCTCTTCGGCTTCGTGGCTATCAGGGAAATCGTTGGGCGCGAACAATTCCGACTTGACGATGTCGGTTCCTCGCTTGCGTGCGAGGCTCGTGAAGGTTGCGATGGACGCTTCGTTGTCCGGGCTGATCGTTGTTTCGAGATGCGTAATACCTTGGGGCTCGAGGCGGTCGAGCAGCTCCATCAGCATGCGACCGGCAAGTCCCTTGCCTCGTTGGCTCGCGTCCACAGCGACCTGCCACACGAACAGTGTGCGCGGTGCATCTTGACGGATGTACCCGGTGACGAAACCGACTGCGCGGCCGTCGATGTCGGATACGATCGTGGTCGCCGCGAAGTCGCGACACCACAGCACGTACGAGTAGCTGGAATTGAGATCCAGAACTCGCGAATCTCTTGCGATCTCCCAGAGCCGGACTCCGTCGGAGATCTTGGGCTTACGGAACTTCACTGCGTCCGGCGCAGTGATCGGGGTACCTCTCAGCAATACTGGCTTCATAGGAAATACAAACGTAACAACGTTGCCGAGGCATATCGAGTGCAGACGGAAATCGATGCCCGAAACGGACACGGTTCCGCTGGTGAGCCGGTAAATGTGACGTTGGTCACATGTTTGTGACCCCGGTGGCGGTACCCGATCCTCCCGGAATCAAACCACGATCTTTCCGGAGCCGAAACTCGGGTCTCGAAAACCCTACTTCGGCGTCGCCAGCGCGAACGGAAGCACGGCCTTCGCGCCGGCGGCCCGAAGCGCCGACGTGGCGCATGTGAATGTCCATCCGGTGTCGGTCACCAGATCGACCAACAAAATCGGCCCTGTAGCGGACGATACGTCGGGAACCTCCCAGGAGTCCACCAGCCCGGCCACCCGAAACGCCGAATTGGCGGCCGAGACCGGCGGATGATCGGGTCTGACCTGCATGACCCCCAGATTGGTCAGTCTTCCGATCGTGGCCAGTCTTTCCGCGATCGAGCGCACCAGAAGTGGATGAGTGGGGGAGTCCAGGGCCAGGACGGCGCTGGGACGCTCCTTCCAATCCCAGTTGGCGAGCACCGAGATGCAGGCCTTCTCGAGCGCGTCGGTCGCAGGCCCATCAGGTGCGTCGAGGAGCGCGCGCAGGCGGCTGCCCCAGCCCAGGTCGGTGAGTCGGCCCAGGACGCGGCCGGGTTCGTGCGGGTCGGAGATCTTGCCGGACAGAGACACCCCCAACTTCTTCATGCCGCTCGGCCACTGCTTTCTCGGCTGTAGGTCGATTCCCGGCCGATCGAGCCGCGCTTTCGCCGAGTCGACCGAGGCCGAGTCGACCGTGGCAGACAGATGCTCGCCCGTGCAGTTGTCGCACCGTCCACACCGATCGGACTCACCACCCGGCGCGCCCAGACCCGGGTCGTCGAGTTGTCTACGCAAGAACTCCATCCGACAACCATCGGTGCGCTGATAGTCGATCATGGCCTGTTGCTCGCGATCCCGGGCCTGCTCCAGACGTTCGTAGCGGTCCGCGTCGTACGTCCACTGCTCCCCGGTTGCCAGCCAGCCTCCACGGACGCGTTTGACGGCGCCATCGACGTCGAGGACCTTGAGCACCATGTCGAGACGACTGCGATTGAGTTCGACGAGGGGCTCGAGAGCCTGCGTGGATTGGGCCTTGTCGGTGTTCAGTGCATCGATGACCTGACGGACCAGGTGTTCGCGCGGAAACGCCACGGAGGCGAAGTAGCTCCAGATCTGTCGATCCTCGTGGCCGGGGAGCAGTACTACATCGGCGCGCTCGGTGGCGCGCCCGGCGCGGCCGACCTGCTGGTAGTACGAGATCGGCGACGACGGCGCCCCCACGTGCACGACGAACCCGAGATCGGGTTTGTCGAATCCCATGCCGAGTGCGGACGTCGCGACGAGGGCTTTGACCCGGTTCGCCAGTAGATCGCCCTCGAGTGCTTCGCGTTCGGTCGGATCCGTCTGACCGGTGTACGAGGCAACGGCGTGACCCTGGTCGGTGAGCAGCGCCGCCAGGTCTTTCGCTGCCGATACCGTCAAGGTGTAGATGATTCCCGATCCGGGCAGCGTGTTCAGATGGTCGCCGAGCCACGCAGCCCGCTCGGTCGCATTGTCGATCTGCACCACCGCCATGCGCAGCGAGTCTCGAGCGAGGCCACCGCGCAATACCAGTGTGTCCCCGCCGCCGACTCCCAACTGCGCAGCGACATCGTCGACTACGCGGTCGTTTGCCGTCGCAGTGGTCGCCAGCACCGGGATGCCGTCACGCAACTCGGCGATCAGAGTTCGGATACGTCGATAGTCCGGTCGAAAGTCGTGGCCCCAATCGGAGACGCAGTGAGCCTCGTCGACCACGACGAGGCCGGCGTCCCCGGCAAGGGACGGCAGAACCTGGTCGCGGAAATCGGGGTTGTTCAACCGCTCCGGGCTGACCAACAGCACGTCGAGTTCACCGGAGGCGACCTGGTGGTGAATGTCCTCCCATTCGGTCATGTTCCCGGAATTGATAGTGGCCGCACGCACGCCCGCGCGTTGGGCGGAGGCGACCTGGTTGCGCATCAAGGCCAGCAGCGGGGAGACGATGACCGTAGGGCCCAAGCCCTGCGCGCGCAGCAATTTCGCGGCGATGAAGTACACGGCGGACTTTCCCCAGCCGGTTCGCTGTACCACCAGAGCGCGGCGACGGTGCACCACGAGCGCCTCGATTGCCGTCCACTGATCTTCTCTGAGCACCGCGTCGGGGCCGGCGAGCTCGCGTAGCAGCCGCTCGGCGTCCTCGCGAAGATTGCCCGCGGGCGTGTGCGTTGCTGTCGTCATACGGTCCATCGTGCAGCATCGGTACGACATGGACGGCAGTCGGCGGGCAGTGGCTCGCCCGCCGACCCTCGGACCGCGTTCAGGCCTGGCTGACGCGCACCATGTTGCCGGCCGGGTCACGGAAGGCCGCGTCGCGAGCCCCCCACGGCTGGCTCGTCGGTTCCTGCAGAATCTCGCCGGTGCCTGCCGCCCTGATCCGCTCGAAGGCCGCGTCGAGGTCGTCGGCGCGGAAGAGCGGGCCCGGCAGCTCGCCCTTGGCGAGCAGCGCGGAGAGCTGATCGCCGAGCTCGGCCGAACGTCCCGCATGCGGCTGCGACAACACGATTTCGATTTCGGGTTGATCCTTGGGAGACAGGGTTATCCATCGGTAGCCGTCATTGGCGACTTCGCTCTTGACCTCGAGCCCCAGGGCGTCTCGGTAGAACGCCAACGAGGCATCGGGGTCGTCGGTGTAGACGTGTACGTGGCTCAGTGAAAGTGTCATGGGAGAAGGCTAGGACGACGCGGCCGGCGACGCTTCTTCGATTCTGCTCGCTTCGGTGACGGTGACTGCAGTGTTGCCCTTGATGTGCCGGCCGAGCACCATCGCGGAGCAACTCGGTACCGCCCGGCTGTCGCGGTGATCGCGGGCACGGTACGCGCTCGGTGTCTCACCGACGATCTCGGTGAACCGCGAACTGAACGAGCCGAGACTGGTGCAGCCCACCGCGAAGCACGCTTCGGTGACGGTGACATCTCCACGGCGCAGTAGGGCTTTGGCGCGCTCGATGCGCCGGGTCATCAGATGGGCGTACGGCGTCTCACCGTAGGCCTCGCGGAAGCGCCTGCTGAAGTGTGCGGTGGACATCAATGCAGTTCTGGCCAGCGTCGGCACGTCCAGAGGTTCGGCGAACTCGCGATCCATCCGGTCGCGCGCGCGACGAAGCAGCGCGAGTTCTGCCAGGTCCTGTTCGCTCATCGGGTGACCGCCCGGCGGAGGGCGTCGATCTCGTCCCTGGTGCCGGAGGATGTGCTCGCACCAGGGCGTGTTGCGGCGAAAGAACCTGCAGAACAAGCCCATTCGACAGCATGACGTGGACCGGAGGTCCAGCAAGCTGCCAGCGCCCCGGCGAAGGCGTCTCCGGCACCGGTGGTGTCGACGGCCTCGATGCTCGGAGCCGCCACCTCGAACGATTCCGATCCGCGGTAGCGCGCGCCCCTGGGGCCGAGCGTGGTGATCACCTCATTCACCGAGCCGGCTCGGTGAACGAGGCGCGCGTGTTCGGCCTCGTTGACCACGAGCACGTCGGTGTGGGTCACCAGGGCATCGGGGAGATCCTGTACCGGTGACGGATTGAGCATCGTGAGCACGCCGTGAGAGCGCGCGTACTCGAAAGCGGCGACGACGGTGTCGAGTGGAATCTCCAACTGGCACAACAGGATATCGGCGTCGGCTATGGCGGCGCGGTCATCGTCTGTCAAGTCCCGCACGGCAGCGTTCGCTCCCGGGACGACGACGATGCTGTTCTCGGCACGGTCGTCGACCGTGATGGCGGCGATGCCGCTCGAGCCTGCTGCCGTCCGCAGCGCACTGTCGTCCACGCCCGCGCTCATGAGCGTGCGCCGCAACGATTCCCCGAACGCGTCGTCGCCGACCGCGCCGATGAATGCAACTGGTGATCCGGCTTTGGCGGCAGCGATGGCCTGATTGGCACCCTTGCCGCCCGGGGCAGTGGTGAACGAGGTTCCCAGCACGGTCTCGCCGGGCTCCGGTAGTGACGGGGTGCGGGTGATCAGATCCATGTTGATGCTGCCGAGAACGACGACGCGCGGGTTCGAGACGGACACGAACGAACTGTAGCCGTCGTGACCGTCGCCGTTGCGCCGAACTATCAATTGCAGATTGTTGACAATCTGGAATCGGTGCGTGACGATGGCACGCATGACAGCGTCGACTCGAACCCATCTCAGCCCGGCACTCAAGCAGGCGACCCCGATCGTCGTCGATCACGGAAAGGGCTGCTGGATCATCGGCACGGACGGGCGCAAGTATCTCGACTTCACCACCGGTATCGGCGTCACCAGCACCGGACACTGCCATCCACGCGTCGTCGAGGCCGCTCGCGAGCAGGTGGGCAAGATCATCCACGCGCAGTACACCACCGTCATGCACCAACCCCTGCTGGCACTGACCGACAAACTCGGCGAGGTGTTGCCCGCGGGACTCGACAGTGTGTTCTACGCCAACTCTGGTTCCGAGGCCGTCGAAGCGTCGATTCGATTGGCACGCATGGCAACCGGCCGACCGAACATCATCGCCTTCCACGGGGGCTTTCACGGTCGCACGGTAGCGGCCGCGTCGTTGACCACAGCCGGGACCAAATTCCGCTCCGGGTTCTCGCCGATCATGGGTGGTGTGCACATCGCACCGTTCCCGTACGCGTTCAGGTACGGCTGGGACATCGATACCGCAGTCGCGTTCGCGCTCAAGGAGCTCGACTATCTGCTGATGACGATGTCCAGCCCCGCCGATACCGCCGCGTTCATCATCGAACCGGTTCTCGGTGACGGCGGATACCTACCCACACCGCCCGCCTTCCTCGAGGGACTGCGTGAGCGCGCCGACACACACGGCATCGTCCTGATCGTGGACGAGGTACAAGCAGGTGTCGGAAGGACCGGAAAATTCTGGGGACATCAGCACTCGTCGGTGACGCCCGACGTCGTCATCACCGCGAAGGGGCTCGCGAGTGGGTTCCCGATCTCGGCCATCGCAGCATCGACGGAGTTGATGAGCAAAGCGTGGCCGGGGTCGCAGGGCGGAACATACGGCGGTAACGCCGTCGCCGCTGCCGCAGGGGTCGCCACCCTCGACGTCGTCCGGGACGAAGGTCTGGTCGCCAATGCAGCAGCACAGGGCGATGTTCTGCTCGACGCGCTGCGCGCACTCAAAGCCGAGCACTCGGCCATCGGCGACGCGCGCGGACTCGGCTTGATGCAGGCACTCGAATTCGTCGACAGTGCAGGCAATCCCGATGCTGCGGCCGCGCTTCGGGTACAGCAGGGTGCGATCGACGAGGGGCTGTTGCTGCTCACCTGCGGCGCGCTGGGCAACGTCGTCCGCATCATCCCGGCTCTGGTCGTGAGCGACGACGAAATGCGTCAGGGCATCGACGCGCTGTCGCGGACGCTGAAGAACGCGCTGTGACGGCTGTTCACCCCCGATCCGACGTTCCCGCACTCGTGGACCGAGTGCGGGAGATGGGGATCGACATCGACGACTCCTCGAGACGGCTCGCCGAGTACTCCTACGACGCATCGAACTATCGAATCCCGCCTGCGGCCGTCGTCTTCCCGCGCGATGCCGACGAGGTGGCGACCGTGGTGACCGAATGCGCCGCCGCCGGAGTTGCGGTCATCGGCCGCGGCGGTGGTACGTCGATGGCGGGCAACGCACTAGGCCGCGGATTCGTGCTCGACTTCTCCCGCCACATGAACCGGGTCGTCTCGGTCGACACGGACTCGCGAACTGCCGTGGTGGAACCGGGAATCGTCATCTCGGAGTTGCAACGTGAACTGGTGACGCGCACATCCGGGGCGTTCACGTTCGCCCCCGACCCGTCCAGCAAGACCCGCGCCACGGTGGGCGGGGCAGTGGGCAACGACGCGTGCGGAAATCATTCGGTGCGCTACGGCCGAACCTCGGACCACACGGTGGCCATGGACGTCGTGTCGGCGGAGGGGCATCTGCTTCGAGTGACCCGCACCGGTGTGTCCGCAGTGCACCGCGAGGATGCAGCCGCAGTGGAGGCGGCCGAACGTATTTCGCGAGACTTGCGCGCACTCGCGGCCGACAATCTGGCACTGTTCAGAGTCGAGCTGGGCCGAATCCCGCGGCAGGTCTCCGGGTTTCATCTCTCGCATCTGCTACCCGAGAACGGGTTCGACATCGCTCGCGCACTCGTCGGCAGCGAGGGTACCTGTGCGGTGATCGTCTCGGTCACCGTCACCGTGGTGCCCGTATCGCCTGCGGCTCTGCTGCTCTGTCTCGGGTACGACGATGTGGTGGCCGCAGCGGCCGACGTCACCGCAATCCTGGAGTTCTCCCCGGCCGCCGTGGAGGGCATCGACGACAACATCGTGCAGACGATGGAGTACCGACGCGGACCGGACTCCGTGCGTGGCCTACCCGCGGGAAACGCCTGGCTGTACGTCGATCTCGACGGTGCCGACGCGGCCGAGGTGGAGGACAAGGCTGCCCGCTTGCTCGCCGCGCTCGCCGATCTCGGACGGGTCAAGGAAGGTCGCATCGTCGCCGATCCCGCCGATCGGACAGCTTTGTGGCGGGTCCGTGAGGACGGTGCGGGCCTGGCGACTCGGTTGGCGAGCGGAGACGAATCCTGGGGCGGCTGGGAGGACGCCGCTGTGGCCCCCGAGAACCTCTCTGCGTACCTGGGCGATCTCAATTCTCTTCTCGCCGAGTACGAGCTGACCGGAGTGATGTACGGCCACTTCGGCGCAGGATGCATGCACGTGCGTATCACATTCGACCAGCGCACCGATGCCGGGCGGCGGGTGATGTACGACTTCCTGCGTGCGGCTGCGCGGGTGGTGGTCAAGCACGGCGGCAGTCTGTCGGGAGAGCACGGTGACGGGCGGGCTCGCTCGGAATTGCTACCGGTGATGTACTCACCGCGCATGCTCGACGCCTTCGCGCGGTTCAAGGAGATCTGGGACCCCCGTGGGATCCTCAATCCGGGATCGATCACCGAGCCGGAGCCGATGATGGACAACCTGATGTTGCAAGGCATTCCGCAGCGGGAGTGGAAGACGACGTTCGATCTCCATCAGATCGGGTCGCGAAAGGATCTGGATCCGTTCGTACATGCGAGCCAATCGTGTGTCGGGATCGGCAAGTGTCGGACGGCGTCGGGAGGCGTCATGTGTCCCAGTTTCCGCGCGACCGGGGACGAGAAGGATTCCACTCGTGGTCGGGCCAGGGTTCTGCAGGAAATGGTGCGCAATTCGCCGACTGTCGCCGACGGGTGGGCGTCGAACGACGTGGCGGAATCACTCGACCTGTGCCTGTCGTGCAAGGCATGTTCCTCGGACTGTCCGGTCGGGGTGGACATGGCGACCTACAAATCGGAGTTCCTCGACCATCACTACGCCGGTCGGCTGCGGCCTCTCTCGCATTACTCGTTGGGCTGGCTGCCGCGGTGGCTGAAGGTGACCCGGCGAACGGCACCACTGCTCAATCTCGTGCTCACGCCACGGGTCGCCGCGCTCGCGGCCAGGCTCGGAGGTTTGACCGGCGAGCGAGCGTTGCCACGTTTCGCCTCGGCGAAGGAGCTCGCAGGCGCGGTCCGCATCGGCGGTGGCCGCGAGTCCGACGTCGTCCTGATAGTCGATACGTTCACGCAGGGTTTTCGGCCTGAGGTCGCCGGAGCGGCGCAACGCGTCCTCGAAGATTCCGGTCGCAGCACCGAATGCCGAACCGACGTGTGTTGCGGCCTGACGTGGACCTCGACGGGTCAACTGAAGACGGCGCGTCAGAAGCTGACGAAAGCTGTGGCCGCACTGGACGACGGCACCGATCGACCGATCGTCGTCACCGAACCGAGCTGCGCCGCGGCATTCAAAAAGGACATGCCCGAGCTGGTTCCCACGGCAGCCGCGAGACGGGTTGCCGCGCGCGTGCAGAGCTTCGCGGGGGCGGTCATCGACCAGGCCGCCGACGGATGGCTGCCGCCGGGGGAGGTGCCCGCCTCGGTGACGGTTCAGACCCACTGCCACGAATACGCCGTGTTCGGAAACGCCACCCAGCGCGCCGCACTGGCCGCCGTCGGTATCGATGCGGTACGAGAAGCCACCGGATGTTGCGGGGTGGCAGGAAATTTCGGCTTCGAGAAACGTCACTACGCGCTCAGCATGGAGGTCGCCGAACAGGCCCTCGCACCGGCTGTCCGCGACACCGAGCCCGACACGCCGATTCTGACCGACGGATTCAGCTGCCACATGCAGGTGCGTCAACTCACCGGTGACCTGACGAACGACGCGTCGGTACACCTTGCTCAGATACTCGACCCACGTGCGACGAAAGGACCGCGACGATGACCGCAAGCTCGACCACCAGCCTCACTCGTCCGACCATCACGGCCCCCAACGACCTGTTCATCGGAGGGACGTGGACCGCTGCGGCCTCGGATGCCCGTTTCGACGTGCTCGATCCCGCCACCGGAGAGGTGATCGCCCGAGTGGCCGACGGCGGCATCGCCGAGGCCGAGAACGCCATGGCTGCGGCGGTCGACGCGGCTGCAGAGTGGGCTGCGACCGCACCACGCGCACGCAGCGAAATCCTCCGCAAGGCATACGAATTGATCATGGCTCGGTCGGAGGAGCTGGCCGAGATCATCACCGCGGAAATGGGTAAGCCGCTGGGCGATGCTCGCGGCGAGGTGGCCTACGGCGCGGAGTTCTTCCGTTGGTT
This sequence comes from Rhodococcus sp. KRD162, assembly GCF_017168335.1. Taxonomy (GTDB): domain Bacteria; phylum Actinomycetota; class Actinomycetes; order Mycobacteriales; family Mycobacteriaceae; genus Rhodococcoides. The sequence continues at coordinate 309,832 of NZ_JABFAU010000005.1, read as the reverse complement.
CTCGGAGGAGGCAGTGCGCATCTCGGGTGATCACACCCTCACCGGAGACGGCAAGAACCGCATCGTGGTCACCCGCGCGCCGGTCGGGCCGTGCATTCTGGTGACGCCCTGGAACTTTCCGCTGGCGATGGGAACGCGCAAGATCGGTCCGGCTCTGGCTGCCGGCTGCACCGTGGTGTTCAAGCCGGCCGAGCAGACGCCGCTCACTGCACTGGCGTTGGCGGCGATTCTGCAGGAAGCGGGTGTGCCGCCGGGAGTGGTGAATGTCGTGACGACCACCGACGCGTCGGGCGTGGTCGGTTCGTGGATGAGCAGCGGTGCGGCCCGCAAGATCAGCTTCACCGGATCGACTGCCGTGGGAAAGATTCTGCTCGAGCAGGCGGCGTCCACGGTGATGCGGACCTCGATGGAACTCGGTGGCAACGCGCCGTTCGTGGTCATGGAGGATGCAGATCTCGGGCGCGCGGTGGACGGCGCGATGGTGGCCAAGATGCGCAACATGGGTGAGGCCTGCACGGCGGCCAACCGGTTCTTCGTACACCGCAGTGTCGTCACGCAGTTCGCCGAGAAGCTGGCCGAACGCATGGGTGCGTTGACAGTGGGTCCCGGGAGTGCGCACGGCACCGAGGTGGGACCGCTGATCGACGACGCGGGCCGAGACAAGGTGCAGAGACTGGTAGACGATGCTCTCGGGCGTGGCGCGCGAGCGATCGTCGGGGGAGTGTCACCGGAGGGGCCGGGCTACTTCTATCCGCCGACCGTTCTCGCGGATGTGGATTCGGCCTCGGATCTGATGTCACAGGAGATCTTCGGCCCGGTGGCGGCGATCGTTCCGTTCGACACCGAGGACGAAGTGGTGGCCCTTGCCAACGACACCGAATGGGGCCTCGTCGGATACGTCTTCACTCAGGACATCGACCGAGCGCTGAGGATGGGGGAGCGAATGGAGGTGGGGATGGTCGGTCTCAACACCGGTTTGGTGTCGAATCCGGCGGCGCCCTTCGGCGGCGTCAAACAGTCCGGGCTCGGCCGCGAAGGCGGACGAGTCGGAATCGACGAGTTCCTGGAATACAAGTATTTTGCCATTCCCCGAGGCTGAGAGAGGTTTTCGATCATGCCCAGTTCGAGACGTTTGACACCGATCGACGCACGCAACACGTCGATGGTGATCGCAGACCAGATTCGAGACCGCATCATCGACGGGTCCTACGCGCCGGGAGAGCAGATCAACGAGGCCAACGTCGCTGCGGAACTGGAGATCTCGCGAGGGCCGGTGCGTGAAGCACTGCAGCGCCTCAATCAGGAGGGATTGCTCGACAGCTATCGGAACCGCGGTGTGTTCGTCGTGGAGCTCAGCAGCGACGATGTCGTCGAGATCTACGAGGCGCGTGCCGCGATCGAGGTCGGTGCCGCGTGGACACTGGTGCACGGAGACCGGGCACGCCTGACCAGGACTGCCGACGAGCTCTCGGCCATCGTGGTGCAGATGCAGCCGTTCATCGACCGAGCGGATTGGCGGGGTCTGGCCGAACGGGACCTCGCTTTTCACACCGCTCTGGTCGGGGCGACTCGCAACAGTCGGATGTCTCGGATGTATGCCACGCTCGCTGCGGAGGCGCGCATCTGCATGGGGAACCTCGAAACCGCGTACTACCGTCCCGAAGCGCTGGTGGAGGAACATCAGTTGATCGTCGATCTCCTGCTCGGTTCGGATTGGGATGCGCTGGAAAAAGGGGTGCACGAGCACATGGACACGGCCATCCACGACCTGACCCGGGCGATGGTGGAGGAAGATGCCGAGCATTCGGCTCTGGCCACTCCTGGATAGGTCGCCCCGCGCAACACAGCATTTACATCTCGTGTCTTGCGGACGGCCGAGGCGAACGCTTAGCCTGATTGTCAACAATCTACTAAATCGACAAATCTGAAGGGGGTGCCCGTGAACGATTCATCAGACGTCACCTACGTCACTGCACTTGGACCGGACGACGCTGTAGGACGGGCCGCTCCCGGCCTGGCGCGGTACCCGGACGTCCCGAACAGCACGCCGATCACGTTCACCGACGAGGAGTACGCCACTCGACTCGCTGCCGTCCGGCAGCGCATGGCGTCGCAGAGCTTGACGGCGCTCATCGTCACCGACCCTGCGAACCTCTACTACCTGCTCGGGTACAACGCGCTCTCGTTCTACACCCCGCAGATGCTGTACGTGCCGCTCGAGGGCGACATGTATTTCTTCGCTCGCGAAATGGATGCCAACGGCGCATTTCGCACCTCGTGGCTGCCGCAGGACCACACGTTCGGATATCCGGAGACGTTCGTACAGCGCAAGGACACGCACCCGTTCGTATGGGTGGCCGCAAAGTTGCGTGAACTGGGCCTGGTGAACAACTTCGAGCACGGGCAGGTGGGGCTCGAGATGGACTCGTACTACTTCAGCCCCAAGGCATTCGAGGCGCTGGTGAAGTCTCTGCCCGAGTACCGTTTCACCGACTCCTACGAACTGGTCAACTGGGTGCGAGTGGTGAAATCTGCCGCCGAGATCGCGCTCATGCGCGGTGCCGCCCAGGTGTGCGAGTCGGCGATGTCGGCGGCCTATCAGGCGATTTCGGTAGGGGAGCGCCAGTGCGACGCAGCCGCCGCGATCATGAACGCCCAGGTGCGCGGCACCGCAGATTTCGGCGGCGATCATCCGGCCATCGTGCCGATGCTGCCGACCGGTGCTGGAGCCGATACCCCGCACCTGACGTGGTCGAATCAACCGTTCGTCCGTGGTGAGACGACCGTGGTCGAACTGGCCGGTGTCTTCCGGCGCTACCACATACCGATGGCGCGTACGATCGTGCTCGGAAAGCCAAGTCCCCGTTTGGATTACCTGGCGAAATCCACCGGCGAAGCGCTGAACGACGTGCTCGCGGTCGTGCGGGCAGGCGTCACCGCGACCGATCTGGCACAGGTGTGGAGCACCAGTCTCGCCAAGCACGGGCTGCACAAGCCGTCGCGTATCGGATACTCGATCGGCATCGCCTACGCCCCCGACTGGGGTGAGCGCACTGTGAGCCTGCGCACCGACGACGAGACGGTGCTCGCCGAGAACATGACGTTCCACATCATCGGTGGAATGTGGATGGACGACTACGGATACGAGGTCTCCGAGGCAGTCCGCGTCACCGAGACAGGCGTCGAGACCTTCACCGCGTATCCCCGAGAACTACTGACGAAGGAGTGAGACATGACCGCCACTACACAGGGTCGCTCCGCAGGCTCCACTCCTGCCGGCAACATCCCCTGGGCCCTGCGGACCGACAAGCTGACGGGTTCGGTGATCGATTCGTCGACATCGCTCCTGGCCGCTCAGAAGCACGACATCGTCCGCTTCGCGATGGGATCTCCTGCCGCCGAGACGGTTCCGGCCGCCGCGTTCACCGACATCGCCGGTACCGTCCTCACGGCGGATGCATTCGACTACGGTGCGACCGAAGGTGATCCCGGCTTGATGGAGGCACTGCTCGCATATCTGGAGTCGGTGGGTGAGCCTACGTCCGAAGATCGGGTGGTGATCACCTCCGGCGGAATGCAGGGCCTCGATATCGCATGCAAGTTGTTCGTCGATCCGGGAGACCTGGTGATCGTCGAAAGTCCCACGTACACCAACGGAACAGCCACTGTGCTCAGCTACGGGGGCGATATCCTCGAGGCCCCGATGGACAGTGACGGTCTGATCGTCGAGGCGTTGCCCGAGCTCGTCGAACGTGCGGGCCGGCTGCCGAAGATGATCTACGTGATTCCCAACTTCCAGAACCCGTCCGGGGTGACCATGTCGCTCCAACGCAGACTGCTGTTGATCGAACTGGCACATCGCTGGGGCTCGGTGATTCTCGACGACGATCCATACGGTCTGTTGCGGTTCTCGGGTGAATCCATCCCCGGTTTCGGCACTCTCAGTCCGAACGACCCACTGATCTTCTCGGTGCGCACCTTCTCCAAGATGATTGCGCCAGGACTGCGGGTGGGGTGGGTCGATGCCGCGCCCGAGGCGCGACAGTTGATCATCAACGCCAAGCAGGCAATGGACACCTGCACCAATCTGCCTGCACAGCGGATGGTGGCCGAGTACATCCGGCGTGGATTGCTCGAGGAGCATCTGCGGTCGTTGGCGTCGGTGTACCTTCCGCGCAAGGTCGCGATGCAGAACAGCATCGCCGAGCACTTCGGCGATTCGATGTCCACGACCGATCCCGAGGGCGGATTCTTCCTGTGGGCGACGTTGCGCGGCAATGACGTCGACTTCTCGACCCAGGATCTGTTCGAGACGGCGTTGGCCGAAGGCGTTGCCTACATCCCCGGGCCGGCGCTGTCGGTGGGCGGCAAATTTCACGATTCGTTGCGTCTGTGCTTCGCCTCGTCGACCCCCGAACGTATCGAAGAAGGAATCAAGAGGCTCGCTGCGGCGGTGGACAAATCCAAGCACCTGCTCGCCTCCGATCCCACTCGATGACGGTTTCGACGTCCGAACAGGTCCTGCTCGACGCGATCGACGAGCACGACATCGTCTCTCTCACTGCGGCATTGATCGACGCAGGCGGTGAAAACCCGGGGGGCACCGAGGAGAAATCAGCGCAGGTACTCGCCGACTACTGCCGCGCACAGGGATTCGACGTTCGGATCCGCGAGGTGGCTCCGGGGCGACCCAACGTGATCGTCTCCATCGGGTCCGACGAGCGGCCCGGAGTTCTGTTCGTCGGGCACTCCGACGTGGTACCCGCGGGAACCGGTTGGACCACCGATCCGTTCTCCACCGTGGTCCGAGACGGCCGAATCTTCGGTCGCGGGGCCTGCGATATGAAAGGCGGTCTGGCCGCGGTCGTTTCCGCGATGACCGCCGTGTTTCGGGCCGGTTTGGCGGACGAGCATCCGATGACGTTGGCTTGCCTGGTCGACGAGGAGGACACCGGCCTTGGCATCAGAGCGTTCGTAGCCGAGCCGGGCCTGCGAAAGTACAGCCATTGCGTGGTGGCGGAGCCGACAGATCTGGTCACCATCTTCGGTTGCCGAGGAGCGTCGAATCTCGAGATCGACATTCGAGGTCGTTCTGCTCACGCGGGGCAGCCGCGCAACGGAGCGAACGCAATCTCGGCCGCCGCACGCATCATCTCGGTCATCGAGGCCTCGCAGACCGAGTTGGACGAGCACCCCGACCCGGATTTGGGCCCTGCCACGTGGAATGTGGGAACGATTGCCGGCGGCACGGGCACCTCGATGGTCGCCGATCGGTGCGTCGTCACGGTCGATCGACGCCTGTTGCCAGGGGAGAGTGCAGCCGGAGTCGTCGAGGATCTGCGATCACGTATCGAATCGGTCGGCGACATCGGCTCCGGCATCGACCTGGACGTCGGTGTGTCGATGGAGATGCCGGGCTTTCTGACCAGTGTGAACGATCGATTGGTCAGCACGGCAGTCCAATCGGTCATCGACGCCGGAGCGGTACGAATCGGCCGTTCCACTGACATCTGGACCGCATCGTGCGACGGTGGTTTCGTGGCAGAACAGATGGGTATCCCAACTATCGTGTTGGGCCCAGGCGAGATCGAAAGCCAAGCTCATCGGCCGGACGAATCCGTCGCGGTGCGTCAATTGACCGACAGCGCAAGAGCATACGTGTTGACGGCCATCAGAATGACGGCGCTAGCAGGGCTTTAGCGTCGCGGGAGGGGGTTGGCCGACACCGAAGGTGCGCGTCGTCGTAGTGTCGAACGCTGCGAAGTACCACACCGACGCTCCACTTTGTCCACAAAAGCGAGAGGTATTTCGACCGTGACCAACAATTCAGGGTCGGCAGCATCGCCGACCGGATATCCCCCGAGTACCGAGACCCTGAGCCCGGACGAGACGAAAATCCTGCACCGCGCCATCGGCGGATCAGCACTCGGCAATGCAGTCGAGTGGTTCGACTACGCGGTGTACGGCTACCTCGCCGTCTACATCGCAGCCAACTTCTTCCCCTCCGAGGACGGCGGAGCGAGCCTGCTGTCCACCTTCGCCGTTCTGGCCGCGTCGTTCATCATTCGCCCCATCGGTGGCATCGTGCTCGGCCCCCTCGGCGACCGAATCGGGCGGCAGAAAGTCCTCGTGCTGACGGTCACCATGATGTCCGTCGCCACGGCACTGATCGGTGTGCTTCCGACCTTCGACACCATCGGTATCGGCGCGCCGCTGCTGCTGCTCGCCTGCCGCTTGGTACAGGGCTTCTCCACCGGTGGTGAGTACGGCGGCGCAGCGGTGTTCATGGCCGAATACGCACCGGACAAGCGCAGAGGATTCTTCGGATCGTTCCTCGAGTTCGGCACCCTCGCAGGCACCGTGGGCGGTGCCACCCTGTGCACACTGCTCAACGTCGTGCTCGGCGACGAGACCATGGAGGCCTGGGGCTGGCGAATTCCCTTCCTGCTGACACTTCCGCTCGGCATGGTGGCCCTGTGGCTACGAACCCGGCTCGAGGATTCGCCGGTGTTCTCCGAGGCCAAGGAAGACGGCGGGACGGTCGACGAAGGCGAAGGCGGAGCCATGGCCTCGCTGAGGACCACCATGACCTACTGGCAGCGGATCCTGATTCTGATGGGGTTCGTGCTGCTGCTGAACATCGCCTACTACACCGTGCTGACGTTCCTGCCCTCGTATCTCAGTGACACCCTGGGGCACAGCACCACCGAATCCAACTTCACCCTCGTGGTGATCATGCTCATCATGATGGCCATCATCAACCCGATCGGAGCGCTGTCCGATCGAATCGGTCGAAAGCCGCTGCTACTGACGGCCTGCGTCGGTTACTTCGTGTTCAGCGTGCCGCTGTTCCTGCTCATTATCAACGCCGGCCTGATCGGCCAGACCATCGGTCTGCTCGGTCTCGGATTGCTACTGGTCATCATGACCTCGTGTGTGTCCTCGACCCTGCCTGCGCTGTTCCCCACCCAGGTGCGCTACGGGTCGTTCGCCATCGGCTACAACGTCTCGACTTCGCTGTTCGGCGGTACGGCTCCGCTGATCCTGACGTTCCTGATCGACCGAACGGGCTCGGACCTGGTCCCGGGCTGGTACATGATGATCGCCGCTGCCATCGCGTTCGTCCCGATTCTGCTGATGCCCGAAACTGCTGGGCGGTCCCTACGCGGCACCCAATGCCCCGGCGACAACGACGACGAGGTGGCGGCCTCGGGCGTCGAACTCGTCGGATACAAGAAGAAGTAGTGGCGCCCGTTCTCGTCGTCCTGCACGCAGGCGACCTTCCCGATGGACTCGATTCCATCGCGGAGGTCGCCGACGTGCGGTTCGCCACCGCCGACACACTCGGTGATGCAGTCGACGGTGCCGACGCATTGCTGTTGTGGGACTTCTTTTCTCCCGCAGTCGAATCCGCGTGGCCGCGCTGTGGTTCGCTCAAATGGATCCACATCGCCGCCGCCGGCGTCGACTCGCTGATGTTCGACGAGCTTGTCGATTCCGATGTGGTCGTGACCAATTCGCGGGGCGTATTCGATCGTCCGATCGCAGAGTTCGTCCTGGCGCAGATCCTCGCGTTCGCCAAGGACTCGGAACGCTCGCGCGCACTGCAGCATTCGAGGGTGTGGCAGCATCGCGAGACCGAACGGATCGATGGTGCTCACGCGATGGTCGTCGGCACCGGAGCGATCGGTCGCGCCATAGCGAACCTGTTGACGGCGGTGGGAATGTCTGTCTCGGGAGTCGGCCGAACTGCGCGAGAAGGCGACCGTGACTTCGGCACCGTGCACGCCAGCGACAACCTGGCAGCCGTTGCCACTCGAGCTGACTACCTGGTACTGGTCGCGCCTTTGACCGAACAGACGCGGGGACTGGTCGACGACGCGGTGTTGGCCGCGATGAAGCCCGGATCTCGGATCATCAACGTGGGGCGAGGCGAACTGCTCGACACCGATGCACTGCTGGCGCACCTGGGCAGCGGACACATCGCAGGTGCCGCGCTCGACGTCTTCGACACCGAGCCGCTCTCTGCCGACCATCCCCTGTGGACGGCCGAGAACGTCGTCGTCACCCCGCACATGAGCGGAGACGCCTCAGGATGGAAGCGTCGACTCGCGCACGTGTTCGCCGACAACGCGCAACGGTATTTTCGGGGCGAACCGCTGCTCAATGTGGTGGACAAGAAACTCGGCTTCGTCCCCTGACCCGTCGCCGTGTCTCGACAGAAAGGCGCGCTGGTATCGCGGTGCCGCATCATTCCCGGCCCCACTAGGGTGTAGTTCATGACTGCTTCCGTCTCGGCCGAATCGGAGCCCACCACGGTCGACGAGCGTGAGAACGTGCACTCGGCTGCTCGTCAGGCACGGATCGCCTCGCGTGCGCTGGCATTGCTGACGACCGCGGAGAAGGACTCGCTGCTCCGCTCCGCCGCTGATGCCGTGGTTGCTGCCGCCGAATCGGTCTTGACCGCGAACGCGGCCGATATCGAGATCGCGCGGGCCGCCGGTACGGACGAAGGTCTGTTGGACCGGCTGCGCCTGACCGCGTCGCGCATCGACGGCATCGCCGCGGGGCTGCGGCAGGTGGCCGGATTACCCGATCCGATCGGCGAGATCATCCGCGGTTCGACGCTTCCCAACGGGCTCGAGATCCGGCAAGTGCGGGTGCCGCTCGGGGTGGTGGGCATGGTCTACGAAGCACGCCCCAACGTCACCGTCGACGCGTTCGGTCTTGCGTTCAAGTCCGGCAACGCGGTGCTACTGCGCGGTTCGTCGTCTGCCGCCCAGTCCAACGCCGCACTCGTCGCCGCCCTGCAGGGCGCGTTGGCCGCTCACGGTCTACCCGAGGCCGCAGTGCAGCTCCTCGGCAGCGCAGACCGAGCCACGGTCACCCACCTCATTCAGGCACGCGGCCTGGTGGACGTCGTGATTCCCCGCGGCGGAGCAGGACTGATCAGTGCCGTGGTCCGTGACGCCACCGTCCCGACCATCGAGACGGGCGTCGGGAACTGTCACGTGTACGTACATTCCTCGGCCGATCAGGACACGGCCGAGAGGATCGTGCTCAACGCCAAGACCCGTCGAGTCAGCGTCTGCAACGCTGCCGAGACGGTCCTGGTCGACGCCGCGATCGCCGAAACGATGGTGCCCCGGCTGCTGCAGGCGTTCCAGATGCACAGCGTCACCGTGCACGGTGACCTGCCCGGACTGGTGCCGGCCCACGACGAGGACTGGTCGCAGGAGTATCTCTCACTCGACATCGCGTTGAAGGTCGTCGGCGGCATCGACGAGGCGATCGAGCACATCGACCGCTACGGCAGCGGCCACACGGAGGCGATCGTCGCATCCGACATCGGGGCCGCGCGCGAGTTCACCCAGCGGGTCGACGCCGCGGCAGTGATGGTCAATGCCTCCACCGCGTTCACCGACGGCGAGCAATTCGGTTTCGGAGCCGAGATCGGTATCTCCACGCAGAAGCTGCATGCCCGCGGACCGATGGGACTGCCCGAGCTGACTTCGACCAAGTGGACCGTATGGGGCGACGGACACATCCGAGATGCCTGACACCCAGGCCAGACCCGATCTTGTAGGAGTTGTGACGTGGACCGTGCCCTACCGACAACACCCCCGCTGTTCGCCGGCGTGGACGATGTTCAGAGCAGGCTGGCAGAGACGGGGTACCTGGCCGACAAGGCGACGGCGACGTCGGTGTTTCTCGCCGATCGACTCGGCAAACCGCTCCTGATCGAAGGTCCAGCGGGCGTCGGCAAAACCGAACTCGCCCGAGCCGTAGCGCAGACCACCGGTGCCGAGCTGGTGCGGCTGCAGTGCTACGAGGGCGTCGACGAGGCTCGCGCGCTGTACGAGTGGAACCACGCCAAGCAGATCCTGCGTATCCAGTCCGGCACCAGCGCCGACTGGGACTCGACGAAGCTCGACGTCTTCTCCGAGGAGTTCTTGCTGGCGCGCCCGCTCCTGCAGGCAATTCGACGCACCGATCCCACAGTGCTGCTCATCGACGAGACCGACAAGGCCGATGTCGAGATCGAAGGACTGCTGCTCGAGGTACTCAGCGACTTCGCGGTCACCATCCCCGAGCTCGGCACGATCACCGCGGAGCGCACGCCGTTCGTGGTGCTGACCTCCAACGCAACTCGTGAGCTGTCCGAGGCCCTCAAGCGCCGCTGCCTGTTCCTGCATCTGGACTTTCCCGATGCCGATCTCGAGCGCCGAATTCTCGCCAGCCGTGTCCCCGAGTTGCCCGAGGCAATCGCAGAGCAGATGGTCAAGACCGTGCGGGTGCTGCGCGCAATGCAGCTCAAGAAGCTGCCGTCGGTGGCCGAGACGATCGACTGGGGCCGCACGCTACTGGCGCTCGGCATGGACACGCTCGACGACGACGCCGTTCGTGCCACCCTCGGTGTGGTGCTCAAGCACCAGTCGGACCAGGTCCGAGCTGCAGCCGAACTTCGTCTGAACTGACATGGCCGACCCGCACGGATTCCCCGGACACCTGGTGGGGTTCGTCGATGCGCTGCGTCGACGCGGGGTGTCGGTCGGTCCCTCCGAGACCGTCGACGCCGGCCGCGTTCTGTCGGTTCTGGACCTGCTCGACAGGGAAGCCGTACGCGAGGGCCTGGCCTGCTCGCTACTGCGACGGCCGACGCACCGCGCCGTATTCGACGCCGTGTTCGATCTGTGGTTCCCGGTGGCGTCGGGCAGGAGGGACTCGGGGCAGATCGACACGGCACTACCCCGAACCGAGGCCGGCGAGGTGGACATCGATGCGCTCCGCGAGCTGTTGGTCGACCTGCTCTCCGACGATTCGGCGGAGGCTGCGAAGTTGACGCAGATGTTGGCGGCGCAGATGGTGGAAGAACTGGGCCAGTACAAGTCCTCGAACGGGCCGTCGTTCTCGGCCTACCAGGCCCTACGTGAGGTCGCGCCGGATACATTGCTCCGCAAGATTCTCGACGGCCTGCTCGGTCGCAGTGACGATGCACCGGATCGGCCTACCGACGACTACGAATCCGAAGTTGCCAAACGTACTGCAGCACAACGCATCGCAGATCTTCGTTCGATGGTCGAGAGCGAGACGAGGCGCCGATCGGCCGAAAAACTGGGTCGCGAGCGGGTGGCGAGCTACGGTGTGCCCAAACTGGCGGAGGAAGTCGACTTCCTGCGGGCCTCGGACAGTGAGATGGCTGCGCTGCGACGCAACGTCACACCGCTGGCCCGGTTGTTGGCATCACGACTTGCAGTGCGGCGCAGTCGAAGCAGGCACGGCTCGATCGACCTGCGCCGCACCCTGCGCACATCGATGTCCACCGGCGGCATTCCGATCGATCTGGTCGAAAGAAAGCCGCGTCGATCCCGTCCGGAACTGGTTGTACTGTGCGATGTTTCGGGATCGGTAGCGGGATTCAGTAACTTCACCCTGCTGTTGGTGCACGCATTGCGCGAACAGTTCTCGCGAGTGCGCATCTTCGCGTTCATCGACTCCACCGACGAGGTGACACGGTTCTTCGATTCCGGTTCCGATCTCGGTGCCGCGATGAGTCGCATCATCCGAGAGTCGGATCTGGTGACCTACGACGGGCACTCCGACTACGGACGGGCTCTGACGACCTTCGACGAGAAGTACGCGCACGCGGTCACCGGTCGCAGTTCGGTGCTGATTCTCGGTGACGCCCGCACCAACTACCGCGAACCGAAGCTGCCCGTGTTGGCGCACATCGTCTCGGTGGCCAAGCATGCGTACTGGCTCAACCCCGAGCCGAAATCGCAGTGGGGGTCCGGTGATTCGGCGGCCAGGGTATACGCCGATGTGATCGCAATGCACGAGTGCCGGTCGGCCCAGCAGCTCGCCACCGTGGTCTCCCGTCTGCTGCCGGTGTGAGGGGTGTGACGGACGGCTGCGTCTCGGCCGTAGAATCGGCGGTTGTGCAGCGCGAACCCGACTCCGACGCCGAAACGAACAGGCGGCCCGCTCGCCGTCTCGGCGTGATGGGCGGCACTTTCGACCCCATTCACCACGGGCACCTCGTCGCCGCCAGCGAAGTGGCGAACAAGTTCGGCCTGGACGAGGTGATCTTCGTCCCCACCGGAAACCCGTGGCAGAAGGAAGGCAAGACGGTCAGCCCGGCGGAGGACCGTTACCTGATGACGGTCATCGCGACCGCGTCCAATCCGCGATTCTCGGTCAGTCGCGTGGACGTCGACCGAGAGAAGTCGACGTACACCGTCGACACCCTGCGTGATCTTCGGGCGCAGCATCCCAACGCGGAGTTGTTCTTCATCACCGGCGCGGACGCCCTGGGATCGATTCTGACGTGGCAGAGCTGGGAGGAGCTGTTCGAGCTCGCCAAGTTCGTGGGAGTCTCGCGTCCGGGGTTCGAGCTCGGCGTCGAACATCTGGCCAACCATCTTCGATCGTTACCTGCCGACATCCTCACATTGATGGAAATCCCGGCACTCGCGATATCGTCGACGGACTGTCGAATTCGAGCCGGAGAGAATCGACCCGTCTGGTATCTCGTGCCGGACGGCGTCGTGCAATACATCTCGAAGAGAAATCTCTATCGACCACGAGGCGCGCAACGCCTCGACGGCTCCGTCACCATGTCGGAGCCTGCACCTCAGAAGAAGCAACCGGAAGGACCGGTCACCAGCGCAATGACCGAGAATCCGAACCAATCGAGTGGGAGTACACCCAAGTGACTGCAACAGCCGAAGCCGCCGAAATGGCGCGTATCGCCGCGCTCGCAGCCGACGACAAGCTGGCCGGCGACGTGGTGATTCTCGACGTCTCCGACCAGCTCTACATCACCGACTGCTTCGTGATCGCCTCCGCACCCAACGAGCGTCAGGTCAACTCGATCGTGGAGAACATCGAAGATCAGCTCCGTGAGGCCGGTCACAAGCCGATTCGTCGCGAGGGTACGAGGGAAGGTCGCTGGGCGCTGCTGGACTACTCCGACATCGTCGTGCACGTCCAGCACAACGACGAGCGCAACTTCTACGCACTCGAGCGGCTGTGGAAGGACTGCCCGACCATCGAGGTTCCCGGCCTCGGGCAGCATCCGACCGAAGAACCGGAGCAATGATCAGACGACTCATCCTGCTGCGGCACGGGCAGACGGAGTACAACGCCACCGACCGGATGCAGGGCCAGCTCGACACCGATCTCACCGAGCTCGGTCGAACTCAAGCGAAGACAGCTGCCACGGAACTGGCGACGCGTGAGCCGATCCGGATCGTCTCCTCCGACCTCAAGCGTGCCCTCGACACGGCGGTGGCTCTCGGGGACGCCGCACAGGTGCCGGTGACGACGGACGAGCGTCTGCGCGAAACTCATCTCGGTCAATGGCAGGGACTGACCCACACCGAGGTCGACGCCATCGCGCCCGGTGCGCGCCCGGCCTGGCGCGCCGACGCCACCATCGCCCCACCTGGCGGAGAGAGCCGACTCGACGTCGCCGCCCGCAGTGTTCCCCTGGTTCGCGAGCTCCTGAGCAGTGTCCCCGAGTGGGGCGCAGACGGCAGCGCACAGCCAGTGGTGCTCGTCGCACACGGAGGCTTGATCGCGGCACTGACCGCGGCACTGCTCGATCTGCCGACCGATCGATGGCCGGTGCTCGGCGGACTGGCCAACACCAGCTGGGTACAGCTCGGTGCGCACGGAGCCGGTGACGCACCGTCGTGGCGTCTCGACGTGTGGAATGCTTCGGCGCGAGTGGCCAGTGACGTCCTCTGACGCGACTGGGAACCAGCCCACACTGCTCGTGCTCGCAGATTCGCTGAGCTACTACGGGCCAGAGGGCGGTCTACCCGTCGACGATCCACGCCTGTGGCCCAATCTTGTTGCCGCAGAACTGGGTTGGACGGTGGAGCTGGTTGCGCGGATCGGGTGGACCAGTCGTGACGCGTGGTGGGCACTGACTCAGGACCCGCGGGTCTGGGCCGCCATTCCCCGTGCCGGTGCCGTCGTCCTCGCGATCGGCGGGATGGACTCGCTTCCGTCGCCCTTGCCCACCGCGCTGCGAGAGCAGATCAGGTACATCAGACCGCCTGCTCTCCGGCGCGTAGTTCGCGCGGGATACCAAGCGGTGCAACCTGTTCTCTCGCATCTGGGGTGGCCCGTTGCACTGCCGCCGCGGCTGAGCGTCGACTATCTGGAGCAGACCAGGGCAGCGTTGGCCTACGTGCGTCCAGACCTCGCCGTCGTCGGCACCTACCCGTCGGTGCACCGCTGCGATGCCTACGGAAGAGTGCACTCGGGCCGAGAACCTGCAGTACGTGCATTACGTTCGTGGAGCACGGACAACAATGTTCCCATGGTCGATCTCGCGGACGCTGTGCGCCCGAACATCGACTCCGAGAACGCGAATCCCGACGGTATTCACTGGGGGTGGGACGCGCACGTGGCAGTGGCAGAAGCGATGCTCGAGGCCCTGCGCCCCGTGGCTGCGTCCGCGACGATTCCGAAGCGATGACCGTAGTCGTCGTCACCGACTCCTCGGCATGCCTGCCGTCCACACTCGCTGCCGAGCACGGAATATCCGTGGTGCCCCTGCACGTGTTGGTCGACGGCGTCGACCATCGAGAGGGTGTCGACGAGATCCCTGACGACTCCACTTCGGGTAAGCCGGTGACCACTGCGGGCGCGTCGCCGGGCGAACTGGCCGAGGTGTACGCCGCCGCTCTCGACCGAAGTCGTGGGGCCGGCGTTGTGGCGCTGCACATCTCGCGCGGATTGTCGAGCACGTGGGAGGCCGCGCGTCAGGCCGCCGAGCAGGTGGGATCTGCCATCCGGGTGGTCGATTCTGCTTCTGCGGGAATGGGGTTGGGCTTCGCAGTGCTCAATGCTGCCGAGTCGGCCGCCGGGGGAGCGGATCTGGATTCTGTGTACCACGAGGCCGTCTCCGCGGCGACGACCTCGCGGTGTTTCATCGTCGTCGATCGCCTCGACCATCTTCGACGCGGCGGTCGGATCGGTACTGCCGCAGCGCTCCTCGGGACGGCACTGGCAATGAAACCGGTGCTGCACATCAGCGAGGGCACCCTCGTGTTGCGGGAGAAGGCGCGGACTTCCTCCAAGGCCATGAACAAGCTCGTCGATGCAGCCGTCGCTGCAGCGGCCGAGGTGGGGTCCGAGGCGGGGGTAGCGCTCGCGGTGCACCACATGCAGTGCGCGGAGCGCGCCGAGAACGTCGCCGCCATGTTGTCCGCCCGAATTCCGCTGTCCACCAGCATCGCGGTGTATCCCTTCGGGGCTGTGCTGGGAGCTCACGTCGGGCCGGGCGCGGTCGGCGTCGTCGTCGCACCGGCACGTCGATAGCAGCACCGACCGGGCGGCTCATCCACAGGCAACAGGTTTGTGCACAGGGCAATTCGCGACCAGCGTCATCGTCCCGGGAGTCGACGTGCGAGCCCTAGCGTCCTGATACATGGGCGGTGACGAGAATCGGGCGCACACTGTGGCGCGATTGACTGCCGCGCGAAGGCAGCCCGCTGTGGTACACGAGAGCGGGTTGCCCGATCGCGGAGAGGGGGAAGATCGGACCCCCGACGGTGCGGCCGCGACTCCGGATTGGCTGTTGCCGGATTCGCATCGACCGGGCTCGTTGTTGTCATCGGTACTCCCACAGCGATGGCGCTCGGCCCGCGTGGACCCAGGACGTCATGGCGCGATCGCATTGGCGGTGGCCGGAGTCTTCGTCGTCCTGCTCGCGGCCGGTGCAGTGTTTCGAGACTCGCCGAGGGCTGCCCCGGTGCCACCGCTGGCTGTGGTGACCGCCGATACGGCGGACCCCTTGGTCACGTCGGCACCGGACGCCACCGTCGAGATGGAGCTGGTCGTCAGCGTCGTGGGTTTGGTGTCGAACCCCGGTCTGGTCAGGCTGCAACCCGGTTCGCGGCTGGCCGACGCGTTGGCTGCTGCCGGTGGACCCGTGGAAGGTGCCGATCTGCTGGCACTGAACATGGCCGCGCGAGTAGCCGACGGAGACCAGATCGTCATCGGACTCGTGCCACCGGAAGCAGGCCCACCTGTGAGCAGCACGACATCGGCGCAGAGCCTCACTACCGACACCGGTGCGGCGTCGGCCGATACTGCGGCGGGATCCGCGGATGTCGGCACGGTCGATCTCAACGCCGCTAGTGTCCCCGAACTGGACGCGCTGCCCGGTGTCGGTCCGGTGACCGCGACATCGATCGTGCGGTGGCGAGAGATCAACGGCCGCTTCGCCACTGTGGATCAGCTCGCCGAAGTGGACGGCATCGGGCCCGGCAGGCTGGCGAAGATCCGCGATCTGGTGCACGTCGGATGAAGACGGACGGCGCGCCGCCCGGTATCGCGCAGACCGAGGACAGTGCTCCCTTCGATGTTCGACTGATTCCGGTTGCCGTGGTGTGCTGGGCGATCACGGCAGTCGGAATCCTCGATGGACCCGGTGCGGCGGTGATCGCGACCGCCGCGACGATCATGGTGGTACTACTCGGATCGACGGCCCTGCGTCTGGTGTCGACGCGACGGGCGGTCACGGGACCCAGCGGGGCGGGCGTGGCCGCGGTGATCGTGCTCGCGCTGTGCTTCGGCGCAGCCATCTGGCTTCAGATGCGCGCGATTGCACTCCATCCCGTGGCCGCGGCCGCGGAGGACCGTGCCTGGATCACCGCATCGGTGCGGCTGGAGGAGGATCCACGTCGCTTGTCGTCGGCGGGGCCCTCGATGGTGCTGGTGAAGGCCGAACTCACTCGCGTCGACGTTGGCGGCGACGCGCTGTATGTCGGGGGACGGGTGTCGATCATCGCACCGGAGTCGAGTTGGTTGTCGCTGCTGCCCGGACAGGAGGTCACCGTTCGAGGCAGGCTGGGTGTGCCCACTCGACCGGACATGAGCGTGGCGGTGATCCGCACATCGGCCCCGCCCGTCACCGTAGACGAGCCAGGGGCGATCTCGGCTGCTGCCGGCGCGTTCAGAGCGAATTTGGCTGCGGTGGCGCAGAATTCGATGCCGCCGGATCGTGCAGGGTTGCTGCCCGGTCTCGTGGTCGGGGATGTTTCGATGATGGACGAGTCGGTGGTCGAGAACTTCCGAGCGGCCGGGCTGACGCATTTGACGGCGGTGTCGGGCGCAAACTTTTCCATTCTGGTCGGCGCGGTGCTGTTGGTCTTGCGCGGCCTCGGGATCGGTCCGCGGGCGACGGTCGCAGTTGCGTTCGTCGTGCTGCTTGCGTTCGTGATCGTGGCTCGGCCGTCGCCGAGTGTGCTGCGCGCGGCGGTGATGGGCTCGATCGGCTTGTTGGCGCTCGTCACCGGTAGGCGCAGGCAAGCAGTCCCGGCGCTGTGCGGAGCGGTGCTGGGTTTGCTCGCATGGTGGCCGAGGCTGGCGGTGGACGTCGGTTTCGTACTGTCGGTGTTCGCCACCGCCGGGCTCGTGCTGCTCGCGCCGATCTGGGTCGACTGGCTGCGTGCTCGCGGCTGGCCGCGAACGGCCGCGGAGGTGGTTGCGGTGGCCGCGGCGGCGCACGCGGTGACTGCACCGGTGATCGCGGCCATGGCGGGAACCCTCAGCCTCGTGGGCGTTGCAGCCAACGTGGTGGTGGCCCCGGTTGTCGCCCCGATCACCGTGGTGGGAATTGTGACCGCCGTGATCGCCACCGTGAGCACCACCGCCGCAGAGTGGACAGCGCAGTTGGCGTCGGCTCCGCTGTGGTGGTTGATCGCGGTGGCCGAGAAGGCCGCGTCGGTGCCTGCCGCGAGCGTCGGCACCCCGGACGGACCGATGGGTGCGGCATCGACGGTGCTCGGCACCGCAGCGCTGCTGGCGGCTCTGCGGGTGCGGGCGTTTCGGTGGATTGCCGCCGGGGTGGCGCTGGCAGCCCTGGCCTGGTGGGCCGCGGCATTGCTGTGGTGATGCTCGGGCTGTGGTGATGCTCGGGCTGTGGTGAACGCCCGGGATGTGGGAGCGGTCGGTGGGAAGCGGATGCCCGAGCTGTCGGCCCCTCATGGCACGATCACGGGTGTGACTTCGAGTGTGGCACCTCTGCATCTGGTTCTCGGCGACGAGGAGCTTCTGATGGACCGCGCGGTAGCGGCGATCGTGGCTCAGGTGCGAGCGAATGCAGCGATTCCGGGGGAGGACCTTCCGGTCACGCGGCTGCGGACCGGCGACGTGAGTGCCCCGGAACTCGCCGAACTGCTCAGCCCGTCGCTGTTCGCAGAGGACCGCGTCGTCGTTCTGGAGGCCGCGGCCGAGGCGGGTAAGGACGCAGTTGCTCTCGTCCTCGATGCAGCCACCGATCCGCCCGAGGGCGCAGTGGTGGTGGTCATGCATTCCGGCGGCGGTCGGGCGAAGGCCATGGTCGGGGCGTTGCAGAAGTGTGGCGCACAGGTGCACGAGTGCGCCAAGCTCACCAAACCCGCCGAGCGCATCGACTTCGTGCGCGGTGAATTTCGTGCTGCCGACGTTCGCGTCAGCGGCGAGGTGATGGAGGCCGTCGTCGAGGCGGTCGGTAGTGAGCTCCGCGAATTGGCTTCTGCCTGTTCGCAGTTGGTCTCCGATACCGGAGGCAAGGTGGATCTGGCTGCGGTGCGTCGGTACTACTCGGGCAAGGCCGAGGTATCCGGATTCGATGTTGCCGACAAAGCCGTCATCGGTGATCGGGCGGGCGCTCTCGAGGCGGTGCGGTGGGCGATGCATCGGGGCGTCGCGCATGTCCTGCTCGCGGACGCACTGGCCGATGCCGTGCGCACTATCGCGCTCGTGGGATCGGCGGGCCGCGGAGACCCGTTCCGCATGGCCGGCGAACTGGGCATGCCGCCGTGGAAGATCAAGAAGGCGCAGGGTCAGGCACGTGGCTGGAACGGCCGGTCCATCGCGCAGGCGCTGCGGGTGGTGGCGCAACTGAACGCCGACGTCAAAGGTCAGGCGGCGGATGCGGACTACGCCGTGGAGAAAGCAGTTGCCGAGGTGGCGGCGTTGGGGCGGTAGGTCGCCCCAGACTCGTCCAGGACAGGCCTACACACGACAGAGCCCCACACTTCAGGCCCCACACACGACAGAGCCCGCTGCATCCGAGGATGCAGCGGGCTCTGTCGAGCTCAGTGGTGTATCAGAGCTTGTTGACTGCCAGTGCCAGTGCCGACTTCTTGTTGGCGGCCTGGTTCTTGTGGATGACGCCCTTGCTTGCGGCCTTGTCGAGCTTGCGGCCTGCGTCGAGGAGGATCTCGGAAGCCTTGTCCTTGTCGCCCGCAGCCTGTGCCTCGCGGAACGAGCGGATGACGGTACGAAGGGAGGACTTCACCGACTGGTTGCGCAGACGCGCACGCTCGTTGGTGAGAATCCGCTTCTTCTGGGACTTGATATTGGCCACGCGTAAAATCCTTGTCGTCTTCGTCGGTATTCCGGTCAGGGCGATCCATGATGGAATGCCCGAAGTCTGCTGCTGAGCGATGAGCCCTGCGCCGAAGATCGAGAATACCAGCACGGCCGGTCAGAACCCAATTCGGATACTCCTAGGGATGCGTTTCAAGAAATTAACGCTTCTACCGCGCCTAACTACTGTCTCTGTAGCAACATGACCAGGATGAGTCCGCGATCGGCAGCGACTGCCACCACCAAGGCCAAAGCGAGCAAATCCAAGTCCGCGGATCGCGTCGAACCGGAGGCCGACGGCGTGTTCGGGGGGTACTCCGACGTCGGGAAATACGGCCTGGCCTTCGACGAGATGTTCGACGTGGACGGTCGTACCAGAACCCCGTACAAGGGCATTCACACTGCCCTTGCCCCGGCGAACGCATCGGATCTCGATGCCAGGTCTGATGCACTGGGACGAGCGTTCGTCGACCAGGGCATCACGTTCTCGCTGTCCGGCCAGGAGCGTCCCTTTCCGCTCGACCAGGTTCCCCGCGTCATCGCCGCGGGAGAGTGGTCACGGCTCGAGCGCGGCATCAAGCAGCGCGTCAAAGCGCTCGAGATGTTCCTCGCCGACATCTACGGAGAACAGGAGATCCTGCGTGACGGTGTGGTCCCGAAGCGGCTGATCACCTCCTGTGAACACTTCCATCGTGAGGCAGTCGGCATCACGCCACCCAACGGTGTTCGCATTCACGTCGCCGGAATCGACCTGGTGCGCGACGCACAGGGCACGTTCCGCGTGCTCGAAGACAATCTGCGTTCTCCCTCGGGAGTGTCGTACGTCATGGAGAACCGTCGCACCATGGCTCGGGTGTTTCCTGATCTGTTCGCCAGCCACCGCGTGCGCGCGGTCGGCGACTACGCCTCGCATCTTCTCCGCGCCCTGCGCTCCGCTGCTGCCCTCAACGAGGCCGATCCGACGGTGGTGGTTCTGACACCCGGCGTCGCCAACTCCGCCTATTTCGAGCACTCGCTGCTCGCCCGGCTGATGGGCGTCGAACTCGTCGAGGGTCGCGACCTGTTCTGCCGAGACAACATCGTCTACATGCGAACCACCGAGGGCGAGCGCCAGGTCGACGTCATCTATCGACGCATCGACGACGATTACCTCGACCCCATGCAGTTCCGGCCCGATTCGGTGCTGGGAGTGGCCGGTCTGGTCAACGCCGCCCGCGCGGGCAACGTCGTCATCTCGAGTGCCGTCGGCAACGGCGTGGGAGACGACAAGCTGGTCTACACCTACGTTCCCACGATCATCGACTACTACATGGGCGAGAAGCCGCTGCTCGCCAACGTCGACACCTTCCGGTGTTGGCTCGACGACGAGTGCGAGCAAGTCCTCGACCGCATCGACGAACTGGTCATCAAACCGGTGGAAGGATCCGGTGGATACGGCATCGTGTTCGGCCCCGATGCTTCGCCGAAGGAACTGGCGACGATCAGCAAGAAGGTGCGCGCAGATCCGCGAGGCTGGATCGCGCAGCCCGTCGTGCAGCTCTCGACGGTCCCGACGAAGATCGGCGACAGATTGGTTCCCCGGCACGTCGACCTGAGGCCGTTCGCGGTCAACGACGGTGACGACGTGTGGGTCCTGCCCGGCGGATTGACCAGAGTGGCCCTTCCGGAAGGGTCGTTGGTGGTCAACTCGAGTCAGGGCGGCGGCAGCAAGGACACCTGGGTGCTCGCCACCCGAACCTCGCAGGAGGAGCAGGAACTGGCAGGCGAGGAGATCGTCAGCGTTCCGCCGGAGTCCCCCATGGTCGAACAGGGTCCGGAACTGACAATGGACCAGCAGCAACAGCAACAGCAGCAGCAGGCAATTAACTCGGACTCGAACGGCGGTGGACAGTAAATGCTCGCGCGCAATGCAGAGTCGCTGTACTGGATCGGACGGTACGTCGAGCGAGCGGACGATACTGCTCGCATCCTCGATGTCACGGTCCACCAGCTTCTCGAAGACGCCACAGTCGATCCCGATCACATCTCGCGAGTGCTGTTGCGAGTGCTCGGGTTCCAGCACGAGCTGGATGTCTCGCTCGACGTGTGGTCGCTCACCGAACTGGTGGCCTTCAGCCGTGAAGGGCTCGGCTCCATCGTGGACTCGCTCTCCAGCGCACGCGAGAATGCCCGCGGCGCACGCGAAGTCACCTCCAGTGAGATGTGGGAATGTCTGAACACCACCTACAACGGGCTGAACGAGCGCATCCGGGCATCCAAGCGCACCGGGCCGGCCGAATTCTTCAGCTACATCGAGGAGCGGGCCGCGATGTTCGCCGGGCTCGCCGATTCCACCCTCAGTCACGACGACGGCTACCGCTTTCTGTTGCTCGGCCGCTCGGTGGAGCGCATCGACATGATCGTTCGGCTGTTGCTCTCGCGTGCGGGCGATCGGCCGTCCTCGCCGGCCTGGGTGACGGTGCTCCGCTCGGCAGGGGCCCACGACACCTATCTGCGGACCTATCGCGGAGCTCTCGACGCACAGCGGGTGCTCGAATTCATGTTGCTGGACCGGCTTTTCCCGCGTTCGGTGTTCTATGCGCTCAATGAGGCAGAGCGTTCGCTCGATCAGCTCGATCACCAGCCCAACAGTCGCGTCGGCGCGCGAGCCGAGGCGCAGCGGCTTCTCGGCCGAGCTCGCAGTGAACTCGAATTCCTGCGTCCCGGTGAAATTCTCGACGATCTGCAGGATCGGCTGTTGGCACTGCAGGAGACGTGTCGCGAGCTCGGCGAGGCGATCTCGAAGCAGTATTTCCATGCCGCGCCGTGGGTCGCGTGGACGGATGCCGGCTCAGGAACATTCGAAGATCAATTGGAAGGTGAACTGTGAGCTGGCGTATGCGTGTGGTGCACACTACGGGCTATCAGTACGACGCACCGGTGACGTCGTCGTACAACGAAGCTCGGTTGACGCCGCGAAGTGACAACCGGCAGAACGTCATCCTGAATCGAGTCGAGACCAACCCGGTCACGCGGTCCTACCGTTACACCGACTACTGGGGCACGGCCGTGACTGCATTCGATTTGCACGCACCGCACACCGAACTCGAGGTCACCGGATCTTCGGTCGTCGAGACCGATCCCTTCGTCTACCCCGACGAGACTGCTTCGTGGAAGGAACTGTCGAGCGATCCGATCACGGATCGATTCAACGAGGTGCTCGACAACACCCAGTACGTGCCCAAGAACCGGCAGCTGACGTCCGTGGCGAAGAAACTGTCCAAAGGGTTGCCGCCGCAGGAATCGGTGGTGGAGATCGCCAACTGGGTCAACCAGGAGATGTCGTACGTGCCGGGAACGACGGGTGTGCACACCTCGGCCGTCGAGGCATGGTCGGAGAAGAAGGGCGTCTGCCAGGACTATGCGCACCTGACCTTGCTCATGCTGCGCAGTATCGGTATCCCGAGCAGGTATGTCTCGGGCTACCTGCACCCCAAGAAGGAAGCTGCGATAGGTGCGACGGTCGAAGGGCAGTCGCACGCCTGGATCGAGGCCTGGACCGGTGCCTGGTGGGGCTACGACCCGACCAATGCCATCGCCGTGAACGAGCAGCACGTATCGGTGGGTCTCGGCCGTGACTACGCGGACGTGCCCCCGCTGAAGGGCATCTTCTCCGGCGGTGGTTCGACGGCTCTCGACGTGGTCGTGGAAATCACTCGGCTCGCCTAGGGTCGTGCGCCTTTTGCGTACCTCTGGGTACGCAAAAGGCGCACGACGTCAGGACCAGCCGAAGTCGCGGCGCAGCCGGTCTGCGACGGAATCGAATTGGGGCTTGCTCAGAATCGCGCCCTCACGGCGGATTCCGTCCTCGGGCACGTCGAGCACCCGGTCCAACCGAATCCAACTGGGTCTTCCCTTGGCGTCCCAGGGGCCGGATCCGATCGACTGCCAGTCGCGGTCGCCGTCGCGGCTGCTCTGGCTCGACAGCATCAACCCGAGCAGGTCCTTGCCCTCGCGCCCGACGACCAACACCGGACGATCCTTGCCCTGGCTGGCGTCTTCCTCGTAGGTCACCCACGTCCAGACGATCTCGCCCGGATCCGCTTTGCCGTCCAAGTCGGGGGAGTATTCGATGGTGCGGGCGCGCTGTGCAGTCGGCCTGGTCTGCGATGCGACCGGGCGACCTGGGCGCGCGGCCGGGGCGGACGGTTGTGCGCCCGTTCCGCTGATCGCGTCCTTGCCCTTCTGCAGAGCACCGGACTTTTGTAGTTGACGCAGCAGTCGTGGGCCCTCGCGCATCGCGATCTTGCCCAATTCCTTGCCGAATCTGCTCCAGTTGCCAGCCATGCGGCGAGTGTAGCCATCCCAGCGCTGCTGCTCACAGCGCGAAGCCGGACTGCAGAACACCCGAGTCGGACAGCCGGAGACGGCGCACCGTACTCGGCGTGGGACGATAGAGTCGCCCGTTCGCTCATTTCGAACACGCCAGCCGAAGGATACGAGTGCCCAGCTTCGCCGACACGACGTTCACCGATCCGACCAGGATTAGGAACTTCTGCATCATCGCCCACATCGACCACGGTAAGTCGACGTTGGCGGACCGGATGTTGCAGCTCACCGGAGTCGTCGACGATCGGTCGATGCGCGCGCAGTACCTGGACCGCATGGATATCGAGCGCGAGCGCGGAATCACCATCAAGGCACAGAACGTCCGTTTGCCCTGGGTAGTCGACGGTGAGGAATTCGTTCTGCACCTGATCGACACTCCCGGACACGTCGACTTCACCTACGAGGTCTCACGCGCACTCGAGGCCTGCGAAGGAGCGGTGTTGCTCGTCGACGCCGCACAGGGCATCGAGGCTCAGACATTGGCTAACCTGTACCTGGCCCTCGACAAAGAGCTCACCATCATTCCGGTGCTGAACAAGATCGACCTTCCGGCGGCCGATCCGGATCGCTACGCCGCCGAGATCGCCCACATCATCGGGTGCGAGGCCGACGACGTGCTGCGCGTATCCGGCAAAACCGGTGTGGGCGTGGAGGAACTGCTCAACGAGGTCGTCAAGCTTGTTCCGGCACCGGTCGGCAACCCCGACGGCCCGGCCCGCGCAATGATCTTCGACTCGGTCTACGACACCTACCGCGGCGTCGTCACCTACGTCCGTGTGGTCGACGGTGCGCTCAACCCGCGGGAGAAGGTCACGATGATGTCGACCGGCTCGACGCACGAGCTGCTCGAGGTCGGCATCGTTTCACCGGACCCGAAGGCCACCAAGGGCTTGGGCGTCGGCGAGGTGGGGTACCTCATCACCGGCGTGAAGGATGTCCGCCAGTCCAAAGTCGGCGATACCGTCACCACCTTCCGCAAGGGTGCGACCGAACCGCTGACCGGCTATCGCGAGCCCCGGCCGATGGTCTACTCCGGTCTGTACCCGGTCGACGGTTCGGACTACCCCGACCTGCGCGACGCTCTCGAGAAGCTGCAACTCAACGACGCAGCCCTGACGTACGAGCCGGAGACCTCCGTCGCTCTCGGGTTCGGCTTCCGCTGCGGCTTCCTCGGTCTGCTGCACATGGAGATCACCCGTGAGCGGCTCGAGCGGGAGTTCAACCTGGATCTGATCTCGACCTCACCGAACGTGGTCTATCGCGTCGAGATGGAGGACGGTGCCGAGCACATCGTCACCAACCCGTCGTACTGGCCCGAGGGCAAGGCGAGGGAAGTATTCGAGCCGATGGTCAAATGCACCATCATCTCGCCCAGCGAGTTCATCGGTTCCATCATGGAACTGTGCCAGGGACGACGCGGAGACCTGGGCGGTATGGACTACCTGTCCGAGACCCGTGTGGAATTGCGCTACACGATTCCGATGGCCGAGATCATCTTCGACTTCTTCGACATCCTCAAGTCCCGAACGCGCGGATACGCCAGCCTCGACTACGAGGAGATCGGCGAGAAGAGCGGGGCGTTGGTGAAGGTCGACATTCTGCTGCAGGGTGAGGCCGTCGACGCGTTCTCGGCGATCGTGCACAAGGACGCCGCTGCCGCGTACGGGAACAAGATGACGACCAAGCTCAAGGAACTGATTCCGCGTCAGCAGTTCGAGGTCCCGATCCAGGCCGCCATCGGATCACGCATCATTGCCCGCGAGAACATCCGCGCGATCCGTAAGGACGTGCTCGCGAAGTGCTACGGCGGCGACATCAGCCGCAAGCGCAAACTGCTCGAGAAGCAGAAAGAGGGCAAGAAGCGGATGAAGACGATCGGTCGCGTCGAGGTGCCGCAGGAAGCCTTCGTCGCCGCGTTGTCCTCGGAGTCCTCGGCGGACAAGCCGAAGAAGTAGGACGGTAGCTCCCGGTCGCTGGAACGAACCTCACACCTTTTTCACCGACTGCGCGCCCCTCCTCGCATCAGAGCAGGGGCGCGCGGTCGGCAATGGGGGCGCGCGGTCGGCAATGGGGGCGCGCGGTCGGCACCGAACTCTGTCGTCAACGACGGGGGAGTACGTTTCGAACCTGTGACCACCTCGATTCTGAAGCAGTTGCGTGTTCCCGTTGTCGGTGCTCCCATGGCCGGTGGCCCCAGCACTCCGGAGTTGGCCCGCGCGGTCTCGGAGGCCGGCGGATTGGGGATGATTGCCGGGGGTTTGCTGACGCTCGAAGCGTTTGCAGCGCAGATCGATTCGGTTCGCGATGTGACGATCGGAGTCAATCTGTTCCTGCCGGAAGAGTCGTCCGGTGCCGACGTCCAGGCGTACGCCGAGCGGGTGGCACCCTGGTTCGAGCGCTTCGATGCCGAACCGGGAGTGTTGCCGCGTCGCGACGACTTCTACGCTGACAAGTTCGCCTGGCTGCTGGCACATCCGGTGCCGGTGGTGTCGAGTACGTTCGCGACGTTCGATGCGGACGAGGTCGCGACACTGCACTCGGTGGGTACCGAGGTGTGGGCCACCGTCGCCACGGCGTCCGACGCGTCGGTGGCCACCGCGAACGGAGTCGACGCACTCGTGGTGCAGGGCCCCGAGGCAGGTGGGCACCGAAGTACGTTCGACGGCTCGGCCCCCGAGCAGCCCTTGACGGAACTGCTGGCCGCAGTACGCGAGATTTCCCAGCTACCCCGAATCGCTGCCGGTGGATTGATGGACGGCAACGACGTTGCGCCACTGCTCGATTCGGGTGCAGCGCACGCTGTGCAGCTGGGCACGGCGCTGCTGAACACGCCGGAAGCCGGTACCAAACCGGTACACCGACAGCAGTTGACGCGCGCGACGGACACCGCTGTGACCAGGGCGTTCTCCGGTCGTCCGGCGCGGGGTCTGGTGAACGAGTTCATGCGCGAGAACTCCGAGGCCGCGCCGCTCGCGTACCCCGATCTGCACTATTTGACGGCACCGCTGCGTGCGAAGGCAGCCGCACAGAACGATCCGTCGGCACTGTCGATGTGGGCAGGTACCGGTCATCGCCGAGCGCAGTCGAAGCCCGCGGCCGAGTTGGTCGCCGAATGGGCGAGGCAACTCGGCCGCTGAACGACACTGCTCAGGTGTTGGAGTGCGCAGGCTGGAAATGCCCTGCCGCCTGAGCCTCCTCGGCGCGGATGACGTGCACCACGGCGTTGATGAGTGCCAGGTGGGTGAATGCCTGCGGGAAATTGCCGAGGTGACGGCCGGTGCGATGGTCGATCTCCTCGGCGTAGAGCTTGAGCGGGCTCGCGTAACCGAGGAGCCGTTCGCACAGGTGCTTCGCTCGCGGGAGCTCGCCGATCTCGACCAGCGCCGAGACCAGCCAGAAGGAACAGATCGTGAATGTTCCTTCTTCGCCGGCCAATCCGTCGTCGGTGGTGTCGGTTCGATACCGCAGCACGAGCCCGTCCTCGGTCAACTCGTCGGCAATGGCAAGCACCGTCGCGCGAATACGCTCGTCATCGGCAGGTAGGAACCGCAGCAGCGGCGCGAGCAGCAGTGACGCATCCAGCGAGTCGTGGCCGTAGCGCTGGGTGAGAACACCGCGGGAGTCGATGCCGTTCGCGAGAATGTCTTCCTTGATCTCGTCGGCGATCTCGTTCCACTTGGCCGAATATTCGTCCTGGCCGTGGATGTCGGCGAGCTTGGCGCCGCGGTCGAGCGCGACCCAACACATGAGCTTCGAGGACGTGAAGTGTTGCGGTTCACCGCGTACCTCCCAGATACCACGATCGGGCTTGCGCCAGTTGGCGATCGCTTCCTCGACCTGACGCTTGAGTAGCGGCCACAGGAACTCGGGGACGTGTTCTCGCGACTTGACGTGGAGGTACACCGAGTCGAGCATCGTGCCCCAGATGTCGTGCTGTTCTTGGTTGTAGGCACCGTTGCCGATACGGACGGGTTGGGCACCGTCGTAGCCGGACAGGTGCGACAGCTCCTCCTCGTCGAGGGTCTTCTCGCCGCCGATGCCGTACATGACCTGCAGGGGATTGACCTCGCCGTTGGCTGTGGTCGCGACATCGGACATGAACGCGAAGAAGTCGTTGGCCTCCCGGTCGAGTCCCAGGGTGTACAGGCCCCACAGAGCGAAAGTGGAATCCCGCACCCAGGTGTATCGATAGTCCCAGTTACGTTCTCCACCAGGCGTTTCC
Source organism: Rhodococcus sp. KRD162 (assembly GCF_017168335.1). GTDB lineage: Bacteria > Actinomycetota > Actinomycetes > Mycobacteriales > Mycobacteriaceae > Rhodococcoides. Next base: position 281,865 of record NZ_JABFAU010000005.1, on the reverse strand, counting down.
GGAAGTGACGTGGTCGACGCGGCCAGCAGAGCACCGGTCGGCGCGTAGGTCAGGCCCTTGAGAGCCAATGCGCTGCGCTGAAGGTATCCGCGCCACGGATGGTCGGGGAATCGGCCGATCGTGATCCATTGCCGCCAGCATTCCGACGTCTGCCACATCTTGCTCGAGGCTTCCTCGAACGTCTGCGGCGCAGGTAGATCGGACCAGGACAACGCGACGAACACGTTGTCGCCCTCGGTCAAGCGGGTGCGTGCGCGGGCCTCTCGGCCTTCGATGCCGATCCGCAGATTGGTGGTCAGTTTCAGCGTCGGCTGATCGCCGTCACTGCTCGCGGCGCAGGTTGCCGTCGTCTCCTCGTACACCTTCCCGGTGTATTCCCACTTGGCCGGGGCGCGGTGGTAATCGAAGGCCGGCTCGCAACTCATCTCCAATTCGACCGTCCCGCTGACGCACTTGATGGTCCGAAGCAGAATGTGCTCGGCATCCCAGTCGCTCGGCGCACGTTTGTGGGTTCGTGAGCGTTGATCGGTGTTGTGCCATGGGCCCATCACCAGGGCGTCGCGTACGGTGATCCACCCGGTCTCGGTCTGCCACGTGGTTTCGACGATCAGGCCGCCCGGCAGGTAGCGGCGGGCAGCCGGGACGGACTGGCCGTACGGTCCGACCCGAAAGTGACCCGCACTGCGATCGAGAATTGCGCCGAAGACGCTGGGTGAGTCCGGCCGTGGCACACACATCCACTCGACGGACCCGTTGCGTGCGATCAAACAAGTCGTTTCGCAGTCCGAGAGGAACGCGTAGTCGTCGATCGGCGGAAAGGCGCTGCGATACGACGTCGCCGCGTACGCCGGCGAGTCGGTACGTCCCAACGCTCCTTGAACTTCGACTCCGCCCAAACCTGGGTGTCCCGATCCCATAACGGGTTCGTCGGCCACCGGGGGTACGGGCGAAGTATTTTCGAATGCCGTCATGGCGTAATCATCGACGCATCGATGGCAGTCGTCCACTGCTGGTCGTCGGTCGGCGTGGCGTGGGTGTGGAGCCGGCTGGTTTAAGCTGCGAGGGTGGAACCGGTTGCACGATGGTGGGACGGCGTCGAACTGTGGATAACGGGATTGCCGTTCGTGCCGCAGTCGGTCGTCGCGTTGCTGGTCATCGTGCCGACGGCGTTCCTGTTGGCACGGGTGTTCGATCGACTGCTCGCAGTGTTCCTGCGTCTGCTCGGACGCGACGCCCGTGCGGCTCGGGAGGCGGAGTCGACGGCGACGGCCTCCACCACGACGAAGGACGGATAGTAATGCCACGGTCTCGGGTCACGTTGGCGCTCATCGCGCTGCTGGTGCTGGTTGTCATCGCCTGGTTGCTCACTCGGTAGCCTTTCCGGCCCCGACTCGTCTGCCGAGTTAGAGCCGACACCGATCCTCTGCTAGATTTCTGCCGTGTCGTCTGCAGCCGAGTACCGCGTCCGCCATCAGTTGGCGTTGATTGCTGTCGGCATGTTGGCAGTCGCCGATATCGACTGTTGTTGATTTCTTCCCTCGTCGAACAGGTTCCGTCGATCCGCTGTCGGCATGCGCATGCCTCGCACGCGGCCGGGATTCGTTGTTCGTGCGATTGCGCACGGTGACCTCGGCCTCGGCCACACGGCTTCGGTCGACGAGGGTATCGACTCGGCCCAGTTCGTTCTCAGTGCACACCATCATGAAAGGCCCTCGCTCGATGAGGCATGGCTCTCGCTACCTGCTGACCACGTTTGCTGCCGTGGGGGCGTTGGTACTCAGCGGCTGCAACGGCGGGTCCAGTGACGTCGTCGGTGGCCCCCCGGACACTGCCAGTGGTCCTTCCCTGACCCTCGTCGGCTACGCAGTGCCCAAGAACGGCTGGGACGCAATCGGTACGGCCTTCGCAGCGACCGAGGACGGCGACGGCACCGCGATCAACGCCGACTACGGCCCTTCGGGTAACCAATCTCGTAAGGTTGCCGACGGCGCGCCCGCCGATATCGTCAACTTCTCCGTGGAGCCCGATATCACGCGACTCGTCGACGCGGGCAAGATCGACGAGGACTGGAACCGCAATGCCTACGGGGGAGTGCCGTTCGGCTCCGTGGTGACGATCGTGGTTCGGGAGGGCAACCCGAAGAACATTCGCACGTGGGACGACCTGCTCGAGCCGGGTGTACAGGTGATCAGCCCGAGCCCGCTCAGTTCCGGATCGGCCAAGTGGAACCTGCTCGCCCCGTACGCGGCGATGAGCAACGGCGGCCAGGACGAGCAGGCGGGTCTCGATTTCGTTCGTACGCTCGTCGCTGATCATTTTCCGGTGCAGCCCGAGTCGGGTCGCGCGGCCACCGAAGCGTTTCTGCAAGGCCAAGGTGATGCGTTGCTGAGTTACGAGAACGAGGCACTCCTCATCGAGCAGCAGGGCCAGCAGGTGGAGCACGTCGACGTTCCCGTGACGTTCCGCATCGACAACCCGGTGGCGGTGGTCAACAGCAGCGCTCACCTGGACCGGGCGAACGCTCTCAACGATTTCGTCTATTCCGACGAGGGGCAGCGGATCTGGGCCGAAGCGGGCTTCCGTCCGGCGAACCCGGAGATCGAGTCGGAGTTCTCCGACAAGTTCTTCACTCCCGAAAAGCTGTACACCATAGATGATCTGGGCGGCTGGGAGCAGGTCGACGCGGACCTGTTCGGTGACAACGGCGCGATCGCGAAGATCTATCAGGAAAGTACTCGGTAGATATCGATGTCACCTTCGACCACAGATACATCGACTGCGGAATCGACCGTTCCGCCCGGTACGAGATCACGGTTTCGTCCAGGCGGCGAGGGCCGCAAGTTCAGGGGGCCGGGATCGGTAGGGCCACTCGGGCTCGGGGTGGCCGTGCTGTGGCTCAGCGTCATCGTATTGCTTCCGCTGGCAGCGTTGACCGTTCAGTCGTTCGACGACGGTCTGTCCGGTTTCTGGGATGCGATCTCCGAGCCGCGGGCAGTGGCCACGTTCAAGGTGACACTCGAGGTATCCGTCGCGGCAGCAGTGCTCAATCTGTTCCTCGGCACGCTCATCGCATGGGTGTTGGTGCGGGACGAGTTCCCGGGGAAACGGTTCGTCAATGCGCTGATCGATCTGCCGTTCGCACTACCGACCATCGTCGCGAGCCTCGTGCTGCTCTCGCTGTACGGCCCGGCGAGTCCGATCGGGTTGGTGTTCAATGCAACCAAGCCCGCAGTGGTCGTCGCGCTGCTGTTCGTCACGCTGCCGTTCGTGGTGCGGGCGGTGCAGCCGGTGTTGATCGAGCTCGACAAGGACGTGGAGGAGGCGGCTGCCTCTCTCGGGGCGAACAACTGGACCATCTTCCGGCGCATCGTGTTGCCGGTGTTGTTGCCTGCCGTGCTCTCCGGCGGTGGCCTTGCGTTCGCCCGCGCCATCGGTGAGTTCGGATCGGTGGTGCTCATCGGTGGCAACATCCCGAACGACACCCAGGTGGCCTCCCAGTACATCCGTGAGCTGATCGAGTACGACAGGTCCACCGATGCAGCGGCAATCTCCGTGGTGCTGTTGGGAATTGCGTTTGCGGTGCTGTTCGTCCTGCGTGTGGTGGGCAATCGGCTGGCCCGTCGTGAGGAGCAGATCTCGTGAAGATCGGTCTACCGGTCAAGCTGACCCTGCGCACCGTCGCCCTGCTGTATCTCGCCGTACTCGTGCTGCTGCCGCTCGGGACCATTTTGTACCGCACCTTCGAAGACGGCGTCGTCACGTTCTGGGAGCTGATCACCACTCCGGCCGCACAATCGGCACTGCAGCTCTCGCTGTTGATCGTTGCCATCGTGGTGCCGATCAACATCGTGTTCGGTGTGGTCACAGCTCTCGCGCTCGTACGCGGGCGGTTCCGCGGCAGGGGCGTGCTCGAGGCGATCGTGGATCTGCCGTTCGCGGTGTCGCCGATCATCACCGGTGTTGCGCTGATCCTGCTGTGGGGTGCGAACGGTTGGTTCGGCGGCGTCGAAAGCTTGGGCTTCAAGGTCATTTTCGCGCTTCCTGGCATGGTCATCGCGACCATCTTCGTCACGCTGCCGTTCGTTGTTCGCGAGGTCGAACCGGTGCTGTACGAAATCGGTGAAGAACAGGAAGAGGCCGCCTCGACATTGGGCGCGTCGTCCTGGCAGACGTTCTGGCGCATCACGTTGCCTGCGATCCGGTGGGGCCTGACCTACGGCGTGGTACTGACCGTCGCGCGATCCCTCGGCGAGTTCGGTGCCGTCATCATGGTCTCGACCAATCTGCCGGGAATCTCGCAAACACTGACACTGCTGGTCAATTCACGCTACGAGGACTTCAATCAGCAAGGTGCGTATGCGGCCTCCACGCTGCTCATGGCGATCGCCGTGGTCGTGCTGCTGTTGATGACGGCCCTCGAGAAGAAGAGGACGAACCAATGACCGAGACATCCCCGGAGATCGAGATCTCGGTCGCCGGTGCCAACAAGCGGTACGGCGATTTCGCAGCGCTCGACGATGTCGACATCGACATCCCCAAGGGTTCGTTGACGGCATTGCTGGGTCCCAGTGGTTCGGGCAAGTCCACTCTGCTGCGCTCGATCGCGGGCCTCGAGCAGCTCGACTCCGGCCGCGTGGTGCTTGCAGGGCAGGACGTGACCTGGGTGAGTCCGCAGCGTCGCGAGATCGGCTTCGTGTTCCAGCACTACGCGGCGTTCAAACACCTCACGGTGCGAGACAACGTCGCGTTCGGTCTGCAGATTCGCAAGCGGCCCAAGGCCGAGATCGCCAAGAAGGTGGACGAGCTACTCGAGATCGTCGGGCTCGCCGGCTTCCAGAGCCGCTACCCGGCGCAGCTGTCCGGTGGACAGCGGCAGCGCATGGCGTTGGCCCGTGCACTGGCCGTCGACCCGCAGGTGTTGCTGCTCGATGAGCCGTTCGGTGCACTCGACGCCAAAGTACGGGCCGACCTCAGGACGTGGCTGCGGCGACTGCACGACGAGGTGCATGTGACGACCGTGCTGGTGACCCACGATCAGGAAGAAGCGCTCGACGTCGCCGATCGAATCGCCGTGCTCAACAAGGGAAGAATCGAACAGATCGGGACGCCGGAGGATCTCTACGACCGTCCGGCCAACAATTTCGTGATGTCGTTCCTCGGCCAGGTCGCCAGACTGAACGGAGTTCTCGTCCGCCCGCACGACATTCGCGTCGGACGCGATCCGTCGTTGGCGCAGGCGCAGGCCAGCGGGACGGCGGAATCGGCGGGAGTGACACGTGCCATCGTCCAGCGCGTGGTGCGTCTCGGGTTCGAGGTCAAGGTCGAATTGGAGAACGCCGCGACCGGTGAGTTGTTCGCCGCGCAGATCACTCGTGGCGACAGCGAAGCCCTCGGTCTTCGTGAGGGCGACACGGTGTACGCGCGAGCGACTCGGGTACCGGAAGTTGCCGACGCAGCTCACCAGGCTGCCTCGGCCCCTGTGAACTGACCGTCGCCGCGTATCTCACGCGGTACGGTGCCGACACACGCGCTGCAGGGCGGCGTCGTAGCGCCAGGAAGCGATCTCGGCTACCGCCGGATGGGAGCCGATGACCTCGGCGAATGTCACGTCCGGGTGCTCCAACAGCAGACGTGTGACTCGGTCGGTCAATCTGCCCGGTGCCAGAAACCATGGTGCCACCACGATGCGAGTGGCACCCATCGAGCGCAGCTGCGCCACGGCCTCGGTAGCAGAGGGTTCGACCGAGGTCGCGAAGCAGGCCACCGCCCCGGCCCAGGAGCTTCCGGACACCAGATCTTGGGCCAGGAGTTCGGTGCGTTCGTTCGCCGATGCGTCGTTCGAGCCGACTGCGGCCAGCGCGACGCCGACGGTCGTATCGTCGAGTGCAACCCCGGTCTGCACGACACGATCGCGAACGGCATCGACGAGCAGACGATCACCACCGAGTACGTCCGATTGTGCGATGGACAGGTGCGGATGACGTCCTCGCGCTGCATTCAGCAGCGCGGGTAGGTCGACCTTCGCGTGATAGGCGCTGCCCAACAGCAGCGGAACTGCGACGATGCGCGTATGACCGGACGAGGCCAGCTCGTCGACCACCGTGTCGACGCCGGGATCGGTCAGATCGAGAAACGCAACCCGGACGTCCAGATCCGGTCGCCGTCGACGTAGCACGTCGACGGCGCGGCGGATCGAAGCGCCCGAGCGCGGGTCGCGGCTGCCGTGGGCAACCGCGATCAGAGCGGTCACGCCGGAACTGCCGACCCCAGCTCGACCGCAGCCAATGCATTCCCCACGAGCCCGGCCGCGAGGGTGTTTCCACCGGCTGGATCGATCAGCAGGAAGCTACCCGTGTGCCGGTTGACGGCGTAGTCGTCGGCCACGATCGGTTCGGCGACGCGCACGGAAATTCGGCCGATCTCGTTGAGCTCGAGCGACTCCGGATTCTCCTGCGCAGTGAGATCCTGCTCGTCGAAACGTTCGATGAGAGTGCCGACGATGGCCTGCGTCGTACGGGTTCCGTGCTTGAGCAGCAGCCGGGCACCCGGGCGGAGCGGCTTCTCGGCGAGCCAGCAGACAGTGGCCTCGAAATCGCCGATGGGCTCGGGCGCGTCCTGCGGGGAGGCGATGGTGTCTCCGCGCGAGACGTCGACATCGTCGGTGAGCACGAGAGTGACACTGCGCCCGGCGTGCGCCGTACGCAACTCACCGTCCGCGGTGTCGATGCGTTCGACCGTCGTTCGGGTGCCGGAGGGCAGAATGACCACCTCGTCCCCGACGTCGACGGTGCCTGCTGCGACCTGGCCTGCGTACCCGCGATAGTCGGGGAACTCTGCCGTGCGGGGTCGAATCACGTACTGCACGGGGAATCGAAGACCGACGCGGTGTGGCTCGGCGTCGACCGGTACCGACTCGAGGTGCTCGATGAGCGTGGGCCCGTCGTAGTACGGGGTTCTGTCCGACTGCACCGCGACGTTGTCACCGTGTAGCGCAGAGACCGGGATCTCGACGACGTCCTCGCTGGACCAGCCGAGGGAGGAGGTCAGCGAGTTGAACTCGGCCGAGATGTCGGCGAAGACCTGCGCGGGGTCCTCGACCAGATCGATCTTGTTGACCGCGAGGACCAGCCGTGGAACGCCGAGCAGAGCGAGAACCGCTGCGTGCCTGCGGGTCTGGGTGATGACACCCTTGCGGGCATCGACCAGCAGGATGACGAGCTGAGCCGTCGACGCCCCGGACACGGTGTTGCGGGTGTACTGCACGTGGCCTGGGGTGTCGGCCAGCACGAACGAGCGGTGTGGCGTCGCGAAATAGCGGTAGGCGACATCGATGGTGATGCCCTGTTCGCGCTCGGCGCGCAGTCCGTCGACCAGCAGGGACAGATCCGGCGTGGCCAGGCCCTTGTCCACCGATGCCCGAGTGACGGCGTCGATCTGGTCTGCCAGAACGGATTTGGTGTCGTACAACAGCCGTCCGACGAGGGTCGACTTTCCGTCGTCGACGCTCCCTGCGGTGGCGAGGCGAAGGAGCTGCGTGCCTGTGCTCGAGCTGCTCATCAGAAGTATCCTTCTCGTTTGCGATCTTCCATTGCAGCCTCGGAGACACGGTCGTCGCCGCGGGTCGCTCCGCGTTCGGTCAGCCGCGATGCGGCGACCTCGGCGAGGATTGCCTGGTTGTCGGCGGCCTCGGAGAGTACTGCGCCAGTGGTGGATCCGTCGCCGACGGTGCGGTAGCGCACCGACAGAGTCTGCAGTTCTTCGTTCTCGGCGGGCCCACCCCACACGCCGGGTGTCATCCACATGCCATCACGCTGGTAGACGGGTCGCTGGTGGGCGTAGTAGATGCTCGCCAGTTCCACGTCGTCGCGCGCGATGTAGCGCCAGATGTCGAGTTCGGTGAAGTTGCTGAGCGGGAACACCCGCACCTGCTCGCCGGGGGAATGCTTGCCGTTGTACAGGTTCCACAGTTCGGGTCGCTGCTTCTTGGGCTCCCACTGGCCGAATGCGTTGCGCAACGAGAAGATTCGTTCCTTCGCACGGGCCCGCTCCTCGTCGCGTCTGGCACCGCCGAAGACGGCGTCGAACCGATTCTCGGAGATCGCGTCGAGAAGAGGCACGGTCTGCAGCGGGTTGCGGATGCCGTCGGGACGCTCGGTGAGGCGTCCGTCGGCGAGGTAGTCCTCGACCCTGGCCACGTGCAGGCGCAGGTTGTACTTGGCGACCACGTGATCGCGGAAGTCCAGTACCTCCTGCAGGTTGTGGCCGGTGTCGACGTGGAGCAGCGCGAACGGCAGGGGAGCGGGCCAGAACGCCTTGATCGCCAGATGCAGCAGAACGGTCGAGTCCTTGCCGCCGGAGAACAGAATGACGGGACGCTCGAACTCGCCCGCCACCTCCCGGAAGATGTGAATGGCCTCGGATTCGAGTGCGTCGAGGGTGTCGAACCGATCTGCGTCGAGATGGGTTCGACCGACGGTGGCCGAGGTGAGGTCGAGTGTCATGAGGCGTGCAACCCACATTCGGTCTTGGCCTTGCCGGCCCAACGACCGCTACGCGGGTCGGCTCCGGGGGCAGGTTTGACGGTGCACGGTGCGCACCCGATGGACGGATAGCCTTCGTCGACGAGGGGATTGACCAGAATCGAATGCTCGTCGATGTAGGCCTGCATCTGCTCATCCGACCACGGTGCGATCGGGTTGATCTTCACCAGGCCGAAGGCGTCGTCGAACGAGATGAGCGGAGCGTTGGCGCGGGTGGGTGCTTCGACCCGCCGGATGCCGGTGACCCAAGCGCTGTAGTTCGCCAGTTCCTTCTTCAGCGGGGCGACCTTGCGCATCGCGCAGCACCGGTTGGGCTCACGTGCGAACAGGTCCTTGCCCTCGATCGAATCCTGTTCCGCAACAGTCTTCTCGGCGCGGGCATTGATGACGTGCACGCCGTACACGGATTCGACGGCGTCGCGTGTGCCGATCGTCTCGGCGAAGTGGTAGCCGGTGTCGAGAAACAGCACATCCACACCGGGATGAACCTGTGCTGCGAGATGAACGAGAACCCCGTCCTGCATGTTGGAGGCGACGATGAAGTCCTCACCGAAGGTGTCCTCGGTCCACTGCAACAGCTCCAGTGGGCTCGCCCCGTCGAGTTCGCGGGCACCGCGCTCGGCGATGTCCTTCAACTCCTCCACCGTCAAATTCAGCCTGGTACTCATCGCAAATCCGCCTCGTCTGCTCGTACGGCCCATTGAGCGAACCGTTCGCCGTCCTCGCGGTGCTTGTCGAAATTGCGCACCACTCTGTCGATGTAATCGCCCAGCTCGGAGCTGTTGACCTTGTGCTGGCGCAACTTTCGGCCGAACGCACTGTCCAGACCGAGGCTGCCTCCGAGATGAACCTGGAATCCCTCTACTTGATTCCCGGCACCGTCGTCGACCAGCATGCCCTTGAAGCCGATGTCGGCGATCTGTGAACGCGCGCACGAGTTGGGGCAGCCGTTGATGTTGATCGTGATCGGAACGTCGAGTCGACTGTTGATGTCGGCCAGGCGCTGCTCGAGCTCGGGCACGAGAACCTGTGAGCGCTTGCGGGTTTCGGCGAAGGAGAGCTTGCAGAACTCGATGCCGCTGCAGGCCATCAGATTCTTGCGCCAGTGCGAGGGTCGGGCCGGCAGGCCCAATGCGTCGAGATCTGCGATCAGCTGCTCGAGCCTGTCGTCCGGAACATCGAGAACGATCAGCTTCTGATACGGCGTGAAGCGAATCCGATCAGACCCGGCTTTCTCGGCGGCATCGGCCACAGCGGCCAGGATGGTGCCCGAGACGCGTCCTGCGATGGGCGCGACACCGACCGCGTTGAGACCGTTCTTCAGCTTCTGCACACCGACGTGATCGCGAGGCCGAGTCGGCTTCTCGGGGGCCGGTCCGTCGATGAGCTTGCGGTGCAGGTATTCGTCCTCGAGGACCTGGCGGAATTTCTCGATACCCCAGTCCTTGATCAGGAACTTCAGCCGCGCCTTCGTGCGGAGCCGGCGATACCCGTAGTCACGGAAGATCGAGACGACGCCTTCCCAGACGTCCGGTACCTCCTCGAGGGGAACCCAGACGCCGACACGTTGCGCGAGCATGGGATTGGTGGACAAGCCACCGCCGACCCACAGGTCGAGTCCGGGACCGTGCTCGGGGTGGTTCACTCCGACGAACGCACAGTCGTTGATCTCGTGCACCACGTCCTGAAGGCCGGAGATGGCCGTCTTGAACTTGCGCGGCAGGTTCGAGTACTCGGGTTTGCCGATGTACCGCTCGACGATCTCGTCGATGGCCGACGTGGGGTCGAGAATCTCGTCGACGGCCTCACCGGCGAGAGGGGAACCGAGCACCACCCGTGGGCAGTCGCCGCAGGCCTCGGTGGTCTCGAGCCCGACCGCCTCGATTCGACGCCAGATCTCGGGAACGTTCTCGACCTCGACCCAGTGGAACTGGACGTTCTCACGATCGGACAGATCAGCGGTGTCACGGCCGAACTCCTTCGAGATGTTCGCGAGGGTGCGCAGTTGTTCGAGGTTCAGCGCGCCTGCGTCGCATCTGATCCGCATCATGAAGTACTTCGCCTCGAGCAGATCGATGTTGTCGTCACCGGTGAAGGTGCCGTCGTAGCCCTGCTCGCGCTGTGTGTAGAGGCCCCACCACCGGAAGCGGCCGCGCAGGTCGCTCTTGTCGATGCTGTCGAACCCCTGCTTGGAGTAGATGTTCTCGATGCGGGCACGGACGTTGAGCGGGTTGTCGTCCTTCTTGGACTGCTCGTTGGCGTTGAGTGGCTCTCGGTAGCCCAGGGCCCACTGTCCCTCGGCTCGACGCTTGGTCGGCCGCGGCGTGCGCTCCCGTGGCTTGACGGAGGCAGCGTCGGTGGTCGCGTCGCTGGTCGACGACATGCAATGCTCCTGCATCTTCTGTGCGGGCCGGCTCTCGGGTTGTGCGCGTGGATGTGCGCTACCCACATGAAGGGAGTGCCGGTGAATCGAATGGACGTGCTCGAAGGAGGCTGGTCAGCAGCCGGACGTGCATCGACACGACGCGCTACAGACGCGGCCGAGATCGACATGGCGGCGCGCCACGAGTCGAACTCCTGAGTCGGTCACGGGTGCCATTGTGCCACGTCATCGCAGCATTGCCGACCGCGGAGCCTATTTACCCCGTTTTTCGGGTAAATAGGCTGGCAGACCTGCCCGACGGCGGGTGGGCAGAGTCGATCGCCGACTCTGGGACACTGGTGAGCGTGAACAACGCCGTCTCCATCCCGTCCGACTTCGAGTTGCCGCACGAGGCATTCGCCGGCGTGGGGGACCGAGCGTTCGGCATCTACGTACATGTCCCGTTCTGCGCGACGAGATGCGGGTACTGCGATTTCAACACCTACACGGCGGGCGAGTTGGGGACCTCGGCGTCGCCGCAGTCCTGGCTGGAGGGTCTGCGACGTGAGCTGGACACCGCCGCGGCCCTGATCGAGGCGGGGACCGGGCGAGTTCCGACAGCTGACACGGTCTTCGTCGGTGGTGGCACGCCGTCACTGCTGGGGGGCGACGGTCTGGCCGAGGTTCTCGGTGCCGTCCGGTCCAGTTTCGGACTCACCGACGGCGGCGAGGTGACCACCGAATCCAACCCCGAATCGACATCCGCGGAATTCTTCGACCGACTTCGGGGGGCAGGCTTCACCCGAGTCTCGCTCGGAATGCAATCCGCCGCGCCGCACGTGCTCGCCGTACTCGATCGAACCCACACGCCCGGCCGGGCGGTCGCGGCCGCCAAGGAGGCGCGCGCTGCCGGTTTCGAGCACGTCAACCTCGACCTCATCTACGGCACCCCCGGCGAGCGAGACAGTGACCTCGACCAGTCGCTCGCCGCGGTACTCGATGCCGGTGTCGACCACGTGTCGGCCTACGCGTTGATCATCGAGGACGGAACTGCCATGGCGCGCAAGGTGCGGCGTGGCGAGTTGCCCGCTCCGGACGACGATGTACTGGCGAGCCGCTACGAGCGCATCGACACAGCCCTCGGTGCTGCGGGCCTGTCCTGGTACGAGGTATCGAACTGGGCCGCCGACGCCGATGCACAGTGCCGTCACAACATCGGTTACTGGGATGGCGGCGACTGGTGGGGTGCCGGCCCTGGAGCGCACAGCCACATCGGCGGTACCCGATTCTGGAACGTCAAGCATCCTGCTGCGTACGCCGATCGCCTCGCAGCTGGGCAGCTGCCGGTCATGGGGAGCGAGGTACTCAGTGTCGAGGATCGGCACCTGGAGGAGCTGATGTTGACCGTGCGATTGCGCTCGGGGGTGCCGATGGCTCTGCTCGGCCCTGCCGAGCGTGCCGCCGCCGAGCAGACCGTCGCGGACGGGCTCATGCTGCGGTGCGGTGATCGGCTGGTACTGACCGATCGGGGCCGGTTGCTCGCGGATGCAGTGGTGCGCAGCATCGCCGCGGCGTGAGAACTCGGCCTCAGGCACCGAGTGCGTCGTAGTCGAACACCCTGGCGTGCAACACCGTTCGATTCCGTAGAGCCGCCCGAACCGCTCGGTGCAGGCCGTCCTCCAGATAGATGACGCCGCGGAACTGCACAGCGTGCGGGAAGAGGTCACCGTAGAAGGTGGAGTCCTCGGACAACAACCGGTCCAGTTCGAGCACCTTCGTGGTGGTGACGATCTCGTCCAAACGCAGTTGGCGTGGCGGAATTCTCGACCAGTCCCGGATGGAGAGTCCGTGCTCGGGGTACGGCTTTCCGTCGCGGACGCCTTTGAAAATCATCGCGAGCCCCGAGCCACTGGACCGAATCGACAGACAGTTTCCACTCGGACCACAGTAAGGCCTTGCACCATCATGCGTCGGTCGGCTACTAGACTCGAGCGGCGATTGGAAACGAGAACGGAGGTGGGCACCGATGTCGAGCACCGACGACAGGCGGTTCGAGGTTCTACGAGCGATCGTGGCGGACTACGTGTCCACTCAGGAACCCGTCGGATCACGTGCTTTGGTCGAGCGGCACAACTTGGGGGTGTCGAGTGCAACGGTGCGCAACGACATGGCGGTGCTCGAGGCCGAGGGGTACATCGCCCAGCCACACACCAGCTCGGGCCGGGTCCCCACCGACAAGGGTTACCGGCAGTTCGTCGACCGGATTGCCGACGTCAAACCGCTGTCGGCGGCCGAACGCCGCGCCATCCTCGAGTTCCTCGAGAACGGCGTCGACCTGGACGATGTTCTGCGACGCGGCGTGCGATTGCTCGCTCAGTTGACCCGTCAGGTCGCCGTGGTGCAGTACCCGACTCTGTCGGCATCCTCGGTTCGACACCTCGAGGTGGTCGCGCTCACTCCGGCCCGGCTGCTGTTGGTGCTCATCACCGACTCGGGCCGAGTCGATCAACGCATCGTCGAACTCGGTGACGTCATCGACGACGAGAATCTGGCGCAACTGCGCAGGCTTCTCGGCGGCGCATTGGAGGGCAAGCGTCTGGCTGCCGCATCCGCCGCCGTGGCCGAACTCGCCGAGAACTCACCGCCCGGCCTGCGCGACGCGATGATTCGTTCGGCCACGGTGCTGGTGGAAACGCTGGTCGAGTACCCCGAAGAACGCTTGGTTCTCGGCGGAACGGCAAACCTGACCCGCAACGCGGCGGACTTCGCAGGCGACGCGGGGTTTCCCGGGTCGCTCCGGGCGGTACTCGAGGCGCTGGAAGAACAAGTGGTGGTCCTCAAATTGCTCGCTGTGACACAGGACACCCGCACCGTCACCGTGCGGATCGGCGAGGAAACGCAGGTCGAGGAGATGCGCGGAACCTCGGTGATTTCCACCGGGTACGGCTCGGCTGGCATGGTCCTCGGTGGCATGGGTGTCCTCGGGCCGACCCGAATGGACTACCCAGGAACAATCGCGTCGGTCGCCGCGGTTGCCAGATACATCGGTGAGGTCCTGGCCGAGCGCTGAGAGCAGCACGAACCGATCGACCGCCGGTAGCGGGGGCAAGGCCGCCGGCACACAGCATCAACGAACGAGATTCATCTTCTAGGACGAAAGAGACGACGTGGCACGGGATTATTACGGGACTTTGGGCGTCGGCCAGCAGGCGACGGACCAGGAGATCAAGCGCGCCTACCGCAAGCTGGCGCGAGAGCTGCACCCGGACGTCAACCCGGACGAGGCCGCGCAGGCCCGATTCAAGGAGATCTCCACCGCATACGAGGTGCTCTCCGACCCGGAGAAGCGCCGCATCGTCGACCTCGGCGGCGACCCGTTGCAGCAGGGCGGCGGAGGCGGCGGCGGTGGGTTCGGTGGTGCCGGCTTCGGCGGCGGCCTGGGAGATGTGTTCGAGGCCTTCTTCGGCGGCGGCGCAGGCGGCGCGCAGCGCGGCCCCAAGGGGCGGGTGCAGCCGGGAGCGGACTCGCTGCTCAGAACCAAGCTCACGCTCGACGAGTGCGCGACCGGGGTGACCAAGCACATCACCGTCGACACGGCCGTCCTGTGCGATCTGTGCACCGGCTCGGGCACCAACGGAGACTCCAAGCCAGTTCGCTGTGAGACCTGCGGCGGTGCCGGCGAAGTGCAGTCGGTGCAGCGTTCGTTCCTCGGCCAGGTCATGACCAGCCGTCCGTGCCCGACGTGCCGAGGTGCAGGCGAGACCATCCCGGACCCGTGCCGCAAGTGCGGCGGCGACGGACGCGTGCGCTCGCGTCGAGACATCTCCGTCAAGGTTCCGGTCGGAGTGAGCAACGGCATGCGGATTCGACTCGCCTCGCAGGGCGAAGTAGGCCCAGGCGGCGGCCCCGCAGGAGATCTCTACGTCGAAATCGTCGAACAGCAGCACGAGGTGTTCGTCCGTGACGGTGACGATCTGCACTGCACCGTGCGTGTCCCGATGGTCGACGCCGCACTCGGCACGGCCGTGTCTGTCGACGCGATCATCGACGGACCCACTGAGATCTCGATCGAGCAAGGTACGCAACCGAACTCGACGACAGTGCTACGCGGTCACGGAATGCCGAAGCTCCGCTCCGGTATCCGCGGCGATCTGCACGCGCACCTCGAGGTCATCGTGCCGACCAAGTTGGACAGCAAGCAGACACAACTGCTCGAACAGCTCAAGTCCATTCGGGATCGTGATGCGGCCGAGGTCGTCACCACCGGTTCGGCGCACAGCGGCGGACTGTTCTCGCGGTTGCGGGAAGCCTTCAGCGGTCGCTGATCCATGGCCCCCACGGTCTTTTACCTCTCCCCGTTGCCGCAGGTCGGCGAACTCGCAGTCCTCGACGGCAAAGAAGGACATCACGCCGCGACGGTTCGACGCATCCGCGTCGGCGAGCGAGTACTGCTCGGTGACGGGGCAGGTGGGTTGGCCGACACGGTCGTCTCGGCTGCGGAGAAGAACCGACTGGAGCTGACCGTCCAGTCACGCAGCGAGATGCCGCCGCCGACTCCTGCCGTGACGCTCGTCCAGGCGCTGCCGAAGGCAGATCGGTCCGAGCTTGCGGTCGAGCTGGCCACCGAGGCAGGCATCGACGCGGTGGTGCCCTGGCAGTCCTCACGATGCGTGGCGCGATGGGAGGGCCCCAAGGCCGTCAAGGGCGTCGCGAAGTGGCGTAGTACGGCAGCCGAGGCGGCCAAGCAGTCACGCCGGGCATACATTCCGGAGGTGGCCGAGCTACACGATTCACGGTCGGTCTATGCCCTGGTGGGCGACATCGTCGAGCGCGGGGGGATCGTGGCCGTGCTGCACGAGGAGGCCACCTCGGCGTTTCGTGACCTGCCGTTCGGCGAGGTGCCCGAGGTCGCGATAGTCGTCGGACCCGAGGGTGGCCTGGACGACCGTGAAGTCGCCGCTCTCACCGAGGCAGGGGCCACCCCAGTGGTGCTCGGCCCGACGGTGCTGCGGACGTCGACAGCAGGGGCCGTCGCTCTCGGTGCGCTGGGCGTACTGACCTCACGATGGACCCAACTGCCGCCCGACTTCCAGACCGCATGAGCGCACGAATCAAGATCGCCTACGGCGAACACCCGGAGCAGTTCGGCCATCTGTACCTGCCGGCCGAACCCGTCGACACATCGACGCCGGTGGTCGTGGTGGTGCACGGTGGCTTCTGGAGTGGACAGTACGGATCGAACCTGGGGACACAATTCGCCCGAGCCCTCGCCCGCGCAGGCGCTGTCGCGTGGAACATCGAGTATCGACGCGTCGGTGCGGGTGGGCATTGGCCGCAGATGCAGCAGGACGTGCGCTCGGCACTCGACGTTGTCGCAGGTGACGTGCAGCGTCACGCGCCGGTCGGTGTCGACGATGTACGCGTTGTCGGGCATTCCGCAGGCGGACACCTCGCAGTGTGGCTCGGCGGCGAGACCGACACGGCGGTGCGCCCGTCGCGCATCGTTGCCCAAGCCGGGGTTCTCGATCTCGAGCCGAGCGCATTCGGACGGACCAACCCCGCGGTCGAGGCATTGCTGGAGGCTCGGTACGAGGACGACCCCGTGCTGTACCGATCGGCCTCGCCTGCGGCCCGTGCACCCATCGGCATTCCGACGATCTGTCTGCACGGATCGCAGGACGTTCAGGTGCCGGTAGCGCAGAGCGAGCGGTACGTGCAGGCCGCGCGGGCGGCCGGAGACGATGCGCGGCTGACGATCGTGCCAGGCGAGGACCACTTCGCGTTTCTCGATCCCGATTCGCGATGCTGGGCGCTCTCGCTCGACGCCGTGCTGGGCCGAGGCGACGAACAATAGGAATGCGCATCGATCCGTCGGCGTTAAACTTCACCGAACACCACTTGATGTCTTCATCGTCGAAACAAGAGAGCAGGCCATAGCCACCACGTGAGTGAACACAGCGAATTCCCCGCCGAGCGCGATGTTCGGTCCACCTTGGAGCTCGCCCCCGAAGCAGTGATGCCACTGCTGGGACAGTCGGACGAGAACCTGCGGGCGCTCGAACAGATGCTGACGGCAGATGTCCACGTACGAGGAAACGCCGTGACGCTCACCGGGAAAGTGGCCGACGTGGCTCTGGCCGAACGGGTGATCTCCGAGCTGGCCGCGCTGGCCAAGCGCGCTCAACCGGTGACACCCGACGCGGTGCGGCGCTCGGTCGCCATGCTCACCGAGGGCGTATCGGATTCACCCGCCGAGGTCCTGAGCTTGGACATCCTGTCGCGTCGCGGCAAGACGATCCGGCCCAAGACTCTGAACCAGAAGCGGTACGTGGACGCGATCGATGCGAACACGATCGTGTTCGGCGTCGGGCCTGCAGGTACCGGCAAGACGTACCTCGCGATGGCCAAGGCCGTACAGGCATTGCAGACCAAGCAGGTCACCCGCATCATCCTGACGCGTCCGGCAGTGGAGGCAGGGGAGCGGCTCGGTTTTCTTCCCGGAACGTTGCACGAGAAGATCGACCCGTACCTGCGCCCGCTGCACGATGCATTGCACGACATGATGGACGACGAAGCGATCCCCAAGTTGATGCAGGCGGGCGTCATCGAGGTCGCTCCACTCGCGTACATGCGCGGTCGTACGCTCAACGACGCCTTCATCATTCTCGACGAGGCGCAGAACACCACCGCCGAACAGATGAAGATGTTCCTGACGCGTCTGGGCTTCGGCTCGAAGATCGTCGTCACCGGCGATGTCACTCAGGTCGACCTTCCCGGCGGCGCGAGATCGGGTCTGCGCGCGGCGTCCGAGATTCTCACAGACGTCGACGACATCCACTTCGCTCAGCTCAACAGCAGCGATGTGGTGCGGCACCGACTGGTCTCCGAGATCGTCGACGCATACGAGCGCTTCGAGTCGGCATCGGACGGTGTGATTGCGAACCGAGCCCAACGCCGTGCCGGTGGCTCGCGTGCGGCGAGACGATGAATTCAGCGGTACGGAAACGGTAATGCAGGCAACGAGAACGTGGGTAGTGGCTAGATGAGTATCGAAGTGTCCAACGAGTCGGGGATGGACATCTCCGAACCCGAGCTGGTCTCGGTCGCCCGATTCGCGATCGCCGGCATGGACGTGCATCCCGCAGCGGAACTGTCGATGGTGCTTGTGGATTCGGCGACGATGGCGGACCTGCACATGCGGTGGATGGATCTGCCCGGCCCCACCGACGTGATGTCGTTTCCGATGGACGAGCTCGAGCCCGGTGGCCGCCCCGATGCCCCCGAGCCGGGGCCGGCGATGCTCGGCGACATCGTGCTGTGTCCGTCGTTCGCCGCGGACCAGGCCGCTGCCGCAGGCCATTCGCTCGAGCACGAGCTGGCGTTGCTGACCGTGCACGGGGTACTGCACCTGCTGGGCTACGACCACGCCGAACCGGACGAAGAGAAAGAGATGTTCGAGTTGCAGAACCGGCTTCTCGCCGAGTGGTACGAGGAGGCCCGGCGGGCAGAGCGGGCTGCCGAACAGGCCGTTCGAGATGCTCGGCTGCTGGGCAAGGCCGGTTTCGTCGACGGTGGGGAGCGATGATGTGTGGGTTCGCACCAGCGGGAGTGCGGGGTTCTAGCGCGTGAGTAGTGCTGTCGCACTCATAGTCTTCGCTGTTCTACTGGTGCCCCTCGGAGGCATGTTCGCCGCTGTCGACTCCGCGCTGAACACGGTCTCTCGGGCGCGCATCGACGACATGGTCAAGGACGAGCGACCGGGTGCAGCCGGCCTCGTCGTCGTGGTCGGCGACCGCCCGAGATACGTCAACTTGATGGTCCTGCTGCGCATCCTGTGCGAGATCGGCGGCGCCGTTCTGCTGGCGGGCGGACTGACTCAATTGATCGATTCGACGACAGCGCTGGTGATCACCGTGGTGGCCATGGTGCTGGTCAGCTATGTCGTGATCGGTGTCGGCCCGCGAACCCTCGGCCGCCAGAACGCGTACTCGATCGCGCTGGCGGCTGCGTTTCCGCTACGGGCGCTCGGTTGGCTCCTCGGCCCGATCTCTCGACTCCTCATCCTCATCGGTAACGCGATCACCCCGGGCAAGGGATTTCGCAACGGCCCCTTCGCCTCCGAGATCGAACTTCGGGAATTGGTTGACATGGCCCGCGAGCGCGGCGTGGTGGCCGACGACGAACGGCGAATGATCCAATCGGTGTTCGAGCTCGGTGACACCTCTGCCCGTGAGGTCATGGTGCCTCGGCCGGAGATGGTGTGGATCGAGTCCGACAAGTCTGCAGGCCAAGCCACTTCCCTGGCCGTGCGTAGCGGCCATTCGCGGATTCCGGTGATAGGCGAGAACGTCGACGACGTCGTCGGCGTCGTGTATCTGAAAGATCTCGTTCAGCGGACGTACTACTCCACCGACGGTGGGCGCGGAGTACAGGTGTCCGAGCTGATGCGTCCGGCTGTGTTCGTGCCGGACTCCAAGCCGCTCGACAGTCTGCTGGCCGAGATGCAGCGAGATCGCAACCATATGGCGCTGCTCGTCGACGAGTACGGCGGCATCGCAGGTCTGGTGACCATCGAGGACGTCATCGAGGAAATCGTCGGCGAGATCGCCGATGAATACGACTCCGACGAGGTAGCGCCCATCGAGGAGCTCGACGATGGACGCTATCGAGTGTCCTCGCGGGTTCCACTCGAAGACCTCGGCGAGATTTTCGGCATGGACATCGAATCCGAGGAAGTCGACACCGTCGGTGGGCTGCTCGGCCACGAACTCGGTCGCGTACCGTTGCCCGGTTCGCAGGTGATCACCCACGGCCTGCTCCTGCGCGGTGAAGGGGGAGCGGACCCGAGGGGCCGCGTCCGCATCACCACCGTGCTCGTCGAAAAGCTCGAAGCCGACGAAGAATCCACCGAGGACGACGATCCGTCGGACGTCACCGACCAACACTGAAATCTGGAGGTGCTCGATGTCCGAGCAGCACAACGAAGAGTTCCGATCCGGATTCGTCTGTTTCGTGGGCCGACCCAACACCGGCAAGTCCACCTTGACCAACGCGTTGGTCGGCACCAAGATCGCGATCACGTCCTCGCGTCCGCAGACAACGCGGCACACCATCCGCGGCATCGTTCATCGTGAGCACGCACAGTTGATCCTCGTCGACACCCCCGGATTGCACCGTCCCAGAACGCTTCTGGGGCAGCGTCTCAACGACCTGGTGCAAGAGACCTACTCCGAGGTCGATGTCATCGGCCTGTGCATCCCGGCCGACGAGAAGATCGGGCCGGGAGACCGGTGGATTCTCGAACAGGTCCGGCACATCGCGCCGAAAACGACACTGATCGGCATCGTGACCAAGATCGACAAGGTCAAGAAGGAACGGGTCGTGCAGCAGTTGATGGCGCTGTCCAAGCTCCTCGGGGACTCCAGTCACGTCATCCCGGTGTCGGCCGAATCCGGTGAGCAGGTGGAGAAGCTGGTCGATCTGCTGGCCTCCGAACTGCCGCCGGGACCGGCGTTCTACCCCGACGGCGAGCTGACGGACGAGCCCGAGGAAATTCTCATGGCCGAGCTCATCCGCGAGGCAGCACTCGAAGGCGTCCGCGACGAGCTGCCCCACTCGCTGGCTGTCGTCATCGAGGAAGTCGTTCCCCGCGAGGGCCACGACAACATGCTCGACGTGCATGCGATTCTCTATGTCGAGCGATCGAGTCAGAAGGCGATCATCATCGGCAAGGGTGGATCGCGACTGAAAGACGTCGGCACCGCGTCGCGCCTGCAGATCGAGAAGCTGCTCGGTACCAGGATCTACCTGGACCTGCACGTGAAAATTGCGAAGGATTGGCAGACCGACCCCAAGCAGATGGGCAAGCTCGGCTTCTGAACGCACCCGTCACCGTAGCCGGCGATGCACTCGGTTTCGCGGTGTGGGAATTCTCCAGATCGTGGTGGGCTACGAAGTTTCGCAGGACTCGGTCCACCAGGGTTCGGGGCGTCTGCGGTGCCACTGCAGCACGTTCTCGAGTTGAGCCGCAACCGACACCAGCAGTGGCTCCGAGGACTCGTGCCCCATCAATTGCAGGCCGATGGGCAGCCCGTCTCTGGTCAGGCCTGCCGGGACGTTGACGCTCGGCCACCCCAACACGTTCCACGGCCAGGTGTACGGGCAGTGCTCGGTGATGACGCGATCGGTGTCGGCGTTGGAGATGCCGTCGATGGCATCGACCCGCGGCGGCGGGGTGGCCGTCGTCGGTGCGAGCACGATGTCGTAGTCGTCGAAGAACCGGCCGATACGGCGTCCGATTCGCGGTTCGGCGGCGCGGGCGGCGCGCAACGGTGCTCCGGCGAGGACTCGGCCGCTTGTGGCATTGGCCCGCGTGCGCGGATCGGCAAGAGACGGGTCGGGTAGCCGATCGAGCCATGCGGCGACACCGGCCAATGAGCGAGGTAAGAAGTTCAGGCCCAACAACATTCCGTACGCCGGATCGTCGACCACCACCGTATGGCCGAGCAATCGCAGCACCGCGGCCATCTCGTATGCGGCAGCGGCGATCTCGGGATCCAGCGCGGCAGGTGTCGGGATGAACGGCTTTCGCAGGCTCAGCGCGATTCGGAGCGGACCGCAGTCGCGACCGATGGCATCGGAGACGGTCACGGGGGCCGGTCGATGCTTGTCACCGTCGTGGCTACCCGAGACCACATCGAGGAGAAGAGCCGCATCGGCGACCGTGCGGGCGAGCGGGCCGATGACGGTGATGCCGTTGAAGGCCTCGGGATCCGGCCAGGTCGATATGCGTCCGCGCTGCGGTTTGATGCCCACGAGATTGGTCCACGACGCCGGGATGCGAACCGAGCCCGCACCATCGGAACCCAGTGCAGCAGAAACCAATTCGGCCGACACCGCGGCGGAGCTGCCGCCGGATGAGCCGCCGGGGGTGCGTTCGCGGTTCCACGGGTTGCGGGTGTGGCCGAAGGTGCCGCTGGTGAACGGCCATTGGCCGAGCTCAGGGCTGTTGGTCTTTCCCACGATGATCGCGCCGGCGGCGCGTAGTTTGCGCACCACCTCCGAGTCCGCGGTTGCGGCCGGAAAGTCGCCGGCGCAGCCGAACGCGGTCGGTTCGCCGGCAATATCGACATCGTCCTTGACGGCGATCGGAACACCGAGCAGCGGAGCGCGCGTTCCGGCGGCGAGCTGGCGATCCGCCTCGGCGGCCTCGGCGAGGGCGGCACTGCGGCGCACGATGCGGAAGGCGTTGAGCGTGGGTTGGCTCCTGCCGATCCGATCGAGTGACGCGGTGACCGCCTCTACCGAGGTGATGCGACCCGACGCGAGCTCGGCGGCCTGGGCAACGAGAGTCGACCGATGAAAATCCACGTCTGCACAGTATCGACCGTGTCCAGCGCGGGAAACGGCCACCGACAGGGTGCCCATGGGACACTGGAGACCGTGAGGCCATACCGTGACAACGCAGTCGTCCTGCGCCAGCACAAGCTGGGCGAGGCCGACCGTATCGTCACGCTGTTGACCAGGGAGAACGGGATCGTGCGGGCCGTCGCGAAGGGGGTTCGCCGTACCAAATCCAAGTTCGGCGCGCGGCTGGAGCCGTTTGCGCACATCGACGTTCTGCTCTATCCGGGGCGCAACCTCGACATCGTCACCCAGGTGCACACGGTCGAGGCGTTCGGTGGAGACATCGTCGCAGATTACGGCCGCTACACCACGGGGTGCGCGGTTCTCGAGACCGCCGAACGGCTGGCAGGTGAAGAGCACGCACCCGCGCAGCGACTGCATCAGCTGACCGTCGGTGCTCTGCGTGCTCTCGCACAGCACATTCGGCCTCCCGAGTTGGTGCTCGATGCGTACCTGCTGCGCGCCATGGGATTTTCCGGCTGGGCTCCCGCCTTGACCGATTGCGCGCGGTGCGCAGCGGCTGGGCCGCACCGGGCATTTCATGTGGCGGCCGGTGGCGCGGTGTGCGTGCACTGCCGACCTCCGGGATCGGCGACGCCGTCGACCGGTGTTCTGGATCTGATGGTGGCGCTGGAGAGAGGGGAGTGGGACTACACCGTCACTACCTCCGATGCCGTTCGCAAGCAGGCCAGCGGACTGGTGGCGGCGCACCTTCAATGGCATCTGGAACGACAGCTACGCACACTTCCGCTCATCGAACGCTCGCACCCGCATCAGGTGCCGCTGGCGCAACCTGGCTCCGTCTTCGCCGACACCGTCGGGCAGGATGGGGACCGTGATTCGACGACGAGAGCCGCAACCTCGGCCTGACGCACAGCCGACGGTGCGCCCTCCCGATCCGCATCCGTCGGGCGCTCGACCGCCGATTGTGCAGCCGGAATTGATACCCCGCCACGTCGCGCTGGTGATGGATGGCAACGGTCGGTGGGCGCAAGACCGGGGTCTGCCGCGTACTGCGGGGCACGAGCAGGGTGAAGCGGTGCTCATGGACACCGTCTGCGGGTGCATCGAGATCGGCGTGCAGTGGTTGTCGGCTTACGCCTTCTCGACGGAGAACTGGAAGCGCAGCCCCGACGAGGTCAAGTTTCTGATGGGCTTCAACCGCGATGTCATTCGGCGTCGACGCGACGAGATGAACGAGATGGGCGTGCGGGTCCGCTGGGCCGGTCGACGGCCGCGGTTGTGGGGCAGCGTGATCAAGGAGCTCGAGGTTGCCGAGGAGCTGACCAAGGACAACACCGTGATGACGTTGACGATGTGCGTCAACTATGGTGGGCGGGCCGAGATCGCCGATGCCACAAGGGAAATTGCTCGACAGGTTGCCGCAGGAAAGCTGAACCCCGAGAAGATCACCGAGGCCACTGTCGCCAAGTACCTCGACGAGGCGGATATGCCGGATGTGGATCTGTTTCTGCGTCCGTCGGGGGAGCAGCGGACGTCGAACTTCTTGCTGTGGCAATCCGCATACGCGGAGTTCGTGTTTCAGAAGAAGCTGTTCCCGGATTTCGACCGCCGGGATCTATGGGAGGCGTGTATCGAATTCGCTTCGCGTGATCGACGGTTCGGGGGAGTGAAATATGAGTGACGATGCGAACGAGGCAGCGGCTGAAGGGCTTTCGTTACAGACACGCGCGCAGCTGGCCTTGTCCCAGTTCGCGACCGTCACGGTCGGTGATGAGGGTTCGCTCGGTTTCGACTATGCCGGTGCACTGTGCTCGTTGCGTGCGGTTCGGCTCTCGCCCGAGCTCGAGGTTCTCTCGCTCACTGCGGTGCTGGCGTGGGATCGGCCGCTCAAGGCCGCTCTGCACAAGAAGGTGGCCGATCGTAATGCCGATTCGCAGTTCGGTGCCATCTCGGTCAATACCCATGACAAGCTCGCAGATGTGTTGCTGCGCTACACCTTTCCGGCCACCGGCTTGGACGACGAGGCCATGCTGACGATGCTGATTCTGGTGCTCGCCGGGGTGGAGAAAGCACGCGAGGGTTTGCTCCCCTGATCGGTCCGCCAAGGCGGGCAAGACTGCAGCGGTGGTGCTTCCGTACGACGGCACCAACTTCTACGTCCCGGTTTCGGCGGAGAACATCTCGATGCTCGATGCGGACCTGGTGCTCTACCTCGGAGCCGGTGACGGTATCGACGTGGTGGCGGAGCACCCGATCGTCGGAACTCCGACAGCCGCCCGCAACGATGCCATCGTTGCGGTGTCCACCGATCAGCGCGGGGCGATCACGTACAACTCGGTGCTGTCGATACCGTTCGCCCTCGAGTCGGTGGTGCCTCGTCTGGCGGGCGCTGTGGCGTGAGACGGGCTCAGCGACCGGCAGCGCTGCATTGACTGCAGGTGCCGAAAATTTCGATCGTGTGGCTCACGTCGGTGAAGCCGTTGGACTCGGCGACGCTCTGCGACCACTTCTCGACGGTGGGCCCTTCGACCTCGATGGTGAAGCCGCACGACCGGCACACCAGGTGATGGTGATGGCCGGAGGAACAACGCCGATAGACCGACTCGCCGTTGTCGGTGCGGAGTACGTCGACGGTCCCGGCGTCGGCGAGGGTCTGGAGGGTTCGATAGACGGTGGTCAGCCCGATGCCCTCGCCGCGTTTACGCAACTCGTCGTGTAGATCCTGTGCAGACTTGAATTCCTCGATGGTGTCGAGCAGATCCGAGATCGCACTGCGCTGCTTGGTCGCTCGTACTCCGACGACGACAGGTCGTCTGGGGGTTGCGGTGTCGGTGGACTTGTCGGTCACAGGTTTCGGCCTTCCTCGGCGTGGGCCACGGCGTCGACGACGATATGGGAGAGGTGATCATCGACCAATCGGTACAGCACCTCGCGGCCGTTGCGTTCTCCACGGACAACGCCGGCTGCCTTGAGTACTCGCAGGTGTTGGCTGATCAACGGTTGGGTGACTCCGAGAGCGACCACGAGTTCGTGAACGCAGCGCTCGGACTCGCGCAACTGAAGCACGATGGCGATACGCACCGGGGCCGCGAGCGCGCGGAGGATGTCGCCTGCCGCGGCCAGCGTCTCCTTCGGCGGAATCGCAGCCGGGGGAGCCGCTGCGAACGGGTCGTCCTGGTGCATCGGATGCTCTGGGTCCTGCCGATGCTTCGAGTCTGATTCCACGGCCTGCTCGGTGGACACGGTTGCGGCTCCTTCGGTCGCCGATTCGGTCTCGGCGCACTCGCCCTGCGTGGTCGACGTCATGACGTCAGGGTAATGCAGTTGTTGTTATTGCAAATCGTAATCATTGTGATATGCATAGGTGCGCATGTCAATTTCCGCGCCCGACCGCTGTTCGGACGCACCCGCCACGCCAGATAGTCTGATCAGGTCCGAAACCGCCCGCGGCACCCCCCGATACGCCGTGACCGAAGATGGAGAGCTCCGCCAGTGGCACCCAAGTCCAAAGTCGACACCGTCGCCAACCTCGCCAAGCGCAGAGGCCTCGTCTACCAGTGCGGCGAGATCTACGGCGGCACCAAATCGGCCTGGGACTACGGCCCGCTCGGCGTCGAGCTCAAGGACAACATCAAGAAGCAGTGGTGGCGCAACATGATCACCAGCCGCGAGGACACCGTCGGGCTCGACTCCTCGGTGATCCTGCCGCGTGAGGTGTGGGAGGCCTCCGGCCACGTCGAGACCTTCTCCGACCCGCTGGTCGAGTCACTGCACACCCACAAGCGCTACCGCGCGGATCACCTCATCGAGGCCTACGAGGAGAAGCACGGTCACCCGCCGGAGAACGGCCTGGCCGACATCCGCGACCCGGAGACCGGAGAACCGGGTTCCTGGACCGAGCCGCGTGCATTCTCGGGCCTGCTCAAGACCTTCCTCGGCCCGGTCGACAACGAAGAGGGCTTGCACTACTTGCGCCCCGAGACCGCGCAGGGCATCTTCGTCAACTTCGCCAACGTGCTGACCACCTCACGCAAGAAGCCGCCGTTCGGCATCGGCCAGATCGGCAAGAGCTTCCGCAACGAGATCACTCCAGGAAACTTCATCTTCCGCACCCGCGAGTTCGAACAGATGGAGATGGAATTCTTCGTCAAGCCGGGCGAGGACGAGCAGTGGCATCAGTACTGGATCGACTACCGCATGAAGTGGTACACCGATCTCGGCATCGACCCGGAGAACCTCCGCCTGTACGAGCACGCTCAGGAAAAGCTCTCGCATTACTCCAAGCGGACCGTGGACATCGAGTACAAGTTCGGGTTCCAGGGCAGTGCATGGGGTGAGCTCGAGGGTGTCGCGAACCGCACCGATTTCGACCTCTCGGTGCACTCGAAGGCCTCTGGTCAGGACCTGAGCTACTACGAGCAAGCCACCGACACCCGGTACACCCCCTACGTCATCGAGCCGGCCGCAGGCCTGACGCGTTCGCTGATGGCGTTCCTCGTCGACGCATACAGCGAGGACGAGGCTCCCAACGCCAAGGGCGGAGTCGACAAGCGGGTGGTGCTCAAGCTCGATCGCCGTCTTGCCCCGGTGAAGGTTGCGGTGCTGCCGCTCTCACGCAACGCCGATCTGACGCCCAAGGCGAAAGATCTTGCGCAGCAACTGCGTCAGTACTGGAATGTCGAATTCGACGACGCCGGGGCCATCGGCAGGCGCTACCGTCGTCAGGACGAGATCGGCACCCCGTTCTGCATCACGGTCGACTTCGAGACCCTCGACGATCACGCAGTCACCATCCGCGAACGCGACACGATGGCTCAGGAGCGGGTGGCTCTCGATCAGGTCGAGGGCTACCTCGCCGCTCGCCTGATCGGCGCATAACACCACACCTTCAGCAGCAGGGCCCGATCTCACGGAGAGATCGGGCCCTGCTGCTGCTTTATGGACGGTCAGAAGCGGCCGCCGCCGCCACCGAAACCGCCACCGCCTCCGCCTCCGCCGAAGCCACCGCCCCCGAAGCCGCCACCGAATCCTCCGCCACCGCCACGCAGCACGCTGTTGATCAGGATTCCGCCGAGCACGGCACCGGCGACATTGCTGCCGCTACCTCCGCCACGTGGGCCGTGACGGTTTTCCCAGTTCCGCACATCGGACTGGGCGATCTGCGACGCGCGCGAGGCCAACTGGCTGGCGGCATGCGCATGCTTGAGGGCCTCCTCGGGGTTCTCGGGTTCGAGCTGACGAGCCGCCGCGAGATGCCGTTCGGCCTCGGACAACCGAGTTCGAGCATCGGCACCCACCCCGCCGCGCCGTGTCGAGATATAATCCGCCGCTGCGGTGATCTGCGCCTGAGCGGCCGCAATATCTCGATCCAGCCGCGCCCGCAACTGGTCCTCGGCGGCTTTCTCCTTCGATGCCTCGTCGACGATCTTCTCGAGTTCGGCGTCGGCCTCGGACAACGCGGTGTAGCTACCGAGCGGATCCGAGGACTGCGCCGTCTCTGCGTTCTTCAGCGCTGTCTGCGCCGCGGAGACTGCCGCCTGCAACTCGGCGCCACCGTGTTCGACCAACCCACGTGCCTGCTCGATGTCGCGTCGGACGTCGGCGATGGCGTCGGGCAGGGTGGCGATCGCGTGGCCGATGTCGTCCCGGGCGTGGTCGACGCCATCGAGCAGGGTTCTGGCCTGATCGACGGCTCGCTCGGCCGTACGGATCGCGGTCACCGCAGGACCTTGCTTTCCGGGCGGCAGCGCCGCAGCTTTGCGGCCGGCCTCGATGTTCTCCTCGGCCAGGGCCAGCCGTTCCTTGGCCATCGTGACGTTGTCTGCGATGGAGGACAATGCGGTCGCGGCGAAGTCCGAATGCAGCTGAGCAAGAACCGATTCGGACTGAGGAATTCGCACCGTCAACTCGACGACGGCTTGGGTCAGTTCGTCGAGGTGGGATCCGGCGTTCATCACCAGGTCACGGAATCCATCGAATTCCTCGACGCGTGAATCGAGTTCGCGATCGGCTTGTCCGCAGGAGGAGATGATCTCGACCAGCATCGCCCGCCGCTGGTCCGGGGTTTCGGGAATGGCGTCGTCCAGGCGTTGTCTAATTTCGAAGGCAGAGGCCAGGGCTTTTTTGGCGTTGTCGTGGGCGGTGATGAACGGCGCGGCCGCGGAATCTCCGAATTCGCCTCGTGCGAGGGACAATTCCTCGTTGCTCGCACGAACGGCGTTGTCGGTTTCGATCAGAATTTCCTTGGCCCGGGTGTCGAGTACATCGATCGGGAATCGAGCGAGGGCAGCCGGATCGCTCGGATCGATCTCGGCTATCGCGTCGACCTCGGCGGCGACGCGCGCCTTCTTGCGCCGCGAGGAGTAGACAACGGCTCCGCCGCCCGCCACGGCCAGGGCTCCGACGCCGATCAGCAGCGGAACCGACGATCCACCGCTGCCGCTCGAGGCGTAGGCGTCGCCGAGGGCACCGGCCGCTGCTATCGCGGCACCGGACCAATCTTCCTCGCGCAGGGCTGGTTCGAGGTCGTTGACTCGAATGTCGTCCTGCTCGGAGCTGGTGATCTGCGTCAGCCCGGTATTGACGCCGAGGTAGTACGAACGGTCGACGGTCGCCACAGCGAGAAGGATGTCGCGCTGACCGAGGTCACTTCTCTGAGCGGTCTGTTCAGCCCAGTTCGCTGCCGACATGTTGTCGAAATCCGCAACGTAGGTGACCCACAACCGAAGCTGGCTGCTGCTGTAGAGGTCGTCGATGGAGGTCTGCACCTCCGCCATCGAGTCGGGGTCGAGGGCCTGGACGGTGTCGGTGATCTGAGTAGCGAGCCGCGACGGTGCCTCGGCGGACGCGACCCCCGGAGCGAGCAGGACCGCGGCGAACAGGGTCAGCGCGCCCGTGGCGGCGAGCCGACGGAATCGATGGACTGACCTTCTGACGTCTGTGGCGTTGGTATGCCGCCGGTGCTGGACTGCCATGGCGTGAAATCTACCGGCTGTGCGCCGGCGAGATCGAGAAGGTCGATGTGCATGCATGACAGTTGTCACTGCGCAATCGTGACGGTCGGACGAGGTCGATGCTCCTCGATCGCAGGAGAGTTGTTCCCATGACCACAACGAATGCAGTCGAACTGCGAGACGTCACCAAGACCTACGGCTCGGTCCGGGCGGTGGACGGGCTCAGTCTGTCGATCGAACCGGGCGAGGTCGTCGCGTTCCTCGGACCGAACGGAGCGGGAAAGACCACGACGATCGACATCATGCTCGGCCTCGCGACACCCACGACCGGTTCGGTCTCGGTA
Organism: Rhodococcus sp. KRD162; assembly: GCF_017168335.1. GTDB lineage: Bacteria > Actinomycetota > Actinomycetes > Mycobacteriales > Mycobacteriaceae > Rhodococcoides. Next base: position 252,296 of record NZ_JABFAU010000005.1, on the reverse strand, counting down.
TTCGGCGGTACCCCCGCGGACGCGATCTCCCAGGGACGTATCTCGGCCGTGATGCAGACCGGTGGCTTGCTCCGCGACCTGACCGTCCGCGAAACCGTCGAGCTGACCGCGGCGTTGTTCGCCCACACCCGTTCGGTGCAGGAAGTGCTCACCCGGGCAGGCATCGCCGACATCGGAGATCGCCGAGTCGCGAAGTGCTCCGGTGGTCAGCAGCAACGGCTGCGGTTTGCGCTCGCACTGCTGCCCGATCCGGATCTGCTGGTGTTGGACGAGCCGACCACCGGCATGGACGTCGAAGGACGCCGCGACTTCTGGAATGCCATTCGCGAGGACGCCAGCACGGGTCGAACAGTCCTCTTCGCAACGCACTACCTGGACGAGGCCGATGCCTATGCCGATCGCATCGTGCTGGTTCGGCACGGCAAGATCGTTGCCGACGGCAGTGCCGCCGAGGTGAAGAACCTGGCCGCAGGACGCACCGTCACCGCCACGCTGCCCGGCGTCGACCCGTCGCAGTTGCTCGCACTGCCCGGGGTGGACAGCGTCGAATCGCGGGGCGATCGGGTGATCGTGCACGGACGCGATTCGGACGCCGTGGCTCGATACCTGCTCAACGACGCGCACGCGACCGACCTGGAAATTGTCTCGCGCAACCTCGAGGACGCGTTCCTCGCCCTGACAACCGATTCCGAAAACGACTTCGCTGGGAGCGTCCGATGACTACTACCACCACCACTCAACTCACCACCCGCACGGGCGGCAGAGCCGTTGCCTGGGGCGGATTCTCGCCGACGTTCCTGAGACTGGAAATTCGCCGTCTGTTCCGCAACAAGCGGACGCTGATCTTCACGTTGGTGATGCCGCCGGTGTTCTTCGTCATCTTCGGTACGCAGTCGGACTTCAAGACCGACTACGCCTTCGCGCACGGCAACGTCACCGGTTACATCGCCATCAGTATGGCCGTCTACGGGGCGATGCTCGCCACTACCAGCGGGGGCGCGATGGTCTCGGTCGAGCGGGCCCAAGGTTGGAGCCGCCAGCTGCGGTTGACTCCGCTCAAACCCGTCGCGTACATCGTCACCAAAGTTCTCGTGGCCATGACGATGGGTGCTGCCGCAATCGTCGTCGTGTGCGTCGTCGCGAAGTTCTTCGGTGCCGACATGCCGATCTGGGTGTGGCTTGCCTGCGCAGTGATCGCCTGGCTCGGGTCCGCTGTGTTCGCCGCGTTCGGTTTGTTCATGGGCTACCTGTTGCCGTCGGAGAACGTCATGCAGATCCTCGGACCGGTGCTCGCCTTCCTGGCGTTGGCCGGCGGATTGTTCGTCCCCCTCGGCGACAGCGGCTGGTTTCCGATGCTGGCCAAGTTCACCCCGCTCTACGGCCTCGCCACGGTGGCCCGGGCACCGTTCACCTCGGCCGATACCGGCACCCTCGTGATCGCCGTGATCAACCTGGTGGTGTGGGCCGCGGTGTTCGTCGCCGGAGCGGCCCTGCTGTTCCGAAAAGACACCAAGCGTGCCTGACGCGGAAACCGCTGATCGTGTCGCCCACGGGGATACCGTGGGCGACATGGCCACGTTCACCGCTGATCTGCCCGAGGGCAGGGTGTGGCGATACGGTTGGTTGTTCGGGGCCATCTGGCTGATCTATCTGATCTATCCGCTCAACGAGATACTGGGCCTCGAGTCCGTGGTTGCTCGGGTTTTCGGCATCATCGTGATCGTCGCATTCTGTGTCGTGTTCACCACCACGTTCTGGCGATTCCGCAACGGCCATCGCCGTGGACATCCGCTGCCGACCTCGCGGGCGTGGATTGCGTTGGCTGCCATGGTCGCATTGACCGTGGCAATGAGCGCCTTGATCGGAACCTCCGGATTCGGCGCGACCGTCTACGTCGCGGTCCTGGCGATGATGACCCTGCCGGTCCGGCAAGCGTGGACGTTGGTCGCGGTGATGGTACTGATCATCGAGACAGCACCCCGAGTCGTCTCGTCCTGGGAGCCAGACAATTTCTTCGTATTCCAATTGCTGATCAGTTCGGCTGCGGCGTGGGGCATCACTCAGGTGTTCCAGCGCAACCACGAACTCGCGGTGGCGCGGCAACAATTGGCAGATCTGGCCATAGTCGCAGAACGCGAGCGAATGAGTCGAGACGTCCACGACATACTCGGGCACTCGTTGACGGTCATCACCGTCAAGAGCGAGCTGGCCGGCCGTCTGCTCGAGATCGATCCGGAACGCGCTGCCGTCCAGATCGCCGAACTGGAAGTCCTCGCAAGGCAAGCTCTCGCGGATGTTCGCAGCACTGTCGGCGGCTTGCGGCAGGTCGATATCGGGACCGAATTGGCCAACGCGCGGACGGCTCTGACGGCAACGGGCATCGAGGCCGATCTTCCAGCCGACGCCGATCTCGTGCCGCTCCGTCACCGAGAGCTCTTCGGTTGGGTCATCCGGGAGGCGGTGACCAACGTGGTGCGACACTCCAGCGCCCGGCACTGCCGGGTGACGTTGACGGCATCGAGCATCTCGATCGTCGACGACGGCTGCGGGCCCGCCGAGGGGACCGGTGACGGCAACGGGCTGCGCGGTCTCGGCGAACGAGTGGCGGCCGCCGGTGGTTCACTGACGATCGGCCGGGTTCCGACCGGTGGATTCAAGGTGGAGGTGCACTGTGAATAGACCTACAGCGAATAGACCTACGGCGCGATGAGCATCAGACTGTTGTTGGCCGACGACCAGGCGCTGGTGCGGGGCGCTCTCGCGGCGCTGTTGGGTCTCGAACACGATCTCGACGTGGTCGCCGAGGTGGGCCGGGGTGACGAAGTGATCCCGGCCGTGCTCGAACATCGGCCCGACGTGGTTCTCCTCGACGTGGAGATGCCGGGCAAGAACGGTATCGATGTCGCGGCCGAGCTGGCACTGGTGGCACCGGAGGCGAGGGTGCTGATCGTCACCACCTTCGGTCGACCCGGATATCTACGTCGCGCGATCGACGCAGGCGCATCGGGATTCGTGGTCAAAGACACCCCCGCCAAACAACTGGCCGACGCCGTCCGGCGTGTGCACATGGGACTTCGCGTGGTCGATCCGACCCTCGCGACCGAGACCCTGACCGACGGAATATCACCACTGACGGCCCGCGAGCAGGAAGTTCTTCGCGCGGCGGCGCAGGGTGGGACGGCCGGCTCCATCGCCGCAACAGTGCACCTGTCCGAAGGCACGGTGCGCAATCACCTGTCCTCTGCGATCGGCAAGACCGGTACCAGCACCCGGGCCGAAGCTGTCCGGGTTGCCGAGGAGCGCGGCTGGCTGTAGCTCGGCCCGCGAGATCGACTCGAGGCGCGCCGTGACCGTACCGATGCGCGGGCCTGGCAAACTCGAGGTGTGAATTCAACTCTCGACCGAGATTCGTACGGCGATCCGTACGGCGATCGGTATGCCCCCGACTCCGGTCCCGAGCGCCTCGGGTTCTTCGGCACGCTCGGGCGCTGGACCGGCCGGTTGGTCGCGGGAGTGGTCCTGATGGCGGTGGTGCTGGTCGCCGGAACAGCGATTCGCGTATGGCAGGTCGCTCGCATCGACGACTACTCGAAGGCAGATGCCATCGTGGTGCTCGGCGCTGCGCAGTACAGCGGTACGCCCTCGACGGTGTTCGAGGCCAGACTGTCTCAGGCCGCTGCACTGTACGAACGGGGCATCGCTCCCGAGATCGTCACCGTCGGCGGCAAACAGGAGGGCGATCTGTTCACGGAGGCGGCGTCGGGGCGCAACTATCTGATCGACCAGGGCGTTCCGCCGGACGCGATAGTGGCCGTCGAGACCGGCTCGGACACTCTCGAGAGCATCGAAGCTGTGAGCGAGACACTCCGCGCACAGGGCAAGTCGTCCGTCGTACTGGTCAGCGATCCCTGGCACTCGCTTCGCACTCGGACGATGGCGCGCGATGCCGGACTCGACGCGTGGACCTCACCGACACGCACCGGCCCAGCTGTCTACACCCGAGAATCGCAGGCACACGGGATCGCCAGGGAGACCGGCGCTCTGCTGTGGTACCAGCTGACTCACTTCACCGCAGACTTCTCCTACACGGCAGGCCAGTGACATGACCGGCACCTATTCGGCGCACGACGTCGAACGATTCGTCCCCGAACCCCCGAAGACAGCCGGGCTACGTCCGGGAGCAGACAACGCCTCGCATCGAAGTGCGTTCGCGCGCGACCGGGCCCGAGTGTTGCACTGCGCCGCATTACGACGGCTCGCAGACAAGACTCAGGTGACCGGGCCCCGAGACGGGGACACCCCACGTACGCGGTTGACGCATTCGCTCGAAGTGGCGCAGATCGGCCGCAGTATCGCCGAAGGGCTCGGCAGTGACCCCGATCTGGTCGACCTCGCCGGGTTGGCTCACGACATCGGTCACCCGCCCTATGGGCACAACGGTGAACGGGCCCTCGACGAAGTGGCCAAGGACTGCGGCGGGTTCGAGGGCAATGCGCAGAACCTGCGCATTCTCACCGGACTCGAGCCGAAGATCCTCGACGCCGACGGTGCCAGCGCCGGATTGAACCTGACCCGAGCATCTCTCGACGCCGCGACCAAGTATCCGTGGATCCGGCCGGCCCCCGGTGCGAAATTCGGTGCCTACGACGACGACTCCGCGATTCTGGACTGGGTCCGCGACGGTGCTCCGAACAGGCACAAGTGCCTCGAAGCGCAGAGCATGGATTGGTCCGACGACGTGGCGTACTCGGTCCACGACGTCGAGGACGGGGTGATCGACGCCCGAATCGACTTGCGGGCGCTCTCCGATCCGATCGAGCAACGCGGACTCGCCGAACTCGGCGTTTCGGAGTTTCGTGGACTCGATGTCGACGAACTGATCGAAGCCGCGAACCGGTTGTCGCGGATGCCTGTGGTGATTGCGGTGGGGCGCTACGACGGCACGCTGGCCGCGTCGGTGGCGCTCAAGCACATGACCAGCGAACTCGTCGGGCGCTTCGCGACCGCGGCGATCGAGGGCACCCACGACAAGTACGGCACCGCGCCGCTGAGCCGATACGACGCAGATCTCGTCGTGCCGTCGATCGTCGGCTCGGAGGTAGCGCTGCTCAAGACGATGGCGCTGCGGTACGTGATGTCCGACGCCGGTCACAAGATTCGCCAGGAGCGCCAGCGCGATCGAATCCACCGCGTCGCGCAATGGTTGCTGCGCTCGGCCCCGGGAGAGCTCGATCCGATCCTGGTCCCTGCCTGGCAGCGCGCAAGCAGTGACGGCGAGAGAACCCGAGTCGTCGTCGACCAGATTGCCTCGTACACCGAGAGCAGACTCGAACTGATCGACAAGCGCTCACTGGGAGCTCAGGCCAGCTGGGGCTGATCGTGCTGCTGCGGGTGTCTGGTTCGGCGCTAGACTGCCCTTCGTGGCCGGCCGAATTCCTGAACGCGACATCGCCGCCATTCGTGAACGCACGCGGATCGAGGACATAGTCGGCGACTACGTCTCGCTCAAGCGCGCGGGAGGCGATTCGATGAAGGGACTCTGTCCCTTCCACGACGAGAAATCCCCGTCGTTCCACGTGCGCCCCAATCACGGTCACTATCACTGCTTCGGTTGCGGCGAGGGTGGCGATGCCTACTCCTTCCTGCAGAAGATCGAGCACATCTCCTTCGTCGAGGCCGTCGAGCAACTCGCCGACCGGCTGAACTACTCGATCTCCTACGAGGGCGGGGGGCCGTCGGTCCAACGTGATCGTGGTACCCGGGCGCGCCTCATCGCCGCCAATGCCGCGGCGCAGGAGTTCTACGCGGGCAGGCTCAGCGGTCCCGACGCCCAGGCCGCACGGGACTACCTCACCGAACGCAACTTCGACGGGCACGCGGCACTGGCGTACGGCTGCGGATATGCGCCCGACGGCTGGGACACCCTCACCAAACATCTGCTGGGCAAAGGCTTCGAGGCCAAGGAGATCGTCGACGCGGGGCTGGCGACACCAGGCAAGCGCGGAACCCCGATCGACCGTTTTCGGCGCAGGTTGGTCTGGCCCATCCGAAGTCAGAGTGGTGACGTGATCGGCTTCGGCGCGCGCAAACTGTTCGACGACGACACGATGCCGGGCAAGTACATCAACACCCCGGAAACCATGCTGTACAAGAAGTCTCAGGTGCTGTTCGGTCTCGATCTGGCGCGCAAGGAGATCGCGAAGTCGCATCAGGCCGTCATCGTCGAGGGTTACACCGATGTGATGGCCATGCATCTGGCCGGCGTCAAGACGGCGGTGGCATCCTGCGGCACCGCGTTCGGCGAGGATCACCTGGCGATGCTGCGCAGACTGATGATGGACGACAGCTACTTTCGCGGCGAAGTGATCTACACCTTCGACGGAGACGACGCAGGCCAGGCCGCCGCGATGAAGGCGTTCGAGGGCGATCAGAAGATTGCCGGTCAGACATTCGTCGCCGTCGCACCGGACGGTATGGATCCGTGCGACCTACGCTTGAAGTCCGGCGACAACGCCGTTCGAGACCTCGTCGCACGACGCACTCCGATGTTCGCGTTCGTCGTCAAATCACTGTTGCGAGAACATGACCTGGACACTCCTGAGGGGCGCGTCGAGGCGTTGAGGCGGACCGTTCCGGTGGTCGCACGCATCAAGGACGCGTCGTTGCGGGACGAGTACGCGCGGCAGTTGGCCGGCTGGACCGGCTGGGACGACACCGCGATGGTGCTCGCTCGCGTGCGCGACGAGGCGAAGAAGGGGGCCCGAGGGGAGCCCAGTGGTGCACGCGTTCCCTTCACCAAGCGCCGACAGGAGCCCGCGGAGGCACCCTCTGGACCACCCCGCCCCAACCCGACCGATCCGACACTGTGGCCCCAGAGAGAGGCTCTCAAAGCGGTACTGCAGATGCCCGCGATGGCGGGCACGGTGTTCGACTCACTCCCGCCGGAGAGCTTTCACCACCCGGCGTACTCGGCCGTGCGCGATGCGGTTGCCGCGGCAGGCGGCACCGCCGCAGGTCTGGGCGGAGGGGAGTGGGTCGATGCCGTGGCCAAGCAGGCCAAGGACGCCGTTGTGGTCTCGTTGGTGACCGAGCTGGCGGTCGATCCGATGCGGGTGGCCGACGACGCCCTCACGCGCTACATCTCGGGTGTGCTCGCGAGGCTGCAGGAAGTGTGGGTCGGCCAACAGGTCGCCGAACTGAAATCGAAGCTACAGCGGATGTCGCCGGCGGAGAAGCCCGACGATTACAACGCGCTGTTCGGCGACCTGATTGCCCTGGAGCAGTATCGCCGAAGTCTGCTCGAGCTCGCCGTCGGAAGTGTGGCCGAGGTCGGCTAGCGGCGGAGCTGATCGCGCGGAACGTAGACCTGTGTCTCGTCGTCGATAGGCCGCATCGGCTCGAGTCGGGGCTGGGTGTTGAGGGAGTCGGAGAGCTTCTGGCGGCCGACCTCGATCGCCTTCTTGGTGGCCGGAGACGACGCGACCGCGCTGGCCGTCTTACGAATCTGCTCGTACCGGCCACGGCCCGCCTTGGCACCGAGCACGTATGCAGCCCCAGCCGCCAGTACCAAACGAATCATCAGTGGGTCCTTCCGTAGAGCGTGCGGCTGTGCGTCCATCTTGCCCGATGACGCTCGGGCAGGCCGATCAGGTAGGCGAGCGTCTCGCTGCGGGGGTCCGTAGCCCCGATTTGGTGGTTGGCAGGGGGCATGCGCTATTGTTTCCAACGGCTCACGCGAGAGTGTGCAGCAGCACGACAATCCCCCATAGCTCAATTGGCAGAGCATTCGACTGTTAATCGAAGGGTTCCTGGTTCGAGTCCAGGTGGGGGAGCTCAGAGCCCCCGTCCGGTCCATCCGGGCGGGGGCTTTCGACTGTCCCCGTCTGCAACCAGCTCACCGGAACACCGGTAGCGAGCGCCCAGGCGTTGAAGACCAACTTCCGAGGTGAAGTCTTTCCGCTCTCGGCATTAGACACGCTCTGTCGAGAAATTCCGATTCGTTCCGCAAGCTCGGCCTGTTCGAGGCCGGCCTCTTCGCGCGCAATGCGCAGCCGGTGTCGCGGCTGAATCTCAGGTGCTCGTCCCTGGTCATACACGGTTGTCATGGTTCGTAGCTTAGAACCACGTTCGTAACTTGGCAACTGGTGCGGATGGTGTGTGTGACGGATAACAACATCTACGTCGACAAAATAGCTAAGGACTAATAGTTGACGTGTGCCAAGTTGCACGGTAGAACTTGACCTATGCCAAGTATCGAACACTTGCTAACCGTCGCTCAAGTGGCGTCTCGGTTGGGCATCACCCGCCGCGCAGTTCAGCAGGCCATCGCCCGCAATGCACTGGCCGCCCAGAAGTTGCCCACGAAGACCGGGGCTTACCTGATCGAGCCGGATGAGGTCGATCGATACGACCAGGCGCGCCGTCACGAAACGGCAGTCTCGTGATTGCCATGCAGCGCAACCGATCTCCTCGCAGGTTGGCTCTGTGGTTGCTTGCGATATGTGCGGCGGGCGCGGCCTCGTGGGTGTTGATCTTGTGGGCGTTCATGCAGGTGGGGTCCGCGTTGAAGGTGTGGCTGTGACCGCGCCCGAAGATCCCGACTCGAAGTCGGTGACCATCCACCATCCCGATCGCACGCTGGTGATCGCCGGGGTCGAGAACGTTGTTTGGTTCTCGCCTCGCAGCGCGCCGCACGCTGAGGTTGGGCTGATGATATCTGAGGACGGAACCGTTGAGCTCCTACTCGGTGACGGTCACGCGCACCTGTCGCAGCGCGGTCTTGAGAAGTACCAGGACCTACTGCGAAGCCTGAGCGAGATTGTCAGGAACGACCAGTTCAGGGCTCGAGTCGAGGGTGGCGCGTCATGACCACCAATCCCGTTCAGCGTCAACGGTTCCTCCTGTCACCGGACAAGAGGTATCCGAAGCCCTACAGTCGCGACTCTTTCGATGACGCTGCTGGCCGTACAGTGCCGGAGATCCGCGACGAGGTCGATCGCCGCGACGGGGAGCGTCAGCGTGCCAAGTCGGTTCACGACGCAGCTCGGATGGCGACGTTGTGGATGCGTGATGCGATCCGTGCGATCGAGGACCTGGACTATGTCGACCGGGTCGGGTTTCTCGCTGAGGGTGCCGACCGTCTCGATGCTGTTGCGCTGGAACTTGATCAGCGCTTGGAGCGTCTGCAGACGACGCTCCGTGCTGTGCTGACGGCCCACGAGATTACGCCGAACGTCTACGTCTCCAACGCTGCTATTGAGTCCGACATCGAGAAGCTGATGAAGCGGAGTCCGGCTATGACGGCCCAGGTCCACATCAACAACATGGTCGAGCATGTCTATCAGCTATCCGGCAACGATGCGTTGCGTACGGAGCCTGCGGTTCCGAAGCCTGGCCAGCATCTCAAGAGCCGCCCGTCGGGGAAACCTGCCGGGCTGTCTGACCGTCACGGTGGCGCGCTGAATCCCCCTGCGGCCCCTGACGGTTCAGGCCCCGGTGGTGGCGGCTGACCGGCCCCCCGAGTCGCCGCCACCACCGGTTTCCAGCTACCTCGACCGACAAAGTAACGGGCCCCGCATTGCCCGCGAGGCCCGTCTACTCACCAGAAGAATCGAGTGAATCCTGATGAGCACCAGCAACAATACCCCCGACGATCTGTCCGGCCCTGCATTCGCCGCGCAGCTCGGCTACGACCGGTTCATCCCGGCTGCTGCGACCCCGTCCGACCGTCCCGACGGTGTCGAGCTCCTCGTCCCGCACGTCAACGATGCAGGCAAGACCGTCTACACGGTGTACCCGTGTCGGATGGTGTACCGCGGTGAGCTCGACGGTGTGCACCTGTGGCAGGCCGTCAACGACCGGTGGATGAAGCCCGGAGACAAGCTCCGCGTCGCGTATCTGCCACCGCGCTCGCAGATCACCGGCCCACCGCTCGCAGCGCCGGCGGTGACGCATGGCTGACACCGCCTGCGTCGGCGTCATCAACGGCCGCCGCGCGATCCGAATGGCTCGCGAGGCGAAGCGCGCGCAGCTTATCGACAACGCCGAACTGATCCGGCGGGCAGCGAAGTCCGCTGTCGACCAGCTTGCCGACACCGACGTCGACCGTGATCAGCACAAGCTCATCACCCACATCGCATACCAACTGAGCCTGCTCGAAGCGGTCCTCGAAAACGTAGCGGAGGCATGACATGTCCGACATGAAAGTGATCGTGTCCGAGGTCAACGCGAAGCGTGGCCTGGTCAACGAGCGGTACTTCATCCAGATCGACGCCGTCGACAAGCAGTCGGCACTCGGGAAGGCAGTCGTCGAGCAATCCCCGCAGGGCGGCGGCGAGACACCGATCAACGAGGTCACCGCCGACGCACTCCCCAAGCACGTCCGCGACGCCCTGTACTTGTGGCTCGCATCGGTCGAGGTGATGGCGTCATGACCGACGAACGAATTGCCTACGTCCTCATCGTGGTCGCCGCGGTCAGCGGCTACCTCGCAATGCGTCTGATCTGCACGCTGATCATCGCTGCCGGGTGGTACGTGTCATGAGCAACCAACTCCCACCGGAACGGTGTCGCCTCCGGTTCCACCTGCTGTTCATCGCCGGTCTGGTCGTGATCATCGTCGTGTCGTCACTTCTCCCGCTGGCCGGTGCGCGATGACCACACCTACTCCTCCGGCGGCTCGCCGGTACCAGCAGGTCCCGAAGCAGGTCGACGCGATCGTGTGGACGGGCGACAACTTCGTCGAACTGCTGAAGTTCGTCTCTGACGAGAACGTCGCCAAGCGCGGTGACCGGTTCTTCATCGAGCCACTCGATGAGGAGTCGATGTTTGCGGTGCCGGGTGACTATGTGGTTCGCGATGCGGCCGGCAAGTACCAGTGCATTCCGGCGATCGAGTTTCAGTCCAGCTACGCCGTGGTGGTGTCGCTGTGAAGCGCCTCGACCATCCGGAACGCTTCGAGCAGGCACTCGCGGGACGTCTGCCGGGTGAAGCTTTGTCGCCGTATGACCGGCGGGTATTGGTGTCCACTCTCGTCCGCCGGTGCATGACCGACCGCGAGATCTCCGAGCTCACGAAGTGGACGGACTACACGGTTGTCCGGATCCGCGAGCACCTCGGACTCGAACCGGTATCCGCCGCGCCGGACGTCCGCGAAGAGACCCCGGCGAACCACATCCCGTGCCTGCTGTGCAACGAGATCACCGCGGTCACGGCCGAGTCGGCGCGACACGGAATGTGTCCGGACTGCGCACCGGTGATGGCGCAGACGCGCGCGTCAGTCCGCCGGCATCGAGTGCTCGCCGGTATTCGAGCACGGACCGGCTGAACGAGGAAGGAGTGGAGCGGGCTGTGGCGAGCGAATGCAAGGACTGTCACGCGCCGGTGCATTGGTGCAAGTCGATGTCCCGGGAGGACCGATGGATTCCAGTGGACATCTCACCGGACCCGGAACTCGGCACGGTCCGCAAGCACTTCTCCGGACCGGTCAACGGCCGCGTGGTGTACGGCGAAGTCCTCAAAGGCTCCGACCTCGACGCGGCCCGCGCCGACGGGGAGCGCCTGTGGATTCGGCACTCCGAGATCTGCACCGCCCGTAAGCCGTACAACCCACGCCCCGCTCACGTCCAACTCGATCTGCCGAACAGAACCTGACCGCCCGCTACATGCCAGGAGCGCACACGATGACCACCACACAGTCCGACCCCACTGAGGTCCGCGAGACCATCCTCGAACACCTACGACCGACCGCGATCGTCCCGCACCCGAAGAACCCGCGGACCGATCTCGGTGACGTGTCCGAGCTCGCCGAATCCATCAAGGGTCAGGGTGTCCTCGAACCGTTGATAGTGACTCCCGCGAATGCGAAGGGGAAGTACACGCTCATCGCCGGGCACCGTCGTCACGCGGCCGCGAAGAAGGCGGTACTGAAGACGGTTCCGTGCATCGTTCGGTTCGACCTCGCTGGCGACGACCGTGCGCAGCTCGAAGTGATGCTCACCGAGAACCTGCACCGCTCCGATCTCAACGTCGTGGAGGAGGGCAACGCGTATCAGTCGCTGCTCGAGTTCGACGACGTCGACCTGAAGGGCCTCGCGTCCCGCACCGGGCATAAGCAGAAGACCATCAGGGATCGCATCAAGCTGGCGAATGCGCCGCAGTCGGTGCGCGACAGGCTCGTTGCCCGTCAGGTCACGATCGAGGATGCGCTCGCGCTCACCGAGTTCGCCGCCGATCAGCCGGTCTACGACCGACTCGCTCTATTTCTCGGCACACCGAACTTCGCGTTCACCCTCGAGGAGGCACGCAAGGACAGGGACTGGCTCAAACGCGAAGCGAAGATCGTGAAGGAGCTGACCGACAAAGGGATTCGTGTGGCCACCGACGACGAGCTCGACGAGGAGGCCGACGCAGCTACCGATGCCGCAGAAACCGACCCCGCCGTGGTCACCTTCGATTGGATCGAAGCCCAGAACGAGGAGGAGATTCCAGACGGTGCGGAGCGTGTCGCTCTGACCGACCGGAATGTGGTGTCCGGGTACGTGTGGAAGTACAAGCAGTTCTTCCCCGGACCCGAAGGTGACGCCACCAATCCATCGGGTGAGCCGATCAAACCCGCCGCCGAGACGCCGGCGCAGGCACAGGCGCGGGATGAGCGGGAACGTAAGGCGAAGCTCGACGAGGACCTCCGGATAGCGGCGACAGTGCGCCGCCGTTTCCTCGCCAAGGCCGCAGCCGAGAGCAACTCCGACTTCGCGGTCCGCTGCCTACGCCTGCACGTGATGGACCACTGCACCCGATCCGGATACACCAAGGCCACAGCGGTCGAACTGCTCGGCGTCCCACCGATGACGAAGGACGACGACGAGAACGACCACGCCGAGATCGAACGCCACGTCAACAAGATGACCCTGCCGCAACTGGCAGTGTCCGCATACCTTCTCGGCAACCTTCTACAGGAAGAACACCTCACCGCCGCCTTCCAGTGGCAACGCGCCCCGTACCCGGCGCTCGATGCCTGGCACAACGACCTCACGTCGGTGTTCGGGTACGAGTACTCCGACGTCGAGCAGGGTCTGCTCGACGCACTCGATGCGGCCACGGCCGATGCGCAGGAGTAACCGGTGGACGCCGCCGCCCTCGCTGCCGCACAGCAGTGGTTCCTGTCGCTTCCACCGGAGCGGCAGGTCGGTATCCACCGCTACCTCGCGGGCAAGGAAGCGGCGGCCCCGCACACCGAAGTCGAAGGCCAGCTCGCCATCCCCATCCCCGGGCAACGACACCATCGAGCAGGAAGGGCATAGACCATGAGCGACGTCATCATCACCGTCGGCACCGCCGACCTCCGCGCGGCACTGTCCTCGGTCGTCGTCCACGCCGGCAACGACGAGCACCTCCCCACCTACACTCGCGTCCGGCTGCTCGTCGACCCCGTCAACCTGTGGGTCACGGCCACCGACCGGTTCTCGATGGGACAGGCCATCGTGTCGATCTGGGAGCAGGTCGAACCAGGCGTTGCCACGATCGACGTGCTACCGGAGGACGTGAAGAAGATCCTCTCGATCTTCAAGGCAGGCAAGGAGAAGGCCGACTCGGACGCCCCAGAGTTCCAGGTCCGGATCGAGGCCGACGACGAGTTCGTCACCCTGATCGACTGCGCCGGGTTCGTCGACGGCCGCTCCTACAAGATCCCGCGGCTTCCGCACGATGAGCAGTTCCTCGACATCCCGAAGCTGATCTCGCGATCCCACCACGCGCCGCCGGTGTTGCTCGAGAACATGGCCGTCAACGGCACCGACCTTGCCCGCTTCGCTGTCGCCGCCAACGCCTACGTCAAGCCGCTGCTCATCGAGTCGCACACCGGATCCCGCGCCCTTCTGATCCGGGCAGGGGAGTCGTTCCTCGGCATGCTTCTGCCGCTGAACATCAGCGAGGACACCGAGGCCCGGAACAAGGAATGGGCCGTCGCGTGGTCGTCACGGCTACCGAACCCCGACCACATCAACAACCACGACGAGGCGGCGAGCTGATGTCCAACACCTTCAACGTATTCCGATACTCGATTCCCGTCGTTGGGCCTGAATTCTTCGTCCCGGTCTCACCGAACTCCGTGCTGCTGTCGGTCGCGGACTCGCGCACCGACCCTGGTCGGAAAGTCGACGTGTGGGTGCGGGTGCCAAAGTCCGATCGCTACGCCACCGAGACGGGACGGTACGCGGTGCTCTGCATCAGGGGCACCGGCCATGACGTGGAAGCCGAGGATGCACCCGAATTCCTCGGCACGGTCGTCACCGCTGTCGGTCTGGTGTGGCACGTCTTCTACCGCTTCGAGACCTCGACAGACGGGATGGCAATCCGATGAACAACCCACAGTCTCCGGCAACGCCGCCGGCATTCATCAGCACCTTCGTCGCCACGGACACCCCGGAGGCCCCAAGCGACATGAAAGTGATCATCACCTGCCGAGGAATCGGCGAACCGTACGGCACCAACAGCCTGTCCGGTGTCACGAAGAACTTGGACCCCAAGAAGTACCTGATCATCGAACTGGTGTGGTCGGCCGCGTTCGGGCCGGTACCCCGGTGGGACGGAAACAGCTTCACCGTCAATGTCCTTCACGCCGAACACGCGCTGCTGGGGCTGATCGCCAAGTATCCGGGCGCGATCCTCCTGGGATACTCCGGCGGCGCGCAGGTTGCCGGGAATGTCGCGGCCCAGATCGGTGAAGGCCGGCACCCGGCGCTGACCATCCGCGCCGTCGTCCTGATCTCCGACCCGTCGCGCCACAAGAGCCAGATCATCGGCGTCAACCGCGGCGGCCAAGGCATCCTCGGCGGCCGCTACATCAAGTCGGACCGATTCCAGGTGCTGCAGTTCTCGGCCCCCGGTGACCCGATCTCCGAACTCCCCGAAGGCAACGCCCTCGCCGACCTCGCGCAGCTGATCACCAGCCTGTCCCTCGTCGACGTCCCCGCATGGATGGAAGATCTTCGCCGCAAAGCCCTCGCTGGTGTGCTGCAGTTCTGGAAACGATCGGGAGTGGACTGGTGGAACGCCTACAAGTGGTCCCTGGGCTACACCGCACACGGCCGCCACACCTGCTACCTCCACGAGAAGATGCAGGGCGAGTCCGTCACCTACGCCGAGCGCGCCGCCACCATGATCGCGGGTGTCCGATGAAGAGGTTCAGCACACTCACCGTCTGGCGGCACGGCAACAACGAACGCACCCAGAATCCGAAGGCCGGCGAATTGGTGAACTGGCGCGGATGGATCGACGTACGAAGCAGCGAGAGCGACAAAGCCCGTTCGCTGGCATCCGGTCAGATTCAGATTGTGCTCGCACGCAAGGGTTTCAACCTGTTTAGTGCCCGCCTGCACGTTGGCACTCTGGGCTCCGAGACGCCGTTCGACGGCGACCTGCAGATAGGTGGGGCAGCTGTCTACTGGGGCATTGGCAACGGCCGCAAACTCGCCCAGTGGCTGACCCACGTTACTGGCGACAAGCACGAGTACGACGGCCGAGACGTAGCCTTGACGATCACCGATGGTGGTGCCCTCTCGTGGGAACTGTGGGTTCACCGTGACCGCACCGAACGCGACGAGTTTGCGCGGTGGCGTGACCAGTACATCAACATCAACCTGTTCGACCGGATCTGGGGACCGAAGCGATACGACTACGCCAACCTCGAAACAGCTGCCTTCGTAATCGATATGCCGGAAGGGTCGTACCCGGTCGTCGCTACCGTGCAGCGCCAGACGTACAGCCGCACCAAGTCTCGCCGCATCATCGAGCAGAAGCTGGTTCTCGACGTCCACTCCCGTCACGGCGTTCCGTATCGGTACGACTCTTCGGGCGGCTTCAAAGGTGACCGAGTCCATGGATTCAGCCTCCCGTTCAAGATGCCCCGCAAGAAGGACTGGCAGGTTGACGCCAAGGCGGCGATCACCGGATGGGTGTATCAGCGCAGGGCCGAAACAGGATTCCGCACCGCACAGGAGCAGTCGTCATGACCCAAGACCATAAGACCCCCGCAGGCGCACCAGACCTTGACGCAGAAGAGTTGATCGCCAAGGCGGTCAACGCCCTTATCGATCGCCAGCGGATATTCGACAACGGCATCGCCAATAAGTTGACGGGCGAGCAGGTCGCCGACGAGGTCCTGATGGAGCTGCGCAGCAATGGCTGCTCGATCTCGACGCCTCAACGATTCACGCCGACACCCGCCGACTTCGCATTCACTGCGTACGGAGTCAGCCTCTCCGAGCTCGGTGAAGACAGTGACAGCATGATCGCGCTCGGGCACATCGAACCCCGCCGAATGTTAGCAGCTCTCAACAAGTACTGGCGCAAGTTCTGCGGACTGGACTACGTGGACATCAAGTGGGCGTTCGAAGACACTGTCGGGTCGACTCAGGTCAAACATCGGTGGGTTCAGTTCACCAGAAATCCTCATGCCGACGGTTCGGACTTCGAGTTCGAGTGGATGGCGTGGCCGGCACCTGCGCCGAACCCCGGCGACCCCTACCGCTTCGACATCGCTACCCCCGTAACGAGGTGGGAAGCATGACCTGGCCCGTAACACACGTCTACCGCAGCACCGCAACCGATCTGGTCGAGGCACTGACTCTCGCAGAGACACGCCGCGCGAACTTCAAAGCCGAGTGCGACGACTGGGCAGACACCTACCCGATGGACTCCGCCGACCGCGAATATCAAATCCGCTACAACGGTGTGACCCTCGATCGATGGTTTGCCGGGTTCGAGCACCACAGCGGTGACGACACCCGCTACCGCCGCAAGGTTGCCGACGCGCCGCACCCGGGCTGGAAGTTCAACCGCCGCATCGGATGCTGGGTAGCCGACACACGCACCGAAGCAGGCAAAGCGCTCGCCCGATCGATGCCGTACGTGAGGGGCGCTGCGTCGATCGCGGAACGGATCACCGGCCTGTCCACGATGATCGTCGTCGGATCGACCCGCGACGGCGGAACCTCGTGCACCTCGGCGCGGATTACCGTCGCCGACGGTGTCGTCACCGCAGTCTGCCCCGGTGATCCGTTCTCGCACAACATTGTCGATGGGCCCACCGAGGACTTCCTCGGTTACTGGACCCCAGTGAAGCTATCGGACTACTACGCCGAGCAGGGGCTCTGATCGCCATGACCGCACCGAGTTCGTTCCCGATGGCAGTGGCCGTCACCGATTTGTTCGTCGACCACACCTACCAACGCGATTGCGACGTCAAGCGAGTCCGGAAGATCGCCGCCGAATGGGATCCTCGGCTCGTCGGCGTCCTCGACGTCTCGGATCGAGGCGACCACGCCTGTCCGCGTTTCGCGATCATCAATGGCCAGCACCGCTGGGCTGCGGCAGGTATGAGAGACCCCGACGCGCACCTCGTCGTCAACGTCCATACCGGACTCGACCTCGCTGGCGAGGCGAAGCTTTTCGATGACATCGATCGCAAGACGAAACCCATTTCGACATGGGACCGCTGGCGGGCGCGCAAGGCGGCGGGCGACGCGGACGTCACCGTCATCGAAGACGCGGTCACTCAACTCGGGTTGGAGATCAATCCAAAGCCCGGTCCGAAGAACCTCCGCTGCATCACCAGCCTCGAAAAGCTGCTTCGCAAAGGTGGACAGTCCCTCGTCGTGAACACCCTGTTCTTGATCACGGACACATGGCCGCCGTCCCAGGACGCCCTCGAAGGCGCAATCGTGGCGGGCGTCGGAATCCTTCTCGACTCGTTCGATGACGTCGAGGCCGGTGCCACGTTCAAGACCGGGCGGCTTGCCGACGCCATGACTGAGATGACACCTCGTCAGATTCGCGCACAGGCCCAGAGCCTGCGTGAGTTCGAGTCAGGCTCTCTCGCAACGATGGTCGCCGTTGTATTGATTCGCCTGTACAACCGGGAGCGCGGGCCGAAGCTCGACGAAAAGGCGATCCGCGCATGAGCACTCTCCCAGAGAGCCTCACCTGGCTGGTCTTCGTCGCCGTTGCCGCTGTCGCTGTGTACGGCATCGCGTGGGCAGTTCTACGGGAACCGGATTCGACTCGTGCTCGTAGCTATTCCTGGAATTCCCCTGAGGCTCGAATCTTGAGAGGTGAACTGTGACAAACGCACTGGTGTTCTTGGATACGGAAACGACTGGACTGCATCACGATCGGCGTCCGTGGGAGATCGCGCTGATTCGACGAGAGCCGAACGGCTATACGACGGAGCTGCGGGTGTTCGTTGCCGACGTGGAGCTGTCGTCGGCGGAGCTGATGGGGTTGAACGTCGGCCATTTCTACGACAACCATCCCTCGTTCCGAACAGAGCGACCGATCTCTCTGCGCAACGACCCGGATGGGGCTGAGGAGTGGGAGTTGTCACCGGGAACATGGTTTGCGACCGAGGCGAAGGCCGCGAAGTTGGTCGAGCGAATGACGCGCGGTGCGACGATCGTGGGTGCTGTCCCAAGTTTCGATACGGAATGCCTTGCTGCGATGCTTCGCCGCCATAACCTCTGTCCGGCATGGCATTACCACCTGATAGACGTCGAGGCGGTGGCCTTGGGATATCTCAGCTACCGATACCTCCTGGATCCGGGTCCGGGAAACATTGGTCCCGCTGAAGTGCTCATGCCGCCGGTAAGCTCCGACAAACTGTCGGATTTGTGCGACGTCAAGCCACCCGTGGGGGACGAGCGACACACGGCGATCGGCGATGCGCGGTGGGTGCAGCGTTGGTACGACTCGCTGACGGGCTACTTCAACGGGTACATCGCGGATGAGGACGATCCGTCGTGAGCCGCTCTGAGATCGGCTCTGTCGTAGTCGCATTAGGCCTGGCGACGTCGGCGGTGTTCTTCGTCGCGTTCCGTGTGACGTCGGCGGCTGTGGCGGTAGGCGAGGTGTACCTCGAGCGTCGGGGCCGAACATGATTCGCCCGGTCCACGAGCGCGGGATGAAGGGCTGGAAAATCACCTGCGATTCGTGCGAGAAGGTCGCGCACTTCTACGTCGACACCGCGCGTGAGGCATTCGGCGTCGCCCGACGGCACTCGTGGACCAAGAGCAACAACCGCGATTTCTGTCCCGATCACCCTTCCTGAACCGAGGAGAAGACCATGCGCGTATCCACGAGGGCCCCGCCCCCTAACCATTAATCGTGTTGCCTGCCCGTTGTTTCCCGTTCTCTGACAAAGGATGTCCGTTGCCGTTCTTCCAGCTGGTCGACGAGTTGTCCAACAACCGCAAGATCAAGGCGTTGTTGGATCCCACACTCGACGGCGACATGTCTGGTTGTGCAGCGTTCACCGTGTGGTCGATCTCGGGGACCACCTCTCAGGCAGCGGGTAGCGATGGGGTGGTCAAACGTGCTGACGTCGCGAGGATTCTTCTCGACACTCGGATGAGCCTCGACGCCGCCACGATGTTGGTCGAGGTCGGTTTGTGGCACGCACCGGGGCACGAGTGCCCTCGGTGCCCGCCGGTCGCGGACGGGACATTCCTGTTCCACGACTGGTTCGACTTGAAGTACGACACGGGCGCAGCGGTCCGGCTCAAGCGGCGCAAGGCCGCCGAGCTGAAGACCGAGAAAATAGTTGCGGCTGTGTGGGCGCGGGATTGCATCGATCCGAAGGTCCCGGCGAAGCAGATGTCGGCGCACTGCCGCTACTGCGGCGTCGTGGTCAAGCGCATGGACCACAAGTCACCCGTCAAAGCACACCTCGAGCACGTAGACCCCGCAGTGGCGAACGGCGCACGCAACATCGTGATCGCGTGCTCGCCCTGCAACCAGAGCAAAGGCAACCGAACCCCGCAGGCCGCTGGCATGACGCTACGTCCGGCTCCGCGCCCAGGTCCTGAGCAGCACAGTTCCACCGTGGTCTCGCCGCCACGTTCCGATGACGGGTTGGTTTCGTCTCCACGGTCCGACGCCGGGTTGTCTTCGACGGGTAGCTCCCGCGAAGACGTACTCGCCGGCCGCGACGCAGACGAAGCGGTACTCGCCGGAACCGGTGACGCAGGGACGCAGCTCGCCGCCCAGGATCGCCCCGCTCGGCCGCAGGTGGCCGACCCGTCAACAGTTGTCACGCCAGGCTCACCGGGGCAACCCGTCGCTGGGGCAGTGCACGACAACGCCGACGAGTCGGCCACCACCCGGCCATCGGACCATGACGCGACCAAACCGGATCAACCTTCGATCAAACCGGCACGGCCAGCGGCGAATCCGGAACAAACCCCGATCAAACCGGATCAACCCGGAAATCAACTTTCCGGCACTGTGCTCGGGCGCGTGCGGGCGCAGGTGCGCCAGGCAGGGTCAGGGCAGGGTGATGGTTTGGGTAGGGGTCTGGGGGAGGGTCACTCGTCTGGGTCACCCGACCACCATCCATCCGGAGACACCGCTCGTAAACGTGGCCGCCGCAGATCTCGTGGTCGTTCCCGTAGCTCTACGAAACAGGCCAGTCCAGATCCATCTCCTGACCGACCTGTGAATCCATTACCACCGAGATCAGTCACCACCGCCCAACTCCTGAACCTGGTCGACCAATCGATGGATGCGGGCGCTGCACCCGATGTCGAAGTACCGGCCAGATTCGGCTCGCCGTGGTTCGGGTGGCGGGGCCCGGCGTCGACGGTGACGGAAACCATCTGCGAGATCCACGGCCAGCACGAACCATGTTCCGCCTGCAAGACGAGCGAGGAGTGACCGTGAGCGATTACCCATCCGGCCTGACACTGCGGCCGATCGAGCGGTGGCCGGCACCACCGAACAAAACGCCGGGGCCGTCGCCATTCTCCGCTCCCTGGCGATCGACCCTGCAACTCCTCGACCGCGAGCTCCGGGCGATCGGAACCGGCAACCGACCAGCGACGGCAATCCTGCAGATCGCGATGCGTGAACAGGACTTCCGTCTCGACGGCCTACCGAGAGCGAACGCTGTGCCGACGCACCCCGGTGTCATCCTGTCGATCGAGTCGAGCAAGGGCCCGCTGTCGTTCCCGTGCGATCGGTTCACTCACTGGCAGGACAACCTGCGTGCGATCGCCCTGTCGTTGGAGGCGCTCCGCAAGGTCGACCGATTCGGTACCACGCCGAACGCCGAGCAGTACACCAGATTTCGAGCGATCGGGTCCGCTGCGTCGCCGCCCTCGCAATCGTCGACGAAGGGTGCTCGTCGAGCATTGGAGCTGATCGCGTTCCCGGAAACCGATGGTGTCGACCCATCGGGCATCGGGTCGATCGACCGGCTGAAGCGGTTGGCCAAGGCGAACTCTCATCCCGACCGCAACGGCGGCGACAGTACGCAATTTGGTGTCGTCCAGGATCTGATCAAGGTCCTCGGCTGGGATGAGGGCCGAGGATGAGCATCGACGTCGCTGTCACCACGTGCGTGTGCTCGCTCCCGCACAAGCGAACCCCCGACAAGGGACAGCCGTTCACCGCGGCCGACGGCAAGACCGGTGTCGGTGACGGGATGACGCCGGTGTGGGAGTACGCGGTCGACGGTGGTCGAGCGGTCACCGCCTCGCACGACGGCTCGACCCTCTGCCGCGGTCACCTCACCCGGCTGCAGGATCTCGTCGCGTCGACGCCCCGCACGGTGGAGTGGATGCGCGAGCAGATCGAGCCGTCGAACACCGCTCCGGATCGCAGTGCGGGATACACGAAGCCGTCGAAGAAGGAGCCGCCACTACCGATCTCGGCGGCCGCAGTCGACGCCGCCGACGAGGAACTCGTGTTCCTGTGCGAGTGGGCAGAACAGGTCTCGGCGGATCGCGGGGAGATGGGCCCGGACTTGGCCGGCGCACGCACCACGTGGCGGTCGACGTACCGGCCGGTCGCACCGCTGCAGCAGGATCGCCGCGTCATCGGGTTCCGAGCCATCGACCCGGTCGCCGTGAACCGCGTAGTCAACTCGGTCACGAAGTACCTGCTCGATCGACTGGACTGGATCCCCGAGCAGGAGTGGGCGGGGCAGATGATGACCGAGCTCGGCGCGAACCGCCGCTCGCACACCAACCGGTGGCCACTCGGCGATACCGCCCGCCGCGCAAAGGGATTCCGCTGCATGGACTGCAACCGCGAATCCATCGTCGTCCACCCACCGGCACACGCACCGATGTACGAGGAGATCCCCGTTCTGCGGGAGCCACCCGAGCACTACCCCCCCGGTGGCATCGGCCCTCGGATGGAACCGGCCCCGTTCCCTCGGCTCGACGAGTACGGGCACCCGCTCCTCGATGACGACGGCCGACCGGTCCTGCACATCACCCGCCGCGAGCTGTACGCGCACCCGATGCTCGTCGCCTGCTCGGACCTCCGCTGCGGCGGCCGGGTCGACGAAGTGTATTGGAACTGGGCCAGTCTCGTCGCCGAGTCGGGCGCGGACATCCGAGACAAGGACATCCGAAGCCGAGCGATGGGCACCACGTCCGGGGCAAGCATCTACGAAGGGAACGGCTGGACATGACCGATCAGAGGGCACTCGCGTCCGCACTCGCGGCGAAGCTCACCGAGGAACTGGGTTGGGACTGGAAGGGCGAGCGATTCGAGGACGTGTGCATGCGCGGCGGATCAATGGATGTGCCGTCAGGTAAGCAGGTGATCCACGAGTTGGCCGAGAGCCTGGCGTCTGTGGTGGCTGCCCTCCCTAGCATCGCCATCGACGCGGCGCATCTCACACATCAGCGTGACTGGAGCCGAACGACATTCGGCCCAGGCTCACGCATCGAGGGCGTACTGGACCACATCACGAAGGAGATCGCTGAGGTTCGTGCCAAGCCGGGCGATATCACCGAGTGGGCCGACCTTGCGATCCTCACGTTCGATGGTGCACTACGGCAGGGCTTCGAGCCTGAGGAGATCATCGCCGCGATCAAGGCGAAGCAGTCGAAGAACGAGAGACGAACCTGGCCAAACTGGCGAACTGCCGATCCCGACAAGGCGATCGAGCACGTCCGAACTACGCGAGGCCAAGCATGAGCGCGCCAATCGAACCCAACGCAGTAGTGCAGTTGATCGAGCAATACATCGACGACGAACACCGGGCCGCCGAGAGAGCCGACAACAAAGCTCTACTGGACGAAGACGGGATCTATGGACTCCACAACGTCGCAGCGAAAGTGTACGCCCTCGGCTTCTATGACGGCACCTGTGTCGCGAACGAGCGCCACAATAGGCGTCGGGGCCGCGAGCGGGAGAGTGCACGACCCGAGGGCGACCAATGAACACTGAGGAGTTCGCGGCGATCGAAGCCCGAGCGAAAGCGTGGGAAGCCGCCGTGAAGGAGAACGGACGCCTGTTGGCTGCGGTGCGGGAACGGGACAACACCATCGCACGAGTACGGGAAGTCGGCCTTCTCGGCCTCGATGAGATCGCACAGAAGTCGATCGACGCCACAGTTGCCAGAATGCAGGACCAACTGGGATGCATTCCCGATGATCTAGGCCCCGACGTCATGGCCAAAATCGTTGACTCACACATCGAGCAAGCCGAGCTTTTCGCGGGTCCGGTGCTCGATGCCCTTCGCGCTGCCCTCGACCCACCGCGGGAACAAGACGATCGCGTCCATGCACTGACCATCAGTGATCTGAGCCTGTGTGGTCTCGAAATGGGATGGGGTCTGAACGGCACCTTCAGCAGATCCCATGTGACGTGCGGTGATTGCACCGCTGAACGGATTGGACGCAGTGGAAGTGCTGAGCAATGAACAACGTCGATCCTCTCGATGTGGACTCGGATCAGTACGTGACGCTGGCCGAAGCTCAGCGGCGGACGTCGCGCTCGCGCCGCACGGTCCTGCGTTGGGTGAAGGCCGGCACAGTGCGCACGATTGAACGCCAGGGACTTCGCGGATTCCATCTCGCAGATCTCGTCGATGCGGAAGCGGCGGCACATTACAACGCGGCTCGGACACGAAAACCGTAGAAGCGCTGTGACCAGCGTGTGCCCATGCGGTGGTGTACTCTTCGCGTAAGCGATCGGTGACTCCACGTCCCGGTCGCTTTGTCGTTCCCGAACAAGGAGGTCGCATGACCCGCAGTGAGGAGCAGCGCGAAGCTGACGAGGCACTGACTGCAGCGATCGAGCGCGTGTGGCGCGCATACTACCCGGACACTGAGCCAGGCATCTTGATGGAGTACGTGGTGAACGCCAGGCGACGGACCTTCGACGAAGACGATGGCAGTCCGCTTACCTCGAACGCGACGATGCCTCGTGATGGCAACGTGCCACTCGACACACTGCTCGGTCTTCAGATGTTCGGAGCTCTCCGTACTCAGGCCCAGATCCAGCAGGACTGATGGCACGGGCATCCAAGCGGGTGTGCTCGATGCCTGGGTGTCCGTCGATACAAACTGGACCGCTGTGCACGGTGCATGCGAGGGAGCGGGAACGTTACCAACGAGCAACAGTGCCGACCAAGGTCACTCGGGACCGGGCCGAGCAACGGCGTCGCGCGCAGGCCGTCGCGGATTGGGTTGCGCGGCATGGCTATTGGTGCCCCGGTGTTCGACGGTCAGGGCATGCATCGCGGGACCTCACTGCGGCACACGATCCACCCATTGCGCTCGGCGGTGACCCGCACGGGCCGCTGAAAGTGCACTGCCGGAGCTGCAACAGCAGGCAGGCTGCACGCTTCTGACCAGCGGTAATGCAAATGGTTCGCGACGGTAAACAATGCTCTGACCTGCGGCGGTGCACCCCAGGGGGGTGCCCCTACGGGGCCCTCCTCGAGGTTCGCCGTGGGGGAGGGCTCTCCGAGGTGCGGAGGGTTCAAGAAGTTCCAAAAAAAACAGGAAGGGCTGCTGCCGATGCTCGATCCGAATCGCCAGCCAAGCGACGCGGAGTATCTGCGGATGGTTGAGGCGTGGATGAATCCCGGCCTGGATTTCACTCGAGAGATGTACGACGAGAAGGCGCGCATCGCTCGGCTATTCGGCGGCACCACATCGGAGCCTGCTTCACGAGCTTGAAAGGAACTGCGACATGCCAGTGCAGATGTTCCAAAAGAAGCCAATCAAAGTCCGATCCATTCAGCTCAACTGGGCGAACTGGGACGACGTCTGCACCTTCATCGGTGAGGGCACTTTGACTGACGCGCCTGGTGGTCCGCACGCGGCGATGTCGGAGGAGTACTCGGATACCTGCGGTGAGGGACCGCAATACATCATCCTGTATCTGTTCACGATGCACGGCGATCTGACGCCGTTTCGTCACGGCGACTGGATCATTCCGGATGGAAAGCCCGGGACCTTCTACCCGTGTAAACCTGACGTCTTTGCAGTTACCTACGAACCGGTGAGCAGTGTCGATCACTGATCGGTTGCACAACCTGGTCGCGTCCTGTGTCCGGAAGTTCGCCCACCGCATGGGTTGGTTCTGATCGTTTTTCCCGCGGCGCACTGCTGCGGTGTCTGTTCGGCGCACTGCCGAACGTAGGAGTTGGTGGCGATGACGAATCACGGAGGTGCACGTAGCAGGTCCGGACCGAAGCCGTCGATGTACTCGGCTCGCTCGGATGCCCGTGATCTGAAGGCGACTCGTTTGCCGGTCGAGGGATACAGCGACGACTTCCCGCCGCTGTCGGAGTTCTTACCCGATGCGTCCGAACGTGAAGGACTCGTGTGGGCCGAGGCCTGGACGACTCCGCAGTGAGGTGTACTACTGATGTGAGACACAGTTTGAAAGGATTGTGCTCATGTCTGCTCGACCTACCTATTCCGATGAGTTCAAGGCTGATGCCGTTGAGCTCGTGGTTTCATCTGGCCGTTCGCCGGCTCGGGTGGGCGGGCGAGTTCCTCGAGATCGTGACGATGCCGATGCCGGCGCAGCCGTTCCCGTGGGAGCCGGAGGTGGACGGCATGGTGGAATTCTTCACCACCGCCAACGTCCGGATCGATTTGGAGTGCCGCCTCGGTGCCGTGTCCGGGCCGTTGCTCGCGCGTGGTCCGGCGGTCGCGATAACCGCATTCCAGAATCAGTGGATTCCGCGTGTGCTCTCTCGCGCGGCGGAGGAGACGATCTCTGTTCCGACGTCCTCGTCGACGATCGTTCCGGCGAACACCGCGGTGAACATTTTCCTGATCGCACGCAAGATCGAGACCACGGCGCAGACTCGCCTCGAAACACGCAAGGAACGCGCCTACCTTCGGGTCCGCCCGATCCCGGTTCCGGTGTAGGCCTGTGCCCGAATACTTCGATCCGAAGAACCCGGACATCGGCTACAACGGCCGCGACCAGGACCCTCCCGGCGGTGTGAACATCGGCAACTCGGAGGCGCTGCGTGCGCTCGGTGGGGTGCTCGCGGGTGATCAGGGTTTCGAGAACACTCCGGATGCGCAGGACCGGGAGTACACCGCGCAGGTGCTGACGGCCGGGTTGTCGGCGCGCTTGCTCACCCTCGAAGGCAAGATGGCTGAGGGCGCGGAGTACTCCGACAACTTCAACCGCGACAACTCCTCGAACCTGGGATCGCCGAACCCGGGAGCAGTCCCGGCGTGGATCACATTCGGTCACGGGCAGCCTCTGGAAATCATTGATCAGGCAGCGCAACTCAACCCGTCCGCGCCGTTCAACCTCGTCGATGATGGAACACGATTCGCCTTGTGTCCGCAGGCGGCCTCGTCACCGAATTACACGGTGGTGGCGATCGTGCACCCACTCTCCAAGTCGGGCAAGGTATCGACGAAGGCGTGCACAACAATTTACGGACGGTGTAATGCGGCTGGCACCGAGGGCGTGTACGTCGATTTCTATGGCGGACGGTGCGAGCTCGGCCGGTTCACCCGCTCCGGGAACTCGGTGAATCGAACGCAGTGGAAGTCGAACACCGAACTCTCGTACAACTTTTCGTCCACTCCGGAACTGCGGATGAAGGACAACCGCTACGTGGTGGTGGTCAGTGGTGTCGAGCTGATCGTCCACGACGATGTGTCGGGGTTTCCTGTCGACGGCAATCACAAGTTCTCGATGTTCTCGTGCGAGGCATGGACTGGATTCTTCGGTGCCACACCGGAGTTCTCGGCTGGACTGACCGGCTTCGCGATTCGTGGTAGCGAGTTCACCGCGATCGAGGATGCGAAGGCCGATGCGGGGGCGGCGCTCGAGGCGGCCCAGGGTGCGCAGGATGCCATCGGCACGGTGGTCGAGGATGCGACTGCGGCGGCGACGTCGGCGGCGGAGGCAGCTGCGGCGGCGATCGGGGCGGCACAGCAGCAGTCGATCGACAACACCCAGGCTGCGATCATCAAGGTGCAAGCAGGTCTGCCGGTGGTTCCCTACGACCATTGCATGACCAACCACGAGTGCACGTTCGATCAGATCCTGCGCCGCAAGGTCGCGTCCGGTATCTCGGGCAACGTGAGCAGTGTGTCGGGTAGTTCGTGGAGTACGCACGATCACGTGCGTGGCACTGTCGGATCGAACACTGGCGATCGCACGCTCAGCCCGCACGGGCACAGTGACAGCTTCTCGTTGTCGAAGTCCGATCCGATGTACCTTCCGCCGCAGAACTCGGTGGAGGGCGGGTTCATCCGGGCGAAGTGGGCGGGCGGTCGTGCCTCGATCGTGTACGCGTTGGGTACGGTTCCGTCGTCGTCGCCGAATCCGCTCTACATCTACATCTCTCGGATGAACCCTGACGATGGGTCGTTGCTGCTCGAGCATGTCTCGCCGGATCAGACTGCGGCGATCACCGGCCCGGGGGAGCAGATCTACAACCTGCCCGATGAAATCGTCTTCGATACCAACGAGTCGATCCATCTGGCAATTCATCAGCCGGGCCCGTCGAATGCGCAGCGCCAGTTGGTGGGGATCATCGATGCGGCGTCGATCTCGCGGGAGGGCCTGCTGTATCCGCCTCAGCAGGCGACTCGGTTGATCTCGTCGTCACCGTTGACGGAGCAGTCGGTGATCGCGGCGGATTCGTTGACGTTCGCGGCAGCGGCTCCTCTGTTGTGGATCGGCATCGGTCAGCCCACGGAGTTGCCGCTCCCGGATCCGGTCACGTATTTCGAGGACTTCTCATCGGGGTCGATTCCTGCAACGCTGTCTCGTCAGCAGGGAGCGGCAGCGATCGTCGACAACGGGGCGATCATGCTGCCCGGTGGTCTGATCAACGACGGCCGGCGGCGCTACCGGGTCACGGCGAAGATGGCGCGAGACGATCACGAGGCCACTGGCCAGATTCGGACTCCGACATCGGAACCGGCGTACTTGCGTGTCCGCAGCTATGTCGATGTCGAGGTTCGTGCATCGGGTGTCAAGCTCGCGTACCGCCCGTTTTTCGGTGGTGGAGTCCTGGCCTCCCAGGACTTCACTGTCGATTCCGGTGACGTCTTCCGCCTCCGCGCAGCCGGCAATGTGTTCACCGTGGCCAAGCTGACCGGTACCGATACGTGGTCGACCGTACTCACCTACCCGGACACCACGAATGCGATCCCACGTGGTGCCGCCTACCGATACATCGAGATCGGCCTCGACCGTTCCAGCTTCGTCAATTCCGGCGGCTGGGAATTCATCCTCGCCCGCGATACACCCGAACCCGAATAGGAGCTGTGCCCATGAGTACGGAGTTCACTGTCGAAGGGGAGCGGTTCACCGCACATCGTGACCCGGACGATCCCGACATGTTGGTGGTGACGTGTCTCGATTCCGGGATGTCCTTCTCCGGCCGCTGTGTCGATCTCCCCCGATACGAGCCGGTGTTCGTTGTTCCCGACCCCGAACCGTATTCGGGAATCGGACCGGTGCTCGACGGTCAGGTTGTCGCGGAGCCGGGACCTGATCCGGAGGCACTGCCCGCTCTCGACGTGGAGGAAGGATCGCTGTGACGTCACCGGGGTTGGAGTACGGGCGTGTGGAGGATTGGATCGGTGGCCTCGTCATGGACGGGGTGGACTCCGACGATCTGCCCGATGATGTGGCGTTGACGGGCACGGTGAAGTTGGAGCCGATGCTCGTCGAGACGGCGGGCGGTATCCGGGTGCCGACGATGCCGAAATGGTTGTCGGTTCAGCCGATCACCTGTCAGTACATCAACGGTCGTCTGACTCATCGTGGTCTGCCGTATGTAATGTTGCTGGCCCCGAACGAGGCGACGAACCCGACGAACTGGAAGTGGCAGGCCTCGTTCGATCTGCGGCTCAATGGTGCGCAGGTCGTGCGCAAGCAGTTCGCGTTCGTGCTCCCGATCTACGATCCGGATGCCGAGTTGGTTGCGGGCCGCAATCCGACGGTGGTGAATCTGACGACGGTGCAGCCGGTGAATGTGCCGGGGTCGGGGACCGGTGTGGTGCAGGGACCGGCGGGGTTCTCGATTTCCGGTGTCGAGATCGTCGAGGACGGCATCCAGTTCTATCGCGAGGCTCCCGGTTCGCCGGACGGTCAGGTGCCGGTCGGTGTTCCGGTCCCGTTGCCCGCCGGCAGCGGCGAGGTGGCCGACGATTCGATCGACGCGGCCAAGCTCGCGCCGGAGGTCCGCGCAAAGGTCGACGCGGCCTTGGACGAAGATGCTGCTGACACACGTTATGCACCCGTTTCCGTGGCCGATGTGGCGTCCGGTGCCGCTGCCGCAGCGGCCACCCTGGCAACGCAGAAGCTCACCACCCCGTCAGGCGGCACAGCGGGACAGGTGATCGCCAAGACTGCTGACGGCTTCGCCTGGGCCGACCAGTCCGG
This sequence comes from Rhodococcus sp. KRD162, assembly GCF_017168335.1. Lineage (GTDB taxonomy): Bacteria > Actinomycetota > Actinomycetes > Mycobacteriales > Mycobacteriaceae > Rhodococcoides. The sequence continues at coordinate 222,617 of NZ_JABFAU010000005.1, read as the reverse complement.
TGGCGGCGGTGCATCCGACGCGCTCTACAAGCAGCTCGCTCGCACACCGGAATCTCTCATCGTCGGCGCGATCACCTTCGACGCGAACGGCGCAGCCATCTCGGCGGCGGTCGTCTGGCCGGACGGCACCCCCGGCACGTACACCGCTGATGCCGTGTCAGCGGACTTCCCCTCGGCGGTCGACGCCTACAAGATCACCTACGGCAACCCAGCGACGAAGGTCTACACGCAGCCGTTGATGACCCGAAACGCTGCGGGTGCGGTCACCTCGGCTCCGGCGATCACCGTCTCCGCGGGTGGCGACTACACGACGGGCCTCAAGTTCCACTGGACATTCGACGACCTCGGCCTTGCAGACGGCGCGGCCATCACGAACGTCCCCGCCCTCGTCGGCGGGTATGCGCTCACCGCGCACGCGACCGTGTCCAAACAGCCCACTATTCATCTCAACGCCGCGAACGGCCACGCGGCGGCGAGATTCGTCCGAGCGAACGCGCAGTATCTCCGAACAGCACTGTTCGCGGCACAGGACATCATCGGCCAGCCTGCCACGCAGTACACCGTGTTCAAGCGCACCTCGACCGCTGCTGCAGGATTTGTCATCACGGGCGGCGTGTCGGGCGTTGGACAGCACATGTCGATCAGCGCGGAATCCGCGACGAATCTTGTGAACATCTCGGCGCAGAACGGTGGGTCGGCGGTTACTTCCCCAGCATCGCCGGACATAAATTGGCATGCGGTCGGTGGCGTGTTCGACGGCGCGTCGTCTCGACTCAATGTCGATGGCTCTATTACCACTGGAACTGTGACCAACGACCCTAACGGCGTTCTTCCCCGCGTCACCCTCGGTTCCAATGCAGCAGCAACTGCCACGTACCTCGACGGTGAAATCCTCGAAGTCCGCGTCTACAACCGAGCCCTCACCGAGCAGGATCTCGCCGCACTGCGCACGTCCCTGCAAGCCCGCTACGCGATCGCCTAGGAGCGCCGAACCATGAGTGAATTCACCCGCCCTATCGGCGTACCGAAAGACCAGATCCTCGCGTCCCGGCTGACACTGAACCCCGGCATGCGCCCGTTCTACCGAATGCTCGGCCAGCGCACGAAGCGCAAGCTCATCGGCGTAGGGCTGGGCGCATCTACCTGGGAGGGTTCGGTGGCGGACCCGAATCGGCAGATCTCCTGCCAGCTCGAGAAGATGCTCCAGAATTCGTACAATCCGGCGGGTGTCACGGGCGGCTACAGCCTCAAGTGCCGCAATGCCGGCGTGGCCGGTGCACTCGGCTGGGTGAAGTCCGGATCGTCCGGCGAGATCCTGGATCAGGACACCAAGAAGCTGTCCACTCTCGCCGCAGGAACGACAGCGACACACACCACGTTCCAGCCGTCGACCGGGCTCGACATCTTCTTCCCGTCCGGGCCGACAGTAGGAGCGTTCACCGTCACGATCGACGGCGGCGCACCAATCACCGTCACCCCGTCGTCGACGGAGGGCTACACCGAGAAGTGGTCATCGGGCGTTCTGACCCGACAGGTGCACACCTACGTCATCACCGCTACCTCAGCGACGGTGATCGGCCTGACGTACATCCGCGACCAGGACGAGAACTACGGGCTGCGGCTCTACAACTTCGGTAGAGCGGGTGGCGCGACGACGCAGTTCGTCGACTCGACAGCCGACTCGACATGGGCGCGGATTACGTCGATGCAGCCGGACTTCTTCACGCTGATGCTCGGGCACAACAACCTCGGCGCGACGACGGTGGCGCAGATGCAGACCGACCTCGGGATCATCGCGGACCGAGCGGCGGCGATCGACACGACCAAGAAAGTGCCGATCCTGGTCATGGCGCAGCACTCGACGGATTCGCGATGGCCTGCATTCCACGCGGGCATCAAGGCGTTCGCACAGACCAGGGGCCTACCGTTCGCGTCGTTCTACGACTTCTTCGCGAAGGACACCACCGCAGCGACCACGTCGGGGGACTACTACACCGACAACCTGCACCTGATAAACGAGGGCCACGACATCGCCGCGCTGGCTGTCGCAGATCAGTGGCAGTTGCCGTCACGGAAGACGTTCGCGGTCACTCCGTAGGTAGTTTGCGGATCTCCTTGGCGGGCACGCCTGCGTACAAGGTGTGCTCGTCGAGGTCGGCACGGACCAGAGAACACGCTCCCACGACTACGCCGTTACCGATTGTGACACCAGGAAGGATTGTGGACCCGACCGCAATCCGTGAACCATCCCCGATCGTGATCGGACTTCCAAAGCCTTTTCCTGATCGCTTCGTGGGATCGGAAACGTCGTGGTCGGAAGTGAGGAACCGCGCATCGGCCCCAACGGAGACGTTGTTTCCGAGCGTGATCCCATCGCGCGTATCGAACATGACTCGGTAGCTGATGACGCAGCCAGGTCCGATTGTGACGTTCTTCGACTTGAACAGAACATGTGCGCGAATGATTGCTCTCGGATGAATGCCGGGGATGAACAAGCGCAGGAGTTGCGTTCGGATGCGAGCCGGGAAAATGAACAGGCCGAGCACGTCATTAACGACGAAGAGCCAGAGCACGGAGTGGCGGTCGCCCGCTTCCTGCCACAGGATCTCGCGCAGTCGTCCGAGTTTCACAGGACGTAGTTGAGAGGTATCGCCGCACTAATTTTGTCGCGTACCGCGTCGGCGAACGCGCGGCCCGATAGGTCGGGATGTTCGGCAGCGACAGAGAGCACGAGCGTCCAAGCGTCGTCGTAGCCCTCATCGAGAGAGACGGCGAGTGCTACGAACGGCACCAGTTCGTTTTCGGTCATGCGCGACATCATGCCGTACCGCCCGGTCTCACCGCTCGGCAAGCTCTCCCGCTACCCGCCCATAACACCAATTATGGGCGTGTCGAACTGTTCGGAATCGCCGATAAGTTGGCCGTATGCTGGCGGTATGGCCGACGCGGAAGTTCTCTACCGATCACACTGTGGTCATCTGGAGTACGGGCACGCCGCCGGAGAGGTCGTCCTGATCCGTGCCGAGCCGCGAATCACGGTCCGGACGAACTGGCTCGAGTACATCGAGCGTGTCGCTCGGCTCGGCGGATGCGGCGATTCCGAAAACCCGAGACACGCATGGGTCGATGCATTCGAGCTGGTCGACCACAGCGGCCGGCAGTTCCTGAAGTTCACATCGGCGGCGGCGCAGGACTACATCTGGGAGCTTGGACCGGCCTACGTGCCAGACGACGCGGGATCGGTCTCTCGCGTCGACCCCAACGCCATGACCGTCCGAGATGGGGTCTGGCCGGACTGATCCATTATCCGGTCACTTCGGCACAGCTACCAAGAGGAAATCAACGATGGGTGAGCTCCGAGTTGGGGATAGAGTGTGCCGCAGTTGGCCTGGCTGTGTCGACAGCGTTGGCGTCATCACCGAGCTCGCACCGATACGAACCATGTTTGTGCAGGAGCCGATGGTCCCGGGCGCGATCGTGAAGGTGGAGTCGGGTCCGTTCTGGGGGCAGGTCATGCCGTTCGAGTTGTCTGAGCTACGCCCGGCTACTCCGTCGTGTCCACGTCTGCTCGTTTGAGGATGATGACGTCGTCGCTGTCGGGGTATCGGTAGCCGTAGCGTCCGTCGGGGAGTAGGACCATGCCTGCTTGACCCTCGTCGGGGTCGGGTGGGTATGCCATGCGGAGGATTCTACGAGCGTCCGCGCCCGTCGAAGCTGCCGTCCATGCACTCCGCCGTCCTGGGCGGCGTGTATGTCACCGCACCGCACTCGCGACAGGTGTGGGTGCGATGGTGGTGCACCTCGCAGGAGCAGACTTGGGAGCCGACGAGCACACGGCCGCCGCGTAGCTCGTGGCCGCGCGGGCAATGGGTGGGCGCGGGTTCGGCCCATCGATCGCCGATCCGGTACAGCTCCACCATGCCTCCGAACGTGAGTGCGGGGCTCGGTCTGGCTTCCCTTCCGAACCTCACCCCGCTGACTCGACCATAGCAGGAACTCGAACGGGTGTGCGGAAACGGTCTGTGAGGTGTTGCTGTGGCAGAGGTCCCGTGCGTGTGGTGCCGAGGGTTCGGCCGAATTTCGGCTGGTGAAGTGCGCACCGGCAAACACGTAACGTCGTGGCCCGATCATGCGTGCCCGGACTGCGCTGGTGTGGGCATGCGCGAACCGCCGCCACGGCGTCGATGGCCCAAGAACTGATCGGTGAAAATCTCCCGAGCGCAACGCTTCTCAACAGGAGGAGGTGTCGCCCTGTGTGGTGGCAGATAGGCGGAGCGGTCGCACTCGCGGCCGTGCTCGCATCGAACGAATTCACGAGAAGGAGCACCATCATGGCAGTAGGAACAGAATCCGCCAAGGCCATCGCCGAGGTCCGCGAGGCGGTGGCGGCCGAGGTCGATCAGGCCGCGACGAAGATCATCGAGGCCACCCGGGCAGACGCAGACACCGCTGCGGAGATTCGCACCTTGCTCGCACCGGTCAAGGGAATCATCCCCGACGACGAGGCAGTCGAGACCGGTGCCGGCGACACGGGCGGCACTCTCGAACCCGCTGAGTCCGGTGTGAACGACTCCGGTCAGCCCGAGGCAGTGCAGACCGACGAGACCACGCTCTGACCTGATCAGGTCTGCATGGACGAAGCCCCACCCGGAATCCGTTCCGGGTGGGGCTTTTTCGTGTTCGAAATCGGTACCGATCTGCCGGGTTTGCGCGTACTGTGGCGGGAAATTAGAAGCGGCCCCGGCCGGTGCGGGAACACCGATCGAGGCCTTGCCACCCACCAATCATGTGACATTGGAGCGTGACCGTGCTGAACGGTACCGCGTTGCTTTCTGCAGCGCAGCCTATGCCCGTAATCGACCGCGAGTTTTACGTCGAGTCTTTCCTGCAACGCTGGGACGGGAACACTCGTATCAGCTACCGCGCCGACTTATCTATGTTTCTACTGTGGTGTGACACAAACGGATTCGAGGCGTTCGCGATCCGTCGTCAGCACCTCGAAATGTACATGAGGTATCTCGCCGACGATCGCGGAAACTGCCCGTCCACGGTCCATCACCGACTCGGCACGCTGAAACTGTTCTACGAGCTCGCACTCGATGACGACCTCGTAGCGAAAAACCCTGCACGCCTGTTGAAGATGCCGAAGATCCACCGATCCGCGAACGAGAAAGTGCACCTCGACCGGAACGAATTGCAGGCCGTGTGCCGGACGGCGTACGACTCCTCGCCCGTCGACTACGCGCTCGTGGTCATCATGGGCTACACGGGATTACGTGTCTCCGAGGTCTGCGGCCTAGACGTCGGCGACGTGTTGTCGTATTCGCGTGGCCACCGGATCATGTCGTTCGTGCAGAAAGGTGGAGCGCAGGCGATCGTGCCGCAACCGCCCGTCGTGATGCGCGCGATCGACGCGGTCGTCGACGGCAGGTCGAGTGGGCCGCTTCTGCTGCGGCGAGACGGGACGCGCATGACCCGACGATCGGCCGACCGCGTGTGTAAACGTGTCGCCCGCGCGACCGGTATCACCATGAATGTCTCACCACACACGTTCCGGCACAGCATGATCGTCAACGCAATCGACGCCGGAGTTCCATTACGTGAGGTGCAGCTCGCCGCCAGGCACGCGGACATCTCGACGACCATCGGGATCTACGATCGCGGCCGCCGAAACCTCGACACACACGCATCACACACGTTGGCGGCCTACCTCGGGGCCGTAGCGTGACACAGGAGTACGCGCGGTTCGGGGACAGTGTGTTCAGTTTCCCGGATCGACACGTTCGAAGTCAGCGGTGTGTGAGAGCTTGTTGCACTCGAACGTGTACTCGGGGTTTCCGCTTTCCAATGGATTGCGGAAGGTCCCCGTGGTGACCGTGGTTGTTCGATCGTAGGCAATGTCTATGACGTCGAGCGGGGTGGACGAAGTGATGCCGTTGAGCTTTCGGCCCAGGTCTTGAACGCAAGAAGACGTGACAACTGACTCCTGTGTGTCGGCCTTCTCGTTCTCGCGGGATACGCCCCAATAGACCACGCCAGCCAGAATAAGCACGGCGATACCGACGACAACCCAGATCTTTCCACGTGTGGTCACACAGGTGTGTCTACCAGGTGGGCCTCGAATGTTTGAACGATAGGCCGCGACGGCGGACGTCGAATCCCCCATCGCGGCTGGCTCAGCTTGCGCGCCGGGCTTCCCGAAAGGCGGCACCGAGGTCGGGTACCTCGCTGTCCGAACTGGGAAGTGTCGTGACCAACGGCTGCACTCGTGTGGCCGCGGGGGCCTCCTCCGCCGACTCGAGTGCCGGTGCATCGCGTCGAGTCAGGAGGTACGTCAGGTGGGTGACAGCCAGCAGCGACAGCGGTGGTACGGCGGCGACCAGTATGCGAACGGCGACGGGCAACTCCCCGGTGTACGTCGCGTGCAGTGAGTTACCGACGAGGGACAGGCTCGCCCCTAAGCCGAGCAAAGTCCAGGCGTACCACCGGTGGTGGTCGAGTGCGACGACGGCAACGGTGGCGACGAGGACCAGCCCGTCGACGATGAGGGGCCAGACCCAGGCTTGTCCGGCGGGGACGCCGGACCTCACCGCCAGATCCCGGAGTGCGGTGAAGCTGAGCCAGAACGCGCCGAGCGCGATGAGCGTGGTGCCGACCTTTGCTGTGGCGTCGGCAGGGCGAAAGCTGGACATGGTTTCTCCTGTGTCAGGCCGCGTCGGCGAGTGCGTTGACTGCTGCGCGGAGGTCTTCGTTGCTGGTGGCGAGGTAGCGCTGTGTGGTAGCGACGTTCGAGTGGCCGAGGAGGCGGCAGACGATCATGATGTCGCGCCCGCAGGCTCGGTACATCCGTGTGGCGAATCGGTGGCGGAGCTTGTGCATCGTCCACCCGACGGGGAGGAGGTCGCCGACGAGCTTGCCGACGTAGTGCGCGGAGATGTGCCCGTCGACCGCGCCGGGGAAGAGATACCCGTGCCGGCCGAGTCCGTAGGTGTGTCCGCCCGGCCCGCGGAGGATATCTTTCGCCAGTTTGTCGGTGATCGGGACGGTCCGTTGCTTGCCGCCTTTGCCGTGCACGACGAGCTCGTATCCGTCGAACGATTCCAGCACATCGCTGGTGTGGCACTTGGCGACTTCCTCACGCCGCATTCCGACTTCGTCCGCGAGCCGTGCAGCCATGAGCTCTCGCGGGCCGGCGTTGACGATCAGCTGTGCCCACATGTTGTCGGGGACGGGCCGTGGTCGTGGACGGGACTCGGAAACTTTGGGAAGGGAGATCGCCGGGTTCGTTGTGGCGATGCCGACACGTATGGCCCAGTCGAAGAACTTGATCAACGAGGACTTCAGTCCGCGCCGATGGTCTTTCGACCAGTTCTGGTGCGCGGTGACGTGGACGATGTCGTCGGCAGTGACCACGCCTGGCGAATCGCATCCGAGCTTGCGGGCGACACCCCGAACGTGGCTGCGGCGGGTGCGGATGGTGGTGGCGGGAGCACCGGCCGAGATGAGCCATTCGACCCACCTGATGACGGCGTCCTCCCACTCTGGGGGCAGTGAATACATTTGCTTGTGCATGGTCTGACTGTGATGCAGGTAACGGACTGCTGGGTTGGGTTTCGATACACCCGTCCCAGATCCGTCACGTACATCTAGCGTCGGACGCAGGTGTGTCAGCGACATGCGTACCTCACGCTACCTGCGGAAACGCCAAGGTCAGGGCATTCCCGAACTGGTAATCGAAGGGTTCCTGGTTCGAGTCCAGGTGGGGGAGCGCAATCCCCGTCCGGCATGCCGGACGGGGATTTTTGTTTCCCACCAAAATATCGGGGGACTCGGTTGGTTATCAGACTGCGACGCAGTTGGCTGTATATCGAACGGATGAATCCCTCCTTCGGATGTCAGATTTGTCGGTACCGCACGGGATACTGAACTCACGGTCCGGGAGGCTCAACAGTGCTATAACAAACCGGATCGGTCGGTTTTAAGGGGCTCCATGAGTTTGAGTTACGCGTCCACAGTTCCACGTCACCTCGTCCATCGGCGTTCGCCGGCAGATGTGTTGCTGACCGACTTCGAGACCGTCGACGGGACGCATCGGGCGGCCGTGCAGCTCCCCACGTCTCATCGGACGTTCGCGCCGGTGCGGCGAACACACGACTCGTTGATGGTGGCCGAGGCGCTGCGGCAGGCGGTCAGCCTGTTCTGTCACGTCGACCACGGGGTACCCATCGATCATGTGGTGCTCATCGAGCACTTCCGCTTCGATATCCTCGAGCCGCTGTCGGTGGACGACATCGATGATTCGCTCGTGGCAGAGTCGGTGACGTACGACGTGAGCTACGCCAGCGATCGCATGGACGAATTGACGCTCTCGGCCCGGCTGCTCAACGGCACTCACGTCGTGGCGTCGGGGACGGCAACTGTCCGGCCCATCGATCCCGAGATGTTCTCGCAGCACCGCACACCGACCATGGCCGATCCACATTTTCGGCACCTCCCTGCCGGCACCGAAGTGGTTCCGGCCGCCATCGTCGGACGCCTCGATCCCGCCGATGTGGTGTTGGCTCGGCATACGTCCGACGGAACCCTCGTCGTGGCACCCGACCCGCGCAACATGGCGTTGTTCGATCACACGACCGAATACCTACCGGGGGTGACGATGCTCGAAGCGGCCCGCCAGGCCCTACGGCTGACCACTGGCATTCGCGAGCTCGATTTCATCTCGCTCGAGGTGACGTTCACGGGGTTCGCCGAGTGGGGCAACCCGTGTTCGGTGACGGTCGATGGTGAGTCGGACGGCGTTCACCAGATCCGGTTCGAGCACGACGCGTCGTTGCTGTCGGCGATGTCGGTCCGAGCGACCTCCGAGCCGTGGCTGGCGGTCACCGAGCGCTCCAGTCGGTAACTGGCCCATCGGCCACCAACCGGATCCGCGCGAGCCGTCGACGCGGCACCACCGACGGCAGCACCATGTGCCACAGCTCGGTCATTCGGTCTTGCAGGTCGGCGCGGCCGGTCAGCATCTCCGACACGGTCTGCACGCCCGTGAACGACGCGACGATCAGCCTGGCCAACGACGTCGTATCCACATCCTCGGAGATATCGCCCTCAGCCTGAGCGCGGTCGGTCAACGCCGCGATCCGTCGTATCCAGTCGTCGAACGATTTGGCGTTCGGGTTCTCTGCAGAGGTCGATTCCAACGTCAGCCTCATCCCGCCGCGGGCAATCACCTCGGACTGCAACTGACGCGCCAACTCCTTGGTGATGAGGATCAGCGCGTCGATAGCTTTCGGTGTGTGCTCGATGATGGCGGCAGCCGCCGCCTCGGCCATTGCCATCTGCGCCTCGATGACGGCCTGGGCGAGGTCTTCCTTGGACGAGAAGTGGAAGTACATCGCGCCTTTACTGACGCCCGCGTTGGCAATAATGGTGCTCAAACTGGCTGTGCCATAGCCGAACTTGTCAAAACTGGCCGCAGCACCCTCGAGTACGGCTTGCCTGGTCGATTCTGCGCGCTCCTGCATCGGTAGACCATAGCTGCTGCCTGGGTCGGCGGCATCGCGTGTGGTGCAGGAAGCACTTCACTGGTAGTCGGTGTCCGAGCCCAACGGCCGAGCCTCACGGCACTGGTCCAGTCGACCCTTCAGATACGTTTCGATCCACTCGAACGACGGCGAACCCAGAGGTAAGCGCAGTGGGGGATCCTCCGAGGAAATCGCGGCCAGAACAGCCTCGGCTCCGCGGCGGGGGTCGCACGAACGAATTCGCGTCCGAATCCCGAGCTCGCGCCAGTGATCAACCAGACCCTGCTCGATCCCGTGGTGCTCATTTTCGGTCTCCTCGGGCGTTCTGGATCGGCTGTGAACTGCGAAGACGGTAACGACGGCAGACAACGGCGAGCAAGCGATTTTGATGGCACGCTGACGTGATGTTCGCTACGAGTGCAGGAATTCTGTTGTATCGCCTCGGTGCCGACAGTCCCGAGGTCCTGATCGCTCATCCCGGCGGGCCGTTCTGGTCGCGCAAGGACGAGGGAGCGTGGTCGATCGTCAAGGGTTTGTTGGCCGAGGGTGAAGATCTGTGGACTGCGGCCCGGCGGGAGTTTCGAGAAGAAGTGGGTATCGAGGTGCCGGCCGGAGCGTACGTGGAACTTGGCACCGTCACTCAACGCGGCGGGAAGATCGTCACGGCGTTCGCTGTCGAATCGGATCTCGATGTTTCGAATGCGGTCAGCAACACATTCGAGATCGAGTGGCCGCCGAAATCCGGTCTGATGAAGTCGTTTCCCGAGGTAGACCGCATCGAATGGTTTCCGCTGGACCAGGCGAGACAGAAGCTGCTGCCCTCGCAGCTTCCATTTCTCGACGCGGTGGAGGCGATTGTTGCTGCCAACTAGTTTCGGTGCGGACCACAGGGGTATCCAGCGGCCGGAAATGACGACAGTGGCAGATGCCGGGTGGGAAGCGAATCATGACACAGACGGACACGACCAGTGCACAAGCTCTCGTGGAGACGCAGTGGGGCGGACGCGTCATCGCCTCGTCGTTCGTGGTGTTGGCTGCGGGACTGTCGTGGGTGTTCGCCGCGACTGCGATGATCAGCTAGCAATAACAGACCGTTTGGTTGACACTGCTCATCGACTACTGAGAAGGGCAGCAATTTGACCGACGGCATCGCCTCTGGAACTCCGCCTGCGACACAGGTACCCAAGCGTGCGTGGCAGGCGCTCGTGGTGCTGCTGCTGGGCATGTTCATGGCACTCCTGGACACCACGATCGTCAACGTGGCGCTCCCGACGATCCGCACCACATTGGACGCCTCGGAGTCGGTTCTGTCGTGGATCATCTCCGGATACGCACTGGCGTTCGGGCTCGCTTTGATTCCGGCGGGCAAGGTCGGTGACCGCGTCGGCCACAAATGGGTGTTCTTCACCGGGCTCGCGCTTTTCACCCTCGCGAGCTTCGCGTGTGGACTGGCGCAGAACGATCTGCAGCTCGTCGTCGCGCGGGTGGTCCAGGGTTTGGCAGGCGGCATTTTCGTGCCCGCTGTGACCGCGTTCATCCAGTTGCTGTTCCCGGGTCCGGTGCGGGGCAAAGCCTTTGCGATCATGGGTGCCGTCATCGGTGTGTCGACCGCGCTAGGACCCCTCATCGGGGGCTTGATCATCCAGGTGTTCGGTGACGAGAACGGGTGGCGGCTGGTCTTCTGGGTCAATCTGCCCATCGGAATCGTCGGACTCGTTGCGGCCGCCGTACTGCTACCGAACAAGAACGATTCCGCGCCCACGGCTCTCCCCGGAATCGACTGGCTCGGCCTGGTTCTGATTTCCGCGGGCCTCGTCGCTCTGCTCGTTCCGTTGATCGAAGGCCAGGAGCTGGGCTGGCCGCTGTGGACCTACCTGACGATCGCCGCGGGACTGGGTCTGATCGCACTGTTCGGATGGTGGGAAGTGATCCACACCCGTCGCGGCCACAACCCGCTGGTTCCACCGCGACTGTTCACACACCCGGCCTTCACCGGGGGTGTGATTCTTGCACTCGTCTATTTCGCTGCCTTCACCAGCATCTTCTTCACCATCTCGTTGCTGTGGCAGACCGGACTCGGCAACACGGCTCTGTCGGCCGGGCTGGTGTCGATTCCGTTCGCGATCGGCAGCATCGTCGCTTCCTCGCAGAGCAACAAGTTGACGCTCCGCCTCGGGCGCACGGTGTTGGTTCTCGGCGCGTCTCTGGTTTCGATCGGCCTGATCTGGTTGTGGATCATCCTGGCGACCAGCTCCGCCGACACGATCTCGCATTGGACCCTGCTGGTGCCGCTCTTCGTGGCGGGCTTGGGCAATGGTGCCTTCATCGCACCCAACGCGCAGTTCATCGTCGCGACCGTGGATCGCGGTGATGCAGGTGCCGCAAGCGGGGTCATCTCGACCATGCAGCGAATCGGTTCGGCGATCGGCATCGCAGTGATCGGCAGCGTTCTGTTCGGATCCTTGAACATCACGGGCCCCGACGCCGTCGGATCGGGCTTTCTGCATGGAGCGGCGATGGCGATGGCCGTCAGCGCAGCGTTCAGTGTCGTGGCGCTGGCGCTGGTCTTTGCTCTCCCCAAGAAAGTTCAGGGCGCACACTGAGCAACGACGCTCAGTTCTTCGAGGCTTTGCTGTGCCGCTCGACGACGCTGGACGCGAGGTCGGCAATCTTGACGTTCAGATCCTGGGAGGATTTGCGAAGTAACGCGAACGCCTCGTCGTCGGACACGTCGTGCAACGCCATGATCAACCCGACCGCCTTGCCGATCTCGCGGTTGCTTTCCAGGCCGCCACGTAGCGTCGACGCTTCCTGTCCGTTCATCATCGCGGCGACGGTGACCGCTGTGAACGCGGTCAGGATTATCGCTTCGCCTGCGGTGTCGGAATCGAAGACTCCAGGAGTGTCCGTGAACAGATTGAGTGCGCCCACCTTGTGCTCGTTGACCTTGAGCCGAAAACCCATCGCGCCGCGAACGGGCGTTCGATTGAGCACGCCGCGAGCCATCGCAGGCCACTGAGTCGGCGTCTGGAAGTCGGTCTCGAGCTGCGCTGCTTCGCTGGTGATGGCATCGAGACACGGGCCCTCGCCGGTGGCACGCTCGATATCGTCCACCACACGGGCAATGTCATCCGAGGCCGCGACCGTGACGGCTTTTCCATGCTGCATCAGCATCAGGCTCGCGTGATCGCAGTGGGGGATCAGGAGGGGAGCCGCATTGCAGATGGCGGTGTAGACCTGTTCGGCGCTGCTGCCGCGATACACGATGTCGGCCAAGGCGGCGAATACGGTTGCCGGATCGGTCGATGGTCCGGAAACAGCCGGAGAGGCGTCGAACTGCGAATTGTCGTTCACGTGCTGCTCCCGTCCAGAGTGTCGTAGTTCGAGTGACCAGGACTCGAGATGGCTCAACCGTACCGTTGCCCCGTGGGGTACTCGAACGGGCGGTACCGACAGTAGCCTCGACGCGTGAGCGATGAGCAGGACCCGACCGGGTTCGAGTACGGCCACGACGGGCCGAAGTCGATCGTGGTCGGGGTCGACGGTTCCGATTCGTCCTGGCGCGCCGCTGCCTACGCCGCGGGACTCGCCCGCAGGCAACGATCGCTGCTGGTGCTGGTGTACGTCCAACCGATTGTGACCGCATCGTGGGGCCAAGTCGGCATTTCGCTTGTCGAAACCGGTAAGCAGATCGCCGACGAGCTCCTCGACTACATCCGAGCGTCGGCCGCCAAGTTCGGCAACCGGGAGCGCGTGCGGTGGGAGTTCCGCACCGCACAAGGCGATCCGTACAACGGGCTGATCTCCGTGGCGGAACAACTCCGCACCGACGCTGTGGTGGTGGGGGCGTCCGAGCACGCGGGGCACCGACTTGCGGGTTCGGTGGCGGTCCGATTGGTCAAAGCAGGACGTTGGCCGGTCACAGTGGTGCCCTGAACGAGGCGAAATCGATCCAATACCGGCGTGTGCCCTGTAAAAATAGGCAGTCACCTCGTCGGATGCGAGGCGTACGTGGTACCGATTTCGGAGTTCGAGGAGTTCCATGACCGGTTTGTCACGTAGGCAGTTCATGGCTCGGGTGGGCACCCTCGCGGCGGTGTGGGGCATCGCGCCCCATGTGCTGGGTCAGGCCTCGATCGCGCAGGCGCAGCCGGCAGAACCCACCGGAACCCTGGCGCAGACCATCCTTCGGACTGCGACCGGTCCGGCACGGTATCGCGTGCTCGGTGCCGGGCCCGCGGAGCCGTACGTGACTCGCCTGGACGTATTGGGCCGAGCGCCCCAGGCGTCTCGGGTGCAGTCACGGCGGTCGTTGCTCTATCTCGGGCACCTGTCGGATATGCACGTCATCGACGCTCAGTCGCCGGGCCGGATCGAGCCCATGATCGTGTCCGATCACGCCGCGTGGGGATCGGCATTCCATCCGCAGGACCCGCTGACCGTGCACGTCACCGCGGCGATGGTCAAAGCCTTCGCCGACGCTCGGATCAGCCCGGTCACCGGCGCACCGATGGGAGCCGCGGTGGTCACCGGAGACAGCGCAGACATGCATTCGCATCTCGAATTACGTTGGTACATAGACGTTCTCGATGGTGTTCCGGTTCGGCCCACGAGCGGTTCGGCCGATGTCTTCGAAGGTGTCCAAGCATGGCCGGAGGCACAGTGGGCCTATCGTCCGGGCGATCCGGCGGGAGGGTCGTTCGGCGACTACGGATTTCCGATGCTTCCCGACCTTCTCGACCAGGCCATGTCGGGGACGGTCGAATCTGTGGGGCTACCGGTCCCGTGGTATTCGGTGTACGGCAATCACGACACCCTGTTGCTCGGAACGTTCGATCTGTCCTCGCAACTGCATGCGCTCGCCGTCGGGGGACGCAAGGCCTACACACTCGAGGCGACGGCCACGTCTGCCCTGGCCGGTTATGCGTCGACGGCCAGTCCGCTGCAGCGGATGGCGGACGCGCTGGGCGTCGGATCCGGCGCACGACCGGGGTTTCGGGCAGTGTCTGCCGATCCAGCGCGATACCTCTTCGAGCAACGTGAGTTCATGCAGGAACACTTCGAGACCACCCCGACGCCTGGGCCGATCGGGCACGGCTTCACCCAGCACAATCTCGATTCGGGCGAGACCTGGTGGACGGCCGATCCCACCCCGAACATCCGCACGTTCGGGCTCGATACCTGCAACGCAGTCGCCGGACCCGACGGCGCCGTGCCGGAACAGCAATTCGACTGGCTCACCGACCAATTGAAGCGTGCGCAGGCCGAGAACAAGCTGGTGCTGATCTACACGCACCACAACAGCCTCACACTCGAGAACCGGGCACAACGGCCCGGGCAGTCGGTGAAGCTCTACGGCGCAGACGAATTCATCGATCTACTGTTGAGGTATCCCGTGGTGATCGGGTGGCTGAACGGTCACACCCACCAGAATCAGATCCTTGCGCATTCGCGAGACGGGCGAGGATTCTGGGAGATCACCACCGCGTCGTGCATCGATTTTCCGCAGCAGCAGCAAGTGGTCGAGATCGTCGACAACCGGGACGGCACAATGTCGCTGTTCACGACGGTGCTGGACCACGCCTCGCCGATCACTCCGGGGAACAGCGGGAGCTATCTGGATCTCGCATCGCGCAGTCGGGAGCTGGCGGCCAACGATTGGGCCGAGAATCCGCTGATGCGACGAGGCTCGCGTCTCGATCGCAACACCGAACTGCTGCTGCCTGCGCCCTTCGACCTGAGCACCATCACCGACGCCGCTCTGGAGAAGCAACACCTCGAAGAGCACGCGAGACTGATCGCCCACCAGACGAGGCAGGGAAGATGACCGGCTTGTGCAGGAAACTCCTTCTGGTGTCGGCTGTCTCGGTGGCATGCGCTGGATGCTCGCAGACCGCTGCGCTCGCCCCGGTCGGTGGTGCCGAGCTCGGAGACCTCCGCTACGCAGTCAACGACGTCCTGACGGATAAGGGGATCGAGATATTGGTCGCGCCGGTGTGCTCCGGCACCGGGGCAGAGATAACCTGCACCGGGACGACGACCGGCAACGAACCGATCACGGCAACAGCTACGTCGGAAGACGCGAGCACCGTGAAGATCGAGGTCGGTTCCACTGTTCTGTACTCGGGTTCGGTGCAGGACGTGCTCGATCGCAACTCCACGGTGGGTGCACCGTGAGGGGGAGTCTGGTCCTTGCGGCCGTCGTGGTCGTGTCGGCTCTTGTGCAGGCGCTGACCGTGTTGGGGGATCCGGTTCCGATGTCGTCTCTCGGTTTCGCGGGATTGGTTCTGGCTTCTGTTGCCGCGGTGGTACTTGCACTGTGGATCACCGCGTCGGCGGCACTCGATGTAGTGGACGGCAACGCGTCCGGTGCGCTGAGTCGGGCTTGGCGACGGCCGGGAGTCCTGGTGTGGTGTGTTTTGCTGACTGCCGTCGCCGTTGCGCTCGCAATCCTGTTCCCGCTACTACCCGTCGTGGCGATTGTGGTTGCGCTGCTGATACTCCCGGCGGTAGCGGATGGAAGGAGGAATCCGATCCGTGCAGCACTGCACACTGTCCGACGGTCCCCGGGGCGGAGCGCGATCGCCGTCGCCATCACGATTGTTGTCTTCTTCCTCGCCTGGGTCGTGGCGCTGGTACTGGGATTCTTCGTCACCGGTGTGGTGGCGGCGTTCCTGACCTGGCTTTGGTTCGGGGCCAATGCTGCTGCGCTAATGGTGTACTGGTCGCGGCTGTACCGACGGGCAGCGCTGCTCTGACCGGTATTCAGCCGCGAGCTCGTCGACCGGCTGCGGCCTCGGTGACGATATGAGTGATTCGACCTGCACGAGTGTCGTCTCGCACGGCGCTGACCACCCACCACAGCATCTGCTTGCGGGCGCTCGGCGGAAAGCTGTCCCAGTTGCTCCTTGCGTTCGTGTTTCTGTCCAGCGCAGTCGTCAGCTCGGGTGGTTCCAGGAGGTCCTCGACCTGATCGGCAATCGTCCACCAGCCGTTGGACTTCGCCGCAGCGATGGCGCGGCGGCCTGCGTCGGTCATGAGGCCGCGGCCCTCCATATCGGCGGCGCGTTTCCGGTTGAGCCGGGTCCACGGGCTCTTGGTCCTACGCGGCGTGAACAGCTGCAGGCTGCGGTCCTTGTCGAGATTGCTGCCGGTGGAATCGATCCATCCGAAGCAGATGGCTTCCTCGACAGCTTCGGGGTACGGGCAGCGTGGTAGGTCGGTGGTGCTGCGCCACGAACACAGCCACACGCCTCGGACGGATGCGTGATTGCGCTCCAGCCAGGTACGCCACTGCGAGCGAGTTTCGGCATGAACGATCGGATAGTCGAATTTCCATGAAGCCGGGTGGTCGGATGCCGACGACGAAGATTTCTCAGCAGTCACGTGCGCGCTCCATCTACTCGTCGTGGTGTTGCACACCGGGCTTTGGAAGCGTTCAGTGTGCCCACAATCGAGGACATCCTCTGTCCGCAATGAGGTCGAGGGTATTTCATCGATCGGCACGAATTCCGGCTCGGCTATCGACACCGTGGTGGGGCGGGCGGGGCTCGAACCCGCGACCAATGGATTATGAGTCCACGGCTCTAACCGACTGAGCTACCGCCCCATACTCGTACCAGGTACGAGCCTGCAGAATCGTACAGAATCCGGCCCTCTCAGTGGTGCATCGGGTGCACTACTTGGCCCGGACCTGCACCGGGACCCCGTTGAGGATCGCGTTGGCCGAGACACCGTCGACGCGGCCAGGGTCGGTGATGTCGTTGACACTCGGTCCTTGCACCGTCGTCGCGACCGACAATTGGACACCGGGGCGCTGATGGCCGAAGCCGTGCGGCATGCTCACCACGCCCGGCATCATCTTCTCCGATGCGGCCACCTCGATATCGATCGTTCCGGCAGCGGAGGTGACCGACACCATCGCCCCGTCCTCGATACCGCGGTGCGCGAGATCGTCCGGGTGGGCCAGAAGCTGATGTCGCGCTTTTCCTTTGGTGAGCCGGGTGGTGTTGTGCATCCACGAGTTGTTGCTCCGCAGGTGTCGCCGACCGATCAGAAGCAGCTCGTCACCGCTCGGGACGACGCTCGAGCGCATCAAATCCGTCAGCGCGGGAAGTTCGGCAACCACGACGTCCTGAATCAGCTGGACGCGCTTGTCCCTGGTCTTCAGCTTCTGTGGAAAGCCGGGACGCAGTGGGCCGAGATCGATACCGTGCGGGTTGGCGCGAAGTTTTCTCAGAGACAGCCCTTTTCGCCGACTACGGAGCAGGAGGTCCAGGGTGCGGGCGGGGGACAGGCGTAGGCGGGCTTCGCCGACCAAGCTCTTCGGACTCAGGCGAGACTTCAACCGACCGATCGTCGAACCAGCCAGTTCGTTCTTGTAGCGCAGCGACAGATCTCGGAAGATCTCCCAATCATGCTTGGCATCGGCCTTCTTGGACAGAACCGCCGGCGAGTACTTTGCCGTGTTGTGTACTGCGAAAGAGCTGAAGATCAAGTCGTAGTGATCTCGTTCGAGCGACATCGTCGGCGGCAGAATCACGTGCGCGTGGCGTGATGTCTCGTTGATGTAGAAATCGAACGACACCATGAAATCCAGCCCCGCGAACGCGTCGTTCAGCGTGGTTCCGCCGGGCATCGACAACACCGGATTACCCGACAGCACGGCCATGGCACGAATCTGGTCTTTGCCCTCGGTGGTGATCTCGTCGACGAGCGTCGAACAGGGGTACTCGCCCGAGAACTCGGGTAGGTCGCGAACGCGGCTGCGCCACTTGTCGAAATGACCGCGGCCGACGATGCCCTGCGAGATCAGATCGATCGCCGGATCGGTCACCATCGCACCACCCGGGCGGTCGAGATTTCCCGTCACGATGTTCAGCACCTGAATCGCCCACTGGCACACGGTGCCGAACTGTTGGGTCGAGACCCCCATGCGCCCGTACGCCACGGCTGATTTCGCTGCAGCGAAATCGCGTGCCAGGGTGGAGATCTCGTCCGCCGGGATACCGACGACGGGGGCCACGGCTTCCGGGGTGAACTCCGCGACGAGGTCGGCGAGTCGATCTGCTCCATCGATGTAGTCGGCTACCCGGGAGATGCCGTCGGCGACGATCGTGTGAATCATCGCGAGGAGCAACAGTGCATCGCTACCGGGGCGGATGAAGAAATGGGTATCGGCGATATCGGCGGTCTCCGTCTTGCGAGGATCGACCACGACGAGCCTGCCGCCCCGTTTACGCAGTGCCCGTGCCCGTTTGGCGAAATCAGGAACGGTCATCATGCTGCCGTTCGACGCCATCGGGTTGCCGCCGAGGACGAAGAAGAAGTCGGTTCGGTCTATGTCCGGGATCGGCAACAGCAGTTGGTGGCCGTACAACAGATGATCGACGAGCTGATGCGGCAACTGATCCAGCGAGGTGGCCGAGTAGCGATTGCGTGTCCGGAGCAACGACGTGAACGGAATGCCGTGAGTCATCGCGCCCATCGAGTGGACATTCGGGTTGCCCTGATACAGACCGACCGCGTTGCGCCCGTATTTCTTGCGCGTCGAGACGAGGCCGTCGACGACGAGGTCGTACGCCTCGTCCCAGCTGATTTTCTGCCACGTGTCACCAACCCGCTTGACCGGTGTGGTGAGCCGATCGGAATCGGCGTGCAGATCGATCAGCGAGAGAGCCTTGGGGCAGATGTGACCACGCGAGAGCGGGTCGTTCTCGTCCCCGCGGATCGACACCACAGCATCGTTCTCCACCGTGAACTCGAGTCCACAAATTGCCTCGCACAGATTGCACGATCCGAACACGACCGACATCGCATGTCTCCCATCCCTGTGGACCGAGAGTAGCCCGGCAGGGGACCGGGCCACGCTGTTCGGCCGACAATTAGGCTCACAGTCGTGTCTACCCTCGATCTCACCGCCTCGTGGCCCGTCGACCATGTCAGCGCCGCTGTCGTCACAGACTCCGGCGTTCGTGAGGAAGTGGGTGAGGCCGAGCGCGTGTACGAGCTTGCGTCGGTCACCAAGTTGCTCAGTGCATACGCGGTGCTCGTCGCCGTCGAGGAAGGCGCGGTGGAGCTCGATCAGCCCGCGGGGCCGGAAGGGTCGACGGTGCGTCATCTGCTGGCACACGCGTCGGGATTGGCATTCGGCGAACGGACGGTGCAGGCACCGGCCGGTACCAAGCGGATCTATTCCAGCGCCGGGTTCGAGGTGTTGGCCGAGCTGATCGAAACCGAGTCGCACATCGCGTTTCCCGATTACTTGGACGAGGCCGTGTTCCGTCCACTGCAGATGACGAATACCTCGCTGTCGGGATCGGCAG
Source organism: Rhodococcus sp. KRD162 (assembly GCF_017168335.1). Lineage (GTDB taxonomy): Bacteria > Actinomycetota > Actinomycetes > Mycobacteriales > Mycobacteriaceae > Rhodococcoides. Next base: position 202,771 of record NZ_JABFAU010000005.1, on the reverse strand, counting down.
GCCACGGTGCGAGCTCGACCGTGGCAGATCTGACCAGGTTCGCCGCCGAATTGCTCGCACCGACGCTCCTCGCGACGCAGACACTCTCGTCCGCGACCGACGTGCACTTCCCCGGTCTGAACGGAATCGTGCCCGGATACGGATCGCACAAGCCGTGCGACTGGGGGCTGGGGTTCGAGCTGCGCGGAGAGAAAAACCCGCACTGGACCGGGGGCACCAACTCGTCGGCCACGTTCGGCCACTTCGGGCAGGCCGGAACGTTTCTGTGGGTGGATCCCGCCGTGCGGACGGCATGCGTTGTGTTGACGGATCGGGCGTTCGGAGACTGGGCGAAACCGTTGTGGCCCGAACTCTCCGACGCAGTGCTCGCGCGATGAATCTCATTCGTCAACAGATTGCACTGGCGCAACAGGGGCAACTCGGGGCACACTAGTACACACACGTGTTGATTCACTGCATCCACGCGAAGCATGTCGAGGTCGTTGGGGAAGACGTCCCTCGTCGAAGCTGGAGGTAGTGCAATGCGTGGATCGAATCAGTTCGCAGAAGCGACGTCGGGTGTCGTGTACATCCACTCGTCGCCCGCTGCGTTGTGCCCGCATGTCGAATGGGCGTTGACCGACGCTCTCGACTGCCGGGCGAATTTGAAGTGGTCCGTGCAGCCCGCCTCCGATGGGCAACTGCGCGCCACCACCGACTGGGTGGGTCCGGTGGGTACCGGAGCCACCCTGGCCGGCATTCTTCGCTCCTGGCAGATGCTGCGTTTCGAGGTGACCGAAGACCCCAGCGAAGGCGTCGACGGCGAACGGTTCTCGCACGTGCCAGGCTTGGGCCTGTGGCGGGGAACGACGAGCGCGAACGGCGATGTCGTCCTCGGCGAGATGCGCCTGCGCGCCCTCATGGAGAACAACCAGGGCAATTTCACTGCGGCTGTGGAGCACGCACTCGGATCGGACTGGGATGCTGCCCTCGAGCCGTATCGAACCGGTGGGGCCGGAGCAGAAGTGACGTGGTTGAGCCGCAACGTCGGCTAGAAGCAGGAGTTGCCGGGGGGAGTGCATCCCGGTAGTTTCGCGGGCGTGCCTGGTTCGGCATGTGGGAACGACCGTGGAGTGGGTGGGTTCGATGTTGTCGACCGGAAAAGTGATTCGATTCGACGAGTTCAAGGGGTACGGATTCGTAGCGCCGGACGAGGGCGGCGAGGACGTGTTCATTCACGTCAACGATCTGGATTTCGACAAACGACTACTAGCACCGGGCGTTCGCGTCGAGTACGTGGCCGTCGAAGGCGACCGGGGCCTCAAGGCCACCCAGGTACAGATCATCGACGGGCCGGCATCGACCGCGCTGGTCACCCGACACAAGCCGGATGTGCCGTACCACAACACCGTTCCGATCTCTGAGCATCAGCAGCTGGAAGACGTCCTCTGCGACGTGCTGTCCGAGGCCGAATTCACCGCCGAGCTGACCGATACTCTGCTATCTGCCAACGGCACGTTGACGGCGACGCAGATTCTCGACATTCGATCGGCGATGCTGCGGTTGGCTCACGACCACAAATGGATCGAGAGCTGACCGACCCGGCTGACGCCCACCCCGGCCCCGGCTCGACCCACGGGGTCCAGTGCACCTCGAAGCGGCACTGATTCCAACTGGGAGTCAGAGCGGGATGTTCTTGTGATTGCCGCGCGCCACCGGGGCCGCTGCGAGAGCCTTGGCGACGGTGCTGCGAGTCTTGCTCGGCTCGATCACCTCGTCGACGACACCGATCGCCACCGCACGGTCCACGCCGCCTGCGATGCTCTCGTGTTCGACGGTGAGGCGATCATGCAGCGCCTCACGCTCTTCCTCGGGCGCGGCGGCGAGAGCCTTCTTGTGCAAGATGCCGACGGCTGCCTTCGCGCCCATGACAGCGACCTCGGAGCCGGGCCAGGCGTACACAGCGGTGGCACCGAGAGCGCGCGCATTCATCGCGATGTAGGCACCGCCGTAGATCTTGCGGGTGACGAGGGTGACGCGGGGGACGGTCGCTTCGGCGAAGGCATGCAGTAGTTTCGCTCCGCGCCGGACGACGCCTTCCCATTCCATGCTGACGCCGGGGAGGTAGCCGGGTACGTCGACGACCACGATGAGCGGGATTCCGAACGCGTCACACAGCCGCACGAAACGTGCTGCCTTTTCGGCGCTTTCGGAGTTGAGGCAGCCGCCGAGTCGGATGGGATTGTTGGCGATCACGCCGACGGTGCGGCCGCTGATGCGTCCGAGACCGACGACGATGCTGCGCGCCCAGCCACCCTGGAACTCCTCGAACGTCGATTCTCCTTCGACGTTGTCGAGTAGTTCGTGAACGATCGGGTGGACGTCGTATGCGCGGCGGTTGGATTCGGGCATCAACGCCCGCAGGTCGGTATCGCCGTGCTCGGCAGCGGCGATGTCGAACTCGCCCTGCTCACAGAACATCGACACCAGACGGCGGGCGCGGGTGAAGGCGTCCATCTCGCTGTCGGCGACGATATGGCAGACACCGGATTTCTTGTGGTGAGTGTCGGGGCCGCCGAGCGAGGCCATGTCGACCTGCTCACCGGTGACACTGCGGACGACGTCGGGGCCGGTGACGAACACGCGACCCTCGGGAGCCATGATGACGACGTCGGTCAGCGCAGGACCGTAGGCGGCGCCGCCGGCGGCAAAGCCGAGGACGACGGAAATTTGGGGGACGAGGCCGGAGGCTCTGACCATGGCCTCGAAGACGAGTCCGACGGCATGGAGAGCTTCGACGCCCTCGGCGAGGCGAGCACCGCCGGAATGCCAGACGCCGACGATCGGGGCGCGCTGTTCGATAGCGGTATCGATGGCGGCGACGATGTGCTTGCATCCGTCGACACCCATGGCACCACCCATGACGGTGGCATCGGAACAATAAGCGATGGTGTGGACGCCGTCGATCTCTCCCGACGCTGCGAGGATGCCGGACTTGTCCCGATCGTGCAGCGGCACAGTGGTTCCGGTGTCGAAGAGATTCTCGAGGCGGGCGAGAGGATCGCGGGGATCGGTCGAGGTACCGGATCGAGTGACGGGGGCCAGAATTGTCATCGCTTGTCCTTCTTCAGGGCCCCAGTGGGGCGAGGCCCGGGCCGGGGCGTTCCGTGGGAACGACCCCAGCCCGGATCATGCACTGCGAGAGCGTGATTCGCCGAGTCGAACAGTCGACTCAGCGAATCACGCCTTACCGAAGGCGAGCGCTACGTTGTGCCCACCGAATCCGAACGAGTTGTTGATCGCGTAATCGATCTGTCCGACGCGGGGCTCGCCCTTGACGACGTCGAGATCGATCTCGGGATCCTGATTCTCCAAATTCAGCGTGGGAGGGATGATTCCCTCGCGCACTGACAGCACCGTCAGGACCGACTCGAGGGCACCGACAGCACCGATCGAGTGACCGAGAGCGGATTTCGGTGCGTACACCGCTGCGTGATTTCCGACGGCCTGGTTGATTGCCAGCGCCTCGGCGGTGTCTCCGATGGGAGTTGCCGTTGCGTGGGCGTTCACGTGGGTGATGTCGGACTTCTGCAGGCCAGCGGTCTCGATCGCGCGCTTCATGGCGCGTGCGGCACCCTTGCCCTCCGGATCGGGAGCCACGAGGTGGAATCCGTCCGAGGTGATTCCTGCACCGAGCAGGCGGGCGTGAATCGTTGCGCCGCGTGCCTTGGCGTGCTCTTCGGTCTCGATGACCATGAGCGCACCCGCTTCACCGAACACGAAGCCGTCACGATCCTTGTCGAACGGACGTGAGGCTCCCTTCGGATCGTCGTTGTTGGTGCTCATCGCCCGCATCATGGAGAAGCTGGCGATCGGAACCGCGTCGATGTAGCCCTCGACGCCGCCGGTGACGACCATGTCCGCGTCGCCCATCACGATCATCCGCCATGCATGCGCAATGGCTTCCGATCCCGAGGAGCATGCGGAGACGGGGGTGATGACGCCTGCCTGTGCTTTGAGCTCGAGTCCGACGACCGCGGCGGGACCGTTCGGCATGACCATCTGAACGGCGAGCGGGGATACCTTGCGGTAGCCGCCGTCTTTCATCTTGTCGTTGGCGTCGATCAGTGCGTCGCCGCCGCCGAGACCGGTACCGATCGACACACCGAGGCGAAGCGGATCGACGTCGGGTGTTCCGGCGTTCTTCCATACTTCGCGACCGAGCACGGTGGCCAGCTGCTCCACGTAACTCAGGCGACGAAGTTCGACCCGAGAGAGCAGGCTCTGCGGCTTCACCGCGAGGTGCCCACCGATCCGTACGGGCAAGCCGTACTCGGTGACGAAATCGTCTTCCAGAGCGTGGATACCGCTGTCGCCGTTCAGCAGACCCTTCCACGTTGCATCGACGTCACCCGCGAGTGACGTGGTCGCAGCGAGGCTGGTGACGACGACACTGGGGAAGCGTCCGTTGGCGGTGGATGGGTTGGTCATGGGCCCTGTCACTCGCTCGCGGAGTCGTCGAGCTTGGCCTTGATAGCTTCTGCGGCTTCGGGGTTCTCCGCTTCGAGCTTCTGGATGTAGTTCACGGCGTCGCCGACGGTGCGCAGACCTGCGAGGTCCTCGTCGGGGATCTTGACGCCGTACTTGTCCTCGGTCTGCACTGCGATCTCGACCATGGAGAGCGAGTCGATGTCGAGGTCGTCCACGAAGGACTTCTCGATGGTCACCTCGGACGGTTCGATGCCCGTGACCTCTTCGATGATCTCTGCAAGTCCGGCGATGAGGTCTTCCTGGCTGGCCACTGTTGTGGGTCCCTTCTCTTGAAGTGTAGAACGCCGAAGTCATGTGCTTCGAGACGCGGTTGTGCATTTTTCTGCCACTCGGGGAGTGGAAGTCGATCCGCAGTGCCGAGACTGCGGGGTGTGCTACCGAGCTATCCGAGCTCGGCCAGTGCGGAAATGTCCGCCGGTGTCTTCAGGCCGAGGTTGGCGACGCCGCGCAGTTCACGTTTGGCGATGCCGACCAATGCGCCTGCCGGGGGCAGTTCCACAAGTCCGGTGACCTGCGCGGTGCGCAGGTAGGCGTTGCACAGATCCCAACGCACGGGGCGAGTGACCTGAGCAGCAAGTTTGTCGAGTGCGTCGGCACCGGACGCGACCGGCTGACCGTCCGAGTTGGACAGCAGGGTGCGGGTCGGCGCGGATGCCGTGATTGCGGCGGCAGCAGCGGCAACGGTATCGCCCGCCGAGGCCATGTATTCGGTGTGGAATGCGCCGGCCACCGGGAGGGCGCGAACGCGAGCCTTCTCGGGCGCGCTCTCGGCCAGTTCGGCCAGCTTGGTCAGCAGCCCGGCTGCGACGATCTGCCCGGCTGCATTGACATTGGCCGGGGTGAGATCGAGCTCTTCGAGCCGGGCGAGCACAGCGGCCTCGTCTCCGCCGAGCACCGCAGACATGCCCGTGGGCTGCAGTGCGCAGGCCTTGGCCATGGCAGCGCCGCGTACCGCGGCGAGCGAGACTGCCTCGTCGGAGGAGATGACGCCTGCGATGGCTGCGGCGGCGAGCTCGCCCACGGAGTGGCCGGCGACGACGGCGTCCTCGGGGAACAGGCCGCGCGCGGCGATCTCCTCGAAGGCGAGCAGAGCCGAGGCCACGACCAGCGGCTGAGTCACAGCAGTGTCGGTGATTTCTTCTGCGGTGGCGGTGGTGCCGAGGCGAACGAGGTCCAGGCCGGAAGCCTTCGACCACAGCGCCAGCCGATCCGCCGCGCCTGGCAGTTCGAGCCATGGCAGCAGCATGCCGGGAGTCTGGGAGCCCTGACCGGGCGCAAGCAACGCAATCACAGAGTTAAGGGAACACCGTCGGCCCTCTGATCGGTGATGTCGCGCTCGATGAACTCTCGACAACCAATTTGTGGGAACCCTACAAATTGCCTCGTGAGCACCGGCCATCGCCGGACGGGGGTCGGGCGTTACGTGACCACTTCGCCGAATGTGACTTGTGTGACATATGGGGCAGAATGGGACGGTTCGTGATGAGTTCGAGCCAGCCTTCCTACCGTTGCCGCGACCCGGAGCACGTACGCATCGCGAGGATTCGTGGGATCACGACCGGTGACTTCTGCGATTCGCTTGAGGCGATAGCGCACCGTATTTGGATGAACAAACAGCTGCCGTGCGCAGGTTTCCACGGCCCCGCCACAGTCCAGATACGCGTCGAGTGTGTCGGCCAGGCCGGACCCGGCCGAAGCCAAAGGAACGACCACATGATCGTTGAGTGCCGAGATCGCCGCAGCATCGTTCAGCAGGGCGCGCTCGGGCAGTAACTCGCCTGCGTGCACCGGACGTGGTGCTCCCCGCCAACCAGCCACGGCCTGCATTCCGGCGAACGCCTCCACCGCACTGGAGTGCGCGGCACCGAGGGTGCGCGTAGTCGGACCGATCACGACCGGTCCGTCGGAGAAGTTCTGCAGCATGTCCTCGACGAACGAGTTGTGCGCGGCCGAGTCGGTGATCGGCCCGCTGACCACCATCACCAGTCGTGTTCCCTGCACCACGGCCAGCGCGGCGCGGCCGTGCTTCTGTGCCACCGAATGCACGGTGCCGACGACCGAGACTCCTCGATCGTCGGGGGGAGTGCCCACCAGCACCGTTGCCGGCGCAGTGGCATCCCAGTTCAACGTGGCGGCGCGCGAGAGCATGTCCGAGCCGGTGTCACCGCGCACGACGGCGTCCACCACGAGGGCCTCGAGGCGCGTGTCCCACGCGCCGCGCGACTCGGCGGCGCTGGCGTAGACCGAAGCGGCCGCGAAACCGAGCTCGCGTCCGTATCGCAACACGGCCTCGGTCAGGGCCACCAGCTGCTGATCGTTACGTGCCAGCGCCGGGAGCCACTGCTCGAAGAACTCCATCGCCACCCGGACCATGTCCACGGTCTGGCGCAGAGTCAGCCGTCGAGCGAGGTCCTGAGGGATCACCTGAAAAGCGTCGAGAGAGAACCGGATATCGCTGTTGGGGTTCTTCAACCACTCGAGGAAATTGTCGACGGCCGTCTGAATCAACAACTGGACGCTGGCGCGCTGGGCGGCGTCGAGGTCACCGAAGAACGGCAGCTGACCCTGCATCGTGGTCACGGCCTCGGTCGACAGACGCCCGGAGAACTGTTTGACCCGTCGCAGCAGGGCATCCGGTAGGGGATCGCGCTTCTGGCGAGAGGGTGCAAGCGAGGCGACCGGAAGATGGACTTCGTTGTCCGAGGTCAGGGGGTCGCGGGTCGAGGAATCGCGGGTCAACGAATCTCGCAACGCTTCACGGTAGGCGTCGCGTCGGGATACATCACGCGCAGACGCGCTGCCCGGGGAGTCGGGTTTCGCATCGGACATAAGGAGAACCTACGCCCGACCCCCGCCTGCACCGCGACGGACGTGCATCGCGATGTAGGACGGGGGTCGGCCGAACAGGGTGTGAACCTACGCCGAACCGGTATCGGCGAAGGACGTCGGAGCTGCGGTGACGTCGTCGATCTTGTACTTGTCCGCGGCCTCGACGGCCTTGGCCTTGTCGATCTCACCGGATGCCGCGAGAGCGGACAAGGTGGCCACGACGATCGACTCGGCGTCGACGTTGAATACGCGACGCGCGGCCGGACGGGTGTCGGAGAACCCGAAACCGTCGGTGCCGAGAGTGACGTAGTCGCCCGGAACCCACTGGCGGACCTGGTCCGGGACGGCACGCATCCAATCCGAGGATGCGATGACCGGGCCGTTGGCATCGGCCAGTGCCGAGGTCACGAAGGGCACACGCTTGTCGGCACCGGGATTGCGCAGAGATTCGCGCTCGGCGTCGACGCCGTCGCGGCGCAGTTCGCCCCAGGACGTCACCGACCACACGGCCGACCGCACGCCCCACTCCTCGAACAGCAGTTCCCTGGCTTTACGTGCCGAGACCATCCCGACGCCCGAGGCCAGCAGCTGCGCCTCGGGTCCGTCGCCATCCTGTGGTGCTTCGAATCGGTAGATGCCCTTGAGCAGACCCTCGACGTCGAGGTTCTCCGGCTCGGCTGGCTGTACGTACGGCTCGTTGTACAGGGTGATGTAGTAGAAGATGTTCTCGCCGCCGAAGCCTTCGACACCTTCGGTGCCGCCGTACATCCGTCGCAGACCGTCCTTGACGATGTGTGCAATTTCGTACGAGAACGCCGGGTCGTAGGACACGGCCGCCGGGTTGGTCGACGCCAACAGCAGCGAATGACCGTCGGCGTGCTGCAGACCTTCACCGGTGAGGGTGGTGCGACCGGCCGTGGCACCGAGGACGAACCCGCGAGCCATCTGATCGGCGGCAGCCCACAGACCGTCGCCGGTGCGCTGGAAACCGAACATCGAGTAGAAGATGTACAGCGGGATCATGACCTCGCCGTGCGTGGAGTACGAGGTTCCGACCGCCGTGAACGAGGAGGTGGACCCGGCCTCGTTGATGCCCTCGTGCAGGATCTGGCCGACGGTGCTCTCCTTGTAGGCGAGCATCAGCTCCGAGTCCACCGAGGTGTAGAGCTGGCCGTTGCGGTTGTAGATCTTCAGCGACGGGAACCACGAGTCCATACCGAACGTGCGGGCCTCGTCGGGGATGATCGGCACGATGCGGTGACCGATCTCCTTGTCTCGCAGCAGCTCCTTCATCACTCGCACGAGCGCCATCGTGGTGGCGACTTCTTGCTTGCCCGAGCCCTTGCGGAGGGTCTTGTACGTGTCGTCGCCCGGCTGAGGCAGCGGCTTGACGTCGACCCGGCGCTCGGGAACGAATCCACCGAGCTTGCTGCGGCGATCGAGCATGTACTGGATCTCGGGGGCATCCGCACCGGGGTGGTAGTACGGCGGCATGTACGGATCCTTCTCGAGCTCCTCGTCCGAGATCGGAATGTGCTGCAGGTCGCGGAACGTCTTGAGGTCGTCGAGCGTGAGCTTCTTCATCTGGTGCGTGGCGTTGCGGCCCTCGAAGTGCTTGCCGAGGGTGTAGCCCTTGATGGTGTGCGCCAGGATGACCGTCGGCTGGCCCTTGTGCGCCATCGCGGCCGCATAGGCAGCGTGCACCTTGCGGTAGTCGTGGCCGCCTCGCTTGAGGTTCCAGATCTCGGCGTCGGACAGATCCTTGACGAGTTCCTTGGTGCGCGGATCGCGCCCGAAGAAGTGATCTCGAACGTAGCTACCGTCGTTGGCCTTGTACGTCTGGAAATCGCCGTCGGGGGTGGTGTTCATGAGGTTGACCAGGGCGCCGTCGCGATCCTTGTGCAGCAGGGCATCCCACTCGCGGCCCCAGACCACCTTGATGACGTTCCAGCCGGCACCACGGAAGAACGACTCCAGTTCCTGGATGATCTTGCCGTTGCCGCGCACCGGGCCATCGAGGCGCTGCAGGTTGCAGTTGACGACGAAGGTGAGATTGTCCAGGCCCTCGGTGGCCGCCACATGTGCGAGTCCACGCGATTCCGGCTCGTCCATCTCGCCGTCGCCGAGGTAGGCCCACACGTGCTGATCGGTGGTGTCCTTGATGCCGCGGTCGTTGAGGTAATGGTTGAAGCGAGCCTGGTAGATGGCGTTCATCGGGCCGAGACCCATCGACACCGTCGGGAACTCCCAGAAGTCCTGCATCAGCCGCGGGTGCGGGTACGACGGCAGTCCGCCGCCTTCGGTCTCGTGGCTCGCTTCCTGGCGGAAACCGTCCATGCGCTCGGCTGGAATGCGGCCTTCGAGGAAGGCGCGGGCGTAGATGCCGGGGGAGGCGTGACCCTGGATGAAGATGTGGTCACCGCCGCCCGGGTGGTCCTTGCCGCGGAAGAAGTGGTTGAAGCCCACCTCGTAGAGCGCGGCGGAGGACGCATAGGTGGAGATGTGACCGCCGACGCCGACTCCGGGACGCTGCGCGCGGTGCACCATGATGGCCGCGTTCCAACGAATCCAGGCGCGGTAGCGACGCTCCATCGACTCGTCGCCGGGGAACCAGGGCTCGTTCTCGGTGGGGATGGTGTTGACGTAGTCCGTCGATGTCAGCGACGGCAGCGCGACGCGGCGCTCACCAGCGCGCTCGAGCAACCTCAGCATCAGGTAGCGAGCGCGGTTCGGTCCGGACCTCTCCAGCAAGCCGTCGAACGACTCGATCCATTCGTTGGTTTCGTCGTTGTCGATATCGGGCAGATACGACGCGACACCCTCACGGATGACGCGGACCCGACCGTCCGAACTTGCCGTTTTGCCTGCAGACGATGTGTTCTGCCGTTCGCCGCTGTTCACTTCGGACAACGTGTGCACTCCTCAATGTGGCGGACGCTCGGTGTGGCGCCCGGTCCCGGTAGTCCGCCCCTGTGACGGCGGTCTACTCTCCTCGTTCTCGTGATTCCTCCCTAATCCTGCTACATCTCGCCGGTTCTGGTAGTACAGAGGTCCAATACCCACCGGTAGAAATTTATGTACGCAATTTCGGCGCGGTCAGCTTGCGCGAACGGCTTCGACCCTGTTCGCTTTGACTACTGCACCCACAATTCAAGGAGGTCACCACCGTGGTCGCCGCGGCGGACGCTCAGAACTACGCTCAGAAACTTGGCATCACTCGCGACATGGTCGTTCAAGAGCTGGGCTGGGACGAGGACACCGACGATGATCTGCGCGCCGACGTAGAAGATGTGATCGGTGGCGAGACCCTCGACGAGGATTCCGACGAGGTGATCGACGTTGTGCTGCTGTGGTGGCGCGATGGAGACGGTGACCTGGTCGACGCGCTCATGGATGCGATCGGTCCGCTCTCGGACGATGGCATCGTGTGGGTCCTCAGCCCCAAAACCGGGTTGCCCGGTCATGTTGAACCCAGCGAGATTGCCGAATCGGCTCCGACCGCGGGGTTGACGCAGACCTCTGCGGCAAACCTCGGTGACTGGATCGGAAGTCGATTGGTTCAGCCCAAGACCCCTGCCACGAAGCGGTAGGCCATGCTCGACACAGGAAGACGGTTCTAAATGCCGATCGAGGTTGGCGCACAAGCGCCCGACTTCACCCTCAAAGACCAGAACAACCAACTGGTCACGCTGTCGTCGTACCGGGGCGTGAAAAACGTTCTGCTCGTGTTCTATCCACTGGCCTTCACCGGCACGTGCCAGGGCGAGCTGTGCAAAGTACGCGACGAACTACCGACCTTCGAGAACGACGACACTGCGGTGTTGGCAATTTCGGTGGGCCCTCCTCCCACCCACAAGATCTGGGCTGCAGAACAGGGTTACACCTTTCCGTTGCTGTCGGACTTCTGGCCGCACGGTGAGGTAGCGCAGGCGTACGGCGTGTTCAACGACACTGCCGGCTTCGCCAATCGTGGGACCTTCGTGGTCGACAAATCCGGAATCATCAGATTCGCCGAAATGAACGGTCCCGGGGAAGCCCGGGACAGCTCATCGTGGGCCGAGGCGCTCGCACAGGTGAGCTGACCTGCGGAATTGTAGTTAGACACCAGACACGATAAATTTCTCCAAGCGTTCCGGTGGCCCGGGGTTCTCCCCAGGCCACCGGTACTCGGGCGTATAGCTCAGCGGTAGAGCTCTGGTTTTACACACCAGCGGTCGGGGGTTCGAACCCCTCTGCGCCCACCGTCTTCACCCGCGTCGAAACACGACGTTCTGGTCGCTACATCTCGCGGCCGAGCAGCAACAGCAGCAGTACTCTGCGAAGGTCCGCGTGAATCTCGGGCAGGCGGTCTATGCGGCCTGCGCGTACCTCGCGCGCAACGAGTTCAGTAGCGACCGCCGCAGCGGCAGTAGCGTCTATCTCGGCCGGAGCCCCGTCGATGCCTGCTCGAGCCCGCAGCAACGTCCCGATTCCGCGCAGCGTCTGCGCGAACAATGCGGCCCGTGAGTCGCGTGAAGCGTATGCACGATCGCCCACGGTGAGGATCTCCACGAAGAACGCGCGCGAGCCGCCGGGCCGCTCCATCCACCACCGAAGATAACGATGAAGTCCGGCATCGAAAGCGGCGAACATGTCCTCGGCTCCGGACATCTCGCGGGCGGCGTCGCTCAGCTCTTCTCGTAGTGCGTCGCCGTGCTGCTCGCACAGGGCGATGAAACACTCGGCTTTGTCGGAGAACAGGGCATAGAACGCGCGATCGGTCACCCGCGCTCTGCGGGCCACTTTGGGGACGCTTGCTTTCGAGTAGCCGACCTCGTCGACCAGGTCTTCCATCGCTTGTAGCAACCGGGCGCGCTGCGAGGCCCTGACTTCCTCGGCCCCGAGTTTGTGTCGTCCACGAGGGAGTGGAGTGGCACCGGTGTTCGTGTCCGGCATCAGTACCTCCTCACCGTTGTGTGTCGTGTGCTCCTCATCCAATCATCCGGCCCTGCTTCCCTTTGGACATGCATGCGTGTTTAATGTGGCGCATGACGAAACGCCATATCCTCCGTCTCGCGACGCGGATCGGTCTTGCAACGCTGGTGGTAGTGATCGCTGCCGGAACGGCGAGTGCGGTCGGACCCGCTCCGGGACCGGTTCAAGCAGCTGCCCTGGGGGCGCGAGCGTTCATCTACGGCAACCCGCTGTTGGAATTGCTGCGCGTGCGTGACACGGCCACCAGTGTTCCGTGTCCGGATGACCGCGGCCTCGCTCCGGTGAACGCGATCTCCTCGCGCCCAGCCTTCATCACGCCGGACGAGAAGCTCGTGGTCGCCCCGAACGTCGACACGCTGTATTCCATGGCGCATCTGGATCTGAGCGAGGGTCCGGTGGTGCTGTCGCATCCGGACATGGGAGACCGATATTTCAACTTTCAGCTCATGGACTCGTACACGAACGTGGTCGGATACGTGGGCTCTCGCACCACTGGCTCGGATGCCGGAAAATTCGCGATCACCTGGTCCGGGGCACCTGGCCCTGAAGTCCCCGGTGCCACCACGATCACCGTGTCGGACAGCAGGATCTGGTTGCTCGGACGCACACTCGCCGGCGACGAAGCCGACCGAGCCGATGCATTCGCGTTGATGAGCCAGTACTCGGTCACACCACCCGCGGGTCCGCAGACATTCACCGACTGCGCGCCCTTCGTCCCCGTGGAGCCGCCGAAGCCGGAGGGAACCGCGCTGCTCGACGCCATCAGCGCGGCCATGGAACAGAATCCGCCTCCGATTCGCGACGCGGCCGAGCTTGCCGAACTCGCGCGCATCGGCGTCGGACCCGGACTGCGCGTTGCCGATGCGGGCCTGAGTCCGGTCGCATTCCGCGCACTCGATCGAGCCGTACGTGCTGCCGAGTCCTCCTTGCCGGCTGTAGTGAGCGGCTCGCAGTATGCGGGTGCACTCCGCAACCAAGGGTGGTCGTCACCGCCGGACACCATCGGTGACTACGGAACCGATTACACCACCAGGGCGGGCGTGGCCGAGATCGGACTCGGAGCCAACACCCCAGAGGAAGCTGCATACGTCACCGCGTTGCTGGACCGAAATGGCCTGCCGCTCAACGGGGCAAACAGCTATCGACTGCATTTCCCGCCCGGTGAGCAACCGCCCGCCGACGCGTTCTTCTCCATCACGGTCTACGACGGGGACGGATTTCTGCCGCCCGTCCCCGGGGATCGCCACAGCATCAGCGACAGCAGGCCCGGCCTGGTCTATCAGCCGGACGGCTCACTGGACTTGATCTTGTCGCGGGACGATCCCGGAGTGCCCGGTGCGAACTGGCTTCCGCTGCCCGACGGCCCTTTTCGCGTATACCTCCGGATGTACGTTCCAAAGTCGGCTGTGCTCGACGGCAGTTGGTCACCGCTTGGAATCGAACGGTGGAACCGCTAGCTTCCGGCAAGAGGTCGCCCCAGGCCGTCGACGCTGTACGCAGCGGGTAGTCGATCCACCGGTGTTAGATTCGCGTGCGAAAAGAGTTCCTGACGGCTCGAGGTGGATCTGGTGACCGAGTTCGACTCCCTGATGACTGTGCTCGACGAGCGATACTCCTGTCGGCAGTTCCTGCCGAAGCAAGTCTCGAGGGAAGTGCTCGAGCACTTGTTGGCGGCCGCTCAACGCACTCCGTCCTGGTCCAACACCCAGTCGTGGCAGATCATCGTGACCGAAGGCGATGCCACCAGGAGGTTCTCCGAAGCATTGGTGAAGCACGTGGCATCCAGCGTCCCGCAACCGGACTTTCCGTTCCCGGCCAACTACAACGCCCTGCACCGCGCACGACGGCGGGAATGCGGCGGTGCACTCTACGAGAGCATCGGAGTGGTCAAGTCCGACACCGAGGCGACGACCCGTCAGTTCATTCGCAATTACGAGCTGTTCGACGCCCCGCACGCAGCCATCATCACCACCGACGCCGATCTCGGTGTGTACGGGGCGGTCGACTGCGGGTTGTATCTGCAGACCTTCCTGCTGGCCGCCCACAGCCTCGGTCTCGGAGCGATCGCGCAGGCCGCACTCGCTGCCTACTCGTCATTCGTGCACGAGTGGTTCGACATTCCGGACGATCGGCGCGTGGTGGCGGGCATCTCGTTCGGCTACCCGGACGAGACACACCCCATCAACGGTTTTCGCACCAGCCGAGCGCCTTTGGGCGAGACGGTGAGATTTGTCAGCTGAGCACGTCCGGCGTCAGTTGCCCAGTCTCAGAATCAGTTCTCTGCCCACGTCCGTTCCCGAACGCCATGCGCTCTCCACCCTGGGCACACCGGAGTCACACCACTGATCGCCCGCGAGACCGACGAAGCGTCCGTCCTGTTGTTCGAGCGCGAAGTTGGAATCGTGTTGCGCTGCAGGCTTGGCGAACGTCCATCGATGGGCGTGCGTCCAGGTGGGCTGCGTCGTGATCACCGACAACTCGCGTAGGGCATCGAGAACCGAGCCGATCGCGCCATCGGGTTCGTCGAGGTGCTGCTGCGCTCGCTCCGACGTGGTGTGCGCCACCAGAACCGGAGCGCCGTCTGCGCGGCGTGCACCGTCGTCGACGACGAAATCGATATCGGGATGATCGTTGACGAATGCCGCGTCCCTGAAGGGGATGTCGAGCCCGTCGAACCCGCACGCCACCGCGATGACCGCGTCGTAGTCGACCGCGTCGGGGACCGAGGTCAGTCGCGCCGCCTGCGGATCGGGCATTGCCACCACCACGTGGCCGTCCGGCAAGTCGGTGAGTTCGGTCGAATCCTGGATCTCGAAGCCTTCCACCATGTTTCGTACCAGCGATCGAAGCCCCGCCGGGGTGGCCCAGCGGACCGGGCCGGTGGTGGTGCACGGGACCGTCTCGGGCTTGAGGATGCCGAATGTGTTGGCCCACTGGCGTGCCAGACCTTTCGACTCCCAATCGGCCACGACCGTCGTGAACTCCTGATCTCGAACAGTGAAGTAGCCCGCACCGAGATCGACGCGACGCCCGTGCAACTCCGGTGAGCTCATCCGACCACCGGGAGCGCGACCTCGATCGACGATGCGGAAGGGCACACCGGCGTGGTGGAGAACCTGGGCACACGCTGCGCCCGCCATACCGGCACCGACGATGGTGACCGAATCGCTGAGGGATCCCGAATCGGAGGTCATCGGTCCAGTATGCCGGGCCGAGTCAGTCGGAGGGGGGATCGGTGCGGTGAAGGTAGGTGGCACCCCTCGGTGAGATTCGGTACCCGGTGTCGAGGCTGATCGTCAGCCCCAGATTCTTCAGCCGGCGTACTCGGGCCTTGAACGTCTTGGTGTCGAGGCCGCTGCGCTCGGCGAGGTCTGCAGCGCGACGCCCCGGCTCGGCGGCGATTGCCATCAACGTGTTTCTGGTCCATGGGCTGCCGGATCGTGAATCCATCCGCGTCAGCGTTGCGCTGAGGGTGTGGAGGGCGTCGTCGTCGAGGGCATCGTCGGCAGCGAGGGCGTCGCGCGGATCTGCGCCGACGTAGGACACCTCGATGACGAAGGTGGGATTGGAGGCGGGGCCGAAGAACGACTTCTCGAGCTGCGCACGAGTGCCCTCACCGGCCGCCCTCGCGTCTGCGTCGGTGACCTCGGCTGGATCTATCTCGCGGACCGAGTCGATACGAATCATTCCCGACGGCGAACGGAGTACGGAACCGGCTGTTGCCTTCGGACTCGACCATCGTCGATACACGCGTCGAACGGAGCCGTCCGCGATGGCTCTGGCAACGGCGACGGTGAAGATCATGAGCCTGCGTCCACGGATCAGACGATATCAACTCCGCGGCCTTGTGCACGGAAAGTTCTGTACCACAGGTCGTCTGGACAATTCGGTCAAGACCCGCGGGGACTTCGGACATGTGGTCGACTATTGGTATGTCAATTACGGACAAGCCGGAAACCGGTGAACAAGGACTCGGCACCAGTCTCAAACCACGCCACGTGACGATGATATCGATAGCAGGCGTCATCGGGGCCGGACTGTTCGTGGGCTCTGCCAACGCCATCGCCACCGCAGGACCGGCCGTGCTGCTGTCTTACCTGTTTGCGGGCATCCTGGTCATCCTGGTGATGCGCATGTTGGGGGAGATGGCGACCGCCAACCCCGATACGGGGTCGTTCTCGACCTACGCAACGCGGGCACTGGGCCACTGGGCCGGGTTCTCGGTGGGATGGCTCTACTGGTGGTTCTGGGTGCTGGTCATCCCGGTCGAAGCCACCGCAGCGGCAGCCATTCTCACCAACTGGCTCGGTGGAGCGCAATGGATGTGGGCGCTGATCATCGTCGTCGCGCTCACCGCGACCAACCTGATCAGCGTCGGCAACTACGGAGAATTCGAATTCTGGTTCGCGCTGGTGAAAGTGGTGGCCATCGTCGCCTTCATCGGGCTCGGCATCGCCGCCATCCTGGGATGGCTACCCCGTTCCGAAGTCTCTGGCGTGGACCAACTCTGGGCCTCCGGCGGATTCATGCCCCTCGGATTCGGTGCCGTGATCGCGGCCATGCTGACGACGATGTTCTCGTTCATGGGCTCGGAGATCGTCACCATCGCCGCGGCCGAATCCAAGGACCCGGCAAAAGGAATCACCCGCGCAACGAATTCGGTGATCTGGCGAATCTCGATCTTCTACTTCGGATCGATCTTCATCATCGTCGCACTGGTGCCGTGGAACGAACTCGATCCTGCGACCGGTTCGTATCAGTACGTGTTGTCCAAGATGGGAATTCCGCACGCCGACACGATCATGGACATCGTCATCCTGACCGCCGTCGCGTCGTGCTTGAATTCTGCACTCTACACAGCGTCGCGCATGCTGTATTCCCTCGGCGATCGAGGCGACGCGCCGCGCGCAGTCAAGAAAATCACCTCCAACGGAGTGCCGTGGATCGCGGTGATCGCATCGATGGTGCTCGGCTTCCTCGCCGTCGTCGGCAACTACATCCTGCCCGAGAAGCTGTTCACCTACCTGCTGGCGACCACCGGAGCGGTCGCCCTGTTCGTCTACCTCGCCATCGCCAGTAGCCAGTTGGTGCTGCGCCGTCACCTCGATCGCGACGGTGAACGCCCCGCGGTCCTGATGTGGCTGTACCCGTGGCTGACGTATCTGGCGATCGGGTTCATCGTATTCGTCCTGGTGATGATGGTGATACGTCCGGAGCAGCGATCCGCTATCGCACTGTCGGCTGTGCTTGCGGCGATCACCGTGATCGGCGGAATACTGGTGCAACGCCGAAATGCGCGGAAAGGCAGTGAAGTTCCCGCGCATTTCGGTGAGTTCGACTAGCGACCCGCGTACACCTGCCGGTACAGATCGATGATCTGTTCGGCAGTGGGGACGACCGGATTGTTGCCCGGGCTGCCCGACGCCAGGGCTTGCTCGGCCATCAGCGGCAGCAGCTCGTCCCACTTCGCTTTGTCGATGCCGAACGTCTCGGGCGTCGGAACCTCGACCTCACGGCACAGTGTGACGATCGCGTCTTGCAACTTGCCGCCGGCAACCCGATCCGAATCGCTTTCCGAGGCCGCACCGAGTGCACGGGCGCAATCGGCATAGCGACCTTCCGCTCCCACGATCGAGAACGCCGTAACGGCAGGCAGGAGCATCGCATTCGACAAGCCGTGCGCCACATGGAAGTGTGCGCCGATCGGGCGGCTCATCCCGTGCACCAAACAGACGCTGGCATTGGAGAACGCCATGCCGGCTTGCGTGGAGGCGTGCATCATCGCCTCCCTCGCCTGCCGGTCGTCACCGTCCCGGTAAGCACGAAGCAGTGACGTACCGATCGTACGAATCGCGCTGAGCGCCAAACCGTCGGAAATGGGGTTGGCTTTTTTGCTGACGTACGCCTCGATGGCGTGTGTGAGTGCATCGACGCCGGTATCGGCCGTCAAGCGCGCCGGCATCGACATGGTCAACTCGAAGTCGATGATGGATGCGATCGGCAGAAAGGACAGGCCGGGGCACAACATCTTCTCGTCCGAGGCTACATCGGTGATGATGGTGAACTGAGTTGCCTCCGAACCACTTCCGGCTGTGGTGGGAATGGCGATGATCGGTAGGGCCGGGCCGGTCGAGACGACGGGAGCCTTGAAATCCCGCATCGTGCCGCCCTGCACCGCGAGGATCGCCAGCGCCTTCGCCGTGTCCATCGGACTGCCTCCGCCGAACCCGATGATCGAATCGGCCGAATGCTGCCGCACCGCATCGAGACCGGCGACGAGGGAATCCGTCGTCGGATCCGGGACGGTGCCGGAGAACAAAGCGGGTGTCTTTCCGGCCTCGGTCATGACGGTCATCAGGCGATCGGCGGACCCGTTTCCGGCCAAGAAAGCGTCGGTGACCAGCAACGGCCGTGAGACATTCAAGTCGGTCAGAACAGTCCCCAGCTCCGCGACTGCGCCTCCGCCGAGTTTGAGGAACCGAGGAAACGAAATATTGGCAACCATGGTGTGCTCCAGCTCTTTTTCGGGGGTCAGCTGTTTTCGGGGAAGCCGAGGTTGATGCCGCCGTGGCTGGGGTCGAGCCAGCGGCTGGTGACAGCTTTGCCTCGGGTGAAGAAATGGACGCCCTCGGTGCCGTGGGCGTGACTGTCTCCGAAGAGGGAGTTCTTCCAACCGCCGAAGCTGTAGTACGCCATGGGAACCGGGATGGGCACGTTGATGCCGACCATGCCGACCTCCACCTCGTTCTGGAAGCGTCGTGCCGCACCGCCGTCGTTGGTGAAGATGGCGGTGCCGTTGCCGTAAGGATTGTCGTTGATCAGCGCGAGTGCGTCGTCGTAGGTGTCGACGCGGACGACCGAGAGAACAGGTCCGAAGATTTCGTCGGTGTAGACGCTCATCTCGGGGGTGACGTGGTCGATGAGAGTGGGACCCAGCCAGAAGCCGTTCTCCCCGCCGTCGGCCTGCACCGCGCGCCCGTCGACGACCAGGCTGGCACCGGCGGCTTCGCCCGCGTCGACATAGGAGGCGACCTTGTCTCGGTGCGCCTTCGTCACCAGCGGGCCCATGTCCGCATTACGGGTTCCGTCGCCGGTGACCAGCGGCCTGGTGCGTTCGGCGATCTTGGCGACGAGTTCGTCGGCGATGGGACCGACAGCGACGAGGGCGGAGATGGCCATGCATCGTTCGCCCGCAGAGCCGAAGCCGGCGTTGACCATGGCATCGGCAGCCAGGTCGAGATCTGCATCGGGGAGTACGACGGCATGGTTCTTGGCTCCGCCGAGAGCTTGGACACGCTTTCCGTGAGCGGTACCCGTGGCGTACACGTATTGCGCGATGGGGGTCGAACCGACGAAGGAAACCGATTTGATCTTCTTGTTCTCGAGCAACTCGTCCACGGCCAGTTTGTCACCCTGCAGAACGTTGAACACGCCGTCGGGCAGGCCCGCTTCCTTCCACAGCTCGGCCAACCAGATGCTGGCGCTCGGATCCTTTTCGGAGGGTTTGAGGACGACGGTGTTGCCTGTTGCGATGGCAACGGGGAAGAACCACATCGGGACCATGGCGGGAAAGTTGAAGGGCGAGATGATCGCCACCGGCCCGAGCGGCTGACGGATCGAATAGACGTCCACGCCGGTCGAGGCGTTTTCAGTGTATCCGCCTTTGAGGAGATGGGCTATGCCGCAGGCGAATTCGACGACCTCCTGTCCGCGGGAGATCTCGCCGAGGGAATCGGAGAGCACTTTGCCGTGCTCGGCGGTGATGATGTCCGCGAGCTCGTTCTTTCGTGCGTTCAGCAGTTCTCGAAATGCGAACAGGACAGAGGTTCTCTTGGCAAGTGAGGTATCGCGCCAGGCCGGGAACGCGGCAGCGGCCGCGTCGATGACCGCGCGGGCGTCGTCGGTGTCGGCAAGTGCGAGGCTCCCGGTGATCTCACCGGTCGCGGGGTTGGTGACGGGGGAGGTCCGGTCGGACTTGCCGGAGTAGTGCTTTCCATCCATCCAGTGCGCGATGACGTCGGTCAACGTTCGATCCTTTCCATCGGTGTGTCTCGAGTCTCACTGTTAACGATGCACGAGTCAAAGGCCAAATACGCAGAACGCCGTGCATAAATGCACAGGAGGATAGGCTGGGTGAGTGTTCAACCCAGACCACCTTCGCTACTTTCTCGAAGTGTCCAGGACAGGACGGTTGACCGATGCTTCGCGCACACTCGGCGTGGACCACACCACCGTCGGCCGACGCATCACCGCGCTCGAAAAGTCGGCCGGGCAGCGACTTTTCGACAGGACCCCCGCAGGATGGCGATTGACCGAGGCAGGTCGACGGCTGGTCGGTTATGCCGAGACCGTGGAGTCGACGCTCATCGCTGCCTTCGAGGACCAGACCTCCGACACCGGTTCGCTACGCGGCACCGTCCGCATCGCAGCCCCGGATGGATTCGGGGCCTTCGTGCTGACACCCGAACTGGGAGTGCTCCGGGACAGGCATCCGGATCTCGATATCGAGTTGGTCACCGCCACCGAGCACAATTCTCTGGCCACCCGAGAGTTCGATATTGCGATCACACTGGAACGGCCGTCGCCGAGATTCGTGGTGACTCGCAGGTTGGCGACCTATTCGCTCCAACTCTTCGCCACCGAGGCCTACCTGGCCGCAAGACCGCCCATTCGCACCGTCGAAGACCTGCGCGAACACACCCTCATCTCCTACGTCGACGCGCTACTCGACGTTGCACCACTTCGTATCCTGGACGCGATCCTGCCCGAGGGGCGCGCCCGAATACAGACCAACAACATCACCGGTCAGTGGATCGCCGCGAGGTCCGGTGTGGGAATCGCCCCCTTACCCAGCTATATCGGCGAGCCCGACGCAGCGCTGACAGCGGTGTTGCCCGGCGTCGTCTCGGTCGAGCGCACGTACTGGACGGTGGTGCCGCGAGAGTTGACCGGCTTGGCCAGGGTGAAGGCCGTCGACGAATTCCTTCGATCCGTCGTGATCGAGGAACAGCATTTGTTTTCTGCGCAGCAGTGAGGGCAGGGCGAGCTCACAGAGCGAGAGTGCCAGTGGCCGTTGAATTTTGGACCTCCGAATGAGACGTGGGTCTCGTGATGACGGACACACGTGACGGCCGCCTCAAATCCGTAGGAATCGGCCTACCGACCGGTAACAATCGTGTACCGGCAGTCCGCAACGCGGATCCACACCAGATTCTGGGGGAATCATGACAATGTTCGTAATGGCAGCCGTCGGCTTCGTTGGAATGGCAATCGCACTGCTCGACGACGGAAGCGACATCGACTTCCGCAACCGTCAACTCGCAGGTGCCTATCGCCGACGCTGGGCCTGACACACCGAGTTTCTGCACCGGATGCGCAGTTGGCAAGATTCGACGGATGTGGACGTACCCCCGCGCGATCGGCTTACTGGCCGGCTACGGCCTCGATCGAATGTTCGCAGACCCACGGCGCTGGCATCCGGTCGCGGGATTCGGCACGACGGCACTGCGCCTCGAACGCATTCTGTACCGTGACAGCACAGCTCTCGGCGTCGTTCATGCCGTGACGCTGATCGGTTCTGCGGCCGCGGTGGGCATCGGCTCGAGCCGAGCGGCGGCTCGATCGACACTGCCCGTCGACACTGTGCTGATCGCAGCCGCAACATGGGCGGCGCTGGGCGGGACATCGCTGTCCAGGGTGGGGCAGCAGATGGCCGATCACCTCGATCGCGAGGATATGGCGAGCGCGCGTGCGCTGCTGCCATCGCTGTGTGGTCGAGATCCGGACTCGCTCGACATCGACGGCCTGGCCCGCGCCGCAGTCGAGTCCATCGCCGAGAACACCTCCGACGCCGCCGGGGGTGTGTTGGTGTGGGGAGCACTGGCCGGTGTCCCGGGAATTCTGGCCTACCGCGCGAGTAACACGCTCGATGCCATGATCGGCTACCGGTCTCCGAAGTACCGACACTTCGGCTGGGCGGCAGCGCGAATCGACGACGTGCTGAACGTGGTGCCGGCCCGAGTGACGGGTCTGGCGACCGTACTGGCAGCGCCGCTGGTGCACGGTTCGCCCAAGCAGGCATGGACGATGTGGCGACGCGACGCGTCACAGCACCCCAGCCCCAACGCAGGTGTCGCCGAAGCCGCGGCCGCCGGGGCGTTGGGCCTGCAGTTGGGAGGCCGAACCAGCTACCGGCACGGAGTCGAGATCAGGCCGACCCTCGGCGACGGATCGCCGCCGACGGCACGCGACCTCCGCCGAGCGGTCGGTCTGTCGATCCGCGTGCAGGAACTCTCCGCCGTCGGGTCAGCGATTCTTGCCGTAGCGATCTGCCAGGCGAGGATCCGACGACACCGCCGTGCG
Organism: Rhodococcus sp. KRD162; assembly: GCF_017168335.1. Classification (GTDB taxonomy): domain Bacteria; phylum Actinomycetota; class Actinomycetes; order Mycobacteriales; family Mycobacteriaceae; genus Rhodococcoides. The sequence goes on along the minus strand of NZ_JABFAU010000005.1, from coordinate 180,076 downwards.
TGACGCTGCCCGTGCCCTCGCTCGCTTCTCACGTCGAGTGGGCAGCGTGAACTCTTCTTCCTCGTCCTCCCGAGCCGTCTGGTCGTCGGCCATCGGTTCTGGTCCGTCGGACATCGCCGCGGCCAACTCGGCCCGAGATGCGCGTCGCTCCCTCAACTCGGCGCGAACGAAGTACGCCAGGCCGAGTGGGGCCATGATCCCGAACGCCAGCCACTGCAGACCGTAGGACAGGTACGGGCCCGCGTCCGTCTGCGGCAGATCGATCAAGCCGAGACCGCCCGGCTGATCGGCATCGAGCTGCAGGTACCCGTCGATGGCGTCGACGCCGACGGCGGTCCCGATCTGCTCGGGATTGATGTTGTAGACCTGCAGCCGGCCGTCCTCCTCGATGGGCTCCCGCGAGGTGCCCTCGGCTTGACGAACCCGCGCGTTCAACGTCACCTCGCCTGTGGGTGGCGCCGCGAAATCGGGTGCACTGGTTCCCTCCACCGGCAACACGTACCCGCGGTTGACGAGCACGGTGGGCCCGCCGTCGATGACGAACGGAGTGATCACCTCGTACGCCGGCTTTTCTCGGATGCTGCGCAGCCGAACCAGCGCGTCGGAATCGGCGACGTAGGAGCCCGTTGCGATGACCCGACGCCATTCGTCGTCGGCTGCGAAACCGTCGGCAGTGAGAACCTCGGAGATCGGAACCGGATCCGCCGCGACCGACCGGGTGATCAGATCGTTGCGTGCAGAGGTCGAAGTGTTCTTCCCCAGCTGCCACGGAGCCAGCACGCTGAAGCACAGGAACGCGAAGGCCAGCGCGACGGCGGCCAGCACCAACCACTTCGGACGCAGCAAGAACCCTAGCTTTTCCACCCCACCACGGTAGCCGGGTCAGCCGGACAGCCGAGACCGCGCCCAATCCAACAGCCCGGGAACTGCGCTTTCGATCTGTTCACGCACCTCGGTGAACGCGGCGTCGGACGAGTAGTACGGATCTGCAACCGACGAGTCCTCGGCATCCGGATCGAACGAGCGCAGCAGCGCCACCCGATCGGCAGGCGCGCCGAGCTGCAGCAGCGCCCGCGCATGCCCGGTATCGAGCGCGACGATCAGATCTGCCGCCAAGTGTTCCGGGCCGACCTGCGCCGCAGCGTGCTCGCTGTCGTAACCGTGCGCATCGAGCTCGGCGACCGTCCGCGGATCCGCGCCGTCACCCACGTGCCAGCCGCCGGTTCCCGCGCTCGATACCCGTACGGCGTCATGCAGGCCGGCATCGCGAAGGTGCCGAGCGAAGACCTTCTCGGCCATCGGCGAGCGGCAGATGTTGCCGGTGCAGACGAATGTCACGTGCAGGGGCTCGTTCACTGCGACACCGCCGCCGTCGTGTTCTGTTCCAACACGGTGGCCAGCTGGTCCATGCTCGTGGCCGTGAACGCAGCGTCCGCGCTCTCTCCGTCGATCCCGTACCCCCACTCCACGTACACCGTCGGAATGCCGAATCGCGCAGCGCCGTGCACATCGTGATCCCGGTCACCGATCATGATCACCCCCGTCGTGCCGCCGTCCGTGTGTTCGACCGGTTCGATGCCGAGATTGGTCAGTGCATGGGCAATGACATCGGACTTCGCTCGGCGGCTCCCGTCGTTGCTGGCACCACCGATGAAGTCGAAGTATCCCGACAATCCGAAGTGATCGAGAATCCGAACGGCGAAGCGCTCGGACTTGGACGTCGCCACGCCCAAGCGCACTCCGCGATCCCGCAATCGGGTCAGTACCGACTCGATGCCTTCGAACGCTGTGTTCTCGGCCCAGCCCCGCTCGTCGTATCGCTGGAAGTACGCCGCCAATGCGCGCTGGGCCGCGTCCTCGTCGAGTCCGAGCCCACGCAAGGTGTCGATCAGCGGCGGCCCGACAACCAACGACAGCTGCTCCTCGGTCGGCTCGGGAGCCTCCACGGACGCCAACGCATGCCTGAAACCGGCATGAATTCCGGGGGCGGAATCGGTCAGAGTCCCATCGAGATCGAACAGGACAACGGATGCGGGGGGAGCGGCATGCATGGTCGGAGCCTATCGCCGACCGCTGCCGCTACGCTTGCCGCGATGAGCGAATCAGCTGCCCGACCCGACGCGCGGCTGCGCCGCAAACCCGATGCGCGGCTGCGCCGCAAACCGGATGAGCTCCTTCGTCACCACGGAGACGTGGAGGTCGATCCCGGATCGGTCGACTTCGCCGTCAACGTTCGCGGCGACGGTCCGCCGGAATGGCTTCGCGAACGGCTCGGTGCTGCGCTGGGTTCGTTGGGCTCGTACCCGACCGCCGCAGCCGAGCTGGCAGCACGAGAGCAGGTTGCTGCCCATCACGGCCGATCGCCGGACGAGGTGTTGTTGCTCAGCGGTGGTGCGGAAGGATTCTCGATGCTGCCTCGCATCGAGCCGCGCCTGGTGGCAACCATCCATCCGTCGTTCACCGAACCCGACTGGGTGCTCGAGCAGACGGGTATCCCGGTGCAGCGAGTGATCCTGCCGCCGCCCTTCGAGTTCGATGCGAGGCTGGTGCCCGACGCCGCCGACATGGTGATCATCGGCAACCCGACCAATCCGACATCCGTACTGCACCCACTGGAGACGATCCTGAGCGTGCGGAGCCCCGGTCGCACAGTGGTGATCGACGAGGCCTTCGCGGACGCCGTGCTCGGCACCGGCGAGTCGGCGGCATCGCAGAGCCTGAACGACGTACTGATCCTGCGGAGCCTGACCAAGACGTGGGCGTTGGCGGGACTTCGGTGCGGCTACGCGCTCGGGCACCCCGACGTCCTCGCGCAACTTCAGCACGGCCGCGCGCACTGGCCGCTCGGGAGCCTGCAGCTCGAAGCGATCCGCGCCTGTACCGAACCGTTCGCGGTGCACCAGGCGCGAGCCGAATCCGAGCGCATCGATCGCGAACGAACCTCGATGATCTCCCGACTGACCGCCATGGGTCTCGACGTCACCGGCCCAGCCAGGGCACCGTTTCTGCTGCTTCGAATCGAGGACGCCGATCTGATACGTGAACGACTGCGCACGAGGGGAATTGCGGTTCGGCGGGGCGACACGTTCCCAGGGCTGGACCGCCACTACCTGCGCGTCGCGGTACGGAACTCGGAGCAGGTCGACATACTGGTGGATGCGTTGAACACCGTTCTGTGAGGAGAGCAGCGAACATGGCAGTGACACTGGCGGAGGTCATCGAGGTTCTCGACGGCGCGTACCCACCGCGGCTCGCCGAGAGCTGGGACTCGGTGGGGCTGGTGTGCGGTGATCCGAAAGCTGTTGTGCAGCAGGTTCTCTACACCGTCGACGTCACAGCTGCGGTGGTCGACGAGGCCATCGCATGGGGTGCCGATCTGATTGTGGCGCACCATCCATTGCTGCTCAAAGGAGTCGATACGGTCGCGGCGGACACCGCCAAGGGCTCGATCGTTCACCGCCTGATCAAAGCCGACTGCGCACTGTTCACCGCCCACACCAACGCCGACTCCGCCGACCCGGGTGTCTCCGACGCACTCGCGTCCGCCCTTGGAGTGATCGACACCAGGCCCCTGGACCCCATCGACGTTCCTGCACACGACAAGTGGGTGGTCTTCGTGCCGACTACCGACACCGCAACGGTGCGGCAGGCCATGTTCGACGCCGGAGCCGGACAGATCGGCGACTACAGCGAAGCGAGCTGGCAGGGGTCGGGTCTCGGCCAGTTCCGCCCCGGAGCGGGTGCCGACCCGACGCTCGGAGTCGTCGGTGAGGTGCACACCGTGCCGGAGGACCGTGTCGAGGTTGTCGCTCCGAAAGCCCAACGTGCTCGGATACTTTCGGCGCTGCGTCACGCGCACCCCTACGAGGAGCCGGCGTTCGACATCTTCGAGACCGCGGCGGTACCGTCGTGCACCGGCTTGGGGCGGATCGGACGGCTACCGACCCCGATGTCACTCGCCGAGTTCACCGACATCGTGCGCGAGGCGTTGCCGACAACCAGTTGGGGTGTGCGAGCGGCGGGAGATCCCGCCGCCACGGTCTCGGTGGTCGCGATGTGTGGGGGAGCGGGAGACTCCTTCCTCTCCGCAGTAGCGCGCACGGATGCCGACGTCTACGTCACCTCGGATCTACGGCACCACCCCGTCGACGAGCACCTACGCGCGGGCGGACCAGCGGTGATCGACACCGCGCACTGGGCCTCGGAGTTTCCGTGGTGCGCACAGGCGCGCGGCATCCTCGACGCAGAGTTCGGAGACACCGACGGGTGGGGCGGCAAGATCACCGAGGTCCGAACCGACCCGTGGACTCTGTGACCGGTGAACCCCTCGACGCGCCTTCGAGTGGATCGGGCTCGGTCACCTCGATGCAGCCGGTAGGGTGATCGTCAATCAACTTCCATAGTCGCAGGAGTCATCAAGCGTGAATGTCGATCCCGAAGTCCAGGCCTCGCTGCTCGAATTGGCCGGTGTGGATACCGAACTCTCGCAGATCGCCCACCGCCGCAAGACCCTTCCCGAGCAGCAGGAAGTGGACAAGCTCGAGACCGAGCGGACCACCCGCAGGGACGCCGCGGTGACGGTGCAGATCTCGATGGACGACCTCGATCGTGATATCCGCAAGCTCGAGGGTGAGGTGGACGCGGTTCGCCAGCGCGAGGCCCGCGACAGGAAGATGCTCGAAAGCGGCACTATCGCACCGAAGCAGATGACCGAGCTGCAGCACGAGCTCGGCAGCCTCGAGCGACGCCAGGGGATCCTCGAGGAGGAACTGCTCGAAGTCATGGAGCAGCGCGAAGCCAGCGAACGAGACTACGAGCACGCCGGTGCGCAGCTGACCCAGATCGAGGACGAGCTCGTCGACGCCGGTCGCCGTCGCGACGACGCGGTCGCGGACCTCGACACCGCCGAGAAGCGCAGCGCCGAACGCCGCGACGCTTTGGCCGCCGGACTGCCCGCGGACCTGCTTGCGCTGTACGAGAAGCAGCGGGGGCTCACCGGCCGCGGTGCAGCATTGCTGCAGGCCCGTCGCTGTGGGGCGTGCCGAATCGAGCTCGATCGAAACGAGATCGCCGGCATTGCCAACAAGCCGGCCGATGCTCTGATTCGGTGCCCCGAGTGCAACGCAATTCTGGTGCGCACCAAGGAATCCGGAATTTGAGTCCGGTGACGAGGGTTGTCGCCGAGGCCGACGGCGGATCGCGTGGGAACCCGGGGCCCGCCGGCTACGGCGCGGTGGTGTTCTCGGCCGATCGCAGTGAGGTCCTGGCCGAGCGGCGATCGGCGCTCGGTATCGCGACCAACAACGTCGCCGAATACAAGGGCCTGATCGCGGCACTGACGGCCGCCGCCGACATCGGTGCCCGCGAGGTCGACGTTCGGATGGATTCCAAGCTCGTCGTCGAGCAGATGTCGGGACGCTGGAAAGTCAAGCACCTGGACATGATTCCGCTGCAGCGAGAGGCAGCCGAACTGGCTCGCCGATTCGATTCCGTCACCTACGAATGGATTCCGCGGGCGAAGAACTCACACGCCGATGCGCTGGCGAACGAAGCGATGGACGCCGCGGCCGAGGGTATCGACCTGGAACCGAAGCCGGATCCGGTCGCGAGTGCGTCTGCTTCCACGACGCAGACGGCGTCTCCGGGGTGGACCGGCGCGATGGGCGAGCCCACCCGCCTGCTGTTGCTGCGTCACGGCCAGACCCCCATGTCGGTCGACCGGCGCTACTCCGGGCGTGGAAATCCGGATCTGACCGAACTGGGCCGACGCCAAGCCGACTCCGCCGCAACGGCTCTCGGTTCGCGAACCGATATCGATGCCATCGTGGCCTCGCCGCTCGCGCGGGCTCAGCAGACCGCCGCAGCGACTGCACGCGCGCTCGGATTGCCCGTCACCACCGTCGATGGCCTCATCGAAACCGACTTCGGTGACTGGGAGGGTCTGACGTTCGCCGAGGCCACAGCGCGCTACCCCGAGCAGCATCAGGCCTGGATGGGTGACACGTCGGTAGTACCGCCGAACGGAGAGAGCTTCGACACCGTGCGCACGCGCATCGAAGCAACCCGCGATCAGCTGATCACCGAGTACGCCGGAAAGACCGTTCTGGTGGTCACCCACGTGACCCCGATCAAACTGCTGCTGCAACTCGCGCTCGACGTCGGCCCGTCGCTGCTGTATCGACTGCACCTCGACCTGGCGTCGCTGAGCATCGCCGAGTTCTACCCCGACGGCGGGGCATCGGTGCGACTGGTGAACGACACCGCGCACCTGGCTCGGCTGGCCTGACACTTCGGATGTGTGGAGTCGCGGCAGAGAAAACGTTCTCGGGTTCGTACGTCCTCGGTGAGATTTCGTCCCCATTCGATGATCGAGACCAGTAGTCTTCCCTTCACTGCAGATCCGTCCGACGTCGCCGAATCCGCGCGGACATCACACGAGTAGGCACATCGATGCACACAAGATCGATCAACCGCCGCATCGCCGCATTGGCTGTCCTGACAGTCCTCGGCATTGCCGCCACGTCCACCGGAACGGTGTCCGCACAGCCGGCCGGTTCTGTCCCAGCACAACCCGTTCCTTCGGCCGATCCGTTCTACGACTGGAACGAACCGCTCGACGGCACTGCACCAGGGGATGTTCTGCGGACCCGGCCCATGGCCTACGGCGCAGCGAACGTGAGCACACCCATCACCTCGACACAGGTGCTGTATCGCACGACAAACCAACAGGGTGCCGCGGTCACGACGGTGGCCACAGTGCTCCGGCCGCTCATTCCCGGCCCGACGAAACTGATCTCCTTCCACACCGCCTACGACGGTCTCGGGTCCGAGTGCGATCCGTCGTACACCCTCAGCGGCCACGGAAACAGTCAATCAGCCACCGTCGAACAAGCAGTGATCACCGGCTACATGGCTGCCGGTTACACCGTCGTCGTCCCCGACTACGAGGGCGAGGAACTGGAGTGGACCATCGGTCGCCAGTCCGCCTATGCAGCACTGGACGGGATCCGCGCCGCAGAAAGAGTGCTGGGCCTGCCATCGACGACACCGGTCGGTCTCATCGGGTACTCGGGCGGATCCGTACCCACGCAGTGGGGTGCCGAGGTGGCACCGCGATACGCGCCCGAATTGAACATCGTCGGTGCCGCCGCGGGCGGATTACCAGTCGACCTCGCACACAATCTTCCCTATGTCAGCGGGTCCACGGATTGGGCCGGGGTCATCCCCGCGTTGATCGTGGCGTATCAACGTACCTACGGTCTCGACACCGACGCATTCTTGTCGGACAAGGGCAAGCAGATCGTGAACGCCGTGCAATACGACTGCATCGCCGGCTTCGCGTCCGACTATCCGGGCTTGACCGACACCGAGATGCTGCAGCCTCCTTACACCTCCTTACTCGACATTCCCGAGGTCGTCGAAGCGATCGACGACAACATCATGGGCAGCGCAGGAACACCACGCGTGCCCGTCCTCCTCGCGGTCGGAGATCTGGACGGGATCGGGGATTCGGTCATGATCACCGCTGACGTCGAGGGGTTGGCCAGAGAGTACTGCGACCGCGGCGTCGCGGTCACCTACGCTCGATACGACGGCCTGAGTCATTCGCAGGCGTTCGTCCCGTTCCAGGCGCAAGCAGCGCAGTTTCTCGCCGAACGCTTCGCCGGGGCCGCACCCACGAACAACTGCTCAGTCGTGGGACCCGGCAACGACCTTTCCCCGACGCCGATCCCGTGATCGGTTGATCCGCCCGCGTCGACTCGATCAGCGCCGTCGTTCATCGGGGGACGGCACGACGCGGCCTAGACCTGCAACGCGAGCCACAGTCCCGCCACGGCACCGACGATGGTCAATGGAGTCGTGATCACGCCGAGAACGGTGAATGTCTTCAGGTCGGCCGGTTCGTCGTGTGCTGATGCGACGCGTCGCCACAGCATGATGGCCAGCGACCCGACGTAGGTGAGGTTGGGGCCGAGATTCACTCCGATCACCATGGCCAACAGCAGTGCCGGGGGAGCGTCGGTACCGAACGCGGCCAGTAGCAGCAGCGTTGCGGGCAGGTTGTTGACGATGTTCGACGCCACCGCCGCGATGACCGCTACTGCCAGGAGCGATGCGAAGGTGGTGTCGGACGGCAGGATTCGCGTCAGCCAGGCGCCGATCGGTCCTGTCGTTACGCCGAGGACGACGATGCCGAGCAGGAACACGAAGCCGCAGAACGGCAGATCGGCACCGCACGCGATGGCGCGAGGTGTGGTGCGCCGCGCTCGCAGTGCCGGGATCGCCAGTGCCACCGACCCCACGGCCGCGACCCAGAAGGGTTCGACGTCGAACAGTCCGGCCACTGCGAAGCCGATGAGAGTCGCGCCGAGTACTGCGAGTGTGACTGTCGGTGCCGGTACATCCTCGAAGCCCTGCTCGGCCGGTCTGTCCGATGGTGGCGCGGTGCGGCTGAGGTCCTTGCGGAAGAAGAGCAGGAACACTGCCAACTCGATCGCGACCGCGAACATCCACGGCAGTGCCATCAGGGCCGTGAAGTGCAGGAAGGTCAGGCCGGTCGCGGCGAAGGCCAGCAGATTGGTCAGGTTCGAGACCGGGAGCAGGGTCGAGGCCGAATTGGACAGGTGTGCGGTGGCGTAACTGTATGGACGCGGCGACATCCCGAGGATGCGGGCGGCACCGATGATCGCGGGTGTCAATAGAACCACGGTGGCATCGAGACTGAGCACTGCTGTGGTCGACGCTGCGGCGGCGAACACGAGGGTGAGCAGTCTGCGGGGGCTGCCCTGGGACCCACGGCGGAGCTTCGCCGCGATCCAGGTGAAGACGCCGAGAGCATCGGACAGGTGCGCCAGGATCAGGATGAACGCCAGAAACACGACCGTGGGGGCGAGTTCGAGCACCTGCGCTCGGGCATCGTCGACGCTGACGAGGCCGACGAGCAACACGACCGCCGCGGCCGGCAACGCGGCGACGATCTCGGGCAGGCCGCGCGGGCGAACTATGGCGAAGACGAGAACGGCAGCGACCAGTGTCGCGGCGAGAACGGTCACGCGAGAACCTTGGCGAGCGTGCGCAGATTGCGAGTGGTGGTGGTCGCCTTGTACTTGGCCTTCGCCGTGGCTTTGCCGAACCTGCTGTCGGTCGTGCTGCCTTTGCGCACTTCCCAGTAGATGACATTGTCTCCTTCGGCGACTCGTTCGAGCTCAGGATCGAGTTCGGCCGCGAGAGCGGACAATTCGGTCAGGTGTTCATCGTTGCTGCCGAACACCACATAGGGGTGCCAGCCTTCGCGTTCGGCATCGAAGGGATAGGCATCGACCACCTGGCGCAGCGACGGTACGTCCGACACGATCACCCAGGCCTGGTAACCGAAGGCCTCGGCCAGCACGGTTTCGACCGCCGGTATCAGTGCGTCGGAGGTCAGTGGTGATTCCAAGACGACATTGCCAGTAGCCAATATCGTCCGAACGTGTCCGAATCCGGCGTCCTGCAGGGCCGCCCGAAGATCGGCCATCTTGATGTTGATGCCGCCGACGTTGATGCCGCGCAGAAGCACGACCCATTCACTCATGACGAGAACTGTAGTTCGAGGTTTCGGCGCGAGGTCTAGAGTTAGTAGTTAGTAACTAGTAACTTCAGGGCATGGGGCAACGCGTGCGCATGACAGGACCCGATCGTCGAGAGCAGCTCTTGCGAATAGCAGCAGACGAATTCGCCTCGGCCGGACTCCACGGCGGATCGACCGAGGCGATCGCCCGCGAGGCAGGAATCACCCAGGCCTACATCTTTCGGATCTTCGGAACCAAGAAGGCTCTGTTCTGCGAGGTGGTCGTCGCGTCCTACGACCGGTTGACCGACGGGATGCGAGAAGCGGCGGGCAATGCCACCGGACAGCAGGCGCTGGCAGCAATGGGCGAGCGGTACCACGCGATGCTCGGCGACCGCACCTCGTTGCTGTTGCAACTGCAGGGGATCGCTGCCTGCGGCGATGCCGAGGTGCGTGACGCAGTGAGAGCGGCGTTCGACCGCATGTGGACCGCGATAACAGAGATCACCGGTCTGGATGCGGTGACGATCAAGGCATTTCTGGCGTTCGGGATGCTGCTCAACAGCGGCGCGGCCCTGCAGATCGACGACGTCGACGAACCCTGGGCGAGGGGAGTGGGCACACGCATCCAGGCTGGACTGTTCGATCACATCACCGGCGACACGAACCGATGACCGAGGAGACCGAGCATAGTCGGGAGCGTTCGCTGGCACCTGCGCTGGTGTTCGTCGGAGTGGTCGTGGCCGCCGTCGGCAGCCTCGGTGCGCCGTTGATCACCAGTGTCGCAACCACATTCGATGTCTCACTGTCGAGTGCGCAGTGGACGTTGACGCTGGCGTTGGCGACCGGTGCCGTGACGACACCGATTCTCGGCCGCCTCGGCTCGGGCCCGCATCGGCGGGCGGCGATACTCGGGACCCTCGGCGTCGTATCAGTGGGTGGAGTTCTGACCGCGCTCCCGTTGTCTTTCGCGTGGCTGCTCATCGGCCGGGCCGCGCAGGGAGTAGGGCTGGCACTGACCTCGATGCTGATGGGAGTTGCCCGCGAACACCTGTCGACGCCGCGGTCTGCGTCGACCATCTCGTTGTTGGCGGTCGCGTCGACGGCGGGGGTCGGCGTGGGATACCCACTGTCGGGGTTGCTGACCGAGCACGGTGGGATTCGCGCCGCATACGGTTTCGGGGCCGCGATCGCCGTTCTGGCACTGGTGGTTGCGCTGAAGGTCGTTCCCGCTGCCACACGGAATCGTGCGACCCGCATGGACATTCCCGGTGCTCTTGCACTCTCACTCGCTCTCGCGCCGGTGTTGATTCTGGTGAGTGAGACCGCGCTGTGGACGAGCCGCCCCTGGACGGCGGTCTCCCTGGCCGTTGCGGCGGGCGCTGCTGCCGTGCTCTGGGTGCGGGTCGAACTCGCCAGCTCGGCGCCACTGGTAGACCTCCGGTTGCTGCGGCACCGGACCGTGATCGGTGCGAACTGTGCGCTGTTCCTCAGCGGCATCGGAATGTACTTGCTGCTGACCATCGTCACGCGATACGCGCAGACGCCTGCCAGTGCCGGGTACGGCTTCGGACTGGACGTCTTCGCAGCCGGCCTGGTCCTCGTTCCGTTCTCCGTGTTCGGATTTCTCGCAGGCAAGCTGGTTCCTCGGGTGCTCGATCGGGTCGGACCCGGTAGCGCACTGACAGTCAGCGCTCTGATCGTGCTGGTGGCGCTTGCCGTGTTCGCCGATGCCCGCGCCGGCATCGGGGAACTCTATGCAGTGATGGCCGTTCTGGGGTTCGGAGTCGGCAGCTTCTCGGCAGCGGTGCCTGCCGTCGTGCTCGCGGTGGTGCCATCCGAGGAGACCTCGAGCGCGATGAGTATCAACCAGGTGGTGCGCAGTATCGGCTTCGCATTCGGAAGTGCGATCGGCGGTCTCGTGCTGGCTGCCGGAACGAATGCCAGCTCCACCTTTCCCGCAGAACAGAGCTACACGTCCGCGGCATGGGTCGGTATCGCCGTCAGCGCTGCTGCGGCGGTCACGAGCGCTACCGCTCTTCGTCGCCGGGCAGCGTCCGGACCCTCGACGTCAGCGGGGTAGAGTGCGCAATCGCGAACGAGTTGGCCGGACGGCTGCGGCTCGGAGGACCGGCGGACTTACGTTCCGTCGCGCTTCGGGCCGAGGAAAGTCCGGACTCCACAGAGCAGGGCGGTTGTTAACGGCAACCCGAGGTGACTCGCGGGAAAGTGCCACAGAAAACAGACCGCCTGCGGATCGGTTTCTCGAAAATCGAGTCGCAGGTCAGGGTGAAACGGTGCGGTAAGAGCGCACCAGCATCCCAGGTGACTGGGGTGGCTAGGTAAACCCCGCCCGGAGCAAGGTCGAAGGCTGCACCGCGCAAGGGGTGCAGCTGCGCAGGTGCTCGAGGGCTGCTCGCCCGAGCCTGCGGGTGGACTGCTCGAGGTACCCGGCGACGGTGTACCCAGATGGATGGCCGTCTATTCGAACCTGCGAAAGCGGTTGAGAGGGACAGGATCCGGCTTACAGGCCGACTCGTTCGCACACACATTTCTCGCGCAGTTCTCCTGCGACGGTGCCGCATGGGGCACACTGGAAGTCATGACCGAAGACGACAACTCCTGGTACTACGACATCGCCGCCAAGCAGGTCGTGCAGGGCAAGCAGACCAACGCCCTCGACCGGATGGGTCCCTACCCGGACAAGGCCACCGCCGAACAGGCCCTGAAGATCGCCGCCGCTCGCAACAAGGCCGCCGACGCCGAAGACGACTGGAACGCCTGACGGTGCCGCTCACCCGGCTGAAGGCCCCCAGTTTCGATTTCGACGCCATTCGATCCGAGTTCGGACTCTCCGACGGTTTCGACCCAGCGGTGATGCAGGAGGCGCGAGAGGTTCGAGACCGACACGCCGACAGCAGGATCGACCGCACGGATATCCCGTTAGCCACCATCGATCCGCCCGGCTCGAAGGATCTCGACCAAGCCGTTCACATCGAGAAGACCTCGAACGGATTGCTGGTGCACTACGCCATTGCCGACGTGGGTGCATTGGTGGTGCCCGGAGGGGCACTCGACACCGAAACTCGTCGGCGGGGCCAGACGTACTACCTGCCCGACGGGTCGGTGCCGCTGCATCCGAGAGTCATGTCGGAGGGCTCCGCGAGCCTGCTCGAGGGGCAGACCCGGTGCGCTGCACTGTGGACCATCGAACTCGACGATGCCGGTGAAGCGGTTGCCTGGACGGTCACCCGTGCCACCGTGCGATCGGTTGCGCGGCTCGACTACGCCGAGGTGCAAGCAGGCGTCGATGCAGGTACGCCACATCCGTCCATCGCTGCCCTCGCGGAATTCGGATCGCAGCGGGCTGCAGCTGCCATTCGACGGGGAGCGATAGACATCACCTTGCCCGAGCAGGAGGTGGTGCCCGAAGGCCGGGGCTGGCGTATCGCGCTGCAGCCGCGTACGGCCGCGGACGGTTGGAATGCCGAAGTGTCGCTTCTGACGGGCATGTGCGCCGCGAGAATCATGCTCGACGCCGGAATCGGCATCGTCCGCACGCTCCCGCCCGCATCGTCCGAGGCCCTTGAGGCGCTGAAGAGAACGGCGTCTGCGCTCGGAATCGATTGGCCGACAGGCGCATCCGCTGGGGCAGTGCTGGCCGGGCTGCCGGCGGACGCGCCGTCGACATTGGCGATGATGACCCGGGCAACCGGCTTGTTGCGCGGGGCGGATTACCTCGCCTTCGACAGCGCAGGGAATGCAGCCGCCAGCGGCGAATCGGTCGAGCATTCCGGCATCGGCGCGCCCTACGCCCACGTGACGGCACCGCTGCGCCGCCTGTCGGATCGGTTCGCCACCGAGGTGTGCCTGGCCGTCGTCGCCGGCACATCGGTACCGGAGTGGGCGGCGCAAGCCCTACCCGAGTTGCCTGCCGTGATGCGCGGATCCGATTCCGTCGCATCGAAAGTGGACCGCGCATGCGTGGATCTCACCGAAGCCCACGTATTGAGCAACCGGGTGGGGGAGAGCTTCGAAGCGGTAGTTCTCCGCGGTGCCGAAGGAAAGCGAGAGGCCGAGGTGTTGGTGTCGGAGCCGATCGTCATCGGAAAGTGCCAGGGCGAACCACCGGCGGGGGAGTCGGTGACGGTCCGGTTGACCCAGGCCGACACCGACTCGCGAAAGGTCTCGTTCGACTATTCGCCCGTCACGGCCTGAAGCGGTCGGTCGCCTCGACGAGGTGCTGCACGATGCCCGGCTCGGCCGCCGAATGCCCTGCATCGTCGACGATGACCAGATCCGCGGCGGGCCAGGCCTTGTGTAGCGCCCACGCGCTGGTCGCCGGACACACGACGTCGTAGCGGCCCTGCACGATGACACCCGCGATACCGTCGAGCAGGTGGGCGTCACGCAGCAGTTGATTTTCTTCGAGGAAGCAATTGTTCCGGAAGTAGTGATTCTCGATTCCCGCGAAAGCCCGGGCGAAACGCGGGTCGGAATTTCCTTGCACTGCATCCGGTTTCGGTAGCAGGTAGCTCGTCGCCGCCTCCCATGACGACCATGCCACCGCGGCTCGGGTTGCGACGCTCTCGTCCTCGGACATCAACTGGCGGTGATAGGCCTCGACGAGGTCACCTGCACGCTCGTCCTCCGGGATCGGCTCGAGAAACTTCTCCCACAGGTCGGGGAAGATGTGCCCGGCACCGCCGCGGTAGTACCAGTCGATCTCGGAAGGGCGGACCAGGAAAATTCCGCGTAGTACGAGCCCTCGCACGCGATCTCGGTGCGACTGCGCGTAGGCCAAGGACAACGTCGATCCCCACGAACCGCCGAAGACCAGCCACGTATCGATTTCCAGGTGCTCTCGAAGCTTCTCCATGTCCGCGATCAACCGGTCGGTGGTGTTGACCGACAAGTCGGCTCCATCGGCGATGTGTGGCGTCGACAACCCGCAGCCTCGCTGATCGAACAACACGATCCGGTAGGCCTGCGGATCGAAGTATCGCCGCTGCAACGGATTGGTGGCACCACCGGGACCGCCATGCACGAACACCACCGGTGCACCGGCCGGATTACCGGATACCTCCCAGTAGATCCGTTGCCCGTCACCGACATCCAGATGTCCGGACTCCACGGGCTCGATCTCGGGATACAGAGTTCGCATCTAGAAGCCCACCAATCCCGACGCGAGGTCCGGAATGTCGAGGGCGCGGATGGCTTCGTCACGCACGTCCGAGCAGGTGTCCTTCGTGATGTCGTCGATGATCGTCCGGTTCTGCACCACCTGCAGGTTGATGACGCCGCTCTGCGCCGCCCAGGTCTGCACCAGAATGTTCAGACCGCCGCGGCCCAGAGTGGGCCCCTGCACGCGCCAATTGGACAGCTGCGCTTCCAGATCGGTGCAGAGCTTCTGCTTCTGTGCATCGGTGATCGCTGCTTCGGCAGGCGTCGTGGTCACCGTGGTGCTCGGCGCAACTGTCGTCGTCGACGACGAACCTGTGTTGGTCGTGTCGGTACTGCAGGCGCCCACCAGTGTCACAAGCGCAGCCGCGCCGATCAGTGCGACTGCGCTTGTGCCTTTACCGAAGGTAGAACCCCGTCTGAGTGTCATGCTCCGAGTGTGCCATCTGGGATCGGCACACA
Organism: Rhodococcus sp. KRD162; assembly: GCF_017168335.1. GTDB lineage: Bacteria > Actinomycetota > Actinomycetes > Mycobacteriales > Mycobacteriaceae > Rhodococcoides. The sequence goes on along the minus strand of NZ_JABFAU010000005.1, from coordinate 164,883 downwards.
CGAGAACGATCAGTAGCTGTGTTCGGGCCCAGGAAAGACGCCGGAGCGGACCTCGGAGAGATACGTGGTCGCGGCCGTGCGCAGTGAATCTCCGACGTCGGCGAACTTCTTGACGAACTTCGCGGTCTTGCCGTTGGTGTAACCGGCCATGTCCTGCCATACGAGGACCTGCGCATCGCACTCGTTGCCGGCACCGATGCCGACGGTGGGAATGGTCAGCTTGCGCGTCACCTGACCGGCGATATCGGCAGGGACCATCTCCATCACCACGGCGAAGGCACCCGCCTCCTGGACGGCGATGGCGTCGGCCACCAACTGCTCGGACGCGTCGCCGCGGCCCTGCACCCGGAAGCCGCCGAGAGTGTTGACGCTCTGCGGGGTGAAGCCGACGTGGGCCATCACCGGGATACCGGCAGCAGTGATCGCGGCGATCTGGGCGGCAACGCGCTCACCGCCTTCGAGCTTGACCGCGCCTGCGAGACCTTCCTTCATGAATCGGACTGCGGTCTCGAGGGCCTGCTGAGGCGAGGCCTCGTAGGTGCCGAACGGAAGATCGGCAACGACGAGGGCGTTCGGCGCGCCCCTGACCACGCCGCGGACCAGCGGAAGAAGCTCGTCGACCGTGATCGGCACGGTGGTGTCGTATCCGTAGACCACGTTGGCAGCCGAGTCTCCGACGAGCAGGACCGGAACACCGGCCTCCTCGAAGATGCGAGCGCTCGAGTAGTCGTATGCGGTGAGCATTCCCCAGCGGTCACCGTCCGCCTTCATCTGCAGCAGGTGATGGGTGCGGGTCTTGCGGGTCAAGGCGGTGGAGGGTGCCTCGTCGGCAGCCCCGCCGTACACGGCAGTTTCGGACATCTGTGTCCCTTTCTGGTCCTCGAGGCCCGCTCGGCGGGTCCCCGGGATGGGGTGTGATGACAATGGCGAGTCTGCCACCGCAGGCGAGGTACCGGGAGGAGTCCTGGCAGTGCAATTGGTCACACCGGATAGTCCCGCCATCCGTTGGTGATCGGCATGCGGCGATCTCGCCCGAAGGCCCGGGAGGTGACCTTGCTGCCGATCGGGTACTGGCGACGCTTGTACTCCGACGCATCGACCTTGCGCAGAGTGTCCGCCACCACGGCCGCGTCGAACCCGGCAGCGACGATGTCCTCGAATCCCTGATCGTGGTCCACGTACCTGAACAGGATGGCGTCGAGTTCGTCGTAGTCGGGCAACGAGTCGGTATCGAGCTGACCGGGTCTGAGCTCGGCGGACGGCGGCTTGTCGATGCTCGATTCCGGAATCGGAGGAATGTCACCGCGGGCGGCAGCGGACGAGTTTCGCCAGCGTGCCAGCTCCCACACGAGGGACTTCGGCACGTCCTTGATCGGCGCGAAGCCTCCGACAGCATCGCCGTAGATCGTCGAATAGCCAACGGCCAGTTCGGACTTGTTCCCAGTCGCCAGAACCAGATGGCCGAAGGTGTTCGACAGTGCCATCAACACCATGCCTCGGCACCGAGCCTGGATGTTCTCCTCGGCCAAGCCGGTCAGATCCAGTTGATCGACGTAGCAGGCGACCATCGCGGCAATCGGCTCGACGCGGAAGTGAATACCGGTCCGCGAGGCGAGATCCTCGGCATCGGTGCGTGAGTGCTCCGAGGAGAACGTCGACGGCATCGATACCCCGTGGACGGCATCGCTACCGAGGGCGTCGACGGCAATGGCGGCGACCACGGCCGAATCGATACCCCCGGACAATCCGAGTGCCACCGACCGAAAGCCGTTCTTGTGCACGTAGTCCCGCAATCCGGTGACCAGCGCTCCCCACACCTGCTCTTCGTCGCAGGCGAGCTCGGCCAGAAGCGGTACCGCCCGCTGCCAGCCGCCGACGGCGAGGTCGGGCAGCGAGATCCGATCGATGCTCCAGCCGGGCACCGCGAGAGCGTCCGGTCGGGGATCGGCGGGTGCATCGACGTCGACGATGAGCAGATGTTCGACGAACTGCGGGGAACGGCCAACGGTGGAGCCGTCGCCGCCGATGAAGAAGCTCGCCCCGTCGAACACCAACTCGTCCTGGCCTCCGACGACGTTGACATAAGCGATCGGAACGCCGATCTCGGTGGCTCGGCGCTCGACGATGGAGCGCCGCACCGCGTCCTTGCCCTGTTCGAACGGACTGGCGTTGAGGCAGACCAGCATGTCCACCCCGGCACCGGCATAGCCGGCCACGGATCCGCCCGATTGCCAGATGTCCTCACAGACAACGACACCGACCCTCAACCCGTTCACGGCCATGATGGTCAAGGTCGATCCGGGAGCGAAGTATCGCGCCTCGTCGAACACCCGGTATGTGGGAAGCGAATGCTTGTCGTAGCGAGCGACCACTCGTCCATCGACGATCACCGCAGCGCTGTTGCGTGACCCCTCGGCATCGCGATCGAGATAGCCCACCACCACGATCCGGTCCCCGCACCCGGCCTTGTCCAGCGCCGAGGCCAACTCCGCCAGGGCACGGGCCGACGAGGCAGCGAACGAAGGTCGCAGCGCCAGATCCTCGACGGGATATCCCGTCAGGGCCATCTCGGGAAAGACCACCATGTTGGCGCCGTCATGGGCGGCGCGGACGGTCCACTCGACGATCGCAGCGGAATTGCCCGCGAGATCGCCGACGACGGAATTGATCTGGGCCAGGGCGAGTCGAAGGGCCTGCACTGCGTACACGCTAGTGCTCCTACGTCGTCCCCGCCGGGCAGCGAGAACAGAGGCCGCCTCGAAAGACCTGGCACGATCGTGTCCATGAAAACGCGCACCAGGAACTCGGCGATGGCACTGTCCGCAGTAGCCGTGTTGCTCGCGGGCTGCTCGAGCCCCGAGCCCACCGCCGAACCGGAGAGCACCGGGGCATCCGATACCCCGGTTGCAGGTCCCGTTCCCGCGGGACTCGAGGCGTTCTACACCCAGAGTCTGCAGTGGGAGTCCTGTGACCGGTACAACACCGACGGCAGCGAACTGGGCAGCAACGTCGAATGCGCGATGGTGACCGTGCCGCTCGACTACGCCGATCCCGCCGGCACGACCATCGAGGTCGCCATCTCGCGGACTCAGGCGACGGGCGACAAGATCGGCTCGATCCTGATGAACCCCGGCGGCCCGGGCTCCTCGGGGCTGTACCTGGCCACCCAGGCCGATGGCACCCCCATCGCCGACCGCTTCGATCGCATCGGGTTCGATCCGCGCGGGATCGGGGCATCCGAACCGCAGGTGCGCTGCCTGACACCCGAGGAGGTCGACGAGGAACGCCGAGAACCGGACGTCGACGTGAGCCCGGAGGGCATTGCCGCTACCGAGGCCGAGCATCGGGACTATGCCGCACAGTGCGTCGACCGCACCGGGGCGGACGTGCTCGAGCACGTCGGCACGAGGGAAGTGGTCCGCGACATGGACGTCATTCGGGCAGTTCTGGGTGACGAGAAACTGACGTACGTCGGTTACTCCTACGGCACGAGGATCGGCACCGCGTATGCCGAGGAGTTCCCGTCGAACGTTCGGGCGATGGTGCTCGACGGTGCGCTGGACCCGGACCAGTCACCCGTCGACGAGGCAGTTGCCCAGGGGGCGGCGTTTCAGGCTGCGTTCGACCAGTTCGCCGCTGACTGCGCACAGACCGAGACGTGCCCGCTCGGAACCGATCCCTCACGCGCCGTCGAGGAATTTCGATCCCTGGTCGATCCCCTGATCGACCAGCCCGCCGAAACGACGGATCCGCGCGGCCTCAGTTACGACGACGCCATCACCGGGACCCAGCAGGCCCTGTACTCCACACAGCTGTGGCGTCTGCTGCGGGCAGGGCTCGGTGAACTGCGCGACGGGCGAGGTGACACGTTGCTCCGCCTGGCCGATACCTACTCCGGACGGCTCGAGGACGGCAGCTACACGAATATCGACGACGCCTTCAATGCCGTTCGATGCGTCGACGGCCCGCCCACGACCGACCGAGCAGCGGCCGACGAGGCCGATGCCAGGTTCCGTGCGGCTGCGCCGTATCTGGACGACGGGCGGGCCACCGGCAACGCGCCGCTGGACCTGTGTGCATTCTGGCCGGTACCCAACACGAGCGAACCGCACATCGTCGACGTCGAGGGGCTGCCCACACTGGTGGTGGTCTCGACGACCGACGATCCGGCCACGCCGTATCAAGCAGGGGTGGAGCTGGCTGCCCAGCTGCGCGGAGACCTGGTGACCTACGAGGGCACCCAGCACACGGTGGCGTTCTCGGGCGTCGCGTGCATCGACGATGCGCTGGTCGGCTACCTCGTCGATCTGGTGCCGCCGGGCGACGGACTGCGGTGCTGACGCGTACCTCACCGGGCGAAATGTGCGCAGAGAGTTCCACGAAGTGAGACCGAATTCACGATGTAACACAGATTTAACTCCGTTTGCTTACTCTCGCGTTCATGGATCGTCAAAAGGAATTCGTGCTCCGGACTCTCGAGGAGCGCGATATTCGTTTCGTCCGCCTCTGGTTCACCGACGTCCTCGGGTATCTGAAATCGGTCGCCATCGCCCCGGCCGAACTCGAGGGAGCCTTCGACGAGGGAATCGGCTTCGACGGTAGCGCCATCGAAGGGTTCGCCCGCGTCTCCGAGGCGGACACCGTCGCCAAGCCGGATCCCTCGACATTCCAGATCCTGCCGTGGTCCACCAGCAAGGGCCACCAGCACTCGGCGCGGATGTTCTGCGATATCGCCATGCCCGACGGTTCGCCGTCCTGGGCCGATTCCCGCCACGTGCTGCGCCGTCAGTTGAGCAAGGCCGCAGACCTCGGCTTCAGCTGCTACGTGCACCCGGAGATCGAGTTCTTCCTGCTCAAGGATGCGCCGCAAGACGGCTCACCTCCCACTCCCGCAGACAACGGCGGATACTTCGATCAGGCTGTGCACGATTCGGCCCCGAACTTCCGCAGGCACGCCATCGACGCACTCGAGTCGATGGGTATCTCGGTCGAGTTCAGTCATCACGAGGCCGCACCCGGTCAGCAGGAGATCGACCTGCGGTACGCCGACGCCTTGTCGATGGCCGACAACATCATGACCTTCCGCTACGTGGTCAAGGAGGTCGCCATCGAAGAGGGCGTGCGCGCGACGTTCATGCCCAAGCCGTTCAGCGACCAGGCCGGTTCGGCGATGCACACGCACATGAGCTTGTTCGAGGGCGACGCGAACGCCTTCCACAACCCCGACGATCCGATGCAGCTCTCCGAGACCGGGAAGTCCTTCATCGCCGGAATCCTCGAGCATGCCAACGAGATCAGCGCGGTGACCAACCAGTGGGTGAACTCCTACAAGCGACTGGTCCGCGGCGGCGAAGCGCCGACCGCAGCATCGTGGGGTCCGGCGAACCGCTCGGCACTGATCCGCGTGCCGATGTACACCCCCAACAAGGCCTCCTCGCGGCGCGTCGAGATCCGCAGCCCGGACTCCGCCTGCAACCCCTACTTGTCGTTCGCGGTGCTGCTCGCAGCAGGCCTGCGCGGAATCGAGAAGGGCTACACACTGCCGCCCGAGGCCGAAGAGGACGTGTGGGCACTGACCTCCGCGGAGCGTCGTGCCATGGGATACAAGGAACTGCCGGGCAACCTCGATCAGGCGCTGAACGCGATGGAAGGCTCCGAACTCGTCGCCGAAGCACTCGGCGAACACGTCTTCGACTTCTTCCTGCGCAACAAGCGTCGCGAGTGGGAGGAATACCGCAGCCACGTCACACCGTACGAGCTGAAGGCCTACCTGGGTCTTTAACGGCATCCCGCCCTCATGGACTACGTTCTAGTCGATCGTGAAAAGTAGTTCCGATGCCGGCGTGGGCACCCTCGCGTCGCATTACCGACGACGAGGTAGAACTGTGGCACCCCGAGGTGGATTCTGATGGTGCGTCCCCCCACGTCCAGATCTGTCGTTCCCGGACCAGGCCGTCTCGGTCTGGTCGAAGAAACCGCGCCGTCCGACCTGCGGACCCTCGGTTGGACGGATGAAGAAAGCCTCGAGCTGCTCTGGTCGCTGTCCCGCGCCCCCAATGCCGATCTCGCACTGCGCACCCTCGTGCGCTTGTACGAGCTGCTCGGTGCCGGCTGGTCGGAATTCGATGCGGCGTTGCGAACGGACAAGGGATTCCGCGGTCGCCTTCTGGGACTGGTCGGCGCATCGAGCGCTCTCGCCGATCATCTCGTCGCGGACGAGAGCACCTGGCGTCTGCTGCTGACCGAGAAGGGCAAGGGCAGCGGAGTCTCCGCGAAGGTCGAGCTGCCCACGAAGGCGACGTTGGTGGCCGAACTTCTCGAGGTCGTCGGTGCCGAGCCCGAGACCGGACCCAATGCCGCGCCGGACCTGTACCGCGCCTCGCTCACCGGACCGCCGGCAGTGATCGCTCTGCGAAAGAAGTACCGCGACCAGATCATGGTGCTGGCGGCGTACGACCTGGCAGCAACCGTCGAGAACGAACCCGTACTGCCGTACACGGTGGTCGGATCTCAACTATCGGACATGGCCGACGCAGCGCTGACCGCGGCATTGGCGGTCGCTGTGGCCACCGTGTGCCCGGACGCCCCGTGTCCGACGCGCCTTGCCGTCATCGCGATGGGCAAATGCGGTGCTCGCGAACTCAACTACGTCTCGGACGTCGACGTCGTCTTCGTCGCCGAGCCCGCCGACGCGCAGGCCAGCCGCATCGCAGGTGAAATGATGCGCATCGGATCCTCGGCGTTCTTCGAGGTGGACGCGGCGCTGCGCCCCGAGGGCAAGCGCGGCGAGCTAGTTCGCACCCTGGATTCGCATGTGGCGTACTACAAGCGGTGGGCCAAGACCTGGGAGTTCCAGGCGCTGCTCAAAGCCCGTCCGATGACGGGCGACATCGCTCTCGGCACCGATTACGTCGACGCCGTCAACCCCATGGTGTGGTTGGCCAGTCAGCGCGAGGACTTCGTACCCGAGGTTCGTGCGATGCGGCGCCGCGTCGAGGAGATGGTGCCTGCCGACCTCCGCGAGCGCGAGATCAAGCTCGGACGCGGCAGTCTGCGTGACGTCGAATTCGCCGTCCAGCTGCTCCAATTGGTGCACGGTCGGACCGACGAGTCGCTGCGTGTGCTCGGCACGACAGACGCTCTGACGGCACTGACGGACGGCGGCTACGTCGGCCGCGACGACGCCGCGAACTTGACGGCATCCTACGAATTTCTTCGGTTGATCGAACACCGCCTGCAGATGCAGAGAATGCAGCGAACTCACACACTGCCGCCCCAGGACGACGAGGAAGCGCTGCGGTGGCTCGCTCGCTCGGCGCATATGCGACCGGACGGAAACAACGACGCCCTCGGTGTGCTCAACGCCGAGATCAAACGCAACGCGAAGCGTATTCGACGGCTGCACGCGAAGCTGTTCTATCGTCCGCTGTTGGATTCGGTGGTCAAGTTCGACTCCGAGACAGTGCGATTGACTCCGGATGCGGCGACGCGTCAGCTCGCCGCTCTCGGCTATGCCGCTCCCGAGAACGCGCTCGGCCACTTGCGTGCGCTCGTCGGTGCAGGCACTCGGCGCGGCCAGATTCAGGCGGTGCTGCTGCCGACCCTGCTCGAATGGCTCGCCGACACCCCCGACCCGGATGCGGGACTGCTCAACTATCGGCGACTGTCGGAGTCGGCAGGGGAGCAGACGTGGTTTCTGCGGGTACTGCGCGACGAGGGCGCGGTGGCGCAGCGACTGATGATCGTGCTCGGCTCCTCGGCGTACGTACCCGATCTGCTGATCAAGGCCCCCGAGGTCATCCGGTTGTTCGTCGACGGACCGACAGGCCCACGCCTACTCGATGTCGAACCCGAGGAGACGTACCGCGCCATCCTGTCGTCCTCGGCTCGGTACGAGGACCCGGTGCGCGCGATCAATGCGGCGAGGGCGCTGCGGCGGCACGAGCTTGCCCGCGTGGCCTCTGCGGACATTCTCGGCATGCTCGACGTGCCCCAGGTGTGCCGAGCGCTGTCGTCGGTATGGGCGGCGGTGATCAACGCGGCACTCGCGGCGGCGGTGCGCGCCAGCGAGAAAGAACGCGGCGAACCGGCACCGGCCACCCTGGCCGTCATCGGAATGGGACGGCTCGGCGGAGGTGAGCTCGGCTACGGCAGCGATGCCGACGTGTTGTTCGTCTGCGAGCCGGTGGACGGCGTCGACGAGACCGTTGCGGTCAAGTGGGCCAACACCATTGCCGATCGCATCCGCAAACTGCTCGGTGCGCCCAGCACCGATCCTCCGCTCGAGGTCGACACCGGTCTACGACCGGAAGGCCGCAACGGGCCGGTGGTGCGCACCCTGTCGTCCTACGCTGCGTACTACTCGCAGTGGGCCCAGGCATGGGAAGTTCAAGCCCTTCTTCGGGCACATCAGGTCGCCGGCGACCAGGACCTCGGCATCCGATTCCTCCTGATGGTGGACAAGGTCCGCTACCCCGAGGGCGGAGTATCCGCCGATGCGGTCCGCGAGATCAGACGGATCAAGGCGCGAATCGATTCCGAACGCCTACCCAAGGGTGCCGACCCCGCCACGCACACCAAGCTGGGCCGCGGGGGACTGGCCGACATCGAGTGGACCGTCCAACTCATCCAGCTCAGGTACGCACACAAGGTTCTCTCGCTGCACAACACCTCGACCCTGCAGTCGTTGGATGCGATAGGTGCGGCGGAACTGATGAGCGAAACCGATGTGGAGTTGCTGCGCGAGGCATGGATCCTTGCGACGAAGGCACGCAATGCGCTGGTGCTCGTGCGCGGCAAGCCGACCGACCAGCTACCTGCGCCGGGTGCCGTGCTCTCGGCAGTGGCGCAGGTAGCAGGCTGGGAAGACGGCGATGCAGGAGCGTTCCTCGACAACTACCTACGTGTCACGCGTCGCGCGAAGGCAGTGGTGGAGAGAACGTTCGGCGGCAGCTAGTCACTTCCCACGGTGACGAAGCCTTCCTTGACCATCCAGTCGCGTGCGACATCGGCCGGTTCACGGCCGTCGACGTCGACCTGCTTGTTCAGCTCGGTGATCTCGTCGTTGGTCAGCGCAGCGGAGATCGGTGCGGTGATCTCGGCGATCTGCGGGTACTTCTCGGCGATCGACGACCGGATCACGACGGTGGCGTTGTACCGGGGGAAGAAGTTCTTGTCGTCCTCGAGCACAACAAGATCGAGTCCCTTGATGCGGCCGTCGGTGGTGAACACTTCACCGAACTTGCACTGCGAACCGTCTGCGGTTGCCTGGTAGATGATTCCGGTCTGCAGAATCTGGCGGGGTACGGCATTGGGGTCGAAACCGTACGTCGCTGCCAGGCCGGGAAATCCGTCTTGTCTGGAGTTGAATTCGGTCTCCACACACAACGACGCTGCGGCCGGATCGCGCGCCACGAGAGCCGCGTAGTCCGACAGTGTCTTCACACCGGTCTGTGCGGCGGTCGCCTGGTTCATCGCGAGCGCGTACGTGTTGTCCATCGGCGCTGGATTGACCCACACGATTCCGTTCTTCTTGTCGCCGTCACGAACGGCATCGAACTGCTCGGTGGCGTCGGTGATGGGAGTCTCGTTGCCCTGGTAGTTGATCCACCCCGTACCGGTGTATTCGTAGGACACATCGACCTGCCCGGCGATCATCGCCTGGCGGGTGCTGTTGGATCCCGAAATGTTCGTCAGGTCGCGGACGTCGGCACCGGCAGCGGAGAGAGCGAATTCGAGAATGTAGCCCAACACGATCTGCTCGGTGAAGTCTTTCGATCCGACGGTCAGTTCGGCACCCTCGAGACCCGGCATGGGTTTGATGCTCCCGGGTTCGACCGACAGCGGCACCGCACTGCCGGATTGCAGTCCGCAGCCCGCCAGTGCCATCGTGCCCACTGCGCACAGAACGATGAGTTTTCTTGTCGAGCGCCACATCAGCGCAGTCCTTTCGGTCCGAGAAAGGCCTCGGCCAGCGCGCCGAGCCAATCGACGAACAACGCCAGGGCGACGGCGAGGACGGCTCCCACCACGAGGATCAACGGCTGGTACAGCTTGTACCCGGTATCGATCAGAACTCCGAGGCCGCCGGCCCCCACGAGGAAGCTCAGTGTGGCCGTACCGACCGCGAGCACCAGCGAGGTGCGCAGTCCAGCCAGCATGTACGGCACCGCCAGCGGAAACTCGATTCGCCACAGGATGCCGCTGGACGACATGCCTTGTCCGCGTGCAGCATCGATGTAGCTCGGATCGACCTGCTGGAAGCCCAGCATCGTGTTTCGGAGAACGGGGAGCAGTGAGTAGAACGCGATGGGCAGTACGCCGATCCAGAAGCCGGTCTTGCCCGTCGCGAGGAACAGCAATACCAGCAGACCCACCGCCGGGGCCGCTTGCCCGATATTGGCGATACCGATGAAGACCGGTGCCAACTTTCGGTAGCCGCTGCGTGTCAACAGGATTCCCAGTGGCACAGCGATCGCCAGCACCAGCGCGGTGACAACGAACGTGATGGCGACGTGCTCGGACAGGCGCTGGAACAGGGTGCTCGCGTTCAGCGTCTCCTTCTGAGTGGCACTGAGATCGCGGGTGAAGGTGTAGGCAAGCAGAACGACGACGACCAACAAGATGATTGCGGGTTGCACCAGAAGGCGAATACGTTCCGCACGCTTGGCCGCCTGCTGTGCCGATCGCGCGAAACCCTCGTCCGCCGAGCCGTCGTCCGCGGACGAGTCGACTGCAGAGGTCTCCGCGGAGGTCGTCACGACGCGTTCCCTGTGGTCACGTCGTTGCGAGCAACGTCCGGATCGGGATCTTCAGCAGTGTTGTCGTGGTCGTCGTCGTGGTCGTGGGCGTGCTGCGATCGAATGGTCTTGATCGTGTCGATCAGCGCCTCGATGGTGATCGTTCCGGCGTACTCGCCACGCTTGCCGGTGACCGTGGCGGTCGCGTTGCCCTCGGCGAGTAGCGCCTCGAGCGCGTCTTGCAGCGTGGACTGAGTCGACACCATTTCGCCCATCGGCACGCCGACATCGCGCAAGCTCTTCGCGTTGGTGAGGTGGCGTCGATCGGTCCACCGAATCGGTCGCCTCCGCGCGTCGAGAATGATTCCCCACGCTTCTGGGTCCCGTCCGAGTGCCGTGCTCATCGACTCGACCGACTCGTCCTCGCCCATGACCGGAACATCGGACAATTCGATGTCTCGTACACGCATCAACGTCAACTGTTTCAGCGCTGCACCGGATCCGACGAACCCTGCGACGGTGTCGTCGGCTGGATTCGCCAATACTGCTTCGGGTGTATCGAATTGAAGGATCCGGGACTGGTTGCCCAGTACTGCAATTCGATCTCCGAGCTTGACGGCCTCGTCGAAGTCGCGGGTGACGAAAACGATCGTCTTGCCCAATTCGGCTTGCAGGCGCATCAATTCGTCCTGCAGCAAACCGCGTGTGATGGGGTCGACGGCACCGAAGGGCTCGTCCATTAGCAGTACCGGGGGATCGGCAGCGAGCGCGCGTGCAACACCGACGCGTTGCTGCTGGCCACCGGACAGCTGGCGCGGATAGCGCTCGCGGTACAACGACGGATCGAGACCGACCAGGTCCAGCATTTCGTCCGTGCGATCCGATATTCTCGACTTCTTCCAGCCGATCAGACCAGGAACCATGCCGACGTTCTCGGCAATCGTCATGTGCGGGAACAACCCTGCCTGCTGAATCGAATATCCGATGGTGCGGCGCAGCTCGTTCGGGTTGATCGACAGTGCATCTTCACCACCGATGGTGATGCGTCCCGATGTCGGTTCTATCAGCCGGTTGATCATGCGCATGGTCGTGGTCTTGCCGCAGCCCGACGGCCCGACCAGCACGACGACCTCACCGGCAGGGATCGTCATGGACACGTTGTCCACGGCGGCGTCCTTTTGGCCCGGGTAGCTCTTGGTCACGTTCTCCAAGACGATTTCTACGCCGGATACGGTTGTGTTCTCACTCACGGATACCCCTCGAGGTGGTCAGTTTGCCGATCACGACGTAGATCCCATCGAGGATCAACGCCAGCAGGACGATCAGGACAGTGCCGGTGAGGGCCTGTGGGACGGCCGTGGGGCTGCCCACGCGCGCGAGCCCGGAGAACAGCAGATTGCCCAGACCAGGTCCTTTTGCATACGCGGCGATGGCCAGGATGCCCATGGCCAGCTGCGTGCTGATTCGCATCCCGGTCAGAATCGACGGCCAGGCAAGTGGAATCTCGATGCGACGCAACACGAGAATGCGGCTCATCCCGATTCCGCGCGCGGCATCGGTGACCGCCGGATTGACCGAATCCAAGCCGACCACCGTGTTTCGGATGATCGGGAGCAATGAGTACAGGACCAGAGCGGTCACCGTCGGTCGAACTCCCAGTCCCAATATCGGAATCAGCAGACCCAACAGAGCGAACGACGGAATCGTCAGCACGGTGCTGGCCAGGGCTGTCGCGATGGCGGATCCGGCCGGACTGCGGTACACGAGGATGCCGATCGCGACGCCGATGACGGTAGCGATGATCACGCATTGCACGACGGCCGAGACGTGCAGATAGGAGTCTATTGCCAACTGCCTTCGTCGTCCGACGATGAATTCCCACAGTGCGTCCATGAAGTTCGTCATCCTCTGTTCGCCCTCTAGCAGATACGAGTCTTTACCCCGCGTATCAACTATCAAACGCCGATCGGGTCGAATCTTGTTGCAATTTGCGAGAATCGGCATGAAATGGAAACAACCTGGAACGCGAAACGCCCGGCCGAAAGGTGCTTCGGCCGGGCGTTTTCGTACGTGCAGTTATCGACTCACACGTCGTAGTACAGCGAGAACTCCCTGCTGGGGGTTTGTATCGAACGGACCCGAACGGTGAGTCGGCCTGACCTGCGGCGTCAAGGTTTGCTGGGTTGGATCAACTGTGACTGAAACGGATCTCCTGCGGACGCTCTGCGGACGGAGGGCTTCAGGCAGGCGGAGAAACCTCGGTCCAGGCCCCGACGGAAGGCGCGGCGGCGGCAACGATCGATAGCTGTCCGCTCGGGCTCGTTTTGATGGCATCGCCGATCCCCACACTCACAAGCAACCGCGGGCCTCCCGCGAGCCATACGACCGGACCGTTGGAGGTGCTTTGGTGTGACCAACCCTGGTCGAGCTGCCACCACTTGCGGCTGGCCACTACGCCTGTTCCTTCTCGGCGTTGATCTTGGCGTACCGCGCTGCGGCCTTCTTGTCGTGGTAGGCGAGCAACTCCTGGCCCTCCTGGCTGAACTTGCCAGCTTGCGCTTCAGTGACCAACTGTGTGAGTCGATCGGCCAATTCCGTGGCCTCCTCGAGCGAGAAGCTCAGACGGACTGACGGTTCGTTGGCCTCGGGATCGCCGGTGAGGTTGACGACGACACTCGACGGCGTTGGTTCACCTCGGTCGTTGTCGTGCGGTGGGAGAGTCATGGCAGTCAGCTTCAGCGGGCGGTAGAGACTCATCATGGTGTGCATGGTCAGGAGTAAAGCAGACTTACCGGTTCGTCGCCTTATGCCCTACGAAGGTTCTGGGTCCAGGTGATGGTTCGGGCAACTGATCCGCGTCTCGCGGATCGTGGGTGGACGGTTGCGGGGCATCGCCACGGTGAACTTGGTGACTTCGACTTCAAGCTGGCTGCCGCACTCTTGGCAGCGGCGTCCTCGCGGATATGTCAGCTCAACGGTTTTTCCCATCCGCCGATCGTAGGGCAGATAGGACCTCTTGGGCCGTTACCGTCCTGTTACTTTGAAAGATCGAGCGGGGGAAGGCGATGGCCAGCCTGATTGCTGCCTGCGCTGCTCAGGCCTGCTTGCTGGGAGCATTTGGGGCTCCGTAAAAAAAGACGCATGACTACCCGGAGTCAGGAGCGCACCCCGGGGGGTCTAACAATTTCGAGGGGGATAGCGGAAGGCCCCACGGTCCCTGTGTCGGGTCGTGAGGCCTTCGGTGTGGCGCTGGCCGGGTCATTGCCAGGAAGAAGGAGTAGCGCGGCCCTGGGGCTGCAGCACTCTGTGGCCTGGCTATCCGACCATGCATTCCTCTGCACCGCCGATGAGCTGATCGGTCGAGGTGAGTTTGACGCCACGGGATCCATCCCGGGGGCTACCCCTGGGGGGAGGGGTGCTAGGTCGTGAGGCTTCTACCTGAACCACTCCGCTTCTTCAGCCACTGCACGTTCGCCGCCGACGCCGTGGCCGATCGCGTTGATCGGGACCGCAAACTCGTCGGGTATCGATGCGAGAGTGTCGGCCATCGTCGGGTCGGCTTCGATCATTGTCACCCAGTGCGACACCCGAGCAGGCGTGATCTTGCCCTTGCCGAGAGCTGCGTGCACCACCTCGGTGACCTTGCGCTTGGTTTCGGCTGCGGCGAGGATGCGGCCCTGTTCGGCATCATGACGGAGCTGCGTCAGCACCGTGGGTGTGAGGCCGGCTGCAGCGGCGATCTCCTCGGGCTTTGGTTCCGGCTTGGTCACCAGATCTTCGACGGTGGATACGACAGTCTCGGCATCGGCGTCCTCGGGAAGTCCGAGAGCTTCGGTGAGCCGATTCCAGAGTTCGTTGGTCAGTGCGGGACGGTCAGCCATTGGTCTTGTTCTCCTGTTCGGTGAATGCGGCGATGATCTCGTCTTTGGTCATGCCGTCGGGGTCGAGGCCTCGCTCACGGGCGTAGTCCTGCCAGACCGACTCTGGCGCGACATTCCTGGGTCGCTCCGCTGTGACAACGGCAGGTGCAGCGAGGTCAGCTTGCTCCTGCTTCTCCTCGGGCCGATCGAGACTCGGGGGTGTGGCGGCAGCGGCTTCGGTGCTGTCGGGTTCCGGGGAGTCCGCCTCCTCGGCCTCGAAGACACCGAAGCGCTCGTACGTGGCGATCACGTCATCGTCGATGTCGACGGTCTGGCCGTGTGTCGCCATGCGGGCGGTGCCGTTCTCGGTCCACGAAAAGAGCGCGTGCGCAATGGTTTTCAGTGCCATTGTTCAGCCTGCCAGTCCGGTGATCTTCTTGATGGCGTAGGGCTTCTCGACGGCCATCGAAGGCACGCAGTAGCCCTGGACCCACTTCGAGCGGGTCGAGCGATCGTCGTAGCTCTCGACCTTGAGGGGCTCCTCGAATCCGACGACGCCGGCCTGTCCCTTGGCGACGGCGTATCCGGTTCCCGCTGCGATGCGGGGGCTGGAGAACATGCCGTTGGTGAACCCGTTCGATTCGAGTACGGCGGCGAGGTCTTCGCCGTAGGCGACCTTCAGTGCTCGAGCCTGATTCGGGTGCAGCACGAGCAGGTCGTGCGCGATGCCGAGCTCCTGCAGGTCTGCGGCGAGCTGCGCGTCGGCGAAGTCGGCGGCCGGGCGGCCAGCGTTCGGCGTCAGATTCGCTTCGGGGCCCGTGGTGATCACGGTCGTCCAGTTGTGGCCGACGAGAGTGTTCTCGGCTCCGAGGCTCGCCTCGACCGCGGTGATTGCGGCGTCGTTGAGCTTGCGGACGATGGTGTTCGTCAGCTGTGTCGTCTGCTGGTCGACGTAGGACACGTCGTTGCGGCGGATTTGCTCGTCGAGGACCTGGAATTTTCCACCCCAGTCGATGACGGGGGCGAGTCGGGGTTCTGGGTTGACTCCCTCGACGACCGTGTATTCGCTACCGGGAGTGCGTCTTTCGATGTCGGCCGCAGTGTAGAAGTCGGAGGCCTTGATGACGGAGTAGAGGATGCCACCGCCCTCGACTCTCAGCCCGGAAGAGGTGAAGAACTTGTCGAGAACCAGCTGCGGATCGGCAAGTGCCGCGATCCGATTGCGCAGGACGCTCGGCTGATTGAGGGCAACATCAACGGTGAGTCTGCGTCCGTTGAGCTCGGGGATCAGTGCGTTGGGCATCGGTGAAAGCCTTTCAGTAGAGGGAGATTTGGGCGTCGGTACCGGATGTGGCACCGGTGACGGCGTAGCCGACGGCGATGCCGGAGGCCTTGGTGACGACCTGCCCGGCTGTGCCTACCTCCACCTCGGCGTTCGCGGCGATGGTTCCTGAAGCTCGGACGAGGACGACGCGCCCTGCGCTACGAGCGATCGAGACGAGCTCGCCGACGGCGGCGTCGTCCTTGGCCACTCCGAACGCGCGCCCCGCTGCCGGGCAGGGGGCGACTGCGATGTTGCCGCCGGAGCGGTTGCCGGAGATCCCGACGAGTCGCTTCGCGAGGACTGCGGTGGTGGCAATGGCGGTGACGTCGGCACCGGGTGCGTACACGTTCACGTTCACGGGTTGTTCCTTTCGATGATGTCGAGCGCGGCTTGTGCTCGGCGGTGTCGGCGGCGCGATGCAGCGGCCCGGATGAGCACGCGCTGTCGTGGGGTGAGGGTCGAGCTCGGGCCCGACGCGGCGGAGAATCGGAGGGTGACGGGGGTTCCTGCCGATGCGGCGACGGAGGTGAGCCAGTCGGTGTTCTGGGCGACCGACTCGGCTACTCCGTAGAGCGAGGCAATGTCCCCGATGGTGGCAAGGGTGCCGATGCCGGGCCGGGTGACTCCCAAGAGCGCGACAGCGGTCAGCGCGAGGGGGTGCACGGTGCCGTCGGGGAGGGTGAGTCCGTGAACGGCTTCGACGGATCGGTTGGGGTAGGCCGATGCTGCGATGTCGGCGAGCCAGGCGGGGCAGCCGACGAAGTCGCCGACCAGCGTGTTTCCGCCGTCGGTGGTGCGGAGGTTGTCGACCCATCCGAGCGCCGGCTCTCCGTCGAATCGAGCGTCGACGTGTCCGAGCTTGAGGATCGGTTTGGGTAGTGCGCCGGAATTGTGGGCGGCGACGGCTGCTGCGATGAGCTCGGTGGTGACGATCCACTGTCCGGTTGAGATGTCCCAGGTGCCGGTCTTGACGAGTTCGACACCTGGGATCGTGCGGAGGTCAACCACGGTCACCCCTGGGCGGCACGCTCCCGAACCGAGTCGGCCTCGAAGAGCCACCTTCCCGCGACGCAGCGAGCGCGGAGGGTCCCGCGTTGTGCGAGCGCTCGAGCGTTGCCCGGTGTGCAGCCGAGGATGTCGGCGACTGCGTCGGAGGTGAGGAGGTCATGGAACGGATCATGCCCGACAATCGGTAGCGTAGCTAAGGACATGTCGTCCGCGTCATGCATCGCGTCACTTGCTGGGGTGCGGGCGGCAGCGCGTAGCCGGACGCGGAGTTCGATCAGCCACTCCGTGGGCCGAGATCCGTTTCGTCGTAGAACCGCCTCGAAGTGGTCAAGTGCTTTCGCGATACCGTCGGCGTCGGCTGCGGTGATCAGGACTGCGTTCGTGACCCGCAGCGGCGGTGAGTTCACTGCTCGGGCTCGTCTCGGTCCAGCTCCCACGGGCCGACGTCGTCGGGGCCGATGTGGTCGTCGGCTCGGGGGTCGTCTTCCGCAGTCAGCGATTCGTCCACCTCGGCGTAGGCGAGGGGGAGTAGCCGATCTCGGATCTCCGATGCCTTGCCGATCAGCTCGGGGCAGACGTCGAGGACGAGATTCAAGAGCGCCATGATCAGGAAGGGTGTTCGGTTCGCGTCGTCGGCCTCGATGATGATCTGCTTCTGCCCGGGCTCGTTCCCGTCGAGCCAGTGGGCGAGAAGTGCCGCGGCGCGTCGGCTGTCTGCGAACGGTAGGTCTGCAATGGGGTTGCTCATGGTGTGTCGAGTCCTTCGATTGTGTCGATGATGTTGTCTGCCAGTCGAATTGCTTCGCCGACTGTGAGGTTGAGGGTGGTAGCGAGGTGGGGCATTGCGAAGTGGACGCGCGGGGGTTCGGTGCCGTTCCGGCTGCCCAGGTGCACGCAGATTTGCTCGCGGTGATCGGGGCATTTGCCTGTCGAGGATCGATGCAGGTTGGCGCAACCGTCGGCGTCGCAGACGGACTGTTCGTTCTTCCGTTTGCGGCCCTGGCTGCTGGTCATTGGTGGGTTAGATTCGATCAGCTGCATCAGCGAGCACTGTGAGCGAGGCGGCCAGTACGCGTGCGTCGTGCGGTGTCATCGACCACGGACCGAGCTCGATGGAAACGCCCGGTCCCTGCTCGAATACCGCTGCAGCTCTGATGGTTTCGAACTCCTGGCTTCGGTCGTTGGTGAAGGTGTGCCAGTGGCGGTCGACGTGAAGGCGGGTGCCGTCGGTGCCGGGGTGGTCCGGGTCGTGCGGTAGCTCGGACCACGGCGCGAGGACGGGCTCGATCGGTGGTGTCGGGTGCTGGTGGTTGTTCCATGCGCTGGTGGTCATCGTGCGCCTTTCGGGGTTCTGGTCAGGTGTGGGCGGCAGGTCAGGCACGGGATCGGACGGCCGTCGAGGTCCAGCCTCGGCGGCACCGCGGGTTGTGGGGATCTGCGACGTCGTCGTCGACGAGTTCGCCGGTTCGGTCTCTCATGCGCCTGCCTCGATTGCCCATTGCGGTTCCTGCGGTTCAGACGTCATCTGGGCGGCGATTGCTCCCCAGCCGGCGACCTTCTCGGACGCGCTCATTGGGCCGTTGCGATCGGGTGTCCTCGACGGCAGAGCGTCGTCGAGCCAGCGATCCTGGTTCAGCCACGTCGTCGGGTGTGCGGTGAACTGGTCCTCGCGATTTGGATCAGTGGCGTACCGGTGCGCCGCCGCGAGGATCTCCTCGACGTCCGCTCGGCGTAGAGCTTTCTCGTAGGCCTTGATCGCCGCGCCCTTGCCCTGCCGTCTCGGGTAGGTCTGCCAGAACTCATCGAAGCCATCGGGATCGGCGGGCTTCACCGCTCGCGGTGAAGGAGTCTTTTGTAGTTCTGGTGAAGAGGGTCTGGTGTAAAGGGACTGGTGGTCGGCAGTCTGGATTGCCGGTCTAAGTGGCTCAGATTGCCGGTCTAACTCGTCCAGATTGCCGGTGTAACTGTCAGTTTGAGTGGCAGCCTGGACTGCCGGTGCAACCTCGGCAGTTACGACGGCAGTCTGGACTACCGGTGTAAGTGGCATTTCACCGGCAGTCTGAACTGCCGCTGCAAACTCGTCGGGAATAGTGAGCCGGTAGACCGTCGACTGCTTGTTGCCGCGTCGTCGCGGTGCCTTCGCTGTGAGTTCCAGGAACCCTCGACTGCACCCGATGTCGAGGGCCGTGCGGACGGTGCGGTCGGACATGTGCCCGACCGTTCCGCCGACCGTGGCGAGGCTCTCGGCAATCCGCTGGATACCCGGGTGCGCGTTCGTACCATCCGCATCTGTGTAGGACTCGAGCTCAAGCAGGACGCGGCGCGTGGCCTCGGTTAGGTGGGCGTCGCGCACCACCACCCGACGCCAGGCGTACCGCATCGAGTCGGCCATCAGGCAACCCCACCGTCCAGCTCATCAGCGAGGCGGTCGATCGAGGCGGCAGCGCGGCGACTGTTTGAAGCGAGGTAGAGCGTCGTGGTGCTGAGGCTTTCGTGCCCCAAGCTGGTCTGTACGTCTCGCACGTCCGTTCCCAGATCGGCCAGCCTGGTGGCGAAACGGTGACGCAGTTTGTGCAGCGTGCAGTCGATCCCGAGGCCGTGAAGGAACCTCGACGCCACCTTCGTGACGTCGTGGGGTTGGGGGTGTGTCCCGAGCGCGTTGGGCAGCAGGGGCCCACTCGTACGTCCGAGCAGTGCCACCTCTTTGAGCACAGCAGGTGGTACTCGGACGATGCGATCTTTGCTCCCCTTCCCGTGAACGGTCAGGTATGCGCCGCCATCGTCGTCGGGCCGGAAGTCCTCGGCTCTGCATGCGGCGACCTCGGCCGCGCGGAGCCCGCAGTATCCGGCCAGGAGGAGGGTCACGTGGAGTCGCTGATCGAACTTCGACGCCGACAGTGCGACCCGTAGCTCCGGCTCCGAGATCGGCCGTGAGAGCCGTTTCGGCACTTTCGGCACCACCATGCGGCGAGCCGGGTCCGCGGCGACCAGGCCCTGATCTTCGGCCCATCGATAGAAGGCTCGTACGTGGATCGTGTAGGTCGAGATCGCGCTCACTGAGACGCGGAGGGAGTCCTGCCAATCTTCGAGCATGGTGAGGGTGACAAGCAGTAGCGGCGTGCCGTCGAGCCACTCGACGAGCCGTCTCAGTGTGCCTTCGCGGGATGACATGGTGGCCGGTGATTGGTTGCGGCGTTTGAGCGTTCGGAGGTGCTTGCCGATGAGATCGGAATTGGACGGCATCGTGGAATCGGTTTCGACGACGCGGAGATGAGCCGGTGCGGTCATCACAGATCACCGGCCACGCGGAGTAGATCCTGTCGTGCTGACGTGAGGGCCTCGAGCAGTCGGTCGATACCGTCGACGTTGAGCATGGTCTCGGGGTCGGTGCGTACGGCGACGAACGGGATCGTTCCGTCACCGTCGACACGCGCCTCGACGGTCACGGAAAGGTTGCCGCATCCGAACAGGCCCTCGATGTGGCGATCCTGCTCGTCGTCGAACGACAGCCAGTCGATCTCGGTGAATGGGTCTACGATGTTCATGAATGGGCCTTCCTGGTGGGAGTTCGGTTCGTTGCCTTCGACGCCATGGCCGGCGTCGGGGGCTTTCTCGTTTGGGTCGGGGGTAGTCGGCACTACGCCACGCCACCGCGTGTCGATGCCGCTTCCTGCGCGCTGATCCACTCTTCGACGGCTGAGCGGCGGTAGCAGACGCGGCGTCCAAGGCGGAATGACGCCGGTCCAATTCCCTTGTGCCGGTAGTAGCGCAGAGTTGCCTCGAAGAGGCCGTACCGCTCGTGTACCTGTTTCGTGGTCAGTAGCTCATCTTCGGCATCCATGTTGTCTCCATTCACTGAGGGCTTGAAAGCTAAGCGTTATGAGAATGTACCCCGAGAGGTCGAGTTTGCCAACCACTGACGCTTTGAATTCAACCTTGTGTCGCATAGCCTCATTGCATGGCTGACGAACCCGACGCGACCGAACCTGAGTACTGGGCCGAGATTGCTCGACTGAGACTGCCGAGCTCTGAAGATGACCAGCATGCCGCTTCTATGCGTCAGATCTTCGAGTCCTGGGAGCAGCGGTTCGGGCAACGCATTAGAGAGTGGCGCGTCGCTCGCAGTTGGTCTCAAGATGAACTCGCGGCAAGGCTGCGGAGGGTCGGCATCGAGATGCATCAGACGACCGTTGCGAAGATCGAGCGCGGATCTCGGCCTTTGCGGGTTGCCGAAGCGGTTGCGCTCGCGGAGGTGATGGGGATGCCGGTTCTATCGGTGTTTCACGGATCCGGGCCGGAAGATGTGCCGATGGGGGTCGACATGATGCGTGATCGTCTAGAGCTGATAGAGGAACGAATTGAGTTCACGCAGAACGCAATTCAGGAACAGTATCGTCTACTGGCCAGTTATGAGACCGACAGAATTCTGGTATCTGACGCAATCAATAGGGCTGCGCTGAAGGTAGATACCGATGGCGCTGACTCGTAATCGTCGCTCGGGGGTCGAAGATCGTTGGCTGAAGGCCGACAAGTCCCACTCGGCGCAGTACGGGAACGGGAAGCGTTGGCGTGCAAGGTATGTCGACGACTTCGGGAAAGAGCACGCGCGGTCGTTCGATCGCAAGGTCGACGCTCAGGGGTGGCTCGACGACACCGTATCCACCCTGGTTCAGGGCACTCACGTTGCACCCCGCGACGCGAAACTGACAGTGCAGCAGTGGTGCGATCAGTGGATCGTCGGCTACGGCGTGAAGCGGGACAGCACGGTACGGCAGGCGCGCACTCACATCGCGCAGATCACTGCCGAATTCGGGACGTTGCCGCTCGCGGGAATCCGGCCGTCGATGGTGAAGGCGTGGACCGCGAAGCTGAGCAAGACGGGGATGGCCGACTCGTACGTCCACGCTCTGCATCAGCGTCTCTCGCAGATCCTCAGTGATGCGGTTCATGACAACCTGCTCGGCCGCAACCCTTGCTCGAGGCGTACATCGCCGCCGATGGGCAAGGCGAAAATCTACCTGATCACGACCGAGCAGCTGTGGGCGCTGTACGAGGCGATGGCGGACCATCTGAAGCCCGCCATCCTTCTCGGCGCGTTCGCTGGTCTCCGTGTCGCTGAGGCGTCGGCGCTACGTGTCGCCGACGTCGACTTCATCAGGGGAGTGGTTCACCCGAAGCTGCAGTGGCCGGCCAAGCCGCTGAAGACGGAGGGGAGTGAGGCACCGATCCCGATCCCGCAGGAGATGACCCTGCTGCTGTCGTCGTTCGTGAAGCTGTGGCCGAACGAGAATGTGGTCACGAACGGTCGCGGGGGAGCGGCGGGGCCATGGGTGATCGATCGTGAAATTCGGCGCGTCCGGCCCAGCATCGAGGGGTTGCCCGAAGAGTTCACGTTCCACGATCTACGGCACTATCTCGCGTCGCTGCTGATCCATTCTGGCGCCGATATCAAGACCGTCCAGGCCCGGGTACGGCACGCGAGCGCGAAGACCACGCTCGACATCTACGGGCACCTGTGGCCGGACGCAGACGAGTCCACCCGTGCCGCGGTTGGTGCTGTGATTGCGGCTCGGATGGACTCGTTGAAAGCTACTGCGGACTGACTGCGGACGGAGGGGCTGTGTGCTCACACCGTCCGCAGGTCAGGGCCTACAGGTCGATTACACGTCGTAGTACAGCGAGAACTCGTACGGGTGCGGACGAAGGTTGACCGGAGCGATCTCCTGCTCGCGCTTGAGCGAGATCCAGGTCTCGATCAGGTCGGTCGTGAACACGCCGCCCTCGGTGAGGTAGTCGTGATCGGCCTCGAGGCGGTCGATGACCGCGTTCAACGAGGTGGGTGCCTGAGGAATGTTCCGTGCTTCCTCGGGCGGCAACTCGTAGAGGTCCTTGTCGACCGGTGCCATCGGCTCGATCTTGTTCTTGATGCCGTCCAGGCCTGCCATCATCTGAGCGGCGAAGTTCAGGTACGGGTTGCCCGAGGAGTCCGGTGCGCGGAACTCGAGGCGCTTGGCCTTCGGGTTGTTGCCGGTGATGGGGATACGAACCGCGGCCGAGCGGTTGCGCTGGCTGTAGACCAGGTTGATGGGGGCCTCGTAGCCCGGCACCAAACGGTGGTACGAGTTGATCGTCGGGTTGGTGAACGCCAGCAGCGAAGGAGCGTGGTGCAGGATGCCGCCGATGTAGTGGCGCGCGAGATCCGACAGTCCGGCGTATCCGGCCTCGTCGTGGAAGAGAGGCTTGCCGTCCTTCCACAGCGACTGGTGCACGTGCATGCCCGAGCCGTTGTCGCCGAACAGCGGCTTGGGCATGAAGGTCGCCGACTTGCCGTTCTGCCAAGCGGTGTTCTTGACGATGTACTTGAACAGCTGCAGGTCGTCGGCCGCGCGGAGCAGCGTGTTGAACTTGTAGTTGATTTCCTGCTGACCGCCCGTGCCGACCTCGTGGTGTGCACGCTCGAGCTCGAAGCCTGCGTTCTGCAGGTTGGTCGAGATCTGGTCACGCAGATCGACGTAGTGGTCGTACGGCGCGACGGGGAAGTAGCCGCCCTTGAAGCGAACCTTGTAGCCGAGGTTCGGGCTGCCGTCCGCCTCGGTCTCGGCACCGGTGTTCCACCAACCCGCGGACGAATCGACCTCGTAGAAGGCACCGTTGGCCTGCGAGTCGAAGCGGACCGAATCGAAGATGTAGAACTCGGCCTCGGCACCGAAGTACGCGGTGTCGGCGATGCCGGTGCTGGCCAGGTACTCCTCGGCCTTACGGGCAACATTGCGCGGGTCGCGGCTGTACGCCTCACGGGTGAACGGATCGTGGACGAAGAAGTCGATGTTCAGCGTCTTGGCGTTGCGGAACGGATCGACCTGGGCGGTGGCGTAGTCCGGAAGCAGGATCATGTCGGACTCGTGGATGGACTGGAAGCCGCGGACGGACGAGCCGTCGAACGCAAGGCCGTCTTCGAGAGTGTCCGCCGTGAACGCCTTCGCGGCGATCGAGAAGTGCTGCTGTGCACCCGGCAGGTCCGTGAACCGGATGTCGACGTATTCGATTCCTTCATCTGCGATGAACTTGATGACCTCTTGGGCCGTGGAAAACGCCACGCTTTTGCTCCTTTGTTGAGTCCGTCGAACTGACGTTATGGACTTGGTGTTGCCCGCCCGTCAAGCTCGTGTTTCGCCCGTGTTACGCGTCCTGGTTCACGAGCGGCACGAACAACAGTACGTCCGCATTTTTCTCCATGAGCCCGGCCGCGCCTATCCTGGAAATCATGGCACGAATGACAGGGTCTTGGTTGTCCGGACCGGCGGCCGCGAATCCCCGCGAACCACAGAACTTTCGCGGGGAAGAACTCGGCCTGCCCCAACAGGGGGTCGGCGCACTTGCAGGTGCCGGGCGCAGAATCCTGGCGTTGCTGTTGGATTGGACGATGGCCACCGGCGTGGCCTCGCTCATTCTGGGTGGCTACACCACCAGCGGGCTGATCTCGACGATCGTGCTCGTGGTGTGGTTCGTCGTCGGACTGGTGAGCGTCTCGTTGTTCTCGTTCACCCCTGGCCAGTTCATCGTCGGTATCCAGGTGGGTCGCATCGACGCTCATGCCCGGGTCGGCTTCGTGCGCGCACTGGTTCGCCAACTGATTCTGCTGTTCGTGGTTCCGGCTGTGATCACCGACATGGACGGCCGCGGGATGCACGACCGCGCAACGGGAACAGCCCTGCTGCGGACCCGCTGACGGGTCGCACCAGGGCTGCTACGGGCAGAGATCGGGCGTCAGCGACGCTTCATCGTCCGCTGCACACCCTTCATCTTGGCACCGCCTGGAATGGGCCCTTTGGGCATCGCCGGGCCACCTTTGGTGCCCAGTGCCGCCAGGCGTGACTCGATGGTGTCCATGCGCTTGCCGTCGATGTTCTTCGGCAGCTTCGACAGGTACTTCTGTAGGCCCGACAACGGAATCTGGTTTTCCTCGTTGCCGACGATGACGTCGTAGATCGGGGTATCGCCCACCAGTCGGGCGGTCTTCTTCTTCTCTTGAGCCAGTAGTGCTTTCACACGCTGCGGTGCTCCCTCGGCAACGAGAATGACACCGGGCTTGCCGATCACGCGGTGCACGGCGTCGAGGTGGGTGGTGCCCGCGATCGCATTGGTGACCCGCCACGAACCCTGCAGGTTGTCCAATGCCCACGCAGCAGCACCGGCCTGACCGTCGGCCTTCTTGTACACCGTCTTCTGCACCCGACGACCGAAGATGATGAAGGCGACCAGAACGCCGAGCAACAGGCCGATGGGGAGAAGGAACCACTGGAAGTCGAAAGCCAGACCGATCAAGAAGCCGACGAGCCCGAGCCCGAGCACCGCTCCGATCATCAGCGGAAGGAGAACCTTGTCGTCCTTGCGCTGCATCTGGAAGGCCTGCCACAGCTGACTGCGCCGTTCCTTCGATGCCTTTCGCCGAGCCGCCTTCGCGGCGGCCTTTGCTTCCTTGCTGGGCTTGCCTGCTTTGCCAGCCTTACTGCCGTTCGCCATAACTCACAGGATACGTCCTGTGCCGACGCTCACGTGCACCACTCCGGGTTGGGAACGAGTGTCAGCGACCAGCCAGTCGCGCCATCAAGGAACTGGCCTCCTGAGAGGCCTCACCGCCGTCGGACAGGTGGCTCATGCTCTCGGGTAGTTCCCGACCGTGATGCGCCATCGCCTGTGCATACAGGCGTCCGGCGCGGTAGGAGGAGCGAACCAATGGTCCGGCCAACACACCGGCGAAGCCGACTTCGGTGGCGTAGTCGGAGTGCTCGACGAACTCCTCCGGCTTGACCCACCGCTCGACTGGATGGTGGCGGGGCGACGGCCGCAGGTACTGAGTGATCGTCAGGATGTCGCAGCCGGCCTCGTGCAGGTCGCGAATGGCTTCCTGCACCTCCTCGGGCGTCTCGCCCATACCGAGGATGAGATTGGACTTGGTGACCAGACCGTCGTCACGGGCCGCGGTGATGACGTCCATCGACCGCTGGTACCGGAAGGCCGGACGGATGCGCTTGAAGATGCGCGGCACGGTCTCGACGTTGTGCGCCAGAACCTCGGGACGGGACGAGAAGACCTCGGCCAGCTGATCGGGCTTGGCGTTGAAGTCGGGGATCAGCAGCTCGACGCCGGTGTTGGGGTTCAGCTTCTTGATGAACCGCACGGTCTCGGCGTACAGCCACGCGCCACCGTCGGCCAGATCGTCACGAGCGACTCCGGTGATGGTGGAGTAGCGCAGACCCATGGCCTGGACGCTCTCGGCCACCCGGCGCGGCTCGTCGCGATCGAGATCCTCCGGCTTGCCGGTGTCGATCTGGCAGAAATCGCATCGGCGGGTGCATTGCTCTCCGCCGATGAGGAAGGTCGCTTCGCGATCTTCCCAGCATTCGTAGATATTGGGGCAGCCGGCTTCCTCGCACACCGTGTGCAGACCTTCACGCTTCACAAGACCCTTGAGCTCGGAGTATTCCGGGCCCATCTTGGCTTTCGTCTTGATCCAGTTGGGTTTGCGTTCGATGGGGGTCTCCGCGTTTCGGATCTCGAGGCGGAGCAGCTTGCGTCCTTCTGGGGCCACAGTCACAGAAACGATGCTACGCGCCGAAGCGGACGGTGGTGAACTGCGGGTTGATCATCGCGCCTGCCGTCGACCGATGCTCGATGTCGTGGTCTCGCACCTGCAGGGAACCGTCCAGGGCCGCAAGAACGGCCTCCGTGACCGCCGCGGTGACGTCCGCGATCGTGACCTCTCGGCCGAGCTCGAGCGACAGAGATGTCACCCCTGCGTCGGCGATGCCGCACGGGACGATCGCATCGAAGCCGGTCATGGCGGCATTGCAATTCAACGAGAACCCGTGCAGGGTCACCCCGCGTTGAACGCGGACCCCGATCGCGGCGATCTTGCGCTCGGGGAGCAGGACACCGTCACGAGTCTCGGCGGCGAGCCACACCCCGGACCTGCCGTCGACACGCCCGCACGTGATGCCGTACCCGGACACCACCGAGATCAACGCCTCCTCGATGCGGCGCACGTACTTGACGACGTCGATGGGCTGCGCGAGCTTGACGATGGGGTAGCCCACCAGTTGGCCGGGACCGTGCCAGGTGATCTTGCCGCCGCGGTCGACCTCGACGACGGGTGTGCCGTCCCTCGGCATATCTTCCTCGGCAGTGCGCCGCCCAGCGGTGTAGACGGACGGGTGCTCGAGCAGCAGCAGGGTATCGGGGCCGGCATCGTCGGCCCTGGCATCGGCCAGCTCGCGCTGCAGAGCCCACGCCTCGGAGTACTCGACGCTGCCCAGTTCACGCACCACGACAGGTTCTGTGCTCGCGCGTGCCGATACTCGGGTCGACGAAGAGTTCGAGTCACTCATGATGCGGAACGGTACGCCGCGTCAACTACCCACAGCCACTCGCAGTGCCTCACCGACGGTGTTGTGCTCGAAGGAGTAACCCGCGTCCTCCAGGGCCTTGGGAATCGCGCGCGGGCCGGTGAGGATGGCCTCCTCGGCGAACTCGCCGATGACTGCCTTCAGAGCGAAACCGGGGACCACCCACGGTGCAGGTCGGTGCACTGCACGCGACATCGCACTGTTGAACTGAGCATTGGTCACCGGGGTCGGGCCGACCATGTTGACCGGTCCCCGCAGAGTGTCGTTCTCGATGCCGTGGACGATGGCACCGATCTCGTCCGCCAACGAAATCCACGGGAAGTACTGGCGACCACTGCCGAGCCTGCCGCCGAGAGCAAACAGGTAGAGCGGGCGAAGCTTGCCCAGCATCCCCCCTCGTTGCGAGAGCACCACACCGCTACGCAGCATGATCGTTCTCACCCCCGCCGTCGACGCTGCAGAGGTGGCGTCCTCCCAATCGCGACAGACCTCGGCCAGAAATCCGTCGCCGACGGGTGCGGTCTCGTCGACGACCCGATCGCCGGTGTCGCCGTAGAAGTTGACCCCGCTGGCATTGATCAGCGTCGGAACACCGGCGTCGGCGGCAGCCCCGGCGAGTACCTCGGTCGGGGCGATGCGGCTGTCGCGAATCAACTGTTTGTACGCGCCGGACCATCGCTTGTCGCCGATGCCGACACCACAGAGATTGACGACCGCGTCGGCACCGTGCAGCGTGGCCGAGTCGATGCTGCCGCGTGCCGGATCCCACTGCGACTCGTCGGGTCCGGCGGGCGATCGCCGAACGAGTCGAGTGACATCGTGGCTTCGGCCCCGCAGGGCCGCGACCAGAGCTGTGCCGATCAATCCGGATGAACCTGCAATGACTACGCGCATGTGAACGAAAGCCTCCTTGACGCAAACCGGGGCATCATTCGCGAACGAATGATGCCCCGGGTCTGCACGGTTCGTGCCTCACTGGTCGAGACTCCGATGCGAATGTGTCGCGCTACCACGAGGCTACTCGAGACGCGCGATTCGCCGGTGGTCTACAGGCCGAGATCGGCCTCGAACGATGCCACTTCGAGACGCTGCTTGATCGTGGTCAGGAAGCGTCCCGCATCGGCTCCGTCCACAAGTCGGTGGTCGTAGGTGAGCGGCAGGTAGCACATCGAGCGAACACCGATGGACTCGTTGCCCGAGTCGTCCTTGACGACCACAGGACGCTTGACGATCGCGCCCGTGCCGAGCATGGCCGCCTGCGGCGGAACCAGGATCGGGGTGTCGAACAACGCACCCTGGCTACCGATGTTGGTGATCGTGAACGTGCCACCGGACAACTCGTCGGGCTTCAGGCCGCCCGAACGTGCGCGGGTCGCGATGTCGTTGATCGCCCGTGCCAACCCGGCCAGCGAGAGATCACCCGCATTGTGGATCACGGGGGAGAGCAGACCCTGCTCGGTGTCCACGGCAATGCCGAGGTGCACGTCAGCGTGGTACGTGATCTCTTTCGCGTCCTCGTTGATGCTCGCATTGACGTTCGGGTGAGCCTTGAGGGCCTCCACGACCGCCTTCGCGAAGAACGGCAGATACGTCAGGTTGACGCCCTCGTTTTCGGCGAACTTCGCCTTGGCCTTGGTGCGCAGACCGGCGATCTTCGTCACGTCGACCTCGAACGTCTGCGTCAACTGAGCAGAGGTCTGCAGCGACTCGCGTGTCTTCTTCGCGGTGATCTGGCGAATCCGGTTGATCTTCTGCGTGGTTCCGCGAAGATGCGCCAGCTCCGGGCGTACACCGGCTGTGGCCGGTGCGGCCGGCTTCGACGCAGCCGCAGGTGCAGCATCGGCGGCGGGTGCTGCCGGAGCCTTCTTGGCCTCGGCTGCAGCGAGCACATCCTGCTTGCGGATGCGTCCACCGACACCGGTGCCCTTGACGCTCGACAGGTCGACGTCGTTGTCCGATGCCAGCTTGCGCACCAGGGGAGTGACGTACGGGGTGGATTCACCCGACGATGCCGACTCCTTGGCGGGAGCGGCCTTGGGAGCTTCCTGCTTGGGCTCCGGCTTCGGCTCGGCCTTCGGAGCTTCCTGCTTGGGAGCCTCCTTCTTCGGCTCCTCCTTCTTCGGCTCCTCGGCCTTCGGCTCCGGGGTGGGCTCGGGCTCGGGGGACTTCTCGGCCGGCGATCCCGATCCGATGACGGCGAGCTGGCCACCGACGGCGACGGTGTCATCTTCCTCGGCGGAGATCTCGAGCAGAGTTCCGGCCACCGGGGACGGGATCTCGGTGTCGACCTTGTCGGTGGACACTTCGAGCAGAGGCTCGTCGACGGCAACCTCGTCACCGATCGCCTTGAGCCACCGAGTCACGGTGCCTTCGGTGACGGACTCGCCCAGTTCGGGCATCGTCACCGGCGTGCCGGATCCGGACGAGTCGGACGACGCACTCGACGCGGGCGCTTCCTGCTCGGCCTGCGGCTCGGGCTCGGCTGCGGGCGTGGGCTCCTCGGATGCCGACTCCTCGGCAGCGGGGGCTTCCTCGGCCGGTGCGTCGGACGAGGAAGCCTCGTCTGCGTCACCGATCTGAGCGAGCTCACCACCGATCTCGACGGTGTCGTCTTCCTGAGCGACGATCTTGGTCAGAACACCGGCAGCAGGCGACGGGATCTCGGTATCGACCTTGTCCGTGGAGACTTCGAGCAATGGCTCGTCGACTTCGACGGTGTCGCCTTCTTGTTTGAGCCACCTCGTGACAGTTCCCTCGGTGACGCTCTCACCAAGAGCTGGCATCTGGACGGAGAAGGCCATGTCTGTTGACTCCTCGACAGTTGTATGCGGGTGATGTAGTTCTTACGACTTGTGGTCGTAGACCATTGTGCTGGCGGAACAGGGTTCATGGACGAGAGTTGCGTGATTCCGTCCGACGGAGGCACCGGTGCACACGGCACCGGTCGAGCGTGCTCTGCTCGACACAGCGCCCACGCAGACACTC
Organism: Rhodococcus sp. KRD162; assembly: GCF_017168335.1. Classification (GTDB taxonomy): domain Bacteria; phylum Actinomycetota; class Actinomycetes; order Mycobacteriales; family Mycobacteriaceae; genus Rhodococcoides. The sequence continues at coordinate 134,561 of NZ_JABFAU010000005.1, read as the reverse complement.
CCTCTCGGCAATTCACTTACTCACTTCACGAGCCTTGGTTCACTATCAAGAGAGCTGAACCCTCTAATGTCATCCTTCCATTGTTGTCGCCCCGCCGTTCCCCTAGGGCGTGCAACACGCCTGGCAAACTGGTGAGTAACAACATTCGGACACCAGAACCGGTGGTCCATCGGCCGCTAGAAAAGGACGTTCTCGTGGGATTGTTCGATCGACTCAAGCGAAGCGGCGGAGGCGCGAAACGGGCCCCGGAGGGGTCGGTTGCCCAGTACCTGGCCGATTGGAGCGCCACCCGAATCGGTGTGGAGGCCTACGTCGAACCCAAGACGACGGTCACTCCACTGACCGTCGTGCTGATCGCGAACGACGGCGAATGGACGCGTCGGCCACTCGATGAAAAATATGTACGAAAGGTCGGATCCGACCTGAAGATCCCGGTGTACGACGTTCGCAAGACCGGCTACCCCCAGCGCATGCGCGATCACGACGCCCGCCAGAAGGTCATCAAGAAGCGCGAACAGCAGCAGCGAGATCTCTGATCTCGCCCGTGCGTGCGGACACCTTTCCGCACGCACGAACCGAGACGATCAGCCGTTCTGGGCGATGTCCTCGAGGACCGCGAACATCGTCCGTACCGGAACTCCGGTGCCGCCCTTGCCGGTGTACCCGAATGGCCCACCGGTGTTGTACGCCGGGCCGGCGACATCGATATGAGCCCATTCGACTCCGTCGGCGACGAATTCCTTCAGGAACAGTGCCGCCGCCAGCATTCCCCCGGCTCTGCCGTTGGTGACATTCGCCAGATCGGCCACCTTGGAATCGAGCTCACCTCGAATCTCCTTCGGCAACGGCATAGCCCAGCCGTTCTCGCCGATCGCCCGAGAAATCGCCGCGACCCGGTCGCGGAAATCGTCGGTACCCATGACCCCCGGCGTTCGATTACCGAGCGCGACCACCTGAGCTCCGGTCAGTGTCGCGGTGTCGATGAGGTAATCCGGATCGTCCTCGCAGGCACGCACGATCGCGTCGGCCAACACCAAACGGCCTTCGGCGTCGGTGTTGATGACCTCGACGGTGATGCCGCCGTACTGTGTGAGTACATCGCCCGGACGCTGAGCGGTGCCCGAGGGCATGTTCTCGGCCATCGGGACGGTCGCGATCACATCGAGTGGCAGACCGACCTTCGCGGCCAGGATCACCGTCGCGACGACCGCAGCGGCACCTCCCATATCCGAGGTCATGTTCTCCATGCCCGCAGCGGGCTTGATGGAGATGCCGCCGGTGTCGAACGTGATTCCCTTGCCCACCAGAGCGACCTTCTTCGCGCCTCGCTTACCGCCCGAGTGCGTCAGCCGAACCAGTCGCGGCAGGCGTGAGGAACCCTTGCCCACGCCGTGAATGCCGCCGTAGCCGTCCTTCTCCAGCGTCTTGTCGTCCAGGATCTCGACCTTCAAGCCTGCAGCGGTACCCAGCGCCTTGGCCTGCGCCGCGAACTCCTCCGGATAGAGATGGCTCGGCGGGGTGTTGACGAAATCTCGTGCCACAGCCACGGATTCGGCGATGGCGAGCGACCTTGCCAGGTCGTTCTTGGCTTCCTTGGAGCGGGTGTCGGGGACGAGCAGCTCGACGCGAGCAAGCGGAAGTGCGTCGGACTTCGGTGCCGACAATGCCGATTTGAACTCGGTGAATTGATACGCGCCGAGAAAGAAGCCCTCCGCGGCCGCACCGAGATCGAGAGCCGACAACGTCGTCGCGGCCGTGTCGACGCCCTTGAGCGCCCGGGCTGCGGTTCCGGCCGACTGGCGGATCCGCTCGCTGTCGATGTCGCCTGCACTACCGAGGCCGACGGCCAGCACGCTGTCCACGGACAGGCCCGATGGTGCCGGAATGCGCACCAGTTCGTCGGCCTTGCCGGTGGCACCGACGGACTCGAAAGCGTCGAGTAGCGCAGTGGCAACGGCATCGTCGGCGATGTCGTCGGTGATGGCGAGTTCGAGATCGCCATCACTGGTACTCAGCGCGACGACGAGAACGTCGACTTTCTTACCGAGCTTGCCCGCGAGGACCAGGTCGGGTCCGAGGGTGCGGGAAGGCGTCGAGGGGGAAGGCACGTGGCTGCTCCTGTAGGGGTTGACGTGTACGTACCTCGATCCTAGTGACGACTCGTCGAGGGGTGCAGTCGGTCTGCCGGGCCCGCAACGGCCGCGATGTGAGCTAGCGTGACCGCCATGACCGACACCGAGCTGATCGAGGGACCACTTCACGCCGTGCACACCGAATTGGGCGCGACATTCGCGCCTTTCGGCGGTTGGACCATGCCGGTGTCGTATGCCGGAGTCGTCGTCGAGCACACGGCAGTACGAGAGGCCGTCGGCCTCTTCGACGTCGGGCATCTGGGCAAGGCCTCGGTGACCGGACCCGGCGCTGCCGCGTTCGTGAACTCGGTGCTGACCAACGACCTGAATCGGATCGGGCCGGGTAAGGCGCAGTACACCTTGTGCTGCACCGAATCCGGTGGCGTCGTCGACGACCTGATCGCGTACTACGTCTCCGAGAACGAGGTTTTCCTGGTCCCGAACGCCGCCAACACCGCCGATGTCGTCGCGGCGATGGCGGCGCAGGCACCAGCCGGGGTGTCGGTGGTGAACCAGCACCGCGACTTCGGGGTCCTCGCGGTACAGGGACCGGTATCGGCAGATGTACTGCAGGAGTTGGGTCTGCCGACCGACATGGACTACATGGCGTTCGAGGATGCGACGTGGAACTCGGTGCCGGTACGGGTGTGCCGAACCGGCTACACCGGCGAGCACGGATACGAACTGATCCCACCGGCGGCAGAGGTCGAGCCGTTGTTCCGCGCGCTCATGGCTGCTGTGCGATCCCGCGGCGGGCAGGTGTGCGGGCTCGGAGCACGAGACACACTGCGCACCGAGATGGGATACCCGCTGCACGGACACGAACTCGCACTGGACATTTCGCCCCTGCAAGCACGATGCGGCTGGGCGATCGGCTGGAAGAAGGACGCGTTCTGGGGCAAGGAGGCGCTCGCTGCGGAGAAAGCGAGCGGACCGACGCGAGTGCTGCGCGGGCTCGTTGCTCTCGACCGCGGTGTGCTCCGGCCGGGCCTCGAAGTACGGGTGTCGGGGCAGCGGATCGGAACGACGACGTCCGGTACTTTCTCGCCGTCGCTCAAGGTGGGGATCGCCCTTGCCCTACTCGAGTCCGAGGCTGCGCCCGAGGTGGGATCGGAGGTCGAGGTGGACGTCCGGGGCCGAGCGTTGCGATGCGAGGTGGTCGCGCCGCCATTCGTCGCTGCGAAGACCAGGTGACTGCGCGAGCGCCTGTGACCACCACGATAGGATCTCGGGCATGACAGGTGTTTCCGAATTCAGGTACGTACAGCATCCCTCGCCCGCCACACCGGCCGAGCGCGACGCGGTGCTCGCTGCACCCGGATTCGGAAAGCACTTCACCGACCACATGGTGTACATCGACTACACCCGCGACCGCGGCTGGCACGACGCGACCGTCGCTCCCTACGGTCCGATCGAGCTGGACCCCGCTGCGATGGTGCTGCATTACGGCCAGGCCATTTTCGAAGGCCTCAAGATCTACCGTCAGCCCAACGACGACCTCGCGACGTTTCGGGTGCAATCCAACGCCGAACGCTTCCGATCCTCGGCCCGACGGCTCGCCATGCCGGAACTGCCGGACGAGCTCTTCGTCGGATCGATCGAGAAGCTCCTCGAGCTCGATCACCACTGGGTGCCCGCGGCCGGCGGCGAAGACGCGCTGTACATCCGGCCGTACATGTTCTCCACCGAGGCGGGCCTCGGCGTCCGCCCCGCCGACTCCTACCGCTATATGCTGATCGCCTCGCCCGCAGGTGCGTACTTCCCGAGGGGGGTCAAGCCCGTCAGCGTCTGGCTCTCGACCGAGTACGTGCGAGCAGCACCGGGTGGCACAGGCGATGCCAAGTTCGCGGGCAACTACGCGGCATCGCTCCTCGCGCAGGCCCAGGCCAGCGACGAGGGGTGCGATCAGGTGGTCTGGCTCGATGCCATCGAGCGCCGCTACGTCGAGGAGATGGGCGGAATGAACCTGTTCTTCGTCCTCGGCTCGGGATCCGATGCTCGGTTGGTGACACCGTCGCTGTCCGGATCACTCCTACCCGGCATCACCCGAGACTCCTTGCTGGCGTTGGCAACGGACGCGGGCATTCCCGTCGAGGAGCGCCGCATCTCCACCGAGGAGTGGCGCAAGGGTGCCGACTCGGGTGAGATCACCGAGGTGTTCGCCTGCGGGACAGCGGCCGTCATCACCCCCGTCGGAAGTGTGAAGTCCACCGAGGGAACATTCGAGATCGCAGGCGGCGAACCAGGGGAGATCACCCTCGCCCTGCGCGACACGCTCACCGGAATCCAGCGCGGTACGTTCGCCGATACCCACGGCTGGATGACCACGCTCCGCTAACTGCCCACCAACAACCCGATCGCGGTGAGCGCGGTGGTGGTTTCGATTCCGGCTCCCAGCACATCGCCGGACAGCCCCCCGAAGCGTCGGACGCAGTGGCGAGCGACGACGACCGCAGCAACCATCGCGACGACCACGACCAACGGTCCCTGCCAGGGGCGTTCGGGTCGGGCGAAGATCGACACGGCCGCCGCCGCGGCCAGCCACAGTCCCACCGCGACTGCCGACTGGGTTCCTGCCACGAGCGCGCCGAAGCCGTTCGGTGCCGCTGCATCGATTCCTCGTCGGCAACCGAGGACGACCCACACGCGGCCGACCACCGGGATGATCGCGATGGCCCACCACAGGTGCTGCTGGGCAAGCTGGCCCAGTGCGGCAGCCTGGATTCCGAGCGTCAGCGCAACCGCGGCAACGCCGAACGGGCCTGCGCTGCCGGACTTCATGATCTCGCGCGCCCGTTCTTCAGGTCCGTAACAGCCGAGCCCGTCGGCGGTATCGGCCAACCCGTCGAGATGCATGCCTCTGGTCAGCAGCGCCGCGACGGCGACGCAGATCAAGCCCCCGAGCATCGGCGACAGACCGGAGGCAACCGTCACCCACAGAACTGCGGACGCGACACCGCCCAGGAACAGGCCGACGAGCGGAGAGTGTGCCATCGCTCGCCCGGCCACGCCGCGATCGATCTCCTCCGGCCCCCGTATCGGCAGCACCGTCAGCCAGGAGAACGCGAGCAACAGCCCGTCGGCTCGCCTGCGCACTGTCAGAGAATTTCGCTGTCGCCGGTGCTGACCCCGGAATCGACGAAGGTCGCCATGGAGTTCAAGGTGCCGACGCCCGCCTGAACGAGGGGGAGCGCCGCGAGGGCGCCAGAGCCCTCACCGAGTCGCATGTTCAACTCCACGATCGGTTCCAGACGCAAGTGCCGCAACGCAAGCGAGTGGGCCGGTTCCGCCGAGCGATGCCCGGCAATCCACCATTTCCGCGCCCCGGCCGCGCCGTCCTCGGCCACCAAGGCAGCCGCGGTCACCACGAGGCCATCCAGGATCACCGGCGTGCGTCGGTGAGCGGCTTGCGCGAGAAACCCGGCCAGCGCTGCGATGTCGGCACCGCCGGCCACCCGCAACAGATCTGTCGGGTTCTTGGCGACAGGTCGTGCTCGACGCATCGCGTCGCGGATCGCCGCGGTCTTCCTGATCCATCCCGCATCGTCGATTCCAGTGCCGCGTCCGACCGCGGCAACCGGCTCGGTGTCGGTCAGGGTGGCGATCAATACCGTTGCAGGAGTGGTGTTTCCGATACCCATATCTCCTGCGATGAGAAGATCTGCGCCGCCGTCCACTTCCTCGTCGGCGATGGCGGCTCCGGCGGCAATCGCGGCTCGAACCTCGTCCTCGGTCAGCGCATCCTCACGGTCGATGGATCCGCTGGACCGTCGAATCTTGAACGCGGACACCGAAGGATCCATATCCGAGTCGACCGCGATGTCGACAACCCGAACCGTGGCACCGGCGATATCGGCGAGTACGTTGACAGCCGCACCGCCCGCGCGGATGTTCTCCACCATCTGGCCCGTCACCTCGGCGGGGTAGGCGGAGACTCCGTGCGCCGCCACGCCATGATCGCCGGCGAACACCACGACCCGCACTCGTTCGAGCGACCGCGGCGGGCAGCGGTCCTGGCAGGACGCGATCCACTCACCGAACTCTTCGAGTCGGCCGAGACTCCCAGCAGGCTTGGTCAACTGACGTTGGCGGTCCGCAGCGGCAGATCGAGCCGAGTCGGACGGTGCGGTGACCGGACGAAACGGTGACGACGCCGAGTTCACGTCCGAAGAAGTTGTCACACTGTGCCTTTCGCGGTGGTGAGGTCCGCCGGGGGTTCTTTGAGGTTCAGCGCGAGTCCTGCGACGACGAGCAGAACTCTGTCACATACCGCCGCCAGTCGAGAATTGAGCAGTCCGAGCTCATCTCGAAAGAGGCGTCCGGAACTCGATTCCGGTACCACCGACAGGCCCACTTCGGGGCTGACGAGCACGAGGGTGGACGGGCAGTTCGCCACCACGGTGACCAGGTCTTCGACGGCCGGTGCGATCGTGCCGCGCGGGAGCTCCCACGCCCCGGCATCGTCCAACATGCCCGTCAGCCAGGTTCCGAGATCGTCGACGACGGTGGTGCCGTTCCACGGTTGCGAGACGACCGTTGCCAGTGAGGTGACCGTCTCCACGGTTGTCCAGTCGGTCGGTCTCGACGCCCGATGGCGGTCGATGCGACGCTGCCAATCCTCATCGGAGGCGTCACGCCTGCCGGTGGCGAGGTAGCGGACCGGCCCGGCGGTGGCGAGGGACTCCGCGTGAGCGGACTTACCCGACCTGGCACCGCCGAGCACGAGGGTTCGAGTCGGCTCACCCACCGACGTCAGACAGCCGCGCCGGCGCTGACTCGCGGTTTGGGCGCGCGCATCTTCCGGATCTGAGATGCCCGAACGAAGGCGTACCACCCGATCTTGAAGCCGCCGTCCGGAGTGTCGGGGAAGCGTGCGCGAACCTTGTTGTTGATCATCTTGCCGAGGTAAATTCCCTCGCCGACCATGAAGAGCATCATCACGAACATGCCGAGGGTGACGTAGGCCTGCACCGCGGGCTCGAGGAAAAGCGCGAAGATCAGGATCAGTGCGAGCGGCATGAACAGGCCGACGAGATTGCGCCTGGCGTCGACGATGTCGCGAACGTATGCACGCACCGGGCCCTTGTCTCGGGGCAGTAGATACTTGTCTTCGCCGGCAAGCATGCGAGCGCGACGTTCTGCGGCAGCTGCGCGACGCTCGTTCGAGGCGGCTTTGCGATCTTCCTTGCTGCCCTTGTTCGCCTTGCGGCGCTCGCGCGCCTCTTTGCTCGTCAGCGGAGCCGGAGCAACCGGACCGCGTCGTCGGGACTCGGCATCGCGGCGCTTGGGCGTGGGCCGTCCCTTGCCGAGAGACACCGGAGATGCGGGCTCGGCCCCGGACACAGTCGACTCGGATCCGTTCGAGTTCTCTTCGTCCGAATTATCGGAGTTTCCACGGCGTAGCAGCTTCACACAACCAGAGTATGGGATGAGGTTTCGATTTCGAACACCGGCCAGGTCAGCTTGCCGATCACCGGATGCCGTCCGTGTGCTGCGGCCCTAGACTTTCCACGATGCGAGTGATGATTGCGCCGGATTCCTTCGGAGACACCCTGACTTCGGCGCACGCCGCCGAGGCCATTGCCAGGGGTTGGGCATCGGTTCGGCCCGAGGACGAACTCGAACTGGCCCCGCAGTCGGATGGCGGTCCCGGCTTCGTCGAGGTCCTCGCCACGCGGATCGGCACCGTGCAGTTCGCCGACGTCGACGGACCGATGGGGACATCGGTGCGAGCTCGGTGGCTGCTCGACGACACGACCGCCTACATCGAATCGGCGCAGGCATGCGGTCTGCACCTGCTCGACGGGCCGCCGAGCCCACTGTCGGCGCTCAAAGCCAGCAGCTACGGCGTGGGGCAACTCCTCGACGCAGCTCTCGGCAGCGGAGCGCGGACGATCTTCGTCGGACTCGGCGGCAGCAGTACCACCGACGGCGGCCGCGGACTGATTCGCGCACTGGGTGGCCTGGGATCTGCCGTCGCCCGGATGTCCGGAATCGACCTCGTCGCCGCGTCGGACGTGGAGAATCTGCTGTTGGGCACCGCGGGGGCGGCGCGGGTGTTCGGCCCACAGAAGGGTGCCGACGGCGAGACGGCCGATCGACTCGAAGAGCTGAACGCAGACTGGGCGGCCGTGCTCTCCGCCGCGGGTCACGACGTCGCGGACCGGCCCGGAGCGGGGGCCGCCGGCGGTATCGGCGCCGCCCTGTTCGCGCTCGGCGGCAGGCAGCAACCCGGGGCCGTCGTCGTCGCAGAGCGAACCGGGCAGCAGGAACTGCTCGACAGCGTCGACCTGGTGTTGACGGGTGAGGGAAAGTTCGACTCGCAGTCGCTGCGAGGCAAGCTGGTGACCAGGATCGCGGCCGCAGGTGGTGCCACCGGCGTCGACACCATCGTGCTCGCAGGCCAGGTCACATTGACCGAGGACGAACTGGTCGCGGCGGGGATCGCGGCCGCACATTCGATCAGCGAGTTCGCGGGCTCGGTGGAGGTGGCGATGTCCGATGCGGCGAACCAGCTCGAGCAGCTGGCCGCGCGCGTCGCAACCGAGGTAGCCGATTCTCACGTCGATCCGAGGCGGCGGGCGTGAGGAATAGAGCCACCGGGAGTACGGTTGTGTAGTTCACGGGTTTTGTACGACTGATAGGGAGAGCCCATGACCGTTTCGAATGAGACCACAACGACCGAGACCACGGCGCACAAGGTCACCATGACCGAGACCGCATCGGCGAAGGCCAAGGCGTTGCTGGATCAAGAAGGCCGCGACGACCTCGCACTGCGTATCGCTGTGCAGCCAGGTGGATGCGCGGGACTGCGCTACCAGCTCTTCTTCGACGACCGAAGCCTCGACGGCGACCTCGCGGTCGACTTCAACGGCGTCACCCTCGCAGTCGACCGGATGAGCGCCCCCTATGTCGAGGGTGCATCCATCGACTTCGTGGACACGATCGAGAAGCAGGGGTTCACGATCGACAACCCGAACGCCACCGGATCCTGCGCGTGCGGCGACTCGTTCAACTGAGCTGACTCGTAAACGACTGTGACCGATACACGCATGCGTGTATCGGTCACAGTCGTGTCTGCTCGTCTGACTGTTCGATAATTCAGCAACCCGAATCGAAAGGCCCTCCTTCGTGACTCTCGCGGTATCCGGCTCGATAGCGACCGACCATCTGATGCGATTCCCCGGACGGTTCGCCGAGCAGATCGTCGCCGACCAGCTCGCGAACATCTCGTTGAGCTTTCTGGTGGACGATCTGGTGATCCGCAGAGGGGGAGTCGGCGGAAACATTGCGTACGCACTCGGAGTCCTCGGTGGAGAGCCACTGCTCGTCGGAGCTGTGGGACCTGACTTCTCCGAATACCGTGCCTGGCTCGAAGAACACGGAGTCGACTGCAGCGGCGTGAGCGTGTCCGCAACCGCTCACACCGCGCGCTTCGTCTGCACCACCGACCAGGACATGGCGCAGATCGCATCCTTCTACCCCGGAGCAATGAGCGAGGCTCGCGATATCTCGATCCAGTCGTTGGCGAACCAGCACGAGTTGGATTTGGTTCTCATCGGTGCAAACGACCCCGATGCAATGACGGCGCACACCGCGCAGTGCCGCGCAGCCGGCATCCCGTTCGCGGCCGACCCGTCCCAACAGCTCGCCCGACTCGACGCCGCGCAGGCAGCCGAGTTGATCGACGGCGCGGAGTATCTGTTCACCAACGAATACGAATGGGCGCTGCTCAAGCAGAAGACCGGCATGTCCGACGCCGACATCGCCGAGAAGGTGGAACTTCGGATCACCACACTGGGCAAGCGCGGCGTCGACATCGTGGCCAAGGGCGGGCAGCACACCCACATCGGCGTCGTCCCGGAGACGAGCAAGGTCGACCCGACGGGTGTCGGCGACGGATTCCGGGCCGGTTTCCTCACTGCACACCGTGCCGGAGCGAGCATCGAACGTGCGGCGCAACTCGGTTCACTGGTCGCAGTTCTGATTCTCGAAACCACCGGGACCCAGGAATGGAGCCTGAACCGCGACGACGCAGTCAAGCGGCTCAGTGCGGCGTACGGCACCGAGGCGGGCGAGGACATCGGAGCCCTGCTACCTGCCTGAACGATCCGGTCGTCCCGCCCGATGGGCGGGACGACCGAGCTCAGATCGTGACCGGGTACTCCGGCTCGGCAATCTGCGGCACAATGCGCTTCTCGACGAAGATCCCGTGCCAGACCATGAAGATGATCAGGGTCCACAGTCGTCGGCTGTGGTCGGACTTTCCGGCGCGGTGATCGTCGAGCATGGCGATGATCGCCTGCTTGTTCAGCAGGTGATCGGTCTGTGAATCGGCGATCTGCTGATGAGCCCAGTCGAACAGCTCCGGACCCCGCAGCCAGTGACGTAGCGGCACCGGGAATCCCAACTTCGCGCGGTGCAGCACGTGGCCGGGAACGATTCCTTCCAATGCCTGCCGAAGCGCATATTTGGTGGTGTCCTTGGTGATCTTCTGATCGAGCGGCAACTTTTCGGCAACCTTGTAGACCTCCGAGTCCAGGAACGGAACTCGGAGCTCGAGCGAATTCGCCATGGTGATCTTGTCGGCCTTGACCAGAATGTCTCCACGCAGCCAGGTGAACAGATCCAGGTGCTGCATGCGTGCCACCGGATCCCATCCTTGCGACTGCGCGTAGATCGGTGCGGTGACGTCCTGGTGAGTCCACTCGGATCGGAACTCGCGCAGCACCGATCGCAACTGGGCGTCGTTGAAACTGCGCGCGTTGCCGTAGTAGCGCTCTTCCAGTGTCATCGAGCCCCGATGCAACAGGCTCTTACCCCGCGTGCCCTCCGGAATTCTCTCGCTCAGCGTGCCGGCCGCGCGCCGCAGGAATGCCGGAAGCGACTCGAACGGCTTCAACGACAACGGTTCGCGGTAGATGGTGTAGCCACCGAACAACTCGTCCGCGCCCTCGCCGGACAGCACGACCTTGACGTGCTTGCGGGCTTCCTTTGCGACGAAGTACAGCGGTACGAGCGCGGGATCGGCCACGGGATCGTCCAGATACCAGACGATCTCGGGGATCGATGCCGCGAACTCCTCCGGCCCGACGACCTTCACGATGTGGCGAGCCCCGATGGCGGCCGCCGACTCCGCTGCGACATCGACCTCGGAGTAGCCCTCACGCTCGAACCCGGTGGTGAAGGTGATCAGATCGGGATTGTGCCGAATCGCAAGAGCCGCGATGGCCGTCGAATCGATGCCGCCCGAGAGGAACGAGCCGACCGTGACGTCGGCGCGCATGTGTTTGGCCACCGAATCTTCCAGCGCCTCTGCGATTTCCTGGTAGCGAGCCTTGGCGCTGCCTGGTGCGAACGGCTGCACCGGAAATTTCGGAGTGAAGTAGCGGGTGAACTTCGGCGGGGTGCCGGGGGACAGGGTGGCATAGCAACCGGATTCGAGGCGCCGGATGCCTGCGTGCAGAGTTTCGGGCTCGGGAACGTACTGCAGCACCGTGTAGTGCTCGGTGGCGCGGGCATCGAGATCGGCATCGACTCCGATCCGTTCCATCAGCTCGAGCACGCTCTTCTTCTCGCTACCGAACGCGGTGCCGCCAGGACCGGTGGCCAGGAACAGCGGTTTGATGCCGAACGGATCGCGCGCGAGAAACATCTCTCTGGTCTCTGTATCCCAGACGGCGAAGGCGAACATGCCGCGCAACCGCTCGACGGCACCGGCACCCCAGTAGTGGAACGCAGCGATGATCGACTCGCTGTCTCCCTCGGTGGCGAATTGTGCACCGTGATCGCGTGTGAGTTCGGCCCGCAACTCGAGGTAGTTGTAGATCTCACCGTTGAAGACCAGCGCATATCGGTCCGGCGACTCGGGTGGCCCCCACCGCATCGGCTGGTGCGAGTGCTCGATGTCGATGAAGGCCAGGCGATTGAACCCGAAGACGACGTCGTCGTCGTGCCACGTGCCACCGGGCTCGTCCGGACCCCGATGGCGCATGCAATGGGTGGCCGAACTCACGAGTTCGACCTCGGTGGCGGTCGTTCCGTGAGACGTGAGTACTCCGAGCAGTCCACACACAGCGTCTGCTACCTCTTCTCGCAGTTGGGGACAATCCAGTCTGGGGTGGCACCGGTCCGGTCTCCGCGAAGGTCGTCAGCGGGACAGAAGGTCAGGAACCGAGTATGCCGCAGACACGCCCCGACGTAGGTAACGACCCAAGGGTGGTCTCCGGCCGGCTTTGGTCTACGCTGCGTAGTACTAGGGCGTCTCCATGTGGAAACCCTTATTCTTCAGTGGTGGGCAATCAGGAAGGCGTGAACGTGGCGCAGAGTCGGATCCTTCGGCGAGCGGGGCTGACAGCATTTCTCGGTGTAGCCGCGTTGATGCTGTCGGGCTGTTCCATCAGCAGCGACAACGTACTCAATTTCGGTTTCGCTTCGGGCGTCACCCCGCAGGGGCGACGCATCGGCGACCTATGGACGTGGTCGGTCATTGCGGCCCTGGTCATGGGTATTGTCGTGTGGGTCCTGATCTTCTGGGTGGTGCTCTTCCACCGTAAGAAGAAGAACTCACCGGAGTTCCCACGGCAGACCGCGTACAACGTTCCGCTCGAGCTGTTCTACACGGCGGTTCCGTTCGTGATCATCGCCGTCTTGTTCTACTTCACCGTCGTGGTGCAGAACTACGTCGACGAGAAGCAGCCCAACCCCGATGTGCAGGTGGACGTCACCGCGTTCCAGTGGAACTGGAAGTTCGGCTACCGGACCATCGACCTCAAGGACGGTACGGCCAAGTACGAGGGCACCGACGAGGAAGAGCAGGCGGCAGCAGAGGCCGCGGCTACCCCTGGTGAAGGTGCCGAGGGAAGCGCGGACGGCGAGTTCGTTCCTGGAGCAATCCACGGAGCAAGCCCGCAGGACCTGTCCTACCTGCACTACAACAAGATCGAAACCGTCGGCACCAGTGAAGAGGTCCCGGTTCTGGTTCTTCCGACCGGCAAGCGGATCGAGTTCGTGCTTGCGTCCTCGGATGTCATCCACGGCTTCTGGGTGCCGGAGTTCCTCTTCAAGCGCGACGTTCTCCCGAACCCCGAGGAGAACCATTCCGACAACATTTTCCAGATCAGCGAGATCGAGCGCGAAGGATCCTTCGTCGGTAGGTGCACCGAGATGTGTGGCACATTCCACTCGATGATGAACTTCGAGGTGCGTGCGGTCTCTCCTGACAAGTTCGAGCAGTACATCGAGCTTCGCAAGCCGCTGTCCGATGGGGGAGAAGCTCTGACCAACGCGCAGGCCCTCGCAGCCATCGGCGAGAACCCGCTCGCAACGAGCACGTCGCCATTCGCGACCGACCGAACCGCCCGCGCCGCCACTGTCGCCGAAGGCAACTGACCAAGGAAGCATGCTGATATGAAAATCGAAGCCAAGATCTTCGAGATCCTCACTGTCTTCTTTCTCCTGGTCGGCATCGTGTACGCGTTGTTCACGGGACTGAGCCGTACCGGAGTGGAATGGGCCGGAGTCACCGCCATCTTCTTGTCGGTGGGTCTGACTCTGATCGTCGGCACCTACTTCAGGTTCGTCGCACGTCGCCTCGATACTCGTCCGGAGGACTTCGACGACGCCGAAGTCAGTGACGGCGCAGGCGACTTGGGCTTCTTCAGCCCGGGCAGCTTCTGGCCGATCGTGCTGGCAGGCGCCGCATCCATCACGGCCATCGGATTCGCGTTCTTCCAGCCGTGGCTGATCGCCGTCGGTGTCTTCTGCGTGATCGCAGCGGCCGCGGGATTGGTGTTCGAGTACCACGTCGGTGCCGAGCGTCACTGACCCGGATTCACCCTGAAAGGGGCCTCGAT
>NZ_JABFAU010000005.1:0-120474 GCF_017168335.1 Rhodococcus sp. KRD162 | reverse complement strand
ATCGAGGCCCCTTTTGGTATGTCCGGATGACCCCACCGTCGACGACCGGCACAGCAGGGACGTGGGTGCGTATGGAACCTGGACTGTGGACGGCGGGACGCGAGTAACCCGGGCGCGACGGTGCGCGAGGTCGGTGGCAGGCCCTGCCCTCAGGAGGCGTCGGCCTCGGGTTGTCTCGGTGTCGAGTCGGAGGAGGAGTCGGCTACGGAGTCCAACGAGATGTTCAGCGCCTCACACAACGCCGCGACAGTGAAGAAGGCAGGAGTGGGGATGCGTCCGGTCTCGATCTTCCTCAGCGTTTCCACCGAGATACCCGCAGCCTCGGCCACGTCGGTCATGGTGCGACTGCCTCGGGATCGACGTATCGCCGCACCGAGTCGTGCACCGCGGGCAAGCTCGCCTGGCGTCAGGGGTATGCGGACCATATGCCGATAGTAATACCGGTCGTGCAACTGCCAGAGCCCCGTCCACTTACCTGAGCCCTGTCGTCCCTCACCCGAACAGCCCCTCACCCGAACAGCCCCGAGTCCGAACAGCGCCGAGTCCGAGAGCCCCCGTCGGTCTTGTCGGGTCGAACGTGCGGCGCTAGGGGAGGGGAGGGATATCGGGTCCCCGGTGTACGAGTGAGCGGTCGCGATTGCTGCGGGTGGAGGAGTCGACAATGCACGAAGGGCGGCACCGTTGCCGGTGCCGCCCTTCGTGTTGTTACTTGTCAGATGTCAGCGATCGCTGTCGCTGTCCTGTCGACCGGAGCCGATCGAGGCATCCTGGTGGCCGTTGCCCTCGGATGCGTGGCCGTTCGAGTGGCCGTTCGAGTGCCCGTTGCCCTCGGCGTGACCGTTCGAGTGGCCGTTGCCTGCAATGCCCGCTTGGTACTTGCGGAGCATTGCGAGCTGCTCGTGCTCACCCTTGTGGTGGGCTTCCTCGAGAGCTGCACTCTGTGCCACCGGGTCCGGAGTGAACAGCGATCCCGAGCCGGGCTTGCCGGCCGAGCCGAGCTTGTTCATCTTCTTGGGTACCGGTGCACCCTGGTAGTCGAGGGGGATCGGGTGTCCGTGATCGTCCACCGGGCCGAGCGGCTGGTGGATTTCCACGTACTGGCCGTGCGGCAGCCGCTTGATGATTCCGGTTTCGATTCCGTGCTCGAGCACCGCTCGGTCACTGCGCTGCAGGCCTATGCAGAACCGGTACGCAACGAAGTACGCGAGCGGCGGCATGATCAGGAGACCGACACGGCCGATCCAGGTCATGGCGTTGAGCGAGATGTCGAACTTGTACGCGATCAGGTCGTTGACGCAGGAGAGCGTCAGAACGACGTAGAACGCGATCGACATCGCGCCGATTCCCGTGCGGACAGGCACGTCGCGGGGACGCTGCAGCAGGTTGTGGTGCGCAGTGTCTCCGGTAAGGCGCTTCTCGATCCACGGGTAGGCGATCATCACCGTGAACACCAGGCCCATGATGACTGCGACCCAGAACACTGCCGGGATGGTGTATCGCCCGGCGATGTAGATGTCCCAATCCGGCCACAGTCGAGCCAAGCCGTCCGTCCACATCATGTAGAAGTCGGGCTGGGACCCGGCCGACACCTGCGCAGGGTTGTAGGGGCCCAGGTTCCAGATCGGGTTGATCTGGAGCAGACCACCCATCGCGGCAAGCACACCGAACGTCACTGCGAAGAAAGCACCGGACTTGACCGCGAACACCGGGAGGATACGAACGCCGACGACGTTCTTCTCGGTGCGGCCCGGTCCGGGGAACTGGGTGTGCTTCTGGTACCAGACCAGCGCCAGGTGAGCGGCGATCAGAGCCAAGATGATGGCGGGCAGCAGCAGCACGTGCGCCACATACAGGCGCGGAATGATGATGGTGCCTGGGAAGTCGCCGTCGAAGATCAGCCAGTGCAGCCAAGTACCGACGATCGGGATACTCATCGTGATGCCCGAGAAAGCGGCACGAAGACCGGTGCCCGAGAGCAGGTCGTCGGGGAGGGAGTATCCGAAGAAGCCCTCGAACATGGCCAGGATCAGCAGCAGGCAGCCGATGACCCAGTTGGCTTCACGGGGACGACGGAACGCACCGGTGAAGAAGATGCGAGCCATGTGCACGATGATCGACGCGGCGAACATCAGTGCGGCCCAGTGGTGAATCTGTCGCATGAACAGACCACCGCGAACCTCGAACGATATGTCGAGAGCAGTGGCGTAGGCCCGCGACATCGTCACACCGTTGAGCGGCAGGTAGCTGCCGTCGTAGACGACCTCGCTGAGCGACGGATCGAAGAACAGGGTGAGGAATACACCGGAGATCAGCAGGATCACGAAGCTGTACAGCGCGATCTCGCCGAGCAGGAACGACCAGTGGGTGGGGAATACCTTGTTGATCTGACGGCGAAGTCCCGGTGCCAAGTGGTAACGACTGTCTACGTCGTCCGCCTGCTTGGCTGCGAGGGTTTGCAGTGAAGGACTCATGAATCACGCTCCGGTCGACGTTCCCAGAAGGCGGGACCGAGTGCTTCGTGGAAGTCTGCGCGAGCCACTAGGTATCCCTCCTCGTTGACGGTGATGGGAAGCTGGGGCAGCGCGCGCGCTGCCGGTCCGAAGATCGGCCTGGCGTACTCGAGCGCGTCGAACTGCGACTGATGGCAAGGGCAGAGAATGCGGTTCGTCTGCTGCTCGTACAACGATGTGGGGCAGCCGAGGTGCGTGCAGATCTTGGAGTACGCGTAGTAATCGCCGTAGTTGTAGCTCTCCTGACCCTTGCGCTTGACGACCGTGCTGGCGTCGTCGGGACGCAGGCGGATGAGCATGACGGCGTTGCGAATCCCTCGGAGTGACACGAGCAGATCGTGCTCGCTCTCACGGTCCGCTTCGCGGAAGGGGAACACGGTTTCCATGGCACCAGCGTCCAGGTCCTCGGGCCGAACGAGAACGACATCTTCCGGTCGCCCGGTGTCTCGTCGGAGGTAAATGGTCTCCCCATCGTAGCGAGGAGTCCAGCCGGATACCCACAATGGAGAATCTTCGCCCTTGGCCCATGGGTTCTTGATCAACCCGCCGAGGGGGAGCACAGCCATGACGCCCAGTGCGCCACCGCCCAACATCAGTGAGCGCTTGATCACCTTGCGTCGACCGATGGTCGACGTCTCGAGCGAATCACCCAGTTCGGCGACCAGCGTCTTGCGATCCGTCTCCGAGGAACTCCCGTCGTGGCGGTCCTGGATGGAGACCTCTTCGGGGATGAACTTCTTGGTGAACTGCACCGCACCGACGCCGACTGCGAGAATCGCCAGGCCCATCGTGCCGCCGATCAACGGCGTGTACAGCGAGTAGAGGTGGTAGTTCTCGTCACCGATTCCGGCGTACTGCCAAGGCCAGAACAGGTAGACGCCGATGAACGCGACGGCCGAGAGCCCGGCAATGGCGAACCAGATCGCCACGCTGCGTTCGGCACGCTTCTCGGCCCGAGTGCCCTCGACGGCCCAGCGGTTTCGACGGAACGCAACATCGACACCATCGAGATTCGTGCCGAGCTCGACCAGCTCGTCGCGGCTCAGGGCCGCAAGTTCCTCGTCGGAGTACTTCTTCTCGGGATTCACACCGCCGGCTTTCTTGCCGTCGACGTTGTCGTCGTCTTTACGACCGGAATCACCGTCGCTCATGATCTAGCTCCGATCCACAATGTTGCGCCGACAACAGCGGCGATTCCGACAATCCACACGGCGACCATTTCGGTACCGGGACCGAAGCCTGCCAGACCCCAACCACCGGCGGCCTTGGTGTCCTGTGCCGACTTGACGTACGCGATGATGTCGGATTTCTCCTCGATCGTCAGCTGACGATCGGAGAACTTCGGCATGTTCTGCGGCCCGGTGACCATGGCCGTGTAGATCTCCTGCTCGTTCGCAGGCCCGAGATCGGGGGCGAACTTGCCCGAGGACAAGGCACCACCCTGACCGGTGAAGTTGTGGCAGGAGGCGCAGTTCAACCGGAACAGCTCACTACCGCGTGCGATGTCGTCGCCGCGCAGAGATTCCTGAGCGATGTCGCCGTTCTCGTCGAGGATGACCGTTGGCCCACCGCCGTTTGCCTGAACATAGGCACCGAGAGCGTCGATCTGCTTGTCGTCGAACTTCGGCGGCTTGCGCAACACCTGTGCCTCGTTGCGCATCGCCGGCATGCGGCCGCTCGACACCTGGAAGTAGACAGCCGCCTCGCCGACTCCGATGAGGCTCGGTCCGCGATCCTGAACGCCCTGCAAGTTGACACCGTGGCACGTCACGCAGGAGGTGTCGTAGAGCTGCTTGCCCTCGCGAATCAGGGCCGCCGAGTCGGTATCGGCAGTGGCGACCTGCGGAGCCGGAGTCAGGGCCGACGCGAGGAATCCCGCGCTCAGTAGGCCCATCATCAGGACGAGAGCACCGGTGACGCGCCTGCGCGTCTTGCGTTGCCTTCTCGTCTTGGCGGGGTCTCGGTCGCCGGATGCTGCTGGGGGAGATGTACTCATCTTCTATCCCTTGTCGTGTCGGGACGGACCGAACGTCGGGGGCTGAATCCGTTCGTTCGTTATCGTTGGCGTACTGACTGTCACTAGCGGATGAAGTAGATCGTCGCGAAGAGGGCAATCCAGACGATGTCGACGAAGTGCCAGTAATAGGAAACGACTATGGCGGCGGTGGCCTGCGCCGGCGTGAATTTACTGACCAGAGTTCTCGTGATCAGGAATACGAAGGCGATGAGTCCGCCGATCACGTGCAGTCCGTGGAAGCCGGTCGTGATGTAGAAGACCGAGCCGTACACGCTGCTCGACATCGTCGTGCCCTCGTGCACCAGGTGGTAGTACTCGTACGCCTGGCCGGTCACGAAGAACGCGCCCATCGCCAGCGTGACTATGTACCAACGTCGAAGTCCGAACACATCTCCGCGCTCGGCTGCGAACACTCCCAGCTGGCAGGTGAACGAAGATGCGATCAGCACGGCAGTCACCGGAACGGCCAGAGCGAGGTTCAGCTCGGTCGGCTCCGGAGGCCAGTTTCCGTCCGCCTGGGCTCGCGCGACGAAGTACATCGCAAACAGCCCGGCGAAGAACATGAGTTCACTCGACAGCCACACGATCGTGCCGACGCTGACCATATTGGGACGGTTCAGCGAGTGCACGCGTTGGGTGATTGCCGATCCTTGAGTCCCTACAGCGCTCGTCACAGAAAGAAGTATGACCCGTCGTAGTACGGAAGGCATATCCGGGTCCACTCTTGGCGCGTCGCATCACAACGAATCCGCGCGCTTCCTTGTTCCCGCGCAGGTAGATAGCCCTGGCCGGACCGGTGGGGTCCAGTCGTGCAAGGCTGGCCTCATGGCAAAGAGCACCGAGGGTGGGTGGTTTCGAAGACTGTTCTCGCGGTCGAGAGTGGAACCGTTGGACCCCACGCGCGAGGACTTGGTCACAGTGGCGCGTTGCTTCGACGACGCCCAGGCATGTTCGGCCGTGCTCGACGAGGCGGCAATCACGGCGCCTGTGTGGAACGCCGCTGCAGAGGTAGTACTGCGACACCATCTGGTGTTGCCGGCACACGAAGTGAACGACGCAGCAGCGATCGCCGCCCAGGACGGCTACTCGGTCGGGCCCGCCGTCGACGTATCGGAATCCGGCGGCGGGTACCGCCCCCAAGTCGACGACGGCGTGCCGCTGGTGTTGCAACGGGTACAGCTTCTCGACGCATTGCACTGCTCGCAGGAGCGGTCACGGATGGCAGGCCTCGCCCAGCGCCGAGGAGGAGCAGTGCTGGGGTGGGACGCCCTGCAGCCTGCGCCACCCGACACAGTGCCTGACTAAGCTTCCACCGCACCGAGTGCATCGACGGCAGAAGGGCCCGGTAGAACCACCATGACCGCAGCAACCAACGACGAGCAGCCGCGCACCTGGCGTCGAATTCTCGGCGCGTTGACCACGAACACTCACCTGTCCAGCGCAGACACCGGCTGGGTGATGGACGAGATCATGTCCGACAACGCGACATCGGCCCAGATCGCTGCCTTCGGGGTGGCCCTGAAGATGAAGGGCCCGACGCCGGCCGAGCTCGAAGGGCTCGCCGACTCGATGCTTGCGCACGCGGTGCTGGTCGAGACCGATCGTGACGCAGTCGACGTCGTCGGTACCGGCGGAGACGGTGCCGACACCGTCAACATCTCGACCATGGCGGCGATCGTCGTCGCCGCCAGTGGAATACGAGTGGTCAAACATGGCAACCGCGCAGCGTCCTCCAAAAGCGGCACCACCGACGTACTCGAAGCACTGGGCGTGCGTGTCACCCTGGGGCCCGCCGAGGTGGCGTCGAGCGTCGACCAGGTAGGAATCGGATTCTGCTTCGCCCCGATCCATCACCCCGCACTGCGCTTTTCCGGACCGGCGCGCAAAGAGATCGGAATCCCGACGGTCTTCAACGTGCTGGGCCCACTGACAAACCCCGGACGCCCGCGCGCAGGCCTGATCGGCTGCGCTTTCGAGAATCTGGTCCCAGTGGTAGCGGGTGTGTTCGCCCGACGCGGCAGCTCGGTTCTCGTCGTGCGCGGAGACGACGGCCTCGACGAGATCACCCTGTCCACGACCACCACCGTGCATGTGGTGTCCGACGGGTCCGTGACCATCGAGACGATCGATCCGGTCGACTACGGAATCGCCCGATCACCCATCGAGTCCCTCAGAGGCGGCGACGCGCAGTTCAACGCCGCAGTGGCCCATCGCGTGTTCGCCGGAGAACACGGACCGGTCCGTGACGCCGTGCTGCTCAACGCCGCCGCGGCCATCGCAGCGCACGAAGGTGTCTCGGGCAATCTCCACGATCGGATTCAAGCGGGATTGGCAACTGCTGCAACAACTGTCGACTCGGGAGCCGCCGCAAAACTACTTGCCGATTGGGCGCGCTGCACCACGGCAATGGCCGACTGATCGACCGGCCCTACTCGCCGATCGAGAACCCGGCATCGACATCTGCGCTCGAATAGGACTGAAACGCAATGTGAGTCGTGGTGTTCCGCACGCCCCGAACCCGATTGATGTGCTTGGTGATCACCTCGGCGATCGACGCGTGATCACGCACCTTGACTATCGCGATCAGGTCGACATCCCCGGCACACGAGTAGACCTCCGACACACCCTCGACATCGGCCACGGCCTGCGCTGTCTCCGGAATCAAATCGGCCTCGGCGTCGATCAAAACGATGGCATTGATCATCTGTGCTCCTCACACATCCCGAACTCGAAATACGACGAGCTCCACCCAACGCGACCAACCCTAGTTCCTCAGGTTGCCGTGCCGGTCGTTCCGCGGGCTCCACTCCTGCTCTAGTGGTCGTTCCGCGGGCTCCACTCCTGCTCTAGTGGTCGTTCCGCGGGCTCCACTCCTGCCGCGCGGCGGCGCGTGCCGTTCGGCACCACCCCTCCCACGAACCCGCCGAACGTGCGTGGCTGCAGTAGCCACTGCTGGTCCGCACGATTCGAACCCCGTCAGTGCGCAGCCACGACGCAATGAGAGCGACCTCCTCCGGCGGTGCACCTCGAAGCGGCGTCGAATCGGGTATCACCGTCTCGGCGGCCGCGGCGATGGCGTCGACGACGGGCATCGGGTGCACTCCGCGCGGCGCCACCGCCGCCCCCGCCAGACGACCGAAACGCACCACGATCAACTCCCACCCTCCCTCCGGCGTTCGTCGTGCCGCCACGAGTTCGGCAATGGCGGCCACCGCCGCGGATCGATGCATTCTGCGTAGCGTGTCGACGGTCACGGCAATCCGGTCGCGCAATCGTGCTGCAGTCTCGTAGAGCTCTCTGTCCGCGAGCTCGGTGACTCGGACCCGCATGGAATGCAGGATCGCGTCGTCCTGGCCGCACACGAGCGCGAGAAACTGCCTCGGAGCGATGGAGTACTCGTCTGCCGTCAGGGGCCCGGACGACGCCGCTGGGCAGCCGCCGACATCGGCCGCCGGACAGTGGTCACCGTGCCGAACCGAACGGGGCAGACGGCGGGTGCACGTGCGCAGACGGCAGAACTCCGCCACCAGCGCGGCCGCCTCCGCGGCGTCGTGGCGAACCGAGAACGGTCCGAGGCTGTCCGGCGTGGGCGCGCGAACGATCGACAGGCGCGGAAACGCCTCGTCTGTCAGGGTGATCCACCACCCCTTCTTCGGAAACTTCGAGCGTCGGTTGTACGGGGGAATGTGCGCCGAGAGCAGCCGCAGTTCTCGAACACCGGCTTCGAGTGCGTGCGCGCATTCGACATGGTCGACCCGAGTGGCCAGACTCACCATTTCCTTCATCCGGCCCCTGGTCTCGGAGCCGGTGAAGTAGTTGCGCACCCGACGCTTGAGATTGTTCGAGGTGCCGACGTACAACACCTCGTCGGACGGGCCACGGAACAGATAGACGCCTGGGCTGGACGGGAGGTGGGCCGCCAGCCCGCGTTTGGCGCGCTGGCCGGCCGACACCGCAGGGAGGTAGTCGACCAACTCGGCGTAGCTGTGGACGCCCTGATTGCCCACTCTTTCGATCAGACCGTGCAGAACGTCGACGGTGGCGCGAGCGTCGTCGAGTGCGCGGTGCGTCGGCCTGGTCTCGGATCGGAACAACGTGGACAGGGCCGAGAGCTTCACCGACGGTGCCTCGTCGCGGGTGAGGACCCGTCGAGCCAGTTTGACGGTGCACAGCACCTGGAACCGCGGCCACGCTATGTCGAGGCGGCTGGCGGCGGCCTTGAGAAATCCGGTGTCGAAACCTGCGTTGTGGGCCACCAGCACCGAGCCCCGAGCGAACTCGAGGAAGCCGGGCAGTACCCGTTCGATTCGGGGCGCACCGATGAGCATGGCCGAGGTGATGCCGGTGAGCTCGACGATGTACGGCGGAATGGATCTTCCCGGGTCCACGAGTGTGGCGAATTCGCCGAGAATTTCGCCCCCACGGACCTTGACCGCACCGATTTCGGTGATGGCTTCGCTGTCCGCGCTGCCGCCGGTGGTCTCGAGATCCACGACGACGAACGTCGTCCGGTGCAGCGGGGTGTCCAGCTCGTCGAACGTCAACTGGGTGGGCAGGCTCACCCGGACGACGTTAGGTCCGACCTCCGACAAGAACGCTCGGCGCAGCCGCGAGGACTCACTGCGCGCTCGCGCAGTGACGTGTCACGAAACCTTGTCGGTGGCGGACGCTACGTTTCGCTCGATCGGCTGTTTCGGCCGCCTGAAACAGGAAAGAGACGAGGATCACAATGATTGTCGATTGCAGTGACTGCAAGGTCCGCGACATCGCCTGCGCGGACTGCGTCGTGACGGTTCTTCTCGGCCCTCCCGGGATGCCGTCCAGATCGGACGGTAGGTGGGTGGGACCACGGCCTCCTATCACGCTCGAGCAGGAAGAACTCGGTGCGATGGGGGTCCTTGCCGAGGAGGGTCTCGTGCCCACACTGAAGCTCGTGACGAGCGAAGACGACGCCGCCCGCGCTCCGTTGTTACCGACTCGTAACACGCCGGGTGATCAGCGCGCCGGATAGCGAGAATCGGGCCTGATTCGGTCCGCTCGGCGAGTTGGAGTCGACACGGACGTATGCCATTTCGTAACCTTCCTGAGACCTTGCGGAGTCTTGCCAATCCAAACCGGAGTGGCGTCGCAAGTCACCGCCTAATCGTTCACTCGCGAGAGTGTTCGTACCGGGAACCCGATATCTACTGGGGTGAATCCCGCTGAGCCACCTCGAGTGGACTGCGGGTAGGGCTGCTCTTCCCAGCCCGAACCCGTCAGCTAACTCGGTCGGCGGACGATAGGAAGAAATGGAGCACCATCTTTCGTGGCGTCACAACTTTCCAACCGATCATTGCGGCGAGTTCTCGTAGCCGGAGCGCTCACGGCAGGCGTGGTCATCCTTCCCGCTGCACCCGCGATGGCGGCCCCCCTCACCATTCCCGGCGTCGGAACCTTCGAGATTCCCGACGTCCCGGGCCTGCCTCCCCTCAACCTTCCGGGCGTGCCCGCACCGGGCGCGCCGCTTGCCCCTCAGGTGACGCCTGCGGCGAAGGCCGTGCAGGCCGCTGAGTCCAAGATCGGTGCACCGTACGTGTACGGCGCTGCTGGTCCGGATTCGTTCGACTGCTCGGGACTCGTCCAGTGGGCGTACAAGCAGGCCGGCATCAGCCTGCCCCGCACGAGCTACGACCAGGCCGCCGCGGGCACTCCTGTCTCGCGTGACAGCCTGGTTCCCGGCGACGTCGTGTCGTTCTACGGTGGCTCGCACTCGGGCATCTACGTCGGCGACGGCAATGTCGTGCATGCATCCACGTCCGGCGTGCCGGTCAAGGTTGCGCCCGTTGCCTCGATGCCGTTCGACGGTGCTCGCCGTTACTGATCCGAGCAGTCGACGTTCGCTGTGACAGACCGACAGGGTCGAGCCGAGTATCGGCTCGACCCTGTCGTCGTTTCCGGCCCCGACACGCCGGTCCGGTGGACAGCAGCGCCCCCAGTTCGTAATCTGATCGAGACCTGGTCGATGTTTGATTTGTGACCAGTCACGTCGAACCCCCGTCGATTTCGGACCGTGTTCACGTCCGAGCCCGCAATTGCATGGGTATGGTTCGTTTCGAGGTACTTTTTCAACCGCTGTCTCGGTCGAGGCAGCATGTGTGAGGACGGAGAGTCGCTTTCCGTGGCGATATCGAGATCTACCCGTGTGTGGCGTCTGACTGGAAGCTCGATGGTGGCTGCCGCATTGACGGCATGCATCGCCCTGGCACCGACGACGCCCGCACTGGCGCAACCGGGATTCGACTCCGCTTCCGATGCTCAGGCCGAGCTGGCCGAGCTCTCTCGCCAGTCCGAGCAGACCAACGAATCGCTGCACAACGCCCAGATCGATCTCGACGCCAAGACTCAGCAGCAGACGGACGCACAGACCGCCGTCGATCGGAGCCGCGCCGCCCTCGATGCAGCGCAGGCACAGTTGGCGCAGCTCAAGCCCGTCATGGACAAGGTCGCCAACGTCAACTACCAGGGTGCGCGGACGAACCGACTGTTCGCGGTCATGGTCAGCGACTCCCCACAGCAGCTTCTCGACCAGATGTCTGCACTCGATGTGATCTCCGCCGATACCGCCGATCAGGTTGCGCGGTTCCAGCAGGCGAGTTCGGACGCTGCTGCCGCCGAACAGGCCGCAGCAACGGCCGCCGATCAGGCCCGAGTGGCGGCCGAGCAAGCCAAGGCGGTCAGCGACGACCTACAGGCCAAACAAAGCGAACTGCAGAGTCAGATCGCGGAGGTGATGGCTGCCTACAGTGCGTTGTCTTCCTCCGAACAGCTCGCTCTCGCCGGATCGACCCTGCCCGACGGATTCGATCCCTCCGCGGTGCTGCAGAACCTGACGCCCGGTTCGGGTGCCAGCGCATTGCAGGCCGGCTTGACGCAGATCGGGAAGCCGTACGTCTGGGGCGCGACCGGGCCGGACGGCTTCGACTGTTCGGGATTGGTCGTGTGGGCGTACAAGCAGGTGGGTAAGACGCTGCCTCGATCGAGTCAGGCCCAGGCCCAGGGTGGAACTCCGGTGAGTCAGAAGGATCTGCAGCCGGGCGATGTGGTGCTGTTCTATCCGGACGCCTCGCACGTGGGAATCTATGCAGGCAACGGCAACGTGTTGCATGCGTCCACCTTCGGGGTCCCGGTCAAGGTGCAATCGATGGCATCGTTCCCGTATTACGGGGCACGTCGATACTGAGGTGTACCTCGACGATCGGCCGGCCCCGATATGAGCGAACCGGCCCAGCCATCCGGTGTGGGCTTGTTCGTCCGATCAGCGGGGATGCGGTGGGCTGCGATACTTCTGGTCGCCGTCGTGTCGCTCTCGCTCGTGTTGTTCCATCGTCACGACGGCACCGACGCGGCGTCCGGCGAGGTGCCGACAGAGGTCTCCGGCGTTCCCAGCTCGCCGACCTACGATCAGCAGCGGCGCGCCGAGGTGGCCGTTCTCCTCGATCAGTGGGCTGCTGCCGTTCGCTCAGGAGACGTCGATGCCCTTCGAGGCTTGATGGATCCGCGGGCCGATCCGAGTTTCGTGGATGCACAGGTGCGCCGCGCAGCAGTGATTCCGACCGTGCCGTTCGCAGATTTCGGGTACGAACTGGGCGACGAGCCCGAAACCCCGGTACCTCCCCGCATCGCTGAACCACTCGATGCCACCGACATCTGGGCACCCTCGGTCTACCTCCGCTACGCCGTCGAGGGACCGGACGCGTCGCCCACGCGTCGACCGGTCTCCCTCGTCGTCGCCGAGCGGAACGGACGATGGGGGTTGGTCGACGATGCGGACCTACCCGAATATCGCCGGCACACCTGGCGTGGCCCGTGGGATTTCGGTCCGCTCGCCGTGCGTTCGGTGCCCACCGCATCCGGTACTTCGGTGGTGATGGGGCACCCTGATCGGGAGCAATTCGTTGCGGATGTGGCAGCCGAGCTCCCCTCCGCAACTGCCGCTGTCACCGAGTTCTGGGGCGAGGACTGGGCGCGAGACGCGCTGGTGTTCGTCGCGTCCTCTGCCGAGGAGTTCGGCGAACTGGCCGGATCCGATCCGTCGACCGACGTGGCCGCAGTGACGGTGTCCGACGCACCGACAGGCGACGGTTCGCGTCGAACCGGCCAGCGGGTGGTGTTCGGTCCCGATGCCGCATCGCGGTTGACACCGTTCACCGTTCGATCGGTCCTACGGCACGAGATCACTCATGTCGCGGCACGTGCCCGAACCGCAGACGGCACGCCCCTGTGGGTATCGGAGGGATTCGCCGACTACTCCGGTTACCGACATTCCGGAGCCGGATTCGCACAGCTCGCACCCACCCTCGATGCGATCGTGGCGTCGGGTGGTCCGCCGACGGCGCTGCCGAAGGACGAGGACTTCGGTGCCGGCGGTACTCGGTCGAGTGTTGCGTACGAGTCGGCATGGTCGGTGTTCGAGTTCGTGGCCGATCGGTACGGCGAGCCGAGGCTGCGCCGGCTCTACGAGGCGTTGGCGTCCGGACGGGCGTCGGACGGCACCATCGATGTCGCCCTCGAATCGGTGCTCGGACTCGGGCGGGCACAGTTCGTCGCCTCATGGGGAGAGTGGGTGGCAGCTCGGTCGCGGTGACGCCGGACGCTACGGTTGACGCCATGCGTCGTACTTTGTTGGTGACGAACGACTTTCCCCCGCGCCCGGGCGGTATCCAGTCCTATCTGCACAGCTTCGCCTCGCAGCTGCCGGGTGAGGAGCTGGTGGTCTACGCACCGCGCTGGCGCGGCGACTCCCATGAGAAGTTCGATGCCCGGCAACCGTTCGAGGTGATCAGACATCCGACGACGCTGATGTTGCCGACCCCACTCGTGGCGCGTCGTGCTGCTCGAATCCTGAAGTCGCGGGAGTGCGATTCGGTGTGGTTCGGCGCGTCGGCTCCACTGGCGGTGATGTCTTCGTACCTGCGCCGGGCCGGGGCGGATCGCATCGTGGCCAGTACCCACGGCCACGAGGTCGGGTGGTCGATGGTTCCGGGCGGGCGTTCGGTTCTGCGCACGATCGGCGAGAACACCGATGTGGTGACCTATGTCAGCAAGTACACCCGGGGACGGTTCAGCTCGGCGTTCGGGCGGTCCGCCGCCCTCGAGCATCTGCCGCCGGGGGTCGACACCGATCGATTCGTTCCCGACGCCGCCGCGCGGGCCGAGCTCCGTGCTCGCTACGGCCTCGGTGACCGGCCCACCGTCCTGTGTTTGTCTCGCCTGGTCCCTCGAAAGGGACAGGACTTTCTGATTCGTGCGCTGCCCGGGATTCGGCGGGCCGTCGACGGGGCAGTTCTGGTGATCGTGGGCGGCGGGCCATACGAGAAGACTCTGCGCGAGCTGGTCCGCTCGACCGGAATGGACAAACACGTGGTGTTCACCGGCACCGTGCCCTCCGCGGAACTCGCCGCCCACCACACCATCGCGGACGTGTTCGCGATGCCGAGCCGCACCCGCGGCTTCGGTCTTGACGTCGAAGGCCTCGGAATCGTCTATCTCGAAGCCTCCTCGTGTGGCGTGCCCGTCGTTGCCGGCATGTCCGGGGGTGCGCCGGAGGCTGTGCAGCACAACAAGACCGGACTCGTTGTCGATGGAACGTCGGTCTCGGACATCACCGACGCGATCGTGAAAATCCTCTCCGATCGCACGCTCGGCGCGCACATGGGCAACGCCGGCCGCGCATGGGTGGACGGGCAGTGGCGCTGGGATGTATTGGCGGAGAAGCTACGCTCGCTGATCTGAGCGGTGAAGGTCAGCGCTTGTAGATCGACTCGATCTCGTCGCCGTACGCCTGTGTGATGACCTTGCGCTTGAGCTTGAGCGTGGGGGTCAGCTCACCGCTTTCCTCCGAGAAATCGTGGGGGAGCAGCCGATACTTCTTGATGGACTCCGCGTGCGAGACGGACTTGTTCGCATCGGCGACTGCAGCATCGATCTCTGCGGTCAGGTCGCGATCCTGCTGCAGGTCTGCCGCAGTGGCGTCGGCAGCCTTGCCATGGTCGGCTTTCCATCGATCGAACGCATCCGGGTCGAGGGTGATCAGAGCCCCGATGAAGGGTTTCTGATCGCCCACGACGACGGCCTGGCTGATCAGGGCGTTCGCCCGAAGACTGTCCTCCAAACCCGCGGGTGAGACGTTCTTTCCGCCGGCCGTGACGATCAACTCCTTCTTGCGGCCCGAGATCGTGATGTAGCCGTCCTTGTCGACAGAACCGAGGTCTCCGGTGCGGAACCAACCGTCGTCCAAGGACTCTGCGGTCGCGTCCTCGTTGCGCCAATAGCCGTCGAACACCACTGGACCGCGAAGTTGGATCTCTCCGTCCTCGGCGATGCGTACTGTGTTGCCGGGCAACGGACGCCCCACGCTGCCCACGCGTTGGTGCCCGATGGTGTTGACCGCGAACGCCGCCGTGGTTTCGGTGAGGCCGTAGCCTTCGTAGATCGGTACGCCGATGCCCCGGTAGAAGTGGCCGAGCCGACTGCCGAGGGGTGCGCCACCGGAGATGGCCAGCTCGCACCTTCCGCCGAGTGCGGTTCGCAGCTTGGCGTACACCAACTTGTCGAACACTTTGTGCTTGGCGCGCAGCACAATTCCGGGACTGCCGGTGTCCTGTGCCTCGCTCCACGCCACCGCGCATTCGGTGGCGAGATCGAAGATCTTGCCCTTGCCGTCGGAGTGCGCCTTCTGCTTGGCCGTATTGAAGACCTTTTCGAACACGCGCGGCACCGAGAGGATGAAGTCGGGCCGGAAGGTTCCGAACGTCGACACGAGGTTCGGGATGTCATTGGTGTGGCCCAGCGTGACTCCGGCGTCGAACGAGGCGATACTCACTGCTCGCGCGAGGACGTGAGCGAGAGGCAGGAACATCAATGTGCTCCTACCTTCGGTCATGAGGGACTTCAGCGATGTCTCACGAATGCCGAGTGACTCGGCGAGCAGGTTGGCGTGTGTCAGTTGCACGCCCTTGGGTCGACCGGTGGTGCCCGACGTGTAGATCAACGTTGCCGGATCGGACGACGCGAGAGTTGAAACCCTTTGGTGGACTTGATCTTCGGATATGTGGGTGCCGTCTTCGGTCAGGGCCTGTACGGCCCCGCTACCGGCCGAGTTCTCGATCACGAATGTCTGACGCACCGACGGCGCGGCCGCAACGACCTCCGTCGTCTCCTGCACGTGGGCGTCGTTCTCGACGATCAGCAACACCGGCTCGGCGTCGGCGAGGATCCACTCCACTTGTCCGGCCGAGGATGTCTCGTAGATCGGCACCGTCACCCCGCCGGCCGCCCAGATCGCGTAGTCGATGACCGACCACTCGAATCGCGTCGACGACATCAACGCAACCCGGTTGCCCTGTTCGATGCCTGCCGCGATCAGCCCCCGTGCCACACCGACGACCAGACGCTCGAACTCGGCAGCGGTGACGTCGGTCCAGCGCCCATCGAGCAGGCGTCGGAAAACCACGGCATCGGGTGCCGTGCTGGCCCGGGTGAAGACGGTGTCGACCGCCGAGCTGGTGTCCTCGACGGCATATTTTGCGGCGACGGTGAACTCGCGCACGGAATTACCTCCGGTTGGAAGACAGAGAGAAAGTCGATAGCTCGGCTTCACAGATACTCTAGACCCGGGGTCGCGACGTCGAACTTCGCCTCGGTGCACCCGGCAGGGCACCCGATATGTGAAGCTCTGTCGATGAGCAGTATTCAAGTTGCGGATCAGACATTCGTGGCCGCCCCCGGCGAACTGGTGGCACAGGCTTTCGCCTCGCCGGAACGGTGGCGTCGGTGGTGGCCGGATCTGAATCTGACGGTCACCGAAGACCGAGGTGAGAAGGGGATCCGCTGGGCCGTGCGCGGAGGCGTCCTCGGAACGATGGAGCTGTGGCTCGAGCCCGTGCTCGACGGTGTGATCGTGCACTACTTCCTGCATGCGGAGTCCGCCGGTACCGACGAGCTAGCGGCGCAGCAACACCGGCGCCGTGTGGCCGGTCGCGCCATGACGTTCGAGCTCAAACGCGAACTGGAGGCCGGGCGTTCTGCAGGGGAGGCGCCGCGCCACGTAGCGTCGAGTTCAGCTGTCGATTGAACCGCGCGGTACGGTCGGCCGGTTCGCATTGTGCACAGGCGGATCGATCATGTGAGATAGGTCTGCTGTCTGTTCGACGGCACAGCGAACGAAACGATCGATGTACCCGAGAGGAAGCGGACGAGAAGTCATGGCGGAGAAAACCCAGAGGTCTATCGTCGTCGAAGCCTCACCGAGCGCGGTCATGGACGTCATCGCCGATTTCGACGCGTACCCCACGTGGGTGTCGGCCGCGAAGTCCGTCGAGGTCCTCGAGCGCGGAGCAGACGGGCGCGGTAAGCGCGTGAAGTTCGTATTGGACGCAGGCATGGTGAAAGACACCTACGAGCTCGAGTACGACTGGGCCGCCGACGGTAACTCGGTGTCGTGGAATCTGGTCTCGGGTGAGATGCAGAAGTCGCAGAACGGCTCGTACTCGCTGCGTGAGACCGGTGACGGCACAGATGTGACGTACGAGCTCACCGTGGACCTCAATATCCCGATGATCGGACTGTTCAAGCGCAAGGCGGAAAAGGTCATCACCGACACTGCCTTGAAA
The DNA here is from genome assembly GCF_017168335.1 of Rhodococcus sp. KRD162. Taxonomy (GTDB): domain Bacteria; phylum Actinomycetota; class Actinomycetes; order Mycobacteriales; family Mycobacteriaceae; genus Rhodococcoides. The sequence continues at coordinate 103,297 of NZ_JABFAU010000005.1, read as the reverse complement.
GAATTGAAGAAGCGGGTCGAAGGCTGAGCGAAGCTCGCACCGAAGCCCGCACCATGGTGTTGCTGTTTCTCGGCAAAGGTGGTGCGGGCAAGACCACGTTGGCTGCTGCTTCGGCCCTGCAGCTCGCGCAGTCCGGGAAGCGGGTGTTGATCGCTTCCGTCGACCAGGCACATTCGCTCGTCGACGCGTTCGCGGTCGACGGCGTCGCCGAGTCGGCGGAACCGTCCGAGATACTGCCGGTCGCGCCCGGCGTCGACATCGTCGAGATCGATACCTTCGCGTTGCTCGAGCAGCGATACCGAGGTCTGGGTTCGGTGATGGCGATGGCGTCCGCGGGCCACGAGCACGGAGTGAGTTTCGGGGCGATCGAACCGGAGGAACTGCTCGGTTTCCCAGGAATCGAAGAGTTGCTGGGAATGCACGAGGTCTACCGCCTTGCCGACGAAGATCGTTGGGACACAGTGTTGGTGGACATGCCCGCCTCGGCCGATGCGCTCCGCACGCTGCAGTTGCCGGACACCGTCGCCGGATACGTCGAGCGGATCTGGCCGCACCACGACCGGATGGTTGCCGGCACCGGTGCCGATGTTCGGCTCACCCTGGTCGTGGCAATGATCGAGCGAGTTCTCGCACATATCGAGTCGGTGCGATCGCTCATCGTCGACTCGACACGCACCGGCGCGACCGTGGTCGTCACTGCCGAGGAATTGTCGATCGCCGACGCGGAACGGACGCTGTCGGCGGCTGCTCTGCTCGGAATCAGAATCGATCGGGTTCTCGTCAACAAGATTCTGCCCGCGCTGAACTCGTCGTCGATCGGTTTGGTCGGCGCACATCCGGCAGTGTTCTGGTTCGAGAGGTGGCGGTCCGCGCAGCTCGACGCCGTGGCGGAGCTGCGCCGAAGGATCGCGACGGTGCCGCTGGTGGAGGTGGAGCACTTCCACACCGAACCGGTAGGGTTGGAGCCCTTGCAAGAAGTGGCCGCTCGCCTGGAGCGAGGCTCCCTCGGGCGGCGCGCGCCGGGCTGGGGGGAGCAGCCCCGTGTGGTGCACGAGTCGGGGGTCGGGCTGGAATCTGTATACGCGATGAGAATGCTGCTGCCGGTGGTGGATTCGGCAAGCTTGGCGCTGGGGCGAGTGGAGGACGACTTGATAGTCAGTGCCGACGGGAGGCGACGGCGAATCAGGTTGGCATCGGTGCTACGTCGGTGCGTCGCGGAGTCCGCCGAACTCGACGGACCGTGCCTGGTGGTGCGTTTTCGCCCGAACCCCGACGCGTGGCCGCTGTGACCGCAACGTCCCCGGACAAGCCATCCGAGGTGTTGCGATGACCTCGGACCATTCCGAGCTGGGCGCGGATCTGTTCGCCCTGGCCGAGACGGTACTCACGCGGCTCGAGCCCATTTTGCGGCGCGTCGCCGAAACACAGGCGGATCGCGATCAGCAGGGATGTAGTTGGTGCCCGGTGTGCGCGCTCGCTGCGCTGGTGCGCGGCGAGCGCCACGATCTCGTCGAGCTCGTGGCCTCCGAGGGCGCAGTGGTGATCGCACTGCTGCGTCAGCTGCTCGCCGATCACGCGGGCGCAGGGACGCCGCACTCGGCGGAGCCTGCGTCGGGTTCGTCCGCCGACCGACCCGATCGAGAATCCGGCGGTGTGGCGAAGGACGTGGACGCCCCGGCCGACCGCCGGAACGCGTTCGTTCCGATTACGGTCCGTCTCGGAGAGTCGGGCAGTGACGGCCGGGACGGTCAGTGACAGACGGACGGAATCGGACCGCGTGGGGAACGGCCGAGGAAGGTATGGACGAATGAAGCGGCACCATGAGCGACTGACCGTCGGCATCGATGTCGGCGGGACGAGCTTGCGCGCATCCGTCGTGGACTCCGAGGGCCAGGTGCTCGACTCCACCGCCGCCCCCACTCCACACACCGCTCGCGCGCTCGAACGCGGGCTCGACCGGGCCGTGCAGGAGCTGGCCGGTCGGCACGACATTGCCGCTGTCGGGCTCGCCGTCGCAGGATTCATCGATTCCGAGCGGACCACGGTTCGATTCGCTCCGCACCTACCGTGGGTGGACACGCCGGTCGCGGCACAGATGAGTGCACGTGTGGGGTTGCCGGTACTCCTCGAACACGACGCCAACTCGGCTGCGTGGGCCGAGTACCGCTTCGGTGCCGCCGCCGGCGGCCGCAACGTGGTGATGGTGGCCATCGGCACCGGAATCGGTGCGGCACTGCTGATCGACGGCACGATCTACCGCGGAAGCCACGGGGTCGCCCCGGAACTGGGTCACCTTCAGGTCGTACCGGACGGCAGAGCCTGCCCGTGCGGCAAGCGCGGCTGTTGGGAGCGCTATTGCAGCGGCACCGCCCTGGTGGACACCGCGGTGGAACTGCTCGCCGCAGACCCGTCGTCCTCGACGACGCTGGCTCGCGAGGTGTTTCTCGATCCGGGTTCGTTGACCGGTCGCCGGATCGCCGGTGCTGCACACGACGGAGACCCGATCGCTCGCCGCACCATGGAGGATTTCGCCCAGTGGCTCGGTGTCGGGCTGTCGATGGTCAGCGACGTGTACGACCCCGACCTGATCGTGCTGGCCGGGGGAGTGGCGACGTCGTCGAGCCAATTTCTCGCCCGCGCGACCGACAAGTACGCGCAGCTCGTCACCGGTGCGGGCCATCGACCGCTGGCTCGAATTCGCAGTACTCAACTCGGTGAGGCGGCGGGCATGATCGGGGCCGCGGAGCTCGCCCGGGCGCAGTTCGTCACCGGCGTGCGATGACCGTGTCGGGCCGCTTCGTGTGAGCTCTGTCCCGCTGTGGCCCGTGGTGTGGCTGGTGTCATAAACCCTGGGTACAGTTCACTACGCGGCACAGTTCGAGGACGCCCGGCCGCGGTCGGTTCGCCTTCGAGTGGATCGGCACCAACGACTTTTCCGGACCATGATCAGGGAGCACGGCAATGTGGTACTGGCTGTTCAAATTCGTCATCGTCGGGCCACTGCTCATTGCCCTCGGGCGGCCCACGATCGAGGGTGCGGAGAACATTCCGGCGCACGGCCCGGTGATCCTGGCGAGCAATCACAAAGCCGTGCTCGATTCGTTCTACCTTCCGCTCAAGACGCCTCGCCGCATCACGTTCCTGGCGAAGAGCGAGTACTTCACCGGGACCGGACTCAAAGGTGCGTTCCAGCGGTGGTTCTTCACCGCGGTGGGGCAGGTGCCGATCGATCGCACCGGAGCCGATGCCGCGCAGGACGCCCTCAATGCCGGAGTGCGCGTGATCGAAGCGGGCAAGGTTCTGGGCATCTACCCCGAGGGCACGCGCTCGCCCGACGCCCGGTTGTACAAAGGGAAGACGGGCATGGCCCGTCTGGCGCTGCAGACCGGGGTGCAGGTCGTGCCCGTCGCGATGATCGGTACCGAGAAGATGAACCCGATCGGTTCGCGGGTGTGGCGGCCGGCCAAGGTCACCATTCGCGTGGGAAAGCCGATCGATTTCTCGCGCTTCGAGGGGATGGCCGGCAATCGATTCGTCGAGCGGGCGGTCACCGACGAGGTGATGTACGACCTGATGTTGCTCTCCGGGCAGGAATACGTGGACGTGTATGCCGCCTCGCTGAAGAAGACCGCGCCGAGTCCGGAAGCGACTCCGGTACCGCCGCGCATCCCGGACACCAAAGCCAGCTGAACCCTCCGCGCGCGGCTGCGATCAGGCAGTCGCGGCGGTCCTCGCGGCTCTCCCGCGGTGGGCGATATCGATCGATGCAACAGCGATGATCGAGGCCAGTGCCCACCACACGTATGCAGACGCCTCGATCTGGTCGATCAGGGGCCAGCCGAGCCCGCTCCATCGCCCTTCGCCGAGCTTCCAGTGCGGCGGATAGATCATCAGCGCCAGACCGATGCCAACCAGCGTGAACAGCAGTGCGCTGCGGCGGCGGTATCCGAGGACGGCAAGTACGACGACGAACGGCACCGCCCACACCCAGTGATGGGACCAGGACACCGGCGACACCAGCAGGCCGAGCAGCGCATTGACCGTCAGCGCGAGGGCGATCTCCCCGGCCGCGAACGCTTTCCGCATGGCCACGGCGGCGATGATCAACACCACCGCCGACAAGGCGAGCCACAGGATCGACCGGGGTAGATCGTCCAATCCGAGACGTGCGAGCACGCCGGTGATCGACTGGTTCGGCGGATAGGCGGGGCCACCGATCCGGTCGGAGTCGACGATGGTCTCGGTCCAGTACTTCACCGAATCCGACCATGTCAGCGCAAAGCCGATGGCCGTGAACACTGCAAAACCGAGAACCGACATCACAGCCGCGCGAAAATCTCTGCGCAGCAGAAAGAACAGCACGAACACAGCCGGGGTGAGCTTGACGGCGGCGACCAGACCGATCAGCAGCCCGCGAGGCCATGGCGTCTTCTTCGGCAGACAGTCGAGAGCCACGAAGGCCATCAGCACGATGTTGATCTGTCCGTAGTTCAACGTCGAGGTGACCGGCTCCAGGATCAGCACCGACACGGCGAACACGGCACCGGCCGACCACAGGACCATCGATGCAGGGCGCACCCCGAGCGAGACGAGTGTGGTCACGAGTGTCACCAGCAACAGAACCATCGACAGTGCCGTCACCGCGATCGACGCGGTGTACAGCGAGATCGAGGACAGCGGGCTGAACACGGCGGCGGCGATCGGCGGATAGGTGAACGGCAACGTGGTTCCGGTGGCGATCGGCGGCAACTGTCCGTAGAGATCCCCACCCTGGGCGAACACCTGCCCGCCCAGGCGGTACACGTCCAGGTCCAGTCGGTAGTGCTCGCCGAGAGCACGCAGGCCCGGAAAGCCGTTGAGATGGAACAGGACACCCACAGCGGCGGCGGCCAGAACGAGGACTCTGCTCGACGCCACCGCCCAACGAGGCCACCGGCGTGGCCGCGGCCCGGCCTGGTCCGATGCCTCGGCGATCGGACGGTTGGTGTCGGGCGTAGTCACAACGTTGCCTTTCCGGGCTGTTCGGGTCGGGGCTACCGGTACGTGGGGACGTGTCGGAGCACGCGCTAAGGTGAGCCGCGTGCGCTACTTCTACGACACAGAGTTCATCGAGGATGGTCGCACAATCGAGTTGGTCTCGATCGGCGTGGTATCCGAGGACGGCCGCGAGTTCTATGCGGTGTCCTCCGAGTTCGATCCCGAGCGAGCGGGCCGCTGGGTTCGACGAAACGTGCTGCCCAAGCTGCCACCGTACTCGTCACCATTGTGGATGAGTCGGTCCCGAATCCGTGACGAGCTGCTCGAGTTCCTGGTTCCGCAGTACGGCGCGGAGGTCGAACTGTGGGCGTGGGTGGCTGCATACGATCACGTTGCGCTCTGTCAGCTGTGGGGTTCGATGACCGAGCTGCCTCGGTCGTTGCCTCGTTTCACCCGTGAGCTGCGTCAGCACTGGGAGGATCGCGGCAGCCCCGAGCTGCCGTCGGCACCGGACGATGCGCATGATGCGCTCGCCGATGCTCGGCACAATCTGGCGAAGTTCCAGGCGATCGAAGAGTTCTCGTATCGCGGGTGAACACCCGTTGTCCTGCGGCGACTGCGGTACGAATATCCTGTACCGGTGAACTGGACTGTCGACGTACCCATCGATCGCTTGCCCGACCTGCCGCCGTTGTCGCCGACGCTGCGCACTCGATTGGACGATGCGTTGGCCAAGCCAGCTGCGCAGCAACCGCAGTGGGACCCCGACCACGCAGCCGATATGCGCAAGGTGCTCGAGAGTGTGCCGCCCATCACCGTCGCCGGTGAAGTGGAGGCGTTGTCGGACAAGCTCGCCGCCGTCGCCCGCGGTGAGGCCTTCCTTCTCCAGGGTGGAGACTGCGCCGAGACGTTCGTCGACAACACCGAGCCGCACATCAAGGGCAATATCCGCACACTGCTGCAGATGGCCGTCGTGCTCACGTACGGCGCGAGCATGCCGGTGGTCAAGGTCGCTCGCATCGCGGGGCAGTACGCCAAGCCGCGATCCTCCGACATCGATGCGCTCGGGCTGCAGTCCTACCGCGGAGACATGATCAACTCCCTCGTGGCCGACGAGAGCGTCCGCGGCCACGATCCGTCGCGGCTGGTACGCGCATACGCCAACGCCAGTGCCGCGATGAATTTGGTGCGTGCCCTGACCGGGGCGGGCATGGCCGATCTGCACAAGGTGCACGACTGGAACCGTGAGTTCGTCGCGCAGTCTCCTGCCGGCGCCCGCTACGAGGCCCTCGCTGGTGAGATCGACCGAGGGCTCCGGTTCATGGATGCCTGCGGCGTCACGGACCCCAATCTGCACACGGCGCAGATCTTCGCCAGCCACGAGGCGCTCGTACTCGACTACGAGCGCGCGATGCTGCGTCTGGACAACACCGACGACCACCCCAAGCTGTACGACCTGTCCGCGCACTTCCTGTGGATCGGCGACCGCACCCGACAACTCGACGGCGCACACATCGCGCTGGCCGAGCTGATCTCGAACCCGATCGGGCTCAAGATCGGACCCACGACGACACCCGAGATGGCTGTCGAATACGTCGAGCGCCTCGACCCGACCAACAAGCCAGGACGCCTGACGCTGATCTCGCGGATGGGCAACGGCAAGGTGCGCGACATTCTGCCCGGCATCATCGAGAAGGTGCAGGCCACCGGTCATCAGGTCATCTGGCAGTGCGATCCGATGCACGGCAACACCCACGAGGCATCGACCGGGTACAAGACGCGGCACTTCGACCGCATCGTCGACGAAGTGCAGGGCTTCTTCGAGGTGCACAACGGTCTCGGTACGCACCCGGGCGGCATCCACGTCGAGCTCACCGGTGACGATGTCACCGAATGCCTCGGGGGTGCCCAGGACATATCGGATCTGGACCTCGGCGGCCGTTACGAGACAGCCTGTGACCCACGGTTGAACACGCAGCAGAGCATCGAGCTGGCCTTCCTCGTCGCCGAGATGCTCCGCGACTGAGCCGTGTTGCCCTGAGCCAGTCGTGTTGCTCCGCGAGCGATCAGGGCAGTGAGACGACCTTGACCTCGGAGCCCGGTTTCACTCGGGAACCGGCTCCGGGGCTCTGGGTGATCACCACCGACCCGTCCGTATCGACCACCTGACGGACATCGATCGCGAGGCCGAGAGTGTCGAGGGTCGTGCGAGCGGACCCTACCGACCGGCCGAGCAGTGAGGGCACCGTCACGGCGTTCGATACTTCGAGGACGGCTGTGGTTCCCGACTTCACCGTCTTCCCGGCCTCGGGCGTCGTTCCGATGGCCTTGCCGCCGTCGGTACCTTTGTCGAACGTTTCCTGAACCTCGCTGACGGTGATGCCCACCGATTCGAGCGTCGTTCGGGCCTGTTCGACGCTTTGCCCGCGCACATCCGGCATCTCGACCGGCGGCGCTCCCTTGCTGCGCAGCACCGACACCGCGGCCCCGGTGTTCAGCACCGTCCCCGGCGGTGGGTCGAGCGCTGCGACCCCGCCGATCGGAGCGGTGGTGCTGAACGCTTCGCCGCCGTCGACGGGTGTGAACGTCCGATCTCGCAGTTGCTGTTCCATATCCGCAACCGAGGCGCTCGCGTCGATGGAGGGGACACTGGGACGCCCGAGTGACACCAGGAGAAACACGGTGTCACCCTTGGCGATTCGTGATCCACCGGTGGGGTCGGTCCCGATCAGACGGTCGGTGTCCACCGAGTCGGAATAGGTTCCGCGCACGGTGGCCTCCAGCCCGGCCGCTTCGACGGCGCTGGTGGCACCGGTGGTGTCGAGCCCGTCGACCAGCGGGACCGCGGTGTAGCGACCCGAACCCATCCACCAGCCGCCGACACCGACCAGGACGGCGAGCAGGGCCACGACGAGAAGCCAGACGAGGATCGCGCGACGCGAGCGCTGTCGATCTGCTTCGAAGTCCGGAAATCGGTACTGGCCCCGACCGGACGGTGCAGGCTCGGCATGTTGCTCCTCGGGTTGCTCCGAGCCGTAATCGACACCACGCGAGGTAGGTGAGGTGACCGCGCGGGTGTGCTGTACCCCCGGCTGCCTCGGCGGGTCCTGGACCACCTGGGTGCGAGCGGAAGGCGCGCGATCACCGGCGACCGTCGTCGGTGCGCCCGCCGCAGCGGAACTCAGGTGCTCGGCCGAGCGTTTGGGCGCGGGCACCCGGTATTCGGGAAGCGCCAGCTCCGACGCGGCACCACGCAGGGCGCGGGCCATGTCGTCGGCGTTGCGGTAACGATGTTCCGGGTCGCGGACGGTCGCGCGCTCGACCACTTCGTCGAATTGCGGGGGTACTCCGGCGATGAGGGCGGACGGGAGCGGCACGTCGTTGTCGATGCGTTGGTAGGCGATGGACAGCGAGGTATCCCCGGTGAACGGGGTGCGGCCGGTCAGCAGCTCGAACAGCACGACGCCGACGCCGTAGACATCACTGCTCGCGGAGGCAGAGCCGGTGGTGACCTGCTCGGGAGAGAGGTACGCGGCGGTGCCCAGAATCACACTGCTCGAGGTCACCGTGGAGGCCGCGATGGCTCGCACGAGTCCGAAATCGGCGATCTTGACGTCGCCGTCGTCGCTGATCAGGATGTTCTCGGGTTTGATATCGCGGTGCACCAAGCCCGCCCGGTGGGCAACCGCGAGGGCTTCGAGGACCGGCCGCACGACGGCGACCGCAGCGTGCGGTGGCATCGGGCCACGCTCACGCAGGAGCTCCCGTAGGGTGCCGCCCTCGACGAGTTCCATGACGAGAAAAGCATGTTCGCCGTCTCGACCATGGTCGTACACGGCTACGAGGCCGGGATGATTCAGCCTGGCCACGGCCCGCGCCTCGAATTCGAATCGCTGGACGAACTGCGGGTCCTCGGCGAACTTCGGATCCATGATCTTCACCGCGACAGGGCGGTCGAGTCTGGTGTCGAGTCCGCGGTAGACCGTCGACATGCCGCCCCGTGCGATCGGCGCGTCTATTCGATAGCGACGATCGAGCATCGAACCCGGTATCACCGAACCTCCTCTCGCGCGTCCGCCGTTCACCGGACGTCTGACGACGATCGTATCGGTGCCGCAGGCGGTGCCCGGTGATCGTGGTTGTCGTTTCTCGTCCTCCGCGAACCCTGCGACCGGCCGGACGACTTTTGAAGTCTGGCCGCCGGACCCGTTAACGTTACCTGCGTGAGTGCCATTCCCTATGCCGACGACGTGCTCGATCCGTCGGTGTCTCTGCTGCAGTTCGCCGATGTCGCGAAGATCCTCGATGTTCCCAAGACTCGCGTCGAACAGCTCGTTCGCGACCAACAGTTGCTGGCTCTGAAGCGCTCGCGCGTACCCGGTGTGCCCGAGCTGTTCTTCGACACGACCAGAGGCGAGATCGTCAAGGGGCTACCCGGACTGTTGGCCGTGCTGCACGACGGCGGTTATGGGGACGAGGAAATCCTGCGGTGGCTGTTCGCCGAGGACGAGAGCTTGCCTGGCACGCCCGTCGCGGCCTTGCACGGTGACCTGATGCGTGAAGTGATCAGGCGCGCACAGGCGATGGCCTTCTAGCGAAGGTTGCGCGCTCGAAGCCGGTGACGAAGAACTGCGGAAGTGCGATCCGAGCTCGGGTCCACTGCGGCACGGTCGCCCGCTGGGACAGGACGCGGTAGCCCTGGGACTCCACCTCGTCCAGAATGCGGCCGTAGAGTATCGACGCCGTGCGCATGGACGGGCGCACCCGTGGATCGAGCATCTCGATGCCGGCGTCGGACGTACGGTAGATCGAGCGGGTGACAGCGATCTGGTGCGCCAGAGCTCGACCGACCTTGGCATCGACGTTGCCGGTGGTGCGGCACCAGCGCAGCAGCTCCTCGTCGACTCCGAACGCTTCGAGCTCGTCCATGGGGAGGTAGATCCGGTCTCTATCGAGGTCCTCGCCCATGTCGCGGATGAAGTTCGTCAGCTGGAACGCCTCACCGAGGGCCGCGGCGGGTGGTTCGGCCTCGGCCCGGTCGACGACGGTTCCCAGGATCGGCAACATCTGCAGTCCGATGACCGCAGCGGAGCCGTACATGTACTCGCGGAGCTGCTCCATCGTCCGGTAACGGGAGATGAACACCGTGCTGCCTGGAATATCCATCCGCATGGAGCGCATGAACGCGAAGAAGTAGTCGTGTGGGATGTCGTACCGTAAAGCGGTGTCGCACAGGGCGCTCAGGACCTGATCGGACACGCTGTCCGACAGCGGCTCTCCCGCCAAGGCCGCACGTACTCGAGACTCGATCAGGTCGAGTTCGGCGAGGCGTCGAGCATTGAGCTCGTCCGATCCGACGACGATTTCGGTTCCTTCGAGGTCGACGATGTCGTCGACCATGCGGGCGAAGCCGTACAGCGCGTGCACGGCCGCGCGCTTGTCGACGGGGAGCAACCGAGTGGCGAGGAAGTAGGTCTTCCCGTGCCGGGCGTTGAGCTCGCGACAGATTCGGTACGCCCCGTGCAGCGCGGGGTCGATGGTGTCCAGTTCCTTCATCGCGCGGCCGTCACGACGTGGACTCGCCCTCGGACGATTCGGCGGTGGAGGTCCTCGGGGCGTTCGGCACCGCACGACGTTCTCTGGACCGGTCCGACCGCAAACGCAACGGATCTACCCTGGTCAACGCGAGTGCGGCCACAACAGCCGCGAAGACGGCCAGTGCCACGTGCATGAACGTGTACAGCCCGATCGAACCGTCTGGCTGGAAGACGAGCATCAGCCATGTCGACAGTCCCGTCAGGATCATCAGCGTCGTTCGCGACAGTGCGAATCCGGCGGCGATCGCCAGCGGCCAGGAGTAGTACCAGGGCAGCGCCGCGGGGGAGAGCACAACAGTGGCCACCAGGGCGATCAGAATGCCCTTCACCGCGTCTCGTTCGGACTTGCGGCCCAGCCACCAGGCCGCGACGAGGACGACGACCAGCGCGATCGCACACAGCAGACGCGTCACATCGAGAACCGGTCCGAGGCGCAGGTCGAGGAACCACGAGGTACTCACGGTCACCAGGTGCGCGAGAATTGTCGGGAGCGAGAGCCAGTTGATGATCTTGGCCGATCCCGAGAGCGCTGTGAGCCACCCGATACCCACTCCGGCCACCACGGACGCGACCGCGAACACCGCCACGAAGACGGCGGCTCCGATTCCGGCGGTCTTGGTGAACGCCAGTATCGGTGAGCTCGGTGCGCGACCCTCGGCACGAGCCTTCTCCCGCAGATGCAGCATCCAGATCCAGACCAGGAACGGCAATGCCAGGCCTGCTGTCGCCTTGATCGCCACGGCGATCGCCACCAGTGCGATGCCGGAGACATGACGATGTTCGAGAGCCAACACGATGCCGGCAGTCATCAGCCCGACCATGAGCAGCTCGTTGTGGACGCCGCCGATCAGGTGAATCAGCACCAGGGGGTTGAGGACGGCGAGCCACACTGCGGTGGTCGCGCGGCCGCCGAGGTGTGTGGCCAGTCGCGGAACAGCCCACATCATCAGTGCGAGACCGGGCAGCATGGTCAGGCGCAGCAGCATGGTGCCTGCGATGACGTTGTCGCCCGTCACACTGGTGATTCCGCGCCCGAGCAGCAGGAACAACGGCCCGTACGGCGCTGTGGTGGTGGTCCAGACATTGCTGACGTTGTCGAGAAGTACCCCGGGATTGGCGACGGGGCCCACCGCGTACGGGTCGAAACCGTCCCGGAGCAAAGCGCCCTGAGCCAAGTAGGAATAGGCGTCGCGGCTGAACATCGGCACCGACAGCAGCAGCGGAGCCGTCCATGCCGGCACGATCCATCGCAGTTCGCCGACGGTGGTGCGGCCGTGCAGGGTCGCGCGCCCGAGCCGAACCCAGGCGGTGATCATCAGCAGCACGCCGACCCAGACGATGATGGTCGACAGTACGAATCCGTGGCCGAATCGCAGCCACGAGAGGTGCATCGACTCGAGTAGCGGGTCGCGCCTGCGCACACTGCCTGCGCCGAATCCGCCGAACATGATGCAGACGGCACCGACGACACCGAGGATTGCGGCATTGCCCTCGGGGCTGCGTAGAAAGTTGGCGGTGGTGGTCAGCCTCGATGTCCGTCGCGCAGGAGAGGGGTCGGGCCCGTCCGAGGATCGATCCGAGGAAGTGGAGTGCGACGAAATCGAAGACATTGCCGCCTGCTCCTCCTCTGCAACGAAGTGTGGATCGAGATGAACACGTCAGCCGGTGTGTTCGCGCCGTTCACCGAACGATCATGCTCGCAGCAATGAGGGCGACCGGCAAACGATCGCGCTCAGCTTAGTTGGTCGGTACGGCGAGTCGAACGAACCTACCGGCTCCGGTGTCCTGTCACTCGTTCGGCAGCGAGCTTTCCCGAGACCAGAACCGTGGGAACGCCCACTCCGGGTGTCGTACCCGAGCCGGCGAGAACCACGTTGTCGAGTCCGGAGACCAGGTTCTTGCGTCGGAACGGTCCGGTCTGACGAAACACATGTGCAGACGAGAACGGCGAACCCTCGATCATGCCTTTTCGCGCCCAGGTCTCGGGTGTGTCGAGGTGGTCCAGGACGAATCCGTCGAGGAGCCCGGTGTAACCGCGATCTTCCAGAGTTGTGAGAATCTCGCGGAGATACGGCTGCGCCAGCTCGCTCCAGGGCAGGGGAGCGCTCTCGAGGTTGGGGCACGGAGCCAGAATCGATACCGGCTCACTGCGGACGCCGCCGCGAATCACTTCGAGATTCGAATCACTCACCGACGGCCGGGTGATGAGCAACGACGGATCAGCCATCAATGATCCCTTGCCCGGCTTGGCGGTGATGCGGCGAAAGGTCTCGGCCCACTCGTTCCCGAAGTCGATGGTGTGATGCGCCCGGGCCGGCCACGCGGCGGTGTGTTCGAGGGCCACGGTGCCGTGTGCGACGACCGCCGACGGAGAGACGGCACCGTAGCCGTTTCCTCGACCCTGCCTCGTCACCGAAGCACGGTCGAGGAGTCGGTCCACGACGGGCAGATCGGGAGTGAGAACGAGAGCGTCGCACGCGATCCGGTCACCAGTCGCGGTCAAAACCGAGTCGGCACGGCCACGGTCGACGGTGATGTCGACGATCTCGGTGCCGAGCTCGAGCGTGCCGCCTGCGGTGACGAAGGCGTCGGCCATGGCCTTGGAGATCGCCGCCATTCCGCCCTCGGGAAAGAAGACCCCCAGCGAGGTGTCCATGTGCGCGATGGCCCCGTACACCGCGAGTGCCTTCTGCGGTGCCATGCCTGCATAGAGCGCCTGGAAGGTGAAGACCCGACGCAATCGCGGATCTTTCAGGAATCGGTCGACGCGTGGTCCGAGTCGGCCGAAACCGCCGAGCCTCGCCAGCGTGGCGGTGTCTCGGATCGCGGCCTTCGAACCCACGAGATCGAGCGGGGAATCGAAGTTCGAGTCGATGTACCGATCGAACTCGGCGTCGAAGATGGCGGCCAGCCAACTCCGTAGATTGCGGTATCCCTGCGCCTCGGCGGGGCCGCAGGTCCGTTCGACCTCGGCCGCCATGGCCTCGGGGTCGGAGTAGACGTCGATCGAGCTGCCGTCGGCGTAACGCGTGTGATACGAGGGCGACAGTGTCGCCAGCCGAATCGGCGGTGTCGTGGATTCGAAATCGGCACCCACGGCCGCGAGCGCCTCGAGCACCAGGTTCGGCATCGTCAAGACGCTGGCACCGTTGTCGACGTCGTACAGGTGGGAACCGTCGATGTCGAACACCGGATACACCCCGACCCGGCCGCCCACGCTCGCCTCTCGTTCGACGAGAACGACTTTCTTGCCTGCCCCGATGAGATGCAGACCGGCAGCCAGTCCGGCCAGCCCGGCTCCCACCACCACGACTGTGTCGGTGGGCCCGGTGACTGCACGGATAGAAGACATGACGCTCTCTTTCAGTACTGCCGTCTGATGGCGGCGGTCGCCATGGCGCGCAGGTGCGCGGCAGCGACCGGTTCGATCAAACTGTTGTCGAGGGTGGCCAGAGCGCGGGTACCGAGTTCGTCGATCTGCCGCTCGACCGCATCCACTGCACCGAGCTCGACCAGAATCGAACGGATCTCGGCGACGCCGGCAGCATCGAGATCGGTACCGAGACCGGCCCGAATCGTGGCTGCGTGATCGGGGCGAGTCAGGTCGGCTTGGTGCAGTGCCGAGGCGATGAGCACGGTGCGTTTGCCCTCGGTGATGTCGTCGCCCGACGGTTTGCCGGTCACCTCGGGGTCGCCGAACACTCCGAGCAGGTCGTCGCGCAATTGGAATGCGATCCCGATGTCGGCACCGAAGCTGCGGTACGCCGCGATCAGCTCGTCGTCCGCGTCCGCCAGCGCTGCGCCCAGATGCAAGGGCCGTTCTACGGTGTACGCGGCAGTCTTGTATCGGTTGACCCGCATCGCAGCTGCCACGCTCTCGTCGATACCGGCCTCGGCCTCGATATCGAGTAGTTGGCCACCGAGCACCTCGGTGCGCATGGCCGACCACACCGGCTGGGCTCGACGCGCGGAGTCTGCGTCGATACCCGATTCGCGGAGTAGGTCGTCGGCCCAGCACAGGGCCAGATCGCCGACGAGAATCGCCGCCGATTCCCCGAAATGCTCCGAGGAGCCGGACCAGCCCGCGTCTCGATGCCGGCCTGCGAAGTCGACGTGCACAGTCGGGAAACCGCGTCGTGTGCTGGATGAATCGATGATGTCGTCGTGGATCAGGGCGCACGCCTGGACCAACTCGAGCGCTGAGCAGGCTCTGAGCACGGCGTCTGCCCGTTCACCGGTCGACTCGCCACCGGCACCGAGCCACGCGGTCCACGCGAAAGCGGGACGCATGCGCTTGCCACCCCTGAGCACGAACGCTTCGAGATCGGCCACTGCTGCGGGGTAGCCGCCGCCCACTGTGTCGACCACAGCGCGGCGCGAGGCGAAGAACTCGGTGAGGGTCGCGTCCACGGCCGTGCGCAGCGCCTCCGGTCCGGTAGCGGTGGTTGCGGTGTCGACGACGGGCGAAGACGAGTCTCCGGACAGAACGATCCTCCAGGGTTCGGCGTGAGTGTGTGTCGGATTCCGATCCCACACTAGTAGGCGCCGCCACCAGCGCGCCGACATGCAGCGAACCCCGTCCTGCGGGAGGCCCGACGAGCGTCGACGGAGCGCAACCTATGATCTTCGGGTGAGCGAAGATTCCGTCAGGGGGCGGTCGAGCCGAGGATTCGTGACGAGGACTCCGTCCATCGTCGACCGATTGCGGCACGATCCGGAGGCCAGGATCCCCTTCTCGGTCGAGTTCTCCCCGCCTCGCGATGCCGCCGCAGAGGCCAGGCTGTGGCGGGCAGTCCGTGAGTTCGAGCAACTTCAGCCCGCATTCGTGTCGATGACGTACGGAGCCGGCGGCTCCACCCGCGATCGAACTGTGCGCGTTACAGGACAGATCGCCGAGGAGACGACCCTGCTTCCGGTGGCGCATCTCACAGCGGTCTCGCACAGTGTCGACGAGTTGCGCTCGATGGTCGGCTCCTACGCCGATCGCGGCATCACCAACATTCTCGTGCTGCGCGGCGACCCCCCTGGGGATCCACTCGGTGATTGGGAGAAGCACCCCGACGGAGTCGAATACGCGGAGGAGTTGGTCCGGCTGGTCCGCGATCTCGGCGACTTCCACGTAGGGGTGGCATCGTTTCCCGAAGGACACCACCGTGCCGACGATCTGGAGCAGGACACCAGGTGCCTGGTGGACAAGCTCCGTGCCGGAGCGGAGTACTCGATCACTCAGATGTTCTTCGATGTGGACGACTACCTGCGATTGCGCGATCGTGTGTGTGCCCACGATGCCGAGCAGGGCGCGAAGCCGATCATCCCCGAGATCATGCCGATCACCTCACTGCGTTCGGTCCGCCGGATGCTCGAACTCTCCGGCACGACGCTCCCGTCCTACCTGGACGAGAAATTCACTCGCGCAGCCGGTTCCGGGCCGGAGGAGGACCGCGCTGCCGTCCGAGAAGTGGGCATCGAACTGGCGACGACCATCGGCGAGCGGTTGATCTCCGAGGGTGCGCCGGGATTGCACTTCATCACGCTCAACTTCGCACGGGCGACGCGCGAGGTACTGAGCAACCTGGGTCTGGCACCGGCGCGGGTCTAGCCTCTCAGCTCTGCGGTACGGGCATCGGGCGTGATTTCCACGACAGCGAGCCGCGCTGCATGCGTAGGTGTGACTCGGCCACCAGGCCGACGAACGCGAGAATCGACAGCGGATGCAACGCGGCGTCGATCACATCGCCGAGGCCGAACCGCGATCCCGATTCGCGCCGCCGCGCGGCCATTCTGGATACCGTGCCGGCCAGATACCCGGCCACGCCGAGTCGACGCGTCGACCCCGTGGAGGTGAGTGCGGCGACGGGCGGTACGAGGTAGATCACGGACAGCGTCAGAGCTGCTGCGGTCGACCCCGCAGGTCCGCCGAACACGCTCCACAGCCACCTGCTGTATCCGGACCGCAGATCCGCGGTTGAGTCGTACATCCGGCATCGAATCAACCCGGCAGCAGAGGCCACCGACGTCGAAAAGCCTCGTCGGCGCAGTGCACGTGCCAGGTCCAGATCCTCGGTCGCGCTGCCGGCAACGCAGCTGTGTCCGCCGATGGCCCGGTACGCAGCCCTGTCGAAGGCCATGAACTGACCGCACGCAACTGCCATCGACGGCAGCGGCAGCGCGTTCGCCACCGGCACCGGCAGAGTCGACATCCACGACCACGCCAGCAAGGGTTGGACGAGTCGCTCGACGGCGCTCCCGGCACGTTGCTCGGGCCAGGGGCACAGCAAACCGTCGCCGCGTCTGCGCAACATCCGCACGGCTGCCGCGACAGCGCCGGGTTCGAGTCGAACGTCTGCGTCGACGAAGACGATCACCGAGGCGTTCACATCGTCCTCGTCGGCGAGCCGGGCCAGCTCGGCGCACGCTGCGGCTTTGCCGGTCCAGCCCGGTGGCGGTGGAACGGCGGACTTCACGACCCGAATTCTCGGGTCACCCGCAGCTGCCGCGTTCGCTGCCGCGGTCGTTCCGTCGGTCGAGTCGTCGTCGAGAACGACGACCTTCAGGTCGGTGCACAGTTGCTGCCGGGTCAGGTCGTCGATCAAAGCCGGCAGCGTGCCCACCTCGTTGCGAGCGGGGATGCAGATCGAGATGCGTTCGGTGACCGGACTGGTCGGACGGCGCAGACCCGGCATGGACAGCGCGTTCATCGAGGCCACCGCGGCGGAGGTCGAGGCGAGGACAGCGGCGGCCTGCGTTGTTCGTGCGAGGAACCGGCCCGTCACACCGATGTTCTGTCGGTCGAGTCGTCCGCCCCGGGGCGTCGCGGCCGACGGTTGGCCAGCGGCGGGTTGCGTGAGACCCACGCCATCGCGCCGACGATCGCCGCGACGCCGACGGTCACCCCGCCGACGATTCCGGCCCAACCGGCGAAGCTTCGGGTGTTCGGATCGGGATAGTTGACCTCGGCGCGCACGGATGTGACCTCGCCGGCCGGTAGTTTCCAGGAGATCGAGTTGTCGCTCTCGCGAGTGCCGTTGGTGGTACCGATGCGAGCGGGAAACGCGATGGTGAACTGGACGTCCGATCCCTGAGTCGGGACCGAGGACAGGTCGGCGTTGCCCGACAGGCTGACGGTGTCACCAGAACGTTGCAGCGTGAGTTGGAACGATCCGGCAGCGTTCTGGAAGATCGATCCGAGCGTCTGCACGTCGCCGAACGAGAGATCCTCGAAAATGGCCTGTGAGCCGACGTATCCGTCCTGGTTGTACGGTTCGACACGCACCTTGTCCTCGAGGGACGAGGGAACCACCAGTTCCGGGCCGGTGTCGGAGTCGGAGGTCGGCACACTGGCCGCCACGATCTGACCCGCCACCCGGTCGTTCGCCGAGACCCCCATCGTGACCTGCACCCGCAGACAACCGGCCAGCATCGGTGCAATCAGCAGGGCCAGTGCGATCACCGAGAGGACTCGGCGTCGGTTGGTTCGGTGAGGTGTTCGCGATGTCGACTGCACGTCCGACATCGTGCCAGGGCATGGAGCCGATGTCAGTCGGCAGGGGTTGTCAGCGAGGTGTGTCGGTCTCGAGCTGATCGAGCTCGCCAGGCCGTCGCGATCAGCGGGATGCCGACGGTGCCCATCACCACGAACCCGTACACCGCCGAGTAGCGAAGTTCTGCACCCTCGAGGAATACCGCATGGGCGAGGGCCGAACCGAGCCAGGTCCACAGAAAGAGCCCGATGGGAACCGCGTCGCCGGAGGGCTGCACCGGCCTCACCGACCGCCGCGGTTCGCCGACGGCTCGATCGAACGAGGACATGATCACGGTCATCGATGTGGCCACCACGAGCCAGCCGAGGTAGTTGGTCAGCGGAATCGACGGCACCCCCGGCAGTCCGACGGCACCGCTGGTCCAGGTCCACTGCCCGTCCGTGACCATCTGTGGATCGAGGTAGAGGTCCCAGCCGACCATGCCCACCGCCACCGCGGTGATGCGGAGCGCGGTAGCGCGCACCTGCGAGATATCGATTCGCTCGACGACGAAGCTCACCGCGCACCAGATGGGATAGAACCCGGCCGTCCATGCCAGCGGGACCACGAGAGGAACCTCGAACGCACTGGGGCCCAAGCGGTTCTGCGCGTAGAAGTACTCGCCGAACGGAAAGCCGGTGGCAGTGCCGACGAGCTCGGAGACGAACCCCGAGCCGGCGGTCACAACGATCAGAACTACGGTCCACCGCGCGCCTCGGTAGAGCGCAGCATGCAGGATCGACGCGAGCGCGAGCAACGCGACCACGGCCACCGTCACAGCGTCCCGGGTCGAACCCGACACCAGCGGGTAGACGATCTGGCACCCGACGGCGGCGGCCGCGACGACAACCGGCGCGCTCCTCATGGCTTTCTCCTGAGGAACCCGCGCCGCCGCGAGGCACGGGCGTCCGCGATCGCAATCCGCGCCGCCGATCGCCCACTGGCTGCCATCACCCCGCCGCCGGGGTGGGTCGATGCACCGGTGAGATACAGCCCTCGCGCTCCTGGAACTCGGTGACCGGCCAGTTGGGGATGCGGACGCCACATCATCATCTGGTCCAGTGACATATCGAGATGCATGATGTTTCCGCCGATCAGACCGAGCTCTCGCTCGATGTCGGGGGGCGACTGCACATACCGATTCATCACTGTGTCCGCGAAACCGGGTGCGTACCGATCCATCTCGGCCACGATCCGATCTGCTTCGAACTCGGCCAACGAACGCTCGCCGGGAGCGACCGAACGCCATTGCCTGCCGTCCGCGAGAGTATGAGGATGCCACTGAGACCACAGTGACACCTGGTGCTGTCCTGGTGGGGCAATGGTGGGATCGATGGCGGTGAACGACATTCCCAGAACTGCCGGGGTGGGTGGCAGGTCTCCGGCCAGTGCGTGCCCATGTGCCAGGCGCAACTGGCTGCGGTCGCGTACGAGCAGGGCCAGGCCGTGAGTTCCGTCCTCGATTCGGTCGGCGCTGGGATACACCGGTAGGGCATCGGTGGCCAGCCGGACTGCGGTACCGATGCCGGGCCCCACCCTGATGGTGCTGCGCCACCGAGCGATCCGGTCTGCGTCGTGCCCGCCGTCGGCGAGCAGATCGAGTGTGGTCAGGATGTGACAACCCGCCACGACGATTCGGCTGTCGATCGCTCGTCCCGACGCGGTTCTGGTGGTCCAGCCGTGTGGGCGTCGAACGAGTGAGGTCACTGCGTCACCGAGAGTCACCGCGGCACCGTCGCGCCGCAGGCGGGCGATCATCGCCTCCGTCAGCGCGCCACTGCCGCCGATGGCGCGGCCGGGTGGGAGGGTGTGCATGAGGGCGGCAAAGCCCACCATCGGCGCGGTTCCCGGCTCGGACATCGGTGGTCCCGACTGTGCGCCGAACCACGCCAGTGCGGCCTTGAGGCGTTCGCTCGAGAACAGCTCGTCCAACAGGGAATCGCCGGTGGCGAGGAACTCCCGCGAAAGCATGCTGCCGCCGTCCGGGGCCCCGAGTCCCCAGAAGGATCGGAGCAGCTTCGGGCCGGTGGGTGGTCCGCCGAACGCGCGCATGGTGCGCTCGCTTCGAGGACCCCACGTGTGGACGAAGTTGCGGTAGGCGTTGGCATCGGCTGTCCCGCACGCGGCGGCAATGGAATCGCAGGTGCGGTCGAGGCTGCGATGGAAGACGATGGCTCGTTCGTCGGTGTCGACCGCACCCGGTGCGAAGGCCCATGGATCGCAGTCGATGTAGCGCAGGCCGAACTCGGCGAGGCCGAGTTCTTCGATGATGCCTGTGTGGCGAATCATGATGTGCGCCGAGGAGCCACGGTCGACGCGGTGGCCGGGAAAGCGCTCGACGGTCGACACCGCGCCACCGGCGACGGTGTCGCGCTCGAGCACCTCCACCGACATCCCGGCGTCGCTCAGATAACAGGCAGAGGTCAGGGCGTTGTGGCCTGAGCCCACCACCACAGCGTCGATCACAACCTCAGGCTACTGGCAGCTCGAGCGGCAACCGGCGACTCAATACGGCGAACGGACGTCGATCGCCGGCGAACGAGAAGTCCCGGAGCACGTCCGTGAAGCCCAGCCGCCGGTAGAGCCGCCACGCTCGATTGTCTTCCCCGGTTACTTCGGGAGTGGACAACATCACGTTGTCGGCCGTGACACCGTCCAACAGTCGGCTGCACAGTCGGCCGCCCAGACCGTGGCCTTGGGCACTCGGGAGGACGTGCAACTCGGTCAGTTCGAAGTAGTCACCGAGCACGGCCTCGACCTGTCCAGGGGAGTGGCCCGCCCGCCGCATGCCGTCGCGTACCTGCTGATGCCACCACTGGTGGGCAGCGCCGTGGTAGCCGTAGGCAACGGCGACCAGGGAATCGGGCTGTGCCGGGTCCGGGTTGGGGAGCAATGCCCCCACCGCCCGCCAACCCGGCCGATGCAGATGTTCGCTCCACATCGGGGCGCGGCTCTGCTCGGTTCCACGGGGGTAGCCCATGGCCTCGACGTAGATGGACAGCGCCTCACCCAGCCGCTGGCGGAATCGAGGGGGCGTCAGATCGATCAGGTACGGCGCTGTCTGCGCATCGGCGACGACTGTTCTCACCCTTTCCTCGGCAACTTGTCGGTGGGCACGGCTATATTCGAGATGTCGAACGGGTGTTCGATGATCGGGGCCTGGTGCACCGGTGGCGTCGGCTCGGTTCCGCGAGTCGGATTCCCCGGGGTTCGACTGTAAGGCTTCATCAGGGATCCGGGCGCGTCAGGTACGCACCGGAGATTCGAACTGGAGGTGTTCGAGTATGACGATCACACAGGCATTCGATGCCGGCGTGCTGTCGCCGGTGCCGCGCCAGGCCCGGGTCCTGCTCGGTCGAGCCGATGCATTGCTGTCCGAGTCCGTCGGCGAGACCGATGCAGGCGATCGTTTTCTCGGGAGCTACGCCGCAGCGCTCAAGGGCGCGGCGGCCGTGCTGGCATCCGTGCCGAACTCGATCGGGGCCCGTCCTCGCTCGCGCAGCGCGTGGGTGTTGATGGCGAAGGCGGCGCCTGATCTCGCCGTGTGGGCGGATTACTTCGCGTCGTTCTCGGCTACCCGCGCTGCGGTCGAGGCGGGGGCATCGAGCACGGTTTCCGATCTCGACGCCGAAGATTTCTACCGGCACGCCAGCCGTTTCCTGAACTCGGTCGACGATCGACTGGGTGGCCAGTCACGCTTGGCTGCAGTGGACCCGATGGTGGCACCGATATCGGCGTGACTCGGCAGTGTGGTCGCGGCGGGTGAACTGCCACGTCACGCACTGTTCGGACACCGTTTCCGGCACGTCCGTCTCGAAATCTTCGATGTTTCTCAGGAACACATCGACCGAGTAGGTGGTAAGCAGTGGATTCAGCTCGTATCATCGACAGCAGGTAGCCGCCAAGGTCAGCTTCCCGTCGTTTCGCAACCGAAATGACCTTCAATATCTGTGCAGGGGGAGGTACCGTGCCACTCTCCGAGCACGAGCAGCGCATGCTCGATCAAATAGAGAGCGCTCTCTACGCCGAGGATCCCAAATTTGCGTCTCACGTGAGAGGCGGCCGCGTTCGTGCGGCGTCGAGCAGGAGGCGCTTTCAGGCTGCCGCGCTGTTCGTCGTGGGACTCGTGTTGCTCGTCGCCGGTGTTGCTCTGTCGACGAACAGTTTGGCGTTTCTCGTCGTCAGTCTCATCGGCTTTTTGTTCATGTTCGGTGCCGGGGCACTGTTCCTGTTCGGCGGCTCCAAGAAGGGGGCCGCAGGGTCGCAAGAGGAAGGCAGCACAGCAAGCAATGCTGCTGAATCCTCTGGTCGTGGTTCCGGGCAGAAATCGAAGGGTGGCCGCAAGGGCGGCAGTTTCTCCTCTCGAATGGAAGACCGGTTCCGAAAGAGGTTCGATCAGGAGTGATTCGATTTTGATGTAAGCCGACCTCGTGTCGGCTTCCCACGCCTCACACAGCAGCACCTCACCTTCCGGTGAGGTGCTGCTGTCGTTGCAGCCATAGAACTGCGAACGCCGAACAGTCGCTGACTCCCGGTCGATCCATGTGGCGATCGCGCGACTCGGCGACACGCCGACCGGATTGCGCCCCGGGTCGGGCCCGAGCGCCGATGTGGCAGCGCTGCTGAATGGAACCGTCGTCGCGTGTCGTGTCGTCTCCTACTGCGTCACGCCGGGTCCGTGGGGTGAACTCCCCACTTCGCCCCACGTTCCTCACCATTCCCCACTTTTCCCCACCTGGGCCGAAATAGGGGTCCGTCTGGCGTGCCTGTGCGCCACCACCACGGAAAATGCCAGGCCGAACCGCTCGAAAGGGTGGGTGTCGAGCGTTCGAGTGCCATCGTGCGAGGTGTCACCCCTCGCGCGTCTTGCTGCAAAATAAAGCTGCCCCAGGTTCGTTGAGCTGGTGATTTACGAAAGTTCCCAAGATTTCTCGGCTACGGATGGGTCGAAGTGGGGGAGAGTGGGGTAAAGTGGTCCGCAGCGGAGAGTCGAGGCTGGAGGTGGCGAGTGTTTCTCGGTACCTACACGCCGAAGCTCGACGACAAGGGTCGACTCACGTTGCCGGCCAAATTTCGAGACGCGCTTGCGGGAGGTGTCATGGTGAGCAAGGGGCAGGATTTCAGCCTCGCGGTCTACACCGCGGCAGACTTCGCCGAGCGGTCTCGGAAGCTGACGGCAGCGTCTCGTGCCAACCCGAAAGCCCGTGCCTATGTGCGTCAGTTCTTCTCGGGAACCGACGAGCAGCGGCCGGACGGACAGGGTCGCATCACCATCAGTGCCGAACACCGCCGTTACGCGGGGCTCGAGCGAAACTGCGTGGTGATCGGTTCGATGGATTTCATCGAAATCTGGAACGACGAGGCATGGGCCCGCTACTCCGCTGAGAACGAGCAGGATTTCTCCGACGCTTTCGATGAATCCCTCGGAGGGATCTTGTAACCCGCCCTGGGTCGCCTGCGAGTGCAGCGAGGCCTCTGCCCGATCAGAACCCTGACGTTCTTCCCCAACGCCAGGTTTCGCAGATCAGGACCCTGACGTTCTTCCCCAACGCCAGGTTCCCTATCGGACAGGGACCTCGAAGCATTCGTGACGGTGCCCATGGGCAACCCGCACGGCCCGGACCCGGGCGAGAAGTACGTACGCACGACCGGGAGGAACCATGACGGAGGGCGTCGGAAAGGACGAGAGCAGCTCGTCCGCCGACCGAACCCGCCAACGATCCGAAGCTCCGGTTCACGTTCCGGTTCGACTGGAGCGAGCGGTCGAATTATTGGGTCCTGCACTCGATTCCGCCGACAGCGTGCCCGTCATGATCGATGCGACGCTCGGACTCGGCGGTCATTCCGAACACTTTCTGCGTACCTATCCGCAGCTGCACTTGATCGGGCTCGACCGCGATCCAGATGCGCTCGAACTCGCGGGTGCCCGGTTGTCTCCCTATTCGGATCGAATCACGCTGGTCCACAACACTTACGACGGAATCGCAGAGGCGCTCGGTGAGGCCGGGCTGCCGGCGCTCGGATCGGTGCACGCCATTCTGTTCGATCTCGGGGTGTCGTCGATGCAATTGGACGAGTCCGAGCGTGGATTCGCGTACTCCGTCGATGCCCCACTGGACATGCGGATGAATCCGACGGTGGGCATCACCGCTGCCGACATCCTCAACACGTATTCGCACGGCGATATCGCGCGCGTGCTCAGTACATACGGAGAAGAGCGGTTCGCAGGCAAGATCGCCTCTGCGGTGCTGCGTCGACGCGAGCACACCCCGTTCACGACGAGTGGTCCGTTGGTGGAACTGCTATACGCCGCAATCCCTGCTGCGACGCGGCGTACGGGCGGACATCCGGCCAAGCGGACTTTTCAGGCCCTGCGGATCGAGGTCAACGGCGAGCTGGACTCGTTGAAGGCCGCAGTGCCCGCCGGGCTCGATGCCTTGGCCGTCGGCGGCCGAGTGGTCTTCATGTCCTACCAATCGCTCGAAGATCGAGTTGTCAAGCAGGAGTTGGCACCTCGGATCAAGTCCCGTAGCCCGGAGGGATTGCCGGTGGAGCTTCCCGGAATGGGTCCGGAGTTTCGGCTACTGACCAGAGGGGCCGAGCGTGCCTCGGATGCAGAGATCGATGTCAACCCACGTTCGGCTCCGGTGAGATTGCGCGCCGCCGAACGGATTGCAAGGAGAGCGGAATGACAGTTCCAGGCGCATCTGTCGGGACACAGCGCAGTCGAGTTCCAGCCTCCAGGCGCAATGTCGTTCCGCAGGGTCCACTTTCGGGCCCAGAACCCACCAGCCGTCGCGGTGGACGATCCGGAGCGGCTCTTCGGGCGTACGAGCGCAGACAGCAGCGCGCATCGATTCACACCTCGGATTCGGCCCGCGGTTCCAGCCAACGTCGGTCGATCGACGGCAGTGCTATCGCAGCGCGAATTCCGTTCGTCGCATTGATCATCGGCCTACTTGCCCTCGGTCTCGGTTTGACGTTGCTGCTGACCACGCGGTCTGCGGGCGACTCCTACGATCTGAGCGCAGCGAAGGCAGTGAACACCGAACTCGCCCAGCAGCGAGCATCTCTGCAGCGCGATATCGAGTTGGCGGAATCACCCACCGAGTTGGCTCGCAAGGCCGCTGGACTCGGCATGGTTCCGGCGAAGAATCCCCCGCGCCTGATCGTCGGAGCAGACGGCGGTGTGCAGGTGGTGGGCACCCCGGTCCCTGCCGACGGCGCACCGGTGCCGCCGCTCGACCCGGTGACGAACGCCGCTGGGAGCGAGGCCGCGATGCCTGCTACGGGAACGCAGCAGCAACTGACTCCGCGCAGTGCCTCGCAACCCAACCGGACCTCGGGAACGGTCGATACCCGCGCCGCCACGCCGAGTGCGGGCAATGGGGCTGGAAATGACGCGCTTGCTGAACAATTGGTTCCCATGAGCCTTCCCTCGGGCGAAACACCTTCGGTCGACGCGCCCTCGGCTCCGTCCACCGACGACGCCGCGGGTGACGGGCAGTGACCAGGCCAACGCCTGCTTCGCGCCGTCGGCCACCGAACCGAAAGCGTCTCGACTCGTCCACCTTTCGGTTCCGTCACGGAACCGGGCGGATTCTGATGTACACGGCGCTGATCGTTGCAGCAGCCCAATTGCTGTGGATTCAGGGAGTCGACGGCCCCAGGCTGTCGGCCGAGTCGGCCTCGCAGCGCACCACCACGATCGTCGATCCCGCGTTGCGCGGGTCCATTCTCGATCGCAACGGAAATCCGATCGCGTTCACGATGGAAGCGAAAGCGCTGACATTCCAGCCTGTTCGAGTACGTAGGGAACTCGACGAGGCCAGAGCGGCGGATCCAACCCAACCGGAGACGGAGCAGTATCTCGAGGACATCGCGGCGCGTATCCACAGCGATCTCGGCGATGTGATCAGCGAGAAGGATCTGCTTGCGAAGCTGAACAGCGATGACGAATTCACCTATCTGGCACGTGGTGTCGATGCCACCATCGCGTCGAAGATCAGTGCTGATTTCAGGCAGGTCGGTCTGGAGCGACAGGACATCCGCGAGTATCCGGGCGGGTCTCTGGCCGCGAACATCGTCGGTGCCACCGGGTGGGACGGACACGGTCTGCTCGGTCTGGAGGATTCCCTCGACGCAACCTTGGCTGGAACCGACGGATCGCAGACCTACGACCGCGGTTCCGACGGTGCCGTCATTCCCGGCAGTTGGCGAGACAAGCAGCCCGCCGTCAACGGTTCCAGCGTCGAGCTGACCATCGATGCCGATCTTCAGTACTACGTACAACAGCAGGTTCAACTGGCGAAGGACCTGTCCGGAGCCAAGGACGCATCGGCGTACGTGCAGGATTCGCGTACCGGCGAGGTGCTGGCGATGTCGAACGACAACACCTTCAACGCAGGTATCGGTGTCGGCAACAACGACCGCAACAAGCAGATGGGCAATCTGCCTGTCACCACCCCGTTCGAGCCGGGATCGGTGAACAAGATCATCACTGCTGCCGCGGCCATCGAGAACGGGCTCACCACACCCGACGAGGTGCTGCAGGTTCCGGGCAGCATCTTCATGTCCGGGGTGACCGTCAAGGACGCCTGGGACCACGGTGTCGCGCCGTACACCACTACCGGCGTATTCGGTAAATCCTCCAACGTCGGCACCCTGATGCTGGCGCAACGCGTCGGCGAGGATCGCTATGCCGACATGCTGAACAGATTCGGCCTGGGCCAGCGCAGTGATGTCGGTCTGCCCAACGAGAGCGCAGGAAGCGTGCCGAGCCGCGATCAGTGGTCGGGCGGTACGTTCGCCAACCTCCCGATCGGGCAGGGATTGTCGATGACACTGCTGCAGATGACCGGGATGTACCAGGCCATCGCCAACGACGGAATCCGCATCCCACCCCGGATCATCGAGGCGACCGTGGACGCCAACGGTCAGCGGACCGAGACCGAGCGGCCGGACGGCGTGTACGTGGTGAGCCCACAGACCGCGAAGACGGTCCGGAACATGTTTCGATCCGTCACCCAGGACGACACGGGCAATCAGCGCGGCACCGGGGTCGCCGCCGGTGTCGAGGGGTATCAGATCAGTGGAAAGACCGGTACGGCGCAGCAGGTGGACCCGGAGTGCAAGTGCTACTCGAACTCGAAGTACTGGATCACCTTCGCGGGTATCGCGCCCGCCGACGATCCCCGCTATGTGATCGGGATCATGCTCGACGCCCCGACGCGCAGCGCCGACGGCTCCGGCGGGCAATCGGCAGCACCCCTGTTCCACAACATCGCCAGCTGGATGCTCCAGCGGGACAGTGTGCCCATGTCCGCAGACCCCGGCCCCAAGCTGGTGCTGCAGGCGGACTGAGTCCGATTGTCGACGTGCGGTGGGTCGGGGTGGCGACATCGACGTCCCGGCCGCCGGTAATCTGACACATCGGTTCGGACTCGTTCGTTCGGCCGCCGCCGCAGCACTGCGCGATCGAGTCGGCGCAGGTGCGCGGCCGGCAGCATAGAGGAAGGGAGCAGGAGTGACTGTTTCATCGGATTCACGTCCGGCTCCGGGTTCACGTCCGGCGCAGCCACCGCACACCGAGGTTCTTCAGGTGGCGTCTGCATCCGGTGCCGTGATCGGGGCCGGCGACCCCGCGGGCGTATCGGTGACCGGTATCGATTTGCGAGCACAGTCCGTCCTGCCCGGCGATCTCTTCGCGGCACTGCCCGGATCGAGTCGTCACGGTGCAGAGTTCGCCGCCGACGCGGTCGATCGCGGCGCGGTGGCCGTTCTCACCGACCCCGACGGGCTCGACATAGTCCGGCGCGTATGCGCAGCCACGGAACGCCAGGTTCCGGTGCTCGTGCACGATCGCCCACGGGAAATACTGGGAACAGCCTCAGCGCTGATCTACGGCAACCCCTCGTCGAAGATGACCGTCATCGGGATCACCGGTACATCGGGGAAGACGACGACCTCGTATCTCATCGAGGCCGGCCTGACCGCTGCGGGTCGGCGTTGTGGGTTGATCGGCACGATCGAAACGCGCGTGGCAGGTCGGCACGTGCCGAGCGCTCTCACTACCCCCGAGGCACCACAGTTGCACGCGCTCTTCGCGGTCATGGTGGAACAGGGCGTCGATACCGTGGTGATGGAGGTGTCCTCCCACGCGCTGTCGCTGGGGCGGGTGGACGGCACCTGCTTCGCCGTCGGAGCGTTCACCAATCTGTCTCAGGATCATCTCGATTTCCATGGTTCCCTGGAGGACTACTTCCTGGCCAAGAGTCGATTGTTCGCCGCCGACTCGGCTGTGCGGGCCGAGACCGCTGTCGTCTGCGTGGACGATTCGTGGGGGCTCCGTATGGCAGAGATCGCTCGCGCGGCCGGATCGACCGTGGTCACCGCCTCTACCGGTGACGAC
Source organism: Rhodococcus sp. KRD162 (assembly GCF_017168335.1). Classification (GTDB taxonomy): domain Bacteria; phylum Actinomycetota; class Actinomycetes; order Mycobacteriales; family Mycobacteriaceae; genus Rhodococcoides. The sequence goes on along the minus strand of NZ_JABFAU010000005.1, from coordinate 74,792 downwards.
TCGAACTGGTCGGTCTCGGATTGGGCCAAACACGACGACGGCACGCAGTCCTTCGTCGTTACCGACCCGCACGGTGAGAAGCTGCCGGTCTCGGTCCGGCTCCCGGGGCGATACAACGTCTCGAACAGCGTGCTGGCGCTGGCGACGTGCGCCGCAGCCGGAGTGGATGCGCCGATGGCGGCGGCCGGGCTTGCGGCGGTCGATGTGCCAGGACGCGTACAGCGCATCGATCGGGGACAGAATTTCGTGGCCGTTGTCGACTACGCCCACAAGCCTGCGGCCGTCGAGGCCGTACTGGCCACGTTGCGTGAATCCTCCCGTGGCCGGATCGCCGTGGTACTCGGTGCAGGCGGAGACCGCGACACCGCGAAGCGGCCGCTCATGGGTGCGGCCGGGGCACGTGGTGCCGATCTGCTGGTGGTGACCGACGACAACCCACGCAGCGAGGATCCCGCCGTCATTCGGCGGGCAGTGGAGGACGGCGCACTGTCGGTGCCGGCGGACGCACGTGGCGAGGTCCGGAATGTGGCAGGCCGCGCAGCGGCGATCGAGCAGGCCGTGGAGTGGGCACGCGAGGGGGATGTTGTGTTGATCGCAGGTAAAGGGCACGAGACCGGCCAGGAGGTGGCCGGGGTGAAGCACCCGTTCGACGACCGGGTGGAGCTCGCCTCGGCGATCGACGCTCGGCTGTTCACCGCGAGTGCAGGTACGCGGTGATTCCGCTGTCGATCGGCCGCATCGCCGAGATAGTCGGCGGCACCGTGCACGAGGTACCGGATCCGACGGTCCTCGTGCCAGGTCCGGTGGAGTTCGATTCACGGAAGGTCACCCCCGGCAGCGTCTTTCTCGCTCTGCCCGGAGCCAAGGTGGATGGCCACGAGCACGCACCCGATGCGGTTGCCGCCGGTGCGGCGCTGGTGCTCGCCGCACGACCTGTCGGGGTACCTGCCGTCGTGGTGCGTCCGGTTCCGCACGAGAGCCGCGCCATGGCTCTCGAACACGATCCCGACGGCTCAGGATCGGCGGTCTTGACCGCACTCGGTGCGCTGGCGAGGGAGTCGGTGCTCGAACTCACCGCTCAGCACGGGCTGACCGTCGTCGGCGTGACCGGATCCTCGGGGAAGACCTCCACCAAAGACCTGATCTCGGCGGTACTGGCACCGCTCGGCTCGGTGGTGGCACCTCCCGGATCGTTCAACAACGAACTCGGCCATCCGTGGACGGCTCTGCGCGCAGACGCCGAGACCGACTTCCTCTGTCTCGAGTTGTCCGCCAGAGGAATCGGCCACATCGCCGAACTCGCCGCCCTCGCACCGCCGCGTATCGGGGTGGTGCTCAACGTGGGCACCGCGCACCTGGGCGAGTTCGGATCGCGTGCCGCGATCGCGCTGGCGAAGGGGGAACTCGTCGAAGCCCTCCCGAGCGCCGCGGACGGGGGAGTGGCGATCCTCAATGCCGACGATCGACTCGTTGCCGAGATGGCAACGCGCACAACGGCATCGGTCGTCACAGTGGGTCAGAGTGCCGATGCCGACATCAGGGCTGTCGACGTTCGGGTCGACGCCGACGCCCGGGCGTCGTTCACGCTCGAATGCGCGGCAGGATCGGTACCGATCACGTTGGCAGTGCACGGTGAACATCAGGTCGGAAACGCGCTCGCCGCTGCGGCGGTCGCACTCGAATGCGGAGCGACGCTCAGCCAGGTGGCCGACGCATTGGCGGCTGCAGCTCCGACGTCGATCCGGCGGATGGACGTGCGTACCCGCGCCGACGGGGTCACCGTCGTCAACGACTCCTACAACGCCAATCCGGATTCGATGCGGGCTGCACTCAAGGCGTTGGTGTCGATGTCACGCCGGGACGACGGGCACAAGCGTCGCAGCTGGGCAGTGCTCGGTGAGATGGGTGAGCTGGGGGCGGACTCGGTGGTCGAGCACGACGCGATCGGTCGGCTCGCTGTTCGACTCGACGTCGATCGGCTGATCATCGTCGACACCGGACGTCCCACTCGGGCGTTGCATCAGGGTGCGGTCATGGAAGGTTCCTGGGGCGAGGAGTCGATGCTGGTACCCGATCGCGAGACCGCGATCGACGTGCTGCGCGAGGAGGTACGTCCCGGCGACATCGTTCTCGTGAAGGCCTCGCAGTCCGGTGCTCTGTGGACCGTCGCGGACGCTCTGCTGGCCGAGGTGTCGAGTGCCGTCGCAGCCACCGCGGAGGGTGAGCAGTGAGGCAGATCCTGTTCGCCGGCGGCATCGCACTGGCCGTCGCGATCCTGCTGACGCCTGTGCTGATCAAAGCGTTCTCGAAACAGGGCTTCGGTCAAGAGATTCGCGTGGAGGGTCCCGCCAGTCACCAGTCCAAGCGCGGCACTCCGACGATGGGCGGCGTCGCGATTCTCGTCGGCCTCTGGGCCGGCTACTGGGGCTCGCACCTGATCGGAATCGGATACGACGCCGACGGTCCGTCGGCCTCTGCCCTGCTCGTTCTCGGACTGACCACGGTGCTCGGACTCGTCGGGTTTCTCGACGACTTCATCAAGATTCGCAAGCAGCGCAACCTGGGCCTGAACGCCACCGGCAAGTATGTCGGCCAGATAACCGCTGCGGTGCTCTTCGCCATCCTGGTTCTGCAGTTCCGCAGCGACAGCGGGCTCACCCCTGGCAGCACCCAGCTGTCCTACGTCCGCGACATCGCCACCTGGTCCATGTCGGCTGTCGTGTTCGTGCTCTTCGTCTGCTTGCTGGTGATCGCGTGGTCCAACTCGGTCAACCTCACCGATGGGCTCGACGGCCTCGCCGCCGGGTCGATGACGCTGGTGCTCGGCGCGTACACGGTCATCACGTTCTGGCAATACCGGCAGGCGTGCGCAGGCCCCGCCGGGCCTGCCCCCGGGTGCTACGACGTTCGAGATCCGCTCGACCTGGCGCTGGTCTGTGCCTCCGCTGCGGGCGCATGCATCGGATTCCTGTGGTGGAACGCCGCTCCGGCCAAGATATTCATGGGCGATACCGGTTCGTTGGCTCTCGGCGGCCTCATCGCGGGACTGTCGGTGGTCACCAAGACGGAGCTGATCATGGTGGTCATCGGTGCACTGTTCGTCGCCGAGGCCGCGTCGGTGGTCATTCAGGTCGCGGTGTTCCGATCCAGTCGCCGACGCGTATTCCGCATGGCACCGTTCCATCATCATTTCGAATTGGCGGGATGGGCCGAGACGACGGTGATCATCCGGTTCTGGTTGCTGGCCGCCATCGCGTCGGCGGTCGGTCTTGCCCTGTTCTACAGCGAGTACCTCGCTGCTGTCGGCGGGTAGGGCATGGCGCAGTCATCGACCGATCTGACCTGGTTGCGCGGTAGCTCGGTGTTGGTCACCGGTGCGCGAGTCTCCGGGCTCGCCGTCGTGCAGCCCTTGCTCGATCTCGGAGCTGTCGTCACCGTCACCGATTCCGATCGCACTGCCCTCGACGAGGCGGCGAATCGCGGAGCGGCGGTGGTGCTGCAGGACGAACTGCTCTCCGATGCCTCGGCGATCGCCGAGTTCTCTCTCGTCGTCACCAGTCCCGGTTTCCGTCCCGACTCACCGGTCTTGGCGGCTGCTGCCGAACAGGGAATTCCGGTGTGGGGAGATGTGGAACTGTCGTGGCAGGTAGACCTGGCCGAGTTGTACGGCCCCCGGACGCGCTGGCTGGTGGTGACCGGAACCAACGGAAAGACGACGACGACCTCGATGGTGGCGTCGATTCTGGAGGCAGCCGGGATCGAGTCGGTGGCCTGCGGCAACATCGGACTCCCCATCGCCGACGCCGTGCGTCGTACCCCGCACCCGAGTGTTCTCGCCGTGGAACTGTCCTCGTTCCAGTTGTTCTGGGCCCCGTCGGTGCGCCCGGCGGCGGGTGTGGTTCTGAACATCGCCGAGGATCATCTGGACTGGCACGGCGGTATGGACGGGTACGTCTCGGCCAAAGCGCGTGCCTTGACCGGTGATGTTGCCGTCGTGGGTCTCGACGATGCCAGGGCTTCGAGTCTTTCGGCTGAGGCACCTGCTCCGACGGTTGTCGGGTTCCGGCTCGGGGAGCCGGCCTCGGGTGAGCTGGGTGTGCGCGGGGGTGTGCTGGTGGACAACGCTTTCGGTGTCGACGTGGATCTGATCGCGGCCGACGATGTCGAGCCGAGCGGACCGTCGGGGGTTCTGGATGCGCTCGCTGCGAGCGCGCTCGTTCGTTCGATCGGGGTGCAGGCCGACGCGGTGCAGGCCGGTTTGCAGAGCTATCGGGTGGGGCCCCATCGGGCTGCGGTGGTGCGCGAACTCGCCGGCGTGACGTTCGTCGACGATTCGAAGGCGACCAACCCGCACGCGGCGCGGTCGTCGATCCTGGCGCACGAGCGGGTGGTGTGGATCGCCGGTGGTTTGTTGAAGGGCGCGGTGATCGACGACTTGGTGGTCGAGATCGCCGATCGGCTCGTGGCTGCGGTCGTTCTCGGCCGTGATGGGATGCAGATCGCAGAGGCTTTGGCGCGACACGCGCCCGATGTTCCCGTTGTCAGGCTCCCTTCGGGAGACGATGCTGGTGTGACTCATGGTGCTGAAGATGCTGATGCGGTGATGCGGGCGGTCGTCGACCACGCGGCTCGGCGCGCTGCGCCGGGGGATACCGTGCTGTTGGCCCCCGCGGCGGCATCACTGGACATGTTCGTCGATTACGGCCACCGCGGCCGCAGCTTCGCCGAGTCGGTGCTGCGGCTCGAGGCCGCCGACATCGGATCGACGCGCTCGTGACCACTACCGGACAGCCGCCTCGTTCACCACGTCGGACCGCTGCGCCGCGCACTCGAATCGGGTTGTGGCTGGGCCGGCCGTTGGCGTCGTTCCACCTCATCGTCACCATCGCGGTACTGCTGACGGTGTTGGGTCTGGTGATGGTGCTGTCCGCGTCGTCCGCCGAATCCTTTGCGGCCGACGAATCCGGGTACGCCCTGTTCACCCAGCAGTTGATCGGCGTGGCGCTCGGTGCCGTCGCCTTCTACACCGCACTTCGGTTGCCGGTCCGTTATCTCCGGAAGCTCTCGTTCCCGCTGTTCCTGGTCTCGATCACCATGCTGATGCTCGTGTTGATTCCCGGCATCGGTGCCGAACGGCAGGGTGCGAGGCGATGGTTCGACTTCGGTGTCGTCTCGTTCCAGCCCTCCGAACTGGCGAAAGTTGCGCTGGTGTTGTGGGGTGCGCACTTGCTGGCCTCGCGGCGCAGTGAACACGGCAACATCAAGTCGTTGCTGGTGCCGCTGCTGCCTGCGGGTCTGCTGATGTGTCTGCTGGTTGTCTTGCAGCCGAACCTGAGTACCGCGATTGCCCTCGGCATCATCTTGGTGGCGTTGCTGTGGTTCGCCGGCCTCAATGCCCGGCTGTTCGGTGCGGTTCTGATGACCGGTCTGGCTCTGGCAACGGTGCTCGCGTTCACTGCCGGTTACCGATCCAATCGCGTCAAGGCCTGGCTGAACCCGGGCGACGACACCCAGGGCCTGTCTTACCAGTCCACACAGGCCAAATACTCGCTCGCCGATGGCGGACTGTTCGGCCGAGGACTCGGCCAGAGCCGCGCGAAGTGGAGCTACCTGCCCAACGCGCACAACGACTTCATCTTCGCCATCATCGGTGAAGAACTCGGGACGATCGGCTGCCTCGCGGTCATCGGACTTTTCGGACTCTTCGTGTACACGGGCCTGCGCATCGCCATGCGCTCGGTTGACCCGTTCCTGCGCTTGTTGACCGCCGGTGCCACGTGCTGGGTGTTCGGTCAGGCCATGATCAATATCGGCTACGTCGTCGGCCTGCTCCCGGTGACCGGTCTGCAGTTGCCGTTGGTGTCCTACGGCGGCACGTCGACCGCGATCACCCTGCTCATGTTCGGCATCATCGCGAGCGCGGCCCGGCACGAACCGGAGGCCATCGCGGCGTTGCATGCAGGGCAAGAGGGCCGCATCGCGCGCGCTCTCCGGTTGCCGTTGCCCGCCGTCTTCTCGCCCAAACGAGCAGCGATGGCGCGCTCGAAGTCCACTCGGCCCACTCTCGCAGCACAGGACCGCAAGCGGCTCGAGTCCCGCAAGGGCAATGGCAAGGGCAAGGGCAAGGGCAACGGCAAGGGCAAGCCCGGTGCAGGTGCGCGTGCCACCGAGACGCCACGCACCCGCGCATCCAGTTCGCGGGCCGGCTCGCCGACCTCGGCCGGATACCGGACGGACGCGGCTCGCCGAGCCGATCCGCAGCGGCGCGAGGCCGGTGCCGAATACCTCGCCGGGGCTCGGTCGCCCCGCAGGCCCCGTCCGGAACCGCAACCCGGTCGCCCGGCCGTCCGCTCCGGTGAGCGAGGATATCGACGGTGAAGCACACTTCTCGACCGATTTCCGTAGTGGTTGCCGGGGGCGGAACGGCCGGGCACATCGAGCCTGCGCTCGCTGTGGCCGATGCCCTGCGCGTCCTCGATCCCACCGTCACCGTCACTGCCCTCGGGAGCAGTCGAGGGTTGGAGACGACGCTCGTTCCCGCCCGTGGGTATGCCCTCGAACTCATTCCGCCTGTTCCGCTGCCGCGTAAACCCACGCTCGATCTGCTGAAACTGCCGATTCGGGTTGCGCGATCGGTGCGCAGAACCAGGGAGATCTTCGCGGCCGTCGAGGCCGATGTGCTCGTCGGGTTCGGTGGCTACATCGCGTTGCCTGCCTACCTCGCGGCGCGCGGTCGAGTGCTCGGCCGTGGTGGCCGAATTCCGGTGGTCATTCACGAGGCCAATGCCAGGGCCGGCATCGCGAACAAAGTCGGTGCCCGCTCTGCCGAGCGGGTACTCGCCGCCGTGGCCGGGTCGGGCATCACCGCGCGCGGCCGCGCGGACGCGGAGGTGATCGGAATCCCGGTGCGTCCCACCATTACCGGTCTCGACCGAGCGAAGCTGCGTGCGCGGGCCCGAGCGCACTTCGGTCTTCCCGAGAAGGGCCCTGTGCTGCTGGTGTTCGGCGGTTCGCAGGGAGCCCGGTCGCTCAACGACGCGGTGTCGGGCGCCTCCCGTGCCCTCGCCGGTGCCGGCATTTCGGTCCTGCATGCGCATGGACCCAAGAACACACTCGCCGTCGAACAGAGCAACCCCGACGCGCCCTACGTCGCCTTGCCGTACATCGACCAGATGGATCTGGCGTACGCGGCCGCAGACATGGCGATCTGTCGGTCCGGGGCGATGACGGTCGCGGAGGTATCGGCAACCGGTCTGCCCGCCGTCTACGTCCCGTTGCCGCACGGCAACGGTGAGCAGGAACTCAACGCCCGCCCGGTCGTCGACGCCGGAGGTGGCATCCTGGTATCCGACGCGACACTGACCGTGCAGTACGTGAGCGATACGGTGGTCGCAATGCTGGCCGACACCGAGACAATTGCCACCATGTCCGCAGCTGCGGCAGCCGCTGGGCACAAGGGTGCAGCGGCCGCCGTCGCGCAGATCGTGCTCGATACTGCGCTCGCGGCGCGGCGCTGATCCGGGCGGCGTCGAGCATGCGAAGAGAACGAGGGAGACGTCCGCGTGACAAGTGATGGTGGGGCGATGTCGGATTTGCCGGCGGAGCTCGAACGAGTGCACATGGTGGGGATCGGGGGTGCCGGTATGTCCGGGATCGCCCGGATTCTGCTGGCTCGCGGCGGTCAGGTCTCGGGATCGGACGCCAAGGAATCACGAGGTGTACTCGCGCTGCGCGCACGAGGTGCCCAGGTTCGAGTCGGTCACGATGCCAGTGCCCTCGACATGATCGACGGTGGCCCCTCGGTCGTGGTGACGACGCACGCTGCGATTCCTCAGACCAATCCTGAACTCGTCGAAGCCCGCGAACGCGGAATCCCGGTGGTGCTGCGGCCTGCGGTGCTGTCCTCGCTGATGCAGGGGTACCGCACGCTGTTGGTCTCGGGTACCCACGGGAAGACGTCCACGACCTCGATGCTGATCGTGGCGCTCCAGCATTGCGGGTTCGATCCGTCGTTCGCCGTCGGGGGAGAGCTCAACGAGGCCGGGACCAATGCCCATCACGGCAGTGGTGACGTGTTCGTCGCCGAGGCGGACGAGAGCGACGGCTCACTGCTGCAGTACACCGCCAACGTCATCATCGTGACCAATATCGAGGCCGACCATCTGGACTTCTTCGGCACCACCGAGGCGTACGTGCAGGTGTTCGACGACTTCGCCGCCCTCCTCGGTCCGGGCGGTGTGCTGGTGGCGTGCATGGACGATCCCGGCTCGGCAGCGTTGGCTCGCCGAGTGGTGGAGCGAAACATGCCCGGCGTGAGGGTGCTCGGTTACGGGTCGTCCGAGGTCGATGCGGGGCCGGTCGAGATGGCCGTTCGGCTGTTGTCGTGGGTTCCCGAGGATGTCGGTGGTGTCGCTCAGCTGCAGATCGCGGGTGAAGATGCAGCGCGTACCGTACGGCTCGGCGTTCCGGGGCGGCACACCGCGCTCAATGCGTTGGCTGCGTTCGTCGCGGCGCGTCAGGTCGGTGCCGGGATCGAGGAAGTGCTGGCCGGTCTCACCGGGTTCGGCGGTGTCCATCGGCGTTTCCAGTTCACCGGGCGAGAGCACGGCGTCCGCGTCTTCGACGACTACGCGCACCACCCCACCGAGGTTCGCGCGGTGCTCACTGCAGCTCAGGCATTGGTCGCCGGCCAGCAACACGGGCGGGTGGTGGTGGTGTTCCAGCCTCACCTCTACTCGCGAACCGCGACGTTCGCCGAGGAGTTCGGGGCAGCATTGTCGTTGGCCGACGAGATCGTTGTGCTCGACGTGTTCGGTGCGCGGGAGGAGCCGCTCCCGGGCGTGACCGGTGCGCTGGTGGCCGCTGCGGTGACCAAACCGGTGAATTATCAGCCTGATCTGTCCTTGGTGGCCAAACAGGTCGCTCATCTCTGTGTCCCCGGTGACGTGGTGATCACGATGGGTGCCGGTGATGTGACGATGCTGGGTGGACCGATTCTGGATGCGCTTCGCTCGAAGACCGATTTCGGTGCTGCCAGCGGCCGCGGAGCCTCGAAGGATCGGCCGTCGACGTGACCCGCCGCTCCGATCGGGCTCGATCCACGGGTGCGAGAACAGCTGCAGGGCAGGATGATTCGTTGAAGGCCATGAGCGACAAGCAGGCGCGTGCGCTGGCCAGGGAACAAGAACGAGACCGGGTTCGACGTTCTCGGCGCAAGGCAATCCTGATCGCGGTTGCTGTCGTTGTTCTGGTGGTGGGATCGGCTGCGCTCGCGTACTTCACTCCGCTGTTGTCGGTTCGTACCATCGCGGTCGCGGGTGAGTCCTCGGTGTCCGAGCAGGAGATTCTCGATCGGCTCGATATTCCGCTCGGTCTTCCGCTGGTTCGCGTGGATACGGCCGCGGCCGCGCAGCGAGTGGCGACGATTCCGGCGCTAGCGACGGTGCGGGTGCAACGCAAATATCCCTCGACCGTTCAGGTGACGGTGCAGGAGCGAGTTGCGGTGGCGTTCTTCGATTCTCCGGACGGCACCCACCTGCTCGACTCCACCGGGGTCGATTTCGCGATCGGGCCGCCGCCGCCCGGGGCGGTGCGGCTGGTGACCGACAATCCCGTATTCGGTGATCCGGTGACGAAAGATGCTCTGGCCGTGCTCGATACGCTGCCTCCGCTGCTGCGGGATCAGGTCGGCGAGCTCCGGGCGAGCACACTGTCGGACATTTCGATCGTGCTGCTCGACGGCCGTACCGTGGTGTGGGGCAGTCCGGACGAGTCCGAACGCAAGGCCGCCGTTGCGATCGCACTGCTGTCGCAGCCGGGACAGATTTTCGACGTGTCGAGTCCGGATCTGCCCACCACGAAATAGTGGCGGTGCCGGTGACTCATATTTCTGTCACGGCGTCGGCGCGCCTAATGGCGATAGCGGTCGGGGATGAATAGCGTTTCGACCAGTTCAGTACTTGACATAACTCTAAGCCTGTGGTTTAGGTTGAGAGTTTTCCATATTTCAGGCAACACTCCACGGAAGGCGAGAGCCCATGACGCCCCCGCACAACTACCTCGCCGTAATCAAGGTCGTCGGCATCGGCGGCGGCGGCGTGAACGCGGTCAACCGCATGATCGAACAGGGACTCAAAGGAGTCGAGTTCATCGCGGTCAACACCGACGCGCAGGCGCTGCTCATGTCCGACGCGGACGTCAAACTCGACGTCGGTCGTGAACTGACGCGCGGACTCGGGGCCGGAGCCGATCCTGAGGTCGGCCGCAAGGCGGCAGACGACCACAAGGACGAGATCGAAGAGGTGCTCAAGGGTGCCGACATGGTCTTCGTCACCGCAGGCGAGGGCGGCGGAACCGGTACCGGTGGCGCTCCCGTTGTTGCCAACATCGCCCGCAAGCTCGGTGCGTTGACCGTCGGTGTCGTCACCCGCCCGTTCTCGTTCGAGGGCAAGCGCCGCGGGGGACAGGCCGACACCGGAATTCAGCAGCTCCGGGAGTCCTGCGACACCCTCATCGTCATCCCCAACGATCGACTGCTCCAACTCGGCGACGCTGCCGTGAGCCTGATGGATGCATTCCGCAGTGCCGACGAAGTGCTGCTCAACGGCGTCCAGGGCATCACGGACCTGATCACCACACCTGGTCTGATCAACGTCGACTTCGCGGACGTGAAGGGCGTCATGTCCGGCGCGGGCAGCGCGTTGATGGGTATCGGTTCCTCTCGCGGGGAGGGTCGGGCGATCAAGGCTGCCGAGTCGGCGATCAACTCGCCCCTGCTCGAAGCCTCGATGGAAGGTGCCCGCGGGGTGTTGCTGTCCATCGCAGGGGGATCCGATCTCGGCCTGTTCGAGATCAACGAGGCCGCGTCGCTGGTGCAGGAAGCGGCGCACATCGACGCGAACATCATCTTCGGCACGGTCATCGACGACTCGCTCGGCGACGAGGTTCGCGTGACCGTCATCGCTGCGGGCTTCGACGGTGGGACACCGACGCGTCGGCCGATCGAGGCTGCCACGGGCGGACGCGGTCCGATCGGATCCGCACGCTCGGGAGAGGTGTCGTCGCGATCGGGCGAGAGCTCCGAAGGCGCGGTGTTCCGCGATCCCGTCGGCGCCTCCAGCGGCAGCAGTCTGCCGCCGTTGAACTCGTCGAGTTCTTCTTCCCGGGACTCCGCCGGCCGCGACTCCGCCACCGGAAGCGACCGCGAGTCCGTCGGTTCCGGCCGTCGGGTGCCGATCGCCGAGGACGACGGCGAAGACGATGTCGACGTGCCGTCCTTCATGCGGCGGTGAACGAGGCAGCCGCCACCGCTGCGTTCCGGGTCCGGCGAGTGTCCACCACCCGCGAGGGTGGCGTGTCGGCACCGCCGTTCGACACCTTCAATCTCGGTGACCATGTCGGCGACGATCCCGTTGCCGTCGAGACCAATCGCCGACGCCTCGGCGATCGGTTGGGCATGGGGCTGGAACGGTTGGTCTTCATGGAGCAGGTGCACGGTCGAACCGTCACCGTCGTCGATGGCCCGACGTCCGAACCGGTGCCGATGACCGATGCCCTGGTGACGACGCAGCGGGATCTGGGGTTGGTGGTGTTGACCGCCGACTGCGTTCCCGTGCTGCTGTCCGACGAGGAAGCGGGTGTCATCGCTGCGGTCCACGCAGGTCGGGTTGGTGCCCGCATCGGGATTCTGCCTCGGGTGTTGGCTGCGATGGTCGAGCTCGGGGCGGTGCCCGCGAGGATCGGGGCGCTGCTCGGCCCGGCAGCCAGTGGCAGGCACTACGAGGTACCGGCGTCCATGCGCTCGGATGTGGACAAACACCTTCCCGGAAGTGCGACGACGACTGTTCGGCACACCCCAGGACTCGACATACCCGCCGGACTCCGGGCCCAGCTGATCGCAGCAGGCGTGTCCGGTGTGGCTCAGGATCCGCGGTGCACGATCGAGGACAGGACTCTGTTCAGTCATCGCCGGGAAGGTTCTACCGGCCGCATCGCCAGTGTCGTGTGGATGGACAGTGGATTCTCCGACGACCGCGCGGCCACGGCCGAGCGGTGACGCGGCAGGAGGGATGCTCATGAGCGAACCGACCGATCACGCCGAGGACGCGGGCCGCGCCCGTGAGATCGACGGTGCGCTGACCTCGGTGCGCGAGCGGCTCTCTCGCGCCTGCGTCGAGGCGGGTAGATCGCCCCAGGAGGTCTCGCTGCTACCGGTGACCAAGTTCTTTCCGGCCTCCGATGTGCGCATTCTGTACCGGCTCGGGTGCCGGGACTTCGGGGAATCGAGAGAACAGGACGCGAGCCCGAAGGTGGCCGAGACGGTCGAGGAGTTCCGCGCCGATCCGCCTCGGTGGCACATGATCGGCCATCTGCAGCGCAACAAGGCGAAGTCCGTTGCGGCCTGGGCGCAGTCGGTCCACTCCGTGGACAGTCTCCGGTTGGTCACCGCACTGTCCAAGGCAGCGACGGGGGCCTTGGACGACGGCGTTCGTCGGAACGATCTCGACGTGCTCATCCAAGTCAGTCTCGACGGCGACGTCCATCGCGGCGGCGTCGAGCGTGACGAGGTCGACGCATTGGCCGAGGCGGTGTCGGGCGCATCCGGTCTGCGGCTGGCGGGGCTGATGGCGGTGCCGCCACTGGGTGCCGACGCCGACGCATCGTTCGCCGATCTCGAGCGGATCCACCATCGTGTGCTGCGCGATCATCCGGGTGCCCTCGAGCTGTCCGCCGGCATGACCGAGGACCTGGAAGCTGCTGTGCGCCACGGATCGACGTGCGTGCGTGTCGGTACCGCAATACTCGGTGCGCGGCCGATAGCCTCGCACTAACAGTCCACAGATCACATCAGTCACAACAGACACTTGCGAACCTGGGGATCGACAGCAGACACACCGCCACGGAAGGCAGAACGATGAGCACCCTGCACAAGTTCAAGGCGTACTTCGGCATGGTTCCGCTCGCCGACTACGAGGACGACTACCTCGACGAGCCCGACGCGCGACGCAGTTCCCGTGGTGGTCGTGACAGCTACGACGACATCGACGACCGTGAGTTCGTGAAGCCGTCCTTCGGCGGATCCCGGCACGCGCACATCGAGGACGACTACGACGACGACTACGAGGCACCTCGGTCGGCTGCCACGCTCGCACCGATCGGTGGTCGGGGACGCGGGTCGGCACCGGCGACGCGAGGCCCGGCAACTCGAGGAGCCTTGGCCATGGACACCCGTATGGACGTGCGCGCCGACACTCGCCGCAGCCCCGTCGTCGACGATGGCGGCCCGATGTCGAAGATCACCACATTGCGTCCACGGGACTACAGCGAGGCCCGCACGATCGGTGAGCGTTTCCGCGACGGAACTCCGGTCATCATGGATCTGGTGGAGATGAGCAACGCCGATGCCAAGCGTCTGGTGGATTTCGCTGCCGGTCTGGCGTTCGCACTGCGTGGTTCCTTCGACAAGGTAGCGACGAAGGTCTTCCTGCTCTCGCCTGCCGATGTGGATGTATCCCCGCAGGAGCGCAGGCGTATCGCCGAGACCGGCTTCTACAGTCAGCAGTGAAGGATTCGCGACTCGGGGCGGTAGTTCGAGGCTGTGACCAGCGCGCTTTGCTCAGCCAGGCGAAGTCAGGCAGAGTATAGCCGTGATCGTGTTCACGGTGATCAACATCGTATTGTTTCTTTTTTGGCTCCTTCTCATCGGTCGAATCATCGTCGAGTTCATCAGAACTTTCGCGAGGGATTGGCATCCGACCGGGGTGGTCGTCGTATTGCTCGAGGCGATCTTCACCGTCACCGACCCGCCGGTGAAGTTCCTCCGTAGAGTGATTCCACCGCTCAACCTCGGTGGAGTACGACTGGATCTGTCCATCATGGTCCTGCTTTTCGTCGTCTTCATCCTGTGGAATGTGACCAGCAGCCTCGCGGCCTGAGGCAGAAGATGGAATGTTAGAACTCGGGACGTGCGCAGGCTGCGTGTCCCGTGTGACAGAATGGACGCCAGTTACAGTTTGATTGTTCTGCACTCGCGCGGAATGGCATATAACTGAATGCTTGCTCTACCGCCCCAAGACGCGTGAAGGGATCCTTCCATGCCGCTGACTCCAGCTGATGTGCACAATGTAGCTTTCAGTAAGCCGCCCATCGGTAAGCGCGGTTACAACGAAGACGAGGTCGACGCTTTTCTCGACCTCGTCGAGCAAGAGCTGTCGCGACTGATCGAAGAGAACGCCGACCTACGTCAGCGGGTCGGTGAGCTCGATCAGGAACTTGCCGACTCCAAGAGTTCGGCCCGGCAGAGCCCGCAGCCCGTTCAGGCTCCCGCGCCGAAGGCAGAGCAGCAGCGCCCGGTGGATCCCCCCAAGCCCCAGCCCGTGGCGCAGCCCGCGCCTGTGGCACCGGTTGCGGCGGCAGCCGCGCAGGGTGGCGACTCCAACATGCAGGCCGCGAAGATTCTCGGCCTCGCTCAGGAGATGGCCGATCGTCTCACCGGTGACGCGAAGTCCGAGTCCGAGCAGTTGCTCGGCAATGCTCGCACCAACGCCGAACGGCTGGTGTCCGATGCACGTACGCGCTCCGAGGCGATGATGACCGAGGCTCGGCAGAAGTCCGAGTCGCTGCTCTCCGACGCCCAGACTCGCTCCGAGACGCAGTTGCGCCAGGCCAAGGAGAAGGCCGACGCGCTGCAGGCGGATGCCGAGCGCAAGCACACCGAGATCATGGCAACGATCAACCAGCAGCGCTCGGTGCTCGAGGGTCGTATCGAACAGCTCAAGACGTTCGAGCGCGAGTACCGCGTCCGGCTCAAGTCCTACCTCGAATCGCAGCTCGAAGAGCTCGAGAACCGTTCCTCGGCTTTGCCGGTGGACAACGGCCAGGAGAACTTCAATCAGGACAATCAGACGTCCGGATACTCCCAGTCGTACGCCAAGGGCAACTGACGCACGATCGCCGTCCGACGCTGCCGGCTTCGGTAGCGTCGGATCCGGTTGTCGCGTCGAGTATTGAGCGAGGAATGCCGTGTTGGTCCTGACTCTCGGCGCAGCGGCGATCGGCTTCGGTTTCCTGGTACTGGCCCTGATGACCGGGTCCGTGGTCTGGGCATGGGCCTGCATCGTGGTGTGTATCGTAGGAGCAGCACTGCTACTGATCGGCGCTCTCACGGGCAGACGACCACCGCCCGAGCCCGACCGGTAACAGGGGCGGGATCTGTCCGTCCGGCGGCCAGTGTTGCAATCAGTGTTCGAGTAAGTGTTCAGGCATCGATCCGGCTATCACCGGGGAGTCTTCGGAAGAACGACGCCGTCGGCGTTCAGTAGAACCGAACGGGCGAGCCCGTCACAGCTCACGTGGAGTGGCTCGATCCTCCCGACGTGACGTCGAGAGCGAGCAAGCGGGGTGGTACCGCGGTGTAGGGCGCACAGAATGCCCGAACGTCGTCCCCGTGCCAACCAGTGTCGCGTGATGCACGCGACCGGCACGGAGGAGACCGTTATGACAGATGCAAGCGCACGTCCGACCTCGGCGTCGTATCCGCTCGTCGATCTGGCGCATGGCAGATCGGGCAGTGTCCCGTTTCCCGATCTCGAGCGCATCGTCCTGCACGAGTGGGCCGAGGACGGAACGTTCCGAGCCAGCGTCGACAACCGATCGGATGCCGAGGAATTCGTCTTCTACGACGGACCACCCTTCGCCAACGGGTTGCCGCACTACGGTCACCTGCTCACCGGTTACGTCAAGGACCTCGTCCCGCGGTTCCAGACGATGCGCGGCAAGAAGGTGGAGCGCCGATTCGGCTGGGACTGCCATGGACTGCCCGCTGAGCTGGAAGCGGAGAAGCAACTCGGTATCAAGGACAAGTCCGAGATCGACGAGATGGGCCTGGCGAAGTTCAACGCCTACTGCAAGCAGTCGGTGCTGCAGTACACCGACGAGTGGCGGGACTATGTCACCCGGCAGGCGCGGTGGGTGGACTTCGACAACGACTACAAGACGCTCGATGTCGACTTCATGGAATCGGTCATGTGGGCGTTCAAGACGCTGCACGACAAGGGCCTGATCTACCAGGGTTACCGGGTGCTGCCGTACAGCTGGTACGAGCAGACGCCGCTGTCCAACCAGGAGACCCGACTCGACGACGCATACAAGATGCGTCAGGACCCTGCGGTCACCGTTCTCATGCCGCTGACCGCTCCCGGCTCACCCCTGGACGGTGCCAATGCGCTGATCTGGACCACCACGCCGTGGACGCTTCCGTCCAACCTGGCGATCGCCGTGCATCCGGCGGTGCACTACGTGCAGGTGCGCGGTCTCGACGGCGAGCGGTACGTGCTCGCTGCTGAACGTCTGGCGCACTATGCGAAGGAACTGGGCGAGCAGCCGGAGGTGCTGTCGGAGCACACCGGGACGGAGTTGGTCGGGCTCGACTACGCGCCGCCGTACGACTTCTTTCTCGGCCATGAGAACTCGCACCGCGTGCTGCGTGCCGACTACGTCACCACCGATTCGGGCACCGGGATCGTTCACCTCGCGCCGGCCTTCGGTGAAGAGGACATGGACGTCGCCACCGCGAACGGCATCGAGGTGGTGCAACCGCTCGATGCAGGGGGCAAGTTCACCTCGTTGGTGCCACCGTACGAGGGCCTGATGGTGTTCGACGCCAATCCGGTGATCATCAAGGATCTCAAGAGCGCGGGCCGGTTGCTCCGGCACGAGACCATCGAGCACTCCTACCCGCACAGCTGGCGCAGCGGCGAGCCGTTGATCTACATGGCGGTGCCGTCGTGGTTCGTCGCGGTCACCGAGTTCCGTGACCGGATGGTCGAGCTCAACCAGGAGATCACCTGGGTGCCCGAACACATCAAGGACGGCCAGTTCGGCAAGTGGCTCGAAGGCGCGCGCGATTGGAACATCAGCCGAAACCGATACTGGGGCAGCCCGATTCCGGCATGGACCTCCGACGACCCGGCCTATCCGCGGCTGGACGTGTACGGCAGCCTGGACGAGCTCGAACGTGACTTCGGCGTGCGGCCGACCGATCTGCACCGCCCCTACATCGATGATCTGACGCGTCCCAATCCTGATGATCCGACCGGTAAGTCGACGATGCGGCGCGTGCCCGAGGTGCTCGACTGCTGGTTCGAGTCGGGTTCGATGCCGTATGCGCAGGTGCACTTCCCGTTCGAGAACGAGGAATGGTTCCACTCGCACAACCCGGGCGATTTCATCGTCGAGTACAACGGACAGACTCGCGGTTGGTTCTACACCCTGCATGTGCTGGCCACGGCCCTCTTCGACAGGCCCGCCTTCAAGACCGTTGCCGCGCACGGCATCGTGCTCGGCGAGGACGGTCTGAAGATGAGCAAGTCCAAGGGCAACTACCCGGACGTCAAGGAAGTGTTCGACCGCGACGGCTCCGACGCCATGCGGTGGTTCCTGATGTCCTCACCGATCCTGCGCGGCGGCAACCTGATCGTGACCGAGCAGGGTATTCGCGAGGGCGTGCGGCAGGCTTTGCTGCCGATCTGGAACGCGTGGAGCTTCTTGCAGCTCTATGCGCCGACCCCGGGCCGATGGCGCACCGATTCGCCACACGTACTCGACCGTTATGTGCTGGCCAAGCTCTCGGCAACTCGCGATGTCATCACCGATGCGCTCGAGGGCAACGACATCGCCGGTGCCTGCGACGAGCTGCGCACCTTCTGCGATGCACTGACCAACTGGTATGTGCGACGGTCTCGTTCACGTTTCTGGAGCGAGGATGTCGACGCAATCGACACCCTGCACACCGTGCTCGAGGTGCTCACCCGCATCGCGGCACCGCTGTTGCCGTTGATCAGCGAGGTGGTGTGGCGAGGATTGACCGGTGGGCGCTCGGTGCACTTGACGGATTGGCCCGCCGACGGCGAACTCCCCTCGGATTCGGAGCTCGTCGAGAGCATGGACGAGGTCCGTACCGTCTGCTCGACGGTTCTCGGTCTCCGCAAGGCCCAGAATCTGCGCGTTCGGTTGCCACTGCCCGAGGTGACCGTCGCTGCTGCCGACGCCGAGCGGCTGCGTCCGTTCCTCGACATCATCGCCGACGAGGTCAACGTCAAGAAGGTCGATCTGACCGAAGACGTTGCCGTACACGGCAAGTTCGAGCTCGTCGTCAACGCGCGCGCCGCAGGCCCACGGATCGGCAAGGATGTCCAGAAGGTCATCAAGGCGGTCAAGGCCGGTGACTGGTCCGAGGATGCCGAGGGCGTCGTCACCGCGGCCGGAATTGCACTGCTGCCCGAGGAATTCACCCGGAGGCTTGTCGCTGCCGAGCCCGAATCGACGGCTCCACTGCCCGCAAATGCCGGGCTCGTGGTGCTCGATTCGGTCGTCACCGAGGAATTGGAGGCCGAGGGTTGGGCGAAGGACCGCATCCGTGAGCTGCAGGACGCGCGTCGCAGTCACGGATTGGACGTCTCGGACCGGATCGACGTCGTCATCGAGGTTCCCGCGGATCGTCGGTCGTGGCTCGAGACCCATCGCGATCTGATCGCGGGCGAGGTGCTTGCGCTCTCGCTCGTCGATGGCAGCGTCGGCGAGGAGGGCAGCGATCTCGGTGAAGGGGTTCGGGCTGTGATCACCAAGTCCTCGTGACCGACGATCGTGCAGTGACCCACGATCGTGCAGTGACCGAACCGGACGCCGAGGTATCGGGCGACTCCGTCCGCGAGCTTCTCGCCGAGGCTCGCGGCGGCGTCGTACCCATCGTCTCGGCCGGTGCCCCGGTGTTGCGGTCGAGGGCTGCGACCTATGCCGGGCAGCTGGACGGCGAGACGTTCGCCGAGCTGATCGAGGTGATGCGTGCCACCATGCACGCCGCACCCGGCGTCGGTCTGGCTGCGCCGCAGATCGGAATTCCGTTGCAGATCGCGGTGATCGAGGACGGGTTCGAAGTCGGTGCCGACATCGCTCGCGTGCGGGATCGCACGCCGGTGCCGTTCCGAGTACTGGTCAACCCGAGGTACACGCCGGTTGGATCGCAGACGGCCAGTTTCTACGAGGGGTGCCTCAGTGTTCCCGGCTACCAGGCCGTCGTGACCCGAGCGGCCCAGGTTCGGCTCGAGTGCACCGACGAAGCCGGTCGCGAGATCGACGAGGTGGTCCGCGGTTGGCCGGCCAGGATAGTGGCCCACGAGACCGACCACCTGGCCGGAACGTTGTACATCGACCGAGCCCACACTCGATCGTTGACCACGGACGAGCAGTACGGCGCGCGGTGGTCCGATCCGGCACCCGAACGCGCAGCGCAGGCGCTCGGCTTCACCGTCGACCCACGCTGACCGTGCCCGACATCGCCGACGACACCCTACGGAGTCGCCGATGGGTGCTGCACCTGGACATGGATGCGTTCTTCGCCTCCGCCGAACAACTGACCAGGCCGACGCTGCGAGGACGCCCCGTCCTGGTCGGCGGTGCAGGCGGGCGGGGAGTGGTGGCCGGATGCAGCTACCAGGCCCGCGCTTTCGGGGCCAGGTCCGCGATGCCGATGCATCAGGCCCGCAGGCTCGTCGGTGCGTCCGCGGTGGTGCTGCCGCCGCGGTTCGTGCTGTATTCGGAGCTGAGCAGGCGGGGTTTCGAGGCACTGCGGGTGCGGATGCCCGTGCTCGAACAACTCTCGATCGACGAGGCGTTCGGCGAGCCGCTGGAACTGGCCGGTGCGACGGTAGGGGAGGTCGAGGAGTTCTGCGCGAGCCTGCGCGCCCTGGTTCTCGAGGAGACCGGTCTGGTGGCCTCGATCGGTGCCGGGTCGGGAAAGCAGATCGCCAAGATCGCCTCGGGCCTGGCCAAGCCCGACGGGATCAGCGTTGTCGCTCCCGGAGTTCAAGCCGACCTCCTGGCAGATCTGCCGGTGCGAAAGTTGTGGGGGATAGGCCCTGTTGCCGGCGAACGCTTGCACCGCTTGGGCATCGACACCATCGGCAAATTCGTGGCCACACCGGAGTCGGAGGTGGCGTCGATCCTGGGCGCGACGATGGGACCGAGCCTGCACCAGCTGGCCCGGGGAATCGACAACCGGGTGGTGGCCGAGCGCGCAGAGGCCAAACAGGTCAGCGCCGAGACGACCTTTGCGCAGGACGTCATCTCACTCGCTCAGCTGCGACCCGCCATCGAGTCGATCGTCGACTCGACCTATCGACGACTTCTGAAGGACGGCAGGGGTGCCCGAACAGTGGTGCTCAAACTACGCAAATCCGACATGAGCATCATCACCCGATCGGCCACATTGCCGTATGCCACGGTGGACAAGCAGACGATCGTGGCGACGGCGCAGCGGCTGGCGGTCGATCCGGTCGATGTCGGTCCTATCCGCCTGGTCGGAGTCGGGTTGGCGGGCCTGTCGGCAGTGCGACAAGGATCGTTGTTTCCCGAGTTGGACTACGAGCCCGTTGCCGATGCGACGCAGGAGTCACCTGCTTCGGGCAGAAGCACAGCGAACGAGGCCACAGGGAACGAGGCCACAGCACGTGAGGTCACATCGAGCTCCGGCGTCCCGGACGGTCCGCGCTGGCAACCGGGCCAGGACGTCCGGCATTCCGAGTTCGGCCACGGCTGGGTACAGGGTGCCGGTCATTCGGTGGTGACCGTCCGATTCGAGACCCGCACGTCCGGGCCGGGGACAGCGCGGACCTTCGCCGAGGCGGACGAGAACCTGGTGATTGCCGATGCTCTCGACAGCCTGAAGTGAATGTGCCGGAGCTGAGGAAACTCTGTGAGGTTTCACAGGTATGGGATTCGGGTTGTGACTCGACCGATCCGAGCTGACATAGTGGACTCCAGTCCGAGACGACCCACCCCCAGACGACCGACGAGTCACAGAACGATCGATTTGTGACTCAGAGTGAAAAGGACAAGCACTTGAAGCTTCGCAACACCCGACGGGCAATGGTTGCCGGCGTTGCCATCGCCGCAGCACTCACCATGACCGCCTGCAGCTCCGGCGACGATGGCGGGACCACCACGACCACCACGGCTGCCACCACCACGGCTACGACTGCCGCTCCCGACACCTCGTACCCGCCGGTCCCGACCGTCGCACAGCTCAACGAAGAGCTCAACCGTGGCCTCGATCCCAACGTGCCCGTCGAGGAGAAGGCAGCCCTGATTCAGGGTGCCTCCGAGGATCCGGAGTTGATCAACCAGGTCGCCGCCGCGGCCGTCGCCAACAACGCGCAGATCGAGATCACCAGCGTCGACGATCTCGGCACCGGCGTGCTCAACGCAGGCATCACCATCACGCTCAACGGACAGGCCAACCCGGGCACGTTCCAGTTCGTCCCCGAGGACGGCGTGTGGAAGCTGTCGAAGGAGAACGCCTGCGGCATCGTCGCGCTCGCGCAGCTGACCAGCCCGGCGTGCCCCGCACCCTGAGTCCTGCCGATCGTCTCTGACCGTCCGGGAACTGCCGGTGACGGATCCTCCAGGGGGTCTGTCACCGGCAGTTCTTCGTTCTCGACCGCTCGTGGGCTGGTCCAGGACGGTCACATGTTCGGCGTCGCCGATCGAATGCGGTCGGCGGCCGCCTCGGCGACTGCGGTGACCGTCTCCGGTTCGAGCCCGCTCTGATCCGAGACGACGATCTGCATCACAGTCGAATCGACCACGGCGACCACCACGTCGGAGACCAACGTGAACCCGTCGCTGGTGGTGGTCAGGCGGACCGACGCGGACGCGTCACCGATCTGCGACTGTTCACGCCCGGCCACCGTGTAGTCGACGCCCACACCGTCTGCATCCGTGCCGCTGAACTCGGTGCACCCGACCCAGGCCTGTTGAACCGAGGTGAATGCATCCGCTGCGCCGGTACCCGAATAGCTCGCAGCGTCCTCGTCGATGGACGAGAAGTTCGGTCCCGAGAAGCGTGCCACCGCTGACGATTCCGCCCCGCCGAGTTGGTCCGATACCGGTGCGAGCACCGCAGCGCACTGCGCCGGATCGGTACTGGACTTGTCCGGCGAGTCGTAGTCGGGAGCGGGGTCCAGCCCCAGATCCCGGACCGGGTCGGGGATCGAGGAGAACCCGTCGGGAAGCTCTCCCAGGTTCAACATCGCAGCACTGAGCACGCCTGCATCGGTGATGGGCGCGCCGAGGAGGGGGTCGGGAGCAGCGACGGTGGCGGGAGCACTCGTCGGTGTCTGTGAGGGTTCGTTCGAGCTACACCCGGTGGCCGCAGCGATGCCGAGGAGTGAGAATGCAGCCAGCCTCCGGGCCGAGGTCCCCGTCATCGGGCATCCCAGGTGATCGAGTCCCCGACCGTCTGCTTCAGCACGGTCGTGCTGTCCGGATCGGTGTACACCTGCTCCCCACTCGCGGTGATGGATCCGCCGACGGGAAGGGGCCGGGCGAGGTCGATGTCGACCGATCCCGATCCGGTGTACGTGTACGACGCGATGTTCAGCGTGCCGGAGTTGTCGGGAAGGTTCCAGACGTTCGATTCGGGCGTCTGGGTGATCGCGACGTCGAGTGTTGCACTGTCTCCGTCGAGTGCCCGCAGCGTGACGGTTGTGCGCTGGTTCAGTGTGATGCCGCTCTGCACCTGCTGATCGATCGTCCATACGGCACCGACTCCGATGTCGGAGTCGGGAAAGCTCACCGAGCGGTAGACCACCGCGTTGAACGAGCGTTCGAGTGCGGCCCGGGCAGTGTCGAGGGCAGCCTCGGCCGGAGTGATGTGCAACGCGGTGACGGCTCCGGAGTCGGTGGTCGACAGCCTCGCGGTCGAGTCCTCGGATGCCGCCAAGGCGTCGGTCAGGCCTTCGTCGGGGGACGTCGCGGCCCCGATCGTCAGTTCTATCGAGCGCGTCGTCCCGGCCGGGGCATCCTCGCCCGACGTGGCGACCTCGGCCGTCGAGGCGCTCAGCGGCACCGTCAGTTCGGGGCTGGAGAAGTCCTGCGCGGCACCATTGTTGATCTGCTGCTGCACGGTGGAGGTGGTGGTGAGGTCGACGTTCTGCTCGTCCGCACCGTTCTGGTCGTTCTCATCCGGGGTCTCGAAGCTCAACACGCGCCGGGGCTCGCTGCCGGGGTCGACGACGGTGGTGGTCACCGGGGTCACCGCGATCGTCACTTCCTCGGGGGAGGTGGTCGGCTCGGCGGCGGGATCGGCGTCGGTACTCGAGCAGCCGGCCAACAGGACCAGTGCACAGGACGCGGCGAGAAGACTGGAGCGGAGGGCGCGAGAGCGATCGGTCGACTTCACGGCAACCAGGCTACTGACTCCGTGACCGGAGACCGGTGGCGCGGCGCACAGATGAGGAGCTGCAACAGCCGATGCGCCATGATGGACAGGTGAGTGAAGACCGCGCCGACGACCCACCGACCGATACCAGTAGTGTTCCGACACCGAACGAGACCGCGGACTCGCAGGTGAACGCAACCGACAGCGCCCCCGCGGGCTCGGTCAGGCCGCTCAGGACTCGGCTGCTGATCGCCATCGCGGCCGTGATTCTGTTGTTCGATCTCGTGACCAAGATTCTCGTCGTGCACTTCGTGAAGCCCGGAAACCCGATCGAGATCATCGGCGACGTCGTGACGCTGCGGCTCGTTCGAAATCCGGGCGCGGCGTTCTCCATGGCCACCGGAATGACGTGGTTGCTCACGATCGTGGCCGTCGCGGTCGTCATCGGCGTGATCAAGATCGGCAGGACGCTGCGGTCGCCGTGGTGGGCGTTGGGATTGGGTCTGGTTCTCGGTGGCGCACTGGGCAACCTGATCGACCGATTCTTTCGTGCACCGGGGCCGTTCCAGGGCCATGTGGTCGACTTCGTGTCGGTCGGGTGGTGGCCGGTGTTCAACGTCGCCGACTCGTCCATCGTCTGCGGAGCGATTCTGCTGGTAGCGCTCAGCCTGTTCGGGTTCGAGCCGAACGGCGAACGGGTGACGAAATCGGATTCCGAGGCCGTTCGTGAGGCCGACAAGTGAGGGAATCGCGCTCGATGCCGGTGCCCGACGGTCTCGACGGAATGCGGGTCGATGCCGGGCTCGCCCGGTTGCTCGGGCTCTCGCGTACCGTCGCCGCGACGTTGGCCGAGGAGGGTTCGGTTCTGGTCGATCACGGTGCCGTCGGCAAGTCCGAGCGGCTGGCTGCAGGATCGTGGCTCGAAGTGACGCTGCCCGAGCCGGCTCGCGAGTTGACGATCGAGGCCGAGCCGGTGGAGGGCATGGAGATTCTCTATGCCGACGACGATGTCGTGGCCGTGGACAAGCCCGTGGGCGTCGCCGCGCACGCCAGTGTCGGTTGGACGGGCCCGACCGTCATCGGCGGCCTCGCGGCGGCGGGTTTCCGGATCTCCACCTCCGGCGCGCACGAGCGGCAGGGCATCGTGCATCGGTTGGACGTGGGCACCTCCGGAGTGATGGTGGTGGCAACATCCGAGCGGGCGTACACCGTGCTCAAGCGAGCGTTCAAGGCGCGGACCATCGACAAGCGGTATCACGCACTGGTGCAGGGGCATCCGGATCCGAGCAGCGGAACGATCGATGCCCCGATCGGGCGACACGGCAGCAACGACTGGAAGTTCGCCGTGCGCGCCGACGGCAAGCCCAGCGTCACCCACTACGACACGGTCGAGGCGTTCCAGGCTGCGAGCCTGCTGGATGTGCACTTGGAAACCGGACGCACCCACCAGATTCGGGTGCACTTCTCGGCGCTGCGCCACCCGTGCTGCGGGGATCTGACCTACGGTGCGGATCCGCGCTTGGCCGAACGGCTGGGGCTGGAGCGCCAATGGCTCCATGCGCGCTCACTCGGCTTCGCGCATCCGGCCGACGGCCGATGGGTCGAGATCGAGAGCAAGTATCCGGCCGACCTCGAGCATGCCCTCGAGGTGCTCCGGAAGGCGTGATGGGACGCAGGGGAGCGGCGGGCGCGCTCGGCGGTGTCGTCGCTGTTGCGCTCGTGCTCGGCACGCTCGCTGTGATCGGGCACCTCAATCCGCAGCGGCAGCTCGGTGTGAGTACCGATCGACTCGGTCCGGACAGCGGCGAGCGGGTGGCGGACTATCTGGCCCGAGCGCGGACGAGTCTGGACAGCGGCACCGACTCGGCACCGGACGAACCCCGATGGGGCTCGGTGTCCTTCGACCGGGAGCTCACCACCCAACAGGCCTATGCCATTGCCGATGGGGTGCGTATTTCCCAGGTGATCTTCCGCGTCCCGCTCGAGCGAGTGCAGACTCCGATTCTCACTGTCGGAGTACCGGGCAGTGAGCGGTCGGTGTCGAACTCGGCGGCCCGAGCGGCGAGCGAGGTGCAGGATTCGTTCACCACGTCGAGTCGGCAAGCACAGATCGCCGCCGTGTCCCGGAACCGCCTGCTGGGCGGATGCGCATGTGTGGTGACAGTGGTGGTGCGGGGCACGCAGCCCGAGCTGTCCGAGGTGGCGGGCCGCCCGGGGGTGCGCTCGGTCGAAGCACTGCCACCCGACGCGGTATCCGGGAAATTCGCGGTCGAGCCGTTGCTGCCGGAGTACGCGGACATCGTCGCACCGCTGCCGGACGACGGTCCCGTGCCCGGCCGATGACTACAGTTTTCGTCGCATCCGTCACACCCGTCACGTCTGCCCAGGACACACCGACGGCTACGAAATTTCTGTCGGTTCGACGGCTTAGAGTGGGTGCATTCGCGGCTCGCATACTCGAAAACGCACGACTTTCAGGAGAGAACCTTCGTGGCCGATTCGTTTGTTCATCTGCACAACCACACCGAATACTCGATGCTCGACGGTGCCGCCAAGATCGGCGCGATGTTCGCCGAGGCGGCCCGGTTGGAGATGACGGCAGTCGGCATGACCGACCACGGCAACATGTACGGGGCCAGCGAGTTCTACAACGAGGCCACGAAGGCCGGAATCAAGCCGATCATCGGCATCGAGGCATACATCGCTCCGGAGTCCCGGTTCAACAAGAAGCGCGTGCTGTGGGGCGAACGCAGCCAGAAGTCCGACGACGTCTCCGGTAGCGGTGCGTACACGCACATGACGATGGTTGCCGAGAACTCCACCGGAGTCAGGAACCTGTTCAAGCTGTCCTCGCTGGCTTCGATCGAAGGCCAGCTCGGTAAGTGGGCTCGCATGGACGAGGAGATCATCGCCTCGCATGCAGAGGGCATCATCGCAACGACCGGCTGCCCGTCGGGTGAGGTACAGACTCGGCTGCGACTCGGCCAGGATCGTGAGGCACTCGAAGCCGCCGCCAAGTGGCGCGAGATCTGGGGCCCGGACAACTTCTTCCTCGAACTGATGGATCACGGCCTGTCCATCGAGCGCCGGGTCCGAGAAGGTCTGCTCGACATCGGCAAGAAGCTCTCGATCCCACCGTTGGCGACCAACGACTGCCATTACGTCACCAAGGACGCCGCCGAGAACCACGAAGCACTGCTGTGCATCCAGACCGGAAAGACTCTCAGCGATCCCACCCGGTTCAAGTTCGACGGCGACGGCTACTACCTCAAGTCCGCCGCCGAGATGCGCGAACTCTGGGACAACGAGGTGCCCGGAGCCTGCGACAACACATTGCTGATCGCCGAGCGGGTGCAGTCCTACGACGAGGTATGGGCGCACCGAGATCGGATGCCGATCTTCCCGGTCCCCGAGGGCCACACCCAGGGCACCTGGCTGCGCCACGAGGTCATGTCCGGGTTGGATCGGAGATTCCCGGACGGCCCGTCCGAGGACTACCTCGCGCGGGCCGAGTACGAGATCAAGGTCATCCTCGAAATGGGCTTTCCGGCGTACTTCCTCGTGGTCGGCGACCTGATCAACCACGCCAAGGAGGTCGGCATCCGGGTCGGACCTGGCCGAGGATCTGCCGCCGGATCGTTGGTTGCGTACGCGATGGGTATCACCAACATCGATCCGCTGCCGCACGGTCTGCTGTTCGAGCGCTTCCTCAACCCGGAGCGTGTGTCGATGCCCGATATCGATATCGACTTCGACGACCGTCGCCGCGGCGAGATGGTGCGTTACGCCACCGAGAAATGGGGCAGTGATCGCGTCGCGCAGGTGATCACCTTCGGCACCATCAAGACCAAGGCTGCCATCAAGGACTCCGCGCGTGTGCAGTTCGGCCAGCCCGGTTTCGGGATCGCCGATCAGATCACCAAGGCCTTGCCGCCGCCCGTCATGGCCAAGGACATTTCGGTTGCCGGCATCACCGATCCAGAGCACGAGCGCTACAAGGAAGCGGTCGAGGTCAGAGCGCTCATCGACTCGAACCCCGATGTGGCAACGATCTACAAGACGGCCAAGGGGCTCGAGGGCCTGATCCGCAACGCAGGCGTGCATGCCTGCGCGGTGATCATGTCCTCGGAGCCGCTCACCGATGCCATTCCGGTGTGGAAGCGCGCTCAGGACGGTGCGATCATCACCGGCTGGGACTACCCCTCGTGCGAGGCCATCGGTCTGCTCAAGATGGACTTCCTCGGTCTGCGCAACCTCACCGTCATCGGTGACGCGATCGACAACATCAAGGCCAACCGCGGGATCGACATCGACCTCGACGAGCTGCCGCTCGACGATCCGGCGACCTACGAATTGCTCTCGCGCGGAGACACTCTCGGGGTGTTTCAGCTCGACGGTAGCGCCATGCGAGATCTGCTGCGCCGCATGCAACCCACCGGCTTCGAGGACATCGTGGCCGTGCTCGCGTTGTACCGGCCGGGTCCGATGGGCATGAACTCGCACAACGACTACGCCGATCGCAAGAACGGCAGGCAAGAGGTCAAGCCGATTCACCCCGAGCTCGAAGAGCCGCTCGAGGTGATCCTCGGTCAGACCTACGGCCTGGTGGTCTACCAGGAGCAGATCATGCAGCTCGCGCAGAAGGTCGCCGGGTACACCCTCGGCCAGGCCGACCTACTGCGTCGCGCCATGGGTAAGAAGAAGCTCTCCGAGTTGGAGAAGGCATACGCCGGGTTCCGTCAAGGCATGCTGGACAACAACTTTTCGGAGGCGGCCATCAAGGCGCTGTGGGACACCGTGCTCCCGTTCGCCGGCTACGCATTCAACAAGTCTCACTCGGCCGGATACGGTCTGGTGTCGTACTGGACGGCGTATCTCAAGGCCAACTACCCGGCCGAGTACATGGCAGGCTTGCTCACCAGCGTCGGTGACGACAAGGACAAGGCCGCGATCTACCTGGCCGACTGCCGCAAGCTCGGCATCACCGTGCTGCCGCCGGACGTCAACGAGTCCGAGCTCAACTTCGCGTCGGTGGGCAAGGACATCCGTTTCGGTCTGGGCGCGGTGCGCAATGTCGGAACCAACGTGGTCGCCTCGATCATCAGGGCACGAACGGAGAAGTCGAAATACACCGACTTCTCGGATTACCTCGGCAAGATCGACGCGGTCGCCTGCAGCAAGAAGGTCACCGAATCCCTGATCAAGGCCGGTGCGTTCGATTCCCTCGACCATCCGCGCAAGGGTCTGATGCTCATCCACGCCGACGCGATCGACTCGGTGATGGGTACCAAGAAGGCCGAGGCCATCGGTCAGTTCGATCTCTTCGGCGGCGAGGATGCCGACGAGTCCATCTCGGCGGTGTTCAACGTTCGCGTCCCCGACGAGGAATGGGAATCCAAGCACCGGCTCGCCCTCGAACGCGAAATGCTCGGTCTGTACGTGTCCGGCCACCCACTCCTCGGTGTCGAGCACATGCTGGCAGCGAAGTCGGACTGCAACATCCCGACGATTCTCGAAGGTGACATCAAGGACGGCACCCAGGTCACCGTCGGTGGCATCCTGGCCTCGGTCAACCGGCGGATCAACAAGAACGGCCTGACCTGGGCATCGGCCCAGCTGGAAGATCTGGCCGGCGGCATCGAGGTGCTGTTCTTCCCGCAGGCGTATTCGGTGTTCGGCGTCGATGTCACCGAGGACTCGGTGGTGCTGGTCAAAGGTCGGGTCTCGATTCGTGACGACAGGGTGTCTCTGATCGCCAACGATCTCGCGGTGCCGGATCTCTCGGCGATCGGTATCGACAAACCGCTGGCGGTGAGTCTGCCGACTCGGCTGTGTACCGCAGACAAGGTCGGCGCGCTCAAGCGCGTGTTGATCAGTCATCCGGGTACGTCGGACGTGCATCTGCGATTGGTCAGTGGCGACAAGATCACCACGATGAAGCTGGACGACAGCCTCCGCGTCACGCCGACATCGGCGTTGATGGGGGACCTGAAGGCGCTACTGGGGCCCGGCTGCCTGACGGGCTGATGCTCGGCCGACCGAACCCAGTTCGGTCAGGCGCAGGGTCCACCAGGCGAGGACGGCGACCGCTGCGCCGGACAGCACCGCGGCCTGCAGGGCACCGGCAACGACGAGGGTCGCGGCGAACACGAGGAATCCGAGTGCGAGGGCCTCGAGTTTGTAGACGGGCCACGCGACGCCGGCCACATCCGCGGTGCGGAGGCCAGGAGCGGTCCGAGGGCTCACCTCGTTGCTCGTGTACGTCATCGCGTCCTCCTCGGTTGGGCAGGTTCGGGTGTCCGCTGCGGGAAGTTCAGACTATACCCAGCCAAAGATTCGGTCCACCGAACTCCGCGTCCGGGCCTGGGAATGTTCTCGATCTCGTGGCGTCCCGACGCCCGAAGGTGTTGACTGAAAACCATGCCATTGACAGGAGAATACGAACCGAGTTCATCCGACTGGGCCCGCGAGCAGGCAGAGCTGTACGAGAGGTCCGGCGGTACCGAGGGGACCATGCTCAACGGTATGCCGGTCGTGTTGTTGACGACGAAAGGCAACAAGAGCGGCAAGCTGCGCAAGTCGCCGTTGATGAGGGTCGAACACGACGGCGAGTACGCCATCGTCGCCTCCCTCGGCGGCGCGCCGAAGCATCCCGTCTGGTATCACAACGTCAAGGCCGAGCCGCTCGTCGAACTGCAGGACGGTCCGGACAAGCACGATTACATCGCACGCGAGGTGACCGGCGACGAGAAGGCCGTGTGGTGGGAACGCTCGGTTGCCGCGTACCCCGATTACGCGGAGTACCAGAAGAAGACCGACCGCGAGATACCTGTCCTCGTACTCTCGCGCGCCTGAAACGCCGTCTTCCCGGTCGTGGAACGGTCCCGGGTGGCCGCTCGCTCCACACTGGTGGCAGCATGTCCTGGTGTCTTCCTCCCCTGAACTCGTCTCACAGCACTCATCGTCGGTAGCCGTCACCGCTGCCGATATCGATGCCGCTGCGGTGCGAATTTCTTCGGTGGTTGCGGCGACGCCCCTGCAGCTGTGTGAGCGGCTGTCTGCGGAGACGGGCGCGACGGTCTACCTCAAGCGCGAGGACCTGCAGGTCGTGCGGTCGTACAAGATTCGCGGCGCATACAACCTGATGGATCAGCTCACGGACGCCGAGCGCGCTGTGGGCGTGGTGACGGCGAGCGCTGGTAATCATGCGCAGGGCGTCGCATTCGCGTGCCGCTCGATGCAGGTGCGCGGCCGCATCTACGTGCCTGCCAACACTCCCAAGCAGAAACGTGACCGCATCCGGGTGCACGGCGGCGAATTCGTCGAGCTCATCGTCATCGGCGACACGTTCGACGCCGCGGCGGCCGCGGCCGCGGCCGATGTTGCTCGTACCGGTGCCACCATGGTGCCGCCCTTCGACGATCCACGAACCGTGGCCGGGCAGGGCACCATCGCTGCGGAAATCGTCGATCAACTCGGCGGTGCACCCGATGTGGTGGTGATGCCCGTCGGCGGCGGCGGATGCATCGCCGGTATTTCCAGCTATCTGCGTGAGCGTGCACCGCAGACATCGTTGGTGGGCGTCGAACCGTCGGGAGCGGCGTCGATGACTGCGGCTTTGATCGCAGGGGGACCGGTGACGCTGTCCGATATCGACCCGTTCGTGGACGGGGCCGCCGTCCGCCGTATCGGCGACGTGCCGTACGCGGCCTTGCAGTCCTTGGGTGCCTCGGTGGTCTCGCATGCCTCGTTGCCGTTGATCACTGCGCCGGTGTTCGATCACTCGGGCCCAGGGGCATTCCTGATCACCCAGATCGACGAGGGCGCGATCTGTACGGCGATGCTGGCGCTCTACCAGAACGAGGGAGTCATCGCCGAGCCCGCAGGGGCCTTGGCGGTCGCCGCCCTCGAGCACCTCGACATCGAACCGGGCAGCACCGTGGTGTGTCTGGTGTCGGGCGGCAACAACGATGTGTCCCGGTACGGCGAGATTCTCGAGCGTTCGCTCGTCCACCTGGGGCTCAAGCACTATTTTCTGGTCGATTTCCCGCAGGAGCCCGGCGCACTGCGTCGTTTTCTCGACGAGGTGCTCGGGCCCGACGACGACATCACGCTGTTCGAGTACGTCAAGCGCAACAACCGGGAGACCGGTGCCGCGCTGGTCGGCATCGAACTGGGGGCTGCGGAGGGTCTC
The DNA here is from genome assembly GCF_017168335.1 of Rhodococcus sp. KRD162. Classification (GTDB taxonomy): domain Bacteria; phylum Actinomycetota; class Actinomycetes; order Mycobacteriales; family Mycobacteriaceae; genus Rhodococcoides. Next base: position 43,383 of record NZ_JABFAU010000005.1, on the reverse strand, counting down.
TCGGCACTGCTGGAACGGATGAACTCCTCGCACCTGACAGTGGAACAGTTGGAGCCCGGCTCGCCGGTCTACCGGTATCTGACCTGAGCTACCGTCCGAGCAGGCGGTCGACGACGCGTTTGTGCAATTCTGGGTCCACCGGCGGCAGGTCGAGCACGGCACCGAGATAGATTCCGTCGCCGACGAGTCGGATGATCTCGGCCTGGACCGGGTCGTCGATCTCTGCTCGGAGGCCGTCGTCCCACTGCTGCATCATGTCGACGACGGCGTCCTGTACCTCGCCGGAGTTCCCGTCCACGCTGCGCAGTGCGGCCAGCGTGGAGCGATACAACTCGATTTCCTTGTCGGAGATGCAGTCGGGTGGCTGCAGGTACCACTCCGCCACCGATGTGCCGCCTGCTGCGGCGTCGCTGCGCTGCTGATCGGCCTGTACGGCGAGTCTTCGGACCATGGCGGCAACCAGCGCGTCCTTGGACTTGAAGTGATAGAGCAAACCGCCTTTGGAAACTCCGGCGGCGGCGGCGACGCTGTCCAAGGTCACTTTCGTCATGCCGTGTTCGAGCAGCATCGTTTCCAGGGCGTCGAGTATTCGGTCGCGGGTGTCCGATGACATGAAACCTACTTTACCGGCTGGACGGTTCAGAGTAGTCTCGACGACTGTACCGGCTGGACGGTTGGTACCTGTGTCGCTGGGACGGCCGATCGCGAGACGCCCAGCGCGGAACCTAGGAGAAGTTGTGAGCGACGTGCGCACCGGTTCGGTGCAGGAGGTGTCCGGAGAGTTCGAGCATCGAGCCACCGGGCGAGATTGGCTCGGGCTGGTGGTGCTCGCGTTCGCGATCCTGTTGATCGCGGTCGACGGTACCGTGCTCGATCTCGCGCTACCCTTCATCAGCGCTGATCTGGCTCCGACCAGCAATCAGCTGCTCTGGATCATCGACGTGTACTCGTTCGTGCTGGCCGGTCTGCTGATCACCATGGGCACACTCGGTGACCGAATCGGCCGCCGCCGATTGCTGTTGATCGGTGCTGCGGGCTTCGGTATCGCCTCGCTCGTCGCCGCCGTCTCGTCCAGCGCCGAGATGCTCATCGCCGCTCGAGTTCTGCAAGGCATCTCCGGCGCGACGCTGATGCCCGCGACACTCGGCCTGATTCGCACGATCTTCCTGAACCCGTGTCAGCGGGTCGCGGCGATCGGAGTGTGGGGCGCGATGGCCGGTGGCGGTGCTGCTGCCGGTCCGCTCGTCGGCGGTTGGTTGCTCGAGCACTTCTGGTGGGGATCGGTGTTTCTCATCAACATCCCCGTCATGCTCGCCCTGATCCTGCTGGGTCCGCTGGTGATTCCGGAGTCACGCGATCCGAACCCTGGCCGCTTCGACCTGACGAGTTCGGCGCTGTCGATGCTCGCCATCGTGCCGCTGGTGTTCGCAGTGAAGGAGACCGCGGCACACGGAGTCGACCCGGTGTACGTGATGTCGGCTGTGGTCGGTCTGATCGCCGGTTATGTGTTCGTTCGCAGACAGCGAATCCTCGACGCGCCCATGATCGACCTGCGGTTGTTCGCCAGCCGGGCATTCTCGACGGGCGTCGCCACGAACTTCCTGTCCGTGTTCGCCCTCGCCGGGGTGCTGTTCTTCGGTGCGCAGTATCTGCAGGTCGTGCTCGGCAACAGCCCGCTGGAAGCGGGGCTGTTGCTGTTACCAGGCACGGCCGCCAGTATCGTCACATCGCTTCTGGTGGCGGTCTTGGTCCGATACTTCAGTGCAGGAACGGTTCTCGGTGTCGCGATGATCGTCGGAGCGGCAGGTGCAGGGGTCCTCGTCGGCCTCGCCGCAGACAGTGGCCCGGCGTTGTTCATCGCCGGATTCGTCCTCGTCGGGGCAGGCGTCGGTGTTTCGCTCACGTTGACCTCCGAGTTGGTGGTCAGCGCGGTCGAACCCGAACGAGCGGGAGCCGCCTCGGCAGTGTCGGAAACCGCATACGAACTCGGTATCGCACTGGGTGTCGCCATACTCGGCACCGTCGTCATGGCCTTCTTCCGGCGCGGGATCGACGTCTCACTGCTCACGCCTGAACTCGGTGCCGACGCCAGCGAGACCCTCGGCGGTGCCCGAGAGGTTGCCCGCGGGCTGCCGGACTCGGCGGCGACAGCACTGATGGACTCCGCGAACGCAGCGTTCGTGTCGGGTATGCACGTCGCCGCGGTCGCCACTGCGGTGGTCTTGGCCGTGACCTCGGTGTTCGTCCTGATCAATCTCCGCCAGCGTCAGGACTCGAGTACAGCGAAGGAGTGACCGGGGACCGTTGTGGCGGAACCGGTCTCGTTGGAGGTCGTCGGCTCCCATTCGAGCAGTGGGGAGCCGCCGGCCGGCACCGTCGCAGGCGATTCGGACAGATTGCACACGACGCTGACTCGGCCGCGACGCACGACGATCCACTGCGCGTCCTCGTCGTAGTCCACCTTCACATGGTCGAGCCAGGGGTCGGTGAGTTCGCTGCGGTCGCGGCGCAACCTCAACAGGTCGCGATAGACGGCCAGCAGTCGTGCGTGGTCTCCGTCGCCCAGTTCCGACCAGTTCAGCTTGGACCGGGTGAACGTCGCTCGGTCCTGCGGGTCGGGGATCTCACTCTCGTCCCAGCCGTGTTCGGCGAATTCCGCTTTGCGCCCTTCGGCTGTGGCCCGGCCCAGTTCGGGCTCGGGATGCGAGGTGAAGAACTGGAACGGCGTCGACGCCCCCCACTCCTCGCCCATGAACAACATCGGTGTGTACGGCGAGGTCAACACCAGAGCGGCCTTGATCGCGAGCTGGCCGGGAGACAGGTAGAAGCCAGGCCGGTCGCCGATCGCCCGATTGCCGATCTGATCGTGCGTGGTCGTGTAGGTCACCAGTGAACTGGCCGGAATTCGGCGGGTGTCGAGCGGGCGGCCGTGGATGCGACCGCGGAAGCTCGAATATGTTCCGGCATGAAAGAAGCCCTGCCGCAGCGTGTTCGCGAGACCTCGAAGTGAGCCGAAATCGCCGTAGTAACCCTGCCGCTCGCCCGAGACCGCAGCGTGGATCGCATGGTGGATGTCGTCGTCCCACTGCGCGTCGAGTCCGTAGCCGCCACCCGACCGCGCGGTGATCAGTGTCGGATCGTTGAGGTCGCTCTCGGCGATCAGGGTCAGTGGACGACCCAGATGTGCTGAGAGCGTGCGGGTTTCGATGGAGAGTTGTTCGAGCAGGTGCACGGCCGTGTGGTCGACGATCGCGTGCACTGCATCGAGTCGCAGTGCGTCGATGTGGAACTCGGAGAACCAGCGCAGCGCATTGTCGAGGGCGTAGCGCCTGACCTCGCCGGATTCTGCCTCGGCGTAGTTGATCGCCTGGCCCCAACTGTTGGCTCCTTCGGCCATGTACGGACCGAAGCGATCGAGATAGTTGCCCGAGGGGCCTAGATGGTTGTAGACGACGTCGAGCACGACTGCGATGCCGCGGCGATGGCAGGCATCGACCAAGCGCTGCAACCCTTCCGGGCCGCCGTACGCCTCGTGCACGGTGTACCAGAGCACGCCGTCGTATCCCCAGTTGTGCTCACCGTTGAACCCGTTGACCGGCATGATCTCGATGAACGTCACGCCGAGATCGACGAGATGATCGAGCTTGTCGATGGCCGCGTCGAAGGTGCCCTCGTCGGTGAACGTGCCGATGTGCAGTTCGTAGATCGACGAACCGGGCAGCTGCCGTCCGGTCCAGTCCGAGTCGGTCCACAGCCTCGAGTCGACATCGAAGACCTGGGACAGCTCGTGTACGCCCTCGGGTTGCCGCGGCGATCGCGGATCGGGAAGCGCCTTGTCGGCGTCGTCGAGCAGATAGCCGTATCGACTGTTCGGCGACGCCTCGACGTCGGCGTGCCACCAACCGTCCGACGAGCGTTGCATCGGATGAACAGCGTCGTCGAGTTGTAGGCGCACGGTCTGTGGGGTCGGTGCCCACACGCGGAACTGCCGAGTCGTCGCAGCTGTTGATGACTCTGCTGTTGATGTCCCTGCTGTTGATGTCGCTGTCGATCTCACTGTGTCGCCGTTCCTTCGTTGTCGCGCACCAGGAGTGCCACCGGAAGCGAGGCGAACACCTCGGCCACCGAAACGGTGCCCGTGTGTTCGGCATCGGTGATGCGATCGCGCCAGCGACCGTCGGGCAGAGTCACCGTCGTGTCGTCCCATCCCTCGTCGGACAGGCCGAGGGAGAGCCGTGTCACCAGGGCGATGACATCGTGGTGGCCGGCGACCGGGCCCCGGGCGAATCCCACGAGATGCTCGGCCGCAGCACCGTCCGCCACGATCGGTGCATAGGTTCCGCCCACGAAGCTCTCGGGACGCTCACGGCGGACATGCAGTGCGGAGCGGACGACCGCCAGCTTCGCGGCACCGGTCTCGATGACGGGTGTGCCGGTGTTCGACGCTGCGAGCATCGCGCGACGGACCGAGTAGTCGACGGGCCTGCGGTTGTCGGGGTCGACCAGCGAGTCTTCCCACAGTTCGGTGCCCTGGTACACATCGGGAATTCCGGGTCCGGCCAGGTTCAACAACTTCTGTCCCAGTGCGTCGCAATTGCCGTGGGGAGCGAGTGTCTCGACGAGTGTCGTCATCGAGTGCGCAACTGGGCCGTCGAAGATCGAATCGAGCCAGGCGTGCACCGCAGACTCGAACTCGTCGTTCGGGGCGGTCCAGGTCGTGCGCAGAGCGGCCTCGCGGATCGCTTTCTCGGCGTAGGCGTGAAACCGCTCACGCAGGGTGGACGTGATCACTCCGTCGAACGGCCACACGCCGAAAAGGTTCTGCCACAGAAACATTCCAGTCGTACCGTCAGGGCTGGGGCTGAGTTCTTCCCAGTCTGCGATGCTGCGTGCCCACAGTTCAGGAGCCTGCGACAGCACGCCGATCCGCGCCCGCACATCCTCACCGCGCTTGGTGTCATGGGTGGACAGCGTGGTCATCGCGGCCGGCCAACGTCGAGCTCGGTCGGCATTGGTGAGGTGGAAATACGCAGTGCTGCAACCGAATCTACTCGGGTCACCACCGACTTCCTGCAACGAGACGAGTCGGTTGGCGCGGTAGAACAGGCAGTCCTCGACGCCCTTGGCGGTGACCGCACCGCAGACCTGGTCGAATCGAACAGGCGATTCGGTTCCGGTGACGAGTGCAGTGGCGAGCGCACCCACGCCGCCGCCGAGCTCCGGTTGTTCCTCGACGATCGCGGCGATCACCGTCGGGAGTACACCGGCGAGTGGTGCGTAATCGGTCCGGTACACCGGAACGGCCGCGACGACGGCAACGATCGCGTCGATGATCGACTCGAGCTCGACGGTGGTGGCGGACTCGCGGACGATGGCACGGGCGAGGCGTCGCACCTCGGGGGACAGATCGCCGCGTGCGACACCGGTCTTGAGGTCGAGTTCGGTCTCGTGCAGAGATTCGCTGTCGAATGCGATTCCCGAGCGCACCTGCGACAGCGCGGTGAGCGCATGCACGCCGTCGGGGTCGACGAACACTCCGCCGACCGTGGCCAATGCGTCGTATCCGGTGGTGCCGTCGACGGGCAAGGACTCGTCCAGCGGTTCACCGTCGGCCAAGATCTTCTCGATGACCAGCCATCGGTCGGGGCCGAGCAGCCCCCGCAGTTCGGTGAGGTAGCCGGCGGGGTCGGCCAGACCATCGGGATGGTCGACGCGGAGCCCGTCGATCAGATCGTCCTCGACCCAACTGGCCACCTGGCGGTGTGAGTCGGTGAAGACATCGAGGTCTTCCTGTCGGATTCCCGCGAGTCCGTTGACCGAGAAGAACCGGCGATAGCCGATCAGTCCGTCGGACCAGCCGACCAGCCGATAGGCCTGGCGGTCGTGCACGACCTGCGCGTCGTCGCCGTCGGTGCCCTCGGCAATGGGGAAGCGATGTTCGTAGAACGCGAGTAGTGGTGCGTCCTCGGAGCGGTCGATGGTCAGTTCACCGACATCGCTGGCGCTACCGAGTACGGGGATGGCGATCTTGCCGTCGACGCCGTTGTCGGTAGCGAAGTCGATGTCGAAATACGTCGCGTACTCGGATTCGCGTCCGTGTAGCAGAACGTCCCACCACCATGCGTTCTGCCGCGGGTCGTCGACCCCGACATGGTTGGGCACGATGTCGACGATGATGCCCATGCCGCGCTCGGAGGCCCGCGAACGCAACTGCTTCAGTGCTTCGCGGCCGCCGAGCGCCGCCGACACGGTCGCGGTGTCGGTGACGTCGTACCCGTGGGTCGACCCATCGGTGGCCGTCAGGATCGGGGACAGGTAGAGGTGGCTCACTCCGAGGTCGTGAAGATAGCCGACCACGTTCGCGGCGTCGGTCAGGGTGAAGGCATCGCCCCGCAGTTGTAACCGGTATGTACTGGTGGGCAGCGGCATATGTCAGGCAGTCTTTCGTAGAACGAGTAAGGAACGAGCGGTGACCTTCACCGGTGTACCCGCTTCGATCGATTTCTCACCCGCTCCCGTGCGCGCTGCCGTATCGAGCGCGACGGTCCATTCCTTGGCGTAGTTCCCGTCCGGTGTCACGAACTCGAGAGTTTCGTGATGTGCGTTGAAACACAACAGGAACGAATCGTCCACCACCCGCTCGCCGCGCTGATTCGGTTCCGGGATTCCCTCGCCGTTGAGGAAGACGGTGAGCGACTTGCCGAAGCCGCTGTCCCAGTCCTCGGGCGTCATCTCCTCGCCTGCCGGGGTGAGCCAGGCGATGTCTCGAGCCTGTTCGCCGGTACGGATGGGCCTGCCCTCGAAGAACCGTCGACGACGGAATACCGGATGCTCGGCGCGCAGGGCGATGGCATTGCGGGTGAACTCGACCAGTTCGGCATTGGTCTCGGCCAGCGACCAGTCCATCCACGCCAGTTCTGAATCCTGGCAGTAGACGTTGTTGTTGCCCTGCTGAGTTCTCGCCATCTCGTCGCCGTGGGCGATCATCGGCGTGCCCTGGCTCAGCAGCAACGTCGCCATGATGTTGCGAATCTGACGCGCCCGGAGGTCCAGAATCTCCGGATCGTCGGTCGGCCCTTCTACGCCGCAGTTCCAGGACCGGTTGTGGCTCTCGCCGTCGTTGTTGCCCTCACCGTTGGCCTCGTTGTGTTTGTCGTTGTACGAGACGAGATCGTTGAGGGTGAATCCGTCGTGAGCGATGACGAAGTTGATGCTGGCACCGGGGCGGCGACCGTTCGCCTCGTACAGATCAGAGGATCCAGTCAGCCTGGAGGCGAATTCGCCGAGCGTGGCCGGCTCGCCGCGCCAGTAGTCACGCACGGTGTCGCGGTACTTGCCGTTCCATTCCGTCCACAGTCCGGGGAAATTGCCGACCTGGTAGCCGCCTTCGCCGATGTCCCACGGCTCGGCGATCAACTTTACCTGGCTCACCACCGGATCCTGCTGAACCAGATCGAAGAATGCACTGAGGCGATCGACGTCGTGCAGCTCGCGTGCCAGCGTGGACGCGAGGTCGAAGCGGAACCCGTCGACGTGCATCTCGGTGACCCAGTAGCGCAGCGAGTCCATGATGAGTTGCAAGGTGTGCGGATGCCGGGCGTTGAGACTGTTGCCGGTGCCGGTGTAGTCCATGTAGTGCTCGAGGTCGCCGTCGACCAGTCGGTAGTACGCCGCGTTGTCGATACCGCGGAAGCTGATGGTCGGGCCCATGTGGTTGCCCTCGGCGGTGTGGTTGTAGACCACGTCGAGTATCACCTCGATGCCTGCGGCGTGGAACGCGCGAACCATGGCCTTGAACTCGGTGACCGCGGCACCCGGCGACTGTAGCGACGAGTACTCCGCATGGGGGGCCAGGAAGCCGAATGTGTTGTAGCCCCAGTAGTTTCGCAGTCCCTTGTCCAGTAGAACCTGATCCTGCATGAACTGGTGGACCGGCATCAGTTCGATCGCCGTGACGCCGAGATGGTTGAGGTGGTCGATGATCACCGGATGGGCGAGCCCGGCGTAGGTGCCGCGCTCGGCCTCGGGGATGTCGGGGTGGTTGATGGTCATGCCCTTGACATGGGCTTCGTAGATGACCGTCTCGTGGTACGGGCGGTTGGGGGCCCGGTCGGCCTGCCAGTCGAAGAACGGGTTGATCACGACGGTGGTCATCGTGTGACCGAGCGAATCATGCTGAGGGAAGTCGTTGTTCGGCTCGTCGTCGTGAGCGATGGGGGCCACGTCGACGATCTCGCCTGCCGCATCGTCGAGGTCGGCCGCGTCCTCGAAAGGGGCCTCGACGGTGGACGCGATGTCGGTGTCCTCGTCTCCGGCTCCGGCTTCGGCTTCGGTTGTGGCCTCGGCAGCGTCGAGCTTCGGCTGCGGCTCCGGAGCCGGGGTGTCGATGTTGTACGAGAACAGTGATCGGTCACCGTCGAACGATCCCTCGAAGGCCTTTCCGTACGGATCGACGAGCAACTTGCTCGGGTCACAGCGGTGTCCGGCCGCCGGATCCCACGGGCCGTGAACGCGATAGCCGTAGCGTTGCCCCGGAACTACCGTCGGAAGGTACGCGTGCCACACGTAACCGTCGGATTCTTCGAAACGGATTCGGGTCTCGGTACCGTCCTCGGCGATCAGGCACAGGTCCACTGCCTCTGCGACCTCGGAAAACAACGCGAAATTGGTTCCGGCTCCGTCGTAGGTCGCTCCCAATGGATAAGCGGATCCCGGCCATACGGCGATGGCGGGAGTGTCGTCGGAGGCTTCGTGCTGCATGGATCAACCCTACTGTGACCGGGGGGCCCGGGCTTACCGAGTGCGGGTCGCTCCGGTCACGGTCCGCTCCACCATCCGGTGGCCGATCCGATCTGCCGTCCCAGCTCGGTGGTCAGCGTGCGCACGTACGTCGCGGTGAGGTGGTGCTCGTCACGGTAGATCAGTACGTTGCCTTGCTCGGCTCGGCACACCGTGACATCGCAGACCGCGTTGGACAGGTCGAGAGCGGAGAATCCCTGCAGCTGGAACGACGAGGCCAATGCTGGATTGACCGAGTCCAACGCGTCGTCTCTCGGTATACCGCACGAGGTGGCCGTACCGCCGTCGGCAAGGCAGTCGATGGCGCGGTATGCGAGCCACGGAGTGTCGCGGACACCGAGTATTCCGACACCGTCGGCGGCCAGTTGTCGCCACACCGAGGTGTACCAGGTGGGTGTGTAGTCGCCCGGAGCATCCTCCCGCGGGCGGGTGGCGGTGGTGAACACGTACTCCGGTGCCATCGCGGCGACGTCGCTGAGCACGGTCTGCGTCCAGTCCAGGCAGTCCGGATACTCGTTTGGACCGAGCATCGGCATCGTGTCCACGCTCAGCGGGCATCCCATCTTCAAGAATGTGACGACCTTGAACCCGTGCTGCAGTCCTAGTGCATCGAGGGCTGTCACCCAGTGCTCGGCGTGTGAGCTGCCGGCGAGCACAATCGTTCTGGCGGCGTTGACGTCGCCGTACGTGCACGACAGTGCGTCGCGGGTTTCGAAGTCTGCGATGCACCCCTCGAGGGTGGTGACGGGGAGATCCTCCGGAGCCGAGTAGAGCGGAGGGCTCACGTCGGCCGGGTCCGCGCGGATTCCGTCGGTCAGCTCGAGCGCGCCCGGGTGGGTGAGGTCCACGACCGTGCCACTGGATTGCACGGCGCTGATCGCACGAGCGATGTAGATGTTCCAGCCGATCGAACCCACGGTGACCGCGATCGCGGCGATCGCCGCGCAGGTTGTGACCGCGATCCGTCCCGGAGTCAGTGTGGTCGATTGTGTCGGTCGCTCGACCAGTCTGACGGTGAGCCACGCGAGAGCGACCGAGGCGGCGATGATGCCGAGACCGCCGAGCACATCGGCATGGGGTTTACCGGTGACCGCGAGGTAGAAGATCAGCAACGGCCAGTGCCACAGGTACAGCGGAAACGCGATCGACCCGACCCATGCGAAGAACCGGTTGGACAGGGTGGCGGCGACGGCGGTCTCCGAGCCGGCGATGATCAGCGCGAGCGTGGCCAGCACCGGAATCAGCGCGAGAGGTCCGGGAAAGTCGGTCACCCCGTCGACGACGAAGCCGCAGACGACGATGACGGTCATCCCGACAACGGCGAGCACACCGCGCGCGGTCGAGGACACCCTGGGGTAGCGCTCCGAGTCCTCTCGCCGGGGCCCGGTGCTTCGGGCCGCGAACACAGCGGCGACGGTGGCACCGAGCATGATCTCCCAGAGCCGTGCGCCGGTGTCGTAGTAGTTCCAGGCCTGATGCCGTTGCACACCGTCCGCCGCGTACACGAAGGACACCACGGCGATCGCGAAGAAGATCACTGCGAAGGTGCGCGGCCGAAGACTGCGAGGTCCGTCCGGGCGGACTTTGCGCCGGACCCACGCGAGGCCGAATACGACGGCGATGGCGAACAGATAGAACTGGAACTGCACGGCCACCGACCACAAATGCTGGACAGGACTCACCGACGGGTCGGCGGCCAGGTAGTCGTTTGCTGTTGTCGCGAGTTGCCAGTTGACGTAATAGAACACACCGGAGACAAGTTGATCGCCCAGATCCGCCCAGCGGGTGCGTGGTAACAGGAACACCGACGCGACAGCCACGGCGAGAAGGGTGATCAGCAGGGGTGGACCGAGCCTGCGCAGTACTCGGACGACGCGAGTGACCGGATTGAGGCTGGCTCCGGCCTGAGCCGATCGCATTAGGGACGCGGTGAAGAAGAACCCGGACAATGTCAGGAAGACATCGACGCCCCCCGATACCCGACCCAGCCAAATGTGGAATATGACGACGAGGGCGATGGCCACACCGCGCAGACCGTTGAGATCTCGCCGCTGCGGTGGTCGATTCTGGACACCAGGGGACTGCGTGCCTGGCGCTGGTCGCTCGGAGGCGCAAACCGGCGCGTCGTGGACCGCCGCCGAGAAGTCGGAGGCCGAGCCGCGGTCGGTACTCGGATGTACATGCATGAAGAAGAAGTGGCTCCGGCTGTCGATCGACTACTCGGTCGGGTGTGCGATACCGGGCAAACAATACGTGTACGCGACGTGAAGCACTGCGCAGAGTCCGGTTCGGGCCGATAGCCCCAGCTCGCGTCGCGGTACTGACGCCGCCGGCGTTATCGGCTTGCACTGGTAACGCGCGCATGCAACTATTTACAGCGCGCGTGCAAGTACATGCGCTAGCAGGATAACTGCGTACGCCTCTTTCAACTCAGGAGCCTCGTCATGCCTCTAGGCTTGCTCGCCCTCGCAATCGGAGGATTCGGCATCGGATTGACCGAATTCGTCATCATGGGACTACTGCCTGACGTCGCGGCCGATTTCGCGGTCACCGAGGCCACCGCAGGCTGGCTCATCACCGGCTATGCGCTCTCCGTCGTCGTCGGGGCCGTGGTCCTCACTGCCGCCGTGACGCGTTTTCCTCGCAAGACAGTGCTGCAATCCTTGATGTGCCTGTTCGTCGCGGGAAACCTGATCTCGGCACTGTCGGGCAGTTACGAGATGTTGCTGATCGGCCGTGTCGTCGCTGCGCTGTGTCATGGCGCGTTCTTCGGTATCGGTGCTGTGGTCGCGGCCGGCCTCGTCGAGCCGGCGAAGAAGGCCGCAGCGATCGCGATGATGTTCGCGGGCCTCACCGCGGCCAACGTTCTGGGTGTTCCGTTCGGCACATTCCTCGGCCAGAACTACGGATGGCGCTCGACGTTCTGGGCCATCACGGTGATCGGGATCATCGCACTGATCGGAATCGCGGCCCTGGTGCCCCGCGAGCGAGTGCGCGCCGAGGGTAGAGATCTGCGCCGCGAATTGCGTGCGTTTCGATCACTACAGGTCTGGCTCTCCATTGCCACCACGGTGTTGGGCTTCGGCGGCATGTTCGGAGCGTTCACCTATATCGCGTTCACCCTCACCGAAGTCAGTGGTTTCGCCCCCAGTTCGGTGCCCTGGTTGCTCGTGCTGTTCGGGGGAGGTCTGTTCGTCGGAAACTACCTCGGCGGCAAAGCTGCCGACCGGAACGTCACCGTCACACTGTTGGCGTTGCTCGGCGTGCTCGCTGTGGTCCTGGTCTTCTTCGCACTCACTGCACAGAGCCGCCCGGCGACGATCGCGTCCCTCGCCCTGATGGGGGCGTTCGGATTCGCGACGGTGCCGGCCCTGCAGATGCGGGTGATGTCGTTCGCACCCGGCGCTCCGACGATGGCCTCCGGTGCCAACATCGCAGCGTTCAATCTCGGAAATGCGCTGGGCGCGTGGGTCGGTGGTGTCACGATCTCGGCCGGTCTCGGCTACACCTCGCCCATCTGGGCCGGATTCGGTGCCACCGTGCTGGCGGTGGTGGTCTTGTCGACTGCAACGGTCCTGCTGCGTCGTGCAGCACCGGGTGAGGACCGCGTCAGCGCGACGACAAGTGCGGTCGCATCGTCCACCTGAAGACCGAACGAGCGGGCGGTTCCTGATACCTGTCGCCGCTTCAGGAGTGCGGGAACCACTACTGCTGTTGCAGTCGATAGTTCGATGTCCACCGTGGTTCCGTCCTGGTTCGGCAGGACGAGCCTGCTGCCGTCGAGGGTGGGCGACACGACACCGCGCCGCCGGTGAATTCGCGCGGACACGATCGTGGCCCGGTCCAGCGTCGCGACCACCGTTCCGGAAACGCGCAGAGTGAGTGCGTCGGCTGACAGAACGTGCGGGTGCACCCGATCCAGGGCGAGCGATGATGCAACTGCCACCAGAGAAGCAATGGACAAGACTGCAACCGCAATGCTGAGCCACAGCCACGGAATCAGCAGATGGAGAACGACCATCTCGATGACGGTGGCCGCACCGAACATCATGGGCATCGCGAGAGTTCCGCGCGTGGCCGTGAACACCAGCGAGTCCGTCGGAATCGGTGCACGACGGCCCCGCATCCACAGCAGCATCGAGCGCCACCTACCCACCCGGACTGCCGTTTCGGCTGTCATTGCGTGCCTTCGGACCGGGTGTTTTCGCGGCGCAACAGACGTGCGGACGCTCGAACGATCACTGCGCGCTGCGCCGGATCGGGCACGATGTCGTCGATACTCAGAGCGCTCGTGCCAGGCGCATCCCCGGCGGCGGGCGGTGTGGACAGCAGCGGGTCGAGATCGAGCATCGACACCACATCCACTGCAAGAGAATCGATATCGGCCTCGACCGCATCTGGATCCCGACCGTCGAGAGCGCTGAATCTGCGGAGAAGCCCGAGATACCGTCGACGTCGGTCGTCATCGAGCAGCGTCGCGGTCACCGTCTCGAAGAACGAGGCCGGAACGGTGCCCGATATCGCCATCACCTCCAGGAGGTCGCGTTCGCGGGTCAGCGCTTCTCGGTCCGCGTCGGCAGCTGCATCGATCGCCGCGGTCAGCACGTCGGCCACAGTGTGTGGAAGTGCGCTCAGCCTTCGTCGTTCGACGGCGTCGTCGAGCAATGCCGACAGGCGAGTGTGCTTGCGCGCCAGCAGCTTCTGCTGCGATTCGATTCCGGTCAGCAGAGCGCGCAAATCAGCGACCACGTCGGACTCGTCTGCTGGGACCCCGCCCAGTACCGTCGCAATCTCGCCCAAGGGCATCCCGCAGTCCGCCAGCCACCGAATTCTCATCAGCCGCACCACGTCGTCGATCGAATACTCGCGATACCCGTTGGACAAGCGGCGCGGTTCGGCGAGCAGGCCGAGACGGTGGTAGTGGCGCACCGTCCGAGGGGTCGTTCCAGCGGCATCCGCCAGCGATCCGATTCTCATACGTTCACTGTGAACCATGACGTAGCGTCCAGGTCAAACGGCGGTGCACGCTGCTACGGCGACGGGAGCCGTCCCGGCAGCTGACCGTCAGCTGTTCAGACGGCCGAATCCGACAACGCCCGGGTCGGATTCGTAGTGCAGGGAGTGGACTCGAATCTTCCCGGCCTCGTTGCCTCCGACGGTGATGGCCTCGTCGCCCTCGACGGCCACGATCACGTTGGTGTGTTGGCCGGCCCAGCTCGCATTGTCGTACAACACCACATCTCCCACGACGGGCGTGTAACTGCCGACTTCCTCGAACCGACCCTGCTGCTGGTAGTACTCCTGCAGTGTGTAGACGCCGGGTATGCGCCACGAACCCGAATTGGGGTTCGACAGGGGCATATCCGCTTCCTTCATGATCCAGCTGACGAAATCGGCACACCAGGCCTCGTCGACGCCCTCGGCGTAGAACGTTCCCGGCCGCTGTTGCTCGTGCTCGGCCCGCAACAGCTCCACGACTCGGGCCTGATCAGCGGTCAACTCACCGCTGTTCACCTCGGGGAAGGCTTCGGTGTCCCACGGGAGGTACCGGCTCGGAGCCAGCCACAGAACCCCGACCGCCACGACCACGACGAGGGCAGTGCACGCGGCAACCCACAAGGGCCACTGTCGTCGCGTGCGCGGCGCGGTCTTCATGCTCATGGTGCCCACGGTAGCGCGACCGGGGGCACGGCTTGGCACAATGAGACCGTGGCACACCCTCAGGATCGGTCGTTCGACGCTGTCCCGGAGCCCGTTGTGGACGCTGCACGCACTGCTTCGCGCATCACTGTTCTCACCGGGGCCGGAATGTCCGCCGAATCGGGTATCTCTACGTTTCGCGATGCGCAGACCGGCCTGTGGAAGGACTTCGACCCCAAGGCTCTCGCGAGTCCCGAGGGGTGGGCGGCCGACAGTGACCTGGTGTGGGGTTGGTATCGATGGCGAGCAGCATTGGTGCGGCGCTCCGAACCCAATGCCGGTCACGTTGCACTGGCGAGCTGGCAAGGTCGGGCACACGTGGACATCGCCACTCAGAACGTCGACGACCTGCACGAACGGGCCGGAGCGACAGTGTTGTCTCATGTGCACGGGTCATTGTTCGAGCCGTACTGCAGCGACTGCGGGGCGCGCGGTGCCGTCGAGGACACCGACGACGAACCCGCCGAGGCGGATCAGCGGGTTCCGCCGCCCGAGTGTCCGCTGTGCGGCGGGCTGATCCGTCCCGGCGCAGTCTGGTTCGGCGAATCTCTTCCCGAGGATGCGTGGCGTGCGGCCGAGAAGGCTGTTCGCGAAGCAGACCTCGTACTCGTCGTCGGAACCTCCGGAGTCGTGTACCCGTTCGCCGGACTGCCTGCGATCGCTCGCAGCGCAGGAGCCACGGTGGTCGAGGTCAACCCGGTCGAGACCGAGGTCTCGGACATGGCCGATCATCGATGGCGTACCACTGCGGCGGTGGGGCTACCGGCCCTGGTTGCACGTGTGTGACATCCGATCAGGTGTCCGTGGACTGGTTGGGATCTCCATTTCCATGCCCTCAGATTCCGGTCAGCGCGCGAGTGAGGGCATCCATTGCCGATGCGGCACTGTCGGTTTCGGTGGGGCCGAGTGCGGCCAGGCTTGCAATGAGCGCGGAGATCTCGGGGACGGTCAACTGCACCGGTTCGGGATTGCGTTGAGATGCCAGGCGGGAACCACCGTTCGTACCCGGTACCGACACGATGGGTACTCCACTCTCACGCAAGCGGGCGAGATCGCGTTCGACGGTGCGGACGCTCACGCCGAGCCGTTGCGCCAGTGCCACTGCGGTGAGCGGCAGTGTCGCCGAACTCAGCCACTCGACGATTCGCTGCTGGCGCACCACCCGTCGCAGGGTGAGGACGTTGTCCAGGGAACTGGGAGAAGTCGTCTCTGTCGGCACTGCCCGATTTTCGCTGATCACCGACACCGCCTTGACGGGAATGGGTCGTACCGTTTCGATCATGAAACCTGACACGGAATCGATCGAAGACTTCTTCATTCGCTACACGGGGTATCTGACCGCCGGTGACCTCGATGGGCTCGCGGAGATCTACAACTATCCGGCTTTGGCCGTCACTGCACGCGGCTGTGCGGCCATCGCCGATCCCGAACAGACGCGAGAGTTCTTCGCGCAGGGGCAGGACTTCTACCGCTCGCGCGGGATACAGGGTGTGCGCGCACGAGACATCGTCACCGAGATCGAGGTGCCGGGAGTGTGGGTCGGACACCTGCTGTTGGAAAATCTCGATTCCGACGGTTCGCCGGTGGGTACCGAGCGCAACGCCTATCAGGTGGTGACGCTGGCGGATGGGGCCCGAAAGATTGCGGTGACGACGCCGCTCGATGCCTAGAGTTGGGGTCTCTCGATCCGCGCCTATCCATGCAAGAGCCCGGCGACCAGAGCGTCGACGACCTCGTCGGTGGATGTGTCGGGATCGATCGGATACGTCAGCCGGTCCAGTAACAAGCCGTCGATCGCGTAGTGGAAGAGGGCAACTTCCTTCGCGCCCCCGGGAAGTCCTGCGGCAAGGTTGAATTCGACGTCCGCTGCGAAACTCGAGCTCTGCCACGCGCCGAGTGCGTTCCTGATGTCCGGGTGTCTCGACGCCTCGAGCCGCAGCTCGAACAAGGCCAGTGTCACCTCGCGATTGGCGATGAGTCGAGCGACGATGTCTCGAATGTAGGCACCGAAGAGTTCGGGGCTCGGCGGCATCGCACCGAGTGATTCGTGGACATGTGGGTCGGGGGCGAGTCGTTCTCCGATGCGTTCGATGAGCCCGGCTATGACGTCCGCGCGGGTCTTGAAGTAGTTCGAGGCAGTTCCTCTCGGCACTCGCGCCTCGTCGTCGATCGCGCGATGGGTGAGTCCTCGGGCTCCCTCTCCGGCCAAGATGCGGAGACCGGCGTCGGCCAGTTCGGAGCGTCGGAGTGGGTTACGGGCCATGCCCATAGGCTAGCGGAACCACTACGGATGTCGTAGTCTGCTTTCAACCACTACAGCCGTCGTGATCGGAGATCCTCATGCGCGAACTCGTGTACTACGTTGCCGTCAGCCTCGACGGTTACATCGCAGCCCCCGACGACACATTTTCGGACTTTCCGATGCAGGGCGATCACATCGACATGATTCTGCGCGACTACACCGATACCATCCCCACGCTGGGGCTTCGAGCGACCGGACTCACGCCCGATCTGAGTCGTTTCGATACCGTTCTCATGGGGTGGAACACGTACCGGGCCGGGGGAGTCCATCCACCGGACGGCCCGTACGGGCATCTGAAGCAGTACGTGTTCTCACGCAAGCACTCGGCCGTCGAACCGGCAGTGACCTCGACCGGTGACGATCCCGTGGAAATCGTACGAATGTTGAAGAGCGAAAAGGGTAGTGGGATCTGGCTGGCAGGTGGAGGCATGCTGGCGTCGGCGCTGGTAGGCGAAATCGACCGGCTGATTCTCAAAGTGAATCCGGTGCTCCTCGGGTCGGGCAAACGGCTCTTCGCCGAACGCGAGTATTCGCCACTACGGTCGCGTCTCGTTGCCAGCGCATCCTACGAGTCAGGGGTGGTGGTCAACGAGTACGTGGTGGACAGATGACGCAGTATCGGTGAGATCGACCCCGATTCCGCTGCCGATACGCACTCCGTTGTCAGCGACGGTAGAAGTCGTACTCGGTACTGTGGGTGAGAACGGGTTTTCTTTCTCAGGTAGGGATTACAGATGGCTTTGGGCTCCGACCGATTCTGGCGCGTACTCGGCCGCTCCGCGCAGAAGGCGCAGAGCACCTCGCGTCGACGCGTCGACCGAGCCCAGGAGCATGCCCAGTGGGCAGCTGATCTGCCCGAGAGCGAGTTGGCGACAGAGGCGACTGCGCTTCGTGTGGACGATGTCGAGCGTCTCGACGTTCCGCGGTATCTGGCGTTGACGCGCGAGGCGAGCGATCGTGCCCTGAAGCTACGGCCCTTCGATGTGCAACTGCACGGTGCCGTGCGGTTGCTCGCCGGCGATGTGGTGGAAATGGCAACCGGCGAGGGCAAGACGTTGGCCGGTGCCGTTGCTGCCGTGGGATATGTGTTGTCCGGGCGTACGGTGCACGTGATTTCGGTCAACGACTTTCTCGCGCAACGCGACGCACAGTGGATGAAGCCGTTGTTCGATGCGCTCGGAATGAGTGTCGGATTCATCAGCGAGGCGTCGAGCGCGGTCGAGCGCCGCGCAGCCTATGCGTGCGACATCACGTATGTCTCGGTCAACGAGGTCGGATTCGATGTTCTACGTGATCATTTGGTGAACGACCGAAAAGACCTGGTCTCACCAGCACCTGATGTGGCGCTGATCGACGAGGCCGACTCCGTTCTGGTCGACGAGGCGCTCGTACCACTGGTGTTGGCGGGTTCGGTCTCGGGTGACGTCTCGACGTCGACGGTGATGGATGCGGTTCGATTGTTGGACAAGGGCGTTCACTACGACACCGATGCCGAGGGGCGCAATGTCTTCCTCACCGACGAGGGAGCGCTGCAGATCGAGAAGGATCTCGGCGGCATCGACCTGTACTCCGAGCATCACGTCGGAACGACATTGGTCGCCGTCAACGTTGCTCTGCATGCCCAGGTTCTGGTGCAGCGCGATGTCGACTACATCGTCCGCGATGGGCGGGTTCAGCTGATCAACGCCTCCCGTGGGCGGGTGGCAGAGCTGCAACGCTGGCCCGACGGGTTGCAGGCGGCGGTAGAGATCAAGGAGGGAATCGAGCCCACCGAGACCGGCGAGATTCTCGACACGATCACCGTGCAGGCGTTGATCAATCGGTACGCAACGGTGTGCGGAATGACCGGAACGGCGATGGCGGCGGGGGAGCAACTGCGTACCTTCTACAGCCTCGGTGTCTCGGTGATCGAGCCCAACGTGCCCACGGTTCGTGTCGACGAGAGCGACCGGGTGTACGACACGACCGAGCACAAGAACGCGGCAATTGCGCAGCAGGTGAAACAAATTCACGAGACCGGTCAGCCGATTCTCATCGGAACCCACGATGTTGCGGAGTCCGAGGCGCTGGCCGAGACGCTCGATGCGAGCGGTGTGAGCGTAGTGGTGCTCAACGCCAAGAACGACGCAGAGGAAGCCGCAGTCATCGCCGCAGCCGGTGCATACGGTGCAGTGACGGTGTCGACGCAGATCGCAGGCCGGGGAACCGATATCAAGCTCGGCGGTCCCGACGGAGCAGATCGCGAGCGGGTTGCCGAGCTCGGTGGGCTGTACGTTCTCGGCACCGGTCGCCACACCACCGAGCGCCTGGACAATCAGCTACGTGGACGCGCAGGCAGGCAGGGCGACCCTGGCCGCTCGGTGTTCTTCGGTAGTTGGGAGGACGACGTCGTCAAGAACAACATCGGCGACAAGGACGCTCCCAAAGGGATCGACGACAATGGCCGGTTCACCTCCTCGGTGGCTGCCGAACGCGTCGACCATGCACAGCGCATTGCCGAGGGGCAGATGCTCGAGATCCATTCTCGTACTTGGCGTTACAACCAGCTCACCGCCCAGCATCGCGAGATTCTCGATCGCAGCCGGGCCACGTTGCTCAACTCGGACGAGGCGTTGACTTTGCTCGAGGCGCATTCGCCGAGTCGCGCGGAAGAGCTCCGGGAGACGGTGCCCGAGGAGACGCTGGCCGATGTCGCACGCCGGATTGTGCTCTATCACCTCGATCGATCGTGGTCGGACTACCTCGCCCACCTCGCCGATGTTCGGGAGAGCATTCACCTCCGGGCGCTGGGTCGAGAGAACCCGCTCGACGAGTATCACCGCATCGCGGTCGAGGCGTTCAAGACGGTGTCGTCCAAGGCGATGGAACTCTCGCACGCGACATTCGAAACTGCCGACATCACCTCCGACGGTATCGATCTCGATCGAGAAGGCTTGCGTCGGCCGACGTCGACCTGGACGTACATGGTGCACGACAACCCGTTCGCGTCTCGCGGAAATGCCGGTGCCGCCGGCCTGGGGCCGATTTTCGGTGGCTGACGCGGGCCGTGCACTGATTGCTCTCGCGTTCGGCGCGAGTGTGATCGCCGGTGGGTGTACCCAGTCGTACGGTGAATTCCCCGCCGACAAGACCTACACGTCCATCGATGCGCCCGATTCGTATACGCCGGTCGAGGGAACGACCGTCAGGCTCGAATTCGCCGACAACCGAATCTCGGCAGAGGCCGGGTGCAACAGGCTGTTCGGCACCGTGGACACCTCACAGGGCCGGCTGACCGTCGAGTCGCTGGGTTCGACGCGCGTTGCGTGTCCCCAGGCGTTGTTGGACCAGGACGGGTGGCTGTCTGCGTTTCTGACTTCGAAGCCGCAGTGGTCCCGCAAGGACGGCACCATGACATTGGACAACGGAAGCGAACGGATCGTCTTCGCCGAGTCCTGATCTGTCGATGACCTATCGGCGGATGCGGTCGGCAGTCGAGTGGCGAATTCCGTCGAGGAAGAGTTTCAGTCCGAAGTCGAATCGGCTGGTGGGATCGGGACTGTCGAACATCGGCGACGCGTCCTCGGTCAGGGCTCCTGCGGAGTCCATCTGAAGTCGTGCCTGCTCGTCCACCGTCTGGCCCAGGATGTAATACAGCAAGGTGTCGGCGGTCAACTCCGATTCGCGCCGCGGTAGTCCTGCGCGAATGCAGACCGCGGCCAGACGCTCGCGAATGTGGTTGGTGGTCAGTCGCGAGGCGTAGGTTGCAGCGACGAGTTCGGCGCCGTCTCGACGTGAGAGCAGGGCGTCGCGCACCCGGTGTGCGATCTGGCCGATCTGCGCATCCCAGGACTCCTCCGTGGACGGTGCATCGGCACCGGAGAGCAGGTGATCGGCCATCGCGCCCAGCAAAGTCTGCTTGTTGGGGAAGTGCCAGTACAGCGCCCCTGGTTGCACGTGCAGCAAGGTAGCCAGGCGGCGCATCGTCAGGTCGGCGAGGCCGTACTCGTCGAGGATGGCGATGGCACCGTCGAGGACGTCCTGCCTGCGTAGCTGCACTGCTTCCTCCTGGTTCTTCGACGTGTTCACTTTGACAGTAGTCGAGCGCGTTGCCTAACGTGAACACCGTTCAACTTGAACAGCGTTCAATAATGGGTTCGACGACGAGGGGACCGGTATGGATATTTTGTGCGCGGCGCGTGAACAGGTGCTCGGCGAGGGCATCGCACTCGATCGGTCTCAGGTTCTCGAGGTGCTCGAGCTCGATGACGACCGTCTGGAAGAAACGATGCAGCTGGCACACGAAGTTCGTATGCGGTGGTGCGGGCCGGAAGTCGAGGTGGAGGGGATCGTCAGCCTCAAGACCGGCGGATGCCCCGAGGACTGCCACTTCTGTTCGCAATCAGGGCTTTTCGCATCTCCGGTTCGATCCGCCTGGCTCGATATCGCAGCGCTGGTCGAAGCAGCCAAGCAGACTGCCAAGACCGGAGCGACGGAATTCTGCATCGTCGCCGCAGTGCGCGGACCCGACGACCGGCTGCTCGCGCAGGTCGCCGCGGGAATCGAAGCCATCAGGCAAGAGGTGGACATCGACATCGCGTGCTCGCTGGGCATGCTCACTCAGGAACAGGTGGACCAGCTCGCGGCCATGGGCGTGCACCGCTACAACCACAACCTCGAGACCTCCCGATCGTATTTTCCGAATGTGGTGACCACCCATACCTGGGAGGAGCGGTGGGAGACTCTGCGCATGGTTCGGCAGGCAGGCATGGAGGTCTGTTGTGGCGGGATTCTCGGCATGGGGGAGACCCTCGAGCAACGGGCCGAGTTCGCGGCCGACCTCACTGCGCTCGAACCCGACGAAGTGCCCCTGAACTTTCTGAACCCGAGGCCGGGCACCCCGTTCGGAGACCTGGACGTACTTCCGGCCTCCGATGCGCTGCGTGCCGTGGCCGCCTTTCGGCTGGCGCTGCCGCGGACGATTCTGCGCTTCGCTGGAGGTCGCGAGATCACCCTCGGTGATCTGGGGGCGCAGCAGGGGATGCTCGGCGGTATCAATGCAGTGATCGTCGGCAACTACCTCACGACACTCGGCCGTCCGGCAGAGCAGGATCTCGATCTGCTCGGCGAACTGCAGATGCCGATCAAAGCGCTCAACTCCACGATCTGATGGGCGTATTAGGGTGGGTGGAATGACGAGCGAGATCCACTACGACCCACACACCGGTGTGCGGATCGAGTCATCGACCCAGGTGGCCGAGAATTCGCTGACGGTCGCCGTTCGCCTCGGGCTCGAGCCCCCGAGGTTCTGCGCTCGATGCGGCCGCAGGATGGTGGTGCAGATCGTTCCCGATGGTTGGACGTCGGTGTGCTCGCGGCACGGCCTGATCGATTCGACCGCGACAGGCAGGCGCTAGGTGGTCATGTCCGAACTGCACGAGAGCCCGTCGCGTGCGAGCACCGCTCGGGTTCTGGCCGTGGTCGTCGGGATATCGGTGGTCCTGTCCGCGCTGTGCGGCATTATGTGGGGCTTCCTTGCTCCGGCGCAGCAACTGCTCGTGGTGGCACAGGATCGTGGTGCGGCGCTGACCGGAGAGAGTCTGCACCGTTTCGATGCCCTCGCATTGTTCGCGTTCGCGTCGTTCGGGCTCGGTGTGATCGTTCCGATTGTGTGTTGGCTGTGGAAGTCCGAGCGCGGACCGAGGCTGTTCGTCGCTGTGCTCGTCGGCGCGCTCGCCGGTTCCCTCGCGGCATTCCTGGTAGGCAACGGCATTGCCGCCCTGCGCTTTCCGAAGGCGGATGATCCGGCGATCGGATCGATCGTATCGGTGGCACCTGCCATCGACACCCCGTTGGTGCTGATAGTGCAGGCGCTGACGGCCTCGCTGGTTGTCCTGCTGCTGGCCGCCATGAATCCCAACGACAATCTGCAGTACCCCGACCCCGATCCGGAGGACGTCGACGCTACCCCGCCGCCACCGTCGTTCGACTCACGTGTGGGTGAGTGATCACATCGCCGCTCATGCTTGCGGCGGCCGTAGGGCAGCGAACTCGTCGGTGACGCGAATGCTGTTGTCGGCAAAGCGAAACAGTGCCGGTGGACGGCCACCGGCTTTGCCCGACGGTGCTCGTCGTCCGGTGGGCTCGATGACGCCGCGACGGCCGAGGACTCGTTGCAAGTTGGTCGCGTCGACCTGATAGCCGAGGGCTGCGCCGTAGATCTCCCGCAGCGTCGAGATCGCGAATTCGACCGGTGCCAGGGCGAATCCGATGTTGGTATAGGACAGTTTCGCGGCAAGTCGATGTCGCGCATGAGCGACGACGGTTCCGTGATCGAACGACATCGCGGGCAGTGCCGAGACCGGATGCCACATCGTGTCGGCAGGCAGCGTGGGCTCTGCCGATATCGGCACCAGGCCGAGGAACGTCGACGCAATCCGTCGATCTCCAGGAACCCGATCCGGATCGCTGAACACGGACAGTTGTTCGAGGTGCGCAACCGTCCGTACGTCGACCTTCTCGGCCAGTTGGCGACGTGCCGAGGTGGCGAGGTTCTCGTCGTCGCGTAGCGCACCGCCGGGAAGTGACCAGGTTCCCGCCTCCGGGTCGAGCGCGCGTTGCCAGAGCAGCACGCCCAGTTCGGGGGCGTCCGGGTCGGAAAATGCCCGAACTTGGAACACCGCAATGAGGACTTCGTGGACGGTGCTACGATGAATCATGTTTTCGATCATAAGTCGAAAACTTCCTCGGAGGAAATTCGGTCACGGACGACCGGATGATCGGTGAAGGAGAACCGTCATGACCAGCAGCGCTACCCGGGTGAACAATCTCGAGTCGAACTTCGCCGGTGTTCGCGACATCGTCGACGGAGCCGGTGGCTACGGGGGAGTCGAGGCGACGCCGGAATGGGCCGCGGAGGTTCGACGGCTCGCCGATCTGCGCGGTGCGACGCTGCTCGCGCACAACTATCAGCTGCCGGCGATTCAGGACGTCGCCGATCACGTCGGTGACTCCCTCGCGCTCTCTCGTATCGCCGCCGAGGTATCGGAAGAGACGATCGTGTTCTGCGGTGTCCACTTCATGGCCGAGACGGCCAAGATTCTGAGCCCGAGCAAAACGGTCCTCATCCCGGACCAGCGTGCCGGATGCTCGCTCGCCGATTCCATCACCGCGGGCCAGCTCCGCGAATGGAAGGCCGATTTCCCCGAAGCCGTCGTCGTCTCGTACGTCAACACCACCGCCGAGATCAAAGCCCTGACCGATATCTGCTGCACCTCGTCCAATGCGGTCGAGGTGGTGCAGTCCATCGACCCGAACCGGGACATCCTGTTCCTGCCGGATCAGTTCCTCGGTGCGCACGTCAAGCGCATCACCGGGCGCGAGAACCTGCACATCTGGGCCGGAGAATGCCATGTGCACGCCGGTATCAACGGCGACGAGCTGGCCGAGAAGTCGCGTACTCATCCTGACGCGGAGCTGTATGTGCACCCCGAATGCGGTTGCGCCACATCGGCTCTGTACCTCGCAGGGGAGGGGTTCGTCCCCGCTGAGAAGGTCAAGATCCTCTCCACCGGAGGCATGCTCGACGCCGCCCGCGGCACTGCATCCAAGCAGGTCCTGGTCGCCACCGAGATCGGCATGCTCCACCAGCTGCGCAGGGCAGCACCCGAGGTCGACTTCCTCGCCGTCAACGATCGTGCGTCGTGTGGATACATGAAAATGATCACCCCGGCGGCACTGCTTCGTTGCCTCGTCGAAGGACGCGACGAGGTGCATGTCGATCTCGAGACCGCGAACATCGCCAGCAAGTCGGTGCAACGGATGATCGAGATCGGTACCCCCGGCGGCGGCGAGTGAATCCGTCGGTCGACTGGGAGACCGAAACCGATCTCGTCGTCGTCGGTGGCGGAATCGCCGGGCTCACCGCCGCTCGTACTGCCGCAGCGCGCGGGATGCGTGTACTGACCATCAGCAAGGGCAGCTCCATCGACACTGCGACGCAGTACGCACAGGGCGGAATCGCGGTAGTCGGACCAGATCTGGAAGATTCGATCGAATCGCACGTGGCCGACACGTGTGCCGCAGGCGCAGAACTGTGCGACGAGGCCGCGGTGCGGTCCATCGTGTCGGGTGGGCGCGCCGCGATGGCCTCGCTCGAGGCCGCAGGCGCTGCGTTCGATCTCGGACCGGACGGATCACCCGCGCGGACCAGGGAGGGCGGGCACAGTGTGCGTCGAATCGTCCACGCGGGCGGCGATGCCACCGGTGCCGAGGTTCAACGGACTCTCGACGCTGTGGTGCCTGCGGTGCACTTCGACACGACGGCGCTGCGCGTGTTGACGACGGACGGTGAGGTGGCGGGGCTGCTGGTCCGCGGTCCCGAGGGCGTAGGGGTCGTTCGTTGCTCGACGGTATTGCTCGCGACCGGTGGGCTGGGGCAGCTGTTCTCGTGCAGTACCAACCCCGCGGGTGCGACGGCCGACGGGATCGCGCTCGCCCTCGATGCCGGTGCCCGTGTTGCCGATCTCGAATTCGTTCAGTTCCATCCGACCGTCTTGTTCGCAGCCGGTTCGACAGGCCGTCGCCCGTTGATCAGCGAGGCGGTGCGAGGTGAGGGTGGCCGACTCCTCGATGTGACCGGTCGCGCATTCATGGCTGACGTACACCCGCTCGGCGATCTGGCCCCACGTGATGTCGTGTCACGGGCCATCGCCGAACTGTTGCACGTCAGCGGGGCCGAGCACGTACTGCTCGATGCTCGTGGAGTCGAGGGAGTGCGCGAGCGGTTCCCCACCGTGACCGCCTCCTGCCTCGAGGCCGGTATCGATCCGGCGAAGGACCTGATTCCGGTGGCACCGGCAGCGCACTACTCCTGCGGTGGGATCGTGACCGACACATTCGGTCGCACAACGGTTCCGGGATTGTTCGCCGCCGGCGAAGCGGCTCGTACGGGTCTGCACGGCGGGAACAGGCTGGCATCGAACAGCCTGCTCGAGGGACTGGTGGTCGGCGAACGTGCGGCCCTCGTTTCCGCCGAACGGAAGGGACACGCCGTGGAGGTCTCCGATATCGCCCTGCCCACTTATCGCCGCATCGACCGAGCCGTATTGCAACGCACCATGACTGCCGAAGTCGGTGTGGTTCGGGACGCCGCAGGACTGGACGAGGCGCGTCGCGTGCTGGCTCAGGGCGTTGTGTCCGAACCGCCGGTCGATCCGCGTGCCGTGGAGGACGCGGCGTTGACCGCTGCAGCGGAGGTCGTCGTGCTCGCCGCCGCTCACCGTCGTGAAAGCAGAGGGTGCCACACCCGACGTGATTTCCCGGACAGTGATCCCGCGCAACGCCGTAGCCTGCATATCGAACGAGGTTCGGACGGCCGTCTCGAGATAGTGAACGACGACGTGATGACGGGAGCACGATGACATGATTGATACGTCGAACGAGGTGAGCCCGGGCGTCGATCGCGCCGAGGTGCTTGCCCTGATCCGGACTGCGCTCGACGAGGATCTGCGCTACGGACCCGACATCACCACTGTGGCAACGGTTCCGCAAGATGCCGTGGCAACGGCCTCGGTGGTATCGCGTCAGTTCGGCACGGTCGCCGGCCTCGATGTGGGCCTGCTGGTGCTCGACGAAGTGATCGGTGCGACGGGATATTCCATCGCGCATCGCATCGAGGACGGATCCACCGTCGAACCTGGGCACACCGTTCTGACGGTCGAGGCACCGACTCGGGGGCTGCTCACGGCCGAGCGCACCATGCTCAACATCGTGTGCCACCTGTCGGGGATCGCGACTGCAACTGCCGCGTGGGTTGCCGAGGTGGCCGATACCGAGTGCAAGATCAGGGACAGTCGAAAGACGTTGCCGGGATTGCGTTCGCTGCAGAAGTACGCGGTGCGTGCCGGCGGAGGTGTGAATCATCGAATGGGCTTGGGCGACGCAGCACTGATCAAGGACAATCACGTGGCGGCAGCCGGATCGGTTGTCGCAGCGCTCGATGCGGTGCGAGCCGCGGCTCCGAGTATTGCCTGCGAAGTGGAGGTGGACAGCCTCGAGCAACTCGATCAGGTGCTCGCCGAAGACGTCGAACTGGTTCTGCTGGACAACTTCGCGCTGTGGCAGACGCAGATGGCGGTGCAGCGCCGAGACAAGCTCGCTCCGAAGACCAAGCTGGAATCCTCCGGTGGGCTGACCGTCGACGTGGCGCGAGACTACGCACGAACGGGCGTGGACTTCCTCGCGGTGGGCGGTCTGACACACTCGGTGACAGTGCTCGACCTCGGACTGGACATGTAGTCGAGCCTCGCAATGTGAGGGAATCGGTCGAAATGGAATTGCAGAGTGCCCGCCTGGACAGCTGGATCTGGGCGGTGCGGTTGTTCAAGACACGTTCGGCAGCAGCCGCTGCCTGCCGCGGCGGCCACGTCCGCGTCAACGGGACGCCCGCCAAACCCGGCCAGCGCATCGGGCCGGACGACGAGATCAGGCTCCGAGTCGACGGGCTCGAGAAGATCGTCGTCGTCGTGCGGGCGATCACCAAACGTGTCGGCGCAGCGGTCGTTCCCGAGTGCATGATCGACAAGAGTCCGCCGCCGCCGCCCAAAGAGGTGGTGGCCTCGGTACCGAGACGCGATCGAGGAGCAGGAAGACCGACCAAGCGTGATCGACGGGAGATCGACCGACTACGGGGCCTGGCCTGACAGCTTTCGAGCGGCGACAGTAACTCGGCCGACTGAACGCATGAACACGAATTCCGTTGAGGTTCAGTCGATTTCTCCGATGTCAGCGACATGAAAAGCTGAAATTCGCCACTGTTGCCGCGACCGTAGGGCTGGTTCTGTTCCTGACCGCAGTCGTCGGCTGTGCATAGTCGGCAGTGTCCTCAGGCGGCAGTGTCCTCGGGCGTCGGTGTCTTCAGGCGTCGGTGTGTTTACCGAACTGGCTCGGTAAACACACCGTTTCCCTGTTGGATGTGCAGACTCGTGCCTGGGTCGCCAGGTTCACCGGGGTGCGTCGTCACCTCCGGCCGACTTCATCGCGGATCGCGCAGGCGCAGGTGTGTGCAGCAGGCAGGTGTGTGCAGCAGGCATGGCTGTGCCATGCCTACCTGCTGGTGTGTGGGTCATGCGGGTTGTCGTGGTTCTTCGTCGCCGGTGTCCCCGGTGTCCCCGGTGTCCCCGGTGTTGTTGTTGTGGTGGTTGTGGTGGTCGGGTGGGTGCAGTACTTCTTCGGGGTGGTGTGTGTGGTTGATCAGCCCGCGACGTTGGGGGTCGATGTCGGTGGGTGGGTGCCAGAGGGTGCGGCCCGGGTAGCGGTGGCTCGCGGTGGTTTTGGTGGTGGCCCATGTGCCGGGGCCGGTGCCGACGAGTGCGTGGTGCATGTCGCAGCCGAAGGTGAGGGAGTCGATGTCGGTGGGTCCGCCAAAGCTTGTGCATACTCGGTCAGTGACCGGATGATGTGCGTCGATGACACGCAGCCGATGGCATGTTCGCACTACTGCCGCAGAGCTTCCCAAGCCCCGTTCCACACTTACTCCCAACGGCGTAACCCTCCCCGACGACTGGGCCGACTGGCTCAGAGCAACTTGCCAGACTCCGGGCACACCGTTCTTGCTCTCGCCCGCTTTCGACTACGACACGGACCTGAACGATTTCTTCCGCACCACAGCGATGGTCACCATGGCCACGACAACCCAGATTGGATATGCACGCGACCTCGCGAGCTTCCTCACTTTCGTCAACCACATTGACCGCAAACATCATTGGCGTGATATCACCGACAGTGATCACCTCTCGTACCTGCATTGGCGTCGACACGATCCCGACGGCCCGCGCGTGTCCGGCAACACGTGGAACCGTGAAGTGGCGGCAGTGAACAGGTTCTACCGTTGGGCACACACCGCCGGCCACGTACGAATCAATCCGATCCCCCAGACCTGGCGACGGCCCGCGCCCGCACACACCGGGTACGCGGTCTCGCGGCGATCCGATGAGCTCCGCCCAGCGACCTACAGTCACGACGGCGGCCGGGACCGCATCCAATGGCTTCCCCTTGCCGACTATCGCAGGTGGCGCGAGGTCGGTGTCCGCGGGTTCGACAGCTCCGGGATGCCGCGAGAGGGTTTCCGTGGCCGGTGGTCGGGGCGTAACGCGACCTACTGCGACGTGATGGTCCGGACAGGACTTCGGATCTCGGAACAGTCCGCACTCACCGTGCTGGAACTTCCACACATCGATACGACTCCGACTGGTTACCAGCGGTTTTGGCTTCCCGGTGCGATCGCAAAAGGCCGCTCCGCACGGTGGGTCTACGTTCCGGCATCCCTCGTACGTGACCTGGCTACTTACAGCGCCTTCGACCGAGCCGACGTCATCGCTGCAGCCCAAGAAAAGCAACGATACGAGCGGATCCGACACCCTCTGGTCGTGGAAGATCCCGAACGTGCGATCGCCACGCACGTCACAGGTGCCGCACTGAAGCGGACCGTGAAAGTCTCGGAGCTCAATTGGGCGGAGCGACAACGTTTGTTGATCGCGCGCCCCGGCGGTCTCGAACCCGCCGCGTTCTGGCTCGGCGAGCACGGTATGCCGCTGTCAGTGGCCGCGTGGAAGAAGATGTTCGCCGATGCCAACACCCGCTGCCAGCGTGCCGGTGTCCCACTGTCTGCCCACGCTCACATGCTCCGTCACACGTTCGCCGTCATCACCCTCGAACAGCTCCAACGCGGACACATCGCTGCCCTCGGCGCGCTGGAACCGGAGCAGCGCGGGCACTACACCCGCATCTTCGGCGACCCGCTGGACTGGGTACGCCGCCGACTCGGACATCGATCCGTGGTGACCACACAGATCTACCTCCACGCGCTCGCCGAACTCGAGATGGAGACGAGAATGGCGCTTGTGCCGGATGATTGGGAAATCCCCACCCCGGATCCGGCCAGTGCCGACGACCCAATGACTGTCGCGGCGGCCGGTGTTGTGCTGTGACCGAAGCGCGAACCCACCCCGGGAAGCATGCCCCACTCCCTACGCCCGGAAACTATCGCCCACCGTCCGTTGCTTCCTCGGTGCCGTCTCTGGTCGTCGACTTCCACGGCGACGACGGACGCACCGAAACGTTCGACGTCGAAGTCCTTGCAATGCCGAGCTGGCACGAGCCGGTGGCGGAAGCCTTGGCGCTGCGCATAGGTCCTGCCGGTGACAGACGGACCCACAGTTCGGCAACGACGGTGTTCTCGTCCGTCGCACGGTTACTGCGCTTCCTCGAAAGTCTCGACAACAGCCCCGCCTCACCGGCTGATTTGACCGTGGCGCACGTCGAGGGGTTCCTCACCAGAGTCGACACACCGCGAACAGTCGCCACGTGCACAGCCGAGCTCAGTGAGCTCCGCCTGCTTCTTCGGCTGCCTCCGCTGGCGAACCATCTCGATGCCGAGGTGCTCGACCATCTCAGCACCCCGGCGGGCAAGGGGACGTTCACTTCTCTGACCGGGTATTCCGACGGAGAGTTCGCACGCATCCTCGATGCCGCTCGTACCGACGTCGCGGAAATTCGTAGCCGCATCACCGCGGGCAACGACGCCCTCACGGCTATGGCTGCGTCAGGTGTGGAACCGTCGACGGAGTTCGAGCACATGGTCTCGCGTATGGCGGCCACCGGCATCGTCCCGGTGACCGGCGGACGAATCGTCGCACACCGCCACCGCCGCACAGCCTGGGCGGGCCAGCTGTTCGTCACGCGCGACGATCTCGCACCACTGCTGACCTTGTTCGTTGCAGTCACCGGCCGCAACGTCGAAGCCCTCAAGGAACTACCCGCTGAGCACCGGATCGTCGGAAACCGAGCGGTAGAAGTCCGGTTGAGCAAACGACGCAACGGCCCGAACCGATGGCACGACACCGTGACCTGGGAGATCGGACCATCGCACCGAGAACTGCACACCCCGGGCGGTCTGTACCTGCTGCTGCACCGCCTCATGGAACATGGACGGGCACTGAGCGATACGGCCGCACTCTGGTCGTCGTGGCGCAACACCAACCATGATCGTGGAACCGTCGCCGAACATCACAACCCGTTCGCGCAATCCCTCGCCGGCCGATTCACCTTCGCGAAATGGAGCAGACTGCGAGAACTACACACCGACGCCGACACAGCCGGACACACCGCACCGCTGGGGCTGGACATGCGCCGCGTTCGCACCAGTGTCGAGGTGCGCCGTACTCGATCGGTCGGTGGACATCTCCCCTCGGCTGCCCGATCGAACAGTGTCGAAGTGCTGTTCAGCCACTACCTTCGCGGTGATCCCACCGCCAAAGAGTGGGCGCGCCAGACGATGTCCGAGGCTCTCCGTGATGCGGAATCAGCGGCCCTGGCCGCACATACCCACGTCCTGGCCGAACATGGCGTGACGGAACTCGAGGTGCGCGTCGACACCGCCGCCGATGAAACGACTGCAGGCGAGGAGGGTGCCTGGACAGCATGCGCCGACTCCTCCGCTCACCCTGTCACCGGCCGTGCGTGTCGACGGGTGTCGTTCCTGGACTGCTTCCACTGCGGCAACTGCGTCGTCACCACGGCGCATCTACCCGCTATCACCGCACTGACGTCGACCTTGTCCACGCGACGCACCGAACTCGACGAGCAGACCTGGTGGACGCGCTACGGTCCGACCTGGACCGCGATCCACCACGACATCTACCCGAAGTTCACCGCCGCACAACTCGACTCGGCAAAAACCGAGGCACCCGAGTGTCTCCTCGAACTCGCCGAAGATCCCTGGGAGCACCCATGAACAGCCCCATCATCGTCGCCCCGGTACCGGCTGACGACCCGCTGTCCGATCCGGTGCAGGGCGATCCGGTGCTCGGTGAGCACCGTGTCCTGACCGGCCTGTGGCTTCGCTCTGGCTACTCGCTCACGGACACGTCGCAATTCCGCGATGACGTCTGGCGATTGGAACCTGCTGTTGCACAAGCACATGTTCGATCGCTGGTCGTCTCCTTCGACACTCTCGCCGACCGCTACCGTCTACCGGCCAAAGAACTATGCCTGGCGATGCTGTCAGGTCCTTTACCCGCAGGCGAACGGCGGCAGTCTGCCGTCGGGATCCGCGGCACCTTCATCGAACTGCGCAAGTTCCTGCACTGGCTCGCCGAACGCACACCGGCACACTCTGATCGAGAGCAGATGCCAGCATTGAGTTCGCTCACCGCGGCCGACGTCCTCGACTACCACCACTACCTGATGACTTTGCCCGTCGGAGTCGGATCGCGCGAGAACTCCCGACGAGCGGTATGCATGCTCTGGCGCTACCGCACCTGCCTGACCGACACGCTGACCTTCGATCCGCGCCGCATCGACGGTTGGACCATGTCCAAATCCAGCACCACCGAGAACGCCACCGGCCGCATCCCCGAGCCCGTCCTCGGCCCGCTGATCACCTGGGCGATCCGCTTCGTCGACGACTTCTCCGGCGACATCCTCACCGCCACCGCACACCGAGACAACCACCGGTCCAGACGCACCAACGGACGGTACGGGCGCAACAGCGGTGCCGCCGAAGCGCTCGAGAACTACCTCGCGCAACACGAGGCCGACGACGAACCGCTCCCCGGACATCAAGGCCGCCCGAACTTACGACAGATCGCCGCCGAGATCGGCACCAGCAGACACGGCCTCGACACCAACCCAGCAATCCGCACACGGCTATTTGCCTGCGCGGCGCGAGTCGGAGTCACCGAACACACCTGGATACCTCTCGCCATCGAGGGCCGACTTCACGGCCGTCCGTGGATAGAGGGCATCGCGCACCAGCACTCCACCAGCGGATACCTGCATCTGCAACGAATGTTGCACATCGCCTGCTACATCGTCATCGCGTTCCTCTCCGGGATGCGGGACGCCGAGATCAAACACCTACGCCGCGGTTGCCTGAGCACCGCACGCGATACCAGCGGCACCGCCTACCGCTGGACACTGAACGGACTGGCGTTCAAAGGCGAAACCGATCCTCGCGGAGTCGCCGCAGAGTGGACCGTCGGGGCTCCCGCCGCCAGGGCGATCGCGGTCCTCGAGAGAATGCATCCACCCGGCCAGGATCTGCTGTTCTCGCACCCGCCCGGCTCCGAAAACGTCCAACCCAGAAACGACGCAACGGTCGGAGTCTTGACCACCAAAACCACCTCCGGTCAACTGAAGGATTTCATCGGTTGGGTCAACACCTACTGCGCCGAACACGCTCTTACGGAGTCGATTCCATTGGTGAACGGACAACAGTGGGTTCTGAGTACGCGCCAGTTCCGCAGGACGCTGGCATGGTTCATTGCTCGCCGCCCTGGAGGGTCGATCGCCGGTGCCATCGCCTACCGCCACCTGAGCATTCAGATGTTCGAGGGCTACGCAGGCACCTCGGATTCGGGTTTTCGCGCCGAGGTCGAAGCCGAACAAGCTCTCGCTCGCGGTGAAGACTTGATGAGCATTGCCACCGACCATCCCCACACGGTCACCGGTCCTGCTGGCGATCACGCCCACCGCAGACTGGACGCGTTCACCACTGCCGCTGCATTCGCCGGTGCTGTCGTCACCGACAGCACCCGCATCAAGCGCCTGATGAAACGATCCGAACCCGCCATCTATCCCGGCACCTTCGCACTGTGCGTGTTCGATCCCGACAAAGCGATGTGCCAACCCCGCCCTGATCAACGTGGCAACACTCGACCGCAACTCGGTCACTGCCAACCCCTCGAATGCGGCAACGTTGCACTGACCGCAGACAACATCGACGCGCTACGCACCGAACATCGCTCGCTGCAGCAGGAATTGGCCACCCGAACAGCTCTCCCGCCGCTGTTGCTACACCGCTTACGCGAGCGAGCACGCCGACTCAGCGACTTCCTCGACCGCCACACATACCCGACAACCGACCATGTACAGACGATCGAAACGAAGCAGTGACGCGGAACTCCGATCAACCCGACGCCGCAGTGGTCAACGCCGCCATCGAGCATCTCGAACGCCAGACCGGCCGTTCACCGTCGGTGCTCACCGTGGCCCGCCATCTCGGCCTTGCGAACACCACATTTCGGCGGCGCTTCCCCGGCATCGTCGACCGGCTACGTGACCCGAACCGGGTACCGGCTACACCCGACGTCCGTCGCCAGGTCGGCTCGGACGTCATCCGACTTCGGCAGCGAAACCGGGAACTCACCGATGCCCTCACGCTCGCTGTCTCGAGCATCCAGCGCCTGTCCATCGACAACCGTTCTCTGTGCCGACAGCTCGAAGTTGCCACTGCCGTCACGCACCTCCCGAGGAAGTCATGACGCAATCGGCTGCCCGTTCAGATGTTGTTCACTTGACCTCTGCTTAGACGTACTTCAATATAGACGTATGTCGAACCAAAGCCTGCCGCTCGCGGCGACCAGCGGTGAATGTTGCTCACCGCTGATCCGGGAACCACTGTCCACCGATTGGGCCGGTGACCTGGCCCGCATGTTCAAAGCGCTGGGTGACCCGGTCCGGCTGCGGCTGTTGAGCTTGGTGGCCAGTCATGCCGGCGGCGAGGCCTGTGTCTGCGACATCTCCGACTCGTTCGACCTGTCTCAGCCCACGATTTCCCATCACCTCAAAGTGCTGCGAGAGGCGGGTCTGCTGGACTGTGAGCGCCGCGGAACCTGGGTGTATTACTGGGTCTTACCTGCTGCGCTGCAACAATTGTCGTCGGTCCTGTCGGCTGCGGATCCCACTGCCGACGATGCAGCGTTGGTGACCGCATGAGCACCTCGGCGAACACCTCCCAGCACCCGGCCGTGGTCGGCAAGCTCTCCACCCTCGACCGATTCCTGCCCGTCTGGATCGGCGTCGCCATGGTCGTCGGCCTCGTCCTGGGCCGCATGATTCCGGGCATGAACGACGCCCTGTCGTCGATTTCGATCGACGGGGTGTCACTGCCGATTGCCATCGGGCTGCTGATCATGATGTATCCGGTGCTGGCGAAGGTCCGCTACGACCGCCTCGACACCGTCACCGGCGACAAACGCCTCCTCGTCGGGTCGTTGGTCCTGAACTGGGTCCTCGGCCCGGCTCTGATGTTCGCTCTCGCGTGGCTTTTCCTTCCCGACCTGCCCGAGTACCGCACCGGATTGATCATCGTCGGCCTCGCTCGATGCATCGCGATGGTCATCATTTGGAACGACCTCGCCTGCGGAGACCGTGAAGCCGCTGCCGTCCTGGTCGCCATCAACTCGGTGTTCCAGGTCTTCATGTTCGCCGTACTCGGCTGGTTCTATCTCTCGGTTCTGCCCGGCTGGCTCGGTCTCGAGCAGACGACTATCGAAGCGTCGCCATGGCAGATCGCGAAATCGGTGCTGATCTTCCTAGGGATCCCTCTCATAGCAGGGTTCGCTTCGCGCTACTTCGGTGAACGCGCCAAAGGCCGTGAGTGGTACGAGGAAAAATTCATCCCGAAGATCGGGCCGTGGGCGCTCTACGGCCTGCTGTTCACGATCGTGATTCTCTTTGCGCTGCAGGGCGATCGAATCACCTCTCAACCCCTCGACGTGGTCCGCATCGCGCTCCCGCTGCTGGTCTACTTCGCAGTGATGTGGGGCGGCGGCTACGCCCTCGGTGCCGCAATGGGGCTGGGCTACGAACGCACCACCACCCTCGCATTCACCGCCGCGGGCAACAACTTCGAACTCGCCATCGCCGTTGCCATCGCCACCTACGGCGCGACATCCGGACAGGCCCTCGCCGGTGTCGTCGGCCCGCTCATCGAAGTACCAGTCCTCGTCGGCCTGGTCTACGTCTCGCTCGCTCTACGCAAACGCTTCACCCCTCGCCCGTCCGTGACGGCAGCGACAAAGGAGTCCTGATGTCCGACAGTGCAACCCATGACGACACCCGCGCACAACCCGAACTGCTCATGCCCCAAGCGGTCCTTTCCCGCACCGCGGAGAGGCTGTCGGAAAAGTACACCGGCATCTTCTCCCCACAGACGGTGGAGCGGTACGTCTTCGAGTCCTACACCGCGCTGCGGCGGACCTCGAAGATTCACACGCACCTGACGATGCTGGCCGGACGCTTCGCAGCGGACCGACTCACCGCCCTCGCTCAATCGCAAGGTGATGCGCCGAAGGAAGTACCCGAAGTGCTGTTCATCTGCGTCCACAACGCGGGCCGCTCGCAGATGGCCGCGGCGCTGCTCACCCACCGCGGTGCCGGCCGGGTCCATGTCCGTTCCGCCGGATCCGCACCGACGCACGAGATCAACCCCGTTGTCGTCGAGGCGATGACCGAGCTGGGTCTCGACCTCGGCGATGCCTACCCGAAACCACTGACCGACGATGTCGTCGCAGCCGCCGACGTGGTGGTATCGATGGGCTGCGGGGACGCCTGCGCGATCTACCCGGGCAAGCGCTACCTGGACTGGGAGCTCGACGACCCGGACGGAAAGTCCATCGAGGAGGTCCGCCGCATCCGCGACGACCTCGACGCCCGCGTCAGCACGCTTCTCACCGAACTGACCACGCCCGTTCCGGCCTGATGCAGCCATACGGCGACTCAACGTCACACCCATCGAAGGGGTCTTGATCTCATGTCCGACCTACCCAGCGTGTTGTTCGTCTGCGTCCACAACGCGGGCCGCTCGCAGATGGCCGCCGGATTCCTCACCCACCTCGGCGGCAACTCTGTCGAGGTCCGTTCTGCCGGCAGCGCGCCCGCGGAATCCATCAACTCTGCGGCCGTCGAGGCCATGGCCGAGCTCGGCATCGATATCTCGGCGCAGTCCCCGAAGATCCTCACCCCGGACGCCGTCGACACCTCCGACGTCGTCATCACCATGGGCTGCGGCGACGCCTGCCCGGTCTTTCCTGGTGTGAGCTACCGGGACTGGGCCCTGCCCGACCCGGCCGGCAAGGGCGTCGACGCAGTCCGTCCGATCCGCGACGAGATCAAGTCCCGCGTCGAAGATCTACTCACCGAACTGGTTCCCGCGCAGGCAGGGTCACGTCGATGAGCACACCGAGTGTGCTGTTCGTGTGTGTCAAGAACGGCGGCAAGTCGCAGATGGCCGCCGGACTCATGCGCAAGGCAGCCGGGACCACCGTCGAGGTGCATTCGGCCGGCACCAAACCCGGCAGCACAGTGAACGCGCTCTCGGCGCAGTCGCTGCTCGAGGTCGGTGTCGACCTCTCCGGTGAGCACCCGAAACCGATCGACCCGGACCTCTTGGCGCGGATGGACTACGTCATCACCCTCGGCAGCGAAGCAAAGCTCGACCCGGTCGACGGTCCGAGGTTCGAGAACTGGGACACCGACGAGCCGTCCGAACGCGGGATCGACGGCATCGAGCGGATGCGCCTGGTCCGCGACGACATTGCCGCCCGCGTCGACGATCTCGCCGCACGCCTGCAGCACTGACTCTCGTCCCAGACTGCACGCTTTCGCTCCACCGTCGTACGCCCACACGCCTCTGCTCAGAAGGAGCACCTGCCATGCCAGGACGCAAAGTCGTCGCCATCGGCGGCAGCGACGCCGGAATCAGCGCGGCCCTCCGCGCCCGCGAACTCGACCCCACCGCCGAGGTCACCGTCGTCGTCGCCGACGCCTACCCCAACTTCTCCATCTGCGGAATCCCCTACTACGTCTCCGGTGAGGTCACGCACTGGACGAATCTCGCCCACCGCACCGCCGACGACCTCGCCGCCACCGGAATGCGCGTGCTCACCGACACCCGCGCCACCGCCATCGACGTCCCCGGACAGTCGCTGGCCGTCACCGGCCCGGACGGGAGCACCTACTCGCTCGACTACGACGCCTTGGTCGTCGGGACCGGCGCAGTCAGCACCCGACCGCCCATCGCCGGCCTGACGGGGCCGGACGCACTGGGACCGACCGACGGCGTGCACCTGCTGCATTCGATGGGCGACACGTTCGAGGTCATGGACTCCATCACTACCCGCGACCCGAAAACCGCAGTCATCATCGGTGCCGGGTACATCGGCCTCGAGATGGCCGAAGGATTGACCACCCGCGGGATCGCCGTCACCCAGATCGAAGCCCTCCCCGAAGTCCTCCCGACCGTCGACCCCGGGCTTGGCTCACTCGTCCACGCCGAACTCGAACGCGGCGGCGTCGAGGTCGTCACCGGCACCACCGTGTCCTCGATCGGCCGAGACGGAGACGCGCTCACGGTCACCGCCGCAACATCGGCGGGCGAAACACTTACGCGAACGGTCGATCTGGTGCTCGTCGTGGTCGGGGTCCGCCCCGATGTCACCCTCGCAGCCGATGCCGGCGCGCAGCTCGGCGACAAGGGCGCGATCGTCGTCGACGCCGGCATGCGCACGTCCCTGCCGAACGTGTTCGCCGCCGGTGACTGCGTGGTCACCCACCACCGCCTGCTCGGGTCGACGTGGCTGCCGCTGGGCACCACCGCCCACAAGCAGGGTCGGGTTGCCGGGGAGAACGCTCTCGGCGGCGACGCCGTATTCGCGGGAAGCCTCGGCACCCAGGTGGTCAAAGTCTTCGATCTCGTCGCCGCCCGCACGGGACTTCGCGAGCACGAAGCTCGCGACGCCGGCACCGGCTGGATCCCGGTGTCGACCACCTCGACTCCGGACGATCACAAGGCGTACTACCCCGGTGCGACTCCGATCTCGATCCGTATCACCGGCGACACGGTCACCGGCCGACTGCTCGGGGCTCAGCTGGTGGGACGGCGGAGCGCGGAGATCTCCAAGCGCGTCGACACCTACGCCGCCGCACTGTTCCACGAGATGACCGTCGACGGCGTCAGCGAACTCGACCTGTCCTACACCCCGCCCCTCGGTTCCCCCTGGGACGCGGTGCAAATGGCAACCCAGGCCTGGGTGCGTGAGCATCAGCTCGATGCTCAGCGCCGAACCGTCACAGTGTGACCCCACCTGACATTGCTACACCGATGACCACCACCTCCAGCGACGTGGTGGTCATCGGCGGCGGCCAAGCGGCACTCGCTGCCGGGTACTACCTTCGCCGCGCGAAGATCGACTTCGTGATCCTCGACGACCAGCCCGGCCCGGGTGGGTCGTGGCAGCACTACTGGCCCTCGCTGCACCTGTTCTCCCCCGCCGAGTACTCCCGTCTACCGGGGTGGCCGATGCCGCCGTGGCCGGCAGGCTTTCCGCCCGCCTCGCACGTCGTGGACTACCTCACCGCATACGAGAACAAGTACGACCTGCCCGTGCACCGGCCCGTCCGAGTCGACTCGGTACACCGCCGCGACGGTAGTCGTGGATACCGACTCGACACCGACCGGGGATCGCTCGACGCCGCAGCGATCGTCAACACCACAGGGACGTGGTCCCGGCCCTTCTGGCCGGCGTATCCCGGCATGCGCGACTTCGACGGAATTCAGGTGCACGCCAGCACGTATCGTGATCCATCCGAGTTCGAGGGTCGCCGTGTCGCTGTGGTCGGTGGGGGTAATTCGGCCGCGCAGATCCTCGCCGAAATCTCGACCATCACCGACACCGTGTGGTTCACCGCCCGCGAGCCCCGGTTCCTCCCCGACGACGTCGACGGCCGAGTCCTGTTCGACGTCGCCAGCGATCGTGCTCGCGCACTGGCCGCCGGCGGCGACGATTCCGGTGGGGTCGCCGGATTGGGCGATATCGTCATGGTCCCGCCCGTGAAAGAAGCGCGTGATCGCGGCGTGCTGCACAGTCGGCGCATGTTCACCGCGCTCGTCCCCGGCGGTGTCAAGGACGGCGACAACGTCGAGAAGATCGACGTCATCGTGTGGTGCACCGGATTCCGGTCGGCGCTGCGGCACCTGACGCCCCTACACCTGCCGTCGAGCCCGGACTCGCCGATTGCGTTGGATGGTAACCACGTTCGCGGAGAGCCGACCGTGGTGTTCCTCGGCTACGGCGACTGGACCGGCACGGCGTCGGCGACCTTGATCGGGGTGGGCCGCACCGCGCGGTCGGCCATCTCAGCCCTGGCGGCGGCGCTGCCGTGACCGGTGTCGGTGGCAGTCACTGCGCGTGTCGGCGTTCGAGCAGGACGGTGTCGCGCCAGCGTCCGTCGAGCTGGGCGATCCGCTCACGGATCCCGACGGTCCGATACCCCGACGCATGATGCAGCGCGATACTGGCGCGGTTCTCGGGGAATATCGAGGTCTGCAACGTCCACAGCCCGGCAGCGTCAGCTTCGGTGACTTGCTTGTGCATCAACGACTTTCCGACACCGCGGCCACGGAAACCGTCACCGACGTAGACGGAATTCTCGGCGAGACCGCGGTAGCAGTCGCGCCCCGAGACGGCAGTCAACGCCGCCCATCCGGCGACCTGGCCTTCGACCTCGGCGATCCACCGATGACCGGGAAGCCACTTGCCGTCAAGGACCGGGGCGGTAGGTACGTCGGTTTCGAACGTCGCGTTGCCGGTGGCGATTCCTTCGGCGTAGATCCGGCGCACCGCATCCCAGTCGGCGCCCGTCATCGCCCGGACGGTGACGTCGCCGGGCAGATCCGCAGGGCAGCACGGGCGCGGGGTGAGCACTCCCATCACCGCGTCGGCCGCGTGCGGGAGCCCGGTGCAGCACGTCGGGTTCACCGACACGACAGTCGTCGTGCCTCGTTTGCCGAGGGTCACGAAGCCGACGTCAGCGAGCTTGCGGACGTGGTGCGAGACCGTGGGCTGCCCGATCTCGAGGGCGTCGGCGAGCTTGCCGACCGCGATCCCAGCACCCGACGCAGCGACCAGGTGCAGGATCCGCACCCGCATCGGCTCGGCCAGGCAGGCGAACCAGTGAGCGTAGGTCGCTGCATCGTCGGCGGCGAGCGGGGCAAGGTCGGCGGGCGAGTCGACGAGTGGCGCGATCGTGGTCATCACCGAAGTATATCGATGACCGTCGATGGTTGCGAGTATCGATGGACATCGATACAGTCGCCTCATAAGTATTGATGATCGTCGATGAATGGGAGTGCAAGATGTCCGAATACCCCGTCGTGGTGATCGGCGCCGGACCTATCGGCCTGGCCGCCGCCGCACATCTGACCGAAACCGGCTCTGTTGTCGTCGTTCTCGAACGCGGACCCGGTGCTGGTGCTGCTGTGTCGGAATGGAATCACGTACGCCTGTTCTCACCCTGGTCCGAGGTCGTCGACCCCGCCGCAGCACGGCTGCTGGCACCGACAGGGTGGACCGCGCCGGACGGTGACAGCTACGCCACCGGCCGCGAATGGGTCGAGAGTTACCTCGCGCCACTGGCCGCAGTACTCGGTGATGTGGTCCGGTTCGATTCCGAGGTCGTCGGTGTCGCACGGCGGGGACGGGACCGCGTCGTCGATGCCGGACGCGACACCGAACCCCTCTCGGTCCACATCCGACACAGCGACGGCAGCGAAGAACGCATCCTGGCCCGCGCCGTCGTCGACGCCTCCGGCACCTGGGGATCACCGAACCCACTGGGCAGCGAAGGACTCCCTGCGGTCGGCGAACGTACTGCGACCCAGCGGATCTCGTACCGGGTTCCCGACCTGGCCGACGAGAAGATCCGTTCCGACTACGCCGGCAAGCACATCGTCATCGCCGGCAGTGGCCACTCCGCGCTGACCGCGCTCATCACCTTCGCTGAGCTCGCAGCCCAGGCACCTGGCACGAGACTGACG
This sequence comes from Rhodococcus sp. KRD162, assembly GCF_017168335.1. GTDB lineage: Bacteria > Actinomycetota > Actinomycetes > Mycobacteriales > Mycobacteriaceae > Rhodococcoides. The sequence continues at coordinate 1,942 of NZ_JABFAU010000005.1, read as the reverse complement.
TGGGCGGTGCGGCGCGGTATCACCGACGAGGTGTTCGGCGGAGGCGAATCCGACGAACTCGCCGCCCGCGGCGCTCTGGGCCTGCGCGCGAAGAAGGCCGTCGACGACGGCTACCTCACTGTCGTGTCCGGATTCCGCACCGAAACCGTTGCACCGCAAGGTGATCAGCTCACCCTCGTCGGCGACACCGGTGCCCGCATCGAGAACGTCGATCGCATCGTGGCACTGACCGGGTTCCGGCCCGACCTGTCATGGCTGTCCGAGGTTCGCCTCGATCTCGACCCCACCCTGCAGGCCCCGAGGTTCGTAGCGGAATTGGTCGATCCGAACATGCACTCGTGTGGATCGGTGTCACCGCACGGCGTCGTCGAACTCACCCAACCCGAACCGGGTCTCTACCTGGTGGGGATGAAGAGCTACGGCCGCGCACCGACATTCCTCGCCATGACCGGCTACGAGCAGGTCCGCAGCATCGCCGCCGAACTCGCCGGCGATCACGAGGGCGCACGGAAGGTCGAACTGACCCTGCCGGATACCGGTGTCTGCGGCGGAGCGGGACTGTTCGACGACCCGAACGCCGACGCAGCCGGCAGCGGCGGATGCTGCGGAGTACCTGCTGCCCCGGAGCTGATCAGTCTCAGCGCACCGTCGCGTGACTGAACAGGTCACCGACTCGGCGTCGCTGCAGGAAGCACCGCATCCTGGGCGACGCCGAGTCCTGTCGATCCTGTGTCTCACCGAAATCACCAGCTGGGGAATCCTGTACTACGCCTTCCCCGTACTCTCCCCCGCGATCACCACGGACACCGGCTGGTCGACGTCGGTAATCGTGGCCGCGTTCTCACTGAGCCAGCTCGTCGCGGCTGTGGTCGGAATACCGGTGGGACGGATCCTGGACCGGCACGGGCCACGTTGGGTGATGACCGCCGGATCCGTTATCGCGGCCCCGGCGCTCATGGTCGTCGCCACCTCGCACAGCGTGGTCGTGTTCTACCTCGGCTGGATTGTTGCCGGGACGGCGATGGGTGCGGTGCTCTACCCGCCCGCCTTCGCCGCGCTGACGCGGTGGTGGGGCACAGACCGCGTTCGGGCGCTGATGATTCTGACTCTCGCCGCCGGGCTGGCCAGCACCGTCTTCGCACCGCTCACCGCGCTGTTGTCGAACCAGAGTGATTGGCGTCGAACATATCTGGTCCTCGCCGCAATTCTGCTTGTTGTCACAGTGCCGGGTCATCTATTTGGTCTACGCGGACGCTGGCCGAGCGTCGCTGCCCCGCAACTTGACTCACCCGCTGTGATGGGCAGAGCCGATGTCGTGCGGAGCCGCCCGTTCCTGGCACTCACCGCGTCACTGAGTCTGGCGGCGTTCGTCGCGTTCGCCGGCGTGTTCAACCTCGTGCCGCTATTGCTCGAGCACGGCGCAGACTCGACCCTCGCCGCCACCGCGCTCGCACTCGGCGGGCTCGGTCAGGTCCTCGGGCGAGTCGGATACCTTCCGCTGCAACGCTTCACTGGGGTCCGCGGACGAACAGTGGGTATCATCGCGGCCACGGCGCTGACCACCCTCGCACTTGGCGTGGTCACCTCGTTGATCACATTGGTTGCCGTCGCGGTCGGCGCCGGACTCGCGCGCGGGATATTCACGCTCATTCAGGCCACTGCCATCACCGATCGCTGGGGCCCAACTCAGTACGGGCACCTCAACGGCATCATGTCCGCACCCATCGTCATCACGATGGCACTGGCACCCTGGGCCGGATCACTGCTCGCGGACTGGACCGGCAGCTACTCCGGTGCCTACATCACTCTCGGAATCCTCGCATCGATAGCCGCAGCACTGTCGACGGCGAGTGTGCCTACTGCAGCCAGGAAAACCACGGAACCCGCAGCATCATGATCGGATTCGGTCAAACGGTCATGCTCGAGCTGTAGCTACAACAAA
>NZ_JABFAU010000049.1 GCF_017168335.1 Rhodococcus sp. KRD162 | reverse complement strand
GCCGCCCTCATCCTCGCCTTCGCCGAAACCCCACCCGACGACCTCCCCCCCGCGGCCCGCGACATAGCGCGAGCAGCACTGATCACAGCCGCGACCGGACCCGACGCCCGCACCGGCCCACTACGCGCAGCCATCACCCGCCTGCACGACCTCTACGGCGGCACCACCCCACCCGCCGAAGACACCGACCGCAACGAACTGTTCGCCTCCACCACATTGAACGGGCGCCTGGCACTCAAAGGTGACTTCGACGCCATCACCGGAGAAAAACTCCTCACCGCCCTCTCACCCCTGACCGCACCGAGACCCGCCGTCGACGGCACCCCCGACGAACGCAGCCCCGCCCGACGCCGCGCCGACGCCTTCGGACACATCCTCGACCGCTACCTCGCCGCCAACAACCGGCCGACCGAAGGCGGAGAAAAACCCCACGTCAACCTCCACATCAACCTCCGCGACCTCACCGACCTCACCGGCAGCGGGAACAGTACCGACGACATCGCCGATGACGAAACAACCCGCACCGCAACCGAACCCGACAGGGCACGCGATAGCGACAGCAGAAATGGCAGCGGTAGCGGTAGCGGCACTGGTGGTGACGGGGCGGCGACACCGCCTACCGATCGCGGCACCTACCGGGACTTGTTCGGTGACGGCACCAGTGTCGGGTGGCTGCCCTGGATGGGACCACTGTCCCGCACCACCTCCCGCCAACTCGCGTGCGATTGCCTCCTCACCGCCATCGTGATGGACGAGACCGGTAATCCGATCAACCTCGCCCGCACCGCCCGCACCGTCACCGCCACACAGAAACGCGCCCTGACCGCCCGCGATCACGGCTGCGCGTTCCCCGGCTGCGGCAAACCCGCCGCCTGGACCGAAGGCCACCACATCCGACACTGGGCAGACGGCGGCCCCACCAACCTCGACAACCTCGTCCTACTCTGCGGCTTCCACCACCGACTCATCCACCATTCGGACTGGGAAGTGTTCATCGCCGACGACAACCACCCCTGGTTCATCCCACCGGCATCGGTCGACCCGAACCGACAACCCAGACCCTCCCACGCCCGAGCAGGCCCCCACATCGCCTGAACCCACCCACACCTGAACAACCCCGAAAACGCAATCCAGCCCCGCACCGA
>NZ_JABFAU010000048.1 GCF_017168335.1 Rhodococcus sp. KRD162 | reverse complement strand
TGACGAAGACATCTTCGTGGCGTTCGGGATTTCGGGTGCGGAGTATCGGCGCCGGTTGTGGTGGGCCTTGAATCTGCCCAGTGGCCCAGACCTGGACGACGATGTCCGTGATCGACTCCGTGAGTACTCCCATGCGTACCACACGCCTACGCCATCGTCGGGCCGGTAGCGAAGTTCGCGATGCACTCAGTGGCGTGTGGAAATGGGGTGATCGCGACGTGAATCGACTTCCATCAGCGAGGGCGATCAACGCGAGGATCAGTAGTGTCGATGACGTTTGTCAGTGTCAGAAGTTGGCTGCACTTCGTGCTGACACCGGGTGTTGGCCTGGGGAACCCTTGGTGCGGTTTCGCAGCGCTCGCGTGATGTCGATGATCGTCATGGCCAACAGGGCTGGTATGGCAATGCTTAGTACGGCCGCGGACCCGATAGCCGAGGCGACCAGAATTGAGTAGATGTCCACCGGTCAGGTCTTGTCGCTGACGTCTGTCGGTGCTGTCGTCGATGGTTCGGATTTGTGGTGCTCGATGATGTCGGCGTCGTCGGCGAAGATCAGCGTTCCGTCCTCCGACGCGATGGCCCATCGATGGGGCATGGCCCGGTCTCGGCCGGCGGCAGGGACGGTCAGCAAGTAGTCGGCGAAGTCCTCGACTACGGTCCCGGTAGCGGTGCCGCCCTCTAGGCGTCGCACTTGGAGTGTGTCACCAATGGTGGGTGGTGTCGTTGTGATCTCTACCGGTTCGG
>NZ_JABFAU010000047.1 GCF_017168335.1 Rhodococcus sp. KRD162 | reverse complement strand
GGGATGGAGTCGTTCTTCGCCCTCCTGCAGAAGAACATCCTCGATCGTCAACGATGGTCGATCCGCGAGCAACTACGGCTGGCAATCGTGACCTGGATCGAGAAGACCAATCACCGCAAACGCCGCCAACGACGCCTCGGCAAACTCACCCCTATCGAGTTTGAGACAATCAACCAGGCCGCACACGCGGCACGAGCCACTCAACCCCGACAATCAACCGAACTCGGGGCAGTCCCAAGCGATCCAGCGGTCTCCGGTACTGGATGCATCTCGCCGTATGTCGGTCGGCCGTTGCGTAGCCAGTCGAGTGGTCCTGTCATAGGTAACCGACGTTGTAGCGAATGTGAAACAGGTTGCTCAGCGCACGCCGCATGCGTTCCGCGAATCCGAGGTCCGTGGATCGAGCTCCACCGGACCCGCTTATGCGATCGACTGAGTCCGCCCGCGCTACCTCGGTGGGAGGCTGCGTCCGGTGTCCAGCGTCTGGAGTCGCATACCTGAGCCGTACACGAAGTGTTGTGAGCCTGGGTGAGCCGGTATCACGCGCACCGAACGTAGGCCCCGAATCACCTTCGCGAAAAAAGTTCAAGGCATCGCTCATCTCGCAACGCACCTCCGATTGTCTTCGACTCGCCACGTCAATATTGGTGAACACTGAGCCGACTTCACCGCAGGAAGATGTTAGGGCTGCCGCCGACGAGCCGCCATCGTTCGACCGAAGGACAACGCGCCCACGCACGCAGCTGGACGCATTCAAGCCGCGAGATTTTCTGTAGATGCAGAGGCTGCACCTGTGTCGTACGAACGCACGACTGTTCAGCAACACTGTCCGTCAGTAACTTTCACCGATATCAAAGTACGTTAGAGAGCTAGGGAGCGTTTGATGGTCGAAGTCGACTTCTACGAAAAGCTCGAGGTGCCCAGAAGCGCCTCGTCCGACGAGATTCGGGCGGCTCATCGCACGAAGACGAAGCTTTGGTCCAAGCGCCAGATGGCGAGTGACCAGAGCCAGCGGCACGAGGCCGAAACCTGGGTACGCTGGCTTGCAGAGGCCAGGCAGGCTCTGTTGACAACGGACGACGCACGCTCGAAGTACGACGCAAAGTTGTCCCAGGGTGTATCGACGCCTACGCCAGCTACCGTCCCCGCCCAGAATGGAACTTCCGACTGGGTCTCTCAGGCCCGGGATTTCCTGTCGCACGGTGACTATCACTCCGCCGCCTACGCCGCCCGCGAGGCAACCCACACGATCGGTAACTCGGCCGAGTCGTGGATCCTGCGGTCCAGGGCCAACGCTGGCCTTGGCGAAGTGCAGGACGCGTTGTACGAAGCCAAACAGGCAACCACCATCGACGCCAAGAACCCCGAATATCGTTTCCACACCGGTTCACTGCTTGAGACGCTGGAACGATGGGACCAGGCTCTTGTCGAATACCGCACCGCAGCAAAGCTGGACGGATCCAACTTTCTGTACCCTCTTGCAGAAGCGTCTGTGTTCCTGCAAAACGGTCACACCGACGAAGGAATCAGCATACTCCGCCGTATCCTCGCCGCGCATCCCAGCGAGCAGATCGTCAAGAACTACCTAGCTGCTGCGTTGTTCGAGAAAGCCGAGGAGACCCCCGCACGCCAGGCCGGCCACAGCTATGTCGTCACCAGTTCCGACGAAATCGAAAAGATGCGTGGTCTGGCCTCCGAGTCCGATTCGTTGACAACGGATCCGGACATCAAGGCAGCGATAGTGCAGATGCGCGGCTATCTCGATCGGATGGAAGCAAAGACGTGGCACGTCCCGTCGTTGTTCAACAACTCCGTTCTGTGGGCAATCGGAATTCCGTTGATGTTGTTCGTAATTGGAATCGTATTGATCGACAGCATCGGATTCCTGCTCATTCTCGCATCCTTCGGTGCAGGCTATCTGGTCTACAACAAGTGTTGGGTACCCCGTTGGAAAGCGGCAATTCCAGGTAGGTAAGCAAGTAGACATTGACGAGAGAGCAGGCATTATGGGTCGAGTGGTCGGAATTGACCTTGGTACGACATTCTCGGCAGTCGCGGCAATGTCAGCGGACGGACGCGCCGAAATCGTCCACAACCGCGATGGAAAGAACACAACGCCCTCGGTTGTGCTCTTCGACGGTGACGACATCCTGGTCGGCGAGGCAGCGAAAAATCAAATCGCCTCGTCGTCCGGCGATATCGTCAGCTATGTCAAGCGACACATGGGATCACGCGACTACGTGTTCATGCCGGACAGCAGCGATGGCTCATACGGGCCCGAACATATCTCTGCGTTCATTTTGAAGTACCTAGTGGATGGCGCGTCGGAGGCTCTCGGAGAACCGGTCACCGACGCGTTGATAACCGTTCCTGCTTACTTCGACGAGGGTCAGCGCAACGCGACCAAACAGGCCGGCGTCATTGCGGGGCTGAACGTCCTCGGTGTGCTCAACGAACCTACTGCCGCAGCTGTCAGCTACGGCATCGACACAGGATTCGAGGGTACCGTCCTGGTCTACGACCTGGGCGGCGGCACATTCGACGTAACGGTCATGAAGTCTGGCCGCGGTGTGGTGGACATCGTGTCCACAGAGGGTGATCGGAACCTCGGCGGTTTCGACTTCGACAACGTCCTGATCGAGTTGGTGCTCAAAGAATTTGTTGGGCGAGGAGGACAACCGATCACGGACACCGCCATCCTTGCCGGCCTCAGAGAGAGGGTCGAGGCTGCCAAACTTCGGCTGTCGACCTCGGCGTCGGCCCCCGTGTTCGTCTCGTCCGACGGTGTGACCGAGAAAATCGTCATCACGAGGGAGCAATTCGAATCAGCGACCATCGATCTGATGCTCAGGACTGAGTACATTCTCGAAAACGTCGTCGAGGCAGCGGGCCTTCGGTTCGCCGACATCGACAAAGTTCTGCTCGTTGGCGGTTCGACTCGCATGCCCATGGTGCGCTCTCTCGTCGCTCGGGTAACCGGTCGTGAACCTGATACCACTGTCCATCCCGACGAAGCCGTAGCCCTCGGTGCTGCGATTGCGGCGGAGGTTCGGACTGCACACTCGCAGAAACGTGATACTGAACTCGCCGACGGCAAGACGGTTCGCATTTCCGACGTCGTCTCACATGGACTGGGCGTCGCGATCCAAAGCTCGGCGGGCACTATGGTGAATTACCTTCTCATCAAACCGAATACGACCATCCCCTGCCAGATAGCTGTTGACGATTTCGGTACCGTCGCCGACGGCCAATCCGAGCTCAACGTTCAGATCACCGAAAGCGACGAGGACGGTTGCGACCTCCGGTACACAAACATCCTCGGGACCTCCCTGCTCAAGTTGAGTCAGCCGCGGCCGGCCGGTTCGCCCATCCGCGTCGTCTTCTCGTGCGACATCGATGGTGTCCTCCACGTCGAAGTCACCGATCTCGCGGACAACAGTTACGTGGGCGAAATGGAGATACTCCGTACCGCGACGCTGTCGGACGCCGAAGTCTCGGATCTGACCCGCGAGACGGCATCGGCAGCGGTGCAGTGACAGTCGACGATGCTGACCCGAGCATTAGCGAGCAAGCAGGACTCGCGGACATCGGCCTGCGTCTCGATCAGCTTACCGATTTGTTTCGACGACGACTTGCCGAGGACCGAGTGAAAGCTGCTGCATTCGAGGAACTTCGGACCGAGATCAAGTTTGCGCGCGCGGGTCTGAGCACCATGGTGGTGCGACCGCTGGCGCTCGGAATTATCGGCGTCATCGATCGGATCGAGAGCAATTCCGAACCCGATGATGGGTTTATCGGGTCGGTGGTAGAGGAACTACTGGACGTCCTGTTGACCGTGGGCGTAGTTCAGATCGAGGCGGTAGGAGTTGTCGATCCGCGCTTGCACGCTGTGCAGTCAGTCTCAGGTGGCTCCGGTGATCTCGTCGTCGAACAGTTGATCCGCCGTGGATTCACCATCGAGAACGCCGTTTTAAGGCCTGCGCACGTCACTGCTATCAGGCTCGAACCGAGCGAATGAACACTGGTCCGCGCGGTGCCCAATACCCGGATGAGCTCACACCCGGCACCAACTTCGAGTCGGTGGCCGAAAACGCCCGTGCAGACATCTCTCGGTTGGCTGGTGCGCTCCACAACACGATTCTCAGGTTGTCCGCCTTACGCACCATTGAGCTTGCGTCCGAGCGCTCAGTGGCAGAACAGGTTCGACAGCGTGCCATGACTGCGACGGAGCAAAACGCGGATAGTTCGTCTTTGATCGGAGAACAACGCCGTCGCGCACTAGAAGACAAGTTGGCCCTCGCCGTGGCCACCGCAGCACCTGGGATTGCAGGCCAAGTGTCGAACGAATGGTCACCGAAGTCAATCTCAACCGGACTTCCGGCTGCAGTTAGAGTGGGTCATCTCAGCGGTAGCGATCTGCCTGGACTTTTGAAAGTCACCGACAGTGCTGGTGTTGCAGTCGACGGTGCCGATGCGGCCGCTCTAGTGCACGAACTGGCATTGCGAATCGCGCTGGCAACGCCACCGGGCCGGCTCGAATTCTGCGTGTTCGACCCAACCATGACGGGTTCACTCGGGATATTTTCGGCGCTTCGTGCATCGGACACTGTCGCTTTCGCTCCGTCCATCAACGACGAGCGCTTGCTGCGAGAGCGGCTTTTCGCGCACCTCGCCACGGTAGCGAGCACAGCCGAGTCGATGGCAGTATCCGGTGCCTCGACATTCGCCGAGTTGGGCAAGGCCAATAGTCGTCCCCGCTACGTCTTCGTCGTCCTGCTCGGCTATCCCGCCGGGTTCACCGAGGACACCCACGCGCGTCTCGTCCAGCTCGCACACGGCTCCAAGGCTCGGGGGGTTTCCTTCATCGTCCACGTGGACGATCACGTGCGACCCGCAGACCGTGTCGAAACCTCCGACTTTCTCTCGCTAATACCACGCGCATCGGCATCGGGAGGCGTTCTGAGCGGGAACGCGGTGCCCGCTCCCTATACTCTCGACACCCCTGCCGGACGCGCCCGCTGGCTCGATGCTGTCGGATGGTGGTCTGACGTCGCTGTGAAGTCGACCGCACCCGTCACGTCGTTCGAGGACATCGTCAACGCAATTGAAGATGCCTGGGTCGAGGGGGCCGACACGGCTATGGTGGCGTCGTTCGGCCGAGCAGGCGAGACAGTGCTCGGGCTCGAGTTCAGGAATGCGAACCCTCCGCTTCCTAACGCATTGATCGGAGGAGCGGTCGGTCAGGGCAAATCCAATCTGCTTCTCACACTGATTTACGGCGTAGCAGCACGCTACAGCCCCGACGATGTTCGGATGTTCTTGCTGGACTTCAAGGAGGGCGTCGAGTTCAGTCAGCTGGGCCCGAGTGGTCGCAACGGTGCATGGCTTCCTCACGTCGACGTTCTCGGGCTCGAAAGTGATCGCGACTTCGGGCTTGCCGTTCTGAGTCACCTCACCGAGCAATTCGAAATCAGATCCACAGCATTCAAGAACGCCGGAGTCGGCGACATCACGGCTTTTCGCTCGGTCTCGACGGAACCGATGCCGCGACTCTTACTCGTCATCGACGAGTTCCAAGTGCTATTCGGCAGATCCGACGAGGTGGGCCGAGCTGCCGTGGATCAGCTCGAGTCTCTGGTGCGAAAAGGTCGGGCGTACGGTATCCACGTCGTTCTCGCCTCGCAGTCGATACGCGGGATTCCTGGCTTCTCCACGCGCGGGGACGCGATTTTCGCTCAGATTCCTCACCGCATCTCGCTCAAGAACTCCGCCGATGAATCACGGGCTATTCTCGGAGACAGGAATACTGCCGCTGCCAGCCTTCGAGTGCGAGGCGATGTCGTGGTGAACTCCAATTTCGGCGAACCCTCCGACAACGTGGTCGGGTCCGTGGCATACGCAGATTCTCGGTATCTCGAGCGACTCAAGAACGACCTCTGGCGGATGTCGGTCGACCGCGTCGAACCACGGGTCTTCGTCAGCAGCAACTACTCGCCGTCACGACTACTCGTTGCCGCAGACCGCAGCGGCCCAGCACTCGCGTGCCTTGGCGTTCCGATCGGTGTGCGGACAGGCGCGGAAGGCCCGGCTGTCAGCTTCGATGACGAACAGAACATTGCACTGTTGGGTTCGAGCAGGGAACTCACTCACGCGGTCCTGAACTCGATCGTTCTATCGCTGCTGATCCACCCATTGTTCGACGGCGCAACAGTGCAGATTGTCGACTGCGCAGGAGATACGTTTGGATCGGCGCTGGCCGAATCGTGGATCGAACAGGGCTATTCGGTCGAGGTTGTGCCGAAGAACAGTGCCATGTCAACGATTGTGGACGGCCTCGAAGAACCTGTCGGAGCCACTAGATTCCGACAAATCGTCGTCTTTCTCGACCTGCACCGACTGCGAGAACTGTCCGAGCAAGACGAGAGAACCTTCAAGACCAAATCGGAACTGTTCGTTCGATATGTCACCGAGTCCGTGGATCGGGGAGCGTTCGTGGTGGGATGCTGGTCGTCGGCGAGGGCAGCCCAGACGACTGTGCCCAGACTGCGCGGATTCGGTGCCACCGTCTCAACGGGATTAGTGCCCGCGGAGTATACCGCCGCATTCGGTCCGCACACCGAGCCTCCCGAGGGATTCCCACGTATTACGTACACCGACTCGGTGAGTGTTCACCGGCCTCGGACGCTCGTGCCCTTTGATCCATCAGCACGTCCGGCGGTGCAGAGATGACGACGACCGACGCGTTTGCACAATACGAGGCGTTGATCTGCAAGTGGATGGAGCTGCGCGCCAAAACCGGCAATGCCGAGAAGCTCGCGCGAAGCGAGCGAACCGCGGTCGAAGAGCACTATCGCTCTACCCTTGCCGAGATCACAGCCCGATCCAAACAGTTCGAGAACCATGAGCGAACCCTGCACACCGAAGTACAGGATGCACTCTCCGCCATCGGCCGACAGATGTCCATGTCTTCGATTCGCGATATCCAAAGCCTCAGAGTCGCGGAACGGGAAGTCGCAGACCTTCGCCGTGCGCTCGAGCAGGCACTGCTCGTCGAGTCGAGCGCAAGACGTTCTGCTGCACGTGCAGAACGTGCTGCCAGGAACAATGCGCAGCCGAAGATGGCCGTGGTCCCCCGCGTACAAGCTCTTCCATCGACGCACATTCCCCAGAAAAAGAAGGTCGTCTACTTGTGCATCGCGATTGCAGTGGCCATATTTTGCATCACGTTGATAATTGCTCTGTGAACAACTCTCTCGAAAGCAGGTACTTACGTGTCGACGGTCGACGAACTGAGAGTTCAGATAGGCCAGGCCGCAGCAAATCTCGACGCCTTGGTTCGCGTGCTCGCACAACATCGCAACATGCTGATCAGCTTGTCCGCTGATGTCCAAACGGAACTGGGAAATACCGCTACCAAGCTTGACCGCGACATGATCCAGAGGTTGGACGTATCTGCTGACCTTGTCGGTGCCACCGCAGGGCGCGTCGGATTAGCGGCGACTAAGGCCCGTGAAATAGGGGAACGACTCTGATGACAATGCGGGAGCTAGTAGAATCAACCCGGCGACTTGCAGCGGAGTCTGAGCGGTCGAAGAGGTCCGTCGATCTGCTACGTCAGCAGTTGATCGCCAATACCATTCATCTGGAAAGAATCCTCGGCGGAGCAGGTGGCGGTGACGTTGGAGAACTTCTCCAGGTTCTTCGGCGATCGGACAGTGAATTGGAGCAGTCGATCGAGAGCTTGGACCGAACCAGAGTATCTGCGGTTTCCTACATATCGCATCTTGAACAGCTCGGCGGCTAACAGCCGTGTCGTACGAATGACGGATTTCTTTTTCACCTATACATGCGATACTTTGCATGCGAGCCGGAGATCCTGGCCCACAGCATAATAGACAACTAGGGAGACCGACATGGCCTGTGCATGCGCAAACAACTCGAACGGAAAATGCCAGTGGTGCAAGGAAGCCCTGGCCCACAATATCCCGACCAGTCGCCACAACTGCCAGTACGGCAGTTGCAGCTGAGGCTCACTCCCGAAATGACTCCGGTCGAGGATTAATGATTCTCGACCGGAGCTTTCCACTACCCACATCGGCTCTACTGAAGATCACCTGATGTAGAACAGCACCCACTGTCCACATTGCGAGTCATCCATGCAACTAGACGGCGGCTTGGAGTTCACGATTGTGCACGGATGGATTTTTACCCACACCACGACTTTCTGCATTTACTGCTAAATTCACGTCTTCAGCAGACTGCCTGACGATAGCGAGGTTCTTAGATGGATCAGTCCGAATTCGGAAGAGTCGTCGAAAGCGTCTTCTCTCATTCGCCTCACGGCTCGGGTAACCTCGCAGGTTTCATTCACTACACCAATGACGGCGTACTTGGCATTGCAGGGGAACAGGTTGGCAAGCTTGGTTTCGGTATTGCATCGGGCTTGACGGCCATGACGAGCGTGGTGGGAATCACGTCCGATCTGAACAGATTGATGAATTTTGGTCATTACTGGCTTGCAGAAGGTTCCGATAAGCACAATTGGTCACTGGTTTGCGGTTTTAAGTTTCAATATGAGGCAAGCTCAACTCAGAATATTATGGAAATTTCCGTTGCAGTTATGCAACACAGCTCTGCCATGATAAGGGCTGCAATTGACCAGCTTCGTGAAATCCCCCATGAGCCCTACTGGCACAGTACTGCGTCTTTTGATGCCAGCGCCATGGTGCTGACCACACATTTAGGATGACCGTTAGCGACTGAACCCCTAGGATCGGTCCGTATAGGCGGTTGGGTTCCACTTCAGCTGGACGACAGAAAGTCTGACATCGTCGTAGTAACATTCATTCACTATGCGGCAGGTCAGAATTCAGACAACTAGTCGTAAACAGCTATCTCGACCCGCGACTCCGTCGAGTCCGAGTACTCCCGTCTCGCAGCATCGTAAAACCTACCCAACGCAATATCACCGCCTGGCATCAACAAAGCAGGCGGCGGGCTCATCGGCAACGCGGCACCTGCGATCAGCCGCGTCGTACCCGATCCTTTCGATGCGTACGCCGACGCACCTTTTCCTGAAGCATCCGCAGGTGATGATGCACCGAAGGAGTAAAGTTTGTCCTGCAGCCCAGCAGCGCTCGCGTCCTCGACCACGGACAAAGGCTTCGCGGGCGAACTACCTGCACTGTGCACGCCGCTGTTGATCGCCCATTCGATCAGCTCGGTCAGAGTTGCGGGATCATCGCGAGCCAAGGCGAACGCTGTCCTCGTAGCGTCCTCTACTGTCGTTCGCCACGCAGTGCGGGAAGCTGCGGTAGGAAATTGAAAGCGGATGGAGTCGAGATACACCATGGCAGGCAACAATTCCGCAAGCAACGCAGCTGATTTCCCCTCGCTGAATTCGGCGCGGCCGAGTACCGAGTTGACCGTGCATCTCGCTGACCACTCCGGCAGTCCCAATGTCCCGAATCCCGCACGAGCGAGGTCGTACTCGGATCGTGCAGCGTCGAAATCGCCACCGAAGGTGTGCAACTTGGCCAAGTTCATCGCGCACCCGGAGGATTGCCGCACCAGACCGGGTAGGGCGTCGTATTGATCCCTTGCGTCTTCCAGGGCGGCACGGGCGTTGACAAAGTCACCGAGCATCAAGTACTCGACTCCAATGTTCATCCGACAGTCGGCGATTCGATCGAGAACCGGCGGCGTCTGCTCGAAGATTTCCAGCGCGTCACGATACCGATCGAGTGCGTCGGAATGGCGTCCCTCGGCTCCGAGAACAGCCCCCAGGTTCATCGTGCACACGGCCAGTTGCTCTCGGACGGCCAAGGTATCGATCTGGGAGTACGACTCGATCGCGCGCTGGTACAACTCTCGCGCTCTGTCGATGTCACCTGCGTTGGACTTCACCAGCGCCCTGCTTGCATGTAGCCGCGCCGAGATCATCGGATCCGTATCTCCCGAGAGGCGCCACGCCCGGTCGATGCACGCTTCGGCGTTCGCGTATTTACTCCGGGCTGTTTCGATGTCCGCCTCGATCAGCTCCACGCCCACTGCCTGAAGTGGCGTAATGCAGAGCGGTCTGGCCGACGCCAATTCGTCGACAGCGTCTTTGTAGCGACCGATCTGGAGATAGACGTAGGCAAGATCGATCTTCGTCGAGCACAGATGGTTACGCTGACTTTCGGTGTACACGACCAGCGCCTCGGTCAACCGGTTTGTGGCCTCCTCGTACCGCCCCAGCCTGGCCAAAGCGGCACCTGCACCTGCACGACAGTCCGCGACCCTACGCGGTCCGAGGGGTCGGAACGATTCGGCCGCGACATCGAAAGCGACGACCGACTGCTCGAAACGACGGGCAAGCGAGAGCTGCTTGGCGTAGTGAAACTCGGGCGCAGCCCAATCGAACGGTCTTTCACCGAGCTCGCGGTACAGGCGTGAGGCGTTTCGATACGCCTCGGCCGCCTTCAGGTGGTCGAACTCGCGCTCGAGGGCCCCCGCGCGCTCCATCTCGTCCTCGGCTTCCGATCGGATAGCCCCCGGGTCGGTCATAGACCCTGTAAGACATAGCGGTAGCGGCCACTACGCACCACCATCCTGGCAGCGTTGCTCAGCATGACCGTCGTTGTGGTCTTGCTGCTCCTTACCTGCTCTTCGATGTCGTCGTCGGTCACCTGTGATTTGACCATCCTGCGACGACGGTCGAGCCAGGAGAGATACCCGAGCCGGCCGACTCCTCCTCGTTCCGAAAGGATTTGGTAGGTCTGGGCATGAGCGATGTTGTCGAGGACACCCGCGTTGTGGTCGTGGGCAAACAGCTCGGCAGAACACTTGTCCACATCCAGTTTGCCGTCGACCGAGAACGCAAGGTACCTCGGAACGTCCTTCCGTATCGGGACAAGAAGTGGCCGCTGAAGGTACGGGTGATTGCCATCGTTGAGAAATGCCCAGTGAAGCGCGGCACGCGTCAGGTCCAACTTGTGCGACTGCTGCAGCGGCGTTCGAGTCCACTCGATGATCGACGCATACACCCGTTGCGCCTCGGTCGAATACGTCGAGTCCTGATTCCGCGCGAGCAGCTCGACGGTCGCAGCGGACATCAGCGACCGCAGATACATGATGTTGCTGGTAAGAAACCAGGAACTCGCGGCGAGCCGCCGATCCTCAGGGTCGGGCTCGTCAGGAAGTCCACACCGCTCGATGATGCGCTCGATACGGAGGCACCCTTGCCGGCCAGACTCGGCCGCCGCCCGAGCCAACACCCGCATCGGTACCAGTTCTTCCTCGATCTGCAACGACCTCTCGGGAGGGTTGCCGTCCCAGTTCACCTTTCGTCTGACCTTGTCGTGTTCGACGAGCCCCGCCTCGACGTTCCGCGTCAATTGCCCACACTCCTGCAGCAATAGTTGCTGGATTGCCTCCGCCTTGGTCATGTTGTCCTGGTCCTCAGTCGAAGTAGCGAGTGCACCATGCGCCTGATTGATGAAATGGTATGCAGCCGTGTATCGATCGAGCTTGCTCGCCGCCATGGAGACCGTGCGAATGAGCAACCCGCTGTATCGCCACAGCTCCTGGTTCTCCCGTCGCATGTCCTTGAGTCGTTCTATCGGCGGCGCAAGAAGCTGCACGAGTTCGAGCGGCGGGACCTCCCCGGCAAGTGGGACGCTGACCAGGTGTAGAGCTTCGGCCTCGTGGACTCGACTCTCATCCCATTTCGCCCCATTCATAAGCTTGGTGACGAGACGGTCTGCGAACACCTGTCGTCGTACCTTCGACGACCGACGGACTTGGTAAGCCTGGTGAGCCAGATCGTAGTAGTCGCTCGACAGGGTCAAGGCCATGCCGTGGTCCGAAGCCAGATGCCGGTACGGACTCCCGCTCTCGACGCCGTAGAGCCGGGATATCTCTTCCAGCTTGCCCATGCTTCCCCTTGTCCATGACGCACACGACCGCACGTCGATGCGATAGTACTGCGGACCTGGTCGCGGCGAAGGATCAACTGCGAGAACGCACCTCGATGAATTGGCCGACACCGATGAGGGTAGTTCGTTCGACTGTCAGTCGAACGAACTACCCTCATCGGTCAGCCTGCGGCCGACTTCCTGCGCCCTAAGGCACTACGCCGTGCTTCCGCCAGGTACAGCTGCGACGTACACGCCGCATAGAGCTCGTAAGCACTGAACCCACCCCCGATTACCTGCACAACCGGCACGCCGAAATTCAGGAACTGTTGCACGGTAGGTGTGAAGATGTGATCACCGGACGCGAGCATCACTTGTCCGAAGTTCGCAGCGACCCACTTCGCATCGATCGAATCGATCAACGCTGCGTCGGCACCATTGGGACCATCCGAACCGAGCACACGCCTCACCCCGGAGGGGAGGGCGAAGAACGCGGCTTTCGCGTTGCGCTTGGCGACCGAAACGATCGCTTGCTCGTCTGCCAACATTCCAGTGACCTGGCGGTACTCGTTCCAAACGGACACGACGGACTCGTACGCGACATAGCCGTCCACCAGATTTTCCAGATCCAACAAGTGCAGTGTGCGAGCCCGGTGCGAACGATGACGCCCCGGCTTCGGTCGACGAGAACTGACAGGCCTGGCGTAGCTGAGTCGGGCGGAAGCGGCACCGACGGTGGTCGTGGTCGTCATGACTTCTCCTGAGGCGTCGGTCGGCGCGGGCTGCACCGACCTCGTACAGTCCGCACCGCTCCCCCGACGTCTGGGTCCATTCCGGTGCCGAAACCACGGCGGGCACTCCCTGTTTCGATTGATAGCGGCATCCCTGTCCATCGTCAGACGGTCTCTTCCGCTCGACTTCGATGCCACCCGATCGCAACTACGGCTGCAACAGCACAGGCCGACGCCAACACGGGTCCCGCTGCGAACCCGATCCTGTCCGCCACGACGCCGCATACCGCGGCACCGACTGCGTCGCCTACGAAGATCATCGTGGTCGCCCACGCGAAGTACTCGCCCTGTGAACCTTCGGGCACGACCTCGGTGAGCAAGTCGTACGCACCAGTGATGACAGCGGAGATCGGAAGCCCTGCCAGCAACGAGACCACGAAGACGACGACTCCGTCGTCGATCATTACAGCCGCCTGAAACACGGGCAATCGCCACGAGCAATGCGTACAGCCCTCGATGTGATCCCGATCGGGCGACCACATCGAGGCGGAGGAAGGCCAGTCCCACGAAACTGCCCAGGCCCCACAGCCCTACACACAGCGCGGTAGCCGTCGGGCCACCGTCGGAGTCGGCGAACAGAACGACGAGAGCGAAGGAGAACGCGCCGAGCGATCCCGAGATCAGCAGCAGCGACACGTACAGCCAGAGTGCTCCGAAGAACACGTCCACCCCGCGACGCCCGCAAGCACCACCGACGGGGACGGCCGGGCGCACCAGCTTCGTGAAGGAGAGCGCGACGCCTGCACCGGTTGCAACGACCCCTCGAGCCAGAACTATCACCCACAGCGGCACCCACAGGGCCGTTACAGCGACCACGACCCGACCTACGAGGAGCACACCCTCCGACATCGACGACTCTAACGCGTTGGCGGCCTGCCGATGCTCTTCGGCGCAGAGAAACCCGATTCCAGAACACGCGCATGACGGCTGTGAACGGAAGCGTCACCGAACCGAGGATCGCTGCACCGACGAGGAGGCCCTCTGCGCCGAGCGGCAGGACGGCAAGTCCGATGGACACCGCACCATACGAAAAACACACGACACTCAGAAGCATTCCCATCGGGACACCGTCGGAGATCCGTCCCCATAGCGGGCTCGTCGCAGCTTGAACGATCTTGTAAGCAGCGAAGACCGCGACACCAAAACTCGGAGACATCTCTCGGGACAACACGAAGAGAGGTAGTGCGATGCCGATAATGCCGGTCGGCATCCGCGCAAGCAAACTCCACGAAATCGCCCACCGGATGGCGGGGCAGGTCCTTGACGAATTCCAGCGGTCCCATCCCTCGTTCGACTGCCACGAACCACCTCCTGTGCTGGATCGCTCGTCGTCACACCCGATAGGCGGCGAGTTCCGTGGCATACTACGGCCGTTCGGCGGTGATCCGAAGGGTCAACTGCGAGAACGCAGCCCGAGAGGACAGCGCTGATGACCGACGCCACCGGAACGAAGACGGTGCGGCTGGAACCAATGACAACCTATTTGGTGGCAACCGAGGCATCGGTCACATCGACAGGATCAGGCTTGGTACTGCCCGACACCCTCACCCAGCCTTCGTTCGGGAAGATCGAAGCTCTCGGACCGGATGTGAAGGGTTTCGCCGTCGCGGACACCGTCGTCTTCAAGGCCGATTCTGCCGTGGATCTACACGTCGACGGCGTTCGTTATCTTCTGCTCAAGGCCGACAGCGTGATGGCCAAAGTCCTCCAATAGCGGCTAGCCGGCACAAGCTGCCGGGGGGATCGGTGCGGTGGGTATGACCAGCGCACCGAGGTACCCGACCGAAGCAGTTCGTCTCGTCGCTCTTCGTCCGCTCGAAGACGAGAAGGCAAGTCGACTCAGACGTGATATCCCCACCCTCATGGCCCGCATCGCCGCCGAGGTAGCGGGATGCCGCATCCGCCTCGACGCGTCGGCCGCCGAGCACGGGCTCGTCGAAACCACGGTTGTGGTCGACGGAGTGGAACCCGCGATCCAGGGCGAGATGCTCGACGAGTTCGCCGCAGTACTGGCACCGGTGGCCGAGGTCGAACACATTCTGCTTCCAACGGAGCGAGCCGACGGTCCAGTACGCCTGTGGCCGTTGACCACTCGACGGCAGGCGGTGATCGGTTACGGCGACGGTCACGTGACTAAATCGTGGCAATCGACCGAGCCTACGATGAAGAACGCCATCGAGAGCTGGCCGCTCGCGGACCTCGTGGCGTCGACACCGGGCTGCGGCATTCGGATGACGATCGGCCGAGACGCCAGCGCGCTCGACGATTCAACCTGGATCACGCATGTCGAGGTGGTGCTTCCCGAGCTCTCGACACCGTCGTTCAGGCTGCGAGCAACAGTCCGCCAGCACTGGCACGGTCTGACGGTCGCCGACGAGCCCACACAGACTCCGGTACTACTTCGGACCAGAACCGTCGACATTCCTGCCATCTTCGCCGTACCGATCGCCGGCACTGTTCCGCTGCCAGGAACGGTTTCCGGCGCAGCTGCGCCCATTTATGTCCAACCGGCCGGGCGGGTGAACGACCCGATCGACCGGCTGCGAATCGGTGCAGCGCACACACCGGGTGCACGGATCGACGTCTCCCTCAGCGCAACCGAGCGCCTACGCCACCTGCACGTACTCGGTCAGACCGGCACCGGGAAGTCCTCGCTTCTGGCCGGTATGGCTCGCGGAATCGCTGAGGCGGGGGAGGGCATGCTGGTCATCGACCCACACGGCACCCTCGTTGACCGAATTCTATCGGAGCTTCCGGCAGCCGCTGCAGCTCGCACGTGGGTGATTCGCAGCGGGAACCTGGAGATGCCGATCCCGCTCAACCCGCTGGCAACCGACGATGCCGTCGCTAGAGACATCGCGATCGATCAGGTCGGGCAGATGTTCCAGTATCTTTTCGATCGCAAAGGCGACGGAATCGTCGGGCCGCGTTTTCGCGAGCGCGTCGCGATGGGAATGCGGGCCCTCGCCGCTGTGCACGGTGCCCGAGCCAGCATCCTGGATGTTCCGGCGGCGCTCGCCGACGAGGCGTTCATGCGCAAAGCCTGTGCCATTGCTGGGGACGCCCGCCTCACAGCGTGGTGGAAGAACGACCGGGCGAGCGGGCGGTCGAGCGAACACGGTGAAGTTGTCTCATGGGTGAATTCCAAGTTCGAGGCGTTCAGTTCGACGGCATCGATCCGAGGTGTGCTCGGATCGGGCGTGGACTCGTTCGACATGGGCCGGGCGATCGACGAGAACCGGATCGTACTCATCGACCTCTCCAAAGCGTTACTCGGAGAGCCGGCTTCGCGACTACTCGGCTACTTGCACTTGCAGCGCACCTGGGAAGCCGCGCTGCGCCGAACGTCGAAGAGTCCTTTCACCGTCATGGTCGACGAAGCACACTCCGTCATTTCGGGTTCACTGACGTCGATGTTGTCCGAGGGCCGTAAATTCGGCCTGTCCGTGGTGATGGCTCACCAGTATTTGGATCAACTCGACTCCGACCTCCGACCCGCTGTCGACGGCAACGTCGGAACGACGGTGGCGTTTCGTGCGGCCGTCGGCGACGCCCGCGCCATGTGTGCGAGGTTCGGAGACACCATCACCCCCGCAGTGATGACCACGCTGCCGGAATTGACGGCCATTACGCTCCGTGCCGCGTCCGGCGCTCCTGCCCGGCCACACACCTTGACCGTCGACCACAACGACCACGCGCACTCGCGCAGTGGCAGCGCGTTGACCCGATTCGTCGATCACCTGCACTACACAACCGACATGGAACTGGCTGCGCCGTACCTGTTGGACACGATCCCCGCTCGCGACGGCGCATCGGCAGTGACTGCGACGACGAAGGACGAGCAGGAACAACGGCCGGTGCCGCGATGTCCGTCATCCGCTCCCTCGTTCCTCGACGAGTGGCTGGACAAGCGCGCGAAAGCCAAGGCGACCACGGCGACGTCCGAGCAAGCCGAATCGCAGGCCACCTGACTAGATCCCCTACTGGTTGCGACCTCGACGGAGGTTCGCGGGGGAGCGGTACTCCCAGTGTCAGCGTCCGAACGAACCGGACGCGTAAGCGCTGGGAGCACCGATGATCCTCTCTCGACACCTCGTCTCGACTGTACTTCGATTCTTCGCGGCCCTCTGGTCTTCCGTCCGCGGCCGAGGAGCCAATCCCGACGCCGCCGCGGACACCATTGGCATCACTCGGGTCACGTCCGCGTGTTCCAATCCTTCAACCTCGTCCGCACCGATCGGTGTGGTGCGATTCAAAATCGGCCTCGAAGACACGGTCTGCGTCGTTGCGGCGTGGCAGAAACCGAACTCCGATGCGGTCGTCATCAGCCGCGTGGCGACGGTCGATTCCTCTACCGCACATCACGTCCTGCTCCTCGATGCGTTCGCCGACCTGTATGCACTCGCGGAAGACTACGCCGTGCCCACCGTTGTGATCGTGAAGTCGGCGGCGCTGTTTCGTGAACTGGCGCAGTGCACCGAATCGTTCCCATCGATTCGGCTGGTCGACAAGTCCGACAGCCGCGCGACACGCTTGTCCCACCACGTCTCGGCGCACCTCGACGCCGGACTCGGTGACAAGTGCCCGGTCGAACGCAGCTACGAATTCAGCAACGGAATCGTTCGCGACGGGGTCGCTGTCACGGTGATCGCGTCGGACGCTTCGGTTCTGATCGACAAGAGGGTCGCCGGAATCGCTTGCGTCGCAGCCGATGAAACATCAGCCGTGTCCAGCCTCCGAACACACAATGTCAAGCTCGCCGAACTGGAGGCAATTCATCTCGCTCTCCGCTCATACAAGGGACGCCCGGTACAGATACTGAGCGACAGCAGGCCTGCTCTGTGCGCTCTGCTGGCCGATCCGACATCACACGACAAGGCCACCGCAGCCGTGATCAACCGGATCCGGTACGCCATGGGCCGACGACCGGTAACCGTCACGTGGATCAAGGGGCATGTCGGCCATGAGTTGAACGAGGCTGCCGATCGACTTGCCAAGTCGGCGGCCCGGTCGGCATCCCATTCGGCCTCGCGCAGCGATGCCGAGGCCGTCGCGGTGTGACGTTCTCGCACCGTTGTTCCCGGTGTCGTTCGGTCGAACGACACCGGGTGCTCGGGCATCCCCCTGTGCCACATGAACCGTCATAATCCAATCGCCGACGCACTGATTGTCAAGGAGATTCGATGCCACCACGCGAAGACAGCCTGAGTTGGGCAACCCCGGAA
This sequence comes from Rhodococcus sp. KRD162, assembly GCF_017168335.1. Classification (GTDB taxonomy): domain Bacteria; phylum Actinomycetota; class Actinomycetes; order Mycobacteriales; family Mycobacteriaceae; genus Rhodococcoides. Next base: position 22,553 of record NZ_JABFAU010000047.1, on the reverse strand, counting down.
TGGTGGGTGCGCCCCAACCGGGGGTTCCGAGAGATCTCGCGCGACAGATTCATCAAGCTGTGGACGGACGCCATGGCTCGGCCGAAGCCCAACATCTCGCTGCTGCGTGACGAGACGAAGGGGTGGATCAGCGATCTCGGTCATAGGGCGTGGATAGAGCAGCTGTACACCAAAGCATGCGCTGCCGCCCTTTGGAGCGACACGACAGCTCTCCGGTACGACGTCGAGGTGTGGAACAACGCCACAGAAGCATTCGCAGACTATGTCGATCCGTTGATCCGAATCAGCTCGTCGTATCAGCAGTCGGCAAAAGAGCGACGCCCAGTTGGTCTTCCGGCCGCGCTGAACGAGCCGTTGCGTCAGCTGTACCTTTCCGACACGTGCGGTGCCGCGCGGCGTGCCTTGATTCTGTCGGAAGACTGCGGACAAATCACCTTGACGAAGGCGTCCGCGGATCAGTTCCTCGCGGAGCCGACGCGCGCAGGCGCTCAGGTGGACGCGGCAGCGATGCGCGGATTCGCCCGCGGGCTGATGAAGTGGGTGGACAAACTGGAGGAGTCATCCGACGGAGCGGCGGACCCCGACATCCTCGAAGTTCTGTATTCCAAGATCGATCATCTGTCGGAGACTTACGGCGAACCGGATGCGCTTCTGCGTAAGCCGACGCAGGAAGAAATCGACATCGTCGAGGCCGAGCTGAACCGGGTGATCACGGACAACCCCGCGCTTGTCCGCCGAAAAGGAAAGATGCTCTCCGGTTTCACCAGTTCGGTGGCCACCGAGGACGACGTGGTGGGCGACGCTTGGGTGCGTGCGCGCAAGTATCTGCTCAAGAACCTGATCGAGGGCGATCCCCTGCAGCCCGAAAAAACGTTTTTACTCAAACTCAAGTGGACGATCTTCGACTTGCGTCGGCGGGAACTGAGGATCATCGACCGTACGCACTGGGTAGCCGACAGCTCCGATGCCGAAACCTTTTCGTCGGCAACGGCATCGCGTAGTGAGACTCACAGCTACCAGGTCGAAAACGATCGAGTCGAACTACGCACCGTGTTCGCCGACGCAGCGTCCTACCTCGAGGATTCATCGGTCGGGGAGATGTACGCACACCGGGATCCGGACGTCGTGGACGGCGTGTGCTGGGAAAGACGGACAGCGATCAGGTTTCTACGTGCAGGAGCGACCAATACGACTCCTCTGACTCTCGATGCGGCTTCGATCACCAAGCTCATCGTCGCCATGCACGAGATCGACACGCCGACCGACGCCATGAAGAGTTCCCCCTCGGCCAGTGCCAAGATGGTCATCCAGCTTCTACGGATCGGCATCGCGGGCGTTCTGACTGCCGACGACATCGAGTCAGGCGATGTTCAGTTCGGAAAACCGTTGAACCAAACATGGTCGCAAAGAACGAATGTCCTAACCCGACAATTGGCTCACAGCCACGACGCACTTACTCGAACGGAGAGCAAATGAGCACCGCTGATCGGTCCGGTGACCTCGAGGTCGACAGCCGGGGCACTGTTATGTGGTTCGGGGCTCCTGCGCCTGCGGTAGCGGAGGTCTTCGTCGACGTTGCCCGCGGAATCCGAGTGACCGTCGATGTCGCCGATCCATCGACACCGTTGAACTGGGCGATCACCGCCGATGCCGACGCAGGCCTGTTGGCCGCGGCTGTGGGTGACCCCGATCTCGAACGAACTGTCGCGCAGGCACGTTCGGGATCGACGGTGCACAGCGGCCCCTACCGATTCGTGTCCGTGTGGGCCAGGCAGGCGTTGACGGCATCGGTCGCTCGATGGTCGACTGCTGCTCTGCACAATGGAGCCCTCCTGCTCGATCGCGCAGCCGCTGCCGAGGGCATCGGCAACCGGTCGAGCGCAAGCCGATTGGTGGCATTGGCGTCGCCGTCTTTCACCGCGCTCGGACAACGCTGCATCGACGGTGACCTCGGCGGCGGCGCCGCGACCGAACTGGCAGCGCTCACTTCCTCCGCTGCACGAGCGGTATCGGACACGGTGTGGGGTTCGGAGGTGGCCGAACTCTCCCGCGAACTCGATCGAGTCACCACCTTCGACGACTCCGATTTGTTCGACTGGTTGGCCCAATTCGAGTACGAAGAAAATGGCCAACTCGCAGGCCATCTCGGCGAGACAGACACCGAAGCCGGACTCACCACGGAGCGAGCGGCGGTCGATCCGCACCTGGTCCCGTCGCGCATCCTCGCATGGAGCGGATCCCGGACGCCAGAGCTGACCATTGAACTGCGCGACGATGACAGCGCCGTCGAGATGAGTGTGCTGTTGGCAGGCGACGTCGATCCGTTCTGCGCGGAGGCGAGCAGGTTCCTAGGATACGCCGCGGACCGTGCTACCGGCGAAGTTCTCGTAGTCACACGCCTGACCGTCCGAGATCGAACGTTGGTGGGCGAGTTGTCGATCGCAGCCGCAGACCGGAACAACGCGGTATACGGGGTGTTCTACGCCGACCGTAAGCCTGCCGACGTACGTGCGACCGAACTGGGACGAACTCTGGTCGAGGTCGACCGGCTGATGCTGGAGTCCTGGAACTTTCATCGGGCTGCGTTGGCGGTGCAAAGCTCGGTGGACGTACACGACGGTGACCGCGTCGACGTGGCAACGGAATCGTCGAACATGCTGTTCGGTTCGGCGCGCGAAAGCGCTTCATCGGCGCGCTCGATTCTCGACGACATCATCGCCAGAGGTCAGTACGCCAATTCCGAACTGGAAGATGCTCTGCAAGAGCGTCTTACGGCGATCAGCAAGTACGTTGCGACGTTGCGCACGAAGCCCGCGGCACCGGATGGAACCCATCCGCTGCTGGCGGAGATGCTGCGTGCGGAACCTTGGGACGAATTGTGACCGAGGACGTCGGCGCACCGGATCAATTGTTGATCAGGTGCGCCGACGCCGGGGCCACCTATCTGTCTTGGACCTGGCATCGGCCACCGTTCACCCCCAACGCGAAGCAGCTGAACCCGGCGCATCTGGCCGCTGCACTCGACCTACTCGACCACGCCCTGGACCCGATCACCGGCGAGAAGACCCCCGACGCGATACGGCGTGCACTCACAGCCGGCGGGTTCGGCGATCGCACGATCGAAAGACGGATGGCAGCGACGCTGACCAGTGCTGTACTGCCGGAGGCGTTGCTGAAAGAGTTGCGGCAGCACGGTCGCTCCGGTCGACAGTTCGTCGTGCGAGTCACTCCGAGCCCGCAACTGGCCAGGATTCCGTGGGAGCTGTTGATCGTCGACAGCGACGACCTTCGACTGATCGAGATCGCCTCGGTTCGATACGACCCACCTGCGACGGTTCATGCCCAGCGCAGCGTGTCCGCTCCACGATGGTCCGGCGCGCGAGGGCTACCCGCGCTGTTCGCGATCGATCCGCGTCTACCTCTCCGCGCCGCAGACCATGGGCTGTCTCAGACTCTCGGTCTCGAAGCCAGAAGACGGTTTGCCGCACGAATAGAACTTCTCGCGGACTCCGGTCGAGCCCGGTACGCCGAAGACGAGACGTTCTGGCCAATCGGCAGAGACGTGACCAGGAATCTGCTGCACCGGGCACTCACGATGGTGCCGCGATCACGCTTCTTCTACTTCGGGCACGTGTCAGCAGCCAGGCACGAGCCGGGATCGGCCTCGATCCACCTGTCGGAGACCATGTCCAGTGTGTGGGGCATGGCCGCGCCCTTGACGCGGATCGCCGCCGACGGAACACCGGCTTCTCCGCATCCCGACGATCACCGTCCGTTCTCCGCCCTGGACCTACTGCTCGGCACGTCGCAAAGTCAAGACCCTTTGGCGTGGAGGCAATTCGGAGCCGACGCAAGCGCGCTCGGCCACCAGCTGTGGCCGATGCCTGCCAGGGTCGCGCTAATCGCGTGCGAGGGCGGCGTGGATTACCGTTCCGCCGAGACGTTCGGCTTGGTGATGGCCATCATCGATTCCGGTGCTGAGCTGGTCACGACCACAAGGTGGACGTTGCCCTCCGACGAAGTTTTCGTCGAAGCGCCGACCGACACCGGATCGCCTGCCACGCCGACGACCGACCTTGCCCTCGCAGTCGACTCCGCTCACGAAACCGACAATCCGGTCGTCGAATGGGCCGCATGGCAACGACAACAGCTCGAGCGATGGCGTATGACAGGGGCCCTTGTGCACTCGCCCGTCGTCTGGGCATCGATCACGCACACGTTCGCGCCTGCTCGCTCGCGGACGCCTGACGCCTGACGCAAGCCTTTTCGGGCTGGGGGGATCGGTTTCCTGGGCAGCGGGACACACCCGCGCCCCAGCAAACCGAAGGACATGTCATGGACCACCTCATCCTCATCTCGACGACTCTGCGCGAACAGTTTCCCGATCTCGAATCCGACGAATTGCACTCACTTGCCGAGCACGTGATCGGGGAGATCGAGCTTCAGGTCGGCCAGCAACTCAGCGAAGGCCTCGACGGCGATCAGCTCGCGGAGTTCGAAGCCCTGGTCGACGCAGGGAACGACCAGGGCATCAACGCGTGGCTCGAGTGCAACCGACCCGACTACCCACGCACCGTGATGCGAATCCGCGACGCGGTCCTGGCCGAGACGTTGCGCATCGTTCGCGCCCGCTCCGGTGCGAGCGAAACCGAAAGCCCGGTCGAAGGCAACGAGAACGACGAGAACACCGCCCTACGCGACTGGCCTGCCGTCGAAGCGTACGTCAGTGAGAGATACGCCGACGTGGCCCGGCGCGACGACAACTTGATGATCACGCTGAAGAATGGCCCCGGTAGAACCAGGACGGTCCTGGTCAACGCCCCGAACGACAAATGGATTCAGCTCGAAGCGGTCGTCGGTAAGAACCTGGACGTCCCCGACGTCCATACGGCGCTGACGGCTGCGTACAGGTACGTCGGAATTGGAATCGCCTTGTCCGGTCCTCACTTGCTGGTCCGCAGTGCCGTGTCCTTCGCCGGCGCGACTGGCGAATCTCTGCGCAGCGCGATCGAGCTCGTGGCAGGCACGGCGGATGGGTCGCTAGAGGCCCTGGCCGAACACGGTTCCGACGAGGCAGCGCGCTGACCCCTCTACAACGACGAAAAGGGCTCATGCTCTCAGCATTTCGCTGAGAGCATGAGCCCTTTTTTGTTTCACCGAGTGGTCGGCCCCGAGCTCACAACGCTGTGCCACACCCAATGCATGTGCTGTTCTTGACGTTGTTGTTCGCGCCGCAGTTGGCGCATTTCTTCGCTTCGCGCAGTGCTCGGTAGATCCTGATCATGTTCTCTGCTCCTGTGGTTGGTTCATGTGGTCGATAGGTACTGACGGATGGCAACTGGCCGAGGTGGTGCTCTCGTCCGGTTCATGCTCTACTCAGGACTCCGAATCGGACGAGGTCGCCGGTGAGTACACGGGCATTCGATGAGCCCGTCCTCGATGGCACGGTAGGCGAGGTCGACCTTGCTGCGAACCTGACGGCCGTGCGCGCGGTACTTCTCCCGTGCTCGGCTGAGATGTGTCGAGACGGTAGCATCCGCGAGGTAGTACTCTCGCGCAAGTTCGCCCCTGGTCTTACCCTTTACGTAGCCTGCGACGATCGTCGCTTCACGCGCGGACAACTCGGTGGCCGAATGATGCTCGGGGGCACCGAGAATCGATGTCAGCAACGCTCGTGCTCTGGCGACGTCGATCCTCGGGTCCAGGTAGTGGTCGACGCCTCCCGGTCCCTGATGCTTCGGCACACCGACGACGCAGACTGTTCGATCGTGGGTGGAATGTACGCTGCGATGCTGTTCGAGTGCAACAGCCGACACGAAGACCACGAGGTCGGCGGCCAGGGCCACGCAAGTGGGCATCTGCGCGCGCACCCGGTAGCCGAAGGTACGGAATAGAGCGGCAACAGATTCGCCGCCCAATGCGGTGGTACTGACGACGATGATGTCGAGTGCCTCGGTCATGAATCTTGCCTCACCATCGGATGGTGTTGCAAGGGCGCTCATTTCGAACTCTTAGCGGCAGGGGTCCGGTACAGCGATGTCTGACCGGGGTCGGCGAGGCGCAACGCAAGCCGGTTTCGAGCGGTTGAGTACAGCTGACGCTCCATGTGATCGATACGCTCGAGCACGACGTCGAGTCCGTGCTCCATCCGCTTTCCGTGGTTGTCGACCTCGACAATCTCGTGCTGGATTCGGGCGTACTCGCTCTCGGTGTCCGACAGCCGACGCTGTGCTCGGCACCGCCGCCGATCGGCGGCAACCAGCTCGAAATACTCGGGGCGCCAGATCTTCGTCGTCTGGTAGGCCACGTCGAATCCGGCGGCGAGATAAAGCGCAAGCATTAGACCGGCCAACACCATATCGGCCGGGTCGTTCTCGCCGTCACCGGTGATCAATCCGCTGAAAAACCGGACAGCAGCGAGAGCGATCCCGATGCTGGTCCAGATGACGGCGAACAGAATTGCAACGTTCCTGTGCCCTGAGACGTATGCCGAGCCGATCCCCATCGCACTCAGCGCGGAAATGCCGGAGATGGCGATCGCGACGAGCCACGACACAGTCTCGTTCTCGTTGACGAGTACGTCGAAGGTCGCTTTGGCGAGCAGAGTGTCCACCGACATGCACACCACGCCCGCGATCAGCAGCACGAGAGGCCATGTAGGCATATACGGCCCTGACTTCGGTGCCGGCTTGGCCTTTCCGGTGGGCTTTGTGCCGCTACCCTGCGCCTTCTGGTCTTGTGTCGGTGCAGTCATGTCTCGTACTCCTGAAGTGTCGGCGTCTTTCACGTCGGGCATGCTCAGACCGCCTTGTCGGTGTCGGTGTCGGTGTCGGTGTCGGCCGCTCCACCTGGGAGTAGTACAGGCGTGAACGGCGCATACACCCGACTGATGGACAACTCGTTGAGCGGATGCTGCTGCAACTCGGGTAGCGAACCGCGTGTTGTTGCCGGGTCCGCCACCTGCAGCTCCAGCCGTTCGGACTCGTCCGTCAAGGCCTTCCATCGCCCCTCGTAGAAACTCTGGTGGCGGCCGTGCTCACGCCGGATCTCTGCGAGGTCGGTACCGACCCGCGTCAGGTGCTGCACTCCTTGGGCTCGTAAGGACGCGAGTGCGGTGGCCTGGTTGAGAAAGTGCAGCTTCGCGGCATCTCGCCACTGATCGGTCACCGATGCGATAAGTCGGTCCAACACATCGGCATGCGCACTATCGACGCTTCCGGCATCGGCATGATCGTCGATCATCGCTTCGACGGTCGCGACGGCGGCATCGAGATCGGGAACTGGTTGCGGGATAGGTTCGCGCGCATCCCAGTTGACGATTGGAGTGACGGGGTGACGGTTGAACAACGTTCGGATTCTGTCTCGCGTGTTCGTGGGCAGATGCGGGAAGATTTTCATCGGTGGTCCTGTTCTCGTCGCGGGTGCCGGCCGATCCGGTAACTACTGCACCGGTCCCCCGGCGCGGTCACTCGCGGCGGGGGCCGCGGGGATGGACTGCGCGTTCGCCCAGGAAGGCGGCGAGATCGAACTCGTCTCGACCGACCGCGTAGCTGCCACCGAGCGGGCGAACGCGGCCCGTAGATAGGTATTGGCACGCCGGTTGTAGAACTCGCAGCTGTGCTGCACGCGCACCAGGAGTGCAGACCAGTGCGCTGTTCGATCGGTGTGCAGTACTGCGATTTCGCGGTGGACATCGCCCTCGGCGCTCCGGTGCGAAGCCAACTGCCCGTCTGCTGCGGCGAGGGTGCGATCGTGCTCGCGCAGTCGCCGGGCCATGCGTTCTGCTTCACTCTCGAAGTTCTCCGCCGTCGACCGCGGCGAGGCAGTCGGCGTCTCACCTCCGAGTTGCGCCACCCGGTCCTGCGCCCTGACGATCTCCGTGGCACGGATCTCGAGCTCGCGGTACAACGAGGACAATCGGTCGTCGATCGACGCGATCATCGCCACAGTCGACAACCGTTCACGCTCGACCTGGTGCAAGAAGCAATGTTGAAGTGTTTGCAGCCGATGGGTTCGCAGCGGCGGATCTGCGGGTCGCGAATCGACACCGGCCAATTCGCGGACCAGTGGGCGGTCGACCCGGCCTGCCCACCAGTCACCGAAGGCAATTCGTTTGTCGTACCGCAGTATAGGCTCGGGCATCCTCTGCAGTGCGGGCACCGCACGCGGGAACACCGCATCTGCTGCTGTCATCGGTGCAACGTCGACTCGTGTGTAGCCGTCGTCGTCTGCCGCACCTCGGGTATTTCTATTACCGAACATCGATTGGCCTCTCGTGTGGCGTGCAAGGAATGCGCAGGCAAGTTCCGGCGCACAGGGAAGACACCGAACCCCCGCAGGCATGCGCGCCTGCGGGGTTCGGGTCGAAACTCGTTGGGACGGTTCAGCAGGGATCGTCGAGCAGGATGCGAACCGATCGGTTGAGTGCCGCCGGGCCGGGAAGAAGCTCACCGGTCATCGTGTCGCGGTCCGGTCGAACGTACTCGGGGAATTCCGAACCCACTCCCATTGCCGTCGTTGATAATTCGGACGCACCGGCGTTTCTCAGCTCCGCAACCACAGCACTCGCTCGTCGCAGACCGAGCGCCTGCAATCGCTCGCGAGCCGAACCGTCGTCCGCTGTGGTTCCCTGAATCGACGCGGTCCGCCGGGAATCGGCGACGAGCCACTGTGCAATAGGTAGCAGCGCGGCCCTCGCACGCTCGGCATCGACGAACGAGTCACTTTCTGCAACGAAAGACACATCCGACCGACCACCGAACACGATTTCGTCCGACGTGCACACCGGTGGTTGCGCGGGTGCAGCGGGCAGATCGACCGTCCGTACCGAGAACGTCGTCTCGAGGGCTTCATTCGTGTTCGGTGCCGAGTCGACCCGCACTGTTGCCCCCGCGGCTTCGAAAACCGCGGTCCACAACGCGGATACCCTCGCTCGCAACGGAGCATCCAGTGGGGACTGCGGACTCGCGGTATAGCCGAATCCCACCAGATAGGTTGTAGTGCCAGTCAGATCCGGAAGAGAACCGGTCGCGTTGAGGTAATGAGCCACGTCTTCAGGGTCGGCCTCGAGCATTCCCTCGGTGGTGAGCTGCAGGCGCCCCGAATCGGCAAGCCCTGGGTCGGCGACGATCAAGGCCGGGGACTCTGCGTCCACAGACCGCAGTCGCCCCACGGCCATGGCAACGGACTCGAGCAGGTCACTGCCGTTGCCATCGGATGCGCGATGCAATGCCTCGTCGACGCGATGGAGGTTCTTCTCCACCACTGCATTCTTGCCGGCTTCGGTACCTTCCACCGGCTTGAGTTTCAGGTCTTGGTCGAGGGTTGGGGTCGCGGCCACGTGAACGACGTCGACAGGACCGCCGGCTCGGACGGTCTCGTCCACTACTGCCCTGCCGAGCACCCCCAGACTCGGAATGGGGGCGTTGGCATGCGTCCCTGCTACAACGACAACCGCCCCGGCGGCGGGGACCGTCACCTCTCCGACGGTCGCTTCCTGGTGACCGATCGATGTACCGCACCCCGACAGAATTGCTACTGCGGCGGCGAGCCCGAGCAATGTTGCCCCGAACCTCCGCGATCCTGCGTTCGTCATGGTGTCCCTCTCTCGAATCCTGCACTGTGTCGAGAGGAACACCGGTCCCCCGGTGTCAGGTGCCGGCGCGTTACCTGCGACAGCCGCTGCAATTCTGACGGATGCGCCCAGGGAGACATCATGGAATCTGACCGACCCGGCATCGGGGGCAGACGCGCGTCGGGATTGATCGGCTTGGACCACGCTTTCAGATCGAATGGCAGATCCCTGTGCCTAGGCGTGCTCGAGCCCCGATGGATAGAGAGATCCAGCTTTGGGTTCCGCGACTTCGACCCACGGAACCGAAAATCCGGCAGCTACGAGGGGTGTGTCGAACTCCAGAGTGGTGATCGCACGCCCAATGACCTCCGAAGTGTCGATTACGTGGGCGGACGCGGAGATCTGCTTCACCGACTACAGGTACGCCTCGGCCGAGTTGGCGCGCACGCACAGGTGATCGCACAGCGACAGCTCGTCGCCTTCGAGGCCTAGAGCTGAGAGCTCTGGAATGACGGAACGGACTCCTTTACTCCGGCGAGGAATCCGGAGTTGGGGATGTTCATGGCTGGTTGTCTACCAGCCTGCCGCGGGTCCGACTACTCGACCTTCTCGGTCCGCAGTTCGTGACCCTTGGATGTCAAGCAGCGACCGGTGTCGAGGTTCCAGTCCCACCCGTGGAGGTTGCAGGTCAGCTTGTTTCCTTCGACGACGCCGAACTTGGTGAGGTCGGCCTTGAGGTGCGGGCAGCGACGCTGGATCTCGTAGCCGGCAACTTCGATGGTGGCGGTGTCGTCGTGCGCCTCGGAGAACCAGCCGTCGGCGTAGGCGATGCGCTCGTCGGTGAGGCATTTGAAGAACGTGTAGAGGAATTCGTTGTAGCCGCCGACGCGTCGGGCGCGGAAGCGGGTGGACAGGAAGATCGAGTTGACCCAGTCCGGCTCCTGGTCACGTATCGCGGTGCGTACCAGCTCCGGCGGGATGGTGAAGCTGTAGCGGAACTTCTCGTTCGAGATCGGTTCGCGCACGATTCGTTTCGGGAAGTCGAGTACAACGGTTTCGTCGCCCATCGTGATTCCGACGGGGTAGCCGATGCCGTCACAGATCAGATCGGTCTGGGCCATGATCGGCTCGAACAGGCCCCGCATCGGCTCGAGCAGTGGCTCGCCCTCGTCCGGGGCCCAGGCTGCCTTCTCCGCGGCGATTACCGACGCCTGACGCTGGGCGTAGGCCTCGATGTAGTCGGCCTTGCCGGTGGTGAAGATGGCCTCGACCTCGGCCGTCGGGATCGGGTGCTCGTGCGACAGCAACTCGGAACCGTCGAACGTCGCGGCGGTGCCCGGCATCATAAGCAGGCCTTTATCGTGCCCGTGCAGTCGCATTTGCTCGAGAAACACCATCTGGTCCGGGAAGATATTGGCAGGGTCGCCGTGGACATCGTTGAGCGTGCGCAGCTCGTCGTCGAGGAAACACGGCGGGCCTGCCGACGGGACGACCCACGTTGAGCCGACCTGCTCGATGTACTGGCGGGCGCGATCCATCTGCCGCTGACGCTTCTGGATGCCGAAGTTCTTCTTCGCGCGCGAGACCATGTCGTAGACCATCGGGTACCAGATCGCACCCGAGTACTGCAGCATGTGCACGTCCACGGGACCGAAATTCTCGGTCATGACGTCCAGGTCAACCGGCCTCGCGTCGTTCATGTTGAACGCCACGGTCTTGCCGTCCGAGACGACCAGACCCGAGTCTCCGATTGGACCGTCGGCGGGTGCACGCAACGCGATGATCATGATGTCGAGATCACCTTTGGGCCCTGCGATCGTGTGTTTGACCGAGTCCGTCGTCTCGTAGAACTTGTGGAACCCGAGCTTCTCGAGCTCGTGCTTGAGATCGAGCACCGGGTAGTCCGGCAGCAGAACCGTGGCGTCCTTGTTGACGTGCTCGGCCAGGTTCTTCGGGTCGAAGTGGTCCTTGTGCAGGTGCGAGACGTAGAGGTAATCGCAATCGCCGAGCGCGTCCCAGTCCAGTTCAGAATTATCCGGGAATGGGAACCACGACGCGTAGAAGGCCGGATTCACCCACGGGTCGCACAGAATGGTGCCTGAGCTGGTCTTGATATGGAAACCTGCGTGTCCGACGCTTGTGACCTGCACTTGTCGTCCTCCTGACGTACTTCCGAACTTCTGATGGTAGGCGTCCGCCAGCGTGGATTCGGCCGATATCTATCCAAATCGGCAGTTGACAAGGTCACACTCCGGACCCAGTGAGATATCGAAAGCCTTTTCGACGCCCTCCCGGATATGCGCTGCAAAGGCCATGACATGAGCGGTGGTGGCACCGCCGCGGTTGGTGACGGCCAGGACATGCTTGGACGACAACGCGACGGAGCCGGTGCCCCACTCTTTCCCGTACCCGCGTCCAAAGCCGGCGTTCTGAATAAGCCAGGCCGCAGGAAGCTTGGTTCCCAGCGGATCCGGATACGTCGGCGACTCGCTCGCCTTGTCAGGTATCTGCGTCAGGACAGGGTTGATGAAGAAAGACCCGACACTCCAGGTGTCGTGATCGTCCGAATCGAGAACCATGCCACGCTCGCCGCGCAATTGCAGAACAGCCTCACGCACCTCTGAGACCGGCGCTAGACCATCGACGTCGATTCCGAGCCGATCTGCCAGACCCGAATACCTGATGGGCTTGGACGTGGTCGACACATCCAGAGCGAAGGTCACGTCGAGGATGACGTAACGGTCGCTGTGTTTGAAGACCGACTGCCGGTGACTGCCGAAGCCGCATTCTTGGGGCAGCCAAGCCCTGGTCACCCGGGTTTCGCGGTCGTACACCGTCAATTCAGAGAGTAGGTCGGAAGTGAGAGTGCCGTACGCGCCGACGTTCTGGATCGGCGTGGCACCGGTGGAACCCGGCACACCCGACAAAGTCTCCAAGCCCGCGAGTCCTGCGTCGAGCGAGGTCAACACCACTCGATCCCATTCGACGCCCGCATCAACCCTTAGCTTGTCGTGTGAAACTTCGAGTCCGGCGGTCTCGACCTTGACGACGAGACCGTCGAACCCCTGGTCACCCACGACAAGATTTGAACCGCCCCCGACAAGAAGTACCGGAGTTCCTGACTCGTCCGCGTCGCGAACAAGAGAGACCAGCTCATCGGAGGTGGTCGCAACGGCGAACTCACGAGCCGGACCGCCGAGTCGCATAGTGGTGAGCTCGGAAATTGCAGTAGCCACGGTAGACGAGGGTACCGCTCATTCGTAGTGTGAGGATCCACCGGTAATCTGCGTCAATGCCTCGCCCCATTGAGCACAGCTCGACTGTGCCCGCCTCCGCCGACCAGGTTCACGCTGCACTGACCTCCGAGCAGTATTGGAAGGACCGCATCGAACAGATCGGCGGCCCCGGTGCGAGCTTGAAGAGCGTCACCGTCGGCGAGGGCACCATCGACGTCGTCATGATCCAGTCCGTTCCCGAAGAAGAGCTGCCCTCCGCGGTGACTGCCTTCAAGAAGGGCGATCTCATCATCGAACGCACCGAGAGCTGGGGGCCGTTCGACGGCACCCACGCCGACGGGATGTTCGGAGCCACCGTCGAGGGTGCGCCGGCTCGCATCACCGGCACCACGACGCTCGACGGTGTCGGCGATACGACGGTCATCGCACTGTCGGGAACCACCGAGGTCAAGGTCCCCATCTTCGGCGGAAAGATCGAGGCGATGATCAGCGAGCAGGTGCTCTCACTGATCGACAACGAGCAGGACTTCACGGGCAACTGGATTACCGAGACCTCACAATAAGTATCGTCTTCCGGTATGGCTCGCCGAATGAACTACTCCGCCCGGTTCACCCACTCGACGCAGCAGGTGTATGCCGCGTTGTCCAGCCGCGATCACTGGGACGCGCGTATCGAAGAGATGCGCAAGTACTCGGAGAACGAGCTGAAGAGCTTCGAGGTGTCCGAGGCCGGAATCGACATCGTCATGCACCACGTCATTCCCCGCACCGAACTGCCCGACATCGCACAGACGGTGATGAAGAAGGACATGATCATCACCCGGAACGTGCATTTCGATGCGTACGAGGAAGTCACCGCAGGTCACTACGACGCGTCGATCCCGGCGGGCCCGGGTTCGTTGAAGGGCACCACCTCGCTCTTTCCCACCAACGGCGGTTCGACGCTGCGCACCTCGTCCGAGGCCAAGGTCTTCCTGCCGTTCATCGGCGGCAAACTCGAGCAACTGATGCTCGTCAACCTCGTCGACCTGTGGCGCGGTGAGGGCGAAGTGACCGCCGACTGGCTCGACAAGAACGCCTAGCCCACTGAAGGGGCCTGAAGGCGTCATCACCCGCGGCACCACCGGCATCAATCGGTTGCGTCGTAGCGATCGGTCGCTGATGCACAACCCCGATGTTCGACGCGTCCTGCTCGAATCCCCGGATCCGCTGGTGGTGGACCTCGGCTACGGGGCGATGCCGAATACGACTCTCGAGCTCGCGGGCAGGTTGCGCACCATCAGGGCCGATGTGCGCGTCACGGGCCTCGAGATCGACCCTGCCCGCGTCGTTCCGGGCAAGGACGGTGTGGAGTTCGCTCGCGGCGGTTTCGAGTTGGCCGGGCTTCGACCCGATCTGGTGCGGGCGTTCAACGTTCTGCGCCAGTATCCCGAGGATGCGGTTCCGGCGGCCTGGAGCCGGATCCAGTCCCGATTGGCACCCGGCGGGCTGCTGGTGGACGGCACCTGCGATGAGCTGGGTCGCCGCTGCGCGTGGGTCCTGCTCGATGCCCAGGGGCCGCGGTCGTTGACGTTGGCCTGGGATCCGTTCGATGTCGAGACGCCGTCGGATATCGCCCAGCGTCTCCCGAAGGTGTTGATACATCGCAACATCGAGGGCGAGCGCATTCACGATCTGCTGCAGCGCGCCGATCGGGCGTGGTCGGTCGCTGCCCCGCTTGCCACCTTCGGACCCCGCCTGCGTTGGCGCGCGGCCCTGAAGATACTTGCCGAACAAGGACTTCCAGTCACGATCCCCCGCAGGCGGATGCGAGACAACGTGCTCACGGTGCCCTGGTCGGCGGTCGCCCCTCGCTCCGAGGACGAGTGAAATCGGGTGCAGTAGGCCGCGGTCAGCGCGGTTTACTGCACCCGATTTTCTCGTCGCTAGGTGCAGGCCGACAGTGCCAGCTCGACCCGTTCGGCCACGCGGTCGGTGTTGCCTGCCGCCTCTGCATACAGGGCCTGCGGGTCGACGCGACCGATCGCCACGGCGTCGCACACCACCTCGTCGAGGGTGATCTGCGAGATGCCTCCGGCGGCGAGATCGAGCACTGTCCGCACGGGTGTGGTGATGTTGAACGTGCCTGCCGACTCGACGTCCCGAGGTTCGAGTCGCAAACGGTGAACGGCGAGACGGGTATCGCTCAGGCGTAGGTCGCCGAAGGCGCACAGATGCACGAATTGTGGGTGCAGGTGCCCGAATCCGTGCAACTCGGCGGCACTCTGGTGCGAGATCACCGCCTCGCCGCCGAACCAGGCACACCACATCGCGAACACCTCGAGTTCGCTGTGCGGCCACTGGCCGAGCCGAAACAGGTTGCGCTCGACGCGGGTCCACGTATCGGTGGCCAGGTTGACGCGCACCATTGCCGCATCGAACCCGAGCTCGCCGGCTTGCTCGGCGGTGAAGTAGCCGTCCTGACGAGTGGCGAGCGAGTGCAGTTCTTGCACACTCGGACCTGTCGTACTCATGTCGCAAGCGTACGTCAGAATGTGTTATACATCACAAAATTTGGCATCGTAAACAAGGGTTCGTCAGTTTCACAGAGCTTGCTCAGAAACATCGGGAAGACTGCCAGGAATGTCATCCACAGCCAAGCGCAGCACAGTGCCGCTGATTGCAGTCTCGGTCGTTGTCGTCCTCCTCGTCGCCCTCATCGGTGGAGAGCTGTTCGTCCGCCAGCAGATCAAGTCGTGCCTGGCCGGCCAGCTCGAGTCCGAACTCGGTAGCCAGGTCGAGGTAGGGCTCGGCTTCAAGCCGGTGCTGCTGTCCCTGGTGGACAAGAAGGTTTCGTCGGTGACCGTGGACAGCGACGACGCCCGCTTCGGCCCCGCCGAAGGCATGGTCGTCCACGCCGAAGCACACGATCTGAATCTGAACCAGACTGCCGATTCCGGCGGCACCATCGGCAGCTCGAGTGCCGACATCTCGTGGTCGACCGACGGCATCACGCGCACCCTGCAGAGCCAGGGCATCGGCGCGCTCGTCTCGGGCGTCACCTCGGACGCCTCGGCCGGAACACTCGAGTTCGCTGTCGGCGCGCTGGCCAAGCTGACCGTCAAGCCTCAGGTCGTCGACGGCAAGGTCGAGGTCAAGACCGTCGACGCCTCGATTCTGGGTCTCGGCCTTCCCACCGATCTGGTCGACTCCGTGGTCGGCGTGCTCACCGACAGCCTGCAGACGTACCCGTTGGACATGACTCCGACATCGCTGACCGTCACCGACTCCGGCATCGAACTCACCCTCGAAGGTGGGCAGTACACCATTCCGGCCACGCAGCAGAACCAGAATCAGCAGACCCCCGAGGGTTGCTCGCTGGTCGCGTAACCCAGGTACGCGGGAGCGGTCAGCTCAGCCCGTCGAGCACCGCACGGGTACCCGAGAGCCCCAGTCGCGTTGCACCCGCGTCGATCATCGCCAGGGCGGCGTCCGTGGTACGGATGCCGCCACTGGCCTTGACGCCCAGTCGCCCGCCGACGGTCTGCGCCATCAACCGCACGGCTTCGACACTCGCACCGCCCGCCGGGTGGAAACCGGTGGAGGTCTTGACGAAGTTCGCCCCCGCGGTTTCCGCAGCGCGGCATACTTCGACGATCGCCTCGTCGGACAGCGCTGCCGATTCGATGATCACCTTGAGCACGGCATTGCCGATGCCTTCACGGACGGTCACGATATCGGCCAGCACTGCGTTGTAGTCCCCTGCGATCGCCGCGCCGACGTCGATCACCATGTCGACCTCGTCCGCACCCTGCTGCACCGCCAGACGCGCCTCGGATCCCTTGATCAACGAATGGTGCTTGCCCGACGGGAATCCGGCGACGACGGCGGTGAGCATTCCCTCCGCGCGAATCGGCAGCATGGACGGCGAAACGCAGACGGCGAGCACGCCGAGTTCACGGCCCTCCTCGATCAGTGCGGCCACGTCGGCCGCTGTGGCCTCGGGCTTGAGCAGCGTGTGGTCGACCATTGCGGCGAGGTCGGCTCGGGTGAGTGTCATGCATCCCAGCTTTTCACAGCTCCGCATTTCGTAGCCTTGTCGGTCTACGATTTTCGTTCATGACCGCAGCCTCGCTCGCCGCCACCTTCAATGCCACGAGCCCGAAGTTCGATGCTCTGACGCCACAGGTCTGGGGTCCGGCCGGGCAGTCTCTGGTCTTCGCGCTCGGGTTGGCATCGGGCGAGACGGTTCTGGACGTGTGCTCGGGCACAGGGGCGTCGGCGATTCCTGCAGCTGCCGCCGTCGGACCGGACGGCATCGTGCACGCGGTCGATCTGGCCGACGAGCTGTTGGAGGTGGGCCGGGTGAAGGCCACCGAACGCGCTCTGCGCAACATCGACTTCGTCGCCGCCGACGCCACCGAGTGGGAGCCGCCGTCGACGGTCCCCGATGCCGGATACGACGCGCTGGCCTGTTCGTACGGCATCTTCTTCCTGCCCGATCCCGAGGCGGACTTCGCTCGGCTGGTGTCTGTAGTTCGTCCGGGCGGGCGCGTCGGGGTGACGGTGTGGCGCAAGGGTGCGATCGAGGCGTTCGCGAGTACCTACGTCGAGGTGATCGGCGCGCACTCGCCGCCGAGCGAGCACAACGGGTCACTCGCGCAGGACGGTTACGACAAGCACCCGATCCGGCGGATGGAGACGGCGGAACTGCTGTCTGCGTGGCTCACCGCGGCCGGAACCACCGATGTCGAGGTCGTGGAGCTGTCCAACCATGTTCCCGCAACGGAGTCGTTCGTCTGGGATCTGGTGCTGGGCAGCGCGATGCGGGGCGCACTCGCTGCGTTCGACGAGGCGACCCGGGCGCAGATCCGTTCCGAGTTCTCGGCGCTGCTGACCGAGCGGGGTATCGATTCGATCGATCTGGGGACACTGGTGGCAACCGGGGTCCGCACGCCCTGAGACAATCGTCGGCATGAGTTCTTCCGTATCCGAGGATCGCCGCTTCGTTCTCTCCCTCGGTTGCCCCGACAAGACGGGCATCGTCGCCCGCATCTCGACCTTCCTCGCCGAAGTCGGTGGTTGGATCGTCGAAGCTGCCTATCACGCGGATCCCGATACCGGTTGGTTCTTCACCCGGCAGGCCGTTCGGGCCTCGTCGGTGGATATGAGCATCGAGGATCTCCGTGCGCGTTTCGCTCAGGTGGCCGACGAGCTCGGCCCGGAAACCGAATGGGCACTGCATGATTCGGGCGAGCCCAAGCGGGTGGTACTGCTCGTCAGCAAGGAAGCGCACTGCCTGCACGATCTGCTCGGACGCGCTGCCGGCGGCGAGCTCCCGGCACAGATCTCCGCGGTGATCGGTAATCACAAGTCGCTCGAGCCGATCGCCGCTGCGCACGGCACACCGTTTCATCATGTCGAATTCGCGAAAGACCCCGCCGAGCGCGGTCCCGCGTTCGAGGAGGTGCGCACTCTCGTCGATTCCTACGATCCGCACGCGGTGGTGCTGGCTCGTTTCATGCAGGTACTCCCCCAGTCACTGTGCGCGCACTGGGCCGGCCGGGCGATCAACATTCACCACAGCTTCCTGCCGTCGTTCGTCGGCGCTCGCCCGTACCACCAAGCCTTCGCCCGTGGCGTCAAGCTGATCGGTGCGACGTGCCATTACGTGACGGCCGAGCTCGATGCCGGTCCGATCATCGAGCAGGACGTCATCCGCGTCGACCATTCCGACGAGGTCGCCGACATGGTGCGTCAGGGCCGCGACATCGAGAAGCTCGTGCTCTCCCGCGGCCTGCGGTGGCATCTCGAAGATCGTGTCCTGGTGCACGGCAGCAAGACCGTCGTCTTCAGTTAGCAGCCTCTAGAGGTTCCGGAGCCGCACCACTTCGGTGTTGAATTCGTCGATTGCTTCCACCGAGCTCATGTGTCCGACACCGGGGATGACGATCAGCCTGCTCAAGTGGTTGTGGTCGTCGAGTGCACGCGCGAGTTTGCGAGCGTGCACCGGTGGGGTCAGGCGGTCGGCCGAGCCGACGAGGACGCTGGTGGGGACGGACATGTTCTCCAGTGCCTCGCGGATATCGAGATCGCTCAGTGCTGCGCCCCAGATTCCGCGGGTGTGTGGGGCACATTCGAGCACGATCTTCTCGCAGAACGACACCTCGGCAGGAGTCGCTCCCGGTGCCATCGAGATGTACTTGATGGCTTGGCGAGTGACAGGTGACGGCCGCAGGGGAAGGGCCGAGCTCAGTACCGCGCGCCCCACCGGAGCCGGAACCCGCGGGAAGTGCTGCGGCAGGGGGATGACGGTGGTTTCCCGCACCAGGGAGTCGGTTGCGGTACTGGCGAGCAGCACTGCGCTGACAAGTCGGTCGACCTGTTCGGGGTAGTTACCGGCCCAGGCCATGATCGACATGCCGCCCATGCTGTGGCCCACGAGTACTGCTTTGTTGTCCTCGGTGACCGTCGCGGCCAGTACTGCCGCCAGGTCGTCGGCCAGCACGTCGGGGCTCAGCGGTCGCGTTCCGACATCGCTGCGTCCGTGCCCACGCTGGTCGTACGCGATGACGCGATAGCGCCCAGCAAGGGCATTGACCTGCGGAAACCAGTAATCGGCGGAGCAGGTCCAGCCGTGGCTGAAGACGATCGGTTCGGCATCGGGATCGCCGTAGCTACGGACGTGCAGATGAGCACCGTCATCGGTGACGACCTCGGTGACCTGTGGCTCGAACGTCGGCGGCTGAAGCAGCTCGTCGGGCCGTACGTCGGTTGTCCTGGTGAACGAATGCAACCTACGGCGCCGGACGGCGAATGCTCCGACCGCGGCTGCCGCTGCCAGCCCTCCGACTCCGAACAGCGCGCGTTCGACTACCTTGCGTGAAACCACTGAACAATCCCCCTACCTGTGACCCCCGTGTGGTTCGGTAGAGGCTACGCCCACGACAGCGTGGGCGCCGAAAGGTGTACCTCTACCAGCGCGGTCCGCGCTGAATGCCGTCGATTTTCGGTCGAACGTCAACGAGGTATACCGCGATGGCAACGATGCCGATGATCCAGAACATGATGACCATGGGGCCGATCAACGTCAGGAGCAGCCCGACGGCCAGGATGCCCAGCCAGGCGTTCTTGGTCAGCTTGCCTGCGGCGGGAAAGGCGTCGGGACGTTGGCGAAGCGCGTGGAAGATCGCGAATGCTGCTCCGGCAATAGAGATGATTTGCAGGATCAGGAAAATCGTCTGAGAGAAGCTGCTCGCAATCACGTTCGCCAGTGTACGAGAAGCGACCCCGGCACCGCTCGGCGCCGGGGTCGTTTCTTTACGAGTGCTTTAGCGAGTGGACTTCTTCGCCGGAGCCTTCTTGGCCGGAGCCGGTGCAGACTTCTTGGCTGCCGGTGCCGACGTGGTCTTCTTGGCCGGAGCCGAAGTCTTCTTGACCGGCGCGTTGGCACCGCTGCGAGTCTTGGCCTCGACCTTGCCTGCTGCTCCGCTGACCTTCTGCGATGCGTCGATTGCCTTGTCCTTGGCCTCGCTGCCTGCCTCGTCGATGTCGTCGGCGAGTTCCTCGGCACCTTCACGGACCTTGTCCGATGCGATGCCGGCGAGGGCGGCTGCCCGCTCGCCGACCGCGCGGGTCTGCGATGCGACGGTCCCGAGGGCCTGCTCGGTGAGGTCGACGACGTCGTTGGCGGCAGAGTTGGCGCGGCCGAGACCCTCTTCGACGGCAGGGGTGCGGCGAATGCGCTCGACGGTCTCTTCGCCACGCTCGGCGAGCGAGGTGTACAGGTCGGAGGCAACCTTCAGGTATGCCTCGGCGACCTTCCGCAACTCCTCGGGGGTGAAGCGCTCACGCAACTCGGCGATCTCGTCGGGCAGCTCCGCGGGCAGATTCGTCAGCCGCTCCCGCAGGCTCTCGACACCCTCGGTGACGTCCTCGGACAGGTCGGCGAAGCGAGCGTTGACCTCGCTGGTACGACTTTCGGCGCGAGAGCGGACCTGCGCTACGACATCGGCGACGGCCTGGACGACGGCATCGCCTGCACCGACGGCGGCGAAGATGGGCGTCCTGACGCTTTCGAAGTTCTTGGGATCAGACATCTGGTGTCTCCTGTTCGTCGGATTCTGGATGTTGCGTCGACTCGTTCTCACCACGGAACGAGTCGTAGATCTCGATCAGCACTTGCTTCTGCCGTTCGGTGATGTGTTCATCGCCGAGCAGAGCTTCGCGCACCGGACCGTGGGGACGCGCTTCCAAGATCCCGGCCCGGACGTACAACACTTCGGAGGAGACGCGCAGACCCTTGGCTATCTGCGCGAGCACCTCTGCGGACGGATTACGCAGTCCGCGTTCGATCTGACTCAGGTACGGATTGCTCACTCCGGCGCGGCTTGCGAGCTGTCGCATGGAAACCTGCGCGGCTTCTCGCTGCGACCGGATGTAGCTACCTATGTCCTGAGCTGCCGTTGTCACCACTGCGGCGACCATGTCGCCTGCCTCGGCGACGACCTGCGTCGCTTCGGTCGCTTTGGCGACCAGATCTCCCTCGTTCTCGGCCATTGTCGGCCTCCTGGATTCGGTGTTCGTCCACGACGGTACCCGTGGGTGCTAACTATTGCAAGCACTCTGCTAGCACTAGTGCCCGAAGATCAGATCCGAGACCGTGTAGATGGCGAGTCCGGCAATGGAACCGACGACGGTGCCGTTGATCCGGATGAACTGAAGATCGCGTCCGACCTGCAGCTCGATCTTCTTGCTGGCTTCCTCTGCATCCCAGCGAGCGACAGTGTCTCCGATGATCGTGGTGATCTCGTCGGCGTAGTTCTCCGCGACGTAGCTCGCTCCCCCGAGCAACCAACCGTCGACCTTCCCGCGCAGTTCCTCGTCGTCGCGCAACCGCACCCCGAGGTTGGCGGTGTTCTCCTTGATCTTGGTGCGCAAGGTGCTCGTCGGGTCGTCGACCGACTCCGTGATCAGCCGCTTGGCCACCTTCCAGGTGGCCGCAGCCAGCCCGGTGATCTCCTCACGTCCCATGATCTGCGCCTTGAGCTTCTCGGCTTTGTCGATGGTCACCGGGTCGTGCTGCAGATCGTTGGCGTAGTCGACGAGAAATTTGTTCGCAGCCAGACGCACCTCGTGCTCGGGGTTGGACCGAATCTTCCAGGTGAACTCGACGAGTTCCTTGTAGACCTTCTCCCCCAGCAGGGTGTCGACGAATTTCGGCGACCAGTTCGGAGAATCCCGGGCGACGACGCGATCGATCATGTCCTGGCTGCCCAGAGCCCACTGATGGGCCCGTTCGGCGAGCATCTCGATGAGCGGCAGCTGACGGTTTTCGCGGATCAGCTCCTCGAGGATGCGGCCGATGGGCGGTCCCCACTGCGGATCGGCGAGTCGGCGCACGATGGTGCTGTCGATCACAGCGGTGATGTCCTCGTCGTTGAGCACATCGACGACACCGTGCAAAACCGTTGCCGCCTCGGCTGCCACGCGCTCGGCGTTGTCGGGCTGGGCGAGCCAGGTACCCAACCGCAACGGAATCTGCGCCGACGCCACTTTCTCCGACACCACCTCGGGTGCGAGGAAATTACTGCCGACGAACGAACTCAGGCTTGCGCCCAGCTGGTCCTTCTTCTTCTTGATCAGTGCCGTGTGCGGAATCGGAATGCCCAGCGGATGCTTGAACAACGCGGTCACCGCGAACCAGTCCGCGAGTGCGCCCACCATGCCCGCTTCGGACGCAGCGCGCACGTATCCCACCCATG
>NZ_JABFAU010000046.1 GCF_017168335.1 Rhodococcus sp. KRD162 | reverse complement strand
TGAGGTTCCCCCCGGATGGTGGACACCGAGATAGCGGGACCGATAGTTCCGCTGGAAGGATGTCCCCATGTCCCGCAAACGCAGGTCGTTCACGACCGAGTACAAGGTCGAGGCCGCCCGTAGGGTGATCGATTCCGGCCGCACCATCGCCGAGGTCGCCCGCGAACTGGGCATCAACGAAGGCCTGCTCGGCCGCTGGGTTGCCGACGAACGCCGCCGGATCGAAGCCGCCGCCACCTCGGGTGATCAACCGCTCACGGCCGCGGAGCGTACCGAGCTGGCCCGGTTACGCCGACAGGTCTCCGAGCAGGAGAAAGACATCGCATTCTTGAAAAAAGCGTCCGCGTACTTCGCAGCCAATCAACAAAAGTAGAGCTCTACACGTTGATGGCCGCGGAGTACGCGAACTCCGCAGTCCACCGGATGGCACGCCTGCTCGAAGTGTCGACATCCGGCTTCTACAAACACCAAGGACGCAGTGTGACAACTAGATTGGCGCAGCGGCAGCAACGTCGAGCCGATCTGGAGGCGAAGATCCTCGCGATCCACCAGGAGTCGAAAGGCGTCTACGGAGCACCCCGAATCACCGCCGAACTCCACGACCGGGGCGAGGTGATCACCGAGAAAACCGTCGCGAAGATTATGCGCTCCCTCGGCATCGTCGGCATCAGCCCACGCACGTTCAAGATCCGCACCACCGTGGTCGACCCGTTCGCCTCGTTCCCCGACGACCTGGTCCAGCGCCGGTTCGATCAGGGCCGCCTCGACGCGGTGTGGACCTCCGATATCACGTACCTGACCTGCGGCGAGGGCGACATGTACCTGTGCGCCATCAAGGACGAACACTCGAAGAAGGTCCTCGGGTGGGCCGTCGCCGATCACATGCGCACCGAGCTCGTCCTCGAAGCTCTGGACATGGCTGTCGCCGAACGCGGCGGCGATGTCGCGGGCACAATCATGCACTCGGACAGGGGAACTCAATACACCGCCGCGGTCATGAAGCAAGCGTGTGAGCGGCACGGGTTGCGGCGCTCGATGGGCGAGACCGGCATATGCTGGGACAACGCCGGCGCGGAGAGCTTGTGGTCGACGTTCAAGCACGAGTACTACTACCGCCACACGTTCGCATACAGGACCGAATTGGTTGCTGCAGTTGACAACTGGATGAACTTCTACAACACTCGACGACGGCACTCCACAATCGGAATGCTCAGCCCCCACAGTTACGAACAGTCACTGAACGCGCCCATCATGGCCGCGTAACCACTGTCCACTTTTCGGGGGGAACCTCA
>NZ_JABFAU010000045.1 GCF_017168335.1 Rhodococcus sp. KRD162 | reverse complement strand
CGACGAGACTCATCTAAAGTGCTCGCGAAATGGGGTGCGTGCCTAATACGAAAGTAAGGTGGGTCAGGCTGCCTCCTGGTTACTTAAGGTGACGTTGTAGCCGAGTTCTTGGAGGCGGCGGATGGCGTTGTTCTTGGTGCGGGTGGGGTCCTTTTTGGTAAAGAAGTCGGATCCTGGGTCGTGGTAGCACTCGCCGTCCGCGAGCATGTGCCAGACGGCGGTGAGGATGGAGTGTTGGGTGGCGACGATGGCTTTCATCTTGCCGCGGCGCACAATGAGTCTCTTATAGCGTGCCCCGAGGTAGCTGTTCTTGGGGTTTCTGGAAATCGACAAGGCCGCGACGCCCAGAGCGCCCTTGAGATAGCGGTTCCCAGGTCGGGTCCTGGTGGACTTTGCCCGGCCGGCAGACTCGTTGGATCCTGGGCTTAGGCCCGCCCAGGATGCGAGTCGGCCCGGGCTCTGGAAGGAGCTCATGTCTGCCCCGGTTTCGGCGATGATGACATCGGCCACGAGGGTGGAGACCCCGGGAATGGTAGCTAGAAATTCCCGTGCCGTTTGAAAGGGTTCCATCGCCTCGTTGATGCGGGTGGTGAGTTCCTCGACGCACCGAGTGATGGAATCGATGCGTTCCAGATGCATGTTGCAAAGATAAGCATGGTGCACCTCGAAGCGTCCGGTCAGCGCCTCTACGAGCTCGGGAACCCGCACGCGCATGCGCCCCCGAGCCAGGTCAGCCAACACCTGCGGATCCCGCTCACCCTTGATAAGTGCCTTGAGCATGGCCCGGGAGGAGACACCCATCAGGTCCGAAACATGGTCCGAGAGCTTAAGGCCGGTAGACTCCAGAAATTTCTCCAGTCGTTGGACTTCCCGGGTCCGGTCCTGGGTGGCGATGGTTCGTGCCCGGGTCAAATCCCGAAGTACGCGGATCGGTTGAGGCGGGACAAAACAAGGGCGCAGCAGCCCGTGCGCACCGAGCTGAGCTAACCAGGAAGCGTCGGACACGTCAGTTTTTCGCCCGGGAATGTTGCGGGCCGCCTTCGCATTGACGAGCATCACTGGCAGGAGGTCCTCCATCAGGTAGTAGAACGGCTTCCAGTAATCACTGGTTGCCTCCATGACCACCGTGGTGACCTTCGCGGCGACCAGCATGTCCCGCAGGGCGAGGATCTGATTGGTGGTGGAACCCCAGGTGGTGACCTCGGTGGAAAAAGTCCCGGCACGCTTGCCCGGGGACCGGATGGCGACCTTCGCGTCACCCTTGGAAATATCAATGCCCGCGGCACGTTCATGAACCAAGTCCACGGGACACCTCCTAACCTGCTTGTTTCAATGGGTGGTGATGCCTGCCATGTAGAGGGTGGAATTAAATCAGGACTCTAATACTCGTGCTCACAGCAACAATCCACGGTTCCCGTGGAACCCTCCGCACCACGCTCATTTACGGGCCAAACAACAGCACCAAGGAACGACCGGCGTCGGACACGGCAGACACCACCATCATCCCGCTGAGCCATCCGATTCACCAGAGGCAAGGTGCGTCAAGAGGGACTTTCGACACCCACGGCGCGCAGCGGCGCTGGCACGCTCATTTGGGAAATGCTCGCGAAATCTCTGGTGCATGGTCGGGTGCTTTGGTGTGCTGGAGGGATGTATGGGTTGACGTTGTCTGCGCGCAGGGAAATCACTAAGAAGGAAGCCGGCGCGTATGTGGCGGCGTCGAAGAAGGCCAAGGGCGAGATCCTGGACCGGTTGGTGGCGGAGGTGGGCTGGTCGAGGGCGAATGCCCGGCGGCAGCTGGGCAGGGCCTTCAAGCGGCGGGGCCCGGCCCGTATGGAGGTGCGCAAGCCGAGACCGCCGACGTATGGCTATGACACGGTGAAGGTGCTCCAGCAGGTCTGGGTCGTGGCTGGGCAGCCCTGCGGGAAGTACCTGGCCGCGGTCATGGGCACCACACTGGCCAACATGGACGCCCATATCCGCGCTGGCGCTTTCGGGAGGGTGCGGGCCCGTTACAGCCCCGCAGTGCATGACCAGTTGCTGGCGATGAGCGCGGCAACGATCGACCGGCTGCTGGCACCGTTCAAGCTCTCGATGTATCCGGACGGGAAGTCCACGACCAGGTCGCGGCGGAACCAGTACACCGAGTCGATCCCGATCATGTCCCGCATCCCGGATATTGACTGGCAGCCTGGCCTGGTTGCCATCGATACGGTCGCGCATTGCGGCAACAATGCCAAAGGCCAGTACGCATTCACACTGACCGCCACGGACGTGTACACCGGCTGGACCAGCAACCGGGCGATCAAGAACAAAGCCGCCAAATGGGTGGTCAAGGCGATGGATGAAATCCTGGACGAATTCCCATACCCCATCGACCACATCCATAGCGACAACGGCTCTGAATTCCTCAACGATCCGGTCACTACCTGGTGCAATGCCCATAACATCCGCATGACCCGGTCCCGGCCCCACCACTCCAACGACAACCCGTTCGTGGAGCAGAAAAACGAGGCCGTCGTCCGCCGCTCGGCGTTCAACTACCGCTACGACACCGATGCTGAATTGGGGCTCCTGAACGAGCTCTGGCCGCTGGTGAACCTGCGCAAAAACCTGTTCCTGCCCACCAAGAAAGTCACCGGATATCACCTGAGCCGCAAGGGGAAGTCAGTGCGCAGCTACGACGACCCGCGGACCCCGGCAGACCGGATCAAGGACACCGGGATCATGCTCGAACCCCAACGTCACTACCTGGACGAGCTCTACGCCAGTCTGGACCTGGCCGGCCTGACGAACCGGATCAACGAGATCCAGCAGCGACTCATCCGGCTGGCCGCCGCCAAGACCTACTCCCAAGCACCCCACGCAGCATGAGACTTTCGCGAGCACAATAGATGAGGCACGCAGGAATCATTTGGCGAGCATCTTGACATGAGGCACCACGG
>NZ_JABFAU010000044.1 GCF_017168335.1 Rhodococcus sp. KRD162 | reverse complement strand
GTGCGCAGGGACTCCGTGAGGACATCGGGGCGCAGCAGCGGCGCGAGGGCGGGGGCGAGAAGCTCCGACTGGCCCGGCACGGAGGGGTAGTTGAGCCCCAGGTTGATCGGCGACGTGGTCGCAGGTTCGGCGAGCGCGTGGCCCGAGGCGGGCGGCGCGGCCCGGACGAACGTGCCGCGCCCGACCTCGCCGACGACCAGTCCGCGCCGCACCAGCTCGGCGTACACCCGCCCGGCCGCCGATCCGGCGATCCCGCGCCGCCGTGCGAACACCCGCTGCGGAGGCAGCCGTTCACCGGGCTTGAGCCGCCCGGCGGCGATGTCGTCGGCGATCCGCTCGGCGATCCGCCGGTAGTCCTCCACCACGTGAGCCCCCTGATCCGCGCCCCGGAACAGGATTGCACCGAGGGCAAAGATCTTATTGCACCGAGGAGTTGGGCCTGCCTAGGGT
>NZ_JABFAU010000043.1 GCF_017168335.1 Rhodococcus sp. KRD162 | reverse complement strand
ATTGGAGGGCAGCAGGGGCTCTATCCGCTCCCACTGCTCGTCGGTGAACTGGCGAAATCGTGACTTCGTCTGTCCCATACGGCCACGGTCTCGCGGGTCACCGCTCAGCTATGGGAGACACGCCCTAAACGGGCCCTTCACTATGAAGGGCCACTAAACGATGCCGAGCTGTAGTTTCTGCGAACTCACCCTTCCCCAAATTTCCCCCATCTTCGAGGGCACGAGGGTTCTCCACCATGGTCTCGATCGTTCCAGCCTGTCCTGAGTGTCAGCTCGCCAGCGGAAATTCTTGATCAGACCTCCACCTGATCTCCACACAAATACGCGGGCGTACCGGCCAATGTGGAACTCGACCGGAAGACAGGGGCGCGGTATGGAGTGGGCGAGTGTAACCGTGGTGGCCATTGGCCTGGGCGTGTTCTGGGCCAGCGTGCTCTGCCTCATTGTCGCCCTGACAGGGACCGCTCCCCAGGCGTGAGACACCCAGGGACCAATCGATGGGTGAGCCGGGTTCAACCACCTACCCCACATACCCCATAGGGGTATAATTGGAGGTGTTCCAGTGAGCACCAGCAACGAATATGAAGAGGAGAAGATGTCTATCCAGCCTCGCAGTAACCTTCCGTTGGAAGCGATCGCTGAATCCTGCACGTGCTGCTCCACACCCAGACCCTCGGTGCCGATGCCGATCCACGGTCTCCAGACCGACCGCCACGCCCCGCACCCGGCGCCACCACCCCCCAGACACCGGCGGGCCACACGCTCGGGACTGAGAAGTAGCGAAGGACGATCGCGATGATGTGGAACAACGGGATGGGTTCGGGAATGGGCTGGATGTGGATCTTCTGGCTCTTGGTCATTCTGGGCACGGTGGTGGTCACCGTCGTCCTGGCGAAAGCGTTCACCGGCGGCCGGGGCCAGACCGGAGGGCATGAGCATGTCAAAACCGGGGAACGCCCGCGCCAGCCGCGAGAGATCCTGGACGAACGCTACGCCCGTGGAGAGCTAACCACCGAGGAGTACCGGGAGCGACTACACACTCTGGGCGAGGGACGGCAGTGAGCGAGCTGACCCGACGGCAGCTCCTCGCACTGGGTTTGGCAGGGGCCGGCACCGCCGCCGTGGGCGGGGCCGGCCTGTGGTGGACCGTCAGTGAGGGCAACACCACGAACAGTGGTGGCTTCTCCGACGGTGGTGACGACCTTCTCGAGCCGGACGTGGTGGCCAGTCGGGACGGTGTGCTCGATCTGGAGTTGGTCGCCGCCCCCGCCCGGGTCAAGATCGGCGGGCGAAACGCAAACGTGCAGGCGTTCAACGGCACACTCCCAGGCCCCACCCTGCGCGTTCGGGGCGGAGACACGATCCGAGTGGCGATTGCCAACGAACTCGACACCCCGACCAACCTGCACGTACACGGGTTGCACGTCTCCCCCGAGGGCAATGGCGACAACCCCTTCGTCAGCATCTCCCCCGGCGAGTCCTTCGACTACGAAATCGTCCTGCCAAACGACCACCCGCCCGGGACTTTCTGGTACCACCCCCACCACCACGGCCATGTCGCTGACCAACTGGCGGCCGGACTCTACGGAGCGATCGTTGTTGAGGACCCCGAGCCGGTCCCGGTGTCCCGTGAGCGCACCTTGGTCGTCTCCGACATCACCCTCGACGGCACTGGCAACCCGGCTGCCGCGTCCCCGCCCGAGAAGATGATGGGCCGTCAAGGCGAGATAGTGATGGTCAACGGCCAGGTTCGGCCCCGGGCCACCGCTTCGCCGGGAGAGCGAGAGCAGTGGCGGATCGTCAACGCCTGCCCGTCCCGCTACCTGCGCCTGACCCTGGATGGTCAGTCTCTGCGCCTGCTCGGCCGTGACACCGGCCGCCTACCCGAACCTGTCGACCTCACCGAGGTGACGCTGGCTCCCGGAAACAGAGTCGAACTCCTGGTGGACGCTCGCCAGGGCACCTCCACTCTGCTCAGCATCCCGGTGGACCGCGGCGCCATGCCTGGCATGATGGGCGGACCCATGGCCGGTGCGTTCCCGGCGGACGACGAGCCGATCGGTCTGCTCACGCTGGACGTGACTGGGCCCCCGGCGGACGAACCCGATCCCGTGCCCGCAGGACCGGCCCTGCGGGACCTGCGCACCGCACCGGTAACTGCCCGTCGAACCCTGGAATTCGCCATGGGCATGGGCATGGGCCGTGGGATGCGCGGAGCCGAATCGATGATGTCGTTCACCATCAACGGCCGACAGTTCGACGCCGACCGAAACGACATCACGGTTCGCGCCAGAACTGTGGAGGAATGGACCCTGACCAACACCAGCCCCATGGACCACCCAATGCACCTGCACGTGTGGCCCATGCAAGTCCTCGACGACGGCGAGTCACCCACCTGGCAGGACGTGGTCAACATTCCGGCCTTCGGCCGCGTCACCATCCGCGTGGCCTTCGACGACATCGTCGGCCGCACCGTCTACCACTGTCACATCCTCGACCACGAGGACCTCGGCATGATGGGCACGATCCTGGCCCGCTAAACTCGGCGCACCCGACCGCAAGCACACCGCCAACCCCGCCCGACGAGAAGAAAGTACGGTACCGCATGGATCGCAGCGCCCAGTCCTCGAACTCACTGACCCTCACTGGATCCGTTGCGCTCGGGACGGGGGTGATGATC
>NZ_JABFAU010000042.1 GCF_017168335.1 Rhodococcus sp. KRD162 | reverse complement strand
TGGCTGTGTCAACCCGATCTGGGACCACGATGACGGCCTGACTGGGACCCACCTGGCACCGGCTAATCACGCCCTTGGTCTCGGTGGTCACTGCCGAGTGGCGAGGGCTATAGGTATCTGCAGACCTGATCGGGGCTACAGGTTTCGGGCTC
Source organism: Rhodococcus sp. KRD162 (assembly GCF_017168335.1). Lineage (GTDB taxonomy): Bacteria > Actinomycetota > Actinomycetes > Mycobacteriales > Mycobacteriaceae > Rhodococcoides. The sequence goes on along the minus strand of NZ_JABFAU010000042.1, from coordinate 7,031 downwards.
TGGGAGGGCTGCATCGTCGCGGAGCGCAGCCACGTTGTCGCGAAGTGTTGTGAGGTCGGCGATCTGCGCGTCGATGTCGGCAAGGCGCGCGTCCAGCAGGTCACGTACGTGGCCGCAGGGAGCTTGGCCGTGGTCGCGGATGTCGAGGATCTGCTTGATCTGGGCGAGGGTGAGCCCGGCCGCTTGGCCGCGGTGGACGAAGTCGATCCGGCTGACCGCGTCGGGGGTGTAGTCGCGGTAGCCGGCCGGTGTGCGTTCGGCCGGGGGCAGCAGCCCTTGCTCTTCGTAGAACCGCAGAGTCTTGGTGGTCGTGCCTGCCGCCTCGGCGAGTTCTCCGATCCGCATCCCGGCCTCCATCGTGTCGCAGGTCTCGCTTGACCTTCCCCTTTACTGGAAGGTCCAGTATCGCTGCATCAGGAGCGTTTCCCAACAGTTCTGGGAGGAATCGGGATGCAGACCAGGTACGACCTCGCGATCATCGGATCCGGCGGCGGTGCGTTCGCGGCGGCCATTCGTGCGACCTCTCTGGGCAAGTCGGTGGTGATGGTCGAGCGTGGCACGTTCGGCGGCACGTGTGTGAACACCGGCTGCGTGCCGTCGAAGGCACTGATCGCAGCCGCGGAGGCCCGGCACGTGGCCGCGGACGCGCCGACCCGGTTCCCGGGCATCGCCAGCGTCGCGGGCGCGGTGGACATGCCGGCCCTGATCGGCGGAAAGCAGGATCTCGTCGAGGCCCTGCGGGGTGAGAAGTACGTCGACGTCGCCGACTCCTACGGTTGGCAGGTCCGCCGCGGCAACGCCGCGTTCGCCGGCACTCCGGATTCGCCCCTGCTCGAGGTCGCCGCGGCGGATGGCAGCGTCGAGACCATCGAGGCAGCGCAGTACCTGGTGGCCACCGGGTCCCGTCCCTGGGCCCCGCCGATCCAAGGGTTGGAGGAGGCCGGGTACCTGACCTCGACTACGGCGATGGAGTTGACCGAGGTCCCCGACTCGCTGCTGGTGCTCGGTGGTGGCTACGTGGCCCTGGAGCAGGCGCAGCTGTTCGCCCGGCTCGGGTCGACGGTGACCCTGCTGGTTCGGTCCCGGCTCGCGTCGAAGGAGGAGTCGGAGGTCTCCAAGGCGCTGCAGGAGGTCTTCGCCGATGAGGGCATCCGGGTGGTCCGCCGAGCGGTCCCGACCCGCGTGACCCGCGACGCCGCCACCGGCCAGGTGGTGGTGACCGCGGACGTCTCCGGTGGCGCGCAGGAGTTCCGCGCCGACGAGGTTCTGGTCGCTCTCGGCCGCCGACCGGTGACCGACGGGCTCAACCTCGACGCGGTCGAGGTGAAGACTGGCGAGGTCGGCGAGATCGTGGTCACCGACCAGCTGCAGTCCTCCAACCCGCGGATCTGGGCGGCCGGTGACGTGACCGGGCACCCCGAGTTCGTCTATGTCGCCGCCCACCACGGCACCGTGGTCGCCGAGAACGCCTTCACCGACGCCGAGCGGTCGGTGGACTACATGCGGCTGCCCCGGGTCACGTTCACCAGTCCCGCGATCGGCGCAGTCGGGATGACTGAGGCCCAAGTCCTCGCGGCCGGGATCCGCTGCGACTGCCGGGTGCTCCCGCTGGAATACGTGCCGCGAACGCTGGTCAACCGGGACACCCGCGGCTTCATCAAGATGGTCGCCAACGCCGACACCGGCGAGATCCTCGGCCTGACCGCGGTCGCCAAGGACGCCGGCGAACTGGCCGCCGCGGGCGTCCACATCATCGGCAAGACCATCGCCGAGGTCGCCGACGCCTGGGCGCCTTACCTGACCATGACCGAGGGCATCCGGATCGTCGCGAAGGCCTTCACCACCGACGTCTCCAAGCTCTCCTGCTGCGCCTGACCCGCACCCACCCCACTCAACGAAGGAGGCATCCGCGATGTCGGACCTCAGCACCCAACTGCCCCAACGACTCACCCGACCCGAGGAGACCGGCCTTGACGCCGGCCTGCTGATCCCGCTGCTGCGGCTGCTCGTCGACGGCGACCCCGTCACCGTCGAGCAACTCGCCGCGGCTGCGAGCCGCACCCTCGATGACGTACGGCGCGGTCTCGCGGCGGTGCCGGACACCGAGTACGACGATCAGGGCCGGATCATCGGCCAGGGCCTCACCCTGCGCCCCACCCCGCACCGGTTCACCGTGGCCGGTGAGGAGCTCTACACCTGGTGTGCGCTGGACACGCTGATCTTCCCCGCCCTGCTGGACCGCCCGGCAAAGGTGGAGTCGGCCTCCCCGGTCAGCGGCGAGCCGGTTCGGGTCAACGTCGACCCCACAGAAGGTGCAACCAGCGTCGATCCGCCCACCGCGGTGGTGTCGCTGGTGAACCCGGAGCAGATCACCTCGATCCGTTCCTCCTTCTGCAACCAGGTGCACTACTTCACCTCCCCCGAGGACGCCGCGGGCTGGCTGGCCGAGCACCCCGGCGCGGAGGTGGTCCCGGTGGCCGAGGCGTGCCGGATCGGGGCCGCCCTCGCCACCGGCCTGCTCAACCGCCTCCAGGCGCCCGCCGCGGCCGACGACAGCCACAGCTGCTGCTGACCCATACCCACTGAAGGGAATGAGAACACCGATGATGTCCAACCACGACGATCGCCCGGGAGGCAGCGGCCTGCTCCTCGGAGCCGGCGCCGCGCTGCTCATGGTCGCCTGTTGCGCCTTGCTCCCCATCCTCATCGCCGGTGGCGCGATCGCCGGTATCGGCGCGTTCCTCCGCAACCCGTGGGTCATCGGCGCCGGGATCGCCCTGGCGATCCTCGCGCTGATTGCCATCTCCCGCCGCGGCGGCGGCACCGCCGGCCACGGCTGCTGCCCGCCCATGCCCACCAACGAAAACGTCGACCCGAAGGACGAGCAGAACCGATGAGAATCACCCGCCGCCACCACGCCGCGCTCTCGATCGCCGCCGTACTCGCCGCCGGATCGCTGACCCTGACCGCCTGCGGCAACAGTGCCGACCCCGCGACCGCCGGTTCCGGTTCACCCGCCACCGTGACCAGCGTCGATGGCCAGCAGATCAGCCTGCCCGCCAACGGGAAGCCCACCGCGGTGTTCTTCTTCTCCGTCGGGTGCGGCGAATGCGTCAACGGCGTCCGGTCCCTCGGCGAGGCCGCCACCACCGCTGAGAACGCCGGCACCGTGGCAAGCTTCCTCGCCGTCGACATGGACCCCGGCGAATCCAAGGCCCTGATCGGCGACTTCATGGAGTCCGTCGACGCCGAACACGTACCGGCCGCAATCGACGATGGCGCGGCACTCTCCCGGCGATTCGAGGTGGCCGCTCTGTCCACCCTGATCGTCGTCGACGCCGACGGCACGGTGACCTTCCGCGCCACCGACCCCGACGCCGCGACGATCACCGCCGAACTGGCAAAGGCCGGAGCCTGACCCATGGGCGGACTGCTCACCCTCGCCTTCGCGGCCGGCATGGTCGCGCCCGTGAACCCGTGCGGGTTCGCGCTACTCCCGGCCTGGATCACCCACACCCTCGGCGACACCGATGCCTCAACGGTCCCGGTGCGGCTGCTGCGGGCGCTGCGGGCCGGTCTCGTGTTGGCGGTGGGGTTCGCCGGCACCCTCGCGGCAGCTGGCCTGGTAGTCAGCGCCGGCGCCCGAGGGCTGATTCGCGCCGCGCCGTCGCTTGGCCTGGCCGTCGGCATCCTGCTGGTGGTTCTCGGCCTGTGGATGCTAGCCGGACGCTCGGTCTCGGTGCGGGTGCCTCGGATCCCCGGCCGGGCAGCCGCGGGACTCCCACCCACTGCCCGGATGGCTGCGTTTGGGGTCGGCTACGCGCTGGCTTCGCTGTCGTGCACGTTCGGGGTGATCCTCGCGGTCATCGCGCAGGCGCAGGCCACCTACAGCTATGCCGGGCTCCTGCTCGTCTTCGGTGTCTACGCTGCTGGCTCGGCGACCGTCCTGCTGCTGCTCGCCCTGGCCACCGCCGCGGCAGGCAGCGGACTCACCCGCCACGTCGCGCGATTGGCCCGCCATGGCCCACGGGTCACCGCTGTCGTCCTGCTGCTCACCGGCGCCTATCTGGCCTGGTACTGGTACCCGGCGGCCACCAGCGACGCCCCGGTCGCCGCGGGCCGTGGTGGCGGACTCACTGACGTCTCCGCGGTGGTCTCCAGCTGGATCCAGACACGGGCGACACTCATCGGCGCGCTCGCTGCCGCGTCTGCGCTGGTAGTGCTGGCGCTCGGGGTTCTCCAGCGACGCCGCCGGATCCTTCGGGGGCGCCCGATGACCACGCGGGACAGCACGCAGTGACAGCCCACCGGGTGCGGCGTGCGCACGAAACAGGCTCGGTTGATTGCGTCACCGCGACGCGTTCCCTGACCGGGTCGACGCCAGCCGGTAGGAGTCGGTACCAGTTTCGATGATGTTGCCGCCGAAGGTGAGGCGGTCGACGATGGCCGCGCACAGGCGCGGGTCCGTGAAGGTCTTGGTCCAGCCGGCGAAGCCCTCGTTGGACGCGATTGCCACGCTGTTCTTCTCCTCTCGCTCGGTGAGGACCTGGAAGAGGAGTTCGGCGCCGCGGCGGTCCAGTTCCATGTAGCCGAGCTCGTCAATGCAGAGCAGGTCGACGCGGCCGTAACGAGCGATCGTGCGGGCCAACTGCTTCTCATCGGCTGCTTCTACAAGCTCGTTCACCAGCCTCGTGGCGAGGGTGTACTTTACCCGGAATCCCTTTTCCGCGGCTGCGGTCCCCATGCCGATGAGCAGGTGAGACTTGCCGGTGCCGGAATCCCCGATCAGGCACAGCGGCTGGCCCTTCCGCACCCACTCGCCGGTCGCCAACTGGTGGATGGTGGCGGGGTTGATGTTCGAGTTGGCGTCGAAGTCGAAGTCCGCGAGGAACTTGCTCCGCGGGAACCCGGCGCCGTTCACGCGCCGGATGGTGGACCGACGGTCGCGGTCGTCGCACTCGGCCAGGAGCAGCTCGGCGAGGAATCCGGTGTAGGTCAACTGGTCCTTGTTCGCCGCCGCGACCGCGTCGCCAAGCAGGGCCCGCATGGTCGGGAGCCGGAGCCTCCGGCAGGCCTGGTCGACCGCCGCTACGGCGGCTTCCTCGGTCAGGCCGCGGCGGCGGCGCAAGGTGGTGGTCACGCTGGTGACTGTGCTCATCGGGGTGCTCCGCTCTCATCGGGACTCATCGGGTCGGGGTGGTGGTCGGTGCCGGTGCGGCGGCCGAGCAGTTGCTGGTATTTCTCCATCGACGGCAGCGGCCGGGTGTCGGGCGGGAGGCCGGCGATGACCGCGGCCGGGTCGAGCAGCAGGCGTTCGGTGAGGGACACGACCTTCCGGCTGCGCTTGGCGTCGCCATCTCGTCGTTCGCCATCGCTGGGCTGCGCAACGGGATGACGGTCTGAACTGGCCCCGGTGGGCGCTGCGAGGGTGGTGTGCAGGCGTGCTTCGACCGCGACCACATCAGCTGAGACTGCACCGACGCTCACTGCGGCGAGCAGCCCGGCTTCGACTTCGTCGGCGGCCATGGCGCGGTGCAGTAGGAGCACGTCGATCAGTTCCCGGGTGCCGACCGCATCCCCGAGCCGCCTGCGGGCGTTCGCCCAGAACGCCTCATGCGCAGGCGTGAACGCCCCCGATTCGCGGGCCTGCGCCAACGCGGTGGAGCCTGGCAATGCGCCCGGCTTACCCTTGAGCACCTCGAGGTAGTGGTCGAGGTTCACCGACTGGCCACCCCTTGTGATGACGCGGGCGTGCCGGGCGATCTGGAGTCGGCCGTCGAACACGACGACCTCGGATGCGCGCAAGGAGACGCGGACGCGGCGGTGGATGAACCGCGCCGGGACGGAGTACCGGGCCATGCGGACGGTGATCATCGCGGAGCGGTCGACCATCGGGTTCAGCATCAGCCCGGGGTCGAACCCCTCGACCGGGAGCGGCGCGAGGTTCTCGCGTTCGGTCGCGAAGTCCTCGCCGACGGTCCGGATCCGCGACGAGATCCGTCGGCGGTCGTCGGCGGCGTCCAAGGCACGGACCTTCTCGTTCAGCTCGTCGAGCGAGTCGACGACGGGCATGGGCACGAGGTGCTGGCGGCGGAACCGGCCGACGTCGCCTTCCACACCGCCCTTCTCATGTGCCCCGGCGATGCCCGGCTGGCAGTAGAACGCGTCGAACCCGAAGTGAGAGCGGAACAGCACCCAGCGGTCGTTCTCTACCCGCTCACGACCGCGCGCGTTGACGACCCGGGTGACTGCGGCGGTGAGGTTGTCGTACCGGACGTGCCGGGCGGGGATGCCGCCGATCTCGTTGAACGCGGCGATGTGGCCCTCGAGGAACGCCTCTTGGCCTTGGGTGGCGTAGATCCGGTGCACCGCCTTCCCGGAGTAACTCAACCTGAATGTGAAGAGGAAGACCTTCGTCTTCACCCCGGCCAGGATGACGTAGAGCTCGCCGAAGTCGACTTCTGCTTCTGCGCCTGGCGCGTGCTCCTGGGGGATCATGACTTCGACCCGGCGGCCAGCTTCGAGGCCGATCTGCGTGCGGCGGATGCGGACGTAGTCGCGAACCGTCGAGTACGACACCTCAATGGCGTCGTGTTCCTCGATGAGGCGGACGTGGATCCGGCGGGCGGTGTGCCGTTGCTTCCGCGGCGCCTCAAGGTCGGCGCGGAGCATGTCGTCGATGGCCGACTTGAACGGATCCAACCGGGGCGAGGAACGCACCGGGGTCTTCCGCGGCGGTGGTTCCGCGGACGTGAGGGCCCGGCGAACGGTGCCGCGTCCGACTTGGTGCTTGCGTGCGAGCGCTCGGATCGACATGCCCTCGACCCGGGCGTCCCGACGGATCGCAGCGAACAGTTCCACACGCACCCTCATCCCGAAACCCACTTCCGGTGCCGCGAGGACCGCTGGATGCGGGTCCTCCTGACGCCACGGAAGTGGGTCCAGATCAAGCCGTCACGACGCCACGCCGAAGCCCGGGTGGGTCCCGAATCAGACCGTCACACTGGTCCCGAATCAGACTGTCACCGCCA
>NZ_JABFAU010000041.1 GCF_017168335.1 Rhodococcus sp. KRD162 | reverse complement strand
GATCTGGGCTGGGAGGACGCCGGCCCTCAAGCTCAGAAAGCGAACATCTCCAACCTCTTCCACGACGGCTGCTACTCCACGACATGGGAAATGGCCGAACGACCGAAGAACGCCTTCGTCGAGACCGTGCTGCGACCACTGCTCGACCCCAACCCGGACGTCCTGCGCAAGCGCGTGGCCATCTGCTACCGCCCCCACTCGCCGGCCGAAGCGGCGACCATCATCGGCCGCGACCTCAAACACGCCAACAGCGGTGTGAACAACCTCGGCAAGAAAGGCCCCAGTTTCGAGGCGCAGCAACGACTGAAGAGTGTCGAGGACCAGCTCGAAGAACAGGGCCACGGACACGGTCTGACCATGATCGGACTGTTGGTGACCGTGACGACACCCGAAGGCGAAGACCGACCCAAGGCCGATTCGGTCACCAAAGATCTCGGCACCCGATCCTCACTTCGCCTGCAGCGCTTGTGGTTCACCCAGGACACCGGATTCGCCGCGACCCTCGGCGTCGGCGTCCTCATGCCCTCGCACACCAAGAACGTCGCAAAGAAGCTGGGAGCATGAAATGAGCATCAAACGCCCCTGGAGACGCGCCGCCAGTACCGCCTCCCACCGCGACCTCAACCGCACCGCTGCGCAACGTCAGCGCGAACAACACTGCGAGAGCATCGATTCCGCACCGGTGGCCGTACTCGACGACAACGAACGCCGCGAACTCGAACGCGCCGCCGAATCGAAGAACATCGCCGTCTCCTGGCGCGCACGCCTGCATCTCGGACGTGACGCTGCAGCGCGGTCCAAGACCGTGGGGCACAGCCGCGACGCAGAGACCCTGCGCGGCAACCACATGGGCCTGTCCGGACGCGGCGGCGGCAAAGCCGGACCCGTCCTACCCCTGACCGAATTCCGCGCCACCACACTGCAAGCAGCCGGTATGTGGCCGTTCCCGGTCGGGGCCGGAGCGCCGATCGTCGGCGTCCCACTCGGTGTGCACCTCTACACCGGCGCACCGGTGTGCTTCGACCCGCTCTCATGGATGACCCGCGCCCGATTCCTCCAACAGCCCTCGATGATGCTGCTCGGCCTGCCCGGCTTCGGTAAATCGACGCTGGCCCGCAAGATCATCCTCGGACTGATCTACGCCGGAGTGTCCACCCTGATCATGGGCGACATGCGGCCCGACTACCGCAAACTCGTCGAAGCCCTCGGCGATCGAGGCCAGATCATCGACCTCGGCCTGGGCCGCGGGCAGATCAACCCCCTCGACATGGGACCTCTCGCCCAGATCCTGGCGACCCTCGATGCCGCCGGCACCGACGCCGCCGACAAAACCGCGGCCCTGGTGCGCAAACGCATCGCCGGCGACCGGGTGCGCCGGGTCAAGACATTGCTACAGGTCACCCGCGGCAACGCCCCGATCGACGACTTCGAGATCTCCGCCCTCGGTGCCGCGATCCGTCTCCTCGAGGAACGCTTCACCGGCGACGTCCAACCGCTGCTCTCCGACCTCGCCGACGTCCTCGAGGAAGGCCCCGACCCGGTACGGCGGGCATTCAAATCCGACACCGACGCCGACTACCGCGCCGACTCGAAGACACTGCGGCGCACCCTCAACGCCCTGATCGACGGTGAGTTCGGTGAGGTGTTCTGCGGCCAGACCACCGTGCCGATCGACATCAACGCCGCTGCTGTCTGCGTCGACGTCTCCGGCATCGGAACCGCCGACAAAACCCTCAAAGGCGCAGTGCTGCTCGCCTGCTGGGAGCACGGCTTCGCCGCCACCGACGCCGCCCACTACCTGGCCGACGCCGGATGCGGGCCGCGCCGGAACTTCCTGGTCGTCCTCGACGAGATGTGGCAGGTCCTGCGCGCGGGCGTCGGCATGGTCGACCGCGTCGACGAACTGACTCGCCTGAACCGGGCCTGGGGCACCGCGCTGTTGATGTGCACCCACACCATCAGCGACCTCGAATCCCTCCCCAACCCCGAAGACGTCGCGACCGCCAAAGGCCTGGTCGAACGCGCCGGAGTGCTGGTGGTGGGTGCATTGCCACGTAAGGAGATGACCCGACTATCCGACATCAAACCGTTCACCGACACCGAAATCGCCGACATCACCTCCTGGTCGTCCCCGAAAGCGTTGACCGGCGAGGCAGGCGCTCTGAGCGCTCCACCCGGGCAGGGCAAGTTCATCGTCAAACTCGGTGAGCAAGGCGCACCGGGTATTCCGTTCCGGACCGTGCTCATGCCGTCGGAGATCGAATCCGGTGTCCACGACACCAACCACCGATTCACCTTCGTCGGCGACGACCTCGAAGACGACTACGACGAGGTCGCGTGAGATGGCCAAACGGTTCTACACCACCGAATTCAGGGACAAGTGCCTCGCGCTGGTCAGTGAGCAGATGAAAACCGCGTCCTCACGCGAAGAGGCCGTCGTCGCTGTCGCTGCCGCACTGCAGATCCCGGTGACCACCCTGCGTAACTGGGTGCGCAACGAACGCGGCGCAGCACGCACCACCCAATTCCCCGCAGACACCGAACTGGCCGTCCGCGAGCTCCGCGACCAAGTGGCCATCCTGCAACGCGCTCTCGGCCGCGAAAGGATCTGAACCGTTGAAAAGCACCGCCAGCAAGGGGACGTTGGTCGGCGTCGCCCTGTTCCTCGCCCTGATCCTGGCGCTGGTGCTGCTGATCTTCCCCGACGACGACGAACCCAAAGTCGGGGACTGCCTGCCCGGCGGCGCACCGACCGCGACGTTCCCTGCCGGCACCAAGGTCAAGCCGATGAAGGACGGCACCTACCAGTTGACGTCCGGATTCGGTCCTCGCTGGGGCACCATGCACAAGGGCCAGGACTTCGGATCGGCTGCAGGCGAACCGATCTACGCCACCGCCGACGGTGTGGTGTCCAAGGCCGGACCGGCAACGGGGTTCGGGCAGTGGATCGTCATCGACCACAACATCGACGGACAGATCATCTCGAGCGTCTACGGCCACATGTTTCCCGACGACCTCGAGGTGACCCCCGGCCAGCAGGTCCACGCAGGCCAGGAAATCGCGAAAGTCGGCTACAACGGCGAAGTCTCACCACCTGGACCGGGCGGTGCGCACCTGCACTTCGAGATCTGGCAAGGCGGCCACGACGCCGGCGAAGCCGTCGACCCGGCCCCGTGGATCGCCGCAGCGTCCGAGCCCGACGCCCCCGCCGGGAGCCCGGCCACTCCGTCGCCGTCACCGACAACACCTGCCCCCGGCGGCGACCTCCCGCCTCTACCGCCGTCCGTCGGGTCCGAAGAGCACTGGCAGGTCGACACGGTTCGCGTAGCCCGATCGGTCGCGCAGAAGTTCCCCGAGATCAAAACGATCGGTGGGTGGCGGCCGTACGACACCTACGACGATCACCCCAGCGGCCGGGCCGCGGACATCATGATCCCGGACTACGACACCGGGGCCGGCAAGGAGCTCGGCGATCGGGTCGTGGAGTACCTGATGGCAAACAAGACCGAGCTGCACATCGAGTACATCATCTGGCGCCAGACCTACATCCCGGCCGACGGCTCCTCGAACCAGATGGAGGACCGCGGCTCCCCCACACAGAATCACTTCGACCACGTCCACGTCACCACCGTCGGCGGCGGGATGCCCGACGCTCTGACCAACTACGGCCCGGCACCGGGCGCAGCAGGCAGCCCAGGGGCGGTCCCGACCCCGTGCGGGGTCAATCCGGCTGCGAGCGGCGGCGAAGCCGATCTCGCACCCGGGAAAGTGCCCCCGGAGTTCGAGCCGTGGGTGATCAGGGCCGGCAACACCTGCCCGCAGATCCGCCCGCCCGTCATCGCCGGACAGCTCAAGCAGGAATCGGGCTTCAACCCGCGCGCTGTCAGCCCGGACGGAGCCGAAGGAGCGGCGCAGTTCATGCCCGGCACCTGGCCCGGCTACGGGCGCGACGACGACGGCAACGGCTCGGTCTCCCCTTACGACATCGGAGACGCAGTTATGGCCCAAGGCCGCTACATGTGCGAGATCGCAGGCCAGGTCGACGCCGGGATCGCCAACGGGTCCATCTCGGCCCCCAACGGCCCGCTCGAGCTGTATCTCGCCGCCTACAACGCAGGTTTCGGCGCGGTCCAGTCCTCCGGCGGATTCCCCACCGGCTCACCGGACTACGTCAACCAGACCCGCCCCTACGCCGACCTGATCCAGCAGTACGCCACCGAATTCGCCTCGATCGCCTGAGCACACACACCGACCGACACGACAACCAAGGAGATACCCGAAATGGCCAAACGACGCAGCACCCACAACTCGGTCGCCGAATGGGAGACCGCGAAGAAGGCAGTCAAGGAACACCTCGACGACCTCCGCGCGCTCGAGACCCACGGCGAGCTCTACACATGGGCGAAAGAGCACGACCTCGCCGTCCCAGGCCTGTTCCCGAAGTTCAAGACCGAACTGTCCAAACAGCTCGGGATCGACTACGACGCACTGCGCGAGCAGGCCTACGCCCAGCGCAGAGAGCAGATCGCTGCGGCCGCAGCCGATGGCCCGGTACTCGAGCTGTGGACCGCGGCCGACGACGAGGTGTCCTCGTTCGCGATCTGCGGACCCGAAGGTGCCGTCGTCACCTACAACACCTTTCACCCCGACGACAAGCTCTACCGCAACGGTGATCAGGTCTCGGCCGACCGGTCGGTGGCGCAGCACGCGGTGTTCGTCGCAGGTCAGGCCCGCGAGGAACTAGACGTCGAGGCGGTCCGGCTGATCCTGCACGTGCTCAACCACGAAGTCGCGGCCGACGACCCGGCCCTGGAGCGAACCGCGCTGCGTGGCCGCGTGCACGTGAGTGTCGAAATCGACCAGGACAACCCGGCGGCGGAGTGGTGCCGCGAGAACGGCTACAAGTCGTGGCGAGAGACGAACCTGACCACCCTCGTCGTCGACGACGAACGGATCGCAGGATGAAACGCGGGCAGCTCATCGCGGTCAGCGCGGTGTTGGTATTCGTCGTGGTTGTCGCCGCCGCTGTGGTCACCCTCGTCAAGTTCAGTGGCACCGACGAGAGCCACGACCCGGCCACCGACGCCCACGTGCACCTCGACGACGACCGCGGCTCCGATCCGGACGCCGTCGCCGAAGCTGCACTGGCGGCGATGTTCTCGTGGCAACCGGCCATCGACCCCTCCCCCGCTGCCGCTGTCGGACGAGCGCAGCGCTGGCTCGGCGGTCCGCTCGCCGCCGACGCCACACAACCGGCCGCCACCGGGGTCCGGCCGCTACCGCAGTGGGCGGGATGGCGCGACTCCGGGGACATCGTCACTGCCACAGCACAATCGGGCGAGCCGATCACCGCCTCCGATAGCCGGCAGGTACTCGACGTCGCCCTCACCCAGACCGTCCTACACCGCGACGGAAGTACCACCCCCTACAGCGACTACCGCGTCCGGGCCGTCGTCGAAAAGAACTCCGAAACATGGCAACTGACCGAATACAACTTGGCACCGAAATGAGGACGTCGATCATGAGAAGGCACATCATCCATTCGGACCCGATCGGCTACATCGGTCCAGCGCCATCGGTGTTCGACCTCGCAGCGCTCACGGCGATCAATACTGTTGCAGCTCTGCTCGTTTCCGTCATCATTCTGCTCTGGTCGGTCCGCCGCACCTGGGCGAGAGCGGCAGCGGTGGCCCTCACCCTGGCCGTTCTGGCCGGTGCGGCAGCCGCCGGACGCTCGATCGTCACACCCCACACCGCTCTGGCGGCGACGGCGTATGTCATGCCCGTGTTCGCCCTCGGCGTGGCCGGCCTGCTGCACGTGTTCGTGCACCTTCGCCCCCGACCCGACTCGAACGATCAGAAGGACGATCCGATGACCGCTACCACCATCCAGGACGCGATCGAGGGGAAGGCGCTCTGATGGCCCAGACACGCAGATCCGGAACCGGTGCCAGAGCACAGGAGAACCTTCTGCAGGCGGTGCTGCTGTGCATCGGCCTGGCGGTCGTGATCACCCTCGTGTTGTCGTGGTGGGCAGGAACGTTCCTCTCCGGCGGCGACCCCAGCGGCAACCCCATCCAGGGGGTATTCGAGTCCTTCACCGGACAGCGCCCCTGGCCGTGGCAGTCGACGGCCATCGCCGTGGCATTGGTGGTGTCGATCGTTGCGGTCGCACTGCCGATCGCAGTTCGGCGAGCCAAGGGGCGTACCGAAGTCGACCGGGCCGCGCGCACGATGGTCGCACCGAACAAGCTTCGCGGAGTCTCCCCGAAAGAGTCGCATCGCCTGATGCCCCAGTTCGACAAGTCCGATCCGCGGTCGTGGGGATTCCTCCTCGGCACGACCGTGGTAGGCGACAAGCCGGTGTACCTGTCGTGGGAAATGGTGATGGTCGCCCTGGCCGGCACCCGGATGGGAAAGACTGTCGCCCTTGCGGTGCGCGCAGCCTTGGCAGCACCGGGGGCCACGATCGTGACCAGCAACAAACCCGACCTGTATGCCGCGACTCGCCTCGGCCGCGAACGGTACGGGCAGGTGTGGGTGTTCGATCTGCAGGCGGTCAGCGGATCGGTGCAGCTCACGTTCTGGTGGAACCCGCTCAAACACGTCACCACCCTCGCCCAGGCCCGCAAGCTCGCCTCCTTTTTCGTGTCCGCGTCGACGAAGAAAGACGCCAAGACCGACGGCTACTTCGATGGTGGAGCTCAAGAGCTGCTCGCCCTCTACTGCCTGGCTGCGGCGTCGGCCGGCGGAGATCTCCTGCACGCGGTGAGTTGGCTCGGCCGCGATCAGGACGGCACCCCCGCCCAGATCCTCGATGCGTTCGACAAGAAACGCGCAGCAGCGCGAGTGAGAGAAGCCCAAGGCTTGACCGATCGCCAGCGCGACGGCCTGTTCGACATGGCACGCCGATTCCTCGACATCCTCTCCGACGACGAGTACGCCCGCGCCGTCACACCGCCTGCGCGGGCGATCATCGAGGTCGACGCGACGGACAAGACCGTAGTCCCGCGCGTGACCACGCGGTACGGGGAGCCGCTGCACGATCGCCGCGAGTTCGATCCGCGGGCGTTCGTGGCCAGTACCGACACCCTCTACGCGCTCTCGCTCGAAGGACCGGATTCGGCGGCACCGCTGACCACCGCACTGGTGGGGCAGATCTTCGACGAAGCCACTGCGCTGGCCTCACGGACCCCGGCACGCACCTACGACAAGCAGATGCCGCGGTGGTGGCCGACCAGGATGTGGCAGCCCACCATTCGCACTCAGGGAGGCCGGCTCGACGTTCCTCTCGTTGCCGTTCTCGACGAGGCCGCGAACACCGTCCTGCTTCGCCAACTGCCAGACCAGTACTCGCATTTCGGTGGCCGCGGAATCATCCCGATCGCGATTCTCCAGTCACCACAGCAGGGTGCCCGGGTGTGGGGCCGCGACGAGTTCGATTCGATGATCGCCGGTGCCGTGCACTTCTACGGCGGCAACATCAAGGACAAGCAGTACCTCAGCGACCTGTCCGAGCAAATCGGTTCGCACGAAGTGCAATCCACCACCCGCAGCAACGGCCAAGGAAACCGCAGTACGTCGCACAGCTGGCAAGAACGGCCCATTCTTCCGATCAACGAACTCGCGGCCCTCCCGAAAAGCCGTGCCATCGTGGTCTTTCCGGAAAACCCGCCCGTTCTGATCAAGAAAGTCTGGTGGACCGACACCGACGACGCCGAGATGATCACCCAGTCCATCATCGAATACAGCGGATCCGCCGAACAGGCGAAGGAACTGCTCGACGGACCGTTCAACATCGACTACGAACCAGACCACGACGACGTCGACGAGTACGAGCTCGAAGACTGGGACCGATCGGCGGTGAGCGTCGATGGACGTTGATTTCGACCTCGACGAGGAACTGGATCTCGACGCCGAACCGGAGGTCGAGCCCGCGTACGAGTCGGTCGATGACTGGGTTCAGCATTACCTCGCCAGGGTGATCCAGCGACGGATCAGCGACCGACCCGGTCACGGACTGACCTGGGATGCCCGGTGGTGGAGGCACGGTGAAGCGGTCGCCCGCCTGACCGCTCTGTGGTGGGCCTGGGAGTCCGCGCGCCGTTCGGTCGAGGACCGGGCAGCGATGTCGGGATGGTGGGTCGAGCATTGCGAACCTCACCTGCGGATGCTTCTCGACGGCGTCACCGGGCCGATGAGCGGAGCCGACGACACCGGAACCTGGGGTGGCTACGGACCCCTGACGTGCGATCCAGTTCCAGAAGGTTGGATCGCGGACGATCTCGCAGACCTCTCGCACGAGCACCCGATCCCGATCGGGGAAGACGCCGACGAGTTGCCGGCCCCGGCGTTTCTGCGGCTCGAGGACTTCGTGAAGAACTACCTCCGCCACGTCATCAACCGCAAGATCGACGACAAGCCAGGCCGTGGACTGTCCTGGGATCGGCGCTGGTGGCAGCACCAGGAGGTCGTGTCGCGGCTCAAGGCCCTGTGGTGGGCGTTCGAGGAAGCGCGCAGTTCACCGGACGATCCGGCGGCGATGTCGAGCTGGTGGCTTCGGCACTGCGACCCCCACATGCGTGTGCTCCTCGACGGCGAATCCGGACCCATGAGCAACGCCGACGTCGACGGGAGCTGGCCCGGCCACGGCTCGCTGCTGATCGCCTATCCACCCGAGGACTGGCAGACACCGAAATATCTGACCCCCTGACCGCCATCGTCACCGAGAGAAGGCCTCTCCCATGAGAACAGCACCTGCACCCGCAATCGAATCGTCGACAGCGCCGAGCGATCGGACCCAACTACTGGCGGCGATTGCCTTGGCGGCCGTCACCTGGTGGCTCACCTGGTCGATACCCTTCGCCGAGTGGGTCCTGTCCTCGTCGAGCGGCTCGGCCGACCCCGTCCGGCGTGAAGCCGCCGACGATGCTGTGGCACAGGGCTGGTGGGCGATCATCACCGTCGTCTCCGCGCTGTCGATCGGCAGCCTCATCGCCGTCGCCCTCGACTGCATGAACGGACGGCGCTGGGCGCTGACCGCATGGAAGAACTCGGTACGCCTGGCGAGCAGCCTCGCCGTGATGTGGGCCATCTGGGCCGTGAGCGTTCTCGCCGCCGGCGGAGTGCAACCCCTGTGACCACCAACTCGACTACCAACGAAAAACCAAGAAGGCGAGCAACGACCATGAAGACGAGTACACGGCACCACCCCAGCTCCATGCTCAGCTCGATCGTCAGCGCGGTCGGGGGCATCGAGGTGCGGTACACCCCCGAGAGCGATCGCGACGAGTGGATCCGCGACATAGACCGTGACCAGAAACGTTTCCGTGCGCGGCACGGTCTGTCGTCGACGCCGGCCGAGCGTGCGGCCGCGCATTCGGCGGCAATACTGGAAGTCGAGCGCAGGCTGGCTGTGCGTGGCCGGGGGCGGCAACCGGTCATCACCGGTCGCCAGCTCGCCTCGATCGCGGACGCACACACTCGCGCAGCAAGCCGCATCACTCACCCCGGCGTGACGGCCGCGTATCTGGCAGCTGCATTAGCGGTGTCGATCGCGTTCGCGATCCTGGCATGGCGGGGCTGGTCCCCCGACCTGTCGTACTACGACTGGCCCGCAGGGACTCCAGTCGAGCGGATGACGGATGCGCTCTCATCGGGCACCACCGTGATCGTGCAGATTGCAGCGTGGCTCTTGGCGCTGAAGCTCGTATCGGAGCTGCGCGACTATTGGATTCCGTCGAGGGCGCATCGTCGCAGCCGGACTCCGCTTCGGCACTGCTCGGTCCTGGTCGCACATTCCGTCATGGCGGTGGCGGGGCTGGCGATCGTCGCGCTCGGCGCGTACCTGATCGGCATTCTCGTTGTCTTTGGACAAGCATGAGCCGGGTACGGACACGATATCGGCCGACCGTCCGAGTTTTCACGGCCTGTGTGGCTGTCCCTGTTGCTGCTGCGCTGCTGGCGGGGTGCAATCCCCTGATCGCTCCCCCGACGCCTGAGACGGCCCATGAGGCTGTCTCTGTGTCCAGCGGGGTCGTGGAACGGGTCATTGATGGAGACACGGTGGAGGTGCGCCTGTCCACAGGGGGTGACCCGGTACGAGTTCGCGTTCTCGGTATCGATACCCCCGAGACAGTCGCCCCCGACGCACCGGTGGAGTGCTGGGGGCCGGAAGCGAGCGCGTGGGCGCACCAGCAGCTAGACAACGCCGCTGTCACCCTCACAAGCGATCCGGTCGCAGACGACACCGACCGCTACGGCCGTGCCCTGCGGTACGTCGTCCTCCCGGATGGGAGCAACTACAGCGCATTCGCAGCCGAATCGGGTATGGCCCGCGCCTACACCTACAAGAACCAGCAGCTCTCTGAAGCGGCGAATATCGTTGCCGCACAATCGACAGCGCAACGCAACGGTGCCGGTCTCTGGGGCTCGCCGTGCTACGGACAGACAGCCCGACGCTGACCCCTCACGTCTTCGCGAGTCTGAGCAGGAGCATCACACGTGCGCGCGTGCCAGGACTGTCGCGCGCACTGTTCGTTGGAGGAAGCCCGGTCGGGGATTGAACGATGCCGGTCAGTGCGGAAGCAGGCGTGTTCACAAGAGCTTTATCCAACACGGCCATTGCCAAGGGGATAAGCCGCTCGATGAACGTCGCCGCGTCGACGTAGTCACCGATCCCGACACCTAAGCGTCGTAATCCCCAAGTGTTGTATCCGCCGAGCTGGGTGAAGAGTCGGACAAGGTCGTCGGCTTCCTCCTGGGGCAGCCTCACGAGGGTCTGCAGGTGCGCAACCTGCGGTTCCTTCAACGCAATAGGCGACAGCCCTTCGCTGTGGACAGTATTTCGGAGAATGCGGCAGACCTCGAACATCCGATAGCCGTCGCTGCGCCGTTTGAACAGGGCCGTGAGTTTGGCGTTGCCCAGTTTCTTCAGCCACTGTCTGTTTTGCCAACCCGCCTGTCTACGTTCGTTCTTCGGCAAATCGTAGACGAGGTGAGCAGCCCTAGCCGCTGCGTCGAAAGCCCCGACGAGATTGACCAGAAAGTAGTCCAGGAATTCGACCGTACGGTCCGCGGTGTTGTTGGTCTGTGTAGCCACGGATGCGATGAGCAGTTGGTCGCGGCACCGCAACATCCGGATGATGCGTTCCCGGACCGTCTGGGCCAACAGTGCAGCAGTGTCGTTGCCGGTCGTGCGACTGTGTTGGCTGAGCTCGGAGGCCCACACCCGCCACGACGGGAGGAGTTCCTCGACTGCCAGAAGGAACGTCGAGCGTTCGTCGAGTACCAGTTGATCCGGTCCGATGACGGGGTATTTCCCCTTATTGCGGAGGTACAGCCCGACGACCCCTACGGCCTCGGCTGCGGAATAGGGGTGCGCGTTCGTTATGTCGGTCGCCTGGCTGGACAGGATGCGCGGATTGGTGGTGGCCAGCAGATCGGCGGGCATTGTGCTGCTGGCCTTTGCGACGAGAAGTTCCTTCAACCACTGTCCGGCGCTCACTCCCTGGGCTCCGGCGTCACGCAGAGCGATCTTTTCGTAGGTGCTGTAGGGCCAGATTGCATGTCCGGTCCGTCGCCCCGGGCCGTCGATGGTCGAGAACTCCAGGTAGTCGTGGGCATCCGGGGCGAGGGGGCCTGGTGGTATGAGGACCCGGCCGGCGTCTGCCGGGTCGTTGGCGGTGCCGATCCAGTAGCGGTCGATACTGTCGTCCTCTGTCAGCGACCACAGAAAGGTTTCCGGGTCCGGCATGTCGAGGGGGGGATCGATCCACTCTTCGATCCGGCGCTTGTCCGGCGCTACGTCGAGGACGATGCGTAGCGGCCGGCCACCCTGATCGAACGGGCCCGGCGGATCGCCCGCGGCCTTGTGATGCACTGACATCCGCGGGAAGCCCATCGACGCAACTCTCTTGTGTTTCTGTCCTCGGAGCTTGATTAGACGAGAAAGGGCACGGACAATGACTGTCCGTGCCCTTTGCGTACAGGGAATCAAGCCATGGGGCCTTGGGGGGCGACGTTACCCATCGCGCCGCTCCAATCACGGAGCCAGAAACCGAGCGGGCCGAGTCCGAGCATTCGGGCACTTCCTTTCGCTGGAGGAAACTGAGCCATCCACGGTACCGACGCCTGAACCGATGCGCACCCCGAGGGCTCTACCGGCCACGGATCCGTCCACCTATCATCGGCAAGGCATGGGTTCGGCACTGGACGTATCCGAGATTCGGTGCGATAATATCTTGGCGTGAGGCACTAGCCTCGTCGAAGTGAACCCGGCAGCCTTCCGGACGGTTGGTGAGCCGGGTTTTGCGTATCTACAGCGTTTGCGACGTGCTTGAACGGGCAGCGAGTTCAGCATTCAGGTACTTGTCCAACGCACCCAAAATCTCGGACTCGACCTCGGAGACTGTCTTGCCTTCGGCATAGGTTTGCGACTCATCCAGCCGAACGCCGAGCACACCCGCAAACCGCTCGAGTACCCGACTGCGGCTCTCGAACGGGGCAGTGTCCGACGAGGGTAGGGACACCACTCGTGCATCGCCCAGGTTCAACAGCACGAGGTCGCGGGCGAGCACGCGCGGGTCATTGGAGTCGTCAGGCAGCGTGGGAAGTAGCTGGCCGTACCGTTTCATTTCGGTGTGCTCGCGTACGTGCCGCTGTTCGTACTTGACTGCCCAGGGCTGACTGTTCGACGTAGTGTTGGTGTATCGCAGATGCCGGTTTCGGAACAGGAAGTCGGGGACTTCCGGAACCACGGGGGTGCGCAGAAGCCCGAGTATTTCGTCCTCGCGGTCGCTCAGGTCGAGTTCGCTCGCTCCGGCTGCTCTGGCGCGTAACGCATCGATTCGTGCCGCGTTCGAGTCCTCCTGGCGCGGCGTATACGGACGCGCTGCCTCGCATCGAGCGAATGCGCAGCCGTACGTGTCGAGTTCATCGGCTACAGAACCGATCCGGTATTGCTCAAGATTCTGTTCTGGCAGCGCGACGTCGGCCAGCCGCGTGGCATCCCACTCGAATGCGGTGTCGATCGCGAGCTGCAGCCGTTGTTCGGAGTCCCCCCACAGCGAGAGGGCGAGCGCCCACACGTCGATCGAGTGCAACCCATCCGCAAGGGTCACCGGATGAAATGCCGTGCGGGCATGGCGTCCGACCTGCTGTTTCCTGATGTGCACGGTTCGCGCCACTTGCGCGTGTGTGTATCCGGCTGCAAGCAACTGTTTGACGGTGGGGTTGAGCACCAGCATTTCCACGAGTTGCTCGAACGTGGCCACGTGTACGTCGGCGATGGTCTTGGCGGATCCGGCCATAAGCACAGTGCTGGGATCGAGTGTGGACTCCATTTCAGAATCATACGTTTCGGGTTCCCATTTGGGAACTACACGGGTTTCAGTGTGGAACTCAGGCGCAAGACTAAGGGTCGGAGGGAGTTCACTCGGTCAAGTCAACGTGTTGTAGGTGGTGATCATCGGCTCGATTCGCGTCTTCCAATGTCCGCCTTTGGCCAGGCACCATGCCACTGCGTCCGGCACCCACAGCATGGGCTCTTGTTTGGCGCGGAGGTGCTCGTAGGCCAAGCGATCCTGGATCTGTTGCTTACGAGTTGCGGCGAACAGTGTTTGTCGGTCTGCTCTGAGTAGGGAGTCGTCCTGCTCGATGACCAGGCGGGTGGCCGACATACCTGCGAGGTCGGCCACGAGCATTTGCAGTGCCTGGGTGCGACCTTCTCGTTCGGGCAGTGCTGCTGCGTCATAGACGTGAATGCGGATGGGCAGCCCGGCGATGGCGTCGGCGATGGTTCGTCTACGAGAGTCGCTTTCGGACTTGAAGTGGATGCGCTCCTGCCCTCGCAGGCGCAGTGCCACGAGTGTTTTGCGTGAGGCCTGAAGGTCGCGGACATCGGCAATCGCGGCCACGACGACGAGACCTCTGCTTTTGGTTTCGTCGACGTAAGCGTGCACGATTCGAGACGGTAGACGACAGGGGTGCATCGCACCTACGGGGTGTAGCCACAGCGCCCCTCACCGTTGAATCGCCACGCGACCGCAGTCGACGTCAGGTCTACCGGCATCCTGGTTTCATGACCGATAAGGACCTCCCATCGAGGCAGCACATCGCTCGACAAGCCGCTGAGATGCTCGACCTGCAAGCTGCTCGTCTGGTCGCGGCGTCGACGACCGATACGAGGATTGGATCGACGAAGAAAGCAAAGGCCGACAGTGAGTACCAAACGGGCCACAAACAGCTAAAGAGACTGCTTCAGCAATTGGGGGTGCCGAACCCCATCCCCTACAGCACGCTTGGGGAATGGGGCGGACGCTGGAGCAAAGGTGATCTCTCCACATGGGTTCACCGCAGGGAGTTCGTCAGCACCCTCGTAGCGGACACAGCGGCCACACTGACGAGCATTCAGGGGTCGGGCGCTTTGGTTACCGCCTCCACCACTGCCGACCCGACGTGGGCAAGTCTGCAAGATCGTATCGATGGTCTAGCGCGTGCACTGGAGCAGGCGCGCACCGATGACGACCGCCAAGACGTAGGCCGACGGGCCCGCGAGATCCTCATCGACGCCACCTCGATCATTCGAGACCCCGACTTGGTACCGGACGGGGACGACGAACCCAAGGCGGCAGATGCGAAGCAATGGATAGGGCTGTATCTGAAGCGATACGCCGCCGGAAGCTCGCACAAGGAGTTGCGCGTCTTCGTCAGGGCGACGTGGGATCTCGCGCAGCGTGTGACCCACTCAGGCGTCGATCACGTGGAGGCCTATGCAGCCGCGCAGGCCACGGTGACGGTGGTCCGTGTTCTGCAATTGCTGGAAAGCGACAGCACGGAAAGGCTGGAGTAACTCGGCCACCACTACGCGCCTACTAGCATGGTCCGATGGCCAAGAAGACCGGGAAACTGTTCATCAGTCACGCAGGTGACGATGAAAAATACGTCTCCAAGTTCGTGGAAAAGATCCTCCGGCTCGGGTGCGGATTCCCTCGTGAACAGGTCTTCTACACCTCTCAGCGCGGGACAGGGATCGCATCCGGACTCGACCTGTTCACCGAAATGAGGGAAGAAGCAGCGGCGTCGCCATTGGTCATTGCGATCGTCTCCCCTACTTACCTCACCCGTCCGACATGCTTGGCGGAAATGGGTGCCGCATGGGTGAAAGGGACGTTCCTCCCGGTGCTCACACCTGGGCTGGCCAGAGAGGACTTGCCGGGACCACTGAAAGCAATGCTGATCGGTCAGCTCGACGAGGCCACCGCTGGGCAGGACCTCGACGTAATGCACGACAGGGTCATCGAAGCGTTCGGTCTCAAGGCGAATACCGCAGATTGGACTATTCACAGGGACAAGTGGCTGGTCAGCGCCTCACGATACGAGGAGTTGCTGGGGAAGGTCGAGACCTACTCTGCAGAACAGGTCGCCGAAATCGAACTTCAGCTCGAGCAAAAGACGGAAAGCTACAACCTTCTGCTTGAGAAGTTCGGGGAGCTCGAGGATCGCTATGACGCCCTATTAGCGGCGAAGACCCAGGAGCAGATTGCGGCTGTGGAATTGCCCGAGGGCGAAAGGGAGCAGTTCGAGCACCTTGCCGGTGCGGTCGTCAAGTACTTTCAAGAATCCCGCATGCCAGGCTCCGTAATCACGGCGATTCGCTTCCATGTCTCCAACGACGATCTGATCCTGCCCGACAGCTTTCATGACGTAGACGACGAAAATCCCGCGTTCTACGACGCCGCCGAACGCGGTTTTTTGGTGATCGACAACGACCCCCCGCTCGAGGTCGCACTCAATCAGCAGCACCCAAGGATCAAGAAGGCGCTCGCGCTCGTCGAAGCCTTCGTCGAATGGTTCGATTCACCTAGTCGCACGGAGGGGTTCAAACGGTGGTTCGAGGACCAGTTCGACTTGCCCGTCGATTTGAAGAGTTCCGATGTCTGGGATGCTGTGCTGCGTCCCTGACCACCAGTCAGCCGACCGGTTCACCTGTCCAGGCCGTGATCGCGGTGTCGATCCGGTTCCGGCGCAGGCGGGCGGATGGTGCCGGCCTTCTTGGTGGACTGGCGGTTGAGCATGGATTTGAGCGGCGATACGTCTCGCTCGGCCTGAGGCGATTCGTGACTCGATGCCTCGGTTTCGAGGTCGCGTAGTGCGCCTTCGGCGGCGTAACGGGCCGAGTCGCGGCGTTCCTCGAACCCGGAGGTCGAGTTGTCGGGGCCTGTCCATGCGGTCCAGTGCCAGGTGCGGTCAGTCCATTGGATCGCCGCTCCTGGTGCACCGCTGTCGCGGTCTGCTCCGCGTTGAAAGCGTGATCCGTCAGGCGATTTCGGCTTCCATGGGTCGTCGGCGCGGCGTGCGTCTCGCTCGGTTTGGGCTGCGGCCCACTTTTCGGCGAAGGCCTGCATCCGGTCGGGGACGGACTGGACGAGTGCTGCGCGGCTGCTGTGTTGGGCGTCCGCGTGTGCGGGGGTGGGGTTGAGGTCGAGGCTCCATTTCGGGTACAGCCCTTGCGATCGGCGCCGGTCGAGGTCGCGGCCGCGTTCGGTGAGCGCTTCGGGTGAGTTCTCGCGGGCGTTGACGTCTGCTTTGAGTTCGGCGAGCGCGTAGCGGGCCTGGGCGAGTTCGTCGGTGCGCGTGAAGGTTCGGTCTTCCTGCGCGGTGAGCTCGGTCAGTCTCCCGGCGATGTGTGCGCGGTCGGCATGAGCTGCGGTCGCGCGCACGGGCAGCTCTTTGATCATGTTGCGCATCTGCTGGAGGATCCCGCGTGCGGCGGTGGTACTGGACATCGCTTCGGTGAGTTTGCGGTGCTCGACGTAGCGTTTCGGGCCTGCTGGTATGGAGAGTTCGAGCTGGTCGTTGACCGGGCGGTAGGTGCCGGCGATCGCGACGCCGGCGATCTCCGCGAACTCGCTCGGTCGTCCGCTCTTGACTGCTCGCATGTCGATGTAGGTGGTGCGCAGGACGTTCTGCAGCGCGTCGACGAGCGATTCGGTGTCGTCGTCGGCGGCGGTCCGGTGATCGATAGTGATCATCTTCTCGGCGCGGTCGTCGATGTCGAGCCATGCTGCAGCGCGGTCGGCATTGGCCTCGATAGTGGGCATGTCGGCGTCGAGGCGCTGGGCGGCGCGGTCGAGGCGGTCGATGGCCGCGCGGCGGGAGGCGTTCGCGTTGGCGATCATGGTCTGTTCGGATTCGAGCGCGTCGACGTGCGCCTGCTGCTCGATCGCGCGGACGTAGACGGGGTCGCCGGTGGCGGCGGCCTTGGTCTGCGCGGCCGACAGGGCGATGTCGCCGCCGACGTCTTCCATCGTGTCGGGGATCTCGCCTCCGCGTAGCTGCTGGACGGAGTGGGCTTTGCGTTCGATGATCTGCCACATGGTGGCGTCGTAGGAGCGTCGGGCGACGATGTTGACCACGTCGACCTCGCGGTGGACGTTGCCCTGCCGGATGATGCGCCCGAACCGCTGCTGCATGTCGGCTGCGGTCCACGCGGGATCGAGGGAGATGAGTTGCTTGAGCAGGCGTTGGGCGTTGACGCCGGTGCCGAGCTTGGGTGTCGAGCCGATCAGCACGCGAACCTTGCCGGCGCGGCAGTCGGCGAAGAGCTGCTGCTTCTGTTTCGGTGTCGGGTAGTCGTGAATGAACACGACCTCCGATCGCTCCATTCCTCTGTCCACCAACGCTTCTCGCAGGCGAGCGTAGAGACTCTTGTCCGCCGCCCCGCCGGCCTTGGGGGTGCCGCGGTCGCAAAAGACCATCTGGAATACCCCGCGGGCGTCGGGGCCGTGCCGGTCGGCGGGGGTGAACAGGTCGCGGTGCTCGAGGTGGGTGTTCCAGAGCAGATCCGCTGCGACGGCGACTCGGTCGTGTTCGGGTTCCGGTTCGGGCAGTTTCGCCAGGGTCGGGTGCAGGGAGGCGTTGCGGCCGTCGTTGGAGATCTTCAACGCGTTGTCGACGTCCATGCTGCGTCCGGAGGTCGCGGCCATGCGTTCGTCGAGATCGAACATGAAGTCTCGGACCTGCGGTGCGAGGTCGAATTCGACGACCAGCGGCTTGCCGGTGCGCATTCGCGGCAACTCGACGGGGATCTGGTCCTCGGTGACCACGTCGCGGAATTGATCGACCATGGCGATCAGTTGCCGCAAGTTCTGGTACTCGGCCATCCGCGAGATCGGCCGCAGTGAGGTACCGGTGATGTTCATTTCGACGGTGGTGCGCTGTTTGGCGAATGTCTGTGCCCAGGCGTCGATGTGGCCGATTCCGGCGGCGTCGAGCAGATCGGGGCGCAGATAGCGGTTCATCACCCACAGCTCGGACAGGGAGTTGCTCACCGGTGTTCCGGTGGCGAAGGCGATCGCTTTCGCGGGGGCGTCGGGTTGTCCGGATTCGACGTTGCGCAGGATGGCGCGGTCGCGTAGCCAGCGCGCTTTCATCTCCAGGTCGGAGGCGCGTTGCGATCCCTCGGGCAGGGACAGGTCGGCGGAGTTGGAGGTGCGGGCGAGGTTCTTGTAGTAGTGCGCCTCGTCGACCCAGAGGAAGTCGCAGCCGGACTGCTCGAATGTCAGTCCGGTGTCGGATGCTTTGGAGGACACCAGTTTCTGCTGTTTGGCTTGTTCGCGTTTGAGGACGCGTTCGATCTGTTTGACGGTGTGCTCGCCGCCGGTCTCCTTGGCGCGTTCGAGGCCTTCGCGTAGTTCCATCATGCGGGTCTCGATGTAGGCGAGCTCGGTGTCCTTGCTGACCGCGATCAGCTTCATCACCGATTCGGGGACGATGACCATGTCCCAGTCGGTCACCGCTGTTTGGCCGATAAAGCGTTGCCGGTCGCGGGGCCCGGACAGGTCGCCGCCGACGAGCACTTTCGCGGCCGGGTAGGCATCGCGAACCTCGGCGGCCCACTGGTCGACGAGGTGGTTCGGCACGACCACCCACGGCTGGCGTTTGTGTCCGAGTCGGCGCATCTCCATGCAGCTGATGGTGATGGTGAGGGTCTTGCCCGATCCGACGCAGTGATCGAGCAGGATCGTCTCCCCGTGAGTCAGACGTTGTTCGGCTTGGCACTGGTAGTAGTACGGAATGTAGTTGGGGTTCAGGCCCGGGTACTGCTTGTGCTCGGTGGCGAACTGGGGTTTGACGAACCGGTTGAACCGCCCGTTGTAGACCTCGGTGAGGTGCTCGTAGCGGGCCGGATCGGACCAGAGCCACTGCACGAACTTCTCTTCCAGCCGTACCGCGCGATTGCGCAGGTCGGTGGTGTGTTTGGGGTGGAATCGCGGTTTGGGCTCGCGGTCGAGCTCGCTCTCGGTCTTGAGCACTTCGACGGGCTTGTTGTTGGCGATCGCGGTGAACAGCTCGAGCCCGGAGTAGCGGCCGGCGATGCCCCACGGGTCCTCGTAGCCTTGCGGGTCGTCCCAGTTCGGGGCCGAACTGGTCTCGAACTGCCAGGTCGCGTTGACTGCGGCGTACGAGACGGTCAGCTCGTCGGGGTCGATCCCGAACTCCTGGACCAGGAACTGCTTGTGGTTGTCGACTCCGACCCATTCCGCGCCGGGACGCACCCCGATGCGCGCGGGGTCGGCATCCGGTGGCACGACGGCCTCGAGGGCGTCGACGACACCGGTGTAGACGTCGGGGTTCTCGGCTTCGGCGACGCGGGCGCGGGCGAGCTTGCTGCGGACGTCGCCGGCGAGGAATTGGCCGGCGACCTCGTAGGTACTCGGATCGGTGAGTGAGGGGTAGATCTTGCCTCGGGATCGGTCTAGTACGTCCTCGACGTCGGTATCGAGCAGCTCGGCCACCCGTTCGGGGTCGATGCTGCCGCGTTCATCGAAGGCGATGGCGATCGCTTCGTCGATGCCGGCCGCGCTGGTGGCGCTTTCGGTGGTGAAAGTGACGTCGGTATCGAAGATCGAGGTCTTGGTGGCCTGCTCGGTCTCGTCGTCGAAGAGTTCGAGCGAGCGGACCATCGCCATGCGGGGGTCGAAGCTGATGGCCCCTTGAAGGTGATGGCGGCTCTTACGGGGCCCCTGCGCCGGTGTGCGCGCCTTCTCCAGCAGTGCTTCGGTGACCTCGGTGGGCATCTCACCCCCGTAGGGGGGTAGATCGAGGTCTGCGAGGTCGTCGGGATCCACCCCTCGATCGAGGGCGGCCTGCCCGGCTGCGTCGATGCGCCACTGCGCTTCGAGGGCGGTGAAGTTCTCGGCGGTCTTCTCGGGGCTGTTCTCAGTGGCGTGGTTGGTCCACTTGAACCGGTTGATGAAGCCGTATCGGTTGGTGTAGTCGGTGTATTGCCGATCGAGCTTCTCGCGCAGGTCTTGTCGGTGCTCGGGGGTCGAGTCGGCGGTGCGCGCGCTCTCACCGATGTCCAGGACGGTATCGCCCATGGCGAGCAGTCGTTGCCACTGATCGTTGATCTCGCGGCCCTTGGCGGGGGTGAGAACCCATCCGGCACCGACCTGGTACTGCTCCCACCGGGAGCTGTGGGCGTCGAATCGCAGTGTGCCGGGGATGGTTCCGGTATCGGTCCCGGAGTCGGTGTGCAGGCCGGCGGTATCGAGCTCGTGATGCTGGGTTCGATCTGGAGCCGCGGCGGTCATCGCCAGGCCCGAGTCCAGGGCATCGTCGACGATGTTCTCCAGCGCCCGCGTCAGCAGGGCTGGTACGGATTGCGATTGCGGGGCAACGACTTTCATCGTGGTCGAGCCGTACATTCCGGAACCGACCTCGACGGTGCCCAGGATGCGGTCTCGGTGCCGGTTGAAGTACCGGTTCAGGTGGGCCGGTGCGGTGCTGTCTCCGTTCCCAGTGGGAAGGGTGACTTGGGCGACCTCGGTCCACAGCGTGGTCTGTTCGGTGGCCTCGCGGCCCGGCTCTCGCCTGCGGAAGATCAGCACGTCGGTGAGCACGTCGGTGGCGGCCTGGCGACGATGCGCGGCCGACGGCAGCCGGACGCCGCCGACGAGGTCACCCAGGGCGGCGATCTCGCGCCGCGCGGCCGGGCGCACCGAATCGGAAGTGAACGTGCTGGTGATGACCGCGACGTACCCGCCGGGGGCGGTCAGGTGCAGGGATTTGATGATGAAGTGGTTGTGGATCGAGCGACTGTTGGGGTTGTGAATGTCGTCGTAGACCGGATAGTCACCGAACGGGACGTTGCCGATGGTTGCGGTGAAGGTGCCGTCGCCGGCGAACGCTGCCTCGAATCCGTGGTTGCGGATGTGCTGGTTCGGATAGAGGTGATGGGCGATCGCTGCAGTGATGGGGTCGAGCTCGACGCCGACCATCTTCGTTCCGGTGGGGGCGAGACCGACGAAGTGTCCACTGCCGCAACCCGGTTCGAGGACGCGGGCACCCTCGGGCAGACCGGCGCGTTCGACCGCGCGCCAGAGGGCAGAAGCGATGGCGGGATCGGTGTAGTGGGCGTTGACGGTGCTCAAGCGGGCTGCGGCGTAGTCCGGGGCGCTGAGCAGGGTGCGCAGTTCCTCGCGCTCGGGCTCCCATTCGGTCTTGGCGGTGTCGAATATCTGCGGCACGCCGCCCCATCCCGACCAGCGAGCCAGTGCGTCCTGCTCGGCGTCGGTGGCGGGGCGGGACTCGGTGGCCAACCGCTGAACGATGGCGAGGGCATCGAGGTTGGCGCGGGCTCGGGCTTTGGCTCCGGATGGGACGAGAACGTCCGTGCCGAGAACGAAATCGACTGCGGGAGCAGTAAATCGGGCTGAGTGGTCAGCGGAGTCGACACCGCTACCTAACGGTTCCCGGCTCGGTCCGCCCGCGTCGACGCCGCCGAGTTCGGCGGCGGTCTCGGGTTCGGGCGTCGCTTCCGGTCCGGTCGCGGTCTGGGGTTCGGGTTCTGGCGTGACGGTGTCGGAGACGGCGGCATAGCGGCGGGCGGTGTCGGCGCTGATGTAGACGGTGGAGCCGTCGGGGCGTTGGGCGGCGATGAGACTGTTGCTGCGCCACAACGGGCTGGTGAGGGGTTCTCCGGTCTCGTACTGGGGCACCTCGACCGGCGCAGCGTGTACCTCGCGGGGTGTCGCGGTGTCGGCGGAATCGTCAGCGGGAAGCGATGTTTCGGTGGCCGCAGCGGCGCGCCTGGCAGCATCGGTGCTGGCGGCGGTGGCGTAGCCGTGGATGAAGTCGGCGCGGATCTGTGTGGCGTCGACGCTGTCGGAGGGCAGGGATTCGAGTGCTGCGCCGACGACGGGGTCGGCGGAGGGATCGGGCGCGGCAAAGGGCGCGCGCGGGTCGTAGGCGCGGCGGCCGCGATCGTCGAAGTCGACGATCGCAGCAGTGGCGGCATTGTCGAGCTCGTTCTGGGCCAGGTGCTGACGTGCAGCTTCGTCGGTGGTCTCTGGCCCTGTGGTGTCCGGCTCTGTGGGGTCTGCCTCGGGTGCCCGGTGGTGGGTCTGCCAGAGCAAGTCGACCAGCTCGTGGGGAAGTGCATCGAGGCGGGCAGGATCGGCCAACAGCGATTGTGCGGCGCCGGTGAGCGCGGTGTCGGTGTCGTCGACGCCCACGACGGCGTCGAGCATGACCGTTTTCGTCCGTGCCAGCGCCCACGACTGGAACTGGGCGAAGGTGTTCGACGACGCCTGAGCCGAGACGGTCAGATCCGCGTCGGCGAGGACGGCGGCGCGGATGCGCTCGGTGAGTACCTCGTGTGCCGACGCCTGCGGGGGTGCCGGCGGCGCTGCATCGTCGGTGCTGCGCAGCAGTGGCAGCTCGCCGGCGAGGATGGCCTTGATGGAGCGGTCGGCCTCGGCTTTGGTCAGGCGCGCGTCGACGGTGTCGTCGGGTAGTCCGGATCGGGCGAGCAGCGTGCGCAGGGTGTCGAGTTGGCGTCCGGTGGCGGGGTCGTTGGCCCAGGTCGGCGGCGTGCGGCGTTGCGCGGCGTCGGCGCGGGCGACGGCGCTGTGGTTGATCGAGGCGGGATCGATCCCGGCGGCGCGCAGGGCGTTGCCGAGCTGCCCTTCGGCCGCGCGGGCGCGCTCGTAGTCGGCGAGCAGTCGGGTGCGCCGGTAGGACAGGTCCGAGATCCGCTGTGTCAGTGCCTCGATGCCGTCGCGGTTGTCTTGCTGGCGTGCGCGTTCGAGCGCGCGCTCGGCGTTGTCGAGGTGCTGCCTGAGACGGCCTCCTCGGTGCAGAATGTCGGCGGTGGCCGTGTGGGCGTCGACCCACTGCGCCCGAAGGGTCAGAAGGGAGTCGCGCCCGGCGTCCGGTCCATCTCGTCGAGGATCAACGTTTCGAGCTCCGCGGCGATCGGATCGCTCGCTGTGGTCGGCGTCGGCTGGTTGTCGTCGAGTCGTTGCTGGATCAGCGCCTGGGCGAGCAGCAGGAATCGACCCGGACGGTCCATCCACACCCGGTCCACGATCCGGCTCGCCAGCGGCGAGATGTCCACCGACAGTGTCGTCCAACGCATCTCGTCGCCCTTGTCCTGCGCGCTCTGCAGGTGCGCTCGGCGCTCCTCCTCGATCACTGCGTCCGTGGAGATCACCCGTTGGTAGATCTCCTCGGTCACCTGCGGGTACAGGTGTTCCTCGAGGATCTTCGATCGTGCCGAGTGCCAGGCCGTGGTCATCAACGCCACGGTCGTGGGGTAGTCCGGTGTCACTCCCGGGTTCTCGGCCCGCCACCGATCCATCAGGAAGCCGTGGGCGCTGTCCCCCACCGTTTCCTCCACCAGTTGGGTCAGTCGCGCCGCTTCGCGTTCGATCTGTTCCTCGCGTACGGCCTCGGGCAGGTCCGGATCGAGTCCGATCCACTCCCCCCAGATCCTGCGCACTTCGTCGCGGATCCGCAGATCCACGTTCATCTCCGGTTCCGACATCGTCGGTCCCCTCTCCGATCGAAAACAGGGACGGTTGATTGGCGGTGACAGTCTGATTCGGGACCAGTGTGACGGTCTGATTCGGGACCCACCCGGGCTTCGGCGTGGCGTCGTGACGGCTTGATCTGGACCCACTTCCGTGGCGTCAGGAGGACCCGCATCCAGC
>NZ_JABFAU010000040.1 GCF_017168335.1 Rhodococcus sp. KRD162 | reverse complement strand
TCCGCACATCGGCCGCCCACCCCCACCACAGCCTTGAACACCCCGACCTGTGGTGCCGATTGTGCAGTTCACTTCTGCACTCAGAATGTCAGAAGACGACTGCAATCACGGGTAAAACCCCAGCAAATCGTGCAGCCTACTTCTGAAACTGACACCAGCACTCGCCGATATGGGTCCGGCAGTGTCCGACAAACGAACGAATGAGAGACGACCCGAAGTGGCGCATAACTATGCAATGGGGGTTGCGAGGCGGTCGGGGTCAGGATTTTGCTCTGCGCATATGACCGAGCCATCGGAGATGGTCACTTCATTCATCAGACGAGTCGCATCGTTCTCCGGGGTTTATCGGAGCTTTCGTGTGCTGCCTCCGCGCGGTAGGTGTCAAGGTGCGGAGTAGTCGTCTTGCGTGACCGAGTCCGGATCAGCGGTGTCGGCCTGCGCCAGCATCGAGGATGCGACGGCGACGCTGACCCGATGCGCAGCCTCGATGTCCAGGACTTCGCCGTCGGGGTGTGCGTCCAGCCACGGTTGGGCCTCCTCGCGGGAGGCGAAGTAGTGCACCTGGTTGCAGAACGAGGACCGAACAGGGCCGTCGCGCTCCGGGATCAAGCGCTGTTTCGGTCTTCATGGCCCGGTCGCCCCAGGCGGTGAATCCGGTGAGCCGGAAGGAGTCACTTCCGGCGCTTTGCGGCTATTGACGCGACATGCTGTCGAGTGAGATCGTACAGTGAAAATTGTGCTTTGCGCCACAGCGTTCTATCCGCAAGCGATTTCCGAATCGGTGTTTCGCCCCCTCGGCGAGCTGATGGATGTTTCACCGAGCTGTAGCTGAATGCGATGTCTGAAAATAAAACCGGTCGGCCTCATGTAGTCCTCGACCGTGCCGCGACCAACCAATTCCTCGATGATCAACTAGGAGCTCACGACCATGGCACTGTCCTATTCCCAAGGAGACAACGCACCCCTCCTGGACCTCACGATTCCGCAATCGTTGCAGCAGACGGCGGAGGCTTTTCCAGACAATGAGGCGCTCGTGGAACGTTCTACGGGACGGCGCTGGACCTACCGAGAATTCCGACATCACGTCCGGACCCTCGCAGCATCGTTCGATCGCCGTGGTTTGACGCGCGGCGATCGGGTCGGCCTGTGGTCACCGAACCGGGCCGAATGGACGTTGACACAGTATGCAACCGCCGAACTCGGCTTGGTTCTGGTCAATATCAACCCTGCATACCGTCAGAATGAGCTGGAATACGCACTCAATCAGTCAGACATTCGCTGGATGATTGCCGCACCGGAATGCAAGGGTGCCGACTACGCGGCGATGCTCACCGCAGCCAAACCGAACTGCATCCACTTGGAAACAATCGTCTTACTGGGATCACCCGAATGGGACGACATGTTCGTCGAGCCGACCCCCGAGGAACTGGACAAGATCGCGGTGAAGACCTCGGTCTTGTCGACCGACGATCCGATCAACATCCAGTACACCTCCGGGACAACCGGCAACCCCAAAGGTGCCACTCTCTCGCATCGGAACATCCTCAACAACGGCTACTTCGTCGGTGAGCTACTCCAATACACCGAAGCCGATCGAATCTGCATTCCGGTACCCTTCTATCACTGCTTCGGCATGGTGATGGGCAATCTTGCAGCGACCACCCACGGAGCGACGATGGTAATACCGGCGGACGGATTCGACCCTGCCAAAACGCTGGAAACCGTCGTCGAGGAAAAGTGCACAAGTCTCTATGGCGTGCCGACCATGTTCATCGCCGAACTCGCCTTGCCGGACTTTGATTCCTACGATCTCAGCAGTCTGCGAACAGGGATCATGGCAGGCTCGCCCTGCCCGGCCGAAGTCATGCGGCAGGTCATCAACACGATGAACATGGCCGAAGTATCGATCTGTTACGGCATGACGGAGACCTCACCGGTGTCAACCCAGACCAGGATCGACGACACGTTCGAACAGCGCGTGAGCACAGTGGGGCAGGTGGGGCCTAACCTCGAAATCAAAATTGTCGACCCAGACACCGGCGAGATCGTGCCGCGAGGACAGACCGGTGAGTTGTGCACCCGTGGCTACAGCGTGATGATCGGTTACTGGAATGAGCCCGACAAGACAGCCGAAGCCATCGACAGTGACCGATGGATGCACACGGGAGATCTGGCCGTCATGGACGACGCCGGATACGTCGAAATCACCGGACGTATAAAAGATATGGTCATCCGCGGCGGTGAGAACATCTACCCTCGTGAGATCGAAGAGTTTCTCTATACTCACCCGGACATCCTCGACGCCCAGGTCATCGGGGTCCCTGACGCCAAGTACGGCGAGGAACTCATGGCATGGGTTCGCCTCCGCGACGGAGCACTTACCTTCACATCTGACGATCTCAAGACGTTTGCGTCCGGCAAGATCGCCCGACACAAGATTCCGAAATATGTACATGTCGTCGACGACTTCCCGATGACCGTGACAGGTAAGGTCCGCAAAGTGAAGATGCGTGAGGTTGCTCAAACCCTGTTTGCCGATGGGTACGAAGCTGCCACGAAATGAACTTCCCGTGAGATCGGATATTCACCTCACACAGACGTACCCGCACTCGGTCCCCGTCCAGGGCGGGCTCTCGTTGGACGAGAACCGGAACTCGTATCCTATGAGAATGACGACGGACTCGATCCAACCTCCCCCTGGTCGGCGGACGTCCATGCGGGACGACCAGAAGCGGCTGACCCGCGAACGTTTGGTTGCGGCAAGTTACGACGCATTCACCAGATGCGGCTACTCTGCCGCTACTATTCGCGACATCACCAACGCCGCCGATGTCAACCGTGCGACCTTTTACCTACATTTTTCGGGCAAACCGGAGATTTTTCTCGCCGCCGCCGATCATCTCCTTGCACGGTCTGCGTTCGATCATTGGAAAACACTAGACACGGCATTGATCACCGGAACACGCCGTTCGATCCACAACTGGCTGATAGACGCCACACAGTGGTGGCTCGACCATGCGGAATTCGTCTCTGCATGGAACGAGGCTCTTGCCATCGAGAGCACCCTGCGAAACTCACAGAGTGCGGTTTACGACCGTATCGGTCATTCGCTCACGCAGTATGAGGCGTCGCTACCTGAAGGGCCGGAACGGCGGCGGGCGGTGTTGCTCATCGAGATGCTCGTTCTGCAACTCAACAGCGTCATAACACAGTATTGGCAGCCCGATACGTCCCCGAGTGAACGCGCAGAAACTTTGGACTTGCTTGCAGACATATGGTGCATGACGTTGCGGATCACCACAGCCTCCGCTTCCGCTTCCTAGGCATTTCCGAAATCAGAGGCCTGGTTCCCCCGAGCCGCTGGTGGCGCGGACAATTTCGAGTTCGGTGAGTCGTATGCAGCTGGACCGGCCGACCGGAAGGTTGGCCCTCAGGGGGCTCGCCAACCTTCCAGTCGGACCCATGACACCTCGGTGCGTCACTTGACTACGAACGAAGCACAAAGATTTCGATCGGATACTACTTCGGAAACAACCGACTAGGTCCACACAAAGGTCTGGTCAGCGATAGAAGCGGTAGACGGGTTCGGCGACACACACGGGCTTCTGTGACGCGGTGCAGTGCACCGTCGCTCGGAGAATGATCTGGACGCCGTCAGCGATATCTTCGACAGCTGTCACCTCTGCGCTAAGTCGAACCTTGGATCCGACAGGGACAGATGCGGGAAACCTGACCTTGTTCAAGCCGTAATTGATTGCCATCGACGCCTGCCGGACATGGAGTACTTGCAAGAACATAGCGCTCAGCAACGACAACGTGAGGTAGCCGTGGGCGATGGGTCCGCCATAAGGGCTTTCGTTGTTGGCGCGATCGACGTCGACGTGAATCCATTGACGGTCGTCCGTGGCCTCGGCGAAGATATTGACCCGATCCTGGGTGATGTCGAACCAGTCGCTGTCTTCGAGTTTCTGGCCGAGGAGTTGGTGGAGGTCGTCGACCTTATCGATCGTAGTGGGCATGCTGTCCTGCTCTGGTTGGTGTAGAGGAGATCGGTGGACGGTTAGGGGGATCCTCGATCAGGTGATGGTGACGCCGCCGTCCACCGCGATGGTTTGTCCGGTCACGTAACCGGCGGCATCCGAGGCCAGCCACACAAGTGTCGCAGCGAGTTCAGCTGGGTCGCCGGTCCGTCCGAGCACCATGCGAGAGGCCAGACCGTCGAGGTAGCCGTCCTGGTACTGGTCCGTCATTTCGGAAGCGAAGAATCCAGGGGCGATCGCATTGACACGAATTCCCTTCCGCGAGCCCCACTGTTGGGCCAGATCACGGGTCAATCCCACGATGGCAGCCTTGCTGGCACTGTATGCAGCTTGGGGTAGACCGGCTGTCGTGAGTCCGAGGATGCTGGAAATGTTGATGATGGAGCTGCCAGGTTGCATCACTCTGCCACAGGCCTGTGCGGTCCAGTAGGAACCGTTGAGATTGATGTCAATGACCGAACGAAACTGATCGGGTGTTTCGCGGGTAGCAGGGAAGGCGGTCGCGATTCCGGCGTTGTTGACGAGAACATCGACGCGTCCGAACGCCGCCATCGCCTCGTCGACCAGATTCGTGCATTGATCGGGATCCGCGATATCCGTTGCCACCGGGAGAGCGCGGCGTCCGCTCGCCCGAACCAGCGCGGCTGTATCCTGCAGTTTGTCGACGCGTCGAGCCGCGAGGACGACGTCCGCGCCGGCCTCGGCGAATGCTCGTGCAAACGCCACCCCGAGTCCGGACGATGCGCCGCTGACGATAACGACACGGTCATCGAGGCGGAATCTGTCGAGTACGTTCATGTTCAATGCCTCTTCGGGCTCAGAACCAGTTGGGGTTCATGTCGAGTGTGGTCCGGTCAAGGCTTGCCAACAGATCGAGTTGCGGTGTGACCTTGGGCAGCTCATGACGATAGAAGTAGCGGGCGGCGTGGCGCTTCCCGTCGTAGAAGTCGCCGTCCTTGCCGACGACCGCGGTGAGCTGTTCGAGCCACATCCATGCGATCACGGTGTGTCCGAATGCCTCCAGATACACCGACGAGTTCGCCAACGAGGTCGCCGTATCACTCGTGGACCGCAATATTGTCGTCACCTCGACGACGCGGTTCCACACAACGTCGAGTTCGTCCGCGTAGCGTGCCGTGTCGCCCCCGAGAAGGCGGCTGCGTTCGATGGTCTCTGCAACCTTCGATCCGAGCAGCGTCAAGCCGGCACCGTCATGCATGGTGACCTTGCGACCCAGCAGGTCCAGCCCTTGAATGCCGTGCGTGCCTTCGTGAATGGGATTCAAGCGGTTGTCGCGGTAGTGCTGTTCGACGTCGTAGTCGCGGGTATAGCCGTACCCTCCGTGAACCTGAATCGCGAGGCTGTTGGCTTCGAGACACCATTGCGACGGCCAACTCTTCGCGATCGGGGTCAGGACGTCCAGGAGCAACCTTGCCTCGTCAGCGGTTGCTGCATCCTCGACGGTGTCGTGCTCGTCGACCAACCAGGAGCAGTAGAGACCAAGCGCCAGAGCACCTTCGACATAGGACTTCTGCGCGAGCAGCATTCGGCGGACATCGGCGTGTTCGATGATCGGAACCGGCGCGGAAGACGGGTTCTTGGCTTCGAGCGGGCGACCCTGGGTTCGTACCTTCGAGTACTCGAGCGATTTCAGGTAACCGACGTAACCGAGGGAGATCGCGAGGAAACCGACACCGATCCGGGCCTCGTTCATCATATGAAACATATACGACAGACCCCGGTGCTCCTGCCCCACGAGGAATCCCACAGCGCCGGATTGGCCTGCCGGGGAATGTGTTCCGTCACCAAATGCGAGCAGTGTGTTGGTGGTGCCGCGGTTGCCCATCTTGTGGTTGAGGCCCATGAGCGTGACGTCGTTGCGTTCGCCGACGCTGCCATCGGTACCGGGGAGGAATTTCGGGACGATGAACAACGAGATGCCTTTGACCCCGGGACCGCCGCCCGGGGTTTTCGCCAGCACCAGGTGCACGATGTTCTCGGTGAGTTCGTGGTCACCTCCCGAGATCCACATTTTCGTGCCGGTCAACCGGTAGCTGCCGTCCTCCTGCGGGATCGCCCGGGTGGTGATGTCCGCCAGCGACGACCCAGCCTGGGGTTCGGACAGGCACATCGTGCCGAAGTACCGGCCCTCGAGCATCGGGCGGAGGTAGTCGTCGATCTGCTGTTCGGTGCCGTAAGCCGCGATCAGGTTGGCGTTGGCGATTGTCAGGAACGGGTATGCGGCGGTACCGGCATTGGCTGCCTGGAACCAGGCCATCGCCGCCCGTGCCACCGTGGTGGGTAGTTGCATGCCTCCGACGCTCTCGTCGAATTGCCCCGCGATCAGTCCCGACGTCGCGTAGGCGTCGAGGGCCGTTTTGACCTCGTCGATCATGTCGACGGTGCCGTCGGGGCGCATGGTCGGCTCCTGGGCGTCGGCCTTCTTGTTGTGTGTGGCGAAATGCTTGTGCGCGATGTCCGCGCTGAGGTCGAGCACCGCGTCGAAGGTGTCCTTCGAATGTTCGGCGAAGCGTGTGCGGGAGGTCAGCGAGGTGACGTCGAGCCATTCGTAGAGCAGGAAGTCGATGTCGCGCCGGGAGAGTACATCGGTCATGGGTTCATCCGTTCAGAAAATGGTGTCACATGGAGACACCGCCGTCGACCGGAAGGACGACGCCAGTGATGTAGCCGGCTTCCTCGGAAGCCAGGAAGCAGATGGCATCGGCCATCTCGGACGGGTCGGCGAACCGTGAGATTGGTCCGGTGAGTTCGGCGATCTTGTCCTCAGGAATCGAGGCGGTCATCCGCGTGGCTGCGTTCGGCGAGATGGCGTTGACGGTGACACCGAACGCGGCCAGTTCCTTCGCAGCGGTTCTGGTGAATCCGATGATCCCGGCTTTCGCGGTGGCATAGTTCGCCTGGCCCCGGTTGCCGTGCAGTCCGGTGTAGGAGGTGATGTTGACGACGCGCCCGAATTCCTGCTTCCGGAAGTGCGGTACACATGCCCTCGTGAAACGAAATGTCCCGCCGGCGTGGACATTCAGGACCTGATTCCAGTCGTCGTCGGTCAGCTTCCACAGCACCTTGTCGCGCAGGATGCCCGCGTTGTTGACGAGGATGTCGATCCGGCCGGTCTCGTCTATCACGGTGGAGACGACCCGTTCGACGTCGTCGGTGTTGCTGACGTCGGCGGGGATGCCGACGGCGCCGACGTCACGGGCGGCCTTGTCGAGTTCGATCTCGTCGAAGTCCACCATGAAGACGGCGGCTTTGGCTTCGACGAAGTGGCGTGCCAGTGCCTGACCGATGCCGCGGGCGGCACCGGTGACGATGACCGATTTGCCGGTGAAGTCATAAGTGATGTTGCCCATGGGTGTTTCCTTCGCTGTCAGTTGAGGCGTTCGAGGACCATTGCCATACCTTGTCCGCCTCCGACACACATGGTTTCGAGGCCGAACTGCTTGTCGTAGGTCTGCAAGTTGTTGAGCAATGTCGCGGTGATGCGGGCACCGGTCATACCGAAGGGGTGCCCCAGAGCGATGGCGCCACCGGAGACGTTGAGCTTGTCCTCGTCGATGTTCAGCTCTCGCGCCGACCCGATCACCTGCACGGCGAATGCCTCGTTGATCTCGACGAGGTCGATATCGGAGATACCCAGCCCCGCGATCGTGAGAGCCCGCTTGGACGCTTCGATCGGGCCCAGGCCCATGATCTCCGGCGACAGCCCGGAGACCCCGGTGGACACGATGCGGGCGAGTGGGGACAGTCCCAGCTCCTTGGCTTTGGTATCGGACATGATCACCAAGGCAGCGGCGCCGTCGTTGAGTGGACAGGCATTGCCGGCGGTGACGGTGCCGTCGGGTCGGAATACGGGCTTGAGTTGGCTGACGGCCTCGTAGGTGGTGCCGGCACGAGGACCGTCGTCTTCGCTGATGACTGTGCCGTCCGGGAGTGTGACCGGGGTGATCTCGCGTGCGAAGAAGCCGTTCTTGATCGCTTCCTCGGTGCGGTTCTGGGACCGTACCGCCCAGCGGTCCTGCTCTTCGCGGGTGATTCCGGTGACCTGGGCAACGTTCTCGGCGGTCTGCCCCATGGCGATGTAGGTATCGGGGAGCAAACCCGTCTGGCGGGGGTCGACCCACTGCTGACCGCCCTGGGCTAGCTTCTCGGTGCGAGCCTGTGCGTCGGCATACAGCGGGTTCTGCGTGTCGGGAAGTGAATCGGAGTTGCCTTTGGTGTATCGAGACACAGTCTCGACACCGGCGGAGATGAAGACGTCGCCCTCACCGGCTTTGATCGCATGCAGGGCCATCCTTGTGGTCTGCAGTGATGACGAACAGTACCGGGTGACCGTCGTACCGGGGATGAAGTCGTAGCCGAGTTGGATCGCGACGTTGCGGCCCATGTTCTGCCCCTGCTCTCCTCCCGGCAATCCGCAACCGAGCATGAGGTCGTCGATGTCGGAGGGACGCAGAGCCGGAATCTTTGCAAGAGCGGCCTGGACCATCTGCGCGGTCAGATCGTCCGGGCGCATACCCTTGAGCGATCCCTTCATGGCGCGGCCGATCGGCGAGCGTGCAACAGAAACAATGACAGCCTCGGGCATGAAGCCTCCTGAGTTGGGGCCGAGTGCGGACGCACTCGAGCGGGGGTGGGTTTCGCGCGGAGCACCGCGCGGCCATAAATATGCGAGCGCATAGTTTCTATGCGCTCGCATATACTGACTGCGCAGATGGATACCTGTCAACCTCAAACGATCGAGAGGCAACCGTGCGATGAGCACACCCGCGCAAGCTGTCGCATGTGAGGTAGGCACGTCAAAAGCCGCCGCCCGCATACGGACTGCGGCTATCGAAGTCTTCGCAGCCAAGGGATATGGGGCGAGCACCACTCGGGAAATCGCAGCCAGTCTGGACCTGAGTCCTGGAGCCGTATACCCCCACTACAAGACCAAAGAATCGCTACTGTTCGCCATCAGCTTGGAAGGCCATAACGCCGCACTCGCCACCGTCATGCACGCCGACCAGCCGATCGCGCCGCCCGCTCTGAGGCTGGCGGCCACCGTAACTGCGTACGTGAAGTGGCACGCCGACAACCACGCACTCGCGAGAGTCGTGCAACACGAACTACGTTCGCTCTCACACGAGCACTTCAACGCAATCGCAGACATCAGACGGACCACGTCACGGGTATTCACACGAATCATCGAAGCCGGCGATGCGTCAGGAGACTTCCAAACAATCGACGTCGAGGCCGCCACACTAGCCATCACGTCTCTCGGCGTCGACGTCAGCCGATGGTTCCCCTCGAATACGTACTCCGAGCCCGACATCATCGCAACACGCTACGTCGAACTGGCACTCCGAATGGTCGGTGCGAACGACTGACTCCCGGCCGCAGACGGCAGCGCCCGGCAGAAAGGTGCCGCGATCATCGAAGCACTCTTCTTCACGACAACAGACAATTACCTTGGGCCGTCGCCCATCCCGCTCGCATACCGGGTTTACGTCGACGAGTACGAGGGTGCTCGGTCAAGCCAAGTTTCGTCGGCGCTGCCACTGTGCATGCCGGCGCGTTAGGGACGCCAGGTATCGACTGCGAAAAGTGGGATGCGACGACAGCCAACCCTGTTTTTTGGCGTTCACCCTTTCTTTCGTGGGTAACTTCCTTTGGTGCACGCCCATCCGGGCGGAGCGAGATCACCGTCCTTCCCAGGCCACTGATACCGAGATCGCAGCGGGTCCTGACCAGCGGCGCCGGTCCGACTGTGACCTTGGCGCTGCTAATCAGGACCCGCGTGAACCAACATATGGTGAGTCGGCACGAAACGGATCTCGTTCGATTCAGGAAATGCCGTATGTCTTGATGTTGGCGAACTGGTCCATGCCGGATGCGCCCAACTCGCGGCCTACTCCGGAGCGCTTGGTTCCACCGAACGGGATCTCGGCAGGCGCGCCGAGGAAATTGTTGATTCCCACCATTCCGGTGTCGAGTTGCTGCGCCACATCGCGTGCAGCGTTGGAATCTCCGAACACGGTACCGCCTAATCCATATGCAGATTCGTTTGCGAGCTTGACCGCGGCAGCAGCATCGGCGACGCGGTAGATCATGCCGAGCGGACCGAATGCCTCTTCGGAAAAGATCCTCATATCGGGGGTGATGTCCGTGAGTACCGCCGGGGTGAAGAACGCGCCCGGCCCATCGACGCGCCCGCCAGGAACGAGGACGGTTGCACCCTTGTCGACTGCGTCACGATACTGCGCCTCGAGGGTGTCGGCCGCCACCGAACTCGACAGTGGTCCAACGGTTGTAGCGGGGTCGAATGGGTCACCGAGTGTATTGGCGGCGAAGGTGGCAACATAGCGAGCGATGAAGTCGTCTGCGACGGCATCGGTCACGATCACCCGCTTCGGGGCATTGCAGAACTGACCGCCGAGGAACAACCGCAGTCCCGCCGCCGTGTCCGCAGCGGCCTCGACATCGGCGGACTCGAGCACGATGAACGCATCGGATCCGCCGAGTTCGAGTACAACCGGTTTGATGTGACGTGAAGCCTGCTCTCCGACAGCGGATCCGGCGCGATCAGATCCTGTCAAGGTGACTGCGCGAACGCGGTCGTCGGCGATGTACGCGGAAACCTGG
Source organism: Rhodococcus sp. KRD162 (assembly GCF_017168335.1). GTDB lineage: Bacteria > Actinomycetota > Actinomycetes > Mycobacteriales > Mycobacteriaceae > Rhodococcoides. Next base: position 2,847 of record NZ_JABFAU010000040.1, on the reverse strand, counting down.
GTGGTCGACACAAGTGCGGTCTGGTACACATTGGCCGGAAAGCCCGCTTCTGCGAAGAGGTGATCGAAGAACAGCGTCGAACCAGCACAGATTTCGGATGGTTTGAGCAGAACCGTGTTGCCCAACATCAGGTTCGGCGCTGTTGCGCGCATTGCCTGATACATCGGAACATTCCATGGTTCGATGCCGAGAACCACCCCGACTGGTTCCCGGCGTGTAATCGCCCGAGTGAAACCGGCGATCTCGGTCTCGACGTCGGCGAGCAATTTCTCACCGTTGTCTGCGTAGTACCGAAAAGTCGACGTGACCATGTCCATCTCCGCCACCGACTGAGCCAACGGCTTGCCCATCTCCGTCGTCACGAGCGCGGCCAGTTCGTCCACGTTCGCTTCCAGCAGTTCGATGAATTTCCGAAACAGACGCACTCGCTCGGCAATCGGAGTCCGACGCCACGTCTGGTACGCCGCATGCGCGCGAATCAATAGGGCATCGGCGTCGGCGTCGGTCAGTGGCGGGTACTCCCGAACCACTTCGCCGGTCGCCGGATTAGTTGTTCGGTATGTACGCGTCGATGGATCTGTGGCTGTCGGTACGGACATGATTGAGCTCCTCGATCTCGAGTGTTCGAAGGTGTGCGTCGGGTGCACGGATGTACTGGTGGGCGCTACTTGCTACCGAATTCGATGATCCCGCGAATATTGCGTCCGTCGTGCATGTCGGCGTACGCCTGATTGATCTGGTCGAGGGTATAGCGGCGGGTGATCAGTTCGTCGAGCTTGAGCTTGCCCGACTGGTACAACCGCAGCAGCATCGGCATCGCCTCGCGCGGGGAAGCCATGCCGTACAGCGCACCTTGAATACGCTTCTGGAACATGGCGAGCGTGAAAGCGTTGACGCCGGGGAGTCCGTCCTCGTCGATTGGGCCCAGGCCGGTGATCACGAGAGTACCGGCCTTACGAATTGCGTTGTACGCCCTACCGATATCCTCTCCGTGCACAATACCCATCGTGACGATGGCGGAGTCTGCGCCCTGCCCATTGGTGATTGACTTGACGAACTCGTCGGCCTCGGCGAAGTCGGCAAAGGTCTCGGTGGCGCCGAAGATGGGGGCTTGCTCCCGCTTGAACGGTGCGGGATCCACCACGACGACGTGACTCGCGCCGGACATTGCGGCGCCCTGCACGGCATTCATCCCGACCCCACCTGCACCGATGACCAAGACGACGTCGCCGGCCCTTACCTCCGCCGCCGTGGTTGCAGAACCAAAACCGGTCTGGACACCGCAGGCCACGAGGCAGGCGACATCGAGTGGGATGTCCTTATCGATCCGGACAACCGACATCTGGTCGTAAACTTGCCATTCGGCGAAGGTTCCGAGCGTGCTCAGTGTCCCGATATCGGTTCCGTCGATGTGCATCCGGTATCCACCACTCGGCTGCGTACCTTCGAGAATGATGGCCCCGTTGTCGCACAGGTTCTGCATTCCCATTGCGCACCAGCGACATTTCCCGCAGGCCGGGATGAATGAGGTGATGACATGGTCACCGACAGCGAGGTCGTGGACTTCTGCTCCTACCTTGCGAACGATCCCGGCTCCTTCGTGCCCACCGACGATAGGACGCGGGGTCGGCATGTCGCCAGTAACCGAATGATCGTCCGAATGACATAGTCCTGTCGCCTTCATCTCGACAAGTACCTCGGTAGGGCCCGGGTCATCGAGTTCTACAGTCTGAACCTTCCAATCTGCGTTCAGTTCCCACAGAACAGCAGCCTGAGTCTTCATGATGTGGTCCTCCAAGGGGTGACAAATGCACAGTGTGAATCGAGCGGATACATCGGCGATGCGTTTGAGAGCATCTGCACCTAGTGGTGATGTACATCATAAATCTATGGTTCGTTTGATTCTCTGTCAAGAGCCTGCCGACTCGTTGGAAGAATACGAATTCGCCTGCACACGTAGGCGCGTCGACCGCGACGAATCTGCTATCCGCTTCGTGATTCGACTAATGTGCAAGCTATGCGGACCGGCAGATCTGTCGATCTGACGGGCATCGATGGGTCGTTACTGCGCTCAGGCGGCGTCGAGGCGCCGTTCGAACATCAGACTGAAGGATCGGGATTGGCGCCGACCAACCTGCGAACTGCTGCGACGTAAAATGCGGTGAGGTCATCCAGACTGGCCTCTCCCGTCGGCTTGAACCAACTCGTGATCCCGGTAATCATCGTCAGGATCGATAGTCGCGTCAGGGTCAGGGGGATGTCGGCAATCGATTTCTCCCGACGGCACTGGAGCAAGATGTCATCCAGCAGGTGGTCGTACCGATCGCGAGACTTCATGTATAAGTCGAGTCGTTCTTCGGAGAGACTGCGGGTTTCCATTCGGGCGATATAGGTTTCCTTGTGCCGAGTGACATGCCACTCGGCGAGACCGGAGATGAAGGTGTCGAGGCGATCAAGTCCGGACTCGACACCTTCGAGCCTGGACTCGAGGTCGTCGACGATCTCGTCCAGCACCTCGGTGACCAGTCGATTCAGCAGTTCTTCTTTGCTCGAGAAGTAGTAGTAGAGAGAACCTGGCTTCATCTGTACGAGTTCGGCCAGTTGACGGGTGTTCATGGTCTCGAAACCGTGCTGGTAGATCAGCTCGATCGTGGCCTCACGAATGATCGGCCAAGTCGTGTCCCGCCGTGTGCCCGGTATCCTCATTCTGCTTCCTTTCCTCGGGGGTCGGGGAGCAGATTGACGAAATCCGGCGCTAAGGGGCAATCGCCGAGCGACCTTGCGCTGTAGGTGATTTCATGTCGTCGTGACTGATGAGGGCGGCTATGGCCGGTTCGGTGCGTTGTC
>NZ_JABFAU010000004.1:144209-286812 GCF_017168335.1 Rhodococcus sp. KRD162 | reverse complement strand
GGGCGCGACGTCGTCCTGGCCGACGCAGCAGTCTTTCCCCGTGACAAGACCTGCGGCGACGGGTTGACCCCTCGCGCCGTCGCCGAGTTGGACCAGCTCGGCCTGGGCGAATGGGTGCGTGGCGCAGCACGTAATCGCGGGTTGCGGCTCAGTGGATTCGGGCAGGAGCTCGAACTCGAATGGCCGAGCAAGTCCTTGCCGACCGTCGGAAGTGCGGTTCCGCGAACCGAATTGGACGACCGCATCAGGCGGGTCGCCGTCGAATCCGGAGCAATCATGGCCGAGGGAGCAAAGGCAGTTGCCGTCGAACGTGACGGCAACAGTGTTCGCTCGGTGACCCTGCAGACCGCTACCGGCTCACACGAGATCTCCTGCCGCACCTTGATCGTCGCCGACGGTGTCCGATCGACCCTGGGCAAACAACTCGGTCGGCAGTGGCATCGGGACACCGCATTCGGCGTCGCGGCCCGCGCATACATCACATCGGGACGCAGCAAAGACGAATGGATCAGCTCACACCTCGAATTGCGTGATGGCGCGGGCACTCTGCAGCCCGGCTACGGCTGGGTCTTTCCGCTGGGCGACGGAAACATCAACATCGGCGTCGGCACGCTGGCCACCGCCAAGAGGCCCGCGCCCGGCGCCCTGCGCCCACTGCTCGATCTCTACACCCAGCAGCGACGTTCGGAATGGAATCTGACCGGCGAGCTGCGTTCGGTGGCGTCGGCGCTACTGCCGATGGGCGGCGCGGTCTCCGGAGTGGCAGGCACCAACTGGGCCATCATCGGCGACGCCGCAGCGTGTGTGAACCCACTCAACGGGGAAGGCATCGACTACGGACTCGAGGGCGGCCGGATGGTCGTCGACCTGCTCGATCACCCCGATCTCACCGACGTCTGGCCGACCCTGCTGCGCGAGCACTACGGACAGGCCTTCTCCATCGCTCGACGCCTCGCCGGACTGCTCACCGTGCCGAAGTTCCTGCCCGCAGCAGGACCGGTGGGCATGCGATCACGGGCACTGATGAAAGTCGCCGTCCGCTGCATGGGCAACCTGATCACCGAGGCCGACAGTGACCTCGTCGCACGAACCTGGCGAGCATCGGGAAGCGGATCGTTGAAAATCGATTCCCGGCCGCCGTTCACGTGAAGAATGTCGCCCGTGAACACCGATGCTGCAGTGGCCGTCGTCGACCTTGCTCTGAGGTACGCGTTCGTCGATCGAATGGACGAGGCGACCGCCGAGTTGGAACGCCTCGGCTGGATACCGGAGCCGATCGACGGTGACGGAAGCTGTCTCGACACCAAATGGCAGTACCCGCCGTCCGACTACATGTGGCGGGTGTATTCGGGGCTGGCCGGCCATGAGTTCTCCGTCGGCCTGATGGTCAACACGGATCGGGACTCGACGGCGATCGCCCTGGCTGATTCGATCCGGTACTTCGTCGAACACCGGAAGGAACTCGAAGGGGCCAACTACACCCGCGAGGGCGCATCGGAACTGTGGACCGACGACGTCCGCATGATCGAACTTCAGGTGCTCCGAGGCTCTCCTGCCGGACCCGGTAAAGCTATACCTCCCGCACTGCAGTTGGTCGTGTCGAACACAGAGAAACCGTAACCGAGCGGCAGCGCTACGGTCGAGTTGCCTTGTGCAGCGCCACGATTCCACCGGTGAGGTTGCGCCACTGCACGTCGGCCCAGCCGGCATCGGCGATGCGCCTGGCCAGCTGCTCCTGATCGGGCCAGGCGCGGATGGACTCGGCCAGGTAGACGTAGGCATCGGGGTTACTGCTCACAGCGCGAGCAACTTTGGGCAGCGTCTTCATCAGGTATTCCATGTACACGGTGCGGAACGGGCCGAACACCGGAGTGGAGAATTCCGACACCACAAGGCGTCCACCAGGTTTGGTGACACGGGCGATCTCTCGCAGGCCGGCGTCGAAATCCGAGACATTGCGAAGGCCGAAAGAGATGGTGGCGGCATCGAAGCTGGCGTCGGCATAGGGCAGCGCCATCGCGTCCCCTGCGACCATCGGCACTCCTCGCTGCAAACCGGCCTGCAGCATGCCCTTGGAGAAATCGGTGGCCACGCACCAAGCTCCGCTGCGGCCGAGTTCGACGGTGGATACCCCGGTTCCGGCGGCGAGGTCGAGTACCCGTTCACCCGGCTTCAGGTCGAGGGCACGGCGAGTGAGCTTGCGCCAGCTGCGGTCCTGACCGAACGAGAGCACGGTATTGGTGATGTCGTATCGACGGGCGACGCCGTCGAACATCGACGCCACCTCGTGGGGCTCTTTTGCCAGGGTTGCGCGTGATGTCTCGGCCACGGAGACCAGACTACTCAAGCAATCTTTTGGACCCGCGGCGCTGTGATGCCTTGCACGTCGTAGTAATGCGTGATCAGGTCCTCGCAGATGGCGGGCCACGTTCGGTGCAGCACCGACTTACGGGCGGCGTCGCCGAAGCGAGCCCGGGTGGTGGGTTCGGCCAGTGCTCCCACGGCCATGGGCAGCAACTCGGTGAACTTCTCGACCGGGAGCAAGTAACCGTTGCGGCAGTGCGAGATCAGGTCGCGGGGGCCACCTGCATCGGGCCCGATGACGGGGACTCCACTGGCGAGCGCTTCCTGGACTGCCTGACAGAAGGTTTCGTGTTCGCCGGGGTGCACGAAGACGTCGAAACTCGAGTACGCCTGGGCGAGTTCGTCGCCGCCGAGTTGCCCGGTGAAGATCGCGCTCGGCATCAGAGTCTGCAACGCGGCCGTGTCCGGTCCGCCGCCGACGATCACCAGCTGGATCGACGGATCCTCGGCCAGCACGGCGAGCCGCTCGACATGCTTCTCCGGAGCGAGCCTGCCGACGAATCCGACAATCAACTTCCCGTCTGCGCCCCATCGGCTTCGGAGCGACTGCGACCTGGCCGAGGGGGCAAACCGTACGGCGTCCACTCCCCTGGCCCAGCGATGCACGCGCGGAATGCCATGTGCTTCCAACGCGTCGACTGCGGAGGTGGATGGTGCCAGTGTCCTGGCCGCCCCGCGGTGCAGTCTCCTGGTCCACCGCCACGCCGCCTTCGAGGTGAGGCCGAGTCCGTAGCTGGCAGCGAAACCGGCGACGTCCGTCTGATACACGGCAACCGCGGGCACGTCCAGCCGGTTGGCCGCGGCCAGGCCTCCGGCTCCGAGCAGGAACGGCGAGGCCAGATGCACGACATCGGGCGCGAACGTCCGCAGCGCCGAGACCATGCCGAGGCCGGGAACACCGACGGGCAGCGAGCTCACCTTCGGGACCATGACGGACGGCACCCGGTGCACCGGCACCGATCCGTGCCACGTCGCGGCCCTCGGGCCGGACGGGTTGTCCGGGGCGATGACGATGGCCTCGTGCCCGGTCTTGTCGAGATGTTCGAGGACACGGATCACCGAGTGGGTGACGCCGTTCATGTTGGGCAGGAACGATTCCGCAACGATGGCTACTCGCACGGTCCTCAGTGTGGGCGGCCCCGCCGTCGACCCGGTATGTACAACGTTACGTGTGGGCCAACGTCACACGAATTGCTCGACGACCCACGACGGACTCGGGTTGGTGCGGTGTTCGGAGCCCACGAACACCGTCGGAACAGTCTCGTTGCCGTCGTTGACCGACCGCACTCTCGCGGCTGCGGCCGGATCCTCGGCGATGCTCGTCCAGACGGCTTTCTTCCCGCGCAGCAACAGTGCCACCCGCAACCGAAGGCAGAAGATGCAACCCGGACGCCAATAGACGAGCGGAACCGACTTCTCTGTCGCGAGGACCTGCGAGGCGTCGTCGGGCAACGACCGCGGATACAGAACCGGCGTCATCAGAACCAGCAGGAACACGACGGCGAGCACCATCACCACGATCGAGGACGCGACGTTGCCGTAGTTCACCAATGCGAACCCGGCAACCGCCGCGACTGCGGCACCGACCCACTGCTTACCGTTGCGCATTCTGCATCTCCTTGCGACGTAGCCAGAACAGGGCAGGGCCTGCGATCAGCCATGTGACGACGATGACCGAACCGGCCGGGACGATGGCGACCCTGGCGTCGCGGCCGGCGACGCGAACCAGTTCGACATCCGGGTCGGCCTTGTAGTACTCGACCTCGATGCGTTGGCCCGCGATGAGGTTGGTGGGATACAGCACCCCGAGAGCCGGGTTGTGTGTCACCCCGTCCGGGGTGATGAAGCTGACGGCCGAACGCAGCTTGCCTGCCGACAACACCTCAGCGGTGGCGGTGCCCTTGTCGGAGTCGATGGTGAGATCGTTTCGCCAGGCCCCGACCACCAGCAACACCGCCAGAACCGAGATCGAGACTGCGACCACGAGCACCACCAGGCGGGTTCTACGCAGGATTCGACTGCCTCGGGCTGTATCGGTCACCTCGACAGGCTACTGCGCAACCGACCGGGCCTGGCTCGGGTAGCGTCTGCTCTCATGTCTCGCAGCTTCGAATTCACCGTCGAATCGTCCCGGCCCCCCGCTGACGTGCACGCGGCGCTGACCAGCGAGGACCAGTGGGCCGCCCGCTTCGCCAAGGCGAAGAAGACGGACGGGTTCGAGATGACCAAGCACGCCGACGGCGGTCTGACGGTCGACATCACCGAAGAGGTGGGCACCTCCGAGCTCCCCGGATTCGTGACCAAGGTCATCAAGGGCAAGCTGATCGTCTCCCGCACCGACCACTGGGGGCCACTCGAGGGCGACCACGCCGAGGGAACACTGATCGGCGGCACCACCGGACTGCCCGCCAAGGTGAACGGCACACTCTCGCTTCGACCCGACGGCACCGGCGCGAAGCTGATCGTGAAGGGCGAATCGACGGTGAAGATCCCACTCGTCGGCGGCAAGATCGAAGACCTGATCAACAAGATGATCAAGGACATGGTCGATCAGGAAACCGGCGAGACTCTCGAATGGGTTGCAGCGCAGGAGAGCTAACGGACATCGCTACCCGGAGCCTGGTCGGCGTGAAAGATCATCTCTCGACCCGGCCGGTCGGGTGCATCGCGCACATCCCGGACGGTGAATCCGTGCTCGACGAGATCGTTGCGCACCTCGTCGAACTCCCGGAAACGCAGCGTCGAGTCAGACGTCACAACTTCACCGTCGCGGAGAAAGACGTACGTCCAGCGAAAGCTCACCAAGGGCCCGTTCACCTCGGTGGTCTCCAGCCAACTTTCCACCCGGCCCACACCCGGAATATCGCGCACTGCGAAGGAGTCTCGTCTGTTCCACTCGGTCCAGGCCGTGCGTGCGGGAATCCGAGTCTCGAACACGAGCCATCCGTCCGGACGAAGTGCATCATGGATGCGCGCCAGCGTGAGCGACCAGTCGTCGTCGTCGACGATGGCCTGCGCGACGTTGCCCGTCATCGTCACCAGATCGACGTCGAGGGCCGGTAGGTCCACGGCATACCCCTGAATCCACCGAACCTGCTCGGCACCTGGTTTGCGCCGGGCCACGTCCAATGATCCAGCCGCCGGGTCGAGTGCGGTCACCGCCAGTCCTTGCGCCGCCAGTCGTAGCGCCAAACTTCCTGTTCCACAGCCGATGTCCAGCACTCGGCGTGCATTCGATGTTTCGGCCGCCGAGACGTACACGTCCAGATCGTCCCGATCGCCCTCGAGCGCATCGTAGATGGCCACCAACCGCGGGTGCTCGAAAATCTGGTCGGGCATCGATGTCGGCCTAGTGCAGCCGGGCGCGGATTGCCGCGTGCAGATCTCGCAATCCCGATCGCTCGGTGGTCACTTCCAAGACCCGCATTCCGGTGGCATGGCCGGTGAGTTCGGTTGCCAGCTGCGACAAATCAACCAACCGATGTTCGACGCGGTAAGCCCCACACAGCGCCCCGAGGTCCATTCCGTGTGGCGTCCCGAATACTCGCTCGAACACACCCGCGTACTGCGGATCCCCCTGCTCGAGAAGCTCGAAGATGCCGCCGCCGTCGTCATTGGCCACGACGATCGTCAGATCGTCCGGACGCGGCTCGCCGGTGCCGATGAGCAGTCCGGCGGCGTCGTGCAGAAACGTCAGGTCTCCGAGAAGCGCTATGGTGCGGCGCTTTCCGGCCATCGCAGCTCCGATGGCGGTCGAAACAGTGCCGTCGATGCCGGCGACGCCGCGGTTGGAGAGAACCTTCACTCCCGGGATCGGAGTCGAGACGAGGGCCGCGTCGCGCACGGGGTTGGACGCCCCGAGCAGCAGCTGATCTCCGGGCTGCAGAGCCGACATCACCGTATCGGCCACGTGCAGACCCGTGGGCTTCGGATGCTCCCGAAGTTCTCGATGCACAGCCTGTTCGGCCTGCTCGGACACCTCTGCACACCGAGCGATCCAGGCAGGGTCGGGCGCACCGCTGGTCACTGCACGAGTACCGGTGGCCAACACGTTGCCCGAGACATCGGGCCAGCGCGGTCCGGTGGTGAGCGCGATGACGTCGACCGCCGGGTCGGCCAGCAGCGCCGAGACCTGCCGGTGCAACGTCGGGCGGCCGGTGATGACAGCCTGACGCGGCTTCAACTGCGCAAGAGCCAAGGGATGCAACGCGATTCCGTGCAGCGGTGCGGTCGGTTCGGCAACGGTCGGCAGCCCCGCCAACTCCGGTCGGACGGCACCGCCGTGGCCGGAGACGACCACTGTGTTCACCGTCAGATCCAGTTCGACGGGGACGTCGAGTGTCGCCTGCGTCGTCGAGGTCCACGGCAACCCATCGGGCCGACCCTCCGGCCGCGCGCCCGGATCGCCGACCGCAGGGACCAGAGGCTCACGCAGAGGGATGTCGAAGTGCACCGGTCCGGCGTTGCCGGAGCGTGCGCCACGGGCCGCCGCAATGACGCGCGAGACCGCGCTGCGCCACTGACTGTTCTGCTTCGGTCCTTCCTCGGCGAGCCCGAGGCTGATCGTCGCACGTACCTGAGATCCGAACAGACCGAGCTGCTCGATGGTCTGGTTCGCTCCGGTGCCGAGCATCTCGTACGGTCGGTTGGCGCTGATGACGATCAGCGGAATGCGCGCGTAGTTCGCCTCGAGGACCGCAGGCCCAAGGTTGGCCACCGCCGTTCCCGACGTCATCACCACCGGGACCGGCTGGCCGCTGCCCAGGCTCAGGCCGATAGCCAGAAAACCCGCGGTCCGCTCGTCGATCCGCATGTGCAACCGCAGCCGTCCGGCCACGTCGGCTTCCTGCAGAGCAAACGCCAACGGAGCGTTACGCGAACCGGGACACAGCACGACGTCTTCGATCCCACTACGTGCCAATTCGTCGACGACAGCAGTGGCCTGGGCGGTGGACGGATTCACAGATCCCAGAGTGTCAGATGCGCCGGACAGCCGCCGCAACCGGGCTTTGACAGTATGTAAGGCGTGCGTACAGTTTTTCGGCCCGACGAGGTCGCTCCCGGTCGCTTCTACCAGCTCCTGACGGCCTCGGTGGTGCCCCGGCCCATCGCGTGGGTCTCCACGGTCTCCGCCGACGGTGTGGCGAACCTCGCGCCCTACAGCTTTTTCACGGTCTCCTCGGTGGAACCGCCCGTCGTGCAGTTCACATCGGTGACCCGCAAGGACAGCCTTCGCAACATCGAGGCCACCGGAGAGTTCGTCGTCAACCTGGCCACGGCCCCGTTGGTCGACGACGTCAACGGCAGCTCGGCGAGCTTCGACCACGGCGTCAGCGAGTTCGAGGCCCTCGGCATCGACAGCGAACCGAGCGCGATGGTGACGCCACCGCGCGTGGCGGCCGCGCCCATCGCCATCGAGGCGACCCTGCATCGCGTCGTCGAGGTGGGCAACTGCTTCGTCGTCATGGGTGCCGTCGTCGCGATGTCGATACGTCCGGAATTCCTCGCCGACGACGGACTCCCCGCATTCGACGCCATCGCTCCGCTCAGCCGACTCGGACGTGCCGAGTGGGGTTTGCCACCCGAGGTTCGCGAGATCGAGCGCCCTTCTTGATTCGCTGGCTACTGCTGGCTCTCGTCACCGTCGGACTGACAGTCGGAGCCGATGCACTCGGGGTTCCCTCGGCCGCGTTGTTCGTCGCCCTGTTCGTTGCGGTGATCTTCGCGCTCGCAGGCTGGGCACCGACCACCGGAACCGAGCGCGCTCCGCTGCCCCGCAGGCTCGGCATGGCCGCGCAAGCGGTCTTGGGTGTGGAAATCGGAACGCTGGTACAGGGCGACACCCTGAGCTCGCTCGGCGACAGCTGGCTTCCGGTACTGCTGGCGTGTGTGGGCACGCTGCTGTTGTCCATCGCGGCGGGCGCACTGCTCGGCCTGCGCAAAGACGTCGATTCGCTGACCGGTGCACTGGCACTCGTCGCGGGCGGTGCGTCCGGCTTGGTGGCGATCACCCAGGAACTCGGCGGCGACGAACGCGTCGTCGCGGTGGTGCAATACCTGCGCGTCGTGCTGGTGACCACCACATTGCCCCTGGTTGCGACCCTGGTCTTCGATGCGAAGCCCGGACACTCGTCGGTGGGCACCGACGTTCACGAGGCGCTCTATATCGATCTCGGCTTCGTGCTGATCTGCGGAGTCGTCGGTGTGGTGCTGGCGCGCCTGATCCGGCTACCGGCCCCGGCGCTGCTCGGCCCACTGATCTTGGCCACGCTCGCCGACGTACTGGGAGTGTCGTTCGACGCGTCCGTCCCGACGCTGCTGCTGTGGACGGCGTACATCGTCATCGGCTGGCAGGCCGGGCTGCGATTCACCGTCGCGAGCCTGAAATCGATCTCGCGGGTACTGCCTGCGTCGCTGATGTTGATCATCGCTGTCACCGTCGGCTGCGCGATGCTGGGACTGTGGTTGGCCTCGGCGACCGGCACCAGCGGCTACGAGGGCTACCTCGCGACCACGCCGGGCGGGGTGTACGCGGTACTGGCCATCGCGGCCTCCACCGGGGCCAACGTGACCTTCGTCGTCGCCGCTCAGGTCATCCGAGTGTTCATGATGCTGTTCGCGGTTCCGGTGGGAGCCAAGGTCGTCCAGCACTATCGCACGAAGTGAATCCTCGGCCACGGCATCGACTTCATCGGATAGCGGAAGTTCGGTCGAGCCGCCGCAGAGCACTGGATTAGTGTGATCTCACATGTCCGGCTTCGGAAAAGGTCACACGGTCGTCCCCGACGCGGTGGAGGTCGACGGCGCATCGTATGCCTCACTGCGCGCCCGTCCACTGCCCCGCGCCGAACGATACGAACTGGGTCGACGCCTCCGAGACAAGGTTCCGATCGCATCGCTGGGCGACTGGACACCGCCGCCCGATCGACCGGACCCGGTCAAACAGATCGAGTACTCGCATCAGGGCCGCATCGAATGGTTGATTCCCACCCGCCTCGAGCGGATGGCCGAGTCCCCCTACGGATTTCTGCGTGGCACCGCGATCGTCATGGCTCGGGACGTGGCGCTGCTGCCCTCCACCGGGATCAATCCCGTCATCAGCGGTGACGCCCACCTCGGCAACTTCGGCTTCTACGCCTCACCCGAACGCGATCTCGTCATCGACCTCAACGACTTCGACGAGGCGCACCCGGGAGCCTGGGAATGGGATCTACGACGCCTCGCCGCGAGCATCTGGGTGGCCGGGCGGCAGAACGGCCGCAGCGAGGACCAGTGCCGCGATGCCGTCACCGCCTGTGTGTCCTCGTACCGGATCGAGGTGGCCAGGCTCGCCGACGAACCGCTGATGTCACGCTCGTTCCAGCGTCTGACGGCCGAGAAACTGCAGCGTGACGCCACCGAGGGATCGCTGCGCAAGGAAATCAAGCGCGCCACCAAGAAGGCGCGTCGACGCACCAGCGACCGCGTTCTGCCCCGCTTCACCGAAAAGCACCAGGGCAGACGCCGAATCGTCGAGGAGCCACCGATCACCACCCGCATCTCGGCGAAGGACGAAGACCATCTCGCAGTCGGACTCGACGAGTACCTGCTCACCCTCACTCCGCACTGGCGTCGAGTACTCGGCGGATACACGTTGATCGATGTGGCGCACCGCGTCGTGGGGGTCGGTAGTGTCGGGCTTCGGGCGTACGTGGCACTGCTCGAAGGCACCAACGAGGACGATGTGGTGTTTCTGCAGCTCAAACAGGCCCGGCGCTCCGTGCTCGCACCCTATGTGCACGGCGAATCGGCCTGGCACGATCACCAGGGACAGCGGGTGGTGGAGTACCAGCAGGCGCTGCAGACCGTGAGCGATCCGTTGCTGGGTTGGACCACCATCGACGGGCGGCAGTACTACGTGCGCCAGTTCCGCAACATGAAAGGCACCATCGACCTGTCGTCGATCGACGCCCCGGCTCTGGTCGACTACGCGCGGGTGGTGGGCCGGCTACTGGCCAAGGGACACGCCCGCACCAGCGGCGCGTCGATGATCTCGGGATACACGGGCGAGTCCGACGAACTCGAGGTGGCACTGTGCCGCTTCGCGCAGTTGTACGCGGATCAAACGGAAGCCGATTGGGAGCGGTTGAGCGCTACGCGCATGTGAGCAGAAACTCGTAGCAGGGTACGAGTTTCTGCTCACATGCGGCGAAGCCGCTCAGGCGTGCTTGGCGACCAGATCACCGACACGCGGCAGCGCCTCGGTGACGTTCTTCTTGGCCGAGCCGCGCAGACTGCCGTAGAACTTCTTGACGACGGACTTGTCGGTCTCGTCGATGCGGGCATCGGTGACCGAGAGCAAGGCATCGGACGCGGCGTCCCCGTTGGCGACGAGGTACTCGCCGAACGTGCCCTGCGGGGCGACGTTGTACGACTGCCAGAACGGATCGAGCTTGTCCACGAAATCAGGCCACAGAGCCGAGACCGCACTGTCGATGTAGGACGGCCCGACCTTCTTCACCGCGCCGTATCCCCCCTTGACCGCGAGTCCGCTCGCGCCCTTCTTGTCCGCAACCTCGGCGTCGATCAGTGCGAGGACATCGGCGCGCAGGGCGTCGGCCTTCGACTCGTCGAGCAGTGAATCCTTGAGTGCAGCAACCACTTCGAAGTTCCTCCCAGATGTGTCAACGGTCCAACGCGGACCGCGCGCAAGACTACCGCAGAAGCAGGTGGCAGCGCCGAACTCGATCGATCCACCATTGCGTCCGCTCGGCGTCGGCACCCAGTTCGACCAAGGCCTGCGGGTCCGGTTCGAGACTGTCCACCGACACCGGATACGTTCCGTCGACCACCTCGGCCGCGGGAGCAACATCGCGAACGAAGAGCGAGCCCGTCCCCAGCCCGCAGGCGAACTCGAGGTGCGGCAGCGCAGCAGCTGCCGCCAACCCGGCCGAGATACCGACCGCCGAATCGAGTGCACTCGACACCACCACCGGCACCCCGTACTCACCCAGTTCCCCGGCCAGTTCGAGCACAGCCCGCATGCCGCCGAGCGGGGCGACCTTGAGTACCGCGATATCGGCTCCGCCTGCGCGGACGACCTTCATCGGGTCCTCGGCACGGCGAATGCTCTCGTCGGCAGCGACTCGAACGCCCGGTGCTCGACGCCTCAGTTCGACCAACTCGGGCACCGAGGCGCACGGCTGCTCGGCGTATTCGAGCGGACCGTCGGCGGTCAGGGCCGCCAGTGCCGCCACCGCCTCGTCGACGCTCCAGCCGCCGTTGGCATCGACGCGTACGCGCGGCACCAGTTCGCGCACCGCCCGTACTCGCGCGACGTCGTCGGCGAGACTCTGGCCCTTCTCGGCCACTTTGACCTTCGCCGTGTCCGCCCCGGGCGAGCGACTCAGGATCGAGGCCACCTCCGCGGCCGGCACCGCAGGAACTGTGGCGTTCACCGGGACGCGTCGACGCAGCGGGGTCGGTGGTCCGTCCCACGCCGCTTCGATCGCCGAGTTCAACCACGGAGCCGATTCGGCGTCGTCGTATTCGGGAAACGGCGAGAACTCCCCCCACCCGGCGGGTCCGTGCAGCAGCAGCACCTCGCGGGTGGTGATGCCGCGGAACTTCGTTCGCATCGGCATCGAGAGCACGTGTGCGCCGTCGAGCAATTCGTCGACCCCCGGGATCATTGCTGTCCCGGGAGCAATTGCACCATCAGCGCCTCACAATCGGCGAGCAGAGTGCCGTCGAGATCGGTCAACCGAGCCGTGATGAACGCCTTGCGGCCTTCGACCCGATCCACCGCACCCTCGACGATCAGCTCGGTGTCCAGCGGAGTCACCTTGCGGTAGTTGACGTGCAGATAAGCCGTCCGGCTTATGGGTCGGCCGTAGGCGTGCTGGATCAGGCCCATGAGGTCGTCGAACAGCAGCGGCAGGGTGCCGCCGTGAGCGGCCGCGTTGCCACCGAGATGGAAACGGCGGAACACACCCCGGCTCCGCACCCCTTCGGCGTCGAACCGCTCGATGGTCCAGGGCAGCATCAGCAACGAACCACGCCCCGGCAGACGAGGAACTCGGCCGGCGGTCTGTTGCCCCTCGGCCACCACATGCGGTGCCATGAGCTCGATCAGTTCCTCGGCTTTGCCTGCCGCGGCCTCGGTCACATCGGCCGGTAGCGAGGTCGATACCGCGAGATCCTGCACCGTGCGCAGCGCCTCCAGCAGCCGGCCGTATTCCGGCCCCACCTGTGCAGGCACGAAACGCGGAAAGCCGCCGTGATGGTCATGCTCGCGGTCGAGTTCGATCGGGTCGGTCATGACTGCACGCTAGCTGCCCCCACCTGCCCGTGCCGACCCAGCCCTGATCCAGCAGCGGTCGCCACTAAGCTGACGACCGTGACCTTCACTCCAGAACTGTGGCTGCCCGTTCCCGGCTTCGAGGATCTGACCGACATCACGTATCACCGGCACGTGTCCGACGCGACCGTCCGGGTTGCGTTCGATCGCCCCGAGATTCGCAACGCCTTTCGGCCGCACACCGTCGACGAGCTCTATCGCGCACTCGAGCACGCACGGGTGAGCTCCGATGTGGGGACGGTCCTGCTCACCGGAAACGGCCCGAGCAGCAAGGACGGCGGTTGGGCCTTCTGCTCCGGCGGCGATCAGCGCATCCGCGGACGGAGCGGTTACCAATACGCGGAGGGTGAAACGGCCGATACGGTCGACCGGGCCCGGGCAGGACGTCTGCACATTCTCGAGGTGCAGCGCCTGATTCGCTTCATGCCCAAAGTGGTAATCTGCCTGGTCAACGGCTGGGCGGCAGGCGGAGGACACAGTCTGCACGTGGTGTGCGATCTGACGCTCGCGAGCCGCGAGCACGCGCGGTTCAAGCAGACCGACGCCGATGTCGGCAGCTTCGACGGCGGCTACGGCAGTGCGTATCTGGCGAAGATGGTCGGTCAGAAGTTCGCCCGAGAAATATTCTTCCTGGGCGAGACGTACACGGCCGAGGAGATGCACCGCATGGGCGCGGTGAACAAGGTGGTCGATCACGCAGAGCTCGAGAACACCGCCATCGAGTGGGCTGCGAAGATCAACGCCAAGTCGCCGCAGGCGCAGCGAATGTTGAAGTACGCCTTCAACTTGCAGGACGACGGCCTGGTGGGTCAGCAACTGTTCGCCGGTGAAGCGACCCGTCTGGCCTACATGACAGACGAGGCAGTCGAGGGTCGGGATGCGTTTCTCGACAAGCGCGAGCCCGATTGGTCACCGTTCCCCCGTTATTTCTGAAACGACCGAGTGAATTCGAACGTCGGTCGCGGACGCCGCGACAGCACTGCACGCACCCTGCGGGCGTGGGTGGTGCGGCCGTTCGACTATCGCTGGATGGCCGACTTCCAGCGCTCTCACCCTGCGGGTGAGCCCATCCGGCTGGTGCTCGCGATCTCGACGTTCGACTTCGGGCTGCTGGCTGTCATCTCGCTGTTCTCCTCGGACACGAACCACAGCCCGCCCGCCGTCGCCTGGAAAGCGATCCTGGTGGTCTCGTCCGTGGTGGTAGGCACCGCGTGGTTGATCAAACCGTTCCCGGGCCGCCGCGGCGTCGTCGCGTTCGGGGTGTACGCCGACCTCGGCACCGCGTCCACGTTGGCGTTGAGTCCGCCGGGCGACGCATTGTTGACCTGCGTGTTGTTCGCGGTCGTCGGAATGTTCTTCGTCTTCTTCCTCAGCCCACGGTGGCTGCTGGCGCATCTGCTGTTCGCGACGACGATCATCGCGGTGGTCGCGATCGCCACGTACGACGCGGATCGAGCAGACCTCGCGTCCACGGTGCTTCGAGTCAACGTCGTTCTGCTCATCGTTGCCGGAGTTCCCGCGACCTCGCATCTGTTGGTCACCGTCCTGTCCGAGGACGCGCGCAGGTCTCGCCTCGACCCGCTCACCGGCCTGCTCAATCGTCGCGGGCTCGACAGCGCGGTCGACGACGTGTGGTCGCTCGGCCGTCAGACCGATCGATGTGTCGCAGTGCTGGCGGTGGACATCGACCGATTCAAATCCGTCAACGACGAATTCGGGCACGAAGAGGGGGACGCGGTGATCGTGCGAATCGCCGAGCGGCTCGCGTCCCACGTCGGCGAGTACGGGGTCCTCGCCCGCACGGGCGGTGAGGAGTACCTCGCCGTGGTGTCGACGTCACGGCTGCACATCGACGCGTTGATCCACGGAATACGCAGAGCCCTACGCGACCCGGCGGACACCGTCGCAGTGACGGTGAGCATCGGGGCTGCGATCGTGTATTGGGATTCGGCGCTGTGGGACCAGAACGTCGACATCGGCACGCGCGCAACGCGGGTAGCGGACTCGCTGATGTACGAGGCCAAGGCCGCCGGCGGCGATCGGGTGGTCAAGAGCGAACTCTGACCCGTTGGGGGCAGGAGTGGAGCCTGCGGAACGACCATGCGGGCAGGAGTGGAGCCTGCGGAACGACCATGCGGGCAGGAGTGGAGCCTGCGGAACGACCATGCGGGCAGGAGTGGAGCCTGCGGAACGACCATGCGGGCAGGAGTGGAGCCTGCGGAACGACCATTGGCGGTACGTGGAGCCTGCGGAACGACGATGGGCGGTACGTGGTATTCATGCGGGGTGGACATCCTCGCTGCTCGAACGATTCTGCGCCCGGTCGACTACCGCACGACCGTCGAGTTCTATCGAGACGGCCTGTCGCTGGCAGTGTGCCGCGAATATCCCGGTGGAACGGTGTTTTTCGCGGGCCAGAGCCTACTCGAGATCGCCGCTCACCATCGCAGTGACGACGCGCACGGGTCGTTCTCCGGGGCACTGTGGCTGCAGGTGCGCGACATCGACTCGGCCGCGGCCGAATTGACCGCTGCCGGGATCCCGATCACCCGCGAGGCCAGAACCGAGCCGTGGGGCCTGATCGAGATGTGGACAGAGGATCCGGACGGGATTCCGATCGTGTTGGTGCAGGTCCCGCACGATCACCCGCTCCGCCGCGATACCCGCTAGATCGGGCCGCCGTCGGCGACCGTGCGCAACACCGCGGCGGCGGACCGCGGCCGCGACCACAGATAGCCCTGCGCGAGGGTGCACCCGAGTTCGAGTACGGCATCGGCCTGTTCGCGGCTTTCGATGCCTTCCACGATCATCGAGAGGTCGAGGTCCTTCGCCACTCCCGCCAGCGACCTGATCATCGCCCGTCCGGCAACGGTGTCGACGAAACGCGTCAGGTGCCCGTCGATCTTGATCCCGTCCGGCTGCAGTGTCACCAGCCGTTCCAGAGAGGACCAGCCGGAACCGAAATCGTCGAGCAACACCCGGAAGCCCAATCGATGCACCTCGTCGATGTGCTTGCGCAGCAATGGACCCGGCGTCACGGCTGTGGTTTCGGTGAGTTCGAGGGAGATCGACGACGGAGACACCCCCGAGGACGCGATGGCGCGCTCCAACTGCGTGACCCCGTCCGGGTGCGCAAGGTGTCGTCCGGAGATGTTGACGGTCAGCCGCAGGTCCGGACGGTGGACGTGCCACTTCTTCATCTCTATCGCTGCCTGGGTGAGCACACTGAGGTCGACGTCGATGATCAGTTCACTGGACTCGGCGAACGGAACGAAATCTGCAGGTACCACCATCCCCCGCGTCGGGTGGTGCCAGCGAGCCAACGCCTCGAAGCCCACGATCTGCTCGGTCCGCAGATCCACGATCGATTGAAACCAGGGCACGATGTGACCGTCGGCGATGGAATCGGCGATGTCGTTGTCACTGCCGAGGCGAATCACGCTCGATCCGACCCGGCGATGCAGGTCGAGCTGTTCCTCGAGCACCGACGCGAACTGTTCGAGTTCCTGCATCTGCTCGTCCGAGAGCGAGTGCGGTGTGCGATCGAGCAGACAGAGGGTGCCGATCACCAGGCCTTCGCGCCCCCGCAGCGGGACAGATGCATACGACTCGATGCCGTTGTCGTCGAGGATTGCGCGTTGCCGGGTGGTGGCGTGGATGCGTCCGTGAGCCACCACAGCGGGCTCTCCGGTGCGGACCACGTCATCGCACAGAGTCTCGGACCGCACGACGGTCGACACCGGTGGTCCACCTATATTGACCAGGGTGTACTGCGTGTCTTCGTCGAGCACGTTGAGCTGGGCGATAGCGAAGCCGACGCTTCGTGCGGCGAATTCGACCGTCGACCGCAGAGCAGGCGTCGTGGCCTCGAAATCGAGATAGCGGCGGGCAGAGTCGCTCTGACGCCGAGACTGGGAGCGCGCGCTGTCCGCGACCTCACCATCCACCGGCATCTCCTTGCACGCGCCACCCGAGCCCGTTGAGGAATCGGTTCCAGGTGAGCTTAACCGGGAGAGAACGGGAGATTCGACCCCCAGTCCATCTCCGATCCGTCACACGGACGGATACCGAGTGTGTAGCAATCGATGTCGCAACACAGCGGCGGCGAGCCGCTTGCCCTCATCGGTCGCGAGCGCACCGAGCGACTCCGGCGTCGACACGGGCGCGGATTGTGGCAACTCGAACGCGCCGAGCGCTCCGAGCTCGGTGACCAGTGCCCGAGCGAGCGGGGCGGCATGTTCTGCAGCGGGCTCCGCACCGGCATGGGTCCAGCCCTCGGCGCGCAACAGCCGCGCCAGGTCATCGGCGGTGGCCTCGACATCCGCAGCATCGTGCCCGACGATCATGCGGGCGAGAACGACCTCCGCGGCGATGGCGTCCGGGTGATATTCGGTGCCGACGATCCCGGCCGTCAGTACCCGCCACAGCCCGTCGGAACTGAGCCGCCGGGTGCGGGCAGTGGGAACGACCCGCCCCGCCGAACGACGCAGCAGACGCACGCGCATCAGGAGGCGTCGAAGCGTGAGGACTTTCTCGGTATCGAGTTCCCGGCCGACCGTCAGGGGACGTTCGGCCGGGGGAAACACCGTGGACGCGATACGCGCCACCACATCGTTCGGAAGGTACCCCGAGTCGGTCAACGGGACGCCGTCCCCGATACAGCCGATGAAGCTCTCGAGCCTACGCACGCAGCCGTACATCGGCTGCGCGGCGTCGTGCAGAGCATCACGCAACCCGAGATAGAGCTCGGCGCGCGGTTCGCTGTAGCTGCTCCACAGTTCTATGCGGTGGTCGAGGAGTTGTTCGAGAAGGACGGCCTCGGCCTCGTTCCTGCCGCGATCGGACGTGAGCACCGCGTCGGTGACGCCGCGTCGACGCGTGGCCAGAGCGTCGACGCCGAGCGGGCGTCCACCCGGCTTCGACGGCTCGAACTCACCAGCGATAGTGGCCACTTCCAGCGTCTCGCCGATCTTCTCGACGATGGAACGCTCGGTGCCGGTCGGGAGGTCCTGCCAGGTCACCAATTCGGTGTCCACAGCACCGATGCCCGACTGCTCGGTCGCCGCTCGATACCTCTGCAACCACACCGCGTCGTCGGCTGTTCGGACGAGATCCTCGGTGACGGCGCTTCGGGCGATCTCGGCGTAGCCGATGCGTCCGAGCCGCTCGAGCAGTTCACCGAGTGCTCGGGCGATCTCGACGCCGCGATCGGGCCCCTCCGCCAGGTGCCGTAGATGAACCCAGAGAAACGTCTGCACGGAATGTTGCGTCGGACCGGCCGGAGCAGATACTGCGACCAGAGCATCCCACCCAAGGCGCGCGTCGGCAGCGAGTGCGGGATCGACCGAATCGAAGTACGACAGAGCGGCCGACACCGCATCGTCCATGCCCGATCCCTTCACGGTGTCCCACTGTTCCACAGTGCCCCGATTCAGGGAGTCGGGTCACCTCCGTCGAACCTCGAAAAATGAGGCATATACGGCAAAAAGATTCACAGAAACCGAACGAGCGACAAATTCCGATCGCCCCCGGAAGAACAGTTCGTACGAGGTCTTCGACGATCGCCGTTCGTGTCCCACAATTTCACCGTGAGCGCTGAATTCCTCGTACTTCTCGTGGTGGTCGTGACTGCACTCGCATTCGACTTCACCAACGGTTTCCATGACACCGCCAACGCCATGGCGACGTCGATCGCAACCGGTGCACTCCCGCCGAAAGTTGCGGTCGCCCTGTCTGCCGTCCTCAATCTGGCCGGCGCATTCCTGTCCGTGGAGGTTGCCGCAACCGTCGCGAAAGGCATCGTCGATCTCGGCGACACCGGCGGCGGAGAACTCCTCACCATCATCTTCGCCGGACTCGTCGGCGGCATCCTCTGGAACCTCGCTACCTGGCTGCTCGGCATTCCCTCCAGCTCCTCGCACGCACTGTTCGGCGGCTTGATCGGTGCCGCCGTGGCGGGCCTGGGCACCAGCGGCGTCGTCTGGGACGGAGTCTGGACCAAGATCGTGCTGCCCGCCGTACTCGCCCCGATCGTGGCCGGGCTCATCGCCACCGTCGGCACCTGGGTCATCTACCGCATCACCGCCTCCGTCCCCGAGAAGTCCAGGGAGCGCGGATTCCGCTGGGGACAGATCGGCTCCGCGTCGCTGGTCTCCCTCGCACACGGAACCAACGACGCCCAGAAGACGATGGGGGTCATCTTCCTGGCACTGGTCGCCTACGGCACCGTTTCCCCCGATTCGGACATGCCGCTGTGGGTCAAGTTCAGCTGTGCCCTGGCGATCGCCCTCGGCACCTACCTCGGCGGCTGGCGGGTCATCCGTACCCTGGGCAAGGGCTTGGTCGAGATCGCGGCACCGCAGGGCATGGCCGCCGAAGCCTCCTCGGCAGCGATCATTCTCACCTCGAGCCACCTCGGTCTTCCGCTGTCGACCACGCAGGTCGCCACCGGCTCGATTCTCGGGTCAGGGCTCGGCAAGCCGGGCGCAGCCGTGCGCTGGAACGTCGCGGGCCGCATGGCCGTCGCCTGGGTCATCACCCTGCCCCTCGCAGGCGTGGTCGGGGCCGCGTGTTGGTTGCTCGCCCACACGATCGGCGGACTACCGGGAATCCTGATCGTCTTCGCCATCCTCGTGGCGCTCGCCGCGTTCATGTACATCCGGTCTCGCCGTCAGCCCGTCGATCCGCGCAACGTCAACGCGGAATGGGACGGCGGACTCGTCCCGGCCCCGACCGATTCCGACTCTCCCCTGAAGGTCTGATGCACTCATGGACACTCTGAAACACACTCTCGACTCGCTCTGGCAGGTCGTTCTCGTCGGCCTGCTCCTCGGCGCAGGACTACCCGCGATCTTCGCGTTCGGGCTCAAGGCACTGTCCGTCGGCGAGCCCTCGGACGAGGCCGCGGCAACCGGCACCACTCGCGTCGCTCGACCCGCCTTGGCCACTGCCGCAGCGATCACGTGCTTCGCCGTCGTCATCGTGGCCATCGTGGCCGGAATCGCCTTCATCATGAAGGACTTCTTGAACAGCTCGTTCGGTATCACCGTCTTCTGACCCGCGAAAAGGACTGTTGTCGACATGACCGACCCTAGGAAGAGCACCTTCCCGTCATCGGTGCTCGAATGGCTCCGAGCCGGCTACCCCGAGGGCGTGCCGCCCAAGGATCGATTTCCGCTCGTGGCACTGCTGCGCCGCGCGGCACTGACCGACGCGCAGGTACAGGAGGTAGTCCTGGAACTCGTCTCTCCCGCCACCGGAGCACTGGACCACGGTGCAATTCCACCCGGAGAGATAGCCACGTACATCCGCGACCAGATCGACGCCGAGCCGACGGCCGAGGACATCGCCCGGGTCTCGGCGCGTCTGGCAGCCGGTGGCTGGCCACTGGCGGATCCGGCCGCCCTGTAATCGATGCCGGTACCGTCTTTCCTCCACTCGATCGTCGGATGGCTTCGCGGTGGGTATCCCGACGGAGTGCCCGAATCGGACTACATACCTCTGCTGGCCATTCTGACTCGGCGACTGTCCGAGGAGGAGGTGCAGTCGGTGATGGACGCTCTCATCGCCGACGGCCGATTGCCCGCCGACAAGGCAGGCATCTCGGTCACCATCACCAAGATCACCAACGAAATGCCCCGCGAGGAAGACATCGACCGGGTACGCGCCAATCTCGCCGCCGGTGGATGGCCCCTGGCCGACCCGTTCACGATCCGGCGCACGGACTAACCTCGCGGGTGTGCTCGACAGTGTTGCCGTTCCCTCCGGACCGGCCGCGGCAGACCTCCTGCCGCGGCTGAGTCGTCTACTGGCCGGCGACGGCCCGGCCCTACTCCCCGTCCCTGCCGACGACCCACGTGAGATTCGCCGTCTGCACGAGGCGCTGTCGCCGGGAACCCCCATCGACGACGGCGTCGCGCTGGTAGTCGCGACCTCCGGAACGACCGGAGTCCCCAAGGGAGCCATGCTGTCCGCATCGGCATTGACAGCATCGGCGACCGCCACCGAGGAGCGACTCGGCGGTCCGGGCTCGTGGCTGCTGACGTTGCCCGCACACCACATCGCCGGGCTGCAGGTGTTGCTGCGGAGCGTGCTCGCCGGGACCGCTCCCGTCATCATGGACGTCTCCGCAGGATTCGACCCGGCCGCGTTGATCGAGGCCGTCGGCCGGATGTCGGGTCCGTTGCGCTACACCTCGCTGGTGCCAGGACAGTTGGTGAAGGCCTTCGAGAATCCGGAGGCGGTAGCGGCCCTCGCGTCACTGGATGCCGTACTGCTGGGCGGGGCGGCAACGCCGATACCGCTGCGCGAGCGGGCCTACGAAGCGGGCATTCGACTGGTCCGCACCTACGGCATGAGCGAAACCGCCGGCGGCTGCGTGTACGACGGAGTTCCGTTGCGCGGCACAGTGGTCCGCATCGACGCCGGACGAGTGGTGCTGGGCGGAAGTACCCTCGCCTCCGGGTATCGCGGATTGCCCGATCACCCGGCGTTCGCCGAACCCGGATGGTTCCGCACCGACGACGCCGGCACCATGGTCGACGGGGTCCTGAACATTTCCGGTCGACTCGACGAGGCCATCTCGACCGGCGGGCTGACCGTCGTACCGCAGGTGGTCGAAGCCGAGCTGGCCACGCATCCTGCCGTGCTCGAATGCGCAGTCGTCGGATTGCCGGACGAACGGCTGGGTCAGAAGGTAGTCGTCGCCGTGGTTGCCTCCGACCCGGTCACCTTGGCGGAGTTGCGCTCTCACATCGCGCCGTCCTTGGATGTCACAGCGGCACCGCGCGAGCTGTTCCTTGTCGACTCGCTGCCGACCCGAGGGCCGGGAAAGCTGGATCGGGCGGCATTGCGGACAATGCTGGCGACACTGTGAGCGTGGACTACCGCAGTGGCGTGCCTTGATGGTGTACCAGTTCCCATCCCGAAGCGGCATGCCGCCACAACGAGGTTCGACGCGCGTGCACTCCCGAGACCCTCGAGATCCAGTGCACCAGAACGAGTTCCGCGCTGATCAGTCGCCCGTCCAGCTCGAGCACCTCGATGACCTTCGAGTCTTCGGTGCCGAGCAGGTCGAGTATCGACGACTTGTCCCACACTGCGCCCGAGGCACCCACCTCGCAGAAGTCGTCGGCAAGCAGTGTCTCGACCCTGGCACGATCACGGCGGCATTGCGCAGTCTGCAACTCACGCTCGAGCGCCAGAACCGTCGACAGGTCGAGGCCACCGGGACCGCCATCGGCAACACGAGTCATGAGGGACAGTCTCCCGCACATTCGCGAGGACCTGAAGTGATGACGCCGAACACCGGCACCCGAACAGATCGGCCCGCCGACTGGGCTGCACCCGCTCCGACGTGCAAGCATTGACGCCATGAGTGTTCTGGTCTGCTTCCACGCACATCCCGACGACGAAGTGTTCGGCACCGGAGGGGTGATGCGGCTGGCCGCCGATGCAGGCCACCGCGTGGTGCTGGTGACCGCAACCGACGGTGCCCTCGGGGAGTACCCCGACGGAATCCTCGCCGAGGGTGAGACACTCGCCGAACGCAGGCGCATCGAGTTGGACCGATCGGCCGCCGTCCTCGGAGTTGCCCGCGTCGTTCGGCTGCACTACGCCGATTCCGGCATGGCCGGCACCGCGGACAACGCCAATCCGGACGCGTTCTGCAACGTCGACGTCGACACCGCCGCGCAGCGGTTGGCCGAGGTACTGCGCGAGGAGCAGGCCGATGTCGTGACCATCTACGACCCGAACGGTGGCTACGGCCATCCCGACCACATCCAAGTTCACGTGGTCGGCAAGCGTGCCACCGAGATCGCCGAGACGCCCTTCGTCTACGAGACCACCACCAACCGCGATCACATGCGCAAGCTGATGGAGGCCAATCCGCACTGGAGCGAGGAAGCGACGCCGCCGGACATGGAGAGCTTCGGTTTGCCCGAAACTGAGATCACGACGGTCGTCGACGTCTCCACGGTGATGGACGCCAAGCGGGCCGCGATGGAAGCACACGCAACCCAGGTCGGTGACTTCGGACCATTTCTGCAGATGGCTACAGCAGACCTCGCATCCGCGTTCGGAACCGAATGGTTCAGAAAGCTTCGCGGTACCGGTGGCGTCGGCCTGACCGAAACCTCACTGCCACTCTGATCGCACCACACCGGCACACGACAGCGGACGCAAGCGCGACGAAAGCGTCGTGCAAGCGGCAGGGGCGATCGTTGCCCCATGACCACACCAGCAATCGAGGCGCAGAGCCTCGTCAAGACATTCGGCAAGCAACGCGCCGTCGACGGTGTCAGCCTGACCGTTCCCACCGGGTCGGTCTACGGCGTCCTCGGCCCCAACGGCGCGGGCAAGACCACCACGGTCCGCATGCTCGCCACCCTCCTACGACCCGACGGCGGCTCGGCCCGCGTCTTCGGCCGAGACGTCGTCGCCGACGCCACCGCGGTCCGGTCCCTCATCGGTGTCACCGGCCAGTACGCATCGGTCGACGAGGACCTCACCGCAACCGAAAATCTCGTCGTCTTCTCCCGACTGCTCGGCCTGAGCCGACGCGACAGCACAGCAAAAGCCGTCGAACTGCTCGAAGAATTCGGTTTGACGGACGCAGCGTCGCGACCGTTGAAGTTGTTCTCCGGTGGCATGCGTCGACGGCTCGATCTGGCTGCAAGCCTCATCGCGGCACCGCCACTGCTGTTTCTCGACGAGCCGACCACCGGCCTCGATCCGCGTACCCGCGCACAGATGTGGGACACCATCCGTCGCCTCGTCGCGGACGGTTCGACGGTACTGCTGACCACGCAGTATCTCGACGAGGCCGATCAACTCTGTGACCGCATCGCCGTCATCGACCACGGCCGCGTCATCGCCGACGACACCGCCGACGGCCTCAAGTCCTCGGTGGGCACCTCGGCTCTGTCCCTGACCCTCGACGACCGGAACCAGATCGACGATGCCCGCGCACTGGTCGCCGGGCATCTCGGTGTCGAGGTGACAGTCAGTGCCGAGGCAGCTCGGTTGACCGCACCGATGGCCGACACGTCGTCGACTCCGGACATCTTGATTCGCCTGCGCGACTTCGGCATCGAGGTCAGCGAGATCACCGTCACCAAACCCAGCCTGGACGAGGTCTTCTTGACCCTCACCGGCAAGAACGCACACGAGGATGCTGCATGACCACCACACTGAACCCACGATCGTCCACGCACTTCGACCCCGCAGACCTCCCCGTAATTCGGCACATCGGTATCGCCCGCACGGCAGCGCAGTCCGT
Source organism: Rhodococcus sp. KRD162 (assembly GCF_017168335.1). Classification (GTDB taxonomy): domain Bacteria; phylum Actinomycetota; class Actinomycetes; order Mycobacteriales; family Mycobacteriaceae; genus Rhodococcoides. Next base: position 262,828 of record NZ_JABFAU010000004.1, on the reverse strand, counting down.
CACCATGGGATACCGCGGTCTGCTCAAACTCCGACACAACCCAGAACAGCTCACCGATGTGGTGCTGCTACCGGTCATCTTCACCCTGATGTTCAGCTACATCTTCGGCGGCGCAGTGGCGGGCGATGTCACCACGTACCTGCCGATGATCGTGCCCGGCATTCTTGTGCAGACAGTCATCACCGGATCGGTCGTCACCGGTACGCAACTGCGAGAAGACATGGACAAGGGGGTCTTCGACCGATTCCGGTCACTCCCCATTGCCCGAATCGCCCCGCTGGCAGGTGCTTTGATGGCAGATGTCATCCGCTACCTGATCGCCGCGGTCGTCTGCTTTCTCACCGGATTCGCAATGGGGTACCACCCGGCAGGCGGCGCACTCGGTCTCGTCGGAGCCGTACTGCTGGTGATGTTCTGTGCCTGGTCGATCAGTTGGATTTTCGCGCTACTGGGCACCGTGATGAGCAAAGCCTCCTCGGTCCAAGGCATCTCGATGCTGGTGCTCTTTCCGTTGACGTTCCTGTCCAACGCGTTCGTCGACACGAGCACGATGCCGAACTGGCTGCAAGCATTCGCCGACGTCAACCCCGTCTCACATCTGGTGACAGCCGTCCGCGAACTCGCCAACGCCGGACACTTCGGGATTCACGTCGTGTACTCGATCATCGGCGGCGCCGTGATCGTCGCGATATTCGCACCCCTGACCGTGAAGATGTACATGCGCAAAACCTAGACCACCTCGAGCAACCGCAGAATCTCCTGCAACGCAGTGGTTCTGGTGAAGCCGGCAGCCCGAGCGATACCCGCGTCGACCTCACCGTCGCCCAGGATCGCTCGGGCCGCCGTCAGATGCCGGTCGATCCGCATCGAAGGAAAGTCCTGCCGACCCACTGCCCGGTCCGACACCGCCAGCAACTGCAGGCCCAACTCCTGATCGCCACAGTGCAGCTCGAACGACCCCATCGCACACGACAGCGCACCCAGCATCGGAATGTCGTGGAACCCACCGGGCATCGACATATTCCATCGATCGACCCGCAGCGCCCGGACGGTGTCACGGACACGCTCTGCCGCCCCGTTGAGCACGTGCGCTCCGACGGCCGCGCACACCAGAATGGTCATGAACGGATCACCTGGATCATCCGACGGCCATCCACCCGAGGCCAGCGCCGCCCGAAACCCCGCCAGACCTTGCTCGACAGCACCTTCCTCGATATCGGCGGCGGCCCGCACAGCCGTCAACGACGCCGAGCTCTGCTGCTGAGCGTGATCCCACCACGCTCCGGCGTCGGCCTCGTCCGTCGAAGCGAGGGTGATCTGCCGCTGTGGTTCCACGGCCGACAACTCGTCGAGCATCGCACGTCCGTCATCGACACTGCCTGCGCCGATCAGTGCCATCGCCAGAAAGGTGCGGGTCTGCACGCTTTCCTCGTAGGCGTGCATCTCCCACATCACCTCGGCCGAGGTTCGGTAGTACTGCGCGGCCCGCGCGTAGTCACCCGACAGCCCGTACGAGCCTGCAAGCGTCTGCGCCGTCGTTCCCACACCCCAGAGGTCGCCCCGACGCCGCGCAATCTCGAGCGCCCGCTCGCTGTCGCGTATCGACTCGAACACCCGGCCGGAGTTCTGCGCGAGCATGGCGCGGACGAGGTGGGCATTGCACCGAACGTCCTCGTGCTCGGACCTGGTGGCGAGAGCCAACTTTCGAGCCAAACCCCGGCCATCCATGCCGAAGACCATCAGTTCGGCGTTGAAACGCAGGCCGGGCGAGATCGCGTCCCTGGTGCGCAGGAGTCGACGGATGTCGACTCGAATGCGCGCCACGCGACGGACATGGCCATCGTGGGCAAAGTGGGCCGCCAGCACCAACATCGCCATCGCGGCGTTGTCGTCGGGTGTACCACGCAGTCCGTCGCGCATGCAGCTCTGCACTCGCTGCGCCCAGTTCAGCACTTCCGAATGCGCACCGCGCATGGCCCAGAAGTAACCGAGAACCGAGAACAACGTGCACACGTGGTCTGAAATCCGTTGCGCGAAGGAGTGTCTCATCAACGACAGCAAGTTGTCGTGCTCGACCTCCACGAGCTCGACCACGTCGGCGACACGACCGTCGGAGTACCCGTCGGAAACCCGAACCGCAATGGACGTCGACCACGAACGCAGCCGAGCCGCGACGCCATCGACTTCCCCGCTCGCCGCCAACTGCTCCTCGCAGTACTCGCGGACGGTCTCGAGCATCTTGTAGCGAATTCCGGTAGGTGTTTCCACGACGGTGAGCATCGACTGATTCACCAAGCCGTCCAGCGCGATCGAAATATCCTCCACCCCAGACCATTCGGCAACCCATCGCGCTGCATCGAGATCGAATCCGGCGGGGAACCGACACAGACGACGCACGGCGGCCTGTTCGGTGGCGTCGAGCAGATTCCAGCTCCAGTCGATGACGGCATGCAGCGTGCGGTGCCGCTCCGGCCGGGTCCTGTCCGGCGTCTGCAGCAGCGCGAACCGGCGATCCAACCTGGTCTCGATGTCCTCGACCGTCATCGACTTCACTCGCGCAGCCGCCAGTTCGATCGCCAGCGGCAGACCGTCGAGTGTCCGGCACAGGCGGGCGACTGCCTCGGCGTCGAGCCGCGCCGACGGCCGGACGGCACGCGCTCGGATACAGAACAGTTCCGTCGCAGGGGAATCGAGCCCGGAGACACCCAAGGACGGAAGCGGGAACACCGATTCGGCCGTGATTCCCAACGGAGCACGCGAGGTGGCCAATACGGTCACCGAATCGGTCGCGGAAACCAGCATGTCCACCACCTGTGCGACCTCGTCGATCACGTGCTCGCAATTGTCGAGAATCAGCAAACCCCGACGGGTGGAGAGGACCTCGGCCAAGCGTTCCTGGATCGAATGAACCCGGGTGACCTGCAATCCGCCGACCTTGAAGTCCGCCTCGGTCAGCCCGAGGGTCGCTCCGATGGCCGACGCGACGTCCTCCCCGCTTCGGAGCGAGGCCAGCTCGACGAACGTCACCGACATTCTCGCCGCCGCACGATGACCCAGCGCGTGTGCGATGCGCGTCTTGCCCGCGCCGCCGGGGCCGAGGACGGTGGTGACGCGTGAACCGGCGAGCAGCGTTTCGATAGCGTCGATGTCGCCGCCTCGACCGATGAGCTCGTTGGGGGCGACACGCAGACCGACCGTATGCAGCAGCTTGGGTGTGTCGTGGCCGAGGATCTCTGTGTTCAACGCCGTCGTGGCCGGTGAAGGATCGGTCCCCAACCGATCGGCGATCTCGCGGCGCAGAGTCGCAAATACCGTCAAGGCATCGTTGGATCGGCCCAGTCCGTGCAACGCACGCATCAGGTCGGCCGCCGCAGGCTCGTCGACCGGATCAGCGGCGGCCCGCGCTCGTGCCAGCGGCAAGGCATCGCCGAATCTGCGCAGACCGAGCAATGCCGAGACCTGTACGGACCTCAACGTGATCTCGATCGCATCGGCCTCCGCCCTGACGGCGTCGACCGGGTCGCCGCGCCACAGACCGAGAGCATCGACTACGAGTTCGAGAGCTTCCTGGAACTGCGAATGCCCGAGACGGTCCTGCGCGGCGCGGGCCAGTGTGCGCGCACGCCCGAGATCGATGTCCGCCGCGTCGAGAACCAGCCGGTACCCCGCGGGCCCGCTCTCGAGAGAACCGTTGGGCAGCGCCGCCCGCAGCCGCGAGATCTGGGTCTGGAGAGCGTTCTTCGGCGATCTCGGTACGTGCTCCGGCCACACCTGCTCGACGAGGTAGTGCGCCGATCGTGCCCGCCCAGGTGCGAGCGCCAACGCCACCAGCAGGGCCCGAGCTCGCGCACCTGGAACCGGCATCGAACTGCCCTCGATCACCGTCGCGACCACACCCAGAATCCGCACCACCGGTGGCTCGGCCGTGAGGTGCGTGGTCTGGGGATATGCGATATCGATGTGCACTGTCTCCGAATCGTAGGCGTCGGTGTCGGTACCATCGACTCGACCTCCAGATTGTTTTGAGCGCCTAACCAAACCAGGAGACGGTAGAGTGTTGACGTCGCCCATTCGAGGGTGCGTTCTCCCGATCCGAAGACCGTGACCGACGTAGGAGAGGCCGGATAAGCGATGCGTTCGTCCGAGGGTGTGTCTCTGGGCACATGCGGCATCCGCACTGCGCGGACCACCGAGGACGGCGCATGGACCGACGGCACCCCGTTCGACGACTGGCAACTCGCGCCCTCCGCTCAGGACGTGGCACGCGTCGTCCGCGGCATCGTCGACCGGCCCGACCCACCGCAGTCACTGGGCGTCGCCTATCGAACTCCCACCGAACGCACCGAGATCGAGCTCGCCCTGTCCGAGGAATACGTCTCCGACGTACACCTGATCGACCACACCGGTGCCGCACTCGAGTACGTCCGCCCCGGACTGCCGTCGCATCACCGAACGATCGCACTGTTCGACGCGGGTGCCACCGGCGTCGACATTCGCATCGTGGACGTCGAATCCGGACGCTCCTACGGTTCCATCCGAACCACCGCCATGAGCGGAAACTCCTTCGATTCCGTGGTCCGCGACCACATCCTCGGCCTCGGCATCGTGCGGCCACCGCAGTCCGCCGACGAGGAGAACGCTCTGACGGCGTTCTGTCGCGGAATCAAGGAAGCCTTGTCCTCGCACCAGACCACGAGCACTCCCGACGGCGAGCACGTCCTGCTCGAGCGGCACATATTCGAGCTGTCCATCGCCCGCGCAACCGAACAGGCCGCCGCCGCGGTACGGCAACTCGGCCTCGAAGCCGAGTTCTATCCCGACGCCGTCGTCGCCATCGGCGGGACGGCCAACATCCCGCTGGTCAAGGCCACCTTGGAGCGATTTCTGCAGTTACCGGTCATCGTCCCGGATCGGCCCGAACTGGTGATCGCCGGCGGTGCCGCCGTCTACGCCACCCGCGTCGACGCGGCCCACGTGCCTGCCCTCGCCTCGCACCGACCGGCGCTGACCCGGCTGGCGATGATCGCGCTACCGATCGCGGGTGTCATCGCCGCCGTCGGGGTGTTCACCGCACTCGGGAGCAGCGACGAAAGTCAGCCACTGAGCACGCCCGCCAGCGTCGGTGAGACGGTTCCGCAGACCAGCGCGCCTACCGCTACCAGCACCGCCACGACGACTACCTCGTCACCGACTCCCGACATCCCGCCGCCGCCCCCGACGACGACTGCACCGCCTGCACCGGCAAAGAACCCCGCACCGTATGTGCAGCCCAAGCCGCGTTATTACCCGCCCGCACCGCCGCCTGCACCGACGGTGCCGCTGCCACAGATTCCGGGCGTCCAGATGCCTGTCATTCCACTGCCGGTATTGCCGCGACTGCCGTTCTGACCGGCCGCGTTCTCGCCCGGCGCGCGGATACGGAAAGATCGTCGCTCATGGCCACCACTGCGCAATGGATCGAAGGTGCGCGACCGCGCACACTCCCGAACGCGATCGCCCCCGTCCTCGTCGGCACCGGCGCGGCCGTGTCGCTGAACGCCGGGGTGTGGTGGAAGGCACTGCTCGCATTGATCGTGTCGCTGGCCCTGATCATCGGCGTCAATTTCGCCAACGACTACTCCGACGGAATCCGCGGCACCGACGACGATCGCGTCGGTCCTCTACGACTGGTCGGCTCGAAAGCCGCCTCCGCAGGCGCAGTCAAGACGGCAGCCATAGGTTGCTTCGCGGTCGGCGGTCTGGCGGGGTTGGTGCTGGCCGCGACCAGCGCCTGGTGGCTGGTCATCGTGGGAGTGGTTTGCATTGCCGGTGCGTGGTACTACACCGGCGGTTCGAAGCCGTACGGCTACAGCGGATTCGGCGAGGTGGCGGTCTTCGTGTTCTTCGGACTCGTCGCTGTCCTCGGCACTCAGTTCGTGCAAGCCGAGCAGATCGACTGGGCCGGCGTGTTGGCGGCAGTGGCCGTCGGATCGTTCTCGAGCGCCGTCCTGGTGGCCAACAACCTCCGCGATATCCCCACCGACACAGAGTCCGGAAAGCTGACGCTCGCAGTTCGATTGGGCGATACTCGCACTCGATACCTCCACCTCGCACTGCTGGTGGTGCCCTTCGCGATGACCGTAGTCCTGATCGCTCGAACCCCTTGGGCACTGGTGGGTCTCCTGGCACTCCCCCTTGCCGCCCGCGCGAACTCCCCGGTCCGCAAGGGCGCTCACGGATTCGATTTGATTCCTGCACTGCGTGATTCAGGCCTGGCGATGCTCATTTGGGGCGCTAGCACGGGCGTCGCGTTGGCGTTCGCCTAACGCCTCTCGGGGACGAATGCACCCAACAGGAAATTCACGATCGAGATGATGATTGCGCCCCAGAACGCGGCGGCGAAGCCCACGATCTCGAGACCATAGCCGGTCTGCGACGACAACCAACCCGTCAGCAGCAACATCAACGCGTTGATCACGAGGGTGAACAGTCCGAGAGTCAGAATCAGCAACGGCAGCGACAACAGCTTCACCACCGGCTTGATGAACGCGTTCACGATCGTCAGCACGGCCGCGATACCGAGCAGCACCACGATGTCCCACCCGTCGCCGCGACCGGAACTGGTGACGGTGATTCCGTCGACGAACTCCTTCGCTACCCATATGGCAACAGCGTTGATCACGAGCCGAATCAGAAAGTTCATGGCGCCCATCGTAGGGTTCGAAGCGTTGGGCGGCTACGGCGTCCGAACGAGCAGGACCGTCGACCGCAGATCATCGAGCGAACACCGCAGCTGCACCAATTCGGTGAACCACGGATCGGCTCCTCGAACCAAACCGAGAAGAATATGCTCGACGCCTATCTCGCGGTCGCGTCGTTCCGCGGCCTCCTTCAAGGAGTGCTTCAGGACTTCCTTGGCCGAGGGCGCGAACGGGATGTGCTTCGAGCCGTCCGGCTGCGCGTCGTCGAGCGCTCCCGGACCGACTGTCGACTCGACGGCGTCCAGGTCGATCCCGAGTGAACGCAGTGCACGCGCGTCACGGGTCTGCGCGTCTGCGAATACCCCATCGGCGGTGAATCCAGCCTCTTCGAGCGCCTTTCTCAGCGGTTCGTCGACGGTGGACAGCGCCCCCAGGAAAAGGTGAGTGGGCTCGATACGCGGTGAGTGCAGTGCCCGCGCTTGCCCCTGGGCAGCCAGGACGACTGCTCTGGCGGACGTGGTGAATCGCTCGAACATGATTGCCTACCTTCCTTTTCCGCCGTGCTTCTTGTGGACGGCCTGCCTGCTGACTCCCAGCGAATCGGCTATTGCCTGCCAGGACCATCCCTGATTTCTGGCACTGCGAACCTGAACGGCCTCGAGCCGCTCCAGCAATCGACGGAGGGCCGCTACCGCACGCAGCCCCTCCCCCGGATCGGGACTGGCGGCTGCGGCAGCGAGTGCAGTGGCTTCGGTCATGACGTCAATTTAGGTTGACAACTCTTGCTTGTCAACCCTAGTTGACGGGCGTCGCCACATCGACTGCCCGCCGAGACGCTCTCACGCCCAGGAGCGCTTCATCGATCCAACGCCACGTCGACGAACACTCGCCCACGATCATCACGTGTCGACGTGGCGACGCCGGCGTAATGAACACCACCGAGTTCGACGTCGACCCGGCTGGCCTCGGTCGAGAAGTTGCGCCACCAGGTCTTCTTGTCCGGCATGGCCACAGCGATCTTCAGATGATCACCGCGATGCCTGATTGCCAACGGCAGTGTGATCTTCCGGCCCGACTTCCGGCCGGTGTAGGTCAGGATGCCCATCGAACGCCCGAGCAACCGCTCCAGCACCGGCAGTTTCATGACCGCCATCACCACCGTGTTGACCGCTGCCGCAGATCTCTGAAATGTATTCACTGCCCGCCTCCGGATTCGCGCATGCCCCCTACAACCGAGAGTAGCTGCGGGTTCACCGCAACGACAGACCGCTGTCCATCGACGCAGCGAGGACCTCCAAGGCCTTCAGAACGGCCCCACGCTGCGCACCCAGAGCATCGAACAGCCGACCGTGAGCTGCCAGTTCGAGGGGAAACACCTCGTCCACAACGCGTTCACCTTCATCGGTCAACGTGATGGACGCAGACCGTCGATCCTCGGCGCTGGGCACTCGCTCGACAAAACCACGCCGTTCGAGTTTCCCGAGAGCCTTGCTCACGCCGGCACGGGACATCCCCAGCATCTCGGCCAGCCGCGCCGCCGTCACAGGTTCTACCGCGAAGCGCAGCGGCACCATCAATTCCACCTCGGACACGGTGACGTCGGCCGCGTCGTAGATCGGTTCGACCGCCATGTCGAGCAGCGCGACGATGCGCTTGATCTGTGCCACCACCTGCATCGGCGACGTGTCCAGTTCGGGATTGCGCTCGGCCCACCGTGCACAGGTCAGTTCACGTAGAGATGAGTCGGCCATCGTCACCACCAATATTGTTAACCAGTTGACAGTTCTGCTACGTTCACAGCCTAGTCCACCGACACCGGGAGTCCTCTTGACCTACGACACAGTGGTGATCGGCGGCGGCCCCGCCGGACTCAGTGCCGCAACACTATTGGCTCGTGCCCGTCGACGCGTGATCGTCGTCGACGCCGAGGAACCACGCAATGCTCCTGCCGACCACGTGCACAACTTTCTCTCACGCGACGGTTCCGCACCAGCGGAATTGCGTGAGGCCGGACGCCGGGAAGTCCTCCGATACGGCGGAGAGATTCTGCAGGGCAATGTAATTCGCATCGACGACGCGTTCTCGGTGCACCTCCGAGATGGATCTCGTCTCGACGCCCGATCGGCGTTGGTGGCCACCGGCCTCCGCGACGAGCTGCCCGACATCCCCGGTGTCCTCGAGCAGTGGGGTTCCGGAGTGGTGCATTGCCCGTACTGCCACGGCTACGAAGTGCGAGATCAGCCCATTGCCGTCGTCGGCGGATCCAACCGACCGTTCTCGGTCCACCAGGCCGCACTGATCCGTCAATGGTCGAAGGACGTCATCTTCTTCACCAACGGCATCGAGCTGACACGAGACGAGCGGGCCCGATTCGACGCGAGGTCCGTGCGCGTCGTCGACGCACCGGTTACCCGGGTCGTGCTGCACGACGGCAGCGTGACCGGCATCGAGCTTGCCGGCGGCACAGTCGTTCCCCGAACGGTGGTATTCGTCGGTCCGACGTTCGTCCCGAACGACAGCCTGCTCATCGGGCTCGGCTGCGCTCGCCTCGAGAACGGATGGGTGGCAACCGACCCCACGGGTTGCACCAGTGTGGACGGCCTGTGGGCAGCGGGAAACGTCTCGGACTCACCCGCGCAAGTGATCAATTCGGCGGCAGCAGGCTCGAAAGCCGCGATCGCCATCAATCACTACCTCCTCGAGCTCGACGTGAACCTCGCCGCCAGCGCGTCCTGAGGGCATTTCGTCAGCACCGACGAATGTGTCGGAGCTCTGGTTTACTCTGGCCGCAACGAGATCGAATACGTGTTCGATCTCCGGTCGCTGGGGGGTGACATGGGGCTACGAAAATCGGCATGGACGACGGACGATCATGCTGCGCTCGCCTGCGTACTGGGCGCGCGCCGGACGATCAACGCTGCTGTTGCTTCGGAACTGAATCTCTCGGACGAATACGTCCGGAATCGAACGGCGTGCGCAGCACCGTGGGACACCGGGGTGACCGAGAAAGATCTGTACAACTCGGCGATCTGCGAACTGGCGGCGGCCCTGTCGTCCACCTTTGCCGCCGTGCACAACAAGCTGCAGATGTGGCGTCAACTTCGCCCGCTCGTACGTCAGGAATTCATCGCCGGCTCCCTCGACCTGGAGCGAGTCAGAACAATTCACGATCATCTGCTTCACGCCCGGCCGGAGACGGTGATCGCCCTGGAGGCCGAGATCGTCAAGGCCGCCAGGGAGATGGCTCCGGGGACCTTGGGTCGCGAGATCGACCGACTCCTCATCGAGGCCGACGCCGACTGGGACCGCGCGGTGCGCACACGGACCGCGCGCACCGAGAAGCGAATCCGCCTTCGGCGACGAGCCCGGGGGCTGTCGAGTGTGACCGCTTTGATGACCGACGGTGAAGCCGACGAACAGCTCTCCCGGATCGATGTCGAGGTCGCACGCCTGCACCCCGAGGATCCGCGTTCGGACGACCAACGGCGCGGCGACGCCCAGACCGCACTGATGCGCGGCGAGCCACTGCTGTGCGAGTGCCTCACGTGCCAGGTCTCTCGCGATGATGCTGACGATGCGACGGATCCGCAGGCCCCCGATGCCGATGAACCGGCGTCGAAGACTGCATCGTCCTCGACATCGGCAGAATTGCCCTCGGCATCGACAGAACCGGGAAAGACGCACCCCGCGCCGGGAGTTACTGCCGAGCTCGCACCACCCGACCCGTCGCGAAGATCACGACCAGGAGGGGGCACGCTGATCGAGCGTTGGCGTGCCCTCGTCCGGGGCGATCCCCTCGGCACCCACGCTCTGTACCCAGACGGCCACGGCGGCATGAAACGGCCGCCGCCAGGGGCACTGACCTACACGCCCAGTCGGGCACTCGCGGCGCAGGTGCGCGCCGCGCATCCGTATTGCCTCCACCCTGGATGCAACGTGCCCTCGGAACGGTGCGATCTCGACCATATCGTCGAATTCGACCAACGGAATCCGGAGCGAGGCGGCTGGACGATCTTCACGAACGTCGGCCCGCGCTGTCGACTCCACCACAATCTCAAGACGCGCAAGCTCTGGCGCACCGAACTGCTCCCGGAAGGAGTTCTGCACATCGTCGATCCACTCGGAAATCACTACTTCACCGCGCCGACTCTGTGAAACACGATCGCATAGGGTTGGTTGGTGAGCACCGCGAACCTGACCCGGACCGAAACTCGCAGGCGTTCGCGCCACATCGACGCAGTGAGCTATCGCGTCCATCTGGACCTTCTGCATGCCGAAAACATCGGCGTCGACACCTTCGAAACCGTGACGACGATCGAATTCGACGCGACCACCGCCGCGACGTGGGTCGATTTCATCGGCGCCGCCGTCGACGAGGTCACCGTCAACGGTGCCGACTCACCGGTCGACTACGACGGTGCGCGGATTCAGCTGTTAGGGCTCAGCGAGCACAACGTGGTGCGGATTCGAGCGCGCGGGCGATACAGCCGATCGGGTGAAGGACTGCACCGCTTCGTCGATCCAGTGGACAACAACGTCTATCTGTACACCCAGTACGAGCCCGCCGACGCGCGGCGGGTGTTCGCGAACTTCGAGCAACCCGACCTGAAAGCTCCGTTCACGTTGACCGTCGCAGCACCGGCGGGGTGGACCGTGCTCTCGAACCGCGAAGGAGTCACCGACAACACCGTCACCACGTTCGCGCCGACTCTGCCGATCTCGACCTACATCACCGCGGTCGCAGCGGGCCCGTACCACCGCGTCGAATCATCTTGGACGCGAGACGAACTCACCGTCCCGCTAGCAGCGCTGTGCCGGGCCTCGCTCGCCGAGCACTTCGACGCCGAGGACATCTTCGACATCACGAAGCGGGGCCTGGACTTCTTTCACGACAAGTTCGACTATCCGTACCCGTTCGGAAAGTACGACCAGATTTTCGTCCCCGAGTACAACCTCGGTGCGATGGAGAACCCAGGCCTGGTCACCTTCACCGAATCGTATGTGTTCCGCTCGGCGGCAACCGAAGCCCAGTACGAGGCTCGGGCAAACACGATCCTGCACGAGATGGCGCACATGTGGTTCGGCGACCTCGTCACGATGCAGTGGTGGGACGATCTGTGGCTCAAGGAGTCCTTTGCCGACTACATGGGCGCCTACGCGTCGGCCGAGGCCACTCGATTCACCGATGCCTGGGTCAGTTTCGCCAACCGCCGAAAAGCGTGGGCCTATTTGCAGGATCAGCTTCCCACGACCCACCCCATCGTCGCCGACATCACCGATCTCGAGGCCGCGAAGCTCAACTTCGACGGCATCACCTATGCCAAAGGCGCGAGCGTGCTCAAGCAACTCGGAGCATTCGTCGGTGCCGACGCGTTCTTCGCTGCCTCTCGCAACTACTTTCGAACCCATGCTTTCGGAAACACGACTCTGACGGACCTGCTCGGTGAGATGTCGGCCGCCAGCGGGCGCGATCTCGACACCTGGGCGGCTGCATGGCTACAGACCAGCGGAGTCTCCACACTGAGGTTCACCGGCGATGCCATCGAGCAGACGCCTCCGCGCCCCCACCGTGTCGCCGTCGGCCTCTACGATCTGGACGAGTCGGGAAATCTGACCAGAACCCACCGCCACGAGCTCGACATCACCGAAGCCCGAACTCCCGTGGAGTTTCCTGCTGCCGCACTGGTTCTGCTCAACGACGACGATCTGACATACGCCAAGATCCGATTCGACGAACGCTCCACCGCCACCGTGCGAGCCTACCTCGACCGCATGGTGGACCCCCTCGCACGGGGACTGGTGTGGTCAGCGCTGTGGAATTCCACCCGCGATGCCGAGCTCTCGGCACTCGAATACCTCGACATTGCAACCAGATTCGCGCCCACTGAGCCCAAGATCGGCCTTCTGTCCGCTGTCACCGCCAACGCGACGTACGCGGTGGAGCACTATCTACCCGAGGAGCGAAGGCACGAACCCACCCGCCAGTGGCTCGTGGAGGCAGGGAATCAGCTGCGCGCCGCGGAAGCAGGAAGCGACGCGCAGCTGGTATGGGCGCGTGCGGTCGCATCAGCTGCCCAGCTGGACGACGTGCTTGCCGCCGATGTGCGCGCGCTGCTCGACGGGTCCCTCACCATCGACGGCCTCCGTCTCGATCCTGATCAGCGTTGGGCTTTCTGGTTGGCCCTCGCCGCCACCGGACACGCCACCGCAGCCGAGCTCGATGCCGAACTGGCCTCGGACGACACCTCTTCGGGACGAACTGCACACACCGCAGCGTCGGCGGCAATACCGGACGCGGAGGTGAAGGCACGAGCGTGGACTGCCATCACCGAGCGCGAGGACGTGTCGAACGATGTCCTCGATGCCCTGATCACCGGATTCCGAGCGGGGCACCGACCGGACCTGACCGAGCCGTACGACGACGCGTATTTCCGCTCCATCTCCTCCTTGTGGGCCTCGCGCAGCATCGAGATCGCGAGGCGAATCGTCGTCCGACTGTTTCCACAGCAGCCGTCGACGGACGCGGCGGATGCATGGCTCGCCGAGCACGAATGGGCCCCGGCTGCTCTACGGCGCTTGGTGATCGAACAGAGAGACCATCTAGCCCGGAGTCTGCGGGTTCAGGCGCGACTAGAATGACGTCCATGCCCAACCACGGTGCTCGACGCTCGATTGCTACATCCGCTCTGGCTGCCGGTGGCTTGCTGGGCGGCTTCGCCGTTGCCCGGCAGTCCCACAATCGTCAGCTCGGCGGAGCCGTATTGGCGGCCGTCGGCGTGGCATGCACGGCGCAGTGGCAGAAGTCCTCGGGCACGGCGCGCGCCGGCGTACTCCTCGGGACTTACCTCGTGGCGTTCGGTGCCTCGCATCCGTTGGCGAAGAAAATCGGTGCGTGGCCGGCCGTCGGTGCCGTCGCCGCTGCAACTGCGGCGGCGTCGTTGATCGTGAGCAGCTAGTCGGTCAGAGCGTCCCGGTACGAATGAACCGTTCGAGAGCGTCGGTCGGTTCGCCGAGATCCATGCCTTGACTCGCGACCCAGGCGTCGTCGAAGTAGGTCTGGGAGTACCGATCTCCGCCGTCGCACAACAGCGTCACGACGCTTCCGGTGCGGCCCGCGGCGATCATTTCCGATATCAATCCGAAGGCACCCCAGATGTTGGTACCTGTCGATCCGCCCACCCGCTTTCCGAGTGCCTCCGAAGTGAACCTGGCGGCGGCAACCGACGCTGCGTCGGGCACTGCGATCATGCGATCGATCACCTGCCCGACGAACGACGGTTCGACGCGTGGTCTGCCGATTCCTTCGATGCGGGATGGCAAGCCGGTCTCGAACGTGGCATCCCCGGTTTCGTAACCGCCTGTGAACGCCGAGTTCTCCGGGTCCACCACAGCGAGTTGCGTTGCATGCCTGCGGTATCGGATGTACCGGCCGATGGTGGCGCTGGTTCCCCCGGTCCCTGCTCCGACCACCACCCAGTCGGGGATGGGGCATTCCTCGAGCCGAAGCTGGTCGAAGATGGACTCGGCGATGTTGTTGTTTCCGCGCCAGTCGGTGGCCCGCTCGGCGTGGGTGAACTGATCCATGTAGTGGCAATCCGGTTCGGCCGCGAGCCGATGGGCTTCGGTGTACATCTCGCCGGGCCGGTCGACGAAGTGGCACCTACCGCCGTGCGACTCGATGAGAGCGACCTTGGCTGTGCTGGTGCTTCGCGGCATCACTGCGACGAATTCGAGGCCGAGCAGTCCGGCGAAGTACGCCTCGCTCACGGCGGTGGAGCCAGACGACGCTTCGATCACCGTCGTGTGCTCGGTGACCCAGCCGTTGCAGATTGCGTAGAGGAACAGCGACCGAGCCAGTCGATGCTTCAGGCTGCCCGTGATGTGGGTGGACTCGTCCTTGAGGTACAGCGAGATCCCCCAGGCCGCGGGGAGCGGGTACCGCAGCAAGTGAGTGTCGGCACTGCGCTGGGAGTCGGCTTCGATCAGCCGCACGGCGTTGTCGACCCAGGCCCGCGATCCCGAGTGGTCGATCGATCTGGTCATTTTCTGCCGTCTTCACCACGCAGCTTCGACTGCAGGTCCGCGCGCGCGGCTCGCCTGTCCTCGTCGACTGCAGCGATGGACTCGTTGACGCGGATACGCATTTTCTTGAACAGGAGCAGCGACAGTGGAAGCGAGATCAGCACGGCGAAGATTGCGGCTACGAGGACCGGAACCTCGACGCCGAACAGTAAACCGATGCCCACGATTGCCAGCGCGATCACGATGACGAGCGCGAGCCGGGCGAAGGTGTACGCGGCCAGGTTCACGGCGAGCGACTTTTTCGGCGACCTACCGTTCACGGTGTTTCCGCTGGTCGGTTCGCTGTTATCGGCATTCGTCGCTTCACTCACGGATCCCAGGTTACCGGGCTCGTCGATCGTTCCGACCCACCCCTGGGGTGACCGATTTGTCCATTACCTCCCCTTTACCAACCTTGTATCAGTCGAGTACCTAGGGGTTCGGGTGCAACCATGGGTTCCAGAACACAGCAGACCGATATCTCCGGTTCGACGCGAATGCACCGAACCGCATCGTAGGAGGACACGACAGATGAGCGCACCAACATTTCACAAAGCTCAGGACTCACTTCTCACGCCGGGTCAGGTAGCCGCGCTTTTCCACGTCGACCCCAAGACCGTGACCCGCTGGGCACACGCCGGACGCCTCGGATCTCTCCGCACCCCTGGCGGCCACCGCCGGTTCCGCGAAACCGAGGTCATGCAACTGCTGACGTCTCTGACGACCGAAGCCGGCGCACACCACTGAGATCGGATATCCCGACAACTGAAACCCTTGCGGCATCCGCACCCAACGAACTCATCGCACATTCTCAGGAATCTGCGATGCTCGACGGGTGCGGAGGCTGCTCTATCGCGGCTACCCTCGTACAAGGAGGTGAGTCGTGATCTATCTATTGGCGTTGATCGGCTTGGTGGCAGTGGTGGTGCTGTTCTGGAAGGCTTTCGGACCCGGCACAGGGGCCGAGCCTCCACGAACCGTCGGACCCGATGACGATCCGGAATTTCTGTGGCGAATCAATCGGGAAGCTCGCCGCGGAGGAAAAGACGGAACCACGGAGGCGGGCACCGAACCGACCGAGTAGAAGCTTTCGAGGTTCTCAACTGCGGCGAGAAGCGGTGGGCGAGTCCGGGAAACCGGCCGCTACCGCTGCCGCAACCTCGAGCAGTGCCTTACGCGTGCGTCCACGAAGGCGATCCAGTTCGATCTCTGCCCCCTCCTCGAGATGTGGGTCGAACGGAATCGTCCGTACGTGTGCACATCTCTGTTCGAAATGCTCGACCACCTTCTCCAGATCGACTTTCCCTGCCCTGGGTCGAACTCCGTTGACGACGGCAACCGATCCGGCCACCAAGTCCCGGTAGCCGTGCGCGTCGAGCCAGTCGAGCGTGGCCGATGCGCTGCGTGCTCCATCCACCGACGCTGAACTGACGACCACGAGCGTGTCAGCGCCTTCGAGAATGCTCTCCATGGCCGAGTGCATCAATCCGGTGCCGCAATCTGTGATGACGATGCTGTAGAACTTCTCGAGCAGTTCGACCGCGCGCTCGTAGTCCTCACCACTGAACGCTTCCGATGCTGCCGGGTCCGCATCGGACGCCAGCACCTCGAGCCGATTGGCGTTCTGGGAGGTGTATGCCCGAACGTCGCTGTACCGCGTCAGAGACGCTATGTCGTGCAACAAATTTCGCACCGTTGCCGAGGTCTCCGAGGGAACCTTCTGTCCCAATGTCCCGCGGTCGGGGTTCGCGTCGATAGCGATCACTCGATCACCCCGAATCTCGGCGAACGTCGACCCAAGCGTCGCCGTCGTCGTCGTCTTGCCGACGCCACCCTTCAACGACAGCACCGCGACGCGGTAGCACCCCACAAGAGTCCGATCGACCTGCGCAGTCAACTCGAGGCGGCGCTGCTGGGCTGCACTGTTGCCGACGTCGATACGGCCGCCGGACATTACGTACAGAGCCCGACGCCACCCGGCCACCGGTGCCGCACTCGCCGATCTCACAAGCAACGAATTACCTAGATCGTTCGCCGACACCGGATGCGAAGGCGCTGCTCGATCGTCGAATCGACCGAGGTGGTCTACCGCTCCCGGTGGCGGCAGAACCTGGGCACCTGTCGGGGCGAGCTGCGGTTGTGGGGGTTGAGGCCATGGACCGGACTGAGGAATCCACTGGTTGTGAGGTGCTATCTGGTTCTGCACCGCCATCTGGCTGTGCGGTGCCATCTGGCTGTGCGGTGCCATCTGGTTGTGAGGTGCCATCTGGTTCTGTGGTGCCATCTGGTTCTGCACCGCCATCTGGTTCTGCACTGCCATCTGGTTCTGAGGTGCCCAGTGATTCTGGGGTCCGATCGGCCCGTGCGGCCCACCTTGGATCTGCGGATGACTGTCGTTCGGCGGCCCCATCTGGGCCTGTGGCGCGCCGTTGTTCGTCGGGGCTGTGGGCCGGTTCGGTACTGGTCCGGATGAGACCGGCGGCTGGTGGACCTGGCTGGGTGGCGGTGGACCAGGCGGCGGAACGGCGGAATCCTTCTGCGCCGGAGCGGGCTTCTCGGGAGACGCTGCGGGAGTGGTCGGCGTTTCGGCAGGCGTGGCGGGTGACGTACTTTTCGCCGACTCCCCCGCCTCGGTCGGTATGGCGGCGGCGGGGGCGGATTCTGCCTCCCCCACACCTTGGGCGGTTCCGGGTGTGTCGCCGCCATCGGTCGACTCGGATGCCGTGGCGGGCGCGACTGCGGATTGTGCTGGACGTGACGCAGGAATCGGCGTCGATGGCACCGGGGTCCGCGTGGTCTCGGGTGGCGTCCGGGGCGGGGTTGCGCTGCTTTCCGGCGGCATTGTGATGGGCGTCGAGCGAAATGGCTCACGTTGCGGCGCTGGTTTCGCGTCGGGTGTGGCTGTGGTCGAGCCGGTGGTGACTGCTGCGTCACGCCCGGGCGCATCTTCTTCCGGTAGGTCCTCGTCCAATGGCCGGACGGGTTGCCATTTGTTTTCGTGCCGATCGGCCATGACCGATTCCCCCCACTCCAGATCCGGGCTCGGATGTCTCCCCCATCGAGCCGGATCGGACGCTACCAGCTGAGGGGCAGGAGTGGAGCCTGCGGAACGACCCGACAGTGCAGGAGTGGAGCCTGCGGAACGACCCGAAGATGCAGGAGTGGAGCCTGCGGAACGACCCGAATATGCAGGAGTGGAGCCTGCGGAACGACCCGAAGATGCAGGAGTGGAGCCCCGCAGTCTGCGCCGGGACTAGTTCAGGCCGGCGTAGCTGTGCAGTCCCGAGACCACCATGTTGATGATGAAGAGGTTGAACAGCATGGCGGTGAATCCGGCGATGTTGATCCACGCGGCGCGGGTGTTGCGCCATCCGGAGGTGGCGCGGGCGTGCAGGTAGGCGGCGTAGATGATCCAGGCGATGAACGACATCGTTTCTTTGGGGTCCCAGCCCCAGAAGCGTCCCCATGCGGCTTCGGCCCAGATCGCGCCGAGGATGACGCCGGCTCCGAAGAGCGGGAAGGCGACGATGGTCGTCTTGTAGGCGAGTCGGTCGAGGGCTTGGGCGTCGGGCAGTTTGGAGGCGAATTTGCCCCAGAACCCGAGGCTTTCCTCGCCGAGTGGCTGCTTGATGCGTAGCAGGAACAGCAGGGAGGCGACGCCGGAGACCAGCAGGATGCCGCTGCCGACGCTGACGATGGTGACGTGGATGGGCAGCCAGTAGGAGCGCAGTGCCGGGACGACCGGGGCGGCGTCGGCGTAGAGCTTGGTGGCGGCGAAGAACATCAGCACGAGGATCGGTGCGAGGACGAACACGAGCATCGGGCGCATGGTTTTCTTGCGCAGTGCGATCACCGAGGTGAGGGTTGCTGCTGCGGTGGCCATGGTGACGAACTCGTACATGTTGCCGAGCGGGAATCGGTGGGTGGCGAAGCCGCGGAGGACGACGGCGGCGATGTGCAGCGCGAGGGCGGGCGCGAGGAGTGCGAAGCCCATGCCGGCGAGGCGATCGGAGAGCGGGCGTTTGGGGGTCTCCACCACCAGTCCCGGGCGGGTCTGTTCGACGGGGGCTCCGGCACCGACGAGTTCTTTCGCCTGTACGGCCGTGGCTTTGGCTGAGGCGTACTGGGCGATGAGGAGGACGAAGGCGAGCACGTAGATGGTGAACGCGGATTCGAACGACCAGTCGCTGTACTGCGAGAGGGTCTCGTTGATCGGCATCGGTCAGTTCTCCTGTTTCGAGGTGTCGCCGAGCAGGCGGGTGCACAGGCGGTCGAACTCTTCGCCCCACCCCGCCTGATCGGTGCGTGCAAGTCCGCCGAGGTCTACTACAGTACGTCGTGACTGCTCGTCGGCGATGAGCCGGACCCAGATTCTGCGACGCTTGATCACCAGTGAGACGAGCAGTCCGCCCATCATCGTCAGTGCGAAGACGAGCACCCAGGTTTGGGCGGGGTCGTGCGAGACCTGGAGGTTGACGAATTCTTTCGCTCCATCGAACGTGACGATAGTTCCATCGCTCAGCGTCGAGGATTCTCCCGGCATCAGGTTGACGCGGTCCTGTTTGACGAGGCGTCCCTGGGCGATCATTTCCTGATCGAGCGAGAAGATCGATTGCGGGAGTCCGGTGTCGAGTCCGGTGTCGCCCTTGTAGATGTCGATGGCGACGGCGGGGTCGTTCATGGCCGGGAAGCTCGACGACAGCAGGCTGCCGTGGAACGACGCCGTCGGAGCGAACAGCCCTTCGATGGCGATCTGGTTCTTCCGCCGGTCCAGGGGGTCGGGGTAGAGGCCGCCGGGTGGGTCGACGCGTAGCACTCCGCTGGAGAGGAAGGTCGTGGCGTCGGTCGGTTGCCATTGGATGGTGTCGGTGCGGGTTTCACCGTCCGGGAACGTGACGGTGAAGGTCGGTGCGTAGCCGTGGCCTTGGAGGTAGACGCGGTCGCCTGCCACGCGCAGTGGATGGTTGACCTGGAGTTGGTCGTCGCGCCAGATGTTGTCGGTCAGGTCGTCACCGGCTTGGTAGGCGATGTTGGAGGTGAACATCTCGGCCTGGCCGTTGTCGAGGTAGTCGGCTCGGAAGTCTTTGACGCGCAGGCACAGTGGTTCGAGGTCGGTGCCGTCGACGAGGTTGCCTGCCCTGAACGAGTCGTAGTTGGCAGGCGTGGAGGTGCAGAATCCGGGGCCGTCGTCGGCGATGACGATGCGGTTGCCCTCGTATCCGAGCAGTTTGCCCATGGCGATCGCGGCGAGCAGGCCGACGAGCGAGAGGTGGAAGACGAGGTTGCCGAGTTCACGGACGTAGCCCTTCTCGGCCGAGAGCGTCACCGCTCCGCCGTCCTCGGTTCGCTGGGCGACGCGCCAGCCTCGCAGCTGGGCGCGTACCTGCGCTGCGATCTCCTCCGGCGTTCCCTCGACGTCGTAGCGGCTGTGGTGTGGCAGCCGGGAGAGGTTGCGGGGTGCGCGAACGGGTTTGGTGCGCAGTTGCTTCGCGTGCTCGATGCAGCGCGGCAGGATGCAGCCGATCAGCGAGATGAACAGCAGCGCGTAGATCGCGGTGAACCAGAAGCTGCCGAACACGTCGAACAGTTCGAGCCTGTCCATGATGGGGCCGAGGGTCGGGCGGTCCGCGATGTACTGGTCGACCTTGCCCGCGTTGAGGCTGCGCTGCGGCACGAGGGCACCGGGCACGGCAGCGAACGCCAGCAGGAACAGCAGCACCAGGGCGGTGCGCATACTGGTCAGACCGCGCCAGGTGTTGCGGACCAGGGCAACTACCTTGCCCAGCGTCGACTGCTTGCTGGGCGGCGAGGCCTCGGTGCGCTCTTCGGTGTCGGCGGTCATATCGGCAACACCACGTCGGAGACGAAGGCGTCGCGAATCCACCCGACGAACTGATCCCAGGCACCGGTGACCAGTGCAATTCCAACTGCTATCAACATGATTCCGCCGAACACCTGTATCTGTCGTGCATGTGTACGTAGCCAGCCGACGCCTCGGAGTGCGCTGACCGAACCGAACGCGAGAATCACGAACGGCAGGCCGAGGCCGAGGCAGTAGGCCACGATGAGGGTGACGCCGCGAGCCGCTGTCGCGCCGTCGGTTCCTGCGGCCAACGAGATGACGCCCGCGAGAGTGGGTCCAAGGCATGGGGTCCACCCGAGTGCGAACACGCCGCCGAGCAGCGGCGCTCCGGCCAGTGAGCCGACCTGCTTCGGTTCGAATCGCACGTCGCGCTGCAGGGCTGGGATCAGTCCGACGAACACCAGGCCCATGGCGATGGTGACGACACCGCCGATCCGCATGAGCAGTTCTCGATTGATCGACAGAACGGAGATGGCACCGAAGACGGACGCGGTCGCGAGGACGAACACCACGGTGAATCCGAGGACGAACAGGGCGGCGGCTCCGGCCACTCGTAGTCGTCCGCTGCGTACCTTCGTCTTCACCGCGGCCTCGCCTGCGGTGACCGCGGGGGCGTCGGCTCCGACGACTCCGGCGAGGTAGGACAGGTATCCCGGAACCAGCGGAACGACGCATGGTGACGCGAAGGAGACGAGCCCGGCCAGGACGCAGGCTCCGAGGGCCAGGATCAGCGGACCCGAGGCCGCGGCTTCCTGGAAACTCGCGCCGACCCCGGCAAGGTGGACCGTTTCCTGCATTGCCACAGTCACTGTTGCACGGGCTCCTCGGCGGCTATCCGTTCGACGACGGGCTGCAGGTCCTCGGCGAGCAGTTCGCGCAGGAACACTGCGGCGACGCGGTGCTGCCGGTCGAGCACGATGGTCGTCGGAATGACGGAGGTGGGCACGCCGCCGAGTGCATTGAGGGTGCGCATCGGCGGGTCGTAGATGGAGGCGTAGCTGACGTTGTTGCTGATGACGAAGTCCTGGGCGGCGGTCTTCGATTCGTCACGCACGTTGATACCGAGGAATTCGACGCCCTGGTCTTTGGTGGCCTCGTAGACCTTTTCGAGATCGTCGGCTTCCCCGCGGCACGGTCCGCACCACTGTCCCCAGACGTTGAGTACGACGACGTCACCGTCGTAGTCCGACAGTGCTGTCGTCTTGTTCTCCGTCATCAGGTCGGGGCCGGAGAGTTCGCCGAGCGCACCGCGGTCCGATGGCGGGTCGTAGAAGATGTCGGTTTTGCCGCCCGGTGAGACGAACTGGAAAGTTCCTCCCTGTGCCACTGCGTCGGTGCCGGTACTGCATCCGGCTACGAGGGCGACCGCGGCTACCGCGGCGATCGCGAGTACGAACCTACGCACCGGTGATCCTCGGGTCGGACGATCCGGCAGGCTCGGAGTAGACGAGGTCGACGAGCTGGTCGCCCTCGTAGACCAGCGATGTCAGTGACGCCAGGCCGCATTGCCGGTGGCGTGGGTCGTGCCAGAGCCGGTCTCCCTGCAGGAAGCGGCGCAGTGTCCATACCGGGAGTTGGTGGCTGACACAGACTGCTTCGTGCCCGACGGCCTCGACGCGGGCCGCGTTGACGGCGGCGAGCATGCGGTGCGCGATCTGCAGGTACGGCTCGCCCCAGGACGGTGTGAACGGGTCGCGCAGCTTCCACCAGTGCCGTGGCCGACGCAGTGCGCCGTCGCCCACGGCCACGCGCAGTCCTTCGAACTCGTTGCCTGCCTCGATGAGGTTGTCGTCCTCGGCGATTTTCAGGCCGTGTGCTGCGGCAATGGGCCCGGCAGTTTCTTGGGCGCGCAGCAGCGGCGAGGCCACGACGTGAGTGATGTCGTGGTCGGCCAGCGCATCCGCCACCGACTTCGCCTGCGCCTGGCCGGTCACCGACAGTTTGAAGCCCGGCAGCCGTCCGTAGAGGATGCCCTTGGGGTTGTGCACCTCACCGTGCCGGAGAACGTGCACGATGGTGCGCGTCGTCGAGTGCGGATGTGTTGCGGGGGCCTCGGTCACGGCGGGGTCCTGTTTCTCGGTAGTGGGGTGGTGGTGTCAGTTCTGCGGAGCTGTCACAGCGGGGCCGTGGCAGCTGCCGCAGCCTTCGCGGCGGCCGGGGCCGCGTCGGCGATGATCTCGAAGGCGCGGTCGTCGAGTGCGGCGGAGACGAACCAGGCCTCGAATGCGCTGGGTGGTGGGTAGACGCCGCGCGAGAGGAAGGCGTGGAAGAACGCCGGGTATCGCCAGGTCTGCGCGGCTTTGGCCTGCGCGTAGTCGGTGACGGGCTCATCGGCGAAGAACACACTGACCATAGTGCCCGCGAACTGCACCCGATGGGTGACGCCTTCGGCGGTGAGGGCGTCACCGAGCAGCGATCCGAGCAGCTGCGAATTCTTCTGCAGCTTCTCGTAGACCGAGGCGTCGGCCAGTTGCAGGCTCGTCAGACCGGCGGCGACTGCAACCGGATTGCCACTCAGTGTCCCTGCTTGGTACACGGGCCCCGCCGGTGCGAGATACGCCATCACATCCGCTCGACCACCGAATGCCGCGGCGGGCAGCCCACCGGACATGACCTTGCCGAAGGTGTACAGGTCGCCGGCAACGCCGTCGATGCCGTACCAACCGGCCGCGCTGACGCGGAATCCGGTCATCACCTCGTCCATGATCAGTAGCGCGCCGTGCTCGGTCGCCAGGCGGCGCAGCCCCTCGTTGAAGCCGGTGACGGGCGCGATGGCGCCCATGTTTCCTGCTGCGGCTTCGGTGATGATGCAGGCGATCTCGCCGGGGTTGGCCTCGAACGCTGCGGAGACGGCGTCGAGGTCGTTGTAAGGAACGACGATGGTGTCCGACGCTTGTGCGCCGGTGACTCCGGGGGATGTCGGGAGTCCGAAGGTGGCCAGCCCCGAGCCTGCGTCGGCCAGTAGCGCGTCGACATGGCCGTGGTAGCAGCCGGAGAATTTGACGATCTTGGTGCGGCCGGTGAACCCACGAGCCAGCCGTACTGCGCTCATGGTTGCCTCTGTGCCCGAATTCACAAGGCGAACCTGGTCGACGGGGCCGACTCGCCGGACGATTTCCTCGGCGAGTTCGATTTCTCGTTCGGTGGGTGCGCCGAACGACAGACCGGTCGCGGCGGCTTTCTGGACGGCCTCGACTATGGCTGGGTGGGCGTGGCCGTGGATCATCGGACCCCAGGACGAGATGAGGTCGACGTAGGAGTTTCCGTCGGCGTCGGTCATCGTGTATCCGCTGGCCTGTGCGATGAAGCGCGGGGTGCCGCCGACCGACGCGAAGGCCCGCACCGGCGAGTTCACACCACCGGGAATCACCGCACTTGCACGGGCGAACAGTTGGGCCGATTCGGGGGCGTCGTCGCCGAGGGAGACAGTCACGACTTCCAGTGTCCCAGGTTCCTCGAAATCACCAACTACAGGGCGTAATAATTGTCGGCTACCCGGATTCGAGACGTTGACGATTGAACGATTCGGACCGGGGTAATTCGTCTCGATGACAAACACAGACGGAAACACCGATGGCGTCACCAAGGTCGCCGAACTCATGTCCGAAGCCGGACTCTGCATGTTCACCACGGTCGGACGCGACGGCCACTTGATCTCGCGACCGATGGCACTGCAGGAAGCCGAGTTCGACGGCGACCTGTGGTTCTTCGCCGCTCACGACTCCCGCAAGGTCGGCGACATCGCGGCGAACCCGGCGGTCAACGTCTCGTTCCAGTCGGGTTCGGGCTGGGTGTCGCTGTCCGGCACGGCCGCCGTGGTCGAGAACACCGCCAAAGCGGAGGAACTGTGGAACAGCCGAGCGGCCGCGTGGTTCGAGAAGAATCCCGATTCCCGGGAGGTGGCCTTGATCCACGTGGCCGCCGAAGGCGCGGAGTACTGGTCGACCCCCGGCTCCAAGGTGTCCACTCTGTTGGCTTATGCCAAGGCCAAGATCACCGACCAGCGCCCGGATCTGGGCGACAACGGCGTCGTCGAACTCGAACTACCCCACAGCACGACGCGCTAGCGGCCTGCGGCGCTAGATCTTCTCGTTCCGGTGTGCCGTCGGGGGCACGTCCGGGTCACCGTTCACGGCCGGGTCTTCTACCTGGTTCCGATCGTCGCTCGCGTACCGGTCAGGGCTTCCAACCCGATCGGTACCGTCCACCCCGTCAGCGGTTCCAGCCCGGTGCCTGCTCGATTCTCTTTCGAGATTTGCGTCGTGGTCAGCACTCGACGTCCGGTCAGCACTCGACGTCCGGCCGACCTTCACATCCGGATCGATCTCGTTCGCGCGCTCGAACTGCGAGTTCACTTCGTCGCGTGATGCCGCGGCGACTCCCTGGTGCGACTGGGCCTGCTGTGCCAGCTTCTCGGCCTCGGCCGCTTTGACGTCCGCCTCGGCTTGCGCGCGACGTGCTCTGGCCTCGCTTTCGCGGGCCTGCAGTTCCCGCTCCTGCGCAACGATCTCCTGATCGGCCGCTTGTTCGCGAAGGTCGTTGGCTTCGACTCTCTTTCGCTCTTTGCCCTGGCGCGAAACCACGACGACGACGGCAAGAACGACTGCAACGACGACTACCGCGACGATGATCCATACGGTGGTGCTCATGATTGCTACTCCCGACTGTTTCGAATGCCGAGGTGGGCAT
Source organism: Rhodococcus sp. KRD162 (assembly GCF_017168335.1). Classification (GTDB taxonomy): domain Bacteria; phylum Actinomycetota; class Actinomycetes; order Mycobacteriales; family Mycobacteriaceae; genus Rhodococcoides. The sequence goes on along the minus strand of NZ_JABFAU010000004.1, from coordinate 237,535 downwards.
ACGTCTACGTCGGGTACCCGGGTAACGAACCGGTAAACTCACCGAACTTCGCGTTCGCGAGGGCGTCGAACTCGGCAGGCTCGAGCGCACCTGCTCCTTCCGGTAGGCACGCGATCAGCTCCAGTCCTGTCACGAGCGGTAGTTCGTCGAGGTTGACCAGCGCGGCCAGATCCGGGTCGGCGGGCCACGAACCGATCACCAGACCCGCGCATTCGACGCCGGCTGCCCGCACTGCTGCGACGGTGAGCGCACTGTGATTGAGCGTCCCCAACTCGGCCGAGGCCACGATGAGCACCGACGCCCCGACGCCACGGGCGATGTCGAGCACGGTGAAGCCATCGGCACCGAGACGCACCGCGACCCCGCCCGCGCCTTCGACCAACACGAGGTCGTGGGCCGCGTCGAGCACCCGTACCGCGTCGAGGACGCCGTCGAGTTCGAGCATCGGTCGCCCCGATCGCCGAGCGGCGACATCGGGTGCGAGCGGCTCGGGGAATCGGGCCAACTCGATTCCGCGCACTCCCGACAGTCGCTGCACCACCTCGATATCCGATTCGTCGAGACCTCCGTCGGCGATGCCGGTCTGCGCCGGCTTGCACACCGCTACCGTCAGTCCGTCGGCGCGGGCGGTCGCCGCCAGCGCAGCGGTCACCACCGTCTTCCCGACGCCGGTCGACGTTCCGGTCACCATCAGCACAGTCATCGCAGCGTTGCCGTTGCCGTTGCCGTTGCCAACACCTCCGCGAGAACGACAGCGGCGCGATCGATCTCGGAATCGGTGAGATCGGCCCGTGCGGTCAGGCGCAGCCGAGATGCATTCGACGGAACGGACGGTGGCCGGAAGCATCCGACTCGAACGCCGAGGTCCAGACAGTGGCCGGCCGCGCGGACAGCTGTTTCGGCGTCGCCCAGGATCACCGGGACCACGGCCGATGTCGTCGGCGCCACTCCCGCCGCGGTGGCCAGTTGCGCTGACCGTCTGCCGATCGCACCCACGCGGTCGGGTTCGGCACGCAGGACTTCGAGCGCAGCCGAGGCTGCGCCCACCGACGCCGGAGCAAGGCCGGTGTCGAACACGAAGGTGCGGGCCCGGTGCAGCACGTGCTCACGCACCGATATCGGGCCGAGGACGATACCGCCCTGGGATCCGAGAGCCTTGGACAAGGTCGCGGTGATCACCAGGTCGGGAGCACCGGCCAACCCGGCTTCGTGTACGGCCCCGCGACCGCCGTGTCCACGAACGCCGAGGCCGTGCGCTTCGTCGACCACGAGCACTGCGCCCCGACGTCGACATACGGCGTAGAGCGCGGCCAGCGGCGCGAGATCGCCGTCTGCGCTGAACACCGAGTCGGTGACCACCAGAGCCCGCGCCTCGACCCGCTCACGCAACAGTTGGTCGACGTGCTCGCTGTCGCAGTGCCGCGCGACGGCCACTCGCGCCCGAGAGAGGCGACAGGCGTCGATCAAGGATGCGTGCGAGGCGGCATCGGAGATCACCAACGCGCCTCGGCCCGCCAGTGCGGTCACGACGCCGAGGTTGGCGGCGTATCCGGAGGAGAAGATCAGCCCGGACTCGGCCCCGACGAACTCGGCGAGATCCACCTCGAGGGCCTCGTGCGCGGTGGTCGTGCCGGTGACCAGACGCGATCCGGTGGATCCGCCGCCCCACCGACGCACGGCAGCGCAGGCCCCGTCGACAACGGCCGGGTGCCGACAGAGCCCGAGGTAATCGTTCGATGCCAGGTCGAGAACCGTTTCCTGTGCGGTGCGGGCGAGGACGACGCGTTCGAGGCCTGCCTCGCGTCGGGCGTGGGCATCGGCGTCGAGCCAACCGAGTGCGGTCATTCCAGCACCATACTTGAACATCGTTCAAGTATGGTGTCGAGCCACCGCCACCATGGCTTCGGCGATGGCAGACACCTCCGCTTCGGTGCAGATGAACGGCGGCATCGCGTACACCAGCCGGCCGAACGGTCGCAGCCACACCCCCGCGTCGACGGCCGCTGCCGTGGCCCGCGTCATGTCCACCGGGGTTTCCATCTCGATCACCCCGATCCCGCCCAGCACCCGCACGTCGGCGACACCCGGTAGCGCGCGAGCAGGTGCCAGGCCCTGCGTCAGGCCCGACGCCAGGCTCGTGACCTCGGCGCGCCAGTCGCGTGAGAGGAGCAGTTCCACCGAGGCCACCGCAATCGCGCACGCCAGCGGATTGCCCATGAACGTCGGCCCGTGCATCAGCCCACCTGCCTCGCCCGCCGAAACCGTCTCGGCCACCGCGGTGGTGCACACAGTCGCGGCCAGGGTCAGGTAGCCGCCGGTCAAGGCTTTGCCCACGCACATGATGTCCGGTGCAACACCCGCATGATCGGCGGCGAACAGCTCACCGGTCCGGCCGAAACCGGTCGCGATCTCGTCGAAGATCAGCAGCACGCCGTGCACGTCGGCCATCCGCCGTAATTCGACCAGGAAACGCGGATCGTGGAAGCGCATACCACCAGCACCCTGCACGATCGGCTCGACGATGATCGCCGCCAGCTCGTTCGCATGCGCCTCGAGCACCTGCTCGAATTCCGCGACGTAGGAGGCGTCGAACGTCGCGGGCGGTGCCGGAGCGAACACCTGCTGTGCGAGTACATCGGTCCACAGAGTGTGCATTCCGCCGTCCGGATCGCACACGCTCATCGGCGCGAACGTATCCCCGTGATAGCCGCCACGCCAGGTCAGCAGCCTGGTGCGATCTTTCTCGCCGCGGGCCCGCCAGTACTGCAGCGCCATCTTCACGGCCACCTCGACCGAGACCGAGCCGGAGTCGGCGAGGAACACCTTGTCGAGCCCCTGCGGGGTGATCTCGACCAACAGCTCGGCCAACCTGGCCGCCGGAGCATGCGTCAGCCCGCCGAACATCACGTGACTCATCCGGCCGAGCTGATCGCGCGCGGCGGCGTCGAGCACCGGGTGTCGGTAGCCGTGCACCGCTGCCCACCACGAACTCATCCCGTCGATGAGCTGCCTGCCGTCGGCCAGCTGCAGCCGTACCCCGGATGCGCTGTCGACCACCAGCGGCGTCGCGCCGGCCGGAAACCTGCTGTAGGGGTGCCAGAGATGATCGGAGTCGAGGCGGCGAACATCGTCGGAAGTCAACACGCCACAGCACACTGCCACAGCACTTCGGGCCCGCTCACCCGCGAAGGCGAAATGTCCGAATCCGTTAACATCGCACGCATGACGGAGCGGCACACCACGACGAGACTGGCAGGCGTTGCCCTCGTGGCCACCCTGACTCTGTCCGCGTGCGGGGCCACAGCACAAACGCCCGCGGCTACCACCACCGCGGCACCGTCCTTGGTGATCGACACCTCGACTCCCCTCGGTGCGATCAACGATCGAATTCTGCAGTGGATCAACGGCGAGACCGCGCCCGATCCGGCTGCGGTCGACGCCATCACCGGACCCGAGCTCGCCACGGCCGTCGAACCGCTCGGGGGTCTGCTCACGCCCCTCGAACAGGTGCGAGCCGGAGCACCGAACCTGGCCACCGGCTTCGTGGCCGGTCCCGCAGGCGGGGTGCTCGAGTTCACCACAGGGGGCATTCCCGCGACGATCTCGACCTCGATCGGCACCGACGGCACGCTCGACGGGTTCCTGGTCGGCCCCGACACCCCGCAGATCTCCTCGTTCGACGATCTCGACGCTGCACTGTCGAAGGTGGCCCCGCACTACTCCTTCAGCGCGTCCCGCCTCAGCGATGGAGACTGCGAAGCCGTGTACTCCACCGACGCAGACGTCCTGCTCCCGCTGAGTTCGGTGTTCGAGTTGTACGTCCTCGGTGCGCTCACCGACGAGATCCGAGCGGGAACGGTCGAGTGGGACGAGCAGCTCACCGTTCGGGACGCGAACAAGAGCGCACCCTCGGGCGAGCTGCACGGTCTGCCCGACGGTACGGCGGTATCCGTTCGAGAGGCCGCCGAGAAGATGATCTCGTTGTCCGACAACACCGCGACGGATCTGCTGATGGCACGTCTGGGCCGCGAACGCGTCGAACGCCAACTGAGGGTGATGGGACACCACGATCCGGCGGTCATGACGCCGATGATGGACACTCGACAGTTCTTCGTCATCGGGTTCGGCGATCCGAACCTGCGGTCCGAATGGGCCGACGCGGATCCAGCCGTCCGGGAGGAGCTGCTCGCCCGGGCCGACGCGCGTCCGCTCGAGATCGACCTCGAGAACTTCCTCGACGATCCGGCCTCTGCCGACGGCGTCGAGTGGTACGCCAATGCGCAGGATGTCTGTGCTGCGATGGGCTATCTGGCTTCCGGCCCGGCAGCGCAGGAGAACCGTCGCATCTTGGCCCTTACTCCCGGCGTCCAGCTCGACCCGGCGTCCTGGCCGTATTCGGGCTTCAAGGGCGGCTCTGCGCCCGGCGACCTCGCGGGCGCGTATCTGGCCACCGACGCGGCGGGCCAGGATTGGATCGTCACCGAGCAGTTCCAGGCCGACGAGGCGATCGGTTCGATTGCGACCAGCTACGCCGCGCTCGTGGCCCAGGAGTCGTTTGCCCTGCTGAGGTGACCACCGTTTGTAACAGCGATGTTACCGCTGCATTACACTCACGGTCATGGAGTCGGAGCGCGAACCAACGCACTACGTGTGGCCGACGGGCTTCGAAGAGTTTCTGATCGAGGAATTCACCGACTTCAGCCCCCTGATGGACAGGGCGCTCACGGACAACGGCGCATCGCTGTTCGCCGACGTCCCCTCGGCGACATCGCGCTTCTGGAAGAACTGCAGGGCAGTGTTCAGAGAATTCGTCTGGCCGGTCTGACTTTACGGCGCTCACAAGCGGCCACAAAAGGTTACCGTCGAGTATGGCAACCACAACGGATCACCTTCGGAACACTCTGGACGGCCGCTGGCGGGATGTGAAGAACGAGGCGCGCACGCAACTCGCTCGCGACGAATTCCGTCCGCATTACACACCGAACACGGTCATCGCTCGCACCAAGGCACTCGAGCAACTGAAGCTTCTCGCCGCTGCAGGCGCAGCCGACAACGGCTTCAAGAAGGAACATGGCGGCACCGGCGACGTCGGCGCGGCGGTGACGATGATCGAGATGCTCGCGATGAGCGACCTGTCGTTGATGGTCAAGGCCGGCGTCCAGTGGGGGCTGTTCGGTGGTGCCATAGAAAATCTCGGCACCGAACGCCACCACGAGGCGTACGTCCCCAGGATCATCAGTCTGGATCTGCTCGGCTGTTTCGCGATGACCGAGACCGGACACGGCAGCGACGTGCAGTCGCTCGAAACGACTGCCACCTACGACCCGAAGACGGACGAGTTCGTCATCAACTCACCGACGCCGTCCTCGCGTAAGGACTACATCGGCGGTGCCGCCGAAACCGCCACCGTCGCCGCGGTGTTCGCCCAGCTCATCACCGCAGGACCGGGCGAGGAGCCCGAAAGCCACGGCGTGCACTGTTTCTTCGTTCCGCTCCGCGACGAGAACGGTGACGACCTGCCCGGAGTCACCACCTCGGACTGCCAGTACAAGGGCGGTCTACCCGGAGTCGACAACGGCCGCCTGATGTTCGACCACGTCCGCATTCCGCGCGACAACCTGCTCAACAAGTACGCGGACGTCTCCGAGGACGGTACGTACTCCTCCCCCATCGAGAACAAGTCTCGACGGTTCTTCACGATGCTCGGCACGTTGATCCGCGGCCGCGTCACCGTCGGCGGCAGCGCCGCTGCTGCGGCCCGCGTAGCCCTCGACATCGCGACCCGATACGCACTGCAGCGCAGGCAGTTCTCGGCACCCGATTCCGATCAGGAAGTCTTGATCATGGACTACCTGGTGCATCAGCGTCGCCTGTTCCCGCTGATCGCCAAGTCCTACGCCCTGCAGTTCGCGCAGAACGAGCTCGTGTCGAAGATGCACGAGCTACAGACTGCGGACAACCCCGACGCCGAGGAACAACGAGAACTCGAATCGAGGGCTGCCGGACTCAAGGCCGCGAACACCTGGCACGCCACCGCCGCCATTCAGGAAGCCCGTGAAGCATGTGGCGGCGCAGGCTATCTCGCCGAGAACCGGCTGATCTCGCTCAAGGCGGACACCGATGTGTTCACCACCTTCGAGGGTGACAACCATGTGCTCACTCAGCTGGTGGCCAAGGAACTGCTCACCGCGTACGCCGATGACGTCAAGTCGATGAGTCCGGTCGAGTGGGTCAAGTTCGCCGCCGATATGGTGGGCGACCGCGTGGTCAAACGCACTGCGGCACAAACGATCATGCAGACCATCCTCGACCGACGTCAGGACAACGAGGAGGAGGGCTCGCTGTTCAACCGCGGCACCCAGGTCAAGATGTTCGAGGACCGCGAGGAATACCTTCTGTCCACCGTCGCTCGCCGGTTGCAGTCCAAGTCCAAGGAGACCAGCCCGTTCGAAGCGTTCAACGCTGTGCAGGACCACGTGTTGCATGCCGCGAGCGCACACGTCGATCGCATCATTCTCGAAGCCTTCATCGCCGGCATCGAATCCTGCGAGGACCCGACCACCAAGGATTTGCTCGAGGAGGTCTGCGATCTGTATGCGCTGTCGGTGATCGACCAGGACAAGGCCTGGTTCATCGAGCATCGCTACCTGTCCACCGAGCGATCCAAGGCCGTCACCCGTGCCATCAACGAGCGGTGCCGCACACTGCGCCCCCATGCGGAATTGCTCGTCGACGGCTTCGGCATTCCCGACGCATTGGTCGGTGCGGCGATGCTCGGTGATCCGGAAGCGGGGAGCGCGGAAGAACCCGCCGCCAATCCCAGTCAGGCGAACTGAAGACTCTCCGCTAGGGGACTACCGCAAAGACTCGGCAGGGGCCGCCGGTCGCGCCCGCGTGCTTCGGTGCGCCGATCACGACCGTCGCCCCTGCCGGGGGCACCGCATCCAGATTGGCCAAGGCCTCGATTCCGTACCGCCCGGCACCGAGGACCGCTGTGTGGGCCGGGTACAGGCGATCGTTCATCCGGTCCAAGCTGAGCGTGTCCACCCCGATTCCGACGATGTTGCGCTCACGCACCAGCATGTCCGCCGCGTCACCACCGAATCCCGGCGCGGAGCCCTCGGCGAGCCTGGTCTGCCACCGACTGTGCATCGCCACGACGGCTCGGTCGGGTATCCGGCCGTGCACGCGCTCCCACCCGGCGATGTCCTCGGTGGTCACCACCGCCTCCGGATCGACCGCCGCGCGCTCCGAGATATCGACGACGACCAGCGGGGCGATGAGGTCTTCGAGGGGTATGACGTCTGCCGTGGCACCGCCGCGAACACGGTGCGCAGGTGCATCGATGTGTGTACCGGTGTGCTCCCAGTACGAGAGCTCGTTCACCAGGAATCCGCCGAACTCGTAGGCCGCAACCGGACGCATCGAGAAGCGCGCGTTGCCCGGCCAGACCGGAAAGCTCGGGCCGAGGGTGTGCGTCAAATCGATCAAGCGTCCCGCCGGAATGGCCGCAGCGACCGCGGGTTCTGCTCGCACCGTGCCGGACGCTGCGACGGTCAGCGCGGCCGCGCCCCAGGATCCGAGCAGGGCTCTACGCCCGATTCTGCGGTGGACCGTCTCGACGACCTCCGGCCCACACATCAGTCGGCAGCGGGAGTGACGAGCAGAACCTTGTCCTGGGACCCGTTGTCCGTGGTGAGCAGGAAGGCGCCATCGGTGCCGAAGCTGGTGAGCGAGCGCAGTCGACCGTAGGTCCCCACCAGGGCGTCGGCCTCGTCGACGTACTCGGTGCCGTCCTCGGACAGTTTGAGGAACACGAGCTTCTCGGCCTGTTGGCTCGAGATCACCGCAGCTCCGTTCCACGAACCCCACCCCGCGCCGTTCGCGAAGGTCAGACCGGGTGTTGCGATGGTGGGACTACCCGAGCTCCACACCGCCTCACGTGCCCCTGGCACCCGGGTGGGATCGGTCATCGGAACGGATTCGTCGTAGATCAGTGGAAGCCGATCGGGGCGGTATCCGTAGTTGCCGCCGGGCACGAGCAGGTTCAGCTCGTCGTCTCGGCTGGTCCCTTGCTCCACTTCGTAGATCTGATCGGTGCCGGGTCGGATCGCCAGACCCTGCACGTTGCGGTGGCCGAGCGTGAAGATGCGATCCGGGGAGTCGGCGGCCGGGGAACCGTCGGCCTCGATATGCAGCACTTTGCCGCCCAACGAATCTCGCGACTGTGGGACCGTCGGCGACGCAGTGTCGCCGGTTCCCACGTACAGGGTGCCGTCGGGATGGGCCAGAATGCGGCATCCACCGTGTCGTCCTCCGTCGGCTACGGGAATATCGTCGACGAGAGTGCCGGTGCGGGTGAGCGCGGTCCATTCCGGGTCCACGGTCCACGAGAACACGGCGATGTGATTGTCGCTGCCGCCGCCCGCGCTGCCGGTGCCTGCGCTGCCGGTACCTGCGCCCCCATCACCGAGCACGCCCTGGCAGGTGTAGATCGTTCTCGACGAGTCGAAATCCGTCGCCAGAGCGATGCCCATTAGTCCCGTCTCACCGGACGCGTACAGATCGTCCAGGTCCGCTGCGAGCTCGCGGGTGGTTCCGGAGACGTCGCGGATCACGAACCGTCCGGCCCGCTCCCCCGTCAGCACGGTTCCGTCCGGGGCGACCACCACATCCCACGGCTTGGCGAGCCCGTCGAGAACAGTCGTGACCGTCAGATCGGGGAGAGGATCCGGCTGGGCCGTTGCGCCGGTCGAACATGCCAGCGTCAGGAAAACACTCGCGGCGAGGACTCCGGTACTGGACACCAGCTTGTTCATCCACTCTCCTGACGGCGATCCGCTGACGGCCCGTTATGACCGTTACGTCATGATCTCTATCACACTCGCGAAGCGGTGCGCCAGCTCACGACGCGAGTCGATATCCCGCCTCGGAGACGGCGGCGTCCACCAACGAGGTGGCCAGCGTTGCGTCGCTGCTCACCACGACCGATCCGGTGTCCACATCGACGTCCACGCCGGTCACACCGGCGATTTCGGACACTTCTTCCTTCACCGACGCGGCACAATGTGCGCACGTCATGCCCTCGACAGAATATGTCGTCTGCATGGGATTGCCTTTCGTGTAGTCAGGAACGTACGAGGCGCGCGATGGCCTCGGAGGCCTCTTTCACTTTCGCGTCCGCCTCCGGGCCGCCATGCCTCGCGGCGTCGACGACGCAGCCGGCCAGGTGCGCATCGAGCAGCTTCAACGACACCGACTGCAGCGCTTTGGTTGCGGCAGAGACCTGGGTGAGGACGTCGATGCAGTAGCGATCGTCGGCAACCATCCGGGAAATCCCGGCCACTTGTCCTTCGATGCGACGCAATCGCTTCAACAGATCGTCCTGCTCGGCGCTGTAGCTGCTCATGCCGACGATGATACCCCTACCCGGTAGGGGAAGATGGATCCATCAGGACTCGGCGGACGCCGTCGATGAGCAACAGTGCTCCCACGATCACGGCAAGCGCGGCGAGCGCGATCCAGGAACCCGAGTAGAACGTCCCCGAGTACGCCGGGGACACATCGGGAACAGCCGGAAACTCGGTGGTGCGCACACCCGAATTCCAGCAGGCAACGGCCCCGATCACGGCGAGCAGTGCCAGCAGAACCTCTGCCCAGCCGAGAACCTTCCTCACAGGCTCTCCCGCGTGGCCGCTTCGAGGGCCGAACGCAACCCGTCGTCGTCCTTGGCCCACGCTTGAACCAATCCGCCGCCCACCAGACGCAGCCCGATGCCGTTGCGTTTGCGCGGTACGCCCGCGAGTTCACCGAGCACGCGCGCGGTCTCCCACTTCTTGGGTTCGTACTCGTTGTCGGCGTACTCGGCAGGCGGGAAAATTTCGGTGATGTCGACCAGGTCGACGGTCTCGGTACCTTGACGCAGCTGCCGGGGCGTGAGTTCGACGCTGACGTGCATCCGCGCGGCGCGCAGCTGAACGTAGGTGAAACCGACCAGGATCAGCGCGAACACCACCAGGCCGAACCAGTGGATCACCGGGCCGGTTACCAACTCCACTACCAACACCACGAGACAGAACGCCGGACCCCAGGCCAGCATGCGCCACCGACCGCCGGGCTCGTGGAACAGAACGGGTTCTCGGGTGGGGATCTCACTGCTCACGGTGGAACCACTCCCGCGCCGAAGGCCGATAGACGAGGACGGCTGCGACGATCAAACCGACGGTGATCACTGTGGGTGCGACGGGGAAGACCAACGACGCGAAGATCAGCAGCAGTGACACGCTTGCGGACAAGGCCACCAGGGCGCGCCGAAACCTGCGGTCACCGCCGCGTACGGGGCCCGACATCAGCCCGACGGCCAGCCCTACCACCCCGGAGATCACTCCGAAACCGCGAAAGACGGTCAGGAACGAGTCTCCCTGTTCCGCCGTCTCGAACGATCCACGAATCTGCTCGCTCGGGAGCGTCAACGCGATCATGCAGACCACGATCAGCAACACTGCCGAAGCCAGCCACAACCAGTAGGCGACGGACACCACACGGGGCCGGGCCATCGGGGCGTCCATTTCTGCGCTCACGCCAGACATCCTGCCACCGTGGTCGAGTCAGCGGCCGCGCCGACCGAGATCGAGCACCGTCGTCTGGGGTTCAGCCTGCAGAAATGCCCAGGGCCATGATGGCGATCGCGGCAGCGACTGCGAGTAGTAGTCCCAGTAGCGCCAGACCTGGTCGACCGGCCTCGGCGGGACAGGCCTCGCGATCTTCTACCGGTTCGATGCTCGGCTGCGCAACGTGTGCCGCTGCAGGGGTGTTCTCTGCCATGCCGAATCCGATCACTCGAAACGATGTCCGGTGTGATGCTAGTCACTCGGCCGGTTTCTCGACTCGGAACACGCCCGAAATTACCTTTTTTTCGACGCGAGGAAGTACTCGTTGGATTCCCGACGATGCATCAGGTAGATCGCCCCGGCCGCGAGCACCCCCTGGCCGATGCCGAGGACACTCATCACGATGTTCATCGCACCGGCGCTCGACGCTATGGCGAACAGGTCCACGAGCGTGGTGAACACGGTGAACGAGCCGATGACGGTGAGCAGCATGCGGGCCCACATCTTGCCCGTGCGCATGCGCTCGACCCAGAACAGGAACAACGCACCGAAGCCGAACACGACGAAGACCGTGATCACCAGCATCACCGTCACCATCGACTGCGTGGACTCGACGGTCATGTCCGCTGCCGCGTTCTGCGCCGCGAGGTCGTCGAGCAGCGACTGCGCAAATTGCTCGCGCACGCCGAACAGCGTCCACAGTGAGTACAGCGCGGAGATCGCACCGATCAGCGCTACTCCCCACCACAGGTGGCGAGAGGTCTCGATGTCGACCGGTGCCGGGCGCGGCGTCGGCTCGAGTTCCGGACCCGACTGTGGGAAGCCGTGTTCGAGCTCCCAGCGCTGCCAATCAGGTTGTGGCGGCGGATTGCCCGGCACGTTGCTGTCGGGATTGTTGTTGCCCGGTGGAAGATCGTTCACAGTCGGCCCGCCACTTCGGTAGCCCAGTAGGTCAGTACCACGTCTGCACCTGCGCGCCGGATGCCGACGAGTGATTCCAGGATCGCGGCGTCGCGATCGATCCACCCGTTCTGCGCGGCGGCGGTGATCATGGCATATTCCCCGGAAATCTGATAAGCCGCAACTGGAACCGGTGACATCTCGACGACATCACGCACGATGTCGAGATAGGACATCGCAGGCTTGACCATCACCATGTCGGCACCCTCGGCGAGATCGAGCTCCACCTCGCGGGTGGCCTCGCGGCGATTCGCTGCGTCCTGTTGGTACGTGCGGCGGTCGCCCTCCAGCGAGGACCCCACGGCTTCACGGAACGGGCCGTAGAACGCCGAGGCGTATTTCGCCGAGTACGCGAGTTGTCCGACCTCCACATGCCCGGCCGCGTCGAGTCCGGCCCGGATCGCACCGATCTGCCCGTCCATCATTCCGCTCGGTCCGAGCAGATGTGCGCCCGCCTCTGCCTGCGCTACGGCCATGTCCACGTAGCGCACCAGGGTGGCATCGTTGTCGATCGATCCGTTCGCTCCCAGCACACCGCAATGTCCGTGGGAGGTGAACTCGTCCAGGCAGGTATCGGCCATGATGACCGTGGAGTCCCCGAGGTCCGCCTTCAACCGAGCCAGTCCGCGATTGAGAATCCCATCGGGATCGGTTGCGCCCGAGCCATTTTCGTCTTTGTCCTCGGGCTTGGGCACACCGAACAGCATGAGGCCACCGACGCCCGCCGTGACGGCTTCCTCGGCCGCCTCGCTCAGCGAATCGAGCGTGTGTTGGAACACTCCGGGCATCGAGGTGATCGCCCGAGGCTCGGTGATGCCGTCGGCGACGAACATCGGAAGCACCAGATGCCTTGGTTCCAAAGACGTTTCGGCCACGAGCCGACGAATGGCCGGGGTGCGGCGCAGACGTCGAGGGCGGTCGGTGGGGAACACTGCTGAACCTGCCTCACTTCGTTCGGCTCGTGCGCCTTGTTGCGTACCCCGGGAGGGCGCACAAGGCGCACGATGCGCGTCAGCGCCTACGTGACTTCTTTCGCGGCGGAGGCAATGCACCTTCGGCGCGCAGACGGGCCGCATGCTCGGCGAGTGCCTCGACCAACGGTCCGACCTGAGCCGATTCGGGCTGCACGTCCACGCGCAGACCGAACTCGGCGGCCGTTTCGGCGGTCTTGGGGCCGATGCACGCAACGAGCGTGCGTGCGTGCGGCTTACCTGCGATACCGACCAGGTTCCGGACTGTGGAACTCGACGTGAAGCACACCGCGTCGAATCCGCCGGTCTTGATCATCTCGCGGGTCTCGGCGGCGGGCGGTGCCGCCCGGACGGTCCGGTAGGCGGTGACGTCGTCGATCTCCCAGCCACGCTCGCGTAGACCTTCTGCGAGTGTTTCGGTGGCGATGTCAGCACGCGGCAACAGGACTCGGTTGACCGGGTCGAACACCTCGTCGTACGGCGGGAAGTCCTCGAGCAGTCCGAGTGAGCTCTGCTCCCCCGACGGCACGAGCTCGGGATTGATACCGAACGAGCGCACCTTGGCCGCTGTTGCCTCGCCGACACAAGCGATCTTGACGCCGGAGAACGCGCGGGCGTCCAGGCCGAATTCCTCGAACTTCTCCCACACGGCGCGCACTGCGTTGGTGGAGGTGAAGACGACCCACTGGTAGCGGCCGTCGACCAGACCCTTGACCGAGCGCTCCATCTGAGCCGGGCTCCGCGGGGGCTCGACGGCGATGGTGGGCACCTCGATGGGAATGGCGCCGTGGGTGACGAGACGATCGCTCATCTCACCTGCCTGGTCCTTGGTACGCGGCACCAGCACGGTCCAGCCGTACAGTGCGCGAGACTCCCACCAGGACATCTTGTTTCGACCCGACACCACCTTGCCGACGGTGACGACGAGAGATCCGACGAGCTCGGATCCGGCATCGTTGAGCGTGGCCAGTGTGGCCTCGACCGTGCGCTGCTGGCGGGTGGTACCCCGGACGGTGATGGCGGCAGGCGTCTGCGGTGCCAGGCCGTGTTCGACGAGGGCGCTAGCGGTTTCGGCCAGATGCCCCGATGTCGCGTGCAGCACCAGCGGGCCGGGAGCAGCAGCGAGTGCTGCCCAGTCGACCTCGCCGCGGACGTCGGCCTCGGTGTGTCCTGAGCCGAGCGCCATTCCGGCGTAACTCGGCACCGCGGACCCGGAAGGCAGGCCAGGGAGCACCTCGAACGGAACGTGAGTCCGTGCGACGGCATTGACCTCGGCGATCACCGAATCGGTCGTCAGCGGGTCGCCGGAGACCAGGCGAACCACGTCGTGTCCGTTCTTGGCCTCAGTCAGGAGCGTCTTGGCGACCTCGGCGGGCTCACCGAGTGCGGGTCGAACCTCGACGCCGTTCTCTCCGGTCTCGGCGTCACGCGGGACGTCGGCACCGACAAGAGCCGTGACGCCCTTGTCGACGTCAGGATCGGTGAATGCGAGCTCGGCTGCTCCGAGCACTTCCCGTGCCCGGACCGTGAGCAGCGCTGGGTCACCCGGCCCGGATCCCACGAACAGGATCCGTCCGTTGGTGTTCTTGCGGACTGGGCTCATCGGTTGTTCTCCAGTGCTGTCTTGTGTGGGTACTGCAGTTCTATCGGGGTTGCCGTGCCCCGTTTCGGAATCAGTCGAGCGGTGGCGATCGACTCTCTTCGCACGACCGGACGGGTCGCTGTGCGTTTGGCACGTCCGCGGACGGGTGCCGTTATGGCCCTAGACATGAGATCCACCCTGTACGTGAGAACCGGCCTGTGCTGGTTCGGTGACTGAAACGAGTTCGCGTGCACCGAGATCGAGCAGTTCGCGAGCCAGTTCGCGGCCCAGCTCCTCGGCGCGGTCGGGTGAGCCGACAATCGATGCGCGGATGGTGTCGCTGCCGTCGATGGCCGCCACGCAGCCGCGCAACGACAGCTCGTCGAAGATGCGACCGTCCTCGTCGATGGATTCGACCACCTCGGCGATCGCGCCGACCGGGGCGGTGCATCCGGCTTCGAGTTCGGCGAGCAGACCGCGTTCGGCTGTCACCGAGGCCCGTGCGTGGGCGTCGTCGAGCGTCGCGATGGCGGTGACGAGATCGGTGTCCGCAGAGCGGCATTCGACGGCCAGAGCCCCCTGGGCGGGAGCAGGCAGCAGCTGCACCGGATCGAGCGCTTCGGTGACCACGTCGAGTCGACCGATGCGAGCCAGCCCGGCCCGGGCGACGACGACTGCGTCGAGCTCGCCCGAGGCCACTTTGCCGATCCGCGTGTCGAGGTTGCCGCGTAGCGGCTGGACGTCCAATCCCTGTCCGAGAGCGCGTAATTGAGCGATTCGCCGGGGAGCCGACGTGCCGACCCTCGCGTCTGCGGGGAGTTCACCGAGTACCAGTCCGTCACGGGCGACCAGAGCGTCCCGGGGATCCTCACGGGCCGGGATGGCGGCGATGGTGAACCGCTCGTCGGCCGCCGTCGGTAGGTCCTTGTAGGAGTGCACGGCGATATCGACGGTGCCGTCGGCCAGAGCCTCGCGCAATGCTGCGGTGAAGACTCCGACACCGATCGTCTGCACGGGCGCTGCCGACAGATCGCCTGCGGTCCTGACGATCACCAGTTCCGCCTCGACGCCGGCCGCGGCCAGCGCAACACGGACCGTGTCGGCCTGCGTGGTCGCGAGAAGACTTCCGCGAGTACCGATCTTGACGATGTCGCTCATTCCGAGTGCTCCTCACCGGTGACACCGCGCATGTCGACGCGGCTGGCGGTGAAATCGTCGACCAGTTCCAGGGATCCGATCTCCATCGGAGTCGCCACGGCATCGACCGATCCGGGGCTCAGCTCGAACAACTCACGCAGCGCAGCGGCGTAGGAATCCCCTCCCGGTGTGCTGGCGAGCTGCTTGACCCGCACGGTGGGCGAATGCAGCAACTTGTCCACCACGCGCCGCACTGTGCGTGCCACTTCGTCACGCTGCGGAGAATCCAGCCCTGGCAGCCTCGACTCGAGCCGCAGCAATTCACCTTCGACCACCTCGGCGGCGCGCTGGCGAAGTGCGGTCACGGTCGGGGTGACCTCTGCGAGTCGTTGCCCGGCAAGGTAACCCGACAGCTCGCTGGAGACGATGTCCCGGGCGGCCGACGCGTCGTTCGCGGCAGCACCGGCTGCGGGGTCGCGTTGGAGGGACTCCATGTCGAAGACGGTGATGCCGGGCAGCTGCGCCACTGCGGGGTCCACATCGCGGGGCAGTCCGAGATCGCAGATCACCAGTGGCCGGTCGGAGCCGCGGCGAGCCAGCGCGAGATGCGCGTCGGCGATGGAGACCACCGCTCCCACCGCGCCGGTGCAGGTGATGAGAATGTCGGCCTCGGCCACCGCGTCGGGCAGATTCTCGAGCGCAACCGAGGTGGCCGGGATGCCGTTGGAGACGGCGTTTTCGGCGAGGTGGTCGGCTCGATCGCGGGTGCGGTTGACGACGGTGAGCTCGCCGATTCCGGCGCGGCCGAGGTGCGCGACGGCGAGACCGCCCATCGCTCCGGCTCCCAGTACCACTGCTTTTCGGCCGGCAAGGGAACCGTCGAACAGTCCTGCTGCGCGGTCGAGGGCCACCGAGACCACCGAGGCTCCGGCTGCGTCGATTCCAGTTTCGCTGTGGACGCGCTTGCCCACCCGCAGGGCCTGTTGCGCGAGTTCGTGCATCACGCGGCCCGATGCCTGCCGACTGTCCGAGGCGGCGTACGCCGACCGGATCTGGCCGAGGATCTGCTGCTCGCCGATGACCATCGAGTCCAGTCCGCTGGCCACCGCGAACAGGTGCTCGACGGCGGCCTCGCTGTAGCGGACGTATGCGTGCTTGGTCAGGTCCGCGATCTCGAGCCCGGAGTGTTCACCGAGAACCTCGCCGACTGCGGTCAAGGCGCTGTGGAAGGCCTCGACGACGGCGTAGATCTCGACGCGATTGCACGTCGAGACCACCATGACCTCGGAAATGCTTCCGCTGGCCATCAGTTTGTCGGTCAGTTTCGGGCGATCGGTATCGGTGATGGCGACACGCTCGAGAACTGCGACGGGAGCGCTACGGTGCGAAATCCCGACGAGAAGGACACTCACGGTGCAATCACCGATCCGTTTCTTGTCGAACTGTTGACTGGGCTTGGGTTGCCTGCGATGCGCGGGCCATGGCTGCGACCGAGCCGGGCCGTGGAGGTGAGCGCAGGCGGTGTGACCGGTTGCGGCCGGGGCGCGGTGACGATGGTCGGCGCGGGTACGCCGACCTGTTCGGCGAGGTTGCGCGAGCTGTTGAAGGAGAGCACCTGCATCTCCACCGCCAGGTCCACTCGCCGCACCTCGACGCGTTCGGGGACATCGAGCACCATCGGGGAAAAGCTCAGGATGCTCTCGACACCCCCGGCGACGAGCTTCTCGGCGACGCTCTGGACGGCGTCATCCGGGGTGGCGATGACGCCGATGGTCGCTTCGAGTTCGCGGCAGGCCTTCTCGAGGTCGTCGATGTGCCGGACGGTCAGCCCTTCGGTCTCGGTTCCCACTCGCGCCGGGTCTCGATCGAACAGGCCGACCATGGCGAAACCGCGTCGTGCGAAGCCGCCGTATCCGGCGAGGGCCTGACCGAGATTGCCCACTCCGGCCAGTACGACGCGATGTCCGCGGTCGAGGCCGAGGGCGCTGTCGATCTTGGCGCGCAGGCGGGCGACGTCGTAGCCGACGCCACGAACTCCGTTGGGGCCGAGGAACGAGAGATCTTTACGCAGTTTGGCCGATCCGACGCCCGCTGCAGTGGCCAGTTCTTCACTGGAGACGATGAGAACGCCCTCGTCCGCGAGGATCGACAGGACCCGCAGGTACGTCGCCAGACGGGTGACCGTAGCCTGAGGGATGACCCGCTCTACGCCGCTGGGCGACGGGCGCTCTTCGGTCACGTCTGGGGCTCCTCGTCCGAACGGCGTCGATGCCGGTCTTCACGCTGATCCTGCGTTCGTGTCGATTTCACGAATGCTGTTCACACCACGGTAACTGCTTGTGAACGAATGAACAAAGTTGCGCATACCGGCCCTCACCTGCACACGGAGACCGATCACACGTTCTTAGGGTGCCCTTCCTGTGCGAGATCGGCTCGCAATCGAGGCACGTCCACCTCCCAGTAACTGTGTTCGATGCCGTCGAGGAGTACCACGGGTACTCGGTCCCCGTACTCCGCACGCAGGTCAGGCGATTCGGCTGCCGCCTCGTCGACATCGACCACCGTCACTGCCACGTCGAACTCGCGGCATACCTCGCTCAACACCTCGTGTGCGTGGACGCACGAATGGCAACCTGCGCGGGTGAGAAGAACCACGCCATGGGAAGTCGTCTGCATGCATCCACTGTGGCATGGACGCAATGGAGACGAACCTCACACAAGGCGTCGGTTCGAGGGCGAAGCACGGTGACCACGAGCACTGTCGCCTGCCGCTCCGGTTCGGCCCACGGCTAGGCTGCACCCAGTACTCGAGTGGGAGGTGGATGGAAGTGAGTGACGGGGGAAACGACCTGCCGATCGAGGACACGCCCGATATCGATCTGGTCGACACCGAGGATCCGCACGAGGACAAACAGTTCAAGCGGCGCATTCGCAGGATTCGCAATCCGTTCGGTCCGTCCGATGCAGAAGTTCGCGCGAACGTGGCGGGTGAGGCCAGTGCCGATGCCGCCCTCGCGCTGCAGATCGAGGGCGAGGGCGCGGTTCCGCGGGATCTGACGGCGGCGGCGTTCTTCGACGTGGACAACACCATGGTCCAGGGTGCGTCGATCATTCACTTCGCCCGCGGGTTGGCCGCTCGCAAATACTTCACCAGCGGTGATCTAGCTCAATTCGCTTGGCAGCAAGTGAAGTTCAGGGTCAGCGGCAAGGAGAGCAGCGAGGATGTGGCCAGCGGCCGGGAGAAGGCGCTCTCGTTCATCAAAGGCCGCCCCACCTCGGAGCTGACCACGCTCGGGGAGGAGATCTACGACGAGGTCATCGCCGACAAGATCTGGGCCGGAACTCGCGCCCTCGCCCAGATGCACCTCGATGCGGGCCAGCAGGTCTGGCTTGTCACGGCCACACCCCTCGAACTGGCCCAGATCATCGCCAAGCGTTTGGGGCTCACCGGTGCGCTCGGTACCGTCGCCGAGAGCAAGGACGGGGTGTTCACCGGCCGCCTCGTGGGCGACATCCTGCACGGCATCGGCAAGGCGCACGCGGTGCGCTCGCTGGCAGTGCGCGAGGGGCTCAATCTCAAGCGGTGCACGGCCTATTCGGACAGTCACAACGATGTTCCGATGCTCTCGCTCGTCGGCACAGCCGTGGCCATCAACCCCGACACCGATCTACGCGAGCTGGCCAAGAACCGGGGCTGGGAGATTCGCGATTACCGCACCGGACGCAAGGCCGCCAAGATCGGTGTTCCCACCGCGCTGGCGTTGGGCGCGGTGGGCGGCGGACTCGCCGCGGTCATCGGTCGCCGCAAGGGGTAGTGCGTTTCGGCGGATTCGATCAGAGTGTCCGCTGCATCAGCGTCAGGTCGAGCCACCGACCGAACTTGACGCCCACCTGCGGCATCTGCCCGACGGTGACGAACCCGAATTTCTCGTGCAGGGCGATCGAGGTGGTGTTCTCGGATTCGATGAAACCCACCATGACGTGCACGTTTCCTGCCACGGCCCGCTCGATCAACTCGCTCAGCAACGCACTGGCCAGGCCCCGACGATGGAAATCCGGATGGATGTACACCGAGTGCTCCACCGAATGTCGGAATCCGCTCTTGACCCGCCACTGCCCGTACGACGCGTAGCCGGCGACGCGTCCGTCGACCTCGGCGGTCAGGACGGGGTATCCCGCGGCTGTGCGACCGAGGAACCAGGCCGTGCGATCGGCGAGGTCGACCTGTTCTTCATCCCAGATGGCGGTGGTGTTGGCGACCGCGTCGTTGTGGATGTCGAGAATCTCGGGTAGGTCCTCGGTCCTCGTGTCACGAATATGCACGGCCACACGATAACCCGAGGATCTATCCCAGAAAGACGTTGCGTCTCTTCGCCAGCAGCCGGTACAGCGTGTGTTGGATGGTCTCGCGTACGTGGTCGGTCAACTCGAACAGCACCATCGGATCCTCGAATGCGGTGGCGTCGTACGAATCGGTGTGGATCGGTTTTCCGAACTCGATGTACCACTTGGAGGGCAACGGGATCAGGCCGAGCGGGCCGAGGTGCGGGAAGAGCGGCGTGACCGGAAAGTAGGGCACGCCCATCAGTCGCGCCAACGGCGTGATGTCGCCGATCTTCGGGTAGATCTCTTCCGAGCCGACGATCGAACACGGGATGATCGGAGCGCCGGTGCGCAGGGCCGCCGAGACAAACCCGCCGCGGCCGAATCGCTGCAGCTTGTAGCGCTCGCTGAACGGCTTGCCGATGCCCTTGAATCCCTCGGGGAACACCGCAGCGAGTTCGCCGGTACGCAGTAGCCGTTCGGCGTCGGGATTGCAGGCGAGCGTATGACCGGCTTTGCGGGCGATGGAGCCGACGCCGGGCATCTCGAATGCCATATCGGCGGCCAACATTCTCAGCGGACGGTGGGCCGGATGGTGATCGCGGACGGCAACCGAGGTCATCAGCGCATCGACGGGCACCACTCCGGCATGGTTGGCGACGACGAGAGCACCTCCGTCGGAGGGGATGTTCTCGATGCCTCTGACTTCGACGCGGAACCACTTGTCGAACAGTGGCCGTAGGAGCGGCAGCCAGACTGCGTCGGCGAAATGCGGGTCGTAGCCAAATTCGTCGACGCTGTAATCGCCGGCCAGTCGCCTGCGAACGAATTCGGCGACCGAGGATATCTGGTCGACGACCGCGGATTTCGTATCGTCGATCATCGACAGGATCGGCGGCGGGATCGACGCCGCGGCAGCCGCGTCTGCTGGAGGAGCGGGATCGAGCAACGGGACCGGTTCCCGAGGCTCGACATACGAGGAGGGATGCCGTTCGCGTGAGCCCGCAGCGGCGCGGACCGAACGACCGCCGTGCAATGGAATGACTTTCGCCACTTCGCTCACCTCTCCCCTCCCGAGCCCCGCACCGGTTCGGCACTGTTCACAGTGTCCGAGCTCCCCAGTGCCGCCAGCGCTCGCGCCGCGGACGTACCTGCATCGACGCCCGAGAGCAGTCGGTTCTCGATGCTGTCGACCCATTCGGTTCTGATCACCGGACGCAGCGCGGCCCCGCGGACGAAGTCGTCGAACGCCTGCACGGTGGTCCACCGCGGTTCGAATCCGAGCACCGAGCGCATCCGAGTGGTGTCCAGCCCACAGCCGAAGTGGAAGTACTCGAGTTGTTCGGTGGTGAACTCGCGCATCATGCCGCCCATCAACGCGCGCCCGACGCTCTTGAACAGCGGGAACGGCACGGGTACCTGTACTCGGCCTGCCCGGCGTATTGCCTGCGAGAGCATGATCGTGCCGTCGGCTCCGACGTTGAAGGTTCCCGACGGACCTCCTACGGTGGCGCGTTCGAGTGCAGCGAGGGCGTCTTCCTCGTGCAGCAGTTGCATACGCGCATCGCGGCCGATGATGCTGGGGATCAGCGGCGAGGTCATGTATCGGGAGATGGTGCCGTTGAGTCGAGGTCCGATCAGCGGTGCCATTCGGAGAATCGACACCGCGATGTCCGGCCGCCGCCTGCCGAGTCCGCGGATGTAGCCCTCGATGTCGATGGTGTCCCGTGCATACGCGCCGCTCGGTGGGCGTCGAGCACTCATCTCCTCGGTGAACTTCGCCGGGTCCTTGGCGCTGCAGCCGTACACCGAGGACGAGGAACGGAGCACTACCTTCTCGACCGTGGGCGACTTCTGGCACACCGCGAACAGCTGCATCGCACCGATGACGTTGAGGTCTTTCATCGTGGCGCGGCCGCCGGATCTGGGGGGCTTGGCAACGGTGGCCGCATGCACGACGGTGTCCACGCCGGCATTGCGAATCACTTTGCCGATCAAAGGGTTTCGAATGTCCGCGCGTACGAACTCGGCACGGCCCATGCGCCGGAGCAGGTCTTTGCTCGGTGACTTCGCATCCACGGCGATCACGCGTTCGATCTGTGGGTTCTGAGCGAGCCGCGTGACGAGGTAACCGCCGAGGAATCGGCTTGCCCCGGTCACCAGGACCACTCGGGGCGCGGCAACACTACGATCGCTCGGACTCACTACGCACCCCCAACATCGGCTCCCCACAAAGCGTACTGGATCGGCGGGCGAGCGCGAGGTGAGAAGCGAGCCGTCCACCAACGAAACAAGCCCGCCACCGATGGTGACGGGCTTGTTCGTGAATCAGATGTCGGCGGATCTACTTGCCGAGTTTCCTGCGCTGCACGCGGGTACGACGAAGCAGCTTGCGGTGCTTCTTCTTCGACATGCGCTTGCGACGCTTCTTGATCACTGAACCCATGCGGGTGTCCTCACGTTCTTCTCTAGCGTTTGCGCGCACGCCGTTTGCGTACGCCTACCTGACGACCGAGCCCTGAGGCTGTGGTCACCGAGCTGGCGCTGGGGCCACGTACTCGCCCACGGCTACACACCGGCTGGCTGGCACGACGAACGCCAATCCTACCGGTGTGAACCGGAACTTACGAAACCGGCCCTGCGTGCACAACTAGCCTGCGTCGAAGTACGAGGTCTCGAGATAGTCGTGGACCGCCTTGGCGTGCACACGAAAAGATCGACCCACCCGTACAGCGGGCAGCTCTCCGCCGTGCACCAGCCGGTACACGGTCATTTTCGAAACCCTCATCAACGTCGCCACTTCGGCGACAGTGAGGAACTGCGTTCCGGCCAGAGCCGGTTGACCGTCCGGGGACGAACCCTTGGACGGCTTGTTTATAGACGCCATCAATCCACATACCTCCGGCACGTCTCATGCGGCAGGCTTCCCCTCCTGCCGAACAGACACGCACGTGCTGCCCCCGAGCCTATAGGGACAGATGGGGTTACTGCGACGGGAGTGGGGAAAAGATTTTTCAATCCACTGTGATGCCCATCTCAATGGATCTGGTGTTCGCGGCACCGAGAGCATCGAAAAACGCAGCTCGGAGGCCATTTCGTTCCAATTCGCGCACCGCTGCGGCGGTGGTTCCGCCCGGCGAGGTCACCGCGTATCGGAGCTCGCTTGCGCTCTGATCCGACCGATCGAGCATCGCTCCTGACCCCACCATGGTCTGAGCCACGAGCGCCGACGCCACCTCGCGGGTCAATCCCAGCCCCACCCCGGCGTCGATCATGGCCTCGGCGACGAGGAAGAAATACGCCGGCCCGGAGCCGGACACCGCCGTGACGGCGTCGAGCTGATGTTCTTTGACGACGACGACCTTGCCGACGGCCGAGAGAATGGAACGAACCAGTTCGAGGTGCTCGGCACGGGCGTACTTTCCCGGTGCCAGCACGCTGACACCCTCGCCCACGAGCATCGGAGTGTTCGGCATGACCCGGACGACGGGGAATCCGGCAGGGAGCTTGGGCTCGAACTTCGAGGTGGGGACGCCCGCGGCCATCGAGACGATGAGTTGTTCGCGTTCGCCGTCGAGCTCGATCTCGGTGATCTCGCTCAGCGCCGCTTCGATATCGGCCGGCTTGACGGCCAACACGATCACGTCGGCGCTCTCGGCTGCGTCGGCCACGGTGGTGGTGAGCACGCCGAATTCGTTCGCGATGTCCTTGGCTCGGGCTTCGGACTTCTCGGAGACCACCAAGTCACGCACGGCGTGGCCGGACTCGAGGAGCCCCGCAATCAACGCCTCGCCGATCCGTCCGCCACCGATCACTGCAATTCTCGTCATGGACGACAAGCCTGCCACGTCAGTTCGAGCGCGGCACCATCGCCAACTGTCTGCTCTGAACCACCACCGCACCGGTGGAGTCGAGCACGAGATGGTCCTCCTCGAACCACGATCTACCGATGACCGAGCTGGTCGCGGCGACGCGCAGCCAGCCCGGAGCCGGGCGTGCTCGCAAGTAGGTCGTCAGCTGCACCGTCGGAGCCCAACCGAACATTCCGCGGTTCATCGTCACCGGAGCGGAGATGTCGCCGGTCATGAGGGCGAATAGGACG
The DNA here is from genome assembly GCF_017168335.1 of Rhodococcus sp. KRD162. GTDB lineage: Bacteria > Actinomycetota > Actinomycetes > Mycobacteriales > Mycobacteriaceae > Rhodococcoides. The sequence goes on along the minus strand of NZ_JABFAU010000004.1, from coordinate 213,850 downwards.
GCTGTATCGGCATCGGCTTCATCGCCTGCGAACGGACGCACCCACAGACGAATTTCCGCCTCGCCCTGCTCGCCGGTGAGGAACTTCGCCGACGTCGGATCGATCCGCATTTCGCAGCCCTGGGCGAGATGCACGATCGCTGCCATGGGGTGCTCACCTGTCACGGCCTGGGTGTCGCTGGGAGGTTCGACGGGCATCGACGCCAACGAGGACGGCATCTGGTGCAGCGGCTCGTGCGGATCGGGGATGCCGAGGGTGACCACAGCCCGTACTGCGACGCGTCCGGCCTGGGTCAGCTCGACGTCGACGCTGCAGACCTGACGTCCACGTTTGCGTACAACGGTCGTCAGTGCCACCTCCCCCGGGTCGGGCGCAGCCAGGTAGCTGACGCTGACCGCAAGCGGCTGCATCTCGGACTGCTCGGGTGCGGTGTCGACGATGTGTCGACGCGCTGCTGCGGCGCAGACGGCGAGCATCGCACCGCCGTGGACCTTCGGGCCGATCGTCCAGGTGGAGTCGATCGTGCCCGCGAAGGACGCTGTGTCGGTGTCGACATCGAGTGCGACGAGGGTGGTAGCGGCCCGGAACGGGCTGGCGGAACTCATTGCGAACAACTTACCGGCACGTTCAGGACAGGTGCGTACGCGCGAACTGCAGCGCCTGGCCGAGCATCGAGGAGCGCTCGGCCACGGTCCGCGCGTTCTGGGTGTTGATCTCGATCACCGCCTGCCCCTCGAAGCCGCGTCGCACCAGTTCGGAGCACACCTGCACGCACGGCTGACTGCCGTGCCCGGGGATGAGGTGTTCGTCGACCGAGGCTCCCCTCCCGTCGGCCAGATGCAGGTGCGCGATCCCCTCGCCCATCCGATCGAGCATCTCGATGGCGTCCGAGCCCGCCGTGGCGGTGTGCGAGAGGTCGAGCGTGTAGTGACTGTGCCCGACGTCCGTCGGATCGTAGGACGGCGAGAACGCCGACAGCGCCGCGCCGGGACCGCCGCGCCGTTCCAGTCGCTGTGCAGATTTCTCCTTGCGTCCGAAGAAGCGGTCGGCACGCATCGGGAACATGTTCTCGACGGCCACTTTCACATGGGAGCCGGATTCGAGTTCGGCGACCTGGTCGGCGAAGCCGTCGCTGTACTTGCGTTGCCAACGGAACGGCGGATGCACCACGACCGTCGCCGATTCCAGCTTCTCGGCCACCTCCACCGAGCGGGAGAGTTTGGTGACCGGATCCGATCCCCAGACCCGCTGCGAGATCAACAGGCATGGCGCGTGGATCGCCTGAACCGGTACCGAGTACTCCCGAGAGAGGGCGGCTACCGCATCGACGTCCTGGCTGACCGATTCGGCCCACACCATCAGTTCGACGCCGTCGTATCCGAGTTCGGCCGCGTAGCGAAATGCCGCCTCGGTGTTCTGCGGATACACCGAGGCCGTGGACAGGCCGATTTTTATCCGGTTCGCGGCCATCGTCGTTCCGCTCAGCCGGTACTGAGCTGGAAGGCGAGCGGACCGAGCGTCACGAATACTCCCACTGCGATCGCGATGACGATCGATATCAGGTCATCGGTGCGTCGCAGAATTCGCACCACTGCCACGAGGCCGACGATCACCAGCACCGAGAGCACCAGTGCGACCCAGGGCAACACGTCCCACAGTTGCTCGAAGCCTTTGAACAGCAGCGCGCCGACGACGATCGCCACCGCCGCCTGCCCGATGAGCACCAGCCATTGCCGGACGGCGCCGCCCTTGCCCTTGGTGCCCTGCGCGCGGCGGCCGGCCCGGGCCGGTGCCTTCGCCTCCTCGGCTTCACTGTCCGACTCGGCTTCACCGTCCGACGCAGTGGCGTCTGTCCCAGCCGTCGTCTCGGCCGCTGTGGTCTCTGCTGTCTCGGGGGTCTCGGCGACGGTGGGCACCGCGCGCTTCTGTGTCGGTGTCGGCTTGTCCGTTGCAGCGGAGGTGGCATCCTCGGCGCGTTGGATACGCGCAGACACCGCTGTCTTGGCGAGGTCGTCCACATCGATGAGCGCGGATCGCGGGGTCACGTCGGTGTTCGGTTCGACCACCTCGACCTGTCGGGGTGCCTGGAATTCTGCGGATCGACGCGTGCGGCCCTGCTCGGCCGCGGTGGATCCATACGGTTGCCGCTCCGAGAAAGCCGTTGTGGCTGCAGCCGGACGCTGGCCGCGTTCGGTGTCGTCGTGCGACCGATTGAGCATGTCGCCGGCAACCGTGGTGGAGCCGGACAGCAACTCGGGCTCGGGCTGGGGCTTGTCGCGCCTGGCCACGGGTTGAAACGGAATCGGACGAGCAGGCTGCGCCGGTTGCTTCCGGGAGGACACGAAGGCAGGCGCATCCTCCTGCTCGGCGCGATTGTCGCCGTCGGTCTCGGGTTCGGGTGCGGGAGCAGCGGGCGTCTCGACCACCGGGGCGCTGCGACTGTCCGGTTCATCGCGGACGACGGGGATCTCACCGGTCAGCTCGGCGACGGAGATTCCGCCCTTGACGCCGCGGCGACGGCGGCCGCCCGCAGTCAGGTTCGTCTTCTGTCCGTTTCGGGCCAGTAGCTCGGCGACCGAGATCTGCCCGGTGTCGTCCGGGTTGGCATCGCTCATCTCGCACTCACCACCAGATCGCCGTCGGTTTCGGTGTCCAGCTTCCGCACAATCAAACCTTCCCTCGGCACCCGCGGGCAGATCTCGACCGACCTCACCGTCAATGCCCGCATGCTCGCCTCCGCTACCAGTGCCCCGGCCACAGGTTCTGGTGACCTGTCGGCGCCGACGCCCTTCAATTCTGCACGGTCGACGACAGTCCTCCGTGATACCGAGGCAGTGAGTTGTCTCGAACCCCTCGTGTTGAGCGATTCGACACGCGGACGCGCGGCGTTTCCACCGACGTCGAGCACCCCTGATCGCACAAGCCCACGGTACTGGGTCTACCGTCGTCGATTGTGACAGCAGCTCGTGAGCAGCCACCGTTCGCTGCAGAGGTCGAGATGGATTTCCCCCGAGAATGGGTCGAATTCCCGGACCCAGATAATTCGGAACACGTCATTGTCGCCGATCTGACGTGGCTGTTGTCGAACTGGACCTGCGTGTTCGGCACTCCGGCATGCCAGGGAACCGTCGAAGGCAGGCCCGACGACGGCTGCTGCTCCCACGGCGCGTTTCTGTCCGACGAAGACGACAAACGCAAGCTCGACGAGTCGGTGAAGTTGCTCACTCCTCAGGACTGGCAGCTGATGGACAAGGGCCTCGGCAAGAAGGGGTACGTCGAATACGACGATCTCGACGACGAGCAGTCCCTGCGCACCCGCCGTTACAAGGGTGCGTGCATTTTCCAGAATCGTCCCGGGTTCGCCGGCGGTATCGGGTGCGCACTGCACTCGATGGCATTGCGCAAGGGCATCGAACCACTCGAGGTCAAACCCGATGTGTGCTGGCAGCTACCGATCCGGCGCACCCAGGACTGGGTGACGCGGCCCGACGGCTCCGAGATTCTCAAGACCACCATCGGCGAATACGACCGGCGCGGCTGGGGTGAGGGTGGTCTCGATCTGCACTGGTACTGCTCCGGCTCCCCCGACGCGCATGTCGGCTCGAAGCAGGTGTTCGAGTCCTACAAGCCCGAGTTGACCGAACTGCTCGGCAAAGCGGCCTACGAGGAACTGGCCTCCCTGTGCAAGCGTCGCCGCGGACTCGGGCTGATCGCCGTGCATCCCGCCACTCGTGAGGCGCAGCGCCGGTAGAGCGGCTGGCGCCGCACGTGAGTGGAAACTCGTAGTGGGCTACCCGTTTCCACTCACATGCCGCAGGCTCTACCCCTCGAGCTTGTAACCCAACCCGCGCACCGTCACCAGGTGTTCCGGCTTGGCCGGGTCGGTCTCGATCTTCGAGCGCAGTCGCTTGACGTGCACGTCGAGTGTTTTCGTGTCGCCCACGTAGTCCGCTCCCCATACGCGGTCGATCAACTGCCCTCGGGTGAGTACCCGCCCGGAGTTGCGCAGCAGGTACTCGAGCAGGTCGAATTCCTTGAGCGGCAATGTGATCTGCTCGGATCCGACCATCACCACGTGGCGTTCGACGTCCATCCGCACCGGCCCGGCTTCGAGCACGCCGGTATCGACTCCCCCGTCGATCTCGGCATCGGAGCCGCGGCGCAGCACCGCGCGGATGCGGGCGATGAGTTCGCGGGCCGAGTACGGCTTGGTGACGTAGTCGTCCGCTCCCAGTTCGAGGCCGACGACCTTGTCGATCTCACTGTCGCGCGCCGTCACCATGATCACCGGAACGCCTGAACGCGAACGCAGCTGCTTGCACACGTCGGTTCCACTCATGCCGGGGAGCATGAGGTCGAGCAGCACGATGTCTGCGCCTGCCCGGTCGAATTCCGCGAGCGCCGACGGTCCGTCCCCGACGACGGTGGCCTCGAAACCTTCCTTGCGGAGCAGGAAGGCCAGTGGATCGGCCAACGACTCTTCGTCTTCCACGATCAGAACGTTGGTCACTGATTCTCTCTTTCTGTAACCGAAGCGTCGTCTTCTTCTTCGAAGTACGCAGGGATCTGGAGGGTGAAGGTGGATCCGGTGCCCAGCTTGCTCCACAGCGAGATGCTGCCGTTGTGGTTGGCTGCGACGTGTTTGGCGATGGCCAGGCCGAGACCTGTGCCGCCGGTGGCCCGCGAGCGAGCTTTGTCGACGCGGAAGAATCTCTCGAAGACCCGTTCCTGGTCGGCCTTGGCGATGCCGATACCGCGGTCGGTGACGGCGAATGCGACGTTCGATGCTCGCAGTGCTCGACTGACCGAGACGGGCGAGCCGTTGGAGGAGTAGGCGATCGCGTTCTGGATCAAGTTGGCCAGTGCGGTGACCAACAGGGCTTGGTCGCCGAGGACCTCGAGCCCACTGGGATGGTCGGTGGTGACGGAAATTCCGGCGTTCTCGGCGGCGAGCTTGGACCTGTCCATTGCCTCGTTGACGACGGTGTCGACGTCGACCACCTCGAGGTCGGGGAGCTTCTCGGCCCCTTGCAACCGCGACAGTGCAATCAGTTCGGTCACCATGTTGCCCAGCCGCTTGGACTCGGCGACGACCTTGCCGCCGAAATGCCGGACCGATTCCGGGTCGTCGGCGGATTCGAGCAGCGCCTCGGCCAGCAAGCTCATGGCACCGACGGGTGTCTTGAGTTCGTGGCTGACATTGGCCACGAAGTCCCGACGTGTCGCTTCCATGCGGACCTGCTCGGAGTCGTCGTCGGCGAACAAGACCACGAAGCGCTTGTCTTCCTTGCTGAGCAGACGTGCGACGCATCGGACGGAGATCTTGTCGCGGCCGGTTCGGGGGTTCTTCGAGCTGAGATCGGCTTCGACGGGGTTGCCGTCGGCGAGGACCCTCAGGACGGCGTCCCAGGCCCGGTCGTCGATCAGGCGGTTACGCACCAGGCCCAGCTCCTCGGCGCGGGGATTGAACAGCACCACGTCGTGGAATTGGTCGACGACGGCGATGCCGCTCTCCGATGCGAGCACGATCAGGTCCAGTACCTGCGACATCGTCAGACCGGAGGTGACTCGACGACGCTCCGCGTGTCGAGTGTTGAGGTAGGGAATGAGAACACCGCCGACGAGGTATCCCACGAAGGCCGCTGCGATTGCCAGTAGTACGGCCGATGCGACACTCACACCGGAATCGTACGTTCGATGGACAGCTCACATACGCAGGGTGCAGGCATTCCCCTGGTCGTCATAGTCCCCGTCGGCAGTGTTCTTCGATCGTTCACCTGCAGTTCCGACAAATCCTCGCTTCGAGCGGGTCGACGCTACTTTCCGCCCTGGTTCGCGACGGCAGCTGCGCCCGCGGCGGCGGCTTCCGGATCGAGATACGTTCCGCCCGGGTTGGTGGGCGAGAGTTTTCCGTCGACCTCTTCGAGGTCGTACTGCAGTGGGATGCCGGTGGGGATGTTGAGTTCGGCGATATCGGCGTCGGAGATGTTGTCGAGGTACTTCACGAGAGCGCGCAGCGAGTTGCCGTGGGCGGCGACGAGCACGTTCTTGCCTGCCTTCAGATCCGCGGCGATCGTCTCCTCGAAGTACGGGATCAGCCGCTCGACGACGTCCGCGAGGCATTCGGTCAACGGCACGCTGTCCAGATCGGCGTATCGCGGATCGGCGTCCTGGCTGTACTCGCTACCGGTCTCGATGGGCGGCGGCGGGGTGTCGTAGCTACGACGCCACAGCATGAACTGTTCGTCGCCGAACTTGTCCTTGGTCTCTGCTTTGTTCAGTCCCTGCAGCGCACCGTAGTGCCGTTCGTTCAGACGCCAATCGCGCACGACGGGAATCCAGTGCCGATCGGCGGCGTCGAGCGCGAGGTTGGCGGTGCTGATGGCGCGACGAAGCAGTGAGGTGTACAGCAGGTCCGGCGCGATTCCGGCCTCGACGAGAAGCTTGCCTGCTCGTGCGCCCTCGGCCTCGCCTTTCTCGGTCAATCGCACGTCCACCCAACCGGTGAACTGGTTGGAGGCATTCCATTCGCTCTCGCCGTGACGGAGCAGGATCAAGGTTCCGATACTCATGTGGTCAGTTTCTCACGTGCCGGCCTCGGGAGTGGGGCCTGCGGATCGACCGGATGGTGAGTTGGGAATCGGCCCGTGGGCGACGAGGACCGCGACGACGGCGATCATGACGACGGCGGTCAGGGTGATCGGGACGGGGATGACGGGATCGAACCACACCAGAACCGCCCCGATAGGAACCGCGAAGTTCACGAGGCGGTCGGCGTTGGCCCGGATGGCGACCAACCACACTCCGAGCACGAACACGGCGATCGGGACGGTCACGGTGAACGACGCGGCGACGTCGCCGAGCTCACTGTGTTCGGTGAGCACGTCGATCTCGACCTCGATGCCGGCCGAGAATGCGCCGGCGGCCGCGAAGATGAAGTAGTGGGTGTAGCCGTAGAACAGCGAATTCCCGAAGTCACCGATTGCGCGATGATGCGGGGGCCAGAAGTAGATCCACCACAGGCTCGCGGTAACGACGAGTGTGAGGGCCGAGATCGAGATCAGCGGTGCCAGAGCCGTGTCGTCGTTGAGCGCTTCGATGATGGCGTTGGCGGAGGCCAGCAAACTTTCGCCGAGCAGGATCAGCGTGAACAGCCCGTAGCGTTCGGTGATGTGGTGCGGATGCCACGGGGTGCTCGCCTTCCGTTCGGCCAACAGGGGAACGGAAATCTCGATCGCCGCCAGAACGACGAACATCACGACGGCGGTGGTGCCGTCGAGCAGCAGTACCCACAGGATCCACAACACCTGTACGCCTGCGATCCCCGCTGCGTACGTCAAGGCCGTCCTGCGAAGTTCGGGGTTGCGCGACGCTCGTAGCCATTGCGTGACCATCGCGATGCGCATCACGATGTAGCCGATCACCGCGATGGTGAAGTCTTGATCGGTGAACGCCGGCTCTACTCCGGCGGCGAGTACCAGCACGCCGGCCATCTGCACCACGGTCAGCACGCGATACAGCCAGTCGTCGGTGTCGAAGGAGGTGGCGAACCACGTGAAGTTCATCCACGCCCACCAGATCGCGAAGAAGACGAGCGCGTAACTCAGCAGACCGTCGGCCACGTGATTCTCGGCGAGGGCGTGATGGAGCTGAATCGCGGCGGAACTCACCGCTACGACGAACACCAGGTCGAAGAACAATTCGAGCGGGCTCGCCGCGCGATGCGGTTCGTGAGGATCGCGCGGACGCATCGGCACCAGGCGGGCAGCGAAGTGATTCACGATCGCAGACTAAGCGATCCGATTCGCGAATGTTGTCTCGATCATGGTGCCGCTCAACGGTTATCGGACATTTCGGGCATGTTCGACGGTATGGCGCGAGGATTCACGAGACCTCACACCCCTTCTGCCGACCGCGCGCCGGGGTTCAGGGCATAGCAGGGGTGTGAGGTCGAGAGAAAAGGTGTGAGGTTGCGGACTCACTCCCCCGAGCCGGCTCCGATACCGCCGATCCGAGCTCCCACACTCTCATCGACCGCTTCGGTGTCGACGAAATAGCGACGAAACACCGAACGCATCAATTCGACGACCTCGATGTGCTGCTTGAGTGCAGCAGCCGCCGACCCTTCTTCACCGTCGGCCAGTCGCTTGAACTTCGCACCCAGCAATCGAGCCGACGGAAGGGTGCCATATGCATCCAGATCGACGAGAAATTTTGTCTTCGCGAGCATGCCTCCAAGGTGGTCGATGTAGTCCGCGCACACTTGGTCGCACTTGAAAGCCACTTCCTTCGGTATCTCCATCAGCCCTGCCTCAGCACGCTCCGAGAGGTCCCACCAATACTGCATCGACTCGAACAGATTGCCGTTTCCAGAAGCCATCGAACCTCCGCCTTTCGGTCTATCGTGCCCGCGCAGGCAGGCTGGCTTGCAACGATTTCGTTACCCGACCAATTTCCGAACACGGATCACCCAGAGGCTCGCGTCCAGCCCTTCCGTCGAGAACGAAGTACACAATTCCGCCGCTCACTTCGTACGCAATGCCACAACTGACCTCGTCGTACTTCGCGGTACGTCGAAATTGCACGAAACCGTCTTCGTCAGCGGCAGTGAAGTCCTCGAACTGGTCGTTCGCTTCTACATACCCCAGGTTGTGAGCCGAGGAAAATACGCCCAGGAAATACCACGACCCCGGATCAGGGTCGGTCCAGATACACGTCTTCCAGTCGTTGGACAGCGGCGCATCCCCGAACAGGTTCGTGCTCTTGCTCTCCACATCCAATCCCGCAGTCTCGATAGCAGTGTTCGGGATGCTGCATGGATCCCACGGCTCGGCTGCGCTCGGTGCCGCCGACGTCGTCGAAGCCGGCGAATCCGCCACCGGTACGCCCTCCGTCGCCCCGCCACACCCGGCGACCAGCACCATCACGCCGAGCACTCCCGCCCCCCACCACCGCGTCATGCCACTCCCCTCGTCGAAGCCACCCACCCTTGGACGCCGCGAACATTGTCTCGGTTCCACAACGACCTCACACCCTTTCTGCCGACCGCGCGCCGGGGTTCAGGGCATAGCAGGGGTGTGAGGTCGAGAGAAAAGGTGTGAGGTTGCCACCGAGCGCAGATCAGGCGCAGTTCGACGGCGCCGGCTCACCTCGGAATCGTGCATCCACGTAGGCGTACGCCTCGGGTAGTCCGACCAGCGATCCGCTGAAGTGCTCCGCCAGTGGATACGCCCTGAACTGCACTGTTGCTCCGGCGGCGCAGTAGCGGTCGACGGTTTCCTTCACCGGCGCGAACGGGGTGATGAAGTCGTTGATCCCGTGCCAGATGTACACCGGGGCCTTCGGCACGCCCTCGTAGTCGACCAGACTGTTCTTCCTCAACACTGCCTGGGCCGACGGCAGCGATGCGATGTCGACGTTCGACAGATCTCGCGCGCTCTTGAATGCTCCGCCGATGATGATGGGTCGCCTGCACTCGTTACTCACCTGATCCCGCAGTGCCAAGCCCGCGGCATTGAGGTTCTCCGAGACGGGGAATTCGGTCGGGTACTCGCGCTCCAGCCCCAGTGACGCGGCGAGTGCCATTCCGAAGGCGGGGTGCGGAATGGGGCTGTAGCCGAGATTCTGTGCGATCAATCCCAGATCGGCAGGGGTTCCGCCGTGCACGCTGGCCACGATGTTCAACTCGGGGGCGTAGGTGGGTGCCATCGCACCGGCCCACGATGTCGCCAACGCGCCGCCGGAGTAGCCCAGCAGAGCGACAGGGCTGTCCTTCAGCGGCAACTGCTCGAAGTTCTGCACGGCCCGAACGCCGTCGAGCGTCAACCGACCTTCGTACTCCGCCGCCCCGTAAGCACCGGTCGGCCCCAGGTAGTCCGGCACAGCGACCGCCCAACCGCGAGTGACCATACCGAGGTACAGGCTCGGAGCTTCACCGATCTCGTAGGTGAACAGACCATGCGAGGGTGCACATTTGACGCCCAAAGCGTTGATCACCGCCTGGTAGGACACCAACGGCGTCCCCTCACCTCTGCCTCGGGGCATCAGCACGGTGGTCACCGCGGCGACCGGCGCACCCGCGGAGTTGGTCGACCGATACTTGAGCTGCCAGATGTCGGTGTTGGGGTACATCCACGCGTCCGCACGACGGCTGTCCAGGATGTCGCCCGGGGCGTGATCGGCGATATCGGCGGGTGCCGCGTAGAACACGTCCGGATCGGGAATCGTCGGGGCAGGGGTAGCCGAAGCTGTTGTCCCCGAGACCAACAGAGATGCGCACAGTGCCACGAGGATGGAACTCAGGGCAACGAGTTTTCTGGTCAAGGCGAGCCTTTCGGTGTTTCTCAGGTAGATCATTGCGGCACTACGGGTAAGGAGAATTCGTTGATCGAATCCGTCGACGCGACGGTCACCTCCGCCGGTCCGGGCCCACCGGCGAACGATGGATCGGGTGCGGTGATCTCGACGGCGATGCGGTGTCCGCGATCGAATCGGTGAACGATGCTGGGCAGCGAGATGGTCACCGGCTCCGCGGTTCCGGTCAGAACAGCCGGGGCCACCAGTCCGTGGATCGCGGTTGCGACTCCGTTCGGTGCCACGTCGAGCACACTGACGTACACCGTGGCCGGTCCGGTCGTTCGCGGGCTGATGGACAAGACGGGCGCACCCACGACATCGACTGCTTCGGTGAGTAGCGGGGTCGTCCAGGTCGCAGCAGAACCGGGCAGGGAGAATCGCGGTACCGGAACTTCTGCTGCGATGTTCGGCAGCCCCAGCGTGGTGTGCGTCGGCGACCCGGCATCCCGAATCGTCTGCGCCCATGGAGCATTCGGGCCGGCGCTGTCCACCAATGCGCCATCGGCCAGGTGATAGGTGCGCCTGTTGCCGACGGGAAATGTACTCGACTCCGCATAGGCAGGCGATGCCACATCGTTGTAGGGAACCCAGTCGCGGAAGTAGGTGAAGGCAGGCCCGGGGTCGACGTCGCGGTCTTTGAGGTGTCGGTCGAGCCAGTTGCCCACCAGAGCCGCTTCGTGCTGAGTGAACGGATCGGGTGCTTTGATGTCGAATTCTCCCGGGTAGCCAGTGCGATCGTTGTGGCCCCACGAGTGCCAGATCATGGACGTTTCCACTCCCCGCGCCCGCAGCGCCTCGAAGGTGGCGGCCGCCTCGTCGAGGCTGAACAGTGAATCCTTCTGGCCCTGTGTGAGCAGAACCGGGACATCGACGCGATCGAGATAGTCCGCGGGTGAGACGTGGCGCATCGCCGCCAGGGTTTCCGGCTCGGGTTCGCGATTGGCAGCGAAGGCGGATGCGGCATTGCACACCCACTGCGCATAGTTGGGGCACCCGTCGGCTCGATCCGGATCGACTGCGTACCCGACCGGCCCGGTGAGGATGGCACCGGCTGCAAGAAAGGCCGTGCCGAACACGCTCTTGATCGGCCCCACCGGCCTCCGGCCGGTTGCTTCCGGTGCCAGCGAGTGGGCCAGATCGTTCCACGTGATCATCGATGCCACCGTGTCCAGTCGCGGATCCACCGACGCCGTCGCCAACCCTGTTGCGCCGGCGTAGGACCCGCCCAGATAGCCGACGCGCGGATCTCCTGGTTCGTCGAGCCGCACCACGTCGAGCGCCGGTGCCGGCACAGTTCTCGCCGCATCGGCGAACACACCGTCGCGCGCGCCTGCGAGATAGCCGATGAGGGCCGATCCCACCGCACCGTCGTAGTCGGGATCGGCGAAGTAGATCTTGCAGGTCGAACCTCCGAATCCGAGCGCCGAGTACGACAGCACCACGTAGCCGTGGGTTGCGAACCTCGCGGCGGCTCCCGCTTGGTCGTCCTTGGATCCGCCGAAACCATTGCTCGTCAGGATGGCCGGTGCTCGATTGTCGGGGCCGAGCCCATCCGGAACATAGATGTCGCCCACTACTGTGCAGTGCTGGTCGCGCGCGGGTCCGACGGCGATGTCGAAATATCGAGTCTGCACCGAGAATTCACCGAACGACTGGGGCGCCAACACCGGCAGATCTGCGGCGTGCGCCGGAACGGACGCCGCGACCAACGCCAGTGTCGTTGCCGCGACCGCAGTTGCGAGCCGCTTCATCGGAGGCAGTTGGTAGGCGGAGCGACACCCCGAAACCTGTTGTCCAGGAATGTGAGCGCAGCCGGAAGCCCTTCGAATGCCGCCTGAATGTGCTGCGGCGCATGAACGATGTCGAACTGCAGCGTCGCCCCGTTTGCGCAGTACCGACCGGCGGTATCGCGTAGGGCGGCGATCGGAATCAGCGGGTCGTTGTCGCTGGCCCAGAGCAGCGTCGGGGCAGTCGGCACACCGGCGTACTTGACCAGACTGTTCTCGTCGATGATCCGCTGCGCCTCGGGGCTGTCCACCAGCGAGGTGTTGGTCGAGACGGCCAGCGCACTCTTGAATGCACCGGCAGCCAGAATCACCGGCGTGCAGGCATTGGCGACCTGCTCCTTCAAGGCGAGACCAGTGTCGTTGAGTTGCGCTGAGATCGGCAGCCGGTCCGGGTATTCCCGCTCGAGCCCGAGGGCCGCCGCGAACGCGAGACCGAAGGCCTGGTGGGGCTGGAAGCCGAGCGCGCGGGCGATGTTGTCCAGATCGGCGGGCACACCGCCTGCGGCGGCACCGACGATGTTCAGCTCCGGTGCGTAGGTGGGAGCAAGGGCCGCAGCCCAGGCCGTGGCCATTCCGCCACCGGAGTACCCCGCCATCCCCACCGGACTGGCCGCGAGCCCGAGTTCGGGTACCCGCTGCGCGGCCCGCACGCCGTCGAGGGTGATCTGACCGCCCAATTTCGCGGCACCGTAGGCACTCTTGGGTCCGAGATGATCCGGGACAGCGACGGTCCATCCCCGTACCAGTGCCAGGTTCAGAAATTCGCGTTCCTGCACGCCGGTGGTCAGGTCGGCACCGAACAACGATTCCGATGGCGCGCACTGCAACCCGAGCGCGTTGACGAAAGGCTGGTAGGACAGCAGCGGGCCGCCGGGAGCACGATCGGCCGGCGCGAGGACCGTCGTCACGGCAGCGATCGCGTCTCCCCTCGAGTCGGAGGACCGATACCGAAGCTGCCAGATGTCGGCTCCGGGATACAGCGGGCTGGTGAAGCGCCTGCTGTCGAGAACATCGCCGTTGTTCTTACCGGTCAGGTCCACAGGCGATGTGTACATGGTGCCGGGGGGCGGTACCGGGTCGTCGGGCCCGGCCGATGCGACAGGTGCTGAGACGAACAGCATCGACATCAGCCCGACGGCGATCGTCAGGGCAGTCAGGGTGCGGCGCATGAGGTAACTCTTCTCGATTTCGTTCGGCCCGGCCGGTCCTCGAGGCCCGGGCTCCTCGGATTGTGTTGCGGATCGTTGTGTTTCGCTCGCGGCGTTCTGGGTCAAGGAGATCTCTGCGGTGCCATCGCAGGCGCTCGTGCCTCGCCGCCTGTTTTTCGGTCTCGGCGCGGCAGCGCGACCGAAACGGCGGTGGCCGCAGCCATGCTCACCGCCAGCCCGAACAGAACCTTCTGCTGCGAGGCCAGATAGTCCGATGCGATCGGTTGGGCGGGAAGCAGTGCGAAGTACACGACACCGGTGACTGCGGTCCCCACTGCAGACCCGATCTGCTGGACCGTCGGCATGATGCCCGTGGCGGAGCCGATGGCCTCCGGCCCGACCCCGGCGACGATGGTGCTCTGCAGTGGCGCGATCACCGAACCCAGGCCGACCCCGATCAAAGCGAGTGGAACCACCAGCCACCAGGCGAAACCGGGTTGTCCGAGCTGCGCGGTCGCTAGGCCGAGCACCGACAGCGACACCCCCATGATCGCCGCACCGGCAGCCACCGACCGAGAGTCCCAGCGCTCGAACGCCATCGGTGCGACCAAGGATGCTGCGATGGCGCCCAGAGCAAAAGGCACCGTGATCGCCCCCACCATCGAGGCGCTGTCGCCGAGACCGGTCTGCAGTGTCACCGACATCGTCAGCACGAATCCGGTGAAGGTGCCGTACACCAGAGCCGAGACCGCGCAGCCGTAGGAGAATCCTCGCTCGGCGAACACGCTCGTGTCGACCATGACGTGTGCGCCGGCTGCCCTTCGACGCCGTTCCCACACCGCGAACACGGCCAGCAGACCCAGTCCGATGCCCATTGCCGGTACCGCGGTGGTCGGGCTCGAACTCGTCATGATCGGGTAGACGATCAGCAGAGCACCGGTCGACCACAGCAGGACCCCGACCGGATCGAACCGCCCACCGGTACCGGACTGCACGTACTGATGACCCACGGCGACGTATCGGCGGCCGATCGCAATGGCGATCACCGCGATCGGGACGTTGATCAGAAAGATTGCACGCCAACCGGTTCCGAGGATGTCGAGTTCGAGCAGAACCGCGCCGACGGCCGGTCCTGCCAGACCGGCGAGCCCGGCGACGGCTCCGTACAGCGCGAACGCGGTGGTGCGCCGCGCCCCGGCGTAGGTTGCGGTCACGATGGCCACGGTCTGAGCCGACATGGCCGCACCCGCCAGACCTTGCAGGACTCGACCGAGGATCAGCACCTCGATCGTCGGCGCGTACGCACACAGCACCGATGTCGATGCGAACATCGCGGTGCCGACGACGAATGTGTTTCTTCGTCCGAAGACCTCACCCGTTCTCGCCATTGTCAGGAGCGCGCACGCGAAGGCGAGCAGATACGCCGCTGGAACCCAGACTTGCTGTGCGCCTTGCCCTCCGAGGTCCTGAGCGATCGTCGGCAACGCAACGGTGACGGCGGTGACGTCGATCATCTGCATCGTCACTGCCAGCAGACAGGCGCACAGCGTCAGCCACGAGCCGCTGCGACGGTGCGTCATACCCTGCTGACGTCCGCGATCTCGCGCGCGAACGTGCTCGCGTCGGGAAGCTGCGGGGCGTAGTCTCCGAATTCGACGACGGCGGAGAAGATCTCGAAGATCTTGGAGAAGTACAGGTCGATAGAGCGATCGGCCTCGTCCGTGCCCGGGTACAGAAATTCGACGCCGGTGTGGTCCTCGAATCGGTTGACCCACATGAAGACTTCCTCCGAGCTGCCTCGGTTTCCGTACAGCCCGGCCCCTGCGGCGTCGAGTTCGGCTTCACCGGGCAATTTGCGGACGTCGACGTACGAGATCATCGGGGCGGTCCAACCCGGCTTGGTAGTGATTCCGTGTTCGGGACCGACCAATTCCAGTACCCGGTGATACGAGGTGTTCGCCAGCAGCTTTCCGGCGTCGAACGCGTGCTGAGCACGGACGGCGAGGGTGCGGAAGGTCGGCGACGAACCCACCTCGAAGCGCAAGGGGATCAGGCTGGAATACCATCCGATCGAGGCGAATTCGCCCGGCAGAGATCGAGTGCTCTTGGGCGTCAGGGCCAGATAGCTGTCTCTGCCCGCCAGTTCGTATTCGGCCAGTGCTGCCGCTGCGAAGATTCCGCCGATGAACTTGGCCCCCACGCTTGCACATGCCTCGTCGACCGCCGTGGCCTGCGCACCGTCGAACAGCGGGAACGAGTTGTGCGACGTCCTGGTGTAGTCGGCACTGTTGCGCCCCAACGGGAGTGGGAAGGTCGGTAGATCACCGCCGTTGCCCACCACGAGGTCGATCCACGTCTGCACAGCTGGGGTCTCGAGGGTCGTGGCGTCGCTCTCGGCGCGCTCGCGCTCGCAGTACTCGAGGTAGCTACCGGGGGTGAACAACTCGTCGGACTCCCCCGTCACCGCGTTGCGGTAGAGCTGTCGGAGCTCGTAGTACGTCAACGCCTGCGAGATTCCGTCGGTGTCGAGATGATCGACCGCCGCGTACACCACGAAATGGTCCTCGTGCTCGATCGTGCCGAAGGAGAAGCAGTCCCAGCTGTCGGGCCCGGGGGTGCTGTCCTGCACGTGCCTGCGGATAGCCGCCGAGTCCGACGGCATGCCGAAGGGGGTTGCCTCGAGCACGATGTCCTCGACGTCGACGCGGTGGCGCACCGCGCTTTCTGCCGTCACCTCGAACCAGCTCGAGAACGAGTCGTGACGTTTGACGAACGCAGTGAACGCTCGGCCCATCGCCGCGACGTCCAGCTTTCCTTCGATGCGGAACGTGACGAGGCACAGCCTGGAGAAGCGAAAGGACGATCCTCGGTTGCGGTACGCAGCCTCGAGGTACGCCTGCTGGATGTGTGACGGCCGGGCCGGATGAACAGGTGCTGCTGCCGCGGCGGCGCGTGAGGCCTCGGAAGGCGACCACGTGGTGAGCGAGCCCGGAGTGGGCGTCCACTCGTCGATGAGTCCGAATGCAACCACGGCACAACCTTTCGAAGAGGAGCGGTACGGGCGCAACGCAAGGAGTGCGTCGGAGCAGCCAGTGCATCACTGACGCGCATCGGTGAATACCCCACGAGCGGATTTGTGGAGAATCGACAAAGTTCTGATCTGAATCTGTGTCAAAACTGAGAAATCGTCAGAAGTGTAGAGACATACGTGGGCGGGACCTACCGTCCTGGGAGTACCGCGCCGGCCGAAGCTCAGGCATTGCGCTGCCCCCACGACGTCAGGAACGGTGGATGATCGACCGATACCGCCTGCGTGAGGCGATTGTTTCGACTCTCTGCGTGCTCGCAACCGTCGTCGTTCTCATGTCGGGCACAGCAGCTGTGGCGACCGCCGAGGATGCATCGGAGATCGTCGGAGTCGAGAACATCGCGGAACGCCGCGATATCGTGCACGTGTATTCGGCATCGATGGACCGCGACATCACCGTCGACATCTTCCGGGCGAAGCACCCCGGTGCCCCCACCGTCTACCTGCTCAACGGTGCCGCAGGCGGCGACGGTGGCAGCAGTTGGTTCGATCAGACCGACGTCGTCGGCTTCTTCGGAGACAAGAACGTCAACGTGGTGGTTCCGCGCGGCGGCGCGGCGAGCTACTACACCGACTGGCTGCACGACGACCCGGTGCTGGGTCGGAACAAGTGGTCCACCTTCCTCGGCATCGAACTGCCGCCGTTGATGGACGCCGAGCTCGCCGGCAACGGAGTCAATTCGATCGCCGGCATCTCCATGGCCGGTACGTCGGTGCTGCAATTGGCGATCGCGCACCCCTCGGTGTACCGGTCCGTCGCGGCGTACAGCGGATGCGCTCGTACCAGCGATCCGGTGGGTGCGATGTACGTCAGATCGGTTGTGGAAGCTCGCGGAGGTGGCTCCACCATGAACATGTGGGGGCCGCCCGGTTCTGCTGCCTGGGTCGACAACGATCCCTACGTCAATGCCGAAGGTCTGCGCGGCATCGAGATCTACATTTCGGCGGGAACCGGCGCGCCGGGCCCGTTCGATGTCCCCGGCGGCCCCGGAATCGGAAGCGACTACAGCAAGCTCGCCCAGCAGGTCGCCGTCGGTGCCGTGATCGAGGCGACCACCGATGCGTGCTCGCATCAGATGCAACAGCGGCTGCAGGAGCTCGACATTCCGGCGACCTACAACTTTCGACCCAACGGAACCCACTCCTGGGCTTACTGGCAGGAAGACCTACACGACTCGTGGTCGGTGATCGCTCCGTCGTTGGGGCTGCCGACCGGCCCGTCCTGAGCCGTGATGTTTCAGCGATGACGAAGGAAACTCGATGAGCCGAAACGGTGCCGTTGGCACTCCTGCCCTTGCTGCCACGTGGGCCCGCTCGCCTTGGCCGCTCGCCGACATCATCGCCGCCAAACAGGGTCGGACGGTCTCGGTTGTACTTCCCGCGCTGGACGAGGAGGACACCGTCGCCGATGTCATCGCCTCGATAGTCCCGTACCTGGGAACTCTCGTCGACGAACTGGTGGTGCTGGACTCCGGCTCCACCGACCGCACGGTATCTCGGGCCCGCGCTGCCGGTGCCACGGTGGTGCCCAGAGAGCAAGTACTACCGGGAACACCCGTCGTCCACGGCAAGGGAGAGGTTCTGTGGCGCGGCGTCGCGGCCACCTCGGGCGAGATCGTCGTGTTCGTCGATTCCGATCTTCTCGAACCGGGTGCGCACTTCGTCCCCTCCCTCGTCGGTCCCCTGCTGATGGTCGAGAACCTCGAACTGGTCAAGGGCTTCTATCGGCGGCCGCTGAGGATCGGTGACACCACGGACCAGGACGGCGGGGGACGCGTCACGCAGCTGACGGTGCGGCCACTGTTGACGGCACTGCGGCCCGAACTGGCCGGCGTCTTCCAGCCGCTGGGCGGCGAATACGCCGCAACTCGGCAACTGCTCGAATCGCTCCCGTTCGCCCCTGGCTACGGTGTCGAGATCGGCCTTCTGCTCGACACGTATCACCGGCTGGGTGCGGGCCCGATCGGACAGGTCGGACTGGGCACACGGCGGCACCGAAACAGGCCGACCTCGGAGTTGGCTGTGATGAGTCGCCAAATCATCGCGACGATGCTCCCGCGCCTTGGCCTGCGCGACTCGGGTGCCGGTTTCACCACGTTCGCGGCCGCCGAAGGCCAGCTGTCGATGAGTGTCGCGCCGGTCTCGACGATCGATCGCCCGCCGCTGATCACGCTGGACGATTACGTTCGTGGACATCGACGCCCTTCGATGAGCGCCCCCCCTCTGACAGCAATGCCCCCTCCACCGTGGAGCTCGATGGAGGGGGCGGTACTGCCGGAGCTACTTACCGGCCTCCGCGGCGCGCAGATCCTTGCGCAGAATCTTGCCCGCTGCCGACTTCGGCACGATGTCGATGAACTCGACGCGGCGTACCTTCTTGTGCGGCGACACACGCTCGGCGACGAAGGCGATGACGGCCTCCTCGTCGATGGTGGCACCCTGCTGGCGGACGACGAATGCCTTGGGGATTTCCTCGCCCTCGTCGTCGAGAACACCGATCACGGCCGCGTCGGCGATCTGCTCGTGCGTGAGCAGCAGCGCCTCGAGCTCGGCCGGCGGTACCTGATAGCCCTTGTACTTGATCAGTTCCTTGAGTCGATCGACGATGTAGACGACACCCTCGGGATCGACGACGGCAATATCACCGGTGTGCAGGTAACCGTCCGAGTCGAGGGTCTCAGCCGTCGCGGTGGGATTGTTGAGGTATCCCGCCATCACGTTCGGGCCCTTGACCCACAGCTCACCCTGCGCGCTCAATCCCTCTGTGGGAAGGTCGATCTCGTTGCCCGTTCCCGGGTCGACGAGCTTGTTCTCGGTGTTGGCCAGCGGCTGTCCGACCGAGCTGAGCGGCATGTCGTCGCGGTCGAAGGGAATAGCGTGACTGACGGGGCTGAGCTCGCTCATGCCGTAGCCCTGACGCACGCGCGTGTTCAGTCGCCTGGCGACGGCCTTGCCCAGCTCCTCGTCCAGCGGTGCTGCACCCGAGAAGATGGTGTGCACGCTCGACAGGTCGTACTGATCGATCATCGGGTGCTTGGCGAGCGCGACGGCCACAGGCGGGGCGATGAACAGGTACGTCAACTTCTGGTCCTGGATGATCCGCAGGAATTCGACGAGATCGAACTTCGGCATCGTCACCAGATGCGCGCGCAGCTTGAGGGCGATGTTGAGCAATACCGTCAGTCCGTAGATGTGGAAGAACGGCAGCAACGCCAAAATGGCGTCGTTGCTGTCGATACCGACGCGTGGTTCCATCTGCGCGACGTTCGCGACGAGGTTGCGGTGGGTGAGAATGACGCCCTTCGGCACGCCCGTCGTGCCCGAGGAGTACGGCAGAACGGCCACGTGCGTGGCCGGATCGAAGGAGACCTCGGGGGCAGGGGCGCCCTGGGTGAGCAGGTCCCGCAGGTTCGGGTGGCCCTCAGCACCGTCGAGGACGATCACGTGGTCGGCATCGAGACCGACCTGCTCTGCGGCAGCCTTGGCCTGTGGATACAGCGGCGAGACGGTGAACAGGAATTTCGCGCCCGAACCGGTGAGCTGCTTTGCGATGTCTTCGGCCGTGTACAACGCGTTGATCGTCGTCGCGGTTCCGCCCGCGCGGAGAATGCCGTGCAGCACGGAGGCGAATGCGGGAACGTTCGGCGAATGCAGGCCGACGACGTCGCCGACCTCGAGTCCGCGGGCGGCCAAAGCACCTGCAATGGCGTCGATCTGGCCGATCAGAGTCTTGTAGGTGGTGACGTCACCCGACGTACCGTCGATGAGCGCAGGCTTGTCGAGGTCGGACTCGGCGATGGAGCCGAACAGGAAGTCGTAGACGTTCAGATTCGGGATCTCGACGTCGGGGAAGGGACTGCGGAAGCTCATGGCTCTCCTTCGAAGAACTGCGACAACAATGATCGAACCCTACAGTGAAAGCGGTCACAACGGACAGCGACCCTACCGCCGAGTCAGGTATGGCATGCGCTAATTTCGCGAGGCATACGGTTTGCCGGCTGCGGCAGGCCCTCGGACGTGACCCACCAGTCCAGCGACGGCGAAGATGGTCACCACGTAGGGAAGCATCAGCATGAATTCGCTGGGCACGGGGGAACCGATGATGCCGAGCACGTTCTGTAGATTGGATGCGAAACCGAACAGCAGTGCCGCCAGAGTCGCGCGCACCGGATCCCAGCGACCGAAGATCACCGCGGCCAGTGCGATGTAGCCTGCGCCTGCGGTCATCTCCTTGCCGAAGGAGCCGACGGAACCGAGAGTGAAGTAGGCACCGCCGAGCCCGGCGATGGAACCGGCGAGGCAGACGTTCCAGAATCGGGTTCGGGCGACGTCGATGCCGACGGTATCGGCAGCTTGCGGGTGCTCGCCGACGGCCCGCAGGCGAAGTCCCCACTTGGTGTGGAACAGTCCGAAGAACACGACAGCCACCGCGGCATACATCAGGTACACGATCAGCGTCTGCTGAAACAGCACCGGTCCGAGAATCGGGATCTGGGAGAGCACGGGAATGTCGAGGCGCGGGAAGCGCGGCGGCGAGTTGAGTGTTTCGGCGTTCTTCGTCAGTACCACCGAATACAGGAAGCTGGTCAACCCGACGACCAGAACGTTGAGCACCACACCCACGATGACCTGATTGACGAAGTAGCTGATGGAGAACACCGCCAGCAAGGACGCGGTGAGTGCTCCGGCCACCAGGGCCGCCAACAGCGCGACATAGGTCGATCCGGTGATCGAGGCGACGACGGCGCTGACGAAGGCACCTGCGAGCAACTGCCCTTCGATGGCGATGTTGATGACCCCGACGCGTTCGGAGATCACTCCACCCATCGCACCGAAGATCAGCGGTGTACTCAGAGCGACTGCGCCGATGAGCAATCCGGGGACCGGGATGGTCTCCCCGTCCGCGGCCCAGGCGAGAAATCCGAACACGAACAGTACTGCGAACAGTGCAGGTAACCATCGCGGTGTAGCACGCGACCGCCACACCAGCAGCGAGACATATGCGGTGATGACGGCCAGCAGGACGACGACGACCAGGCCGGTGCCGTACGAGGGCACGCTCACAGCGGGCAGTGCGAAGAAGTCGCCGTCCGATGACAACGCGAATGTACTGTTCCCCGAGCCTTTTCGGAGCACGAACAGCACCAACGCCAGGAGCGTCACGACTCCGAGGATCGACGGGACCTTCCAATTGCGGCCCAGCGCAGTCCCTGCCGGGCTGTCGACGGTGCCGAGGGCGGGGGTCACAGTGCACCGACCTTTGCGGTCGCTGCCCCGTTGGCCTTGCCTGCTCGCTGTTCCGGCAATCGGAACACTGCTCGCACCAGCGGCGGCGCGGCGATGAACAGCACGATCACCGACTGCACGACGAGCACGATGTCGATCGGCACGCCCTCGGCCGCCTGCATCGCGAAGCCACCGGCTTTGAACGCGCCGAACAGGATTCCGGCGAAGAAGACGCCCCAGGGTTTCGATCGGCCGAGCAGCGCGACGGTGATGGCGTCGAATCCGATTCCGGCGTCGATGTCGGCACTGAAACCTGTGGTCACGGTGCCCAGTACCTGCGCAACTCCGGCCAGGCCGACCAGGGCCCCCGACAGGATCATCGCGTAGAGGTAGATGCGGTCGACGTTCATGCCCGCCACCCGGGAGGCGTGCGGATTCTCGCCCACCGCACGGAAGCGGAATCCGAGACTCGATCGCTCGAGCAACCACCACACCGCGACGGTCACGAGGATCACCAGCACGAATCCGAGGTGCAGGCTGTAGCGGTCACCGAACAGTTTGGGGAACACCGCGGTGGACGCGATAGGCGCGGACTTGGGATTGTTCGATCCTGGCGCCTGCAGCGCTCCTGGCGTGCGCAGCAGGTAGGCGACGAGGTAGAACCCGATGTAGTTGAGCATGATGGTGACGATGACCTCGTGAGCACCGGTGCGCGCCTTGAGGAATCCGGCGATACCGCCCCATACCGCGCCGCCGACCACTCCGGCTACGACGGCCACCAGCAGGTGGATACCGGCAGGCAGGTTCACGCTGAACCCGATCCATCCGGCGCAGGCCGCGGCGATGAGCATCTGGCCTCGGCCACCGATGTTGAACATGCCGACCCGGAAAGCAAGCGCCACACCGAGTCCCGCGACGATCAGCGGAGTGGCGAAGGTCAACGTCTCGGTCAGTGGCCGGATGCCGTTCTCGAATCCGGGACGCCGAAAGTTGTACACCGAACCTTGGAACAGCGAGGAGTACGCTCCGGCAACGGAATCCCAGATCGCATTGAGCATGTCGGTGGGGCGCGAGAAGAAGTACCCGGCCGATTCCTGGACGGCCGAGTTGGTGGCGGCGATGAGAACGGCACCGACGATCAGCGCGAGAAGTACCGCGAGGACCGAGATGATGGCACTGCCGGTGAAGATCTGCCGCAGTACGCGATGCGAGGTGGAAGGCTCCTGGGATGTCGAGGGCTGCTCGGCGTCACTCACCACGCTCACCGCCCATCATCAATCCGAGTGTTTCACGGGACGTATCCCCGGGGACGATTCCCACGATTGCTCCTCGGTACATGACGGCGATGCGGTCGGCCAGAGCGGCGACCTCGTCCAATTCGCTCGACACCACGATGACCGGGATCCCCGAGTCCCGAGTGGCGACGATGCGCTTGTGCACGAATTCGATGGACCCGACGTCGATTCCACGCGTCGGCTGGGCTGCGACGAACAGGCGCAGATCTCGGCTCAGCTCGCGGGCGAGCACCACCTTCTGCTGATTTCCTCCCGACAGCCGCGCGACCGGAGTGCTGATTCCCGGTGCCCGAACGTCGAATTCGCTCAGCTTCTCCGACGCGAAGCTCTGCAAGTAGTCGCGTTGCACCGCGCCACGCCGAACGAACGGCATGCTGTTCGAGCGATCGAGCATCAGGTTCTCCGCGATCGAGAACTCCCCGACCAAACCGTCGACGGTGCGATCCTCGGGCACGAAGCCGACCCCTGCGTCGAGCACATGCTGCACCGAGGACCCGACGAGTGACCGGCCGTCGAGGCTGATCTTCCCGGATACGTTGTTCTGCAGCCCGAGTATCGCTTCGACGAGCTCGGTCTGGCCGTTGCCCTGCACCCCGGCGACGGCGAGGATCTCCCCCGCCGCGACCTCGAAGCTGACGTCGTCGACGGTCTTGTTGCCCTGGGCATCGAACACCGACAGGTTCTCGATGACCAGCGCAGCGTCCCCGGGTGTCGCCGGATCTTTCGAAACGGTCAGCTGCACATCGCGTCCCACCATCAAGGCCGCGAGTTCGGTGTTGTCGGCGGTCGGCTCTGCTTCGCCGACGACCTTGCCGAGCCGGATGACGGTGATCTTGTCTGCCACTTCGCGCACTTCGCGCAGTTTGTGGGTGATGAAGACGATGGTGGTGCCCGAGGCCGCGAGTTCGCGCATGATCCGCATCAGATCGTCGGTTTCCTGCGGGGTCAGGACGGCCGTCGGCTCGTCGAAGACGAGTACCTCGGCCTCGCGGGAGAGCGCTTTGACGATCTCCACTCGCTGCTGCACGCCGACGGGTAGGTCGCCGACGAGAGCATCGGGGTCGAGATCGAAGCCGAATCTCGCTGATATCTCTCGTACCAGTTTTCTCGCTGCCACGAGGTCCAGTCGTCCACCGAGCGAGGTGGTTTCGTTGCCGAGCACGATGTTTTCGGCAACGGTGAACACCGGGATCAGCATGAAGTGCTGATGCACCATGCCGATCCCGGCGGCCATGGCCTCGCCGGGTCCGGCGAAGTTCTGCTCGACGCCGTCGAGCAGAATCTGCCCTTCCTCGGCTCGGTACAGTCCGCTGAGCACGTTCATCAACGTGGACTTGCCTGCACCGTTCTCACCGAGAAGGCAATGGATCTCGCCGGATTCGACGCTCAGATCGATGTGGTCGTTTGCGATCAACGAGCCGAATCGTTTGGTGATACCGCGAAGTTCGAGCTTCATGTCCCCGCAACCAGTGAGTGATGTGACCGTGGAGTACTCGGTGGTACTACTTGGGTGCGGATGGCGATACGACGGTGATGGAACCGTCGATGATCCCGGCCTCGATCGTATCCAGCTCGCCCTGCAGTGCGGGATCGACCTTCGACTCGAAGTCGTGGAACGGCGCGATACCGACGCCACCGTTCTCGAGTGTGCCGACGTACGGGGTGTTGTCGAACGAATCGGCACCCGAGTTGGCGACGACCTCGTCGACGCTGGTCTTGAGGCCCTTGGTCACCGAGGTGAGCAACAGATCGCCTACCGACGGGTCGGATTCGAAGACGTCGGCGTCGGCACCGATGAGGGCCACCGGACGTGAGGAGTCCCGGATTGCCTGCGCCGCACTCTGGTAGATGGGTCCACCGACCGGGAAGATGACGTCCGCGTTCTGGTCGATCAGCCCCTGGGCGGTGTTCTTCGCGACCTCGTTCGCGGCGAATCCGCCGGTGAACGAGCCGTTCTGGGAGGCGACATCCCAGCCGATGACTCGGACTGCCGCACCCTTCTGCTCGTTGAAGTAGTTCACACCGTCTGCGAAACCGTCCATGAAGATGGTCACGGTCGGCAATTGCGCGCCGCCGAACGTGCCGACCACGCCGGTGGTGCTGTAGCTCGCGGCCGCATAGCCGGCCAGGAAGGCGGACTGCGACGCGTCGTAGGTCAGTGGCTTGACGTTCGGGAGGTCGATCGAGGAGTCGTCGATGATGGCGAAGTCGATGTCGGAGTTGGCCTCCGCTGCGACCTTGGTGGCATCGGCGAGGTCGAATCCGACGGTGACGATGAGATTGCAGCCCTGATCGACGAGGTTGTTGATGTTGGGTGCGTAATCGGTCGGCGACGCCGATTCCACGGTGCGGGGCTCGACACCGAGCGTCGAGGCCGCCTCGGTCAGGCCCTCGTATCCGAGCTGGTTGAACGACTTGTCGTCGAAGCCACCACTGTCGGAGACCATGCACGGCAGGAAGTCACTCGATCCGCCTCCGCCCGATCCTTCGTTCTCGGGAGCAGATCCACAAGCTGCGATCAGGGCGATGGCACCGAGCGACGCGACGCCGCCGAGCGCTGCCTTTCGCGTACTCGTGCGGGTGACGATTGACAAGATGTCCTCCAGTTCAGATGTACTTCTATTGTTTCGGGACGCTACTCGTGCGGGCGAGGGTGCGCAGGATTTCGCTCAGGCATCCTTGTTCGACGCCCGATCTTCGGGGAGGCTGCCGCCTTCGCGGAGTGTTCTCGCTTCGTCCTCACGAACCATCACGGCCGGGCCCGCTGCCACCACCGAGGGGTTCGGTGGCGTACCGGGCTTGATCACGTTGAAGAATACGTTGAGTACCACTGCCACGATGCTGGCGGCACTGATACCGGAATGGAAGATGGTGACGAACCAGTCCGGGAACTCGTCCCAGAAGTCGCCGGCGACAACGGGAATGAGGCCGAATGCCAAGGTCACCGCCACGATGACCACATTGGAATTGTTGTCGTAGTTCACCTTGCCGAGGGTGCGGATCCCGCTGGCGGCGACGGTGCCGAACAGTGCGATGCCCGCGCCACCGAGCACGGGAAGTGGGACGACACCGACGACGGCGGCGAGAACCGGAGACAGACCGAGCAGTGCCAGTACCCCACCGCCCACTGCGACGACGAAGCGACTCTTGATACCGGTCATCGCTACCAGTCCGACGTTCTGCGCGAAGGCGGTGGCCGGGAAGGTGTTGAAGATCGGTGCCACGGCAGAGGACACCATGTCGGCGCGCAACCCGTCGCCGACGCGTCTGGTGTCGACGTCGGTTCCGACGACCTCGCCGACGGCGAGGATGTCTGCGGTGGTCTCGACCATGATCACCAGGATCACGATGGTCATCGACACGATCGCGCCGACCGCGAAGATCGGTGACCCGAATGCGAAGGGAGTCGGCACGGCCACCACGGAGGCGTCGCCGACGCCGTCGAAGTCCGTCTTTCCGACGATCAGCGCCGCGATGGTGCCGACCACGAGGCCCAGCAGAATCGACAGCCGTGACAATCCGGGGATCCTGGTCATCACCAACACTGCGAGGAGGGTGAACATCGCCAGTCCGATGTTTCCCGGGTCGAGGTAGTTCGGATTGGGCGCACCTCCCACCGTCTCCTGACCGGTGATCCAGCGCGCGGCCACCGGCATCAGCGAGAGTCCGATGACGGTGATGATGCTTCCGGTGACCAGTGGCGGGAAGAAGCGAACGACCTTGGAGAAGAACGGCGCGATCGCCAAACCGATGAGCGCGGCCACCAGCACGGCCCCGAGCACGGTGCGCAGGCCGGTTCGTCCGTCCTCGGCACTGCCGATGATGGTCAGGATCGTCGAGACCGATGCGAACGAAATGCCTTGCACCAGTGGCAATTGCGAGCCGAAGAAAGGAATCCCGATGGTCTGCAGCACGGTCGCGACCCCACTGACGAACAGGGCGCACGAGATCAACAGGGCTTGATCGGCCCCGGACAGCCCGGCCGCACCACCGACGATGATGGGAACGGCGATCACGCCACCGAACATCGAAAGAATGTGCTGCATACCGTAACCGAACATCTGCAACACCGGTGGGCGCGCATCCTCTGGCCTGGTCATGAATGTCAGGCTAAGAACCGGACGTTACGGGCGACGGCTCCGTGCCATTTCGGGCGAGTTACGGTTGCGCGGCGGCATCTTCGTCGACCAGATGCTCGAATGCCTTCAAATTCGCCAACGACTCCCCGCGCGAGACCCGCCACGCCCACTCACGCTTGATGGACTCCGCGAAGCCCAGTTCGAGGAGCGTGTTGAAGTCGCCGTCCGCGGCTTCGAGAGTCTGGCCGAGAATCCGATCGAGTTCGTCGCCGTTGACCGCGTGCAGCGAGATTCGGCCGACCAGGTAGATGTCGCCGACCTTGTCGATCGTGTAGTGCACCCCGTACAGGCGGCGGTTACGTCGCAGCAGGTATTTGTAGACGCCCTCGAAGTTCTCGTCGGGTTTGCGGCAGACGAATGCTTCGATACGTACCCCGTGATGCCCGACGGTCAACATCGTCGTGGTCTTCAGTTTGCGTTCCCCGGGCAGTTCGACGGTGAACACCTCACCGCGACGCGTGTAGTCCAGTTCGCGGTCTTTCAGTGCCCGGTCGATCAGGTCGGCGGTCTCGCTCATGCAGTCACAGCTCCTGATCTGCGTAGTTTCGACAATCCTCGGACCCGGCGCGGCGAGAACTCGCTCGGTGCCTCACCACGATCGAAATGGAACCTGGCCTGCCGGTAACTCTCGATGAGTCCGTCCGCGGTGTGCTCCCACGAGAAGTTGCGCGCGTGCAGCGGCGCTGCGATCGACATCTCGGCCAATGCTGCCGAATCCGAAAGCATGGACGAGAGCGCATCGGCCCAGTCCGCGGTGCGGTGCCCCTGCACCAGCCGACCGGTCTCGCCGGACCGCACGGCCACACCCAACCCGCCGACATCGGCTGCCAGCACGGGAGTTCCGCAGGCCTGCGCCTCGATGGCCACCAGACCGAAGGACTCGTTGTAACTCGGCACGGCGACGATGTCGGCTGCCCGGTAGACCTGCACCAGGCGCGAGGACGGTTGTGGCGGAATGAAGGTCACCTTGGCCGAGATGCCGAGACTTTCGGCCAGATCGATCAGGCTGCCGGGCCGGTCCAACCCGCTGCCGGACGGCCCGCCGACGATCAGAATGCGCAGTGGCATCGCCGAATCTCGTTGCAGCACTTCCGCAGCCGCAGCGATGAGCACATCGGGTGCCTTCAGTGGCTGGATGCGTCCGACGAAGGCGACGATCGCTTCGTCCGGATCGAGGCCGAGTGCGACGCGAGCTGCCCGTTTGTCGCCCGGATTGTATTGCGTCAGATCGGCTCCCGGCGCAACCACATCGATCGATTCCTGCGCTGCCCCGTAGATCTCGACGAGGGACTTCGCCTCCTCGGAGGTGTTGGCGATCAGCCGGTCCGCCTCGGCGACCACTTGCTGCTCGCCGATCTGGCGCGCGGCGGGCTCGGGCGAGTCGCCTCGAGCCAGGGACGCGTTCTTGACTGCGGCGAGTGTGTGCGCGGTATGCACCAGCGGCACTCCCCAACGGTCGCGCGCAAGCCAACCGACCTGGCCCGAGAGCCAGTAATGGGAGTGCACCAGGTCGTAGTAACCGGGCTCGTGGCGAGCTTCCTCACGCAACACCCCGGCCGCGAACGCACAGAGCTGGGTGGGCAGGTCGTGCTTGTCCAGGCCCTCGAACGGACCGGCGACGATGTTGCGGACGAGCACGCCGGGCGCAGCCTCGACGACCGGGGCATCGGACGAGGCCGTGGCCCGGGTGAAGATCTCGACCTCGACGCCCCGCTTGGCCAGCTCTTTCGCACTCTGCAGTACGTAGACGTTCATCCCGCCCGCATCGCCGGTACCGGGCTGCGCCAGCGGGGAAGTATGCAACGACAACACAGCGACCCTGCTGAGCTGGTGTCCCGTCACGTCTTCAGTGTGCACTCCTCCACATTACGTCTCGAGAACTACCCCTTCCGACGGCCGGGCCGGAATGACCCCGCGCATGATCCGGACTGTTCGTTCATGCCGTACCCAGACCGTCCACGAACCCGGCCACCTCGGTCAGGAATCGCTGCGGATCGGCCACGAACGGGCCGTGGTCGACGCCATCCCAGAACGACGCCACCGCCGTCGGAATCAACTCCTCGGCGTGCCGGCCCGCCGAGACATCGACGACGGTGTCCTCGGTTCCATGCAGCACGAACGCCGGGATACCGAGGCTCCGCAGCAGGTCGTCGTGTTCGACCGTGCGATCGAACAGGGCAGCGCGCACCCGAGGCGGGGTCGCGAGCGTCAGCCCGAACAACGCCTGTGCCTCGGTTCCTTTTCCTTCGGTGGGCCCGGTCAGGGCCTGTCCGAAACTTCCGAGTGCCTTGATGGCGACCCTGGGCTCCTCCGCCATGGCACCCGGGATCGCTGCCCGCATCGCGGTGCCGACGCGTCCGCCTGCTTGTCCGCGACCGATGCTGGTGATCGCCCCGACGAGCACGATGCCCGCCACCGCATCGGATCCGTGTTCGGCGAGATAGTCGCAGATCACCAGCCCGCCGTAGGACCAGCCCAGCAGCACTGCGTCTGCGGTGATGCCCTCTGCAGCGAGTACCGCGGCGACGTCTCCTGCCCAGTTCTTCGAGTCCTCGTATCCCGATGTCGGCGCGTCGGAGTAACCGTGACCGCGCAGGTCCACGGCGACAACGCGGTACCGCGCCGCGAAATCGGCCAGTAATCCCGATCCCCAGCACGCCGAGCTCTGCGCCCACCCGTGCAGCAGAATCAACGGCCGGGACGCGGGGTCACCACTGACGCGGTAGACGATGTTGGTCCCGTCGATTCCGGTGGCCTGGCGAACTGGTCCTGCTGTCCCGATGCTCATATCGGGCAACCTACGCGGCGACTGTGCGCATCGCGGCGAGCGGATCGGAGTACAGGGCGCTCAGTGAGACCACCGTCGCGGCGTACTGCTGTACCCGGTCGCCGAATCCGGTCACTCGAACATTCCCGGGTGCCAGGGTCGAATGCTGCACGAATGCCTCTCGCACATGAACGATCGCGGCTGGATATGCAGTGAATGCCTGTCCCCCGAGTACGACGCGATCCGGATTGAACATGTCCCGCAGCAGCGCCACCGTCCGCCCCAGGATCCGGGCCCGTTCGGTGAGCAGTTCCCGCGCTGCCTCCGAACCGCCCTGCGCTGCGCCGTACACCGCGGCAATACTCGGACGGGTGTGCGGGGCAACGATTGCGCGGTTCACCGCAGCGGCGACCACTGCCCTGTCACCGACGGAGGCTTCCAGGCATCCGCGAGCACCGCAGCCGCACAGCGCCGAGGATCCGGTGGGCAGGTGTGCGATGGAACCGGGCCCGCTCGCGGGCGTGTGGACGCGGCCGTCGATCGTCAGGGCCATTCCAGCGGTCTCGCGTGCATAGACGTAGAGGGACGTTCCATCCTGCGCTGCAATGCTGTTCGACGGCGCCGGGGCGAGGAGTAGTTCCGCGGCGGCCATTGCTTCGACGTGCCCGGACACCGAGACAGGGACCCCGAGTCCGCTGCCGACGACGGCGGCGACTCGTCCGTCACGCCAACCCAGTCGAGGATGATCGACGGTGCCGCGCGCCGTGTCGACGCGTCCGCCGGTCGCCACCCCGACCCACAGCAGGGTGCGGCGATGCCAGCGTGCAGCGAAGGCGCAGGTACTGCGCGTGATGGACATCAGCGCTGCCTCGGAAGATCCACCGGGGGTGGGGATTTCGACAGCAGCGAGAACGCGGCCGCGCAGATCGCTCATGACGATGCCGGTGCTGACGGCACCGATGTGGATGCCGATCGTCGAGAACGCTTCGTGGTCCACCTCGAATGGCACGCGGGGCCGCCCTGTCGCTCCCGGCACCGTCAGGTCTGCGCGCTCGCGCAGCAGCCCGGCCCCGAGCAGGGCCGATACTTGACGATTGACGGTGGCGACGCTCAACCCTGTTGCGCGAGCGGCACTGTCGCGCGTGATCGGGCCCACCGAACAGGCGACTCGAAGCACGGACGAGGCAGGGCCGCCGGCAATCCTCAGATCGGGCGCGACCAGTCGCACCGATGGGTGCGCGGCGGCGGGGCGAGTACGGCGATGCGCGGTGGTGACAGACATCCGTCGACGATCCTCAGCAGTTGTGCCTGTTCGGCGCGGGACGACAGCGCCGACAGGGCGAAGCGATGCAGGTCAGGGGTCGATGCGGCGGCCACGAAGGGCGACCGCATCCAATCGACTGTCTGTAGCTCGAACGGCTAGAGACAGGTTCCTGCGCCGAGACAACACAGTTCACGAGGAAGCGGCAAGCGAGCACCGAGGGACGCCGTCACATAGGTGACCCGCATCGCGGTGGTCTCGGAAGCCGACATGCCTGCAAAATTAGCACCTGCCCGCTCGTTGGCCAATCGCCGCCGCATCGGCGTCGTGGTCGACCGGCATAGAATCGAGCCATGACCTCGTCCGAACACATCGCACCCGATTCCCGAATCGCCGTCGTCACCGGAGCGAGCTCCGGCATCGGCGCGGCCACCGCACGCCAGCTCGCAGCCGACGGGTTCCACGTCGTCATCGGCGCCCGCCGACTGGACCGACTCGAGGAGTTGGCCTCGGAAATCGGCGGTACCGCACTGGAACTCGATGTCACCGACGAGGATTCGGTGGCCGCATTCACCTCGGTGATTCCCCGCGTCGACGTGCTGATCAACAATGCAGGCGGTGCCAAGGGATTGGCTCCGGTGATCGACGCCGACCTCGACGACTGGCGCTGGATGTGGGAGACGAACGTCCTCGGCACACTCCGGATCACGAAGTCCCTGCTGCCCAAGCTGATCGATTCCGGCGACGGCCTGATCGTCACGATCACCTCGGTTGCAGCGTTCGAGGCCTACGACAACGGTTCGGGCTACACCTCCGCCAAACATGCTCAGGCCGTGCTGCATCGCACCCTGCGCGGCGAACTGCTCGGGAAGCCGGTGCGGTTGACCGAGGTGGCACCGGGCGCGGTGGAAACCGAGTTCTCTCTCGTCCGCTTCGACGGCGACGCCGCCAAGGCGGACGCCGTGTACCGGGGAATCACGCCGCTGGTCGCAAGCGATATCGCCGAGGTCATCGGCTTCGTCGCCTCGAGGCCGTCACACGTCGACATCGACCAGATCATCATCAAGCCGCGTGATCAGGCCGGTCCGGGGCGCTTCGCCCGCGACTGAGCGCGCGACGCACTCAGCCGGCGGGCGCGGGTGCAGGCGAAGTCGCAGGTGTCGTGGTTGCGCTCGCACCGCCGGCAGGAAGAGCCGACATCGATTGCCAGGTCGGCCAATCGATGGTCCAGTCGTACAGATCGCCGTCGGCCGCCGAGAGGTCGATGCGGGTTCCGGTCACCTCGACGGGGTCGCCGTACATCGCCGTGCCGAAGTACTGCTGCGCATCCTCGGTGGAGAGGTTGATACAGCCGTTGGTGACGTTCGATGCGCCTTGTACCCCTGTGGTCAACGGATTGGCGTGGATGAACTCGCCGTTGTTGGAGATACGCACCGCCCACCGCTCGCGCACGTTCTCGTAGAACGGCGGGTTGGACATCAGAAAGTCCTCGTGCTTCTCGGTGACGACGTGGATACCGCTGCGGGTGACGTTGCGGTCCTCGTTGCCCTCGCCGTAGCTGACGGGAATGTCCATGATGGTCTGGCCGTCGCGTACCACCTGCATGCGATGGCTGGTCGCGTCGGCGACGACGATCTGACTGCGTCCGATACTGAAGTTCAAGGTGAGGTCGGCCGCCCCGTAGGCACCGTCGCCGTAGTTCACGCCGTACAGCTTCGCGTCCACCGACACGGTGGTGCCGGGAACCCAGTAGTTGGTCGGTCGCCAGTGGATGCGTGAGCCGTTGTCGTCCGGGAACCAGGCCCAGGCACCCGGAGTCGGCGGATTGGTGGTCACCGTCAGTGCTTTCTCGACGGCGGCCTTGTCCGCGATGGACGAATCGAACTGCAGAATGATCGGCGCAGCGATGCCCACCTCCTGGCCGTCGCCGATGTTGGTGCTCACCGCGGTTCGACTGTCCGGCTCGACGGTGGTGAAGCTGCCCTCGACAGGCACTGTCTTGTTGTCCGAGCCGACGGCAGAGCCGGACCACGTGTATTTCACGCCGTAGCCGAGAGGTTCGGTGATGGCGTACGAGGTCTTGTCGGGCGAGAGCGCCCCTTCGACGACCTTGCCGTTGGGGTTGGTGAGAGCGACCTCGGTGAGCGTTCCGCTCGTCACGGTCACCGAGATCGGTGCGATGGGACTGACGTCGTCGGCACCGGCGACCGGGTTCTCGGTCACCTGCGCGACGGGCGGTGCCTCGGTGGTGGGGGCCGAGCTACCCGAGCCGCCCTCGCCCGATCCGACGGTGCACCCCGCCACGAGTGCCACCAAGGCGACGAGCACGGCGACCAACCACACCGCGCGCGTCCGTTTTGTCTGTTCTACCTGCTCATGCACGTTATCCAACGTACCTGGGTCAAATACGTGAACCACCATCGAAAGCTGTGGTGCGCGTAGATTCACACCGTATTCACGGGCTTATCCGGCCAGTTCGCACAGTATTTAGTCAACCGCCCACGACAACTTCGACGGCATCGACCAGCAACCGTCGTGCAGACCTGATCGCGGACAAGGTCTCCTGCAGCAGATATTCGGCGGTTTGGGGACGGTCTCCCCACTCGGCACCGAATCCGACTGCGTCCAGGTCGAGACCACGGGTGAGGTAGAGGCGCCGAAGTCCGTCGAATCGCTGGAATGGGACGAATACCTGAGTGGTGACCGTGAGGACCTTCTGGCCGTTGTGTGGATTTGCATACTTCGCCCACAGCGCGTATGTATCCGATGTGTCGGGTCGGTAGGGAGGTCGACTCGTACTCGCCGAGATGACCGATCCCCGATGCCGGCCGTCGGCCGACGTCAGTTCCGCGGATCTCTCGTGTGTGTACTCGGGTGGCACATCTGCGGTATTGCCGTCGACGACATCATGTCGCCACCGAGGACAGATAGCCGACGTCGAGGAGCATCCACACAGGAGGTCGACAGGGGCCGAGGAGAAGCCGAACTCCGACTCAGCAGCCGCTTGCAGGAGCCCGAACTCGTCCGTCGCGCCGGGGGCGTACAGCGATGTGACGGGCTCCTCCGGGGTGTCTCCGGTGATCAAGAACCGCGGGCTGCCGAGAAAATACAACTCGCCGAGGTCGATTCCTCGTGCTTCAAGCGATGCCGCGTACTTGCTCCGAAGGAGGGGCGAATTGAATCCGCCGCCAAGCACCAGCGTCATGTCGTACGCCTGATGTTTCGGAGGAGTCGGTTCGACGAGACCCAACTGCGTCGTCAGATCGAGTACCCGTGCACGAGTATCGGGATCGAAGTCGGCGGTGGCGGCTTCGGAACGTTCCTTATAGACCTGGCCGGCTCGCCCTCGGAAGTTGAAGTCGTCTGCCGCCCTCTTCTCGAGGTTGATCAGTCGGTTGAGTAGCTGCAGGGATGGATCCTGGTCTGCAGGTACCGAACCCTCGGCGAGGAGTTCCAGCAGCCACTCCGGCAGTTGCTCGTTCAGATGGAGCCATGGCGAGTCGTCGACGTCGTCGGGCTGCCCTTCCGCATGGATGAGTGCCAACAAGGTGGCCAACGCCTCGCTGTCCACCCATGATTCGATTTCGTCGACGACGTTCCTCGCGCGGGAGACTTTGTCAGACACGGAAATCACCCTAACCTGTCGAGGGTGTGCGTCCGGTCGGCCGCTCGGGCCGATCACACACGAAAGCCCCCGAGCGCCTGAGGCGCTCGGGGGCTTCGGTGTTGGTGATCAGTTCCAGTTGCAGGAGTATCCGTAGTACCCCTGGGTGCCCGCTGGGTTGATCGAGATGGTGAACGCGGAGCACTGGCCGCGGTTGGCGTACTGCTGAGCGAACCAACGGTGCCCCTGCGCCAGGGCGTAGTAGCCGGCCTTGGCCTGCCACCAGGGCGAGGCGGGCGGCGCCGGAATGCGTCCCTGACCCAGTGCCCGTGTCTCGGACTTCGACAGGTACACCGTGCATCGCCCGCCGCCGCAGTTGGTCACGGTCAGCGTCGGCCTGGCTGGGGGCCGTCACCGTCAGACCCAGCGTGACGGCCAGGACGGCAAGCGAGAGGGCGAGCCACCGCGCGGCCGCGGCGATCCTTCCCCGGCTCTAACGGGCATTTGTGGAGGTGGTTGGCGTGCTTACGGGGAGTGTGGTCACGTGGTTCCAGACTCCTCGGTGCGGTGCCTCTGTCGAGCGCACGCGCGACACTGGGGTCGAACACCCTCATCACCTCAGACGCCGTGGCGAGAACGGAATCGTGGAAAGGTCGTTGCCGTTGTCGATGGTGGTGAGAATCGTCATCGCCCATACGGACCGGCAGGCGTGAGGTTCACCTTCGCGAAATGACGTCCATGAATTCGTCCTCGTCGAGTTCATTCCACCGCATTGCAAGGCCTGCCGACTCCCCCAGCAACGTCCGGTCGAGGTCAACGCGGTAGCGCCCCGAGCGCAAGTCAGCACCGCACACCAACAAACGAGCGGCGAGGGCAGCGATAGAACCCGCCACAGTCGCAGCGGTACCGAGTTGAGGCCATGAAGGCAACCGAACACCGACCTGAGTCAGCGAGAATCGTGTCCTCGGCGTTACCCCACTTCCGACGATTGCGTTTGCAATCTGGAGTCGTCGAGTCGGCGCGTTCAACTCTTCGTTTGTCATCGCAGACAGCTCCCCCGCCCGACCGTGGAAGAGCTCGTAGTCGGGTTCGAGGTCGTAGCGCTCCACGTCGAGAATCACGTTGTCCCCGTTATCGGTCGCCATGATCACGGGAATTCCGCGCTCACGGGCGCGCAGACGAATCGCCACTTTCATCGCAAGGTTGTCCATCTCCTCCATCAGAACCGCGAGCCGCTCAGTCCTACGCCCACCCAGGAACGCCTCCGACGTGCCCTCGGTGTACCCGTCCGCGAACGGAGTCACATCTGTGTACGGGTCCGTCTCGAGGAGTCGACGCTGCGCCAGAGTCACTTTCGACTCTCCCAAGTCACACACCGATCCGAGCAGACGATTGAGATTGCTCGGACCCAAGGTGTCCGGATCCGCAAGCCGGAACCGTCGCGCACCTGTCAACGAGCACACCGAAGCAACCGACGACCCGACGCTCAGACCCGCGACACCGATCAGTGCCCCGCTCCAGTCGTCTTGCTCCTTGTCGTCGAGCAGGAACCGGTTGCGCGCGGTACGCAACCGGTGAAAGTGCTCACGATCAGGCAGCCGAACCATCGTCGAGCGCCAGGGATAGACGATAAACCGGCTCGCATCAGCCACCACATCAGCGTCTCCCCAATCCCACCGGACGTTCGGGTCGAAGGAGTCGATTGCCATCAACTCCTCGCGCGCCGACTCCCAGCCGTCTACGAACCGGTAGCCCGACCCAGGTGCGGTTAACGTCGAGATCCGTCCTGCATCGTCGCGCGGGTTCAGTATTTCGATCACTTCTGCACCTCATTGTCCTTGATAGTCGGCTGTCTGATACCTATACGAGAAGGCAGAGAACCGAAGCTGTGCAGCGTTATTCGTGGCTCGACACGTTCCCCCTCCTGGCGCAGCAACTCGCGGTACTCACTGTTGGACCGGATGAGCCCGTCGCTCACGATTTCTTTCACCGTCTGAGCAAAGTCCTCGTCCAGACCTGTCGACGGATCGATCCTTTCGCGCATCTCGACGTCGAGCCCGAGGGTGTCCGAACCCATGCCTGCGCCCGGCACGCGTCCGATCTTGAACCTCCCCGTTAGCACGCCCCTCAGTAGCGGATCTGCCAGCGATGCACGAATCGGTTCCGGATAGATGTTGATCGCATAAAACGACACGGCGACGTCGGAACGCCGCTTCAGAACAACGAACCCGGCACCGGCGGTCGACGTCGCCACCTCGAGTTGGTAACCGTTTTCGGCCATGATTCGGCGGACTTCGTCGCCGTCCCAGACAGCTCCCACATCGTTGATTCGGTAACGCAGAAGGTTGCTCGACTCGACGGTGAACAGCAGGTGCCCATCCTCCTCAGTCTCGATGAAACGGATGTTGGGGTCGTATTCGACGAACGTCGATGTCTCGGCATCACCGCCAAATAGCGCCTCGTCAAGTGCGGGGTGCGAAAGCGCCAATCGCTTGATCGCGATCGACGACGGCGTCTCGTGCCCAATCATCCCTGCATCCGCAGTCCCGTAGACAACGCAAATGTCTTCGACGCACCCCGGCTTACCCAGCGCGCTCAGCAGGCTGTCACGCCGGTCCTCACCGATCGCTTCCCCT
Source organism: Rhodococcus sp. KRD162 (assembly GCF_017168335.1). Lineage (GTDB taxonomy): Bacteria > Actinomycetota > Actinomycetes > Mycobacteriales > Mycobacteriaceae > Rhodococcoides. Next base: position 176,543 of record NZ_JABFAU010000004.1, on the reverse strand, counting down.
GCCAAGATCAGCTTGATGTTCTGCGCCAGGATCTCATCGTCAGCCTCATCGACGACGTCTACGAGGAACGGCGGGTATCCGACGAGCACGACATTGTGGAACATCGGCCCAAGGGTTTTGACCGTCGCCAAAACCGACTGCTTGTCTACACCCGGTGCCACCACCACAACGCGATGCCCCAGCTCACTGAGCTTCTCGGCGGCTTCCGTTGTATACGTGCCGCCGATCCAGTTACCCATTGCGAGCGCAACGACGATGAGCGTATTGCCCCCGCCGAGGTTGAATCCTGCCAGTATTCGTCGGTGCAACTCCACGCTCTCCGCGATCGAGAGCGGCCCTCGTGCGTAGAAGGTCGGCTCACCCGACGACCCCGAACTCGACGAAATAATCTGAGCGCCGTTGATGTCGCCGTTTATCATTCGTAGATTGAGCGCGTACGCACCTATGTAGTTCTTCTTGGTCATCACCGGTATTCGCGCGAAGTCTTCCAGGGCGCGAACGGTCTCGGGATCGAATCCCTGCTCACGCAGGAACTCTTGATAGGCAGGGATACGGGCAACAGCGGTCGAGTAAACAGCCATAGCTCCTGCGGCACCGGAGGCGGGGTCGGTGCAAATCGGGGCGAACAGAGACATGCGGAGCCTTTCGTAGGGCAAGGCTCTCTTGGCCTCGCCCTGACTCCACCGATCCCCCGACGTTCCGGATCGCGTGCTGGGGACTGCCCGGACTTTGGTTGACGTCTGTTCTGTGAGGATCGCTCCTCACGGTGGAAGTGTGTTCACCATGCCGACAGCATTTCCCGAGGAGTTCCGCCGCGACGTGATCGCCGTCCTACGCAAAGGCGAGGCCCCCTGCGTCAAATCGCAAAGGATTTCGGAATCTCCGAAGGATGTTTGCATCGCTGGCTCAAGTTTGCCGATCGTGAAGACGGCGTTGCCCGTGACCCGGCAGAACCCTGGTGACGAGTCCGCTGAGCTGCGGGAGTTGAAGAAGCTCAACCGGCTGCTCAAGCAGGAGAACGACGTTCTGCGGCGAGCTGCGGCCTATCTGAGTCGAGACATACTCCCAAAATGATCTTCCCTGCAAGCGGGAGGTGCCCCCACCGCTGGTCCTCGACCTTGCTGGCGACGGAGTCCCCGTCACAGTGACCCACCGGGTTCTCGGTTTCTCCACACAATCGTTCTATAAATGAAAGAAACAGCGAGTCACGCAACGAGATTGGAATGATGCACATCTGATCAACATTGCTCGTGAGATCCACGCCGACGACCCCGCATGCGGCTACCACTTCATCGCAGACGAGCTACCCGACCGCGGCATGACCGCTAGCGAGAACCAGGTCGCGCGGTTGTGATCACAAGAGAGCATCTGGTCGGTGTTCTCGAAGAATCGCGGCCTGAACAGGAAGGCCGGCCCGCCGGTCCACGATGACCTTGTGGATCGTCAGTTCACCGCACACGCCGCGGACCAGCTGTGGCTGACCTTTCGTCACCTGACATCGCACCGACGAGGGCAAACTGTATCTCTGCGCGTTCGAGGACGTGTGGTCGAACCGGATCGTCGGCTACTCGATCAACTCCTGAATGAAGGCCTCGTTGGCGGTGTCCGCGTTGGATAATGCTGTGGCGCAGAGAGGCTCGGCGGGGACGATCGTTCACTCGGATCGCGGCTCACCCAGTTCCGATCCAAGAACTTCGTGTACGCCCTGTCCCACAATGGATTACGCGGATCGATGGGCCGGGTTGGGGCACTTCGACTCCTGCCACCGGCAGAACAGATAGACCACCGATGCGAAGACGAGAAAGCCCGTCGCGACTGTCTTCATCTTGCGGAGGTCGCGGCGCTTGGTCTCGTCGTCGAAGTTCATCAGCTGCACAACCGCCATTGTGCCCAGAAATGTGACCGATCAACCGGACGCAGGCTGCAATGGTGTCGGAGCAGGCGCATAGGGTGGAGTTGTGGTGAGAAATACGACGGTAGCGCAGTCGGACGAGGCCGGGGAGACGCGAGAACGACCCGACGCGGGTCAATCCAAGGCCGAGAAGCCGGACGGCCGCAAACGGCGGTGGCGCGAGCACAAGATCGCTCGACGCGAAGAACTGGTGGACGGCACGCTGGCCGCGATCCGCACCCGTGGCCGCGAGATCGGCATGGACGAGATCGCGTCGGAGATCGGTATATCCAAGACGGTGCTCTACCGGTACTTCACCGACAAGAACGATCTGACGAATGCAACCATGTCGCGGTACGTCGAGACGACGCTCGCCCCCAGGATCTACGCCGCGATCTCGAACGAACTCGACGAGTACGAGCTCACTCGTGTCGTCGTGACCGCGTACGTCGAGACCGTCGCCACCGATCCCGAGGTCTACCTCTACGTCATGGCGAACAACGCGGGCAACAACCGAGACGTCGTCGCCGAGTCCGAGCGGATGATCGCCGAGTTGCTCTCCACCGTCCTGGGAGAGCGGCTACGGCAGCGTGAAATGGATTCCGGCGGTTCGGTGCCGTGGGCTTTCGCCATCGTCGGCGCGGTCCAGCTGGCGACGCACTGGTGGATTTCGAACAAATCCATGTCCGCGGACGACCTGATCGATTACCTCTGCATGATGATGTGGGGTGGCATTCACGGTGTCGCGATGGCCGACGGTTCGCCCGCGAAATTCAAATCGCAGCCGCACCCGTTGGTCGTCGACGACAAGCCGACCGCGCCCTAACGCTCGTCGCGGTCCTCGTCCAGGGGCACTTCGGCTCGCTGATCGAGCGCATCGCGGACATCGGCCTCGATGGGCAGATCAACCGCAGTCGGCTCCTCGGGCTCGTCCATGATCGGCGTGTTCTGCAAGGCTCGATCCTCGGTCGGGGTTTCGATGGGTTTCTCGCTCATGTCTCCATTCGTACCATCGCTCGTCCGTTTGAGATTCGTCCCGGTCGGACATCCGAACGGGCATGACTACCGATACCTTGACCGGACGCCGCGTTGCCATACTCGCCACCGACGGCGTCGAACAAGTCGAGCTGGTTCAGCCGCGCGAAGCCGTCGAGAAAGCAGGAGCCACAGCCACATTGGTCTCACTTGTGCACGGCGATATCCAAGCCATGGAAAGTGATGTCAATGCCGCCGACACCTTCACGGTGGACCGCGTCATCGCCGAGGTCTCCACGGACGACTTCGACGCGCTGATTCTGCCCGGCGGAACCACCAACCCCGATCAACTTCGCGTCGACGCGGATGCAGTCGAGTTCGTCCGTGCCTTCATGCAGACCCACAAGCCCATCGGCGTGATCTGCCACGGAGCGTGGACACTCGTCGAGGCCGACGTCCTCAGAGGCCGCACGTTGACCTCCTACCCGAGCATCCGCACCGACATCCGCAACGCGGGTGGAACCGTCGTCGACGAGGAAGTCGTGGTGGACGGCAACCTGATCTCGAGCCGAAACCCGGACGATCTGCCGGCGTTCTGCGCGAAGATCGTGGAGAATTTCAGCGCTTGATAGGTTAGCGTGCCCTATGCACTTTTCCCGTTCGTCGGTTCTGCCTGCGGCAGTTCTCGCCTTCGCTCTCACCCTCACCGCATGCAGTTCCGGCGACACCAGCGCGGATTCGACCGAGCCCGGCGGGGTCGTCGTCACCGACATCTTCGGCGAGGTCGAGGTTCCGAAGAATCCACAGCGCGTGGTGGCGCTCGGCTGGTCCGACGCCGAAACAGCCCTGGCCCTCGGCGTGCAACCCGTCGGTGCCAGCGATTGGCTCGGCGTCGGCGGAGACGGCCTCGGCCCCTGGGTCGAGCAGTCCTACGACACCGATCCCACGATCCTCGGCACCTACGACGTCGACATCGAATCGATCGCGGCACTGGCACCGGACCTGATCCTGTGGACCCGCAGTACCAACGACGAGTCCGTCTACGAGGACCTGTCCGCGATCGCGCCGACCGTCGGGGCACCGCCGGGAACCGAGACCGCCTACGGCACCACCTGGGACGGCCAGACCGAGATCGTCGCGCAGGCTCTTGGCAAAGTCGACGAGGGCAAGAAACTCGTCGACGACACCGAGGCCATGTTCGACGACACCGTCGCCGCCAATCCAGAGTTCGCAGACAAGACCGTTGCCGTCGGCACCCTCTACAGCGGACAGGTCGGTGCCTATGTCCGCGGCGACACCCGCGTCGACTTCCTCGAATCCCTCGGCCTGACGAACACCCCGACCGTCCAGAACCTCGCCGAACCCGGCAAGTTCAGCATCGAATTGTCCGAGGAGAACATCGCAGCGCTCGACGCGGACCTGACCGTCATGTTCCCCATCGGCACCGGACCCGAGGTGATCACCGAGAATCCATCGATTCAGGGACTTGCCTCGGCCCGCGACGGTCGGCTGGTGGTACTCGGGGATCAGAACCTCTCCAACGCATTCTCGGCAGCCTCGGTTGCGGGAACCCGCTACGCGTTGGAGAACGCCGTGCCACTGTTCGCGGCGCCGCTGAAGCGCTAGATCACACTCTCCCCGGCGGGCTTGTCACACTCTCCCTGGTGGGAAGCCACCCGCGGCGATCGGGCCCCAGGCGTCGATCACGATGCGTATCAACGACTTTCCCTGCTTCACCATCGCCGCGCGGTATTCGTCCCAGTCCGAGTGCTCGCCGGCGATACTGCGGAAGTACTCCACCAGAGGCTCGACGGCGTCGGGCAGATCGATGATCTCTGCAGTCCCGTCGACCTGCACGTAGTCACCGTCCCAGTCGTCACTGTGCACCAACACGGTCACGGCGGCGTTGCGGCGAATGTTGTGCACCTTCGCGCGCTCGGGGTACGTGGCGATGACGATACGGCCCTGCGAGTCCACACCGGCAGAGACCGGGGAGACCTGCAGACCATCGTCGCGCTTGCGGGTGATCAGGGTGTGGCGGTGCCGAGGCGAGACGAACTCGAGCAGCTGTTCGCGCGAAACGGATTCGGCTTTTGCGATCGTAGGTGCCATGCATTCCATCGTAGAGAAGTAGTCTCCTCAGTCATGGCCGACAAGTCGAAACTGTGGACGCACTCTCCCGTCGATGTGCTGCGCGCCAGTGCCTCTCCCCGGGTGGAAGACATCGACTTCACCGCAACTCCGGGTTTCGACGGGTCCAAATCTCACGGGAACGACATCCTCGAGCAGCGCGGTGCAGTCCTGGCCGAGTTGCAGGAGAAGCTCTACGCGCACGGGCGCACCGGCGGCGACCGTTCGGTCTTGCTGGTGCTGCAGGGCATGGATACCGCGGGCAAGGGCGGCATGGTCAAGCATGTCATCGGGATGGTCGATCCACAGGGCGTCGACCTGGCGTCGTTCGGCGTTCCGACGCAGCTGGAAAAGCAGCACCATTACCTGTGGCGCATCCGCAACGCGCTACCTCGGGCCGGTCGGATCGGGGTGTTCGACCGCTCCCACTACGAGGACGTTCTCGTTGTCGCGGTGCATGATCTGGTGCCACGGCAGGTGTGGGAGAAGCGATTCGACGAGATCAATGCTTTCGAGAAGGAGCTGACCGAGGAGGGGACCGTCATCGTCAAGATCGCGTTGTTCGTCTCGCCGGACGAGCAGAAAGAGCGGCTACAGGAGCGGCTGGATCGGCCGGACAAGCATTGGAAGTACAACCCGGGTGACGTCACCGAGCGCGGCTTCCTCCCGCAGTACCGCGAGGCGTATCAGCGAGTTCTCGATCGCACGGACCGCGATCATGCGCCGTGGTACGTCGTACCGGCCGACCGCAAGTGGTACAGCCGCCTCGCGGTCACGGAGATTTTGATCGATGCCTTGGAGAAGCTCGATCTCGATTGGCCTGCAGCAGATTTCGACATCGAACTCGAGAAGAAGCGGCTCGCCGAGAGCTGAACCCCCTTCGAAGGCGTGGATGGTCCATCGACCCCCGTCTGGGCAGGTCGATGGACCATTCACGCGTACAACGAGACAGTTACAGCGTCGCTGCGTCGATCACGAAGCGGTAGCGCACATCGGATTCCACGACGCGGTCGTAGGCCTCGTTGATCTTGTCGCCCGGGATGAGCTCGATCTCGGCACCGATCTTGTGCTCGGCGCAGAAGTCCAACATTTCCTGGGTCTCGGCGATGCCGCCGACCATCGAGCCTGCGAACGAGCGACGGTTGGCCAACAGGTTGAATGCCGGCACCTCGAGTGGCTTCTCGGGAACGCCGAGCTCGACGAGCGTGCCGTTACGAGCGAGCAGTCCCAGGTACTTGCCCATGGGTAGGTTGGCCGACACGGTGTTGAGGATGAGGTCGAACGAGCCCTGCAGATCCTTCAGGGCGGTGGTGCCCTTGGTGGCGTAGTACTCGTCGGCACCGTAGGCCTTGCCGTCGGCTTCCTTGCTGTCGGTCTGGCTCAGCACAGTCACGTGCGCACCCATGGCGTGGGCGATCTTGACGCCCACGTGGCCGAGGCCGCCCATTCCGATGATGGCGACCTTCTTACCCGGTCCGGCTCCCCAGTGCTTGAGCGGCGAGTACAGCGTGATGCCTGCGCACAGCAGGGGCGCGGCGACGTCGAGCTCGATGCCTTCGGGGATGCCGAGGACGAACTTCTCGGTGACGACGATCTGGGTGGAGTAGCCACCGTGGGTGAACTCGCCCTCGTAGGTCTTGGAGTTGTACGTCTGGACGACGCCCTTGGTGCAGTACTGCTCGTCGCCGTCCTTGCAGGCCGCGCACTCGCCGCAGGAGTCGACGAAGCAGCCCACGCCGACGCGGTCGCCGACCTTGCGGGTGGTGACATCGGAGCCGACCTCGGCAACGATGCCCGCGATCTCGTGGCCGGGAACCACCGGGTAGGTAGTGCCACCCCACTCGTTGCGAGCGGTGTGGATGTCGGAGTGACAGATGCCGGCGAACTTGACGTCGATGAGGATGTCGTTCGCCCCGAGTGCGCGTCGCTCGATGGTCGTCTTCTCGAGCGGAGCGTCGGGAGCGGTGGCCTGGTAGGCGGTAGCTGAAGTCATATTTACATTGCTACCTACGCATCTGTGCGAGTGCAACCAGGCCGGCGCCTCGACCAGGCTATTCCTGCCGCGGACGAGTCGTTTGCAACAGTAACGTCAGCTGTTCTTGGCGATATTGGCGCCGAGCCACAGCACGTACGCGCCCAGACCGACCAGTCCGATCCGACGAGTTTTGGGGTACGCGATCGCGGTGCCGACGGCCAGTTCGGTCGCTCCGTTACGACTGATCCAGGTTCGAGTGTCCTTGGGGAACGGAAGCTTGGTGATTCCCTCGAAGGCCTCGGGAACCACGAAGTGAGCGGCACCGGTTGCGGCCAACCCGATTCCGAATGCCTTGGGAACCAGACTGTTCGACTTCTTGGACTTGCTCACTGATGCGCTCCCTGCGATCGACTTGTGTGAACTGGCAGACCGACAATAGCGCTCCGTCCGATCCTGCGGGGCGACCCGCCCGAGACGGCCCCTACTTTGTCACCCGACCGTTCTCGTAGCGATAGAAACCGATTCCGGCCTTCTTGCCCACCTGCCCGGCCTCGACCATGCGCAGCAGCAGAGCAGGGGCTGCGAACAGTGGTTCCTCGAATTCCGAGTACATCGAATCTGCGATGGCTTTCACCGTGTCGAGGCCGATCAGATCGGTGAGGGCGAGCGGGCCCATCGGGTGTGCGAGTCCGAGCATCGTCGCCTTGTCGACGTCCTCTTTGCTGGCAAAACCCGACTCGACCATGCGAATCGCCGACAGCAGGTAGGGCACGAGCAATGCGTTGACGACGAAGCCCGGCCGGTCTGCCGACCGCACCACCTGCTTGCCGAGAACATCGCCTGCGAATCTCTCGGCCCGGCCGGCAACGGCCTCCGAGGTCGAGTCCGTGACGACGAGTTCGACGAGCGGCAGCACCGGCACCGGATTGAAGAAGTGCAAACCCACGACGCGGTCCGGTGCTGCGGTCGCGGACCCGAGCGCCGTGATGGGAATCGAGGACGTGTTCGAGGCCAGCACGGCGCCGGGATCTGATACGGCGGCGTCGAGCTCGGCGAAGATGCCTGATTTCGTCATCTCGTCCTCGGGTACCGCCTCGACCACCAACTCGCGATCGGCGAAGTCCGAAAGGTCGCAGGTGAAGCTCAGCCTGCAGGCCGCGTTCTCTCGTTCACGCTCGGTGATCTTGCCGCTACTGACGCCCCGATCGAGAGACCGCAGGATGCGCTGCCGCCCGGCTGTGGTCAGTTCCCGAGTCTGGTCGTAGACCAATACGTCGACGTGCGCGCGTGCGCAGACCTCTGCGATGCCCGCGCCCATCTGTCCGGCCCCGACGATCCCCACCCGCTCGACCGTCACAGCAAACTCCTTCGAAATAACCTGCGCTACAACAACTAGAGGCGAGATGGGGGTAACTCTTGCCAGGTGCACCCAGAACCCAGACGATACGAATCAGGCGGCCCGCAACGAAAGTTGCGGGCCGCCCGACTGGTGCGCTGAAGATCCGGGGAGGCGGAACTGCTTAGTGGAACTGTCCTTCTTCGGTGGAGCCCTTCAGTGCAGCCGTCGAGGTGTTGGGGTCGACGGTGGTGGCGATGCGGTCGAAGTAGCCCGCGCCGACCTCACGCTGGTGCTTGATGGCGGTGAAGCCGCGCTCCTCGGCAGCCTTGAACTCGCGCTCCTGCAGATCGACGAACGCGGTCATGCCCTCGCGGGCGTAGCCGTGCGCCAGATCGAACATGCCGTAGTTGAGCGAGTGGAAGCCGGCGAGGGTGATGAACTGGAACTTGAATCCCATTGCGCCGAGCTCCTTCTGGAACTTCGCGATGGTCGCGTCGTCCAGGTGCGCCTTCCAGTTGAACGAAGGCGAGCAGTTGTAGGCGAGAAGCTGGTCGGGGAATTCACTGCGAACCGACTCGGAGAACTTCTTGGCGACCTCGAGATCCGGCACGCCGGTCTCCATCCAGATCAAGTCTGCGTACGGTGCGTAGGCCTTGGCACGAGCGATGCAGGGCTCGATGCCGTTCTTCACTCCGAAGAAGCCTTCGGCGGTGCGGGTTCCGTCCAGGAATTCGCGGTCACGCTCGTCGACATCGGAGGTGATCAGCGTGGCTGCCTCGGCGTCCGTACGGGCGATGATGACCGAAGGCACGTCGGCGACGTCAGAGGCCAGACGCGCAGAGGTCAGGGTGCGGATGTGCTGCTGGGTGGGGATGAGCACCTTGCCACCGAGGTGGCCGCACTTCTTCTCCGATGCGAGCTGGTCCTCCCAGTGCACGCCGGCGGCACCGGCTGCGATCATGGCCTTCTGCAGCTCGTACGCGTTCAGTGCGCCACCGAAGCCGGCTTCGGCGTCGGCCACGATGGGGGCAACCCAGTTCTTGACGGCGGTGTCGCCCTCGACCTTGGCGATCTCGTCTGCGCGCAGGAGTGCGTTGTTGATCCGGCGGACCACCGACGGCACCGAGTTGGCCGGGTAGAGGCTCTGGTCCGGGTAGGTGTGGCCCGAGAGGTTGGCGTCGCCTGCGACCTGCCAGCCGGAGAGGTAGATCGCCTGGAGGCCGGCGCGAACCTGCTGCACGGCCTGGTTGCCGGTCAGGGCACCGAGCGAGTTGATGTAGTCCTCGTTGTTGACGAGATCCCAGAGGATCTCGGAGCCGCGGCGCGCCAGCGTAGCCTCTTCGACCACAGTGCCCTGGAGGTCGGAGACCTGCTGTGCGGTGAAGTTGCGTGTGACGCCCTTCCAGCGCGGGTTGGTGTCCCAATCCTGCTGGATCTCGGCGGTGGTCTTCGGGGTGCCGGTGGTCGACATCTTCAGCTCCAGTCTCTTCTGCATTCTCGGCCTGCCTCGAGACAAATCTTCACATCGTTGCCAGGCCCTTCTGGTGTACTCCAAAACAATGGCACACCCCAAAACATGCGTCTACCAGTTGTTAGTGCCAATCTTGGCTAGCTTTCCCGAACACCTTGCTAATGTTGCGAATTTTTGACTGCTACAAACCTCGCCGATCGGACAGCTCGGTTACTCGTCAGTAGCGACGAAACCCCAGTTGGTGAACACAATGCACGAAATCTCTTACCGGACGCTCGTACGGTTTGATGGGGACGTCTGAATCGAGTCAGAATTCGACGTGCATGTGATGGAGATCACACTTGTATCGTCTCAGGATATGGACGCACTCCGACGGGCGAAGCATCGATGACACGGCCCCGAGCTGCACCGAAACAACAATGCTCCACTCCCCGGGGCTGTGGACGACCATCGTCGCGCACGCCCCGGAGGTGGAGCATGAAGGGTGTTGGAACGAATCAGATGCGAATACTGGTTCTATCGTCGCTGGAGGCCACTACGCGCGAGGTGGTCGGGGCACGACGCGTGGCGAGCACACCGAGGGCTCCCATGGCGGCGATCACCAGCCCGCCGATGATGGCGAACAGGTCTGCGGCCAGTACCCCGGACGGGAACACCATCAGTGCAGGCGAGAGCACAAGAAGCAGACCGAGACCGACGTGAGCCCAGTGGCTCTGCCTCGACGAGGATCCGATGGCCCACAGCGCGGTCGATGCCGCGAGAATCCCGAGGACCAGGATCGCTCCGGTGACCTCCTGAACTCCCTGAACCGGGAGCCAGACGGTGGACCCGACGAGAACAGCTCCGGTGATGAATACGACGACGTCCCTGACGATTTCCCATGTGCGTTGATGCTTGGACATGACCGCTCCTCGAGGTGCTGTGCGAATAACCCGTATACCGGTATACGCCTTTACTTCGGCAAATGTTCCCGATGAACACCCAATTGTGACCCAACAGCATTTGCCAACGGTGCTAACGCATTTCTTCGCAGGCGTAGCCTGGCGATATGTCGAAAACCTTCGTCGGCGTGCGGCTTCGGCAGCTTCGCAGCGAACGCAGCATGAGCCAGGTGTCGTTGGCCCAGAAGCTCGGCATCTCGGCCAGCTATCTCAACCAGATCGAACACGATGTGCGTCCGCTGACGGTGCCGGTACTGCTCCGCATCTCCGAGGTCTTCGGCGTCGACACCTCGTTCTTCTCCTCCGAGGACGACACCAGATTGGTCGCCGAACTCCGCGAGGTGGCGCTCGATCAAGACATGGGTATCGACGCCGACGCCCATGAGATCGCCCAGATGGTCAGCTCGCACCCGCAGTTGGCGCGGGCGATGGTCAACATGCATCGCCGATACCGCAATACGACGGCTCAGCTGCTCGCCGCTACCGAGGAGCGCTTCTCCGATGGCAGTGGCAGTGGTTCGATCAGCAAGCCGCACGAGGAAGTGCGCGACTACTTCTACCAGCGGCAGAACTACCTACACGATCTGGACACCGCCGCGGAGGCGCTCACGTCGAGGATTCGCTTCCATCGCGCGGACCTGGGCGGCGAGATCGCCAAGCGACTACGGACCGTGCACGATGTACAGATCGTCAATCGCATCGACCTCGGCGAGAACGTACTACACCGATTCGATCAGCAGACGCGCGTACTCGAGATATCACCACACCTGTCCGGTGGTCAGAAGGTGTTCCGGTTCGCCGCCGAGTTGGCGTACCTCGAATGCGGAGACCTGCTCGAGCGGATGGCCGAGGAGGGGAACTTCTCCAGCGAGTCCTCGAAGAAGTTGGCGGTGCTCGGCTTCGCCAACTACTTCGCTGCCGCAACGGTGTTGCCGTATCACCAGTTTCACGATGTAGCCGAGGATTTCCGGTACGACATCGAGCGGCTTTCGGCGTTCTTCTCGGTCAGCTACGAGACCATCTGTCACCGACTCTCCACGTTGCAGAGACCTGAGTTGCGGGGTGTGCCGTTCTCGTTCGTCCGAGTCGACCGCGCTGGGAACATGTCCAAACGGCAGTCCGCCACAGGTTTTCATTTCTCGTCGAGTGGCGGAACCTGTCCGCTGTGGAATGTGTACGAAACCTTCGCCTACCCGGGCAAGATCATGACCCAGATCGCCGAGATGCCCGACGGCCGCAACTATCTGTGGATCGCGCGCACCGTCGAGCGTCGCGCCGCGCGATACGGTCAGCCCGGCAAGACCTTCGCCATCGGTCTCGGTTGCGAGCTACGCCACGCAGGCAGGCTGGTGTACGCCGACGGTCTGGACGTGCAGGGTTCTGCGGCCGCGACACCGATCGGCGCAGGTTGCCGGGTGTGCGAGCGGGCGAATTGCCCGCAACGCGCTTTCCCGCCGCTGGGCAAGGATCTCGACATCGACGAGCACCGAAGTTCGGTATCGCCGTACCTCGTTCGCTGAGGGACAACCACACTGCGCGTGCACCGCTCTGCACCGGTCTCGATACCATCGGACTCGGAGAACATGGGGATCTTGGCGGTTCCGACGGATCAGCCGTGCCGGTGCTTCGCGCCCATGATGTCGTGCAGGATGCGGTGCACGATGGCGTCGGCGACCACCCGATAGTGCACCGTGCGGCCCGACTTCGTGGTGTCGACCCACCCGCGGGCTCTGAGTGCGCGGAGCGATTGCGATGCCGCGTTCTCGGTGACCCCCACGGCGGCAGCGAGTTCCGCGACAGTGGCACCGGATTTCTCGTGCATGTAGCTGATCAGACGCAACCGTGTCGGATCGGACAGCACGGCAAAGCGTGCCGACCATTGTTCGATGTCGTCGCTGTCGCTCATCGATTCTCCCGCGCTGCTGGTTTCGAATACTGCTGTTACGCTACGGCACACAATATGTGTCCACTTGGACACATATCCTGATCGAGCCCGCACCGTGGAGTAGTCCGTGAAACCGTCCATCGCCCGAGTTCTGGGCCTCGCCGTTGCTCTCGCCCTCACCGCCGCAGGATGCGCATCAGCCTCCGAGGACGACGCCGGCGAGGCGATCGTGTTGGCCGACAGCCAGGAACTCGGCGGGTTCAGTCCGGTGTCCGGATACGGAGCACTCGGCGTCTCCCCGATCTACGAGGGATTACTGCGCCCCGATGCCGATTCCGACTCCACACTTCCCGATCTCGTTCCGTCCCTGGCGGACTCGGCCCCGATCCAGATCGCGCCGCGACAGTGGCGAGTGGCCTTGCGCGCGGACGTCGCTTTCTCGGACGGTACCGCGTTCGACTCCGCGGACGTGGTGAGCACCTACGAGGCCGTGAAAAATCCGATCGTCGCATCCGAGATCTCGACGGACTTCGATCCGATCACCAAAGTCGTCGCCGATGGATCCGATGCCGTCGTGGTCACGATGAACACCGACGCAGATCCCTCGCCGTACCTTCTGCTCGGCATCGCTCCGTCGGAGCGCATCGAGCAGGCACCCGCGGCCGACTGGGCGCTGAACACCGAACCCGTCGGAACCGGACCGTACATTCTGGACAGCCTGCGTGCGGATCAGGCCGTCTTCACCGCACGTGAGGACTATTGGGGCGAGGCCCCGCAGGTGAGACGACTGGTGATCACCTACACCCCGGACGACAACACCCGCGTGCAGCGCGTCGCCACGGGCGAGGTCTCCGGCACTTCACTGCCTCCCACTGCCGTCGCAGCGCTCGACGGACGCGACGACGTCAGAACGGTCGGGGTGAAATCTGCTGACTGGCGCGGGGTCTCGCTCCCGGCGGGCAATGCGTTCACATCCGACCCGCAGGCCCGGATAGCGATGAACCTCGCCGTCGATCGCAGCGGCATGGTCGACGATGTTCTCGGTGGATACGGACGCCCCGCGAGCACACCGGTGGCCGCGGTCTACGGCGAGGCCTACGAGCCGACAGCAGTGTTCCCGTTCGACCTGTCCGCCGCCGAGTCCGTCCTCGATGCCGCAGGGTGGCGCGCCGGCGCAGGCGGCGTCCGCGAGAAGGACGGTGCCACTGCGTCGTTCGAGCTTCTCTACAATGCCCAGGATTCCGTGCGACGGGATCTCGCGGTGGCCTTCGCCGCCGCCATGCAACCGGTGGGTATCGAGGTGCGGCCCCGCGGCACAGGGTGGGACGAGATCGAGACCCGCCTCGGCGACTCGGCAGTGCTGCTCGGCGGCGGCGACACCCCGTACAGCATCGACTCCCAGGTGTTCGACACCTTGCACACCCGCGTGGCGGACTCCTCGCCCTATGCCAACCCCGGCAACTTCACCGCGCCGGGTATGGACGACTTGTTGCAGCAGGCACGCGATTCCGCGTCCGGACCCGAGAACGACGCTCGATACCGGCGGATCCAACAGCTCTACGTCGAGCAGCCGTCCTCGGTGTTCCTCGCGTTTCTCGACCACGCCTACGCGTATCGCGATCTCGGCTGGAACCAGAGCCCTCCGATACTCGAACCGCACTCGCACGGTGTCTCGTGGGGTCCGTGGTGGCACCTGGCGGCGTGGACACGTGCGCAGTAGGACACGGGGCGGCACAGCGGGGCGGATCCTCGCCGTCCGTGCGGGTATCGCGATCCCGACGGTCGTCGCGGTCTCGGCCGCCATGTTCGCTCTGGCGTCGGCGTCGCCTCTCGACCCGCTCGCGGCGTACCTCGGTGACAGCTACCAGAGTGCGACTCTGTCGCAGCGGCAGCAACTTCGAGACGCGTACGGAACGGAGCAACCCTGGTACACCGCGTGGTGGACCTGGCTGACCGATCTGCTGCACGGCGACCTCGGGTGGTCGTCCACCCAATCCCTCCCGGTCTCGACGGTTCTTGCCGAACGTCTGCCCTTCACTCTCGGCCTGTCGGGTCTCGCACTGATTCTGGCCACTGCGATCGCCGTCGTACTGGGTTCGTCGGCCGGGATGCGCCGCGGCGGACTGCTCGACCGGGCATGCTCGGTTCTGTCCGCGACCTTCGCGGCCGTGCCCCCGTTCGTGGTGTCGCTCGTCCTGGTCTCGGTGTTCGCAGTGACCCTCCGGTGGTTTCCCACCTCGGGGGCACGGGCACCGGGCACCACGTACTCGGCCGCCGGGATCGCCGCGCACGCCGTGCTTCCGCTCATCGCGCTCACCGTCTCGCAGATCCCCTGGCTACTGCTGGCCATGCGGGCTGCGGTGGTCGACTCGACCGAGTCCGATGCGGTGCGCGCGGCGCGGTCCCGCGGGATCTACGGATGGGCGCTGTTGCGTGGGCACGTGCTGCCGACGTCGGTGGCTCCGACGTTGGCACTGCTGGGCACGCGGTTACCCGAACTCATCGCGGGTGCGGCCATCGTCGAGACCGTGTTCGGCTGGCCCGGGATGGCGAACGCGCTGGTGCAATCGGCTGCAGCACTGGACTTCTCGCTGATGGCGGCGACGACGACCGCCGCGGCATTGGCAGTTCTGCTCGGCTCGGCACTGTCCGATGCCGCGACCGCCGCGATCGATCCACGAGTACGGATCGCCGCATGACCGCCCGCGACCACGAACTCGATGCTCGACGTCGATACATACCCGACGCGCCGTGGTTCCTCGTCCTCGCGATCGCACTCATCGCACTGCTGATCCCGATGATCGCCGGTCGGCAAACCGCTGATTTTTCGGCAGCGCTGCTGCCGCCGAGTACCTCGAACCTGCTCGGCACCGATCACTCCGGCTACGACATGCTCGTCAGAACAGCGGAGGGGCTACGGATCTCGCTGCAGATCGCGGCTCTCTGCGCGGTGATCGCGTGCGCACTCGGAGTAGTCATCGGGGTCGCTTCGGCCGCTGCTGGTGGATGGTTCGACGCCGTCGTCATGCGCACGGTCGATACGGTCAACGCCCTCCCCCACCTGGTACTGGGCATCGTCATCGCGGCGCTGTGGCGAGGCGAGCCGCTGGCCGTGGTGGCGTCGATCTCGTTGACGCACTGGCCCTCTGTCGCCCGGATCGTGCGGGCCGAGGTCTTGGCAACGGCCAATTCCGGGTGGGTTCGTACCTCTCGCCTGGCCGGCGCGTCCCGATGGTTCGTCGCCCACCGACATCTCGCACCGTCGGTGGGCGGGCAGATCCTGGTGGCGATGGCGATGCTGATTCCGCACGCCATCTGGCACGAATCGACATTGTCGTTCCTCGGTGTCGGCCTCTCACCCGATCGGGCGAGCCTGGGCACACTGCTCGGGCAGGCCCGAGGTGACGTGATGCTCGGCGCGTGGTGGACGCTCGCCGTTCCGGCCACGGCGCTGGTGGTGACGGCACTCGCGTTCACCCTTGGACTGTCGATGCTGCGACGCCGACTCACGCCCCCCGGAGGTTCGGTGTGGTGAGCGCAGCCAGGCTCTGCGGATACAGCGTGGACATCGACTCCCGTAGCCGGGGAGGCACGGTGGTGCGCACGCTGAACTCCGTCGATCTCGACGTCGCCTCCGGCCGGGTCACCGCCCTCGTCGGCGAATCGGGATGCGGAAAGTCCCTCGTCGCGCGCGCACTGTGCGGGTTGCTCCCCCCCGGGTCACACACGACCGGAACCCTCGAAATAGCCGGACATGCAGTGCAGACCGAGGCCGACTGGCGACGCCTCCGCGGGCACGGTATCGGGCTGATCCCACAGTCACCCGCTACCTCGTTCACACCCGTGCGCACCCTCGGATCCCAACTCGCCGAGATCGCACGAACCCTCGAAAGCGCACACAGTGTGCCGGAGCTGCTCGACCGCGTCGCACTCCCGTCATCGGCCGCGCAACTGTTCCCACACGAACTGTCCGGTGGAATGGCGCAGCGCGCCGCGATCGCCGCGGCGCTCGCCGGATCACCGGATCTGGTGATTGCGGACGAGCCCACGTCTGCACTCGATCCTGCTCTGGCAGAACAGGTCTGGGCACTGTTGAGCGGCATCGCGGCAGACGGTCGAGCCGTTCTCGTCGTCACTCATGATCTGACCTCGATGATGCGCTCGGGCACCTGTGGATCCATCGCGGTGATGAAGGCAGGGGCGACGGTACTCCAGGCCACGCCGGCGGCGATACTCGCGCACGAGGACGACTACATCGGCGCTCTCTTCGATGGGGCGACAGTATGATCGAAGCTCGCAATGTCGCTGTGGAGTTCGGCGGTAGCGTTGTCCTACAACATGTCTCGGTGACCGTTGCCCGCGGCGCTACAACCGGCATCACCGGCCCGTCCGGCGTCGGCAAAACCACGCTGCTCGGGGTGCTGGCCGGTTCGATACAGCCGCATGCAGGCACCGTCACCTGGGATGGGCAGGCCCGGCCCCCGCGCGGATCCATCGCTCTGCTCGCGCAGCATCCGAGACTGGTGTGCAATCCGCGGTGGACCCTCGGTTCGATCGTGTCCGAGCCTGCATCGATTCGCCGGGAGACCATCGACCTCGACACCGTCTGCGAGCGCGTCGGCCTCGATACCGCTCTGCTACGGCGATTCCCGGCCCAGGTGAGCGACGGGCAACTCCAACGCGCCTGCCTTGCGCGCATCCTGGTGCAACGGCCGATCTACATCCTGTGCGACGAGCCGACGTCCATGCTCGATCCGATCGCCACCCGCGCCGTGATGCGACTGCTTGCTGCACTCGCCGCAGACGGTGCCGGGCTCGCTGTGGTCAGCCACGACCGGGCCGTCATCGACGCACTCGCGCCCGAACATCTCGAACTCCGCCCACACAACACAGTGTGAGCGTCTGTCCCACGTAGTTCGTCCCGAGCCCCGCAGGTGATGCGCTCACCGCTCGAGTCCAGGTACGTTCACTGATCGGATGAGAAATCGGCCTCGAGAGGAACTCCGATGACGCGAATAGGCGTTGTACTTCGACCCGAGATTGCTCCCGAAGCACTGATCGAGGCGGCGCGCACAGCTGACGCCGCAGGCGTCGACGAGGTGTGGCTGTGGGAAGACTGCTTCTTCTCCGGTGGGCTGTCCACTGCGGCACTTGTTCTCGCGCACACCGATCGGGTGAACGTCGGAATCGGAGTGCTCCCCACCGCGATGCGCAACGTGGCGTCGACGGCGATGGAGATCGCGACCATTGCCCGAGTCCATCCGGGACGGCTACGCGTCGGGCTCGGCCACGGCGTTCAATCCTGGATGGGTCAGATCGGTGGCCGA
Organism: Rhodococcus sp. KRD162; assembly: GCF_017168335.1. Classification (GTDB taxonomy): domain Bacteria; phylum Actinomycetota; class Actinomycetes; order Mycobacteriales; family Mycobacteriaceae; genus Rhodococcoides. The sequence continues at coordinate 158,609 of NZ_JABFAU010000004.1, read as the reverse complement.
GTGCAGTCTCCCCTGACCCTGCTGCGCGAGCAGATGGCGGCGCTGACGAGCCTGCTGGCGGGTGACTTGGTCACGGTGCAGGGACGATACGTCTCGCTCGACGAGGTGAAGTTGAATTGGCCACCGCCGCAACCACCGCCGCTGCTCGTCGGTGCGACGGGCCCGAAGACACTGGCCCTGAGCGGTCGCAGCAGCACAGGAACGATCCTCACCAGCGAGACGACCCCGGAACAGGTGCGCACCGCTATCGAGCACATCGACGGAGGGCCTCGGCACGAGGTGATCGTCTACGTTTCGGTCGATTCCGATTCCGACACCTCCACGCACGCTGTGCAACGTTGGATCGACGCCGGGGCAACAACTGTGGTGCTCGAGCCCTCCGCAGATCGTTCCGATCTGAACAGCGTGTTCGAGGCCGCGGCCTCGTTGACGACAGAGTTCGATGCGAGCCGCTAGGACCACTCGACGGCCCTGTTCGGGGCACTGGCGCTTCTGATCCTGGGTGAGCCGCCCGTGCTCGACGCATCGGACTAGGCGGACAGCATCTCGCGCACCCGCTGGTCCAATTCGCGCCCGGGGAAGCATCGGCGGAGTACCTCGATCATGATCGGAACGGCCGTGGACGCACCGGGTGATGCTCCGAGCACCGACGCGATGGTGCCGTCCTGCGAGGCAACCACTTCGGTGCCGAACCGCAGTTCGCCGGCTTTGACGATCTGCGCACGCTGACCGGCACCGACGATGGCCCAATCCGCAGACGCAGCGTGCGGGACGAACTGACGCAGCGCGGCTGTCTTCGTAGCACGCGTGGCTGTCAGTTCGGAGAGCAGCAGTGCGATCAGCGGTGTGTTGTTTCGGGCCATCGTCAGCAACGAACCGATGTTGTCTCGCCTGATCGATCGCGGCAGGTCCAGCAGCGATCCGTGTTTCATGAACCTGGGATTCGTGCCTGCGTACGGCCCGAACAATATGGAGCGTTGCCCGCCGACGATGCGGGTGTCCAGGTGCGGCACCGACATCGGCGGTGCACCGACAGGAGGTGTCCCGTAGACCTTGGCATCGTGTCGATCGACCACCTCATGTCGGTCACACCGCAGGAACTGTCCACTGATCGGCAGCAGTCCGTAGCCACGCGCCTCCGGAATCCCCGCTTGCCGCAACAACTTCAACGCCCAGCCGCCGGCTCCGAGGAAGACGAATCGAGCGTGCTCCACCGGCCGGCCGCCTCGCACCTCAAGTCGCCAGGATCCGTCCCGAGCCTGCGAGAGCCCACGCACTTCCCGGCCCGTCTCCACGCTCGCACCGGTGCGCGCCATGGCGTCGAACATGTGTCGAGTCGCCGCTCCGAAGTCGACATCGGTGCCCGTCGCATCCCGCGTGGCCGCCCAGGTGCCGGTGCGGCCCTCGCCGACCAGCGGTGCCCATCGTTGCAACACCGCAGGGTCTTCGGTGTACTCCATCGCCTCGAACAGCGGGTGAGCACTCAGTGCCCGGTGCCGCGCTCGCAGAAACGCGACGTTGTCGGCACCTCGGACGAACGTCATGTGCGGCACCGGGCGCAGGAAACCGGACGTGGGCAAGGTGGACCAGAAGCGGCGGGTCGTCGCGAACTGCTGGGCGACCCCCACGGCTCGGGCAATGTCCACCGAACCGTCGGATCTCATGGTCGTGTAATTGGTTTCGCACAAACCAGCGTGGCCCGTTCCCGCATTGTTCCAGCCATCGGATGCTTCTGCGGCCACGCGCGGTAATCGCTCGAGCACCCGAATCGACCAGGTCGGTTCCAGCCGGTGCAGCAGCGTGCCGAGCGTCGCACTCATGATTCCGCCGCCGACGAGGATGACGTCGTCCATCTATCCACCCCTTCTCGTACTAAGTACAACCAACGCTAGCACCGACTCGTACAGGTGTATAGTTCTGTCGATGCCTCGCCTGACCAGGACCGCCGTCGTCGACGCCGCCCTCGACGTCGCATATCACCACGGCCTGGATTCGCTCACCATCCGCAAGATCGCCGGCGAACTGGGCGTCTCCCCGATGGCGATCTACTGGCACGTGAAGAACAAGGACGAGCTTCTCGACGCCATGGGCGATCGCGTCTGCGAACAACTCGAGCTCACCGTCGATCCCACCGCGGGATGGTGGGAGCAACTACGCACCGTACTCGAGGACTTCATGCGCGCCCTGCGGGAACATCCAGGAGCCGCGACCATCGTGGTGCCGCGAATGCTGTTCTCCGCCAACAGCAGAGCTGCGATGGAGCTGACCCTGAAACTTCTACGTGAGGCCGGGTTCTCCCTTCCCGACGCCACCCAGCTCGCCCGCCAGGGCGTTCGGGTCGCCATTTCGCTGATCACGGAGCCACTGTTCACCGGTGTCGATGTCGAGCCGGAGCGCCGGGCGCACGTCGAGCACGAGGTGGCGTCCACGATGGAATCCCTCGATCCCGAGGAGTTCCCGAACATCCTCGCTGCCGCCCCACATCTGGGCGATGCCTCGACTCGAGCGGCATTCGAGAAGCTCGGTCTCGACACGTTCGTCGCGGGCGTCAGAGCCTTGGCCGGAGAGACCGACATTTCGTCCTGATCCGAACCAAGACATTGGACATCTTGTCGGGTGGCGAAGTCTCGTCCGGAGGTGCAGGCTTTGCAGAACCGCAACAGTGACGACGCTAGGGGTTGAGTGATGACGGTGCCTGTCCTGCAGAACTACATCGACGGGGCGTTCGTGACGCCCTCGGGCACCGAGATGCTCGATGTGGTCGATCCGGTGACCGAGTCGATCGTCGCCCACTCTCCCATCTCCGACGCGGCCGACATCGACACTGCAATGTCTGCCGCTGCCAAGGCTTTCGAGACCTGGGGCAAGACGACGCCGGGCGAACGACAGAAGGTACTGCTCAAGCTCGCGGACGCGATCGAAGCGCACAGCGACGAGATCGTCGAGGCACAGAGTCGCAATACCGGTCAGCCCAAAGCCACCATCGCCGCCGAGGAAGTGACCGTCGGTGCAGATCAGATTCGATTCTTCGCCGGCGCTGCCCGCATGCTCGAGGGCAAGTCGGCAGGCGAGTACATGGATGGCTTCACCTCGTACGTTCGACGCGAACCGATCGGTGTCGTCGGGCAGGTGACGCCGTGGAACTACCCGTTCATGATGGCGATCTGGAAGATCGGTCCTGCGTTGGCCGCCGGAAACACCATCGTGCTCAAGCCCAGCGACACCACTCCCGAGAGCACGCTGGTGCTGGCGAAGCTGTCGAAGGGGATCGTTCCGGACGGCGTGCTCAATATCGTTCTCGGCAACGGCGGTACCGGCGCGGCCATCGTGGAGCACAAGACTCCCGGTCTGGTGTCGATCACCGGGTCCGTTCGCGCAGGCATCGCCGTCGCCGTGGCCGCCGCCAAGCAACTCAAGCGGGCACACCTCGAACTCGGTGGGAAAGCGCCGGCAATCGTCTTCGGCGACGTAGACATCAGTAAGGCCGCCGACGGTATCGCCGAGGCCGCGTTCTTCAACGCAGGCCAGGACTGCACGGCCGTCACCCGCGTTCTGGTACACGAATCGGTGCACGACACTCTCGTCGATGCCCTGGTCGCCAAGGCGAAGACGTTGAAAGTCGGCCTACCAGACGATCCCGATACCTTCCTCGGGCCGCTGAACAACGTCAACCACTTCGGACAGGTCAGCGCCAAGGTCGACGGCATCGGCGCGCACGCCACCATCGTCACCGGCGGCAAGCGCATCGGCGACAAGGGCTTCTTCTACGAGCCGACCGTCGTCACCGGTGTCCGGCAGTCCGATCCGATCGTGCAGGAAGAGACGTTCGGCCCGGTACTCACCGTGCAGAAGTTCACCGACGAAGCGGAGGCGATCGCGCTCGCCAACGATGTCGACTTCGGTCTCGCGTCGAGTGTCTGGACCTCCGATCATGCTCGAACACTGCGCATCTCGGCTGCTCTCGACTTCGGTGCCGTCTGGGTCAACTGCCACATCCCACTGGTGGCCGAGATGCCGCATGGCGGCTTCAAGTACTCGGGCTACGGCAAGGACCTCTCGGCCTACGGCGTCGAGGACTACACCCGCATCAAGCACGTCATGAGCTCGACGGAGTCCATCGGATGACATTCCATCCTCTCGATCCCCTCTCCGAGGCGGAATTCGCCACCGTGGCCGAGGTCCTCGGCCGCGATCACGGCGTCGGCGACGGCTGGCGCTACGCCTCCATCGAGATGATCGAACCGACCAAGGCCGAGATCGTCGCGTTCGATGCAGCCGGTACCGTGCCTGCCCGTCGGGCCGTGTCGGTGGTGCTCAACCGTGCCGAGAACACCACCTTCAAGGCCGTTGTCTCCTTGGACGATCGCACCACCGAATCGTGGACGCACGTACCGGGTGTGCAGCCGAATTTCACGGTCGACGAGTGGGAAGAGGCCGACGCCGCCCTGCGTGCCCATCCCGATGTGATTGCTGCCCTTGCCGATCGCGGTATCACCGATCTGGATCTGGTGTTCATGGACACCTGGACCTACGGCGATGCGGTGACGCCGGAGAAGTACAAGGGTCGACGCCTCGGCTGGTCGGACACGTGGGTCAAGGCTGCCGAGGGTGCCAATCCGTACGCCGGGCCGGTCGGCGGATTCCACTGCGTCATAGACGTCAATACGATGGAACTGCTCGAGATCGAGGACACGTACCGGGTCGAGCGTCCGGAGATCATGGGCGAGTACGTCCCCCGTCATATTCCAGAGCGTATCCGTGCCGCCAGCAGCCGTCCGCCGCTGAAGCCGCTCGAGATCACTCAACCGTCCGGTCCGTCGTTCCAGCTCGACGGCAACAAGTTGACGTGGCAGAACTGGTCACTGCGGGTCGGGTTCAACTACCGCGAGGGCATGACGCTACACGCGGTGACGTACGACGACAACGGGAACGTGCGGTCGATCGCGAATCGAATGTCGTTCGCGGAGATGGTCGTTCCGTACCGTGATCACACCGAGGATCACTACCGACGTACTGCGTTCGATATTGGCGAGTGGGGCCTGGGATTCATGACCACCTCACTCGAACTCGGTTGCGATTGTCTCGGTGAGATCCGCTACCTGGACGCTGTGTTGCACAACAGCAAGGGCGAGCCGTACACCATCACGAACGCGATCTGCATCCACGAGGAAGACAATGCCGTGCTGTGGAAGCACGTCGATCACGACGCCGGGGCCGAGGTACGGCGCATGCGTCGCCTCACGGTCAGCTTCCATGCCACCGTGGCGAACTACGAGTATCTCGTCTACTGGCGGTTCTACCAGGACGGCAACATCGAGTGCGAGGTCCGCGCGACCGGGATCATGGTGGTCACCCACCTCGCCGAGGGCGGCACGCACCCGTCGGGCACACTCGTCGACAATCGCACCTACGCGCCCTATCACCAGCACTTCCTCGTCGCCCGGCTCGATCTCGACATCGACGGCACCGAGAACACGGTGTACGCCAGTGAGACGCAACGTGTTCCGATGGGCCCGAACAATCCTTACGGTCTTGCGCTGACTCAGGTCAACACCCCGCTCACCACCGAGTCGGAGGGCAAGCAGGATTACGACTGGAACACCCAGAGAGCGTGGAAAGTCGTCAACGACAACGTCACCAACGGTCTCGGCACCCGTCCTGCATACAAGTTGGTGCCGGGAGCGGCGATCCCGTCGATGTTCGATCCTGCTTCGCCGATCTTCCAACGGGCCCAGGTGATCGGTCACACCGTGTGGGTCACCCCCAACTCGCCCGACGAGCGTTGGCCCAGTGGCGAGTTCGTCAACCAGAGCGGTATCGACCATGGGCTTCCCGAGTGGACCGAGGCGGATCGCAGCATCGAGAACACCGATGTCGTCGTCTGGTACACGTTCGGTATCCACCACATCACTCGGCCGGAGGACTGGCCGGTGATGCCCGCGGACACGGTCTCGTTCCGGCTCGAGCCGTTCGGATTCTTCGACCGTAACCCCGCCCTCGACGTTGCGGCGTCGGAGTCGAGTTCGTGCCACACAGAGCCCGGCAGTACCTGTCATTGATTCGACCAACTTCAGGGAAGGTCCGCCCATGCGTCTGATCGTCGGATACCAGGCAACACCGAGTGGCGCGGACGGAATCGCCCTGGGCGCAACCCTCGCCCGCTCGTTGCAGGCCTCGCTGGACATCTGCCTTGTTCTGCCTCGGGAGCGTCCGGTGCCGTCCAAAGCACCCGTCGAGGCCGGATACGACGATATTCTGGTCGATCAGGCTACCGACTGGCTGACCGAGGCACTGACGCTGGTGCCGGAGGATGTCGAGGCGCGCACTCATCTGCTGTTCGACGAGTCGTTCGCTCGAGGTCTGCTCGACTGTGCAGAGCACTGCGATGCCTACATGATCGTCGTCGGCGCTGCCGGAGACGGTCTGCTCGGACGCCACTCGATCGGGACCGTCACCAGCGATCTGTTGCACGTGGCACACGTACCCGTCGCCCTGGCACCGCGCGGGTATCGGCACTCTCCCCCGCAGCGCATTCGCGAACTCACCTGCGCCATCGGAAGCCGTCCGGGAGCTGCCGAACTCGTCGAGGCAGCCACCGACCTCTCCACGTCGGCCGAGTTGCCGCTGCGCTTGCTCTCCCTCGTCTCCGCCGAAGCGGAATCCATACAGGCCCCGGGGTCGAACGGTCTCGCCAAGGCCGAGGACGTGCTGCGCACCGTCAAGGCGGAACTGCCCGCGGGATCGGATGTGCAGTTGCAGGTGGCCGAGGGCTCGGGCATCGAGAAGGCCGCGTCCTCACTGGACTGGCACTCCGGTGATGTGTTGATGGTGGGTTCGTCCCGACTCGCGCAACCTCACCGCCTGTTTCTGGGATCGGTTGCCGCAAAGATGCTTCGGGTCGTACCCGTTCCGATGATCGTTGTTCCGAGAGAGGCCGGTAAATGAACGAGCGTGCGGCAGTGGATGTCGAGTCCAAGGGCCTGTCGGCCGGCCAACTCGGGCTTCTCGCGAGCGTGGTGCTCGGCATCTCGACCATCGCGCCCGCCTATGCGCTGACGGCCTCGTTGGGGCCGACGGTCACCGAGGTCGGTGTGCATCTGCCCGCGATCTTCATCGTCGGCTTCATTCCGATGTTGTTGGTGGCGTTGGGCTATCGAGAGCTCAATGCCGCCGAACCCGACAGCGGCACGTCGTTCACGTGGGCGTCGAAGGCATTCGGTCCGTACGTCGGCTGGATGGGCGGATGGGGCCTGATCGCGGCCACCATCATCGTGCTCTCCAACCTGGCGGGAGTGGCCGTCGACTTCTTCTATCTCTTTCTCGCACAGGTCACCGGCAACGACTCGCTGGCTGATCTGACCGCCGACAAGCCTCTCAACATCGTGACCTGCCTGGTGTTCATGGCGCTCTCCGCGTGGCTGTGTTACCGGGGAATGCAGGAGACCAAGCGCGTCCAGTACACGATGCTCACGTTCCAATTGCTGGTGATGGCATGGTTCATCGTTGCTGCATTCGTCAAGGTCGGTGCCGGTGAGGGCGCCGAGGGCATCTCCTTCAGCCTGGATTGGTTCGATCCCTTCGGCATTCCCACGTTCTCCGCCTTCACTGCGGGCCTGTCGCTGTCGATCTTCATGTACTGGGGCTGGGACGTGTGCCTGACGGTCAACGAGGAGACTGCGGGCAGCGCCAAGATTCCCGGCAGGGCCGCTCTGGTCACGGTGTTCTGCATCATCGTTCTGTACTTGCTCACCGCCGTGGCCACGCTGCTGTTCGCCGGCACCGGCGATACCGGCAACGGGCTGCAGAATCCCGACACCACCGACAATGTGTTCGCCGCACTGGCCGGTCCGGTGATGGGACCGTTCGCGATTCTGCTCTCCCTCGCTGTGCTGAGCAGTTCGGCCAGTTCACTGCAGGCCACGTTCATCTCACCGGCGCGCACCTTGTTGGCCATGGGCCACTACCAAGCGCTCCCGACGCGGTTCGCCTCCATCACACCGCGATTCAGCACCCCAGGCTTCGCGACGCTGGTGGCAGGCGGGTCCTCGGCAGCCTTCTACGCCGTGATGCGGGTGGTGAGCGACAACGTACTCACCGACACCATCGCCGCGCTGGGCCTGATGATCTGCTTCTACTACGGCATCACCGCCTTCGCCTGCGTCTGGTACTTCCGCGAGGATTTGTTCACCAGCACCCGCAACTTCTTTTTCAAGTTCCTCGCGCCGCTGCTCGGCGGTGTCGGCATGGCCGTGGTGTTCATCCAAACTTCGATCGACGCCTGGGATCCCGAGTTCGGTAGCGGCTCCTCACTTTTCGGCATCGGAATGGTGTTTCTCATCGGAGTCGGCATCATCGCTCTCGGTCTCGTGATCATGTTGGTGGTGGCGCTGCGCAAGCCCGAGTTCTTCAAGGGCGACATCCTTCGCCGCGATACTCCGCCGCTGATCGTCGAAGACTGACGATCCTCTGGCCTTCGTCAGGGTGGGGCATGCTCGATGCCGCGCTCCTGCAGGCCTTTCATGATCAGCTCGGTGACGCGCACCCAGGCAGGCCGGTCGGCCCACTGCTCCGCGAGCAGTGCGTTGGCCGCAGGGTCGTCGAGACCGCGCTCGAAGGACCACTCGCGGGCGTCACCGGCCCAGGTGTCGATCATCCATTCGACCGTGTCGTCGGCGAGTTGCTGGATCTGTGGATCCTCGGGGTGAACCGACGAACTTGGACTAGGTCGCGGGATCGAATCCGGCCAGTAGTGCGCGCAGTCCGTACTCGAAAGCCTCGTCGGAGCGAGAAGCCTTCGAGGATGCGGTGTCCAGGGCGGCGCGGAGGGCGGAGCCGACCTCCACGCTGGGACGCCATGGGGCCTCGGGTGCCGCCAGGTCCAGCGCCGAGCCAAGCACGAAGCTGTCGAGAACGGTGATGATGTTGAGCACGTCCGCGGGGCCGAACTCGGCCTCCGACAGCGCATCTGCGAGGGCGTTGTACATCCCGAAGGCATGTGCACTGTTCACCGCGTGCTCGGTGAGCAGTGGAATCAGACGTGGGTAGCGGGCGTAGCTGTCGCGGTAGGCACGGGCGATCTGCGCGACGGTTTCGCGCCAGTCGAGCCCGTGTGGAGGGAGCTCGACCTCGGACATGGCGCGCTCGCGCAACAATTCGACTATCTCGTCGCGACCGGACACGTGGTTGTACAGGGACGACGGACTGACACCGAGTTTCTTGGCGAGAAGCGGGATGGTGAAGCCGCCGGAATCACCCACCAGCGCGAGGGCGGCTGTGGTGATCCTCCCGGTGTCCAACAGTGGCGCGGACGGTCTCCCCACGGTGCGCACTCCTCATCCTCTTGCGGTTCCGATCGTCATCGACAATACTTAACGAATCAAATTCGTTTTAACGGAGGTTCCATGCTGACGATCACCAGCCTCACCGCCCCCACTGCGCCACTGCGGGTCGATCCGAGCGCTCGCACTCCCCTGCGTGTCGCACTGGTGCAACATCGCTGGAATCCCGATGCCGCCGCACTGAAAGCCGAGCTGCAGGGGGCCATCTCCATTGCGGCCGAACAGGGGGCGCAGGTTGTCTTCCTGCCCGAGATCGCCCTACTGCGCTACCCCGCCGACACCCGCGCCGGGGAGAACCCGGGCAGCGAAGCGGAGGACTTGCTGACCGGACCCACATTCACCCTCGCCGCGGAGGCAGCAACCGCGAACGGCATCGTCGTTCATGCCTCCCTCTACGAGAAGTCCGAGGCGGCAGACGGATTGGGCTACAACAGCGCCATCATGGTCTCCCCGTCCGGCGAGCTACTGGCCAGAACCCGCAAACTGCACATCCCCATTTCGGCGGGTTACTACGAGGACACCTACTTCCGCGCCGGTCCCGCCGACGACCCATATCCCGTCTACGCACCGGAGCACCTCGGCGGTGCCCGGGTGGGGTTGCCCACGTGCTGGGACGAGTGGTTCCCGGAGGTCGCGCGCAGCTATGCACTCGGCGGCGCAGAGATTCTCGCCTACCCGACGGCCATCGGCTCCGAACCGTCGTTCCCGGCATTCGACACTCAACCGCTCTGGCAGCACGTCATCGTCGGCCATGGCATCTCGAATGGCCTGTTCATGGTGGTGCCCAACCGCTGCGGCAACGAAGGTGAGATCACCTTCTACGGCTCATCGTTCATCTCCGATCCCTACGGCCGCATCCTGGTTCAGGCACCCCGAGACGAACCGGCCGTCCTCGTCGCCGATCTCGACCTCGATCAGCGACGGGAGTGGTTGGAGCTGTTCCCGTTTCTGCTCACTCGCAGACCGGACACCTATGCCCGCCTGACCGAGCCGGTGCGCACCGACGCTCCGTACGGTGACGGACATCCGGCGACGCCGGTGATCAAATGAACACGGCAGCAACGGCATTGACGATGCCGTCAGAGACGGCTCCGCAGGACAAGGTGTGGATGGCATTTCCCTGTGAGGGGTATTCCCTCGGCGAGAGCGAGCAGGCCAAGCACGGGGCTCGCTCCACCTGGGCAGCCGTCGCGCATGCAGTCGCCGAGTTCGAGCCGGTGACCGTCGTCGTCGATCCAGCCGAGCGCGACATCGCAGCGACGTATCTCTCGCGCGACATCGACGTCGTGGAGGCACCGCTGAACGACGCCTGGATGCGCGATATCGGCCCCACCTTCGTTCACGCAGAGGACGGCTCGATCGCTGCGGTCGACTGGATCTTCAACGGTTGGGGCGCGCAGGACTGGGCGCAATGGGACAAGGACTGCAAGATCGGTGAATTCGTCGCCGATCAGGCTGCAGTACAGCGGATTACGTCCCCCATCGTCAACGAGGGCGGCGGCATCGCGGTCGACGGCGCGGGCACCGTGCTGGTCACCGAGACCGTGCAACTCGATCCCGGCCGCAACCCGACCCTGTCGAAGGCCGACATCGAAGCAGAGCTGACGCGGACCATCGGTGCGCGGCACGTCATCTGGCTTCCGCGGGGGCTGACTCGAGATTCGATGCGATTCGGCACGCGCGGCCACGTGGACATCGTGGCGGCAATACCGTCACCCGGAACTGTTCTGGTGCACCTACAACGTGATGCGTCTCACCCCGATTACGAGGTCAGCGCGCTGATCATCGACACTTTCCGCGCCAGCCACAACGGCTCGGGTGGAGATTGGAACATCGTCGAGGTGCCGGCTCCACAGACCTTGCGCGATGACGACGGATTCGTCGATTACAGCTACATCAATCATCTCGTCGTCAACGGCGGCGTGATCGCCTGCAGCTATGGCGACCCGATGGACGAGGAGGCGGCAGCCATTTTGCGCGACGCTTACCCGGGCCGAAAAGTGGTCACGGTGGACGCGAGGCCGCTCTTCGAGCGGGGCGGTGGCATCCACTGCATCACCCAGCACCAGCCGTCGGCTCTGAAGCTCGGCTGACGGTGCTTGCTCGGTTCTAGGAGCTACGCCGAACTTCGAGCTGCTCTCCTACGGTGACGGTCTGTGCCTCGGTGACACACTCGACTCGGCCGTCGAGCCGCAACGACACGTGGTATTCACCGGGCTTGAGGGCGAAGGTGATGATATCGATGCTCGAGGTGTTGTCGCCGACGACGATGCGGTGGCTCAGCGACAGCATGCCGTTGTGCAGAATCTCGCATGTCTGACCTGGCAGAACGTTGTCGACGTGAACGGTGATGGTCTTGGGTCCGCCGACAACCTCGATGGTAGGTTCCGGCGTGCTCGACCCGACGAGTCTGAGGTAACTCTTGTCTCTGCGCACGGCCTCGACTTCCCTGTTAGCTTGCTCCACCCTGAGGTGAACGCCCGACGTGGTCTCAGTGGTACTTCGTGGCACGACGGTGGACGGATTGGTGATGCACGTCGTCATCGGCCTCGAACCGAGCCTCTCTCTTCTTCGGGCGCATCGTCGGTCGCGTTACGAACCACGCGTCCGAACAGCCCGCCAACAGCACAGACACCGCACGATCTCGATGTCACCGGTCAGAACATACCTCCCGAGGTCCGAATCTGCGAACCAACTGATGGAACCGAGACCGTTACGTATTCTCACACGCTGTAAATGGCACTACCCGCATTCGGCGCGCAGTTCATTCGTTCGACTCGAAGCCGAGTGCCTCGGCCTCTTCCGCAGCGCGCTCGGTCTCGCGCTGTTTCCGCTGATGCAGCCTGACTCCGACGACCGCCGCGGCGAAACCGAGCGACGCGCCGAAGACCGCTCCGATCGACAAGGACCCGAGACCGCCGCCGCCGTAATGAGCCAGTAAGCGAATCGCCGCGCCCCCACCGCTGACTACCAACAGCACGGCAGCGAGTCCTATCCGAACGCGTCGAAGTTCCTGCGCGGTGTACATGTCGATGCCCCGAGCGCGGGCATATCCCAGGACCACGAAGGCGACGACGTTCAAGGCCAAGTAGATACCCAGCGCCACCCAGGCCCCGGTGACACCCGCCGCGAAAGGCAGGATCGCACCGGTGATCAATCCGATCCACAGCAGTGCCTGGAATCCGACGGCCGAGGCCTCGTTCCAGATGTCGCGCTGCAGCTCGTCGGCGTAGAACTCGTCGTCGAGGTCTCCGACGAACCGGGCAGCTTTGACGAATGCGCTCATGGTGCGGACTCTCCTTGGTCTCCGAACAGTGTTTCCACCGTTGTGTCGAGTGCACGGGCCAATCGCAGCGCCAGATAGACGCTGGGTGCATAGTCGCCACCTTCGACCGAGACGATGCTCTGCCTGCTGACCCCGCAGATGGTGCCGAGTTCGGCCTGGGTTATGCGCGCCCGTTTGCGATGCTCGCGAACGTTGTTGGATCCCGGCATGAGGAAAAGTCAACTCTACTTGTCATTAGATGTCAAGCAGGGTTGTCATTTCCGTGCATTTACGTCGGCGTAACGCGGGAAACAGACTCGTCACCGGGCAACATACCTACGCAATAACTGCCCTTTACTGTTCGCAATCGCGAATACAGCTCCGTATACAAAACTCCGAAAGGGTCGTAGATGCCTGTTGTCTCGAAGAGCAAATCAGCCAGACGCCTGATGGTCGTTCCCGCCGCGCTGGCTGCATTGAGCCTGGTGGCCACTGCCTGCGGCAGCAAGGCCGGCGACACCACCTCTGCCGACGGCGGCGGCTCTACCACCTCGTGTGTGGACACCTCGGGTGACACCATCAAGGTCGGCTCGCTCAACTCCCTGTCCGGCACCATGGCGATCAGCGAAGTGACGGTGCGTGATTCGATCGCACTGGCCGTCGAAGAGATCAATGCGGCAGGCGGAGTCAACGGCAAGCAGATCGAGATCGTCGCCGAGGACGGGGCGTCCGAGCCGACCGTGTTCGCGGAGAAGGCCGAGAAGCTGATCAGCAGCGACTGTGTCGCAGCCGTTTTCGGCGGATGGACCTCGTCGAGCCGCAAAGCCATGCTGCCGGTGTTCGAGGACAACGACGCGCTGCTCTATTACCCGGTCCAGTACGAGGGCCTCGAGGCTTCGAAGAACATCTTCTACACGGGCGCGACGACCAACCAGCAGATCGTCCCGGCTCTGGACTACCTCAAGGACCAGGGCGTGAAGTCCCTCTACCTGGTCGGTAGCGACTACGTGTTCCCGCAGACCGCGAACCGAGAGATCAAGGCCTACGCGGCCGCGAACGGTATCGAGATTCTCGGTGAGGATTACACCCCGCTGGGTTCGACGGACTTCTCCACCATCGTCAACAAGGTCCGCACCGCGAATGCCGATGCGGTGTTCAACACCCTCAACGGCGATTCCAACGTCGCCTTCTTCCGCGAGTACACCAATGCCGGCCTCAAAGCTGCCGACATGCCAGTGATGTCGGTGTCCATTGCCGAGGAAGAGGTCGCCGGCATCGGCGCTCAGAACATCGCGGGTCAGCTGACCTCGTGGAACTACTACCAGACGGTCGATTCCCCCGAGAACACCAAGTTCGTAGCGGACTACAAGGCCAAGTACGGTGCCGACAAGCCCACCTCGGACCCGATGGAAGCCGCCTACACCTCGGTGTACCTGTGGAAGAACACTGTCGAGAAGGCTGATTCGTTTGCGGTGGCGGATATTCAGGATGCTGCTGGTGGTGTCAGTTTCGCCGCTCCTGAGGGTGAGGTCGTCATCAACGGCGACAATCACCACATTTCCAAGACTGCGCGTATCGGTGAGATTCGTCCGGACGGTTTGATCTACACCGTCTCCGAGTCACCGGAGCCGATCGAGCCCGATCCGTTCCTCGAGACCTACGACTGGGCTTCCGACCTCAACTGACCACCACCCATGTGAGTGGAACTTCGGAGCCTGCTCCGAAGTTCCACTCACATGCTCCGAAGGAGCTTTCCTATGGACGTCGTGATCGGACAGTTGTTCACCGGCCTGTCGA
>NZ_JABFAU010000004.1:63878-144109 GCF_017168335.1 Rhodococcus sp. KRD162 | reverse complement strand
GTGTTCAGCGCGACCCCCCCCCGCGCCGACAACGAAAATTACCAGCCGATGATCGACCAAGTGACGTTTTCATCACTTACCCGGCTATGACTAATCACAGACTTCGGGCGGATCGAACGGGAACCTCGGGTATCGACACAACTCGGGTGCCGACAGCAACGGCGGCGACCACCGAGGTGGTCGCCGCCGTTGCGGGGAAACAGGGATCAGAAGTTGATCATGTGGCCTGCGAGGCCGTGGATCGCTTCCTGCAGGGCCTCCGACAGAGTCGGGTGGGTGTGGACGTTGCGGGCCAGCTCGTTGACCGTCAGGTCCCATTTCTGGGCCAACGTCAACTCGGGCAACAACTCCGAGACATCCGGCCCGATCAGATGGCCGCCGAGCAGCTCGCCGTGCTCGGTGTCTGCGATGAGCTTGACGAAACCGGTGGCATCGCCCAAGCCGTGTGCCTTGCCGTTGGCAGCGAACGGGAAGTTCGCGACCTTGATATCGGATCCTCGCGCCTGAGCCTCTTCGCGGGCCTGGTCCTCGGTGAGGCCGAAGCTGGCGACCTGCGGCTGGCAGAACGTCGCGCGCGGCATCATGCGGTAGTCGTCGATCGGCAATGTCTCTGCGCCACCGATGGTTTCGGCTGCCACAACGGCCTGCGCCTCCGCGACATGGGCGAGCTGGAGCTTGGCGGTCACATCGCCGATGGCGTAGATGTGCGGAACGTTCGTCTGCATCGTGTCGGTGATGCCGATGGCACCGCGATCGGTGAGCTCGACGCCGGTCTTCTCGAGGCCGAATCCTTCGACGCGGGGCGCGAACCCGACGGACTGCATCACCTTGTCGACGGTGATCGTCTCGGTTTCACCGGACTTGTTGTTCTTCACCGCAACGGTCACCTCGGAGCCGTTGTCGTCGATGCTCTGCACAGCAGCACCGGTCATGATCTTGACACCGAGCTTCTTGTACTGTTTCTCGATTTCCTTCGAGACGTCCTTGTCCTCGTTGGGCAGAGCCCGATCGAGGAACTCGACGATGGTGACGTCCACGCCGTAGTTCTTCAGTACGTAACCGAACTCCATACCGATGGCACCGGCACCGACGATGAGGATCGAACCCGGCAGATCCTTGGTCATGATCTGCTCTTCGTACGTGACGACGTTCTCGCTCAGCTCGGTTCCGGGCAGCAGCTTGGTGGTGCTGCCGGTCGCGATGATCGCGTTGTCGAAGGTGATCGTTTCGGTGCCACCCTTGGTCATCTCGACCTCGATGGTGTTGGCATCGGTGAACGTTCCCTTGCCGTCGTACTCGGGGATCTTGTTCTTCTTCATCAAGAAGTGGATGCCCTTGACTCGGCCGTCGGCCACCTTGCGGCTTCGGTCGAACGCGGCACCGAAATCGAAGGATGCTTCGCCCGAAATACCGAACAGCTTCGCCTCTTTGGTGAACAGGTGCGCAAGCTCGGCGTTACGGAGAAGCGCCTTCGAGGGGATGCAGCCGACGTTCAGGCAGACACCGCCCCAGTACTTCTTCTCGATGATGGCGGTGCTGAGTCCGAGTTGTGCCGCGCGGATAGCAGCGACGTACCCACCGGGACCGGCTCCGAGGACAACGACGTCATAGTGTGAGGTCACGGGTCCCCAGCGTAGTCGTGCCGTCGCGCACTGTCTCGACCTGGTCTTCGTTACCCGCCGGTAGCCTGCGCGATCCGGGCGACCCTGGCGAAGTTGCCGCCGTGGACCGCGGCGATCGACTCTGCATCGAATCCTCGTTCGGCCAGCACCGACGGTAACGACGCCACGCCCTCGGGAGGCACCCATTGCAGCGGACCGTAGCGGGTGTACTCCTGCGAGAAGGCCTCCGGATGCGCCGCCATCTCGGCGTTGAAATCCTCGTGGTCGAACGAATAGTCCGAGCCGATACCGACGTGCTCGACACCGAGCAGCTCCACCGCGTACTCGATGTGGTCGGCCATCGCCTGCACCCGCGCGTCCGCTTCCGCTGGACCGTTCACTCCGAGGAAGATACCGACTCCGTTGATTCCGACCACCCCACCGGTCTGCGCACACTCACGCGCCTGCTCATCGGTGATGTTGCGGGGGTGCGACCACAGGGCGGCAAAGTTGGAATGGCTGTAGATCATCGGCGCCTGCGTCACTGCCGCCAGGTCAAGCCCGGTGCGAATCGAGCAATGCGAACCGTCGACGAGCATTCCCACCCGATTCATCTCCGCGACCAGATCCCGGCCGTAGCTCGTGAGCCCGGTGTCGTCGGAATCGAGACACCCACAGCCTGCCGCGTTCACAAAGTTGTAGGTGGGGAGCATCGACCGCACACCGAGACCGTGGACGTATTCGACGTTGGCCAGGTCGCCCTCGATCGGCCCCGAGTCCTCGAGATCGAAGGCCACCGTGGTCGCGCCCTCGACGGGATCGGCGTCGACCATGACGAGACGATCGTCGGCGAGAACCTGCCGACGGAACTCGCCACACAGTGCGGCGACCTCGGTCTTGGAATGCGGTGAGTACCCCACGTTGATCGACAGGTGGCTGCCCTGCGGATAACGCGCCAGAGCCGAGAGATCCGCAGTGTGTGCCAACGGTACGCAGCAATGTTGTTCCCACAGTCTCACGTGCGCCTGCTCTCCATTTCCCAACCGGACCCACCCGTCGGGACAGTACCGCCGAGGGTAGAAATGGTGCATGACTATCGCGGACGACCCGTACCTCTGGCTCGAAGAAGTCACCGACGAGAAGGCACTGGACTGGGTGCGCGTTCGCAACGCGGCGACCACCGAGTCGCTGGCCGGAGACCGGTTCGACGCCACCGAGGCGCGCGTTCGCGAGGTACTCGACACCGATGCTCGCATCCCGTACGCCCGCAGGCGAGGACGGTTCCTGTACAACTTCTGGCGCGACGCCGAGCACGTCCGAGGCATCTGGCGCCGCACCACGATGGACGAGTATCGAACCGAGAACCCGGCATGGGAGGTCCTGCTCGATCTCGACGCACTGGCCGAGAGCGAGGGCGAGAACTGGGTCTGGGGCGGGGCGCAGGTACTGCGACCCGATCAGCAACTGGCCCTGATCACTCTCTCCCGCGGCGGGGCCGACGCGACGGTGGTGCGGGAATTCGACATCGACTCCCGAACCTTCCGCACCGAGAAGGACGGCGGATTCGCACTGCCCGAGGCCAAGACCGACATCGGCTGGATCGACGCCGACACGGTCTTCGTCGGCACCGATTTCGGGCCCGGTTCGCTGACCGAATCGGGCTATCCGAGGATCACCAAGCGGTGGCGTCGTGGCACTGCGCTCACCGAGGCCGAGACCGTATTCGAAGGCGCAGCTCGAGACATCTCGATCTCCGCGTGGCACGATCGCACACCGGGGTTCGAGCGCGATTTCGTCCAGCGCGCCACCGACTTCTACAACTCCGAGATCCACGTCCTCGACGGTCACGGCCTCACCCGGATCCCGACCCCGACCGACGCGTCGACATCGGTACACCAGAACTGGCTCCTGGTACGCACCATGACGCCGTGGACGATCGGCGAGACGACTCACCCCGCAGGGGCCCTGCTCGCCGCGGACTTCGAAGAATTCATGGCTGGCTCGACAGCTCTGACGGTCCTGTTCGCGCCCGACGAGCACACGTCGCTGCACCAGTACGCCTGGACCGAGAACTACCTGCTGCTGGTGACGTTGCAGGATGTGCGCTCGCAGTTGCACGTCCTCGACCCTCGTGCGCGTTTTGCGTACCTGGAGGTACGCAAAAGGCGCACGACGGATTCGACCACCACCGAAATCATCGGCACCGATGCCGAAGAGAACGGCGACGAGTTCTTCCTGTCCTCCTCCGGCTATCTGACACCTGCGACGCTTCTGTTGGGTAACGCTGATGCGGAACCGGAAATCCTCAAGCAGGCCCCGGCATTCTTCGACACCGAGGGTCTGGCGGTGGAGCAGTTCTTCGCCCGATCGGACGACGGCACCCAGATCCCCTATTTCGTCGTGCGTCGTACCGACGCCGAGCCCGGGCCGACGCTGCTGTACGGCTACGGCGGCTTCGAGATCTCGATGACCCCCGGCTACAGCGGCGCCACCGGGCGGGCCTGGCTCGAGCGTGGGGGCACCTACGTCGTGGCGAACATCCGCGGCGGCGGCGAGTACGGTCCGCAGTGGCACACCCAGGTGCTGCGCGCCGGACGCCATCTCGTCCACGAGGATTTCGCCGCCGTCGCACGGGACCTGGTGACGCGAGGGATCACCACCACCGCACAGCTGGCCGCCCAAGGCGGCAGCAACGGCGGCCTGCTGATGGGCATCATGCTGACGAAATATCCGGAACTGTTCGGCGCGTTGGTCTGTCAGGTGCCGCTCCTGGACATGAAGCGATACCACTTACTGCTCGCGGGCGCGTCGTGGGTGGCCGAGTACGGCGATCCGGACGACCCAGCGGAATGGGAGTTCATCTCTCGGTACTCGCCCTACCAGAATGTCGTCCCCGCCTCGCAGCGTCGGTATCCCCCGATTCTGATTGCCACCTCGACGCGCGATGACCGGGTCCATCCGGGACACGCACGCAAGATGGCTGCGCGGCTGGAAGAACTCGGTCACGACGTCAGTTACTACGAGAACATCGAAGGTGGGCACGGCGGCGCGTCGGACAATGCGCAGTTGGCGTTCAAGACTGCGTTGTCCTACGAGTTCCTCTGGCAACGACTCGCGCAGAGCTGAGCCTCAATCGGCCAGTGCCTGCTCGAACATCGGCCACGAATTGTGCAAGTCCTGCTGCCAGTAGCCCCAGGAGTGGGTGCCTTTCGGACGCAGTTCGAAGTGGGCGGGGATGTCGAGTTGCTCCAACTTCGCCTTCAGCCGTCTGGTGCAGTCGCCGGTGGCGACTTCGATAGCGCCGCCCACCACCATCTGATTGAGCAGCACGAAACCCGGGCCGTTGGGATTGGTTCCGTCGAGGGTGTCCGAGGCTCCGGCCAGTCCGCTGCCGTTGGAGATGTACATCGCTGTACCGCGCAACTTTTCTGCGTTGACGACCGCGTCGTTGCGCAGCCAGTCGGGGTCGTTGTCCGGTCCCCACATGTTGCCCACATTTGCCCCGAGCGCCATCGATACCACTGTCTTGACGTAGGCCCTGCCCAACATGTCAGTGGTGGATGCACATCCGCTGTACGAACCGACGGCGCGGTACAGGCCTGGATGGTGGGCGACGAGGTTCAGGACCGACGTCGCGGCCATCGAGATTCCCGCGATGACGTTGCGGCCGTCGGTATCGAGCAGGTCGTCGACGAGCGGTGGCAGTTCTTCCGCAAGGAAGGTCTCCCACTTGTTGCGGCCGAGCACGGGGTCGTCGTGTTGCCAGTCGGTGTAGTACGAATAGGCACCGCCGATGGGAGTGACCACATTGACGTTCTTGTCGGCGAAGAACGACGCGACGTCGGTCTGGGTGTACCAGTCCATGCCGTCGGTTCCCCCGCCTGCACCGTTGAGCAGGTACAGCGTGGGGCTCGGTGCGGTTCGGTCGGGTGATCGCAGGATCTTCAGCGCGATCGTGCGGTCCATCGCCGCGGAATGGACGAACGCCGTCATGTCGCCGTCGGCTTCCTCCGTGCGAACCACGTAGGACTCCGTCGGCGGATGCGCGATCAGGTCTGCGGGAGCCGCAGCGGCGACCGGCTGGACAGCCACTACAGCGCACGTCGCCGCGCACAAGGCAGCCATACCGCGGACCAGGAACGCTCGAACGATCCGCGTTCTCCCTCCGTATCCACGAACCGAATCCCCCGGGCCGTTCATAGCCGTGCTCACTAACGTCGTCGAACAAATACTGGTTCGAAGACTTTTACTACCCCAAAACGAACCAAAAGTTCATGCGAACGAGCCAAATCGAGTGAGAAACCGAAAAGATTAGTCCACTTGAACTAACGGTGCATCCAGTCCGCCACGAGATCTGCCACAGCCGTGGGCATGCGGATCCACCCGTTGTGCCCGAGCGGTTCGTCCACGTGCACCGAGGTCACGTCGGCATCGGCGAGCTTGCGAACGAGATTGTCCATCGAGCCTGTAGGCGCGAGTTCGTCCCCTTCGATGGTCACGGCCAGGACCGGAAGCGTGAGACGAGCCATCCGCTCCTCGTAGTCCATATCCGCCCCCGCCGGCTCGATCGACCCGCTTCGCGCGAACCGTGACCAATCATCGATCAGGACACGCGACTGGCGACCGAAGCCACCGATCCCGATCCGATCACCCGGCCAGAAGCCGGCGATGTTGCTGGTCAGAGCCATGGCCGCTGCGCCAACGTACAGCGGAACCCCGCGGGCGGCACCGAATCCGCGGTGGTACGGCGACCCGGACGCCACCAGTATCAAGCCGCCGAGTCTGCCTCTGATGCGGGCGGCATACATCGCCCCGAGTTGCCCACCCATGCTGTGCCCGAGAAGGTATGGCGTCGACTCCGGAAACTGCTCCCGAACCACCTCGAAAATCGCCGGGAAGTCGACCGACACCAATTCCTGATACCCGTACCGACTCGCCGAACTCGGTTTCGGCACACTGTCCCCTTGACCGCGCAGTTCGCCGACCGCGGCGTGAAATCCGCGCGCGACGAGCGCCTCGGCGAACAAGCGGTAGTAGCCGCCGGGAATTCCGAGCCCCGGAAGAACGACTATCACCGGAGCATCGTCACGCCCTTCGCCGGGAAAGAGCGATACCGGCACCGTCGAACCGTCGGGCATTTGAATGGGGACCGTCTGCACCCGGTCACCTTATGCACACGGTCACGCGCCGGTCTCGACGCCCCGGCCGGTGGTCGATCGCCGAACTCTGCACGATCTGTCGATCGACACCACGCTTCGAAACGCGAAAGCCGGGCCCGACGACGTGTCGAGCCCGGCTTTCGTTGTAGATCAGACGGGCGCGCCGGGGATCTCGATGGTGCCCGAGCCGCTACCTTCCGAGCTGCCGAGAGCGAGCAGCTGAAGCAAGATCGCGAGCAGTTCCATGAAAACTCCTTGAAAAAGTGGGATTCGATGCCGAACGGGCGGCGCGAACACGGAGTCGATATCGCGGATCCATCGCGGAGTCGGCTCCGACCGAGTTCTCATGGGCCTGAGCGCGGCGACGCGGGACCGCGGAGGGTCACTCCGAGGAGGAACTGATACCGGAGAAGAGCTGGATGAGGATCGTGAAGAGGTCACCGAGGTCAGCGGACATACTAGATACTCCTTCATCGAGGGGGATGTGCAGATCGACTGTGACGGATGCCACGCGATGATCTCTGCAAGAAGATTTCTACCCGAGTAGGTCACAGCTTGTACACGAAAATGTCGGTAAAAGTCGAAAAGCTTGGTGTGCCATCACAAATCGGTGACGTTACCGAAGTGTCGCGGCCGCCCCCGACCGCGACCGCGACACCGTTCGCGATGCCTACGCGGCGCTGCCGGAGGTCAACACACCGACGATCTGATCGACGATCGCGTCGACGATGCCCTCGTAGACGCCGGTAGCGATGTCGGTGACGAACTGCGCTGCTGAACCCATGGGATCTCCTGATGCTCGTGTGCAAGTACGGCCGTAGGTGATACGACCTCTCTCGTTCCTACCGCACGTTCGGCTGCGACGCATCAACAGGTTCCGACTCCGGGCACCGACAACGAACCATAGCAACCGAACCTCGGGCATTGCACCGAACGGATCGCGAAAACTACTCGCCTATGACGTCTTTCGCGCGCCCGACGAGCAACGGGTCGGTTTCTCCGACAATCTCGGGGTCCTTGTTGGCATAGTCGAATTTGTTGAGCACGAATCGCATTGCGTTGATCCGCGCGCGTTTCTTGTCGTTGCTCTTGACCACCGTCCACGGAGCCACATCGGTATCGGTGGCCCGAAAGTTCTCTTCCTTCGCCGCCGTGTACGCATCCCACTTGTCCAGCGAGGCAAGGTCCATCGGCGAAAGCTTCCACTGCCGCACCGGGTCGACCTGCCGGATGGCGAAGCGGGTGCGCTGCTCGTGCTGCGACACCGAGAACCAGAACTTGGTCAAACTGATACCCTCGTCCACCAGCATCTGCTCGAACAGCGGTGCCTGCCTGACGAAGTGGGCGTGTTGCTCATCGGTGCAGAAGCCCATTACCCGCTCGACGCCCGCACGGTTGTACCAGGAGCGATCGAACATGACGATCTCCCCGGCCGCAGGCAGATGCGCGATGTAGCGCTGGAAATACCATTCCGTGGACTCACGGACAGACGGTTTCTCGAGCGCGACGACGCGGGCTCCACGCGGGTTGAGGTGTTCCATGAAGCGCTTGATCGTGCCGCCCTTACCCGCGGCATCTCGGCCTTCGAAAATGATGACGTGGCGTAGCCCGGTTTCCTTGGTCCACATCTGCAGCTTGAGCAATTCGATCTGCAGCAGCCGCTTTTCGAGCTCGTACTCCGCCCGTGTCATGCGCTCGTCGTACGGGTAGTCCTCCCGCCAGGTGTCGACGACATGACCATCGGGGACCGTCAGCAGTACCGGATCGTCGTCGTCGGAGTCGTCGACGACGAAACCCGAGGTATCGGAGAGATCGACGGCCGTAGTGATATCGAGCAGCTCGCTCAGGTTCGAGCGTGGAGCCTCACCGTTGCGAAGATCATTGTCGGTCATGTGCGGAAAGTTAGTGCTCATCGGTGACGGTTCGATGGCGATTCGGTGAACACGGGATTCGACCCGGCCGCGCCATCCCGGCCCGCAAGGGGGACGGGCCGGGGTAGCGCTCGTGCCAGATCTCTCGCAACCATCTGCGACGGTAGTACCCGTCCGATCCAGCGGTCCAGGGCTCGGGCCGGAAAAGTCGATGATCTTGTTCGAGTGCCGTTTTCGGACCGTCGGTTTATCGGGGTCGATATGGGTGAAACCCCCGATGCGCCGAAAGCCGTTGATGAAGCAGACTTTTCATCATGACATTCGAGAGCGATAAACCAAGAGAATTCACCCTGTCCAGCTCGCAGAAGATGATCGGTGGTGTATGCGGAGGCGTCGCGGAATACTTCGGCTGGGACGTCAACATCGTCCGACTCGCCACCGTTGCCGCCACGGTCGTGACCGGCGGTACCGTGGCACTGATCTACCTGGCTGCGTTGATGCTGATTCCGCGTCGTTGATGCTGATTCCGCGTCGAGGATGACAACGTGCAGGATGGACAACACAGCCGCGACATGACGAAACCCCGGACCAGTGCGACCGGCCCGGGGTTTCGCAGAGTTCTAGCTTGCGGAGCTGGAGATTCCGTCGGCGCTTCCGGTCACCAGCGACGAGATCGCGTCGGCGATGCCCGAAGCGATTCCCTCGGTGATGCCATCGGTGATGGGGCCGAGGATACCGCCGCCGTCGGTTCCGCCGCCGAGCAGACCGCTGAGGAGATCGAGAAGAAACATGAGGGAGACCCTTTCGGAGGCATGTCGCGAGGCCTGAGTCGGACGTGTGACCAGACGGCAGAAACATAACGGTCCGGACTCATTTCAGTCCATAGTTTCGGACAAAAAGGACCTGCGGACTTTTTCGATGCCCCGAAACCTACTGTCTGGTGCCCGATCTCACTTGCTCTGAGTCTTTCCGGTGATCAACCACCCGCACGGTGCCGCCAGATCATCGGCCTCGGCCGGTCCCATCGAACCGGGTGCGTAACTCTTCACCTTCGGCGGGTCGTTCAATACAGGGGCGGCCACATCCCAGACGTGAGCCAGACCGTCGGGCCGGGTGAACAGCGAGCGGTCGCCGCTGAGCACATCGAGAATCAGACGCGCGTACGGGCTCAGTGGTTCGGCATCGGGCACGGACTTCAGCGGTAGCGCCAGATGCCCGACCGACAGGTCGAAATCGGGGCCCGGCTCCTTGACCGTCATGGCGATGTCGATGCTGCCGTCGCCGGAGAGGTCGAACGTCAGCACCGCACCGTCAGGTGGCAACTCGCCCAGCGGACTGTCCGTCGGTGTACTGAACACCAGCGACACCCGCTGCGCGCCGACCCCGAGCATCTTGCCGGTACGAAGCAGGAACGGAACCCCACGCCAGCGATCGGTATCGACCCACAACGTGGCGGCAACGAAGGTATCGACCGTCGAGTTGTCGTCGACCCCCTCGACATCTCGGTAACCGTCGTACTGGCCGAGCACCACCTCCGCTGGATCGAGAGGGCGGAACCGACCGATGACCTCCTCGCGCGCCGACTGCAGATCCTCGGCGTTCAACGATGCGGGCGGTTCCATCGCCACCTCCGCGGCAACCTGGAACAGGTGCGTGACGAGCATGTCCAATACTGCGCCGGTGGCATCGTAGAACTCGGCGCGATCGTCGATGTCGAGCGTCTCGGGCACGTCGATCTGCACCTGGGTCACGTGCTCCGAGTTCCAGATGCCGCTGATCATTCCGTTGGCGAACCGCAATACGTGCAGGTTCTGCGTCGCTTCCTTGCCCAGGAAGTGGTCGATCCGATAGACCTGACTTTCGTCGACCACCTCGTGGACGGCCTTGTCGAGTTCCTCGAAATTGCGTTGTGAGGTGCCGAAGGGCTTCTCGTAGACCACTCGTGCGCCCTCGGCCAGATCGTGTGCCCCGAGCGCCTTGGTGTAGTCCACGAATGTGCTCGGCGGGAGCGCGATGTAGTGCACCAACTGCGCGTCGTCGCCGAGATCCTTCTTCACCTCGCCGACGACCTCGACCAGCTTGCCGGGATCGTCGACGGTGAAGCCGTTGCCCGCGAATCGGATTCGCTGGGAGAATTCGGACCAATCGCCCTCGGCCACGTTCTCGGCGAACTCATCGAGTGCGCCGCGCACATGGTCGCGGAACTCGTCGTCGGACGTGTCTTTACGTCCGTTGCCGATCAACACCCATTTCTCGGGCAACAGGCCTTCGAGATGGAGTTGGTAGAACGACGGCAGGACCATTCGCTTCGCGAGGTCTCCGGTTGCGCCGAACAGGACGAATACTGTGGGTTGCGAGGACGCCATACCTCCACTATGCACCGCATAGTTTGGGAGCGCACAGTGCCGAAGAGGTGAAGGTGCACGATGACCAGATCACGGTTTCACGGTGAGATATACGGGGTAGGTACCCACGCCGGTGTACGCATCGTCGTCGGCCATTGGACGAGCTCGCCTCTCGGCGAGTTCACCGACGTCATGATCGAGTTCGCGGACGGTCACCGACTCCTCATCGCACCCGACGAGGACGTTCGGGAATTCGTCACGGCCACATACACGTTCGACGCCACCGAACTCGTTCCAGTGACATTTTCAGCTCAGCAGGACGGTTGGCGATCGGTGACAGCGGGCGACCTGTCGGTACGGATCCGAGTCGCCGGCCCCACTCTCCTCGGCCGGGCGTTGCAGCTACTCCCCGGCGCGGTGTCCACGGCACCGTGGTTCTGCGCGATCAGTGACCCCATCGCCCGAGTGCTGCTGCGGGGCGTGCGTACCCGCGGCAGCGCAGGCGGCGGTCGACGCGAGTACTACGGCGCGCGAGCACAACATCGCGTCACCGATGTGCAGGCATCGTGGCAGGGTGCAGATCTCGGAGCCCTGACTCCGGTGTCTCCCCCGGTGAGATTCGGCTTCGGCAGCACCCCCGCCGCGCCGTCGGTCACCACCATCACCACGACGATCGACAGTTAGATCGATCGACAGTCAGATCACGGCCGCACCGGCTGCGCGCAGACCGTCGAGGGCCGCCGCGGAGGTCTCGGGGGCAACTCCGGCGACGAGATCGGTCAGCACCCGAACCTCGAAGCTCCCGCTGACTGCGTCCTTCGCCGATGCCAGCACGCAGTAGTCGGTGGCCAGTCCGACCACGTCGACGGCGGTGACCTCCTTGGCAGCCAGTACGTCGGCCAGGGGCGTCCCGTCCTCGGTGACACCCTCGAACGCCGAGTACGACGGCTTGCCCTGCCCCTTGTAGACGTGGACGTCCACCGAGCCGGTGGCGTAGTCCGGGTGATACTCGGCTCCGACCGTGCCCGCGACGCAGTGCACCGGCCAGGTATCGACGAAATCGGGAGCGGCGTCGGTGGCGAAGTGGCCGCCGTTGTCGCCCACCGCGTCGTGCCAATCGCGCGAGGACACCACCAGGTCGTACTCGTCGCCGTG
This sequence comes from Rhodococcus sp. KRD162, assembly GCF_017168335.1. GTDB lineage: Bacteria > Actinomycetota > Actinomycetes > Mycobacteriales > Mycobacteriaceae > Rhodococcoides. Next base: position 131,978 of record NZ_JABFAU010000004.1, on the reverse strand, counting down.
GCGCGCCAGGTACGCACTGATCTTGCGCGCGACCTCCGCGCCGCCGGTCACCGCGAGAGCGCCTCCCTCGGTGAAGTCGTTCTGCACATCCACTACCAACAGAGCACGAGTCATGAATCCCAGTATCCTCGACGCGTGCATGTTTCGTCGCTGGTGACCTACCCCGTCAAGGGATGCGCGGGTGCCGCCCTCGAGTCGGCTCGGGTCGGTGCCACCGGCCTCGAGCACGATCGGGCGTTCATGATCGTCGACGCCGACGGCACGTTTCGCAGCCAACGCAGCGACCCCGTGCTCGCCCTCGTCCGCTGCTCGGTGACCGACGAGGTGTTGACGCTGCAACACCCGTCGGCCGGTTCGGTCACCGTGGCCGTCGACCGCGACTCCGCTGCCCAGCAGGTCACCCTGTTCGGCGCGCCGATGCGCGGGATCGATCAGGGAGACGAGATCGCTGCGTGGCTGGCCGAGGTGATCGAAGAACCCGCAAGACTGGTGGCCGCACCCCGCGATCTGGGCCGCGTCACCGACGGAATATCGCCCGGCTCAGCGCAGTTCGCAGACAGCTCGGCAGTGCACATCGTCTCCACCGCCACGCTGGCCGGCCTCAACTCCAGGCTCGACGTCGCATTGCCGATGAACCGATTTCGCCCCAATATCGTGATCGATGGATGGGAGGAACCCCACCGGGAAGACGAGGTCAGGGACGTCGGCGTCGGATCGGTCGATCTCGCGTACACCAAGCTCGCCATTCGGTGCGCCGTCACCACCGTGGAGCAGAGCACCGGGTTGCGTACCGGACCCGAGCCCCTGCGGACCCTGGCAACCTATCGCCGCGCCAGGCAGAAGGGCGTCGCCTTCGGAGCGAAGTTCTCGGTGATGCAGGAGGGCACGGTGACGGTGGGCGACGAACTACGCGTCGGAAGCTGGGGCGAGTCGGAGCTGTAGCTCGGGTGAAGCGACCTGACTGTCCACTATTCGCTCCCGGATTCGCTTTCCCGCCTACGAGAAGAAATCGTGGACAACCATCGCACTTGCTTCCGCTGCTACGAGCGCCGCCAATTGAATGCGCGCCTGCCCCGCCCGCAGTTCCCGAGAGAACACCGCACCCGCATCGAGGAGGTCGTGCCCGCCGCCGCCACCGCCGTACGTCGGCGATGTCTCACCGAACGGCACCCGCGTGGTGACCACCACGTGCACCCCGGCGTCCACCGCATCCTTCACCGCGCGCACGACGCGAGCGTTGGCGTTTCCCGAGCCCAATGCCTCGAGCACGATGCCCGACGCCCCGGCCGCGCGGCAGGCTTCGATCTGCACTCCGTCCGCCCCCGGATACAGGGCAACGATGTCCACCCGAGTTCCGGCAACGGGGGTTCGGCGCAACGGGTTCGGCCGAGACAGCGCCGCCGAGCGAAACGCATCGAGTTCGGTGGTGTGTTTCTTGATGACGCCGCGAGCCGGCAGCAGCCGCCCACCGAAGGCGATCAGCACACCGCGTTCGGACCGTGCTGCCGCCACGGCCGCAGCAATATTGCTCGGGCCGTCCGGGTCGGGGTGATCGGCGGTGCGCTGCGCGCCGGTGAACACCACCGGACGCTCGTCGTCGTGGAACAGATCCACGTACAGCGCCGACTCCTCCATCGTGTCGGTACCGTGCAGCACCACCACCCCGGCGCAACCGTCCTCGGCCAGCGCACCCGACACCGCCGCACCGATGATGTCGAGATCGGCGAAGTCCATCGCAGAGCTGTCCTTGGACATCACCTCGCGCACTCGTACCCCGTCGATATCGGCACCGAAACCGGCAACCGGACGAGAAACCCCGTGCTCGTCGCGACTACTGGCGATCGTCCCGCCGGTGGTCAACAACGAAACGTGCTTACTCACTGGCGGCTGCCACCTCTCGAATTCTCTTGCGGCACAGGTACCATCCGCCGACCAACATCGGCGCGATGACCAGGACCGACGCTACGGTCCAGGTTCCCACAGGCTTGTCGAAGGCCATCAGAACCAGTACGCACAGCAGAAAGCCTAGCGTTGCGATTCCGGTGTACGGGGCACCGAACATGCGAAACCTCGGTCTCGTCACCGCCCCGGTACGTGAGAGCGACCAGAACTTCAGCTGACACGCCACGATCACGGCCCACGCACTGATGATGCCCAGAGCCGCCATGTTGAGCACGATCTCGAACGCCTGCGCCGGAACGATCGCGTTGAGCACGACACCGAGCAGGGTGACCACCGAGGTCAAGGCGATCCCGCCGTACGGCACACCCGACTTGTTCATCCTGGCTGCGAATTTCGGTGCCGAACCTGCCACGGCCATCGAATGCAGGATCCGTCCGGTCGAGTACAGCCCGGCGTTGAGCGAGGACAGCGCGGCGGTGAGCACGACGAGATTCATGATCGCGTCGGCCCCTTCGACGTCGATCGCCCCGAAGAAGGTGACGAACGGACTCTCCCCCGCCTGATAGCTGGTGTACGGCAACAGCAGCGACAGCAGCAGCACCGATCCGACGTAGAACACCACGATGCGCACGATGACCGTGTTGATCGCCTTCGGAATGACCTTCTCCGGATTCGCCGTCTCACCCGCGGCGGTTCCGACCAATTCGATCGAGGCATAAGCGAATACGACGCCCTGGATCACCACGATCGCAGGAAGCAGTCCGTTGGGGACGAGTCCACCGTTGTCGGTCAGCACACTCAGACCCGGGGCTTGCCCGTCGATGGGCGTCCCGAAGATCACGTAGTACACCCCGACTGCCAGGAATGTCACCAGGGCGACGACTTTGATCAGCGCGAACCAGAATTCCAGTTCTCCGAAGACCTTGACCGACACCAAGTTCAACCCGAGTACCAGCACCAGGCCCGCCAGTGCGAACACCCACTGGTCCACCTGGCCGATCGGTGCCCAGTACTTCTTGAAGAAGTTCATGTACAACGCCACGGCCGTGACATCGACGACGGCCGTCATCGCCCAGTTCATCCAGTAGAGCCAGCCTGCGGCGAAAGCGACCTTCTCCCCGAAGAATTCACGGGAGTAGGAGACGAACGAACCCGATGTGGGTCGATGCATCACCAGCTCGCCGAGTGCGCGCAGGATGAGGAACGCGAAGAAGCCACACAGCGCGTACACCAGCACCAGCGCCGGTCCGGCGTCGCGCAGCCGGCCGCCTGCGCCGAGAAACAGTCCGGTGCCGATCGCGCCCCCGATGGCGATCATCTGAATCTGACGCGGTGCCAGTTCTTTTCGATAGCCGAGGTCTTCTTCACTGAAGGCCTCACGATTGTCGATGCTCATCTGCAGTTACCTCGTGGACGTTTCGGGAGCGTCTGCGTGCTCGACGGGAGCCACCCGCAGATTCGCCAGATGCTCGGGACTGAGTAGTCGATCCAGTTCCTCGCGGGCCAGCAGACCCCGCTCGAGCACGAGATCGACGACATTGCGACCGCTGACGAGTGCTTCCTGTGCAATCGCAGTGGATTCGACGTATCCGAGATACGGGCTCAGCGCGGTCACCAGGCCGATGGAGTTCTCCACCCGCTCACGCAGCAGATCGGCGTTGGCGGTGATGCCGTCCACGCACCGATGCGCGACGGTGCGGCAGGCTGCACTCAGATGCGCCATGCCGTCGGACAGGGACTTGACGATGATCGGCTCGAAAGCGTTGAGCTGCAACTGACCTGCTTCGGCGGCCATCGTGATCGTCACATCGTGACCGATCACCTCGTAGGCGACCTGGTTGAGCACCTCGGGAATGACGGGGTTGACCTTGCCGGGCATGATCGACGAACCTGCCTGCATCGGAGGCAGATTGATCTCGTTGAAGCCGGCACGCGGCCCGGAGGAGAGCAGTCGCAGATCGTTGCAGATCTTCGACAGCTTCACCGCGACGCGCTTGAGCACACCGGACAGGTGCACGAACTGGCCGACGTCCTGGGTGGCCTCGATGAGATCCGTTGCGGTGACCAGTGGCAGCCCGGTGATGGTGCGCAGGTGGGCGACGGCCGATTCCGTGTAGCCGGAGGGGGCGTTGAGGCCGGTACCGATGGCGGTGGCACCCAGGTTGATCTCGTGAACCAGCAGCGCTGCCTCTTCGAGCCGCGAGCAGTCCTCGTCGATCATGACCGCGTAGGTACCGAACTCCTGACCGAGGGTCATCGGTACCGCGTCCTGCAGCTGCGTGCGCCCCATCTTGACCACCGTTGCGAACTCGGTTGCTTTGCGGGCGAAGGAGTCTCGCAGCACCTTCATCGAGGCGATGAGCTCGTGCACGGCAAAGACTGTCGCGATGTTCACCGAGGTCGGGTACACGTCGTTGGTGGACTGCGACGCATTCACGTGCTCGTTGGGGTGCAGCATGCTGTAGTCGCCGTGTGCGTGCCCGAGAATCTCCAAGGCGCGGTTCGCGATCACCTCGTTGGCGTTCATGTTGGTCGACGTGCCCGCGCCGCCCTGGATGACATCGACGACGAACTGATCGTGCCACTGCCCGTCGAGAATCTCCTGACACGCCGCGCGAATAGCCTCCCCGCGCGTGGCGTCGAGAATCCCGAGATCCTGGTTGGCGGATGCGGCCGCCCACTTCACCGCCGCGAGTCCGCGGACGAGGTGCGCGTTGGTGGAGATCGGACGGCCCGTGATGGGGAAGTTCTCGAGGGCTCGCAGAGTGTGGATTCCCCAATACACGCTCGTCGGGATTTCACGTTCCCCGAGAAGATCCTTCTCGATGCGGGTATCGGCCACGGTGCTCTCCTAAGTGAGGGTGTCCAGCTGTCCGGCTGTCTGACAGGTTATAGTGTGAAGCACGACACCCGTCACGTCAACACCTGGCTTGACCCACACCACATCGAAGGGGACGATCCAGGCATGAGCCTGTCGGACAGCTGGGCAGTCAGTGCGCCGATCACCACGAGGGTGAGCGCCGCCGAAGCCGTGTTCGCCGACCTGCGCGACGCGATCGTCTCGGGCCGCATCGCCGTCGGCGAGAAGCTTCCCGCCGAGGCCGCACTGGCCACGCGGCACGGCGTCAGCCGATCGGTCATCCGCGAAGCCCTCCGATCGTGCACAGCACTCGGGCTGACCGAAACCAAAACCGGGCGAGGAACTTTCGTCATCGCCGATCGGGTCTCCGGCGATCTCGACATCGGCAACTACGCAGCCAGGGAGTTGATGGAGGCCAGGCCACACGTCGAGGTTCCCGCTGCCGGATGGGCGGCCGAAAGACACACCGAGGAGGATCTACAGGTCCTGCTCGGGCTGGCCGAGGAAATGCGCGGGGAGGACGACCAGCAAACCTGGGTCACGCTCGACGGCCAGTTCCACACCGCCATAGCAAGGGCCAGCAAGAATCGCGTGTTCGAGGCGATCATCGTCGATATCCGCGGAGCGCTGACCCGGCAGTCCGAAACACTCAACCTCGTCGCACATCGCCAGCAGCAATCCAATGTCGAACACGACGCCATCGTCGAAGGCATCCGGTCCGGCAGTTACGCCACGGCTGCTCAGGCCATGACCGAACACCTCAGCGCCGTCCGCGGAGCGGTGGAGTCACTGCGCGGGTGACGCAGACGAGCCGCCCGATAGGATCCCAGCTGTGACGAAGGTACTGAACTCCCTCCCTGTCGGTGAACGAATCGGCATTGCATTCTCCGGCGGTCTCGACACGTCGGTGGCCGTGGCGTGGATGCGTGAGCACGGCGCGATCCCGTACGCCTACACCGCAGACATCGGCCAGTACGACGAACCGGATCTGTCCGATGTACCCGAGCGCGGTCGGGCCTACGGGGCCGAGCAGGCGCGGCTCATCGACTGCCGTGAGCCGCTCGTCGAGGAGGGCCTTGCCGCACTCACCTGCGGCGCGTTCCACATTCGCTCGTCTCTGCAGACGTACTTCAACACCACCCCACTCGGCCGTGCGGTGACCGGCACGATGCTGGTGCGGGCGATGGCCGAGGACGGGGTCTTCATCTGGGGCGACGGTTCCACCTACAAGGGCAACGACATCGAGCGGTTCTACCGCTACGGCCTGCTCGCCAATCCGCAGCTGCGAATCTACAAGCCGTGGTTGGACGAGGCCTTCGTGGCCGAACTCGGTGGACGCCACGAGATGTCGCAGTGGCTCACCCAACGCACGCTCCCCTACCGCGACTCCGCCGAGAAGGCGTACTCGACCGACGCCAACATCTGGGGTGCCACCCACGAGGCGAAGCAGCTCGAATACCTCGACACCTCCCTCGAAATCGTCAGTCCCATCATGGGAGTCCGCTTCTGGGACCCCGAGGTGGAGATCGAGGCCGAGGAAGTCACCGTCGAATTCGAGCGCGGACGACCGGTACGCATCAACGGTCGCAGCTTCGACAGCGCCGTCGACCTCGTGATGGAAGCAAATGCCATCGGCGGGCGACACGGCCTCGGCATGAGCGATCAGATCGAGAACCGCATCATCGAAGCCAAGAGCCGCGGCATCTACGAGGCCCCCGGCATGGCGCTGCTGCACATCACCTACGAACGCCTCGTCAACGCCATCCACAACGAGGACACCGTCGCGTCGTACCACAACGAAGGCCGTCGCCTCGGGCGCCTGCTCTACGAGGGCCGCTGGTTCGACCCGCAGGCACTGATGCTGCGCGAGGGCCTGCAGCGCTGGGTAGGCAACGTCGTCAGCGGCAGCGTCACACTGCGCCTGCGCCGCGGCCAGGACTTCACGATCGTCGACACCCAGGGCAGCAACTTCAGCTACCACCCCGAGAAGCTGTCGATGGAACGCAGCCAGGGGCAGGCCTTCTTCCCCGGCGATCGCATCGGCCAGCTGACGATGCGCAACCTCGACATCGCCGATTCACGCAGCAAACTCGAGCAGTACGCCGCACAGAATCAGCTCACCGCCTGGGGCGAGTTGATCGGCGAACTTCGCGCAGGCGGAGCCGAGGCCATCGCCGCGAGCAGCCCCGGCAGTTCGGTGGATTCCTCCGCTCTCGATCACGCCGCCATCGAGTCCGGTACCGACTGATTTTCGCCGCCGAACTCGAATTTGTGGACGGATTTTCGCTAATTTCCGTCCATAACTTCGAGTTCGGCTACTCCTCGGGCTCGGTGAGCCCTTCATGCTCGTCGCGTTCCGCCCAGTCGAGTAGCTCGTCGATGGCGAACACCGCATCGTCGATGCCCGCATGCAGGTCGCCCAGTTCTGCGAATCTGGCCGGCACCGTGAACATCGTGAACTCGCGCGGGTCGACGTCCGGCACCTCGTCCCACGAAATGGGCGTCGAGACGGTCGCTTCCGGGTTGCCCCGCACCGAATAGGCGCTGGCAATGGTGTGGTCTCGGGCATTCTGGTTGTAGTCCACGAACAGGGTCGACGGGTCGCGGTCCTTGCGCCACCAGGTGGTGGTCACGTCCTCGGGGGCTCGTCGTTCTACTTCTCGCGCGAAAGCCAGTGCAGCCCTGCGTAAGTCCTTGAAACCGTAGGCCGGTTCGATGCGCACGTAGATATGCAGGCCGTGTCCGCCGGAGGTCTTCGGCCAGCCGACCGCGCCGAGATCTCCCAGCACTTCCTGCACTACCCCGGCCACGCGTCGGACCCGATTGAAGGGGCAGTCGGGCATCGGGTCGAGGTCGATGCGCCACTCGTCGGGCATCTCGACATCGGCGCGGCGACTGTTCCACGGATGGAACTCGACGGTGGACATCTGCACAGCCCAGGCCACGTGCGCCAACTCGGTGACACACAGTTCGTCGGCGGTGCGGTTGTATCGCGGGAACGTCACCTCGACGGTCTCGAGCCACGGCGGCGCGCCATGAGGGACCCGCTTCTGGTGCACTTTGTCGCCCGCCAGGCCCTTGGGGAATCGATGCATCATGCAGGGCCGCTCCCGCAGCGCCCGCACGATGCCGTCTCCGACGCTGAGGTAGTAGTTCACCAGATCCAGCTTGGTGGCACCACTGACGGGGAAGTACACGCGGTCGGGATTGGAGATGCGGACCATGCGGTCCCCCACTGGAATCTCGATCGCAGGTGAGCTGCTGGCCATGGGCCGAGGGTAGGCGATCGCGCTGGCAGAGGCGTGCTATCGGCATATTCGGGTACACCGCACAGGACCGTTCACCAGCAACCGAGGAGCAACGTTGATCTTCATCACCGCAAAGTTCAAGGTCAAGCCCGAGCATGCGGACAACTGGCCCGAGATCTCACGCGAGTTCACCGAAGCATGCCAGGCCGAGGAGGGATGCCTCTGGTACTTCTGGTCCCGTACCCTCGACGACCCGACCGAGTACGTCCTGGTGGAGGCGTTCAAGGATCCCGATGCCGGTGCCGCCCATGTGAATTCGGATCATTTCAAGCAGGCTCAGAAGGATCTCCCGCCGTACCTGCAGGAGACGCCGAAGATCATCAGCCAAGAGGTCGAGGGCACCGACTGGAACGAACTCGGCGAACTCGCCGTCGACTAGATCGTTCTACTCGGGATCGTTCTACTCGGCCCTTCTCGATCCCGGATCGCATCGCCCAGCGTCACGACGGCGTCGGCGAACCAACCCGGCAACTCCTGGGGCGGGTTGTGGCCGCAATCGAGTTCACGAACATCGATCAGATCCGTGAAGTGGGCCGAATGGTCCGGGCGGCCGTAGAGCGCGGCGACGGTGTCCTCGGTCGGATCGATCACGACCGAGGGCACCGTGATCCTCGGTTGTTCTGCCAGCAACGTCTGTGTCGCGGCATAGGCAGGGTCACCCATCTCGATTCCGTACCGGTGTCGGTAGGAGTGCACGGACACATCCACGAAGTCCGGGTTGTCGAACGAGGGTGCGGTAGCTGCGAATTCGGAGTCTCCGAAGCGCCAGCTGGGCGACCAGTCCGTCCACAGGGTCTGAGCAATTTCTGCGCGGTGGGCTGCGAGCCCGGCGCGGCCCCGCTCGGAGTGCAGGTAGTACTGGTACCAGTACCGCTTCTCGAGGTGCGGCAGTGCCGTAGTCGACACGGCGGCAGCGATGTCCTGGACCAGATATCCGGACACGCAAACCAGACCGGATACCAGCTCCGGCCACACCGCGGCGACGCCGCACGCCGCGCGCCCACCCCAGTCGTAGCCCGCAACGAGAGGCCGATCGAGTTTCAGCCCCAGGATCAGCTCTTTCAGATCGTGCGCGATCGCCGCTTGCTCGCCCGACCGCATCGTCTTCGCATCGACGAATCGAGTCGGCCCGAAGCCGCGCAGGTACGGCACCACCACGTCGTAGCCGGAAGCACTCAGCAGCCGTGCGACATCGTCGTAGCAACGCGGGTCGTACGGAAAGCCGTGCAGCAGCACCACGGACCGACCGGACGGATCACCGAGGCGATCGAAGGCCACATCCAGCACGCCTGCGCGAATCATCATCGGTCCATGCTCGCATCTGCGGTGACCGGGTCAGCTGCTCAGCACGTCCTGCATCCCCGGAGCGAGGACGTCGGACAAGGCGTTCCACGGGACGGTGATCGTGATGAGCCCGATGCCGTATGCCCCCACCTGGTAGTCCCCGAAGTGAATGTTCATTCCTTCCGGGGAGGCCGTCCAATTGGCGAAGTTGGCCACCGTCGGTTCGATGCCCGAGCGCTCGAAGCTCTCGCCCGCGCGGGTACTCGGAAGAATCTTCGCCGCTTGCTCGGACAGCCGTGACAGGCCGGCGTCGAGGTCGGTGAAGGCGTCGCCGAGTGTGATCGGCTGGGCGGTGTCGGTATCGATCGTGACGGTCGCGATCAGCGAATCACCATGAGCACCGGGTGGCACTGCGATCCAATCGGTGATCTGTTCGACGCTGACCACGTGCCTGCCGATGTGGGACGCACCCGAGGAGTAGCCATCGCTGAGGGCGAAGTCCAGTCCTTGGTGTCCGTCGATCTGATCCTGCAACGCAGCTCGCATCGACTCGTTGAACTCGGCCGTCACGGCCGGATCCCCACCACTGAGCTGCGGAATACCGACATCGTAGGTCGCGTGCTCGGTTGATCCGGTGACCCGAGTACTGCCCAGAACGTATGGCTCCTCGGCATGGGAGGTCGCGGACGCGGAAGTGGTCGTCGGCTCGGCGCGCTCGGTTGTGACCTGCGTATCGGAGGTTGGCGACGGAGCCGCGGTCGTGGCTGTCCCCGAGTTGGAACAGCCCGCGAGTGCGGCGACGACGGCGAGTGCGATGGTCATCGAGCGAAAACGAACCATTACCCACACTAAACACATGACGGCCGTTCACTCAACCACCGGACAGCCGCCAACTGCGCTGTTAGCGTCGAACGTCCAGGCCACCTGCCATCGACGTATCGGAGGAGAGTTCGATGAGAACGAGGAGCATCATCACCAATCTGCGCGTACCGAACGTGGACGCGGCCAAGTCGTTCTACTCCGAGTTCCTCGGTCTACGTTCGGAGGAGTTCGACATGGGTTGGGTCGCTCGGCTGACCTCGCCCGACCGACCGGTCAGCGTTCAGTTGGTGGCCGGGGATGCGAGCGCACCGGAGGATTCGGTGATGTCGGTTCTCACCGATGATGTCGAGGGCGCCTACGTCGAAGCGCAGAAGCTCGGCTACGAGATCGTGCATCCACTGACGACCGAGTCGTGGGGTGTGCGCCGCTTCTTCGTGCGCGCGCCCGACGGCAACGTGGTCAACATCGCGTATCACCGGGACTGACGCTTCGAACCACGAAAAAGCCCGACCCCCTCGACAGGGGCCGGGCTTTTCTCGTGCGTAGGGGCTGGACTCAGAAGTCCATGCCGCCCATGCCACCGGTCGGGTCGCCTGCGGGCGCTCCGGCCTTCTCGGGCTTGTCGGCAACGACGGCCTCGGTGGTCAGGAACAGAGCCGCGATGGACGCTGCGTTCTGCAGGGCCGAGCGGGTGACCTTGACCGGGTCGTTGATGCCTGCGGCGAGCAGATCCTCGTACTCGTTGGTCGCAGCGTTGAGGCCGTGACCGGAGGGCAGGTTGGACACCTTGTCCGCGACGACGCCGGGCTCGAGGCCTGCGTTGAATGCGATCTGCTTGAGCGGGGCGGACAGTGCGACGCGAACGATGTTCACGCCGGTTGCCTCGTCACCGTCGAGCTTGAGGTTGTCGAGTGCGGGCGCTGCCTGGAGCAGTGCCACGCCGCCACCGGCGACGATGCCTTCTTCGACGGCTGCCTTGGCGTTGCGCACGGCATCTTCGATGCGGTGCTTGCGCTCCTTGAGCTCGACCTCGGTCGCCGCTCCGGCCTTGATGACTGCAACGCCACCGGCCAGCTTGGCCAGGCGCTCCTGCAGCTTCTCGCGGTCGTAGTCGGAATCGGAGTTCTCGATCTCGGCGCGGATCTGGTTGACGCGACCGGCGATGGCGTCGGAATCGCCCGAGCCCTCGACGATGGTGGTCTCGTCCTTGGTGATGACGACCTTGCGTGCCTGACCGAGCAGCTCGAGTCCGGCGGTCTCGAGGGAGAGGCCGACCTCTTCGCTGATGACCTCGCCGCCCGTGAGGATGGCGATGTCGGCGAGCTGCGCCTTGCGACGGTCACCGAATCCAGGAGCCTTGACGGCCACGGACTTGAAGGTGCCACGGATCTTGTTCACCACGAGGGTGGAGAGAGCTTCGCCCTCGACGTCCTCGGCGATGATGACGAGCGGCTTGCCGGACTGGATGACCTTCTCCAGCAGGGGCAGCAGGTCCTTGACCGTGGAGATCTTGGAGCTGACGAGCAGGATGTACGCGTCTTCGAGGACGGCTTCCTGGCGCTCTGCATCGGTGGCGAAGTACGCCGAGATGTAGCCCTTGTCGAAGCGCATGCCCTCGGTGAGCTCGAGCTGCAGGCCGAAGGTGTTGGACTCCTCGACCGTGATGACGCCTTCCTTGCCGACCTTGTCCATGGCCTCGGCGATGAGCTCGCCGATGGACGGGTCGCCTGCGGAGATACCGGCGGTAGCAGCGATCTGCTCCTTGGTGTCGATCTCCTTGGCGGACGAGAGCAGCGACTCGGTGACGGCTGCAACAGCCTTCTCGATGCCGCGCTTGAGGCCGAGCGGGTTCGCGCCGGCTGCGACGTTGCGCAGACCTTCACGGACGAGCGCCTGAGCGAGAACGGTAGCGGTGGTGGTGCCGTCGCCTGCGACGTCGTCGGTCTTCTTGGCGACCTCCTTGACGAGCTCGGCACCGATCTTCTCGTAGGGATCTTCGAGCTCGATCTCCTTGGCGATGGAAACACCATCGTTGGTGATCGTGGGAGCTCCCCACTTCTTCTCGAGTACGACGTTGCGACCCTTGGGGCCCAACGTCACCTTTACTGCGTCGGCGAGGGCGTTCAGCCCGCGCTCGAGGCCACGGCGTGCCTCTTCGTCGAACGCGATGATCTTGGCCATTGCGAAGTGATCCTCCGGATTGGGGGTGACACATTGCTGGCCGAGCTCGGTGCCCGCGACGGACGACCAGGGGTGTCGTTGATTCCCCGGCCTCACCGTGTCCCGACCTGGCACTCACGTGTCGAGAGTGCCAACTGCATTTCTAGCACTCGACCATGGCGAGTGCAAGGTCGTCCGCCAACGGCGAACCACGACAACCCCATGTCCGACGCCACCGCCGGGCACGTGACGGGCAGGTACCCGGCGGCGAGCATCGACGGTCCGCGCTCGGCAACCTCGGAGCCTGCCGAGCACCCGTGGCACCGGCGAAGCCTGGCGGCCGGAAGGCGGGTCGTCGAGGCCCGGACTGCGCCATCGAGCAACCGACAACTGACCTGCATGTGACATACCAGGCGACTCGATCGACTCCGATCGCTCCGGTCACGGCTTGATCACACACTGCACCCCAGTGCTCTCGAGTTTCGCCACCTGCGCCGACGTCGTTTATGGTGACTAGTGGTACTTGACCAAAACAAGAGAAGAAGAACGGCAAACCGTTAGTGGTCAGCCGATTACGGCGACTCGAGTTCTAAGGAAGTCAAGTAAGTGAAAGCAATAAAAGAAGCTTGGGGAGGCCTGCTCAAGCCGGTCTTCGTCCCGGCATCGGTGGTGATCATCGGGATGATCGCCTTTTCGGTCATCTACGCATCGACTGCCGCCGACGCCTTCGACACCCTCAACGGCATCATCGCCGACGGCGTCGGGTGGTGGTACATCCTCGCTGCCACCGGTTTCGTACTGTTCGCGCTGTACTGCGGCCTGAGCCGCGTCGGCAACATCCGCCTCGGCCGTGACGACGAGAAGCCCGAATTCGGCGTCCTGTCCTGGTTCGCCATGCTGTTCAGCGCAGGCATGGGCATCGGCCTGGTGTTCTACGGCGTCGCCGAGCCACTCTCGCACTACGTCAATCCGCCCGAAGCAGGCGGCATTCCCGGATCCACCGACGCAGCCGGTCGCCAGGCGATGGAATTGACGCTGTTCCACTGGGGTCTGCACGCGTGGGCCATCTACGTCGTCGTCGGTCTCGGCATGGCATACATGACCTACCGCAAGGGCAGGCCGCTGACGGTGCGGTGGCTGCTCGAGCCACTGCTCGGCCGCAAGCGCATCGAGGGCGGCATCGGACATGCCATCGACGCGGTCGCGATCATCGGCACCCTGTTCGGCGTGGCGACCTCGCTCGGATTCGGCGTCCAACAGATCTCGGCAGGCCTCGAGTACCTGGGCTGGGTGGAGACCACCAACTGGTTCGTCGTGCTGTTGATCGCCCTCATCACCGGCATCGCCACGTTCTCGGTGGTGACCGGAGTGTCCAAGGGCCTCAAGTGGCTCTCGAACATCAACATGGCGATGGCCGGGGCACTGGCAGTGTTCGTGCTGATTCTCGGACCGACCCTGTTCCTGATGCAGTCCTGGGTTCAGAACCTGGGCGGCTACGTCCAGGCCCTGCCCGAGTTGGCGCTCCGCACTTCACCGTTCGCGGACGACGGCTGGGCTGCCGGCTGGACCATCTTCTACTGGGGCTGGTGGATGAGCTGGGCGCCCTTCGTCGGTATGTTCATCGCCCGCATCTCCCGCGGCCGTACCATTCGCGAGTTCGTTTTCGGTGTGCTCTTGGCCCCGACGATCGTCGGCTCGCTGTGGTTCACCATCTTCGGTGACACCGGCATCCTGCGGCAGCGCAACGAGGGGAATTTGCTCGACGCCGACGGCGCGGTGAACAACAACACCAGCCTCTTCCAGATGCTCGACGGCCTGCCGCTGGCCACCATCACCAGCGTCATCGCCATCGCGGTCATCGTGTTCTTCTTCGTCACATCCTCGGACTCCGGCTCACTGGTGGTCGATATCCTCTCCACCGGCGGAGAACTGGAGACACCGAGGATCACCCGGGTCTACTGGGCAGTCCTGGAAGGTGTTGCCGCAGCCGTGCTGCTGTTGGTCGGTGGAACGAGTTCCCTGACCGCTCTACAGACGATGTCGATAGCCACGGCCGTACCGTTCTCGGTGGTTCTCGTGCTCGCGTGTGTGTCGATGCTCAAGGCGTTCCGCTACGACGTCGCCACCACGCCGCGGTACATCCGCGTCACCGCAACCGACGAGGCCGTCGCCACTCCCGAGGCCGTGGCGGGTGACGCCACCGCGCCGGCCAAGCGCAAGCGAGTCGGCATCTCCTCGACGTTCTCCGGTCTCAGTCCCTCACGGGATGGGTTGTCGACGCCTCGCGGCGGCGGCACGGTCATGCTGGCGGTGCACGAGGTGTCCACCGAGGAGCTCGAGGTCCATCCCGAAACCGGGGCCGTCGAGTACTCCAGTGACAACGCTCCCGTCGATCCGCTCGGCGGTGAGGTTTTCGACACCCAGGAGTTCGCAGACTCCGCCGAAGGCCAGAATCAGAACAATCACTCGGCCTGATTCGACCGCTCGTTCTCTGACCCTCGCGATTGCCGCGGGGGTCAGAGATTTTTCGAAGCCCAATCGGTCAGTGCCTGCAGGGACGGCGACAGTGCCCGACCCGACTTCGTCAGGCTGTACTGCACCGACGTAGGCGGGCCCTCGTCGACGGTGCGCGCAACAAGTCCGGCGGTGCCGAGTTCGCCCAGTCGATCCGAGAGCACCGAATCGCTGATGCTCCCCACTGCACGCCGTAGGTCCGAGAATCCCATCGGACCGTCCATCAGAGTGGCCAGCAACAGTCCGTTCCATCTCTTGCCGAGGCAACCGAAGGCTTTGGCGAGAGCTCCGTCGCAGGCACGAGACTCATGGGGCTGCTCGTCGGGGGCCATGAAACAACCCTACCGAGGTGCTACAGTCCGCCCGGCTACTTCTGAATTGCTAGTGACCCCAGAAATGAAAGCAGGGCTCATGTTCATTGCAACCCTCATCGCCTCGGTGCTCCTCGCCGTGGCGCTCACGGTCTCCGCGATCGGAAAACTGACGCGCAACCCCTCGGTGATTCCGATGCTCGAGCAGGTCGGCGTTCCCACCGACAAGATTCCGTGGCTCGCCTACCTCGAAATCCTGGGTGCCCTCGGCCTTCTCGTCGGCCTGGTCGTGTGGCCCATCGGTGTCGCGGCGGCCGTCGGCGTCATTGCTTACTTCATCGGTGCCGTCACCGCGCACCTGCGCGCCAAGGACAAGCAATTCGCGCCGGCGGCCGGGCTGGCCGTGTTCGCCGTCGTCGTCCTGGTTCTACGGGTGCTCAGCGCCTGACCAGTCGTAATCCATCTGGCCCGCGGTGGCGAGCGCGTGATCCGCACCCGCCCACCGCGCGACCAGATGCAACGCCAGATCGAGGCCGGCGCTGATTCCCGCCGACGTCGCCAGATCGCCGTGATCGAGGTACCGAACGCCCTCGTGCACGATGAGCGCGGGCCAGCTTTCCCGCAGTAAGTCCAGATCTTCCCAGTGCGTGGTGACCGGACGAGCATCGAGCAGCCCCGCCGCCGCCAGAACGAAAGCGCCGGTGCACACCGACGCCATCAACTCGGCGTCGGGCCGAAGGCCCTTCAACCACTGCAGAACTCGACTGTCGGCCGAGACAGCATCGACGACACCGCCAGGGACCACGACGACGTCGTATCCCCGCGGGTCCTCGATCGTGGTGTCGACGCCGATCCTCATGGCACCTCGAGCAACAACCGCCCTGTCCTCGATCCCGACGAGTGTCACCTCGAAAGGCACCGGGCTCCCCGCTCGTTCGGCCACCCTATTGGCCACCGAGAACACCTCGAACGGACCGCACGCGTCGAGCACCTCGACATCGTCGAACAGGAGAATTGCAACGCTTCTACTCATATTCCGGCCTTCTGCTGCTCGTGGTCGACTTCATGACGTCGGAGCCTGCGTGCGCACCGCCGCGGTCGAGGTCATGACGCGAGATTACCCAGAATGTACCGATAGTTGTATGCCACCAATTGCTCGAGGATCGCTGTGTCCACGTCCGCGAGCTTGTTCACGTACAGGCAACCTGCTCCTCGCCTGTGCTTCCCCAACTGTTCGAGCAACGCATCCGATTCCGGGGCGTACGTGGCGCCGTACACCGTCAGACTCGACTTACGCGGGGAGAACCCGACGACGAAGTACTCCCCTCGACGGCCGCTGCCCGTCGTGTACCGGTAGGAACCGAAACCCACCATCGTCGGCCCCCACATCACGGCCGGCTGCCCGGTCACCCGACCCATCGTCTCCGCGAGCGCGAGCCCGTCCGCACGCCGAACCGGATGCTGCACGGCGGCCAGGAAATCCTCGGCCGATTCGTCGGTGGGGCGCGTGAGATTCTCGTTCAATTGAGCAGAGCCTGCCAGTTGGACGGCACCCGCTCCCGCGGACCGGGAACCGTCTGGTCGAGTGGACGATGTTGCGGTGGAGCCAATTCCGGGCCATCGTACATCTGCTCGTCAGCGTAGTTGTAGAACCAGTCCTCGCCCGGCTCGTAACTGCGCACGAATTGATGCCGAGTGGACTCGGCGTGTTTGCTCGCGTGCTGCGAAGGCGAGGAATCACAACATCCGATGTGACCACACTGTGCACACCGACGCAGATGGACCCACCACCCCTGCGACTGCGTGCACTCGACACACCCCGGGCCCGACGGCGGTACCTGTGGGTCGATGCCTTCGATGGTCATGGTTGCTCCTCTGTCGCCGGGTCGACGGGCAGTCGCACGACGAATCGCGTGTCGCCGGGCTCGGACACCACCCGCAGATCACCCTGATGCTTGTTCACCACGATCCGCCACGAGATGTCCAGGCCGAGACCCGTGCCCTCGCCGACGGCCTTGGTGGTGAAGAAGGGCTCGAAGATTCGCGACCGAATCTCCTGCGGCACACCAGGTCCGGTGTCGCATATCTCGATCTGGACTCGGTTTTCGTCCACGGACGTGCGTACCGTCAACACCCCAGCACCGTCCATGGCCTGCACGGCGTTGTCGATCAGATTGGTCCATACCTGATTGAGTTCGGCGGCATAGGCAGGAATGGGCGGCACCGCCGGGCCGTACTCCTTCACCACGCGGATATCGTCACCGATCTTGCGGCCCAACATGATCAGGGTGCTGTCGAGTAGTTCGTGCACATCCACCGATCGATACGGCGCACGATCCATCTGCGAATACTGCTTCGCTGCCTCGACGAGCGTCGAGATCCGTGTGGTCGAATCCGCGATCTCGTTCATCAGCAATTCGGTTTCCACGGTGTAGTTGAGCCACCGGATCGCCCCCTCGAGCATCCTCGGATCGTCGACCGTCGCGGAAACCTTGTCGAGCCACGGCACATCGAGACCGGCCGAGACGAACGTCGGAGCCAGGTCCCAACCGCCACCGATGCCCTTGTCCTCGAACCACTCGCCGAGTTCGTCCTCGCGGTCCGAGGCTTCCATCGCGGTCAGCTTCGGAGCCTTGGCAACCAACTCCACGGCCTCGTTCTGCAGGCCGACCAGATGCGCCATACTGCCGCGATCGAGAGTGCCGCCTGCGATCATCGCCAACTTCTGCCGCATGTGCGCCACCCGGTCACGCAACGCCGACGTCGCCCGCACCGCGGCTGCGGCCGGGTTGTTCAGCTCGTGCGTCAGCCCGGCCGACAGAGAACCCAAGGCCAACAAGCGTTCTCGCTGCTCCACTATCTGTTTGGTGCTCTGATTGCCGAAGAACAGCCCCTCCAGTAGGTGCAGCGCCATCGGGAACCACTCCCGCACGATGGCCGCGAAGCACTCGGCATCGAGAACGAAGAACCGCGAACGCTCGGTCACCCGCATCGAACCCTGGTACGTCTGCGGCACCCGATCACCCAGGTACGCCTGCCACGCGCCTGCGTACACCCCGCGCTGGGAGGTCCGGTTGACCACCAGGTCCTCCCCGCCCGACAGCTTCGAGAGCACCAACGCTCCGTCGATCAGCACGTAGAAGCACGTCGCCGGATCACCCTCCGAGTACACCGGCCCCGGTTCGATCGTCTCGATGCGTCCCTCCCGGCACAGCTCCGCCAACTGCGGGTCGGTGAGCTGCTCGAACAGAAACAGCGTCCGCAATTCCTCCGGCTCACAGCTCGACGCGCTCACGGGTTCGCCAGATATCTGTGCACCAGCATCACGGCCATGGCTCCCTCTCCTACTGCCGACGCGACGCGTTTGGCCGAGTCGGATCGCACGTCACCGGCCGCGAACACGCCCGGCACGCTCGTCTCGAGGTGGTGTGGGAGCCGGGCAGAAGTCCACCCGGCGGGACCGCGTCCATCGACGACGAGATCCGGCCCGGTCACCACGAATCCATGATCGTCCCGAACGAGCACTCCGTCGAGCCACTCGGTGCGCGGGGCCGCTCCGATGAACAGGAACAGATACTGCGCATCGACGGTCGTGGTGGCGTCGGTGGCCCTGTTGTGCAGCGTGATCGATTCGAGGTGACCGTCACCGGCCACACCCGCGACCTCGGTGCACGGCCGGACGGTGATCTTCGGATTCTCCTCGATCTGCTTGATCAGGTAGTACGACATCGATGCTTCGAGTGAGGTGGCCCGGATCAAGATGGTGACCGACCTGGCACCGCGCGCGAGGTACACCGCGGCCTGACCGGCCGAGTTGGCTCCGCCGACGATGTAGACATCCTGCTCGGCGCAGCGCGCGGCCTCGGTCATCGCAGATCCGTAGAACACACCCCGCCCGGTGAAATCGTCGATCCCGGGAGCGTCCAACCGGCGGTAGGCGACTCCGGTGGACAGGATGATCGTCTGGGCGCTGATACTTCGGCCGTCCGCGAATCGCACGGTGCGCGCCGCACCGTTGACCTCGAGTCCCACCACATCCTGGGTGGTGACGACCTCGGCACCGAACTTGAGGGCTTGACGCCTCGCCCGCTCGGCCAGCTGCGCTCCCGATACGCCGTCCGGAAAGCCCAGGTAGTTCTCGATGCGAGAACTCTGCCCGGCCTGACCGCCTGTCGCGGTGCGCTCGATCAGCGTCGTCCGCAGGCCCTCGGATGCGCCGTACAGCGCGGCGCCGAGTCCTGCCGGACCGCCGCCGATGACGACCAGATCGTAGAACTCCTCCGAGGGCGAGACGGTCAGGCCGAGCCGGTCGCCGAGGGCGGCATCGGAAGGCTCGACGAGCGCATCACCTTCGGTGGTGATCACCACCGGAAGTCGATCCTCGGTCACACCGGCTGCGGCCAGTAGCCGCGCACCCTCGGACTCGTCGGACATGTACCACCGGTACGGCAGCTGATTTCGGGCGAGAAACTCGCGAATCTCCGAGGACCGCGCAGACCAGCGATGGCCGATGATCTTGGTGTCCGAGGTGGCGCGGTGGTCGTAGGCACACCAGGCCTCCAGTTGGGCGTCGAGCACGGGGTAGAGCTTTTCCTCGGGCGGATCCCACGGCTTGAGCAGGTAGTAGTCGAGATCGATGACGTTGATGGCGTCGATCGCTGCATTGGTATCGGCGTAGGCGGTGAGCAGAATGCGACGGGCCGTCGGGAACAGGTCCATTGCTTGTTCGAGAAATTCCATGCCGCTCATCTGGGGCATGCGGTAGTCGGCCAACAAAATGGCGACCGGGGTGCCGCGCAGAGCGAGTTCTCTGAGTGCGTCCAGTGCTCCGGCACCGGATTCGGCGCGGACGATACGGTAGCGCTCGCCGTAGCGGCGGCGCAGGTCGCGGGCGACCGATCGCGATACTCCGGGATCGTCGTCGACGCTGAGAATGACCGGTTTCATGACCCTCCAGGACTGATGCTCGTCAACCTCATGAGCATGCCACCGCAGCGCCCCGAACGGGAGGCATGCGGTAGCCCCCGGAACCTGGGGTCGGGGTCAGATCAGGCCGCGACGGATCAGATCGAGTTCCTGCGGGGTGAGTAGCCGTTCGAGCTTCTCGGCGGGCCACGAGCGTGGCCGCCCGCTCATCCTGGCAGTCTTCAACAAAGGTAGATCACTGCTGCTACGACGCAGTATCGACTGTAATTTCACGGTGGATCACTCCGAACAAGGTATTCGTTGGTCCCGACACTCCGCTTGCTACATCGATCAGTGTCCGCCCGGTGTTAACGCCTCGGTGGGATCTCGTACGGCGTTTCGCGGCCGGAGACCGTTTCCGACCGTGCTGTTCGGGTAATCGGATCCTCAAATCTACTGATCGGGGACAGTTCGTGAACACGTCGGGAAATTCTGTGGCCAACTCGGTGCAAGACAACAGTGCTTTCGAGTACGCGGCTCGGGGCGGCCACTTCGTCAGCGGACTGCTGAACGTGTTGATCGGCTACATTGCCGTCCGATTGGCGTTCGGTCAGTCCGGTAATGCTGATCAGTCCGGCGCACTCGCCGCGCTGGCCGCGCAGCCGGGCGGAAGAATTGCCCTGTGGGTCGCGGTTGTCGCTTTCGTGGCGCTGGCCCTGTGGCGGATCCTCGAGGCGATAGTCGGCAAGAAGTCCGATTCGGATGCAGGCAGCGCCTTGGACCGGGCCAAGGCAGTGGCACTGGCCGTGGTCTACCTCACGTTCGCGTTCTCGACCTACGGCTTCGCGACCGGCTCGGGCGAAGACAGTGGACGGCAGAATGCCGGCTACTCGGCGCGGTTGATGGAATCCGGCGGCGGCAAGCTCGTCCTGATCGTGGTGGGCCTGATCGTCATCGGCGTCGGCGGCTACCACATCTACAAGGGGGTATCGAAAGGCTTCCTCGACGATCTGAAAGGTCATCAGAGCGAGGCGGTCGTCAAACTCGGCATGACTGGATACGCAGCCAAGGGCGCTGCCCTGGTAGGAGCCGGAATCCTCGTCGGGGTTGCAGTACTGCAGTCCGACCCGTCGAAAGCCTCGGGAATCGACGCCGCGGTCAAGACCCTCGGCGCTCAGCCCTACGGCCGGATTCTGCTGATCCTCGCGGGAGTGGGAATCGGGCTCTACGGCCTGTACGCCTTCGTCCTGGCTCGTCGCGCCCGGATGTAAGCCCCCCCGAGTCCCTGTCGTGCGCCTTTTGCGTACCTGGAGGTACGCAAAAGGCGCACGACGGGGGGTGCTGTGCCCTGGCCCGCTCTGGCCAACTGTGTCTGCTGCCACATAGGATGCGCACGATTGAGTGTGACAGTCAGTTGCAGATATTCCCGCTACCTGGAGGCCAACGTTGAGCAAGACTCTCGAAGCCACGATCGACATCGCCGCGAGCCCCGAGACCGTCTGGAAGATCGTGTCGGACCTTCGGCGAATGAGCGAGTGGAGCCCGCAATGCACGAAGATGAAGGTCCTCGGCGGGACCATCGGCACCGGTACCAGGACGCTCAACATCAACCGCAAAGGCCTGCTCGTCTGGCCGACCACAGCCAAGGTGGTCACCTTCGAACCCAATCGCGAACTCGCCTTCCGCGTGATCGAGAACAAGACGACGTGGTCCTACACCCTCACCCCCACGGCAGGCGGGACGACCGTCGTCGAGAAGAGGGAAGCCCCCACAGGCACCTCGAACGTGTCCTCGCTACTGGTCAAGCGTTTCCTCGGGGGCATCGACGAGTTCGACGTCGAACTCGTCGAAGGCATGAACACCACCCTGCGTCGCATCAAGGCCGAGAGCGAGAAGCTCGGCCGAAAATAAACATTCTCAGGAATGTTTCAGGTTGGGACCCCAGGGGCATGCGGGGTTTCGACAATCACACGACACAAACGGAAAGTGGGGGCTACGAATGTTGGGTCTCGGAATCATCGGTTGGATCATCATCGGCGGACTGGCCGGCTGGGTCGGCAGCAAGATCATGAAGACCGACGCTCAGATGGGCATCATCTTGAACATCGTCGTCGGCATCATCGGCGGCCTCATCGGCGGCTACCTCCTCAAGGTCTTCGGGGTCGACGTCGAAGGTGGCGGCCTGATCTTCAGCTTCATCACCTGCATCCTCGGCGCATGCATCCTGCTGTTCCTGGTCAAGCTCGTGACCGGTCGCAGCCGCGTCTGATCGCACTCGCACTTCCCGACTGCCGGGGCGTCTCACGTACTCTGTGAGGGCCCCGGCAGTCGTGCATCTGCGCGCCTCGACTGTTGGCAGCACCACGACATGCCAATACCTGCCCGACGAAGTAGTAAGAGGAGACCGTGGCACGCCGTCCCGCCCCGATTGGTCAACCGCCACGCACCGGAGTGGCTCACATCGTCGATTTGGTTCGTGAGACGGTCCCGCCGCTGCACCCGGCAGGCCTACCGTTCGTCGGAGGCCCGCTCGCCGTTGCAGTGCTCGGCCGCAGGTCCAAGTGGGTACGAAACGCCGGCCTCGTGGCCGCCGGAGCCTGCGCCACCTTCTTCAGACACCCGTCCCGAGTGCCGCCGAACCGTCCCGGCGTCGTCGTCGCACCTGCCGACGGGCTCGTCACCCTCGTCGACACCGCAGCACCCCCGGCCGAACTCGATCTCGGCACCGAGCCGGTACCGCGCGTGAGCATCTTCCTGTCCGTTCTCGATGTGCACGTCCAGCGTGTTCCCGTCGGTGGCACGGTCATCGAGGTCGTGCATCGCCGGGGCCAGTTCAAATCCGCGGATCTCGCCGAGGCCAGCGAGGTCAACGAGCGCAACAGCATGCACATCAGAACCGACTCGGGTCACGATGTCGCCGTCGTCCAGATCGCCGGTCTCATTGCCCGACGCATCATCAATAACGCCACCGTCGCGCAGACCCTGACGATCGGTGACACGTACGGCCTCATCCGGTTCGGCTCGCGCGTCGACACCTACTTCCCCGCAGGCACGACGCTGCTGGTCGAACGAGGTCAACGCGCAGTCGGAGCCGAAACCGTTCTCGCCGAGCTACCGCAGTAGCGATTCGATGATCACCAGACGCGCCAAGCCGCCTGCTGCCATCCGTCTGCTTCCCTCCGTCGTCACCATTCTCGCGCTGTGCTCCGGGCTCTCCGCGGTCAAGTTCGCACTCGACGGTCAGCTTGGAACAGCCCTCGCGATGATCGGTGCCGCAGCGATCCTCGATGCGCTGGACGGTCGAATCGCCCGATTGCTCGACGCCACCAGCAAGATCGGTGCCGAGCTGGACTCGCTGTCCGACGCCATCTCGTTCGGTGTGGCTCCCGCACTGGTGTTGTACGTGACGCTGCTCGAGGGCAGCAGCGGCGGCTGGATCATCGCGTTGGTCTACGCCGTGAGCATCGTGCTCCGGCTCGCACGTTTCAACACTCTGCTCGACGAGGACGACACCCCCGCCTACGCCCGCGAATACTTCACCGGCGTTCCCGCTCCAGCCGGTGCCCTCATCGCGATGACGCCGATCGCGGCCTTCGAAGAGTTCGGCGAGGGCTGGTGGGCGTCGTTCTACGTCGTCGCCGGTTGGTCGATCTTCGCAGCCGCCCTGATCGTCAGCCGCATCCCCACACTGGCCCTCAAGACCGTCTCGGTGCCGCCGCGGCTGGCCGCGATACTGCTGGTTCTGGTGGCGCTCCTCGCTGCCGCGCTCATCACCTTCCCGCTGGTCCTGCTCATGGGATTGGTACTGGCCTATCTGGTGCACATTCCGTTCGCAGTCCGTTCGCAGCGCTGGACCGCCGCTCGGCCCTACACGTGGGATGCCAAGCCCGCCGAACGCCGCGCCGAACGCCGCGCCATTCGCCGCGCACCGGGAAATGCCCGCCGCTCGCAGGCGCGCCTCGGCCTGCGTCGTCCGCGCAGCTGACGAACCAGCCATTAGGTTGGACCGGTGACCTCATCCAGCTCGCCCGAGCTCGTACTCACTGCTCGCCTCAACACCTCGGCCGCCGATGCCAGGCGCGGCGTCGTGCGACTGCATCCGGAGGTACTGGCCGCCCTCGGTCTGCGCGAGTGGGACGCGCTCTCTCTCATCGGTTCTCGCCGTACTGCTGCCGTCGTCGCCGCGGCCCCCGAGGGTTCGCCGCAGGGCACCGCGCTCCTGGACGACGTCACCCTCTCCAACGCCGGCCTACGTGAAAACGCCTCTGTCGCAGTCGGACCCGTCACCGTCTACGGCGGCAGAACCGTCACGGTGACAGGATCCGCGCTCGCAACCGGCTCCATCTCCGAGACCACCCTGCGGCAGGCGTTGCTCGGGAAGGTGCTGACGGTGGGCGACACGGTGTCACTTCTCCCCCGCGATCTCGGACCCGGCACCTCGACCACATCGGCGACGCAGGCGCTGTCGAGAACATTCGGGGTTGCCTGGACCACCGAGCTGTTGACGGTCTCGGCCGTCGACCCGGCGGGTGGACCGGTCAGTGTGCAGCCCAATTCGGCGGTGAGCTGGGGAACGGGCACCGTCACCACAGCCCCCGCAGCGCCGTCGGCATCGGTCCAGGTGCCGAGGGCGACGGAACCGCGGGTGAGCATCGGGGACCTGGTGGGTGTTGGCCCTGCGCAGGCCAAGCTCACCGAGTGGCTGCGGCTGGCACTGGACGAGTCGGAGCTGTTGGCGACTCTCGGCGCGTCACCACATCTGGGGGGTACTGGACGGTCCGTCGATCGGCGCGCTCGAGGCCTCCGCTCGGGTCGAGCGGGTCACCGCCGCCGTGGACGAACTCGCCGGCTCCGGCGTCCTGTTGATCACCGACGTCGACGCCTTGTTGCCCTCGGATCCCGAACCCGCGTCGACGTTCGTACTCGATGTGCTTCGCCGCGGCGTCGACACTCCGGGTCTGGCCCTGATCGCGACGACGGCTCATCCCGAGGCCACCGACGCGAGACTGCGCGGTCAGGAACTCTGCGATCGCGAGCTCACTCTCACGCTGCCGGATGCGGCCGGGCGCAAAGGGCTGCTCGAGCACCTGCTGAAGAAGGTCCCCCAGGGCGATGTCGATCTGGTCGAGATCGCGTCACGGACACCCGGTTTCGTCGTTGCCGATCTCGCTGCATTGACCCGTGAAGCGGCGCTGCGGGCAGCGGCGCGCGCGTCGAACGATGCGGCACCGGCGGCGTTGACCCAGGAGGATCTGGTGGGCGCGCTCCAGGTCATCCGTCCGCTGTCGCGCTCGGGCGCCGAGGAACTGGCCATCGGCAGCATCTCCCTGGACGACGTCGGCGACATGGTCGAGACCAAGCAGGCGCTCACCGAGGCGGTCCTGTGGCCGCTTCGCCACCCGGATTCCTTCGCGCGACTGGGGATCGAACCACCACGCGGCGTGTTGCTCTACGGGCCACCCGGGTGCGGCAAGACGTTTCTGGTTCGCGCCCTCGCCAGCTCGGGTCAACTGAGTGTGCATGCAGTCAAGGGCGCGGAGCTGATGGACAAGTGGGTCGGCTCCTCGGAAAAGGCTGTGCGCGAGCTCTTTCAGCGAGCCCGCGACTCTGCACCCTCACTGATCTTTCTCGACGAGGTGGATGCATTGGCACCCCGACGCGGGCAGAGCTCGGACTCCGGCGTCGGAGATCGGGTGGTGGCGGCGCTGCTGACCGAGCTCGACGGCGTCGAACCGTTGCGCGATGTCGTCGTTCTCGGCGCAACCAACCGGCCCGATCTGATCGACCCTGCGTTGCTGCGGCCCGGCCGACTCGAGCGTCTGGTCTTCGTGCCGCCGCCGGATTCCGACGCCCGGGTGGACATCCTGAAGGCGTCGGGCAAATCCATCCCGCTCGCCGACGACGTCGATCTCGAATCGCTCGCCCGCGATCTCGACGGCTACTCCGCCGCCGACTGCGCGGCGCTGTTACGCGAGGCCGCTCTGACGGCCATGCGTCGATCGATGGATGCGGCCGACGTCACCGCCGCCGATGTCGCCACCGCTCGGGCAACGGTCAAACCGTCACTCGATCCCGAGCAGGTGGCGCATCTGCGGGCCTACGGGAGTGCCTAGCGGCAGGAGTGGAGCCTGCGGAACGACCCGGATGAGCAGTGGCGTGGTTAGGTGCCGCTGAGGGCACTCAACCGCACCACTGCCGAAGGCACTCACTTCCAGCGCGCGAGCACCTCTTCGGCCCGCTTGGCCAATTCCATCTGGAAGATCGGCCCGAAGCTGATGCGACCGACGCCGAGGGAGGCGAAGTGCGACAGGTCGCCCTCGGCCGGGTTGGCGATGGCGTTGATCGGCAGTGGGAGTTCTTCGGCGAGGCGCTTGTAGTCGGCGTCGCTGTGGAAGCCCACGGGGTAGAGCGAATCGGCTCCGGCTTCGGCGGCCAGCTTCAGCCGCGCGATGGCGCGGTCGACGCGGTCGTTCTCGTCGCCGATTGCCTTGACGAACAGGTCGGTGCGGGCGTTGATGACGACGTGCACGTCGGTGGCGTCCGATGCCGCGCGCAGTGCGCCGACGAAGTCTGCGTGCTCCTGCGCCTCACGGAGTCGTCCGCCCTCGCTGTGCACGGTGTCCTCGATGTTGAGGCCGACGGCACCGGCGGAGATCAGGCCCTCGATCAGGCGCTTGGGGTCCTCGCCGTACCCGGACTCGATGTCGACCGACAGCGGGGCGTCCACGGCTGCGGAGATCTGCGAGATGCGGGCGAGGAGTTCGTCGAAGGTGATGCCCTCGTTGTCCGGCTTGCCGATGGAGTCCGACACTGGGTGGCTTCCGACGGTCAGTGCGGTGAAGCCTGCCGATACGGCGAGGTTGGCCGACCAGGCGTCCCATACCGTCGGCAACACGACGGGGTTGCCCGGCTGGTGTAGCTCGAGCAGGGTGCTGGCTTTCTGGGACAGGTTCGTCATGAAAACTCCTTCGCGGTGGCCTCGGGAGAACGTACGTTCTCTCGTGCACCAACATACGCGCTTCAGTCGATCAGATCGAGCGCCTTCATCCGGTCGAACACCATCAGCGACCCCGGAGCGACGTCGGGCATGGCTGCGTACTCGTCCCGGGTGAAGTACCTGATCTCGGCGATTTCGCTGGTGGGCGTCGGATCGGCGCTGAGGTCGGCCAGAAAGCAGGTGATCTCGAGCGGCGTGCCTGCCGGGTGCCCCCATGCCTCACACTCGAAGACTCCGAGGACCCTGGCGTCGATCACCGCCGCGTCGAGTTCCTCCCTGATCTCTCGGTGCAGCGCCTGCTCGGGACTCTCGCCGGGATCGATCTTGCCGCCGGCCATGTAGAACGCGGTTTTCCCGACCGATCGCGTCTGGATCATTCGGCGATCGCGAACATAGGCCAGACCGGCAGTACGAATGAGCTTCGGATGGGTCACCGCCACAGTCTCCCCGACTCGTGCCCACACGACCGTTTTGTACCGGTCGGCACGCGGCCCACCACGCAAAGTACGATAGAACCCGATCGATTACGTGCTGCCGTTCGGGAGCCGATTCGTTATTTCACAAACAATCACGCCGAATTTCATACCGATTTCAAGACCCTACTCATCGCCGCCCTACGACCACCGCATCGGCCTCGCCGCCGATGCGACCGAGACGACGGAGTGTTTTTTGCTCGCTATCCTTCTTGCGCATGCCGCGGCTGCGCTTCTTGCACCGCTGCTCGTTCGGTGGTGGGGTCGCAACGCATTCTTTCCGCTTGCTCTCGTCCCGCTGCTGAGTCTGCTCTGGGTGTTCGGCAACTGGAACTCCGAACAGACGCTGAGCATCGAATGGGTCCCCGGCCTGTCGATGAACATCGACATGCGATTCGACTCCCTCGCAGCCCTCATGTCGCTGCTGGTGTTGGGGATCGGTGCCCTGATTCTGCTGTACTGCGCACGCTACTTCGAGGACGACGAGCCCCGGCTGGGTCTGTTCGCCGCCGAGATGGTCGCATTCGCCGGTGCCATGTTCGGGCTGATCACCAGCGACAACATGCTCGTCCTGTACGTCTTCTGGGAGATCACGACGGTCCTGTCGTTCCTGCTCGTCGGCCACTACGCCGAACGGGCCTCCAGTAGGCGCGCGGCCACCCAGGCTCTGCTCGTCACCACCGCAGGCGGCCTGGCGATGCTGGTCGGCATCATCATCCTCGGCCAGGTCTCCGGTACCTACAACCTGTCGGAACTGGTGGCGAACGCACCGTCCGGCTGGTTGCCCGGGGTCGCGATCGTGCTGGTCCTCATCGGCGCGCTGAGCAAATCGGCCATCGTCCCCTTGCACTTCTGGCTCCCCGGCGCAATGGCCGCCCCGACGCCGGTCAGCGGCTACCTGCACGCCGCCGCCATGGTCAAGGCCGGCATCTACCTGGTCGCGCGCCTGGCACCGGGATTCGCCGATTCGGGTCCGTGGCGCGCCACGGTGATCACGCTCGGATTGCTGTCGATGATCCTGGCCGGTTGGCGAGCACTGCGCGCATTCGATCTCAAACTCGTTCTCGCGTTCGGCACCGTCAGTCAGCTCGGATTCCTGATCGTGCTGGTCGGCATCGGCTCGGAGAAGGCGATGCTCGCAGGCCTGACGATGGTGATCGCGCACGCGATGTTCAAAGCGGCGCTGTTCATGGTCGTCGGCATCATCGACCACACCACCGGCACCCGCGACATCCGCAAACTCGCCCACCTCGGCAAGAAGGCCCCCTGGCTCGCCGCCATCGCTGCGCTCGCGGCCGCGAGCATGGCAGGCCTACCACCGCTGCTGGGGTTCGTCGGCAAGGAAACCGCCCTGTCGGCCGTGATCAGCACCCCGACGCTCGATCCAACCGTCGCAGCCGTCGTGGTCGCCGGCCTGGTGATCGGGTCGATTCTCACGGTCACCTACAGCATCCGCTTCGTCTGGGGTGCCTTCGGCCGCAAGCAACTCAAGCGTCCGAGCCCGTCGGTGAAGAACATGCACGCACCGGCCGCACTGTTCCTGGCAACGCCTGCTTTCCTGGCGGTACTCGGACTCATCGCGGGATTCGGCTCCTCCATCGTCGACCGCATCGTCAGCCCGTACGCGCGGACCCTGCCGTCCTACGGCCAGGAGCCCTACCACCTGGCCCTGTGGCACGGGTTCAACCTGCCACTGGCGCTGACGGTCATCGTCGTCACCGGCGGTGTCGGATTGTTCATCGCCCACCGAGTGGTCAACCGGCTCAAGTTCGAGCATCCCCCGCTCGGCAACGCCGACCGCACCTACGACAACGTCCTCAAGTTCATGGACACGCTGTCCATCCGCCTCACCGGCACCACACAGCGCGGTTCGCTCCCCCTCACTCAGGGCACGATCCTGCTGACGCTGGTGCTGTTGCCGATCATCGTGCTGGTCGTCGGGCAGAAGCCGGGACTGAACTACACGCTCTGGAACACTCCGCTCCAAGTGGTCATCGGATTGATCATGGTCGCGGGTGGCATCGGCGCAACGGTCATGCGCAACCGTCTGGCCAGCGTCATCCTCGTCGGGCTCACCGGCTACGGCTGCGGCGTCATCTTCGCCATCCATGGAGCTCCCGACCTGGCCCTGACTCAGTTCCTGGTCGAAACAGTCACCCTCGTGGTGTTCGTGCTGGTGCTGCGCAAGCTGCCCGCCGAAGTCGCCGACCGGGGCGCAGCCGGGTCTCGCGGTGTCCGCGCCGCGCTCGCCGTGGCTGTCGGAGCGACCGTCAGCGTGTTGGGAGCGTTCGCGATGAACGCCCGCAGCGCCGCTCCGGTGTCCTTGCAGTTCCCCGAGGCCGCGTACGAACTGGGCGACGGCAAGAACATCGTCAACGTGATCCTGGTCGATATCCGCGCCTGGGACACCCTCGGCGAGATCTGCGTCTTGCTCGTCGCCGCGACGGGCGTGGCCAGCCTGGTCTTCCGCAACCGCCGGTTCGGCAGCGCTCCGCGGGTGTCCGACGCCCCGGCATCGAGCGCCCCCACATCGAACTCGGATGCGAAGTTCGCGGCCGAGACGACGTGGTTGCTCGGCGGTGAGCTGATCGATCCGCGGCATCGCTCGTTGATTCTCGAAGTCACCACCCGGTTGATCTTCCCGACGATCATGGTGCTCTCGATCTACTTCTTCTTCTCCGGTCACAACGCCCCCGGCGGCGGTTTCGCGGGCGGACTCACCGCGGGCCTGGCGCTGGTGCTCAGATACCTGGCCGGCGGACGGTACGAGCTCGGTGAGACGGTGCCGATCGACGCCGGAAAGATCCTCGGCCTCGGATTGATCTTCGCGGCGGGCACAGCGGTGGCGTCGATGTTCCTCGGTGCCCCGGCGCTGTCATCGGCCACGTTCGAGGTGACATTGCCGATTCTCGGT
The DNA here is from genome assembly GCF_017168335.1 of Rhodococcus sp. KRD162. Lineage (GTDB taxonomy): Bacteria > Actinomycetota > Actinomycetes > Mycobacteriales > Mycobacteriaceae > Rhodococcoides. The sequence goes on along the minus strand of NZ_JABFAU010000004.1, from coordinate 101,528 downwards.
GACATCAAGCTCGTCACCGCATTGTTCTTCGACCTCGGTGTGTATCTCATCGTGGTCGGGTTGGTACTCGATGTGCTCCGCAGTCTCGGGGCACGTCTCGACGCACAGGTGGAAATGCAGAGCCAAGCCCGAGTGAGCGCCCCATGACCGCTGATCTCGGAATGCTGTTCATCGTGGCAGTGCTGGTCGCCGCCGGTGTCTACCTGCTGCTCGAACGCAGCATCACCAAGATGCTGCTCGGCCTGCTCCTGTTCGGCAACGGCGTCAATCTGCTGCTGCTCACGGTCGGCGGTCCGGCAGGCGGCCCGCCCATCGTCGGCCGTGACAACGCGGTCAATCAGCAGATGGCCGATCCGCTGGCGCAGGCAGTGATCCTGACAGCGATCGTCATCACCATGGGCATCGCGGCATTCGTCCTGGCGCTCGCGTACCGGTCGTTCACGCTCAACACCAAGGACGACATCGAGAACGACCCCGAGGACGCCAAGGTCTCCCAGCGCCGGTCGATGGCCGAGGCCCCCGACCGTGACCGCTCGGACGACCCGGTGACAGGTGAACCCAGCTTCGGCGGTGACGCGTTCGACTCGAAGGGCAATCCGATTCCGATGGATCAGCTCGAGAATCTCGAAGACCTCGAGTGCTACGAGGACATCCGGGAGAACGACTTCGATGACGACGAGCCGGGCGTCGAGGGACTCGACGGGCTCGACAATGCAGAGAAGGACGAGAGCGCGCCGAACAAGAAGAAGGGAGACCACAAATGACGATCTCCCCGCACGTGATCGATGTCCTGACTCCGCTTCCGGTGCTCATTCCGATGCTGGCGGCTGCCCTGACGCTGGTGCTGGGTCGACGCCCCCGCGCGCAGCGTTTCATCACCCTGGTCGCGTTGACCGCGGTGGTCGCGATCTCGTCGATGATGCTCTATCTGGCCGATCGGGACGGCGTCAGCGCGCTTCAGGTCGGCGGCTGGGATTCCCCACTCGGGATTTCCCTTGTCGTGGACCGGCTTTCGGCGATGATGTTGCTTGTCTCGTCCATCGTGTTGCTGGCCGTCATGGTGTACTCGATCGGTCAGGGTATTCGCGACGGGAACGAGAATCAGCCCGTCTCGATCTTCCTGCCGACCTACCTGGCGCTGACCGCGGGTGTGTGCAACGCCTTCCTCGCAGGCGACCTGTTCAATCTGTTCGTCGGCTTCGAGGTTCTGCTCGCCGCGTCGTTCGTACTGCTGACGCTCGGAGCGAGCGCCGATCGAGTCCGTGCGGGTGTGTCGTACGTGATGGTCTCGATGGTGTCCTCGTTGATCTTCCTGATCGGTATCGCCTTGGCGTACGCCGCAACCGGGACGCTGAACCTGGCGCACATCGCCGTACGGATGGACGACGTTCCGCCGGGCACGAGAACCGCAATCTTCGCCGTTCTGCTGGTCGCGTTCGGCATCAAGGCCGCTGTGTTCCCGCTCTCGACGTGGCTACCGGACTCGTACCCCACCGCCCCCGCTCCGGTCACCGCGGTGTTCGCGGGTTTGCTGACGAAAGTCGGTGTGTACGCCATCATTCGCGCACACACGCTGTTGTTCCCCGACGGCTCCCTCGACAACGTTCTGATGGTCTGTGGTCTGCTGACCATGCTCGTCGGCATTCTCGGCTCCATCGCGCAGAGCGACATCAAACGGCTGTTGTCGTTCACGTTGGTCAGCCACATCGGTTACATGATCTTCGGCGTGGCTCTGTCGACACAATCGGGACTGTCGGGAGCGATTTATTATGTCGCCCACCACATTCTGGTGCAGACGACGCTGTTTCTCGTGGTCGGACTCATCGAACGGCAGGCCGGTTCGTCCTCGCTGCGGCGACTCGGTGGCCTGGCTGCGGCCAGCCCGGTTCTGGCGATCGTGTTTCTGGTTCCTGCCCTCAACCTCGGTGGCATTCCCCCGTTCTCGGGCTTCATCGGCAAGGTGGCGCTCCTGCAAGCCGGTAGCGAACAAGGCAGTGTGCTGGCCTGGTTGCTCGTCGCGGGCGGCACCGTCACCAGCCTGCTGACGCTGTACGTCGTGGCGAGAGTATGGACCAAGGCGTTCTGGCGAGCTCGCGCCGACGCCCCGGAGGGAGACCTCGCGGACAACAGCCCGTCCGCTCTGCTCGACGACTCCTCCGATATTCAGTTCGGTGATCGCGAGGACGTCGGCCGAATGCCTGCCTTCATGTTGATCCCGACCATCGGCCTCGTCGTCGTCGGTTTGGCCATGACCGTATTCGCCGGCCCGATCATCGACATCAGTGATCGCGCTGCCAGAGACCTGCGGGATCGATCTCTGTACATCGATGCCGTGCGCGGTGCGGAATTCGTCGGCGACCAGGCCTACGAACAGGCGCGCGCCGAGGAGGAGGGCACCCGATGACGATGAACCGCTCCCTACTGCTCCGCGTCTGGACGCTGGCATGGTTGACGGCGATCTGGGTCCTGCTGTGGGGCAACGTCTCTGCGGCCAACATTCTCGGCGGCATCGGCGTCGGAGTGCTGATCATGGTGCTCCTGCCGCTGCCGCGCGTACCGGTCGAGGGCCGAATCCACGTGTTCTCCCTCGTCAAACTCGCAGGCGTGTTCCTCTACTACGCCATGGAATCGAGCTTCAGCGTTGCGTGGCTGGCGATCCGGCCGAAAGCTCCGCCGGTCACCGGGGTGCTGCGCTGCCGCATCGCAATCAAGTCCGATCTGGTGCTCACCCTGTTCGTCGATGCAATGAATCTCGTGCCCGGCACCATGGTGCTCGAGATCGACCGGACCAGACGTCTGCTGTACGTACACGTGCTGGACATGGGCACTCAGAAGGCAGTCGACGGCTTCTACGCCTATGTTCGGCACCTGGAGAAACTGTTCATCGCAGGCTTCGAGCGCGACTCCGACTGGAAGCCCAGTCCCCTGCACCATCAAGAGTACGAGCAGTATCACGGGGTGTTCGGCGACGATCCGAAATCCGGCGATCCGGACGCCCCGCGAGACGACAAGAAGACCGACGACAGCAGGAAGGGAGAGTGGTCGTGACCGTCGTTCTCGCCATCGCCGGCGCTCTTCTGCTCGCCGCTGCGGTCCTCACCGCGTACCGACTGCTCGACGGGCCGAGCACGCTGGACCGACTGGTCGCCATAGACACGATCCTGGCGGTCTCGATGTGCGGCCTCGCGGTGTGGGCCGTCTACAGCCGCGACACCACCCTGGTACCGGCCATCGTTGCGCTCTCGCTGGTCAGCTTCGTCGGATCGGTCAGCATCGCACGATTCAGGGTGAAGGACGAATGAGCACTACTGTGAGGGACCAATGAGCACCGTTACTCAGGTCATCGCTTCCGTATTCATCCTGTCGGGAGCTGTGATGGCATTCACCGCCGCCGTCGGCATCGTGCGTTTTCCCGACACGCTGTCGAGGATGCACGCGGCCACCAAGCCGCAGGTGGCCGGCCTGATCATGGTGTTGATCGGGGCCATCATCAGCCTGCGGGGCAACGTCGACATCTGGATGCTGCTGCTCGTCGGAGTGTTCACGCTGGTGACCGCTCCGGTCATCGCACACACCGTCGGCCGCGTCGCCTACCGAGAGCAGCGGGGCCGCGACGGACTGCTGATCGTCAACGAGAGGGAACCGAACGACTCCGATCGGTGACCTGGTATCACGAGTGGAGATCGGACACCAAGTACTCCACGACGGCACGCAAATCGCCGCCTGATGTCGCCGCAACCGCACGTTGACGCTGATACGACGCCCCCAGCCGGGGAATATCGGCCACCGCGGCGAGCTCGTCCACACAGTTCAGACGGACGGCGGTCGGAGTCAACCTCTCGAGCAGGTCGCTCAGGTCATCGGTGACCAATCGCTCGCTACTGTCCGAGTCCACGATGATCTCGGCGTCGAGTCCGTATCGGGCCGCCCGCCACTTGTTCTCCTGCACGTGCCACGGTGGGATCGACGGCAATGTCTCCCCCGCTTCCAGCCGCTCGTCGAGGTTCACGATGAGGCAGTGCGTCAGCGCGACCAGCGCAGCGAGTTCCCGCTTGGTCGACGCCCCGTCGCACACTCGGACCTCGATGGTTCCCCACTTCGGTGCCGGCCGAATGTCCCAGTGCATGCCACCGAGTTGTTCGATGACCCCGGTCTTGAGTTGGTCGCGAACGAATCCCTCGAACTGCGACCAGTCCTCGAACTGGAACGGAAGCCCTGCCGTCGGCAGCTGCTGGAACATCAACGCGCGATTGCTGGCGTATCCGGTGTCGTTGCCCGCCCAGATCGGCGAGGATGCCGACAGCGCCAGCAGGTGCGGGTACTGCAGCAACAGCGAGTTGAGAATGGGAAAGACCTTGTCCGGGGACGACACTCCCACGTGCACGTGCACACCCCAGATCAGCATCTGCCGACCCCACCACTGAGTTCGAGCGATCAACTCGTCGTAACTCGGCGAGCTGGTGAGCTGCTGGGTGGACCACTCGGCAAAAGGATGCGTACCTGCCGAGAACAAGTCGATTCCCAACGGATCCGCTGCGCGTCGCACCAATTCCAGGGAGCCACCCAGGTCCGCCATCGCTTCACCGACGTTCTCGCACACACCGGTGACGAGCTCGACGGTGTTGCGGAGCAACTCCTTGGTCACCCTCGGGGTGTCCCCGGCCAGTTCGTGGACGCCGTCGATGACCGCCTCGGCGGAGTTGACGAGATCTCGCGTGTTCCTGTCGACCAATGCGATCTCCCATTCGACGCCGAGCGTCGGGCGCGGGGAGCTCGCGAAGTGGATCCGGGGAGCGCTCAAACTACTGGAGTACCGCGCACGCAGCCCTGGCACCGGCGTCGCCGGTCATCAACGTAGTCATGTCGGGCACCGCCGCACCGTCGGGAAGGGTGTAGCGCGGCGGAATATTGGCGAAGTTGTCGGCACCTTCGTGCACGATCACCGAAGTTCCCGCACCATCCGCGCGCAGATCGTCGAGCGTGATCGCATCTGTGGTGGTGACGAGGCGGCCGGTGCCGTCCTCGCCGACCTGAATGGACGTCAGATCACCGCTGGCGGGATGACCGGTTCGGCCATCGACCTGCAGGTGGCCGCCCGCGGACAGGAACGCACCCGGTTCGCCGCCGGTGGGTGCCACCGAGTTGGGCTCGCATGCGGCGACGGTGTGGACGTGGAATCCGTGGAAGCCGGGGGTCATGTCCTCGACCTCGGCGGTGACGGTGAGCTTGTCGCCCTCGGACGTGAACGTCACCGTGCCGACCTGCGCCCCGGACGGGTTGCGCAACGTGCCTTCGATGGAGTCGGCGGAGTCCGACCCGCCCCGTCCGTCTCCGGCGACGGCTGCCGCCGACGGATCGGATTCGCCGGTCCATACCGGCGGCACGGTTCCGGGTACGTCGGAGGCGACCTCACCGTTGCTGCAGGCAGAGAGCCCAAGGGCCGCGATCGCGAGGACCGGCACCACGTAATGCAGCGATCGTGTCGCAGTAGTGCGTCTGTTGAACATGTCCATCGGAAATCGCTCCTCTTTCAGGCAGTTTCGCCGGGCTCGAAAAATGATAACGTGCCGCCCGATTCGGAAGAACCGGGCACGATCTCGAAGGCCGAAATTACTGGGTCACGATGACTACCACGCCGGTCGTGGACTCGAGCGAGCTCGGCTTGGCCTCGGCCGGGACGCCGAGTTGCGTGGCGATCGCCTGCGCAGCCTGTTCCTCACCTGCAGCGGTGCCGTAGTAGACGGCGCTCTGTGCGAACTGGGCTTCGTTGAAGTTTCCGGTTTCGGTGATCGTCCACCCGTCGGCAGTCAACGTACCGGCCGTGTCGGCGGCGAGACCGGAGATGTTCGAGTTGTTGAGCACTCGCACCTCGACGTCGGCGGGGGTACTCGAGGTGGTGGTCTGGGGTGCACTGCTGGTCGACGCGTCGCCGACGGGTGCCTGCGAGGTAGGCGCGGCTGCCGGTGCGCTCGTGGTCTCGGCTGCGGCGGTCTCGGAGGAGGAGGGCTCGGCCGCCGCCTCGTCGGAGTCCGAACCGGTGAGCGAGAGCGCACCGATCGCTGCGAACAGAATCGCCAGCGAGATCAGCACCATCGCCAGCGCGCGGAGTGGTGGCCCGGTCTGTTCCGGGTTGGGGCTGCTCACGTACTCGACCCTAGCCGACCGTCGACGAGGACTCGGAACACCTGATCACGGACCCGCTCAGACGTCGAAACCCAGGCGTCGAGCTGCGCGGGCCTTCTGCCGACTGGCCCGCAGTCGACGCAGACGCTTGACCAGCATCGGATCCGCGGCAAGGGCTTCGGGACGATCGACCAAGGCGTTGAGGATCTGGTAGTAGCGGGTTGCCGACATGGAGAAGAGTTCCTTGATGGCCTCTTCCTTGGCTCCGGCGTACTTCCACCACTGCCGCTCGAAGGACAGGATGTCGTGCTCTCGTCGACTCAGTCCGTCCGCGCCGACCTCGTTCGGGTCCTGGGTGCTGTCCGAACTTCCCGATTGCTGAGACTGGTTCGAGTCACGCGCTGCTGCGCCGTCCATCCCACTCCTCGACTTCTCGACTCCCAAGGGCCTGCGTGATCACCGAACGCGCGCGACAACCGAACCCTGGGAAATCTGCTACCCCCAGTGCTGCCGGCATCCGTACGAACGCCGACCGAACCTCGAGCGAATTACACAGTTGTACTTCGGCCATCATTCAACCATGCTCGACGCCCGAGGCACGGCTCCGACGAAGTACCGGCGCGTGGCGTGTTCCGCGGCTTCGCTTGCGCGACGCCCAGGGTCGATCCGCACCTGACGGTTCACTATCGCTCTTCGTCGGCGAAATCCCGCGCCTCGACGCCGATACCGAACAACCAGGTGCGGTTGCCCTCGGCCAGGTCACGTGAGCGACCCACTATCCTTGTCGACCATGGCAATTCTTCCCATCCGGATCGTCGGCGATCCGGTGCTGCACACCGCTACCGCTCCCGTCACCGAGTCACCCGCCGAGTTGGCCGAGTTGATCGCCGACATGTACGAGACCTTGGCCGCCGCCAACGGTGTCGGTCTCGCAGCCAACCAGGTGGGCGTCGGCAAGCGTCTGTTCATCTACGACTGCCCCGATCAGGGTTCGGACGGGAAAATGATCCGCCGCCGCGGCGAGGTCGTCAACCCGGTGCTCGAAACCTCCGAGATCCCGGAGACGATGCCCGATCCCGAGGACGACGACGAGGGCTGCCTGTCGGTGCCCGGTGAGCAACACCCCACCGGCCGCGCGGACTGGGCCAGAGTGACCGGCACCGACGCCAACGGCGATCCGGTAGATATCGAGGGACGGGACTTCTTCGCTCGGATGCTTCAGCACGAGGTGGGTCATCTCGACGGCTTCCTGTACACCGATGTTCTCATCGGTCGGCATGCCCGGGCGGCCAAGAAGGCCATCAAACGCGCCGGGTGGGGCGTGCCGGGACTGAGCTGGACGCCGGGAACGGTCGACGATCCCTTCGGCCACGACGACGAGGACTGATCGACTCGATGGCCGAGCAGTGAGCGCCGCCGTGGGCTCGCGGGTGATGCTCCGATACCGATTGCCACCCGGGCACACCCATCCGATGACGGACATCATCGGCGAACTGGTGGCGATCGACGCGCAGGCGGTCTCGGTCCGCGGCCGCGACGGCGCGCTGGTACAGATCGCGGCCGATCGCGTCGTCGCATTGAAACCCTTGGGCCCCAGACCGATTCGGACTTCCGAGATCCGCGCGCTCGAGGCTGCTGCCGCCGACGGCTGGCCGGGCGTCGAACGTGAATGGATCGATGGCTGGCAGCTGCGCTTCGGGCACGGGTTCACCGGCCGCGCCAATTCGGCGTCACCGCTCGAGCCCGGAGCCTCGACGAGTGCCGAGACGCTGTCGGCGATCACCGCCTGGTACGCCGCACGCGCACTGCCGCCCACGCTGTCATTGCCCGACCGCCTCGGCCGGGCCCCGGACGGCTGGTCGACCTACAACGAGAGCGCCGTCATGGCTGCGGACATCTCGAATCTCGGTCTACGCGATGGCGATTCGGCCATCGCCGTGACAGAGGAGCCGACGGCCGAGTGGTTGGCTTCCCTCCACTACCAGGGCGGCACAGCACCCGCGGGCGCAGCGGAGGTGGTGTCCGCCGTCCACGACGGTGCGCTCGGCTTCGGCACGCTCGGTTTCGGGGCCGTTGCCGTGGGGCGCGCAGCGGTCACTACCGCACCCGACGGTCGCCGCTGGGTGGGATTGGCCTCGCTCCGGGTTGCCCCGGAGCATCGCCGCAACGGACTCGGCACCCTGATGTGCGGAGAACTGGTGCGATGGGGGCGCCAGATCGGAGCGACGCACGCCTATCTGCAGGTATCGGTGGACAACGCCGAAGCCGTTGCCCTGTACCGAGATCTGGGCTTCATCGACCATCACCGGTACCGCTACGCCCGACCGACCGAAGCGATCGGTGCGAACTCTGTCGGCAGGGTTCTATAGGGTTTGTTCCCGTGCGCTTGGCTACTTGGAATGTGAACTCCGTCCGCTCCCGTCAGGATCGAATCGTCGATTGGCTGCAACGATCGGATGTCGATGTACTGGCGATGCAGGAAACCAAGTGCAAGGACGCACAGTTTCCGTACGAGCGGTTCACCGACATCGGGTACGAGGTGGCCCATGTCGGGCTGAGTCAGTGGAACGGCGTCGCGATCGCGTCGCGAGTCGGACTGGCCGATGTGCAGGTCGGGTTCGAGGATCAGCCCGGTTTCAGCAAGGACCCCGAGATCGACCCAGCTCAGGAGGCCCGTGCCATCGGGGCCACCTGCGACGGGGTGCGCGTCTGGAGCCTGTATGTGCCGAACGGGCGCGAACTGGCCGATCCGCACTACACGTACAAGCTCGAGTGGCTCGCTGCGCTCAAAGCCGACGCCCAGGCGTGGGTGGCGGCCGATCCGCAGGCGCAGATCGCCCTCGTGGGCGACTGGAACATCGCGCCCACCGACGACGATGTCTGGGATCCGGCACTGTTCGAGGGCAAGACGCACACCTCCCAGGCCGAGCGTGATGCCTTCGCCGCCTTCGCCGACGCCGGATTCACCGAGGTCACACGGCAGTTCACTCCCGAACCGAGAACGTACACCTACTGGGATTACACGCAGTTGCGCTTCCCGAAGAAGCAGGGTCTACGCATCGACATGGCGTTGACCTCGCCTGCCCTGTCGGCCCGCGTGACCGGAGCGTCGATCGACCGCGAGGAACGCAAGGGCAAGGGTGCCAGCGATCACGCCCCGGTGGTCGTCGAGATCGGCTGATCAGACGCATCCGACGGGGCTGCCACTGCGCGGGCGGCAACAATCGCTCCGAGGGCGATCAGCAGGCCGTGCGCTATGCGCACGGCAGGGGGCGCGTAGAACTGCGGCAGAAAGAGCACGAATCCGGCCGCCAGCACCATGGCGTAGCGATTGTGCAGCGCGAATGCCACCAGACCGACGGCGAGCAGCACCAGGCCGAGGCCGAACATGACCGACTGCGCAGGCGAGTAGCGGATCGGTTCGGCCAATTCGATCAGGCCGGGGTTCGAGTTCGCGAGAGCGTCGACGCCCAACGCGTGCAGGGCGAACGTCTCCGCGCCGTAGTACGGCAGCACCAGTCCGACACCGATCCAGGTGGCGACCACTGCGACATCGGACCGCCGACCGGTGTACGTCACGGCCAGTCCGACAGCGATGAAACCGAGCATCGCGGCGGTGTGGGCAAGGACCCAGGCCGGGGATGCGAAAGCCTCCGCTCCGGCTGTACCCACCTCGTCCGAGTAGGGCCGAAGCGCCGGGTACACGGCGAACATCAGTCCGATGAAGAGATACAGAGTTGGGCGCATCGGGATCCACATCCTTTCGAGAGCGGCGCTCTCTCCAGGAAGCAGTATTCACCCAACCCCGCCCCATCGCAAGAGCAGTGCTCTCTATTCGGCTACGAGATCCAGAAATTCCTCGTGCTCAGCCAGGTACCGTCGCACGAACGTACAGATGGGAACGATGCGCCACCGGCGATCGCGCGCGGTGTTGAGCGAGGCGCGCACCAGCACTCCGGCCCAACCACGGTCGCCGTACTCCTCCTTGACGACGGTATGCATCAGGGCGACGACGGAGCCGTCCCCGACGCTGCCATCACCTGAGCGGTACCCCAGAATGCCGACGAGCTCGTCGTCGACGAAGAGATCGAACCTACTGTGATCGACGTCGTCCTCGATACGGACGACGGGTCGCTCGACGGGGGTCACCGCGTCGGCGCGTCGGGAAATGATGTGACTCATGTCACTCATGAGACCAGTGTTACTCGTGTGACGGGAGAAAAGTGCTCCGATTGTCGCCGAGTCGAGTCCTCGATGTGATCGAGCTCTACCGTGATCAGGCCCTACCGTGATCGAGCCTTACCGGGAGCTGCGTCAGAGCGGAACGAGCATGTCGTTGTACTCCGGATTGGCGGCGGCGAATCGCTGCACGTAGGTGCAGACGGGCCGGACTTTCCATCCGTAGGAACGGGCACTGTCGAGAGCGCGGCGCACCAGAATGCCGGCGAGACCCTGATGGCCGAAATCCTCGGTGACGACGGTATGCATGAACGACACGACATGCGTTCGCGTCGCGCGCGTTCCGTTCCCCTCCACCTCGTAGAACCCGACGATCCCGACGAGATCGCCGTTCAATCGCAGCTCGAACCGGTTCTGATCCTTGTTGATCGAGACATCAGCGCTAGGAGTATTCGCAAGCATAGGACGCCCCCTTCGCTGTGTATGAAGTGATGAACGAGTGGATTCGATGTGACGTGCACCACTATTAAACATGCGCGCAGTGGCCCTGTCACCTTTTCTACCAACAAACCTTCGGATGCGTAGGTTTGCATGTCGTTCCCGAGTCGAATGCTGGTATCGGTCATAAGGGCCCCTGTTCGACCTTGTGATACAACAACATTCGAAGCCGACCACATTTTCTACCGATATTCACAGGTTCGAGTTCGGCCGCCGGGGCTGCACTCGGTGCGCCGCCGGTACTGTCGTCTCTCGTGAAGTTCCTACCGCTCACGCCCAACGGCGAGACTCCCGTTCGCGCTCTGACGATCGCCGGAACCGACTCCGGCGGCGGAGCCGGAATCCAAGCCGACAGCCGCACGATGGCACTGCTGGGTGTCCACGCGTGCGTTGCCGTAGCAGCGGTCACGGTCCAGAACACCGTCGGCGTGACGGGCTTTCACGAGGTTCCCCCCGATGTGGTGGCGGCGCAGGTGCGCTCCGTCGTCTCGGACATCGGCGTCGGCGCCGCGAAGACCGGGATGCTGGCGTCCACCGGGATCATCGAGGCCGTCACCGCCGTGTGCACCGAAGTCGGCATCGGCCGTGACCAGCCGGTTCCCCTCGTCGTCGACCCGGTGTGTGCATCCATGCACGGCGATCCACTGCTGCACGCCGAGGCCCTCGACGCCATCCGGCACACCCTGTTCCCGATCGCATCGCTGGTGACCCCCAATCTCGACGAGGTACGGCTCATCACCGGCATCGACGTGGTGGACGACGCCAGTGCCCGCCGCGCCGCAGAGGCCCTGCACGACCTGGGAGCACAGTGGTCCCTGGTCAAGGGTGGCCATCTACGCACGTCGACGCACAGCACCGACCTTCTCTTCGACGGCGACAAGTTCCTCGAATTCACCAGCGAGCGCATCGACACCGGCAACGATCACGGCGGCGGCGACACCCTCGCCGCGTCGATCGCGTCGGCGCTGGCCCACGGTTACTCGATGCCCGACGCGGTGGCGTTCGGAAAGCAGTGGGTCACCCGCTGCCTGGCCGCGTCCTACGACCTGGGCGCAGGGCACGGCCCGGTATCACCGCTGTGGCGACTGCACGAGTCGGAGGATGCGTAGATCGTCCGGTGCACCCTTGATCTTCGGAGCGAAGAAGCTGCGTCGATAAGGCTTGGACACCACCTCCAACGCGTCGAGCACCTCCGGCGGTACCGCCGCCAGCGCCGCCTCCGAGATCATCACGTTGCCGTTTCCACCGGTCTGCATCACGCGGGCGGCGACCGTGACGTCGACGCCGAGCCAGTCCGATCCGACCTGGCGGGGATTGCCGGTGTGAATCCCCACTCGCATCGTCGGGGTGTAGCCGTCCACGTCGACGCCTGCGAGAGCCTCTCGGGCCGCGAACACCGCCTCGACGGCCTTGCCCGCATCGGTGAACACCGCCATGATGCCGTCGCCCAGTCGCTTCACGACGTGGCCGCCGCGGAACGCGACCTCGGGTTCGACGGCTTTGGAGACCTTGCGCAGCAGTGTCAGAGTGGCGGTGTCACCGGCCCGCAGCGACCATGACGAGAACCCGACCAGGTCGGTGAACACGATGGTGACCTCGCGCTCACCGCGGCCGCGTCCGGTGCGCTCGAGGATCGCCTGCCATACCTGCAGTGCCCCGAGGCCGACTTCCCGGGACGCGCCCGGTTCGTCGTCCAGTCCGTTCGCAGCGAGGAATCGATCGGCCACCCGGGCCACTGCCAGTGCTCGCCCAGGACCGTCGATGGACAGCGGATCACCGAACGTGGGGTCACCGGGCAATGCTCGACGTACGCGCCGGACGGCCCCGACGACCGTAGGCGCTCGGTTGGTGGTGCGAACCCACTCCACCACCGAGTCGACGACTGCGTTCACAGCACCGAGCGTAACTCACTGTCACACATACCCACGGTCATCCTTCGGCGCGCGCAGCCTCACGCTCCGCCCCGACCGGCACCCCGTTGGGGCCTTCCACCGACTGTGCGTAGACGCCGATTCCGTAGGCGACGGCCGCACCGTTCTTCGCCAGTGCGTCACGGTCGACGTTGGCCAGGGTGTCCTGGTCGGTGTGGTAGTTCTCGTCGAAGGCCTGATCGGCCGTGCCACCCCACTTCTCGGCCTGCGCGGCAGTCTTGTTCTCGTCCGCGCCGCTGAAGACGCCGCCCGCGGGGATACCGACTTCGATGAACGGGCCGTAGTCGGAGCGGCCGTCGAAATCGGTACCGTCGACGGCAATCCCTTCATCGCCCAATCGCTCGACGAAGGTGCGCTCGATGGCATCGGACCCGGCCGGTCCGGCGGGCTCACCCACCTGGTCGGAATCATCGCCGTCGTAGGCGAGATAGCCGGCGTTGTGTGAGCCGATCATGTCGAAGTTCAAGTACAGCGCGATGTTCTGCTTCTCGTCATCGGAGAGGTTCTCGACGTATTTGGTCGAGCCGACGAGGCCGTTCTCCTCGGCACCCCAGAACGCGAAGCGCACCGCGTTGGTCACCTCGGGCGCGCTGCCCATCTGCAGTGCCGTTTCGAGCACTGCCGCGGTACCGGTGCCGTTGTCGTTGATGCCGGGACCTTCCGGGACGCTGTCGAGGTGTGCGCCTGCCACCACCACATTCTCGGTGGATCCAGTGGTGGTTTGCGCAATGATGTTGCGGCTCTTGGTCGTGTCGGTCGCCGTGACGAGTGTGAGCGTGACCTCGGGGGCCGCGAGCACCGCCGGGCCGTCCTCCTGGCTGACGCCGCCGGTGGGAATCCTTCCGGTCTCGGGATCGCCGAGCGTCCCCGAATCGAGTGGTCCGGCTTCGTTGTTGACGATGATTGCGGCAGCGGCTCCCAGATCGGCTGCGACAGACTGTTTCACGCCGAACGAACACACTCCACGCGGTACGACGGCAACGGCACCGCTCAGATCGAGGCCTTCGTAATCGGCTGCCTCACACCCGTCCTCGTCAGCCGGGGTGCCGACGACCCGTGCGGTGATGCCCTCGGCACTGGTGGTCGGCGAGTAGCTGAGGGCGAACACCGGAACCTCGGTGCCCGCCAGTGACAGAGTTTGAGTCTGCGCCTCGAAGGTTTCGAATTCGAACTCCGGAGTGGTGACGTCGAAGCCCGCCGATTCGAGTTGCGAGAGAACATAATCAACGCTCGCGTCGTATCCCGCGGTACCGGCGGCCCGATTACCGTCGTGCGCGGCTGCGATGGCTTCGAGTTCCTCGAGATGCCCGACGAGGCCGTCCTCGGTGACCGCAGCCGCAAGACCAGGCCCGTCGGGTGTGGCGAAAACTCTGGCCGGTTGCTCGTCCGAGGTGGACGAACAGCCGGCCAGAATCAAGACCGAGACGGCGCTACCTGCAAGCAAGGAAATCCGCATATCGGACACCCTACCCAGAGTGAGGTCAGGCGTCCCGACGATTGACGACCAAGACCGCTACTCCGAAGATCACCGCGGTGAAGACAACGAAGTAGATCAGGCTGCCGATCGGACCCCAGTGGAAATCGGTCCCCGCCGAGCCGCCGAGGAAATGGTCGGCATTCTTGAACGGCAGGAACGGCTGGATCTTCTCGCCGACCTTCGGGATGAGTCCGACGAGGCTTTCGATCAGCAACGGCCACAACAGCAGCACGGCGATGGCACCGGCGGACTGCCGAACGAGCGCACCCACCGCGACGGCCAGGACTATCTGCACGAATGCCAGGATTGCCGTGCCGTAGATGACGCGCCAGGTGCCGTCGACATCGAAGCTCAGCAGTGCCCCTGCCTCCTCACCCGCGATCGCCTTGGCCAGGAACAGCGCACCGAACGCCAGGATCAACGACAGCACCGCGCCGTACACGCCGACGATGAGTGCCTTCGCACCGAGCACCGATGCCCGGTTGGTGACCGCCTGGAAGGTGGTTCGGATCAGGCCGAAGCGGTATTCGCTGGTGACGGTCAGTGCTGCCAGGATCATCAGCACCATCAGCCCCAGGCCGCCCACACCGCTCCCGACGACGTCGTACGCGGTGGTCGGCGGCAGGCCCTCCGGCGCATCCGGACCGAGGGCAGTCTTGGCTGCCCAGCCCAGGATGGCTCCGAATCCGAGGCCGAACACGACAACGATCGCGCTGCACCACCACGGTGATTTGGTCGAGGTGAACTTGATTCTCTCTGCTGCCATGACGCCCATCAGAGTGCACCGCCCATCGCTTGCTGATTGTTGGGATCTTCCGCTCCCGAGCCGTGATACTGGACTGTGTCTCCGGTGAGTTTCATGAAAGCTTCCTCGAGCGAGCCACGCTGAGAGGCCAACTCGTGCAGAGTTATTCCGGCTCGACCGGCGATATCGCCGATCGCATCGGTCGTGGAGTTGAGCACTACGAGCGAAGGTTGCAACTCGTCTGTCCTGTCCGGCTCACGCACGGTGAGACCGGCGGTGGTCAGGGCCTGACGGAGGCCGTCGAGCTGCGGGCTGCGCACGCGCACCGACGCTTCGGAGGCGTGATCGATGAACTCCTGCACCGAGGAATCCGAGATCAGCTTGCCGCGTCCGATGACGATGAGATGTTCGGCCGTCTGAGCCATCTCCGAGAGCAGGTGGCTCGACACGAGCACCGTACGACCCTCGGCCGCCAAGCGCTGCATGAACTTTCGGATCCAGACGATACCCTCGGGGTCGAGGCCGTTGACCGGCTCGTCGAACAGCAGCACCTTGGGATCGCCCAGCAGCGCACCGGCGAGACCGAGCCGCTGAGACATACCGAGCGAGAAACCGCCGGCATTCTTCTTCGCCACCTCGGACAATCCCACCAGACGCAACACCTCCTCGACCCGCGACTTGGGGATGCCGTTGGAGGCGGCCATCCACTCGAGGTGCGCACGTGCCGATCGATTCGGATGTACCCACTTGGCGTCGAGCAGAGCGCCGACGGTTCGCAGTGGCTGCTTCAGATTGCTGTAGTTCTTGCCCTCGATCGTCGCCGTACCCGAGGTGGGTCTGTCGAGACCGAGGATCATGCGCATCGTGGTCGACTTGCCTGCGCCGTTGGGACCCAGGAAGCCGGTGACGATACCGGGTTTGATGGTGAAGGTGAGGTTGTCGACCGCCGTCACCGCTCCGTACTGCTTGGTCAGTCCTGTCACTTCGATCATGGGTATCACTGTGCTCGATCGAGACCGACCGCACATCGACCCACAGTCGCCAATCGCATCATCCTTTCGGATGAGTCGAACCCTGAGGCCGTGTGCGCGGCCGGGGGCGCAGACGACGCGGCGGTCACATGGGCGAGCTGGCCTGCGCCCAGAATCGCTTCGGGATACGCCCTGCGTGCCGAGCCTGGTACCCCGCGGCGACCGCATGACGCATCGCCGACGCCATCATCGCCGGATCCTTCGCACGCGTGACCGCCGTCGCGAGCAACACTGCGTCGCAGCCGAGTTCCATCGCCAGGGTCGCATCGCTGGCGGTGCCGATACCCGCATCGAGGATCACCGGAACCGACGCGGCATCGACGATCATCTCGATGTTGTGTGGGTTGGAGATTCCCAGGCCGGTCCCGATGGGCGAGCCGAGGGGCATGACGGCGACACAACCGATGTCCTCGAGGCGCTTGGCCAGAACCGGGTCGTCGGTGGTGTACGGCAGCACCTGGAAGCCGTCGTCCACGAGAAGCTCTGCGGCCTTGACCAACTCGATGGCGTCGGGCAGCAGGGTTCGCTCGTCGGCGATCACTTCGAGCTTGACCCAATCGGTCTCGAGCGCCTCACGTGCCAGCTGTGCGGTGAGGACCGCTTCGGCCGAACCCCGGCACCCCGCGGTGTTCGGCAGCGGCGCGATGTTCAACCGGCGCAGCAGATCCAGCACTCCGGTCCCACCCGCGGCGTCGACGCGGCGCATCGCGACGGTGGTCAGCTCGGTTCCGGACGCGACGAGGGCGTCTTCGAGTACCGCGAGATTGGCCGCTCCCCCGGTGCCGGTGATGAGCCGGGAGGTAAAGCTACGGCCGGCGATGGTGAGAGCGCTAGCCACCTTGCACCGCCGTGAGCACGTCGATGGTCCAGCCCTTTTCGACGGTGGTGGTATCCCAGTTGCTTCTGGGCAGCACGGTGCCGTCGACCGCCACCGCGATTCCTTTCTCCGGCAACCCCAGGAACTCGAGGAGTCGACGCATGGTCATGTCCTCGGTGAGCAGGTGGTCCTCACCGTTGACGGTGATGCCGATGGCGACCTGAGTCATGGTGTCCTTTCGATCTGTTGGCTGCACATGTGCGAGAAACGTTCGGGGGTGGCTGCTTTCGCCTCGCCGAGTTCGCGGCCGTCGATCAGCGCGGCAACGGCGTCGGCGGTGATGGGGGCCAGGAGGATGCCGTTGCGGCCGTGACCGGTCGCGACGAGGACGTTGTCGGTCAGGCGGCCGATGATCGGTATGCCGTCCGGGCTCATCGGGCGCAGTCCCGCTGCGGTTTCGTACAGTTCGTACTCGCCGATGCTCGGCATGAGTCGTTCGGCATCGGAGATCAGGTCTCGTACTCCGGCGACGGTGACCTGGGTGTCCTGGCCTGATTCGTATTGTGTTGCACCGACGACCAACCCGTCGCCGCGTGGCACCAGGTAGATCGGCCTGCCGTGCACCGTGCCGCGGACGGTGCGCTGCGGCGGCGCAGCGGCGCTGGGCCGTCGCCGCAATCGCAGAATTTCGCCCTTGACCGGCCGAACGGGCAGCGTCGGCCACAGCGCGGCCGAGTTGGACCCTGCGGCCAGGACCACGTGATCGGCGTCGGGCACGGTGTGCACCGGCTCCGTCACGAACTCGACTCCGGCACCGATGCAGCCCTGCTCGAGGGCGGCGACCAGCGCTCGATTGTCGACGGACAGTTCGGTCGGGGCCAGCAAGCCGAGGCGGATGTTGGGCGCCAGCGCGGGTTCGAGTTCTCGCAGCTGCGCACGGCCGAGAATCTCCAGCTCGTGCCCCTGCTCGGCCACCCATTCCGCGATGGTCCGCAGATCGGCGGCATCGGCCGAGTCGAGGGCCACGGTGACGGATCCGGTCGAGGAGAACACCGAGGGGCCGGGGAGGCGTCGGGCAAATTCCGGCCAGCGCGCCAACGAGGCGGCACCGAGATGCAGTAGTTCGTGTTCGCCGGGCCAGCCCTCGGACAGCGGTGCCAACATTCCGCCTGCGACCCAGGACGCGCCTCGACCGAGAGCGGGATCGTGGACGACCACCCGGTGACCGTCCTGGCCCAGTCGCAGCGCCGTCGACAGCCCGATGACGCCTCCGCCGATCACAACGATATGCACGCGATTCACAACCTCACTCCCTGCGCCCGCATGATCGGGTTCAGGTATTGACGGTAAGGGCGGCGAACCCACTCTCAGCCCCACGATCCCCGGGACTCCCGCGATTTCTCGGCCACTCCGTCTTCGGTGGTGGCCACTATGAGAATACAGTTCGTCTCGTGCATCCATCTCAGACCGTCCGCAATCAGACTCCCCGCGAGCGTCTTGCGTCCGCTCGCCTGTACCTGTGTACCGATGCCAGGCGCGAGAAAGGCGACCTCGCCCAGTTCGCCGAAGCGGCGTTGTCCGGTGGCGTCGACATCATTCAGCTACGCGACAAGAACTCTGCCGGTGAACGCGAGTTCGGCCCTCTCGAAGCCAAGGACGAGCTCGCTGCGTTGGCCGTCCTGGTGGCCGCGACCAAGCGACATGGAGCGCTGCTTGCGGTCAATGATCGGGCGGATCTGGCGTTGGCCTCGGGCGCGGACGTGCTGCACCTCGGCCAGGGGGATCTGCCGGTGCATTACGCGCGGCAGATCCTCGGCCCGGACGTGGTGATCGGCCGTTCGACGCAGAACCGCGCCCAGGCCTCACTCGCCGCGATCGAGGACGGGGTCGACTACTTCGCCGTCGGTCCGGTGTGGCCGACGCCCACCAAACCCAACCGCAAGGCCGCAGGGCTAGAGACGCTGCGGGCCACTGCCGATGCATTGCCGGAGCGGCCGTGGTTCGCCATCGGCGGAGTCGACGGGACCAATGTGGATCAGGTTCGGGCCGCCGGAGCCGATCGCATCGTGGTGGTCCGCGCGATCACCGAGGCCCGCGATCCGCAGGCCGCTGCTCGTCAGCTGGTGCAGGCGTTGCAGGTCTGACGCCGACGCTCACCTGCCGAACAAGGACATCGAACGGTGCGTAGTGTCACCCGGCGTGGCGCGTAAGGGGTGGGGGCTCGTCGTTGCGGCTGCGGTGGTCGTGGCCCTGGTGTCGCTGGCCTCCAACGTGACGAGTGTGAGCCAGCTGTCAGCAGAGGCCGACACCCTGCTGGCGGTGCGCTCGACGATCAGCAAGCTGGTCAATTCGGGTGCAGTGTGGGCAGGTCTGCCCATTCTGTGCGGCTGGTTCGTCCGCCGTCCGCTGCAGGCATTCGCGGCCGGGATCGCGGCAGGCCTGATCGCGCTGGGGGTCCATTACGGTGTCGGACTGCTGTTCGGCATGTTCGACGCGACCGTGTGGGCCTCGAACCAGTGGTGGTTCCTTCTGGCCCTCGTCACGGGCGGTCCCCTCGGTCTTCTCGGGGCCGCAGCGCGAAACACAGGCCCCGCGGGATTGCTCGCGCGTCTGGTTGCCCCCGCCGGAGCGGTGCTGGAGCCGTTCTGGCTGAACATGTTCGATGTTCCGACTTTTCTGCCGTGGCCGAGCCGCGTGTCCAGTGTGGCCGCAGGGCTGATTCTCGTCGTAGCTGGGCTGGTGGGCGGCGCGATACTGATCCGCCGCTGGCATACGCAGCGTTCCGCGCACTGACGTAGGTAGACCCTTCACGAAATCCCCTCCGCAGCAGGAAACCTCGGTCGGGCCTGGCCCGAACGACCCACCGACAGGTGATCCGCATCGCAATCGCGAAAGGGATTGGCGGCCGTGGCCGGCCGCTGCCAGAATGGTGAAGAACACCTCTGTAAGACACCCCCGAGTCGACGCCGATGCGTCTTCCCGGTCGTCCGTGCTGGGCAAGAACAGCAGCGACGTACGCGACGAGAGAAAGGAGACGGCCGTGACAGTAGCTTCCGACACACCACCGACCAGAGATCCCGAGAACTCTGTACTGGCGCGGTGGTGGGACCGACGCCCCAGGACCCGAGCGCAGCTGACCGAGTTCGCGATCATGATCGGTGCCCTGTCCGTCGTCACCTTCTGGGCCGCAGGTGTCGGTGTCGTGGCCGGACTCGTCGCCGTCGCAACTGCGCTGTGGGCATATCGAAGCCCGGACCTCGAGGGCGAGAGGGCTCCCCGCGAGGACACCGCCCTGGCGGTGGGCAGCGGCGCGCTCGGCATTGTCGTCGGCGTGAGTTTTCTGTTCGTGGCGCTGCCGAACTGGTGACCAGGAGCCCGCGCTGATTGGAGGGCCGACGACAGAGGTTCCCGCCGGGCGTCGAGCTCCGGCGCTGTTCTACAACCAGCCGAGCACGACCGAGGGCTCGAGAACCTGCACCGATGCGGGCAGCCGGTCCCGCAGGCCGCGGTCGGCGGTGACCATCGCCGTGAGACCGCCGTCGAGCTGGGCCTGCGCGGCAAGGGTGTCGTCACCGCTGCCGTCGGCGATGATCACCGGGACTCGTGGATCGTTCACCACAGCCTCCCGGGCCCGGCCCTCGAGCACCGCTTCGATGCGGGTGAGCCACCCGTACTGGCCGCCGGGTAGTTCGACTGTGCGGGGCAGCGTCTCGGCGAGCGAGGCCAGAAGCGCGCCGGTGGCCCCCGCGCGGTCCTTCCACCATCCGTTCGGCCGCGAACCGAGCACGTTGGCGGTATCGAGCAGCACCCGGAGCGGCACGGTGCGCAGGGCAGGCCAGCTCGATGCGAACCCCGGGTGCAGTGGCAGCTCGGCGACGACGGATTCCGGTACCCAGCGCAGCTCGGTGCTCTCGCCGTTGGGCACCGTGGTGAGGGCACGGTCGGTATCGGCGACGACGGTGGTGTAGGACCAACCACTCGAGGCACTCGCGGTGACCCGCTCGCTGCGGACACAGAGCTGCTCGGCCGTGATTCCGGCTTCTTCGTGGGCCTCCCGAACCGCCGCGTGCTCGGTGCTCTCGTGAGAATCACGGGCACCGCCGGGCAGTGCCCACGTCCCACCCTGATGGCTCCAGAGGGCGCGGTGTTGCAGCAGCACGACGGGCTCTCCCCAGTTCGCACCACCGGGGTTCGAGGTACCGGGGTTCGAGGTTCCCGGGTTGGACGGTGCCCGCAGCAACAGTCCGGCGGCTCCGTGCTTTCCCCAGTGCCGAGAACCGTTCTCTCCGATCACCCAACCGTCCCCGTCACCTCGCATGTTCCCCACCCTAGGTGAATCATCCTGGCGAGTGGCTGCAGTACGGTCCGGCTACTTATATGCTCGGTGACGTGATCGCGGCCGGCATTACTCCCTCTGCTGCCGTCCCACCGACAACGGCAACTCCCGTCGGTGCTGCTGCAGGTAAGCCGCCGGTTCGATACACCATGCGCTCGACGCCTGCGCGTTTGGTCGCGATGGTATTCGCCCTCGTCGTCCTGGCATTGACGGTCGGGGGCTTGGCCTCCACGGCCGTGACCGAACGAGTGGACACCCTGGGCACCTTGCTGGTGCGAACGGAGCCGTTCGCGAACTCGGCGCAGAATCTCTACGGTGCCCTGTCGGTGGCCGACGCCGCTGCCGCCACCGCGTTCATCGCGGGCGGTCTCGAACCGCCCGAGGTGCGTGAACGCTACTCGCAGGCGCTCGGCGAGGCGTCCTCGGAGCTGATCGTGGCCTCCGCAGGAGTGAGTGAGAACGACGAGGCCACCAGCGCCGTATTGACGCAGATCGCGACCGGACTACCGGTCTACAGCGGACTCGTCGAGACCGCTCGCGCCAACAACCGGAGCGGCAACCCTGTGGGCGCTGCGTATCTCGGCGAGGCGTCGACGATGATGCAGACCAGTTTGCTGCCGCTGGCCGAGAAGTTGTACACCGAGCAGGCCTCGCGGGTGTCGGCCGATCAGGAGCGGTTCACCAGCCCGCCGTTGTTTCCGATCGGGTCCGTGGTCTTCCTGTTGGTCATGGCAGGCCTGAGCCAGTGGTACCTCTCGCGCACGACGCGCCGGACGCTCAATGCCGGGTTCCTCACTGCGACGGCAGCCGTTGCCGGGCTGCTCGGCTGGATGCTGGTGGTCGGACTCGTCTCCTCCATCGCCACCGATCGCGCACTCGATCGCGGCGTCACTCCGTTGAAGTCCTACACAACGGGTTTCATCCTGGCCCAACAGGCCCGAGCGGACGAGACGCTCGATCTTGCGCGCCGCGGCGGGAGCCAGGACTACGGACAGTCGTTCGACGCCAACGTCTCTCGCATGTCGGAGATGTTCGAGGGCGACACCGCGGTCACCGACGCACTCGACACCTGGTCCGCCTCGCATTCGCGGATCGATTCCGCGCTGGAGGCAGGCGATTTCAACGGTGCGGTTGCGATCGCCACCGGCACCGGGGAGTCCGATTCGGCTGCGGCGTTCAATGCGCTCGACAGCGTCCTGGTCGACGGGATCGAGAACGCACGAGGCGAACTGCGGTCCAATATCGACCGCTCGGTGTGGGTGCTGTCCGGCTTGTCCAACGGCGCATGGGTTCTCACCATCGCCGCCTCGGTGGCATTCGTCATCGGCCTGTTCCCGAGGTTGCGTGAGTACCTGTGAAACGCCTGCTCGCCGTCGGCATCCTGACCATGAGCTTGCTGGTCGGCTGCACGCCGCCGGAAAGCCCTCCGCCGCAGGTCGATACGACGTTCACCGAACCGCCGCTGCCGGACGGTGCTTCGGTGGCCGCTCGGCCCACGGAAACTCCCGCCGACGACGAGTGCGCTCGCCCCACCGCAAGCCTGCGCCCGCTGCCACCCGGCTCGGATGCGCCGCAGCCGACGCTCGACGCTTTACGTGCCAAGGGCCGCTTGGTCGTCGGACTCGACACCGGCAGCAATCTCTTCAGCTTCCGCGATCCGATGAGCGGGCAGTTGGTCGGATTCGACGTCGATATCGCTCGCGAGATCTCGCGAGACATCTTCGGTGATCCGAATCGGCTGGACTTCCGCATCCTCACCTCGGCGCAGCGACTGGAAGCTCTGCAGGACTCTTCGGTGGACATCGTGGTCAAGACCATGACCATCACCTGCGCTCGGCGCAACGAAGTGCAGTTCTCCACCGTGTACTTCCAAGCGCAGCAACGTGTTCTGGTTGTGCAAGGCTCCGGTATCCGCAATGTCGACGATCTGGCGAACAAACGGGTGTGCGCGGTGGAAGGCACCACCTCGTTGCGTCGACTGCAGCGAATACAACCCGCTGCGACCGTGGTCACGGTTCCGATGTGGTCGGACTGCCTGGTGGTATTGCAACAGCGGCAGGTCGACGCCATCAGCACCGACGATGCCATTCTTGCCGGTCTCGCGGCGCAGGACCCGTACCTCGAGATAGTCGGTGCCAGCCTGAGCCCGGAACCGTACGGCGTCGGAATCAACAAGAACAACGAGGATCTGGTGCGCTTCGTCAATGGCACATTGGCGCGGATCCGCTCCGACGGCACGTGGAATCGCATCTACAACCGGTGGCTGACCGTACTCGGGCCATCCCCCGGGCCGCCCAGCGCGTCGTACAGCGATTAGAGGACCGCACCATGAACGAAGGCGAACAACGTTCCACCGCTCCGGCCGAACGAACGCAGGCAGTGGTTCGGGCGGACGACGGCGAGCGCACCCAGTCCGTCTCGCGGTCGCCGGTGGACGACGGAACTGCTCCGACGCCGCGACCCTCCTCACCGCCGGCCGACAAAACCGGACCGGGCACAGCGAAATCCGCCGCACCACCGTCCACGTCCGCGCGCACCCGATCGGGCAGATCGAGATCGGGTCGATCGCGCAGCACCAGCATTCGACGTCGACTCGGCGGCGGCCTGGTCGACGTGCCCCGAGTGGAACCGGTCGATCCCGAAACCGCAGTGATGTCGGATCCGTCGGTGCCGCAACACAAGAGATTCTGTTGGAAATGCAACGCGAAGGTGGGCCGCAGCGAACCCGGTGAGCCGGACATCGCCACCGGAATATGCCCACACTGCGGCGCAACGTTCGACTTCACTCCACTGCTCGAACCAGGCGATCGTGTTGTCGGCCAATACGATGTGCAGGGCTGCATCGCACACGGCGGGCTCGGCTGGATCTACCTCGCCATCGACCGCAACGTCAGCGATCGCTGGGTGGTACTCAAAGGACTGCTGCACTTCGGCGACGAAGAGGCACACGCCGTCGCCGTGGCGGAGCGTCAGTTCCTGGCCGAGGTCGCACACCCCGGCGTGGTGAAGATCTACAACTTCGTCGAACAGCCCCGCGATGACGGGTCGAGCGTCGGCTTCATCGTCATGGAATACGTCGGCGGGCGGTCGTTGCGCGACATCCTCACCGCCTGCGAAGGCACTCGCCTACCCGTCGAGCAGGCCCTCGCCTACGTCCTCGAAGTACTTCCGGCACTGGGCTACCTGCATTCGATCGGCCTGGTCTACAACGACCTCAAACCCGAGAACATCATGGTCTCCGAGGATCAGATCAAACTCATCGACCTCGGTGCGGTCGCCGGCATCGGAGACTACGGCTACCTGTACGGCACGGTGGGCTACCAGGCACCGGAGATAGTCAAGACCGGACCGACCGTGGCATCGGACATCTTCACGGTCGGCCGCACCCTCGCGGTACTGACACTGGACATGCCGTCGAAGAACGGAAAGTATCTCGACGGACTGCCTCCGGTGGACAGTTCCGAAGTGCTGCAGCAGTATCCGTCGCTCCACCGATTGCTCCTCCGCGCCATCCACGAAGACCCCAAGAAGCGGTTCCGATCCGCCGAAGAATTCGCCGGGCAGGCGATCGGTGTGCTCCGCGAAATCCTGGCCCTTCGGACCGGGGTCGAGCGCCCCGGCCTGTCGACGGTGTTCAGCCCACCCAGAACCACCTTCGGCACCGAGCAGTCGGTAGGTCGCACCGACACCTACGTGGACGGAACCGTGCGACACGAGCGCATGACAGCAGCCGAAGTTGTTGCCGCGCTCCCCGTTCCGCTGGTAGACCCCAACGATCCGAGTGCAGCACTGCTTGCAGCGGCCGTACACGTCGAACCCCGACAGACCCTGGACTCACTGCAACATGCCAAACGAAACGGCATCGAGCGCGTCGCCTCGAGCGCCGAAGCAGAAGAATCTGCAAAAACCACTGTTGGCGAACTGGGACTGGAGATCACCCTCGCCGAGGTCAAAGCCCACCTGGACCTCGGGAACGTCGTCGAAGCAACCGCCGTCCTCGCCGCCGTGCAGTCCGAGGACCGGGAGGACGATCCGTGGCGCGTGCAGTGGTACGCGGGTCTGATCGCATTGCTTCATCACGAATACGACTCTGCGTTCGCCAGTTTCGACTACGTGCTCGGCGCCATGCCCGGCGAGCTCGCCCCCAAGGTCGCGCTCGGTGCCACCTCCGAACTGCTCGGTCATGCTGCCTCCGGTGACGCCGACGAGGCCGAGCGGTGGCGGGCCCGAGCCGAGGGACTCTACCGAGCCGTGTGGCGGACCAATCGCGGTATCGTCAGCTCGGCGTTCGGCCTGGCCCGGCAGCTACAGCGGCGCGGCGATCAAGCCGGAGCCATTGCCGCACTCGATCAGGTCCCGATCAGCTCGCGCCATTATTCGATGGCCCGCATGACCAGTGTGTTGACGCTCCTCATGGATCGCTCACGGGCCGAGCTGACGGAGGCCGACTTCCGTTCTGCCGCAAGACGAGTCGCATTGCTTCCCAAAGCCGAGAGCCGGGCCTTGCAAATGCGGACACTGGTGTTGGCGATGGCCCTGGACTGGATCGTCTCCGGCCACGCTGCCACCGCCGAACGAGAGCCGATACTGAGCGTCCCGTTCACCGAGGACGGGCTGCGGCGTGGAACCGAGAAGGGCCTACGGGCGCTGGCCCGCAATGCAACCGACCGCTCACACCGCTTCTCACTGGTGGATCTGGCGAACTCGATTCGGCCGCGTTCGCTGTTCTAGCTGCCGCCTCGCACCAGATCGTCCGTCGAGCGCGCTATCGCCAGTTCCTCGTTGGTCGGCACCACCAATACCGTCACCACCGACGAGTCGGTGGAGATCACCCGAGGCTGCTTGCTGCGCACCCCATTACGTTCTGGGTCGATCTCGATCCCGAAACCGCCGAGACCGGCGAGCGCGTCCGCGCGCACCGCCGCGGCGTTCTCACCGACGCCTGCGGTGAACGTGATGACATCGAGCCGGCCCAGCCCGAGCATGTACGCGCCGATGTACTTGCGCAGGCGGTGAATGTAGACGTCGTAGGCCAGACGCGCCGAGGCGTCTCCATCGTCGATGAGTTGCTGCAACTGCCGAAAGTCGTTGACCCCGGAAAGCCCGATCAACCCGGATCGACGGTTGAGCAGATCGTCGATCTCGTCGATGTTCATGCCGGCGCTGCGGCGAAGGTGCATGATCACGCCGGGGTCTATGTCCCCGCTACGGGTGCCCATCACCAGGCCCTCGAGCGGCGTCAGCCCCATCGAGGTATCCACCGCTCGACCGCCCGCCACCGCCGAGGCCGACGCCCCGTTGCCCAGGTGCAGCACGATCTGGTTCAGATCTGCAGGATCGCGCCCGAGGAACGTCGCGACCTGGCCCGAGACATAGTGATGCGAGGTGCCGTGAAAACCGTAGCGCCTGATGTCGTGCTCGGCGGCAACGGTCGCATCGATGGCATAGGTCGCGGCCGCGGCCGGTAGCGAATGAAAGAATGCCGTGTCGAACACCGCCACGTGCGGAACGTTCGGCAGCTGCGCCCTGGCGACCTCGATACCCAGCACATTCGGTGGATTATGCAGTGGCGCAAGGCTACTGAGGTCGGATATTTGCTGAACGACGCCATCGTCGATGATCGTCGGACGATAGAACACCGTGCCGCCGTGAACGACGCGATGCCCGACGGCAGTGACGCTCGAGCCCAGATCGACACCGGCGTCGGCGAGCATCTCGAAGGCCAGCGCGAGACCGGCACCGTGATCGTCGATGTGCTGGGTTCGTTCGAGGCTCTCACCTCG
Source organism: Rhodococcus sp. KRD162 (assembly GCF_017168335.1). Taxonomy (GTDB): domain Bacteria; phylum Actinomycetota; class Actinomycetes; order Mycobacteriales; family Mycobacteriaceae; genus Rhodococcoides. The sequence goes on along the minus strand of NZ_JABFAU010000004.1, from coordinate 74,608 downwards.
GTAGTCGAGTTCGACTCTGCCGTCGGACTCACCGATCCGTTCGACGAGCCCACCGGCAATGGACTCGCCCGAACCGGGCTCGACCAGTTGGAACTTCACCGAGGATGATCCGGAGTTGACGACGAGAATGCTCACGATGCGCCCTCCTGCTGCGCTGTGTCCTCCTGCTGCGCTGCATCCGAAATGCCCTGCGCCTGAATGGCGGTGATGGCGACCGTGTTGACGATGTCCTCGACGAGTGCGCCGCGAGAAAGGTCGTTGACGGGTTTGCGCAGGCCCTGCAGAACAGGTCCGACGGCGACGGCACCGGCACTGCGTTGCACGGCCTTGTAGGTGTTGTTGCCGGTATTGAGGTCCGGGAAGATGAACACCGTCGCCCTGCCTGCCACCTCCGATTCGGGGAGCTTCGAGGCAGCGACGGACGGCTCGATGGCGGCGTCGTACTGGATCGGACCCTCCACGAGGAGCTCCGGGTTGCGTTCGCGGACAAGCGCTGTGGCCTGCCGGACCTTGTCGACGTCCGCCCCCGACCCGGACTCGCCGGTGGAGTAGGACAGCATGGCCACTCGCGGCTCGATTCCGAACTGAGCCGAGGTCTGCGCCGAGGACACGGCGATGTCGGCGAGTTGCTCGGCCGTCGGGTCCGGAACCACAGCGCAATCGCCGTAGGCGAGCACCCGATCGGACAGGCACATCAGGAAAATCGACGACACCGTCGACACTCCGTCCGTGGTCTTGATGATCTCGAACGACGGCTTGATCGTATGGGCTGTGGTGTGCGCCGCACCCGAGACCATGCCGTCGGCGATTCCCTTGTGCACCATCATCGTTCCGAAGTAGGAAATATCGGTCATGATCTCGCGTGCGCGCTCGAGCGTCATACCCTTGTGCTTGCGCAGTTCGGTGTATTCCACCGCGAAGTCCTCGGCGTATTCGCAATCGGTCGGGTCGAGGACCGTGGCCTTGTCGAGATCGACGCCCAGCTCCGATGCCCGTCGGCGAATCGGGCCTTCCTGGCCGAGGATGGTCAGGTCCGCGACCTGCCGCTGCAGCAGTCGCCCAGCGGCCCGGAGGATGCGGTCGTCGCCGCCCTCGGGTAGGACGATGTGCTTTCGGTCCGCGCGGGCCCGGTGAATCAACTGGTACTCGAACATCTGCGGTGTCGTGATGGTGGGGATGGCGATATCGAGCCGTCCCAGCAGCGTTTTCGCGTCCACCCGTTGTTCCATCAAACCGAGCGCGGTATCGACCTTTCGCTGCGATCCCACCGCGACTCGGCCTCTGGTCCGCGCCGCCGCGGAGGCCGTGTCGTACGTGCCGAGTGCGGTCGTGAGGATCGGCAACCGGGGGCCGAGTCCTGCCACCAGACGTGCGATTGCCGGATGGGGCTCGATACCGCCGTTCATGACGATGCCGGCAAGGGACGGGAACCCCTCGGCCTCATGAGCGTTGACGAGAGCGAGGAGTACATCGGAACGATCCCCCGGCGCGATGACGACGACGCCTTCGGTGAGACGTTCGAGGATGTGCTCGGCCGTCATCCCACCGACCATGACCCGCAATGCTTCTCGCTGCAGCAAAGACGAATCGCCGCTGTAGAGCGTGCCGTCCACCGCCTCGAGCAGCTCGGCCATGGTCGGAGCCACCAGCAGAGGGATTTCCGGCAGGCTCCATGCGGGTACGCCGACGGAGGCCAGCGCGTCGGTCACCGCATCGAGATCGTCCGGCGCACAGCGGTTTGCGACGATCGCCGCCAAGTGTGCGTGATGCTGGCGAAGCTCGGCCCGGCACAGCGTGGCCAACTGCGCGATCTCGTCGGGTGTGCGGTCGGATCCACGCAGCGCGAGCAACACCGGGGCACCGAGATTGACCGCGATACGGGCGTTGAAGCCGAGCTCACTGGGACTACCGACATCGGTGTAGTCGCTGCCCACGATCACCACGGCGTCGCAGTGGGCGGCAACCTCGTGGTACCGATTGACGATCTCGCTGAGCGCCGCGTCCTGATCTGTGTGCACCTGCTCATAGGTGACACCGAGGGACTGCTCGTACGTGAGGTCTGCGGTGGTGTGTTCGACGAGAAGTTCGAGAATGTAGTCGGGCTCGTTGGTCGAGCGCGCTATGGGCCGAAACACCCCGACCCGGGCCGCGGTAGCGGCGAGCATCTGCAGCACCCCCAGCGCGATGGTCGATTTCCCGGTGTCGCCTTCCGGTGATGCGACATAGATGCTGGAGGGGTACATACCGGCAGGGTCGGCAGTGGTGGGCTCAGCCATGACCAACAGCTTAGTGGTCCAGGTGTTGACAGCGAGTGGCGTCCAGTTGTCCCATGAACCATGGCCGATTCACCATTCCCGGATGTGCGCTGGGGCAGCGAGAACTCGTTCATCCGTAAACCCGCTGTGAAATTCGCCTCGACCAAGCCCGGTTCCTGGGTCATCAAGAATCTCGCAGGCATCGACCGATGGCTGCTGACCAAGTCCAACGGCCGCTTCACCGTCCTCGGCCCGATCGCTGCGCCGGTGCTGTTGCTGACGACCACGGGCCGCAAGTCCGGTGAGCCGAGAACGAGCCCGCTGCTGTACTACCGGGAGGGCGAGAAGATTTTCGTCGTCGGATCCAATTTCGGCCAGCAGCACCACCCGGCGTGGACCTCCAATCTCCTCGCCGACCCGAGAGCGGTTGTCGCTATCGGCGGTAGGAAGATCCCGGTGACGGCAACCCGGATCACCGGCGACGAGAAGGCCCGCATCTACCGACAGTTCGACGCGATGATCGAGGTGTACGGCGAGTACGAGACTCGAACCGACCGCGATATGCGACTGTTCGCGCTCACGGCCGATCGCTGACCTCGTCGAATCACCGGCTCCCCGGCGTCAGCCGAGTGTGCGTAGGCGCGGGGCCAGATCCTTCTCGAACAGCTCGAGGAAGCGCTTCTGATCGTGTCCCGGTGCGTGGAACACCAAGTGGTTCAGGCCCGCATCGGTGTACTGCTTGACCTTCTCCACCGCCTCGTCGGGGTCCGACGCGACAATCCAACGCTTCGCGACCTGTTCGATCGGCAGTTCGTCGGCTGCCTTCTCCATCTCGATCGGATCGTCGATCGAATGCTTCTGCTCGGGCGTCAGCGACAGCGGAGCCCAGAAACGACAGTTCTCCAGTGCGAGTTCAGGATCGGTGTCGTAGCTGATCTTGATCTCGATCATCTTGTCGATCTCACCGCTGTCGCGCTCGGCCTTACCGGCCCCTTCCTCCACGGCGGGCAGAAGCTTGTCGGTGTAGAGCTCCATGCCTTTACCCGATGTGCAGATGAACCCGTCACCGGCCCGTCCGGCGTACCTGGCCACCACCGGACCACCCGCGGCGATGTACACGGGAATGCCGCCCTCGGGGACGTCGTAGATCGACGCGCCCTTGGTGGTGTAGTACTCGCCCTCGAAATCGACCCGATCGCCCAGCCACAGCTCACGCATCAAGCGCACCGACTCACGCAGCCGCGCGAACCGTTCCTTGAATTCCGGCCACTCGCCGGTGAACCCGGTGGCGATCTCGTTCAAAGCCTCGCCGGTACCGACCCCGAGCATGACGCGCCCGGGATACAGGCAACCCATCGTCGCGAACGCCTGGGCGATGACCGATGGGTTGTATCGGAACGTCGGCGTCAACACCGATGTACCGAGCTGAATCGTCTTGGTCCGCTCACCGACAGCCGTCATCCATGCAAGAGAGAACGGCGCATGGCCACCCTCGTGCCGCCACGGCTGAAAGTGGTCACTGACCGTTGCCGAATCCATACCGTGCTGCTCGGCCAGAACACCGAGCTCGACCAAATCCCGCGGCCCGAACTGCTCCGCCGATGCCTTGTACCCGAGCTTGAGACCCTGCGCCACGCCGAACTCCTGTCGTTGGTCGTCCTAGTTGTTCGATTGTGCACCTGCCGCGGTGGGCCGCGCGCTACTGGATCCCCAGAACGGTGACGACCGCGGCAAGCACAGCCACTGCACCGATGCCGACGGCGAAGACCCACAGGTCTCGGGACCTCGGCATCGGTGCGCCGTTCTCGAGCGCGTCTCGGACGCGCATCCACCGTCGCAGACCGATGATCGGGGCCGCTGCGGCAAGTCCGATCAGGATCAGGCCGAGGGTGGTTCGGACCCATCCGGTGCTGAAGTCGGGAACGAGATGAACGATCGCGATGCCGCCGGCGAGTAGACCGAGCGAGGTCCGCAACCAGGCGAGGAAAGTGCGTTCGCTCGCAAGAGTGAACCGCTCGTCGGGCCGGGTCACGTCGACGCGGTCATGCGCTCGCGGATCAGCTGGGCCACTCGCTCCGGATCATCGGGAGTGAAGACCGGCGAGATGCGGCGAAGGGTGAGCACCACTGCAGTGTCCTTCGTGGGGCGCTTCACGTCCAGCGGAAGCCACTGATCGATCCACGGAGCACCCCACAGCCGCCACCTACCGTTCCACATGCCGAGGACGGCGGTGTCGACGGCGCGGATCTTCGAGTAGGGCACGAACTTCGCGGTGGCGACAGGAAAGTAGTAATACCTCAGCGTGACTCCGGCCTCGTCGAGGACAACGAGACCATCGTCGTAGACGACGTCGCCATTTATTTGCACAAGTAACGATAAATCCTCGACGGCAGCTCCCGCAACGGCGGATCTCGGCACCTACCCGAGGTTCGATGCAGGCGTTCTCACCAATGTCAGCCGCGATGTTCGCCGCAGCTCGAATCCGATGGACAGGTACAGCTCGATCGCGCGCACGTTCGCATCCGAGGCATGCAGGAACGGTTCCTCGCCTCGGGCACGAATACCGTGGCCGACCGCACGCACCAGGTCCGTGGCAAGACCTTGCCCGCGGAAGGCAGGGTCGGTGCACACCGCGCTGATCTCCGTCCACCCCGGTGGATGCATGCGCTCACCTGCCATGGCGATCAACGAACCGTTCCGTCGGACTCCGAGGTAGGTACCGAGCTCGATGGTCCGATGCAGGAACGGTCCGGGCTCGGTGCGCCGAACGAGACCGAGCATCTCCGGAACATCCGCAGCACCCAGCTCGACCGACTCGCCGAAGGGCCGCGTCTCGAGATGCGTGCCGACGAGTTGCACCAAGCCGAAAGTCTCCACACGTGACCATCCGGTCGGCAATTCGCGTTCGGGTCCGTTCAATCCCACGATGGTTCGCGGTCCGAACAACGTGGCGATGTCCTCCCAGTCCTGTGGCTCGAGAATCTCGGGGTGCATCAGAAAGGGGGACACGTCGGGATCCATACGCACTACCCGGCCGCGCCGAACCGCGAACCGCGCGAGCGGGCCTTCGAGAGAACTGCGGACGGGATCGTCGAGCGGATGGGCGGACACAGCAAATAGAGTCGCACGAACGCCCCAGGGCACACACACCCGTCGAGTCTCGACACCAATAGTTATACCGGTATAGTTATTCGTCATACGACGAAAGGCAGCACATGATCGAAATCCTCCCGCCGAGCACAATCCCCCTCGCGCGTGAATCGGGCGCGTTGGTCGCAGAGATCCTCGGGACCATCAGAGAGCGCGCCACCATCGGCACCAATCTGCTCGAAATCGACCAGTGGACCAAGGACATCATCCTCGGAGCGGGAGCGACATCCTGCTACGTCGACTACGCCCCGTCCTTCGGCCGCGGCCCGTTCGGTCACTACATCTGCACCTCCGTCAATGACGCTGTACTGCATGGCCTTCCACACGACTACTCGCTGGCCGACGGCGATCTACTGACGCTCGATCTCGCTGTCGTACTCGGCGGCGTGGCAGCGGACTCAGCCATCAGCTTCGTCGTGGGCGAACCTCGACCCGAGGACACAACGATGATCGACGCGACCGAACGAGCGTTGGCCGCGGGCATAGCCGCGGCGCGTCCAGGCAACAAGATCGGCGACATCTCGCACGCGATCGGGACGGTACTGAGCGGTGCCGGCTACCCGATCAACATGCAGTTCGGTGGTCACGGCATCGGCTCGACGATGCACCAGGACCCGCACGTGTCGAACAACGGCAGGCCCGGACGGGGTTACGGGCTCCGCCCCGGCCTGATGCTGGCACTCGAGCCCTGGGTCATGGCGGACACCGACGAACTCGTCACCGATGCCGACGGATGGACCCTTCGCAGTACGACCGGATGCCGCACCGCCCACAGTGAGCACACCGTCATGATCACCGAGGACGGCGCGGAGATCATGACGCTGCGAGCCTGATCGACGGCAGAACGGTTGAAATCTCGGCACGCGGGTCCCAGGCGCACGCAGCGTCGATGACGGATGGCGTCGAACCGACGAGATTGCGCAGCGCCGGACGGTCAGTGCGGCAGCGCGGCAACTCTGCGTCGACGGCTTCTGCGCACCACCACGAATACGAGCAGGGCAACCAGGACCACGGCGATGATCGCACCGAGTGCCGTCGCACCGCGGAAACCCGGTGCGCTCGTATCGAGGGTGCGCTCGCCGGCATGGGCGGCGTTGCTGGTGCCGAGAACGATGGTGAGGGTCAACAGGTTCGGGATGGCTGTGACGACGGCCAGGATCACCGCTCCGATGGCCAGCGGCTTTCCGGCTCTGCCCTTGCGAACCGACCAGGCGCTCCAGAAGAACACCAACGGAGCGAACGTGCACACGATGCCGAACAACAGGCCCCACAGAATGCCCTTGGTGAACGTGCGATCGGCGAGGCTCTCCACTCGGAGGCTCCACCAGCGCGGCAGGAATGCAGCCAGAACGAAGTAGGCGATCAACAGCAGGACGATTCCGGCTCCAACGAGGATCCCCCGCCTCTTCCAGTTCACCGAGCTGTTCGACGGTGCGGGCGTGGTCGGATCGGCAGTCATGAGCCCATCGTAGATCGTGCCGACCACTACCCCACGCGCGTCGAGACCCGATCGTTAACTGGCACGTCCGCTGGAACGAGCGGCGTTAGGCTTCGCCGTCATGATCGCCGATTCGCTTCGCAACTGGCTTGTCGATTCCGATCCTGCGCTGCATTGGCAGGTCGAGCGCGACCTCTTGGGAGAACCCGCCACGGTATGGGAAGCAACTCGCGCCCGAGTCGCCACCGAGGGTTTCGGTGCGAGACTTCTTGCGCTGCAGGACCCGGACGGCCAATGGGCGGGCGGTGCGTTCTTCCCTGCGAACTTCGATGGTGCCACGGCAGTGGGCCAGCCCTGGACTGCAACCACCTGGTCGCTGAATTCGTTGCGCGAGTGGGGCGTCGACGCCGCCGTTCTGCGGGCCCGCCGCACAGTCGAACTGCTCGACACGAACAGTCGGTGGGAGTACGAGAACCTGCCGTACTGGGGCGGCGAAGTGGACTGCTGTATCAATGCGTGGACCGTTGCCAATGGAGTGTGGCTCGGCGCGGACGTCGACGGCATCGTCGAATGGTTTCTCGACCATCAACTGCCGGACGGTGGATGGAATTGCGAGTGGGTCGAGGGATCGACTCGCAGTTCGTTCCACTCGACGTTGAACTCACTGAAAGGGCTACTGGAGTACGACGCCGCAGTCGGTGGCACCGAGAGAACTCGTGCGGTCCGGCGGATCGGCGAGGAGTACCTGCTCGAGCGCAAACTCCTCTACACCCTGTCCACGGGCAGACGGGTCGGAGAATGGGTCGGGCAGTTCTGCTACCCGTTCCGGTGGAGGTACAGCGCGCTCAATGCTGTCGACTACTTCCGACGCGCCTCTCTGCTCGATGGGACAGCGCCGGATCCTCGCCTGGAGGAGGCAATCGGAGCCATCAGGTCCGCCCGCCGAAGCGATGGATCATGGTTACAGGCCAGGCCTCACCCGGGCGAGGTGTGGTTCGAGACGGATGTATCAGAGGGTGAACCCTCGAAGTGGCTGACGTTGATCGGAACCAGAGTGTTGACCTGGTGGGACGACTACTACCGATAGTTCTCCCCTCACGGCCGAGCTACGGAATCAGGACGAACTTTCCGCGCGGGTGCGCGGACTGCAGCTCTGCGTGCGCCCTCGCGGCGTCGGCGAGCGGGAAGGTCTTGGCGACCGTCACCTCGAACACTCCCGCACCGGCCTGCTCCAACAGCGTCGGTGACGCGAGGCGTCGACGTTTCATACTCTCCGGCCCTCCCACGGCGAGGAACCCGTCTGCCGCTGCCCGACCGAACGCGGCCATCGTCACCAATCTGGCTCGATCGGTGAGCAATTCGAGCGAGACGTCCACGGCCTCGTCGGTACCCACTGCATCGATGGCGGCGTCGATTCCCTTCGGAGCGGCTGCCCGGACGCGGTCGATCAGCCCATCGCCGTATTCGACGGGTTCGGCACCATAGGCCCGGAGTGCATCGTGATTCTGCCGGCGCGCGGTCCCGATGACGGTGGCGCCGCGCGCCACCGCGAGTTGGGTCACAACCGATCCCACACCGCCTGCCGCGCCGTGCACCAGCAGCGTGTCGCCGCTCTCGACTCCCACGGATTCGAGTGCGTCGTAAGCAGTTCCAGCGACAGCGAGAACACCGGCAGCAACCTCCCAGTCCAGTTCTGCCGGTTTCGGGAACACGAACCGCGCGGGAGCCAGAATCGTATCGGCGTACGTTCCGGTGTGGCCGGACACGATCACCTCGTCGCCGACGGCAATGGGTCCCGCAGGCCCCTCGACGGCTCCGCCCGACGCGACCACGATCCCCGAGGCCTCGCTGCCCAATGCCATCGGAAGCTTCGACGCGTCGGTGCCGAACGAACCGCTGTAGCTCTTGTAGTCGAAGGGGTTGACGCCGATCGCCTTCACCGCGATCAGTACCTCACCCTCGGACGGTTCCGGTAGATCGACGTCGACGATCTCGATGACATCGGAACTACCGTAGGACGCTGCGACCGCTGCTCGTGTCATGCGCGGTACAACGGTCACCACGACGCAAATGTTCCGCGCGGCGTTCGGCGACGACTCTCCCGTTACCACCAGTCACACGGCTACCGACAGTTCGGTGCTCTCGCTGCCGACAAGACCTGAATCGATGCACTGCTCGGCCACATTCGACTCACATCTGTACACGTACTCGACCCAATACCCGACGGTATCGCCAGCGGCGGCAAACCTGTCCAAGACATCAATGCACAGCCAGGTCGCAACCGAGAAGTCCTGTTCCGCCCCGTCGAGCCCGATCAGTGCCAACTCGTCGCCCACGGCGATGAGAGCGCGATCGACACCGGAACTGCCACGCTCGAGCCATCCCAACGCTCGCCGCAGATACTGCCAGTCGGCCGCGGGCACAGACTCGGTGGCCGATTGCCTGCACAGTTCCGCCGTCGCACCGAGTGCGTCCGCAACCGGTGTGGACAGGGCACCGTCGAACTCGACGAGCAAGCCACGATCGGAATCTATTAGGTCGGCCATGTAGCGCCAACGGGCCGGAAGGGCGATGTCCTCCGGCCACACGTCCGTGGTACCGAACTGAAGTCGAGTGATCAGTTCCTTCGGCGAACTGCACGATGCGGCGAAACGAGATGCGTCGTTCATGTCGATCATCCCCACTGGGTCAACACACAACATCGGACACCGGCTCGACACTCGAGTTCGGAGATGCTGCCAAGCGGTGGCTTTCGTCACCGATGCAAGCAACGCTGCTGTGATCGTTACGTCCGCCTTGGGAATATTGAACGTCGCCGGCAGCATCTACGCGACTCGTCGTTACTCGAAATCGGCAACGTCACACTTGTGGGCCATGTGTAATCCGCCACATAGGCCCTCCGACTTCGATTGGCCCGTTCCACGACGCAGGGCCGTTGGGAACGTGTGTTCGAAAGTGTGTCGGTGGGTCGCGATAGATTTTGTGCATGCTTTCGGGGGACGGCGGATCAGGGGTGGACGGCATCGAGACGGTGCCGCCCGCCCCTGAGGTGTCCGATCCCGAACTATCGGTGGTGGTCGATCGGGTCGAGTCCGCGGTCGCCGCATTGACGGAACAGGCGTCGGTGTCGTGGACGAACGCCGACCGGCGCGCGGTGATCCAGCGGATGGAAACGGTGACCCGGTCGCTGACTGCGCACTCGCACACCTGGTTGAACGAGTTGATCGCGCAGCACGGACTCGATGTATATTCGGCGTCGGTGCCGTCGTCGGTGGCGTGGATGCTGCGGATCACCCCACGCGCGGCCGGGGCACGGGTACGTCTGGCTGCGGAGCTGGGCGACCGGACAGCATTGTCCGGTGACGTCCTGCCTGCACTGCTGCCGCACACCGCCGAAGCATTACGGGCCGGGTTGCTCGATACCAAGCATGTGCAGATGATCCGCGAGTTCTTCCGCCATCTGCCCTCGAGTGTGGATCCGCAGACCCGCGATCTCGCCGAACAGCAGTTGGTGGGCTACGCATCGACCAGGCGGCCCGACGACTTCGCGCCGCTGGTGGCGCACCTGGATTCGATCCTCAACCCCGACGGCGACTACGACGAAGACGACGACGAGAACGGGCAGCCCAGGCCGCGGAAGCGACGTGATGCGTTCTTCTATCTCGGTGAGCAGGGTGCCGACGGGATGTCGGAAGGACGCTTCTGCGTCGACCCCGAACTACGCGCCTACCTCGAAGCCCTGTTCTCCAAAGCCGCGAAACCCGGAGTGAACAACCCCGCAGACCCCACATCAGTCGTGCACGACGACACCGACAGCACGTCCCGTGCGCCCGAGCCCGAGCCGACGTCCGGTCCAGCAGACAATGGCGATACACACCTGTGGGATG
>NZ_JABFAU010000004.1:0-63778 GCF_017168335.1 Rhodococcus sp. KRD162 | reverse complement strand
GCGGACCCACCGACATCGACTCCCTCACCTTCGGCTGCGACATGCACCACGCACTCGTCGGCACCGGCCCCGGCACATGGGCCACCACCAAAACCACCGCGAGCCACCGCTACCCGGGCCGCACCCTGTGGCACCCACCCACCGACATCGACCCCCAACGTCGCGGGCTGATCAACCACGCACACCACCCAGAAGAAGTACTGCACCCACCCGACCACCACAACCACCACAACAACAACACCGGGGACACCGAGGACACCGGCCGCACCGGCGACGAAGAACCACGACAACCCGCGTAACGACCCATACCAGCACCAGGGCACAGCCCTGCCTGCTGCACAGCCCCGCCTGCTGCACACACCTGCGCTGCGGCCAACGGCATGCCACACAGCGAGGATCCACGGTTGCGCCCACAACCGATCAGGTCTTCGATGAGAGCCACGATCACCGGAAAGGCACAAGCGCATGGCGTACGACGAGCTTCTTGCCGATCGCATCCGCGGCATCCTCACCGACCAGAAAGGTCTGCGGGAGCAGAAGATGTTCGGCGGTCTGGCTTTCCTGGTGCGAGGCAAGATGGTGGCGTGCGTCGGCACCGGAGATCGAGCTCTACTGGTTCGAGTGGATGGAGCTCGCGAACCCGAATTCCTGCAGTTCGACGGAGCCCTGCACGCTGTCATGGGCCGAGGTCGCTCGATGGGCGCAGGGTGGATCACTGTCGACGCAGCGGCACTGGAGAACGAGGCAGCACTGCAGTTCTGGGTGTCCGCGGCTCTCGAGCACAATGCGAACACAGCCGGCAAGTAGCAACCGTCGAAGCCCAGCCCCGACAACACCCACAGCACAGACAGCACCTGGAAACCGAATCACGCTGACTCGAATTCTTGCCCGGTGCAGAGATTCTCGCGACCATCGTTCGAGTCCGTCACCGATCGAGGGAACGGGGCAGTCATGATCGAGCACGTCGAATCGTGGAACTGCTCCCGCCGCCGACGAACCGTTCGGCGTCTGGGGTGGCACCACGGCCCGCGAACGCCAACTACACACAGCCAACTCCCGGCTCGCCGAAGATCGAGCGGCAAGTTGGTAGCAGGACCGAAGCCGGCGGAACGACCCGATAGTTCGGCAGTCGAGCCTGAGCGCGACCGGCGTAGTTCACAATGGAAGGGTGAGCGAAACAGACAAGCCCCAGCCGTGGACGTATCTGATGGACATGGACGGTGTCCTCGTACACGAAGACCACTTGATCCCCGGCGCAGATACGTTTCTCGCCGAGTTGCAGGCCAACGAGATTCCGTTCATCGTGCTGACCAACAACTCGATTCGTACCCCTCGCGACCTGCGGGCCCGTTTGGCGTTCACCGGTTTGGACATTCCGGAGAAGTCCATCTGGACATCGGCTCTGGCCACCGCGACGTTCCTCGGTAATCAGCGCCCCGGCGGTAGTGCATACGTGGTCGGCGAGTCGGGTCTGACCACCGCTCTGCACGACATCGGCTACACGCTCACCGACTCGAGTCCGGATTACGTGGTGCTCGGCGAAACCCGGACGTACTCGTTCGAGGCCATCACCACCGCCATTCGTCTCGTGGAGAAGGGGTCGCGTTTCATCGCCACCAATCCCGACGCCACCGGCCCGTCCCGTGAGGGTTCGCTGCCCGCGACGGGTTCGGTGGCCGCGTTGATCACCAAAGCCACCGGCAAGGAGCCCTACTACGTGGGCAAGCCCAACGCGTTGATGATGCGTTCGGCGCTGCGCGCGATCGGCGGCCATTCCGAGAACACGTTGATGATCGGTGATCGGATGGATACCGACGTGCTCTCGGGTCTCGAGGCGGGGTTGCAGACGATCCTCGTTCTCACCGGAATCTCGACGGTCCAGTCCGTCGAGCAGTATCCGTTCCGGCCGACCATGGTCCTCGATTCCGTCGCCGACTTGGTGGGCCGCACTCAGAACCCCTTCCGATGACACTCGAATTCGTGCTCTCCCGCCTCGATCATCACGTGGTCGGACGGGGCGTTCGGCACGCGTTTCCCGATATCGCCGACGCGGTGGCCGCGGTACGCGAGGGCCGAAATGTGCTCGGCGCGATCCCGTTCGATATGTCCGAGGCCACCGCTCTGATCGAACCGGAGGAGTTCTACCGACTCGACGGGCCCTGGGCGACGGTGGATGCTCAACCGCCGCTACCCACGGTGACCGTGGCAGGACAGGTCCCCGACCCGAGCGTCCATGTGCAGCGAGTGCGAGATGTCGTAGAACAATTGAAAGCCGGTGTCGCCGAGAAGATCGTGCTCGCGCGGGCCATCGAGGTGACCGCGGATTCACCGATCGATCCTGCCTCGATGTTGAGCGCGCTGGTCGCGCGCGATCCGATGGGCAACGGTTTCCTGGCCGACCTCGCCCCCATGAGCGAATCCGGCAGGCACATCGTCGGTGCGAGTCCTGAGTTGCTGGTTCGCAAGCGCGGCAACATCGTCAGCTGCCACCCGTTCGCGGGGACGGCTGCCCGCTCGGCCGATCCCGATGAGGACACGCGCATCTCGGCGGCGTTGACGGCGAGCGCCAAAGACCAGGCCGAGCACCGATTCGTCGTCGACGAGATCCGTGCTGCGTTGGCACCGTTCTGCGAGACGCTCGAGGTGCCCGAGGCACCCCAACTGAGCAGCACTCCGCAGCTGTGGCATCTGTCGACACCCATCGTCGGGGACCTGGCCGATCCCAGGACGTCGGCGCTCGACCTGGCGCTGGCCCTGCATCCCACCGCCGCCGTCGCCGGGGTTCCCAGGGCCGCAGCGATGGATGCCATCAGAGACCTCGAGGGTTCCCGCGGCTTCTACGCCGGTGCCGTCGGGTGGACCGACGGCAGCGGAGACGGCGAGTGGATGGTTGCGATCCGCTGCATCGAACTCGCCGCCGACGGGTTGTCCGGTACCGCCACCGCAGGCGGCGGCATCGTCGCAGGGTCCGATCCCGACGCCGAACTCGAGGAGACGACGGCCAAATTTCGCACCGTTCTCAGCGTGTTCGAGCGCTGATACCGCTATTTCAAAGCCTGGTCCAAGTCTGCGAGCAGATCCTCTGTGTCCTCCAGCCCGATCGAAATGCGCACCACCCCGTCGGTGATGCCCACTGCCGCACGACCTTCCGGCCCCATCGCACGGTGTGTGGTGGTGGCCGGGTGGGTGATGAGCGACTTGGAGTCACCCAGATTGTTGGAGATGTCGACGATACGCAACGCGTCGAGTACCTCGAAGGCGCGCTTCTTACCTTCCCCCTCGGGGGCGTCGAGCTCGAACGTCACCACGGTGCCGCCGCCGGACATCTGCGATTTCGCCAGCTCGTGCTGCGGATGTGACTGCAGGAACGGATATTTCACCCAACGCACCGCGGCGTGACCTTCGAGGAACTCGGCGACCTGCAGCGCGGAGTTCACCGAATGTCGCACTCGCACCGGCATGGTCTCCAGTCCTTTGAGCAGCGTCCAAGCATTGAACGGGCTCAGCGCCGGGCCGGTGTGACGCATCAGAGTCTGCACCGGTCCGTCGATGTACTCCTTCGATCCGAGGATCGCTCCGCCGAGCACCCGGCCCTGACCGTCGATGTGCTTGGTACCGGAGTACACCACCACATCGGCACCGAGTTCGAGGCTGCGCTGCAGCAGTGGCGTCGCGAACACGTTGTCCAACACCACCGTTGCACCGGCAGCATGAGCCATCTCCGAAACACGCCTGACATCGACCAGCGACTGCATCGGGTTGGACGGCGTCTCGAAGAACACGGCCGTCGTCGGCACCGACAACGCCTGCTCCCACTGCTCGAGGTCGTCTCCGTCGACGAAGACGGTCTCGACACCCCAGCGCGGCAGGATCTCGTTGCACACCACGAAGCAGGATCCGAAAAGGCTACGCGCAGCGACCAATCGGTCGCCGGCCTTCAACAATGCGCCCAACGCTGTGAACACCGCAGACATTCCGCTGGATGTACCGAAGCAGGCTTGCGCCCCCTCGATCAGCCGAAGGCGCTCCTCGAACATCTTGACCGTCGGGTTGCCGTAGCGCGAGTACACGAAATGATCGATGTCACCGGTGAACGCCTGCTCCGCCGCACCGGCACTCTCGTAGACGAAACCCGAAGAGAGATAGAGCGCCTCGGCATTCTCGTCGAACCCCGATCGCATCAGGCCGCCGCGGACGCCCAGCGTTCCCTGACCGACCCCCTCGGGCAAGGGCTTGTCGAATCCGCCGCCGCGTGGCATCCCCTTGTCGCTCCGCTCCTGCCCGCCGGTAGAACTCCCCGTGTCGCTTCGCTCCTGCCCGCCGGTAGAACTCCCCTGGTCGCTCCGCTCCTGCCCGCCGCCCGGAATACTCACGACTGCCTCCACGGCAACCCGACCGCACGCCAGCCCGTGGCTCCGCGGTGTCCCTCGGCATCGGTGGCCCCTTCGAAGCCGTCGAGCACGTTGTAGGACGGGCCGATCCCGGCGGCCGTCGCGGCTTGCGCGGCACCGATGGACCGCTGACCGGAGCGGCACAGGAACACCACCGGCCGGTCACCGTCCACTCCCGCTGCTTTCAGGTCCTCGACGAAGTTGGTGTTTCGGGCACCGTCGGGAAAACTGACCCATTCGATCAGGTGGGTCGGACGGTCGATGCTCGATGTGTCCGGGACTCCGACGTACTGCCACTCGGCGCGTGTCCTGACGTCCACGAGCACGGCCTCGGGGTCCCGTGAAAGCAACTCCCACGCCGCCTCGGGAGTTATGTCACCTGCGTAGGTCACTTGATCAGCCTTCCGTCACTCACTGTTACCTCGACACCGGTCCACGAATCAGACATTGCATACCAACCACTTGTCGTCGATGCGCACGAACTTCCACTTCTCGTCGGTCTGCACTCCGGATTTTGCTTCCTTCAGCGGGACCGTCACCACACCGCGGTCGCCGTTGATCTCGTAGTTCGAGGGCACGCCGTCGATGGAGGTCTCGCCGTTGCGCTCCACCTCGCCTTCCCGATCGAGTCGGTACTGCGCATCGTCGCCGGGAACGAGCAGCGCAACCTCGTCGAAGCAGGTGTTCTCGCGCAGCAGATCCGCGTTGCCGGTGTTCTGCGCTTCGAGGAATCCCTCGACGCTGTCGGTGAGCAGTTGAGCTTGCGTCACGTTGTTCTCTGCAGGAGCGAGTTTCGAGGCCACGAAAATGCCGACGAGCAGGACGACGGCGACGCCTGCGGCGATGATGAACGGCCATGCGTTGGGCTGACGCTCCTCGCCGGAGTTCGCAGCCGTCGCCGACGCGTTGTTGCGCGCTTCCTCGCGACTGTCGACCCATTGCTGTCTACGTTCACTCCATGACGCCATGCGGCCAATCTTCCTCGATCCGACCGTTCAGGCACTAGTTGGGGCCGACCGGGATATCGCCACGCAGCGTGATGCGGTGCATTGTGCGATGCTCGGTGCCGTAGTCCCGATTGGCGTAGTGCGAGGTGCTGCGGTTGTCCCACAGCACCAGATCGCCCAGCTGCCAGCGGTGCCGCACGATGTGCTCGGGCTTGGTCAGGTGCGCGTACAGCATGTCGAGGATCCCGCGGCTCTCGGCCTCCGACACCCCGACGATGTGGGAGGTGAAACCCGGATTGACGAACAGCCCCTTGCGGCCGGTCTCCGGATGGACCCGCACGACGGGATGTTCGACGGGGACCAGGGCGGTGACTTCCTTGCCGTCCCACACGTTGCCTCTTCCGCCGCGTGTGCGCGCGAGGTAGTGACCGAATTCGCGGTTGCCGTCGTGTACTGCCGTGAGCCCGTCGATCATGCTGCGCACCGGCGCGGACAGCGACTCGTAGGCCAGTTGGCTGTCGGCCCAGTTGGTGTCGCCGCCGTGCGCGGGCAGCACCACGGGCCGCAGGATCGAGCCCATCGGTGGCCGTTCCATGAACGTCACATCGGTGTGCCACACGTCGGCGAATCCGTTGTCCTGACTGTCGAGGGCGTAGACCTCGGGAGCGACGTGGCCGCTGTCGTGTACCGGGTGGCCTGCGGTGAGGTCTCCCAGACGTCGACCGAATTCGATGTGTGCCGCGTCGTCGAGCGTCTGTCCGCGCAGCACCAGCACCTTGTGTTCGACGAGGGCTGCCCGAAGGGCGAGGATCTGCGCATCGGAGGCCGAGGCGACGTCGAGTCCGAGGATCTCGGCTCCGAACGACGGGCCGAATGTGGCGACGGTGAGAGTGGCGGGCTGTTCCAGAGTGGTCATGTGTCCTCGAATCCGTGCACGGCGAGCGAATTGCATTCAGGCAGCGCTGCCGTCGAGAGAGGTCCCGTCCTGATTTTCTCGAGGAACCGGGATTGTGGGCGTCGGGTCAGGTCACCGACAACACATGTTGGTGCAGGTACGACAGAAGTCGACGGTGAACCGCCGGACCAGGAATGTCGTCTGCACAGCCAATTCCTACCGGAAACCGGGAAATACGGCAACTTGCCCACCGCCCCAGCTCAGGTAGTGCTTAATTTATGCTGGGGTGTCCGCACTTCCCTCGAAGAAGGTAGCTCGCTGCACATGACTGATCAGACTCGTCCACTCCGCGTCGCCATCGTCGGTGCCGGACCGGCAGGCATCTATGCCGCCGACGCGCTCATGAAGTCCGACCACAATGTCAGCGGACCGGGCGTGAGCATCGACCTCTTCGAGCGTATGCCTGCCCCGTTCGGGCTCATTCGCTACGGCGTGGCCCCCGATCACCCGCGCATCAAGGGCATCATCACCGCGCTGCACAAGGTGCTCGACAAGCCACAGGTTCGCCTGCTCGGCAACATCGACTACGGCACCGACATCGACCTCGACGACCTGCGCCGCTTCTACGACGCCGTCATCTTCTCCACCGGAGCCAACGCCGACCGTGCGCTGAACATCCCCGGCATCGACCTCGACGGTAGCTACGGCGCCGCCGATTTCGTCTCCTGGTACGACGGCCACCCGGACGTGCCGCGCACCTGGCCGCTCGAGGCCGAGAAGGTCGCAGTACTCGGCGTCGGCAACGTCGCCCTCGACGTCGCGCGCGTCCTGGCCAAGACCGGTGACGAACTCCTGCCCACCGAGATCCCGTCCAACGTCTACGAGGGCCTCAAGGCCAACAAGGCCCTCGAGGTACACGTCTTCGGCCGCCGCGGGCCAGCTCAGGCCAAGTTCACCCCGCTGGAGCTGCGCGAGCTCGACCATTCACCGAACATCGAGGTGATCGTCGCCCCCGAGGACATCGACTACGACGAAGGCTCCGAGCAGGCCCGCCGCAACTCCAAGCAGGTCGACATGGTCGCAAACACCCTGCAGGACTGGGCCATCCGCGACGTCGGTAGCCGCCCGCACAAGCTGTTCCTGCATTTCTTCGAGTCCCCCAGCGAGGTACTCGGCGAGGACGGCAAGGTCGTGGGTCTGCGTACCGAGCGCACCGAGCTCGACGGAACCGGCAACGTACGCGGCACCGGAAAGTACAACGACTGGGAGGTCCAGGCCGTCTACCGTGCCGTCGGTTACCTGAGCCAGAACATCAGCGCGCTCCCCTTCGACGAGCAGGCGGGCACCATCCCCAACGAGGCCGGCCGGGTCATGGAGTCACCGCACTCGAGCACACCCGTGCCCGCCACCTACGTCACCGGCTGGATCAAGCGCGGCCCCGTCGGCCTCATCGGTCACACCAAGGGCGACGCCAACGAAACCGTCGCGAATCTGCTCGAGGATGCGCCGAGCTTCGCCGGTGCGGCCGAGCCCGACCTCGATGCCGTCACCTCGTTCCTCGAGGGCAAGCAGGTTCCGTTCACCACCTGGGACGGCTGGTACCGCCTCGACGCACACGAGCGTTCCCTCGGTGAGCCCGAGGGCCGCGAGCGGGTCAAGGTCGTCGAGCGTGAGGACATGCTCAAGGCCTCCGAGCCCGACAAGGCCTAGAGCGGCTGGCACCGCATGTGAGTGCGGAGCCTGCGGGTCGTTCCGCAGGCTCCACTCCTGCCTCGACCCCTACTACGAAGTTCCACTCACATGCGCGAAGCGCTCTACACCCGAACCGCCAGCAACTTTCCCTCGGTTTCGACCTTGCGCTGATGTTCGTTGAAATCCGGTGCAGCGCAGACGAACAGCGTGCGGCCATCGGAACCGCCCAGTCCGCAGGCGAACACCCCGAGGTCGAAATCGAGCTGTTCGAGAACCTCACCGCCTTGCTCCACGTGCAGTACTCGCTGTCCCAGCGCATCGGCGATCCACATCGTGCCGTCGGAGTCGATGCAGCACCCGTCGGCGGCAACCTTCACCTCACCGATCGCCGTGGCCATATCCGTCGACGTCGGCACATCGCCGAAGATCGCCCAGTCCCGCCGCTCCCCCAGCGACCCGTCCGCTGCGATGTCGAACGCACTGACCCTGTTGCCGACCGTCTCGTCCACCAGCAGCTCGCCCGATGCCGTGAACGCCATTCCGTTGGGGAAGTACAGGTCCGAGGCAACGACATGGGCCGAACCGTCCGGGTCGACGCGAATCAGATCGGCTGTCTCCACCGGGGCGAAATTCATCAGATCGAACCCGAAATTCCCGACGTAGGCGCGGCCCTGCGGGTCGACGAGCATGTCGTTGAGGTTCGCGGTCACATAGGTCGAGAGGTCGGCGTGGACGGTCAGCGAACCGTCGTGCTCACGCAGCAGCAGCTTGTAATCGCGCATGGACACGATCAGCAGTCGGCCGTCGGGTAGCCACCCCAGTCCCGAGGGCTGATTGGGTACCTCGGCTTCGACTCGTGCATCGGAGCCGTCCTCCAGAGCAGACACGACGCGGTGAGAGTAGAAGTCCGATACCCAGATCCTTCCCTCGTGCCAGCGTGGACATTCGAAATAGGTGTAGCCGTCGAGAACGACAGTGGTCTCCGGTTTCATGTTTCGCATTCAAACACCGCGACGGTCGGTCGCAACGGCAATTGCGCGAGCTGGCATGCTTGGACCCGTGTTCGACGCCCACCTGCACATCATCGACCCCCGGTTTCCGCTGGTCGAGAACCATGGATTTCTGCCCGATCCCTACACGGTTTCGAACTACCTGTACGACGTCGACGGGCTCGGCATCACCGGAGGAGCGGTGGTATCGGCCTCGTTCCAGGGTACCGATCAGAGCTATCTGCTCTCGGCCCTCGCGACCCTCGGGCGCGGCTGGGCCGGCGTCACTCAGATCGATCCCGAGTGCTCCGACGAGGACATCCTCGCGTTGCACGACGCGGGCGTGCGGGGAATGCGGTTCAACCTCAAACGCGGCGAGACCGACGTCGAGATGCTCACCACTCAGGCTCGGCGCGTGCACGAGTTGGTCGGCTGGCACGCAGAGCTGTATGTCGATGCATCCCTGCTGCTCTCGCTCGAGCCCATTCTCGCGAAGCTACCGGCGGTGAGTATCGATCACCTCGGCCTGTCGACTCAGGGGCTGCCGTATCTGCTCAACCTGGTCGACCGCGGAGTACGCGTCAAGGCAACGGGATTCGGCCGCGTCGACCTCGACATCGCCGATACGCTGAAGCAGATTCATCGGGTCAATCCCGAGGCGTTGATGTTCGGCACCGATCTACCTGGTACCCGCGCCCCACGTCCGTTCTCGGAGAACGACATCGACATCATTTCCCACGCCGTCGGCGGCGATCTCCCCGCTGTGCTCGACGGTAATGCCAGGGCCTGGTACCGGATCGACTAAACCAGCACTGCTCCGCCGAGCCACACTGCGGACGCGAGCAAAGCCCCGAACAGCTCGACCAGAATCGACAGCCCGGCCGCCTTGGTGGCGTGAACTGTCGATTGCCACGCCTGGGAATGATTGCGATGCCTGGGCACTTCCGCGATGTACACCCCGCCGATGAAGCCGATGAACAGTCCGACGACGGGGATGACGAAGAACCCGACGATCCCGAGCAGTCCGCCGAGCACCAGCGATCGCATCGGCACGCCGGCCTCCCGCATGCGTCGGCCCGGCCACGTGTATTTGACGACCCCGCTGATCACCAGCAGCAACGTCGCGATCGCGAACACGGTCCAGGCGGCGGCGCCGCCGGTGAGCCACGCCCACACTGCGACGGCCGCGAAGATCACGATGGTGCCGGGCAGAATCGGGACGACGATGCCGACGAGCCCGATCACAATCGCAAGGCCGACCAGGGTCTCTCCGAACACACTCATGGAGTCAGTGTGCCTTGTCCCGGAAGCAGGCGCGGTGGGTCAGGCAGTGGGCCGCACCTCGCCCGCGGCCTCGCGTGCCCTGGCCCTGGCGGTGTCGATGTCCGAGGCCGTCGACACAGCGACGCCCATCCGGCGGCGGACGAAGCTGGTCGGCTTGCCGAACAGCCGCAGGTCGGTCTCGGGGACTTTCAGCGCGGCGGCGACGCCGTCGAAGTAGATTCCGTCCGCGTCGACGCCTCCGTAGATCACTGCCGAAGCGCCCGGCGAGAGCAGTGTCGTGTCGATCGGCAGACCCAGTATCGCGCGGGCATGCAGCTCGAACTCCGAGAACCGTTGCGTACGAAGCGTGACCAGGCCGGTGTCGTGCGGCCGAGGACTGACCTCGGAGAAGTACACGTTGTCGCCCTGAACGAACAGCTCGACGCCGAACAACCCGTACCCACCGAGCGCCGTCGTGATGCGCTCGGCGACTTCGCGGGCACCCGCGAGCGCTGCGTCCGACATCGGTTGCGGCTGCCAGGATTCGACGTAGTCCCCGGATTCCTGGAGGTGGCCGATCGGCTCGCAGAACGACGTTCCGTCCACCCCGCGGACCGTCAGAAGTGTTATCTCGTAATCGAAGTCGACGAACCCCTCGACGATGACGCGGCCGAGGTCGACCCGGCCGCCTTTCAGCGCGTACTCCCAGGCCGCCTCGACATCGTCCTCACTGCGAACGACGGACTGGCCCTTGCCCGAGGACGACATGACCGGCTTGATGACGGCGGGAAAGCCGATGGTGGACAACGCTTGCCGAACCTCGCCCAGCGAATCGGCGAAGGCGTAGGGCGACGTCGGCAGTCCGAGCTCCTCGGCTGCGAGTCGCCTGATGCCTTCACGGTTCATCGTCAACTGCGTAGCCCGAGCCGTCGGAACCACCGTGGTTCTGCCCTTGGCCTCCACCTCGGCCAGTGCATCGGTGGCGATGGCCTCGATCTCCGGGACGACGAAGTCCGGCTGTTGCGCATCGATCAGTGCCAGCAGCTCTTCGGGGTTGCTCATGTCGATGGTGAACGCGTGATGGGCCACTTGATGGCCGGGGGCGTTGTCGTAACGGTCGACGGCAATGATCTCGACACCGAGGCGCTGGAACGCAATGATCACCTCTTTGCCCAACTCACCTGCTCCGAGCAGCATCACCCGGGTGGCCCCGGGAGTCAGCGGAGTACCGATGCGGACGGAATCTGGGGCAGTCACGGCCATCATTATCCACACCCGAATCGGTTGGACGCCCTAGTACACGTTAGTCTCCAGTCACATTCGCAGCTGACGAGTCGGAACGGGGCAACAACGTGTCGAACAATGGTGGACCGCTCGCAGGGCTTCGCGTCGTCGAACTCGCAGGCATAGGACCCGGCCCACACGCGGCATTGCTGCTGGCAGACCTCGGCGCAGACGTCGTACGCGTCCAACGCGCCGGGCAGATCGCGCCCCACGACCACCAGCTACGCAGCCGCACCGTCGTCGAGGCGAATCTCAAGGACCCCGCCGACATCGAGAAGATTCTCGGGCTGCTCGAGCGCGCCGACGTGCTGATCGAAGGTTTCCGCCCCGGCGTCACCGAACGCCTCGGACTCGGACCCGACGACGCCCTGGCCCGCAATCCGCGCCTGGTCTACGGCCGGATGACCGGCTGGGGGCAGGACGGCCCGTGGGCGCAGACGGCCGGCCACGACATCAACTACATCTCGGTCACCGGGGTGCTCAACGCCATCGGCCGCGCCGGCGAGCGTCCGGTGCCGCCGATGAACATGGTCGGCGATTTCGGTGGCGGTTCGATGTTCCTCGTCTTCGGCATCATGGCGGCGCTCTACGAGCGTCAGAACTCCGGGCAGGGCCAGGTGGTCGACGCGGCCATGGTCGACGGCACCGCTGCGCTGTCGCACATGATCTGGGCGTGGCGCGGGGTCGGCGCATGGAGCGATGACCGCGGCACCAACTTGTTGGACACCGGTGCCCCGTTCTACGACACCTACGAGACGTCCGACGGCGGCTACATGGCCGTCGGATCGCTCGAGCCGCAGTTCTACACCGAACTGCTGAAGGGCCTCGGCCTCACCGACGCCGACCTGCCCCCGCAGATGGACAAGTCCCGCTGGCCGGAGCTGCGCGAGAGATTCACTGCCACATTCCTTTCGAAGACCCGCGACGAATGGGCCGCGATCTTCGACGGCACCGACGCGTGCGTGTCGCCGGTCCTCACCTTCGCCGAGGCCCCGGCGCACCCTCATATGAAGGATCGCGGCTCGCTCATCGATGTCGGCGGCGTCACGCAGCACCGTCCGGCACCGCGGTTCTCTCGCACCGAAAACGCGGTCCCGACGCCACCGCCTGCTGCGGCAACCGATATCGCCTCTGTCTGGAGCTAGCCTGCCGCACAACTGGGTCATTCCGCAGGCTCCACTCCCGGTGCCGAACTCGAAGTTATGGATGCTTTTCGGCTGATTTCCGTCCTTGACTTCGAGTTCGCCGACAGGACTGGGCCACTCAGAAGACCAACGCAGGCTGCTCCGATTCGACGCCCGTGGCGAGGGCTCGATACGCTGCGGCAGTGGCCACCACCGCAGCCCGAAGCTCTTGCGGCTCACGGGTGTACGGGAGCCTGAGGTAGCGCTCGAAGGCACCTTCGACGCCGAATCGAGGCCCCGCCGCCAGCACCGCCCCGAAGGCAGGAGCGGTAGCGGCCAGAGCACTCGACACCGGCGCAGGCAGCTGCAGCCACAGCGACATGCCTCCGGAGGATCGGCGATAGCGCCAACTCGGAACATGCTCGGCCAGAGCGTCTTCGAGCGCGTTGCGGCGCTCACGCAGCTGTGAACGGCGTAGCTCGAGGGCTGGTTCCGCGTCCTGCAGCAGAAACGAGGAGGCCAATTGATCCATGACCGAGGTGCCGAGGTCGTGGGCGGCGCGCGAGCCTGCGAGCTGCGAGACCAAGGACGGGTGCGCCCTGATCCACCCGATGCGTAGACCACCCCAGAACGATTTGGATGCCGAACCGATCGTGATGATGTCCGATCCCGACACTCGCCCGAACGAGGCCACCGGGGGCGGCGGCGGAGCGTCGAGCCACAGATCCACCATCGTCTCGTCGACGATGAGCGTCATGCGGGCATCTCGGGTGATGCGGGCCAGTTCGGCCCGACCCTCGGCGTCAAGAACCTGCCCGGTCGGGTTGTGGAAATCCGGAATCAGATACGCGATCTTCGCGGCGGTTTGTCTTGCGGCACTACCGATTCCGTCGAGATCCCAGTCGCCTTCGGCTGGGCGCACCGGCACCGGCACCGGCCGAGCGCCCACCCGCCTGATGGCTTCGAGCGCATTGGGATAGGTGGGGTGATCGATCAGGACGCGGTCGCCGGGCGCGGTCAACGTACCGAGCAGCAGCCGAACCGCTTGCTGCGCACCGGACGTGACCATGATCTGATCTGCGGTGGTGGGCAGCCCACGTTCCACGAAGCGTTGCGCGATGGCCTCGCGCAGCACGGCCAACCCGATGGGTTCCATCCCGTGTGTCGACAAATACGTCGGGAGGGCTTGTAGCGCGGATTCGTAGGCGTCCGTCATGGTGCCGTCGGCCGCGGACATCGCGGCGTGAGACATGTCCACCACCGGTCCTGACGGCGCGCTCGAGTGGATCAGCAATCCGTTCGGGGTGAGCGGAGCGGGCAGCGCCACGGTACTGCGCGAGCCCTGCTTGCTAATCAGATAGCCCTCGTCACGGAGTACCGAGTACGAGGACGTGATGGTGGTACGACTCAGGTCGAGGGCCGCCGACAGGTCACGTTCACTCGGCAGACCGACTCCGAGTGGAATACGTCCGTCGTGAATGAGCAGTCGCACGCCGTCCGCCAACGCACGATAAGTCGGACGCGAGGTCTTGCGCTTGCCCGATCCTTCCGAGGACGCCTCACCCCGCCAGCTGCCGAGATCGCGGGCCAGTGACGTTGCGTTGAGGACTCTGGAGGCCATGATTGCCAGTATTCGCCCACTGGCCTCGAATATTCAAGTCCATTGCCTGACCTACTGGACTGCTGGACGCACTCAGGTGGATACTGAGGCAATGCCGAGCTACACGCTCTTCGACACCGCCATCGGCCGCTGCGGACTTGCGTGGACCGAGGACGGTGTCATCGCCGTCGCGCTGCCCGAGCCGTCGAGCGAGGCCATGACGGATTACCTGGCCGGCTTCGGAGCCACGGCGGGTCCGATCGAAGCCGTGGCGGGCGACGCGATCGCTCGAGTCTCCGAACTCCTGGAGGGCAGGACGGTGGACATGAGCCCGATTCCGCTGGTACTGAACGTCTCCGAGTTCGATGCGGCGGTCTACACCGTCTGCAGCACGATTCCCCGTGGTGCGACACTGACGTACGGCGATATCGCGCGCAGACTCGGCCACCCCGGCGCAGCCCGAGCGGTGGGCGGGGCGCTCGGACGCAACCCGGTGCCGATCATCGTTCCGTGCCATCGCGTTCTCGGGGCGGGAACGGAAGTGGGCGGCTTCTCGGCACCGGGTGGTGCGAATACCAAACAGCGAATTCTCGGCATCGAAGGTGTCGCGGGATTCGACGAGCCGACTTTGTTCTGAACTGATTTCCGACGGGTAAATCGAACTTTCGGACCGGATAATCAGCTCGAAACAGCGGCGAAGAATTCTTTCAGGCAGACACCTCGAAGAACGACCGATCTTCTGGCACCGACTCCACACCCGATTCCTCGTGCCGACCGCCGATGGTGAAGGCACCCAGATCCGGCAACCACCCTATGGCTCCGCGTTGAAATCGATTGTATCGACCGGATCCCGTCGGCGTCGGACGCTCATTGCTGATCGGATAACCAAGTGCACCATAGGGTCCGCCGTGACCGAGATACCAGTCGAGGATGGGGCCGTGCACCTCGTGCGCACCTCCATCGGGCAACGCGAAGACCGTGGCATGTGCAAATTCGAGCATTCCCCCGCCTTCGGGGCCGAGCATGAATTCGCCGGTTTGCGCGCCGATCCATGGATGTTCGTAAGCGAAGCGATCGAATTGGTACCCGAAAACTTCCAATCCGTTGTAATTCTCAGTCATCGACCGGCCCTCCGTCGCTGTACGTGAGAGCAATTATCCACATTCACCCGGGTCGGCGCAGTCCAATTCGGACATATCTGCAAATGAGCGCTATTTCAGAAGCGCGAGAATGTCTGCCGGAATCTCATCCGTCGCCGCCGGATCGACCAGCGTGCGCGACCATGAACCACCGGTGCTGTCCAGACGAACGAGCTGATCGGGACCGAGTATCCAGAGCTGATCCCCGGCCGACCAGTTCACGCCGTAGCCGTAGGCGTCGCTGGATGTAGCAGGGGCGCTGTACTGAACTGCGCCGGTACTGTCGAGGATCTGCAGAGTCGGGGAGCCGTCGATGCCGACGACCCGGGCTGTCGAAGCGCCCGACGGCGAGGTCTGCGGTGCGGACAGAACCTCCGGGGTCGGTGGGATGGTCGTGGTCGGCGGTGGGACAGTTGTTGTTGTCGTCGAGGGAGGAACAGTCGTCGTTGTCGGCACCTCGGCTGGCGGCGGAACCGGAGACTCGTCGGTGCGCGACGGCTCCGTCGTGGTCGGGATCGGTACGACTGTCGACTCGGGAACAATCGGCGACGTCGCCGTGGAGGACGGCGTCGTAGTTTCGGGAACGATCGCTCTCGGGGCGTTGCGAGCGGCAGCGGCGGTGCCCCCGCAACGAGCACTGGCAGCCAAGCCGAGAAGTAGACCGTTATTCATGGTTATGTTCACGGTAGGACTCGGTTGTGAGAACCCGGTGCCTGATTTGGTTCGGATCGATGCGGTGTAGACGCCGTCGAGCACCGGAGCAAGGGGCAACGGCAGCAATTCCAGGAGGGCTCCGTTTTCCACTGCTTGAGTTATGACTACCCCGGTAGCAGCGGTACCGTCTACCGCGAACTCGCGGGCGTTCTCACCGGCCTTCTTCAATGTCAACTGGTAGGCGTATTGCGCCCCCCGTGATGGGAAGGTGAGATTCACGAAGCGGATAGCACCAAGAAGACCCCGCTCGGCATTTGTACATGTCAGGGAAAGCGGTGCTGGAATCGGCAAGGCCGTAGTAATCGTTCCGCTGACTGCCGTTGCCGTATCTTGTCCAGCCGCAAGGGTTGTCGGAGTGTTCGACGCAGTCACTCCCACAGCGCTCACGGCAGCAATGGCGAGCACAACGGTAAGCGGAGATTTGCTGTGTCGCGCACGTGGCGTGTGCGCTGATGGCACACCATCGGGCATGGCTTCTCGACGACCTTCGGGTCTGAAGGCCAACATCAGCAAGACCCCGACGAGGATTCCGCCGATGAAGACCGCGACCGGTCCGCTGAGCCAGGCCACCGCGTAGCCGAGTTTCGGAACGCTGAAGAACACACGCCCGGCTTCACTGACGATGTACGTTTCCACGTCGGCATCGGAGTTCGCATCGCCCTGAAGGATCAACTGCGCGCTGTCGGTTCCCACCGCTCCGATTTCGACGACCCTGTGAGTGATGCCGTTGCCCGCCGCATTTCTCACGTTGACGATGTCCCCGACCTGAATCTCCGTGGCGGGCGTCTTCTTGCTCAAAGCCAATGCGCCGGTCTCGATGGCCGGCGCCATCGATCCCGAACGGAAGATCAGCGGAGTGATTCCGAAGAATACAGCGGCGAGCGCGAACAACACACAGATCAGCCCGGCGAATGCTCCAACGCTCAGGGCAATTTCGCGATAGACCCGAGCTCGAGATCGCGGGGTGGCAGTCGGCGCGGGGCCGTCGACGATATCCGGCATGATCTAACTCGACATCGCGGTGATGGTGTAGGTCACGGTGCCGGTCGCAGCTGGGGTCGGTTGAGCCTGTCCGGCTCGCATGGTCACACTGATGCACAATTGGTCGCTGCCATTGACTGGAAGCAGACGACCCTGTGCCGAAAACTGCTTCGACGTTCCGAGGCCGCTTACCGACCCGATCAACGTGCCCCCGCATGAATTGCCTGACGGGAGACCTGTTCGCACAGAAGAATCCAGCAGATCACCCAGCGCTGTATTACTGGCCACCACTGAGATCGTGTACGTGTTGGCCACGGACCCAGCCGCGTTGGACACGAGCAGTCCGGCCGCCACGGTATCGCCGGCAAAAATCGCGGGATTCGTCAGAGTCGTCGAGAACGCTGTCGGATTGTTGTCGACCGCGGGGTTGCCGACCTTGATGTCGAGCTTGCCCGTCGTGAAGGTGCCCGACGTCGCAGTTGCCGTATCCGACCATGCGGCGAGCGTTCCCACGGCGCCGAGGCCGAGGACGATACCGATCGACATGATCGCTCGAGCTCGTGCGCTGATGAGCGCGGAGCCAGTTCGGCGGAGAACCGCCCTCGGACCGGCGGTGTCACTGTGACGCGGCATCAGGGCTGCGCCCCTTCCATATCCGTCCGCGCACCCGATGAATTCGGGCACTCGGCACTGTTTCCGTTGTCCCACTGAACAACAAGATCGACTGCAGCAGAGGATGATCGGGTGTCGTTTCCAGCCGCTTCCGCCATCGTGATCGTGGCAATGATGAGCTTCTTCTGTCCGGACTCGAGGTCGATCCACGCACACGATTCGACCAGGTCGCCGCCGCCGATGGAGACACTCAACGCTCGCAGGAACGCCGGGTTGTTGCTGTCGACGGTCAGCCGAAGACGTCCGTCCCGGTCGGTGTCGTTGAACACGTGGAACCGTGATTCACGTGAGTCGCCCGGAACCCACCGAATGTCGTTGTCGAAGAATGCGCTTCGAAAGCTCGTCGCCCAGTTCTTCCCGTCGGCGCTGTACTTGACCGTGTGCACTCGGGGAGACCCGGCACCGAGGAACAACACGACTGCGACACCAGCGAAGACGGCCGTACATGCGACACATGTGCTGTGTTTCATGGTGCCTGCTCCTTTCGGTTCCGGTAGTGATCGACACCGGCACCGACGAACATCACCAGGGCGTAACCGAATAGGCCGATCACGATCACCGCGACCGTGATCTTGCGTTGTTCACCGTTGAGCCAGTTGTTGACGTAGCCCATGTACGGCACCGAGTACCAGACTTTGCCGCGAATCTGACCGATCTGCACCGGGTTCTCGTCGTCGGAGTTGTTGTTGTCTCCGCGCGTGATGTACGTAGTGATGCCCCGTCCGCTCTGCTGTATAGCGACGATACGGTGCGTCACCACATCTGGTTCACCGGAACGAATCTGATAGGTGATCGGTGTTCCGACCCTAAGCTCGGCGACATCGGCAGGCTTGACCACTACCAGGGTTCCGGGTGGATATGTCGGCCGCATCGACCCGGTGAGGATCGTGTACGGAGTCGAACCGCTGAGTCGTGGGATCACGATCGTCACAGCCAGAACGAACAGCATGAAGGCCAACAGCGTGTACGAGACAACCCGATTGACCCACCACAGGACACCGGTGCGCTCATCCTCGTCCACCGTTGTGGCAGAGGGAATCACGTCGGTATCGTCGTTCGCGCTCATGTCTGATCCGCCCTGAAGGAGAACGACACCGTCGACGACTGACTCTGCGGCGGGTCGGCCCCGGCAGCGAGCCGAAAACACCATACTTCGTTCGCGCCTGCGGCCAGTAGACGCGCC
Organism: Rhodococcus sp. KRD162; assembly: GCF_017168335.1. GTDB lineage: Bacteria > Actinomycetota > Actinomycetes > Mycobacteriales > Mycobacteriaceae > Rhodococcoides. Next base: position 44,904 of record NZ_JABFAU010000004.1, on the reverse strand, counting down.
GCAGGAGCAGTGGGTGCCTGTGCGCCACTGGCATTTCCGTTGTACAGGACCGTCGTCGAGCCTGTCGGCGCACCCACGGTGGGGCATTGCGCCGCCGACATCACCAATGTTGCCGTCAGTGTGAGCGGCACAGCACCGGTCACTGTGGTTCCTTGCAGGCGATAGTCGAAGGGCACATTGCCCGCGTTTCGGATGGACAGCGATGCCTGCGAAAAACCGTTGGGGGCCAGATTCGTCGAACCGAGCGCAGCCAGAACGTAATCGTTCACCTCGGCACCCGCGGGCCCCACCTTGATGTCCAGGGTGCCGGAGTTGATGGTGCCGCCACTGACCACATTTTCCTCACGCCACAGAGCGCCCGTCGCCTGGGCCGATCCGAAGACCACCACGACGACGGACGCTGCTGCGAGCGCCCAGTATCGGCCGTACTTCGTGCTCACGTCATTCGGATCAGGGACGAGCCTGATCGAGCGTGAGGGTGAAGTCGTTCAGATCGACGCTCTCGTTCTGCGCGATGAGTGCGGCGGTCGTTTGATCGAACGTAATGGTGACCTCGACCGAGATGGTTTGCGGCGATGTGGTCAGCGGTAGCGGGACGGCCGAGCCGTTGGGCAGTGGCGTTCCACCGTTGACGGACACCTGGGTCAGTAGCTTGGAAGCAAGGTCGGCGTCGCCAGCGACATCGGTGAAGTCGGCGGTGATGGTCGCCCGGAGATTGTCTCCCGCCCAGTTGACCGTGTACTGGGTGGAGTACTCGAGGACGTCACCGGGAACGATGAGGAAGGTAGAAGGGTCGGTTCCGAGATCTGCATTCGGAGTGACCGACGTTTCGGTCCAGTTCGCAGTATTCGCGACCGGATCGAAATTGAGTTCGCCCGAGTTGATGGTGCCACCGGTGACCGTTTCGGTGTCCTGCCACAGTGCATAGGATCCCAAACCGCCGAGCAGCAGTACAGCTGCCGCCCCCGCGGCTATGGCACCTTTGGTTGCCTTGTTCATCGTTTCTACTTTCTTCGGTGGCCTTCGTTCAGGAGGCCGAGGGGTTGACCCGGTTGGGCCTTCGGCCATCCGAAGGAGGCCTCCGCAACTGGTGCGTTGGCCAGTGTTTCGCAAGGACCGCACGGTCTGTTACCCATCCGGAAGAAAAAGACCAAGGGATTTTTTGGCGGACTTCAGGTGCACTCGAGGAATAAATTCCGTTACACATAAACATCATTCGTAAATCAGCATCGGTTCCGAAACCCGCCACGGGTAATCGAATCCCCGCTGCTCGGGCGCATTTTTACAGCGAGCGAATCCGCATTCACTGCACTGTTCCGGACGGACCCGCTGGTTTTCCGTCCCACCCGCGGTCCACCCACCAGTGGCGGCCTCCGAGCACGAAAAAGCCCCGAGGCGATAAGCCTCGGGGCAGTCGATTCGCGCGAACTACCTACCGCAGAATGTCTCGACGCACGATGGTCTCGTCGCGCCCCGGTCCGACGCCGATGCACGAGATGTATGCGCCCGACAGCTCCTCGAGGCGCAGCACGTAGTTCTGCGCGTTGACCGGCAGTTCCTCGAACGTACGGGCACCGGAGATGTCCTCCCACCAACCGGGCATCTCCTCGTAGATCGGCTTTGCATGATGGAAACCGGTCTGCGTCATCGGCATCTCGTCGTGCCGAACGCCGTCCACGTCGTACGCGACGCAGATCGGCACCGTATCGAGGCTCGAGAGCACGTCGAGCTTGGTCAAGAAGTAATCGGTGATGCCGTTGACACGGGTGGCGTAGCGCGCGATGACGGCATCGAACCAACCCGTCCGCCGCGCGCGACCGGTGGTGACACCCACCTCGCCGCCCTGCTTGGCCAGGTACTCACCGTGATTGTCGAACAGCTCGGTCGGGAACGGACCCGAACCGACCCGCGTCGTGTACGCCTTGAGGATGCCGAGCACCGTGGTGATCTTGTTGGGACCGATTCCCGATCCGACCGATGCGCCGCCCGCCGTCGGGTTCGAGGACGTGACATAGGGGTAGGTGCCGTGATCGACGTCGAGCAGGGTGCCCTGCGATCCCTCGAGCAGCACGGTCTCGCCGCGCTCGAGTGCCAGGTTCAGCTGCAGCCTGGTGTCGGTGATCCGGTGCTTGAAGCCCTCTGCCTGTTCGAGCACCTCGTCGACGACCTGCTGCGAGTCCAAGGCGCGCCGGTTGTAGATCTTCGAGAGCACCTGGTTCTTGAATTCCAGTGCGGCTTCGACTTTCTGGGTCAGGATCTTCTCGTCGAGCACATCGGCTGCTCGCACTCCGACCCGCGCCAGCTTGTCCTGGTAGCAGGGCCCGATGCCGCGCCCGGTGGTGCCGATCTTCTTGGCTCCGAGGAAGCGCTCGGTCACTTTGTCGATGGCCACGTGGTACGGCATGATCAGGTGCGCATCGGCGCTGAGCAGCAGGTTCGAGGTATCGACCTCGCGCTTTTCCAGGCCGTCGAGCTCGGTGAGCAGCACACCCGGATCGACGACGACGCCGTTGCCGATCACGTTCTTCACGCCAGGGGTGAGGATTCCGGAGGGAATCAGATGCAGCGCGAACTTGTCGCCGTTCGGAAGAACGACGGTGTGCCCGGCGTTGTTGCCACCCTGGTAGCGGACGACCCACTGGAGGCGTTCGCCGAACAGATCGGTGGCCTTGCCTTTGCCCTCGTCGCCCCACTGGGCGCCGATCAGGACTATCGCCGGCATGTGCTCTCCTACGTTGCTTTCGTGCGAGGACGTGCTGCGGGTCTGCTCGAACGAACCCAGCAGTCACCATTTGCCGCAGGCGCGACAGTGGCCGGGAGAACAGTCTAGCCGAGGCGGTGAGCTGGCCCGCATGCCACTACGGTCGGGCCGAAACGGGGGCACTATGGTCGTGACGAGGATTCATCGGAGATCGAGGAGCGCTGTGACACCGTTCGTTCTGCAGTGCGGAAGCCCGCCGCTGCCGATCACGCTGACCGACGTCCCTCTGCGCAGCGCACAACCGGTTCCAACCGATGACGACTGCAGCGCGATCTTCTCCGACATCGAATCGGCCTCGACCCCCCGCATCATCGTCCTGGGCGACGATGCCTCGCTGGCCGCAGTCCTGACCCGGTTGATGCGCACCGACCGCCTACACATCGAGATCGCGTTCGTGCCGGAGACCGCAACCAACGCAGCGCACATCTACAAACTCGGCACCGGATCGCGCGCGGCCAAGGTGGCACTGACCGGCACGGCGTCGAGCACGCCCCTGATTCGCGACGACGCAGGCAAAGCCGTCGTCGGTCGGGCCCTACTCGGTGGTGCCGACGGCGCCGAACTCGAGGGCGAGGCCTACGTCGACGACGCTCGGCTGTTCTCCGGCTTCGTCCCCGGCGTCGAGGTGGCACCGACCCCGGAGCTGCCTGGCCTGCGTGCACGCGTGATCAGTCGACGACGCCTGCTGCCCCGCCGCTGGGTGAGCGGGCGGGCGATGCAACTCGGCTCCCCCGCCGCTCAACTGCTGCGCGACGGCATTGCCGGCGACCGAACGGTGAAGCGTTCGACGTTCTACCGCCACGATCAGGAATGGCTGCTGGTCCGATGACCGTGCCGCTGCGCCGCAGCCCCGTTCTGCCGAGCCCGGTGTTCGTGGCTGTTCTGGCCGTCGCCGCAGTGGGCGGAGCTCTTGCCTGGACGGCCGAGGACGTCACGTCCGTCACCGCGCGCCTCGGAGTGTTCGTGCTGGTCCTGGCCGGATGGATCGTCTCGGTCTGCTTGCACGAGTTCGGCCATGCGGTCACCGCATTTCGCGCCGGAGATCGTGAGGTCGAACTTCGCGGCTATCTGACGCTCAACCCGCTGAAATACACCCACCCGTTGCTCTCGATCGTGCTGCCGGTGGTTTTCATCGCAATCGGCGGTATCGGCTTGCCGGGCGGTGCGGTGTACCTACGCACGGGCCAGTTCACGCCGTCGACGCAGCGACGCATCGCTCTCGCCGGCCCGCTCGCCAATGCCGTTGTTGCCGTGGCCCTTCTGGTCACCATCAGGCTGTTCGGCACCGACGGCACCCACTCCGCATTCTGGTACGGGCTCAGTTTCCTGGCGTTCCTGCAGATCATGGCCACTGTGTTGAACCTGATTCCGGTGCCCGGTCTCGACGGATATGCCGCACTCGAACCCTCGCTCTCACCCGCCACTCGGGCGTCGCTGGCCCAGTTCAAGACCTACGGTCTGCTCGTCCTCGTAGCCCTGCTGTTCGTACCGGCAGTCAATTCCGCATTCTTCGGGGCGATATACACCCTCTTCGGGCTGTCCGGCATTCCCGAGTTCTACGCGGGCAACGGCAACTTCCTGATGCGTTTCTGGTTGTAGCTCAACGGTTGTCGAGAGCGATCTCGGACGCGAGGTCATGCAGAGATCGCCGCAGCGACGCCGGCGCCTGAACGCGAACTCCCCCGCCGAGGGACAGGAGCTGCCCCAGTGCCACTTCCTCGCTCTCGAGCACGAGGTCGAGGGTGGTCCAGCCATCGTGGTCGGGCGGTGCGACGGCAGGCATCGCCGTGGTGCCGATGACCCGCGGCAGTGCACGACATGCTCGATCGGACAGTCGAACTCGACACCGATACTTCAGCAACGATCGATCGAACTCCGCCATCGACGCGGTCCACCATTGGGCCAGATCGAACCCCTCGGGCCGAATCACCGCAGACGCCAACTCCGTTACCTCGCCGACCCGGTCCACCCGAAACGACAGTATTTTCGTCCCCAGCCGCGCCACCAGATACCAGACCGAAGCTTTCACCACCAGACCCAGCGGACCGACGACGCGTCGTTCGCCTCGGTAGGTCATCTCGATATCGTGACCGGCCAGCACTGCCCGGGCCAACACGGGAACGACGTCGTTCGATGCGGGAACGGTGAACCACCCGGGCACGTCCACGTGGAGGCGATCACGCCACAGTCGAGCACTCGACCGAAGCGGCGCGGGCAGCGCGCCGAGGAGTTTGCTCTCGGCCGCCGCCGTGGCATCGGACAACCCCAGATCGGCGGCGACCGACGGCAGACCGAGGAACATCAGTGCCGATGTCTCGGTGCCGGTCATGCCGGTCAGCGCGGAGTTCCAACCGTCGAGCAGCCGGATGCCGCCGCCGGGGCCGGTTTCGGTCCACAGCGGCACGCCCGCCGCACCGAGTGCACCGATATCGCGGTAGATGGTCCGGACGGACACCTCGACCTGCTCGGCCAGCGATTGCGCCGTCGCTGTCCGCCCGCTCTGGAGCAGCAGCATGATGCGGAGCAACCGCACGGAACGCATTGCTCGATATTACTGACACAAGATGTCAGTAATAGTGGCGAATACTCGAATTCATGACGACGTGGAACGAGTTCTCGACGGCAGCACCACACCTGGCATCGGCAGTCAGGGCCAGATTCACCGCCCACAAACACCACGTGCTCGCGACGCTGCGAGCGGACGGCTCACCCCGGGTGAGCGGTACCGAGGTCGAGTTCACCGACGGTGGCCAAGCGCGGCTGGGTTCGATGCTCGGCGCGGTCAAGGTCCTGGACCTGCAGCGCGACGGACGGTGTGCACTGCACAGCAATCCGGGTCATCACACGATGGAGGGCGGGGACGCGAAGATCGGCGGGCGAGCCATCGAGATCACCGACCCGGCTGTGCTGCAACCGATATTCGAAGCCGCACCCGACATGGCCCCGTACCACGTGTTCGACATCGACATCACCGAGGTGGTGCTGACCTCACTGGTGGACGATCACATGCAGATCGACCTGTGGCGGCCCGGACACGAGGTCCGCACCGTCACCAGGTGAGCTCTTCCTTGCATGTTCGACCGTGTGCGGCCGGCTCGACCTGCACCGTCGCGTGGTCGAGTCCGTAGGTCGAGAGCAACGACCTGGCGCGGTCGAGCACCATCGACGTTGCCCCCTCGCACTCGAGATGCACTGTGGCCACATCCATTCCGGTGGTCAGCGTCCACACGTGCAGGTCGTGCACGCCCGTCACCCCTGGCAGCGCACGCAGATCCCCGGTCAGCGCGTAGACGTCGATATCGGCCGGGCTCGCCTGGGTGAGAATGCGCAGCGCCGAACCGGCGAGCTTGATCGCACGCGGTATCACCCACAGAGAGATCAGGACGCCGACGACGATATCGGCCCAGGTCCACCCGAATGCGACCATCGAGATGCCTGCGACGAGAACTCCGACACTGCCGACCGCGTCGGCCAGCACTTCCATGTACGCGCCGCGGACCGCGAGGGAATCCTTGGCGTCGCCGCGAATGAGAAGCATGACGACGATATTGGCGGCCAGTCCAGCGGTTGCCGTGAGAACGAGTGGCACACCGGGGATTTCCGGAGCGTCGCCGATGCGGGATATGGCCTCGTACATGATGAAGGCCGCAACACCGAGCAGCAGAACGGCATTCGCGATGGCCGTGAGGACCTCGGCGCGGTGCCAGCCGAAAGTTCTTCCGGCAGCGGCACTTCCCTTGCGGGCCAGCAGCAGGGCAATCAACCCCATCGACATTCCGAGCACATCGGTGAGCATGTGCCCGGCGTCGGCGAGCAGACCCAATGATCCGATCGCAAGCGCGACGGTGGCCTCCACGACGAGGAACACCACCAGAATCGCCAAGGCGATGACCATCTTGCGAACCCGGGACTTCGGCGGCCCCGCACCGGCGTGGGAACCTCCCACGCCGTGACTGTGCCCGTGACCCGCGCCCATGACTCCCCCTCGCTCACCGAAATCTGCTTCCGGGAGTCACCATATGCGTACATACGCATATGTGCAATGGTCTGCCGTCTGCAGACCTCTATTCCTCCGGCGGGACGTGCGGATTCTTCACCGTCGGCGGAAGCGTGGCCAAGGCGGAGATGCGTTTGAGCCCGGCGACCTGCAGCAAATCGACGATGATCGACCGCAACTGCGCCAGCACCACCGTCGCCGACAGACCGGCATCGGCGATCAGCTCCGGCTTCGCACCGGCGGCAACCGAACGCAACACCCGAGCCGCCTCAGCCGCATCCGGCTTCTGCCCCGGATCGGCGAGAACCATCTGACGCAGCACATCCACCGCATGCGCCAGTTTCTCCACCTCGTCGACCACGCGGGGATCGAGAATCTCGTCGTCTCGCACCAGCGTCAGCGATCGCCGCGCAAGGACCCGAATGTTGCGTACCGCATTGTCGATGGGATCGGCGGTCGCCGCGAGAGCCGCCAAACGCGTGCGGTGATTCCAGTACATCGGCGAGATCCGGGCAATTTCCCGACCGCCCCTGAGATCGGTCCGCAGAGCATCGATACCGGACTGTGTCGCGCGCGCCTTCCGCAAGGCCTCTTCGATCGGCTTGGGATCGTTGGCCACCAAGCCGTCGGCCACCTTCTGCAAGATGTTCGACGCCGTGGCCAGCACGTTCGCCGCGTCCTTACGAGCCCGCCAGACCGGATGCGTCGGAATCAACGCCACGATCGCGATGCCCACCAGACCACCGACCAACGCGTCGACCATGCGATTGGGGCCGCCCATGTCGCCCGGCGGAATGAGCGTCGCCACCAGAACCGCCGACGAGCCGGCCTGCATCGAAATGATGGGGCCGCCGTCGAGGAACACGGCACCGGACATCGCCAGCACCACCACGAGCGCGATCTGCCACGGCCCACTACCGATCAGCGCAATCAGCAGGTCGCCGACGCCGATGCCGACGGTCACCCCGACGACGAGCTCTGCCGACCGGCGCAACCGCGCGCCGAGCGAGACGCCGAGCGAGACGACAGCGGCGATCGGCGCGAAGAACGGTCGTTCGTGACCGACGATGTCCGTCGCGACCCACCACGCCACCCCTGCGGCAAGAGCGCACTGAACGATCGGCAGCATCGACAATCTCAGCCGGGCCGAACCCGTCATCAGTCGCGTCCGGCCACGCGCACGACTGGCGCGGGCTCGATCAGCCCAGGCCGAGCGCTTCTGCTGCCCTGGGATCACAGTCTTCGAGGAGGTCGAGGCAGCGCGCGTACTCGTCGTGCTCGCCGATGTCACGGGCAGCTTTGGCGAGGACTGCGACGCATCGGAGGAATCCGCGGTTGGGCTCATGGCTGTACGGGACGGGCCCGAATCCCTTCCATCCATTACGACGCAGCTGGTCGAGACCTCGGTGGTACCCGGTACGTGCATAGGCGTACGCGGTGATGGTCGCACCCGAGTCGAGCGCGCCCTCGGCGAGATACGCCCAGGCGATGGACGCAGTCGGATGCGCAGCGGCCACCGTCTCGGGGGCCTCGTGGTTCAACAGTGCGGATTCGGCCTCGTCGTCTCCGGGCAACAGGGTGGGTTGGGGTCGGGTGGGTTGGGGTCCGAGCAGATCACCGAAAGAAGTCATGGCGCTCATTGTGCCCCTACGTCACCGAATCGTGTCCGAACACCCCCGGTGCCGCTCACGCCGGGCCGCACAGACGGTCGATAGGCTGCCAGCGGACGAAATCGAGACACACCGCTCGGAAGAATTCGGTGAACGAGGGAGAACGCATGCCGGACGAGAAGAACAATGCGCCCCCCGAGGTCGAGTCCACCACTGCCCCTGAGTCCAGCGCCGAGGTCGAGTCCACCACTGCCCCTGAGTCGGACCCTGCCGAGAACGTGCCGACCGAGAAGTCCTCCGCGACCGCCGATGAGAACTCGGTCTCCGCCGATGAGAACTCGGTCTCCGCCGATGAGAACTCGGTCTCGGCCGACGAGGAATCGGTGTCGAAGACCGCGAAGCCGACCCCGGCGGCGGAACCTCGAACCGACGAACCCGAGCAGGTCGAACCCAAGCAAGACAGGCCCCAGAAGGTGGTTCCCAAGAAGGTCGGACCCCAGCGCATCGGGCCCGCGCCTGCCCGGACCGAACAGCCGAGCCACAAGAAGTGGTGGGCGGCACTGGTCGCGGCGGTGGTCGTCATCGCTGCGGTGGCCGCCGGAGCGTACCTGCTACTCGACCGCTCCAGCGTCGACGATTCCCCGGAGGCGCAGATCCGGTCGACGGTCGAATCGTTCACCAGGGCGCTCGCGAGCGGGGACCTCGCGACGTTGCGCAGCAGCTCGTGCGGGGATCTGGCGGCCTTCTATCGCGACATCCCGGACGCCGAGTTCGCCGACGTCCACCGCGTCACGCAGGAACAGGGCAGCATCCCGACCCTCGACAGCATCGACGCCATCCAGGTCGCCGACGACGGCACCGCCATTGCTCAGGTGATCACACACACCGAGGACAACCCCAACGATCGGTCGCCGCGCACCTTCGACCTACGCCTCGAGGACGATCAGTGGAAGGTGTGCAGCTGACGCTGCATGTGAGCGGAAATTCGTAGTCCACTACGAATTTCCGCTCACATGCGGCGAAGCCGCTCTATCCGGCGCTCACGCTACGACCGGCGGACTTGAGGTCGTTGCACGCCTCGACGACGCGCGCGCTCATGCCTGCCTCTGCCTTCTTGAGGTAACTGCGCGGGTCGTAGGTCTTCTTGTTGCCGACCTCGCCGTCGACCTTGAGGACACCGTCGTAGTTGGAGAAGAAGTGCCCGGCGATGGGGCGGCTGAACGCGTACTGGGTATCGGTGTCGACGTTCATCTTCACCACGCCGTACTCGAGCGCCTCCTCGATTTCGCTCTTCGCCGAGCCGGATCCGCCGTGGAAGACGAAGTCGAACGGCTTCGAGCCCGAGGCCAGGCCGAGCTTCTCCGACGCGACCTTCTGACCGTCCGCGAGCACCGACGGCTTGAGCTTGACGTTGCCCGGCTTGTAGACGCCGTGCACGTTGCCGAACGTCGCCGCAAGCAGGTACCGCGAGCCCGCGTCACCTGCGCCGAGAGCCTCGACCGTCTTGAGGAAGTCCTCGTTGGAGGTGTAGAGCTTGTCGTTGATCTCGGCCTCGACGCCGTCTTCCTCGCCGCCGACAACACCGATCTCGATCTCGAGAATGATGTTCGCCGCTGCAGCGCGCGCCAGCAGATCCTTGGCGATGTCGAGGTTCTCGTCGATCGGGATGGCCGAGCCGTCCCACATATGCGACTGGAACAACGGGTTCTTGCCTGCGTCGACGCGTTCCTGCGACACCGCGATCAGCGGGCGCACGTACGTGTCGAGCTTGTCCTTGGGGCAGTGGTCGGTGTGCAGAGCGATGGTGACGTCGTACTTCGCGGCGATCACGTGCGCGAACTCCGCGAGCGCGACTGCGCCGACGACCATGTCCTTGACGCCCAGGCCGGATCCGAACTCGGCACCGCCGGTCGAGAATTGGATGATGCCGTCACTACCTGCGTCGGCGAAGCCTTTGATGGCGGCGTTGATGGACTCGGAACCCACACAGTTGATTGCCGGAAAAGCGAACTTGTGTTCCTTCGCCCGGCCCAGCATCTCGGCGTAGACCTCGGGAGTTGCGATAGGCACGGCGTCATTCCTCCATTGAGAGTTCGATTGTGTCCTGTGCAGTATGGCAACCTCGCGCCCCGGTGTCGTGCGTACCCACTCGCGTTCGCCATTCGAACCCGGCCACCGAGTCCCACGAACAGGCAATCGCGTTCACAGCAGCCGGACACCAGCTGTTCAGGAATTCACAGCCTCGGCCGGTAGTGTGGGCGCGGTGAGTCTTCAAGCTGCATCGGAATCGGTGACGACAAATCTGGCCCTGCTGCCTGGATTCCTCGACCCGGTGAACCTGCTCAACTCGTTCGGCCACTGGGTGCTCATCGGCCTCCTGCTGGTGGTGTTCATCGAGTCGGGGCTGTTGTTCCCGCTTCTCCCCGGCGATTCGCTGCTGTTCACGGCCGGTTTGATCGCCGCTTCGAAGTCCACCGAAATCGAGCCGTTCGCGTCCATCTGGACACTGGTCATTCTGATTCCGATCGCGGCAATCCTCGGTGACCAGGTCGGCTACCTGATCGGCACCAAGGGCGGTGCTGCCCTCTTCAAGAGCAACGACGCGCGATTCCTCAAGAAGAAGTACATCGACGAATCGCACATCTTCTTCGAAAAGCATGGCCCGATCACCATCGTTCTGGCCCGCTTCGTGCCGATCGTGCGTACGTTCGCGCCCGTGGTCGCCGGTGCTTCGCACATGAGGTACTCACTGTTCCTGACCTACAACGTCATCGGCGGCGTCGCCTGGGGCGCGGGCGTGACCGTCCTGGGCTACTTGCTCGGCCAGATCGATTTCATTCGCGAGCACGTCGACATCATCTTCCTGCTGATCGTGGCGGTCTCCGTGGTGCCCATCGCGATGGAGGTCGGCAAGCGCATGGTCAAGGCGCGCAAGACTCCGCTCGGCGAGGCGACGGACGCGATCGAGGCCGACGCCTCGGACTCCACGTCCTGATCCAGATCTTGCGAAAGCGATCAAGACCGTGCATTCGATTACCACTGCGCTGAGCGCCGCGGCCCTGCCGACGGTGTCGCATGACGCCGCAGGCACCTTCGGTCCGCTGCAGAGCGCGGGCCCGCTCGTCGTATGGATCGTCGTGATGACATTCGTATTCGTCGAATGCGCTGTGATCATCGGCCTGTTTCTGCCCGGAGATTCGATGCTGATCACGGCGGGCATCGTGATGGCCACTCACGCCTCGGGCACCGGACACATCTGGGCGCTGTCGGTCGGTGCGATGGTGGCCGCGATCGCGGGCAACCAGGTGGGATACATGATCGGGCACCGGACCGGGTCGACGTTGGTGGCGCGCAAGAATGGCAAGTACCTCAATACCAAGAACCTCCACCGAGTCAATGTCCTGCTGGAGAAGCACGGATTCAAGGCGGTGCTCGTTGCGCGGTGGATCCCCTGGGTGCGCACACTGTGCCCGCTGGTGGCAGGCGCGGCAAAGATGGATCACCGCAGGTACACCATCGCGAGCACGCTCGGCGCGATCATCTGGGCCCCGGTGCTGCTGTTGGTCGGGTTCTACTTCGGTTCGTTCCTCGAGAACATCCCGTGGCTGCTGCCCGCAGTTCTCATCGGCATGATCCTGGTGTTGGTGGTCGGCACCGGTCTCGGCATCTGGCAGTACCGGAAGGAAATGGCTCGACCCGAGGAGACCATCGAGGTCGACGAGGTCGTCGAGTAGCGGCTGCGGGCAGTATCGAAATCCAGCAGCTCAGGATCCAGCAGCTCAGAATCCACTAGCTCAGAATCCTGCGGCCGAGACGCGGTAGGCCGCCTCCATGAGCATCCAGCCACCCAGCTGCACCGAGAGGTCTCGCTCGGGCACCTCGGAGGGGCGCACGGTCCCCTCGGCGAAGGTGGCGATGCGCAAGCCCTGCCCCGGGAACCGGGCCTCGCGGGTCCAGTCGGCCCCGAACAGGGGGTTGTCCTCCACTTCGAGTCGGTTCTCCCACGCGGCCTCGGCCGAGTTCAGCACGATCGCCGCTGCGGTTTCGCGCGCTCGGTCGTCGGCGTCCGAGTTGCTGGGTAGTTCCACGGCGACCACGGCGAGGTAGCGGGCGAGGATGGAGTTGAACAGGCCACCGTCTCCCCCGCCGCCGCCGGTGATGACGAGAGTGCGGGTCAGGTGGTTCTCGACGGCGTCGACCAGCGCATGAACCCGCTCCGCGTGCCTGGCTTCGCCGAGCCGCACAGCGAGTTCGGTCTCGAGGCCCAGGGCGACGCCCTGACAATAGCTGTAGATCGCGCGCTCGAGCTCGCCCGGTTGTCCTGCTTCGACGAGTGCGCGCGTGGAATGCATCCCGTCGAAGATCAAACCGGTTCGGGTGTCGAGCAAAGTGCGGTTCATCCAGTCCGACATTTCCTGCGCTCGCCACAGTCGACCGGTGCGCGCGAGCATGATCGCGGCCGGACCGTTGGCCGGGGCATTGTAGAAATCGGACTTGCGACGCCAGGGAATGCCGCCGCCCTCCGCCGGAGCCCACGCGTCGAACAGCGCCATCTCTATCTGTGCGATGCCGTGGCGGTTGGCGACGAGCTGCTGTCGTTGGGCCCGTTCGAGCGCCAACCCGAGCCAGGCCATGTCGTCGTAGTAGTTGTTGGTCCACCCGGTGATGTTCCGAATGCGGTGTGCCCGGGTGATCTTGTTCAGTCGGCGACGACGTTTGGCGGTGGGATTGCGGTCTGTGGCGTCGACGGCGCAGTCGAGCAGATGTGCCTGCCACCAGTAATGCCAACGCAGGAATAGTCGCTCGCGGCGCGCCGGGGGCCAGGCGACGACGCCGAGCGTCGTTCCCGGCAAGCCCCAGAGCCGGCGCGCATGCCGCTCGAGGACGGCCCCCTCCGCAGCGTCTGCACGCTGCGACCACAACTGCTGCATTCTTCTGATCCTGCCACTACCGTTGCTGATTCGTTACATCACGCCCAGAAACCGGGGGCAGGCTCACCACGCGGCGTCGAGATCGGCGTGCTGCCGAATCCACGAGTGCATGGCGATCCCCGCGGCAACACCTGCATTGATACTGCGGGTGGACCCGAATTGCGCGATGGACACCGTCATCGAGGCCGCCGCACGTGCATCGTCGGTGACACCCGGTCCCTCCTGGCCGAACAGGAGAAGACACTCTCGCGGCAACTCGGCTGTCTCGATCGGTACCGATCCCGGGGTGTTGTCGACGGCGACGACGACGAGGCCCTGCTCCGCTGCGAACGCCATCAGCGCCGCCACCGAATCGTGGTGCTGGATGTGCTGATACCGGTCGGTCACCATCGCGCCGCGGCGATTCCACCTGCGTCGCCCGACGATGTGCACCGTCTGTGCGGCAAAGGCATTCGCTGTGCGTACGACCGTGCCGATATTGGCATCATTGGTGAAGTTCTCGATGGCAACGTGCAAGCAGTGCCGTCGGGTGTCGATATCGGCGACGATCGCCTCACGTCGCCAGTAGCGATAGGCGTCGACGACGTTGCGGCGATCGCCCTCGGCAAGTAGTTCGGGATCGAACCGCGGATCGTCGGGCGGAGGTTCGGTGTGGGTGTCGACCCAGGGCCCGACACCGTGGGGATTGACGCCCCACTCGGTGGGACCGACGTCCTCCGGGGAACGGCGGTCGATCGGCTTCTCGCTCAATAGACTTCGTTGCTGTCGGGCGCGATTCGGAATCCGTGGCCGGTGGCATCGTCGACGCACGAGATGCCGTTCTCGGCGGACGAGCAGGTGAAGCCGTTGCCGGTGATGGTCGCGCCTACAGCCAGCGGTGGATCGATCGTCTCACCGCCCGAGGTGTACACCACTCCGCCCGAGCACATGAACGCGGCGGGGCCCTCGTTGGTCACCCGAATGCCATTGCCCCAGTTGACCATGCAGTCGTCGGGCCGGGGCGGGACCGGCGTGGTCGTGCCCTGACATCCGGCCTCGGTGCGGCTCGACAACGGCACGATGCCGCACTGGAACAGGCCGTCGGGCGAACTGAAGTAGTACGCGCCGCCTATCGGGGCGTATGTCGTCTGCGGTTCTGCGGTGGGTGGCTCGACCGGCGGCGGAGGAGGCGGAAGCGGTTCCTCGGTGGTGGTCGGCGGCGCAACCTCGGTGGTCGGCATCGTCGTGGTGACCGCGGGCTCCGTGGTCGTGGTGGTCGTCGACGCCGGCGGCGGAGATTGGGCGGCGGATTCACCGCCGCATCCGGCGAGGGCGAGAACCGTGCTCACGCCGATCCCTATGGTCCAGGCTCGCACCGAGCCCGGTTTCGCGGCCCAGCTCGACCCCGACGTTGGCAGCATGAACAAACCCCGACCCACCTCTCGACACAGCGCTCTCGAAAGACCGACGATACCGGCGGCGGGCCGGCATCGTCCGGGGAGGAGTCCTAGGTGTGGCTCAGCCGCCGGTTCACCTCGCGGGTGAGCCACGCGGGTGAGAAGCGTGAACCCAGCGAGAGGGCCTTGGACTGCAAGCCGACCGGGAAATGCACCTTGTGCAACCGACGCTTGACCGGACGGGTCGCGTCGAAGATCGCCTCGGAGACATCTTTCACGGTGAGCTTGACACCCAACGAGCTCGTGGTTCCCGTCGAGACGTCCTTGGTCATCGCCGTCTGGACGAACAGTGGCCACATGGCCTTGACCGAGATGTCGTACTTACTCCACTCGAGATCCAACGCCTCGGTGATGCCGCGCACGGCGAACTTGGTTGCGCCGTACGTCACCAACTCGGGCTGACCGTAGATGGCCGACGCCGAACACAGGTTGATCACCTGCGCCCCCGGGGTGTCCTTCAAATACGGGAACGCGGCCAGCGTGCCGTAGACGACGCCGTTGAAGTTGATGTCGATCTGGCGGCGATGCACCGCAAGGGGCATGTCCTCGAACGGGCCTGCCACCAGAATGCCTGCGTTGTTGATCAAGATGTCGAGTCGACCGTCGCCCTCGCCGACGAACTCCTTCAACCGGGTTTCCCACTGGTCGGAGTCGGTTACATCCAAGGTACCGGTGATCACGCGACCGCTGAGCGAGGAGGCCTCTCGGCCCAGCGACGCCAAGCCGGTCTCGTCGATGTCGTATGCACCGACGAGGTAGCCACTGGCTGCGAACTTGAGAGCAGTCGCTCTACCGATTCCTGCTGCTGCGCCGGAGATGAAAACAGTTGGTCGAGTCACATCGAACACCGTACATGTAACCCTACTTACCGGTAACCCCATATCGTCGAATACCGAATCACCGCCGCCCGCGGCCCCAGGAGCACCGAAGTGAACGACGCCAGAAGCGTACGAGCCGTGGTCAGCGTGACGATCGCCTACGCGATAGCCCTGGCCGTCTGGATCGGTTGGCTCCGCGATCGAACTCCCCCGGAAACGCTGCCGTATCAATTGGCGGCCCTGGTCGCTGGATTCGGTGCGGCCCTCGGGCTGGCGATGATGATCGCCGGACGCCCCACTCGCGAGCAGAAGGCCCTGATCGAACACGGCGTCGAGGGTTGGGCCACGGTCGATGCCCTCCGCCGCATCGACGACGAGACGGCCGAGTTGGATCTGGAATTCACCGTGCCCGGTTCGGGCAGTTACTTCGGCACGATCGTCCACGCCGTCCCGAAGTCGGACACGACGCGGTTCGAGCCGGGCACCGTCATCGCGGTCCGCGTCGACCCCGCTCATCGCGAACGGGTGCTACTACTGCCCCGACCTCGCGGCCTCGACGAGTAGGACCTGCGCAGCGACGTACGACGACAGAACGAAGGCCTCCGCAATTCGGCGATGCCGCTCCCGGGTCAGGAAGAGTCGCCGAAAGACGATCAGCGCATCGGAGGCGGTGAACAACGCGCCGCCGATCACGAGCCGTCGATCGCCGCCGCGCGACGGCGAAGCGGCAGACAAAGTCGATGTGGTGGCCAGCGCTGCGCCGTACCCCGACAGGGTCGCCGCCACGGCGGGCTGCCGCTCGAACAGCAGCACCGTCACCGCCGCCCACCCGCCGTACCGAGCAATGGCGTCGATCGGGGTGGGGCGCGCGCCCCGGCACAGGAGCAGGTACGCATAGCTGCACTGCATCACCGCAAAGGCACGCGCTCCCCACTCCAGTGCGGAGTCGTCGTCAGGATCGATCAACAGCACGTCGCCGACGGTGGCCGCGGCGAGACCCGTCAACAAGACCCGATCCCGGGCCGGATCGAGCCCGGTGGCCAGGGCCGGGACGATCAACGGTTTGGCGAGGCGTTGCAGCGCCGACGAGCCGGTGCAGGCCCCGACCACCGTCACGGCACCGGCGACCAGTGCAGCTGCGCGAGCACGACGTATCCGAGTGTTCTTCAATCCGCCACCTCCATCACGACGATCGTCACATGTGACGCTGCCCCCTATTGCTTGATACTCGCAGTTCGCGTGGGCATCGTGGACTGGTAGGTCGGATCATCTCGAACACTGTGGGGAACCATCATGCGCCGAAAAGCCAGTGGGCAGAGCAGTTCCGCACACGACGACATCGCCGGCCACCTCAATCCTCTGCTGCGCGACTGCGATGTCCGCCAGACCCGCATCAAGCATTGGGTCATCGCACTGATGGTCGTCATGATTCCGGTATCGCTGTGGATCGGTGCATCCGCCCATACCGCTCAGCAACAGCGTCTCGACAACCAGCGAAGCTCGATTCACCAGGTCACCGCGACGACGACGGCAGCGGCAGAGGCCGCGCCCGTCGGCTCGACCGAATTGGGCTCGACCGTCGTCGCATCGAGCACCTCGGTCGACTCGCGCTGGACGTATCAAGGCGTCGAGCACACCGGACTCGTCAGTGTCGACACCGGTTCTCCGGTCGGCACCACCACACCGATCTGGGTCGACAACAACGGTGACCGGACGGTACGGCCACTGACGTCCGCCGATGTCACCACCGCGTACATCTTCGACACGATCGGTAGTTGGGTGCTGGTGGCGACCGTTCTTCTCGGCTTCTACCACCTGATGCGCTTGCGCTACGACGGCATGCGGTACGCCGAGTGGGATCGCGAGATCGCCGATCTCCTCGGCAAGCACTGACCGGGCTCGACCTGTTTCGTTCGAGGCCGTTTTCCCGCCTTGTGATAGATAGTTAGAGTATGTAACAATAAATCGGTGAGCCACGACGACGACATCATCCGGGACCTGCTCTCGCAGCTGGTCACCAGTTCGTCACGCTTCGCCCGATTGGCCGCACGGTTCGGCAGTGACGAATGGCCCCGCGCATGGATGCGCGCCCTGTCGCTGCTCGAGGAGTACCAGCCCCTGCGCATCAGCACCTTCGCCGAGCTGGACCGCTGCTCCCAACCATCGGCGACGGCACTGCTCGCCAAGCTGAACAAGGCCGACCTCGTCACCAGGAGACCCGATCCCGAGGACTCGCGCGCCGTTCTCGTAGAGATGACCGAGGCAGGCCACCGATGGCTCGCCGCGAGTCGACGCCACATCGTCGACGGCCTGGTCCCGTACCTGTCCGACCGTGACCCAGAACAGATTCAGAAACTGACCGACGGTCTGAGCGAGCTGCGCAGCATCCTCGAACCCGTCGATCGCACAACGAGAGGAACCCTGTCGTGACCACCAGTACGTCCCCCGACAGCCTGCTGAAACAGCCGCGCGCGGTATGGGCCGTCGCGTTCGCCAGCGTCATCGCCTTCATGGGCATCGGCCTGGTCGACCCCATCCTCAAACCCATCGGCGAGCAGCTCGACGCCTCACCGTCTCAGGTGTCCTTGCTGTTCACCAGCTACATGCTCGTCACCGGTGTCGCAATGCTGATCACGGGAGTGGTGTCCAGCCGTTTCGGACCCAAGCGCACCCTGCTGGTCGGCTTGGCGATCATCGTCGTATTCGCCGCCCTCGCAGGCACGTCCGGATCGGTCGGCGAGATCATCGGTTTCCGCGCCGGTTGGGGACTCGGCAACGCCCTGTTCATCGCGACTGCGCTGTCGACGATCGTCGGCGCCGCATCCGGTGGGGTCGCGCGGGCGATCATTCTCTACGAGGCAGCACTGGGAATCGGCATCGCGACCGGTCCCCTCGTCGGCGGTGTTCTCGGCGGGTTCAGTTGGCGCGGGCCGTTCTTCGGCGTCGCCGCCTTGATGGCCATCGCGTTCATCCTGCTGATCGTCATGCTCCCGGACACCCCCAAGCCCGCGCGCACCACGTCGATCCTCGATCCGTTTCGCGCGCTCAGGCACCGCGGACTATTGACCGTGGGCATCACCGCTCTGCTCTACAACTACGGCTTCTTCACCCTGCTCGCGTACACACCGTTCCCGCTGGACATGGGCACGTACTCGATCGGTTTCATCTTCTTCGGCTGGGGCCTGTGCCTTGCGGTGGCCTCGGTGTTCATCGCACCGAAGCTGCAGCGTGCCTACGGAACGCTGAACATGATGATGCTCTCGCTGCTGCTGTTCGCCGTCGATCTGGGCGTGATGGCGCTGTTCACGGAGAACAAGACCGTCCTGATCGTGGGAACCGTCGTCGCCGGGTTGTTCCTCGGCGTCAACAACACCTTGATCACCGAGACCGTGATGATCTCGGCACCGGTGGAGCGTTCTACGGCATCGGCGGCGTACAGCTTCGTTCGTTTCGTCGGTGGCGCTGCCGCGCCGTACCTGGCCGGAAAGCTGGGCGAGTCGAACATGCATGTGCCGTTCTGGGTGGGTGCCGTGTGCACACTGCTCGCGATCATCGTGCTGTCCACCGGCCGCGCTGTCCTGGCGCACGTCGACGATCACGATCCTGCGCCGCACAGCATCGACGAGGCGCGCGCGGTGACCGTGGGGGACTGATCCGCCCGATCGAACAGACATCGACGACGGCCGAGATCACCGATCTCGGCCGTCGCGCCGTATCGGCAACCCCTTGCGTCACATTGACCCCATACGTAACACTTTTATAACCAAACGACTGGTAAAGGGCTTTTCGGTTTGTTGGACCGTCCGGTTGGTTTACGGTTCCGGGATCACGCTTGTTCGTGTGACTCACCAACAACACTCGTTCCGCGCGGGAGGACGAGTGCGCGCAGCACGATGCTGCCACCGACCGAAGGGCCACCATCTCCATGTCGCACAAGTCGATCGCCAGGTCCAAGAAGGCGCGCCTCGCCGCTGCCGGGGCCGCCATGGCACTGTCCCTCTCCATCGCCGCACCGGCAATCGCCAGTGCCCAGCAACCCACGACGCCCGGAAGCTCCGCCGTCGAGCAGCCTCCCACCGAGGGCGATACCGAGTCCGGAACTCCCACCGGCGAAAACGGTGCAGCGGTCGAAGGATCGGCCACCGCCGACGGGCAGGTCGAAGCACCAGCCCCTGCGGTCTCCCCAGAAGATGCAGCAGCGGCTGCCGCCGCTGCGGTTCCGGCTCCCGAGACCCCGTCCGCCATCCGCCCGTTGCCGCAGGTGACCGGTGGCGTCGTCTTCAACGAGGACGGAACAGCGACGGTCAATCTCGACGTCATCCCACAGCTCTCGGATGCCGAGAAGAAGGCGATCACCGACGCCGAAGCACAGAGCAAGGATGCAGCCGCTGCATCCGCAGCCGCTCAGGTGCGACTCGAGACCGCCAAGGCGGCCGAGGCCACCGCGAGCAACGACGCCACCAAGGCCGAGGTTGCCGCAGCCGAGGCAGACGTCAAGGCCAAGACCGCTGCCGCAGAGGCCAAGGCCGCCGGAGTTGCCAGCGCGGCCGCCAGTGCCGCGGTCACCGCGGCCAAGAATGATGTGCAGGACTTGCAGAACAAGGCCGAAGAAACCAAGTCCGCGGCAGACCAGGCCGCAGCCGACGCTGCCGCCGCCGAGCAGATCGCCGTCGAACTCGAAGCCGAGGCCGTCTCCGGCGACCCCGAAGCCACCGCAGCGGCCGCCGCCGCTCGCGCCGACGCAGACGCCAAGGCCGAACTCGCCGCCAGCGCGCAGGCGGAAGCGGAGGCGTCGAACAAGGCAGTCGAAGACGCGGCGCAGGCATTGCAGGACTCCTTCAAGACCTTCAACGTCGCCAAGATCGCAGCTGCCACCAGGGCCGCAGCTGCCACCGCGGCCAAGTCGCTCGCTCTGCACGTCGAAGCACAGACTGCAGCCGCAGTGGCCGCTATGGCCGAGCAGAACGCCAAGAACCTTCAAGCAGCAGCTGAGGCCGCGGCGGGCGAGCAGACCGAATCCCAGAAGGCGGCAGCCGAGGCAAGGACAGCCGCCGACTCGGCCAAGGCCGATGCCGATGCCAAGGCCGAGGCAGCTGCCGCAGCCCAGGCCGCACTCGACGCGGCACCGTCCGACGCCGACATCGCCGACCTGCAGACGACAGCCGATCAGGCTGCGCAGGCACTGGCGGACGCGAACGCCGCAGCCGAGGCCGCAGACGAAGACCTGCAAGCCAAGACCGAGGCCGCCGCCGCAGCCGAGGAGAAGGCCGCCGCGGCCGCCGCAGCGCTGAAGACCGCCCAGGACGACGCGGCAACAGCCAAGGCGACTGCAGACGAGAAAGCCGAGGCCGAGGCCGAACTGAAGGCTGCAGCAGCCGAACTGGCCGCGAGCGGACCGAAGTTCGAGTGGACGATCAATCTCGGCGACACCGTCCGTGACGATGTTCCGGTTACCGAGGTCGACGAGAACACCGTGGTCGTCGACGAGACCGGGGTCTCCCTGATCGGCGTCAAGAACGAGGACGGATCGTTCACCGTCGCGGACTACTTCACCACCGACGACAACGGCGTCGTCAGTGTTGCCGGTAATCTGCCGCCGGTCGATCTGGCCCTCGGCGACTCGTCCGACGAGGCCTCGGGCGGCTCCGACAGCTCCTCCAACACCCCGGCCATTCTCGCGGGCGTCGGCGTGGTCGTCGTGGCCGCTGCGGGTGGAGCGTTCTACCTGCGTCGCCGCAACTCCACCGATGCCACCTCGTAACACCTGCTGGTTGTCGGCGGCGATCCTGACCTTCGTTCTACTCGTATCAGGTTGCGCGAGTGACGAAGTCGGGATCGCCGCACCTGATCGATCGCCGGTGCAGTCACAGATTTCGGTGGCTGCCCCGGCGAGCGATATCGCTCCCGCTGCGCCGGAACACATCGAGCTTCGATCCTCGGACGGCACGACCTATCTGAGCAGCCCCATCCATCCCGATCCGCTCTACCGCGGCGGCGAGAGCGGTCAGGTACTGAATCCGGTGGACGAATTGCCGGCCTGGTGGGCCGAGAGCGGTATGCCAGGAACCAGCACCGAACAAACGGTAGTAGTTGCCGGACACAACTACTCGAAGCGTGACGCTCCGTTCAAGGCCTTGCGGGTGGTGACGCCTGGGGACACCGTCGTATTACGCACGGCCAACGGCGTTCTCGAGTACACGGTCGAATCCGTCGGGCCCCTGCCCAAGGGATCATTGTTGGCCGACAACGAACTCAGACGCTCGGTGCCGGGACGACTGATCCTGGCCAACTGCGATGTACAGGGCGGCGAACCCACCGACGACAACTACGTCGTCGTCGCGCAACTGGTTCGTTAGCGAGCGGTTCGTCAGCGAGCGGTTCGTCGGGCCCCGGTCACAGGCCGAGGTCCGACAAACCGAGCAAGGAGCGATATTCGAGACCCTCGGCAGCGATGACCTCGTCCGCCCCGGTCGCCCGGTCCACCACAGTGGCCACCCCGACGACGGTCGCACCAGCGTCCCGCAGCGCCTGGACCGCGGTGAGGGGCGAATTGCCGGTGGTCGTCGTATCTTCCACCACCAGAACACGTTTGCCGACGATGTCCGGCCCCTCGATCTGACGCTGCATGCCGTGCGCCTTGGCTGCCTTGCGCACCACGAACGCGTCGATCGGACGCCCCTGGGCATGCATGATCGACATCGCGACCGGATCGGCACCCATGGTCAACCCGCCGACGGACGCAAAGTCCCAATCGGCGACCAGCTCACGCATCAACGAACCGATCAACGCACCCGCCCGATGATGCAGCGTCGCGCGCCGAAGATCGACGTAGTAGTCGGCTTCCTTGCCCGAGGACAACGTGACCTTTCCATGCACGACGGCCAGCTCCTTCACCAAATCGGCAAGTTCTTGCCGAGCCGAATTCGCGGCACTGTCGGCCATGATCGGGTTCCTCTCGTCGCACACGGATTTTCGATGAGTCGGTACGAACTTACCCACCGGACACGCCGGCCGTTGCTGCCGGCTCCACTGTCCCCGTCGAACCCGGTACGACCGGGCCTCTACGCGACCGCCTGGACCGACCGCTGCTCGTCGGACTGCTCCCTGGTCTCCACGAACGGTTCGGGCGCAGACACCGAGCGAGACTTGGCAACGATCGAGGACGGAAAAGTGCCGACGGCCTGCGACAGCCGATACGCAGTGTCGTTGTACACCCGCACTGCGCCTGCGATTCGCCGCTCGGTGACGATCAGCTCGCCCGCTGGCCCCTGAAAGGCCCAGTTACCCAATACGTTACGGCCGGCGTCTGCTTCCGCGAGAACCGAGTGAAATGCGGCGGACAATGCGTTCTCGGCGGCGGCCTGCGTCTGCAGACCGAGCCCACGCTCACGCACGGCCTTGGACCACGAGCGGGCACCGCTCAGTTGCAGCAGCAAGTCGGCGGACAGCCCGGACTCCTCAGCGGCATCGAGAAACGGAACCAGCTGCGCGTGACGCCGTTCGATCTCGACGTCCACCAGATGCAGACTCTGCACAGTCTGCTCGCGGTACCGACCGAGGCGACGCACCGAGCCGGCGACGTACACGACCACGGCGATCACCAACACCAGGATTGCTACAAGCACAGAAACCGTCACGAGGTACGAATTTAGTCGTCTCGACGCTGCCGGGGCCGTCAACACGCCCGAACGACATCAGGGCTGCTTGCGTCGACGCTCCGCATCGAACGGAATGGGACGCGAGGCAGGCGGACGAGGCACCGACCGCGGCGGGCTCGCGGACCGCTCGCTCTGCGGGCCGGCCGAATCGGGCCGGGGAGGACGAGGCCTGCGATCGGGATCCCGAGTAACGGGCTCCTGGGGCCGCACCGCCTGAGGGCGGACCGCTTGAGGGCGCACCGCCTGCGGGCGCTCCGCTTGGAGGCGCGCATCCGACTCGCGCGGCGGTCGAACCCGCGGATCGGGTGTTCTGGGCTCGGCGACCCGCGGCTCCGGGTCTCGAGGCACCTGGACACCGGACTCCGGCGCCCTCGGGCCACTGTTCTGCGGCTGGTCGGCCTGCCGATCGCGGGGCTCCTTGACCAGCGGCCTGCCCGGGTCCGAACGATCACGGCCCGGCTCGCCGCCCGCACGAGCGCCGTACACCGCGCTGCCACGCACCGGAGGCAGAACGTGCAGCATGCCCGACAGTCGCGCCACAGCGTCGATCGCCGCATCCCAGTCGCGTCCCGAACTGCCGAGCGGCAGCGATCCGAGAGTCCAGTCCTGCTCGCTCCACAGCAGCTGCAGATTTGCCGGAATGGACTCGGTGAACGCAGCCATTCGCTGGTCGCAGACACGACGAGCGATATCGACATCGGTAGCGAAGACCACTCGGGGACCGATGGACCCGAGCAGTTCCATGTCTTCCTCGCGCGGCGGTGGCGTCGACCTCGGGCGCAGATCTATATCGACATCCGAACCAACCGAGCGCTGCACGGCCACGATGGTGCCCGTCTCCTCGACGTCGAAGAGAACGAACTCCTCACCGCGCCGAACTCCCGTCACCACGCCGAGAGCCACGTCGAATTCAGGCTTGGCCAGTGCCGCACGAGAGAACCTGGTGACCAGTTCTCGATCATGCGCTCGATACTCGTATCCCTGCGCCTTGGCCCACATCTGCCGCAACCGCCCGGACTGATCTCGCTTGGACCTGTCGATGTAGAGCAGCGCCACTGCACCTATCAGTGCAATCGCCGCAAGGCCGAACCACATTGCCGTCATCGGGAACCACCTTAATCGACATCCACACCATCTCCGCCCACCACCGCCAGGTCCTGTGAACGATCCCTACGAGTACCTCGGTTGCCTACCCGCCGAAGTTCGGGGCTTCGATGATGACGTTGGCGCGGATCGTTCCGTCCTCGACCGACTCGCCCTGCACCACGACCCCCGCGCCGACCGTCAACGACGCCACATCACCACCACTGAGCGAAATGATCTGGGTCTGCGCAGTGGTCTGCACCGTCACCGGAGCACCGTCGAGTCCGTTGATGGTCAACGTCGAACCGTCGTTCGCGGTGATGGTGCCCACGGCCGAACCGAGTTGACCGAGAATCTCGGGAATTCCCCCTGGGATCAGCCCTGGTGTGGTGGTCGTACCCGTCTCGGTTGGCTGTGGGGTGGTCGTCGGAGCACTGGACGTGCTCGGCCGGATCGACGTGGACGGAGCGGCGGCGACGCTGCTGGAATCGTCCGAGCCGCCACTGAGGAAAGCAATTCCGAACGTGACGACGATGACGAGTACGACGAGGCCGATCAGTGCCAGCACCCACGGGCGCGGCCCCTTGCTGCCAGTGCCTGTGCCCTGCTGCTCCGCTGTGCCCTGCTGCTCCGCTCCGGGCGCAGCTCCGTACGGCGGGGGCTGGCTGTACTGCTGGGGCTGGCCGTATTGCTGGGGCTGACCGAACTGCTGGGTGTCGCCGTACTGCTGGGGCTGGCCGTATTGCTGGGTCTGGCCGTAGGCCTGGTTGGCCGCAGCGTGCTGGTCGGGATCGTACGGCGGGAGGGCTTGCGTCGGGTTGTAGCCCGGCGGATAGGCGGGCGGGTCCGGATTCTGGCCGGTCGGGTTCTGGTACGCGGGATCCTGGTACGCAGGGTTCTGGTACCCGGGGTTCTGGTACGCGGGGTTCTGGTACGCGGGGTTCTGGTATGCGGGGTTCTGGTAACCCGGACTTCCATAAGCCTGAGTCGGATACACCTCGGTGGGATGAGCGTCATCGGGGTACTGCTGGGCACCGGGGTGCGGCCCGCTCTGGTCCTGAGGCTGTGCCGACTCCGGCTGATGCGCCGCGTCCTGATCGCGCTCGCGAGCGGACCGCGGTTCGTCCGGATTCGTCATTCCTCGAGGGTACCTACCCGGTAGCCCGCAGGTGGTGGCATGAAACGGCCCACACGAGCCGAGCTCGTGTGGGCCGTGTCGTCCCTGGTGACTAACCCAGGATCAGCTGTTCGCCGTCCGGGCTCACGTTGACCGAGACCACGTCGCCGTCGTGAACATCGCCGGCGAGCAGCAGCTTCGCCAGTTGGTCCCCGATCGCCTGCTGGATCAGTCGACGCAATGGCCGAGCACCGTACAGCGGATCGTAACCACGCACCGCCAGCCACATCTTCGCCGGCGACGACACCTCCAACGTCAGGCGACGAGCCGCCAGCCGCGTGGCGAGGAAGCCGAGCTGGATGTCGACGATCGACTCGAGCTGGTCCTCGGACAGGGCGTCGAACACCACGACGTCGTCGAGACGGTTGACGAACTCGGGCTTGAACGAGCGCCGCACCGCATCCATCACCTGCTCCTTGGTGCCGCCTGCACCGAGGTTGGAGGTGAGGATCAGGATCGTGTTGCGGAAGTCGACCGTCCGACCCTGACCGTCGGTGAGCCTGCCCTCGTCGAGCACGGCGAGCAGGATGTCGAACACATCGGCATGCGCCTTTTCGACCTCGTCGAACAGCACCACCGTGTACGGACGCCTGCGCACTGCCTCGGTCAACTGCCCGCCGGCCTCGTAGCCGACGTAGCCCGGAGGCGCACCGACGAGGCGAGCAACGGCATGTTTCTCGCTGTACTCGCTCATGTCGATCCGCACCATCGCGCGTTCGTCGTCGAAGAGGAACTCCGCCAACGCCTTCGCGAGCTCGGTCTTACCGACACCGGTGGGACCGAGGAACAGGAACGACCCCGTCGGGCGGTTGGGATCGGCCACCCCGGCGCGGGAGCGTCGGACGGCGTCGGACACCGCCTGTACCGCGTCCTTCTGTCCGACGACTCGTTTGCCGAGTTCGTCTTCCATCCGAAGCAGCTTGGCCGTCTCGCCTTCGAGCATCCGGCCCGCCGGAATTCCCGTCCAGGCCGCCACGACGTCGGCGACGTCGTCCGGACCGACCTCTTCCTTGAGCATCACCTCGCCCTGCGCAGACGAGGCCTCGGTCTTGGCAGCGAGCTCCTTCTCTAGCGTCGGGATGCGTCCGTACCGCAGCTCGGCGGCCTTGCCGAGATCGCCGTCGCGCTCCGCCCGGTCGGATTCTCCGCGTAGATTCTCGAGTTCCTCCTTCAGTGCCCGCACCGAGTCGATGGCACCCTTCTCGTTCTGCCAGCGCGTGCTCAGACCGGCGAGCTTCTCTTGCAGATCGGCCAACTCCTGGCGGAGCTTGTCCAGCCGCGCCTTCGACGCGTCGTCGGTCTCCTTCGCCAGCGCCATCTCCTCGATCTCGAGGCGACGCACGGCCCGTTCCACTTCGTCGATCTCGACCGGGCGTGAGTCGATCTCCATGCGCAGGCGCGATGCCGCCTCGTCGACCAGGTCGATGGCCTTGTCCGGCAGGAAGCGTGCGGTGATGTACCGGTCACTGAGCGTGGCCGCGGCGACCAGTGCGGAGTCGGTGATCCGCACGCCGTGGTGCACCTCGTAGCGTTCCTTGAGACCGCGCAGGATGCCGACGGTGTCCTCGACCGAGGGCTCGCCGACGTAGACCTGCTGGAACCGACGTTCGAGGGCAGCGTCCTTCTCGATGTACTTGCGGTACTCCTCGAGGGTCGTCGCACCGACCAGGCGCAGTTCGCCGCGCGCCAGCATGGGCTTGATCATGTTTCCCGCGTCCATCGCCGATTCACCGGTCGCTCCGGCACCGACGATGGTGTGCAGCTCGTCGATGAACGTGATCACCTGGCCTGCGGAGTTCTTGATGTCGTCGAGCACAGCCTTGAGCCGTTCTTCGAATTCACCGCGGAACTTCGCTCCGGCAACCATCGAACCGAGGTCGAGGGAGACCACGGTCTTGCCCCGCAGGCTTTCCGGAACGTCACCGGCGACGACCCGCTGGGCGAGCCCTTCGACGATGGCGGTCTTGCCGACGCCGGGTTCGCCGATGAGCACCGGGTTGTTCTTGGTGCGGCGCGAGAGTACCTGCACGACGCGCCTGATCTCGGTGTCGCGGCCGATGACCGGATCGAGCTTTCCCGAGCGGGCAAGCGCGGTCAGATCGGTGCTGTACTTCTCCAGGGCCTGATAGGTGCTCTCGGGGTCGGCGCTGGTGACCCGGGCACTTCCCCGCACTGCTTGAAAAGCGTCACGCAGCTCGTTCGGTCCGGCTCCGTGGCCGGTCAAGAGCTTGGCGATGTCGTCGTTTCCCGAAGCCAAGCCGACCATCAGATGCTCGGTGGAGACGTACTCGTCGTCGAGTTCGGTGGCCAGGTGCTGCGCTGCAGTGATCGCGGCGAGGGTTTCACGGCCGAGTTGCGGTGTCGTGGTGGAACCGGATGCCGAGGGCAGTCGATCCACCAGGTTCTGTGCTTCTCGACGCACCGTTGCAGGGTCGACGCCGACGGCCTTCAGCAGCGGTGTGGCGATGCCGTCGGTCTGATCGAGCAACGCCACCAACAAATGTGCCGGACGGATGTCCGGGTTGCCGGCCGCGGACGCGGCCTGCAGGGCAGCGGACAACGCTGCCTGCGACTTCGTGGTGGGAGTGAAACTGTCCACCGGTCACCTTCTTTCCAGAGTGGGATTCGAGCCTGTCGCTGAGTACAACCATAGCGAAGTTGAGTCTGTTCCGCTCAACCCTACTTTTCTTGTCGTGCGCCTTTTGCGTACATGGAGGTACGCAAAAGGCGCACGAGGGCGAAGCCCGTGCGAGATGGTCTCGATCGGTCTACTTTGGTGTCCGTCGACAAGGTCAAGCAGTGGGGGTGGAGGTTGCTCGACGCACGAACGATCTCCTTGGTGCGTACCGGGTTCAAATCGGTGATCGCGGCCGAGGACGGTCCAGCCCGTTTGTCGCGGTCGTTCTACGCCCACCTGTTCGCCGAATACCCCGACTTCCGCGCGCTGTTTCCCGCGTCGATGGACGCCCTGCGCGAACATTTCGTGTTGGCCCTCGGGTACGTCTTCGAACACCTCGACGACACCGACCGGGTGGAGCCGTTCCTCGCTCAGCTCGGCCGGGATCATCGCAAGCACGGAATATCGGGCGCCCATTTTCGTGCAGGCAGCTCGGCTCTGATCAACGCGTTCCGGACGTTCGTGGGCAACGAGGTGTGGACCGACGAGGTCGAGAAGGCCTGGCACGACACCCTCACCGTGGTGAGCAATGCCATGGCCGTCGCCGCGGACGACGACGAATTGCCGCCTTACTGGAGTGCGACCGTCGTCGAACATCAGCGCCTGCTCGACGATCTCGCAGTGGTACGGCTGAAGACCGACGGCGAGATTCCCTACTTCCCCGGGCAGTACGTCAGTGTGCAGATTCCACAGCGACCCAAGCTGTGGCGCTACCTGTCCCCGGCCATTCCGAGCAACCCGTACGGCGAGATCGAGTTCCATGTTCGACGCGTATCCGGTGGCTGGGTGTCTCCGGCGATGGTCACCGAGACCGCCGTCGGCGACCGCTGGTCCATCAGTCCGCCGTTGGGCGGGATGTACGTCGATCGCGCAATCCGCGAGGACGTGTTGATGATCGCAGGCGGTACCGGTCTGGCACCGTTGCGCGCCCAGGTGATGGAGATGGCGCAGCGCAGCAACAATCCGCGAGTGCACCTGTTCGTCAGCGGTACGTACCCGTGCGATCTCTACGATCTGGACACACTGTGGCAGTTGTCGCTGTCGAATCCGTGGCTCACGGTCGTTCCGGTGACCGAGGAGTCCGAGGATCCGTGGTGGTATTCCGGTCCCCCACGCGAATTGCCGTGGGGAATGCACCATCGATTGCACGGCGCGGTGGGCAAGGTGGTGACCCAGTTCGGATCGTGGGCGGATCGCCAGATTCAGGTCTGTGGGTCACCGTCGATGGTTCGCACGACGCTCTATGCCCTCCGCAAGGTCGGTACCCCGATGGAGCACATTCAGCACGATCCGTTCTGAAATCATGATGCGCGGTTGTCGCTCAGCTCGACAACGACCGCGGCGACACCTCCTCGACCACACCGCCCGCCACCAGCCGTGGGGTCCAGGCTTCGGTGACGAGTCGACCGTCTCCGGTGATGATCGCGTCGGGATCAGGATCGATCAGGATGGGATATCCGGTGTCGGCCTCGGCCTGGACGTTCTGCACCAGCAGGCCGCTTTCGATGGTGTAGTACACGTGGACCGGATGCAGATCGGCATCGAAGGCCCATGGGCGGCCGATGAATATCACGGCCTCGCCGAGTTCATCGAGTACCGACACCGAACCGTCGGACTCGAGCCGCAGTTTCCACGACGGCGGCATCGAGGTGGCGAACTCGAATTTTCGCGGCGCACTCGCGTCGAGCAGATGGATCATCAGCAGCGCTCCGTCTCGCGGATCCCGCTGCGGCACAATCACTTCGAATGAGCCACATTCGTAGAACCTGGACCCGAACGGACCTGGAATTCCGGAGTCGAGATCGCCCGCGATGACGAGTTCGAGCCGAATGGTGCCGGAGCCGTTCTCGGCTCCGAGAACGATCCCCTCGGACGGATGCGGTGTGGGCGACTCGTCCCGCGGGGCGTAGGACAGCACCGCACGTAGCAGCGGCTCGACCACCTCCGCGTCCCCATCTCGTGAATCGAACGTCCTTCGTCGACGATCGGTCATGTCCACCCCCTTCGCCTGGCGATCCAGTCTGCCACCGAGGCCGGGCTCACGCCGACGGTTCCACGGAAAACCATCCGTTCGAACCGAACCTGCGGGGCATGGACGCGCCGGTGCAAGAAACCGAACAGTACTGTTCTCGCTCGAGTTTGCGCAGGTCAGCCCTAGTTTTGCCGAAACTCGGCAGCGGCTACTATGAGCCGGTTCGATCCGCGGCGGATCGATCTGCCCGGGTGGGCAGCGGTCAGATCAGAAAGGCACACACGTACCCGATGTCCGCTGACTTCGCCGCGCGTCTGAACCACCTCTTCGCCACGATTCACCCGCCCGGACGCAAACCGCACACCAACGCCGAAGTCGCCGATGACCTCGCCCTGCGCGGCCACCAGATCTCCAAGCCGTACATCTCGCAACTACGTTCGGGGCAACGGGCCAACCCATCGGCCGACACAGTGACCGCCCTGGCCGCATTCTTCAAGGTCAAACCCGACTACTTCTTCGACGACATCTACGCGTCCAAGATCGATCACGACCTCGAATTGCTCACCCAACTACAGGGATACGGCCTCCGCCGCCTGTCCGCCCGGGCATTCGATCTGTCCGAGGAGTCTCAGAACCTCCTCAGCTCGATGGCCGAGAAGCTGCGCGTGAGCGAAGGCCTCCCCGAGG
Source organism: Rhodococcus sp. KRD162 (assembly GCF_017168335.1). GTDB lineage: Bacteria > Actinomycetota > Actinomycetes > Mycobacteriales > Mycobacteriaceae > Rhodococcoides. The sequence continues at coordinate 14,097 of NZ_JABFAU010000004.1, read as the reverse complement.
TGCCTCCGGACAGCACCCGATAGGTCCGCCCCTAGGACCCGGCCTTGGCCGCGATCCTGGCCTGCACTTCCGGACGCCTCAGCGGCGGCACCGTGGGAGGTGGCTGACGCCGCTCCGGCAGAGCGTGCAGCAGGCGATGCGTCGTCGCGGTCACCTCGGCGACGGCCAGCTCGAAGGCTACACGGGTGGCGTCGGAGGTCTTCTGCACGCCACTGATCTTGCGGACGTACTGCCGCGCGGCCGCTTCGATCTCCTCGTCCGTGGCATGCGGTTCCAACCCTCGCAGGGTGGTGATGTTTCGGCACATACGTCGACGATAGCTCCGCAGCTCACACCTCGAGAAGACCCGAAATCGCTTTCAGGCACAGCTCGCGAACCTGTTCCCGCTCGAGCGTTCGACGTTCGACCCAGTCGTGACAGACCTCGCGCACGAAAGCCACCCACCCACGTAGCGCGGCCCGAACCACCTCGTCGTCGTGGAACTCGACGGGCAATGCGGAGAGAATGCGCTGTTGCTGAATATCGAACTCGCGCGTCAGGATGTCGTTGATGCGGGCATCGCCGAGCAGCGCGCCTCGATTGACGGCCCGGATGCCGTGCGCGTGTTCGTCGGTGTAGGCGATGTAGGCGTCGAGCCCGGCGGCGATCTGCTCCAGGACCGGCAGCGACACGTCCGGGGCCGTGATGGCCAGGTTGCGCTCGGATTCCGTTCGTACTATCTCGACGAAGAACTCTCGCTTGGACGGGAAATAGTGGTACATCAGCCCTCGCGAGACTCCCGCGAGGTCGGCCACCTCCTCGATCCACACGTCCTCGTAGGGCCGCTCGGCGAACAGGGCCGATCCGATCTCGATCAATTGCGCACGCCGCTGCTCGGGCGTCATGCGTGTGCGGCGATTCGTCATGGGCTTCGAATGCTAGTTGACACGGGTTCAACAGTGGGTACGGTCTCTATTAGACGCCGATTCAACAAGGGTCGGCCTCGACTCGATGGGGTGCCGATGTCGACACGATTCGCAGCACAGGGCTACTCGCTCCCGCATCCACCGCACCGACTTCCCGTGCTCGGTGACATCGTCGGCGTCGACCCGCGCACTCCGATTCAGGATTCGACCGCGTTGGCGGCTCGGCTCGGCCCGATGTTCGAGCGACAGATCCTCGGCCGGCGCTTCGTCTTCGCCTCTGGTGCCGACGTGGTGGGCGAGTTGTGCGACGAGAAGCGCTTCGAGAAGTTCCTACCCCCTGGAGTGGAGAGTCTGCGCGATATCGGAGCCGACGGGCTGTTCACCGCGTACAACCACGAACCGAACTGGCGACGAGCCCACGATCTGCTCCGCCCGGCGTTCACGGCCGGTGCCATGCGCGGATACCACCGGATCATGGTCGAGGTCGCGGACGATCTGATCGAGCACTGGGAACGCCTCTCGCGCAACAGTTCGCCGACCGACGTGTCCTCGGACATGACGAAGCTGACCCTCGAGACCATCGGCCGAACAGGATTCAGCTACAGCTTCGATTCGTTCGCGTCCGTCGAGACACACCCGTTCGTGTCCGCCATGGTCGGGGCCCTGACCTACAACCAGCGGCGATCGCTTCTGTCGGTGCCCGCGTTCGCCCGGCCACTGTTCGCCCGGTCGGATCGTCGATACAGCCGCAACAAGCAGTACTTGGCCGAGGTTCTCGCCGATGTCGTTCGCACCCGTCGGCAATCCACCGGAGACTTCACCGACCTGCTGCAGATCATGATGGACGCAGCGCGCGATGTCGACAATCCGAATGCGCTCAGCGAAGCGAACATCGGATACCAGATCCTGACATTCCTGATCGCCGGCCACGAAACGACCTCGGGAGCGCTGTCGTTCGCGTTGTACTACTTGGCGACGCATCCCGAGGTGTTCGAGCGCGCCCGCGCCGAGGTCGACGAGGTCTGGGGCACGGGCTCGCCGGAGTTCGGCCAGGTACCCAAACTCCGGTACGTTCGCCGAGTCCTCGACGAGTCCCTGCGGCTGTGGCCTACGGTTCCCGCGTTCGGCCGAGCCGCACGAGCACAGACCGTCATCGGCGACGGTTACCGCATGGACGCCGGGGACTGGGCCGTCGTGCTGGTGACGGCCCTTCATCGCGATCCGGTGTGGGGTGATCACCCCGGCGAGTTCGACCCGGACAACTTTCTACCCGAGCGCATCAAAGCTCGCCCGGCCCATGTCTACAAGCCCTTCGGAACCGGCGAACGAGCTTGCATCGGAAGGCAATTCGCCATCCACGAGGCGGTCCTGGTACTCGGAACAATTCTGCAGCGCTTCGATCTGCGGGCCGATCCCTCGTACCGACTACGGATTCAGGAAAGACTGACCATGATGCCAAGCGAATTTCGCGTGACACCCTCGACCCGCCGCTGATCAGTCCGGCAGCAACGGAACGGAGATTCCCGGATCGCGCCCCAGCAGCACCCCGCGGGTCAGCGAGGTGGACCCGAACTTCTTGTGCACCCCGTCGAGGGCACGATCGAGCGCTGACGCCTCCGGCGGGGTCCGCACCGCCTTGCTGTCGAACTGCAACTCCAGTTGCTCGGACCCGCCCTTGTCGATGCTCGACACCGTCACACCGACCAGAGTGATGCCCTTGTCCGCGATCAGCGGTGCTGCTTGGCGGAGCAACGCCAGTGCCGCCTCGAGGATGACCTGGGTGTCGGCGGTCGCACGATCGAGAGTATGCGACCGGGTGGCCCGGGTGAAATCGGCAAACCGCAAGCGCAACATCACGGTTCGACCGGTTCGCTGCGCCCCACGCATCCGGTGCGTGACGCGGTCGACGAGCCCGATCAACGAGGCCTCCACCTCGGCCGCGTCGTGCCTGCCGCGTCCGAGCGCTCGCTGTGCGCCGATGGAACTACGCGACTTCCCCGGCGTGACGCGTCGCGGATCCTGGCCCATGGCCAGCGCGGACAGGTGTGCGCCCGCACCCTTGCCGAGCACCGCAGCCAACGATCGCTCGCCGTAGGCTGCGATATCGCCAACGGTCCTGATATCGAGGACGTGCAGCTTCTGAGCGGTCACTTTACCCACGCCCCAGAGCCTTTCGATGTTCAACGGGTGCAGAAACTCCAGTTCGCCGCCGGGCGGAACGAGCAGCAGGCCGTCGGGCTTGGCGAAGGCGCTGGCCACCTTGGCCAAGAACTTGGTGGTCGCGATGCCGACGGTGATCGGTAACCCCACCTGCTCGGCGACGTCGCGTCGCAGTTGTTCCCCGATCTCGAGGGCGCTGCCCGCGATATTCCGGAGGCCGCCGACGTCGAGGAACGCCTCGTCGATCGAAATGCCCTCCACCAACGGGGTCGTGTCGTGGAAGACGTCGAACACATCCTTGCTCGCCTGCGAATACGCCTCCATACGCGGCGGGACCACGATGGCCTGCGGGCACACCGCCCGCGCCTGACCGCCGCTCATCGCCGTGCGCACCCCGAACGCCTTGGCCTCGTAGCTGGCGGCGAGCACCACTCCCCCACCGACGATAATCGGTTTACCCCGCAGCCGAGGATCGTCGCGCTGCTCCACCGAGGCATAGAAAGAGTCGAGGTCGGCGTGCATGATGCTCGCCGGATTTCGATTGTTCGACTCCACGAAATCATGCTCGCACGTGCTACCGACACTCCTGTGGACACAACCCGAGCAATCGGGATGGACGAAGTGACCCAGATCACCAAGTGTGTCATTGTTGAAACCGTCGGATCGGCGTGAACGGCTGGAGAGAATCGTGACGGCCTGGTGGCGGTGGTACGCAGTACTCGGCGCATTCGGCTGCGTCGCCTACTTCCTCGTCCCGACCGTGGTCATGGCGCAATCAGTGTTCGTACTCGTCGGAGCCTCCGCCGTTGCAGCCACCGTGATCGGCACCAGGATGCACCGACCGCGCAACCACACGGCATGGTTGACCATCGCTGCAGGAACCGCACTGTGGGTGCTCGGCGACATCGCCTTCGAGTGGATCCACATCACCGAAGGCAGCGTCCCGTATCCGTCGTTCGCCGATGCGCTGTACCTCGTCGGCTATCCGGTGTACGGCTTCGGCCTGTTCCTGCTGGTTCGGCACAAGTGGCGAGCCAGCGAACGCGGCCATGTCGCCAACAGCGCCATCGTCATGGTCGCATTCGGCTTGTTGACCTGGACGTTCGCGGTCCAGCCCGCACTGTCCGACGGCGGCATCTCGGGAACCGCGGGGCTCGTCGACGTCGCATACCCCGCCATGGACATCTTCCTCCTGGGATTGTTGGCCCACTTCGTCGGCTCGCATCAGTGGCGTGCGGTGTCCTACCGGCTACTGACCGCTGCAGTGCTGCTCCTCGTGGTGACCGACACCCTCACCAACTTCGCTATCGTGTCCGAATCCTCCGCCGACCGCTCGATACTCGACGTCGGGTGGACGCTGTCGTACGTGCTCGCCGGGGTCGCCGCACTCCATCCTTCGATGCGGAGAATCACCAGGCCGAACATCGAACCCGACGCCCACCTGATGGCGTCGTTCACCACTCCCACCGTGGTCGTGCTGACCGCGGCGACCCTCACGGCTCCGATCGTGATGTACATCGAGGTGATCCGCGCCGAACCCATCTCGGAATGGGGCTGGGCGGTACTGATTTCCGCAGGAGCCCTGGTGATCCTCGTGATCCTCCGCATCACCGATCTGCTGCGGTTGCTGCACACCCAAACTGTGCAGCTCCGCGCCGTCGCCGACACCGATCACCTCACCGGCCTGGCCAACCTGCGCGCCCTCGAACACAGAATCTGGGAAGGTGCGGGCGACACCACCGTGCTGGCCGTCGATATCGACCGATTCAAGGAAATCAACGACACCTTCGGACGCGGCCTCGGCGACCGCGTTCTCGTCGCCGTCGCCGAGCGCCTGCACGGCGTCGTCGACGAGTCGATCATGTTGGCGCGCTTGGCAGGTGATGAGTTCGCACTGTGCGGGCCGACGGATTCGATGGATCCGGCCGCCCTGGCCCTCGATATTCAGCGCAGATTCGCCACCCCGGTGGAACTGGGGAACATGACGCTGCTGATCGAAGCGAGTGTCGGTGTGGCATCGAACTCTCCCGCCGCCGAGGACGACGAGATCACGCCGGACCGGCTCGTGCAACGCGCCGACCTCGCCGTCCAAGCGGCGAAGGCAACGCAATCACGCGTTGCGTTCTACGACCGGTCGATGGACCGAGACAAGAGCGAGCAGCTGATCATGCTCGGCGAACTCACCACCGCACTGGAATCGGACCAGCTGCAACTGCTGTACCAGCCTCAAGTCGATCTCGCGTCGATGACGGTCGTAGGCGTGGAGGCGTTGCTGAGATGGCACCATCCGAACGGCACAGTCCTTGGCCCCAGCGCATTTCTGCCCACCGCCGAGCGCACCGGCCTCATCAGGCCGCTGACTCGCTACGTCCTCACCCAGGCGCTTGCTCAGCATGCATCGTGGGAGCAGGAGGGGTTACCGCTGAGGATGGCCGTCAACATTTCCACACGCAACCTGTTCGACGACACCCTGATAGATCAGGTTCGCACCATCTTGGATGAATTCGATTGCCGTGCAGAACTGTTGACGCTCGAGGTGACCGAGACCTCGGCCATGACAGATCCGGCGGGTGCCACCGAGGTGTTGTCGGCACTGCACGCGATGGGGGTGCAGGTCGCCATCGACGACTACGGAACGGGGTACAGCTCACTCGCCTACATCGAACGATTGCCGGTGCAGGAACTCAAAATCGACCGAGCCTTCGTCAGCGGGATGGCGCACAGCCCAGCCCACGCGGCCATCGTCCGATCGACCATCGACCTCGCCCGTACGCTGGGACTGTCGGTGACCGCCGAGGGCGTGGAGGACGAGATGACGATGACCACGCTGCGCGAACTGCATTGCAGCCGGGCCCAGGGTTTCCACCTCGGCAGGCCGAGCACGGCACACCGCATACCCGCCGTCGTCGCCGAAGTGAATGCACATCTGAAAACTGCTACAGGAGAACGGATATCATGACCGAGGCAGCCCTGTCGGTATACGCCGCGATTCGATCGCGTCGCGATGTGCGCGCGGAGTTCGACGGTACCGTCGTCGAGGACGAGACTCTGCGCCGCATCCTCGGCGCAGCCCATCAGGCCCCCAGTGTCGGCAACACCCAGCCCTGGGATTTCGTCGTGGTCCGTAGGCCCGAGACGCTGCGTGCTTTCGCCGCACATGTCGCGGACTGTCGGCAGGATTTCGCGGACAAACTCGATCCGGAACGGCGCAAGACATTCGATCCCATCCGGATCGAGGGTATCGAGTCCAGCGGTACCGGGGTGGTGGTCACCTACGATCCGAGCCGGGGCGGACGGCACGTGCTGGGCCGCGACACCGTCGACGACACCGGGCTGTTCTCGGCTGTTCTGGCCATCGAGAACCTGTGGCTGGCAGCGATAGCCGAGAACGTCGGCGTCGGCTGGGTCTCGTTCTACGACGAGGGCTACCTGACGCAGATGCTCGACATCCCTGCTCCGGTCCGTCCGATCGCCTGGCTGTGTGTGGGTCCGGTCGAATCGTTTCAGGAGGTACCCGACCTGGAGCGCTTCGGCTGGCGTACTCGTCGACCTCTCGACGACGCCGTGCACTTCGAGCAGTACCGACGATGAGGGCGCGCCTGGTTGCAGTCGCCGCGGCCTGCCTGATGGCAGCCGGTTGCTCGACGCCCGAATCGCCTCCCGAACCATCCACTCCGGCAACCACTCCCGCGGCCGAGCCCGCGCAGGCCCCCGAATCGTCCGACCCGATCGGAACCGTCATCGCATTTCCCGGTGCTCCCGAGGGTGTGGTGGTCGGCTCGTCCGGGATCGCTGCAGCCGCGGTCCGTGGGCCCGACGGTGTTGTGTTGTTCGACGCGGCCACCGGAGTCGTTCGACAGATGGTCTCGACGAGCGGTGCGCCGCGCCACCTCTCCCTCGCCGGGCCCGACGGTCCGGTGCTGGCACCACTCGAGGGCAGTGACGAGCTGGTCGAGGTCTCGCTCGACGATGGCGCGATCCTGTCGACCGCCACCGGTGTCGGCCGGCAACCACACGATGCGGTTGCGACCTCCGACGGCACGATCGTGGCCACCAACGAGATGGGTGGCGGCGTGATATTTCTGCGCGACGGCTCGGTGGTCTCGGAACTGCCGCCGGGCCCCGTCCAGCCCGGTGGAGTGGCCGCCCTCGGGCCGTACGCGGCCGTCGCGGATGTGCAGGGCAACGGAGTGTGGGTGTACGACGGTGCGACGCGGCGGGAGGTCGCTCAGGCCCCGATCGGTGTCAAACTCACGCACGCGGTGACGGTGAACGAGACGACAGCCGGATTCGCCGACACCGACGGCGGGGCAGTGATTCTCGCGACCGTCGACGCCGCCGGTGGCATCCGTCAGATCGCGTCGATAGACGCACCCGGCAACCCGTACGGGCTTGCCGTGGACTCCGACCGTCAGCTGCTGTTCGTGACATTGACAGCGTCGAATCTGTTGCGTGTGGTCGACGTATCGAATCCCGCTGCGCCCCGCATACTCGGCGACGTCCCGACAGTGACGCAGGCCAATTCCGTCGCGGTGGATCCGCGCACCGGCAATGTGCTGGTGACCGGCAGCGACCCCGGCGCAACGAGTTCGATTCAGATCATCGCTCGGGCCGAGTTGCCCGGTAGCTGAGGCGTCACCACCCGTAGGAGCCCGGGATTCCCTTGAACGGTCCGACGACGTCGTCGGTGATCCAGCCCTCGTAGAATCCGCCTTCCTGGGGCCGGACCGCTTCACCGTCGATTTCGCAGTCCAGGCGGCTGGGCGAGAACGCCAGGTATCCGGCAATCTCGGCGAACCGAGGGGTGGGATTCTCGTAGCTCCACCCGGCGGCCTCGGCGATGGCGTCTCCGCCGTGCACGTCCCAGTACGTGGCGGCACCTTTCCACTCGCAGTGAGTCGAATGGGCCTGCGAGGGTGTCAGCGCACCCGGGACGATGTCGGCGGGTGAGATGTACCAGGTCGGCGGGTGGCTCGTTTCCAGAACTCGGTACGCGGCGGTGGTGCGGGCCACCACCTCGCCGCCGAGCCGAACGACGAGGGAACGGTTCGAGGCCTCGAGCTTGGGCGGACGGGGATAATCCCAGACCGACTCCTGGCCCGGCTTCGGCTTCTCGGGAACGACCGATCTCGGCAGGTGTGAACTCATCCTTCGATGGTGCCACCGGATCTCACTTGGTGTCTGTCATGGTGCGTCGACGGGGTAGAGATCGTCCGCCCGTTCCTCGTCGAGAATCCAGCGATCGACCTCGTCGAGGGGCTCGGTGGTGCGGACCGAAGGCTCGGGTGCGGGGTTTTCGATGCGGACCCGCTGGGTGGGTGCGTCATCCGGGAGAGGCACCGATCGCACCGACATCGCGGGCACCGGCGTCTCCTGGCTGGGCCGTCCGGGAGCCGCCGCGTCGGCTGTCGAAACCACAGCGACGGGCACAGAGGTATTGGGCACGGCGGTAGCTGGCACCGCGGTATCGGGCACAGAGATATTTGGCACGGCGGTATCGAGCACCTCGGTATCAATCGCTGCGGCGTCCGAGGCAGCGGCGGCCTGCGGCGATTCCGCAGGGACGCGGACGAGGATGCCGAGGCCATGCGTCGCGGCCAAGAGGCTCACCGGTGCCACTGTCGCAATTGCCGCCGACAGCGCCGGATGCAGCATGCCGGCGTCGGCGATGAAGGCGTGCATGGCATTTGCGCTGATACTCACCAATGCTGCGGTGATCAACACACCCCAGAAGAAGCGTCGGCCACTGCGTTGATCCTCGAATTGAGCGAGTGCGATGACGGAGATCGTGGCTTGGAGAATGGTGCCGTCGACGATCACCGGCCACAACCACGAGAGCGAGCGCGGGACGCCTGCCATCGTGGCGAGGTCCCACAACGCGGCAAAACTCAGCACGAAGGACGCGATACCGATGACGGTGGTGATGACGACCGCACTGATGAGCGTCGCACGCAGGACCTTGTTCATGGGTCGTCATGAAACACGACACCACCGACAACTTCCCTCCGCGGCCGCGAGGTCAACAAGCAAAGGCGGCTCGGACGATGGCGTCGTCGCCGTCGATGTCGACAAGACCGAGTGCCTGAGCAGTATCGACATCGAGTGCGCCGGCTGCAAGCCCGTCGACGAAGGTGGTGCCGACATCGCTTCTCGACCTCAGGAGCGCGAACGGCTCGAAGCCACGTTCCCCGACCACAAGACGGTGATCGTCGAGGGTGCGGGCACATACGTCGAATCCGACGCACCGGAGGAGTTCGTCGCTGCGATACTGGAATGGTTGCCTGCAACGAGCGTGCAAGACTGAATCTCGTTCAGCAAGAACGGTTTACCGTACCGCTACCGGCCCAATCGGCGCAGCAGAATCAAGCGGTACGGACGGCTCTGCGGTAGAAGTCGGCGCGATCGTGAGCGGACATTCCGCCCCACACACCGTAGGGCTCGTTCGCTTCGAGCGCGTGCTGACGGCACTGCTCGAGCACCGGGCAACGGCCGCAGACCTGTTTCGCTGATTGTTCCCGCGAGGCACGGGCGCGGCCTCGTTCGCCTTCGGGGTGGAAGAACACGGACGAGTCGAATCCACGACACAGACCGTCGAGTTGCCAGTCCCAGACGTCTGCGTTGGGGACGGGGAGTTGTACCGGTCTGGCGGGTGCGCCTCGCACCATGAGCTGCCTCCTCGCTAAAAGGTGAACAAGGTCACTCTCCCGCATTCGTCATACTTTTACAAGTTCCTTCGTTCATTCGTAGTACTTAAAATCAAGCGTGCTTGATTGAAAACAGCACCGCGCCGATGATCTGGTCCTCGCCGGCCGATGGTTCGCCGGACATGGACGAATGCCCCGTTCATGCCCTCGGCGATCGAATGTCGCATCCGTTGCCACCAGGGCGTACGAACCACGACACCCGACCGCCCGACAGGTCAGTGGCTTTCCGACATCCCTGCACGCTTTTCCAACTCGATGAGGACCTTCTCGGCGATCTTGGTCGGCGGAGGACCGATGTCGACGACGATCGCATTCTCGTCCTCCCCGAGTGGCTCCAGCGTCGAGATCTGGGTGTCGAGCAGCGACGACGGCATGAAGTGATCCATTCGAGCATTCAGGCGTCCACTGATCCGGTCCTTGCTTCCCGCCAGATGCACGAATATCACCTCCGAACCCTCCCTGGACCCCGCGCTCAACACGTCCCGATACGAGCGCTTGAGGGCCGAACACGTCACGATGCCCGAGATGCCCTCGGTGGTGTGGTCGGTGATCCATTGGGCGATGACGTCCAGCCACGGCCACCGATCCTCGTCGGTCAGTGGCTCACCTGCCGCCATCTTTGCCACGTTGGCGTCCGGGTGAAGATCGTCGCCCTCCTGCAGGTCCCATTTCAACGCTCCGGCGAGAATGCCCGCCACTGTGGACTTGCCGGATCCGGACACTCCCATCACCACGAGAACCGGATGGTGCGCTCTGCCTGTCGTCTGTGCCATCCCTCGATACTGCTCCATCCGAGCCAAGCGGATCGGACAGACGCGAGAATCCGGGCCACCCGTGGGACGATCGGTGGACATGACCGAGACCAACGATTTCCGCCAGCTGCACGATTCGGTGCTCGACGAGCTCGGGCGCGACATCGTGAGCGGCGCTGTCCCCAGCGGGACCCGAATCTCGGCGGACGACGTCGCTGTCCGGTTCAACGTCTCGCGGACCGTCGTCCGCGAAGTCGTCCGCGTGCTCGAGTCGCTCGGTCTACTCACCGTTCGTCGACGCGTCGGAATCACAGTGCAGAGTTCGGAGAACTGGAACTCACTCGACCCGGTCGTCATCCGTTGGCAGCTGGCCGGTCCCGCACGTGCCGAACAGTTGCTCCTGCTCAGCGAATTACGTTCGGGCATCGAACCTTTGGCCGCCAAGCTGGCAGCCCACCGAGCCACACCAGAGCAGTGCGGCGCATTGACAGCAGCCGTCATCGGCATGTCCTCGACGTCACGGTCCGCCGATTCGGAGGCCTACCTCGAGCACGATTGCAATTTCCATCGCACGTTGCTCGCCGCGTCGGGCAATCCCATGTTGCGGTCCATGTCGGACATCGTGGTGGAGGTACTCGCCGGACGCACCCGCCACGCGCTGATGTCACGGCAGGCCGATCCGGAGGCGATTCGTCTGCACGGCGTGGTGGCCTCGTCGATCCAATCCGGCGATGCCGACGCCGCGCAAAGGGCGATGTTGGCCATCGTCACCATGTCCGCCGCATCGATGTCGGCCGCCTCCGGTGTGACGCCTTCGCCCGGTCTGGTGCCCGACCAGCAGTGATGCACCGAGCGCCCGAAGCCAGGTGCACCGACCCGAGGATTATCGCCTAGATTCGACTGGTGACTGCTCTCGAATTGCCGCTCGACCTTCGCCGCGCACTAGTGGGGGTAGCGCGAACGCCGCGCCTACTCGTGGCCTCGGACTACGACGGCACCATGGCACCGATCGTCTCCGACCCGCAGAAGGCGTTTCCGCACCCCGAGTCGGTCAGCGCGATGCGCGGGCTCGCCTCACTCGTCGGCACCAATGCGGCCGTGATCTCCGGCCGTGCACTCCGTGATCTCGCGATCTTGTCCCGGCTGCCCTCGGAGGTGCAGCTCGTGGGTAGCCACGGCAGCGAGTTCGATGCCGGTTTCGTCAGCGCCATCGACGAGGACGCCAAGAAACTTCTCATCGTCATCACCGGCGAACTACAAACCATCGCCGACGCCTATTCCGGCGTCAGCGTCGAGACCAAGCCCGCCAGTGTTGCGCTGCACGTACGCAATGCCGAAGCTGCTGACGGAGAGAAGGCACTCGCGGCCGTCCGAGCCGGCGCGGCGACCCGCGACGGAGTTCAGGTGACCGAAGGCAAGTCCGTCATCGAGCTCGCCGTCATCGTCACCGACAAGGGCGTCGCCCTCGATATTCTCCGCCATCAGGAAGCATCCACCGCCGCAGTCTTCTTCGGTGACGACGTGACCGACGAGAAGGCCTTCTCGCATCTCCACGGGCCCGATATCGGAGTCAAGATCGGGCCGGGCGACACTCTGGCCGAGTTCCGCATCGACAGTACCGAGCAGGTCGCGCTGGCCTTGGCATTCCTACTGGAGGAGCGCCGACAATGGCTCTCGGGAGCCGACGCCCCCCGCATCGAGCGGCTGACGATGCTCGCCAGCCCCAACGCCATCGCCCTGCTCACTCCCGACGCAGACGTCACCTGGCTGTGCCACCCCGAACCCGATTCCGCAGCCGTGTTCGCGCACCTGCTCGGCGGCGACCAGGCCGGACACTTCAGCGTCGGCCCCACCCGGGCATCACTGCCGCTCAGCCAGCAGTACGTGGACGGCACGATGACGGTGCAGACGAAGTGGGCCAGCCTGCAGGTCACCGATTATCTGCCACACGACATCGGCCAGGGCCAGACGGCCCTCACCCGCGTCATCACCGGCAAGGCCTCTGCCGTGGTGACCTTCGCGCCGCGTCCGGAGTTCGGAAAGGCCTGGGCCTCGATCGAACCCGATGCCGACGGCTTACGCATTCTCGGAACTGCGGACCCGATGGTGCTGCGTAGCCCCGGCGTGACGTGGAACATCGTCTCCGATGGATCGCAGCAGACCGCGCATGCAGAGGTCGATCCCTCGAACGGGCCGATCATCCTCGAATTGCGGCTGGGCACAGACAATCTCGGTGAACACTCCACGCCCGAGCTGGACCGTCGACGCGCCGCCGAGGCCTACTGGAAAGACTGGGCCGACGGCCTCGACCTCCCACCACTCAAGCGCGATCTGATGAAGCGTTCGGCGCTGACTCTTCGTGGGCTGGTGCACGCCGAGTCCGGATCGATCATGGCAGCTGCCACCACGTCGCTACCGGAAGACATAGGCGGGGTGCGCAACTGGGACTACCGATACTGCTGGCTGCGTGATGCAGCACTCACCGCGAACGCACTGGTTGACGTGGGATCGGTTGCCGAAGCAGAGAACTACCTTTCCTGGATCCACGGCGTACTCGAATCGGTGTCCGGCCCCGAGCGGCTGCACCCGCTGTACACCATCTGGGGCCTCGGGCTTCCCCCGGAAGCTGTCATCGACGAACTGCCCGGATACGCAGGTTCGCGTCCGGTCCGCGTGGGAAACGCTGCCAACCAACAGGTTCAGCTCGACGTCTTCGGCCCAATCGTGGAGTTGGTCTCCGCCCTCGCCCATGCACGCAAGGCAAAAGGCGGCGAAAACGCACTGTCCGACGACGATTGGGAACTCGTCCGCGCGATGGTCGAGGCCGTCGAGCGACGTTGGTTCGAGCCTGATCACGGCATCTGGGAGATTCGCGACAATCCCCGTCACCACGTCTACTCGAAGGTGATGGGCTGGATCACCGTCGACCGAGCCATTGGACTCGCCGAAACCTTCGGCCGCAGAGCAGAATCGAGCTGGACGACTCTGCGTGAGACCATCCGTGCGGAAGTCCTCGCGAATGGATGGAACGACGAGGTCCAGTCCTTCACCGCCGCCTACGACGGAACCGACCTCGACGCCGCGACGTTGTTCATCGGCCTGTCCGGGCTGATCGATCCGGCCGATCCTCGTTTCGCCGCCACCGTCACCGCCACCGAAGCCGAACTGCGCAGCGGATCCACGGTGTACCGATACCGCCACGACGACGGCCTGCCCGGCGGAGAGGGCGGATTCCACCTCTGCGCGGCCTGGCTCGTGGAGGCCTATCTGCTGGTCGGCCAGCGCGAGGAGGCTGAGGCGTTGTTCGCACAACTCGTCAGCGCCGCCGGGCCCACCGGACTGCTCAGCGAGGAGTACGACCCCATCGCCGAACGCTCCCTCGGCAACCATCCGCAGGCCTACAGTCACCTGGGTCTGCTGCGCTGCGCCAGATTGCTCAGCGCTCAGCCTGCCTGACCCCTCGCCCGCTGCCCCCGCGTCAATGGACCAGTGCATACGTCTGACCGCTGCAGTGGTTCATTGACCCGCTGGGCTCGGCTGCGTCAATGGCGCGTTGCATACGTCTGAGCCGTGCAG
>NZ_JABFAU010000039.1 GCF_017168335.1 Rhodococcus sp. KRD162 | reverse complement strand
TCGACGAGATCTGCGTCGGCGATATCGCCGTGCACGAACTCGATGCGCTCGGCCACCGAGTCGAGGGAGGCCTTGTTACCGGCATAGGTGAGTTTGTCGAGCACGGTCACCTGGGCGTCGGGGCGCTGCGCGAGGGTCTGGTGAACGAAGTTCGCGCCGATGAACCCGGCCCCACCCGTGACGAGAATTCTCATGAACAGGCACTTTACCGGGGGAAGCTCGACGCGGCTGGACGCGCAGCTTCCCTACGGACTCGGGTTGGACCGCTCGACAGTGCGTCCCGCGAAGGCCGCAAGACGCTCGTACGCATTGGCCCCGGCCGGTGCGGGTTGCTCCGGATAGAAGGCACCCACCCGTCGCTCGTCGGTCAAGTTGGCGGACATGAACGCCATCCCCTCCTCCGCCACAGCCTGATCGAAATCATCGGTCGCGCGTCCGAGCGCGGTGGCGAGATCCCACGCATGTACCGACAGCTCGGCAGCGACCATGCCGAGCGGAAGCGGCGATCCGCCGTCTATCACCGCCAGCAGCTCATCGGTCCTCTCGGTCCACAGCGGCATCGGGTCGTCGACCGATTGCGGAGAGGTCGACCAGTCGACCTCCTCGCCGCGGGCCATCGTCACCAACTGCCCCGCCGTGTGCACCAGGTGGTCCGTCAGGCCGGCTACGGTCCACTCGTCGCACGGCGTCGCCGCCGCACGAGCATCACCGGTGGCAGCGGCGAGGAGCGTGGTGACCTGGCTGATACCAGTATCGACGTGAGTGCGGCTCGTCACCATCGTTGTCCTCGATTTCTGTGGGGCGCGGAGTATGCAGCGAGCCTAGAACTCCTGCTCCCGTCACGCTGCGCAAATCACGCAGGTACAACCGAGCGGGCGGTGTCATGGTCTGGAAGACTTCGCGGTCATGCGGGGAATCATTCTGGCGGGCGGTACGGGTTCGCGGCTTCATCCGATCACGATGGGTGTCAGCAAGCAGCTGGTGCCGGTCTACGACAAACCGATGATCTACTACCCCCTCTCGACGCTCATCCTGGCCGGGATCCGCGAGATCCTGATCATCACCACCCCGCAGGACGCCGAGCAGTTCACGCGTCTGCTCGGTGACGGCTCCCAGTTCGGCATCGAGCTGACCTACAAGGTCCAGCACGAGCCGAACGGTCTCGCGCAGGCGTTCGTGTTGGGCGCCGAGCACATCGGCACCGATTCCGCTGCACTGGTGTTGGGCGACAACATCTTCTACGGCCCCGGACTGGGCACGCAACTGTCCCGCTTCGAGACCATCGACGGCGGAGCGGTATTCGCCTACGAAGTCTCCGACCCCACCGCCTACGGCGTCATCGAATTCGACGACGACCGTCGAGCAATCTCGTTGGAAGAAAAGCCGACTGTCCCGAAATCGAACTACGCCGTCCCCGGCCTGTACTTCTACGACAACGACGTCATCGCCATCGCCCGCGACCTGACACCCTCCGCCCGTGGTGAGTACGAGATCACCGACGTCAACCGCCACTACCTCGACGCCGGACGCCTGCACGTCGAAGTACTGCCCCGCGGCACCGCCTGGCTCGACACCGGCACCTTCGACTCCCTGCTCGACGCCTCCAACTACGTGCGCACCATCGAACAACGCCAAGGCCTGAAAATCGGATCACCCGAAGAAGTCGCGTGGCGACGCGGGTTCATCTCCGACGACGAACTGCGCGTGCGCGCGGAAACGCTCGTCAAATCCGGGTACGGCCGCTACCTGCTGGACCTGATCGCCCGAGGGAACCGATGACCTTCCGAGAACTGAACATCGCCGGTGCCTACGAATACACCCCACGCCAGTTCGGCGACGACCGCGGAGTGTTCTTCGAATGGTTCAAAGCCTCCGCGTTCGAAGAGCAGACCGGCCGAGCGCTCGAGTTGAAGCAGGCCAACTGCTCGGTCTCCGCCGCCGGAGTGCTACGCGGCATCCACTTCACCACCAACCCGCCCGGACAAGCGAAATACGTCACCTGCGCCCGCGGGGCCTTCCTCGACGTCATCGTCGACCTACGCCTGAGCTCACCCACCTTCGGGCAATGGGACTCCGTGCTGATCGACGACATCGACCGCAAAGCGGTGTTCCTCTCCGAAGGACTCGGCCACGCCATCC
>NZ_JABFAU010000038.1 GCF_017168335.1 Rhodococcus sp. KRD162 | reverse complement strand
TGCCGGACTTTGGCGATGACCTGCTCGGGGGTGTGTCTGCGTGCCATGATTCGTGAATTTCCTCCTGTGTCCATTCTCGGACACGAAACTCACACAGACACTGGACTTCTACCTGGGGACCCAACCACGAGCTCTCGCTCTTGGAGTTTGAGCGTGAGGCCGTAGAGCGTGCGCTGGTTTCCGTCGTCGGTCAGACGTAGGCGGCATGAGGACCACATGTGGACGAAGTCTGTGCCGCCGGGACGGAGAGACCAGTAGCTCTGGATGAGCATGCCGTCTTCGCCGGTGAGGGCGTCGTAGTATCCGCCGACCATGCCCCAGGCGTCCTCGGGATTGAGCCAGGTGAAGAGGTATTGGACGTGACGTTCTTCTCCGGCTTCACGCCCGTCGCCGATCATGGACGGATCGTCGCCGCTGGTCCGGGTTGTCATTGCGGACATGTCCAGAACCCACACGTTGTAGGTCGGTCGGGGTTCCGGTTCGTTCTCGCCGATCCAGACGATCAGTGCGACCGGCGTTCCGTCGGACGCGTCGATCTGGTGACTTTCGACAATGAGTCCATCAACCTTCGGAACTTCTTTGCCTGCGAGAAGTGATCGGACAACGGCCTCTACGACCATCTCCCCCTTCTTGCCGAGGCCGAGTTGGCCAGCGCAGCGCGGGAGTGTCGTAGCAACTCGCTCGCCCCCGGCCGAGTGGATGAACACGTCTTTTCCGTAGGCCGTACCGATGATGTCGACAGCTAGCCACATTCCCTTGATCGCCATTCGGCCAGCATAAACTGCCTAAAATTTAACTACTCACCGGTACGTACTAAACCAACCACGCGGTGTGTGGCGGTGCTCACAAATTTTGCGGGAACCGCTTTGTCGGTATTTACTGGGCAACGACAGGGTTATGCCTTGTCGCAGCACCGGTCGGTGAGCGACTCCCCTCCGGAAGCAGCGACAGGGTTATGCCTTGTCGCAGCACCGGTCGGTGAGCGACTCCCCTCCGGAAGCAGAAGGCCCACATTTCGTGGGTCTGTTTCCGGTTGCCGAAAAATGGGGAGTTGTCAGATAGTGCCAGTTTCAAGCCACGACGCGGGGCGATACACACCCGCCGAAGCCAGTGCCGATGCAGGCGGGCGCATCGATGCCGCACCGATTCGCGCGACGATTCGCCGCCGCCCACCCCTGGGAAGAGACGCCCAGCGCCTTCGCGAGGTTCTAGGTGATGGCGCCCGGAAGAATCCCTCCGCTGCGTCCGATAGTGCCCATCACCTCGAAGGTTACGTCCGCGTCGGCCGCAAGCATCCGAGCGAGAAGTCCGACCGAACGTCGACCTTCAAGGAAATGTTCACCCTCACGTACACGCTTATCATCGCGGGCTTCTCTGGCGTTACATCCGCCTACGCACCTCAGCAACACGGTAAAGAGTTGGTAAAAAGCTGTGTTCTCATTCGTCAGTATCGTGCTCTAAGGTCTGTCACGACCGGACGAACAGGCGTCCTACCAGTGGTTTCGGTTTCAACTACAGCGGAGAGGGGTGACATGAAAATCGATCCGACACGGCGCACGCGACCTACATTTCTCTCACTCAGCTACCCCAGCTCGACAGTGAGCTTGGTCACAGCACCGGAGTTTGCGAGTAGCGACGGCGCTCTTCGCCACTCCCCCGGCCACCCCACCGACCACCAGCGGGAATCAAGCCAGGCAGCGAACGATCCGAGGCCCGTCACCCGCGCCCGCAGGAACAATCTCCGCGGAATAGGCGCTCGGATTAAGTCGTCGGCCTTCACAGGTTTCAACGGCGGCGCGGCATCATCACCGTGGCACGCAGCGGCTCATCGTCAGTCGATCGCCCGATCCGAGGTTTCCCCTGGAGATGACATCGAAGGCACAACGGGGACGAGTAGCGAAATGCCTAGCAGGACAATCAGTTCAGTAGCTGGAACGCGGCGGTCGCGCCCTCGCGCGTTCGCAGGAGGCCAGGAATTCGGCAGGTGCAATGCCGTAAATCTTGGCGATCGCGGTGGCCTGCTTCGGAGTTGGCAACCGCCCACCTCGCTCGATGTCACTGACAACAGTGGTTCGCACACCGATCATGGCACCGAGAGTTGGCTGAAGCAGCCCGAAGAGAGCACGCCAGTCAACCGGATACCGCTCATCACGCGGAACCTCGATGAGGGACTCCATCGGAACCTTGATTTCCAAGATCTCGGCAACGTCGAGCAGCTTGTCGATTTGCGGGACCGTGATGTCGCTTTCCCAGCGACGCAGGGTTGCGGCACTGACGCCGGAAAGTCGCGCCAACTCAGGGATGGTCATCCCCGGTTTTCCGCCGAACGCTTTGCGCGCCGCAGCCAAACGACTCCCTTGGAAGCCGCGCGTTACACGCCTGCTCACACGTCTCCCTGCATCCTGGTCGTTCCCAACTCTGGACATGATGCCCCACCTCCCGTAATCTGCTACTGAGTGAGCGAACTAAATGAGCGAAGTATATGCGAGTTTGTTGACATGGTGACGCCCGATGACAACCTCAAAAGCACTGGATCAGGAACGAAAGGAACCGAGATGACAACGAAGATGACGTGAAAACAGGCGTTCCCCTCAGCCTGCCAGGGCCAAGGGGAACTGACAGTCGGGTATAAAACCCGGCCAGTGTCGCGCGGGTGCCAGCCCAAACGCGACTTTTCTTCTTCACAGATGAACACCCTCAGCAAAGGAATGCTCATGTCCACTGTAGACAAGCGACGTCAGACTGCGCTCCCCCAACCGTCAAAAGGTTTGGGTCGAGTCCGCGAAGGTTGGACGCCCTGCGCTTACGACGTCCCCCTGTTCGATCTCAACCACGCGAGTTTCGCTGATGCTTGCTACGCGAAGTCACTGTGCCTCGGCCGCAACGGAGGCCCGGCGTGCCCGATGCTCGCACGGTGCAATGCGGAGATCGAGGCCGACAAGCCTCGCGATCAGATCAAGGGCGGACGCATCTTCTCGAGCCGCGGCGCCGAGCTGAAGAATGACCGCGCATTGCTCGGATACCTCAACCGTGTCGAAGCACAGCGCACTCTTCATGGCGACCCTGATGCCGATCCACTGGAGCTCGTGCAGGCCGGTGACTTCGATTCCGAGGTCAGTGAGCAGTTGAGCGCGGACCGTGAAACCTTGCGTTCGCTCGAGCGTGAAGTCGCTACGGCCAGCGGAGTGCAATTCACTCTGGATTTGGGCGCGTAAAGATGAAAAATGCGACTTTTTTCCGCCCGGCGCGGCGTTTTTGTGGGATTTCCCCGGTGTGGTGGGATGGAAACGCACCTCGAATAACCGAGGTGTCATTACAGAGAGGAATTGCCCGCGGATCTTAGTGACAACTAAATCCGCTTGAGAATTAGGAAAACCCCCGTGAGGGGGTTTCCGGGTTCGAGTCAGGTTGCAGCCTCACTCGAACAAGTTTTCAAGCTCCCAGGTCTTCTACTCACCACCGAGTGTCTTAGCCGGACGACGTGATGTGTAGGCGACCAGCAGAGGATTCGCACCCTCTGCGCGTTGCGAAAGCGAACTAAAGAGACCAGATGGTTTCTTTTGTCCTGTTGCTCGAACCGCTTGCCCTTCGGCAGGCGGGCCATTCCCATACGGAAAGTGAGCTATTAAGTTGTTCGATCTCGAGAGTAGACCAGATGTAGTCGATGATTCAACCCAAAGAAGGACTTTTCATCGCTCTACACCCCAAATCGTGTCCGAAATCGCTGATTTCGCACCCGAATGGCATTCCGCTCTCGACGCCGCCGATACAGCACTCACAGCCCTCCGTGACGCCACCGCACACCGCGGCGCTGTTCCTGTCATCTCCGACCGGCCTGCACCCAACGCACCGATTCACAGCATCCGCAGTTGGATCCTGAGCGTCCGCAAGGTCATCGCCCGCACCATCCCGCTCGTCATCACTGCTGCCGGACATCACGACGAACCCCACAAGCTCGCCGCCGACCTCACCGACGCCGCCGAGAGCATCACCACGTTGCACGCAATGAATCAGCAAGGCGGGCAACGCGGGACAACCTCATGGGCACTTCCGTCCGCCTCCTCCGGTGTCGTCCCCGTCTGGACGAACCGCCGCTCCTGGCTGGAACAGGCGCAGCACGCTGTAAACCTCCCCGAGGGCCGCGAGAGCTGCAAACGGCACCGAACGTGCCCGGAGGCTGTACTCAAGCACGCTGCCGTATATGCAACACATGCAGACGGACTCACCGGCCGCGGAGTCACAGTCAGCCGAGCAACGATCATGAAAGCCACCGGCATGTCCGAAGCTGTCGACAAGCGCGTACGACGGGTTCTGCGCGATCTGAGCCTGCTCTTCGATGCTGCTACCGGGAGAACCCTCACGACGGCCGAATACCTGGCTGCAATCCTTCATCACGGGTTCGCTCAATCACGAGCAGCGTCGACGATTCACCTGACCACTCCCCCGCACCTCGCACACATCACTGCAGCGCCACCGAAGCGGCATCGAGCGAAATCAGCAGCTCAGAACCGTGACCCCCTATCCTTGAAATCTCTTTCCCGTAGGGAAAGTTCTTTTAAGAAGAACTCACCTAACGCACGCGAGCGTGCGCGTGGGCAGGGGAAATCCCAAAAAACACGCAAGGAATCCAGGCCGTTGCACCTGCAGCGAGCAGCCGCGGAACTCCTCAATCGAGTGCCAGCCCTGCGCCGGGCCTCGCATATCGGCTCGATTTGCCAGGTCATCGCCTCAACCGGCATCGACACCACGACCTGGACGGGGCGTGACATCGCCAAGGCCCTCGATGAAGATTCCCAGCGTCGTGGCTGGATGTGGCCTTCATCGATCGACAATCCCTGCGCCCTGATGGCCTGGCGCCTGCGCCGAATCGACTGGAACGGCGTTTCCCCAAGCGCGGCAGCCGCCAAGGCCTCTGAAACGCTCCGTGAGGCACGAATTGCGTCCGACCAGGCTCGACACCTCGCCGAAGCGCAGCGAGCCTCTGAGGCCACGCGTAGGCAGCGGATGGCGGAGATTGCCGCCCTCCTGACCCCAAAGACACCCACAAATGCCCCGGCGAGATCGACCGTTGCCGCTGGCAGTGACACCAAGGAAGCGCGAACCACTCCCCCGAATCTTGCCGACGCGCGCGAAGCAGCCCGCGCAGCTGCACGCGCTGAAGTCGCCGCCCTACGTAAGCGCACCAACCCCGCAAGTTTCATCATCACCTCAACCGAAGGGATCCCCGCATGAACACGATCACGATCTACTCGACGCCGTCCTGCACGAAATGCAACGCGACCAAGAACAAGTTCGACGCGTTGGGCCTCGAGTACCAGGAAATTCTGTTCGAAGACGACCCCGAAGCGTTGGCGCGTTTCAAAAAAATGGGTTACTTGACTGCACCTGTTGTGGTTGCAGGAGAAGAAATTTGGTGCGACTTCCGCCTCGATCGCATCAAGGCGCTCGCTAAAGCAGCGAAGGAAGCGGAACTCTCCACAGTCAGCTAGATCTCTCACCAGCCCCTAACCGGCCCTACACTCCCCCTTTGGAATGTAGGGCCGGTCGTTTGTGTTCTGAGCCCCAACTTGGGGAGTTCGACCCCAGGGATGCGGCTGCCGTGGCCAGTGCGTCGACCACGTGAAATCCCGAACAGACCCATCCCGTTTACCGGGTAAACACCCGAGCGCGTACCGCCGGTAACCGGCGTGCCCGCTGGCCTGGCCACTCCGGGCTGCGCAAGCGGTCGTCTCGTTGACTCTGGACGTTTACCCGGTAAATACTGCCACTCCCTCATTTCGCGCCCGGCGCGCGTTTACCCGGTAAATGCCACCAGCTTCGGGCTGGTCTGCCCGCGGATGTTTACCCGGTAAACGTCGGAGGTTCCCGAGGCTCGTCTACGGACGGATGTTTACCCGGTAAACGCTCCAGCCGTCGGGCTCGCCTGTTGGCGGGTGTTTACCCGGTAAACGCTCCGGTCGTCCGGCCCGTCTGTCGGCGGGTGTTTACCCGGTAAACGTCGGAGGTTCCCGAGGCTCGTCTACGCACGGATGTTTACCCGGTAAATGCCGGAGGGTCTTCGAGGCTGTCCGCCGACGGGCGTTTACCCGGTAAACGTCGGAGGTTTCCGAGGCTCGTCTACGGACGGATGTCTACCCGGTAAACGTCGGAGAGTCTTCGAGGCTCGTCTACGCACGGATGTTTACCCGGTAAATGCCGGAGGGTCTTCGAGGCTGTCCGCCGACGGGCGTTTACCCGGTAAACGTCGGAGGTTTCCGAGGCTCGTCTACGCACGGATGTTTACCCGGTAAACGTCGGAGGTTCCTCGAGGC
>NZ_JABFAU010000037.1 GCF_017168335.1 Rhodococcus sp. KRD162 | reverse complement strand
GACTCATCCGGCTGGCCGCCGCCAAGACCTACTCCCAAGCACCCCACGCAGCATGAGACTTTCGCGAGCACAATAGATGAGGCACGCAGGAATCATTTGGCGAGCATCTTGACATGAGGCACCACGGTGGGTGCGCGTATTCGCTTCAAGCTGCGGTCGAGCCCAGTTCCACCGGGCAGCCTGATACAGTTTCGAGGGTAGCCTTGTAGGCCTCCTCTCGCGTGCAAGCAGGGCGCAACTCCATCTTGGTAGCAGAGCGACTATCAAGCCGATGCCTGGATAAGAATCTAACCACCACGCCGACCATGGCCGCACTGGCACACATGGCCCATAACCCCGCTGGTCCCGCCCAGCTGAGAAGTCAGCCGCCGGCGATCGGGCCAAAGAACGCCGCCAGACAAAAAGAGAGCGAGTACAGTCACTTGCCCCTAAGCCGACGGGCGCCATTTCGGCTGCGAGGCCGGCGTGTGCGCCAATGGTGACCAACCCGACCCGGCCCTTGCGCCGCCGTGCCGCGGGCAACCAGGTCGCGGCAGAAGGCCAGGCGCCCGGCCTCTGATCCTGAGCCGGTAGCGAGTCGCCACCACACTGGTGGGGGCTTGATCGGCTCGGCCCTGGTACCCAGCAACCAGCCGGGACATGCTTGCCCCTTCCGCAGTTACAAGCACCGGGATCTGGACGCCGGCTCGGCAGGATTGCGCCGGTTCACCAGCTCGGGGCTGGCCGTCCGGTAGACCGGCGTCGGGCCGTCCACCGGAGAGCAGGGCGTTGACGAACGTCGTCAATATCTGTCCGTAGCAGGTCCGAGGACGCTCGGGGCGAGGTGCTCCTCGAGGAAGCGGGCAGGGTCGACAGTCGGAGCCTTCTAGCTGCGCAGCACGGGCGCCTACTCCGCATTGGAGAGTGTTCAGTCACTGGAGAGGTCGGCGAACGGTTTCACGCATAAACCATACGAAAACGCCTGCGATCAGAGCAGTAAAAATGGCGAGGAGAGCCGGGGCAAGATTGCTTCCGGTGGCAGAAATCAAGAGAGTCGCTGCGAGGGGAGCCAGCCCGCCAAAAACTGAAGTTGATATGTTGTATCCCACTGCCATAGCCGTGTACCGAACCTCGGTGCGGAATAGCTCAACGAACGCGGTCATCACGGCACCGGAGTAGATGGCAAGCAGCGCGGCTGGGATAAGTTGCCCGATATAGATCAGTGCGGTTGACCCCTGAGTAATCAGATACATGGCGGGAAAACTGAGCAGTACGAAGCCGATGCAGGATCCGAGCAAGAGTGGCTTGCGCCCGACGCGGTCAGAGAGGCCGCCAAAGATTGGGGTGAGCGCTGCGAACGCGACAATTGCCGTGACGTTAGACCAGCGCGCAGTGTTCGGATCGACGTGGATTACCGCAATCAAGTAAGACGGCATGTACATGAGGAAGATGTAGTAACCGACTGATCCAATTGTCGCGACCCCGATGGTCACGACTATCTCTCTCCAGAATTTTTTGATGCTAACCATCAATGGGTTGTGCACAACTGCATCACTCTTTTCGAGTGCCTCAAACGTGGGGGTCTCCTCGACTCCGAGGCGCAGCCACAGGGCTCCGAGAGTTGTGAATATGGCGAGAAGGAAGGGGATCCTCCATGCCCAAACGAAAATTTCTTCCTGAGTGAATACGGCTGACAGGACACCAATCGCTCCCGAGCTAAGCAATAGACCTCCAGCTGTACTTACCTGCTGCCAGCTTCCGTAGAGGCCGCGGTGCGCGGGCGGGGCCGACTCAACCATAAAGATGGCCGAGCCAGATGATTCGCCTCCAGCTGCGATGCCCTGGAGCAGGCGGAGAATTGTAAGTAGGATAGGCGCAGAAATTCCGATGGAGGCCTGGGTTGGCAGCACACCAATAAGTACCGTGCAAATACCGATGAGCAGGACTGAAGTAACGAGAGCCAAGCGCCGGCCGTAACGGTCTCCAATGTGGCCAAACAGCACGGCGCCCAGTGGCTTCGTGAGGTAGCCGGAGGCGAAGACGGCAAAGGTTAAGATCAACGCGCCGGTTCCGTTGTCAGAAAAGAAGAGCTTGGCGAGGATAACCGCCGAATAGCCATAAATCCCGATGTCATAACCCTCCAAGACATTACCGGCTGCGGCGGCGATGGCGGCACGGCGAGAGTGGGTACGTACCGACTCAGACTCGAATTTGGACAGTGTTTGTTTCATTGGTCAGTCTTCCTTCTCTAATAGGCGGAGGGTGAGAATGTCGAACTTCTCCATGTGTCTAATTCGCGATCACTGATGCATCCGACCACTTGAAGCGAAGTTGTGTCGAACACGCGACGGCATGTCGCGTCGCAGAAGCTTTTTGTCTCGCTCGAGAGCATTTTCACGTCGAAGGTCAATCTCTCTTCCTGGGGGAGATTGACCTGGCGCTGCATTCCAGTTGGAGCATGATGGCCTGTGGGCCACTGCCCTCTGTTAGGCAGAGAGTGACTCTGATGGGTGCTATCCACTCGCTCGTCGTTCGTCAATGGTTCCGCTCAATCCGGGCTTCGCAGCTCGTGGCGGTCGCCCGCCTACTCGATCGCGTTGACGCTGGCCAGGCGGCCCAGTGGAGCCGTGGAGAGCCAATGTCGAGTAGGCGCACGGATGTTGGTATGGCGCCTGGCAGCCAGCCGGTTGTGGTTGCTGTTGTATCGGCGTGTATTCACGTCAACCAAGGCGTACCAATCGGGATGGGCTCGGCGGGCCCCATCAGCAGCTGGCGCACAACGAGCGTCAACCGACGACCGGGATGTCGACGGCGATCGCGGGCGTTCAACTTGTCACCGGCGTTGAATCACGGATCCCTCTTGACAGAAGGCTTCTCTGTGTGACAGAAATGGCAGATACTCGCCCCATAGGCGAGCCAGTTGCTTTGATCAGGAGGCTTGAGTTGAACACAGACCTGTCCGTGAACTACATATCCGTCGGCGGAATCAGGACGCGCTATATCGATCAGGGCGAGGGTCCGGTCATCCTCCTGATCCACGGTGGCCACTCGGGTATGAGCATGCCGGTCGGCGGGGATGGTTGGGCTCCCGTCATCGCTCCTCTGGTCGACAAGGGCTTCCGCGTCGTGACCTTCGACAAGCTGGGGCAGGGAGAGACTGACCTCGCGCCGACGCATGCCGAGTGGACGTTCGATGCGGTGGTCAAGCACGCCAGGGGCTTCATCGACGCTCTGGGACTCGAGGACATGATTCTGGTCGGGCACTCGCGCGGTGGCCTGCTGGCGAGCAAGCTCGCTCTTGACATGCCGGAGTCGACCAAAGGTCTCTTCATCGTGTCGAGCGCGACGCTCGCTGGCACCGACGCTAAGTTCCGCGACGTTGAGTTCTACGACGCGATCACGCGTTCGCTTCCGGCGGACGCGTCTCCGGAGGAGATCTGCGGAGCCTACTTCCGTGCGCTGTACGTGACCCCGGTGCCGCAGGAACAAATCAATGCGGCCGCCGCTAAGTACGTCAAGGAGAACCACCAGAACGCCCTCAAGACCTACCCGATGGTTGAGAAGAAATACTGGGAGCCGAGTCTTCAGGCGGCGAAGGACGACATCCGCGCTCGCCTCTTCGCCGGCGAGGTCAATATTCCCGTCGAAGTCGTCTGGGGCCGCGACGATCGCTCGGCGCCGGTTGACCTGGGCATCGCCTTCTACCAGAAGCTCGCCCTCGTCTCGGAGACCACGAGCCTGCACATCCTGGGAACCGCGGGCCACAACGTCTTCGCGGAGCGAACCGAGGACTTCGTTCGAATCCTGGCGGACTACGCAGGCCGTCGCAGCGCCAGCTATGCGACGCGTCGTTGATGGTGATCCTGGGGAACTATCCCGCTTGACGGGGTCTTCGAGTCCGTGCCGGATTGGCGCAGCGCGCCCAGATCGTGCTGCTGGCTTCGGCGTGCGAGTCGAACACCGCGATCGCGGACAAACTGGCCTGTATCTCTTGAAGTGGCCCCCCTGTTCGTGTCCGGTTTCCGGCGACCACGGTGGGCTCTGGGAGAGGGGCCGAAGACAGCGGCGGTTTTCGGCTGGGCGTGATGTGCCCGTGAAAGAGATCGCGGCGCCCGTGGCTCCGTCCTCCCCGGACGAACCCGGTTGAGGGAATTGTTGCCCGGGCTGGTGTGCCGGTTGCGCTCAGCGCGCCGGGCCGGCCCGGCGCAGGCGCCGGATGACGCACAAGCGCGGGATCCTTCGGCGGGCGACAGCCGCAGGGCGGCCCGCATTGGGGCATGGCGGTCCTCCCGCGGGGTGGATTCTACCCCTGATTCCGCTCCCCCTTCCACGGGCCACTGGCTGGCCCCGCCAGAGGGGGCGGAGGAAGAAGCGGTCCCCATCGTGGAAGCCCTCGGCTGCGGCCGGTTCTGGGTCTGAGATCGGTGCCGGGCGGGGCTCACACTGGCCGGGCCTTCAGATCGGACTTGGTCATGCGGAAGGACGCCTCAACCTGCCACAGGTCGTGATACGCGCCGATCACCGCTGCTGCGGACATCTTCTCGGCGCCGGTGACCTTCAGGAACCTCGCCTTCTTCAGCGGCGTGCTGCCCGGGCAGGGACTGGGGAATTAACGGTGTATCCGGCTCGACACGCCGGGGCGGCAAGCCTGGCGGGAAGGAGCCCGATATGGCCGCAACACTTGAGGCTGTGCCGAGTACGAAAACCGTTGACGAACTGACAGAGAAATCCGAGGCCGAGGCTGCCCGCGAGCTGGTCAGGATGGCGAGGGAGCAGGGGCTGTCCCTGGCCGGTCCTGACGGACTGCTCAAGCAGCTGACCAAGACCGTCATCGAAACCGCCCTGGACGAGGAACTGACCGAGCACCTCGGTTATGAACGGCACGACACGGCGGCGAAGGATACTGCCAACTCGCGCAACGGAACGCGGTCCCAGACCGTGCTGACGGAGACGACAGGCCCGGTGCAGATCGACGTTCCGCGGGACCGGGAGGGGTGCCGATAGGCCCTGCTGCGAAGGTCCCGTGCTGCGTTGGCGCCGAGGATCAGCCCCCGATATACGGGGCGGTTTCTAGTGAACGTTGCGAATTAGATGTGTTTGCATCCGGTGTCCTAATCGTTGCATGGCTGCCCGTGGCGAGCGGTCGTTGAGACATGCTCGGGGCCTGTCGTTGAGTCCGTCGCAGACGTCATCGAGCTGGTCTAACTCCACACGTTCAGGTCCGTGCCCTTTGGAAAGTACTGCCGGAGCAGTACGGGGTCGCTTTAAGGGCCCTTCGCAGTTAAGCATGGTTGATGTCTCGGCCGGGCAGGGGCACTGACGGTCGGTGTTGTTGAAACCAAAGACCGGGCCGTGGAGAACGCGGCCTTGAAAGCTGCCGTTTCGTATTTGGCTGCGTCGATCGGGAGGTGCGCCCGGGCTTGTAGAGCCGCAGACCGTCCGTGCCGCAGGCCCATTCCGGTGGCGGACGGTGTGAGGTGTGTCAAGGATGTGAGACAGTCGGGTAGTTTCTTTTCGGTCAGGCAGCAGCGGGAAGCGGCTGGTTTCTGGTTGTGAAGTTGGCCATTGCTGTCGCGGGCGGCAGACCCTCGTTGTTGG
>NZ_JABFAU010000036.1 GCF_017168335.1 Rhodococcus sp. KRD162 | reverse complement strand
TCTACAATCATGAACGGCCCCACGGATCCCTGGACGGCATGACGCCGCAGCGCTACTGGGAAACCTGGACGCAAGAAAACCAATTAGCTATCGCATAGACGCTGGACTGCTATCGGGGGCCCAACCAGACGCAAGAGCACCAGCCCCGAGAACCGACTGGATTCCGGCGCCGAGTTCGACGAGGTTCTGCCGCTTTCGTGCGTGATCCTCGAGACCTGCGATCTGACTCTCGGACGAAATCGCTGCTTGGATCCTGGCGATGCCCGCGTCCACGATCTCCGACTGGTAGATGAGTTCTTTGAGGTGAATAGGCCGTGATTGTTCGTATGGTCGTAGCGCCATCGTCTTTCCCTCTCACTTTCCCGTCGAGGTCGCACCACCCTGATGGGCCGGTTCCCGGAGAGCGGCTCCTTCCCTGTCCATCGGTGGAGGTGTTGGTGCGCTCACGGTAGCGCTTACTGGACGGCCGGTGCGCCGAGCCCGTGCGTGATCAACATCCAGATCATGCACAGTAGGTCGCTGATGTCGTCGATGAAGGCTTTCAATGATGCGTCCTATTTCATTGTCGAAGTACGGTCTGGTTTCTCATCAGCGCGACGCTGTGGTGCTCTGGCCGTTAGCGGTTTTCTGCGACAGTTCCATTCGTTCGGGTATCGCAATGGTCGATGGCTATGCTCGAAGTCTTCGCCGTGAGCAGTAGGGGACACATTGATGACGCAGCTGACCGGATCTGTCGAGACGCCGACCATCCCACTCGCGTACGACCTCACGTGGACGGCGCTGGTAGCGGCCTGCGTTGCCTTGACGGTCGCTGCTCTGGTTTCGATCTTTCGTACGCCGCATGACCGGATGGCGTCCAAGTTTTGGTGGTCGGCCTTGGTTGTCGTGATTCCTTTTGTCGGAGCTGGCGTCTGGTTTCTCTTCGGGGCGCCGCCGTTGCGTCGCGCTCAGGCTGAGCGATCGTCCTAGTCTGCGAGCCTTTTCCTGCGGACGACCGAGGTGAGTAGCTCGTCGTACCGGCCTCTAGCGGGGAGGTTTCGGGCAGATGTAGTCGTTCGCGGCCGAGACGAGCACATCGGCTTGGTGTGCGTCGAGCGAGATGCCGAGGGCAGAAAGGTCGTCGACGGCGTGTGACGTCGTTTCCTCGTCGGAGGCGTTGGTCAGTCGTTTCATCATGCACATCTTGGGCGTGTAGTCGGCGATGGCGTTCAGGTCGGCGGGGTCGGTTGCGATGTCGGCTGCGATGAGCGCGGCGAGGTAGTCGCGTAGCTGTGGCGTGCCTGCGAGTGAGGGCGCGGGGTCCGGGACGTCCGGGACGCTCGCCGCTCCTGGGATGTGTTCCGCAGCTGATGATGTCGTGGGCGTGCCGGTATCGGAGGTGTGGTCGTCGCCGGAGATGGGTGCGGTTGTGCCGCAGGCGCACAGCACGGGCAGCGCGAGTGCGAGCAGTGCGGCCTGGAGTCGTGACATGGTCGTTGCGCCCTTCGTTGCGGTGGATGTGGGGCGGGGCCCGGCACAGCGCTCGCGGTCGCGGGCGATGCTGTGCGTGTGCGAAATGCGCTGCGTTGCGGATGGTTTCGATTTGCTGAGCCGTCACTCCCGGTCCCCAGTCAGCCGATGTTAGCCGATGGACCAGGCCTGCGCCTAGCGCGTCTCACGGTGTGATCTCGTGATCAAGCTCACGAAGTGGCGATCGAATACTGTTCCGTGCGTGCTTGTTTCAACTTTCAACCACAGGCGTACCTCCACCTAAAGTTGTAGTCACAGCCTGCTGCGGCCGGTGCCGATTTCGGGCTTCGCGCTAAGTTACCGCTGGGTAGGTCCGGTTACGCAGCCGTAGCCACCCCTCCATCCTCCCGTGCGCCTGTTTCTGTCTCTGCCGGTATCAGATACCGTTCGTCACATCATCGCGGTGTGTTCTGGATCGCCTCTCGTGCAGCGGATTTCCGAGTCGCGGCAATCGAGCCACTGTACTTTTCTCGCACCGTGATGGATGGTTTGAGCCGCACCCACAACCAGGCGAATGCGACATCGGCGCACACCTGACTTGCTGCGGTGCCGTCGGGGGACGTTCACCAATCTTGGCTTTTCCGTGCCCTTTTCGGCTTTCACGTCTAATCAAGGAGCTGCATTGCCGCATTCACGATTCGAATCCATCGGCGCATATCTGCCCGACGAGGTTCTCACCACCGAGGAGCTGATCGGCCGACTCGCCCAGAAACCCACCTTCGATCTCGCTGCCATCACCGGGGTTCAGGAGCGCCGAGTGCACGACAAGACACCGGGCAACTTCGAGGATTCCTTCGCACTCGCCCTCAAGGCGGCGCGGGACTGCTTGTCCCGATCGCGCTATGGCGCAGACGAACTCGATGTCGTCATCTCCACCTCGATCTCGCGCAGCAAGGACGAGTCGAAGGTGTATTTCGAGCCGTCCTTCGCGGCGATGATCGCCAAGGAACTCGGCGCCACCGGGGCCATTCACTTCGATCTGTCGAACGCGTGCGCGGGCATGATGACCGGAACGTACGTGTTGGACAGGATGATTCGGTCCGGCACTGTCCGTAACGGGTTGGTGGTTAGCGGCGAAGCGATCACGGCGATCTCCGAGACGGCGGTCAAGGAAATCACCGGCGGCTACGACCTGCAGTTCGCGTCCCTCTCGGTCGGCGATTCCGGGTGCGCGTTGGTCGTCGACGAATCCGTCGACGAGCGCGATCGCATCGACTACATCGAACTGATGACCGCATCGGAGTACGCCGATGCCTGCTTGGGGATGCCGAGCGACAAGAACCCGGGCGTTGCGCTCTACACCGACAACCGGCGCATGCACAACGAGGACCGGTTCAAGTTGTGGACGAACAGTCAGCGTAACCACCTCGCCGCCAGCGGCACGACCTTCGCCGACGAGGAATTCGACTACATCATCCACCACCAGTTCGGTGCGTCGGCGGTCACGTTCATGAACGCGCTCGGAGAGCGAGAGTTCGGCACACCGATGCCGGAAGCGTTGAACGTGGTCGAAAAGTACGGCAACACCTCCACCACCTCGCACTTCATCGTTCTGCACGATCAGCTGCAGCAGAACGCCATCGCGGCCGGGTCGAAGATTCTCATGGTGCCCGCGGCATCGGGCATCGTCACCGGCTTCCTGTCCGCCACGATCTCTTCCTTGGAGGCCTGACATGGGCGTCGTCATCACATCCGTCGGCACGAGCTACGACCGCGACAGCGGCAGCGTCGTCACCCATGCCGCGCGAGCGGTCCGGCAGGCGCTCACCAGCGCCGCCGTGGAACCGCAGGAGGTGGGCGTGCTGATCAACACGGGCGTCTACCGCGATTCCAACACCGTCGAACCGGCGATCGCCGCCCTGATTCAGAAGGACGCCGGTATCGGTCTCGAGTACGGCGAACGCGATCCCCGCACCTTCTCCTTCGACCTGATGAACGGTGCGTGCGGTGTCCTCAACGCCGTGCAGGTCGCCGACGCGATCCTGTCCACCGGCGGCACCGGCCGTGTCCTGGTCGTCTCCGGGGACACGCACCCCAGCGCTGTCGCCGCAGGCGCCCCGGGCGGCTTCCCCTACGCCACCTCCGGCGCGGCCCTTCTCCTCGAACGCAGCGAGAGCGCTGAAGGTTTCGGCTCGGTTCACACCGAACTCGCGGACGGCCCGTCGGTCGTCGACGGGTTCGTCGAGACGAAAACGATGGGCGCGAACGGCCGTAACCTCATCACCGTCGAGCGGGACGCCGACGCCGAAGAACGACTGCTCGACGTCGCCATGGCGGCAGCGTCGGCCGCGATCGACGCCAGCGATCCGGACCTGTCGTCGACGGTGCTGATCGCATCGACCCCCACCCCTGGCTTTCCTTCCCTGCTCGCCGCGAAGCTCGGTATCACCGCACTCGACTCGGCGGCGATGCCCGCACTCGGCGGTGACACCCACACCGCCGCACTGACGGTGGCGTATCACCACGCGGTGCAGGACAAGCTGCTCGGGGAGTATTCGACGATCCTGTTCGTCGCTGCCGGAGCCGGACCTAGCGCAGCCGCGACCGTGTACCGCCTCACAGCAGGTGCCGACGCGACATGACCGCCCCCACCTATTGCGGCTCGATCGACTTGTTCCGCGACCTCGCCGCGCAGCACCCTCAGCGCCCCGCGGTGACCTACGCGACCGGCACCCCCGCAGGGGCGCTTCCGGACTACGAGCAGATCACCTACCGCGAACTCGATCAGTGGTCCGACGCCTTGGCGCAGCGCTTCACCGCCTCGGGCATCACGGCGGGTACTCGCACCATCGTTCTGGTCACCCCCGGTCCGGAGTTGTACGCGATCTTGTTCGGACTGTTCAAGGCCGGAGCCGTCCCCGTCGTCATCGACCCGGGAATGGGGCTACGCCCGATGCTCCGGTGCCTGGCCGCGGTCAATCCGCAGGCCTTCATCGGGATCCCGCAGGCGCATGCGGTGCGGGTGCTGTTCCGGCGCACCTTCCGTGGGGTTCACACCTCGATCACGGTCGGTCGACGCTGGCTGTGGGGTGGGCAGACGCTGGCGATGTTGGGGCGCACCCCGTCGACCTCGACCGGGGAGCCTCGCATCGCCGGGGACGACGAACTGTTGATGATCGCCTTCACCACCGGATCCACCGGCCCCGCGAAAGCGGTGGAGATGACCCACGGCAACCTCGCGGCGATGGTCGAGCAGACCCGAACCTTGGCGGCACGCGAGGACCTCGAGACGTCGCTGGTGACGCTGCCGATGTTCGGAGTACTCGATCTGCTGTTGGGATCGAGTCTGGTTCTGCCGCCGCTGACTCCGAGCAAAGTCGGCGCCACCGACCCACTGCACGTCGTCGACGCGATCAACCGATTCCAGGTCCACACACTGTTCGCCTCCCCCGCCGTCCTGGGTCCACTGCTCGATCACGCCCGGCGGCACCGATCGCTCATGCCGACGGTGCGGTCGGTGTTCTCCGGCGGCGCACCGGTTCCCGATCACGTGGTGACCGGCCTGCGTGAGGTGCTGCCCGAGCACGCTCAGGTCCACGCCGGGTACGGATCCACCGAAGCGTTGCCGATGTCCTCGATCGAATCTCGTGAGCTTCTCGGTGGACTCGTCGACCGCACCCGCAACGGCGAGGGCACCTGCATCGGACGCCCCGCGCCCGGGCTCGAGGTCCGCATCATCACCGTGACCGACGACCCGCTACCCCGCTGGTCCGATTCGCTGCAGATCGGCAGCGGCATCGGCGAGATCGTGGTGTCCGGCCCGAACGTCAGCGCCCGCTACTACTGGCCCCCAGCTGCAAATCTGACCGGCAAGATCACCGACGGTGACCGGATCTGGCACCGCACCGGCGACGTCGGCTGGGTAGATGATCAGGGCCGCATCTGGTTCTGCGGACGCAAGAGCCAGCGTCTCGAGACCAGCGACGGACCAATGTACTCGGTGCAGGTCGAGCAGATCTTCAACACCGTCGACGGCGTCACCCGCACCGCCCTGGTCGGTGTCGGTGCCCGCGGTCGGCAACGCCCCGTGCTGTGCGTCGAACTGCAACCCGGCCACGACCAGGACGCGATCGCCGAGGCACTGCGCCGCCGCGGCGCGGAGTTCCCGCTGACCGCACCGGTCGCCGACTTCCTGTTCCATCCCGGTTTCCCCGTCGACATCCGGCACAACGCGAAGATCGGCCGCGAGAAGCTCACCGTGTGGGCAGCCGGAGAACTCGACACCACGGTGGCAGCATGAAAACCATTGCACTACGCACCATCCCGATCCTCGGATGGATCTTCCTGGCCTACGGCGCCCTCACCCAGATCCGTGGTCACCGCCTCCGGCATCCCCTGATCCGCGCTGCCTGGTGGATCGACGCGTTCTTGTCCCTGATCGTCCATCCCGCTCAGATCCCGGCCGCGCTGCGCCGCGCCGACGGCCACCGCTCCCGACCAGCGACCGCAGCACTGACGCTGATCTTCGGAATGACCTGGTGGACAACCCAACCCCGCCGCTCCGACGACGAGAAGAGAACACGATGAAGGTACTGGTCACCGGCGCTTCCGGTTTCCTCGGTGGACGTCTCGTGCGCTGGCTCGTCGCCGACGGCGGGCACGACATCTCGATCCTGGTCCGCCCGACCAGCGATCTACGCGACCTCGGCGAGACCACCGACCTGACCCTCGTCTACGGCGACCTCACCGATCCGCAGTCCCTCGCCCGCGCCACCGAAGGCATCGACGTCGTCATCCACAGCGCCGCCCGCGTCGACGAACGCGGCGTCCGCGCACAATTCGTCGAAGAGAACGTCACCGCCACCACCACCCTCCT
Organism: Rhodococcus sp. KRD162; assembly: GCF_017168335.1. Classification (GTDB taxonomy): domain Bacteria; phylum Actinomycetota; class Actinomycetes; order Mycobacteriales; family Mycobacteriaceae; genus Rhodococcoides. The sequence goes on along the minus strand of NZ_JABFAU010000036.1, from coordinate 1,645 downwards.
CGATTCCGCGCGCCGCAACGGCGTCAGCCGATTCGTGTTCATCTCGAGCCCGAGCGCGTTGATGGAATACGACGGCGGCGACCAGATCGACATCGACGAATCGGTCCCGTATCCGCGCAGGTTCTTGAACCTGTACTCCGAGACGAAAGCCGCTGCCGAACAGGCAGTGCTGGCCGCGAACGAGCCCGGATTCACCACCTGCGCGCTCCGACCTCGCGCGATCTGGGGGCCAGGGGACCGGTCCGGTCCGATCGTGCGGCTGCTCGGGCGCGCTCAGGCGGGCACCCTGCCGAACCTGTCCGGCGGGCGCGAGGTGTACGCCTCGCTGTGCCACGTCGACAACATCGTCGACGCCTGCGTCAAAGCGGCCACCTCCGACAACGTCGGCGGCAAGGCCTACTTCATCGCCGACGCCGAGATCACCAACATCTGGCCGTTCATGGGGGAGGTCGCCGAATCGTTCGGGTTCGCCGCACCCACCCGGGCGGCGAACATGGCAGTGGTCCGCGCCGCCGTCACGGTCCTGGACACGATCTGGAAGATCCCGTACCTCGCCGTGAGGTACTCCCCTCCCCTCTCGACATATGTCCTCGCGCTCATGACCCGCACCTCGACGTTCGACACCACTGCCGCGCGCCGCGACTTCGGATACGTCCCCGTCGTCGACCGGGACAGTGGACTGCTCGAATTCCAGGACTGGGTCCAGTCGCAAGGCGGCATCGCCGAGATCACCCGAACCTTGAAGTGACATTCAGCTGTCCTGTCCCCCAACATATTCCGAGGTGCCCATGACATCGACCACCCCTGTGTTCACGCGACCGATTTCGGCGACCGAACGGTTGTACCTGGCCACTGCGCCCCTGGCCGAACCGTTCGCCATCCAACTCGTCGTCGAAGGCGCCGGTGACATCGACGTCGACGCACTTCGCCGCGCCGTCGAACTCGCCTCGCACGCCTGCCCCGGCGCACGGCTGGTCCGCCGGGGCAAGAACTGGGTCGACAGCGGCCTCGCCCCGCACCTCGACATCGTCGAACACGGCGGCGTGGACTTCACCGCGCTCGATGCGAACCCCATCCTGACCCGACCGCTCGGTGTCACCGCGGACGCCACCACCGAGGTCGTGCTCGTCACCTCCGACCCGACGACCGTCATCTTCCGCGCCTTCCACGGCGTCATGGACGCCAAGGGACTGGGCACCTGGGCTGCGGACGTGTTCCGGGTCCTGCGCGGTGAGGAGCCGCTGGGGGCGCCGGACACCACCGCCGATCACACCCTCGCCGACCGCATCGGCGCACCCGGAAGGCCCACCCGGCTGCTGCCGACGTACCGATCCCCCCTCGGCGCCGGGGCACCCATTCGCGGCGGCGAACAGTTCCTGTGGCGGCACCGCAGCGTCGACGGCACCCACCCGTCGGCGGTAGCCCGGATCGCCGCGGTCCTCGCCGACACCACCGGCCGCCAGGTCCGGCTGATGGTGCCGGTGGATCTGCGTCGCCACGATCCGGCGATCCGATCGACTGCGAACCTGGCGCTGCCGTTGTTCCTCGACGCGGATCCGGGGCAGAGCGCAGCGGAGATCAACGCACGCCTGCTCGTCGGCATGGTCGAAAAGCGTGAACTCAACGAGATGGACAACGGCGGGTT
>NZ_JABFAU010000035.1 GCF_017168335.1 Rhodococcus sp. KRD162 | reverse complement strand
CGAGGCTTATCGCAGCCTCCTACGTCCTTCATCGGCTCCTGGTGCCAAGGCATCCACCGTACGCTCTTCATTACTTACAACAAAGATGCTCGCGTCCACTGTGCAATTCTCAAACAACACACAACCAAGAAACCACACGTGCTACCAGCCACCACCGAAGCGATGCGATGTACACACAATTTCTTGACCGTATATGTCCTGCCAGAAAGAAACACTCGCGTGTTCTCTCAGGACCCAACAGTGCATCGATATAGTTCCTGCCGGCGAAACACGGTTTCGCGTTCTACAGGAACTCGTTGTCAGTGTTCCACCCGTGAGCTCCCGCCGTTCCACGTGTGGGAACGAAACGGGCTCTGCCAGACCATCATCCAAGCACCTGTGTGCTGGTACATGTTCTGGAGAAAGCTCCTTAGAAAGGAGGTGATCCAGCCGCACCTTCCGGTACGGCTACCTTGTTACGACTTCGTCCCAATCGCCGATCCCACCTTCGACGGCTCCCTCCCACAAGGGGTTAGGCCACCGGCTTCGGGT
>NZ_JABFAU010000034.1 GCF_017168335.1 Rhodococcus sp. KRD162 | reverse complement strand
TCCCAGTCCGAATGGTGGATGAGGCGGTGGTGGAAGCCGCAGAGTAGGACGAGGTTGTTCAGGTTGGTGGGGCCGCCGTCTGCCCAGTGTCGGATGTGGTGGCCTTCGGTCCAGGCGGCGGGTGTGCCGCAGCCGGGGAAGGCGCAGCCATGATCGCGGGCGATCAGGGCGCGTTTCTGTCTGGAGGTGACGGTACGCATTGTGCGGGCGAGGTTGATCGGGTTACCGGTCTCGTCCATCACGATGGCGGTGAGGATGCAATCGCAGGCCAGTTGTCGGGAGGTGGTGCGCGAGAGTGGTCCCATCCAGGGCAGCCACCCGACACTGGTGCCGTCACCGAACAAGTCCCGATAGGTGCCGCGATCGGTAGGCGGTCCGGCAGCGCTGTCGGTGTCGGATTCGTTTGCGGCGTTCGACTCGGCCGTGTCGGGGTGTCTTGGGCCGCCGGTGTCGACCGGGTCGACTGCGTCCCTTTCGGTGGAGTTGTCGGATTGCGCTGCGGTGCGTGAGGTTTCGTCGTCGGCGATGTCGTCGGTACTGTTCCCGCTGCCGGTGAGGTCGGTCAGATCTCGCAGGTTGATGTGGAGGTTGACGTGGGGTTTTTCTCCACCTTCGATGGGCCGGTTGTTGGCGGCGAGGTAGCGGTCGAGGATGTGTCCGAAGG
>NZ_JABFAU010000033.1 GCF_017168335.1 Rhodococcus sp. KRD162 | reverse complement strand
ATAAGAGACAGGCAAAAACTCGTGCCTCGTCGTCACCGAAGGACGCTGGGACAACGCCGACGTCCGCATCGACAGTCAGGTCACCGGATACACCGGTCTCGGACAAGGCCGCGGCCGGATCACCGGCATCACCGTCGACGTCGAAGTCAGTGGCCGAGGATTCCGGCCCCGATCCGCCACGCTCGACCTCAGCGCCACCAACGGCACCGTCGACTGGGCTGCACAGACACCGCATCCGCAATCCCTGCACCGCGCGCTATGACCGCCCCCGACTTCACCGGCTGGCACGAACCCTGGCCACTGACACCGACCCTGCACCAACTCGACGAGCCCCGCCGAGTAGTCGTCGAGATGAACCGAGCCCTCCCTCTCGCGAAGAACGCGGAAAGACCGGACAGGCTGCCATTGCGAGTACTCGCCGGAGGCCTCCGGCTCGAAGGAACCATGCCCGGGACACTCCACGCCTGGGCAAGATTGAGCGACGGACAGTGGCTCGGGTGCGTCAAAATTCACGCCACCACCGGCGACGGCAAAACCGGCCTCGACCTGTGGCTGTGGGTCACCTCCGATGCAGTGACCAGTGCTGTGCACTAGGCGTCAGAAGGCATGCTCTTTCTGACGACTCGAAGTGATCGAGACAGGCCGCGGCCTCGCTGCCCGGTACACCCGTTTCAGACAAGGCTCGATCCCAAATACCCACCGTGTCCATGGTGCGACGGCCTTGTGAATCACGCTGCTACGGCCGATCCGAACCCGAGCAACGCTGAAGCGCCAAGCGGGAGGGAACCTCGTACGAATTCTGCCGTCCTACACACACGTTCAGAAACATGCACGGAAGCGACGCAAATTGGTACTGTCGTGTGTATGACTCCACTGAAAGGCGCATGACGCGCCAACGCACGCTTGTCGTGCAGATCGACGAGATCGCGATCGAAGACGGCCAAATCGAGCCGCCGAAACTGGGCGCGGTGATCGAGTTCCCACTTCGTTTCGCCGAACAGCCTGCAGTCAACGCTCACACAGTGACGATTCGCGCCGTTCTGGAAGCAAACGAGCGTGACCCGGTCTTTCAATACACAGGCCATGGTTCGCCTCGTAAGTGGGAATGGAACGGCATCTTGCGCGGTGACGGGTGGACGGCGTCTTGGCGAGGCTTCACTCCACGCACCGGGCACGTTGAACTCACCGGCCGCTTCTATGGGGTGATGGGATACGACACCCCGACGAATGCTCGTGGTCGGGTGACCCGAGTGCAGTTGGTCACCGAACGCTATCGGCGCCCGCCGGAGAATCACGGATGGCACATGGTGCCCGGCCACCGCACATTCCGTGACGTCGAGGCGGCGCCACGCTTTTTCGACAACGACATGATCATGCGCGATGACCTCTTCGAGGTGGACCGTGAAGTGGGTGTCGTCGTCGATCTCGATCTCGACGACGTACCACCCGAACCTGCTCGCCCGTCGATCGTTCCCGGTGACGTGTCGGCATCGGGCGAGGCGTTGTGGGTCGTGGACATGGAATTGCCGATCGTGGTGAGCATCGACTCCGATCATGTTGCGCGCGAGCATGTTCTGCCCGGTCCGATCGGACACTCTCGGCACGTGTGGGCCACTCCGACGGAATGTTGGGTGGGCGGCAAAGACGGCTTGTACCGGTGCGTGATCGGCGCGGCACCCCGGAGAGTCAATCTTCGCTCAGTGCATCAGGGAGCTGTGATCGGCGAGCACTTTCTGGCCTGCCCGTCCGGAACGACGTGGTCGTTGCACACCGCGGACAACGAACCGGTTGTAGTGGAGGTGCCGGATGGATACGTCAGATCGATTGCCGTCGACGGTGAGTTCTTCGTCGTTCTGATCGAGCAGCTCCATGCCGACATAGGGTCGAGTAGCCGTTTGGTTCGGGTGACGGTGACCGGAGAAACAACCGTGGGCCCAGAATTGGCGACCATCCCAGGTCGACGCGGGGCATCGCCATATCTCGCGGGAGCGCCGCTGCGGATCTTCCGCAGTGGGACTGCCTCAAGGGTTCTTCCCGATCTCGCTCTCGGTGCGATGGAACAACTCGAGGGTGACCCCTTCCATGGTGGGCAGGTCGGAAACTTCGTGTGGATCATCGGGCACCCGCCGGACGGGACGTCCCGAACGGGATGGTGGCCGCTACCCGGTCCGGTGGATTACGACCGCACCCGCCGCCAGTTCTGGCTCTTCACCTTGTTGGATGCGGGCACTCTCGAACCGGTGAAGAGCACACCGATCTTCGCCACCAACCCCGCTGTGACGACCGATGGCAAGGGAACCATCTGGGTGAGAGGTGCCGGTGTGCAGTCGATACCGACAGAGTCGATGCAGTGGCCGGATGACTTGGACGTGGCCGCGCTACTCGACGAGAACTGATCCGCCATCCGCATACGGTTGCGTCCTCGCCGAGGGCGCTGTCCGTCAAGAAGTGATGGTCGGGCGATCGGAACCGTCTGGGTGGTGTGGACCGGAACAGGGAACCACATTGACCGCTGCCCACATCCGTCGAGGTGTGCCAATTCATCAGATACACAGACGATTTCAGTGAGGCGATCCTTTCGCAGACGGTCCGAACTGGGGACATGGTGCATGTAGTGGCCCAGTTCAAGCGGGACTCCCTCAAATCGCCATGGTTCGGCGAGTGCCCCACAGTCTCGAGCATTCCTACACCTGTGGTGTGGCTGGTCGATGACGCGGGAAACGCTGTCAGGGTGGCATTTCCGGTCGGTGGAACATGTCGATTACCAATTCCGGAGGCGTACGAGGCAGTGATGAACCTGACGGTGCAGAGCGAAGACATGCACTATCTTCCACGTGCATTGTGAGAGAGGTTCTGTGTGTTGCCCGCAGTCGATGGGGCGCCGCGCAATCCCGGGCACTTGCCGATCGCTACAGAGCTACCGGGCGCTTCAATTGCACCGTGAGCGTGAACGCGCCCAGGAAGGTGAGTGCGAGCGAAATATACGCAACGATCGTCGGACCCCAGTTCCTCGGCTGGACAATGACATTCAAACCATTGCCTGGGTCCGGGCCGTCACATGTCACCCCGATCGGCCACCACGACCGAACCGCGCGCACCCCGGCTGGCCCCGGGTAAGGCGGGTTCTCCGGAGTTCCCCACGGTGCGCGCTCAGCGCACAATCCCGCGGAATTGCCAGGTGCGCCCATCCACGGAGCGGCCAGCGCAATCGTGAATACGACAATGCCAAGGACGATGACGAACAGGGAAATGACCACTGCATCTGTCCTGCGGGACTTGCTGCCAGATGTTCGACCTTCGCCCATCGGAGAAGACTATCGTCCGCCCACGGAAATCCCTGCGAACCTGGGCCATTGGACTCCGCCACCTGGAGGCTGACCCACACGATGCCACTCCGTGGCAGTGAGGTGCATGGTCCGTTTCCCGTTGTACGGTGAACCATGTCGCTGTCGCACCCTCGCACGTCGAAGATCGTCGTCGTGGCGCTGGTCGCCATCGTCGCGGTGGTCTATCTGTATTTTGCTTCCGCCTTTCGCAGTGCCAATGTATTCGCACCGCCGGAGCGGATGACATCCCTTGGTCGCACCTACCTGATCAGCAATTTTCCGCCACGCAGTCGTGAAGAGCTCGACCAGCGGTACTCGCAGGGGCATGGCACGAGCTACACCTTCGAACGGGTGAGTTCCTTCCCGATCCCACTGGGTCTTCCTGTCTACCAGTGGCAGAACGACGACATTCGCGGCCAGGCAACGGCGACCGCCTACCTCGAATGGGGTGACAAATACATCAGTTATCAACTCTCGGGCGCCCCGTAGGCAGGCCCGCGGCCTGTCAGCGTCTGGGCAATCTCGATCGCCAGACAAACAGGACTATGCCGAGCGCGGCGACGCCACCGATCACGGTGAGTACCCACCACAAGGACTTCTCGCCGTCGCCGCTGCTCACACTCGACTGCGGATCGACTGTCCGAGGCATTCCGTAGACGGCCACCGCGGCAGCACGTGTTCGTTCGTTAGATGACTGAGTCGTCGCCGAGCAACTGTTTACTGACCATGATGCTGAGGGGTTTTCGCGTCTGGAGGTGAACACGATGTATTCGGTCCCGACTTCGAAACTGAGACCGCAGGAAGCGCTGAGCTCGAATGCCGATACGGTCGCCGTCGGGCCGACGTCACCTGCGAAGACCTCGCGCACATCGAACTCGTAAATCCAGACAGGGTCGCTCTCACGTTTGGCAGTCGCGGTACCGGTGAAGACCGATGCGGCCTGCGAGACCAGCTCGTCGATCTCAGGTCCATCAGGGGCATAGACACATGAGCAGGCATGGGCGGGGGCGGCACTCGCCAACGGCAATGCTCCTGCAAGACCGATCACGATGAGCATCGACAGTAACCACCGCATAAGGCCCCTCTTGTTGACATGAATGTCGTCTCACGGCGACGTTACGGTAGATGTTCGAGGGCGGAGAGCGATCTCGGAAGTCGACCTGTCGGGAGAGGAGTGCAACGGCCAGGATGCGTATGTCCGTGATCAGATCTGCTTCTTGCGAGCGAAATGCTTGTGCCACTTAGCGATGGCGTCATTGGCGAAGGCGACAACAGTGGACTTCCGGACTATGCGAACCCCTCGACGGCCCGGCTCGGTGATGGGTGGGCTCCCGGAGGCAGCCGAAAGATCAGATCACAGGGCTGACCGCAAGTGTGGCATTGTGAAAATGACTGTCCTGCATACAGTGTGGAAACATGTCACCGGTTCTCGTGAAACACGAACACCCCGTAGACCAGCGCGGCTATCGTCGCGAACTGCATGGCCTGATCGCGGAACTCTTCCGGTGCGACAAGTAGCACCGTATGGATGATGCCGGTCACCGCGAACAGGGCAAGACCAGCACGCAGACGCCGCTCACTCACCGTGGTCGTGATCTTCCCGCCCACGCTCGCCACCGCGCCCTGGAACTTCATCTTCAGAGAGGGGTTGGCATCGATCAAATCGGCGACGAACGCTTCCTGCTCGTCAGAGACATCTGCGAGGAAGTCTTCGATCTCGTCGATCAGATCGTGATCTGCGGCCTCGGCGATGTTGTCCAGGATCGAGCCGATGTTCGGCGCGAGGACGGTATCTCGGAACTGATTCATCAGTGAGGGAGTCACCAGGTCATCGATCGAATCGAGCATCGTGGTGAACTGCGAACTGATCAACGTATCGGTCAGGATCGGAGAAATAACGAACTGATCCCGCACGCCATCGCTCATCCGCCCAACGAGATCCACGATCGGCGACTGAGCCGAGAAGACAGTGTCGAACAACGTCACCGAGTCGACGGTCTGCAGATAGGGCGCCAACCACGCCGTATCACCTACTGGGCTCAGCGAAGCCGAGATCGAGTCCAGCCACGGCGTATCCAGATCCCTGGCCAGGTTCTGCATCTGATCGAATGCGGGCGAGGTGAGCTGCTCGGCTATACGAGCCATCACACCGTTCGCTGGGCTTTGCCAGTTGAGGAGATTGACCGTGTTGAATGCTGATGCGTTCCGCGCTGCCTCTTGCAATGACGTGGTATCGAACGAAGTGACATTCTGCATGACAGCATCTCGTATGCCGTTCATGTCGATCGTTGCCGCTTGCTCTGCCGCGACACGAGCGAAGTTGGGGTCTTCGAAGAAATTGTGTGCCATGGTGCGGCGCCTTCCAGTAGGAATCCGCCAGCTTAGCGAGGGTGGGTGGCAAGCGAAATAGCGTTCGCTACCGTCGGGTGCCAGCAGGGCTCCGCCTGCCAGAATCCGGCACTATGTGGGGATGCAATTCACCGCCATCCATCGGGGCCTCGGCCTCGAACCGCAGCCACTGACCTGGACGCTGATCGAGCAGGCCGTCGACGCTGGGCTTCCCGAGCAGGCCGATCTCGATTGGAAAGGCAAACGGCACGAGCACAAGGGACCTGTCTGGAAGGACGAACTCGCGAAAGACGGTGCTGCAATGGCAAACTCAGGCGGCGGAATCATCGTTGTTGGCGTTTCCGAAGACAAGCCGACGTCGAAAGCTGTCGGCTTCGACGAGCCGGTCCAGTGGAACGACCTCGACGCGCGGAAGTACCGAGAGGTCATCTACAACAACACGCATCCTCCTGTCTCCGACGTGACATTCGACAACCTCGTCGACCGCGAGGGATCGGTGCTCGTCATCACCATCGCCCCCTCGTTGGACGCACCGCACCTCCTCATCAGCAAGAACATCGATTTCAGGGCGCCCTTCAGGGATGGAACATTGACGCAGTGGATGAAAGAGCGCCAGCTGGCAGCGGCGTACAGATCCCGGTTCGCCGACCGCGGCGACTTCACGGCCCGACTTCACGGTCTCTACGACGAGGTCGCCGGTTCCTCTCACGCAGACTCACGAGTCACCTTCGTCGCTGTAGCAGCGCCGGAAACCGCGAGGCCGTCGAGTCTTGGTCGTATCACCGGCGCGAAGGCGACCTACATTTTCCAGAACGCCCACTTGCTGCAGAACACGCTCTTCCCTTTTCATGACAGGAGCAGTCCACTGCTTGATACGGGCGCAAGTTTGGAACGCGCCCGCCGTGGCTTCCGTCGCCAAACAGCCCGATACGACCGCGAGGACGGCGCTCACTCTCGGTATCGCTCGGCTCAGGCCTCGGTGCACGACAACGGTGCCGTCAGCCTGGCCTGGACACTCGGAGGGATCGTGAGCAACACCGAACCGCACGAGGTGACTTCTGTGCTCGTAGAAGTGGCTGTGGGAGCATTTCTTGCCGTCCTCGCTTCGGCTGCCCGGACACTGGGGATGACAGGCTTGTACGAGTTGCGGGTCGGCCTGGCCTGGGAAGGCAGTGACCCCATCACCATCCACGGGCCGGGCGAACTCGACGCCCCCGAACCGTACGCACCAACAGCTGCCGACGACTTCTATCCCGCGCCAGTACATACGATTCCGATCAAGGCATTTGTGCCAGTGGATATCTCGATCGACGCAATGGCCGACGACGATACCCTGCGGGAGGCCGCATCCGAGCTCGCGCTGGACTGCGTTGCGCAGGGCGGCGTCGACACACTCGAGGCCCTTCGGACGGAACTACGCTGATTCGGCGATGAGGGTTCGAAGAGAATCCGCGCCACCCCGGGGAATGCGACCTCATCCCGGTGCGACGTAGTCACACGCGGATACCGGATCAACGCAGCGTCGATATTTGGCCAACAGGTTGTTGGCCAAATGGCTGAACGACGATCACCACGCGCTCAGGGACACGACTGAACGCGGCGCTCCTGACGTGCAATCCCTCCGATCGAATAGCGAATTGGAGAAAACCTCACCAATTACGCCGCGGGTGCGCACACTCGAAAGATGAGTGCCCGCAAGCCGGTCAAACCCATGCTCGCGACGCTCGGCCCACCACCAGAAAAGGAGGGCTGGGCGTTCGAGCAAAAGTGGGATGGATTGAGAGCGATCGCCGCCACCGGCGAATCCGCGCCGGTCCTGTGGTCCCGCAACGGAAACGCCATCACCCGGTCGTTTCCCGAGATCGTCGACGCACTCACTGCACAGCTCGGCAACCGTGAAGTGGTCCTGGACGGGGAGATCGTCGCGCTCGACGCCCGCGGTGTCCCATCCTTCTCGCTTCTACAGCGCCGCATGCACGTGCAAGCCCCGACTGCACAGGCCCGCAGATCCGTCCCAGTGACGTACTACCCGTTCGATCTCCTCGCGATCGACGGCGAATCGACCATGTCGCTGACTTACCTCGAGCGCCGCGCAGCGCTCGAAGATCTAGGTCTCATCGGCGACCGGATCGTCGTACCCCCACACTGGCTCGACATCGATGGCACCACGATGCTCGAGGTGGCCCGCAAACACCATCTCGAGGGCATAGTCGCCAAAAGGATCGACTCGACTTACCAACCCGGGAAACGATCCCCACGATGGATCAAATGCCCTGTCCGAGCGAAGACCACCGCCGTCATCTGCGGATACCTACCCGGCTCCGGAACCGCCAGCGGCGGAATCGGATCGCTGATCCTCGGCGCCCACGATGGCACCGGGGTCCTAATCCCTATCGGACACGTCGGAACCGGATTCACCGATCGAACCCGACGAGAACTACGCACCAAGCTCCACGAACTCGAACGCCCCACAAGCCCCTTCGCGATCTCACCTCCCCATGCTGCAACCAGAAACGCGAAATGGACTGAACCGCTGCTTATTTGCGATGTCGAATATCGTGAATACGTCGGCGGCGCACTTCGGCATCCGGCGTACAAAGGGCTTCGCACGGACAAATCGATCAACGATGTCAAAGCACCGATATTCGAAACAGGTGCACAGTAGGCCCGTGATCGGGGCCACCGGCCTTCATATCGGTCAGTCGTTCGTCGACGCCTCGGCGGCGTTGCCTGCCGCGGCCCCACCACGGCAGCCGCGCGGCGTCCTGCTTCTGCGTGGGGCTGCACAGGAAGCGCGGTCTGCCACGAAAAAACCGGCGGCACAACCGGTATGATTCATCGTAAGCTGGAGGGCGTGGAGCGCACACGCGGGCAGTCGGGATCATCCGGGACAACGGTCGCCCACGCGCGCACTTCGATCCTCTACCAACGAGTCCGCAAAGAGGGCGTCACCGCAAAGATGTTGCGCCTGATCGAGACTGGCCGAGAGAACTGCGGATACATCGGCACTGGAACCGAGAGACCGTAAGACCCTGCGACAAAGGATACTGATCACGATGGATAGCCCCACCCGTGCCCCGTGGTTGCGATTGATCGATCCTGATGCAAAGGCGCCGACGCCAATCCCCCTGGAGTTCAACCCAGAGCGTCTAACCCAAGCGCGATGGCTTGCAGGGGAGACTCGGAGGGCACTCGCCGACAAGATGGGTGTCGATCCGGTTGCAATTGCTCAGTGGGAAGTGCGGGCAGTGGTTCCTCGCCCTGATCACATCAGAGCGCTCAGCAAGATTCTTGAAGTTCCTTCTTCTTTCTTTGCAGTCGGTCGGCCACACGCACGGCTGGATGCCTCGGCGATCCATTTCCGGCAGTTTCGACAGATGTCCACAGTTCAACGCAACCGCGCAGTCGCGCACACCCAGTTGGTGTGGGAACTGTGCAACGCGTTGGAGAAACGGGTCCGTTTTCCCGCGGTGGCCCTGCCAGGCTTTACCGGCGGCGAACTCACACGAGCCACTCCGAATGACCCGTTCGACGCTGCACGAAGTCTGCGGCGGGCATGGGAGATTGGAGACGGCCCGATCTCACGTGTAGTGAGAACGATCGAACAGCACGGGATCATCGTCAGCATGGGAGCATTCGGTGTAGACGATGCAGCGACAATCGATGCCTTCTCGACAACACATCTACCTCGCCCGATCATCGTTCTCTCACCACATCGCGCAGACGACGTCTTCCGACACCGATTCTCCGCCGCACACGAACTCGGCCACCTCGTCATGCACGACGAGTGCATTCCCGGCGACGCTGTCCAGGAGCGGGAAGCGGACCTTTTCGCCGCCGAATTCCTCACCCCGGCCGACCAGATCACACCCGCACTCCCCAAAGGCGTCACCCTCGACTCCCTGACTGCCGTCAGTCAAGCGTGGGGAGTGTCCGTCGAGTCGCTGCTCCGCCGAGCCAAAGAGGTCGGGACCTTGTCGTACACGAGCCATCAGCGCGCACACGAGAGATACAGTGCTCTTCGTAAGAACGGCTCGATCAAGCCGGAATCGATCGAGAACTTCCCCGGGGAGAATCCCGCGCTACTCAGGGCGGCATTCGCCGTTGCCGATGAGAATGGGCTGGGTCTGAAAGCTCTGGCGGAAGAGCTTCAGTTTTCGCTGCCCCAGACGCGCCGTCTGCTCGGGCTGAAACAGGAGTCCACGACGCTGCGACTGGTCTCTCAGCATCCTCGACCAGTGCAGCGAACTCAAGGAGCGCCATGAGCGAATCATCCGAGGCAGCGAGCCGTTCCGACGATGAAGCGATCAACACTGCGAAGGCCGCTCTCCTACTTGTGGGAGGGAGGTGGACCGCTGATCTAGAGATGTCCTGTCGACGTGTACTCCGCGGAGAGAAGACCGTCGAAGAGGAACTCAATCACTTCCGCCAGCATCTGAGGACCAGCGAACATCAGACGGAGGAGGAAGACTTCTGGGCTGAGGCAGACCGAACAATGGGGACAGACGAAGCCAAAAAGATCACCATGGATGAGGCAGTAACCCTCTTCCTCCAGGACGGGATCGAGGAATGAACCTCAATTCAGAAGACGAACCCGAAGGAATTGCCAGCCGAGTGAGCAGGATTCGGGGTAACCCGGACGCGATAGTTGGTGACCTCGACGATTTTGCGTCGAATGGCTGGCGCGTTGGTCCTCTGCCCAGCCCTCGCTACACAACGGAGATCGCCAAGCGCGTCGAGAGTCTACGTCGCCGCTTCGCGTGGATCTCGTCTGTCGAGGCGTCAACGATCGTGGACTCCAATGATTCTGATGCGCTCAATCACTTGGAGGTGTTGCGCACAAGTGCACCGTTGATCGCCGTTTCGGATGCCGGAAAGTGGGAGCTTCCCGTGTTCCAGTTCGACCGGGAGGCCGGTGTCGTCATCCCGATCGTCGCCTACGCAAACAGGAAAATGAAGGCAGCCACAGATCCGTGGGGTGCGCTGTCATGGTGGGAGACCCCCATTCGTCTCGGGGGCGGTAAGACTCCACTCGAGCTTCTCGCTGGCGGGGGGTTGAACGAACAGTTCATCGACAATGTTTTCGCCTCGTATCGCCTCGGCATGTAAGCAGTAGCAACGCCCTACCACCCGCCGTCAGGGGGTTACACCTGCGTTCCGTGGACATCTAATGTTTGTCGCACAGCAGAACTACGCTTCTCCGAGTATGCGAGGGCTGAGAGGATTCGAGCTATGACCGTGCCGGTGCCGGAGTTCGATGCAGGCTTCCGCGTTACCGCCGACGCCGACGACGTATACACGGTGTACGTTCCCGGCCTGGGTATTTCAGCCACTGACCCGGACTACGACACAGCGGTGGCAGGGCTGGTGCGACAACTCCGGAAGTACGCCCACTGGTGGCAGCACTCGGAAAACCCGACATCCGAGTCTCCGGAGCGCAGTGCAGCGTTGACCGCGCAAGTCCAGTCGTCCACCGACGCGGAAATCGTCGAATGGATTGAGAGGGAACCGAACCCGAACAGGACCTATCTCCCACGATCTGAGCCGATTGGATACGTGTTCGCGGGCTTCGACGTTCAGATGGAGGACGACGGGACACCGATCCTGCGGTCACGCGACCTGGATCTGGTATCCGCAGAATCTACCCTCACCGAAACCGTGTCCGAGATGACCTGCGCGATGCTCGGCTATGCCGACGAATGGACCGCGAGATCTGAGCTGCGAAACGCACGGAACCACAACGCGAACGCTGCTGTCGTGAGCGCTGTTCGCTCCATGACGTGGCCGCAGATCTACGACTTCGTGCTTACCGAGATCCGAGATGAGCCTGCGATTGAGGACATGACCGCTGCGCCAGGGCTTGAGGCAGAGCGACTCTGCGGTTGCCCCGCCAGGCACGAGGTGAATGACTGACCGTCGTCGCGACAATTGAATCCTGAACAGCGGTGGGGCAAGACGGCATTCTGCACGTAGGTCGCAGCAGGTAAAGCAGGTAAGCCCGCATCACCAAAATTTCAGTGCAACAGGATGTTTGAGTGGTACAGATTTCCCATATAGTGGGTGAAACCAGAAAGCAGGCGGCCCATGGCATCGATCCTGATCTCGGAACTTGAACGTGACCGCATCAGCGCAGTGCTGGGTCGCAGGAACACCAACCGTGACATTGCTACTGCCCTCGACGAGGGAGTTTCGCAGGCCGACATCTCTGAAAGGCTCGTGACGCCCGAAACTGAGGTCAGTCGTGTGGCCCAGACAATTCGGATCTGGCCGGAGTCGATAGTGCGCAGTCCCGGAGATGTGATCCACGAACGCGCACTCGGTTACCTCAGCGATGATCAGATGATGAACGAACTCCTGGATTGGGTGTACACATTCGCTCGGCGCCCACACGATGGATACGCTGACGGCTCGATTCCCGGAACCTGGGACGACGTGGTGGACGGGTATTTCGGCCATCTCATCACCCGTGAAGAACTGACCATGCTGCGTGATCGGGTGAAACCGCCGCGTTGAGGATACGAGCAGCACTGTGCCGCTTCGAATCACTCCCAGTGCTTTGTTGATTCGCCTCCGCCGGATACGGTCGTGATGGCCTGTTCGCTGGCGTGATGCTGATGATTCTTCGCCTTACGTTGCCGATGCCCTCGGCATAGGGCACCTCACAGTGTCGACACGTCGGTACGGGGACGTAATGTGTTCTGAGGGTCGTCCCCGTGGGCGACAAGTCCCGACTGCAAAGTCCGCCGAAAAAGTCTGTCCAAGAGAAAGCTTGAAGGTATGCAGTTCCGTCGAACGATGATGAGAATGACCGCACTGACCGCCTGTGCGCTGACAATGACAGTGGCATGTTCAGCCGGAGACGACACGGATCGAAGTGTGTCGACGTCGGCGGTGGAGGATGCAGCCAGCGGTTTGCCGAAGGCCCCGCCCACCAAGTTGCCGGGCTTCTGGAACGGAATGAGCGGTGGCGTCTTCGAGTTCGCGGCAGACGATCCGTTCTACACAACCGACAAAATCATCTCGGTCGGTAACAGCTCCACGGCTCCAACGCTCTGGACCTGGGGCGGGGAATCAACGGTGCTCAACCCGGTCTCTGACGGTGAGATCAAAACCGGCGGTAGCTACATCGTCAACCGCGACGGGCGTCCGTATGTGGTCACATTGTGGACCGGCAAGACCGCTGTCTCAGGTAACACTCTCGGTGAAGCGAAGACGGCGCATGGGTTGACCACGTGGGATGACACAGGCGCCGTAGTCTTCCACGGCGAACGCGTCGACCAGGACAGTGCCGCGATGTCTGCCCGAGTCGCTCTGGGAGCGAAATGGAAACAATCCGGCGGATATCTGGTCCAGCATCTGGACGCCACGGTGATCGACAACGTCTTTCAGGACGGCGAGTTGCTCCTCGACCCACTGACCGGGAAGAGTCGGGTTCAACCCATACCGAACGAAAAAGGGGTTCAGACCACAGTTCTGAGCGAGGCTCTGACAGCTACGGGTACATGGGAAGCGGGGGACACGGTCACGCTGACCAACAGCAAAACCGGCGCAGTAACGACTCTCACTACAGACCAAGCGAGGTGTGGCCCCGGGTTCGCGCCGGAGTTGTCGTCGGTGAAGTCGTCGTTCGACGGCCGCTACATCGCAATCGGCCAACGGGTGATCGACACGAAGACACAGGACTCCTCTTGCCTGGACGCCGCTGGTGGACCCTCCCTGTCGGCGATCGCCTCCACGGGAATCGCGTACGGCACGGCCTCGCAGAACGGATCCAAAGTTGTCATTTCCTACGACTTCGAGACGAAAGCAGTCACAGTCCTTCCTGACGCAATGGTCGCTCCCGACTTCGTAGGTCCGGATGACATCGCCGTCGTCGCCCCCAAGGTCGGCGGCAATCGCTATTTCGGTGTCTACCGGACCTCTGACCGATGACGGGGGCCCGCCCGATGGGAAAGGCGGAATTAGAGCGTCTTTCCACTGAACATGTGCCGATCGATCATTCGCAGCCGCTCACGGTAGGTGAATTCGATGATCCGGAGCTCGAACATCTCGGTGATCGATTCGATGAACTCGACTATGTGCCCGCCACCGATGTGGTGCAGATGTTCGGGCAGATCCTCTACATCCGCCACCAGGATCTGGTCGTGATCCCTACCGCTGCAGCATCACTGGACATGATTCGCTGTCAGATCGTCAGAACGAGGAAGACGAAACTGGCAACACGAGTGATCGATCTACCCAAATCGGTCGTCCTGCAGGGGGTAACACTCGGTATCAAGGTCCCCGACATCCAACGCCGGAACTCCACGCGATGAACGCGCGTCGTCGGTCGATCCCTGAACGCGTGACGGTCGCCGTGGCTGGAGACTGGGACAGCACCATCGACTGGGCGCGCCGCTGCATCGAAACGGTCGCCGGGCAAGGCATCCACACACTGCTGCACCTCGGAGACTTCGGACTGTCGCCTTCCCCCGCAGGTCAGGCGTTCCTCGCCGCCGTCGATGAGGCTTGTCTCGAGCATGATGTCACGATCTACGTCACCCCCGGCAATCACGAGAACTGGCCAGCGATACTGACCGCCCCCGTAGCCGAACGGAACGAGATCGGACTGGTGGCGTGGTTCGGTGAACGCATCGCTGTCCTTCCGCGAGGGCATCGATTCACTCTCGGGGACAGTACATTTGTCTCTCTCGGAGGTGCGCCGTCGATCGATTACGAATTTCGGGTCAGCGGAGTCGACTGGTGGCCCGAAGAAATGATCACCCAAGACGATGTCGCGGCTGTGGTGGCCGGAGGCCACGCTGAGATCATGCTCGCCCACGACGCCCCTGACGCTCCGTGGCAGACGGACAAGGTCGCGGCGGTCTGTGCGAACAACCCGGGCGGATGGCCCGCAAAGGTGCGCGCCTACGCAACGAGCGGACGGCGACGGCTCACCGAGGCATTCTTGGCCGTCGAACCAGAGTTGTACCTGCACGGCCACTATCACCTTGCCGACCGCAAACACCTCAAACTCCCGAGCCGCGGAAGATCCTGCAACATGGTCGCACTCGACTGCGAGTGGACCCCAGGCAACCTGCAGTTCCTTGATCTGACGACCTTGTCGCTGACCAGCCACTAAACGAATCGCCCGACTGCGCACACGGAGGATGATCGCGTCGGTCGTACCTGGGCGGCGTATCGCGAGAGAGAACAAAGGGCGCGATTCGGGACTTGGCGCTGAGGTGAGGACTAGTTGCCCGCCGGACCCGTGTTTGAGTGTGTGTAGTCACCTCAGGTGTTGTCGGTGAAGGCGAGGTTCATTCCCGAAGTTCCCTTTCGGTCTGTTCACCACGCCGGGTCGCCTCCAGGCTCTGCATCAGACGCCTCGCATTTGCAGGCGATGACAGCAGATACGCAGTCTCGACCAACGAGTCGTAGTCCGCCTTGGCGAGCAGTACCGCGTTCCCCTTCTCCGACTCGATCACGATGACGGCGTGGTCCTCGTTAACCCGTGCGATGAGTGAGAGCAGGGACTTCCTGGCCTCGGTGGCGGTGATCGCTGACATATGTCTTGTCCGATCTGTTTACGAAACTGCCGGTTGCCCTCCGGCGGCGGACCGGGACTGCCCGATGTAATTGGCATACCCGGGTAGTACGAAAACGGTACATGCCCCATCGGTGCATCGGGATCCATGTGCTGAAGCGAGATGCGGGCCGATTGCCCGCGCGACACTCTCGACGCTAAGAGGCGGGAGATCGTCCAACGACATGTTCTCGGACGAATCAACCCTACGGATCAGGCATGCACGATGCAGCTCCCTCCACGAACGGAGACTTCTGGGGCACAATGGTTTCTATGTCCGGCACCAACATTGACGAGGGAACCGACGGCTCGGAGCCTGAGCAAGAGGACCGATACGAGCCAGAGAGTGCCCGAATGAACGTAGATCTGGCGCAATCCAAGTGGGAATCGATGGTGGAGAGCGGTGAGATCCAGCTGGCCGATCCGAATGCCGCGCTCGATTGGCCGATTCCCACGCTCAAACTTCCAGACGGCGTGACCTCTGATTCCATCCTCGACGACATGCGAGGTGATCACTGATGGAGGACGGGCAAGGTCGAGGGGACGGAGCTTTCTCAGACTCCGACAACTGGTTTGAAGGAGACGATGACCGCCCCACTCGGTGGGAATCGCGTGAAACGGAGTTCCGTCGCGATCTACTCTCCGACGTAGAGACAGTCGATGCCGAAGAGGTCCATGCAATTCTCTCCAGCGACGACCCCCGTGGCTTGGCGACACTCTGCGCGGAGGGACAGTTGATCGTGTTGAGGGGCGCCGGTGTGGATCGCTATCCAGCCTTTCAATTCGACCGAAAGCGCAGCGAAATCGTTGACGTCGCCGCCTATGCGAACGCGAAGGTCGGGGCGGCGACTGACCCGTGGGGCGCCGCCGATTGGTGGCGCACCCCGAGCCGCGTACTAGGCGACCGGTCTCCGATGGACGTGCTCACTGAGGACGAACTTACGCGCGCACACATCGACTCGATCGGAAAGTACGAACTCGATTGAGCTAGAGTATCTTTCGCGCTCCAGCTAGCGGGAGGCGCCAGGGCCGTATCGGTCGATCATCCCGACAAGCCATTCGACGCCGACCGGATTCGCGCTGTGGACGCGGATGGTGCCGGGCCAGACTCGCGTTTCACACATCCACAACACGATCGGGCGGGTGGTGTCTTCACCGCCGAGATCGTGATCGAGCGAAAGCTCCACTACGTACTTGTCGTCGAGTATCTGGATAGCCTCCGCGCTGGTCTTCGCCCACCGCCATCCCTCGGGCGCCGGACGTAGATCGTCGACCCACAACCGCACAGGGTCGGCGCGCTCCCACGGGTCGATTAATCCTCGGTAGGCGTCGCGCGCCGATTGCAGCTCTTCTGCCCAGCTGGGATCGGCTGGGGTATCGACAGCAGCCATCGCGTCAGCCATATCGACCCAGTTCACCGGCGGGGAATTGCGTTCGTCGTTCGGCATCGTCGTGTTTTGCCTTTCAGTCGAGCCCGAACCGCAAGATCGCAGGCCCGGGGACTGGGGGGATTCGCCGACCCGCATATGCCGCCAGCTGCTCGTCGGTGGCGGGCCCGAAATCGAATGCGCGCTGGCCTCGATCGGTGTGGACGTCGGTGACCCTAGCGACATGCACCACCCAGCCCCCAATTGCGGCCACAAACGCCGCGCCCTTCACTTGTTCTGCGTCACGGACGTTCCACCATTTCCCGATGGACTCAGGCAGTAAGTCCTCGGGTAGCCGGGCATGCCAACCGAGGAAGCGATTTTGATCAGCGCACCATCGGGCCGGGGCCACCCGCACGTTCAGTGCAGGGACGGTTGTATCCGCCCACTCATGCTGGCGTGCTGCGAGAACGGCGAGGTCGGCCTCCGCCATCATCAAATCTGTTTTCCCCCGAAACGAAGGGCCACCCACCTCTGCCGCCACCAGACGGTTGGCGACTGCGCGCGAGACGGTCAGTCGTTCGGCGACAATCGCGACGCTTGCCAGTCGGCGCGGTTCCAGCATTTCGGGGGAGATCATGTCTTGATGTTACCGCCGGAGTGCACTTAGGCAGGCCGGAGCATGTGTACTATCGAGCCATGAACGAATTCGCGAAGAGCCAGCGCATCCACGACCGCGGCGTAGCGCTCTTTCTTTCCCGCGCCGCGCACGCCGGATACAGTGCCCGTCAAATGGACGACGGGCTCGTCAACCTCGAAGGCAAAATCGTGCACGTGCAAGTGGCCTGCCAGAGTGACGGATTCACAGCACTGAACCCCCAGGTGTGGGTCGTCGACGGCATCGCCCAGGTGCGACTCGGAGTAGACGATGGAGGGCCCGCGTCACGGGAGCACACCGAGATCGTCGTCATCGACCCGACGGACGCATGGGCTCAGGTCCCCGGCAATCCGATCCTTCAGGCCGGATGGGACAAGTACCACTGGCCGCGTCGAACCCGCGCCCTGGAGGAGGTCCTGACCCCGCACACCGCGTCCGAGATCCGCGACCTCACCGACATCCTCGCGGCCGTATAGCTGGCGCCGCCCCACTTACTCCTGAGGAGCAGTGCGCCCCAGATGTGCAGCATCGACAGCGGGAAGGACCATCTTGAACACTCAAGTGCTTCCACACGCGTTGGAAGACGCCCACAAAGTCTTGGGCGGTCTCGTCGGCCGTGCGGTCGGAATGCCTGCACAAAAGCCAGTGCGAGTGGGCGCGGAAAGAACCCGAAATAAGTACCGCGACAGTGTCATCGAGTCCATAGAGCTGCTTCACGATGCACTCGAGCGACCACTCTCGGCGGATACAGTCGGGTATCGCGACCAGATTGCCCGAGCGCTCATCGACTCGGGCGGATACTTCTGGTCAAAATTGGCGGATGACTACGACGGCCTGAGTGAGTACGGCCAACGATTCGCCCTGGAAAAGATGCGAATAGCTGCAGCCGGAGCGGCCGAAGCCATAATCAGTCTCGCTGATGAAATGAGCTGGTCCTGGATTGCCGCCGAGGTTCAACTCCTCGATTGGAGCGCCAACCGCGGACAGCGAGGCAGAATCGACCTGCTCGGATGGAATGCGGACGCAATTACGGTCGTTGACTTCAAAACGGCACGCAACATCCCAAGTGAAGCCCGACCCGGAGACGCTGATCAGCTCCGAAAGTACGCAGGTGACCTTCGGGTGGCTGCACCGCAGCACCGCTTCAAAGCCCGCGTCCTGTACGTCGACCACACTGGTCAGACCGAGACGTATCGCGTGAGCGTGAGAAAAGGGTCCATCTGAAAGCTGCAAGCATGCAATGGTTTCCAAGGATTCACTTCCTGTCCGCCGCCAAGAGGAGATTGACTCCTAGCAGGTTGGGGAGTGCTGCACGACAAGCGAGGTTGACCGCCACGATGATCGAACCTGACTCAAGCAGTTCCCCGGAAAGCATTGTGGCGATGGCGAAGTCGATAATTCTGGAACATGAAATGTTGGACGCCACTGAAGCGTCCTCGAAATGCGACCCATTTGACCACACCCATCGGGCGTTGCAAGCGAAAGTAGCTAGTTCCCAACTGATTCAACTTACCCACGCAGGCAAGTTCATCTATCCAGCATTTCAATTTCTTCTCAGTGGGGAGGGGGCTGCAGTGCTGGGGAAAGTCAACGTCGCGCTCGACGCCAAGGGCGACCCTTGGGCGGTGGCATCGTGGTGGTACTCGCCGAGTAGGTGGCTGGAGGATCTGGAAAAGCCATACAAAATGGTGAGCGATCCTGCTCGGTTGCACGAGGTCATTGCGCTCGCTGCCGGAGAAGTCGAAGACGATAGCCGCCCATAACGCCCTGAGGTTGCGTTGAGTCAATGGAAAGAGAGCCCCTCTTGTGAATTCCGATCCGTCAGATCCGCCGAATGACGCGCTGGCCCGGTTCATGAGCCGTCAGGAGGAGTACCTCGACAACAGAACGCCGATGTACACGGCCGAGGAGATCGCCACGCTGCGAGAAGCGGCTGGTGCCACAGACGCCCCATCGCTCGACGAAGAACGAGTCTCCGGTGTCGTCCTCGCGCAAAAGAACTCGGGTGGCGAATGGAGATACCCGCAATTCCAGTTTGAACCCAGCACCGGCACTGTCAAGCCCGTCGTAGCCTCGATAAATCAATCATTGCGCGAGGATGATCCGATCGGATGGTGGCTCCGCAGCTCGCGGGCGCTGTCCGCGCGCCCGATCGATGTGCTCGCCACTGGAAGGCTTGCCAAGTCCGCGGCTATGGACATACTGACAGCGGAATCGACCGCGGTAGCCGGAGCGTCAGGTTCGTCGCCTACGGTCGAGGTTCAATGGGTGCAGGACGCTCTACGGCTGCGGATCGGAGACGTCGAAACGACTGTGCCATGGAAAACGGGTTGGCGACTCCTGCTCGACCTCACCCTAGCGTTCGCCGACTCGGCTCACCGTCCCGTCCTGCCTGAATTCTGGCGAACCGTCAATCAAGATGCCGAACGTCGTTGTGACGAAACCACGGAACTCCAAAGTTCGTCGCTCGATCAACCTGTAGTCTATTGCGGCGAACTGGACACGCGCACTAGCGACATTATCTTGTCCAGTTTGGCCGGGGGATGGCAGAAAATGTGGCACCTACTTGGAGCTGACGTATTCCAGTTCGATGTTTTCTTCCTCGCCGTACCCCGCATCGAACGACGCTGAGTCCTCCCAACATAGAACCGTGATTCTCTTCTCCTGGGCAAAACATCGCTCCTCACGCACTCCCTGAACCCGAAGACCAACTCTGACAAAGCCGCTCCGTGAACAGTCCACGTGACAGTGCGCTGTGTGGCACCTGTGGGAGACGACAGAAAGGCACTACATGCTCTACAACGACGGCAACATCCGAAGGGTGATCTTCGGCGCCGACTTCGACGAATTCGTGGGCACCACAGAGGACGCTCTCCGCGACCTCGACTCAGCAGCTAAATTCACTCCTGAGCGGTGGACGGCGGAGTACATCGACGAGTGCGCCCCAGATTGCGAAACCGGTTCCGACGGGTACCGAATCCATACCTCTTGCCGCGTCGGTGAATACATGGTCGGCCCGACTGCGACACCCGCGCAGCTCGACGTCTACGAGCAGGTGTGCAAGCGACGGAGGTGGAGCGCTCACAATCCGGGGTCGGGGATGCGGCGGCATCTGCTTGAGCTCCTGATTCGCGGTCTCGTCGACTACGACGATTCCGACGAGGTCTTCACCGTCGTTCCGATCGCCGGTCGCTGACCTGCGTGAAGGTTCTGAGTGGGCCACGGCCGCGGGGAGCGTCCGGCGTGCCCGGACTTTGTCATCTGTTCGACTGAATTGGGGTGCATTCACCCACTCGTTAGGTGACCGCGGAGTTAGCGTGACCGTTCCTGAACGGTTGGTAGTGCGCACTCCGGCCGTCCTCGTCCGAGCGAGAGGATCCGACAATGAAGGTCAGTTTCCTGAAAAAGTTTGCAGCAGTGACGGCTTTGACGTTCTCCGCGGCCCTTGTCAATGTCCCGTCGGCATCGGCAGTCACCTGTCACGGCGACTACTGCTCCGGCGTCGACCCTCTGGCATCGGGATGCGCCAACGATGCATATACCGTCGACACCGGATATGTCTACGGCAGCGGCGGATCCGCGTGGGTGGAGATCCGGTGGTCGCCGACGTGCCAAACCAACTGGGCGCGTGCGAACGGTGTGACCAGCAACGTCAGGGCGGATCAGTTCGGGGGGTACTCGCAGGGATACAGCACCAACAACGGCGCCAATTCGTGGTCGCGGATGATCTATTCACCCGCCAAGTGCGTGAAAGCGGTCCGGTGGGGAGGCTGGGGCGTCACAGAAACAGCGTGCGTGTGAGACCGGGCATCACCCGTGGCCCCGAATCTCGCCGCGGCGAAGTCTGAATCGACACCCCGAGAACAAGTGTGGCCCTGCCCGATCATCCGGCGGGGCCACACTCGTGAGGAGACTGGGAAACGCTCACGAGCACAGACACATTAACTTCTCGGCACTCCCGCATCAGGAATACGAGATCACGTTCGAACGATGCGAGCAGCTCGGCGCCGTCCTTGAGCTGATCTCAACTGGTCTTTCATGGCAGGGCCGTCGTGATGACCAGAAGTAGTTGGGTCAGTTCGCAATCGCCGTTGGCAGGCTTGTGGGTGCGGACCTCCTCGACGGTATTCTCGGCGAGCGCAACCTGTTCGGCGGCGGTCTCCGCCACTTCTGCACGCCGATGTCGCGGTGGAGTCGGTCAGCCATCTCGCTGAGTGCACCCACGGTATAGACGATCGATCCGGAACTGTGGGCAAGATTGATGAGGTTCTTGAGGGATCCGGTTCCCTTCGCGCTTTCGGCCAGGTGAATTCTGTTTGGGGAGGATTCCATGCCTGGTGTCAGTACCGAGGATATGTGGTGACAAGTGCAGTGCGACAGGGGAAATTAAAGCGTCTACTGATGCGTCGTGCCCCGAACCGAGTATCAGTTCGGAGCACGACGGTCAGGACAGGCCTGCGGCTATGCGCTAGACGGCTTCTCCGTGAAACCGAGCATCAAAGGGGGTAGGGCTTCAGGGGTACCCAGGTACAACGAATGAAACGGGTCGTACTGCTCCATATCGGGGTCCGGGGTGCCGTCGGGTCGATCGAGTGCGACCATCGGGCAGGCGTACAAGTCGGCGAGCGACTGTCCGTAGTTCGGTCCGTCGATCTTGAACCAGAACCTCGGATACAGCGACGGGATCTTGTCACTGGCTTGGTTCTTGTACTCCGTCAATGCGATCTCGACTTCACTTCCGGGAGCGTAGTTCAGGATGCCAGGAGTGTAGCTGCGGAAGGCCTGGAATTCGACGATCCGGCTGTTGTCGTCGTCATCGACCAACGACACGATTCCTCTTCCGTGATCGTGTTTTCCAATGGATTCGACGATTCGTTGTGCTTCCTCGTGGCGAGCATACGAGGGCGCGATCGTGGACACCATCTCCCGATCGTTCGCGCGTCCGAGCGCGACACGTACGCTGAAGTTATCGAGCATGGATGAGGGAATGCTGCGCGGAGACGGGTCCTGGGTTGTCACGATCAGGTGCACTTTGAATTCGCGGCCGGTGCGCAGGATGAGTTGGATATCTGAATCCAAATCCCAGGCGTTACCGTATCGGTGCTTGACTTCCGTACGCATCCTTCCGAAGTCGTCGAGTACGAGCAACAGCGGAGGGCACCGGAAGGGGGTACGTTCACCCGCCTTCCTGCGAGAGATGGCGTCGGACTGTCGGGCGCGCAATTCGTCGGCGACCATCCTCACCATCCGCACGTGCTCGGCGGCGTGAAGGGATATCGCGCAGATGCCCGCCTGCTGTCGCAGTGCTTGATAGCTGCTGCCGGGGCTGTCGCCGATGAAGATCATCCATCCTGCAGTGCGGCACGACTCGATCACACTCAGGGCGAGGACAGTTTTGCCCCGTCCAGTCCCGCCGAACACCACTGCGTGGGGATTCTTGGCGAGGTCGACCTCGACGATGTCACCGGATTCGTCGATCCCGAGTGGCATCCTGAAGTCGCGGTACATCTCGCGGGCTTCGTCGATGCTCGACGGGATCTGCGCGGGGATCGGCAGTGTGGCAATGGCCGGGAATCGAGCGGCGGTAGGCTCCGGAGCCTGTGCGGCGATGTGTTTCTGGGCGGTGACGTACTTTTCGCCGGTCTCTGCCGCATATGCGCGGGCCTTCTTCTTCATTGCGGTGTTCTCTCGCATGAGTTCTTGAACCTCCATGTGTCAGTTGTGCATCCGGTTCCGTGCCCACCTGGATGCGCTGCACATACAGGGGTCGTTTCTCACGCGAGTCCGAGACCCTTGCCCTCCAAAGAATCGTCCGGCACGGGAACGAATTCAACGGGGAACGGCTCGCGTGGTGAGCCGTGTACAACGAAACTATCTGTGGCGCAGCAAGTCCGCAACCCCATCGCAAGGGGCTCCAGGAGGTGAGGGTCCCATGCTTTGCGACCGTTCCGGGGTTTGTGATGAAACGTGCAGCGCGACAGAGGAAGAGGAGGGCTCAGACTGATGTGTCGTGCTCCGAACCGAGTATCAGTTCGGGGCACGACATCGCGGCGAGGGCTGAGCTAGATCGATCAGTTCTTCGTGAAGCCGAGCATCAAAGGCGGTAGGGCTTCAGGGGTACCCAGGTACAACGAATGAAACGGGTCGCACTGCTCCATATCGGGGTCCGGGGTGCCGTCGGGTCGATCGAGTGCGACCATCGGGCAGGCGTACAAGTCGGCGAGCGACTGTCCGTAGTTCGGTCCGTCGATCTTGAACCAGAACCTCGGATACAGCGACGGGATCTTGTCACTGGCTTGGTTCTTGTACTCCGTCAATGCCACTTCGATTGCACTTCCCGGGACGCAGTGCCGGATGCCGCGGGTGTAGTTGAGGAAGGCTTGGAATTCGGCGATCCGGCTGTTGTGGTCGTCATCGACCAACGACACCATCCCTCTTCCGTGATCGTGTTTTCCAATGGATTCGACGATTCGTTGTGCTTCCTCGTGGCGATCAGACGAGGGCACGATCGTGGGCACCACCGGCCGATCGTCCGCGGGCCCGAGCGCGATACGAGCACTGATGTGGTCGAGCAAATTCGAGGGAAAGGTGCTCAGAGACGGGTCCTGGGTTGTCACGATCAGGTGCACTTTGAACTCGCGGCCGATACGCAGGATGAGCAGAATATCTGAAACCAACTCGAAGGCACTACCGAATTGGTCCTTGACTGCCGCAAGCATCCGTCCGAAGTCGTCGAGTACGAGCAACAGCGGAGGGCACCGGAAGGGGTTACGTTCACCCGCCTTCCTGCGAGAGATGGCGTCGGACTTTCGGGCGCGTAATTCGTCGGCGACCATCCTCACCATCCGCACGTGCTCGGCTGTACGAAGGGATATCGCGCAGATGCCCGCCTGCTGTCGCAGTGACTGATAATCGTTGGCGCACCCGCCGCCGATGAAGATCATCCATCCTGCAGTGCGGCACGACTCGATCACACTCAGGGCGAGGACAGTTTTGCCGCTTCCAGGCCCGCCGAACAACACTGCGTGGGGATTCTTGGCGAGGTCGACCTCGACGATGTCACCGGATTCGTCGATTCCGAGTGGCATCCTGAAGTCGCGGTACATTTCGCGGGCTTCGTCGATGCTCGACGGGATCTGCGCGGGGATCGGCAGTGTGGCTATGGCCGGGAATCGAGCGGCGGTAGGTTCCGGAGCCTTTGCGGCGATGTGTTTCTGGGCGGTGACGTACTTTTCGCCGGTCTCTGCCGCATATGCGCGGGCCTTCTTCTTCATTGCGGTGTTCTCTCGCATGAGTTCTTGAACCTCCATGTGTCAGTTGTGCATCCGGTTCCGTGCCCACCTGGATGCGCTGCACATACAGGGGTCGTTTCTCACGCGAGTCCGAGACCCTTGCCCTCCAAAGAATCGTCCGGCACGGGAACGGATTCAACGGGGAACGGCCCGCGTGGTGAGCCGTATACCGATGAAACTATCTGGCGCGCAGCAACTCCGCAACACCATCTGACGGGATAGTCGGTGTCGCGGTCGATCTGGGACAGGAAACGACAACGCGCCCCGAACCTGTTCGGTTCGGGGCGCGCGCTGGGCCAGTTGGATCAGTGTGCGTCGAGGGCGTCGAGCAGCATCGGACGAGACTTGGCCAACTCGTCCTGCCAGTAACCCCAACTGTGCGTACCTGCGGCAGGGAAACTGAACTGCGCAGGGATGCCGAGAGTGTCGAGGCGGATCTGGAAGGCGCGGGTCTGCGCGAGGGACAGTGCCTCCAACGCCATGGCGCTGGCGTTGTTGACGTGTCCGACAATGCCCTTGGGCTGGTCGTGCTGTCCCGGAAGGCCGCTCGCGGCGGAGACGTAGATCGGCAGCCCCTTGAGGGTGGGTGCGAACACGAACGGATCGTTGCGCAGCCAACCGTTGCCCCACGGCGGACCCCACATCGCGTCGACGTTGAAGCGGCCCGCGTCGAGCATCGCGACTCGGATGGCTTCACGCATCGCCGGGGCGGACAGGTTCAGATACCCGGAATACGCTGCTGCGGCTTTGAACTGGTCGCGGTGATGCGCTGCCAGGGACAGGGCGGCGCTACCGCCCATGGACAGTCCCAGGACCGCGTTGTTGGTGCGGGAGACACCGCGCGTCGCGAGGTAGTCGGGGAGGTCCTCGGTGAGGAACGTTTCCCACTTGTACGTCACGCCTTGGCGGTTGAAGTTCGACGGTGCGAGCCAATCGGTGTAGAAACTCGACTCACCGCCGACCGGCATCACCAAAGTGACGTCGTCGTCGGCGAACTGGCGCGCGGCGTCGGTTTCGAGGGTCCAGCCGTTGACGTCGTCGCGGGCGCGGAGGCCGTCGAGCAAATACAACGCTGCGTCGCCGCCGCGCGCTGCCCACTGGATCTGAACCTTCACCGGCCCCATCTCGGAGGGGACGAAGACTTCTTCGTATCCTCCGGCAGGTGCGCGATGGTTCGCCGGTGCGGCTGTAGCGGTACCGGCCGCGCCGAACGCGATTGCTCCGGCGAGAACGGTGGCACCGATGCGCATGGCGGTTCGCCGCATGCGGTGCGTGGTGTGTTTGTGCACAGTGATTCCTTTACCTGTCGGTCAGCAGTTGCTGGTCGGGGTGACGCCTTCGAAGCGGTCAGTGAGGAACGAGATGGCGCCGGGAAGACCAACCACGGCCGCGGAGAGGTGGTCCGGACTCCACACCGATTCGGACTGGACCGGGACACCGGCATCGCAGTAGCGGCGCATGGTGGAGGTGATCGCGTCGACGGGGATCAGGACGTCGTCGTTGGCGTGCCATTCGTAGATGGGTGCGTTCGGAACGGAGGGGAGCGCTTCGACGCTGTTGTCGGCGAAGACGGCCTGGATCGAGGGGTCGTCGAGCAGGGCGGTTCCGTTGATGGTGTCTGCGACGGCGGCGATGCTGCGGCCTGCGCCGCCCGCGATGATGTCGTTGGTGCAAGCGTTGGCGATCGAATCGCGCAGGGCGACGCCCTCGGGATTGAGGTGTTCGCTGACGGGCATCTGCTGCGGGTACTCACGTTCGAGTCCCATTGCTGCGGCCATCGCCAACCCGAACACCGGGTGCGGCGAATCGCCGAGGCCCTTCGCCATTTTGCCGATGTTCAGCGGAGCGCCACCGAAGGCGCTGCCAGCGAGCTCGAGTTCCGGCGCGTACGTCGGTGCGAGCGCCGCGGCCATTGCAGTTGCCATGCCGCCGCCGGAGTAACCGGCCAACCCGACAGGGCTGTCGGTCAGGGCCAGCGGCGTGTGGTTCTTGACAGCGCGGATCCCGTCGAGGGTGATCTGCCCACCCAGTCGAGCTGCTCCGTACGCGCTGGTCGGTCCCAGGTGATCGGGAATGGCGACGGACCAGCCCTGCTGCAGTGCGCCGTTGAGGGCGGGTGCTTCACGGATCATCAGGTTCGGGTCCGAGGTGTACAGAGCTTGTGACGGCGCGCACTGCAACCCGAGGGCGTTGACGATGTGCTGGAACGAGAGCACTGGGCGAGCGGGTGCGGCGCCGGTGGGGGAGAGAACCGTGGTCACTGCGGCGATGGGAGCGCCCTGTGAGTTCGTGGATCGAAACTTCAGCTGGACGGCGGTGGTGTCGAAGAACAACGCCGGTGGCGGGACGGGGCGGACGGCCAGTATTTCGCCGGGCGCCTTGTCGGCCAGGTCTGCCGGGGCGCTGTAGAAGCCGTCGGTCAATGCTGCCGGGTACACGATCGGTACCGCGCTGGCCGTCGGCGCGGTGACCGTGGCAACGGTGGTGGCGGCTGCCGCTGCGGCGAGGACGGCGCCGATCCTTCGGGCGTGTGGTCGGGCAGTACGGGGGCGCATGTGTCGCCTTTCATCGGGGGCTGCAACGACTGCTCCGAGCACGCGCGCGTGTTGCGGGCGAGATGCTATGGGTAGTCGAATGGGAAGGCGCACTGGTGTGGGCGCTCCTCAGGTTCGTGAAATAACTTTAACAACTATCGGATTCGTTTTGTCTGGGTCTGCATGGTGCCCGCGTTACCGGATCGCCTGATCATTGCTGGCAAATATTTTGTTACGACAGAGAGGGGGATGGATCACAGTCGCCGTCTGCGGGATCGCTGACCGCCTAGAGGTGATTTCGATCAGCGACCGAGAATATGCGCACTTCAGAGGCGGAATTGCCCTGTCGCCGTAGCGATGAGCAGGATAAGGGAATTGCACGGGGGAACGCTGCAGTGAACGCCGATGCTCTCGCGTGAACACGACCTGACACGACGACCGCGATCTGAGTTAGCTTGTTGTCACGCAATTTCCAGCACCCTGCCGCGTCATGCGGCACGGCGACGACGATCCAATTCCACTACACGCGAGGAGCACCAATGGCGATGGCAGCGAGCAGCAACGTCGGACCGTGGGTGGTGTCCGTCGACTGGCAGAATGCGCACGTCGAAGACACCCGCAACGGTGAAGTGTTCACGACACCGGTCACACGATCGGCAGACCGGTACGAACTCGGTGACGTATGGACGAACGGCCTTGCCGAGTGCACCGCCGACATACCCGCGAAGGTGAAATCGAAGGCCCGCGCCCTGGTCGCGACACTCGGATGAGCCCGCGCACGCGGCGGGGAAGGCACACCGACAGGCAGGAGCGAGTGTGATCTCCCATAACAACAAAACGGCCCTCGAAGTCGGCACACGCGTGCGGCACCGTGGCCAGCAGTACCCGGAAGCGATCGCGCGCGGGACCGCGACCATCGTCGAGGTCGTCAAACAGCACGCAGCGGACGGCACGTGGGAATACCTCGTCGAGACCGACTCCGGTGAGATCAAGTCCTGGAACATCGTCGACACCCCGATCAGCTGAGTGGAGCCAGGCCCGAGTCCCGCAGCTGCCCCGCGCATTCCAGAGACGCGCCGCAGGGGCCGTCAGTCAACGCACCCCGAATGAATGTCCGCCCCGTGCACCGATGGGCGAAGCGAATCGCTACTGCCACCTCATCGTGAAGGTCGACCAATTCGAAGGTCTGCACTACGTGGCATCCATCCCGCCCGTCACCGAGCTGCCGCCAACCTGCTCCTGCGGCTTCACCCGCGTGGAATACAGCGGCGAGTGGACCGAACTCAGACGGCACATCGAAGACCGGGGTGAATTCGGATCCCTCGACCCGACCCCCCGCGATCAATAGTCAATCGAGAAACCCACCCGCAGAACGAAACAGACACCAGGAAAGAAACTGTGACCGAACAAGCCGACGAACAAATGGCCCACAACACCGACAGATCCGGCGCCGGAACCGTGCCGGTCATCGGCTACCCACAACCCGGGGACGAACACAACTGGCACGTCGCAACCGCGGAGGAGATCGACGCCTACACCACCTACTGGAACAACCAGCCGGACTAGCTGCGCAGACGCTCACGCGAAAGTCGGTGAGACCGCACCCATGCCCCGGGCACGGGCAAGCGTCACGAGACATGAGGATCGTCCGTGCCGCAGCAACTTTCGCACCCCGACCATATGTGACCGAAGTGTCATATCGTCAGGGATATGCGCGAGTGGCGCACGCCCACACACACGTAAAGCGAAAGGGCACAGAACATGCCGAAATCAGCCCCACAGCCGACGCCGTCTGACAGTGAACTCGCCGACTACGACCCTAATACCTGCGACGCGCCGGACTGCGAGAACTCCCTCGACGACGGAGAAGGGTACGACGGGTACTGCGGCGCCCACGCCGACCAACGCGAAACCTCAGGCGCACAAAGCGCGTAGTCAACTCAGCCCCGCCCAGCACCTCGGCGAAGGTGCCACGTATCCAACACAGCACAGCGAAACCGCACAGAACTTCGCCATGCTGACCAACACACAGATCGACACACAGATCGAGACTGGCAGGAGAAAGTCCATGGCATTCGAAGTGCCGAAATTGACCGACCGCCAACAAGAGGTCATCAGCCATTGGCAGTCCTTCAACGTGCCAGGTCAATGGCTGATCGGACAGCCCGACAAAGACGGTGTCGTCGAAGCAATCATGAAGGGCGAGAACATCGAATGGTCATTGACCATCGAACCGTTCGGCGAGTCCGCCGAATCCTCCCGTGAACCCGGCGGCACGTGGGTGGACGGAATCACCGTATAGCGGCCGACCTGAGTGTTCGTAGCCACCGGGGTGCCCGGGGTCGCCCGGAATCAGCCACAGTGACACAGCGATACAGCGATACAGCGAATCCGGTGAACGGCGCCACCATCGCGAAACGACAACGCCCACTGCGGCGTACAGCGCCGACGACGCGCATCGACCAGAATCAACAGGAGACCCGACATGGCATTCGACATATCAGCGCTCAATCCCAAGCAACAGGAAGTTGTCGCCTTCTGGCAGGGGTACAACGTGCCGGGGGAGTGGCGACTCGGAGCGACCGACGAACGCGGCGCGACTGAAGTATTCATGAAGGGCGACGGCTTCGAATGGTCAATCTTGATCGAACCGAACGGTGAGATGGCCACCCAAGAGCGACGAGACGGCGGGGAGTGGGAAACCGGCATCGAGATCTGACGACAGCCCCGATTGCTGAACCGGTCGCGGGGATTCCACAGCACCGCAACCGGAGAATCGTCTCACCGTTCCCTGACCTGATACCGAGGAGCACCCCCACTATGTCCGATCTCTTCGCCACCGACCCCACCGGCCGACGTCATGCCCAGCAGAACGGCAACCCGTCGAACCCAGCGTCGCTGCAATTCCTGTTCGACGACTGGTATTACGGCAACAAGAACGTCAGTCCTGAGCAGCTGTCGGCGCTGTGCAACCTTCCCACCGAGACCATCCAGTCCGCCCTCGACAAAGCCTTCGAACAGGCCGAGGACGACGTGTGGAAGGTGCTCAACGGGATCCGCGACAAGGCCACGGCCGCGCTCCTCGCAGAGGTCGGCGATCACTGATCGTCCGTCCTGGCACTAGGACGCAGAACGCATACGTGCGTCAGTCCCGCAGCAACATTAAGGGCCGTATCCAACAGAAGGAAGGTACCGAAACAGAGTTCTACGCCACTACGGATGGCATCCAATTTCGAGTCTTCAACTGAGCTATCGGCGGAATCCTGGCCGTTCAGGGCCGGGAGGAAGCTGATCGGTGTTTCGGTCATTTTCTGTTCGCGGGCGGCCCTGGGAATCTGGTCGCTTCTGGTTGGTGATGTACTCGGCGATGATCGACAACGGTGCACCGCCAGCTGAAGCAACGAAGTTCGAGGGCGACCAAAAGTGGTTGCACCAAAGGTATTTGCGGATATGTTCCGGGAACTCTTGCCGCAGGCGGCGGGCAGAGACCCCTTTGAGGCTGTTGACCAATGTGGAGAGCTGAACGGTCGGTGGATAGTGAATCAGAAGGTGTACGTGGTCGGCTTCGCCGTTGAACTCGGTGAGCGTTGCGCCGAACTTGTCGCACACCTCTGCCATGATCGTTTCGCATCTTGTCAGCATCGGATCTGTGAAAGCTCCTCGGCGATATTTGGTGACAAAGACCAAGTGCGCGTGGAGGTTGTACACAACGCTACGACCCCGTCGTACATTGGGGTCTGATGTCCATCGGGGTGACATAGACCAACTGTGGCGTTGAGTAGCGGAGAGGTGGTGAGTGCGGGTTGAAACGGATTGTCGTGGTCAAGCTCGTGCCCACTGCCGAGCAGTTCGCGGCGCTCGAATCGACGATGGTGTTGTGCAATGACGTTGCCAACGAGGTTGCAGGGTTTGCGCAGTTGATGAAGCTGCAGTCGCGTCGGGCGTTGCAGGTTGCGATGTACCCGATGGTGAAGGCGCGGGGATTGTCGGCGCAGCCGTCGTTGCATGTTCTGCGGAAAGTTGCCGACGCGTACGCCACCCGGGCGGCGAACCTGAAAGCCGGGAACTACGGCCAGTCAGGTTCGAAACGGTATGCCGCGGTGTCTGATACCGCGGTGCGGTTCCGGCCGCTGGCGGCGCAACCGTTCGACGATCGGTGCTTGTCGTGGCAACTCGATTCGTCGACTGTGTCGATCTGGACGGTGTCGGGCCGAATGAGGGGTCTGCGGTTCGTGTGCGCCCCCTGGCAGCGGAAACTCCTCGCAGACCGCAAAGGCGAATCCGACCTCGTCTACCGCGACGGCCAGTTCTACCTGTATGCCACCGTCGATCAACCGGCACCCTCGCCGGTTGTGCCGGTGAAGGATCCGGTCGACGGGTGGTTGGGCGTGGATCTGGGGATCGTGAACCTGGCGGTCACCACCGATGACGACCCGAAGAGCCTTGACGTCCGGTGGTCCGGAGGCGCTGTCACCGCTCGCCGGAAAAAGAACCAGGTCATGCGGACCGCTCTGCAGAAGGTCGGCACCAAGTCCGCGAAGCGGAAGTTGAAGGCACGGCGACGGAAGGAACAACGGTTCGCCACCGACATCAATCACCAATTGTCGAAAACAATTGTTGCTCAGGCGCAACGCACCGCCCGTGGTATCGCGATAGAAGATCTGTCGGGTATCCGCGATCGGGTACGGCTGGCCAAGAAACAACGAGCACAGGTACACAGCTGGGCCTACGCCCAACTGCGGGACTTCCTCACCTACAAGGCAGAGATGGTGGGTGTTCCGGTGCAGGTGATCAACCCGCGCAACACCTCCCGCACCTGCTCGCAGTGCGGGTTCTGCGATGTGAAGAATCGCCGCAGTCAAGCTCGGTTCGAATGCCGCGATTGTGGGTGGGCCGCGCACGCGGACCACAATGCTGCCCGCAACATCGCCGCACTCGGACACGAAAAGTATTGGGCCGCTCAATCAACCGTGCCTAAAGCAGCCACCGCTCTAGCATCCAGCTAGGTCGGTGAGCAGCAAACCTGGTCCTTCAGGGCCGGGTAGTTGATTGTCCGTAAACCCAACGGGCGCAGTCACAAAATTGACGGTGACACAGTCGACGGTGAGTCCGTCACCTCGTGCGGACTGGAACTGACAGAGGAGTTCACTGCCGCCGAGAACGGCATCACATTCACGGCATGCGGCGAGGCGATCAGGAAGTCTATTGCAGCAGTCGACGCAGCGAAGTGAGCATCGCCGTCACACAACGCAATCCGACACAGAGACGCCGAACGCCGCTACGATTGCCGGTAGTCGTTGGGATGCAACGCTATTAACGGCCAACGCATCAGCATGCCGGGACGCTACCGTTCCCGGCAACTCACAGACCGACCCGACACGCGGGCGGTCCTCGACGCATCAACAAAGGGAAAGAACATGAGCAACACCAAGACATTCACCGTCAACGGCGTCAAGGGAGACGGTGGCGCATCGACCACCCTGTACGACGCCACCTGCGACGGAACCGGCATCGTGATCGCCGCACTGACCGGCCAGTTCAAAACCGGGGAGACCTACACATCGATCCTGACCGAAACGCCACACCAGTACAACGGCGTGGACGTCGACTTCCTCGCGGCACCCACCTTCTAGCAACAGTCGACTGGATTGGCGTTTCTCCCGTACTCGGGGCGGGATGGGCCGGTCACATCGCTCTGCGATGCGACCGGCCCGCAATTCGTTGTAATCGCAACATGATTCGAGTGACATCATTGCAGCCAGACTCGCACCGAAACGGTTGTCCCGCTGTAGGATCCGAGAATGGACAAGCGACAGGCGCTGCGCGAACTGCAGGCATGGATCGAGCAGTTGGACCGAGAATTTCAAACCTCAGGCGGGCTGGTCGATCGGACCAACTTGGTGGCCGCGAGAGATTGCGCACTCCTGACTCGCGTAGCGTTGGACGCCGGTGCCACCGAGCGCGACATCGACGCGATCTTCGACCGACTCAAAGCCAAGAAGGTCGCGCAGGCGCTGACCACCAGCTGACCGAGGATCGGCCGATGACCAACCACGACAACCGGATCCAACTTCCCATCGGGACACGAATCTTCAGCAAAGACGAACGCTACCCCGAAGCGCGGTGGGAAGGGACCGCGACCATCACCGAAGTCGTCCGTCAGTGCACGGACGGTACCTGGGAATACCGAGTCCGCGGCGACGATGGCGACACCCGCGTTGTCAACATCGTGGGCATTCCCGTCAGCGAGGAGACACGAAAGTTCTTCGACGACTACGCCCGCGGGATGCTCGACTGAAGTCTGAAATCGGTTGCGTTCGGCACTGTCCGACCTCCCTGCGGCCAGCGCACTCGAAGAGTGGCCTCCACTGCATCATTCGAGCGGAGGCCATGTTCATTGCCCCGGCCGGATCGGTGCGGCGTGCGGGCACACTGTGTTGCCGATCGCCGTGTCCGCAAACGGTGAACCAAACATGGTGAGCCCTGTCGTCTCGGCAAAAGTGGGATTGACATAGTGTCGGCCGTAAGAGTTACCTGGACCTACGGGGTGCGTTGTAGCCGTGCAGGTTTGGGTGAGCGATCAGGGCGCCGCGCACGCTACGTTCACGCTCGAATCGGCTGCGACTTCCTCAACGGTCAAAGGTGAGGGCAGCCACGACCAACGAGTGAGGATGCGCGCGATGAAAGCCATGTACAACCGTGAGACGAAGAACCTGTGGATCCAACACGACGACGGGTCAGTTGACGAGCTGGGCACCGCAGCAACCAAGCTGATCGCGTACGACAAGGTCGCCGAAGCCGGATACATACGCAGCACCGACTGGCGACTATGCGGGGATGGAATGCCATTTCGGGAGATGGTGATTACGCCGAAACCTACTCAGTGACCGACAGGTGTCTCGTTGACCACGTGCCGCGTGAGCGGCGCGGCGACGTGGAACGATGACGACGAGCGCCGTCATCTACGCCACAATTCAGTGATAAACGGATAGGAGTGCAGGATGCATTACGACCACCAAGCGATCATGGACGCGGGCGAGGATATCGGGGAGGGCTGGAAAAAGGCAGTCATCACGCTCGCGGAGGGCGACTCGGCCTACTCGGGCGTCTCCTCGAAGTGGGACTACTCGGGGCCAGGCGTCGTGGTGTACCGAATGCACCCGTCCGGCTGGGAGATCTCACCATCCGACGAGGTCGGACGGCTCTACCTCTGACTGCGCTGCTGGCGGGCGGTAGTTGAACTGCCACCCGCAGCCAGCGGCAAGAATCGAGCACCACCCAGATTTAGTGTGGGTAGTGCTCGATTCGCTTGTCTGAGAGCCTATTTTCTGTTGACTGTCCCGTGAAGTGGACTTTCGTCGATATGTTCGAGCGTCCGGATGCCCTCCACTGCAGACATTTCAGTCGCCTTCGATCGTGACGGGCTGATCTGGCCAGAGCCAGACCGTGTAGTTGGCTCCGTCCCGGCTGACGAGCATGTTGATCGTGTCGCGCTCGACGTCGTAGTTGTCGGCCCCGTCGTGATGGGCTTTGTGGGGTCTGTCGAGGGTGATGACGGTGAACGTGTGTCCGCCGAGCCATTCTGCTGGCGGCGTGAAGACGTCGCCGACCACGAGGTCTTCGGCGTTCTTGATGGTGGACATACGATTTACCCCTTGCTGGATGGGTTGCCGATGCCGCGGTCCAGCATTTTTTGGATGAGATCGGCTGGGGTTGTGGCGGAGTACCGAGGGACGCCGGGATAACTGTGCTTGATGTAA
This sequence comes from Rhodococcus sp. KRD162, assembly GCF_017168335.1. Taxonomy (GTDB): domain Bacteria; phylum Actinomycetota; class Actinomycetes; order Mycobacteriales; family Mycobacteriaceae; genus Rhodococcoides. Next base: position 12,681 of record NZ_JABFAU010000033.1, on the reverse strand, counting down.
TTGAGGGCCGCGCGAATGTTCTCGTCGGTACTTGGCGACCGCTTGGCACCGTCAGCGCTTTCGGTGAAGTCGCGGAACGAGGACGGGATCACTGAGGCCGACGATGAGGATTCGAAGACAGGTTCGGGTGCACGCTCCGCGTCGACCGGGATTCGCACGCGTCCTTGAGTGCGGAGGGTCTCGAGGAACCACTTGAGTATGTCTTCCCCGCGTCGAGGGTCCAGAGAGCTGATGACCAGTTCCTGGACAAGGCCTGTGTGTGGGAATTCCTCGGCGTCGACCGGACTGGTGCCCGATTCCCCGAGCCGTTCAGGAACGCTCGTGTGGATCGACTCGGTGGTGCGAATGGTGTCGCTGAGGTACTCCCATCGGCTCGTGTAGACGGTGACCGTCGAAGGAACGGCAGGTGTGTCGAGTTCAAGGGTGTGCTTTCGGAACTCGCTGCTTACGTTGCTGATTCGGTTTGCGGTCTCGACGTACCGATCGGCGGCGCCTTCCGTGGTGTAGACGCCGACGACACCGGCTCCTGGAAGCCCTGCATTGAGGTATTGCTGGCTGTCGTCAGGGTCGCATTCGTTGACGACTACGTACACGTCCGGAGATGGAAACGTGTCAGCGCCGCCGAGGTACCCGGCGCTCGCAAGGGCGGCAGAGAGGACGGCACTGTGCGGGATCTCGAGCACATCGGAGATCTTTCGCAGGGTCGCTGGTTGCGGGAGGCTCGTGTCCCACCGCGCCAGCGTCGAGCGGCTCACCCCGACCATTTCGCTGAACTCGGACTTGCCGAGGCCGCGTGCAGTCAGGGCCTTCTCGATCACGGTTGTGAGGTTGTCCATCGTTGCTCCTCGGCTTGTCGCGGACGTGCGGCTGATTCGCGGGTTCCTTCCGCGTCGGCACTCGAAATGAATGTAGCGCAATTCGACCCTCGATGTCGCGCCAGGCGCAACAAATGGCGCGCATCGGGCTTCATGATGCTGTACCGTCGGGCTGATAAGGGAAAGCAGCGTCGGTCGTCGGAGCCGACGACATGCGAGGAATGGGGATTGGAAATGCCTGTACACGGCATGCGGATTGACGTTGACGGCACAGCCGGGGAGGTCGAATTGGGTGCCGACTCAAACGGTGTCGACGGCGCTCTCCGGGACGTCATCAAGTGCGACGCAGTCCGCCCCTTGTTCCTCGCTCCCGAGATCGTCCTGTGGCTGAACGAAGATGCGATCCCCACAGGCGGTCTGGCACTCAATCAACGCGCCACTGCTATCGCGGCGTCGCACGGCTTCACCTCGTCACCATGCTTCGGCGTTGCAGTGCTCACCGGAATCGACGGCGACGACGTCGTCAGCCTCACGGACGAGCAGAAGAGTTCCCTGCTGGAAATAGCGCACACCTAGAGCCGACTGCTGACCTTCGGCGCCGAGGGTATCGGCCGCGCTTCACGCGATTGGGTAGATGCACTGGGGGCGTGGGCGATACGGTGACATAACACTCGCCGCTCCACCGACTGAAGAGAGAAGTGTTCGCAAATGGCTGATGATGTGGAACCGCCCGTTTGTTTGGACCGCGATACGAGTGATTGCCGCGGGGTCGTCGAGTACCGAACTGCGTTGTCGGCCACGGGCAAGTCGTTCCCTCGGTGTGACAAACACTGGGAAGAGCGGTTGGTGCGAGACGAAGAGATTCGCGCCAGGTATCCCGAGCAGGCGCCCCCTGATTTCGATCCGACCTACGCCGGTGAGCGGTGGGACGAGGACTACTAGGGCCCCCAGGGCATCGGTCGTTGGGGGAAGTGGGCGCCACCGGTCTCGGTGGTGCCCCTTGTCGTACCCGGCCCAATTGACTTACGAGCAAAACGCTCGTAAGTTTGTCTCATGGCCAGTGAACCAACGAACGGCAATCCGTCCGGCGAGGACAATGACCATCCGAATTCCCTTGGCTTGCTGAGCGAATTCCTCTGGCCGATCGAGAAAGTGGCCGACCACTGGGGAGTCTCACAATCACGCGCCCGTGCACTACTGGCCAGTCGCCGCATCAAACGGGTCAGCGGATACCCGGCAGACCAAGTTCGAGGTCTCATTCGCCGCCAGGGCGCACGGACCGACCAGCGGCCCTCTACGCCCGCGTCGATGCCTGAGACGGAATACGTGGTGCGATCCCCTCTTCAAGGCCCACAACCGGCCCGAGTCGACTCGCAGCGCTCACGGCCGAAGCCGTTGCCCCCACACGCCAAAGCAGCGCTCGGACCGATCCCATCCATGATCATGGAGTGCCTCGCAGACGGCGAAGTATGGACACCCACTCGCATAGCGGTCACGGTAGACCCGAGCCGATCCAGCGAAGAATCCAACATCGGGATGCGAGATCTCGTACTGGGAGGCATGTTCCACCTGGACCAAAACGGTTACGCTGTCAACGAATACGATGACGGCTGGCAAATCACCGAAGCAGGCCGCAACATCATCGGAACGCCACCGGAGGCGTGATGCCCAGCGCCGAACCTTCCCACTGCGCCGGGGGCATCCCCCACGTGCGGATGTACCCAAGACCTGGACGACCATGCGGCACGGCGTCGCGTCCAGCGACTCGGTCGCCTCGCCAAGCGATGACACGGCGCCACTCCACCGCTTACGTCGACCACCTGCCCGCGCCAGAGCGTTGTGGGCGACTCCGAAAGGAAACGCCATGAGCACCACCGGTAATCACCTGGAATGGGCTGTTCCCGGCGCGGCCGTCGCCGCGATCTACTCGTCACGCGGAGCCGTCACATCGGTCCAGCGCGGCACCATCACCAAGGTGCTCACCCGTGACGTCGTCGTGGACTTCCCGCGAACTGGCGAAGAACGCTGGTCCAACCAGTCTGTTGGGGGCGAGCGCTACGTGCGGATAATGAAAGGTTGGGACGGCCAGGAAGCCGTACTCGCCCCGCCGGAAGGCGCCGATGTCGTCGACGCAATCAACTACATCCGCTCGGTGAAGGCAGGTCGAGCTGTTCGCGCCGCCTACGAAGCGTTCCTGGCGTCGAAGGGGTCCTCGGCGAACCTCGAGACCCTCGACGCTTTGATCGCTGCCGCCCAGCAGGCGCGTGAACCTATCGCTCGCGCAGCCCAGGCGGAAGCTGCAAAGGCGGCCCGGTCGTGGCTGAAGTGAAAGTGGACGAGCGAGAACCATCGTTACCCGGTGGCGGCTAGCCGGACGTCTCTGCACTCGAGTCTCCGCTCTCGGAGTGCGCCACCGGACGTGGGAAATGCGCTCGGATTCGTTCGAAGTAAGTCCATCCCGGGTGGTGCATCGGCTCACCCGCTGCGAACTGGTTCGGCCCTCGACTTCGATGTGAAGTCGAGGGCCGTTCTGTGTTGCGGTCAGAGTGAGATCATCTGCGGGGCTGGGCGCGCTCAGGGTTCGGCCCCAGATAACCGATAGGCCCACCGCTGATCGTGATGATGCGCGAATGCATGAGATCACGGACTCGGCGTCCCAGGTCCGCAACCTCGGAAACCTGCACAACCCTCCCATCGGCCTGTAGTCGCGCCAGGAGTCGGCCGTCGAAGCGATGACGCACTGTGCGCTTTCCGGACGGCGCCTGGGCGATGTGAGCGGTGACGAGAAGGGCCGCGACGGGGATGGTGGCGATCGTGACGACGAGCAGTTTGTTGTCGACGACACGCGCCGGGTCGCAGCGCCACCACCGGAGGCTGGTGTCGCAGATTTCTTCGTTTTCCATCGATGTGTGAAACCCGATGACTGTGCGGTCGTCGTCGTCCGATGCGGGCTGTGGGCTGTCGGTGCGCAACACGGTCAGTTCGCCTGAGGTGACCGAGAGCAGGGGCCGGTCGGCCAGGGCGGAGACGCGTTCGGTCGGAATAGGGAGGTCGAGAATCCCGCTGTGGACAAGTTTGTCGAGCGCCGTGGGGGAGAGGCCGAGCTTGGTTGCCGCGTCGGTTCGGGTCATCGTCGGCGACGGGGCTGGGGTGTTGCTGATCGTGGTGAAGGTGGGCAGCGGCATGGGTATTCCTTTGCCAGGCAGGTCAGTTCGTGCGTGAAGGATCGTACGAGGAGTGTGTGTCAGGTGTTGTCGGTCCACTTGACGGCGGTGATGCTCCACGAGCGGCAGTCGATCTGTCGCGGTGGGGAGTGAAAGAGGTAGGGGCACAGGATCTGGACGTGATCGCCGTTGACGTCGATGATCGGGTGCACGATATGACCGTCGTGGACGGTGGGACGTAGGGGGATCGTGATGCCGAGCCCGACGGGGATGATGATCCGTTCGGGGATGTGCACGTTGCTCGGTGCGAGATATGCCGGTTCCGCCAGGCGTTGCCACCCAGTCCTGCCGGTGCGGTCCGGGAACTCGACGGTGTCTATCTCGGTCACGACCAGTTGGTGACCGGAGAGGCGCGTGTTGAGATCGTCGACCAGAGAGGTGTAGTCGCGGCCCTCGGTGATGACCCATGTGCCTTGTGTTGTGGGGCTCATTGCGAAATTCTCCTGGTTGATGGTCGCTTGGATGCACGTTGCGATGGGCGTCGGCGGGTCTGGCGACTTCGGCAGCCCGCCGCGGATCGTGCTACTTCTCGTTTGTCCAGGTGGAGGGCAACCGTTGGAAGAGTCCACGGCTGGATTGGGGTTGGTCGAGGCGTCGGGCGGTGAGGAAATCCTGGATCAACCTGTGGAGCTTCGTCGTGTAGTTCCGGGTGGTTTGGTCGACCTCGGTTGAGACGGATGCGGCGATGAGGGAAGCGAGGAATGGTGCGACTTCTTCGTCGGCGAGGGTGGGAACGAGTCCGGGGATGCTCTGCCCGAAGTGCGGTTCGATGTCCGGGTACTCGTGGTCGAGTGCCACGAGGCCTGCTACGTAGTTGTCGAAGTAGTCGGACGTGTTCTCGCTCATCGGGTTTCCTTTGGTCTGTTGGAATGCGGTGGGCAGTTGGACGAACCTATCGGTTCGCCGGTTCCGGGCGTGAGAGTTCGCCGATGTACTCCCAGTGCGGGTCCGATTCGTTGTCCCACCGGACCATCGTCATTCCGGCATCCGGCGCGGCGGAGGTGTATTCGGCCGGGGTCCATGCCTTGCGGTTGTACGCGGCGATGACGGTTCCGGTTCTGCTGTATCCGTCTGCGGGGTCGGACCAGGTCACTCGCGTGCCTGATGGCAGATCGTTCTCGGGCATGTGTAGTTCCTCTGATCGTGGTGCGGGGGCCGGTGACGGCTGCGCCGAACATGCCCGTGAGTGTAACAGAGCTGATACACTGACGCGTGGAGTTCAAGGCCGTTGATCGGCAAAGCAGACGAACAGAAGAGGGGTAGTCATGGCAAGCGCCGCGAACACGGAAAAGATCGCCATCGCCATCTTCATCGCAGAAGCAAAAGAAAAGGGCCTCGAGCTCAGGGAAAGCGACTTCAAGGAATACGACGGAGATCTCACCCTCCACAGCATGGACCCAGGTGAATGGATCACCGCGATGACGATGGACTGACAGCTTCCAGCGCCGCCGCGGTGAACCCGCACGCCACAAGTCCGAGGGTGAAGACCGCGGCGCCTGAGGTGGGAGCCCGGGTCAGTCACGAAGCGCCGCTGACGCTTTCGTAGCTGACCAACAACGCACTGCCGCTAACGATTAGTGTCAGTCCGGCCTGACCCAGTGAGGAGGCAGCGATGCCCACCGACGGCCCCTTCGACCAACTTGTCACCCGCGGCGGACGCGACGCCGCCGAAACGAAACGCGCCGTCGCCACGCGGCGCGCCGACCTCGCCCGCACGATGCATAGCGCCCAAGCCCGGCACGAGGAACTGCGTAGTGAACTGGAACGCCGCCGCTGCGAACTGGAAGCTGACTTCGCCCGGCAGAGAGCAGAACTGGACGCACAGATCGCGCCGATGAAGCAGCAACTCGCACGGATGCAGGAAATGATGTGGACGGTCGATCTGTACCTCGGCCGCGACGAGCACGTCGAGTTGATCCGCGACGGAGCCCCCGCCGCAGCGGATACCCCGATCACCATCCGCCAACGAGTACTGGTGATGGCCGAGGAATCTCTCGTCCTGATGGACCGCCGGTCCACGGGCATGGACGCACGAGACCTTGACGCGTTCACCGAGTGGATCACCGCCGACCCGGCGAACTTGGACCGAGTACTGCCCGAACAGCGTGGTGTCGTGGTGCTGATCCCGACACGGGTCCGCAGCGATTCCGGCAACGCGTTCGAAGACGAGGCCCGGGATGCCGAGAACTCCCGCTCGTGGTGGCTGCTGCGCAACGGCGAGAAGCTCTACCTGCTGACAGCGGACATCACCGTCGGCGACCGAGTATTGCCTCGTCGCGCTGAGTTCGTGGAAGTGTTCGATCGCCGACTGTTCGGCTTCGGCCGCGCAGCCGGGGAGCCGCTGGTTCCCGGCTCCGACGAGTGGATGAAACTGGAACGGCAGGCCGACGCCCGTCGTCGTCACTACATGCGAATCATGCTGGTGCTGCAGGGAATCGTCGAACGCACCCCGGTCTGGCATCCACTGCCCCCGGCGGGGGTGAACCTGCTGACCGTCGAGGCGCAGGACAGCGGCACAGTCGTCCTCATTCAGGACGATGAGACATCCATCCAGCTGGGCGACGGCCGCGAGTCGTTCGGGCAGTGGCAACGGCGATTGAACGCGAAGATGCGCCCCGGGATGCGGATCATCGGAGACTGGCACGCGTCGGCGTTCGACGACCTGCGGCGGGACGGTGATGGCCGGTACCGCGCCGCTCGGCATCCGCGGTTGCACCCGCGGAGCGTCGGATGCGTCCCCGAATCCGGTGTGCCGCACCTGATCGAGGACCGCCGAGACGGAGGTGTCATCGTTCGCTACACCCGCACCGACACGGTGTGGAAGCGCGATGTCCCCATCCCCGACCGGCCCGGATACGTCTACGGCGGAGAAATGCCGGTGACCCCGTCGTCCCGTGCATCATGCCTGGTGCTGCCCACCGATTCGTGGGTGCTGCCGTTCGACCTCGCCACCCGGGAGGAACTGCAGTACTACCTCAACAGTCGCGACGATCGCAGCGCCCACTTCCTGACGATGGTGCCGACACTACGATCGGCGATCGCAGCGAAAGACTCAGAGGCCCAGACGGAGGGCCCGTTTCGTGTGCTGCTGGCGGCGCAACTGATCGATGCCGGGGCTGAGCCCGAAACGGTCGACGGTGTGCTCGACGAGCTCGTGCACTGGTGGAAACTCGCGAACACGTGGGCGAAGCCGTTGAACGGAAACCCCACCCACGAAGGCCGAGCTGTCCGACAGATCCTCGCCGAATACCGCTCCCGGCGTTCACACGACGCCGACCCGTCGACGGCGACGATCATCGCGACCGGGCGCGCCGTCCCCGGAGCGGTGTGCGTGGCACGCAACAGGAAAGGGGCCTGGCACGTCTACGCGGCATCCTCGCCCGCGCACGATCCTCACGTGTTCCTCGACATCACCCCGATCGACGCCGACGGCACATTGGGGACAACAGAGCGCTGGCAGCACCTTCCTGTGCGTAGTGCGACGCTACTGCGGCCAGGATGGGCGCACGAAGACTGGGAGCGTTGGAATTTCGCCGCAAACCCGATGCATTACCTCACCGGCCCCGAACGGGAAGCGGTGATCGCGGAAGCCCGCGCGCAGTCCGCCGCGATCGCGCTGTGCATCACCGAAACCCACGACAAGCGGCGCCCGTCCTCGCGGCAGCTGATCTCATACTCCTGGACGAACCCGCTACCGCCCGAGGAAACGCCGCTGCGCGAGCAGGGGCTGCGTAACTACCGCAACATCGACGACGACCTCATTACAGCGCGTACATTCCAGATCACAAAGGACCGCAACGGTGTTCACCTGACCGAAGAGCGCGGGAATCGGTACGGCCCGTCGTTCGTTCAGTACTCCGCCTCCCCGGACGATCCGTCGTGGCCACGGTTCGACAAAGTCGGCATCCCCTGGTGGCCGGAGAGCGCCACACGATACGGCGACGTCCGTGCCCGACTCGCGTGGGCCGACGTGGACGCACTCGCGCGGGTAGACGCCTGGACCGGCAGAGTTGCCGCCGCCGCAGCCAAAGAGCGTGAACGCGCCCAAGCCGAGAACGCGGTGGTAGACCAGTACGTCAAGGCTGTGTCCGAAGTGATCAGAGCTGAGCAGACCGCCACCGCCAGGAAACGATTCGACGAGGACTACGGCACCGGGGCCGAGGATCTCTGGCAGCCGCACCTCGAGACTCTCAAGCTCGGCGACCCAATCCACCCCAGGAACCTGTGGGGGCTGATCTCGATCGCCCGCGCTCATGATCACCCGGTTGAAGGACAAACATTGTCGGTGCTCGACGCCCACGCCCGCAGCCATCGGTACCAGGCGCCGGGGGAGTGGCATCCCGGTCGGCAGGTCGACCTCGCGGGATTCGGGCATGTCGAGATCCCGTGCCTCGTGGATCCATAGAGCTGCAGTGGATGGCCGGTCCGGCATCTCCGTGAGTGAGGTGGGTCTATGGAAAACCTCAGCGAACAAACGAAAGTCCCCCGCAGTCCATGCAGACTGCGGGGGACTTTCCAATGCACACTTACTGCGGTGGAGCTCAACCCGTTGAGCTACCTGGGTTCGACCACGACATAGAAATGCCACGACGGAGACGCCTCACCCGATGCGGAGCAACTCATGATGCGGCCGGTCCGCTCGTTCTCGCCTGCAGTCGGCGACGAGCAATGCCACTCGCCGTTGTCCCGGTGCGCGGCATTCCCGCCAGGCGGAATGTCGCTGGTCTCGTACTCGTGGGCAATACGCTGGGCGTCAGCGCAGTCGAGGTGCCCGGAGTCGAAAGAGATCGTGGTTGCCCTGCCACGGTAGGAATCGAACGTGCACGGTTCTGCGACAGTAGATGTTTGGGCCTCGGACGTGCTCGGCGCTGCGACAGTCGACGTTGCGGTCTCAGGCGTGAACGGGGTGTTCTTGTCTTCGGGAGTGCGATCGGTACGAGTGGCGACGTCGGTGCAGTCGAATGCACGGAACGGCTCCGTCGAGACACCCATCTGCATCGTCACCGGTTCCTGCGCGACCTGAGTCCACGCGCCGGACTTGTGATCGTGGAGATAGTCGACGCGGGTTCCGCGGCCGTCATCGTTGACGTTGATGCTCTGCAAGGGATTCGTGGTGACACCAGGCTGCCCCGGCTTCGGGCAACGGAAGAAGCCGATGTCCGGGTCCGTGGTGTTGTACGTCGTCCACACGTCGTTACCGGTCGTCCACTTGTTGTACGTCGGGGCGTTCACCACAGCCAACGTCCCGTCCTCGCCCAGGCGGAGCACCTGGTACTCGGAGTGATCGGCGAACTGTCCAGTCTGGACGATGATTTCGGGGACGCCGTCCCCTGTCACGTCGCTGACAGAGGTGAGGAAGTGATCCTGTTTGGAGGGGAAGTCGCCCGTCGGCCCGAGGCCACCGCCGCCGGACGTCGAGGTCGGATACACCTGATGCGTGGCGACGTCCCCTGCCTTCGTCGCGACCCGAACTTCGATCGTCGGCGAGGTGTTGATCGATACCGCAATCTGATTCGTGAAGTCCGCGTGCTCAATTGGTGCTGATGCTACGGTCCGGCACATCTGACCCGAGACCGATGCCACCGAGCACGGATCCACAGCGGTAGACGCATTGCTTGCATTCTCGGCGACCGCCGAAGATGTCGACTCACCTGCATTCGGGTCGTCGGTACTCACGTCGCTACTGCACCCTGCGACAGCGAAAAACGCTGCCACGCAAATTGATGCGCCCACTCGTCCAACTCGATTCACGGAATCCTTCTTTCTCGATCGGCGATACGTACAGATGCCGAGCCTGAACCGGGAGAAGGGTCGGCAGTTCGTAGGTGTTCCCCCCCGTTGGTCACAAAGAAATAGTAGCCATTAGCCGCCGACTGTGGTTCGTCGAGCAATCAATCGACGACATCCGGGAATCGAAACTGACCATGAACCCTTGTCTTAGAAAGGAACTAGGATGATCTGCGACATCTTTCCCGGTGAACGGTGAACGGTGAACGGTGTGCGATCGGCACGCGGTCAACGTCAGCAATGCAATCGGCGCATGTGACTGTAGCCTCGATGTTTTCGCGACAAAGTGCTCTCGCGAGAACTGGGAGGTGACGCTCGAGACGGCGGTCGCCACATCACTTGCCTGGGCTCGCAAGCTGCATGGAACACAGGTGGAGCCAGTCAGATACATTGCGAACAAGCAACATCAACAGAGGAGAGCGACGATGTCACAATTCAACAAGTACCTGTGCCCGGAATGCAAGGACCTGGATCTCAAGCTCATCGCCCCGGCCGACGCCAGTGAACCGACCATCGGGCAGTGCCAGGAATGCGGGTTCGAACGCGAAATCGAGGACGACGACGAACTTGAGAACGAATCCGTCGGTGCGAAGAAACATGCCGGGTAGGATCTTCTCGGCGTCGCTACGGTTCTCGCTGCCTTCTACATCGACATCGGACGGTTCGCTGCCCGAGCTTCGTGCCATCAGTATTCCTGACGCCGGTACCGTGACCGCTCATTGTTCTCCTCTGTCCCGGCCTCGCGTGGTGGCGCCGCTGCAACGGGGTAACCGCACGTCAGCGCGAAAGCATTTAAGCCCCGCCATGGTAGCTACGAACGTCCAGCACACGTACAGCCCGTGTGACTCCCGGTCGCCGCACCGGCACTACGACAGAAGGATTCGATTATGAGCAACAACCCGGTTGCAGACCTGATGACCTTGGTCAACTCCGTCGACCCCCGAAGTGAAGACGTCGTGAAAGTGGCGGTAGCAGCGCGGCACTTGGCCTCCGATGTCTATCCCATGCTGGACGAGACGAAGAGCGCTGATTCCGTCCTCGCTCGCACAAGCGAAATCGCCAACTTCTCTCCGGAAGACGAAGGGCCGGAGGTAGTTCGCGTGGCACGAGAGTTGTGTGCCGACCTTGCTGGCTGGGTCGAGTAGGAGGATGGCAATACGGAGGAAGGATCATGGGGGTTCGCCGGGGGCGAGGGTGGCAACCACAGCGCCTGCGCCCGCCCACTTTTGCGCAGCTGAGAGTGACAGCGCCAACCTTGACCGAAGCGGCTGAATGTATAGAATGAGATACATGCCGTCGAAGAATCCCTCCATATCCGAGCCCAGCGAGCAGTCGCTGATTGCTATCGGCGCGGCCTTGAAAGATCGTCGACGACAGCTAGGGATCAGTGCGACCGTTGCAGCTGAGTCCGCTGGAATGTCACGGGTAACGCTGCATCGAGTCGAGAGCGGCGCGCCATCAGTCACGGTAGGAGCACTGGTGAATGCCGCCGAGGCGGTGGGTCTGCATCTTCAGCTAACGGATGCTCGCCCGCAGTGGACGCAAACCGGAGCGGAGGAAGCAGTGAACACCGAAACTCCAGAGAAGGTGCGAGTGGGCGACTACCCGCTACTGAGTGCCGCAGCTTGGCAGCTCGATGCCGATAGCCGCCTTGACGGATTCGAGGCCCTGAGGACCTACGAGCGCAATTGGCGTCACCTCGACCATGCCGCTATGAGCGACAAGGAAAAAGCTCTGATCCAGGCTCTGGCGGTCAAATACAGCAAGGGAGTTCTTCTTGTTTAGCAGAGACCATCACAACCTCATCGAAACTGTTCTCGAATCACTCAACAGCGAACTATTTCGAGACACGAGTTGCTATTTCGGTGGAGGGACTGCGATAGCACTCCGCTTCGGAGAGTTCAGGGAGTCGATCGACGTCGACTTCATGGTTTCGAGTGCAGCCGGGTACCGAACGCTTCGAGAGCTGATCAAGAGCTCAGGATTCAAATCGATTATGGTGCGCCAGGTCCCGTTGGTCCGTGACCCCGTGGCGGACCAGTACGGGATCCGGGCGATTCTCGATGTCGGCGGTACACCCATCAAGTTCGAGATCGTTTCTGAGGGGCGCATCAGCTTCGAAATTCCGGGGCGGGACGACGAGGTATGTGGGGTGGCAACGCTGTCCCTACTCGACATGGCAACAAGTAAACTGCTCGCAAACTCCGACAGATGGGCAGACACCTCCGTCTTCAGTCGAGACCTGATCGACCTCGCCATGATGGAGCCCAGCAACGGCCTCATGGACGAGGCCGTTAATAAGGCCGAGGGGGCCTACGGTTCGTCTGTTGTGAGGGACCTCGACAAAGCGATCGACTACCACCGAGACAATCCTCACCGGCTCGATCAGTGCATTCGCGAACTGAAGATGGATTCCACACCCAAGGCTTTGTTGTGGGATCGCATACAGCGTCTATACCGATAGGGCGGCTTACGCGAAAAAGGGCCAGTGAGAACCGGTCTGGCGATGGGTGAGTAAACGTGATCGAGGGCTGGCCCGCGATGATCGCCCGAAACAGAGGAAGGGGTCGAACTCGATTGAGTCCGACCCCCGTTTGTGATGAGTTCTGAGCGTCTCTGGGTCATCTCATTTTCGGGTAACGGCACCGGCGCATAGAGTCGCTTACGCCACAGTGTCGGGCTCTCCCAGCAGCTCCGTCGCCACGTCCGTTATCTCGTCGACTTGAGCTGAGGTTCCCCCCGAAAAGTGGACAGTGGTTACGCGGCCATGATGGGCGCGTTCAGTGACTGTTCGTAACTGTGGGGGCTGAGCATTCCGATTGTGGAGTGCCGTCGTCGAGTGTTGTAGAAGTTCA
>NZ_JABFAU010000032.1 GCF_017168335.1 Rhodococcus sp. KRD162 | reverse complement strand
GCCAATGCCAGGCTGCGCGTTAGCAATTCCGCTCACAGCTGGCAGAATCGAGCAGACCGAAGCAACTACGAAGACTGCCAGTCCCCGCGGCACTCCTCCACTTCGTACTACGCTCTTGCTGCGCGAATATTCGCTAATCATGGTGCATCGCATGGTGTTCCACCCGCAGTCACGGAGTCGGAGACGACTCGCCAACCGGACGAGTCCGGCCACGACGGGTTCTCCAAAGTCGGCTTACCAAGCTCTTGCTGAATTCTCGCAGGATCCAATGTGCTGGTCCCATCTGGACGAACAGTGTCGTAGTTGGAGTTGTCAACGCAAACTCTCATCCTTGCTGACGCTTTGCCAGGTATGGGATTCCCGTCCTCGTCCTTGGGCGCCTGAAGCTGAGTAACTTCCGCATTCACAACCTGTAATGCACCCTTCGCGACAATGCCCTGCGACCGGCGAAAATTGATGTTTGCCTTCAACTGGTCGAGAACCGTTCCGCTGGCAACCGTATCGAGCGTATTGACATCAACGAGCGGATCACCTTCGACTTTCGCCAGGACCGCGAAAAACTCTGCATTCTTAGCTGTCGCCTGCTCGGTCGCCTGTTGTTCGGGTGACTTTTCGACGCCCTCGGGCCCCGTGAGAACCGGTCGTGCTGTGGTCGTTACGGGAGTCGCTCCAGTGTCTCCGGTCCCGCATGCGACGCTGATGCTGGCAGCAGCGACTACCGCGAGGATTGCCGCACCGGTGCGGCGTCGTGTGCTGATCATCGTGGACCCCCTACGTTGTTCTGTGCGTTGTACTGCGATAACGATAATGGTGCGGCTGTTTGGACCATAACCTGCTCACCGGACACTTCAGACACCTCGATTGACGCGACTGCTATCAACTGGCTATTGCTCCGATCCGGTAGAGGGCGTTGCCGCCATTGTGGAATTGCGCGAGGGCGCGCAAGAGTTCGTCGGTTTCGGGTTCTGGGTCGACATCGATGTCGGCGAGGTTCGCGAGCAGTTGGTCGATCAGCTCCTGGGTCTTGCTGATCTCGTCACTCCCGTGGGTAGCGATGATCGCCAGTCGCCAGAGACCTTCCCGGAACGGTTCGACGGTGACGCCGCGGTTTGCTGTGGTGAGCGCTGCGGACAGATCTCCGGTCTTGATCTGTCGTGTCGCAAGTTCCTCGAGGGCATCCGCGAGGGTCGCGATCATGTGCTGCTGCAGGTTTCGTGCCCACCCGTAACGGTCTGCTCGTGTCCCGGCGAACGGTTGATCGTTTACCAGTTCTGCCGCCGTTCGCAATTCCGCATCGGTGGCGGCAGGCGGAGTGGTGTCGATCAGTTGTTGCCAGTAGTCCCAGTCCGATCGGACATCGGGGTGAAGTCGGTAGCCGGTGCGGCCAGTGCGGTCGCCGTGCTTCGGGAATGCTTGTTCGCCGTTCTCTGTCTCTCCCAGCCAATTTCGTAGTCGCGAGAGGTAGTTCTGGCGGCGTGTGGCCTTCTTTTTCGGCTGATCCTCCAGAGGGAGTTTGTCGAAATTGTCTGCAGGCCAGATCTTTCTGTCGATGGAGTCGTGTTTGATTCCCGGGTGAATGGAGAGGAGGGCTGCGATCTCGGTCAGGAGTACTTCACGTCCGTCCTTGGGTGGCTCCGCGGTCAGAGTTGTGACTGATGGTTTCCCGAGAAGATGGAGCCAGAGATGTCCCGAGGCAGGTACGTCACCAGCGACAGGAGCGATGGCTGGGGCCTGGTCGTCGAACCCGATCGATTCTGGGGATGTCCACTGCGCGGCGTCCGGGCTGTAGGTCGGAACATCTGTGACGACGGCGGCGGTCTCCGATGCGGTAGTTCCGTTCAGCAGCAGCTGGTCGGTGGGGTCGACCGCGGTGACGGAGTCGAGGAAGGTCTCAGCGCTTGCGGCGTCAGTGAGGTATGCGTCGATTTCGGCTGCAGCCCAGGGGTCGTGCATGGACGACTCTGTGGGGATCGCCGGCTGTGTGGCGGTCGCGAGGTAGGCGGTGATGCCGTCATATTGTTCCTGCCCGAGGAATGCTGGCTGGAATGTGAAGCCGCCGTCGGCGTCTCGCTTGACCAGGCTTGCGGTGTTGCGGTCGACGATGTCGAGTGTCCACGCGGCCTGCGAGTTCTCGCTGGCGGTGCTCGCGGCAGCGAACGCTACGCGCGGTGTGGCTGCCAGGATCTGGTCGAGTGATTGCTGTTGGTCGGCCGTCAATTGGCTCGCGATGAGAACTACTTCGGGAGCGGTCATTTCGCTTGTGTCGTAGATCGAACGGGCCGCTGCAATGCTGTCGATGTGTTGTTCGACGAGGGTGTCTTGGTCACGTTCGGCTTGTCGGGCGAGTCTGGCCAGCACTTCGTCTGGTCGGTCCGTGTACTCGATTCGACCGTTGCCGAACAGTTCGGGGAGCTCCTGTCCGAAACCGATCAGCGTCAGGTGCAGATTGTCTGCGAGCGGGGATTCGACGAGTTCGAGGGCCAGGGCCTGGAGAGCGCCGCGGGCGTGGTCTGGTGAAGCAGAGACGCCGAGGTAGCCAAGTTCTTCCAGGTTGAGAAGAACTTGGGTGCTGTCGTCTGTGGAACCAAGCGTCACGAGCGTGGGGTACGGGCTGATCGTGGTGGGCGCTGGGGCGATCTGGGCGTCGGCGGGGAGGGTCCAGGCACCGGTCTCTGATTTGAGCCATGGGTCCGGCAGTACGGAGTCATCGAGGATTACGAGTTCCACCGCATCGGGACCGATGAACGCGCCGAGTAGTGCAGGCAGTGCGTTGCCCTGTGTCCGAGCGTGTTCGGCGACAGTCCTCAGTGCTTCGTCGAGCCGTGTGAGGACGTTGGTGTCCGCTGCAGAATGGATCTGTTCTTCCACAACTGCTGCAGCGCCCCATGTTTCGGGGAGGGTCTCGCCTCTGCGTCGATCGTGTTGTTGACGGTGCCTGCGCAGGCCAAAAGCACCGGCGAGTCCAATGGCCGCTAAGGCTGAGATCCCGAGCCACAGTGTGCTGTTCTGATTCTCGGAGACGTCACTTGGGTTCGCCGTCGCGGTGATCTGCACTGGATCTGTCGTCGGTGTGTCCAGTGGAATCTGGGTGGCTGGTTGAGCTGCGGCGGTGTCGAGTGACGACGCTTGCGCAGGAGCCGGTGCAAGCTCAGGAACCGCTGCAGGAGCGGCGGCCGGAGCAGGAGCGGCGGCAGGCTCAGGAGCGGCGGCCGGAGCAGGAGCGACAGCCGGAGCAGGAGCGGCGGCCGGAGCAGGAGCGGCGGCCGGAGCAGGAGCGGCGGCCGGAGCAGGTAGCTGCGACGAAGCGCTGTTCAGTTCGATCCCGAAGATTTTCGCAGCGGCAGCGGCAGCGGCCTGCGCTTCTGCCTGGGCCTGTTCGTCACCGCCCGGAACCATTTCCTCTTGCTCTGGGACGTCGGTGCCACCTATGAAAGGTGCAGCCGCGGCCGGCTCAGGAGCGACAGCCGGAGCCGGTTCAGAAGCAACGACCGGAGCCGGTTCAGGAGCGACAGCCGGAGCCGGTTCAGAAGCAACGACCGGAGCCGGCTCAGGAGCGACAGCCGGAGCCGGTTCAGAAGCAACGACCGGAGCCGGCTCAGGAGCGACAGCCGGAGCCGGTTCAGAAGCAACGACCGGAGCCGGCTCAGGAGCGACAGCCGGAGCCGGTTCAAGCGTGCCGGTCTCGGCGGCTTGCTCGTTGACGGTGAGCTGCTGTCCGACGTGGATGATCGTCGACGGTGTAGTTCCGTCGGCGTTGATGATTTCCTTGTAGCGGTGTCCGTCACCCAGATGTTGCTCAGCGATACTCCAGAGACTGTCGCCTTCTCGAACTGTGTAGGCCCCGTCGACGGTTGTGGGTGCGACGGCTGGAAGCTGAAGTTTCCAGCCTGGTTGCAACCATCCATCGTCGGTCAGGACGTCGGCATTGAGCTGCTTGATCTCGGTGTATCGAAAGCCGTCGCCAAGGTGTCGTTCTGCGAGCTTCCATAGGCTGTCGCCCTGCTGCACCGTGATGGTTTCTCCGCTGATGGGGCGCGCAGGGGCTTCTGCTGGATGCGGTTGGCTTTGTTGCGTTACTTGGATTGGTGCCGAGTGGGCAGGGGCCTCGAAAAGCGGTAGTGCTGTCGCGGTGAGGGGTTGGGCAGTGGCGGTGCCGGCGGTCACCAGCATGAGTGCTCCGCCTATGAGAACGGAGGCGCTTCGCTGCTGGAAACCAAGTCCTCGGAGTCGAGGTGCTTTGATGCCGCGTAGTACTGCGCCGAGTTCGATGACGGTGCTGAAGGTGAAAGTGGCCCAGGCGAGCCAGCCGATCCAGGTCACGAATCCGAGGAAGAGCGATCCGTCGTCTTGGGTGGTCAGAGCTGTTCCGATCTGGTTGAGATCGGGCAGCGTCGTCGGTATGGGGTTGCCGCGGAATGTCCACAGTGCAAGCGGAATTCCCACGACGAGGACTAGTAGGACGATCAGGTAGAGCAAACCAGTCAAGCGCCGTCGGATGGTGGTCATGCGTGTGTCCTTTCCGATGGCTGCAGGGTGGCCGGGGTCGTGCAGCGTTCCGCCGCGAGCTGTCGAATCACGTTCTCCGTCTTGTCGTGGAGTTCTGTGGCCCGTCTGCTCTGCGGTGGATTGGTCATGGGGTGCCGGGGATTCCGAGGTTGGTGCGGTTGAGGTTGACGGTGGCTGTTCCGATGATCTGCTGTGGGCCGACGCCGATCAAACCGAGGACTCGGGGTTGGTAGGTCGTTGTGGTGGTGATCAGCAGCGTTGTCGGTCCGGTCGGCACCACGACGCCAGGAATTCCAGCTGCAGCAAGGTATTTGGTGGCCTTTACTTGCGCTGTCAGTGGGTTGACGATGACGTTGGTGCCGCGGACTGCGAGTGGTTCGATGATGGCTTGTCCTGCCCCGCGGGCTGCTTCTTCGGCGACTTGCTCGGCGCGCTGTTTGGCTTGGACCTTGCCTCCGCCGTCGACGACGAGGCCCATCATGATCAGCAACGCCATGGCTGTGATGACACTCCACATGGCGATGGTTCCGGCGTCGTTGTGCGTGTCCCGGCGTGTGCAGGCGGCTACGGCCCGACGTAGTGCTTCGGTCATCGGATGCGCTCCCGGTAGGTGTCGACGGGTGAGGTCGCGGTCGCTGTGATGGTCCGTGAGCCCATGACTTTCGGGAATCCGAGTGCGTCCAACGAGATGATGCAGGTGACGGTCGCCGAGACGGAGGCGGTGACGCCAGGGCGGGTTCGGAATCCGCCGAGGTCGGTGTTGACGTTGAGCGCGGTGCAGGTCAGACCCCGTGCTGCCAGATCGTTGCGGGCGGCGGCTTGTGCGTCTGGTGCGGCGGCGAAGGCTGTTCGCGCGATCGAGGCGGTGCGCGCTGCTTCGTTCGCGGCGTGGACTACTTTTTGGTGCGCTTGCGCGAGGACGCCGAAGGTGACGATGAGTGCGATCAGGAATAGTGTGGCGGGGGCGACGATGACTGTTTGCAGTGCCGATCCACGATCGTCGGCTCTGGCCGTGGCTGCTAGCTGGCGTAATCGGGCGGCGGTGTTCATCTGGTTCCTGGGGCGGTGACTCGTTCGACGGGAAGCGTCTCGTTGACGTGGATGTCGAGAGGGAAGAACGGGATGAGCCGGATGGGTTGTCCGGTGATCTGGACGGTGGCTTCCCGTACGCCGCGGTTGACGAGGATGATGGGTGCGCGCAGGGTTGTCGGGCCGGCGGTGGCTGCGAATGCGTATCCCGCTGCTGTGCCGGCTGCAGCGCTGCCGAATTGCGATCGCGCTTGTCGTAGGGCTTCTTCACCTGTCGAGATCGCTACGGTTCGTGCGTGGGCGTATAGAGCTGCCTGGATTGCGATGAGGAAGAGCAGTAGGACGACACCGAAGACGACGACGGTTTCGAGGGCTGCTCCGCGGTCGTCTTGGCGTATCCGGCCGAGCCATTCGCGCAGTGGTGCGTGTGGTTCGGTGTGCATCGCGTGTTCTCCCCTATCTCGTTGGGCGAGTGGTGGGGTTACTGGATTTGGGAGAGGTATCGCTGGCCGACCACTGTGATTCCCGCGACGATGAGGATGGCGAGGACAACGAGGCCGGCGGTGATGATGACCGTTTCCATGCTGTAGCCCTTGTCGCTCTTGCGTCCGCCGGCGCGCTCTGCCATGCGGGTGTACGAGAACAGTGCCAGCGCGAACAGTGTCGCCGTCGTTGCTGTGATTCGGTTTGCGATGGTGCGTGTTGCTGCCATGTGACGCTTCCCTTCGATCTGTAAACCCTGGTGGGCGTGGAGCTATGGATGCCGGTCAGACTATCGCCAACACCGGACACTTCGAGCAGGTGAAGTGCGCAAGCCACTGTTTGTGCAGCTCACATGTGGTAGTTGATCGTTGAATGACAACGCATTCGAGGCGTTCGGTTCTCAAATTCCCATGATGTTCACTGCAGCCGGTACGAGCAGCATGATCATGAACAGCACGGCCAAGGCCCCGAGAGGGGCATCCATCTTCTTCGTACGAGCTCCCGCTTCGCCTTGCTCTTTCGAGAGCAGGGCACTACGGAGTGCCCCGGCCCGGGCGGCGAGAGTGTCTGCCACGCTGGCCCCTTGGTCGCCGGTGTAGGTCATGATGTCCGCGAGGTCACCCAGTTCTGGGAGCGCGAGTTCGCCTGCAAGATTGGACAGAGCGGCCCAGGGTGCTTGTCCTGCAAGGGACGCCTTCTGCAGCTCGGCATCAAGGCGTAGGAACACCCAGCTATCACCAACGGCGGCAGCGCGTTCGAGACTTTGGAATGCTGCGACTCCGCCGCTTCGGTTCAACGAGACGAAGTCGATGAACGCCGCCAGTGCTCGCGTGAATTCGAGTCGAGCACTGGCCGCACGAGTCTTCACGTCGGCGTCAGGCGCGAAGAAACCCGCCAACGCCAGGACGAGCGAACCGGCTGCGGGGAACACGAACGGCACTGCGATGCCGAAGAGGGCAAGGAGTGCAAGGGAGACCGGAGCAATGATCAGCCCGATTGCGGCGGAAAGGATTTTGTCTCCGATGAACTTCTGTGGGGTCTCTCTGAGAATCGCAAGGTCCGCGGTCGGGATCCTGAACCATGCCTGCGATCGCAGTCGCGGGTAGAAGCGTGCGCCGACTCTGTAGGACAGGGCATCCGAGCCGGCAAGGTTGTCGCCGCCGCTGGTGTCGACGGTGTACGGGTCCGGAGCTGCACCGGACAGTCGTTCCATGGCGTCGTCGAGGGCAGGGTCTGCCGGCAGCATGCGGAGAACAAGGAGGATTAAGCCGAGAGCGGCGATCGCGGCGAGGGCCATTGCCCAGAGCTCGAAGTCGTTCATGATGCGCTCCTCGCACGTGCGGTGCTTGCTGCGTCGCGGTCCTTGGTGCCGATGAACCTGGGGTATTTGACGGGCAGGGTGTATCGCTTCATCCACCCGAGCACGAGGCCGAACCCGACGAATTCGAGGAACAGGACGGGCTGAAAGAGGGGCTGTTTGTAGGGGTCCATGTAGTTGGTGAACAGGAACAGCCCGGCGATGAGGGCGACGGTGATGATGGTGACCCATCGAGCGGTCGTACGGGGTCCCTGTCGCTCCGCCTCGGAGGTTCTGCGGTTGCGCACGTTTTCTGCCACCGATTCCGAGAGTCGTTTCAGGGCTGCGGTGAGGCCGGATCCGCGCAGGCGTGCTGCTTGGCGGAGGGCTCCGACCACGTAGTCGCCGGTGGAATCGTCGAGGTCGTCTGCGAAGCGAAGCAGCGCTTCGTCGATAGATACGTTGCCGCGCAGGCGGGTGATGAGGCTGGTGATTTCCGGCCGCAAGGCTTGGGGCATTCCTCTGTGGGTTGCGATGATGGCTTGTTCGAGGCCGGATCCTGCTGCGAGTACGCCGGTCAGGTTCCGGACCCATTCTTCGAGTGCGTTGAGGCGTTCGATGTCGTCTGCAGCGGCGGATGATCCGAGAAGGTACGGGACGCCTACTGCTGCGATCGGAATGATGGGAAACAGAACGAACCAACCGCTGAGCAGCCATGCTGCGAGCCCGAGCGCGGTGCCGACTGCAAACACGATTTTGGTCTGCCGAGGGATACGGGTGCGGGGTGTCCGGTGCCGTGTCGGTGCTGTCGGGTCACGTCGATCGCGAATCCCGTTGGCAAAGAACCATATTCCGGTAGCAAAGAGGAGGACGATGCCGACGGCGGCAATCGTGTACATCAGCGTTCACCTCCTGTGATCGTGTTGATGGGGATTTGGCTCGGAGTGAACCCGCCGGCGTAGAGCTTGCGGAGCAGTGCCGGGGGAAGTGTTCCGTATTCGCCGGTGCCGCCTGGTCTTCCTTCGTAGATTTTGGTCACTGCGGGCATGGCGTTTTCGCCGGCCTCGATATGGATGACCTCGCTGACGAATCGGACCTGACGTCTCTCGCCGGTGTCGGTGAATTCGTAGTCCGTTTGCAGCTGGATGATCAGATTGATGTGGTGTGCCACTTGGCGGTAGGCGTACTCGACCGGCACTCCTGCTTCGAGGGCGCAGGTGACGAGGCGGTCGATCGCGCCGGCGGCGTGTTCGGCGTGCGTGGTGCTCAGGGAGCCTTTGGCCATCTGCATTGCTTTGAACATGTCGATGATCTCGCCGCCGGCGACCTCTCCGACGATGACACGGTCCAGCTGCATTCGCACGAACTGGTACAGGATGTCTGACAGCGTCGTCGCGCCGCGAAGCGCACCGGTCAACTCGTTTCGCTCTCCGCCGCCGGTGATTGCCTCGGCTGCAACGACATACGGTCTACGACCGTCGAGTTTGTCGAGGAACAGTTCGTACTCTGTTTCTGCTGTGCCGATTCGCGTCTGCAGGGGAAGGCAATTGGCGAGCGCGCGAAGGTTGGTCGTCTTGCCTGATCCCATCGGCCCGGAGATGACGACGGAGGCACCTCCGATGACTGCGGCGCTGAGGATCTCGGACAGCAGCTGGGGCATGACTCCCATGTCGACCATCTTGTCGATGGTCACATCCTTGTGGCGGTGCATGCGGATGGCGATGCTGGGATGGCGGACCGAGTAGCCCATCGCGGATAGGCGGATGTCGCCGGGCAGGTTGAGGCGGAGGTTGGGGTTGACCTGAGAGAACGGTCGTCCGCCGCCGGGGGCGCGCTGTGCGAGGTTGGTGAGCCAGTCGTAGAGTTCTTCGTCGCTGTCCGCGATCGGGGGTCGTGTCTGCAGGCTTCCGTCGGGGTACATCACAATGACGCTGTCGCCGTTGATGAGGATGTTCTCGACGTTCGGGTCGTCGACGAGCGGCTGCAGTGGGCCGAGTCCGAACAGCGTGTCGAAGACCGCCTTAACCAGTGTTTGTTCTTCTTGGACACTCAACTGTTTGTGCCCGGTGTCAATAGCGGATTGCACTTCTTTGCTGACGAGATCGATGACGATCTGCCTGCCTGACTCGCGCTCCTCGTCCGGCGTCATTGCCGTCACGCCCAGCTCAGGGTTGAGCGCCTGATCTGCTCGTTGTGTCTTTCGGAGAGAGAGGATCTCGGATGCTTCTTTGGTCAGCTGCTTGACCAATTGATGGTCGGTCTTCGCGACGTCCGATCGATCCGCCTGAAATGGCGAGGGCGATGTGAACGGGACCGTCTCGAGGTGCTCGGGTTCCGGATGAGAATGGCGACCGTCCTTGCCTGCTGCGGCGAGCAGCCCTGCAGAAGGGGAACCGTATTGCCCACTCCTGTAACGAGTTATCTCGTTGTCGCCGTCGCCGAGGATGACCGGGTCGGCGGCAAACATCGGTAGGTCGGGTAGGGCTGGTCGCTCGTCGTCATCGAAGTCGGGTGCGTTGTTGGTCATGCGGGTGGTCTCCCTTTGGCCTTATCGGCTCGTCAGGCGGGCGGTGAGCTGTATGGAGAGTTGGCGATCCATGCCGGCTGGTGGGTTTGCTGGAAGCGCTCGATCTTTTGCCAGGTTCCGTCGATTGCGCGGAGATAGCTCGATCGACGTCGCCGCCATTTACCGAGCGAGGCACCTTCGGAGAAGACTTGCGCGTGCACCGGTGACTCGGGAACGACTGCTATCAAGTCCAGACCGGTCGCTGCTGCGGCCTCAGCGGCGCTGTACGGCTCGGTGCCCCTCACGATCAGGCCGATGCTGGCCGGTGACTTCGTGTTCTCCAGATGCTGCTGTAGTGGGCCCAGCCCAGCGCGAACTGCCGCCACTGCGGTCCTGGTTGGCCTGAGCATGATGCCGATAACGTCACTGTGACGGATCAGGTCTTGATGTCCCGACCGTAGATTGAGGCGGCCAGCGTCGACGAGTAGGTCACCGCCGCCCTGTTTCGAGAGCAACGCGAGGTGCGCCCCCAACGGGCCCCACGTCGACTTCATCGATTCCGTCTGCGCGGCATTGACGAGGCCGGGGACGAACCATCCCTGCGCCTTTGTCGGATTCTCAGGGTCGAAGGGGCCGACCCTGACTATTTGATTATGGAAGGCCGGTCCGATTTGGCCGTGCCTGTTCGGCTCGACCAGTTGGATGATCGATCGATCGTGGCGGCGACGCGCGTGAAAGTATCCGGCCAGCGTCGGTGACGATCCGACCGGATCCGCCTCGATGTACAGCAGCTTGCTGGAGTCCGCAGTGAGAGCGATTCCCAGGCCGGTCGTCGAGACGCCTGGCGAGCCCGAGATCGAGGTCAGTGTGACTAGCATCGGCTCAGCGCTCCCGGGAGTCGAGGACGATGGCGACGCGGTTGGTGGCGGCCCGGGCAGCGATCCAGCTGGCCTCTCCGTTCTTGACCAGAACGTCCACTGTCGTCTGACCGGTCTCGGGAATCTCCTTGACAGCAACGACCTGTGCGTTCGCGGTGACGGGTCCCTGTACCGGGGAATCATCCTGGTCCCGGGGAGTGTCGACGATTCGAACGTTGTCGCCGGCGAGCAGTGGCTCTGCGGGGAGCTTGCCGATTGCTACGGTGATGCCGACCAAAGTGTTGTCTCCACTGGGGATTACGGCGTTGGTGACCGACGATGGGTTCAGTGCCGACCCGCTCAGGAGCGGGACCGCTGCGCTCTGGCCCACGACGGACGCCTTGTCTGTAGCGGGAACGGTCGCGATCGTCGCATCGCTGTTGACCTCTGCGGTCTTGAGGTCGTCGGTGGTGATCGTCTCCCCTTGAGGGACGTCGCGGGCGAGAACCAGAATTGTCGAGGTGGCACGCATGGCGTTCACCAGGAAGACTGCTCCCACGATGGCCACGGCCATGAGCGCTACTCCAGCGATCCAGTACGACCGTCGGCGACGAACTTTGGTGGTCGATACGACTTCGGTGAAGTCATGGCCGGGCTTGGGGGCCACCTCTTTTGCGGTGCGCGTCTCCCCCACCGCGACGGTCGATGTCTTTTCTTTGAGATTGCCGAACATAGCCATGCTCAATCACTTTCCGTTCGTGTCGTGGCCCCGAGGCCGAGGTGTGCTTTGAGGGCGGTTCCGATGAGATGGCTGCGGGAACGGGCCTTGAACTGATCTTTCAGTTGATCGATGATGACCCAGTCATCGGCGTACAACCCGACCGTGACCCCCTTCTTCTCCGCCTTACCTTCAGACGGCTTCCCTCCTACTCCCCTGGCGCGGAACAGATTTCCGCCGATCTTGCCGCCGGGGAACAGCAGGCTTTCGAGGTCACTGTGGACATCTTCGATTGCAGTGATGACCAGCTCTCCGTGAGTTCTCCCCGTCCGCTTACTCGCCTGTACCAGGCCTTGCGCAACAGCGACAGCAAGGTGAACCGTGGACGGCACAATGGTGTCGTCGTGCCCCAATTCTGCTGCGCCAGAAGACTGTTCCTCTTCATCCTTGGAGCCCAACTCCACCACCTCCGCTGAGTCAGCACTTGTCGATCCGGCCGGCGGCCGTGGCATGAAGGCCGCGCCGAGCGACGGTCGCGCAGGTGGAATCTTCGGCACGTCCACACCTTCAGCGCTCTCGGTCCTCACTCACGATCCTTCCGATATCCCCGTCCACATGAGTCGCAGCCTTGAGTGCGACGTACGAGATATACCGGGTCTCATGGACACCGCGGACAGCGTCGTTTCACACCGAACCCCGCAATACGAACGCCATGTTCCTTACGTGAGAGGACCCCACCCCCTCCCGACCTGCACAAAGGCTATCTCCACTGCAACAGCAGTGGCGATCAATGCTCGGTACATAACAGTTCGATAACAAGATCATCGATTGCGCACTTGTCCTCCATGGAACGGTCGTCGGTGCCACACCATCTATCCCCCATCGCGCTCACGGCGCTGTCGGCGAGAGCCGGACGCTTCGGTTGCTATGGCCTCTCGGCATGCATCCAACGCACCGACGCATCAGTACCACCTTTACGTTGCGAACCTGTGGTCTAACTATCGCGGTGCCATCCGTGCCTCACCGTGTGGCGCTCATGTTGGCCTGATGGCTTCTTGCTATTTGGCTGATGTGGCCTTGATGTGCTCTGCATTGCGCCGTGCTCGTTCTGCCGTGCCTTGGCAACATTGCTGTGCATCCCTGTCGATAGCCCTCGGCAGGCCTTGTGGTGCGACATTGGAGCCCTGCCGGGTTTGGCGCACTAGCCGTGGGCATAGTCATAGAACTGATGCCAACGGAGTCGTGACATGCCACCGTTTACCTGCAACTATCGACGTGTGAGCCTCTCCGACACTGCCTCCGCGCCGAGCCGCGCGGGTGCCGCGCGGGCACTCGAGGACCTGCGGTGGCATCGCGAGTTCCATCGCCAGTCCCAGTTCCGCTGGTGGGACACCGAGGCCGCGCTCGTCGCCACAGAATTCACTCGTGGACAGGACCACTTCCAGACCGTGCACGACCTCGCGCACCTGGAACGACAGCGGCTAGCTCTCGCCGACTACACCTCGACCTGTCAACGAGCCCTAGGCCATGCGCTGAAGCAATCACAACGCCTTCTGGACACGAGAGACTGGCACTTCGCATCAGACGCACTCTTGCTGTCGCCACGAATATGCGAGCAAAGCAGCTACCTCGCGACCTGGGCCGATCCGTACGATCCGAGAGCGATGAGCAACCCTCAGGTCCAGCGCATCCAGCGTTCCTGCGAGCGCATGATGTTCGGGAGTCCCCTCATCCTCAGTTGGGAACTGAGCCATCTGTGGAGCCTCTACCGCGCCGCCGAAACTCTGCTCGAGGACACCCTCGTAGACCTGACTATCGAGCTCTCGGAAGCAGTCCCCAACGCCGCATTGTTGTGGGCGACCCAGATGGCGTCGACAAGCGGATTGAGACGTCGGATATCCGATCAGCGGTCGAGCCGTGGCGAGCCCGGTGATCCCCGCCGTCGACCATGTCAAAGCTACACACTTCAACGCTGATCGGGAGCAGCAGCATAGTGCCGTGACCTGGCACTTTGGACGGAACTCGCACTCGTCCTCGCACTGAACTACGCGTTCGTATTCGCACTCCCCTACCGTCCGTGACTCGCTTGTTCATTGAGCTGCGGCGCATAACGGGCCAGCGGCCGAATCCCTGTCCGAATCGTGCGTCAAAGCGCACAAGACTCCGCACGCCAATACCGCCCCTCCTACCGGCGCTGACTCGTTGCGATACGCCTACTGATCTTCGTTGCACAACGCGCTGCCGAACTCGCCTTACAAACCCGATGTTGCAACCCATGCAAATACGCACGCCAGTACGTACGTCAGCACTCTTCGATCTTCGCACCTGTAGTCCGGTGTTGGTACGCGTCTTGATTCGCTGTTAAGTACGCGTACTCTGTCGCGTTGCAGACCGTGTTTCACACCGTGTATTACTTCGCGTTGCATGATGCGTGGTTCCCCGCATAGTTGTACGCACCAAATACTGCGTCTTCCAGCGCACCTCAAAACACTGTTCACTTCGCGTTGCTCAACGCGTAGTTCATCGCGTAAAACTACGCAGATAACTACACGTGCCACTACGCGAGCCGGGGCGCGTTGCTCCACCCGGTGTAATACGCGTTGACACACACGGTTATCTGCGCGTACTCTCGCGCACACAACCACGCACGACAACCCGCGCATTCACCCGCGTAAAAGGCTGCGGCAGATTCGAGCCACACACGCCACTCGTAGCGATGCGGCCTGTGAACGCTTCGGTCCCGCTCCGCCTTTTAGCGCTCGAGCAGATGGCGGGATCCAGAATCCTGGAAGGAAGGTTCCATTCGATGGCGATACCAAATTCACTTGCAGTCACCCAGGGCAAGGGGGGAGTTGGCAAAACGACAGTCGTGGCCAACCTCGCAGGCCTGTTCGCTGCTGCCGGCTACCGCGTTCTGGTCGCCGAGTTCGACCCTCAGGGCAACCTGTGCCGCGATTTCGGCTATGAAAAACAGTCCGGTGAAGAGCTCCTGATGGCATTGATGTCCGGCGGGCGACCCCCGGTCATCAAAGACGTCCGACACGGTCTCGACGTTATCCCTGCTGGTCCTGCTCTTACTGACGTCGCAGGAATGATGCTCTCCAGGCTCAGCCGCGGGGGAGAGACCTTGGGACAGATCCTCGACAAGGTTCTCGCTCCGATCGTTCCCGATTACGACATCGTTCTCTTCGACACCCCACCGGGCGACGTCATCATCGGCGACGCGGTCCTGTATTGCACATCCTCGGTCATGATCCCCACCCGCGCCGACGACGGCAGCCTCGACGGCCTCGACCGTGTCGCCGAGCGCTTCGCGCGTGCCCGCGAACACAATCCGCAGCTGCGATTGGCCGGCATGCTCTTGTTTGCGGTCGGCAGTAGGTCGCAACGTCTCCAGGACCAGGTGCGGGAGAGTATTACGCAAGCAATACCTGACACGATCGCACCCATTTTCAATACGACGATCCGGTACATGGAGAGCGCCGCGGCGGATGCGAGGCGGCATGGCTTGCTCGCACACGAGCTCGAGGGAGCGACTGCGAGCGCGAAGAAGGCCCGGCTGAAAGCGTTGCGAGACAAGGTAAAGCCGCCAAGCCTGCTACTTTCGCGGGATGCTACCGGGCTGGCAGACGACTACGAGGCCCTTGCAGCCGAAGTCCTGCATCGTCTGGCCGAGCTTGCAGACGAAACCAATCGCACACAAGAAGGGGGAGCAGCATGAGCGCCGTCGAACGCAAGAAGCGCGCCAGCCTGGCAGACCAGTTCGAGAAGCCCGCTCCACGTGGATCCGGCCTTGCCAATATCTTTCCTCGCAACGGAACCGGCGCTCTCACACGGCCGGCACCTACAGGACCTGCCTCGCTCGACGAGGCTGCGGGCAACTCGAAAGACGAGCCGCACGTGGCCCCAGTCGACGCTTCCGTCGACACGACGGCTGCTGCTGTCGTAGAACCCACGCCCCCGCCCATGCCGACACCCGAACCAGCCACGCGGGCGACGGCAGCTATCACCGCGGAACAGTCCGAACCCGACCTGGATGCAGCCGCAGCTGCGGTGGTCACCGACGAGGATGTCCGTCCGATCGCGGTCTACGTTCCCGCAGCGGTGAAGGAGGCATGGAAGGCACGGTCCCAGAGGGAGAAGAAGTCCTACGGCGAGATCGTCGAGGACGCCTTCGCCGAGCACACCCCCGAGACCCTGGTTCGTCTCTTCGCGCCACGCCCAGTCGAATCATCACGGGGTGGGATGCCGCGCCTGGCCCGCCCGAAAGTGGCGAGTGGGGGAGTGGAGGTGCGCCCGCATCTGTGGGTCGCCCAGACCGGCTGGATCGACGAGCAGGTGGAAGCAAGCCACCTAATCCCATCGCGAAGTGCCCTCATCGCTGCCGTGGTCGAAAGCTATTTGGCCTCTTGATCGACCCATCAGGGCGTCTTGCTCCTGGCTCCCCACCATGCTCCCCACCATGCTCCCCACTCCGGTGGGGAGCATTTTTTGTGCCTTGACCTGCGTCGATTGCCATGCTCCCCATGCTCCCCACCAATTTGCGGTCAGGTCACGCGTAGATGAAAGAACTGCTGCTCGATGGAAGTCCGTTCCACAAGTTGGGGTGTTCGTGGTGTCCGGTGCCGCAGAGAGAATGTCAGGAGATTTCGCCACTCCTGTCACAGAGGTCGATCGAGATGGATCTACCTGTCATGTGTGGGATGACGACGGTACGGACGAGGCAGGGAGGGACACGGTGAACGTCGGACGACAGGTAGGCGACACACCGGGAGTCGCGGCCTCCCTGTTTCTGTTACTGATTTCGTTTACCGTGGCCGCATGGCTGGAAGCAAACCGGGAAGAGAGTCGAAGGGCCCTCGCACACCCGCAATGGTGCGCACTCCCGAAAAGCAATATCTGCATTACAAGAACGAGGCAGACACCCTTGGCCTCGACCTCTGCGATTACTACGTCTACGTCATGGCGATGCACCACGAGCTACCCATCCCGCACTACATCCAAGATCGAATCGATCCCGCGCAGTACAAGCTGGGCGCGTGATGACCGAACCCTAGACAGCGAAAAACCCCCCTCGTGCTTGGCGGCGAGAAGGGGGGTCTTCCAGATTCACATATGAGCGAATCGCTTCGCTCCAACCACCCACCGGGAACAACCACGAACACGACAGGAGGTGTATTGACATCATAGCTCAGTACTCCGGACTCGCCGTGATTTGCGGTCCCAACCGGACACGCGTCGCACCTCGTCGTGGTGGCCTGTCGTGACCTCACCGACTCCCAACCGCGGCCACATGTGGTCGATGGACAATATCCGTCCACGCCTCGAGCAGCTCGGCGGCTTCAAAGCCACGTCAAGTTCCCAGTTTCAGGCTCGTTGCCCTGTTCACGACGACCGTCACGCTTCACTGTCTGTCACGTGGACTCCGGGACATCGCGGTTCCGGAATGGTGCTGCTGCGGTGCCATGGGTGCTCCGCGACGGCCGTGGAAATCGCGGAGCGGCTCGATATCAGCCTGTCCGATCTGTTCGACGAGCCGTTGCCGAGCCGGGATCCGGGCGCACCGCGTGTCGGTAGATCCCCGCAACAACGTGCAGCCGGCAAACGACGTGGGCGACTGGGGCGGCTTCCTGCTCGGATAGCCGGCCCGGGACCAGAGCCCGAAGTCGAGCACTCGTGGTCGGAAGTTACGCGCTATCCCTACACCGATGCCGACGGCGACTTGGTGCAGGAAGTCATCCGCGAGGAGTGCACCTCGTGCGGGGTCAAACACAAACGATTCCGGCAGTTGTTCGTCGGACCTAATCGCACCTATGTCAAACGTAAGCCCGCGGTGTTCACCCCGGTCCTGTTCGCGATGCCGCAACTGCAGGCGGCCCTGTCAGCCGGACAGCCGGTATGGCTGCTCGAGGGCGAGAAAGATGTCGAGACCGCAACGCGTCTCGGCCTCTGCGCGACCACGAATGCCCAAGGTGGCCTGAACTTTCCGCCACAGCTCGCCGAGGTGTTCACCGGTGCCGCCGTACGCGTTGTTCTCGATCGCGACGCTGCCGGATACGACCGCGGCATCGAATTGGCATCGCTGCTCGGCGCGGTCGATGCCGAGGTGCAGCTGCTGTTACCCGGCACCACAGACGACAAATCAGACTTCACAGATCATGTCGAGGCCCAACTGTGGGAACCAGACGATGCATGGAACGGGTTCATCCCCGTCCATGTCGGTGAGGTTGCGGCGCACGCTGCCCTGGCCAAGCTTCGCGGCAAGGCCACCGAGGTCGAGAAGGCAGCGCGGGAAGCGGCCGCACGCGCCGAGCGCGGGCGAGTATCGGGTCACCAGGATGAGTGCGCCGACGAGATGCGTCTTGCCCAACGGTGGGCTGTCGAGGCGGAGCGCCTGTTCGAGCCGTTGAGCGAAGCCGTCGATACGGTGCGCAGTTTCGCTGCCGCCGAAGGCACGAAGTGGTCACAGGAGGCGGTGGACGCCGCTACCGCCGTCTGGCGCACCGCCCGGACCGCTGCCCGTGCCGCACACGATATTTCGCACACTCCGATTCCACCGCTGCTGCACGACGAGGACGAACACGCCGCGACGCCACCGTCGACTGGATCCAGCCACGTCGATGCCGACGAAACGAGCCCTCCGCTCCACGAAGGACCCCAACTGCACGTTGTCGGGTCGGCCACTCGCGGCGCTCACATCTCGGCACCGACGTATCGGGTAGTCGAAGGAAGCCTCGTCGAAATCGTCACCAACCGAGATGGCGAGCAGACCGCCAAAATGGTGCTCAGCATCGATGCTCGGATCGTCGAGATGGAATACCTCGAATCGCAGGACGACGGCCTCGACGTCGATGCGCCGACGCTGCTCGGCCGCGAAGACATCGCCGGGCAACGGGAAGCCAATCCGCCGTCACCCGAACAGCTTTCCGCTGTCGTCATCGGGTACACCCATCCTGATACGAGCGAGTTCATGCGCATGCGGGTGGACGCCCAGGACTATCGGGACTGCACTTGGGTGGATTCTCTTCCCGGGCCACCGACGTACGATTCCAAACCCTCTGGGATCGCCAAACTTCGCGACGCTCTGAAAGTAGCCGGGGGAGTGACGATCGCCCGGACGGTTCGGTTCCGTTCCACCGGTTGGCGTAAGGACCGAGACGACGAGTGGTTCTACGTGCACGCAGGCGGCGCTATCAGTGCTGCCGGTACCCGTGTTGCGCCGGTGCTGCTCAGTGGCCCGCTCGCGCGTTACGACCTGCCGTGCCCGATCGCCGATGCACCTCGGTTGCGTGATGCCTTCATGGTCGATTCGGGATCGATGCTGACGCGTCTGCCGGTGCGGATCGCGGCTCCGTTGCTCGGGCACGTCTTTCGCGCGGCCTTGGGACCCAACCCGTGGGTTCTGTCGCTCATCGGTTCGCCCGGGTCCTACAAGACCTCGATCGCCTCGATCGCGATGCATCATTTCGGAGAGCTGTGGGATCGACGACGACCGGCATCGTCGATGTCCGGGAACGGTGACACCCTCAATGCGCTTCGGATCAAACTGAATTCGTCGAAAGATGCGCTGTACTGGGCCGACGACGTCGCGCCCACACGAGACTGGGGAGCTGCACAGAAAGCGCTCGAAGAGTTCGCGCGCATGGTCCACAACGGCGAACAACGGAGCCGTTCCAGTCGCGACGGGTTGAGCATCCTCGACGGCACCGCCCCCCGCTCGTCCGCGATGGTGACCTCGGAGGTCATGCCTCGACCAGGGTCCGGTGCACAGCGCATGTTGGTGGTGCCGTTGCAGTCCGACGAGATCGAACTCGACGAGCTGATTCGACTCGACAGCGAGCAGTCGCGGCATGGGCGCGCCCTGCTGATGGCCTCGTTCCTGCAGTGGTTGTGCCCCCGCCTCGAAGAGCTGCGGGAGAAGGTGTTCAACGAGGGCGCGCACTACGCCGAGGGTCTGCGTGAGCAGGGCGAAACCGTGCGCCAGGCCGAAGCGGTCGGCGCCGTCTGGGCAGGATGGCAGGCGTTCACCGCCTTTTTGCTCGATGTCGGCGCGCTCGATGCCGATGAGGTCGAGCAGGTTCTCGACGTCGTCGACGGCGGATTGCACGACGCGGTCGTCGCTGCAGCCGACCCCGATCTGCCCTCACGCACCGGAGCTCGGGTGCGCGAGCTCCTTGCGCATGCACTGCGTACCGGATTGGCCTACGTCGACGACGTGCGGACCGGTGAAGCACCCGACCGCCCGCTCGCCGGCAGGCTGGGGTGGCGGCGAACGTTGGTCTCGGACTATCAGGACGTCAAGAAGTATCGCGAAGATGCCCGCGGGATCCGGTTGGGGTACGTGCTCACCGACCCCGGGCCACGCGACGGCGAAGCGCAGCTGTTGATCGAATCGACTGCCCTCGAACAGGTTCTGAAAGCCGCGGCATCGACGATGTCCGATGCTCCACAGATCGATCGAGGCACGGCGCTGCGGGCACTCTACGACGAGGGTGTTCTGATCGCCGAGGAACGCGCAGGCAAGACACCCCGTTACACCGTCCAACGCACCATCCATTGTGAGGAACGCCGTCAGCGGATGACGGCGCTCCGTCTATGGGCGATCCTCGGCGACGGTCCCGACGACGGTCAGATCGGAATCTTCGACACTGATGGCGGACCCGACGATGCACCGGACGGTTCGACACCGAGCGACGTTCCGGGTTCGACCTCCGCAGTGGCCGACCTCGCGACGTTGTTCTCGGTATCGAACAGCGACACCTCATCGACGACGGACAGCTCTCGCGCCAACGACGCCGAAGCTACGTCTGACAACTCCGAACAGGAGGACATTCCAGTGGGAAGCTACCCCGACGCCGAGGGCCATATCGCTGTCGCAGAACATATTTCGCCGAGCGTCCCGTGCGTGAAATGCGGAGTGGGCTCGGGCCTTCGCTTCGATGGCCACGTTCTGCACGCGCAGTGCTGGTTCGGAAGCACAGCTGCCTCCCGCGCTGCACTGGTTGCCGATACCGCAGCCGCAGCGAAGCCGCCTGCACCCGCCGCCACTGGCCCGCGGCCGTCGACCGAACCTGCTCGTCGAGCGGCTTCCGAGGCCGCCGAGTCGAGTACTCCTACGGTCGAGCAACCCAGTGCGCCGCTCGAGACCACGCGGCCTCGGCGTTCAGCTCCCGCAAAGACCGCGGCCGACCCGTTCGCTGCCCCTGCCGCCGTCCTCGACGTCGATGGCATTTGGATGCCCGACGGCAGTCGAATCAATCTGCCACAGAACATCTCTCACGTCGGGCATGTCGCCGAGCTGGTGCAGGAGCTGCGTCTGGGCACTCAGACCTCGTCGTGGCAGAGCGAACCGGGACAGATCTGGGTGACCGCGGCGATGACCGAGAAGTTCGGAGTGGATCTGAGCACGCTGAGCGAGGATCCGTCACAGCGACGCAAAGACGTCGGCGAGGCCACTGCCGGCACAGCGTTCGTCACCGATGCCATCGCCGACGGTTGGACCCTGGGCAAGCCCGGTGACCGGCTCGGTGCCTGGACCCGTGTGTGGCGCACCCAGGGCGAGCACCGCGGTGTGTGGGTCGTTCTGGCTGCAGGCATGAACGCCGATCCACGCGATATCCCCATTCTCGGAGACCGACCGTCCCCGAGCACACTCGCGCGTCGACTGTCGCTGTTCGCCAGCGCGTTGAAGATGCCGTGGGTGATCACCCCGCAGTCCACCGGTTTCGACCTGATGATCTCGACTCGATTCAAGGACCGCGAGCGCATGTTCGGGGCGCAGACCCCCGTCGGCCCGGCCACCATCAGCTCCCTCGAGGACGATTACGCCTGGTCCCGCAAACCGACCAGCGACGAGACATCGATGACCTACGTCCACGCGTACGACCGTGGCGGCTCGCACGCTGCGGGAATCGCCGGCTTGGAGATGCCGATCGGATCGTCCACTCATCATCCCGACGGGCGAGCGTTCGACAAGAAGCTGCCGGGCTATTGGCGGGTAGAGGTTCCCGAGGCAGGGGACTGGCGCATCCCACATCCATTGATGCCTCTCGGTGGCCGGCCGGGCCTGCTGTGGGTGACCACACCGAGTCTGCAGGTCGCCGGAGAACTCGGCTACGAGCTCGAACCTGTCGAGGCCTACGTGTGGAACGAACATGGCCGAGTACTCGATCCGTGGTACGAGCGAATCCGTGACGCACGAACAGCTTTGGACGTCGATGACGTCGACGCTCAGTTGGCCAGGGATCTGCTCAAGGGCGTCTACACGCGCACGATCGGACAGATGGGGTCCTCGGTTCACATGACCGGCCGAGCAGGTTTCTCGCCGGAGCGACGCCATCACATCATCGCCAAAGCGCGGGCGAACATCACTCGTCGCATCGTCAAAATCGGCACCGTCTCCGACCGGTGGCCGGTGGCCATCACGAACGACACGGTTCTCTACACCAGCAACGATCCGGATCCGATCGCGTCCTGGCCCGGGGAGGACAAGCAGCTCGGTCGGGGGTTCGGCCAGTACAAGTGGGAGGGCTCCGCTCGGCTCGACGATCACCTCGAGTTCCTCGTCGGCGGCCGCTACAAGGGCAAGGAAGCGTTGACGATGAACTGGGATGCCACGACAGGTAAGGGGGAATAGCCGATGGTCGGTCGCAAGCATGCCGGCTTCACAGAGAACCTGGAAGCAGACGAACGCCGACGCAGCTCACTGTTCCAGGGCTTGACGGGTCGGCGCGGTGCCGATGTCTCCGGCAAGGCCGGTACCACCCCTGACATGCGTGGGATGCTCCTCGCCGCGTACGGCCCGGGCACGCGGGGCGGGGTGAACACGGCCGCAGCTGCGCGCGATCTCGGAGTCTCGCGTCGTACGGTGGAACGGTGGGTCGCCGCCGAGGGACGCCAGCGAATCTCGAAGCCGAAAGCCGAGACTCTGAGCAAACTCACCACCAAATCGCGGCAGGCAGCGACGACGAAACAGGGCCGGCGCGCCGCCATCAAAGCTGTCCGAGAGAGCAAGCAAGGCAAGTCGATCGCCAAATACGGTGCGCGCGTACAGATCAAGGGCCGACAAGGCGTCGCCGGCGGGGGAGGGTTCTACATTCGCAATCGTTCCATCCAGATCCCCCCGGATCAGAGTGGTATGTCGCCATCCGACGTCGAGTCGATGTGGTCGGCGTACGAACGCGGCGGCGACAAAGAGCTCTCGAAGTGGCTCAGCGGCTACGCCAGCGACCGGTACGTCGACGGATGGACCTTCGAGAGCATCGACAACATCTCCATCGACCCGGTCTGACCATAAGAGTCTGCGAGTTCAGATGTTCGGAGTGTCCGGTGCAACCACTACGGTATCGGTGGAATCGCGCACGGCAGCGCTCTGCAGGAGGGATCAGAAAGACATGTTCGAGACCAAGTCTCAGCAGTGGAAGACCCGCGTCGTTGGCGCGTTGGTGGGTCTAATCCTCGTCGGCTCGGTTGTGCAGGCCAAAATGGGATTCAGCTTCTTTCTCGGACCACTCAATTAGAGCGACATGAACCCGAAGCGACCGCGGTGGACCAAACGACAGCTCGAGGTCGCATTCACCGCGTGCTACGGACGATCGGTCAACGGTGGTGTCGATATCGACTATGTCGCAGCGGCATTCAGGGTTACTCGCCGAACCGTCCAGCGTTGGCTGCAGGGCTCACCTCGTACTCGAGCAGCGATTCCCGCCCACCGGTTGCAGCAACTTCAATTTCCCCTTCCTGAAATCCGACGTGTCGAACAGCAGACCCTCGACAATGCACGAACTGTCCTGACCGGACTCGATCTTCCCCGTGGCCGCGGTGTCCGCAAGGAATGGCGAGAGCGACGCTGGCTGGACCCCCATGTCGTGGCGATCCTCCGTCCCCACGGCTCTCCGGACCTGCGGCAGGTAGCGATCGCCAGAGGCGCACCCCGCCCCGTCGCGGCACTACACAAGCGGGGCCCGCTCGATGACTTCGTCACCGTTCCCACCCGTTTCCACGCCGACGCCCTCGTCGGTGAACTGCTCGACCGCGTCGGCCCATGGCGTCTCTATCCGGACGACCGTGTCGTAGAGCTCGGCCGAACCCGCGTGTGGGCCGCATGGGCACCACCGATCGACCTACCCGCTATTGCCCGCGGTGCGGGCCTGCTCGACAACTGATCAGCCTCGACCGCCGTACCCACGCTCAGTACTCGTATCCGCACCCATGACTGTCCTGTGCCGCCGCGACGAGAGAATGTCAAAGAAAGAGTGAATCGCGATGAATCGCAACAACAACTGGAACTCAAGCCTGTATATCGCTGCTGTTCCGCTCGGGCTTGCTGCCGCCTACCTAGTCGTGTGTTGGCCTTTCGAGGCACTAGTCTCGGTTCAGAGGCATCTCGGTGCCGGATCCGAGGTAGTCACCGAGTCGACCCCACCGACGATGCCCGGCGCTCAAATTGGCTTCCTAATTCTCTTCTTCGCCGCAGTTGCCGGTCTCGCTCTCGTCGCGGCGGTGCGCCGGTTCATCGAACCGAACGCGATCGAACCGAACAGCTTCCCTGGGACGTGGCGAACACGGACGCTGATGAGTGCAGGATTGTTCCCCATCGGCCTGTGCATGGCCTCGTTGCTGTCCCCCGAGGATGCCGAAAACCTCTCGCGCACCAGTGACTACGACAACCCGGCACAATGGTGGAACAGTGCGCACCTTCTCGTCGCCGGCTCGGCCGAGGAACCGTTCTTCAGTGCGCTTCCGGTCTTGTTGCTCTTCGGGGTCGTCGGACTGGTCTGGCGCGTCCAGCCGTGGATGCTCGGCATCGTCATCGCGAGCTCAGCTCTGTTTCGAGCCTCCATCCATCTCTACCAGGGAACAGGGCAAGCGTTGTCGGCGTTCGTATGGGGCGCTGTGGCCGTCTACGTCTACTATCGACTCCGCAGTCTCACGGGACTCGTTCTGGCCCATACAGCTTGGAATGCATTCGTCATTGCAAACAATGGTGACTACACCGCGGCTCAGATAGTGATCGGCGGGTGTATCGCGTTCACCGCTCTGTGGTCGATCTATCGACTGTCAAACACTTCCACCTTCGATCACTCCGATCGAGCATGCCCGACGGCAGCAGCCGGCCACACCTCGAACGCCACCAGCTAAGGACACCGATGACCAATCTGACGACCATCAAACGTTGCGCGGTAATCGGCAATGCGGTGATCGGTGTCAGCGCCTTCACCAAGAGCGGAATGTCGTTGTGGCAGCTGGCGACCGCCAGTGGATACCCGACAGCACTGGGATGGGTCCTGCCACTGGTGCTCGACGGAATGGTCATCCTCGCAACACTCATGCTCGTCGTCGACGCCTCACACCGCTGGTTCGCGTGGGCCTTGCTGATTCTCGGGTCGATCGCATCGACCGCGGGCAACATCGTGCACGTCTCGACGGTGGACTACAGCTCGACTTTCACAGTGGCCGCCCTGGCAGCTGCTGCGCCGCCGCTGGTACTGCTGGTCACCACGCACCTGATGATCCAGCTGGTCCGACTCGAAGCACCGGCCATGGAAGGCGACACCGACGAGCGTCAGGTGGACCTGAAAAGCCCGACAGAGGCCGAAACGGCCATCCTGTGCGTTCACGTCCTGAAGCTGGCCAGCGAAGGCCATGAGCTCGCTGCAGTGGCCACCAGGACCGGGCTGTCTGTCGAGGTCGTTGACGCGGTGATCGCGGCCGCGGAGGACGAGCTCCAGATCGGCTCTGAGGAGGATCGATACCTCGCCCCGGCATGAGTGCCCGGTCTACTTCATTCGCGAGCTCAGTTCGTCGAAGAATGCTGCGAGCATCGACGGCGCGTCGGGGCTCTCGAACTCTTTGCCCCCGAACCGATAGACCTCGTATCCCGCTAGCCGGAGACGTCGGTCTTCGGTGACCATCTCGGCGTACAGCTGCGTGCTGGCGCGGCCGTCTTCGTTGGCGTAGTGCTGACGACCGTCGACCTCGATGACGACGCGTTTTCTCGAGCTGAAGAGCAGCAAGAAGTCCATGCGTTGGCGTTCGAGGGGACTGCTGCCCTTGCGTTGATACTTGGTGTACGGGTCGTAGTGGAGGTAGACCTGCGGGATCAGAGCGGGAATACCGAAGCCGTGCTCTCCGTATCGACGTGAGTAGACGTCCAAGACCATCCGCTCGGGTTCGTTCTTACCGAGGCTCTCTCGCAGCCGTTTGTGCAGTGACAGCCCGACATCGCGATCGTCCGTGTCTGCCATTGCTTGGTGCTCACGCCACCACTGAATCAGCTCCTGAAAGGACAGGCCGGCCTCGGTTATCGGTCTGTCGTAGACAAGGCAGAACTCAGCATTCTTGGTGATCAGGATGTCGTTGCTGACCGCGTCGCGGAGCACCATCTCCGGTTTGGGACCATTGGCCGCGAAAATGAGGTTCTTTGCGGGGGAATCGACACCGCTGGAGCCCTTTTCGTACTCTGCGATCAGCACCGCGAGCCCGTGGTCCACGACGTCGCATTCTGCAAGCACGCGACGCGCCAGTGCGACGAGCTGGGGGATCTCGAATCCTACGAGGTAACCATCGATCAGCGACCGCTTGGTGTCGGCCTCAACGGGGGTACCCGTACCTGCCCACGTCAGGTCGAGTTCGTCGGGTAGGACCACTTCGAGGGCGGCTCGCGAGAACCCATAGATCAAGGTGTCCTCGATCGCCGACCTGAGCGTTCTGGTCGACACGATCACCCGTCGCGGCGGCTCCTCCGAGAGGCCGGCCGCAAGTGAATCCCAGAAGCTCATCGGTCAGAGGCTCCGCGGGCGGCCATGTTGAGCGGAGCGCTTACCGGCGTCGATGGCCTGGATCCAAACGAACTTCGGCGAGAATCGCCCAGAGCTTGGCGTCGTCGCCGTCGTCTCGGTGGTCGGCGATGGCCTGCACGAGGGTGTTGATGACCTCACGAGACCGTGGATTGAATCCGGCAGCTCGCGCACCAGCCCAGGCCAGGGGGTCGTCGACCACCTTGTCGAGCCTGTCGAGGGCGTGGATACACAGGTCGTGAAACTTGCCGGCGCGTTTGTATTGGGCGTCGTCGAGTTCGCCGGTATCGAGCGCTGCTGCTGCTTGCTCGACGTAGACATCGATGATCGCGTTTGCGCGATCGTTGAGCTGCGGATCGAAAGTGAGGGTGTTCCAGAATGCACGCCAATTGGCTGTATCGCCGGCGGTGTTCGAGCGCGGCAGGAGGTTGTCACGAATGATCGCAGCCAGTTCCGGGTCCATCAGTTTGCTGATCGTTCGGGCGTCGGCGGAGTTCGGGGGGAGCGGGGCCGGCGTCTTGCTTCGACGCCATGGCTCGGGCTCGGTCATGTGTGCAGCTTCCCTCTCGAACGTCGCGGTTGGTGCGTTTTTCGTCGGCGGCCCGTGAGATCTGCTCCGGTATTTGTATCACTCGAACAGGACACTTCGGTCTGCTCTTTTGGCCGCTTCGTGAACTTACCGCCCGGCGCACCCGCTGTCCCCGGCACCGGGTGCGCCGGGGACATTTTCGCTTGTCAGGTGCTGTTTTTGTCGGTGTGTCGGGGTAGGTTCGAGTTGTTCTGTTGATCGGGCGGACTGACCATCTGCCCCTTGTGTGAGCCCTGGGAGGGTTTCGTCGTGAGCGGTGTGTCGAGCGAGAACGCGGTGTCGGGTAGCGAGATGGTGCGGAGTGAGCGTGTGGCGTGGGCGTACCTCGCTCACGTGGCGCGCGGGCAGGGCGCGTTGGTTCATCTGGCGGTGTCCTTATCGGGCGTGGAGGCTGCAGCCGAGGCTGTGCGGCAACGGGAGGTGTCGGAGGACTTGTTGCGTGCGACTGCTCGCTCGTGGGAGTACTCGGGTGCCGAGGCAGACCTCGAGACGGCTGCAACACTGGGAGCACGATTGGTCACTCCTGCGGACGCTGAGTGGCCGCAGCGGCTGCGGATGGCCGGATGGCTGGAGGGATCGACTCCGGTCGCTCTGTGGGTTCGTGGGCAGGGCATGCTGCCCGGTGTCGATTCGTCGGCGGTGGCGCTCACCGGCACCCGGGCCTCGAGTCCCTACGGCGATCATGTCGCGGCGGAATTTGCCGCGGATCTAGCGATGCGCGGGGTGTCGGTCTTGTCGGGCAGCGGGTTCGGGATCGAGGCAGCGGTGTTACGGGCATCGTTGGGCGTCGGTGCGGGACCGGTCGCGGTCATGCCGTGCGGTTTGGACCGGGCATATCCGTCCGGTCATGCTCGGTTGCTCGAGCGCGTCGCGGAGCAGGGGGTAGTGGTGAGCGAGTACTCGTTCGGTGCAGAGCCTCGTCGAGAACGTTTCAATGGGAGTGGCGCGCTGCTGGCTGCTCTCTCCGATGCGGTAGTGGTGCCCGAGGCCGGGTCACGCGGACGTGCCCTGGCTGTGGCTAGGGAAGCGCACAGGCTCGGACGTGCGGTGTACGCGATACCGGGACCGGTCACCTCCGCAGCGTCGAGCGGATGCCATGCCTTGATCGTCGACGGTGTTGCGTGTCTTGCGATGTCGTCTGCTGACGTGTGCCCAGACAGAGGCGAGTTGTCCTGATCGATGCGATCACTGTTAAGGGGGCTTAAGGAAAGCACATCATCACCCCTGAACGGTGCGCGCTTACGCTCGTTCTGCCATGAAAGACGTTTGCGAAGAGAGGAATTGGCATGAGTTATGTAGCTGTTGCGTCACGGCTCGGGCAGATTACGGATCCACATTTGGCAGGGGTGATCGTCGGCGTCAGACGCGCGGTGACCGCGGAAGCGACCGGGCAGCGTTGCCCGATGCCGTCGGCAGTGTCGATACCCGTACGTTTCGCGAGCGGAGAGCAGAGGGCAGCGGATCTGTGGCCGGTAGCCGCGCACGGGTACCTCGACGGGGTTCGCGCGGGAATCGGCGCCGTAACAGAGACGGACGATCCCGAATGGTTCGCCCAAGAATCGCAGGTGGTGTCCGGTTTCGTGTCAGCTCTGGCCGCTGCGGAGTGGGCTGTCTCGGCGCGCGATGTCGTCGACGTGCTCGACAACCCCCATAGATGGAACCGTCAATTCTCCCTGTGGCAGGTCCTGGGGTCTCCGGGTCCGATGGACGCCGAAAGCGATTCGCTGGTGTGGTCGGTTTGGACGTGGGTTCTGGACGCGATCTCGGAGACCAATATCGGCACGCCGGATTCGATCCGAGAGATCATATAGCGAGATTCGCTGTTGCCCAAATGCTTTCGCATCAAACCCGAACGCTGCACAACGGGCCTGCCCAACGAGAACATGGGCGGGCCCGTTGCCGTTCGTGCACCGAGTCCCCGGCGCACTCGGTGCGGTCCCCGGCACCGAGTGCGCCGGGGACGAATTCCGTTGCGTGTGAACCGTTCTTGTCGGTGGTCTCGGCTAGATTATGGGTGTTCTGTTGATCGGGCGGACTGACCATCTGCCCCCTGTGCCCTGGAAGGGGTTTGTCCGATGTCCTCTGTTTTTCGTATCTCCACCCCGCCGATGCTGTTGCTGCAGCCGTGTTGCTTGTCCGCTACGTTCCCGAGAACGAAATGGTGGTGTTCACCCCGAACGCGCCGGTCATGGCCGTGATGGTCTGCCCCATGGGAGAGGATGCGCCGATCGGCGGTGTTCCCTTGCTGGTGCCCAATGGTCACCCGGTGCGTGAGCTGGCCGGGCCGCGTGTAGTGGTGGTGTTCGGTAGTGACACACACGCTGATGCGGCGACGATGGCCGTTCTGCACGAGTTTTCGGACGATGACGTTGCCGTGTTCCAGTTCCACGAAGGCCGTGCACGCTGCTACCTGATGAACGGGGTGCTGGCGGGACCGGAGGCGGTCGGCGAGGCGGTCGACCTGACGGCTCATCCCTACGTGGTCGGAGCGTTGCTCGAGGGGCAGGTACGTCTGGCCTCACGCGCTCAAATCCGCGCTGGCTTCGCCGCTGAACAGTTCGGCACCGAACGCGCAGCGAGTGTTGTGGACATGATGCGGGCCGCACGCGGGGCCTTCCCGGCGGTAGGTCCTATCTCCGCAGCCGAGACCATCCACCGCGAGGTACTCGCCGGATATCTCGATTCGGACAACCGTGGAATCGAAGTATCTGACTACCACGCTGCGATGCTGGCAGCCGCTGCCTCGGATGTGCGCGTGCGCGATGTGCTGTTCGTTCATTTCACCGAAGCCAACGCCGCAGTCCTCGGCGAATTGTGGCGGCAGGTCGGCGCAGTGCTGCGCCTCGGCAACCAGCCCTGCGAATGCTGCCCATTCGACCGCGCCAGCGAACCACGTTGCTGGACCAATTCCGGCGTCGTATCGACCGGAGTTGATCTCCGGTGGATACAACCCCCACGGCTCAGCACCCACTTGTTTTCTCCTAGACCGAGATTGCTGTCGCGGCTGCCGCGTTCAGCTCATCTTGGATTGCGGTGGTCGTGGCAGCGGATCCCACGACCTGCGCCAGACCTTGCTGCTGCGCCAGGCCAGCGCGGAGGGCGTTGGAGAAGCCTTCGACGTTGGTTCCCTGGCGTACCGAGGCGAGGTACGAGGCGGAGTCCTGCGTGGGCGGAACAATCGCTGCCGCGACTGCGTGCACGAGCTCGTGCGTTCCGCTGACCTGTCCTTCGATGGCGCTGACTGCGGACGCACCAGCCTGAACGCCCGCTACTGATGCCATTCCTACTGCTGTCATGATGGCCCCTCCTCATTACTTGATGCTCGTCAGATCGGTTTTACCGAACAATGGGGATGGTACCGACAGTTATCCCTCAGATCATCCCCACTTTGCACTTCAGACTACGTGGACTCGGCCCATTTGATGATCCCATTTTTCGCAGCCTGGCAACTCATCAAGCTCTCAGTCTCTTTCAGAGTCGCAGTGGGAGTCCGATGAAAGTTTCCTCAGGGCACCTATGGTCGGGCGCGTGACGCCTAATCGCCTTTTATAACGATCAATATTGTCGGGAAAGTTGCTGACTAATGTTGAACGAATTGTTTAGCAAAAATAGGGCCTGCGCCAAACGAGTCGTGCTGACCAGCCGACGCCAGGCTCCTGCTGTTTCCGAAACGAAACGTTCGTTGCCGAGCAAGGCCGCTCCACCGGACGGACTCGACCTTCGGCGCTGGCACAGCCGTTGCAGCCTGCCGGGGTTCGCTTGAGCGGACCCCGGCAGGCACTTCGACGATCTACCCCCGCAGCGAGGTCACGAACGGCAACTCCGCGATCGGGGCTTCCCAATGGAACTTCGCGCGCGAGGTCCGGGAAACGACAGTCATCACACTGTTCTCGTCGGCGGTGATCCGGTGCGCCGACGCGACAGCGGATGGAACGCCTTCCGGAGCCCACACGATCACAACGGTCGAAGCCGGGACCTGCGACGGTGGCCTGCCCTGATAGATCGCGACATCGACAGGTTCGGTCGGGGACAGACGCAACCCGAGAACACGGTTGGCCAGGTCAGACCACTGCGGCGTGTCGATGTAGACGCCGACACGGGCACCGGTGGTCGTGATGCGAGCAGCCAGCTGCTGCACGAATGCCTCCGGCGTTTCGAGCCAGAGGACCTCGCCGCTGGTGTCGGTGTTGAGGAAAACGCGGCCAGCGCCGTCTGCCCACGGCCCGAGGTACACCCCGAGCCCGTACGCCGGAAGGGAGACAGGGAACGTGGATCCGCGGGGCACCGTCAAGGTCGGGGCAGGCGAGGAGATGGTCTGCGCCAACGGAAGCATCGCCGTGGCGTGGTCGCCGTGCTCGCCGTCGTTCGCACGCAAGCTCAGCGCCCGCGCGGGCATCTTCGTCGCTTTGCTGTACGAGTAGGCGACGGTCAAACCGACGGTGGCCTGCCGGTGGCGGTCGTTGGCGATCTCGAGAACATAGGCGATACGGTCGGCCGGGACACCGAGCCACCGCTCGACAGCGAGTTCACTCCATTCGGTCGGCGCCGCCGTCACTGTCGGAACGGCTCCCCCGAGATGCGTCCACCGCTCGTCACGCAGCCCGTCATTCATCGGCGCCAGCATCATGTCGTGGAAGTCTCGGATCTCGTTGCGCCTGAGCACCTTCGCCGAGAACCCCTCGATGTTGAGGTTCTGTTCGAGGCGCCGAGAGACGATGTGCGCGGCCTTACCGATGCCGGTGGGGATGCTGCCGTTCGTGGCGCGGGCCAGCACACTTTGGTACGACTTGCGCAGGTTGACCCGGATCTCGATCACCGTCTGCAGGGTGTCCGGGATCGCAGTCTGCCCGACGACCGAGGTGTACGCCTGACCGTAGGCCGAGTCACCGTAGGCGCGGTACCCGGAGGCGATCACACGGATAGATTCCAAATTCACATCGCCTTGAATCAGATGGTCGCGGATCAATTCCAGTGGCAATGACCGTGATTCGAGGCCGGTCTCGTTCGCGCCGACCACCGCCACCCGAAACGGAACCGGCCGCAACGCAACGAACATCGACAACGCCTGCCCGTCCCATACGGTTCCCACACGCAGCGTCGCGTACAGCAGCGACAAGAACCGGTCGGGGCGGGCGAAGTGGCGGCGCCGCCGGAAGCGGTTGACGGTGGACTTGCCTCCGGGAGCAACCAGGATCGACAGAATCACCAGCGCAGCGACCGCGGCGATGATCGGGCGGGCGACACTGTCGCCGGGCAATGCACCGAT
Source organism: Rhodococcus sp. KRD162 (assembly GCF_017168335.1). GTDB lineage: Bacteria > Actinomycetota > Actinomycetes > Mycobacteriales > Mycobacteriaceae > Rhodococcoides. Next base: position 28,536 of record NZ_JABFAU010000032.1, on the reverse strand, counting down.
GGCCAACACGGCGACGGTACCCACGGCCACCGCGACAGGGGCGGTGGTATTCGTCAGCTTGATCATGATCGATCCTCTCGAAGCATTCGATAGGCAACGGCGACAATGAGTCCCAGGATGCACACGCCACCGATCGTGATGATGGTGATGTTGCGGATCAGGGTCTCCACGTCGGTGCCGGGCGCACCGGCAGCCTGGTAGGACGGCGACGCGGTCGCCGCGGGAATGTCAGCGGTAGTGGAGGTCAGTGCCGCGATGGGATCGACGACACCCTCACCGATCAGATTACGGTCTCCGGACCCTGGCGTGTGCGCAGTGTTGCGGATGCGGTCCATCACTTCTCGCGCAGTCAGGTCGGGGTGCAGCTCCCGGATCAGCGCAGCGAGACCCGCGACGTACGCGGAGGCGAAGGACGTGCCGCTGATCGCACGCGGGCCGTCCTTGCCGACGGTCGCGTTGGTCAGTCCACCGTTGTCACCTTTGGTGGGGTCGAGGGAGACGATGTCGACAGCCGGGGCAGCGACAGTCACCCACGGCCCGGCCATCGTGCCGGTGTAGGCCTCGCCGGTCAGAGTGGTGCCCCCGACGCTGAGCGCCAGCGGCGCGTAGAACGAGGGCATCGACACATGCTCGACACCGTTCCAGTTGCGGGGATCTCCGCCGTTCGCGGGATCGTACCCAGGGTTCGACTTGCAGGCATCGGAACCGGAATTGCCTGCAGCCGTGACGACTACGACGTCTTTGACCTCGACGGCGTATTTCAGCGCTGCAGCAACGTCGGAGGTGTCGACGAACTGATCCGTCGGGTAGCAGGCAGTGATCGACAGGTTGATCACGTCGACGTCGGAGTTCGCAGCTCGCACGATACTGCGGGCCAGGGTCGCCAAGGTCGACGATCCACCAGTCGGGGCGTCGGGGCCTTTGTCGGCGGGCTCGTACGCCGACGATGTCTGACGGATGGACAGGATCGACGCGTCCGGAGCGACGCCGACGAAACCGTCGGTGCTGGCGGGGGCCGCGCCGATGATCCCGGCGACCAGCGTGCCGTGATGGTCGCAGTCTTCGAGACCGTTGGTGGTGGTGATGTAGTCGCCGCCACCGGTCAGTCGGGGAAGCCGAACACCGGGAGAGACACCGGAATCGACGACAGCGACGGTAATTCCCTTACCTGTGGCATACCGGTGCAGGTTTTCCACACCGAACGCGACGTTCGCCGGTGTGGCGCGGGTGAATTCCGATCCGGCGAGGGTCGCGGACGTTGCGCACGCCGTTTTCTGCACCATCGGTACCGACGGCGCCGGGTTCGGATCGTCGGGTGTGGTGAGAGGAATTCCGGGGATGTCGGGAGGTTCCACGGCGGCGGCGGGCACCGCCGCCGTGGCCAGGAGCACTCCCACAGCACCCGCCACGGCAGCGGCCCGGCGGATCATCATCCGCGAACTTTGTTGTAGCCGTCGAGGATTACGACGATCAGCACGATCGGCATGGCAAACATGATCGACTCGACGAGTTCGAGCAGTTTGAGCAGGACCGGCGAGTTGACGATCTTCTCGCGGATGGAGACGTAGCAGCCCATCGCGGTCCCGGCGCCCAGGACACCGAGACCGATGAGTGCGTAGGAGTAATTCGTTCCGCTCACCGCCAACGTCAGCACGAACGCCGCGTACGTGGTGGCTGCGGCGACGATCCACGACCGTGAGGACACCGCATCCTCGAAGGACTTACCGCGGAACAGGGACACTGCAGCGATGACTACGTAGAACACCATCACCGCAGACTGGTGGTGATCCATGTTCGCGCCCGCCACCACCGCGGAGATCACGAACGTGGACAACCCGCCCCAGGTCATACCGACGAGGCAGTCGTAGGCACTGAGAACCTTGTGTTCCTGGTTGTGAATCGCGGTGATCGCGGCCGAACTGGAACTGGAATCGACGGTGGTGATGTCGTCCGAGTTCTCGTGAACGAACGTCTCACCCATGGTCGGCACGAACGGCATCGGGATGCCCGCCAGCACGAGCGATAGTCGCGGGGCGAAAACGAGGAACAGCAATGCCGCCGCGCTCAGCAGTACCGCGAACACCAATGGATCTCGTTCGGTGGCAATCGCCAGCAGGCACCCGATCAGGATCAGCGCGCCGAAAGTTGCTACCGCGTAATGCAATCGAGAGGGTTTCCCGATCGTCATCAGTCCGACGATCGCGCAGGTCGTCAACACCAGCGCACCGACGATCACGCTGAACATGTCCACTGTTCCAGGGAAGGCGAGCAGGCCCGCTCCCCCGACACATACGTAGCCGACCAGAATCAACGCCGCGACGAGATTGCGTGCCGTTGCGTCGACCGCACCGCGGATCCCGAACCCCGCACCGATGAGCAGGCCTGCGCCCAGAACCGCGAGGACACCGCACGCTGAAGCCTGCCCGATGGTGTCGAGTTCGCCTGTCCATCCGCCGTACACGACGATTCCGACGCCGACCAACGCCACCAGCGGCGCAATGAACGAGGCGAGGGTCCGCGCGAACGCACTCGTCCACGACGTCATGTTGCGTTGCGCGAAGGCGATCGACTCGGCGACGTCGTCGATCAGCGCCGGATACGCCTCACGCTGATCGCTTTTCACCAACATCAGATAGTCACCGTCGAGGACGCCGTGGTCCTTCAGGGACTTACTCGACGAGAGGTGGTCGGACGTAAGGTTCGTCAGCTGCCAGACGGCATTTTGATCCTTCACCCATTCCAGGGCTTTCTCGTCGTCCTTGGTCGCCAGCGCGTTCGCGATGTAGGTCACCAATTTTTTGATCGTGATGGCCAGCGCCGGGTCGCGAGCGAGGGTGACGTCCACGGTGTGATCGGGCACCTGCACGGTGACACGGACGTGGGTGTCCCTGATGGTGTTGGTCAGCATGGCTGTGCGGCCCTTCGGTTATGCGGACGCTGCCGAGGCACCGGCGGGCTTTCCCGCAGGCTTCTTCGGACGTCCGGGACGCTTGGCGACGGGGTGATTGAATCTCTCGAGAAGCGCATCGGTCAGCAGACCGCCCTTGCGAACTTCCTCAATGCTCTCGCTGTACGCCTGCTGCGCGGCAACCTCATCCTTTTCCGCCTTCTCGCGTACTGCTGTTGCAGCGTCGACGGCGGCGCGTTCCTCTTCGAGCATGTCGAGGTTCGTTCTGATGTCGCGGGCGATCTGTTCTGCATCCGGAATGTCAGTCATTTAACTGTCCCTTTCTTTTGTGAAAACCCTAGCAATTTTCAGCGGATTTCATTCACGCGTTTCGCGGTCATCGAAAGTGTCGATCAACGTCGCCAACGCCAACGTGAAATCGGTCGTCGTCGGCTGAGAGAGATGCGCGATGTCGATCACGGTCGACTGCGACAGATGCTTGTCGTATCGAATTTCCACGACGTCACGTTTGTCGCGATGTTTGAGCCCTCGCGCAAATTCGGCGGTGTCGACCTCGGTCCGTGCGGGGCTGGTGTTGTTCAGGACGGTGATCCGGTGATTGTTCAGATTCCCGACGCCGCGCTGATGTAGATCCGACTGCGTCTCGTACAGCGTCTGCACACCGTCTTCGACGGTCGGCGCCATCATCACCAAGCCGTCGAGGCTGTGGAGCACCGTGTTGTACAGTTCCGAATCCATCAGCGCAGACATGTCGACGAACACGAATCGATACACCTGCCGTGCAGCGTCGAGGATTGCGTAGTAGTCGTTCGGGGTGACCGTGTTCGCCTTGTTCGTCCGGCTACCCGGCACGAAGACGAATCCGTCACCGCCGTCCCACACCTTGCCCGAGATCTCGGCGCCGCCGCCCCGCAGCACAGAAGACAACGTCATCATGATCTGCCGGTCCCCGCCGCCCGACTCGTTCACACCGAATGCCCGAGACAACAATGTGCCGTGCAGATCGGTGTCGAGTGCGATGACACTTTCGTCGCGGATCTCGGCCAACAACCGGGAGAACACGACCGTCGCTGATGTCTTTCCGCAGCTTCCGCGGTACGACGTGACTCCGATGACGATGGGTTTACCGAGGTCTCGGCGGATCACCTCGTGTGCGTAGGCCATGAGGTCGTTGAATCGTTCGGTCGCGCCTTTCCGTACGGGAAGGCCCAGCTTCACCAGCCACGCGCGCCATCCCTCTTTCGCGAGGTCGGCGCTTGCCAGCGCGGTATCGACCTCCGGTTCGGCGACTGCATTCGCGGGCGCCGCGGCTGCAGGCGTGGCCCTCGTGGCGTCGGCGCGCGCGGTAGTCGTCGCTCCTATTTGGGCCAGCAGACCCGGGTTCTCCTCCAATAGAGCCTGCAATTGTTCGGCGGTGATCGACGGCTGCGTGACCGGAGGTTGCGCGACAGCGGAAGGCGCGACAGCGGAGTGCGCGACCGGCGGTTGCGCGACCGGCGCCTGCGCAATAGGCGGCTGTGCAACAGGCGGCGGCGAAATAGGCGGCTGCGCGACAGGAGCATGCGCAGCTCGGTGCTGCACTGGTGGCGATTGCTCAGCGTAGGACTGCGCAACATACGACTGCCTCACCCGCGGCTGCTCTACGTACGACTGCTCCCCGAACGACTGCTCTACGTACGACTGCTCCGCGAACGACTGCTCGACCGGCGGGTCTGCCACTGGTGGATGTGCCACTGGCGGGTGTGCGATCGGCGGCGCCGCGATGGGCGGTATCGATGAGATCGGCGTCCACGCGTCGGTGTCCACAGGAATTTCTGTGCTCGCAGCTGGCGGTTCCGGCGGCGGCGAGAACTGTTGCGCAGGCGGTGCGTGCGATGGCTGACCGGAACTGCGCGGACGCATGTTGGTGAAGGAGGGCCGCGGTTCAGCGGGCGGAATATCAGGCTCCGCCCGCGGCGACGTCGGCTGCTCCTCGGCGAAGTCGTCGACGTCCGGCAATCCCACTTCCACGGACTGCTGCGCAATTTCCGGAGCCCGCGTTTGTTGCGGGGCTACCGGCGGCGGTGGTGCGGGCGTGTGGGGAGTACCTGCCACCAGCGCGGCCCGCATAGCTTCCAGTTCAGCAATGTCATCATTCGATTCAAACGTGGCCATAATTCCTCCGGTAAAACGTCACCCATTCGTGTCGAAGAATAACACGCATTTCCGCACTTATATTGCGTCTCCAAACCCGCCGCGACCACGGTATCTCACTTCATTCTTTCCATCCTCTGTAGATGAATAGAATGTGATATTAGGGCGATCTTCTCTCGATTCATTTGGCGGTGGTTCGATGACCATTCCCATGCTCTTTGCAAGGGTCTTGTATTCCTGCCACTCGACGTCACTGCTCACGGTGGAAAGGAACTCGCCGGAACGTCCGACGACGCCGTCGGAGATCGGATCGACCTCGCCGGGCTCGGCGGTGTCGCTGTAGACCTTCGCCACCCGGTGGAATGCGGTGGTGTCGACGTCGCGTGTGGTGATGGTGGTCGTAATGCTGGTGTCTTCGACGGCGTCCGGGTCTACGGAGATTTGTTCGATCGCGTCGAGGTAATTCGCAATGGTCTGTCGGCGCTCGGCTTCGGGGTCCAGGGCAACCGCAGCGGCGACGGCTTCCGCCCCTCCGATCGGGGTTTCGCCGTCGTTGCGGTGATGACGCCCTCCGATCTCGTCGCCTGCTGCTCCGGGGTATCCGCTGACCCCGGTGGCGACGGCGCCAGCGGCGGTCGCTGCTGGCATACCGGCGACTGCACCGGCTCCGATGTCACCTCCACCCGTCAAAGATGTCGGGTCGGTGAACGCGTCGGCTTTGGCGCCGGGGATCTGTGTTTCCGCGTGGCCGTTCGCTTCGGCGATCAGCGCCGACGTCGCGGCGGCGGCGAATTCCGCCGAAGACATCGGCCCGGCCGCGGGCTGAACTTCTGTCACCGTGTCGATGCCGATGGGGGCAGTCGAGGTGAGCATCTTTCCGGCGACCGAATCGAGAATGACGGCGGGTTGTTTCGTCGTCAGGTCAACCGTTTTCACCGCCTCGTCCAATGCGGGGTCCACTACCGGCTGATCCACCGTCGGGCCTTTCTGCGTGGTGCTCTGCGAGTGTGTCTCGCTGGTGCCGTTGATAATCGCTTCCGACATCGCCAGCTCCGCTTTGGATGCTTTCTGGGCCTCGTTGAACGGTTCGGCGAGCCACTTCCCCATTCCGCCGTTCTGACGGAAATCGTTCCAACCGGTGGCACCGGAGTCGGTGATCTCGATGCGGTTGCCGTCCTTGTCGCGCTTAAATCGGCGTCCGATGTATTTGTTCGCGAATTTGCCTGCCAGGAAGAACAGGGCGGACGAGATCAGCATCGTGATCACGGCAGGCATGTTCGTCGACGACACTGCGGTGATCAACGCAGCTGGCACCGCTGAAGCCACCACCACTGTGATAATCAGCCAGGCAAGGCTTTTCGCGGCTTCGAGGAAACGATCCTTGACCGCGTTGAGTTTTTTGCGTTCGTTTCCCGGGTTGGCCATCAGCATCGCGGCCTGCCAGGGCACGACGGCGACGTTCACGATCATCGTGCACAGCATCCAGGAGAAGCGCATCAGGATGATCCACGAGAAGTAGATGAATCCTGCTGCCATCAGGATCGAAACGATCGCCAGCCCGAGGGTGACGTGATCGGCTGTGGTTGCGGCTTTCTCGGATGCTGTCAGGCAGGAGAGTTTGGAGACGTTGCCGCCACCGGCGAGCGTGGCCGACCAGGATTCCCCACAGGCTGGTGCGAGCACGGTCTGGAAATTGATCACCTGCAACATCGGCGCGAGGAATCCGTCGACCTGTGGGCTGGCGCCGGTGGACTGCGGAGCCAAGCTGCCGACGAACCAGGTGATGCCCGAGAACACCTTCACCAGCAGTGTGAAGGGGTTCGCCATCGCGATGATGATGATGAACAGCAGGACCGCGGAGTTCATCACCTCGCTGGTGATCTTTTTCCGGAACGCTTCGTCGCCGCCGAGGGTCGAATTGTTGAGCTCGAATCCGCTGATGCGGCCACCGTTCTTTTCGGTGGTCAACACTTTGTCCCCGATGTACATACGCGCGAACAAAATCATCGCGGCGATGACGGCGATGTACAGCGGATTGACGTATTGGTAGATCGTGTCGAGCAGGGATTGGTACACCGATCCGGCGACCTCGAGGAACAGACCCTTGTTGATGATCAGGTCCACGATCCAGATCGAGTACGTCAGCAGCAACTGCACGAACATGACGATCAACTCGGTCGGTGCGCGCCAGATCAGTGTCGACAGGCTGCCGGAGAAGTCGACACCGAACCTGCTGACCTGAGTGCCGTACTTGTCCGCCAAATCAATGAAGTCGACCAGCGGATTAGACATGGCCACCCACCGTCGCCCGGGTGGCATCCTCGATACGGATCATGCTGCTGGTCGTCGTGTCGGAGAAGCGGTGACGCCGCGCGCTGGCCTGCGGCAGGACCTTCACGCGAGCGATCGACCCCGATCCGTCCCGGTACCACCCTTCACCCTCGCGACCGCGAATTGCGCGATTGTTATTTTTCTTGTCACCAGGTGAGGTGTCGACCATCATCTTCTCGATCATCAACTCGGTGGCGGGTATTCCCATCCACTGGAGTGCCGCGATCGCGTTTTCGCGAATGGTCTGACGGAATGCGAACTTCTTACGGATCTGGTCGTAATTGCCGTCCTGCAGATCTTTCGCGAGCTGCGAACCGGCGACAACGATGTTTCCTGCCTTTCGCCCGACACGGTCGGGAGTGCGCACGAGATCTTCGAGGACACTCGACCCTTGAAGGAAGGAAACTTCGTCCGCGATAAATGCATTGAGATCGCGGCTCTGCGAGAACACGTACGCCGTGTACGCGGCGATCGCGGTGTACAGCACGCGTCCGAATTGCTTCGACGGCTCTGTCGTGGGTGTCACGTCACCCTTGTGCACGGAAATGCCGTGGGTGCGGAACACGACAGCGCGGTCACGGCTCGGGGCGAATGCGGGCAGTCGCCGGACACCGCCGTCATGTCCGATCGGGTCGAACAGTGTCCGGGTGTATTCCTGCGAGGCGTAGAACGCCAGGCCCGTCGCCAATTGTTGTCCGTCTGCGGTTTTCTCGAGGTAGTCGATGAGGTCGCGGCTGGATTGAATGTCGTGGCCCTTACGGTTTGCCGGTGTGAGTGCGTTCGCCAGGATCGACGCGTCTTTGCTCATCGGTGACAGACCGAGCAGCGGGAGCATGAGATCGACGAACAGCTTTCCTGCGCGCTCCATCGGGAGCACCTTCAGCGGGTCCAGAGAGTACTGCGGCGCCATCGCGTCGATGACATCCACACCGCCGAGCTGCTGCGCGTAGACAACCCACTCGCCGTGCTCGCTTTGATCGATCACCCATGCCGGGCACAGGAGATCTGACATGTGTCCGGCGAGCATCTTCTGGAAGTAGCTCTTTCCGGATCCCTGCTCACCGGTGCAGGCGATCGAACCATTTCCGCCTTCGGTGCCGCCGAGATAATCGTGCAGGATGATCTGGCCGAGCGCATTTTCCATGTTGATGGCGATCGGCAGACCCTGCAGATCTCCGACGTGACTCGTACGCAGCGGCAGGCACGCGGAGAACGCGTGCACGGTGGTGGTGCCTTTGAGTTCGGTGCCCATCGGTGTGCAGGACGATCCGGGCATCATCATGTTCAGCAGTTCGAATTGTCCGCCGACCGGAACAAACGGCTCGAATCCGTTTCCGCGGAACGTCTCCTTCAGCGCAGCCACTTGCTTGGTCAGCGTGAGGCGGTGGGGGTGGGCGAACGCGAAGATCGCGGCAACTTCCATCCCCCGCGGACCCTTTTCTTCGCTGACCTGACTCTGCAGCAGCCGCCGTTCCCGGCCTCGGTCGCCGTACGCCTGGGCGTCGAATTCGTCGACGGAGTTCGCCTCGTTTTCACCAGCAAGGGTCTTGAGGAATTGTCGAGTTTCGGTCAGCGAAATAGCGTCCTGACTGAACGAGAATCGGAGCGCGAAATCAGCGTCGACACCGATCTGCTGATCGACGAGATAGGTGAATGTGTTGAGCGCGTTTTTGGGGGTCGTTGGCCATCCACCGATGGCCATCAATGTCTGATAGCTCGTCGGCCCGTCGGGCAAACTGTTCGTCCGTTGTTCAGGGTTGCTGATGGAAAGCTGCTGTCCGTAGCGGATGGAGCCGTAGTTCTCGCGCAGCCGACCGAGCTTCCGTTTCGGTGTGGCTCTGACAGCGCCGGAGTCCACTGCTTCGAGGAACTCGTCGAGGACCGCGCGTGTATCCGCGGCTTTGTCGATGATGACGTTTCCGAACCCCTTCGGCGAGATGGGTGCGGTGTTCTCTCGCGGCGGCGCGCTCGGCACCTCGATTCCGCGTAGGCGCATCCGTTCGTGAACCCACTGCAGCATCAGCGGCGTGGTTCGCGCGGGTTCGAATGCGTCGGGCAGGAGATCGAAGATCTGTGTTTCCAGTCGTGCGATGTAGTTCCGGTCGATGGAGGCGAAAGGGTCGGTGCCGTTCAGTTTTGCCACGGTGCCTGACGTTCCGCTTGCCGCGGTCGGAATTTCGACGCTGAGAATGTAGAGGCGCTGAAATTCTTCGAGCTTTCCGCGCTGCATCTGTTGGAAGAACGCATCCACATGTGCAGCGAGAGCGCCGTGTCGTCCGTCGGCGATATCGGGGATGCCTTTGAGCATGCGGTCGACGAACTCTTCGGGGGATGTTTTCGCCTTGATACCCAGTAGCAGCATGTCGCCGCTGCCGATCTGACTCAGGTTGTGGAAGAGATCTTTGTTGCGTGCCTGCCCGTTGGCGATCGACGTGCCCTGGTACGCGCTGACGTTGATTCCGTTGAGGTGGTAGTTCGCCCAAATACGGCCATCGGCCGTGTAGATCAGGTTTCCCCGGACCTCGCGTACCGGAGTGAGGTAGTCCCCCATGTCGTCCCCTTCTAACAGTGTGAGTTCAGTGATTCCGGTACACGGAATTCGAATCCGTGAGCAGGTCGAAATCGTCGTTGATGTCGCCGCCGACGTCGGGCGTCTGGAAGTTCTTGATGCGGCGCTCCCGCATCGCATCTCGAATCAGAGAGAGCTGCGTCCCCTCTCGGAGGTTGCCCATCTGCGTCAGCTTCACTATCGCGAAGAAAGCCGTCAGCAAAATGACGAAGCCGATGAAGATGACGAAACCAAGGGCGATAGTTCCGGCGACGAATGAGGCGAAGGCCGCGAGTGCCGCCGTCGCCGCGACGACGACACCCAGAATCGCTGCCGACCCGATACCGATGTGATTACCAGCAACAGGAAAGGTGACACCGACTGCGCGCACGCGGTTGTAGACGCGAAAATGCCGCATGCGCGGTCACACCTTGTCTGTAATGAACTTCGCCACCCAAGTGACGAACGGGATGACCACGAGGATGCCTGCCATCGCGATTCCGGCGTCGATCATGATGGAAGCGGTCTGCTTGGCGCGGTCCTCGGGTGCAACGACTGCGCCGTTCTGACCGGACGACAGGTAGTTCTTGAAGAGGCGCCACGTCGCCACCAGAATGACGAAGCCGACCAAAATCCCAGCGACCCACATCGCGATCTTGGTGAAATCAATGTCGCTTCCGGAGCCCGTGATGCCTTGTGCGATCACGGCGAATGCATCTTCCGCACCAATGGTGTCCATAATTTATTTCCTTCTCCTGGGTGTACCGATCACACGTTCAAACGCGACAGGTTCGGCAATTAATCGTGAGAGCCGGTGCCAATTTGTCTCGCACAGGCTAGCACCGGAAGCCACCATTTTTCCCACCCAATTGGCGCCATAAGATTCGCCGCGAAGCGCCTCGGATGATGACGCGGTACAGAGCAGGAAGATGGTCCCGATGACCACTAATGGTCCACCATGGAATGCGCACAAAGCGCAACCCGAGATAGCGAATCCGGGTGCCATAAATTGGGGTTGACAAGCCCTCCGCACACCGTGATATGACGCTCAGAGACACGCCCACAGTTCGGCCAAGTTCAGCGCCAGGACCGGTGCCATCCCCTTTGCCATGACCCTCGCCATGAACAAGACTGGCACCCCGACGTAGGCGAGTAGGCTGGAAAGGCGTTTACCTGCACTTTTAGGCTGATTTCACGCCTTTTGACACATTCCGAGATACGCGATTAGTCGCCATGGACCCCGCCATGGGCATCGCCATGCGGATCGCCACAGCCTTCGCCATGAGCGCCGCCATACCGACTGCAATGAGATGCGCCACGATCGCCGCCATGGGCCTATTTTTCGAGGTCAGAGGCCATCGCCATGCATCTCGCCAACGAAGCCGACGCCGAAATAGCGTGTCGCCACTCGGACAATGCTGCTCGCTAATAGGGCGCGACTGCCAGAACAATTAGAGAAGAGTTGTGTAACGGGTTGCCGAAGAAGTGCAATCTCAAGCCGTTCACAGTGTCTATGATGACGTTCATGCGCCTCTATATGTCGTCGCCACAAGGCACGTCGATGAACCTCGCCCGAAACATGGAGCGAGTGGCGCGGCTATACGGCAAAGGGTTCCTCGACGACGCATCGACGGTGTGGATCAATTCGGATGTTCGGGCGCCCGCGTTCTGGACTTTGGCTGCGCGTCCGTCATGTGTTCTCTGGGTTGCCGCGCCGTCATCGGGCACGGTGCGGTTGACAAAGGATCGGATTCGGTGGGCGGCGACCTACAACGACACATCGAAAGCGCCCGCGATTGATGTCTCGGTGAGCACGCTGCCCGTCGACTCCATCAAGCATGTGACAGTCGTCGTCGAACATGGGCACCCCACCGAGCCGGTCCAGGTGATCGATGGGACCGACTCGGTGAAAATGGTGGACGGTTTTTATCAGGGCCATGAGGCTGCGGTGTTGGACCTCAACAATTTCGTTCCTACAGAAGGTGAGCGGACGTTGCCTACGTATGCGACGTCATTGGCGTTCGTGCACGGAACGAATCTGCTCACGACCGGCATGGGTAAAAAGATGGTCACCGAATTCGAAGAGAACATCGAACGGCACGGCATCGACCTCTCCCCGATAATGCTCAACCAGTTGGTGGAGGCCGCGGAAACTTTCAATGTGACGGCGCGGCTACTCACCGAGCAAATTTCATCCCAGTCGACTTAGTTGCCGGGGACGAGCTGGTTTTTCGACACTTCCACCACACTGTCGACGGAATCGATCTGCCATGTTCCGTTGTCCGTTCGGTGCACTGTCATCGGTACATCCATCGTGTGAAATGTCGTGAGCGAAAATCCCGCCCGGACGGTGACCAGAATCTTCAGCGCAGCTCCGACCTCATACTGATCGACGTTCACGCTTCCCTTGGTTCGGACAACAAGCGCGTCCGCCGACGAATACGGAGAATTCGGAATCGGCGCACCGGTGAATGATGACGACACGAATCGACCGAGCGTTCCTTCTCCTGCTGTGAAATACGCCTGCGCGAACGAATTCACTGTCGTTCCGAGGCTCGACGTCACCGACACGTTGGAATCGAAATTCGGCGACAAGTCGACACCCGGCCGAGAATGATCAACCAACCGAGGCATCGTCAACGCCCGCAACGCCTCATCCTGCTCGATGACGGTTACCAGATAATAGAGCCGCTGAGAAGTGCCGTTGTTCGGGGGAACAATCGTCACGCCGAGCTTGACCCACCACTCGGTTCCCACACCACCGGGGTCGGATCGCGTGAGGTCCGCGACGCTGACGTCGGAAATCTCGACCGGCTCCGTACCCCACTTCGTAGGCAGCGCAGAGGTGTCACTGACCATTTGTTTGACCGTCGGTGCGTCACGTTCGGTTCCAGTGAGCCAGACCGTCAGAAAATTCGTCGAGAAGAACTGCACTCGCTGCATCGTGGTGAACTCACGGGTGGTGTCCGGAATCTGCGGAGTCGGCTTCAAGACGACCATCAGAAATAGAACAAGAACCGCGACAACTGTGGCGTAACCGATGAACGTATTTCGTTTGATCGTCCGCAACAGAGACGCCTCGGTAAACATCCCAGACGGAGCGGATTTAACACGCTTGAATGCGACGGGAACAGCGATCCGGATGCGGTCGATAATTGACATGAACCAATGATACTTTTTATCGGCGATCTCCGTGGGGAAGGAACAGTCCATGAGTAGGCCTTTGAGCGACGACGAACGTCGCTCCATCAACGTCAATAAAATCGACGATGCACTCGCTGCTTTTGCGAGTACACCGATCGATGAACTCGATGCCGACAAGTGGATGGCGGACCTCGACGACGCCCTCACCCCCGGACATACCCGGCGCCCGCTCGAGGTTCCGGACGAGCCGGTGGTGCGCACTCCGAAACGATCGATGCATCACGAAGTCGGCGGCGACGACGACGCCGACGAGGACGTTCAGCATCTACCGACGTGGGACGACGAGGATGTCGTCGGCGACACACAATCCACGGTCGATGACGGCGCCCGCGTCGACGTCGGCGCCCCCGAACCCGCTGACACAACCACGCCACCCCCACCCGAAAATTCCGGCGCTGACGAGGAGTCTGCAGCGAATCCGGTTCCGGACAACTACCTGCCGACGCTCTCCTCGGCCTTGGATCGAAACGCAGAGTCGGTTGATCCCGGTCTTCAGTTGAGTGCAGGATTTCGGGACTTGCTCGCACGCAGGCCGAGCGCGCCACCGTCGAACGACTTCTACGGCAACGAGTACGGCTCCGTCGACAACGATTCCCACACCGCTGCTACACCTCCCCCGTCATCGCTCGCTTCTGCGCCCCCGGCGTCCGCGCCGCGCGTTCACAACGATCCGTACGCCGCGGCGCACAACTCGGCCTCCACGTCCGACGACACTGCGGCGATCCCGACGATCGACACCGCTGCGGCTCCGGCAGCGCCACCGCCGATACCACTGCGGGGCGCTCGCACGGAAAAGGCGAGCGCGCCGAGCGGCGTACTCGGCGCGCTGCGTGAGCGATTTACGACGATGTCTCCCGGGCGCCGCAAAGCCGTCAAGTTCCTGGCGCCCGCCGCGGTGTTGGTCGGGATTCTCGTCGGCGTCAATTCCTGCACCCCGGACGAGAAAGCGCCGCCGCCCCCAGTCGCCGCAGCCAGCCCGGACGCAGGTGCCCCAGCCACGACAACGGGTGCCGCAACGGCGATCCCTGTCCCCGAGAGCGCCGTCGGAGTACTCGCCCCGAGCGCGGTCTCCGCGAAATGCCCCGAAGGCTCGACAGACGCCCGTTTCGCGTTCACCGCCGACAAGTCTCAGGCGTGGATCTGCAAGCGGGCTCTCGGAATCGACGGGGCGGTCATGGAGATCACGTTCCCGTACGCAGTCGTCATCTCCGACGTGTTCCTGACGCCGGGCTTCGACTACATCGAACCGTCAGGCATCGATCGCTGGGTCGAACATCGCACTGTCTCTCGTGTGCAGTGGTCGATCGGCAATCAACGGTTCATCCAGGAAATCAACCCCTCACGTACCGGGTCGAACATGCCGATCCCCGAAGTGAAGACGCAGAAAATCACCCTCACGATCATGGCGACCGCCGAGCCGACCGGCGCCGTCAATCGAGGGTTCGGTGCAGCAACCGGAGCGAAGGACGACTCTTTCGCCATCTCACTCATCCGCATCACAGGCCACCAGCCCTGACGAGAACTAGGACCACATGATGAACACGACAATGGACGAAAAGCAGCTCGTCGAAACCCACTATCAGGCATTGCGATTTCTCTTCGAAGGGAACTCCACCGCCGCCCGCGAACACTTCGTGTACGCAATCAGTGAGAAGACACTCGAATGCGACACCTTCCGCGGACTTGCAGCGTGCTCGACGGGCCGCATCGCGACCGACGAACAAATTCAGGCGATCTACCTGACACGCAAGTCGTTCGGAGATTTGACGTACAAAGCGTTCCAGCACGAATCCCGCGAATACAACGTTCAACTGCGGGAACGAAAATTCACTACCCCGGAACCCGAATGCATTTATCAGACCAAGTTTTTCGGCGTCGACATCCCCATCCACTTCGTGGACAACCTGTGCGCTGCGGCAGCAGCGAGCTACATGAACGGGGGCCTGTACGACCGCGCGTTGAAAGCGCTCGACGGAGCCGGAGACAAGCCGAGTGTGCACTTGATGCGTGCCGCGCTGTACTACCGCACCTCCCGATGGATGGATCTGATCGCGGCGATCGAACCGCTGCGCAATGCCGCCATCGTCGACGAATACGGCGCGACTGCTGTTGACCCCCAAGGCGCCGCGGTCCCGAATGTGTTGTTCCACGAATTGGCATACCTGCTCCTGCACACCGCGCAGACGCACCTGGGTAACAGTGACAACTCGAAAGAGGTGTTCGACACCCTCACCAAATCGCGCTTCACTGCCGTATCCGGCGAAGCCCATCGGATGCTCGGAATGATCGCGCGCACGAACGGCGACGAGAAAACCGCGCAGCAACACTTCGCGATGGGTGTGGCATTGTCGCGTTCGGACGAACTCCTCCGCGTCCAGGGAGACCGCACCGAATACCTACGGATCACCAATGCGGACTTGATTTCTCGACGCGAAAGCTATTGGGACGTCAGCACCGAACCGTCGCTGGAAATGGAACAGCGGACGGAACTGGATACGCATCGTTCGGATCTGCTGGCCAAGGGCAAGGCGGAACTGGCGCGGCAAATCGGTATGGCGAACGTCAAAGCGCAGATTGCGACCCTCGAGAACACGTTGCGGATCAACGAAGAGTTCAAAAAGCGCAACCTCGCCGTCGCAGAACGCACGAACCACCTGATGTTCGTCGGCCCTCCCGGCACCGGCAAGACCACCATCGCCCGCGTTGTCACCGACATCTTCGGCGGCACCGGTGTGTGCCGACTGCCGCACATCGTCGAGGTCTCACGCCAGGATCTCGTCGCCGAATACCGGGGCCAATCGGGACCGAAAACTCAGGCAATGATCGACAAGGCGCTCGGCGGAGTCCTGTTCATCGACGAGGCCTACAACTTGGTGCAGTCCACGGGCGACGGCCAGATGGACGCATTGGGCCAGGAAGCCGTCGACGCGCTCCTCAAAGCGATGGAGGACAACCGAGACGATCTGGTCGTCATCATCGCGGGATACGAAAAGGAACTGAAACAGTTCCTCAGCACGAACGACGGTCTGACATCTCGGTTCAACACCACGATCACGTTCGAGACGTACTCCCCCGAAGAAATCGCCGACATCGCCGAGGTCATCGCCACCGGTCGCAGTCTGATCCTCGACGCCGCCGCCAAAGCATCCATCGTCGACGCGGTTCGAGACATGGTCGGCGTGACCGATGACAAACGGAAGAAACTGATCGACAAAGCAGGCAACGGTCGCTTCGCTCGAAACATCATCGAAAAGGCGGAGGGATACAAAAACTCACGCTTCTTTGGTGCGCAAGAGTTGGGTCGACTCAGCTCCGAAGAAATGCAAACATTGATCGCAAGTGACGTCGAATCGGCGATCGCTGAAATCAGGAAGAATCTCCGTTGATTCGACCGCCGAGACTGGGGAAATAGTGCGATGGCTCCACGCTTTCTGACAACAAAGACACAGATCTCCGGATACCGGATGCTGGTCCGCCGAATCGAACAGGCATTCACGCGCCGTGACACCCGGCTGTTGTCGTCGCCGTTCTCGATGCAGACGACAGCGGTGATCCTCGGCTTCGGTCTCGCCGGACTCGTTCTAGCCGCCGGGTTCGTGATGGGGTTGATCAAACCCCAGCCCACCCGCGGTGAGGCGTCGATCGTCGCGACTCAGTCCGGCGGCAGGTACGTCATGTACAACGGCGCTCTGCATCCGGTGACGAACCTGTCGTCCGCACGGCTCATCGTCGGTAAAGCCGACGCGATCAAAACCGTCAAGGACGCGGAACTAGAAAAGTATCCACGCGGATTGTTGATGGGTATTCCCGGTGCGCCGGACGAAATGATTCCGCGCACGGACGACACCTCACGGTGGGCGGTGTGCACGCAATACAACTCGGCGACGTCATTGGATCTGACTCCGAATATCTCGACGCGGACCCTGCTCATTGCCGGTGATCCGGAAATCGTTCCCGCGCAGGAACCGATCAGTGATTCCGAAGCGATCCTGGTCAGCGAGCGCGACGGAAACACCAAGAAGACGTGGCTGCTCTACAACGGCATGCGCAGTGAGATCAGCATGTCGGAGAAGGCACTGACCTCGGCGTTGCAGGTCGATCAGGACATGCTCGACAAGGCCACACCGGTGTCTGCTGCTTTCCTCGACGCTGTCCCAGTCCGCGAAGCGATGCGGGCGCCGCGTCTGCTGCGCCAGGGTCAGACATCGACCGCTGTTCCGCAGTATCAGGTCGGTGCCGTTCTCTCGTCCACCGGCATCGACGGCGATTCGATGTACCTGGTCTTCGACAACGGTGTGCAGCCCATCGGCTCGTTCACCGCCCAGGTGATGATCAACAACGGTTCCAAATTCGTCGACAACGTCTCCGCTGCCCAAATCGCCGCAGCCCCGCACGTCGTCGGCGCGGACATGGATCACTGGCCCGCTCAGCGCCCGACTCTCGTGCAGAAGGACACGGTGTGCTTCGACTGGTCCCGTCACGGTCAGGCCGCTGCCGACTCCTCCCTGTTCGCACTCAATTCGGTGCCGCTGAAATCCGAGGCACGCGATCGCGTTGTCGCGTTGCTTCCGGGCACTGATCAGAGCCCGCAGGCTGATTTCTTCTACACCGATCCCGGTCGCGGGTGGCTGGTTCAGGTGACCGGCGAAAGCGACGGTTCACTGGCTCGTGAGCAGCTGTGGTGGGTCGGCGACAACGGTGTCCGCTATGCGATTACCGGTGATTCCGGTAGCTCACCGGGCGACACTCTCACCAAATTGGGGCTCGGTGATGCGGCTACACAATTGGTGCCGTGGTCCGTTCTCCGGCTGCTTCCAGAAGGCGCCAACCTTTCGCCGAATTCCGCTAGCGTTATCCACGAACAAATACCCGTGGAAATGGCAAAGAATCCGATCACAAATGTTGAAGGATTGAAGTAGTGGCGCAACGAGAATTTAGATCCCGGCCCCCCATCGCTCCGAAGCTCGGGAATCACACCGTAGAACTCCCCGATCCGCTGCCCCAGCCTGAGGGCACCAAGGGGCCGATTCTGCAGCGAATCCTGCCGTTCCTGATGATCGCGATGATGCTCGGCTTCGTCGGTCTGATGGTCACCCAGTCCGGATCGTTCAGCATTTACATGCTGATGATGCCGATGATGATGCTCATGGGCCTGGTTTCGATGCTCGGCGGCGGCGGTGGCGGCGGAACCAGCGAACTCAACGCTGATCGCCGGAACTACTTCCTCGACATTCGTGAGCGGCGCACACTTGCGCATCGCAACGGTGAAGCGATGTTCACGGCACAGGAAATGTCGTTTCCGCAGCCCGCACGCTTGACACAACTCATCGGGTCCGACGACAGAAACTTTCAGTCGATGTGGGCGGTCTGGGCGAAAAACCCGGGCGGTTTCGTCACCAAGGAAGGCACCGAGGACGAAAAGGCGTACCGCCCTTATCTCGCCGCGCGAATCGGCCGCGGCACCGTCGAACTCGAACCGCTGATCATGACCAAGGAATTGGCCGTCGCGGAACAGATCGAACCCGTCACATTGGGCGCGTACCGCGGATTCCACCGCACCCAACGTTTCGTGCCCGGCTTCCCGATCGCATATCACCTGGGGCGCAGTCCGTTCCATTCGTTCGAAGGCGCCGACGCGCGTGTTCTTCCCCTCGTGCGGGCCATGATCGCCTCCCTGGCGTTCAACCACTCCCCCGACCGCCTCGAATTGGTGTTGATCACCGACGACCCCGACGGCGCGGACTGGTCGGCATTCAAGTGGCTCCCCCACGCCAACGACCCGACACGAATGACACCCGACGGTTCGGCACGCCGGATCTACCGCAGCCTCGCCGAATTCGTGAACGATCTCCCCGAGTCCGTCACCGAACGACCGGCGTTTCGCGACAACGCCTCCTCGACCACCAACGAGGAACTCCCCTACGCGCACATGATCGTGCTCATCGATCTCCCCGACGCGGAGGTCCGACTGCCGGAACTGTTCGGCGTCAGCGGAATCGACGGCATCACCTTGTTCGTCGTGCGGGCCGGAGTCAACGAGATCCCCTTCGCGGAAGATTCCGCGTTGACTCTCGACGCGGACGGCAAGCTCTCCACACCACTGGAACCGGCACTGATCACCGCCGACGAAATGAGCACCGCCGAATTCGATGCCTTCGCCCGCAAGATGAGCGGCTACCGCACCGGCCGTGCCGTCGTCCTGCCCGGAGTCGTCGACACCGCACCGGTCTCGACCGGCCGCACCCCGTATCTGAAGGCTCTCGGTATCAACGATCTCGAATCCTTCGATGCATACGAGTTCTGGAAGCGCACCGCCACCGACCGTGAACGCACCATCCCCATCGGCGACATCCTCGACGAAACATCGCTGCTCCCTACAGGTCTGCTGGCAGATCTGAACCTGTCGGAGTCCTCGGTCGGCGGATCCGGCCCGCACGGGTCGATGCAGGGCGCCACCGGTACCGGCAAATCGTTCCTCCTGCAGCCGATGGTGCTCTCACTCGCAGCGAAGTACTCCCCCGACCAGGTCACGTTCATCCTCATGGACTTCAAGGGCGGCGCGACGTTCATGGGGTTCGAAAAGTTGCCGCACGTGCTCGCGAACATCACGAACTTGGAGAGGGACCTCGACGTCCTCCTACGCGCGGACATCGTCATTCGCGGTGAGCTGAACAAGCGTCAGGAATTCTTCGACCAGCACAAGGTTCCCGGCATCCTCGAATACGTCAAAAAGCGTGCGAAGGACCCGGAGCTGCCTCCGCTGCCGGAATTGTTCGTCATCATCGACGAGTTCGGTGAATTCATCGTCGACAACCGTGACTTCCTCAAACTGTTCTCCAAGATCACCAAGGTCGGCCGCTCCATGGGGGTTCACCTGATGCTCGCCTCGCAGTTCATCGACCAGACCGTTGTCGGTGACATCCAGAACAACCTCACCTTCGGAACCAGCCTCGCGGTCAACAGCTCCACGGCCTCACGGTTCGTGATCGGCAGCGACGCCGCGATCAACCTCCAAAGCGGCCAGGGACACGCCTATTTGCGGCGCAGCGGCAAAGACTCCGGCCTGGCATTGATCCAGGGGTTCCCGGTCGACGCCCCGTACATTCCCTCTGCGGCACCGACTGTGGACATCGGCGTCTCCGGAGCCGACGTTGACGAAACCACCGGCACCGACAACGACGTGATCCCGTTCAACTCCATCAGCACCACCACCACAGTCATCGACACCGACGGCACCGTCGTCACCGTCGACGAACCCGTCGTCAACCCCGACCACTACGCCGAAGAACGCCAAGCTCTGCTCGAGGCCCTCATCCAGTACCAGGACATCCAGCCGAGAACGCTCTGGCAGCCCACCCTGACTGCACCGATCAGCTTCCACGGCGCCACGCTCCCCATCGCCGACAACAGTGGCTTGCGGATCCGCATCGGCGATCTCGACGACCCGTACAACCACCAGCGGGTGCCGTACACGATCCGACCAGAAGGAGCAGGTGCACACATCCGTGTCGTCGGTGCTCGCGGCACCGGAAAGTCGACGACCCTGCAGACGATCATCGCTTCTGCCGCACAGACATACGCGCCGACGCAGGTGCAGTTCTATCTCATCGACAGCGGCACGAAGCTGCAGGAAATGGAGAACTACCCGAACGTCGGTGGCCGCGCCTCGATCAACGACGACGAGATGATCGACCGCATCATCGCCGAGTTCACCCGCATTGTTTCCCTCCGCACCGACGAGTTCGAACGTCGCCGCGTCGCGAACTACGCCGCCTACGCCGCATCGAAGATCGACGAACCAGTTCCCGGTGATCACTACGGCGAAATGTTCCTGGTCATCGACGGTGTCAACGATCTCCTCGACGTCCGGCAGGAAGGTATCGGCGGCACGATCGCCAACCAGCGGACCGCAGCGCTCACCAAGATCGCTGCCTCCGGCGGCTCACGCGGCATCCACCTCGTCATCGCCGGTGAGATGGAGTCGAACAAGATCACCTTCTACAACCAGTTCGCACTGTGGATCCTGCACCCGTCGGCGAACCCGAACGAGTTCACCACCGCCATCAGGGATCGCGACATCCGCTCCAAGTACGCGACGATCCCCGACGGGCAGCCGGGACGAGTACTCGAACCCACAGTCGGCTACCACGCACGTATCTACGTCCCGCAGCTCGACCCGATCGAACCGATCCCCGGCAGTGATCCGATCGCATACGACCCGAAAGCTGACTACGGAGACGGAATCCGCGCTCTCGGTGAACGTCTCGCTTCGCAGTACGTGATTCCCACCGACGACGGCGGAGAGATGGAGGTCAGGGCACCGAAGATCATCACGGTCCCTCATCAGCTCGAATGGGCCACTGTGTGGCCGATCTACCAGCACGCCCTCGCGGTGGGCGATCCGCGCGGGTTGCCGCTCGGCGCCGCCGCAGACGATCTGAGCTTGGTCACGCTGCCCACCGACGACGGACGCAAGAAATCACACATGATGATCGTCGGCGACCCCGGATCCGGCAAGACCACAGTGGTCCGGTCGTTGCTGCGCAGCATCATCGAGCAGTACACACCCGCCGAAGCACAGATCTACCTCTTCGATCCGGGCTTCACGATGATGAACGAATCCGCGATGATCAGCGCCTTCGGCATGCTCGCCCGGTACGAAAACCAGCCCGCCCGCATCCAGGAAGCCGCCGAAGACATCGCGGAAATCATCGCCAAGCGTCAGCCCGATCTCGAAGTCGTCGGACCGCAGGAGATCGCCGAGGGCACCTGGTACACCGGCCCGAAGATCTTCGTGTTCATCGACCCGGCAACGACATTGACGTCGACCGGATCCTGGGACGCCGCGCCGACGGACGCGCTGAACACCGCTATCGCCGCGCAGCAGGCGTTGGGCATGAGTATGGGCCTGCAGGTCTTCGCGACGGAGACCACGAACCAGTACATGACCCGCCGCAACGGGTCGGCGTTCTACAAGGCGCTGATCTCGTCGAATGCTGACATCCTGCTTCTGTCGGGCACCTCCACCGAGCCCGTTGCAGGTTCGTACAGTTCAGCGGACGGCAAGATCATGTTCGCTCGCCGCCGACCAGGCCTGGGGCAGCTGTACTCGCCCAGTTCGAATAACGGGCACCCGATCGTGCAGACCTCGTTCCATCCCCCGTTCGATCCCCCAGCCCAGGAGTCCTGAGCCCGGACACACAACGACTGCGGCGCCCCACCTTTCACCAGGTGGGGCGCCGCAGTTGTGTGTTCGAGCGTTCAACGGGAGGTAAGTGATGCCTGAGCGTCGGTGGGTGGATACTCACGCATCGCCGCAGGCTGCTCCGACGCACACCTCGAGCAAAACACCGTGCACGTCAACGCAGGTCCGTCGTGGAAGGTCACCTCGGCCGGGTCGATCCCGCGAAGCCCGCACGTCCCGCACGTCGGCTCGGTGTACGCGCCGCCGAACTGGTAGTCGAAGAACCCGGACGGATCGCAGAACGGGCACGCGATGCCCGCGGCCGTCGAGTAGTCGGCGCCGAGGTCGGCGCACTGCCCGTCGACGCAGACGGTGTCCGGATACCTCGCACCGAACGCTGACCAGTGGAACGGTTGACCGCCGGTGCAGGACTTCGGTTCCGGCAGCGCCGGATCGAACACCTGACCTCCGTATCTGACGGCCGGGCACGACGTGCATTGCTCGCCGTCGAAGGGGCCTCGGATGTTCCCGTTCTCCGTCGTAAATCGGACCTCGGCGTGCACCCACGTGTGCTGGCAGGGCGTATCGGTGTCCAGAGCTGCGGCGACCGGGGTGAGCGCCGGGTCGGGTACCACGATCGCGTCGTCGATCGCCGGGACAAGGCGACGCAGGCGCGCGCGGGAGCTGGCGTGTCCGTCGTTTTCCCAGAGAACGTTTCGCAGATCGGCCAGGTCGGCGGCTGTGAAGGCCTGGCCCCCGTGCGCGGCGATGACGGTGGAGAAGTGCTCGTGCGCCGCTTTGGCGTAAAGCAGGGCGCGGGCTCGTTTTTCGGGAAGTTCGTCCCAGGCGGTGTCAAAGTCGTAGGCGTCGTTCAGCATTTTCTTGGCGAGCGCCGTCACGGGGTCCTCGTCGACGATCTCCGGATCGTCCAGATGGTCGGTCAATGTGTTCTCCTCGTCGATGCCGTTGCAAGGGAAGTGCGTGATTCCGCAGAAGGCCGGGCCGGCATTGGATCGAATCTTTCTAAAACTATTGTCCTGCAACCAAATTGCCGATGTGAGTTTATCGGGTTGCGGCGCTGTCGTGTCAGCCTCGGAAACCGCGGGCACCCGCCCGCCCACGAACCTGACCTGGCCACACCCCCTCGGGCGCTGAGAGTCCCGCTCCCCCAATCAGACTCTCTAGGGCATCCGTCGACTTCTCAGACCGCAACTCGACAGCCACACGGCGATCTCAGACACCCAAACGGGTCCACGCAGCAAGAAACGGGGCGCCGCCGTATGGCGCCGCCCCGTTCTCCACCAACCCTCGCCGGTTGCTAGCGCAACCACACGATGTCGATGTCATGCACTTCCTCGAAATGGAAGCCGTTCCCGTCGTCGTACTGCGACAACCCACCCGACGCCTGATTGTCCGGGTACGCCGTCGACGCGAAACGCTCGATCACACCCACAGCATCACCAAACGCTCCGCGCGCCAACGCATGCCCCAACTCCCACAAGTCGGTCGGCGACATCGGGGTGGTGTCCTCGGCGAATCGGAACAATTTCCGGTCCCGATGCTCGTAGCCCTCTTGGCCGTTGTACCGAACCTCCACCGTCGCAGTGACAGTCACCTCCGCACGGCGCAACGTCCCATCCGGATTGAACGCCTTCGCCTCACGCATCGCGTCAAGCGTCTTCGCGTTCGCCATCTCGACACCAGCGGGACCGCGCAGGCGATTCGTCTTCCCCGACTGCCAGCGATACACCGACGACGGTGAACGCTGCAGCATCGCGGCCACGACCTGGACGCCGCCCAGACGCTCCACCGACGCCCGGCGCTGAGCACCTTCCTCCACCGCTGCGTGCGGAATGTGGTTGCGCTGCACCCAACGCTGCAAAGTCCGCATCGACGGTTCCTTGCGGCCTGCGGCCACAGCAGCTGCACGTAAGCCGTCGTAGCCGATCTGCGTCCGCAGTTCCGGTACCGAGACGTCGCCGGTCAGCCGTGAGACACGCTTGACTGGCGACGAAACCACCGACGATGCCAGTGTTTTCGCTGCAACCGGGTCGATCTGTACGGTCGCGCCACTGGCGTCGCGGAACTTCGAAGGCTTCTCGCCCGTGCTCTTGCGGCCGGTGATGCGGGGCCTGATCTGGGCCATCGCTACTCTCTCTCGTCTTCGTCGATGTCGCCGCCGAGAATCTCTCCGACCAACGTGCGCAACACATTCACATCCGAGGCATTCGCCAATGTGGAGATCTGCTTCTCCGTCAGCGGTGCGCCCTTCTCGAACACCAACTTACCCAGGTACGGCGACATATCGGCCAGCTCGTCGTCCGGCCCCGCAACGTAGGTGAGCGCGTCCGCGAACGCCTGGAAAGGCCAGCGACCTGTCTTGTCCGCCAACGCCATAGCGGCCCGGCGGGAACGCTGACGTGACGACGCCATGATCGTTGCCCGCCACACCGGCTGATGGTGGTGCTGCTTGTTCGATGCCCGCCACTGGTCGGGGTTGAGCATCCGGCCGATGTACCGCTTGTAGATGTTGCCGACGTGCCCTTTCATCACCGTGTCGCCGCTCTCGACGGCGACAGCGCGGGCTTTACGCAGCCGCGTCGCCCACGCTTCCAGTGCGCGGCCCTGATTCGGCCACACCCACGCCTCGTCCAGCTCGAGGTCGTCGAGGTCCAGACCTGCGCCGCCGTCGGCGACAGGTGAGGTCAGTGCCTCCAAACTGACGCTGGTGACCCACGTGGTGACGATGCTGTCGTACTTCATGTGCGGATGCGGCAACGGCAGCTTCTCCGGCAACGCGATCGAATTCCCGGCAGGCAACGTCACCCGCCACAGCCCGTACGGCGTTTTCTCTTCCCGCGCACGACGATCCGCTCCGATGGCGACATGGTCGGGTCTCCCCCAGCCGAACGAATCCGAACCGGCGCTGGCCAGGTACGAGGCCCGCTGGTCGATCGAGATCACCCGGTCGACACCGGCGAGATCGTCGGCGTCGAGGGTGCGTGCCCACCAGGTGCGGGGTTCGATCTCGCCGTGCAGCTGCCCGTCGAGCATCGGAACCGGACCGGCGGTGTCGATGACCGCGCCGCGAGTCTTCCCGGCGTCGGAGGACTTGCCCCGGCCCCGTGAGGTATTGCCGCGACGGCTCTGCATGATCTGATCGAAGATGTCGGCCGCGGTGCGGGTGGCGGTCGGGCCTGGCAGTACGCCGAGATGCTCGACGCTCCACGCGATTCGGCGCCCGATCTCGGCGGCTTCAGCCATGGGGCCTTCGGGGAGATCGTCACCGGTACCGAGGATTCCGAGGTCCTTTGCCCGTGAGGAGATCGCCCAGGCATAGCCTTCGAGAATCAGATCGACCATGCGGCGACCGTTGCCCAGGTTGCGGGTCAGGTGGATGCGATCACCGGGTTCACCGCGAATTTCCCAGCCCTGGCTCATCAAGGGCGCCATCGAGTTCTGGATCCGCGGTGCTAGTTCCGCCAACACCATGGCACGAGCTTCGGCGGGGGTTTCGAATTCGAGCTCGTCAGCGGCGACGTACCATCCCAGGCTTTCCAGGATTCCTGTGCCGACCAGCCACACCTGCGGCGCACTGCCCTTCGGCACCAGGCCTTTTCGGTTCATCATCCAGTCGATCAGGCGTGTGAGCTTGTTGATGTCGTCGACGGGACCGGCGAGGTACGCACCTGACGGTAGGTAGCTTCCGGTGTCGGTGAGGATCATCGCGTGATCATCGGCCGCTGTCGACGCACGAAGCGCGGGGCGAGCTTCCTCCGAGGCCTCCGCAGTGGGCTCTACATCCTCGCCTGACGGCTCGGCAACGTCAGCTCCGCCATCGCCACCCTCAACGGCACTTGCGGGCTCAGCGGCCAATTCAGCGGCTGTTTCCTCGGCGTCGGCGACGGGCGGGTCCTGATCAGCTTCGGGCTCGACAGACGAAGCGGGAGTCCTGTCGTCAGCCGTATCGGCAGCTTCCCCCGACGCGGGTCGCGTGGTCGCGGGATCGACGAGCCCACCGTCGACAGACTCGTCGACATCGCCGAACAGCGACAACTGACCTTCTACTTCAGACATGTCCAACCTCCTCTCGGGACGACAGTGGCTGCCAGGCAGACGAAAACGCCTGGCAGCCACTGAAAGAAACTCATTAACCCTTGATCAGGTGCTTGATCTGAATCAGGTCGGCGGGGTCGAAGAACTCTTCGAGAGCCGCTGTCGCCGTCTCCGGATCCGCCTTCGCGTTCTTGAACGCTTTGACGATCTTGTCGACCGGAGTCACCTCGGGACGATCCTCATCATCGTTCTTCTCGGCATCCGAAGGGCTCGGCTTCGGATCTTCCGGCGGAACCGGCGGAGCTTCCTTACGTTCCAACTCCGCCAACCATGCCGCGACCTGCTCCTCGCGAGGAACCTTCACCAGCGCGCGTGCCTCCCGGACACCCAACTCCCCTGCCCGCAACTTCTCCTGCAGCTCGGGGGTGAGATTGAGCAGCGCGCGGCGCGTCGATACCCAAGCGGTGCTTTTCTTGAGCATCGTGGCAGCCGCTGCAGCCGTGGAAAGCTCCTTGACGAGCATCTCCACGGCCTTCGCTTCTTCGATGACGTCGAAGTCTTCGCGGGCGATGTTTTCGAGCATCGCGGAAGTCAGGACCGATGCGGGGCTGGCGGCGAGCGAGTCACGAACCACCACGTCCAAGCCGGGTCGGCCGTACTCCCGAGCTGCAGCGAGACGCCGATTTCCGGTTACGACAATGTATTCGGCCTCACCGATCTCGGTGTCGTCACCGGGGAACACCTTCAGCCATGTCTCGCGAGTGACGGCGGAGCCGGGCTGCAGCTGAACGTCGACGATGCTGGAGAGGTCCTCGAGGTTCTTGAGCTCGTCGCGGGGATTGCGGGGATTCCCGGCGAGCTTCTCCACCGGCACATTCGCAAGGAAAACACCCTCGGCACCTGCTGTGACGGGCTTGTTCGTTTCCCGAATCTTCGCGCCACCAATGGGGGAATTCTTTCCGATCGCCCCACCAAGATCGGCGAAACTAGTGCGCTTGGTAGCCACAGTCACCACCGGCCCGTCGCGAGTTCGAGTGCGAGTTTCTGGAAGTCACTGCGCGCGTTGAAGCTGATCTTGTTGTCGGGGTAGCTGGTGACTACCCGGCCTTCGGCGGCGGCGTTGGTGTGGATGCGGTACTGGCGGATGACGGTCTTCGCCAGTGGCCAGCCCTGCCCCTTGATGAGGTTCTGTGTATCGGTGAGGGATGCTTTGCCGTCTCGGGGATCCCAGCCGTTGATGACGACGACGTAGGGAATCCCGTACGACTGGACCACCTCCACAGTTCGGGCAGTCGGATCAAAGGCCAGAGGCTGCGGAAGCGTCGGAATGACCACCAGGTCAGCAGCTTCCATCAAAACCTTGATCATGGGATCGTCACCACCGGCTCCGAGCCAGCCGGGAGTGTCGACGAAAATGCTGGAAAAATTGGTCAGGTCGGACAATCCACGAAGTGTCTCCGGATTGTCTTCCTGCGTGATCACGAACGGGAGATCGTCCACTCGTTCCGACCACCAGGTGGCCGAGCCCTGCGGGTCCACAGAGACCGCGAGAACGGACTGATTCTCCGTATCGGGTTCCTGTGTGGCTTCGGCGGTCACAGCCGCGAGATTCACTGTCAGCGTGGATTTGCCGACGCCGCCCTTTTGATTGAGCAGGACATAAACAGCCATATTCTCTTCCTCCGTCTATTTCATCCCGTTACCGGGACTACTACCGGGCCTGCGAATTGGTTTCCGCAGTGGTCACAGGATACGTAATTTGTGACCTTCAGGTCACGATTTACGTCCCGCGTGTTCACAGCGTAGACCCGATCGGGTCTACATTGCAAGCCCCGTGCACTTCTATGATCAAGAGGTGATCCACTACCTCTCACTTCGCGACGTCGCCGCCAAGACAAACCTCGCCGTCAACACCCTCAAGGGATACGCCCGCAAAGGCCTACTCCCCGAACATGACGCCACGATCGGAACCCATAGAGGATGGACAGACGCAACGATCGACAAATGGATGCTCGACCGAGGTATGACCAAAAAGCTGCCCGAAACAACGATCTCGAAAGGTCCATAACCCCTACCGAGAAACGTCACTGTGACGCAACTCTTTTCCTACCGAAAACGAATCATCAACGACGCCAAGGCAACACACCGCTTCAGCAAGACGAACCATACAAC
>NZ_JABFAU010000031.1 GCF_017168335.1 Rhodococcus sp. KRD162 | reverse complement strand
CCCGTTACCCGAGTTGACCGCCAGCCAGTCCGCGGCCGACCCTGCCTTCTTGTAGACGCCGGGAGACTGGACGATCTTGCGCGGACCCCACTGACCGTCCGACCGCTTCGCCAACACATCACCGGTGACCGCCGCAGTGCCATCATCGTCGTAGTCGGTCGCCGCCTCCACCGCCGCAGCAGGACCGGGCACCGTCGACGCCGCACCGACATCACCCTTGCGGAGAACGAAATCGGCGACGTACGCGCCCGGAGAGATCTCCTCGAACACCACCGACCCATTGCCCTCGGTCGTCGAGGTCACCGAGCGCACCTCGAGCGTCGGCACCGCGCCGGTGTCACCCTCGTCACCGAGGTAGTCGGTCAGCGTCTCGAACTTCACCGGCCCACCGGGGTACTCCTCGACGACCATCTTCACGTCACGAGAACCATCGACGCGCCACGCGTGGCCGATCCACTCCGGCGACAGCTCACCGATCGTGGGAATGTCTGCGGGGATCTGCGCGCGGTGGATCTGCACCGGGGTGCCGTCGCGGCCGGGCGCGCCGTCGTCGCCCTTGTAGGCGAGGATGTCGACATCCATGTTGCCGGCTTCGATCTCGGCGACACCACGGCCCGTCGTGCGGATATCCCACTCGTCGTGCAGACGCAGATTCAGGGTCATCGGAAGTGTGAAGTTGAACCCAGCCATCAGTTGCTCCCGTTCTCAGGCATCGGATCGATGTCGATACCACCGAGCGCCGCTTTCGCGCGCGCCGAATGTCCCCACTGGAAGAGCCGGACGATGAACTCGTTCTTTCGTTCGAGTTCGCGGCGCATACTGGCCATCTCCTCGTTGTGCTCCTCCCGCGTCTTCCTGATGTCCTCACGGTGCTCGAGGCGAGCCGCTTCGAGTTCGTCGTCGTGGTCGTCGCGCTGCTTCTGCATCGCCTCGGTCAACTGATCGACTCGAATGTTCAATGCGCGGTAGCGATCATCGAGAGATGCGTACGCCTCGTCGCGGGCGCGGCGGCGCGTGCGTTCGAGAAGGTTGTCGCGGCGGACCTTGCGGATCTGGCGATTCGACCACCACCGAGCACTGGCCCCGATCCACCGGAACTTTCCTTCGAGCTGCGCGAGACGCTCGGAAAAGGTCAGTGCCGCAAACGCGATCGCAATGACGGCCAGGACAACCGGATTGACATTGTCGAAGAGATCACTCGACGGCACCTAGTCCCCCTTGCTGCCGAATTTTCGACTGTCGAGCCAGCGCGGCGGTACCGATCGCGAGGACGCAATGCAGCAACACGGCACCGAGCAATCCAGACGGAGTGCGGATTCCTTGCCAGTAGTGATTGACGAACGCGGCACCGAACAATCCCCAGCTCACAACGAAGTACGCAGCAGCAATCACCAGGTGCGCGGTCACGATCCACGACCACCACCGGAAACCAGCACCGACAAGGAAGACCGACGCACCGACGAGGAAGACGATTCCCCAGAACGTCAGACCGAGGCCGAACAGTGCGTCTCGCTCGGCCCGGGCGAGTCCACTGGCGGCGGCAGGCTGCGCACCGAGATAATCGAGACCGCGGATGGTCGCCTGAAAGATGACATACACCTGAACGACGATCATCACCCACCGTGGGAAGTCCCCGACTCTCCACTTCCCACGGTGCAGGTCGAGCACTACTGCACCTTCGGTGGCTTGATACCGAACTTGTTCTGCACGTAGGCGATAGCAGAGGCGAGCGCCGCCGAACCGGCCAGTGTTCCGACCACCTGCCAGTCCTCCCACGAGAACACGTTCAAAGTCCCCTGCGTGACGGCCTGAATCACCACGTTCCCGACTGCCATCACCACCACCGCCAGTAATCCCTGCACGAGAGTGCGCAGGGCGCGCGAACGTGCTTGCATCTTGATCCAGCCGACCGGATCGAACTCACCGTCCTCGGTGATCACCGGTACGTTCAGCGGTAGGCCGCCGACATCGAACAGAGTGTCGAGTTTCTCGCGGCCCTCGGCCTCGATGCTCTCGAGTGTGGCATCCAGACGCGATCGAGCATCCACAGCTGCCGCGTCGAGTTGCGTGAGCGCACCCTCGAACGTGGCGGACACACGGTCGACGACCTTCTCGGTGATCAGATCGATCACATTCTTCTCGGCCATCACCGACCCACCTTCGCCAGTACCGCTTTCGCGGCCGCGTCACCCTTGTCCGCCTCGCGGCGCACCAGATCGATCGCCCACTGCTGCCCCGCGAGTGCCTCACGCTCGACGAACTCCTCGTGGATCCGGGCGTCGGTGTTGAGCACGAAACCTGCGAGGGTGTCGATCGGATCTCCGGTGGTGCGGTACTTCGACCGGCTCGGGAACTTCTTGGTCAGTTCGTCGTCGGCGTACGACATGGTGATGGTCCTCTCGTGTAGAAGTGCGTCTGCCATGGAGTCGCACAGGGCGTAGCGGCGCTGACGGTCCGCGAGTCCGTTGGTGCCGCCGTTGATGGCGCGAGTCGCGCCGACCAGGTCACGTCGGTCGGACAGGCCGTTGAGGTCTCGTTGGGTCGTCCAGTACCAGACGGCCGGCAGGAAGACGTACTCGTCACGCTCGGCGGCAGCGGGGTCGTCGAGGAAGTACGTCGGAGTCGGGACGGCACCTCGGGCGTGCGCCCACTTCGAGCACTCCCGGTAGTTGTTCTTGCCGGTCATCTGAATGGCACCGCGGCCGCGATACCGGAATCCATCCCCCGGCTGGTCGTTGCCCATCCGCCCGTCGTACGTACGCTGGTCAGGCGTCGGGTCCCACAACTCTCGGAACACCGACAGCCCGATCGACTCGTGACCGAGCTGAGCGAACCACATCACCGCACGGTTGCGGGTCGAGATGCCAGCCAACAGCATCGCCTCGTTGAACGACGGGGCGAGGGCGGCGTAGCGGCCGAGAGAGTTCGCCCCGTCGAACGCACGATGCATCGCCGCTGCGGTGACCACTACAGCTCGCCCCGCGCACGCTCGACGGACCGCTCGTGGATTCGGCCGTCGATGTTCAGGACGAACCCTGCGAGCGTGTCGATCGCGTCGTCGTTCGTGCGGTACTTCGACCGGGACTGGAACCGCTTCGACAACTCGATGTCCGCGGGCGAACGCGTGTCGAGAGGCGGCGCAGGCTGGATCGGCTTCTCGTTCGGAGTTGCCGTGTAGCCCTTACCCGCAATGCACGACGCGAGCTGGTCCACCGACATCCAATACGAGTACGGCCGGAAACCCGAGTCCGCGACGAAGCACTCGCGGGTATCAGGATTACACCCGACGACCGTGAAGTAGTGGTAGACCATGCCACCGCCATAGGCAGGCTTCTCACCACGAGTACCGCGCGGATAGTTCGACGGCGGCACCATCACGTTGCACACCACCGCGTAGCCGCCGAGGATCGACGCCTGCACGTCCCGCCACAGCAGCTCCGTCTGCTCCTTCGTGGCATCGTTGCCGGGGATCTGACGAGTGATGTAGTCCGCGGGCACGTTTCGGTTCAGCAGATCGGTGATCAACCCGATATGACTGGTTCCGTTACGCGTCGTGCCGAGCTGGCGAGCGAGATCAGCCTCGGTCGAGTTGATACCGCGAACATCGAACGCGACCTGGCATGAGGCAGGCCCGCACCAATAGCTGGTCTCCTGCGGAATGATCGACACATTGTGCGGCAGAACGATATCCGGCATGGGGCACTCCTAGTTCGTTGCAAGGGTCATGGCGTTGAACATCGAGAACAGGCGCTTGAACCGTTCCTGATTGCGCTGCTGCGGCGACTTCTCCGGCTCGTCGTCACCGATGACGGTGTCCACCAGCACTCGGTCGTCGCGGGTGTCGACTACCTCGATCGACTCCACGCGGTCGGTGAACATCTCGCCTTCGTCCTCCCACCCGACGAGATGGCCGATGTCGAAGTCGCGGAACGCCGCATGCGGGGCCCAGTCGATGATCGAGACCTTCGCGCGGCGCTTCCCGGCGATATCGAAGATGCCTTGATCGGCGCGCTGCTTCGAGGAGAAGGTGTATCCGGCCGAGCCGCCGTTGACGAACTTCTCCGGGCGAGCCAGCGGGCCGAGCTCGCGCTTGGCCTTGTAGTTCGTGGCCTTCATGAACGCGAGGAACACATCGTCGAGGATCGTCGACAACGCACCCGCGACCGCGCCAATGATCCCGCCGAGACCACCGAGCGGAATCGACAACGCCGTCAGCGCCGCGGTGGCCAGCGCGATGATCCCCTGCTCGATTGCCAGACTGAGCAACTTGTTCAGCCACGTAGGTGATTTGCCGCCCACGATCACCGAATAAGCCTGTGGGTGAGTCACTTCCAGCGTGGCGTCGATGATCCCCGGTGAGTCCTCCGTCCAGATGCACGACGGAATCTCGGTCTGCTTAAGATGCTTGGAGATCTGCTCGGCCAGTCCCGGGAGGAATCCACCGATCAACGAATCGACACCGTCAGCGATCATCTGGGCGATCGTGTTCGCGAGCCCGTCGAGCGGCGCGACACCGGTGTTGATACCGCCGGACTTCGGTCGATCGACCACCCGCATCCACACCTGCGAGGACAACAGAGTCACCCGATCGGACGGCTGCTCGTCTCGGCCCTTGATGAAGAAGCCCATCTCGATCATCACGTCCGAGTCCTCGAGGACCGGATCGAACAATTCCTCGAGCGAGACCATCCGGGCCTGCATCGTCTTCCACTCCGAGCGATCGGAGAAGAAGTCGTACGGCAGCAACGTCACCGGGCACTGGCCGGTGCGGAACTTCAGGCGCAGGAAGTTCCGTCCGGAGTACCAGTGGATGCCACCCTTGAGCGGGCCGACCCACAGATCCTCAGGCGGAAACTGCACCTCCTCGAACCCGGGAATCGGCCCCGGGTAGGCGTAGATGCAGGAGAGGAAAATCTTCGAGTCCACCAGGTTGACGGTGATCGTCTTGTTTCCCTTGATGCCCTTGCGGACCGCGGTGTCGACGAACCCGTCGTAGTGCTCGTCGTTGTAGGTGATCCGCACCGGAATGACGGTGGTGTCCGCCTTCATCAGCAGATCCGCGAACTCCGTCGACCCCGGCAATACAATCTTCGCCGGACCCACGCCGCGGCGCTGCTTTCGGAACCGAGCCTCGCCGTAGTCGGTGACCATACCGAGCGGCACCAACTGCGGAGTGAAGACCTCCACACTGAACTCGGCCGCCGACCCGCGCCGAGGTGGCTCGTGGAGCAGCTCCCGCCACATCGCGGCCGACTCCGAATCGAGTGGAACATTCACGGGATCGATCACCGGTGCGGTCAAAACGGCCTCCGTGATTTCGGTTCGATCGTGAACACCGCCGACGACGCAGCGTTGCCGCCGATGCACTTGAGACGAGACATGTCCATCCGACGACGCCCCGGCACCGCGTTGTCCCTGAGGAACCGCTGACCGCCCATGTCTCCGTAGAAGTTGTTGCGCATGTTCGACTTCGGCCGCACCGACATGTCGGTGTGGATCACCACCACCTCACCCGGTTTCAGGTTCGGAGTGGTCACCACCTTGTCGCTCACACCGTCCGGGAGCTGAAAGACCCCCGGCCCCTTGATGGTGATCACCGGCATCGCCTTGCGGTCACCGGAGTTGTAGAGCGACTTGCCCGTCACCGGCTGGCCGTTCGCCCACGCGAACTCCTCCGGCAAACCCATCCACCACGACTTCTCCACCACCACCGGAATCAGATAGGGCTGGAAGCCCTCGAAGACCGGATCTACCTGGTGCTCGACCGACGGCATCGCGTCGAGCCGAAAGTCGCAATACTTCACTCCGCGAGGGGAATTGACGTACATCCGGGATTGGAACTCGTACCAGATGTCCGACCAGAACGAATCTTCGACCATGTGGATCGGCGAGCCGTGGATCTTGTGGACGTACACCGGGATCTTGAAACGCCGCGGCTCGATCACAGCACCCAGCCAGATCGCGCCGTCACCGCGCGCGGTCTCGAACCACTGATGCTTGGCTTCGGGCTCGACGTAATCCGCCCAGCCCTCGGCGAGCACCACCCCGCCGGACTCACGCCCGACGAGGTGATGCTCCGAGAGATACCATGCCCGCTCCGGAAGATCAGCTACCGCACCAGGACCCGCTATCACCACATTGGCAGTGCCCTCCGGAAAGAACGTCACGAGTCTCCAATCCGAACACTGTTCGAGAACCACTCGTCCTCGTGACGGGCCTGACGAATACCGGCCGCCAACTCGTGACGGTCGAATCCCTTGGCATTGACCGTGATCGGACGCGCCTCACGACGCTCCGGAGCCGACCGCTGCGGAGCCATCCGCTCCGCACGCGCCAACGCCAACTCCTGCGCCACCGACGTCCGCATCGACCCCGTCAACACTTCCTCGGTCTGACCCGACAAGTTCAGACCCAGCTCACCGTGCTTCCACAGACCACCGGTATCGAACAACTTCGGAGTCGGCGTCACCATCCCCTTCGCCAGCAACTCGATCCAGTCCGGAGTGCCCGGAGTGGCCGGCAACTGATTGTCGAGCTCCTCGGCAGTCGCAGGCTTCGCGGTATCGAGCAACCTCGCATTGTCCTCGAGATGCTGCTTCTGCAGATCAGCCAGACCCGACACCAGCGCCACCCCGGCCTTCGCGAGCGGGCCCATGTTGTCGGCCCCGTAATAGCCGAGCACATCAGCGACGTTCTCGGTCACGAAGTCACCGACAATCCCACCGATCGCCGACGACCACTGATCGGGCGTCGTCAACGCACCCGTACCGGATCCAGAACCACCCGCCGATTCCTTCGCCTCCGCATTACGTGCCCGCTGCAACGCTCGGTCCGCTGCCGCCTTCTCCTCCGGAGTCGACTCCGGATCGGCGTAGACCTCGTTGCGGCGGAGGTTGGCCTCGACCACCGCGGCCTTCGCGTCCTGCGCAGACAACTCCTCGTCCGAGAAATTCGTCGTCAGCTCCGGAGCCTGCGGGGCGGGAGGCTCATCGAGCCCGCGTGAGGCGGCCTCCTTCTTCGCCTCCAAGTCCTTGACCTTCTGTTTCGCGCGGTCGACCTTCGAGCGCGCCTGAGCCTTGTCGGCGTCGGACTTCTTCGGATTCCCCAGCGCCGCCGCCAGATCCTCCTCGGCCTGAGTTATCGCGATACGAGCCGACTCGAGCGCGAGTTCGTCCTTCTCCGCCCACGTCGCCTTCCTGCTGCGTGAACCTCGATACGTGGTGTACGAGCCTGCCGAATCGAGGCCGTACATGCCCGACGACCCCGGTGCAGTCGGATCGTACGGAGGAGCGAACAGCTCCCACGGAAGGTAATACTGGTTGGTGAACTGCGGATCGAATGCCCCCGCCGCACCCCCACCCATCTGCATGTTGCCGTTCGCGCCACCGGACTCGAAATTGACCTTCACACCATTGTTGGTGACCGTGGCGGCCATGTGCTCCTCGCTGGTGCCGACAACGAACGGCCCCGTCGTGCCGGGCACCAGTCCCGGCCACTCACCGGCCAGAAGCGAATACGTCGTGCCGAGACGGCCTTCCTCGCCCTGACCCATCGCGGCCTTCTGCAGAATCGCAACCCACCCCGAACAGTCCGCCGCCGACACCGACGCCCCGCCGCGCGCATACGGGTTGCCGTTACCGCGGCGGCCGAGATCGAACACCCGGTCCAGCGCGCCGCCCTCCGCGAAACCAGGCAACGCCAGGTTCCCGTTGAGCAGATCTGCCATCGGCAGTGCGTTGGTGTCGAGCATCTGACGGAACCGATAGACGTTCTCCTGCCCGCCCATCGCCTGCACATCACCGGCATCGAGAACATGCTCGCCCGTCGAGCCGCGCCACGCACCGAACCCGGGCGTGTACATCAGCATCGAATCCGACGTCGCCGTGCCCGGGCCGACCAGCGCGCCACCGGTCGCGCGGCCCGGGAGCTGCGACACCAGATCGGCGTACGCGGCATCGGACATACCGAACTGGCGCTGCGCCCGCCTCTCCTCGACGGTGAACGTCACGACCGCGTTACGCGGCCTCGTCGCGAAGTCGGCCTGCTCGTTGATCGCCCGGATCGCGTCCAAGGCTTCCTGATTCGGCGCAGAGATCCGAACGATTCCCGGCTTACCGTTGATGTCGTTCTCGATCGTGCCGCCGACTTCGAGAATCTTCTTCTTCGCGTCGTCGGTCAGAGCATCGACGGGAATGTCGACAGGCTGCCCGACCGAGGTCAGCAATCCAGCCAGAATCGAAAGCTGCTGCTCGACCGTGTCCGCCCCACGGAGCTGGGCAAGCATGTCGATGTTCTTCGGAATGAGGCCCTCGGCCTCGATCATCCGTCGCAGCGCCTCGACACTGACACCAGTCGAGATCGACAACTGCTGCAACTGCGCATCGTTCGATGCCCAGATCGGCCCCATGTCGGCACCGGCCTCGGCCGCAGTGATCGTCGCATCCTTGATCGCCAGCAACGAATCCCGCAGACGGGAACCGTTCGACGAAGCGGTGTTGACCGCACCGTCCTGGCCGATCAGCGCATCGCCCCACCCCTCGGCCGCATCCCACACGTCCTTGGTGGCTTCGGCTGTAGCACGGACCTGATCGTTGTACGTCTGCAACGCATCCGAGAGCGGAATGGGTTTGCCCGACAACACATCCAATGCAGTCTTCATCGCGTTGATGCGGTCCGTCGCCGACGACGACTCATCCGAAAGGACCTTGACTGCATCACGAAGATCGAAGAATCCCGGCGTGGTGTTCTTCGCGGTGTCCCGCGCCTTGACGAACTCCTCACGGAGAGGCTGCAGCACATCGAGAGCCTCGGACCCGCCGTCCTCGATACCACGGAGACTGTTCGCGATGGCATCGTATTCGGAATCCGATCCCGCCAACGCCGCGGCAACTTCCGCATTGGTCTTTCCGAGATTCCGGAAACCGGACTCTGTCTTCGCTCCCTGTTCGGCCAGATCCTCCTGTGCATGCAAGGCATCGGTACCGGCCTCAGCTACACCGGAGAACCAACCCTTTATATCGCTACCGGCGGCCGCGAAGATCCCGAACGCTCCCGGCCCGTTGTCAGCGAGTTCGAGTGCCTTCTCCCGGACGGAGTCGATCTGCATCCCCACCGCGCCGAGAACATTGTCCGACACCGCGCCCTGCGACTCCTGGAATGCCTTCGCCACATCACGTTGCGCGGCAGCCACATCGGACGAGGACTTGTCGATCGCTTCCTGCTGGGCATCGAGCGCGGCGTACTCCGAGGTGATCTTCCCGACCGCGAACGTCGCGGCCATGATGCCGACCATCCATGGGCCACCGAGCACACCGATCGCACCCTTGGCAGCCGATGTCATACCGCGCAGACCAGCGACAGCGGTACCGCCGACCACGCCACCGAACTGAGCGGCACGCGCAGCCCCGTTACGAAGCGCGGACGTCAGCGCACCCGACTGGCCGGCCGCGGCGCGCTGCTGATTGGCGAACTCCCGCGTGCGCGCGGTGACACCGCGGTAACCCTCCGCCATGTTTCGGACAGCAGGCGAACGCCGTTCCAGAGCCGCGAGACCGGATGCAAGTTCCGACAGCGGTTCTGCGTTCTCTTCGAGCGCACCCGCCAAATCCTCTGCATCGCCGGTAAGGGCAGAGATCGGATTCGCGGTGTCGGTGTCCGAGATACCCGCCAGAGCGGATTGCATTTCCATCTCGCCGCGGAAGTCAGCGATCGACTCACGCCAGCCGTCGATCGTGTTCCCGATGGAATCATCGAGTCCGGTCACCTTCAGTGCAGCAAGTCCGACAGCCACCGCCTGCACCGGGCCGGGAAGATCGGTGAACGCGCTCACCAGATCGCCAACGAAACCTGCGACCGGTGCCATCGCCTGACCGGCAGACTCGAGCCCACTGATCAGACCGGGTGTGGTGTTCGAGACGAACTCCGCACCCTTGGTGATCAGACCTTCGAGAGGACCGTCGACCAGGTCGTAGACCTCGAGCGCCATGGTCTCCGCAGCATTACCGGCCGCAGCCATCGCGCCCGGCAAACCCTGAGTCTTCGCAGCTGCAACCTCAGCCGCCGAGCCCTGTCGGTCGATCGCAGTGCGCATCGAGTCGTAACCGGCCTGGCCCTGCTCGGCGGCAACACCGGCCAGACGCATTGCGTCCGAACCGAACAGCGTTGCCGTCGCAGCCTGATACAACTCCGGAGTCATCGAGGCCGCCGCCTCGTCGAGCTGACCGAACAGCGAGGACATACCGACGAACTGGCCCTGCGCGTTGTAGACCGTCAAACCAAGATCTTCGATCGCACCCTGCGCCGGCTTCGACTGATCCGTCAGTGCAAGCAACGACGACTTGAGCAGGGTGCCTGCATCCGACCCCTGGATGCCCGCGTTCGCGAGAATCCCGAGAGTGGCGGCCGTGTCCTCGATCGACATACCGAACTGGT
This sequence comes from Rhodococcus sp. KRD162, assembly GCF_017168335.1. Lineage (GTDB taxonomy): Bacteria > Actinomycetota > Actinomycetes > Mycobacteriales > Mycobacteriaceae > Rhodococcoides. The sequence goes on along the minus strand of NZ_JABFAU010000031.1, from coordinate 13,208 downwards.
TGGCCACCGCACCTGATTGCTGCAACCCCGACGCAACATCGGTGATCTCGGCCGACGACGCGTTCGCAGAGTTCGCGAGCACATCGGAAATCTTCGCCGCATAATCTGCATTGAGACCGAAGGACTGCAGCGCCTGCGACTGAATCGTGGCCGCCGTCGCAGCATCGATCTGCGCGGCCGCAGCCAACTGCAGGGTGCCCTTCGCCGCATCCATCGACTGCTGCACCGAGAAGCCACCCTTGGCCAGCTCCGTCATCGCCGCCGCAGCATCCGACGCCGACGTGCCCGGCAGCGAAATATCGTTGCCGAGTTCCTTCGCACGATCACCTGCTACCGACATCTGCGACTCGGTCGCCCGGGTCACTGCCTGCAGCGTATTCATCGTGGTCGTGTAGTCGTTGCCGATATCGATGATCTCTTTGACGCCGGCGGCGACAGCAGCGCCACCGATCGCCAGACCCATCGCGCCCGCGAAAGCCTTTGCCTGCGTCATCGCCGGAGCAAGAGCCCGCTGCATCTGGCCCGATGCGTTGCGCGCGTTGACGGCGACTTCGACGTCTATCCGACCACCGGGCACGAGATCACCTCTTCCGCATTCTCAGAACGTCGGCCAAGGTGAGCTTTCGATCACTCTCGGGAGTCGAATACCGTTGCACCGCTTCGGTGTACTGCTTGATGTAGACGTCCGCGAGCTCCTGACGGCGGAGGGCGATCGGATAGATCAGCGGCCGCGGTGATGGCTTGATTCCGCGGCGCTTCCGGTCGTCCGCGGCGGCTTTGACCTTCGGATCGCTCGGGTCGGTGATCCACTGCGAGTACAGCGAATCGAGCTCGAAGTTGTCTCGGTCGAGAAGCATCGCAATGTTCTCGTCGGTTCTGCCCTGCTGATCGTCGCGGGCGAGTGCGTCATGCACCAGCGCCGCGAGATCGACATACAGCATCGACTCCATTGCCTCGCGGAGATCGAGGTGGTGATGCGCCCGGACGGCGGCAAGTGCTGCGTCCCAACCTTCCTCGTCGTCGAGGGTGGCTAGGACGCCAAGAATTTCCCCGACAGACTCATCAGGCCGGCGATCTTGTAGATCGCCTCGAAGAGCTTGTTCGACTCGTAGATCGACAGTTGCCCGATGTGGCCCCACAACTGCTCGGGATCACCTTCCGTGAGGACTATGTCGAGGACCTGGTCACCGACGTCGACGCCGGTCGTTCGGAGCAGCTTGAAGAACTTGCGGACAGTCTTCGCCGAATAACGCCGGCCCACCAGGTAGACGTTGCCGTCGAACACGATCGGCACCGGACGGTAGTCGTTCCACACGATCGGCAACTTGACCGGCGGACCGCCGACCGCGAGCACCGACTCGAGATCGAACGGCTCCGTCCGCTCGGTCGGATCGGCTGCTTCGACCTCGGGCGAGGGGGTGATCCCCGCCTCGTCGGTGTCGACGGGGCGGGGATCTTTGTTCTTGCTCTTGTTCTCTGGCATGTGAATTCGAGTTCCTTACTTGACTGGATGGGTACCGAAGAATCAGGGTGCGAGCGGGTTGGCGTCGCCGCCCTCACGAACCTCGTTCAACGCGATGAGCTCGAACTCCCAACCATCGAGATCCTCGCCCTTGAACGAACGCGGAGGCGGGGTGCCGAGGCGGTTACGCTCGCAGTAGAACCACGCCTTCGCCGAAATATCACGTGCGACGGCGAGCACCGCGAACTCCTCGCCGTTGCCCTTCTTGTACTCGAAGTTGCCGGTGCTCAGTTCGATCACCTCGCCGCCCTCGAGCACCGTCAGGAACGTTGCCTTCGAGCGGTCAGTGGCACGGAACTTCAGCGTGTCGTCGCGAGGAGAGGTCGTCACCGCATACGAGGACTTACGGAAGTTCATGACTTTGTGCTTCTTGACGTCCTGCGTCGGGGTGACATCGAAGCCCATCTGCAGACCACCGAACGCATCCCACGCGACACCCGGCGCGGTACCGGTGACAGGGTTGTCGGCGAACGGGTCGTCGGGAAGCGCAGTACCTGCGGGTGCCCGGTAGAAGTCGACGTCCAAGTAGACGGTTGCCTTGTTCGGATCGGCGTGTGTGCTCACGGGTGATTCCTTTCAACGTTTCGGCCCACGTCCGTGAGCTCGATGCTTGGGTCCGGTCCGGGGCGCATGCCAGGACACCCCGGACCGGGGTTCACGCCCACCGGAAAGTGGGGTGTTCTCGGACGGTGACGGTCAATTCGACACGCACCGTCTGGCGGTAGAGCGGCATGTTCTCGCTACGGGACTTGTCGATCTGCGGACCGATACCCGGACCATCGACCCACCTGCCGTTCCACGAGCAATTCCGGAACAGGCGCGCAGTGGTGTGGCCGATGATCTCCCCACACAGACCAGCCAGATCCCATGCAACTTCCTCGGGATCGGCGGCGATCGGGAACGGCTCGGCTTGCAGAATCGCGGGCGGCGGAGCGAAGACGTCGATCTGCACGAACGGCTTCCGCAGCATCGGGTCGTCGCCCCTGTTTCCCGCACCGCGAATGATGATGAAGGGGCGCACGATGTTCTCCGGAAAGTCACGCGTGGTGATCAGACTCGCCGGAACATGTTCGGTCAGATCGCCGTCGTCCTGCAGCGCTTCCCGAACGGCACCGGGAGCGAACGGAATTCGCACCTTCGGGGTCATCGTGGAGTCCAGCCCGAGTACTTACCGTGCGCGCGCGCCGCATCGGTCATGACGGCTGCCGGCGGAGTATCGAGGGTGCCGTACTCGATGTAGCTGGCATCGTCGGCCGAATTCACCGCGAACACCCGCTTTCCCTCGGTCTCCACCGCGAACTGTGACTGAAAGTAACCGGTGTCCACCGGAGCCACCGGCTGCGCCTCGTCGATGATCGCCTGCGCGATGTCGACCCGATCATCGAACGTGGTGTCGGTGATTTGCTGACGAACCTGCCCGGGATACACCGTCAAGCGAGCTGACATCAGGACGGCTTGGGAGCACTGGCCTTCGGCGGCCCTGCAGGCCGACCACCGGGTGCCGAGGTCATCTCGGCGGGAGTCGGGGGTACGGGTGCGTCGGTCTTGGCGACGTCACCCGAACTTCCTTGGCTCGCATCGGCATCGGGCTCGGTGGCCGCTGCAGCCTTGCTCTCCTTCAGCTCTTCCTCGGCCAGGTGCGCCTTGTGAGCGAACGTGCCCTCACCGGCGTGGTGCTTGCGGCCCTCGTCGTCGGTCCACTCGACGATCGGCTGAGCGGAGGTATCGGTGATCTCGGTTTCGGCCATGATGGCTCCTTCGTTTGTATGTGGCAGACAGGACCAATCCGGGTTAGGTCATTGCCTTCTGTTCATCGGAAAGCTGCTCACGCAGAACCCATTCACGGGTTCGCATGTCGAGGAACCATCCCGCCTGTGCATTGAGCACCGCCTGCGCGAGGGCCGGGTAGTAGTTCGGGTCGGTCCGGAAGTTGAAGTGCCAATCAGCAGCACCGAACGCCAGACCGTCGAGATCTGACGCCAACTGTGTCACCAGAAAATGCGACGTCGTCGGGTACGGCGGTCGTGGCTTCGGTATCTGCTGCTCGGTGGGCTGATCCATTGCGGACCAACTCCTTTCGATTACGGGGTCAGCTCTGGGTTCGAGGCCATATCCGAACCGTGCTCGACGATTGCGACCACGTACTGCACCGGTCCCCCAGCGGCCGACCGACGCTCCTTCGGCCGGCCACGTACGTAGACGACTTGGCCAACCTCGACGATGTCGGTCGCGTCTGTCCCGTCTGTGCGGGTATCACCGTCGAAACGGAGGCGGTCCCTGCCGTTCAATCCTCCAGGTACCGGAGCATTGAGCTGCAGCACCATCTGACTGGTCGTCATGTCTCCGGGATACTGCTCCTGCTTCGTTTCGAGGAAACGCAGCGACAACAGGCCTGTGACCGGAACTGCCGTAGGCGGCACCGGAATCCTGTTTCCCGTTGACTCGTCGTAGACCGGAGGGTTCTCGCGGAGCACCGACCAGTTCTGCGGGTACCGCCTCATTCGAGGAAGTCCCTGCGGAAGTGCTGCGGTCGACGATCCGGTGCGTACGACGGCGAGATCGAGAACGACGACGATTCGAGACCACCCTTGGCGGGCATCGGTGTGAGGTCCGCGATTTCACTCGGCGTGAAATACACCAGCGACGACGCGTCCGGAGCGAGATCGAATTCGGTCGTTTCCTCCGGGAACTGCATCGACTTCACGCCGAGGCCCCGCCGGAAGTTCGTCAGTGCGCGGATGACCGCTACCGACATCACGCCGATCATCACGTCTCGATCGAGCAAGCCATCCGCGAGACCATGATCGAGGTCCAGCCCAGACGTGCGGCGCACATCGTTGCGAGCCTTCCCGGACGCGAACCGTATGAGAAACTGAAGTTGCTTCAGCTCCGGCGAGTTCGCGTCCTCGGGAAAGCTCTCCTGACTGGCGTCACGAATGTGGTCGACGGTGATCAACGGCTCCGTCGACGCCATCGGTCAGTCCCCGATGGACGCTGACGAGTCGGCCCCGGCCGAGTCGCCGTTGTCGCCGTCACCCGACGAATCCGCGGCATCGCCGCTGCTGTCGCCGTCCGCGTTGTCAGAGTCTCCGTTGGTGTCCCCACCGGTGGAGTCGGAGCCAGCCCCGGTATCGGCAGCCGCCGGAGTGGCCGTTACCTTGCGCGGAGCAGCCTTCTTCGCCGCGGTCTTCTTCGCGGTTGCGGCCTTTGCGGCAATCACCGGCGGCTCGTCCCACACCGTCGGATTGGTGATCGCCTTGACCGCCCAGTCCGGCACTTCGTCGCCGGGGTAGAAGATGTGGTACGTCCCATCGTCGTCCGGAACATGCACGACCGTCGTGAGATTCGCCATCAGAGCACCTTCGCAATCATCGTCGCGTTGGAGTTGCCGAGGATCGGCAGACCGATGCCCGACGCCTTTGTCCACCGCTGCACCGGATCAGGGTTGATATACGAGCCGACAACGACACCCGGCGCTTCGGTGGCGTCGACGTTGTAATCGGACTCGATCGCCTCGGCCGTGACACCCCACAGGGTCTCGCCGAGCTTGGCGTTGTTCGAGGCGATGTACAGGATGCGATCGTCCGGGATCAGCCGGACCGTGTTGCCTTCGTAGTCCTCGACCTGCGCGTCGAAGATCTCGAACGGTGGGTGACCGAACGAGGTGAACAGGGAGTTGACCTGCTCGCGTGTGACGATTCCCTGCGTTGCACCGGGAGCCAGGCACATTGCCTTGATCGCCGGGTTGCGCATGAGGGTCGACATCACACGCTGCGAGGTGATCGCACGAGCCGGGTTGCCCGAGTTCAGGATTCGGAAGACCGTGAACCACGACTCCTGATCGAGTACTGGATCCGCCGCACCGGACCACAGAGTGGCCGCAGTGACCGAATGCGCCCCCGAGCGCAGGAAGTCGGCCTCCAATTCGAGGCCGTCCTGGGCGAGGGAGACCTTGCCGGTCACCAGCGCCTGAGCCTTGGCCATGATCAGACGGGTCTTGAGTGCCTCGGCCAGTTCGACGCCATCGTTGAGGATGATGTCGAGAATGGCGTTGTCCGCCTTGCGGAGCCGCAGCCGGTCGTATTCTCCGAGGATGCGCTTCTCCGAGATCGGAGGCAGCTCACCGGAGATCCGTGCAACACCCTTGCGCGCGGACTGCGGAGCCTCGGTGTCGAACGTGCGGAACTTCGCAGCGCGACGCAGACCGAGCTGAGTGATGTTCGCCCGGAAGTCGACGTCGTCGATCAGGGTGTCCGGAAGCAGATCGTCGATGAGCGCCAGATCGTTGATCGGACGGTCCTTCAACGCCTCGCGGACGTAACCGGTCAGTTCGGCCGGAGAGATGTAATCGCTGTTGAGGATCAAAGCCATTGCTGCTCAGCCCCTTCCTAGAAGTATCGGATGTCGCGGGCAGTTGCCTGCCCGGCGGCGTTGACGGACTGCGGCAGCTTTGCGGTGACGACCGCGCCATGCCAGTACAAAGCACCCGCGACGACCGTAAGTCCGGCCGGAACCTTGACCGCGGTGTACAGGTGGCCCTCGATCGGGTCGGAGTCGCCGTTGGTCCAGAGGCCGTAGCGAGCTCCGATCTTCTTCACCGGATACCCGGACTTGATCCAGCCGTCGGGATACTTGCCTGCGAACGATGCGACGTCGATGTTGATCGGCCGCGCGGTCTCGGTTCCGTGCGCGGTTGCGAGCCAGGACCGATCGTCCTGGCCGAAATCTTCGCGCTTGACGTTGAGATCCATGTGAATGTCCCTCCTTCAGAGGTCAGTTCGATTGGGTGGTTTTCTTCTTCTTGGCCTCGTACAGCGAGCGGCCGGCCGAGACAGTGCCGGACGCATCGCGACCACCACCGCCCTGCCTGCGGTCGCCCTTGGGCGTCCGCCTCTTCTTCTGGTCGCCGCTTTGCGCGGCCAAATACGGCTTCCGGGTGACCAGGTCGTCGATCGCATCCGCGATCTCGTCCTCGTCCACTTCGCCGTCTTCACCGACATCGAACTGATCGAGGTCGAGAAACTTGATTGCGTCGGCAGGGTCGGCGAGCTTGCCCGCGGCAGCGGCCCGAACCTCCGAACGCAGAATTCGGGAATTGGCTCTCGCGAGAATGTTCCGCTCCGCCTCTTTTGCCTTGTCGTCCGCATCCACGGTGGAGTTTTTCGCTTCGGCCGCACGTCGACGTGCCCGCTCGGTACGCAGCTTCTCCTTCATGGCAGCAAGAGCGCGTTCACCCTTCGGCCCCAACTTCTTGTCGTCGGGATCGTCCTTGTCGTCGTCCGGATCGCCGCTGTCGTCGACGTCATCTTTGTCGTCGTCGGGGTCGTCCTTGTCGTCGTCCGGATCATCAGAGTCGTCAGGGTCGTCCTTGTCGTCCGGATCGTCTCGGTCCATCTGCTGCTGCAACGGCTGCACCGACCACACGACCGGCTGGCGGCCACGGGTGAGGAGCGAGGCGAACATTTCGTCGGACAGGATGGTTCTGCGCATGAGCGGTTTCTCCTAGTGGTGCGCCCCGTGCGGGCAGCGTGAGACCTGCCCCAGTGCGGGTCAGGCGAGAGAATCCCGTGCGTGACACGGGCATGAGAAAGGCCCCGACCGCAGTTGCGTTCGGGGCCTTGCGGAGTCAGTCAGTAGATGACGTCGGGATCGTTGGGGATGTCCGGGTACGGCGGATGGTCGCCGGCCACTTGCGGCGACGGGATGAGGCACCACGCGGCACCGAACAGTTCGGACGGTGTCCGCACTCCGCGTACCCCTGGCCCGACCGGAGTCAGCGGGTACACGAACCGGTCGAGATCGCCGAGCTCGTAACTGGTCTCGGCGTCAGCGGTGAAATCGATACCTCCGGTGGATTCGAGCCACCGGTCTGGGTCCGTCTGCGATGTCACTTTCCAGGTCATAGAAGCGCCATCACCCCGATCACGAATTCCTGTAGCTGACTGGACTTGTCGAACTCACCGTTGATGTCACTGCGGCCGAATGTGTCCTGCAAACCTACCTGGAACACTTCCGCGGGACGACGCGCCGGGTCGGCCATCGTGGAATCGTCGGCGTACGACTTGCCCGCGTACCGATTCTTCCATTGGTCCTCATAGCCAACCTCGTCCGCAAGTTCCGGGTCCTTGGGGTACACGCGGCTGAGCGGTTCGAGGACACCATTCTTCGTGGACCGAGAGCGAAGCAGGGCGAACTCCAACTGAGTGATGCCGTCGATCTTCGATTCCATGCGGTGACCGAGTTCGTGCGCCATCACCTCGTCGGGATAAGAATCGAAACCTCCACGGTAGTTCGGCTTCACGTCCGTTGCATCAGCAGCGATGTAGTCGTAATTGGCCGAATAGAAGGCCCGATCCGCCTTGCCGATGTCCAATCGGCCGGCAGATGCAGTCCGCAACCAATCGGCGGGAAAGATCGACTCTGCTCGACGGAGCGATGCAAGGCCTTCCGCAGTGCCAGGTGTAGCACTCGAGACCCTGAAATCGGCAACGACTGCGGGCTGCTTCACGCCACCGATCTGTCGAATCTCCCGCAGTGTGTCGAGGATAATCTGTTGTTCCCGCTTGGCCACGAGCTTGAGGATTTCATTACGACGCGGAGTGAAGGCACCGCCGCTGGCGACCAGCTCCTTTTCCTCAGCCAGCAGTTTCTTTACCTGCGTGTCCTTCGCAATGCGTGTGATTGCATCGGCACGGACGGCGCGACCGACAGACAACGTCGAGTCGAGGTGCCGCTGCAGCTTTTCGGGGACCAGCTTCGCGCCGTTCCGGTCCGTCGGGTACTTGATCGTGGTGTCGAGCCAACCGGCTCGATCCACCGGCAACGACGCCTTGGCGGTGGCGACGAGGTCGCGCGTGGTCGACGACAGGATCCGCGAAGCGTTGAACTTCTTCTCCGCTGCCAGCCACCTCTTCACGTCGGCGGTGTACTTCTTCTCGGCCGCCAGCCACTTCTTGACGTCGGCCTTGTACTTGTCCTCGGCTGCGAGCCAATCGGCCACCGCATCGAGATCGACCATAGGCGGCTTTACCGGCACCGGCGGCTTGACGATCGCGTCGAGATCCGGCACCAGACCGGTCCGCGAACCGATGCCCGAGCGAGGGCCCGACCGGTTGAGGACGTATCCGTTCAAGCGCAGCAGGCGAAGCGCCTCGTCGCGATCTCCACCGGACAGCTCGTAGATGTCCTCCGGCATCAGCCGAGGTGTCGTCTCCGGAGTCCGGCCGCGTCGTCGGATGAGCTTGCCCGCGACTCCGCGCTTGGTGACGCCCTCGGTCGTGGTGAACAAGCTCTGCCCGTAGACATCACGCCGAGTCAGTCGACCCGCGGTAGCGAGTCCGTGTGCACCGCGGCGCGCGTTGACGACCTGCCCAATGTCCGCGCCTTCGCGAATGGCCTGCGCGCCTGCGAGAGTGAAGATCTTGTCCTGCATCCGCAGATCGAGCGAGGCGAAGTAATCCATCGGGTCGGTGCGGACGTCGTCGGCGATGTCCTCCGTCGACGCGATGTGCCGGCAATCGCAGAACGGGTGCCGAAGAAAGCCGCTGCTGAACCGGTAGAACCGGCCAGCCAGCACTGCACACCGCGAGCACGACGGTGGGTTGAGCATTCGCACGTACCCCACGTCCGGGCGCACGGTCACACTCAGGCCGGTCGCGACGCGGTTGACGTCGGCCACCTGCGTCTGCGCCCGGAGCTGCGTCATTCGCAGCCCTGTCTCCCACGCAGCCGACAGCACGTCGGGGCCGATCGGGAGGCCGCGGTCGACCGCCTTCTTGATCTCGCCCTTCGCGGTGATGATCGGCGAGTACATCAGCGTGTCCAGAGCGCGGCCGTCGGATGCGATCCCGATCAGCCCCTCCGGATCGACCTGCGCGATGGGTTCGACGACGGTGTCGAGTGCGTCGAGGGTGTCCGCGACGTACTCGTCGGTGCCAACGGCCGACGCCTGCTGTCCGGCAGCGACGACGGCAACAAGCCGATCGACGTTGCCGGCGAACCACGCATCGAAATCGCGTGGCGGCCGACGACCCCAGATCTCCGTCGCGGCTTCGATAACGTCGTTCTGAATGCCCTGCTGGCGAAGGTAACTGTCAGCTGCCGGTTCCGGAATCATCGATGTCTCCCGGGGTGCGTTTGGGTACCTCGGTCAACTGGCGATTCAGACGATCGAGAACGGGATCACTTTCGGCGGCGAAATAACGACGCTCGCGGTTCTTCCGGTTCTCGTCCCATCCGAGCTCGTCCCACGATCCCTCTCGCGAGTACACGGGGGTGCCGCCGTTGAGCTTCTGAATGTGGTCCGCTTCCTCGGCCTTCGTCGATGTACCAGGATCGATCCACTCGACCTTGATCGCCGTGCCCTTGTCAGGCCACTCGCCGGTACGGAACCGCTCCTCGAGCGCCATGGCCCATCCGATCCCGGTGCCCTGACTCTCGTTCTTCTCGTCGGCGTTGCCATTGATGCGTGACTCGTCGGCTCGAATCGCACCCTCAGCCGCGGGGTTGGCGGTGTTCTGACCGAAGTACCGCATCGGAAGGCCCGTCACCGACGATCCGAGACCGGCGTACAGCTTCACCGTGTCGTGGAAATTCCGCAGATCCGACGCCGAGAACTGACCGAATGCCGCATCCTTCGGCCCCTTGGCAGTTGCTGCCATGGCCGTGAAATACGACTCCCACACCGGGATCGGCTGGCCCTCTTCGTCGACGAAGTCGCCCTTCGTCGCACCCAGTAACCACTTGCCGGGCGTGCCGTGGGTCTCCTGCGCAACCTGCATGTTCGCCAGAGTGCGGGCGCACGCGTCAGTCAGACCCATGATGTCTTTCATCTCGGTCGTGCCTGTCCACTTACCCAGTCGGCGGCGGTTCAGGAACAGCACCACCGGGATCACACCGAGCTCGTGTTGGTCGACAGCGTCGGTGTCGTCTTCGTTCTCGGCGTCGCCGCCGACCTCGTCGTACTGCCAGCCCCGCGGGCCAGCAATCACCTGGATCGTCTGGTCGGGAAGGAACAACGTTCCGACCCGGTCCCCGTCCTCCGTGCGGAACTGCCGGAACGCGGCGGACATTCGTCGACGGCGCTGGTCGATCAGGCAGGACATCTGCAACGGGGACTCGACCGAGATCAGAGGGTGGTCGGGATCGTCTTCGTTGGTGCCGACCGTCATGTAGCACCGGCCGTAGATCATCGTTTCCTTGTTCAGGAGTCGAATCTCGGATGCGAGGTTGTTGACGTCGAAACTCTCCTGCAGCGCGACGTCCTTACGGGACACCCTCGGAGCGAGCTCGTTGCCTTCCTCGTCGATGACCGCCTCGGCCTTCGAGTCCCGTCGAATGAGCGACTTGATCCGCTGCCGCCGTGCGATCTCCTCTACGTACATCCGCGGCCAGTTCGCGATGGTCTCGAACATCCGCAACTCCGGTGGCACCGCGATGCCGAGCTGCTTGACTCGCTGATCGCCCTCGAAGTACAAATCGTGCAGTCGATCGGCCGGCTGCAGGCGAGACAGGCTCGCGTTCATCTTGCCGATCAGGTCCCGGTGGTCCGAAGACAGGGTCGTACGCAGAATCGGTGCTGTCACAACCCCTCCTTCATTTTCGATTGCGGAAAAAGAACACGCGCTGATCGACCGGATCCGGCCAGCCCGCGACCAACGCATCTTGCGTGGCCTCGTTGGCGAGGACCGTGGCCACCGCCGCGTCGATCTTGCGGTGATGTTCGCCCACCGGTTTACGGATGCCGTGCCGCTGCGACGGCATCGGCACGTTGCGGGCGTTCAGGACATGACGGGTCGTGATCGGGCACCCGTCATGCGTCATGCGTTTGCTCCGCAGATCGGTCTCGCACCGCAGCAACGCCTCGTGCATCTGACGTGGACGGTTCGTCTGCCACTCGAATACCTTGTCGGCACCATATGTCACCGACCAGGAACCGATCTCGGAGTAGTAGCCCTCCGGGTCGCAGTACATCCGGACGACATCCCAGCGGTCGAAGATGTGCTCGACGGCCACCTCGAGCTGATCGCGCGGGATCTGGCCTCCGTACTCTGCCGGATTCCAGATCGTCGGACGCAAGGCCCGTTCGTCGCCGTATCGGGGCGTGAACGAGTAGCCCTCCTTCGTCTGCGCCCGGATAGCCGTCCAGTCGTTGGACTCCGAACCATCGAACCCAACGCAGATCTGAGTGCCCGCCTTGGGATTGGGCAACCACAGCCGCTCAGGCCCTCGCATACGCACCGTCCCAGACATCCTGATCCATCCAGGCACCCACACCCTGAACGAGGCGATTGCCGAACCAGCGCTCCGCTTTCGGTGGATCGGTCTCCGAGATTTCCTCGGCCTCGGCGTCTATCGAGTCGATCGAGATCCACGGGCAACCCGCGTACACGAAGCGCAGCAGTTCACGACGTTCTTTCCTGTTCTCCCAACGCAACCCGTTCGGCGGCATCCGGTAAAACTTGAATACGTCTTTCATGCGCGACTCGTAGGTCCGCTGCGCATACGAGTGCTGCGCTGGATTCCAGCAGTTCGTAGTTTCCATCGTGCGGCCCTGCATACCTGCCGCACCGCGACGTTGCGCGTCCGCGACGTCGACGAGCTTGTTCTCTTTCGTGTACAGCCCGGTCTCGTCGTTGAGCACGAACGAGACGCGCTTTCCGATGCGAGACAGGGCATTCGAGGTGACCTTCTCCACCATCGAGTCGCGGGCATTGCCCGGCAACCGGATGAAGTTCTCCCGGATGCCCATCAGCTCCGACAGCGGGCCGTTCTCGATCATCGTCGTCAACGGTCCGTAGACGTTGTCGACCTGGTCTTCCGACGTGGCGGTCAGCTGAATGATCGGGGTCGGCCACGGCATACCCATCGGTTCGCCCGGGTTGTAGGCATGCTCGAATCCGCAGCCACACCCGAAATCCGAGCACGCGTACCCGTCGCCTTCCTCTGCCCAACCCGCAAACAACGTCGGCCCCACAGCCTCGCCCGCGATGACCGCCGCCGACCACGGACCCTTGCCCGACTTCTGCGGACCGATGATCTGCGACCGCCGATACGTGAACGCCTGGTTCAGCATCGGCTTCCGCGGCTGCCAACGAGCGGACTTCTTCACCCGGTAGTGGTTTGCGGTGCACCAGAACTGCCAGTCGGCCATAACGAACGGATCCCCGACGTTGAATCCGTCGGGGATCGAGCAGTGTGCCTGATACCAAGGGTCGAGAACGTCAGCGAGGGTGGGAAAGTCGACGGCGTACGACTCAGTCGCTGCCATCGGACCGAGCTACACCACGCAACCGGCGACCGGTTCCCGTCGTGCGTTCGATGACCCGGCCCGCGGTGCGCTGTTTCGCGGCCGGCGACTCCGGAACGATCTGGTCCTTGGGCACGATCACCCAGCCGTTCTCTTTCAGACCCGACGGCGTCAGCCCGATCTGATCGGCGAGACGCAGCGCGGCGGACGCGACAGCGGCCGGCGCTTCCGGATCTTCCATCTTCACGGTCCAGCGAACCCACATCGCGATCGTCCGGAATCGGTACGGCTCGCGAATCCACTGTGCTGCCTGTGAGGTGTGTCAAGGATGTGAGACAGTCGGGTAGTTTCTTTTCGGTCAGGCAGCAGCGGGAAGCGGCTGGTTTCTGGTTGTGAAGTTGGCCATTGCTGTCGCGGGCGGCAGACCCTCGTTGTTGG
>NZ_JABFAU010000030.1 GCF_017168335.1 Rhodococcus sp. KRD162 | reverse complement strand
GAACAATCTCAGCCCTGCCGCCGCGAACAGTTTCGACACGCGCCGGTCAGCCGCCACCTTCCGAGATTTATTGGCCCTCACCCCACCTCGCCGCAACCGCGACCTGCCTCCGAGTCCCTCAACTCCTTCCCTGCCCGAAACCGCTAGCAGCCCTGGCGAAAGACTCAGCCCCCACTCCCCCAGCTCTGCGAGTCGACCTTGCGCAGCCTGAAACGGCCCACCCCGCGCTCCGGCAGGCACCAGTCAGTGCTCCGCCCTCACAATTGCGGCTGCCAGTCCGGCTCTCCATGACTGCATCACTGCAGACCCCACTGACCCCGAAATCGCAAAAGTCAGCGGCTATCTCCTTAACGGAAATCGCGACCGGACATATCATCGACCCGGCGAACATCAGCAAGTCCAGCGGGCCAACGAGTCACGACGGCACGTTCCGCCAATTCACATGAACCTTCACTCGATGGCAGACAACTAGATCCGCAGTACTTCAAAGTGCAGATCCCGCTGTCGGATGCGATGTGCAAATGTCGTTTACCCGGTAAAGATCCGCCAGGCTGGCGACATCAACATGCGCCGGACGACGGTCGCAGGCCCGCCATCAATGCCGAGGCCTCGTTTTCTGAACCGCCGTCCGCATGCACCCCAGACGCACTGCAGCACACACAGTCAGGCCTACCCCCCTCGATGTACTTCTCCCGTTCACCCGGCAACCATCCGTAGGTCGACAAGGCCGACGGGACTGGCCGGCTCGACCGTTTACCCCGGCAACCATTCGCCGCTGCGTCGACCGCCGATACGCGTCCCATTCACCGGGTAAACACCCGTCGGTAGACGGACTGCAGGAACCTCTGACGTTTACCGGGCAAACATCCGTCCGTAGACGAGCCTCGGAAACCTCCGACGTTTACCGGGTAAACATCCGTCGACAGACCAGCCGGACAGCTGGAGCGTTTACCGGGTAAACATCCGTGCGTAGACGAGCCTCGGAAACCTCCGACGTTTACCGGGTAAACGCCCGTCGGCGGACAGCCTCGAAGACCCTCCGACGTTTACCGGGTAAACGCCCGCCGACAGGCGAGCCGGACGGCCGGAGCGTTTACCGGGTAAACATCCGTCGACAGACCAGCCGGACAGCTGGAACGTTTACCGGGTAAACATCCGTCGACAGACCAGCCGGACAGCTGGAACGTTTACCGGGTAAACATCCGTCCGTAGACGAGCCTCGGAAACCTCCGACGTTTACCGGGTAAACATCCGTCGACAGACCAGCCGGACAGCTGGAGCGTTTACCGGGTAAACATCCGTGCGTAGACGAGCCTCGGAAAC
>NZ_JABFAU010000003.1:928941-950830 GCF_017168335.1 Rhodococcus sp. KRD162 | reverse complement strand
TGATGGCGTCGCGGATGGAGACGCGGGAGCCGGTGGCGGTCATGGCGTAGCCGCAGCCGGCGTCGAGGTCTTTCAAGGTCATGGTGATGATGGCGGTGACGGGTAGGCCGCGGTGGGTGCCGAGGGTCCCGGAGGCGAGCGTGTGCCGGAGCGCCAGTTTCAGGGCGTCGTGACAGCGTTCGCGTTGACTGCGCGGATCACGAGCGGCGGCGGCGTCCCGTGCCGCGGTGGCTGTCGTTTCATCGTCGGCACTGTTGCTGGAGTCGGCAGTGTTACTGGATTCGCCACTGTTACTGGATTCGGCACTATCACTGGAGTCGGCAGTGTCCTCGGGTGTTGTGTCATCCCACAGGTGTGTATCGCCATTGTCTGCTGGACCGGACGTCGGCTCGGGCTCGGGCGCACGGGACGTGCTGTCGGTGTCGTCGTGCACGACTGATGTGGGGTCGGCGGGGTTGTTCACTCCGGGTTTCGCGGCTTTGGAGAACAAGGCCTCGAGGTAGGCGCGTAGTTCGGGGTCGACGCAGAAGCTGCCTTCCGACATCCCGTCGGCACCCTGCTCACCGAGATAGAAGAACGCATCACGTCGCTTCCGGGGCTTCGGCTGTCCGTCCTCGCCCTCGTCGTGATCGCCGTCAGGGTTGAGGATCGAATCCAGGTGCGCCACCAACGGGGCGAAGTCGTCGGGCCGCCTGGTCGATGCGAAGCCCACCAACTGCTGTTCGGCGAGATCGCGGGTCTGCGGATCGACGTCCCTAGGCAGATGGCGGAAGAACTCGCGGATCATCTGCACGTGCTTGGAGTCGAGCAACCCGGCCCGTAATGCTTCGGCGGTGTGCGGCAGCAGTGCGGGCAGGACGTCACCGGACAATGCTGTCCGGTCGCCCAACTCCGCAGCCAGGCGTACCCGTGCTCCGGCGGCGCGTGGGGTGATCCGCAGCATCCACGCCACCGACGCCGGTACCGACCCCGGATATACATCGAGGCCGTGTTGAGCGATGAGTTCGTTGAGCCAGGTGTGCGAGTGCGCCGTCACGGACCTCGTGAGAGCGTCCATGCGTTGGATCACCGCGCGCCGGTCGGCGTTCGTCCACGACACCGACGCCTGCCCGGCCAACGCGGCGACCGCGGACTCGACACGAGCGACCAACACCGACAATTCGGGGTCGGACACCTCGGGGGCAGGCGGCACCGTCTCGATGCCGTCCACCCCTGATCCGCCGTCCCCCGAAAGCATGCACGAAATCTATCGCGACCCACCGACACACTTTCGAACACACGTTCCTATACGGACCGGAGTGTCTCCTGGAGGCCTGTTCAGCGCCGCTTGCCGCTGCGCCGGGCGTTCGTTTTCGTCTTGGCCACGGGGCGAGCAGGTTTGGACGGGTGAGCCTTCTTCTTCTTGGCCGGAGGCGCATCTGCTGAACCGCGTGAACTGCGGGTCGATCGCCCGCGAACGATGCCGATGAATTCCTCGATGAGCTCGCTCTCACGATCTGCGACCCAGGCCAACGCGATCTGGGTGTGCTCGATGTCGGTCACCGGGCGGTACACGAGGTCCTTGCGGGCATTGAATCGGGCGACCGAATGCGGAACGATTGCCACCCCCAATCCGGCAGCGACGTACTCGAATGTCTCTGCGACGGAGTTCATCGGGGGTAGTTCGGGTCGATCCCCGGTGACGAGTTCGGTGGCCACCGCAGCCCATTCGGGTGCTGTCGCAGGATCGGCAAGCAGATGTTCGTCAGCGAGATCGGTTGCGGTGACGGAATCGAATGCGGCCACCGGGTGGTCTTTCGGGACCACCACGACTTGCACTTCCTGGTACAGGCCGATGGCGTTGAGCCCGTCGCGATCGAGGGGCGGACGGACGAAGCCGACATCGACCGTTCCGTCGCGCAGGCACGAGACCTGTGAGTTCGGTGTGGTGGCCACTACCGACAGCGCGATGTCGGGAAACCGATCTGCCCAGATGCGGGTCCACTTCGTCAGCGTCACCCCTTCGGCAAAGCCGATGGTGAACGTCGATGGCTCCGCCGCAGTGACCCGTTCGCGCTCGAGACGTCTATCGTCCTCGGCGATCTCCACCAGCGCCCGAGCCAGCAGGTCTCGGCCCTCGGCCGTGAGTTCGGTGGGCGAGGCTCCCGGTACGAACAGCTCGACGCCGAGCTGCTCCTCCAGTTCGACCACGGCCTTGCTCAGGCGGATTCGCGAGATTCCCAGCGACTGGGCAGCGCGGGCGAAATGCAGTTGCTGCGCCACCGCCGCGAACCAGCGCAGTGTCTGCACATCGATATTCACGTCCCGAGCCTATGGGACGAGCGGGGGCGCGAGCGACCGTGGCGTCGAGAGCGCGCAGTGCCGGATAAGCTGATGCGGTGAGCCCGGAGAACAAGCAACAGACCATGAAGCCATTGACCGCGGCGAACAAGCTCGGCATCTACCTTCCCGCAGCACCCGAAGAATTTCAGAACTCGATGGTGAGCCGGTCCGAGCTGGACGCCCTACGCAGCGATCCGCCGCAGTGGCTGACCGATTTGCAGACCAACGGACCATTTCCCCGCGACGTCATCGCGAAGAAGCTGGGTGTCTCGATCGCCGGTCTGGCCCGCGGCGGTGTCACCGAAGCGTTGACCATCGACGCCATCGACGAGCTCATCGCCAGCCCGCCGCAGTGGCTCGTTCGAGAGCGCCGCACTCAGATCCAGGTTCGCAAGGATGCCGAACGGATCAAAGAGAAGCAGCAGGCGCGTCGTGCTGCAGGGAACCGGCCGACCAAGCTGCGCAACCTCTAGCGCGAGAGCAGTCCGTCGAGGTAGAGCCAGTGGCCGCCGGTACGGACGAATCGACTTTCCTCGCTCATCGTCCCCGCCCCCTCGGGGTGCTTGTAGTGCGCTCGGAACTCGACGGTTCCCACGTCGTCGAACAGCCCGCCCGCCTCGATCGACACGATATCGAGTCGATACCACCGCTGATCGGGGTCCAGTTCGAGCTCGTCCGGAACGGTATCGGGATGCCATGACGCGCGGAGGTAGGCCGCGTCACCGACGGCGAACGCAGTGAATCGAGACCGCATCAGCTTCTCGGCCGTCGGCGCGCTCGCATCGCCGCGCAGATACGGCGCGCAGCACGCGTCGAACGTGTCACCACTGGAACACGGGCAGCGCCGACTCACTCGTCGACGACTTCCTGATCGTGTGGCCGTTCCCCCGACTCCACTTCTACCGTGTAGGTGCCGAGTTCGTGCTCGTCTCGTTTGCCGACGTCCTGGATCCAGGTGTTGGCTTCGAGCAGAGTGTCGAACAGTCCCAGTGGAATCGGATCGCCGCCGAGGGCGTTCTTCATGATCACGCGGTACTTCTTCACGGGGTCACCCGCCGAACTGTGGCAAGGAACGTTGCGGCGGCGAAGAACATCCCGGCGAACGAGCGATTCATCATCTTCTGCTGACGGTGCGAGCGCATCAGTCGCAGTACCCGAGACGCCAACGAGGTATAGCCGGTCATCACCAGCATGTCCACCGCCACCATCGTGCCCGCGATCACGAGGTATTGGGGAACGAGTGGCTGCGCCGGCTCGAGGAACTGGGGCAGCACCGCCACCATGAACACGACGGCCTTGGGGTTGCTGGCATTGACGAGGAAGCCCCGTACCAGCATCGTCGTTCCGCGATCGGCCACCACGGGCGCGTCGGCGACGTCGGTGGGGCCTGCCCGCCACTGCCGAACTCCGAGATAGACCAGGTAAGCAACGCCGAACCATTTGATGGCGGTGAACGCCAGCGCGGAGTTGGCCAGAACAGCCCCGAGTCCGACGGCGACGATGCCGATCTGTACCAGCAGACCGATCTGCAGCCCGAGGATGTTCCAGTACCCGCGGCGGAGTCCGTAGCGAAGGCCGGTGGACATCGATGCGATGGCACCGGCGCCGGGGGAGAGACTGATGACGACGCTTGCACCGAGGAATGCGAGCCACACTGACCAGGACATGCGTTCATTGAACTACGTCGGTCAACTGGGATTCCGCTCGACCGGTGGTGTCGGATCGCTCGCAGTGGGTACGCGTACGAGATGGCAGAGATCAGAACCATCGATACCGGACATCAGCAGGTCAGCAAACAAGCCGAGGTTCAGGCCCCTGCAGCCGAACTGTTCGACATCGTTGCCGATCCCCGTCGGCACGGTGAACTCGACGGATCGGGGACCGTCAAGGACACCGTTCGGGGCCCCGAACGGCTCAGTACCGGAGCGAGGTTCTCCGTTGGCATGAAGCAGTACGGCGTGCCGTACAAGATCACCAGCACCGTCACCGAGTTCGTCGACGCGGACAAGCACAAGATCGTCGAGTGGCAGCACCCGATGGGTCACAGCTGGCGCTGGGAGTTCGACGAGAAGCAGCCGGGCGTGACGACGGTCACCGAGAGCTTCAAGTACGGCACGGCCAAGGCTCCGAAGGTATTGGAGTGGTTGAAGATGCCGCAGAAGAACGCACAGGGAATCACGAGCACCCTGCAGAAACTGGCTGCCCGTTACATGTGACTCCAGGCGGGCGTCGCGGGGTGGCCACAATCGGAGGTCCGCGGTGCAATCGCAGTACGACCGTGCCGATTGTGGACACTCGGCGCGGTCGTTCCTGATCTATTGTTCCCACCATGCCGATCGATCCCGATACGAAGAACTGGACGTGGGTACTCGAGCGAGCCTGCCCGGATTGCGGGTTCGACTCGAGCGCCGTCCGGTACGAGGACATCCCCGAGCTGATCCGCGCCGACATCGAGCGCTGGGTCGCGGTTCTGGACCGAGACGACGTGGCCGTTCGACCCGATGATTCGACGTGGTCTGCACTCGAATACGCCGCGCATGTGCGCGACGTACATCGGATATTCCGCACCCGGTTGGCGCTGGTCCTCGCCGAGGACGACCCCGAGTTCGCCAACTGGGATCAGGACGCGACCGCGTTGGCCGAGAACTACAACGAGCAGAATGCCGCGGTGGTGGCGGCAGAGCTCGCTGACGCTGCCGCTGCGCTCGCGGACGCCTTCGCCGCCGTTCCTCCCGGGGACAGACAGCGGACGGGTAGGCGCAGCGACGGATCGAACTTCTCCGTCGAGTCACTGGCCGCGTACTACATTCACGATCCGATTCATCATCTGTGGGACGTGCGAGGCTGAGGCATATTCGGTGGAACTATCCTGGTGGTTCGGACAACACTGATCCGACCGAACCCCGGCACCGACACGACTTCACGAAGGGGCCCATTATGCCTGCCCGCATCGAGCTCGCCCGCGTCGATCTACGCGGACGAACTCCATCCACCGCCGAACTACGTGGCGCACTTCCCCGAGGCGGAGTGGATGTCGATTCGGTGCTGCATCAGGTTCGCCCCGTCGTCGACGCCGTCCGCGAACGCGGCGCCGAGGCTGCGCTCGAGTTCAGTGAGAAGTTCGACGGAGTCCGGCCGGATCGTATTCGAGTGCCGCAGGAAGATGTGGACCGCGCCCTGTCCGAACTGGACCCCGATGTACGCGCAGCGCTCGAGGTGGCGATCGAACGCACTCGTCTGGTGCACTCCGATCAGCGCAGAACCGACCACACCACGCAGGTGGTACCCGGCGGAACCGTGACCGAACGCTGGGTCCCCGTCGATCGAGTGGGGCTCTACGTACCAGGCGGCAACGCGGTGTACCCGTCCTCGGTGGTGATGAATGTGGTGCCGGCGCAGATCGCCGGCGTCGGTTCGCTGGTGGTGGCCTCGCCGCCGCAGAAGGATTTCGGCGGTCTGCCCCACCCGACAATTCTGGCCGCAGCGGCGCTTCTCGGCGTCGACGAGGTGTGGGCAGTCGGCGGCGGTCAGGGGGTCGCGCTGCTGACGTACGGCGGAACAGACACCGACGGCGGTGAGTTGGCACCGGTCGATCTGATTACCGGTCCGGGAAACATCTACGTCACGGCCGCCAAGCGACTGTGCCGCTCACTCATCGGAATCGACTCCGAGGCCGGACCTACCGAGATCGCGATTCTCGCCGACGCCACCGCGGACGCGATCCACGTGGCAGCCGATCTGATCAGCCAGGCCGAGCACGACGTCATGGCCGCCAGTGTGTTGGTCACCGACAGCGTCGAACTGGCCGACGCAGTGGACGAGGCCGTCAACGCGCAGATGCCGTCCACGCGGCATGCAGAGCGGGTGGCCACGGCCCTGAACGGCAGCCAGTCCGGGATCGTGCTGGTCGACGATGTCGCCCAGGGGTTGGCCGTGGTCAACGCCTACGCGGCCGAGCACCTCGAGATCCAGACCGAGGACGCGTCCGAGGTCGCGGCGCGGGTGCGCAGCGCCGGTGCGGTATTCGTCGGCGCGTGGTCCCCGGTGAGTCTCGGTGACTACTGCGCGGGTTCGAATCACGTTCTTCCGACGGCCGGATGCGCTCGTCACTCCTCGGGGTTGAGTGTGCAGACGTTCCTGCGTGGGATCCATGTGGTGGACTACAGTGAAGCGGCGCTGAAAGACGTTGCTGCGCACGTGATTGCGCTGGCCAACGCCGAGGACCTGCCGGCGCACGGGGAAGCGGTGCGGTTGCGGTTCGAGGGCCTGCGGCCGGCAGCCGAGGTGACATCGTGAACAACGCACTGGGACAGTCGGTATCGCTCGAAGATCTGCCACTGCGTGCGGCTCTGGTCGGCAAGTCTGCGTACGGCGCACCGCAGCTGACCGTGCCGGTTCAGCTGAACACCAACGAGAATCCGCATCCGCCGACGAAGGCGTTGGTCGACGATGTGACCGAGTCGGTCCGTGTTGCCGCAACGCGGCTGCACCGGTATCCCGATCGCGATGCCGTCGAGCTGCGGACGGACCTCGCGCGCTACCTCTCCACCTCGACAGGATTCTCGGTCGGGGCGGCAAACGTGTGGGCCGCCAACGGTTCCAACGAAATTCTCCAGCAATTGCTGCAGGCGTTCGGTGGGCCGGAGCGCACCGCACTCGGCTTTGTGCCCTCGTACTCGATGCACCCGATCATCTCCTCGGGAACGCAGACCGAATGGATCCCGGCCAAGCGTCGCGCAGATTTCTCGCTCGACGTCGATTACGCCGTGCAGGCAATCGAGGAACGTCGTCCCGACGTCGTGTTCGTCACCAGCCCCAACAATCCGACGGGGCACAGCATCGATGAGGCGGATCTGCGTCGCATTCTCGATGCCGCGCCGGGCATCGTGGTGGTCGACGAGGCCTACGCGGAATTTTCCTCGGCCGTGAGTGCAATCGGACTGATCGAGAGTTACCCCAGCAAGATCGTGGTCAGTCGCACGATGAGCAAAGCGTTCGCCTTCGCGGGAGGTCGGCTGGGATATTTGATTGCGGCTCCGGCCGTGGTCGACGCAATGTTGTTGGTGCGCTTGCCTTATCACCTCTCGGTAGTCACGCAGGCCGCTGCTCGAGCTGCGTTGCGGCACGCCTCGGACACCCTCGGCAGCGTTGCCGAGCTCGCCGCCGAGCGCGACCGAGTGGCCCGTGCATTGAGCAGCCAGGGCTACGAGGTGGTGCCGTCCGACGCAAACTTCCTGCTCTTCGGCCGATTCACCGATGCGGCTGCGACCTGGCAGCGGTACCTCGACGAAGGCGTACTGATCCGGGACGTCGGAATCGCAGGATATCTGCGCGTCACCATCGGCCTGGTGCACGAGAACGACAGATTCCTCACCGTCAGCGCAGAACTTGCTTCGACCGAAAGAGCAGAGGCTCAGCAGTGACCACACCAGCTCCCCGTATCGCCAAGATCGAGCGCACCACCAAAGAGTCCGACATCTCCGTCGAGCTGAACCTCGATGGCACCGGTGTCGTCGACATCTCCACCGGTGTCCCGTTCTACGACCACATGCTCACCGCGCTGGGTACCCACGCACGCTTCGACCTGACAGTTCGAGCGAAGGGCGATGTCGAGATCGAGGCGCATCACACCGTCGAGGACACCGCGATCGTGCTCGGTCAGGCGCTCGGGCAGGCGCTCGGTGACAAGGCAGGCATCACCCGGTTCGGTGATTCGTTCATTCCGATGGACGAGACGCTGGTGCACGCGGCTGTCGATGTGTCCGGGCGTCCGTACTGTGTGCACAGCGGTGAACCCGAGTACATGGTGCACTCGGTCATCGGCGGTTACCCGGGCGTTCCGTACTCCACGGTGATCAACAAGCATGTGTTCGAGACCTTGGCGTCCAATGCTCGAATCGCGCTGCACGTCCGGGTGATCTACGGCCGGGACCAACACCACATCACCGAGGCCGAGTTCAAGGCGGTTGCTCGGGCGCTGCGGCAGGCCACCGAGTACGACCCTCGCGTGACCGGAATTCTCTCCACCAAGGGAAGTCTGTGATCGAACGACCCGCGCTCGTAGGTTGAGCGGTCTGTTCTCCATTCGCGGTCTTCCGGCCGCGATGGGGATGGGGGCAGCGGCGTTCGGCGGCTGGGGCTTGCTGCTTCCGGTGATACCGCTGGCGGTGTCCGAGTCCGGGGCCTCCGATGCAGTGGCTGCGGCCAGTACCGCGATTTTCATGGCAACCACCGTGATCACGCAGCTCTTCGTACCTCGAATGCTGCAGCGAGCAGGTCACCGTGCGGTGCTCGCCGCCGGGTGCCTTCTGCTGGGCGTTCCGGCGTTGTTGTTCATCGTGTCCGTCGAGGCCGTCCCGGCACTGGCCGTGTCCGCGGTGCGGGGGACGGGTTTCGGCATGTTGACCGTGGCAGGTGCGGCCATCGTGGCCGAACTGGCCCCGATTGCTCAGCTCGGCCGCGCCACGGGCGCACAGGGAATTGCCGTCGCATTGGCGCAGGTGCTCACGTTGCCGCTCGGGTTGGTGATCTTCGCGGTGAGTCCGACGGCGGTGTTCGTGCTCGGGGCCGTAGTGCCCGTTGCGGGACTGGT
The DNA here is from genome assembly GCF_017168335.1 of Rhodococcus sp. KRD162. Lineage (GTDB taxonomy): Bacteria > Actinomycetota > Actinomycetes > Mycobacteriales > Mycobacteriaceae > Rhodococcoides. The sequence continues at coordinate 941,916 of NZ_JABFAU010000003.1, read as the reverse complement.
AGGTGTGGCGCTGTTGCCTCCCACCAGGCCTGCGGCAAGGCCGCCCACCGCCGAACGAGTTCGGCTCGAGGTGCGTTGTTTCCTCGTTCCTTGTCTCGCGGTGGCCACGGTGTCGGCAGCGTACGGGGGAATCACCAGTCTGCTTCCGATCGCCGAATCGGACCGGGCTGCGATGATCGGCCTTTCGCTCGCCGTGGTGAGTGCAGCGATGCTCGTCGGCCGGTACGTCGCCGGATCGGTTGCGGATCGCGTGGGCATCGGTCGCTCGGTAGTTCCTGCGCTGGTCTCGGCAGCGGTCGGCATCGCCGTGTTCGCGATCGCCGCGCTCGGTGCCATGCCTGCGGCCCTGTTCTTCGTCGCCGCCGTTGTGTTCGGGATCGGTTACGGCGCTTGCCAGAACGACAGTCTGGTGATGGCCTTCGACGCGGCAGGCCCAGCTCGGTACAGCAATGCCAGCGCCGTCTGGAATATCAGCTTCGACGCGGGCACCGGTGCGGGCGCGCTCGCACTGGGCGTACTGGCCACGAGCGTCGGGTATACCGCTGGATTCACCGCAGCAGCGGCCGCTGTCGTCGCGGTCGCAGTGGTGGCGCTGATCGCCCGGCGCACCCCCGATAGACTTTCCCCATGACTTCTGTGGTGTTGCTCGATTACGGCTCGGGCAATCTGCACTCGGCGAAGCGGGCCTTGGCCCGAGTCGGTGCCGACGTGACCGTGACCTCGAACTTCGACGAGGCTCTCGACGCGCAGGCGCTGGTCGTTCCTGGTGTCGGCGCGTTTGCGGCATGCATGGAGGGCCTGCTGGCCGTGGGTGGTGACCGGATCATCGGGCGTCGTCTGGCCGGGGGACGCCCGGTATTGGGAATCTGCGTCGGAATGCAGATCCTGTTCGATCGAGGAGTCGAGTTCGGCGTCGAAGCCGAGGGCTGCGGGCAGTGGCCGGGCACCGTCGAAAGACTGCGCGCCGACGTGCTGCCCCACATGGGCTGGAACACCGTCGAGGCACCCGAGAAGAGTGTGCTGTTCGACGGCATCGACCCCCAGACCCGGTTCTATTTCGTTCATTCCTACGCCGCCCAGCAATGGGAGCTCGAACCCAGCGAGATCCTCGCTGCGCCGATGCTCACCTGGGCCGATCACGGCGGCCGATTTCTCGCCGCAGTGGAGAACGGGGTTCTGTCCGCCACTCAGTTCCACCCGGAGAAGTCCGGGGATGCCGGAGCGGCGCTGTTGGAGAACTGGGTCCGGTCGGTGTGAGCGAGCGCGAGTTCTCGCTCGGCCGATTGGCTTTCCGGGCACTCGGCGCGGCGGTGGCGGTACTGGCCCTTGCCACCGCACTGATCGTCGTACTGCAACCGAGCGCAGGCATTGCTCTGGTCATCGCGCTGGCCGGGGTCGTCGGAGCGATCGTGGCCATGGGCGTGGTGTCCACGCGCATGACGCGCAAGGAACTCGGGTAGGTGCGCGTGCACCGCCAGATGCGGTGCGACCGACGAACCCAGGGACGACCCGTTTTGAGTTCGTTGCTGTTCGGCCAGTAGCATAATCGCACGTGAGCCTGGTCTTATTGCCTGCTGTCGATGTCGCAGGCGGCGAAGCTGTCCGTCTCGTTCAAGGAGAAGCCGGAAGCGAAACGAAGTACGGGTCGCCTCGCGACGCCGCGCTCGCTTGGCAGAACGACGGCGCTGAATGGGTCCATCTGGTCGACTTGGACGCGGCGTTCGGGCGAGGGTCCAATCGTGAACTGCTCGCGTCGGTCGTCGGTGAGCTCGATGTGCAGGTGGAACTGTCGGGCGGTATTCGTGACGACGAGTCGCTGCGTGCGGCGCTGGCGACCGGTTGCGCCCGCGTCAATCTCGGTACCGCGGCCCTCGAGGATCCCCAGTGGTGTTCCCGCGCGATCGGCGAGTTCGGCGATCGAGTTGCGGTCGGTTTGGACGTGTTGATCGTCGACGGCGCACCCCGACTGCGTGGCCGAGGTTGGGTCAGCGACGGCGGTGATCTGTGGGAGGTTCTCGACCGACTCGAGCGCGATGGCTGCTCGCGTTACGTGGTGACCGACGTGACCAAGGACGGCACGTTGACCGGACCCAACCTCGAATTGCTCGCCGACGTCTGCGCCAAGACCGACAAGCCCGTCATCGCATCGGGAGGCGTGTCCACGATTGCAGATCTCGAGGCGATAGCCGGGTTGGTCGATCGCGGGGTGGAAGGCTCCATCGTCGGAAAGGCGCTGTACGCCGGACGTTTCACCCTCCCGGACGCCCTCGCAGCGGTGTCCCGGTAACGCAAGAATGACCCTTCCCGAGGAACCGACTCGCCTACTGGAGATCGCCGGTGGGTTGCTCGACGGTATCCACGATCGGTTCGTCGCCGGTGTCGGCGCGCCGAGCGCGCTGCAGAAGGGCCCCGACGATTTTGCCACCGCGGTCGATCTCGAACTCGAACGCCGCCTGAGCGCGGAGTTGCACGAGGCCACCGGAATTGCTGTTCACGGTGAGGAATTCGGTGGACCGGATCTGAACTCGGGTCTGGTCTGGGTGCTCGACCCGATAGACGGCACATTCAACTACTCGTCGGGATTGCCCTCGGCCGGAACATTGTTGGCGTTGCTCGACGACGGCGCTCCGGTCCTGGGACTGACCTGGTTGCCGTTGGTGGATCAGCGCTTCGCTGCCGTGGCCGAGGGCCCGCTGATGCTCAACGGGGTCGCCCTGCCGAGCCTACGACCGAAAGAGTTGCGCGAGTCCATGATCGGGTTCGGTGCGTTCAACGTCGCCAGTCGGGGCCCGCTACCCGGCCGATTCAGATTCCGCATCCTCGAACAATTGTCGATGCATTCCTCGCGGCTGCGTATGCACGGCGCCACTGGAGTGGATCTGGCCTACACGGCCGGCGGTGTCCTGGGCGGTGCCGTGGTGTTCGGCCATCGGGCCTGGGACAACGCAGCCGGTGCGTTGCTGGTGCGCGCCGCAGGCGGAGTGGTGACCGATCTGGCCGGCGAGCCGTGGACGGTCGATTCGACGTCGGTGCTCGCGGGCGCGCCAGGGGTGCACGCCGAACTGCTGAAGGTGATCACCGAACTCGGTGACCCCGTCGACTATCTGGAAGGACCGGTGCGATGAGCGTCGCGGTCAGAGTGATTCCGTGCCTGGACGTCGATGCAGGACGCGTCGTGAAGGGCGTCAACTTCGAAAACCTCCGAGACGCAGGCGATCCCGTCGAACTGGCGGCTGCCTATGACGCGCAGGGGGCAGACGAGCTGACGTTCCTCGATGTCACCGCATCGACCTCGGACCGAGGCACGATGCTCGACGTCGTCAGCCGCACCGCCGAGCAGGTGTTCATCCCACTCACTGTGGGCGGGGGAGTGCGGACCGTCACCGATGTCGATCGTCTGTTGCGAGCCGGAGCGGACAAGGTCAGCGTCAACACCGCCGCCATCGCCCGACCAGAGCTGCTTCGCGAGCTCAGCGAACGCTTCGGCTCGCAATGCATAGTGCTCTCGGTCGACGCACGCACCGTTCCACAGGGGCAGCAGGACACCCCGTCGGGCTGGGAGGTCACCACGCACGGCGGCAAACGTGGCACCGGAATCGACGCCGTGCAGTGGGCGGTGCGTGGTGCCGAATTGGGCGTCGGGGAGATTCTGCTCAATTCGATGGACGCCGACGGCACGAAAGCCGGGTTCGATCTACCGATGATCGCGGCCGTCCGCTCGGCCGTGCATGTACCGGTGATTGCCAGTGGGGGTGCAGGTCGCGTCGAGCATTTCTCACCCGCTGTGCACGCCGGAGCCGACGCCGTGCTCGCCGCGAGCGTGTTTCATTTCGGCGATCTCACCATCGGCGAGGTCAAGGACGCGATGCGCGCCGAGCGCATCGTTGTCCGATAGCGAAGAGGTTCTCCGATGACACTCGATCCGAGCTTGTCCGCGAGGCTCAAACGCAACGATGCCGGACTGTTCAGTGCCGTGGTGCAGGAACGGTCGACCGGTCAGGTGTTGATGGTCGCGTGGATGGATGACCAGGCGCTGGCCCGCACGATCGAAACCCGTAAGGGCACTTACTATTCGAGGTCCAGGCAGCAGTACTGGATCAAGGGGGAGACGTCGGGGCACACACAGTACGTGCACGAGGTCCGGCTCGATTGCGACGGTGACGCCGTGCTCGTGATCGTCGATCAGGTCGGTGCGGCCTGTCACACCGGCGCGCACACCTGCTTCGACGCCGACGTTCTGTTGGGTCCCGAGTCTCAGGCCTGACCGGTTCCTGCTGCGATTGCCTTGTCCAACTGCGCGAGCAGCGTCGAACTGAGCGTCGTGAGATCACTGACCTCGGAATCGGTGAGCCCGTCGAAGATCAGGGCCTGCACGGTAGCGACATGGCCCGGTGCCGATGCGACGACCTTGTCCATTCCGGCGTCGGTCAGGACGGCATGAGATCCGCGGCTCCCCGGAATGCTTTCGCGCCGAATCCATCCGGCTTTCTCCAGCTTGGTGACGACATGCGACAGCCGCGAGAGTGACGCGTTGGCGTATTCGGCCAAGTCTCGGAGCTGAATGCGGCGCTGTGGGTGCTCGCTGACGACTGCGAGAACGAAGTAGTCGAAGTGGGTCAGTTGCGAATCTCGTTGGAGCTGAGTGTCCAGTGCTGCCGGGAGCCGAGTGACCAAGGCTACCAACGACCGCCAGGCCTTCTGCTGTTCCTCGGTGAGCCAACGGGATTCCGCCGTGTCCTTCGATGTCTCCGACGCTTCCATCGCGGGGGAACCTCTCGATCAAGATGGTTGTGGTCTGCACATGATGCCTCGAGCTTCCCCCCGCTCGGGCATCACCTCGTTCGACACCCTAAGAACTGTGTGCGCGCAGGTACTCCAGAGCCTTGTCGGCATGGGCTTCGAATCGAACTTCGCTCGAGAAGGTTTCGAGCACCTTCCGGTCGGTGCCGATGACGAAGGTTGCGCGCTTGACCGGAGAGAGCTTGGCGAGCAGTCCGCGTTTGACCCCGAACGCGGCGGCGACGGTGCCGTCCTCGTCGGAGAGCAGGGGGTAGTCGAACGACTTCGACGCGGCGAATTCTGCCTGCTTGGCGACGGCGTCGGCACTGATTCCGACCCTGGTGGCTCCGACCTCGGCGAACTCGGAGGCCAAGTCCCGGAAGTGGCACGCTTCGGCGGTGCAGCCGGGGGTGAATGCGGCCGGGTAGAAGAACAGCACGATCGGGCCGTCGGTCAACAATTCGGTGAGCGTTCGAGTCTGTCCGGTCTGGTCCGGAAGGGAAAAATCGGGAACGAGCTCGCCTGGTTTCATGTGCTGCACGTTACCGCGACCGGCAAGAGGTGGGGGGCAGGAGCGGAGCCTGCGGAGTGACCAGGGATCGTCAGGAGCGGAGCCGCGGAGTGACCCGTTGGGTCGAACCTGGGAGGATGGAACGATGCACGGCGAGACGACCACCGACCCCAGCCCCACCCGCGAGACCGATCCTTCGGACTCGACCACCTCCCGCGAGGTGTTTCGGCAGCTCGCCGCCGAGCATCGAGTGGTGCCGGTGACGAGAAAGGTGCTCGCAGACTCCGAGACTCCGCTGTCGGCGTATCAGAAGCTCGGGGCGGATCGGCCCGGCACATTCTTGCTCGAGTCCGCTGAGAACGGACGTTCGTGGTCGAGGTGGTCGTTCATCGGTGCCGGTGCTCCGGCAGCGTTGACCGTGGTCGACGGCGAGGCGGTGTGGCGAGGCAATGTTCCTGCCGGGGTGCCGAACGGCGGCGATCCTCTCGAGGTGTTGGCGCGGACGTTGGAGTTGTTGCATTCGGAGCGGGTGCCTGGTCTGCCTCCGTTGACCGGTGGCATGGTCGGCTACCTCGGCTACGACTCGGTCCGGCGGATCGAGAAGCTGCCCGAGCACGCTCAGGACGATCTCGGTGTTCCGGAGATGGTGATGTTGCTCGCCACCGATCTTGCGGCCGTCGACCATCACGAGGGCGCGATCACTCTGATCGCAAACGCGGTGAACTGGGATGGCTCCGACGAACATGTCGACCGTGCGTACGACGATGCTGTTCGGCGGCTGGACCGGATGTGTGCGGACCTGTCGAAGCCCGCTGCCTCCACCGTTTCCACGTTCGCCAAGCCCGCCCCGAAGTTTCGCAGGCAACGGACTTCCGAGGGCTTCGGCACCGATGTCGACCGCCTGGTGAAGGAGATCGAAGCCGGGGAGGCGTTCCAGGTGGTGCTGTCGCAACGTTTCGAGATGGACACCGAGGCTTCTCCGCTCGACATCTATCGGATGCTGCGGGCGTCGAATCCCAGCCCGTACATGTATTTGATGCACGTTCCCGGCGCCGACGACGAGACGGCGTTTTCCATTGTGGGATCCAGCCCGGAGGCCCTGGTGACGGTGGTCGACGGCCTCGCGACCACTCACCCGATCGCCGGTACGCGCTGGCGCGGCACGTCGGAGGAGGAGGACGTGTTGCTCGAGAAGGATCTGCTTGCGGACGAGAAGGAGAACGCCGAGCACCTGATGCTCGTGGATCTCGGCCGAAACGATCTCGGACGTGTCTGTGCTCCCGGCACGGTTCGGGTGAGCGACTATCGACATATCGAGCGTTACAGCCACGTCATGCATCTGGTGTCGACGGTCACAGGCCGCTTGGCGGAGGGCAAGCGTGCCCTCGACGCGGTCAAGGCGTGTTTCCCGGCCGGCACATTGTCGGGTGCTCCGAAGGTGCGCGCGATGGAACTGATCGACGAGTTGGAGCCGACCCGGCGCGGCATCTACGGCGGCATCGTCGGGTATCTCGATTTTGCGGGTGACGCAGACACGGCCATCTCGATTCGCACGGCCCTGGTCAAGGACGGCACCGCGTACGTTCAGGCCGGTGCGGGAGTCGTGGCCGACTCGGTCGCGGAGTACGAAGACGACGAAGCGCGAAACAAGGCGATGGCAGTGTTGGGAGCCGTCGCGGCAGCGGAGTCGCTGCGCGAGGTCGGTGGCCGATGACCGAAGGATCCGGGCGTCGCAGTTCCGCCGCAGTTCCCGTAGCGCTGCTGGTCGTGGCGGCGGCGTGCCTGTGGGGTGCGTCGCGGATGACGTGGGTGCGGGTGACGTCCGCCGACGGTCTGGGAGAGGGCCGAACGGACTCACTTCTGGGTAGCACCTGGGCCGCTGCCACCACTCCGTTGGCGCTGGTGCTGTTGGCCGCAGTTGCGGCGTCGTTCGCGGTGCGAGGGTGGGCCCTGCGGGTTCTGGCCCTGCTGATTGCAGCGGTGGCCGTCGCGGCCGCGATCCCGGCTGTTCGATTGCTGACCGCCGGAGCCTCCGATGCCCAGTCTGCGGCGCTGGCCGAACTGCCGGCCAGGGCCGAGGTGTCGTCGACGGATGTCTCGGTTCTGCCTGCGATCGTCACGCTGATCGGGGCGCTCTGTGCCTTGGCTGCGGCCGTGGTGTCGATTCGGAGAACATCTGCCTCGCAGGTACTCTCGTCCAAGTACGACGCTCCGGCAGTGCGCCGTGACGAGGTGGCGCGGCGCTCCCGCATTTCCTCGGCGGAGAACAGTGCACGGGACGAGGGCGAGGACCTCACCGAACGCATGATGTGGGATGCACTCGACGCCGGGGAAGACCCTACCGACGAGTCCGGCACCCCGCGTTCGTCGGATCGACACGGCCCTCTACGCTAGGTCCGACGGCGATGAGATTCCTCACATCGAATGTCGACGCTCAGAAAGGACTGGGGCACATGACTGTTCTCGACTCGATTCTCGACGGAGTCCGGGCCGATGTGGCCGCTCGTGAATCGGTGGTCGATTTCGCCGCCGTGAAAGCAGCAGCGAAGGCAGCCCCGGCACCGCTCGACGCGGCAGCAGCCCTGCGTGAGGACGGTATCGGTGTCATCGCCGAGGTCAAGCGCGCCAGTCCGTCCAAAGGTGCGTTGGCCGACATCGGGGATCCGGCAGTGCTGGCTCGCGCCTACGAGCAGGGTGGTGCCCGCGTCATCAGCGTCCTGACCGAGGAGCGCCGTTTCCACGGTTCCCTCGCAGACCTCGACGCGGTGCGCGCTGCCGTCTCGATCCCGGTGCTGCGCAAAGATTTCATCGTCGGTCCGTACCAGATCCACGAGGCGCGAGCCCACGGTGCCGACGTCATTCTGTTGATCGTGGCGGCACTCGAGCAGGACGCACTGACCTCACTGCTCGATCGCACCGAGTCGCTGGGGATGACGGCGTTGGTCGAGGTCCACACCGAGGCCGAGGCGGACCGTGCGCTCGAAGCGGGTGCCACGGTCATCGGAATCAACGCGCGCAACCTCAAGACCCTCGAGATCGACCGTGACAGTTTCAGTCGCATTGCGCCTGGTCTGCCCAGCGAGATCATTCGTATTGCAGAGTCCGGTGTGCGGGGCACAGCCGATTTGCTCGCATACGCCGGTGCCGGGGCGGACGCAGTACTGGTCGGCGAGGGCTTGGTGACTTCGGGCGATCCACGCACCGCTGTCTCGGACCTGGTGACGGCGGGAACCCACCCGTCGTGCCCCAAGCCCGCGCGCTGACCATGTCCAGGTGAACCGGCACCCGACCCGAGCGCGGCGATAGTCCGCCTCTGGGGCACACTGGACCGGTGAGCACCAGCAATTCTTCAGGCACCGTGGACGCCGCGCAGGCAGTCCGCTTCAAGGGCGCTGATCTGCCGCAGAGCAGCATCGGCCTCACCGAACGCAGCCCGCACGAGCCCGATGTGGGCGGCCATTTCGGTGTCTATGGCGGCAGATTTGTGCCCGAGGCGCTGATGGGCGTCATCGAGGAAGTCACCGCCGAGTACGAGAAAGTCCGTAGCGACAACGAGTTCCTCGGTGAACTCGATCGGCTGCAACGCGACTACACCGGGCGTCCGTCCCCCGTATTCGAAGCGAGCCGACTGTCCGAGCACGCCGGCGGCGCTCGGATTCTCCTCAAGCGAGAAGACCTCAATCACACCGGTTCTCACAAGATCAACAACGTTCTGGGCCAGGTTCTCCTGGCGAAGCGGATGGGCAAGACTCGGATCATCGCCGAGACCGGGGCCGGCCAGCACGGCGTGGCAACCGCCACCGCCTGTGCGCTCCTCGGGCTCGAATGTGTCGTGTACATGGGTGAGGTCGATACCGAGCGCCAGGCGCTCAACGTTGCCCGGATGCGTCTGCTCGGATCGAGCGTCGTGGCCGTCAAATCGGGATCGCGCACGCTCAAGGATGCGATCAACGAGGCCCTGCGCGACTGGGTCACCAACGCGCACAACACGTATTACTGTTTCGGGACCGTCGCAGGGCCACATCCGTTCCCGGTCATGGTGCGTGACTTCCAGCGCATCATCGGCCTCGAAGCGCGTCAGCAAGTGCTCGCGTCCACGGGGCGACTGCCCGACGCCATCGCGGCCTGTGTCGGTGGCGGGTCCAACGCGATCGGAATCTTCCATGCGTTCATCGACGACGCCGACGTCCGCCTGATCGGCCTCGAAGCGGCGGGCGATGGTGTCGATACCGGCAGGCATGCTGCGACCATCAGTGGTGGCTCACCGGGTGCGTTGCACGGTGCGTACTCGTACCTCCTGCAGGACGAGGACGGCCAGACCATCGAATCTCATTCCATCTCGGCCGGTTTGGACTATCCGGGTGTCGGTCCGGAGCATTCGTACCTGCACGACATAGGGCGGGCCGAGTATCGCGGCATCACCGATACCGAAGCGATGAACGCGTTCGAGTTGTTGTGCCGCACCGAGGGCATCATTCCGGCCATCGAGTCCGCGCATGCCGTCGCAGGCGCGTTGACCCTCGGCAAGGAACTCGGCCAGGATGCGATCATCCTGGTCAACCTGTCCGGACGCGGCGACAAAGACGTCGACACCGCGGCCGAATGGTTCGGTCTGATGGACCGGAACGGCGAAGCGAACGTCGACGACGAAGCAGGTGTCAAGCCATGAGCAACAACGACTCTCGCCTTTCCGAGACTTTCGCGCAGTGCCGGGCCGAGGGGCGCGCAGCTCTCGTCGGTTACCTCCCTGCGGGTTTCCCGACCGTGCAGCGCTCGATCGAGGTGGTCGAGACGATGGTCGACGCCGGATGCGACATCGTCGAGGTGGGTATTCCGTACTCCGATCCCGTGATGGACGGCCCCACGATTCAAGCGGCAGCAGATGTTGCGATGCGTGCCGGTGCCCGGGTCAAGGACGTGTTCACTGTCGCCGAGAAGGTCGCGGCCGCAGGTGGAAAACCTGTTGTCATGACCTACTGGAACCTGGTGCTCAAATACGGCATCGAGAACTTCGCGCGAGACTTGGCCGGTGCCGGTGGGCTCGGAATCATCACCCCGGACCTCATTCCGGACGAAGCACAGGAGTGGATCGAAGTCTCCGACGCCTACGGACTCGATCGCATCTTCCTCGTGGCCCCCTCGTCCACCGAGGAGAGGCTCGTCAGCACAGTCGAGGCCAGTAGCGGGTTCGTCTATGCCGCGTCGACCATGGGCGTCACCGGTGCCCGGGACGCAGTGTCCTCGATGGCCCCGGCGCTGTCGGCCCGTATTCGTCAGCATTCCGACATTCCCATCGGGGTCGGCCTCGGGGTTCGCTCCGGAGCGCAGGCGGCCGAGATCGCACGCTATGCCGACGCGGTCATCGTCGGTTCGGCGTTGGTCAGTGCCGTGGACAAGGGACTCGACGCGGTCCGTGAGCTGACGACGGAACTGGCCGAGGGTGTCCGTTCCGCTAACGTAGCGTCGTGACTTCGACTGCAGTCCTGGCCTACATTCCCAGCCCGCCGCAGGGGGTGTGGCACGTCGGACCGCTGGCACTACGGGCCTACGCCCTGTTCATCATCATCGGCATCGTCATTTCGGTGGTGTGGGGTGATCGCCGCTGGGTCGCGCGAGGTGGAACCAAGGGGACCGTCCTCGACGTCGCAGTGTGGGCCGTCCCGTTCGGCTTGCTCGGCGGACGTCTGTATCACGTGGCCACGGACTGGAAGACCTACTTCGGTCCCGGCGGACGGCCGATCGAGGCGCTGTACGTCTGGAACGGCGGTCTCGGAATCTGGGGAGCAGTGTTCCTCGGCGGCGTCGGTGCCTGGATTGCGTGCCGACGACGCGGCATTCCGCTACCTGCGTTCGGTGACGCGGTCGGACCGCCGATTCTGCTGGCCCAGGCGATCGGGCGCATCGGCAACTACTTCAACCAGGAACTGTACGGACGCGCTACGACGCAGCCGTGGGGTCTGGAAATCTACGAGCGCGTCGACGCGAACGGTCGGCTAGATCCGCTGAACGGCGTCTCGACCGGGTTCGTGGAGAGGGTCGTTCATCCGACGTTCCTGTACGAGCTGCTCTGGAGCGTCGCGATCGTCGCACTGCTGGTGCTGGTCGACCGCAAATACACGATCGGTCACGGACGACTGTTCGCGCTCTACGTAGCCGGATACTGCGCCGGACGGTTCTGGGTGGAACTGATGCGTGACGACTTCGCCACGAAGATCGCCGGCATCCGCATCAACAGTTTCACCTCGGCCATCGTCTTCGTTCTGGCCGTCGCATACTTCTTGATCGCCACGAAGGGCCGTGAAGACCCCGCCACGCTGAAGTCCAACGACGATCAGGACCTCGACGGGGGCGAGGCACGCGCCGATGCGTCCGGGCAGTCGGTGGAGAACTCGAACGCGGCTGACCCGAGCGCGACCGAACCCGGCACCGATGAGGCCGGCACCGAAGTGGGCCGAGCCGATGCGCAGGACACGCAGGCGTCTGACAAGAAAGCAGAGGAAGAAGGCAGTACCCGTGGTTGATTTCGACAAGACCCCCGGCACAGATCCGCAGCGCGACTCCAGCGCGGGTGACTCGAAGGACAACGAGGTGACGCCGACGAGCTCGTTCGGCACGCCGTTCGACTACGATGCCACCGCCGAAGCGTCTCTCTCGGAACCGCCCGCCACCTCGGAGTCTGCGCCATCGCACGGTCCTACCGGGTCCACTGGGCCAGGTTGGGACACCTACTCGGGCATCGGAAACGGGCCGGGTTGGTCGAGCACACCGAGTTACCCTGCGCCCAGCTCGGACGGCAGCGCAGACCAATCGTTCAGCGATTTTCCTCCCACCTCTGGCTACCCGCAGCAGGGCTATCCGCAGCAGGGCTATCCGCAACAGGGCTACCCACAGCAGGGCTACCCGCAACAGGGCTACCCGCAACAGGGCTACCCGCAACAGGGCTACCCGCAACAGGGCTACCCACAGCAGGGCTACCCACAGCAGGGCTACGGTCAGCAACAGAATCTCGGTCAACCCCAGGGTTACGGGCCGCAGGGATACGGGCCGCAGGGCTATGCACAACAAGGCTTCGGCGGACCCTCGGGCTACCCGGGTGGGCCGGTGTTCGGTGCCGGTCCCGACGCGCCGTACGGCCGCGACCCGGTCACCGGTCTGCCGCTGTCGGACAAGTCCAAGGTCGTCGCTGGCTTGCTGCAGTTGCTCCTCGGCTGGTTGGGAGTGGGCCGCTTCTACCTCGGTAGTACCGGAATCGGCGTCGCACAAGTGCTGCTGTTCTTCTCCGGCGTGCTGCTCCTCGCGGTGTTCGGCCTCGGTCTGATAGTGCTGTTGGGCCTGTTCGTGTGGCACGTGACAGACGGAGTTCTGATACTGGTGGGCAATGTAACCGACCCTCAGGGGCGAAAACTGCGAGACTGATGCCCTCGTTCGTATCGCACCGTCGTAAGGGAGCTCGAAGTGAGTGAGGCAGACCCATCGTCATCGGACGGATCGTCGAAAGACGAATCGAATCCGTCCGAGCCGAGAATTTCATTCGAGAAGCGCACTCCCTCGGACTCCGGTCCTGTGTACGGCGCACCCGACCCCAAGTACGCCACACCCCAGTACGGCACTTCCGAAGATGGCGCGTCCGATGGGCAATTCGGACCGTCACCCGGAGCCGGCTATCCGCCCCCCACCGATGGTTC
>NZ_JABFAU010000003.1:523560-928841 GCF_017168335.1 Rhodococcus sp. KRD162 | reverse complement strand
GCCCTACGGCGGTCCGCAGTACGGGGAACCGCAGTACCCGGGTCCGCAGTACGGGGAACCGCAGTACGCGGGTCCTCAGTACGGTGGTTCTCAGTACGGTGGTCCTCAGTATGCGGGCGGACCCGGCTTCATGGACCCGATGGCCCCGTACGGCAGGCACCCCGTGACCGGCGAGCCGTACTCGGACAAGCAGAAGCTGACGGCTGGGCTGCTCAACATCCTGCTGGGAGCATTCGGGGCCGGACGGTTCTACCTGAACCAACCGGGTATCGCCGTGGCGCAGATAGCCGTCACGTGGCTCACCTGTGGCATCGGGGGTATCTGGCCCCTGATCGACGGAATAATGATGCTCACCGGTAGCGTCCGAGATCAGCACGGTCGACCACTTCGCGACTGACAGCGTAGAAGCATCGAGGGAATCAAGCACTGACGCAATGCAGTGCCCCGGTATTCGTGAGTGCCACTGCGGCGATGTCAGCTGCTAGGATTTCGCCATCCGGGAGCGATCCCGGATTCTTTCGCGGGCCAGAGTTGTCCCGGTCAAAACCCGACAGGCATTTGTAGTTCGGCTCGTTCGACCACGTCGGTCGAGATGAGTCGAGGAGTCGGCGGGGTTGCCGAGACTTACGGTGCAGCACATAGATCACTGCACTGCCGTCGCGACCCTCCGGCCTATGTGGAGGTGAGCGTAGTGCTGTTTTCTCGGATGCCTGCAGAGCAGGGCCTGTACGACCCGAGTGCGGAGAAGGATTCCTGCGGCGTTGCGATGATCGCCGACATCGCAGGTCGACGTTCCCACGACATCGTGGCGGATGGTGTTCTCGCATTGGAGAATCTCGAACACCGTGGAGCGGCCGGAGCCGAGCCCAACAGCGGCGACGGTGCGGGCATCCTGATTCAGCTGCCGGTCGAACTCCTCGCCTCACTTGCACCCTTCGATCTCCCTGCCCCCGATGCCGATGGCGACAACACGTTCGCGGCCGGAGTGTGCTTTCTGCCGCAGGGGCTCCGTGAGCGTGCGATCGCCGTGGATCGCGTCGAAACCGTTGCGGCAGAAGAAGGTCTGGAGGTCCTCGGCTGGGTTCCGGTCGAGGTCGATCCGGATCGAGCCGACGTCGGAGTCACGGCACTGGGCTGCATGCCGTACATGAGCTACCTGTTCGTCACCGCTCCCGAGGTCGACGGCGCGCGTCCGGCCGGTCTTGCGCTCGATCGGTTGGTGTACGGACTGCGTAAGCGATCCGAGCGGGTCACCCCCGAGATCGAGTCCGACGGATCGGGACTGTTCTTTCCGTCGCTGTCCTCGCGGACCATCGTCTACAAGGGCATGCTCACCACCATGCAGTTGCCGCTGTACTTTCCGGAACTGCGTAATCCGTTGTGCAAGAGTGCAATTGCCATTGTTCACAGTCGATTCTCGACGAATACGTTCCCGTCGTGGCCGCTGGCGCACCCGCATCGTTACGTCGCCCACAACGGTGAGATCAATACCGTCAAAGGCAATCGCAATCGCATGCGTGCCCGAGAAGCGTTGCTGTCGAGCGATCTGATCCCTGGTGACCTCGAGCGGTTGTTCCCGATCTGCAATCCCGATGCATCGGATTCGGTGTCCCTGGACGAAGTACTCGAACTACTGCATCTGGGTGGGCGCAGTGTGCCCCACGTGGTCATGATGATGGTGCCCGAACCGTGGGAGAACCACCGCACGATGGACCCGCGGGTGCGAGCGTTCTACCAGTTCCACTCCTCGATGATGGAGGCATGGGACGGGCCGGCCTGTGTGACGTTCACCGACGGTAGCTACGTCGGAGCGGTTCTGGACCGCAACGGTCTTCGGCCAGGGCGGTGGTGGCAGACGGTCGACGGGCGAGTGATTCTCGCAAGCGAAGCCGGTGTACTCGATGTGCCGCAATCCGAGGTCGTGGCCAAGGGACGCCTCGAGCCCGGAAAGATGTTCCTGATAGATACCGCCGCGGGCCGATTGGTTCCCGATGACGAGATCAAGCTCCAATTGGCAACCGAACACCCCTACCAGGAGTGGCTGCATGCCGGCCTGCTGGAAATCAAGAGCTTGCCCGAGCGCGCACACGTCCAGTACAACCACGAGTCCGTGGTTCGTAGGCAGGTCGCATTCGGATACACCGAGGAAGACCTTCGCGTCGTACTGACGCCGATGGCCGCTTCCGGGGGAGAACCACTGGGTTCGATGGGTACCGACACACCTTCTGCGGTGATGTCGCAGCGCTCACGCCAGCTCTACGACTACTTCATCGAACTGTTCGCCCAGGTCACCAATCCACCGCTCGATTCGATCCGTGAGGAGATCGTGACCTCGCTCTCGCGGGTAATGGGTCCGGAGCAGAATTTGCTCGAGCCCACCGCGGCATCGTGCAGGCAGATCGTGTTGCCGTGGCCGGTGCTCGACAACGACGAGCTCAACAAGATCATTCACATCAACGAGGACGGGGACCATCCCGGACTGTCGGCGACGGTACTGCGCGGCCTGTACGAGGTCGAACGCGGCGGTGACGGTCTCGCCGAGGCGATCGAGGAGCTGCGCGCCGGGGCATCGGAGGCGATCGCCGCCGGATACCGCACGCTGATCATCTCCGACCGCGATTCGGACCACACTCGGGCACCGATCCCGTCACTGCTCGCCACCTCGGCGGTGCACCATCATCTCGTTCGCACCAAGGAGCGCACCAAGGTCGCCCTCGTCGTCGAATCCGGGGACGCGCGCGAGGTCCATCACCTGGCGCTGCTCATCGGATTCGGTGCCGCAGCAGTCAACCCGTATCTGGCGATGGAGTCGATCGAGGATCTGGTGGGTGAGGGCGAACTGACCGGGGTCGAGCGGACCGTCGCAGTGCGCAACTACCTGTACGGGCTCGGCAAGGGTGTGCTGAAGGTGATGTCCAAGATGGGCATCTCGACTGTCGGTTCGTACACCGGAGCCCAGGTTTTCGAAGCCGTCGGTCTCGACCGCGAGGTGGTGCGCGAGTACTTCAAAGGAACTGCGTCCAAGCTCGGCGGCGTCGGTCTCGACGTGCTCGCCGAGGAGGTCAAGGTGCGCCATCGGCGGGCATACCCCGAGAATCCGACCGACCGTGTGCACCGTCGGCTCGAGATCGGCGGCGAGTATCAGTTCCGGCGCGAGGGAGAGCTGCATCTGTTCACACCCGAGACGGTGTTCCTGTTGCAGCACGCCACGCGGACCGGCCGATACGACGTATTTCAGAAGTACACCGACGAGGTGGATCGGCTCGCCCGTGAAGGAGGTGCCCTGCGCGGCATGTTCGAGTTCAAAGACGGTGTGCGGCCTCCGGTGCCCCTCGACGAGGTGGAGTCCGTCGAGTCGATCGTCACCCGGTTCAACACCGGTGCGATGAGCTACGGATCGATCTCCGCCGAAGCCCACGAGACGATGGCCGTTGCGATGAACAACCTCGGCGCGCGATCCAACTCGGGCGAAGGCGGCGAGGACATCGATCGCCTCTACGACTCGAGTCGCCGGAGCGCTGTCAAACAGGTCGCCAGTGGTCGGTTCGGCGTCACCAGCGACTATCTCGTCAATGCCACGGATATTCAGATCAAGATGGCGCAGGGTGCCAAGCCCGGTGAGGGCGGTCAGTTGCCCGGCTACAAGGTGTATCCGTGGGTGGCGAAGACCCGGCATTCGACGCCGGGCGTCGGGCTGATTTCGCCGCCCCCGCACCATGACATCTATTCCATCGAGGATCTCGCACAGCTGATTCACGATCTCAAGAACGCCAACGAGAACGCACGCGTGCACGTCAAGCTCGTCAGTTCCGTCGGCGTCGGGACCGTGGCGACCGGTGTCAGTAAGGCGCACGCCGATGTCGTGCTGATCTCCGGATACGACGGTGGAACCGGCGCGGCTCCGTTGACCTCGCTCAAACATGCCGGTGCTCCGTGGGAGATCGGGCTTGCCGACGCCCAGCAGACGCTGGTCCTCAACGGCTTGCGTGATCGCATCACCGTGCAGTGCGACGGAGGACTGCGGACCGGTCGAGACGTCATCGTGGCGGCACTGCTCGGTGCGGAAGAGTTCGGCTTCTCGACGGCTCCACTGATCGTGGCGGGTTGCATCATGATGCGCGTCTGTCATCTCGACACGTGCCCGGTGGGCGTTGCGACGCAGAACCCGGAACTACGCAAGCGGTTCACCGGCAAACCCGAGTTCCTCGAGGACTTCTTCAAGTTCATCGCCGAGGACGTGCGAAAGTACCTCGCGCAGCTCGGATTCCGCAGTATCGACGAAGCAGTCGGCCACGCCGATGTGCTCGAGACTGCGGCAGGGGTTGCGCACTGGAAGAGCAAGGGGCTCGATCTGGCTCCGATCTTCGCGATGCCCGTCGACCGACAGGGCGCACCGATGACGCAGCGTCGACGCCTACGCGAGCAGGACCACGGCCTCGATCTCGCGCTCGATCGGACGCTGATCCAGTTGGCCGAGGGAGCGCTGGAGGACTCGCATCCGGTTCGCCTCGAGCTTCCGGTACGTAACGTCAATCGCACCGTGGGCACACTTCTGGGCTCCGAGGTCACTCGACGCTACGGTGCGGGTGGTCTGCCGGACGACACGATTCACATCGCCTTCACCGGATCGGCCGGACAGTCGCTGGGAGCATTCCTGCCGCCGGGCATCACCTTGGATCTGGTCGGCGACGCGAACGATTATGTGGGCAAGGGCTTGTCCGGGGGCCGGATCGTCGTGCGACCCGCTCCGGATGCGCTGTTCGTCGCCGAGGACAACGTGATCGCAGGCAACACCATTCTGTACGGAGCGACGTCGGGCGAGGTGTACCTGCGGGGCAAAGCAGGGGAGCGGTTCGCGGTCCGGAACTCGGGAGCGGTGGCGGTGAACGAGGGGGTGGGCGACCACGCTTTCGAGTACATGACCGGCGGCAGGGTCGTCGTACTCGGACCGACCGGCCGCAACATGGCGGCGGGGATGTCGGGCGGCATCGCGTTCGTCCTCGGTCTGGATCCGGCCGACGTGAACATGGCGATGGTCGAACTGCAGGTCCCCGACCCGGACGATCTGATGTGGCTGCGCGAGACCGTCGACAAGCATCGACGATGGACGGGCTCCACTGTCGCGACCTCGTTGTTGGCCGACTGGCCCCGCCGGTCTGCACTGTTCACCAAAATCATGCCCGTCGACTACCAGCGGGTGCTGGAAGCGACTCGAATGGCGCGTGCCGAAGGGCGCGACGTCGATGCTGCGATCATGGAGGCTGCACGTGGCTGATCCACAAGGATTTCTCAAAGTCGTCAAACGCGATGCTGCCAAGCGTCCGATCAGTGAGCGGGTCAAGGACTGGAACGAGGTGTACTCGCACCAGCCGACGAGCGAACGTGCAGCGGAGGTCTCCGATCAGGCGCGTCGGTGTATGGATTGCGGAATTCCGTTCTGTCACTCGGGAACTGCAGGTTGCCCACTGGGAAATCTGATTCCCGAATGGAATGATCTGGTGCGCCGTGGTCGCTGGGATGCGGCGAGCGATCGACTGCATGCGACCAACAATTTCCCGGAATTCACCGGCCGGGTGTGCCCCGCACCGTGCGAATCGGCGTGTGTGCTCTCGATCTCCGAGGCGGCCACCGGTGGCAGCGTCACGATCAAGCGGGTCGAGCAGACGATCGCAGATCTGGCATGGGAAGAGGGCAGTGTCGTCCCACAGCCGCCGACGATCTCGACCGGTAAGCGGGTTGCTGTCGTCGGATCGGGGCCGGCGGGATTGGCTGCGGCGCAACAACTCACGCGCGCGGGCCATGACGTCACCGTGTACGAGCGGGATGATCGCCTCGGCGGACTGCTCCGATACGGCATTCCGGAATTCAAGCTCGAAAAATCGGTACTCGACCAGCGTCTGATGCAGATGCGAGCCGAGGGAACGCATTTCGTCACCGATTGCGAGGTGGGTATCGACTTCACGGTCGAACAGCTGCGCACATCGTTCGACGCGGTGGTGCTCGCCGTCGGAGCTCTCCGGGCCCGCGACAATACCGAGGTGATCGGCCGCGGCCTGGACGGAATTCACCTGGCGATGGAGCACCTGGTGCCGTCGAACAAGGAGTGCGAAGGCGACGGACCCACGACGATCTCCGCTGCGGACAAGCACGTGGTGATCATCGGCGGCGGTGACACCGGAGCCGACTGCTTGGGTACCGCTCACCGGCAAGGCGCGGCGTCGGTCACCCAACTCGACTACAACCCGGCGCTACCGGGGGCGCGAGACGACAGTCTCTCACCGTGGCCCTCGTGGCCCCTGGTGCTGCGCACGTCACCCGCGCACGCCGAGGGCGGCGTCGTACGTCATCAGGTTGCGGTTCAGCGATTTCTCGGCGACGAGCGCGGGCATGTTCGCGCCATGGTGCTCGCCGAGGTCGAGGTGCAGCGCGACGCGGACGGTCGACGGATCGTCACGCCCATCGGTGAGGAGGTCGAATTGCCCTGTGATCTGGCGTTGTTCGCCATCGGATTCGAGGGTGTCGAGCACGGTCCGCTGCTCGAGGAGTACGGCCTGACGCCGACCAAGCGGGGTGCGCTCTCGTGTGGTCCCGATTGGCAGACCACGGCACCCGGGGTGTTCGTCTGTGGAGATGCGCATCGCGGCGCTTCGTTGGTCGTATGGGCGATCGCAGAAGGTCGATCGGCGGCCCACGGTGTCGATGCTTTTCTCACCGGGCACTCGGAATTGCCGTCGCCGGTGCACCCGACTGCCCTGCCTCTCGCGGTGGTGTGACTCCCGTCTCTGAACCGGTACAGGCGGCTTCAGCAGCATCGCAGCGAGGCTACCGATCGGTAGTATTCAGCTGGACGTGTCTGCGATAGAGAACGCGGCCTCCAGCGGCTAGGCTCGCTTTCGTGAGCCGACGTACGAAGATTGTCTGCACCCTTGGACCCGCAACCGCAACCACAGAGCGCATCCGCGAACTCGTCGAGAGTGGAATGGATGTCGCACGACTGAATTTCAGCCATGGCGATCACCCCGATCACCAAGCCAACTACGAGAGGGTCCGGGCCGCCTCGGACTCCACCGGCAAAGCGGTGGGCATTCTTGCCGACCTGCAGGGACCGAAAATTCGTCTCGGCCGCTTCGCCGAGGGCTCGACCACGTGGGCGAGCGGTGAACTCGTCCGCATCACCGTCGAGGACTGCGAAGGCACTCACGACCGGGTGTCGACCACGTACAAGGAGCTGGCCCAGGACGCCAAGGAAGGCGATCGCCTTCTCGTCGACGACGGCAAGGTGGGCCTCGTGGTCACCGGCGTCGAGGGCAACGACGTGCTGTGCCGTGTCACCGAAGGCGGACCGGTCAGCAACAACAAGGGCGTTTCTCTGCCCGGTATGGACGTATCCGTTCCAGCTATGAGTGAGAAGGACATCGCGGATCTCGAGTTCGCGCTCGCTCTCGGTGTCGATTTCATCGCGCTGTCGTTCGTGCGTTCGCCCGCGGATGTCGAACTCGTGCACGCCGTGATGGATCGCGTGGGTCGTCGAGTTCCCGTCATCGCCAAGCTGGAGAAGCCCGAAGCGGTCGACAATCTCGAAGCGATCGTGCTCGCGTTCGATGCGATCATGGTCGCTCGCGGGGACCTCGGCGTCGAGTTGCCACTCGAACAGGTGCCGCTGGTGCAGAAGCGCGCGATCCAGATCGCCCGCGCCAATGCCAAGCCCGTCATCGTCGCGACTCAGATGCTCGAATCGATGATCGAGAACTCTCGTCCCACGCGCGCCGAGGCGTCCGATGTCGCCAACGCGGTGCTCGACGGCACCGACGCGGTCATGCTCTCCGGTGAGACCTCGGTCGGCAAGTACGTCATGGACACGGTGCGGACCATGGCCCGCATCGTCGAGACAGTCGAGACCGAGGGCGACAGTGTGCCGCCGTTGACGCACGTCCCGCGCACCAAGCGTGGAGTGATCTCCTACGCTGCCCGCGATATCGGTGAGCGCCTGGACGCGAAGGCACTCGTGGCCTTCACCCAGTCCGGTGACACCGTTCGACGGTTGGCTCGCTTGCACACCAAGCTGCCGTTGCTTGCGTTCACCTCCATCTCCGAGGTACGCAGCCAGCTGTCGCTGAGCTGGGGAACCGAAACGTTCCTCGTTCCCGACGTCGGATCGACCGATGCGATGGTCAAAGAGGTCGACAAGGCGCTTCTCGAGCTCGGTCGATACAACAAGGGCGATCAGGTCGTGATCGTGGCCGGTGCGCCTCCCGGCACAGTAGGCTCGACCAACTTGATCCATGTGCACCGAATCGGAGAAGAGGACCGGTAAGTGGTCGAAGCGGGGGGAAACGGCGGCAGCGAGAGCGCGCCGAGCAGTACAGCGGTGAAGACTGATCTCGAGACACTCCTCGATCTCCTCGCACTCGAGGAGATCGAGGAGGACGTGTTCGTCGGTGTTCACCCGGAGAAGGTGGGGAGCCGAACGTTCGGGGGGCAACTGGTCGCTCAGGCCCTGATCGCGGCAGGCCGCACCGTGTCCGGCACCTCGCGCGACGTCCACGCGATCAACGCGCACTTCATTCGCGGTGGTGACGTCCACAAGCCGATCGAGTACCGCGTCGGTCGTCAACGCGACGGCCGCGCCTTCGCCAACCGTCAGGTCACCGCAGTGCAGGACGGTAACGAGCTGTTCGTGATGCTTGCTGCCTTCCAGGACTTCGGGAAAGGCCTGGAGCACAGTGTCGAGGTTCCCGAGGTTCCGTACCCCGACGCGCTGCCACCCCTGGGCGATCATTTCGTCGGCTACGAGGATCGACTGCAGATGTTCGTCGACGCCCTCAAGCCGATCGACATGCGATACGCGAATGATCCGGCGTGGATCATGCACGGCACCGGGGAGAAGCTCAATCACAATCGGGTGTGGATGAAGGCCGACGGGGCTCTACCCGACGACCCGATCTTTCACGCCGCGACCATGGGCTACGCGTCGGACACCACGGTGCTCGATTCGATCATCACCACCCACGGACTGTCATGGGGACTCGATCGCATCGTCGCGGCGACGGTCAACCACTCCATCTGGTTCCACCGGCCCTTCAGATTCGACGAGTGGGCTCTCTACGCCACCGAATCACCGGTCGCTGCCGGTTCTCGTGGCCTGGCCACGGGTCGATTCTTCTCGATGGACGGTCAGTTGCTGGCCACCGTCGTGCAGGAAGGGCTCATCCGGCACTTCCCGAAGCGGGTGCGGGCCTGAGCGCAGCCGACCATGCGCGGATTTTCGCATCGCCGCTCAGTGCGGCATGCGCAGGACTGGTCGACGGCAGGCGGGTGAAGCTCACGTGGGGAAGCGTTTCCGGTTTCCCCACGTACCGGCGGTAGCTCTCGGCCGCTTTGGCCCCGTTGAAGAACACCCTGTCGATACTCGCGTACTCCGCGAACAATCCATCGAAATCGTTGGTGACGATGGACGATTCGACTATCGCCGAGTCGAGACTGCCCTGGCGCGTGCACAGCTTCAGCACGTCCCAGACGGCGATCCCGTGGCTTCGAAGTCGCGCGGTGCGCGCGTCGTACGGGAGATCTAGGCCGGCACCGAACAGGCTTCCCATGATCGGCCAGAACGCACTTCGC
The DNA here is from genome assembly GCF_017168335.1 of Rhodococcus sp. KRD162. Taxonomy (GTDB): domain Bacteria; phylum Actinomycetota; class Actinomycetes; order Mycobacteriales; family Mycobacteriaceae; genus Rhodococcoides. The sequence continues at coordinate 919,223 of NZ_JABFAU010000003.1, read as the reverse complement.
GGATGGGCGTAGTACTGCTGCGCCTCCAGCGACGCGACACCGGGCATGGAGCCCAGAATCAGGGTTGTGGCGTTCCGGTCGACGATGGGCGCGAAACTGTGCACGACGTTCATGGCGCGATTACAGCAAACCCCTGGCGAGGCATCGGAGAGGGGGCCACAATGGAGGTCATGTTGGATCCACGTGTACTCGACAACAACGAACTCGAAGCCGAACTCGCTGCATTGCGCCGCGGGCGTGACGCGTCGATGGACGAAGGTGCCCGGAACGTCTCGACCGCCGACACCGATCACCTCATCGCGCGGTTCGAGGAAGAAATCCGTAAGCGGCACCAGGATTCGGAATCGGATCAGCCCAACGCCGATCTGCCCTGACCCAGGATCAGCGCGGCGCAGGCCCCCGCCGCGGCGACGGTGCGGACGTTGTTCCACAGAACCCACTTCGTGGTGAACCCTTCCCACGTCGCCACTGCTGCTGCACTGGACGAATCGGCGGCAGCCAAGGCGTCGTTCAGCGGCACGTTCAGCGTGACCGTCACCGCGAAGCAGCCCACCACGTACAAGACGGCACCGGCGACGATCAATGCCCACCGGCCGCTGTCGGTGAACGGACTCAGCACGGCTGCCACCACGCAGGACAGCGCGGTGCCCATGAAGAGGATCAGAAAGAGCGGATTGAGGATCGCGGAATTGGCGCTCTGCATCGACGCCATTGCGATCGGAACCGGAAGGGTTTTCAATCCGGGCAGCACACTGATCGAGAACGCCAGCAGTACTCCCGCCATCAACGCTGATCCAATTGCGCCGAGAAGTGTTGTTGCCGAGGCTATTCGGTCGATCATGGCACGGGAACCGGTGCCGGGATCGAGTTCGCGAACTCGTCGAAGGAGGGCTCGGCGCTGTTTTGTGTCTCGGCGACGTGAGATCCAACCCGATCGGTCGCTCCCGGAATCGTGATCATGACGGCGTTCCTTCCGTTCGGCTCCTGTGGTGACTCCATCCACTCTGAACGTGCGCAGCTGGATGAACAATGATCTTTCGGCTCGAAAAGATGTCCAATCGTCCAGGCTGTGGGACGATCGATACATGCGAGGACTCGACCCGTGGAAGTCGCCCGATCGTCTCGGGGAAGCGCTGCACTTTCTGCGAATGACCGGATCGTTCTACTGCAGATCCGAACTGGCCGGGTCGTGGGGCTTGGAATTGCCGGCCATGGAGGACGCGCTCTGGTTTCACACCGTCGTCAGCGGTCGTTGTCGGTTGTCGGTGCCCGGCAATCCCACTCGCGATCTCGTTCCCGGTGACTTCGCGCTGGTTCCGCACGGCCGCGGGCACGTGCTCGCCAGCGATGACGATGCTGCGGAGAGTGCACCTGTCGTCTACGACCTTCCGCACGACTATGTCAGCGATCGATATGCGGTCATCCGCAGCGGCACCGGCGAACCGAGTGCGACGCTCATGTGCGGCGCAGTGCGACTGGACCATCCGGCGGCGCAGCAACTGATCGGAGTGTTGCCTGCGCTTGTCGTCATCGAGGCGGATTCGGGCCCGCGGCAGTCGCGGATGCAGTCGCTGCTGGCCATGGTTGCCGACGAGGCGACCTCGCTCGAGCCCGGGGGAGAAGCGATCATCACCAGGCTGTCCGATGTGCTGGTGATCCAGGCTCTGCGGTCGTGGATGGCGGACGACGAGCGGGCACGGTCCGGATGGCTCGGCGCACTCACGGATTCTCGGATCGGGGCCGCGCTCGCCCTCATTCATCGAAACCCCGACGCGCAGTGGACGGTTGCCGCGCTGGCTGCCGAGGTGAAGATGTCTCGTTCGGCCTTCTCTGCTCGATTCACCGAGCTGGTCGGTGAATCGGTGATGCGCTACCTGTCGATGTGGCGGATGCAGATCGCCCAGGACAGCCTTCGGTCGGGCGATGTTTCGGTGGCCGAATTGGCACGGCGTAGCGGATATCTCTCGGAGGCGGCGTTCAGCAAGGCATTCAAACGCGAAACCGGGGTCTCCCCGGGGAGTGTGCGTCGTCGTCGGGAGGGCTCGCTGACGGCAGGCTGACCGACGGGCTGTGGTCAGTCGAACAAGTGGCGTAGGTAGCTGTTCGGATCATCGAGATAGCGTCGCCAATGCTGCACCAATTCCAGCTCGTCCCAGGTGCTTCGGCGTAGTCCGTGCTCGCCCACTTCGACGATGTCCGCGCCCGGTGTGGACGCCAGGATCGGGGAATGAGTGGCACACACGATCTGTGCGCCTTCCTCGCCGAGCTCGGACATCAACGCAATCAACTGCAGGCAAGCAGTGAACGACAGCGCTGATTCGGGTTCGTCCAGAACGTAGAAACCGGGCTCGGCCAACATGGCACCGAACATGGCCAGAAAGCCTTCGCCGTGACTCATCTCGGCCGTGTTCTCGTCCCAGAATCCCGGCACGCCGCCGAGGTGTTCAGCCATGTCGAATGCGGTCTCGGCGCGGAGAAAGAAGCCGCGCTTGTGCAGTCGTGGGCCGCGTAGCATTCGCGAACCCCGAGGCGTCGTCTCCAGCTCGAGTACCTCACCGAGGGCGCTGGTCACCTCATCCGGTCGACGCGATTGCTGCGCCGCCCGTCCGCCTCTGGCATCGATTCCGAAACCCTCGGCGATCGCCTCGACGAGGGTCGACTTACCGGAACCGTTGTCGCCGACCACAATCGTGACCGGTGCCAGGAATTCGAGTCCGTTGCGAGCAAGGTCGGCAACGGCAGGCACAGTGAAGGGCCAGCCCGCCCCGATGTCCTCGGCGTCGACATAGGCGCGTTCGACGAACATGATTCAGGCGGTGACCAGGCGGTCGACGTAACCGGTCTCATGGCTGGTGTCGGCGCTGCAGGTGTAGTACACCCACTGGGCGGACCGGTCCGCCGAGTCACCGAAGCGATGGTCGACTTTCTGCGCGCACAAGCTGCCCGCGCTGGTGTCATGGCATCGGAGACTGCTGGGTATGTACATCACCCCACTGTAGGCGCGATCGAGGGCGGCGATGACCGCTCCCCGGCCTTCCGAGTTGTCGTGGTGCCCTCGGTGAGACTCGAACTCACACTGGACGGGTTTTGAATCCGTTTCCTCTGCCAATTGGGATACGAGGGCTGGCGTCTTTCAAGCAACGATTGACGAGTTTAGAAGATGCGCTTTCGGAGCCGTGCACCGGTACCCTTCAGATGCTCGACGGCCCTGATGGGCAACGACTGTCAAAGGAGACCGATACAGATGAATGCTCCTGGTGCGCACGGTACTGGCAAGCCCCCGCTTCGCGTGGTGGTTGCGGAGGACGAATCCCTGATCCGGCTCGACCTGGTGGAGATGCTCCGCGAGGAGGGCTACGACGTGGTGGGTGAAGCGGCGGACGGTGAGCAGGCGGTGGAGTTGACTGTCGAGTTGCGCCCCGATCTGGTCATCATGGACGTCAAGATGCCGCGCCGCGACGGCATCGACGCGGCGTCGGAGATCGCCGAGAAGCGCATCGCGCCGGTCGTCATTCTGACCGCGTTCAGTCAACGAGAACTCGTGGAGAAGGCCCGTGATGCCGGGGCCATGGCGTATCTGGTCAAGCCGTTCACCAAGGCCGATCTGATGCCCGCGGTGGAGCTTGCAGCCAGTCGTTTCAGCGAGATCTCGGCTCTCGAATCCGAGATTGCGGATCTGCAGGATCGGCTCGAGACACGGAAGCTGATCGAGAAGGCCAAGGGCATTCTCATGGTTTCGCACTCGCTCACAGAACCGCAGGCGTTCAAGTGGATTCAGCGCGCGGCGATGGACCGGCGAACGACGATGAAGGCCGTTGCCGAGGTCGTGATCGAGACACTCGGTACTCCTGCGAACAAGCCTGCGGCAGAGGGCTGATTCGACGCCCAAAGCTACGGCCACGTAAAACTTCGCCTCGGTAGGTCACAGTCAGGTCACGAGCGTCGTTCTAGGCCTTACGGATCGGCTTCGAGCACTACCGTCTGATCCACACGTGAGCCACATGTACCTCAGGTGAGCTTCATCGAAGAGCGATTTCAAGGAGAACCTAGATGGCAATTCGGACCTATGTCCGCACGGCTGCGGTGCTGAGCGTCACCTCGCTCGCCCTGTTCGGCTGTTCGTCGAGCGATGACTCCAGCTCGACCGACTCCGCCGGGGGCGGCGACACGTCGGCCGCCGAGACCGTATCCACCGACTGCACGCCCGAACAGGCGACAGCGGGGTCCACACCGGACACCTCGCCGCTGGTGGTCGGGACCTTGCTGCCCGAGACGGGAACACTTGCCTTCCTCGGCCCGCCCGAAATCGCAGGCGTCCAGCTCGCCATCAACGATGTGAACGGTGCCGGTGGCGTCCTCGATCAGCCCGTCACCCTCATCCCGGGTGACTCGGGCGACACGACGACCGACACCGCGAACACCACAGTGGACCGCCTGCTCGCAGGCGGCGCGGACGTCATCGTCGGCGCAGCGTCGTCGTCGGTCTCGCTGAAGGTCATCGACAAGATCGCCAGCGCAGGCGTCGTCGAGTTCTCCCCGGCCAACACCTCCGATCAGTTCGTCTGCTACCCGGACAAGGGGATGTACTTCCGTACCGCACCCACCGACGTACTGCAAGCGCAGGCGCTGTCGCAGTTGATCGCCAACGACGGTGCCCAGCGCGTGGCAATCCTCGCGCTCAACGATCCGTACGGCACCGGCTTGGCAGCGAACACCGCCAAGAACCTCGAAGAAGCAGGCATCCCGGCGGACCAGATTCAGACGACCATCTACGACCCCAACGCGCAGTCGTTCAACGCGGAGGTCGATGGCGTGAAGACCTTCAATCCCGACGCTGTGGCCGTGATCGGCTTCGAGGAGTCGGCGAAGATCCTCACCCGCATGCACGCGGTCGGCATCGGTCCGTCCGACGGCATGCTCGTCTATGGCGTCGACGGCAACATGGGTAACGCTCTCGGTGAAGCGATGGCTCCGGGTCTGCTGGACACCATGCGTGGCACGACTCCGCTGACCGACGTCGGCACTGCGTTCCAGGACCGGCTCAAGGCTGTCGATCCGGCGTTGGTGGACTTCAACTACGCCGGTGAGTCCTACGACGCGGTGGTCATCTCGGCGCTCGCTGCCGAGCAGGCCAAGTCGACGGCAGGTACCGACATCGCTGCCAACATCAACAGCGTCACCAAGGACGGCACCAAGTGCACCAGCTACGCCGAGTGCCTGCCGCTCGTCAAGGCCGGCACCGACATCGACTACGACGGCATCACCGGCGCACTGAACTTCAGTGATGCAGGCGAGCCCGCTACCGGGTCGTACGGCAACCTGGTCTTCGGACCGGACAACACGCTGACCACGGACGGATACATCGTCGTCGGTCAGTAACAATCGATATCCACTGGGCTCGGGTCCTCGTAGGGGACTCAAGCCCAGTGCTCTGCCAAGAGCCGGACAGCCCAGTGCTCTGCCAAGCGCTGACACGTTCCGTCTGCTCGGGTGAGAAGTCCAACGACAGCGGCCCCGGTTCGATCTCACATCGAACCGGGGCCGTTGTCGCTGTCGTGGAGGCTCTCAGGCCTTTTTCTTCTCTTTGTTTCCCGCCAGAGTTCCGAGGTACAACTCGATCACTTTCGGGTCGTTCATCAGTGCAGGACCGGTGTCGGTATAGGCGTTGCGGCCCTGGTCGAGCACATATCCGCGATCGCAGATCTGCAGGCACCGACGAGCGTTCTGCTCGACCATGATGATCGAGACTCCTGTCGCGTTGATCTTCTTGCAGCGGATGAACACCTCGTCCTGGAACATCGGTGACAATCCGGCCGAGGGCTCGTCGAGAAGAAGTACCGAGGGCTCCATCATCAGCGCCCGTCCCATGGCGACCATCTGGCGTTCGCCGCCGGACAGCGCCCCCGCCTTGACTTTTCGGCGTTCCGACAGCAGCGGGAAGAGTTCGCTGACGAACTCGAAACGCTCACCGAACTTCTTGGGTCGCAGATAGATGCCCATCTCGAGGTTTTCCTCGATCGTCAAGGACGGGAACACGTTCTGAGTCTGTGGCACATATCCGACACCCTTGGTGACCAGCACGTGCGCCTCGGCGGACGTGATGTTGTCGCCACGTAGACTCACGCTGCCCTCACGGACCGCGACCAGCCCGAACAGAGTTTTGAGCAGTGTGGACTTGCCGGCTCCGTTGGGGCCGATGATGCCGACGATCTCACCGTCTTCGAGGAAGAAGTTGCATTCGCTCAGGATGTTGACGCCGGGAATGTACCCGGCGACCAAGCCGTCGGCGCGTAGCAGGGCACCCTCGGCCAGGCGTGCGTGCTCGGCGGGTGTCGCGGCGAATTCCGCGGGTGTCAGTGTCTGTTCGCTCATCAGTTGTCCTCCTTGGCTCGGTGTGAGCCACCCTCGGCGACATCGGAATTCACCGGACTGGTGAACTCCGGTTCCGAGAGAGTGCCCCCCGCTTCGAGCTCCTCGACTTCGGCCTTCTTCAGGGTCTCCGCCAATTCGGCTGTGGCACCGACCGGGTTTCCGTCGGCATCGAATTCGAGAGCTTGATCGTGATGGCTGCCGAGATAGGCGTCGACGACGGCACCGTTGTTGGACAGTTCCTCCGGCGTGGACTCGGCGATGATGCTGCCCTGCGCCATCACCACCACCCAGTCGCTGATGTCGCGTATCACGTCCATGTCGTGCTCGACGAACACGACCGTCATGCCGTCGTCGCGAAGCGACTTGATGTGTCCGAGAAGTGACTGTGTCAGAGCGGGATTCACCCCGGCCATCGGCTCGTCGAGCATCACGACCGACGGATCGGTCATCAGCGCCCGCGCCATCTCCAGCAGCTTGCGCTGACCGCCGGACAGCGACCCCGCCAGATCATCTGCCTTGGCGTCGAGCTTGAAACGAGCGAGCAGCTCGTACGCACGCGCCGTGATGTCTCGCTCCTGGGCCTTCCACATCCACGGCATGAACGTATTGAGCATGCGTTCACCGCGCTGGTTCGTCGCTCCGAGTCGAACATTGTCCAGCACAGTGAGTTTGGACAGAGCCTTGGTCAGTTGGAACGTACGCACCACGCCTTTGCGTGCCACCTGGTGCGGGTGCATCTTCCCCAGCTCTTGACCATCCATCGACCATGTGCCGGTGTCGGGTCGATCGAAACCGGTGAGCAGGTTGAACAGGGTTGTCTTACCGGCACCGTTGGGGCCGATCAGGCCGGTGATACAACCGCGCTGAATTTCCAGGTGTGCCACATCGACGGCTTTGAGTCCTCCGAAGGTGCGCGAGACACCGTCGACCACCAGGGTGGCGTCGGGTTTCGCCGAGCCGGGTTCGCCGGCAACGCCGGCGAACAGAGTCGCACGTTGCTCGCTCGACAATGCCTGCGCTGCGCGGGCTTCGAGCGTACTGGCCTTCTTGCTCGGTGCTGCCTTCACGGCCGCATCGTTGTCCGGGTCAGGCATTGAGTTGAACCTCTCGCTTGTTGCCGAGAATGCCCTGGGGTCTGAACACCATCAGTACGGCGATCAGGATTCCCAGGAGTACGAACCGCGTGGCACCGACCTGAGCGCCGCTGAGGCTGAGCACCGGGTCGTCTCCGGAGATCAATTGGCGCAGGATCGCATCGGGAATGGACAGCAGGAACCAGAACAGCATGGCGCCGAGCACAGGGCCGAACACCGTTGCGGCACCACCGAGAATGAGGGCACCGAAGGCGAAGAACGTCTGCGCTGTCGAGTAGAAGTCCGGGTTGATGGATTGGGTCTGCAGTGCGTTGAATACACCGCCCATGCCGCCGATGACGCCGCCGAGAACCAGCGCCTGCAATTTGTAGACGAACACGTTCTTACCCAGGGATCGGGCCGCGTCCTCGTCTTCACGGACGGCCTTGAGAACACGTCCCCATGGGCTGTGGGTCAGCAGGTATACGACCCCGCACAGCAGGAGCACAATGGTCCAGCCGACGAGCATGGCCCACAGGTCGTTGCCGAGGAAGCGCACGCCGAGGAAGCTGTAGGACTTACCCCCCTCGAATGGATTCATACTGGTGAACGGGCCGGCGAAGCCGGTGATCCCGTTGGTCGACTTGGTCACCGAGTCCGTTGCCGTGGAACGAAACACCAACCGCAGGATTTCCGAGGCAGCGATGGTCACGATCGCCAGATAGTCCGCACGTAATCGAAGAGTGGGGATTCCGAGAACCACGGCGAGAAGGCCTGCCGCACCGAGACCGACCAGCACGCCGAGCCACAGTGGCTGTTGGTAGGTGATCGTCATGATGCCGACGCCGTAGCCGCCGAGCAGCGCGAAGCCGATCTGTCCGAAGTTGAGCAACCCGGCGTAGCCGAAATGCAGGTTCAGGCCGATGGCGAGCATGGCGTAGAAGATCGCAGACGGTCCGACCAGCTGCGCGAGGGAAATCTGAAGTGCGCCGATGATATCCATTGCGTGGTCACCCGACCCTTTGTCGCGAGCCGAGGATGCCCTGAGGACGAACGACCAGGATGAGAATCAAGACGAGCAGGCCTCCGATGTATTTGAGATCGGGATTGATGATCAGGGTGGACCACTGGACGAGTAGGCCGACGATGACGCAGCCGAGGAACGCGCCGTATGCCGTTCCGAGTCCGCCGAGCGTGATGCCGGCGAACATGAGCAGCAGCAGCTTGAAGCCCATTTCCCACTGGACGCGTCCGCCGAGTTCGGACATTCCGAACAGCACGCCTCCGAGGGCCGCGAGCCCGCCACCCAGGCACCAGACGAAGGTCACCACACGCTCGACGTTGATTCCGGACGAGGCCGCGAGATCACGGTTGTCCGCCACTGCGCGCATGGCCTTGCCGATCTTCGTGCGCTGCAACATCAATGCCACACCGATCAGCACGACGACACTGATGATGATGCATGCGAGATTGACATTGGTGATCGCCAGCGGACCCCACTCGTTCTGGGTCTGCGCCTGGTAGTCGTTGTACGGCTCGGAACGGTCCGAGAAGAAGATGAGTATCAGGTAGCGCAGCGCGATCGCGAGGCCGATGGTCACCACCAGCTGGGCTATCAGACCCGTTCGACGTTTTCGTAGCGGTCTCCAGATCAGGGTGTTGTTGAGCCAGCCGATCGCCACGCCGACGATGATCGCCAATACGGTGGCAGGAATCAGCTGAATGCCCATGGTGACGTTGAAGATCCAGGCCGCCACCGCACCGAGAGTGACGAGTTCGCCGTGCGCGAAGTTGGTCAAGCCGGTGGTGCCGAAGATCAGGCTGAGGCCGATTGCCGAGATGGCGATCACGAGTCCGAAGCGAATGCCGTCGACCGTCGTCCGAATGAACTGCTCGTAGAACGGGTTGTCCACTGAGGTCCTGGCTTCGCCGAAGGAGAAGATGACGGTGTTGGATCGCCCCGCTTGCACGTCGCGTTCCACCTCACCCTGCACGCTCACTCCATCGGGAAGGGTTTCCTGGACCACCTGAAATGTGTATGTGCCAGGAGACAATTCGAGGGTCCACCGGCCCCCGGCCTCGGAGGTGGTGCGGGCGACCTCGGACCCGCTCGAATCCAGTGCCTGGACGTCGACGCCGACCAACCGCTCGCCGCCGTTGTTCAACGATCCGGCCACACTGACCGCGTCGGCGGGAGGGGGTGCCTGTTCGGTGCTGGTCACGGGACCCGCGCTCGGGGTGGGTTCCTGAGCCATGGCCTGCGCTCCGAACATCAGAGCAGCGATCGAAGCGAGGATGGTGAGAAGGAGTGTTCGCTGGAGGAGCCGAACGGCAGATCTTGCGCGCACCCCTGGCGGTTGCGCCTTTCTGGTCCATCGAACATTTGGAGCCACGCACGTCCTCCGGACGGTTGTCGTTGAGCCACTGAAATGTGGGCTTCCTGCAATTGTCGGACTCTATCGGTTGAAGCGACGCAAAATCGGCGACTGAGATTTCCGGAAAGTATCGGTTGTGTTTCGCGGCTCGAAGTTGTGGCGCGACGGTGATCACCGGGCGCGACGAGCATCCGGCTACGCGTTGTCGGACCCGCTACCTAGACTGGTCAACCGTGAGCCCAGTAACCGAGAACAGTGCAGCGCCCGCCGCCGAGACCGATGCGAAAGTGGGCGAGCAACGGCCCACGTTGCTGCTCATCGATGGTCATTCGATGGCGTTTCGTGCCTTCTTTGCGCTGCCGGCGGACAACTTCAAGACCACAAGTGGTCAGTCGACCAATGCCGTCTACGGATTCACCTCGATGTTGATCAATTTGCTCAGGGACGAGAAGCCGACGCACATCGCCGCAGCCTTCGACGTCTCGCGGCAGACCTTTCGTGCCGAGCGGTTTCCCGAGTACAAGGCCAACCGCAGCAAGACCCCGGACGAGTTCGCCGGCCAGGTCGACATCACCAAGGATGTCCTCGGGGCCATGGGGATCCCGGTGATGGCAGAGGCGGGGTTCGAAGCGGACGACATCATCGCCACTCTGGTGACACAAGCCGAGGCGCTCGGCTTTCGCGTTCTCGTGGTCACCGGCGACCGAGATGCTCTGCAGTTGGTCACCGACAACGTCACGGTGCTCTACCCCCGCAAGGGTGTCTCGGATCTCACCCGGTTCACCCCCGACGAAGTCACCGGCAAATATGGTTTGACGCCGGCCCAGTACCCGGATTTCGCGGCCCTGCGCGGGGACCCGAGCGACAATCTTCCCGGCATCCCGGGCGTCGGCGAGAAGACGGCCACCAAGTGGATCATCGAATACGGATCCCTCGCCGCTCTGGTCGACAACGTGGACAAGGTCAAGGGCAAAGTGGGAGATGCCCTGCGCGCCAATCTGTCGAGCGTGGTGCTCAATCGTGAACTCACCGAAATGGTGCGAGACGTTCCGTTGCCGTACACGCCGGACCAGCTCGAACTCGCGCCCTGGGATCGCGAAAAGATCCATGCCCTGTTCGACGACCTCGAGTTCCGGATCCTGCGCGATCGACTCTTCGAGACTCTCGCCTCGGTCGAACCCGAGGCGGAGGAGGGCTTCGACGTGCGGGGCGGGATCGTCGCGCCGGGCGAACTGGGCGCATGGTTGGACGAACATGCCTCCGACGGCCGACGTAGCGGAGTGTCCATTCTCGGGCCGCGCAGGCCTTTCGAGAGCGATGCGACGTCGGTGGCGATCGCTGCGGCCGACGGGGAGGGCGCATTCGTCACGACGACGGCCCTCGACGAATCCGACGAGCGAGCACTCGCCGCGTGGCTCGAGGATCCGGCGCAGCCCAAGGCACTGCACGAGGCGAAGTGGGCTCTGCATGCCGTGCGCGGTCGGGGCTGGACTCTCGGCGGATTGACCACCGACACCGCCTTGGCCGCGTACCTCGTTCGGCCCGGTCAACGATCGTTCAATCTCGACGATCTGTCGCTGCGGTACCTCAAGCGCGAACTCCGAGTCGAGGATTCGGGCGAGGGCCAGATGTCACTGCTCGATGCCGAGGATACTGCCGACGCCGCGTTCGCCGAGGGCGAGATTCTCAAGGCCCGGGCGGTGATCGATCTGGCCGATGCACTCGACGCCGAGCTCGCCGCCATCGAGTCGACCACGCTGCTGTCCGAGATGGAGTTGCCTTTGCTGACGGTGTTGGCAGAGGTCGAGGGAACCGGTATCGCCGTCGACGGTGATCACCTGCGCGCCTTGCAGTCCGGGTTCGCCGCACAGGTCGAGGAGGCCGCGAACTCCGCATACGGTGTGATCGACAAGCAGATCAACCTCGGTTCGCCGAAGCAGTTGCAGGTGGTGCTGTTCGAGGAACTCGACATGCCCAAGACGAAGAAGACCAAGACCGGCTACACCACCGATGCCGATGCGCTGCAAGGTTTGTTCGAGAAGACCGAGCACCCGTTCTTGAAGTTTCTGCTCGATCATCGCGACGCGACGCGGATGAAGGTGACTGTCGACGGTCTGCTCAAGTCCGTTGCCGACGACGGTCGCATCCACACCACGTTCAATCAGACCGTTGCGGCTACCGGTCGACTGTCGTCCACCGAGCCGAACCTGCAGAACATCCCGGTGCGCAACGAGGCGGGCCGGCATATTCGCGACGGGTTCGTCGTCGGAGCGGGCTACGACATGCTGCTCACCGCCGACTACAGCCAGATCGAGATGCGCATCATGGCGCACGTGTCCGGTGACGAGGGTCTGATCGAGGCGTTCAACACCGGTGAAGATCTGCACAGTTTCGTCGGATCGCGCGCCTTCGGCGTGCCGATCGAGGAGGTCACCCCCGAGCTGCGCCGTCGGGTCAAGGCCATGTCGTACGGATTGGCCTACGGACTGAGTGCGTTCGGCCTCGCCGCGCAGCTCAAGATCTCCACCGACGAAGCCAAGCAACAGATGGAGGCATACTTCGCCCGGTTCGGTGGGGTCCGTGACTACCTGCGCAATGCAGTGGAAGAAGCGCGCAAGGTGGGGTACACCTCGACGCTGTACGGCAGGCGTCGCTACCTACCGGATCTCAACAGCGACAACCGGCAGCGCCGCGAGGTCGCTGAGCGAGCAGCGCTCAATGCCCCGATTCAGGGAACCGCCGCGGACATCATCAAGGTGGCGATGATCGACGTGCAGAGGTCGTTGGCGGAGTCGACATTGAAGTCGCGAATGTTGCTGCAGGTGCACGACGAACTGGTACTCGAGGTCGTCGAGTCGGAGCGCGAGGAAGTCGAGGCCCTGGTGCGCGAGAAGATGTCGTCGGCGATCGAATTGTCGGTGCCGTTGGAAGTCTCCGTAGGCACCGGTCGTAGCTGGGATGCCGCAGCGCATTGACGCCCTACGCCGGCCGAAACCAGTGCGCACCACGCGGCGCGCACCGGTTTCATCGGCGAATCGTCACTCGGCTTCGGAAGTCTGTTCGGCGATCTGCTGGCGTACGACGTCCATGTCGAGTGCCTTGATCTGACCGACGAGGTCTTCCAGGGCCGGGGCGGGAAGAGCGCCCGGCTGCGCGTAGACGAGGATGCCCTCGCGGAAGGCCATGATCGTCGGGATCGACTGGATCTGAGCTGCGGCCGCGAGTCCCTGCTCGGCCTCGGTGTCGACCTTGGCGTGTACGACGTCGGGATGCGCGTCGGACGACTTCTCGAAGGTCGGAGCGAACTGACGGCACGGGCCGCACCAGGAGGCCCAGAAATCGACCAACACCACGTCGTTGTTGGTGACGATGTCGTCGAAGTTCTGCTGAGTCAAGGTCTGAGTGGCCATGCGCTTCCTTTCGTTGATTGCGCTTCTGGACGGTGTCAACGCAGCTGTCGGCCCAAATCATCCCCGCCCGTCAGACAGGCTGGGGTGCCGCCCGGAACGTCCGACGGTACGAGTTCGGAGTGGTGCATCGCAATCTCACGAAATGCTGCCGCAGAGCAGCGGCGTTTCCGAAGCCGACCACCTCGGCGATCGAATCCATCGACAGATCGGAGTTCTCGAGCAACTGCTGAGCCGCGAGGACCCGCTGATCGTTGAGCCATCGCGCGGGCGTGGTGCCTGTCTCGGCCACGAACTTTCGGGCGAACGTACGCGCTGACATGTTCACCCGAGCCGCCAAACGGCCGATCGTCAGCTCGGAATCGAGGTTCTCGGTCATCCAGTCCAGGAGCGGTGCCAAGGTCTCCGTGCGCGTGGTGGGAAGTGGACTGGTGACGAACTGGGCCTGGCCGCCGTCGCGATGCGGCGGGACGACCATTCTGCGGGCGATCCCGTTGGCCACGATGCTGCCTTGATACTTGCGCACGATGTGTAGGCACAGATCGATTCCCGCAGCCGTACCCGCACTGGTCAGAACGTTCCCCGCGTCCACGTACAGCACGTTCGGATTCACTTGTGCCAGAGGGTATTTCGCAGCCAGCGAGGCCGAGTGACGCCAATGCGTCGTGCACGGACGGCCGTCGAGCAAACCGGCTTTGCCGAGGACGAAGGCGCCGTTGCACAGGCTGGCGACCAGCGCGCCGCGGTCCACCGCCGCGCGAAGTTTGGCCAACAGTGGCTCGACGGAGGCGTCGTAGTCGGTACCGCACACGTAGCTGCCGTCGATCGCCGCTTCGGTGCCACCGGCCGGGATGATGATCAGATCGGCGGTGTCGAGTCGATCAAGATCGTGGGGTACGTCGATGGTGTAGCCCACGCGTGTGCGGATCGGTTGGGGGACGGCCGCTATCAGGGAGAAGTCGTAGGTGGGCAAACCCTCGTCCGAGCGGTCGAACCCGAACACCTCGCACGCGACGCCGAGTTCGAACTGCTCGGTCAACGGCATCAGTGCGACGACCACTCGTTTCAGCATGCAGACGAGTATGGCAGAAATTCGCGGACACGTGACATTACTGCCACTCGCGGTCGATCGGCGCAGGTAGGACGCTGATGACATGACATTCGTACTGGTAGTTGTGCTGCTGTTTCTGGCCCTCGATGTTCTCGTACTCGCCGGCTTCACCCCCGACACCCACGCGGAGACGACCCAGTTCGGTGATTTTCGATTCTGACCCGCTGTTCAGCCGATTCGCCACTCCCGCTTGGCTTCTCCGTCCCATCGGCGCAGTGTCACCGCAGATCCGACGAGATCCTCGGTGGTCCCGGACAGCAGGCGCACAGCGTTGCCCGCTTCCTCGGGTGTCAATCGACGGGCCAGCGTCACGTGCGGTGTCCATCGACCGAGACCGAGATGATCGAGCGAATGTTCCCCGACGGCCTCGAGCATCCGTGCGTGCAGGTCGAGTAACTCGCACGTCGGGACGACCAAGCGCGCGAGGGTGATCGTGCGACCTCCGAACACGACGAGACCCCCGAGACGCACATCGAACGGGTCGAAGCGCACGGCCGCACCGTCGTTCACGTCCTCGGGCATCGAGGACGCCACCGCGACGGTGATGTGCGGGCGATTGGACTCACCCCGATGACGGTTCTGGCTCGGAAGATCGGCGTCGGACAGCGCCGCCCACTCACGGCGAACCGCGGAGTCCAGGCCGGAGTCGAGAAGAAGTTCTGCAGACTGCACCATGGAGGCCATGATTGCGCAGAAGGACGACCGGAACGCATCGACGCTACGGATCGGGGCGCTGACCGGCGACGGCATCGGCCACGAGATCGTGCCGGCGACGATCAGAGTTGTCGACGCTGCACTGGCGTCCGTCGGTGGACCGGCTGTCGAGTGGGTACACCTTCCGCTGGGTTTGAGCGCGATGGACGAACACGGAACGCCGATCCCGGAGAGCACGCTCGCTGCTGTGGCCGAACTCGAATGTTGGATTCTGGGACCACACGACAGCGCGTCGTATCCCGAGCCGTTCCGCTCGCAACTGACGCCCGGCGGACGGATCCGCAAGGACTTCGATTTGTTCGCCAATATTCGACCGGCGAAGGCGCTCACGGGCGTGCGGGCGCTGTCGCCGCAGATGGACCTGGTGGTGGTGCGGGAGAACACCGAGGGTTTCTACGCCGATCGCAACATGAGCCTCGGCAGCGGCGAGTTCATGCCGACCCCCGATGTGGCGCTGGCAGTGGCGGTGTTCACTCGCCGAGCATGCGAGCGCATTGCTCGCGAGGCGTTCACGCTGGCCGACCGACGCCGAAGAAAGTTGACGATCGTGCACAAGACCAACGTGCTGTCCATGACCACGGGTCTGTTCCGCGATGCGTGCCGAGCGGTGGGGGAGCAATTCCCGCAGGTCGAGATCACCGAGGAGCATGTGGACGCACTCGCAGCACATCTGGTCCGGCGGGGACAGGACTACGACGTGATCGTGGCCGAGAACATGTTCGGCGACATACTTTCCGATCTGACGGGCGAGCTGTCCGGGTCGTTGGGCACGGCACCGTCGATCAATTCCTCGGAATCGAAGGCCATGGCCCAGGCCTCGCACGGCTCGGCACCGGATATCGCGGGCAAAAACCGTGCCAACCCCACCGCGCTGTTTCTCTCGGCTGCGATGCTGCTCGAATGGCTCGCCCCACGGCATCGGGACGAACGGCTGGCAGCGGCAGCCGGCAGGATCAGACATGCCGTTGACGCCACGGTCGAATCCGGCGTCGCGACGGCCGACCTGGGTGGGCAGGCATCGACCAGCGCGTTCACCGAGACCGTCGAGGCCCGCGTGCATCGGCGCTGATCGACCACAGGCTCAGGGCGATTTGCGACTGCAGAAGATCGCGGTGCCGGGAAAGAGTTGGCCACGAAGCGGGCTCCATTGCCCCCACTCGCGGTCGAGCCATTCCGGCCAGTCCGGCTCGACGATGTCTCGCACCTCGAGGCCCGCGGCGACCAGTTCGCGCACCCGGTCACCGATGGTGCGGTGATGTTCGACGTAGTTCGGGATGCCGTCCGCGTCGTATTCGACGTACGGAGTTCGGTCGAAGTACGGAATCGTGGCGGTGAGCCCGCCGACCCCGGGATCGTCGGGAAATACCCAGCGCATCGGATGGTTGACGGCGAAGACCCAGATTCCACCCGGTCGCAGCACACGTGCCACTTCGCGCATCACGTTGGCCGAGTCCGCGACGAACGGAACGGCACCGAAGGCCGAGCACACGATGTCGAACCGCTCATTGCCGAACGGCAACGACTCGGCACTGGCCTGGACGAGTGGAACCGTCGACCCTCCGGCATGCATGGCGTCGAGCCCGCGCTGCAACATGCCCATCGAGATGTCCAGGCCGATCGCTCGTGCTCCCTGAGTGGCGAGCCAACGGGCACACGGAGCGCTGCCGCAGCCGACTTCGAGAACATCCTTGTCGGCAACCTCACCCAACAGGTGCACGTCGCCCTCGTGCAATCCCTCCGGGCACCAGACGAACTCCCCGGACGCGGTCGATGCACCCAGAAACGCACCGTGCGTACGGTGGTAGTTGTCGGCGTCGAAGTCCCACCAGAGCCGACTGGCGCGGTCGCTCGTAGCCGAATCGAGTCTGCCGCGGCCGGGGGTGGACGTCGGGACGGAAGGATCGTTCACGCGTCGACTCTAACCAGGTTTGTGCTGGTACTGCGGCATCGCGTACCCTGTTCAACGCGAGTGTGTTCATGCTGCGCCCAGGTCGGGTTCACCCCGGCGTCGGTGCTGCGGAATCGGCAGCGACGTTGCCGACAATGCTCGTGCTGCACATGTTCTACAGGTCCGACCGAACATCCATCAACCGATACCCAACCCGTCCGGAGCAACTCAACACATGCCCTCAACCACAACCTCACCGCAGGTAGCCGTCAACGATATCGGCTCCGCAGAGGATTTTCTCGCCGCCATCGACGCCACGATCAAGTACTTCAACGATGGTGACATCGTCGAGGGCACCATCGTCAAGGTCGATCGTGACGAGGTTCTGCTCGACATCGGTTACAAGACCGAAGGCGTCATCCCTTCCCGTGAGCTCTCCATCAAGCACGACGTCGACCCCAACGAGGTCGTCTCCGTGGGCGATGAGGTCGAAGCTCTCGTCCTCACCAAGGAGGACAAGGAAGGCCGCCTGATCCTGTCCAAGAAGCGAGCTCAGTACGAGCGCGCCTGGGGCACCATCGAAGAGCTCAAGGAGAAGGACGAGGCCGTCAAGGGCACCGTCATCGAGGTCGTCAAGGGTGGACTCATCCTCGACATCGGTCTCCGTGGCTTCCTTCCCGCCTCGCTCGTCGAGATGCGTCGTGTCCGCGACCTCCAGCCGTACGTCGGCAAGGAGATCGAGGCCAAGATCATCGAGCTTGACAAGAACCGCAACAACGTGGTCCTGTCGCGTCGCGCATGGCTCGAGCAGACTCAGTCCGAGGTTCGCAGCGAGTTCCTGCACCAGCTGCAGAAGGGCCAGGTCCGTAAGGGCGTCGTGTCCTCCATCGTCAACTTCGGTGCCTTCGTGGACCTGGGTGGCGTCGACGGCCTCGTGCACGTCTCCGAGCTGTCCTGGAAGCACATCGATCACCCGTCCGAGGTTGTCGAGGTCGGCACCGAGGTCACCGTCGAGGTGCTCGACGTCGATCTGGACCGCGAGCGTGTTTCGCTCTCGCTCAAGGCAACTCAGGAAGATCCGTGGCGCCAGTTCGCTCGCACCCACGCGATCGGCCAGATCGTGCCCGGAAAGGTCACCAAGCTCGTTCCCTTCGGTGCATTCGTGCGCGTCGAAGAGGGCATCGAGGGCCTCGTGCACATCTCCGAGCTGGCCGAGCGCCATGTGGAGGTTCCGGACCAGGTCGTGGGTGTCGGCGACGACGCACTCGTCAAGGTCATCGACATCGATCTCGAGCGTCGTCGTATTTCGTTGAGCCTCAAGCAGGCCAACGAGGACTACGCGGAAGAGTTCGATCCGTCCAAGTACGGCATGGCCGATTCCTACGACGAGGGTGGCAACTACATCTTCCCCGAGGGCTTCGACTCCGAGACCAACGAATGGCTCGAAGGCTACGAGAAGCAGCGTGAAGAGTGGGAAGGTCGCTACGCCGAGGCGGAGCGTCGCCACAAGATGCACACCGCTCAGATGGAGAAGACGGCCAAGGACGAAGCTGCCGAAGCTGCCAACGCCAACTACTCCTCCGAGTCGGGCCAGGCTCCCGCTGATGCAGAAGGCGATGCTCCCGCAGCGTCGGCTCCCGCGTCGACCGGTGGATCGCTGGCCAGCGATGCGCAGCTCGCTGCACTTCGTGAGAAGCTGTCGGGCAACGCCTGATAGATGTCGTCCGCCCGTGAGGGTGTGACTGCAGCCCCGGTTCTCGTCACGAGAACCGGGGCTTTCTCGTTCGAAGACCTGGTCCGTCGGAACGTCCCGGTACAGGAGCCGGCGAAACGACGATGGACCCGGTTCGAGTGAACCGGGCCCATGGTGTGAGGGGGAGTGCGAACTACGCGGCGGTGGCTGGACTCCACTGGCCGACGCTCGCTGTGCGCTTGCGCATGGTGGCGAAGCTGTGGCGAGCGGGAGTCAGAAGATTGGTGAACCAGTTACGCCGGTGGTCGGCCAACGCCGAGGCAACTTCCGGAATGAGAACGCAATGAACGCCTGCATCCATGCCAAGGCGGTGCCGACCCGGTTGGATCTGATTGCTTCGCATGGGTGTCCTTTTCGATAGCAGTGGGTCGGCACATCGTGGTCGCGCTCGTCGAAGATAACCGACACACCTCCGAAAACGGTGCATTTGAGGCTGGTGTGCTTCGGCGTGTTCGAGTGACAGACTGGGTGCATGCTGAGACTGGGACTGACAGGTGGAATAGGCGCCGGAAAATCGACTGTCGCGAAAGTGCTGACCGAACAGGGGGCCGTTCTCGTCGATTCCGATGTTCTCGCCCGCGAAGTCGTGGAGCCGGGAACGCCTGGGCTGCAACAACTGACGGACACGTTCGGCCCCGACATACTCGAACCCGACGGCACCCTCGACCGGCCGGCCCTGGCGGCCAAGGTCTTCGGCGACGAACAATCGCGTCGGAAACTCAACGCGATCGTGCACCCCTTGGTCGGCGCACGTACGACCGAGATCATCGATGGTGCGGCCGCGGATGCCATAGTGGTGCAGGACGTTCCGCTCTTGGTCGAAGGATCGATGGGCCCGTTCTTCCAGCTGGTGGTCATCGTCTGGGTCGACGCCGAAGAACGGGTACGCAGACTCACCGGTCAACGAAACATGGTGGAGGCGGACGCACGAGCCCGAATCGCAGCCCAGGCCACCGACGACGCGCGTCGAGCGGCAGCGGACGTGTGGATCGACAACACCGGAGCTCCGGGCAGTATCGACGAGCAGGTACGTGCGCTGTGGAACGAACGCTTGATTCCGTTCGAGCGCAACATCAGAGAGGGCGTCGTTGCCCGGATACATCCGGAACTGGTGACCGCCGACCCGGCATGGGAATCGCAGGCCCGCCGAATCATCGGTCGCCTCGCCCTCGCCTGCGGCGACAAGGCCGTGCGGATCGACCACGTCGGCTCCACTGCTGTGCCCGGGCTCGATGCCAAGAACGTCATCGATATTCAGGTCACGGTCCGCGCACTGGAGGATGCCGATGCGGTAGGCGACCAGTTGCGCTCGGCAGGATTTCCCGGTGTCGAGGCCAGCAACTACGACGATCCGAAACCCGCATACGGCATCGGTGGTGAAGCCGATCCAGCGGTGTGGGGCAAACGTTTTCACGGCAGCGCCGATCCCGGTCGACCCGTGAACGTTCATCTTCGAGTGGACGGTTGGCCGAATCAGAAGTTCGCTCTGCTG
The DNA here is from genome assembly GCF_017168335.1 of Rhodococcus sp. KRD162. Classification (GTDB taxonomy): domain Bacteria; phylum Actinomycetota; class Actinomycetes; order Mycobacteriales; family Mycobacteriaceae; genus Rhodococcoides. The sequence continues at coordinate 899,038 of NZ_JABFAU010000003.1, read as the reverse complement.
TTTCGTGACTGGCTCCGTGCCGAGGCGGGAGCAGCCACGGAGTACGAGGCAATCAAGCGACGTGCCTCCGAGGCGGCTGCCGGAATCGCGGACTTTTCAGCGGCCATCGTGGCCTACGAGGACGCGAAGGCCCCATGGTTCGACGTGGCATACCGTCGAGCATGGCAATGGGCGGCGGACACCGAATGGTCGGCATGACGGCTTGGCCTCTGGCTCGGCGGCGATTGAAGTAGCGGCACCCCGGGGTATGCGCACAGCCATGACCGCGAAGAAGCCCACGGCAGACACGAAGAAGCCGCGCCCAGAAACGAAGAAGTCGCCCGCAGATTCCCAGCCCTCCGATGCGGGAGACGGGTTGGGCGGCGGCACAACGGCGTCTCGGTTCGAGGCCTTCCGCGATCTCGCTCAGGCCAGAGCCCGGGGCCAGATGGTGTTTCTTCCGCGTCACCTCACTGGTCACGAACGGCGCAGGCATGTGCGTCAGACCATTCGCGAGGATCATGAGAAGCGGATTGCCAACAAGGACGAAGAGGCCGTCGCCAAGTTCGACAAGCTACACAAGAGCGTCTTTTCGTTCTTCCGCGGAACGTGCCTGCTGTTCTACCGCGATATCGCGGGCGAGGACGCGTGGATGCCGACGGTCCTGACTCTCGGCGATGTCCACCCGGAGAACTTCGGAGTGATGCCGAGCGTGGACAACGTACCGATCTTCGGCCCCAATGATTTCGATGAATCGTTCTACGCACCGTTCACCTGGGACCTCAAGCGTGGTGCGACGGCGTTCATGATCGGGGCGGGGGCCGAGGGCGGAAAGGGCCGCAAGAAGCAGCGGAGGATCGCTGCCTGCTTCGTGAGTGGCTACATCGACGCCATGGAGCAACTCGCCGCAGACTCCAGCGAGCAATACCAGCAGATGCGCCAGGACAACGCGCCCACACTGATCAGAAAGCTGATCGAGGACTCGCTGGAGGATCGATCGCACTGGTTGGCCAGGAAATATCACGACGAGTACAGCTGGGGTTTCAAAGCCGACGACGAGCACGTACCGATCACCCACCGGTTGCCCGAGTTTCAGCGGGCACTCGAGCGTTTCGTCGAGGACAACGGCGTCGAAATACCGGATCGCGCCGGCGAACTTCGGGTCAAGGATGTCTGTAAACGGCTCGGGCAGGGCACCGCCTCACTGGGCCTGCCTCGCTACTACCTGAAAGTGGAAGGCCCGCGTCAGGACGGGACAGATGACATCATCATCGAGTTCAAGCATGCCCGTCGTTCTGCTCTGGACGGTCTGACGCCACCGTGCGACTACGTGGTCGACGGTGATGCCGGCCGCATCTCCCATGCGCAGGCGGTACTACTCGTCGGCGGCGACCGCTTCTACGGTGCGGCCGAGGTCGACGGCGTTGCGTTCATGGTTCGCGAGCGCGCTCCGTTCCGCGACGACATCGATCTGGACGACCTGTCCGGCAAACAATGGAAGAAGTACGCCAGGATCTGTGGCCGCTCGCTCGCCCAGGCCCACGCATTGTCCGACGAGGCGGGTTTGGTCGACCACGACATCGAGCCCGAGATTCTCGCCTCCATCGGTCCGCGCGAGTTGTTCGTCGACGACATCATTTCCTTTGCCGACGATGCAGCGCAGCGAGTACGCGAGGATCACGAGCACTTCCGGGCCGATCACGAACTGGGGGCGTTTCGGTTCATCGACCGGGTGTTCCGGTGACGGAAGAATCAGGACGGTTTGCCCCGCCACTCGGTCGGCATCCCGACCGAAGCCAACCACGCGTCGAGATCGTAGTCGTGCCGTGTCAATCCCTCGATGGCCGTGATCGATCGGGTCAACGCGCGCTCGGCCGTCGCGGTGTCCAGGTGCTGTGCGACCCGCGCGTCGAACAATTCGTCGACGTCGAGTAGGTCGTAGTCTCGGCCGGTACGGACGCTGAGGTCGAGGTAGTGGTCTATCGATGACCACCGAGTGGCGCCTGCCGTGTACTCGCCGATGTCGACGTAGTAGTCCTGATCGCGGGCGTGCGCGGGAAGGTAGTGGAACACCGAGGCTCGGAGCCCGAGCGTCGGCAGCAACCAGGACTCCAGATAGTCGAAGTGGGCGTGGTCGGAGGGGCGTGCCATGTACAGCCCCCACGGTTCGACGCGGTACTCGTCGACGACGCGCACGAACCCTTTGGGGTCGATGTTGGTCTTGGCAACGAGGTCGAAGGTCTCGTGTTTGGGAGGGTGAACGACGGTGTGCGCACCTGCGGACCTGTGAGCGACCATGCCTGTAGAAACTACCGTGAACCGACGCGGTGGGTCGGCCCTCTGAACTTGTCGGTGGGCGCGTCTACGCTTGTGAAATGGCGTTTGCATCCGAACATCCCGTTGTCGCGCACTCCGAACACCGGCCGGTGGGCGCGATCGAGCGCACCGGGCCGGCCTTCGAGGTCGTCAGCGATCATGTGCCGGCCGGTGATCAGCCCACCGCCATCGCCGAGTTGAAACGGCGAATCCAGGCGGATGAGAAGGACGTCGTGCTGCTCGGTGCCACGGGTACCGGTAAATCCGCTACGACGGCGTGGCTGATCGAGAAATTGCAGCGTCCGACGCTGGTGATGGCTCCGAACAAGACATTGGCCGCGCAGTTGGCAAACGAGCTTCGCGACATGTTGCCCAACAACGCAGTCGAGTATTTCGTGTCCTACTACGACTACTACCAGCCCGAGGCGTACATCGCGCAAACCGATACCTACATCGAGAAGGACTCGTCCATCAACGACGATGTCGAGCGTCTGCGGCATTCCGCTACGGCATCGTTGCTCTCGCGACGCGACGTCGTCGTGGTGGCCTCGGTGTCCTGCATCTACGGTCTCGGTACTCCGCAGTCGTATGTCGACAGATCGATCGAACTCGAGGTCAACGTCGAGGTTCAGCGCGATGCACTGCTTCGACTTCTGGTCGACGTGCAGTACACCCGCAACGACATGGCCTTCACCCGCGGGTCGTTCCGGGTCCGCGGCGATACCGTCGAGATCATTCCCTCGTACGAGGAGTTGGCGATCCGCATCGAGTTCTTCGGCGACGAGATCGAAGCGCTCTACTACCTGCATCCCTTGACCGGAGACATCGTCCGGCAGGTCGATTCGGTTCGCATTTTTCCTGCCACGCACTACGTCGCCGGGCCCGAACGCATGGAACGCGCGGTCAAGGACATCGAAGCCGAACTCGAGGACCGTCTGGCCGAGCTGGAGAGCAAGGGCAAGCTACTCGAGGCGCAGCGGTTACGGATGCGGACCCAGTACGACCTGGAGATGATCAAGCAGGTCGGGTTCTGCTCGGGAATCGAGAACTATTCCAGGCATATCGACGGTCGCGGCGCGGGGACCGCACCGGCTACGTTGATCGACTACTTTCCGGAGGACTTTCTGCTCGTCATCGACGAGTCGCACGTCACCGTCCCGCAGATCGGTGCGATGTACGAGGGTGACATGTCGCGCAAGCGCAACCTCGTCGACTTCGGTTTCCGTCTGCCGTCCGCTACCGACAACCGTCCGTTGACGTGGGAGGAGTTCACCCAGCGAATCGGCCAGACGGTCTACCTCTCCGCGACCCCGGGCAAGTACGAGCTGGGGCAGACCGGGGGAGAGTTCGTCGAACAGGTCATTCGTCCGACCGGGCTCGTCGACCCCAAGGTCGTCATCAAGCCGACCAAGGGGCAGATCGACGATCTCGTCCATCAGATCCGTGAGCGCGCGGACAAAGACGAGCGCGTATTGGTGACCACACTGACCAAGAAGATGGCGGAAGATCTGACCGACTACCTGCTCGAGCTGGGTATTCGCGTCCGGTACCTGCACTCCGATATCGACACCCTTCGGCGGGTCGAGCTGCTCCGCCAACTTCGATTGGGCGAGTACGACGTGTTGGTGGGCATCAACCTTCTTCGTGAGGGACTCGACCTCCCCGAGGTTTCGTTGGTGGCAATCCTCGACGCCGACAAGGAGGGGTTCCTGCGCAGCGGCACCAGTTTGATCCAGACCATCGGTCGCGCGGCGCGAAACGTCTCCGGCGAAGTACACATGTACGCAGACAAGATGACCGACTCGATGACCTACGCGATAGAGGAGACCGAAAGGCGTCGCGAAAAGCAGATTGCGTACAACAAGGAAAGGGGTGTCGATCCGCAGCCGTTGCGCAAGAAGATCGCCGACATCCTCGACCAGGTGTACGAGGAAGCAGACGACACCGAGTCCGTCGTCGAGGTCGGTGGATCCGGTCGAAATGCGAGCCGGGGACGCCGGGCGCAGGGCGAGGCAGGCCGGTCGGTGAGCTCGGGTGTCTACGAGGGGCAGGACGTCTCGTCCATGCCGAGAGCAGAACTGGCAGATCTGATCAAGAACATGACCGACCAGATGATGAACGCCGCACGCGAGTTGAAGTTCGAGCTCGCAGGTCGTCTCCGGGACGAAATCCAGGACCTCAAGAAGGAACTCCGCGGCATGGATGCAGCCGGCCTGAAGTAGACCGGCGGCAGAGTTCGATACGGTTCGGAGATGGACGCAACAACCGCAGGGCGCACCTCGCGTGCACTCGAACTCATCCACTCGACCACGTACTTCCTGCCCGAAACGCAGGAGGCCCTCGTTGCCGCTGGATTACCGCCGCGAGCCTGCTATTTCGCGGGCCGCGCAGCGCCTCTGGGGCGGGTGGGTGCCGGTGTGGTGACTGCTACGTTCTACAACTTCAACCGTGAACTGATCGCACCGTTGATCCCGGCGGCCTGGGACATCGCCTCGCCCGAGGCGATCATGTCGATCCGGTACGAGACTCTCGATGCCGCCTTCACTCGACTACTCGGCCCCGAGGTGGTGACGTCTGCGGACATGGCCGAGGCCGCAGACCTCGCGTCGATCGCCGCCCGGGGAATCCCCGGTGACGACGGTCGGCCCCTGTACGCCGCATATGCCGAGTTGGACTGGCCGACTGCGCCGCATCTGGTTCTGTGGCACGCCTTGACGCTGATCCGCGAGTACCGCGGTGACGGGCATATCGCCGCGCTGCAGACCGCGGGCTTGAACGGTCTCGACGCGCTGATCACCCATACCGCCACGGGATACGGATTCGAGAAGGAGTTCGCGCGCACGCGTCGGGGGTGGTCGACGGAGCAGTGGGATTCGGCTGTGTCCTCGCTGTCCGATCGAGAACTTCTCTCGGCCGACGGTTCGCTGTCCGAGGACGGCAGAGATCTCCGCAAGCTGGTCGAGGACATCACCAACGATCTGGCTACAGCACCCTGGGCGGCGCTCGGCGAGGACGGGGCCGCACGGCTGGTCTCGCTCGCGACGCCGTGGCGCGATGCGCTGGTCGGCCACGGCGTCTTTCCAGCGGGCGTCTTCGGACCCGCAATCGCCAAGAAGTAGGTCGGGTCAGCTGGTGATGTCTTTGGTGGCGAAACGCCGCCAGGCGATCAGCCCGAACACTGCCGCGTAGGTCACGGCCGAGAACGAGCCGACCACCATGTCGTTCCAGTCGATACTCGTTCCGAAGGCATCGATCCACGAATTCGCGTAGTGCCCGGGCAGATAGTTTCGAAGCGACCCGAGTGCCGTGATCTGATCGAGGATCTGCATGAGAATCGACGTCATCACCGCCCCGCCGACAGCCCCGAGCGGGGCATCGGTGAGCACCGAGAGCAGCATGGCCAGTCCGGCGACCCACAGCAGATTGATAGCGATGTATGCGGCCGCGATGAGCAGTCGGAGCAGCGAGGTGCCGTACGGAAGTCCTTCACCCAACGGGGTGATCAGCGATTCGGCACCGTACAACACGGTGCCGATCGCCAGGGATACGCCGACGAGCACCGCAAGTGCTGCACCGGACAAGGTGGCCGACACCAGCGCCTTCTGCATCAGCAGCCGGCTGCGGGGTACCGGAATCGCCAGCAGGTATCGCAGACTCGACCAGGACGCCTCGCTGGCAACCGAATCGCCGAAGAACAGCGCCACCACGACGATCAGCAGAAAACCCACCGACATGAACAGTGCGAACACCGTGAAGTTCATGCCGCCCCTGGTGCCGAGTTCGATCAACCCGCCGGCGTCGGAGTCGGCGCTCGAGCTGCCGACGGTGAAGGCGATGGCCAGGATCACCGGGAGCAGGGCCAGAAAACCGATCGCCAACTGAGTGCGGCGTCGGCCGAGCTGCCTGCGCAGCTCGGTTCGGAACGGCAGTGTTCGTCCGCCGGTATAGCCGCTGGCGCGGCCGTCCGTGTGCGTGATGCTCATTGCTGATCCTTGCTGGTGTCGGATCCTGGATTGTCCCGGTGGACGAGGTCGAGAAAGACATCCTCGAGGCGCGTCGATTGCGAGAAGCCACGCACCGAGACGCCTGCGGTCACGAGTTCGGTGATGACGGCGGCGGAGTCCGCGTCGGTCAGGTCGACAGTCACGGTTCCGTCGTCGACGATCACAGCGCCGTCGTGGCCTGCGGCCTCGAGTACAGATCGTGTGCGGGTGGCGTCGTCGACTCTGATTTCGGTCTGCCCGCCCGCTGCGGTCAGTTCTCGGACAGTGCCCGAACTGATCACCGAACCGCGATTCATGACCACGACGTGGGTGCAGGTCTGCTCCACCTCGGCGAGCAGATGACTCGAGACCAGCACCGTACGGCCCGTTTTCGCGTAGTTGATCAGGACGTCGCGCATCGTCCTGATCTGCGGCGGGTCGAGTCCGTTGGTCGGTTCGTCGAGGACCATCAGGTCCGGCAACCCCAGCATCGCCTGGGCGATCGCAAGGCGTTGCCGCATTCCCTGGCTGTAGGACTTGACCTTGCGTTCGATCGCGGTCCCGAGATCGGCGATCTCGAGCGCTTCGTCCAGGTGGGCGTCCTCGATCGGACGCCCGGTCGCCTCCCAGTACAGCCGTAGATTCTGCGTTCCGGTCAGGTGCGGGAGAAAGCCGGATCCTTCGACGAACGAGCCGAGCCTGGACAGCACCGGTGCACCCGGGGTCACCTTGTGGCCGAAGACGCGGATGTCGCCACCGGTGGGTGCGATGAGTCCCATGAGCATCCGCAGCGTGGTGGTCTTTCCTGCGCCGTTCGGACCGAGCAACCCCAGAACCTGGCCCTGCTTCACCTCGAAACTGACACCGTCGACGGCTCGGAAGCCGTTGGAGTACGTCTTGGACAGGTCCGTGATCACCAAGGGTGTGTCGACGAGATCCTCGTCGACCTCTGCCACCGTCCGGCGTCTGGTGCGTACGACTCCGGCGACGATGACACACCCCACGAGGAGGAGCACGACTCCGATGCCGATCAGCGGTGCGATCGGAACCGTGCTGTTCGCGCTTGCCACGGCAGCGACGGTCGGCAGCGCAATGACGTTGTCGGTCATGGCCACACTGAACTGCGCCGGCTCGAGCGGTACGGCGTAGGCCTGGTCGGTGGTGGAGATGCTGAGCTCGAGGCGATGGCCCTGCTGGACGGTGTAGCTGATGCCGGGGAGAACGACCGTGACATCGACGGGGTCGATGCCCTGCGTGTCGGGGAGGCGGATCGCCGAGACGCCGCCGCCGGGGAGCGTTCTGGTGCCGTTCGGCGCGACATCGTAGAGCTTCGCGAACAGCACCGACTGACCCGGCGCAGCGAGCGAGGCCACCCGCAGATTCACCCGTGGCGCGCCGGTGATCGTCACGGACGAGTCGAGAGGCTCGCTGCTGAAGGTCGCAGATTGACCCGGCAGATCAGAGGTCAGAGCTGCGCCCGCTCCGGTCGATCCCAACGCCCCGAGCACCGATCCCAGGCCGGGTATCGACGATATGGCCGACGGTGACGCGCCGGGCGGGCGGATGATCGACTGATTCTCGGCGGTAGCGGTGAAGTCCACCGATCGGGTCCGAGTCGAGTCCGAGTCGGAGGCCAGCCCGGGATAGTCGGGAGCAGTCATCCGTCGATTGCGGTCGCTTCGGCGCTCATCGATCGCACTCTGCGTGGAGTAGACGAAGGGCTCGGCCCCGCTGCCCGACGGCGAGTTTCGAAGTGTGTTGTCGAAGAAGTCGGCGATGGCTCGATCGCTCGCCGCGTTCGTGCCTCCTGCGTCGTGTCCGCCGTCGAACCACCGCACGGTGACGTTGCCACCGGCGGCCGCGATCTGACGGGCCGTCGCATCGGCTTGGTCCACACCGAACAACGTGTCCTGGGTGCCCTGCACCAACAGGGTCGGGGCGGTGATGTTCGACGCCACCGCGACCGGCGAGTGGGCGGTCAGCAGATCGAGCAACTGTTGACTGGGGATTCCCGTCACGGCGGACTGGGTGTACGCCTCGCAGAATTCGGGTGCGAACCTGCCACAGGCCGTCGCGCTCTCGGCGGTACCTGACGGCTCGCCGGCCGAGTTGGCGTCTGTCGTGTTGCCGGACTGTCTGCTCGTCGCGCCGACGCCGAAGAACACTCCGGCCCATCCGCGCTTGAGGACGCCGGGCCCACCGTATTCTGCAGCAGCGGGAGTGGTGATGTTGCCCAGCGCTTGTCGAGCCTCGGCCGAGGTGATCCCGTAGTTGGGGAACAGCGCCTGCCCCAGATCGTTCCACGTGATCGCAGCGGCAATGGAATCGATGCGGGGATCGGTGCCGCCTGCGCTCAGAGCCAGTGCGCCGCCGTACGAACCGCCCGCGACGCCGATGTGCGGATCGCCGGGTCCGTCGAGTTGCACTTCCGGTTGTTCGGCGAGCCAGTCGATGAGTCCACGTGCGTCGGCGACCTCACGATCGGGATCGTTGATCGAGATCGAACCCGTGCTGGCACCGAACCCACGAGCGCTGTACGCAAGGACGGTGTACCCCCGGGAAGCCAGTTCGCGCGCCTGCCCGTCGACCGAGTCCTTGCTGCCGCCGAACCCGTGGGCGAGCAGAACCGTCGGCGCTGGGGTGGAGGCGGGGACGTACAGGCGTGCGTCGATATCGACGGTCCCCGTCGAATCGGGACTTTCCGGTAGCGTGATGCGCGCATCACGGGTGGTCGTATCGGCGCTCGGGTCCTGGGGGAGGAATACGAATGCGAGAGCGGCCAACGCCAAAACTGCGATCACGGCGGTGCCGACGATGACGGCCCGTCTCGACAGGGGCGGGCGGGGAATCGGCATGCAAACCAATGTATGTGAGTGTCGCAGATCGTGTTGTTCCCCAAGTTCACGTGCCGATCGGCCGGTTCCGGCTAATGTCAGCGAATCAGTCCCCGGACCACGCATTTCGGTCCTGTGACTTGCACCAATCGAGTTCGACCAGAAGTGTCACATCTGTGTGTGACCGACCAATGGAGGAATGAATGAGCGCCTACCGCACCGTCGTCGTCGGGACCGATGGCTCCGAATCGTCCCTGCGGGCAGTGGAGAAGGCCGCGGCTCTGGCGGGGGACGCAGATGCCACCCTGGTGATTGCCTGCGCGTATTACCCGGCCGATCCGAAGGACACCTCTGCTGCTGCCGACGCATTGCGCGAGGACGCCTACCAGATCACCGGATCTGCTCCGACGCGCGAGATCCTGCGCACTGCGCGAGAGCACGCTACCAAAGCCGGTGCCAAGAACATCGAGGAAAAGGCGATTGTCGGTGCTCCCGTGGAATCGCTGCTGGCACTCGTGGACGAGGTGAAGGGCGACCTGCTCGTCGTCGGCAACCGCGGTCTGAACTCGTTGACGGGCCGTCTGTTGGGATCGGTCCCGTCGGACGCCGCGCGCAAGTCCACCTGCGATGTTCTGATCGTGCACACCGTCCGCTGATTTCATCGCGCACAACACCCACCGCCTCCGCTGTGATTCGGGCCGGCGGTGGGTGTTGTGCGGTGCCCTAGGCTGCAGGCTCGAACGTCCGGAGGGCCGAGAGCTCAGCTGGCAACGCCTCGACGTGCACCACACCGAGCCTCTGCGTTGCTCGGGTGAGCGCCACGTACAGGTCGTTCATGCCTTTGGCCGAATCGGCCACGATGGCACCGGGTTCGACGATCAGCACCGAATCGAACTCGAGTCCCTTGGCATCCTTGACCGTCGACACGGTGACCAATTCCGATGCCAGGTGGCGGAATCGATCGACGTGGCCTGCGGGCGTCAGCACTGCGCTCAGGCCTGGGCGCGGGTGCTCGGCCACTCGCTTCTCCACCGCGGTGACAAGATCTTCCGGTGCCACCCTCTGAGCCCAAGGAAGTACTCCGGTGCTCCGGATCGACCGCGGCTCGGACTGCTCGGGATCGATGGCTGCCAGCACCTCGTGTGCCACAGCCATGATCTCGGACGGTGTTCGGTAGTTCACGGTCAGTTCGGTGCGCTTCCAGCGCTTGGCCACATACGGTTCGAGAACCGATCCCCATGACGAGGTTCCGGCGGGATCGCCGGTCTGCGCCGTATCGCCCACCAGAGTCATCCATCGATTCGGTATGCGCCGCATCACCATTCGCCACGCCATCGCAGACAGTTCCTGCGCCTCGTCGACGATCACGTGCCCGTAGGTCCACGTTCGGTCACCGGCTGCCCGCTCGGCTGTGGTGAGTCGTTGACCCGAATTCTGCCGTCGCGCAAGCTGATCCGCATCGATGAGGTCGTACGCCATCAGAATCTCCGGATCGAGTTCGTCCTCGAGGTCCTGCGGTGCGGAACCGGTCAGGATGTCCAGGGCACCTTGGGCGTCGGCGATCTGGCCGCGCCATTGACGTTGTGCCTGTTCCCGTTCGGCGGCGTCGTCGACGCCGAGAAGCTCGGCGAGTTCGTCGAGCAGGGGAGCATCGGCCGACGAGAAGCCGTGGCCTCGGCGGACGAGCGCCTCACGCTCTACCTCGTCCAGTGCCGGCGCGGCCGAGGCGATCTTCTCCGGTGACGCGAAGAGATCCCGCAGGACCTGTTGGGGAGACAGATCCGGCCACAGTTCGTCCACGGCGGCCATGACGTCGCGATCCTCGCGCATCTCCTCGCGCATGTCGGCGATGTCGTCGGCGCTGAGCAAGCTGGACCCGTCGACGAGGTTCTGCCCGAGCTTCGCTGCCAATTGGTTGGCCAACTGGTCGATGACCGAGGACACGAACAGCGGCCGAGCCAGGTTGTGCGGTCGCCGGGACGAGCGGGCGCGACCGCGAGCGCGGGTGACGATCTTGCGATCGAGCGTGATGTCGTAGGTGTCGAACGTCAGTCGACGGGGCTGGGAGGGGAGTTCCTGACGGTCGCGTACCGCCTGGGTCAGGACCTCGACCATCGACAGTCTGCCCTTGATCTCGGTAGCCGACGCCGAATCCTCGCGCTGTGCGCGAACTCCCGGGTACAGGTCGCCGACTGTGGACAGCAGCACGCCGGTCTCGCCGAGCGAGGGCAGAACCTGCCCGATGTAGTCGAGGAAGGTCGCGTTGGGACCGATGATCAGCACGCCGCTCTTACCCAGTTGTTGACGGTAGGTGTAGAGCAAGTACGCGGCGCGGTGCAGGGCGACGGCCGTTTTGCCGGTACCGGGTCCACCCTGGACGACCAACACACTGCGATGCTGGGATCGGATGATCGCGTCCTGCTCGCTCTGGATCGTCTCGACGATGTCGTTCATCTGACCGGTACGAGCGGCATCCAGTGCCGACAGCAGCGCACTTTCGCTGGCCACGCCACCGGCCACGGCACCGTCGCCGGACGATCGCGCCGAGTTCAGATCGAGATACTCGTCGGCGATCGACGTCACCCGGCGGCCACGAGTACGAATGTGTCTGCGTCGCAAGACGTTCTCGGGCGCCGCCGGGGTGGCCAGATAGAACGGCCTGGCCATCGGTGCGCGCCAGTCCAGCAGCAGCGTCTCGTAGTCGTTCTTGTCGTCGAGAATCCCGACGCGGCCGATATAGCGTTCGGGACCGTCGTCGATCTTGGGATCGAGCGAGTCCGGATCGAGGTCGATACGTCCGAAACAGAGTCCGTTCTCGGCTGCGTCGTACTTGGCTATGTCCTCGGTGTACATCTGGTTGAACGATTCGCGCTCGCTACGGGCCTGCGGGGTACCGCCGGTCTCCAACAGCACTGCGCGCAATCGGTTGGCTGCATATTCGCGTAACGCGTCGAGCTGGGTGTACAGCCGCGTCAGGTATGCCTGCTCGAAGTCTTCTTCGAGCGGCACACCGGAGCTGCTCGATGTGTGGCCGTCTTCCGGCAAAGGGTCTCCTCGGGAGTTCGGCCGAGGCGAAGATATCGCCTCGAAATCAGCCAGAGCAGTCTACGCCGCACCACGGCCCTGCCGCAGAACCTCGGTTCCGGGGCAGGGCCGTGCAGCCGTGCGTTGCTGATGTGATCAGCGAGGCTTCTCTACTTCGCGTACTGCTGGATCTTCTTGTCCAGGTTCTTCTGAGCCTTGGCGACACGCTTGTCGAGCTTGGCCCGAGCCTGCTCTGTCGCCTTCTCGAGTTCCTTGCTCTGCTTCTCCGCACGCTTGCGGGCCCGCTTGCTCAGCGTCTCGACCCGACCGGACGCCAGGTCGGCCCAGGTTGCTCCGCGCTTGTGCGCCTCGTCGGCAAGGACGGCACCACGGTCGGCGGCGAGCTCGGCCAGCTTGGAGCCACGCTTGTGCGCTACGTCGGCCAGGTCCACACGCCGATCGGCGGCGACGTCGGCCAGCTTGGATCCGCGCTTGTGTGCCTCGTCGGCCCAGTCGCTACCGCGGTCGGCGGCGAGTTCGGCCAGTTTCGAGCCACGCTTGTGGGCCGCGTCGGCCAGATCCGATCCTCGGTGTGCTGCCTTGTCGGCCAGCTTGGATCCGCGCTTGTGTGCCTCGTCGGCCCAGTCGCCGCCGCGGTCGGCGGCGAGTTCGGCGAGTTTCGAGCCACGCTTGTGCGCTTCCTCCGCGAGCTCCGAACCCTTGTCTGCTGCGATGTGTGCCCAGCGGTTCAGCGCAGGCTGCGTCACCTCGGCCAGCTCGGAGCCCTTTTCTCCGGCGATGTCGGCGAGCTTGGCCAACTTGGGCTGGGCAGCATCGGCGAACTTGGCCAATTGCGGCTGCGCGGCATCGGCAAAATCTGCGCTCCGGCTGGCCGCGATCGACGCGAACTCCTTCACGCGCTCCCCGGCTTCGTGGGAGGAATGTCCGGGCAGTGCCGAGACCACTGATTCCTGCGCGCGCCGGGCGGCGCGTCGGCTGCGCCATGCCACGGACGGCTTGCCCTCGGTATCGACTGCCGCGATCAGCAATCCGCCGAGAAGGCTGAGGTTCTTGAAGAAGTGAATGCGCTGGGCGGCCTTGGCCTCCGGATCGGTCTCGTTCCAGAAGGCGTGACCGGCGAGTGTCGTCGGTACGAGGCTTCCCGCGAGAGCGAGTGACGCGATGCGCGGAGCCTTACCGGTAGCCAGCAGAATGCCGCCTGCGACCTGAATCCCGCCGTTGACCCGAACCAGAGTCTCCGGATCGTTGGGCACGTTGGTCGTCACCTCGTTCGGCAACGCGGATTTGCCCTGCTCGATCAGTGGAGCGGCAACCTTTGCCTTGCCGCTGGGATTGCGGAGCGCGTCGACGCCCCCGGCGATGAAGATCGTGGACATCAACGGACGGGCTATACGGCGGACCAGCATGTGACAGCCTCCTGCGTAGTAGTTCTTGTCATCGGCGTACGGAAATCGCACACCGGCCTGATGTTCACCGATGTGCGTCCTTTGTCCCCACCTTCATACCCCGTGATCGGCGCTCTCAAGCGCGCCGGTCGTCACCAGCCCCGTTCACGCCATTCGGCCAGGTGAGGCCGCTCTGCACCGAGAGTGGTGTCCTTTCCGTGTCCGGGGTAGACCACGGTGTCGTCACCGAATCGATCGAACAGTTTTGTCGTCACGTCGTCGAGTAGATGCGTGAAGTCCTCGGCGTCTCCGGTCTTGCCGACGCCGCCGGGAAAGAGTGAATCGCCGGTGAAGAGGTGGGTGCGTGCGCCCTCGGAATCGGTGAGTGCGAGCGCGATGGAGCCGGGGGTGTGCCCGGTCAGATGGATCACCTCGAAGGTGAGCTCGCCCACCGACAGGGTGTCTCGATCGGCCAACAGGCGGTCGGGAGCGACGGGCAGCGGTTCGGCATCGAGTTCGTGCGCGGCAGTCGGCGAAGCCGTGCCTCCTGCGATGTCGGCCAGCGCCTGCCAGTGATCGGCGTGCTGGTGTGTCGTGACGATGAATGTGAGCGTCGGCGCATTCTCGTCGATGAGCAACGAGATGCGTTCGGCCTCGTTGGCAGCGTCGATGAGCAGGGAGTCTCCCGTTGCGGAACACACGACCAAGTACGTGTTGTTGTCCATGGGGCCGACCGACATCTTCGTGATCGTCGCGCCGGGTATCGTCCGCCGCTGCGGCGCCGATCCCTGTGCGACGACACCGGTGTACTCGTCGTCGATGACCAAGAGGTGCTCGTCCATTTCGAGGACGCTACCGTCGGCGGCGACGTGCGGGGCGCTGGGGTCGGGAACGTGGAAAAGTGTGTCGGTGCCTGGACCTACCATTGCTAGCGGTGAGTTTCGTCGCTCACCGAGACAGGTTTTCGACGTGAGGTCCTCGGTTACACGAGCGTGTGGCCGTACGCAGGCACCACACGTCATCACGCGACTCGTACATCGTGCAGCGCTGCGCCCGCAGCAGTGCGGCTGGACGTGCTCGTTCGGAAAGAAGGGAACACAGTGGCGGATCGCCTGATAGTGCGAGGTGCACGAGAGCACAATCTTCGGGGAGTCGACATCGACCTGCCCCGCGATGCACTGATCGTGTTCACGGGCCTGTCCGGCTCGGGAAAATCGTCTCTCGCCTTCGACACGATCTTCGCCGAAGGTCAGCGTCGCTATGTGGAGTCGCTCTCCGCCTATGCACGGCAGTTTCTCGGCCAGATGGACAAGCCGGACGTCGATTTCATCGAGGGCCTCTCACCCGCGGTCTCGATCGATCAGAAGTCGACCAACCGCAACCCGCGGTCGACCGTGGGCACCATCACCGAGGTCTACGACTATCTCCGTCTGCTGTACGCCCGGGCGGGAACGGCTCACTGCCCGGTGTGCGGCGAACAGATCGCCAAGCAGACTCCCCAGCAGATCGTCGATCAGGTCCTGGACATGGAGGAAGGTCTCAAGTTCCAGGTCCTCGCGCCCGTGGTGCGCACCCGAAAGGGCGAGTTCGTCGACCTGTTCGATTCGCTCAACACCCAGGGATATGCCCGTGTACGCGTCGATGGCGTCGTGCATCAGCTCTCCAGTCCTCCAGTGCTCAAGAAGCAGGAGAAGCACGACATCGAGGTGGTCGTCGACCGCCTGACCGTCAAGTCCAGCTCGAAGCAGCGACTGACCGACTCGGTGGAAACCGCGCTCCGACTGGCCGACGGCATCGTGGTCCTGGACTTCGTCGATCGTGACGAGAACGCAGCGGACCGTGAGCGCCGATTCTCCGAGAAGCTCGCCTGCCCCAATGGTCACCCGTTGTCCATCGACGATCTCGAACCCCGGTCCTTCTCCTTCAACTCCCCGTACGGTGCCTGCCCGGACTGTGTGGGTCTTGGTGTGCGCAAGGAGGTCGATCCCGAACTCGTCGTTCCCGACGGCGACCTCAGCCTCGCCGACGGTGCCATCGCGCCGTGGTCGATGGGACAGACGTCGGAGTATTTCGGCCGGCTGCTCTCCGGGCTGGCCGACGCGATGGGGTTCGATCTGAATGCGCCGTGGAACAAGCTGCCGGCCAAGGTCAAACGCGCTGTGCTCGAAGGCAGCGACCACCAGGTGCATGTGAAGTACAAGAACCGCTACGGCCGAACACGGTCGTACTACGCCGAGTTCGAAGGTGTGATGCCGTTCCTGCACCGCAGGCTCGAGCAGACCGAGTCCGAGCAGATGAAAGAACGCTACGACGGCTACATGCGCGACGTGCCGTGTCCCACCTGCAACGGTGCGAGACTGCGACCGGAGATCTTGTCGGTGACCATCGCTGCAGGCGATTTCGGGCCGAAGTCGATCGCCGAGGTGTGCGAACTGTCGATCGCCGAGACCGCCGACTTCCTGAACAGCCTCACCCTGGGACGGCGAGAGGAAGCGATCGCGGGGCAAGTGCTCAAAGAGGTGCAGGCGCGGCTGGGCTTCCTGCTCGATGTCGGTCTGGAATACCTGTCGCTGGCTCGAACCGCGGGCTCGTTGTCGGGCGGCGAGGCGCAGCGAATCCGGCTGGCCACTCAGATCGGTTCGGGGCTCGTCGGCGTGCTCTACGTCCTCGACGAGCCGTCGATCGGTCTGCACCAACGAGACAATCGTCGACTGATCGATACGCTCACGCGGCTGCGTGACCTCGGTAACACCCTGATCGTGGTCGAACACGACGAGGACACCATTCGTACCTCGGACTGGGTCGTGGACATCGGTCCGTTGGCGGGTGAGCACGGCGGACGGGTCGTTCACAGCGGATCCTACGAGGATCTACTGACCAACGAAGAATCGCTGACCGGCGCATATCTCGCGGGGCGCCTGGAGATTCCACTTCCGGACACGCGTCGTGTCGTCGACAAGAAGCGCCAGGTCACCGTGGTCGGTGCTCGCGAACACAACCTGCGAGGTATCGACGTCAGTTTCCCACTCGGTGTGCTGACCTCGATCACCGGTGTATCCGGCTCGGGCAAGTCCACCCTGGTGAACGACATCCTCGCGACCGTGATGGCAAACAAGCTCAACGGGGCCCGGCAGGTTCCCGGCCGACACACGCGGATCAACGGACTCGACCAACTCGACAAGCTCGTTCGCGTCGACCAGTCGCCGATCGGACGTACCCCCCGGTCGAATGCGGCCACGTACACCGGGGTGTTCGACAAGATCAGGACGTTGTTCGCGGCCACCACCGAAGCCAAGGTTCGTGGCTATCAACCAGGACGGTTCTCGTTCAACGTCAAGGGCGGCCGGTGTGAGGCGTGCTCGGGAGACGGCACTCTCAAGATCGAGATGAACTTCCTGCCGGACGTCTACGTTCCGTGTGAGGTCTGCGAGGGTGCGCGATACAACCGCGAGACGCTCGAAGTCCATTACAAGGGCAAGACCATTGCCGAGGTTCTGGACATGCCGATCGAGGAGGCCGCGGACTTCTTCGAGGCCATCACCTCGATTCACCGGTACCTCAAGACGCTGGTCGAGGTCGGCCTCGGCTACGTCCGTCTCGGGCAGCCCGCGACCACGTTGTCCGGCGGGGAGGCGCAACGCGTCAAATTGGCGGCAGAGCTGCAGAAGCGGTCCACCGGGCGCACGGTCTACATTCTCGACGAACCGACCACCGGCCTGCACTTCGAGGACATCAGGAAGTTGCTCGGCGTGGTGAACGGTCTGGTGGACAAGGGCAACACCGTGATTGTCATCGAGCACAATCTCGACGTCATCAAGGTGTCCGACTGGATCATCGACATGGGCCCCGAGGGCGGCTCGGGAGGTGGAATGGTTGTGGCACAGGGTGATCCGGAGTCCGTCGCGGCCGTGCCGGAAAGCTACACGGGTAAGTTCCTGCAAGAAGCGCTCACCCGGGAGTCGGTTGTTTCGGCCCCGGTGAAGAAGCCGGCGAAAAAACGCAGGCCACGCAAGGTTGCTGCGGTCTGATCCGAGCTGGGAGTCAGATCACCCGCGCGAGCAGGCCACCCACGCGAGCAGGCCACCCACGCGAGCAGGCCACCCACGCGAACGAGGACGCCGCATCCGGTCATTGCCGGATGCGGCGTCGCGTTTGTCTCTCGTCCTCTGTGCTCTGCCTCTGCGCTTTCGCCTCAGTGCACCGGCCCGGTGTACTTCTCGCCGGGGCCCATTCCTGGCTCGTCCGGATGGGCCGATGCTTCTCGAAATGCGCGTTGCAGTGCCTGCAGCCCATCGCGGATCGGGCCGGCATGGGGGCCGAGGTATTCCACAGAAGACGTGACCAAGCCGGCGAGAGCGGTGATGACACGCCGCGCCTCGTCGAGGTCCAGATACGGACTTTCGCCGGGATCGGCCTCGGAGAGCCCCAACTTCTCGGCCGCCGAACTCATCAACATGACCGCAGCGCGGCTGATGACCTCGACCGCGGGGACGTCGGCGAGTTCACGGACATCGGGCTCGGTGCCGGCGGGGTCGGTACCCGTGGGATCGGCGTCGGCTGGAGTGGGGGAGCTGGTCATGCCTATGAGAATCCCACGCCGCACGTAGCGACGGGCACTGGGTGTCGACGATGTCGAGTGCTCGGTGCCGATTGTCGATTTCTCGAATCTGCTGGTAGTGTGATCCCACGACCGTCTTCGGCGTGCACTCTTCGATGGAATGCACCGCACGGAGGCAGCAAGTGGAGCCCGACTCCCACCGGTAGTGGTTGTAACACGACTTCCGGTCCGGTCGCACGAGGAACGCCCGCACAGGCGTTCGGTGTGCTTCCTCCTCAGGGAGGAGACTGTACGGCGATGGTTGTCGTACAGATCGACCGGTCGACATCGGGCCCTGCTGTCGGTATCCACCGAGAGCAGGGTTTTTTCGTTGCAGTGATCGATGACGCAGCGAGTGTCGAGAGTCGGCGGCAACGGGCTGTGCCAGTGGCAGGCGGTCGGGTTACACACCACACCGCACTACCTAGGAGGCCCCATCAGCACTGAGACCCGCATCAACGATCGCATCCGAGTTCCCGAGGTCCGCCTGGTCGGACCGGGTGGTGAACAGGTGGGGATCGTGCGTGTTGAAGATGCACTCCGCTTGGCTCTCGAAGCCGACCTCGATCTTGTCGAAGTTGCTCCCGACGCACGTCCGCCGGTCTGCAAGATCATGGACTACGGGAAGTTCAAGTACGAGGCTGCGCAGAAGGCGCGCGAATCGCGCAAGAACCAGACATTGACCGTCATCAAGGAGCAGAAGCTCCGGCCGAAGATCGACGCGCACGACTACGAGACCAAGAAGCGCAACGTCGTTCGCTTCCTCGAAGCCGGTTCCAAGGTCAAAGTCACGATCATGTTCCGTGGTCGAGAGCAATCGCGACCCGAACTCGGCTTCCGCTTGCTGCAGCGTTTGGGCGCGGATGTCGCGGAACTCGGTTTCGTGGAGACCTCGGCCAAGCAGGACGGCCGCAACATGACGATGGTTCTGGCACCACACAAGGGTGCCAAGACTCGCGTCAAGGCGCAGGAGAGCGCGGCGGCACCGCCTGCTCAACGTGCACCCGCTCCGGCACCGGAACAGCCCGCCGCGGCAGCTCCGGCCACCCCGGCGCAGACCAACTGAGCTTCGTGCTCGACCAGTAAGACAGCCCACACCGGCTTCCGGGCACCGATGTTCGGGGCCATCGTGATGCTGTGCCATGCACCACCGAAGAGTTAATTCAGAAGAAGAGGATTTCATGCCCAAGCAGAAGACCCACAGTGGTGCCAAGAAGCGATTCAAGGTGTCCGGCAGCGGCAAGATCCTGCGCCAGAAGGCCGGCCGTCGCCACCTGCTCGAGCACAAGCCCACCAAGGTGACCCGTCGCCTCGATGGTGTCGCCGTTGTCAAGAAAGCCGACGAACCGCGGGTCAAGCGCCTCCTCGGCATCTGATCCGGTCCGGTCGCCGACTGATTTCGGTCGGCTTCATCCCATTACCATGCGGGGTTTCACCAACCCCCAGATCGACAGGATTCACCAGTGGCACGCGTAAAAAGGGCAGTCAATGCCCAGAAGAAGCGCCGTTCGATT
Source organism: Rhodococcus sp. KRD162 (assembly GCF_017168335.1). Taxonomy (GTDB): domain Bacteria; phylum Actinomycetota; class Actinomycetes; order Mycobacteriales; family Mycobacteriaceae; genus Rhodococcoides. The sequence goes on along the minus strand of NZ_JABFAU010000003.1, from coordinate 879,385 downwards.
CTCGAAGCGTCCAAGGGCTACCGCGGACAGCGCTCACGTCTGTACACCAAGGCCAAGGAGCAGCAGCTCCACTCGCTGACCTATGCGTACCGGGACCGCCGCGCGCGCAAGGGTGACTTCCGCAAGCTGTGGATCACGCGAATCAACGCTGCTGCGCGGGCCAACGACATCACCTACAACCGCTTCGTCCAGGGCTTGAAGGCCGCGGGTGTCGAGGTCGACCGCAAGATCCTCGCCGAGCTGGCCGTCTCCGATGCCGAGGCATTCGCAGGCTTGGTCGCCATCGCCAAGGCTGCATTGCCTGCCGATGTCAACGCTCCGGCCGGAGAAGCAGCCTGAGCGAGTCGACGTACGACGACTCAACTCCGAAACGGCCCGTGGATTCGCTGACCGAGCGAACACCACGGGTCGTTTCGGCCGTCAAGCTCGCGCGCGCCGCGGAGCGCAAGAAATCCGGACGGTTCCTCGCCGAAGGGTTCAACGCCGTCTCCGAGGCGGCACGGTCCGGTTTGGTCCGTGAGCTGTTCTTCACCTCCGATGCCCTCGATCGCCACGAGGCGCTCATCGCGTCCATCGAGGGCGGCGGCGCACGAGTCTTCCCGATCACCGATCGCGCCGCGAAGGCTCTGTCCGACACCGTCACACCACAGGGCCTGATAGCGGTCACCGCGCTCGTCGACGTTTCACTCGATCGAGCCTTGGCCGATGGCCCGCGGTTGGTGGCCGTTCCGGTGGAGGTAGCCGAGCCGGGCAATGCCGGAACTGTCATCCGCGTCGCCGATGCCGCCGGTGCGGATTCGGTGGTGCTGCTCGGCGATTCGGTGGACCCCCACAACGGCAAGTGCGTCCGTGCGTCGGCGGGCAGCGTGTTCCATCTGCCCATCGCCCGGGAACGCTCGGTCGAGTCCGGTATCGGAGCATTGCGCAGCGCGGGGTTGACGATCGTGGCCACCGCAGCCGATGGCGAGGTGGACCTCGACGAGGCCGACCACCTACTTGCGCAGCCGACCGCGTGGTTGTTCGGCAACGAAGCACACGGACTCCCTGCGTCCGTGGCCCGTGACGCCGACCACCGCATCCGGATCCCTATCCACGGTCGTGCCGAGAGCCTCAACCTGGCAGCGGCGGCGGCGATCTGCCTGTATGCGAGTGCCCGAGCTCAGCGGCGCTTCGGAAACTCGTGAGCACGGTCGCCTAAGATCGATACCTGTCTGCTTCGCGCAGGAGTGAAGCCTGCGGGAGTGATCCTTCGTGGCAGACACCGACTATTACTCGAGGAGTGCAGCTGTCGTGGCGAAGAAAGATGTCGGACCCGAGCCGGTAGATCCGAGCGTTCTGGAGGAGTCCGCGCTCGGATCCGCAGTGGATTCGGCCGAGCGGGCCTTCGCCGATGCGTCGGATCTCGATGCTCTGACCAAGGTCAAGATCGACCACGTGGGCGGCAAGGCTCCGCTGGCACTGGCTCAGCGTGCGCTCGGTTCGCTCCCCGGTGAGCTCAAGGCCGACGCGGGCAAACGCGTCAAGGCCGCGCGTGATCGAGTACAGGCGGCGTTCGACGCGCGGCGCGGCGTGTTGTCGGCGGAACGTGACGCAGCGATCCTGGTGGCAGAGACCATCGATGTGACGCTGCCGACCGATCGAGCTCCCATCGGAGCTCGGCACCCCATCACGATCATCGCCGAGCAGGTCGCCGACGTGTTCGTGGGTATGGGCTGGGAAGTCGAAGAAGGCCCTGAAGTGGAAACCGAGCACTTCAACTTCGATGCTCTCAACTTCCTTCCCGACCATCCTGCGCGCACGATGCAGGACACCTTCCACATCGCACCCGAAGGGTCGCGGCAGGTGCTGCGCACCCATACTTCGCCGGTGCAGGTGCGGTCGATGCTCTCGCGCGAGCTTCCGATCTACGTGGTCTGCCCTGGGCGGACCTTCCGCACCGACGAACTCGATACGACGCACACCCCGGTGTTCCATCAGGTCGAGGGTCTCGCCATCGACAAGGGCCTGACCATGGCTCATCTGCGCGGAACACTGGATGCGTTCGCGAAAGCGTTGTTCGGCAATGACACGCGTACTCGTATGCGGCCCAACTACTTTCCGTTCACCGAGCCCTCGGCCGAGGTCGACGTGTGGTTTCCGAAGAAGAAGGGCGGCGCGGGTTGGGTCGAGTGGGGTGGCTGCGGAATGGTCAACCCGAAAGTGTTGCAAGCCAGCGGTATCGACCCCGAGGTCTACACCGGATTCGCCTTCGGCATGGGCCTGGAACGGACCCTGCAGTTCCGCAACGACATCCCGGACATGCGCGACATCGTCGAAGGCGACATCAGGTTCACGGTGCCCTTCGGCGTTCAGGCCTGACATCGCGTCACCCCCGCCCCACATCTTCTCGGATACAAGAAAGAGCTGAGTACACGTGCGAGTCCCACAATCCTGGCTGACCGAGGTTCTGCACGCGGGGACTCCCGACTGGGAGGTCTCGCCCGAGGAGCTGGACGCCGGTTTCGTCCGGGTCGGGTTCGAGGTCGAGGAGCTCGACTCTCTGGACAATGTGACCGGACCACTGGTGGTGGGCCGGGTGAGCTCGATCGAGGAGCTGACCGAGTTCAAGAAGCCGATTCGATTCTGCCTCGTGGATGTCGGAGCCGACGACCCGCAGGAAATCGTCTGTGGTGCGCGTAATTTCGCTGAAGGCGATCTGATCGTGGCAGCGCTACCCGGCAGTGTTCTGCCCGGGGGTTTCGCTATTGCGTCGCGTAAGACGTACGGCCGAAATTCCAACGGCATGATCTGTTCGACGCTCGAGCTCGGACTCGGCCGTGATCATTCCGGAATCCTGGTGCTGCCCGCGGGCACTGCTCAACCCGGCGACGACGCCAAGCTCGTTCTCGGGCTGCAGGATTCGGTCATCGAGCTGAACGTCACCCCGGATCGTGGCTACGCCTTCTCGGTCCGAGGACTCGCACGCGAACTGGCGTGCAGTTTCGACCTGCCGTACGTGGACCCGGCTCGCACGGCTCCTACCGAGGTCACCGGCGACGCATGGTCGGTCGCAGTCGAACCGAGCTCGGGCGCATCGCGATTCGCGCTGCGCAAGGTCGTCGGTATCGATCCCACGGCAACGACTCCGTGGTGGCTGCAGCGTCGCTTGCTCCTGGCCGGCGTACGGCCGATCTCTGCGGCGGTCGATGTCACCAATTACGTACTCCACGAACTGGGCCAGCCGCTGCATGCGTTCGATGCTGCCAAGCTGACCGGCGACATCGTTGTCCGCCGCGCGAAGGCAGGGGAGAAGCTGACCACTCTGGACGGCGTCGAGCGGTCGCTCGATCCAGAGGACGTCGTCATCGCCGACGAATCGGGAGCGATCTCCCTGGCGGGTGTCATGGGCGGCGCGTCGACCGAAGTGGACGACACGACCAGTGAGGTGATTCTCGAGGCGGCATCGTTCGATCCGCTCGCTGTGTTCAGAACCGGTCGTCGACACAAGCTGTCGAGCGAAGCGAGTAAGCGGTTCGAACGCACCGTGGATTCTGCGCTTCCCGTCGCCGCGCTCGATCGCGCAGCGCAGCTACTGGTCGAGATCGCGGGTGGCCGGATCGAGCCGGTGCTCACCGATTTCGGCGAGGCAACCGAGTACCCCTCGGTGACGATGGACTTCGATCTGCCGGACCGGATTGCAGGTGTCGAGTACCCCAACGGGACCGCTGCTCGGCGGTTGACACAGATCGGTTGCGCAGTGGAGGTGTCGGTCGACGACGCCGGGCACGGCCAGTTGATCGTCACGCCGCCGTCGTGGAGACCTGATCTGGTGCAGCGCGCCGACCTGGTCGAAGAGGTGCTGCGGCTGGAGGGGCTGGAGAAGATCCCCTCGGTTCTACCGTCCGCTCCCGGCGGTCGCGGCCTCACCGCCGAACAGAAGCGTCGGCGTGCCGTCGGCAAGGCGCTGGCGTTCTCCGGGTACGTCGAGGTGTTGCCTCCGGTGTTTCTGCCCAAGGGTGTGTTCGACACCTGGGGTCTCGACGCGGACGATCCCCGGCGAGTGAGCACCTCGGTGCTCAATCCGCTCGAGGCCGACCGTCCCGAACTCGCGACCACGCTGCTTCCCGGTTTGCTCGAGATGCTCGGCAGAAACATCGCACGCGGTCAGCGAGATGTCTCGTTGTTCGGAATTGCCCAGGTGGTGCTTCGTGACGATGCCACAGCGGCAGTGGAGGCGCTCCCGGTCGATCGTCGACCCACCGACGACCAGGTCGCCATGCTGCGTGGTTCGTTGCCTGCGCAGCCGGTGCACGTGGGTGCGGTGCTCACCGGTCAGCGTGAGTTCGCGGGTCCGTGGGGGCCGGGACGCGCAGCCGAAGCGGCGGACGCGTTCGCGGCGGTGCGAACCATCGCCGAGGCGGCCGGAGTGGATGTCGATCTTCGAGCTGCGCAGCATCTTCCGTGGCATCCGGGCCGGTGTGCCGAGGTGCTGCTCGACGGCGAGGTCGTGGGGTATGCCGGCGAGCTGCATCCGGCAGTGCTCGAGCGCTCTGGCCTACCGCCGCGTACGTGTGCAGTCGAGCTGAGTCTGAGTGCACTCCCAGTGGTCGAATCACTGCCCGCCCCCGAGGTGTCGCCGTATCCGGCAGTGCTGCAAGACGTGGCTGTCGTCGTCGATGCGTCCGTGCCTGCGGCATCGGTCCAGGCTGCGCTCACGATCGGCGGCGGAGACCTGCTCGAGTCGATCCGGTTGTTCGATGTCTACGACGGCGAGCAGGTAGGGGAAGGACGCAAGTCGCTGGCTTTCGCATTGCGGTTCCGCGGGACCGACGGCACTTTGACCGAGGATCAGGCCACCGCTGCACGCGACGCTGCGGTCGAAGCAGCGACGAAGGCGGTCGGAGCCCGACTACGTAGCTGATCGGTCCACCTCCGGGCCGTCGTTTCCGTAGCGTGGAGTCACGAGTGATCGCGATGACGGGAGCTGTGGCAGATGAGTGAATCCGGAGTGGATGGCACGTCCTCGGACCTGCAGGTGGTGAAGGATGTTCTCGCTGCATTGTCTGATCGGCCGCGGCTGGCCCCGATTGCGGCTGCCGCGTCGGCGCTGGCGGCCGAGTTGGGAACCGTCGTGCCCGAACCCGCCGGACCCGACCGCGGTGCCCCGCCGGGAACGGTGCCTGATGTCGACGTTCCTCAGGTCACGAGGCCTCGGATCGATCAGCCGCTCGGGGATCCGCCGGGCGGTACGGTGCCGGGCGTCATCGATGCTCAATTGGTCGACGATGTACCTCTCGGCACAGGCGGTGGATACACCGGCGATGCTGCCGACGGCGTGATCGGCGACTTCACCGAATCCGGAGTGCCCACCTGGGACGGTGTACGCGAGAAAGTGGAGCATCGTTCGGGGACGGCCGTCGGGGCTCAAGAGCTGGACCGAGAGTCCCGCGCCGGCCAAGACCTGGACAAGCAGTGGAACGAGCGTCAGGAAGCCGGCCGCAAGAAGCTCGACGAGATCCGTAAGTCCATGGGCGGCAACTGACAGCTCGGAGCCGGACATGACACACCCGGTCATGAATGAGCTTGCATGATGCTGCATAATAAACCGCATGACTATTTCGGAGTCCACGCCGAGGCGTATCGCGGTGGCGGGCGCAAGTGGCTACGCAGGCGGTGAGATCCTTCGGATTCTGCTCGGGCACCCGGCGGTGCGGGAGGGTTCGCTGGTCATCGGATCGCTGACAGCCGGAGGTAACGCAGGCGCGACCCTGGGCGAATTCCATCCGCATCTGCTGCCCCTGGCAGACCGCGTCCTCGGCCCCACCACCGTCGACGAGTTGGCCGGTCACGACGTCGTGTTCCTGGGTCTTCCGCACGGTAAATCCGCAGAACTTGCTCTGCAGCTGCCCGAGTCGGTGGTGATCATCGACTGCGGTGCCGATTTCCGTCTCACCGACGGCGCAGCATGGGAGAAGTACTACAACTCTCCGCACGCGGGGAGTTGGCCGTACGGATTGCCGGAGTTGCAGGGCTGCCGTGAGCGGCTGGTCGGAGCTACCCGCATCGCGGTTCCCGGGTGCTACCCGACGGTGTCGTCGCTGGCGCTGGCACCCGCCGTCGCGGCGGGCATCATCGAACCGCGCGTCAATATCGTGGCAGTCAGCGGCACCTCTGGTGCCGGTCGTGCGCCGAAGGCTGATCTTCTCGGGTCGGAGGTGATGGGATCGGTGCGGGCGTACGCAGTAGCAGGTGCCCACCGTCATACCCCCGAAATCGTGCAGAATCTCTCGGCTGTCGCCGGAAGTGCTGTCGCGGTGTCGTTCACACCGGTCCTCGCGCCGATGCCGCGCGGAATCCTGGCCACGTGCACCGCGATCACCACAGCCACCGAGGAGCAGGCGGTCGAAGTGTACGAAAAAGCCTACGCGGCAGAACCGTTCGTGCATGTTCTGCCGGCCGGGCGGCTCCCGCAGACCGGTGCGGTCCTCGGATCGAACGCGGTACAGATGAGTGTGTCTGTCGATGCGGAGGCGAGCACGCTCGTCGTGGTGGCGGCAATCGACAATCTGGCCAAGGGCACGGCGGGAGCCGCCGTCCAATCGATGAATCTTGCACTGGGAATCACCGAGACCGAGGGTCTCTCTACCGTAGGAGTGGCGCCATGAGCAGTCTTCGGAGCGAGGAGAAGACCGTCGGCAAGCTGGTCCGCACTCAAGGGGTCACCTCTCCTGCCGGGTTCCGTGCGGCCGGAATTCCAGCTGGTCTCAAGGCAAGTGGCAAATCGGATCTGGCGTTGGTGTTCAACGAGGGGCCCGATTTCGCGGCGGCGGGTGTGTTCACCCGCAACAAAGTCAAAGCCGCCCCGGTGTTGTGGTCACAGCAGGTGCTCTCCACCGGGCGGCTTCGTGCGGTCGTTCTCAATTCCGGTGGTGCCAATGCCTGCACGGGTGCACCAGGGTTTCAGGATGCACACCGCACCGCCGAGGAAGTGGCGTCCGCGCTGAGCAATTGGGGGTCGGAGACGGGAGCGATCGAGGTTGCCGTGTGTTCGACGGGTCTGATCGGTGATCGGCTGCCGATGGACAAGCTGCTACCCGGAGTGACCGAGGTCGTACACGAACTCGCGGGCGGCATCTCCGGTGGTACCGACGCGGCGTACGCGATCATGACCACCGACACGGTGCCCAAGCAAGCCGCTGTTCATCATGCAGACAAATGGAACGTCGGTGGCATGGCGAAGGGTGCAGGCATGTTGGCACCGTCGTTGGCCACGATGCTCAGCGTCATCACCACAGATGCCGTTGCCACTGCCGACCAACTCGACCGAGCGTTGCGCGCGGCGACACGGTTGACCTACGACCGGCTCGACGTCGACGGCGCAACCTCGACCAACGACACGGTGTTGTTGCTCGCCTCCGGTGCCAGCGGAATCACCCCGACGCAGGACGAACTAGACGCCGCAGTCCTTGCGGTCTGCGACGATCTCGCCGACCAGATGATGGCCGACGCGGAAGGCGTGACCAAGAGGGTGAAGATCACCGTCTCCGGTGCGGTGTCGGAGGACGAGGCCGTGATCGGTGCGCGGGCCGTCGCCAGGGACAATTTGACCAAGACGGCACTGTTCGGTTGCGATCCCAACTGGGGTCGGGTGCTCGCCGCGATCGGCATCGCACCGATCGAGCTCGATCCCGATCGAATTTCCGTCTCCTTCAACGGAAACCCTGTGTGCATCGACGGCGTGGGTGCTCCAGGGGCTCGGGAGGTGGACCTGTCCGGTGTCGACGTCGCCGTGAGTATCGATCTCGGTCTCGGGTCCGAGTCGGCGACCATCCGAACCACCGACCTCTCGCACGCGTACGTCGAAGAGAACTCGGCCTACTCGTCGTGAACTCCAGTGCACTCGAACTGACGGCTGCTCAGAAGGCGTTCACCCTCGCCGAGGCGCTGCCCTGGCTTCAGCGCTTCTCGGGTAAGACCGTCGTGGTGAAGTACGGCGGAAACGCCATGATCGACGACACACTCAAGCGGGCGTTCGCGGCCGACATGGTGTTTCTGCGCACCGTCGGCATCCACCCCGTTGTCGTACACGGTGGTGGGCCGCAGATCTCGGCGATGTTGACCAGGCTGGGGCTGGCGGGCGAGTTCCGGGGCGGATTTCGCGTCACGACCCCCGAGGTGATGGACATCGTGCGCATGGTTCTGTTCGGGCAGGTAGGACGCGAACTCGTCGGCTTGATCAACAGTCATGGTCCGTACGCGGTCGGCATCTCCGGCGAGGACGCGCACCTGTTCACGGCAACGCGCCGGACGGTTCTGGTCGACGGTGCCCAGACCGACATCGGTCTCGTCGGCGACGTCACCTCGGTAGACCCGGCGGCGATCTTCGATCTCATTGCGGCAGGCCGAATTCCGGTGGTGTCCACCATCGCTCCCGACCGTGACGGCGTCGTGCACAACATCAATGCCGACACCGCGGCGGCCGCACTGGCCAGTGCCATCGGTGCCGAGAAATTGGTCGTGCTCACCGATGTCGAGGGCCTGTACACGGCCTGGCCGGATCGCAGCTCGTTGACCTCCCGGATCACTGCATCTGCCCTCGACGCTCTGCTGCCCTCGCTCGATGCCGGGATGGTGCCGAAGATGGAAGCGTGCCTGCGCGCAGTATCGGCCGGTGTCCCGTCTGCGCACGTCATCGACGGCCGCGTGGAACATTCGGTTCTGGTGGAGCTGTTCACCGGCGAGGGCATCGGCACCATGGTCACCCCCGATCGCACTTCGACGTCAGGAGTCACAGCATGACCGGCACCGAGTCCACGCTCGATCTGCAACAGCGGTGGTCGAACTCGTTGATGGACAACTACGGAGTCCCGCGTGTGGCGCTCGTGCGCGGCGAGGGCGCTGTGCTGACCGATGCCGATGGCAAGCAGTATCTGGACTTGCTCGCCGGTATCGCCGTGAACATCCTCGGCCACGCCCATCCGGCGGTGATCGAGGCGGTCACCAGTCAGCTGTCCACTCTCGGGCACACCTCCAATCTCTATGCGACCGAGCCTGGAATCGCGTTGGCCGAGCAGTTGCTCGCTCACCTCGGCGCGGGCGCGACCGGTCGAGTTTTTCTGTGCAACTCCGGAACGGAGGCCAACGAGGCGGCGTTCAAGATCGCGCGCCTGACGGGTCGACCCAACATCGTCGCGGCCGAGAAGTCCTTTCACGGGCGGACGATGGGCGCTCTCGCACTGACCGGTCAGCCGGACAAGCGGACCCCGTTCGAGCCGATGCCTGCCGGCGTGCAGCACGTGCCGTACGGCGATGTCGCCGCGCTGGAGGCCGCCGTCGACTCCGACACTGCTGCAGTGTTTCTCGAACCGATCATGGGTGAAGGAGGTGTGGTCGTACCGCCGGAGGGATACCTTCTCGCAGCGCGTGAGATCACCGCGAAGCACGGCGCGTTGCTCGTTCTCGACGAGGTGCAGACCGGTATCGGCCGTACCGGGTGCTTCTATGCCCATCAGGCGGTCGGCATCGTGCCCGATGTCATCACCCTCGCCAAGGGCTTGGGCGGTGGCCTGCCCATCGGGGCGTGCATCGGCATCGGAGCGGCGGGGGAGTTGTTGCACCCGGGTAAGCACGGAACAACCTTCGGTGGCAATCCGGTGTGCGCCGCCGCGGCGCTGGCGGTGTTGCGCACCATCGCGGACGAGGACCTGCTCTCGCACGCCGACAGTGTCGGCAAGTCGATCGCGCACTCCATCGAGAGTCTCGAACATCCTCTGGTGAGCCATGTTCGGGGTTCGGGGTTGCTGCTGGGGGTGGTGCTCACCGCTGCGGTGGCACCGGCAGTCGAGGCGGCCGCACGCGAGGCGGGCTTCCTGCTCAACGCGGCACAGTCCGACGTACTTCGGCTCGCACCGCCGTTGATCATCACCGAAGAACAAGCCGCGTCGTTCGTGGCGGCGTTACCGGCAATTCTCGACGCAGCACAGGAGGCTCATCAGCCATGACGGTTCAGCACTTCCTTCGGGATGACGACATCACACCACAGCAGCAGGGTGAAATCCTCGCTCTGGCCGCCGAACTCAAGCGGGCACCGTTCTCGAAGCGTCCTCTCGAAGGACCGAAGGGAATCGGAGTCATCTTCGAGAAGAACTCGACACGTACGCGCTTCTCCTTCGAGATGGGTATCGCGCAGTTGGGCGGTCACGCCGTGGTCGTCACTGGCCGCGACACACAGCTCGGACGTGAGGAAACGCTTCAGGACACCGGGCGGGTGCTCTCGCGCTACGTCGAGGCAGTCGTATGGCGCACGTTCGGGCAGAAGCGGCTCGAGCAGATGGTCACCGGCGCAACGATTCCCATCGTCAACGCTCTGTCCAACGAGTTCCATCCCTGCCAGGTACTGGCCGATCTGCAGACCCTGATCGAGCACAAGGGAAATCTGCAGGGCCGCACTCTCGCCTATTTCGGTGACGGAGCCAACAACATGGCGCATTCACTTCTTCTCGGCGGGGTCACGGCAGGGCTCAATGTCAGCATCGCCGCCCCGAAGGAGTTCGCCCCGCTCGGATACGTCCTCGACGCTGCGCACGCGCGTGCCGAGGAGACCGGTGCCACCATCACCGTCACCGAGGATCCGGTCGAGGCCGCCACCGGTGCCGACGCGCTCGTCACCGACACCTGGACGTCGATGGGGCAGGAGAACGACGGTCTCGATCGCGTCGCTCCGTTCCGTCCGTATCGCATCGACTCCGATCTGCTGTCGAAGGCCCAGTCGGATGCGGTCGTCCTGCACTGTCTTCCCGCACATCGCGGTGAAGAGATCACCGACGAGGTACTCGACGGCCCGCAGAGCGTCGTCTGGGACGAGGCCGAGAACCGCCTGCACGCACAGAAGGCTCTGCTGGTGTGGCTCCTCGAACAGGCCCGGCGACCGTGAGAGAGGACGCCACTGCGGTGCCGCTGACCGCGTCGACCCGGGCGGGCAGGCAGGCACGGATCATCGCGCTGCTGGCCACGCACGAGGTGCGTAGTCAACCGCAATTGGCGTCGCTGCTCGCAGCCGAGGGAATCGACACCACTCAGGCGACGCTGTCTCGGGACCTCGAAGAACTCGGTGCGGTGAAGCTGCGCGCCCCCGACGGCGGTGTCGGGGTGTACGTGGTGCCCGAGGACGGCAGCCCGGTTCGCGGAGTCTCCGGTGGAACCGACCGCCTGCTGAGGTTGTTGGGGGAGTTGCTGGTCTCGACCGATCACAGCGGAAACCAGGCTGTGCTGCGAACACCACCAGGCGCGGCGCACTACCTGGCCAGCGCACTCGATCGGGCTGCGTTGCCCGAGATCGTCGGCACCATCGCCGGCGACGACACGATCTTGCTCATCGCTCGCGAACCGCACACCGGAAGCGAACTCGCGGACAAGATCGAGAAGCTTGCTCGACGCGGGAACTGAGAACCGGTTACCCACATGTGCAACAAGAACAACGAAGGAGCTTGAACACCATGGCCGAACGCGTCATCCTCGCCTACTCCGGCGGACTCGACACCTCCGTCGCCATCAGTTGGATCGGCAGGGAGACCGGTAAGGAGGTCGTCGCCGTCGCGATCGACCTGGGTCAGGGCGGTGAGGACATGGAGGTCGTGCGGCAGCGCGCTCTCGATTGCGGCGCAGTCGAATCCGTCGTCGTCGACGCCAGGAACGAGTTCGCCGACGAGTACTGCCTGCCGACGGTGCAGGCCAACGCGTTGTACATGGATCGATACCCGCTGGTGTCTGCCATCAGCCGTCCGCTCATCGTCAAGCACCTGGTCGAGAACGCACGTGCGCACGGCGGAACCGTCGTCGCGCACGGATGCACGGGCAAGGGCAACGACCAAGTCAGGTTCGAGGTCGGGTTCAACACTCTCGCGCCCGAACTCGACGTGCTTGCACCGGTACGTGACTACGCGTGGACACGTGAGAAGGCCATCGCGTTCGCCGAGGAGAACGACATCCCGATCAACGTCACCACCAAATCGCCGTTCTCGATCGACCAGAACGTCTGGGGTCGCGCGGTCGAGACCGGCTTCCTCGAGGACCTGTGGAATGCGCCGACCAAGGACGTCTACGACTACACCGAGGATCCGACGGTCAACTTCGGCGCACCCGACGAGCTCGTTCTCTCCTTCGACAAGGGGCGCCCTGTTTCGATCGACGGCCGCCCGGTATCGGTACTCGAAGCAATTCAAGAGCTCAACACTCGTGCCGGCGCACAGGGGGTCGGACGGTTGGACGTCGTCGAAGATCGCCTCGTCGGCATCAAGAGTCGCGAGATCTACGAGGCTCCCGGTGCCATGGTGCTCATTCGGGCGCACGAGGAACTCGAGCACGTCACCCTCGAACGCGAACTGGGCCGCTACAAGCGGCACACCGATCAGAAGTGGGCAGAATTGGTGTACGACGGTCTGTGGTACTCGCCGCTCAAGGGCGCTCTCGACGCGTTCACCGCCCACACTCAGGAGCATGTCTCGGGCGATATCCGCCTGGTGCTGCACGCGGGGAGCATCATCGTCAACGGCCGTCGTAGTGGGGAATCGCTGTACGACTTCAATCTGGCCACCTACGACGAGGGCGACACGTTCGATCAGTCGGCGGCCAAGGGCTTCGTGCAGCTGCACGGGCTGTCGTCGAAGATCGCAGCGAAGCGGGACCTGGGCCTGTGAGCACTACGGAGAACTCACACGGAACCAACGAGGGTTCGCTCTGGGGTGGCAGATTCGCGTCCGGTCCTGCCGCCGCGATGGCTGCACTGAGCAAGTCGACACATTTCGACTGGGTTCTCGCGCCCTACGACATCCGTGCATCGATGGCGCACGCTCGCGTCCTCAACGGTGCAGGCCTGCTCACTCCGGACGACCTCGAGACGATGCTCGACGGTTTGCAGCGGCTCGCCGACGACGTCGCCTCGGGTGAGTTCGCGGCAGCGGAGTCGGACGAAGACGTGCACGGCGCTCTCGAACGCGGCCTCATCGATCGTGTCGGGCCGGAGGTCGGTGGGCGGCTGCGCGCAGGCCGATCGCGAAACGACCAGGTGGCGACGCTGTTCCGAATGTGGCTACGCGATGCGGTGCGTCGAGTGTCGGTCGGTGTTCTTGATGTGGTCGACGCCCTGGCGACACAGGCTGCGGCGCATCCGACCGCGGTGATGCCGGGCAAGACTCATTCGCAAGCGGCGCAGCCGGTGCTGCTTGCGCACCATCTGCTCGCGCACACGCATCCGTTGCTACGCGATGTGCAGAGGTTCGCCGATTTCGACAAGCGAGCAGCGGTGTCGCCCTACGGTTCCGGTGCACTCGCTGGTTCTTCTCTGGGGCTGAGCCCGGAGAAGATCGCGGCCGAGCTCGGGTTCGACGGGTCTGCCGAGAACTCGATCGATGCCACCTCCTCGCGAGATTTCGCGGCCGAGGCTGCATTCGTACTGGCGATGACCGCAGTCGATCTGTCTCGGTTCGCCGAGGAGGTCATCTCGTGGAGCACTCCGGAATACGGTTATGTCACTCTCGCGGACGCGTGGTCGACCGGTAGCTCGATCATGCCGCAGAAGAAGAATCCGGATGTTGCCGAGCTGACCCGGGGCAAGACGGGACGGTTGATCGGCAATCTGACGGGCTTGCTGGCCACGCTGAAGGCGCAACCGTTGGCCTACAACCGTGACCTGCAGGAGGACAAGGAACCGGTGTTCGATTCGGTGGCGCAGCTCGAGCTGCTGCTTCCGGCAATCACCGGGTTGACCGCCACACTCGAGTTCGACACCGAGCGGATGGCCGAGCTGGCGCCTGCGGGGTTCACACTTGCCACCGATATCGCCGAGTGGATGGTGCGGCAGGGGATTGCGTTCCGGGTTGCCCACGAGGCGGCGGGAGCCTGCGTCCGGGCGGCAGAGGCACGCGGCGTCGGGCTGGTGGAGTTGACCGACGAGGAGCTCGCCGGCATCGATCCGGCACTGACTCCCGAGGTTCGCGAGGTGCTCACGGTGGAGGGTTCCATCTCGTCCCGAAATGCGCGTGGCGGTACCGCTGCGGTGCAGGTGGCAAGTCAGCTCGGCGGGGTGCGGGCGGCTGCGTCGGCCTTGCGTGCGTGGGCCGAGGCACCGGTGTTGCAGCACTGAGGTAGCAATCGATATCCACGCCGGTTTCCTCGCGTGTGGGATGTGAGAAGCTGTCGTCACGCGAAGATCGATGCCGGTCGTTCCGTCGGGCCGAACGCAGGAGTTGAGTTTGTGGGACTGAATGCAGACGCCGTACGTGGTCCACTCCGCCGTGCCATCGCCACGGCCCAGAACGGTCTGGAGGTCATCCGATTGGGTGGTCTCGAAACCGAGGTGGATCCGTCTCCGTTTCGGGTGATGGACCGAGAGCCGATGTATCGGTTGCGGCGCTACTTCCCCGACGATGTTGCTGCGGACAGTCCTCCGATAGTGCTCATTCCGCCGATGATGGTCTCGGCGGATGTCTACGACGTCACCACCGACCAGGGTGCCGCCGGAATCCTGCACGGGATGGGGCTCGATCCATGGGTGGTCGATTTCGGTTCGCCCGACACCGAGGAGGGCGGCTGGAGCCGGACCCTCGCCGATCACGTCGTTGCCATCAGCGAGGTCGTCGACAAGGTGCACGAACACACCGGGCGTGATGTCCATCTGGGTGGCTACTCGCAGGGCGGAATGTTCTGCTATCAGGCCGCTGCATACCGAGGTGGACGAAATCTCGCCAGCCTCATCACATTCGGTGCTCCGGTGGACACTTTGGCCGGTTTGCCCCTGGGGATCCCGGCGGGGGTGGCCACGCGGGGCGCGGAATTCCTGGCCGATCACGTGTTCACCCGCCTGGCCGTATCGGGGTGGATGGCCAGGACGGGTTTTCAATTGCTCGATCCGGCGAAGACCGTGCGGTCGAGACTGGACTTCCTGCGTCAGCTGCACGATCGCGAGGCACTGTTGCCGCGTGAGCCGCAGCGTCGCTTTCTGGCGATGGACGGCTGGGTGGCCTGGTCCGGGCCGGCTGTGGCGGAGCTGTTGAAGCAGTTCGTCGTACACAATCGCATGATGACCGGTGGGTTCGTCATCAAGGACCGGTTGTTGACGCTTGCCGAACTGACGCTTCCGGTGCTGGCTTTCGTCGGCGAGGTCGACGATATCGGTCAACCGTTGGCAGTGCGCGGGATTCAGCGAGCTGCGCCGCGTGCGCCCGTGTTCGAAACCACATTGCGTGCAGGGCATTTCGGCTTGGTGGTCGGAAGCACGGCCGCAGCCCAGACGTGGCCGACAACGGGGAACTGGATTCGGTGGCGTGAGAACCTCGGACCGAAGCCGGAGGCGGTCCGAGCCATGCAACCCGAGGAACACAGCGATACCGAGAGCGGAGTGTCGATCACCAACCGACTGATCCATACGGCTGCCTCCATCGCCGAGGTCGGGGTAGGTGTCGGCCGCGGTCTGGCGTCGGCGGCCACCGGCGCGGTTCGCGGCACCCGAGAGATCTCGACCGAGGCCGTGCGTACGTTGCCACGGCTCGCTCGGCTGGGACAGATGCAACCGCACAGTCGAGTCTCGTTGGGCCGCTTGATCGCCGAACAGGGCCGCAAGTCTCCCAACGGCGAATGCTTCCTGTTCGACGACCGAGTGCACACGTACGACGCTGTGAACGTTCGCATCGACAACGTGGTGCGAGGTCTGATCAGTGTCGGGGTGCGGCCCTCCTCGCGCATCGGAGTGCTCATGGAGACCCGTCCGAGTGCGCTGGCGGCGATCGCCGCGCTCTCGCGCATCGGGGCAGTGCCGGTTCTGCTGCAGCCGGGCAGCGACCTGACGGCTGCCCTGCGGACCGTCGATGTCGATACCGTCGTCGCGGATCCAGAGAATGCGGCAGCGGCGCTCCCGGTGACACCGAATGTGTTGGTTCTCGGCGGCGGTGACGCTCGTCGACTGGACATTCCAGCGGGCTACGAGGTGACCGACCTCGAGGCCATCGATCCCGACTCGGTTCGTCTGCCGCAGTGGTACGACCCCGATCCCGGTCTTGCCCGCGAGCTCGCGATGATCTTGTTCACCGCCACCGATCGTGGCCCCGAACCTCGGTTCATCACCAATCATCGCTGGGCATTGTCGGCCTTCGGGACCGCCACCACCGCCGCTCTCGGCCCTGGCGATACCGTGTATTGCCTTGCTCCGCTGCATCACTCGGCGGGTGTTCTGGTCACCATCGGCGGTGCGCTCGCGGGTGGATCGCGCATCGCGCTTTCCCGCGGTCTCGATCCCGAGCGGTTCAGCGAGGAGGTCTACCGCTACGGCGTCACCGTGGTGAGTTACACCTGGACGATGATGCGGCAGATCCTCGACGACGACCGTTTTCCGGTCGATTCCGGCCATCCGGTGCGACTGTTCATAGGCTCCGGTATGCCGGTGGGATTGTGGCGGCGCACGCTGGCACGGTTCAGTCCCGCCCGCGTACTCGAGTTCTACGCATCGACCGAGAACGACGTGATTCTGGCCAACGTGGCGGGGTCGAAGATCGGCTCGAAGGGTCGTCCGCTGCCCGGCAGCGCCCGGGTTGCCTTGGCCGCATACGACCCGATCACCGGCCGGCTCGAAGAGGACAACGACGGCTTCGTCCGGCAGTGCCGCGACGACGAGATCGGTCTGCTCCTGGGTAGACCGAGCGGAGAGAGCGAAGCTACCAGCCACGTGATGCGTGGGGTTTTCGAGCCCTCGGATGCGTGGATCCCCACCGAGAACTTGTTTCGCCGCGATTCCGACGGGGACTACTGGCTCGTCGACCGCAAGGACACCGTGGTGCGCTCGGCTTGTGGCCCGGTGTACACCCAGCCCATCGTCGACGCGGTGGGAGATCTCGACCAGGTCGATTCGGCTGTGGTCTACGGAGTGCGTGTCACTGTCGATCGGCCGCGATCGGTTCGCGTCGAGGGCAGCGGGACCGAGGTGGCGGTCTGCGCCATTTCGCTGCGTCCGGAAGCGGTGATAACCGCCCGTGCCTTGACGGACGCTCTCGGCGCGCTACTTCCAGCGGAACGTCCAGGGATTGTGCACGTGGTGCCGGAAATTCCGGTGGGGCGCGCGTACCGGCCGAACGCAACGGAACTGAAGGAAGCCGGCATCCCGACGCCGAGCGCTCGTTCGTGGTTCTACGACGCGGAGTCCAATACCTATCGACGACTGACCAAAGCCGTTGTTGCGGAAAGATTCGTCGACAGGGCCGACGGTGCGGAAGTGTCGTCGTAGCTGCAGCTCGTCAGCCCGCCGACGGTGTTGGGTACGGTATGCCAGTACATGACTCCGGCTGAGCCCGGAAGAGAACAAAGGACACTCGTGGCGATCGATCAGACACTGCTCTCCATCCTTGCCTGCCCCGTGGACAAGGGGCCGCTGCTGTTGGTCGAGGGCGAGTTGCTCTACAACCCCCGTCTTCGGCGCGCGTATCCCATCGAGAACGGCATTCCCGTTCTGCTTGCCGACGACGCCCGCGACGTGGACGACGCCGAGCACGACGCGATTGTCGCGCGCGCCCAGTCCTGAGCCTCGGGATTTCGGGTCGCTGCTGTTCACGAGTTGGATCAGCGGCTCGACCTCGTCGGGAGCGGCCCGGTGAGGTACCGCTGCAAGGTCGGGGCCACCCAATCGACAACTCGTTCGGCGGGCATCGAGGCGAGTGGTTCCAACTTCAGGATGTGACGGCTGAGCAGCAGTCCGGACATCTGAGTGGCCACCAGGTTGACGCGCTCGAGCGCCGATCCCGCTGGTTCGTCGACGCGGGCAGCAATGTCTCGAAGTACCACCTGCATGAGGAACGTCCTGAGCAGACCGGTGTCTCCGGTGGCGATCATGGTGCGAAACGCGGCGATGACTGCGTCACTGTTGTCGGATTCCCACACTCCGAGTACGCCGGTGACGAGCGCTCGACCCAGGTCATCGGTGTCCGCGGACAGCACCCGTTCGAGCGTGTCGCTCGGGTCGATCGGCAGTGCGATCGATGCGACGAACAGTTCCCGCTTGGTGCCGAAGTAGTGGTGGACCAGTGCAGAGTCGACGCCGGCACCAGCGGCAACGGCGCGTACCGATGTCTTGTCGAACCCCTGTCGAGCGAACAGTCCGCGGGCGGACTCCAGAATGGCGTCTCTGGTACCTGATCGCCCCGGCCGACGACCGGTTCGGGTCGCGGACGGATCTGTTTCGTTCACCATTCGATCCACCATTGCGGACGGCCCGTTTCCACTCCCTCGCGGGGTCTTTCCGTGCTCACGGGTGTTGTCGGGTGTCATGGGGTTCTGCGGCGCAGCGTGGCCGCGGCGGCGCACAGTGCCAGGACGGTGCAGCCACCGACCACCGCGAGATCTCTGCCCATTTCCGCGGTCACGCCGGGGTTGAGTGAGATTTGTTGGAGAGCGTCGACGGCGTAGGTGAGGGGGAGCACGTTGCTGATGGCGTGTAGCCAGTCCGGCATCTGATCGCGTGCCACCAGGAGCCCGCAGAGAAACAGCTGGGGGATCACCACGACCGGCATGAACTGCACCGCCTGAAACTCGGTTCGGGCGAACGCACTGCACAGCAGTCCGATGGCGACGCCCAGCATGGCATCGAGCACAGCGATGACCACCACCCAGCCGACGGGACCCGCGGTCGTCAAACCGAGTAGCCCGAATGCGACCCCGCAGGCGAGAGCGGCCTGCACAACGGCGGTGAGCGAGAACGCGGATCCGTAGCTCGCGAGGAGGTCGAGTTTGGACATCGGAGTGGTCAGCAGTCTTTCCAGTGTCCCCGACGTCCGTTCGCGTTGCATCGCGATGGACGTGATGAGGAACATGACCACGAACGGCAGGATCCCGAGCATCGTGATCGCGATTCGGTCGAACAGCGGCTGCTGTCCTGGCATGGTCGGCACGTTCTTGTACAGGAAGTACAGCAGCACCATCAGGAGGGTGGGCACCAACAGGATCATCGCGATCGTGCGGTGGTCGGCTCGCAGTTGGCGCAGGATTCGGCCTGTGCCGGCGGCGTAGATCTGCTTGTTCATCACTGGGCTCCGGTGATCTGAGTCGACTCGATCAGTGTCAGAAACGCATGCTCGAGGTTGGTCTCGTTGGTCCGGGTGAGCAATTCGTCCGGACTGAGCTGAGCCAGTACGGATCCCTCGCGCATGAGAATGAGCGAACTGCAGTGCTCGGCTTCTTCCATGACGTGGCTGGACACCACGATCGTCGTCCCGCCGGCGGCGATATCGGCGAATCGCGACCATAGTTCGGCGCGCAGGACGGGATCGAGGCCCACGGTCGGTTCGTCGAGCACGAGCAACTCAGGCTCCGCGACCAGTGCGCTCGCCAATGAGACGCGCCCGAGCTGGCCGCCAGAGAGTTGCCCTGCGCGCGAGGACGCCCAGTTCGTCAGTCCGACCGAATCGATGGCCGCGTTCACCGCAGGTGCACGACGGCCGTACATGGCCCCGAAGTACTGGACGTTCTCACGAACGGTCAGGTCCAGGTAGACGCTCGGACTCTGGGTGACGTACCCGACCTTGCTCCGTAGGGCTGTGGAACCCGCCGGAGCTCCGAGGACAGTGACAGTTCCACTCCGGACGACCTGGGTACCGACGATGGCGCGGATCAGGGTCGTTTTTCCGCAGCCCGAAGGCCCGAGAAGTCCGGTGATCGCTCCCCGCGGAATCGTCAGATCCACCTCGTGCAGCACCTCGCGTCCTCCGCGGTGGATCGTCAACTGTTCGATGTCGACGGCGTACTCGTGTGCCTGAGGCATTGCGACCTCCTAAATTCATCAACCGATGAAATAATCGGGTGATGAATTTATAGGCCTGGATGTGCCGACCAGTCAAGCGGCGGCATCATGTGGGGGTGGATGTGCGAGATCTCGAGCGCGGCGGTCCCGCAGACGCCGCTGTGCGGTTGCTGGGCGGCATCGTGACGGCAGGTGAGGTGGCAGTTCGGATAGCGGAGGTCGAGGCCTATGGCGGACCGATCGACAGTTCTTGGCCGGACGCGGCGTCCCATTCGTTCCGGGGAGCCACTGCTCGAAATTCCGTCATGTTCGGGCCGGCCGGACGTCTGTACGTGTACCTCAGTTACGGCATGCACCTGTGCATGAACGTCACCTGCGGCCGAGCAGGCACAGCAGGTGCGGTATTGCTGCGTGCCGGCGAGGTGCTGTCCGGTGCTGGGGTCGTCGAGACCAGGCGCGGAGCCGCGAGACGGTGGGCCAGAGGCGCGGCAAGCGGTCCGGGCAATCTGGGACGAGCGCTCGGTGTCGGGTTGCAGGACAACGGAACCGACATGTTCGACGCTTCGGCACCGGTCACACTCGAACTCCTCAGTCGGCCGCTGACAGGTAGTGTCGTCGGATGTGGTCCGCGGGTCGGGGTGAGTCAGACGGCCGATCGCCGGTGGCGTTTCTGGATGCAGGGATCGCCGGCGGTGTCGGCCTACCGACGAAGCCCGCGTGCGCCCTCGAGCGGTGAGCCCGAGAGCTGACCCACGTGGTCGTGCGGGAGGATGTACCCGTGAGTGACAACATCATCGACGAAATGACCTGGCGCGGACTGATCGCGCAGTCCACCGATGTGGACGCTCTGCGCAAGGCAGCGGCCGAGGGACCGATCACGCTGTACTCCGGTTTCGATCCGACCGGACCCTCGCTGCACGCCGGCCACTTGGTGCCTTTGCTTGCGCTCAAGCGGTTCCAACGTGCCGGGCACCGGCCGATCATTCTGGCCGGCGGTGCTACAGGGCTCATCGGTGATCCACGCGACGTGGGGGAGCGGACCATGAACTCGCCCGCGGTGGTGACCGAGTGGGCTTCGCGCATACGCGGTCAGCTTCAGCGATTCGTCGATCTGGACGACAGCCCCACAGGTGCAGTGGTCGTCGACAACTTGTCGTGGACGGGTGAGCTGTCAGCCATCGATTTTCTCCGGGACATCGGCAAACACTTCTCGGTCAACGTGATGTTGGCTCGCGACACGGTCAAGACCAGGCTCGAGGGCGATGGGATGTCGTACACCGAGTTCAGTTACATGCTGCTGCAGGCCAATGACTACGTGCAGTTGCGCCGCGAGTACGGCTGCACTCTGCAAATCGGCGGCTCGGATCAGTGGGGCAACATCATCGCCGGGGTGGAGCTGAACCGTAGGCAGGATGCCGAGCCGGTCCATGCATTGACGGTTCCCTTGGTCACCTCGGCCGATGGCAAGAAGTTCGGCAAGTCCACCGGTGGTGGAAGTTTGTGGCTCGACCCGGAGATGACGAGTCCGTACGCCTGGTACCAGTACTTCGTGAATACCGGCGATGCGGACGTCGTGAAATACCTGCGCTGGTTCACGTTCCTGTCCCAGGATGAGCTGGCAGAGCTCGAGGTGGCGACCGCGGAACGTCCACATGCCCGCGAAGCGCAGAAACGCTTGGCAGCCGAGATGACGACGCTCGTGCACGGGGAAGCGGCAACTCGATCGGTCGAACTCGCCAGCCGGGCTCTGTTCGGGCGAGCGGAACTCACGGACCTCGACGAAGCGACTCTTGCAGCTGCCCTTCATGAGGCCTCCGTCGCAGAGGTCTCGGTCGATTCACCCAGGACCATCGTCGATCTGCTTGTCGCTACCGGTCTGAGCGAAAGCAAGGGTGCGGCCCGACGGGCTGTCAAAGAAGGCGGCGCGTCGATCAACAACGTCAAGATCTCCGACGAAGAGTGGACGCCGACTGCGGAGGACCTACTCCACGGCCAGTGGTTGGTGGTTCGCCGCGGCAAGCGGAACTTTGCGGGCGCGCGGCTCGCGCGCTAGAGCATAGGCTTGTCTTCAGTGGCCGGAGTCACATCCGTGTAATTTGGTTTCCGAGCCCGGCAGACGGGTAACCAGGCGGCCGTGGCCAGGCTGTTCACGCCTTTCGCGTGAAAATGACCTGGGGATTTGACGCGCTGTTATCCGGGGCGTAACTTTGTCCAAGTCAGAGCGACACGGACGCCAGCCCAGACCGCAAGGCCTGAGCGAAGCGAGTTCGCCTGCGCAAATCCAAGAATCACGAACCCGATGGGGTTCAGACGCTTGGTGGGTGTGACGCCGGCTTGACCGCGCACGATCATCTGATCTAGGCTGGAACAGTTGCCCTTGAGGCCTGCGGATTGTGTTCGTGGGGTTTGGGTGTGTGCGTGTTCTTTGAGAACTCAACAGTGTGTCGATGAATGTCAGTGCCGAATTTTTGTTTGGTGGTATGCATTCGATGTATCAGCTGCCCGCTTGTGGTGGTTGTTGTCGGGTGTTGTTTTGAAATGCTAGTTGAGTTTTTTTGCTAGTGATTTGACTCTTTCATGTTTATGACTGATTCACGGTTTTCGGATCGTTGTTTCGAGAGTCTTTTACCACAGAGTTACGGCGGCCATAGCGGAGGGGAAACGCCCGGACCCATTCCGAACCCGGAAGCTAAGCCCTCCAGCGCCGATGGTACTGCACTCGACAGGGTGTGGGAGAGTAGGACACCGCCGAACACCCGTTGTAAGAAGGGGACCCACTTGGTGGGTCCCCTTTTTGCGTTTTACCCGATAGTCGAAAGGACGCCCGTGTCGGAAGACAACAACGATCGTCGCTCCGTCCGTGGGGACCGCGGCAACCGCCCGAGCGAATCGCGCGATCGCAACCCGCGCTCTCAGGATCGTCGCGGCGACGCTCGTCGTTCGGATGGCCCACCCCGCCGTCGTGGCGGAGAAGGCGGCTTCTCCGGGGACCGTCGTGGAAACAGCACTTCCTCGGACCGTCGACCACCCCGTCCCGATGAGCCCGATCTTCCCGACGAGGTCGAGGCGGGCGAGCTGGAGCCGGCAGTTCGTCGAGATCTGCTGAGCCTGGACAAGAACAACGCAACCGCCGTTGCTCGGCACCTCGTGATGACCAGCCGGCTGCTCGACGATGATCCTCAGCTGGCGCTGCTGCACGCACGCGCAGCTCGTCAGCGCGCAGGCCGTATTGCCGTCGTGCGCGAGACCGCGGGCATCGCGGCCTACCACGCAGGGGAATGGGCAGAAGCTCTGTCCGAGCTACGTGCCGCCCGCCGAATGGCTGGTGGCCCAGGATTGATTGCGGTGATGGCCGACTGCGAACGTGGGCTCGGTCGTCCCGAGCGAGCCATCGAGCTCGGTCGTAGCGACGAGGCGCGCGAATTGACCGGTGAGCAAGCGTCGGAGCTGCGCATCGTTGTCGCGGGAGCGCGGATGGACCTCGACCAATACGACCAAGCCGTCGTGACGCTGCAGACCCCCGATCTCGACGCGTCACGCTCGGGAACCGCAGCAGCTCGGCTCTTCTACGTCTACGCCGATGCGCTGGTAGCGGCCGGTCGCGTCGACGAGGGCGTGAAGTGGTTCCTCAATGCCGCAGCAGCCGATGTCGATGGTGAGACCGACGCCGAAGAGCGAGTCGAGGAGCTGTCCGGAGGCAGCCAGTGACGTTGCTGCGCGACGCACACGATGTGCTGCTGCTGGATCTCGACGGCACCGTCTACGCCGGTAAGGACCCCATTCCAGGAGCCGTCGAGGCGCTGTCGGGTGGTTCCGAAAAGCAGTACTTCGTGACCAACAACGCGAGCCGGGCTCCCGAGGACGTTGCCGAACATCTTCGCGGTCTCGGCTTCGATACCTCTGCAGAGTTCGTGGTCACCAGCTCCGAGGCAGCCGCTCGGGTGCTTGCGGACCGGTTGGATTCGGGTGCTCCCGTACTCGTCGTCGGCACCGATGCACTGGCCGACGAGATCGCCAAGGTCGGTCTGGAGCCCGTCAGATCAGCTGACGACAATCCCGTCGCCGTGGTTCAGGGGCATTCGGTCGAGACCGGGTGGGCGATACTTGCCGAGGCCGTGCTCGCCATCCGTGCGGGTGCGCTGTGGGTGGCGACCAACATCGATGCCACCCTGCCCACAGAGCGTGGACTTGTTCTGGGCAACGGTTCGATGGTCGCAGCGGTTCGCAATGCCACCGACATCGAGCCGGTCGTGGCAGGAAAGCCGGCTGCACCGATCATGCAGGATGCCATCGAACGCAGCGGCGCGCGCTCGGCCTTGGTCGTCGGGGACCGCCTCGACACCGATATCGCAGGCGCGAACGAGACACAGCTACCCTCGCTGCTGGTGTTGACCGGCGTCAGTACGGCGGCCGAGTTGTTGCGCGCTCCTGAGCACCTGCGACCCACCCACATCGGCTACGACCTGGATGTGTTGAACCGGCCCGAGGACGCCTCCCGCGTCGGCGTCAAAGACAGGTGGACGGTGGCGATCGACGACGCGGTGTTGTCGGTGCGATTCGACGGTGATTCGGAACCCGATGCGCTCGACGGTGCTCTCGCCGTGCTGCACGTTGCCTGGTCGGGCTCTGATTTCTCCGAGGTTCGCTTCGAGGGCGATCGGCTCGGGGATCTACGCTCGCTGCTCGGTTGCTGACGCCGCGTCCGGACGGCGGCGGCGATCGGGCGTTCGTCGTACCCATCCGATAGCGTGAGGGGCGATGAGCGCGTCGATTCCACTACCAGGGCAGCACCGGCCGAGCAGTGCCGGCGATGAGTCGTCGGCAGATCCTGACAGTATCCGAGCCGAGGTCACTGCACTGCTGAATCAGCTCACGATCGGCAAGGCAAGCGAAACCGAGGTCGAGGCAGTGGATTCGGACGCCTTGTCGCGGGACGCCAGTCTGCTGGACCGGGCGCACGAGGTTCTCGTTCGTGCCCTGACCACCGTCGACAAGACCTGACGTGGCACGTCGCGCTCGGGTCGATGCCGAGCTTGTTCGTCGTGGACTGGCGAGATCTCGGGAGCACGCCTCGGAGCTGATCGAGGCAGGTCGGGTGAAAATTGCCGGAGCGGTGGCGTCCAAGCCTGCCACGGCGGTGGAGCCGGGGACGCCGCTGTTGGTGGCCGAAGAGGACAACGAGATCAGCTGGGCGTCCCGCGGTGCCCACAAACTACTCGGTGCGCTCGATGCTTTCGAGCCGCTCGGACTCACCGTCGAACATGCTCGTTGCCTCGATGCGGGAGCGTCCACCGGTGGATTCACCGACGTCCTTCTCAGTCGAGGCGTACGGGAAGTGGTGGCCGTCGATGTCGGATACGGGCAGCTGGTGTGGCGGCTGCAGTCCGACGATCGGGTGCACGTCGTCGACCGCACCAACGTCAGGTCCATCGACGCGAACATGATCGGGGGGCCGGTAGAGGTGATCGTCGCCGACCTGTCGTTCATCTCCTTGAAGCTCGTTCTTCCCGCCTTCGTCGCGTGCTCGAAGCCGGGCACCAACATGGTGTTGATGGTCAAACCTCAGTTCGAGGTCGGCAAGGATCGGGTGGGCTCCGGTGGAGTGGTGCGAGATCCTGCACTGCGGGCCGAGGCGGTCGAAGATGTCGCGAACGCGGCCGTCGCGTTGAACCTCGTGGTTCGGGCGGTCGCAGCAAGCCCACTGCCGGGACCTTCGGGCAACGTCGAGTACTTTTTGTGGCTGAGTGCAGGTGCGGACGACGCTTCACCGCGCCCCGACATCCCGGAACTTGTCCGGCTCGCGATCGAGGAAGGACCACAGTGACTCCGTCCCACGCATCACCGGAACTGGAGTCGATTCGAGAAATACTTCTCGTCGCTCATCCCGGCAGGCCGGATATCGCCGAGACCGCACGGCGAGTGGGCAAGGTGTTCGACGAAGCAGGGATCTGCCTCCGTGTGCTCGTGGACGAGGTGGAGCCCTCCAAGATCGAGGCCTCGGATTCGCAGGAGCACGATCACGTGTTCGTTGCCGACATGAAGCTCAACGTCGTGGAATTCGGTCCCGACGCGGCGGTGGGCTGCGAGATGGTTCTGGTTCTCGGTGGTGACGGAACATTCCTGCGGGCAGCCGAGCTCGCGCAGGCGGCGGCGATCCCAGTTCTCGGTATCAACCTCGGACACGTCGGATTTCTCGCCGAGGCAGAGGCCGATCATCTCGAGGACGCTCTGGCGCGGGTAATTGCAGGCGATTACCGCATCGAGCGTCGGATGACCTTGGACATCGCGATTCGTGTCGGCGATCAGGTGGTCGAACGCGGTTGGGCTCTCAACGAGGCGAGCATCGAGAACGGGTCTCGGCTCGGAGTGCTCGAGGTGGTACTCGAAGTGGACGGACGGCCGGTCTCGGCGTTCGGCTGCGACGGTGTGCTGATCTCGACCCCGACGGGGTCGACGGCGTACGCCTTCTCGGCCGGAGGGCCGGTGGTGTGGCCGGAACTCGAAGCCATCCTGGTTATTCCGAGTAATGCGCATGCGCTGTTCGCCCGACCGCTGGTGACGAGCCCGGAATCGATAGTCGCAGTCGAGATCGATGCCGGTGGACATGCGGGATTCGTATTCTGCGACGGCAGGCGAACACTGAGTCTGCCTGCCGGTGCTCGGGTGGAGGTGGTGCGGGGCGCATCGCCGATCAAATGGGTACGGCTCGACTCGGCACCGTTCGCCGATCGCATGGTCAAGAAATTCGAACTGCCCGTCACCGGGTGGCGGGGGAGAGCGAGGTAGGCATGCTCGAAGAGATTCGGATCGACAGCCTCGGAGTCATCTCCGGCGCCAGCGCACAGTTTCACGAGGGCTTGACCGTTCTCACCGGCGAAACCGGCGCAGGCAAGACCATGGTGGTCACCAGCTTGCACCTGCTCTCGGGTGCGCGCGCCGACGCGGGCCGGGTTCGGCTCGGCGCGCAACGCGCCGTGGTCGAGGGGCGATTCAGCACCGATACCGCTTCGGAGCAGGTGATCGAGGACGTCGACAAGGTACTCGAATCCTCGGGTGGGCAACGCGATGAGGACAATTCGATCATTGCCGTACGAACGGTCAACTCGGACGGTCGTTCTCGGGCTCATCTCGGTGGACGAAGCGTGCCCGCGTCCGTGCTGTCGAACTTCACCGACACCTTGCTGACTGTGCATGGTCAAAACGACCAACTGCGTTTGCTCCGTCCGGACCAGCAACTCGGGGCGCTCGACCGGTTCGCCGGAGATTCGGTGGCAGAACTGCTCGCCAAGTACCGTACTGCTCGCAAGACGTGGCTCGATGCACGCAACGAGCTGATCGACCGCACCGAACGAAGTCGCGAATTGGCCCAGGAAGCCGATCGTCTCCAGTTCGGCCTGCAGGAGATCGACGCACTGGCTCCGGAGCCGGGTGAGGACCGATCCGTCGCCGAGGATGTGCGTCGGCTGGGGGACCTCGACTCGTTGCGCGAGACCGCAGAAGGCGCAGCGGCCGCATTGGTCGGAAGTACCGAGGAGGCGTCGGACACGATGTCCGCGCTGTATCTGTTGGGTGAGGCACGCTCTCGCCTCGAACACGCCGACGATGCGGCCCTCACCGAACTGCTGCCACGACTGAACGACGCGATGGCGATCGTGGGCGATGTCGGGGCCGACCTGACCTCGTATCTGACGGATCTGCCGTCCGACCCGGGTGCTCTCGACACGATCCTGAACCGGCAGGCCGAGTTGAAGTCGTTGACGCGCAAGTACGCGGCCGATGTCGACGGTGTGATCGCATGGGCCGAGGATGCGCGCGAGCGACTCTCCCGCATCGATACCTCGGCCGACGCGCTCGCCCAGTTGAGTGCCGAAGTCGAGGCGGCCGCAGTCGATGTCGCCGGGGCGGCGACGAAGCTCAGTGCAGCCAGGGCGAAGGCGTCGGCGAAACTCGCGAAGGCAGTCAGCGTCGAGCTGGCTGGTTTGGCGATGGGGAAGGCCAAGCTGCAGATCGACGTGCGTGCGCTGCCGGCAGGCCCGTCCGATTCGGCTCCGATCGTGGTCGACGGAGTCGAGCTGCACGCGGGCAGCAACGGGGTCGACGAGGTCGAGTTCCGTCTCTCTGCCCACGAGGGTGCCCAGGCTCTGCCGATCAGCAAGAGTGCGTCCGGCGGCGAGCTGTCGCGGGTGATGCTGGCCCTCGAGGTGGTGTTGGCGGGCTCGGAAAAGGGCGCGACCATGGTGTTCGACGAGGTCGACGCGGGCGTGGGTGGCCGCGCTGCCGTCGAGGTCGGTCGACGGCTGGGACGGTTGGCTCGCACTCATCAGGTCATCGTGGTCACGCACTTGCCGCAGGTAGCGGCGTTTGCCGATACGCACCTGGTCGTCGACAAGACAGACGCGAAGAAGGGTGCGGCGAACAGCGGTGTCCGAACATTGTCGTCGTCGGAACGCGTCGTGGAGCTCGCACGAATGCTGGCCGGTCTGGACGACACTGAGACCGGTCGGGCGCACGCAGAAGAGCTGTTGGCCACCGCACATGCGGACCGAGCCGCCCTGTAACTTTTGGTGCTGATGTGATCAGTGTGGTAGTTGTTTCGGCGCGCCTCCATCGTCGTGCGTGTCCATCGGGTCATCATGGTCGACATGAAGATGCCGGCTCTGCTGTCACGTAGCCAGGATTCGCTGCCCGGAATCACCGGGATCGCGCGAGTCGATCGCAACACGGCCAAGCTGCTCAAACGGGTCGGACCGGGTGACATCGTCGTACTCGACGAGCTCGACCTGGACCGACTGACCGCGGACGCACTCGTCGAGGCAGGGGTCCTCGCGGTGGTCAATGCGTCGCCGTCGATTTCCGGGCGATATCCCAACCTCGGTCCCGAGGTCATCGTGGCCAACGGGATCACCTTGATCGACTCGGCCGGCACCGAGATCTTCAAGAAGATCAAGGACGGCTCCAAGGTTCGGCTCAACGACGGTGGCGTCTACACCGGTGATCGGCGCCTCGCCAAAGGCGAAGAGCAGAGCGAAGCCGAGATCTCGGACAAGATGATCGAGGCCAAGACCGGACTCGTCGATCACCTGGAAGCATTCTCGGGCAACACGATCGAGTTCATCAGGACCGAGAGCCCATTGCTGATCGACGGCGTCGGAGTGCCGGACATCGACATCGATCTCGAGGGTCGGCACGTCGTCATCGTCGCCGACGGACCCGGCCACGCCGAGGACTTGAAGAACCTCAAGCCCTTCATCAAGGAGTATTCGCCCGTCATCATCGGGGTTGGGGCAGGTGCCGATACCGCGATGAAGGCCGGTCATCGACCCGATCTTATCGTCGGCGATCCCGAGGACATCACTGCACAGACGCTCAAATGTGGTGCAGAGGTGGTACTTCCGGCCGATTCGGACGGTCATGCCCAAGGTCTAGAGCGCATCCAGGATCTCGGTATCGGTGCCATGACGTTCCCGGCCACCGGCGCTGCCGCCGATCTTGCCCTGCTGTTGGCGGATCATCACGGGGCCTCACTGATCGTGTCGGTCGGTAGCCCGGCCAGCCTCGACGAGTTCTTCGATCGTGGTCGACGCAACACCAATCCCGCCGCGTTCATGACGCGTCTGAAGGTAGGTGCCAAACTGGTCGACGCCAAGGCAGTGGCAACGCTGTACCGAAGCCGGGTTTCCGGCGGTGCGATCGCTCTGCTGATCCTGGCCGCACTGGTCGCCGTCATCGTGGCGTTGGCTGTGTCCAACATCGGTGGTGAAGGGTTGGATTGGGCGATCGACCTGTGGAATCGGTTCGCGCTGTGGTTCCAGGGGTTGCTTCCGTGATTTCGCTTCGCCAACATGCCATTTCGCTGGCAGCAGTTTTCGTTGCGCTGGCCATCGGCATCGTGCTCGGATCGGGTCTGCTGTCGAGCGGACTGGTATCGGGGCTACGTGACGACAAGTCCGGTCTCGAAACGCAGGTCGATGATCTTCAGGCGACGAACAATCGACTCGGTGAGCAACTCAACTCGGCCGACGGGTTCGATGCCGCGGTGTCGGGCCGGGTATTACGAGATACGTTGGTCGATCGCAGCGTGGTGGTCATCACCACCCCGGATGCCGATCCCAGTGATGTGGACGGGGTTACGCGCTCCATCGACGCGTCGGGGGCCAGCGTAACCGGCCGTGTCTCACTGACCGACTCGTTCGTCTCTGCCGCGAACGGTGACGATCTGCGTACTCGCCTCACCAACGTCATTCCCGCTGGTGTGCAGTTACGCACCGGTGCCGTCGATCAAGGCAGTCTGGCAGGCGACCTGCTGGGTTCGGTGCTGCTGCTCAACGCAGAGACCGCACAACCGCAGTCCACTCCCGAGGAGCTGTCATTGGCTTTGGAGACACTGCGCAGTGGCGGGTTCATCGCCTACGACAACGGCGCTGTCTCCCCGGCTCAGCTGGCGGTGGTCATCACCGGTTCCGGTGCCTCGGACGTCGAGGACGGCAATCGCGGTGCCATCGTGGCGCGCTTCGCCGGTGCTCTCGATGCACGGGGAGCCGGGGCAGTGCTGGCGGGCAGGTCCGGAGCCGCCGAGGGCAACGGACCGATCGCCGTCGTGCGAGCCGACTCCGCTCTGTCGTCCTCGCTCAGCACGGTCGACAACGTCGATCGTGAAGCCGGACGGATCACCACGGTTCTCGCTCTCGCCGAGCAACTGGACGGGACGTCGGGCCGATACGGCACCGGAGCCAACGCGAACGCGGTGACCGTGGGAGCGCCTGCGAGCTGACCGGCGCAAGAACGAGCGTGTCGTTGGCGGTGAGGTACGTACTGGTGTTACCGTGAAGTCCCGTGGGTAGCAGGCCCAATTTCCACGCTTCACCTCTCTTATCAGCCCCCTGGTAGGAGCAAGCCCTGCAGACTCGTCACGGGAGCCTCATTGTCACGCCTTCAGTCGCGTTCCGACACCAAGCACATCTTCGTCAGCGGAGGCGTCGCGTCTTCGCTCGGAAAAGGTCTGACGGCGTCCAGCCTCGGCCAGCTACTGACCGCACGCGGACTTCGCGTGACCATGCAGAAGCTCGATCCTTACCTCAATGTAGATCCCGGCACGATGAATCCGTTCCAACACGGTGAAGTGTTCGTCACCGAGGACGGCTCCGAAACCGATCTCGATGTCGGTCATTACGAGCGGTTTCTCGACCGCGATCTGTCGGGATTCGCGAACGTCACCACCGGGCAGGTGTACTCGACCGTCATCGCCAAGGAGCGTCGCGGCGAGTACCTGGGCGATACCGTCCAGGTCATCCCACACATCACCGACGAGATCAAGCGTCGCATTCTCGCGATGAACGGGCCTGATCTGCAGGGGCATCAGCCGGATGTGGTGATCACCGAGATCGGCGGCACCGTAGGCGATATCGAGTCGCAGCCGTTCCTCGAGGCTGCGCGCCAGGTACGCCACGACGTAGGCCGCAACAACGTCTTCTTCCTGCACGTCTCGCTCGTTCCCTTCCTTGCGCCCTCCGGCGAGCTCAAGACCAAGCCCACCCAGCACTCCGTCGCAGCTCTGCGCAGCATCGGCATTCAGCCCGACGCCCTGATTCTTCGGTGCGATCGCGACGTGTCGCCCGGGCTCAAGAACAAGATCGCGCTCATGTGCGATGTCGACGTCGACGGTTGTATCTCCACCCCCGACGCGCCGTCGATCTACGACATTCCCAAGGTGCTGCACAAAGAGGGCCTGGACGCCTATGTCGTCCGCCAGCTCGGACTGCCGTTCCGCGACGTCGACTGGACCGTCTGGGGCGGACTGCTCGAGCGCGTCCACCAGCCTCGGGAAACCGTGCGGGTCGGTCTGGTCGGCAAATACGTGGACCTGCCCGATGCTTATCTGTCGGTCACCGAGGCGCTGCGGGCCGGTGGGTTCGCTCATCGCGCCAAGGTCGAGATCAAGTGGGTTCCATCGGACGAGTGCGCGACGCAGGCCGGCGCACAGGCCGCCCTCGGCGATGTCGATGCCGTGCTCATTCCCGGTGGCTTCGGTATCCGTGGTATCGAAGGCAAGCTCGGGGCCATCGAGTTCGTCCGTACGCGCAAGATTCCGCTGTTGGGGTTGTGCCTCGGACTGCAGTGTGTCGTCATCGAGGCGGCTCGTTCGGTCGGTCTGAGCGATGCAAATTCCGCCGAGTTCGATCCGGACACCAAGGATCCGGTGATCTCCACGATGGCCGATCAGGAAGATGCCGTCGCCGGTGACGCCGATCTCGGCGGAACCATGCGACTCGGCGCTTATCCGGCGACGCTGCAGAAAGGTTCGGTTGTCGCGGCGTCGTACGGCACCGAGAACGTCTCCGAGCGGCACCGTCATCGCTATGAGGTCAACAATGACTACCGCGATCGAATTGCCAAGAGCGGCTTGGTCTTCAGCGGAACCTCACCCGACGGACACTTGGTCGAATTCGTCGAACTGCCCACATCGATGCACCCGTTCTTCGTCGCCACCCAGGCACACCCGGAGCTCAAGAGTCGGCCCACTCGGCCGCATCCGTTGTTCGCCTCGTTGATCAACGCGGCGTTGAAGTACAAGGCTGCCGAGCGTCTACCGGTCGATGTGCACGGAGACGCTGCACTGGTCGAGGAGTCGGACGCCGGCGCCGACAGCGTCGGATGAGCGAGGATCGGCACGACTTCACCACCCTCGATTCGACGGTGGTGTACTCCGGTGCCATTCTCGCGCTGCGGCTCGATCGAGTGGCGATGCCGAACGGTCGACGGGCCGAGCGTGAGGTGATCGAGCATCACGGCGCGGTCGGCATTCTGGCCGTCGACGATCAGGATCGGGTCGCGATGATCGAGCAGTACCGCCATCCTGTCGGTCGCCGACTGTGGGAGTTGCCCGCCGGTCTGTTGGACGAGCCGGGGGAGGAGCCGGTGCTGGCCGCTCAGCGCGAACTGGCCGAGGAGACCGGTCTTGCCGCCGGCACCTGGTCTGTGTTGGTGGACGTGATGGCTTCGCCGGGGTTCACCGACGAGGCGGTGCGAATTTTCCTCGCACAAGACCTGACCCGAGTCGATCGACCGGAGGCACACGACGAGGAAGCCGATATTCGCCTCTCGTTCGTGCCGATGGACGAGGCCGTGCGGCGTGCGCTCGCAGGGGAGATCGTCAACGCGTCCGCCGTATCGGGCATTCTCGCACTCGCGGCGGCCCGAGCTGCCGGTACCGAGCTGCGCCCGGCCGACGCTCCGTGGACCGATGTGCCCACTGCATTCGAGAAGCGGAAGAGTTCACGAAAGTAGCCGCCGTGATCGGCCAGCAGATTTCGACGTATCTCGACCATCTGGTGGTCGAGCGTGGGTCTGCGCCGAACACGGTGTCCTCGTACCGTCGTGATCTTGCGCGGTACGAGCGATTTCTGAGCGGCTACGGCATCACCGACCTGGCGAAGGTCACCGAGAACGACATCACCGAGTTCGTGCTGTATCTCCGCCGTGGGGACGACGAATTCGCGGCTCTCGCAGCGAGCTCGGCTGCTCGAACATTGATCGCCGTGCGAGGGCTTCATCGATTCGCGCTCGCGGAGGGCATGGTCGAGCGCAACGTCGCCAGTGAGGTCAAGCCGCCACAACCCGCCAAACGGCTGCCCAAGTCACTGCCCGTCGATCAGGTCGTGGAACTGCTCGAATCGGCGTCGATCGCCGGGCCCGACGCGCCGCGCGGACTGCGTGATCGGGCGCTGCTGGAATTGCTGTACTCCACCGGAGCTCGAATCTCCGAGGCGGTGGGACTCGATGTGGACGATATCGACACCGAGGCGCGGTCGGTGCTGTTGCGCGGTAAAGGTGGCAAGCATCGAATCGTCCCGGTCGGACGGCCTGCGATCGAGGCGATCGACGGATACCTCGTGCGCGGGCGACCGGGATTGGTGGCCAGATCGAACCCGGCATTGTTTCTCAACGTGCGGGGCGGCAGGCTTTCTCGACAGAGCGCGTGGCAGGTGCTGCAGGATTCGGCCGAGCGGGCCGGAATTACCTCCGGTGTCTCACCACATGTTCTTCGGCACTCGTTCGCCACCCATCTACTCGACGGCGGTGCCGACGTTCGCGTCGTGCAGGAGCTGTTGGGTCACGCGTCGGTGACGACGACCCAGATCTACACCCTCGTCACCGTGACTACGATGCGTGAGGTGTGGGCGGGCGCGCATCCGCGGGCCCAGTAGCACGAGGTCCACAGCCACGTGTCAGCGTGTCCGATGACAGTGCCGGGCCCGCAGGCGGTAGCGTTTGGGTGAACTACTCGAAGACGAACGGGACAGGGGAGCGCTGGAACGTGTCGACACCGCAGCCGCCAGCGGCGGAGTCAGCCTCCGTTCACGCGCATCTCGAGGGCGCGCTCTTTCACACGCGTCAACCGGAATCGAGCCGAGAGTCCCGCGACATCATTCCCGCAGCGAACGAAGTGGGACCGACCGGGCGCAGAACCCGCATGGTTCCAGAGCCACAGCCCTTGGCCAGTCACGGTCCGGCGAAGATCATCGCCATGTGCAACCAGAAGGGTGGCGTCGGCAAGACGACGTCGACCATCAATCTCGGTGCCTCGTTGGCCGGCTACGGCCGTCGCGTTCTTCTCGTCGATCTCGACCCGCAGGGAGCACTGTCTGCGGGATTGGGAGTGGCACATCACGAACTCGACCTCACCGTGTACAACCTCCTGGTCGAAGCCAAGGTGTCCGCCGACGACGTGTTGATGCGCACCCGAGTCGAGAACCTCGATCTGCTGCCCAGCAACATCGATCTGTCCGCCGCAGAAATTCAACTGGTGACCGAGGTGGGGCGCGAGCAGACACTAGGGCGAGTGCTGCACCCGATTCTCGATCGCTACGACTATGTCCTCGTCGATTGCCAACCGTCTCTCGGTCTGCTGACCGTCAACGCGCTCACGTGCGCCGACGAGGTACTGATTCCGATGGAGTGCGAGTACTTCAGCCTCCGCGGACTGGCGCTGCTCAACGACACCGTCGAGAAGGTGCGTGATCGCCTCAATCCCCGGCTGAAGCTCGCCGGCATCGTGGTGACGATGTTCGATGCGCGCACGCTGCACTCGCGAGAGGTGATGACGCGAGTGGTCGAGGTGTTCGGCGATGTCGTCTACGACACCGTGATCACCCGTACCGTCCGGTTCCCCGAAACCAGTGTCGCTGGTGAACCGATCACCACCTGGGCACCGAAATCCGGCGGCGCGCAGGCGTATCGCGCTCTCGCGCGCGAGGTGATCTACCGGTCGGGGCCGTGACGGTCGACGCAGCCGACGAGGCTCCGATCGAGGTTGCGGCCGACGCGGATCCGTCGAAATTCCGGGTGCGGTTGCTCAACTTCGAAGGCCCGTTCGATCTGCTGCTCTCGCTGATCAGTCAGCACCGCATGGATGTCACCGAGGTGGCGTTGCACACCGTCACCGACGACTTCATCTCGTTCACCAAATCTCTCGGAGCCGATGTCGGTCTCGATCAAACCACCGAATTCTTGGTGGTCGCGGCGACGTTGCTGGATCTGAAGGCGGCTCGGTTGCTGCCGGCGGGCGATGTCGAGGACGCCGAGGACCTGGCGCTGCTCGAAGTGCGAGATCTGCTCTTCGCGCGGTTGCTGCAGTACCGCGCCTACAAGCAGGTCGCCCAGCTCTTCGGTGAGCTCGAAGCTGCTGCGCTGCGTCGATACCCGCGGTCGGTATCGGTGGAGGACAGGTACGTCGATCTCATTCCGGAGGTGTTGCTCGGCGTCGACCCGGCCCGGTTCGCCGACATCGCCGCAGCGGCCTTCCGGCCCAAGCCGATTCCGCAGGTGGGGCTCGATCACATTCATCAGCACGCGGTCTCGATTCCGGAGCAGGCGGAGTGGCTGCTCGAGAATCTGCAGGGCCGCGGACTCAACGAGTGGGCTTCGTTCTCGGAGTTGGTGCAGGACTGCGAGGTACAGGTCGAAATAATCGCGCGATTCCTGGCGTTGCTGGAACTGTTCCGGCAGCAAGTGATCGCATTCGAGCAACCGGAGCCGCTCGGCGACCTGCGAGTGAGCTGGACCGGTAAGGACGAAGGGCCCATCGTGGTCAACGAAGAGGACTACGCATGAGCACCGACTCGGAACCGAGCGATCCAGAACTCGAGCTCGAGGATGTCGACGGGTCCGAGGAGCTGGACGACGCCAGTCTCGCATCGGCACTCGAGGCGGTTCTGTTGATCGTCGACACCCCTGCCTCGGACGAGCAACTCGCCTCGGCCGTGGGGTCCTCGGTAGCGCGCGTGCGCTCGGCGCTGAACGAGATGGCCGCTGGACTCACCGAACGGATGAGCGGAATCGACTTGCGCTACGCCGGTGACGGGTGGCGCTTCTACACCCGAACCGCGTATGCGCCGTACGTCGAACGTCTGCTGCTCGACGGTGCTCGGTCCAAGCTCACACGCGCGGCATTGGAAACCCTGGCCGTCATCGCATATCGTCAACCGTTGACCCGCGCACGAGTCAGCGCCGTGCGTGGAGTCAATGTCGATGGAGTGATGCGTACGTTGCTCGCCCGTGGACTGATCTCCGAAGCAGGAACCGACCCGGAGACGACCGGCACGATGTACTGCACCACCGAGTTGTTTCTCGAACGGCTCGGACTCGCATCGCTCGGTGATCTACCCGAACTGGCACCGCTGTTGCCGGATGTGGACCTGATCGACGAGATCAGTGACAGCATGGACACCGACCCGAGAATGACCCGCTCCACCAAGAACCGCGGATCGACACCCGATCCGGCAGCCGAGCTCGACTCGGACGACTGATAGGTAAGACAAGTGAACAAGCCCGCTCGCCGTGATGGCACACCGGACCGTAACAACAGACAAGACCCACGCAGGAAGCCGACTGCAGGAAGGTCGGACACGCCGCGTGACGCACGCCGCGGAGATCGCACCCGCGACGCCGCGCCGCGTGACGCCGCGCCGCGTGACGGCGCGCCCCGCGCTGGAGCTCCCCGAGCCGGGGGACCTCGCGCAGGCGCTCCTCGCACCGGCGGCCGACCGGCCCCCCGCAGGGGCGTCGAGAAGCCGGAATCGTTCGAGCACAAGCCTGCCGACAACGGCATCAACGACCGTAGCAACGACGCAGTGCCCCGCAAGAAGCCTTCGCGTCCCAAGCCGCCGAAGCCGCAGAAGAAACAGGCTCCCTCGACCACGATCAGCAACGCCAAGCCGGCGAAACACCAGTACACCGACTCCTCGCCCCGCAAGCACGTACCTGCGGGCGAAGGTGTTCGTCTGCAGAAGGTGCTCGCGCAGGCCGGAGTCGCCTCGCGTCGCGCTGCCGAGGAACTGATCGCCGACGGACGTGTCGAGGTCGACGGACGCATCGTCACCGAACAGGGCATTCGCATCGACCCCAACCTCGCGGTGGTCCGGGTCGACGGCACCCGCGTCGTCGTCAAGGAAGAGCTTGTTCATCTTGCGATGAACAAGCCGCGTGGATGGCAGTGCACCATGTCCGACGATCTCGGGCGCCCATGTGTCGGCGACATCGTCTCCGAACGTGTACAGGCGGGGCAGCGACTGTTTCACGTGGGCCGCCTCGATGCCGACACCGAAGGGCTGTTGCTGTTCACCAACGACGGTGACCTTGCGCACCGGCTGATGCATCCATCGTTCGAGGTCTCCAAGACCTATCTCGCGACGCTGTCCGGCACCATTCCCCGCATGCTGGGCAGGCAGCTGCGTGAGGGCGTCACGCTCGATGACGGCCCGGTGAAGGTCGACGGCTTTGCGCTACTCGATATCTCGGACGGCAAGTCGCTGGTCAAGGTGACCCTGCACGAGGGACGCAAGCACATCGTGCGTCGGTTGTTCGACAAGGTCGGCTTCCCGGTGGGACGCCTCGTGCGTACCGATGTCGGCAACATCGTCCTCGGCGATCAGCGTCCAGGAACACTGCGTGTGCTCGGTCGCGGCGAGATCGGCAAACTCTACGAATCCGTAGGCCTGTGATGGGTGCGCTCGTGGTGGCCATGGACGGTCCGTCCGGTACCGGCAAGTCCTCGGTCTCGCGGCGTCTCGCCAGTGCGCTCGATGCCAGCTATCTCGACACCGGTGCGATGTATCGCGTCGCGACGGTGTGGGTGCTGCGTTCGGGTGTCGAGCCCACCGACGCTGAAGGGGTCGCGAAAGCTGTTGCCGCACTTCCCCTCGAGATCGGGAAGGACCCACTGTCCGAAACCGTCCTGCTCGACGGTGAAGACGTCAGTGGCGAGATTCGCGGCGAGGCCGTCACCAAAGCAGTGTCCGCGGTATCAGCTGTGCCCGAGGTGCGGACGCTGTTGGTGGACCTGCAGCGCCGGCTGGTGAGCGAGTCACCACGAATTGTGGTGGAGGGCCGCGATATTGGCACCGTTGTGCTACCCGACGCGGAGGTGAAGGTGTTCCTCACCGCCTCCCCTGAAGCGAGGGCGCAGCGTCGCAACAAACAGAACATCG
The DNA here is from genome assembly GCF_017168335.1 of Rhodococcus sp. KRD162. Lineage (GTDB taxonomy): Bacteria > Actinomycetota > Actinomycetes > Mycobacteriales > Mycobacteriaceae > Rhodococcoides. The sequence goes on along the minus strand of NZ_JABFAU010000003.1, from coordinate 841,147 downwards.
AACAGGGTCGCGCTGACGACTACGAGTCTGTGCTCGCGGACGTGCAGCGCCGCGATCATGCAGATTCGACGAGAGCAGTCTCTCCGCTTCGTCCCGCCGAGGATTCGGTGATCGTCGATACCAGCGAGCTGGATCTCGACGGTGTGATGGAGCGCCTACTGCTCGTGGTGAACGACAGAACTGGAGCAGTGCAGTGAGTGAAGAATTCTTCTCCGGCGCAGCGGAAACCGCGGGCGACGGAATATGGAGCGACGAGGGCGAGTGGGAGTACGTCGACCTGAACGAGGGCGAGGACGGCGAAGCTGCCGTTGCCGTACCGACTCTTGCCGTGGTAGGGCGTCCGAACGTCGGTAAGTCGACGCTCGTCAACCGCATCATCGGACGCCGCGAGGCCGTGGTGGAGGACGTCCCCGGCGTCACCCGCGACCGAGTGTCGTACGAGGCGAACTGGAGTGGTAGACGCTTCCTGGTGCAGGACACCGGCGGGTGGGAGCCCGATGCCAAAGGGCTGCAGCAATCCGTTGCGCGCCAGGCCGAATTGGCGATGAACACCGCCGACGCGATTCTGCTGGTCGTCGACGCCCGAGTCGGTTCGACGACGACGGACGAAGCAGTGGCGCGAGTGTTGCGCCGGTCCAAGACTCCGGTTCTGTTGGTGGCCAACAAGGTCGACGACGGCCGCACCGAGTCCGAGGTTGCCGCTCTGTGGTCGCTCGGGCTGGGGGAGCCGCTCCCGGTTTCCGCAACCCACGGCCGCGGTACCGGTGACCTGTTGGACCGAGTGCTCGAGGCATTGCCCGAGACCCCACGCGAAGGCATCCCCGGTGGGGGACCCAGGCGCGTTGCTCTGGTCGGCAAGCCGAACGTGGGCAAGTCCTCGCTGATCAACAAGCTCTCGGGTGACGAACGCTCGGTGGTGCACGATGTTGCCGGAACCACCGTCGACCCGGTCGACTCGTTGGTCGAATTAGGCGGCAAGACATGGCGATTTGTCGACACCGCCGGGCTGCGTAAGCGCGTCAGCCATGCCAGTGGAGCCGAGTTCTACGCCTCGTTGCGCACCAAGTCTGCGATCGAGGCCGCGGAGGTGGCAATTCTGCTGCTCGACGCCTCCGAGGTGATCTCGGAGCAGGACATGCGCGTGCTGAGCATGGTCGCCGATGCCGGGCGTGCGCTGGTATTGGCGTTCAACAAGTGGGACCTGGTGGACGACGATCGTCGTCAGCAGCTCGAGAAGGAGATCGATCGCGATCTCGCTCGGGTGCCGTGGGCGCAGCGAGTGAACATCTCGGCGCAGACGGGCCGCGCGGTGCAGAAGCTCGTGCCTGCGTTGGAAACGGCTTTGGAGTCGTGGGACAAGCGTGTGCCCACAGGCAGGTTGAACACCTGGCTCAAGGAGGTCGTGGCGGCCACTCCGCCGCCGATGCGCGGCGGACGTCTGCCACGCATCATGTTCGCGACGCAGGCCAGCACCCGTCCGCCGACGTTCGTGCTGTTCACCACCGGCTTCCTCGAGGCCGGGTACCGCCGATTCATCGAGCGGCGTCTGCGTGAGGAGTTCAACTTCGACGGCAGCCCCGTGCGCGTCTCGGTTCGTATTCGCGAGAAGCGGGAACGACCGGGCAAGGGCAACAACCGCTGATGTAGTCCGACCCCGCCCCTGAGCAGGCGATTTCCTCTCAGGGGTAGGGCTGGGGTAATCTCAGCAAGCGCCTTTCGAGGCGCGGCGGGCTGTGGCGCAGCTTGGTAGCGCACTTGACTGGGGGTCAAGTGGTCGCAGGTTCAAATCCTGTCAGCCCGACATAGATAGTTGCAGGTCAGAGGCGGTTTCGGAGAAAATTCGAAGCCGCCTTTTTGGTCTGCGTGCCGCAAGCGTGTCACTACTTGGTACTTACATGGTCGAATTCGGCGCTGAGGCGGTGTCCAGATGAATCCGCTGGTGTCCGGCGATCCCGTTTTGCTTTTGGGTTCTTTTGTACCCATCTGCCGGTGGATGGGCACTGTCCCAGTTACTTTGAACTATGAGCGATTCGGTCGATCGACCTGACTTAGACCCCGGCTGGTACGAATACCAACTCGGTGGTCTGCTCCGTTACTGGGACGGTCACCGCTGGACCGATTCGACGCGACCGCTCCCTTCTTCGCGATCACCGAAGTCGCGTTCACGACGCACCAAGTGGATCGCTGGGGCGGCAGTGGTATCACTTGCGGTAGTGGCGGCATCGTCGTTCGTCGCCCTCACGCAGTCACGGGAAGACGACGATCGTTGGTCCCAGTTTCCGAAGACATTGGCGTGCGCGCAGGATCAAGGATTGGACGTCCCGGGTGATGTGGTGAACACGGCAGCGACCACAGTGGAGCGGGTGTCTCTCTCGCATCTGGGCGCACAGCGGCTCGGAGTCGACATCGACTTTCTCGACTTGGTTCCCCCGAACCCAAACTTGGTGACCTCCCCGTACAGCGGCGAACCTGTGTTCGCACCGGGAACTCTCGACTACAAAATAATCGTCGACACGGGCATTGGTTCGGTTATGACCGTCCACACTATCGATGGTTGGGGCGCAACCAGAGCAGACCTTTTGATCAACCGAATACTCGACGAACCAGTGCCGGACCAACCGTCCGAGCGGATATTGACGTCGTTCAGCAGTTCCGGTCAAACGGTCCATCTGGAATACGACCTAGAGGGTCAGCCCGAGTTCTTCGGCGACGGTCCTTTCGCCCCTGACCTACGGGTCAATGCAGAGCGCGTTACTGCCATCACCCCCGATTCGCCCGAGGGCAAACGGGTCTACTACGCCAGCCAGCTCTGCAGCGGGGATATGCCGGCGCAGTCGACCGATTCAGGCGCAGTTGTGCCGCAAACGACGCGGCCGCAGCCCTCGACTGTTCCTGTGTCTACAACTGTTAGCACATCTGGATCCTGTGCCGTCACTGAGTTACAAGCACTCAGTGCTGGGCTGGGACAGTTGCCGGCTGAACCGATCACCGGACGTCAGTGGTCGACGACACCGGTTGCTAGCAATTTCGACTCATGCGCTGACCTGTCTTCGATACTGGTAACCGTCGAAGGCGCGACCGGCAGTTCGCCGGTGCAAGCAATGATGTTTCACCGCGGCGAGTATCTCGGGACCGGTACTTCGGCGGCGTACGGCTTCACCGATCTCGATACCGGGTCGTCGACCGAGGACACGGTCGTCTTGACGTATAAGACCGGCCAGACATGTAACGCCTGCAACGACGGTGTGGTTACACCGGTGCGCTACCAGTGGGACGGGCAGCAAGTGCAGATGCTCGACGCGCTCCCCGCGCAGAAATAAGTGACGCAAATCATCATGAAACCGAGTCGGGCACTCGCTCGTCGACGACAGCGAACGCTTGTACGAACCTGCGACCCGCGACTGAATTTTGCGACGCGCCCCGCTTCGCTCAATTCTGAACGTAAGCGTTGCATTCCGGACACTATTCAAGTATGGCGAGACCGATGAAGTCGTTGGCCCCTGTTCGTGTTACCCGCCGGACTGTTATGCAATTTGATGCTTTTGGTACAGGACGGAGAATCAGTTGAGTAAATTGGTGGATTCCACCGTGTCTAGGTCGCTGCTGGTCGCTGCCGTGGCCCTTTTCGTCGGTCTAGTAGTCGGGTGGTCGCTTGGAAGTTGGTCGGCCTGCGGCAGTGGTTGCGGTTTCGATGTGAGTCTCTTCGCGGCCCTGGGCACTTGGGTGGGCGGCGTAGCTATTGCACTTGCGTCCCTTGTGATCAGTATCAGCAAAGTTCGAGGAGAACGGCGTCGACGCCGAGAAGATGCAATCGGACGGGCGATGGTTTGTGTCCTCCGCGTGCAACCGGTGGTCAATTCAAAGTCCATCAGCCGAGTCGAGTTTCGTTTCGAAAATAAGACGCCATTTCCGGTCCAACGGGTATCTGCACATCTTGAGGGAGGAAAGTCGCTTCGGGCGGACGCAGTTGTCGAATCGGGTCGTACATGGGGATTTAAAGCTCAGCCTGAACAGCTTGGCATTTCTTATGAGGTGGAGTCTGAGGATGAAGCGCGGAAACTCGTGAAGAAAGATATATTGCCCAATTTGGTCTTCGATTTTACTATCGAAGGGCATCGATTCGTACGAAGGAATCGGCAAACGTACGTGTTCGACAGTGCGCCGGCCTGGCGGTTACCTGACGCGTCACATGCTGGGCAACGCTACTAGGAGCCGTTCTGGACGTGTGCACGCCTACGTATTGCCGACCATCGAGTGAAGTGCAGCGAGCGACACGCCCGCCGCAGTCAGTCCCGCCAAGACCGCCATCGCCACGTTGCTTGCCCCATTCGCGTAGGAGGTCAGCAACCCCGACGCTTAGCCCTATCAGGACGGCGATGAGGAGCAGGACAATGGTGCGCAAGCTAAGGGTTGACCAAGACGATGGTGATCGCGGAGATAAGCGGATTCCCGGTCGAGGCTTCTCATCCAGCCCAGGCCAGTGCGCCGCATCTGTCGTTCTCCGGTCTGGGTCGTCAACGAAGGTGAATGAAGCGCACGAGCTGCATCCCGGGATCGGGGACGGGGACCGCAGCTAACACTCGTTCGGTCTGCTCACGCGGGTGGAGAACATGGCGTATACCGTCGACACTGACCTGGCGAAAGCCGAGCGCCCACTCGATCGAGACGAGCAACGCCTCGACGACCGCGAGCTGATCGAGCTGTCCGACTTCCGGAAAGCGGAACAGCTCAAAGACCGCTCGAACGAAGTAGCCCGGCTACGGCGCGAGTTTAAGGAGGCCGAAACCAGCCCCGAGGCCCTCGCCCGGGACGCAGCCCGCGCTGAACGCGCGGCAGCGAAGGGACGGCAACCGGGGTGGTGGCTGATGCTCAACCCACCCCCCGGCGTACGTCGAACAACTCGGCATGGGGGCGCCGACAACGTGCGAGCGATGATGCGCCGTGCCGAGGTCGAAGCCTTGCAGCGCAGTTCATCGTCAAGTATTGACGCGGTGGACCCGGACAGGCCTCGCCGCGGGCTGTCCGCACAGCCTGACCGTCGACCGCCGGCTACGGAACCATCCGAAGTCGATCCGCGACGCCCCCCTCGGAGCCGAACGGGCCCACAGGCGACATCGGACCCGTGCTGGAATAGGTCGAGCGTGGGGTCCCCCTTTCGCGATAGGGAACCCCACGATCGATACGGGCGTTGTGGGGCGGGTGAGGTAAATCAGGAGGGCTTCGACTCCACGGCGGCCTTGCCTTCTACTGCTTTCTTCACTGCAGCAGCGATATCATCGACGGTCTTGAGAGCTGACTTCCCAAGCTCGACAACGACTTTGAGTGCGTCGTCGAGCACATCAGGTGCATCATTGGCTTTGACCTCGACCTGTCCGTCGGCCCCAATGACAATCATCAACTTGGAGTCGAGACCACGATCTTTCCATGCCTTCGGTGGGTCCTCTCTCAGATCCACGTATTGACCCCCGGCAAGCTTTCTCATCAGAATTCCGATGCCGACCACGAGTCCGGTGAGAATGAGGACTGCCCCGAAGTCTGCGGTTCCGATTTTGTCCGGGTGTTCTGGTGATGGTTTTTCGGCTGTGATGCCTTGCTCGTCGGCCACCCGATACAGGGTGGCTATTTCTTCTTCGGTGAGGTTTTCCAAAGCTAAGGTAATCTTTACAGATTCCATAGTTCCTCCACTGGCGGGTAGTCGGATCGATCCGGATGTCGATTGTCGCGCTATCGACGCTGCTTCGTGGCCCTTTCGGCGGCTCTCCGTCGTCCTATCTGCCCAGCTCATGGGCAACAGGACTCTAGAATGAATTGGCCCATTCGCTGGGGACACGCCAGTCTCGAAGTCGAACGTGTTCGTGCCCGTGAATGAGCATCGTTGCGCCTCTGGACTGTGGCCGTGGACGGTCTGCCCGCTCCACCAGTCCATACCCTTACCGCGCCGTCACTGGTGACCGTGGGCGATGGTGACGACGGTGTCACCGACCGCGACGGTCATGTAGCCCAGCTCGGGGTCTGGGGTGTTGACGGTGACGTGACCGAACGCGACGGGGTTGAGCTTGTGGCCGCGGCGTACCGAGTGGGCGGCCTTGGTGGCCCAGCCGTCGCCGGGGTTGGTGTTCTGGGAGCGTTGCGCTTGGTCGTGGCTGCTATTGACGATCGAGACAATCAGCTCGTCGGTCAGGTCGACGTAGCCGCGAATCGCCTCGTAAAGCAGTACCCCGAACAGGTCGACCTGCTTGGTGATGGTCAGGTCGACGCGCATCATGTTCCGGCTCGACTGCGATTGGTTGTCCTCGATGCAGTTGACGGGGATTGGTAGATGCACGTTTCGGTTGGAGCGGCGTTCACCGCGTTTGCGCGCGCATCGCGTTCCAGCAACAGCTCGAAGACAGCGGTGAGCAGAGTTCTGCACAGCTCATCCAGCGTCAAGCCGCTAACGTTGTTCCGAAGTTCCTCGTACTCTTTGGCGTCCATGAGGCGATGGATCCGGTTTACCTCCAGCCGAGACGTGAGACCCACTCCGGCGCTGCTGTTTTCGCGGTCAGCTTTCCGCGTTTGTGGTTCGGTCATAATGAGCTTTCTTGTTGCCGTAGAGAGCATTCAACTGTGTGGTCACTGGTCAGTTACCAGTGACGAGGACGAGGTCACGGGCGGGCCTTGAGGGGCGAGGGACTGCCCCAGGTTTGGTTGACATCTGATCTGTGAGGATCGCTCCTCACGGTGGAAGGATGTTCCCCATGCCGAAAGCGTTCCCTGAGGAGTTCCGCCGCGACGTCATCGCTGTTGCACGCAAGGGCGAGGCCCCATTGCGTCAGATCGCAAAGGACTTCGGAATATCCGAGGGCTGTCTGCATCGGTGGCTGAAGATCGCCGACCGCGACGCCGGCATCGAACGAGGCACGACGCCGGCCGGCTTGGACGAGTCCGCCGAGCTACGGGAGGCCCGCAAACGGATCAAGCTCCTCGAGCAAGAAGCAGAGGTCATGCGCCGTGCGGTCGCCTACCTGTCCCGGGATGTCAACCCAAAATGATCTTCCCCCGCAAGCGGGAGGTGCCCCCACCGCTGGTCCTCGACCTTGCTGCCGACGGGGTACCCGTCACAGTGACCTGCCGGGTGCTCGGATTCTCCACCCAAGCGTTCTACAAATGGAAGAAAAAACCAGTCACACAACGTGATTGGGACGATGCGCATCTGATCAACATCGCTCGTGAAATCCACGCCGACGACCCCGCATTCGGCTACCGCTTCATCGCCGACGAACTACCGGACCGCGGCATCACCGCCAGCGAGAACAGAGTCGCACGACTGTGCTCACAGGAACGGCTGTGGTCTGTGTTCTCCAAGAAGCGCGGCCTGAACAAGAAAGCCGGCCCGCCCGTCCACGACGATCTCGTCGACCGCCAATTCACCGCACAGGAACGCAACCAGATCTGGCTGACCGACATCACCGAGCACCGTACCGACGAGGGCAAGCTCTACCTCTGCGCCATCAAAGACCTGCACTCGAACAAGATCGTCGGATACTCGATCGACAGCCGTATGAAAGCCTCACCGGCAGTATCTGCACTGCGAAACGCCGTCGATCAACGAGACCCGGACGGCACCATCGTCCACTCCGATCGAGGTAGCCAATTCCGTTCACGAAAATTCGTATATGAGCTGTCCCGCAACGGTTTACAGGGATCCATGGGGCGGGTTGGGGCGTGCGGAGACAATGCTGCGATGGAGTCATTCTTCGCGCTTCTGCAGAAGAACGTGCTCGATCGACAACGTTGGTCCACGCGAGAGCAGTTACGGCTGGCGATCGTCACCTGGATCGAACGGACCTACCATCGCAAGCGTCGCCAACGCCGGCTCGGCAAACTCACCCCAACCGAGTTTGAGACAATCAATCAGTCCGCACACGCGGCCTGATTCACTCAACCCAACGAGTCAACCGAACTCGGGGCAGTCCCCGATGACCCGACCATGACCTCTGTGGGCTATGTAGTCGGCGTCGAGGCAGTCTTGACGAACTTGGCAAGCGCGGCGAGGCGTTTGGTTGGGCCCCCGATAGCAGTCCAGCGTCTATGCGATAGCTAATTGGTTTTCTTGCGTCCAGGTTTCCCAGTAGCGCTGCGGCGTCATGCCGTCCAGGGATCCGTGGGGCCGTTCATGATTGTAGATGCCGGACTTTGGCGATGACCTGCTCGGGGGTGTGTCTGCGTGCCATGATTCGTGAATTTCCTCCTGTGTCCATTCTCGGACACGAAACTCACACAGACACTGGACTTCTACCTGGGGACCCAACCACACGGTCCCGAACAGCCGCCCGCAGTTCTCGTTCCACTCGTAGACGGGGTTGGTCGCGTACTCCAAGAACAGTCGGACGTCGGACTGATAAGCCCGAATCGTGGCGTGAGAGAGATTGCGTACCCCACGCAGATGAGCGAAGAACTCGTCGGCATCGTGCGGGGACCATTGCCACGGTGGGGATCCCACGAAGTCGACCATGCGATGGATCAGTTTGATTCGGCGGTCGGCGGTACTTGCACGGAAATTCTGGGTGATCTGCGCGCGTCGCCAGCCGACGAGGACATCGTCGAGGAAGGCTTCGGAGGATGCGGAACTATCGGCCGGAAGGTAGATCAATCGACCACCAACTTCACGTCGGTCCACGTCAGCACCCTTTCGTCTGTCTGCATATTCTGCACTTGAAGAGCGCAAACTGCAACGATAGCTGCCATAACGCCTGCTCAGACCGGGCTGCTTGTCGTGACACTGTCTCATCGGAGCGGCGCCTAGATGTGGACCTGGGATGTGCATGCCGATGGTATCGATGCAGCTCAGGCGAGTATCGGCGAAGCACGGGGGCAGTTACACGAAGCAGAGATATTCGCGCCAAGTGCTGATAACCAATCTACCAATTGACATAATGTTGATTATCGGCAAACTTTACGGCCTGCGGATTCTCGGACATCCGGCAGCTTCTCGCGGCGACGCCGTTCGGCCACGGCGCATTGTCGTTCAGCTTTCGACTCGGCGTGACGCAGTTCGGCGGTGCGACGTGATGCGGTTTCGGGTGGTGATCTGATGCGTGCGGCGGATGCGCCGTCCAGTACGCGAGAAATCCGTCATGACCAACACCGGCCTTACTTGATGGAATCGGCATACTTCACCCCTTTCCGTGCGCCCTCTCTTGCCTGCCAACTCATCGCTGTTTTGTCACTGTGACGTAATATCCGGGAGTGTATTGTCTCGAAATTCAACGCTGTATCGGTCGAATGCGCTGGCTCCCGCACACGTACTCTGGCTAGCCTTCGTGGATGGACGTCATTTCTGCAGCACCCCGTCGTCGGATCTCGAACCACCGAGCCGCAGCTGTACTGATTGCCCTCTGTGCCGCGTTCTACCTCGTCGGATGCTCCGATGCGTCGACCAGCGACGATGCTGCTTTCGAGGGTCTGACGCCGGGCCAGCGTGTATACGACCGAACGGACAACTCGCTGAATTCGTTGCAGGCAGCGGACATCGAACGTCTGTTGGACAACTTGAAATCCGAAACCGGCGCTGACGTGATCGCCTACGTGCGCGAACTCGACGCGGATTCCGATGACACGCTGGACCAAGTCGAGGAGCTGCAACAGAGGTGGGTATCCGCCACAGGCGTCGACCAGGACATTGCGGGCGCGATCCTGATCAACCGGGAGCCGGGAAAGTTGGACGAAGCTCGTGCGGGCATCTTCCTCGGCACCACCTACGACGACGGCAACGTCCCTCGTGATGAACAAGAGGCCATCGTCGAGCAGGCGTTGATTCCGCCGCTGCGAGACGGTGACGTCGCGGGCAGTCTGACTGCAGGGATAGACCGCTTGGGGTCCGATATCCGCAATGGTCCGCCCGTCACCGCACTCGACCGGTTCGCTGAAGGCTCCGGCTCGACCTGGCTGCCGTGGGCCGGATCGGGGATCGCCCTTCTCGGGCTTCTCGTGGTGGCATCGGTGTTTCGAGGACGAGCGAAACCCACTGTCTCCCAACAATCGCCGACCACGGTCCGGCCGGACCAGGCAACCGATGCAGCGTACGCCACTGCCCTGGTGCACCGCAGCGCGCAGCCCAGCGGCGTACCAGGGACGGTACTGGCGCTGGCCGCCGCCGAGGCACTCACGTTCGAGCAGGACAAGAAGCCGGGAAGGTTCGACAAGGGCACAGTCAGCATCAGGCTTCTCGATCGGACCCGCGCCCGCGGCGAGGTGCAACAGATGGTCTGGTCGATGCTCGCCGCACGTGCCGTGGGTGATGTCGTACCCGGCGAAGAGTTGAAGAAGATCTCGCGGGGCCCCGGCGCGACGAAAGAACTCGTGGAGGCCCGACTACGGTCGAGCGGATTCGTCGCCGACGGCACTGCCCGGCGGCGGGCAGTGCTTGCAGGTCTGGGTGTGCTCGGTGCCGCCGCCGCCATCGGCGGAATCGCGGTCGCCACCTCAGGTGCCCCGACTCTGTGGTTCGCGGTGGTCCTGTCAGCAGTTCTCTTCGTTGCTGGATTGTCGACGGCGATCGCGTACTCACGGTTCTCGGTCGCAGGCTTGGACGCCGCTCGGCCCTGGGAGGCGTACCGCGACGGTTTGAAGCAGGCGGCCAAGGATGCAGACGAGTCGGTGGACCTCAATGCCGCCCTGCCGGACATCATCGCCCTCGGCTTGGCCCCGTCTTTCCGGAAACAACTCGACGCCGCAACCGATCCGGCGAGTGACTCGCCGCTGGAAGTGTTCACCTCACCCGCGGGTGCCAACTACGCCGCAGGCGGCCCGGTAGTACTCCCCTGGGCTGCGTTCTCCGGTGTGTTCGTCTCCAGCAGTAGTGGATCTGTTGCGTCAGGTGGCGGTGCCGGAGGAGGAGGCGGCGCGGCAGGCAGCACCTGAACCTACGTGGACGGCCGCTCGGACTCGGCGGCAGCCCATCGATCGAATCTGTGATTGAGTCGACAGGTGACCTCTAAGCGCGCCATCGGATTCGACTCGGTCAAGGTGTTCGGTGAACTGATTTCGCTGAACGAGATCGTGGTTTCCATCGGCGTCCTGATCGCTACGGTGCTCCTTGCTCTGCTGTCGCGTCGGGGCCTGCTCAAATATGCCGAACGTGAGAGCAACGCGCACCGAAGCACCTGGTACACCGTGTCGAGGATCCTTGCTTACACGATCGTCGGGATCGGCCTCCTGCTTGCGGTCTCGGCGCTCGGCGTGCCCCTGAGCCGGTTCGCCTGGCTGGCCGGCGCTCTGGGTGTCGGGCTCGGTTTCGGATTGCAGACGATCTTCAGCAACTTCATTTCCGGACTCATCCTGCTGTTCGACAGAACGATCGAGGTCGGTGACTTCGTCGAACTCGAATCGGGCGTCACCGGAGAAGTACGGGACATCAGAATCCGGGCAACCCGAATCGTCACGAACGACAACATCGACATCATCGTGCCCAACTCCGAATTCGTCACCGGCCAGGTGGTGAACTGGACGCACCGTGACGTCTCACGACGCCTGCGGGTGGCGTTCGGCGTTGCCTACGGCACCGACAAGAACATCGTGAAGCTCGCAGCGCTGGAAGCGGCGGCCGAGCTGCCGTTCACACTGACACTCGACGGCCCACATCGGCCGCAGGTCTGGTTGACCGAGTTCGGGGAAAGCTCGCTCAACTACGAGTTGGTGGTGTGGCTGAACGGGGAAGCCACGGTGCGCCCAGCCGCCGTCACCGCTGCATACAACTGGGCCCTGCACTCCGCGCTACAACGGCACGAGATCGAGATACCGTTTCCACAGCAAGATGTGCATGTCCGCAGCCTTTTCGGTATGACCGGACAGGACGCTCGAGACGCGCTCGGTCTCGAGGATGGAGGTATCGCAGACGACTCCGAAACGAACGCGCCGGAGTCCGACGCCGACAACGACGCCGTCGACGACGTCAAGGGTGCCGGCCGCGACATGCCCGGAGCGGCCGAGGATCTTGCGGAATAACCGAATCCTTCGGTGACCGAAGAACTCCGTAGTCTGCACACGTGCAGCTGCCTCCCGGCTCATGGCTCGATCTCGGGTCGGCGGGGCTCGTGGGCCTCGGGTTCCAGTGTCCCACCGGCGTGCCCCGAGGCCGTGTTCCCCACCTGGTCTGCCAGCTCCAATCCGGCGCCCGCGTAGACATTGAATGCGATGTCCACTCCGTGTTCCTTGGACCACTGAACCTCGTCGTCGTAGCGAGCTACGGCCGCCACGGTGCCGCTGAAACCGGATTCTCGAAGGCACGCGAGCGCCGTGACGTTGGCACCGTGGCGCGGCATCGCGAGGACGGCGATGCGCACAGATTCGGAGTGGCGGAGCCGATGCCAGAAATCCAGGTCCGTGGCATCGCCTTCGATGACGCGGTAACCACGGTCGGCGAGCCGCTCGATCCGCGGGCCGTCGTAGTCCACGCCGACAACGCGGAGCCGATAGTGATCGGTGAGGCGCTCGTAGGCCGCGAAGCCCACCCGGCCCATGCCGATCACCACCACCTCGGCATCACTTGCATCACCCGGGCGTTCCTCCGGGTGCAGCTCGGTTTCGTCCTGCGCGGGCAGCCGCGCCGCGATCTTCTCCACCATCAGATGGCCGCGACCGTTGACCAACGCCGACACCACGAAGCTCAGCGCGACGGCAATCGACATCTCCACCAACCAGGCCGGCGCGAGCAGGTCGGAGGCCACCCCGACCGAGACGACGATCAAACCGAACTCGGAATAGTTCATCAGACTCAGCCCGGCCAGGACGGACGTGCGATATCGCAGTTTCATCATCGTGAACAGGCCAAGGTACAAAGCGCTCTTGATCGGCAACAGCAACACCATCAACAGGGCGATGCCGATACTGGGCAGATCCGGCAGACCGGAGAGGCCGATGGAGACGAAGAACCCCACCAGCAGCAATTCTTTGATGTGGAAGAGCGACCTGGACAACTCGGACGAGGCCGGGTGAGACGCCAAGAGAATGCCGATGACCAATGCTCCGAGATCGCCCTTGAGCCCGAGTGAGGAGAACAGCACGTATCCGGGCACCAACGCCATGACGATGCCGAACAGGGACTGCATCTCCCCGTGGCCCAGTCCGCTCCAGATTCTGCGAAGGACTCGGGTGAGCGGCCAGAGCAACACCAATCCCAGCGCCCAGATCGACGGCAGCTTGCCGCTGGTGACGGTGAGAAACACGACGGCAATGATGTCCTGCATCACCAGAACGCCGATTGCCACGCGCCCGTACAGAGCGTGCGACTCCCCCCGTTCCTCCAACACCTTGACCACGAAGACGGTGCTCGAGAACGACATCGCGAAGGCAAGCAAAGCGATTGTCTTCGCAGACTGGCCCGACAGCATCGACATTCCCGCGACCGCGGCCAACCACAGCACACCCGTCCCCACTGCCACGCTGACCACCATGTGTGCCGAGGTGGTCAACCACACCTCACGTCGCAGAAGGATTCGCACATCGAGCTTGAGACCGATCGCGAAGAGCAGCAATGTGACGCCCAGGTCCGCCATCAGCTCGAGCTGGGGCACCTCACCGACGTCGAGGGCATTGATGACGAAGCCGGCAGCCAGAAATCCGACCAATGGGGGCAGTCGAACGACCATGGCGAGTCCGCCCAGTCCGAAGGCAATGACGAGGTAGATCGCGGCAACTGTCATGCATGGGCCCTTTGCTGGTGAGTCGACAGCGGATCTCCAACGCATCGACCACGTCGGCACATGGTCGGAGTGAACCAAGGTATCCCGGCATTCCGAATATTTCTCAGCGGAGGGCGTGCCCACAGGCCCACCGCTCGGGTCAGCGGAGCCGTTCCGCGTCGCGCGCCTTGTCCAACAGCTCGACACACAAGCGATGCAGTTCCGCGGTGTCGGCACCTTCCGTCACCGCCGTGCTGACGTCCTCGGCGGCGCACCGGACCTCGAACGCTCGGTCTGCCGCCGCCGACGCTTCCTCGGCGGTCAGGACGATCGCGTCTTCGGGAACCGATGTTCCTTTCATCGCGCTGCGCTGTTCGTACGCGCGCTGACGACACGATTGCCGACAGTAACGCCGCTTGCGTCCGGTCCCCGTGTCGGCGACCGGTCTGCCGCACCATGTGCAGGTCTGGTCGCGGCGGGTTCTGACGGACATGGTCGTTCAGCCTACTGGTGCCTGGGAGGTAAGATGCCTTCATCAGCTACACAGATGGCACCGCGTCGGGTCGCAATGTCGGCCCGGGAACGAACCGGCGTGTGGCGACGTTGTAGATCAGTGGGTAGACGGTGTAGCTCGGTGTCGACGGATGGCATCGACGTGCGTACCTACTATCGATGGAGAGGACTTCACCATGGCAGATCGTGTACTTCGAGGTAGCCGACTGGGAGCAGTGAGCTACGAGACCGATCGTGATCACGACCTGGCACCTCGTCGCGTTGCTCGCTATCGCTGCGACAACGGCGAGGAGTTCGACGTTCCGTTCGCGGACGACGCCGAGATCCCGGGAACGTGGGCCTGCCGTAACGGCCTCGAGGGCTCGCTGATCGAGGGCACGGCACCGGAAGCCAAGAAGGTCAAGCCTCCGCGCACGCACTGGGACATGTTGCTCGAACGGCGTTCGGTCGACGAGCTCGAAGAACTCCTCAAAGAACGCTTGGACTTGCTGAAGGTCAAGCGCCGCGGCGCCTGACATTGGCGCCACTGCACCGTCGAATTGGAAACAGTCCGGCGGTGCAGTTTTTTATTGCAATTCGAACTCTGCGTATGTTCCAGTCGGCGTCGGTGTGTTTATCATCGCGGTTTCGTCGGTTCCAATACGGTTGAGTAGCGTCAAAACCGTACGAGGTGTCATCATCGAGTATCCGTCGTCACTCAGGTGGACAAGAGGACACTATCGCCGTAACAATTCTCGGCGAATTCCGATGAAACTCACCACTGGAGTCGAAAAATCAGGGGGCAGTATCACGTGAGCCAGCATTCTCATCAGCTCTCCGACGGCACCCTCCGTACGGCTGTCTCCGAGGCGGAATCCGAAGATCGGCGAGCAGTCGGCGAGCAGAAGCTTGCCGAGTTACGGACCGAGTTGGACGGGATTGACGAGGTGCTACGCACTGCAATCCGCGATCGGATAGATGTATGTGTACGGGTTGCACACATAAAACGCGAATACGATATTCCGATGATGCAGCCAGGCCGCGTCGGCTTGGTTACCGCGCGTGCCCGAGAATTCGCGTCGGCAAACGGCCTGTCCCCCGACTTTCTCGAAGCGCTTTACCGATCGCTGATCGCGGAGGCCTGTCGCGTCGAGGACTTGATCATCGATTCTCCGACGGCTCGACCTGGCCTCGAAAGTGAACGGTAGAGGCAACTCGATGACGATCAACACGCTCTTGGTGGACAATTACGATTCCTTCACCTACAACCTTTTCAGCCTGCTGGCCGAAGTGAACGGCCGACCGCCGACGGTGGTCAAGAACGACGTCGCGTGGAGTTCGCTGGATTTCGACGAATACGACAACGTCGTCATCTCCCCTGGTCCCGGACGCCCCGACCTGGAGCAGGACTTCGGCATCAGCAGTCGAGTGATCATGGAGTCCGCGCTGCCGATTCTCGGCGTGTGTCTGGGGCATCAAGGCTTGTGCCATCTGTTCGGTGGAAGCGTCGACCTCGCGCCGACGCCGATGCACGGCAGGATCACCGACATCTCGCACACCGGCGTCGATCTGTTCGATGGGATTCCTTCGCCGTACTCGGTGGTGCGGTACCACTCACTGGTCGTCACACAGACGCCCGCCGACTTCGAGGAAATCGCGTGGACACCCGACGGCCTGGTTATGGCAGTTCGGCACCGCAGCAAGCCGATGTGGGGAGTGCAGTTCCATCCTGAATCCATCAGCACCGAATACGGACGCGAACTTCTCACCAACTTTCGCGATCTGACACTCGCTCAGTCGAGCGCGTCCAGCGGCGCAGGCACGCAGGACTCGATGTTCACCATCGAAACGCGCACTCTCGATGAGGCATTCGATTCCGAGCAGGTCTTCGAGACGCTCTTCGCCGACGGAACAAAGAGTTTTTGGCTGGACGGCAGCGCCGCACTCGAGCCGGAATGCAGGTTCACCGTCATGGGCGACTGCTCCGGCCCGCACGCCGAATACGTGACCTACTCTGTCGCGGAGACCACGGTGACCGTACAAAGCGCCGACGGTGCAACACAGCACATCCACTCCACATTCTTCGACTACATCGACGCCCAGCTGCGGGAGCGGGCCACTCCCCCGCGGCACGATCTACCGTTCGCCTTCGGCCTCGGCTACGTCGGGTATCTGGGCTACGAGCTCAAGGCGGACACCGGCGGACAACTGGTGCACACCGCTGCCACTCCTGATGCCTCCATGGTGTTCGCCGACCGGGCGCTCGTCTTCGACCATCAGGCAGGCACCCTGTACCTGATGGGGCTGGCGACCACCCCGGGCGATCCGGTGTTGGCGCAGTGGTTCGACTCCGTCACCGATACCCTGCGGGCACTGTCCGCGCAGTCCCCGCCAGCAACCCGGTCCGCTGCAGATGGGTCCGGTGCTCCCCTGCTCGGCGCCGATCGATCACTCGAACCTCGACTACGACACGACCGCGCCCACTACCTCGATCTGATCTCGCAGTGCCTTGCCGAAATTCGCTCCGGTGAAACCTACGAGGTCTGCTTGACCAACACCGCGACGGTGTCCGGTTCGATCGATGCTGCGGCCACGTACTCGTACATGCGCGAGATCAATCCCACTCCGTACAGTGCTCTGCTCAACTTTCCCGAAGTTTCCGTGCTGAGCGCGTCTCCTGAACGTTTCTTGCGCATCGACGCCGACCGCATAGTCGAATCCAAGCCGATCAAGGGAACGCGTCCGCGAGGTGCCACTGCAGAAGAGGACAACGCGCTCAAGGCCGATCTCGTCGCCAACGAGAAGGACAAGGCCGAGAATTTGATGATCGTGGACTTGGTCCGCAACGACCTGGCCCAGGTGTGCATCCCGGGTTCGGTGCACGTGCCCAAGTTGTTCGATGTCGAGACCTACGCGCCCGTGCATCAGTTGGTGTCGACGGTGCGCGGACGCCTACGCGACGACGCGTCGGCGGCGGACTGCATTCGCGCCGCATTCCCGGGCGGGTCCATGACCGGCGCTCCGAAGATTCGGACCATGGCGATCATCGACAAGCTCGAAGACGGTCCACGCGGGGTCTACTCGGGTGCTATCGGCTACTTCTCGATCACGGGCACTGCGGACTTCTCGATCGTCATCCGCACGATCGTGGCGACCGCACACGAAGTGACCTACGGGGTCGGCGGCGCGATCGTCGCACTCTCGGACCCGGGCGAGGAATTCGAAGAGACGATGGTCAAGGCGGTCTCCATGCGCCGGGCGCTCAACGGACGAACGAGAAACAGCGGATAGAGCGTACGAGAACGGCGGGTAGGGCACGTGCCCTACCCGCCGTTCTCGTACGCCGGTCCGACGCCGATGTGCTGTTATGCAGTGGTGAAGTACTCGAAGACCGCAGGCTGAGCTTCCGGGTTTCCGTTCGCGGTGCCGATGACAGCGCCGGCGACGGTACCGATCACAGTTCCGATGATGCAGCCGGAAATGAAGTTCGGGAAGATCGACACGCAGCCGATGGCGAACCCGAGGCCGGCTCCGATCGCCGTGCCGACTCCGCCGCCGTTGTTCCAGCCGATGGCCAGCTGGTTGACCATGTTGTCGAATGCCTGCTGCTTCGTGCGCGGGCCTGCAACGTCAGCCACGGGAACCGTCTGCGGCGTCAGCGTCAGTTCGCGACCCTCGGCCCCGATCAGGGGAGCAATCGAGTAGACGGTGCCGTTGATGGAGTATTCGAGTGGGACCGAGGCAATGGTGGTGCCGGCCTGATCGATGACAGACACCGTCTCGCTGGTGGCATCGACGCGGAACAGTCCGGCGTCGAGGAGGGTGGTGACGGTTCCATCCGGGTTGACCGCCGTCTGGTAGTTGACCGAATCCGCTGACGGATCTGCTACTGCGTGGCCCGCTCCGGTGGCTACCGCAGCGGTCAACGCCACCGCGACCGTTGCTGTTCTGATCAGTTTCACTTCTGTCCCCTGGTAGTAGTAATTCGCATTCGATCGCTTTGGTACCGAACGCCGATGGTATTCGCAAGAGTGCTCTTCGAAGTGACGAACACGCCAAACGTTATTCAGGTGTATTACCCAGATGGAAATTGACGACCGGCCCGATCACATCGGCCGCATCGGCATTTGTCATCTCGTTGTGGAAAACCTCGACGTCGTGGATGACGATATCCCCTGTCACGTACGGTCGCCATTCCTGTGGAGATCTGACAATTCCGTCGCTCGCGCCCTTCGTTGCAGAAAAGAACAAGACGTCGCCGTCGAAGACATCCGGAACGAACTCGGCCATGATCCGGGTCGAGTTCTCGAATCCCGCATTGATCCTTCGCAGGTGATCGGCAGTGACGCCGGTCGTCTGACCCAACGACTCGTCGAGCAGTTCGACGCCCCGCTCGTACGTCAGCGGCTCGGCCGGCGACTGAGAAGTCAGGTCCAGCCCCAAACCTGCGAGTAGGTTCTCGACGCTCAACGCACCCTCGGGTGTGTCGTCGTGGCCGTCGACGTAGCTGTCCAGTAGAGCCAGGGTACGAACCTCGCTGCCGGTGCTACGCAATTCCACGGCGATCGCATGGGCCAGCGAGCCGCCGAGCGACCATCCGAGGAGATGGTACGGACCCACCGGTTGGACGGCGCGAATTTCATCGGCGTACCGATGTGCGAGGTCGCGTATCGAGCCGAAGGTCGACCCTTCGACGATGCTCGGCAGCTGAAGGCCGTAAACCGGGCGATCGTCGGTCAATTTCGAGACGATACCGGCGTATCCCCACGAGAGTCCGATCCCGGGGTGGACACAGAAGATCGGTGCCTTCGACCCTGTACTGCGTAGTGGAATCACCACGCCGAACACCGAATCGAGGTCTGCACCGGAAGCGCCGGCGTCGGACGCGACCCTCGCGGCCAACCCCGCCGGTGTCGGGTCGACGAACAACGCTTGCAGTGGCACTCGAACTCCGATGGCATCTTCGATGGCGGGCACGATCTTGGTCGCAACCAAGGACGTGCCGCCGAGCTCGAAGAAGTTGTCGTCCATACCGACTCGGTCGACCCCGAGAACGTGGGCGAACGCATCGGCGATTGCGGCCTCCACGTCGGTGCTCGGTGCCCGGTACGGAGTTGTCGACACCGTCAGCTCCGGTACCGGAAGTGCCCGACGGTCGAGCTTGCCCACAGGAGTCAGCGGAATATCGTCGAGTTCGACGATCGACGACGGAACCATATGGCGTGGAAGCATTTTCGCAACTCGGTCGCGTAGTGCCTCGGGGTCGATCGTCTCGCCGTCTGCCGCGAGGACATACGAGACGAGCACAGTGTCGCCGGACGCCGCAGTGTGTCCGATCGTCGCGGCGAATCCCACCTGATCCTGCTCGGTCAGGGCCGAATCGATCTCACCGAGTTCGATTCGGAAACCGCGTACCTTCACCTGGAAGTCGCTGCGTCCGACGAACTCGACGTCACCGCCACGGCCCCACCGCACGACATCGCCCGTCCGGTACATCCGATCCCCCGGTGTACCGAAGGGATCGGCGACGAAACGTTCGGAGGTCAGAGCGAACCGATCGAGATAGCCGCGCGCGGTACCGGGACCGGCAATGTAGAGCTCGCCCGGTACCCCCGGTGCAACCGGCCGGAGCCGCGAATCGAGAACCATGTATCGGAATCCGATTGCAGGGCGGCCGACGTCGACCGTGCCACCCGGTACGAGCGGTCCACCGACGCTGGCCTGGATCGTGGTCTCCGTCGGGCCGTAGCCGTTGAACATCTTGCGTCCCGGTGCCCACCTGGCCACCAGCTCCGGAGTGCACGCTTCACCACCGACGGCCAATACGCGGACGGTACCGAGCCGCGTCTCGTCGATCGAAGACAGCGCCGCAGGCGTCAGGAACGCGTGCGTGACATGTTCGGCTTCGAGGAGATCGGCCAGCTCGCCTCCGCCGAAGACACCGGGCGGCACGATCACGACCGTGGCACCGACTCCGAACGCCATGGTCAGTTCGTAGATCGACGCGTCGAAACTCGGTGACGCGATGTGTGAAACTCGTGAATCCCTGGTGGGACGGAACCGCTCGATGACCTCGGCCTGGAGGTTGGCCAGGCCGCGATGACGCACCGCGACACCCTTCGGCCGCCCGGTCGAACCCGAGGTGTAGATCAGGTACGCCGGATGGTCGATGTGGAGGGTGGCCGTGCGCTCCGCGTCGGTCACGGCCGCGGCCGGATACCGAGCCAACTCGGCAGAAATTTCCGGATCGTCCAGAACCAGCCACGGAACCGTGTCAGGTAGCGCATCCTTGCTGTCGATATCGGTCAGCCCCATGGCGGCGTGGGAATCTTCGAGCATGTGCGCGATGCGATCCGCCGGGTAGTTCGGATCGACCGGCAGATACGCGGCACCGGTCTTGGCCACCGCCCATACCGACAACACCGACTCGATCGAACGAGGTAGGGCCAACGCAACGAAAGTCTCGGGCCCGACGCCGTAGTCGATGAGCATCCGAGCGATGCGGTTGGACCAGCTGTCGAGATCGGCGTAGGACAAACTCACGCCGCGGTAGGTGACGGCGACCGCGAACGGGTCGAGACCGACCGACTCTGCCAGGAGCTCCGGCCACGTACGAACCGCGACATCTGGGGTCCCGCGCGCCGGTGACAACGCCCGCCGCTCATCGCTGTCCAGGATGTCGATGTCGCCGACCACCGCGCGGCGGTCGCGACCCACGGCGGCCAGGACGCGGATCAGTCTCGACGCGATCGCCTCGACACTGGCTGCATCGAACAGAGACGTGGCGTAATCGAATGCCGCTTCCAAGCCGCTCGGACGACCGCCGTCGTCGAACTTTTCGGACAGCAGCAGTTGAAGGTCCTGCTTGGCGACGGGAACGTCGAAATCGAAGCCTTCCACGCGTAGGCCCGGTAGCTCGACCGAGGCCTTCTCGTTGTTCTGGAACGACAGCGCCACCTGAGACAGCGGGGCGTAAGCCGTCGAGCGAGTCGGGTTGAGGACCTCGACGATTCTCTCGAACGGCATCTCGGTGTGGTCGAACGCTTCGAGATCGTGGGCCTTGACCTGGGACAGTAGATCCTCGAACGTCGCGAACTCGTCGACTCGGCTCCGCAGCACGAGCGTGTTGACGAACATTCCGACGAGGTCGTCCAAAGCAGCGTCCCCGCGTCCGGCGACCGGAGTGGTGATCGCGATGTCGTCGGTACCGCTCAACCGAGCCAGCACCACCGCGAACGCCGCGTGCAGAACCATGAACATACTGACGTTCTGTTCACGCGTGATCTCGACGAGGTTCCGATGGATCTCGGCATCGACATCGAAGCGAACACGGCCACCGCGGAAATCCTGGGTGGTCGGTCGCGGTCGGTCGGTCGGCAGCGGCAATACGTCGGGCAGACCGGCGAGAGCTGTGGACCAATGCTCGAGCTGCGCCGCCGCCACACTCGACGAGTCCTGTTCGTCTCCGAGCAATTCACGCTGCCAGATCGTGTAATCGGCGTACTGAACCGGCAGCGGCGCCCAATCCGGAGCGTGGCCTGCGCTACGAGCGGAGTATGCGAGAACGACATCGCGCGCCAGCGGCGCCATCGAGGCACCGTCGGCCGCGATGTGGTGCACCACCATGGCGAGCACGAAGACCGGCTCGTCCGCCGAGTCGTCGCCGGTGCCGAGCACCTGGAACAGCTCGACATGTACCGGGATCTCGGCGGTCACGTCGAACCCACGCCCGGCCAGCAGTGCCACGCGGTCGGTGAGCACCCCGGAGTCGATCTGTTCGGGTTCGACCGCTGGGGCGACATCTGCCGCCGGATGGACACGTTGCTCCGGGAACTCGGGTCCGTCGGGGAACGTCGTGCGCAGCGACTCGTGGCGTTCGAGAACATCGACCACTGCAGCGGCCAATGCCGCCGTGTCCAGCTTCCCGGTCAGTTTGACGACCAATGGCACGTTGTACGCGGCCGAAGAGGTATCGAACTGGTTGATGAACCACATACGTTGCTGAGCGAGCGAGAGCGGAATGTGGTCCGGACGCACAGCGGCGACCAACGCCGGACGTCGCGTTCGAGTGTCCGCGCTGCCGACCACAGTCGCCAGTCCCGACACCGTGGGCGTCTCGAAGATCGTGCGAACACCGATGGCGGTGTCGAATTCTGCGTTGACCCGAGCGATCACCCGGGTTGCGCTGAGCGAGTCGCCGCCGAGCTCGAAGAAGCTGTCGTCGGCCCCGACTCGATCGACCTCCAGGATTTCCGCGAACACGGCAGCGACGGTGAGTTCGGCCGGGCTACTCGGTTCGCGTGAGGAGGTGGCCGACCCGAACTCGGGTACCGGCAGTGCGGCCCGATCGAGCTTGCCCACGGGAGTCAACGGAATCGACTCGAGTACCACGATGGCGCTGGGCACCATGTGGGACGGCAATGCTGCAGCGAGATGATCGCGCAGAACCGCGGTGTCGAAGGTGTCTGCCGGATTGTCCCCGGTGAGGCGGATGTACGACACGAGAACCGTCGCCCCGGTCGGGCCAGGAGTGCCGAAGGTCGCCGCGAAGTCGACCACTGGATGCGCCGAGAGGGCTGCGTCGATCTCGCCGAGTTCGATGCGGAATCCGCGCACCTTGACCTGGGAGTCACTCCGACCGACGTATTCGATGGTCAGGTCCGGCGTCCACCGGACGACATCCCCGGTTCGGTACATCCGCGCGCCGGGCGTACCGAACGGATCTGCGACGAATCGCTCGGCCGTCAGGCCCATCCGATCGTGGTAACCGCGCGCCAGTCCGACGCCCGCGAGATACAGCTCTCCTGCCACTCCGACAGGAACGGGCTGCAATCGCGAATCCAGAACCACCTCGTACACGCCGCGCACCGGTCCGCCGATGGACACCGGCTCGCCGGCAACCATCGGTGCACTGATGTTGGACATGATCGTCGCTTCGGTCGGCCCGTAACCGTTGAACAGGTTGCGGCCGGGTGCCCACCTGCCGACCAACTCGGTGGGAACGGCCTCGCCGCCGACGACGACATCGGCGAACGTCTCGAGACCGTTCGGGTCGACCGACGCCAGTGCAGACGGGGTGATGAATCCGTGCGTGACGGCTTCCGATGCCAGCAGCGATGCGAGTTCCTCGCCGCCGTAGATCGATGGCGGCACGATCACCATCGTGGCACCGACACCGAACGCCAGCAGGTACTCGAGCACCGACGCATCGAAGCTCGGCGACGACACGTGCAGCGTCCGGGAATCCTTCGTGACCCCGTAGCGCTCGCGCTGTTCGGTCGCGAAGTTGTCGAGGCCGGAATGAGTGACCACGACCCCCTTCGGAACTCCGGTCGAACCGGAGGTGTAGATCGTGTACGCGGCACTGCCTTCGGTGACGCGACCGTGGCGTTCGCCTGCGGAGATCGGACCGTCGTCGACGGCGTTGGCACCGTCCGTGGCGAGATCGTCCAGAACGATCCACGGCACGGTGGACGGCAGTTCGTCGAGGTGGGCTCGGGTGGTGACACCGAAACCAGCGCCCGAGTCCGCCAGCATGTGCTCGATGCGATCGGCCGGGTAGTTCGGATCGACCGGGACGAAGGCGGCACCGGACTTCGCGACCGCCCACACCGTCAGTACCGACTCGATGGACCGGGCGATACCGAGCGCAACGAAGGTCTCGGTGCGCACGCCGTGGCTCAGCAGAATCCTGGCGAGCCGGTTCGACCGTCGATCCAGCTCCCGATAGGTCAGTTCACCGTCGACACTGCGCAACGCGATGGCGTCCGGGTCGATGGCCGCGGCATCGGAGAATATCTCCGGAAGCAGCCGCGTCGATCTGCCTTCGATGCCCCGTACCGGTGCCAGAGCTGCAAGTTCGGCGTCTGCGAGCAGTCCGACTCGAGCCAAGGGCCGTTGTTCGTCCGCCAGCAATGCCGTCAGTACTCGCTCGACTCGGTCCACGATGGCGTCGACTTCCTCGATCCCGAACAGTTCGGGCAGGTACTTGGCCTTGAGGTTGAGGCGCTCGTCGACGGACGAGACCAGGGTGAACGGGTAGTGCGCGGCATCCGTTCCGAGAATGTCCGTCACCTGCATGCCCGCGAAATCAGTGGCAGCCGAGGCTCCGGCGCGATCGACCGGATACGACTCGAAGACGGTCAATGTGTCGAATGCAACGCCGGCACCGGCCGCACGCTGGATGTCGGTCAGGCCGAGGTAGTGGTGATCGAGCAGTGCGGCCTGCTCCCCCTGCACACGGTCGACGAGAGCGCCCAAGGTCTCGTTCGGATCGAGAGTGATCCGAACAGGCAACGTGTTGATGAACAGGCCGATCATCGCCTCGATGCCGGGGACCTCCGGCGGACGGCCGGACACGGTGGCACCGAACACGACATCGTCTCTGCCGGTGAGTGTCGCGAGTACGACGCCCCATGCGGTCTGAACGAGCGTGTTCAGAGTCGACCCGCGACGAGACGCGAAATCACGCAAGGCTGCAGTGGTTTCGATCGACAGCGAGCGCTCGGTTTCGAGTGAGACCGTGGACAACTGTCGACCCCGGTCACCGGTGACCAGCAGCGTCGGCTCCTCGACACCGGCCATCGCGCTGACCCACTGCGAGGTGGAGATCGCGACGTCGCGTTGCCGCATCCAGGTCAGGTAATCCCGGTAGGCGGGAACCCGCGGCAGCATCGAGTCGTCGGCCTCGGTCACGTACAGCGTGATGAGTTCCTTCACCACCAGCGGCGTCGACCATCCGTCCAACAGGATGTGGTGGTTGGTCAGCAGCAGCCGCCAATGATCGTCGGCGAGGGTGATCAGCGTGAACCGCAGCAGCGGGGCGCAGTCCATGTCGAACCGCACGCTGCGATCGGCCTCGAGGACACCCTGCAATGCCGACTCGACATCGGCCTCGCCGCGTAGATCTACCTCGGCCCACGGCACGGTGACCGAGCCCTGCACGATCTGCAGAGATTCTCCGGTGCTGTTGTGTACGAAGGCCGCTCGCAGATTCGGGTGACGCGCGACGAGCTTGTCGACGGCGGCGTGCATGCGTGCCGGATCGACGACGCCGCGCAGCTCGAGGCCCAGTTGAACCATGTAGGCGTCGATTCCCGCGCTGTCGCTGCCGACTTCACCCGCGAGGCGCGCGTGGAACAACAAGCCTGCCTGCAGCGGCGACATCGACCACACGTCGTCGAGATCCGGGAATCGCTTCTCGAGCACCTCGATGGAGCGCTGATCGATGTCGACCAGATCCAGATCGGACGGGGTGAATCCACCCGCGTCCTCGGACGAGGAGTGCTCGGTTATCGAGGTCAAGGCCCGGGTCCACAGTTCGATCAACCGATCGACGTCCTCGGCCGTGAGAACGCCCGAGGGGAACGCGAACGTGGCGTCCAACTGCGGTCCGTCCGGTGTCGACGTCGTGACGGCATTGATGTCCAACGCAGCAGGTACGGGCATGTCCGGGTTCTGTGCGTCGCCCAGTTCTGCGTCCGCTACAGGAATCCAGCCGACATCGGCCATGCCTTCGGTCGATCCGGTCGAGAAGCGTCCGAGATAGTTGAAGCTCACCTGTGGTGCGGCGTAACCGGACAGAGCCTCGCTGCCCGCGGAGTCGAGGTACCGCAGCATGCCGTATCCGATTCCGTGATCCGGGATTTCGAGCATCTGCTCCTTGACGGCCTTGATCAGTGCGCCGGCGGAATCGCCACCAGCCAACGCGTCGGCGATGTCCACTGAGCCGAGATCGAGGCGCACCGGGAAGATCGTGGTGAACCAGCCGACGGTCCTGCCCAGATCCGCTCCTGGCACCACTGCGTCCTCACGCCCATGGCCTTCCAACGTGATCAACGCTGTACGCACCTCGTCGCCGCGTTCGCGACGCCACGCGGTCAGAGCCAGAGCCAGTCCGGCCAGCAGTCCGTCGTTGACGCTGCCACGGAACACCTCGGGGACAGTGGTGAGTAGACGCTCGGTCACCTCGACCGGGAGCGACACCTTGATGCGTTGCACCGTTGCGTCGACGTCGACGTGCTTGTCCAGTGGACGCGATCCGATGGTCGGATCCACACCGTCGAGAATCCGCTGCCACAGCCCCAGTTCCGCCGAGCGGCGCGCGGTGACGTCGGTCAATCCGGTCGACCACCGCCGCATCGATGTACCGATCGGTGCCAGCGCAGGCGTGTCGCCTGCAACAATCTGGCTCCATGCCGTCGCCAGATCCGGAACGATGATTCGCCAGGACACACCGTCGATGACGAGGTGATGCGCGACGACGAGTAGTCGGCCGGACCCGTTCGGGCCTTGGAACCACACCATCTGGATCATGACGCCGTCGGCGGGAACCAGTCGGTCTGCAGCGGCGTCGAGTTCTGTTGCCGCGCACGACGAGAACTCGGGACCGTCGACCGTCTCCACCGGTACCGCATGGATGACGGATGCAGCGGACACGGTGCCGGCCGGAGATACTTCCTCGTGCCAGATTCCGTCTGCGTCGACGAACAGTGACGACCGAAGCATGTCGTGGCGATCGAGTACGGCCTGAACGGTGCGCTCGAGCGTGTCTCGATCGATATCGACGGGAAGCTGAAGCAATGCCGTCTGGGTGTAGCGACCGAAGTTCTTGCTGCGGTCCAACATCCAATGAACGACCGGAGTCAGCGGGAGCGGTCCTACTCCCCCGCCCTCGAGCTCCTCGAGCACCACCGCGTCGCCACCGAGAACAGCGACTTCGGCCAACGCCGCCACGGTCTTGCGCTCGAAGATGTCGCGCGGCGCCAGCACGAGGCCTGCTGCCTTGGCTCGCGAGACCAGCTGGATTGACATGATGCTGTCGCCGCCGAGAGCGAAGAACGAGTCGTCGACGCCGACCGTGTCGAGGCCGAGGACATCTGCGAACAGTCCAGCGAGTATGGATTCGACTTCGGTTGCCGGCAAACGACTTTCGGTCACGTTGGCGGAGAAGTCCGGAGCGGGCAATGCGCGCCTGTCGAGCTTTCCGTTGGCGGTGAGCGGCAACTCGTCCAGCACGATCAGGGCTGCGGGCACCATGTAGGAGGTCAGTGTGGTGCCGACGAAGTCGAGAACGGCGGAGTGATCGATAGTCCGTCCGGCTTCGGCAACGACGTAGCCGACCAGTCGATCGCCGAAGCCGTCGTCACGCACCGAGACCACGGCGGCCGCGACGCCGTCGAAGGCAAGCAGGGCGCTTTCGATCTCGCCGAGTTCGATGCGGAATCCGTGCAACTGGACCTGCATATCGCTGCGACCCAGGTACTCGAGTGCGCCGTCCCGGTTCCATCGGGCGGTGTCTCCGGTGCGGTACATCCGTGCACCAGGCGCACCGGACGGATCTGCCACGAAACGGGTGGCAGACAGCCCTGCGCGGCCGAGGTAGCCCCGAGACAGCTGTGCCCCGGAGACGTACATTTCACCCGTGACACCCGGCGGCACAGGATTGAGACGGGTGTCGAGGACAGCGACGCTCAACGCCGGGATGGCCTGACCGATGACGCTGGCCGACGCCGAGGCCGCGAACGCTTCCGTCAGAGCCAAATGGCTCACGTGGACCGTCGTCTCGGTGATGCCGTACATGTTGACCAGGGTGGGCGCGGATTCGTCGTGCCGGGAGTACCAACGTCCCAACTGCCCGAGATCGAGCGCCTCGCCGCCGAAGATCACGTAGCGCAGCGATAGTTCTGTGGCGTCGTCCGAGGATCCGGCGGCCGCGGTCGCGGCCCTGTCGGCCTCCGCGAACTGGTAGAAGGCCGTCGGCGTCTGGTTGAGTACCGTGACCTTTTCACGAATGACCAACTCGCGGAACAGCTCCGGAGAACGTGCGGTGTAGTAGTCGACGACGACGAGAGTGCCGCCGTGCAGCAGTGGGCCCCACAACTCCCAGACTGAGAAGTCGAAGGCGTAGGAGTGGAACATCGTCCAGACGTCACGATCGTCGAAATCGAACAGACCGGCAGTGTTGGCGAACAGGGTGGCCACATTGCGGTGCGCGATCTGCACGCCCTTGGGGCGGCCGGTACTACCCGAGGTGTAGATGACGTACGCGATCGAATCCGCGCTGGTTCGCCCGACCCGATCGGCATCGGTCACTGGTGCGCCGGAGACGCGGCCGAGTTCGTCGATCAACTCCGGCGAATCGACCAACAGCAGGTCGACGTCAGTGGCAGGCACCGCTGAGCTGTCGGCGACGGTGGAGATCACGCAGACAGGTGCGGCGTCCTCGAGCATGAACGCCAGCCGGTCGGCTGGGTACGAGACGTCGACCGGCAGATAACCGCCACCGGACTTGATCACCGCGAGCAGAGCGACGATCAGCTCTTCGTTGCGCGGCATTGCTACCGCCACGAGCGATTCCGACGTCACCCCTCGGCCCACCAGGACCCGTGCGAGTCGGCTCGACCGTTCGTCCAATTCGGAATAGGTCATCGAGCGATCGCCGAAGACGACTGCACGCGATTGCGGGAATTGTGCTGCAGCGGAGGCGAACCTGTCTGCCAGAGTGGCGTCGGTCGCCGCACGGCCTGCATGGTTCCACTCGTGCGCCATTGCGTCGAGTTCACCGTCGAGCAGCAGGTCGATGTCTCCGACGGCACGGTTGGGATCGGCCGCCACCGAGGCCAACACCGAGCTGAAGCGCGCGGAGAACTCCTGCACCGAGGATTCCTCGAACAAATCCACCGCGTACGTGATCGCGGCCGTCATGCCGGACGGCGTTCCGGACTCGTCGAACTGTTCCGCAACGGTCAGCTGCAGATCGAACTTGGCCACGTGCGCGTCGATATCGACGGCTTCGACGGTCAGGTCGGGCAGTTCGAGCGTCGCGGCCGTGTTGTTCTGGAATTCGAGCAAGACCTGGAACAGCGGTGAATGGTCGGTCGAGCGGGCCGGGTCGAGAACGTCGACCAGCCGCTCGAACGGAACGTCGGTGTTGTCGAACGCGGCAAGATCGGCTGCGCGCGTCGACCGAAGCAACTCGACGAACGAGAGCTTCGGTGCCACTTCGGTGCGCAGCACCAGCGTTCCGACGAACATGCCGACGAGGTCGTCGAGCGCCGCCTCGCCTCGTCCGGCGATCGGCGTGCCGATCGCGATGTCCTCGGTGCCACTGAGACGGGCCATCAAGATCGACCACGCCGCGTGCACCGCCATGAAGACAGTGGCTTCGTTGGTGCGGGCGATGTCGATCAGCGCTGCATGTACCGTGCGATCGATCTCGAACCGCACACTGTTGCCCCGCAGTGACTGACGAGCCGGACGTGCATGGTCCAGCGGCAGCGGGAGTACCTCGGGCAGGTCTGCAAGCGTGGTTTTCCAGAAGTTCAACTGCTGCGCAGCCAGCGAGGCCGGATCGGACTCGTCGCCCAGCACCTGCCGTTGCCACACCGCGAAGTCGGCGTACTGAATCTCCAGTGGCGACCACACCGGCTCGGTAGCAGCCGCGCGGGAACCGTAGGCCACCATCACATCTCGCGCCAGCGGTGCCATGGAGGCTCCGTCGGCGGCGATGTGGTGCACCACGATCGAGAGCACGAACTCGTCCGGTGCCAGCCGGTACAGGACCGCACGGAACGGTAGCTCGGTCGAGACGTCGAAGCCCGTTGCAGCAGCAGCCGAGATGGCCGAGACGACGTCGGCAGGATCCAGGTCGACCACGGCGAGATCGGAGTTCGCCTGCTCGAAGTCGAGGATCTGCTGTTCGGGCTTGTCGTCGCGGGTGGGGAAGATCGTGCGCAACGACTCGTGTCGCCTCGAGACGTCGCCGACAGCCGCACTCATCGCGGCGATATCGAGGCGTCCCGTCAGGCGGATCGCGAGCGGAATGTTGTAAGCCGCAGACGCCACATCGAATTGGTTGATGAACCACATTCGTTGCTGCGCCAGCGACAACGGAATCGAGTCCGGTCGCGCCTGTGCGATCAAAGCGGGACGGCGACCGGCACCGACTGTGGCGCTGTGGATGCGAATGGCAAGCGACTCGACGGTCGGCGCCTCGAACAGAGCACGCACGCTGATCGTGGTGTCGAGTGCCGAGTTGACTCGGGCGGTGAGTCTGGTGGCGCTGAGAGAGTCGCCGCCGAGGTCGAAGAAGCTCGTATCGATCCCGACTCCGTCGATTCCGAGGACCTCACCGAAGATGTCGGCGATGGTCTGCTCGGTCTCGTTGCGCGGCGCACGCGAATCGCTTCCGAGATGGAGATCGGGCGCAGGCAGCGCGGTACGGTCCAACTTGCCTGCCGGCGTCAGCGGAATCGACTCCAGCGCGACGAATGTAGTCGGGATCATGTGGGTGGGAAGAGAATTCGAGACATGCGTACGCAAAGCCGCGGTATCGATCCGACGACCGGGCCGCGGTAGAACGTAGGCGACCAGAATCGTGTTGCCCGTGGGGCCGTCGACACCGATCGTGGTGGCGAACTCGACCGAGGGATCGTCGGTGAGGACCGAATCGATCTCGCCCAGTTCGATACGGAAGCCACGCACCTTGACCTGGAAATCGCTGCGGCCGACGTACTCGAGCGTGCCCGCTTCGGTCCACCGCACCACATCTCCGGTGCGGTACATCCGTGCACCCGGCTCGCCGAAAGGATCTGCGAGGAATCGCTCTGCCGTGAGACCGAATCGGCGATGGTATCCACGCGCCAGAGCAGGCCCGGCGAGATACAGCTCGCCTGCAACTCCGGTCGGGACCGGATGAAGCCGTGCATCGAGGACCACTTCGCTGAAACCGATTGTCGGCGAACCGATATCGATCGGCGAGTCGACGTTCAGCTGATCGCTGATGGACGAGAAGATGGTCGCTTCGGTGGGACCGTAGGCATTGAACATGCTACGGCCCGGCGCCCAGCGGGCCACCAGCTCGGGCGGACACACGTCGCCACCGGTGGCGACGACGCGCAGCTCGGTCAGGCCTTCCGGATCGACCGAAGCCAGCGCGGCGGGTGTGACGAATGCATGAGTCACGTGTTGTTCGGAGAGCAACGCAGACAGTTCGGTGCCACCGTAGACCGAGGTCGGTGCGATGACCATCGTCGCAGCGCCGGAGAACACCATGATCAGTTCCAGGATGGACGCATCGAAGCTCGGCGATGCGAACGCGAGTACTTGTGCATCCTCGGTCACCGAGAAACGGGTGCGCTCCTCCTCGGCAAGGTTTGCCAGCCCGCGATGGGTGACGCTGACACCCTTGGGTACCCCGGTCGAACCCGAGGTGTAGATCAGGTACGCGACCTGATCGAGGTGCACCGGACGGATGCGGTCCTCGTTGTGGACCGCTGCGGTCGAGTACGCGGCAAGCTCTGTGTTCGTCTCGTCGTCGTCGAGGACGGTCCATCGGGCGGAGCCGAGATCCTCGACAGCGGCCAGGTGTTCGGACACTGTCAGGCCGATGTGCGCGTGCGAGTCGACGAGCATGTGCTCGACGCGATCGCGCGGGTAACTCGGATCGATCGGCAGGAACGCCGCTCCGGTCTTGGCGACCGCCCAGATACCGAGTACGGATTCGATCGAGCGCGGCAGGGCCAGCGCAACGACTGTTTCTGGGCCGGCACCACGAGTGATCAGGGCGCGCGCAAGAGCGGACGACCGTGCATCGAGCTCGGCGTAATCGACGCTGCCGACCTCGCTCCACAGTGCAGTTCCACCGATGTTCGACGCTGCTGCGTCGGTGAAGATATCGGGCAGCAGCCGAGCATGCGGTGCGGCCGGGCCGCGAACCGGGGCCAATCGACCCAATTCGTCCTCGGACAGGAGCGAGAGCGATCCGACACGTCGATCCGTGTCGGTGGCGATTGCGTCGAGTACACGGACGATTCTGTCGACCGTCGCTCGAACGACCGTGTGCTCGAACAGTTCCGGAAGATACTTCGCCTCGATGTGCAGCCGGTCGTCGACCATGGCGACAAGAGTCAGCGGATACTGTGCGGTATCGCTGCCATCGCGCACGTCGTGCACCCGCATGCCTGCGAGGTCCGTCTCGGCCGACAATCCCGCGCGGTCCATCGGGTACGACTCGAACACGGTCAGAGTGTCGAACGCCACGGCGGGCCCCACCGCGCGCTGGATGTCGGTGAGACCGAGGTAATGGTGATCGAGCAGCGCGGCTTGCTCGGACTGCACGCGGTCGAGGTATTCGCCGATTGTCTCGACCGGGTCGAGCACGATCCGGACGGGAAGGGTGTTGATGAACAGCCCGACCATCGACTCGATGTCGGAGACCTCGGGCGGTCGTCCGGACACGGTGGCACCGAACACGACGTCGGAGCGGCCGGTCAGGGTGCCGAGGACCAACGCCCACGCAGCCTGCACCATCGAGTTGATCGTCACTCCGCGGGCACGAGCGACGGCCCGCAGACGGTCCGTTCGAGAGGCGTCCAAGGACACCAGAGCGCGGCCGGCCAGCGTCGACTCCTGCCGCCGACTTTCCACCGGGGTCAGCAGGGTCGGCTCGGTGAGTCCGCTCAGGGCGTTCACCCACGCCTCGCGTGCCGACGAGCGATCGCGCTTGGCCAACCAGGCCAGGTAGTCGCGGTAGGCGGGGACACGAGGGAGCAGGGTTTCGTCGCCGTCCACCACGTAGAGGGTCAGCAGGTCCTTGAGGAGCAGTGGCGTCGACCAACCGTCGAGCAGGATGTGGTGGTTGGTCATCACCAAACGCCACTGACCCGGAGCCGCCGCTATCAGCATGAAGCGCAGCAGAGGTGCCTGAGCCATGTTGAACCCGGTGGCCCGGTCCTCGTGTTCGATGCGCTCGAGTTCTGCGGCCCGAGCGTCGTCGTCGAGGTTCGACAGGTCGATCGAGGACCACGGAACGTCGACGTCGTGGTGGACGATCTGGATGGACTCGCCGTCGCTGTTGTGTACGAACGCGGTGCGTAGGTTGGCGTGTCGGCGCAACAACGCCTGTGCGGAGCGCCGGAATCTCGCTTCGTCCACCTCGCCGCGCAGTTCCAAGACCAACTGAACGATGTAGGCGTCGACAGACTGATCGGACAACTCCGCGTGGAAGAGCAGACCGGCCTGCAGGGGTGTCATCGACCAGATGTCGTCCAGCCCCGGGTATACCCGTTCCAGATCGTCGATCGAACTCTGATCGAGGCGCACCAGGTCCAGGTCGGAGGGGGTGAAGCCACCCGCCTCCGGTCGTTGCGCCAGTCGGGTCAGAGCGGTGAGAGCCTGACGCCACAGCTCGGCGAGCTCACTGACCTCGTCCGCCTCGAGCACGCCGCTGGGGAATGCAAAGGTCGCCTCCAACCGGGGGCCCGTCGGCGTCGCAGTCGTGACGGCGTTGATGTCGAGTGCGGCAGCGACCGGCAGATCCTCGTCCTGCGAATCGCCGACACCGGAATCGTCCACCGGCAGCCAGCCGTGTCCGCGAAGCTCGTCCGGAATGTCGGTGCTGTAGCGCCCGAGGTAGTTGAAACTGATCTGGGGAGCCGGGAAACCCCGAAGAGCGGCGGCGCCGTCCTCGTCCAGGTAGCGCAGCATGCCGTAGCCGATGCCGTGATCGGGAACTGCCAACAGCTGCTCTTTGACCGATTTGATCAGCCGTGCTGCATCGTCGCCGCCTGCAAGAGCGTCGTCCAGGTCGATGCCGTCGAGTGTCAGCCTGAGTGGGTAGATCGTGGTGAACCACCCGATGGTGCGGCTGAGATCGGCACCAGGAACGACGTGGTCCTCTCGGCCGTGGCCCTCGAGGGAGATCAGAGCATCACCGACGACGACCCCGCGATCGCGCCGCCACACCGCGGTGGCCAGGGCGAGAGCGGCGAGCAGGCCGTCGTTGACACTGCCGTGGAATGCGTCGGGCAGGGCCGTGAGCAGTCCTTCGGTGACGTCGGTCGGCAGCGCAAGCTCGACCTTGTCCACCGTCCGATAGACGTCGATATCGCGGTCGAGTGCCCGAGATCCGATGAGCGGATCGGGTTTCGACACCACGTCACGCCAGAACGGCAGTTCGTCACCGCGGGTTGTGGTGACCTCACGCAGCCCGTGAGACCAACGGCGCATGGAGGTACCGACGGGGGCCAGTTCCGGAGTGCTTCCGTTGCTGATCTGGGCCCAGGCCGACGCGAGGTCCGGTACCAGAATTCGCCAGGAGACACCGTCGATCACCAGGTGGTGGGCTACCACCAGTAGTCGGCTTCCCTCGGAGCCCGCGTCGAACCACACCATCTGGATCATCACGCCGGAATCGGGTGCCAAACGGCTCACTGCGGCCTGAGCCTCGGCTCGGGCCTGCTCCGAGAACTGCTCTCCCCGAACGGTTGTCGACGAAACGCGGCGTACGACCGAGTGTGCCGTCACCGAACCGACGGGAAGAACCTCCATGCTGGGAAGCTCGCCACGGTGAAGTACCCCGCGCAGCATGTCGTGGTGATCGAGGACGGTCTGGACCGTAGCTTCGAGGACCTCGAGCTCGATATCGACGGGGAGGGTCAACACAGCGGTTTGTGTGTGCTGATCGAGCACATCCGTGCGATCGAGCATCCATGCCACGATCGGCGTGAGCGGGACATCACCGACACCGCCACCTGGCAGCTCTTCGAGAACGAGCGCAGCGGTGCTCTCTCCTGCTGCAACCACTTCTGCGAGCGCGGCAACAGTCTTGTGCTCGAACACATCTCGTGGCGACAGCGCCAAACCGGCAGCTTTCGCGCGGGAGACGAGCTGAATGGACATGATGCTGTCGCCGCCCAGCGCGAAGAACGAATCGTCGACGCCGACGCGGTCGAGCCGGAGGACCTCGGCGAACAGCCCGGCCAGCGTCTTCTCGATTGCATTGTCTGCGTCGCGGCTGGAACTGACCTGTGCGGACCAATCAGGTTCGGGTAGTGCGCGTCGGTCGAGTTTGCCTGCAGGAGTCAACGGAATCGACTCGAGCATCACCACTGCCGAGGGCACCATGTGCGCCGGCAACACCGAACCGGCATGCTCACGCAACGCCGCCGCATCCACACTGCTACCAGCAACCGGCAACACATACGAGACCAACACCGTCGAACCGGCCTGATTGTCACGACCGACAGTGACCACGAAATCGACACCCGACACACCGGCCAACACCGAATCGATCTCACCCAACTCGATCCGGAAACCACGCACCTTCACCTGGAAGTCGCTACGCCCCACATACTCCAACGCACCCGAGGAATTCCACCGCACCACATCACCGGTGCGATACATCCGCGAACCCGCACCACCGAACGGATTGGCCACGAACCGCTCCGCCGTCAAACCCAACCGCGCATGATAACCACGCGCCAACGCCGGACCCGCCAGATACAACTCACCCACCACACCCACAGGCACCGGATTCAACCGCGCATCCAACACCACCTCAGCGAAACCGATCGTCGGCGAACCGATATCGACCGACTCCCCCACCACCAACGCCGACGAAATCGACGAGAAAATCGTCGCCTCCGTCGGACCGTACGCATTGAACATCCGACGACCAGGAGCCCACCTCGCCACCAACTCCGGCGCACACACATCACCACCGGTAGCAACAACCTCCACCGACTCCAAACCCACCGGATCCACCGACGCCAACGCCGCAGGAGTCACGAACGCATGCGTCACCCGCTCAGCAGCAAGCAACGACGCCAACTCCACCCCACCGAACACCAACGGCGGAGCAATCACCATCGTCGACCCACCCGAGAACGCCAACACGAACTCGAGAATCGACGCATCGAAACTCGGCGACGCAAACGCCAACACCCGAGACGACGGACCCACACCGAACCGCACCCGCTCCTCAGCAGCCAAGTTCCCCACACCACGATGAGTGACCACCACACCCTTGGGCACACCGGTCGACCCCGACGTATAAATCAGATACGCCGCATCATCGAGACGCAACACCCCCGAACGCTCCGCATCCAACACCGGAGCAGAAGACCGAAAAGCCAAATCCGCCACAACATCCGGATCATCGAGCACCACCCACGACACCCCACCGACACCCGACACCGCATCCGAATGCGCACCCAACGTCACACCCACCACAGCACCCGAATCGACCAACATGTGCTCGATCCGATCCACCGGATAACTCGGATCCACCGGCAAGAACGCACCACCGGCCTTCGCCACCGCCCACACCGCAACCACAGACTCCACCGACCGCGGCAACGCCAACGCCACAAACGACCCCGGACCCACACCACCCGACATCAACATCCGCGCCAACCGCGACGACGCCGCATCCAACTCACCATACGAAAGCACCCGAGAACCAGAAACCACCGCAACACCACCAGCACCGGCAACACCCACCGCACCAGCCAACAACTCCGGCAACACCACACCCGCAACAGACCGCGGACCACGAACCGGAGCAAGCGAGTCGTACTCGTCGGCCGACAGGATGTCGATGTCGCCGACCTCGACGGACGGATCTGCCGTCACGGTGTCGAGAATCCGTACGAGACGTTCTGCGAATACGCCGACGGTGTCGGCATCGAAGAGTTCTGTGGCGTAACGGAAACCGGCGGTGATACCGAGCGGTGCACCGGATGCGTCGAATTCTTCGGCGACCGTCAACTGCAGATCGAAATTGGAGATGTCGTTGGGCAGTTCGATGCCCTCGATGGACAGGCCGGGCAACGTCACCGTCGGCCGCTCGGTCTGCTGGAATTCGAGCATCACCTGGAACAGCGGCGCGTGGGCTGTCGACCGTGCAGGATCGACTGCGTCCACGACCCGCTCGAACGGAACGTCAGCGTGTGTGAACGCGGCCAGGTCCGTCGAACGAACCTCCGACAGCAGGTCCGCGAAACGAGTCGAACCTGACACCTGGGTGCGCAGGACGAGCGTGTTGACGAACATGCCGACGAGTTCGTCCAGTGCTGCGTCTCCGCGGCCCGAGATCGGCGTACCGACAGAGATGTCCTCGGTACCCGAGAGCCGAGCCAGAAGGATGGCCAGTGCGGCGTGGACGATCATGAACGAGCTCGAATTGTGCTCGGCAGCAACGGCGGCGAGCCGTGCATGGACACCGGCGTCGATCTCGAACGGGACGGTGTCGCCGCGCAGAGACGCCACCGCGGGCCGGGGGCGATCGGTCGGCAAGGGCAACACTTCGGGGCTACCGGACAGTGTGTCGACCCAGTAGGCCGATTGCCGAGCCATCACCGACTCTGGATCGGATTCGGCACCGAGATACCGACGTTGCCACAGCGCGTAATCGGCGTACTGGACCGGCAACGGTTCCTGACTCGGCGCATGCCCGGCAGCGCGGGCGCTGTACGCGACCATCAGATCGCGGGCCAGTGGAGCGCTGGAGAAGCCGTCGGAGGAGATGTGATGTACCACCATGACGAGAACGTGCTCGTTCTCGCGCTCCCTGATCAGTCGCACTCGCAACGGAACACCCGTGACCACGTCGAAGCCCGAACCCGCGACGTCGGCGATCAATTGCTCGACGTGTCGATCTCCGTCTGCGTCGATCGGAGTGAGATCCGGCGTTGCCGATGCCACATCGAGTATCGATTGGACCGGTCCGCCGTCGGAGAGGGGGAACATAGTGCGCAGCGACTCGTGCCGGGTCAACACGTCGCCGATGGCCGAGTGCATTGCGTCGACGTCGAGGGCACCGCTCAAACGCATGGCGAAGGCGACGTTGTACGCGGCCGACGCGGTGTCGTACTGGTTGATGAACCACATCCGCTGCTGAGCCAACGACAGCGGTACCACCGCGGGCCGCTCCTGCGGAACCAGCCGGGGTGCTGCCTGGTCGTCGTGTTCGCCCAGCTCGATGCCGGCCGACAGGGCGCGAACGGTAGGCGCGTCGAACAGATCCCTGATGCCGATGTCGGTTCCGAGTGCTGCGTTGAGTCGCGCGACCAAGCGCATCGCGATCAACGAGTTGCCGCCGATCTCGAAGAAGCTCGACGTGACGCTCACCTGGGACATACCGAGTAGGTCTCCGAAGACCCCGGCCACGATCTCTTCGACCGGATTCTCGGGGCCGACGAATTCGGAAGCAGCGACGGTGAATTCGGGTGAGGGCAGTGCTTTTCGGTCGAGTTTGCCACTGGCGTTGACCGGCAGTGAGTCGAGTACGACCACGTGCGAGGGCACCATGTAGGCCGGAAGGCGCCGTGCGGCCTCGGCCGTCAGCTCGGTGGCGTCGACGGCAGTGCCGTGCGTGCCCACCACGTAGGCCACCAGCGTTTCACCGGTGTTCGGGTCTTTGTGGACCAAGGCGATCGCCTGGGCGACCGATTCCGACCGCAGTAGAACTGCTTCGATCTCGGGCAACTCGATGCGTAGACCGCGCAGTTTGACCTGGAAGTCGGTGCGGCCGATGTACTCCAGTTCACCGTCGGCGCGCCAGCGCACCAGATCGCCTGTGCGGTAGAGCCGCTCGCCTGGTTCGCCGAACGGATCGGCGACGAAGCGGTCGGCGGTGAGGTCACCACGGCCGACGTAGCCGCGAGCGAGCTGGACGCCTGCGAGGTACAGCTCGCCAGGAGCGCCGATCGGTGCGAGTCGCAGCGAGGCGTCGAGTACGTACAACCGGGTGTTCCACACCGGTGCACCGATGGGGATCGTCACCGGGTCGCGTCCGGTCACGTGGTAGTAGCTGACATCGACGGCCGCCTCGGTGGGACCGTAGAGATTATGCAGTTCGGCCAGCGAGAACTGTGCGAACTGAGCTGCCGTAGCCGGGGGAAGCGCCTCGCCACTGCAGAACACGAGCCGAAGCGAGCCACATTCTGCTGCGCGTGCTCCTGCCGCGAACACTGCGAGCATCGACGGCACGAAGTGAGCCGTGGTGATGTGCTCTTCCGCGATGATCCGCGAGAGATATGTGGGATCGCGATGTCCCTCGGGTTCGGCGACCACGAGCTTGGCACCGACTTGGAGGGGCCAGAAGAACTCCCACACCGATACGTCGAAGGTAGCCGGTGTCTTCTGCAGAACGGTGTCGGCTGGTTCCAGGCGGTACTCGTGCTGCATCCACAGCAGACGATTGACGATGGCCGAATGGGTGACGGCAACACCCTTGGGTCGACCTGTCGAACCGGACGTGTAGATCACGTAGGCGGTGTTCGACTCTCGCAGGGTTCCCAGCCGGTCGGAGTCGGTGACCGAGGAGTGGTCGCGATCGGAGACGTCGAGAAGATCCACCGCAAGGACCGGAGTTGCGACCGGAATGTTGATCCAGTCACGGCTGGTGGTCAGAATGCATACCGGTTGAGCGCTGGACAGCACGTAGGACGAACGTTCGACCGGATGGTCCGGGTCGATCGGTACATACGCGCCACCGGCCTTGACGATGGCGTACATACCGACGAGCAGATCGATCGATCGTCGGATTGCCAGGCCGACGTGGGACTCCGGTGCCACGCCGAGGGAGATGAGGTGACGAGCGAGCTGATTGGCGCGTTCGTCCAGTTCGAGATAGGTGACGTGTTCGTCCTCGAACACCAAGGCGGTGGAGTACGGACTGCGCAGCACCTGCCGGTCGAACAGACCGGCGAGCGTCATGTCGATGTCCCCGGCAGGGATCTGCTGGTGCACAGGGGGTTCGATCAAGCGTGCAGTGTCGTTCCACTCGAACAGCATCAGTTCGCGTTCTGCGGCCGAGAGGATGTCGATATCGCCCGTGCGAATGTCCGTCGATGTGCCGATGGTGTCGACGATGCGGAGGAAACGGTCGACGAAACGGTCGATGGTGTCGGGATCGAACAGATCGGTGGCGTAGGTGAAAGACGCCGACAGTGCTCCGGACTCGTCGACGGGTTCCTGGTCGACGCGGAGCTGCAAGTCGAACTTTGCAGTGCCGGTGCTGATCTCTTCGAATTCGACCGTGAGATCGGGCAGTTCCAGTGTGGCCGCAGCATTGTTCTGGAACTCGAGCAAGACCTGGAACAGCGGAGAATGATCGGTCGACCGCACCGGATCGAGAACGTCGACGAGTCGCTCGAAGGGAATATCGGTGTTGTCGAAGGCCGCGAGATCGGAGCTGCGGGTGCCGGCCAACAGCTCACCGAAGGTCGACTGCGACTCGACCTGCGTACGCAGCACGAGCGTGCCGACGAACATACCGACGAGATCGTCGAGTGCCGCATCGCCGCGACCCGCAGTCGGGGTGCCGATAGCGATGTCCTGGGTACCGCTCAATCGCGCGAGCAGCAATGCCAGCGCGGAGTGGACGACCATGAACAGCGTCGATTCATGTTGGGCGGCAACCGAAGACAGTCGTGTAGCGACGTCGCCGGGGATCGTGAACGGTGTAACACCGCCACGCATCGACTGACGCGTGGGCCGCGGCCGATCCAGTGGCAGCGGCAACACGTCGGGCAGGTCTGCCAATGCCGACTGCCAGAACTCGATCTGTCGTGATGCCACAGACGTGGAGTCGTTCTCGTCGCCGAGAACGGCGTGCTGCCACAGCGCGAAGTCCGCGTACTGCACCGCCAACGGTTCCCATACCGGAGCCGAGCCCTGTGCCCGTGCACCGTAGGCGACCATCACGTCGCGGGCGAGAGGGGCCATCGACGCGCCGTCGGCGGCAATGTGGTGCACGACGATGGACAACACGAAGTTCTCCGGACCGCAGCGGTAGAGGACCGCGCGGAAGGGAAGATCCGACGTGACATCGAATCCTGTTGTTGCAGAGGTACGGACGAGCGCCTCCACCGCGCCGGCGTCGACATCGACCACCTCGAGCGGGAGCATCGAACCGGTGACGTCTTCCGCCGGGGCGATGACCTGGTTCGGCAGGTCGCCGACCGTCGGAAACACCGTGCGAAGAGATTCGTGCCGAGACAGTACGTCGCCGATCGCCTCGGACATCGCAGTGATGTCGAGGTTGCCTGTCAGCCGCACCGTGAGCGGAATGTTGTACGCGGGCGAGGACACGTCGAACTGGTTGATGAACCACATCCGCTGCTGCGCGAGAGACAGCGGTATCGACTCGGGCCGATCGACGGGAACGAGTGCAGGTCGGCGATGCAGTGACGCACCCTTGGCCTCCGCGCGTTCGGCAAGACTGCGAACCGTCGACGCCTCGAACAGGTCGAGGACCTTCAGATCCGTCCCGAGCGCAGAATTGACCCGCGCTACCAAACGTGTTGCCACGAGGGAGTTTCCGCCGAGATCGAAGAAGCTGTCGGTGACGCCGACTCGTTCGACGTCGAGAACGTCGCAGAAGACTGCCGCGACCGCGTACTCGTACTCCGTCTGGGCAGCCTCGAACGTACTCTGTGAGCCGAGCTCAGGTTCGGGTAGTGCGCGTCGGTCGAGTTTGCCTGCAGGAGTCAACGGAATCGACTCGAGCATCACCACTGCCGAGGGCACCATGTGCGCCGGCAACACCGAACCGGCATGCTCACGCAACGCCGCCGCATCCACACTGCTACCAGCAACCGGCAACACATACGAGACCAACACCGTCGAACCGGCCTGATTGTCACGACCGACAGTGACCACGAAATCGACACCCGACACACCGGCCAACACCGAATCGATCTCACCCAACTCGATCCGGAAACCACGCACCTTCACCTGGAAGTCGCTACGCCCCACATACTCCAACGCACCCGAGGAATTCCACCGCACCACATCACCGGTGCGATACATCCGCGAACCCGCACCACCGAACGGATTGGCCACGAACCGCTCCGCCGTCAAACCCAACCGCGCATGATAACCACGCGCCAACGCCGGACCCGCCAGATACAACTCACCCACCACACCCACAGGCACCGGATTCAACCGCGCATCCAACACCACCTCAGCGAAACCGATCGTCGGCGAACCGATATCGACCGACTCCCCCACCACCAACGCCGACGAAATCGACGAGAAAATCGTCGCCTCCGTCGGACCGTACGCATTGAACATCCGACGACCAGGAGCCCACCTCGCCACCAACTCCGGCGCACACACATCACCACCGGTAGCAACAACCTCCACCGACTCCAAACCCACCGGATCCACCGACGCCAACGCCGCAGGAGTCACGAACGCATGCGTCACCCGCTCAGCAGCAAGCAACGACGCCAACTCCACCCCACCGAACACCAACGGCGGAGCAATCACCATCGTCGACCCACCCGAGAACGCCAACACGAACTCGAGAATCGACGCATCGAAACTCGGCGACGCAAACGCCAACACCCGAGACGACGGACCCACACCGAACCGCACCCGCTCCTCAGCAGCCAAGTTCCCCACACCACGATGAGTGACCACCACACCCTTGGGCACACCGGTCGACCCCGACGTATAAATCAGATACGCCGCATCATCGAGACGCAACACCCCCGAACGCTCCGCATCCAACACCGGAGCAGAAGACCGAAAAGCCAAATCCGCCACAACATCCGGATCATCGAGCACCACCCACGACACCCCACCGACACCCGACACCGCATCCGAATGCGCACCCAACGTCACACCCACCACAGCACCCGAATCGACCAACATGTGCTCGATCCGATCCACCGGATAACTCGGATCCACCGGCAAGAACGCACCACCGGCCTTCGCCACCGCCCACACCGCAACCACAGACTCCACCGACCGCGGCAACGCCAACGCCACAAACGACCCCGGACCCACACCACCCGACATCAACATCCGCGCCAACCGCGACGACGCCGCATCCAACTCACCATACGAAAGCACCCGAGAACCAGAAACCACCGCAACACCACCAGCACCGGCAACACCCACCGCACCAGCCAACAACTCCGGCAACACCACACCCGCAACAGACCGCGGACCACGAACCGGAGCAAGTCGCGCACGTTCTGCGGTGGACAGCAGGTCCACGTCGCCGATCAGCAGACCCGGCTCGTCGAGGAATGCATCGAGAACTCGCACGATGCGGCGGCCGAACTGAGCGATGCCGGAGGCGTCGAACAGTTCCGTGGCGTAATCGAAAGCGACAGAGATCGTGTCGGATTCGTCGACGGTGACGACGAGGTCCATTTCGACTCCGTCACGCGGCAATTCGGCAGCACCGAATCGGAGCGCAACCTGAGCCAGCGGACTGTGGGACTCGGACCGGGCCAGGCCGAGCGCTGTGACAACTTCTTCGAACGTCACGTCACTGTGTGCCAGGGATGCGTCGAACTCCGCGGTCGACACATCGATGAAGTCGGAGAACGACTGCTGCGGGTTGGGGTTGGTCCGCAGGACGACGGTGCCTCC
Organism: Rhodococcus sp. KRD162; assembly: GCF_017168335.1. Classification (GTDB taxonomy): domain Bacteria; phylum Actinomycetota; class Actinomycetes; order Mycobacteriales; family Mycobacteriaceae; genus Rhodococcoides. The sequence continues at coordinate 797,816 of NZ_JABFAU010000003.1, read as the reverse complement.
GGTGCCGGTAGGCACAGCGATGGACACATCATCGGTGGTCGCCAGTCGCGAAAGTAGTACGGCCAGAACGGATTCGAACACCACGAACCGAGTGGTGGCCCTGTCGGTCGCCAGCCGCTCCAGGGCAGCCCAGGAGGCGGATTCGACGGTGATCTCGTGCGATGCACGAACGTGACCGATACGTGCGGGCCGCGGCCGGTCGGTGGGAAGATCGAGTAGGTCCGGAGAGTCGGCCAGGCGATCGGTCCAGTAGGCGAGCTGAGCGGCAGCGCGGCGACGTCGCTCACCTTCGCGCGCGCTGTCCGGGTGCACGTCGCCGACTACGACGTCCGTCCCGGCTGCGATGAAGGCTTCGGCCATGTCGACGAAATTGGCGTGATGGGCCGTGAGATCGTCGTCGTCGTAGCGATTCGGGTTTGCTCGGAAGTCTACGAAAGTCCTTGCCGGAGAACCACTCTGGTAGACGTTGACCAGCAAGTCCTCGACCGGTCCCGAGGTCACGATGTTGAATTCACCGACGATCGAGCCCAGTGTGATCTGCTGGTGGAACAGCATCATGTTGACCATTGGGCCGGCGAGTTGCTTGTCGCTCCCCGAGGCCGACAGCTCGCGCCTGATGTCCTCGATACTGAAGCGCTGGTGCCGAAGTGCACCCATCAGCTCGAGCTGTACCTGCTGCACCAGCTGGCCTACGGTGGCGTCCTCGGACACATGAATCGGAATCGGTGCGACGTTGACGAGCATCCCGCCGGACCGCCTGAGCAGCGCAGTGGTGCGAGCGGATACCGGAATGTTGACCAGTACGTCTTCTCGCCCGGTCATGCGGGACAGATAGCAGCCGAATGCGGCGATGAAAACGGCGGCGGCAGTGCCACCCTTGGTCGCGTCCGAACTTTCGAGTGCGGTGACCACGTCCGTGGGGAGAGCAATACTGCGCAACTTGCTGGCGGCGATCGTGCGACCGTCCGTGTTCGACAGAGATGCCCCATCTTCGATGTCCGAGGCGCGGTCGACCCAGTACTTCTTGTCCGCCTCGAACCGCGTCGACGCACGATATTCCTGATCGAGCTCGTACAGTCGGCGCAGTTCGGCTGCCTTGTTGGGCGCGGGTTCGGTGTGCTCGATGGCGGCCGTGTAGAGCTCCGCCGTCCGGTTGACGAGTGTCATGGCACCGTAGCCGTCGAGCGCGACGTGGTGGATCTTGCTGTACCAGAGGTTCCGCTCGTCCTCGACCTGAATGATCCAGCTCTCGGTCAGCGTGTCGTTTTCCATGTCGACCGGCTGCACGTAGTTGTGGTCGATCCACTGCAGTGCCGCGGTCATCGGATCGTCTTCGCCGCGCAGGTCCAGGTAGTGCACGGACTGGTCGATGGAGTGATCGACCAGCTGAATCGCTTCGCCGTCGATTTCGGCCAGTCGCAGGTAAGCGGATTGGAACTCGTGGCCGGCCTGTGCCGACGCTTGCTGCAGGAGCGCTATGTCTAGGCTGCCGCGCAGATCCACGTACTGGGCGATGCAGACCGCCACATCAGGGGCGAGTTGCTGCGCGAACCACATACCGCGTTGCGCGGATGACAGGGGGAAGCCGTCTTCGAAGCCAGTGCCGGACGGGGGCGTCTGAGAACCGCCGGTGATTGCTGCGCGCATTCACTTACCCTTCGACGGCACGGTCATGCCTACGAAGGTCGACGTCGCGTCGATCGACTCGGAACTCACGGTCCCGTTCGGGGTGTCGAGCCGCGGCTGCTTGTGCGCGCGATTGAGCAATTCTGGCTTCCGTTCTGATCTACGTTCGTGTCGATTCACACGCTCGAGGGCTTGACAGGGCTCGTATTCATTCGTCGCGCGCTGTCGACCGGATTGAAACCGGTACGCGCCCTGGTTTTACCGCCTGTATCGAACTTTCGGTTCGTGGAACAACAGGGTGTCGGTGTGCGATTTTACCGTCGTCTGCGACACGAGCTTTCCTCCCCGGCCAGGTAAGCGGCCCGAACACGAATGTCGGGCCGATACGTCGATCCCACAACCACGTGCAGGCGCTGCTCTGCGCCCGCCACCCACTGAAACCACACCCGAATTCCGAGATCCGACACGTCCAGCGGCTTACAAAGATACAACATTGGGTCGAGTCTTTTGTGCAGTAGTCATAAGAAGCATCGGACTCCAGCTCCAGCCTGTTACAGCAGTGACCGTGTGCGCCAGTCGAGCATGCGCTATTCGATCGAATGAACGACAACCGAATTTCGAATGATCGTCCCGCCATCGACAATTACCGACTGGAAGATCGGAATACTGCGTCGATTCCGACGTCGCGATTGTTCAGCCGGCCTCCCGGTGCCTCCTCGCGAGCAGCGACGAGCCGAGCCCGACGATCGCTGCGAGGCACAGTGCGAGCTCGGATCCGAATCCGAGCCGAGTGGCCACCGTCTGCGTTCGACGCAGCTCTACACTCGATACCAGGACATCAGGGGTGAACAGAGGCGTCTGCTGCAGGACCGTACCGTCGGGACCGACGATGGCGCTCACGCCACTCGTTGCGGCCACCACGACAGTCCTCCCGTGTTCCACAGCCCGTACCCTGGACATCGCAAGTTGCTGGTAGGTCATGTCGGTGTCGCCGAAAGTCGCGTTATTGGTGGGGATGGCAATCAACTCTGCTCCCGAGGTCACCGATTCTTCGAGGGCCCGATCGAAAGCCACCTCGTAACACGTCGCTATACCCGTGGCTATTCCGGCGGCATGCACCACACCGTTTCCACTGCCGGGCACGAAATGTCCGGCACGGTCGGCGTACTCGGAGAACAACCGAAAGAAACTTCGGTACGGCAAGTATTCGCCGAACGGTTGAATAATTTTCTTGTCGTGCCGCTCGCCGGGGCCGTCCGTGCCGTTCCACGCAATCACGGAATTCGAGTTGGTGCCGTCCTTATTGACCAAAACCGTTCCGACCAGGATCGGCGCGCCGACAGCGACCGAGGCCTGTGTGATCAAAGTCGCAGCGTCAGCGTTCCTCAAAGGGTCGATATCCGACGCGTTCTCAGGCCACACGACGAGATCCGGAGCAGGTTGCCTGCCGGCATCGACGTCGGCGGCCAGCGCCAGTGTCTCCCGCACGTGATTGTCCAGAACTGCTCTGCGCTGTGCATTGAAATCCAGGCCGAGCCGAGGAACGCTTCCCTGCACCGCAGCAACCGTCACCATTCGTTCGCCGTCCGCCGCGTCGTTGGTGGGCAGAGTCGGCAGTACAGCCAACGCCACGATCGACGCCGCGGCCGCCGCGGCGACAGGACCGAGGAATGCTCGTAGGCCGCCCCGCCGCATACTCGCCAGAGCCAGCGCGGCGAGCCCTGTTCCGGTCAGCGCCACCCCGAAGCTGAGCAGGGGTGCACCGCCGATACTCGCCAGCGGCAGCAGCCACCCTTCGGGTTGGCCGAAGGCCAATCGCCCCCAGGGAAAGCCCCCGAAAGGGACACTCGACCTCAACCACTCGGTCAGGCTCCACACCAGCGCCATCGACAGCGGCCACCATGAACTACGCGCCGTGAGCACCCCGAGGACCCCGAACAGCCCGACGAACACGGACTCGGCGGCGGCCAGGGCCAACCAGGGCATCGGCCCCACGTACACACCGATCCACGGGAGCAGTGGAACGAAGAAGCCGAGCCCGGCGGCATATCCGTAGCCGAACCCTGCCTTCAGCGACACCGATCTCCTGCCGCCGAAGCCGGTCAACACCGCCGCGAGCACAGCAATACCGAGCGGTGCCAGAAACCACAGCGTTCGAGGAGGGAAACTGGCAAAAATCAGCGCACCGGCCAGCACGGACGCAAGAGTCGACACTGCTGCCCCGCGCAGCCGCCCGCCCCGCGTGCGGGACTTCTCCGGTGCCGAAACGACATCACTGCTCATGAATGACCTGCCCGCGATGCACGGTCAACGAGCACCGCGGGCTCTCGGACGACTCGTCGAGGCTGGGCAGCGGTGATACTCGCGCCCGCGGATCCGTCGACCATCGTTGAACGCTGTCCTTCGGAGCTCGTACGACGAGTTCGTCGACATCCCACACCGCGAACGAGGCCGGAGCGCCCGGCACCAGAGTGCCGGCCAGTCCGTCTCGGACTCCGCCTGCGCGCCACGCTCCACGAGTCGCGGCCGCGAAGGCGGCCCGAGGCGAGACCGCGCTGCCGGGCGTCTTGTGGTTCACGGCCGCTCTCGTCGTCGCCCACGGGTCGAGACGAGTGACCGGCGCGTCCGAACCGAAGGCGAGTGAAACCCCCGCGGACGCCAATCGGGCGAGCGGATGCAGGGCGGCTGCGCGTTCGCCGCCCAGACGCTCTGCGTACAGTCCGTCCGAACCGCCCCAGACCGCATCGAACATCGGCTGCACACTGGCGATCACGCCCCACGAGGACAACAGGTCGGCCTGCTCCGGTGTGACCATCGACAGATGTTCGAGCCGGTGCCCGCAGGCAGCAACGGCGGGCGTTCCCCATTCGGCGACCACACGCGAGAAAGCCGTGACGGCGGCCGTGACGGCGGCGTCGCCGATGACGTGGAATCCGGCTTGAACGCCGACTGCGGTACAAGCCGAGATGTGCGCTGTCAGTGCATCGACGTCCTCGTAGGACACTCCAGATCCGGGGCTGTCCGCGTATGGCGAGGACAACCATGCAGTCCGTGATCCGAACGATCCGTCCACGAAGATGTCGCCGGCCAAACCGTGGGCACCGGTATCGGCGAGCAGCTGCCGCGCCCGCTCGGCCGTGTCGACCACTTCGCCCCAGTAACCGCGTACTTCGACTCCGTGATCGGACTCCATCACCGCGCGGAAGTCGTCGAGTCCCGACACGATCGGGCCCGCGCACTCGTGCACGGCAACGATTCCATGCGCCGCCGCATGGTCCAGCGCTGCAGATCGGGCGCGTCGCCGGGTGTCGGCGGTGATCATCGACCGGGCGGTCAGCCGTGCAACGTGGTGAGCTGCAGCGGTGAGAGGCGATTGGGCCGAGAATCCAGTGCTGGTTTCGATAGCCGGCGCGACCGCCCGAAGTGGAGTCGACACGGCTGCCGAATGCGAATCGACCCGAGCCAGGTACACCGGCCGTCCCGGCGCGGCTGCGTCCAGATCGGCCGTCGACGGTGCGCGGTGTTCGGGCCAAGCCGCATCATCCCAGCCGTGCCCCCACACGAGCGCGTCCGAAGAGGACAGCGCGTGCTGGGTGAGCTCGCGCATGCACTCGCCGAGAGATCGGCAATGCGACAGATCCAATCCGATCAGCGACAGCCCCAGATCGGTGAGGTGCACGTGTGTGTCGACGAAGGCCGGTGCGACGAAGGAACCGCCCAGGTCCGTCACCGTCACCCCCGGATGAAGTGCGCGGCCCGTGCGATCCTCGCCGATCCAACTGACGACTCCGTCGGTCACGGCCATGGCGGTGGCATCGGAGGCCGTCGGGCTGTAGATCCGTCCGCCGCAGAACAATTCGGTGGTCACGAAGAACCAGTGTGCCCCTACCGGTGCGGCTTCCGGAAATCCCCTTCCGTGCGATCGAACCGGTCGGCTTCGATCACTTGTCCTTCGAGAACCAGTGCCGAATCGGCAGTACTCGACGCGCGATGGCCCACATCCTGGTGGTCGTCGAGGACCTCACCGTCGATGACGGTGGGGCGCATGCGGCGTGTCGCGGTCGAAACCTGAGGCAACCAGCGTGCCGCAGCCCACATGACCGCGGGTCGCAACAGCCACCTGGTCGGCGGGATCAACAGCAGCAAGCCGATCGCGGTGGTCACCAGCCCCGGCACGAACATGGCGACCGAGCCCGCCGCGAACAGTGCTCCGTCCGCCACCGCGCCGCCGGTCGGCCGCTCCCCCCGTGATGCACTACGCAGACCGTCCAGTACGCGCCTGCCTTGCGAGCGCACCAGCAAGGATCCGATCAGCGACCCGCCGATCAGCAGCAGTACCGTCCACAACACCCCCACAGCGCTACCGACGGCGACGAGTGCGGCGACCTCGATGACGACATAGACAACGAACAGTGCGAGCATGGCGGTCCTTTCTTCGCTTGACCCGTACAACGCTCGGGCCGTCGAAATCGCTCCCGCAATGCCCCGTTTGCCGGGAAATTCTCAGGAACCCGGGCGTACGAGGCCGGTCTCGTACGCCAACACGACGGCCTGTACTCGGTCGCGTACGTTCAGTTTCGTCAGAATCCGTCCGACGTGTGTCTTCACCGTCGCCTCGGACAGGTGTAGCGCCGACGCGATCTCGACGTTGGACATGCCGGTCGCCAAATGCACCAGCACCTCCCGCTCACGTCCGGTGAGTGCGTCGAAAACCGAAACATCGGTGGTCGGTACGGACTGGGCGACGAACCGCGAGAGCAACCGCTTGGTGACCTTCGGCGACACGACGGCATCGCCCGCAGCCACGCTTCGGATGGCCGAGACCAAATCATCCGGTGGCGTGTCTTTGAGCAGAAAGCCACTGGCACCCGCGCGCAGTGCTCCGAGCACGTGCTCGTCGAGGTCGAAGGTGGTCATCACCAGAACCCGCGCGGTGGAGCCGGATTCGGTGATCGCACGGGTCGCCGAAACGCCGTCCATCCCGGGCATGCGGACGTCCATCAGCACCACCTCCGGTGCCAGACCGGCCACAGCCTCGATGGCACCGGCACCATCGGATGCCTCCCCCACCACCTCGATGTCGTCCTGGGCTTCGAGCACCATGTTCAGCCCCATGCGCATCAGTTCCTGGTCGTCCACGACGACAACGGTGATCGGCACCGACCCAACTTAGCCCTCACTCGATCGGCAGAGTTGCCCGGACGAGCCAATTGCCGTGTGACGTTCGACCGGCGTACAGCGTTCCCTGCAGTACGGCCACTCGCTCCCGCATCCCGAGCAGGCCGTGTCCCCCGCCGTCTGCGGACGTCCCTGCTCGCGCGCCGGTCCCGTTGTCGCTGATCTCCACGGTGACGGCCTGTTCTTCGCGGACCACTTTGACGACGGCTCGTGGAGCGTGACCGGCATGCCGTAGGACGTTGGTCAGCGATTCCTGGACCAACCGGTGCACACCGAGGCTGATCGCTGGGCTGATGTCGTCGAGGTTCCCGGTTTGCTCGAGTTCGACGTTCAATCCGGCGCGGCCCATTATTTCGACGACGCGCGCGAGTCCTGCCGTGCCGTACAGGGGCATGTCGTCCGAGTCGGGAGACGTGCGCAGCAACGCCACAGTCCGGCGCAATTCGGCGAGAGCCAGCCGACCTGTCGCGGAGATGTTGGCGACAGCTTGTTCCGCGCGTTCGGGATTGCGTCTGATGTTGTACGAGGCCCCGTCGGCCTGGACCACCATGACGCTGACACCGTGCGCTATGACGTCGTGCAGTTCACGCGCGATACGGGTGCGTTCGGCGATCACGGCTTCTTCGGCGCGGCGGTCCCGGTCGTACTCGGCAACGATCAGCCTCGCCTCGGTCGCTTCGTCATAGGCCCGTCTGGCCCCGAGGAATTCCGCCGCCAGCCATGACAGCGCGTAGAAGAGGGCGCTGAAGGTCAGCGTGGTGAAGATCGGCTGGTCCAGCAACAGCGTCGACGCAACGGTGTACGCGGTGAGTGCCGCTGCGAACACGGCACCCTGAACTCGGCCCACGTACGCGACCAGTGTGTACAACATGATCGGAAGAGCGAGCGTTGCCGGGTGACCGTTGGACGTCTCACCTGCCATCGAGCCGGCTACGTCACACACACTCGTGGCCACCAGACTGATCGCCGCTATCGACCGAGGAAATCGGCGCCGCCACGCAATGGGAACCGACAGCACCAGAGCGAACGCCAGAAACAGCGGTCCGTTCACATCGTCGACCGAGCTGACGAACACCAGCATCTCGACGACGAACAGTCCCGCTGCCAGAAGTGCATCGGCGACGAAGGGCTGCCCTCGGAGCCACAGGCTGAAACGGCGCATGTGATTGAGTTTGCCGTATGACCGCTGCCGACTGGGGACTGCTGATGGTGGCCGCGACAGCGGCCGGTTGGGTGGACGCCGTCGTCGGTGGCGGCGGCCTCATCCTGCTCCCGGTGATCCTGCTCGTGGCACCCCAACTGACCCCACAAGCTGCGTTGGCGACGAACAAGGCCACTGCGATCTTCGGTACCGTCGCCGCCGTCGTGACGTTCGCACGAAAGGTGTCGCTGAACTGGACCGTGTTGGTTCCTGCCGGAGTCCTTGCCGCCGTGACCTCAGCTGCTGGAGCCGCTGCAGTGTCGTTGATCGACCGCGACCTGTTCATCCCGGTCATCATGGTCGTGCTCGCCGGAGTGGCACTGTTGGTGACCCTACGGCCGACCATCGGTCTGAGCGCGGCACCGTCGCCGCCGACGCATCTGAAGGTGCTGATCGTGACGGGACTCGCCGCCGCAGCAATCGGTTTCTACGACGGCATCCTCGGGCCCGGCACCGGCACGTTTCTCATCATCGTGTTTGCAACGATGCTCGGTACGGAGTTCGTACGCAGCGCCGCGATGGCCAAGGTGATCAACGTCGGATCCAACGTAGGAGCCCTCACGTTCTTCGCCGTCACCGGCAGCGTCTACTGGCAACTCGGAGCTGCCATGGCGGTGTGCAACGTCATCGGTGCCGTCTTGGGCTCGAGAACAGCTGTCGCCAGAGGTGCCGGGTTCGTCAGAATAGTGCTGCTCGTCGTCGTGCTGGGGATGGTCGTCCGCCTGGGCTGGCAGCAATTCGGCTAGCGTCTGCGATGTGACGAGACAATCGGACAGGTCGGTGGACGCCGACTTCCTGAACCTCCCCTTGCGTGCCCTCGCGGACGCGGCACTGACTGCCGCACGAACGGCGGGAGCATCCCATGCCGATGTGCGCGTACAGCGCTTGACGACCCAGTCGATCTCGCTGCGCGACGGTTCGGTGCAATCCGCCGTCGATGCCGGCGAGATCGGGCTCGCCGTGCGTGTGGTGGTCGACGGCACCTGGGGGTTCGCGTCGCACGCGGAACTCGGCACGGACGCGGCTGCGTCGACGGCCAGGAAAGCCGTCGAGGTGGCGACATTCCTGCGGGCCCTCAACCGCGAACGCGTCGAACTCGCTCCTGAACCGGTGTACTCCGACGCGACGTGGGTGTCGGACTACGACGTCGATCCATTCGACGTATCTACCGCAGACAAGGTGGGGCTGCTGGCGGAATATTCGTCTCGGTTGGCCGCCTCGGACGGGGTCGATCACGTCACGGCCACCGTGATGCAGGTCAAGGAGCAATCGTTCTACGCCGATCTGGCAGGCAGCAGCATCACGCAGCAACGGGTGCGACTACATCCCCAGTTCGAGGCGACCACCGTCGACCGATCCGCCGGTGCGTTCGAAACGATGCGAACTCTCGCACCGCCGGTCGGACGAGGCTGGGAATATCTCGGCGAGAACAGCAGCTGGGACTGGGCCGAGGAACTGGCCCGAATTCCCGAATGGTTGGCAGAGAAGGTGAAGGCCCCTTCCGTGGTCGCAGGACCGACCGACCTCGTCATCGACCCGACGAATCTGTGGCTCACCATCCACGAATCCATCGGTCATGCAACGGAATACGATCGCGCAATCGGCTACGAGGCCGCGTACGCAGGCACCTCGTTCGCGACCCCCGATCAGCTGGGAACGTTGCGATACGGGTCGCCCATCATGCACGTCAGCGCCGACCGGACCGAAATCAACGGGTTGGCCAGCATCGGCTACGACGACGAGGGCGTGGCTGCACAGAAGTGGGACCTGATCCGCGACGGAGTGCTGGTCGGTTACCAACTCGATCGGGTCTTCGCCCCCCGGCTCGGGTTGGAGCGATCCAACGGATGCTCGTACGCAGATTCGCCCCATCACGTGCCGATCCAGCGGATGGCCAATGTATCCCTGCACCCCGATCACGACACCGACCGAAGCACGGCCGACGTCATCGGGGCGGTCGAGAACGGCATCTACGTCGTCGGCGACAAGTCCTGGTCGATCGACATGCAGCGCTACAACTTTCAGTTCACCGGTCAACGCTTCTACCGTATTCGCAACGGCGTGCTCGACGGCCAGGTGCGCGACGTCGCATACCAGGCGACGACCACCGAATTCTGGGGCTCGATGGAACTACTCGGCGGACCGTCCACGTGGCGACTCGGCGGTGCCTTCAACTGCGGCAAAGCGCAGCCCGGGCAGGTCGCGGCCGTCAGCCACGGCTGCCCGGTAGCGCTGTTCCGCGGCGTCAACGTCCTCAACACCCGATCGGAGGCCGGTCGATGATCGCCGCACAGCTGTTGGTCGAACGCGCTCTTGCCTGCTCGAACGTCGACGACGCGATCGTGATCGTCACCGACTCCAGCGATGCGACTCTGCGTTGGGCCGGTAATTCGATGACCACCAATGGAATTGCCATCTCCCGACGCTGGGAGGTGGTCTCGATCGTGCGTGGTGCGGATACGGCAAGAGTGGGCACCGTGTCCTCGACGAGCGTCGACCCGGCGGATATCGAGGCCGTCGTGCGCGCCAGCGAATCGGCGGCGCGGTCGGCCGAGCCCGCCGATGACGCGATGCCCTTGCTGCCGCCGTCGGACTCGGTCGGTTCGGAGAACTGGGATCGCGCCGCGCAACATACCTCGATCGACGTGTTCGGTTCGCTGGCAGCGGATTTGAACGTCGGGTTCGATGGCCGCGACGCCTTGTACGGGTTCGCTCAGCATCGGGTCGACAACGTCTGGCTCGGTACCTCGACCGGTCTGCGCAGAACATTCACACAGCCGACCGGATCGGTCGAGATCAACGGCAAACGAGCGGGCGCGAGCGCATGGGTAGGCGCTGGAACCACCGACTTCGAGGACGTCTCGACTCCGAGTCTGCTGGCCGAGCTGTCGACTCGGCTCGGCTGGGCACAGCACACCGTCGAGTTGCCGGCCGGCCACTACGAGACCGTGCTGCCTCCGTCGGCCGTGGCCGATCTGATGATCTATCTGATGTGGACCATGGAAGGTCGCGGAGCGCAGGAAGGTCGCACCGCTCTCTCGCGTGCAGGCGGAACCCGAGTGGGCGAGCAGCTGACCGAGCTACCGCTCACGTTGTACTCCGATCCACACGCAGCCGGTCTCGAGTACGCCCCGTTCGTGGTTGCGGGTTCGTCGAGTGATGCGCTCTCGGTGTTCGACAACGGCATGGACATCGACCGGGTCGACTGGGTGCGCGAGGGATCGATTGCAGCGCTGTCCTATCCACGCGCAGCAGCGGAGAGGTTCGGAGCCTCCGTCGCGGTGCCGGGCGAGAATCTCGTCATGACGGGCGGCTCGGACACTCGTCTGGACAAGATGGTGGCCGACACCGAACGCGGCCTGCTGCTGACGACGCTCTGGTACATCCGTGAGGTCGATCCGACCTCACTGTTGCTCACCGGATTGACCAGAGACGGCGTCTACGCCATCGAGAACGGCAAGATCAGCGGTGCAGTGAACAATTTTCGCTTCAACGAAAGTCCGCTGGATTTACTGCGCCGCGTGACCGAGGCAGGGGCAACCGAGGCGACACTGCCGCGCGAGTGGAAGGACTGGTTCACTCGCACAGCGATGCCGCCGCTACGCATACCCGATTTCCACATGTCCTCGGTCAGCGCTGCTCGCTAGCGTCGGCCCCGCATTTACTTGTCGGGCCCGGAGAGCTCGAGGGCTATGTTGTCCGGATCACGGAACTCGACGATGGACAGACCAGGACCGGCGTCCTTGATGCCCTCGTGCGCAATGCCCAACTCGTCCAGTGTCTTCACTGCATCTTCGAGCGCGGACCGAGTGGCCACGGTGAAGCTGAGGTGATCGAGCCCGCACCGATCTTCACCGAAGGTGTCGTCGCTCGGTGCTACCGGACGCAAGCCGAGCAGTCCTCCACCGAACTTGTAGATGACGCCACCGAACAGAAACCACAGTGCCTTCTTGGTCTCCTCGTCGGCATCGGGGTCCCAGGCGTAGGCGACTTCGAACCCGAATACCGCGTCGTAGAACGATCGGGATCGGTCGATATCGCTGACGGTGAGGCGAACATGGTTGTAGTCGGTGACTGCGATAGGCACGTGATGCTCCATTCCGGCAGCAGGGAAGCTACCTCAGGAGTCATTCGGAACCAGGCCGACGATCGATGGTGCCGATCTACTCGGCTCGGGCCGCGGTGATTGCCAGCCCGACCGAGCCGCTCTTGCCGCGTCGCAGCACGCTGCCCGTGACGACGAGCCACCCCAGGATGCCGTACTTCGATACGACAGCCGAGCGGGCCTTCTCGGTTTCGGCCGCACCGAGGATCTCGGCGACGGCGTCGACCGCATCACCCTGCGGATTGCCGCGCACGTCGCACGGTGCGATAGTGACCTTCGGGTTGCGGCGTATTCGTTTGACCTTCCACGAATCGGCAACGGTCCACATGAGCAGTCGGTTGCCTTCGACAGCGCCCCACAACGGAGTGGGCACCGCGGTGCCATCCTTCTTGAAGGTGGTCAGCAGTATGTACTTGCCCTGTGCAATGTCTTCGAAGGTGGCGACCATACCCGTCAGAATACGTCGCTACTCCCCCTCGAGCGCGCCCTCGGTCTCCAGGTAGACCTGACGCAGCCCCGCGAGAACCTGCTCGTTCGGCTCGGCCCACATCTGTCGTTCGGTAGCTTCGAGCAGCCGTTCGGCGATGCCGTGCAGCGCCCACGGATTGGACTGCCGCATGAACTTCTGGTTCTGCTCGTCCAGGACGTAGGTCTCGGCGAGCTTCTCGTACATCCAGTCGTGCACGACGCCCGTGGTGGCGTCGTAGCCGAACAGGTAGTCGACCGTGGCAGCCATCTCGAACGCGCCCTTGTATCCGTGTCTGCGCATAGCCTCCAGCCACCGGGGATTGACCACCCTGGCCCGGAACACACGCGCGGTTTCTTCCGAGAGAGTGCGCGTGCGAACCGATTCCGGTCGCGTGCTGTCGCCGATGTACGCCTCCGGCGACTTCCCGGTCAACGCTCGCACGGTTGCGACCATGCCGCCGTGGTACTGGAAGTAGTCGTCGGAATCTGCGATGTCGTGCTCACGGGTGTCGGTGTTCTTGGCGGCAACGGCAATGCGCTTGTAGGCGGTGCGCATGTCGTCCGAGGCAGGCACACCGTCGAGGCCGCGTCCGTACGCGAAGCCGCCCCAGGTGGTGTAGACCTGCGCCAGGTCCTCGTCGCTGCGCCAGGTCTTGCTGTCGATCAGCTGCAGCAGTCCGGCACCGTAGGTACCCGGCTTCGAACCGAAAATGCGTGTTGTGGAACGCCTCTCGTCACCGTGTTCGGCGAGATCTGCCTGGGCATGCGCTCGGACGTAGTTCTGATCGGGTTCCTCGTCCAGCGCGGCCACCATGCGCACCGCGTCGTCGAGCAGCGCCAGGACATGGGGGAACGCGTCGCGGAAGAACCCACTGATTCGGACCGTCACGTCGATACGAGGGCGGCCGAGCTCGACGAGATCGACGACCTCGAGCCGGGTGACCCGGCGCGATGCCTCGTCCCACACCGGCGAGACCCCCAACAGCGCGAACACCTCCGCGATGTCGTCACCGGAGGTTCGCATCGCCGAGGTCCCCCACACCGACAACCCAACGGACTTCGGCCACTCACCGTGATCCTCGCGATAGCGAGCAAGGAGAGACTCGGCCATCGCCTGGCCCGTCTCCCATGCCAGTCTCGACGGCACGGCCTTGGGATCCACCGAGTAGAAATTGCGTCCGGTGGGCAAGACGTTGATCAATCCGCGCAACGGTGAGCCGCTCGGTCCCGCCGCGATGAACCCGCCGTCGAGGGCGTGCAGCACCTGCTCGATCTCGCGCGAGGTGCCCCGCAGTCTCGGCACCACCTCGGCGGCTGCGAACTCGAGAATCTGCGCCACTGTCTCGCCGTGCTCACCGGCGACGCGAGCGGCCTGGCTCGGATCCCACTGGGTGGCCTGCATGTTCGCGACCAAACCGTGGGCGATCGACTCGATACCGTCGACGCGGGTGCGTTCTTCCTCGCCGTCCTCGCTGAGGCCGAGGGCTTCGCGCAGACCGGGAACTGTCTGTTCGCCGCCCCACATCTGCCGAGCTCGCAGCATCGCCAGCACGATGTCGACCTCGGCATCTCCGACGGGCTCCTGGCCGAGAACGTGCAGTCCGTCTCGGATCTGGACGTCCTTGATCTCGCACAACCACCCGTCGACGTGCAGGAGCATGTCGTCGAAGACATCCTCCTCGGGCCGCTCCTCCAGCCCCAGATCCTTGTGCATCTGCGCCGCCGTCATCAGCGTCCAGATCTGCTGCCGAATCGCGGGCAGCTTGGCTGGATCGAGCGCCGAAATGTTCGAGTGCTCGTCGAGCAGTTGCTCGAGCCGAGAGATGTCTCCGTAACTCTCCGCCCGTGCCATGGGGGGAATGAGATGGTCGACGAGGGTCGCGTGCGCTCGACGCTTGGCTTGCGTGCCCTCCCCCGGATCGTTGACGAGGAACGGATAGATCAGCGGCAGATCACCCAGCGCCGCATCGGTTCCACAGGACGCAGACATGCCGAGTGTCTTACCCGGCAACCACTCCAGGTTGCCGTGCTTGCCCAGGTGGACCATCGCATCCGCGCCGAAACCGCCGTCTTCCCGAGTGGCCGAAATCCACCGGTACGCAGCAAGATAGTGGTGGCTCGGCGGTAGATCGGGATCGTGATAAATCGCAACGGGCTTCTCGCCGAATCCGCGCGGCGGCTGCACCATGACGACGACGTTGCCGAAGCACATTGCGGCGATGACGATCTCACCGTTCGGATCGGCAGATCGGTCGACGTAGAGATCGCCTGGTGCCGGGCCCCAATGCTCGACCACTGCCGCTCGCAGGTCTGCGGGTAACTGCTCGAACCACTGCCCGTACTGCGCCGCGGAGATGCGAATGGGATTGCCCTCGAGCTGGGCGTCGGTGAGCCAGTTCGGATCCTGGCCGCCACGGGCGATCAGGGCATGGATGAGCGCGTCACCGTCGCGTGCGGCGAGTCCGGGCACCGAATCTGGTCCGTCGATCGGACCGAGGTCGTAGCCGGCGGCGCGCATGCTCGACATCAACGCGATGGCGCTGGCCGGAGTATCGAGGCCGACGGCGTTGCCGATCCTCGCGTGCTTGGTGGGGTAGGCCGAGAACATCAGGGCGATACGGCGATCGGCCGACGGGATGTGCCGCAGCCGGGCGTGCCGCACCGCGATACCTGCCACGCGTGCCGCGCGCTCGTGGTCCGGAACGTACGTCGTCAAGCCGTCGTCGTCGATTTCCTTGAACGAGAACGGAACCGTGATGAGACGTCCGTCGAACTCGGGCACGGCGACCTGGGTCGCGACGTCCAGCGGCGAGAGGCCGTCATCGTTCGCGGCCCATGTCGCGCGCGAGCTCGTCAGGCACAGGCCCTGCAGGATCGGAACATCGAGTGCAGCGAGTTCGGCCACGTCCCAGGCTTCGTCGTCACCGCCTGCCGACGCTCCGGCAGGTTTGGTACCACCTGCGGCGAGGACGGTCACGATCAACGCGTCCGCCGACTTCAGGGTTTCGAGCAGATCGGCTTCGGCGGTGCGCAGCGATGCGCAGTAGATGGGCAGCGCAGTGGCACCTGCGTTCTCCACCGCGGTGGCGAGCGCGTCGATGTACGCGGTGTTTCCGGCAAGGTGCTGGGCGCGATAGTACAAAATCGCGACCGTCGGCACCCCCGCGTGCGGTGCGGAGCTTCGCTCGAGATGCCCCCACGTCGGGAGGTGTTGCGGTGCGTCGAAACCGTGCCCGGTCAGCAGAACGGTGTCGGAAAGAAAGTTGTACAGCTGGCGCAGGTTGTCCGACCCGCCCTCGGCGAGATAGTTGTGCGCCTGCGCGGCAACGTTCGCCGGCACGGTCGAGATCTCCATCAGGTCCGCGTCCGGTGCCTGTTCACCGCCGAGAACCACAACGGGCAGTCCGGTGGCGAGCACCGCAGCGATGCCCGACTCCCACGACCGCCGCGACCCCAGGATTCGCACGATGATCAATTCGGCCGATTCGGCCATCGTCGGGATGTCCTCGGCGAGCAGACGGGAGGGGTTGCCCCAGGTGTAGTCGGCTCCACTGGCGCGAGCGCTGAGCAGATCGGTGTCCGATGTGGACAGCAACAAGAACACGGGTAACGCCCTCCTCGGGGGTTTTCGCGCCCCTGAAATCGGTGAATCTTCTCTGCAGCTGATCGGAGAGAGGGTCTGACTTCCGCGCTGCGCAGGTGAAACGCAGGGCGGTCACAGTGGCGCGACCGTACCGGATTTTCGCCGGTTTCCTCTCGGCCGTAGCCGTGACACCGAATGCTACCGGTGCGTGCACGAGATCTGTTCACCCAGCGCACTTGTAGCCTTGAAACATGACATCGCCTGAGAGGCCGCTGCCCGACGGTTGCCCCGGAGCGCTCACCACACATCCGGCCGCGGACGGTCCGCTCGCGCGCATCAGGCTGCCGGGTGGCGTCCTGCTGCCCCGCCAGATACAGATGCTGGCGCAGGCCGCGGCAGAGCTGGGCGACGGCACCCTGGAGCTCACCTCTCGGGGAAACATTCAGGTGCGCGCGGTCTCGGATCCGGACGCGCTGGCGAGCAGAGTGGCCGAATCCGGGTTGCTGCCGTCCGAGTCTCACGAGCGGGTGCGCAACATCCTCGCCTCACCGCTCTCGGGGCGAGTCGACGGCATCACCGACGTGCGGGCACTGGTCGGAGAACTGGACGAGGGCATCTGCGCGGCCGACGAGCTGGCCGAGCTGCCTGGGCGGGTGTTGTTCGCCATCGACGACGGCCGGGGAGATATGTGCGGCCTGGAACCGGACTTCGGCGTCTACGCCCAGGCCGACGGGTCCTACGCCCTGTTGTTGGCGGGACTGGACAGCGGTGTTCGAATCGGTCGCGGTGCCGTGGTGTCGACTCTGCTGGACTGCGCCGCGGCCTTCGTCGAACTGCGCCGATCCGAGTGGCGACTGGCCGAACTCGATGGTGGGGCAGATCGTGTCATCGAACGTCTGGGGCTCGACGCCGGCCCGGTCCTGACCTTGCCTGCGCCTGTGGAGGTGCCGCCGATCGGGTGGCTCGACCAGGTCGACGGCCGAGTGGCGTTGGCCGCGGGATTGGCGAACGGCATTCTCGATGCTCGGCTCGCCGAGTTCCTCGCCGCCATCGATCGGCCGCTGATCGTGACCCCGTGGCGGTCTCTGATCGTGTGTGATCTGGACGAGGAACCGGCCGAGCAGGTGGTGCGCGTGCTCGCTCCGATGGGGCTGATCTTCGACGAGGCATCGCCCTGGATTCGGGTGAGTTCATGTACTGGATCGCCGGGCTGCGCGAAGTCACAGGCCGATGTTCGGGCCGACCTCGCAGCCGCGGTGGATGCCCGCATGACTCCGCGAGACGAGCGGCAGCACTGGTCCGGCTGCGAGCGTCGATGTGGGCGCCCCAAAGGTGAGGTCACCGACGTGGTTGCGACAGGAATCGGCTATCGCGTGTCCTGAACCGACCGAGACCGATTTCCTGCTGAGGGGTCCCTCTCCCCTATCGTGACACGCATGCACGACTACGTCCGCGACGGCGGCGAGATCTACCGACAATCGTTCGCGACCATCCGAGCCGAGGCAGATCTGTCGCGGTTCGCACCGGATGTCGCCCAGGTCGTGGTGCGCATGATCCATGCGGTGGGAGAAATCGATCTGACCGAGACGATCGGATTCACCCCGAACGTCGTGGTGTCCGCGCGCGCTGCGCTACGGGCGGGAGCTCCGGTGCTGTGTGACGCCAACATGGTGGCCGCGGGGGTGACGCGTCGTCGACTACCCGCCGACAACGAAGTGCTGTGCACCCTTTCGGACCCGAGGGTACCTGCGTTGGCTCAGCGCATGGGGACGACGAGAACCGCAGCGGCACTGGAGTTGTGGGGTGACAAGCTCGACGGTGCCGTCGTCGCGATCGGCAACGCACCCACTGCACTGTTCCATTTGATGGAATTGCTCGCAGCGGGAGCACCGAAGCCTGCCGCCATCGTCGGTGGCCCGGTCGGCTTCATCGGCGCGGCCGAGTCGAAAGAGGACCTCATTGCCGCCGACACCGGTGTCGAGTATCTGGTCGTGCGCGGCAGGCGCGGCGGTAGTGCCATCACCGCTGCTGCTGTCAATGCCATTGCGAGCGAGCAGGAATGAGTACACAGGGCAAATTGTGGGGCGTCGGAGTCGGTCCCGGCGATCCGGAGTTGTTGACCGTGAAGGCCGCCCGCGTGATCGGCGCGGCGGATGTGGTCGCGTTTCACAGCGCACAGCACGGTCGGAGCATTTCCCGAGGGCTGGCGGCCGGCTATATGCGTGCTGGGCAGATCGAAGAGCACCTCGTCTATCCGGTCACCACAGAGGCCACGGCGCATCCGGGCGGATACCAGGGCGCGATCGACGAGTTCTACGAATCCGCTGCCGCTCGCCTCGCAGCGCACCTCGACGCCGGACGTTCGGTAGTGCTTCTGGCCGAAGGCGACCCACTGTTCTACAGCTCGTACATGCACATGCACAAGAGGCTGGCGGACCGGTTCGAGGTCGAGATCGTGCCGGGCGTGACCTCGGTCAGCGCCGCATCTGCCGCAGTGGCTGCTCCGCTGGTGGAACGGGACGAGGTATTGACAGTACTTCCCGGCACCTTGTCCGCGGACGAGCTGACCCGACGACTTCGGGGAACCGACGCCGCGGTCATCATGAAGCTCGGCCGGACCTACCCCACGGTGCTCGACGCTTTGGAGCGATCGGGCAGGTTGGACGAGGCGCTCTACGTCGAGCGCGCCAGCACGTCAGAGCAGCGTGTGCTGGGCGCCGCCGACGCCGACAATGTGCCGTACTTTTCGATGATCGTGGTACCTAGCCCCGCCAATCGAACCGAAACCAACACTGCTGCCGGTGAAGTGGTGGTGGTGGGCCTCGGACCGGGGGACGACGCATGGACCACCGACGAGGTCCGGGCCGAACTGGCCGCCGCCACCGATCTGGTCGGCTACGTGACCTACATCGACCGCGTACCGCAGCGTCCGGGTCAGGGGAGGCATTCGAGCGAGAACAAGGTCGAGTCCGAACGGGCAGCCTTCGCGCTGGATCTCGCCAAACAGGGGCGCCGCGTCGCCGTGGTGTCCTCTGGTGATCCAGGTGTGTTCGCCATGGCGACGGCGGTCATCGAGGTTGCGGCCGAACAGCAATGGAGTTCGGTGCCGGTTCGGGTGGTCCCGGGCATGACGGCGGCCAATGCCGTGGCCAGTCGGGTCGGGGCTCCGCTCGGCCACGATTACGCCGTCGTGTCGCTCTCCGATCGACTCAAGCCGTGGGATGTGGTGGCGAAACGACTCGACGCGGTGGCCGGAGCCGACATGGCACTGGCAATCTACAACCCGGCGTCGGCGTCGCGTACCTGGCAGGTAGCAGCGATGAAAGAGATTCTCCTCGAGCACCGTTCACCGCACACGCCGGTCGTCGTCGGCCGGGCAGTGGGCAGCGCGGAGGAATCGGTTCGCACCGTGACCCTCGCCGAACTCGATCCCGAGTCGATCGATATGCGGTGCCTGCTCATCATCGGTTCCTCGATGACCACCGTGGTGGACACCGGAAGTGGACCGAAGGTGTTCACCTCCCGGCGCTATCGGTCAGATTGCAGCGAGTAGCCGATTTCTCAACCAGTCCACGGCGGCATCGACGGTGTCCACGGTCGATGCCGCTGTCGGTCGTGCGGGACGGTCGACCATCAGCACCGGTACCGATGTCGCCCGCGCTGCATCGAGCTTCGCTCTGGTCATGTCGCCGCCGCTGTTCTTGGTGATCACCAGGTCGATTCGGTGCTCGGCGAGCAGCGTCGCCTCGTGGCGTTCGTCGAACGGTCCCCGATCGAGCACGAGCGTCATGTGCGGCGGCACCGGGCCGTCGGGACGGTCGATCGCTCTGACCAGAAACCACGAGTGCTCGACGTGGGCAAAATGGTGAACTCCCTGTCGGCCGATCGTGAGGAAGACTCTGCTGCCCGGCGTGACCGACGCCGCGGCCTCGGGCATGGAGGCCACCGAGGTCCATCGATCACCCTCCCCCGCCTTCCACGGCGGTCGGGTCAGTACCAGCAGTGCGGTTCCTGTCAGGCGGGTGGCGAGTTCGGCGTGAGTGCCGATGGTCGCCGCGAACGGGTGGGTCGCATCGACCACGACGTCGATGGAGTTCTGCAGCAGCCACTGCGCGAGTGCGCTCGGCCCTCCGAAGCCGCCGATTCTCGTCTGCCCGACGGGGAGCACCGGGTCTGCCAAACGTCCGGCCAGCGACGTGACCGCCTCGATCCCCGGTTCCTCGTTCACTGCGGCGGCAAGGTTCCGCGATTCCGAGGTACCGCCCAGAATCAGGATTTTCACTCTTTCCTCGCACACCACTGGGTGACCGGCAGCTGCGGTCTCCACGTCGTGAACGCGCCGAGTGGTTCGCCGCGGTAGATCTGAAATTTGCGCAACCGACCTCCGTATCGTTCCGCTGCCGAAAGCAACAGCGAATCGGATTGGGCGGTAACCGAGTTGGCGACCAATCGGCCGCCATCGCGCAGAGCGCGCCAGCAGTGCCCGAGCATATCGGGCGAGGTCAACCCACCACCGACGAACACCGCGTCGGGTCCGGCATCCTCGGCTGCCGCGTCGGTGAAACTCCCGGGGGCAGCACCGAGTACGCGCAAGCGGGGCACTCCCAGACGCAGTGCATTGTTCTCGATCTGATCGCGCCGAGCCGGAGAGGACTCGAACGTCACGGCACGACAGGAAGTGTCGGTCCGCATCCACTCGATGGCTATGGTTCCCGATCCACCCCCGATATCCCAGAGCAGCTCCCCCGGCGCAGGCGCCAACGCGCTCAGCGTCAACGCTCGCACTTCCTGCTTGGTCATCTGACCATCCCCGCCGAACGCGGAGTCGGCCAAGCCAGGAATTCTGGTGTGCCTGATCGAACCGGGGTCTCGAACACATTCGAGCGCAACGACATTGAGTGCGTCGATACCGTCGAACATCGAGTCTCTGGCGATCGCGCCGGTCACTCGCTCGGCCGATCCGCCGAGTTGTTCGAGTACCGTCACCTCGCTTGCACCGAAGCCGTTGGCGCACAGCACTGCCGCGATCTCGTCGGGAGTGCTGCCGTCACGGCTCAACACGAGAATCCGGCGACCGTCGGTCAGTTCCGGCAACAGCATCTCGACCGGGCTGTTGACCAACGACACCGTCGTGACGTGCTGAAGTGCCCATCCCAATCGCGCACATGCAAGCGAGACCGATGACGGTGCTGGATGAACGCGCAGCCGCTCGGCACCGAACTCTCGCGCCAGGCTCACCCCGATTCCGTGGAACATCGGATCCCCGCTGGCCAGGACGCACACTGTACGGCCCTCGTACGCGTCGATCATGGGCCTCAAATTCGGCAGCAACGGGCTCGGCCACGTCCTGGTCTCGGTGCAATGCGCACGGACGCTGTCGATTTGACGGACGGAACCGAACACCACATCCGCCTGCTCGACGGCCGTGCGGGAGGCTCTTGACAGGCCGTCCCAGCCGTCCGCGCCGATTCCCACGACGACGATCGGGCTCGGAATCACCTGCGGCATCAGCGCGGCATCCTGCGCCAGAGCCATTGCGGCAGTAGTCGCATGGCGAAGAACACCGGTCTGAGAGTGCCCGGAATCCACACTTTGGTCCGGCGTCTGCGCAACGCGGCGACCACGACGTCGGCGACCTGATCGGGGGTACTCGACATCGGTGCGGGCGTCATGCCCTCGGTCATGGAGCCGATGACGAAGCCAGGACGGGCGAGCAGCAGATGTACTCCACTGCCGTGCAGCGCATCACCGAGTCCACTGGCGAACCCGTCGAGACCGGCCTTGGCGGATCCGTAGACGTAATTGGCGCGTCGCACCCGCACCCCCGCAACCGAGGAGAACACCACCAGGTCC
Source organism: Rhodococcus sp. KRD162 (assembly GCF_017168335.1). Taxonomy (GTDB): domain Bacteria; phylum Actinomycetota; class Actinomycetes; order Mycobacteriales; family Mycobacteriaceae; genus Rhodococcoides. Next base: position 775,802 of record NZ_JABFAU010000003.1, on the reverse strand, counting down.
CCACTCCCCTGTTCCCTGAGGAGCTTCGAGGCGTGAGTGAGTACCGAGACCTGCGCCAGGAAATCCGTGGTGATGACGTCGAGAGCGTGCTGAGCATCGTTCTCGGCGCGGGCTTGGTCTCCGAGTATGCCGAACGCGAGAACCACGATCCCGATGGGGCCGTGCTGCTCGGAGACCTCACGCAGAAGTTCGGCATGGGTATCCATCGCGTCTGCGTCGAACTCGATGGTTCGCACGGCTTCTGCACCGGCCTGCTGCACCCGTCGTATCTGCGCCGCCAGATCTGCACTGCGCCGAGCCGCCAATACGACGGTTCGCCCTGGGGCGAGTCGGGTGGCGACTTCCAGCCCGATCTCGCTGCGGCCGCCCAGCAGCAACAGCGTTCCGACTGCGGGTTCTGCTCGTCTGCTCACGCCGACCAGTCTGGCCGATCGGGCACCGTTCATTACAGTCGGGTTATGGCTGCCACCCCCGCTGACGCGACTGCCCTGACCGACGACGCACTCGGGTTCCTCACCGAACGGCACCTCGCCACTCTGACGACGCTCCGGCCGGATGGAACACCGCACGTCGTGGCCGTCGGGTTCACCTACGACGCCGAGGCGCTGGTCGTCCGGGTCATCACCAACGACGTGTCACAGAAGGCGATCAACGCACGCCGCGGTGGCTATGCAGCCGTAACTCAGGTCGACGGTGCCCGCTGGCTGACGTTGGAGGGGCCCGCGTCGGTGCGAGAAGACCGTGAATCCGTCGTCGACGCCGAGAATCGCTACGCCCAGCGTTACCGCGTGCCGAGGGAGAACCCCACCAGGGTTGTCATCGAGGTCCGGGTCCAGCGGGTTCTGGGTAGCCGTTCGCTGCTGAGCCGCCAGTGAGGGTCTGTTCCGACGGCCACGGCAGAACGGTCAGGTTCGGCCACTCCGTGGTCCACCGTGCGGCTTTCGCCTCGTAGACGTGCCGCATCGGCACCCTCGGATTCGGTCTCACGATTCCGGCGAACAGGTCCTCGAACCCGTGCGGTGCGTAGACGATGTCCTCGCCGTCTCTGCCTCCGGTGATCCCGAAGCAACACGTGGTCGAGACGAAGTGATCGATTGCATCCTCGGTGCTGCGGAACGGAGCGATCCGACTGCCGAAATGCTGCTCGTACCACAGGTGCACACGCGCTTCGTTGCGTACTTCGACGTCGACGCCGAGGTCGGCGAACATCGAGGCTGCGGCCTCGATCGCGTCGTTCTCCGCGTCGTAGGACAGGTCGAAATCGTCGAAGTAGAAGAAGTCGTAATCCCGGATGCCCACCTGCGGTTCCCGATCGGCCAGGTGGTTCCACACCGTCTGGAACAGGCCCCCGGCAGTGAGATACCAACCGGGGAGCCCGAGCTTCGGTGCACGTCGAAGTATCTCGTCGACAACGGAATTGGCGCGGACGATCGAGACGAACTCGGCCTCGCGTTCTGTGCTCATACAGGCAGGACGGCCAGACCGTGGGGCCGCAGGTTGACCGATTCGCAGCCGTCCGCGGTGACGACGACGATATCCTCGATGCGCGCACCCCACTGCTCCCGGAAGTAGATCCCCGGTTCGATGCTGAAAGCCATGCCTTCGGTCAGCGGGATGTCGTTTCCGGCAACGATGTAGGGCTCTTCGTGCACCGACAGGCCGATACCGTGTCCGGTGCGGTGCAGAAATGCCTCGCCCAGCCCGGCGTCGACCAAGATGTCGCGGGCGGCCGCATCTATGGACTGTGCGGTCGCTCCCGGCACCACCGCATCGACGGCCGCTTGCTGCGCCCGCTCGAGCACTGCGTATCGTGCTGCGATCTCCGCTGCCGGTTCACCGAGACTGTAGGTGCGAGTCGAGTCGGAGTTGTATCCCGGTGCGACGGGACCTCCGATGTCGATGACGACGATGTCGCCTGCCTCGATGACACGATCGGATACCTCGTGGTGTGGATCTGCGCCATGCGGTCCGGACCCGACGATGATGAATTCCGGTGCGGTGTGGCCCTCTTCGACGATCGCGACCGCGATGTCAGCGGCGACCTGAGCTTCGGTGCGGCCCACTCGAAGCCACTCGCCCATCCGGGCGTGGACTCGGTCGATGGCGGACCCGGCCCGACGCAGCGCAGCGATCTCGGCGTGGTCCTTGACCATGCGAAGTTCGCGGAGCACGTCCGTAGCCAGTACCGGCACCGTACCGAAGACCTCAGCAAGCGGTACGAAGTGCAGCGCGGGCATCGCATCGGCAACCGCAGTCTTGGACCCGGCCGGTACCGCGGAAGCGACCAGCGCGTACGGATCGACACCGTCGACCCAGTCGACGAGCGTCAGAGACAGATCCTGGGCCGCGGAATCACCCAGTGCAGCAAGCTCGAGCCGCGGAACCACGATGCTGGGTGTACTTCCGTCGGCAGGTACGACCAGAGCGATGAGACGCTCGAACGAACTGGCCTTCGAACCGATCAAGTACTGCAGATCCGGCCCCGGAGTGATCAGCAGTGCATCCAGCCCCGCATCCGATGTCAGGCGCGCGGCCCGCGCGAGCCGGGATGCGTATACGTCGCTCGAGAAACGTGAGGAACTGGCCGAAGAATCGATACTCATCCCTCCAGGCTAGTGCCGTTTGGCAAGATGGGCCCCATGACCGCACCCGGAAAGTCGCCGTTGCTGCTCCTCGATGGTGCGAGCCTGTGGTTCAGGGCCTACTACGCACTGCCCGAGTCGATTACGGCACCGGATGGCCGGCCGGTCAACGCCGTGCGTGGGTTCCTCGACATGATCTCGGCGTTGATCGGGCGCACCGAACCCACACGATTGGCAGTCTGCCTGGATCTGGACTGGCGGCCGCAGTTCCGAGTGGACCTGGTGCCGACCTACAAGGCGCACCGGGTGGCCGAGGCACCACCGGAGGTTGCCGAGAGCGAAGAGGTTCCGGAGACCCTTACTCCGCAGGTGGACATGATCATGGACGTTCTCGCCGCACTGGGGATCGCCACCGCAGGCGCGGACGGACTGGAGGCCGACGACGTGCTCGGCACGTTGGCTGCGCGCGAGCGCCGGAACCCAGTGGTAGTGGTCAGCGGGGACAGAGACCTGTTGCAGGTCGCCGCCGACGAGCCGAACGAGGTTCGGGTTCTGTACGTGGGGCGTGGATTGGCCAAGGCCGAATTGTTCGGTCCGGCATTGGTTTCCGAACGATACGGCGTTCCTCTGCACCGCGCGGGCGCGGCATACGCCGAACTCGCACTTCTCAGAGGCGACGCCTCCGACGGCCTGCCCGGAGTGAAGGGCATCGGTGAGAAGACGGCATCGACCCTGATGCTCCAGTACGAGTCGGTCGCAGCACTGCGCGACGCGGCGCTCGATCCGTCCTCGGACATGGCCACGGGCATCCGCGCGAAGCTGGCCAACGCCAGCGACTACCTCGACGCTGCCCTTCCCGTCGTGCGGGTGGTCACCGATGCGGATGTCGTGCTGTCGAAGTCCGATGAGATTCCGGCCGAGCCTGCCGACAGAAACGCGCTCGACGCTCTGGCCGAGAACCTCGGGGTGGAAAACGCCGTGGCACGCCTCGTCGCTGCGATGGCGGCCACGGCAGAGCGGACATGACCGAACAACCGAGGGCGCTATTTCGGTAGCGAGACCTCGTAGTTGGCGTCGTCGTCCAGGAAGGTCAACGTCACCTTCTTGAACGCTCCGTCGACCGTCAGCGTGCAGTCGACGCTCGCACCCTTCTCGACCCTGATGTTCTGCGGGCAGGACACCCCGGACACCTCGGAAGCACCGTAGGACTCGGTGACGACCTTGCGGACACCCTCCTGTGCGGCCGCAGTATCCAGAACGGTCGACCGACCGAAGGCAAAGAACGAGACCAGAGCGATCACCGCGACCACAGCGACGACGGCACCGACGATGATCAGAGGTTTCTTCGACTGCGACCCGGCGGTACCTGGCCCCTGCTGACCTGGACCCTGCTGATTCGGGTACTGCTGATTCGGATACTGCTGGTTGGGGTTCCACGGCTGCTGAGGCTGCTGACCGTACTGACCGGGACCGTACTGACCACCGCCGTATTGCTGTGGGGCGTACGGATTCTGATAGGCCGGATCCCCGGGCCCCTGGGCACCGGCCCCGGGATACGGCGTGCCGTACTGCTGGCCGGCCGGGTATTGCTGTGCGGGATTCTGCGGTGCGGGATTCTGCGTGGTCGGGTACTGGCCCTGGGGGTAGCCGCCTTGCGGGTACTGGCCTTGCGGGTACTGCCCCTGTGGGTAACCGCCTTGCGGGTACTGGCCCTGTGGATAGCCTGCAGAGGGATACTGCCCCTGCGGGTACGGGTTGCCGGGTGGTTGCGGACTCTGCCCGTAACCACCCGGCGCGGATTCACCGTAGGGCGTGTTCGGCGCTGCGGGCGGCTGTGCGTACGGCCCCCACGCGGACGGTGCCGGGGTCTGCGAACCCTGCTCAGGAGTGGAGCCGGTATGCGAAGGCGGAGCCGCGGGTGATTCCGGAGTGTCTTTCGCGGTACCGTCCTGCTGGTCGGGATTGCGCGACCAACTGTTGTCGGAATCGGTCGGACCGTTTGGGCCGCTCATCTCGCCTCCACTGAAAATTCGGTTTCGTCGGGGGTACCGTATCCCGATCCTGCCACCTCCCGCTGGACCGACCCGGCAGTCCGCTTCACGGCGGGAGCGTGAGCCGGACGTTGTGCTCCGGTCTCGATGACGACGCGCTCGTCAGGCGGCATCGACCGCGACCACGCCCCGGCGTAGGGCTGCGATGGCGCGGGCTGCAGTGCGCGAGAGTTCCGGCTCCGGGGCAGCGAGCCGTACCTGATCGAGCAGATCGATGACCTGCCGACACCATCGGACGAAGTCTCCACCCGAGAGCGCTCTACCGTTGTCGCCCGCCGTGACCAGAGCGTCGACCAACGAGTGATCGGATGCCCACTTGTAGATCGCCTTCACGAAGCCCATGTCGGGTTCCCTCGTGGGCGGGAGCTTGTGGCGAACTTCGTCGGAACGTAGTTCGTGCCACACCCGTACCGTCTCGGTCAACGCGTGCCGAATCGGCCCCGTCGGACCGTGCGGGGTGATGTCTCCTTCCGATCGTGACTCGTAGACCACTGCCGAGACCACCGCTGCCAATTCTGCGGGCGAGAGCCCCTGCCACAGGCCGGTCCGCAAACATTCCGCGACGAGGAGATCGGATTCGGAGTAGATCCGGCTCAATCGGGCACCGTCGTCGGTCACCTTCGGATCTTTGCCCTCGGTCACGTAGCCGCGATCCGCAAGCAACGCAAGGATGCGGTCGAAGGTTCTGGCCAGGGAGTTCGTCGTGGCCGAGACCTTCTGACGCATCGTTTCCGTCTCGCGGGCCAGCCGGTTGTAGCGCTCGCCGATACGTCCGAGCTCGTCACGGTCGGGCCGGTTGTGGACCGGGTGCGATCGAATGGCGCGGCGCAGAGTTGCCAGCTCTTTGTCGTCCGCTGCTGTCGACTTCCGCCGAATCCGGTCCGACGGCTGCGAAATTCCACGCGTCACGAGGGCCGCTGCGATATCACGTCGAGTCTTCGCGGTGCGATGATCGACGAATCGCGGCAGTCGCATCGTGCCGAGAGAGGTTGCAGGCGACGGGAAGTCCGCTGCCGACAGCCGGCCCGCCCATTTGTCCTCGGTCAAGACGAGCGGGCGCGGATCGGCCTGGTCGTCGTCGGGCTCGAGCACCACGGCAAGACCGCTGCGCCGCCCAGTCGGCACGGAGATGACGTCGCCGCGACGCAAGGCCCGGAGTGAATCGACGGCCTTGTCTCGTCGATCCGATCTGTTCTGACGCGCGAGGGTCTTCTCGCGATCTTTCAGCCGCTCCCGCAGCCGCGCGTATTCGAAGTACTCGCCCTCGGGACCTCCGAGTCGCGCACCGAGTGTGTCCAGAGTCTGAACGTTCTTTTCGATTCCCCGGACCATGCCGACCACGGAGCGATCGGCCTGGAACTGAGCAAAGGACCGTTCGAGCAGCAGTCGAGAGTCTGCCGCGCCGAACTGTTCGATCAGATTGATCGACATGTTGTACGCCGGTGCGAACGAACTGCGCAGCGGGAAGGTTCTGGTCGACGCGAGCCCGGCGACCTCGGTCGGCTCGGTGCCCGGCTGCCACAGCACCACGGCGTGCCCTTCGACATCGATGCCGCGTCGTCCGGCGCGGCCGGTCAGCTGGGTGTACTCCCCCGGCGTCAACTCGGCGTGCGTTTCGCCGTTGAACTTGACGAGCTTCTCGAGCACCACGGTTCGGGCGGGCATGTTGATGCCCAAGGCCAGGGTCTCGGTGGCGAACACCGCTCTGACCAGACCCTTGACGAACAACTCCTCCACGGTATGCCGGAAGACCGGCAACATACCGGCGTGATGGGCCGCGAACCCCCGTTCGAGTGCATCACGCCACTCCCAGAAGCCGAGCACCTCCAGGTCCTCCCGCGGGAGCTCGGAGGTGTGCTTTTCCACGATGTACCGAATCTCTTCGGCCTGCTCCGGCGTGGTCAACACCAGGCGCGACCGCATGCATTGGCTCAGGGCTCCGTCGCACCCGGCCCGGCTGAAGATGAAGGTGATCGCGGGGAGCAGACCTTCCTCGTCGAGCTTTGCGATCACGTCGGGCCGGGCCAGCGGGCGGTTGTTGGCCCCGCTGCCGTGACCACCACCACGACCTCCGCCGCCTGCTCGACCACCTCGACCTCGGCTGTGTGGCGCGTGCCAACGGTCCATCGAGTCGAGAGACTGGCGTTGTTTGACATGGCGGACGAGCTCGCGATCGACGACGACCTTCTGGTCACCGTCGCGTGACTGCGCTCTCGTATCGAACAGATCGAACAACCGTCGGCCCACCATGATGTGCTGAGACAGGGGCACCGGACGGTTCTCGTCCACCACGACAGAGGTGTCACCGCGAACGGTGCTCATCCAGGCCCCGAATTCCTCGGCGTTGCTCACGGTGGCCGAGAGACTGACCAGACGAACATCGTCGGACAGATGCAGGATGACCTCTTCCCACACCGCGCCGCGGAAGCGGTCGGCCAGATAGTGCACCTCGTCCATGACGACGTGGGACAGCCCACGCAAGGCGTCGGAGGATGCGTACAGCATGTTGCGCAGCACTTCCGTCGTCATGATGACGATGGGGGCGTCGGGGTTGACGGACGAATCTCCGGTGAGCAAACCGACGGTGTCTCGGCCGTACCGGGCGGTCAGCTCCGCGAACTTCTGGTTGCTCAGCGCTTTGATCGGAGTGGTGTAGAAACACTTGCGTCCCGCAGCGAGGGCCAAGTGCACGGCAAACTCGCCGATCACCGTCTTGCCCGCGCCGGTGGGGGCACAGACCAGAACGCCGTGGCCGTTCTCGAGTGCCGTACACGCATCGACCTGAAATCTGTCGAGGGGGAATCCGAGCTCGGCAGAAAATTTCTGCAACTCGGAGGGGCTCGTGCTCGGTTGCACGTCCACGGTCGTCTCTGTCATACGCCGGCTCCAGCGCTTCGGCAGAGGTCAGATCGTGTCGTCGTACTCTGCGTGGGTGCGGGTAGCCGAACCGAACCCGGTGCGCGGCGGTGTCGGATCGACAGCGTGTGGGGACTCGATCGAACCTGCGCCTTCGAGTGGCGTTGCTTCGTCATCTGACACATCACCCCATTCATCTCTTCTCTTGCGCAACTTACGCTTGTCGTGAATCCGCGCAATCTGCACTGCCATTTCGAAGAGGACCGTCAACGCCAACGCCAACGCCAACATCGAGAACGGGTCCTGTCCCGGAGTCGCGATGGCAGCGAAGACGAACAGACCGAAGATGAGCCCGCGGCGCCACGCCCTCAGTCGTTCGTACGTGAGCACGCCGACGACGTTCAGAGCCACCACGAGAAGCGGAATCTCGAAGCTGACACCGAAGATGATGAGGAGGTTGATCAAGAATCCGAAATACTGATCGCCGCTCAGGGCGGTGATCTGAACGTTGTCGCCGATCGACAGCAGGAAATGCAGTCCCTTGGCCACCACGAAGTAGGCCAGGACCGCACCGGTGACGAACAGCGCTGCGGCAGCGGTGACGAACGAGACGGCGTAGCGACGTTCGTTGGCGTACAGACCCGGGGTGATGAACGCCCAGATCTGATACAGCCAGATGGGGCAGGCCAACACGACGCCGGCGGTGAACGCAACCTTGAATCGGAGCAGGAATTGATCGAACGGACCGGTCGCCAGCAGCCGACACTGATCGTCGTTGCTCAAGTCGGCGCGGAGGCTGGGATCGAGCGTGCAGTAAGGGCCTCGAAGAAGGTCGCCGAGACTTTCGACACCGAAGATCGTGTGCGAGTACCAGAAGAACCCGAACGCGGTGGTGACAGCGACAGCCACGAGGGACCACAGGAGCCGAGTTCGTAGCTCGTACAAATGGTCGACCAACGACATCGTGCCGTCGGGATTGACTCGGCGCCTACTACGCCGCGGATCGAACGGAATTCGCATGGTGTTCTACGGTCAGCCTTCTCAGGTCGGACAACTGCGCGTTGCCGTCACCGACAGCAGTGAACCTTCGGTGCCCAACTGGCACCGAAGGTGTGCTGAGCGGACTGCGCTCAGGCAGACTTCGCGTCGTGCTGCTGCGCGTCGACGTTGGTCGGCGCAACGGGAGCAGGCGACGGCAGCTGAGCGGGGGCTGCGGGGTGCTGTGCCGCCGTGGTGTCGGTGTCGGATTTGCCGTCGTTCTGCATCTCTTTCACCTCACTCTTGAAGATACGAAGCGAGCGGCCGAGCCCACGAGCAGCGTCGGGCAGCTTCTTGGAACCGAACAAAATGATGACGACCACTGCAACGATCGCCCAGTGCCAGGGACTGGTGAATCCCATGTGAACCTCCTGAGATCAGATGAATCGAGCGTACCCGACAACGAGTGACGGCCAGGGACGAGGCGCACACCGGTTTGCCTGTAGTTCATCTCGACACGGTGCGGTCTGTGCTGGTGGCGTCGAGCTCGGCGTACGCAACGAGCGCCGAACGGGCACGCTCGCGCACGGAGTTCACCAAGGATTCAGGTGACAGTACCGCTACGCCGCCCCCGAAACCCAGCGTCAGACGGGTCATCCACTGCAGGGTCGCGAACCTCATCGTCACTTCTATCGACCCGTCGGCGTCGGCGGCGACCTGCGTCATCGGGTAGTAGTCGAGAATCCAGGTGAACGAGGGCGACACCTTCAGGCGTGCCTGCGACAACGAAGGATCGTCGTTGAAGATCTCGAAGGCATCCTCGTCCTGGACCGATTCCGGCGCCGCAGCGGGCTCGTCGAGTTCTGCCGCCGAGTCGATGCGGTCGAACCGAAACAGTCGAACGCCCTCGGCTCCACGGCACCATGCCTGCAGATAACTGTGGTCGTCGACGACCACGGTCCTGATCGGATCGACGGTCCTCTCGGTGACGACGTCCCGCGAGGCCGAATAATACGTCAGCTCCAGTGCATGCCGGTTGCGCAGAGCAGAGCGCACAGTGCTCGAGACCGGCCCCTCCTCGGTGCCCGAGCTCTCGTGATCGGACGAGAGCGGGACATTGGCCGCTGCCGATCCTGCCGCGGTCTCGATCTTCGCAATCGCGCGCTGGGTGGCGGACGGATCGACCATTCCGGGCATCGATGTCAGTGATCGCAGCGCAACCAGCAAGGCCGTGGCCTCGGTCGAGGTCAGGCGCAGTGGACGGTCGATACCGGCCGAGAACGTCACATCGATACTTTCCTCCGAGAAGGAGAGATCGATGAGGTCACCGGGTCCGTAGCCGGGCAACCCACACATCCACAGTTGGTTCAGATCGGCCATCAGAGTCTCGGTCGACACACCCAGTTCGTGTGCGGCCTCTTCGGCACTCAGCCCCGGATTGGCCATGAAGAACGGCACCATGTTCAGCAGCCGTGCCAGCCGAGTCGACAATCGCGCGCTCATCGCTGCCTCCCCGAGTCCGCGGCAGTCCGCAACGTCGAGATCACGTCGGCCCGCAATTCTGCGGGTTCGAGCACCACCGCATCCGCGCCGTGACCAGCGATCAGACGTGAGATCCAATCCCAGGAGCGCACGGGCACCTCCACGACTGTTCCGGTGCGATCGCCCACGTTCTTCGTGCCCACGACCGTTCCCATCCTCCGCAACTCGAGCGCTCTGCCGTCGTGCAGCCACACTCGTGCCGTACCGGAGACCGAGGACGTCCCCGCTACCCGGCGAACGATGTCTTGCAGATCGACACCGTCGGGTTTGCGGACGCTCTGGGGTGCACCGAAGGACTTGACGTCGTCGCCGATGCGGGAGAGGCGAAAGGTTCGGGTGTCGTCGCGATCGACATCGTGTCCCACCAGGTACCAGCGTCCGCGAAATGTCACGACGCCCCACGGCTGGACGGTTCTGGTGGTGTACGGCTCCGTCAACGACGGTCGATGCTCGAACCGCACCGACTTTCCTGCATCGATGGCAGCGAGCAGAGCGCCCAGTGCGGGCTCGGAGCCCCGGGTCCTGGCCGGAACCGCGGTGACCGCCGCTGCGGACTCGTTCTGGTCGACCTGGATACCGGCCGCCCGCAGTTTGAGCAATGCACTCTGCGCCGCTGACGTGAGCTCGGGCGACTCCCACAGTTTCACAGCCACAGCAACCGCTGCCGATTCTTCGCTGGTGAGGTCGATATCGGGAAGCTCGTACGCGTCGCGATTGATGCGATAGCCCTCGACGCCACCGAATCTGGTGGCCGCACCGGTTTCCAACGGGACACCGAGATCGCGCAGTTCGTTCTTGTCCCGCTCGAACATCCTGCTGAACGCTTCGTGGCTGGTGGAGTCGTCGTACCCGGCAACGCTCTCCCTGATCCATTCCGCGGTCAGGAACTGACGCGTCGAGAGCAGACAGATGACCAGGTTCATCAGGCGTTCGACTTTGGTGGTGGCCACGACCGTCGAGCCTAGTAGCTCATCGACGGCCGGAGCGGTAGCGACCCGAACATACGAGCTACATCGACGCGATCAGTCTTTCCACTCGCTCGTCGACCGAGCGGAAGGGATCCTTGCACAGCACGGTGCGCTGCGCTTGGTCGTTGAGCTTGAGGTGCACCCAGTCCACGGTGAAGTCGCGACCGGCTTCTTGCGCAGCCGTGATGAACTCGCCTCGAAGTTTCGCTCGGGTGGTCTGCGGCGGTAGATCGACTGCTTCGTCGATCTGGTCGTCCTCGGTGACGCGCTTGGCCAATCCCTTGCGTTGCAGCAGATCGAACACGCCACGACCACGCTTGATGTCGTGATACGCCAGGTCCAGCTGGGCAATCTTGGGATCGGACAGCTCCATCGAGTACCGATCCTGGTATCGCTGGAACAGCTTGCGTTTGATGACCCAATCGATCTCGGTGTCCACCTTCGCGAAATCCTGCGCCTCGATCGCATCGAGCGTACGACCCCAGAGGTCGACCACCTGTTCCACCTGGGTGTTCGGCTCGCGCGTTCTGAGGTGCTCGACGGCCCGGGCGTGGTACTCGCGTTGGATATCGAGGGCGCTGGCCTGACGGCCCCCGGCCAGTCGCACCGGGCGTCGACCGGTCAGATCGTGACTGACCTCACGGATAGCCCGAATCGGATTGTCCAGCGCGAAATCTCGGAACGAGACGCCGGCCTCGATCATCTCCAGAACGAGCGCGGCCGTGCCGACCTTGAGCATCGTCGACGTCTCGGCCATGTTCGAATCGCCCACGATGACGTGCAATCTGCGGTACTTCTCGGCATCGGCATGCGGTTCGTCGCGAGTGTTGATGATGGGTCGCGACCGCGTGGTGGCCGAGGAGACGCCCTCCCAGATGTGCTCGGCGCGCTGAGACAGGCAGAACGTCGCTGCCTTCGGGGTCTGAAGCACCTTCCCCGCCCCGCAGATCAGCTGCCGTGTGACCAGGAACGGCAGCAGAACGTCCGAGATTCTGGAGAACTCCCCCGCTCGCTGTACCAGGAAATTCTCGTGGCAGCCGTAGGAGTTGCCTGCCGAGTCCGTGTTGTTCTTGAACAGGTAGATATCGCCGCCGATACCCTCTTCGGCGAGCCGTTGCTCGGCGTCGATCAACAGGTCTTCCAGGACTCGTTCGCCTGCCCTGTCATGGGTGACCAACTGCAGCAGACTGTCACACTCGGCGGTCGCGTACTCGGGATGCGAACCCACATCGAGGTACAAGCGAGCCCCGTTGCGAAGGAACACATTCGAGCTGCGTCCCCACGAAACCACCCGGCGGAACAGATAGCGCGCCACTTCGTCCGGACTGAGCCGTCGGTGTCCGTGGAAAGTACACGTGACACCGAACTCTGTCTCGATGCCCATAATTCGTCGCTGCACACTTCGACACTACAACGCAACCTCGGAATCGATGTGTCGGAGCGCGCGGATGTCGTCCGTGCCTAGGGTGGTTGTCATGACGCCCGCGCACACCACCGTTTCGGCTGCCGTTCGAGCGTGGGACCTGTCCCTGGTGACCAGGAGTGCGGAGCTGCGGTCCAGCCGGGCGGACGCCGGGCTGCGTGCGCTGAGCACTGCGGCCGATCACGGTCGATTGTGGCTCGGTGCTGCAGCTCTGTTGGTCGCCGCAGGCGGTTCTGCCCGTCGCGGCGGCGTGCGAGGACTGGTTGCGCTGGCCGGGGCGAGCGCGACAGCAAACGGTCTGCTCAAGCCACTGTTCCCACGATCTCGCCCCGACACCGAGCTGGTTCCGGTACTTCGCCGCCTGCTGGCACCGCCGGTGTCCTCGTCTTTTCCATCCGGACATTCGGCATCGGCGGCGGCGTTCGTCACCGCGGTGGCAATCGAGTCACCGATTGCCGCGACCCTGCTGGCCCCGGTCGCGGCGGCGGTCTGCTACTCACGCGTCCATGTCGGAGTGCACTGGCCCACCGACGTCATCGCCGGCGCAGCTCTCGGTTCGGCAATCGCCGTGTCGACTCGGCGATGGTGGGCTGTGCGCTCGGAGGTGCCCGCAGATCTCGGATCGCCGCTCGAGGTGGAGCCTCTCGAGCGAGGGCGAGGTCTGCTCGTGCTCGTCAACCCGGGATCGGGCGACGACTCCGACGCGGTGCCGGAGGCGATTCGGGAAGCGCTACCGGACGCCGAACTGTTCGTCCCGGACCCGGAACACGATTTCGTGGAGCAACTCGATCGGAGAATCCTCACCACGTCCCCGCGAGCCCTCGGCGTATGCGGCGGCGACGGAACGGTGGTTGGCGTCGCTGCGTCGGCGGTGCGCAACGGTCTACCGCTCGCCGCGTTCCCCGGTGGCACCCTCAATCACTTCGCCCGCGACACCGGACTGACCGCCGTCGCAGACACCGCTGCAGCCGTCGAACAGGGCACTGCCGAACTGGTCGACATCGCCGCAGTGTCCGTCGATGGCGCCAGGGTGTCTTTCGTCAACACCGCAACGTTCGGTGGATATCCCGATTCGGTGAGGTTGCGCCAGAAACTCGAGCACCGCATCGGAAAGTGGCCCGCCGCAGCCATCGCGATGGCGAGGGTGTTGGCGGCCGCGGAACCACTGAACATCAGGCTCGATGGTGCCGGGCACTCGGTCTGGATGCTGTTCGTCGGCAATGGAAAGTATGCGCCGGCCGATCAGGTTCCGATGTCGCGCAGCAGTATTCACACCGGCACCCTCGACGTCAGGTTCCTCCCCTCGGAACCGAAGGCGTCGAGAACCAGACTGCTGTGGGCAACCGTCACCGGCACGCTCGGCTCATCGCCGGCGTATGTCCGGCGAGTGGTGCAGGAGCTGACGGTGGCCGTCGAGGGCGCTCCGGTTGCACTGGCGGCAGACGGCGAAGTAGTAGGCGAGGGAAATCGATTCGAGTTCACCAGCGACAAGAACGGCCTCGCACTGTACCGGAAGCGGTAGAGCGCGAGGCCATCTCACAAGTCGGGGAACCTACTGAGCCGTTCGGGGTTCGGACGCGCCGTCTGCGGGGTTGCCGTCCGACGGACCGGGCCCTGGCTCCACCGCCGGAGCAGGCAACATCTCCTCCAAGGCCGATCCGGCAATACGTCGGAACGCACGGCGGGGCCGACCCTGATCCAACACGGCCACTTCGAGCGCCGATACTTCGAGAACCTTCTTCTCCGGCTCGCCGCCCGCGGCAGGTGGTGTTGCCGGACCTGCAGAGAGGGCATCGACCGCCACGCGTACAGCGTCGGCCAGATCCAGCCCGGGCCGGTAGGTGTCTTTCAACGCGGCCACGATCGGCTCGGTCGTTCCACCCATGACGACGAAATCCTGCTCGTCGACGATCGACCCGTCGTAGGTGATGCGGTAGAGCTGAGTCGCGATCGGCTCGTCCTGATGCGAGACCTCCGCGACACAGATTTCGACCTCGTACGGCTTGAGCTGCTCGGTGAAGATAGTGCCGAGAGCCTGCGCGTACGTCTTCGCGAGCGAACGACCGGTCACGTCACGCCGGTCGTAGGTGTACCCCTTGATGTCTGCGTGCTGAATGCCCGCCTTCCGCAGATTCTCGAACTCGTTGTACTTGCCCACGGCTGCGAAACCGATCCGGTCGTAGAGTTCGCTCACCTTGTGCAACGCCGTGGAGCGGTTCTCGGCCACGAACAGCACACCATCTGCGTACGTCAATACGATGACGCTTCGGCCGCGACCGATTCCCTTGCGCGCCAACTCCGAACGATCCCGCATGATCTGTTCGGCAGATGCGTAGTACGGCATCGTCATGGTGCGCTATCCCCTTCGTTCACGTCCTGGCCGGAGCGGGTCCGATGCTCGGCACCTCCCGCGTCTGCGGAACTTTCCGCCCGCTCCGCGAGAACGGTCCGTGCTGCTGACGACACGCGGTCGTGCGCGACGTCGTGCGCACCGATGCTGGTGATCGTGACCGCCGTCGGGTAAATGCCTCTGGTGACGTCCGGTCCGCCGGTGGCCGAGTCGTCGTCCGCGGCGTCATAGAGCGATTCGACTGCTGCGCGAATCGCCTCTTCCTCGGTCATCGCGGGCCGGTAGAGCTTCTTGAGAGCAGACTTGGCGAACAGTGATCCCGACCCCACGGCGTGGTAACCCGACCGCTCCTCGTATCGCCCGCCGACCACGTCGTAGGACACGATGCGACCGGCACGATCCGGGTCCGAGATGTCGATGTCGAATCCGACGAGCAGAGGGACAGCGGCGAGACCCTGCATTGCGGCACCGAGATTGCTCCGCACCATCGACGACAGCTTGTTGGCCTTGCCGTTGAACGTGAGGGGAACACCCTCGATCTTCTCGTAGTGCTCCAGTTCGACAGCGAACAGTCGTACCAGCTCGATTGCGATCCCTGCGGTTCCGGCAATGCCTGCCGCCGAGTACTCGTCGGTGACGTAGACCTTCTGCATGTCGCGGTTGGCGATCAGATTGCCCTGTGTGGCCCGGCGATCACCCGCGATCAGGACCCCGCCCGCGTAGGTCAGGGCGACGATCGTCGTGCCGTGCGGAGCGATACCGGACTTGTCGGAGTTGCCGCTCGCAGTGTGCGACGCCAGATCGGCGGCCAGACCGCTCTCGGGTAACAGATGGGGGGCGTGCTGCCGAAGGTAGTCCGAGAACGACGAACTGCTCGATCCGAGCGGGATCGCCACCGCGTCGCCGGCCGACCTGGGGTCCGAACGATCCACCGTCACTGGCCGCCCTTCTGAACGTAGGCGCGAACGAAGTCCTCTGCATTCTCCTCGAGGACGTCGTCGATCTCGTCCAGAAGATCGTCGGTCTCCTCGGCCAGCTTCTCGCGGCGTTCCTGACCACCGGATCCGGTGTCGCCTGGGACCTCATCGTCGTCGCCGCCGCCAGAGCGCCGTGTCTGCTCCTGTGCCATAGTCGCCGACCTCCTCCGTGTTTCGAGAAAACAGTTCTACTGCACGCTCATCGATCCATCCGAGATGCACCATCGTGGATGTGCAACCGAACGTTCCGCCGAAAGTGCACGGACCTTTACCCTACCGACAGACCGGGTCGCCCGGACGTCGAGACACCACCGAATACTCGGGCGATCGCCCGGACTGGTCAGTTGGTGAGCTGATCGACGAGCTCGGCGGCACTGTCGACCGATTCGAGCAGTGCACCGACGTGCGCCTTGGTGCCGCGCAGCGGCTCGAGCGTCGGGATGCGGACCAGTGAATCGCCGCCGAGGTCGAAGATGACCGAATCCCAGCTGGCCGCAGCGATGTCAGCACCGAATTTGCGCAGGCACTCACCTCGAAAATACGCCCTGGTATCCGGCGGTGGAGTGCCGACGGCATCGAGTACCTGCTGTTCGGTGACCAACCGATCCATCGACCCGCGTGCGACGAGTCTGTTGTAGAGGCCCTTGTCCAGCCGAACATCCGAGTACTGCAGATCCACCAGATGTAGACGCGGAGCCGACCAGCCCAGCCCTTCGCGTTGGCGGAATCCCTCGAGCAGACGTAGTTTGGCCGGCCAGTCGAGCAGGTGGGCACATTCCATCGGGTCACGCTCGAGGAGATCGAGCACCATGGCCCACTTGTCGAGAATGTCGAGGGCACGAGCATCGTCGCTCCCCTCGGCCGCGACGAATTTGGCTGCACGCTGGTGGTAGATGCGCTGCAGCGCAAGGCCGGTCAGCTCGCGTCCGTCCGCGAGAGCTACGGCTTTGCGCAGGGTGGGATCGTGGCTGATCTGGTGCACCGCCGTCACCGGCCTGGCCAATTGCAGATCGGACAGATCGACGCCCGCTTCGATGAGGTCCAGGACGAGTGCGGTGGTACCGACCTTGAGGTAGGTCGACATCTCGGCGAGGTTCGCATCACCGATGATGCAGTGCAATCGTCGGTACTTGTCCGCATCCGCATGCGGCTCGTCTCTGGTGTTGATGATGCCGCGCTTGAGTGTGGTCTCGAGCCCGACCTCCACCTCGATGTAGTCCGCGCGCTGAGACAGCTGGAATCCGGCATCGTCGCCGGACTGGCCGATTCCGACGCGACCCGACCCGGTGATGACCTGCCTCGACACGAAGAACGGGGACAGACCCGCGACGACCGACGAGAACGGAGTCTCGCGCGACATCAGGTAGTTCTCGTGCGTACCGTACGACGCGCCTTTTCCATCGACATTGTTTTTGTACAGCTGCAAACGCGGAGCACCGGGCACGCTCGACGCGTGGCGGGCGGCGGCCTCCATCACGCGTTCGCCTGCCTTGTCCCAGATCACCGCGTCCAGCGGATCGCGAACCTCGGGAGCGGAGTATTCGGGGTGTGCATGATCGACGTACAGGCGAGCTCCGTTTGTCAGAATCATGTTGGCCGCGCCGATCTCGTCGGCATCGATGACCGGTGCCGGGCCGCTGAATCGTCCGAGGTCGAAGCCACGGGCGTCGCGCAGGGGCGACTCGACCTCGTAGTCCCAGCGCGTGCGCTTGGCGCGAGGTACTCCTGCTGCGGCTGCGTAGGCCAGCACGGCCTGGGTCGACGTCAGGATCGGGTTGGCGGTTGGTTCGGTAGGCGAAGAGATGCCGTACTCGACTTCGATACCGATGATGCGCTGCATGCGTTCGAGCCTAGACGGAGGGCACCGACAGATCAGGGCGCGCCCTGTACGGACGCGCCCCGAGACTGGTCTGTGCTGGACCTACAGGTACTGACCGGTGTTGGCCTCGGTGTCGATGGCCCGGCTCGCGCTCGCGTTCTTGCCGGTGACCAGCGTGCGGATGTACACGATCCGCTCGCCCTTCTTGCCGGAGATTCGAGCCCAGTCGTCCGGATTGGTCGTGTTCGGTAGATCTTCGTTCTCGGCGAACTCGTCGACGATGGAGTCGAACAGGTGCTGGATTCGCAGACCTGAGTTGCCGGTCTCGAGCACCGACTTGATGGCGTACTTCTTCGCGCGGTCCACGATGTTCTGGATCATGGCACCGGAATTGAAGTCCTTGAAGTACAGAACTTCTTTGTCACCGTTGGCGTAGGTGACCTCGAGGAAGCGGTTGTCGTCGCTTTCGGCATACATCCGCTCGACCACGCGGTCGATCATCGCGTGGATGCATGCTGCGCGGTCGCCACCGAACTCGGCGACATCGTCTGCGTTGACCGGAAGCGAATCGGTGAGGTACTTCGAGAAGATGTCCTGCGCCGACTCGGCGTCGGGACGTTCGATCTTGATCTTGACGTCCAAGCGTCCGGGTCGCAGGATCGCGGGATCGATCATGTCTTCACGATTGGACGCACCGATGACGATGACGTTCTCCAGCCCTTCGACACCATCGATCTCGGCCAGCAACTGCGGAACGACAGTCGTCTCGACGTCGGAGGAGACACCCGACCCGCGAGTACGGAAGATCGAGTCCATCTCGTCGAAGAACACGATCACCGGGGTGCCCTCGGACGCCTTCTCCCTGGCGCGCTGGAAAATCATGCGGATGTGACGTTCGGTCTCTCCGACGAACTTGTTCAGCAGTTCGGGACCCTTGATGTTGAGGAAGAAGGACTTCGCCTCCTTGGCATCCTGACCACGAGCCTCTGCGATCTTCTTGGCCAACGAGTTGGCCACGGCCTTCGCGATCAAGGTCTTACCGCAGCCGGGAGGCCCGTAGAGCAGAACTCCCTTGGGCGGACGCAGCGAGTATTCGCGGAACAGGTCCTTGTGCAGGAACGGAAGCTCGACGGCGTCGCGAATCTGCTCGATCTGGCGACCGAGACCGCCGATGTCCTCGTAGCCGACGTCCGGGACCTCTTCGAGAACGAGATCTTCCACCTCGGCCTTCGGCACGCGCTCGAAGGCGTAGCCGGCTTTGGTGTCGACCAGCAGGGAGTCGCCGGGACGAAGTTTGCGCGAGGGCTCTTCCGGGTCGACCGGCCCGTCGTCGTTGACCATGTCGATCAGCGGCTTGGCCAGCCACACCACGCGTTCTTCGTCGGCATGTCCGACGACGAGAGCTCGCGACCCGTCACCGAGCAGCTCACGCAAAGTGCTGATCTCACCCACCTGATCGAAAGTGCAGGCTTCGACGATGGTCAGCGCCTCGTTCAAGCGCACGGTCTGCCCCGGTGCCAGCGAGTCGGCCTCGATGTTCGGCGAGCACGTCAGCCGCATCTTGCGACCGGAGGTGAACACGTCGACGGTTCCGTCATCGAACACACTGAGCAGAACGCCGTAACCGCTCGGTGGTTGGCCGAGTCGATCGACTTCCTCGCGAAGTGCGATGAGTTGCTGCCGTGCCTCTTTGAGAGTGTCCATCAACTTGCTGTTGCGCAGCGAGAGCGAATCGACACGGCCTTCGAGCTCGCGTACTTGTTCTGGGGACTCCCCCAGCTGCCGGCGTAGTGCAGCGGCCTCGGCTCGCACGGCGTCCAGTTCGGCTCGGGCCGCGGCCACATCCGGATTGTCTGTTGAGCTCATGAGCGACTCCTCCCAGTGACGATCTATCAACGCTACCGGCACCGGCCCGAATGTGCGGACCGACACCACGATCGGGAACGTTCAGGCTGTGGTGCGGGCGCGGCGTGGCACGGGTGGCCGATCCGGCCACCGGCCCTCGACCGCGTCACCGATACTGCCCGATCGGCCGCCTCACCAGTGACGATGCGAGTTCGAGGCTGAGATGAGCCGCGCGATGGTGCGAGGCGCACACAGACGTGGTGATCGAGAGATGACACCGATCACGACGGTCACAATTCGAGATCGATCAGCCTTTGCCGGAACGCCGCTGGGGCTTGGGTGTGACGGTGCCCTCGGCAAGTCGACGAACGCTGACGAGGAACGCGGTGTGTCCCTGCATGCGATGCTCGGGCCGAACCGCCAGTCCGACGACGTGCCAACCCCGCACCATCGACTCCCACGAGCGCGGTTCGGTCCAACATTCCTGCGCGCGCAGGGCTTCGACGACTTTGGACAGCTGTGTCACCGTCGCGACGTAGACCAGCAATACTCCGCCGGGTACCAGGGCTTTCGCCACCGCAGGCAGTGCGTCCCACGGAGCCAGCATGTCCAGGACGACCCGATCCACCTGCTCCCCCGGCCGATCGTCGGCGAACCGATCGACGTCCGCCACCGTCAGGTGCCAGTTGGCCGGTCGCTCGCCGAAGAACGTCTCGACGTTCTTGACCGCGTAATCGGCATGGTCCTGTCGAATCTCGTACGAGATGACCGTTCCGGTGGTCCCCACTGCGCGGAGCAGCGAGCAGGTCAATGCACCCGACCCGGCACCGGCCTCGAGCACCCGCGCTCCGGGAAACATGTCGCCCTCGTGCACTATCTGCGCCGCGTCCTTGGGATAGATCACTTGGGCGCCGCGCGGCATCGACAGGACGTAATCGGTCAGCAACGGCCGAAGCGCGAGATACGGAGTTCCGTTGACGGACGTGACCACACTGCCCTCGTCGGCACCGAGCAGTTTGTCGTGGGTGATGCCGCCGCGATGGGTGTGGAATTCCTTGCCCGCCTCGAGCACCACCGTGTAGTGGCGCCCCTTTCCGTCGGTGAGCTGCACCCGATCGCCGACACGGAAGGGTCCACTGCGGGCAGGCCCGGCAGGCACCGGAGCAACCGAGCTCGGGTCCGGCGTCCGGCTCTGATCGAGTTCGATCTCGTCGACCGTGGCGGTGACGACGTCATCCACACTCGGAACCGGGGCATCGACGAGTGCGTCGACCTCTGAGGCCTCGGTCGACGCGGACTCGGAATCACCGGTGGACACAGCGGAACCTGCTTTCGTTGCTCGGTTCGACGAACTGGCCCGAGTGGGCCGGCGTCGAGGAGGACTCGACGTGCCAGACTACGGCCCTACCCCAAGATGTCGGACCGGCGGCATAGTCTCGCTGTCGTGAGTATTTCCGTGTCGACGCCCATCGACTTGCCACTACTCGATCTCGGCGACACTGCGGGGCAGTCGAGCTCTCGCAGCTCGCCTGCCTTGTCCCCCTCCCGCGCAGGCGATTTCAAACAGTGCCCGCTTCTCTATCGCTTCCGTGCGGTCGACCGCATTCCCGAGGTCTCCACCGAAGCTCAGGTCAAGGGCACCGTGGTGCACGCAGCCCTGGAGGCGCTCTACGCATTGCCGGCGCAGGATCGAGTACCGACCACCGCGCGCGAGTTGGTGGATCCGGCGTGGGAGCGCGTGTCGGCCCAGTCGCCGCAGATCGCGTCACTGATACCGGAGGACTCGCGAGCGGCCTTCCTGGATCGGGCTCGTGCATTGGTCGAGGGGTACTACGAACTGGAGGACCCGACCCATTTCGACCCGGAGTCCTGTGAACAGCGGGTCGAGGTCGATCTGGAGGACGGGACGCCGCTGCGCGGGTTCATCGATCGGATCGATGTCGCTCCCAACGGGATGATTCGCGTCGTGGATTACAAGACCGGTCGGGCGCCGCGCGAATTCACCGAATCCAAGGCCCTGTTCCAGATGAAGTTCTACGCGCTGATGATCATGCGCATGCGCGGAGTCGTTCCGGCGCAACTGAAGCTGATGTATCTGGCCGACAGGCAAGAACTGACCTACGCCCCCGACGAGGGTGAACTACGCAGGTTCGAGCGCATGCTGTCCGCCATCTGGAAAGCGATTCTGGCGGCAGGCGAGACCGGCGACTTCCGAGCAAAGCGGGGTGCACTGTGCAAGTGGTGTGACCACCAATCTCTGTGTCCCGAGTTCGGTGGTACTCCCCCGCCCTACCCCGGATGGCCCGAGTCAGCACCGCAAGAGCTGGAGCCCGAGCTGTGACGATCCCGGATGCCTTCTTCGTTCCCGCCGGTGTCAGCAAGGACGGCTTCGAGAAAGTCACGGCCACCGAGCACACCGTCAGCCTGTGGGCACCGACGATGCAGCACGGCGCTCCGCCGTCTGCTCTGCTCGTCCGCGCACTCGAGCGCGTCGATGCTCGACAGGACACCCGCATCAGCCGAGTCGCTGTCGACATTCTCGGCCCGGTTCCGGTCGCGGACATCGAGGTTCGGGCATGGACGGAACGGCCGGGAGGCAACGTCGAACTCGTCGTGGCGGAGTTGTGGGCAGAAAGTTCCTCGGGCACTGCCAGGGCGGTGGCTCGTGGCAGCGCGTGGCGGATGCGCACCACACCGACAGGCGATGTCGAACACGTCGGCGACTCGGTGATGCGGCCGGTCGAGGCCGGAGCAGACTACGCCTTCGGTGGCACCTGGTCCTCTGGCTACCTCGATGCGGTCGAGTTCAAGATCCTCACCCATATCGGAGCCGAGGGGCCGGGCGAGGTCTGGGCACGCCCCAAGCCTGTTCTGGTGCAAGGCGAATCGATGTCTCCGTTGGAACGATTGTTCTCGATTGCCGATATCGCCAACGGAATCGGCGCAAAGCTTCCGATCGACGAGTGGACATTCCTGAACACCGATATCACGGTGCACGTGTTCCGTGTGCCACAGGGAGAATGGGTTGGGGTCGCGGCGGAAACCTCCACCGGACCCGACGGTATCGCCATGTGCGCCGGAACCCTCAGCGACGAACTGGGCCCAGTCGGCCGCATCGCTCAGACCGTGCTGGTTCGGCGACGCTGAGTCCAGCTCCGGGCTGCGTGGGCGGGTGAGCCTTGACCACCGTCCCCTGCGCTACGGCTACGATCCGTTCGGTCTCGTCGTGGACCGAGTAGACAGTGCAATGGCAGATGGCCTGATTTCGAGTCGTGGACACGGCCTGCGCGCGGGCCACCAGGTATGCACCCGTCGCCGGTCTGGAGAAATTCAGGGTGCAGTGCGCTGTCACCGCGTCGCCGCCGAGCTCTATTCCGCCGGCAAAGGTCACCGCGTTGTCGGCCAGGTAGCTGATTACGCCACCGTGCACCAAACCGTGTTGCTGCTGGAGTTCTGGTCGGTTGCGTCGATGGACCTCGACATTGCCTGCGTCCGTGGAGGTGAGCTCGGCACCGAGCAATCGAGTGAACGGCTGGGCGTCGAATATTCTCCGCGCCAGCCGATCCGGATTGTTGTCTTGATTTTCCGCCATGGGTCGCCTCTCCATCGGATCGACGCGGACGGTCCTGGGCGGGACCAGCGCAGTGTGGGAATTATCGGTGGCTGCCGTGTCGACCGATCGAGGCTAGCGCGCGTGGGACAGCACAACCACCGCACGATAACGAGCGAGGTAGACCGTGGTCGCGAGCACGACCAGGACCAACACGACAACTACCGAGAAGACGGTCTTGCTGGTTTCGAAGTTCATCGCCCACGCAACAGCGACGCCGGCTCCGATGCTGAGCACTGCACCCCCGGGGAGCAGCATTGCCAGCCAACGAACGGTCCTGGACGCACGCGGATCGTGACGCAGCGCGAATCGAACGAATACAAGCGCACAGAGGTATCCGAGGAGGCCCGCAGATGCGTACAACGGCAGAACGAACGGGCCCGGATCGATCGTCGGTCGATCTGTGAATCCCGCGATGACCGCACCGAGTACTACGGACAGCCCGCTCAGTATTCCGACAAGGGCCGCAGGAAGTACGACACCCAGACGCATGGCCCGTCCGGCTAACTCTCGTTCATCGGCCCAACGGGCGAGGGTGTGTGAACGGTCATCCCCGAGCACGGTAGTAACGCTGTGACCGTCCAGACGTGCACCGCTGACCTCGGCTTCCAGCTCCGCAAGCAAGTCGTGTCGGTCCCTGCTTCGGACACCGGCGCGACGCCATAGGCGGTTCGCTTCTCGCCGGATATCTCGCAGTTCGCTGCTGTGGCCGCCTGACATCGTGGTGTTCATTGCTGCTCCGATCCGTTGCTGATGGACAGATCCGACGATGCGAGGAGCGCTGTGACACTGGTAGACACATCCAGCCACTCCTGTGTTCCGCTGCGCAGCGCTTCGGCGCCGGACTTACTGAGCGAGTAATACTTTCGGGGAGGTCCGGATGCCGATGACTGCCTGGTGGACATCACGAAACCGGACTTCTCCAGGCGGGCAAGTAGTGGATACGCAGACCCCTCCGACACGAGTAGGTCTTGTTCGGCCAAACGCTCCGTCAGCTCGTAGCCGTACACCGGGCGCTCTCGAAGCAATGCCAGCAGGCATAGGTCCAAGACCCCGCGAAGCACCAGGCTCCGTCTCTCGACAACACTCATGCTGAACAAGGTAGCGGTTGCTAGCTTGCTGAGCAAGAGAGCGTCTCACAGTCTGCGGTGGCCCGGAAGTGCGGCAGCCCGTCCCGTCGGCGGATCAGGAAAATCGGGCCGCCTTGGCGTCCTCGCGAACGTGAGGCTCGATCGACCGAGCGCGCTAGAAGGCGCGGCAGGACCTGATGTCCGAAGCCAGAATGGCCTTGGCCCCCAGCTCGGCGAGCTGATCCATGACATTGTTGTGGACCTTGCGAGAAACCATGGCACGCACGGCAACCCAATTGTCGTCGACCATCGGTGCCAGCGTCGGTGACTCGATTCCCGGGGTGATCTTGACGGCCTCGTCGAGGATCGACTTGGGGCAGTCGTAATCGAGCATCAGATACTGCTGGGCGAAGACGACGCCCTGGACGCGGGCGATGAGTTGCTTGCGGGCAGAGTCCGCGCCGGGCGTGCCCGCACGCTCGATCAGAACGCCCTCCGAGTCGCACAGAGACTCACCGAACGCCACGAGATTGTTCTGGCGAAGGGAGCGGCCCGACTCGACGACGTCGGCAATCGCGTCGGCGACGCCGAGCTGAATGGAGATCTCGACGGCACCGTCGAGACGAATGACAGTGGCTTCCAGACCGCGCTCGGCCAGGTCCTTGCGTACCAGGTTGGGATAGGACGTTGCGATGCGCAGGCCGGCCAGATCCTCGGTCGACCACTGCTTGCCTGCCGGGGCCGCATAACGGAATGTCGAGCGGCCGAATCCCAGCGCCAGGCGCTCCTCGACCGCGGCGCCCGAATCGAGTGCAAGATCGCGGCCGGTTATACCGAGATCCAACTGGCCGGACCCGACGTAGATCGCGATGTCCTTGGGACGGAGGAAGAAGAACTCGACACCGTTCGCCGGATCGAGAACAGTGAGATCTTTCGAGTCACTCCGACGCCGGTAGCCGGCCTCGCTGAGAATTTCGGCGGCAGACTCGGACAGAGCGCCCTTGTTGGGTACGGCTACACGTAGCACGGAGGTTTCCTTCTTCGGTGAGTTCATGGGAGAGGTACGGGCAGAACTCACAGATGTCGGTAGACGTCCTCGAGCTCGATGCCCCGGCCCACCATCATCACCTGGACCCAATACAGCAGCTGTGAGATCTCCTCGGAAAGTGCCTCGTCGCTCTCGTGCTCAGCCGCGATCCAGACCTCGCCGGCTTCTTCGAGAACCTTCTTGCCCTGAAAATGAACGCCGGCGTCCAACGCCGCGACAGTGCCCGAACCCTCCGGGCGAGTCTTCGCCCGATCGGTGAGTTCGGCGAACAGGGAATCGAAAGTCTTCACGGCTGGACATTCTTTCACGTCATCACTCGGGAGCACGCATTCGGTCGGGCTGGGGATCCGATTCAGCCCGCCCACGCCTGCCGAACGTCGTCCGCAGTCAGTCCGACGAGACCGTCACGAATCGTGTATCCGGGGGCGGCCGGTACCTCGACCTCGGAGGGGACGACCAGCACCGGACATCCGGCAGAGTGCGCCGACAGCGAGCCGGTCGGCGAATCCTCGACTGCGAGGCACGAGGCGACGTCCACCGAGAGCAGGGCGGCTCCGCGCAGATACGGCGCAGGATTCGGCTTGCCTGCCTCCACCTCGTCACCGGTGACCGTGATGTCGAAGTACTCACGGCCCAATGTGTCCAGCGCACGCTCGACGAGTTCGCGCTCGGTGTTGGTGACCAGGCCCGTCGACAGTCCCATCTCGCGGACCAGGGCGAGAGCATCCTTGGCCCCCGGGCGCCAGGGAATGCCCTCGGCGAACAAGTCACCGACGCGCGCTGTCAACCATTCGCGCCCCTGGCTCAAGCTGTCGTCGGTGATGTCGACCGATGCGTTGGCCAGTACCTTGCGCAGGGCGTCGTACATCGAGTTTCCGAGAGTGCTCTCGCGCACCTGCGAGCTGAGTTCCGTTCCCAGGCTCCGGGAGTATTCACCGATCGCCACGTCCCAGATCTTCTCGGAATCGAGCAGTGTTCCGTCCATGTCCCACAGGACGGCTTGCAGGTGAAGTGCACTAGACATTGAAGTACTTGGCCTCCGGGTGATGAAGTACGAATGCATCGGTCGACTGCTCGGGATGCAGCTGAAGCTCCTCGGACAGCTTGACCCCGATTCTCTCGGGTTCGAGAAGCGCTGCCAGCTTGATCCGATCCTCGAGATCGGGGCACGCTCCGTAGCCGAACGAGTAACGCGCACCGCGGTATTCGAGCTTGAAGAAGCCCTCGGCCTCGGTGGGATCCTCGGATGCGACCGAATTTCCGTCGGACAGTTTCAGTTCCTCGCGTACCCGGCGATGCCAGTACTCGGCCAAGGCCTCGGTGAGCTGAACTCCGATTCCGTGGACCTCGAGGTAGTCGCGGTAGGCGTCGGCAGCGAAGAGCTCGTTGGCGAAGTCCGCAATGGGCTGGCCCATCGTCACCAGATTCATCGGCAGGACATCGACCTTGCCAGATTCGCGCGCGGCCGAACGCGACCGAACGAAGTCTGCGATACACAGGAACCGGTCGCGGTGCTGCCGGGGGAAGGTGAAGCGGAACCGTTCGGGGGCATCGGGTTCGGGTTCGGTGAGCACGATCACCTCGTCACCCTCGGACACCGCCGGGAAGTACCCGTACACCAACGCCGCATGCGCGAGGATGCCGTCGGTGCTCAATCGATCCAGCCAATACCGCAGGCGTGGTTTGCCTTCCGACTCCACCAGCTCTTCGTACGTTGCGCCCTCGCCCTTACGGACACCGCGCAGGCCCCACTGCCCCAGGAACAGTGCACGCTCGTCCAGCAACCCGGAGTACTCGGACAGCGACACCCCCTTGACGATCCGGGTGCCCCAGAACGGCGGTACCGGAATGTCGATGTCGGCAGCGACATCGGATCGCTCGGGAACGACGACAGGCGCTTCGGCGGCCTTGCGCTTCTCGGCGATCCGCTTCGAGCGCTCGTGTCGCTCCTTGCGCTCGGCGGCCTTGGCCTTCGCTTCCAGCGCCTCGGGACTGTCGGGGGCCGGCCCACCGCCACGCTTGGTGGTCATGATGGTGTCCATCAGTCTCAGACCCTCGAACGCGTCCCGCGCATAGTGCACGTCACCTTCGTAGACGTCCTGCAGATCGTTCTCGACATACGACCGCGTCAGCGCCGCACCGCCCAACAGAACCGGGAACTGCTCCGCGACTCCCTTGGAGTTGAGTTCGATGAGGTTGTCCTTCATCACCACGGTCGACTTCACCAGCAGACCGGACATGCCGATGACATCGGCACGCTTGTCCAACGCGGCTTCGAGAATGGTCGAAATCGGTTGTTTGATACCGAGATTGACGACCTCGTATCCGTTGTTGCTGAGAATGATGTCGACGAGATTCTTACCGATGTCGTGCACATCGCCCTTGACGGTGCCGAGCACTATGCGGCCCTTGCCGTCGTCGTCGGTGGCTTCCATGTGCGGCTCGAGATACGCCACAGCAGCCTTCATGACCTCCGCGGACGCGAGGACGAACGGAAGCTGCATCTGGCCGGATCCGAACAGCTCACCGACGGTCTTCATGCCCGAGAGCAACGTCTCGTTGATGATTTCCAGTGGTGGCTTCTCGGCCATCGCGGAGTCCAGATCGGCGTCGAGGCCGTTGCGTTCACCGTCGACGATGCGCCGCTCGAGCCGCTCGAACAGCGGCAGCCGGGCCAATTCCTCGGCTCGCGACTCCCGCGCCGACGCCGCAGAAACACCCTCGAACAGCTGCATGAGCTTCTGAAGGGGGTCGTAGCCCTCGGCACGACGGTCGTACACCAGATCGAGTGCCGCTTCCCGCTGCTCGTCGGGAATCTTGTTCATCGGCAGAATCTTCGAGGCATGCACGATGGCGGTATCGAGGCCCGCCTGGGTGCACTCGTGGAGGAAGACCGAGTTCAGCACCTGGCGTGCAGCAGGATTGAGACCGAACGAGATGTTCGACAAGCCGAGAGTGGTGTGCACCTTCGGGTACATCTGCTTGAGTTGACGGATCGCTTCGATGGTCTCGATGCCGTCGCGACGAACCTCCTCCTGACCAGTCGAGATCGGGAAGGTGAGGGTGTCGACGATGATGTCCTCGTGGCGCAGGCCCCAGTTCTCGGTGATGTCGGTGATCAAGCGATCGGCGACACGCACCTTCCACTCGGCAGTTCGGGCCTGTCCCTCCTCGTCGATGGTCAGCGCGACCACAGCGGCACCGTGCTCCTTGACCAACCGCATGATCTTCTGGAACCGCGAATCGGGCCCGTCGCCGTCCTCGTAGTTGACCGAGTTGACCGCACTGCGTCCACCGAGGTGCTCGAGACCGGCTTGGAGAACAGCCGGTTCGGTGGAATCGAGCATGATCGGCAGGGTCGACGCCGTCGCCAACCGACTGGCCAGCGCCGACATGTCTGCGGCCCCGTCGCGGCCGACGTAGTCGACGTTGAGATCGAGCATGTGTGCGCCGTCGCGCGTCTGATCCTTCGCGATGTCGAGGCACTTCTCGTAGTCCTCGGCAAGCATCGCATCGCGAAACGCCTTGGATCCGTTGGAGTTGGTGCGTTCGCCGATCATGAGGATGCTGGCATCCTGCTCGAACGGAACGGCGGTGTAGAGCGAGGAGACACCCGGCTCCGGGGCAGGCGTACGTTCGAGTTTGGTTGCCCCGTGGACCATGTCGGCAACCTGGCGGATGTGCTCGGGCGTGGTGCCGCAGCAGCCGCCGACCATAGACAGACCGTACTCGCCGACGAAACCGCTCAGGGCAGCGGCGAGTTCTGGTGCGGTCAACGGGTACTCGGCCCCGTTGGCACCCAAGGTCGGTAGACCGGCGTTGGGCATCACCGATACCGGAAGACGCGAATGCTTGGACAGATGGCGCAGGTGCTCGCTCATCTCGGCCGGTCCGGTGGCGCAGTTGAGGCCGATCATGTCGATGCCGAGCGGTTCGAGTGCGGTCAGTGCCGCACCGATCTCGCTGCCGACGAGCATCGCGCCGGTCGTCTCGACCGTCACATGAGTGATGATCGGGATGCGGACGCCGAGCTTGTCCATCGCGTGCTGGCTGCCGATGATCGCGGCTTTGACCTGAAGCAGGTCCTGGCAGGTCTCGACCAGAATCGCATCGGCCCCGCCGTCGATCATGCCGAGGGCGGCTTCGGTGTACGCATCCCGCAGCCGGGCGAACGGCGCATGCCCGAGAGTAGGCAGTTTCGTACCCGGCCCCATCGAGCCGAGGACGTAGCGATCCATCCCGTCGCGGCCGGGGCCCATCTCGTCCGCGGTCTCACGAGCGAGCCGAGTGCCCTTTTCCGCGAGTTCGCGGATTCGGTCCTCGATTTCGTAGTCGGCCAGGTTGGGCAGATTGCAACCGAACGTGTTGGTTTCCACGGCATCCGCTCCGGCCGCGAAATACTCGCGGTGGATCTCGCGCAGCACGTCGGGGCGGGTGTCGTTGAGGATCTCGTTGCACCCTTCGAGACCGATGAAGTCGTCGAGAGTGAGGTTCGCGTCCTGGAGCATCGTGCCCATCGCTCCGTCGCCGATGACAACGCGACGTGAAATCGCATCGAGCAGACTGGGCTTGTGTTGATCGGGCATCACTACAGAGTAGTGGGCACCGGAGCGAGCTCGGGTCGTAGGCTGTCGTGGTGAGTCCCCGAAACCTCGATGGCCAGTCCCGTGACGACGACGGTACCGAAAATACCGACATTTCAGGTGCCGGCCCGGATGCGCCTCTCGACGCTGCATTGATCGAGGCCGTGCAGGACGCTGTGGCCAACGCCACAGATTTTCCCGAATCGGACGTCGACGACGTGGAAGGCGTCGTTCCGGAATTGCGCTCGCCGATCCTGGTGGCTGCCTTCGAGGGCTGGAACGACGCAGGTGATGCGGCGAGCGGGGCCATCGAGCACCTCGAGTTGATCTGGGATGCCAGTCCACTGGCCGAACTCGATTCCGAGGACTACTACGACTACCAGGTCAATCGTCCGACCGTGCGCCAGGTCGACGGTGTCACCCGCGAGATCGAGTGGCCGTCCACCCGGCTCTCGGTGTGTTCACCCCCCGGAAGCGAACGCGACGTGGTGCTGTTGCGCGGCATCGAGCCGAACATGCGGTGGCGCAGTTTCTGCGACGACCTGCTCGAATTCGTCGAACAGCTCGGCGTCGAGACCGTCGTGATTCTGGGGGCATTGCTGGCCGACACCCCGCACACCAGGCCGGTCCCGGTCACCGGCACCGCCTACAGCACCGAATCGGCGGAGCAGTTCAACCTGGAGCAGACACGCTACGAGGGTCCGACCGGAATCACCGGCGTTCTCCAGGACGAGTGTGTCAAGGCAGGAGTGCCCGCGGTGTCCTTCTGGGCTGCCGTTCCCCACTACGTCTCGCAGCCGCCCAACCCCAAGGCCACTGTCGCCCTCCTCCAGCGGGTGGAGGACGTGCTGGACATCGAAGTGCCGCTCGGCGAGCTGCCCACCCAGGCCGAGGAGTGGGAAGAGGCGGTGACGGAGATGACGAAAGAGGACGAGGAGATCAGCGAATACGTCCGCAGTCTCGAAGAGCGTGGCGATGCCGAGGTAGACATGTCCGATGCGATCGCCAAGATCGACGGTGACGCCATTGCGGCCGAGTTCGAGAAGTACCTCAGGCGACGCGGACCAGGAAACTTCGGACTGTGACGCGAACGCACCGGGGCAGGCAGAGCCCGGTGAGATCTTCCTGATGCCGACGTAACGTCACGGCAGCGGTGACGTCACCCCGACACCGGAACCTCGTCGGTATGGCCAGCACACCGCATTTTCTGCAGGGCGTCTTCTCCTTCACCGGCAACGGCCTGGACAAGCCCGAATCGATCGACCCCAGCGCGATCTTCGTCGTCCCCGAGGGTGCCACGGCGCAGCCGTTGTACTTTCGCGGCGGAAATTCGAGCGGTGAGCTGGTGGTGGTGACCCTGCTGCGCGACGGTAGCCCGATGCGCATCTTCCCCATCGGAGCCAAGAGCGGAGTCAACATTCCGTTGCGGGTGGTCGAGGACGTGGATCCGGATACCGTTCTCGAACTCGTCGTCGCTGCCCCGTGCGGCACCAGCGGAGACGTCGTCATCGATTTCGGTCTGGTGCTGATCTGATGACCGCAGGTAAGCAGCGACTGCTGGTCATCGGCAACGGGATGGCAGGTGCCCGCACTGTCGAGCAGATCCTCGACCGCGGCGGCAGCACCCTGTTCGACATCACGATGATCGGTGACGAGCCGTACGGCAACTACAACCGGATCATGCTCTCGCACGTGCTGTCCGGTGAGGCCGCCGTCGACGACGAGGATCTGATCCTCAATCCTATGAGTTGGTACACCGAGAACGGCATCACCCTGCACGTGGGTGACCGCGCGATCTCGCTCGACCGGTTCGCCAAGACCGTCGCGTGCGAGAGCGGCAGGTCCGTCGACTACGACGTCCTGATCATCGCAACCGGTAGCAACACGTTCTTTCCCAACATGGACGGCCTCCGCGAGCCCGACGGCAAGCTCGCCCGCGGCGTGTTCGGGTTCCGCACCATCGCAGATACCAACGGAATGCTCCAGATGGCGCAGTCACGTGACGACGTCACCGCTGTCGTCATCGGCGGCGGCCTGCTCGGACTCGAAGCCGCCTACGGCCTGCGCACCCAAGGTCTCGAGGTCAGCGTGGTGCACTCCCCCGGCCACCTGATGAATCAGCAACTCGACGAGCGTGGTGGACGCGTACTGCGAAACAAGATCGAGTCACTCGGAGTGGGAGTGCACACCTCCAAGAGGACCACCTCGGTGCTGCGCTCCGCAGACGGTGCCGTCACCGGTGTGGGGTTCAACGACGGCACCTCCCTCGCCGCAGACATGATCGTGGTCACCGCGGGCATTCGTCCCAATGTCGACTTCGCTCGCGGCGGCGGACTGGTGATAGAGCGAGGAATCGTCGTCGACGATCAATTACGTT
Source organism: Rhodococcus sp. KRD162 (assembly GCF_017168335.1). Classification (GTDB taxonomy): domain Bacteria; phylum Actinomycetota; class Actinomycetes; order Mycobacteriales; family Mycobacteriaceae; genus Rhodococcoides. Next base: position 743,723 of record NZ_JABFAU010000003.1, on the reverse strand, counting down.
GCGAGGACGAGGGTTCGATCTATGCCGTCGGTGAATGCTGCCAGCATCGCGGTGAGGTCTACGGGCTCGTTGCACCGTTGTGGGAGCAGGCCACGGTGCTGGCAGATGTTCTCACCGGAACGAATCCGGCTGCGGCGTATCACGGTTCACGCCTGACCACCAAGCTCAAGGTGGCCGGTGTCGACGTCGCCTCGATGGGAATCACCGCACCCGAGCGTGACGACGACGAGTTCGTCCAGTTCTACGAACCGCGCAGTGGCACATACAAGTCGGTGATCGTGCGAGGCAACAAGCTCGTCGGGGCCACACTGCTCGGCGACATCTCCAAGGCCAACTTTCTGAGCCAGGCGTTCGACGAGAAAGTACCCCTGCCCGACGAACGCATCAGCATGCTCTTCGACATGGGAACACCCTCTGCAGCAACAGGAGCCGCCGAACTGGCAGACGACGCACAGGTCTGCAACTGCAACGGCATCACCAAAGCTGCGATCGTGGCCTGCGTCCACGCGGGCGCGAAGAACCTCGGCGACGTGACCGCGAGAACTCGGGCGGGCAAAGGATGCGGATCGTGCAAGGGCCTGGTCGAGGACATCATGGCCTGCACAGCAGGCGGTGCCGTCGAGGCCGATCCCACTGCGGACTGGTACGTGCCGTGCATCCCGATGACCAAACAGGAACTGATCGGCGCGATTCGAGCGCAGAATCTCAGGGCGGTGTCCGCCGTATTCGCGGCACTGGCACCCGGCGGAGCGGAGGATGCCGCCGCCAAGATGCCGTTGGCGTCGTTGTTGCGGACGGTGTGGGGCCCGAAATGGGTGGACGAGCGCGGCGCACTGTTCATCAACGACCGAGTCCACGCCAACATTCAACGCGACGGCACGTTCTCGGTGGTGCCGCAGATGAAGGGCGGCGTGACCACCCCCGATCAGCTACGCAAGATCGCCGACGTCGCGGACAGATACCACGTACCGCTGGTCAAGGTCACCGGCGGCCAACGCATCGACCTTCTCGGCATTCAGAAGGAGGACCTGCCGAAGGTCTGGGGAGATCTGGACATGCCCTCGGGCTTCGCCTACGGCAAGAGCATGCGCACGGTGAAGACCTGCGTGGGTAGCGACTTCTGTCGCTTCGGCCTCGGCGACTCGACGGCCCTTGGCATCGCCCTCGAAGAGCGTTTTCAAGGCTTGGAAAGTCCGGCGAAGTTGAAACTTGCGGTCGCCGGCTGCCCACGCAACTGCTCGGAGGCACTGTGCAAAGACCTCGGCGTCGTCTCGGTGGGCGACGGCAGATGGGAAATCTACGTCGGCGGTGCGGCCGGAGCACACATCCGCAAGGGCGATCTACTGGCGACCGTGACAGGGGTCGAGGAGGTCCTGATCTTGGCGGGCCGGTTCATTCAGCACTACCGAGAGAACGCCCAATGGTTGGAGCGCACGTACGCCTGGGTCCCCCGCATCGGTCTGGAAGAACTGCAGAGCGTCCTTGTCGAGGACCGCGACGGCATCGTGTCAGGACTCGACGAGCGGATGCAGACCGCAGTGGAGGGATACGTGGATCCGTGGCAGGACCGCGCGGCGCCGAAGTCACCCGCCCAGTTCAGCCCGTCGCTACCGCTGCTTCCGCTCCCTCAGGTTCCGGTCCGATGAGCGTGCAGGTCGGGACGGTCGATGACCTCACACCCGGCGAAGGACGGGCATACGTGGTGGACGGCAAACAGATCGCCGTATTTCTGCTCAGCGATGGTTCGGTACGCGCGATGGACGCCGTCTGTCCACACAAGGGCGGGCCCCTTGCCGACGGTCAGATCGACGGGGCCATCGTGGTCTGCCCGCTGCACCAGTACACCTTCTCGCTCGACGACGGCAGCTGCCCCAGCGGCATCGCCCCGGTGCGCACATACCCCGCGAACCTGGTGGACGGGAAAGTGACCGTGGAGTTGTAGACGGGGACCAGCGACCGACGCAGCCGAGGCCGTGTCGCCGGGTCGTTCCGCAAGCTCCTCTCCTGTTCCCCCGGGTCGTTCCGCAGGCTCCTCTCCTGTTCCCCCGGGTCGTTCCGCAGGCTCCTCTGCTGTTCCCTTGGGTCGTTCCGCAGGCTCCTCTCCTGACCCCCTACCCTGTTCCAGTGAGCGATTCAGGTGAGGACACGCGGCTGGGAGTCGCGAACGCCTTCGTGGAGGAAGATCGGCTCGGTCTCTTCTCCTTCGCCGTCGCCGAGAAGCGATCCGAATACCTTTCGGTTCTGCGTGCTTTCGACACTGCTCGCGCCAACTACGTGGTCCTGCTGCATTCGGGCGACGTGGCCGAACTCCTCGCCCGCGGCCCCGTTCGGCACGAGGGTATGACGGCACTCGACATCGCCCCTCTGCTCGACCAGCTACACGCCTGGGGCCTGCTCGAACGCAGCTACGACGGCACCCGAGCCGCGACTCTCGCCGAGTACCGCAATCGCCACTTCGTGTACCAATTCGGGCAAGCCGGATACAAGGCGTATCGCGCCGTCGAGGATGTGCTCGGCGCACGCCTGGACGACGCCTCGCTGTCGCGGCTGGTGCTGCCCGAGCTGCTCGCCGACATGCACGAGCTCGCCGAGGCCAACCGTCAGGGCGACGGCGATCGCATCTATCGAAAGCTCAGTCGGCTCGACTCGACGTTGTCCGAGATGGCGAGCCGCGCGGCACACTTCTACCTGGTGCTCGGCGATCTGGTGCGCACCACCGAGATCACACCCGAGTCCTTCCTGGTCCACAAGGATGCGCTGCTCTCACACATGCGCGAGTTCAGCTCCGACCTCACACGCTATGCACCGAAACTCGCCGACGCGATCGCACTCGTCGAGGCCACCGGCATCGAGGATCTGATCGAGCGCGCCGCCGTCAGCGACGAACGAGTGTTTCTCACCGTGGCCGAACGTCGCGCCGACTGGACCGACCGCTGGGCGGGGCTCTCGCACTGGTTCGTCTCGGCCGAGTCCGAACTCAGTGAGTCCGACCGCCTCCGCGAAGGCACGATGAGCGCAATCGCCGCCGTGCTGTCGCTGCTGCGTCGGGTCACCGAAACCCGCAAGGGCGGTGTCAGTCGCGAAAGCCAACTACGCCACCTCGCCGGATGGTTCGCTGCTGCACCCACCGAAGATAGTGCCCACGCCCTGTTCCACGCCGTGTTCGGCCTCGGTAAACCACGACATCTGTCCATGGTCCACCCCGACGCGGACATCATCTCGACATCGCGATCGTGGTGGGAGGCAGCTCCGGTCGAGATATCGCGGACCTTGGCCGAGACCGGCCGCACTCCGACTCCCGGTGTACCGGGCCGAGTACAGCGCAACGACGGTGGCATCAGACGACTGCGAGAACAGCAGCTGGAGGCGCAGCGTTCACGCAGTGCCGCGGCGCAGTCGCTGGCCTCGGCCGGAATCCACGACCGAGTGCTCGACGAGCAGGAAACCGAGGTGCTCTTGAGCCTGTTGAACGCCGCACTGACCGCGCGGGTCCGGGTGAGCGGACGCACCTCCGACTCGTCCGGATCGGACAGTGGCGTGCGACTGACCCTCAGCGACAGCGACCGCTCGACCATCGTGCAGACCACCCGAGGGCGACTGCATCTCGATCGCCTCTCGCTCGACGTCAGCGAGGTAGCTCGCCGATGAGAGCTCGCGAAATCTCGTCGCTCGCCTTGGATTCCTACCAGCGCGCTGCGCGGGTGGCCCTGTCGAATCACCTGGTCACCGCGACATACCCCGATCGAATCGCTCTGCCACTGCTGCGCAGATGGGCCACCGAGCTGCGCGAGGATCTGCTCGAGTTGTTCGGGTATCGACTCGAGGTCACCGAGACCACTGCACGACTGTTCCCGGTGATCGACCGACTCGACGACAGCCAACCCGCACGGACGTCCACCGAGCGAATCTTCGACCGTCGTCGATACGCGTACCTGTCGCTGGCACTGGCGGCCCTCGGTCGAGCCGGCAACCAGATCACCCTCTCCGAACTCGCCGATCACGTTGCGGTAGAAGCAAGCCAGGTCGACGGAGTCGAGCTCACCACCGATCGTGCGAGCGACCGCGACGCCTTCGTCGATGCGATCGGCTGGCTGGCGACCCGCGGCGCGATCGCGTTGGCAGACGGTGATGCGACCGGCTGGGCCCACAATCCGTCCGCTGGCGAAGCGCTCTACGACATCGACCGCCCCGTCATCGTGGCGATGTTCCGGCCGCCCCGCGCCGTACAACATCTACGGTCCGTTCGAGGGTTGCTGGCAGGCCCGGATGCCCCGATCGACTCCGACGAAGCCGATCCGGAGCGTCCCGATCCCGAGCGACCCGTCGACCCGAAGGAAACGCTGCGCGCGGTACGACGAGCATTGGTGGAACAGCCGGTGGTCTATCTGGACGACCTGGATTCGGACGGAAAAGCAGCACTTGCCGCCTCTCGCACGGTCGGCGAAGTCGAACTTCTCACCGGCCTGACCGCCGAGCGTCGCTCCGAGGGGGTGGCGCTCATCGACAGCTCGGGGCGGCTGTCCGACTACCGATTCCCCAGTACGGGCACCATTGCTCAGGTCGCGCTACTGATCGCGGGTGAAATCTCGGACCGCGTGATCGATCCGGATGCACCGAAGCTGCCAACCTATCCGCTTCCGGACGCAGACGCCCTGATCGAACAGCTGGACACAGCAATCCCGGACGGCGGGATCTTCGGCGATCTCGCCGAATTCGGATTGTCTTCCGAACCGAGGACAGTCGACCGAAACCCGGCAAGGCAACAGTATCCACTGATCGAGGACAGCTGGCTGGCGTCGGTCGTCGATGATCTCGTCGAGCGATTCGGCCGAACCTTCGCAGCACAGTGGCAGACCGACAAGAATGGTCTCCGGTTGCGGGCACTTGCTCTGCTTCATCGACTTCGCCTCGTACACAGCGTGTCCGGCGGCGTGCTGGTGCTTCCGGTTATCGCGCGCTACCGAGACGTGATGGTCAGCGTGCGTGATCGAACCCCGCAGGATTCGTTGTTCGGCACCGAGCAACCCGCCAGCACCGAACAGACCGCCAGTACCGAATTCCCCGAAGCAGAGGCTCAGTAGATGACCGCACACTCGACTCGCTTTCGGCCGATGCGAGCAGGAATCGTCAACCTCTGGGACTACCGCGATCAGGAGTTCTCGTTCGCCGACGGTCGCCTGGTGCTGCGTGGCCCGAATGGCTCGGGCAAGACCAAAGCACTCGAAGTGCTGTTTCCATTCGTTCTCGACGGCCGCATCGAACCGCGCCGACTCAATCCCTTTGCCGGAGAAGAGCGAACGATGAAATCCAACCTGCTCTACCGAGGGCAGGAAAGCGCGCACTCGTATGTGTGGATGGAGTTCGGACGGGGTTCGCGCGAAGATCCCGAATCGGTCACCGTCGGAATCGGCATGCGGGCCAGTCGGCACAACGACAAGGTGACCCGCTGGTACTTCGTCGCCGACGGCCGCGTGGGCGTGGACTTTTCGCTGTTGGGTTCCGACGACCGGCCGCTGACGAAGAAGCAACTCGGCGAACAGTTGGGCACCGATGCGTTGACGGATCGACCGGTGGACTACCGCGCCGCGATCGACGCGCGCATGTTCGGGCTCGGTGCACAACGCTACGACCAGCTCATCAACTTGATTCTGACCCTTCGCCGTCCGCAGTTGGCCAAGAATCTGGACCCCAAAGGACTCTCGCAGGCGTTGACCGACGGTCTACGCCCCCTCGACGAACAGTTGGTGCTCGAGGCCGCACGTTCCTTCAGCGACATGGAAGAAGTGGGCCGCGCGTTGGAAGGCCTTGCCCAAGCCGACCATGCAGCCAAGAGCTTCGTTTCCGTGTATTCCAAATACCTTCGCGTGCAGGCTCGTTCCGATGTCGAGCAGGTCTCACGTCGACTCGAATCAGTGACCCATGCGACCACCGCGCACTTCGCGGCTGCGGCCCTCGAGCACCGTCGTCTACTGGAACGAGCCGCTGCGGAGACTCGATTCGACGAGGCAGAACGCGCTCTCGACCAGGCGGTCGCCGACCGCGAGACCCTGCAGCGTTCGAGCGCATACGAGGGCAAGCAGCAACTGGACGACCTGGCCGAATCGGCCGCCAAGCTCGAGACCTCGACAGCCCAGCAAGCCGAGCGCGCACGCAAGGCCCAGGCAGATCTCGAGCAGCGCACTGCCGAGGCCACCCGAGCCGAAGCTGCCCTACGTGATTCCGTCGCCGCGGTGACCCGCGCCGAAGAAGAGTTGCAGACCGCCGCAGAAGATGCAGGAATCGTCTGGACTCCGCTGCCGGGATCGGCTCGAAGCGATCAACTCAGCACCGCACTGCGCGGCCACGCCGAGGAACGCGACGGTGACGTACGCGCGGTCCGCGAGGCGCTGGGAACCGTCGAGAAGGCCTCGACCGAACGCGCACGTGCCGAGAAGGCCGCATCGAAAGGGCGGGAGCTGCTCGAGACGGCTACCGCAGCGGTCACCGAGGCGGAGGCAGCCGTCGACGTCGAGAAGGCGAACTTCGCCACCGGCCTCCGCGCGTGGTGGTCGACCAACTCGGCACTGTATTCCTCCGCCGGGATCACCTCCGCTGTCTTCGATGCTCTCGACGCGGCGCTGGCAGAGATCGGCGACGACGACGCCGTGAGTCTGGAATCCGTCCTCGCCGAGCACACCGCCGACGGAATAGATTCGATCCGGGCCCGGCAGGCGCAGGCCCGCGTCGACGTGAGCGCACGTGCGACCGAATTGAACACGCTGCGTGAGGAATTGGCGCTGGTGCAGGCCGAACGCGACGACGCGCCACCGCCGTTCGCGGCACGAAGCGACTCTCGCGACGGCCTGTCGGGTGCACCACTGTGGAAGTTGGTGCGGTTCGCCGACACCGTCTCCGCCGCCGACGCTGCCGGCATCGAGTCGGCATTGCAGGCGGCCAATGTGCTCGACGGATGGATCCACCCGACCGCAGACTTCCCCGACGAGTCGAGCTCCGAGCAGTATCTGTCGCCGCTGCCTCGAGCCGCCCGACCGACCGGGGCGACCTTGGCCTCCGTGCTCGAACCGGAGGCAGGCACTTCCGTACCGGAAGCACGAATCCTCGAGCTGCTCGAATCGGTTGCACTGCAGCAAGATCAGGACGAGCCATCGGGCAGCGCTGTCTCGGTGGGCGTCGAAGGCCGATATTTCCAGGGTGTGCAGCAGGGACGCCACACTAAATCCGATGCCGAGTACATCGGTGCCACGGCGCGGGCACGTCGACGTCAGCAACGTGTCGCCGAACTCGATGCAGCCATCGACGCCGCCGCCGCAGCCCTGGACACCGCAACCGCGGCGGAACAGGGCGCGCGTGAACTCCTGCAGTCGCTCGGAGCTGCCGCCAAGCAGCTTCCGCGTACTACTGCGATCACGAAGGCGCTGCGGGTGGTCACCGCCGCCGCCGGCGCGCTGCGCACCTCCACAGACAGCTCTGCGGCCGCCGACCGCGAATTCGACCAGGCGATCGCAGACCTGTCAGCGAAGGAAAAACAGCTGCGCACCGCGGCCGTGGCACACCGCACCCCACACATCGGCCGAGACATCGATGCCCTCGCGGCGGCGATTCGGCATTTCGAGAACCAGGGGTCGGCCGTGATTCGCAAACGTGCCGACCACACCCGCGAGGCCGAACGCGCCCGCGAGGCGACCAACCGACTCGAAGAAGCATCCGGCCTGGCGGAGGAACTGGCCGAGGAAGCGGCGATCGCAGACGAAAGCTACCGGCAACAGGTCCAACGCCTGGAGCTACTGAGCGAGAAGCTCGGCGCGACCGCCGAACAGATCGATACCGATCTCGAGAACGCCCGGGTGCGCATCGAGAAATGCCGCGCCGAGCAGCGGGCCGCACGCAAGGCGGACAAGGAAGCCGGCGAAGCGATCGGTAAGGCCGAGGGTGCGCGCAACACGGCGATGGAGAGCCTACGTGCGGCCGTCACCGAAACGCTCGGTGATGCGGGGCGGCTCGCTCCGTACGCCCGCAAGGACCTGCTCGCAATCCTCGGCGTGCACGATGGATACGCGTGGCCAGCCAGCGAGTCGGCCTGGCTGACCGTCGAGCAGATTCTGTATCGAGTACAGCAGGCCGACGGTCCCGACGACGAGGTGCCTGTGCTTCCGCCGGTGGTGCGCGCGCTGCATGCTGCGCTGGACACGGCGACGGCCTCGGTGAAAGTCAGTGATTCGAGCCGAAAGTCGACCCGGACCGCTCTGACGAGTGCGTTGCAGGAATTCGACTCGCAGCTCGCCGCCTCGGGACAGGACTACCGCCTGCAATGGGACGCACCGGACGGTCTGACCGTTGTTCGAGTACAAGACGAGCAGGGGTACTCCTCGGTCGGCGAGTTCGCCGAGCGAATCGGCGCCGCGAGATCGGATCAGGAGCTGTTGCTGACCGAGCAGGAACGGCGCATTCTCGAGGATGCTTTGCTGACCGGTCTTGCGCAGCAGATTCACGAACGCACGGTCGACGCGCGGGAATTGATCGCGCAGATGTCCGCCGAGATGAAGCAACGCCGGATGTCCTCGGGTAACACGATCGGTGTGCACTGGGTGCTGGCCGACAATCTCGACGACGGCGCTCGAGCGGTGTCCAAGCTGCTCGATCGTGATGCATCGGCGTTGAGCCAGGACGATCTCGCTGCCATGCGAGCTCATTTCGCCTCGGAGATCAGGATCGCTCGCGCGGCGCATCCGGAGCGGTCGTACCCCGAGATCCTGTCGGCCACGTTGGACTATCGGCGCTGGCGCGTGTTCGCCTTCACACTGATCAGCGGTGACGGGAACGAGGATCGACTCACCGTCGCACGACACAGCGCCCTCTCGGGCGGCGAGCAGTCGGTGTCGCTGCATCTCCCACTGTTCGCCGCAGCGCACGTGATGCTCTCGTCCGCAGATCCGCACTCACCCCGTCTGCTTGCGCTCGACGAGGCGTTCGCCGGTGTCGACGACAACGGTCGAAGCGAATTGCTCGGTCTCAGTGTGCAGTTCGATCTGGATCTGTTCATGACCGGGTACGACCTGTGGATCACCTACGCGGATGTTCCAGGCTGTGCGCACTACGATCTGGCCCACTCGACCGCCGAGAACACCGTGAGCGCAGCACTTCTGGTGTGGGAGAACGGCGAACTGTTCGCCGAGCACGACGGAACCGACCTTGCCGCCGCACTCGGTTCGCCGTTGACGCGGCGTGTCCCGACCCGAACCGAAGGTGGGCTGGAGTTTGACCGGTAACAGCGACTGGCGAGGCAGCCCCGAACTGGGGGCCTTGCTGGACGCTGCGCGAAAGAAGTTGGAGTCCAACTGGCTTCGTGTAGGGGGCAACATCACGGTGGATCTGAGCGATGCCCCGGAACTGTGGCGCCTGTGCAGTGCTATCTCGCGGTCCAACTCCAGCCTGCATTCGCGGGCACGAAGTACCAGGCTCGACCTGGAACGGTTCGACGCGTGGCTGCGACATCCGCTCAACGGTGGCCTCGGACTGATCGACACTCTCACTCGGCAGGCGCCGTTGCAGGACAAGAAACGGATCGCTGCCGACAAGGCGCAGGTGCGTGCCGATGCCCTCGATCGGACCAGGGCGGTTCTCGGCGGCGGCACCGACCGCGAATGGATCGAGCACTGGATCGCCTCGCTGCTCAACCAGGACGGCACCCTCGGCGGCCGCGTCGCCGTCGACGCGTTGGCGATCGCCACGCAGGTCCTCGCCCAGCTCCCGGTGGACGGAATGTCTTTGACCGAGCTCGCGGAACTGGCCTGCGGAGACACCAAGGCGCTCTCCGGCGGCGGTGCCCCGAAACTCGTCCTCGACGCATTGTCTCTGCGCGAGAACGTTCCTCGCCCCGCCGATCCGGTGGGCATCCGAGCGCTGTGGGAAACCGCGGGCGTGTCGGTCGATGCGTTGTCCAGCCGCGTGCTGGTGCTCGGCTACCGCGTCGAGGAAACCCACACAGTGGCACGGTGGCTGAACGAGGCAGCCGACGAGGGCGTTCCCTTTCCGGTCACGGTGGACATGCTCATGCGCGGTTCGCTCACCAACAGCTCGTCCACGGTGTTCGTCTGCGAGAACGTGGCGGTTCTCGCCGCCGCAGCCCGCACCCTCGGGTCGAACTGCGCGAGCCTGATCTGCACCGATGGTCAGCCCTCCGCCGCGGTACACCGACTGCTCGCTTTCCGCGCGCCGGGAACCACCGTCCGCTGGCGTGCCGATTTCGACTGGGCCGGAGTGCACATGGTGACCCGAGCGGTCTCCCGATACGACGCGGTGCCGTGGCGGATGGACGTCGACGCCTATCGCCACGCGCTCGACGCACGCTACTCCGAACCGTTGAAGGGACATCCGACGGAAAGCCGATGGGCCCCGGAATTGGCTGCTGCCCTGCGTGATTCAGGTAGAGCAGTCATGGAGGAGCGACTGATAGCCGACCTGCTGGCGGATCTACGCCTCGGCCCCGAGGCCTAGCGCAAACGGACTCCGAGCAGAGCATCCACGGCATCGGCGAAGCCTCCGGGTGCGCTCGCGTCCGACCCGCCGCGTTCTACCGCGAAACTCGCCCACGCATCGAGCGCGTCGAGTGCCTTCGGAGTGTCCAGGTCATCGGCAAGATGTTGCCGCAACCGGTTGATCACGTCCTCGGCCGATGCCGCGCTCTCGAGTGCCGCCGCCCGACGCCACAGTGCCAGGCGGGTGTGGGCGCGTTCGAGGACCTCGTCGGACCACGGCCGATCCTGCCGATAGTGGCCGGCGAGCAGACCGAGTCGCACAGCGGCCGGGTCGACGTTCTCCGCGCGTAGTTTCGAGACGAACACCAGGTTGCCGCGACTCTTGGACATCTTCTCGCCGTCGAGTCCGATCATTCCGGTGTGCACGTAGTGCCGGGCGAAGCGGGCATCACCGGTAGCAGCCTCGGCGTGCGCGGCCGAGAATTCGTGGTGCGGGAAGATCAGATCGCTTCCACCGCCCTGAATATCGAACCCGGACCCGATCCGGTTGAGCGCGATCGCCGCGCACTCGATGTGCCAGCCAGGCCGACCTGGACCCCACGGCGACGGCCACGACGGCTCACCCGGTCGCACCGAACGCCAGAGCAGCGCATCGAGGGAATCACGCTTACCCGCCCGATCCGGATCGCCGCCGCGTTCGGCGAAGAACCTGTCCATCGTGGGCCGGTCGTAACCGGACTCGTAGCCGAACTGCTCGGTCGCGGCGGCGCTGAAGTACACGTCCGGGTATTCAGCATCGTCGACGACATAGGCGGCACCGGCCGCAACCAGTTTCTCCACCAGTTCGACGACCTCGTTCACGGACTCGACGGCACCGATGTAGTCGCGCGGTGCGATCACCCGCAGCGCTTCCATATCGGCGCGGAAGAGTTCGATCTCACGGGCGCCGAGATCACGCCAGTCCTCACCGTCGCGATCGGCGCGCTCGAACAGTGGATCGTCGACATCGGTGACGTTCTGTACGTAGTGCACGTCCGTGCCCGCGTCCCGCCACAACCGGTTGATCAGGTCGAACGTGAGATACGTGGCGGCATGGCCGAGGTGGGTGGCGTCGTACGGGGTGATGCCGCACACGTACATCGAAGCAGTCGAACCCGGGGTGACGGGACGAACCCGACGGTCTGCGGTGTCGAACAATCGAAGCGCTGGACCCTGTCCGGGGATTGTCGGGATCTCAGGGCTCGACCAAGAATGCATGCAGTCGAGCCTATCCGAGTCGAATCAGAAGGCGGGCCACGGTATCGGTCTGCTCGAGCGCGGCTCGGGCATGACCGGTCGTGCGATCAATTCCTGTGCCCGGTCGAGAACTGCCACCGTTTCGGCGAGAGTGATCTTGTCCACCAGGCGCGGAGCGGTGACCGCATCGAAAGTGTCGACGAACCGAACGACATCGGTCATCAAGGCGTCGTCCACCGCTTGGCCGGCCCAGCCCCACAGCACCGTGCGCAACTTGTTCTCGGAGTGCAGACAGATGCCGTGATCGACTCCGTAGACGTATCCGTCGAGACCTTCGAGCGCATGGCCACCCTTCCGATCGGCATTGTTGAGGATCACGTCGAGCACCGCCATCCGCTGCAGACGCGGATCGTCGGCGTGGATCAACGCAATTTCCTCTCCGTCGCCGTCGTACGCCTGCAACACCGGAATCCACCCCCGTGGAACGAGATCCGGACGACAGATGTCCACGAGATCGACGCGTCCCTCGGCGTGATCATCGGGCGTGTCGATCCACTTCTGCACCATGCCGGGGCCGAACGGCCCGTCCCGCAGAATTGTCGGGGGAATCACGCCCCAGCCCAGCGCCTCGGAAATCTCGTACGACGCCACCTCCCGTCCAGCGAGAGTGCCGTCGGGAAAGTCCCAGAGCGGTACTTCACCGCGGACCGGTTTGTAGACGCACCGGACCGACGCCTCCCCCTCGCCTGCCTCGCAGACCAGTGTGGCGTTGCTGGCCGAAACCACTCGTCCGACGACGGTGAGATCGCCGGTCTCCATCGTTTCGCGGCCCTCGAACGGCGGAAGTTCGACGGTCAAGACTCGTCTACTTCGGTCACCGGACCGAACGTCGCACCGCGGCGGTAGCCATTGGTTCTGATACAGACGTGCCCTTCGGGGGCCAGGGGCTGGCCACACAACGGACACGGCGCGCGGCCCGCAGCGATCACCCGTTCGGACCGGACTGCGAACTCACGAGCCTGAACCGGAGTGAGAAAGACCCGAACAGCGTCGGGGCCTTCGTCTGTGTCATCGAGAACGACGGATTCGTCCACTTCCGCCTCGCTGACGGCCAACAACTCCACCACGACTGCGTTGGCGTCGGCGTCCCAGCCCAGGCCCATCGTGCCGACGCGGAACTCGGTGTCGATCGGAGTCAGCAGCGGACTGGTGTCGACGGTGTCGGTCTCCTCCGCAGGCACGTCGGCTCCGAACCGGCGGTGCACTTCTTCGAGCAGCAGACCCATCCGATCGGCCAGCACCTGCACCTGCTGCTTCTCCAGAGCGACCGATACCACTCGGGCGTCGTGCACCGCCTGCAGGAAGAACGTTCGGTCGCCCGGTTCACCTACGGTGCCGGCAACGAAACGATCAGGGGTGCGAAAAACGTGTATTGCGCGCGGCATTGCACCTCCTCACAACTCGAACAACTCCACGAAGCACATCGTCGAATCTTCATTATCGACCACAGATCGATCGCGGACTGTATTGCTTGCTCTCCAGCCTGCCATCGATCGGAATTTCGGCAGCGAAACTGCCGATCTAGCTACCTGCCCCGCCACCGACGACCGCGTCGGAAGAGTCCGCGGCCTCGGTTTCGGGAGGATTCGGATCCTCGGCTTTCGGGACGAATCCGGTCAGATCCGTCCCGGTGTCGTTGGTCCGCAGTACGAACGGCCGCGTCGAGGTGTACCGAACGACACTGATCGACGCGGGGTCGGCAACGATGCGCTGAAAGGAATCGAGGTGGGCACCCATCGCATCCGAGATCACCGATTTGATGACATCGCCATGTGAGCAGGCCACCCACAACACATCGCGGCCATGGTGGGCGGCAAGCCTGGCGTCGTGTTCCCGCACCGCCTGAACCGCCCGTTGCTGCACCGTAGCCAGACCCTCGCCGCCGGGGAACACCGCCGCCGACGGATGCTGCTGCACCACTTTCCACAGCGGCTCGGTCGACAGTTCCTTGATGGTCCGGCCCGTCCACTGCCCGTAGTCGACCTCGACCAGACGCTCCTCGACGATCGGCGCCAGCCCGAGCTGGGCTGCCAGCGGCTCCACGGTCTGCTCGCATCGCAGCAGCGGCGACCGCACGATCTCGGCAATCGGAAGGTCGCCGAGCCGATCCGCGACGGCCTGCGCCTGTTCACGTCCGCGCTCGTCGAGCGCGATCCCTTCACCGCGCCCCGCCAGAGTGCCTGCGGTGTTCGATGTCGAACGACCGTGACGAAGCAGAATGACTGTCATTGCTCCGAGCCTAACCAGACCTGCGTCAGGTGGCGGATACGACCCCGCCGGCCAGCAATCCGAGCACCACGACGCCCAGAGCAATGCGGTAACCGACGAACCAGTACAGCGAGTGATTCGTGACGAACTTCAACAGCCAGGCGATCGAGGCATAACCCAAGCCGAAGGCAATGACGGTGGCCACCAGCAATTGCGCCCCGGACGCCGCGAGGCCTGAGCCGACCGGCTCGAAGGCGTCGGGAAGCGAGAACAGACCGGATGCGGTGACTGCCGGGATGGCCAGCAGGAACGAAAAACGCACCGCTGCTTCACGCTCGAGCCCGAGGAACAGCCCGGCGCTGGTCGTCGCGCCCGAGCGGGACACCCCGGGAACCAAGGCCAAGCACTGCGCCAGACCCATGACGATGCCGTCGCGGGTGGTCAGCTTCTCGATCGGCCGTGCTTTGCGGCCGACCTTCTCCGCGATCGCGATGACGATCGCAAAGGCGATCAGCATGAACGCGATGAGATACAGATTGCGCGCACCCGTCCGGATCTGATCCTTGAACAGCAGACCGAGGACACCGATGGGAATGGTGGCGATGATCACATACCACCCCATTCGGTAGTCGAGACCGCGCTCGTCCTTCCTCGTCAGGCCGATGAACCAGGCCTTGACGATTCTGACGATGTCGCGCCAGAAGAACAGCAGCACAGCAGCTTCGGTACCGAGCTGGGTCACCGCGGTGAACGAGGCACCGGCATCTTCGTTCCAGAACACCCCGGAGACGATGCGCAGATGGCCGGACGAGGAAATGGGCAGAAACTCGGTCAATCCCTGCACGGCACCGAGCACGATCGCCTGCAGCCAGGTCATGTCGATCATGCGGCACTCCGGCCGGACATCGCGAGGGCTGGACTGTTCACGACTGATGCACGGGCGACGGCCCGCACTCTGCATTGGCGATTCACGGCATGACCGTACCCGGCGCGGCAGGTTCACACACGACGACGTAGCGCACTACTGTGCACTGGCGGCAGTGCAGTTCGACACCGACGACCAAGCGTAAAAGGACATTCGGCATATATGAAGCAGAGATCGGTCGGCACCAGCGGGCTTCGAGTCTCCAGACTCGGCCTGGGCACCCTCGGATGGGGTAGCGGAACCGACGGTGACGACGCCGCCGCACAGTTGTCCGCGTTCGCCGAGGCAGGCGGAACCCTCGTCGACACCTCACCCGCGTACGGGGACGGGCGCGCGCAACGGGTTCTCGCGGAGTTGCTCGACGACGTGGTCCCCCGCCACGAGCTGGTGATCAGCAGCGCAGCGGGTCTGAGCGCGCACTACGGCCGGTATCAGGTCGACTGTTCCCGACGGGGACTACTCGGTCAGCTGGACGCGACCCTGCGTGAACTCGGCACCGACTATCTCGATCTGTGGCAGGTCGCTGCCTGGGATCCGATGACGCCCGTCGACGAGATCGCAGCCACTCTCGACTATGCGGTGACCAGTGGACGGGTCCGATACACGGGTGCTCGTGGCTACCTCGGCTGGCAGCTGGCGACGGCCGCAGGCGCTGCAGGCACCGGGCACATCGTCGCCACGCAGGCGGAGTATTCGCTGCTGGCACGCGGGATCGAAGACGAACTGATCCCTGCTGCGCATCACCACGGCATAGGTGTACTCGCCGCAGTGCCCCTCGCCGGCGGGGTGTTGACGGGTAAGTATCGCAACGGAATACCCGCCGACTCCCGCGGTGCCGACGAGCTGCACGCCGAGTCCGTGCTCGCCTATCTGACCGATTCCGCCGTCAGCATCGTCGACGCCGCCGTGACCGCTGCCGATGGGCTCGCCACCTCACCGTTGGTGGTTGCTCTCGCGTGGGCTCGGGATCGGCCGGGCGTGAGCAGCGCAATCGTGGGAGCTCGCGACCTCGCTCAGCTGATGGGCGCATTGATGGCCGAGGAACTCGAGTTACCGTCGGCCATCACATCGGCCCTCGACGACGTCAGCGCCTAGATCGGTCGAGGAGCTCTTTCGTCGGTGTCAGAATCCCTCCAGGACGGAGTTGACCCGATTGAAGAAGGCACGCACTGCGGTGGTGTCCCGTTGTGATGCATCG
Organism: Rhodococcus sp. KRD162; assembly: GCF_017168335.1. Taxonomy (GTDB): domain Bacteria; phylum Actinomycetota; class Actinomycetes; order Mycobacteriales; family Mycobacteriaceae; genus Rhodococcoides. The sequence continues at coordinate 727,621 of NZ_JABFAU010000003.1, read as the reverse complement.
GACAACTGCTGGGCATGAGCGACCGCATCACGCACGAGGCCGATGATGCTGCGTTCGTCCGTCAGATCGACTTCGGTGACCGATTGCTCGGCCACCGCCTCGATCTCCGATCGATCCGGTACCGGCGATCTCACGTCGGCCCGGTAGATCTCCACGTACAGGGTGCGCCCGTGCACTCGAAAAGCGAACGCCCGGCCGTCATCGGTCCGGCCGAAGCCATTCGGATGCGTTCCTGCGTTCACTTCCTCGACGACGAATTGCGTTTCCTCGGATTCCACGTCCACTCCCCGTTCGTGCGGCCGTAGCCAGCAGTTGCTCCACCCTCTCGCGCCCGATCCACGTCGAAAAAACACGCTACCGCTTCTCTCGGCGCGAGAGGACCTCGGTCGATTCGGACCGGCCGATTTCGCCGAGACCACGCACGCTGGTACAGATGTGGCAGCTAGAGAACAGGACAACGCCGTCACCGGGCAGCGTCACCAGAGGGAAGTAGGTTCGGTCCCATGCGAACATCGTCGGCTCGTACGGCCCGAGCGGCAGTTGCGTCCGCGCTCGCCGTCGTCATCGTATTGTCGGTGAGCGGGTGCTCGAGCGACGACGCACCCCAGGACGAAATATCCGTCGAGCCCTTGCCTGCTGCCCAGTCCCCGGTCACGTCCGTGACACCTGCAGGAACCGTCACCGAATTCGCGCCCGTGAACGCACTGACCTTCGATCCTGTCACCCGCACGCTGGTGGCACTGACCGACGGGTCGACAACGGTGAGCCTGCTCCGTGACGGCGACCCGGCCGATACGCGGGTGATCGACCTCGGCGCCACTGCGGCGTCTCTGGTCGCCGGGCGAGATTCGACCGTACTGATCCCCATGGACGGATCCGTCGCGAGACTCGACGTGGCCGATGGAAACCGCACCGATCTCGACGTCGATTCCAACGCCCTCTCGGCTGCCGATCTACCCGACGGCACCACCGCTGTCGGTGACGACAGCGGCAAGGTCCGCGTCTTCGGCGCGGACGGGCAGGTCGTCACCACGGTCTCTGGAGGTAGCGTCACCTCGGCAGATGCCCTGGCCAGCACACCGGACGGCGTCTCGGTTCTCGATCGTCGACAGACATCGGTCACCGATCTCGATCTCGATAACGGCACGCTCGGCGTCGCCCTCCGTGCAGGTGAAGGCGCAGCCGAGATGACCAGCGACGAATACGGTCGCCTGCTGGTCACCGATTCGACCGGGACCGAGCTACTCGTCTTCACCTCCCACGATCTGCTGATGCGGCAACGTTTTCCGGTCGGGTCACAACCCTGGGCAGTGGCCTACGATGAACAGTCCGGCGTCGTGTGGGTAACTCTGCCCGCCGTCAACGAGGTGGCCGGATACACACTCGACACCGGAATTCCGGTCGAGGTCGATCGGTTCGCTACTGTGCGGCAGCCGGATTCGGTGACCGTCGACGCCGACACCGGCGACCTGTACGTGGGATCGGCGACCGGAGACGGGCTACAACGGATCCCCGCTGCAGCCCGTTGACCATGGAGCGCAGACCGGGGAGCGCAGACCGAGGAGGCACGTGAGCGCGCAGGAGAATTCGAAGCCGGGGCGAGCGAAGATGCCCGTCGGCTGGGAGGTGTCGCCCGCTGACGACTGGGAGTACGTTCCGCTGCGGCTTCCGCCTGACGTCACTCGGGTGACGGCATCGATGAGGCTCGCGATTCAAGCAGAATTCGGCGGCTGGGAACTGTCGCGTGTTCGCCTCTACACCGACGGCAGCCGGCGAGTGCTGCTCAAGCGGAAGAAGAGCGCCCATCACATCCCGGAGCCCGGAATCTGACCTGCTCGCAGTACTGTTCGAGCGCAGAATGTTCGACGACCAGGATCGATCGGAAAGAAGACCGTGGGAGACCGTCTGTACCGCGCCCTGTTGCGCTTGATGTTCCTCGTACCACCGGAGCGGATTCATCACCTGGCGTTCGGGGTGCTCCGAGCCGTGGCTGCCGTCCCGCCGTTCCGCCGCCTGGCCGCCGCGATGTTCGTGGCCGACGACCCGCGGCTCCGGTCGACGGTGTTCGGTGTCGATTTTCCGGGTCCGCTCGGCCTTGCCGCCGGCTTCGACAAGAACGCGGACGGCATAGACGCCTGGGAGCCCATCGGGTTCGGATTCGCCGAGATCGGCACCGTGACGGCGCAGAGCCAACCAGGAAATCCCACGCCGCGCCTGTTTCGGTTGCCACTCGATCGCGCGATCGTCAATCGGATGGGCTTCAACAACCATGGTGCCGAGCATGCCGCGGAGCGGTTGCGTGGCAGGCGTACCCGCATACCGATCGGCGCGAATATCGGCAAGACCAAGACAGTCGAGCCTGCCGAGGCAGCTGCGGACTACACTGCCAGCGCCGAACTGCTCGGCCCTCTGGCGGATTTCGTGGTCGTGAATGTCAGCTCGCCCAATACTCCGGGGCTTCGTGACTTGCAGGCCGTCGAATCCTTGCGGCCGATTCTGGTCGCAGTACAGGAGGTGGTTTCGGTTCCGGTACTGGTCAAGATTGCTCCGGACCTGTCCGACGACGATATCGATGCCGTTGCCGATCTGGCCGTCGAACTCGGTCTCGCGGGCATCGTGGCCACCAATACGACGATCTCGCGGGACGGTCTGCGGACCGATGCGCAGTCGGTCGCCGCCCTCGGTGCCGGTGGCCTGTCCGGTGCGCCACTTGCCGACCGTTCGCTCGAGGTGCTGCGTCGTCTGTACCGCCGGGTGGGAACCGAGCTCGCGTTGATCTCGGTCGGGGGAATCGAGACCGAGGCACAGGCGTGGGAACGCATCACGGCAGGGGCGTCCCTGGTGCAGGGGTACACCGGTTTCATCTACGGCGGCCCGCTGTGGATCAGGAACATTCACCGGGGACTGTCGGCGCGGCTCGCCCGGAACGGCTTCGCCACGATCGCCGAGGCCGTGGGTTCGGCGAACAAAGCCTGACCGGCCCCATCTGTCGTGCGCCTTTTGCGTACCCAGAGGTACGCAAAAGGCGCACGACAGGGGTGGGTCAGGCTTCGTAGGTGCCCGTGATCACCGCACGGCCGATGGCATGCGAGAACAGATTGAAGCCGAGGTACGCGGGAGTGGCCGTCTCGTCCACTTCGAGACGTTCGACGTCCACTGCGTGAACCACGATGAAGTACCGGTGCGGTCCATGACCTTCCGGCGGAGCGGCACCGATGTAGCGGAACAGGCCCGCGTCGTTCTTCAGCGTCACCGCGGTACTGGGAACTCCGGTACCGCCGTCGTCACCTGCGCCCGAGACCAGCGAGGTCGTCTCCACCGGGATGTTCGCCACAGCCCAGTGCCAGAACCCCGATGCCGTCGGTGCGTCCGGGTCGTAGACGGTGACAGCGAAGCTCTTGGTGCCCTCGGGAAATCCCGACCAGGACAGCTGCGGAGAGGTGTCGTGACCACCGGCTCCCATGATCCCGCTGGCCTGCGCAGTGGCCAGAGCCTTGCCGTCCTCGACGTCCTCGGACGTCAGCTCGAAGGATGGTAGATCTGGAAGCGAGTCGTATGGGTTGTACGCCACAGTGTTTCCTTTCGTCTCAGCTGTGCATCAAGAAGTGTTCCAGTACCTGTGTACCGAACTCCAACGACTCCACGGGTACTCGTTCGTCGATGCCGTGAAACAACGCCGCGAAATCGAGCTCCGGCGGGAGCTTCAGCGGAGCGAAACCGAAGCAGCGAATACCGATGCGGGCGAACGCTTTCGCATCGGTTCCTCCGGACAGCATGTAGGGAACGGTTCGACCGTTCGGATCGTGCGCCAGGACGGCCTCGTTCATCGCGTCGACGAGATCGCCGTCGAAGGTGGTTTCGTACGGCTCGAGTTTCGTGATCCACTCCCGCTCGACATCGGGGCCGATCAACTCGTCGACCTCCTTCTCGAATGCTGCCTGTCTACCGGGCAGCACCCGGCAATCCACCACCGCAGTGGCCGTCTGCGGGATCACGTTGGCCTTGTAGCCGGCGGAGAGCATCGTGGGGTTCGCTGTGTCTCGTAGGGTCGCTCCGACGATGCGGGCGATGCTTCCGAGCTTGAGCAGAGTGCCGTCGATGTCCGGCGACTCCGGGTCGAAATCGAGACCCGACTCCTCTGATACCGCGTGCAGGAACTGCGAGACGGACTCGGTGAGGACCAACGGAAACGTGTGATTGCCGAGCCTTGCGACGGCCTCGGCCAGGTAGGTCACGGCGTTGTCCTCGTGCAGAAACGACCCATGCCCTGCTCGCGCCTTCGCCGTGAGCCGCATCCAGGCCAGGCTCTTCTCCGCGGTCTCGACCATGTAGAGGCGTTTTTCGGTGCCGTCCGGGCGCGCAACGGTCAGCGAGAATCCGCCCACCTCGCCCACCGCCTCGGTGACCCCTTCGAACAGATCGGGTCGGTTCTCGACCAACCAGTGTGATCCGTACTTACCGCCTGCCTCCTCGTCGGCGAGGAACGCGAACAGAATGTCGCGGGGTGGGACGGTTCCGTTCGACTTGAACTGCCGAGCCAGCGCCAGCGCCATGCCCACCATGTCTTTCATGTCGACCGCGCCGCGGCCCCACACGTATCCGTCCTCGACGGCACCGGAGAACGGATGCACACTCCAGTCGGCGGGTTCGGCGGGGACGACGTCGAGGTGTCCGTGCACAAGCAGAGCGCCTCGGGCGGGGTCGGCACCGCGCAACCAGGCGAAGACATTGCCTCGGCCGGGTGCGCCGGACTCGACGTACTCGGTCTCGTAACCGACCTCCTCGAGTTTTCCGGCCACCCACTCGGCACATTCCTTCTCACCGACCGTGGTGTCGAGTTCTCCGGTGTTGGAGGTGTCGAACCGGATGAGGGAACTGACCAGGTCGACGACTTCGTCGAGAGCGACCGTTGGGTTCGGCTCGGTGCTGTTTCCGGGGTTGCTCACATCGTTGGGCACACCCTTGTTCCTACCATCCGAATCGGCCGCCGGCACTACTCGGCGATGGCCTCGCGCACCAACTGACGTGGGGATTTGGGTTATCGTGAACCCGTCGGATAATCTTACGCAGCGCACAGCGGCCGGCTGTGAGTGCGGGAACAGAACATGCGACAGTAGTTGCACTTGTCCGAGTGGCGGAATGGCAGACGCGCTAGCTTGAGGTGCTAGTGTCCTATTAACGGACGTGGGGGTTCAAGTCCCCCCTCGGACACCGTCTGAAAGTTACTGACAGACAAAGATTTTCACGGATCTGAGTTGAGACAGACGAAACGGACCCTGATTCTTCGGAATCGGGGTCTTTTTCGTTGGTTCGCTTCGACGGCTCGACCGGGCCGATGCTAGGAGACTGACGATGGACTCGATCGACCCCACCGAGCTCGAAACGTGCCTTCGGGTACTGAAGCAGGCCGCGGAACTGGACAAGAATCACCCTGATTCGATCGCCGTTCAGCGCGCCTCCGGTGCCATGTTCAAAGATCTCAAGCGTGCTCGACGCATCGCCGCGCGCAATGCCGTCAACGCCGCCGACCGTGCCGTCGTGGCTGCGACCGCAACGGGTTCACCGGACCGGATCGACGACGAGACGGCGGGGTTGTCGCTGACCTCTCGCGCCGAGGGCGAGATCGCAGGCACACTGATCAAGGCTCGCCCCTGCTACATCTGCAAGCAGCGGTACACCGATGTGGACGCGTTCTATCACCAGCTGTGCCCGCAGTGCGCCGCGCTCAACCGCGGTAAGCGCAATGCTCGCACCGACCTGTCGGGCCGACGCGCCCTGCTGACGGGAGGTCGCGCGAAGATCGGGATGTACATCGCACTTCGACTGCTCCGCGACGGTGCGCACACGACGATCACCACCCGATTCCCCAACGATGCGGTACGGCGATTCGCCGCCATGGACGACAGCGATCAGTGGCTGCATCGACTGCGTGTCGTCGGAATCGATCTGCGGGATCCGGCTCAGGTCGTGGCGCTGGCAGATTCGGTCGCAGCCGAGGGTCCGCTCGACATTCTGATCAACAACGCCGCGCAAACGGTCAAGCGCTCCCCCGGCTCCTACAGTGCACTGGCCGATGCCGAGACCGAACCCCTCCCCGCCGCTCTGACGGAAGGGGCGGGCCCCGAACGCATCACCTTCGGCAAGACCAGCGATGCCCACCCGGCATCCTTGGCGAGCTCCCTACCGACCACTGCCTTGGGCGGGCAACCTGCCGCCGCACTCAGCGCTCAGGACGTGGCCTCGCTCGCCATGGTCGCGGGTTCGGTCACGGCCGAGAGAATCGAGAGCGGCCTCGCGATCGACGCAGGCGGTCTGGTACCCGATCTTGCCGAGACGAACAGCTGGATCCACACCGTCGAGCAGGTCGATCCGGTCGAACTGCTCGAGGTACAACTGTGCAATTCCGTTGCTCCGTTCATCCTCGTCTCGCGTCTTCGCCCGGCGATGGAGGCCTCGAACGCTCGGCGCAAATACGTTGTCAATGTTTCGGCGATGGAAGGCCAGTTCGGCCGCGCGTACAAGGGGCCAGGACATCCACACACCAACATGGCCAAGGCCGCACTGAACATGCTCACACGAACCAGTGCGAAGGAAATGCTGGACAGCGGAATTCTGATGACTGCCGTCGACACCGGCTGGATCACCGACGAACGCCCGCATCCGACCAAGATGCGTCTGGCCGACGAGGGATTCCACGCCCCCCTCGACCTGGTGGACGGGGCGGCTCGGGTCTACGACCCGATCGTGCAAGGAGAACTCGGAACAGATCTGTACGGTGCCTTTCTCAAGGACTATCGACCGTCCCCGTGGTGAACCCGACGCGCGCCGGGAAGAAGATTTCGCCCGTGGGTCGCCCTCGGATGAACGCAGGCTGCGATACTCGGGAAGCCGAAGCCGTCTTGCGTGAGCGGGCGGCCCTTCAGACGCACCGATAGGCGGTCACCATGGGCGAGGACGTCGAGCGTCGCAAATTCACCCGGCAGGACAGGCACGAATTTCGCCAGAAAGTACAGGATTGTCTCGACGCCCTGGCGATGATGTTGGCCGACGAGACCTTTCACGTCGGGGAACCTCAGATCGGCATGGAGATCGAGCTCAATCTCGTCGACGACGACATGGCACCGTCGATGGCCAATGCCGAGGTGCTCGACGCCATTGCCGATCCCGATTATCAGACAGAACTGGGCCAGTTCAACATCGAGATCAATGTCGAACCGCGGCCGTTGCGAGGCGAATCCATCGCCCAGCTCGAGACGGATCTGCGGCGGTCGCTGAATGCGGCCGACGAACGTGCGCGTACCTCGGGCAGCCACCTTGCCATGATCGGAATGCTTCCGACACTGGACGAGGAGCACTTCGAGCATCGATGGCTCTCGGCGAATCCGCGATACGACCTGCTCAATCAACAGATCTTCGCCGCGCGAGGCGAGGACATCGAGCTGAAGATCGGCGGCGTTCGGCTCCCCGGTTCCGGCGACACCGAAGACCTCGACATCGTCACCGACACCATCCTCCCCGAGGCCGCGTGCACGTCGGTGCAGTTGCACCTGCAGGTTGCCCCGGATGAGTTCGCGTCGTATTGGAATGCGGCACAGGCACTCTCGGGTGTGCAGGTGGCACTGGCCGCAAATTCACCGTTTTTCGCCGGACGCGCACTATGGCACGAAACGCGCATTCCACTGTTCGAGCAGGCCACCGATACCCGCCCCCAGGAGCTCAAGAACCAGGGTGTTCGGCCGCGGGTGTGGTTCGGCGAGCGATGGATCACGTCGATCTTCGATCTGTTCGAGGAGAACTCGCGCTACTTCCCTGCCCTGCTTCCCGTCTGCAACGACGAGGACCCCAAGGCCGCTCTCGCCGACGGTAAGACGCCGTCGCTGTCCGAGCTACGCATGCACAACGGAACCGTGTATCGATGGAACCGGCCGATCTACGACCGATCGGGCGACGGCCACCACATCCGGCTCGAGAACCGCGTACTGCCGGCCGGACCATCGGTGGTCGATACGCTCGCCGATGCGGCGTTCTATTACGGGACGGTGCGCGCGTTGGCCGATGCCGACCGACCGCTGTGGTCCCAGATGTCCTTCGACGCTGCCGAGGAGAACGTCCATTCGGCTGCGCGGGGCGGTTTCGATTCGATGCTGTACTGGCCCGAGGTCGGCTGGGTGAGCCCGCAGGAGCTGGTGTTGCGTCGGCTGCTACCGATGGCCGACGCCGGGTTGACCGCTTACGGCGTGGATGCGAATGTCCGCGCCCGGTATCTCGGCGTGATCGAAGCCCGGTGCCTGGCCAAACAGTCCGGCTCGGTCTGGCAGAGAAATGCAGTGGTCGCCCGGGAACGCGCAGGCGAGAAGCGTGATCGGGCTCTGGCCGGGATGTTGGGCGATTACGTCACGCTGATGAACTCCGGAGAGCCGGTGCACAGCTGGAGCAACTGAGGGCACGTCGACTCACCTCGGCAACCGCGTTAGTGTCGCTGTTATGAATTCGCCTGCTTCGGACTCGACCACCGGCCCCGATCGCACCTACGACATCGTCGTCTACGGTGTCACCGGCTTCGTCGGACGACTGACTGCGAAGTACCTCGCCGAGCACGCTCCGGCCGAGACACGCATCGCGCTGGCCGGACGCTCGACCGCTCGGGTACAGGCCACGCAGAAAGAACTCGGCCCGAAGGCCGCACAGTGGTCCGTGATCGAGGCCGACGCCACCGACATCGCGTCCGTCGAAGCCATGGCCCGCTCGACGCGTGTGGTCATCACGACGGTCGGCCCGTACGCGAAGTACGGGTTGGCGCTGGCCACCGCCTGCGCCGAGGCTGGGACGGACTACGTCGATCTGACCGGCGAGGTCCTGTTCGCGCGCGCGAGCATCGACGCCAACCACGAGATCGCGCAACGCACCGGTGCCCGCATCGTCCACTCGTGTGGATTCGATTCCGTCCCGTCCGACATCGGCGTACATGCGCTGTACGAGGCTGTCACCGCAGACAACGCGGGCGAACTGACCGACACGACTCTGGTGGTCACCTCGATGTCCGGCGGGGTCAGCGGCGGCACCATCGACTCCCTGCGCGGGCAGATCGAAGCGATGAAGAAGAACAAACAGGCCCGGCGCATCGCCGCTCGGCCGTACTCGCTCAGCCCGGATCGTGGACTAGAGCCACAGCTCGGTCGTCAACTCGACACCGTGCTGATCGACGGTAAGAAAATCGACCCGAGTGTGCGCGGCTGGAAAGCGCCCTTCGTGATGGCCTCGTACAACACACGCGTGGTGCGGCGCAGCAACGCCCTTCGCGATTGGGCCTACGGGAAGCAGTTTCGCTACAGCGAAGTGATGAGCGTCGGATCGTCTTTCGCCAGTCTCCTTTTCGCCGGTGCGTTGTCGGTCGGACTGTTCGTCGGCGTGTCCGCCATGACCATTCTGCCGGGAAAGATACTGGACCGCGTTCTCCCCAAGCCAGGTACCGGACCCAGCGAAAAAGTCCGTGAGAAAGGGCATTTCACCGTCGACCTGTACACCCTCACCACCTCTGGTGCCCGCTACCGAGCCCGCGTCAAGGCCTCGGGCGATCCGGGGTACAAGGCGACGGCCGTCATGCTCGCGGAGTCGGCATTGGCGCTGGTGTTCGGAGGCGATGCCCTACCGAAAGCGAGCGGTGTTCTCACGCCTGCCACCGCGATCGGAGACGTGCTCATCGATCGCCTGAATGCAGCCGGGATGGAGATCTGGGCCAAGCGCAACTGACCCGCAGTCAGTAGTGGTCATGAAGCATCGACCGGGCGCTGATCTTCTCGCCGCGACACTGCCGGTGGGCCGTGTCGCGGCGGAGTCGGTCGGAGCCCTCGCGGCCGAAATTGGCAGAATGCGCACTGCTCTCGGTCGTCGTCCGGCCGGCGGAACGGACACGCGCGCAGCTGCACCGAGTGCGTCACCCGATCGGATAGCCACCTCGTTCATGGGCGACTCGGTGCTGCGGATCGGCGGTGCACCGGTGCAGCCGTTCGCCGATCTGTCCGGTTTCTTCCCGGTGTCCGATGGCTGGGTCCGAACACACGCGAACTATCCCCATCACCGAACGGCGCTGCTCGATGCTGTCGGACTCGACACCGACTGCGGCGCAGATCGATTCGCTGACCGAGTGGCGGGAATGACCGGTGCCGAACTCGAACGGGCAGGTGCTCGGCACGGCGCCCTTGCGGTGCAGGTTCGAACGGAGGAGCAGTGGCGCGCGCACCCGGCCGGTGCAGCGGCACGCCTTGGACCGTTGATCTCGCGCACAGACGCCACCGACACCGCCGGCTACCGCATGCCCGAGTTCCGGGGCTGCACTGCTGCCGCTCCGCTGGCAGGAGTCCGCGTACTCGATCTCACGCGGGTGATCGCCGGCCCGGTGGCCACCCGTGCGCTGGCACTGTTCGGTGCCGAGGTGCTGCGCATCGATTCGCCGCACCGTCCCGAAATCGAGTGGCAGCACCTGGAGAACGGGCAGGGCAAACGTTCGGCCTCGGTGGATCTGGATACCCGCGACGGAAGTGCGCGCGTCCAGCGATTGCTCGACTCCGCAGACGTTCTGGTGACCGGGTACCGACCGGGCGCTCTCGAACGTTTCGGCCTCGAGCACCGAGCGGACGTCGTGCACGGGCGGGTGAGCGCCTGGGGTACTCACGGGCCGTGGTCCGGGCGGCGGGGTTTCGACAGCCTCGTTCAAGCCGCTTCCGGCATCGCGGTGCTCGAAGGCAGCGGCGGAGAACTCGGGCGACTCCCGGCTCAGGCGCTCGACCATGCGAGCGGGTACCTCCTTGCCGCCGGAATCGTCGGCGAACTGGCCGACCGTGCGAGCGGGACAGGGTCGAGCGCCTCGATCGAGGTGTCGTTGGCCCGAACAGCAGCATGGCTACTCCAACTACCCGGGCGAGAACGACATCACGGTCCGCGTCGAACGCCGCCGCCGGACTGCGTCGTGACCAACGGACGTATCACTGCGGCGAGGCCGGTGTTCGACGAGTATCCCGACTACCCGTTTCCGGCACGCCCTTGGGGAGCCGACGAGGCAACCTGGTTGTGAGGTGAAGCAGCCTCGGTGCGGGGTGGTCCCGGCGAATCACGGGCGGGCGGTGACCGCCGATACCTCGCTGTAGAGCTCGGCTGCTTCCGTGGCCGAATCCACTTGGGGTGGCGACCCGTCGAGAGGTTGGGTGGCGGACTCACGCAGGAATCCGAGTGCGATGAGACCGACGACGCCGCTGACGATGAGATAGTACGCGGGAACCATCGCGCTCCCGGTTGCGCTGACCAGAGCAGAGGTCACCAGCGGAGTCGTTCCACCGAAGATCGAGACCGACAGATTGAATCCGATCGAGAGCGCTGCGTAGCGAATCCGGGTGGGGAACAACGCCGGCAGCGTGGACGCGCTCGGGGCGGCAAAGCACGCCAGGACGATGCCGAGCACCAGGCAGGCAACCAGTGGGCCGACCCACCCACTTCCACGTAACAGCAGGAAGCAGGGCACGGCCAGAACTATCTGGCCGACGGCCCCGAACACGAACACCGGCTTGCGGCCTATTCTGTCGGTGAGCCTGCCCACGAAGACGATGATGGACACCACCACGATCATCGCCGAGAGCACCAGCAGGTCGGCACTGAGTTGACTGCGTCCGATCACCTCGGTGAAGTACGTCGGCAGGTACGAGGTCACCATGTAGTTGGTCACGTTGTACAACAACACGATTCCCATGCAGATCAGCAGAGCCCGCCAGTGATCGGTGAAGATCTTCCCGATCGATTTCCGGCCACTCTCCTGCGCCTTGACCTTGCTGTCGTGCTCGTCGAGTTGCTTGCGGAACGCAGGGGTGTCCTCGAGTTTCAGCCGCAGGTACAGGCCGACGATGCCCATCGGCCCGGCAACGAAGAACGGTATGCGCCAGCCCCATTCGACCATCGTGGAGTCCCCCAGGACGGCGTTGAGTATCGTCACCAAGCCGGATCCCATGGCGTATCCGACGAAGGTCCCGAAATCGAGCCAGCTACCGAGAAATCCACGCCGCTTGTCCGGTGAATACTCAGCGATGAATGTCGTTGCGCCGCCGTACTCGCCGCCGGTGGAGAACCCTTGAACCAACCGTGCGACGAGGAGCAGGATCGGTGCCCAGATCCCGATGCTGGCGTAGCTGGGGATGAGCCCGACGGCAAGGGTGCCGATCGACATCATGATCATCGTGGCGGCGAGAACCTTCTGTCGACCGATCCGGTCCCCCAACGGTCCGAAGAACAGTCCGCCGAGCGGCCGCACCACGAATGCCGCGGCGAACGTTGCGAACGTCGAAATCAGCTGGACCGCAGGGGTGGCATCGGGATAGAACACCTTGCCCAGAGTTGCTGCCAAATAGCCGTAGACGCCGAAGTCGAACCACTCCATCGTGTTGCCGAGGGCGGCGGCCGACACAGCACGCTTGAGCATCGGCTGATCTACGACGGTGATGCTCTCCTCTGACAGTGCAGGCTTGTGCCGCATGCGCTCGGAGAACGCATTGCGCCGAAGATGCTGGACGTGTCGCCGTCCCCACCGCTTCCGGGGTGGGGCTGTGTCAGGTCCTTGCGCTACCGTCATTCATCAACGTTAGCCAGTAAAACGACACGATCACAATGCCCGCCGGCAAGTCCGCGACACTCGGGCAGCATCGGCCCAGGTGAGTTACCGATCGACGAATATGCCACAGCACGTTGATAATTGGGGCAATTGAGTCAATGCGGACATAGACGGCTGGGCCGCAGCGGACCCGTTCAGCTCGGAGCTGGCAGTATGGGCCTGTGCCGAACCACAACTACGGGCTGACTGTGCACTGGACGGGCAACCGCGGCGAAGGAACGTCCGGCCTCACGACCTACGACCGCGATCACCTCGTGACTGCTCCAGGCAAACCGGATCTCCACGCGAGTTCCGATCCGAGCTTTCGCGGCGATCCGCAACGGTGGAATCCGGAAGAGCTGCTCGTGGCGTCACTGTCGAGCTGTCACATGCTGTGGTACCTCGGACTTGCCGCGGCCTCCGGCGTGACCGTCACCGACTACGTCGACTCCCCCACCGGTGTGATGACCGAGCAATCCGACGGATCCGGGCAGTTCGTCGAGGTCACGCTCGCCCCGACCGTCACGATCGCCGATCCGTCGATGACCCACCGCGCCGAGGAACTGCACGCCGCCGCGTCGGCCAAGTGCTTCATCGCACGATCGGTCAATTTTCCGGTCCGGCACGTCCCGACCACCGAAGTAGCGTCGTGAACACCCCCTTGATCGTCGACGTCGACACCGGCATCGACGACTCGCTCGCGCTGCTCTACCTGCTCGCGACCGAAGACGCGGAGATACTCGGAATCGCCTCCACCGCCGGAAACGTGCCGGTCGATCAGGTTGCCGCGAACAACCTGGCCTGGCTGGATCTGTGCCGAGCGGACGACATCGAAGTCGCACTCGGCGCACAAGTTCCGTTGGTGGCACCACTGATGACCACCGAAGACACCCACGGACCGCAGGGCATCGGCTACGCCGAACTGCCGGTCTCACAGCGCTCACTGTCCTCGCGAGACGCCACGAGGATGTGGATCGAACTGGTGCGTTCACGACCGGGCGAGATCACCGGCCTCGTCACCGGGCCGCTGACCAATCTCGCACTGGCGATTCGCCGTGATCCCGAACTGCCTCGACTGCTGAATCGGTTGGTGCTGATGGGCGGGGCGTTCCAGCACCAGGGCAACACCACGCCGACGAGCGAATGGAACATTGCGGTCGACCCCGAGGCTGCCGCCGAGGTGTTCGCCGCCTTTTCCGGACTGCCGCCGGAACGACGACCGATCGTGTGTGCGCTCGACATCACCGAAACCATCGAGATGACGCCCGAACACATCCGACGACTTGCCGTACGCGCCGGAAGCCCGGTGCCGGAGGTCATCTCGCCGGCCGACGCGCCGCACATTCGATCGACCGCGCCGAATCCGATCGTGCGGCACTTCTCCGATGCAGTGCGGTTCTACATGGAATTCCATCGCGATCACGATCAGGGATTCTTGGCGCACATGCACGATCCGTTTGCGGCCGCAGTTGCCGTGGAACCCGGCATCGCCACCTATCGACATGCCACCGTCGATGTCGAACTCACCGGAACCCTCACGCGCGGAACGACAGTCGCGGACTGGCGCGGAATGTGGGGTAAGGAGCCCAATGCCGCGATCGCAACCCACACCGATCCGCAGGCATTCTTCGACGAGCTGATCGAACGGGTCGGAGCGCTCGCAGCACGGCTGTATCCCGCAGCACGAGACTCAGGAATCGAACGCGTCGAGTAACTGCTGGGCCGCAAGCGCGGCGGTCAAGGAACCGTCGCGCACACGGGATTCGACGTCGCCGCGAATTGCCTCGACCGATGGATTCCGGGCCAGCCGACGCAGCAGTTGATCATTGACCATCGTCCACGTCCAATCGACCTGCTGCCTGCGACGCTTCTCCGCGAATTCCCCTGCGTCGGTGAGCACTTGCCGGTGCCGCAGCACAGTATCCCAGTACTCGTCGAGTCCGGTGCCCTCGATGGCACTCATCGTCAATACGGGCGGCTTCCAGACCGCGTCGTGTGGATAGATCAGTCGCAGAGCACCCGCCAACTCCCGCGCAGCGTTCTTCGCATCGGTCGCGTGTTTGCCGTCTGCCTTGTTGACCGCTACCAGATCCGCGAGTTCCAGAACGCCTTTCTTGATGCCCTGCAATTGATCTCCGGTGCGTGCAAGGGTGAGGAACGTGAAGCAGTCCACCATGTTGGCCACGGTGACCTCGGACTGACCGACGCCAACCGTCTCGACGAGAATGACGTCGAAACCGGCGGCTTCGAGCAGGACGATCGTCTCTCGGGTCGCCCGCGCCACTCCGCCCAGAGTGCCGGAGGTAGGAGACGGCCGAATGTAGGCGTTCTCCTGCACTGCCAGGCGTGACATCCTGGTCTTGTCACCCAGAATCGAGCCGCCGGTTCGCGTCGACGACGGGTCGACTGCCAGCACCGCGACGCGGTGCCCGTTCTCGATCAAGCGCATACCGAGCGCATCGATGAACGTCGACTTGCCGACCCCCGGCACTCCCGTGATCCCGACCCGGTGGGAGCCGCCCGCATCCGGCAGTACGCGCAGCAGCAATTGCTGCGCCAGGTCCCGATGGTCCGATCGTGTCGATTCGACCAGCGTGATGGCTCTGGCCAGACCGGATCGCTCGTTCGCTCGGACCGATTCGGCAACCGCGTCGATGTCGATGCTGCGGCCACGGTTGGACCCCGCACCGTCGGGAGAACCCAGGCCTTTGTTCGGAGCACCCATGTTCAGGCGTTGGCCTCGCGTGGCGCGTGGCCGAGCGACACGGAGAGTTTCTCCACCAGCCCGATCGCCGCATCGGCGATGACCGTGCCCGGAGGGAAGATCGCGGCGGCGCCCGCAGCGTAGAGCTCGTCGAAATCGCCGGGCGGAATGACGCCGCCCACGACGATCATGATGTCCTCACGGCCCACATCGGCCAACGCCTGACGCAGCGCAGGGACCAGCGTCAGGTGACCTGCCGCCAGTGACGACACACCGACCACGTGGACGTCGTTGTCGGCGGCCTGACGGGCCACCTCCTCCGGCGTCTGGAACAGCGGACCGACGTCCACGTCGAAGCCGATATCGGCGAATGCGGTGGCAATGACCTTCTGGCCGCGGTCGTGCCCGTCCTGACCCATCTTGCACACCAGCACACGGGGCCGGCGGCCCTCGTCCTCGGCGAACTGTTCGACCAGCGCGGTCGCACGGGTGATGTTCTCGGATTTGCCTGCCTCGTCGCGGTACACACCACTGATTGTCCGGATTTCCGCCTGATGGCGCCCGTAGACCTTCTCGAGCGCCTCGGAGATCTCGCCCACGGTGGCCATCTTGCGTGCCGCATCGATGGCCAGGGCCAGCAGGTTGTTCTCCATGCCCGGCTGATCCGACGCGGCAGCTCTGGTCAGATTCGCCAGTGCCGCCTCGACCTCGGCGGTGTCGCGCTCGGCACGAAGTCGCTCGAGCTTCTCGATCTGCTCGCGGCGCACCTTCGAGTTCTCCACCTTGAGTACTTCGATGGTGTCGGGCTCGTCGGGCACGTACTTGTTGACGCCCACCAGCGGCTGGCGGCCGGAGTCGATGCGGGCCTGCGTGCGGGCAGCTGCTTCCTCGATGCGCAGCTTCGGAATTCCCTCACTGATGGCCTGCGCCATCCCTCCCGCTTCCTCGACCTCGGCAATGTGTGCCCGCGCTCGGTTCGCGAGCTCGTGGGTGAGCCACTCGACGTAGTGGGAGCCACCCCACGGATCGATCGGACGGACGGTGTTGGACTCCTGTGCGATGAGCAACTGCGTGTTGCGGGCGATGCGAGCCGAGAAATCGGTCGGCAGAGCGAGGGCCTCGTCGAGTGCGTTGGTGTGCAGCGACTGGGTGTGGCCCTGGGTGGCCGCCATGGCTTCCACGCACGTGCGCGCGACGTTGTTGAACACATCCTGTGCCGTCAACGACCAACCCGAGGTTTGCGAGTGGGTCCGCAGCGAACGCGATTTGGCGCTGGTGGGTTCGAATTGCTGGACGAGCTCGGCCCAGAGCAGTCGACCGGCACGCAGCTTGGCGACCTCCATGAAGAAGTTCATTCCGATGGCCCAGAAGAACGACAGTCGCGGTGCGAACGTATCGATGTCCATGCCCGCGTCGAGACCGGCCCGGATGTATTCGACACCGTCCGCGAGGGTGTAGGCGAGTTCGAGATCGGCTGTGGCACCGGCCTCTTGGATGTGGTAGCCCGAAATGGAGATCGAATTGTATTTCGGCATCTTCGCGCTCGTGAACGCGAAGATGTCCGAGATGATGCGCATCGACGGCTTCGGCGGATAGATGTAGGTGTTGCGGACCATGAACTCTTTGAGGATGTCGTTCTGGATGGTGCCGGCGAGTTTCTCCGGGCCGACGCCCTGCTCCTCCGCCGCTGCGACGTACAGCGCAAGGATCGGTAGCACGGCACCGTTCATCGTCATCGACACCGAGACACTGCCGAGGTCGATTCCGTCGAACAGCTGACGCATGTCGTAGATGGAATCGATGGCCACTCCGGCCATTCCGACGTCACCCTGTACTCGCGGGTGATCGGAGTCGTAACCTCGATGGGTGGCCAGGTCGAACGCCACCGACAATCCCTTCTGGCCGGCCGCGAGGTTGCGGCGGTAGAACGCATTGGACTCGGCAGCGGTGGAGAATCCGGCGTACTGGCGAATGGTCCACGGCTGGTTGACGTACATCGTGGGATACGGCCCACGGAGAAACGGCGGGGCACCGGGATAGCTGTGCAACGGGTAGCCCTCGGCCTCGGCGGCCTCACGATCGGCCTCGGTGAACACCGGCTTGACGTCGATGCCCTCCGGCGTCGTCCACACGACCTGCTCGGGAGTGTAGAAATTGGCCTTCGCGCCCTGCTCCACGTGGGCAGCGACGTCCTCCGACGACGGCGGCGGAGGCGTCGGCTCGTCGGGATCGACAAGGGGCACATCGGCGAAGCTGCCGATGGTGTGCGAAATTCGGTTCTCGTCGGTACTCACTTCTTCGCTCCCAGCGTGTCGAGAAGTTCGGTCAGCACGGCGACGGCATCGACCTTCGCGGTCAGGAAGCCATCGGGGCGTGACGCGCCTTCGATGCCGGCGAAGATCTTCTCCGGTCCGGCAAGCAGTACCTGTGAAACACCCGCCGCGCGCAGTGCATCCACGGCTGTGGCGGCCTCCTCGGTGTATCTGCTGTCGGTGCCGCACACCACGGCGACGGAGGCTCCGGAGGCCTCGACCGATCCGGCGATGGCGTCCACGGTCAACGGCCCGGGGTTCACGGCCTCGATTCCGCCGGACGCCAACAGGTTCGACGCGAACGTGGTTCGAACGTTGTGTTCGGCGACGCTCCCCAGCGGTATCAGTAGCACTGTGGGGCGGCAATCGTGCTCGGCGAGAAAGGCATCGGAACGATCGCGGAGAGCTTCGAATGCTCGGCCGTAGCGGTAGACCGTGCGCGAGCCCTGCGGGGCGCTCTGCTGCGGAGTCAGTGGTGCCTCGGCCAGATTCGGAAATTCGTTGACGCCGGTCAACGGGGTCACTCGGTGGGCGACATCGGAATCACGTTCGGCGCGGGTCTTCTCGAGCGCCGCTACGAGTGAACCGTTTTCGACGGCGGCGCTGAATCCGCCCGTCGCCTCGACGCTCTGGAAGAACTCCCATGCCTTCGCGGCCACCGAGGCAGTGAGATCCTCGATGTACCAGGACCCCGCACCCGGATCCAGAACCCGGCCGAGGTGGGCCTCCTCGAGGAGCAACAACTGAGTGTTTCTGGCGATGCGCGCGGCGAATGTCTTCGATACTCCTGCTGCCCCACCGCCCAGGGCCGCATCGAACGGCAGGACCGTCACCGAATCCGCGCCGCCGACGCCTGCTCCGAACGCCGCCAGCGTGGTCCGCAGCATGTTCACCCATGGATCACGCTGCGACATCATCGCTTCCGAGGTCACCGCATGCTGTGGGGCATCACCGGCATCCGGTGCTCCGCAGACCTGTGCGATGCGCGCCCACAGAATGCGTGCAGCCCTGAATTTCGCGATGGTCAGGAACTGGTCGTCGCTGGCAGCGAATCTAAATTCGACCTGCCGCAGCGCCTCCGTGATGCTCACTCCGGCGGCCGTCATGGACCGGAGGTATTCCAGGCCCGCGGCGATCGACGCGCCGAGCTCCTGGGCGTCAGCGGATCCGAGATTGTGAAATACGGTGCCGTCGACGGTGATCGCGCGAACCGACTCGTCTCGGGCGACACAGGCGCGGATCAGATCGAGTGCGTCGGCCATCTCGATCGACCGGGTTTCGCCCACGCGAGCGGTGAGAGTGTCCACTCCGAGCCGGATGTCCACAGCGGCGCGATCGTCGATGTCGGCCGCGTCCAGTACTGCGAACAACGCTGCTGCTGCGGCCTTCACCTCGCCCTGCGCGTCGATCGTCAGCGGCGCGAGCTCGAGGAATACTCCCTGCAGAACCTCCGGCAATGCCGTCGGATCGACACCACCGGCTCCGACCGTCAACCACAGGGCACTGGTGCCGTTGGCGAGCGAATCGAGTATCTGGGAGTTGAGCGTCGTGGCGTCGTCGGCGCCGTCTCCGCGGACCGAGCCGTGGCGGGTGCACACCTTCCAACCCGCGTTGACGTCCCGATACCGGTCACGGCCCCGCAGGAATGGAAACTGCCCGGGCAGAGGACCTTCCGGGCGCTCGTCGAGCGCGGTGTACAGCGGGGACACCGTGATGGCGTCGTAGGTCGTCGAATCGAGTAGGTGTTCGGGATCGGCGGGCAGCTCGGACGTGTCGACCCGGCGCGATTTGGCCAACACACCGGCCACTGCTCGTTGCCAGGCCGCATGGGCGCTGCGTGCGGCATCTTCGTGCGACGCGATGGACACGTGTGCTGCTCCCTCGGTTCGGCGGGTGGTACTGCGCCCGACTTGAAGTGATGCTAACCCCACTTCGTTGCAGGCTATCGTGAGGTTCACCTCACGTTCGGTGCTGCCGGCGCAGCGTTCGAGGTCCGCGGTGGCACGGTTCGGCTGTCCAGAAGAAACCGAGTGTCACTTCACGCCGGTACGCTGACCTCTCGTGACCCGGCACCTGCGCGACCTCCGACTGCTCGCGTTGGTGGTGATGATCATCGTCTTCGCCCTCGTGGCCGTGTTGGTACCTCATCCGAGTATCGATCAGATTCGCCAATGGGGCATATCCGTCGGTCCTGCGTTCCCGCTCGTGTTCTGCGCGGTCCATGCGCTCGTCACCATCGCGCCGGTGCCGAGAACCTTGTTCACGCTCAGCGCCGGAGTCCTGTTCGGACCGCTGACCGGTTTGGCAGTCACCATCGGGGCGTCGACGGTCAGCGCGATCGTGGCTCTGCTTCTGGTCCGTGCGATCGGTCGGGAAGCAGTGGCAGCACGGATGTCGCACTCGGCCCTGGACTCGATCGACGACAGCCTGCGCCGACGTGGGTGGCTCGCTGTGGGCTCACTGCGGCTGATCGCTCCGGTGCCCTTCTCGTTGGTGAACTATGCCTGCGGTGTGTCGGCGGTGCGTGTTGTGCCGTTCGCGGCGGCAACGGCGGCAGGCATGCTGCCGGGCACTCTCGGGATAGTCCTGATCGGCGGAGCCATCGGAGGCAATTCGCATCCAGCACTGTTGGTGGTGTCCGCGGTGTGCATCGCGATCGGCCTCACCGGCCTGTTCGTCGACTGGCGACTGTCGCGCAAGTCGGGCCTCGAGTCCGAATCCGAGGGAGGTGGTCAAGTCCAGAAGCTTGACTCTCAGCAATCAAGTCTGGAAGCTTGACCAACTGGTATCAACGATCTAACCTTGTCACATGTTCGTGCTGACCGTGGACCAACGTCGCAGTAGACGCGATATCGACCGGGTGCCCGAACTCCTCGACCGATATCGCGAACACCAGCTGATTCGGCCCTTCGATCGCACCGCAGGCGACGAAGTACAGGCGGTATCCGACAACGCAGACACCGTCGTGACCATCGCCCTCGAACTGATATCCACACGGCACTGGACCGTGGGAATCGGCATCGGGCCCGTCGAGCTTCCACTCCCGGAAACCACGCGCGCGGGCCGCGGGCCGGCCTTCGAGGCAGCTCGTGAAGCCGTGAACAGAGCAAAGAACGCACCCGTGGCGCTTGCCGTCAGCGGACCCGACCCCGCCGCAGCAGAGGACGCGGAGACGGCATCGACCCTGGTGGCCCTGCTCATCGATCGACGCACGGATCCCGGCCGGGAAGCGGTCGCGCTCATGGCTCGCGGACTGTCGCAAACCGACGCAGCAGAACAGTTGAAAATCAGCAAGCAAGCAATGTCACAACGGCTCTCGGTCGCCGGCTGGCACATCGAAACCGCAGGCCGTACCCTCGCCGCTCGACTGCTCGACGCCGCGAACACCACAGGAAGTCACCGGCCATGATCATCATCGCCCTCGTTCTTCTCGCACTGGCCGCACTCGCCGCGGTCGTCCCCAGCACCGGCGCTCGCCGGTGGCTACCCACGACGATCGCAACGACACTCCTGGCCGTCGCGGCGATCCTGGCGATCGTGGCCGGGCCTGCCTACGGTCTCGGCCACGCCGTCGGGATAGTCCTCAGCGTGCTCGCCGCCGCGATGGGCGGCACCGCGGCCGTACCGACGGTATTTCGGGTCGCCCGACGACAGAACGACTCGACCGGAGAAGATCCGGTCGAGCCGCTCCGTGGAGGACTGATCATCGGCGTCCTCGAACGCGTGGCCGTGGCAGTGTCGATCCTCGCCGGTTGGCCGGAGGGCATCGCCATCGTGCTGGCCGTCAAGGGACTCGCGCGCTACCCCGAACTCCGCGAGTCCCACGCTTCCGAACAATTCATCATCGGCACCTTCGCCAGTGTGCTGTGGGCACTGGCAGCAGGCGGCGTGGGCACCGCTCTGATCAACTGACCGAAAGCCGTGCCTCAGCGCTGTTCCGGCTCCGCCTTCGGCGACGCCGACAGAGCACCGATGTCCAATCCCTTCGACAGCTCAGGGGCCGCCGCCAACGAGGTGTCGACCGGCTTGCGCGCCACCGCCTCTGCCGCCTTGACCGCCTCGGCCACCGCCGGATCGGTCTTGGTCTCGAACCATTCGGCGACCTCGTCCGAGTCGTCCTCGGGCTTGGGCTCGTTGCCGTCCGATTCGTTGGGCTCGTACCGGAACACCCCGTCCTCTCCGGGCGCACCGAGAGTCTTGGCGAATCCCTTGAGTGCATCGCCGAAATCGCTCGGGATCATCCACACCTTGTTCGCATCACCCTGCGCCATCTGCGGCAGCGTCTGCATGTACTGATACGCGAGCAGTTCTGGCGTCGGCTTGCCTGCCTTGATGGCACCGAACACCTTCTCGATAGCCTTGGCCTGGCCCTGCGCTTCGAGGTACTTCGCGGCCCGGTCACCCTGCGCCCGCAGTATCCGAGACTGCCGCTCACCCTCCGCGGTGAGGATGGCTGCCTGCTTGCCACCCTCGGCCGCGAGAATTCGACTCTGCTTGTCGCCCTCGGCCGTCTTGATCGCCGACTCACGATGTCCCTCGGCGGTGAGGATGGTCGCTCGCTTCTCACGATCGGCCTTCATCTGCTTCTCCATCGACTCCTGGATCGACGGTGGCGGATCGATGCTCTTGAGCTCGACTCGAGCCACACGCAGACCCCAACGGCCGGTCGCCTCGTCCAGCACGACGCGCAGTTGGCCGTTGATCGAATCACGCGAGGTGAGGGTTTCCTCCAGCGTCATGCCGCCGACGACGTTACGCAGAGTGGTGGTGGTCAACTGCTCGACACCGACGATGTAGTTGTTGATCTCGTACACGGCCGACTGCGGGTTGGTCACCTGGAAATAGACGACGGTGTCGATCGACACCGTCAGGTTGTCCTTGGTGATCACCGGCTGAGGGGGAAACGACACGACCCGCTCGCGTAGATCGACCTTGGCGCGAATGCGGTCGACGAACGGCACGAGGAACGTCAGCTGGCCGGACACGGTGCGCGTGTAACGGCCGAGCCGTTCGATGACGGCGGCGTCGGCCTGCGGAACGATCGAGATGGACTTGGCCATCAGCACCGCGACGAACGCGACGATGACAGCCAGTGCGATGAGTGCTTCCACTGGCTACGGTCCCTTCCATACGACGGCGGTAGCGCCGTCAATTTCCATCACGGTCACGGTGGTACCAGGGGCGTAGACCTCGGTCTCGTCGAGAGGACGAGCGGACCACACCTCACCACCGAGCTTGATCTGACCTTCGTGGGCAGTGATCTGTTCGAGAACGACCGCACTCTTTCCGGTGAGCGCGGCCACGCCCATCGGAGTATCGGGCGGATGTGCGAAGCGCCGCAACAGAATCGGCCTCAACCCGAGCACCAATGCCAGTGAAAGCACACCGAAGACGATCGCATCGACCCACACCGGGAAATCGGTCAGAGCCGAGACGCCCGCAGTGCCCAGGGCACCACCGGCGATCATCAGAAGAAAGAAGTCGCCTGTCATTGCTTCGGCACCGGCCAGTACCACTGCCGCTATGAGCCAAATGATCGCTGCCACAGCCTCCATCCTGACACGAAACGGACATCCGGCGGTGGATCAGCTGCTCAGGAGGGCTGTTCGGTGACGAAGTCGACCAGTTGTTCGACAGCCCCGATCAACGGTGCCTCGAGATCCCGAAAGCTCGACACCGACGAGTACACCCGCCGCCAGCCCTCTCGCGGACTTCCCCAGCCCAGCTCCCGACAGATCCCCGTCTTCCAGTCCTCGCCGCGTGGAATCCTCGGCCACGCAGCGATACCCACGGCGGACGGCTTGACCGCCTGCCAGACATCGATGAACGGATGACCGGTGACGAGCACATGTTCGCCGAGCGACCTCGTCAACGCCGATTCCTTCGAGCCGGTCACCAGGTGATCCACCAGAACTCCGACGCGACGCCCCGGCCCCGGACCGAACTCGGCCAACCGCTCCCCCAGATTGTCGAGACCCTCCAGATGCTCGACGACCACGCCCTCCACCCGAAGATCGTGCCCCCACACACTTTCCACGAGGGCCGCGTCGTGCACACCCTCGACCCAGATCCGACTCGCACGTGCCGTCCGAGCCCGCAGGCCCTCGACCTTGGTCGAACCGGAGGCCGAGCGCGTCTGCTGTCGCGCCGCAGCGGCAGGCTTCGGACGGATCAGAGTCACTCGACGTCCGTCGATCAGGAATGCCGCCTCGCGCAGGGCGAACAGACGAGTCGTGCGGGCACCGTCCTCGAGTCGAACGAAGTCGCCGTCGTAGGTGCGCTCGAACCCGACCACCGCCCCGCAATAACCTGAACCGGCATCCTCGACCACCAGTCCACGCTCGGCCGACACCTCCGGTGCCGGGACCTTGCGCATCCGACTGTGCCCTTTGAGAATGTCTCCGCCGTACATGTCGTTCACGGCGAACAACGCTAGCGATACCGGTGCCCGAGCACAGTTCGCCACGCCGACCTATGCTCGTGAGTCGTGTGTTCTTCCAGTGCAAGCCTCGCCCTGTGGACCAGTTCCTGGCTGGCCGGTGCCAGCTCACCGGACGACGTCATCGACGCCATGTTCGAGTGGGCTCCGATGCATCTCGTCGGTGCGGGCGATGCGACCGCGGCCGAGGCCTTCGGGTTGCCGCACCCCGGTTACGCCGAATCCATCGCCGGACTGCTGCAGGCGATCAGGGCAACCGCAGGTACGGTGCCACAACCGGCCGTCGGCGAGGAAACGGTCCGGCTCGTCTTGCCTGCTCCCGGTGCGGTGACCGGATTGCCCGCGAACACCGACTTCTCACGCGCGGCGCTGAACTCGGGCCAAGCGGTGACCGTCGGAACTTCCGGCTGCCCGGGAATCGGACTGGTGCCAGTAGTCGAGGGCCCCGATGTGCTGCGCTGGACGGTGTATTCGATTGTCGTTCCCGAGCACGGTCACCGCGAACAGGGCTTGGGTGAGGCCGAATACGAGATGCGCGAGGCCGTACGCGGCGCGGCGGATGCGCTGGCGCAGATGCAGGCACTGCCCACCCGAACGCTCGACGGCGATCCCCGCACCCGCATCGCCGCGCTGATGGCCGAAGCGGCCCGCCACCGCTACCCAGCCGAGATGTCCGACAGGGCATTTCGGGTCCTGGAAACGGCCGATCGGGTAGCGGCCATTCTGACCGTAGCGTCCGGGTCCGCCCCCTCGGAGGCCCCCACCGCGACGGGTGCGGCCGCGCGCGAGGAACTCCTTCGACCGTTGTGGGCGGCAGTGCGCACCGCTCGCACCATCGCTGTCGCGACGAGCATCGACGCGGCACTGCACTCCGCGTGATGCCCCTCGACGGTTGGAGCGGCCGCTAGCGGGTGGCCGCCGCCGCAGGACGAGCCGGTCTGGTCGGTTGTTCGCAGCAGCCGACGGCGCAGCGGACGCCGTCGAGAGTGGAGCCGTAGCCGGGCACGCGGCCCAGGCGGCGGCACTGTCCGCCGACGCGATATTCCTCGACGAGTTCACGGATCATCATCGGAAAGCGCGCATCCGATCCGGGAGTGCCGGCGCGGACCAACTCCATTCCGAGTTCACGGGCCTTCTCCTCGGCCTCGGTATCGAGATCCCACACCACCTCGAGATGATCGGAGACGAATCCGATCGGACACACGATCACCGCCTCGACCGACCGTGCCGAGAGCGCTTCGAGGTGATCACAGATATCGGGGTCGAGCCACGGAACCTGCGGTGGTCCGGAACGGGACTGCCACACCAGGTCGTAGTCCTCGACGCCGGACGCGGCCGCGACCAGTCGCGATGCCTCGGCCACCTGGCGACTGTAGAGGTGGCCGCCATCCTCGGGAGGACCGGCGTTGGCGTCGGCGGCAGAGGGAATCGAGTGCGCGGTGAAGACCAGCCGAGCACCGGCGCGGCACTGATCGGGCAGCGAAGCACGCGCGGCCGCAACGGCGTCGGTGAAGGCGTCGACCATCAACGGATGGTCGTAGTACTGCCGGATCTTGAGCAGGTGTGGTGCGTCCTCGCCGACTGCGGCGCGAGCGCGAGCGATGTCCTCGTGGTACTGCCTGCACCCGGAGTAGCCGCCCCACGCCGAGGTCGGAAACACCAGCGCCGATCGGACCCCGTCCGCTGTCATGGCCGCAACGGTGTCCTCGATCATCGGGTGCCAGTTGCGATTTCCGAAGTAGATCGGCAGATCGATTCCCGCCGAATCGAATTCGGCGCGAAGGGCCGCGATGATCTCACGATTGAGCTCGTTGATCGGAGACACTCCACCGAAGTGCATGTAGTGCTCGACGACGGAGTCCAGACGCTCCGGCGGCACACCGCGTCCGCGAGTGACGTTCTCCAGGAACGGACGAACGTCGCTCGGCTGTTCCGGGCCGCCGAACGAGAGCACCAACAGCGCGTCGAATTCTCCAGGGGTGGTCATCAATCCATTGTGCCCCTGTCGCAGACCGGCCTCGACACAGGTCCGACCTGCGAACGAAACCAACGGTGAGCGAGACAACGTACGGTTCCGCCCACCGCGGCGTCACATGTTGTCGGGCAGATACGTGTTGTGGCTGGCTCCGCCGTCGACGTAGACGATGGACCCGGTGGTGCCGGGCAGCCAATCCGAGAGCAACGCGACGATGGACTTGGCCACGACGGTCGGGTCGTTGACGTCCCAGCCGATGGGGGCAGCGCCGTCCCAGTAGACGTTCAGTTGGTTCATCTTCGCGGCATCGTCGGTTGCCGTACCGGCGATCGCCTTGGCGGCGAGGGTCTTGATGGGCCCGGCAGCGACGAGGTTGGATCGAATACGCTTGGCAGCGCCCACTTCCCGGGCGACGTAGCGATTGACCGATTCGAGTGCGGCCTTGGCCACGCCCATCCAGTTGTAGTACGGCATCGACGTGCGGGGGTCGAAATCCATACCGACGATGGAGCCGCCCTCGTTCATGACCGGCAGCACCGCACGCGCCAGCGACGCGTAGCTCCACGCCGAGATCTCGAAGGCCTTCGCGGCATCGGGGCCGGGACCGTCGAGGAACGGCTTGGCATCCGGGCCCATCAGGGTGCGGGGCGCGAACGCGATCGAATGCAGAACCCCGTCGATGCCCTCGGGTGCCACCTCGCGGACGCGATCGGCCAACGCAGCGAGGTGCTCCTCGTTGGTGGCGTCGAGCTCGATCGCCGGGGGCACCTCCTTGGGCAGACGTTGCGCGATGCGGTCGATGAGCCGGAGCCGATCGAAACCGGTGATGATCACCTTCGCGCCCTGGTCCTGCGCCATGGCAGCAGCGTGGAATGCGATGGAGGCATCGGTGATGATGCCGGTGATCAGAATCGTCTTGCCTTCGAGCAATCCGCCCATAGTGCTGTGTTCCTTACCTCGACGATGAGAATCTATGATGTTCAGCCGAAAAGTTTTGTGCTTGAAGAACTCTCAGTGGCCCATGCCCATACCGCCGTCGACGGGAATAACGGCACCGGACACGTAACCCGAGTCCGGGCCCGCGAGGAAGCTCACCACTGCGGCGACGTCCTCGGGCTGGCCGAGTCGTTGAAGGGGAATGAACTCTTTCGCCTTGTCGCGGAGATCGTCGGACAGCTCCGCGGTCATGTCCGTTTCGATGAATCCCGGAGACACGACGTTCGCCGTGATCGACCGCGAACCGAGTTCGCGCGTGATCGACCGAGCCATGCCGATGACACCGGCTTTGGACGCTGCGTAATTGATCTGACCCGGCCCACCGCCGAGGGCGACGACCGAACTGAGGAAGACCATCCGGCCCCAACGCGCACGCAGCATGGCGCGGTTGGCGCGCTTGGCAACACGGAAGGCACCTGTCAAGTTCGCATCGATCACACGTTGGAACTGGTCCTCGGTCATCCGCATCAACAGGGTGTCGTCGGTGATGCCGGCATTGGCCACGAGAACCTCGACGGGCCCGTGCTTTTCCTCGACCTCCTTGAAGGCGGCGTCGACGGAGGCGGAGTCGGTGACGTCGCAGACGACCCCGAGCAATCCGTCGGGAGCCCCGGAGCCGCGGTGGGTGACGGCCACCTTGTGTCCGTCGGCACTGAGTCGTTGGGCGATGGCCAGACCGATACCCCGGTTACCTCCGGTGACGAGTACCGATCGCGCGATGAAGTCAGGTGTGGACATGCCTAGCAACCTATCTGTTCGTCCTGGAATGACAAAGCGAAACTTACTGGTGAGTAATAACAGCGATCACGGCAATCTCTGCCGCATCACCAATGCCGAACCCAACCCCGACGAGATGAACAGCACCCCGAGAATCAGCCACGGACGAGAAGCGTCCCCGCGGGTGATCTCGAAACCGATCTGCTCCTCCAAGGTGTCGTACACCTGACGCAAGTCCTCGATCGACGAGGCAGTGAAGAAGCTACCGCCCGAGAGCTCTGCGATCTCTCGCAAGGACGGGTCGTCGACCGGTACCGGAACCCGTTCGGGGCCGCCGTCGCCGTCGATTTCGACGGAGCCGTAGCTGGTACCGAACGAGATCGTGGAGATCGGCACGCCCTTGTCCTTGGCGGCACGTGCAGCGGTGTAGCCGCCCCGGGGGTCGTCGAGATTCTGCGGCACCGTCTGCTTGCCGTCGGAGAGCAGCACGATACGAGCGGGTGGCGCCGCGTCACCGCCGCCGAGTATCGCCCCGAGAGTGTCGATCGACTGGAGTGAGGTGAAGATCGCCTCACCGGTCGCCGTTCGCTCACTGAGCTGCAATTTGTCGATCGCGGACTTGGTGGCTTCGCGATTGGCTGTCGGAGAAACCAAGACGGACGCAGTGCCTGCGAACGCGACCAACCCGAGATTGATGCCGGGAGTCAGACCATCGGCGAAGGACTTCGCCGCATCCTGCGCAGCGGCCAGGCGGCTCGGCTCGACATCGGTGGCCTCCATCGACAGTGACACGTCGATCACGAGCATGACGGTCGCGCGGTTGCGTGGGACGCGCTCGTCCGCGGTCGGACCTGCCAGCGCGACGGTGAGGAACATCAGACCGACCAGCACCAGCGCGGTGGGTAGATGTCGCAACCGGTTCTGCCGCACAGGCGCGACGGACTCGAGCAGTTCCATGTTGGAAAAACGCAGAACGTGCTTCTGCTTGCGTCGTTGGACCCAGATGTAGCCTGCGGTCAGCGCGATGACGACGAGGAGAAACCCGAGCCACCACGGCGACGCGAAATCGGTCAGGCTCATCGCGAACCCGCCCGAGCGGTATTGGTGAAACCGGCACCGATGGTGTGCCTGCGTGCGGTGACGAACCTGACGACATCGGCGATCCAGTCACCGTCGGTACGCAGCGTCAGTCGAGGTGCACCGCACCGCCGGAGCGCCTTCTCCACCTCGTCGCGGTGCGCTGCCGCTGCGCGCGCGAAATCTGCACGCAGCCGTGGGGTCGTGCTGAATTCGCGGGTACGGCCCGATTCCGGATCGTGCAACACCACATCACCGACGTCGGGCAACTCCAGGTCGCGCGGATCAAGTACCTCCACGGCCAACACATCGTGTCGGGCCGAGATGGCGCGCAGCGACCGCTCCCAGTCGATGGGACCGAGGAAGTCACTGATCACCACGGCCATCCCACGCCGACGTTCGGGTCTACGCAGAGCCTCGACCGCCGCTCGCAGGTCGCCGCGCACACCGTCGGTTGCGGACGGCGTCGTGGCGATGGCTCTGAGCATCGACTGGGTATGTGTCCGGCCACCGCGAGCCGGGATGCGCGTCGTGGTGGCGCCGGTGGCCACCACCGCTCCGATTCGATTTCCGCCGCCGCCGGTCAGATGAGTGATCGCCGCCGAGGCCGCGACCGCAAGGTCTCGCTTCTCGCACCCTGCCGTACCGAAATCCAGGCTGGCCGACAAATCCACCACGAGCCACGTCTCGAGCTCGCGGTCGGCGATGGACTGACGCACGTGCGGGTGGGTGGTGCGCGCGGTCACCGACCAATCCATCTGCCGAACGTCGTCACCGGGTTGATATTCCCGGGCGTCACCGGGTTCGGAACCGGGGCCGGGAATCAGCCCGAAGTGATCGCCGTGCAGAACGCCGTCCAGCCGACGGCGCACCGTCAGCTCCAACGTTCGCAATGCCGCTGCCAGTTTCGGGTCCCGCAACTCACCGGATCGGAACGAGGGCGGCCGTGAACCGACGGCACGGCCCTCGGTCACTGGAGCGGTGTCGGATCCGCTCACTGACCCTGCGTACCGATCGAGGATCCGTCACCGGACGGCTTCTGCATCGCCGGTGCCGGTTGCCCGAACTGACCACCCTGTGGGTGCTGCTGGGCCCCGGGGACCTGTCCATGTCCGGGGAACTGACCCGGAGCAGGGAACTGGCCGGGGGCGGGCAAGGGCCCTTGGGCCGGGTACTGCCCCTGAGGTCCGCCTTGGCGTCCGTCGAAGTGCGGAGCGTCCGAACCGGCCCCGTTGCCGTGCTGGACGGGCACTGCCTGTGGAGACACCTGAGGCAGGCCGACGGTCTGCAGCACACGAGAGATGACCGTCTCGGGCGTCACCTCGTCCGCGAGAGCGTCGTAGGACAGCACCAGGCGATGCCGGAGTACGTCGGGAATGACTTCGAGCACGTCTTGTGGAACCACGTAATCGCGGCCGCGCAGCAGTGCGAGTGCTCTCGATGCCGCGATGATGCCCAGCGTCGCACGGGGAGAGGCACCGTAGGCGATCCAGTTGGCCACGTCGTCCAGACCGAACTGCTCGGGGGTACGGGTGGCGGAGATGACCCGCACGACGTAGTCGACGAGCGCATGGTGGACGAACACCGAGCCGGCCAGATTCTGCAGCCGAATCAGTTCGCTCGGGTCGAGGATCTGCTTCGGCTCCGGTGCCTTGATGCCCATCCGATAGACGATCTCGCGTTCTTCTTCGACCGTCGGGTAGTCGACGACGATCTTGAACAGGAATCTGTCGCGCTGAGCTTCCGGAAGGGGATAGACCCCCTCGTTCTCGATGGGGTTCTGAGTCGCCATCACCAGGAACGGGTCTGGCATCGGGAACGTCTTGCCGCCGATCGTCACGTGTCGCTCGGCCATGACCTCGAGCAATGCCGACTGGACCTTCGCAGGTGCGCGGTTGATCTCGTCGGCCAGGACGAAGTTCGCCACGACAGGTCCGAGTTCGGTGTCGAACTCCTCCCGGCCCTGGCGGTAGATGCGAGTGCCGACGAGATCGGTCGGCACCAGGTCCGGGGTGAACTGGACTCGCGAGAACGAACCGCCCACGACCCTCGCGAACGTCTCGACGGCCAAGGTCTTGGCGACGCCGGGAACACCCTCGAGGAGGACGTGCCCGCGGGCGAGGAGTCCCACCAGGATTCGCTCGACCAGGCGGTCCTGGCCGACGATCACCCGCTTGACCTCGTACACGGCCTTCTCGAGGAGCTGAACGTCCTCGGCCAAGCCTGGGCTGTCCACCCGCTTCGGCTCCCCACCCTGTGGATTCGGTGTCGAGGGCTCGGCTCGCGTCGAGTCCTCGTCGTTCGAAATCCGGCCGTCACGTGATGTCACCAAGAATTCACCGCTTTCAGTCGATCATCGTCGGGCGCGTTTCGACACCGCCGCGATCAACTATTCCAGGTCATCGTCGAGCGCGCCGAAAGGCACCCCCAAGCGGAGCCGGCGCAACGACCCCGGGCACGTGTGGTGCGAAGAGATGCCGCAGATGTGGCTCGCTCAGGAGACCATTCGCACTGCATAGGGGGTCATGCCGCTGTAACGCACATCGGACACCTTGACCACCGAGCCCGATTGCGGAGCCTCGAGCATCTTGCCGTTTCCGAGGTAGAGCGCGACGTGCTGGCTGGCGTTGGGGCCGTAGAAGATCATGTCGCCGCGTTTCATCTCCGAGGACGGAACTTGCTTACCGGCCGTGTACTGGTAGCCGGTGTAGTGCGGCAACGAGATGCCGAGTCCGGCGAAGGCGTAGATCATCAGGCCCGAGCAATCGAAGCCGACCTTGTTGTAGTCGCCGTAGCTGTCGGCGACTCCGCCGTCCCTGATGCCTTTCGTCGGGCCGTTCTCGTCGCCGCCACCCCAGGAATAGGGAACTCCGAGTTGGCTCATACCGCGGTCGATGGCCAGCTCGACTGCAGCACTTCCCGTCACAGAGGGGGTCGTGGGCTTTTTCGGCTTGGTAGGTGTCGGCGTGGTCGCAGTAGTGCCGCTCGAATTGTTCGTCGACGAACTCGAATCCTCGTCGACGTCGACATGTGATCGCTGGCCCTCGGCGATGGCTGCCGCGCGCTGCTGAGCCGCGAGATTTGCCGACACCCGGGCAGCTGCCTGCGCCGCGGCTTCACGTGCGGCGGCTGCTGCAGCAGCCGCTGCAGCGTCCTCGGCCGCTTTCTGCGCTTCCCAGGCACCGTACGCGGCCCGCTGATCCTGCAGCCCAGCCACATTGGATCGCGCGAGATCGAGCTCCGACTGCGCTGCGTCACGCTGCGATTCGATCGCCGCTTTACGGTCGGCCTCGGTCTGCAGTGCCGCCTGCGCCTCGGCGATGGCCTGCTCGGCCTCGGCCTTCTTGGTCTCGGCTTCCGATGCTGCTGCGTCGGCCTGTTGCTTGGATTCACGTGCGGCCGACTCGCGGTTGGCCTGCTCGGTACGTGCCCGCTGCAAACCGTCGAGCACGGCGTTCTGACTGCTCGAGAGCACCCTGAGCACCTGGGCGCGGTCGAGGATGTCCTCGGGTCCGCTGGAACCGAGGAACGAGGCCATCGACGCGACGCCGGACCCCTGGGTGTAACTGGACTTCGCGAATTCGTCGAACTTGCGTTGCGCTGCCTGGATCTGGGTTCCGGCATCTGCCAGCGCCTGCTGGGCTGCGCTCACCACCGCCGCTGCGACATCGGCTGCGTCGCGTGCATTCTGCAGATCGACCAGAGCTTTGTTGACGCCCTCGCGCTTCGAGGCGACTTCGTCGTCGAGTTGCGCGAGCTGCTGATTGGCGGACGCGATCGCGTCGATCAACTGGCCCACCTGACCCAGTCGCGAGTCGACGGCGCTGCCTGCAGCGGCGAGGTCGCTGTCCGAGGGATTGGGCGGTGGCGGTGGTACTGCGGCGGCAACGCCCGGCAGGGTGGCCATCAATGCGAGCACGAGGCCTGCGCCCACCAGCACGAATCGGGTACGGATCACCGCTCTGCGGTGAGTGCCGCGGATGTGACGTCGGATCACGAATGTCTCCCTCGGGTCCGGCATTCACTCGGGTTCGCGTCGAACCGTCGTGCCGTCGAGGTGCTCCCCGTCCTCCACCCCGATCGCAGTGGGCGGTGAGCGTTTCGTCGGGCAGGAAAGAAACACGCAGCGATACGACAGGTGTGTACCACGTCAGTCACACCCGAAGCAGTGGCCTCCCGAGTTCCCCACGGATGACAACCGCCTTCTGCGACACTCCTTCCCCAGCAGTGCCAATGGCACCGTACGACACTTTGCACCCTAAAGAAACTCCAGTCACAAATGACACATTTGTGATTCGACCAGGCACGACGCCGTGAACTCGGCGTTTACCGAAAACAATTTTTTCGACTTTTTCGCGTGGCCCTC
This sequence comes from Rhodococcus sp. KRD162, assembly GCF_017168335.1. Taxonomy (GTDB): domain Bacteria; phylum Actinomycetota; class Actinomycetes; order Mycobacteriales; family Mycobacteriaceae; genus Rhodococcoides. The sequence continues at coordinate 694,404 of NZ_JABFAU010000003.1, read as the reverse complement.
GGGCCGGGATCGAGACCGACTCGGGCGAGGTGTGCGTCGGTCAGTCGAACGACACGACGGCGCGTGGGTTCAGCGCTTGTTCACATCTCGTTCAGCGCTCGGCGGAGTCTCGCTCCGCGGCTTCGGTCGAGGCTGCGGCAGAGCGATATCTGCGTGCCTTGACCACGGCCGTCAGGGTCGCCACGGCGGCAACGACAACCACGAGACCACCGGTGAGCAAGCCCCACGGGGTCTGGTCGTCGACGAGCGTGTCGACGAAGTTGTCGGCAGCGACGACATGATTGCCGGTGTAGGTGCGGTCCTGTCCGGCTTCGAGGGTGACCCGACTGATGGAGTCACTGAAGGTGCCCACCTGTCCCGGACTGAGCACCAGGACGGTCCCGCCTTCGCGCGCACCGACCGCAGTGGCGAGATCGCGCAGTTGCGAGTCGTGACGCGGGTCGTTCGGCACTATCACGATGGACAGGTCGATTCCGTGATCCTCGGCGCGTGCCACCGCGGCAGACAACCCTGCTTCCTCGTCGGCAGGCGCGCTCACGCGGGATTCGCGGACGGTGGCGACGATGCTGTCGACGTCCAGACCTGCCGGGATATCGGTGGCAAGTGGGGAAACAGCGTGAATCGGATCAGACATCTCTCGTCCAGTCGGTAGGAACAATCGAGTCGAACCCTACGTGACGGTCTCGGCCCGGCCGGGTAGGCCTGCGGCATCGACATCGAAACTGAGGACGCCCTTCATTGCGCGGCGCGGACCACTGCGTGAGGATCGTCATGCGGGTTCGTCTCTCGACACACCCGGAGACTCGGACCGCAGGTCTTCACAGGACAAGCGTACTGTTAGACTTCCAACGAGACATCGATCGAGCGTCCGCCCCGAACTCTCAGCCCGAGAATCGAGGCCGAGACCCTCGGACAATGCCTCGCTTCAACCGTCGACACAGCCCCGTCGGCGGTGTGCCGCATAGACGAGTGGAGCTGAAGTGACCGCAAGTAATGATTCATTCGGTGCAAAGGGCACCCTCGAAGTCGGCGAGAACTCGTACGAGATCTTCCGACTGTCGGCCTTGCCCGGTGCCGAGAAGCTGCCCTACGCACTGAAGGTCCTCGCGGAGAACCTCCTTCGCACCGAGGACGGTGCCAACATCACCGCCGACCACATTCGCTCGATCGCATCGTGGGACCCATCCGCCGATCCGAGCATCGAAATCCAGTTCACCCCCGCGCGCGTCATCATGCAGGACTTCACGGGTGTGCCGTGCATCGTCGACCTTGCGACGATGCGTGAAGCCGTCACCACCTTGGGCGGCGACCCCAACAAGGTCAACCCCCTCTCCCCCGCCGACATGGTCATCGACCACTCGGTCATCCTCGACGTCTTCGGCCGAGCGGATGCACTGGAGCGCAATGTCGACCTCGAGTACGAGCGCAACGGCGAGCGATACCAGTTCCTGCGTTGGGGCCAGGGCGCCTTCGACGACTTCAAGGTCGTCCCGCCCGGCATGGGAATCGTGCACCAGGTCAACATCGAATACCTGGCACCGACCGTGATGACCCGCAAGGGCCAGGCCTACCCGGACACCTGCGTCGGCACCGACTCGCACACGACGATGGTCAACGGCCTCGGCGTGCTCGGCTGGGGCGTCGGCGGCATCGAAGCCGAGGCCGCCATGCTCGGCCAGCCGGTCTCGATGCTCATCCCCCGCGTCGTCGGTTTCAAGCTCTCCGGTGAGATCCAGCCCGGCGTCACGGCCACCGACGTGGTGCTGACCGCCACCGAGATGCTGCGCAAGCACGGCGTCGTCGGCAAGTTCGTCGAATTCTACGGCGAGGGCGTGGCCGAGGTTCCGCTCGCGAACCGCGCCACCCTGGGCAACATGAGCCCCGAGTTCGGTTCCACCGCAGCGATCTTCCCGATCGACGAGGAGACCATCAACTACCTGCGCCTCACCGGCCGCAGCGACGAGCAGCTCGCTCTCGTCGAGGCGTACGCCAAGGAACAGGGCATGTGGCACGACCCGAAGAACGAGGCCGTGTACTCCGAGTACATCGAGCTCGACCTGAACACGGTCGTCCCGTCCATCGCAGGCCCGAAGCGCCCGCAGGACCGAATCCTGTTGTCCGATTCCAAGGTTGCGTTCCGCAAGGACATCCACAACTACGTCGAGGAGAACCACCCGGCGCACGAGGGTGAGACCAAGCTCGACGAGGCACTCGACGAGTCGTTCCCGGCCAGTGATTCCGCATCGCTGAGCTTCGCCGAAGAGGACTCGGTCGACGTTCGCTCTGCCGCCTACGGTTCCGAAGGCCGCCCGAGCAAGCCGATCCGGGTCACCACCGACGAGGCCGGGGAATTCGTTCTCGATCACGGTGCCGTCGTGGTTGCAGGCATCACCTCCTGCACCAACACCTCGAACCCGTCGGTCATGCTCGGCGCGGCACTGCTCGCTCGCAACGCCGTGGAGAAGGGCCTGTCCACCAAGCCCTGGGTCAAGACCAACATGGCACCCGGTTCGCAGGTCGTCACCGACTACTACGAGAAGGCCGGCCTGTGGCCGTACCTCGAGAAGCTCGGCTACTACCTCGGCGGATACGGCTGCACCACGTGTATCGGCAACACCGGTCCACTGCTCGAGCCGATCTCGAAGGCGATCAACGACAACGACCTCTCGGTCACCGCAGTGCTGTCGGGCAACCGCAACTTCGAAGGCCGCATCTCCCCCGACGTGAAGATGAACTACCTGGCTTCGCCGCCGCTGGTCATCGCGTACGGCCTGGCGGGCACGATGGACTTCGACTTCGAGACCGACGCACTGGGCGAGGACCACGAGGGCAATCCCGTGTTCCTGAAGGACATCTGGCCGTCCGCACAGGAGATCGAGGAGACCATCCAGTCCTCGATCGACCGGGACATGTTCAGCAAGTCCTACGAGACCATCTTCGCAGGCGACAGCCGGTGGCAGAACCTGTCGACTCCCGAGGGCGATACGTTCGAGTGGGACCCCGAGTCCACGTACGTGCGTAAGCCTCCGTACTTCGACGGCATGACGATGGACCCGGCCCCGGTCGAGGACATCACCGGTGCCCGCGTGTTGGCACTGCTCGGCGACTCGGTCACCACCGACCACATCAGCCCGGCCGGTCCCATCAAGTCGGGTACGCCCGCGGCGCAGTACCTTGATTCGCACGGTGTCGAGCGCAAGGACTACAACTCGCTCGGCTCGCGGCGCGGTAACCACGAGGTCATGATTCGCGGAACCTTCGCGAACATTCGCCTCAGGAACCAGCTCCTCGACGACGTCTCGGGTGGCTACACCCGTGACTTCACGCAGGACGGTGGACCGCAGTCCTTCATCTACGACGCGTCGCAGAACTACCAGAAGGCCGGCATCCCGCTGGTCGTCCTGGGCGGCAAGGAGTACGGCAGCGGATCCTCCCGTGACTGGGCGGCCAAGGGCACCTCGCTCCTGGGCGTCAAGGCCGTCATCACCGAGTCGTTCGAGCGCATTCACCGCTCCAACCTCATCGGCATGGGCGTCGTTCCCCTGCAGTTCCCGGCCGGTGAGAGCGCGTCGTCGCTCAAGCTCGACGGCACCGAGACCTTCGACATCGTCGGCGTCGCGAAGCTGAACGAGGGCACGACGCCGAAGACCATGGCCGTCACCGCCACCAAGAGCGATGGCACCAAGGTCGAGTTCGACGCCGTCGTTCGTATCGACACCCCGGGTGAAGCCGATTACTACCGCAACGGCGGCATCCTGCAGTACGTGCTGCGCAACATGATCAGAGGCTGAGTACACGTCGTCTGACGTACGCCTCGCACAGCGATGGGCCCGGAACCGTGATCGTGTTTCCGGGCCCATCGCCGTATCGGTCGGGGCCTGTCCATCGAAAGTAGGAATCGACACGTGCCCAAGGTCAGCGAAGACCATCTGGCCGCTCGCCGGAGCGAAATTCTCGACGGCGCGCGCAAGTGCTTCGGCGAATTCGGCTACGAGGGTGCCACGGTACGGCGTCTCGAAGAGGCGACCGGCTTGTCGCGTGGAGCAATTTTTCACCACTTCAAAGACAAGGACGGCCTCTTTCTGGCGTTGGCGCAGGAAGACGCCCGGCGCATGGCCGAGGTTGCCGCTACTCAGGGTCTGGTCCAGGTGATGCGAGACATGCTCGATCGCCCCGAGCAATTCGAGTGGCTGGGGACGCGGCTCGAGATCACCCGTAGATTGCGCACCGACGCCGATTTTCGGACCAGCTGGGCCGAGCGATCGGCAGAACTGACCGACGCCACACTCGGACGACTGGAGCGTCAGAAAACGGCCGGAAGGCTACGTGACGACGTACCCAACGACGTCCTGGCCGATTATCTCGATCTCGTCCTCGACGGCTTGGTGGCCCGCATCGCGTCCGGGCAAGGCGGAACGAACCTGGCGGCAATCCTCGATCTGGTCGAGGAGTCGGTCCGCCGACGAGACTGAGCAGGACCGATGCCGGGCTCAGGCCAGCTGAATCAGTTCCAGGTAGTCCTGCGACCAGTGGTCCTCGGTACCGTCGGGAAGCAGAATCACCCGCTCCGGTGAGAGTGCCTCGGCAGCACCGGGATCGTGGGTGACGAGAACGACGGCACCCTTGTAACTGCGCAGCGCGTCGAGCACCTGTTCGCGTGAGATCGGATCGAGGTTGTTGGTCGGCTCGTCGAGCAGCAACACGTTCGCGGCCGAGGAGACCAACCCGGCCAATGCGAGACGCGTCTTCTCACCGCCGGACAAGGTTCCGGCCGGCTGCTCGAGCTGGGGGCCGGTGAACATGAACGCGCCGAGCAGCGAGCGCAGTTCCTGCTCCCCGGTATCGGGTGCCGCGTGTCGGATGTTCTCCCATACCGAAGCGTGGTCGTCGAGCGTGTCGTGCTCCTGCGCGAAGTACCCGACGCGCATACCGTGGCCGGGTTCGATCTCTCCGGTGTCGGCTTTTTCGGTACCGGCCAGAATCCGCAGCAGGGTCGTCTTGCCCGCACCGTTGAGTCCGAGCACCACCACTCGACTGCCACGGTCGATCGCCAGATCGACTCCGGCGAAGATCTCGAGAGACCCGTACATCTTGGTCAGGTTCTTCGCCATCAACGGCGTCTTGCCACACGGTGCGGGCTCGGGGAAACGAATGTGCGCGACCTTGTCCGACACGCGCTCGGCATCGAGATTGGCGAGCAGCTTGTCTGCCCGCTTCGCCATATTCTGTGCGGCAACGGCCTTCGTCGCCTTGGCCCCCATTTTCGCGGCCTGGACGCGCAGCGCACCGGCCTTCTTCTCCGCGTTCGCGCGTTCGCGTCGGCGCCGCTGCTCGTCCGTGGCGCGCGCGTCGAGGTACTTCTTCCAGTTCATGTTGTAGATGTCGGCCTCGCCGCGCACAGCGTCGAGGAACCACACTCGGTTGACGACATCGCCCAGCAGTTCCACATCGTGACTGATGACGATGAGCCCGCCCTCGTGGTTCTGCAGAAAGCCGCGCAGCCAGGTGATCGAATCCGCGTCGAGGTGGTTGGTCGGCTCGTCGAGCAGCAACGTGGTGTTCGAGCGTCCACCGCTCCCGTCGGACGCGGCAAACAGAATTCGAGCCAATTCCACTCGGCGACGCTGACCGCCGGACAACGTCCTGAGAGCCTGTCCGAGAATTCGGTCGGGCAGACCCAGGCTGTTGCAGATTCGTGCCGCTTCGCTCTCGGCCTCGTATCCGCCGAGCGACGCGAACCGCTCCTCCAGCTCACCGTATTTGCGCACGGCCTTGTCGAGCAATGCTTCGTCGGCCACCTCGGCCATCAGTGCCTGCTGCTTTTCCATCCGGTGCAGCAACGTATCGAGGCCGCGGGCAGAGAGCACACGGTCCTTGGCCAGCACGTCGAGATCGCCTTCTTTGGGGTCCTGCGGAAGATAACCGAGGTCCCCGGTGCGCACGACCTCACCGGCATACGGCTCGCCCTCGCCGGCCAGAATTCGCAGCGTGGTCGTCTTACCTGCTCCGTTGCGGCCGACCAACCCGATGCGGTCTCCCGACTGCACGCGGAGCGCGGGCCCCTCGGTGGATAGAAGGGTCCGCACACCGGCACGAACTTCCAGGTCGGTGGCGGTGATCACGCGTGAGCTCCTAGCGATTGCCGTACAGATCCTCGCCCGTCGACCGACGAGCGAACACAGCCGTACCGCCAGGGCGGCACAGCAAACTTCCATTTTAGCTCAGCATCGACATGCCCTACCCCAGGATCCACGGTGACACCGGTAACGTCTGATCGATGACCGACGCTCCCGAAACAGGCACCACATCCAGCACCACCCTCGATCTCACCGGACGCACCGCACTCGTCACCGGAGCCAGCCGCGGCATCGGCAGAGCCATCGCCGCCGAGCTTCTCGCCCGCGGCGCGAACGTGGCGATCACCGCACGCAAACGCGAACCTCTGACGGCGACGGCAGCCGAACTGGGCGACGCCGTTCTCGCGCTCGACGGCAACGCGGGCGACCCGGAGCACCGACGCAGCGCGGTGGCGAAGACCATCGAGACATTCGGTTCGCTGGACATCCTCGTCAACAACACCGGAATCAACCCGGTCTACGGATCGCTGATGGACGCAGACCTCGAGGGTGTGCGCAAAATCTTCGACACCAACGTCGTGGCCACTCTCGGGTTCGTCCAGCAGGCCTTTCACGCCTGGATGGGCGAACACGGCGGCGCAGTCGTCAATATCGCGAGTGTGGCGGGAATCCGCTCCACCGGCGTGATTGCTGCGTACGGAGCATCCAAGGCCGCCCTGATCCGCCTCACCGAGGAACTTGCCTGGCAGCTGGGCCCGAAGATCCGCGTCAATGCCGTCGCACCGGGGGTTGTGAAGACCAAGTTCGCGGAGGCCCTGGTCGCAGGCGGAGAGGACGCAGCATCGGCCGGCTACCCGATGAAGCGCCTCGGGAACCCCGAGGACGTGGCTCAGCTGGTCGCCTTCCTCGCCTCGGACTCTTCCTCGTGGATCACCGGTGAGACCGTGCGTGTGGACGGTGGGTTGCTCGCCACCGGCGGAATGTGAGCAAGCTTTCGGCCGACGTCGCGGTGGTCGGGCTCGGCCCGGCAGGCAGGGCCCTCGCGCATCGTTGCGCCGCCGCGGGCCTGGATGTGGTCGCCCTCGACCCGCACCCGATGCGGACCTGGACGCCGACGTACGCGGCCTGGGCCGACGAGCTGCCGTCGTGGCTACCGGAATCGACGATCGCATCGCGGGCCGCCGAGCCTGCGGTATGGACCGACCGCCGCCGGATCATCGATCGCATGTACTGCGTGTTGGACACCCGTGCGTTGCAGACAGCCCTGACCATCGACCAGGTGCGAGTACTGGCAGGGACGGCCATCGACGTCACAGGATCTCGCGTGACGACGGCCGATGGGACGACCCTCGATGCCGGCCACGTCGTCGACGCCCGCGGAACGCTCGATTCCCGCGACCTCGCGCAGCAGACGGCATACGGCCTCGTCTTCGAGCGACGACGCGGCGAACCGATCCTCGAAGGCTCGGACGCCTGGTTCATGGACTGGCGCAACGACAACGGCGCGCACCCCGACGAAGCACCCAGCTTTCTGTACGCCGTTGCGCTCGACGAGGATCGGATCCTGCTCGAAGAGACCTGTCTGGTGGGGCGGCCCGCTCTCGATCTCGCGGTTCTCCGGACCCGATTGCTCCATCGGCTGACCCACCGCAACCTGCAACCGACCGGCAACGAGGACGTCGAACGAGTGCGTTTCTCGGTCGAACCGCCACCACGGTCACGGCTGCGAGCCGGCCGAGGCGGTCCGGTTCTGTTCGGTTCTCGATCGAATCTGATGCACCCGGCGACGGGATACAGCGTGGCAGCATCGCTCGCCTCAGCGGATCAGCTGGTCGAGCGGTTCCGCGGCGGTGCCCGGTCGCGGCGAAGGTACCCGGTGCGCCTGTGGACGGTTCAGAAGCTCCGTAATCTCGGGCTCCGCACCGCATTGAATCTCCAACCGGAGATGGTGCCGCAGTTCTTCTCCAGCTTCTTCTCGCTTCCGGTCGAACTGCAGCGCTCGTATCTCTCCGGACACGACGACGCTGTCGGCACTATGACCGCGATGCTGAAGATGTTTCCCACACTGTCGCCCTCCGCCAGGATTGCTATCGCGCGCACGGTAGCGCGACCACTGCACAGCCGTTGACTTTTCGTCCCAACGGTCGACACACGGACGCCCCGTCGGCGATCATGGACACATGCGCAGCATTTGGAAGGGCTCGATCGCCTTCGGACTGGTCAACGTCCCGGTCAAGGTCTACTCCGCCACCGAGCAACACGACATCCGGTTCCATCAGGTGCATGCCAAGGACGGCGGCCGCATCAAATACGACCGCATCTGCCAAGAATGCGGCAAGTCCGTCCAGTTCGCCGATATCGACAAGGCCTACGACTCCCCCGACGGCGAACGCGTGATTCTCACCGACGACGACTTCGACAAACTTCCGGCCGCGGAGAAGCACGAGATTCCGGTTCTCGAGTTCGTGCCGACCGAGCAGATCGATCCGATTCTGTACGACAAGAGCTATTTCCTCGAGCCGGACTCCTCGTCCCCGAAGGCATACGTGCTGCTGCGGGAGACGCTGGAGGAAACCGAACGCACCGCGCTGGTGCATTTCACGCTGCGGCAGAAGACCCGACTCGCCGCGCTGCGAGTACGCGATGACGTGTTGGTGATCCAGACTCTGCTGTGGCCCGACGAGGTCAGGGCCGCAGAGTTCCCTTCGCTCGAGGATGCGGCATCGGCGCGGCCGCAGGAAGTGAAGATGGCGACATCGCTGGTGGAGAGCATGTCCTCGGAATTCGACCCAACCGAATACACCGACGACTACCAGATCGAGCTGCGCAAACTCATCGACGAGACGCTCGCCAACGGCGGCGAAAAAGTCATCCACACCGAGACGGACAAAGACGACGACAGCGAGGATGCCGAGGTCGTCGACCTGGTGGCTGCGCTTCAGCGCAGCGTCGAGGCCGCCGGTAAGAACGCGAAACCGGGATCCTCGCAGGCATCGAAGTCGGCTTCGGCCGAGAAGGCACCCGCCAAGAAAGCAGCGGCGAAGAAGACTCCGGCCAAGAAGGCCGCAGCGAAGAATACGACTCGTAGCAAGACCGAGGACAAGAACGCCGACTCGAAAAACGCTGAAGCAAAGGGCGCGTGACCGAGCCGGCCAGTTCTCGAATCAGACGGTGAAGCCGAGTGCCCGCAGCTGTTCGCGGCCGTCGTCGGTGATCTTGTCGGGACCCCACGGCGGCATCCAGACCCAGTTGATCTTCAGGTCCGCGGCCAGTCCGCTGCGCACCAGCGCTCCCCGCGCCTGGTCCTCGATGACATCGGTCAACGGGCACGCCGCCGAGGTGAGCGTCATATCGACGGTGACGATGTCCTCCGCGTCGATCTTGATGTCATACACCAGTCCCAGATCGACGACGTTGATCCCGAGCTCGGGATCGACGACATCGCGCATTGCTTCTTCGAGGTCCTCGAGCACCTTGATTTCCTCGGCGGTCAATTCCGCCGGGGTGGTTTCTGTTGCATCGGTCATGATTGCTGTCCTCCGGAAAGTGCCGACTCACCCGTTGGGGCTGCCGAACCTGCGTCCATTACTTGAACAACCGCGTCCTTGAAAGCCATCCATCCCAGCAACGCGCACTTCACGCGGGCCGGGTACTTGGCCACCCCGGCGAACGCGATCCCGTCACCGATGACGTCCTCGTCACCGTCGACGTTACCTCTGCCACCGACCATCTCGCTGAATGCGTCGACCGTGTTCAGCGCGTCCGGCACCGTCAGGCCGACGACCTGATCGGTGAGAACCGAGGTCGCTGCCTGGCTGATCGAGCAGCCCTGGCCGTCGTACGAAACATCTACGACGGTCCCGTTCTCGATGTGCACGCGAAGCGTGACCTCGTCGCCGCAGGTGGGGTTCACATGGTGAACCTGCGCGCCGAACGGCTCTCTGAGCCCACGGCCGTGCGGGTGTTTGTAGTGATCGAGGATCACTTCCTGATACATCTGTTCCATCCGCATCTACACCTCTCCTCCCCCGCCTGCGTGCGCGGTGCCGAAGAACGACTGCGCACGTCTGATCGCCTGGGCGAGCACCTGCACCTCGTCGATCGTGTTGTACAGCGCGAAAGATGCACGTGCGGTCGCGGCCACGCCGAAACGATGGTGCAGCGGCCACGCGCAGTGATGCCCCACGCGAATGGCGACCCCTTCGTCGTCCAGAATCTGTCCGAGATCGTGGGCATGAATGCCATCGACCACGAACGAAACGGCCGAACCCCGGTCGATGTTCTCCGTCGGGCCGATGACGCGGACCCCGTCGATCTTCGCGAACTCGGCGAGAGTCGCCGCGACCAGAGCCTTCTCGTGCGCGGCGATGACGTCGATCCCGATGTTCTCCAGATACCTCACGGCGGCGCCGAGACCGACGACCTGCGAGGTCATCGGCACTCCTGCCTCGAAGCGTTGCGGAGGCGGTGCGAATGTCGACTTCTCCATGGTGACGGTCTCGATCATCGAGCCGCCGGTGATGAACGGGGGCATCGCGTCCAAGAGAGCAGCCTTGCCGTAGAGCACACCGACTCCGGAGGGTCCGAGCATCTTGTGGCCGGAGAATGCGGCGTAGTCGACGTCCAGCGCGTGGAAGTCGACCTTCATGTGCGGCACCGACTGGCAGGCATCGAGCACCACCAGCGCTCCCACCGCTCTGGCCCGACGCACCAGTTCCTCGACCGGAGCCACGGCACCGGTCACGTTGGACTGATGGGTGAACGCCACCACCTTGACCGCCGAAGACAGTTCGAGCGAATCGAGATCGATTCGACCGTCGTCGGTGACTCCGTACCACCGCAGGGTGGCACCTGTGCGAGCGGCGAGCTCCTGCCAGGGCACGAGATTGGCGTGATGCTCGAGTTCGGTGACGACGATCTCGTCACCGGGACCGAGGTGCCGGTCGAATCTCCGATCCGCCAGCACGTACGTGACGAGGTTCAGTGACTCGGTCGCGTTCTTGGTGAACACGATCTCGTCGACATCGGCCCCGACGAACGACGCGATGGCACCGCGCGCACCCTCGTAGGCGTCGGTCGCTTCTTCCGCCAGTTGGTGCGCACCGCGGTGTACCGCAGCATTGCATGTGGTCGAGAACTCGCGCTCAGCGTCGAGTACCTGGACCGGGCGCTGCGAGGTAGCGCCGGAATCCAAGTACACCAAGGGCTTTCCGTCACGGACGGTGCGCGAAAGGATAGGGAAATCGCGGCGAACTGCGGCGACATCGAACGATGCCGCCACCGCCACAGCTGCCGGTGCAGCCATGGTCATACTCCGGTGGTCGCGGCCTGGGTGTAGCCGGCGTACCCGTTGGCCTCGAGCTCGTCGGCCAGCTCTGCTCCGCCGGACTTCACGATCTCGCCATTGACGAAGACGTGCACGAAATCAGGCTTGATGTAGCGCAGAATTCGGGTGTAGTGCGTGATCAGCAGAACTCCGCCGTCCTCGCGCTCCTTGTACTGGTTGACGCCCTCGGACACCACGCGCAGCGCGTCGACGTCCAGGCCGGAGTCGGTCTCGTCGAGGATGGCGATCTTGGGCTTGAGCAGGCCGAGCTGCAGAATCTCGTGGCGCTTCTTCTCGCCGCCGGAGAAGCCTTCGTTGACGCTGCGATCGAGGAAGCTGGCGTCGATCTCGAGCTCGCTCATCGCCGTCTTGGCTTCCTTGACCCAGTGCCGCAGCTTGGGTGCCTCGCCGCGCACAGCGGTGGCGGCGGTGCGCAGGAAGTTCGACATCGACACGCCCGGCACCTCCACCGGGTACTGCATGGCCAGGAAGAGTCCGGCGCGAGCGCGCTCGTCGACGCTCATCTCGAGCACGTTCTCACCGTCGAGCGTGATGGTGCCCGAGGTGACGGTGTACTTCGGGTGGCCGGCGATGGCGTACGAGAGGGTGGATTTGCCGGAACCGTTGGGTCCCATGATCGCGTGCGTCTCACCGGATTTCACGGTCAGGTCGACACCCTTGAGGATGTTGATGGGCTCCGCGGTCGAGTCGGAGTTGGCGACGCTGACGTGCAGGTCGCGGATTTCGAGTGTGGACATCAAAGTTCCTTTGTGCAGTCGAGAAAGGTTCGGGTGGGACCTACGCGCCGACGATGGCGAGTTCGGTCTCGATGGCAGCGTCCAGGCGCTCGCGGACGGCAGCGACCGGAATCTTGTCGATGATCTCGTGGAAGAAGCCGCGAACCACCAGTCGGCGGGCCACCTCCTCGGAGATACCGCGAGCACGCAGGTAGAACAGCTGCTCGTCGTCGAAGCGACCGGTGGCGCTGGCGTGGCCGGCACCGACGATCTCGCCCGTCTCGATCTCGAGGTTGGGTACCGAATCGGCGCGAGCGCCGTCGGTGAGTACCAGGTTCCGGTTGAGCTCGTAGGTCTCGGTTCCCTCGGCCTCGGCTCGAATGAGAACGTCGCCGATCCACACCGTGTGCGCATCGTGCTTGCCCGGGCCCACTTCGCCCTGCAGTGCACCCTTGTACATCACGTTGGACTTGCAGTGCGGAGCCGAGTGATCGACCAGCAGTCGCTGCTCGAGGTGCTGGCCCGCATCGGCGAAGTACAGGCCGAGCATGTTCGCGTCGCCGCCGGGTGCGCTGTAACGCACAGTGGGGCTGATGCGCACCAGGTCTCCGCCGAGGCTTGCGTTGTAGTGCCGCAACACGGCATCGCGTCCGAGCATCGCATGGTGAGCCGCGACGTGTACGGCGTCGGACTGCCAGTCCTGAATCAGCACCACGTGCAGCTGCGAGCTGTCTCCCAGTACGAACTCGATGTTCTCGGCGTACGTGCCGCTACCGCGCTGATCGATCACGACGGTTGCGCGAGCGAATGTGCCGAGCTCGATCTGAACGTGCCCGTACGCGATCCGGTCGGGGCCGGGCCCGTCGACGGTGATCTCGATGGGATCGGCCACCTCGACCTCGTTGGGCACGGTGACGACAGTTGCGCCGGTGAATGCCGAGAACGCCTGCGCCGCAATGCGATCGGCGGGAACTCCAGCCCTGCCGAGGCGGTCGTCGTCTCGGCCTACCGTCTCGACGGTCACCGAATCCGGTGCGCCGACGGTGACCTGCGCAGCGCCGTCGGCCACCGCGGAACCGTCGTGCAAGCCGCGCAGTCGACGCAGCGGCGTGAAACGCCAGAGCTCATCACGGCCGGACGGAATCTCGAACGCATCGACGTCGTAGGACGTGAACTGAGCGCCCTTGTTCGCGACGAGCTTCGACTTGTCTTCCTTGGCCGACTCTGGATTTTCGGATGCCACGGCACCCATGACTCCGGTGAGGGGGTTGTTCACTTATCCGACCGACCCTTCCATTTGCAGCTCGATGAGCCGGTTGAGCTCGAGCGCGTATTCCATCGGCAATTCGCGAGCGATCGGCTCGACGAAGCCGCGCACGACCATCGCCATCGCCTCGTCCTCGGTCATGCCGCGACTCATCAGGTAGAACAACTGGTCGTCGCTGACCTTCGAGACGGTGGCCTCGTGGCCCATGGACACGTCGTCCTCGCGGATGTCGACATACGGGTAGGTGTCGGACCGACTGATCGTGTCGACGAGCAACGCGTCGCACTTGACCGTCGAGCGTGAACCGTGTGCACCCTTGTTGATCTGGATCAGGCCGCGGTACGACGTCCGTCCACCGCCACGAGCGACGGACTTGCTCACGATGTTCGAGGACGTGTTCGGTGCCAGGTGCAGCATCTTCGAGCCGGTGTCCTGGTGCTGGTCCGGGCCTGCGAACGCCACCGAGAGAACCTCACCCTTGGCGTACTCGCCGGTCATCCACACAGCCGGGTACTTCATGGTGACCTTGGAGCCGATGTTGCCGTCGACCCATTCCATCGTTGCGCCTGCCTCGGCCTTGGCCCGCTTGGTGACCAGGTTGTAGACGTTGTTGGACCAGTTCTGAATGGTGGTGTACCGGCAGCGGCCACCCTTTTTCACGATGATCTCGACCACGGCGGAGTGCAACGAATCCGACTTGTAGATCGGGGCCGTGCAGCCCTCGACGTAGTGCACGTACGCACCTTCGTCGACGATGATCAGCGTGCGCTCGAACTGACCCATGTTCTCGGTGTTGATCCGGAAGTAGGCCTGCAGCGGGATGTCGACGTGGACGCCCGGCGGGATGTAGATGAACGATCCACCGGACCACACCGCGGTGTTCAGGGCGGAGAACTTGTTGTCACCTGCGGGAATGACCGTTCCGAAGTACTCGCGGAACAGCTCGGGCTGCTCCTTGAGCGCGGTGTCGGTATCGAGGAACAACACGCCCTGCGCCTCGAGGTCCTCACGGATCGAGTGGTAGACGACCTCGGACTCGTACTGCGCGGCAACACCGGACACCAGACGCTGCTTCTCGGCCTCGGGGATACCCAGCTTGTCGTAGGTGTTCTTGATGTCCTCCGGCAGGTCTTCCCAGTTGGCAGCCTGCTTCTCGCTGGAACGAACGAAGTACTTGATGTTGTCGAAGTCGATGCCGTCGAGATCGGAGCCCCAGTTCGGCATCGGCTTGCGGTCGAACGTCTTGAGCGCCTTGAGGCGCGCCTCGAGCATCCACTCGGGCTCACTCTTCTTCTCCGAGATGTCTCGGACGACGGCCTCGGAAAGACCGCGCTTGGCGCTTTCACCGGCTACGTCCGAGTCGGCCCAGCCGTATCCGTAGGACCCGAGCGAGGCGATGGTCTCGTCCTGGGTCAGCGGCGCGGCGGGTGTCACCTGGTCTGGTGTGACGGTCATGCGGGCTCCTTCCGGAGGCGTGGACGTTCTCCGACACGGGGCTGTGTGTCGGAAGTCTTCTTGTCGGGACTATCGATATCGGAGTGATCGGTTCGGTCCTCGGCGAACCGCGTCACCGTCAGCGGCACATGCGTGGTGCACGCACAGTTTCCGTTGGCAATCGTGGCCAGCCGTTGCACGTGGGTGCCGAGGATCTCCGCGAACGCGGTCTGTTCGGCCTCGCACAGCTCCGGAAACTCCGAGGCGACATGCGATACCGGGCAGTGGTGTTGGCAAATCTGCACACCGCTGCCCACCTGGCGGGTGGTAGCGGAGAACCCGGCCGCGCTGAAGGCGTCGGCGATGCGCTCTGCTGCGTGTTCGACGGCATCCGCATCGGACCCGGTCGCGGGTTCGACATCGGCCACGATCGTGTTCACCCGTTGGCGAGCAAACGTCTCGATGGCTGCATCTCCACCGATCTTGCGCAGTTGCCGCATCGCAGCACCGGCGAGATCGTCGTAGGTGTGGCCGAGCCGGTTGCGACCGGCCGCCGTGAGCTGGAAGTACTTGGCCGGTCGACCCCGGCCGCGCTGGCGTGCGCCGGCAGGAGTGGTGATACGAGCTTCGCTCGCGTCGATGAGTGCGTCGAGGTGGCGGCGCACGCCTGCCGCACTCAACCCCAGCCGACTGCCGATGTCGGAGGCCGTGATGGGACCCTCTTCGAGCAACAGTGTGACCACTGCGGCTCTGGTCTGACCTTCGGGCAGCGGCACCTGCCGAACCGACGGCGTGCGTGCGCCGGCGGCCGAGGAATCGACACTTCCCGGACGCGCGAACGAGCTCTCGGTTGTTTTCACAACACCAGTGTGACGGAATTGAGGTGGATGGTCCACCAAGGGTGCCCTATGCCGGTCACGCTGCGCACGCCGGCCCGGTCAGGAGGACGGTGCACAGCACCCGCAGCGACACGACTACGCTCCCACTGTGCCATCGACCGACAGTGAGCAGAGTTCCGAGAGCTCACCTCTCACGGGCAGCGCAGGTTCTGCTGCCGTCTCCGACGGCTCGAGAAGAACTCCTGCGCACCTGTTCGGTCGATACCTGGTAGCCCCGGCACGCCGCGTCATCGGCCTCGACGCCACCGCACCGGGTGGCGGTGTCGCCACTCTGCACGGCGACGAGCGCGAAGCGCCGGGGCTCGATTCCGCCGAGACGGTTCAGCTCCGCAACATCCGCCGATTCGGCGCTGCGGGCACGGTGTTGATGGCGATCGGAGCCCTCGGTGCGGGCGCGCAGCCGGTACTGCAGAACCCGATCGCAGGCGTTCGATTCCTCAGCCTGCCCTCACGCATGGCCACCTCCGCCCTCACCGTGACGATGACCGGCACCGTGCTCGTCGTGCTGGCGTGGCTGCTGCTCGGCAGGTTCGCCCTCGGGCGCACTCGATCCGGAAACGTGCCGCGGCGCCTGACGCGTTCGCAGATGGACCGCACGCTGATGCTGTGGATTCTGCCCCTGTGTGTGGCACCACCGATGTTCTCGCGCGACGTGTACTCGTACCTCGCACAGAGCGAGATCACGGCCCGCGGACTCGACCCCTACGAAGTGGGACCTCAGACCGCGCTCGGTGCCGACAACGTACTGACCCGCACCGTTCCCAACATCTGGCGTGAGACGCCCGCCCCCTACGGCCCGCTGTTTCTGTGGGTTGGTCGCGGCATCACCTATCTGACCGGCGAGAACATCGTCGCAGGCATCTTTCTGCATCGCCTCCTCGCCCTCGTGGGCGTCGCCCTGATCGTCTGGGCGCTGCCGCGTCTGGCCCGACGATGCGGCGTCGCCTCGGTCACAGCCCTGTGGCTCGGTGCTGCGAACCCACTGGTGCTGTTCCACCTCGTGGCCGGAATCCACAACGAGGCGCTGATGATCGGGCTGATGCTCGCCGGCACCGAGCTCGCGCTGCGAGCCATCGAACACACCGGCACGATGCGCAAGGCCGACATCGCATTCCTCGTCGGTGGAGCCGGCCTGATCGCCCTGTCCTCGACCGTCAAGATCCCGTCGCTCATCGCGCTCGGCTTCGTGGGGATGGCGCTGTCGAGGCGATGGGGCGGCACCCTCAAGTCCGTCGTCTGTGCCGCATTGCTGCTCGGCTCTATCGCAGTCATCGTGCAAGTGGCCGTGAGCTTGGGCAGTGGGCTCGGTTTCGGCTGGATTCATACCCTCGGGACGGCCGGGGTGGTACGCAGCTGGATGTCGATCCCGACGATCCTCGGCCTCGGCACCGGTTTCGTCGGAGTTCTGCTCGGCCTGGGTGATCACACCACCGCTGTGCTCAGTCTCACCCGGCCGATCGCCGCCGTCGTCGCAGGCGTCATCGTCGTCCGGATGCTGATAGCCGTTCTGCGAGGTCGACTGCATCCGGTCGGTGCGCTCGGCGTTGCGCTCGGTGCCGTTGTCCTGCTCTTTCCCGTGGTCCAGCCGTGGTACCTGCTGTGGGCGGTCATTCCGCTCGCGGCCTGGGCCACCACGCCGTCTTTTCGTCGGCCCGCCATCGCGTTCTCCTCCCTGGTCAGCGTCATCCTGATGCCGAACGGCAGCGAGTACCTACCGTTCCAGATAGTGCAGGCCGCAGTGATGACGATCGTGGCCATCGCCGTGTTGTACCTGCTGACGCGGAAGCGAATGCCGTGGCCCACCCGCACCGGACCACCGGCACGTGACCGCGGTGCCGAGGAATACGCTGAGTCCTCGTGATCCACGAGACGTCGAATGCGACGAACTCCGTCGTACAGCTGACCGACGTACGCAAGTCGTACGACGGCACCACTGCCGTCGACGGCCTGAGCCTGAGCATCGGCCCCGGCGAGGTCCTCGCGCTGCTCGGTCCGAACGGTGCCGGGAAGACGACCACCGTCGAGATGTGCGAAGGATTCGTCGTGCCCGACAGCGGGTCGGTGCGCATCCTCGGCCTGGACCCCATCGAACAATCTGCGCAACTACGACCGCGGATCGGGGTCATGCTCCAGGGCGGCGGTGCCTATCCGGGTTCCAAGGCCGGCGAAATGCTGCAGCTCGTGGCGTCGTACTCGGCCGACCCACTCGATCCGGCATGGTTGCTCGAGTGCCTCGGCCTGACGTCGGTCGTCCGCACCCCGTACCGACGCCTCTCCGGCGGCCAACAACAGCGACTCGCGCTGGCTTGCGCCATCGTCGGGCGGCCCGAGCTCGTGTTTCTCGACGAGCCGACCGCCGGGCTCGACGCTCAAGCTCGACTGTTGGTGTGGGAGTTGATCGACGCACTCCGGCGGGACGGGGTGAGCGTTCTGCTCACCACGCATCTGATGGACGAGGCCGAGCAGTTGGCAGACCGGCTGACGATCATCGACAACGGCCGCGTGGTGGCCTCGGGTTCGCCGTCGGAACTGACCAAACAGGGTGCCGAAGGGCAATTGCGTTTCACCGCTCCCCCCGGCCTGGAACTGTCCATGCTCGACGCGGCACTCCCACCCGGCTATGTACCGTCGGAAACGACGCCGGGTTCGTACGTGGTGTCAGGTGTGATCGAGCCGCAGATCCTGGTGATCGTCACATCCTGGTGCGCGCAGCAGGATGTGTTGGCCACCGAGCTGCAGGTCGATCAGCGCCGACTCGAGGACGTGT
The DNA here is from genome assembly GCF_017168335.1 of Rhodococcus sp. KRD162. GTDB lineage: Bacteria > Actinomycetota > Actinomycetes > Mycobacteriales > Mycobacteriaceae > Rhodococcoides. Next base: position 675,897 of record NZ_JABFAU010000003.1, on the reverse strand, counting down.
TTCTCGAGCTGACCGGTAGAGAGTTGAGGAAATGACGGTGCGCAAAGACGCCCGACTCGCCGACAATCGATTCGAGACAGGTCTGTTCGCGCCGCGACCGCAACCGTCCTCGGCCTCGCGCATGTTGTTGGCGCAGACCCGCCTCGAACTGAAGTTGCTGCTGCGCAACGGTGAGCAGCTGCTGCTGACGATGTTCATTCCGATCACGTTGCTCGTCGGGCTGACCCTGCTGCCGTTCGGTGCACTCGGCGAGGACCGAGTTGCGCAGGTCGTCCCTGCGGTGATGATGGTGGCCATCATGTCGACGGCGTTCACCGGCCAGGCCATCGCGGTCGGATTCGACCGGCGCTACGGCGCATTGAAGCGGCTCGGTGCCACCCCGCTACCGCGATGGGGCATCATCGGCGGCAAATCGGCTGCCGTGGTGATCGTGGTGATCCTGCAGTCTGCTCTGCTCGGGTCGATCGGCGTCGCACTCGGTTGGCGTCCGACCTCGACCGGTCTGTTGCTCGGTGCCGTGATCATCGCACTGGGGACCGTCACGTTCGCCTCGATGGGTCTGCTGCTCGGCGGCACGCTGCGCGCAGAGATCGTCCTGGCATTGGCGAACATCGCCTGGTTCGTGATGCTCGGAATCGGCAGCGCGGTGTTCGTCGACGATCAAATTCCCCAGGGGCTGCAGAACGTCGCACGCATCGTTCCGTCGGGGGCGCTCGGTGAAGCCCTGAGCCGAGGCGTTGCCTCGTCCTTCGATGTGTTCGGAGTGGTCGTCCTGCTGGTGTGGGCAGCAGTGTGCAGCACGCTTGCAGTCCGCACGTTCAAGTTCACCTGAACAAGGTCGGACAACCCAACGACGCTGTGTAGTTGACCGGCGTTTACCATCGTGGGGTGCTGTACAGAGCGTTCTTGCGCGTCGTCGATCTCCTCCCTTTGCCGTCCCTTCGAGTGCAGCGAGTGCTCGCGTTCATCGCGATCCTGACGCAGGGCGGCATCGCCGTCACCGGTGCTGTCGTGCGAGTGACCGGTTCCGGTCTCGGCTGCCCCACGTGGCCGCAGTGTTTTCCCGGGAGCTTCACGCCCGTCGGGGTGTCCGAGGTACCGGTGCTGCATCAGGCGGTGGAGTTCGGTAATCGGCTCCTCGCATTTGTCGTCGTCATTTCCGCTGCCGCAGTGGTTCTCGCAGTCGTTCGTGCGCGTCGCCGCCAGGAGGTCCTGCTCTTCGCATGGCTGATGCCCCTCGGCACCGTCGTCCAGGCGGTGATCGGCGGCTTCACCGTGTTGACCGGACTGCTGTGGTGGACGGTAGCGGTACACCTCGTCGTCTCGATGGGCATGGTCTGGCTTGCCACTCTGCTGTATGCCAAGATCGGCGAAAGCGATACCGCACCGGAGTCGACGCCGACCGTCCCGGCTGCGCTTCGTGCGCTCACCGGACTATCGGCACTAGCACTGACCGGTGTGCTGGTCGCGGGCACGATGGTGACCGGAGCCGGTCCGCACGCAGGCGACAAGAGTATCGAAGAACCCGTACCCCGCCTCGGCATCGAAATCGTGACGCTCGTGCACGCACATTCGCAATTTCTGATCGGCTACCTGGCGCTGCTGATCGGACTGGGTTTCGCGCTGTACGCGGTTGGTGCGCCGCAGGTGGTCAAGCGTCGCCTCCACGTTCTGATCGCACTGGTGCTCGCGCAGTCTCTGATCGGGTTGGTGCAGTACTTCACCGGAGTGCCAGCCGTATTGGTGGCCTTTCACGTAGCCGGAGCCGGTGCATGCACTGCCGCGACCGCAGCCGTGTGGGCTGCCTGCCGTACCCGAGGACCGGCAGCGGCGGCACCGACCCAGAACACCGAAGGCGCAGCACTCGGATCCTGAGATCCTGGCATTCGGCCGAGACGACGGGCCCGAACTCGAACACGGGTGGAGGGGCAGCCGACCTCCCCCTCAGATGACCGACTGCCCCTCCACTGACTTCGACGCAGCCGATACCACGTTGGTTCCCGCCGGATCCAACAATTTTCGCAACTTTCTTCGGCTCAGACGATCGCCTGGTTGCGGGCCTTCGGAAACGTCTTCTGACGCGCGACCCACCCGGCCATTTTCTCGTAGTGCCCGCGTGCCGGATTGACGGAGCTGACCAGCTCACGGTCCCATTCCGCCTCGGTCAGCTGATCGACGCTGTCGACGATTGCGCGCGCCACAGCGCTCGACGCAACCACCTGATCTCCGAGCACGCCGTCGGCACCGACCATGGTCAGCCGCGTTCCGGCTCGACCTATCGGCTGGATCACCACGCTCGCCGAATTGCCATGATCGGCCAGGAAGCTGTTCACCGCAGCCAGAGTTGCCTTGGGTATGGAGTTCGACTCGGTCTTCTCGGTGCCCGCGCTGTCGATTTCGGTTGCCATGCCGACACGATACCGAGGTCGTTCACGGTCTCCACACCGACCCATCGGCTCGTTACCGAGCGGTAACTAGGGCACGTGTGAACCGCCGGTGTACAACGGTCTTCATGCGTGCCATTCGAATAGACAACACCGGCGGCCCCGAGGTCATGAATGTCGTCGAGATTCCCACACCGACCCCCGGGCCGGGTCAGCTTCTGGTGCGAGTCGACGCCGTGGGAGTCAACTACATAGACACCTACTTTCGTAGCGGTCTGTACCCACGTGCGCTCCCCTATGTGCCCGGTGACGAAGGTTCAGGAGTGATCGAGCAGCTCGGATCCGAGGTCACCGACTTCACGGCGGGTGATCGCGTGGCCTGGGCCGCGGCACCGGGTAGCTACGCCGAGTACGTACTGGTGGACGCTGCGGCGGCCATCACCGTTCCCGACGGAATTCCTGCAGATCAGGCCGCTTCGGCCCTCCTGCAGGGGATGACCGCGCACTACCTCGTCGAATCGACCTACTGCGCTCGGCAAGGCGAGACCGTTCTGGTGCACGCGGGCGCAGGCGGCGTCGGACTGATGCTGACGCAGCTGGCAGTGGCCAAAGGTGTGAACGTGATCACCACGGTCTCCACGGATGCGAAGGCCGAACGCTCGAGGCAAGCCGGTGCCGCCCACGTGCTGCGGTACGACGACGACATCGCCGCACGGGTGCGCGAACTCACCGGCGGCGAGGGTGCACACGCGGTGTACGACGGCGTCGGTGCAGACACCTTCGAGGCCAGCATGGCCTCGCTTCGAGTCAGAGGCACGCTGGCACTGTTCGGTGCGGCCAGCGGCCCCGTGCCGCCGTTGGATCCGCAACGGCTCAACCGCGGTGGGTCGCTGTTTCTCACCCGGCCCACGCTCGCGCACTACATCCGAAACAGGGCAGAACTCGAATGGCGGGCCGATGAAGTGTTCGCAGCGATCGCACGAGGCGTTCTCAGGGTCGAGATCGGCGCACGGTATGCACTGGAGGATGCGGCCCAGGCCCACACCGATCTGGAATCACGGATGACAACCGGGTCGATCGTGTTGGTGCCCTGATCCGGCCGAAGGCGGATGCTCGCTCAGGAGAAGATCTGAGCGAGCGTCTGCCAACCGAGTACCGAGTCCACTGCCAGGCCACAGAACACCAGGGCCAGGTACTCGTTGGACAGGATGAACAGTTTGAGGGGTTTGACGGGAGTGCCCGCGCGAACCCCTGCATACAGCCGGTGAGCCACGACGAGGAACCACGCCCCCGAGGCAACGGCGACCACTGCGTAGACGATTCCCGAGCCCGGTGCCAACGCGAGAGTGGCGGCGACGGTGGCCCAGGCGTAGAGCACGATGTGCTTGGTGACCTGGGTTTCCGAGGCGACGGCGGGCAGCATCGGAACGTTGGCCGCCTGGTAGTCCTCCTTGTAGCGCAGCATCAGCGCCCAGGTGTGCGGCGGCGTCCACAAGAAGATCACCAGGAACATCACCAGCGCCTGCCAACCGATCGTTCCGGTCACGGCAGACCACCCGATCATCACCGGCATGCATCCGGCTGCGCCACCCCACACGACGTTCTGTGAGGTTCGGCGTTTCAAAACGAGGGTGTAGACGAAAATGTAGAAGCAGATCGTCACGACGGCGAGCACGCCGCTGAGCAAGTTCGTCGTGGCCCACAGCCAGAAGAACGAGAACACGCCCAACACGAGCCCGAAGATCAGTGCATGCGAGACGGGCATCGCACCGCGGGCGAGCGGCCGCTTCTCGGTGCGCTTCATCACCTTGTCGATATCGGCGTCGACCACCATGTTCAGCGTGTTCGCGCTGGCAGCAGCCAACATGCCACCGAACAGCGTGGTCAGGATCAACCACGGATTCACGTGCCCACGGTCGGCCAGCAACATCGCGGGAATGGTTGTCACCAGAAGAAGTTCGATGACCCGGGGCTTCGTCAACGCGACGTACGCAAGAAAAAGCGCGAACGCTCTGCGGGGTGCGGACGCCGCCGGTGTTGTCGCCTCTACGGCGTGACCCTGGTCGTCTGCTCCGAATCCGGGGCCGCCGGCGAAACCGTGTCCGCCCGGCTGCTGCCCAATTCGCACTGCGTCTCCTCGCACGACTGTCGTTCTCTGGCGCTCGGCCACTTGCTTGCGCGCCACCGGCACACGCTGTCATTGTCTCCGGAGCCCGTGACACCGGAGCGCACGCGTCCTCGACCCGACCGAGAAAACTGTCATCGGCAATCGACGAACATGCGCCTACTACAACCGATGGTAGACGGCGGGGTTTGCTCCTCCAATTCGCAGGGCACCCAAAGCGAGAAAACCGTGCCTTCCGAACGACCCTCACGCAATCGCCGGGGGAAGGCACGACAGTAGGGTCGGACAGAACTAGGCTGGTGGAGGACATCCTTCGGCATCGACGATGTGCGCGCTCACGCAGGCACAGTGCAATCGAGGCCGAACGACGATTCCTCGTCAGGCACAACTCGAACGAATGTCAGGAGATTTCTGCTCGTGTCGATCACAGACGATATTGACGTCCTCACCACGGCGCACCACCCCAGTGACTGGACGGACCTGGACACCCGAGCGGTCGACACCGTTCGAGTTCTGGCGGCGGACGCAGTGCAGAAGGTCGGCAACGGCCACCCCGGAACCGCGATGAGCCTGGCTCCACTCGCCTACACCCTGTTTCAGCGGACCATGCGACACGATCCCGCCGACACCCATTGGATCGGCCGAGACCGATTCGTGCTCTCGTGCGGCCATTCCAGCCTGACGCTCTACCTGCAGCTCTACTTGGGCGGCTTCGGGCTCGAGCTGTCCGACATCGAGGCACTGCGCACGTACAAGTCCAAGACCCCCGGGCACCCCGAATTCCGCCACACCGCAGGCGTCGAGATCACCACCGGCCCGCTCGGTCAGGGATTGGCCTCCGCCGTCGGCATGGCGATGGCAGCGCGACGTGAACGCGGATTGTTCGATCCCGAACCGGCCCTCGGCGAGAGCCCGTTCGATCACTACATCTACGTCATCGCATCCGATGGCGACATCGAGGAGGGCGTCACCTCCGAGGCGTCATCGCTCGCGGGCACGCAGGAACTGGGCAACCTGATCCTGTTCTACGACGACAACAAGATCTCGATCGAGCACTCCACCGACATCGCCCTGTCCGAGGACACGGCCGCCCGTTACGAGGCCTACGGATGGCACGTCCAGGTGGTCGAGGGCGGCGAGAACGTCACCGCAATCGAAGAGGCGATCGAAGCCGCAAAGGCCGTCACCGACAAGCCGTCGATCATCGTCCTGCGCACCATCATCGGTTTCCCGGCTCCGACCATGATGAACACCGGGGCCGTCCACGGCGCCGCACTCGGCGAGGAAGAGGTCGCGAAGGTCAAGCAGGCCCTCGACTTCGACCCGGCGAAGACCTTCGAGGTGTCCGATGAGGTCATCGGACACACCCGTGAACTGCAGGAACGCGGCCGCAAGGCACATGCCGAGTGGAACACCGCGTTCGAGGCCTGGGCCGCGCGTGAACCCGAGCGCAAGAAGTTGCTCGATCGCCTCACCGAAGGCAACCTGCCCGAGAACTGGACCGACGCGCTTCCCACATGGGAGCCCGGCAGCAAAGCCCTCGCCACGCGTGCAGCGTCGGGAGAGGTGCTCAACGCCATCGGGCCGGTACTACCGGAACTGTGGGGCGGCTCGGCCGACCTCGCGGGCAGCAACAACACCACCATCAAGGGTGCCAAGTCCTTCGGCCCCACGTCGATCTCCACCGACGACTGGGACGCCGAGCCGTACGGCCGGACGCTGCACTTCGGCATCCGTGAGCACGCGATGGGTGCCATTCTGTCCGGCATCGTCATGCACGGCCCGACCCGCGCATACGGTGGCACTTTCATGCAGTTCAGCGACTACATGCGGCCTGCCGTTCGGCTCGCATCGCTGATGGACATCGACCCCATCTACGTATGGACCCACGATTCCATCGGCCTCGGTGAGGACGGACCGACCCATCAGCCGGTCGAGCACCTCGCGGCCCTGCGGGCGATCCCCAACCTCTCGGTCGTGCGTCCCGGTGACGCCAACGAGACCGCATTCGCGTGGCAGGCAGTGCTCGCCAAGTCCAGCAGCAGCGGCCCCGTGGGCCTCGCGCTCACGCGTCAGGGCATCCCCGTTCTCGCGGGCACCAGCTTCGAGGGTGTCTCCAAGGGTGGATACATCCTGGTCGAGTCGTCCAAGGCCACGCCGGATGTCGTACTGATCGGAACCGGCTCGGAACTGCAGTACGCCGTCGAATCGGCGAAGCAGCTCGAGGCGCAGGGCATCGCGGCCCGTGTCGTCTCGATGCCGTGTGTCGAATGGTTCGAGAGCCAGGATCAGAACTACCGCGACCAGGTCATCCCACCGACGGTCAAGGCGCGCGTGTCGATCGAAGCGGGCATCGCGATGCCGTGGTGGAAGATCGTCGGCGGTTTCGGCGAGATCATCTCGCTCGAGCATTACGGCGAGTCTGCCGACGCTGCCACCTTGTTCCGCGAATTCGGCTTCACGGCCGAGGCCGTGACCGCAGCCGCACAACGCTCCATCACCAACGTGAAGGGATAATCCATGACCCAGAACAAGAATCTCGCAGAGCTTTCGGCCGCTGGAATTTCGGTGTGGCTGGACGATCTGTCCCGAGACCGCATTCGCTCGGGCAACCTGCAGGACCTCATCGACACCAAGAGCGTCGTCGGCGTGACCACCAACCCGTCGATCTTCCAGGCCGCGCTGAGCAAGGGCGATGCCTACGACGAGCAGGTGACCAAGCTCGCCGGTGAGGGTGCCGATGTCGAGACCACGATCCGCACCGTCACCACGGACGACGTCCGCGAGGCCTGCGACATCCTGATGCCTGTGTACGAGGCCAGTGCAGGCGTCGACGGCCGCGTGTCCATCGAGGTCGATCCTCGCCTGGCACACGAGACGGACAAGACCTACGAACAGGCCGTCGAACTGTGGAAGATCGTCGACCGCCCCAACCTGCTGATCAAGATTCCGGCGACCGAAGAGGGCATCCCCGCCATTGCCAAAGCGATCGGCGAGGGCATCAGTGTCAACGTCACGCTCATCTTCTCGGTGGAGCGGTACGAGTTGGTGATGAATGCCTATCTCGACGGTCTCGAGACCGCCCGAGCAGCAGGCCACGATCTCGACAAGATTCACTCGGTCGCGTCGTTCTTCGTCTCCCGCGTGGACAGCGAGATCGATTCCAGGCTCGACGCCATCGGAACCCCCGAGGCGGAGGCATTGAAGGGCAAGGCCGCTCTGGCCAACACCCGTCTGGCGTACGTCGCCTACCAGCAGGTCTTCGAGGTCGCTCCTCGCTTCCACGAGCTCGCGGGCAGCGGCGGACGACCGCAGCGGCCGCTGTGGGCGTCGACGGGTGTCAAGTCCGACGCCTACCCCGACACCATGTACGTCACCGAACTGGTGTCTCCGAACACGGTGAACACCATGCCCGAGAAGACCATGGACGCCGTGGCCGACCACGGTGAGATCACCGGCGACACCGTCACCGGGAAGGGGCCGGAGTCGCAGGAGATCTTCGACAAGATCTCCGCCCTCGGAATCGACCTCACCGACGTCTTCCTGACCTTGGAGAACGAAGGTGTCCAGAAGTTCGAGTCCGCATGGAACGAGCTGCTCGACGCAACCGGCGAGCAACTCGCCCGCGCAGGTCAGAAGAGCTGACCTGTGCCCGCCGCAGACACGGAAAATCTGAACTCCGCGCAGTGGCTCAATCCACTTCGCGACACGCGAGACAAGCGGCTCCCCCGTATCGCGGGTCCGTGCAGCATGGTCATCTTCGGGGTGACCGGCGACCTCGCACGTAAGAAGCTCATGCCTGCGGTGTACGACCTGGCGAACCGGGGGCTACTACCCCCCGGTTTCGCCCTGGTCGGCTTCGCTCGACGGGAATGGCAGAACCCGGACTTCGCCGAGATCGTGCACGATGCCGTGCGCGACCACGCGAGAACACCGTTCAGCGAAGAGGTGTGGAACACCCTTGCCGAGGGCTTCCGATTCGTCCAGGGCTCCTTCGACGACGACGACGCATTCGACGAGCTGTCGCGGACGTTGACCGAACTCGACGAAACCCGCGGGACCGGCGGCAACCACGCGTTCTACCTGTCCATTCCCCCCAGTGCATTTCCCGTTGTGCTCGAGCAGCTCTCACGCTCCGGGCTGGCGCAGGGCCAGGACGGTAACTGGCGACGCGTGGTGATCGAGAAGCCGTTCGGCCACGATCTGCAGAGCGCGAAAGAGCTCAACGCGATCGTGAATCGAGTGTTCCCCGAGGACACCGTGTTTCGTATCGATCACTATCTCGGCAAGGAGACGGTGCAGAACATCCTCGCACTGCGCTTCGCGAACCAATTGTTCGATCCGATCTGGAACGCGCACTATGTGGACCACGTACAGATCACGATGGCCGAGGACATCGGATTGGGTGGGCGCGCAGGCTATTACGACGGCATCGGTGCCGCCAGGGACGTCATCCAGAACCATCTGCTTCAGCTGCTCGCCATCACCGCGATGGAGGAGCCGGTCAGCTTCAACCCCACCGAACTGCAATCGGAGAAGATCAAGGTGCTCTCGGCGACCAAACTCGCCGAACCCCTCGATCGCACCAGCGCTCGCGGACAGTACTCGGCGGGCTGGCAGGGCAGCCAGAAAGTCAAGGGGCTCAAAGAAGAAGAAGGATTCGACTCCGAGTCGAACACCGAGACCTACGCCGCCATCACCCTCGAGGTGGACACCAGGCGCTGGGGCGGAGTGCCGTTCTATCTCCGCACCGGCAAAGCGCTCGGCCGCCGAGTGACCGAGATCGCCATGGTGTTCAAGCGCGCCCCACATCTGCCTTTCGACGCCACGATGACCGAGGAACTCGGCCAGAACGCACTGGTGATCCGGGTGCAGCCGGACGAGGGCGTGACGATGCGGTTCGGCTCCAAGGTGCCGGGTTCGAGCATGCAGGTGCGCGACGTCAGCATGGACTTCAGCTACGGCGAGGCGTTCACCGAATCCTCGCCGGAGGCCTACGAGCGGCTGATTCTCGATGTGTTGCTCGGTGAGCCCTCACTGTTTCCGGTCAACGCCGAAGTCGAACTGTCCTGGAAGATTCTCGACCCGATCCTCGACTTCTGGGCCTCGGGCGGAACAGCGGAACCGTACGAAGCCGGTACCTGGGGTCCTTCCTCGGGTGATGAGATGATGCAGCGCACCGGACGCGAATGGAGAAGGCCGTGATCGTCGATATTCCCGCCACTACGACGGCCGAGGTCGGCAAGAAGCTGGTGGAAGTGCGCGAGGCGGGCGGCGCGGTGACCATCGGCCGTGTGCTGACGTTGATCGTTGCCAGTCGCGATCCGGCCAAGGCCGAGCGCGCGATCGACGCGGCGAACGAGGCGAGCCGTGAGCATCCGTGCCGTGTCATCGTGCTCATGCACGGCGAACGATCGGACGAGACGAGTCTGGACGCACAGATCCGTGTCGGCGGTGACGCCGGTGCGTCGGAGGTCGTCGTGTTGCGCCTGAACGGCGAACTCATCGATCACGAACACAGTGTCGTCATTCCGTTCCTCCTACCCGACACCCCGATCGTGGCCTGGTGGCCGGACGAAGCACCCAAGGTTCCGGCGAAAGACCCGCTGGGACGCTTGGCGATTCGGCGGATCACCGATGCCACGAACTCCCCCGACACCACGGCGGCGATCAAGGGTCGGCTGAGCAGCTACACCGAGGGCGACACCGATCTGTCGTGGAGCCGGATCACCTACTGGCGCGGACTGCTGGCGACGGCTCTCGACCAGGCACCGTTCGAGGCAGTGGTCTCGGCTACCGTCTCCGGACTGGCCGAGGAACCTGCACTGGACATCCTGGCGGGTTGGCTCGCCGCCAAGCTCGACGTTCCGGTCCATCGCCGTGCAGGTGAGCTGAAGGTGGAATTGATCAGGGAGAACAGCAGCATCGAGCTGATGCGTCCACAGACCGGCAAGACCGCGACGCTACGCCGTACCGGCCAGCCCGATGCGCAAGTCGCGCTGGCTCGGCGGACAACCCGCGACTGCCTCGCCGAGGAGCTGCGCAGGCTCGACACGGACGAGATCTACGAACTCGCCCTCCACGGACTTTCGAAAGTGAGCTATGGGTAAGACATCGGTTCTCCAATACCTCGACGCGCAGGCACTGATCGACGCCGCGCTTTCCCGATTCGTCGAGGTAGTCACCACAGCGCAGGCCGAACGGGGCTCGGCGTCGGTGGTACTCACCGGCGGTGGGACCGGAATCGCGCTCCTGGAGGCGCTGCGCCGCGATTCCGGCTCGATCGACTGGGGCAAGGTCGACATCTACTTCGGCGACGAGCGTTTTCTCCCCTCGGGCGATCCCGAACGAAACGAAGTGCAGGCCCAAGAGGCGTTGCTCGACCACGTCGATGTTCATCCGGATCGGGTCTTTCGGATGGCTGCATCCGACGGACCACACGGAAGCGATCCCGAGGTCGCCGCCGCGGCCTACGCACAGATCCTTCATTCTCGATCCGAGAGCGATCCGACACCCGAATTCGACATCCATCTGCTGGGAATGGGCGGCGAAGGCCATATCAACTCGCTGTTCCCCCACTCCGATGCCGTGCGCGAACAGCATCGCTCCGTCGTCGCCGTCGAAGACTCCCCCAAGCCGCCCCCGGTCCGCATCACCCTGACGCTGCCCGCGGTTCGCCGGGCACAGCACGTGTGGTTGCTCGTATCGGGAGCGAACAAGGCCGACGCCGTTGCGGCGGCGGTGGGTGGGGCCGATGCGGATGACGTTCCCTCGGCCGGTGCCATCGGCTCGACCTCGACGGTATGGTTCCTCGACGCCGGCGCGGCATCGAAACTGGACAGCGTCTGATCTCGCACTCGTTGATCGGGCTCCCCTAGTTACCTGGCTAGTTGGGCTCGGCAGCGTCGGGATCGCGTTCCTTGCCCTCGGCCTCGGCGTCGGCCGCAGTGTCGCTCTTGCGAGCGGTCTGCCCGAGTTTCGAGGTGCCGATCCGCCTGGCGCTGACGCGGTAGGCGGATCCGTCGCGCCAGGCGTCGTTCGTGTGTTTGCACTGCCTCATACCCTGTTGGACGCGATCGACCACGGACCGGTTCCTCGCGTCGTGCGCCTTTTGCGTACCTCTGGGTACGCAAAAGGCGCACGACGGGAGAGTGCTTCTAGCCGCTGTTGCGCAACGCCGTTGCGAGACCGTTCATCGTCAGCAGGATTCCGCGCTTGACGCGTTCGTCCTCGTCACCGCTGCGGTAGCGGCGCAGCATCTCGACCTGCATCTGGTTCAGGGGCTCGAGATACGGGAACCGGTTGTGCACCGAACGCTCGAGCGAGGGATTGTCCTCGAGCAGTCGGCTGTGGCCCGTGATCTTCAGATACATCTGCACCGTTCTGGCGTGTTCGACCTCGATCATGCCGAAGATGTGGGCACGCAGTTCGGCGTCGGGCACCAGCTCGGCGTACCGCGCCGCGATGCCCAGATCCGACTTGGCCATCACCTGCGCGAGGTTCGACAGAACGGTCTGGAAGAACGGCCACTTTCGATACAGATCGGTCAGCACCTCGAGTTTGGCGTCGTCGCCGTCGACCCACTCCTCGAACGCCGAGCCGGTGCCGTACCACCCAGGCAGCATGACGCGGCACTGACTCCACGACATCACCCACGGAATGGCGCGCAGGTCGTACACCGAGTTCGTGGGCTTGCGCGATGCAGGACGCGAACCGATGTTCAGCTCGCCGACCTCGGCGACCGGGGTCGACGTGCGGAAGTACTCGACGAATCCTGGCTCCTCGTGCACCAGGCGACCGTATGCGGCACGTGCCTTGGCAGCCAGGTCGTCCAGAACCTCGTAGGCCGCCTCGGCACCGTCACCGAGACCCTCGACATCGAGCAGCGTCGACTCCAGGGTGCCCGCGACCAAGGACTCGAGGTTCCGACGCGCCAGGGACGGCTCGGCATACTTCGCAGCGATGATCTCGCCCTGCTCGGTGAGCCGCAGAGATCCCTGCACCACTCCTGGCGGTTGCGCCAGGATGGCGTCGTAGCTCGGGCCGCCACCGCGGCCGACCGTCCCTCCCCTGCCGTGGAACAGCCGCAACCGAATTCCCGTCTTGCGCGATGCCTCGAGCAGATCCAGCTCGGCCCGGTACAACGCCCAATTCGCCGCAAGGTACCCGCCGTCCTTGTTCGAGTCCGAGTATCCGAGCATCACCTCCTGGTTCATCCCGCGTCCGGCGACCAGGGCCCGGTAGATGGGAACGTCGAGCGTGGCGAGCAGAGTCGCTGCACCGTGCTGCAGATCCTCGATCGTCTCGAACAGCGGAACCACGCCGACGGTCGATGTGGGCGACGAGCCGTCCGCACCGGGGTCGAAGATGCCGGCTTCCTTGAGCAACAGCGCCGCTTCGAGCATGTCACTGACCGACTGGCACATGCTGATGATGTAGTTCTGGATCGTGTCGGGCCCCAGGTGGTCGATGGCTTCCTTGGCCGCCTTGACTATGCCGAGTTCCTTGGTCGCGAGCTCACTGAGTTCTGCGTGCGGGCCGATCAGGGGGCGACGCGTGGTGAGCTCCTGCGACAGCACGCGGACCCGCTCGTCTTCGTCGAGCGAGCGATAGTCGGGGTGTACGCCGGCCCAGGACAGCAGTTCGGCCACCACCTCCTCGTGCGTTTCGGAGTTCTGCCGCATGTCCAGAGCCTGCAGATGGAATCCGAACGTCTCGACCGACTGCCGCAGCCGCAGCAACCGATCGTCGGCGATCACGGCGTCCCCATCGGCGCGCAGAGCACGATCGATGACGTCGAGATCGTCGAGAACGTCCTGCGGACCGTCGTACTTCCGCGCACCGAGGTCGATCCCGGAAACCGGCACAGCGTCGAGTACCGACCGGGCCGTGGCCGTCAACCGAGCTCGAATGCCCACGACCGCGACCCGATAGGGCTCGTCCGATCGCCGATCGTCCGGCTCTGCCGATGCATCGGCCAGCGCCTTCAGGTCCTCGGTGACGTCCACCAGGCGCGCGGACATCGACAATTCCTTCTCCAGCGCTACCAGTTCGTCCAGATAGCGCTCGAACGCGACATACCCGGCCTGATGCGTCGCCGTGTGTACCACCTCGGCCGTGACGTTCGGGTTGCCGTCTCGGTCTCCGCCGATCCAGGATCCGGGGCGCAGGATGGGACGAGGCAGTAGGTCCCCTTCGGGCCACCGCGCCCGCAGCGCGGCACGCACATCTGCATTGAGGGCGGGCATGACCTCGAAGAGGGAGGACTCGAAGTAGCGCAGACCCACTTCGATCTCGTCCTGGATCCGCAACCGCGACAAGCGAATCAGCGCCGTCTCCCACAGAGTCAGCACCTGCCTGCGGATCTGCAGGTCGATGGCGGCCAGTTCTTTGGTCGCGCTGGCGGCTTTGCCCTCCTGCGCAGCCGATGCCACCTCACGCCGTCTCATCAGCTCGGTGATCTTCGATTGCACGTCGAACACAGTTCGCCGTCGCGTCTCGGTGGGGTGTGCGGTGATCACCGGGGCCACCAGGGCGTCGGTCAGTGCGCTCCCAACCTGTTCGCGTGAGGGAGCCAGGGTATCGATCTTGAGCCAGGTTGCGTCGAGACTGCTGTCCTGCGGCGGGTCCTCGCGGTCGAGATGAATTGCACGACGGCGTTCGCGGTGCAGATCCTCGGCGAGGTTGGCCAGCAACGAGAAGTGACTGAAGGCTCGAATCAGTGGAACTGCCTGTGCCACCTCGACATCGGTGTACCGACCGACCGAGTTCTCGCGTTCGATCTCCGACCTGCGCACGGCGAAGGACTCGAGCCGGGCAGATTCGATGAGATCGAAGACTGCCTCGCCCTCGTGCTCACGAATGATCTCACCCAGGATGCCGCCGAGATACCGGATGTCCTCGCGGAGCGGCTCGGTCAACTCCCGGCCCTGAGCGGTCGGTGTGACGAATGCTGGGGAACCGACTGAATCGTAAGAGGATTCGCTCATCCATCCAGTATCGCCGCTTCACCGAGAACTCGCATTCGGAGGAACGCCGATCAGGTGTACTTGATCTCCAGGCCGATTCCGAGGATCGCAATGAGCCAGACCAACCCGGTGAAGATCGTCAGACGGTCCAGGTTCTTCTCGACGACAGTGGAACCGGACAGGCTGGACTGCACTCCGCCACCGAACAGACTGGACAATCCGCCGCCCTTGCCGCGATGCAGCAGGATCAGCAAGATCAGCGCCAGGCTGGTGACGACCAGCAGAATATCCAGAAACAGATCCATGTCCACCTCAAACTCGATTCGATGCCTCCAGCAGCCTACCTGCCCCCACGAACTGCTTCGGACACCCCGCCGTCCGCGGGATGTCCGAAGCAGTTCTGTGCAGCATCACCAATGAGCCGACACAGCGATCGGCGCGATTATCAGTGCATGTCCACGATCAGGGCAGTGGCCACGATCAGGGCAGTGGTCCGCCTGCTGCGATGGCAGACAGTGTGGCGAACTCGTCGGCCTTCAGCGAGGCTCCACCGACCAGTGCACCGTCGACATCGGGCTGGCCGACGATCTCGCCGACGTTCTTGGCGTTGACCGAGCCTCCGTAGAGCACCCGAACGCCCGCCGCCACCGAGTCCGAGGACAGCGACTTCAGTTCCTCACGGATGGCACCGCACACTTCCTGCGCGTCCGAGGCCGAGGCCACCCGGCCGGTGCCGATTGCCCACACCGGCTCGTACGCGATGACGACCTTGGAGATGTCCTCGGCCGACAGTCCGTCGAGCGATCCCCGAAGCTGGGCCACGTTGTAGGCCACGTGCTCGCCCGCCTCACGGATGTTGAGGCCCTCGCCGATGCAGACGATCGGAGTCAGGCCGTTCTTCAGGGCCGCCTTCGTCTTGGCCAGTACGACGGCGTCGTCCTCGCTGTGCAACGTCCGACGTTCGGAATGACCGACGACGACGAAGGTGCATCCCAGCTTGGCGAGCATCGAACCGCTGATCTCGCCGGTGAAGGCACCCTTGTCCTCCGCCGAGACGTCCTGTGCGCCGTAGGTCAGCAGGAGCTTGTCGCCCTCGACGAGAGTCTGCACACTACGAATGTCGGTGAACGGCGGAATCACCGTCACGTCGACCTTGTCGAAGTACTTCTCGGGCAGTGAGAACGCGATCTTCTGCACCAGCGAGATGGCCTCGAGGTGGTTGAGGTTCATCTTCCAGTTGCCCGCGATGAGCGGCTTGCGTGCCATGCGTTACGCCTCCAGGACGGATAGACCGGGCAGCTGCTTGCCCTCGAGGTATTCGAGGGAAGCACCGCCGCCGGTGGAGATGTGCGAGAAACCGTCGTCGGGCAGTCCGAGGGTGCGGACCGCTGCCGCGGAGTCACCGCCGCCGACCACACTGAATGCACCCTTCTCGGTGGCTCCGATGATCGCCTCCGCGATGCCCTTGGTACCGGCCGAGAACTTGTCGAACTCGAACACCCCTGCCGGGCCGTTCCAGAAGACGGTCTTGGCGTTCGAGAGCACGACGGCGAAACGACTGACCGAGTCCGGGCCGATGTCCAGTCCCATCCAGCCGTCCGGAATCTCGGAGGCCTTCACGGTCTTCGCCTCGGCATCGGCAGCGAACTTGTCCCCGACGACGATGTCGACCGGAAGGTGGATGACGTCACCAAAGCGCTCGAGCAGGTCCTTGCAGACGCTGATCTGATCTTCCTGCAACAGCGAGCTTCCTACCGAATAGCCCTGTGCTGCAAGGAAAGTGAATGCCATACCGCCGCCGATGACGAGGGTGTCGACCTTGGGGGCCAACGCCTCGATGACACCGAGCTTGTCCGAGACCTTGGAGCCGCCGAGCACCACCGCATACGGACGCGTCGCATCCTCGGTCAGCTTGGCCAGGACCTCCACCTCGGCCGCGACGAGCGTGCCTGCGTAGTGCGGCAGCAACGTGGCCACGTCGTAGACCGACGCCTGCTTGCGGTGCACGACGCCGAATCCGTCGGAGACGAAGGCCGCGTCGTCCCCGGCCAACGCGACGAGTTCGCGAGCCAACGCCGCGCGCTCCGACTCGTCCTTGCTGGTTTCGCGCGGATCGAAGCGGATGTTCTCCAGCAGCAGCACGTCACCGTCGGTCAGCCCTTCGGCCCGCGCCTCTGCGTCCTGACCCACCACGTCGCCCGCGAGTTGCACGTGGCGTCCGAGTAGCTCACCGAGCTTGGCCGCGACCGGAGCCAGACTGTACTTCGCATCGGGCTTGCCCTCGGGCCTTCCCAGGTGCGCAGTGACGATGACCTTGGCACCGGCCTCGACCAACGCCTGCAGCGTCGGAATCGAAGCCTGAATGCGGCCGGGATCGGTGATCGTGCCGTCCTCGAGCGGGACGTTGAAGTCCGATCGCACGAGGACGCCACGTCCTTCGACACCGGTATCGAGCAGATCTTGCAGTGTCTTGACAGCCATCGGTCAGAGGGACTTGCCGACGAGACCGATGAGGTCGGCGAGGCGGTTGGAGTAGCCCCACTCGTTGTCGTACCAGGAGACGATCTTGACCTGGTCGTCGATGACCTTCGTCAGCGGCGCGTCGAAGATCGACGAGTGCGGGTCGGTGACGATGTCCGAGGACACGATCGGGTCCGTGCTGTACTTCAGGATTCCCTTCAGCGGGCCCTCGGCAGCAGCCTTCATCGCCGCGTTGATCTCCTCCACCGAGGCGCTCTTGGCCAGGTTCGCGGTGAGGTCGGTGACCGAACCCGTGGGGATCGGGACACGCAGGGCGTAGCCGTCGAGCTTGCCGAGCAGCTGCGGGAGCACCAGGCCGATGGCCTTGGCTGCGCCGGTGCCGGTGGGCACCACGTTGAGCGCGGCGGCACGCGCGCGGCGCATGTCCGAGTGCGGGCCGTCCTGCAGGTTCTGATCCTGCGTGTACGCGTGGACCGTGGTCATCAGGCCTTTGACGATGCCGAATTCGTCGTCGAGGACCTTGGCGATGGGACCGAGGCAGTTGGTGGTGCACGACGCGTTGGAGATGATGTTCTGGCTGCCGTCGTACTTGTCGTCGTTGACGCCCATCACGATGGTGATGTCCTCGCCCTTGGCGGGCGCGGAGATGATGACCTTCTTGGCACCGGCGTCGAGGTGGCCCTTGGCCTTCGCAGCGTCGGTGAAGATGCCGGTGGACTCGACGACGACGTCGACGCCCAGGTCACCCCACGGAAGTGCGGACGGGCCCTCGCGCAGCGACAGTGCCTTGATCTTCTGGCCACCGACGACGATGGTGTCCTCGCCCTCGAGCGATACATCGTGCGGCAAGCGACCCAGGATCGAGTCGTACTTGAGCAGGTGTGCGAGCGATGCGTTGTCGGTCAGGTCGTTGACAGCAACGATTTCGATGTCGGTGGTACCGAGCGCCTTCTGCGCGTCGACAGCCCTGAAGAAGTTACGCCCGATGCGGCCGAAGCCGTTGACGCCTACCCGGATCGTCACTGTTCGCTCCTAAAAGTTGTGTAAACAGATGTCTGTTCGTGCCTGCGTGCGGGGTTGCCACACGCGATTACCACCCTAGTGTGCGCGTTGGCCGAGCGCGCGCGTCACTCGTGCGTGGCGATCACGCCTCGTCGAGCAGCTCGGCCGTGACCGCGGACTCGGTGTCCGGAATTCCGGTTTCCTTGGCCTTGCGATCGGCCATGGACAGCAGCCGTCGGATTCTGCCTGCCACCGCGTCCTTGGTCATCGGCGGATCGGCCAACTGGCCGAGTTCCTCGAGTGAGGCCTGACGATGCTGCACGCGGAGCGAGCCGGCCGCGGCCAGATGATCGGGCACGTCGTCGCCGAGGATGTGCAGTGCCCGCTCGACGCGCGCCGCGGCGGCAACGGCGGCGCGAGCCGACCGGCGCAGGTTGGCGTCGTCGAAATTGGCCAGTCGGTTCGCCGTGGCTCTGACCTCGCGCCGCATCCGTCGCTCTTCCCAGACGAGCCGGGTGTCCTGTGCCCCCATCCGAGTGAGCAGCGCGCCGATCGCCTCGCCGTCCCGGACGACCACCCGATCGGTTCCGCGAACCTCACGAGCCTTTGCGGCCACGCCGAGCCGCCGGGCGGCTCCGACGAGGGCGAGCGCAGCTTCCGGCCCTGGGCAGCTGATCTCGAGCGCCGAGGATCGGCCGGGCTCGGTGAGGGAGCCGTGCGCCAGGAACGCACCGCGCCAGGCCGCCTCGGAGTCTCCGACGGTGCCGCCGACGACCTGAGCGGGCAACCCGCGAACCGGACGGCCACGCAGGTCCAGCAGGCCGGTCTGGCGGGCCAGCGCCTCCCCGTCCTTCGCGACACGGACCACGTATCGCGAGGTCTTGCGCAGTCCGCCCGCGCCGAGCATGTGCACGTCCGAGGAGTAGCCGTACAGCTCGAAGATTTCTCGGCGTAGGCGTCGTGCGATGGACCCGAGATCGACCTCGGCCTCGACTACCACTCGGCCGGCGACGATGTGGAGTCCACCGGCAAATCGCAGAAGCGCGGACACCTCGGCCTTGCGACAACTGACCTGACTGACGGTGAGCCTGCTCAGCTCGTCCTTGACCTCCGCTGTCATGGCCACGAAGTGATCCCCTCTCTGCGTGCGGCAGCCGACCCGGTGTCGCCGGTGGACGACACGATGGAGCCGAGAGCCGCAGCAAGCTTGCCGTAATGATGTGCGTGAGTGCCGTTTTCGGCAACGTCGACATAGACGACCTCGGCACCGAGCCGAGCCGCAGCCCGCGCTACATGTTCGCGGTTGTTGCCTTCCGGGACCGAGGCGGAATCGACCACGATGTAGTCGATTCCCAAATCAGGTGCGTGTTGGGAGAGTACGTGGACATGGCGCTCTGCGGAGAATCCGGTGGTCTCCCCCAGTTCGGGTGCCAGGTTCAACACGAGCACTTTCGGAGCGGACGTGCGAGCCAGCGCAGCCCGTTGATCCGGCACGAGCACGTGCGGAATCACGCTCGAGAACCACGAGCCCGGCCCGAGTACCACGAGGTCGGCCGCCTCGATTGCGGCGAGCGCCTCCGGGCAGGCAGGCGGGTCCGGTGGCAGCAGTCGCACTCGTCGAACCTTGCCGGGAGTCGTGGCCACGGCAACCTGTCCCCTGATGACGCGGCTGACGCGGGGATCGTCCTCGAGTCCCGAGACGTCCGCTTCGATGTCGAGCGCGATCGGCGACATCGGAAGCACACGTCCCTCGATTCCGAGGGTGCGCGCCATCTCGTCGAGGGCGGCGATGGGGTCGCCCAGCACCTCGGTGAGCCCGGCCAGAATGAGGTTACCGACGGAATGTCCGGCCAACGCGCCGGTACCACCGAACCGATGCTGCAGGACATCGGTCCACAATCGCGTCCGCTCGTCGGGGCTGGACAGCGCAGCCAGCGCCATGCGCAGGTCCCCGGGGGGAATGACCCCGAGTTCAGCCCGTAGCCGTCCCGAGGACCCGCCGTCGTCCGCGACCGTGACGATGGCCGTGACGTCGTGTCCGAGAAGCCGGGCCGCCGACAGGGTGGCATACAGACCATGTCCACCGCCGAGGGCGACGACGTTCGGACCCGATCCGAGCACCTCGGTACCGAATTCGCTCATTCGCGACCCAAATCGCGATGCAGCACTCGGACCGACACGTCACCCTGTTCGGCGAGAATGCCGGCCAAGGCCTCGGTCATGGCGACACTTCGATGCTTGCCTCCGGTGCAACCGACGGCGACCGTCATGTATCTCTTGCCTTCCCGCACGTATCCTTCGATCGTCAGATTCAACAGGTGGGTGTACGTCTGCAGATAGTCCCGGGCACCGTCCTGCCCCAGGACGTAGTCACGGACGTCCGCGTCCTGGCCGGTGTGTTCTCGGAGCTCGGGTACCCAGTGCGGATTGGGCAGAAATCTGACGTCGCAGACCAGATCGGCGTCCATCGGTAGGCCGTATTTGAACCCGAACGACTGCACGGTGACACCGACACCGGTAACGCCGCCGTCACCGAAGACGGTCTCGATCTTGCGACGCAACTGATGGACCGACAGCGACGTGGTGTCCACCGTGAGATCCGCCGCCGCCTTGACCGCAGAGAGCCGCAACCGTTCGGCGGTGATGCCCTCGGTCAGCGTGGCGTCCTGACCGTCGTTCTGCAGTGGGTGGCTGCGCCGGTTGGATTCGAACCTGCGGATGAGGACGGCATCGGATGCGTCGAGGAACAGCACTCGGTTGCGCACGCCCTTGGAATCGAGCTCGCGCACCACCCAGCCCAGATCCCCGGTGAACAGTCTGCTTCGGACGTCCATCACCAGGGCGAGTCTTTCGATTCGCGGTTTGGATTCCAGTCCGAGATCGACCATCTTGGAGATGAGCTCGGGGGGTAGGTTGTCGGCGACGTACCACCCGAGGTCTTCGAGAATCTTCGCTGCGGTGCGCAGCCCGGCACCGGAGACTCCGGTGACCAGTGCCACCTCTATCCCGTCGTGCCGCGACCGATCCTGCGCGAGCAGCTCGACGCGCTCCTCGGACGGTGGATGTCTCTGTGTCTGGTGTTCGCTCACTACGAAGCCTGTCCCGCCGATTCCACACGCGGTGCAATCGCATGTTCCGTCGTGTTCTCGCCCGATGTCGTTGACGTTGCGCTGTCATCATCGCCTACATCGGCGTCGTCCGTGTCGGAACCGAGCGCGGCCAGCACCGACTTGGCCGTGGTCTCGCCGATTCCCGGTACCTCGACGATCTCCGCGACCGTCGCACGTTTGAGATTGGCGACCGAGCCGAAATGTGCGACCAGGGCCGTTCGACGCGACTCACCGAGTCCGCGAACCGAATCCAGTGCCGATGCCGTCATCCGCCGCGAGCGCTTACTGCGATGGAACGTGATCGCGAACCGGTGTGCTTCGTCGCGGACACGCTGCAGCAGATACAGCGACTCGCTCGTGCGCGGCAGAATAACCGGATCCTCCTCCCCCGGTACCCACACCTCTTCGAGCCGTTTTGCAAGACCGACCACCGCCACGTCGGTCACTCCGAGTTCGTCGAGCACCGCGGCAGCGGCGGCGACCTGAGGTGCACCGCCGTCCACGACGAACAGGTTGGGTGGGTAGGCGAATTTTCGCGGTCGGCCGGTCTGCGGATCCAGCGCGGCCTCCGGTGCGAGGTCGCCACCGCTTCCTCCGGCCGATCCGTCGGCCGAGTGTCGTAGGAACCGGCGACGAGTCACCTCGGCGATGCTGGCGACGTCGTCCGAATGTCCGTCGCCGGCCGCCTCCTTGATCGCGTAGTGCCGGTAGTCGCTCTTGCGAGGCAATCCGTCCTCGAAGACGACCAGCGACGCGACCACGTCGGTTCCCTGCACGTGTGAGATGTCGATGCACTCGATGCGCAGCGGTGCCGAATCCAGATCGAGAGCTTCCTGAATGCCCTGCAGCGCGGCAGATCTCGACGTGAAATCGCCTGCCCGCTTGAGCTTGTGCTGCTGCAGGGCCTCCTTGGCATTGCGCTCGACGGTTTCCGCCAACGCCTTCTTGTCGCCGCGCTGGGGAACGCGCACCGTGACGTTCGACCCCCGAAGTTCACTGAGCCACTGCTGGACCTCGTCGGCATTGTCCGGTAGCACCGGCACCAGTACCTCGCGCGGAACGGCATTGGATCCACCGTCATCACCGCTCGGTGCCTGTGCCGTCAGCGCGGCCTGCTCGCCGTAGAACTGAGTGAGGAACTGTTCGACGAGGGCCGGCAGATCGGCCTCGTCCTGCCGCTCGATCACCTCACCTGCCTTTTCCACCACCCAGCCGCGTTGACCTCGCACGCGGCCTCCGCGGACGTGGAAGACCTGCACAGCGGCTTCGAGGGCATCGGTGGCGAAGGCGACGAGATCGGCATCGGTGCCGTCCCCCAACACCACCGCCTGCTTCTCCAACGCTCGGCGTAGTGCTCCGACGTCGTCGCGCAGTCGGGCGGCGGTCTCGAAATCCAGATCCTCGGACGCCGCTTGCATCTTCTTCTCGAGCTGCCGGACGAGCTTGTCGGTCTTGCCTGCCAAGAAATCACAGAAGTCCTCGACGGTGGCGCGGTGCTCCTCGGGGCTGACCCGACCGACGCACGGAGCCGAACACTTGTCGATGTAGCCCAGCAGGCAGGGACGACCGATCTGATTGTGTCGCTTGAACACTCCGGTCGAACAGGTCCGCGCAGGAAACACCCGGAGCAACAGATCCAGCGTCTCGCGAATCGCCCAGGCATGTGCGTACGGACCGAAGTACCGCACACCCTTGCGCCGGGGCCCTCGGTAGACGAACAGCCGCGGGAACTCCTCGTTCATCGTCACCGCGAGCATCGGGTAGCTCTTGTCGTCGCGATACCGAACATTGAACCGAGGATCGAACTCCTTGATCCAGTTGTATTCGAGCTGCAGTGCTTCGACCTCGGTGGTGACCACCGTCCATTCGACGGACGCCGCGGTGGTCACCATCTGGCGTGTGCGGGGATGTAACGAGGCGACGTCGGCGAAGTAGGAATTGAGCCGACTGCGCAGGCTTTTGGCCTTTCCTACGTAGACGACGCGACCGTGCTGATCACGAAATTTGTACACCCCCGGCTCCACCGGGATGGTTCCGGTGGCCGGGCGGTAGGTAGCGGGGTCGGACACGGGTTCCACGTTAGCCGTCGGGTCCGACGTTCTCCGCATCCGCAGCTCAGCTGCCGTGCCGACCCGAGGACGTCAGTCCTGATCGACCTCGACGGGCGCATACTTGCGTTCGAGGGTGCGGAACCTGCGAACCGCCGCGACAGCATGCTCGCGATCGTTGGACTGGATCGCCATCACATTGATGAACTCGTCGTCGGGAATGTCCACTCGGGCCCACATCGCACCGTCCGGGAACGACAATCCGCGCACGAGGTCCCACTCGATCAAGCGTTCCGAGAACACGTTACGCACCGCGACACCCGCAGGACCGACGCGAATACGGGGCCGAGTGAGCAGCAGGGCAAGGCCGCCCAGCAGGATCCCGATCCCTGCCATCGCGAGTTGGTCGGCAGTGCGGAAGTACACGCCCGTCGGCGAGACTCGAAGCAGGACGGCGACGGTCGAATGAGCCACGACCAGCAGCACCGCGGCGGCGATGGCGAACCGCGCCGACTTGCGCGACTTCACTTCCATGTCCCAGCCCGGCGGCGTACCGGTACTCATGTGAACTCCTGGTTGGTCCAGGGCTGGCGTAGATGCTTGAGCGTCAGGGCGGTGTCGATCGCGGCAGCGGTGGCCTGGGCACCCTTGTCCTCGAACGAACCGGGCAGGCCGGCACGATCACGGGCTTGCTGCTCGTCGTTGGTGGTGAGCACGCCATTGGTCACCGGGGTGCCCTCGTCCAGCGACACTCGCGTCAGGCCTGCGGTGACGGCGTCGCACACGTACTCGAAATGTGGAGTGCCCCCGCGGATCACGACACCGAGCGCCACAACGGCATCGTGGTTGCGGGCCAGCGCCTGTGCAACGACAGGCAGCTCGATGGCCCCGGCGACGCGGATGACCGTGACGTCCTTGACCCCCGCGGACTCGGCTTTGCGTAGTGCGCCGTCGAGCAACGCCTGAGAAATCTCTCGATGCCACTGGCCTGCGACGATGGCCAGTTCGAGGTCGCTCGCGCCCGCGAGCTGCAGGGTCGGCTCGCCTTCACCACTCATGGGTTGACTCCGTTCTCTTGGGCGGGAGTGGAGCCTGCGGAATGACCGTTTTCGTACTCGTCGAGGCCGGTCAGATCGTGTCCCATCCGGTCGCGCTTGGTGCGTAGATAGGTGAGGTTCTCGGCGTTGGCGCGCAGCGGCATCGGCACCCGCTCGGTGACCTGTAGTCCGTACCCGTCCAGTCCGACTCGCTTGGCCGGATTGTTCGTCAACAGCCGCATCGAGGAGACGCCGAGATCGACGAGAATCTGTGCGCCGATGCCGTAGTCGCGGGAATCGGCAGGCAAACCGAGTTGAAGATTCGCGTCGACGGTATCGGAGCCGGCGTCCTGGAGCTGATAGGCCTGGAGCTTGTGCAACAGGCCGATTCCGCGGCCCTCGTGCCCGCGCATGTACAGCACGATGCCGCGATCCTCGGCGGCCACCATTTCCAGGGCGGCGTCCAATTGCGGTCCGCAATCACAGCGCAGCGAGCCGAAGACATCGCCGGTGAGGCATTCGGAGTGCACTCGAACCAGGACGTCGCTGCCGTCACCGTCGGGCCCGGCGATGTCACCGCGCACCAACGCAACGTGCTCGACCTCGTCGTAGATGCTCTGGTAGCCGACGGCGCGGAACGTGCCGTGTTCGGTGGGGATCCGGGCATCGGCAACTCGGACGACATGCTTTTCGTGCTTGCGACGCCATGCGATGAGATCGGCGATGGAGATCAGCGCGAGATCGTGCTCGTCGGCGAAGACGCGCAGTTCGTCGGTCTGGGCCATCGAGCCCTCGTCCTTCTGGCTGACGATTTCGCAGATCACGCCCGCAGGCCGCAGATCGGCCATCCGGGCGAGATCGACGGCTGCCTCGGTATGGCCCGGGCGACGCAGTACGCCGCCGTCCTTGGCCCGCAGTGGCACCACATGGCCGGGGCGGGTGAAGTCGCCCGCGCCGGTGTCGGGATCGGCCAGCAGTCGCATCGTGGCCGCGCGATCGGAGGCCGAGATTCCGGTGCCGATGCCTTCGCGTGCGTCGACGGTGACGGTGTACGCGGTGCCGTGCTTGTCCTGGTTGGTGGCGACCATCGGTGGGAGACCGAGGCGGTCGCAATCCTCACCCGACAGTGGCACACAGAGGTAGCCCGAGGTGTAGCGAACCATGAAGGCGACCAGTTCCGGAGTGGCCTTCTCGGCGGCGAAGATCAAGTCGCCCTCGTTCTCGCGGTCCTCGTCGTCCACGACCACCACTGCTTTGCCCGCAGCGATGTCCGCAACTGCGCGCTCGATACTGTCGAACCTGGTCACGAAAGTGCGCTCCATACGTCTCGGGCCTGGCTCAGCGCCCTGGAATTCTCCGTGCATCGCTCACGGCGTGCACCTCAACAGTACTTACTGTGCGTCGATCGTCTGCAGCCGCTCCACGTACTTGGCGATCACGTCGACTTCGAGGTTGACCGGCGAACCGACCTCCGCCCTGCCGAGGGTGGTCAGGTCCAAGGTGGTGGGAATCAGGGAGATCTCGAACCAGTGCGAGCCGTCGTCGACGCCCAATCCGGACACGGTGAGCGAGACGCCGTCCACCGTGATCGAGCCCTTCTCCACCACGTAGCGCGCGACCGAGGTGGGCATGCCGACACGCACCACGGTCCAGTTCTCGGACGGCGAGCGGCCGAGGATGGTTCCGGTGCCATCGACGTGGCCCTGCACGAGGTGCCCGCCGAGTCTGCTGCCCAGTGCGGCTGCACGTTCGAGGTTGACGCGGCTGCCCACGCTCAGGGCTCCGAGCGACGATCGGTCGAGGGTCTCCTGCATCACGTCGGCGGTGAAACCGCCGTCGGCGAGCACCTCGACGACGGTGAGGCAGACTCCGTTGACCGCGATGGAGTCGCCGTGGCCCGCGTCCGAGGTCACCACCGGGCCGCGGACGGTGAAGCGAGCAGCGTCGGACAAGTCGTCCTTCGCGAGGATCTCGCCGAGTTCTTCGACAATTCCGGTGAACATCTACTTCGCTCCTTCGGGCACGACGCCGATCAGGATGTCGTTGCCGATCATGGTCACTGTTTCCGTGCGAAACCGAATTGCGTCGGCAATTGTTCCGATGCCCGCATTCTCCACCGCTGCAGATCCGCTGCCCAACACGGCCGGGGCGAGGTAGGCCACGACGCGATCCACCACCCCGGCAGCGAGGAACGCGCCGGCCAAGGTGGGACCACCTTCGATCTGGATGTCGGTGTACTCGTCCAGCGCATCGATCACCGCCAGCGGATCGTGCGTGTCGAGGAACATCGTGCGCGCATCGGCATTACGAATTCTCGCCGTCGAGGGCGTCGGTCTCGAGCCCACGACGACTCGCACGGGCTGATGCGGAGCAAGGGTGCCGTCGGGCTGGCGTGCGGTCAGCCGCGGGTCGTCCGCCAGGACTGTTCCGGTGCCGACGACTATCGCGTCGAGCTTGGCCCGCTCGGTGTGCACGTGCTCTCGCGCCTGTGGTCCGGTGATCCACTGGCTGGTTCCATCTGCTGCGGCGCTGCGCCCGTCGAGGGTTGCGGCGTACTTCCACGTCACGTGCGGCCTCCCGGTGCGCTGCTTGTGCAACCAGGCTCGCAGCGGACCCTGGCGCACCTCACGTTCACCGATTCCCTGTTCGACGCGAACGCCCGCGGCGCGCAGGGTCTCTGCGCCGCCGGACGCGAGTGGATTCGGATCGGCGACGGCGTGCACGACCGCGACGATGCCTGCGTCGATCAGGGCCTTCGAGCACGGTCCGGTGCGGCCGGTGTGGTTGCACGGCTCCAGCGTCACCACCGCCGTACCGCCCCGGGCCCGATCCCCGGCCTCGGCCAGGGCGACCACCTCGGCGTGAGGCCCGCCGGGCGGCCGCGTCGACCCGATGCCGACGACGGTGCCGTCGATGTCGAGAATCACCGCACCGACGGCGGGATTGGGGCTGCTGATTCCCCGGGCCGTCTCGGATGCGTCGACGGCGAGGGCCATGGCCTCCGCGATCGAGACGGCGCCCGGAGCAACCACTACGACAGGTGGTGCGAGGCGCGGGCGGCTCGGGCACGCAGACCGCGCACGGCAGCGGCCGGGTCGTCGGTGTTGTAGACGGCCGATCCTGCGACGAAGCAATCGATGCCTGCCTCCGCGGCTTGCTCGATCGTGTCGGAGTTGATGCCCCCGTCTATTTCGATCACCAATCGCAGATCACCGGAGTCGACCAATTTCCGAACCGCCGCGGCTTTCGAGAGCACCTCGGGCATGAACGACTGCCCGCCGAATCCCGGTTCCACACTCATCACCAGCAGTGTGTCGAAGTCGCGCAGGATCTCGAGGTACGGCTCGATGGGGGTTCCGGGCTTGACGGACAGGCCCGCTTTGCCACCGGCGGCCCGGATGTCGCGCGCCACCGCGGAGGGGTCGTCGCTCGCCTCGGCGTGGAAGGTGACGTTGTACGCGCCCGCCTCGGCGTAGGGCGGAGCCCAACGCGCCGGATCCTCGATCATCAGGTGACAATCGAGCGGAATGCTCGTCGCCTTCAACAGACTTTCCACGATCGGAAGCCCGAGGGTGAGGTTGGGTACGAAATGCGCGTCCATGACGTCGACATGTAGCCAATCGGCCCCGGATACGGCCTCGGCTTCGGCGGCGAGCCGGGCGAAATCGGCGGACAGGATGGAGGGGGCAATCATCGGGGAAACCACGATTGACGAGCCTAGCCCAGCCGGTATCGTTCGCCCATGGCCACCATCGACTCCGCGACGGCGATGATCGCCGCACTGCCCGAGGTCACCGAAGGAGTCCGGTACGGGCATCCGACCTGGGCCGTGGGCAAGAGCGTGTTCACGTGGATTCGTCCGTTCAGCAAAGCCGATCTGAAGCGATTCGGCGACGCCACTGCGCCCAGCGGGCCGATTCTTGCCGTGCGCACCGCCGACCTGCACGAAAAAGAGGCCATTCTCGCTGCACACCCTCGCGCATGCTTCAGCATCTCGCACTTCGACGGGTTCGCGGCTGTGCTGGTCGACCTCGAGAACACCGAGGACTACGAACTGCGCGAACTGATCATCGACGGGTGGCTGGTCTATGCCCCGAAGAAGCTGGCCGAGACGTTCCTGGCCGGCAACTGATCACAGTGGCTTACGCAGCGCCGCCATGAACATCGCATCGGTGCCGTGTCGATGCGGCCACAGCTGCACCGACGTGCCGTCACCGAGCTGCGGCACCCCGGGAACCAGCTCGCGGGTATCGAGCTGGTCGACTCCGTATCGTCGAACCGCGTCTGCGACGACGGCGGCGGTTTCGGACAGGTGCGGCGAGCACGTCGAATACAGCACCACACCGCCGGGTCGGACCAGTTCGATGGCGGCCGCCAACAGTTCTCTCTGCAGCGTCACCAGGGCCGCCACATCCGACGGTTGCCGACGCCACCGCGCCTCGGGGCGACGACGCAGGGCCCCGAGGCCGGTGCACGGGGCATCGACGAGAACACGGTCGTAGCCGCCGCCGAGTCCGGATGCTCGTCCGTCGACCGTGTGCACCGTCACTGGAAGGTCCTTGGTCGTCTTCGAGACCAGATCGGCTCGATGCGGCGTCGGTTCGACAGCGTCGACCCTGGCACCGTCGATGCCGGCGATTGCTCCCAACAGGGCAGCCTTGCCGCCGGGGCCGGCACAGAGATCGAGCCATCGACCGCCGTCCTCACCGACGAGCGGCGCAAGGGTCAGTGCCCGGGCGACGAGCTGACTGCCCTCGTCCTGGACTCCGGCCAGGCCGTCTCGGACGGCGTCGAGCTTGCCTGGATCGCCTCCGTCGAGGTGCACCGCGTACGGGGAGTACGGACCTTCTTCTCCCCCGGTGATCAGCGCCAATTCCTCTGCAGATATCTCGCCGGGCCGAGCGACCAGGTGGACCGAGGGGCGAGCGTCGTCGGCTTCGAGCACTGCGGCGAGTTCACCGGCGTCCGCGCCGAGCGCGTCGGCGAACGCCTGCGCGATCCATAGGGGGTGCGCGTACTCGAATGCGAGATGGCCGACCGGATCGACAGCCGCGGCTGGAGCGAGCTCGTCGACCCACTGGGCGGCCGTGCGTTCGGACACGCGCCGCAGAACAGCATTGACGAAACCTGCTTTGCCGGTGCCGAATTCGGACCGAGCGAGATCCACGGAGGTGGCGACGGCGGCGTGCGGTGCCACCCGCGTACGCAGGAGCTGATAGGTACCGAGCCGAAGAATATCGAGCAGTGGCCCATCGATCTCTCCGGCCGGACGGCCGGCCGAGTGAGCGATCACCGCGTCGAGCACACCCCGAGCGCGGGACGCACCGTAGGCGAGTTCGGTTGCCAGTGCGGCATCGCGCGAGTCCAGCTTTCGCTCTCTCAGCAGGCCTGGTAGCACCAGGTTGGCGTAGGCATCGCGCTCGCGGACCGCTTTCAGCACATCACGTGCGGCGCGACGCGCCGGATCGATGGCATCGATGGCACGTGGGCCCGCTCCCTGCGGCGGCCGGTTCCCCTTCGGGCCCCTGACCCCGGGCGAGTTCTTGGAGACCTTTCGGGGCCTTCCCGACTGGCGCTTGCGAGGTCTGTCGGGATCTGTCATCGCGCTACCGCCGTCTCGTCCAGCCGGGCGCCGCGCGCCCAGTCGAGTGCCTTCATCAGTTTCTTGCCCTGCGGTTGGATATCGCCCAGGACGATTGCGCTTGTGCCTGTTCCGATGTGCACGCCCGATTTCCGAACCTCGATCACGCCCGGTTCGAGCGTGTCCGACGAACATTGCACCGGGGCGACCTTGACGCGGAGTTCACCGATCGTCGTCCAGGCACCGGGCGCAGGGGTGACCGACCTGATGTGCCTGTCGATGAACGCTGCGGAGCGGTTCCAGTCGATACGCGCGGCATCGACGGTCACCTTGCTCGCGTACGAGACACCGTCCTCGGGCTGCGGCTGCGCGCCTGCGGTGCCGTCCTCGATCGCGTCGAGCGTGGCGGCCAACAACTCGGCTCCGCTCGACGCCAATCGGGTGAGCAACTCCCCCGTGGTGTCGGTTGCCCGCACCCGCTCGGTGACGACGCCGAGTACCGGGCCGGTGTCCATGCCCGCGTCGAGCAGGAACGTGGAGGCACCGGTGATGTCGTCGCCCGCTGCGATGGCCGCGTGCACCGGGGCAGCGCCGCGCCAGGCGGGCAGCAACGAGAAGTGCAGGTTGATCCATCCGAAGCGGGGAATGTCGAGCACGGGCTGCGGTAGCAACGCTCCGTAGGCCACGACCGGGCACACATCCGGTGCCAGGTCGACCAGCTGCGACACGAAATCCGGTTCCGAGGGCTTCGCGGGCGTGTACACCGGAATCCCATGCTCGTCGGCCAGCTGTCCGATGGGCGAGCGAACGGTCTTACGTCCGCGACCGGACGCGGAATCGGGCCTGGTCACCACCGCGATCACCTCGTGGCGCTCGGACTCCAACAGCCGCCGAAGGGACGGGACTGCGGGTTCCGGTGTTCCGGCAAAGACAACGCGCACTGAAGGCAACTCCCTGGGACGAACGAATTCACATCAGTGGTTCATCCTAGGGAGTCGGGACTGCAACCGGCGATTCCACACCTGGCGATCACGTTGCGTCGGGATCGGACACAGCGTCCGTCGATCCTCGATCCGGGGTGTCGTCCTCCGCAAGAACGCGGTACAGCGACCGACGGGCATCGGTCAGGATCTCCGCGGCCCGCTCCACTTGCCGGGCGGTCCCGACGCTTGCGACCTGCCCTGCCGCTCCCATCAACTGGCCGATGAGTCCACGCAGGTCTCGGGCGTCCACTCCGATGGAATCTGCAACGTCGTCCCATGGACTGCCCAGGTCGCCGCGATTGGCGTCGACGAACTCGCGCCCCTCGCCGGTCAGTGCCGCGGTTTTGCGTCCGGCAACCTTGTCGATGGACACCAGACCCTCGTCCTCGAGTTGGGCCAGTGCCGGATAGATCGAACCCGGACTGGGCTTCCACGTGCCATCGCTCTTCTCGGCGATCTGCTGGATCAGTTCGTACCCGTGCATCGGACGGTCCTCGAGCAGTAGCAGAATCGCCGCGCGCACATCACCACGTCGACCTCGCCCGCCGCGACCTCGACCCCGGCCGAAATCTGCATGTGGCCCGAAACCACCGGGTCCGAAACCACCGGCCCCGAAACCACCAGGTCCGAAACCACCCTGTATGCGACCTCGCCCCATCGGACCACCGGCACCACGCCTACCTCGTTCACCCCTCTTCCCTCGGCCGCGATCTCGATGGCCGTCGTCCGGATTTCCGTGCTCGTCGGTCTGCGCCGCCCACATCTGAAACGGCGCACCATGTGGACGAGCGCGACCGCCTGCATCGGGTGCGAAGCCCCGCATGTGGGGTCCTCCCCGACGGCCGAATTCGTGTGCGAATCCTTCGAATGCGTAATTCATGTCGTTCTCCTTCTGATCGTTCGACAAGTCGACGATATATCGGCAATAGAACTTTGACAAGGTATCGAGACGAACAGTCCGCACCCGCATCCGCGGAATCCCTCGCCCACCGCCGCCTCTCGTTAGGATGGCGCGATCTGTAACTGCCGATATCGGGCGAACCGAATTCAGCGGCCGGATTGCCGGTGTCCGCAGACGAAGGAGGAGGGCCGATGGCCGGACCACCGATTCGACGCGTCGCCGTCGTACTCGGCTGCGTGCTGTCGGTCGTCCTGGTGGCCGGGACCGGCGTCCTCGGCCACCGCACTTCGGTTCTGATCGATGACATCGCGCAACTGGCGGGCGGTGTCACCGCCACTGTCGTGTGCTGGCGGACAGCGTCCCGAAGAACGGGTTCCGAACGGCACTGGCGAGTATCGATGGCCGCAGGAATGGCCTGCTGGAGCGCGGGGATGGCGGTATGGGCGTTCTACCGATCCGCACTGAACACACCCCTACCCACCACATCCGTCGCAGACGTCGGCTTCTTTCTGTTTCCCGTGTTCGCCGTTCCCGCCTTGCTTGCGTTCACAGGCCTCTCGCCCCGGCGAGCCGCGGCCGGTACCCGACACCTCTGGTCGATGTCGCTGCTCGACGGTGCCATCATCGTCGGTTCCCTGTTCGTGCTGTCATGGGCGACCGCACTCGGAGCCACCGTGCGATCGACGCGATCGCACTCACTCGAGTTCCTCGTGGCGATCATGTACCCCATCACCGATCTGGTTCTGGTGGCCATGATCGTGCTGCTCGCGACGATCTCCAGGACCTCCGCGCGGTACCGGACGCAGCTCGCCCTGCTCGGCTCCGGCATCTCGATGATGGCGGTCTCCGACAGCATCTATGCCTATCTCGTCGCCGTCGGGGCAGACATGATGCCCGTATTGACCGACAGTGGATTCATCGCGGGCACTGCACTCATCGCACTCGCGGCGGCCACCCCCAGCACGATCGATGCCGACCGCTCGACCACCGGCACGACATCCACTGCGCAGCTACCACCAAAGTCCGCTGCCGTCGAACGAACGCAACTGCTGCTGCCGTACGCACTCATGGGCGGGATCGGAGTGGTCCTGGCGATCGTCTGGGTGCACACCGGCGAACTGGACTCCCCCGTCATCGTCGTCGGCTCGGCAGTGGTGCTCCTCGCGCTCGTTCGCCAGATGATCACATTGATCCAGCACGACAATCTGCTCCGCAGCCTGTCTCGGGCGCAGGCGGAACTCTCGCACCGAGCACACCATGACGGGCTCACCGGCCTGCTCAACCGGTCGTCCTTCGACGAACACCTTCGATCGACAGTGGCCGACGTCCGAGCCGGACGAGGGCAGGCCGTTCTGCTGCTGATCGACCTCGACGACTTCAAGAGCGTCAACGACCGATTCGGCCACGCCGGCGGCGACCAGCTGTTGATCGAGCTCGCGCGCCGCCTCGAACGATGTGTCGTCGACGGGATCGTGGCCCGCTACGGAGGGGACGAATTCACCGTCCTGGTTCGCGTGGACCTCGAGACCGGGCACGCGACGGCTGTACGGATTGCGTCGGCGTTGCGTTCCCCACACGTCATCGACGGCCGGCCCGTGGCGGTCGGCGCGTGCGTGGGCGTGGTGCAGATCGGCCGGTGCGAGACGAACGACGACAGCACCCCCTACTCGAAACCCCATCGCATCGCCGACGTCGAGGAGGACGAGCTGATGCGATTGGCCGATCGCGCGATGTACCGGGCCAAACACGGGGGCAAAGCCGGCATCTACGCCTACGACTCCTCGGGCATTCTCAGCGAGGTACCGAACCTCCTCGATCAGGGTATGCGGGGTACCAGTCCGAAAATCGTTGCAGGGGAACCGGACCCGTCCCGGTTGATCGTTCCGCCGACCAGAACGTAGGCGCCGGTGGTCGGAATGGACTCGAGATTCGTCAGATTCTCGAGGCTGATTCGACGCCGATCGTAGAGCTTGACCGATACCGGATACGTCTCGTCGTTTCCCAGATCCGGACCGAAGGTATCGGTGCCGAGCGCACCTCGCTCGCCGAGTTTGCCGGTGTCTATCAGCCATTGCGCGGCCTCGGCAGAGAAACCGGGCTGGTGGGTCACGCCGTCCGAATCCGCGTTGGCGTAGGCGTCGGTACCCCAGCGCGACGCCCACCCGGTCCACGCGATGACGGCAGAGCCAGGCGGAATCGGCCCGTTGCTCTTCTCCCAATTCTGCAGATCCGCCACCGTGATGGCGTAATCGGGATCGGTCGCCGCTCGATCACGAATATCGATCTTCACCGCCGGCAGAAACAGATCCTCGGGATCGAGTTGGTCGGCGGTCAGTCCACCCTCCCGAAAGTGCGCGGGTGCTCCCCAATGCGTACCGGTGTGCTCCCCCTCTTTGACATATTGAAGGTAGAAGCCGTCCTCGGCCACGGTGAATGCGGTCTCGAGCGAGAACTCGGGATCGCCGGGAAAGATCGGGGTGAACTCTGGATCGTTGATATGTGACAGCGACACGATCTGCACCAAGCGGTCGAGTGGAACCGTAGGCCTCGCGGGTTGTGCCGAACCCGTACCCGGCAATGCTCCGGCGGTCTCCGGTGCTACCAGCCGTGCCCCGATCAATACAGCCAAACCTGTTGTCGCACGCCGAAAGAGCTGCCTTCTCTTCATCTCGCAGATCCCACCTCTCGTCGGCGCCGTGTGCGCCACCCCGACGAAACCCTAGGCCACGTGGAGCCGCGACCGCAGCATCATCCGATGCGAATCGGATCGATCTGCACCCGCACTCCGCCACCGAGCTTCTTCGCGCTTCGCGATGCCTGCGCGGTGGCGAGCGCTCGCGCGAGGGCAGCCCCAGTGCTGCGCGGTACGCGAATCAGCAATCTCTGTACATCACCGGGAAGCGTGTCCTCGCCGCCGCCTGCCGGTGCCCGCTGCCCGTCCGGTAGATCCACGGGTCCGAGAATCTCCACTGCCTCCGGAAGTTCGGCAGTGTCCACCAGTGCAGTGATCGCCTCGGTGGTGCCATCGATCGCGGCGACGTGAACGGCCGGCGGAAAGCGCACCTCTACGCGCTCGTCCAATTGACTTCGCGCATGCCACAGCGGGTCCCAGCGGACCAGAGCCTGCACTGTCGGTATCTCCGACTCCGCAACGACCACCACCCGGCCACCGATGGCTCCAGGTCTCACCATCGCTGCTGCCGTCATCCACCGACGCAAGGCCTCCTCGGCAGCGCGTAGGTCGGCACGACCGAGCAAGGCCCAGCCGTCGAGCAGTAACGCAGCCCCGTAACCACCCTCGACGGTCGGCTCGGCACCGACCGTCGAGACCACCAACGCAGGACCGGACTTCACGGAGTCCAGCACGGCCGCGCCGCCCGAATTGTGCACCGGCACGCCGGGAAACGCCCGTCCCAGTTCCTCGGCCGTTCGGCCTGCCCCGATCACCACTGCACGGAGATTGCGGGATCCGCACACCGTGCATCGATGGGCCGCGTCTGCGATTCCGCACCATGAACACGTCGGGCTCCCCGCCCCGTCGCCGTCGGCGGCCGACGGCAGAGCCAGCGGACCGTTGCAGCGCCGACACCGTGCCGGATTACGACACTTGGCGCACGCCAGCGACGGCACGTAGCCGGCGCGGGGAACCTGAACCAGTACGGGGGCATCCGCTTTCAACGCCGCTCGCGCCGCCTCGAAGGCGATTGCCGGCAGTCTCGCAACGCGTGCGGCCGGATCCCGTGCGAGGGCGTGATCCGAATCGGCAAGAGCCACCACGTGTGGTTGACGTTGTCGAATCAGCTCACGTGGAGCGACGAGATCGTGGGCCCAACCGGAATCGACGAGTGCTTCGGCCTCCGCAGTGCGTGAATGCCCTCCGATCACCATTGCCGCCCCGGACACGTGCGCTCGGAGGAGAGCCACCTCGCGTGCATGCGGATACGGAGAGCGTGGCTCGGCAAAACTGTCGTCGCCGTCGTCCCAGATCGCGATCATGCCGATCGAGGACACCGGAGCGAATACCGCACTGCGGGTTCCCACCACGACCACCGGTACCGACCGAAGGCATCGCAACCATTGCCGGTAACGCTTCGCCGGGCCCAGTCCGGCAGACAGGGCCACTACCCGCTCGCTGCCGAGCAATGCCGTGCATGCCGTCTCCAGGCGGTCCAGATCGCGCTGATCGGGAACCAACAGCACCGCAGAGCGACCGCTCGCCACCGTGACGGCCGCCATTTCGGCCAACCGAACCGACCACTGCTCCCCGGGCAGTGCCTGCCATACAGCGCGCGGAACGCGACCGGATGCCAGGGCATCGAGGAAATTCGAGCCGTGGATGTATGCGGACCACGCAGCACGGTCGACGGCAGCGTCGTTCGGGGTCTCGACAACGGGTGTGACCTCCGCTTCGACCCGGGCATGGCGGGCCGGGACCGCCAGGCGCAGCACGTCCGCGCGCGTTCCGGCGTAGCGATCGGCCACCGCTCCGGCGAGCTCGGCGATCTCCGGAGTCAGCACCCGCTCCGGGGACACCACACGATCGAGCCATCCGAGCTTGCCGGAATGTTCGGTTTCGGCGAGCCGGGACAGCAAGAAGCCGTCGACCAGCCGGCCCGCGAACCGCACACGAACCCGGACACCGGGCTGCGCGTCACCACTGAACTCTTCCGGCACGAGGTAGTCGAACTCGCGGTCGAGATGTGGCAGGGGCAACATCGGGAGAATGCGGGCGATCGGTAGATCCGACGCCGCCACCCGTCCTGCGACCGCCACCACACCTCCTCCTCGACTCGCCCCGACGGGACTCGGCACGCGAGCACACTGCGCCGTGCGTGCAGAGTACGTGCAGGACGGTCGTCGACGTGCTTACAGGCCCGCAGCGTCCCGAAGCTTGTCCGCGCGATCGGTGGACTCCCACGGCAGATCGATGTCGGTGCGGCCGAAGTGACCGTACGCGGCTGTAGGAGCGTAGATCGGACGCAGCAGATCCAGATCACGAATGATCGCACCGGGACGCAAGTCGAACACCTCGCTGATCGCAGCTCGGATCCGGACCGGATCGGTCTTCTCGGTGCCGAAGGTCTCGACGAACAGCCCGACCGGTGCCGCCTTCCCGATCGCGTACGCGACCTGGACCTCGATTCGATCGGCCAACCCGGCAGCAACGGCGTTCTTGGCAACCCACCGCATCGCGTACGCCGCGCTGCGATCGACCTTGGACGGGTCCTTACCGGAGAATGCGCCACCGCCGTGCCGCGCCATGCCGCCGTAGGTGTCGACGATGATCTTGCGGCCGGTCAGTCCGGCATCACCCATAGGCCCACCGAGGACGAACTTTCCGGTGGGATTGACCAGCAACCGCACATCCGAGGTATCCAGCGTCGGTACGTTCAACTCCGCGAGAACCGACCCCAGCACCTTCTCGCGAATATCCGGCGTCAGCAGATTGTCGAGATCGATGTCGGCGGCATGCTGACTGGAGATCACCACGGTGTCGAGACGGACAGCATCGTCGCCCTCGTACTCGATGGTGACCTGAGTCTTGCCGTCCGGGCGCAGGTACGGCAGTACGCCGTCCTTGCGAACCTCGGTCAGCCGACGAGCGAGCCGATGCGCCAACGCGATCGGCAACGGCATCAGTTCGGGTGTGTCGGTGTTGGCATAGCCGAACATCAACCCCTGGTCGCCCGCGCCCTGGCGGTCGATCTCGTCCTCCGACAGTCCCTCGACGCGCGATTCGTGCGAATTGTCAACGCCCTGAGCAATTTCCGGGGACTGTGCACCGATAGCGACGTTCACTCCGCACGAGTTTCCGTCGAAGCCCTTGGCCGACGAGTCGTAGCCGATCTCGAGTACCTTCTCGCGCACGATTCTCGGGATGTCCGCGTACGCGGTGGTGTTGACCTCACCCGCGACATGCACCTGACCGGTGGTGACCAACGTCTCCACGGCGACCCGGGCTCGCGGATCCTCCGCCAGCAGAGCGTCGAGAATCGAATCGCTGATGGCGTCGCAGATCTTGTCGGGATGACCTTCTGTAACGGACTCACTGGTGAAAAGCCGACTTCCGGACGTGCTCACGGACTTCCTCTCGACGCATGTTCCTGCCTACCCGACGCAGCGCGTCGGCCGAGCACTCAACTGAATTGGACATTCCCTCGGTGTACATCGCCCAGGACCGAACCTGGCAAACCTACCGGCGACATCGCTCGAACACCCGCAACGTCATCGCGGACCCGACGTTGCTCGCGGACTCCGGGCATCAAGCATCTGAGCCACGGAATCGAGCACGCGGCTTGCCAGGAGAGCCTTCGAACCCTCACCCAACGCGGACTCGGAACCGTCGGCCCCGAGCAACCACCCGTCGTTGTGATCGACCTCGAACGCTCGCCCGTCCCCCACCGCGTTGACCACGAGCAGGTCGCAGCCTTTTCGCTCGAGCTTGGCCCGCGCGTACGTCAGTACATCACCGTCCGCATCGCCTGTCTCGGCGGCGAATCCGACGATGACCGTCGAGGGCGAAAGTTCGCCGTCGTGACGAGCAGAAACGAGCCCTGCCAGGATGTCGTCGTTGCGGGTCAACGGAATCGACGACGGTTCGTTCGAACCCTTCTTGATCTTGTTGACCGCGATCGACTCCGGACGGAAGTCCGCGACGGCGGCCGCCATGACCACGGCATCGGCACCGACCGAGTGCTTACGAACGGCGTCCCGCATGTCCGATGCGGTCTTCACCGGCACCACATCGACCGAGGCCGGGGCTTCGAGGTCGCTGGTGTAGCCCGCGACCAGAGTCACGCGGGCCCCGCGCTGGGCGGCTACCCGCGCGAGCGCGTAGCCCTGTTTGCCGGAACTGCGATTGCCGAGAAAACGCACCGGGTCGAGTGGCTCGCGAGTTCCTCCTGCGGATACGAGCACGTGCCGACCTTCGAAATCGCGCGGTAGTGCGTCCGCACGTTCGGTCAGCAGCATCGACAGCGCGAAGATCTCGGCAGGCTCCGGCAACCGTCCCGAACCGGTGTCGCGTCCGGTCAGCCGCCCGGAGGCCGGTTCGAGCACGTGCGTGCCGCGCGCTCGAAGGGTGGCGACATTGGAGACCGTGGCGGGATGCTCCCACATCTCGGTGTGCATCGCCGGTGCGAGGATCACCGGGCACCGCGCGGTCAGCAGAGTTGCCGTGAGCAGGTCGTCAGCGCGACCGCCCGCGATCCGAGCCATCAGATCGGCAGTGGCCGGTGCCACTACCACCAGGTCCGCCTCTTGGCCGAGACGGACATGCGGGACCTCTGGTACATCGGCGAAGACGCCGGTGTGGACCGACTGTCCGGACAGCGCCTCGAACGTGGCACGCCCGACGAATTCGAGGGCCGACGACGTCGGAACAACTCGAACCTGGTGCCCGCTCTCAGTGAAGCTACGGATGAGTGAACAACTCTTGTAGGCGGCGATACCTCCGCCGACTCCGACGACAACGCGCAAGTCAGGTGTCCTCTGTGGGGTTCTTATTCGCCTTCGGTGTGCTCGAGCAGATCAGCGTGGATCTCGCGAAGAGCGATCGACAGCGGCTTCTCCTGAAGACCCGGCTCGACGAGCGGTCCGACGTACTCGAGGATGCCGTCACCGAGCTGGTTGTAGTAGTCGTTGATCTGGCGCGCACGCTTGGCTGCGTAGATCACCAGGGCGTACTTGGACGACGTGCGGGCGAGCAACTCGTCGATGGGCGGATTGGTGATGCCGAGCGGCGTGTCGTAGGCCGGCAGAGCGCTGCGTCCGTCGAAGTCGGAAACGGCCGCTGAAGTGCTGCTCACTGATGATCTCCTGAAATTGCATCGTTGATACTACGAACTAGCTGGTCTAGGCCTCGTGCGCCGTGAGAATGGTCAGCTTGTGCCGACCGACGACCTACCGACCAACAAGGATACCAACTGTTCGCACGAATGGTCGACATCGGTATTGACAACCACCGTGTCGAACTCGTCCTGTGCGGCCAATTCGACACGCGCAGTTTCCAGCCGCCGCTCGGTGGCAGCGCTTTCCTCGGTCGCTCGCCCGACCAGTCGAGAGACGAGATCTTCCCACGTCGGCGGAGCCATGAACACCAGCAGCGCCTCGGGCTTGGACACACGCACCGCACGGGCCCCGGCCAGATCGAGTTCGAGCAACACCGGACTTCCCGCCTCGAGAGCGGCATCGACAGGCGCGGTCGGAGTCCCGGAACGCTGCAGGCCACCGTGAATGCTCGCCCATTCGAGCAGCTCACCGTCGGCGATCATCCGGTCGAACTCCTCCGCAGACACGAAGTGGTAGTCCTGACCGTCGATCTCGCCCGGGCGCGGCGAACGCGTCGTGACCGACACGCTGAAGACGAGATCGGGCAATGCCGCGCGAACGAGTCGAACGACACTGGACTTGCCGACGCCCGAGGGCCCGGACAGCACCACCAAACGACCCCGCGCCGTCGACGGAACAGGTGCGGCCGCGGTGTCACTGCTCACAGTCGTCAGGCCTCGAAATCGAACTTCGCCAACAGCGCTTTGCGCTGCCGATCTCCGAGACCACGAAGGCGACGGGTAGGCGCAATCTCCAATTCCGTCATCAGTTCGGCAGCTTTGACCTTGCCCACCTTCGGCAGCGCCTCCAGCAGGGCGGAGACCTTCATCTTGCCGAGAATCTCGTCCGTCTCGGCATCGGTGAGCACCTGCTTGAGGTCGGTGCCGCCGCGCTTGAGACGCTCTTTGAGCTCGGCACGAGCCTTGCGTGCGATAGCTGCCTTCTCGAGGGCAGCCGCGCGCTGCTCCGGGGTCAACTGGGGAAGGGCCACTGTCGGTTCCTCCGTCTTCTCGTTCGGGCGATCCGGCGTATCGGATCGATCTTCTGCACGCCGATCTGGTGTGTTCCACCGACGCGGCTCCGACCACCGGGTAGGCGGTGAGGGAGTCCACCGTGTTCGTCGGCAGCGTTAGCGACCGTACCGACGACCGGCGTCGACCGCTAACCCACCCCCGCGCTGCCGGACGCAGGCGAGGTCGACTAGGCGAGAGCTGCTTCGACCTCGTCGCGTAGCACTCGCGCCGCGTCGCGTAGTGCCGTCACCGATGGGCCGGCGGCAAGGACTCCACGCGAAGAGTTGGGTAGCAACAGGTCTCGACAATCGCGGAATATCTCCGCGAGATCGGTCACCGTCGCCCCCTGCGCCCCGAGCCCGGGTGCGAGCACAGGACCGGTGAATCCCGACAGATCGAGACCGTGATCTCGAGTGGCCCCGACGACCAGTCCCACGGTGTCCGCGTCGACGCGGTTGCACGCGGCGGCGGAGTCGACGATCGACTGAGCCACCGATACGCCGTGCGGCGTCGTGGCCTGCTGCAACCCTGTCCCCTCCCCGTTCGAGGTCCGGGCGAGAACGAACAGTCCGCGGTCATGGCGTACCGCTCGCTCGACGGTCTCCCCCAGCGAATCGAAGCCGAGGTACGGCGAGACCGTGACCGCGTCGGAGGACAGCGGCGACGACGGCTCCAGCCAGGCCCTGGCATAGGCATCCATCGTGGTGCCGATATCGCCGCGCTTGGCATCGGCGATCACCAACGTGCCCGCGTCCCGCAGCACACTGACCGTGCGCTCGAGCACCCCGTAGCCGGCAGCACCGAAGGCCTCGAAGAACGCCACCTGCGGCTTGACGATCGCAACCTCGCCGACGAACGCCTCGACGCACAATTCGGCGAATACCTCGAGACCGTCTGCCGAGGCGGGTAGCTCCCAGGCTTCGAGCAATGCGGGGTGGGGATCGATGCCGACGCACAGCCGTCCGCGCGCCCGCACCGCCGAACGCAACCGGTTCGACCAACTGTGATCACTCATACCGCTCCCAGCTCCTCGGACTCTCGGTCGACTCGGACAACCCGCCTCAGGCTCCCAACCCCTCCTTCAGGCCCGCGTGCAGGTCCTGCAGCGAACGCACTCCGATTCCGCCTGCGATCGCGGCCTCGATTCCCTGCACGGCAGCCGACGCGCCCTGCACCGTGGTGATGCACGGGATGTTCTGCGCCACCGCGGCACTACGAATCTCGTATCCGTCGACGCGGGGGCCCGAGTTGCCGTACGGAGTGTTGATCACCATGGCGACGTCACCGGCCAGGATGCGCTCGACGATGGTCCGCTCGCCGCTCGGCACGTCCTCGCCGGACTGCTTGTACACCTGTTCACACTTGATTCCGTTGCGCCGCAACACATCTGCAGTACCTTCGGTCGCCAGAACGGTAAAGCCCAGATCGGCGAGTCGTTTGACCGGGAAGATCAGCGACCGCTTGTCCTTGTTCGCGACCGAGACGAAGACCGCGCCGCCGGACGGCAGCGATCCGTACGCTGCGGTCTGGCTCTTGGCGAAAGCAGTACCGAAGTCGAAATCGATGCCCATCACCTCACCGGTGGACTTCATCTCCGGGCTGAGCAGCGTGTCGACCCCGGTTCCGTCCGCACGCCGGAATCGGTTGAACGGCAACACCGCTTCCTTGACGGCGATCGGTGCACCGGCAGGCACCGTGCCGCCGTCACCGGACTCCGGCAGGATGCCTGCGGTCCGCAGCTCGGCGATGCTCTCCCCCAGCATCACCCGTGCACAGGCCTTGGCAAGCTGAACCGCGGTGGCCTTGGAGACGAACGGTACCGTGCGGCTCGCACGCGGATTGGCCTCGAGGACGTACAGAATGTCGTCCTTGAGCGCGTACTGCACGTTCAGCAGACCCTGCACTCCGATTCCCTTCGCGAGGGCTTCGGTGGATCGCCGAACATTCTCGAGGTCGGTCTTGCCGAGGGTGATGGGAGGGAGTGCGCACGCGGAGTCACCGGAGTGGATACCGGCCTCCTCGATGTGTTCCATGATGCCGCCGATGTACACCTCGGTGCCGTCGCACAGTGCGTCGACGTCGATCTCGACCGCATCCTCGAGGAAGCGGTCGACCAACACCGGTCGGTCGTCCGATATCTCGGTCGCGTTGGAGATGTACGTCGCCAGGGACGCCTCGTCGTACACGATCTCCATGCCGCGCCCGCCGAGCACGTAGGACGGACGCACCAGCACCGGGTAGCCGATACCCGCGGCGATCTCACGCGCTCCGTCGAATGTCGTCGCGGTGCCGTACTTCGCTGCCGGTAGTCCGGCCGCGTCGAGCACCTTGCCGAATTCACCGCGATCCTCGGCGAGATCGATTGCTTCGGGCGAAGTTCCGACGATCGGTACGCCTGCCGCCTTCAGTCGCTTCGCCAGGCCGAGCGGGGTCTGCCCACCGAGCTGGACGATGACGCCCCGCACCGTGCCCGATGCCGCCTCGGCCCGGTACACCTCGTACACGTCCTCGAAAGTGAGCGGCTCGAAGTACAGGCGATCGGCGGTGTCGTAGTCGGTGGAGACGGTTTCGGGGTTGCAGTTGACCATCACCGTCTCGTAGCCGGCCTCGGACAGCGTCAGAGCCGCATGCACGCAGCTGTAGTCGAACTCGATGCCCTGTCCGATGCGATTGGGACCGGAGCCCAGGATCAGTACCTTCGGCCGGTCCGGTTGCGGGGCGACCTCGGATTCGGCTTCCGGGTCGAGCTCGTAGGTGCCGTAGTGGTACGGCGTCTTGGCCTCGAACTCGGCGGCGCAGGTGTCGACCGTCTTGTAGACGGGATGCACACCGAGTTCGTCGCGCAGCGCACGTACACCGTCCTCACCACCCAGTTCGGGACGCAGAGCCGCGATCTGGCGGTCGGACAGGCCGTGATACTTCGCCTGACGCAGCAGTTCTTCGTCGAACTCTGCGGCTTCGCGGACCTGCACGCCGAGTTCGTGGATCTGCTGGAACTGATCGAGGAACCACGGGTCGATCTTGGTCGCCTCGAACAGTTGCTCGAGGGTGGCACCGAGTGCGAACGCCTTCTCGATTCCGTACATCCGACCGTCCTGCGGAACCGACAGGTCTTTCAGCAGCGCTTCCAGGCTGTCCGCCTCCACGTCCGAACCCGTCCAGTAACCGGCACGCTTGGTTTCCAGCGAGCGCATCACCTTGCCGAAGGCCTCGGTGAAGTTGCGGCCGATGGACATCGCCTCGCCGACGGACTTCATCGTCGTGGTCAGCGTGCCGTCGGCACCGGGGAACTTCTCGAACGCGAACCGCGGTGCCTTGACGACCACGTAGTCCAGCGTCGGCTCGAAGCACGCCGGGGTCTCCCGGGTGATGTCGTTGACGATTTCGTCGAGGGTGTAGCCGATGGCCAGCTTGGCGGCCATCTTCGCGATGGGGTATCCGGTTGCCTTCGACGCCAGCGCCGACGACCGCGACACGCGCGGGTTCATTTCGATGACGACGAGTCGGCCGTCGGACGGGTCCATCGCGAACTGGATGTTGCAGCCGCCGGTATCGACGCCCACCTCGCGCAGGATGTCGATCGAGAGATCCCGCATCTTCTGGTATTCACGGTCGGTCAGTGTCATGGCCGGAGCGACGGTCACCGAGTCGCCCGTGTGGACGCCGACCGGATCGACGTTCTCGATGGAACACACGATCACCACGTTGTCGCGGCCATCGCGCATGAGCTCGAGTTCGTACTCCTTCCACCCGAGGATCGACTCCTCGATGAGGACGTTCGCCGAGGGCGAGGCGGCGAGTCCGCCGCCTGCGATCCGAGTCAGATCCTCGTCGTCGTAGGCCAG
The DNA here is from genome assembly GCF_017168335.1 of Rhodococcus sp. KRD162. Taxonomy (GTDB): domain Bacteria; phylum Actinomycetota; class Actinomycetes; order Mycobacteriales; family Mycobacteriaceae; genus Rhodococcoides. The sequence goes on along the minus strand of NZ_JABFAU010000003.1, from coordinate 631,589 downwards.
CCCCGACCCGAGACCGCCCATGGTGAACGACGGACGAACCACGACCGGGAACCCGAGCTCGGCGACGGTGCTGCGGACCTCGTCCATCGTGTAGCAGACGGCCGACTTGGCGGATTCTCCACCGACCTTGGCCACGATGTCCTTGAACTTCTGCCGGTCCTCGCCCCGCTGGATCGCGTCGAAATCGGCACCGATCAGCTCTACGCCGAACTTGGTGAGAATGCCCTGATCGTGCAGCGCGACAGCGGCGTTGAGTGCCGTCTGTCCACCCAGCGTGGCGAGCACAGCCTGGATCGGGTGGCCCTGTTCGGCCTCACGGACGAAGATCTTCTCGATGAACTCCGCCGTGATCGGCTCGACGTAGGTGGCGTCGGCGAACTCGGGATCGGTCATGATCGTTGCCGGGTTGGAATTGACGAGGCTGACGCGAAGTCCTTCCTCGCGCAACACTCGGCAGGCCTGGGTGCCGGAGTAGTCGAACTCGCAGGCCTGACCGATGACGATCGGGCCGGATCCGATGACCAGGACGTGGTTCAGGTCTGTACGGCGTGGCATTACTTGCTCTCCTGAAGGACGCTGGTGAAACGGTCGAAAAGGTAGGCGGCGTCGTGTGGGCCTGCCGCGGCCTCGGGGTGGTACTGCACGGAGAAGGCGCGACCGCTGATCAGTTCGACGCCCTCGACGGTGCCGTCGTTGGCGCACGTGTGCGAGATCCGGGCTCGACCGAAATCGGTGTCGAACTCCTCGCCCGCGTCGCCTTCCAGAGCGAACCCGTGGTTCTGTGCGGTGATGGCGATCCGGCCGGTGGTGTGCTCGATCACCGGAATGTTCATGCCTCGGTGGCCGAACTTCATCTTGTAGGTCCCCCGGCCCAGTGCCCGCCCGAATATCTGGTTGCCGAAGCAAATGCCGAAGAGCGGCAGCTCACGGTCGAGGATGTGCCTGGTCAGCGCGACGCTGCTGTCTGCCGTGGCCGGGTCGCCCGGGCCGTTCGACAGGAACACCCCGTCCGGGTTCAGCTCGAGTACCTGATCGATGCTGGTGTTCGCGGGAACCACGTGCACGCGGATGCCGCGCTCGGCGAACATCCGCGGCGTGTTGGTCTTGATCCCGAGGTCGACGGCGACGACGGTGAATCGAGCGTCCCCGGTCGGCTCGATGGTGTATCCGGCACCGGTGGTCACTTCACCGGCGAGATCTGCCCCGAGCATCGACGGCTGGCCGAGTACCTGCTCGAGCATCTCCTCGGAGGTCCCGAGCGCATCGCCCGAGAACACTCCTGCGCGCATCGAGCCGCGGGTACGCAGATGCCGCACCAGGGCGCGAGTGTCTATGCCCGCGATACCCACGACACTCTGTGCCTCGAGCTGGTCCTGGAGCGTTCCGGTCGAACGCCAGCTCGACGTGCGGCGAGCGGGATCGCGAACGACGTATCCGGCGACCCAGATCTTGTTCGGATCCTGGGCGCTGGCCGCCTCACCGTCTTCCTGGTTCCAGCCGGTGTTGCCGATCTGCGGCGCTGTCGCGACCACGATCTGCCGGTGATAGCTCGGGTCGGTGAGCGTTTCCTGGTAGCCGGTCATTCCGGTGCAGAACACGGCCTCACCGAGCGTGCGCCCCTGGGCTCCGAAAGTGGTGCCGCGAAACGTCCGGCCGTCCTCCAGAACAAGAACTGCGCTGCTCACGCGGTTTCCTCCTTGGTTTCTCCGGTGGCACTCGCTGTCCACACCGGGTAGATCTGCTTGTCGTCGGCCCGAAAGCCGCTGTCTATCTCGGTACCCGTCGGCAGCTCCCAGCGAATGACCAGCAGCCCGTCCTTCGTCATGACCTTGCCTGCGAGCCCGCGTTCGGTGCGGATCGCGCGGATCGATTCCGTCGGAATCCAGATGGGCGATTCGCCGTCTCGATCGAGGAGGATTCCCTTCTCGTGTCGGGACAGCTCGCCGGTGGCGCGATGACCGATATCACCGACGGCGATACGGTCCTGCCAGCTGGGCGCGATCGTGCTGCCGACGTAGAGGCCCGTGGCGGGCTCGATGTGGGTAGCACCGAGATCCTCGGGCACAGTCGGGAACTCGCCGATCAGCCCTTCCTGACGCTTCTGCCGTCCCCGCCAACCCCACAAGACGAGCGCGATCATCAGCGCCCAGAACAGAACGAAACCGATGACGATGAGAACTCGGTCCACGGCGCTACTCCCCTGCTCTGCTCGCCACGGCTCCGCCGCGGACGGTGATACGGCCGCGGAGCACGGTGGTGGTCACCTTCGCGGAGAAGCTCATGTCCTCGAACGGCGTGTTGTGCGCGACGCTGGCGAGGTTCTTGCCGGACACGGTCCAACTGGATTCCGGGTCCACCACTGTCAGATTGGCGATTTCACCGATCTCGATGGGCCGGCCCTGGTCCGATAATCCGACGATCTCGGCCGGGCGCTCGCTCATCACTCGCGCCACGCCGCGCCAATCGAGCAATCCAGGTCTCACCATGGTGTCGACCACGATGGACAGTGCAGTTTCGAGTCCCAGCATTCCGGGTCGGGCCACCGAGAATTCACAGCATTTGTCCTGCTCGGCATGTGGAGCATGATCGGTTGCCACACAGTCGATCACGCCGTCGGCCAAGCCCTTGCGCAGGGCCTCGACATCGGATTTCTCGCGCAGCGGAGGGTTCACCTTGTTGATCGCGTCGTAGGTTTCCAGGCGCGAGTCGTCCAGCAGGAGGTGATGCGGAGTGACCTCGGCGGTGATCGAAATGCCTTGCGCACGAGCCCATTTCATCAGCTCGACGGTGCCTGCGGTGGAGGCGTGACAGATGTGCACCCGCGCGCCTGCATCGCGGGCGAGCAACGCATCGCGCGCGACGATCGATTCCTCGGCCGCCCGCGGCCAGCCTGCCAGTCCGAGCCGCGCCGCGTTCGGACCCTCGTGGGCGACGGCACCGACGGTCAACCTCGGTTCCTCGGCATGCTGAGCGACGAGTACGCCGAGCGCACTGGAGTACTCCAATGCTCGGCGCATGATGAGCGGGTCGTCGACGCAGTGTCCGTCGTCGGAGAACATCTTCACTCGGCCGATTCCCGCGGCCATCGTGGCCATCTCGGCGAGTTGCTTGCCTTTCAAGCCGACGGTGATCGCGCCGACGGGGTGGACGTCGACGAGACCGACTTCCTGTCCGCGCCGCCAGACGTGATCGGTCACGACCACCGAATCGGCGACCGGGTCGGTGTTCGCCATCGCGAACACCGCGGTGTAGCCACCGAGAGCTGCTGCTGCCGAGCCTGATTCGATGGTTTCGGTGTCCTCACGCCCGGGCTCGCGCAGATGCGTGTGCATGTCGACGAATCCGGGGAGCAGAATCTGGCCGCGAGCATCGACGATCTCGGCTCCGTCCTCGTCGAGGTCCGAACCGATTCCAGCGATCTCTTCTCCGGTGATCAGGACATCGGTTTCGGGGCCCTCGCCGTACAGCAGCACGCCGCGGAGCAGGACGGAGTTCGTAGGCGCGTTCACGACGTACCCCCGTCCGAACCGACCAGCAATCGGAACAGCACCGCCATCCGCACGTGAACTCCATTCGTAACCTGTTGCAGAACTGCAGTTTTCGGAGAATCGGCCACCGAGGACGCAATCTCCATCCCGCGGAGCATCGGACCCGGGTGCAGTACGACGGCATGCTCGGGCAGCAGTTCGAGTCGGCGCTGCGAGAGCCCGTACGTGATCGAGTACTCACGCGCGGAGGGGAAGAAACCGCCGTTCATGCGCTCGGCCTGCACTCGGAGCATCAGCACCGCGTCGAGACCGGGCAGTTCTGCATCGATGTCGTGCGAGACCCGCACCGGCCAGCCGGCCACGCCGATGGGCAGCAGAGTCGGTGGTGCGATCAGCACGACCTCTGCACCGAGCTTGGCCAGCAGGATCGCGTTGGAGCGCGCCACCCGGCTGTGCAGGATGTCGCCGACGATCGCCACTCGACGGCCTGCGATGTCCCCCAGCCGTTGACGCAGCGTCAAGGCGTCGAGCAAGGCCTGGGTCGGGTGTTCGTGAGTGCCGTCACCGGCGTTGATCACCGCAGGTCCGCCGCCAGGAACGGCTTCCGCGGGACGACCGTCGACGCCGGTGCCCTGATTCGAGGTCCAGTGAGCGATCTGGTGTGCGGCACCGGAGGCGGGGTGCCTGACGATGAGCGCATCGGCACCGGCGGCGCGCAGCGTCATCGCGGTGTCGCGGAGTGACTCGCCCTTCGACACCGACGAGCTGCTGGCGCTGACGTTGATGACGTCGGCGCTCATCCACTTACCTGCGACCTCGAAGGACACTCGGGTTCGAGTCGAGTTCTCGAAGAACACCGTCATGATCGTGCGCCCACGCAGTGTCGGCAGCTTCTTGACCTCTCGGCCCAGCAACGCCTGCTCGAAGCGTTCCGCCTCGTCGAGGAGTTCGGTGGCCGATTCGACGGTGAGATCGGCGACCGAGAGCAGATGCTTCATCGGCCCCGTCCTCCCTCGGACAGGCTGACGCCATCGCGGCCGTCGTGCTCGGAGAGCAGTACCGATACGTCCTCGGTGCGCGCGGTCGGGACGTTCTTACCGACGTAGTCCGCACGTAGGGGCAGCTCACGGTGCCCCCGGTCGATCAACACCGCCAGTTGCACTGCGCGGGGACGACCGAGATCCCGAAGGGCATCGAGCGCGGAGCGGACCGTCCGGCCCGAGAACAACACGTCGTCGACCAGCACTACCAAGGCGTCGTCGACACCGCCGGTCGGCACCGAGGTGCGCTCGAGCGGACGGTGCGGCTTGTTACGCAGATCGTCGCGGTACAAGGTGATGTCCAGCGAACCGAGCGGGGGCCGCACTCCGGAGAACGCCTCGATGCGGTCTGCGAGACGCTCCGCAAGCGTGGTACCGCGGGTGGGAATGCCGAGCAGCACCACCCGCGGTGAGTCGGGACCGTCCAGCGCAGTCTTCTCGATGATCTGATGAGCCATGCGAGAGATGGTTCGTCCCACGTCGGCCGGGGACAGCAATTCGCGAACTGCGGGGTCCACGGAAGGGCGTTCGGGCGCAGGCAAACTACGACCTCCTTCTCCGCCTCTCTGGACGGATCGTTAAAGGATGTCTGACAGAACTGCGTAGAGCCTAGCAACGCTCTGCGAACCATGACCAGCAGGCTCGCAGAGCGTTCGGTCACACGAGCCTCGGCGTTCCGATCACTGCTCGGTATCGACCTGTGTTTCACCGGACGCATCGGACTGCGGACGGCTCGAGACCGCCGCGGCCGCGGCGCGTACCTGCGGCGCGACCAGGACGATCTGACCCAGCACGCCGTTGACGAACCCGGGCGAATCATCGGTGGACAGCTGTTTGGCCAGCTCGACGGCTTCGTCCACTGCGACCACCGGTGGCACATCGGTGGCGTGGAACAACTCCCACACCGCCACGCGAAGGATGGCCCTGTCGACCGCGGGCAGGCGGGTGAGAGTCCAGTCCTTGAGGTGATCGGCGATCACGCCGTCGAGTCGATCGAGATTCTCGGCGACACCCTCGACCAGGGTCGAGGTGTAATCACTGACGGGAGCGATCGTCTCGTCACGGCGTGCGAGTTCGATGCGCTCGGCGGTCAGGTTCACCGGGTCTACGTTGCGCGCCTCCGCCTCGAACAGAAAGTCCACCGCACGCTTGCGGGCCTTGTGGCGCGCGCCCAGCTTCTTCACGCCCGGGGCACCGTTCTGCGCGGCGGAGGAGGTCGACTTCTTCGATGACACGTTAGGAGTTCACACGCCCGAGGTAGTTTCCGTCACGCGAGTCGACCTTGAGCTTGTCACCGGTGTTGATGAACAGCGGCACCGAGATCTCGGCACCGGTCTCGAGGGTCGCCGGCTTGGTTCCTCCGGTGGAACGGTCGCCCTGCAGACCGGGATCGGTGTGCTTGACCTCCAGCTCGACGGTCACCGGCAGTTCGACGTACAGCGGGACGCCCTCGTGCATGGCGACCTGAACCCGCAGGTTCTCGAGCAGGAAGCGCGCGCCGTCACCGACGGTGGCCTCACCGATGGCGAGCTGGTCGTAGGTGTCGGCGTCCATGAACACGTAGTCGCTACCGTCGTGGTACAGGTACGTCATATCGCGGCGGTCGACAGTCGCGGTGTCGACCTTCACACCCGCGTTGAACGTCTTGTCGACGACCTTGCCCGAGAGCACATTCTTGAGCTTGGTCCGCACGAACGCGGGTCCCTTGCCGGGCTTGACGTGCTGAAATTCGATGATCGACCACAGCTGGTTCTCCAGGTTGAGAACCAGTCCGTTCTTGAAATCGCTGGTGGAAGCCACTTGCTTCGCGTCTCCTCAATCGGTTGTGCGCGTGACGCGCCGTCGGCCACGTGCTTGGATTCGCTCCCGCTCGTGCGCTAGACGGACGTGAGTTCCTTGCTTGTCAGGGTGAGCAGTTCCGGACCCTCGTCGCGAACGACGAGTGTGTCCTCGATCCGAACGCCGCCGCGGCCGGAGAAGTAGACACCTGGCTCGACGGTGACCGCTGCACCGCAGAGCAGTGTACCGGTGCTCGTCTTCGCGATTCCCGGCGCTTCGTGGATTTCCAGGCCGACACCGTGACCGAGGCCGTGGAGGAAGTACTCCCCGTAGCCCGCATTCTCGATCACCGAACGTGACGCCGCATCGACCGCAGCGGTACTCACACCAGGAGTCAGCGCCTCTCGTCCGGCAGTCTGCGACTGCTGCACGAGCTCGTAGAGATCACGCTGCCACTGTGCCGGAGTACCGATGACGAACGTCCGAGTCATGTCCGAGTGATATCCACCGACCAGCGCGCCGAAATCGAGCTTGACGAAATCGCCGTCCGCCAACACCGCGTCCGTGGGGCGATGATGCGGAACCGCCGAGTTGGCCCCGGCCGCCACGATGGTCTCGAAGGAGATCGCGTCCGCACCGTGATCGAGCATCGACGATTCCAGATCGCGCGCGACCTCCCGTTCGGTCCGGCCGGCCCGAATTCCGCCCCCTGCGATCAGCTGCGCCAGCGCCTCGTCCGCCGCCCGGCAGGCGTCCCTGAGCAACCCCACCTCGAACTCGTCCTTGACCATCCGCAACGACTCCACGACGCCCGGCGCGCGCACCAACTCGACACCACCATCGAGTTCGGACCATGCTCGATGGGCGTCGACGGTGACCACGTGACTCTCGAATCCCACTCGACCACCGACACCCGAGACGCCCGAACGCAGCAGATGTACCGCCGAGGCCCGGTCGATCTCGGCACGCAGATCCGGTACCTGTTCGGCCACCTGCGTGACGTATCGACCGTCGGTGCAGATCACTGTCGAGTCCTCGGCCCCGGCCGTATCGGCCGACGCGACGAGCAAAGCAGCGTTGGAGCCGGTGAAGCCCGTCAGATATCGGACATTGAGCAGATCGGTGATCAACATCGAATCGAGGCCATCGGCGGCCAACAGTTCTCGTAGGGCACCGCGACGGGCACCGAAATCGGCAGTCATGGCTCCGAGATTACTGCTCACAGTCAGTTGCTCGCGCCCGGCTGCACAGGACCGATGCCGTGTGGTCCCTGACACACAAATCGGCGAGTGCGGATATGCTGTGGCGCATGACAGGGTGGGTAGTGCGTGGCACAGGTATGGGTTTGACGAACTTCGTCGTTCGACTGCTGCTGGGGGCGGCAGTGTCGGCGTGGCCGCTGAGCGGATCTGCACTGCGATGGGTGGGTTACGCCCTCGTGCTGCTCGTGATCATCGTGTGGGCCGGCATCGACGGCGTACGCGATCGTCGCAAGCATCCGGACCCGGACGACGGTGAAGACCTGACGATGCTCTGGCTCAAAGCCGCAGTGGTCGGTGGACTTCTCAGCGGTCTCCTCAGCTGGATCGCCGATTTCGTCGTCGACTTCAGCCTCGGCCAGAACGGCCTGCTCTTCGAGCTCACCTCCGGAGCTGCGTTCACGATCCTCACCATTTTCATCGCCGCAAGCGTGGCCGTGTTCGTGGGTCGATTGATCGTCAACCGCGAAGCCAACAAGAAGCTGGCCGCGTCCGATTCCGAGCGCACACGCGAACGCCAACTGGTCAACGCGGGCAACAGTGGCCACGCCGAGTCCGGCGGCGACACCGGGACGAGCGACGCCGAACCCCAGTGGGCTGCCGAGCACAGCGATGCCGACACCGAAGTGTTCTCGGCCGTGGACGCCGACGGCAAGCCTCGCCTGGACAAGCGCGGCGAGCGTCGAGGCGGCACCGACGGGTCCTGACCGCCACCGCTGAAAGCTACGGGCGGTGACCGACGCGCACTGCGTCGGTCACCGCCCGTTTTCGTATCCGCGCGAGCCGGACAGCGGCAACTACAGCAGGATCGCCGAACCGCCCGCCGCGGGGGCCTCTCGCCCGACCGCGGAGAACGCAGCGACGAGCAGGGCCGGATCGGGACCTTCGAGCCGCCCGGGCTTGGCCAGACCGTCCAGGACCACGAACCGCAGCAGACCGGCACGGTTCTTCTTGTCCTTCTGCATCCCCGCGAGCAGGTCACCGAATGCGTGTTCGTCATAGGTCACCGGCAGGCCGACCGATTCGAGAATGGAGCGGTGCCGATCCGCGGTGGCGTCGTCCAGACGACCCGCCAGGCGTCCGAGCTCGGCCGCGAACACCAGACCGACCGATACCGCCGCGCCGTGACGCCAGCGGTACTGCTCGCGCCGCTCGATGGCGTGCGCGAGGGTGTGACCGTAGTTGAGAATCTCACGCAGGCTCGACTCGCGCAGATCCGCAGCCACGACCTTTGCCTTGACCTCCACCGAACGCCGAATCAGCTCCGGCAGTACGTCACCGGTCGGATCGAGGGCAGCGGCGGGATCGGCCTCGATGATGTCGAGAATTGTCGGATCGGCAATGAATCCGGTCTTGATCACCTCGGCCAGCCCGGAGACGATCTCGTTCTTCGGCACCGTTTCGAGCGTCGCCAGATCGATCATCACGGCAGCAGGCTCGTGGAAGGACCCGACGAGGTTCTTGCCCGCGTCGGTATTGATGCCCGTCTTGCCGCCGACAGCTGCGTCGACCATGGCGAGCAGGGTCGTCGGGACGTGCACGATTCGCACCCCGCGCATCCACGTGGCCGCCACGAATCCCGCCAGATCCGTTGCCGCTCCCCCGCCCAGACTGACGATCGCATCGCTGCGGGTGAGGCCGATTCGCCCCAGAACCTCCCAGCAGAACCCCGCGACGGCAAGGTCCTTGCCGTCCTCGGCATCCGGAATCTCTACGCGGTGAGCGTCGATTCCTTTCTCTGCCAACGTTGCTCGAACGGCTTCGGCAGTCTCGGCCAATGGCGGCTGATAGAAGATCGCCACCGTGGTGGTATCGGCAAGCTCGTCGACGAGGTCCGTCAACAGACCTCGGCCGATGATCACCGGGTACGGATTGGCCGTCTCGACCTGGACACGCACTGGCTCGGTCATCGAATCACCTTCATCTACTGGGGGTTTCGTCGTTCGGATCAGCGAGGGGAACAGGAGCGAGAGCGGCCAACTTCGCGACCAGTTGGCCCACCACACGGGCCGGACTGCGACTGTCCGTCCGCACCCGCACGGTAGCCACCGAGCGGTACAACGGCCGGCGATGCCGCATCAGCTCCTGATACTTCGCGCGGTGATCCGGCCCTGCGAGCAGCGGCCGAGCCGTGTTGGCTCCCGTTCGCCGAAGCCCCTCTGCCACACTGATTTCCAGATATACGACCGTATGCTCGGACAGCAGCGAACGAGTCGAGGCCGACAACACGGCCCCGCCGCCGAGGGACACGATGCCCTGATGCGAGGCCAACGCCTCCGCGACGACCCGCTCCTCGATCTGCCGAAACGCCGGCTCGCCGTCGCGGGAGAAGATGTCCGCTATCGTCCGACCCGTGTCTCGCTCGATGGCGACATCGGTGTCCAACAGTTCGAGATTCAACGCCTGCGCGAGCCTGCGACCGATGGTGGACTTGCCTGCTCCCGGCGGTCCGACGAGGACCGCGTAGGGGCTCATCGTGGAGGTCGGGCGGCGGCGCCCTTCACATAGTGGTCGACATTGCTCACCGTCTCCGCCAGCGAATCCCCACCGAACTTCTCCAACGCCGCCTGAGCGAGCACCAGAGCGACCATCGTTTCGGCCACGACACCGGCTGCAGGAACAGCGCAGACGTCCGAGCGCTGATGAATCGCCACCGCCTCGTCGCCGGTCGTCATATCGACCGTGGCCAGCGCGCGCGGCACAGTGGAGATAGGCTTCATCGCCGCCCGCACCCGCAGCGCTTCACCGTTGGTCATGCCGCCCTCGATGCCGCCTGCACGGTTGGTCGAACGCAGGACACCGTCGGGGCCCGGCTTCATCTCGTCGTGAGCGACACTGCCGCGTCGACGCGCGGTCTCGAAGCCGTCGCCGATCTCCACACCTTTGATCGCCTGAATACCCATCAACGCAGCGGCCAGCCTGGCGTCGAGTTTGCGCTCGCCGGAGACGAACGACCCGAGACCCACGGGCAGGCCGTGCACGACGACCTCGACGACTCCACCGAGAGTGTCGCCGTCCTTCTTCGCGGCCTCGATCTCGGCGATCATCGACTCTTCCGCGGCCGTGTCGAACGCTCTGACCGGCGAAGCATCGATCGCATCGAGATCGGCGCTTGCCGGCGGCGGCCCCACGTAGGGATCGGATGCACCGATGGAAATCACATGGGACACGATGTGGACGCCGAACGCCTGTGCCAGGAACTGACGAGCGACCGTCCCGATGGCGACCCTGGCCGCGGTCTCACGCGCGCTGGCCCGTTCGAGCACCGGCCGCGCATCGTCGAAGCCGTACTTGAGCATCCCGGAGAAGTCCGCGTGCCCGGGGCGTGGCCGGGTCAACGGCGAGTTTCGCGCCAGATCGGCGAGCACGGCCTCGTCGACCGGATCGGCCGACATGACCTGTTCCCACTTGGGCCATTCGGTATTGCCGACCTCGATCGCCACGGGCCCACCCATCGTGCGCCCATGCCGCACACCACCGGTGAGAGTGACCTTGTCCGCCTCGAACTTCATTCGGGCCCCTCGTCCGTAACCGAGGCGACGGCGAGCGAGTTGGGAGGCAATATCGTCCGAGGTCACCTCGACTCCCGCGACCATTCCTTCGAGAATGGCGACGAGAGCGGGACCGTGGGATTCTCCGGCAGTTATCCAGCGCAGCACTCGAACATCTTTTCACGTCAGGCAAGCTGCAGATGCCAGCAGGGTCGCCGCACACATGGAAGGACCGTGCGCGATCCGCGCGCGGCCGTGCCCGCCGACGGCGAGAACCGACCCGACCACGGCAGTCGCCAGCGGTGCCGTCACCGCCGCGATCGACCACCCCACCCCGCCGCCGAGCGCGGCAATCGACCCCACCGACCATGCGAGCTTCACATCACCCGCGCCGAACGCGGCCGGGGCGAGAAGGTGGACGAGGAGATAGATCGCGAACAGCAGCGCTCCCCCGAGCAAGGCGCTCGCAGACCCGATCGACACGAGCGTCACGGTGACCACCATCGCGCCCGGGATGGTCAGACCGTTCGGCAACCGGTGCCATCGCAGATCGACGGCGCTGAGCGCCGCGAACCACCAGACCATCGCACACAACGGAACCGCGTACTCGGAACCCCCGAACCGCCACCAGACCCACCCCGTCCCGATCGCAGACAGCAGCGGCAGATACCGAGGACTCGGCCACATCAGGCCGTACCGCATCGCTACCCCCGCCAGACCGCCGACCACGGCCGCCACCGCCACGCTCACCATGAACGAAGGGTCGCATCCCCCGCACAGGCGAATGCGTCGAAAGCCCAGGTCCGCAATTGCCCTGTGTACAACCGAAATCCCTGTGTAGAACCGAAACCCTGTGTACAACCGAATCCCTGTGTACAACAGAATCCCTGTGCAGAACCGACTGGCCGTCGACTATCGGATGCCGGTACTCACTCGAGCGTGTCCAGCGCCGCCTGCATTGCGGCCCGAGGTGCCGGCCTGCCGGTGAACTGTTCGACTTGCCCGTACGCCTGCTCGATCAGCATCGACAGGCCACCGACAACGGTCCCACCGGCTGCATCGACAGCAACGGCCAACGGCGTCGGCCACGGATCGTAGATGGCATCGAGCACCACCGGAGCTCGGGCGAGGGCAGGCGCGATGTCTGCGGCCCCGACGGCAGGCACGGTGCTGACCAACACGGCCGACGCACCTGCGATCGCGGCAAGACGAGAATCGGTCGTGTGCGCGAACTCCGCGCGTATTCCTGCCGCTTCGGCGCAGGCCAACGTGTCTGCCGCGCGGTCGACCGAACGCGCCACGACAGTCACTGCGGCAGCACCCAATCCGGCCAATGCGACCACCGCGGGACGCGAGGTACCGCCCGCACCGACGACCGTGACGTTGCGTCCGGACAGGTCCGTCACACCAACGCCGCGCAGAGCGCCGACGATTCCGTCGACGTCGGTGCAGTCGGCACGCCAGCCGGACGGGATGCGCACGAGAGTGTTCGCGGATCCGGCCAGCACCGCCCTGTCGGTGCGCTCGGTGGCATGGGCCAGAGCTGCGACTTTGCCCGGCATCGTGACCGACACCCCGACCCATTCGGGCCCGAAACCGTCGAGCATGCCCGGTAGCTGTTCTCCGGTGCACTCGATGCGGTCGTAGGTCCAATCGTCGAGCCCGAGGGCGCGGTACGCAGCGCGGTGCAACAGCGGGGATTTCGAGTGCCCGACGGGACTGCCCAGTACTGCGGCGCGCATATCAGCGTCCGCTGTCCAAGAAGCCCGGCTCGACCTTCGCGATGTTGGCCAGATGTTGTTCGTAGCTGCGGGTGAACAGCGTTTCACCCGCCTGGTTGATGGTCACGAAGTACAGCCAGTCACCCTCGGCCGGTGCCTCGACGGCCTGCACCGCTTCGATGCTCGGCGACGCGATCGGGGTGGCCGGCAGGCCCTCGCTCGCGTAGGTGTTCCACGGGGTCACTCGGGCTCGGTCGGCGTCGGTGGTGGCCACCTCGGTCGTGTCGAGCGAGTAGTTGACGGTCGAGTCGAATTCGAGCTTCTGCGGTACGGCGAGACGGTTGAGGATCACCCGAGCCACCTTGCTGAAATCCTGCGGTAGGGACTCGCGTTCGACGAGCGACGCCGCCACCAGAGTGTCGTACGGAGAGAGCCCCGAATTGGCTCCCGCGGTGAGGATTCCGGTGTCCTCGTAGCGGGTGGCGCTCTCGGACACCAACTGCCGCAGAATGTCACCGGGTGCGGCAGTGGGATCGAAATTCCAGGTTCCTGCGGCGATCAGGCCCTCGAGCTGGCGGTCACGGTCGGGGACTCCTTCGACCCGATCGGTCGCCCAGTCCGGCACGCCCAACGCCGCCGGGTCGTTCACCGCTCCTGCGGCGTTGAGGTCGTCGTAGCTGACACATACGGGTGTGCCGTTCCCACTTCGATCCACGCAGCTGGCCTCGGAAATCAGCGTGTAGATGCCCTTCTTGACAGCGCCGGTGTTCACATCGCGCGCGTCGTGCAGCTGACGTCCCTCGGAAATCACCACATTGCCCACTCTGGACGCGGGATCGACGAGTTCGCTCACTGCCTGCGAGGCAGGAATATTGGTGTTGATCAGATAGAAACCGGGTTGGACCGAGGTGATGGAATCGTTCGCAATGGCGGCTTCGAGGAATGCTCCCGAGCTGGCGACGACACCCTTGTCGGCTGCCTCGGTTCCGATCTGCTGTGCGGTGTCGTTGGGGTGAACCTGAATCACCACGCCGTCACCGGGCGAACCGGCGGCGAAGTCCGCGTTCGGGGTCGTGCGATCGGCGAATTTGTTCACGGCGACATATCCCCCACCTGCCACGGCGACGAGCAACAGCAGCCCGAGCACGGCGGCCACCAGCCGTCCGCGGCGCTTGCGGTTGGACGCAGCCCGATCCTGTCGACTTGCAGCACGGCTGCGGCCGACTTCTCTCGGTGCAACCGGACGTTCGGAATCCGAACCCGACTCACGGCGGGATTCCCGACCCGACGCCGGTACCGATGCCGGGTGCGGCTCTTGCCGCTGTGGTGGGCGCGGATGTGGGTGCATGCGGCGGTGGAAGTCGCTGTCCTCGTCCACGCGGTAGCCGATCGGATCGGTGTGTGCCTCGTCCGAGGGCGTCTGTCGCCGGTCCCGATCGGAGGGTCCATGGTTGCTCACTCGTCGACCTCCGTCGATCCTGGATCGGTCCGACCTCGGTCCGACACTGCACGGCGCTCGTCGAGCCACCCCTGCAGTATCGCAACCGCGGCAGCCTGATCGATCACCGATCGTTGATTCTTGACCCGTATTCCACTGTCTCGTAAGGCACGCGACGCACTCACCGTAGTCAGTCGCTCGTCGGCCATCCGAATCGGCACGCCGCCCACCCGTCTGTGCAGTGACCGGCCGAATTTCTCGGCTGCCTCGACTGCACTGCCGCGCTCGCCACGCAGGGTGCGCGGCAACCCGATCACGATCTCGACGGCCTCGTACTCGGCCACGATGTCCGCTACCCGCACCACGTCCGGTGCGTCCGGCCCCTTGACCTTCGATCGCGGCACGGTCTCGACGGGCGTCGCGAGCACGCCGTCGGGATCGCTCGACGCTATTCCGATGCGAACGCTGCCCACGTCTATGCCGATACGCCGCCCTCGGCCCGGATCGTCGACGCCGGGCCGATCGGGCCCGCGCCCCTGTGAAGTCACGATCGTCAGTGGGTGGTGAGTTCGGCGAGTCGAGCGCGGGCTGCAGCGATCCCGGCGTCGATTCCGGCGATATCGGAACCCGACCCCTGAGCGAGTTCGGGCTTGCCACCGCCCCGGCCTCCGATACTCGGACCGAATGCTGCCACCAGGTCGCCGGCAGCGATGCCCGCATCCTGAGCGGCCTTGTTCGTCGAGACGACGAACGGAACCTTGCCGCCGACCGTGCCGAAGAGCACAACCACGGCCGGATCGGTTCCCAGTCGTCCACGAATATCTGTCACCAAGGTGCGCAGGTCGTTCCCACCGACACCGTCGGGAGCCTGTGCGATGACCGCGCGCACCTCACCGAATCGCTCCGCTTTGCCGACGAACTCACCCGCCGATGCCAGCACCGCGGCCGCCTTGACTGCGTCGAGTTCCTTTTCGGCGACGCGAAGACGCTCGACCAGGTTCTCGATCCGCCCCGGCACCTCCTCGGAGGGCACCTTGAGCGACGATGCGATACCTGCCAGCAGAGCACGTTCCTTGGCCAGGTAGCGGTAGGAGTCGAGACCGACGAAGGCTTCGACGCGCCGCACACCGGAGCCGACCGAGGACTCACCGAGAATGGTGACCGGGCCGATCTGCGACGAGTGCTGCACGTGGGTACCGCCACAGAGTTCCATCGAGAAGGGTCCGCCGATCTCGACCACGCGAACCTCGTCGCCGTAGTTCTCACCGAACAGCGCCATCGCGCCCATCTTCTTGGCGCTGTCGAGGTCGGTGACCATGGTGTTGACCGCGAAGTCCGAGGCCACCGCGTCGTTGGCGACGTTCTCGATGTCATCGCGCTGCGACTCCGTCAGCGCGCCCTGCCACGAGAAGTCGAAGCGCAGGTAGCCGGGCTTGTTGAGCGATCCGGCCTGGGTCGCATTGGGCCCGAGGACCTGCCGCAATGCGGCATGCACCATGTGAGTACCCGAGTGGCCCTGCGTGGCACCCTTGCGCCAGGCATGGTCGACATCGACGTGGACGGTGTCGCCCTCGGTGATCTGCCCCGATTCGACCACCGACTTGTGCGTCCAGACCGTCTTGGCGATCTTCTGCACATCGTTGACCTTCACCTCGAGGCCAGGAGCGGTGATCGTGCCGATATCAGCGATCTGGCCACCCGACTCGGCGTAGAGCGGGCTGCGGTCGAGGATGATCTCGATGTTGTCTCCCGCAACCGCGGTCGGCACCCGAACACCGTTCGAAATCAAGGCCAATACCGTTGCCTCCGAACCGAGTTCGTCGAATCCGGTGAATTCGGTCGGCGAACCGTCGACGAAGTCCCGATAGACCGTCAGATCGGTGTGCGCATGCTTGCGCGCGCGGGCGTCGTCCTTGGCCCGGTTGCGCTGCTCGGCCATCAACGACCGGAAACCGTCCTCGTCGACGGACAGCCCCGCTTCGGCGGCCATTTCGAGCGTCAGATCGATCGGAAACCCATAGGTATCGTGCAGCGCGAACGCCTCGGCACCGCCGATCCGATTCGCGCCCGATGCCTTGACGGCGTCTGCCGCGCCCTCGAACAGTCGCGAACCCGAGGTCAGCGTCTTGAGGAACGCCGTCTCCTCCCCCACTGCGACGGTCAGAATGCGGTCGAAGTCGGTGACCAGGTTCGGGTAGGACTCCGCCATGGTGTCGCGGACGACCGTGACGAACTGCGCCATCGTTTCGTCCGGTGCTCCGAGCAGGCGCGCCGAGCGCACGATGCGGCGAAGCAGACGACGCAGGACGTATCCGCGGCCGTCGTTGCCGGGGTTGACCCCGTCCGAGATGAGCAGCGCCGCGGTACGCGCATGGTCGGCAATGACGCGGAAGCGCACGTCGTCCTCGTGCCGGGCACCGTATGCACGTCCGGAGAGTTCCTCGGCCTTGGCGATCACCGGTCGAACGAGATCTGTCTCGTATACGTTGTCCACGCCCTGCAGCAAGAAGGCGACGCGCTCGACGCCCATGCCGGTATCGATGTTCTGCTTCGGCAGTGGGCCCAGGATCTCGAAATCGTCCTTGCTGATTCCCTTGCCGCGCTCGTTCTGCATGAACACGAGATTCCAGATCTCGATGTACCGATCCTCGTCGGCCTCGGGGCCGCCGTCGACCCCGAACTCGGGTCCGCGGTCGTAGTAGATCTCCGAACACGGCCCGCACGGGCCCGGGATGCCCATGGACCAGTAGTTGTCGGCCATTCCGCGCCGTTGGATGCGCTCGTCCGGCAGCCCGGCGATCTCCTTCCAGAGCTCGATCGCCTCGTCGTCGTCGAGATACGCGGTGGCCCAGATCCGCTCGGGGTCGAAGCCGTATCCTCCGTCCTCGACGCTGCCGGTCAGCAGGGTCCAGGCGTACCGAATCGCGTCACGCTTGAAGTAGTCGCCGAACGAGAAGTTGCCGGCCATTTGAAAGAAAGTGTTGTGCCTGGTGGTGATGCCGACGTTCTCGATGTCGAGGGTGCGGACGCATTTCTGGACGCTGGTCGCGGTCGCGTACGGCGGCGTCTGCTGACCGAGGAAGAACGGCACGAAGGGAACCATGCCCGCATTGACGAACAGCAGGTTGGGGTCGTCGAGAATCAACGACGCACTGGGTACTTCGGTGTGTCCTGCCTTCACGAAATGGTCGAGGAAACGCCTGCGGATCTCATGGGTCTGCACTGGTACAGGTTAGCGTCCGAGACGCTGCACCGACTCGAGGGCCTATCGGCCCCGGACGATCCGACGCAGTTTCCCCACCCTGGTCGCAATTTCCCGCTCGGCACCGTGCTCGGTGGGCTCGTAGTAGTTCACGCCCACCAGTTCGTCCGGCGGATACTGCTGCCCGAGTACGCCACCCGCACTGCTGTGTGGATACCGATACCCGACGGCGTTTCCCAGTCCCTGAGCTCCCTTGTAGTGACCGTCGCGCAGATGCGGCGGCACCGATCCCGATTTGCCGGCCGCGACATCGGCCATGGCCGCTCCGAGGGCCGCGATCACCGCGCCCGATTTCGGCGCTGTCGCCAAGTGAATCGTCGCCTGCGCCAGGGCCAGACGAGCCTCGGGCATGCCGATCATCTGGACGGCGTTCGCCGCGGCGGTCGCGGTCTGCAGGGCCGTGGGATCGGCCATCCCGATGTCCTCGCTGGCGTGCACCACCAGGCGGCGAGCGATGAACCGAGCGTCCTCGCCTGCCGTGATCATGCGGGCCAGATAGTGCAGCGCCGCGTCCACATCGGATCCGCGGATCGACTTGATGAACGCACTGATCACGTCGTAGTGCTGATCGCCGTCACGGTCGTACCGCACTGCGGCCTTGTCGACACTGGCCTCCACGGTCGCCAGATCCAGCACTCCGTCGGTGGCCGCGCCCGCCGCGGCCTCGAGTGCCGTCAACGCTCTTCGCGCATCGCCCGCCGCGAGTCGAACGAGGTGCTCCATCGCGTCCTCGGCGATGGTGACCGCGCCGTCCAGGCCGCGTGGATCATTGGCCGCACGGGTCAGCAACCGTTCGATGTCCTCCGATGCCAGCGGCTGCAGCTGCAGTACCAGCGATCGCGACAGCAACGGCGACACCACCGAGAACGACGGATTTTCGGTGGTCGCCGCCACCAGGAGGACGATGCGGTTCTCGACGGCTGCGAGCAACGCGTCCTGCTGCGTCTTGGAAAATCGGTGCACCTCGTCGATGAACAACACCGTCTGCTCACCCGAGAGCAGGCGCCGTCGGGCGAGTTCGATGACGTTGCGTACTTCCTTGACCCCTGCCGACAACGCGGACAACGCCTCGAACTTTCGTCCGGTCGCCCCGGAGATCAACGAGGCGAGCGTCGTCTTTCCCGTGCCAGGAGGCCCGTAGAGCATCACCGAAGACGCGCCGGATCCCTCCACGAGCCGACGCAGTGGCGCGCCGGGGGCCAGCAGATGAGATTGCCCGACCACCTCGTCGAGGGTCGACGGACGCATACGGACCGCCAGCGGCGCGTCGGGCCTGACGTAGGTCGAGGTCGCCCGCGATTCGGCGATCTCGGTCTCCGGCGTTGCAGGTGGGTCGAAGAGTCCGTCGTCGGACTCGTCCGCACCCGAGAGGTCACTGTCGATTCCGCTGCTCACCGGTCGAACGCTACCGATCGACCGTCCCGGAATGCGAACGACGTCGTCGCTACCGCTGCCACTTCGCTCGCAGCGCAGTCACGACCGCCGCTGCGTACTCGGCGATGCCGCGCTCACCTGCCCGGTCCGCGCTGTCAGCCAGGGCCGACCAGCGCGATGTCAATGCCTGTGATCGTGGAACCGACAGGTGGTGCGCACGTGCCGCCGCGATACGGGTGTGGTCGTCGGGCAGGAACCAATAGGTGCTCAGCCACACCCAGATCAGACGAGCGTCGAGAATCTTGCCTGCCAAGGTGGTGTCATCGGACAGCGCAGGCCAGATGCCCACCACCTCGGCGCGCCAGGCGTCGATCATCTCTTGTTGACGGTCGTGCGAGAGCTCGAAACTGCACAGGCACCCGGGGAACGAGGCCAGGGCGTAGGTGATGTCGAGAGTGGCGTCGCGGAATCCACCCCACTCGTAGTCGAGGAAACGGACGCCCTCGTCGTTGACGATGATGTTGTCGGGGCACAGATCGGATGGGCTGAACGCACGGAAGGCACCGTGCGCGAACAGTCGTCCACTCCGGGACACCCGATCGAGGATGTCGTTCGGCGTCGCGTCGATGCCCAGAAATTCGGTGAGCAATCCGGGGACCTCGGCCAGGGCGTCGGGAATCTGTGCGGAGATCCCGTCGGTGGAATCCGGCTGTCCGACGCGGCGCAGCAGAGCTGCGAAATCGTCCTCACGGCCGACCGTTGCGGCGTGCATTCGACCGAGCGCCTGGGCCATGGCCATCAGCGAGTTGGTCACCGCAGCCTCGTCGGAATTGCGCAGCAGGGTGGTGATCGGACTGGCGTCACCCAGGTCGCTCAGGACCAGTAGCCGCGCGTCGAGATCGTAGGCGTGCAGCTCCGGTCCCGGCCTGCTGTCGGTGGCGAGAGCGTTGGCGAATTGGTAGGACGCGGCCTCGCGCAGGAATGCACTCGACCCGTTGGAATCGGCGAGGTCGCCGTGGCGTTCGGAATCGCCGGGAACGTCGCGAACCTGCTTGAGCACCAGCGTGCGGGGCAGCTGGAATGGGTTCTCGGAGACCCGCACTCGCAGTACGACCGCTTGACCGCTACCACCCAGATCGACGGGGTCGATCAACGTCACCGGAGCCCCGGTGCGTCGGGTGAGGAGTTTTTGAGCTGCGGCTACTACCTCTGATACAGGATCTGCCAGTGTTGCGGTCATCGATATCCAAGCTACCCGTTCGCTACGTTCTGCTGTGCTGAGTCGAGGACTACGAATGGGACACGATCGACCGTTTCACGGCTTCTCGCACGCCACATTCCCAGATTCGACCAGATGGTCTGATTACCCCCGAACCATCGAATTATGCAGGGTTCGCTATTGGGGTGCAACGTCGACCGAGACGGAGATCGTGCTCTCCTCCGCCTCGGTGTAGATGACCCCGCGCAGAGGAGGTACATCGGCATAGTCGCGTCCCCAGGCCACCGTCGCGTATCGCTCGTCGACCAACTGGTCGTTGGTCGGATCGAACGCGAGCCACCGATCGTTCGGCATCCACACCGCGGCCCAGGCGTGGGTGGCATCGACACCGATCATCCGTTCCTTGCCGGGTGGCGGTTCGGTTGCGAGGTACCCCGACACGTATCGCGCGGCGAGACCCTGCGACCGCAGACAGGCAATGGCAAGTCGCGCGAAGTCCTGACACACCCCCGAGCGCGCAGCGAGGACGTCGACCACGGTGGTCGAGACCGTCGTCGAACCGGACAGATACCGGAAGTCCGTGAAAATGCGATGTGTCAGATCGACGATCACATCGGCGAGGGGCCGCCCCGGCCAGAAGCTGGGTGCGGCGTATGCACGGACCTCGTCGGTGATCTCCGGAACGGGCAGATCGAGAGCGAACTCCACCGCGGTCGAGCGGGCCGGATCGGCAGGCACGCTCGCGTCGAACAGGGCCATTCGAGCGGACTCCCACGGTGCCGTCGCCGGCCACGACGCCGTCTCGTCCACGGGACGCGGATACACCTCCACCAGCGAATCCGCCGTGACAACCAGCTTCTCGTGATCGCTGGTCACGTGGAAGTAGACGTCCTCGTTTCCGTAGACATCGACGCCGAACGACTGATCGGTGGGCGCAGGCTCCACGGTGACCGACTTCTCGACGCAGTGCTGCCCGTCCATGTCTCTCGGCGCGAGGAATCCGCGTCCGTACGAGGACGTCACGCGATCGGAGTAGGTGTAGGTGGTGATGTGCTTGATTCGGTACCGACGACTCATCACCGCACCCCGCTTCGGGCGTTCGAGCTGCCCCACAGCGGCTGAGTACCGCCGGGCAGCGACATGTGCGTTGCCAGGACCACCCGAGACAGCTCTTCGAGCGAATCGTGGATACCGTCGACCAGGTCGATCAGCTCCGCCCGACGCCCGTCCGCATCGACCGACTCGAGATCGCCCGGATCGACGCGCCGCAACCGCACTCGCATCTGCTCGACGAGCTGCTCGGGTCGTGAGGTACCCGAGGCGTCCGGCAGTGAACCGAGATCGTCTCGGAGCCGATCGAGCTGATAGACCAACGCCCGTGGATTCCCTTCGTCGAACAGCAACAATTGCGCGACGGCGGCGAGCCGCGCCCTGCCTCTGTTGCGTCTGCGATAGATCACCGAGGACTCGGCAGCCGACAACACCGAGTCGATGACTGCTTGTTCGGTGGACGGCGTCAGTGCATGGCTCAGCGTTGCCGACAGCAGCGCTGTCAGTTGCAACCCGCGTTCGATCCTCTTGCCCGCATCCATCAGGTACCAACCGGAGTCTCGAACCATCGACTCCGATGCCAGACCCGACAGGGAGAGCAGGCCTCGGAGCACACTCGACTGCGAGGACGACAGTTGCGCGCCGTCGTTGACGGCCGCTTCCGCCAGTTCTTCGAGGGCGGTGTCGATTCGGTTGAGCACCACCCAGGTGTCGTTCGAGAGCTGGTCACGCACCGCACGCGCGGCCTGCTGCATTCGATCGACCGACTGCGCCAGCGAACCGAGACGGTCGGGCGAGAGCATCAGCGAACGCATTTCCGCGATCGCGTCGGCTCGGATCTTCGAGTCGAAGAACCCGGGGTGCGTGCCCGAGACCTTGGTGACCGCCTCGAGCAGGATCGGCAGGCTTTCGCTGCCCTCGAGCCACGGCATCGAGCGGTAATCCTGATCACGCTCACGGGCCGCGATGAGCACCCGAGTCATGTCCTCGGCGCGCTCGGTGTAGCGGCCGAACCAGAACAGATCGCCCAGCACACGAGGCGAGCTGACCACCTCGACGTTGGACGCGGCGTACTGCGGCAACTCCTCCACCGTGGCGGGCGGGGTGTGCGGGGCCGAATCGGCCGGAGTGACGCGCTCGACGGACTTGACCCACACGTCCTTCGAGGCCACGGTCATCAGTGGATCGGTGACCGGAGCCGTGATCACCACCTGTCCGAGGCCACCGCGCATCGGCGTGTAGCCGATCCGTTGTGCCACCGTGAACAGCCGCATCCCGACCTGCGCCGGCGCAACCGACCGCTCCGGTGCCGAACCACTCGACGAGGAGCCGACCGGTGCCAACGAGAACTCCGGAACCTCTTGGCCGGTCCACTTCCACGGCTCGGCCTCGATGCGTTCCCACAACTCACCGGCTGCGAGGTCGGTGAGATCCTGTCCGACGATGGTGTGTCGCGAGTTCGTCGACCGTAGAACCAGTGAGCGCAGACGCGTTCTCAGGTGCGAGAGCTCGCTCGCATCACCGCCCCAGTAGGTCTGTACCGACTCGACCATCAGATCCTCACCCAGCAACGCCCTGCTCAGCGCAGGCAGCAACGGAGCGAGCGCAGGGTTCTCGAGGACTCCGCTGCCGAGTGTGTTCACCACGCTCACTGCACCGCGGCGCAGCACCTCGACCAGGCCGACGATGCCCAAGCGCGAATCGGGGCGCAGGTCGAGTGGGTCGACGAACTCGGCGTCGACGCGACGCAACACCACGTCCACCCTGCGCAACTTACCGAGCGATCGCATCCACAGGTATCCGTCCCGCACCACGAGATCGGCATTCTCGACCAGCGGAAACCCGAGAACCGTTGCGAGATAGGCCTGATCGAACGCAGTCTCGGAATGCGAACCCGGGGTCAACACCACGACCACCGGATCCTCGGCCGACGCGGGCGCAACATCGCGAAGAGCCA
Source organism: Rhodococcus sp. KRD162 (assembly GCF_017168335.1). Taxonomy (GTDB): domain Bacteria; phylum Actinomycetota; class Actinomycetes; order Mycobacteriales; family Mycobacteriaceae; genus Rhodococcoides. The sequence continues at coordinate 608,511 of NZ_JABFAU010000003.1, read as the reverse complement.
GCCGAACGGCACGGGCGAAGGTGGACAACGGCCGGGGATTGCTCGCCTGGAACAACTCGGGGATCGCACGCGACATCACGCGCCGGTTCGCCAGCGCGTACCCCACTCCCGACGGTGCCTGGGTCCGGTCCGCTACGACACGGAATTGGCCGTCGGCACCACGCGCGACGTCAGCGGCATGCATGAACAATTGGTGCGGCCCGGGAATCGTGATGGCGTGAGCAGACCGCAGATAGCCCGGATTGCCGAAGATCAGCTCCGGCGGGATCAGTCCTCGCCTGATGGTTTCCTGCGCACCGTAGATGTCGGTCAGAATGGCATCGAGCAATGTCGAACGCTGTACCAGACCGGCTTCCAACCGATCCCACTCGTCGGCCGCGACCACCAACGGAACACTGTCCAGACCCCACCGCACCGCGCTCGGTATCGAGTCGCCCCCATGCGTGGGAATGGGGTTGTAGGTGATCCCGTGATCGTCGACGAGTCGGCTCACCCGAGACTGCAGGCTGCGCATTGCCCCCGGTCCTGCCTCACGCAGTCCCTCGACCAGCTCAGCCCATTGCGGGCGAACAGCGTCGTCGACGCCGAGCATCTCGTCGAAGAGATCTCTGCGTCCCGTCACGGCCTCACGCCGACCGTGATATTCGAGCCATGGTGACACGACATCGGTTCCACCGCCGTCGGCATCGCTTCGGCCGGCCTCATTCTGGGCAGTATCCACGGGCACCATCGAGCCGCTGTTCCTTCCGTCGGTCGATCCCACTCCGTCGCCGGGCGGTGACCTGGGCTCTCGTTGCAGCCCGTCGTCACCGACAACACCCGTTGCGCGTCGGACCGTGATCGATACCGGTCGACTCGTTCGTCTGTGCAGGCACACGTGTCAGGGCGTGTGAACCCCCGTCCGGCGCAGGTCCAGCATGCCGGGAGCGGTCACATCGATTGCCTGTCTAGCGTGCATCTCGAGCAATCTTGCTACGTCGACCTTCCCCGAGGTGAACCCACCCTCCTCGAAGCGGCCGTTGCGGCGCGCCTCGGCTTCGACCGAGTTCACCGGAGGACCGTCGTACGAGCGCCCGCCCGGATGTACGACGTGGTACGAGCAGCCACCCACCGCACGTCCGGTCTGCATCTCCACGAGGTCGAAACGCAGCGGACTCTGCACCTCGATCGTCGGGTGCAGAGCGCTCGGCGGCTGCCAGGCGCGGTAGCGCACTCCGGCGACCTGAACGTCCTGACGATCGGTGCGCAGCAGTGGTACCGGAACCCCGTTGCAGGTCAACAGGTATCGGCCCGCGTCGGCCCCGGCGACCTGAACCTGGATCCGCTCCACCGAGGAGTCGACGTAGCGCGCGGTCCCCGAGGAGGTCGATTCCTCTCCGAGGGTGTTCCACGGCTCGATCGCACCTCGAAGTTCGATCTCGGCGTCGCCGACGACGGTGGTACCGATCCTGGGGAACCGGAACTCGGTGAACGGGTCGAGCCAGCTGGTGTCGAAGTCGATCCCGTGTTGGCGCAGGTCCTCCACTACTCGGCCGATGTCGTTGATGACGAAGTGCGGCAGCATGTACCGGCCGTGCAGATTCGCCCCGTGCCGGATGAGTGGTGCCTCGAGCGGAGTGTCCCAGAACCGCGACACCATCGATCGCACGAGCAACGACTGCACCATTGCCATCTGGTGATGCGGCGGCATCTCGAATCCGCGCAGTTCGAGCAGTCCCAATCGGCCACGAGTCGAGTCGGGACTGTAGAGCTTGTCGATGCAGAACTCGGCGCGGTGGGTGTTGCCGGTGATGTCGGTGAGCAGGTGCCGCAGTGCCCGATCCACGACCCACGGCGACGCCGATCGATCGGCAGCCGTCAATCGCTTGATCTCGCTGAACGCGACCTCGAGCTCGTAGAGAGCTTCCTCCCGTCCCTCGTCTGCGCGGGGGGCCTGCGAGGTGGTTCCGATGAATCGGCCCGAGAACAGGTACGAGAGTGATGGATGACGCTGCCAATGCGTCAACAGAGACACCAGCAGGTCCGGTCGACGAAGCACCGGCGAATCGACCGGTGTGACGCCGCCGAGGGTGATGTGATTGCCACCTCCGGTTCCACGAGTGGTGCCGTCGTTGTCGAAACCCTCGGTGCTCAACCTGGATTTGCGCGCTTCCAGGTAGAGACGCTCCATCAGCTCGTTCTGCTCGGCCCAGGACGAGGTCGGCTGAACGTTGACCTCGATGACGCCGGGATCCGGAGTCACTGTGAGGGTTTGAATCCGCGGATCGGAGGGAGGTCCGTAGCCCTCGATGACGACCGGGGTGTCGATACTCGACGCCGCCTGCTCGACGCGAGAGACGAGATCGACGAAATCGTCCAACCGATCCATCGGCGGCATGAATACGTACAGGACCCCGTCGCGAACCTCCGCGACCATTGCGGTGACAGCGCTGCCACCGACCCGGGAAGTGTCGTTCACCAGTTTCGCGTATCGCGCCTCGGCCGGATCGACCGCACGCGGCGGCTGCTGGGTCAATTGCGGCGTGGGTAGATCCGGGGTGGGCGCAGTGGGATCGGCCGGATTCTCCACCGGCCCGCCCTCCCAGGAGACAGCACTGAGCGGCAGTCGTAGCCCGGCAGGTGAATCGCCCTCCAGCAACACTATTCGGCCGCGTCTGAGCTTCCAGTCCGCGCTCTCCCAACCGGAGCCGTCTTCGGTGCGAGAGATCGGCAACACGAACGCCGCCGGCTCGTCGGTGCTGGCATCGAGACGTTCGAGCAGGTGCCGTCTGGCGTCTGCGGAGTCGGCACCCGGTTCGAGATCGTCTTCATCGGCCGGAGGGTCACCGTACGGCTGGCGCACCAGGTCCAGCAGCCGGACCAGCGGGTCCTCATATGCTGGTCGTGCCTGCGACGCCGGCAGGCCCAAGCCCTCGACCAGTTGCTCGATCAGATACTGGGATGCGGAATTCTCGACCGGCTCCGGGCGGAGGTCTTCCGCCAACCACGGATCGGCGATCAGGTCGGAGTCGTGCCACAGGGCTTGGCCGTCGGTGCGCCAGAACAACCCCACCTGCCACCGCGGCAGTGGCTCGCCGGGGTACCACTTGCCTTGACTGCGCTGTACCAGACCATCAGGGGCGTAGATCGTCCGAAGCCGTTCGGCCAGTACGCTGGCCAGCTTTCGTTTGTGCGGGCCATCGGCCGTGGTGTTCCACTCCGGCGACTCCTGGTTCTCGATGGCCACGAATGTCGGCTCACCGCCCACGGTCAAGCGGATGTCCTGATCGAGCATCCGCTCATCGATCTTGACGGCAGTGGCCTTGATCGATCCCCACTGCTCGGCCGTGTACGGCAGCGTCGTACGCGGATCTTCGTGAACGCGAATCACGGTGTTGGAGAAATCGAGTTCGGCCTTGCACTTGCTCGTCGCACCGGAGATGGCAGCAGCAGTCGACGGGTGTGGCGTCGCCGACAGTGGGATGTGGCCTTCGCCCGCGAACAGCCCGGAGGTGGGGTCCATTCCGACCCAGCCTGCGCCGGGCAGATAGACCTCGGTCCACGCGTGCAGATCGGTGAAGTCCTCCACCGGCCCGGACGGGCCGTCCAAGGACTTGACGTCCGAGGACAACTGGACGAGGTAGCCGGAGACGAAGCGGGCGGCAAGACCCATCTGACGCAGCACCGAGACCAACAACCACGCGGAATCTCGGCAGGACCCGACGGCCGAGGTCAACGTCACGTCGGGTGTCTGCACCCCTGGTTCCATCCGCACGGAGTAGCCGACGTCACCCATGACGGCCTGGTTCGCCATCACGAGGAAGTCGATGGTGCGCAACGACTCTCCTCGTTCGACAACGGCGGCCTGGAGCTTCTCCACCCAGGCCGAGACCACCGGGCCGGGACCCGACCCGGCTTTGCCCTCGTCCACCGGACGCAGGTACGGCTCCAGGTCAGGCAGATCGTGTTCTTCGTAGGCGAATCCGTAGTGCTCCGCCCAGTCCTCGACGAAGAAATCCAGCGGGTTGATCGAGGCCATGTCCGCGACGAGTCCGACGGTGATCGACAGGTGATCGGTGCGCTCGGGAAACACCACTCGGGCCAGGAAGTTGCCGAACACGTCCTGCTGCCAGTTGACGAAGTGCTCTGCTGGTTCGATCTTCAGCGAATACGCCTCGACAGGCGTGCGCGAATGCGGCGCCGGCCGCAGCCGAATCTCGTGCGGAAAGATCTTGACAGTGCGGTCGAACTTGTAGCTGGTGCGGTGTTCGAGTGCAACTTTGATGCCCACGGCGAGCCCCTCGTGATAGTCCCGGTATGGGTAGAAAACCCAACCTTAGTAGGACCACGCCGGGTGCGCTCGGCAAGAAAAATCGATGCGGAAGAGCGCGATCGAACATTCGGGCCGGGCGCGACATCGAAATGTCGAACGCCTTGACACACAGAACTGTCTGCGGTTCGCTCAGCCTGAAAATAAGGACGAATCGTCGACGTACTTCGCCAGAGACCGAAGGGTACAACGTGAGTGAGAACCCGCCCAATGGGCCGCAATACGGTGGCGAACCCAATCCCGAGCAACCGGACCCGAACACGCCGCCCACTCCCGGGAGCGGCTATCCCCCACCGGGCGGCTACCCACCACCCGGCAACGAGGTGGGGGGTAGTTGCCGGGCAGCTATCCACCACCGCCCGGCAACTACCCCCCACCTCCCGGCAACTTCGGTAACTACGGCAACCAGGGCTTCGGGCAGGCACCGCTCGCACCCAATCCCGGTCGACTCGAAGTCGGTACGGCGCTGAGCTACGGCTTCGACAAGTTCAAGGCGAACGCCGGACCGTGGCTCGGCGTCACCGCCATAGTGTGGGCCGTCGGCATCTTCGTCTTCTTCGTGACGTTTGCATCGACGCTGACCGCTGCAATCGCGGCCGCCGATCGCGGCGACTCCGCCGTCGTCGCCACGACCTCCGGTGTGGCGATCGTCATCGGTGCCATCGCCACATTCGTGTCCTACCTCGTCAGTGCCGCGTTCGTGCGTGGTGCATTGGACGAGACGGGCGAGCAGCAAGCACCTGCCTTCGGGCGGTTCTTCCAGTTCACCAATGTTCCCCAGATTGCGATCCTGGCGCTGATCGGCGCGGTGGTGAGCCTTGTGCTCAGCTTCATTCCCTTCGTGGGAACCCTGCTCAGCGTCATCATCGGATTCCTGCTCACCTTTGCGCTGACATTCCTGGTCGACCGAAACCAGACAGCGATCGAGTCCATCAAGTCGAGTGTCGACCTGACCGTCAAGAACATCGGACCACTGATTCTGCTCCTGCTGCTTCTGGCAGTGATCAACATCGTCGGGGCGTTGCTGTGCGGCTTGGGTCTGCTGGTGACACTTCCGGTCTCGGTCATCACGATCAACTACGCCTACCGCGTGCTCACCGGTGCGCCGGTGTCACCCGCGCGCTGACCCGACTGCTTCCGAACGAACTGCCGCGAACAGACGAAGGTCCCCGTAGCACGAGCGAGCGCTACGGGGACCTTCGCTTTCGACTCTTCTCAGGCCTCGGCCGGTTCTTCCTTCTTCTCCGGCTTGAAGTCGACGCCCGATTCCTTACGCTGCTGCAGCGTGATCGGTGCCGGCGCGTCGGTCAACGGGTCGATGCCGCCGCCGGACTTCGGGAACGCAATGACCTCACGGATGGAATCCACACCTGCGAGCAGGGCGGTGATGCGATCCCAGCCGAACGCGATGCCGCCGTGCGGCGGTGCCCCGTAGCTGAAGGCATCGAGCAGAAAGCCGAACTTCTCCTGAGCTTCTTCCTTGCCGATACCCATCATCGCGAACACCCGTTCCTGAATGTCCTTGCGGTGGATACGAATACTGCCGCCGCCGATCTCGTTGCCGTTGCAGACGATGTCGTAGGCATACGCCAGGGCAGAACCGGGGTCGGTGTCGAAGGTGTCCATCGACTCCGGCTTCGGCGAGGTGAACGCATGGTGGACCGCGGTCCAAGCACCGGATCCGACGGCCACGTCACCACTGGCAGTGGCGTCCGACGTGGGCTCGAACAGCGGAGCGTCGACGACCCACACGAACGCCCAGGCCTTGGGGTCGATCAGGTCCAGCTTACGAGCGATCTCGCCGCGCACGGCACCGAGCAATCCGCGCGACGCCTTGACCGGACCCGCGGAGAAGAAGATCGCATCGCCGTTGTTCGCACCGACGTGCGCGGCCAGGCCGTCGCGCTCGGCATCGGTCAGGTTCTTGGCAACCGGGCCACCCAGAGTGCCGTCTTCACCGACGAGAACGTAGGCCAGGCCCTTGTGTCCACGTTGTTTGGCGAATTCCTGCCAGCGATCCAACTGCTTGCGCGGCTGCGACGCGCCGCCGGGCATGACGACCGCACCGACGTACGGAGCCTGGAACACACGGAACGTGGTCTCGGAGAAGAAGTCCGTGCACTCGACCAGTTCGATGTCGAATCGGAGATCGGGCTTGTCCGAACCGTAACGGCGCATGGCCTCGGCGTACGTGATCCGCGGGATCGGCGCGGTGAAGTGGTGCCCGACCAGTTTCCACAGCGCAGCCAGAATTTCCTCGGCCAGCAGCATGACGTCGTCTTGAGTGACGAAGCTCATCTCGACATCGAGCTGGGTGAACTCGGGTTGGCGGTCTGCGCGGAAATCCTCGTCGCGGTAGCAGCGAGCTATCTGGTAGTACCGCTCGATGCCGCCGACCATCAACAACTGCTTGAACAGCTGCGGACTCTGCGGCAGTGCGTAGAAGCTGCCGGGCTGCAACCTCGCCGGAACCAGGAAGTCGCGTGCACCCTCGGGAGTGGATCGAGTCAACGTCGGCGTCTCCACCTCGACGAACTCGTGATGGGCGAGCACCGAACGGGCTGCGGCGTTGACGTGCGAGCGCAGGCGGATCGCACGCCCCGGTCCCTCACGACGCAGATCGAGGTAGCGATACTTCAGACGCGCTTCCTCGCCCGGCTGATCGTCGAGCTGGAACGGCAGCGGCGCAGCCTCGGACAGCACCTCGATCTCGGTTGCTTCGACCTCGATCGCACCGGTGGGAATCTCGTAGTTCGCGTTGCCCTCCGGACGCCCCTCGACCTTGCCGGTCACCTTCACGACGTACTCGGAGCGAAGCCGGTGGGCCTGCTCGAGTGCCGCGCCCTCTCGGAAGACCACCTGGGAGACACCGGACGCGTCCCGTAGGTCGATGAAGATGACTCCGCCGTGATCGCGTCGACGGGCCACCCATCCCGTCAGCGTCACGGTTCGGTCGACGTGCTCGGGGCGTAATGAGCCGGCGAGGTGGGTGCGCAGCACGGGTGTCCTTTCGAGAAAAATCCGTTGATCGTGTTCTTCGCTGACCGATCCTACGGAGGACATGACCGTAGAAGGAAACGAGATCGTGCCCCGCATGCGAAGCTATGGCCGACAGTGGCGATTTCGGTCCCCACCACAGCGGGGCACGGGCGGAGAGGATCTCGGACATGACCTTCAGAGAAGGTTCGCGGATGGAACGGGGCCGAGTGTCCGTCGGCGGCCGCGGGGGCGGCGGACGGGGCGGCAAACTGGCCATCGGCGGCGGTGCGGGAGGCCTGGTCGTCATCGTTCTCGCGTTGCTGTTCGGTGGCGATCCGGGCTCGATTCTCAATCAGATCAGTGGCGGCGACAGCTCCGCCGGTCAGGTGGACACCGGAGCATCGGGGACGTTGGAGGGCTGTGACACTGAGGCAGACGCGAACCGCAAGATCGACTGCCGTATCGGGTTCACGGTATCGAGCCTGGACACCGTGTGGGAATCGCAGCTGCAGTCCCAGACCGGTGTCGCCTACGTCCAACCCCCGGTGCGACTGTTCTCGGGTTCGATCAACACCGGTTGCGGTAACGCCACCAGCGCCGTCGGGCCGTTCTACTGCCCGGCCGATTCGACGGCGTACTTCGACACGAGTTTCTTTCAGGTACTGGTGGACCAATTCGGCTCCAGCGGTGGCCCCCTGGCCCAGGAGTACGTCGTGGCGCACGAGATCGGCCACCACATCCAGAACCAGCTGGGCGATATCGGGCGAGCGCAGACCGATCCACAGGGGCCCGAGTCCGGCGGCGTCCGGGTGGAATTGCAGGCCGATTGCTATGCCGGCATCTGGGCGCACTACGCGTCGAACATCGTCGACCCGGACACCGGAGTGCCCTTTCTCGAGCCGCTGACCCGTACCGATATCGACGACGCCCTCTCGGCCGCGTCCTCGGTGGGCGACGACCGGATTCAGCAGGCGTCGACCGGTCGCGTCAACCCCGAGGGCTGGACGCACGGCTCGTCAGCTCAGCGTCAGGCCTGGTTCGCCACGGGATACCAGACCGGACAGGTGTCGGCATGTGACACGTTCTCGGCGCGCGATCTCGACAACCCCTGAACAGGCACCGATCAGAACAAGGTGAGAGCCGGACCCGAGGTCACCAACTCGCGCGATTCGGCAGGCTCGTTCGCAGGCAACGGGCGGGTCTGTTCGGCGGCGAACCCGTAGGTGTCGAGCAGCGGATCGATTCTCGCTGCGAGCCACCGCTTGTACTCCGGGGTCACGTACGCCCCGTGCCCGTACAGCTGGCGGTATCTGCGTACCAACGCAGGATGTTCTTTCACCAGCCAGTTCATGTACCAGTCCTTGGTGCTCGACCGTAGATGCATCGGAAGCGCCGTCACAGTCGTCGCTCCCGCCTCGGCCAGTGCCCCGATCAGGCCGTCGAGTTGCTTGGCACCGTCGGTCAGGAAGGGGATCACCGGTGCCACCAGAACACCGCACTCGAGACCTGCGTCTCGGACAGCGCGGATCAGGTCCAATCGTGCGCGGGGACTGGGTGTTCCGGGTTCGAGCTGCTTCTGCAGATCGGCGTCGTGGATGGCGAGGCTGATACTGACATGTACGTCCACCTGCTGGGCAGCCAAGGTCAGCAGAGGTAGATCGCGACGCAACAGTGTGCCCTTGGTGAGTATCGAGAACGGTGTCCCCGATTCGGTCAGCGCACGAATGATGCCCGGCATCAAGCGGTAACGCCCCTCCGCCCGCTGGTACGGGTCGGTATTGGTCCCGAGTGCGACCGGCTCGCGCTTCCACGATCTGCGGGAAAGTTCCTTGCGCAGCACCGCAGCCACGTTCGTCTTGACAACGATCTGAGAGTCGAAGTCGTTGCCGGAGTCCAGATCCAGATACTCGTGTGTGGGCCGGGCGAAGCAGTACCGACACGCGTGCGAGCACCCACGCATCGGGTTGACCGTCCACGAGAACGGTAACCTCGATTCGCCCGGGACTTCGTTCAGCGCGCTCTTGCACAGCACCTCGTGAAAGGTGATGCCCTCGAACTCCGGTGTCTGCACGCTACGGACCAGCCCCGATCGCTCGAGACCCGGTAGCGCGCCGTCATCGGCGGCATCGAGACTCTGACCGGCCCATCGCATACACATAGTCGAACATGTGTTCTATCCCGTGTCAAGGTCGGCACCGGGTCGCCTGTACCCGATCGGGCGTGGTCGCCGAAGGGCGATAGCGTAGGCCCTCAGTCGATTCTAGGAGTGCACCACCGTGACCGCCCCGAACACACCGACGCTCGAACCCATTCTGCGACTCGGATTGACCCTCGGCCCCGCACTCGACATCGGCTCGGTGCCCGAAGGCGAGCGACTGGTCACCACCGTGCTCGGCGGTGCCGCCCCCGGCCCGGACATCGAGGGGACCCTTGCTGCCGGGTCGACCGTCGTCAGTGTGACGCGGCCCGACGGGTGCACCGAGTTCAGCAGCGACCTCGTCCTCGAACTCGCTACCGGCGGCTACCTTTCACTGGACTATCGCGGAGTTCAATTCGGCCCGGCCGAGATCATCGAGGCACTCGGTGATCCCGATCGAGAAGTGGACCCCGCAACCTATTACTTCCGCGGCACGCTGCGGGTGGCAACGGCGGTTCCGAAATTCGCCTATCTCAACCGGGCGCTGGTCGTCACCTCCGGATCACGATCGGCCGGGGCCGTCGTGCTCGATGCATTCCTGGTGACCTGACCACAGCTCAGTCGAGCAGCCGAGCGACCTCCCGGTCGGTGAGCGTCGCCTGCGGAGTGCGGCCCTTGCTGCGCACCAGATCGATCGCGCGATAGAGCGGCCGCTCGTCGAGTCCGGCATCTCGTGCCTCGGCTCGCAACTGATCCACCAGTACCGAGGCGATGGCCGCGGCCGGTACCAGCTCGGTGGTCCACAGCGAGTCGGCGAGTGTCCGCAACGCCAGAATCGGCAGTTCGCGGCCGCCACCGTTGGTGTAAAGCGCCAACGGCACGACGATTCGGGTGCGTCCGTCGTAGAGCCGCAACGAGATCTGGTCGATTCGGGCCGTCCGCACGGTCAGCTCGGCCGTCACCACCTCGGGCATCTTCAGCCTGCGGGTTCGTATACCCCGGGAGCACAATCGGGATCCGTCGAGCCACACCCTGCGGCGTAGACCCAGCCAGCCCGACACCACGACCGGACCACCCACCGCAACGCCGACGACAACTGCCACCCACATCGGGAGGAACAGCGCCAAGACGACGGCGAGCACGATCGCTACCGCGAGCGCACCGAGCACGACCTTGCGCAGTTTCGGTGCCAAGAGGTCCGCAGAGACCAGATCCAGAGCTATCGGACCGGGCCCGGGCCGAGGTTCACCGGCCAAGGCGCGTCCCGAGAGCATCGACCACGTCGGCCAACGCAACGGTGTCCTGTTCGCCGTTCGTGAGGTCCTTCACCAGAACCGATTCCGCCGCCAACTCCTGCTCGCCCAACACCAGTGCATAGCGTGCTCCGGAGCGGTCGGCGGCTTTCATGGCACCCTTGATGCCGCGGTTTCCGTAGGCCATGTCGACGGCGATACCTCGCTCGCGCAACTGCGCCGCGATGTCGACGATCGTCAGCTTTGCATCGGCCCCCATCGGAACGCCGAAAACCTGGCACCGCGAGGTCGCTCCTGCGGTCTTGCCCTCCGCGGCGAGGGCGAGAACGGTTCGATCGACGCCGAGACCGAATCCGATACCCGACAGCGCCTGTCCCCCCAGCTGCTCCATCAGGCCGTCGTAGCGCCCGCCGCCGCCGATACCGGATTGCGCGCCCAAACCATCGTGCACGAACTCGAACGTCGTCTTGGTGTAGTAATCCAACCCGCGCACCATGCGCGGATTCACCAGGTACGGAACGTTCATCACGTCCAGGTAGGCCAGCACCTCGTCGAAGTGCTCTTTCGCCGACACCGAGAGGTGATCGAGCATCAGCGGTGCGTCGGCAGTCATCGCGCGCACCTCCGGCCGCTTGTCGTCGAGCACCCGCAGCGGATTGATCTCGGCGCGCCGACGGGTTTCCTCGTCCAAGTCGAGCGCGAAGAGGAACTGCTGCAACAGCTCTCGATACTGTGGTCGACACGTGTCATCGCCGAGGGAAGTGATCTCGAGCCGGAATCCGGTGAGCCCGAGGGCTCGGAAGCCTGCATCGGCCACGGCGATGACCTCGGCGTCCAGAGCCGGATCGTCGATGCCGATCGCCTCGACTCCCACCTGCTGAAGTTGCCGATACCGGCCGGCCTGCGGACGCTCGTAGCGAAAGAACGGCCCGGCGTAGGCCAGCTTGACCGGCAGAGCCCCCCGGTCCAGTCCGTGCTCGATCACCGCACGCATGACTCCGGCGGTCCCCTCGGGACGCAGCGTCACCGATCTGTCGCCACGGTCGGCGAAGGTGTACATCTCCTTGCTCACCACATCGGTCGACTCCCCGACTCCACGGGCGAACAGCCCGGTGTCCTCGAAGATCGGCAGTTCGATGTGGCCGTAGCCGGCGGTACGGGCGGCATCGAGCAGCCCTTCCCGTACCGCGACGAACTCGGCCGAGTGCGGCGGAAAGTAATCAGGGATGCCCTTGGGCGCAGAAAAGGCGGTCGGCTTGCTCACGGTCACACCTTCCCTTGATCGGGGTCGCCGAGTCCAACGAGGAAAGGATTGGACCCGCGCTCCTGACCGATCGAACTCTGGCCTCCATGGCCTGGAAGTACCACGGTGGCGTCGTCGAGCGGCAACAACCGGGACGCGATGGACCGCAAGAGCTGGTCGTGGTCGCCGCCCGGCAGATCGGTTCTTCCGATGGATCCGGCAAAGAGCGTGTCACCGGTCAGCGCCAACGGGACCGAGCCGTCCGGGCCGTCCGCCCGACTGAGGAACACAACCGAACCCTGGGTGTGCCCAGGGGTGTGAATCACCGTGAACTCGATTCCCGCGAGCTCGAGCTGTTGCCTGTCCACGAGCTCGATCACCTCGTCCGGTTCGCGAAACTCGGCATCGCCCAGCACGGCGGCCAACGCCGGACCCGTCCCCTTGACCGGATCCGACAGCATGTACCGATCCTCCGGTGCGATGTACGCCGCAATGCCGAATTTCTGGCAGATCGGTTCCACCGACCACGTGTGGTCGAGATGGCCATGCGTGAGCAATACCGCCGTGGGAGTCAGCGAGGACCGCGTCAGAAAGTCGATCAGCGGATCCGCGGCGTCCTGGCCGGGATCGACGATGACACACTCGGACGCGTCGTCCTGGGCGAGGATGTAACAGTTCGTCTGAAACATCCCTGCGGGGAATCCGGTGACGAGCAAACCAATCGCTCCTAAAGGCTGAGGCCGAAGTACCGACCAAGCTTAGTGGGACCGTTCCGATCGGGTCCCCCCAGCATGCTCTCAGGCAGCAATGGCAAACTCGCGTTGGCCGATTATCGGCCGGTACCACCTGATCGGTCCGTGCAGCGAGCGGGCGAGGTCGATCTTCGGACAAGTGGGAGGAACACGAATTGCCCAGCAACGAGCAACGGCGCGAGGCTGCCAAACGAAAGCTCGAACGCCAACTCGTACGCCGCGCAGAGCGCGCGCGGCGTCGTAAGCAATTGACGATCGCCGGTTCCATCCTCGGTGTCGTCGCGGTCGTGGCAGTGGTCTCGGTCGTGTACGTGGTGACCCGAGGAGACGACGATGCGAGCACCGCTTCGGCGTCGACCACCTCGGCCTCCGCCGACTCCCTCATCGCATCGGGACGCACCGAACCGCTGCCCGAGACGGTGAACTGCTCGTACCCGGCCGCGGCCGGGCCTGCGGCCAAGGAGAACACACCCCCGCGCACCGACAACGTGCCCACCAGTGACGAACCACTGAGCTACAGCATGGAGACCACGGCGGGCAACATCGGGTTGACACTGAACAACCCCGAGTCGCCGTGCACCGTGAACAGCTTCGTCTCGCTCGCCAATCAGGGATACTTCGACGGCACCACCTGCCACCGGCTGACCACTGGCCCCGGTCTGAAGGTTCTGCAGTGCGGCGATCCCACCGGCACCGGACAGGGTGGGCCGGGTTACCAGTTCGCCGACGAATTCCCCACCGATACCTTCGCGGAGGGCGACCCCGCGGCGCAAACTCCGATCACGTACCCGCGAGGGACGTTGGCGATGGCCAATGCGGGTCCCGGAACCAACGGCAGCCAGTTCTTCCTCGTCTACGGCGACTCGGAACTGCCGCCTGCCTACACCGCATTCGGCACCATCGACGAGACCGGACTTGCGACCCTCGACGCCATCGCGGCCAAGGGAGTGCAGGGCGGCGGATCGGACGGACCGCCCGCGGAGCCCGTCGACGTCACGAACATAGTGAGCGATTTGTGAACCGAACCTCCTCGCTCGTGGTCGCAGTTTCGGCCGCGGCGCTGATGTTGGCAGGTTGTTCTTCGTCGTCGGAGCCTTCTGCCGTACCGGCCGCAACGTCCTCATCGACGACGACCCCTCAGGCGACGACGCCTCGACAGTCGCAGGCCCCGGTTCTGGATTTGTCTCGATTCGGCGCACTGCCGGCCGTGCCGCAGCCGACGACCGACGTGGTGTCCTGTGCGTATCCGGAACAGCCGCCTGCCGCGAAGGAGGTCAACCCACCTCCGACGGACAATGTGGACGTGTTCGGAACCGTGGATGTGGCGCTGTCGACCTCTCGAGGTCCGATAGACATCACCATGGACCGGACGCAGGCCCCCTGCACGGTCAACAGCGTCCTGAGCCTGGTTCAGCAGGGGTACTTCGACGGCACGCCCTGTCATCGGTTGACGACGTCACCGGGTCTCGAGGTGCTGCAGTGCGGTGATCCCTCCGGATCCGGTCGGGGCGGTCCGGGATACAGCTTCGCCAACGAATACCCGACGACTGCGTACGCCGACGATCCCGGTCAGGCGCAGAATCCAGTGGTCTACCCGCGCGGGACGCTTGCAATGGCCAACGCCGGACCGGATACCAACGGCAGTCAGTTCTTCCTGGTGTACGCCGATTCGGTGTTGCCACCGCAGTACACCGTGTTCGGGACCATCTCCGAGAGTGGTCTGCAGACCCTCGACGCCATCGCGGCGGCAGGGGTGGCCGGAGGCTCCGAGGACGGTGCGCCTGCGGACCCGGTGATCATCGAATCAGCAACGGCGTAGCTCATATCGGGCGGTGCGAGAGGGTGAGCAGAAACATCGCTCACCCTCTCTCCCGTGTGGTGTGTTCTCAGGCTGCCGATGTGAGCCGATAGACGTCGTACACGCCCTCGACGTTGCGAACGACGTTCAACACGTGACCGAGATGCTTGGGATCTCCCATCTCGAAGGTGAACTTGCTGATCGCAACCCTGTCTCCCGAGGTAGCGACGGACGCCGAGAGGATGTTGACCCTCTCGTCGGCCAACGCTTTGGTGACATCGGAGAGCAGCCGGTGCCGGTCGAGTGCCTCGATCTGAATGGCGACCAGAAACACCGACGAGGCCGACGGCGCCCACTGCACCTCGATGAACCGCTCGGACTGCTCCTCGAGCGAACGGGCGTTGGTGCAGTCGGTACGGTGGACGCTCACCGACCCACCGCGGGTGACGAATCCGAGGATTTCGTCGCCCGGCACCGGGGTGCAGCACTTGGCGAGTTTGGCAACGATGCCCTCCGCCCCGGTGACCAGCACTCCGGCATCGCCGACCTGACGCGGCCGCGTCGGAATGGTGGACGGGGTCGAACGCTCCGCGAGTTCTTCCTCGACGTCGCCGACACCACCGAGATGGGCCACCAGGCGCTGCACCACGTGCTGCGCGGATACATGGTTCTCACCGACGGCGGTGTAGAGCGCAGAGACGTCGACATACCGTAGTTCGTGCGCGATCCCGGACATGGATTCGGCATTCATCAACCGCTGCAACGGAAGTCCGCCTCGGCGCACTTCCTTCGCGATGGCGTCCTTACCTGCCTCCAGCGCTTCCTCGCGGCGTTCCTTCGCGAACCACTGGCGAATCTTGGTCTTCGCCCGCGGCGACACCACGAATCCCTGCCAGTCGCGGCTGGGGCCGGCGGATGCGGCTTTGGAGGTGAAGACCTCGACCACTTCACCGTTGTCCAGAGTGCGCTCGAGCGCGACGAGTCGACCGTTGACCCGGGCACCGATACACCGATGGCCCACCTCGGTATGCACCGCATACGCGAAGTCGACCGGACACGAGCCTGCGGGCAGCGTGACGACGTCTCCCTTGGGTGTGAAGACGAAGATCTCCTTGACCGCGAGGTCGTATCGCAGCGACTCGAGGAACTCGCCGGGATCGGCGGCTTCCCGCTGCCAATCGAGCAACTGGCGCATCCACGCCATGTCGTCGACCTCGGTGTTGTCCTGGGAGTGTTTGCCCTTGGTCTCCTTGTACCGCCAATGCGCGGCGATTCCGAACTCCGCCGTCCGGTGCATGTCCCGGGTGCGGATCTGCACCTCCAGTGGCTTACCCTCCGGGCCGATCACCGTGGTGTGCAGCGACTGATACACCCCGTAGCGTGGCTGAGCGATGTAGTCCTTGAAGCGGCCGGCCATGGGCTGCCACAACGAATGCACGACGCCCACCGCGGCGTAGCAGTCGCGAATCTCGTCGCACAGAATCCGTACGCCCACGAGGTCGTGGATGTCGTCGAAGTCGCGACCTTTGACGATCATCTTCTGATAGATCGACCAGTAGTGCTTCGGCCTGCCCTCGACCACCGCGCTGATTCGCGACGCAGACAGGGTCGCGTTGATCTCGGCTCGTACCTTTTCGAGGTAGGTGTCGCGCGACGGTGCCCGGTCCGCGACGAGGCGCACGATCTCGTCGTACTTCTTGGGGTGCAGAATGGCAAAAGCCAGATCCTCCAGCTCCCATTTGACCGTCGCCATTCCGAGCCGATGAGCAAGCGGCGCAATGACTTCCAGCGTTTCCTTCGCTTTTCGCGCCTGCTTCTCCGGTGGCAGAAAACGCATGGTACGCATGTTGTGCAGTCGGTCCGCGACCTTGATGACCAGCACTCGGGGATCCCGCGCCATCGCGATGATCATCTTGCGGATGGTCTCGCCCTCGGCCGCGGTCCCCAGCACGACCTTGTCCAGTTTGGTCACGCCGTCGACCAGATGGGACACCTCGTCGCCGAATTCTTCGGTCAACGTGGCAAGCGAATAACCCGTGTCCTCGACGGTGTCGTGCAGCAGCGCCGCCACCAGGGTGGTGGTGTCCATTCCCAGCTCCGCCAAAATGTTCGCCACGGCAAGCGGATGGGTGATGTACGGATCGCCGGATTTACGCATCTGCGATGCATGCAGCTCGTCGGCGACGTCGTAAGCGCGCTGCAGCAGCGCGAGATCGGCTTTGGGGTACAGCTCACGATGCAGGCTGACCAGCGGCTCGAGCACCGGCTTGACCGCTGCGCTGCGGCCGGCGGTGATGCGACGCGCCAGACGTGCACGTACCCGTCGCGAGGCCGACGTCGGCACCGGCGGCGAACTACGCGTCCCGGAGGGAGCCTGGGCGTCGTTCGGCACCCGTGGGGCTGCGGCGGACGGGCGCGCATCCGCGGACCCCACTGCCGGCTCGCTGCCAGACGTGGTCACGGCCTCATCGGCTGCCGTTGCCACGTCCTCGGCCCGCTCGACGGTGTCCGGCCGCTCGGGGACGGCAGACCCATCAGGCAAGGGCTGATCGATGTAACGGGTCACTCTCATCACCTCCTGCCACACGTTCCACACTGTCGCCGGACGGATCCGGTGATCGCACTACATACAGACTTTAGTCCTCATACACGAACCAGGCAGTCGAGCGGGTAACCACTGCACCTGTCGCGACCGTTCAGGGCTCCGATCTCGAGCACGACGGACGCGCCGACTATCACCGCGCCTTGATCGGCCAACAGCCGTGCTGTCGCGTCGACGGTACCGCCGGTGGCCAGCACATCGTCCACCACCAGCACCCGGCGTCCGGCGACGTCGATCGCCGTCGGGATCTGCAACTCGGCGGTGCCGTATTCGAGATCGTAGGCCCGAGTGTGCACCGGAGGCGGCAATTTTCCGGCCTTGCGCACCGCGAGCACCCCGCAGCCGAGTTCGAGCGCCACGCCCGCACCCAACAGGAACCCACGTGCATCGATGCCCGCCACCAGATCGACATCGCCGAATCCCCGTGCCAGTTCCGACACCACCGTGCGCAGCGCAGGGCCATCGGCGAACACCGGCGTCAGATCACCGAAACGCACACCGGGAACGGGAAAGTCCTCCACCCACCGCGTCAGCCGAGCTACCGCAGCGGCTGCGCCCGATCCGTCTGCTGTTTCGTTCATCGAAGAAGAACCCACCGATCCATGTTCCATCCGGCACCTGCTGCCGTCGGGTTGGCCACCACGTCCTGCATTCCGTCACTGACGACGGTGGTCCGCGGCTCGTTGTACAGCGGTAGCGACGGCATGTCGTTCCACAGAATGTTCTCGCCCTCGGTGGCGAGGGCCAGTATCCGCTCCGGATCGTCGGTCACGGCCAATTGATCGACGATGGCGTCGATCCTGCCGTTGCTGTAACCACCGAAGTTCAGGCCTATCCCCGTCCGCAGCGAATATCGTGCGAGTACTCCGGAAGCCGAACCCGAGGGTCCCGGTAGCGAACCGGTGTTGCCGAGAACCGCGTCGACCGCGCCGTCGCGGAGGGCGGACGGGGTGAACTCGGTCGAGCTCGCGTCCTGGATCGTGATGCCCGCAGCCGCGCAGTCGGTGGCCATCCGGCTCACCTCCTGGGCGCGGCGCGCGTCCGGGGCCCGGTACCCGACCCGGACGGTCAGGGCACTCTCGCCTGCAGCGGCGAGTTCCTTGCTCGCCTGATCCAGATTCGAGCGCTGATAGCGATCACCGATCACCGTTGCCACCGATGGATACTGCAGCGTGTCGGGCTCGACGAGCCGGGCATCGACAACGCCCGAACCGAGACCGGCACTCGCTGCCTGCGAGCCGGGGTGTCCCAGGGTGTCGAACAGATCAGATCTCGGGATGCACGCGGCCACCGCCCGGCGCGCGCTCGCCTCGGCCAGCGCCCCCGTCGTGGCGAAGGTCAACTGTTCGACGCCTCGTGACGGCTGCGAGGTGGTGGCGAATCCCTCGGTCTCACCGACGGCGTCGAAGGCACCGGTGCCCTGATCGATCACGTCCAGGGACCCGTCCGCCACCTTCGCCGCGGTGTCGGTGCCCCGGGGCCAGACGACGACCTGCTCGGTCTCCGGCGGAATTCCCCACCAGGCATCGTTGGCGACGAGAACGAGACCGCCCTCCTCGGTGTACGACTCGACTCGATACGGCCCGGCCGAGGGCAGCAACGAGGTGTCGATCGAGCCCGGCGTCAGGGTCCACCCGGTGTTCCAGAAGTCGGCGATCCGACTCACGACATCCGTGTCGTCGGCCAGGATCGGATCCACGACGTTCGGCACTCCGGCAGCCCGAGCGGCGACGTGTGCGGGCAGTAGATCGGTGGCACCGAACAGCGCGCGCCAGTTCTGATAGTTGCGCCCCGGAGCGAACACGACCGTGGCTTCCTTGCCACCGGGGACGCAGTCGATCCGGTCGATGTCCGAGTAACCCGCCGTCGACGCCGCGTCGAACATGGGGCGATCGGTGGCGAATCGGCCGCTGTTCGCCGCCCAGGCAAGGACCAGGTCGTCGCAGGCCATCGGGGCACCGTCGGAGTAGGTCGCGGCCGGGGCAATGGAGTACTGCACGGTCAACGTGTCCCCGGGTACAACAGTCTCGGTGCCGATGTCGTTGTCCGAGAGCGCACCTCCCTCGGGACCGAGGTAGTTGAAGCCCACCTGCACTCGGGTGAACGCCTGTCTGGCCCCCGAGGACGCGCCGTCGACGGTTCGCGCGTTGTACGTATCGACGACATTGTCGAACGAATAGCCGATCGAGGGCACTTTGTCCCCGGCCGGCGAACACGCGGTGATGGACACTGCCGCAGCGCTGGCTGCCACCAGTGCTGCGCTCCACCTGCGTTTCACGTGCACGCTCCGTCCCAGTCGAGAATGGCTGTCTACCGTCGCTTCTTGTTTCGCTTTCCGGTAGGTCGGTTTCCCGGCTGCGGGGTCGACCCCTTGGTGGTCGACACTCCGACGGCCACCGGCTCCGGCGCGAGTCCGGCTGCGCGAGCAGCGGCCTCCGCTCGCTTGGAGTGCACCTTCCGAGTGTGCGCGGCGACCGGACCCCACTTCTCCTTGAGTGTCACCAGCAGCGGGGTGGCGAAGAAGATCGACGAATATGCACCGACGATCATGCCGACGAGCTGTACCAGCGCCAGGTCTTTCAGTGTGCCGACCCCGAGGAGCCACACGGCGATGACCATGAGCGCGAGCACCGGAAGCACACCGATCACCGTCGTGTTGATCGAGCGCATCAGAGTCTGGTTGACCGCGAGGTTGGCCTGCTCCGCGAACGTCTTTCGATGCAGATTCAGGATGCCGCGCGTGTTCTCCTCGACCTTGTCGAACACCACCACCGAGTCGTACAGCGAGAAGCCGAGAATCGTCAGCAAGCCGATGACCGTCGCCGGAGTCACCTCGAATCCGACGAGCGAGTAGACGCCCGCGGTGACGACCAAGTCGAAACCGAGAGCAGCCAGGGCAGCGAATGCCATGTCTCGCTCGTATCGGATCGCGATGTAGATGCTGACGATGACCAAGAACACCGCCAGGGCGATCAACGCCTTCTGGGTGATCTGGCTCCCCCAGGTCTCACTGACATCGGACACGCTGATGGCATTGGGCGTTGCGGTGCCGCTGCTGTCCTGTGGCTGAAAAGCCTGGAACAACGCCTGCCGCAAACTGTCCACTTCACTGGGGTCGAGAGCTTCGGAGCGAATCTGCACCGTCGCTGCCGCCCCCGAGCCGACGGTCTGTACCGACACCGGATCCGTCCCGAGCGTGTCGTTGAAGACGGTCTCGACCCGCTCGGTGGAGATGTTGTCGGCGGCGGGCAGCGCGATGCGAGTTCCGCCCTCGAAGTCGATACCGAGGGTGAAGCCGCGCACGAGGAAACTCAGCAGGCACACCAGCACGATGACACCGGTGAGGATGTAGTAGAACCGGCGACGACCGACGATGTCGAAGGCACCGGTACCGGTGTAGAGCCTGGACAACCAACTGTGCTTGGGCTGGGTCGACTGATCGACACCCGAATCGTCGAGGGGCGACGGGGTCGACGTGCTCGTATCCGACATGTCATGCCTCCTTCGACGGCGTGGTGCCGGTCTTGACGGCGAGCGCCTTGTTGGCGGCGCGCTTGCGTTCGAGCGCGATCTGCTGGACGGCACCGAGACCGTTCACCGACGGCTTGGACCAGAACTTCGACTTCGACGCCATGAACACCAGCGGCCACGTCACCAGGACCACGACGACGATGTCGAGGATCGTCGTCAGTCCGAGGGTGAAGGCGAAGCCGCGGACCTGCCCTACGGCCAGCACGTACAGCACGGCTGCGGCGATGAAGCTGACGGCGTTGCCCGACAGGATCGTCTTTCGCGCCCGCGCCCAACCACGGGGTACCGCGGACCGGAAGCTGCGACCCTCACGGATCTCGTCCTTGATGCGTTCGAAGAACACCACGAACGAGTCGGCGGTCATACCGATACCGATGATCAATCCGGCGATGCCGGCGAGGTCGAGGGTGAAACTGATCCATCTGCCCAGCAGGATGATGATCCCGTAGACGACCAGACCTGCCAGCATCAACGACAGAGCGGTCAGCAAGCCGAGGGCGCGGTAGTAGAGCAGGCAGTAGACCAACACGAGCAGCAGTCCGATGGCTCCGGCGATCAGACCCGCTTCGAGCGAGGCCAATCCCAGCGTCGCCGACACGGTCTCGGCTTCGGAGGACACGAACGACAACGGCAGCGAGCCGTATTTCAGTGTGTTGGCCAACTCCGAGGCGGTCTGGGCGTTGAAGTTTCCGGTGATGGAGGTGGCGCTACCGGCGGGGGTCACGCCCTGAATCACCGGCGCGCTGATCACCTTCGAGTCCAGCACGAATGCGGCCTGCTTCTGCAGATTCGCGGCGGTGAACTGTGCCCAGGTGTTCGAAGCTTCCGAGTCGAAGGTCAGGCTGACCTGGAACTGGGCTTGCTGGCTGTCGAAACCTGAGGTCGCATCGGCAATCTGCTGCCCGTCGATGATCGTGGGGCCGAGCAGGTAGACGGCCGTCCCGTCGGTCGAGCAGGCAACGAGAGGAAGCGCCGGATCATCGTTGCCGGCGAGTGGGTCGGCTGCATTGCAGTCGAGGGACTGCATGGCCAGCTGCTGGATCTGCGGGTCCTCGCTCTGTCGCAGTGCCTTAGCGTCGGCGATCTCCTGCGCTGCGCGATCCGCGTCGGACAACGACGCATCGTTGGCCGGATCGCTGGCGGGTGTACCGGTGGCGGGTGCACCGGTTGCGGGTGCCTCGGTGGCCGGTGCATCGGTCGAGGGCGTCGGATCGACCGTCGACGGATCCTGGGCGGGGAACACTCGATTCTGGGGAGCATCCGCGGGAGCTGTGGGTGCCGCCGGATCGGTGGACGCGGCCGGAGCGGGCGGATCGGTGGAAGGGGACGGATCGGTGGACGTCTGGCCCGGGTTCGTCTCTTGGCCTGCCGAGGGAGCGACCGATCCCAGTACCGGTCGGATGAACAGTCGCGCGGTCTGGCCGAGGGTGCGCGCCTGGGAGCTGTCGTCACCGGGCACCGTGATGACGAGGTTGTCACCGTCGATGACCACCTCGGAGCCGGAGACACCGAGACCGTTGACGCGGGTC
The DNA here is from genome assembly GCF_017168335.1 of Rhodococcus sp. KRD162. Lineage (GTDB taxonomy): Bacteria > Actinomycetota > Actinomycetes > Mycobacteriales > Mycobacteriaceae > Rhodococcoides. The sequence continues at coordinate 586,378 of NZ_JABFAU010000003.1, read as the reverse complement.
TCGATGATCTGCTGGGCCTGCCTCAGGCTGTCCTGCGTCGGCGCATTGCCATCGGGGGTTCGCGCGGTGAGGGTCACGCGCGTGCCGCCCTGAAGGTCGATTCCCAACTTCGGCGAGGGTTCTTTGTCTCCGGTGAAGAAGACCAGGGCGTACACCGCTGCGATCAACACCGCGAAAACGGCGAGATAGCGGGCGGGACGCACCGGTCCGCTGGAAGGTGCCACGGTGTGTGATTCTCCTCTGGGCGGTGGAAAGTATCGGTTCCTACAGGGCTCGCGTCGACTCGGATTGTCAGCGGCAAGCGGTGCGATTGTGCACCATCTGTGTCACCGCAGACGAAACCGCTGCCGGATTCTGTCCGACAGCGGTTCGAATCAACGGATGCTCACTCTTTTTCGAGCCGCTTCGACGTCTGTTCGACGGTCTCGTCGGGCCCGCCGACATCAGTCTTGTTCAGCGACGGTCCCGAACTGGCGTTGCTCTCGAGGTTCGCGGTGTCCGTCTCGAAGTCGGTGTCGTCGAACTCCGAGCCGTCGGGCAGTACCTCGCGCACGACTGCCCGCGACCAGGTGGTGATGATGCCGTCGGCGATCTCCAGGTCGATGGTGTCGTCCTCGACCAGGACGATGCGGGCGTAGAGACCGGCCGTGGTGACGATCTCGTCGCCGACCTTCAGCGACTCCTGCATTTCGGTGGTCTTGGCCAGCACCTTTTTCTGTCGACGCGCATTGAGAAACAGCGGTACCAGAAGGGCCACGATCAGCAGCGGAAACAGCAAATCCATCGGAAGGTCAGTCCTCGAAGTTCGGGTCGAAAGTCGTCATTGTCTCGTGCGCGATGTCGCCGGTGCGAGCCTCGCAGCTACCCAGTGTGCCATCACCGGGAACCGGCCCGGTCCGTTCGTGTCCTCTTATGCCCGATTCACTCGAATAATCCCTGCTGAATCTCCGCAGATCGGACAGAAATTCCCCCTACTGCGAGGTCCGCAGGCGGGGTCAATCCCAGGTGTTGCCATGCTGCCGCGGTCGCAACGCGTCCTCGCGGTGTACGCGCGACCATTCCCGCTCGGACCAGGAAGGGCTCGCAGACCTCCTCGACCGTCGATGCTTCCTCACCGACGGCCACGGCCAGCGTCGACACTCCGACCGGTCCCCCGCCGAAGCTGCGGATGAGCGCGCTCAGCACGGCGCGGTCCAGGCGGTCGAGTCCGAGTTTGTCGACGTCGTAGACCACCAGTGCGGCCTTGGCGATGCTCTGGGTGACGCTGCCGTCGCCTCGCACGTCCGCATAGTCACGAACTCGCCGAAGCAATCGGTTTGCGATACGGGGTGTGCCGCGTGAGCGCCCGGCGATCTCCGCGCACCCGTCCCGATCGATCGGCACGCCGAGAATGCCTGCCGATCGCATGAGAATGCGTTCGAGTTCGCTCGGCTCGTAGAAGTCCATGTGCGCCACGAAGCCGAAGCGATCGCGCAGCGGTCCGGTCAGCGCACCCGATCTCGTAGTGGCACCGACGAGCGTGAACGGTGCGACCTCGAGCGGTATCGATGTCGCTCCTGGCCCTTTGCCGACGATGACGTCGACTCGAAAATCCTCCATCGCCAGGTAGAGCATTTCCTCGGCCGGTCGGGCGATGCGATGGATCTCGTCGATGAACAGCACGTCGCCTTCGACGAGGTTGCTCAGCATTGCGGCCAGGTCGCCCGCGCGCTCGAGCGCCGGACCGGACGTGAGCCGCAGCGAGGTTCCGAGTTCGGCTGCGATGATCATCGCCATGCTGGTCTTCCCGAGCCCCGGCGGCCCGGACATCAGGATGTGATCGGGAGTACCGCCGCGCATCTTGGCACCGGACAGTACGAGCTGAAGCTGCTCACGCACTCGGGGTTGCCCGATGAAGTCGGTGAGATTCTTCGGACGCAGACTCGTCTCGACATCCAGATCGTCGGACATCGCGTCCGCACCCACCTGCGAGTCGGCGAACTGGTCGTCCTCGGTCACGTCGACCTACCTGGACTTTCCGAGGTACGCGAGCGCCGATCTCAATGCCGTCGAGGTGGTGGCCTCGGGTTGCTGGGCCAACACCGCATCGGTGGCTTCCTCGGCCTGCTTGGCCGGGAATCCGAGCCCGATCAACGCCTCGACGATCTGATCACGCATGGAGTTACCGGCCCCGGAACCGGGCACGACCGAGCTGCCGGTGCGGCCGACGACTGCGTCGACCTTGTCGCGAAGTTCGACGACCATCCGCTCTGCGCCGCGCTTCCCGATACCGGGCACTCTGGTCAACGCCCCGATATCGCTGTCGGCCAGAGCCGTTCGCAGGGCATCGGGCTCGTGTACGGCGAGAGTGGCCATCGCGATTCGTGGACCGACGCCGGACACGGTCAGGAGCAGCTCGAACAGCTCGCGGGACTCCGTGTCCGGAAAGCCGTAGAGCGTCTGAGAGTCCTCGCGGACGATCATCGTGGTCAGCAGGGTCGATTCACTTCCCCGGTGCAGGGTGGCCAGTGTTGCGGGCGTGGCGCTGATTCGATACCCGACACCTGCAGCCTCGAGCACGGCGTGGTCGAGCGCGATGTCGATCACCGCGCCCCTGATCGATGCGATCATCGCGCGCCCGCCCCTTTCTTCGCCAACTTCTCGACCTTGCGTGTGACGGCCGCGCGGGCCTTGCGCTCCTCGGCCAGACGCGCGTCGTACTTCCGTTTCTGTTCTGCTGCCATCGCTTCCGCCTTCGCCATCCGCGCAATCATCGGAGCTCGCCAGCAATGACAGATTCCGAGGGCGAGAGCGTCGGCTGCATCCGCGGGGGTGGGAGCCGTCTGCAGACCGAGAATGCGCATGACCATGGCCGTGACCTGAGCCTTGTCGGCCGATCCGTTGCCGGTCACCGCAGCTTTGACCTCACTGGGGGTGTGAAAACAGACGTCGATGCCGCGCCGGGCTGCGGCCAACGCGATGACACCACCGGCCTGAGCGGTACCCATCGCCGTACGCACGTTGTGTTGCGCGAACACTCGCTCGATTGCCACCACCGACGGTGTGTGCGTATCGAGCCAGTACTCCGCGGCCTCGGAGATCCGCAGCAGCCGCTGCGCCAAATCCATATCCGCGGGAGTGCGCACCACGTCGACGTCGAGCGCAACCACCGTTCGGCCCACCCCGCCCTCGATCAAACTGAGCCCACACCTGGTGAGACCGGGGTCGACACCCATCACCCGCACGCCACCACACCTTCCGCTTACGAACTGTTGTTCGATAGCGTAGCGGAGCGTACCGACGGATCAGGGCTACGACACCCGTCCGATGGTGCCTCGATGACATCGGGGCCGGTCAGTCCTCTTCGTTCAACTCGGCCATGACCTCATCGGACAAGTCGACGTTGGACCACACGTTCTGCACATCGTCACTGTCCTCGAGCGCGTCGATGAGCTTGAAGACCTTGCGCGCACCCTCCGCGTCCACAGGAACGTTGACCGAGGCCTGGAAGCTCGCCTCGGCAGAGTCGTAGTCGATACCGGCTTCCTGCAACGCGGACCGCACCGCGACGAGGTCGGTCGGCTCACTGACGACCTCGAAGGTGTCACCGTTGTCGTTGACTTCCTCGGCACCGGCCTCGAGAACGGCCATCAGCACGTCGTCCTCGCTCTGACCGTTCTTTTCGAGGGTCACCACGCCCTTGCGCGAGAACAGGTACGACACCGAGCCGGGGTCGGCCATGTTTCCACCGTTGCGAGTCATCGCCACGCGCACCTCGCCTGCGGCACGGTTGCGGTTGTCGGTGAGGCACTCGATGAGGATGGCCACACCGTTGGGGCCGTAGCCCTCGTACATGATGGTCTGCCAGTCGGCACCGCCGGCTTCCTCGCCCGCTCCTCGCTTGCGCGCACGTTCGATGTTGTCGTTGGGAACCGACGTCTTCTTCGCCTTCTGAATGGCGTCGAAGAGAGTCGGGTTGCCCGTGGGGTCACCTCCACCCGTGCGAGCCGCCACCTCGATGTTCTTGATGAGTTTGGCGAAAGACTTGCCGCGCCGGGCGTCGATCACCGCCTTCTTGTGCTTGGTGGTGGCCCATTTTGAGTGGCCGCTCATGCGATAGCGCCCCTTCCTGCTCGAAATCAGTGTTGTCGACTTTACTCGCCCGGTAGGCGCTCGGGACCGACCTGGTCCGTCGGGTCCTAGCGGCGGCGCACCATGTCTACGAAGAGTCGGTGCACTCGATCGTCTCCGGTGACCTCGGGATGGAAGCTGGTGGCCAACACGTGGTTCTGCCGGACGGCCACCACCCGTCCGGCGGCCGGTCCGTGGGGCACGGCGGCCAGCACCTCGACGTGCTCGCCGACCCGCTCGACCCAGGGCGCCCGGATGAAGACTGCTCGCACCGGCCCACCCTCGATGTCGATGACGTCGAGATCGGTCTCGAACGAGTCGACCTGACGTCCGAAAGCATTGCGCCGCACAGTGATATCGAGGGAGTCGAGATGCCGCGCGTCGGGCCTGGTGTCGAGAATCTCGGACGCCAGCAGAATCATGCCCGCGCAGGATCCGTACGCGGGCATGCCCTCGACCAACCGGGCCCGCAACGGGTCGAGCAGGTCGAACACCCCGAGCAAGTTGCTCATGGTCGTGGATTCCCCACCGGGGATGATCAGCCCGTCGACCTGCGTGAGTTCGGCGGGACGCCGCACCGTGACGCCGTGCGCTCCGCTCGACTCGAGCGCCACCAGATGCTCGCGAACGTCGCCTTGCAGTGCCAGAACTCCGATGGTCGGAGCGCTCACTTCAGTCCGAAGGGATCGATGTTGGCGCTCTCGGGATTTCGCTCGAAACGCATGAGCCCCTCCTGCACCACCGCGGCAACCATACGGCCGGAGGTGTCGAAGATCCGCCCCTGTGTCAGGGCCCGCCCGAAATCGGCCGATGGCGACGTCTGGTCGTAGAGCAACCATTCGTCCGCCCGAAACGGCCGAAGGAACCACAGCGCGTGATCGAGCGAGGCGGTCTGTGTCACGGCCTCCGGGTGGGGAACCTTGGCCGATCCCAACAGCGTCATATCGCTCATGTACGCCAATGCACACACGTGGAATACCTGATCGTCGGGCAGCGTGTCTCGATAACGGAACCAAACACGTTGCTGCGCTGCGAAACTGGGATGCTTGACGGTCTGGTCGCCGGGGACGAGCCGGATGTCCCACTCGGACCACTCCTTGTAGTACGAGTGGTCGTACTCGGCGAGGGTGGTGGGATCGGGCAGACTCTCGGGTTGCACGACGTCGGGCATCACGTCCTGATGTGAAATACCGTCGTCGTCCCCGTGGAACGAGGCGGACATCGTGAATATTGCTTTGCCGTCCTGGATTCCGGTCACGCGGCGCGTGCAGAAGGACCGTCCGTCGCGGATCCGATCGACCATGAAGACGGCCGGTTCGTTGGGGTTGCCGGGCCGCAGGAAGTAGCCGTGCAGAGAATGCACGCGAAACTCGGGGGCCACCGTGCGCACCGCTGCAACGAGCGCCTGGCCCGCGACCTGGCCGCCGAACGTCCGGGGTAGACGACTCGGGAAGGTCCGTCCCCGATAGATGTCGTTCTCGATCCGCTCCAATTCGAGAATGTCCTCGATGCTGGCCATGGCTTGTGCCCACCTTTCCTGAGGGGCCCAGGCTAACAATGGACCGACCAGGCAAGATGGTCGGTGTGGGTCAACCGGTGCCGATCTTTCCCGATCTCCTCGTCGAGTCGATCGTCGACTCCTGCCCGGCCGGTGCCCGAACGATCGTCCTGGTCGATGGTGCCGATGCCGCACGGCCGGTCGAGTTCGCCACGCGCACAGCCGAACACGCTCGCTCGAACGGGCGTCCGGCGGCGGTGGTCGACCTGCACGACTACGTCCGGCCTGCGTCGATTCGATTCGAGTACTCACGCACCGACGAATTGAGCTATCGCACACTGTGGTTCGACTACGACGCCGTGGCCAGGGAGGTCATCGCTCCGATGCGACCCGGTGGCCGAGGTCACTTTCTCCCCCGTCTGTGGAACGAGTCGACCGATCGTTCCGCCCGCGCACGCAGCGTGGACGCCGCACCGAATCAGATCGTCCTGATCGCCGGACCGATGCTGCTCGGACGGGGCCTGGACGTCGACGTGTCGGTGCAGCTGCGCCTGTCCGAAGGCGCGTTGCGTCGACGAACAGACCCGGCCGACCAGTGGACCTGCGCCCCACTGGTCGAGTACTACGACAGCCTCGACCCCTCGGCCGGGCGGACGGACTTCGTGATCCGATGGGACCATCCGGACCGCCCGGCACTCGAACGCCGCTAGCGGGTTGGAGTCACCAGCCGCGCTCGGCGAGCCGGTGCCCGACGGGGAGGTCGTCGACGTTGATGCCGACCATTGCCTCGCCGAGGCCACGCGAGACCTTCGCCAGCACATCCGGGTCGTCGAAGAACGTGGTCGCCTTGACGATCGCCTCGGCGCGTTCCTTGGGGTTGCCGGACTTGAAGATTCCCGATCCGACGAAGACTCCCTCGGCACCGAGTTGCATCATCATCGCCGCGTCGGCCGGAGTGGCGATTCCACCGGCGGTGAACAGTGTGACGGGCAGCTTGCCTGCGCGGGCTATCTCGACGACGAGGTCGTACGGGGCCTGCAGTTCTTTCGCAGCCACGTACAGCTCGTCCTCGGGAAGCGAGGTGAGTCGGCGGATCTCGTCGCGAATCTTGCGCATGTGCGTCGTCGCGTTGGAGACGTCACCGGTTCCGGCCTCGCCTTTGGAGCGAATCATGGCTGCGCCCTCGGTGATTCGGCGAAGGGCCTCACCGAGGTTGGTGGCACCGCAGACGAAAGGAACGGTGAAGTTCCACTTGTCGATGTGATTGGCGTAGTCGGCCGGAGTGAGAACCTCGGACTCGTCGATGTAGTCGACGCCCAGGCTCTGCAGGATCTGCGCTTCGACGAAATGTCCGATGCGCGCCTTCGCCATCACCGGGATGCTGACCGAGGAGATGATGCTGTCGATCATGTCGGGATCGCTCATCCGCGACACTCCACCCTGGGCGCGAATGTCGGCGGGAACGCGCTCGAGGGCCATCACTGCCACCGCTCCGGCGTCCTCGGCGATCTTGGCCTGGTCTGCGGTGACCACATCCATGATGACGCCACCCTTGAGCATCTCGGCCATTCCTCGCTTGACCCGCGCGGTGCCGACTCCGTTCTCGCTCGCCCCGCCTTCGGCCGATGCGGCGGGCGTGGTGGATGCGTGTGGGGTACTCAAGCGAAACTCCTGTGTTCTTCGACGCTGTCGCAGCGCTCCGGGCTGATTGGCGCGAGTGCGCACCGCCGTTCCCACGAATGCTCGAGGGCTGCGGCGCGAAGTCGCGCCCAGAACACTAGGCTTCCGCTGCGCCGATTCCCATAACCACTTGACGATTGCTGGCCTGCTCGACGAGGTCCAGATTGTCAGCGGATCGCGCGCACGTCCGGATCTCCGCGGCGGGCGAGCGCCACGTTGACCTCGTCGAGCAACTCGGCGAGATCCTGCGGATAGACATTCTCGCCGACTGCACCGAAACCACGGATGTCCGATTCCATGCACCACCGGTGCCCCGTCACGATCCGACGCTCCAAGTCGGTGAATCCGGCGCTGTGCGGCTCGAACTCCTGAGTTCGGTACGCAAAGAACAATTCCTCCGATCTGATCAGAGTTCCGTTGAAAGGGAAGGTGGCGACCCGGCGCCACAGCGGACCTCGCAGATCGGCCGCAGCAACGTCCAGACCAGTTTCCTCGCGGACCTCTCGGACGGCGGCATCGCGCAGCGACTCGCCCTTCTCCACGGCTCCACCGATCGTGAACCAGAAGAACGTGTCGGGAGCCGTCGGGTCGTGCCCGCGCAACAGCAGCACCCGGCCCCGCTCGTCCAGCAGCACCACCCGCGCCGAGGTCCGCGGCGTTGCCCGATTCTCGGCACCGAAGGTCGCAGCGGCAGAACGCTCGGCAATCTCGAAGTACGACGGCAGGGCGGCCGTGCCGCCGAGATGCAGCCACCGAACCGGAAGTCGTTCACGGAGCGCCAGGGTGTCGCGAACGGCATCGTTGTGGAACCGTCGCGCGATCAGCACCCGAGCCTCGGCATCGGCCAGTTCGGCGACCAACTGCGGAGGCAGATCGTTCGGTTCCACGACGGCCAAGGACATCGACACGGCGTTCTCTGCATCCTCCCGCTGCGACCGATCGGCGCGCTCGGCTCGATCCGCCAATGCGGCGAGTTCCCTGCTCGACGGTGCCGAGTCTCGCGTGGCAGCGGACACGGCCCGGGCGACGACGGCACGGCGGGCGAGCGCAGCGTCCAGCGCCTGCCAGGCAAGATCGGTCCGTACGTGCAAGCGATCGAGCCGGTTGGCGGTTCCGTAGGCCCAGAGACCGACCACGAGTATCAGGACTGCGATCAGTCCGAGTACCAGGATGGTGAGAGCGGAAAGAGTCATCAGGTCGCCGCTCGAACTTTCTGGCCTCCGATGGTGACGGTGTCGTACACCCGGAGAATCTGCTCGGCGACCACCGGCCAGTCGTAGGCGGAGACAGCCGCCGACGCAGCGTCGATCAGTGGACCTCTGACAGCGTCGTCGGACAGAATCGAGCTCACTGCCGCCGCGAGGGCGGCGGCATCGTCGATCGGAACCAGCAGTCCGCAGGTGCCGTCGCGCAGGACTCGACGGAAAGCGTCCAGTTCGCTTGCCACCACCGGCGTTCCGGCGGCCATGGCTTCGACGAGCACGATACCGAAGCTCTCACCACCGAGGTTGGGCGCACAATAGACATCGACGCTGCGCATTGCCGAGGCTTTCGTGGCGTCGTCCACCTGACCGAGGAACCTCAGGTGTGACGCCAGCTCCCCCGCCTCTTTCCGGAGCTTGTCCTCGTCGCCGCGACCGACGATGAGAATCTCGATGTCGGGATGCGATCGGACCAGTGTGGGTAGGGCGGCGAGCAGGACGGCCATTCCCTTCCGCGGTTCATCGAATCGGCCGAGAAAAAGCACTGTACGACCGGGACGCGGGTAGCCTTCGAGCAGCGCGGCGTCGGCGAACGCCGGCACATCGACACCGTTGGGAATCTCGACCGCGTCGGAGCCGAGGGCCTCGACCTGCCAGCGTCGGGCGAGTTCCGAGACGGCGATCCGTCCGCTGATCTTCTCGTGGTAGGGCCTGAGAACGCCTTGAAAGGTGCTGAGCACCAATGACTTCGTGGTGGAGGTGTGGAAGGTCGCCACGATCGGACCGTCCGCCGCTTTGAGCGCAAGCATCGACAGACTCGGCGCGTTCGGTTCGTGAATGTGCAAGACGTCGAAATCGTTGTCCGAGATCCACTTTCGGATTCGGGAGTAGGTCACCGGCCCGAATCGCAGACGAGCGACCGATCCGTTGTACGGGATGGCGAGTGCCTCGCCTGCCGAGACCACGAACTCCGGCAGTTCGACGTCGTCCGATGCCGGTGCGAGGACGCTCACGCGGTGTCCACGTTCGATGAACACCTCGGCCAACTGCTGAACGTGGGCCTGTACGCCGCCGGGCACGTCGAACGAGTAGGGGCAGACCATGCCGATCTTCACGTGCCCTCGATTCGGGCTCGCCGTTCGGCCGACCAGTCGCTCATCCACAGCGGCTGAAGCATGTGCCAGTCCGCCGGGTGTGCCCGGATTCCGGCAGCGAAGTGATCGGCCAACGTCTGGGTGGCGGGCCCCACGCCTGCCGAGACATCCACTGCGGGCGAGATGTCGAAACCCCAGCCGTCGCCGTCGAAGTAGCCGTGCACCGGCAGCAACGTCGCGCCGGTGTCGATCGCAAGCTTCGCGGCACCGGCGGGCATCCGGGTCGGTTCACCGAAGAACGTGACGGGCACCCCGTGCTTGGCGAGGTCTCGCTCGCCGAGCAGGCAGACCACCTTGTTCTGGCGCAGTCTTTCCGACAGTGCGAGAAGGGGCGGTTGTTCACCACCGCTGAGCGGGAAGATCTCGAAGCCCAGGCTCTCCCGATAGGCGACGAATCGCTGGTACAGAGATTCGGGCTTCAGGCGCTCGGCAACGGTCGAGAGCCCACCGTGAGTGCGCACCAGCCACATTCCGGCCATGTCCCAGTTGCCGCTGTGCGGCAGCGCCAGCACCACCCCTTTGCCGGCCGCGAGTGCACTCTCCAGATGTTCCTTGCCGTTCACGCACCGATCGACGACTGCTGCCTGCGCGGCCAGATCCATCGACGGTAGCCGGAACGCCTCGCGCCAGTAGCGGGCGTACGAGCGGACACTGTCTCGAATCAACTCGTCGGGAACCTGACCGGGAGTCGTGGCGAGTACGCGAGCAAGATTGCGCCGCAACTGATCCGGGCCGCCATGTCGACCCGACGCGAAGTCGGCACCTCGGTCGAAGAGTTCGCGAGCCACACTCTCGGGCAGTGACCGCACCAGTCGCCACCCGGCTGCGTATCCGAGGTCGCTGGCCCTCTCGGAGAGGTTCACGACGGTGCCACATCTCCGTCGTCGGAGGCCGTGGCCGACGACGGCGCGATGATGTCGCGTGCGCCCGCGGATCCGCGGACTGCCAGTACCCGTTGGAAGACCGTCACGATGCTCAGCGCAGCGAGCACCCACATCGCGGGGTAGATGAGGCTGTCCAGCCACGGAATGCCGAAGTGTCGGCCCACGCCGGTGAATCCGGCTCCGACGAGCACGATGACGAGGCGGTCCGGGCGTTCGATCCAACCGCCATCGGCCGAGAGACCACTGGCCTCTGCGCGCGCCTTGGCGTAGGAGATCACCTGCGAGGTGACCAGGCAGATCAGGGTGGCGACCAGCAGCAGCTTGTTCTGCTCGGAATACACCGCCCACCAGGCCAGGCCACCGAAGATTGCGCCATCGGCCACGCGATCGCATGTCGCGTCGAGAACGGCACCGTACTTGGTGCCGCCACCCCGCGCCCGTGCCATCGCACCGTCGAGCATGTCGAAGAGCACGAACAGGGTGATGACGATCGAACCCCACCACAGGTAGCCGGCGGGGAACATCGTCACTGCCGCGGTGACGGTGACGACGGTGCCGATGATCGTCACCGAGTCCGGGGTCAGTCCGGTGCTGTTGAGAGCGCGGCCGAGCGGTGCCGTCACCTTCGAAACCGGCGCACGGCCGAAAATGCTCAGCACGGCGAGTGCTCCTCTCGCGGGTGTTTCATTCGTTCCAGGCCGACGCGAGCAGGGCCCGTGTGTCGCGAAGCAACTGTGGCATGACCTTCGCGCCACCGATCACGGTGATGAAGTTCGCGTCGCCGCCCCACCGCGGCACGATGTGCTGGTGTAGGTGCTCGGCCAACGAGCCGCCGGCTGCCGCACCGAGGTTGAGCCCCACGTTGAAGCCGTGCGGGCTGGACACCCGCTTGATGACCCGGATCATCTGCTGCGTGAACGCCATCAACTCGGCGCTCTCGGCAGGGGTGAGGTCTTCGAGTGCCGCTACCCGGCGGTACGGCACGATCATCGCGTGGCCGGGGTTGTACGGGTACAGGTTGAGCACCGCGTAGACCGATTCGCCCCGTGCGACGACCAGACCGTCCTCGTCGCTCATCTTGGGAATGTCGGAGAACGGCTCACTCGACTTCGTCGAGGTCTGCGGGGCCTCGGCGATGTAGGACATCCGGTGCGGTGTCCACAATCGTTGCAGCCGATCGGGCTCACCCGCACCGGTGGCGACGATCGATTCGTCATGATCGGGCATGTCAGCTCACTCCACTGGTCTGCACGAGGTCGGCGGTCGGTGACGCGTTGTTGCGCTGCGAGATCCAGTCGGTGATCGTGGCGACTGCCTGTGCAACCGGAACACCGTTGACCTGTGTGCCGTCCCGGAAGCGGAAGCTCACCGCTCCCGCTTCGACATCACGCTCACCGGCGAGAAGCATGAAGGGGATCTTCTGTGCGGTCTGATTGAAGATCTTCTTCTGCATCCGGTCGTCACTGGCGTCCACCTCTGCGCGCACGCCGCGCTTCTTCAATTCGTTCACCACCGCGAACAGGTGATCCTGGTGCACCTCGGCCACCGGAATACCGACGACCTGCACCGGCGCGAGCCACGCCGGGAACGCACCTGCGTAGTGCTCGGTGAGTACGCCGAAGAAGCGCTCGATGGACCCGAACAGTGCTCGGTGAATCATCACCGGGCGTTCCTTGGTGCCACCCGACGCGGTGTATTCGAGCTCGAACCGTTCGGGGAGGTTGAAATCGAGCTGAATGGTCGACATCTGCCAGGTGCGCCCGAGTGCATCTTTTGCCTGCACCGAGATCTTCGGTCCGTAGAACGCGGCACCGCCCGGATCGGGCACGAGATCGAGCCCCGAGGCAGCCGCAACCTCCGCCAGGGTGTTGGTCGCCTCTTCCCAGACCTCGTCGCTACCGACCGACTTCTCCGGGTTGCGAGTGGAGAGTTCGAGGTAGAAATCGTCCAGGCCGTAGTCCTTGAGCAGGCCGAGAACGAATTGCAGGGTGCTGGTGAGCTCGCCGCGCATCTGCTCGCGGGTGCAGAAGATGTGCGCGTCGTCCTGGGTCATGCCTCGCACCCTGGTCAGACCGTGGATGACACCGGACTTCTCGTAGCGGTAGACCGACCCGAACTCGAACAGTCGCAACGGCAGTTCACGGTACGAGCGGCCGCGGGAACGGAAGATCAGATTGTGCATCGGGCAGTTCATCGGCTTGAGGTAGTAGTCCTGGCCGGGCTTGCGTACCTCGCCGTTCTCGTCGAGTTCGGCGTCCAGGTGCATCGCCGGGAACATGCCGTCCCTGTACCAGTCGAGGTGACCCGATACCTCGTAGAGGTGCCCCTTGGTGATGTGCGGGGTGTTGACGAACTCGTACCCCTCCTCGATGTGCCGCTGGCGTGAGTAGTTCTCCAGCTCGTTGCGAATCACACCGCCCTTGGGGTGGAACACCGGCAGGCCGGATCCCAGTTCATCGGGGAAACTGAACAGGTCGAGCTCGGACCCGAGCTTGCGATGATCGCGACGCTCGGCCTCGGCCAGCAGTTCGAGATAGGCATCGAGTGCCTCGGCGGACTCCCACGCAGTTCCGTAGATGCGCTGCAGGCCCGCGTTGTCCTGATTACCGCGCCAGTACGCGGCCGAACTACGGGTGAGCTTGAACGCGGGCACGTACTTCGTGGTGGGGATGTGCGGACCACGGCACAGATCTCCCCAGATGCGCTCGCCGGTCCGGGGATTGAGGTTGTCGTATGCGGTCAGCTCTCCCCCACCGACCTCCATGATCTCCGGATCGTCGATGCCGGACTTGTCGTCGATCAGTTCGAGCTTGTACGGCTCGTTCGCAAGTTCCTCGCGTGCCTGCTCGACGGATTCGTAGACCCGGCGCGAAAAGCGCTGGCCGGCTTTGACGATCTGCTTCATTTTCTTCTCGAGGGCGGTCAGATCCTCGGGCGTGAACGGCTGCTCGACGTCGAAGTCGTAATAGAAGCCGTCCTTGATGAACGGTCCGATACCCAGCTTGGCGGCGGGAAAGAGCTCTTGGACGGCCTGCGCCAACACGTGTGCGGCCGAATGCCTGATGACGCTGCGCCCGTCCTCCGTGTTCGCCGGAACCGGCTCGACCTCGACGTCGACCTCCGGTGCCCACGAGAGATCACGGAGCCTGCCGTCGGCATCTCGCACGACGACGATGGCCTCCGGTCCCTTGTTGGGCAATCCGGTCTCGCGGAGCGCCGTACCTGCCGTCGTTCCTGCCGGCACCATGATGCGGGCGGGTGGAACGGTGACGACAGCGGGCATGCTCACAGCGATATACTCCTCGATCGGTTCTTCTGGCCAGGAAGGCCTCCGACAGCCTATCGGCAACAGCCCACTGATCGACCTTCAGCGCGGCGCGTCCGTCAGATCGGACTGGCGAGCCAACCCCAGTCGATGCCGAACCAGCCTCCGACCAGTGCGAACGTGCCGAGCAACCACAGCGTCAGGACCACGACCACGGTGGTGAACAGCACACCGATTCCTTTGATCACGAACGACTGCGTGGAGAACCAGTCCATGAACTCGTCGTACCGCTTGCGAACGAATCGCAGGGCGCTCTTGGCCCACGCGAATTCCGAGGCCAGAATTCCGAGGCCGGCGAACACGATCAGCCAGCCCGGCCCCGGGTAGGGAATGGCCACCACACCCAGCGCCAGCACCAGCGTTCCGACCACGCCGACCGTGATTCGGTAGCCGAGATCGAGGGACTTGTTCTCGGCAATGCGCGCTCGAAACCGACGGTGCTTCACCTTCGCCTTGTGCACCGGAGTCTGCTCGACGGTCTCGGGCTTCGATCGTTCGCTGCTCACCGACCAAGGTTACCGACCTCGAACACGAGAAGGCCCGCACCGACGGGCGGTGCGGGCCTTCTTTTCTGTGGTCCCGGCTGGGATCGAACCGAACACCCAACGTCGCCTGAAACGGCTCACTTCGGCGTGGGAGCAGGCGGAACGGGTCATCGCGAGCGAGCAGCCACCGGCACCTGAGCCCGTGCCGGGGGGGTGGTGTCGAACCCAACGAGACGGTCTCGAACACCGACCGCTGACCGATAGCGAAGTGGACGCTATCCGAACCGCCCGAGCCAGCGGTGAGAGCGTCCTGTCGATCGCCAAGCGGTTCAACGTGCACCGAGCGACGGTGAGGGATCGCACCAAAGACTTACTGGCCTGACCCAGCTTGGGCCGCCCACTGCTCAACTCAACGTCGCGACCGATTTTGTTCGGGTGGTGCGTCTCGCTCAGGTGCGTACACCCAGTGACGAGCGACATCGGAAACTCGACACCGCTAAGGTGCGACCCGCCGCTTACCGTCCGAGCCTACCCATAGCGCGCCTCAGACTGGCACCAAGCTCCGCGCGGTAGTCTTAGACAGATGGCGGATGTGCGCTCAGCACCGATCACGTGATGGGAGAAGACGGTGAATCGCGATAAGAATGAACTCTCCGCGCTCACTCGCATATTCTCAGCAACCGTTTTTCGGGAGTTTGGACGACGGGCACGATCCCCGCTCTTCTCGCGACTCATCGAGCAATCCAGCATCGCAACACGGGCCGCTCCGAAAGCGACTGTTGGAAACGTCTTCGATCAAGCGTTTGATGTTTTGAAAGAGTGCGGTGTTCGTGACGAGTACATCTACAGATCCGCTATCACCCAAAAGATCGTCCTCGGGCGCCACTCGCTAAACACTGCCACTATTCTCAGCGAGGCACGGGCTGGTCAGTGTAAGGCAGATGTCGTGGTTTTGAACGGAACGTCGACCGCTTACGAGATCAAGTCAGAGCGCGACTCACTGAACCGGCTGCGCAACCAACTCAACAACTACCGACAGGTATTTGCCGCAGTCAACGTTGTTGTCAGCCCTGTCCACCTCAAGGAAGTTCTATCCAGCACTCCCGCCGATATCGGCGTACTTGTTCTATCGCGACGTTTCACGTTGCAGACAGAGCGAGAAGCGCAGAATCGCCCTGATCAGACATCACCGCTGATGATCTTGGAGACTCTCCGTGCTTCTGAAGCTGTTTCGGTCCTGCGGTCGCTTGGGATTGAGGCACCAGCGGTGCCAAACACTCAACTGCGTGGCGAGCTGCGCAGGCTTTTCGTTGATCTAGATCCGACACTCTTGCATCGTCAGATGGTTACCACGCTGAAGCAAAGTCGCTCGCAATCCACGATGTCCGAGTTCGTCCGCTCGGTCCCCAAGTCTCTCAGGGCTGCCGCACTTTCAACAAACGTAACGGATGCAGATCGGCCTCGAATAAAAGAAGCAGTCGATACGCCTCTGGACGTAGCCCTCGCGTGGAAATGAGTGATGCATGTACTACCCCTACTTTCGTGGCAAGCAGTTTGAGTTAATTGCCATCCGCGAGTCGGCTTCACTTATCGCCTCTGCGAGCTTCGTTCCGATTATTGAACCAGTGCGTGAGTCGCTGGGCGGACTCGAACGGACGCTCCGGTCGCTCACCGACGCAGGAGCACAGGCAATAGTAGTCGTGAATCCGCGACATGGAGATCACAGAGGCAATGGCGACAGCATTTCGACCCTTCTGGAACGAGATTATCGAGGGATCGACGCGGTGTCGGCAGGAATTTTGCTTAGGAACGACACGAGTTCCGATGAGGCCGCCACGCTGCTTTCTGCGCACGCCGAACAGAACACCGCAGTTGTCCATGCCGGGTTCACCGAAGCGCGGACTGTAGCCGGGTCTCTTGACAGCAGGATGAGCAACGTCCGCAATGTATTCATTGAGGATCAAACAAACATGCTGTATCGAAGGCACTTCATTGGCAGCACGCGAATCCTCATCCGCGACGGATTCGAACGCAAGAGAAATGCCGACTACCATGAGGTCGATAACTTTTCTGACCTCCACATCACCTACCGCGACATGGGCATGGACGGCTATGGCGACTTCCTCACCGTCGGAGACAACTACAGCGAAGGTGGAGGACCTGCTTATGCGGTCGCAATCCACCTCACGTACATCGACCCAAATCACGACCAAGCGATGTTCATCTACCACTTCGTCTCAGATACGAACGACACCCCCACAGACCCAGCTGGGAAATTCGCGCAAGCCCTGGCAAAGCTAATCTGGCGGTTGGACAAGGGAGACTCGAAACTAGTTGAAACTAGTGCGATCAGGGAGTTCCGCGACCTACACACCAGGGGCCATTTCCCGGGCCTGGGCTACGTGAAAAAGCTGTCGATAAAGCACCACTTGGAAACACTTGCCAACTATCACAACCTCGAGGCCAATGCCTGAAAAGTACTGCTGCTCCGAGTGCTTTGGCGATCCGGGCCTGAGAAACAGCATCATTCCGAGCCTTTCCACCGGTATCGCGCCGGACGATGCGCGGGCGTGTGACTACTGCCGCACTACATCCGTGAAACTGGTCGAGCCCTCTCAACTACGCCAGTTTTTTGAAATGCTCATCGACGTCTACACGGTCGACAACGAAGGACGTCCACTGGTGGACTGGCTTCGCGACGATTGGCGGCTGTTCGGACACCCCGTGATGGACGACGCGCACGCAAAGGAACTTCTCGCGGACGTTCTTGACAACGGAGAAATTGTCCGCATGGCGTTCAGGCCTTCCGACCACTACGAGAACGAGAGTCTCAGACGCTGGGATGACCTCCGTGACGAGATGATGCATCGGAACCGCTGGTTCCTAGATGAACCCATCGATCTCGAACGCCTCAGGCAGCTACTTGATCTGCTTATCGCCCCGGCAGAAGATCTGCCCGAGACGTGGTTCCGCGCACGACTGCTCTCCGACGAAGAGCCGTACCCCATCGAGAAGATGGGCGCGCCCCCGCACCACCGCGCAGGGCATGGGCGCGCAAATCCAGCCGGAATCCGATATCTCTACCTGGGATCAGAACCCGAAACTGCGGTGGCGGAGATTCGACCCCACACCGGAGAACAGGCCTGCGTGGCAAAATTCGCCGTCCCCGCTATTCGTGCTGTCGACCTTCGCGATCCGCGAGCGCAAGTATCTCCATTCATCCTGTCTGATGCCGAAGAGATCAGCCAGCTTCGCGCTGACCTCCCTCTGCTGGAGCGCTTAGGAGAAGAGCTTACTAAACCAGTCCTTCCAAGCGGAGCAGCTTTTGAGTACATACCAAGCCAATATTTGTGCGAGTTTATCAAGAAGAGTGGGTTCGACGGCGTTCTTTATCGTAGTTCGGTTAGTGATGGGATGAACTTCGCACTTTTTAGACCTGATACCGCGGTCGGAGTAGACGTGTCGATTCTGAATGTAGACCGAGTTAGTGTTCACATCACGCAGTCAGGTGTCTCTAGCGCACCTTAGACATCGTAAAGCGGGCAACAGTGCGGCGAAGGCTATTTGCGCACAACGGCCTCAATCAGGTGAATCATACTCCCCGTGCATTTTTCGACTTAGCTTGATTACCGGCATGAACCCGACGTTCTCGCATTGCCGCGCCCAGGCTTCCACTTTCTGCTTTAGGATGATGGATCCGGAGTCAGCTAGCGAGTCCGGACGTCGCTTAGCACGGTAGCCGAACCACAAGCAATACCGCCTAAAAGGCGGTATCGGGTAGAGATTTGCGCCGTTGTGAATCAACTCAAGGACACTGCTCGCTTGATCAACAACATAATTGAGCTTCTGAGGCGTACCAAACTTGACCGCGTATACCGTCTCGTCCCGTTGCAGATCCCATGCCTCGGAAGGCGCCTTACCGGATGTCTTGAGAATATCGAAGTCTTTATCCGCAACCTCGTAGCCGTGGTGAGAGAGGGAGCCATTGAACTCGCCTTCAGTCAATTTGGTCTCTACCAGATCCGGCTCAGTCTCTTCCACTGCGATTCTGCGTATCGCGGCGTCTAGCGCTTCCAGGTAGTCCTCATTAAACTTGAGCCACTTGCCCCCGCGGAGAACGACTCGATCCTCATCGCAGATAAAATCTACGGCTTCTTTGATCGACTGAGTGAAGTCGGGATCGTTCTCGCGGCGATGAGTAACCTTCAGTGAAAGCACTCGGCTGCGGGGTATGTCTTTCTCCGCGATATACTCCTTGACTTCTTTCATCGTCAGTCGGTCAACGTCCCACGCCTTGAAGTGCCCGCATTTTATTGAGAACGAACCCGAACTGCTGAAAACAAAGTCAACCCCGAAAAGATCGAAGGTGTCCGTCGCAATGTCTGAAGTGCCTACGGGAGACATGAGTTCGTCGATGAGTTTCTCATCGTAACGCGTGATCTCTTCTTCGTCGGACAGAACTAATGTGCGTGGCAACTTGAATCTTGCTTTTACCTTGATTTCAGCTTCGATTGCGGAGAGTAGCGACCCGACTTCTTCCGGCGTAATGTCGGACTCAACTAAAGCAGATGTGCCAAATTTGGCCCTAGGACCAAACGTCTCGCTCTTCTCAGGGATGATCTTTCCTTGCAGAAATTCAACAGAGTTTCCTGGTGGCACGTTGAGGCGGGTTTGCTCAGCAAAGCTGCGGATATCTTTTCGCTGTTTTCCTTGGTACCGCCTTGCCGCGGTCTGACTGATATCCCGTTCATCCGCGATCCGTTTTCCCAGCTCGATACCGAAGTCGTAGTCGCAGTAAGGACGAACAAAGAAGTGACTCTTGCCGAACGTGATTGCATAACACGAATCTTCTTTTTCGAGCAACATTGCGCCGAAGTAGGATCGATTATAGTAGTTGCTGGCTCCGATGAAACTAGAGAAGTCTTGCACCCATGGGATATTTCCGGGCGGAGGGTGCGTGCAGAACAGGAAGTCGCCGCTCCATCCGTCTTGTTCTAATTCACTGGTTGACACAAGTTGCTTTTCGGCCAACTTTTTCTTGAGTGGACCCCATTGGTCGGAGGGAACTCTGAATATGTTGAGCTTCACCGTGTCCCCTTCTCCGACCTAGTCTTCGGTCATCGTAGACTGCGGTGATATCCGGTAGCAACGAGAAGTAGGGCGCTCTTGTTATCTCCCGAGGCCTCACGCGACGGCCCAGGTCGATGAGGTGGCCTCCATGTGAGGCCAGAGTCAGCGTTGGCAAGTTGCGATTGCCCCCGCTCCTGGGCGCGTTCGGCTGCCGCTCGGCGCACTTGAGCTTCTGCATGAAGTTGGCGAACGAAGTCAGCGGCTTCTTCGACCGGGCGTTTCTCGACGCGATTCAGGTCGCGACGCAGGTTGTCTACCCGATGCCGCCAGCGGTCCAGCTCGGCTTCGGCGCGTTCTTGCCCTGGGTAGTTGCCGATGGGGTCGCGAGTGAAGTAGCGACGCGAGACACCAGCGCGTTCAGCCCTCTGCCGATCACCGAGTTCACGCTTGGCGTGCGGGCGGCCTCGGCCTGTTGGTCAGCATCGATCACGAGCGATCGGCATTCGCATGCTGCCGAGCGACGGCACGTGCCCACGCTTCCACGTTCCCAGCGGTCTGCGCGAGACTGCCCCAGCGTTCCCACGTCGCCTGCTAGGCGGCTCGGTGATTCGTGGTCGCCTCGTTCAGGGTGCGGGCGGTGGTGCGCTTCTTGAGCCTGCCCGCTGCACGATGCGCGGTCTCGGCCTCCCGCAGCGTGGAGCGAGCGGTCAGGTAGTCGTCGCCGTCGGCGGTGGCCTGCTCGATCAGCGGCTGCGTGACCCCTGCAAGTGTCTGTTCGGCGTTCGTCTCGGCCGTGACCACGGAAGTCTCGTGCTCTTCTTGTTCAGCGCGGTGTGTTTCTCGATGTTCGGTGAACGCCTCGACTGCTTGCTGCCACTTGTCGACCTCCCTCTCGGCCTTGGTGATCGGCTTGCGCAGGTGCTCGCGTTCGGTGTTGAGAAGCTTGACCGGCCCGTCCTCGGTGAGGCCGGCGACGGCGGCATCGGCGGTTTGGGTGGCGGTGGCGAGGTCGCGGTCGGCGCGCTCGCGTTCCATCGCGGCGATGAACTGGCCGCGCGCCTGATCCGGGCTCTCGGCGACGATGTGGAGCCGGTTCTGACTCTGCCCGCGAATCATGCCGACGTAGACGGCAGCGCCGCTGAGTCCGGCGGAGAGCACGGCGTCTGCCTCTGTGACGGTGCACTCACCCCCCGCTCACGAGCATCCTCGCAAGCCTGCGGGACAACCCATCGGACTGCGATGACGTGATCCGATGCGATCAGGGTTTGCCGCGTGCGATCGAGAACCAGCTCGAAACCTGCTGGAACGCGATCACGAAGCTGGCGGGCGCGTTGTTCGTGGACGGACGTATGGATGATCGGACCGTCCGCGCCGCACTCGGGATGACCGGTGATCCGGCCTACGACCGGATGGTCGGCGCTGCGATTCGGTGCGGTGATGCACCGGGATCGTTTGCTGTGCACCTGCCCTACGCCTGATGCAAGTGTACCTACTGGCCGAGGTACTGCCGGGCTTTGCGCGGGTAGTAGCGCCACCATGGAAGTTCAGCCTCCGCGTTGGTCGCGTACGCAGACCCCTCGCGCTTCGCGATCTTTTTGAACTTCCGAATCGTCTTCCGGCTCGCGTCATCTTCGGGCTGTAGAGGATCATCTAGTCCATGCCGGGCGGTCAGACGGCGAGTCTCGCTCGACAGATAGTCCAGAGCTGAGACCAGCTGCTCGGAGTAGTAGTCGAATGGGTCTCCTGGGACCAGATCCTCGTCCAGCTGGTGGATTCCCTCATTAACGGCAAGCTTCCACGCTGCGCGATTCAGCTGATCGATGCGATGAAGGGCAGTGAGTATCTTGGCGCTCTGTGTGACCAAACGAACTCTCTCAGTGCCTCGGGAAACCTCCAGACGCGCCGCGTTGAACTCGGACAAGATCGGCGCATATGCGAGCTTGAATGCGGAACGACCTTCGGCGGTTCTGTAGTCCGACGCGTTGACCGTGTCAGCCAACCTGCTTGCGATCTGTGGCCACGTCCACCGACTGTTGAGCAGATCGACGACCGCCGCCCGTACGCGATCTTCTTGCCTCTCGTCGTACTCCTCACGGTGATTAGATCGTTGGACGCGCGCGGCGAACCCGGCACCGGACAGTGCCGCCGCTGCGCTCACCATTGCGGCGACTCCAGGCGTTCTCATCAACTCGACAAAAGTTTCGCCAGCGCCCACGGCACCCCCCTCCCTACACGGAAATACCCCCTCGATAGGAGGGGGTATTTGTACGTTATTTGCACGTCATGCGTTGCGTAGTCGGAGAAACTACCGCTGACCTGCGCCTATCTCTGTGGTCCCGGCTGGGATCGAACCAGCGACCTTCCGCGTGTGAAGCGGACGCTCTCCCACTGAGCCACGGGACCGAACGAGGCAAAACATTAACACGAGGTGTTGCGGCGAACCGAATCGCCTGCCCGTGCGCCGAGAACACAGCCGCCGAGCCTCGACAGTGTTCTCACGCCACTGATTTCACATCGTTCACAGGTGCCGATTGGGCTGATTCTGCAGCTGACCACGAGATTTGTGAGTTTCACTCCCGTTGGGTTAATGTTTTCCCCGCACCACGGAGACAGCAACTGCCCAGCAGTGATTGCTTCCGGGGTACGCGGATGTGGCGCAGTGGTAGCGCATCACCTTGCCAAGGTGAGGGTCGCGGGTTCGAATCCCGTCATCCGCTCGAGGGTCTCGACCCATGGTGGAGTGGCCGAGTGGTGAGGCAACGGCCTGCAAAGCCGTGCACACGGGTTCGATTCCCGTCTCCACCTCGCTAGTGCGTCGGTTGCAAGACCGGTGCGAGGACATGCGCGATTAGCTCAGCGGGAGAGCGCTTCCCTGACACGGAAGAGGTCACTGGTTCAATCCCAGTATCGCGCACCATAAGAAAGACCAGGTCAGGCCCCCTTTCGAGGGGGCCTGATTTTTTTGTTGACCCACCCGTGACCCAGAACGAGGCCACCGCGGGTCACAGCCGAAAGCTCCCGGCTCCCCAATCTCAGCCTTGGCGCGCCATGTCTTGACACATGAATGACATCGGTGTAACTCTTAAAGCGCATCACCAGTGAGCGCCCTGTGACCCCGGTGCAACGGGAACAGGGCGAACGGTGACGATAGTCCTGCGGCAACAGGACGTCATCGGAACAGCTCAGGGTGACAGCCCCAATGGCTGTCGAAATCGGAAGGCGCGATGTCGCCGCATGGCTCTCTACTGAGAGCGGCGGCGCACACTTTTCGACCCCTTGGAGCGCCACGATGCCCATCGCATCCGATCGTCGACAACGCCGGCTCACTCGAATCCCTGTTGCGGCCGAGTACCTCGACGTATCCGAACGAACCATCCAGCGATGGATCGCAGACGGGAAGATCACCGGTTACCGCGTAGGCGGCAAGCTCGTCCGTGTCGACTTAGACCAACTCGACCAACTGGTTCGCCCCATCCAGACCGGGCACATCGCATGACCAACGCGAACAAGCTCAAAGGCGACCGCGCCGAACGAGCCGTCCGCGACTACCTACGCGGCAATGGCTTCCCCGGCACCGAACGCACACGCGCCGGATACTTCCGAGACGCCGGCGACCTCCACGCCTGCCCCGGCATCACAGTCCAGGTGAAAGACCGGCACGCCTACGCCTGGCCCGAATGGTTCCGGGAGCTTGACGAGCAGAAAGACGAGGCCCGCGCAGATCACGCCGTACTTGTCGTGAAGCGCCGCGGGCTCGGGGACCCCTCCCAATGGCTGGCAGTGATGCCACTCGACGCGATGACTCAACTACTCCGCGAAGCCGGCTACGGCACCGCACCCGAGGCGGTCCGCGATGACACCTGAACATGACGAAGGGCTCCCCACCCACGGGAAGCCCTCCACAGATAGCAGTCGCCGCCAAGCCACCGAATCCGAACATGAGTCTAAGGCACTCAAGCCCGGACACGTCGCATTGCGCGAGCAGTACGCACGACGACGCTACGCAGCATGGCGACTACCCCCGCTCGAATGCGGCCGACGCGACCCCGCCCACAACAGGGCCGGTGACGGACGTGCCTGACATCGAAGCACTACTCGCAGACCTCAACCGACGGTTCCGATCAGTGACATACGTTGCAACACAACGTGATCGAGCCGACATCGAACTCATCAAAGCTGCCTCACTCCACCGCATCGCCGAAGCACTCGACACCATCGACGCCCGGCAACGACGCACCGAGGGCAGCGAAGGCAGGTGGCTATGAGCGTTGCAATCCCAGGCGCACCAACATTCGACGACGATTGGCAACCACCCGACGAACCCCCACCCCTCGACGACACGACCACGATCCCCCGCGTCCCACTCAAAGACCGACTGCTCTCCGTATCGGACCTCAAACAACTCGGCGACGTCGAACCCCTCATCTCAGGCGTGCTGTACCGCGACACCCTCGCCCAACTCGCCGGCGCACCAGGAACCTACAAATCATTCGCCACCTGCGGAATGGCCTGCGCACTCGCAGTCGGCATGAGCAACTGGGAAGGCCACCGCATCCCCAAACGCGCCAAAGTCGTCTACGTAGCAGCCGAAGGCGCAACCGGCCTACGAGCCCGCTTCATCGCATGGTGCGAACTATCCGGCGTCGACCCCACCGAACTCGACGGATGGCTGTACATCCTCCCCTGCCCCATCCAACTCGGAAGCATCGTCGACATCTCAGACGCAATCGACCTCGTACGAGATGTCGACGCAGACCTCCTCATCCTCGACACCCGCGCCCGATGCACAGTCGGCCTCGAAGAGAACTCAGCAACCGAACAAGGCAGAGCCATCCACGCCGCCGAAACTATCCAGGCCGCCGCCAACTGCACAGTCCTCGGAGTCCACCACAGCGCACGAACCGGTACAGCAGGACGCGGCAGCAACTCATGGGACGGGGCCGTCTGGTCCGACCTACGCCTCGAAGGCTCCGAACTCATCGCCAAGCTCCACGTCGAAAAACACAAAGACGTACCCGCAGGCATGGACTACCACTACCGACTCATCGAACACACCGTGAGCAGCACAAATATGCCTGACGCCACCGAATCACAACGCCACACACTCGTCTTCATCGCCAACGACAGTAATTCCGGAAACGGAGTCCGGAATAACGCCCTCGCAGTCGAGAAAAACGCCGCCCGACTCATGGACATACTCCGGACCAAAATGACCTCAGACGGCCTCTCATCCACAACGATCCGCACCCTCGCAGAAGAAGACGGCATGAAAAAATCCTCCTTCTACGAAGCCCTCAAACTGCTGGTCGAACACGGCTCCCTCCGAAACACAGGCACCGAACGACGCGCCCACTACATCAGGACAGCCGCACTCTGGACCGAAGGGGAAGAGAGCTGATGTCCACTAATTCCGGACTAATTCCGGACTATTTCCGAACCCCCACCGTAAGTCCGTCCGCACTCTCATCTCTAGAGAGTGCGGACGTACGGAATAACCAACCCCAACACACACCGGGGTTGGGGTGGGTCAAACCCCCGCGTGCACTAGGTCATGGTTGGGTCATGTCTGCTCAATAGCGGCTCTGACCTGCACGGGATACTGGTCGACAACCACTGACACAGGAGAATCTGATGACTGAACCTCACCCTGACGCCCTGACTGATGAGGCGTTGACCAGTGCGATGAGCCTGGCGTCGTTGGCGGCTGATGGCCGGTATGCCGACGTGAATGCGCTGATCGTGGCGTTGGACCCGAGTGAGTATGGGCGGCTGATCTTTGCGTTCGCTTCGCTCGCGGCTTCTTTCGCGGACATGTATCACCGCGCGGTTGGCGTTCCTGAATCTGAGACTGGGGCCGCGCTGCAACGTACGCGTATTGCGTACCTCCAAGACGTCGGCGGGCACTCTGACCCGTCTGACACCTAAAGATCGCTCACAGTGGCTCTCACAGGGCCGGAAAGTAGGACTGACATGACATCTTCACATCCCGTTCCGGGTAATCACGTTCCGTCGGCGCGAGAGGGGGCGGACCTGTTGGAGTTGGCGCGCGGTAATTTGGCGCGCCGGTTGCATGGGTTGCAGCGGCGGACGCGGACGTTCACCCCGCGGCAGTTGCATCACATGGATTCGTTGCTCGACGAGTTCGCCCGTAAGTCGAAGCAGTTGCTGACTCTCGAGGATTCCGAGGGTCGGTCATGAGTGCCCCGGTTCCTGGCACTCCCCCGCGTTCCGGTGAGACGGTGGCGTCGTTGCCGGGGTGGGCGCAGAAGTTGATCGGTGATTTGCGGTCTGAGTCGGCGGGTCATCGTCAGTCGGCCGCGGATTTGAAGGCGGAGCGTGATGCGTTGCGGACGGAGGCGAACGAGCGTGCGGCTAGTGCGGCGTTGGCGGGGTTGTCGGATGTGTTGACGGACCCGTCTGACCTGACTCGGTTCGTCGATTCGGCATCGTTGCTCGGTGATGACGGGAAGCCTGATCCGGGTAAGTATCTGGAGGCGGCGCAGACGTTGGTGTCGGAGCGGCCGCATCTGGGTCCGCGGGTGGCGTCGGCGGGTGGCGCTCCGCTTGGTGGAGTGGGTCCGTATCAGCCGGCGCGGTCGGATGGTGTGGAGGCCGATGTGGCGTCGGGTCGGTCGGCGTTCGTGGATTTGTTCCAGTCGTCTGAGTGATGGTGTTCGGCGGGATGCCCTCGGCTGTGTCAGCCGGGGGCATCTCGTGTTTGGGTGTATCGTCACTGTGACGGAACCGGCCTGGCGCTGAGTCTGTTGCTTGGTTTTACCGGGGTCTGGCACCTCATCTGATCCGCTTGAGCTTGATGCTCGCGGGTCGTGAATCCCTTTGGCGCAGTGCGCCTTTCCCGTGCCGGGCTCTGACTACTTCTCTGCCCGGCGACCCTCATTTCAGGAGTTCATCATGGCAGGTTCAACTACTACCGGCGCATCAGTTCTCAGTCCCGAGGACGTGCGCAACATCGTCACGGTGCCGTTGCAGAAGGCATCTGTGATTCTCAATTCGGGCGTGAAGATCATCGACAGTCACGGTCCTGTTCGTATCCCGACGTACACCGGTCACACGAGTCCGGTGTGGCATGGCGAGAACGAGCTGATCACGGAGACGGAGCCGACGTTCGGTGAGGTTCTGCTGTTGGACCCTCGCATCAAATCGGTGAAGAGCTTGCACCGGTTCTCGAACGAGTTGGCGCGGCAGTCGATCGTGGAGACCGTGACGGCCATTCAGGACCGGATGGTGGCCGACACTGCAGGGAAACTGGACGACACGTTTATCGCGGGCAATGGTGCGGTGGTCGGCGGCTTCCGTACGCAGCCGCTCGGCATTCTGTCGATGACCGGGGTGCAGTCGATGGCCGCGGTGGGTGTCCCGTCGATCGACACTCTCCACGACGCAGAGGGCCTGGCGTTGGGTGCCGAGGTCGATCCCACGAAGCTCGCATGGATCATGCATTCGCGTGATTTCGTGAAGATCCGCAAACTCAAAGACACGGGTGGCCGCTACCTGGTGCAGCCGGACGTGACGGAGGCCGGCGCGTACCGGTTGCTGGGGCATCCCGTGATCGTGACGAACCGCGTTCCGGCGAACACCGGCACCGGTAACAACGAGTCTGCGATCGTCCTGTTCGATCCGTCGAAGATCACCGTGGTTCGTGACCTGAATCCGACTGTGACGCTGTTGCGGGAGACGTTCGGTGACTACGACCAGCAGGCGTTGCGTGTGGTTGCTCGGTACGACCAGGCCCCGGTGAACCCGGAGGCCATCGTCGTCATGCGCGGCGTGAAGATCGCCTGATCGTGGCTGGCGCACCGGTTCGGCGCGCCCGCAAGGAAGCGCAGGAGGCCGGGACTTTCACTCCGGCCCCTGTGTCTTCCTGGCAGCGGCCGCCGTTCGAGAAGAACAACGAGATGGCAGTGACGCACGGTGCTCATTCGGAGCGGCGTATTGCCCCGTTGGCGGCTCGGTGGGTGGAGGTCGCGAAGGCTCAGTGCCCGTACTTGTCGGACCCGTCGTTCGAGCCTGCCCTGTTGGCGTGGGCTCGGTTCGAGGCGAAGGTCGATCTGTTGCACACCTGGATCGACGAGCACGGAATGTTCGACGAGACCGGGGCGATAGTGCCGGCCGCGAAGGTGTTGCCGTCGTTCGAGGGTAGGGCGTCGTCTTTGCGGGCGACGTTGGGAATGGACCCGGTGAGTCGGGCGAAGTTGCAGCGCGATTCGGCAGCGACTCAGGTGGACCTGGCGACGCTCATGGCTGAGGTGGACTCATGACATCTGCAATCGCCAAGACTTTAATTCGTAACGCCCGCAACGATATTGACGTGTTCGCCCGGAAGATCGTCGGGCGTCCACTGTGGCCGCATCAGTTGGAGGTGGCGAACTGCCCGGCCCGTATCCGAACGGTGGTGTCGGGTCGGCAGGCGGGCAAGTCGTCGACACTGGCGATGCTCGCGTTGCATCAGGCGTTCAGCGTGCCGGGTTCCAAGACTCTGATTCTGTCGGCGGGCGAAGAGGCCGCGAAGGTGTTGCTGGCGTCGATCGTCGACCTTCTCGATACCGAGCTGTTGCGTGGTGCGACGGTCGAAGAGAACAAGAGCCGCATCGTCTTGACCACCGGTTCGGAGATTGTCTGTGTGCCGGCGTCGACTCGTCAGGTTCGCGGTCGGTCGATCGATTTGCTCATCATCGACGAGGCGAACTTCATGGCGGAAGAATTGTGGACCGCGGCGCAGTTCACTGTCGTCGCGCGGCCCGGTTCGCGGATCGTGATGGCGTCGTCGCCGTGGACGCAGGATCACTTCTTCGCGAGGACGTGGCGTCAGGGCAAGCTGGAACCTGGTGAGATGTACGCGTCGTTCCACTGGCCGTCGACCATTTCGCCTCTGGTGGATGCTGCTCTGTTGGAGACGTTCAAGGCGTCGATGACTTCACGCGACTACGCCCGTGAGGTGCTGGCGGAGTATGTGGACGACACGGGTGCCTACTTCTCAGCGGCCGAACTTGATGGCGCTGTTGCCGGGTACGAGCTGACCCCGCCCGAGAAGGCTTTCGGTCAGCTTGCCGTGGCAGGTGTCGACTGGGGATTCCACGACTCGAACGCACTGGTTCTGCTCGGTGTGCTCGACGACCAGGAGTTGAACCGCGGAAAGCATGGCGACGAGATCGTCTACTTCATTCCGTGGTTGGAGGCACACGCGAGGATGCCTTACTCGACGTTCATCGACAGGATCGCGGCAGTAGCGCGAGGCTATGACCTGTATCGAATCGTTAGCGAGACGAACGGTGTTGGGGCCATGCCAACTTCCGTATTGCAGGAGACCATCTATCGACAATTAGGCCCGTACAGGCGGTCGACAATGGTGACCCCCGTCGTCACCGACAACCGCCGCAAGTCGTCGGGCTACGGGTCGGTGAAGCTGCTGCTACAACAGGGCAGGCTGGTACTCCCCCGGCACCCCGAGCTGTTGAAGCAGTTGCACGCCTTGCAGTACGAGCAGACGCCGAGCGGCGCACTGCGCATCGAAGTCCCCGAGGTGGCCGGTCACGATGACTTGGCGGACGCTCTGATGCAGGTGATGTCGACGGTGCAGGGCAACGTGGCAGCGTGGCGGCCGGATGATCCACGGCCGGCGAAGTCAGATGTGTTGACAACTGGCAACGGCACGAAGATTTTGGAGCGGCCTCGGTGCTGGGATTTGCCGTTGGCGATCGCGCGGGGTCGGGGCCGGGACCACAGCGACGGCTGGTGATATTCGGTCAGACGAATTTCAGGACGCGTTCGGTTACATCGAGCGCCTTCGCGATGTCAGCCGTAGGCACCATCGCGGCCCGGAGCTCGGTCAGCAACTCCGTGTCGATCAACCGGTTCGCCGCGATGGTGTCGACGATCCGTTCTTCCTCCCGCGTGTGCACCGAGTCCCTGGCCTCCAGCACGATGCCCCGCTCAAGGTGAACGATTTCGTGAGCGAGCGCGCATCGCCGTTCGACGCGGTCGAGTGTGCTCGACAGCCATATTCGGTCACCCTGGACCAGTCCGCGGACGCCCTGTTCCAGCTCATAGGCGGTACACAGGATGACGTGCGGGTACGTCTCCCCAAGATGCTTCCAGGGGTTGTACCGGCCCATCAGCTTGCAGTAGTCGACGTGACAACCAGCTGGGATAGTGCAGCTGCGATCGCGGCGTCACGATCCGCAGCCGCGTGTTGGTACCTCATCGCCGCCTGGGGCGTCGAATGTCCGAGACGGGCCATCAACTCAGCCAACGTCGCACCGGTCTGTGCAGCGAGCACAGCGCCTGTGTGGCGAAGATCGTGGAACCGCAGATCAGGACGGCCCGCCTTCTCCCGTGCCGGGTAGAACGCGCGATACAGCGACGACGGCACCAGGTGCTCGGTCGAATCATTCAGAGCGGAGAACAGGAGGGCGTCAGCGCCTGTGTCGGTGTGGGTTGCAAGGTGGTCACGGACCATCGGCACCAGGTGCGGGGGGATCGCCACGTCACGCTTACCTGACTCCGACTTCGGTGTTCCCACGACCTTCTTCCCGTCCGCGCGGGTCATGCCACGACGGATACGAATGACGCCGGTGTGCACAGCCGCGCCGGTCTTGATGTCAGTGGCTTCACGTAGCGTGATGTCCTTGCGGCGCAACTCCGCCAACTCTCCGAACCGCATCGCGCACCAGGCAGCGAGCAACACCATCAGGCGAAGACGATCGGGCATAGCGGCAGCCACTGTCTCAAGCTCCCCCAACGACGCCGGTTGAATCTTCACGGCACGTTTCGCCGAGCCCGCACCCTCGATGCGGCACGGATTCTTCTCCAACACGTCCATCGTCACCGCGGTCTCGCAGATAGTGCGGACCAGGGAATAGGCGTGCGCGCGAGCAGTGGGGCGTCCTATGAGCGTCTTGCCGTGCCAACGCAGGATCGCGGCCGGACTCAGTTCGTCCATCGCAATCTTCCCCAGGACCGGGACGATGTGGTCATCGAGCAACTGCTGGTAGTGCTGGCGGGTCGTCGGCTTCAGCTTGTCGCGCGACTCCATCCACGACTCTGCGTATTCACCGAATGTCAGGACGGTTGCCTTCTGCCTTTCAGGTGCTTTCCACGTCTCCGTGGCTAGTTGGCCCTGCTGGACCGTCAACCAGGTGCGAGCGGCCTTCTCAGCTTCACGACGCGACCGATCGGCGTTGCCCTTGGTGCCGGATCGGTCGACCTTGAACGTCTGCGAGTACCGCTTCCCGTTATTGGCGCGGAACCGTGCCCGAACGCTCCCTGATGCCAGCAGATCGATCGTTCCGAAGTCCCGATCGCGTGTGCGGTTCTCTGCCATGACTGCCTTTCGTGACCCATACATGACCCAACAGGAGTGTTTTTCTGTCGTTATGTGTCACCGTAGGTCATGCGTCAGTGTTTGGCAATTACACTGCTGAACAGGGGCAACGGGTGGTCGCGGCCAGTACCGTGGGTCACGGTGCACAGTGGTTCAATCCCAGTATCGCGCACCACAGTCAGTCAAAAAAGACCCCCTTTCGAGGGGGTCTTTTTTGTGCTTCACGAATCAGTTGTGGTGATTCACGCCATAGAAGTGCACAGTGGAGATGACGCACACACTTCGATGGAAGGACACGCACGTGTCGGACGATGCCCAGAGTGATCCCACGGTCGACGACGCCACCCTCGAGGATGCGAAGAAGTCCGTAGAGGGACTCGACGATCGCTATCGCCCCGGCTCGCGGCCCACTGTGTCGCTACCGGGAACCAACGGAACCGTCGCCGGGACCGCGTTCGCCGACATGGTCGGCGACGACGGTGAACTCGTCGATGGTGAATCGGACAGCACCGATACCAAAACCGCTGACACCGACGAGAAGGTAACGTCCCACAACGATGCCTGAACTCGACGGTTCCGATGCCCCCGCCCAGATCGATCTCGGCGGGGGCGTCGCTTTTCTGCACACACCGTCGATCCCGTCACGGGGTGGGCTCGCGCTGACCCACGGTGCCGGCGGCAACTGCGAGTCGGTGCTGCTCCAGCGCATCGCGGCGGTATGGGCCGGCGCGGGATTCACGGTGTTGCGGTTCGATCTACCGTTTCGAGTGCGTAAGCCCAAGGGGCCGCCCCACCCGTCGCACTCCGCCGAGGACCGACTGGGAATTGCCGCTGCCGTCGACCGTCTCCGCGCCGAGACGTCTGGCTTCATCGCGTTCGGTGGTCATTCCTACGGTGGCAGGCAGGGCTCGATGATGGCGGCCGAACACCCCGGCTGCGTCGACGGGCTCGTCTTGACGTCGTATCCCTTGCACCCGCCGGGCAAGCCGGAAAATGCTCGTATTCAACATCTTCCGGAACTTCGAATCCCGACGGTGGTGCTGCACGGTACGAAGGATCCGTTCGGCACCACCTCGGAACTGCGCTCGGCCCTAGCACTGGTCCCGGCTCCCACGTTGCTCGTGGACTTCGAGGGTGCCGGCCACGATCTCGCCGCTGCCAAGTACGACGCGGCAGCGCGAACACTCACCGCTGCCGTCGAATTGTTCGGTACGGAGCAGTCCGATACGTCAGCGGCCGGTCCAGTCTTCTGCCCGTCCCGCTGAAGTGGTCTACTAAAGCATGCCCACCTGGGGATGGTTCATCGTTGCGCTGGTCCTCATCGACGCTGCGGTGTTGGCGGCCTGGCTGCTGATCCGCAAGAAGCCCGACAGATCATCGGCGTCCTCACGCACGATCGCGGCGGACGGTCTCGACGATGCCGCCCGAGCAGACATCTACCAGCTGTTGGCGGCGAACAAGAAGATGCAGGCCATCAAGGTTTTTCGCGATCGAACAGGTGCCGGATCGGCCGATGCCGAGATCGCCGTCGAATCGATCGAACGCGGAGCACCATTGCCGTCCTCGTCGACCGTCATCGGTTCCTCTCGAGCGGTACCAGTGCCATGGGACGATCTCCTCCCCCGGCTGAAAGCGCTCAAATCGGAAGGCAGGACCATCACTGCGATCGAACTGCTGCGGGACCGCACCGGCCTGTCCGTGCGTGATGCGAAGAACGCGGTGGATCTGCTGTGAGCGTGCGAGTGGCGGAGGTCGCCGATGCCGACCGCATCGCGGAGGTGGCCGCGCAGACCTTTCCGCTCGCCTGCCCTCCGGGGACTCGCCCGCAGGACATCGAGCACTTCATCGCGAATGTCCTGTCGACCAGATGCTTCGAGAGCTACATCGCCGACGCGGCCAGGACCGTTCTGGTCGACGACTCGACCGATTCGGAGGTGGTGGGGTACGCGATGCTCGTGTCGGGGGCTCCTGCGGATCCGGAGATTCGCGCAGCCCTCTCGCACCACCCGACGCTGGAAATCAGCAAACTCTACGTCTCACCTTCCGAGCACGGCAGCGGTTCTGCGGCCCGGCTGATGACGTTCGCACTGAGCTACGCCCGCGAATCCGGTTGCGCCGGAGCGTGGCTCGGGGTCAATCAGCGCAACGTGCGGGCGCAGAAGTTCTACGCCAAGCATGGATTCGAGGTCGTCGGCACCAAGACGTTCGTGGTCGGAGTGCAGACCCACGACGACTACGTCATGCAGGCGCGGCTGTGACGCGGATTCAGCCGACTGCAGCGAATCGGGACAGGGCCAGCAATCGCGACGTGGCGCGAAGGTACTTCTTGCGGTAGCCGCCCGCCAGCATCTCCTCGGTGAATATCTCGTCGAGCTTTCCGCCCGAGGCGGTCACCGGGATACCCGCGTCGTAGAGCCGGTCTGCGAGGACCACCAGTCTCAGTGCGATGGCCTGGTCCGATGCCGGGTGGACGTTCTTCAAGAACACAGCCGGAACACCGTCGAGCAGTTTGCCGTAGCGCGAGGGGTGCAGGGTGCTCAGATGCGCCAGCAGTTCGTCGAAATCGTCCAATGTTGCGCCGTCGACGGTCTCGGCGCGTTCGATCAGCTCCGACTCGGGAGTGGGATCGGGGGCCGGGGGCAGATCGCGGTGGCGGTAGTCGGGGCCGTCGACGCGAATGGACTCGAAGATCGATCCGAGCTTCTTGATCTCGCGCAGGAAGTCCTCGGCGGCGAAGCGTCCCTCGCCGAGCTGGCCGGGCAGAGTGTTCGACGTCGCGACGATGGACACTCCGCGCTGCGACAGCTCCGAGAGCAGCCGCGAGACGAGCATCGTGTCGCCGGGATCGTCGAGCTCGAACTCGTCGATACACAGCACACTGTGGTTCGAGAGTTCTTCGAGCGCTTTGTTGAAGCCCAGGGCTCCGACGACGTGAGTGAGTTCGACGAAGGTGCCGAACGCCTTGGGCTCGGGAACGCTGTGGTAGATCGAGGCCAACAAGTGTGTCTTGCCCACGCCGAAGCCGCCGTCGAGGTACAGGCCGGCACCGGTGGCCTGGGTCTTCTTGCCGAACAGCCCGCGTTTGCCCTTGCCGCGGATCTTCTCGACCTTGTTCGCGAACGCCTCCGCCTTCGCAACCGCCTCGGCCTGCGTCGGCTCGTTGGGATCGGGAATGTACGAGGAGAAACTGACGTCGTCGAACATCGCCGGTGGGACCATCTGCGCGATCAGCTGATCGGAGGGAACCACGGGATTACGGTCGACAAGGCGTGCGGGCATTTGTCGAGCGTAGCGACGTGGTCTGATCTCTCTCATGCAGCTTCTCGATATTGGGACCTACTTCACATCCGAGCAGGCACGCGATACTGCACCGGCACTCGGCTCGGAACTAACCGACGACGCCGTTCGAGCCCTGTATGCCTACCCGACAGTTGTGGACCGCCCGTGGATCCGAACGAACTTCGTTGCCAGCATCGACGGATCGGTCACCGCCGACGGAGCCTCCGCAGGCCTGGGCACCCCCGCGGACGCACGCGTGTTCGGCGTTCTACGAGAGCTCTGTGACGCGGTCCTCGTCGGTGCCGGGACCGCTCGCGCCGAGAACTACGGCGGCGTTTCACTGTCCGAGGAGACAATCGCACGCCGGGTGGCGAACGGACTGGCACCGGTCCCCACGATGGTCGTGGTCACGGCCTCCGGTTCGATCGATCCGGATTCTCGATTGCTCACCGACACCGCGGTCGAGCCCGTCGTGGTGACGTCCTCGACCGCGGACCGATCGACGGTCACTGCGCTCCGGTCGGCGGGAGCAACTGTGATCGAGGTGTCCGGTCGATCGGTATGCACCCGCGACATCCTCGGCACGCTGACCGAGCTCGGCTTTCTCCGCATACTGTGCGAGGGCGGGCCTGGCCTGTTCGGTCAGCTCGTGGCCGACGGCGCGGCAGACGAGGTGTGTCTGACCGTCTCGCCCATGCTCGTTGCCGGGTCGGCCGGCCGCATCGCGCAGTTCACCGACGCAACCGAGACGCCGATGACGCGCGCGCACGTGATCGGCGACTCCGACGGCACACTGCTCACGCGCTGGGTACGACCATCGTGACGGCGCGTCGTGCGCTACCGGATTGCCCCCGTTCGCGACGGGCGCGCGCGGTGCCGAACCGAAAGTAGATAGCCTCGCACCGTGACGCAGAAACGTTCGCTGCTCGCCGCCGTCCTCGTCCTCGCCACGATGTGCGCGGCCTGCGGGGCAGGGCCGTCGATCCGTCCCGATGTCGCGGTGGAGCAGCAATCGCCCGGTCAGCCTGCAGAATCGTCTGCGGACGCGCCACCTGCACCGGCCGCGCTCGCCGTCCCGACGACAGACCTGGCCTGGGGCGACTGCACTGCTCCCACGCTCGGAATTTTCGGGCTCACAGCCAGCACCCCCGGTCTGATACTCGAGTGCGCAGAATACGAGGCCGACGTCGATGTCAGCGGGCAGATGTTCGGTACCTTCGCTGTCGGTGCTCTGCGCGCACGCCTCGATCGAACTCCCACCGATGCCGGCCCGCTGGTGTTCACCTCCGGCTCGGATCGATCCTCGATCGGCACGCTGGCCACCATGGCCGCAGGCCCGCTGTCGACACTTCTCGAAGCTCACCCGATCGTCGCGGTGGATCGGCGAGGCATCGGCCGATCCACTGCGGTCGACTGCATCGACCCCCCTGCCGGAGCGGCCGTCGATGCGCTGGGGCAGTTCACCAGATCCAATGCCGACGCAGTCGATCGTGCCGTCGACGCGGGCCGCGATGCCACCATCGAATGCACCGATACGCTGCAGCCGCAGGAACTCGCCTTCGGAACCACCTACGCCGCGGACGATCTCGACCGGCTCCGCCAGCTCTGGGGCGTGGACCGAATCGGGTTGATCGGCTCGGGCAACGGCGCGCTGACCGCATTGGCCTACGCGGCGAAGTACCCGAATCACATCTCGCGTGTGGTCCTCGATTCCCCGACCGGAGTCGGCACGGATCAGATCACGCTCGCCGAGCAGCGAACCCAGGGCAAGGAAGCTGCCTTCGCAGCCTTCGCGCAACGCTGCGTCGCGCTGAACTGCGCACTGGGCAGCGATCCGACAGGTGCCGTGGCGCAGCTGATCCGACGCGCCGCCGGCGGCGAGTTCGCGCCGCTGTCCACCCACGAAATCCTCGATGGCATCACCTTCGCGCTTGCATCGACAGCAGGCGACGCCTCGTCTCGGGCCACCGAGCTGTCCCAGACATTGTCCGAGGCCGCCCGGTCCGACACCGCAGCATTGTCCACCCTCGCCCAACGCGCTCGAAACGCGTACCGCACCGACGGTCAATTCGTATCTCGCTGCACGGACGGCCAGCAGTGGCCATCGCCGCAGGGGGTGCGTGACCTCTCGGCCCAGTGGACGGACCGGTATCCGATCTACGGCACCGACGCCGCCCTGACGGCATTGCTGTGCTCGTCCTGGCCGACGGCACCGTCCACCCCACTACCCAGCTCGCTGGACGTTCCGGTGCTGGTGCTGTCCAACGCAGGCGACCCCATCGTCGGCAACGGCGGACTGTCCTCGGTCACCGGATTGGTCGGAGCCACCGGGACTGCGGTGGCGTCGGCTGCGTGGCAGGGCAGCGGGCATCCCAGTCTCGGCGGATCCCAGTGTCTGCAGACCATCGCGGTCGACTACGCGCGGGACGCTGCGCTTCCTACGAACGGCACGGTCTGCCCCGCCTGAGTCGAGTACCGTCCGCGGCTCGGCACAGCCGACGAGGGCTGGGTTCGAGGGTGTCCTTCTCTGCTGCGACGACCGCCTCGGGTACCGTTCCCGGGTGTCACTTAGCTTTCTGGAGCCGCGATCAGGGCGGACGACCGCCGAGGTAATCAAGTACGCCCTGTGGCCGATCGCCATCATGACGGTGATCCAACGCGTGGTGATCAAGGCGGTCAACGGTGACATCACCAACGATTTCAACCCGGTGTACAACGCCGCTCTGGCCTTTCTCAACCGCCAGCCCGTGTACACGGCGAACTTCGACTCCGTCGATCCGCACTACCTCTATCAACCGAGCGCGACGATGCTGCTCTCGCCGATCGCCGTCATCGATCCCGAGCGCTCCCGCTGGCTGTTCATCCTCGCCAGCACCATCGCCATCCTCGTCGCGCTGTACATTCTGCTGCGGATCTTCGGATTCCGACTCGATTCGGTCGCCGCTCCCGCGCTGCTGCTTGCGGCGTTCGTCAGCGAAACCGTCACCAACACCCTGGTGTTCACCAATTTCAACGGTTTCGTTCTGCTGGGCGAAGTGGCGTTCATCGGATTTCTGCTTCAGCGCAAAGACCTGTCGGCAGGCGTCGCCATGGGACTGACTCTCGCGGTGAAGCCGATGCTCGCGCCGCTGCTTCTGCTGCCGCTGATGACCCGTCAGTGGAAGGTGTTCATCACCTCGATCGCGATTCCTGTGGTGCTCATGGTGATTGCCTGGCCCCTGTCGGTCGACCCGATGAACTTCGTCGATCGCACGCTGCCCTATCTGCTGCAGACCCGTGACTACTTCAACAGCGCCGTGGTCGGCAACGGCCGCTACTACGGCGTCCCCGAGTTCCTCACCCTGGGAATCCGCGCGGTACTCGGTCTGATGGTTCTGGTGTCGTTGTGGCTGCTCTACCGGTACTGCCGCGAGGATCGACTGTTCTTCTTCTCGACCGCCTCGGGCCTGATCCTCACGGCACACTGGCTACTGGGATCCCTGGGCCAGATGTACTACTCGATGATGCTGTTCCCTCTGCTCATGACCGTGGTGTTGAAGAACTCCGTGCTCCGTAACTGGCCCGCGTGGCTCGCGATCTACGGGTTCATGAACTACGACCGCTGGCTGTCCGGTCGCTGGATCGAGACCGGCCGCGCGCTGGACTATCTGCGTACGACGTTCGGCTGGGCACTGCTGATCGTCGTCATCTTCGGAGTGCTCGTCGGACGCTATTTCGCTGCCCGAAGCGAGGGACGATTGAGCGAGGGAATCGAACCCAGCTACCTGCTGCCGGGCACGCCACCAGCGAAAACGGCATAGTCCGACAAATCGTATTAGCGTGTGAGCATGAGTTCAGCAACCGACAACAATTCCGCTCCGGCCGTCCAGCTCACCGACGCCCAGTGGCGCGAGAAGCTGACCCCCGAAGAATATGCAGTGCTCCGCCAGGCGGGCACCGAGCGGCCCGGCGTCGGCGAATACACCGACACCACCACCGAAGGCATCTACGAGTGCCGCGCCTGCGGTGCCGAACTGTTCCGCAGCACCGAGAAATTCGAATCCCACTGCGGCTGGCCGTCCTTCTTCGATCCGGCCGACAGTGACGCCGTCATCCTGAAGGAAGACACCACGCTCGGAATGCGCCGCGTCGAGGTCATCTGCCGTAGCTGCCACAGCCACCTCGGCCACGTGTTCGAGGGTGAGGGCTACCCCACGCCGACCGACCAGCGCTACTGCATCAACTCGATCTCGTTGACGCTCAAGCCTGCATCCTGATCGGTGGCGTGTGCTCCATACTGTGAGCATGCGCACTTTCACATCAGCAGAGCAGATCAAGGCAGCCGTCGGCGAAGACCTCGGCACCAGCGACTGGCTACAGATCACCCAGGAGCGGGTCAACACCTTCGCCGACGCCACCGGTGATCACCAGTGGATCCACGTCGATGTCGAGCGGGCCGAGAAGGAAAGCCCGTTCGGCGCGCCGATCGCACACGGATTTCTGAGCCTGTCACTGGTGTCGATGCTCAACTGGCAGATCTACACCATCGAGAACACCAAGCTCGGAATCAACTACGGCTCCAACAAGGTACGTTTCATCAACCCGGTGAAGGTCGGAGCGCACGTGCGCCTGCAGAGCACCCTGACCTCGGTCGAGGATGCCTCCGGTGGAGCCTTGCAGATCGTGACGACCGGAACTCTCGAAATCGAGGGCGAGGACAAGCCTGCGCTCGTTGCCGAGATCATCTCTCGCGTGGTGTTCTGACCTTCGTCGACACCGGTGGATCGAACGCCGTGATCGGCGGCAGCGGCTCGTCGTAGCGTTCGATCTCCACCAACACATGCTGGCCCGTGCACCCCCGCGACAACGAGGACGCTCCCGTGTCGGCGGTCAGGACGTTCACGCTGCCATGCACACACATCGAACCGGGATCGGCCGGATCGAGCGGGTCGTACCATGCTCCTGTGGACAGCTGCACCACCGATTCCAGCATTGCGTCGTCGACGATCACGCCGGCCAAGCACGAACCGCGGTCGTTGAACACCCGCACGACGTCCCCGTCCGAGACTCCCCTCGCCGCGGCCGCGGACGGGTGCATGCGTAACGGCTCGCGGCCCTGGATCTTCGAGTTCCGGCTCACCGCGCCGTGGTCGAGCTGACTGTGCAGCCTGGTTCGGGGTTGATTGGCGATCAGATGCAACGGAAACTGCTCGGCGCGTGGCCCGCCGAGCCATTCCTGCGGCTCGAACCACATCGGGTGCCCGCGGCAGTCCTCGTAGTCGAACCCCGCCACGGTCGCCGAATGGATCTCGATCTTCCCGCTCGGCGTACGCAGCGCGTTGCCCGTCGGGTCCGCTCGGAAATCCTGTAAGAACGTCAGATCGTCCTCGGTCTGCATCCGAAACGAACCCGCACGCCGGAAGTCGTCGAACTCCGGGGTCTCGACGCCGGCGACGCGCAAATATCCGCGCCACTGCTGGTACAGATGCTCGAGCCACTGCTGCGAGCTACGCCCCTCGGTGAACTGCTCCCCCACACCCAGTTTCGTCGCCAGCTCGGCGAACGTGTCGTAGTCGTCGCGGGAATCGGCGAACCGCGCGGCGGCCGGGGCCATCGCGACGAGCAAGGGATCGTTGCGGGTGCAGCTCAGATCCGATCGCTCCAACGACGTGGTCGAGGGAACGACGATGTCGGCGTGCTTGGCCATCGGCGTCCAGTACGGGTCGTGCACCACGACGGTATCGGGCTTACCGAGAGCGCGACGTAGCCGTCCCAGATCCTGGTGGTGGTGAAAGGGATTTCCGCCGGCCCAGTAGACGATTCGGATGTCCGGATACGTCAATCGTTTACCGTCGTAGTCGAATTCACCGCCAGGATCGAGAAGCATGTCCGAGACCGCGGCAACCGGAATCAGATCCGGCACGGGATTGATCCCTTGCGGGAGAGTCGGCAACGGATACGGAACCGGGGCCAGCCCTGGCTCGTTCATCGAACCGTAGCCATGTCCGAACCCTGCACCAGGAACACCGATGCCGCCCAACATCGCCGCCAGCGTGATGCCCATCCATGGGGCCTGCTCGCCGTGCTCGGTCCGCTGCAACGACCAGGTGACGGTCACCATCGTGCGCTTCGAGGCCATCTCCTGTGCCAGATCCGCGATCACGGCGGCCTCGATGCCGCAGATCGCCGACGCCCACTGCGGGGTCTTGGGCGTGCCGTCCGTGATACCGAGGAGGTAGCGCTCGAACTCGGGGTATCCCTGGCAGTACTTCTCCAGAAAGGCTGTGTCGTGCAGCTTCTCGTCGACGAGAACGAAAGCCAGAGCCAGCATCATCGCGACATCGGTGCCGGGACGCGGTGCGATCCAGCGGGAGTCACCGGTCAGGTCGCTTCGGAGCGGGCTCACGGTGACGATCTGCCCACCGCGGGCGCGCATCGCGTCGAGCGACCCGAGCGTCGGATGATCCGACGTACCACCATGATTGATACCGGTGTTCTTCACCGGGACTCCGCCGAACGCCACCAACAGCTCGGTGTGCTCGGCGATCACGTTCCATGATGTGGAGCGCGAGAACATCTTCCAATGCGCTCCGAGAACATGCGGCATGATGACCCCGGTCGCACCGAGGGAGTAGCTGTGCACCGATCGGGTGTAACCGCCGATGCAGTTGAGGAATCGGTGCACCTGACTCTGCGCGTGATGGAAGCGTCCGGCACTCGCCCACCCGTACGACCCGCCGTAGATGGCACTGTTGCCGTATTCACCGACGACTCTGCGCAATTCACCCGACAGCAGATCGGTCAGCTCGTCCCACGAGACCTCGACGAACTCGTCGCTGCCACGCTTGTCGGTCGGCCCTGGCCCATGCTCGAGCCAACCTCTGCGCACCGCCGGTGCGGTGATCCGCGACCGGTGAGTCACCGAGCCGACGAGGTTACCCAGCACCGGGGAGGGATTGCGGTCGGACATCTCGGGGTGGACCGCGGTCACATCGCGTCCGTCCGACTCGGCTCGGAACATGCCCCAGTGGCCCATGTGCTGGACGCCTGCCACTGCGGTCGTCACCGAATCCCGAACGCGCTCAACGCTGCCAACAATGCATCGGGACGCTTCGCCGTCGGCACCGGATCCACGAGCGCGAAGCTGCAGCCGATCTCACGCGCCGCGCCGTCGGCCTCGGCACTGTCGCCCACCATCAGGGTCACGGACGGATCGACGCCAAGGGCCGCGACGGCGTGCCGAAAGATCTCGGGATTCGGTTTGACCTGACCGACTTCGAACGAGAGCACGAACTCGTCCACGTACTCGTGCAAGTTGCGATCGGTGAATGCCGGACGGATGTCGAACGCGATATTGCTCAGTATCCCGACGCGAATCGACTCCGCGGCAAGCAACTTCAGCACCGCTTCGGTATCGGGGTAGGGCGTCCAGCAATCGGCATCGATCACTCGCCCGTAGACCGATTCGGCCTGCGCCGGATCGGTGACGCCGGACTGCTCAAGCACGTGCAGGTAGGCCCGTCGATGCAGCGC
Source organism: Rhodococcus sp. KRD162 (assembly GCF_017168335.1). Lineage (GTDB taxonomy): Bacteria > Actinomycetota > Actinomycetes > Mycobacteriales > Mycobacteriaceae > Rhodococcoides. The sequence continues at coordinate 544,838 of NZ_JABFAU010000003.1, read as the reverse complement.
AGGATCGAGATCGCGATGTCGCCAGGCGTGCCGGGTCTGCTCGTCGAACTCGACGGTCTCGCCCACCGGAGCAGTCATTCTGCGCATCAGCTCCGCTGCTGCGGCACCGTCGACGGGTGTTCCGTCGGCACCGCAGATTCCGTCGAACCACGACGGATGCTCCTCGAGTCGAAACAAGGTGCCGGAGAAATCGAACAGAACCGCCTCGATGTCTCGCGCGCCGGTCGCCGTCACGGCAATGATTCGACGAGCGCGTCCACCTCGACCCGAGGGCCGGTGAAGAACGGGGTTTCCTCGCGCACGTGTCGTCTGGCCTCGGTGGCCCGCAGGTCACGCATCAGGTCCACGATGCGGTCCAGTTCGGGGGCCTCGAACGCCAGGATCCACTCGTAGTCGCCCAGAGCGAAAGCAGGCACGGTGTTCGCGCGGACGTCCTTGTAGTCGCGCGCGGCCTTGCCGTGATCGGCGAGCATCGTCCGACGCTCGTCGTCGGGCAGCAGGTACCAATCGATCGAGCGGACGAAGGGGTACACGCAGATGTACGCTCCCGGATCCTCACCGGCGATGAAGGCCGGGACATGGCTCTTGTTGAACTCGGCCGGGCGGTGCAGCGCGGTGTTGCTCCAGACCGGAGTGCTCGCCTTGCCCAGCGCGGTGGTGCGACGGAAATCGGAGTACGTCGCCTGGAGGTCCTCGATACGTTCGGCGTGGGTCCACACCATGAAGTCCGCGTCGGCGCGCATTCCGGCGATGTCGTAGACCCCGCGCACCGCCACACCCTTGTCTTCACGACCTTCGAAGAACATCTTCGCTTCCTTGGCGGCCGCGGCCCGATCCTCGCCCAGAGCACCGGGCGTGACCTTGTAGACCGAGAACATCAGGTAGCGAAGAGTCGAGTTGAGCGCTGAGTAATCGAGGCGTGCCATGGCCCTATCGTGCCACTTCGATCAGACGCGCGGCAGCGGTGGTGGCGGACGCAATACACGCGGGCACCCCGACGCCTCGTTGCCAGGCCCCGGCGACCTCGAGGCCCGGTAGGTCGGCGACTGCCGCCTCGATGGCGGCGACGCGGTCGAGGTGCCCCGGTGCGTACTGCGGCAGGCCTCCCGGCCAGCGCTGCACGGTCGCGGCGACCGGTCGCGCGTCGATGTTCGCCACCGCAGCGAGGTCTGCGAGCGCCACCTCGATCGACTCCGCGTCGGATCGGTTCGAAGCCGTGCCGTCACCGAAGCGACCGAGCGAGGCCCGCAGCAGTACCGCGTCACGCTCCCCCAGGTGCGGCCACTTGCGGCTCGACAGGGTGAAGGCCTTGACATCCAATCCGGCATCGGTGGCCACCAGAATTCCCGAATTCTGCGGCAAGTGCGCACTCGGGGGAAACGCGAGCGCGACCACGACCGAGGATGCGAGTTCGATATTCTGCGCGGCCTGCGACGCCGCCGGTGCCACCTCGGCGACGAGACGACCGAGAACGGGCGCAGGGACCGCCAGCACCACGCCGTCGACGAGTCCGACGCCGTCCACCGACCAGCCGTGCGACTCTCGGCGGATGCCCTCGACGCCTGTTCCGACGACCGTCCGGGCAGCGGTCGCCGCGACGAGGGCGTCGAGCAACACCGCATAACCGTCGCGCAACCCACCGAACACCGGACCCGGCGACGGCGTGGGGAGCGCTGCCGATACGGCCTCGGTCAGGCTCGTCGCGCCACGATCCAATGCGGCCGCCAGCGTCGGTAGCGCAGCGCGCATGCCGATCGAGCTCGCCGAGCCGGAGTACACGCCGCCGAGCAACGGATCGACCGACCGGCTGACGACCTGGGAGCCGAACCTGGTGCCCACGAGATCGGCCACACTGACATCCGAGCCCGCCGTCCATGCGAACGGTCGCGTGGACTCGGTCTCGATTGTGCGCAGGTCGTCCGCATCCACCAGATCCCGCACCGACTCGGCCGAGGACGGTATCCCCATCAGCGTGCCTGCCGGCAGCGGATGCGTCCGGCCGCCGGAGAACACGAGTGGACGCAGCGGCGACGGATGCACCAGCTGATCCGACAGACCGAGCTCGGCGAGCAGCGCCGGCACCTCCGGACGCCGACCGATGAAGGCCTCGGCTCCGACGTCGAGCGAGTCCGTGCCGACTGCCGCCGTCCGTAGCGTGCCGCCGATGCGAGGCGAGGCCTCGACGAGAGTGATCTCGGCATCCGGCCCACAGGACTGCCGAAGGCGGTACGCCGCGACGAGACCGGAAATCCCGCCGCCGACAACGGCGTATCGCCGCGCCGTCACAACGAATGCACCAGTGCGACCACGCGGGTCAGAATCGCGGGATCGGTATCCGGCAACACTCCATGGCCGAGATTGAACACGTGCCCACGCGCACCGGCGGCCACCGCGCGGTCGGCCTCGGCGGAGATGCGGCGAACCTCGGCCTCGACGGCATCCCAGCCCGCGAACAGCACCGCGGGATCCAGGTTTCCCTGCAGCACCTTTCCGCCGCCGACACGGTGCACGGCGTCGTCGAGCGGAATCCGCCAGTCGACGCCGACCACATCGGCACCGGCCTCGCCCATCGCCCCCAGTAGTTCTCCGGTTCCGACACCGAAGTGGATCTTCGGAACTCCGGCCGAGGACACGGCGTCGAACACACGCAGTGAATGCGGCAGCACGTACTCGCGGTAGTCGGCAAGAGAGAGCGCGCCCGCCCACGAGTCGAACACCTGCACTGCATCGACCCCGGCCGCCAACTGCGCCTGCAGGAACGTGATCGTGGTGGTCGCCAGCGCGTCGAGCAGGGCATGCCAGGTCGTCGGGTCGGAGCGCATCAGCGCTTTGGTCTTCTCGTGATTACGACTCGGGCCGCCCTCGACCAGGTAGGACGCGAGGGTGAACGGGGCCCCGGCGAACCCGATGAGCGGCGTGTTCACGAGCTCCCGGGTGAGGATCCGCACCGCATCGGCCACCGGCTCCACCTGGTCGGCGTTCAGAATCGGCAGTGCGGCCACATCGGCGGCCGAACGCACCGGCTGAGCGACGACCGGTCCGGTGCCCGCGACGATGTCGAGATCGATGCCGGCGGCCTTGAGCGGGACGACGATGTCGGAGAACAGAATCGCCGCGTCGACGTCGTGTCGACGAACGGGTTGCAGCGTGATCTCGGCGACGAGATCGGGGCGGAAACACGAGTCCAACATGCCGATGCCGGCACGGATCTTGCGATACTCGGGCAGCGACCTACCTGCCTGTCTCATGAACCACACCGGCCGGCGCGACGGGGCCCGGCCGGCGATCGCGGCCAGGAACGGCGCGTCCGGGAGTTCGCGGCGGGCGGGGGCGGTGGCGTGCACATGGGCGTTCATCGGCTTCCATGCTGCCACGCGCTGCTGCGGCTTCTGCCACCAAGGGCAGGACACAGGGGCCGCCCACGACACCTGATTCGGGTGGATCCCGAGTCAGCCCGCCTGCGCCTCGGTTCCATCACGGCTCGGCGCGCCTCCGCCTGAGCGCGACGTGACGCGTCTAACGTCCGGTGACGTGACCGAACCCCGATCCACCGCCGAACCTGCGCCGTTTCGCGCCGCCATCGACGCGATGCATCGAGCTCAGGTACACCCGGCGATCGAAATCGGTCCTATCCGGCCGCCGCAGCGCCTCGCCCCCTACAGCTACGCCATCGGGGCCGAGGTCAAGCACGCCGAGTCGGAGCAGATCGACGAACAGAGCGACGGCGACGCATTCGGCCGCCTGATTCTGCTCTACGACCCCGACGGTGCCGAGGCCTGGAACGGAACGCTCCGCCTGGTCGCCTACATCCAGGCGGATGTCGACGAATCACTGGCGGACGATCCCCTGCTTCCCGAGGTGGGGTGGAGTTGGCTGGTCGACGCGCTCGAGGCACGGTCCGAACCACTCAATGCCCTCGGCGGTACCGTCACCTCCACCAGTTCGGTGCGCTACGGCGACATCGCCGGACCCCCGAAGGCCCACCAACTCGAACTGCGCGCCTCGTGGACGGCGACATCGGAGGACCTGTCGACGCACGTCGAAGCGTTCTGTGAGGTGCTCGCCTACGCGGCCGGGCTGCCTCCTGCCGGCATCACCACGCTCGGTCAGCGCAGTTCCAGCCGGACATAAGCGCGGATCGAACCGACCGTAGGGCTTAGAGTCACCTTTCATGTCAGCCGAGAGTTCCCCCGACGCCACGCCGGACAACACCCCGTCGGACGAGCAGGCGAACGAGACGGTCGCCGTTCCTCTGCTCGCCCCAGCTGACGGAGTACCCGCCGTCGTCGACACCGCGGACGGCGTGCGAAACGCCGCGAAACTGCTCGCCTCCGGCCACGGACCACTCGCCGTCGACGCCGAACGCGCCTCGGGCTTCCGGTACTCCCAGCGCGCCTACCTGCTGCAGTTTCGGCGCCGCGGCGCGGGCACCGTCCTCCTCGATCCGATTCCGGTCACCGACGATCTCGAGCCACTGGCCGAGGTGATCAACCCTCTCGAATGGGTGCTGCATTCCGCCGATCAGGACCTACCGGGACTGGCCGAACTCGGACTCGCACCCGCCACGCTCTACGACACCGAACTCGCCGGACGACTCGCCGGATTCGACCGAGTCGGCCTCGGAGCCATCGTCGAACGGACCCTCGGCCTGGCCCTGCAGAAAGGCCACGGCGCCGCCGACTGGTCCACCAGGCCCTTGCCGGATTCCTGGCTCAACTACGCTGCACTGGACGTCGAGGTGCTGCTCGAACTACGCGACGCGATGGCAGAGGAACTCGAACGCCAAGGCAAGACCGACTGGGCGGCGCAGGAATTCGCCCACATCCTCGCTCTCGGACCGCCGAAGCCCAAGACCGACAGGTGGCGTCGGACCTCGGGAATCCATGCGATCAAGTCGCCTCGGACGCTGGCCGCAGTGCGAGAGCTGTGGACCACGCGGGACGAACTGGCCGCGAAACGGGACGTCGCGCCGAGCCGGGTACTACCCGATTCGGCCATCGTGGCGGCGGCCAGTGCCGATCCGAAGTCATCCCGCGAGCTCGAGCAGTTGCCCGTCTTCGGTGGTCCTCGCCAACGCAGATCCTCGCGGTTGTGGGCGTCGGCACTGACCCGCGCCCGAGCGCTGCCCACCGCCGAGTTGCCGTCGATGGCAGCCTCGTTCGACGGCCCACCTCCGGTGAACCGTTGGGCGCGACGCGATCCCGAAGCGGCTGCGCGACTGGTCGACGTGCGCGCTGCCATGACCGAGCTCAGCGAATCGGTGTCGGTTCCGGTGGAGAATCTGTTGATGCCGGATCTGCTGCGCCGATTGGTGTGGGATTGGCGAACACCGACCGATTCCGATGCCGACCCTGCGGCGCTCATCGACGCGCGCCTGGCCGAGGGCGCAGCCCGGCCATGGCAGCGCACGCTGGTGGTGCCGGTCCTGACGAAGGCTCTCGACCCTTCCCAAGTTACCGACCGGTAATACCCGCTACAGTGGGTGACGCGTCCGGGTACCCGGGCGAGTCGTCCGCATCTGCCGGGAGGATCGAAAAGCGTGTCTGTACCCGCGTCCACCAGCTCACAGAGGAATGTCGTCTTCGTCGACGGCATCCGTACCCCGTTCGGCAAAGCAGGCCCCAAAGGCATGTACGCCGACACTCGCGCAGACGACCTCGTCGTCAAGGCGATCCGTGAACTTCTTCGAAAGAACCCCAATCTGCCGCCCGAGCGCATCGACGAGGTCGCCATCGCTGCGACCACGCAGACCGGCGACCAGGGACTGACCATCGGCCGCACGTCGGCCTTGCTCGCCGGGCTCCCCCGCAGCGTCCCCGGATTCGCCATCGACCGCATGTGTGCAGGCGCGATGACCTCGGTGACCACGACCGGATCGGGCATCGGATTCGGTCAGTACGACGTCGTCATCGCCGGCGGTGTCGAGCACATGGGACGCCACCCGATGGGCGAAGGCGTAGATCCCAATCCGAGGTTCCTCGCCGACAAGCTCGTCGACCCCAGCGCCTTGGTGATGGGCAACACCGCCGAGAACCTGCACGACCGGTTCCCGAGCATCACCAAGGACCGCACCGACGCCTACGCCGTCTCGAGCCAGAACAAGTACGACGCCGCCAAGAAGGCCGGATACATCGCCGACACCCTCGTTCCCGTCGCCACCAAGTCCGCCGAAGGGTGGGGCCTGGCCACCGAGGACGAACCCCCTCGTCCCGGCACGACGGTCGAGGACCTCGCCAAGCTCAAGACACCGTTCCGCCCTGCAGGTCGCGTCACCGCCGGCAACGCCGCAGGACTCAACGACGGTGCCACCGCAGCGATCCTCGCCGGTGAGGACACCGCGCACGAGCTCGGCCTGAACATCGGCATGCGGATGGTCGGCTTCAGCTTCGCGGGCGTCGACCCCGCCGTGATGGGCATCGGCCCGGTTCCCGCGACCGAAAAGCTGCTGGGCCGCACCGGATTGAGCATCGATGACATCGGGCTGTTCGAGATCAACGAGGCTTTCGCCATCCAGGTGCTCGCGTTCCTCGAGCACTACGGCATCGCCGACGACGACCCCCGCGTCAACCAGTGGGGCGGGGCCATCGCGTGTGGCCACCCCCTCGCGTCCTCGGGCGTTCGCCTGATGACGCAGCTCAGCCGCCAGTTCGCTCAGCAACCCGACGTCCGCTACGGCCTGACGACCATGTGCATCGGTCTCGGTATGGGCGGCACCGTCATCTGGGAGAACCCCAACCACGCTGACTACTCGGGAGCAGCCAAATGAGTGATATCACCACAGCGTTCACCGACGAGGTAGTCACGAACGCGTACACCAAGATCGTGTCCGTTCCGGGCCTCGAGGGTTCGATCGCATTGGTCACCCTGGACAACGGTTTCGATCACACCAAGCCGTCGACGTTCGGTCCCGGCGGCCTGGCCAAGCTCGACGCCGCTCTCGACGAGGCGTTCGCCGCCAACCCGGTGGCCGTCGCCGTCACCGGTAAGCCGTTCATCTTCGCCGTCGGTGCAGATCTCAACGGTGTGCCGAACATCAAGACCAAGGACGAGGCGCTGCAGATCGGGCAGCTCGGCCACAAGGTCTTCCGCCGTCTGCGTGAGTCCACGATCCCGACGTTCGCATTCATCAACGGTGCAGCGCTCGGCGGCGGCCTCGAAGTGGGACTGCACTCCCACTACCGGACCGTCGCGGAGAACGCTGCCGCACTCGGCCTGCCCGAGGCCTTCCTCGGCCTGGTACCGGGATGGGGCGGAACTCAGTTGCTGCCCAACATCATCGGAGCCTCGAACGCAGTCACCGTCGTCATCGAGAACGCACTGAACCAGAACCGCGTCCTCAAGCCGCAGCAGGCCCTCGAGCTCGGCATCGCCGACGCCCTCTTCGGTGGTGCCGACTTCCTCGAGCAGTCCCTGGCCTGGGCCGCTCAGGTCGTCAAGGGAGAGATCACTCTTGCGCGTCCCGAGATCGACCGCGGACAGGCCTGGGACGACGCCATCGCCCGCGCCAAGGGAATTGTTGCCGGCAAGACCAACAATTTCGCTCCCGGCCCCGTCGCTGCCGTCGAGTTGCTCGAGCTCGCCAAGAGCACCGACATCACCGACTCGGCGTCGCTCGACAAGGCCTTCGCCGCCGAGGACGAGGCCCTGTCCACCCTGCTGGTCAAGGACGAGCTGCGGGCCGGGCTGTACGCATTCGATTTGGTTCAGAAGCGCGCGAAGCGTCCGGCCGGTGCGCCCGACAAGTCGCTCGCCCGCAAGATCTCCGGCGTCGGCATCGTCGGTGCCGGTTTGATGGCCAGCCAGCTGGCGTTGCTGTTCGTGCGTCAGCTGAAGGTGCCGGTCATCCTGACCGACATCGATCAGGAGCGCATCGACAAGGGTGTCGGCTACGTACACGACGAGATCGACAAGCTGCTCGGCAAGAAGCGCCTGTCGCCCGATGCCGCGAATCGGTTGAAGGCGTTGGTCTCCGGCTCGATCGACAAGTCCGCCTTCGCCAAGACCGACTTCGTCATCGAAGCTGTCTTCGAGAACCTGGACGTGAAGAAGAAGGTGTTCGCCGAGGTCGAGGAATTCGTTTCGGCCGAAACGATTCTCGCAACCAACACCTCCTCGCTGTCGATCACGAAGATGGCTGCGGATCTGAAGCACCCCGAGCGCGTCGTGGGCTTCCACTTCTTCAACCCCGTTGCCGTGCTTCCGCTGCTCGAGGTCGTCAAGGGTGAGAAGACCGACGATGCCACTCTCGCAACGGCATTCGCCACGGCCAAGACCCTGAAGAAGTCGGCCGTGTTGTCGGCGGATCTTCCGGGCTTCGTGTTCAACCGTCTGGTCACTCGCGCGTCGAACGAGATCATCAGCGCGATCGACGAGGGCACCCCGTTCGATGTCGCCGATGGCGCGGTGGGTGAACTCGGCATGCCGATGAGCCCGCTGACGTTGCTGGCGCTCGTCGGACCGGCCGTGGCCCTGCACACCGCCGAAACCCTCGGCGAGGCATACCCGGAGCGGTTCAAGGACTCCCCCGGATTCCGTGCGCTCGTCGAGGCCAAGAAGCCGGGTGTGTGGACGTACGGCCCCGAGGGTCAGGTGGTCGACCCCGAGGTCGCCGCACTGTGGCCGCAGGGCGACTCGCCGTCCACCGCCGAGCAGGTGCTCGAGCGCACCCGCAACGCGTTCGCCGACGAGATCAGGATCATGCTCGACGAAGGCGTTGTAGCGGCGGCCGAGGACATCGACCTCTGCCTGCTCCTCGGCGGCGGCTTCGGATTCTGGAACGGCGGTATCACCCCGTACCTGGACCGTAGCGGTGCTTCGGAGGCCGCGACCGGTCAGCGCTTCCTCGCCCCGGGCGTAGCCAGCGTCTAGCACGACCCGCCGAGTTCGACGTTATGGACGGATTTCTCCGGATTTTCGTCCATAACCTCGAACTCGGCTACCGTGTGACTCGATGAACGGCGAACATGATCGGCTCATCGGCATCAGCTATCGAATGCTGGGGTCCTACAGCGACGCCGAAGACGCCGCATCCGAGGCTCTCGTCCGCTGGTACCGACTGACCGACGCCGAACGCGACGCCATCGATGTTCCCTCGGCGTGGCTGACCCGTGTCGTCAGCCGCATCTGTCTCGACCTGCTCGGCTCGGCCCGTGTTCGCCGCGAGCACTACGTCGGTCAGTGGTTGCCCGAACCCGTCCACGGTCTCGGCCTCGGCACTGTGAATTCGAGCGCCCCCGACCCGGCCGATCTGGTTGCACAGCAGGATTCGGTGACTCTCGCGCTACTCGTCCTTCTCGAATCGGTCGGTCCTGCGCAACGAGTCGCGTTCGTGCTCCATGATGCGTTCGCCATGCCGTTCGAGGAGATCGCGACCGTACTCGACCGATCCCCTGCCGCCTGCCGCCAACTCGCCTCTGCCGCCCGAAAACGTGTGCACGGCCGCCGCCCGATCACCGCCGCCGATTCCGTCGAGCACGATCGTGTCGTCCGCGCTTTCGCGATGGCCTCGGGAGGTGGAGACATGTCATTGCTGGTGTCCTTGCTCGCCCCGGATGTCACCCTGGTCAGCGACGGAGGCGGACGAGTTACTGCGGCTCGCAATCCCGTTGTCGGCTCCGAGCGGGTCGCTCGATTCATTCGTGGGATCACCGCCAAGGCGACCGACCTGGACTGGTCGATCGAACCGGTCAACGGCCTGTCCGGCATCGTGATCCGACGCAGCAACCAGGTGGTCGGCGTCATCGGGCTCGGCACCGCGGACGATGTGGTGTCCGATATCTGGATCGTGCTCAACCCGGACAAACTCCGACACTGGCCCTGACCTTCGCCATACATTTGGCTCCGCTACGTCGTCAGAGAGTCGAGACCCCACTACCCGTCGGGTCCGACCCTCTCGAAGAACAGGTGGAAGTCGCCATGAAGACAGCCGTGGCCGGTGGAACCGGAACCGTAGGAGAGCATGTCGTCGAGGTCGCTCGTGCACGCGGGCACGAGGTAGTCGTGTTGTCGCGATCGTCGGGTGTCGATCTGGTCAGCGGCTCCGGACTGTCCGACGCCATGGCCGGCGTCGAGGTGGTGATCGACGTGGCGTCGACGAAGACGGTGTCAGCGCGGAAATCCACGGAGTTCTTCTCCGCTGTCACCCGCAACCTGCTCGCCGCCGAGAGCGCCGCCGGGGTCGGACACCATCTCGCCTTGTCCATCGTGGGTGTAGACAGAGCACCGCATGCCTACTACGCAGGAAAAGTGGAGCAGGAGAACATTATTCGCGCTGGCTCGGTTCCATGGACGATCCTGCGCGCCACCCAGTTCCACGAGTTCGCCGCCCAGATTCGCGCCCAGACCTCGTTCGGTCCGGTCGCGATCATCCCCAAGATGGTCTCGCAGCCGGTCGCCGCGCGTGAGGTCGCCGAACGACTGCTCGAGCTGGCGGAGATGTCCCCGGCCGGACGAGTGCCGGACCTCGGCGGGCCGCGCGAGGAACGTATGGCGGAGATGGTCCGTGAGTACATGCGATCGATCGGTGCCCGGGGCCTGGTGCTCGAACTACCGATTCCCGGCGCGTACGGGAAAGCGATGCGTGACCGAACGCTGGTCACCACAACCGATTCGGATCACGGTCGTCAGACATTCGATCAGTGGTTGGCCACCCAGAAGCACTGAGTCGCATCTCGTCGAACTCGAAGTTGTGGACAACATTCGGTGAAATTTCGTCCGCAACTTCGAGTTCGAGCAGCTGAATTTCGGACAATTCACCCTTCCGAACAATGCCGAAGACAACGTGCCGAAAATCGAGTCCATTTCGCACCCATATCGCAGTACCGAGGACGATGATGGCGAACGACCACCATGGCCGCTGGTTCACCTCGAAAGCTGGGTCACGCGATGACACAACCAACCGATCGGCACACCGCCAAAGTTATCGGAGTCACTATCGCCGCTGCCGTCGGCGGCTTCCTGTTCGGATTCGATTCCTCGGTCGTCAACGGCGCGGTCGATTCCATTCAGGAAAACTTCGCACTCTCGTCGTTCGTCACCGGTTTCGCGGTGGCCATCGCGCTGCTCGGATGCGCAGTCGGCGCCTGGTTCGCCGGCCGCCTCGCCGACAGTTGGGGCCGAAAGAAGGTCATGCTTCTCGGTTCCGCGCTGTTCACCATCTCGTCGGTGGGATCCGGATTTGCCTTCAGCGTCCCGGATCTCATGCTGTGGCGTGTACTGGGCGGGCTGGGCATCGGTATCGCGTCGGTGATCGCGCCCGCGTACATCTCGGAGATCGCACCGGCCCGCTATCGCGGCGGCTTGGCGTCGTTGCAGCAGTTGGCGATCACCATCGGCATCTTCGCAGCGCTGCTCTCCGACGCCGTGCTGCAGAATGCGGCCGGTGGGCCGTCCAACGATCTGTGGTTCGGACTCGAAGCCTGGCGGTGGATGTTCCTCGTCGGTGTCGCACCTGCTCTCGTCTACGGCTTTCTCGCGACTCTCATTCCGGAGTCCCCCAGGTACCTCGTCGGCAAGCACCTCGACGAGGAGGCGGCGCGCATTCTCGCCGACATCAGCGGCGAGGTGAACCCGAACGAGCGGGTCAAGGAAATCCGCCTGACGTTGCGGCGGGAGTCGGCGTCGTCGTTCGGGGATATCCGTGGACCCAAGTTCGGCCTGCAGCCCATCGTCTGGGTCGGCATCACGATGGCGATCCTGCAACAATTCGTCGGAATCAACGCGATCTTCTACTACTCGACGACGCTCTGGAAGTCCGTCGGATTCAGCGAGAACCAGTCGTTCGTGACCTCGGTCATCACGTCCGTCATCAACGTCACGATGACGTTCGTCGCCATCTTGTTCGTCGACCGATTCGGGCGACGAAATCTACTGATGATCGGCTCGATCGGGATGTTCGTCGGATTGGTACTCGCGGCCGTCTCGTTCACGCAGGCCGTGGGCAGCGGTGATCAATTGGAACTGCCATCGCCGTGGGGCCCGGTGGCGCTCGTCGGCGCCAACCTCTTCGTCGTCTTCTTCGCCGCCACCTGGGGCCCGATCATGTGGGTGATGCTCGGAGAAATGTTCCCCAACCGCATGCGTGCCGTCGCTCTCGGCATCAGTACTGCAGCGAACTGGATCGCGAACTTCGCCATCACCCTGGCATTTCCGCCGCTGTCCGACACCATCGGACTGGGATTCATCTACTCGTTCTTCGCGTTCTTCGCGATCCTGTCGTTCTTCTTCGTCAAGTACAAGATCAAGGAAACCAAGGGTATGGAGCTCGAGGACATGGTGATCTGACATGCCGACTTTTGTCGTGGAATACAAGTACTCCGCCGAAACGTCCTCGGGCCGTGATGATCACCGAACCGATCACAGGGCGTGGCTACGGGAACTCGAGCGTCGTAAGATCCTCCGGTCCTCGAGCCCACTGGCGGACCACAGCGGTGCAACCTTGATCGTCGACGGTCCCGACAAGGCGAGTGTGGAACGCATCGTCGCGCACGACCCGTTCGCACTGGCCAACCTCATCGAGCACGTTCGGGTCGAAGAACGAGCCACGTGAGGCGCTGACAGCTCGTTCCAGCGGTATCCGAGGACCGGACAACGGTCGGAGGACTCGGGTCAGAGACTCTTGACCCAGTCCGAGACGCGATGCGCCACGTCCTCGCACGTGAGGCCGAGCTCTTGGTGGAGCTGCTCGCGCGATGCGTGATCCAGGAATGCTTGTGGCACACCGAGATCGCGACACGGTGTGTCGACCCCCGCCCCGCGAAGGGCCGCCGACAGGGCCGATCCGATGCCGCCGTGCAGACCACTGTCCTCGATGGTCACGACCAGCCGGTAGTCCTCGGCCAACTTCAGCAACGACTGCGGGACGGGCAGCACCCACCGCGGATCCACGACCGCCACCGAGATGCCGTCGCGGCGAAGCTTGTTCGCTGCCTCGAGAGCCAATGCACCGAACACACCGACCGCAACGATCAGAACGTCACCCATCGCATCGGACGGTTCGGTCAGCACATCGACGATGCCGTCCAATCGGCGCACTGCCGACACGGTCTCGGTGACCGCGCCTTTCGGGAACCGCAGCGCGGTCGGACCGTCGGAGGTTGCGATCGCCTCCGCCAACTCCTCCCGCAGTGTCTCGGCGTCGCGCGGTGCCGCCACTTTCATGCCGGGCACGATGCCGAGGAGAGACATGTCCCACATGCCGTTGTGGCTGGCACCGTCGGCCCCGGTGATACCCGCGCGGTCCAGAACCACGGTCACCGGTAGCCCGAGCAACGCCACATCCATGAGCAACTGGTCGAACGCTCGGTTCAGGAAGGTCGAGTAGATGGCCACCACCGGGTGCACGCCGCCGAGTGCAAGACCAGCAGCCGACGTCATCGCATGCTGTTCGGCGATACCGACGTCGAACATCCGGTCGGGGAACCGAACTCCGAACTCCGCCAGCCCGGTGGGCCCGGCCATCGCGGCGGTGATCGCAACGACGTCCTCGTTCCGCTCTCCTTGCTCGATGAGCGCTGCCGAGAACACCGAGGTCCAATCCGGAGCCGACTTCGACCGCGCCAGACCGGTCGCTGGATCTATGACACCGGTGGCGTGCATCTGATCGGCGACATCGTTCTCGGCATGGACGTACCCCATACCCTTCCGCGTCACTGCGTGGACGATGACCGGTCCGCCGTAGGCCTTGGCACGACGCAGCGCGGATTCCATCGCGTGCTGATCGTGGCCGTCGACCGGACCCAGATACTTGATGCCGAGATCGGTGAACATCACCTGCGGGCTGATGGCGTCCTTCACCCCCGCCTTCATGCCGTGCAGCATCGTGTAAGCAGTCGGTCCGATGACCGGAATCTTGCGCACGATCCGGCGCCCGTTGTCCAGGATCTTCTCGTACTCGGGCTGGAGCCGCAGAGCCGCCAGATGATCGGCAAGACCACCGATCGTCGGGGCATACGAGCGACCGTTGTCGTTGACGACGATGACCAAGGAGCGGTCGCGGCCCGCTGCGATGTTGTTGAGTGCCTCCCAACACATTCCGCCGGTGAGCGCCCCGTCGCCGACGACGGCGACGACGTGCCGATCGGTCTCGCCCTTGAGCGCGAACGCTTTGGCCAAGCCGTCTGCGTAGGACAGCGAGGCCGAGGCGTGCGAGGACTCGACCCAGTCGTGTTCGCTCTCGGTTCGTGAGGGGTAGCCCGACAGGCCGCCCTGCTTGCGGAGCGTGTCGAACTGACCTGTGCGCCCGGTGAGCATCTTGTGGACATAGGCCTGGTGGCCGGTGTCGAAGATGACGGGATCTCGCGGAGAATCGAAGATGCGGTGGATCGCCAGGGTCAGTTCCACCACGCCGAGGTTCGGCCCCAGGTGGCCGCCGGTGGCAGAGACCTTCTCGACCAGAAAGGCCCGGATCTCGCCAGCCAGTTCTGCCAGCTCTGCACTACCGAGGTCGCGCAAGTCCTCGGGCGTCTGAATTCGCGCTAGGACACCCAACGAGATCGCTCCCTCCGGCCGGTTCACACATCAAGAACTCGAGTCTACGGAGTCGATGCACCTCCGCTGCTCCGCCCAGCATGGTCTGGGTGACACTACCGCTGAACGGCCGGACAGTTTCGGTCAGCCGCCCCTAACCTCGCGCGTGTCGAATCGGACATCCCACCTACAGTGTCGAACATGAGCAACGTCGTCGATGCCATCCTCTGCCGAGTGCACGAACTGTGCCGAGACGACACCAGCGGACACGTGGCGGACTACATTCCCGAACTCGCTGCGGTCACGCCCGACGGCTTCGGGATCGCGCTGACGACCACCGACGGCTATGTCTACGAAGTCGGCGACACCAAGGTGCCCTTCACGATCCAGTCCATCTCCAAACCGTTCACCTATGCACTGGCTCTGGCCGATCGAGGACTCGACGTGGTCGCAAGCAAGATCGACATCGAGCCCTCCGGTGAGCCGTTCAACGAAATCAGCCTCGACCCCGTCACCGAGCGGCCACGCAACCCGATGATCAACGCCGGCGCGATCACGGCGGCCTCACTCGTGGCCGGCCGCGATGCCCGGGATCGATTCGAGCGGATTCGCGCCTCGTACTCGCGATACGCAGGCAGGTCGCTGACCTTCAACGATGCCGTCTACACCTCCGAGGCGCGTACCGGCCACCGCAACCGTGCCATCGGGTACATGCTGCGTTCGTTCGACATCATCGACCACGATCCCGATGCCGCCGTCGATCTGTACTTTCGTCAATGTTCGATAGACGTCACTGCAGCAGACCTGGCCATGATGGCGGCCACCATGGCCAACAACGGGGTCAACCCACGCACCCGAGAACGCGCGCTGGCACCGGCCCTCGTCGAACGGGTGCTCTCGGTGATGACGACGTGCGGAATGTACGACGGCGCAGGCGACTGGGTCGCCCGGGTGGGGATGCCCGCCAAGAGCGGAGTCGGCGGCGGGATTCTTGCGGTACTGCCCGGCCAGATGGGTATCGCCGTGTACTCACCGCGTCTCGATTCCCATGGCAACAGCGTGCGGGGAGTCGCTGCCTGCCGGGAGCTCTCGACTCGCCTCGAACTGCACTTCCTGCACGTCACTCGGGCCGCGAAATCCTCGATTCGTCGCCGCTACGTCGTCACCGAAGCCCCCTCGCGCAAACGGCGTTCGGATGTGGAGCAGGCCACGTTGGCCGCGGTGGGAGACCGCGGCCGCGTCTACGAGCTGCACGGTGACCTGTTGTTCTCGGGCGCAGAGACGGCAGTGCGTGAGATCGGGAACCTGGATCGTGAATTGGACGCCCTCGTCATCGACGTCCGCGGCGTCGACGAGGTCGGTACCATCGCCCGCACCATGTTCGAGGACCTACGTCGCGAGCTCGCCGAACACGGCTGTGTGATGAGTGTGGTGGACCCTCGGGCGATTCTGGGGCTCACCACGTCGAGTCTCGACCCGGCCGATCCGGCGGGCCGGGTCTATTCGAGCCTGGGATCGGCCGTCGAATGGGCCGAGAACCTTCTGCTCGATCGCCATTGCACCGGAGTGCGCCAACCTGCCGCCATCACCGCCGCCGAGCATCCGCTGCTCGCGGGGCTCTCGGCCGCCCAGTATCAGGCCGTCACTGCGTACCTCGAGCCGCGGCACTACGCGCGCGGCGAGGTCATCGTGCACAAAGGCGACGCGGCCGCAGGCCTGTTCCTGGTGCTGCGCGGAGAGGTGACGTCGCGTGCCGTCGCGGCCGACGGCGGTAGGCACCGCATCACGACTCTCTCGCCCGGAATGAGTTTCGGCGAGATGCCGCTACTGATGGCGGTGCCCTTTCTGCTCGACATGGTGGCAGATACCCCGGTCGACCTCGTCGTGGTGTCCGTGCCGCACTTCGAGGCGCTGACCGCGGACGCGCCCGGAGTCAAGCTGGCTCTGTTGGAGAATCTCGCCACCGGCGCGTACGGCCAGATGGCAGCGGTGATAAAAACGCTCGGGCGGTTCGACATCGGACTCTGACCCCGAATGTCGAACCGCCCGCGTGTCGAACCGCCCGAGGCGAGCGTGACCTGCTCAGGCGTTCAGCGTCAGCATCGTGAGCACCTGGGTGGGCTGCGGTGATCCACCGGCGGGCTCGAGTGAGAACGCGAAATTGGTCGCGGCACCGAGGCCATCGACCACTGTGCCGGATTTCGAGGTGATCTCCTCGTCCGTCATCACACCAGCCGATCGCGGCGTACCGTCCACGAACCACATCTGGTACGCGCGTCCCGGCGGCGGTTGCGGTACACCGTCGAGAGTCACCACGACGGCGTCCCGAGACAGTGAGTAGGACACGGTGGCCGTGCCGCCTCCGGGGAAATCTGCCGTGGCCTGGCGTGCGTCGGGAGCGGCCACGATCTGCTCCACCTGAGATGGCTGCGCGTCGTTGCCCATCGTCTGGGTGACGACCACCACGCCGCCGACTGCGACGATCACTGCGGCGGCAGCGGACATCATCGAGTACCGCCAGGTCTTCGAGCGCTCGCGCCGATGCCGGTGCAGCGGAGTGACATTGGACGGAGTTTCCCGAACCGTCGGCTCCCGGACCGTGGGATCTTGGCCGCTGGCCGCGACTCGATCGAGAACCACCCGGCGAAGTCGGTCGGGTGCAGGGGTCGCGTCGATCGCGGCCACCAACGCCAGGGTCTCGTGGATCTCGCTCACGAGGACGTCGAACTGCGCGCGGGCCGTGTCGTCGACCCGTTGCCGCTCGGTCTCGATATCGCGTCGCTCGGAATCGGTAATGGCGTGAAGGGCGTAGACCTCCGCGTCGTCGAACAGGCGTTGCCGTGATGATTCGTTCATTGCGAGGTCACCCCCAGGCATGTCTTCAATTTGATCAGTCCGTCTCGTATGCGCGATTTGATGGTCGGAACCGCGACCCCGAGCCGCTCCGCAACCTCGCGGTAGGTGTAACCGCTGTAGTAAGCCATTCGTACCGACTCGCTCTGCGTATCGGTCAATGTTTCGAGACAGGCCACCACTGCCTCCGATTCGAGCCTCTGGGTGACGGTCTCGAGCACCTCGTCGTGTTCTGACGCATGACTCACGGCACCGTACGCGGCCTCACGGTCGGTACCGGACTGCTCGCTCCGAACGCGATCCACGGCACGACGATGCGCCAGGGTCATGATCCACGCGAGTGGACTGCCCTGGTTCGGATCGTAGTTGGGTGCCGAACGCCACAGTTGGAGAAATACCTCCTGAGCGGTTTCCTCGCTGTATCCGGGGTCACGGAGCACCCTGAGCACCATCCCGTAGACCCGAGCGGACGTGGCGTCGTACAGCTCCGCGAACGCCACCCGATCGCCCTGTGCAACCAGGGCCATCAACCGGCGCAGCCGGTCCGCTTCGTCGGCTCGCAAGTTCTTGAGCTGCGGGCTGGGGACGGCGCACACCGCATCCGCTGCCACCGAGTCTTCTGCGGCGTCGGACGTGTGGTCACGGCCTGTGTCCGAGGATCGGGACGCGTCGGAAAACGGCGCGCTCATCGAAAGGTCGTCCCAACAGACGGGTTCATGATCGAGTTCATCGAACACGACACTAGTGGTCATAGCGCTCTCATATCGAAACCTCCGCGTTTTCCCGCCGCAGTACATATTCGGAACAATCCGGCGAACGGATGGTCGACAGACACGAAATCATTTGCACCGACTCGAACCACGGGTCATTCTTGGCGGAGAATCGGACAAATCGTGGATCAGCGGGCGAACTGCTCGCGGGAGGAATCGGCAGAGATGACGGCGATCGAAACACACGGTCTGATCAAGAGATTCGGAACGAACACAGCAGTCGACGGCGTCGATCTGTCCATTCCCTCGGGCGGGGTGTACGGAGTACTCGGACCGAACGGCGCAGGCAAGACCACCACCATCCGAATGCTGGCCACGCTCCTGCCCATCGACGGCGGTACTGCGCGCGTGCTGGGACACGACGTCGCGACCGAGGCCGAGGCGGTGCGGCAGAAGGTCGCTCTGACAGGCCAGTTCGCCTCACTGGACGAGGATCTGACCGGTACGGAGAATCTGGTCCTGCTCGCTCGTCTGCTCGGGTACTCGCGGCCTGCAGCCCGATCGCGGGCCGAGCAGCTGCTGACCGCGTTCGATATCGCCGATGCCGGATCTCGGCAGGTCAAGACCTACTCGGGCGGAATGCGTCGACGCATCGATATCGCGGCCAGCATCATCGTCACCCCCGAGCTGATCTTTCTGGACGAACCGACCACCGGACTGGATCCGCGCAGCCGCAACCACGTCTGGGAGATAGTCCGGGCATTGGTGGCCGGCGGGACGACGGTGTTGCTGACCACTCAGTATCTCGACGAGGCAGATCAGCTGGCCGGGCGCGTCGCGGTCATCGACCGCGGCAAGGTGATAGCCGAAGGTACGACGGGCGAGCTGAAGGCATCGGTGGGATCCAATTCGCTCCATCTGCGAGTACTCGATGTCACGCAGCGACCTGCCGCCGTCGGGATCCTGCGAGAACTACTCGGCGGCAGCGTGATCGAGGATCAAGACCCCTCGGCCATCACAGCGCGATTGGACAACCCCGCACAGGCGACCCCCGTGCTCCCCGCGCTCGACGCGGCGGGAATCTCCATCGCATCCTTCGCGCTCGGGCAACCGAGCCTGGACGAGGTTTTCCTTGCCCTCACCGGCCACGAGGCTGGATCGGGAGTGGATACCGAACGAACGCCCGATCCATCCGGATCCGATCGAGAGGTTGCATCATGACCGCCGACACCCATCAGCCGATGCCGCAGAAATCGATCATCGTCGACGTGCTCGACGCTGCAGGCCCGCGTCCCGCGCGGCCGTCCTCGCTGTCGACGTCGTTGAGCTTCGGGTGGCGGGCGCTGCTCAAGATCAAGCACGTGCCCGAGCAGCTGTTCGATGTGACGGCTTTCCCGATCATGTTCACACTGCTGTTCACGTACTTGTTCGGCGGCGCGCTCGCCGGGTCCACCAACGCCTACATCCAGTTCTTGCTTCCCGGCATCCTGGTTCAGACCGTGGTGATGATCACGATGTACACCGGCGTGACGATGAACAAGGACATCGAGAAAGGCGTCTTCGACCGATTCAGATCGCTGCCCATCTGGCGCCCGTCACCGTTGGTGGGAGCCTTGCTCGGCGACGTGGTCCGTTACACGCTCGCCTCGGTCATCGTGCTGATCCTGGGCTTGATACTCGGGTTCAGACCGCAGGGCGGGTTCGTCGGAGTCCTGGCCTCGATCGGTCTGCTCCTGGTGTTCTCGTTCTGCCTGTCCTGGGTCTGGACCATGATCGCGATGATCGTGCGCACGGAGGCCGCCGTGATGGGTATGTCGATGTTCATCCTGTTTCCGCTGACGTTCGCGAGCAACATCTTCGTCGATCCGGCCACCATGCCGGGCTGGCTGCGTGCGTTCGTCGATGTCAATCCGGTCAGCTTCTTGGTGACCACGCTGCGCGGCCTGATGGACGGAGACGTCGACACCGGCCAACTGGCCATGACGCTGGTGCTCAGCGCCGTCCTACTCGCGGTGTTCGGACCGATAACGATGCGCCTGTACAACCGAAAGTCCTAGCGCGAAAGCACCAGCCCGAGACCGAGCTCCCGGGCCGATCACGGCATTGCTCGTGCTCGATGCCTGCGTACCGCGTCCCGGTTGGAGCAGACCGTCCCGCAGTACCGCTGTCTGCCCGTCCGGGAGGTGTCTGCAAAGGCGAGATCGCAGTCGGTGGCCGCGCAGCGACCGAGGCGGGACATCCCGCGCCCCGTCAGATGCAAGGCTGTGCCGACGCTCACCAGGGCCCGAATGACGCCGCCGAGCTCGATGTTGGGGTCGCGGTAGTGCATGTGCCATCCGTCACCGGCGTGGTCGGTCAACCTCGGGTATGCCGAGGCCTGGGCGAGGAGAGCGTTGAGCGCCTCGGCTCGCTCGTGATCGGTGTCGGCGTCCACCACGCCGGCCCAGTCACGCAGGAACGCCATGGTGTCCACCAGATCGGCCTCGGTTGCCGTCCAGTCCGGCACGAGACCGGCATCGACGCAGCGGTGTCCCAGTTCGGCCGCTGAGGCGGGTGGACTGTTGAGCAGGTCGATGCCCAGTTTCACCGCATATTCGCCGTAAGGGTTGATGTGCATAAGACCATTACATCACAGTGGGAGAATGCACACAGAGCACACGACACACACCTGGACCACCCACTCCACCCACGACACGAGCGAGGGCCTCGTCGGATACCAAGGGTGCCGATGTGGTGCCCAACGCATCGTCACCGTGCCCACCGAGGCCTTCGCCGCGGTCGCCGAAGTGGCTCACCCCGCATGACCGGGCGACGAAGTTCGCGGCCGCACTACCTCCGGACGAAGCGGCCGATGCACTCGACGTGACTGGTCAGCGGAAAGGCGTCGAACGCGCGGATGTCGGTCAGCTCGTAGCCCGCAGCCCGGTACAGGCTCACATCTCGCGCGAACGACGCCGGATCACAGCCGACGTGCACCACCGAACGGGGGCGCCGGACGGCGAGGGCGTCGATCACGCCCCGTCCGGCGCCCGCGCGAGGAGGATCGAGCACCGCAACCGACACCGGCTGCGCCAACGCCTCCAACGAACGCTCGACGCGTCCCGGCACGAACGAGACCTGCGGCAGATCCACGAGAGCCGAACGACCGTCCTCGGCCGCCCGTCGAGAGAATTCGACGCTGGAGACGTGCCCGTCCGATCCGACCCCGGCGGCGAGCGCCGCCGCGAACACCCCGACGCCGCCGTAGAG
>NZ_JABFAU010000003.1:492643-523460 GCF_017168335.1 Rhodococcus sp. KRD162 | reverse complement strand
GTGTACATCTGAGCCGCACCGCGATGGGCTTGCCAGAAACCGGTGGCGTCGAGGGTCCAGGATCTGTTCGAGACGTACTCCGTCACCCGACCCGAGCCGATCACGGCTTTTTCCGGTCGGGTCCGTGACGACGCAGCCCGACGAGCGGATGCCCCGCGTCGACCGGGCGACCGACGGCCGGTATCGGAGACCTGTGCCGGAGCGATCTCCACGACATGCCGCTCGCCCGAGCCGTCCATCACGACCTGCAGTTCCGAGCCCGCCCGCCATCGCGTGTCCGACAGGCCTTCGTAGGCAAGCGAATCCATTTGGGGACACCCGAGCTCGGTCAGGATCGAGCTACTTCGATAACGGTGGAAACCAGGTCGGCCGCCGGCGTCCACAGCGAGTCGCACCCGAGTTCGCCAGCCTCGTCCGTCACCGGTTCCTGGCAGTTCCTCCACCAGAACCTCACGCTCGATTCCAGCGACCCGGCGCAGTTGTTCGGCGACCACGGAGGCCTTCATGGCTCGGCCGGCCTCGAGGCTCGCGTGGGAGTAATCACAGCAACCGGACCCACCTGGACCGGAGATGGGACACACCGCCTCGACCCGATCCTTCGACGGCGTCAGGATCTCCACGGCATCGGCCCGACAGAACGACTTACCGCGATCCTCGGTGACCTTGGCCAACACTCGCTCCCCGGGCAGACCGTGCCGCACGAACATCACCCGGCCGTCGTGACGAGCCACACAGAACCCGCCGTGCCCCGGCGCTCCGAGCTCCACTTCGACCAGAAGCCCGGACCAACTCTCGCTCACTTGCCCACCGGTGGTTCGTAGCCTCGACGCGACGCTCCCGGCGCGTTGCCGAGTACCTCTTTGCGCGCCTTCTCGGCGGAATGCAGCTGCCACGGCACGCTGGTGACCATCACACCCGGCTGGAACAGCAACCGAGACTTCAGACGCAGCGCGCTCTGATTGTGCAGAACCTGCTCCCACCAATGCCCCACCACGTACTCCGGGATGAACACGGTGACCACGTCACGTGGGGAGTCCCGTCGGACCCGCTTGACGTAGTCCAGCACCGGCTTGGTGATCTCACGGTACGGGGACTCGACGACCTTCAGCGGTACCGAGACATCGCTCGCTTCCCATTGCCGCACCAGCTCACGCGTATCGGCTTCGTCCACGTTGACCGTCACCGCTTCCAACGTGTCCGGCCTCGTCGCACGGGCATACGCCAATGCGCGCAACGTCGGCATGTGCAACTTCGACACCAACACGATCGAGTGGGTGCGGCTGGGCAGTACGCCGTCCCACTCCTCGTCCTCCAGCTCGCTCGCCACCGTGTCGTAGTGCTTCCGGATCAAGCGCATCAAGCCGAAGATCAAGACCATCGCGACGATCGCGATCCAGGCACCGGCCGCGAACTTGGTGATCAGCACGATCACCAACACCGTTCCGGTCATGACGAGGCCCACACTGTTGACCACGCGCGATCGCATCATTCGCCGACGCGATTCGCGGTCGGTCTCGGCGGCGAGCAAGCGCGTCCAGTGCCGAACCATGCCCGTCTGGCTCAGCGTGAACGAGACGAACACCCCGACGATGTAGAGCTGGATGAGCTTGGTCACCTCGGCACCGAAGACGACCACGAACGTGATGGCAGCACCGGACAGGAAGAGAATCCCGTTGCTGAACGCCAGTCGATCGCCGCGGGTGTGCAGTTGGCGGGGCAGATACCGGTCTTGCGCAAGGACCGAACCCAACACGGGGAACCCGTTGAAGGCCGTGTTGGCGGCCAGTACGAGGATCAGCGCGGTGACGGTGGTGATGAAGAAGAACCCGGCCGGGAAGCCATCGAAGACAGTCTCGGCCAACTGGGCGATCAACGTCTTCTGCACGTACCCGTCCGGTGCACCGACCAGCTGCGACGCGGGATCCATGGCGTACTTGATGCCCACCGTCTGAGCGAGCACGATGATGCCCATCAGCAGGCTTGTCCCGATCAATCCCAGCAGCAGCAGGGTCGTTGCGGCGTTGCGAGACTTCGGCTTCTCGAAGGCCGGGACGCCGTTGCTGATCGCTTCGACACCCGTCAGCGCCGCACAACCCGAGGAGAACGCTCGGGCGATCAGGAACGCGAAGGCAATGCCGTACAGATGTGAATCCTCGGCCTTCAGATCGAACGCCGCAGACTCGGCCTGCACGTCCTCACCCAAGATGTAGACCCGGAACAATCCCCAGCCGATCATCAGCACCATGCCGAACATGAACGCGTACGTGGGGATGGCGAAAGCCGCACCGGACTCTCGGATGCCGCGCAGGTTCATCGAGGTGATCAGCACGATCGCCACGACTGCGAACAGCACCTTGTGTTCGGCCACCAACGGAACTGCCGACCCGATGTTCGACGCGGCCGCGGAAATCGACACCGCGACCGTCAGTACGTAATCGACCAACAGGGCGCTGCCGACGGTCAGCCCCGCCGTCGGGCCGAGGTTGGTCGTCGCGACTTCGTAGTCGCCACCACCCGACGGATAGGCATGCACGTTCTGCCGGTAACTGGCGACGACGACGGCCATGACCACTGCTACGGCGAGTCCGATCCACGGCGTGAACGCGACTCCGGAGATTCCCGCCACCGACAGCACGAGGAAGATCTCTTCGGGGGCGTACGCGACCGAGGACATCGCGTCGGAGGCGAAGACCGGAAGCGCGATCCGCTTGGGCAACAGCGTATGGCCCAGCTTGTCGCTGCGGAAAGGCCTACCCAGCACCAGCCGCTTGGCGGCAGTCGAAAGCTTGGACACGGGGAGAAGCGTAGGCCGTCGCCGGCCGGGCGTCTCGGGCGAGCGTCGGAAACACCGCCAGAAGACACCCTGGCTCGATTCGCCGACGAAGGCCGGATACGTTGGTGCACGCTTACACGGTGGCAGTGACGACCATCGAGATCGAGATCGAGTTCGGGACGGAGCTGGGGCGTTGTACGTAGTTGTAATGGGATGTGGCCGCGTGGGCGCATCGCTGGCGGGTGCGCTCCAACGGATCGGCCACGAGGTGTCCATCATCGATCGCGACGAGGCGGCGTTCCTGCGACTCGATCCGGATTTCACCGGCCCCAGGGTCGTCGGCATGGGATTCGACCGAGATGTTCTGGTGGAAGCCGGAATCGAAAAGGCAGAGGCCTTCGCGGCGGTGTCCTCCGGGGACAACTCCAACATCATCGCCGCCCGCGTGGCGCGCGAGACGTTCGGCGTCGAGAAGGTCGTCGCACGAATCTACGATGCCAAGCGCGCCGCAGTGTACGAGCGGCTCGGCATCCCCACCGTGGCAACGGTTCCGTGGGCCACCGACAGATTTCTGCACAACCTGCTGCGCGACGACCCGACCACGAAATGGCGGGACCCCTCGGGCAGCGTGGCGGTGGTCTTGTTGGACTGCCACGACGGGTGGATCGGCAAGAAGTTGTCGGTCCTCGAAGATGCCACCCGATCGCGAGCGGCGTTCGTCATCCGATTCGGTTCGGGACTACTGCCGGACAAGCGAACGGTGATCCAGGCGGGAGACGAGATCTACGTCGCTGCCGTGTCGGGGACCGTGGCAGAAGCATTGGCGCTGGCCGGCAATCCACCGCCCGCGGACCAGTGATGACACCAGCACCAACCCAGCCCCACTACACCGATCCGAACGGGATGCCATGAAAGTCGCCATCGCCGGTGCCGGCGCAGTCGGCAGATCCATCGCTCGCGAGTTGATCCGCAGCGGGCACGACGTGATGCTCCTCGAACGCAAGCTCGATCACATCGATCAGGCCGCCATCGCGGAAGCACAATGGGTGCTCGCCGACGCCTGCGAATTGAGTCTGCTCGAGACCGCCGAGCTCCAGAATTACGACGTGGTGATCGCCGCCACCGGCGACGACAAGGCCAACCTGGTGCTCAGCCTGCTGGCCAAGACCGAGTTCGGCGTCGATCGAGTGGTGGCACGAGTCAACGATCCACGAAACGAGTGGCTGTTCGACGCCGCATGGGGCGTCGATGTTGCCGTGTCGACGCCGCGCATGCTCGCGTCGCTGGTCGAAGAAGCCGTCTCCGTCGGCGATCTCGTACACCTGATGACATTCCGCAAGGGTCAGGCGAACCTCGTCGAGATCACCCTTCCGGAGAACACTCCGTTGGCGGGAAAGCCGGTCAGGAAGCTTCGGTTGCCCAGGGATGCGGCGTTGGTCACCATTCTGCGCGGTGGCCGAGTGATCGTTCCACAGAGCGACGATCCTCTCGAGGGCGGCGACGAACTGCTGTTCGTCGCCGCAAAAGAGGTCGAGAACGAACTACGTACTGCGGTCGGTCTGATCTGACGGCAGCGCCCCGTCGGCCCGGTCCGCACCCGAGGCGATCTCGAGGGCGCGGTCGGCCTGACGCACGGACCACAGCGTGACCAGCAACGCCACTCCGGTCAGCGGCCACCCCATGCCGATGCGAGCGACCGCGAGCCAGCCGGTCTGATCCGAGTCGTAGAGCTGGGACTGCACGAGGTACCGGGCACCGAACACTGCAGCCCAGGCGATCGTGGCCAGGTCGTAGTAGCGCACCGCGGAGCGATCGTGCCGCCACGCCGTCCCCTTACCGTTGAGGTAACCCCAGATCACTCCCACCAGCGGCCACCGCGCCAGGACCGACACCACGAATGCGCCGCCGTACACCAGTGAGGTGTAGATGCCGAACAGGAAATAGCCCTTGGCATCTCCGGTGCGGTAGGCGATGAATGCGCAGATGCCCACGCCGAAGAATCCCGAGATCGCCGGCTGAATGGGGCTGCGCTGAACCAGACGCCACACCAGCACCGCGGCGGCGACGCCCAGGGCCGCCCACAATGCGACGCCGAGGCCGAAGTAACTGTTCGCCGGGACGAAGACGATCACCGGCAACGTGGAGTACAGGAGCCCCCGCACTCCGCCGAGCTGCTCGAGAACGGTGGGAGCCACCTTCTCGACATTGTCAGGCGTCGGCGCGTCGTCCGTGGGTTCCGGCGTACTCGGGGTCTTCGGGTGTGGCTCGCCGCTGTCACTGTTGGTCACGACAACGAGAGTGCCATACCGGCGACGGTCAGCTGTCGTCGCGCAATTCGTAGTAGGGGTTGTAGACGATCTTGTGCCCTTCGCGTTCGCCGACGCGTCCGCGAACGAGCACGGTCTTTCCCGGCTCGATTCCGGCGATCTTGCGGCGACCGATCCAGACCAGCGTCACCGTATCGGTGCCGTCGAAGAACTCGGCCTCGATGTTGGCGTTGGCGGCCTTCGAACACGCTTCGACGCTGCGCAGCCGTCCCAACATCGTGACTTCCTCACCGCGCGTGCAATCGCACGCGCGTCGGGCACCGGACGCTTCCGAGGATTCGGCCATCTCCTCGGCGTCGAGTTGTTCGATGTCCTCGGTCAACTTTCGCGTCAACCGGCGAAAGTATCCTGCGGCAGCGGGTGCCATTCTGCGCTCCAGCGTTGTCAGTCGTTCCGCACGCTCCACTCCTCGGAGCACTTGCGGCGACGTGGGGTTTGCCTCGTCAGGGCGGGTACTTCGCCACTGTAGACCCGATGGGTCACGGTGACCAACCATCGCCACGCGTGAGCAGAAAGGCGTGCACAATCGTCTCGTGCGCAGCCGACTCGATACCCCCGCCGCAGTCGTTCTACCTGGTACGGGATCGGATGCCCGATTCGCCGATGACGCATTCTCGGCAGCGCTGAGCGATGTGGGATCGACCACTCTCGCGGTCGAACCAGATCCGGCCGGGGTGGTCGAGAGCTACCTCGCTGCCCTGGACCACGCGGCACAGCGGCACGGTCCGATCCTCGTCGCAGGAATCTCCCTCGGTGCTGCAGTCGCGGCACGGTGGGCTCTCGACAATCCGTCGAGCACCATCGCGCTCGCACTCGCACTACCGGCGTGGACCGGGGATCCGTCGGACTCCCCCGCGGCCACGAGCGCTCGGTTCACCGCCCGATCCCTGCGCGAGGACGGGCTCGCGGCCGTCAGCGCAGCAATGGCATCGTCGAGTCCCGAATGGCTCGCGCGTACCTTGCGCCGGTCCTGGGCTGCCCAGTGGCCGGGCCTCCCGGACGCATTGGACGAGGCGGCACGGTACCGCAGCCTCGATCTCGCCGGACTCGCACGAATCCAGCTGCCCACAGTCGTCGTCGGCGCTGTGGACGACGCGGTGCATCCGATCGACATCGCGCGGCAGTGGGCCGGGACGATCCCGAACTGCGCACTGCGCTCGGTGACGCTGGACGACATCGGCCGGGATCCGGGTTGCCTCGGACGTGCGGCCGTCGACGGTCTCGGCCTACCGTGGCCGCATCCGTTCGAGGGTCGAGTCAGCCACCCAACTGTTGAATAGCCGATCCCGACGCCCCGCGACGCGGCGCTCGGGGGCGTTCGGTCGGGGCCGACTCCTGGGCTGGATTCGCCTGCTGCGCAGCGGGTGTCTCGGCGTTCGCCGCCTGCTGCGGCTGCTGGGCGGGCTGTTGGCCAGGCTGTTGCGAGGCCGCCTGCTGCGCTGCCGCCTGTTGCTGTGCGGCAGCCGCAAGTTGCTCGGAGAGCACCTGAGGTAGCACCACCGGCAACGGTGTCCGAACCGGGTGGGGGTCGTTGCCCCGGTCGACCACGGTCTGCCGAAGGATCGTGTGGGCGAGTTGGACGAGGGGCTGCCCCTCGCTCACCGCGCCCGACGGTCCGGCCAGGACGCAGCGAACCATCCATCGGTAGCCGTCGACTCCGATGAAACGCAGATCGGCGTTGACCGTCACCCCGTGCAGCTCGCGTCCCCACGGCCCCGTCTCGATGGTCGTCTCGGCCTTGTCGTTGCGGAGCGAGGTGGCCAGGTCCGCGGCCACCTCACGCCACTGACCGGGCGACTTCGGTGCAGCATAGGCAGCAATGGTGATGCGCCCCAACTGAGTGACGATGTGCACCGCTTGCGGACTGCCTGCCTGCGACATCTCGACCTGGAGCTGACCGCCCTCGGGCAGCGGGATCAGTACCGATCCGAGGTCGAGGCGCGTCTGCGCGATGGTTTCCCGGTCCTCGTCGAGGTCCGCCAGATCATGCGGGCCCTCGGTGGCCGCGTCCGTGTCCACCTCGTCGTCTTCGTCTTCGATTCCGTCGACGAATGGCTCCGCACCGGGCGCGGAGGCACTGCCGGCGTCGTTCTTCTTACGCCGTCCGAACATGTTCAGTCCTCTTCTTCTCGGTTGCTTGCACGATGCCTGATACCGGCGAATCTCGTAGCGGCAGTCACTGCTTCAGACTCGCATGGCCGCCGGTCGAACCGTGCCCACCGGCCCCTCGTACGGTCTCGTCCAGTTCGTTCACCTCGACGAACGTCACCAATTCCACCCTTTGCACGATCAATTGCGCGACGCGATCGCCGCGCTCGAGGACGATCGGAGTGTGCAGATCGTGGTTGATCAGACACACCTTGATCTCCCCGCGGTAGCCGGCGTCGACGGTGCCCGGGGTGTTGACCACCGACAGTCCCGATTTCGCGGCCAGGCCCGAACGTGGGTGTATCAGGCCGACGGTCCCCAACGGCAGAGCGAGCGCGATACCGGTCCCCACCAGGACGCGTTCGCCCGGAGCAATCGTGACCGGGGCCGTGATCCGCAGATCGACTCCCGCGTCTCCTTCGTGTGCTCGAGTCGGCACCGGTAGCCCGGGATCGAGTCGGCGAACCCGGACCTCGGACAACGCAGATGCGGGTTGCATCGGTGCCAGGGACCGATCGGTGGACGCATCGTTGCCGGTCTCGGTGACTTCGTCGCTCACGTCGAACGAGACTACGCTGGCCCACTCCCGACTCGACGTGGCGACTACCCTGGGACTCGTGACTGCAGATCGACAGGCCGAACATGCCAACTCGGAGTCCGACGACTCCACTCCGCCCGTCGGGTCGCCGGTGCCCTCCGGCTCCGTGCTCTACTCCGAGCGGCTCTGGGTGCCCATCTGGTGGTGGGCGGCCGGCCTCGCGCTGGCGGTGCTGCTGGCGGCAGAGGTCCACATGGGTGCCCCCGGCGTCCGGGCCTGGCTTCCGTACGTGGTCTTGATTCCGTTGTTCGCCTGGGCGTTGTACGCCTTCAGCAGGCTCCGCGTCGACGTCGTGGCAGGTCCCGACTCCACCGGGGTCGAGTTGCGCGTCGGTGGAGCCCATCTGCCGCTCGACGTGGCGTCCAAGGCAGCAATCGTGCCCGCAACTGCGAAAAGTGCGGCGCTGGGCAGGCAACTCGATCCGCTTGCCTTCGTACAGCACCGCACCTGGGTGAAGCAGATGGTGATCGTGGTCCTCGACGATCCGAACGACCCGACACCGTACTGGTTGGTCAGCACCAAACGCCCCGAGGCGTTGCTGGCAGTGCTGACCGCTCATGGCGTAGAAGGCCGCTGAGCTTTCACAACCTCTGTGCTTTCACCGCTTCTGCGCTTTCACCGCCTCTGCGGATCTTCGAGGAACCACCAGCTCCTCGAAGATCCGCAGCACAGACCCGATCAAGCGGGTCTGTGCTCATCTGATCAAGCCGCGCAGTCGCGGCACATCAGTACGCCGCCTGCGTCACTGGCCAGTCGGCTGCGGTGATGCACCAGGAAGCAGCTCGAGCACGTGAACTCGTCCGCTTGCTTGGGGACCACCCGAACCGAAAGTTCCTCGCCGGACAGGTCAGCGCCCGGAAGCTCGAACGACTCGGCAGTGTCGGATTCGTCCACATCCACCACTGCGGACTGAGCCTCGTTGCGGCGGGCCTTCAGCTCCTCGAGAGAATCCTCCGACACATCATCGGATTCTGTTCTTCTCGGTGCGTCGTAGTCGGTTGCCATTGTTCTCGTACCCCTCATCTTCGTGCGTGTGTGTAGTGGAGGCTGCCGATGGGTCGGCTTGTGGCCGTCGGCTGTGAAGAGGGCTCTTTCTTGCTCCCACCGATATTCATGTCTGTCAAAAATCGTCTGTCGTCACGCGGTGCCCGAAACTACACCGGGTAGTTCCCAGAACTCGCTGATCGAAACCCGCTCGGGACCTCGCTCATCAGATCGACAGTGCATCGGCATCCGTTTCCGAAGCACCGCGGCCGCCAGACAATAGCCGAAGCCGGTGACAAAGTCGAAAACGAATCGCCGGTGAGCCCACCGGGTGCCTGCACGCCGCATCAACACCCGGAAGACCGGCTTCATTCCGTGGCCGCTCGAATTCGCCCACGTGCCGGTTTCGAGCAACGAATCGGGCCCCGGGCACGGCAGTCGAGCAGGGCTCGGCCCTGTGTGCCGCCGCCCGAGCGCGCGGGCATCTACAGTAGTCACCGCGTCGGTGTGAACCGACCCTGTGACCGGTCTCGGCGACTGCCGACGGAAAGGCGAAGATCAACTGTGGTTTCTCTGATCACCGAAGGCCATTCGGCCGACGATCGAGGTCGTCCGTTCCGTCGCCGCCGCGCATTTCCCATCATCGCGGTGTTCACGGTGCTCGCCCTGCTGGGCGTGTTGGTCTGGGTCAAGGTGTTCACCACCTCCGAAACCACCACGACCACCGCCGAATGCAATGCACCGACCACCACGGCGGCCACCGACGGAACGCAGCCTGCTCCGCTGGGGAACGAAGTCGATCCCACGACACTGCTCGACGTCGAGCCGGCGGCTCTGTCGGCATCGAAGGTACGCGTGTTCAACGCCAACGGTGAGCGTGGTCAGGCCGCCCACGTGGCAGCCCAGCTCAGTGATTACGGATTCGCAAGTGCACCGGACGTCCAGGTCGGCAACGATCCGGTCTACGTCGACCAGAACATGCAGTGCCAGGGCCAGATTCGCTTCGGTCCGGCCGGTCTCGCTGCGGCGAGCGCAGTGTGGCTGGTAGCGCCGTGCGCCGAGCTCATCGAAGATTCCCGTACCGACGACACGGTCGACCTCGCGCTCGGGACGTACTTCAGCGAGATCCAGCCCAGCGACGACGCAGAGGAAGTACTGCGTACGCTCGCCGCCACCGCGCCGGGTGCCCCACCCCAGCCCCTCGACTCCGACCTCCTTGCGGCCGCACGCCAAGCACGCTGCTGAGATCCGCCGGCCTGGGTCAGCCCGGAATCGGATCGAGAGCGCCTGCGCTGCGTAGTGCCGCGAGGAAGGCCTCCGAGATTCCGGGAGCCATGGCCACTGTCACCGATCCCTGTGCACTCGTCGAGTTCGGAGCAGGGAGCCGAACGAGGGCTCCTGCCTCGGCCGCGATCAAACCACCGGCAGCCCAGTCCCACGGACTGAGGCCGTGCTCGAAATGAGCGTCCACGGTTCCGGACGCGACCATGCACAGATCGAGTGCCGCCGAACCGATCCGACGAATGTCGCGGACCTGCGGCAACAGCTCTGACACGATCGCTCCCTGCACGGCACGCCGCCGCGCCCCGTAACCGAATCCCGTGGCCAGCAACGTCATCGACAGTTCCGTGACACCCGAGCACCGCAGTATTTCCTGCGTGCCGTCGGCCCGCTCCACCACCGCACCTCGGCCCTTCGCCGCGGAGTAGACGAGATCACGGGCAACATCGACCACGGCACCGGCCACGCTCACACCATCGATCTGAACGGCGACGGAGACCGCATACGCCGGGATCCCGTACATGAAGTTCACTGTCCCGTCGATCGGATCCAATACCCACCGCACGCCGTCGAGGGAGTCGTTCTCGGCACCCTCCTCTTCTCCGAGAACGGCATCAGCGGGCCGTAACCTCGCCAACATCTCACGCAGAACACGCTCGGTCTCGGTGTCCACGACGGTGACCGGATCGGTCGGTGTGCTCTTGGATTGCACCGCACCGTCATCGACGTGCGAGCCCCCTCCGAATACCTGCGGTCGTCTCAGGCGTACGTGCGCGGCGGCGTTCGTTGCCACTCGAACTGCGATCTCACGCAATACGTCCACCTCACGAGTGGTCGATCGGGCACTGTCCACCCCGCCCGCCGCCTCCGATTGCGGTTCCGGCAATTCTGCACTGGCGGTAGCGTTCTGCGATCCGTCTGATTTCGGCACGCGTACATCGCAACACACACCGAGGGCCGAGCACCACCGCTGCGACGCGTCGAGCGCGGCGGGTCGGTGTCGGCGTCCCCTGAACGAAGAATCCGCACTATTGTTCGGTGGCAACGGCATCACACTGATTCGATCGGGCCAGGAGCGACATCCACATGACACAGGCAGGTTCGGACAACACCAGCACCACCGGAACAGCTCGACACGGATTCGGCGTCGACGTCGGCGGCAGCGGCATCAAAGGCGGCATCGTCGATCTGAGCACCGGGGAACTCGTCGGCGATCGCTACAAGATCGCGACACCCCAACCCTCGACGCCCGACGCGGTCGCACGCACCGTGGCGGAGATCGTCGAACACTTCGACTGGACCGGTCCGGTCGGCATCACGCTGCCCGCGGTGGTGACGAACGGAGTCGCTCGCTCGGCCGCCAACATCGACAAGTCCTGGATCGACACCGATGCGCGTGCACTGTTCGCGAAGGCCATCGGGACCGAGAGCATCACCGTGCTCAACGATGCGGACGCGGCCGGAGTTGCCGAGGACAAGTACGGCGGCGGCAAAGGCAAGGACGGCGTCGTCGTACTGCTGACCTTCGGCACCGGAATCGGCTCGGCAGTGTTGCACAACGGGGTTCTTCTACCCAACACCGAGTTCGGCCACATGGAGATCGACGGCAAGGAGGCCGAGCATCGTGCGGCGTCGTCGGTGAAGGAGAACAAGGATCTGTCCTACAAGGAATGGGCCAAGGAGGTCTCGAAGGTTCTCGAGACGTTCGAGGCGTTGCTCTGGCCGGATCTGTTCATCGCCGGGGGTGGCATCAGCCGCAAGAGCGAGAAGTGGATTCCGCACCTGACCAATCGCACTCCCGTCGTACCGGCAACCCTGCTGAACACTGCCGGGATCGTCGGGGCGGCGCTGGCCGCAGACAGCGCAGTTCCGTCCGCGGAGTCCGCGAGCAACCCCTGACGAGCACACTGACACGCTGCCTCGCCACCTCTGTAGTACGAGGGTCGGTAACAAACTCCTGAGAGGTCGTTACAATGGTGTGTGCCGGTACGCAGCCGGCCGAATCCGAAGACCTCTCCGCCGGAAACAACTCTGGCGTGACGCCGCACGACTTCGTCACGAAAGGGCGTACGTGGCAGCCACCGATATCCGTCAGACCGTAGATTCCGAGACCGAGTCTGCGACACCTGCACCTGCTGTCAAGGCACCCGCTGCGAAGGCACCGGCAAAGAAGGCACCGGCCAAGCGAGCCGCTGCCAAGAAAGCACCGGCGAAGAAGGCCGCAGCAAAGAAGACAGCAGCAGATCCCGCGATCGGGGACGACGCAGAAGACAGCGCACCCGGTATCGAAGACATCGACATTTCCGAAGGCGACCTCGCAGCCGCTGCCAACGATGTCGTCGAGGTCGTTGCTGCCGGTGACGACACCGAAGAGGACCCCACCAGCGAGCCGACCGCAGAAGACAAGGCTTCGGGTGACTTCGTCTGGGACGAAGAGGAATCCGAGGCGCTGCGACAGGCACGAAAGGACGCCGAGCTCACCGCGTCCGCGGACTCCGTCCGTGCGTACCTCAAGCAGATCGGCAAGGTTGCGCTCCTCAACGCGGAGGAAGAAGTCGAACTGGCCAAGCGCATCGAAGCGGGCCTGTTCGCCGTCGAGAAGATGCGTGAATCCGCGGAGAAGGGCGAAAAGCTCCCCGTGGCGCAGCGCCGCGACATGACGTGGATCTGTCGAGACGGAAACCGCGCCAAGAACCACCTCCTCGAAGCAAACCTTCGCCTCGTCGTGTCGCTGGCCAAGCGGTACACCGGTCGCGGCATGGCCTTCCTCGATCTCATCCAGGAAGGCAACCTCGGTCTGATTCGTGCGGTCGAGAAGTTCGACTACACCAAGGGCTACAAGTTCTCCACGTATGCAACCTGGTGGATTCGGCAGGCCATCACCCGGGCCATGGCCGACCAGGCCCGCACGATCCGCATCCCCGTGCACATGGTCGAGGTCATCAACAAGCTCGGCCGCATTCAACGCGAGTTGCTTCAGGATCTCGGCCGTGAGCCCACTCCCGAAGAGCTGGCCAAGGAAATGGACATCACGCCCGAGAAGGTGCTGGAGATCCAGCAGTACGCGCGTGAGCCGATTTCCCTCGACCAGACCATCGGCGACGAGGGCGACAGCCAGCTCGGCGACTTCATCGAGGACTCCGAAGCCGTCGTGGCCGTCGACGCAGTGTCGTTCACCCTGCTCCAGGATCAGCTGCAGTCTGTCCTGGAGACGCTGTCCGAGCGCGAAGCGGGTGTTGTGCGCCTACGCTTCGGCCTCACCGACGGACAGCCCCGCACTCTCGACGAAATCGGCCAGGTCTACGGCGTCACCCGCGAGCGGATCCGCCAGATCGAATCCAAGACGATGTCGAAGCTGCGTCACCCCTCTCGCTCTCAGGTGCTGCGCGACTACCTGGACTGAGTGTCCGGGCTTCGCCGACCAGGCTCCGCCGAACAAGGCCCGCCGATCACTGCGATCGGCGGGCCTTGTTGCGCTGGTGCCCGAACACCGTCACATCCGAGGAACGCCGAAAACACCGTCCGGCCCGGGCCGGTAGTCGAGCACGGCGGTGACGGCTGCGACCGGCAGCGGCCCGTACAGATGTGGGAACGTCATCGACTGCGGATCGGTCGGCACCCCGGGTTCCCACCGCACCGGCGCCGCCAGTCGAGCGGGATCCAGGCGGAGCAGAACGAGATCGTCTCGGCCCGCGAACAACCGGTTCGCCGGCAAGTGCACCTGCTGGGGCGTGGACAGGTGAACGAACCCCACCTCCTCGTACGAGTCGGGCACGTATCGGTCCTGCCCGCGCATCGACAGCCACTCCCCTGCGGTGCAGATGTGAACGAGGTCCTCCGGTGTACTGGTCACGGTCCTATTCTGCCCGGTGCCGTGCCGGTCAGGGCGGTGGAATCTCGACAGAGCCGCGACCGCGTCGATCAGGCAGCCCTGTGACCACCACAGCCGCGATGACGGCCACGATTCCGAGTGCCTCGAGGCTCGTCGGAACCTGGGTCAGCACCACTGCACCGACCACTGTGGCCGTCGCAGGAAGCAATGCCAGCAGCAACGCGAACCGAGCCCGACCCACGCGCACGAGAACGTACTGATCGAGAACGTACGGAACCACGCTCGACAGCAGCCCGACGCCAAGGCCGAGAACCCAGATTCTCCAGTCACCCAGGACTCCGACGTGTGTCAGTGCGAACGGGCCGAACAGCGGTGCGGCCAGAATCACCGAGGCGATAGCGAAACCGGCCGCCATATCGTCGAGTCCTCTGCCCGCATCCGCCACGGTCTTCCCCAGCACGATGTAGGCAGCCCACAGCGCTGCGGAGCCGAGCGCGAATGCGATTCCCACCAGGCCGACCTCACCACCGTCGAACTGTGCGGAGGCAATGGCACCGACGCCGCAGACGACGAGAAGCAGCGCACACACATCCGCACGTTTCCGCGAACCCGCTGCGGCCACCGCGATCGGCCCGAGAAATTCGATCGCCACCGCGGCACCGAGCGGCAGCCGCGCGATGGCCTCGTAGAACATCACGTTCATACCGATCGTGGCCCCGCCGAACGCAGCGGCTGTGCCCGCCCGACGCATGGTCCAGGCACCGCCTGCACCGGCCCGAG
Organism: Rhodococcus sp. KRD162; assembly: GCF_017168335.1. Lineage (GTDB taxonomy): Bacteria > Actinomycetota > Actinomycetes > Mycobacteriales > Mycobacteriaceae > Rhodococcoides. Next base: position 508,737 of record NZ_JABFAU010000003.1, on the reverse strand, counting down.
CGCGCCACGGCCGACGCCAGGCCAGCAACACCAGCGCAGCCCCGAAACCGCGCAGCCAGGCCACCGCAGCCGGAGGGGCTGTGTCGAACAGGAACACCCCGATCGCCGCACCGACGTACATGCACACCGCGCCGATCACGAACAGCGACGGGATGCCCAGCTTCGACGCGCCGGACAGCGAAGATGGAGTCGTCGAAGCCACATCGGCGACCTTACTGCGCGGCGCACACGGAGCCTGTGTCAGCTGTCAGCGAACAGCTTCTGCTGCGTTCCAGCTCGTGAGGGATGTTTCGTGTTAGTGACAACACAAAGAAACGCCCTCGGGAACAACGCGTGACCGCCATACGTCTGACAGAGTGAACGAACCGCGCCATACCGACGCGGCGGACCGGCCCCAGGCAAACGGGAAACCGCGAGCCAGTACGGAGGAGTCATGCCCGGAACATTGACCAGCCCACAGTTGACAGCAGCGGACCGGTGCGACCGGTGCGGTGCAGGGGCCCGCGCACGTGTCGTGCTATCGACCGGCGGAGAACTTCTCTTCTGCGGTCACCACGCCACCGAGCACGAAGGCCGCTTGCGTGAGGTGAACGCAACGGTGATGACCGAATCGGACTCCACGGTGTAGCCCACCGACACGTCGGGGGACACAAGGTTCGCCACAATCGACGAACGAATATCGACAAGAATGACGGACGGTCTTAGAGACCGTCCGTCATTCTTGGCTCTACTGCGTTCTACATTTTTCGCGTTCTACATTTTTCGCAGCTGCGCGATCCGCTCGCTCAACTGATCGGCCGACGCCATAGCTGTCGGCGGCCCGCCGCAGATACGGCGCAGATCGCCGTGAATGACACCGTGCGGCTTCCCGGTGCGATGGTGGTACACCGCGACCAAACTGTTCAGCTCACGCCGCAGGCTGGCCAACTGGCCCGCACTGGTGGCCCTCTCGCTCACGACCGGAGGTACCGGGACGGCGGGAGTCGCCGCGGGCTTGTCGATCTGCTCCTGCTGCCGCTGCCGCAGCAGATCCCGCATCTGGGTGGCATCGAGCAGCCCGGGCAGACCCAAGTAGTCGGCCTCCTCGTCGCTACCGGAGAACGTCGCGGTACCGAAGGAGGAACCGTCGTAGATCACCTGGTCGAGTTCGGCGTCCGCGCCGAGCGAGGTGTATGCCTTCTCTTCTTCGCCGGGTTCGTCCTTCTGCTTGTTCGCATCGGCGAGCAGCTCGTCGTCGAAACCGTCCTTCTCCCGATGCGGCTTACCGAGAATGTGATCACGTTGCGCTTCGAGCTGCGAGGCGAGATCGAGCAACACCGGCACCGACGGCAGAAACACGCTCGCCGTCTCGCCCGGGCGACGCGATCGCACGAATCGACCGATCGCCTGCGCGAAGTACAGCGGTGTCGACGCGCTGGTCGCGTAGACGCCAACAGCCAGACGCGGAACGTCGACGCCCTCGGACACCATCCGCACGGCGACCATCCAGCGTTGGTCGCCACCTGCGAAGGCCGCGATGCGGGCCGAGGACGTGGGATCGTCCGACAGCACGATGGCAGGCGTCTCGCCGGTGATCACCTCGAGCAGCTTCGCGTACGCGCGAGCGACCGTCTGGTCGGTCGCGATCACCAGGCCGCCCGCGTCCGGCATCCCACCCGCGCGCAGCTGCGCCAGCCGCGTGTTGGCGGCCAACAGCACCGCGGGCATCCAGTCGCCCTGCGGGTCGAGAGCCGTGCGCCACGCTCTCGCTGTCTGTTCCGCGTTGAGCGGCTCACCGAGTCGTGCGGTGTACTCCTCGCCCGCACTGTCCCGCCAACGCGCCTCACCCGAGTACGCGAGGAAGACGACCGGTCGAACGACCCCGTCGGCCAACGCGTCGGAATACCCGTACGAGTGATCGGCCTTGGACCGCATCGCCCCGTCCTGATCGGGTTCGTAGTTGACGAACGGAATGGGGCTGTCGTCACTGCGGAACGGAGTACCGGTCAATGCCAGACGGCGAGTGGCGTCACCGAAGGCCTCCCTGATCCCCTCGCCCCAGCTCTTCGCGTCCCCGCCGTGATGGATCTCGTCGAGGATCACGAGGGTCTTGCGCGCTTCCGTGCGCACCCGATGCTTGAACGGATGGGAGGCGATCTGGGCGTAGGTCACCACCACGCCGTGGTAATCGCTCGACGTCTGGCCGGTCGAGTTGGAGAACCGAGAATCCAGAGCGATCCCGACCCGGGCCGCGGATTCGGCCCACTGATGCTTGAGGTGCTCGGTGGGCGCGACCACGGTGACCTGATCGACCGTCCGATGGGCGAGCAACTCAGCGGCAACGCGCAGAGCGAACGTCGTCTTACCTGCGCCCGGTGTCGCGACGGCGAGGAAATCCTTCGGCGACGCGACGAGGTACTTCGTCAGCGCGCGCCGCTGCCACGCACGCAGCGGAGCCCCGCTCACAGGAGCAGCCACCTGCTCGGTGGACGGTGGTGTGGGATCGAACATGTCAGCGCTCACTGGCCGCCGGTTCCTGGCATCGATGTAGTTCCTCGCGCTCTCGGTAGCCCTGCAGTGTCCGCCGAGGAGCCTAACGCTCCGCACCGACCGATCACGCATCGCTGGGGTGAGTCGGACGCAACACGGCGCGTCGGTGGTTAGCGAAGTCCCCTTTCGTCAGGAATGCTGGAGGAACCATGAGCGAGTCTGCAGCCGTAACTCCGACACCGGAACGATTGTCGGCGCGAAAGCCGATACATCTGGTGTGGAAAGTGACTTTGCGCACCCTGAGCAAGGCCTGGGACGACTCGATCTTCAGCAAGGCCGCCACCGCAGCGTTCTGGCAGACGCTGTCGTTGCCGCCGCTGCTTCTCGGTGTGCTCGGCAGTCTCGGATTCGTCGGCGGATGGTTCGGACCCAACACCGTCGAGATCATCGAGTCCAAGATCATCACGTTCAGCAACACCCTGTTCAGCGGCAGCGTGGTCGAGCAGATCATCGCGCCGACGGTCAAGGATGTCCTCGCACAGGGCAGCGGAGAGATCGTGTCCGTCGGCTTTCTGCTGTCACTCTGGGCGGGATCGTCGGCGATCTCGACGTTCGTCGACTCGATCGTCGAAGCACATGGACAGGCGGACGCGCGAAATCCGATCTGGCAGAGGTTCTTCGCGCTGCTGCTCTATGTCGGATTCCTGGTCATCGCGGTCTTCGTGCTTCCGCTCGTCGCCCTCGGTCCGGTGTACGTGCAGCAGATCCTGCCCGATTCGTGGCTCGATGTCGGCAGCGAGTTGGTCGACTTCTTCTACTACCCGGCCGTCGGTCTGCTGCTGATCATCGGCTTGACGACGTTGTACAAGCTGGCTCTGCACACCTCGCTGCCGTGGCACCGACTGCTCGGCGGGGCACTGTTGGCGGGCGTGTTCTTCATGATCGCCAGTGCGGTGCTGCGCCGCTACCTGACCTGGGTGACGAGCACCGGGTACACCTACGGCGCACTGGCGACGCCCATCGCTTTTCTGCTGTTCACGTTCTTCCTCGGCTTCGCGATCGTGCTGGGAGCGGAGTTCAACGCCACCATTCAGGAGTTCTGGCCGGCCCGTGCCACCCGAATGGAACAGATGCGCGAGTGGATCGCGGCGCAGACCGCCGCCGACGACAAGCCGTCGGGACCGATGACGGCTATGGCCCGACGGCTGGCCACGGGTCCGATGAAACTGCCCGGAGATCGAATCCGGCCGGATCGACCCGAGCCGACCACCGACCGAGGCCTCGGATGAGCCGGGAGTATCAGTCGCCCTTCTTCAAGCCCTCGTAGATCTTCTTGCAATCGGGGCACACCGGAGAGCCGGGCTTGGCGGACTTGGTGACGGGAAACACCTCTCCACACAGTGCGACCACATGCGTACCCATCACTGCGCTCTCGGCGATCTTGTTCTTCTTCACGTAGTGGAAGAACTTCGGTCGGTCGTCGTCGGTGGTCTCGTCCGGAGCGATATCGGGACGGTCCTTCGTCTGAGTGCTCATGAACACAGATTAATCCGTGAATTCACAGCAGGTGCCAACCGGTTCCACAGCCCGTCGTATGCATTCCGTGGGCGGTAGTGCCACAGTGGAGGTATGACGAGAACCCCAGGGTTCGACGGCAGCGCGTATCGCGACTCGCCGGATGGGCCGGTCCTGATCACCGAGGCACAGCAGTCGGTCGAGGAGCAGCACAAAAAGCGGGTACGCAAGTACATGTTCATCATGTCGTTCCGCATTCCGGCGTTGGTGTTGGCCGCCATCGCGTACGGGATGTGGATGAATCCGTGGATCTCCATGGCGATCGTCGGTGTGTCCATACCGCTGCCGTGGATGGCGGTGTTGATCGCCAACGATCGGCCACCGCGAACCAAGGACGAGATGAGCCGCTACGACAACCGCACCGTGGACGCGCCGCAACTGGAGTCGAGGGACCACCGGGTGATCGAACCGGGCGACGACTGACACTTCGATATTCCTCGGTGCGAGACTGGGCCGGTGACTTCGCATGATTGCTCCTCGTCTCTCGTTGCCGCCTGTTCCCGGCTCCGGCTCGCCTTCGAGGCGAACGGCTACGACGCCGACGGCGTCCTGAGGCTGCTCGGCGACGACGCGCACGCCGCGCTGGGGCGCAGTGAGCCGGTGCCGGTCCGCAACGCCAGCCGGGGTTCGGGTGCACTGGGAGTTCTGGTGCGCTTGTTTCTGCTCGTCGACGATTGTCCGGAGGCCGAGGTCGCCGAGGCCATCGCACCACTGAGCGTCACCGATGCCATCGCCGCGGGCATCGTTGTTCGCACCGGGTCGACGGTGCGGACGCTGCTCGACATTCGCCCTCTCGACGCCGGACACGGAACTCGGTGGATCGTCTCGGATCCCGATGGCAGCATGCGCGTGGCGGACACTGCTGCCGACCACGTGCTCGGCGTCGGGCAGGCCTCACTGTCGCTGCTTCGCGGCACTCCCACGTCCCCGGTCTCGAGCGTTCTCGACGTCGGTACCGGCTGCGGTGTGCAGGCTGTCCACGCCTGTGGCTACGCCGATCGGGTGACCGCAACCGACATCAGTCCTCGGTCGATGGATCTCGCGGCCGCAACGATGGCACTCAACAACCTCGATGTCGAGTTGCTGCACGGTTCCTGGTTCGAGCCGGTGGCCGGGCGCACGTTCGATCGGGTCGTGGCCAACCCGCCGTTCGTCGTCGGCCGCGCCGAAGTACGGCACTCCTACCGAGATTCGGGTCTCGATCTCGATGGGGCCAGCGCGCTGATGATCGGGCAGGCTCCGCAGTACCTGACGCCGGGCGGTACAGCGGCGATTCTGGCGTCCTGGGTTCACATTCGGGGCGAGGATTGGCGCGCTCGGGTCGCGTCCTGGCTCCCCGAACACGGGGTCGATGCCTGGGTCGTCGAGCGAGACGTCGCCGATCCGGCCCTCTACGTGGGCACGTGGATGCGCGACGGCGGACTCGACCCCCGCGATCCCGACGCGGCCCCGGTGGCCCAGTCCTGGCTCGATCATTTCGCTGCCGCGGACGTGGAGGGAATCGGCTTCGGCTTCGTCTACCTCCGGAAGACCGAGCTGCCCACCGACCTTCTGGCCGAGGAACTCACGCACGGGTTCTCCGACCCGTTGGGCAACGAACCGCTGGAGTACTTCGCACGACTGGACTGGCTGCGCGAGCACGACGTCCTCGATTCGGTGTTGACTCTCGATCCGGACACCGCGCTCGAACGGGTCTACCTTCCCGGTGCCGAGGGCTGGTCTCCGGTGGCGGTGCGAGTGCATCGTGGCAACGGGCCGCAGTGGCAGCACGAGATCGACGAACTCGGTGCGGCGCTGCTGGCGGGGCTCCGACCCGACGGTCTGCCGGTCGGTGAATTGGTCGAGTTGCTCGCTGCCGCACACGGCGAAGACGCCGACGAATTAGCTGCGCACGCGGTTCCGATGATGCAGGGACTCGTGCGACACGGCCTGGTTCGGCCCGTTCGATGAGTGCGGGCCGGGTGCCCACGCGCAGCGCAGTTCCGAGCGGTCTCACTTCTCAGCAACTTCTCAGGACGCACCTGACGTAGTCCCTGGTCAAGCGGGTATCAGAAGGATCGGCGTGGGAACTTATCGGAGTCTCCCGAGCGTTGAACCCTGTGAGACACCACCGACCAGGAGGCAAGTCATGACCAGCCCCAGCACCACGATTCGTCCACGGCCCACCGATGCCGATCTGGACGCCCAGAGCCCAGCAGCCGATCTCGTTCGGGTGTACCTCAACGGCATCGGCCGCACGGCCTTGCTGACGGCCGCGGAAGAGGTCGATCTGGCCAAGCGGATCGAGGCTGGTCTGTACGCCAAGCAGGTTCTCGAGAACACCAAGCGTCTGAGCGCGGTGAAGAAGCGCAACCTGGCCATCATCGTTCGTGACGGCAGTGCCGCACGGAGCCACCTCCTCGAGGCGAACCTTCGACTGGTCGTTTCCCTGGCCAAGCGCTACACCGGTCGCGGTATGCCGCTCCTCGACCTCATCCAGGAAGGCAACCTGGGTCTGATTCGCGCGATGGAGAAGTTCGACTACGCCAAGGGATTCAAGTTCTCGACATACGCCACCTGGTGGATCCGCCAGGCCATCACCCGTGGCATGGCAGACCAGAGCCGCACCATCCGGCTCCCTGTCCATCTGGTCGAACAGGTCAACAAGCTGGCAAGAATCAAGCGTGAGCTGCATCAGCAGCTCGGGCGCGAGGCCACCGACGAGGAACTGTCGAACGAGTCGGGTATCGCGGTGGACAAGATCGCGGATCTGCTCGATCACAGCCGCGATCCGGTGAGCTTGGACATGCCGGTAGGCAGCGACGAGGAGGCTCCCCTCGGCGACTTCATCGAGGACTCGGAGGCGACCTCCGCCGAAAATGCCGTCATCGCCGGGTTGCTGCACAGCGACGTGCGTGTCGTCCTCGGCACTCTCGACGAGCGCGAGCAGCAGGTCATTCGCCTTCGGTACGGTCTGGACGACGGCCAGCCACGCACTCTCGATCAGATCGGAAAGCTCTTCGGGCTTTCTCGCGAGCGGGTTCGCCAGATCGAACGCGAGGTCATGGTCAAGCTTCGCCAAGGCGATCGCGCCGAGAAGCTTCGCTCGTACGCGAGCTGAGCGCACCCACCGACAGGTGGGGCAACGGTGACCATTCCTGTTAGCGCCACCACATGCGGTAGCCGAGCCGACGTTCCCTCCCCCTCGCGGACGTCGGTTCGGCTGCCGCTTTTTTCGGACCTTGTCGGTTGCCTGTTCAGCGGAGTCGACGCGGGCCGAGATCGGCCTTGGTCGGTTCGGGTCCGATGCGCACCCGAGCGTCGGTGATCTCGGCACCGTCGGCGGAGGCAAGGATCGGCTCGCAGGAAATTTCTCGAATGTCCGGAACATCTTCTGCGAGAACGGATATGCGCTGAACGACATCGATGAGTGCGTTTTTGTTGACGGGTACCGCATTGCGATATCCGGACAGTAGTGGGGCGGCCTTCGGCGCATCGATCAACTGTGCAGCTTCGTCCTCGGTGAGTGGAAGTACCCGATACGCGCGGTCGCCCAGCAGATCCGAGATGACACCGGCCAGGCCGAACGAGATGAGTGAGCCGAACGATGGGTCGTCCTGCACCCGCACGGCGCAGCCGATTCCCTTGATCGCCATGCGCTGGACGTGCAATATCGGCTCGCCCGAGTCGGCTGCCAGGTTGCGATACGCCATCCGCACCGCGGAGGCGTCGGCGATGTCGAGTCGGACCCCGCCGAGATCCGGTCGGTGCCGCCATCGCTCCCCCGTCGCTTTCACTGCCACCGGGTAGCCCAGTTCGTCCGCCGCGGCGACGGCCTCGTCCTCGTCCGTCACGGTGTGAAACGGCACGACGTCGAGGCCGTAACAGGCGAGCAGCTCAGCAGTTTCGAAGTCCGAGAGCCATCGTCCTGGGCTACCCGTCGGCAGCCAACGGTCGACGAGTTGCTTGGCGCGTTCGGAGTCGACGCTCTTGGGTCGCACCAGGTTCGACACCGGCCGCGATCGCCACGCCGAGTAGCGCCACGCCGCGGCCAGAGCCGCGACTGCCCGCTCCGGGCTCGAGTACGAGGGCACCGAACCGCGAACCGGGTTACCGCCCGGACCTCGCACCGCCAGCACGTCGGGGATGCCCTCGGTGGCAAGGAAGGTCGACAGCACCGGCTTGTCGGACCCACGGACTGCATTGCCCAGCGCCGCCGCGAACGGCTCCACCTCGACCGCCACCGGCGGCACGAACACGACGATGACGGCATCGATGTCCGACGCTGCCAACGCCGAGGACACAGCAGCGGCGAAATCCTCCGGGCCTGCCTGCGGACCGACGTCGATCGGGCTGCTCGCATGCAGGCCCTTGGCCCGAGCGGCGTCGACGGCCAGGACGCCGAGCGCCGTCGAGTTTCCCACGACGGCAACCCTCGGTCCGGCCGGTAGCGGCTGATTTCCGAACAGGACCGCGCAGTCGAACAGTTCCGAGATGGTCTCGACCTGGATGACCCCGGCCTGTGCAAACAGTGCACGCACGATCGAGTCGTCGATATCGGCACCGATCGCGTGTGCGGGCGGGACGGCTCCGCGGCCGCTCTTGACCGCGATGATGGGCTTGCTACGCGCCACCCGGCGGGCGATCCTGGTGAACTTCCTGGGATTACCGAAGCTCTCCAGGTACAGCAGGATCACCTCCGTTGCCGGGTCCGAGTCCCAGTACTGCAGCAGATCGTTGCCGGACACATCGGCACGGTTACCGGCCGAGACGAACGTGGACAGACCCAGCCTTCGGTTGGCCGCCTCGTCCAGGATGGCGATGCCGAGAGCGCCGGATTGACAGAAGAATCCGACGTTTCCTGGCGTCGGCAGATGCGGAGCGAGGGTGGCATTGAGCCCGAACTCGGGGTCGGTGTTCGCCACTCCCAATGCGTTGGGCCCGATCAAGCGCATGCCGTGCGCCCTTGCTGCCAGTACCAGCCTGCGTTCGCTCTCCTGGCCCGCAGGACCGGTCTCGCCGAATCCACCCGACACCACCAGCAGTGCCTTGACACCCTTGTCCAGACAATCGTCGAGCACCGCGTCGATGGCATCGGCCGGAACCGCTGCAATGGCGAGATCGACCGGATCGGGGATGTCGTGCACCGTGGCGTAGGCGCGGACTCCGCGCACCGACCTGTGGTCGGCGTTGACCGGATACACGGGGCCGGTGAAGTCGCCGGCCAACAGATTGGCGAGCACGGCGTTGCCCACCTTCGAGCTGTCCGTCGACGCACCGATGACCGCCACCGAACGGGGGCTGAGCACGTTGCGCACGCTGCGGGCTTCAGCGGCGCGCTCACGCGAATTGCGCACCGAGAGCAACGCTTCGCTCGGGTCGATGGCGAACTCCAACCGCAGGACGCCGCCCTCGAACGACCGACTCACCTGGTATCCCGCTTCCCGGAAGACCGTGACCATGTTGCGGTTCTCGGCGAGGACCTCGGCCACGAACATGTCGACACCGTTCTCGGCGGCGGCTCCTGCGAGATGCTCGAGCAGAATCGGACCGAGGCCGCGGCCCTGATGCGCGTCCGCGACGACGAAGGCGACCTCGGCGGAATTGCCCTCACCCTCGGGCAGACGTTCGTAGCGTCCGACGGCGATGATGTCGTCGCCGAGCACTGCAACGAACGCGACGCGGTCGTGGTGATCGACGGTGGTGAAGTTCAGTACGTCCCGCTGGGGCATCGTGGGATACGGACCGAAATAGCGCAGATACCTCGTCCGCTCGGACAGCCGCCCGTGGAAGGCGATGATGCGCTCGGCGTCCGAGGGGACGATCGGTCGCAGGTGCACCACCCCGCCGTCGGAGGTGAGAACATCGGCCACCCAGTGCCGCGGAAACGACGTTTCCGCACGCTCTCTGGCCAGGTCCTTCTCGCTCGGTTCGTTCTCGCTCGGGTCCTTCTCGCTCAGGTCTTTCTCGCTCGGGTCCGATGCCGCGACGGTCGGCTCCTCGGCCGAGGGGGTGTCGGTCGGATCAGTCACGCGGGTCCTCCGGATCGAGCCCGAGCAGCGGAAACACTGCCCGACGGGTGGCGATGATCGCCGAGTCGACGCGTTCGAGAGCCCGATCCGCGCCGTCGGCTCCGGTGAGAGATCCACCGGGCCCGTCCCAGGCCGGATAGTCGACGTCTCCCCCGTCACCCATGGTCTGCGGCAGGTCGACGCTCGGAGCCATTGTCCGCACGCGCTCGCGCCACGCGTCCGGCAGCGCGGACGTCGGATCGACCGTGCGGCCGAGCGCGGCGGCGATCAGGTACGTCCAGGCCCGTGGCACGACCCGCACCAAGCCGTATCCTCCACCGCCGACGGCCAACCACCGACCTTCGGAGTATCTGTCCGCCAGATCACGCATGGCCAGGAATGCGGCGTTCTGGCCGTCGACGGTCAGCGCGAGATCTGCGAGCGGATCTTCTCTGTGGCTGTCGACACCGCATTGGCTGACGATGATCTGCGGCCCGAACGCCGAGATCGCACCCGGCACGATCGCGTGGAACGCACGCAACCACAACCGATCTGCGGTGCCCGGCAGCAGCGGAACGTTGATCGAGGTTCCCTCACCCCGCTCGGCTCCCACTTCGCTCGACCATCCGGTATTCGGCCACAGCGTCGCTGGGTGTTGATGCAACGAGACGGTGAGCACTCTCGGGTCGCCGAGAAAAGCCGCCTGCACGCCGTCCCCGTGGTGCGCGTCGACGTCGATGTAGGCGATTCTGTCGAAGCCGTTGTCCAGCAACCACGAGATGGCGATCGCCGCATCGTTGTAGACACAGAAGCCCGAGGCCCAGTCGGCCATCGCGTGATGCATGCCGCCACCGATACTCACCGCACGGCGGGCCCGTCCCGAGGCGATTTCGCGGGCCGCCGCCAGCGATCCCCCGGCGAGCATGGCGCTCGCTTCGTGCATCTGCGGAAACACCGGATTGTCGTCGGAACCGAGGCCGTGGACGACATCACCGGGGTCGCGCAATGCCGGTCCCTGTGACGGTGCCCGCTTGACGGCCTCGATGTATGCGGGAGTGTGAAATCGAAGCAGCTCCGAATCCGGGGCGGCCGACGGCTCGACGAGTTCGATGCCCTCGAGGACACCGAGATCGGTGGCCAGGGCCATCGTCAGATCGAGTCGGGTGGGGTTCATCGGGTGCTCGTCGCTCCACCGATATCCCAGATAGTCCGCGCTCCACACGACGATGTCCTCGGGGCGGGTCGGAATGTGCTCGGCGGCGCGTGTCGCCTGATCAGCCATGTGGTCAAAACTACGTTGCCGCGCGGGACGGTGTGGCCGGGTTCCGGTGTTGTGCCCTTCGTTCGCTTGTGAGACGCCACGGGAAACGATGCACTCCGTTGTGGTGCGCCGCGCCCGCTGCTCCTGGGTGCAGCGCCGATGTCGGGGTGCTGACGGTAGGATCGAGCCCGACGAAGGGGTTGAGTGTGAAGGATCTGGTCGACACCACGGAGATGTATCTCCGGACGATCTACGACTTGGAAGAAGAGGGCGTGATTCCGCTCCGCGCGCGGATCGCCGAGCGGCTGGAACAAAGCGGTCCCACCGTCAGCCAGACAGTCGCGCGGATGGAGCGGGACGGTCTGTTGTCGGTTGCCGGCGATCGGCACCTCGAACTGACGGAGAAGGGCCGCAGCCTGGCCGTTGCCGTCATGCGCAAGCATCGTTTGGCCGAACGTCTACTGGTGGACATCATCGGTCTGCGTTGGGAAGACGTGCACGCCGAGGCGTGCCGCTGGGAGCACGTGATGAGCGAGGAGGTCGAGCGTCGTCTGGTCGCAGTGCTGAACAACCCGACCACGTCGCCCTACGGCAATCCGATTCCCGGGTTGGCCGAGCTGGGTCTCGGTCAGTCGACCCTGGCACCGGAAGCGCTCATCCGCCTCACCGATGTACCGGTCGGCGAGCCGACTGCGGTCGTCGTCCGTCGTCTCGCCGAGCACGTTCAGTCCGATCCCGAGGTGATCGCTCAGCTTCGCGAGGCAGGCGTGGTTCCCGATGCTCGGGTTACAGTCGAGTCCAAGCCCGGGTCGGTGACGATCACGGTGCCCGGACACAGCGGTGTCGACATATCCGACGAAATGGCGCACGCCGTACAGGTGAAGAAGGTGTGAACCTCCCACCCACAACGGCATCGGCGCGGGTGAGGGAGAACGAACTGTGAAGCTTCTGGTCACCGGTGGTGCCGGTTACGTGGGCAGCGTCTGCGCGGCCGTGCTCGTCGAGCGCGGCCACGATGTCGTTGTCGTGGACAACCTGTCCACCGGAAACCGGGACGCCGTCCCCAGTGGTGCCACGTTCATCGACGGTGACATCAAGAACGTTGCCGCCGAGGTTCTGATCGGCGGCGGGTTCGACGCCGTTCTGCATTTCGCGGCGCAGTCTCTCGTCGGCGAATCGGTGGTCGCGCCCGACAAGTACTGGAGCGGCAACGTGGTCACCTCCCTGGCCCTGCTCGATGCGATCCGCGCGTCCGGCACCCCGAAGCTGGTGTTCTCCTCGACCGCCGCCACCTACGGTGAACCCGAGACGACGCCCATCACCGAAGATGCACCGACCCGTCCCACCAATCCGTACGGGGCCACCAAGCTCGCCATTGATCATGCGATCACCTCGTATGCGGCGGCGTACGGTCTGGCGGCCACCAGCTTGCGGTACTTCAACGTCGCCGGTGCCTACAACGGCTTCGGAGAGAACCGCGTCGTCGAGACCCATCTGATTCCCCTGGTGTTGCAGGTCGCACTCGGGCAGCGAGAGAAGATCTCGGTCTTCGGCACCGACTGGCCCACCGAGGACGGTACGGCCGTGCGGGACTACATCCACGTCGCCGACCTCGCCGAGGCCCACATCCTTGCCGTCGACGCAGCCAGAGCAGGTGAGCACACCATCTACAACCTCGGCAGCGGCACCGGCTTCTCCGTGCAGCAGGTCATCTCGTCCTGTGAGCGGGTCACCGGGCTACCCATATCCGCCGAGCACGCCCCCCGTCGGGCCGGCGATCCGGCTGTCCTCATCGCATCCAGTGCGCGTGCGGTCGAGGAGCTGAAATGGGCACCACAGCGAACCGATCTCGATCGCATCGTGGCCGACGCATGGGATTTCCTGCGCGGTCTGGGCGATCGGTCCCACGCGGCGCGCTGATCGTGCCGGTTCGGTCGTCATCGTCGACCGAACGGATCGCCGGGTAAGCGAACGCCGCAGTCCCGTGCGCACGCGAACCCGCTCTCGGCGACTTCGCGAACGAGTTCGGGGCCGGCACCGGCAGTGAGCGATCTGTCCAACAACTGCGCCAATCTATGCGTGCCGTCCGCGTCGAGGGCCGCATCGATCGCGATGCGGGCCATCGGCCCGTCCCCGCGGACATACGCGCTGAACGCGACGAGCGTTGCCGCGATCGCCCGTTCACGGCGGGGAAGGACGCGGCAGACGTTCGCCCAGAATTCTTCGACGTAGCCGGCGTCGTCGCCAAGCGTCAAGGCGAGCAGTGCATCTCGGATGTGAACGTGACCGATCGCGATCGCGATCCGGGCGAGGTCGGCGGGCTCGAGCTCGGTGTCGTACGGTGCCCGCGCAAGATAGGCCAGCACGGAGCTCAACTCGTCTGCGCGGGACCTCGTGGTGCCGCGCTCACGTCGGGCGATTTCGGTGGCCACTGCCAGCACCGTGCTCTCGGGCCCTGGCGCGATGGTTGCGGCCAGCTCGCCTCGGCATCTGCGCACCGAATATCCGTCGAGCACGCGGGCGACTGTCAGCGGTGAGGACGCAGGGTCGGACATCAGACCGTGACGCCGCGGTCCACACAATGACCACCACGGCGCAGCGTCGGCGATCTCGGGTGCCGCGAGCGCAGCGAAAAGCTGCACGCCGAGCGTGTTCAGCGTGCCGACGAGTTCACTCACCAGAGCCTCGACATCGAGCAGGTGCGGGCCGCGGGCTACCGGATCGAGCCGGTCGTCGACGAACACCGCCATGACCGCGGGGATGTTCTCCGCCGCGCAGTAGCCGGCCAGGTAGCCGATGACGTCGAGCATCTCCTGGGTTGCCCGGGACCCGTCGGCCGCGCGCCGGTCGAGGTGCTCGCCGGCGAGCACCAGGTCGTGACGCATCGTGGGTCCGACGGTCGCGCCGCCGTCCTTGACCGCGATGAGCACCATCGACCGATGAGGATGGAACCCGAGCATTGCCGGTATCCCTGCCATCAGCTCGGCTGCGTCGCCGAGGTGTATGCGATGTCGAGAGTCGAAGTTGCCGTGAGAGTTGGTCGGTGTCTGCATGCCGAGAATCCTGACGGCCCGGACGGCACCGAACACGAGGTGAGCTGGGCTTTCGCAGTCCGCTGTGGAGAACCGATCCTGCTGTGGAGCAACTGCGCTGTCGAGGGCACAGACGGCGGGACAGTGTCGCCGCCCTCTGCTAGGGCGCAGTTACCCCTGTTTTACCTTCTGCACGGCCGAAGTGAACAGCTCATCGAGTGTCGCCGTGTCCGGTGTCTCGGAGCCGAACGACATGAACGTGGCCGACACCCGTATGTCGTCGATCTGCGCCATCAGCGTCAACATCGACTGGGTGACTGCGTCGCCGCCGGCTCCGGAGGCCACCGTCTGTCGGACGGCCAAGGTCTCGTCCGCACCGATCGGCGGCGGCGGGGTCAGGGTGGAGGTCACCGTGGAGGTGGCCCCGGATTTGGTTGCCGTGACCTCACCGCACTGTTCGAGCTGCTTCTTGCGGGCAGAGAGCGGTTCGTCGACAGCGGTCAGTTCGATGGAGATGGTGGATCGGCTGTCGTTGTCCGTGCCGACGATCATGGCGGTGCCCTCGGGGCTGAAATCCTGATCGGCAGGCTTGCATCCGGCTGGACTGACCTGAGCACCGGCAGGTATTCCGCTCAGATCGGGTGCGGCCTGCGAGATTGCCTGCTGAGGCAGTACCAGGGCGTCGTACGGGGCCGGAAAGCTCGACGGGTCGATCAGCAGGGTGTTCAGATCCACATCCGACTGGGAGGTGGTGGTGCCGCCCGCGCTCGGCTCGGGTGTGCCGGTGACCGTGGAGCTGCATCCCACCAGCGCGAGCACACCGATTGCCGCCGACGTTGCAGCGATGGCCAGGCGGGGTGTTCGTGTGGCGGGGCTCACAGGCGTCTCTTTCGTAGGTGGTGGGGACGCCGCCGCGAGTGCGTCGGCGTCCCCATCACTGTCTCACTCGGATGCTCTCCGATGCGGCAGGCACGAGGCGTCGGTGTCGCACCTCAGTTGCCGCGGGCGATCCATTCCTCGAGGTGTGGTGACTCGTCGCCGATTCGTGTCCGGTTCCCGTGCCCGGTGTTGACGCGGGTCTCGGCGGGCAACGCGAACAAGCGGTCCCGAATGGACCCGATGATGGTCGGGAAATCCGAATACGAGCGTCCGGTGGCACCCGGGCCACCGGAGAACAGAGTGTCCCCGGAGAACAACTCCCCCACCTCGGGCAGATACAGACACGTCGACCCCGGCGAATGCCCAGGTGTGTGCAACGCGACGATGTCCGTTCCAGCCACCGTGATGCGCTGTTCATCCTCCAACACACCATGCTTCACGCCGGGATGGGTCTGATCCCACAACACGTCGTCGGCCGGATGCAACAGAATCGGAGCCTCCAGCGCCGCCGACAACTCCGGGGCGACCGTGACGTGATCGTTGTGACCGTGGGTACAGACGATCGCCTTCACCCGCCGACCCGCGACCGCCTCGATGATCGGCGCGGCGGTGTGCGCGGCATCGACGATCACGACCTCCTCGTCGTCACCGATCAACCAGATGTTGTTGTCGACGTCCCAGGTGCCGCCGTCGAGGCTGAAGGTGCCGGAGGTGACGACGTTCTGCACTCGAACCGCCCCGCTCATACGATCACCACCGACCGCAGCACGGTGCCCTGATGCATCTTCTCGAACGCTGCCTCGACGTCCCCGAGACCGATCCGTTCGGTGACGAACTTCTCGAGCGGCAACCGGCCCTGCTCGTACAGATCGACCAGCATCGGGAAGT
>NZ_JABFAU010000003.1:254971-492543 GCF_017168335.1 Rhodococcus sp. KRD162 | reverse complement strand
GCCCCCGCCCCTGCCCCTGCGTGCAGTTGCATGCAGTTGCGGGCCCTGTTTCACCAATGAATGCGCCTTTCACACACTCTGAGCGTGTGAAAGGCGCATTCATTCGTTGGTGGGTGAGTGCTCAGTTGGTGAAACTGGACAGCGGCAGTGTGTCGAGCGTGATCGTGGTGCCATCGGCTTCACATGCCGAGGCCACGGCCGCGGCGTTGTCGACGAAGGCCTTCCCGGACTCGCTGTCCGTGGTCGACAGATCGAGGGTGTCCGCCGGCAGTCCGTCGCTGAAGGTTGTCAGCGAGCTGGCAACCTCGCCCGACGCGGTGCTCGGCAACGCCTTCAGCTTGTCGACGGCGGCCTGCTTGTCTGCGGTCCATTTGTCGATGTTCTCGGCGGAACCCGGCCCTGCATCGACGAGGCCCACGAACGCATTGTGGTCGGTGGCGAAGGTGTTGCAGACGTCCGAGTTCTCACCGGAGGCTGCAGAATCGTCGCTGCTGCAACCGGCAGCGAAGCCGAGAGCAAGGACAGCCCCTGCAGCGACAACTGTGAAACGGGCTTTCGAGTGCATCTTTGCTTCAGTGCCTCTCTGTACAAGTCTGATTATCGTGTTCCGAACATAGTTCAGGCCCGCACGGAGTGATCCGTGCGGGCCTGAACTTGTCTCGATTTACTGCAGGTGACGCTGTGTCACCGAGCTACAACCGATTCGGAAATCAGTTGAGGCGGACCGGGACGCCGTAGGTGATGGCCGTGTCGCCCGTTGCGCTGGTCAGCGAAACGTACGGACGGATCGTGACGTTGCCCAGGATGCCGGTGGCGGTGCCGTGCAGGTTCGCGACCTGGATGGATCCGCTGGTGCCTGCTGCGTCACCCTCGGACGAGGTGATGTCGGCCGAGTCGTTGAGCACTGCGTATGCGCTCTCGGACTGGACGACGCCGGGGCCGTTGGTCAGTGCGATGGTGCCGGTGGCCTGCGGGATCAGCTGAACGCCGACGTCGAGGCCGGTGCTGGAAGTGCCCGCGCCGCCGAGTACTACCGAGGGATCTCCAGCGCCGACAATCGGCAGCGTGCCTGTGACGCTGGATTCGTTGCCCGAGCCGAGGTTGAACTCAGCGGAAGGCGAAGACCACTCGACGGTGACTCCACCGTTGAGGCTCAGCGGGTAGCCGATCTGGTAACCGATCTTGAGGGTGCCCTCGAAGTCGTCGGCCGTGGGGCCCTGGACATCGTAGGAAGCGCGGCCGTTGGCGAACCACTCACGGGTGAGCGGGCTGCCGTCGAGCGGGGCGACACCGTTGATGAAGGTGTCGGACAGCGTCACCGTGATGGTGTTGCCATCGTTGTCGACGATCGAGTTGGAGCTGTCGACAGCGGCGGAAGCGGTTCCGGTACCGAGTACCAGGCCGACTACCGAAGCGCTGGCAGCAACTGCGACGCTCATGGACTTGAGTCCCCGGCTGCGCCGCGACTTCTGGATCTCCGTCATTTACTTCCTCATCATGTTCAGTCCCAGCGCGGTGTCGCACGGGGAAGCTTGTGGCTTTCACCCTCGAACTAGTTCGTACGCAACGATGCGTACGAGCCCGAGCCGGATGGAGCCGTGAAGGCCACATCCTCGATCCTGCAGTTCCGCGATCGAGGGCGCGGCACCGGTCGGTCCCACGCCCTCACTGTCGGAAGCTGAGGGGAACATTAGAGGAGATGCCCGATCGTGACAATCCCTACGTTTGGAAGCGGAATGTTACTGCGGCGTGATGTGTTTCGACAGCGTGAACAACTTTCACAGCGGAGTTAGCGGTAACCTGCGTCACACCATCTGTCGAGCCAACCGAACTGTTACACCGACCCTCGGCCAGTAAACCGACCCTGAGATGGGAAGACGCAGACAGTGCCGCGTCCGGATCGGACGAAAAGTGCGGTCCGCACCACGCGCAGATACGCGACTTTCGGGCCCTGCCGTCGTAGCTACTAGCGGGTAGCTCACTAACGTCAGGTAAACGAGTAACTAACAGACCTGTCATTCTGGACAAGAAAATGTGTTGTGGATCACATCAGAAGTAATGAGGTGGTCGCTGTTGGTTCAACCATTCGTCCGACGCGGACCGGCCGCTTTCGGCTCCGGAATCGCCGTCCCGTTCGTCGCCGGTCGTCTCCGGCAGCACCTCGCCGAAGATACGAGCGAGCCGGGCCCGTTCTGCTCGGGCCCGGCTCGCTTCGTCTTCGGCCGCTCGATCCTCGCTCGGCTCATTCATATCGATATCGCTACGCGTCCATCCCCGACAGCTCGGCGATGACTTGACTCGCCAACGGAGTCAGAGTGGCCATGCCGTCTCGGATGGCGGCGCGCGACGACGCGAGATTGACCACCAGGGTGCTCCCGGAGACACCGACGAGCCCTCGGGAAAGCCCCGCGTCCAGTGATCCCGCCGCCAGTCCCGACGAGCGCAGCGCTTCGCTGATACCCGGAATCTCGCGATCGAGTATCTCGGCGGTGACATCGGGAGTCACATCGCGCGGCGACACACCCGTGCCACCGACCGACACCACCAGATCGACCCCACCGATCACTGCCGTGTTGAGCGCATTTCTCACGTCCACTTCGTCCGATGTCACTGCAACGACACCGTCGACGAGAAAACCTGCTTCGGTCAACAGTTCGGTGACGAGCGGGCCCGTCGAGTCCGTCTCGTTGCCGTGCGCTGTTCGGTCGTCCACGATGACGACCAACGCGCGCCCTGCCAGTGGTGCGTCGAGTTCCATACCGCTCACCGTAGTAGTAAGGCCTCCGCCCTGCTCACGCTGTGCGTAAATCGTTGCAACCGTGCTGTGTCTGCCCGCTTCTCCGAACATCAGCGACCTCCGGGGAACGACGGGATCTGGAAGGGCAGCTGCTGTTCCTGCTGCTGGGGCTGTGCAGGAGCCGGCTGCGCCGTTCCGAGCGTCACCTTCGCAGTCTTCTCGCTGCCGCCGTCGGTGTAGGTGATGGTCACCGTGTCTCCAGGCGCGTGCGATCGGACCGCCGCGATCAATGCATCACCGCTGGCGATGATGCGATCGTCGACCTTGGTGATCACCGCTCCCTGCGGAATTCCGGCCGCCGCAGCGGGACCACCGTCGGTGACCGCGACGACGGTCGCGCCGTTGGCATCATCCTGAGAGGGCACCTGAACCCCGATCATGGCCTGGGTGGCTTTGCCGGTGGAAATGAGCTCGTCGGCGATGCGCTTGGCCTGATCGACCGGAATCGCGAAACCGAGTCCGATCGAACCGCTCTGTGCGCCCGACCCCTGACCGCCGCCGAGCGTAGCGATCGCGGTGTTGATACCGATCAGCTGTCCTTCGGTGTTGACCAGGGCCCCACCGGAGTTGCCCGGGTTGATCGCGGCATCGGTCTGGATGGCATCGATCACGGAGTTCTGGTTTCCGGACTCACCGGATGTCGACACCGGACGGTTGAGCGAGGACACGATCCCGGTGGTGACCGTTCCGGCCAAGCCGAGAGGCGACCCGATCGCAACCACCTGCTGGCCGACCTCGAGATTGGACGAGGTACCCAGCTGGATCGGAGTCAGATTCGACTTTCCCTGGGCCTTGATGACGGCAATGTCCGACACAGGATCGGCACCGACGATCGTGGCATCGGCCACCGACCCGTCGGAGAACGCAACGGTGAGCTTGCCGTTGGCACCCGCACCGGTCGCAACATGGTTGTTGGTGAGGATCAGACCATCGCTGCTGAGGATGACGCCTGAACCCTCACCCTCCTCCTGGGAGCCCTTCACCTGAATCTGCACCACGCTTGGCAGAACCTTGTTCGCGACGGCCTGCACCGAGCCGTCGGGGAAGTTGGCCGCCGGTTGAGCGGCAGTGACCGTCGAGTTCAACGAGTTTCCGACTCCCCCGCCGTTCCCGTTGGCATTGTTGGTTGCGATCGCCCCGACGGCACCGCCGATTCCGCCGCCGACCAGAACGAGGGCGATGGCCCCTGCCACCAGCGCCGACCTACCCGAACGTGTCTTGGTCACGCCCGGTGCCGGGTTCGATTGCGCGGCAACATGCTGCGGCTGGGCATGCTGAGCGGACTGAGGGTCGCCCTGCTGGCCGTACGGGCCATATCCCTGCTGGTAAGCGCTGTGTCCGTACCCGGCATACTGCTGCGGGAAGGCCTGCTGCGGAGGCTGAGTCCCGGGATTCTGAGGTCCTGAGTGCTGAGGTCCTGAGTGCTGAGGTCCCGACTGCTGGGGCGGGAGCTGCTGCGTCGGATACTGCTGCGTGGGCTCCTGCTGCGTCGGATGCTGCTGGGCCGGATCCTGCTGGGTCGAGCGGTTCTGCTCGTCGCCGCCCGAAGCCCGGTTCGCCGGATGCTGCTCGCCACCGGCATTGCGTCCCGGCTGTTCGGATTCGTTACGGTCGTCGCTCATCGTTTGTGCTTCCTTCAGTAGAGACCTCATGAACGAGGTCCGCCCGCCTTCTTGCTACTCACTGTGCAGGGCGGTACTGAGAGCGCGCTGAGATCCGGCTATCAGTTTCCCGAGAGTGCTGTCAGATTTCGGACAGTGCTCGTGGATCCGGAGCACCCTCGCCCGGCAACACGATTCGGATCAGTGCGCCGCCGCGCTCGGACACCTCGACCCCGATCGTGCCGCCGTGCTTGATCACCACCTGTCGCACAATGGCAAGTCCCAGACCGGATCCGGGCATCGAACGCGAGGCCGTGGAGCGGTAGAAGCGCTCGAACACCAATTCCCGATCTTCCTCGGGTATGCCCGGCCCGGCATCGTCCACGGTCAACTCGAGCAGGCCATCACCGATCTGCCGCATAGCAATTCGCACTTCGCCGCCGCTCGGGCTCCACTTCGCAGCATTGTCGAGCACATTCAGCACGGCCCGCGACAATCCCGCTTGATCGCCGTAGACGAACCACGGCATCAGCGTCGCATCGAAATCGATCTCGTTGCGGCGACGGCGCGCTCGCTCGAGGCTGCGTTCGACGGCGTCGGCGAGATCGACGCGCTCGAACACCGTCTCCGGCGCATCCTCACGCGCCAGATCCACCAGATCTCCTACCAACGTTGACAGTTCCTGGATCTGCGCCACCACATCTGTGCGCAACTCCGCCATGTCCTCGTCCGGAATGGACGGAGCCCCCGGGCGTCCCGCCGCGATGAGCAACTCCATGTTGGTCCGAAGCGATGTCAACGGAGTCCGAAGTTCATGACCGGCGTCGGCGACCAACCTGCTCTGTCTGCCACGAGATTCTGCGAGAGCGCGCAGCATCGTGTTGAAGCTCTCCGTCAAACGCGCCAGTTCGTCGTCACCGGTCACCGGGATCGGCGTCAGATCGTCCGTGCGTGCCACCCGTTCGGCCGCAGCGGTCAATCGAGCGATCGGTCGTAACCCGGTGCGCCCCACGGCCATACCGGCACCCGCGGCCAGTACGACACCGCAAGCACCCACGATCAACAGAACCCAGGCGAGGCGATCGAGCACCTCGCCGGTCGGCAGCAGTCGCTGGGCGATGACGAGCGTGCTGCCGTCCGTGGTTCTCTGCGCAAGCACCCGCTGGTCGTCGAGAGTGCGCAGCGAGAAATCCTGATCCCCGCGGACCACGGCGAGTTCGGCATCACCGATCGGCACCTTCGGCCCCGGCGGGTTGTAGCTGGACATGTCCGGATAGATCAGTGCCACGCTCACATCGGTGCTGTACAGCGTGGCACCGGCCACGAATCGTGGGTCGTAGGCAACCAGAGTGGACTCCGCCAATGCCGATGCACGCGAACGCAGTTGCGCGTCGACATCGCCGTACAGTGCCCGCGAGACGACGGTGTACGCGGCAATGGCCATGACCGCCACTGCGATTGCCACGACCGAGGCCGCGAGCAACGTCACTCGCCAGCGCAACGACACCGACCGAGTCAGCGGCGTCGGCGGCCGCATCGGCGTCGGTGCCGAACTGTCGGCCGTCCTACGTCCGAAAGACGTGACCATCACGGAGGCGTTTCGCGCAGGACGTATCCGACACCGCGAACGGTATGGATCAACCTCGACTCCCCCTCCGCCTCGGTCTTACGCCGCAGGTAACCGACATACACTTCCAGCGCATTGCCCGACGTCGGAAAGTCGTATCCCCACACTTCCTCGAGGATTCGGCTCCTGGTGAGCACTCTGCGCGGATTCGTCATCAGCATCTCGAGCAACGAGAACTCGGTTCGGGTGAGACTGATGGAGCGGTCGGCACGTGAGACCTCACGGGTGACCGGATCCATCGACAAGTCCGCGAACGTCATGGTCTCCGAGTCGAGGCCCGCTTCCATCGCAGTCCGTCGAAGCAACGCGCGTAGCCGGGCGAGCAGCTCTTCGAGCGCGAACGGCTTGGGCAGATAATCGTCGGCACCCGCGTCGAGACCGGCCACCCGCTCGGACACCGAATCGCGTGCCGTCAAGACCAGGATGGGCAGGTCGTCGCCGACACTGCGTAATCGCCTGCACACTTCGAGACCGTCGAGCCTCGGCATCATCACGTCCAACACCAATGCATCGGGACGCGCCGCCGCGACCTGTTCGAGGGCGTCGAGGCCGTCGACCGCCAGGTCCACGGTGTACCCGTTGAACGTCAGCGACCTGCGCAGCGACTCGCGCACCGCTCGATCGTCGTCGACTACCAGTATCCGCATCCGTACAGTTTGTCCTGGTCGACTGAGACACGGCTGAGAGGGGTGGTCGGTTTGGACCGATCACGATGTCACCGCGATCAGAGAGTGGGCAAGTTGCGCGCCTGAGGCAGGTTCCACTTTCGCCAGAGCGCGAGCAACCGCAGGCCCGTCGCCAGTACCGTCCCCACCACCAATCCGAGATTCTCCGGGAGCGCCGCAGCATCGGCTACGACGACCGACGTCGCTCCGAGCAGCGCCGGCAGGGCATACAGGTCGCGGTGCAACAGCAACGGCACCTCGTTGACGAGGACGTCTCGAATGACCCCGCCTGCCACTGCGGTCGTGGTACCGATCAGCGCTCCCGAGAGCCCGCTACCGCCGACACCCAGCGCAATCGTGGCACCGGTCGAGGCGAACAAGCCCATCCCGAAAGCATCGAGAACGAGTACGCCGCGGCGCAACTTACCCATCTGCCGGTGCCCGATGAACACCACCAGCGAGGCGAAGAACCCGACGACAACGTTCGGCCAGGTGTCAAGGGACGTCGGCGGATGTATCCCGAGCAGCAGATCGCGGACGATGCCGCCGCCGATGCCCGTCGTGATTCCGACGACGCACACCCCGAACAAATCGAGTCTGCGATGCACACCGACCAACGCACCGGACGCTGCGAACACCGCAATACCGACGTAGCCGAGGAGGTCCAGAAGCACCGATCGAGCATGTCATGCGACTGACAGCAGTCTCACAGCAACATCGAACCACCGTCTCAGGCTCCGGGCGCATGGTTGCAGTGTCAGAGACGGACGACGAGTGAGGACGACGACATGGGTACCGGATTCAAGAGGACAATTGCCACCCTCGCAGTGGCAGGCGCACTAACCCTCGGCGGCGGCGCGATCGCCGAGGCCTCGCCCGAACGTGCGACGGTTCCAGCGGTGGCGGGGATGAGCGAATCCTCCGCGCTGCAGGCGTTGTCGGATGCAGGTTTCACCGACGTCACCGACGACTACGACCGGCCCGACGCGACGGTGGTCGGAACCAACTTCCCGGCCGGCACCAAGGTCAACGAGAACGCCACGATCCTGGTGATGGTCGGTGCCGGCTAACTCAGCCGGACGGTCCCGTCGTCGTCGACCCGCCAACCGGGGTTGTGGCAGATTTCCCAGATCACTCCGTTGGGGTCGGCGATGTGGGCGTGATAACCCCCGAAGGACGTCCGCGCAGGCGTCTTGATCGGCGTGCCGCCCGCCTCGACGGTGGCCGCGAACACCGAATCGACAGCCGCGTCGTCATCGACGTTGTGCGCCAGAGTGACCGAACCGAGGTCGTGTGATCGCGGCGGGCGACCCAGGTCCTGGTCGAACGCGGTGGCGTCGTACAGGCCAGGACCGAACCGGGACCGATCTGGAAGAACAGAATCTCCCCCGGCACGTCCAGCAGCGGTGACCAACCGAGGCCGTCGCAATAGAACGTTCGGGCTGCGTCGAGACTCACCGTGGCCAGGGTGGTGAAATGCACTCGCTGCTGCATGTCCCCATTGTTCCAGGCGATAGTGTCGCGGGGGTGCCGTCCGGCACACTTGTTTCGCGAACAGAGGTGACCCGAAGTGCCGATCGTCGACAACGCCGTCTACGTCGAGGGCAAGCGAACCGCGAACCCCGAGAGCCTCGATATCACCTTCGAGTGCGTGCGAGATCGCCACGGGATGGCATGGATCGGCCTCTACCGACCCGAGATCAGTGAAATCAATGCGGTGGCAGACGAGTTCGGACTGCATCGATTGGCCGTCGAGGACGCCATTGCCGCGCATCAGAGGCCGAAGCTCGAACGCTACACCGAGCAACTGTTCGTAGTACTGCGCCCGGCTCGGTACATCGACGAGACCGAGAAAGTCGAATTCGGCGAGCTGCACATCTTCCTCGGCGCGAATTTCGTGGTCACCATTCGGCACGCCGAATCGCCCGAGCTGGGAACGGTGCGACACCGGCTAGAGGAAGCACCCGAGTTGCTCGGACTCGGACCCGAGGCCGTCCTGTACGGCATCCTCGACCAGGTGGTCGACGAGTACGTGCCCGTCATGGAGGGCCTGCAGAACGATATCGACGAGATCGAGGATCAACTGTTCACGGGCGACCCGACCGTCTCCCGCCGCATCTACTCGCTCTTGCGCGAGGTGTCCGAATTCGACCGTGCAGCAAAGCCTCTGGTCGAGATGATCGAATCACTCAAGCGTGGATCGGACAAGTACCACGTCGACGTCGAACTGCAGCGCAACCTGCGCGACGTGCTCGATCATGCGATCCGCGTCGCCGATCGCATCGAAGCGTTTCGGTCCAATCTCCAGAACGCGATGACCGTGCACTCCACCATCGTGGCGCAGCAGCAGAACGAGGAAATGCGCAACATGACACAGGTCAGCCTCGAACAGAACGAGCAGGTCAAACGCATCTCATCTTGGGGCGCAATCCTTTTCGCACCGTCGCTGATCGCCGCCATCTACGGAATGAACTTCCACGACATGCCCGAGTTGACGTGGCATCTAGGCTATCCACTCGCACTGATCGCCATGGTGATCTGCTCGAGTGTGCTGTACGTGGTGTTCAAACGTCAGAAGTGGTTGTAGTGCCTACGGCAGTCAGGACGAACCGAACCTCGGGCCGATCGGAATGTCCCGCTGGAAGGTCAGCCGATCGAATTCGTTGCCGTATTCGTCGATGGCCCCGATGATCATCCTGCTGGGCGTGATCCCCGGAATACCCGGTACCACATCGACTCTGACGAACGAGTAGTTCAAGAATCGCACTCGCGACCACGTGATGGACTCGGCCGACTTGGTGCCGTCGGGTGCCCAGACGTAGCTGTTCGGCACTGCGGTGTCGGGCAGTTCGTTGCCGCGGTAGCTCACACCCTCTCCGTCCTGGAACGTGTACCGGGGACGACCACCTCCGCCGACGGTGTAATACACGGTGCCGTCGGACTTTCCGTTGACCGTGGCATTGTCTCCGGCGACGCGGGTCGCGCGGTTCCCGCGGAGCGGGTCGGTGCGCTCGAAGACGTGATTGTGGGCCTGGAGCACCACATCCACCTCGTACCTGTCGAACAGCGCGACCCAGGCGTCGCGGACGCCACCGTCGCTGGCGTGCGTCGATGTGGTCGAGTAGGCGCAGTGATGGAAGAAGCAGACGATGAAGTCGATGTTCGGATCGGCGCGGTACTTCGCCAGGGTCTGCTCCACCCAGGTGTTCTGGGCTCCCCCGCTGTAGCCGGTGTTGGCCTTGATCTCGTAGCTGACGTCGTTCGCGTCGAGCGAGAGAATCGCAGTGTTGCCGTAGACGAACGAGTACACCGACGGGCATCCCGCGGGACCGTTGGTCGGCTGGTCGAGGCGGGCCGCGTGTCCGCCGTAACCGTTGGGACTGTACAGCGCTTCCATGTCGTGATTGCCGGTGGCGAACAACCACGGTGCAGTGGAGGCACTGGCTTCGATCGCCTGGAAGTAGCCGTCCCAGACGAAGGGGTTGAACTTGTCGAATCCCTTCGGCGGTGTCTGACCGTGCTTGGCGAACCGAGGCGGAAGGCCTGCACCGGACGGGTCGGCGTAGGCGATATCTCCTGCGAGGATGTGAAAGTCCGGGTGGGACGCCTCGATCTGCCGATTGATGTTGCGAGCGTGCTTGACCGAGGGTTCGTTGTCCGCCTTGTAGTACTGGTCGTCGTAGTCGCCGGCGTGCAGACCCGCAGGCTGCGAGGGTGTTTCGTCGACACCCTGATCGCCCATCATGGTGAACCTGAACGGTGCGATCCGGCCGGCTGGCAGAGCAGGCGAGGCACAGCGAACGTCGCTGACGAAGCCGTCTGCGGTGCGCCAGCGGTAGTAGTGCGGCAGCTTCGGTGTGAGATTGTCGACGGGGACGTGCACGTAGAACTGCTCGGCCGAGAGGATTCCGCCATCGATCTGCGGCACCTGGCTGATCAGATTGCGCACCTCCGCGGAGGTCGTCGCACCCAACGCAGGTGTGGGGCCGTGATCGAGAAACACGCCGGTGATCCCGGGATTGCGTGAGAGTTGCGCCGAGAACCGGAGCTGAGTCGCGGCATCGTTTCCGAATCCCATGTGCCGACCGGCCACCGCCAGCGGAGCGTCCTGGGCGTAGGCGGTGCGCGCGAACACCGAATTCCCGACGCCTACCGCGGCGGCAGTCGCAGCTGCTCCCACCAGGAAATTACGACGACTGACCGGGTGGCGACGAAGGAACGATCGGTGCCAGTCGTGCTGCTCGGCCATGGTCATGTTCTCGGCGAGCGTGCCCGGGATTCCGGTCGCGACGGTCTCGCCTGTGGGATTGAGCGTCATGAAACCTGATGCTGCCCCGGATGGGGATTTAGTTGATTGCAGCAACGAAACACGGAGGTGAACAACTGGCGAACCCCACCACACAACGGGACGAATCGGCCTGAACGATCAGTCTCGAGCATCCCGCGCAATGAGCGCGGCCTGAACGCGATTGGCCGCGTCCAACGCCGCCAAGATTCTGCTGACATGCGATTTGACCGTGCTCTCACGCATGCTCAATGCAGTAGCAATGTCAGCATTTGTGTCTCCTTCCGCCAAGAGAGCCAACACATCTCGTTCTCGTGGCGTCAATGCCTCTATCCGAGCGCGAGCAGCGGTGGCCGCCGAGCGGTCGGTGTGGTGGTAGCGATCGATCAGCGCCCGCGCCGCACTGGGATGCAACATCGCCGAACCCGACGCGACGACGTGCACCGCTCGAACGATCTCGCGCGGGGCGGTGTCCTTGAGGAGGAACCCGTCTGCACCCGCGGCGATGGCCTCGTAGACGTACTCCCCGAGATCGAACGTGGTCAGCGTGATCACCTTCGGCGGATGGGGCAGCTTCAGCAACTCTGCAATGGCGGCGATACCGTCCATTCGAGGCATCCGAATGTCGACCAGTGCAACATCGACCCGATGTGCTCTCGCTTGCTCGATCGCGTCGATACCGTCACCCGCCTGCGCGACGACCTCCATGCCCGGCTCGTCCGCGAGCAGGTCCGCCAGTCCCAACCTGACCAACGCATCGTCGTCGACGATCATCACCCGAATCATCTACTCGATGTCCTGTCGCTCGTGATGCTCTCGCTCCACTGCAGGGAAGACCGCCTCGACGCACCATCCACCCGATGCGTTCGCGCCGGCCTCGAAGGTTCCCCCGAGTGCCCGCACCCGTTCTCGCAAACCCACCAACCCGAAACCGGACTCGGTCCTACGCCCCAACGACTCTCCCGCTGAGTTCTCCACCGTGACCTTCGTGGTCGGTCTGCAATATTCGATCCGCACGGTCGTCGACGCTCCACCGGCATGCTTGCGCACATTCGTCAGGCCTTCCTGCACCACTCGTTGCACCGCCAACCCTTGAGCCGTCGGAACGTCGACGGCAGATCCGTCCACAGCGAATTCGACGTGCTGTCCCGACGCTCTGGCGTCGCCTATCAGCTCGGCGATGTCGATCACGACGGGGCGATGCGGGTCGTCGTCGGCAGTGTCGTGGAGCACGCCCAGCACATCACGCAAGTCGGTCAACGCGTCGGTAGACGCAGTTCGCAGCAGCCGGAGTCGATCTCCGATTGCATCGGGCAACCCATCGACCTTCGACTCCAGCACGCCGGTGTGCAGCGCTATCATGCTCAACCGATGCGCGAGCACGTCGTGCATCTCGGTTGCTATTCGCGCACGTTCACTCGCACGCGCACGTTCCTCGCCCACTCTGCGCTCGAGACGCAACCGCTCGACCTCTGCGTTCAACGACGCGATCCCCTCCCGCCGGCTCGCGATCAACATCCCGGCCGCGGTGACGAGCGCCAACGCGAACACCGAGCCGAATACCGACTGCGGCCCGAGCGGCGCAGGCGAGGGGATCACCGCCAATGCCGCGAACACCAGACCCGCAGAGAGAACGGCAATCATGGCGCGTTGACGAACCGCCAAGTCGAACAGGCACAGAGCGAACAGCGGCATCAGCAACGGTCCGAACACCACCGTGCACACCGCCACAACAGCGGGACCGACGAACCATGGAAGCCTGCGGATCGCCAGGACGACTCCGCATCCGAGCGCAACCACGATCGCGGGAGTTCCGAATCCGTCGGCCGCGAAAATTATGCTGTTCTGCACGGTCACTGCCGTCAGCACGACGACCGCCAGCAGCCAGGCCAGTGCTCTTGCTCGCTCCCGCGTCCACCACCTCACCTGATCGAGCGTAGTCGCCCTGACACCGACGACGCCTCGTACCAAAGGCACGGCACACCCCCAACTTTCGTAGGTGGTCACCGTCGCCGAACGGCCGATTCATACGGTTCGCATCGTCCATAGCTTTAAAGACATGGACACAGTCGGACCGAGTTTCACCCACCCACCACGACAGCACCACTCCCCGTCAGCATTCTTTCTGCGCGAGGCTCTGGGCAATTTTCGTGAGGTCGGAGCCGTCGCCCCCAGCAGTGCTGCTCTGGCGCGCGCACTGAGTGCACCCGTGGAACTGCATCGCACTCCACGCACCGTGCTCGAAGTGGGCGCGGGAACAGGCGCGGTGACCGCGGCACTGGTCGACCGCCTGGGCGCTGCTGATCGACTCGATATCGTGGAGTCCAATCCACGCTTTGCGGCAGAACTGCAGGCTGTCTACGCTCGTACGCACCTCGAGGGCGGGCCGCGCATCCGAGTGCGCTGTGCTCGAATCGAATTGCTGCACAGCACCTTCGCCTACGATCTGATCGTTTCCGGTCTCCCGTTCGCGAACTTCGAGCCGAATCTCGTCGAGACGATAGTCGACCGCTACCAGGATCTACTCACACCCGAGGGTTCGCTCACGTACTTCTCGTACCTCGGTACCCGCCGAATTCGCTCGCTCACGGCCTCCAGATCGGACGCTCTCAGGCACCGAGCCGTGGAAGAGGCGTTGGCCCGATACCGCCAAGGATTCGAAGCAACAAGGCGCACGGTCTGGGCGAACATGCCTGCCGCACACGTATGGCACCTGAGGGGCATCGAGTCATGATCGACATCGTGGGAATGCTCTCCCAAGTTCCTCCCGTCGGGGCCTATGCCTTGATCGCACTGCTGGTGTTGGCGGAATCAGTACTTCTGATCGGCGCATTCGTGCCCACCTTCACCGTGCTCGTCACTGCGGGCGCAATGGGTAGTGCCGGACTCGTGAATCCGGTGGTTGTCGTGATTGTCGCAGCGGCAGCCGTCGTCATCGGAGATTTCCTCGGGCACCGCACCGGCCACACCATCGGCGGACAACCACGGGTGCAGAAGCTGATGGGCAGAATCCCCGATGCCGTCAGACGGCGCGCAGAGAACGCAATTGCACAACACGGCGGTCGCGCCGTCTTTTTCGGTCGATTCATCCCGGTCGTACGGACCGTGACGCCCCACCTCACCGCCGTGGTGGGCGTCCCCTACGTGGGCATTGCACTGTACAGCGCAGCCGCCGCATTCGTCTGGGCGACAGCAGAAGTCACGCTCGGATACCTGGCGGCAGCATCTCTGCCCTACCTCATCAGCTACGGTGCTCTCGCGGTGGCAACGATCGTCGCCGCAATAGGTGCCCTTCTCCTCGGCAGCAAGCATGTGGCTCGCCGCACGGTCTATGTGCGTGGAACTTCGTGAGCTACGAAGTTCCACGCACGACGCGAGAGCTCAGGTTCCCTTGACGTTGAGGATCTGCCGCAGCTCGTGCTCGATGCTCACCAGGTCGCGGGCGTCCTCCATCACGACATCGATGGACTTGTAGGCATCGGGAATCTCGTCGATGAAGTCTGCACTGTCCCGGAACTCGATCCCCTTCATGCGCTCCTGCAGGTTCTCGTGGGTGAACCGCTTCCTGGCCTCGGTCCTCGAGAACTGCCGACCGGCACCGTGAGGAGCCGAGCACAGGCCGGCCTTGGAACCCTTGCCGACCACCACGTACGAGCGCGTTCCCATTGATCCGGGAATGATCGCCCTGACACCCTCATGTGCGTCCACTGCACCTTTACGGGTGAGCCACACGTCCTTGTGCGCGTGCGTTTCCTTCACCGTGTAATTGTGATGGCAATTGATCCGCTCGACCTCGCGATGGTCGTCGGATCCCATCCATCCGGCAAATACCGCGCCGAACCGGTCCATCATCTCGGCCCGGTTCAGGTAAGCGAAACGTTGGGCCCACTTCAGATCTCGGATGTATCGTCCGAATTCCGGTGCACTCTCGGGCAAGTAGGCCAAGTCCTTGTTCGGCAACGAGATCCACCACTGCGCACACAAACGCTGCGCAATTGCGATGTGTTTCTTGGCAATCTTGTTGCCCACGCCTCTCGACCCGCTGTGCAGAAACAGCCACACACGATCGGTCTCGTCCAGGCACAACTCGATAAAATGATTGCCGCCGCCTAATGAACCGAGCTGCTCGCGCCATTGCGGCGAATGCTTCAGATCGACGCCGTCCTTCGCCGCCAACTCCTCGAGTTCGACCAGCTTGGGCGTGGTGAACTGCCATCGATCGACACCTACGTTGTAGTTGCCGGGCGAGAGCGGGATACTGGCCTCGACTGCGACTCGAAGATCCTTCAGGTTCCGTCCGTCGATGTCGCCGAAAGTGAATTCCGTTCGGACGCCGATCATTCCGCAGCCGATATCGACACCGACGGCCGCCGGAATAACAGCGCCCAGCGTAGGAATCACTGTTCCTACGGCGCTTCCCATACCGCTGTGAGCGTCGGGCATCAGGGCGACGTGCGGATGCACGAACGGCATCGACGCTGTTTCGCGAGCCTGCTCGAGCGTCTTGTCCTCGAGCTGAGAAGCCCAATTGAGCAAATGCAAGCCCACCCTGTTCGGGGGCATGATGTTCCTTCCTGCCCCCTTACACAAGAGGGCGCTATTCGATGGGTCGATTCACGAGCGGAGCTTGTTTGCCGCAGAGAGGGGCACATCGCTCCGGTGAATACGCGCGCAGCACAAGGCTCATACCGGCTCTCGTGTCGAGAGCGGAACCAGACAGAACGGTTGCGTGCATGACGACGACCCTATCGATCGATGCATCGTCCACGCGAGCGAATTACTCGGAAAGCCGGGGATGGGACTGAATGCACATAGGTGGGCTGTGAGGACAAGATTCCGTCGATGAGGCCCGATAGTGCGCAATCTCGCCCATCAGCCGGGACCTACACTCCCCCACCGAATGCCATACCCAGCAGGTACGTCGCCCCCGCCGCGCCGTAACCGATGGCGAGTTGTCGCAGTGCGCGCTTGATCGGTGGTCCTCCACTGAGCAGGCCGACGATCAGACCCGTGCAGATCAGCGCCAGTCCGACGAGTACTGCGGCAACGGCAAGGGCCACATAGCCTTCGAGACCGAACAGGTACGGCAACACCGGGATGACTGCACCGGAGGCGAAGAAGCAGAAACTCGCTGCGGCGGCACCGAGTCCGGTTCCGATGGATTCGTGCTCGTCGATGTCGGTGTCCGGTTCCTCGACGGCGGGCAGGAGTCGAATGACGTCCGCGGCTTTGGCGTCGGCTTCCTCGTGGGTCATTCCGCGAGCACGGTAGACGAGGGCGAGTTCGTTGGCGTCGACATCGAGGTGTTGAACGGCCTCATTGGCGGCACTGTCGGGCGAGGAGGCCTCGAGCAGTTCGCGTTGCGAACGCACCGAGACGTATTCGCCTGCTCCCATCGACAGCGCACCCGCGAGCAGACCTGCGAGTCCGGTGACCAACACGATCTGGTTGGACACTCCGGATCCGCTGATGCCGAGCACCAGGGCGAGGTTGCTCACCAATCCGTCGTTGGCACCGAATACCGCGGCGCGGAACGTGCCCGAGAGTCGATTACGTCCACGGGCAGCCAGTGCCCGGATCACCTCGGCGTGAATCTGCTCGTCGGCCGTCATCGCGTCGGTGGCATCGGCGTCGGTCGCGTAGGGCGAGCGGGTCTCGGCGCGTTGCGCGAGGGCAAGCACGAACACCGATCCGAAGCGTCGCGCCAGTACGCCGAGGATCCGGGTGCGAATGTCGCCTTTGAGTGGCATGCCGACGCGATCGCCGAGTAGATTTCGCCAATGCTGTTCGTGGCGGCCTTCCGCGTCGGCGAGCGCGAGCAGAATCTCGCGTTCCTCGCCGCTACGCCGACCTGCCAGATCGCGATAGACGGCGGCCTCCGCCCGCTCGTCGGCGAGGTACTGCCGCCATCGCTTGACGTCCTTCGACGAGGGTTCCGTTCCGTCCATCGAGCAAACGTACCGGGCGCCAGCCGTCGTGCGCCTTTTGCGCACCTCCAGGTACGCAAAAGGCGCACGACGGGGTCAGGTGGGGTCGTACACCCCGGCCTGGACCGCTTTGACCAATCGGCGCGGCACTCGGAACTCTCGACCCTGAACACGCACCGTCACCAGATCGGGGGCGACTGCCTTCCACTGCGCCCGCCTGCTTCGGGTGTTCGAGCGCGACATCTTTCTCTTCGGAACAGCCATGATTCAGGCGTCCTTTCGGCTTCGGCGGCCGTATCGCTTCTCGAACTTCTCGACGCGGCCCTGCGTGTCCATCACGCGTGCGGCTCCGGTCCAGAACGGGTGCGATTCGGAGGAGACATCGACGACGATCAGGGGGTAGGTGTTGCCGTCTTCCCACTCGGTCTCGCGTGCGGACGTGACGGTGGACCTGGTGAGGAATTTGTTGCCGGTGCTCGAGTCCTGGAACACGACCGGGTGGTAGTCGGGATGGATGCCTGGTTTCATTCTGTTGCCTCTCGAGATTGTTCTGCGTACGGGGATTCGCTGCTCTCGCAGGGGTCTTCGTGCCACTGGCCGAACGGGTCGGTCCAGGAGGACCAGGCCGACGGGTCGATCATGTCGTCGTCGGATACCAACGCCCACTGCAGGGTTCGGTCGATCTCGCTGGGGTCGGCGGCATGCACCAGGATCACCAGGGAGGTGTCTCGATCGCCGAACTGCTCGTCCCACCGCAGCGCGGCCATCGCTCGCCTGGTGGTATCGACGCGGTCCTGTTCCACCGGAGTCATTGCGGCAAGCCACCTTCCGGCGCTCGCCACTCGTAGTCCGCCACCGGCAGATTCGATCCAGAGCGCCTCATCGGGCTGGGTGGCAACCCACGCCCTGCCCCGCGCCGCGACGACGCCGTCGAGCAACACGTCGATGGCCTCGTGCAGGCGCTCCGGGTGGAACGGCCGAGTGGCGGTGAACTCGACGAGCGCGACCCCGCAGTCGACGGTCAGCGGCGGCTCACCGCGCAACAGCGGTGAGTGGGCGTCGGTGATCTCACCTCGCCGGGCGTCGAAAGGAATGGACGCGAGCAGCGCGGGCGCGTCGACCATCGAGTCCTGCGAGACCCAGACGACGGGTGCGTTGGGTGCCAACCGCGCGAGGACGGCCGCGAGCCGGGCACGCTCCCACGCGTCGACATCGGGTCCTGCGGTGACGACACCGCGGTCGCGTAGTCGACCTGCCCGACGACGAGCTGCGCGACGGTTCGATCGTCGTCACCGCTGGCGACGACACCGCGGTCGGCCAGCGCATCGTCTCCGGTGGCGTCGGCCAACCAGGTCGCGGCATCGAGACAGCCGATCACGGCCTCGATGCGAACGTCTCGGGCGGCCGGCCCGTCGATCTGCCCGACGACGCCCGCCACGACGACGTTCTCGACGGCCCAGCACAGTGCCTCGGGTTCGAGTGCGGGGTCCATCGCGAGCACGATGCGATGGACGTTGCTGCGCATGGACAGTGCGCGCAGCAGCGGCAGCAGGTCCTCTCTGAGCGTGCACGAGACACAGCCGTGTGCCAGTTCCAGGATGGTCTCGCGCGGGCTTTCACCCGACACGGACAGTGTGCGGCGCACGACGCCCTCGGTGACGCGGCTCAGGTCGTGGCGGACTGCGACGGTCCCGGGCGTCAGTAGCGAGGACACGACCGCGTCCATGGCTCCGGTCCACCCGGAGACGAGGACCATCGGCGTTCGATCGTCCGGTGAGTTGTTCACGAGCACCCTTCTTTTCGACAACGATTGTCATTCCCTGTGAATGCACGCTACATTCGTCGTAGCACTTTGTCGAAAACGATTGTCATAACGGCAAGATAGGAACGCTCGTGTCAGCGCACTGCCAAGTCACCGGACGCAGCCCCGGATTCGGAAAATCGGTCTCGCACTCCCATGTGCGCACCAGCCGCCGATGGGACCCGAACATCCAGCGCAAGACCTACTACGCGCCGAGCCTCGGCCGCCGCGTCACCCTCACTCTCTCGGCCAAGGGCATCAAGACCATCGATCGCGACGGCATCGACGCCGTGGTGGCGAAACTGCGCGCACGTGGGGAGAAGATCTGATGAGCAAGAGCACAGACGTCCGCCCGATCGTCAAACTCAAATCGACCGCCGGCACCGGCTACACCTACGTCACCCGCAAGAACCGCCGCAACGACCCCGACCGACTTGTCATGAAGAAGTACGACCCGGTGGTGCGCAAACACGTGGATTTCAGAGAGGAGCGCTGAGCTGTGGCGAAGAAGTCGAAGATCGAGAAGAACGAGCAGCGCAAGGTCCTCGTCGCCCGTTGGGCAACGCGTCGGGCAGAGCTCAAGGAAACCATCCGCAAGCCCTCGAGCAGCGAGTCCGAGCGCGCGCACGCCCAAGCCGTACTGCAGCGTCTGCCGCGTGACTCGAGTCCGGTACGATTGCGCAATCGTGACGCTGCGGATGGACGTCCGCGCGGTTACCTACGGAAATTCGGACTGTCCCGCGTGAAAATGCGCGAGATGGCCCACCGCGGGGAGCTGCCAGGCGTCCACAAGTCGAGCTGGTAAAGG
Organism: Rhodococcus sp. KRD162; assembly: GCF_017168335.1. GTDB lineage: Bacteria > Actinomycetota > Actinomycetes > Mycobacteriales > Mycobacteriaceae > Rhodococcoides. The sequence goes on along the minus strand of NZ_JABFAU010000003.1, from coordinate 473,032 downwards.
GAAAAGGTTTCAGATGGCAGTCAAGAGAGCACCGTCGAAGAAGGTCCGCGCAGAGGCAGGCCGTCGACCCAAGAAGAACCCGTTGAACGCCGCCAAGGTCACCACGGTGGACTACAAGGACATCAACCTTCTTCGTCAGTTCATTTCCGACCGCGGCAAGATCCGTAGCCGCCGCGTCACCGGGCTCACCCCGCAGCAGCAGCGCCAGGTCGCTGTCGCAGTGAAGAATGCTCGTGAAATGGCACTGCTGCCGTTCACCAGCCGCTGAATCAGTTTTCGCGAAAGGCCACGTAGCCGTCCGGCTGCGTGGCCTTTCTGTCGTTCCCAGCAAGAAATGAGCATTCGACGATGTCCGGCGTACTCGAGGGCTTCACCGTCATCTTCGTCGTCATCGCTCTGGGATACCTGCTCGCGCATCTACGAGTGCTCGGCGAACACGGCCAGTTCGTCCTGAGCCGACTCGTCTTCTTCGTCGCGACGCCCGCGCTGCTGTTCGTCACCCTCGCCGGCTCCGATGTGTCGGTCATTCTCTCGCCCACGCTGGCCGTCGCAGGCACCACTGCATTGCTCGTCGGTGCCATCTATTTCGTCGTAGCGAAGCTGGTGCTCACCCGAGCCGTGCCCGACGCGACCATCGGCGCACTGGCGAGCTCGTACGTCAATGCCGCGAACCTGGGCATCCCCATCGCTGTCTTCGTACTCGGCGACGCCAACTTCGTCGCTCCCCTGCTGCTGTTCCAAATCATGATCTACACCCCGATTGCGGTGACGATTCTCGACATCTCGACCAAGATCGACAAGGTCTCGCTGTTCAAAACCGTCACGACGCCGTTCCGGAATCCGATCGTGCTGGCGGGCGCAGCAGGGCTCTTGCTGTCCGTTACCGGATTCGAGTTGCCCGAGGCATTGATGCAACCGTTCCGCCTCCTCGGAAATGCATCCGTCCCCGGTGCGCTGCTGGCTTTCGGACTGTCGCTCTACGGCGCGCGAGTACTGCAGAAGGGCATCAGTCCGCGGCGGGACGTGGCCCTCGCGACGGTGTTCAAGATGGCGTTGCAGCCGGTACTCGGCTACCTCATGGCGCGGTTCGTCTTCGTCCTGGAAGACCATGAGCTCTTCGCCATCGTCGTCATCTCGGCACTGCCCACCGCGCAGAACGTGTTCGTGTTCGCCAGCCGCTACCAGCGCGGTGTGGTGCTCGCCCGAGACACTGCGTTCGTGACCACGCTCGTCTCGATCCCCGTCATCGCGCTCGTGACGGTCTTCCTCGCCTGAGCCGAACGCAAAGGTTCTCCTCAGCTCCCAGCGCTACTTTGAATGCATGAGGTTTCTCGCTGCAGGTGTCATGTTGTGCCTGCTGCTGGTCGGCTGTAGCAGCGCCACCGGTAGCGACGAGGAGACAACGCCGACGCGCAGTGCCACCAATCCTGTCGGCCTCGTCCAGCCGCCCAGCGCCCCTCCGGTTCCGCACGAAGTACCCGTCGGCGACGTCGGCACCATGTTCGAGCCGACGCCGGATCTGCTTCGCGCCACCACCACTCCGTTCGAATCGTGGAGCCGGGTCTCCCCCAATACGATCGCAGTGCATTTCGTGACCGGCACCCCCGAGTGCTACGGCGCCGACGCCACGGTCGACGAGACCGACACCACCGTCACCATCGAACTGCGCACCGGCACCCGGCCCGATGCCGCCGACAAATCCTGCATCATGGTTGCGGTCTACGCCACGATGCAGGTGACCCTGGCATCGCCTCTCGGCAACCGCACCATCCTGAATGCGGCCTGAACCCCACGACGGTAAGGTCCTGGCGGTGAGCGATCATCTCCCCGACCGAGATCGAAGCCGAGTGCGCGCCGCCGACGCCGACAGGACCCTCGTCGCCCAGCTGCTCAGCGATGCTTTCGCACACGGCCAGCTCACCGTGAGCGAGTACGACGAACGCACCGCGGCTGCGTACCGGGCCACAACCTACGGCGAGCTCGATCTGCTGACCAGCGACCTGGTGCTGTCGGAGCCACCGACGACAACACCATCCGGTGGCTCCTCGAACGACCGCGTGATCGCGATCATGAGCGGTGCCGTGCGCAAAGGCGAGTGGACCGCAGCCGCACGCATCGATGCCATCGCGTTCTGGGGAGGTATCGAACTCGACCTACGCCGAGCGTCGTTCACCACCGAGGAAACCACCATCAACTGCGTCGCCATCATGGGCGGCATCGAGGTCACCGTGCCGCCCGGAGTGAGCGTCGAGGTCCGCGGCATGGGCATCATGGGCGGTTTCGAGCACGTCAGCGCAACACATCCCGGTGCACCGCGCGTTGTCATCACCGGATTCGCGTTCTGGGGCGGCGTGTCGGTGGACATCAAGGCAGCGGAGAAATAACTACGATCGCCGACGCTTGAGGTAGTCGGTCACCACCGCAGCACCGAGGCCGTCCAGATCGGGCGCGATGACCCGTCCACCCACTCGCTCGGCCATCTTGTCGACGACACGCGCCAATCCGGGATCGTCGCCGAGCCGGAAGATCGTCACCTGCGCACCGAGTTTGGCGACGGTATCGAGCTCCCGCACGGTCAGTCCCAACGTCCTCGGCGACGGCGGGTAATCGAAGTACGCGTGACCGTCCGGTTCCAGGTGCGCCGTCGGCTCACCGTCGGTGACGATCAACACCACCGGCTGTGCATTGGGATGCCTGCGCAGATGACGCACCGCGAGCATCAGCGCGTGGTGCAGATTGGTGCCCTGGTCGTAGGCACCGTCCAATCCGGCCAGCTCCGATGCCGTCAACGTCTGTGCGTGCCTGCCGAATCCGATGAGTTGCAGATCGTCGCCGCGGAACCGGGTACTCACCAGGTGATTGAGCGCCAAGGCGGTGCGCTTCATCGGCACCCAACGGCCGTCCATCACCATCGAGAACGAGGTATCGACCAACAGTGCCACAGCGGCCTGTGTTCGGGTTTCGGTCTCGCTGATTTCCACGTCGCTCACCTGCAGCTGCACCGGAAATCCGGAACCCTCGGCCGCTGTACGCACTATTGCGTTGGTGACGGTACGCGTGACGTCCCACGGTTCGGTGTCGCCGAACTCCCAGACCCTCGACGCTCCCGTCGGCTCCCCCATCGCACCTGCCTTGCGGGTGTCCCGCTCGCCTCCTCGACGAGAGATGGTGCCCGCCACATCTTTCAAGGCCGATTGGCCCAGCTGACGCATCGCCTTCGGCGACAAGCGCCACTGCCCGTCGGCACCCTTGTCCATGAAACCCTGCTGCCGCAAAGCCTTGTCGATCTCGGCGAGCATCCTGGCGTCGGCCGCCGCCTCGGGGCCGAGCTGCTTGCGCAGCGCGTCGGCGTCGATATCGTCCAACGCGGCACCGTTGTACTGCTGCGACAGCTGATTTCCCAGATTCTCGAGATCGGCGATGTCCTGCAGCGCCCCGGTACCGTCGCCCAGACCCATACCGTTCTCGCCGCGGAAGTTCTGCGAACCGTCCCAGTCCTCACCGGGCCTGGCCTGCTGCAGATTCTGATCGAGCCGATCGAGCTGGTTCAGCAGGTTCGAGTCGCCGAAGGCCTGCTGCGCCAAAGCATCGAGCTCCGCGCGCTGCTCGGGAGTCAGCGAGTTGCGCAATCGTTGCGCTGCGGCTGCCCGCTGAGCCAGGGAGTCCAGCAGCTCGTCGACATTCTTAGGATTCTCCGGAAAATGCCGGCCGTGCTTGTTCATGAACTCGTCGAACTGCTCGTCGGTGTCCTCGCCCTTGTTGTGGGCATCGAGCAGCTCGTTGAGGTCTTTCAACATCTCGCTGATGGCCTGGCGGTCTTCGTCCGTGGCACCTTCGAGGGCTTGCTTCATGCCCGCGAAGCGCTGGTCGAGCATTTCGCGTCCGAGCAGGTCCTTGATCTTCTCGTAGTTCTCCCGCCCTTCGGAGGAGCGCCAGTCGTAGTCCGACAGCTCCTGCACCGCCTGGGCAGTGGACGGCGAGAGATCACCGATCTGCATCTCCTGGAACCGCGCATCGTCGTCGAGGGCACGCGCCAATGCCTTGCGCTCCTCGAGCACCGCCTTGTCGAGAAGCTCACGCACCTCCTGCAACGTGCCGTCCAGATTGTTCTTCTTCAACAGATCTCGCCGACGCTTGGCCGCCTGCGCGGCCAGGTCGTCGAGGCCGCGCATGTTCTTCGTCCCGCGCCGCAACATCTCCTGCAATGCGCGCCGCGGCGACGCACCCTCGAGCACCTCCTCCCCGATGGCGTCGAGTGCCTCGCGTAAATCCACCGGCGGCGCAAGGGGATCCGGCCCGTCGTGGTATCGCCCGTATCTGGAGCGACGCATCAGCTGTACACCGTCTGGCCGTCGTCGTCGGGGTCCTTGGAGATCCGCCGCGCGAGGTAGAGGCCTTCGAGAGCGAGTTCGACGGCGGCGGCCTTCTCACCGTCCGAGGTCGCGTTCAGCCGCTCGTGGATATCGCCGATGACCTCCACGTCGGGCAGCTCGTCCAGCAGCGCTTTGGCGGTGATCCGGTCTCCGGTGACGATAGGCTCGCCCGTCTCGACGGCTGTCACCAGCGCTGCGAGATTGATGCCTCCCAGATGTGCCCGCACGGTATCGGCCGTCGCGCGGCGAAGCATGTGTTCGAGGACCTCGACTTCCCGTCCCTCTTCACCCGATTCGAATTCCACCTTGCCGCGCAGTACCTCGATGATGGTGCCGAGATCGACCGGACGAGCCACAGGCTCCGCCTCACCCAGTATCGCGGCCCGATGCACGGCCGCGGCAGCGATGGTTTCGGCGGCCGCGATCGCGAATCGAGCGGAGACGCCCGAGCGCTGATCGACCGAGGGCGATTCCCGCAGCAGCCTGGTGAATCGAGCCAGCACCTCGAGCAGATACGTCGGGACGACGGCCTGCAGATCCGCTTCCTGGTCGATGACGGCTACCTCGTCGTCGAGCTCGAGGGGGTAATGCGTCCTGATCTCGGCACCGAAGCGGTCCTTGAGCGGGGTGATGATGCGTCCGCGATTGGTGTAGTCCTCGGGGTTGGCGCTCGCCACCAACATGACATCGAGCGGCAACCGCAGCGTGTAACCGCGGACCTGAATGTCGCGTTCCTCCATCACGTTGAGCAACGACACCTGGATGCGCTCGGCGAGATCCGGCAGTTCGTTGATCGCCACGATGCCGCGGTGGCTGCGAGGGACCAGTCCGAAGTGAATGGTTTCCGGGTCGCCGAGGCTGCGGCCCTCGGCCACCTTCACCGGGTCGACGTCACCGACGAGGTCGGCCACCGAGGTATCGGGGGTCGCGAGCTTCTCGGCGTAGCGCTCACTGCGGTGTCGCCACTCGATGGGCAGGTCGTCGCCGAGTTCCGCGGCTCTACGGATGCTCGCGGGCGTGATCGGCTCGTAGGGATGCTCACCGAGCTCGGCCCCGGCGATGACCGGCACCCACTCGTCGAGCAGCAGATTCAGAGTGCGCAGCAGACGTGTCTTGCCCTGCCCTCGCTCGCCGAGCAGCACCACGTCATGACCGGCCAGAATTGCTCGCTCGAACTGCGGCAATACCGTCGAGCCGAATCCGAGAATCCCCGGCCACGGATCTTCGCCGTCACGCAGGGCCTTCAGAAGGTTCTCCCGCAGCTCTTCCTTGATCGACCGCTGCCGATGGCCGGATGCCGTGAGTTCACCGAGAGTGGAGATGCCAGGTTTGGTAGAGGTCACTTCTCCACGCTACGAGCGTTTGGCACTTGCTGCCATCCAGTACTCCGCCGAACTCGAAGTTATGGACGAAATTCGCGCAAATTCCGTCCATAACTTCGAGTTCGGCGGTCGATGCACACCGGGGCCCGAGATCAATTACAGGCACATAACTGTGGACAACGATTTTGTCCATCCACAACCGGCGCTCGGCCCACTTTTCGCCTGAATCCGATGCCACTGTGCGTGGATGGACAGCGCACCGTTCGTCGGATCCGAGGCAATCGCCAATGGACTCGTCACCCGTCAGCAACTTCGAGCCCAGTTTCGACGAATCTATCGTGACGTCTACATCGACCCGGGTAGCGAACTGGACGCGCCCACCAAAGCAAGGGCAGCGTGGTTGTACTCCCGAGGTAAGGCGGTGGTCGCAGGCGTCAGTGCCGCGGCAATCCACGGATCGCACTGGATCTCGGCAGACCAGGATGCCGAGCTCATCTGGGCCGAACACAGACGGATGTTCGATGGGCTCCGGATCGGCTTCGACAAGCTGGCACCGAACGAAATCGAGACAGTGGATGGAGTGGTCGTCACCACCGCCGCCCGAACTGCCTACGATCTGGGCCGTCGCGCACCCTTCGGCACCGCCGTGGCACGTCTGGATGCATTGTGTCGTGCGACCGGGGTTGGCATCTCGGACATCACCCGGCTTGCCGAACGTCATGGTGGGGCGCGCGGGATCGTCCAGTTGAGAGCCGTACTCGACGTGGTCGACGCAGGTGCGGAATCACCGCAGGAGACGCGTACCCGACTGGCACTCATGGCCGCCGGCCTGCCTCGACCGCAAACACAGATCGAAGTGGTGGGGTCGGACGGCAGAGTGTTCGCGCGCATCGACATCGGATGGGCACGCTGGAAGGTGGCGGTGGAGTACGACGGCGAGCAGCACTGGTCCGACGAAAGGCAGCGAGCCTGGGACATCGAGCGTCAACAATTACTCGAAGCACTCGGCTGGACCGTGATCAGGGTGAGCGCACTGCAACTGCGCACCGATCCATGGGGCATTGCGGCGCGGGTTCGCGACAAGTTGCGCGCAGCGGGGGCAAAGGTCTAGCCGAGCTCGAAGTTAGGGACGGATTTCCCCGGAAATCCATCCCTAACTTCGAGCTCGGCGGGGACGCTCAGTGCGCGAAGTGCCGGGAACCCGTCAGATACAGCGTCACTCCGGCATCCTGCGCCGCGGCGATCACCTCGTTGTCTCGAACCGAACCACCGGGCTGCACAACGGCTTTGACGCCCGCATTCATCAGCACCTGGAGGCCGTCGGGGAACGGGAAGAACGCATCCGAGGATGCCACGGATCCCGCTACCCGATCCCCTGCCCGCTGCACTGCGAGATGGGCGGCATCGACGCGATTGACCTGCCCCATTCCGACGCCGACCGAAGCACCGTCGTGGGCCAGCAGAATCGCGTTGGACTTGACGGCTCGTCCTGCCCGCCAAGCGAATTCGAGATCCTTCAGGGTCTGCTCGTCGGCAGGCTCGCCGGCCGCAAGGGTCCACTGGGCAGGATCGTCGCCCTCGGCGTCGAGTACATCGCGCTGCTGCAGCAAGGTCCCGCCCGAGATCGGCTTGAGTTCGACGCCTGCCTTCGGCGGTGCCTGCGCCAGCAGCACGCGAATGTTCTTCTTGCGCTTGAGAACTCCGAGGGCACCATCGGCGTAGGACGGCGCGATGATGACCTCTGTGAATATCTCGGCTACCTGTTCGGCCATCTCGACGGTGATCTCGCGGTTGGCCGCGATGACGCCGCCGTAGGCACTCACGGGGTCGCAGGCATGAGCCTTACGATGCGCCTCGGCGATGTCCTCGCCGACGGCAATGCCACACGGGTTCGCATGCTTGATGATGGCGACGGTGGGCCCGGAATGATCGAACGCCGCGCGCCAGGCCGCGTCGGAGTCGGTGAAGTTGTTGTACGACATCTCTTTACCGTGCAACTGCTCCGCCTGCGCGATGCCCGAGCCGGCAGGATCGACGTACAGCGCTGCCTTCTGGTGCGGGTTCTCTCCGTAACGCAGCACGGCCGAGCGGTCCCAGGTTCCGCCGATCCACTCCGGGAACGAGGACTCGGACTCGACCAGCACGTTGCTCATCCACGACGCCACCGCAACGTCGTAGGCCGCGGTGTGTTGAAATGCCTGCGCCGCAAGCGAAGTGCGCTCCGCGAGGGTGAACCCACCACCGGTGACGGCCGTGAGCACGTCCTCGTATCGCGATGGATCGACCACCACGGCAACCGAGGGATGGTTCTTGGCGGCGGCGCGCACCATCGAGGGTCCGCCGATGTCGATCTGCTCGACGCATTCGTCCGGGGTTGCGCCGCTGCTCACGGTCTCGGTGAACGGATACAGGTTCACCACGACCAGTTCGAAGGCCTCGATGCCCAGGTCTTCGAGCTGCGAAAGATGTTCGGGCTTACGGGTATCGGCGAGGACGCCAGCGTGGACACGGGGATGCAGCGTCTTGACGCGACCTTCGAGGGTCTCGGGGAATCCGGTCAGATCCTCGACCTTGGTGACGGGGATTCCCGCGTCGGCGATCTTCGCGGCGGTCGATCCGGTGGACACCAGAGCGACGCCCGCACCGTGCAGGCCGGTCGCAAGTTCGATCAGTCCGGTCTTGTCGTAGACGCTGACCAGCGCGCGGCGCACTGCTTTACGTTCACTCATCGGATTATCTGAGCCTTTCGTCCATCGGAGGTGATACCTGTGGCGGCCACGGCTGCGATCACGTCGACCAGCAACCGTCGCTCGACAGTCTTGATGCGTTCGTGCAACGCCGGTTCGTCGTCGTCATCGAGAACGGGAACGGCTTCCTGAGCCAGGATCGGGCCGGTATCGACACCGGAATCGACCAGATGAACCGTCGAACCGGTTATTTTGACCCCGTGATCGAGGGCGTCCCGAACGGCGTGTGCGCCCGGGAACGACGGCAGAAGTGCAGGGTGAGTGTTGATGATGAGTCCGGCAAAGGCGTCGAGAAATCGTCCACCGAGGATTTTCATGAAGCCGGCGGTGACGATCAGATCGGGCTCGTGGCGCAGGACGGCATCGGTGAGCGCGATGTCCCAGTGGGCCCGATCGGCATAGTCCTTCAGCCCGATCCGAAAGTGCGGTATCCGTGCCTCGTCCGCACGGCGGACGGCATCGCAGTCTCGATCGACGCCGACGGCGACGATGCGGGCCGGGTAGTCCTGTGCTTCGGTGGCGTCGATCAGCGACTGCAGCAGCGAGCCCGTCCCCGATGCGAGGACGACGACCCGCGCGGGTGTCTCACGCAAGGCAGTCAGCGCACTACTCCTGAAATATCGAGGCGGATCGATCGAACCAGCGGAAAGCCTAGTCGCTGCGCCCCGCGCACCTACCGGGCAGGTCCGTCCTGTGGGCTGCTCGACGCCTCGTCCCCGTCGACGGGTGGGGCGACGATCTCGGCTTCCAGAGGCTCGTCGGTGCCCGACTTGGCAGATGATTCGGTCGCCTCTGCGGTGTGTGACTCGACCGGTTCGCCCGGAACTTCGTCCACGACCTCCGCTTCGACGACATCCTCTGATTCGGCGACGACCTCGGACGATTCGGTGTCGGACGGTTCGGTGTCGGACGGTTCGGTGTCGGAGGCTTCGGTGGGAGCCGCTTCGATGGCCACAGCGGCGGTGGGCTCGACCGGCTCCTCGGTCGCGTGCTCGGCGGAGTCCTCGGTGGCGGGCTCTGGTTCTGCTCGACGCCACACGACGACAGCTGCGGAGACCGAGCCGATCACGCCCAGCCACGCGAATGTCAGCAGCCCGAAGCTCCACACCGTCACCTCGACGGTCCCGAAGGTTCCGAGGTTCCCGCCCGCGGCGTAGCCGAACAGTGCTGCCAGCACTCCGGTTGCAGCTGCCACCACCCAGACCGAGGACAGGGCAACCTGCACGTCGACGCTGCGGATTGCGCAGTCACGGCCGAGCAACAGCCCAGCACCGATCGGAACGACGAGCATCACGGCCCAGATCGCCTGGGCCGGGCCGTCGGGGAAGACGGCCAGGATCGGCAACGGCGGAAGCGGGCCGCCCGTCGTGGAGAACAGGCTCACCGCTGCATCGCCGAACCCGGCTGTCGATCCGGTCGCGACGGCGAGGGCACCCACCAGGACATTGGGCAGGTACAGGATCGACAGAACTGTGAGCCCGAGCATGCCGACGACATCGTGTCCGCGTTCGAGCAGCGATCCGGCGGTCTGCCACGAAGCGAGCAGGGCGAACAGCACGACCGTGCCGCCGCCCGCCGCAAGCAGTGACAGCACCCGCACCGAGGGCGCGACGAGCGCACGAACCCAGTCCGGGAGTCCGCGGCGGACCACCAGCGAGTCCCAGCGCGCCGACAACAATCCCATTCCGGAAGCAGCCGCATGTACGCCCGCGACCCAGGCGAAAGCGACGAGCGCGTTGGGGCTCGACAGCCCGATGACCGCCGACGCATCCTTGGCGACGGCCAGAGCGACGGCCGTCACGGCGAGCGGACCAGCGATCGACGCCGCCACCACCCACCGAACCATCCGGCTGTCGGTCGCAGTGTGCACCGCGTGGTGGACCGTGCGGGCCACGGACCAGCCGATGATCACCGTCGGCAGCAGGGGCGCGACGCCGAGGGAGGTGCCACCGATGCTCAGAGGCACCAGGTGCACGGCGAACCACGACGCTGCGATCGCTCCGAGAGTTCCGGTCAGATCACTGTTGACCGAGACGAGGGTGATCAGAACGAGCGTCGTTGCGATCACCACGACCAGTCCTGAGGTCTTGAACGCCACCGCGGCGAGCATCCGCGACTGATCTGGGCTCGGCCCGGGGCCGACGCGGGCCGTCGGGCCGGCGGCGCGTCGAGTGTCTCGGTTCAATAGATCGCTCATCACCACGAGAGTTGCATCAACTTCGCCGCGCACCTGTCAGGCGCGCCGCGAAGCCCGTCGTGATGGCCGAATCAGTCCCGTTTGCCCTCTTCGTCCGCGGCGGGAGTGGCACCGAAGGCCTGGGTGGGTGCGCCGTAGGGCGTCGACTGTTCACCCGTTGCGGGCTCAGCGGGAGTTGCGGGCGGCTGGCCGTACCCCGGGGGCTGACCGTACTGATACGGATTCGGCGGATATGCCTGGCCCGCGGCGGGACCGCTCGGGCCGGTGTACGGCGGCGGCGAGTAGCCGCCCTGTGGCGGGGTGTAGCTGCCCTGTGGCGGGGTGTTCGAGCCGGACGGGCCACCGTACTGCGGCTGACCACCCGGGTAGGACTGCTGACCCGTCGACGGTCCGCTCGATGCCTGGCCGAAGTTCGACGCAGAACCCTGGGCCTGTCCGTACGACGGCGGATTGCTGTAGTTCTGCGGCTGCGACGGCCCACCGAACGAGGTCGTCGGTGCGTTGTACGGGTTCTGCTGACCGTATCCCTGCGGCTGGTTCTGGTTGCCGAAGCCCGCGGCCTTGGGAGCCGGAGCCTTGAGGATGCCTGCGTCGAGCAGCAGTGCCACTATTGCGGCCGCCGCCTGGACGAATCCCAGCACGAGCACGAGAATTGCGCCGATGCCGAGTGCGGTGGTGGTGCTGGCGAATTCGTTGCCGTCGGCGCTCGGCAGACTGAACGACTGGAAGGCCAACACCAGGAAGCCGGTGACAGCAAGGGCAGCAACCACGGCCTGGTTCTTGGTGTCCTTCTGCACGAGCGATGCGCCCGCGATCAGACCCGAAACGAGCAGCAGCGCCACCGATACCGCGCTGCCACCGGATGCGAAGAACGTGGTGCTGAACGAGGTCTGAATGCTGCTCGGCAGTTCCTGAGCCGAACTGACCTCGGCGGTGACGAGATCGAGCAACCCGAGTAGGAAATTGACCACGCCGAGGCCGAGGACCGCGAACGCGAGAATTCTCGCCAGGTTCGGCGAACCACCACGGGACTTCGACTGCAATCCCTGGCTTCCGGGTGCTGGGTTCGAGGGTGCTGAGGTGCCCGGCACTGGAGGTCCGAACGGGTTCGACACGGACGGCTGATGAAACTGCTGTCCCTGCCCTGACTGGCCCTGCCCTGGCTGACCTTGCCCTGGCTGGCTGTGACCCTGCGCGGGCGACGGGCCCTGATTCGGCGTCGATGGGCCGTAAGACGGTCCGCTTCCGCCGTACCCGCCAGAGTTGGAGCCGCCAGAGTTGGAGCCGCCAGAGTTGGAGCCCCCAGTTTCAGGGCTGCCGGGCGAGTAGGTCATCGCGTCTCCTCATCCTGTTTCTCATGTACCCCAGGTCGGTCGGGTCATTGGTTCTCACGCTACTGCACGGGTCCGACCGAGCTCGGCACTCCAGGTCAACGGGCTGGAACCAGCTCCTGCGCCTCGGCTTCGGCCGCCTCGAGTTCGCGAACCAGCGGCAGCACCCTGGCACCGAAGTACTCGATCTCCTCCTGGAAGTGCAGGAAGCCCCCGAGAATCAGGTCGACGCCGCGGCGACGGTAGGCGACGATGCGTTCGGCCACCTGCTCCGGGGTGCCGATCAACTGGGTCTTGAAGCCGTCGTTGTACTGAACGAGGTCCTCGAACGTCGAGTCCGCCCACATACCCTTCTTGTCACCCGTCGAATTGCCGGCCTGCTGCACCGCTCCTTTGAAGCCTTCGACGGCAGGCTTGTTCGCCTTCTCGATGATCTCGCACAGCGTGTCTCGCGCTTCCTTCTCGGTGTCACGGGCAATGATGAAGCCGTTGAGGCCGAACTTGACCTCGCGCTGATGATCACGCGCGACACGACGGAGATTGTCGAGCTGCTCGGTGACGCCGTCGAAACCCTTGCCGTTGCTGAAGTACCAATCCGAGTACCGACCGGCATTCTCCTGCGCTGCAGAAGAATTGCCGCCCTGGAACAATTCCGGGTTGGGCCGGTCTGGAGTGTTGAGCGGCTTGGGCCTGAGGGTGAAGTCGTGGATCCGGTAGAAGTCGCCCCGAAAATCGACGTCGTCCTCGGTCCAGATCTTGCGCAGCACCTGAAGGAATTCAGCACTGCGACGGTACCTTTCGTCGTGTTCGAGCCACGGTTCGCCGAGATGGGTGAACTCGTCCTTGAACCAACCGCTGACGACGTTCACCGCGAACCGGCCGTTGGACAGGTGATCCGCGGTCGCGCCGAGCTTGGCCAATACCGCTGGCTGCCACAGCCCGGGGTGCACTGCCGCAATGACTTTCAGCCGCTCCGTCGCCAGCAGGAGCGCGAGCGAGAAACTGGTGGATTCGTGCTGGAACTCGGCCCCGTAACTCGCCTCGTACCGCACCTGACTGAGCGCGTACTCGAACCCGTTGTTCTCGGCGGTCTGCGCCAGCTTCTTGTTGTACTCGTAATCCCAGCTGGTGCGTTGCTCGATGGTGCTGGTGACCAGACCACCCGAGACGTTGGGCACCCAGTACGCGAACTTGATTGCGGCGGCGATTTTTTCGGTGCTCATGTTGTTCTCTTTCGATCCGTGGGGAGGCAGGACACAGGCGGGCCTACGACCACACCCTGGGCTCGGGTGGGACGTTTCGCCGATCTCGGGGGGAGCGCGATCTGCGGTGTTTGTGATGAGCTCAGTCAATCCCCGCTCCCGGTCGGTGACCACACTTCGAATCAGCGTGATCCTGAGAAGCGGGCTGCCGACTCTCTCGGCCGATTACTCACCACGAGACGGAAAGACAACGTTGCTCAGACCCGCGCATCGGGAACGGCACACCTGACCTGACATGCGGTCGGCTCGTTTTCGGGGGCCAAAAAGTACTTCGTGACAGATTCGCTAGATTTGTACCGTGTCACGACATCTGGCGATTATTGTTATGCACATCACAAAATCGGCGGGTCCGAAGACTCGCCCTCCCCTAAGACGCCCCCTATGCACAAGTCACTCTTCGCCACCGTCGCCGCTGCCGGTGCAATCGCCGTCGCCGTCATCTCGCCTGCCGTCTCCAACGCCGCCCCCACCGACGTGACGTTCACGGTTTTGGGTGGGGCGCTCACCATCACGGCCGACACCTACACCGCCACACTCACTATTCGATTTTCTGAGGCAGCTCAGCTGCGCAGAATCTTCTCCATTTTCTTGCCCTTGGCGAGCTCGTCGATCAGCTTGTCCAGCAGCCTGATCTTTTTCATCAGCGGGTCCTCGACATTCTCGACGCGAATGCCGCAGACCACTCCGGTGATCAGGGTCGCGTTCGGGTTCAGATCGGCCGCCGCGAAGAAGTCCTCGAACGTCGTCTCGGCTTCGAGATGTTTCTCGAGGGTGGCTTGGTCGAATCCGGTGAGCCACCGGATGATCTCGTCGACCTCCGCTTCGGTGCGGCCCTTTCGCTCGACCTTCTTGATGTAGAGCCGGTGGACCGTCACGAAGGCGGTGGTGAAGATGTTGTGCACGCAGGTCAATCTAGTTCATCCGTGCGCCCGGTCCGCGTGAATGTCACATTGCCGCGCTCAGACGTATGCAGTGGTCCATTCACGCGGCCGGACCGCGGCCGAACCACCGAGCGAGCGCACGAAAAAGCCCGCCACCGAATCGGTGGCGGGCTGTTTCACGAAACGAGTCCTACTTGACGGACAGCGATTCCAGGATTTCGCGCGCGAGAGCAGCGGTCTCGGACGGCGTCTTGCCGACCTTCACACCTGCGGCCTCGAGCGCGTCCTTCTTCGCCTGTGCCGTTCCCGAGGAGCCGGAGACGATGGCACCTGCGTGGCCCATGGTCTTGCCCTCGGGAGCGGTGAAGCCTGCGACGTAGCCGACGACCGGCTTGGTGACGTTGGCCTTGATGTAGTCGGCTGCACGCTCTTCGGCGTCGCCGCCGATCTCACCGATCATGACGATGACCTTGGTCTCGGGGTCCGCCTCGAACGCCTCGATGGCGTCGATGTGGGTGGTTCCGATGACCGGGTCGCCGCCGATGCCGATGGCGGTCGAGAAGCCGAAATCGCGCAGCTCGAACATCATCTGGTAGGTCAGCGTGCCACTCTTGGAGACCAGGCCGATGGGGCCGGTTCCCGAGATGTTGGCGGGCGTGATGCCGACCAGTGCCTCACCGGGGGTGATGATTCCGGGGCAGTTCGGTCCGATGATGCGGGTCTTCTTGCCCTTCTCCACGTTGTAGGCCCACGCGTACGCGGAGTCCTGCACGGGGATGCCCTCGGTGATGACGACGAGCAGCGGGATCTCGGCGTCGATCGCTTCGACGATGGCGTCCTTGGAGAATGCCGGCGGCACGAACGCGATGGACACGTCGGCTCCGGTCTTTTCCATGGCCTCGGAAACCGAAGCGAAGACCGGCAATTCGATGTCGTTGCCCTGAGCATCGACGTGCTTGACCGTGGTTCCGGCCTTGCGTGCGTTGACGCCACCGACGACCTGGGTGCCGGCCTTGAGCATCAGGGCGGTGTGCTTGGTGCCTTCGCCGCCGGTGATGCCCTGGACGATGACCTTGTTGTCCTTGTTCAGAAAGATTGACATGGTTTCCTCTACTTCGCTGCCAGCTCGGCGGCCTTGTCGGCGCCCTCGTCCATGGTTCCGGCGAGCGTCACCAGCGGGTGCGCGGCGTCGGCGAGAATCTTGCGGCCCTCTTCGACCTTGTTGCCGTCGAGGCGGACGACCAGCGGCTTGTTGGCATCGTCGCCCAGCTTCTTCAGTGCGCCGACGATTCCGTTGGCAACCGCGTCACAGGAGGTGATGCCGCCGAACACGTTGACGAACACGCTCTTGACCTGTTCGTCGCCGAGGATGACGTCGAGTCCAGCGGCCATGACCTCTGCCGAAGCGCCGCCGCCGATGTCGAGGAAGTTGGCCGGCTTGACGCCACCGTGTGCCTCGCCTGCGTAGGCGACGACGTCGAGGGTCGACATGACCAGTCCGGCACCGTTTCCGATGATGCCGACCTGTCCGTCGAGCTTGACGTAGTTGAGGTCGTGCGCCTTGGCCTTGGCCTCGAGGGGATCGGCTGCGTCCTTGTCCTCGAACTCGGCGTGGCCGGACTGGCGGAAGTCTGCGTTGGCGTCGAGCGTCACCTTGCCGTCGAGGGCGAGGATCTGATCGTCGGGGGTGCGAACCAGCGGGTTGACCTCGACCAGGAGGGCGTCTTCGTTGATGAAGACCTCCCACAGCTTCTGGATGGTCACCGCAGCGGCGTCGAGCACCTCGGCAGGCAGCTTGCCCTTCTCGGCGATCTCGCGTGCGAAGGCGAGGTCGACACCCTTGACGGCGTCGACGGGGATACGTGCGAGTGCGTCGGGGTTCTCCTCCGCCGTCACCTCGATCTCGACGCCACCCTCGACCGAGCACATCGCGAGGTACGTGCGGTTGGTGCGATCGAGCAGGAAGGAGATGTAGTACTCCTCGGCGATGTCGGAGGCCTCTGCAACGAGAAGCTTCTTCACGACGTGGCCCTTGATGTCGAGTCCGAGAATCGACTCTGCGTTCTCGGTGGCTGCTGCGACGTCCTTGGAGTACTTGACGCCTCCGGCCTTACCGCGACCGCCGACCTTGACCTGTGCTTTGACCATTACTGGCTTGCCGATTTCTTCGGCAATCTCTGTTGCTCCGGCGACCGTGTCGGTGACACGACCGGCGGAGGTTGGTACGCCATGCTTGGCGAACAATTCCTTCGCCTGGTATTCGAAGAGATCCATCAGCTCACCGTCTCGTCTACGTTGACGCCCGCTCCAGGGGTGTGAGCGGGTCTGAGCATGGACTTTATCCAGGTGCCCCGACGGCGCATCGGGCGCATGCATGCTATGTGGCCTATCTCACCGCCCTGCTGTCGATGCAACGACCGTCACCGATCGGCGCGGCGGGCCGAAAGTGCCGCAGCGACACCGAGAACGACGATTCCCACCACCAACGGCAGGACTGCAGATCCCATCTGCGGATCGGTGGCACGCGCAGATGTCAGCGGCCACGAGGAGAGATGAACGAGACCCGCGACCACTGCGGCGGCAAGCAGAACACTGCCGCGCGCAGCCCGGGCGCGCGCGGCGACGACGGCACCGACGAGCACCCCGACGGCGAGCGTCATCTGCCCCCAGGTGTCCCAGCCCCACGGAACCTCGGTGACGGTTGCGGCCGTGACATCGCTGCCCCGATACAGCGGCAGCGCCAGGCCGACGGCGAGGAGCGCCGCGCCCAGCAACCCGGTACCCAGTACGACGGCGTCGGTACGTGCATCGGTGGAGGTGTCGACATCATCGCGTTCGGCCGACCCGGCGAACAGCGCCAGCAGCCCGGTGACCGTCGCGGCCACGACGCCCGCGATGATCGCGAATGCGCCGGTTCCGGCGCTGACTCCGTCCACGTCCTCGGCCAGAACCACCGATTGCAACACCGAGGCCGCCGCCGACACCGAACCGAGCCAGAACAGCGCCACGAACGGGCGTGCTGCCGCAGCGAACTCCGAGAACAGCAGCGGCACCGAGCCCAGAATCAGCACGAACCCGGCGACCAACACCACCCTGGTGGCCAAGATCTGAGGCACGGCGGTTCCCGAGTCGGTCTCGAGAATCGGCAGCAGTGATCCGACAACGAACAACGCACCCGCGAGAACACCCGCACCACCCGTGGCGGTATGCCATCGGAGCACCCCTGGCCCGGCCACGCTGCGGGCACTGCGAACCCCGTTGTCGCGCTGCTGTGCCCTCTCCAACGCCCGTCCGTCACGGATCGCAGCGACGGGTACGAGTAGCGCGCCGCAGATCAGCAGTCCGAGTCCCGCGGCGGTGCCCAGATACGCGCCGGGCCCGGCACCGATCCGGTCACCGCCGCTCAGTCCGGCCAGCAGACCCACTCCCGCGAACCCGAGCATTCCGAGCCCGGCGCCGGCGGACGCGCCTGCCGCCACCGGCGGAGACAACGACGCCAGAGCGGACGCAGCCACCACCAACACCGAGATGCCGACTACCGCGGAGCCCACCGCGACGAAGACCGGCGACTCCACCACGGCCGTCACGATCACCACCGGATCGTCCGAGCGGTACAGCGAAGAAAACGCGGCGACGGCCGCCAGCACTCCGAATGCGCCGAGCAGGATCCCGAGCAGCGGACCCACCCGGCCCGCCACCGCGCGCCCCACGTGTTCGGAGTACACCGAATGGCCGTACCCGTCACCGAGCCCGGCGCGGTGCACCGCAGACCACCCCGCAACACCGGCCAGAACCGACGCAGCATGACCGACGAGCAGAACCTGGGCACCGACGGTGGCGTCGAGGGTGGCGGCGCTCAGTGGACGGAAGAGCTCGAGCCTGTTCGCGTCGATCGGATCCGACAACAGCGCGAGGTCGAGCAGGGTCAGGCCGAGTGCCACCGCTCCGTATCCGGCCAGGAGTGCGGCTGCGAATTCGATGCGCCCGGTGGCGGCCCCTGCCGCCGCGAGAACGGCGACCAGGACCGAAAGCGTGATCGCGACGATCGCTGCGGAGGCGGCACCACTTCCCACCGGCGAGCCGTCGGCGCTGTCGACCACACCGATCAGCTGGGCCGTGACCGCAGCGCCCGCGGCGAGCAGAGCGAGTACGACGCCGACAACGATCCTCGAGGTCGGGGACGGATCGTCCGCTCTGCCGTAGGGCTGATCCTGCGGCTCGATTCGTTGCGGTTCGGCACGCTCGGCGCGGTCGGCGGACGAGTCGTCGAAGGTCGGAGTCGGCATTCGGATCACGGTATCGGCTCGATCGGCCCGTGAACCGCTACTGTGACAGCGTGCCTCGGATTCGATGCTCGCCGATCACGATCCGATGACAACGCGTGGCCGACCTACTGATGTGGCGCGTCACGACGGAACCGCTGGTCGCCCTGTGAGCCATCTCACATATGAACGCAGTTTGGTCCGTTAACTTGCGCGTCTCGCAATCATTTCGTTACCGTCTGCCGAGTCTTTCAGTAACAGCCGGATCACGGATAATGGAGGTTGTAGGTCTTGCAGCATCACCGCGCGTCCTTCACCTCCAGCCGTTTTTCTCGAACTTCGGCTGACGAAGCGACCACGGTCTACAGCTACGAGCCCGCACACGAGGCCCCGTTCGATCCGGCAGGGTTCGAACCGGCGCTGTTCCACGCTGCACCGTACGACGAAATTCCGTACGACGAAATTCCGTACGACGAGGCTCCATCCGAGCCCACGTACGCCAGCACTGCCTACTCCTACACCTCGTACCGGCCCGTCGAGACCGAGTACGTCGACACCGAGTACATCGAGACCGAGCGCGTCGAGACACCGCGAGATATCGCAGCAGCCGACGAGTCACCGACCGTCGTCACCGCGCTCGCAACCACTGGCGACGTAGCCCCGGTGGCCCGTCGCGGCGGCGCACACCGGATCCCGCTTCCCCCCACTGCACTCAAGGGCCGAGCTGCCGTTCTCGCAGTGGCCGCAGGCGCTGTCGTAGCGGCGGGTCAGGCCGTGGTCAACCATGACTCGCACGCCGACGTGTCCACCTCCGAGTACGCACTCGCCGCAGGCGAAGCGCCGGCCGCAGCTGCAGTCGCTGCCACCACCGCCCCGCAGAGTGTCGAGCTGGCAGACGACTCCTCGAGCGCGACGCCTTCGCAGGCACCGCAGATCCTCAGCGTCGCTGCACCGGCCGATTTGAGCCAGTTCAACGACTTGCTCGCCAAGGGCCAGCGCTTCAGCGACGAACGAGCTGCCCGTGAGGCCGCTGCCCGTCGGCCGCTGTTCGCTCTCCCCGCGCAGGGCACCTACACCTCCAACTTCGGCACCCGGTGGGGCGTACTTCACGCCGGTGTCGACATCGCCAACTCGATCGGAACACCGATCTACGCCGTCGCCGACGGCAAGGTCATCGACTCGGGTCCGGCGGCAGGTTTCGGTATGTGGGTACGCCTGCTGCACGCCAACGGCACTATCACCGTCTACGGCCACATCGACAGTTCGCTGGTCACCGTCGGGCAAGAGGTCATGGCAGGCGATCAGATCGCGCGCATGGGCAATCGCGGCTTCTCCACCGGCCCGCATCTGCACTTCGAGGTCCATCTCCCGGGCGAGGTCAAGATCGATCCGCTCCCCTGGCTGGCATCCCGCGGAATCTCTCTCGGCCCCGAGATGGACTGAATTTCTCCAGCAACATCACCCACGGCACGATCGAACCGGACCCGCTTTCACAGGGCCGGTTTTTTGGTTTCCGGATCTTCTACAGCTTGGTCATCGGAACGCCGCCGATGAGCATCATCTTGACCCGTCCCGCCGAGCCGAAATCGATCAACACCATCGCCTTGACTCCGGCCCCTGTCGATTCCAGCACCGTACCGAGCCCGTACTTGTCGTGACTGACCCGATCCCCTACCGCCAGAACGAGATTCGAGTTCCGTCCCTTGGCCGCACCGAAGCTGGGTGACGAGCTCTGGCCACGCGACGAGGATCCGCCGTAACCGTTGGAGCCGTAGCTGTTCGAGCCGTAACCGCTACCCGATCCGTAGCTGCCGGACCTGCCGCCACCGATTGCGCGGCCACCCCCGGTACCTGGATCCTCACGTCGCCAATCGATCAGGTGCTGCGGAACTTCCTGCAAGAAGCGTGATTCCGGGTTGGCAATGGGCTGCCCCCAGGCCGATCGCATGATGGCCCGCGTCAGATATAGCCGCTGCCTGGCCCGAGTGATTCCCACGTAGGCCAGCCGTCGTTCCTCGGACAGTTCGTTCGGATCGCCCAGTGCCCGCATATGGGGGAATTGGCCGTCCTCCCAACCGGTGACGAAGACGACCGGAAATTCCAGACCCTTTGCGGTGTGCAGAGTCATCAGGGTGACGACGCCGGTGCCCGAGTCGGGGATCTGATCGGTATCGGCCACCAGAGACACTCGTTCGAGGAACGCCGCGAGCGAACCCGGCTCCGCCAGGCCGTCGACGCCGCCCTGCTCATCACCAGCGTCGTCGTCACCGGTTTCCAGGGCTTCTGCCGCCACCGCCGCTTGATTTCGCGCCTCGGACGTGAATTCCCTGGCCACGCTGACGAGTTCGTTGAGGTTGTCCAAGCGCGCACCGTCCTGCGGGTCACTGCTCGCTTCGAGCTCGGCACGGTATCCGGTGCGATCGAGAACTGCTTCGACGACGTCACCGATGTCTGCGATGTCGTTTCCGTCGCCGTCGGTCGCGGTGAGCACGGCGCGCAGTTCTTCGAGCAATTCCACGAACTGTGCGATCAGCTTCTGCTGGCGCGAGTTGAGCAACGCCACTTTCCCGGCGGCCGCGTCGTGCAGGGCACGGGAGAAGCTGATCTCTCGTTGCTCGGCGTGGACGGCGACGCACGCCTCGGCACGGTCACCGATACCTCGGCGCGGAGTGTTGAGGATGCGTCTCATGCTGACGGTGTCGTCCTCGTTGGACAGCACCCGCAGATACGCGACCAGGTCTCGGACTTCCTTGCGCTCGTAGAATCGGACGCCGCCGACCACCTTGTAGGGCAACCCCAGTCGAATGAAGATCTCCTCGAGCGCACGCGAGGAGTTGTTGGTGCGGTAGAACACCGCGACCTCGTCGAAGCGCACATCCCCGCGGTCGACGAGTCGATCGATCTCCGACGCCACGAACGACGCCTCGTCGTGCTCGTTGTCGGCAACATATCCGACGATCAACTCGCCTTCGCCGGTGTCGGTCCACAGCTTCTTCTCGCGGCGACCGATATTGCGGGAAATGACGGCGTTGGCGGCCGAGAGAATGTTCTGGGTCGACCGGTAGTTCTGCTCGAGCAGAATGGTGCGAGCGTCGGGGTAGTCGCGCTCGAACTCCTCGATATTGCGGATGGTGGCACCGCGGAAGGCGTAGATGGACTGATCGGCATCGCCCACCACACACAGTTCCCCCGGCGCGACGGTGCCCTCGAGTGCGCCGTCGGCGTCGGCAGTGCCGACCAACTCCCGAACCAGCATGTACTGGGCGTGGTTGGTGTCCTGGTACTCGTCGACAAGAACGTGCCGGAAACGGCGCCGGTAGTACTGCGCGACCTGCGGGAAGGCTTGGAGGACTCCGACCGTTTCGCCGATCAGATCGTCGAAGTCCATTGCATTGGCGGCACGTAGCCGCTGTTGGTAGATGCCGTACACCTTGGCGACGAGCCGGGGCAACTCTGCGGGATCGCCGTCGGCGTCCTGCGCTGCCTTGTCCGGGGCGATCAGTTCGTTCTTCAGATTGGAGATCGCAGTCGAGAGCAGCCGCGCCGAGAACTTCTTGGTGTCGATCTGCAGATCCTTGGAGATCATCGTCAGCAACCGCCGCGAGTCGTCCGCGTCGTAGATCGAGAAGTTCGAGTTCAGGCCGGGCAGCAGCGCTGCCTGTGCACGCAGAATGCGCACGCAACTCGAGTGAAAGGTCGATACCCACATCGAGTTGGCCCGCGGCCCCACCAATCCCGCGACTCGCTCACGCATCTCGGCGGCGGCCTTGTTGGTGAACGTGATGGCCAGCACCTGGCCGGGCGACACTCCCCGCTCGGCGAGCAGATAGGCGATGCGACGCGTGAGCACCGCCGTCTTCCCGGAACCGGCTCCGGCCACGATGAGCAGCGGGGACCCCGTGTGCACAACGGCCTCACGCTGCTGGGGATTGAGCCCTTCCAGCAGCGCATCGGACGCGGTGTTCTTACGGGACTCGAGGCCGTGGAGGAATGTGTTCATCGTCTTGTCACGTTACCGGCGCACACCGACAATCCCATATCTCGCGGTTCCCAGCTGTTCGGACGACTTTTCAGGACGGTCGGCCCATGGCACACTGGATCGGTGATCGAAAAAACCGTACGGCATTGCCTACGTCGGGTCAGCCGCTGTTCGGCCGCACCTACAGGAACCTGTCGGTAGATGTGACGCCCCTGGTTCCAGGCGGGGTGCTCGATGAACCTCGCCGGATATCGGAGCTGGGAACCGAGCCCATTGGCGATGCAGTTCCGAATACGAGAGGTGTAACGGTGCCGGACGACGCAACGATCCAAGATGTGACCCGAGGAGAGACGATGGCCATGACGACGAAGATCGATTCAAACATTGCAGTGCCGTCCAGCGAGGCCGAGATCAACGATCTGCGCCAGGAAATCGACCGTCTCGATGCCGAGATCTTGGCAGCCATCAAGCGCCGCTCCGAGGTTTCCCAGATGATCGGACGCACTCGCATGGCCTCCGGTGGACCGCGCCTGGTGCACAGCCGCGAGATGAAGGTCCTCGAGCGTTTCAGCAGCCTCGGTCAGGAAGGCCACACGCTGGCCATGCTCCTGCTCCGTCTCGGGCGCGGACGTCTCGGCCACTGATCCACCCTCCGGTTGGGCGCGAGCGCTGCACGCCCAACCGTCGGTAACTCACTTCAGCGCGATGTACTTGGTCTCGAGGTATTCCTCGATTCCTTCGGATCCACCCTCACGTCCGAATCCGGATTCCTTCACACCACCGAACGGCGCGGCCGCGTCCGAGATGACTCCGCGGTTGACGCCCACCATGCCACTGTCGATGGCCTCCGCCACCCGCAGTGCCCGGTCGAGATTCTCGGTGTAGATGTACGAGGCCAGGCCGTACTCGGTGTCGTTCGCCGCATCGATACCCTCCTGCTCGGTGTCGAAGCCGACGATCGGCGCGACCGGCCCGAACACCTCTTCCTTCAGAATGCGGGCATCGGCCGGGACGTCGGTGAGCACGGTCGCCGGATAGAAGTATCCGTCCCCGCCCGGTGCACTACCGCCGAGAGCCACCGTCGCCCCCTTCTGCACCGCGTCGTCGACCAGTTCCTGCACGGTCTCGAGTTGATCGGCGTTGATCAGTGGTCCGAGCTTGGTGTCCGGATCGACCCCTGCCCCCAGCTTCATCTCGGACATCCTCGCCACCAGCTTGGTGGTGAACTCCTCCCGCACGCTGTTGTGCACGTGCAGGCGATTGGCCGCGGTGCAGGCCTCGCCGCCATTACGCATCTTGGCGAGCATCGCGCCGTCCACGGCATCGTCGACATCGGCGTCGTCGAACACCACCAGTGGTGCGTTGCCGCCCAACTCCATCGAGGTCCGCAGCAGCCGGGTCGCGGACTTCTCGACCAGGGATTTGCCGACGCCCGTCGAGCCGGTGAACGTCAGCTTCCGCAACCGCGGGTCTTCGAGCAGGGGGCCGGTGACAGCGCCGGACTTCGAGGTCGTGAGCACCGACAGCACGCCCGGCGGCAGCCCGACCTCGTCGAAGATCTGCGCGAGCAGCAGCATTGTCAGCGGGGTCTCGCTCGCCGGCTTCACCACGATGGTGCAACCGGCGGCCAGGGCGGGCCCGATCTTGCGGGTGCCCATCGCCAACGGGAAGTTCCACGGGGTGATCGCCAGCACCGGGCCGACCGCAGCTTTGGTGACCAGTATTCGACCGTTGCCCGCCGGGGCCGGGGTGTAGCGCCCGCCGATGCGCACAGCTTCTTCGGCGAACCACCGGAAGAACTCGGCACCGTACTTCACTTCTGCCTTGGATTCGGCGAGAGCCTTGCCCATTTCCAGTGTCATCAGGAGCGCGATGTCGTCGGCGCGTTCGGTGACCTTCTCGAATGCCGCGCGCAGAATCTCACTGCGTTCGCGAGCCGGTGTGCTCGCCCAACTCTTCTGCGCCGCAGCGGCGGCGTCGAGTGCGGTCATCGCGTCCGCCGGTGACGCATCGGCCACCTCGGTCAACGGCCTGCCGGTGGCCGGATCGTTGACCGCGAAGGTCTTGCCTCCCTCGGCGTCGACGGCCCTCCCGCCGATCCACAGTTTTGCCGGAATCGATTCGATCAATGCACGTTGGTCCATACCCCCATGATGCCTCCGCAGCGTCGGATGCAAACGAGGAACGACGAGCGCGCGACTGTGCCCGGCACTACTGTTGATCGATATGAGCGTCGATATCACCGGCACGGATGCCTGGCAGAAGCTGACCGATCACCACTCCGCGATCGCCGATACTCATCTTCGGTCGCTGTTCGCCGACGACGCGGACCGAGGCCGCAGCTTCACCGTCGACGCTGCGGATCTGCATATCGACTACAGCAAGCACCGAATCACTCGCGAGACCATCGAACTGCTCCTCGAGCTTGCACGTACCGCCGATGTCGAAGGCAAGCGCGACGCCATGTTCGCGGGCGAGCACATCAACACCTCGGAAGACCGCGCCGTTCTGCACACCGCGCTGCGTCTTCCTGCCGATGCATCGTTGACCGTCGACGGTCAGAACGTCGTCTCCGACGTGCACGAAGTGCTCACGGCCATGGGCGAATTCACCGACAGAGTGCGATCGGGTGAATGGGTCGGCGCTACCGGCGAAAAGATATCCACCGTCGTCAACATCGGAATCGGTGGATCAGACCTCGGACCGGTCATGGTCTACAACGCACTCCGCCACTACGCCGACGCCGGTATCTCGGCGAAGTTCGTCTCGAACGTCGACCCTGCCGATCTCGTCGCGGCGCTCGACGGACTCGATCCGGCGTCGACCCTGTTCATCATCGCTTCGAAGACGTTCTCCACACTCGAAACACTGACGAATGCGACCGGAGCTCGACGCTGGCTGGTCGATGCTCTCGGTGAGGACGCCGTCGCCAAGCACTTCGTCGCGGTATCGACCAACGCCGAACGCGTGGCGGACTTCGGCATCGACACCGCCAACATGTTCGGCTTCTGGGACTGGGTCGGCGGACGCTACTCCGTCGATTCCGCCATCGGCCTGTCGGTCATGGCCGTCGTCGGCAAGGAGGCATTCGGCGAATTCCTCGACGGTTTCTATTCGATCGACGAACACTTCCGCACCACACCGCTGGCCGAGAACGCGCCGGTTCTACTGGGCTTGATCGGCCTGTGGTACAGCTCCTTCTTCGGCGCGGAGACCCGGGCGGTACTGCCGTATTCCAATGACCTGTCCCGCTTCGCGGCCTACCTGCAGCAGCTGACCATGGAGTCGAACGGAAAGTCCGTCAAAGCCGACGGCTCCCCTGTCACCACGGCCACCGGCGAGATATTCTGGGGCGAACCGGGCACCAACGGCCAGCACGCGTTCTACCAATTGCTGCACCAGGGAACACGTTTGGTGCCGACCGACTTCATCGGATTCGCTGAGCCCACCGACGATCTGCCCACTCGTGACGGCAGCGGCTCGATGCACGATCTGCTGATGAGCAACTTCTTCGCACAGACCAAGGTATTGGCCTTCGGCAAGACCGCCGAGGAGATCGCCGCCGAGGGCACACCGGCAGATGTGGTGCCGCACAAGGTAATGCCCGGCAATCGCCCTTCCACCTCGATCCTCGCTCCGAGGCTCACGCCCTCGGTGGTCGGCCAACTGATCGCACTGTACGAGCATCAGGTCTTCGTGGAGGGCGTGATCTGGGGCATCGACTCCTACGATCAGTGGGGTGTCGAACTGGGGAAGACTCAGGCCCTCGAACTGACCCCGGTTCTCACCGACGCCGAAGCGCCCTCTGCGCAATCGGATTCGTCCACCGATTCCCTGGTGCGCTGGTACCGGGCACAGCGGGGCCGAGCGGTCTGAGCCTTTTCACCCGGCGATTCGCGCACTCACACCCGCGACAACACCGCCGCAGTGTCGACTCCGACAGGTAGCGTGCCGAAGGCGATGCCCCAGTCACGGTCGAGCCGGCTGGCGCAGAAGGCATCGGCGACAGCAGGATCGCCGTGCATCACCAGTTGGGCACCTTGGAAGGTCAGGGCCATCAGTTCGACGACTCGCCTCGCTCGGTATTCCATGTCGGAAGTGTCGGACAGCTCTTTGCCGACGTGGGCGATGGCGTCGTCCAACCGAGAATCCGCCCCCGCGGCCTGACCGATTTCACCGAAGAATGCCTCGACGCTGTCTGGTTGACGGGCCAGCGCGCGGAGGGAGTCGAGCGCGGCGACGTTGCCCGAGCCTTCCCAGATGGACATCAACGGTGATTCGCGGAACAACCTCGGCATCCCCGATTCCTCGACGAAGCCGTTGCCGCCGAGGCATTCGAGCGCCTCGGCAGCGTGGGCCGGTGCCCGCTTGCACACCCAGTACTTGGTGACTGCCAACGCGATTCGGCGCAGCGCGCTCTCCTGCTCGTCGCCGCGGGCCGAGCCGTCGGTGGCCTGCGCCAGGCGCATCATCGCGGCGGTGGCGGCCTCGGATTCGATGGTCAGGTCCGCCAGCACGTTTCGCATCAACGGCTGATCGATCAGCTGCGCGCCGAAGGCCGCGCGGTGCCGCGCGTGATGGACCGCGCGGACGGTGGCGTTCCGAATGCCCGCCGCCGACCCGATGACGCAGTCCAATCTGGTCATGTTGACCATCTCGATGATGGTGGGGACGCCGCGGCCCTCTTCGCCGACGAGCCATCCCGTCGCCCCGTGGTACTCGAGCTCACCGGACGCGTTCGACTTGTTGCCCAGCTTGTCCTTCAACCGCTGCAGGTGCATTCGGTTGCGAGTGCCGTCGGGCAGCACGCGCGGCAACATGAAGCACGACAGCCCACCCGGGGCCTGCGCGAGTGTGAGGAACATGTCCGACATCGGCGCGGACGTGAACCACTTGTGGCCGACGATGGAGTACGTGCCATCGGACGACGGGGTGGCGGTGGTGGTGTTGCTGCGGACGTCGGATCCACCCTGCTTCTCGGTCATCGACATACCGGCGATCAATCCGCGCTTCTCGGACGGTACGCGCAACCCGAAGTCGTACTCTCGCGCCGCGAGCAACGGCTCGTATTGCGCTGCCAGGGAGGGGTTGTGCCGCAGGGCCGGAACGACGGCGTAGGTCATCGAAATGGGGCACATGTGCCCGGCCTCGGTCTGGCCCCAGACATAGAATTTCGCGGCGCGAGCGACGTGTGTGCCCACCCGATCATCGGTCCACGGGCTGGCGTGCAGTCCGTGCTCGACGGCGACGGTCATCAGATCGTGCCAGTGCGGATGGAACTCGACCTCGTCGATCCGATGCCCGTAGCGATCGTGAGTCTTCAGCACCGGCGGATTCTCGTTGGCGAGCCGGCCCCAGTCCTGGGCCTTCGCACCACCGGCGAGTACCCCCAGTCGACGAACCTCGTCGAGCGCCCAAGCGCCGCCGCCGCGCTCGAGTCCATCGAGCATCGACGCGTCCTCGGACACGTCGTACGGAATCAGGTCGATCGCCTGGTTGAAAACCTCATGTGTGTCCATCTCGAACTCCTAACGCGCGCAGCGACAGTGCAACCAGACCCGGAACCGGATCCATGGATTGGGGGGAGGACAACGGCCCGACCAGCACCTCGCCGACGGCACCGACGAGACCTGCAGCGGAGATCGACGCGTCCTGGTCGGGAATCTCTCCGGCTGCGATACCGGATGCGATCGCGTCGGCGAAGGCATCGGTGAATTTCCGGCGGAAGACCAGGCGTTCGGCGTCGACGATCGGGTCCACCGGCTCGGCGAGCAGGGCGTACGCCATCGTCCGATTCTTCATGGCGCGTCCGGCGAACGTCTGCACCACTGCCGTCACTCGCTCGGCGGTGCTGCCGTGCCCGGCAACGGCGACCACTGCGTCGACCTCTCGGCTGCAGACCTCACGAAAGATGGCGACCACCAAGTCCGCCTTGTCTTCGAAGTGGGTGTACACGCTGCCTGCGGACACCCCTGCTGCCGCCGCGACCGATGCAACCGACAGGCCCGCGTACCCCTTGGTCGAGAGCACCTCGATGGCGGCCGCGAACAGTTTCCCGCGACCGGCGTCGAGGCGGGCTTGCACCGCGGGGGTTCGTCTGTAGGGCACTCAAGGATTGAAGCACTGATTCATTGCTTCACGCAAGGGTACTCGAGTAGGGTTCACACATGCCGGTACGGATCGAACGATCAGGCCCCGTCACCACGATCGTCCTCTCGCGCCCGGAAGTGCGGAACGCGGTCGACGGCCCCACCGCCCAGGAACTGATCCAGGCATTCGAGCAGTTCGATGCCGACGAATCGGCCGCGGTGGCCGTCCTGTGGGGCGAGGGCGGCACGTTCTGCTCGGGAGCCGATCTCGCGGCGCTGGGTACATCCCGCTCGAACCATGCGACCGAACACGGCGACGGCCCGATGGGACCGACGCGAATGCGGTTGTCCAAGCCGGTCATCGCCGCCGTCTCCGGATATGCCGTTGCAGGCGGACTCGAACTCGCCCTGTGGTGCGATCTACGCATCGCCGAGGACGACGCGACGTTCGGCGTGTTCTGCCGCCGCTGGGGTGTACCTCTGATCGACGGCGGCACAGTGAGATTGCCGCGCATCATCGGCACCGGCCGCGCGATGGACATGATCCTCACCGGACGCGCCGTCGATGCGCACGAGGCCGCGAACATCGGACTGGTCACCCGCGTGGTTCCGGTGGGGCGGGCGCGCTCCGAGGCCGAGGCCCTCGCCGCCGAACTCGCCCTGCTGCCGCAGACCTGTATGCGCGAGGATCGACTGTCCGTACTGGAGCAGGACGGCCTGGACGAGGAGTCCGCCCTGAAGAACGAGTTCCGGCACGGCGCCATCTCGATCACCGCCGACGCGCTCGCAGGCGCGAGCAAGTTCGTATCGGGCGCGGGACGACACGGCAACCCGAGCACGTGAGATCGACGCGTCTGTCGGTGATCGACGAGATCTTCCTCCGGACGCACCGCGGCTACGGTTTCCCCATTGCGCTGCAGGGAATCTGGCGCACCCCCGACACCCTGAGCCGGCACGAACTCGACGGAGTGCACGCAAGACTGGCCCGCGGGCAGCTGGGCCGCCGAGTCGGAAAGCCCCGCATTCCCGGCGCTCGTCTTCGATGGGAGGCGTCCTCGCAGACGCTGCCACTCGAGTACGCCGCCGACGCGGTCGAGGACATCATCGGGTGGGCCGATGTGCAGGCCGATCTCGAACTCGACCCTCAGTTCGGGCCCGGTTGGCGATTGACGGCCGCTGGAGTTTCGGGCGGCGGGACCGTGGTGTCTCTGGTCTGCTCACACGCACTCGCTGATGCTCGCGAACTCATAGATGCCGCGGCGCAAGCTTTCTCGGATACATCGGTACACGTCCCCCTCGCTCGGCCCGGCTCGGATGTCAAAGACGCGCTCTCGATGCTTGTGACCGTCCTCGGAAAGTCCATCGCCGCGACAGCGAGGTTGTGGGTCAGCACGAAGGCCCGAGGCGAACTACGTGCATTCCTCGCCGCCGACACCGGCGGCACTCGCCCGCACCAAGCGCGCCGTGCGCACTCCGTGATACTCGACATCGCTGCCGCAGAATGGGATTCGGCTGCCGCGCACGCCGGAGGCTCGGCCAACTCGCTGTTCGTCTCGATCGTCGCCGCCACGATGAGCGAACTCGGATCACCTGCGGTGACCGTCGACATCCCCTTCCGGACGGCAACCGGCGACGCCAACTCGATCGGCATGGCCACCGTCGCCGTCCGGGGTGACGATTCACCGGTAACCATCAGGGCCGCATGCAAGGCCGCCTTCAGAGCCCCCGTCGGGGCACCGGCCGGGTATCCACCCGAGATCGTTCAGCTGCTTCCCCTTCGCCTGGCCGCGAAGCTGACCTCGACCCCGGGACGCGGAGAAGTGTTGTGCTCCAACATCGGCGATATTCCCGACGCAGTCTCCACCCTCGGCCCGCACCGATCCAGCGGCCTGGCCACTCGGGCCATCCACCCCAACCCCTCGGGTGCATCGACGACGACGAGGATGTCGACCTACATCTGCCGAATGAACGGCAACTACACCCTCTCACTGGTGTGCACCGACGACACCGTGGCCGGGTCGAGCGTCGAGCTCGCCTCGGCCGTACAGCGAGCTCTCGCGACGAGAGACCTGGCCGGTACACCCTGGTAGGGCTACCTGCAATAACTACACCAGTCGATCGGTCAGCGCATTCGGCAGGAACCGTAGCGCCGCGTCGATGCCCCGCCACTTCAGACCGGGTAGCGCGGCGCGTCGAGTCTCGCTCTCGATCGCGTCGACCATCGCGGAGACCCCCGCGTCCAAAGTAGCTGTGAGGGCGGCGTTGTCGCCCGCTTTGGCAGACATCTCGGTGGCAATGAAACCCGGCAGCAACGTGGTGACGGCGATGTCGGTTCGAGCCAGTTCGGTGGCCAGCGATTCTCCCAGCGAGGCGACCGCGGCCTTGCTCGCCGAATAGGTGGCCTTCGCGCCCGGCAGACCTCTGTCCGCGCTGATCGACGAGACCAGGACCAGATGCCCGTGCTTCTGCTCGCGGAACATCGCGAGTGCGGCCTCGGACTGCGACAGGGCACCGATGAAGTTGGTGCGCGCGGTCTGCAGGTTGGCCTCGGCGCGCCCGGTACCGATTTTCGCGCCCTTGCCGAGCCCGGCATTGACGATGACCCGGTCGAGGCCACCGAGCTCGTCTCGGAGCGTGCCGAAGACCTCGATCACGGCGTCGTGGTCGGTGACGTCGAGTGCCCGAACCGACACGGTGATGTTCGGGTTCTGGTGCATCAACTCGACGCGAAGCTCGTCGAGTCGCTCCACCCGCCGGGCACAGAGCGCAAGGTCTCGGCCCATCGCGGCAAACCGTCTGGCCATTTCCTCACCCAGCCCCGAACTCGCGCCGCTGATCAGAATCTTGTTCCGAGTGGTCGCCATAAACGGCGAGCCTATGTCACTGTGGAGCTATGTCCACAGAGAGTTCGGAATTCGATGTCATCGTCATCGGCGGTGGCCCGGTCGGTGAGAACGCCGCCCAGTACGCCATTCAGGGCAGTGACCGCACCGCTGTGATCATCGAACACGAACTCCTCGGCGGCGAATGTTCCTACTGGGCGTGCATGCCCAGCAAGGCGCTGTTGCGTCCCAGCGAGGTCCTCGACACCGCACGGAACATGCCCGGCGTCAAGGAACTGGTGGGTGAGAGCCCCCTCGATGCCGACGCCGTTCTGGCCAGGCGCGAGTCCTATACCCACGGCCTCGACGATTCCTCACAGGTGGCGTGGGCCGAGTCGGTGGGCATCTCGGTCATCCGCGGCCACGGACGTATCACCGGGACCAAGACCGTCGAGGTCGACGGACGCACCCTGACCGCTCGACACGCCGTCATTCTGGCCACCGGGACCACCGCGTCGATCCCCGAGGTTCCTGGTCTGCGGGACGCTCTGCCGTGGATCTCCCGCGACGCCACCAATATTCACGAGACCCCGGCTCACATCGCGATCATCGGCGGTGGCGTCGTCGCCTCGGAGGCGGCCACCTGGTTGCTCTCACTCGGGGCGAAAGTGACGATGATCGTGCGCGGCTCGTCCCTGCTTGCAGGTTCGGAGCCGTTCGCCAGCGAACTCGTCGCGGATGCATTGACCCAGCGCGGCGCGTCGATCATGTTCGACGCCTCCCTCGAGTCGGTATCCCGAGAGAATCCTGCTGCCACCGGCTTCGGTCGCATCCACGGTGGCCCGGTGACCCTGACTGTCGACGGGAAGGACATCACGGCCGATGAGGTTCTCGTTGCAGCGGGGCGTCGTCCGGCGAGTTCGGACCTCGGCTTGTCGAGGCTCGGGCTCGAGGACGGACACTCCATCGAAGTCGATGATCATCTGAGCGTTCCCGGCCACGAGTGGCTCTACGCCGTGGGCGACGTCAACGGCCGCGCCCCGCTCACGCACATGGGGAAGTACCAGGGCCGGGTGGCCGGGGATGTCATTGCGGCCCGGGCCGAGGGAAAGCCACTCGATCACAAGAGGTTTCGCGCATCGGCAGATCACAGGCAGGTTCCCCAGGTGGTGTTCACGCCTCTGGAACTGGCCTCGGTCGGGCTCACCGAAGCCGATGCGCGTGAGGCAGGCATCGATGTCGAGACAGTGGCACGTGATATCGCCGTCGCGGGTTCGTCTCTCCAACAGGACGATTACACAGGCCATGCGCAACTGGTGATAGACCGCGCTACCGACACGATCGTGGGCGCGACCTTCGTCGGGCCAGGTGTGGCGGAGTTGGTCCATGCGGCCACGGTCGCCATCGTGGGCAAGGTTTCCCTCGACGACCTGTGGCATGCGGTGCCGTCGTACCCGACGGTGTCCGAGATCTGGCTCAGGCTGCTCGAAGCCCGAAGAGACGCCGATCACTGACGCATGTAGGCCGCGGCAATCCCCTCGTAGGTCTTCGGGTCGGTGCGCCGGATGCGCAGTGCCACCAGCACTCCGAGAATCGCGGCGAGGATCAACACCACCGGTATCGCATTGACGATCGCGGAATCCGAACCGGTCAGGGTGCTGTAATTCGTTCCGGCGAGCACCAATCCGGTCATGAATCCGGCGAAGCCGATGCCGGGAGCAATCGCGGTGCGCCACAGCGAGAAGTCGGGATGCCCGATGAAGAACACCACCACCGACAACGCGGCCGCGGCCTGCAGCGCAATCACCCCCAATGTGCCGAGGCCGATGGCACCGGCTGCGTAGATCAAGTACGGGTCGGCACCGGTCACCGCGAACGCCGTCAACGCCACCGTGGCAACGACCGAGGCAGTAATACTGCCGACGTGTGGACTCGAATGCTTGGGGTGAATTCCGCCGAGACGCACCGGAAGTACGCGCTCACGTCCGAGAGCGAAAAGGTAACGACTGGCAGCGTTGTGCACGGCCAGATACGAGGCGAGCACACTGGTGCACAGCAGCACCGCGGTACCGTCGTACAGCACCGTTCCGCCGTACTGCTGCGCCAGAGTGAACAACAGGTTCCCCAGTTCGGTCTCGGCCAATATCGGGGCATCGACGCCACCCGAGGCACCGACGATGATCCAACTCGTCAGCACGTAGAAGACTGCGATGAGCGAGACAGCGATGAATGTCGCGCGCGGGATGCTGCGCCGGGGATCCTTGGTTTCCTCGCCGTACAACGCGGCGGACTCGAACCCGATGAAGCTCGAGAACGCGAACATCATGGCGATTCCGACAGATCCCGAGAAGACCTGTGTGGGGGTGAAGGACTCGAGGGGCAGTGCCGCGGTTCCCTTCTCGCTCACCACCAGGACGTTGAAGACGGTGAGGAAGGCGAATTCGAGCGCCATCAGGGTGCCCAGCACCTTCGCCGAGAGGTCGGCATTTCGGAAACCCAGGAACGCGACGATCGCCACGGCCGCTGCCGTGAAGACCCACCACGGAATGTCGATGCCGGAATCTGCGAAAACCAGGTGGGTGAAATACCCGAATGCTCCCGAAAGTCCGCATGCCAGCGAGGTATACGCGACAACTGCGACATATGCGGCAGCGACCCCTGGCGGCTTCCCCAGCGCGAGACCGATGTACGTGTAGAAGGCCCCGGTGCTGTAGACCTGCTGGCTGATGGCCGCAAACCCCACCGAGAAGCACAGCAGCACAACAGCGCTGACAGCGTAGGCCGCCGGCAAACCGGCTCCGTTGCCGCGGATCAGCGCCAGCGGCACGTTGCCGATCATGGCCGCCATCGGTGCCGCCGCAGCAACAACGAGGAACACCACTCGGCCGGTGGTCAGAGTGCGTCGGTCGGACATCCTCCGGACGGTACTCCCGCGAGAGGCACAATGCTGACATGGAATACGAACGCGGATTCGACAGATTGGTCAACTTCAGTGACGCTGTGGTCGCGATCGCCGCGACACTGCTGATCCTCCCGTTGGTGGAACTGGCAGACCCCGACGAGAGTGCGCAGTTCATCGACATTCTGCGCAGCCACGGGGTGGAGCTGTTCGCGTTCGTGCTCAGCTTCCTGATCATCTTCTCGCAATGGCTGAGCCATCATCGTGTCTTCCGCGATCTGATCGGATACACGCGGTCTCTGATGTGGGTGAACTTCGTCTGGTTGTTGTCGATCGTCTTTCTGCCGTTCCCCACCAAGTTGATCGCCGAGAAGAGTGGATACGACGCGAGCGCGTCTCCGCTGTACGTCGCGACGATCGCGGTGTCGGTCATCTCGATGTGCGCGGCCGATGTCATCGTCTCTCGGCATCCCGGCATCGTCGCGAAGGACACCCCGACGCGCAGCAACCTCCGCAACGGTGTTGTCACCTCGGTGCTGATGGTGGTCGCTCTCGGGCTCTCGTTCACACCACTCGGGCTGTGGTCACTGCTCGTTCTGCTGCTGACCAAGCCGCTCGCGCGCCTCCGAACTCGGGTGCGCGCGTAGATTCCAGCGCGCCTACCCAGGTGGTGCAGCGCGCCCCCAGGCGTCGGGGTTCACCGGATGCGGTGGCAGGGAGCCGCCGAACATCGCAGCCGCATTGTTGGCGCACAGTCGCGCCATCTCCGACCGCACCGACACCGTCGCGCTTCCCACATGCGGCAACAACACGGTGTTCGGGAGCTCCGCGAGGCCCGGTTCCAGGCTCGGTTCCCGCTCGTAGACGTCCAGTCCAGCTGCCGCAATGGTGCCCTCGCCGAGCGCAGCCACCAGAGCGGCTTCGTCGATCACCGGCCCGCGCGCGGTGTTGATCACGATCGCCGACGGTTGCATCGCCCGCAGCACTGCTGCGTCGACCAGATGGTGGGTGGACTCGTTCAGGGGAACATGTAGGGACAGGAAGTCGCTGGTCGTGACGATCTCGTCCCATGATGCGTGCTCGACCCGACCCGCGAACTCACCGAGCTCCTCCTCGGAGACCGGGCGATCCCCGGGTGGGCGAGGGCAGAACTTGACCGTCATACCGAAACCCAGTGCCCGTCTGGCAGTGGCCCGGGCGATGCGGCCGAACCCGGCCAGACCCAGTACTCGGCCCGAGACGTCGCTGCCGAGAAGCAGTTCCGGCTCCCATCCGGTGAACGAACCGGAGCGGACGAACGCATCCGCCTCCAGCGCGCGTCTGGCCGTGGACAAGATGAGCAGCATCGCGATGTCGGCGGTCGAGTCGGTCAGCACCCCGGGAGTATTGGCGACGGTGATGCCGCGCTCGGTCGCAGCTGCGATATCGATGTTGTCGAATCCGACTGCGTAGTTGGATATCCCGACAAGTGACGCCGACTCGAGCAGCTCGGCGTCGAACCGGTCCCGCAGCTGAGAGACCACGACGAGATAGTCGCCGGAGGAGCATGCGTCGATCAGCTGCTCGTGATCGAGAGCTCGCAGGTCCACCTCACCTGCGGCGCGCAGGATATCCATTCCCGGCGAGGGGATCTCGGTGGTGACGAGAATGCGGCTCACAGGACCCACTCGAAGGCACCGGCGTTCGATCGTGCGCCCTGGACGGTGTTCGATCGCATGGGCTCGTCCAGTTCGGCGAGCAGACCCTCCGACACCGTCACCAGTGCCGCGAGGGTCTCCGGCTCGAACCAGTCCGGCCGGGTCGCGAACAGGATGTCCTCGGAGGAGGTGTTGCCGCTGGCTCCCGGCGCGAAGGGGCAACCGCCGAGACCGCCGAGGGAGCCGTCGACCATCGTGGCTCCTGCCGAGATCGCCGCGAGGGTGTTCGCGACACCCATACCCCAGGTGTCATGACCGTGGAAGACCACTCGGCGGTCGGGGGTTTCGGCTCGCACCCGCTCGATGAGGGAGGAGACCTGCAGTGGTACCGCCTGCCCGAGGGTGTCGCAGATGACGATATCGGTTGCCCCGGTGGCACGTTCGTCGTTGGCGATCTCGATGACCCGGTCCGCGGGCACGTGGCCCTCGAACGGGCAGGTGAAGGAGGTCGCGATGCACAGTTCGACAGCACCGCCCACCGATCGCGCTATGTCGATCGCATCGGGCATGGCGGCAAGCGAGACCTCGGTGGATCGACCGATGTTGGCCTCGTTGTGCGAGTTCGATGCGGAGAAGCAGTACTGGAAGTTGCGCGCCCCGGCGGCAGCGGCCTTCTCGACATACCGTGGAGTGGCGACCCACACCCAGCATCGCGCGAGTTCGGCGGCGGTGAGTTCACCGATCACCTCGAGCGTGTTGGCCATCGCGGGCACCTTGTCTGCTCGCGCCATCGACCCGATCTCGAGCGCAGGCACACCGAGATCGACAAGAGTCCTGATGATCTCGAGCTTGCGCTCGGTGGCGAGTATCTTGCCGGTCAATTGCAGGCCGTCGCGCATCGTGACATCGCGGAGCTCGGCTGCGGGAGCGAATCGATACATCTGCTCAACCCATCTCGTCGTCGGTACGGCCGAGCAGAGTCGACAGTACTTCTCTGGTGTGTTCGCCCAGATCCGGTCCGACCGATCGAATGGGCAGGGACACATCGCCGATCACCGGCACCACGCCGACGAATCCGACCTCGGTGGGTTCCTCACCGCCGGTGTCGACCGGGAAGTGCTGAATCATGTTGCGGGCGGCATATTGCTCGTCGGCGACGATATCGGCCGCCGTGTAGATCGGACCCGACGGCACCCCGGCCGCATCGAGGATCGTCAATGCCTGCTCGCGCGAATGCAATCCGGTCCAGGCCGAGATAGCCGCGTCCAGCTCCTCCCGTCGTCGCCACCGGCCTGCGTTGGACGCCAGGTCCGGATCGGCTCCCAGGTCGGCACGATCGATGGTGTCCATGTAGCGCTGGAAAATGGCATCGCCGTTGCCTGCGATGATGATCGAATGACCGTCGTTGCACAGATATGCGTTCGACGGCGCGATCCCTTCCATCCGGCCGCCCGTCCGCTCGCGTTCGACGCCGTAGGCGAGGTAGTCGGGAATCAGCGATTCCATCATCGACAGAATCGACTCGTTCAGGGCCACATCGATCGAACGCTGCGCGAGCGGCAGCGGGGACTGCTCCTCCGGTGCCTGCGCCGCACGCCGGGTCTGCCGTTGAAACAGTGCCATCACGGATCCGAAGGCCGCGTACAGTCCCGCGATCGAATCACCGATGGAGACCCCCACCCGAACGGGCGGCCGATCCGGGTCGCCCACGAGATTGCGAAATCCGCCGTACGCCTCGGCGACGGCAGCAAACCCCGGTCGCTGCGACATGGGTCCGGTCTGTCCGAAGGCCGAGATGCGGGTGATGATCAACTCGGGATTGGCGGCACTGAGCACCTCGGGCGAGATGCCCCACTTCTCGAGGGTGCCGGGCCGGAAGTTCTCGAGCACGATGTCGCATTCGGCGGCCAAATCGATGACGTCCTGACGCCCCTGTTCGGTGCGCAGATCGAGCACGATCGACTTCTTGTTCCGGTTGATCGTGCGATAGAGCATCGACGTCGTGCCGGAGTACAGTCGCCAGTTGCGTAGTTCGTCACCGGTTTCGGGACGTTCGACCTTGATCACCTCGGCACCGAAGTCGGCGAGCATGCGCGCGGCAGTAGGGGCGGCAATGTAGTTGCCGAGCTCGAGAACTCGAACTCCGCTGAGCGGCAAGGCCATCGTGTTCCTTTCGATACTCACAGCGAAAAAGCGCACCGACTTGTGCCTCGAGTGTGCCCCTGGTCGACCGGTCCGATCAACAACGACGGCAACGATGTCAGATCGGCTGGGCGCGTCGGATCGACAGCGCAGCGCGCGAGGCATCGAGTTCGACCGGCGAGCGCACCGCCACTTCCCCGACGCGCAGAACTCCGTCGGAGAGCGGTTCGACACGCAGGCCGCCTCGCCCGATCAGCGCCTTGCGCGCGCCGTCGGCCACCATCCGATCCATCCACGCGCACGGGTGTGCCGGTCTTCCGCCGCGGAACGCGATCCAGCCGTCGCCGGAGTTCAGCTCGAATTCGAGACCGCGCAGCGGGTCCAGCTCCAGTCCGCGCACGACGATGTTGCGCCTGGCCACCGCGGGATCGGGTACCTCGATGCCGAGCACCTCCCCCACCGCGTCCCAGGCCTCGACCGACAACATGCTCACGGCCGCCTCGGTGTGTGCCTTCACGCCGAAGAATCGATCACCGCGGATGCCCTTGTGCGCCACGATCTCGACGCTGGACGGCAGCTCGGTCGGCACCTCGGCCGGGCCGTCCTTGGATCTACCGAAGTAGGCGTGTGAGGGCGCAGTCAGGAGCTGCACTATGTGGGCGCGATACTCGAAGGGCACGCAGCCCAGTCTGCCCCGCACCCGCATCGGGCCGTTTCTTACCCCGGAGTAAGAACTGGTCAGTACACTCGCGGCATGGCTGGAACCACGCGTGTGACCACCTCCGAGGGCATCATCGAAGGCAAGCCGGTCGGCGAACTCATCACCTGGCGAGGCATTCCGTACGCCGCGCCGCCCGTCGGTCCACTTCGATTTCGAGCGCCGCAACCCGCCGAGCCGTGGGCAGGAGTGCGCGACGCCACCGAGTGGGGCAATGCCTCGATCCAGCACAAACGCGGCACGATGCTCGCGATCGGCAAGTACCAACCCTCCAGCGAGGACTGCTTGACGCTCAACGTGCTGGCGCCGAGCGCTCCGAGCGCCGCACCGCGCCCGGTCATGGTGTTCATCCACGGCGGGGCGTACACGCTCGGCACCTCGGCCACGCCCCTGTACGGCGGTGGCTCGCTGGTGCGGCGCTCACTGCAGAACGGTGACGGCATCGTCTACGTCTCGATCAACTACCGTCTCGGCGCGCTCGGTTACCTCGATATGTCCCAGTTCTCCACCCCGGAGCGACCCTTCGACTCCAATCTGGGCCTGCGCGACCAGGTTGCGGCGCTCGAGTGGGTACAACGCAATATCGAGAACTTCGGCGGCGATCCGAACAACGTGACGATCTTCGGCGAATCCGCGGGCGGCAATGCCATCACCACTCTCCTGACCGTCCCCTCCGCGAAAGGCTTGTTCGCACAGGCTATTGCCGAGAGCTCCGCTCCCGGCATGACCACCACCAAGGAACGCGCCGATCAATGGGCACGCGAATTCGTCGGGTACCTCGGCGGCACCGTCGACAACGCTGCCGAGATACTCGACAGCGCCGAGGTCCTCCGCCTCGGACGTGCCGGCACCAAACTCGGCCTCACCACCTTGCACCGCACCCCCGGCCTGCTTCCCTTCGGTCCGGTGATCGACGGTGACTTCCTGCCGGTCAGTCCGGTACGGGCCTACGCGTCGGGCACTGCTCACCGAGTTCCGCTGATCATCGGCACCAATGCCCGTGAGGGAACGCTGTTTCCGAAGTTCCTCGACGCCCTGCCCACCAATCCCGAGCGCATCACCAAGCTGTTCGCGCTCACCGATCCCGAAGCCCAGGCGGTCGTCACCTCAGGCTACCGGGGCTACCCGAGCGAACGGGCGGCTATCGATTTCGGTGGCGATTTCACGTTCTGGAAGCCGTCTCTGGAAGTGGCCGAGGGGCATTCGCGGTACGCGCCGACGTACTTCTACCGTTTCGACTTCGCACCGAGGTCGATGAAGTTGCTCGGCTTCGACGCCACCCACGGTTTCGAGTTGTTCGCCGTGTTCGGCATCAGCGACACGCTGTTCGGCAAGGCACTCACCCTCGCCGGCGGACGGAAGGCCTTCGCCGAGGTCACCGATCAGGTGCAATCACAGTGGATCGCGTTCGCCACCAACGGAAAACCGCTCGATTCGTGGCCACGGTACGACGAAGCCGACCGCAAGACATTGATCTTCGACACCCGCACCCGGGTCCAGAAAGATCCGCGAAGCGACCGACGCAGAGCCTGGGAAGGCTATCGGGGCTACGACAGCCAGAAGCTCGAACCCGCTACTTGAGCAGGCGAGACATACGACGGTCGGCGAGAATCTTGCCGGCCGTCTGGCAGGTGGCGCAGTACTGGAAGGACCGGTCGACGTAGGCGACCTCGCGTACCGGGTCGCCGCACACCGGGCAGGGCAGCCCGGTCCGGGCATGGACCCGCATGCCCGATCTCTTCTCGCCTTTCAGACGCGCCGCGTCCTGCCCGGCCGAGCGCGAGACCGCGTCGGACAACACCGAGCGCATCGCCGCGTAGAGCGTCGCGACCGCGTCTGGTTCCAGCTTGCTCGACGATGCGAACGGCGAGAGCTTCGCGACGTGCAAGATCTCGTCCGAGTAGGCGTTGCCGATGCCTGCCAGAAGCGACTGGTCGACCAGCGAGGTTTTCAGTCGTGCGGTGGTACCGCCGAGAATCTCCGCGAATTCGAGCTCGGTGACCGTCAGCGCGTCGGGTCCGAGCCTGGCGATGCTCGCCACCTGCGCAGGATCACGCACCACCCACACCGCCAGCCGCTTCTTGGTACCCGCTTCGGTCACGTCGACAGCGGGCGTCGCACCCTCGGGGGTGAAGAAGTGAATGCGAAGCGCGAGCGGTCCTTTGCCGGGTTTCGGCGGCGCGGCGCTGGGATTGTCGACCCACCGGAGCCAGCCCCCACGAGAGAGATGCGTGATCAGCCACAGATCGCCTGCCCGAAGTGCGAGGTGCTTGCCGAAGCGGGCGGCATCGGTGACGTCCTTGCCCTGCAACTCGGTGATCGGTGGATCGAATGTCTTGAGAACACTCAGTGCTGCGATGTCGATCCGCCCGATCACGGCACCGACAGCATGCTCGCGCAAAAAGCCGGCCAGGGCTTCCACCTCGGGTAATTCAGGCATGTGTCCAGTATGCAGCTACGATGGCCGTCGTGATGGTTCCGACTCCGTACGAAGATCTGCTGCGCCGCATCCTCACTGCCGGGACGGCGAAGTCCGACCGAACCGGAACCGGTACCACCAGTCTGTTCGGACATCAGATGCGTTTCGACCTGGCGGCCGGCTTCCCGTTGATCACCACCAAGAAGGTCCATCTGAAGTCGATCGTCTACGAGTTGCTGTGGTTCCTGCGCGGAGAATCGAACGCCACGTGGCTGCAGGAACGCGGAGTGAGCATCTGGGACGAGTGGGCCGCCCCGGACGGCGAGCTCGGGCCCGTCTACGGGGTGCAGTGGCGTTCGTGGCCGACCCCCTCGGGTGACCACATCGACCAGATAAGCCAGGTCGTGGAAACCCTGAAGACCGATCCTGATTCTCGTCGGATGATCGTCTCGGCCTGGAATGTCGGCGAGATCCCGCGCATGGCGCTGCCACCCTGCCATGCGTTCTTCCAGTTCTACGTGGCCGAGGGCAAGCTCTCCTGCCAGCTGTACCAGCGCAGCGCAGACATGTTCCTCGGGGTGCCGTTCAATATCGCCAGCTACGCACTGCTCACGCACATGGTGGCGGCACAGACCGGTCTCGAAGTGGGCGAGTTCGTATGGACCGGCGGCGATTGCCATATCTACGACAACCACCGAGACCAGGTCACCGAGCAGCTGTCTCGGGAGGCCTATCCGTACCCCACCCTGAAGTTGGCGCCACGCGATTCGATCTTCGACTACACCTACGAGGACATCGAGATCGTGGGCTACCTGCACCACCCGGCGATCAAGGCTCCGGTAGCGGTGTGAGTGCCGCGTTCGTCGGCTCGATCTGGGCGCAGAGCAGCACCGGAACCATCGGCGACGGGGGCGGCATCCCCTGGCACGTTCCCGAGGACATGGCCCACTTTCGCACCGTGACAGGCGGCCATACGGTCGTCATGGGTCGCAAGACGTGGGACTCCCTGCCGTCGAGATTCCGCCCCCTTCCGGGTCGACGGAACATCGTCGTCACCCGAAATCCCTCGTGGTCCGCTGACGGAGCAGAGGTGGCACACAGCGTCGCCGACGCGATCGCGCTGGCCGACCCCGCCCCGGTCTGGATCATCGGCGGCGGCGAAATCTATCGCAGTGCAATGGAAATCGCGACCCATCTCGAGGTCACCGAGGTCGACCTGGACGTCGAGGGCGATACCGCTGCTCCGGAAATCCCGGAGGGCTGGATCGCGACCGCGGGCGAATGGCAGAGCAGCCGGGTCGACGGGACCCGCTTTCGCTGGGTCGAGTACCGAAAGCCCGCCCACGCGTCCTGAGCGCGTTCAGGATTCCCCGTCGCGACCGCGGGCGGTGCGTCATACTGTCGATCATGGACAAGAAGTCACTCACCGCCCTTGCCCGCCAACAACTCAAGCTCGCGGTCGGCGCGTCGAGTGGCCGCAGTTCGCAGACGGTGTACGGCGGTCATCGTCGCCACCTGCGGCAGACGGTCGTGGCACTGGCCGCCGGAAACAAGCTGGCCGAACACGATCTGTCCGGTGAGTCGACGGTCCTGGTGCTGAGCGGCAAGCTCGAACTGATCAGCGGCGACCGCTCGTGGAAGGGCTCCACCGGTGACCTTCTTGTCGTCCCGGACGCTCGCCACAGCGTCGAGGCGATCGAGGACGTGTCCTTCTTGTTGACCGTCGCTATGTGAGCGAGTTCCGTACGACCAACACCGGACAGTCCGCCGAGTTGACGAGGGCGAAACTGGTGGATCCCAGTAGCATTCCGCCGAATCCACCGCGTCCGCGGTTGCCCACCACGATCAGTGCAGCGGTCTCCGATCGACCACTGAGAACCCGAACCGGTCGGTCCTGTGCGACGATGCGCTGCACCTCGACATCGGGGAACTGCTCCTGCCAGCCGGCGAGGCTCTCGGCCAACACCGCTTCCTCGTTGTCGGCAATGGCCTGCCAATCCACGGGCGCGCGCCCGAACGACTGGGTCAGATCGACATCGGACCACACGTGCACCGCGATCAGTACGGCACCGCGTGCCGACGCTTCGACGAATGCCCACTCGATCGCTGCCTGGTTGACTTCGGACCCGTCGATGCCGATGACGACCGGTCCCTCTGCGACCGGACGGCCGTCGATGTCTCGGCCCCGCACCACTGCCACCGGTGAGACGCTGTGCGCGGCCAACGACACTGTGACAGCGCCTGTTTCACTGGCACCGATCACCAGCATCTCGGCCTGCGCCGAGACCCCGATCAGGACATCCATGACGCCGCCCTCGATGGCACTCGACGTCACCTCGAAAGCGGGATCGTCGACGACCGATGCGGCCAAAGTCGCTGCGGCCACCAACCTGGACTTTGCGGTGGCGACGAATTCGGTTGCTTCTCCTGCGAATTCACTCAGATCGACGACCCCGGGCATGTCGACGGCGGTCACGATGTGCAATCGGAGATCACGCCGGTACGCGCAGAGCGCCGCCCAGATCACCGCCTTGTCCGCTGCAGCGGATCCGTCGATGCCGACGATGATCGGTCGAGAGCCTGTCACGTTTCGGGCCTCCGGTCGTTGCCACGAGAACGCGGTCTCGAAGCGTATGACGAATAGGAGTCCAGATTAGTCGATGAGACCCGAAGTATGTCGCGTCAGCTGGCTCGCAGTGCGTTCGCGTGCTCCCGCACATGCGCGTGACTGCGTGCGGTAGCGGCCGTCTGAGAGTCGAGATGGTCGAGGTAGTCGGCCAGCTGATCTCGTCTGCGCGCCCCGCCGCCGAGATCGGTGCGTTCGAAAACGCGCCACTGGGCCAGCATGGGTCGCAGGACCTCGTCGAGGTGACGGGCGAGGTCGTAGATCCCGTCGCGCTCGATGAGCATCGCGCTGCGGGCGAACCCGGGCAGGTTGGTCCCCGGTAGTTGGAAGTTCATGACGACCTCGGTGATCGCGGTGACCGTCAGGCCGGGTGCCACGTCGAGCGCCGCCGAGATCAGGTTCTCGAAGAACGTGATGTGCAGTTCTTGATCGGCGACGATGCATCCGAGCAGCCGATCGCCCACCGGGTCATGGCACTGGTCTGCGGTGTTGCGAAGACAGATGCTCGAGACCGACACCTCGATGGCCACCTGGACCAAGGATCGCAGCAGGTGCGCGCCGTTCATCGGGGAGTCGAAGCCCACG
Organism: Rhodococcus sp. KRD162; assembly: GCF_017168335.1. Taxonomy (GTDB): domain Bacteria; phylum Actinomycetota; class Actinomycetes; order Mycobacteriales; family Mycobacteriaceae; genus Rhodococcoides. The sequence continues at coordinate 428,741 of NZ_JABFAU010000003.1, read as the reverse complement.
GTCATGCACTGCGCGCGGGCTCGTCCGAGTGCTGTCGGATCGACGCTGCGGGTGGCGACGAGGTAGTCGGTGACGGCCTCGGCGTGCCGGGTTCGCTCGCTGCTCCACTCGGCGATCCAGGACGCCCACGCACCGCCCTCCCCGGACGAGGTGTCCCGGCGGTACAGCGGAATATTCTGCTCGACAAGAAGATTGGTGACCAGCGCGGCTTTGGCGGCTTCGGTCAGAGTCGACGCGCTCGCCCCCCAGTACATCTCGGCGCGAACGATATCGGCCGGCCGCCACTGCACGGACTCGGCGCGGTGACGGGCAAGGTTGCTCTCGATGGTCGGCCGCAGCTCCCGCAGAACAGTGAACTGGCCGATGTCGTTGTTCATCCTGCTCCTCACTCTCCGCATACCTGTCCGGACGACCTAAAAGTAGGCGCGGCACCAACCGGCGGCGAGCACCTTCCACATTGTTTAGGGCAAATCGCAAGGGCCACGGAGGCCCGCTGAGATAAATCACAACGAGTTTGGCTGAAACCCTGGATCACATGTAGATAACAACCTATGATCGATCCTGTTAGAGGCCAGGAAACAAACTCGAGGTACGAAAACACCGCGGTTTTGCCCGCATTTACATAGATTGAGCCGCGGAGCCGCGTTGATACGTGCACGAAAGTTTGCTCTCCGATGACCTGAAGAACCCAACACGAAGGGTTGACCTGTGACCGTTCACAACTCGACTAGCCTCGGAATCATGGTCGCGGGTCAACCTGCGTCGGCCCCTCTGCGCGATTTCCGTGCCGTCGCACGCCTGCTCGTCGGACACTTCGCTGCCAACACCCCCTGCGGATCGTTGCCCGGCGAACAGCTCCATGGGGACGTCACCGAGTTCACCGTCAAGTGCATCAGCATCGCCGTGCAGATGCTCGACGAGCGACGCGCTCCGGCCGAGTCCGACCTGGCCGAGCTCCGCGCGAAGGCCAGCCAGTGGGCGCGCGAGGGCGTCCCCCTCGAATCAGTGCTCAGCGTGTACCACGAGGGCATTCAGATCGGCTGGAATCTGGTGTCCAAGAGAGCAGGCGAGGGCGATGCCGCCCAGCTGATCGAGGCCGCGCGCATGTTCGTACTGCTCTCCGAGAAGGTATCCATCGCCGCCAGCAAGAGTTATGTCGAGGAACTTCAGGCGGTGGCCAGCGAACACCACACCGCCGCGCACACCCTGGTGACCTCGCTGCTCAGCGGCCACAACGCCGTCTCGATGGCCCGCCAGTCCGGAATCGAACTGGCCGACAGTTACCTCGTCCTCGCCATCTCGGTGCCGCCGCACCCGGACGAGAACGATCCGAACATCCAGAAGACCGTCGCCGCACGGAGAAAGCTGCGTCGCGTCCAGGCCGAACTGGCCACGATCTGCGGACGCAGCCCACTGTCTCTCCTCAGTACCGAGGGTGGCACCGTCCTGATCCCCGGCGTCCACGACGACGAGTGGGTCGAGGCCCTCGTGCACCGCATCGGCACCGCAGCCGAGGTTCCGGTCACCGTCACCGCCGAGCAGGCTGCCACCGCCGACATCCCCACCGCAGCCGACCAGGTGCACGAACTGCTCTCGTTGACACACCAGCTGCATCGACCGTCCGGCCTCTACCGCATGGACGATCTGGTACTCGAATACCAGCTCACCCGCCCCGGGCCCGGCCGACGGCATCTGACGCAGATCCTCGAACCCCTCGACTCTTCGCCGGAATTGCTCGAGACCCTGGAGATCCATATCTCGCACGATCTGAACCGTCAGCGCTCCGCCCGCCAGCTCCATCTGCACACCAACACCGTCGATTACCGCCTCAAGCGGATCGCGCAGCTCACCGGCTTCGACCCGACCCGACCCTCGGGAATCCGGCACCTGCAGGCGGCACTGGTGGCGCGTCGACTCGAATCCTCGCGCGGCGCAGCCTGACCTGCTGGTTCCCCCGGAGTCGTCGAACCGACAGCAGGTAGCGTCGGAACCATTCGACAAGCAAGGGGAATCGTCGGTGACGAAGTTGATGCTGGAGTTGTCCGCGGTGGTCAAGGAGTACCCCACCGGCGAGCAACCGGTACGAGCGCTGGACGGCATCGATCTCACCATCGAGGGCGGGCAGTTCGTCTCTCTGGTCGCGCCCTCGGGTGCCGGTAAGTCGACGCTGCTGCACATGCTCGGCGCACTCGATACACCCACCTCCGGCTCCATCCGTTTCAACGACGTCGAGGTCACCACCCTCGACGACAACGCCCAATCGGACTTCCGACGGCACCAGGTGGGGTTCGTCTTCCAGTTCTTCAACCTGCTGCCGACGATGTCGGCATGGGAAAACGTCGCCGTCCCCAAGCTTCTCGACGGCACACCCATCAAGAAGGCCAGATCCGACGCGTTGCGACTGCTGGACATGGTGGGGCTCTCGCACCGATCCGAACACCGTCCGGCACAACTGTCCGGCGGACAGATTCAACGCATCGCGATCGCCCGGGCTCTGATGATGGACCCGGCGCTACTGATCGCCGACGAACCCACCGGCAATCTCGACTCGAAGACCTCCCACACCGTCCTCGAGATCCTGGCCGACGTGGCGCACGCCAGCGATGGGCGTCGAGCAGTGGTGATGGCGACCCATGACCTCGAGGCCGCCCACCGCACCGATCGGATCGTCAGCATGATCGACGGCCGGGTCGAGACCGACACCCCGACGGCCGGTCTCGATCGGTGATCGGTACCGCGCTCAGCAGATTTCGCGTCATCAGCCTTCGCGACCTGCGCATGCACTGGGTGCGCTCACTGGTCTCGGCCGGTGTCGTCGCCGTGGCCGCTGGATTGCTCGTCGCGGTCCTCGGTACCTACGGATCGTTGACCGGATCCGTCGAACGTCTCGCAGCGACGATTGCAGGCAACGCGAACTACGAAATCGTCGGCGTCACCGACTCGGGTTTCGACGAGCGTGAACTCGACGTCGTACGCGCCGTCCCCGGCGTGGAGGCGGCGGTTCCACTGCTGCGCAGCACTGTTCGATCCGATGTCGGGAACCTGACGCTCCTCGGGGTCGACGCCTCCGTCACCGCCCTGCAATCGGATCTGCAGGGTGCCGTCGGCGATGCGGCAGGGTTGCTCGCCGACCCGTCCGGTGTAGTGGTCGGAGCTGCAACGGGTCTCGAACAAGGCGACACCATCTCGATACGAGGTACCCCGGTCGCCGTCGCCGGAGTGATCGACGGCCCGGGGACGCAGCGCATCGGCGGGGGCAACTTCGCGGTTGCACTGCTACCGACGGCCAGAGCGCTCACGGACCGACCCGATCAGCTCGACTCGATCTTCGTCCTCGGTGACGGAGACACACTGCGCACCGATCTCGACTCCGCGCTGGGCGGACGGGTATCGGTGATGAATCCGGACTTCCGGGCCGACCGAGCAGACCAAGCGATGAGCCTGACTCGCAATGCCACGCTGATGGTCTCGCTCATCGCGTTCGTCGTGGCGGGCTTCCTTGTCTTCAATGTCATGAACATGGCCATCGCGAAGCGTCGTCCCACCATCTCTCTGCTTCGGGCCGTCGGCGGCCGCCGCGGCGATATCGTCCGCGATCTGCTGTTCGAGTCGGTGCTGGTCGGTCTCGTCGGTGGCGCGGTGGGCGTTCCGCTGGGAATCGCCATGGGCCGCATCGCTATCGAGAGCCTGCCGCCGTTCTTGTCGCAGGCTTTCGATGCGCAGATCGAATACGTATTGCCCGGCTTCGCCATTCCGGTGGCGATCGTGGCATGTGTGCTGGCTTGTGTGGGTGCCTCGACTGTCGCGGCGGTTCAGGTCTACCGAATCTCTCCGATCGAGGCGCTGGCCGTCGGCGGCGGGGACACCTCGGGTGGCCCCGGTCTGCGATTCACCGTGGCGGCCACCGTGTTCGGTATTGCCGCCATCGCCGGGTCGTTCCTGTTCGCCGTCAGTGTCGACGGGCAGGCGACCCTCGGTGCAGGCGCGCTGTTCATGGTCGGCGTCGTTGCATTGTGCGTCGGTGCGACAGGGCCGATCGTCTCGGCCACGGCAGCGGTGCCGCGCCGTTGGGGTGGTGCGGGCCGCCTGGCCACCGCCACCATCGAGCGCGCGCCGCGGCGCATCTGGGCGACGGTGATGACCATCGTGATCGCGGTGGGAGTCAGCGTGGGCGTGTCGGGTTCGTTGACCGATATGACCGATTCGGCGGCACGGTCGTTGTCTTCGCTGGCCGATACCGACCTGTACGTGTCGATGAGCTCGCCCGACGCCATTCCGGCCGGCCCCATCGTGCCCACCGAGGTTGTGGACGCCGTCAGGGCCACGCCGGGCGTGACGCGCATCGTCGAGGGCCAGTGGGCCTACGCGAGCATCGACGAGCAATGGGTCTCGATCCAGGGCGTCGCCGACGGCAGCAACGCGGTGACTCTCTCGTCGCTGTCGGACGAGGTTCGCTCCGGCCTGCTCGCCGGTGACGGGGTTGTCCTCTCGCAGGGGCTCGGCCGATCACTGGGTGTGTCGGCCGGCGACTCGATCGACCTGCCGACGCCGACGGGCGTGCGGAACGTGCGCGTGCTGGATCTGGTGGACTACATCAATGCCGCAGGCGGCACGATGGCGATCTCGTTGGATTCGATGCAGCGTTGGTTCGAGCGGCCCGGCGCGACCTATCTCGAGGTCACCGTCGCCGGAGATGCTGCCGCTGTTCGAGATTCGTTGCGAGCGGCACTGCCGTCGGATGCCTTCGTATACACCGGCGCAGCAGCCTTGGAGGGCACAAGTGCTGCAATCCGGCAGTCCGGTGCGTTGGCCATCGCATTGCAATGGATCGTGGCGCTCGTTGCGGCAGTCGCGTTGCTCAACACGTTGACGCTGTCCGTCCTGGAACGTCGCCGTGAACTCGGGGTGCTCCGCGCGATGGGTGGTGGACGGGGAACCCTGGCCCGAATGGTGCTGGCAGAGGCACTGTCGGTCGGCATCGTCGGCGGTGCCCTCGGCCTGATCATCGGCGCGGGTCTGCAATACCTGAGCACCCTGATCCTCGGAGCCAGCATCGGAATTCCGGTCGACTACTCCGCCAGTTGGTCGGTGCTGCTGTACGGACTCGTTGCGCTCGGCCTGTCGCTGCTGGGTTCGGCTCCGCCTGCCGTGCACGCATCGCGATTGAACATCGTGGAGGCTATTGCGGCGGACTAGGTGGGATCCGCGTCGGTCTGGGCCTCGGGATCCGCGGTCTGGGCCTCGGGATCCGCAAACGCGCGCGCGTTGGTCAGGTGCGAGCGGAATAGACAGCCAGTGGCTGGCAACTCTGCGCGCGTTTGGCGAATGCGCGCGCGTTTGTACGAGGATGACCGACGTGGCCACATTCAGCGTCGAAGTCGAGGAGTACGCGGTCGAGACTCTGCGGGACTGCGTGGGTGGTCCCGAGTGGGAGGTGCAGCCCGAGCGTGCCGCCGTACTGGTCCACGACATGCAGCCGTATTACCTGAACGTGCTGCACAACTCGGTGCGTTCGCGGGTTCTGCAGAGGTGTCGACGGTGGTCTCGAGCGCCCGGGCCATTGGGGTACCGATCTTGGCGAGTGGTCCGAGGGCAGCGAGTCTCATCGAGCAGCGTGGACTGCTGGGACCGATGTGGGGCTTGGGTCCATCCGCCGAGGACGTATCGATCGCCGAGCCGGACTTCGTTCCGATCGTGAAGCGCAGCTACAGCGCCTTCTACGCCACCGATCTGGAGGTCGAACTGCGCCGACACGGCCGTGACCAGCTCATCATCGTGGGAGTGTTCGCCTCGGCAGGAATTCTCGCGACGACGTTCGACGCTTTCGCCCGCGACATCCAGAGCTTCGTCGGCATCGAATCGACTGCCGACTACACCGCTCACCAGCACCGCACCGCCCTGAACCTGATCGCATCGCTGACCGGGAGGGTGACGAGCAGCGGCAACCTGCTTCACGATCGCCGCGGTGGGCCGCTAGACTAGCGAGCGCGATGTGGGCCAGCTGTGCACCGTAGCAGCGAACCCATCCGCAACCGATTGTTCGATGAATCGAAAGCCGTTGCTGGACAACAGCTTTCGACCAGGAAACGATCACCAGCCTTCGTAGCTCAGGGGATAGAGCAACCCTCTCCTAAAGGGTAGGTCGCAGGTTCGAATCCTGCCGAGGGCACCACCGCGCCGATTCCGCGACTCCCCCTCCATCACCCCTGCGACTATTGCGCACCCGCGAAAATGCCCGTACTATCGAACATGCATTCGAGTACTGGGGAGGAACTCGTGGTCACAGCTCTACAGGATTCACCGCTGACGTCGGACGACCTACTGCGTTTCGTCGCACGCCTTCAATCATCGGACTTCGACGCCGACGCAGCTGCCGGCATCGATCTGATCTCTGCACTCGAGACGGTCAAATGCGCCAGCGTGGCAGCTCAGGCCGTGGTCACCGATGCCGTTGCGACGTCGATCAGCAACGAACGCCGGGAACAAGGCAAGCCGAAAGCGCAGTGGCGCACTGGTATTGCGTCGCAGATCGGCCTGGCTCGACGCGAATCACCCAACCGTGGCAGCACCCACCTCGGTCTCGCTCGGGCCCTCGTGCACGAAATGCCGCACACTCTCGCCCGCCTGCGAGCCGGGCACCTCAACGAGTGGCGCGCGATGATCCTTGCTCGCGAGACGGCGTGTCTCACCGTCGAGGACCGCCGCACCATCGACGAACGATTGTGCGCAGACCCAGCCACACTGGCCGGTGCGGGCGACCGCACCATCGAAGGCCGCGCCCGCGCACTCGCCAACGAACTCGACGCCGCCTCCCAGGTGAAACGCCGTGCCAAGGCCTACGCCGCCCGCCGCACCAGCACCCGTCCCGCACCCGAATCCATGGGCTTGTTCACCGTGCTCACCTCGATGGAGAAGACGGTCTGCATGTGGGCGACACTGCGACGCGATGCCGACACCATCATCAACACCGGCGGTGACACGCGGACCCGCGACCAGATCATGGCCGACCTCGTATTCGAGCGAATCACCGGCGCAGCAGCGGCTCAAGGTCCACCGGTGACCGTCGACATCGTCATCTCGGACTCGACTCTCCTCGCCGGCGCAGACACGTCCGCGTACATGCACGGCCACGGCGACATTCCATCCGATGTCGCTCGGCAGCTCATCAGCGACGCACTCGACAGTGAGACACATATCGCATTACGACGCCTCTACGCCCATCCGACATCCGGTGCACTGACGGCAGTCGAGTCCACATCACGCGCATTTCCCACCGCACTCGGACGCCTCATCGACCTCCGAGATCGCACCTGCCGCACCCCGTGGTGCGACGCACCGATCCGCCACCACGACCACATCAGACCGCACTCCGCGGGCGGAAGAACGAGCGCCGAGAACGGCGCAGGTCTTTGTGCCGCATGCAATTACGCGAAAGAAGGCGAAGGCTGGACAGCCGAGGCGGTTCGAGGCACTCGCAGCGAACGACACCGCTACCGGCTCATTTCGCCCACCGGACACACCTACGATTCGAGCGCCCCTCCCATGCCGGTGATCGAGATCTACAACTCCCCGGCCGAGAACGTGATGCTCCTCGGACTCTTCGACGACGACGCCGCATGACCTGTCACTGCGGGAACAGACGGAGCCACAACTCGGTTACACTCGACATCGACGCGCGCAGTTGCGCGTCAGACGTCGTGGAATGCTCCCGAAATCACCACGTGCACCCTGCACAGGCTTCTCTTACGGCGATCGAAACTGCCCACCGGCAGTCTCGCCACCTTTGCATCTCGGCCCGAAGGCCCGCAGGTGCAACATCCTGCCCGAAAGGCACTTTTCAACACTATGACGACCCCACAGACTTTTGCTGCGCTCGGCGTACCCCAGGCCATCGCGGATGTACTCGCGAGCCAGGGCAAAACCGAAGCATTCCCCATCCAGGCCGACACGCTCCCCGACACACTGCAGGGACGCGACGTGCTCGGACGGGGAAAGACCGGCAGCGGCAAGACACTCGCATTCTCCATCCCGATGGTCGCTCGCCTCGCCGGCCAGCTTCCCGGCAACCGCAAGCCCGGCCGCCCACGCGGCCTGATTCTCGCGCCGACGCGTGAGCTCGCCACCCAGATCGCCGTCGCGATCGAACCGCTCGCCGCCGCATACTCACTGAAGGTCACCACGATCTTCGGTGGTGTATCGCAGGTTCGTCAGGTCTCCGCACTCAAGGCCGGAGTCGACATCGTCGTCGCCTGCCCCGGACGCCTCGAAGACCTGATGAAGCAGCGCCACCTCACCCTCGACGGCGTCCAGATCACCGTACTCGACGAGGCCGACCACATGGCCGATCTCGGGTTCCTGCCCGTCGTCACCCGCATCCTCGCCGCCACCCCGGACAAGGGCCAGCGCATGCTGTTCTCCGCCACCCTGGACAACGGCGTCGACAAGCTGGTCAAACGCTTCCTGCACAACCAGATCACCCACTCCGTCGACGAGGCCACCTCGCATGTCGAGGCCATGACGCACAGCGTCTTCGAGGTCGACGGCGTCGAGGCGAAGAAGAAGCTCGTCCATCGGCTCGCCTCGGGCACCGGACGCCGCATCCTGTTCATGCGCACCAAGCACCAGGCCCGCAAGCTCGCCAAGCAGCTCACCGACGCCGGGATTCCGTCCGTCGACCTGCACGGCAACCTCTCGCAGGCTGCACGCGACCGCAACCTCGCGGCCTTCTCCTCCGGTCAGGCCCGCGTCCTCGTCGCCACCGACGTCGCCGCTCGCGGCGTCCACGTCGACGATGTCCAGCTGGTGGTCCATGTCGATCCCCCGGCCGAGCACAAGGCGTACCTGCACCGCTCCGGCCGCACCGCCCGCGCGGGAAGCGCCGGTGACGTCGTCACCGTCGTCCTTCCCGAGCAGCGCAAAGACACCGCAGTACTGCTGCGCAAGGCCGATATCAAGGTCACCCCGGTCCGCGTCACCGCAGACTCGCCCGCAGTGGCGAACCTCGTCGGCGAACAGGCCCGCTACGTCGAGCCGGCACCACGAGTCGAGCAAGCCCCGGCCCGCAGCGGCGCACCGCGCAACAACAACGCGCGACGCGGCGGCCCGGCCCGTTCCGGCGGAAAGCCGCGTTCCGGCGGCGGTGGGCACAGCCGCCGCGCAGCAGGATCGACCTCGAGCCAGCGCAGCCGCTGAGCTCAGACTGGCACACTGGAGCGGTGACCGTCAGTTCTCCTCGCACGTCGAAATCGGGGCCCCTCGGACCGCATGAATTGGCGACCGCTGCTGTCATGAGCAGCTTCACCGTCGCATTGACGGTGATCGGTGTACTCGTACCGATGGCCGCGATTCTTCAGGTGGTCGCAGCGGTTCCCATGTCGGTCGTGGCGCTGCGCCATCGGACGCGCGCATTGGTCACCGCTGCGATGGCAGCAACCCTCGTCGGGTTCGTCGCAGCCGGCACCCAGACCGCCATCACAGTCGCCAGCGCCGCCCTTCTGGGCGGCCTGGTCGGCCGGGCCAAGCGTAAGAAGCAGGGCCTCGCCGGAGTCATGGTCACCTCGATGGTCGTCGGGCCTGCGCTCGGAGCGCTGATGGTGCTGGTGCTGCTCGTCCTCGTTCCGCTGCGCGAGTTGTTCCTCGGCGTACTCCGCAACACTCTCGAAGGTGTATCCCGGCTACTCGAACGCATATCGGCCCCTCAGGGCGCCGCCGATGCGCTTCGGACGGGCTCGACCGCCGTGCTCGACAACTGGTGGTGGTGGGTCGGCGGATCGATCGCCTTCGGCATCGTCACCGGCACCTTGTTCGCGTGGCTGATTCTCACCGCCATCCTGGACCGCCTCTACACCATTCCAACACCGGAGTCCCTCGTCTCGAGCGCCGACGAGGAGAACATCGAACCACTACCGGTCACACTGACCTCGGTCGGGTACCGGTACTCGGGAAGCAACACTGCGGCCCTGACCGGCGTCGACCTGCACATCGAACCCGGTGAATTCGTAGCAATTGTGGGCCACAACGGGTCCGGAAAGTCGACCCTGACGCGGATTCTCGCAGGCACGGAGCCGACGGAGGGCACCGTCAGCAGGCCAGGCGCACCCGGTCTCGGACGCTACGGCGGCACCGCCGTGGTGCTGCAACGTCCCGAAAGCCAGATCCTAGGTACCCGCGTCGCCGACGACGTGGTGTGGGGTCTGCCCCCGGGGGATACCCGTCCCGACGTCGATGCACTGCTCGACGAGGTGGGACTCGGCGGCATGGGTGCACGCGATACCGCGTCCCTGTCCGGTGGCGAAATGCAGCGTCTGGCCGTCGCCGCAGCATTGGCTCGCACACCTGCCCTGCTCATTGCCGACGAAGCGACGGCCATGATCGACGCCGCAGGCCGCGAACACCTGGTCTCGGTTCTCGCCGAACTGCCGAGAAGGCATGGCATGTCGGTCGTGCTCGTCACCCATCATGTGGCCGAAACCGTTGCAGCAGATCGCGTCGTGCATCTGCAAGGCGGATTCCAGGTGCACCACGATTCGTCATGGATGAACCCGCGAACCGAGAATCCCATTGCCCTGCACGATAATTCGAGTCCCCGATTGTTGGAGCTCACCGGCATCGAGCACACCTACAACCGGCGCACTCCGTGGGCACAAACCGCGCTGAACGGGATCGACATCACCGTCAAGCGCGGTGAAGGGGTGCTGGTTCTCGGTGGCAACGGCTCGGGCAAGTCGACTCTCGCCTGGATCATGGCCGGACTGACCGGCCCGACGAAGGGCACCGCACTGCTCGGCGGCAAGGCGATGACCGGGCGGGTCGGCGAGGTCGGGTTGGCGTTTCAGCACTCCCGCCTGCAGTTGCAGCGACGCACCGTATCCGAGGACATCGCCGCGGCTGCGGGCCCTGAAACCGGTTCTGCCACAGTGTCGGCCGCAATGGACGCGGTCGGCCTGGACAGGTCGTTGGCGGCTCGAGACATCGATTCACTCAGCGGTGGCCAGATGCGACGCGTTGTCCTGGCCGGGCTCATTGCTCGTCGGCCGAGCGTGTTGGTTCTCGACGAGCCACTGTCCGGTCTCGATCCACCCGGGCGCGACGAGATCATCGCAGTTCTCGCCGGACTGCGCGAGCGCGGCGTCGCCATCGTCGTCATCTCGCACGATGTGGACGGCCTGGACACCGTCTGCAGTCGCACCATCACGATGGCCGATGGCCATATCGTCTCCGATTCGATCCTCGGGAGTGTGCACTCGTGACCACCGTCGTACTACGCCAGGTGCCACGGTTCTCGCCGATCCATCGCCTGTGGGCCGGAACCAAACTCGTCACCGTCCTGCTACTGAGCATCACGCTCGTGGTGGCTCCGACGTGGCCTGCGTTGGCGATCGTGTTCGCACTGCTGGTGATCGCGGCGATCCTCGCGCATGTGCCGATCACCGCGCTGCCGCGACCACCCTGGTGGATCTGGGCCTTGTTCGGCGTCGGAGCCCTGATCAACCTGCCGCTCGGCGGCGCGGCCGTGATGCTGTACCTGCGCGCAACACTGTTCGTCTTCGTTCTGCTCGGTGCTTCGATGATGATCGGCTGGACCACCTCGATGAGCGATATCGCGCCCGCGGTGTCCAGGCTCGGGACGCCCTTGAAGAAGCTGAAACTGCCGGTCGACGAGTGGGCGATCGCGGTGGCCCTGAGCCTTCGATCGCTGCCCCTGCTGATCGAAGAGATGCGCACCCTCAACGCAGCCCGACGCCTACGCCCCAAACCGGTCGTCAAGAGCGCCTCGGACAATTCACTCGTCGATATCGTCACGACCGTCATGTCGGTGGCCATTCGGCGGGCCGACGAGATGGGTACCGCCATCACCGCTCGTGGCGGCACCGGGATGATCACCGCAACCGACGACCGGTTCAAGGCCTCCGATGCGGCGGCACTGACTGTGGTCACCCTCGCGTGCGCCGCAGCGATCACACTGAGTTTCGTGCTCCGCTGACCTACTCGCCCGCGAGCCGCTCGGTGCGCGAGTTCAGCGCCTTGACGAATACCTCGGGGATATCGCGCGGATCCTCGGCCACATAGCTCGTTCCGCCCGTGACCGCCGAGATCTGCTGTAGCGCAACCGGGTCTGCATCACTGGTGATGCCGACCGTCACGATCACGACGGGCCGCACCGGATCTTGTTCCTTCTGCAGCGTCGCCAGCAGCTGGTCGAGAGTGATGCTGTCGGCGTCCTCGTTGGCTCCGTCGGTCAGGATGATGACACTGTTGACGTAGTTGGGGTCGTACCCCTCCTTGACCCGTCGGAACGCCGCCAAAGTCGTGTCGTAGAGCCCGGTTCCGCCACCGACCAGAGCCGGCAGACCCCGAATGGCGTCGAGAATCGCCTGTCGCTGCGGCTTGCCGTTGAATGTACTCGTCACCGGGCCCAGCGGAACGAGCTCACGGTAGTCCTGTTTTCCGCCACCCAGCCCGATGGAGAACGCCCACAACCCCATCTGGGTCTGGTCGCTGAAGATGTCGTTGGCACCGACCGACGCATCGACGGTCAGCGCGATGCGGGTCGAGTCACCTGATTTCGCCGCCATCGAACCCGACACGTCCTCGACGACGATGGTGCGCAAGGGCAGTGCGAGGACGGCCCAGTCCCTCAGAGTCGTTTCGATGGACAGCGGGTTCTTGATCTCCAGCGATGCCACGGACCCGACGCCTCTGCCGTCGGGCAGCGGGGTGCCGCTCGAGGTTCTGAAGCCGGCCGCGACGAGAGTGTCCGACGCAGCCGGGGTGGCCAAGACCGAGGCCAGAGCAGCTCCGGCCTCCTTGACTCGGTCGTACTCGGGCCCGGCCGGTGCCGTCACCGCCAACGGGTAGTTGAGGAAGTAGCTGCCGGTCGGCGGCACCGTCTCGGTCAGTGTCGCGCTCGGGTTCTCCGCCTCGTATGCGAGAAAGGCCTGCTCGGTGGCCACGCTGGTTCCGCCGTCGGCATCGACCTCGGCCACGAGGTCCGGTGTGTCGTGAGGAGTGTCGGCAATCCGTCCGAAGTCCTGGGCCATCGGCACCAGAGCGGCGGAGACGGCCTTCGCGTCCGAGATCGCAACCTCGGATTCGGCGAGCGCACCGAGGATCGCGGCATTGGAGGCGCTGCTGGTGAGTGGGTCACCGATGCGTTGCCCGGGAATCTGCAACACACTGAGCCAGGTATCGGTCACCGGCACCGCATCGGACTTCGAGACCAGGACCGGCAGCGTGTTCGCCACCGATGTCTTGGCCAGCTCGGGCAGGGCACCGGTCGAGCGGAGAGTCTTGAGCAGCCACAGCGTCGAATCCGGAATCCACAGGTCCGGTCGATTCTCGGTGCCTGCGATCTCGGTGGCGGTGTCGGTAGGGCGCTCGGGGCGTACGTCGAAGTTCACGCAGCCACGGTCCACCTCGCCTGCCTGCGACAGAATCTGCTCGACCGGTTCCGCGATGGAGGTGTCCACAGCGAGCGAGACGGTGTCCAGAGAATCGCAGGAGTCGGCCCCGGATGCGCGTACGGCCTGAACTCCGAACCAGCCACCGGCCACGACGACGACGGCCACCAGGGCCACCACCGCCCAGGTCACAGGCGAGCCGAACGGGCGCGCTTCACCGCTGTGACGACCCGACATCGTTCCCCCCTTCCTCGGTTCCCCTCACACTCGCAGGACGAGTGCAACCGCACGCACTGTCAGGATGACGACCGGCACGTGATCCACAGCATAGTAACCACTCAGCGACCCGACCGGCTCCTGAGGGCATTGACGAATACGTTCGGAATCTCGGCGGGATTTCGGGCAACAAAGCTGGAACCGCCCGTCGCGGCCGATATCTGCTGCAGCACACCGGCGTCGGCATCGTCGGTGATACCGATGGTGACGATGATGACGGGGCGAGACGGGTCCTGCTCGGCCCGCAGTGTGGACAGCAGTTCCTCGAGCGAGACACTGTTCGGGTCCTCGTTGGCACCGTCGGTGAGGATGATGACGCTGTTGACCGCATCCGGATCGTAGCCCTGCTGCACTGCCCGAAAGGCCGCCAGCGTGGTGTCGTAGAGCCCGGTACCGCCGCCGACCAGCGACGGCATGGTTCGGATCTGCTGCAACAGCACCTCGCGCTGAGTCGTGTCGCCGACCTTGTCGTCCATCCGCCGGATCGGTACCAGTTCTCGATAGTCTTTGTCGCCACCCCCGAGCCCGATGGAGAAGGCCCACAGTCCCATCGACGCGTTGTCGGGGAACAAGCGGTTACCGGTCTCGCTGGCCTGGACCGTCAGGGCGATGCGCGTGTTCGCACCCGCGCTGTAGTTCATCGATCCGGACACATCCTCCATCACCAACGTTCGCGAGGGCAGCGCCAGGACCTGATACTCCCGCAGCGTCGATTCGGCAGCCTGCTGATCGGCAACCGTCAGCGCCGTCACGTCACCGATTCCTCGATCGGAGTCGAGGGGGGCGCCGTCGGCAGCTCGAAAGCCCGCCTCGGACAAGGCCTGCTGCCCGGGCTCGGATGCGATCGCCGCAGCCAGAGCCGCGCCGACGGACTTCGCGTCCTCGTGCTTTTGGCCTGCGGGCTCGGTCACCGCCATCGGAAAATTCAGGAAGATACTACCGGTCGGCGGCACCGTCGCACCCAACTCGGCGCCGGTATCCAGTTGGTACTGCAGGAAGGTCTGCTCGGACACCACGGCGACACCGCCGTCGGCGACCAGATCGTCCAGGCGTGTCGTCGCGTCGGCTTCACCGCGGTTGGCGGCCTGGGCCTGAGCGATGGGGACCAGCGCCGTCGACACGGAATCGAGCGCAGTGGCGTCGGTCCCGGCCTCCGCCACCGCACCCAGGATCGCGGCGTCGGACATGGTATTTGTCAACGGGTTACCGATACGCAGGCTTTCGAGTTTCAAGGCGGTGAGCCAGGTGTCGAAGAACGGCACCTCGTCCTTGCGTGCAGCCAGCACCGCCGGGGTACTGGCCACCGACTGACTGGCCAGGTCGATCAGTGACGCGGTGGAGCGCACGGTCTTGCCGATCCACAACGACGAATCCGGAATCCAGAGTGAGGGCACGTCGGCACCCTTGGCCACAGCGTTGGACACCTGACCCGACTGACTCGCGGTCACCTCGATCTGGGCGCACCCCAGATCCTCGACCGACGTATCGTCGATGATCTTCTCCAGTACCGGCGCAATCGAGGGATCCGCGGCCAGGGAGTAGGACGCAGGGTCGCCGCACTCGGACCCGAATGCCTTCTGGGCTACCACCACGCCGCCTCCGACGACGAGGAGCAGGGCAACGGCTACGACGCCGTACTTGGCGACCCTGCTGCGACTCGTCGCGGACGACGGGACACTGTGTCTACCGGGCATGACTGGACCTCTCCGTAGCGAGCGGAGAGGAACGCATCTCCGCCCCGCCGTTCGGTTCGCCAGATACTACTTCAGGCGTAAATCTTCACGAACGTCTTCAGGGAGTTCTCGATGTCGCCTTTGAGCGCTCGCGCGACGCCGGACCCGATCGGGCCGAACAGCGGTGCCCCGCCGAGATTGACGTCGATGGTGATCTCGGAGCCGTCGCCCTTGGCTTTCACCGACATGTTCAGGCCGATCTTGACGCCGCCCTTGCCGTTGCCCTTGAGCTCGAGTTTCTTGGGCGGATCGTAGGATTCGATCTTCCACGACACCCGGTTGCGCATGCCCTTCACGCTGGCGACGGAGTCCAGAGTGGTGCCGACGGCCAGTTGCTC
Organism: Rhodococcus sp. KRD162; assembly: GCF_017168335.1. GTDB lineage: Bacteria > Actinomycetota > Actinomycetes > Mycobacteriales > Mycobacteriaceae > Rhodococcoides. The sequence continues at coordinate 412,994 of NZ_JABFAU010000003.1, read as the reverse complement.
GGGCAGCTCGCCTCGCCACGCTTCGTGAATGGAGAGCCAGCGATCGTATCCGGACAGATCGGACGCATGCTCCCATGTCTGCTCGGGGGTCAGTGGGACGTCGAGGGAAACCTTCAGCTTGGCCACAGCAGGGATGGTAACCGCTGAACGAAAAATGTCCGTGTGAGGCCTTGCTCACACGGACATTTTCGGTGGACTCTCCGTACGACTAGTGCGCGCTGGCCTTCTCCGCGCCGATGCCGGTGAGGGAGCGAACCTCCATCTCTGCCTGCTTGTCCTTGCTCTCGGTGTCCTTCGAGATCAGCGTTCCGACGATGCCGAGGACGAATGCCAACGGGATCGAGACGATGCCGGGGTTGGACAGGGGGAACCAGGCGAAATCCGATCCGGGGATCATCGACGTCGGCGATCCGGAGACGGCCGGGGAGAAGACGATCAACACGATGGTGGAGATCAGACCGCCGTACATGCTGAACAGCGCACCGGTGGTGGTGAAGCGACGCCAGAACAGCGAGTAGAGGATGGTCGGAAGGTTGGCCGCCGCCGCGACGGCGAAAGCGAGTGCCACCAGGAAGGCGATGTTCTGGCCGTTGGCGAGAATGCCGAGACCGATGGCGAGAAGACCGATGACGACGGCGGTGATGCGGGAAACCTTGACCTGCTTGACGTCGTCGACCTTGCCCTTCTTGATGACGCTGCCGTAGATGTCGTGGGCGAACGAGGCCGAGGCGGTGATCGTCAGTCCGGCGACCACGGCGAGGATCGTCGCGAAGGCGACCGCCGAGATGATGCCGAGCAGGATCACGCCGCCGAGCTCGAAGGCCAACAGCGGAGCAGCGGAGTTCTGACCACCGGCCGAGGCCAGGATGCGGTCGGGTCCGACGATCGCTGCGGCTCCGTAGCCGAGAACGAGGGTGAACAGGTAGAAGGCACCGATGAGCGCGATGGCCCATACGACGCTGCGGCGAGCTTCCTTGGCGGTGGGCACCGTGTAGAAGCGCATCAGCACGTGCGGCAGACCCGCGGTGCCGAGCACGAGGGCGATACCGAGCGAGAGGAAGTTGATCTTCGAGGTGGCACTGCCGCCGTACTGAGCCCCGGGCTCGATCACGTCACGCGCTGCCACGGCATCGTTCGCCGATCCGGCCACCATGGTCTGCGCGCTACCGAGGAGCTCGGAGAAGTTCAGGCCGAACTTGGCCAGCACGAGGACGGTCATGAATGCTGCGCCGGTGATGAGCAGCACGGCCTTGATGATCTGTACCCAGGTGGTGCCCTTCATGCCGCCGATGAGAACGTAGGCGATCATCAGCACGCCGACGACGGCGATGACGATGGATTGTCCGGTGCGGTCGGAGATGTCGAGCAGCAGAGCGACGAGTCCGCCTGCGCCCGCCATCTGCGCGAGCAGGTAGAACAGTGAGACCGTCAGCGTCGACAGTGCCGCCGCGGTGCGAACCGGGCCCTGCTTGAGCCGGAAGCTCAGCACGTCCGCCATCGTGAATTTGCCGGTGTTCCTGAGCAATTCGGCGACGAGGAGTAGCGCGACCAGCCAGGCGACGAGGAAGCCGATGGAGTACAGGAAGCCGTCGTAACCGTAGACGGCGATGGCACCTGCGATACCGAGAAAGCTTGCCGCCGAGAGGTAGTCGCCCGCGATGGCGACACCGTTCTGCGGTCCGGAGAAGCCGCCGCCCGCGGTGAAGAATTCCGCGGAGGTCGAGTTCTTCTTCGATGCGCGGATGACGACGGTCATCGTGATGAGAACGAATGCACCGAAGATCGCGATGTTGACGAGGGGTTCACCGACGGTGGTCTCGGCGGCCTGGGCTAGTACGTTCACGGCAGGAGTGGAGCCTGCGGAATGACCGATCATGAGTTCTTCGCTCCCTGGGAGGTTTCCATCTCGGCGCGCAGAGCTGCAGCGCGAGGATCGAGTTCACGGTTGGCGAACTTCACGTAGATGCCGGTGATGGCGAACGTGGTGACGAACTGGCCGAGGCCGAGCAGCAGACCGACGTTGACGTTGCCCCACACCTTGGTCGACATGAAGTCGACGGCATAGGTGCTCAGCAGCACGTAGAGGACGTACCAGACCAGGAAGAACCCGGCCATCGGGAACACGAAGCTACGCAGGCGACGGCGGAGTTCCTGGAACTCCGGACTGGCCTGCATGTCGACGAACGCTTGCGCGTCCGGTGGCGAATTGGTTTCCGGTGCGGTCACCTTGAACTCCTGAAGTAGATGTGAGCTGTGGCTGTGTCGGAACACTAATGAGAGTCAGGTCACAAAATCAGGAGGTGGCCTCGATCACACGGCGGGCTGCGGGTGTGTGCGACGAGCGGTCGAAAGTGGCAGCCGAGCGGGGAGACGGGCGTTTTCAGAGTTCGCGCTCGCGGTCACGCCCCATGTCGAGCCCCTCGGGTAGGTGCAGTCTCGCGAAGATCCGGGAGATGTCCGGCGGCACCGACTTTCGAGTGGCCAGGCTGACCACGATCATCGAGACGAAGGCGATGGGAACGCTCACTGCAGCGGGATAGCCGAGGATCGCCGACGCCCAACCACCGAGAACGGCCTCGGAGATGGGGGTGACGACGGAGATCGACGCGGCCACCAGTGCGATGCCGCCACCGAGAAGCAGTCCTGTCGCTGCCCCCGCTGCGGTGAGTCCGCGCCACCAGATTCCCAGTACGAGCAACGGGCAGAGGGTGGATGCGGCGACCGCGAAGACGAGTCCGACGGTACGCGAGAGATCGAGCGAGACCACGCCGATCGACAGCGCCAGCGGTACTGCACCAGCGAGTGTCGCGGCGATGCGGAAGTCTCGGACCCGACCCGACAGGACATCGGTGCTCAGTACACCCGCGATGCTCACCAACAGCCCCGACGAGGTGGACAGGAAGGCCGCGATGGCACCCGCGGCGACGAGCGCGGCGAGCAACTGCCCCGGAATCCCGGACAGCACGGAACCGGGCAGCAGCAGGACCGCCGCGTCCGATGCCCCGGTGATCAGCAGTTGCGGTACGTACAGCCGGGCGAACACTCCCAACACCGTCGGGAACAGGTAGAACATTCCGAGCAGCGCCAGGACGGTCAGTGAGGTCAGCCGTGCCGCTCGACCGTCGGGGTTGGTGTAGAAGCGCACCAACACGTGCGGGAGGCCGAGGGTTCCGAGGAAGGTGGCCAGAATCAGTGAATACACCTGGTACAGCGGATGCGCTCCGCCCAGGCCCCCGCCGGGCATCGCCCAGGCCCGGTCCGTCGTCGGCGCACCCGCGACGACAGGCACGGGAGATCCGGCGTCGAGGGTGAGCGCAGTGCCCGAGCCCAGCTGATGCTGGCCCGCGTCGAGCCGAACCCGTCCCTCGACATTCTCGTGGTCGAGGGTGCCTGCCACGGTGACGACGATCGGGGAATCCACCTGCACCAGAACATCGGTGGTGATGTCGACGACGGTCTGTTCGGTCACGGTCGGCGGTGCCGGGCTGCCGACGATGCGGTCGTCGGAAAAGAAGTGCACGGCCAGGACCAGTGCGGGGATGGCGATCGCGGTGAGTTTGAGCCAGTACTGGAATGCCTGCACGAAGGTGATCGAGCGCATCCCGCCGCCGACGACGTTCGCGATGACGATAAGCCCGACGGCCAGGGCACCGACCCATCCGGGCACTCCCAGCAGAATGTTCAGAGTCAGGCCGGCACCCTGAAACTGGGGCACCAGGTACAGCCCGCAGATGACGACGACGGCCAGCATCGCAACGGTGCGCAACCACGGTGCGCCGAGCCGGAATTCGACGAAATCCGGAACGGTGTACGCGCCGCTGCGCCGCAGTGGAGCGGCGACGAACAGCAGCAGACCCAGGTAGCCCGCCGTGAAGCCGACCGGGTACCACAGTGCATCGGCGCCGTACTTCGCGATGAGCCCGGCAACGCCGAGAAACGATGCAGCAGAGAGATACTCACCACTGATGGCGGCAGCGTTCCAGCGCGGACCCACGCTCCGCGAGGCGACAAGGAAGTCCGAGGTGGTGCGCGCCAGCCTTACCCCGTAGATGCCGATGCCCACTGTGGCCAGCGCCGCCAGAAGCAGCGCGATCACCGTCGCAACGGGAATGGATCCGTTCACCTACCTCTAGTCCTCGACCAGCCCGACGAACTCGGTCTCGTTGCGCTCGGCCCGGCGCACGTAGGCCCAGCCGACCCCGAACAGCAGCGGATAGATCGCCACCCCAAGCACCAACCACGGCAAGCCGATACCGAACGGTGCCACCTGGCCGATTCGCGCGAGCAGCATGCCCAGCAACGGGATGGCGAACAGAATCGACAGTGTCATCACCGCCAGGCGCACCGACAGCAACAGTTGCGCCCTGACCAGACTGCGGACCAAGGCGTCACCGACCTCGGTCTGCTCCTGTACTTCGACGCGGGTGCGCACCATCCGGGCACCTCGACGCTGCGAGAGCACCACCCGCTCGCGGTTCGGTTGACTCATCGCCGCACCCTCGTCATCGAGACGACCACGATTGCAAGGGCCCGCGGACCAGTCTGTCCTTGAGTTCGCGTGCATGCCTGCGACTGACCGGCAGTTCGCAGGCGGCCAGATCTCCGGTTCCGCGCAGGCACACCACCAGACCCGAACCGACACTTCGGATTCCCGTCACCAGCCGCAGCGAGACCAGGTAGGAGCGGTGCACCCGCAGGAATCCTGCATCGACCCAGCGACTTTCGAGGGTCGATATCGGGATGCGTACCAGGTGCGAGCCGGTACCGGTGTGCAGTCTGGCGTAATCGCCGTCCGCCTCCACCCACGCGACCGACGACCGGTGCACCAAGGTGGTGGTTCCGCCGAGTTCGACGGGGATGACCTCGTCGGTTGCGGTGTCAGCGGACTCGGCGGGTCTACGACGCGCGAGCAGTACCCGACGAACGGCCTCGGCCAGTCGGTCCTCGCGCAGTGGCTTGAGCAGATAGTCGACCGCGCCGAGATCGAACGCCGCGAGAGCCCGATCATCATGGGCGGTGACGAACACGACGGCCGGTGGCCGCGCGAACGCCGACAGGATGCCCGCCAGTTCGAGGCCGTCGAGGCCGGGCATGTTGATATCGAGGAACACCGCGTCGACGACGGGTTGGCCGGGGGCGGCGGTGTGCTGGATCTGCCGCAGGGCAGTGGTGGCGTCCTGCGCGGTGAACACCGCGGCGACGGCGTCCTGCCTGCGGAGCAGGAAGGCGAGTTCGTCCAGTGCCGGACGCTCGTCGTCGACGGCGAGGACGGTCAACCCGCGGCCGGGGTTGGTGGTGGCAGCCTGAGTCATGCGCGCACCCCCGGCCTGAATTTGGGCACCCGCATGCTCACTTTGGTGCCTGCGCCCGGTGCGGTGTCCACGACGAGACCGTAGTCGTTTCCGAAGGCTGCCCGCAGCCGATCGTCCACGTTCGCCAATCCGACGTGGGCGGCCTCCTCGGTGTGCAAACTGCCCGAACGCAACAAATCAGGGTCCATTCCCACCCCGTCGTCCTCGACGCTGATGACGGCGTCGGTGCCCTCGTCGGCGGCGATGATCGTCACTCGGCCACCGTCGGCCTTACCGGACAGCCCGTGCCGGACGGCGTTCTCGACGAGCGGCTGCAGCGCGAGAAACGGCAGAGCAACACCCAACACCTCGGGCGCAACCTGCAACGAGACCTGCAGAGAATCACCGAAGCGGGCCCGCTCGAGTGTGAGATACCGATCGATGTTGCGCAGTTCGTCGGCGAGCACCGTGAATTCGCCAGCGTTGCGGAACGAGTATCGGGTGAAGTCGGCGAACTCGAGCACCAACTCGCGTGCCTGATCCGGATCGGTTCGCACGAACGACGCGATGGTGCTCAGTGCGTTGTAGATGAAATGCGGACTGATCTGCGCGCGGAGCGCCCGCACCTCGGCTCGGTCCAGTCGAGCTCTCGACGCGTCGAGCTCGGCGAGCTCTATCTGCCCGCAGGCGTACCGCGCGACCTCGGTGATCGCGCCGAGCATGCCCGGACCCGGCTCCTCGATCAGGGCCGCTCCCAACACCCCGACGACCGGAGAATCGTCCACCAGCATGGGCTGCACCACCAGAGCCTTGACGGGGTGAATCGAACCGAGTGGTAGGCGCACCAGGACGCGGCGTTGTCCGTCGACGGCTCGTTTGGCTGCTTCGACGAACGCCGGGGTCAGCTCGTCCCACGGTCCGTCCCAGGCCAGCAGGGAGCCGTCGGGATCGCCGATGCCCAACGCGTCGGCTCCGGTGAGCAACCGGAGGTGCGGGGCGGCGGCTGCGGCCGAGCGGGCATCGAGTCCGTCGCGCAGCGGCTTGGCCGCCAACGAGGCGGTGTGCAGGGTGGCGTGTACGGCCCGTTCGGCCGGTGTGGTCAGATCACGCCGTCCGCGCAGGCTGATGACGGCGATCACCGTGACGATCGCTGCCACCATCACCGCGAGCACGGCCAGGGCTCCGGTCATCGTGCGCACGTACTCGACGGCGGCAGGTTCAAGAACCGGTCGACGAGCCAGTCGACGCCGATACTGTTGGCGGCCAGCTCGGCGTGGCCCTGCTGCGCTTCGGATCGAAGCTCCACGTCCTGGCCCAGGTCGCAGGCTTTCGCAACCGCCGAACGCGTCCAACTCGGGTCGATCAGATCGTCGCGCTCGCCGACCAGGACCAGTAGCGGCACCGCGGTACGCGATCTCGGCAGCGCCACCGATTCGAGCCAGTTCGTCATCCGATCTGCTGCCTGCTCGGTGGCCGGAACAGCGTCGGCGGGGTCGATGACGGCTCCGGCGTCGGCCTTCCGGAAGCCGAGCAGGTCGCTGCAGGCCGTCAGTGCGGTCACGTTGTCGGCGAAGGTGCCGCGGATGTACTCCGAGCGTTCGGCGCTCGGATCGGCCACATGCAACCCCTCGAACAGATACGGCACCAGCAGCTGACGCGACAGGGTCTGTTCGGTCTCCGGTGCGAAGAATCGGGTCAGATCGGCGGTGGGCGAGAGCGCCGCGGCACCCACCATCTGCAGGCCGTCGCCGTAGTCGGCATTTCTCTCGGCGGCCGCCCATACCGCCTGCCCACCTTGCGAGGTACCCACGGCGCCCCACCTGGTGCCGACCTCGGGCACTACGTTGCGGGCCGCCCGAACCGCGTCGATGATGTCGTAGGCTGCCGCGTCGGGGTCGAGATAGGCCGGGTCACCCGGCGTGCCGAGCCCCTGATAATCGGTGACCACCACCACGGTGCCGCGCTCGAGGAACGGCGTGACCAATCCGATGCTGCCCAACAGGTTCGGGTAGAGCGAGGGCGCACATTCGTCGGTGACTCCGGTGGTGCCGTGCCCGACCGAGACGATCGGCCAACCGCCAGGGGGCGCAGATCCCTTGGGCACGAACACTGTTCCCGATGTCTGCGTGCTACCGCCGGTCACTCCGTCGGTGGTGCGATAGACGATCTTCGTGGCCGTGCCGCCGAGGTACGCGACACCGATGTCGACCTGACCGAGCAGCATCGACGAGACGATCTCGCCGCGTTCGGAGCCCTCGGGTGCCGTCAGCGGAGTCTGGGGCGGTGGTGTGGGAGCAGCGACGGGCGCACTGCACGCAGCAAGGGCGAACACCAGTGCCGCGGCGGCCACCGGTCCGGTCGACCTCACAGTCTCTGCGCTCCTACGTTGTTCGTCGCATCGGTCATCGTCCAGATCGTGCGTCGGCTGGATCGTGCGTCGGCTAGATCGAGCGTCGTTCGATGCGAGCCTCCGCCGCAATCTCCTCCACGTCCAAGCCATTCAACACTGCTCGTAACGCTTCGTCGTCCAACTCCCCCGAGTCACGGGCGGCAATGAGCGCTGCCCGCTGCGCGACCAGGACGTTGTGGCGCAACGAATCGAACATCGCACCTGCCGCGGCGATTCGCTTCTCCCGATCCTCGGTCTCCTCGGCGTCCAACCGGGCAAGCACCGACCGGCGCACCCGCTCGATCACTTCACCGACCCGTTCCCGGTCCACGCCGGCGATCCCCTGTTCCGCCGCTCGTTTCAGATAGTCCTCAGCCGCCGTGCGCGCGATGGCCTGGGAGAGCAGCCGCTGATTGTCGTTGCGCTGCTGCTCGAGTGGATCGGCGACATCCATCCTTCGAATCAACATCGGAAGGGTCAGCCCCTGCAGCAGCAACGTGCCGACCGCGACGACGAAGGCGACCGCCTGAATCACCGCGCGGCCGGGAAACTCGTCACCCACCACCGTGGTCAGCGGCACACCGGCGGCCGCAGCGAGGGTGACCACGCCGCGCATCCCGGCCCAGGAAAGCACCAGGTTCTGTTGCCAGGTCAGCCCGGGCTCGCTGGGTTCGCGCCGCCGGAACAGCCGCCTGAACACCAGGCTCCGTCCGGAATTGGCGAAGATCCAAGCCGGACGAACCGCCATGACCACCAGGAGCACCAGCAGCGCGTACGCGAACACGTGGTGGACCGGCAACCCCTCACGTTGCACTTCTTGGACCACGAATTTGAGCTGCAGACCCATGTACGCGAAGACGAATGCTTCCAGGAGAAGATCCAGCGTCGGCCACACCTGCCGTTCCTGGACCCTCGTGGCAACCGAGACATCGGCCGTGACGCGGCCCAACACGAAACCTGCCGTGACGACGGCGAGGACGCCCGAGGCGTGCAGTTCCTCGGCTGCCAGATATGCGGTGAACGGCAACACCAGGCCGAGCACGGTCTCGAGCGCAGAATCGGCAATGCGCGTACGGACGAAACGCACGATGCGAGACAGGGCCAACCCGACCAGCACACCGCCGATGATCTCGTAGGCGAAGAACAGCAACGGCGAGCCCAGTTCGATTCGACTGCCCGTCACCGACGCGACCGCCAGGGTGAACAGGGTCAGCGCCGCCGCGTCGTTCACCAGGCTCTCCCCGGTGAGAATGGCCATCATCCGCGCCGGCAGGCCCAGCTTGCGGCCGACGGAGATCGCGGACACCGCGTCGGGTGGGGCAACGACAGCGCCGAGCACCAGCGCCGCACCCAGCGTCACTTCCGGGATCAACAGATTCGCGAACCAGCCGACGACGAACGTCGTCACGATCACCATGACCAGGCCGAGCCGAAGAATGGGGCCGAGATTTCGCCGGAAGGTGACGAACGAGAAATCCAGCGCCGCGGAATACAGCAGCGGCGGAAGCACGACCCCGAGGATCAGCTGGGGTGAGAGGCTGACATGCGGAACACCTGGAACGAACGATGCGATGGACCCGACGGTCACCAACACCAGCGGGACCTGCAGGTCCAGTCGCTTGGCAAATCCGGCGACCGCGATCGCGAAGATGACTACGAGAAGAAGTATCGGTCCGTCCACACCGACGATTGTGCCGTCAGCCGCACCCTCGAGCGCGACCGACGGCACCGAACCACCGGATAGGTCCTACTTGTCCGGAATCGCCTTCTTGGCTGCTTCCTGGACCTTGTCGACCTTGTCGGCGTACTTACCGTCGGTCTTGCTGTCGATGAAGTCCCCCGCCTTGTCCACGACGTCGTCGATCTTGTCCGAGTTCTCGGCTGCGAGGTCCTTGCCCTTGTCGACGAGACCCTTCAAGTTGTCTGCGAAGCCCATGACCCACTCCTTGTTCATCAGATCGTTCGGAACACCTGCATCCTACGTATTACCCTGCCGATTACGCAGCGCCGTTCCCACCCTGTTGACCACCTCGACCAGCGCGATACCGATCCCGCCGATGATCAGCGCACTGGTGGTGGCTCCGACGTTGGAAGGGTCGAGCTTGAAGAAGGTGCGGCAGAACGGAATTGCGAACAGCACCAGGTAGCCACCGACCGATCCGGCCAGCAGCAGCACCTTCCACCAGTTGTAGGGCCGCGCGACGACGGCCAACACCCACAGGGCGATCATGATCAGGGTGATCAACGCGGTCGTGCTGGCCTGGGTCACCTGGACCTCGGTGGCGTTCGGCCCGGCGTAGGCCAGCAAATAGGACACGAAAGTACACGATCCGACGATCAATCCGGACGGGACGGCCAGCCGCATCACCCGCGAGACGAAACCGCTACGGGCCCGCTCGTTGTTGGGCGCGAGCGAGAGCACGAACGCCGGGATACCGATGGTGAACCACGCGGCTATCGTCACGTGCCGCGGCAGAAACGGATACGGAATCGGCTCGAAGTGGAAGATCTGCGAGAGCACTCCGGTGAGCCCGATGAGGAACGCGAGCAGCACCGAGTAGACGGTCTTGGTCAGGAACAGATTCGAGACGCGTTCGATGTTGCCGATGACGCGTCGCCCCTCCCCCACGACATAGGGCAGCGTTGCGAACTTGTTGTCCAACAACACGATCTGCGCGACGGCACGGGTGGCAGCACTTCCCGATCCCATCGCGACGCCGATGTCTGCGTCCTTGAGAGCCAGGACATCGTTGACACCGTCACCGGTCATCGCGACCGTGTGGCCGCGAGATTGCAATGCGCCCACCATCGTTCGCTTCTGATCGGGCCGGACCCGGCCGAACGTGGTGGAGTTCGCCACGGCATCGGCGAGTTGTTCGGATTCCTCCGGCAGCTCTCGTGCGTCGACCGGGGAGTCGCCGCCCGGCAGGCCGAGAGACCCTGCGACCGCGCCGACCGAGACGGCATTGTCCCCGGAGATCACCTTGACCTCCACGTGCTGACTGGCGAAGTACTCCAGCGTCTCTCGCGCGTCCTGGCGCACCTTCTGCTCGAGGATCACCAGTGCCCGTGGGATGACGGTGCCCGGTGCGTCGATGTCGTCGACGGCACGATCGGAGCCGGCGAGCAGCAGCACTCGCAGACCCCTCGATCCGACTTCTTCGGCCTCTCGCGCCGCGTGCGACTGGGGATCGAGCAGCACGTCCGGGGCACCGAGCACCCAGTTTCCGTGCTCGCCGTAGGACGAGCCGCTCCATTTCTTGGCCGACGAGAACGGGGCAACGGCACTCTGCGTCCACCCCGGCGCATCCGGGTAGGCCTCGGCGACGGCCTGCACACTCGCGTTCGGCCGCGGATCGTCATGCGCCAGCGATGCGAGAGCGGCTGTGACGGAATCGGAATCGGCGTCGTCGAGCAACACCACCTCGTGCAACCGCATCCCGTTCTCGGTGAGGGTGCCGGTTTTGTCTGCGCACACCACGTCCACGCGGGCGAGGCCCTCGATCGCGGGCAATTCCTGCACCAGACACTGCCGTTGACCGAGCCTGATCACGCCGACCGCGAACGCGATCGAGGTCATCAGCACCAGACCTTCGGGGACCATCGGCACCAGCGCGGCGACCATACCGTTGAGGGCCGGTCGTAGCGCCTGGCCGCTGGAGAACAATTGGTTGTAGATGATGAGCACACCGGCCGGGATCATCAGGTACGTGATGAACTTCAGGATCTTGTCGATGCCGCTTCGCAGTTCGGACTTGACCAGCGTGAACTTGCTGGCTTCCTCGGCGAGCTTGGCGGCGTAGGCGTCACGGCCGACCTTCGTCGCGCGGTACGCCCCACTGCCCGCCACGACGAAGCTACCCGAAAGGACCTGCGCCGCTTCCGTTTTGTGCACGGCATCGGCTTCACCGGTGAGCAAGGATTCGTCGATCTCGAGGCTCTCGGTCTCGATCACCTCACCGTCGACGACGATCTGGTCGCCCGGGCCCAGCTCGACGATGTCGCCCAGGACCACCTCGTCGGGAGCCACCTGCTTCGAGACGCCGTCGCGTCGCACCTGAGGCTTGTTCTGACCGACGATGGCCAAGCGATCCAGCGTCCGCTTCGCTCGAACTTCCTGGATGATTCCGATGCCACTGTTCGCGATGATCAGCAGTCCGAACATGCCGTCGATCACCGAACCCGTCGAGAGCACGATGATCAACAGCACACCGAGGATCGCGTTGATCCGCGTGAACACGTTGCCGCGGACGATATCGCGAACCGACCGAGACGCACGGGCCGGAACGTCGTTCGACTTTCCCTCGGCGGTGAGCTTGGCGACTTCCGCCTCGGTCAGACCGGAGTCACGCAGCGCATCGGCGTCGATAGACATGAGTGCAGCTTAATCCCGGTTCGGTCAGCCCAGCCGCGCCCACCAACGATCGTCGGTCACGGTTCGTGTGCCGTCCATGCGCTGTCCAGGCATCGGCACTGCCACCTGGACCCCGACATCCTGAGCTGCCTCGTGCAAGCGCACGATCGGCTCGGACCACGGGTGGAAAGCCAGGTTGAACGTGGCCCAGTGAATAGGAACGAAAATGCCCGACGCCGTCAGATCGACGTGCGCGGTGACCGCTTCCTCGGGGTTCATGTGGACATCCGGCCACCGGGGGTCGTAGGCCCCGACGGGGAGGAGGGTCATGTCGAACGGTCCGTAGTTGCGGCCGATCTCGGCGAACTTCGGTGTGTACCCGGAGTCGCCACCGAAGAAGACGCGCCTGGTGGGGCCCGCGAACGCCCAGGACGCCCACTGCGTCGAGTCGCGGGTCAGACCGCGGCCGGAGAAGTGCCGGGCCTCGGTGCACGTGAGGGTGAGACCGCCGATCACCGTCTGCTCGTCCCAGTCCAGTTCGATGATGCGCTCCTCGGGCACCCGCCACTTGCGCAGGTGTGCGCCGATCCCCAACGGAACCACGAAGGGGGCCGACTGCGTCCGCGTCAGCTGCTGCACCGTCGCCTTGTCGAGGTGGTCGTAATGGTCGTGTGAGACGACGATGGCGTCGATCCTCGGCAGATCGGTCAACTCGACCGGCGTCGGATGCAGACGCGCAGGCCCCACCACCGAGGAGGGCGAGACACGATTGCTCCACACCGGATCGGCGAGGATCCGGTAGCCGTCGACCTCGACGAGCACGCTGGAATGGCCGTACCACGTGACCGCCAGCTCGCCCGCATCCACCGGCGCGATCTGCGGGGCGAGCGGGATCGGGCGTTGCGGCCGGCCTCTGCCACGTTCGGTGAACAACGAGACGACGATGTTCTTGTGCCCTTTGTCCCCGCGACCGGGCAGGTAGCTGGAACTGGGGTCGGAATTGTGGAATCGCCGGTCGCGGTACCGCGGCGAGCCTGCCGCGTACGGGGTTATCTGTGCCCGCCGGGCACCGATTGCCGAGGGCAGGCCCCACATCGCACGCGCCAACCAAGCCCCGCTCGAGGCGGCGACAGCACCCAATACCAACTTCGTCTTCGTCACGGCCACCACAGTAGGCGGCTACGACGTCTTCGCAGCTCACCCGTAGCCTTGCCGTAGAATATCCGCGTCGGTTTTGCAGCTAGAAGGGGAGACATTGAGTACCGAACAGCTCGAATTCCAGGCGGAGACGCGTCAGCTCCTGGATCTGATGGTGCACTCCATCTACTCCAACAAAGACAGCTTTCTCCGTGAACTGATCTCGAACTCCTCGGACGCGCTGGACAAGCTGCGCCTGGAGTCGTACCGCAACAAGGACCTGGACGTCGACGTATCGGATCTGCACATCGAGATCGACATCGACTCCGCGGCCCGCACTCTCTCCATCCGCGACAACGGCATCGGCATGTCGCGTACGGAGGTCATCGACCTGATCGGCACACTGGCCAAGTCCGGCACCGCCGAGGTCCGCAAGAAGCTCAAGGAAGCCAAGGATGCGGCCGCATCCGAGGAACTGATCGGCCAGTTCGGAATCGGCTTCTACTCCACGTTCATGGTCGCCGAGAAGGTCACCCTGCTCACCCGCAAGGCCGGCGAGAGCACGGCCACCAAGTGGGAGTCCACCGGTGAGGGCACCTACGAGATCACCGATGTCGACGACGCCCCGCAGGGCTCCTCGGTGACGCTGGCGCTCAAGCCCGCCGACGAGGAAGACCACCTTCACGATTACGCGTCCGAGCGCAAGATCAAGGAACTGGTCAAGAAGTACTCCGATTTCATCGCCTGGCCCATTCGCATCGACGTCGAGAAGCGAGTCAAGAGCGAAGAGGAGGGCGGCGAGGACACCGTCACGATCGAGACGGAGACGATCAACTCGCAGAAGGCGCTGTGGACCCGCTCCAAGGACGAGGTGTCCGAGGACGAGTACAAGGAGTTCTACAAGCACGTCAGCCACGCCTGGGACGAGCCGCTCGAGGTCATCCCGTTCAAGGCCGAGGGCACGTTCGAATACCAAGCGCTGCTGTTCATTCCGTCGCAGGCACCGTTCGACCTGTTCATGCGGGAGAGCAAGGCGGGCGTGCACCTGTACGTCAAACGCGTGTTCATCATGGACGATTCGCAGGAGCTGCTACCCGAGTACCTGCGGTTCATCAAGGGTGTCGTGGACGCAGCAGATCTCTCGCTCAACGTCTCTCGCGAGATCCTGCAGCAGGACCGGCAGATCCGCGCGATCCGTCGCCGCCTCACCAAGAAGGTGCTCTCCACGGTCAAGGAACTGCAGAGCGAGCAGCCAGACAAGTACAACACGCTGTGGTCGCAGTTCGGCACGGTCCTCAAGGAGGGCTTGATCTCGGACTCCGACAATCGCGAAACCCTGCTGGGCATCTCGTCGTTCGCGTCCACTCACTCCGAGGAGGGCGTGACGACTCTGGCCGAGTACGTGGACCGGATGAAGGACGGACAGCAGCAGATCTACTACATGACGGGCGAATCCCGCCAGCAGATCGAGAGCTCGCCGCACATGGAGGCGTTCAAGGCTCGTGGCCTCGAGGTGCTGCTGCTGACCGACTCGGTCGACGAGGTGTGGGTCGGCAACGTCACCGACTTCGACGGCAAGTCGTTCCAGTCCATCGCCAAGGGCGAGGTGGACCTCGACACCGAGGAAGAGAAGAAGGAGGCCGAGGCCAAGCGCGAGGAGCAGGACAAGGAGTTCGCCGACCTGCTCACCTGGCTGACCGAGACTCTCGGCGAGGACGTCAAGGAGGTACGTCTGTCGACGCGCCTGACGACGTCACCGGCCTGCGTCGTCGGCGACGAGTTCAGTTTCTCCCCGCAGCTCGAGAAGATGTACAAGGCCTCGGGCCAGTTCGTGCCGACGTCCAAGCGCATCCTCGAGCTCAACCCCACCCACGAGCTGGTGACGGGCCTGAAGAAGGCTCGCGAGGATCGCAGCGATGATCCGCATCTCGCCGAAACCGCCGAGTTGCTCTACGCGACTGCGCTGTTGGCCGAGGGAACGGACCTGAAGGATCCCGCGAAGTTCTCCAAGCTGCTCGCCGACCGCCTCACCCGCACGGTATAAGGCTCCGTCGTCGTGCGCCTTTTGCGTACATACAGGTACGCAAAAGGCGCACGACGGGTCACTGCGGCGGGAGAATGTGCTCCCCCGTCTTGTCGGTCCTCAGCGACAGCGAACTGATGTACTGCTTCTCTCCGTTGGGCCCCGGCACGTTCGAGGCGATCATGTCGGGTCGTTCGAATTCCATTCCACTGACGTGGCACAGCAGGGTGGCGTCGGTGGGGTTGCCGTACTCGTCGAACATCGGAATATCGATGCCGTCGTCGGTGCGCCGCAGGTAGTACTTTCCCTTGGTTGCGATCGCCAGAATGGGCGGAAGTACCAGTGCGAGAAGCAGAGCCACGATCGGCGAGTACGGTTTGATGGTCGATCCGAAGGCTCCGAAGAACACCAGGATCGACACGATGGCAGAGGTCACCATGGCACCGAACCCGACCGGGTTGATGTTGTAGAGCATGCCGCGGCGGAACTCGGGCACCTTGGGAGAAAGCTTCAGGATGTACTTGTTGAACACGATGTCCGAGGCCACCACCGCGATCCAGGCGATCCCGCAGTTGGCGTAGAAGCCGAGAATGTCGTTCAGGAAACTGAACATGTCGGCTTCCATCAAGATCAGTGCGATCGCGAGGTTGAACAGCACGAACACCATGCGGCCCGGGTAGGTCTTGGTGATGCGGGTATAGGAGTTGGTCCATGCCAGCGATCCGGAGTAGGCATTGGTGACGTTGATCTTGATCTGACTGATGACCACCAGGATCACCGCGAGCGTCATCGCGAGCCAGCCGGGCATGAAGTTCTCGTAGATCTCCAGGAACTGGTGCACCGGCTCGTTGGCGATGGTGGAGCCGTCGACGACGTTGGCGATCAGGTACACGGCGAGGAACAGGCCGACGACCTGCTTGAGTGCACCGAAGATGACCCAGCCAGGGCCTGCGAGAAGCACTGCCGTCCACCAGCGCCGGGAGTTCTCGGGTGTCTTGGGCGGCATGAACCGTAGGTAGTCGATCTGCTCGGCGATCTGCGCGATGAGCGAAAGACACACGCCTGCTGCGAGCAATGCCGAACCGACGTTGACGCCTGTGCCGTCGGCACCGTCCTGGCCGCCGAACGCGAAGAAGGCCCCGACCGAATCCGGATTGCTGACCACGAGATAGACGAACGGCAGCACCATCAGCACCAACCACAGGGGCGTCGTCCAGACCTGGAGCTTGGCAAGAGCTTTCATGCCGTAGATGACCAAAGGGATCACCATGAGGGTCGAGACCGCGTACCCGATGGGCAGCGGAATGCTCAGACCCAGTTCGAGCCCCTGGGCCATGATCGAACCTTCGAGCGCGAAGAAGATGAACGTGAACGTCGCGAAGATGACGTTGGTGACCACCGATCCGTAGTAGCCGAATCCGCTTCCGCGCGTGATCAAGTCGAGGTCGATGTTGTAGCGCGCGGCATAGTATGCGAGCGGGAGCCCGGTCAGGAAGATCACGACGGCGAACACCAGGATGCCCCACAGTGCGTTGCCGGTTCCGTAGGAGATTCCGATATTGGCACCGATGGCGAAGTCCGCGAGGTACGCGATGCCGCCGAGCGCGGACGTCGCGACAACACCGGTTCCCCATTTACGGTAGCTACGCGGCGCGAAACGCAGCGTATAGTCCTCGAGCGTCTCTTTGAGCGCGGTGTCTGTCGGCGCTGGCTGTACGGCGGTCATGGATCAGTAACGTAGAACCGCAACGTTGCCTACGTGTCTTACGTATATGTAGCTGCGGTTACTCTATCGGGCGTTTCGGACATTCGTCTCGGAAGCCGACCGCACCTTTCTCTTCCCTGTATACGACACGCCCGCTGCTGGAGAACCTCAGGCGGTGACGCGGGTGTCCAACAGCGAGAAGTTCACCAATTCGGCGCGAAGCATGTTCAGGGCGCGATGCTGCGCCACCCGCACCGCACCGGCGGTCATTCCCAGCGCTCGACCTGTTTGCGGTGCCGTCATGCCCCACACCACCCGCATCAGCAGGATCTTGCTGTACTTCGGCGGCAAGGTGTCCAGCAACGCTTGTGTATGAGTGCGCAGCTCGTCTCCGAGTGCGAGCTGCTCCGGGCCGGCATCCGAGGACCGCTCCTCGGGCATGTCGTCGATCGAAAACGTCTGCCGCAGAGTTGATCTACGGCCTGCATCGGCCAACTTGTGCGCCGCGATTCCGTACACAAACGCCATGAAGGGCTTACCCATGTCGCGGTACTTCGGAATTGCGGTCACCAAAGCGAGGCAGACGTCCTGCACCACATCGTCTGCGACGACGTCGAGGTTGCCGATCCGGGCCGCGCAGTAGCGGCGTACCGGTGGCTGAATCAGCACGAGCACTTGTTCCAGTGCGGCTCGGTCTCCCGCGACGGCCTGCGGCACGACCTCTTCGAGCCTGTCCACGCACTTGCTCATGGCCGATCTCCTTCATTGGCAACGCGCGCCCTCGCCTGAACGCTCATGGGTCATTCGGTGCCGTCTCCGGTTCGGCTTGGTCTTGCCGTTACCACAATCCAGGCGTATGTGATCCACGTAACACGGCGTGTCGGCGCAGCGACGTATCGGGCAACAACATGTGACACCGCCACCTACGGAGCGCCATGTACCCCAGCGAGCAGAATCATCAGGTCGGACGCCGCAGTTCTGTCGCCGCCTGCGATGGCACCACGCTGGCGGTGCGCGAGTTCGGGCACCCGAATCCCCCTCTGACCGTGGTGTTCGTGCACGGGCACTGTCTGCGCATGCAGTCGTGGACCGATCTGCGGCAGCAGTTGGAGCAGACCTGGGGCGAGGACGTTCGGATCGTCATGTACGACCACCGTGGGCACGGGGAATCGAGCGCGGCCTCCCCCGAGAGCTACACCATCGACCGGCTCGGCGAGGACCTGGCCGACGTGATCCGCGTCGTCGTCCCCTCGGGACCGTTCGTCGTGATCGGACACTCGATGGGCGGCATGACGGCGCTGTCCTATGCCCGCCACAATCCCGATGCCATCGGCTCGCGCTTGATC
Source organism: Rhodococcus sp. KRD162 (assembly GCF_017168335.1). Classification (GTDB taxonomy): domain Bacteria; phylum Actinomycetota; class Actinomycetes; order Mycobacteriales; family Mycobacteriaceae; genus Rhodococcoides. The sequence continues at coordinate 394,749 of NZ_JABFAU010000003.1, read as the reverse complement.
GGCGTCGGTCTGATCGCCACATCGGCAGGCGGAATCACCGACGACGGGCTCGGACACTGCCTCGCGCACCCGGCGGTGTCTGCGTTTCGAGCCGCCGTTCGACGCGCCCCTCGACTGATGTCCGGTGCCAAGAAGCTCAGTCGCGGCGTGTGCGCCCCGATCGTCAGGACCGCGGGGTGCGGATCTCGCAGGGTCAGCCCTCGGGTGATCACGCTGGCGACGGCGATGCTCGGCGACACCTCCATCGTGACGATGGCCGCGTTCCTCGAGGCGTTTCGCGGCCTCGACGAGATAGCCGGCTTGGCCGTGCTGGCCTCGATTCCTGCACTTGTGCTGTGTGGCTCGGATGACCTGATGACGCCGATGCGGCATTCGGAAACCATCGCCGCCCACTTACCGGAGGCCTGGCTGGTCCGCGTGGCGCGGGCCGGACACATGGTGATCCTCGAACGCGCCAACGAGGTGGCGGAGGCCGTCGTCGGACTGGTGGCGGCGGCCCGGGCGGCGCACGTGCGAGACCTCGCCCTGGCCCGGTAGACAGCTGTGGCCCGCACCGGGGTTCGGTGCGGGCCACAGCGCGGTCGAGAGAACTACTTCTTGACGGCGGGAGGAGCGTTGAGCAACTGAATGAACTGTCCGGCGTTGGCTGCGATAGCACCGAGGCCACCGATGGTGCTACCGGCAAGTGATGCACCCGAGCCGAGAAGCAGTGCGCCGCCGACGCATCCGGCAACCGGTGCGGCACCGAAGAGCAGCAGTGCAGGCGCGGATACAGTTCCGGCAGCGATGGCACCGAGGAAGCATCCGGTCACCAGACCGGTTGCGGCACCGAGGAATCCACCTACCGTGGCGGAGAGGCTGAGGTTGTCCTTGACGCCCGACACTGCAGCGGGCAGGTCTACCTGTTGAAGTCCGGGAACAGTGGCGGAGACCGGGGTTGCCGCCGCAGGCGAGACATCGGCGGTCAGGGTCGCGTGGTTTCCGTTGATCACGGCGGCGACGGGGTGCGAGAATCCGTCTGCGGCAATGGCGAGCGGTACGGAATCGACCATGACGCCGTTGGCGTCGCGGACGACGAGGTGGTTGTTCTCGTTGCTCAGCGATCCGGCGGCCGTGTCGACCAGGACCTGGTTGCCCGCCTGGGTGACGTTCCAACCGACCGGAGCGCCGATGGCCGGTGCCGGATCGGCATAGGCGGTGCCCATGGCGGTCGTCATCGCTGCAATGACCAATGCGGACGTTGCCGCGAATCGAGTCAGCTTCATGTTCCTCAGTCTTTCGTCGTGTCCATCGCTCGATGCCGAGCAGCGAAAAGGTATGGGCACAACAGGCGAGCGAGGCGAACCGAAGATGAACGAACGGGGAGAAACCGAACAACGATCTTTCGCATCAACGCGAAAGGGACAGAACAACTCTCAGCGACCGATCGGTTCGTAAAGGGCGCGTACGCCTTGTCCCTACTTACCGAAAAGCCCTGGCTTGTTGCTGCCGCCGTGGCTCACGCCGAAGTCGTACGCGGACTCGGCGTGCTCGTGTTCGTCGAGTCCGTCCGCTTCGTGTTGCGCATCGGCGCGCACTCCCATGAGCGCCTTGATCGCGAACGCGATCGCGGCGGTGACCACGGCGCAGTAGGCGAACACCGCCACCACCGCCACTGCCTGAACCCACAACTGATGCACGCCGCCGCCGTAGAACAGCCCGTCGACGCCGGCCGGCATCCGAGCGCTGGCGACGAGCCCGATCATCAGCGTGCCGACGACGCCGCCGACGAGGTGCACACCCACGACGTCGAGTGAATCGTCGTAACCGAAGCGGTATTTGAGACCGATGGCCAGGGCACAGAGCGCACCGGCGACGATGCCGATCGCGGCAGCACCGATGGGGGTCACGGCTGTACACGAGGGCGTGATGGCCACCAATCCGGCCACCACACCCGAGGCTGCACCGAACGACGTCGCACGACCGTCCCGTAGCTTCTCGACGACTAGCCACGCCGCCATCGACATCGCTCCGGCACCCATCGTGTTCACCAAGGCCACCGCGGCCACGCCGTCGGCCGCAAGGGAAGAACCGGCGTTGAAACCGAACCAGCCGAACCACAGCAAACCGGCACCGAGCATGACGGCAGGAAGGTTGTGCGGGCGCATGGGATCTCGTGGCCAACCCCGACGCTTACCGACCACCAGCGCAAGTACCAGCCCGGCAACCCCGGCGTTGATCTCCACCGCGGTACCGCCTGCGAAGTCGATCGCGCCGAGCCTGTTGGCGATCCAACCGCCGAACTCACTGGTGAGCCCGTCGAGCGAGAACACCCAATGCGCCACCGGGAAATACACCAGCGTGGACCACAGCGCTGCGAACACCACCCAGGGAACGAACCTCATCCGGTCTGCGACGGCTCCGGAGATCAGGGCAACCGTCACCATGGCGAACCCCGCCTGGAATGCCGCGAACACCAGCGCCGGAACTGTTCCCACCAACGGAATCGATACCGCTCCCCCAGCCGAGGTGTACACCCCACCCAGCAGACCCTCGAAACCGGCGTACTGCAGCGGGTTTCCAATCCAACCACCGATCACGTTGTCGCCGAACACCATCGAAAATCCGAACACCAACCAGAGCAGCCACACCACAGCGATGGCCGACAAGCTCATCATCATCATGTTCAGCACGCTCTTCGAGCGCACCATGCCGCCGTAGAAGAACGCCAGCCCCGGCGTCATCAGCAGCACCAGCGCGGTACTGGCCAACAGCCATGCGGTATCGCCGGCGTCGGGCGTCCCGTTGATCATCTGCCCACGAACTTCGGCTTGCGCTTCTCGGATCGCGCGGCTCGCGCTTCCCTCATGTCCGTGCTGGTCCACGCGGCCGCGAAGGCAGCGGCCTGCTGCGGCGTCGGATCGTCGTGAGATCCATCGTCGTTGAACACGAGCTTGAGGTGACGCAACGCCAGCGGAGCGAGCTCGGTGATCGACTGGGCCCACTCGGTCGCGTCGGAGACATCGCCGAGCTTGTTGGCCAGTCCGCACGTGTACGCCTGATCCGCATGCACACGCTCGCCGCCGATCAGGACCGTGCGCGCAACACCTCCCCCGGCCAGCGCCGCCAACCGCCGGATGGTCCAGTTGCTCACGGCGATACCGAGACGCGTCGAGGGAATCTCGAAGAAACTGCTCGGCGCGGCCACCCGCAGATCGCAGGCGATGGCCAACTGGGTACCTGCCCCCACCGCCGGGCCGTTGATCGCCGCGATCACCGGGATCGAGACGGACTCGATCGCAGCGAGCATCTCCTCGAGGATCTCCCCGAACGACTCCGGGAACGCGTCCCCGGTCAGATCCGCGCCCGCGCAGAAGCTGGTTCCCTGCCCGGTGATGACGAGAACCCGCGCCCCGTCCCGCTCGGCTTGTTCGACGCCGTGGCGCACTGCAACGCACAACTCGCTGTTGAGCGCATTGCGTCGATCCGGGCGCTGCAATTCCAGGGTGACGACATCGCCGTCACGAGAGAGTCCGATCACGACACCAGAGGTTACCGACCAGTACGGGTTTTTACCTAGCGAGGCTGATCTACTGGTATCCGTGATCGAGACTCGAGTGGCCGTGATCGGTGCGGGACAGGCCGGGCTCTCCGCCGGCCACCACCTGCACCGGGCCGGCCTGACCGCAGGTGCAGGCTTTTCGATGCTGGACCGCTCACCCGGACCTGGCGGCGCGTGGCAGTTTCGCTGGCCGTCGTTGACGCTGAGCACGGTCAACGGCGTGCACGACCTGCCGGGTATGGCCTTCGCCGAGACACTCGGAGATCAGCAGGCTCAGGCCGTTCCGGCCGCCGACGCCGTCCCCCGCTACTACCGCGAGTACGAAGAGCGCTTCGAACTGCAGGTCCGACGCCCCGTCACGGTGACGGTCGTGTGCGATCGCGAGGGTCGTTTCCGGGTGGAGGCCGGCGAGACCGTCGTGATGGCCGAGGGCTTGATCAACGCGACCGGAACGTGGGAGAAGCCGTTCGTTCCGCATTACGACGGGGCCGAGACGTTCACCGGCAGGCAACTGCACACCAAGGACTTCACGACGGCCGAGGAGTTCGCCGGCAAGCACGTCGTGGTGGTGGGCGGCGGAATTTCTGCCGTTCAATTGCTCGACGAGATCTCCCGAGTCACGACGACCACCTGGGTGACCCGTCGACCGCCGGTGTTCCGCGAGGGCGCGTTCGATCACGATGCCGGACGCAGGGCTGTCGCGATGGTCGAGGAGCGGGTGCGGGCGGGCCTGCCACCGGGCTCGGTGGTCTCGGTGACCGGGCTGCTGCTGACACCCGCGCTGACCGCCGCACGTGATCGCGGCGCTCTCGAGCGCAGGCCGATGTTCGCGAGGATCGCCGCAGATTCGGTGGTCTGGGAGGACGGTTCGAGTCAGCATGCCGACGTGATCCTGTGGGCCACCGGCTTTCGCAGCGCGCTCGACCACCTCGCTCCGCTGCGCCTGCGCGGGCACGGCGGAGGAATAGTCATGGACGGCAGGCTCGCCACCCGCGTGGCCGCGAACCATCGCGTCCACCTGCTCGGTTACGGACCGTCCGCGAGCACCATCGGGGCCAACCGAGCCGGCAGGGCCGCGGTGACCGAACTGCTCGAGACCTTGGCTTAGCCGAGCTGCTCGGTCACGAACTTCGCCAGCGCGCCCAGTCGCGCCCGGCTCGGCATCGAGGTCGGCACGCCCAACGCGTCCAACGGTGCCGAAGTCACCGGCCCGACGCAGATCGCGGCGACGGGGCCTGCCAGCGCGTCGAGGAAAGCGTCGAGCAGGCCGTTGTCCTTCGCGGTCGAGAGCAGGGAAGCCACGGCCGGGGCGCTGGTGAACGTCACCGCGTCGACGCGACGCTCGATGATCTGCGTCAACAGACCGATCAGCGGGGTCTGATCGACGGGACGGATCCATCGGTACACCGGTACCGGACGCACGTGTGCGCCCAGTTCGGTCAGCGCGTCGCCCAGGTGAATCGTCGGTTCCCATTCGGTGATGACACCGTGCAGCTGAACTGCGATGTCGACGCTCGAGACACCCTCGGCGGCAAGGTGATCCGCTACCTCCTGCGAGGCCTCGGTTGCCGGTGACCACTCGTCACGCAAACCGGCTCCGCGAATGGCCCCGCGCGCCTTCGGTCCTCGCGCGATGATCCTCGAACGTCTCAGCGCAGCAACGAAATTGTCGCGGATTCCCCATTCTTCGGCGGCGTCGAGCCAGCCGCGAAAACCGATGCCGGTACTGATCACCACGATCTTCGGCGGATGCTCGATGATGCTCTCGGTGGCGGACTCGAGCTCCGAGTCGTCGATCAGCGGCAGAACGTGAATCGCCGCGGCGTGAACGATGTTCGCGCCGCGGCGTTCGAGCATGGTGGCCAATTCGTCTGCTCGCCGCTCGGCGGTGATGGCAACGGTCTTGCCTTCGAGCGGTTCGGACATGGGTACTACCCTAGGCCCCCACTGTCAGCTGCTGAACTTGTCCGGGTCGGGGCCGGTGCGGCCGTCCGCGGAATCGAGGGCGTTGATCTGCTGAATCTCGTCGTTGCTCAGCTCGAAGCCGAACACGTCGAAGTTGCTTGCGATGCGCGCCGGGGTCACCGACTTGGGGATCACCACGTTGCCGAGCTGGATGTGCCAGCGCAGAATCACCTGGGCCGGGGTGACACCGTGCGCGTCACCGATCTTCGCGAACAGCGGCTCGTCGAGGATGGTGCCGGATCCCAGCGGGCTCCATGCTTCGGTGGCGATGCCCTTCGAGGTGTGGAACGCCCGCAACTCCTCCTGGATCAGCCGTGGATGCAGCTCGACCTGGTTGATCGAGGGCACCTCGCCGACGGCGTCGATCAGCTTCTCGAGGGTGGGGATGGTGAAATTGGAGACGCCGATGGACCCGATCCGACCGTCGGCCTTCAACTTCTGGAATGCCTTGAAGGTGTCGATGTACTTGTCGCGATCGAGCTGCTGCCAGTGGATCAGGTAGAGGTCGAGGTACTCGAGCCCGAGCCGGTCCATGCTCGCGTCGAATGCCTGCAGAGTGGAGTCGTACCCCTGATCGTCGTTCCACAATTTGGTGGTGATGAACAGCTCGTCGCGGGCGATGCCGGATTCTGCGATCGCTTTGCCGGTGCCGGTCTCGTTCTCGTACACCTTGGCGGTGTCGATACTGCGGTATCCGACCTTCAGAGCCTCGGCCACGGCGTCGTGCGCACCGTCGTCGGGAACCTGCCACACACCGAATCCGAGCTGCGGAATGGAGGTGCCGTCGTTGAGCACGATCGTCGGAACAGTACTGGTCTCGGCTGAATACGTCATATGAATGCCAACGGTGGGTGGGGTGCTGTTGTTCCCTGGCCTTAGTGTTTCGGTGTGACCGCAACGCTCCGCATCGATGAACTCGCCGCGTTTCACGGCGACCGCACCCTGTTCTCCGGTCTCGACCTGACGGTGACCGAGGGCGACGTGATCGGACTGGTCGGCGCGAACGGTGCCGGCAAGTCGACTCTGTTGACGCTGCTCGCCGGGGTCGGCACCGCCGAGCACGAGGGTGAGATTCACACCAGTCCGCCGGATGCGACGGTGGGATATCTGGCCCAGGAGCCCGAGCGGATCGACGGGGAGACGGTGCTGGACTTCCTCGGCCGGCGTACCGGGGTTACGGCGGCCGAGGCAGTGATGAACGCGGCTGCCGAGGCCCTCGGTTCGAGTGACGAAGACCTCTACACCCCGGCGTTGGAACGGTGGTTGGCGCTCGGCGGCGCTGACCTGGCGGAGCGAACGGCGAAGGTGCTGGCCGATCTCGGTCTGGATGTCGACGGATCTGCACCGATGACCGCGTTGTCCGGTGGGCAGGCCGCTCGCGCGGGGCTCGCCGCGATCCTGCTCGCGCGCTACGACATTCTGCTGCTCGACGAACCGACCAACGATCTCGATCTGGCGGGCCTCGAGCAACTCGAGCAGTTCGTCGTTGCGACCCGAGCGGCGGTCGTCGTGGTCAGCCATGATCGCGAGTTTCTCGCGCGGACGGTGACGGGCGTCGTCGAGCTCGATCGCGCGCAGCGCCGCATCGATGTGTACGACGGCAGCTACCAGTCGTATCTGGCGGAACGGGAGATCGCCCGCCAGCATGCACGGGAGAAGTACGAGGAGTTTGCAGACACCAAGTCCGCGTTGGAGTCTCGGGCGCAGATGCAGCGAAACTGGATGGAATCGGGGGTGCGCAACGCGCGCCGCAAGGCCACCGACAACGACAAGATCGCCCGTAAGACCCGCGCCGAGTCCACCGAGAAGCAGGCCGCGAAAGCCCGACAGACACAACGGCGCATCGAACGCCTCGAAGTGGTGGAGGAGCCGCGCAAGGAGTGGGAGCTGCGGATGGAGATCGCCGCCGCTCCTCGCAGCGGAGCCGTCGTCGCGGTACTGGGCGGAGCGGTCGTGCGCCGATCGGGATTCACGTTCGGCCCGGTGACCACGCAGATCGACTGGGGTGATCGGATTCTCGTCACCGGGCCGAACGGTTCCGGTAAGACGACCTTGCTCTCGATACTGCTGGGCAGGTCGATCCCGGACGAGGGCACGGCCTCGCTGGGATCCGGTGTGGCCATCGGTGAAATCGATCAGGCGCGAGCATATTTCCTCGGGGACGGCACGGTGTCCGATGCGCTGAGCGCGGCAGTCCCCGACTGGCCCGACGCCGAAGTGCGCACCCTGCTGGCGAAGTTCGGCCTGCGCGGCGACGACGCGCTGCGGCCCGCGGCGTCGCTCTCTCCCGGTGAGCGAACCCGCGCGGCGCTGGCCTTGCTGCAGGCCCGAGGCGTGAATCTGCTGGTGCTCGACGAGCCGACCAACCATCTGGACCTGCCTGCCATCGAGCAACTCGAACGGGCGATGGAGAACTTCGAGGGAACGCTTCTGCTGGTCACCCACGACCGCAGAATGCTCGAGACGGTCCGCAGCACGAGGCACTGGACGATGGCGGACGGACAGCTGTCGGAACAGTAGTCGCGGTGATCGAAATCGGGTGCAGCTGACCGCGGTGAGCGCGGTCAGCTGCACCCGATTCACATCAGCTCAGCAGAATTTCGTTCACCTCGGCGGCGGGAAGCATCGGCAACGTGTGATGCGTTGCGTTCTCGAGCACCACCGTCCTCGCTCGGGCCAGGACCGCCCGGACTGCCGACTCGATACGGGCAGCGTTGTGTACTTTCCCTCTTCCTGCCAGCAACACGGTTGTGTCGACCCCGAAGTTCTCGAATTCGGCGGGCTTCGGGCGCTTGGGGACGATGGTCTTCGATTTCGGGAAATGAGCCGCACCGAGCGCCAGGACGTCGAGCCAATCCGAATCCAGTTCGCGGCCGCCGGTCTCCCATTCTACGAAGCGCCGCTGCCTCGTGTCGTTGGGAGAGAGCAGGATCGGTATCGCGTGGAGCAGGTACTGCGCACTCATCGGGCCGAAGCAGCCATTGGGATCGAGCAGGGTGAGTGCCTCGACGCGACTGCCGTTGCGCAGTGAATATGCCAACGCGATCATCGCGCCATAGGAGTGGCCGCAGATCGCTGCCGTGGGCAGGTCGAGACCATCCAGAACGGTAGAGAGCCAGTCCAGCAACTCGTCCACCGAGCCGATGGAGGTTTCGCCGGGCACGCTTCGCCCCACGTCGCCCATCAGGTCCAGGGCGTACACCCGATAGTGCCGGGCGAGAGCGGCGACATTGGCGAACCAGACCGTGGACGTGGCACCGGCGCCCGGCAGCAGAACCAGCGCCGGATGATCGGCTGAGCCGCAGGCGTTGACACGGGTCGTTCCGTGGGCGGTGCTCATGTCGATGGACTCCACCTCGACGGGCCACTTCTGCAGCACCCTGTCGTAGGCGGCGTAGAACTCGTCGAGCTGCGTCACGCTCGCCCTCATTTCTCTCGATGATCGAGATAATAGACAATGGAGAGAGATCACGTCCAGCACCTACCGAGGGATCAGCACATGAGCGAACCCGCCGCCGCCGTGCACCAGCTACGCGCGCTGACCGTCGACCTCGACCTTCTCGGCGCGCAGTTCGCCCAGAGCCACCACCTCCACCCGACGGACATCCGCGCACTGATCTGCCTCCTCGACGCCGACCGATCCGGCACACCCGCGACACCCGGCTGGCTGGGAACCCAGCTCGGGCTCGAATCCGCCTCCGTCACAGCGCTCGTGGATCGAATGAGCAAGCGAAATCTGGTGGTCCGTGAACCCGATCCATCCGATCGCAGGCGCGTGCTACTCGCCGTCACCGCGCACGCATCGGAGCTCGGTACCAGCTTCTTCGGCCCCGTCATCGGGCGAGCAGTCCGCGAACTCGAGCGTTTCACTCCCGAGCAGCGGGCGACGATCGACGAGTTCCTGACCACCATGCGCGCCGTCGTCGCCTCGGTCCGGACGAGTTCGGACACGTAGACGGATCACCAGATCCATTGCCGATGGTTGACATATCGTTGGGTTTATACAACACTTCATTGTCATGAGCCCCGTCAAGCGCGGTACCGCGCTCCCGATCTTCAACAGGGTGGGTGTTCTGCGGGCAGAACGGAAGATGAGCCGCGCGCAACTCGCCGAACTCGTCGAAGTCAACCCCCAGACAGTGGGCGCCCTCGAACGAGGTGACCACTACCCGAGCCTCGATCTCGCGATGCGCATCTGCGACGTCTTCGACCTACCGATCGAAGCAGTGTTCTCACGCACCGAACTCGGACCACTCTCGGCCGAACTCTTCCGAAGGGAGAAGGATCGATGACCACGCCCGACACTGCAGACATCCTCACCCGCTATCAGGCCTATCGCACGCGTCGATTCCTGGAGAACGACGCGAAAACCCGCCACTGGCTTCCGAATTGGCGCACGCAGCACCGACGCCGCATACTCGCCGTCTCGGTGATGGCTTCCCTGCTCACCCTGTTGGTGATCGCCGTGTGGTCGCTGTTCTCCCCGTGGGCACCGATCATCTGGGTCCCGGCCACCGTGATCTTTCTCGTCACGTGGACGATCCTGCAAACCGTGTCACGTCGGCACAGCGACGCACCGGTGGGCGCACTCGACGAATGGGAAGTGCAGCAGCGCAACGAAGCACGATCGATCGGCCTGTCCGTCACTCAATTCCTGGTGACGGTGGCAGTTCTGGTCCTGATCGGGCTGTCCGCGTCGTACGACAACGAGCACCTGCCGTATGCCGGAGGTCTGTGGACGCTCGTTGCGCTACTGGCGGGCGGATGCACCCCGGCCGTCATTCTCGCGTGGATCACCCCTGACCCCGAACTCGAAGACACCGAAGATTTCGACCCGAAGTAGCGACCGAAAGGGCACCATGAGCACCCTCACGATCGATTCCGTCTCGAAGAGATACGGCGACAAGATCGCCTTGGACAACCTGAGTTTCGACGTCCGGCCCGGCGAGCTGTTCGGCTTCGTCGGTAGCAACGGCGCAGGCAAGACCACCACGATGCGTATCGCGCTCGGAGTTCTGTCGGCAGATTCTGGCCAGGTTCTGTTGGGCGGCAAGACCGTCGACCTCGATGTTCGCCGCACCATCGGGTACATGCCCGAGGAGCGCGGCCTGTACCCGAAGATGAAGGTCGGCCCGCAGTTGGCGTACATGGCCGAGCTACACGGCCTGTCGTCCAAGGACGCCAAGGCAGCAGTGATTCGCTGGACCGAACGTCTCGGCATCGACGAGCGAGTGAACGACACGGTCGACGCGCTGAGCCTGGGGAATCAGCAGCGCGTGCAGTTGGCGGCCGCCCTGGTGCACGACCCCGCGGTTCTCGTGTTGGACGAGCCGTTCTCCGGACTCGACCCCATCGCCGTCGACGTGATGAGCGAAGTACTGCGCGAAAAGGCCGCCTCCGGAGTGCCGGTGGTGTTCTCGAGCCACCAACTCGATCTGGTGCAACGACTGTGCGATCGCGTCGGCATCATCGCCGCAGGCTCGATGAAGGCCATCGGGACCGTCGACGAGCTACGCGGATCGGGGGATTCGCAACTACACGTGCACGCACCCGGCGCCGCACCCGGATGGGCGTCGGGCATCGCCGGAGTCAGCACCCTCGAGCACAGCGACGGCGTCACCGTGCTCGGCCTCGCCCCCGGCACCGATGACCAAGAGATCCTACGGGCCGCACTCGCCACCGGGCCGGTCCACGAGTTCTCGGTCCAGAAACCTTCCCTGAGCGAGTTGTTCCGAGAGGCGGTAGTGGCATGAGCTCCCAACTGAATTCCTTCAGCGCGGTCTCACTGATAGCCAAGCGCGAGTTCACCGTTCAGGTGATGAAGAAGAGCTTCGTCATCAGCAATGTCATCGTTCTCGCCGTCATCGTCGGCGGAATCATCGCGTACTCGATCTTCTCCGGCAGCGGCGACGAGGAACGCGAGGTGATCGGCGTAGCCGGAGACCAGTCCATCGCGGCGGTGTTGGAGGCAACCGGCGACGCCGTCGGGTCTCCGGTGGAGGTCCGTGAGATCGCCGACGCGGCGGCCGCCCGCAGCGGCGTCGAATCCGGGGATCTCGATGTGGCGCTGATCCCGGACGGATCCGCCGGTGCCTACACAGCCGTCACCGAGTCCGACCTGACGGGCACCTTGCGCGCCGTCGTCGAGGGTAGCGTCGCCACACAGGCCACGAATACCGCACTGGCGCAACAGGGTGTGGATCGCAGCGAGCTGGCAGCAGCAACGAGATCCGCGACGGTCACCGTCGACGCGATCGATCCCCCTGACCCCGAGTCCGGTCAGCGAACTGCGTTGGCTCTGTCGGCAGTGTTCCTGCTGTATGCCCAGATCATCGGTTTCGGCATGTACGTCGCGATGGGCGTCGTCGAAGAAAAGTCCTCGCGCGTCGTCGAGTTGCTTCTGTCCACCGTGCGTCCCCTGCAATTGCTGTGGGGAAAGATTCTCGGCATCGGCGCAGTCGGCATCCTGCAGCTTGCCCTGTACGGCATCGCCGGAGTCGGTGCAGGATTGGGCACCGGAGTGCTCACCGTCACCGGTGCAGCGGTGAGCGTCTTCGCCGCGACGCTGGCCTGGTTCATCCTGGGCTTCGCCTTCTTCGCAGTGCTCTATGCAGCGGGCGGGTCCATGGTCTCGCGGCAGGAGGACGTCAACTCGACCACCATGCCGCTGCTGATCCTGATCATGGCCATGTTCTTCGCGGCCTTCTACTCCGTCAGCGATCCGGAGAGCACCCTGGCGAACACATTGAGCTGGATACCACCGTTCTCCGCGATCATGATGCCGCTGCGCATCGCGGCAGGCGTGACCTCGCCGATGCAGATCGTCGGCTCGGCGGTGCTGATGATCATCACCACGGCGATCCTGGCCATGGGCGCGGCCAAGATCTACCAACGATCCATCCTGCGAATCGGCAAGACCGTCTCGTGGAAGGAAGCGTTTGCTCGCTAGGGTTCGCTGCGTAGGCTCCCCGATATGAGCCCACGAACATCCGCCGCCGAGATTCTCGATTCCGTTCTCGACGGCGGATCGTTCGTGTCCTGGGACTCCGAGCCCGTCGACGTCGATCCCGACGACTCCTATCGGCGTGACCTGGCGAAGGCACGGGAGAAGAGCGGCGTCGACGAGTCGGTGTTGACGGGCGAGGGCACGATCGAGGGCCGACGCGTGGTGATCATCGCCTGCGAGTTCGCGTTTCTCGCCGGCTCGATCGGCGTCGCGGCGGCCGAGCGCATCACCTGCGCAATCGAACGGGCGACCGCCGAGAGGCTGCCGCTGATCGCCTCCCCCACCTCCGGCGGCACGCGTATGCAAGAGGGAACGCTGGCCTTCGTGCAGATGGTCAAGATCGCTGCCGCCGTCACCGCGCACAAGGCGGCGCACCTGCCTTACCTGGTGTACCTCCGTAATCCGACCACGGGAGGGGTCTTCGCGTCCTGGGGGTCGTTGGCCCACGTCACCGTCGCCGAACCAGGAGCCCTGATCGGATTTCTCGGGCCCCGCGTCTATCAGGCGTTGTACGACAAGCCCTTTCCCGAGGGAGTGCAGACCGCCGAGAACCTGTACCAGCACGGAGTGATCGACGGCGTGGTGCCGGTCGACCAACTACGACACCTGTTGATCCGGGCCCTTCGGGTGATCGTCGACGCCACAGTGTGGCCCGATTCCGTCGACGAGGGTCCCTCGGTGATTCCCGAGCAGTCCGCCTGGCATTCGGTGCAGGCGTCTCGCCGTCCGGACCGGCCCGGCATCAGAGAGCTCATCGAACATGCTGCAGGCGAACAGGTTCCACTGAGCGGTACCGGACAGGGTGAGGCCGATACCTCGATTCTGTTGTCGCTGTGCCGTATCCGGGGCGTGTCGGTCGTGCTGTTCGGCAACGATCGAAGTAGCAGTACTGCCACCGCAACCATGGGTCCGGCGGCGCTGCGCGAGGCTCGACGCGGTATGCGCTTGGCCGAGGAACTACGCATCCCGCTGGTGCTGGTGATCGATACTTTCGGGGCGGCACTGTCCAAGGAAGCCGAGGAGGGCGGGCTGGCGCCCGAGATCGCGCGTTCGATCTCCGATCTGGTCACGGTGAACACCCCGACGGTGTCGGTCCTCCTCGGCCAGGGCACCGGCGGCGGAGCACTCGCGCTGCTGCCCGCCGACCGCGTGTTGTGTGCCCAGAATGCCTGGCTTGCACCGCTCCCACCCGAGGGTGCAAGTGCCATCGTGCACCGCGACACCGCTCATGCATCGGATATGGCCGAGGCTCAGGGCATCCGTTCGGTCGATCTGCTGCGCGAGCACATCGTCGACGCCATCGTCCCCGAACTCCCCGATGCCGCCGACGAACCAGCTGCATTCTCCGTACGAGTCGCCGATGCCATTGCCCGCGAACTACGCGAGTTGTCCACCGTCGACGCCGCCACCCGGGTTCGGAACCGATTCGGCCGCTACCGCACGCTGGGCACCTGAGCTATCCGCTGCAGATCAGCGCCAGCACATCACCCGCTCGGAGGTCTGCGGGCAACTCCACAGGAACGACGCAGCCGCGCCCCGGGCCGTGCACATCGACCTTGATCACCGCACCCACCGAATGCCGGTTGACCACCACTGCCTGCAGTAGATCCCCGAACTCGGCGTCGACGCCCACCTCGCCGGCGATCACCGAGCGCACCCGCGTCACCAGGATCGGGCCCCAACGCACCGGAGTGCCCTGCGCATCGGCCAGGTCCTCCAGCGCGAGGCCGTCGACTGTGATGCGCCCGCACACACAGCAAGTATCGGCGGGCCAGAGCGCTGGATCGCACCGCGGAACATATGCCGCACCGAGGGAGGGAAGCATGTCGAGAAGTGTCATGAGAAGCAGTCTTGCGCCGGGCGGTGGCGTCGAACAGTGGTGTTGACGCAATCTTGACGGTCCCGGCTCGAAAATTGATGATGAGCCACGTCCTGTACTCCCTGGTACATTCGATCGGGTGATTGCAGACGACGTGTACCGCCGCGGCCGAGCGGGGCTGCCCTCCTGGATCACCGATTCCGACGGCCGTCGCACTCCCCTGCCGATCGCGCGCTGGATGGGCGGCACTTTCTCGACCGCCGAGGACCTCAGAGCGGACGAGGCCTCGATTGCCTTCTGCACCGGCCCGACCCTCGATCTCGGTTGTGGGCCAGGGCGTTTGACCGAGGCTCTCACCAGAGCCGGCGTACCGGCCCTCGGCGTGGACACCTCGTCGGTCGCCGTGGAGATGACCAACCATCGCGGTGGATTCGCCGTGGAGCAGAACATATTCTCCGCGCTGCCAGCAGCAGGTCGGTGGTCACACGTCCTCCTCGCGGACGGCAATATCGGCATCGGCGGCGACCCGGCCGCACTGCTGGCCACGGTTCGGGCGCTGCTGCACGACGCAGGGACGGCCATCGTCGAATCCTCGTTCGAGGTCGACGATCGGAGAGCGCTGGTTCGATGGGAAACCGAAGACTCGGTGGGAGACTGGTTCACCTGGGCCAGTGTCGGAGTGCGCGCGCTGTACTCACTGGCGTCGAGCGCCGGACTGCAGGTCCGGCGAACCATCGAGTGCAATGGTCGCGTGTTCATGGAACTCGCGGTTCACAGTTGCGACCGAGGAGCCGAAATCCCGTGAGCAAGGAGCTACCGAGAACGGCCAAGGGCAGACGAACCAGAGCTGCGATCGTCGACGCCGCGGCGTCGATGATGTACGAGCGCGGCGTCGCGGGGACCACTCTCGACGATGTCCTTGCCGCATCCGAGACCGGGAAATCGCAGCTCTACCACTATTTTTCCGACAAGTCGGATCTGGTCGAGGCCGTCATCGAGCGTCAACTCGAACGCGTCCTCGCCGCCCAACCGATGCTCTCTCGCATCGACAGTCTCGACGATATCGACGTGTGGGCTGCCGAGATCGTCCGCAATCACGAGCAACCCGGGGGCCCGTTCTCGTGCCCTCTCGGATCGCTGGCCGCCGAACTGAAGAACGATGCGGCGTTCGTCCCCAGTCTTCACGCCGCCTTCCGGCGCTGGGAGAAACCGCTCGAGCAGGGACTTGCCCGCATGATCGACCGCGGAGAACTCGACGTGGCGACCGATCCTGCCGCGACTGCCGCCGCTCTGATCGCGTCGTTGCAGGGCGGCATGCTGATCGCGCGGCTCGCCGGCGACGTACAACCGCTGCGCGACGCGCTCGACGCCGCCGTCGCCGCGGTGCACCGACGTCGCACCACCAGTTGACATCTCCGCGAACCCTGGCGGTCGGCTACGAAGTGCGCTAGCCTCGACCTGACAGTTTGTACTACCAGGTACAAAATTGAGACGGGAACCAGAATGCAACGACTTCCCACCTTTCGTAGCCCGATTCGCGGCGTCTGGTTCACCTCCGTACTGGCATCCGTTCTGCTCGTCGCGCTGCCGATCGTGACCGTGACCGGATTCCTCTCGTGGGTGGCCTACGGTCCCCAGTTCGGCCAGGCGATGCCGGGCGACGTCGGTTGGCTACGAATTCCGTCGTTCGACTGGCCGACCGAACCGGTCTGGTTCTACCGGCTGACCCAGGGCCTACACGTGGGTCTCGGATTGATCATGGTGCCGATCGTTCTGGCCAAGCTGTGGTCGGTGATCCCCAAGTTGATCGAGATGCCACCGATTCGGAGCGTCGCCCACCTACTCGAACGGATATCGTTGCTGGCCTTGGTCGGCGGAATCCTCTTCGAGATCATCACCGGCGTGCTGAACATTCAGTACGACTATCTCTTCGGGTTCAGCTTCTACACCGCGCACTACTGGGGCGCATGGGTGTTCATCGCCGGGTTCCTCGCCCACGTGGTGCTGAAATTTCCGACCATGGTCACTGCGCTCCGAACCAGACCGTTCCTGGAACTGATGCGCATCAAGGTGGACGACACGTTGCCCGACGAGGACGACGAATCCGGTTTGGCCGCAACCGATCCAGCTCCCGCGACGATCAGCCGACGCGGAGCGCTCGCCCTCGTCGGCGGCAGCGCACTGTTCGTCGCGGTTCTCAGCGTCGGACAAACGACAGGCGGAATCCTTCGCGGGGCAGCGATCCTGCTCCCCCGCGGGCGATCCTACGGCGACGGGCCCAACGATTTTCAGATCAACCGCACAGCCGAGGCCGCAGGCATCGACGAGGCGCGGACAGGGGATTCGTGGCGGCTGACCGTACGTGCCGGTAACGCCGAGGTCGTGCTCGACAGGGCCCAACTCGAGCAGATGGACCTGCACACCGTCGATCTACCGATCTCGTGCGTCGAGGGCTGGTCGACAGTCCAGACCTGGACCGGTGTTCGGCTGCGCGACCTCGCAGCCCTTGCGGGCATCGACGCCGTCGACACCGGTGAGGTTCGTTCACTCGAACCCTCCGGCTCGTTCAACCGCGTCACGTTCGGGGGACACCAGATGACACATCCCGATTCGCTTCTCGCACTTCGCGTGAACGGGGCCGACCTCTCCCTCGATCACGGCTATCCCGCTCGCATCATGATGCCGGCGATCCCCGGGGTGCACGCAACCAAATGGATCGAATCCGTCGAATTCTTCGGGGAGCCGTCATGAATGCGTTTCGGGCCCGGTACGGAGCAGGGCCGCTACACCTGGCGATCACGGCAGGCTGCCTGGCCCTGGCCGGTCTCGCCGTTCTCACGATCGGCTTTCCTGCGCTGTGGAACAACGATGTGTGGTGGCAGTCCATCGGCCTGTGGTTCGTCGGTGCCGCCGTCGTGCACGACGCGATCCTGTTCCCCCTGTATGCCCTACTCGATCGCGCGCTGGTCGCTCGACTCGGCCGATTCGTCAACGCGGTTCGCATTCCTGCCCTCGGTGCCGGCCTGAGCCTGCTCCTGTTCGCACCGGGCATCTTCCGCCAGGGAAGTCAGACGTACGAGGCAGCCACGGGGCTGACGCAAGAACCGTACGCGATGCGCTGGCTGCTGCTGGTAGCGGCGATGTTCGCGGCCAGCGCCGTGTTCTACGGCGGTCGTGAGGCTGTGCGGGCGCTGCGCACTCGTCCCGTCGGCAATAACCGGGAACGCCAGCACGCACCCAACTAAGCTCGGTCACATGAGCGGCGTGTATCGGCAGGCATTCGACGACAGCATCGACAACCGCGAACGGTTCTGGCTCGACGCCGCCGCAGACATCGCCTGGGACACCCCGCCCACCACTGCGTTCGACGGCTCACACTGGTTTCCCGGAGCTCGGCTGAACACCTGCTTCAACGCCCTCGACCGGCACGTCGATGCCGGGCACGGCGAGGCAACCGCACTGATCTACGACTCGGCGATGCTCGGACTGACCCGCAGCTACACCTACGCCGAACTCCTCGATCAGGTCGCTCGGTTCGCCGGAGTGCTGCACGCACAGGGCGTCGGGCCCGGTGATCGCGTGGTCGTCTACATGCCGATGATTCCCGAGGCCGTCATCGCGATGCTGGCCTGCGCCAGGCTCGGTGCCGTGCATTCGGTGGTGTTCGGGGGATTCGCAGCCAACGAGCTCGCAGCACGTATCGACGACGCCGCACCGGTACTGCTGATCACCGCCAGCGGTGGTTTCGAGCCGGGTCGGGTCATCGAGTACGTTCCGCTGGTGCAGCGCGCCCTGACGCTCACGACCGCGCACACGCCCGCAGTGATCGTGAAGTCACGAGAAGGAATTCCCGGTGAGCACTCCTGGCTGGACTGGGACACTCTCATCGCCGACGCCACAGCCGCACAACCGGTTTCGGTGGCGGCAACCGATCCGTTGTATATCCTCTACACCTCGGGCACCACCGGCAAACCCAAAGGCGTGGTACGCGACAACGGCGGCCATGCCGTCGCGCTGACGTGGTCGATGCGCAATATCTACGATGTCGGTGCCGGCCAGGTGATGTGGACGGCGTCCGATGTCGGCTGGGTGGTCGGGCACTCGTACATCGTCTATGCGCCGCTGTTCGCCGGTGCGACAACGGTTCTGTACGAGGGTAAGCCCGTCGGCACTCCCGATGCGGGGGCGTTCTGGCGGGTGATCGGCGAGCACGGCGTCCGCGCCTTGTTCACTGCGCCGACCGCGTTGCGGGCCATTCGCAAGGTGGATCCTCGGGCAGCCGAACTGGAGAAGTACGACGTCTCCACCCTGGAGGCACTCTTCGTTGCCGGTGAACGGCTCGATCCCGATACGTACGAGTGGATTTCACGCACTCTCGATCGTCCGGTCGTCGACCATTGGTGGCAGACCGAGACCGGATGGGCCATCTGTGCCAATCTTCGCGGGCTCGAACCACTTCCGATAAAACCGGGATCACCCACTGTTCCGGTGCCGGGGTTCCAGGTCGACATCCTCGATGCCACCGGAATGCCCGTCGAGGCAGGAACCGAGGGCAACATCGTCGTGGCGCTCCCGCTGCCGCCGGGTGCACTGGTCGGCCTGTGGAACGACGAATCACGGTTCCAGCGCTCGTATCTGGATACCTTCCCCGGCTACTACCTCACCGGCGACTCCGGTTACATCGACGCCGATGGCTACGTCTACGTCCTCGGCCGCAGCGACGACGTCATCAACGTCGCCGGGCATCGCCTCTCGACCGGGTCGATGGAGGCGGTGCTCGCCGCGCATCCCGCGGTCGCCGAATGTGCCGTCATCGGCATTCATGACGACCTCAAGGGCCAACGGCCCAGCGGCTATGTGGTCCTCAAGGCCGGGGAGAGCATCAGCGAGGAGCAATTACGCACCGAACTGGTCGCCATGGTGCGCGATCAGATCGGGGCACTGGCCACCTTCCGCGATGTGACGATCGTCGGGGCACTACCGAAAACTCGGTCGGGCAAGATCCTGCGCAAGACGATGCGTCAGATCGTCGCCGGTGAGCAGTACGGCGTGCCGTCGACCATCGAGGATCCCGCGGTGCTCGATGCACTGGAGAAGCTGCTCCGCCGCTAGCCCGTCGTGCGCCTTTTGCGTACCTACAGGTACGCAAAAGGCGCACGATGGGTGGGGCACTGTCGACGCTAATTCGCCCAATGATGGCCGAAATCCGCGCGCAATTCGGGTGCGCGGCGCTATACCGTCGTTCCCATGACAGATCTGGAGACCCGGCCTGCCGTCGATTGGCTCGCCCTCGGTGCGGTCGTCGTCACCGTGGTGTCCTGGGCCTCGGCCTTCGTGGCCATTCGCGGCGTCGGCGAATCCTTCGGGGCCGGCCCGTTGGCCTTGGGACGATTGCTGATCGGATCTTCGGTACTCGGCGTGATCGTCCTGGTCAATCACCGATGGGCCAATCGCAGATGGGTCAAGCCGAACCGCACGCAGTGGTTGCAGATCGTCAGCATCGGCGTGTTCTGGTTCGGAATCTACAACGTCTCTCTCAATGCCGCCGAGCAACGCGTCGACGCCGGAACGACGTCGATGATCATTCAGATCGGACCGCTTCTGGTTGCCCTGTTCGCCGGACTCCTTCTCGGCGAAGGCTTTCCGAGATGGCTGGTGATCGGTGCAGGCATCGCATTCGCAGGCGCGGTGATGGTCGGCGTCGTCACCGCGGTGACCACCACCTCGACCACCAAGACCGATGCGAACTTCCTCGGAATCGTTCTGTGCCTGGTCTCTGCGGTGACCTATGCCATCGGCGTGCTGAGCCAGAAACCGGTGCTACGCACGATCCCCGGACTGCAGGTCACCTGGATGGCGTGCACCATCGGCGCGGTGTGCACGCTGCCGTACGCACCGGCGCTGCTCGACGACCTCGACGCCTCCTCCGCCGGTGCCACCGGAGGATTGATCTACCTGGGTGTGGTGCCGACGGCGTTGGCGTTCAGCACCTGGGCCTACGCGTTGACGCGAATGAACGCCGGCAAGCTCGGCATCACCACGTACGCCGTGCCGCCGATCACCATCACGCTGGCCTGGTTGCTGCTCGGCGAGATTCCGCATTATCTCGCCGTCGTCGGCGGGGTGATCTGCCTGGTGGGAGTCGGGTTGTCCCGCAGGCGTTGACCTCGCTCACAGGGCCTTGAAACGAGCGATGGCCACTTCCCGCTCGTGCTTGTGGTCGACGATCGGCTCCACGTACTTCTCTGGGCGCCCGAACTTCAACGTGTGCACGGCTTTGCCTTCTTCGCCGCGTAATTCAGGCACCCAGCGCCGGACGTAGTCGCCGGTCGGGTCGAACTTCTCGCCCTGGGTGATCGGATTGAACACCCGAAAGTACGGCGAGGCATCGGTGCCCGTTCCCGCGGTCCACTGCCACCCGTGCTGATTGCTGGCCAGGTCACCGTCGACGAGATGCGACATGAAGTACCTCGCGCCCCGCCACCACGGCAGGTGCAGATCCTTGACGAGGAACGACGCCACGATCATGCGGACGCGATTGTGCATCCAGTTCTCCGAGTTCAGCTGCCGCATACCGGCATCGACGATCGGGAACCCGGTCTCACCCCTGCACCAGGCCTCGAACAACTCGTCGGCGTGCTTTCCCGAGTCCAGTTCGATCTTGTCGAACTTCTTCACGTAGTTCTCACGAGCACTGTCGGGCCGCTGAAACAGTATGTCGGCGTAGAAGTCTCGCCAGCAGATCTGCCTGCGGTACGACGCCGCTCCCTCGCTACGGAGCTTGCCCAGGTCAGCGAGCATCGTCCGCGGATGAATCGTGCCGTACTTCAGGTGCACCGACATCCGGCTCGTCGAATCGAGATCCGGTCGATTGCGCTCGTCGTCGTACGCCGATACGTGCTCGAGAAATTCCTTCCACTGCTTCGTCGCAGCCTTCTCACCGGCCGCCACATCGGACCCGTCCTTCTCCGAGGGGATCTTCACGCGCCGAACGCCTTTCACCTCGTCCGGGTCGATCCACTCCACGGTTTTCGCGGACGTGTCGGCAGGCCCACGCCAACCGTGCTCCATCCA
Organism: Rhodococcus sp. KRD162; assembly: GCF_017168335.1. Classification (GTDB taxonomy): domain Bacteria; phylum Actinomycetota; class Actinomycetes; order Mycobacteriales; family Mycobacteriaceae; genus Rhodococcoides. The sequence continues at coordinate 373,344 of NZ_JABFAU010000003.1, read as the reverse complement.
TTGCCGTGAGTACGGCGTGAACACCTTGTACGGTTCACCGTCGCTCTTGACGATCCGGCCGGGAGCGATCGCATACGGCGACCCCGAGTCGACCAAGGTCACCTTCTCGCCGACGCGCCTGTCTCGCTCGCGCCCGTAGGGGCCGTAATCGGCGCTGATGTGTACTTCCTCGGCACCGACCGCCTTCGCCACCTCGGGGACGACCGTCGCGGGGTCGCCGCGCACCACCATCAACCGGCCCCCGAGTTGCTCGTCGAGCGCCTCGAGGGAACGGAACAGGAAGTCCTTGCGCGGTCCGCCGGACGGCGTCAGCAGGCGGTCGTCGAGCACGAAGAGCGCGAGCGCCGGATCTTCCGAATCGGCAGCGGCGGTGAGGGTGGGCAGATCCCCCAGACGGAGATCACGGCGAAACCAGACGATCGACATGGTTGCAGTCTTACCCACGGCGACGTCCCGCAATCCCCTCGACCACATCCGGCAATTCTCAGAGAACCGCCAACGAGGACTCACCACAGTTGCAACAAAGCCCTTTACCTTGGGAAACACAGAAGAGATAAGGAGAACATCGTGAAAGACATTCGCCCCTTCCCCGGCGCTCTCTCCCTGGTAAACAGCACCTGCACTTTCGAGAAGTACTACGAGCAGCTCTACGCCAAGGCTCCGGCGCTCGCCTGGTCACTCGACGCAGACACCGGCCGCCGTAGCGCGCTGGAGGAATTCTTCGCCAAGACACCCGAGGAACGCCGCACCACTGTCGACAGCTGGGCTGCCTGAACCCCCACAATGGACGGGTGACCGAATCCTCGAGTGCCCCCGCCACCGTCCTCGTCGTCGACGACGATGCCGACGTGCTGTCCTCGTTGCAACGTGGACTACGCCTGTCGGGATTCACCGTCATCACCGCATCCGACGGGGCGGAGGCACTCGGCGTGGTGTCCCGCTCGACCCCCGACGCCATCGTGCTCGACATCAACATGCCCGTGCTCGACGGTGCGAGCGTGGTGACCGCGCTGCGCGCCATGGGAAACGACATCCCGATCTGCGTGCTCAGCGCTCGCAGCTCGGTCGACGACCGCATCGCCGGCCTCGAATCCGGTGCCGACGACTACCTCACCAAACCCTTCGTCCTCGCCGAGCTCGTCGCGCGGATTCGCGCCATGCTGCGTCGACGCGGTACCAACCCGGTAGTGCCGGTGTCGGATTCGGGTGCATCGAACTCGGCCGTGGCCATCGGATCCCTCGTGGTCGACATCCCCGGCTATCGCGTCCATCGCGGCGGACTCGATATCGACCTGACCAAGCGGGAGTTCGAGCTACTTGCAATTCTGGCCCGCAACAAAGGCGTCGTCCTCACCCGAGAGCGACTGCTCGAACTGGTATGGGGTTACGACTTCGTCGCCGACACCAACGTCGTCGACGTGTTCGTCGGCTACCTGCGCCGCAAACTCGAAAGCGACGGGTCGCCGCGCATCCTGCACACCGTGCGCGGAGTCGGATTCGTCGTCAGGGAATCGGCATGAGGTTCTCGCTGCGCGCCCGCGTCGCCGCCGCCACCGCGCTCGGAGCCACCCTGGTCGTCGCCGCCCTCGCAGTGGTCACCTCGGTCGCGATTTCTCGCAACAACGTCAACCAGCTCGACGAACGCCTCACGGCCGCGTCCCAGGTGCTGATTCCGACCTCCACGACACTCGAAGCCTTCCTGGATCAGCTCTCCGGCGCGTTCGCCGTCACCATTCGCAGCGGCGATATCGTCGTCGCATCCACACCGACCCGGCTGCCCGCGCTCGACACCGGATCGCAGACCGTCGACGTGGACGGTCAACGATTCCGCGTCTACACCGCGGAGTCGACGGCGGTCTCCTCGATTTCCATCTCCATCGGCGTGCCCGCCATCGAGGCGCAGCAGGTCACCGACGAGCAGCAGCGCCAGGTGATCCTGCTGGGGCTGGCTGCCATCGCGGTCTCCACAGGCCTGGGCTGGCTGTTCGGCGGCCGGGCCGTCAAACCACTGGTGACGTTGACCCGACAGGTCAGCGCGCAGCCGCCTACTGCTCCCGAAACACGCACTGGCGTCACCGAAGCCGACGAGCTCGCGGTGGCGATCGGAGGAATGTTGACGAGGTTGAACGAGGCGCAGGATCGCACCAACGCCGCGCTCGACACCGCACGCGACTTCGCCGCAGTGTCCGCACACGAGCTTCGGACCCCACTGACCGCGATGCGCACCGACATCGAGGTACTCAGGACCCTCGATCTCGAACCCGCACAGCAGCAGGAAATCCTCGGAGACCTCGAACGGACCCAGGGCCGCGTCGAGACGACACTGACCGCCCTCGAGCGACTCGCCTCGGGCGAGCTCTCCAGCGAGGGCGACCGCATCGAGACCGACATCATCGACATCTGCGATGTCGCGGCTCAGGATGCACAACGACTGCACCCCGGGTTGGACATACGCGTCGAGACGGCCCCCGATGTCGAGATCACGATGCGCGCGCTACCGACCGGTCTGAGACTGGCCGTGGACAACGTGATCGGCAATGCCGTTCGGCACGGTGACGCGACCTCGATAGTCATCACCGCCGAACGGACGGACGACACGGTGCGGGTTCTGATCGACGACAACGGATCCGGAGTTCCCCCGAGCGAACGCGAAACAGTGTTCGGCCGATTCGAGCGCGGCACAAGGGCAGCCAAGGGCGGCTCCGGTCTCGGTCTGGCTCTGGTGGCGCAACAAGCCGAATTACACGGTGGCCGTGCCTACTTCACCGACAGCCCGCTGGGCGGCGCGCGCCTGGTGCTGGAGCTGCACGACCGCTGAAATCGCGGGATCTTTACGCGGGAGAAACCCCGGAGCTGCCCCGACACGAGGATCATGAAGCCATGGACTCGTCGTCGGATTTCATCGTCCCCACCATCGACATCTCCCCGTACGTTCGCGGTGATCGTTTCTCCTCGAACGACGCGACCGCCCGCCGAAGGGTGGCATCGGAGGTCGATCAGGCCTGCCGCACAGTGGGCTTCATGCAGATCGTCGGTCACGGCATCGCCGAGGAGACAGTGGCCGGGCTCGCCTCGGCGATGGATTCGTTCTTCGAGCTCGACCCGGCCGAGAAATCGACCTACATCTGCCCGCCCGAGCTCAATCGCGGCTACACCGCCCCGAAGAGCGAAACCTTGAGCCTGAGTCTGGGGCTGGAATCGGCGTCGGGCATGAACGATTTCTTCGAGGCGTTCAATGTGGGTACCGGCGAGCCGAATACCTGGCCTGCCACGGCGGGATTCCGCAGCGCCGTCGAGCTCTACTTCGACGAGGCTGCCCGGGTGGCGCGGACGCTGACCGGTGTGTTCGCCGACGCCCTCGGGGTCTGCCCGGATCTGTTCGCCGGCATCACCGATCGATCCCTCGACACCTTGCGCATGAACAACTACGCACTCGACCCGGGCACCGGCGTCCCGGACCACGAGCTCACCGGAATGAGTGAGCACACCGACTATGGATTGGTGACCGTGCTGTGGGCCGATCGCGTGCCGGGTCTACAGGTTCTCGCCGCCGACCGGTCGTGGCACGACGTCCAGCCCGCAGCGGACGCGATGCTGGTGAATCTGGGTGATCTGACGGCTCGATTGACCAATGATCGCTGGCTGTCGACTCTGCACCGGGTGCGGCCTCCGGTATCGGGCGGGACGATTCAGCGCCGACGATCTGCCGCGTTCTTTCACGACGGCAACCTCGATGCGGTGATCGCGCCCCTGCCGTCGTGCATCGGACCCGGCACGGTGGCCCGGTACCAACCGGTCACCGTGGCCGAGCATATTCACGCGAAGCTTGCGGGTTCCCGAGGCGGAACGGCCAATGCCTTGGCGACCCGCGAAGCCGAGCGCGTGCGACGTGCGGCTACTTCACGTCCAGCAAGTCGATGACGAACACGAGAGTCTTGCCGGAGAGGCGATGACCCGCACCGGCGGGGCCGTACGCGAGCTCCGGCGGAATGGTGAGCTGGCGACGTCCGCCGACCTTCATTCCGGGAATGCCGTCCTGCCAGCCCTGAATCAGTCCCTGCAGCGGGAACTGAATGGACTCGCCGCGGTTCCAGGACGAGTCGAACTCTTCGCCCGAGTCGAACTCGACGCCGACGTAGTGCACCTCGACGGTGCCGCCTGCCACTGCCTCTGCGCCGTCACCCTCGACGAGGTCAACCGTCACCAAGTCCAAGGGTGCCGGTCCGGCCTGAAATTCGATTACTGGCTTCGTCACTGAAGTCTCCTGCGGTTGATGCCGGCCCGCCGACGCCGGCTGTGATGCTACGGATGAATATTGTGTGGGCGTACAGCGCTTCGACTCTACGTCGTAGATGAGTACCCACGGGCGCTGGCACCCGAAAAAGCCTTGAATCCGCAGGTCAGAGCGCTCGGAAATCCAGGGCATACGATGTACTGCATGAGCTCGTCCATTCGCCTCAGTCTCGCTCAGATCACCAGTGGTGAACAGCCCTCCGAGAATCTCGAACTCATCGCCGCCCACACCCGCGCCGCCGCGCAGGCCGGATCGGACGTCGTCGTGTTTCCGGAGGCGACGATGCGCTGCTTCGGCGGACCCATCCGCACGTTCGCACAGCCTCTCGACGGCGAGTGGGCGGACGCGGTGCGGGAGATCGCGGCGACCAACGGCATCACCGTCGTCGCCGGAATGTTCACCCCCGCCGCCGATGGCAGAGTGGCCAACACCGTGCTCGTCACCGGCAACGGAGTCGAGGCCAGCTACGACAAGATTCACCTGTTCGACGCGTTCGGTTTCGCCGAATCCGATACTGTCGCACCAGGTTCGGACCCCACCCTGGTGGAGATCGCAGGGGTGAAGGTGGGCTTTGCCACGTGCTACGACATCCGCTTTCCCGCGCTGTTCCAGAAGCTCGGCGATCTCGGTGCCGAGGTGATCGTCGTGCCTGCTTCCTGGGGTGCGGGCGAGGGCAAGGTGGAGCAGTGGACCCTGCTTGCCCGTGCCAGAGCACTGGATTCGACGACCTTCGTCGCGGCGTGCGATCAGGCCGAACCCGTTGCCGCCGAAGGCAATGCCCCTTTGGGCGTGGGGCACAGCATCGTCAGTTCCCCCACCGGCGAGATTCTCGGTCAACTCGACGCGACGCCCGGCATGTTGACCATCGACATCGATACCGCAATGGTCGACGCCGTACGTAAAACGCTGCCGGTACTGAAGAACCGCAAGCACTTCGACAAGAACTGATGCCGCGAACGACCATGCGGTTGCCCAGATCCCTGTCGAGAACGAGTACGTAGGTGCCCAGGCGCGCGTCGACGTCGCGTACAGATCCAGCCCGACCGTCGCTCTGACCCACACCATGATGGAATGGCAACGAACGCCGAAATCGCAGTTGTGCCTGATAACGCTGCACTATCGCCTGCACAACTGCGAACTCGAGGCCGCAAGAAACAACGATGCCGCCGAACCCTGATGGATTCGGCGGCATCGTTGTGCAGTATCAGCTAGCGGGAGCTGACGTCCTGGTAATCGCGCTCGGTGTAGCCGGTGTAGATCTGGCGCGGACGGCCGATCTTGCCGGTCGTGTCCTCGTTCTGCTCGCGCCAGTGCGCGATCCAACCGGGCAGACGACCCATCGCGAACAGCACCGTGAACATGCGCGGCGGGAAGCCCATCGCGCGGTAGATCAGCCCCGTGTAGAAATCGACGTTGGGGTAGAGCTTGCGCTCGACGAAGTAGTCGTCCGTGAGCGCGGTTTCCTCGAGCTTGAGGGCGATGTCGAGCAGTTCGTCGCCGTTGCCCAGCTTGCCGAGGATCGTGTGCGCAGTCTCCTTCACCAGCGTCGCGCGCGGATCGAAGTTCTTGTACACCCGGTGCCCGAAGCCCATGAGCTTGACGCCGGCCTCCTTGTTCTTCACTCGATTCAGGAAGTCCGTGGCGTCACCGCCCTCGGCCTTGATCTTGTCGAGCATCTCGAGCACCGCCTGGTTGGCACCACCGTGGAGCGGGCCCCACAGTGCATTGATGCCACCGGAGATCGAGGTGAACAGGTTGGCCTGCGAGGATCCGACCAGCCGGACCGTCGAGGTGGAGCAGTTCTGCTCGTGATCGGCGTGCAGGATGAGCAGCATGTCGAGTGCTTTGACGATCTCGGGATCGACCTCGTACGGCTCGGCCGGAAAGCCGAACGTCAGGCGCAGGAAGTTCTCTACCAGGCTCTTCGAGTTGTCCGGGTACAGGAACGGCTGCCCGACGGACTTCTTGTAGGCGTACGCGGCGATGGTCGGCAGCTTGGCCAACAAGCGGATGGTCGACAGTTCGACCTGCTGCGGATCGTTCGGTTCCAGCGAATCCTGGTAGTACGCCGACAGCGCGTTGACCGCACTCGACAGCACCGGCATCGGGTGCGCGTTACGCGGGAATCCGTCGAAGAATCGCTTGAGATCCTCGTGCAGCAGCGTGTGCCTGCGGATCTTGTCGGTGAACTTCTCGAGCTGATCTGCGGACGGCAGCTCCCCGTAGATCAGCAGGTAGCTGACCTCGATGAACGACGACTTGCCCGCGAGCTGTTCGATCGGGTAACCGCGGTAGCGCAGGATGCCTGCATCGCCGTCGATGTAGGTGATGGCCGACTTGGTCGATGCGGTGTTGACGAACCCGCCATCGAGTGTCGTGTAACCGGTGGTGGCCAGCAACTTACCCAGCTCGATGCCGTTGTTGCCCTCGGAGGACTCGGCAATCGACATGGAGTACTCGCCACCGGGGTAGGTGAGGGTGGCTTTGGCATCATTATCAGCGGGCACGAATGGTCCCTCTCGAACTCGTGTAACGGACACGTACTTAAAACGGACAGTTCTTACGTCGATAGTGAAACTAGCCTCTCGACGCCTCGGACGCCCAGGGAGGGTCGGCACCGGGTCGGGAAACTGTGATCGACGCTGCCTTCGCGGCGAACGCAAGGGCTCGTTGCCAGTCTTGCTTGCTCATCGCCCTCACCGCGTTCGATGTGATAATGGTCTCCTTCTGCAGAAAACTGAGCAGGGCACCGTGCACGGTGTCACCAGCGCCGATCGTGTCGACCACGTCGACGGCGACACCCGGGACAGAGGTCTCGCCCTCCGCGGTGAAGACCGACAGACCGTCCCCGCCGCGCGTCATGACCACTGCGGTGACCCCTGCCGCGAGCCAATCGTCGACGGTGGTCCCCTGCGTTCCCAGTCCCAGCCAGTACGAGTCGTCCTCGGAGACCTTGAGAATGTCGATGCTGGGCAACCATGAGCGGAAGCGGTCACGGAAGCCGTCGGCGGTGATGTCGCCGCTGGTGCTGTCGATGGCGGCCGGTCGGATATTGGGGTCGACCATCGTGAGCTTGCCCGCGGCCCGAGCCCGATGCAGCAGACCCGCATACATCGACGCACCGGGCTCGTAGAGCAGCGACAACGTGCCGAAGGAGAGCACGCTGATCGAATCGGGCAGGTCGCCGGGATCGGCTACGAGGCGGTCTGCGGTGCCGTCCGCGTAGAACGAATACTCGGCGCTCCCGTCCTCGGCCAGTGTGGTCATCGCCAACGTCGTCGGCTCGTCGCCGCGCTGCACCCACGAGATGTCGACGCCTGCATCACGCAGGCGCGCCAGGATCTGCTCACCGAACGGGTCACGAGAGATCCGCGACAGATACGCCACCGGCGAGCCCAGTCGACCGATCGAGACGGCGACGTTGAACGGTCCCCCGCCGAGTTTCGGCGAGAGCAACGGCCCGTCGTGCACGGGAACCAGGTCGACCAATGCCTCACCACACACCAGAATCGTCATTTCTCGTACCTCATTCCCCAGGTACCCGACCAGGTTTGCCCCGGCTCGAGCACGATCAGATCGATCTCGGAGTTCAACGCGTTCGGCGGGCACGTCATCGGCTCGATCGCCAGGGCTCGCCCCCGATCGGGATACGCCTGATCGTTGGCGGGATCGGCGGTGAACACCTGAACCCAACCGAAGTTGCTGTCGGTCCACAACACGGTCGCCGTGCCATCGGGACCGCGCAGAACATGATTTGCTCGGCCGTCGAGATCGGGTAGCGAGGCACTGAACGGCGTATCGAGCTGCACGCCCTGCAGGGATCGGGGCCGACCGAAGTCGTATTCGGTATCGGCGGTCGGCACCGAGTTGCCCACGGGCAGATTGCGTACCGGGTCGAGCGGCAACCGAGTCCCGGCCGAGAACTCGAGCGTGCACTCGTCGAGTGGCACGTCCCCCACCCGGACATAGGTGTGAAAGCCCATCCCGTACGGCGCATCCGCATCGCCGGTGTTCTTCGCCGTCGAGGTCACGGTGAGACCGTCCGAGGACAGCTCGTGCACCACGGTGACCGTCAACGAGAACGGCCAACCCGGATGCGTCCCGACATCGACGCTCTGCTCGACGCGTGCGTCGGTGTGCTCGACGAGCGTCCACGCAGTGCGACGGACGAATCCGTGACTGGCGTTGTTCCGAGACGGCTCGGTGATCTCCATCGAATGTTCGACGCCATCGAAGACGAACGTTCCGTCGGCCGTTCGGTTGGGCCACGGGGCCAACACCAGCCCCGCCGACAGCGGCGGCTTGGTGCCCGCCTCCCATGTTTCGGTGAGCGGTGCGCCGTCGTACTCGAGGACCCGCAGGCCCGCTCCGACGGCCGCGATGTCGGCCCGATACTTGCCGCTGATCAACGAATAGGTCTGTGCGTCAGCCATGGGAGCCATTGTCCACGACCGCGCCCACTCGGTAGCGAATGAACGCAGGAAGGGCCAGCGCGGCGATCGAGACACCGATGACCACCAGCACTCCGCCGCCTGCCGCTGCGGCCGCGGTCCCCACGGACGCGGCCGCGGCCCCGTGCAGCACGTCGCCGACTCGCGGTCCACCGGCGACCACGACGATGAAGACGCCCTGCAAACGGCCACGCATCTCGTCGGTCGCCACCTGCTGCAACATCGTGCTGCGGAACGCCGCCGAGACCATGTCGGCTCCGCCGCCGAGCGCCAGGAAGGCCAGCGCGAACCACAGCGCGACGGCGGTGGCCCCGTCGGTGGCGGCCCCGACTGCGAGCCCGAAACCGATCATCGCCACTCCCCACACCCCGATGCACACCAGTACCGCCAGCCCTTGCCTGCGCACTCGTGGCAACCATCCGGAGAACACGCCGCCCAGCACCGCGCCCGCAGACATCGCCGCGAACAGCATGCCCAGTACCGGCCCGCCCGACGCGGGATCGCCGAAGCTCTCGGTGGCGATCTGCGGAAACAGTGCTCGGGGCATACCGAACACCATCGCGATGATGTCGACGACGAACGATGCCAGCAACACCTTCTGCGTCGCGAGGTAGGCGAAACCGTCTATCACCGAGCGCAATCCAGCTCGCTGGCCGGACGTCGACGGCGGGATCGCGGGCAGCCGGATCACCGCCCACAACGTCACGAACAGCGCGAGGGTGTCGATCAGATAGAGGGTCTCGAGCCCGATGTAGTAGATCAGGATGCCTGCACTGAGCGGGCCCGCGATGGCGCCGAAATTGAACACCGTCATGTTCAGGGAGTTCGCGGCCGGAAGTTGCTCGGCCGGCAGGATTCTGGGGAGGATGGCACTGCGGGTCGGTTGATTCACCGCGAAGAAAGCCTGCTGAACTGCCAACAGCACCAAGATTATCCACACGTTGTCCAGGCCGAGGAACGCCTGTAGCCAGAACAGTGCGGAGGTTCCGATCAGGCCGCAGGTGGTGATCGTCAACAGTGTGCGCCGGTCCATCACATCGGCCAGCGCGCCGCCCCACAACCCGAACACGATGAGCGGGACCAGCGCGAAGACACCGGTCAGCCCCACGTAGGCGGAGCTGGACGTGATCTGGAAAACCTGTTGCGGCACAGCGACGATGGACAGCTGTGCGCCGATGACGGTGACGATATTGGCCAACCACAGCCGCCGATAGGTCCGAGTCCTCAACGGTGTCGTGTCGGCGAAGATGCCGCGCAACCCGCTCACGGTTGCAGTCGCTCGATCACACCATTTGCCACGGTCAGGCGAATTCGGTTGTGCATCCGGTTGGTTCGGCCCTGCCAGAACTCGACCGTCTCCGGTACCACGCGCAAGCCTCCCCAGTTCGGCGGAACCGGCACCGCGGCCGCGTCGAACCTCGCGGTGACCTCGGCCAGTCGAGCGGCCAGATCCTCCCGCGAGCCGATGGGTCGTGACTGCTCGGATGCCCATGCACCCAACTGAGAACCCCGCGGCCTGGTGTGCCAGTAGCGTTCGGTGGTCTCGTCGTCGACTTCGACGACCGGGCCCCGAACGGTCAGCTGCCGGGCCAGTCCGATCCAGGGGAAAGTCATCGACGCGTACGGGTGAGCGGCCAGTGCACGACCTTTGTCCGAGTCGTAGTTGGTGTAGAACACCAGACCGTCCTCGTCCAGGCCCTTGCACAGCACGGTGCGCGTTGCCGGCCTTCCGGCGTCGTCGACGGTTCCCAGCACGACGGCATTGGGCTCGGGCAGGTTCGCCGCTATCGCGTCGGACAACCACTGCTGCGCCAGCGCGAGCCAGCCGGCATCGAGAGAACCGACCTCGAGGTCCTCTGGCTCGCCGTAGTCCACGCGCATATTCGCCAGGCGCTGTTCGTCTGCAGACACAAGCCCGAACGCTACTCCCGCCCATATCCCGGCTATGGTTCTGGCACAGTACGCCCGGATCCGGCGCAGAACCGGGTGCCAACGCGACGAGGGAGTCCACAGGCCATGGCTGTCCAACACGTTCCCGAGGATTTCGTCCCCGGTCTCGAAGGTGTCCTAGCATTCACCACCGATATCGCCGAACCCGACAAGGACGGCGGTGCGCTGCGCTACCGCGGAGTCGACATCGAGGAACTCGTCGCGAGGAACGTCACCTTCGGCGATGTCTGGGCGCTGCTCGTCGACGGCGAGTTCGGGCGTGGGCTGCCCCCGGCCGAGCCCTTTCCGCTGCCGATCCACACCGGTGATGTCCGTGTCGACGTCCAGGCCGGTCTGGCGATGCTCGCTCCCATCTGGGGCTATCTACCCGTGCTCGACATCGACGACACCACCGCCCGCGACAATCTCGCCCGGGCCTCGGTGATGGCACTGTCGTACGTCGCGCAATCCGCCCGAGGCATCTATCAGCCCGCGGTACCGCAGAGTCGCATCGATCAGGCTGCCACGGTCACCGAGCGGTTCATGGTGCGTTGGAAGGGCGAACCCGATCCCGCGCACGTCGAAGCCATCGACGCCTACTGGGTCTCGGCCGCCGAGCACGGTATGAATGCGTCGACGTTCACCGCACGCGTGATCGCCTCCACCGGTGCCGATGTCGCGGCGTGCCTCTCCGGAGCCATCGGAGCGATGTCCGGACCTCTGCACGGCGGCGCACCCGCCCGCGTACTGCCGATGATCGAAGAGGTCGAGAGGACCGGCGACGCCCGTGCCCTGATCACCGGCATCCTGGACCGCAAGGAAAAGTTGATGGGATTCGGGCACCGCGTCTACCGCGCCGAGGACCCTCGCGCCCGAGTCCTGCGCGCCACGGCGAAGAGGTTGAACGCACCGCGCTACGAGGTCGCCGCAGCTCTCGAGCAGGCGGCGCTGACCGAACTGCGCGAACGCAGGCCCGATCGCGCCATCGAAACCAACGTCGAGTTCTGGGCCGCGGTGATTCTCGACTTCGCCGAGGTACCGGCGCACATGATGCCCGCGATGTTCACCTGTGGCCGGACAGCAGGCTGGTGTGCGCACATCCTGGAGCAGAAGCGTCTGGGCAAGCTCGTTCGGCCCGCCGCGATCTACACCGGTCCCGAACCCCGCACCCCCGAGTCCGTCGACGGCTGGGACCTGATCCGGTAGTCGAAGGTGGCCGGGCACCCGACTAGGCTGTGTGTTCGACTAACCTCCGAGTGCCATATTCCATCGACGCTAGGACGCGCTACTCCATGGCCGATTTGCCGATCATTCCCGCCGATCTCCTGCCCGCCGACGGACGCTTCGGTTGCGGCCCGTCCAAGGTTCGCCCCGAGCAGCTGCAATCCCTCGTCGACGTCGGCGCGTCCGTGTTCGGCACCAGCCATCGCCAGAAGCCCGTCAAAGATGTCGTCGGGCGTGTACGCAGTGGGCTGAAGGATCTGTTCTCGCTCCCCGAGGGCTACGAGGTCGTACTCGGCAACGGCGGCACCACCGCGTTCTGGGATGCGGCCGCATTCGGCCTCATCCGGGAGAAGTCCCTGCACCTGACCAATGGTGAATTCAGCTCGAAGTTCGCCTCGGTGGCCAAGAACAATCCCTTCATCGGCGATCCGATCGTCGTCAAGGCAGAGCCGGGCAGTGCACCCGAGCCCACCTCCGACCCGTCGGTCGACCTCATCGGTTGGGCGCACAACGAGACCTCGACGGGCGTGGCGATTCCGGTCAGCAGGCCGGCCGGCTCCGAGAACGCCCTCATCGCGATCGACGCCACGTCCGGTGCCGGCGGTCTGCCGGTGAACGTCGCCGACTCGGACGTCTACTACTTCGCGCCGCAGAAGTGCTTCGCAGCCGACGGTGGACTGTGGGTCGCGCTGATGAGCCCCGCTGCACTCGCTCGGGTCGAGGAGATCGCGTCGGGCGGCCGCTGGGTTCCGGACTTCCTGTCGCTGCCGATCGCCATCGACAACAGCAGCAAGGACCAGACGTACAACACCCCGGCGGTGGCGACACTGCTGCTGTTCGCAGATCAGATCGAGTGGCTGAACTCCCAGGGTGGCCTGGACTGGGCCACTGCGCGCACCGCCGACTCGTCCTCGCGCCTGTACGACTGGGCAGGCAAGAGCGAGTTCGCGACGCCGTTCGTGACCAACCCCGATCACCGCAGCCAGGTCGTCGGCACGATCGACTTCGACGAGAGCGTCGACGCAGCCCAGGTCGCCAAGATCCTGCGCGCCAACGGCATCGTCGATACCGAGCCGTACCGCAAGCTCGGGCGTAACCAGTTGCGTGTCGGTATGTTCCCCGCCATCGAGCCGGACGACATCACCGCGCTGACCAAGAGCATCGACTGGGTCGTCTCCACGCTGAGCTAGTTCGCAGCCAGCTCACAGCCACAGCGCTCCCTTCGCGGCCTACACTTGCATTGAAGTAAGCAAGCGTAACGATCTCGGAGGGAGCGCTCGCATGTTCAAGCTCCTGCAACTGGCGCTACGAATTCGCGTGACGATCACGTACTGCGTCCTGGCCACGGCAGGCACCATCGCGCTCGGACAGGTCGACAGGCACGACCGCTGGCACGTACTGCACGAGGCGAGCACCAATCTGCACAATCTGAGCGACGGCCACCTCGCCACACTCGTCACCAGCGTGTTCCTCACCGAGGGCCGGGTGAACTGGCTGTGGCTGGCCTCGGTCGCTCTCCTGTTCGCCGTTGCCGAATGGCTTTCCGGTTGGCGACGCTTCCTGCTCACCTTCAGCGCAGGCCACCTCGGTGCGACCGCTCTGGTTGCCGCCGGACTGTTGGTCGGCATTCACGCAGACTGGCTCGCCGATTCGCTGGAAATGGCCGTGGACGTCGGCGTCAGCTATGCAGCCGCTGCCGTGGCCGGGTCGATGATCCGATATCTGCCCAAGCCTGCCCGGTCGCTCTGGGCGGCGCTGTGGATCGGCGTTGTCTTCGTCGGTGCGGTATCGGACCCCTCGTTCACCGCCGCCGGGCACGCGATCGCCCTGACCATCGGCTTCGGACTCGGCGCGATGTATCTCCGCAAGGATGCATCGGCGTTGTCTCACAAGAGAATCGGTGCAACCTCCACCGATCGGGTGCAGCCGAGCCCGCAGCTGTCTACTCTCGTCTGAGAGAAACGATCACCGGCGACGAGATGCGTGTCGAACACCCACCGAGTACAGCGGGTGAACTAGGGTCGAAGTCGACGGTATCGCGAGCCGGCGCGATGAGGAGGTCACAGTGCGAGACTTACGAGTGGTGGGTCTCGAGGCCGACGGAAAGTTCGTCGTCTGCGCAGATCCCAAGACCGGCGACAGATTCCGGCTTCCGGCCGACGACAAACTCCGCGCGGCCTCACGCGGCGACATCGCTCGACTAGGACAGATTGAGATCGAAATGGACAGCTTGCTCCGGCCGAAAGAAATCCAGGCTCGCATTCGTGGTGGCGCGACCATCGAACAGGTCGCTGCAGATTCCGGAATGGCCGTCAGTCGTGTCGAGGTGTTCGCCCACCCCGTTCTGCTCGAACGCTCACAGGCAGCGTCGATGGCTCAGGCCGGCCATCCACTCCGGCACGACGGACCCGCCGTGCAGACCCTGCTCGAGATCGTCACCCTCGCATTCCGCGCTCGCGGTCAGCACCTCGACGACGCATCATGGGATGCCTGGCGCGACGAGGACAACAAGTGGGTCGCCCAGTTGAAGTGGCAGGCCGGGCGCACCACCAACAAGGCGCACTGGCAGTTCTTGCCCGACGGTCACGGTGGCACCATCTCGCCGCTCGACGACACGGCCCACGAACTGATCGATCCCGATTTCGGGCGTCAACTCCGCGGCCTGGCCCCTGTACGCGCTCTCGCGTCCGCGCAGGACTCCACCGACGAGGACGTCTCGCAGCAGAGCTTCGACGAGTACTACGGAACCACCGCCGACAGCGAGATCGTTGCCGAGACCGTCGAGGTCGACGAGGCACCCGACGCCGAATCCGAGCACCCACGCGAGCCGGTTGCACGGGATCCCAAGCCCATGCCCAAGCCTGCCCCCGGCCACACCGGAGGCAAGGACAAGCGCGGCAAGCCCGCGATGCCGTCGTGGGAAGACGTGCTGCTCGGCGTTCGCAGCAGCGGTCACAACTGAACTCACCGGTAACCTTTTTTGCCGCTCGGTGGTCGATGACCGACGCTCACACCGTAGGCTTCGGACGGAGGTTACGGAGAAAGAGGTGCGGTCAGTGGGGGCCAAGGTATCGACGATCTGGTACGTAGACGCACCGGATCCCATTTCTGTACTCCGAGCTACTCCCGACTCGGACTGGAATGCCGCGACGGCCTTGGTCGGCCGTCTGTACCCCCACCTGACAGCGGTGCCCCTCGGCCAGGGTCCGATATCGGCATCGGCTGGCGTGGACGACGACCACGTCTTCATCGGGTGCTATCCCGGAGTCACCGTGGTCTGCGGATCCAATCTTTCGGTACCCACGCCCTCGACGCTGCCCGAGTCCTTCACTCGCCCTCTGGCATCCGAGCGCACGTACCTCGTCGCCTCCGACCCACAACATGCCTGGGGTGCGTTCGCGTACTGGGAGCGCGGCGAATTTCGCCGATCCTTCAGCGCCACACCGGTGTACATCTACGAGGACGCGGGCCTTCCGCTGATCTGGGAGCGATCGTTCTGGGCCGGTGAGCACCCGTTGATCTATCCCCCTGGTGTGATGCCGGATCCACAATCGCTGCCGTTCCACCCACAGGAATTCGCCGAGACGGCCAACGCCGAATGGCTCGGCTTCCGGTACACGGGCGCTCCCCACGCAGAGGAGTTCGATCCGAGCACGCTGTCGGTGTGTGGCTTCACGATGTACGTTCCGGGGCAGGAGCCACCGCCGCCGAACCAGTCCACGAACGGTCGGAACGGCCAGGAACCGAAGCCCGAAGCCGATTCACCGCGACCGAAGAAGCGTTGGTTCTCGCGCAAGTAGGACGCTCCACTTCGGTCAGGGGCGGTTGGCCTCCTTCGTCACCCATCGGGTCACCGTCAGAAGGCCAACGCCGCCAGTGCCACGAAACTCAGGATCGCTCCGGTGCCGACTCCGTACACGACCCAGCGCCACACCGGGGCAGCGAGCCAGCGCATGACCGTCGGTGCGGCACCTGCGACGATCACGATGTTCAGCCCGAGTGCGAGCAGCGGATGAACCCTGGCCAACTCCATTCCGAATGCCGTCAGCGCCACTGCCGCCAGTGTCGCCGAGATCAGGGCGATCGGGATCCCGGTCCAGCTGACAGTCGCGTCGTGATCGGTCACGTCAGGCGCACGCGTTCGTAGAACCCCATGGCCGCTGCCGTCGCCACATTGAGCGAGTCGGTGCCCGGAGCCATCGGAATGCGGGCCCGAACGTCTGTGGCGCGCATGGCATGTTCGGTCAAGCCAGGGCCCTCTGCACCGAGCAACAACGCGACCTTCTCCCCCGTCATCGCCGATGCGAGCGACACCGCCGCTGGGTTGGGGGTCAGTGAGATCAGCTGAAAGCCATGCGCGCGAACATGATCGAGACCACGTGGCCACTCGGGCACCTTCGCGAACGGCACCCGAAGCACATGGCCCATCGACACTCGCACCGAACGTCGGTAGAGCGGATCGGCGCAGGCGGCCCCGAACAGCACTGCATCGACCCCGAGGCCCGCCGCATTGCGGAACATCGATCCGAGGTTCTCGTGATCGTTGACGCCTTCGAGGATCGCTACCGTGCGCGCCCCGGCCACGACCTCGTCCAGATCGAGGGCCGGTGGCCTGTTCGCCGCCGCCAGCACTCCGCGGTTGAGGTGGAAGCCGACCACCTCGGCCATCACCTCCGCCGACGTCCGATAGAACGGAACATCTGATTCTGCGAGATCCTCGCGTAACGCATCGAGCCGTCGATCCACGCCGAGCAGGCTGATCATCGGGAAACGAGAGGTCAACAGCCGCTGCGCAACCAGCACGCCCTCAGCGATCACCAACCCCTTGCCCTCGGGAAGATCGGGGCGTCGATCCGAGGAATTCAGATCGCGAAAGTCGTCCAGTCGGGGGTCGAGCGGGTCGTCGACGTCGATTACATGCACCACCGGACCATCTTGTCACCCGAGCTGTTTCGGCACTCCGTCGGCGAACCGATGCACAGGTATGTAAAAGTTGACAGTGATGACTACCGACGAATCGATCACCATCCGCACCGCCACCGACGACGACTGGGATTCGGTCGCGCTGCTCGACGCGCATGCGTTCGGTGAGCACCAGAACGCCGAGGACCTGGCGGAGACGCAGATCCTGACCAAGTCCGAGCACGTCTACTTGGCATGGGACGGGCAGACCCCGGTCGGGGTCGCCATGCATTTCCCGATGTCGGTGACCGTTCCCGGCGGCGCCCAACTGGAGGCGTCCGGTGTTTCCTGGGTCTCTGTGGCCCCGACGCATCGCCGACGCGGCATCCTGCGATCGATATTCACCCAGCAGCACCGCGCCCTGAACGACGCCGGGGCCCCGTTGTCGCTGCTGACGGCCAGCGAGGCGACCATCTACGGACGCTTCGGGTACGGGCCGGTGACCGAGGAGATCAGCGTCTCCATCGATCGCCGGTTCGCTCAGTTCCGCAAGGACGCTCCCCCGGCGACGGGCGTGCGGCTGATCGAATCGGCCGAGGCCGCCGAACTGCTCCCCGACATCTACCACCGGTGGCAGCAGCAGACCGCAGGCGCTCAGCCCAAGCCGCCGATCCGCTGGGAGCGATTCTTCGCCGATCGCGAGAATCGACGCGGTGGCCTGACGGCATTGTTCTTCATCGTTCATCCCGACGGTTACGTCGCCTACCGCCGCGGCACGAATCCGAGCCGAGTGGTGGTGCAGGAATTCATCGCTGTGACCGACGAGGCCTACGCCGCGATGTGGCAGATTCTCATCGGAGTGGACCTGGTGGACACCATCGAGGTCCGGCAGTCACGCGACGAAGCTCTGCCGTTCCTGTTGACGAACAATCGACTTCCGAAGGTGACCGCCCACCACGACGCGTTGTGGGCCCGCATCATGGATGTCCGGGCGGCGCTCGAAGCGCGCACCTATGCCCTCGACACCTCGCTGATCATCGCCGTGCGCGATCCTTTCCTCGACGCAGGCGGTACCTACTCCTTCGACGTGACCGACGGCAGGGCCACCTGCACGCGCGTCGAATCCGAACCGGACATCGAACTGGACATCGACGTGCTGGCCAGCATCTACTTCGGGACCCACCGAGCCCGGTTGTTCGCTGCGGCCAACCGTCTCACCGCTCGTGACGAAGCATCACTGCATGCACTGGATCTGACGTTCGGAACGCCTCGCCCGGCCGTCATGGGGTGGGCTTTCTAGCGCACGGGTGCAGCCAACCCGTGAGTGAAGGCGAAATGCACCGCCTGAGCCCGGTCACGTAGTTCTGCCTTGGCGAACAGATGATTGATGTGCGTCTTGACTGTCGCCTCGCTGACGAACATCTGCTGCGCGATCTCACGGTTGGACAGACCGGCGGCGATGGCCCGCAGCACGTCCACCTCGCGTGGCGTCAATCCCGCTGGGATCGGTGTCGTTCGGGGCGGGTCGACGGCCTCGAGCAACCGCGCTTGCACGTGCGGGTTGAGCACCGCCTGCCCAGCTGCCGCCGCCCGCAACGCTGCCCCGATCTCGACCCGTCCGGCATCCTTGGTGAGGTAGCCACGCGCACCGGCACCGAGAGCGTCGAGGATCGAGCGCTCGTCGGAGAATGTCGTCAACACGACGACAGGCAGATCGGGGAACATGCTTTTCAGGATTCGCGTCGCCTCGATACCGTCGGTGCCCGGCATTCTGAGATCCATCAGCACCACGTCCACGCCGCCGCCATCCATCGCCGCTTGCACCTCGGCCACGGCGGCAGCTCCGTCCGATGCGGTGGCGACGACGCAGATGTCCGGGATCAGGTCCAACATCACCGCCAACGCCTCGCGTACCGACGTCTGATCGTCGGCGATCACTATCCGAATGCTCATCTTTCGGCCTCCGTGTCGGTCTCGGTGCTGTGGTGCAGGGGAACCGAAGCACGCACGATCCATCCTCGCCCATCCGGACCGGCGGTGACGGTACCGCCGACGAGGGCGGCCCGTTCTCGCATACCGATCAGGCCCATCCCGGTGCTCTCGATCGGGTCGGTGGGCGATGGTGCCAGGCCGTTCGCCACCGAGAGCTCGACGTCCTCCGACCCGAACCGAAGCACCACCGTCACCGGCGCTCCTGGTGCATGGTTACGGGCATTGGTGAGCGCTTCCTGCGCGCACCGAATGAGGAACTGGGACTCCGGCGTATCGATGTCCCTGGCGGTGCCTCGAACTTCGAGACTCGCGTCATCGCCCACGAGAGCAGCCAATGTGGGTACGAGGGGCAGCGCATCCTGACGCAAAGTCTGTACGGCCCTGCGGGTTTCGGTGAGTCCCTCTCGAACGAGGCTCTGCGCCTTGCCCATCGCCGCTCTGGCCTCTGCCGTCCGGCCTGCGTCGAGCAACGCGTCGGCCACCTCGAGTTGCATGTTCACCCCCGACAGCGAGTGGGCGAGGACGTCGTGGATGTCGCGGGCGATGCGGGCTCGCTCGGCCAGTGCATGCTCGCGGAGTTCGGCATCGGTGGCCCGGCGCGCATTGCGTAACGCCTCGTATCGACTGCGTCGGGAGTATCCGATCAACACCGGCCAACCCGCGAACAGCCCTGCAGCCCAAGGCCATCCGTCGATACCGTTGCGTGCGGCAAGCCAGAGCGCAGCCGAGCATGCCACACTGATCGCGATCGCGAACGGAAACGACACCGAGGGCTTGAATCGCCACCCTGCATGTCCGGCGATCAGAAACGGAAACAGAGTGGCTGTAGCGGTACCGTCCACGGCCAGAATCGTCGCCGATGCGATGAGCGCGACACCCGCGCCCGCCAGTGACAGCCGAGGACCGACGAACCGCTGTGGGATCGCCGAGGCCAACAGCAGGGCACTGTTGACGACGAGCAGCGCGAGGATGTACGGATTGCCCAGATCCGACGTGGCGAACGCAGCGACGATGGCAATGACCGCAACATACGGCCGGCTCGACAGCCTGAGGCTGTCGAGCGCGGGTAACCGTACGCCGGGTGTGGACGAGGTCACCGAATCTTCGACCCTCCACCGCGAACCCGATTGTGCATATCGGCCAGCGTAGGCGAGACGGTGTGACCACCGGACTTGTCGGCGCGCCAGACGATGGTCGCGTCCGAGTGCATCGCGCGGTAGAGCACGACGACCGACTCGGCGAGAAATCCGATGCCCACGGCCATCATGGTGGCCTGGCCTGCCGCGGACGCGGCCGTGGGATCGATCGCGCTCTCCACCGAAATCAGCAGCACCCGGGCGGCGATCGCGGCGATCCACAATCCGACCGATGCGATGGAATAGCGCATCCACGCCGTCCCGTCACGCTCGGTGATTCTGACGGTGTAGCCGCGCACCAGGCCGAAGCCGATGCCGACGATGCAGCCGAGCAGCAGGAAGCCGATGGCGGTGGCCGACAGGGTCGCGGAGTTCAGTGAAGCCAGACCGATGACGGTGAGAATCGCCGGCAGCACCAGCATGCGCCGGGCTTCCATGAGCTGGCCGGTCATACGCCGCACCAGCAGATATCCGACCAGGAGGACTACGAGAGCAATCATTGCGAGGTTCATGGCAGCAACGCTACGAAGATCGCAGTGGTGGCGAATCGACCCACGGGTGGAGATCGGGTGGAGAAGGCAGATCATGACGTTTGTCATGGGTCGCCCATGACGGTGTCACTTCAGGTGATGATGCGGCGCACTGTTTTCGGTGGTTCGACGGCAGCAGACTTGCAGTCATGAAACAACCAGACGAAGGAAACCTGTTCACCGATCTGATGGAGTTCGGACCGGCTCCCACGATGGCGCGTGAAATCGTCGTCATCGTCATCAGTATTGCCATTCTCGCCGTGTTGTTCGCGATCGTCGGTACAGGACTTCCGGCGTTCATCGCTCTCGGCGTCATCGTTGTCTTCATGGGCGTGCGGTTCGTCATCGGCCTGCGCCAGTGGGGACGGCAGTGATGACCGTCATCGACGTCGACGCGATGACTCGGCGCTACGGTTCGGGCAAGAACGCCTACGAGGCCGTCAAGGCCTTGGACCTGCAGGTCGCCGAGGGTGAGTTGTTCGGACTTCTCGGCACCAACGGTGCGGGAAAGACGTCCACTCTCGAAGTGATTCAGGGTCTCTCGCGGCCGAGTTCGGGCACGGTGCGGATCATGGGTATGGATCCGGTGTCCGATCGCCGCACGATTCGACCGTCCCTCGGCATCATGTTGCAGAAGGGCGGCCTGCCTCAGGACCTGACCACCACCGAAAGTTTGCGGATGTGGGCAGGCACGTGCAGTGATCCGTTGCCGGTCGCCGACGTACTCGGCCGCGTCGATCTCGCGGGCCGCGCCGATACCCGAGTGAAGTTCCTCTCCGGCGGCGAGCAGCGCAGGCTGGATCTGGCCTGCGCGATCATCAGCCGTCCGCGCATCCTGTTCCTGGACGAGCCGACCACCGGCCTCGATCCCGAAAGTCGCCGCAACACCTGGCATTTGATTCAGGAACTCAAGGACTCCGGCGTGACGATCATGTTGACGACGCACTACCTGGACGAGGCCGAGTCCCTGTGCGATCGACTGGCGATCATGCACCGCGGCAGTGTCGTTCGCAGTGGCACGGTGGACGAGGTGGTCGCAGACCATCCGGCGAAGATCGAGTTGAAGGTGCCGGCCAGGGCACTACCGTCGCTGCCGGGTACGTCGATCGACGTTGCGGGAGAGACCGTTTCCATTCAGACCGCCTCGGTGCAGGAGACCCTCACCGATCTGCTGATGTGGGCCCGCGAACACGAGGTGACACTGCACGGTCTCGACGCCCGAGCCGCGTCACTGGAGACCGTGTTCCTTTCCATCGCAGACGATATCGACAACCCGGATGTCGATCGTCCCGCTATCGAGAACAACGAGGTGATGAGCGCATGAGCACGATGACGGCCCTGTCGCGAGCAGAGTTCACGCTACTAGGACGCAACAGAGTACTGCTGTTCAACGCGATCGTCATGCCGCTGGTGCTGCCGATCGTCCTGCTGATCATCGGCAGTCGAGGCGACGGCGGATTGACCGATGTAGGAGTCGCAGCTGCGTTGGAGATCTTCGTCCTGTTCCTGTTGGTGTTCATGGTGTACTACAACATGCTCTCGGTGTACGCCACGCGGCGAGACGAGTTGGTACTCAAAAGACTTCGTACGGGCGAAAGCTCGGACCTACAGATCCTCATGGGCCCGGCGGTACCCTCGTTCGTTCTCACCGTCGCCCTCGGCCTGATCGTCGGTGCGGTCGTGCTTGCCTTCGGTGGCCCGGTTCCCACCAACGTGTTGCTCGTCGCGGTTGCCCTACTGGGCGGTGCGGCACTGTTCGCCGCACTGGCCCTGATCACCTCGGCCTTCACCCGCAACGCCGAGGCGGCGCAGATCACCAGCCTGCCGGTGATCCTGCTCGCCATGGCCGGCTCGTCACTGCTACGCGACGTGCTGCCGGACTCGTTCAGCAGGGCCATCGATCTCACCCCGATGGCCGCGGTCTCGGATCTGTTGAATCTGGGCTGGTTCGGCACCACCACGCCCGGCGACCCGTCGATCGGATTCGCTGCCACCTTCACCGAAGCGGGAATGCCGGTGGTGGTCATGCTCGCCTGGATCATCGGGAGCATCCTGATCGCTCGTACGCACTTCCGTTGGGAACCACGGTCCTGAAAATCGCCCGTTTTCTCGTCCGTCTGCAAGGCTGGAGATCATGAAGCTGTACGAGTACCTCAACCCACTGCACGGCTGGAAGGACAGCAGTGACGTGGAGAAGGTGCGCCTCTACACGCGCCAGTCGTTCCTGGTGATCATCGTCGCCGTCGCAGGCGGAGCAATCGGGATATCGGTGCAGGAAGCGCGCCACCTGTCCTCGGTAGCGATGGCCGTGGCTGCCGCAGCCGCTTTCGTCGTCGTACAGCGCACTCCCGCACTCGGCGGTATGCCCAACGCGAGCGTTCGGAGCCCGCTGATCATTCTCGGCGTCGCCGCAGTGGTGTTGATTGCCGCGGGGCCTACGAGCAATACACCGTGGGCCGCCGTACTGGTCACCACCGCGGTGGCGGCGTTCATCGCACTTCGATGGTCGGTGGCGGCCGCCGTGGTCTCCGCAGTACTTGCAGCGGCTCTGGGAACCCCACCACTCCAAGCTGCGGTACTCGGACTCTTCATCGCGTTCATGGCCGTCACCGTACGACTGTCGGTATGGCTGTTGCGTATCGTCACCGAGCTCGACGCCACCCGCGATGCCGCCGCCGCACTGTCGGTAGCCGAGGAGCGTCTGCGGTTCTCGCGAGATCTGCACGATGTCGTCGGACGAGCGCTCTCTGCTATCGCGGTCAAGAGCGAACTCGCTGCGACGCTCGCTCGCCGGGGTGACGATCGAGCGGCGTCCCAGATGGACGAGGTTCGCCTGCTGGCCCAGGAATCGATGACCGACACCAGGAATCTGGTACGGGGGTACCGATCGGTCGACGTGGCCGCCGAGTTGGACGGGGCTCGATCGTTGCTGTCCGCGGCGGGCATCTCCACCGAATTGGTCGGCGGGACAGCGAATCTCACCGATCGAGCTGCTGAGGCCGCGGCCTGGGTGGTGCGGGAGGGCGTGACGAATATTCTTCGCCACTCCGCCGCCACCTATGCGCGGATCGAGTTGACCGACAGCAGCGTCCGATTGAGCAACGACCACCCCCGGGCATCTCCTGGCCGCAACGACGGCACCGGGTTGAGCGGTCTGCGCGAGCGATTGGCCACGGTCGGCGGCATCCTGAACACCGAGACGACCGACGAGCAGTTCACCCTCACTGCGACACTGCCCACTGCGAGCTCCAGGCAGGAGTGATGCCTGCGCAACGACCCGACAAGGACGGCATCGTGATTCGAGTGCTACTGGCCGACGACGAAAATCTGATTCGATCGGCGCTGGCGACGATGCTGGATCTGGAGGACGACATCGAGATAGTCGGTGAAGCCGAATCCGGAGAACAGGCGCTGAGCGACGCTGCCGCGCTCTCACCCGATGTCGCCGTCCTGGACCTGCAGATGGGCGGGATCGACGGCATCGAGACGGCCCAGAAGATCGCCGAGACACTGCCGACCTGTGCGTCGATCATCGTCACCAGTCACGGCCGGCCGGGCTATCTGAAGAAGGCGCTCGAGGCGGGGGTGCGGGGCTTCCTGCCGAAGACCACCTCGGCTGCGACCCTGGCCGAGGTGGTGCGCACGGTGCACGGCGGTGGTCGGTACGTCGACCCCACTCTGGCCGCCGAGGCGATCGGTGCAGGCGACTCACCTCTGACACCTCGCGAGGCCGATGTGCTCGAGTTCGCCGCCGACGGCGCGTCGATCGCCGAGATCGCGCAGCGTGCACATCTGTCGCCGGGCACCACCCGCAACTATCTGTCGTCGGCGGCCGCGAAGCTGGGAGCCGCCAACCGGCACGAGGCCTGCGCACTCGCCCGCCGCCACGGGTGGATCTGACCGTCTCACACCTTGGCCGTGGCCGTCACCGTGTCGAGGGTCGGCAGCCGTCGACCAGCAGCGCGTGGCACGAGGGTGATCCGTAAGTTGTTGTGCCGCAGTAGATATACCGAAGCAAATAGCCCCGTGGCCAGTGAGATGATACCGCCGAACAACAGCGGTGCACGCGGATCGAGCACGTCCGCGAGCCAGCCGAGAACTGGGCTGCCCAGCGGAGTTCCGCCGAGAAAACACAGCATGTAGATGCCCATCACCCGCCCCCGCATGTCCGAGGGCACCGACATCTGCAGAATGTTCATCGCCGACGTCGTGAACGTCAGAGTCAACGCTCCGGTGGGGATCAGCAGGACTGCCACCAGGATGTAATTGGGCATCATCCCCACGATCAGCTCGAACAGCCCGAAGGCGATGACGGCCCCGATGAACAGCCGCAATCGCGGAGCCGTTGCCCGCCGGGCAGCCAGCGTCGCCCCCGCCAGCGTGCCGACGGCAAGGGTGGTGGAGAGCAGACCGTATGCATCTGCTCCGCTGCCGAAGGTGTTGCGGGCCAGCACCGACAAGCTCAGGGGGAAATTGAGGCCGAATGTCGAGACCATGAACACCGTAGCGAGCAGGACCCGCAGATCACCCCTCCCCCAGACGTACCGAAAGCCCTCTCGCACCTGCCCTTTCGCTCGAGGTGCCGGTTCGACGCGGAACAGTTGAGCTACGTTCATCGCCACGAGCGCACCGAACACCGCTGCGAAAGAGACCGCATTGATCAGAAACACCCAGCCGGTGCCGACGAGGGTGATCAGCACCCCGGACACCGCCGGCCCGACGATGCGCGCCATGTTGAACGTCATGGAATTGAGGGCGATGGCATTTGCGAGGGTCTCTTTGCCGACCATCTCGATGGTGAACGATTGCCGCACCGGGGCGTCGATGGCGGACGAGCAACCGAGAACGAAGGCGATCACGTAGACGTGCCACAGCTCGACCAGGCCGCCGACGTCGAGGACTCCGAGCACCAGGCCGCAGACGCCGGCGAAGGCCTGGGTGATCATGAGGAGCTTGCGCTTGTCGTAGCGGTCCGCCAGCACGCCGCCCCAGACCGACAGGAACAGCGTCGGACCGAATTGCAGGGCCATCACCACGCCGACGGCAAAGCCGTTGCCGCCGGACAGCGTCAGGACGAGCCAGTCCTGTGCGACCCGCTGCATCCATGTCCCGATCAGCGAGACGATCTGCCCCGACGCCCACAATCGGTAGTTGCGAGTCTTCAGTGCAGCAAACATCGTCGAACGGGAGGTAGGGGAAGCAGGGGCCACCGTTCAAATAATAAACCTAGGTAACTACTCCGAGTCGCTGACCAAGGCGCTGATGATGTCCACGGCTTCTCTGAGGATGTCGAGTTGCTCGGGACCGAGGCCCGAGAGCTGCGCCGTCATCCATGCCTCGCGCGCACTGGCCTCGTCGGCGATCAGATCATTCCCCGCCTTCGAGAGCGACACGATCACCTGCCGCCCATCGGTGGGGTGTGGCGTACGCGCCACGAGACCGAGCTCGGCCAAGGACGCGATCACCCGCGTCATCGACGGTGGCTGCACTCTTTCGCGCGCAGCCAACGCCCCCGGCGTCATATCGCCCTCGCGACTGAGCGTGGCCAGAGCCGACAGCTGCGTCAGCGAGACTTGCGAGTCCACTCGCCTACCTCGAAGGTGGCGAGTCAGCCTCACCACAGCAAGCGATAGGTCACTTGCCAAAGCACGATGGTCTTTCACACTGTTTCCCGACGTCACAGCGCAGAGGATACGCCTTGGTACCGACCGCGCGTCATGTAACCGCCTCGGTAATGGGTCCGACGGCGAAATATGCCACAAACAGTAGTGCAACGATCCACAACAGGGGATGAACCGATTTCGCTCGACCGGACCCGACCGCGAGTACGACCCAGGTGATGAAACCGACGCCGATTCCGTTGGCGATCGAGTACGTGAACGGCATCACCACGATGGTCAGGAAGGCAGGCAGGGCGTAATCGAAGCGTCGGAAATCGATGTCGAGTACCTGCCCGATCATCAGCGCTCCCACCACCACCAGCGCCGGCGCTGCTGCCTCGATGGGCACGACGGCGGTGAGCGGCGTGAAGAACATCGCCAGCAAGAACAGCACTCCGGTGACGACATTGGCCAGCCCGGTGCGGGCACCCTCGGCGATGCCGGAGGCCGATTCGACGAACACCGTGTTCGACGACGCCGACGCGCCGCCTCCGACGATCGCCCCGGCACCCTCGACCACCAGAGCCTTGCCGATGTTCGGCAGCTTCCCGTCCTTGTCCAGATTCGCTTCCTTACCCAGACCGGTCATCGTGCCCATCGCGTCGAAGAAGTTGGCGAGCACGAGGGTGAACACCAACAGGCTTGCGGCCAGCACACCGATGCGCGTGAACGCTCCGAACAGATCGACATTGCCCACCAGAGCCAGATCAGGAGACTGGATCAGTTGGGTCGGCAGTTGCGGAACCGACAGATTCCACCCCTTGGGGTCGACGCCGTTGGACGGTCCGACGTCGGTGACGGCCTCGATGATCGCTGCGAAGACGGTCGTCACGACGATGCCGATCAGCAGACCGCCCCGCACCTTGCGCACCACCAGCACACCCATCAGCAGCAACCCGAACACGAAGATCACCGTCGGCCACGATGCGATGGACCCGTCGATTCCGAGCCCGACAGGAACCGTCGTGCCTGCGGCGTCGGGAATTCTGCGCACGAAGCCCGAGTCCACCAACCCGATGAACGCGATGAACGCACCGATGCCTGCGGCGATCGCGGCTTTGAGTTCGGCCGGGATCGCGTTGAAGACCGCGGTGCGGAAACCGGTCACCGCCAGCAGCACGATGATGATGCCGTCGATCACCACCAGACCCATTGCCTCGGGCCACGTCACCTGCGGTGCGATGGTCACCGCGAGCAACGTGTTGATGCCCAGGCCCGCCGCGATACCGAAGGGATAGTTGGCGATGACGCCGAAGGCGATGCTCATGAACCCGGCCACCAGCGCCGTCACGGCGGCGACCTGGGCGACCGGCAGGATGTTGCCGAGCACGTCGGTCTTGGCCGCTGCATCGTCGGCGGAGAAGCTGCCCAGAATCAGCGGGTTGAGGACCACGATGTACGCCATCGCAACGAAGGTGACCACGCCACCTCGGACCTCGGAACCGACGGTCGAGCCACGCTCGGTGATCTTGAAGTAGTTGTCGAGTAGCCGCGACGACAATTGCATGAGCGAACGATAAAGCACACTCCGACACTTCGGTAGCCGCAACGGCAGCGGCCGCCACTGGCGATGGCGTAGCGTGATTTCGTGGCCGAACTCCCCCAGATTCCGCGCAGCCTCACCGATCCGGTGCCGGTGCTGGCGATCGGAATCCTCGGCTGGATTGTCGCGCTGGTCGTGTTCACCGCCACTGGAGACCGCGACGACGATGTCCTCGCCACCTGTTGGTCGGGCCTCGCGGTCGGTGCCGTGGGGTTCGCGATCTTCTTGACGCAGAGAGCCGCGTCACGTCGCGGGAGCAGAACCGCCCAACGCGGCCTCGATTGAGATCCCGATCACGTTAGCCCGGTCACGAAACCTGCTCTGACGTGGGCAAACTAACCCGTCAGCCGGTTGAGTAACACAAAGTTAACGTGGACCATGGGTTATGTCAGTTCAGATAACCACTTGATCCACGAAAGCCAGGCCATGAAGCTCGTCGCTCAGTACCGCAACCGTCGCAACCACGTCCGCTCGCTCCGCGCCCTCTACGCACGCGCCAACGCTGTCTCCAGCCCGGCCATGCGCGACGAGTTGCTCGTCATCGCTCAGCGCTCGGATTTCTCGCGCTGATCAGCGTGAGAGCGTAAATCCAGCCCAGCCCCCACAGGGCACCGAACACCCAGCCGGCCAGCACGTCCGTGGTCCAATGCGCACCCAGGTAGATCCGAGAGAATCCGATCAGCAGGGACGCGATCACAGGCAACGCCAGTAGCACCGGCCGATGCAGCCACGCAGTGGCCGATCGCAGCATCACCGCGATCGCCACCGTGGCAAGCACCATCGACATCATCGCGTGGCCCGACGGAAACGAATGGCTCGCAATCTCCACCAACCGTTCCGGAAGCGGTGGACGCTCCCGCCCGAACGCGAATTTGAGCGCATTCATCAGACCCCAGCCGGTGAGCATCGCGGCCGCGACCATCCACGCGTCGACATTTCTCTTCGATGTCAGCAACGCCGCCCATGCCGCCGTCGACAACACGAACATCGCGAACGTGTTCCCTACTGTGGTGATGACCCAGAACACCGTCGTGACCCAGTCGACGCGGTGATCGACCATCCAGTTCAGTACCGCGGTGTCACACCCCACGGGGTCGCTCCCAACGCTCGGTGCAGTGCACGGTTCCGTCTTCGGTCACCCACCACGGAACGCTGTGCTCGCCGCTGACGGCTCCGGTCAGCCGCACCACCAGCTCGCGATGGATCACGAGCCCGCCCCGAGGCAGCGGCACGCCCATGACCGCGCAGGCCAGTACCGCTCCGGGTTCACGGTCCCACGAGCTGACGCGTCCCACGCCGAGCACTTCTGCACCGATCCCCTCCGACGCGGGCCTGATATCGAGGACGTCGGCGAGCGCGAGAGCGGTCACCATGTCCGAGAGCACAGCGACATCCGGTGGAACCACACTCGCCAGCCACGGCTTGTCGATCACCAACGCTCTCGACGCATCCACGACGATGCCGCCGAGGGTGCGGACGCGATCCGGTGGATCGATGTCGGAGACCTCGATCCGGCCTTCGGCAACAGCGGTAGCGACAAGGGTGTGGGTGCGCGCGATCACCGCGGGTGTCGGACTACGCTCCGGATCCGCGAGCGCTCGAAGGAGCACGCGCGCACAATCGACATCCTCACACTCCGAGGCACTGAGCACCGTCGCCAGTTCGTCCGCGCGCGGATGATCCAACGGATCGAGCAGCCCGGCGAACGTATCGTCGGACGGTGCCCTGAATTCGATCGGACGCCGATCGTGCAGCCGCGCATGACGCCTGAGCCACCACGCGGTATATCCGTTCCGATCAGTCAGAGCCGCACGGGTACTCGGGTCGTCCAGCAGCACGGTCAACGCCTCGGACCAGGCGTCCGAGGCCACGAGGTCGAGATCGCGCACCGCAACGAGCGCATCGGGCTCGACGGACAGACTCGACCACCACGCCGGCTCGTCGTCCAGATCGTGGTCGGGCCCGGTCGGTAGTTCGTCGCGCACCACCGACAATCCCCAGCCGACGCCCACTGCCCGCAGCGCCCGTTCACCGAACCGGTCCACCAGTGCAGGCGCGAGAACGCCGAAGGGTGAATCTCGCACCAGCAGATCGGCCAATGGCGCTCCGGGAAGCAACAACTCGTCCGCACTGCGCAGTTCGCCGTGCTCGTCCTGCAGTGGCAGGCCGCCGAGCCAGCCCGGTAATTCCCCGGCCTCCCCCGCCAGGGCGAGCACCGCGTGCACCAGAGTCTCGACGCTGTCGCGGTCGTCCCAGTCCAGATCGTCGAGGGCAGCCTCGAGCGCCGGATCCGTGAGCAACTCGAACGCGGTCGCCTCACGAGCGCCCAGCCGGGTGAGCAGTGGACTGACCGCATCCGGATGCACCAGCCGCACCCAGGTCACCGTAGCCGAGGCATCCGAACCGATCACCGTGGTACGCGGACCGGTGACAGTGCGCCCGTCCGCGAGCGGAACAGGCAGTGCGGCAAGCTCTTCCGCTGCAGTACCGTCCACGACGAGTGGGGCCAACGCGTCGAACAGTCGCTGCCACCAGCGCGGTTCGCGGTGCTGACCGCCGAGCAACTCCGCCAGTCCCGCCAGGCCGATTCGGTGCACCCCCACCGCGGCCAGCGCCGACGCGTGCCGCGCACCCGACAGCGCAGCGGTGACCAGATCGGGCACCACGTCGACCACCACCGAGACGAGTTCCTCGCCCGCATCCGCAACGACGTTCGACCTCTCCGGCACCAGATCGCGTCCCCGTGCACCGGGAAGCCATGGCTCGCAGGACAATCGACCGAAGATCAGGTCTCGCAACATGCCGTCGACCTCGCTGCGCGCAAATCCGACCTCGGGCACGAACGACACCCTCGACGCGGCAGGCAGCGAGGCAACGAAATCGGCATACCCGTGCGCCACCTCGTTCAGCGACACGCCAGGCAGCACGCGTCGACGGTCGGGCTGCATCGGCACATCGGCAATCACCAACGCAGGCAACGACAACAGCTCGTCCGACCGAGTGGGAGCTCGCAACACATCGGCATGCACGGGCACCGGAATTCCGTCGACCACCGGCGCGAGCCACCGCGCAGCGGGGGTGGTGAACTGCCGCCAGGTTCGCGCTCCGATCGCCACCTCGGTGCTTGTGTCGTCGAGTTCTGTTCTGATGCAGGTCATCACGACGCCGTCGATCTCGATCGAGTCCAGCGCCTCGAGTTCGAGCAGCAGATCCACCGCCTCGTCCGCGAAGCCGGAAGCGAAGGACTCGGCATCGACCTCCGGTCGCAGCGTCAACAGGATCTCGGTATCGAATCCCGCGGCAGGCGGTACCTCGACCGGCCAGGCCAGCCTCAGCACCGGCACTCCCGACTCCGGCACACTCATCCCTCGCCGGCCCAGGGCGTCGAGCGTTCTGCGTGCGCTGAACACCACACCACCCTGACGCGAGCGCACCTCGACCTCGTCGGACACCGACCGCACCGCAGTGAATCCAACCCCGAACTGCCCGACGCCCACATCTCCGGCAGTCTTGGCCGAGGCCCTCAGCGCGGTCAGCGCTTGGACACCCGAAACATCGAGCGCAGCACCGGTATTGGCAACGTGAACGGTACCGTCGCCATCGGTCCAGACCGCAAGCCTGCCCGGAACACCGGCACGTGCGGCCGCATCGGCGGCGTTCTGAGCCAGCTCCGTCAGCAGTCGATCCCGATAGCCACCGCGAACCAGATCCGACTCCGATGCCGAATCCTCACGCAACCGGGTAGGCGAGGAACTCCACGCCTGGAGAATCGACTCGCGCAGCGACCCGGTATCGAACGGATCGATCAGCTCGGTGATGCCGAGCCCTCGGCCTGGGCGTCATCTTCGGATCCGGCGCTATCGGACACGGCACTGTTGGACGCAGCGTCATCGGAACCAGCGCCATCGGAGTCGGCCGATTCCGGAGCTGGTGTTACCGGTGCCGTTGCTTCCGGTGCTGCTGATTCCGGTGCCGTTTCTTCGTTCTGCGTCGGCTCGGCCGCTTCAGGCGCGGCGGCCTCTGCTGTGGATGCCGTCTCTTCGGGGGCAGCTGTACCTTCCGGGGCAGCCGTCTCCACCGGGGTAGCAGGCTCTTCCTTCGGCACAGGCGATGCGATGACGTCGAGCGCCGCGTCGTCGTAGGGCTCGAATTGCGGTGACCCCGCGCCGGTGGGGAGTTCGGTGTCCGAATGTGCTCCACATCCGTACTCGGCGTGCACCACACGACCGTCGGCGGCGAACTCGTTGCCGCACACCCCGAATGCTGCGGACAGCGACCCGGCGATGGGCAGGTAGAAACCGCAGCGCCCACACGTCGACGGTGCTGCCTTGGCCATCTCGGTATCGGGGCCGAAATCTCCGTCGTGCCAGCGCTGAGCGGCGTCGAGTCGTCCTTCGAGGCTGGTGACCTGCTTGCGGCCCAGACCTATTTCACCGGCCACCTCATCGATGGCAGGATCACCGGACTCGACGTATCCCGGTACGAGGCGCGGGTCGTCGCGGCGCGGAGACAGTAGATCGCCCGGACCCAGATCGCCGGGACGAATCCGTTCGTCCCAGGGCACCCAGCTCGGCGCAACGAGAGCGTCGGGGCCGGGCAGCAGAACCAACTCACTGACCGTGGCGTGATCCGCGTCCTCGGGGGCGGCGACCACGACGGCCCATTGCCACCCTCGGTACCCCTCGAGATCACTGGCGAATCGGTGGGTGGCTGCGCTGGCATCCTCGACGGTCACCCCGAGGTACTCGCCGATACCTGCCTCTCCCAAGTCGAGCAGAGCCTGCCGCGCGAGGTCCACGGCATCGGCCAAGACGGGGCGGATGGAATCGAGCTCTGGAGAAGATGCGAAACTCACACATTCAGTTTGCCGCATCGACTCGGTGACGCCCAGTTCGGGCTGCCATCATGGATGCAATGACCGCCCGCGCTCGTGCCTTCGCCGCCGCCCTGTCCGCTCTACTGGCGGCCGGTGCCTGCTCGTCGACGCCGGATTCCCCGGCGACGGCGTCGACCATCACCTCGGATTCGGTTCCACGGCTGACGCCAGAGGTGGTACGCGAGTACGACCGGGGCGACGACGCGTTCACCCAGGGCTTCGAGATCGACGGCGGCGTGCTCTACGAGGGCACCGGGCTCGAGGGCTCGTCGTTCGTTCGGCGCACTTCCCTCGACGACATGACCGAACTCGATCGGGTGGATCTGCCGTCCGACCTGTTCGGCGAGGGCATCACCGTCGACGGTGACACGCTGTGGCAGATCACCTGGCGCAACGGCGTCGCGATCGCGCGGGACCGGGACACGCTCGCCGAACAGCGTCGAGTCAGCTACGACGGCGAAGGCTGGGGGCTGTGCACCGAGCGATCGAGCACAGAGCGCCCAGACAGCTCGGCCGAACGCCTGGTGATGAGCGACGGCACCTCCACCCTGACCTTCCGCGACCCCACGTCCTTCGACGCCGAGGCGTCCGTGGACGTCACCCTCGACGGCAATCCGGTCGAACGGCTCAACGAGCTCGAGTGCGCCGATGACGGATCGGTCTACGCCAACGTGTGGCAGAGCTTCGACATCATGCGCATCGACCCCACCAGCGGAAAGGTGACGGCCGTCATCGACGGCACGCCGCTGTGGAACTCGATGTCCGCCGCCGATCGCACGGGAGCCGATGTATTCAACGGCATCGCGCAGATCCCGGGCACCGACCGATTCCTCGTCACCGGCAAGTTCTGGCCCAAGATCTTCGAGGTGCGATTCACCTCTTCCGCGCCGGTAGGACAGAATTGAACCCGTGACCGATCCCCGTCTCCCCCACACCCCGTCGGGTGCGGACGACTCAGGCCAGGACAGCCCTGAGCACCCGGGTTTGGCCAACTACCCACCCGCAGCGCCACTCGCGTCCACCCACGTTCCGAGCCGTCGTGAGCCGTTGCCGCCCCTGCATCCACCGCGGACCGAACGGATCATCCCGCCGCGTGGACGATCCGGTGGCCGCAAGCCACCGCCGATGCCGAAGAAGCTGACCGTCACCCGGGTCGCCGCGATGCGGGGGCGCGAGCTCACCGGCAAGGGCATCGCATCGTTCCAGCGGGCCGCAAAGGCCGACGGTGCCGACAAGTCCGGTCTGACGGCGCTCACCTACGCGACGATGGCGAACTTCGCCTCGGACGCCGCGTTGGCGATCGCCTTGGCCAACACACTGTTCTTCTCCGCCGCCGCCGGTGAGGACAGGACCAAGGTCGCCCTGTATCTGGTCATCACCATCGCACCTTTCGCGTTGATCGCGCCATTGATCGGGCCCTTGCTCGACCGTCTGCAGCACGGCCGACGCATCGCACTGGCCACGTCGTTCGGGTTGCGCACCGTGCTGGCGGTGGTGCTGGTGTTCAACTTCGACAGTTGGGTGTTGTATCCCGCTGCGCTCGGCATGCTCGTTCTCAGCAAGTCTTTCGCGGTGCTCAAGAGCGCGGTTACACCGCGCGTGTTGCCGCCCGAGATCGATCTCGTCCGCGTCAACTCGCGACTGACGGTGTTCGGCCTGCTCGGCGGAACCATCGCGGCAGGTGCCGTGGCCGGCGGCATCGCGTTCGTCGCCGACTCGCCCGGGGCACTGTGGTTCGTCGCCGCGATCACCGTCCTCGGCGGATACCTCAGCATGCGGATTCCGTCCTGGGTGGAGATCACCGAGGGGGAGGTGCCCGCCACCCTCGGCTACCACCCCGACCAGCACGGCGGCAACGCGTTCCCCGGAAGCGATGCACCGACCGAGCATCTCCGCCGCACACCGCCGTCCCCCGACTCCGGTGCCAAGAACCGCAGACAGCCTTTGGGCAGGGCCGTCATCGTCGGACTGTGGGGCAACGGCACCATCCGGATTCTCACCGGGTTCCTCACGCTCTACATTGCGTTCGTCGCCAAATCCCGGACCGAGCACGAGCCGCTCCAGCAGGCCGCGATGCTCGGACTCGTCGGAGCTGCTGCGGCACTCGGCAACTTTTCCGGCAATGCGATCGGTGCCAGGATCAAGCTCGGTCGACCGTCGCTGGTGGTCCTGCGCTGCACCGCCGCGGTCACGGCGGTGGCCGTCGTCGCCGCCGTCACCGACAGCCTGCTCACTGCAGCCGTGGCCGCTCTCGTCGCGTCGACCGCGAGCGCACTGGCCAAGGTCTCCCTCGACGCGTCACTGCAGGCAGATCTGCCGCCGGAATCCATCGCCTCGGGATTCGGCCGATCGGAAACCGTCATGCAGCTGTGTTGGGTCCTCGGCGGAACCCTCGGCGTTCTGCTGCCCACCGAATACTGGCTCGGTTTCACCGTTGTATCGGTGTTGCTTACGATCGGCCTCGTGCAGACATTCCTCACCTACCGCGGCAGATCGCTTCTGCCCGGGTTCGGCGGCAACCGCCCCGACCACGTCGCGCAAGAAATGTCCGACAGCTCCTACGGCGAAAACGTGACCAAGTGAATCTCGCTCCCCGCACCAAGAAGATCGCCGGCATCATCGCCGCAGGTCTACTCGTCATCGTTGTCGCGTTCGTCGCGGTACTCGCCCTGCTGATCGGCAATGCGCCGGACCGGGAACCGACCGTGACCGCGTACTCCGACGGGCACACCGTCGTGGTCGAGCCATACCTCTACTGCGCTGTCAGCGACCCACTGTGCGACAACGTGGGTGAGACCGCCGAGATCGGCATCGGAAAGGCCCGCACGGTTCAGCTCTCGCTTCCCGAGTCCATCTACTCGGCACCATGGGTACTCGCCGTGGTCTACGGCGACGCGAGCGGGATCGTGGTGGAGAACACACAGTTCAACGAGCCGGGAACGAGGCACAGTGTCACCGTCCCCACGTCCGACGATGCCGACCGCACTCTGCTCGGCATCGAAGTTCGTCTGCCCACCGGCATCATCGACACCGACACCAATCAGGAAGGCTTCGTCAGCCACGCCATCTGGTCGATCGGCACGCGCCCCTAGGACGCGTGCCGGCCGGGCTCAGCTGTCGAGCTCTCGGGCGACGGCGCGAACCACCTCGGAGATGCGCTGCGCGATCTTGCGATCCGGGTACTTGCCCTTGCGTAGCTCGGGCTGCACCGTCGCCTCGAGCAGGGTGATCATGTCCTCGACCATCCCGTGCAGCTCGTCGGGGGTGTGCTTGCGCTCGACGGGTTCGCGACGTGAGCTTCCGGTCTGCTGGCGCACCGACGGTGCCGGCTCGAGCACCTTCAAGCTCAGAGCCTGTGGTCCCCGACGGCCCGCGGCCATGCCGAATTCGACGCGCTGACCGGCCTTGAGGCCCTCGACGCCTTCGGGCAACGCCGACGAACGCACATAGACGTCCTCGCCTTCCTCCTGCGAGAGGAATCCGAATCCCTTGTCGACGTCGTACCACTTCACCTTGCCGGTCGGCACTGAGCTCACCCGTTCATCTGTTGCTGTTTCGATGTTGCGTAGCTCGTGGACTCTCGTTGTCGAGTCCACGGCTGTTCGGACCCGCGACTGTTCCGAGGCGCGGTCCGCACAAGATTCGCGCCCCACGAGAACGTAGGACGCGAATGCACCAGTCTAGCGCGGCAGGCCCGGATCGAGCATTCGAGTTCTTCCTCGCACCGCGCGTCACGGCCCCGCACTTCGCACTACCGTGGTAGCGGTGGACACACCGACTCGTAAGAGCAGCACCGTTCTGCTCCGCATCGCGCTGGCATTGTTCGCGATCGGCCTCGTCGCCATCATCGCGATACTGCTGTTTCCGGTCTTCTCCGACGCCAAGCCGCCACTGAGCCTGTATCTCACCGCCATGTTCTCGGCACCGGCAGGATTCGTGCTGGCACTGGTGTACGCGCTGGCATCCGGACGAAGGGCGCGCTGACGATGCGGTTGATTCTGAATGTGATCTGGCTGATCTTCGGCGGGCTGTGGCTGGCGCTGGGGTATTTCCTCGCCGGCATCGTGCTGTGCATTCTCATCGTGACCATTCCGTTCGGCATCGCGTCGTTTCGCATCGGGGTGTACGCCCTGTGGCCGTTCGGGTCCACGATCGTCGACAAACCGGGGTCCGGTGCCGGTGCGCTCGTCGGAAACGTGCTCTGGCTGGTTCTCGCCGGGTGGTGGCTGGCGTTGATGCACGTGATCACCGCGATCGCGATGGCCATCACCATCATCGGCATCCCGTTGGCGATAGCGAACCTGAAGTTGATCCCCGTGTCGCTGATGCCCCTCGGCAAAGACATCGTTGCCATTCCGTGACACGCGAAGACGACTCGAGTCGAATGTGACTTCCATCACATAACGCTGAGGTAACAGACCGGCAACGGACCGGGGTTCATCGGCTGGCACGCCCACTAGCTGGGCAGACTCGGCCGACCCGAAACGACCGCACACGCCCCTCCCGTCCCGACGCGAAATCGACAGTTACCAAATAGTGACGTGGGCCGGGAATTTCAGTACGGTCATCAGCGGCCGGAAAGTTCGGCCGAATTCCGACCCGCAGCGCCAAACCTCGTCCCGCGGGCACCGGAACACCCTCGATGATCACCCAGGGGACGAGGACGGGGGACCCACGTCCTCCAGGGACAACCGGGAAGTTGTCGCGACTCACGAAGCCGCACCGACTTCCCTTGGGGTGAAGCCCAATTGGCCACTGAAACTGCAGTGACCGAGCAGGCCGGGCTACCTCTCAGCCCGAACCCGACAGCTGACCTCGCAGGCGCGTGTGGAGAGGATTTCAACTCGTATGAGCGGACGTCATCGCAAGCCGAGCACCACTGGCAAGACCGTCGCCAAGGTCGCCGTCACCGGAGCCATCATGAGCACCGCAGGCATCGCCTTCGCCGGCACCGCGAACGCGGCACCGGATTCCGACTGGGATCGCCTTGCACAGTGCGAAGCCGGCGGCAACTGGGCCATCAACACCGGCAACGGTTACCAGGGCGGGTTGCAGTTCTCCCCGAGCACCTGGAACGCGCACGGCGGTCAGCAGTACGCGGCCACGGCCAACCAGGCCAGCCGTGAAGAGCAGATCGCAGTCGCCGAGAAGGTCCTCGACTCACAGGGTTGGGGCGCATGGCCGTCCTGCTCCTCGAGCCTCGGCCTGAACAGCGCGCCGACCGAGCGCAGCGTTCCGGTCACCCCCAAGGCACCGGAGGTTCCCGCACTCCCCGATCTGTCCTCCGTACCGGCAGTGGACAGCTCCGCCGAGGTCGTCAACGGCATCGTCACCGCCGTCCAGAACATCACCAACGATCCGCAGATCGCCTCGTTCATCCAGAACGCCGCGCAGGGCATCCAGCTCGATCCGCAGATCGTGGACTTCTACCAGGCCAACAAGGCATTCCTGCCCCAGTAAGTGCCCGAGACGGTTTCCCGCTCGTACGAGAAAAGCCCCCGACATCGATTCGATGTCGGGGGCTTTCTCCGTAGTGGAGCGCAGCAATCAGCGATTGACCACGGTCACCGGATGGGCGTACGGCAGGTCTTCGACGGGCAGCGGGAACTCGGTGTCCTCGCCGAAGGGCGACAAGCCACCCGATCGAGCGGACGAGAGTTCGGTCACCGCGTGGTCACCGCGAGCGGTTTCCGGCCAGCCTGGATCGACATAGGGCTTCTTCGACTTGTTCACCATGCGCCCATTTTGACACCTGCCCTGCGGCGAGCACCAGTCCAGGTCTCTAATCTGATAGACGATGACCGACACGACTGCGCCACGACCCACCGACACGCCCCCTGATCTCCCTCAGTGGATCGCAGCTCGCTCCGACGCCGAGCTGATCAGGGCCATGTCGCTGCGTCCGGATCTGACCGCGCCGCCGCCCGCCTCGCTGTCCGTGCTCGCCGGACGCGCCGAGCAGCGCCGGTCGATCCTGCACACCGCGGACACCCTGGACACACTCGCGCTGACCGTACTCGAGATCCTCGCCATCGAAGAGGCCTACGAGCGACCCGTCACCCGCGCCGCACTGCTCGCCGTCGTCGCCAAACGTGCGCCGGCCAAGAGCGTGGACAAGGCCCTCGCCCGGCTCCGCGAACGATTGTTGGTGTGGGGCGATGCGTCGGGGTTCCGGATCAGCGCCGCCGCGGTGGACGCGGTGCCGTGGCGCATCGGCCGCGCACTCGACCCGGTGGACAACCTCACCGAATCGCACATCACCGCTGCCCTCGCCGAACTCGGTGACGGGGAACGCAGCCTGCTCGACACCCTCGCCAGATCCTCCCCGACCGGGCGCACGCGAGACGCGGCACCGGGCACTGCCCCCGACCGACCGGTCCAGAAACTGCTCGCCGCAGGCCTGCTGCTCTGGTTGGACGAGCAAACCGTCGAACTGCCCGTCCAGGTAGGGCAGATCCTTCGCGGCGAGCCGATGTCGGACCCACGCTCGCTCGCCGAGCCCACCCTCACCACCGACACCCATTCCCTCGCCGACGTCGATGCCGCTGCCGCGGGCGAGGCGCTCGAGCTCGGCAGGCATTGCGTCCTGGTCATCGAGGCCCTGTCGAATTCGCCTGCCCCTGCCCTCAAGGCGGGAGGGCTGGGAGTGCGCGAGCTCCGCAAGATCAGCAAAGCCACCGGGCTCGACGACGACCGAGTCGGCATCCTCGTCGAACTACTGGCCGCAGCCCAGCTCATCTCGAGCGGAACACCGGATCCCGTCCCCGAGTCCGACACCGGCGACGACTACTGGGCACCGACTCCCGCGGTGGAAGCCTGGCTCGGTGCCACTCCGGCGGCCCGATGGCACACGCTCGCCTCCGCCTGGCTCGAGGTGCCGAGGGCTCCGTGGGTGATCGGAATGCGCGACCCCAACGACAAGCCCATCGCTGCCCTGTCCGAGGAGGTTCGCTCGCCGGCCGCACCACGGGACCGACGGATGATCCTCGAATTGCTCGCCGAACTCGGTAGCGGCCACTCGGCGACGCCTGCCGACCTCGCCCGAACCCTGGCGTGGCGTCGCCCCCGATGGTCCGGACGCTTCGGTGTGACACCCGTCCGACACGTCATCGCAGAAGCAACCGCGCTCGGCATCGTCGGCCGCGGCGCGATGTCGACACCGGGCCGATCCTTGCTGCACGACGGCAATGCCGAGGCCGATATGCGCGCGGCACTCCCCGAGCCGATCGACTACGTCCTGGTGCAGGCCGACCTCACGCTGGTCGCACCCGGGCCGCTCGAACCGGAGCTGAACGATCGGATCGAACTCGTCGCCGATGTCGAATCGGCCGGGGCAGCGACCATGTATCGGATCAGCGACACCAGCCTGCGCCGCGCCCTCGATGTGGGTTTGACCGCATCGGAATTGCACGCCTTGTTCACGACCCATTCGAGGACACCGGTTCCGCAGGCCCTGACCTATCTGATCGACGATGTGGCACGTCGGCACGGCCGACTGAGGGCGGGTGTCGCCGCGGCGTTCGTTCGCTGCGAGGACCCGGCATTGCTGGCCGAGGTGATGGCCTCGGCCGCCGCCGAATCCTTGGCTCTGCGCGCCCTTGCCCCGACTGTCGCGATCTCACAGGCACCACTCGCCGAGGTGCTCACGGTGCTGGCCGGGGCCGGATTCGCTCCCGCGGGGGAGGATGCGTCGGGCACCATCGTCGATCTCCGAGCTCGCGGAGCACGGGTATCGGCGCGGCGTCCGCGCCAGAACTACCGCACACCGGCGGTCCCCACCGAGGAACAGTTGGGTTCGTTGGTGCGTGGGATGCGGGCGGCCGACCGAGCGGCAGGCAACGGCGGCCCGGTGGTGCGCGCCGACGGCAGCCGCGCCAGCAACACCGCGACGATCACGTTGTTGCAGACCGCGGCCAAGGTCAAGCGCAGCGTCAGTATCGGCTACGTCGACGCACAGGGTGTCGCGAGCCATCGCATCGTCGATCCGATCAGTATCGGCGGCGGCCAACTCGATGCCTTCGACCCCGCCACCGGAGGCGTTCGGCGCTTCACCCTGCACCGCATCACCTCGGTCGCTCTGGTCGACTAGTCCGGGCTCGCGTGCACGCACGCCCCTACCTGTGGACAATGGAGAAGTTGCGCTCTTTCGGGCGCAGCAGAAGTCTCTAGGAGGAACCGTGACCGACGGCCCGCTGATCGTCCAGTCCGATAAAACGCTGTTGCTCGAGATCGATCACGAACTCGCGGGCGCAGCGCGGGCGGCCATCGCACCGTTCGCGGAGCTCGAACGTGCCCCCGAGCACGTCCATACCTACCGCATCACCCCGCTGGCCCTGTGGAACGCGCGAGCGGCCGGCCACGACGCCGAGCAGGTGGTCGACGCCCTGGTGAATTTCTCCCGGTACGCGGTACCGCAGCCCCTGCTGGTCGACATCGTCGACACCATGGCCCGTTACGGCCGCTTGCAACTGGTCAAGAGCCCCATCCACGGCCTGGCACTGATCAGTCTCGACCGCGCAGTGCTCACCGAAGTGATGCGCCACAAGAAGATCGCCCCGATGCTGGGCGCACAGGTGGACGAGGACACCGTCATCGTCCACCCCAGCGAGCGCGGCCACCTCAAGCAGATGCTGCTCAAGATCGGCTG
Organism: Rhodococcus sp. KRD162; assembly: GCF_017168335.1. GTDB lineage: Bacteria > Actinomycetota > Actinomycetes > Mycobacteriales > Mycobacteriaceae > Rhodococcoides. The sequence goes on along the minus strand of NZ_JABFAU010000003.1, from coordinate 332,160 downwards.
GCCGGCCGAGGATCTCGCCGGCTACGTCGACGGCGAAGCGCACCCCATCGAGCTCGACACCGAGGGCGGCAACTGGACTCTGCGCGATTACCAGGAGATGGCGGCGGATTCGTTCTGGGCCGGCGGCTCCGGCGTGGTGGTGCTTCCCTGCGGCGCAGGCAAGACGATGGTCGGCGCGGCCGCGATGGCCAGAGCGAAGGCCACCACGCTGATTCTGGTGACCAACACCGTCGCCGGTCGGCAGTGGAAGCGCGAGCTCATTGCGCGCACCTCGCTCACCGAGGAGGAAATCGGCGAGTACTCGGGCGAGCGCAAGGAGATTCGCCCTGTGACAATCGCCACGTACCAGGTGATCACGCGTCGCACCAAGGGTGAATACAAGCATCTCGAGCTGTTCGATTCCCGCGACTGGGGTCTGGTGATCTACGACGAGGTGCACCTGCTCCCAGCTCCGGTGTTTCGCATGACGGCAGACCTGCAATCGCGTCGGCGCCTCGGCCTGACGGCGACGCTCGTGCGAGAGGACGGCCGCGAGGGTGACGTGTTCTCGTTGATCGGACCCAAGCGCTACGACGCGCCGTGGAAGGACATCGAAGCTCAGGGCTGGATCGCCCCGGCGGAGTGCATCGAGGTCCGCGTCACCCTCACCGACGCCGAGCGCATGGCGTACGCCGTCGCCGAACCCGAGGAGCGCTACAAATTGTGCTCGACGGCCCACACGAAGACAGCCGTCGTGAAGTCGATTCTCGACAAGCATCAGGATGCGCCGACCTTGGTGATCGGTGCGTACCTCGATCAGCTCAACGAGCTGGGTGAAGCGCTGAACGCGCCGGTGATCCAGGGCTCGACCAAGAACAAGGAACGCGAGGTGCTCTTCGAGGCCTTCCGGAAGGGCGAGATCCAGACCCTGGTCGTCAGCAAGGTCGCGAACTTCTCGATCGATCTCCCCGAAGCATCGGTGGCAGTTCAGGTTTCGGGAACGTTCGGGTCCCGGCAGGAAGAAGCGCAGCGTCTCGGCCGCCTACTCAGGCCCAAGCACGACGGCGGTCAGGCACACTTCTACTCGGTGGTCTCGCGCGACACCCTCGACGCCGAGTACGCCGCACACCGGCAGCGTTTCCTCGCCGAGCAGGGTTATGCGTACCGCATCACCGACGCAGACGATCTGCTCGGCCCGGCGATCTGAGTCCACGCGTCCGCATTGCCGTCGTGGTAGGACGCACGCATCCTCGGCGTGTTAGGAATAGCCCTGTGCGCAAGTTCCAGTTCCCCGTAGACGTAGCCCATGCGAAGTCGGTCAACGAGACGTTCACCGAGCTTCGCCGGCTACGCACCTCCGCAGCGGTCACGGCAGTCTTCCTGATCGCCCTCGGAGCATGGTTCATCTGGATCGCCACAGCGTGGTCCTACATCCTCGGTGCGGTGTTCTGCATCGGTGCGGCCACCTCGCTGTGGGTGATGGTGTGGGCACCTCGCAAGATGGGCTCCATCGAATCACGATATGCCGCAGGCGATCTGGTCCCTTCGGTGGTGGCCGAGAAGCTACCGGACGGTGCGCTGCTGCTCGCGCTGATCGATATCGGGAAGCCCGGGGTGGACGAACCGTACTACGTGCTGATCACCCGCAGAGTCCGCGCGCTCCCCGGCCACGCCATGGAACGCGGTGCCCAGGTGCCCTCGGTGTCGGTACTCGCCGATCGCGGCAGAAACAAGGGCGGGCGGACGTGGCAGTTGGTCTCGGTGATGCCCATTGCCTGGGGCACCACCGACCAGGCGGTCCTCGCCCGCGCAACCGATGCCATCACCGAGGGCGAATGGGCGTTGCTGCATGCCAACATCGGACTGTCGGAGAAGGTGCGCACGTCCAAGAACCAGCAACTGCTCATCGATCGAGCGGAGCTACCCGAGGACCTGCGCTGATCTACCCCAGCGCCCCGATGACCTCGCGCTCGAACAGTTCGATACCGGAACGGTCGTAGGCAGCCTCGGGAAAGTAGAAGATGCCGTAGGTCATCCCCTGCTGCTGCAGCGCCGTCAGATTCCGGACGATCTGTTCGGCAGTGCCGACGGCAGGCATGCCGCGAAATGCCGTCAGAGCTCCCGCCGCCTTGTCCGCACCCACGTACTCGGTGAGCCGACTCTCGAGCGCGCGGAGCTTGTCCTCCACCTCGGCCTCGGTCGCGCCGATGATCACGTTGTAGTTCGCCGAGCGGACGATGGCATCGAAGTCGGTGCCCACGGCGGAGCAGTGCTCGCGCAGCAGGGCCGATTTGGCCGCGAACCCGGTGGGGGTTCCGTCGAAGTTGGTGTACTTCGCGTATTTCGCCGCGATCCTCAGCGTCACCTTCTCGCCGCCGCCCGCGATCCACAGCGGAATTCCGCCCTCCTGCAGCGGCAGCGGACGCACCACGGCACCGTCGATCCGGTAGTGCTTTCCGTCGAAAAAGACTTCGCCGGTCGTCCAGGCCTGAGTGAATATCTGAACGCCCTCGTCCAGCCGTCCCAATCGTTCTCCAGCAGAGGGGAAACCGTAGCCGTAGGCGCGGAACTCGTGTTCGTACCAGCCCCCGCCGATACCCATCTCCACGCGACCTCCGGAAATGATGTCCACCGTGGCAGCAACTTTGGCGAGATAGGCCGGATTGCGATACGACATCGCGGTGCACATCTGGCCGAGCCTGATCCGGGAAGTACTCGCGGCCAACGCAGACATCAGCGACCAGGCCTCGTGCGTCGCCTCGTCGGTGGCCGTGGGAACGGTGTGGAAGTGGTCGTACACCCACAGGGACTCCCATGGTCCGGCCTCCGCGGCGAGCGCGTGATCGCGCATCACCGTCCAGTGCCGAGCGGGATCGATACCGACCAGATCCAGCCGCCAGCCCTGTGGAACGAACAATCCGAATCGCATGACAGCACAGTACAGACGCAGCCCGAATATTCGGCTCCGCACTGTGAACTACGCTGCAGGAATGTCCGAGATGCCGCCCTCGCGCACCGTCGCGCGCCTGCGCCCGTTCGCATCGACGATCTTCGCCGAGATGACGGCCCTGGCCGTGGCCACCGACGCCGTCAATCTCGGGCAGGGCTTTCCCGATACCGACGGGCCGCCCGCCATGCTCGAGTCGGCACGCGAAGCCATCGCACAGGGGCTCAACCAATACTCCCCCGGCCCCGGCATGCCGGTACTGCGCCGCGCTGTCGCCGCCGACCGCGAGCGGCGATTCGGGCTCGGCTACGACCCCGATTCCGAGGTGCTCGTCACCGTCGGTGCCACCGAGGCGATATCGGCAACCCTGCTCGGATTGATCGAACCGGGTGACGAGGTCCTTCTGATAGAGCCGTTCTACGACTCCTACGCAGCCGCCATCGCCCTCGCCGGTGCCACGCGCACCTCCGTACCATTGGTCGCCGACGGGGCGGGGTGGACCGTCGATACCGATGCCCTCGAACGCGCCGTCGGGCCGCGCACGCGCATGCTGATCGTCAACTCCCCACACAATCCGACGGGTACGGTCTTCGACCGCGCCACCATGGTCCGCATCGCCGAGATCGCAACGGCCCACGATCTGCTCGTGCTCACCGACGAGGTGTACGAACACCTCGTGTTCGACGGCGGGGTACATACGCCGATCGCGACACTGCCGGGAATGTTCGAGCGCACCGTCACCGTGTCGAGTGCAGCGAAGACCTTCAATGCCACCGGGTGGAAGACGGGTTGGGCGCTGGGCCCTGCCGCTCTGATCGACGCTGTCCGCGCCGCCAAGCAGTTCATGAGTTTCGTCGGCGGCACTCCTTTCCAGCCAGCAGTTGCGTACGCACTCGAGCACGAACAGGCGTGGATAGCGGCGATGCGCGACGGGCTCCAACGCAAACGAGACACGCTCTCGGCTGCGCTGTCCGCCGCTGGAGCGGATGTGAAGCACAGCGCGGGAACCTATTTCGTGTGCGCGGATATCGCGTCGTTCGGGCGCGGTGACGCCTACGAATTCTGCCGGTCACTGCCGCAACTGGTGGGTGTCGCGGCAGTTCCGGTCACGGCGTTCGTCGACGAGCCAGCCCAATGGACATCACTGGTGCGCTTCGCATTCTGCAAGCAGGACGAGGTGCTTGCCGAGGCCGCCGAGAGGCTACGGAAATTGTGACTCCCCAGCCCACCATTCCGGCGTATTTCATCCGAAAGGCCGTCGACCTCGCAGCGAGCGGTGGGGCGGACTTGACCTACCCGTTGTCGATGGCCGACATCGCAACCTCCATCCTCGACGACCCGACGAAACGCCTGACCACCGAACAGGTCACCTCGTTCACCAAGGCGGTCTGGGCGATGACCGGTGACGAGCTGTTCGGCCTCGCCGCAGTACCGGTGCGGCGCGGCACCTTTCGGGTGGTGTGCCAGACCCTCATTCACACCGAGAATCTATCGGCCGCGCTGACCCGGATGTCCGAGACGATGCGCGTGCTGATTCCGGTCCAGCCGATGATGCTGAACAGAACCGAGGACTCGACGGTGTTGACGGTGCACGTCCACGCCACCAACGATCTGAGCGCCGAGGCCAACGAACTCGCCGAGCGACTGCTGACCGACTTCCTGTTGATTCTGCTGCACCGATTCGCTGCCTGGCTCATCGGCAACCGGGTCAAGCTGCTGTCGGTGCAACTGCCGTACGAGTTTCCGGGGTCGGAGGCCGCCAAAATGTACGACGCGATCTTCGGCACCCGGGTGGAATTCGGAACCGACCGTGCCACATTGGAATTCGACAATGCGGTCATGCGCGCACCGATCGTGCAGACCGAGGACACTCTCGCCGAGTATCTCGCGGAGTCACCTAATCTGCTCTTCTCGTCCCGAGACTACGACAGCACCGCATCGAGCCAGGTTCGCCGCGCTCTCGAAACCGGATTCAAAGGCGGCGCACCGGGAACCGAGGCCATCGCGGAAATGCTCAACATCAGCCCGCCGCACCTGCGGCGCGTCCTCCGCCAGGAGGGCACCTCCATCAACCAGATACGAGAAGAAGTGCTGCGCGATGCAGCGATATCCGGACTCAGCCGCGGCGACAGCGTCGACGACATCTCGACCCGTCTCGGTTTCTCCGAGCCGAGTGCGTTCCGCCGAGCCTTCAAACGCTGGACCGGCCAGACTCCCAGCGCCTATCGGTGACAGCGCATATCTGTAGCTCAGCCGACGCAGAACTCGTTGCCCTCGGGATCGATCATCGTGATCCAGATGCTGGCGCCCTGGTTCCCCCGATGCAGTACCGACGCACCGCGCTCTTCCAGCGAGGCGACCACGCTCTCGCGCTCCTCGCCGACACGGATGTCCAGATGCAGGCGGTTCTTCACCGACTTGGGTTCGGGCACCGACTGGAACAGCACCCGCGGGGTGCCGGGTGACTCGGGATCGACGATGGCCGCACCGGCCCGCCACACCAGAACTCCTTCGAAAGTGGTCGTATCCTCCTCGCGGGCACGGCCTACGGCGACCATCTCGCGAATGAAGTCCTCGTTGCTGGGTTCGAGCTGCCAGCCCAGAGTCTGCGCCCACCACGCCGCGAGTGCATGCGGCTCCGCGCTGTCCACCACGACCTGAAATCGGTACCCCATACGCGAGACCATACCGCCGCTCACTGGAAATGGGAACACCTGTTCGATACGGTGGAGGTCATGTCGATCGCGATGCAGGGCTCGTTGTTCGGTGAGGACGACGGTGGCGTCGGAACGCTGGATTCGGTCACCCGCCGTGAGCTGACCCGCGGAGCCTGGGTGGACGTGCGCCCGGGCTGGTTGTCCGATACCAACCTGTTCGAGTCACTCGTACACGCCGTCGACTGGCGCGCCGAGCGCAGGCAGATGTACGACCGGGTGGTCGACGTGCCGCGTCTGGTTCGGTTCTACGCCGAGCGGGAGCGGTGGCCGGATACCGCGCTGTACACCGCACGCGATGTTCTCGACGATCACTACCGCAGCGAGCTCGGCGAATCCTTCGCCACCGCCGGACTGTGCTACTACCGCAACGGATCCGACAGCGTCGCCTGGCACGGCGACAACATCGGACGCAGCGCCACCGAGGACACGATGGTGGCGATCGTATCGCTCGGTGCCACGAGGCAACTCCTGCTCCGACCTCGCGGCGGCGGCTCGTCGCTGAAGTTCACACTCGGGCACGGCGACCTGGTGGTGATGGGCGGCTCGTGTCAACGAACATGGGAACACGCCATCCCCAAGTCGACCCGCGCGGTCGGCCCACGCATCAGCGTGCAGTTCCGACCACGCGGAGTTCGCTGAAACCCGGTTCGCTCGAAAACTGTTCGCCGACGCGCGGGGTCCTCGGTCACTCGGCGCGAGCGCTTCGACGCTCCTCGACGGCCGTGGCCAATACCCTCAATTGTGTTGCCGTCGTGTCCCAGTCGAGGCAGGCATCGGTGATGGACTGTCCGTACACCAAATCCTCGCGACGGCCGAGTTCGAGATCCTGACGCCCGGCGATCAGGAAGCTCTCGAGCATCAGGCCGACGATCCCGTGTTCACCTGCTGCAACCCTGGCGGCCACGTCGGTGACCACGTCGACCTGCTTGTTGTGGTCCTTGCGGCTGTTGCCGTGGCTGGCGTCGATGACCACACGTTCGGGCAAACCCGACTTACGTAGTCGTGCGACGGTATCGGCAACCGACTCGGCATCGTAGTTCGGCCCGTCGACGCCGCCGCGCAGAATGACATGGCAGTCGGGGTTTCCGACGGTGCGGATCAAAGCGCCCTGGCCGTCCAGGTCGGTTCCGGGGAACACGTGGCTCGCCGCAGCGGCTCGCGTTCCATCGACCGCCACCTGAATGTCGCCCTCGGTCGAGTTCTTGATTCCCACCGGCATCGACAGTGCACTGCACAGTTGACGGTGCACCTGGCTCGCCGCGGTCCGTGCACCGATCGCACCGTAACTGACCAGGTCGGCGATGTACTGCGGGGTGATCGGGTCGAGGAACTCGCACCCGACCGGCAGACCGAGGGCGGAGATATCGAGCAGCAGTTGACGCCCCACCCGCAGGCCCGAGTTGATATCGAAGCTGCCGTCGAGGTGCGGATCGTTGATCAGACCTTTCCAACCGAGCGTCGTCCGCGGCTTCTCGAAGTAGACGCGCATGACGATGTGCAGTCGATCGCCCAGTTCGGACGCGATGGTCGCCAGACGCCGGGCGTAGTCCAGAGCAGCGTCGGTGTCGTGCACCGAGCACGGTCCGACGACGACGATCAGTCGATCGTCACGGCCGTCGAGAACGTCGACGACTCCGGCGCGGCCGGTACGGACCGTGGCCGAGATCGCGTCGTCGACGGCATGTTCGCGGCGCAGCACCGACGGCGCTGCCAGCGGGCTGATGCTGATCGTTCGCTGATCGTCGAGCGATGGGGTTTCGAGAGAGAGTGTCATGAGAGGGCGTTCCTGTTCTCGGGCCGGCCCTCATGCTCCACGCGCACTTCGAGCCGGTCTGCATCCGGCTCGTGGGGTGGAGGTCAGCGCATGGCGTCGCTGGCTGACCCACCCGGGGCCGGCCTGCTAAACCAGAAATACGTGCGCTGCATGGGATGTACCGTAACAGACCGTCGGCGACGGCATCTATGCTCGTCCCTGCAGTCGGTTCGCCGGGTGGTCACGAGGAGCCCCGAAGTTCACCACGGCGTCGAAGCGATGCGTTGATGTCTTGCGCGTCGTGAGAGGGAACCCGGTGAGAATCCGGGACTGTCCCGCAGCGGTATGCAGGAACGACCGCCGTCAACGAGCACTGGAGAAGCCTCTCTGGGAAGCGACGGCCAGTAGGTGTGATCTCCGATCACGTGCCTGTGAGTCCGAATACCTGCCTCCTGTGCTGCGCGCGCCGCGCGTAGCGGTTCACCGCCCCGTGGAATGGGCGAGTAGACCTGCAGCTTGTTCGGCGTATGCCGACGCATGGGGCTCAGGTTCTCGCACGCTCGGTGGTGTGCCACCCACCTGTGACGTACCTGGAGAAACACGACGTGACATTCGAATTCACCACCACGATCCTCGGGTCCCCCCGAATCGGACCGAAGCGCGAGTTGAAGAAAGCCGTGGAGTCCTACTGGGCAGGCGCACTCGATGCGTCCGCTCTCGAATCGGTGGCCGAAAGGCTCCGCGAGGACAATCTGAGGGGCTTGCTCGCGGCCGGCCTCGACTCCGTTCCGGTGGGCACCTTTTCGTACTACGACCACATTCTCGACACCGCGGTCATGCTCGGCGCGCTACCGAAACGGGTGCAGGACATCGAGAACGAACTGGACCGGTACTTCGCCGCGGCCCGCGGCAACGACACGGTTGCACCACTCGAGATGACGAAGTGGTTCGACACCAACTACCACTATCTGGTCCCGGAGATCGCACCGGACACGGTGTTCTCCCTGCATCCGGAGAAGATCCTCGACGAGCTGAAACAGGCCCGCGCGCTGGGCGTTCCGGCTCGTCCCGTGCTGGTGGGACCGGTGACGTTCCTGCTGCTGTCGAAGGCTGTCGGCGGCGGAGCCCCGCTGTTGGACCGACTCGACGAGATCCTGCCGCTGTATGCAGAGCTGTTGACGCACTTGGTCGCTGCCGGTGCCGAATGGGTTCAGCTGGACGAACCTGCGCTCGTTGCCGATCGCACCTCGGACGAGATCGACTGCGCCACGCAGGCTTACCACTACCTCAGCGCCCTCGAGGCCAGGCCGGCCATTCTGGTGGCGTCGTACTTCGGCGATCTCGGCGCCGCGCTACCCGCGCTCGCATCGACCGGGGTCGAAGGGCTCTCGATCGACGTGACGGTACCGGGCACCGTCGAGCAGATTGCCGGCGTGCCTGCGCTCGCGCACAAGCGCATCGTGGCGGGCATCGTCGATGGGCGCAACATCTGGCGAACGGATCTGGACCGAGCGCTCGCGACTCTGGGCAGCCTGCTCGGCAGCGTCGGAGCGCTCGCGGTATCGAGTTCCTGCTCGCTGCTTCATGTTCCGTACAGCCTCGCGGCCGAGACCGATATCGTCGATCCGCTCCGGTCGTGGTTGGCGTTCGGTGCCGAGAAGGTCACCGAGGTGACGGTGCTGGCACGCGCGCTGCGCGAGGGCATCGACTCGGTGTCCGCTGAGCTCGACGAGGCGCGTGCTGCACGCGAGAGCCGTCGCCGTGACCCACGCGTCCACGACGCAGCCGTGCGGACCCGACTGGAGTCGGGCATCCGCGTCGACCGCGCCCCGGCCGAGCAACGCCGCAGGGCACAGGCCGAGGGCCTGGAGTTGCCGGCGCTGCCGACCACCACGATCGGATCGTATCCCCAGACCACCCAGATTCGACTCGCGCGGGCCGCGCACCGCTCGGGTGAGATCGATGACGCCGAGTACGTGCGCCGGATGCAGTCCGAGATCGCCAATACCATTGCACTGCAGGAGAACATCGGTCTCGATGTGTTGGTGCACGGTGAGCCCGAGCGCAACGACATGGTGCAGTACTTCGCCGAGCAGCTGAACGGTTTCGCGGCAACGACCAACGGTTGGGTCCAATCGTATGGTTCTCGGTGTGTACGTCCGCCGATTCTCTTCGGTGACGTCAGCCGTGACAAGGCGATGACCGTCGACTGGATCACCTACGCTCAGTCCCTCACCGACAAGCCGGTCAAGGGCATGCTGACGGGGCCGGTCACGATTCTCGCGTGGTCGTTCGTGCGCGACGACCAGCCGCTCGCCGAGTCCGCGGCCCAGATCGCCCTGGCTGTTCGAGACGAGAGCGTCGACCTGGAGGCAGCGGGCATCCGCATCGTCCAGGTGGACGAACCGGCCCTTCGCGAACTACTCCCGTTGCGCGCGATCGATACGGCTGCGTACCTGGAGTGGGCAGTGCACTCGTTCAAGATCGCGACATCCGGCGTGTCCGACGAAACGCAGATCCACACCCATCTGTGCTACTCGGAGTTCGGTGAGATCATCGACGCGATCGTGGCCCTGGACGCGGACGTGACATCCATCGAGGCGGCTCGCTCGCACATGGAGGTACTCGACGACCTCAACTCCGTCGGATTCGATCTCGGCGTCGGCCCCGGCGTGTACGACATCCATTCACCACGGGTGCCGAGCGTCGACGAGATCACCGAGTCGCTGCGTGCGGCATTGAGAGCTGTTCCTGCCGAGCGTCTCTGGGTCAATCCCGATTGCGGACTCAAGACCCGCGGGGTGGCCGAGATCGAACGGTCACTGACACATGTGGTGCAGGCGGCTGCGGCGCTTCGCTGACCGCGGGTGAGCGGAACTTCGTGCTCTGCGGCGAAGTTCCGCTCACCAGCTCGGCCGGGTACAGGCTAGGCTTGCCTTCCTGATCCCCGTCCGGTGAAAGAGAACAACAGTGAAGCGCCTACTCCTGTCCGCAACCATTGCCGCGGTCACTGCCGTGACCACAGTCGCGTGCGGCAGCACGGCCGAGCAGACGGCCACCCCTCCCGGCAGCACTGCGTCATCCGACGACGCCGCCGATCTCGCACCAGGGCCGACCGACATCCCCGACGGCATGGGCTCGGGAGCCGCCGACGGCGTATTTCCGCGCACCGTAGGCCATTTCGGCGGTTCCACCGAAATCCCTGCCGAACCGAAGAAGATCGTCGTCATCGCCACCGGTCAGCTCGACGCGGCCCTGACACTGGGCGTCGTCCCCACCGGGGTGGCCTACGGCAGCGGTGCAGAACTGGTCCCGGACTACATCAGCTTCTCGTTCCCTCAGTACGCGGATCAGATGACGCAGTTCGTCGACGTGGGCAACCGGCAGGAGGTCGACATCGAGGCGATCGCCGCGATCGAACCCGACCTGATCCTGGCGAACGAGACCGGATCGGGGGATATCTACTCGACGCTGGCGACCATTGCGCCGACCGTGCTCACCGAAGGCACCGGAGTGAACTGGAAGCAGGACTTCGTGCTGCTCGCCGACGCGCTCGGCCGGACCGAGCAGGCCAGGGGTGTGATCGACACCTTCACCTCGGACGCGGCGGCGCTGGGTGAGTCCTTTGCCGGCAGTGGCGCACCCACGGTCTCCTTCGTTCGCTTCACCGCAGACCGCGCGCGGGTGTTCGGCATTGCGTCGTTCGCCGGCTTCATCGCCTGGGATGCGGGCCTGGCCCGACCGGAAAGTCAGCAGTTCGCCACGACCTCGCAGGACTTCAGCGAGGAGGAGATCCAACTGGCCAACGCCGATTGGGTGTTCGTGTCGAGCCAGGACGCCGGAGCCGATTCGAGCGCCGCGTCGTACACGACGAACCCGCTGTGGACTGGAATGAGCGCGGCCACCGAGAACCACATCGTTCGCGTCGACGACGATCCGTGGTACCTCAATGCAGGTCCGACGGCGGCAACGATCGTGCTCGATGGCCTGAAGAACGCCCTGCAGAGCTGACCCGAGAAACAGGTAGGTTGCGCACAACTAAAACGTGTACTACTGTTCTTCGCATGGGCAACGAACTCGCACTCGACCGTCAGGTGTGCTTCGCGCTGTACTCCGCATCGCGGGCTACCACCGCGGTGTATCGCCCGATGCTCGACGAGCTCGGCGTCACATACCCGCAGTACCTGGTGTTGCTGGTGCTGTGGGAACAGGACGGGCGCGGCGTCAAGGACATCTGCGCCGAACTCGATCTCGACACCGGCACTTTGTCGCCGATGCTCAAGCGACTCGAAGGTCTCGGATTCATCGAGCGCCGACGCCTGAGCACCGACGAACGCCGCGTCGAGATCCACCTCACCGAGACCGGAAGCGCTATGCGCGCGAAAGCGTTGGACATCCCGCGCAAGCTGGCCGAGAAGACCGGCATGGGCGTCGAGGAGTTGGTCGCGCTCAAGAACGCGCTCGACGCATTGACCAACGCTCTGCATCACACCGATTCGAGCACCTCAGAAGGAGCATCATGAAGACCCTCTACACCGCCGAAGCCCTCGCCACCGGGGAGGGACGCAACGGCAACGCCCGCACCTCCGACGGACGTCTCGACCTCGACCTCGCCATCCCGGAAGCCATGGGCGGCAGTGGAAACGGCACCAATCCCGAGCAGCTGTTCGCCGCCGGATACGCCGCCTGCTTCCACTCCGCATTGCAGCTGGTGGCGCGTCAGGACAAGGCCGACATCACCGATTCGGCCGTCGGCGCTCGCGTCGACATCGGCCCCAACGATGCAGGCGGATTCCAGCTGGCCGTCACCCTGGAGGTGACGCTGCCGAACCTCGACCGCGAGCAAGCCCAGGCCCTGGCCGACAAGGCCCACCAGGTCTGCCCGTACTCCAACGCCACCCGCGGCAACATCGACGTCACCGTCACAGTCACCGAAGACGAGTAAGAGGAAACACCATGAAGGCACACGAAATTCACCTCGCGTCCCGCCCAGAAGGCTGGCCGACCGAAGACAACTTTCGCGCGGAGGTCGTCGACCTCCCCGAACTCGCTGACGGGCAGATCCTCGTCCGCAACCTCGTGATGTCGGTCGATCCGTACATGCGTGGGCGAATGAACGACGTGAAATCCTACGTCCCACCGTTCCAGCTCGACGCACCGCTCGACGGTGGCGCAGTCGGCGAGATCATCGAGTCGAAGGCCGAAGGATTCACGGTCGGCGACGCCGTCGTACACGGCAAGGGTTGGCGCGATCTCGCGATCGTCCCGGCCGCGGGCGCGAGCAAGGTCGACCTCGGCGCAGCCAAGGCCTCGGCCTACCTGAGCGCACTGGGAATGACGGGCACGACCGCATATGCCGGATTGACCGAGGTGGCCTCGTTCGAGAAGGGCGACGTCGTGTTCGTCTCCGGCGCAGCCGGTGCGGTGGGATCGCTCGTCGGCCAGATCGCCAAGGCGCTCGGCGCATCTCGCGTCATCGGTAGTGCCGGCTCTCCCGCCAAAGTGGCGCGGTTGCTCGAGCTCGGATTCGACGCGGCGTTCGACTACCACGACGGCCCGGTGGCCGAGCAGCTGCGGCAGGCCGCACCGGACGGAATCGACGTGTACTTCGACAACGTCGGCGGCGAGCATCTGGAGGCGGCCATCGGATCGATGAACAAGCACGGCCGAATTGCCATGTGCGGAGCCATCGCTCAGTACAACTCGACCGAACCGACCCCGGCACCTCGCAACCTCGCTCTGGCGATCGGCAAAGAGCTGACACTCAAGGGTTTCATCGTCGGCTCGTACGCGCACCTCACCGGTGAGTTCCGTACCAGGATGACCGAGTGGCTGGGCAGTGGCGCAATCGAATTCGACGAGACAGTCGTCGACGGTCTCGACAACGCGCCTGCGGCGTTCATCGGCCTGATGAAGGGCGAGAACACCGGCAAGATGGTCGTCACCATCTGATTCGGACCCCACGGTTCCACCACTGTGAAGCACCCCGGTCGGCACTTGCCGACCGGGGTGTTTCCCTGCGCCACCGATTACAGTCGATGCATGCCCACCGCTCCCCTGCCGTTACGCGACGGCCTCGACCCCACCCGGGTACGGATGCCCGACACGGTGGGTCAGACCGCCACAGGGACCGGGATCACGGTGCTCGAGTATCTGCGCGCCCGGTTCCCTCGGGACGCCGCCAGATTGACCGAGAAGGTCGCAGGTGGGGAGATCGTCGACGCCGCAGGGGTTCCCATCGATTCGGCGACCATCGCGCGGCCTCGGGCGGATATCTACCTCTATCGGGACCCACCGGTGGAGCCGACGGTCCCGTTCTCCCTCGACGTACTTCACCGCGACGAGAACATCCTCGTCGTCGACAAGCCGCATTTTCTGGCCACTACGCCACGCGGTGCGTATATCGCACGGTCCGCTCTGGTGTTGTTGCGTCGACGGTTCGACCTACCCGAGTTGAGCCCGGCGCATCGGCTGGACCGGCTCACCGCCGGCGTCCTCGTGTTCACCGTCAGAGCGCAGGCACGCCGGCCCTACCAGGAGCTGTTCGCTCAACGCACGATCGTCAAGAGATACGACGCGATCGCGCCCCTGGCACCCGACGTGGACTTTCCGCTGACGGTACGCAGTCGAATCATCAAGGAACGCGGCGTTCTTCAGGCCCGTGAGGTGCCGGGCGAGCCCAACGCCGAGACTCGCATCGAACTCGTCGACACGGTGGGCCCGTACGGTCGATATCGACTTCATCCCCATACCGGAAAGACACATCAGCTGCGGATACATCTGTGCTCGTTGGGGATTCCCATCGTCGGCGACAATTTCTACCCGTCGTTCCGCGAGGTCGCCGATGACGACTACTCCGACCCCCTTCGGTTGCTGGCGAGCTCGATCGAGTTCCGCGATCCGCTCAGTGGCGTGATGCGGACGTTCCAGAGCAACCGGACTCTGCATCCGCCGTCCGAATGACGGATCGAAATTCTTCCTCTTGACAAACCTGATTGCTGAAACTGCAATAAAGAGATGACGGAAGCAGCAATCAGCCTCGACGATGTGCTCGCCGGCCTCGGCCCTCGCCTCAAACGCATCAGGATGCAGAAGAACACCACCCTCACTGCACTGTCGGAGACGACAGGGATCTCGATCAGCACCCTGTCGCGACTCGAATCGGGCGACCGCAGACCGAGCCTCGAACTCCTGTGGCCGATCGCGCGTGCCCACCAGATGGCGCTCGACGACCTGGTGACAGCGCCGCCCGTCGCCGACCCCCGAGTGCGCACGACGGCCACCGTTCGCGAGAACGTGACCATTCTTCCCCTGACCTTGCGCCCCGGCGGCCTGCAGGCGTTCAAGCTCCTGGTCCGGCCAACGGACGCAGAGCCGAGCCCCAAGGTGCACGAGGGCTACGAGTGGCTCTATGTCCTCGACGGCACCCTGCGACTGATCCTCGGCGAGCACGATCTGACGATGAAGCCCGGCGAAGCGGCCGAGTTCGATACCCGAGTGCCGCACTGGTTCGGTGCCGTCGGACCTCGCCCGGTCGAGCTACTGAGCCTGTTCGGCCCCCAGGGCGAGCGGATGCATGTGCGGGCAAAACCGATGGTATGAAATGTCACTTCCGTGTGAGACAGTGAAGCCCGCTCGACGCCAGAATTCGCTTCGGTCATCCGCACCGACCACACCATCTCGAGGAAAAAGATGACCGACAGACTGCCCGATTCACCTGCGTCTCGCACCGACGTGGATATCGCGACCGGAGTGCTCGTCGGCATTCACGGCGGGTCCGTCGCCGACGCCATCGACGAGCTGTTCCGGACCGCCAAACAACACCGGGTCAGTTTGTTCGAGCTCTCGCGCACTCTCATCACCGTCGCGGAGGGCCGCGATGTCGAGCGATCCTCCACCGTGGACGCGGTGTACGCGGTGTGGGGCTCTGCTCTCGGCCGTCGCGGCGCGGATGCCACGTTCGGCGTGGTCACCGATACCGCTGCGGTGTGATCGACGGACGGATCTAGCCGCGCACGGCCGGGTCGTGGCGTAGTTCTGGAAACCGCGCTGTCATCGCATCGATGTGCCGGTACATCTCGTACAGCTCGGTCCGGAGCGTCGACGCCTCCGCCTCGAAGGCGCGGGCTCGGGATTCGGCGCGATCCGCACGCGCTCGAAATGCCTTGGACTGCGCACTTTCGATGGCCGTCGAGCAGGTTTCTATGTGCTCGGCCAGCCCCCTGGCGAACACTCTCGCCTGTTCGAGGTTGACGGCATAGTTGTCGTCCCTCGGTGCCGGTGACGGTATGCCGTTCGCTGTGCCCATCAAAGAACTCGTTCTCGGTCGTCGGCATGAATTTCTGTGGCGACTCTACGCTCCGCGCCCGGCATTCGTACTCGGATGGTGTCAGCCGAAGACGAGGGCCAGAACGACCGATGCCGAGGTCGCAACGATGGCGATGACGATGGTCGCTGCGATCGCGCGCTGTCGCACCGAGCGGTAGCTCGAACCACCGCGAGCCCGGTCGTCGTCCTGGTCCACCTCGGCGTCGTAGAAGTCGTCGGAGTTCAGTCCGTCCTCGTCGAAGTAGACGACGTCACGCGGCGGGAACCAGTGTTGGCCGTTGGCTTCGATCGCGGCTTCGAGCCGCTCCAGCCGGTTTCTGGCCCGGGTGGGATACCAGTCGGAGGGAGCGTGGATGGGGAGGGCTCGGGCCACAGCGAGCGGCGACCGGCACTGCGCTTCCAGAGCGGCGAACGCAGCCGAGGCCGTCGGATCGTCGTCGGACTTGTCGGTGAGGAACCATGCAGCACCGGCGGCCGCACGATCACCGAGCACAAGATGCGTGTACGCGAGCAACTCGAGGACGCCGGGCGAGGCCGGGTTGCGCACCAGAGCCGACATCAGCCGATCTCGGGCAGCGATGCTGTCTCCACGCGCCAGATCCTCTTGCGCTCGATCGATCACATCCACGGTGTCGACCATAGCGCTCGACGCGCACGGTCGTCACCGGACGCAGGTGTGGTGACCACGAGTAAAGGCCCCTCCCGGGTGGGAGGGGCCTTTACTCGTACATTTCGATCGGCACCGATGCGCTGACGACAAAAACTATGGTGGCCAGGGCCGGGATCGAACCGGCGACCTTCCGCTTTTCAGGCGGACGCTCGTACCAACTGAGCTACCTGGCCGGGCGGCACCGGTACTTCAATGCCATCGCAATGTCGGTGATTTCTCACCGATGTTGCGACCCTGACGGGACTCGAACCCGCGACCTCCGCCGTGACAGGGCGGCGCGCTAACCAACTGCGCCACAGGGCCTTGCTGTTGTTTCCGCGCTATTTCTAGCGCAGTAACTCTCCGAACTGCAAATCCGCGTCTCGCGAAGTGCGAGATGAAGAATGCTGTACCGCAGACCGGATTGTCAATCCGATCTTTTCCTACGTACCCCCTACGGGATTCGAACCCGCGCTACCGCCTTGAAAGGGCGGCGTCCTAGGCCGCTAGACGAAGGGGGCCCGCCGAACTGCTCCGACGTTACCCTCAACGGCGTTCCGTTGGGAGCTGGGATAGCTTAGGACACTTCCGCAGCAAATCTCAAACCGGCAGGTCAGAGGCATTCGCGGCATAGTTTTCGCCGAACTGTTCCCACCCGTGCAGCTCGAGTTCAGCGAGCCAACGGTCCGACGCCATCGCCAACAGAACGACCTCTACGGATTCCTCGAACCGTTCACGCAGATCCGCGTTGTCCGCAACCAGATCCGACATGTAGCGCTGACCGGCCATCGACGCAGCGAGCACTCGAACGAACTTGTCGGCATCGAACTGCGGCTTGAGATCTCCCATTGCACGGGCGCGCTCTGCCTGCTTGTGCCCCTGAGCGCCCCACACGCGGCCGCCGCCCGAGTGCACCTCCGCATAGAACTCGGGTTCGACGATCAGCCGGAACTCGGCGCGCACGATCACGTCGTTCTGAAAGTTCAGCGCTATGTCGTCCACGATGCCGCGGATGACATAGAACGGATGCGCGGTGGTGTCGGCCCACTTCTCGCTGATGGCGACGTATCGATCCAACCCGGCAGCCAGAACCGCTCGGGCCAGATCCTCCTTCGATTGGAAATGAAAATACATCGCACCCTTGGTGGCGTTCGAGCCTTCCAAGATGGTGTTGACCGATGCTGCCGCATATCCACGCTTGGCGAACTCCGCCGCCGCCGCCTCTACTATGGCCGCCCGGGTCCGCCGTGCGCGCTCCTGTTGTGCCATTTAGTCAGTGCCTCCGAGCCCAAGCCCCCCTGCGTATCCACAGGTATTACAGATAGAGAGTACGTCACCCGAACGACACGCGTAGCGACTCACCTGCGGTTCGCTTCGACGCGCTGAGCCGACCGAAAATTTGCTTAGACAATAGAAACAAGCCTGGTGGTATGATATCCGCGGCTCGAGTGCGCTGCAGGGGGTGCGCACTCGAGCCTCTTTTCGTTCCTTCGACCTACTCCGCCCGGCCGAGCCGCGCACCCTGGCGTACTCCACCGAACCCGTCGCCGAGTTCCGAGCCGAAACCACACACAAAGCCCGATCCGCGCATCGACAATCGATCGATCGACGCTTCGCTCGTACACTCCCGGGCATATCACTCGATTTCGCTTGAAAGCCGAATTACATTTGCCCATAACGGATCTCGTCTCAAGATCCTTCGCCATCCTTCTTAGCATGTCAAATATGTTGCACGACAACACGTTGCCAATGCGATTTTGAGCTTCATTTCGAAATGCTTTGCCGGATAATGCATATCGAAGGCGCGCCTATCGGTAACGGTTTCAACACGTTCTCCACGAGAAGACACTCCTGCCACCCGCGTCCGTCTAGTGTGATCTGAATCACACATCCTGCTTTGCCTATCGGAGACGAGTGAGCGCAATGACAGTGGCGGTTCGCGTATTCCGTTCCATGACAGCATTGTTCACAGCGTCGATCCTCACGCTGTCGGCCGCAGGCACCGCATCAGCGGACCCCATCGGCAACTTCCTTGCACCCGTTGCCGATCCAGCCCTGTACCTACCGACCCCGCTGGGTGAACCGTGGTTCGATCCACCCGCAGGGTTCGAACAACGCCCGCCGGGGTCGGTGTTGGCAACCCGAACCGTGCAGGTCGGACCACTGCTCACACCGGTGACGTCGACGCAGATCCTGTTCCGCACCAACGATTCCAAGGATCGGCCCGTCGCGGGAGTGACCACCGTCATCGTGCCGACAGCCCCGTGGACGGGCCCGGGAAGCCGACCGGTAGTGGCGTACAACATGGCCATCGACTCACTAGGAAACACGTGCGCTCCGTCGTGGACCCTCCCCCGTGGCATCGCCCCCGAGATCGTTCCGGTGCAGTCGTTCCTGAGGAAGAACTACGCCGTCGTGGTCACCGACCATCAGGGCCCGCGCCAGGGATACGCGGCCGGGCCGATGGCGGGGCACGCCATTCTGGACGCGCTTCGCGCGATGGTTGCGCTGCCCCAACTGGGCCTACCGGCGCAGTCGCCCATCGCCGCCACCGGATATTCCGGAGGTGCCATCGCATCAGGATGGGCCGCGCAGCTCGCTCCCACCTACGCACCGGACGTCAATCTCGTCGGCGTGGCCTTCGGCGGGGCCCCCACCGACTACCGCATTCTCCTCCGTTCGCTCAACGGAACGGTGGGCTCGACCCTGTTCCTGTCCGCCACGCTCGGAGTCGCCAGGGAGTATCCCGAGATGTTCACGCTGATGAACGCCAACGGGCTGCGCCTGGCCACCATCGCCAAAGACATGTGCATCTACCTCACCGCTCCCGGCGGGATCGTCGCACCCATCCCGGCACAGGCCCTGTCGGACATACCGGACGTCGACCGCACCCCGATCGCAGAAGAGATCATCGCAGCGACCCGCATGGGCGGAAACAGAACACCCTCCGCGCCCATATTCATCTACCACGGGCAACAAGAATTCTGGATCCCCAAGCAAGGACCGGAGACCCTCTACGACGAATGGTGCGCCAACGGTGCACGCGTCCGATTGGAGGAGTACGTCGGCGAGCATCTCGTCGTCGCACTCACCGGAATCCCCGGTGCCTACTCCTGGATCGACGATCGACTGGCAGGCATTCCCGCACCGAGCGGATGCAGCAGCTTCGGTCGCTGACCCGGTAGAACTGCTGCCGGGGGTACATGCCGGTCAGTACTGCGCGGCCCGATACACTTTCGAGCCGCGCCCCTATAGCTCAGTTGGTAGAGCTACGGACTTTTAATCCGCAGGTCGTAGGTTCGAGTCCTACTGGGGGCACCACAGGCAACTCCGGTAACGGTGATCACACCTGCCGGGTACGTACACTCGGACGTAACGATCGGCCGAAACGAAGCGACGTGCGGGGGGCCGCAGCAGTCGCGGAGGCCGAGCGAGAGATCGACGAACGAGGACGTTCGAGTCGATCGGCATCGGACATCACGATCGCCGGAACAGCAGGTGAACAGGCACGAGACGGTTCACACCGAACCTACGGTGCCGTAAGCTGGACCGGTCGTACGCAATCTATGGAGGCGATCTAATGGCGAGGGATCTGACACAGCTCGAGCTTCTGCAGGAGCTGGTGCCCACTGCCGAGGACAACGTGAACCGTCACATGTCGATGGCGCGGGAATGGCATCCCCACGACTACGTGCCGTGGGACGAAGGCCGCAATTTCGCTGCCTTGGGTGGCCAGGACTACGACCCCGAGCAGTCCAAGCTCTCCGATGTCGCGCAGGCGGCGATGATCACCAACCTGCTCACCGAGGACAACCTGCCCTCCTACCACCGGGAGATCGCCGAGAACTTCTCCCAGGACGGTGCATGGGGAACCTGGGTCGGCCGGTGGACCGCCGAGGAGAACCGCCACGGCATCGTCATGCGCGATTACCTCGTCGTCACCCGCGGCGTCGATCCCGTCGCACTCGAACAAGCCCGCATGATCCACATGACCAACGGGTTCGCCTCGCCCGCCGGTTCACAGACGGGTCTGCTGCATTCGGTGGCGTACGTGACGTTCCAGGAACTCGCCACCCGCGTCTCGCACCGCAACACCGGCAAGGTCTGCGACGATCCCATCGCCGACCGGATGCTTCAGCGCATCGCCGCCGACGAGAACCTGCACATGATCTTCTACCGCAACATCACCGGCGCGGCGATGGACATCGCCCCCGACCAGACGCTCGACGCGGTGTCCGACATCGTGACCAACTTCGTGATGCCCGGTGCAGGTATGCCGAACTTCCGCCGCAACGGTGTGCTGATGGCCAAGCACGGCATCTACGACCTGCGTCAGCACCTCGAGGACGTCGTCTGGCCGGTACTGCGCAAATGGAGCGTGTTCGAGCGCAACGACTTCACCGGCCGCGGGGAGAACAAGCGTGAGGAACTGGCCGCGTTCCTCGAGGACCTCGAGCGTCAGGCCACCAAGTTCGAGGAAATGCGAGATCGCTCCCTCGCCCGCGAACGCGCGAAGGCCGAAGCACGCGCATCGTAGTGTCGATCAGCGACGTGCCCGGTACCGACTTCGGTGCCGGGCACCGCTGTTTTCGACCCTGATCTCCATCCCTCCGTTCCAAAGGCACTTCTCATGACCCTGCACATCGGCTCACTCGAGTTGCGCAGCCCAGTCGTCCTCGCCCCGATGGCAGGCGTCACCAATGTCGCGTTCCGCACCCTGTGCCGCGAACAGGAACTCGAGCGAGCAGGCAGCACGTCCGGGCTGTACGTCTGTGAGATGGTCACCGCACGCGCGCTGGTCGAACGGCAGCCCGCCACGATGCACATGACGACGTTCGGCCCCACCGAAACTCCCCGATCGCTTCAGCTCTACACCGTCGACCCGGACACCACGTACGCCGCGGCGAAGATGATCGTCGACGACAACCTCGCCGATCACATCGACATGAACTTCGGCTGCCCCGTTCCGAAGGTCACCCGCAAAGGCGGCGGTGCCGCTCTGCCCTACAAGCGGAACCTGTTCGGTCGGATCGTGGCCGCTGCCGTCAAGGCGACCGAGGGGACGGACATTCCGGTGACCGTCAAGTTCCGAGTCGGCATCGACGAGAACCATCACACGCACCTCGACGCGGGTGCCATCGCCGCCGACGAAGGCGCGGCCGCGGTGGCGTTGCACGCCAGAACTGCCGCTCAGCGCTACTCGGGCACTGCCGACTGGAACGAAATAGCTCGACTCAAGGAACATGTCACAGGGATCCCGGTATTGGGCAACGGAGACATCTTCTCTGCCGCCGATGCTGTCCGCATGATGGCCGAGACCGGCTGCGACGGTGTCGTCGTCGGGCGCGGCTGCCTCGGTAGGCCGTGGCTGTTCGCCGAACTCAGCGCCCGCCTCAACGGCAGGCCCGAGCCGACGCCGCCCACCCTCGGTGAGGTCGCGGCCATCATCGCTCGACATGCCGAACTGCTCGCCCAGCATCACGGAGAGAACAAGGGCCTGCGTGAGCTGCGCAAGCACGTGTCCTGGTATCTGCGCGGGTTCCCCGCAGGTTCGGAGCTGCGCGTCTCGATGGCGTTGGTGTCCAGCCTCGCCGAGCTGGACGACCTTCTGGCACAACTCGATCCGACCGTTCCGTTTCCCAAGGACGCCGAGGGACCCCGAGGCCGCCAGGGTTCACCGGGCGCGGTCTCGCTGCCCGACGGCTGGCTCGACGATCCGGAAGACCTCTGCGTACCCGCCGGTGCCGACCTGATGCACTCCGGCGGCTGAGCCCCAGCTCACCGAGCTCGACCTCGCACGAAGTGGACCATGCCGCTCGAGTCAGTACTATGGCTGGGATTGCCGAGTAGGCAGCGCATGCGTGTAATGGAAGGCCAGGTTCCAATCCGTGGGAGACGATCGAGAGTCGGGCCCGTCTGTGCCCGAGGGTCGCGCCCCGTGGGAGCGCCCACTGTCCTCAATCAGGCAAACCGGCGCATTCGGGCGATCCGGACAGCTCGGCTCCGGACCTCCCGAACCCCGGCCTTCCGAACCCCAACCTTCCGATCCCCAGTCTTCCGAACGCCCGCTGGTCGAGGAACCCACCGAGGTGATCGCGCCGATCACCGACACCACTCCTGCACCTTCCCGAGCCGCGCAGCCGCACGCAGTACCGGAACCGGTGGGTGCGCCCGCCGAGGATCGCCCGGCGCTGACCCGCTTGGCGATGAGCCGAGTGCGACGTCGCCGTCGAATCCGGATGATCGGCCGAAGCCTGGTGTCCGTGATCGCGATCCTGTCCGTGACGCTGACGGGGGTGGTCTGGGGCTACCTGCGAAACACCGACCAGGGATTTCTCCAGGTCGCCGCGCTCGATCCGGACTCGACCGACGTCGTCGACGCCGCGGGCCAGTACGGTGACGAGACCTACCTGATCGTCGGCACCGACACCCGTGCCGGTGCCAGCGGACAGCTGGGTGCAGGCACCGTCGCCGATGCCGAGGGATCCCGCTCGGACACCGTCATGCTGGTCAACATCCCCGCCGATCGCAGCCGCGTCGTAGCCGTCTCGTTTCCTCGCGATCTGGACGTGACCCGACCGGTGTGCGAGCAATTCGACAACGACACCAATACCTACACCGGCGAGATGTTCCCCGAGGCATACGGCGACAAACTGAACGCCACCTACGCGCTCGGTGGTCCCAAGTGCCTGGTCAAGACCATTCAGAAGATCTCGGGTCTACGCATCGGGCATTTCGTCGGCATGGACTTCGCCGGATTCGAATCCATGGTCGACGAGGTGGGCGGCGTCGAGGTCTGCACCGCACAACCGTTGATCGACTACGAGCTCGGTGCCGTACTTCCCAACGCCGGTAACCAACATATCGACGGCCGGACCGCGCTCGACTACGTGCGGGCACGCAACGTCGAGTCCGAGGGCAACGGCGATTACGGTCGCATCAAACGCCAGCAGCGGTTCCTCTCGTCTCTGCTGCGATCGGCACTGTCGAACAAGGTGCTCCTCGATCCGGGCAAGTTGAACGGTTTCGTCAACGCCTTCACCTCGGACACCTTCGTCGAGAACGTCAAGACCCAGGACCTGGTGACACTGGGACGCTCGTTACAGAACGTCGACGCAGGCGCGGTCACCTTCCTCACCATCCCCACCACCGGAACCAACGACTACGGCAACGAGATCCCCAACGACGACGCCATCGGTGCGATCTTCCAGGCCATCATCGACGACGACCCGCTGCCCGGCGAGGAACGCGCGGAACCGGTGACCCCGGAATCCTCGGCCCCTGCCGCCGCACCCGATGCCCCGCTGTTGGCCGTCGACCCCTCGACGGTGTCTATCCAGGTGTCCAACGCCTCCGATGTCGCAGGTATGGCCCAGCGAGCGTCCGACGAGCTCGCGACCTACGGATTCCAGATCCTGACGGTCGGCAACTTCGCCGGCACGGCCGCCCAGACCGTCGTGCGCTACTCCCCGGATCAGGAAGCAGCCGCCGCTACGGTCGCGTCCTCGATCCCGGGTGCCGGGATCGAACTCGCGCCGAGCCTGAACAACGTGGTCGAGGTGGTGCTCGGCTCCGACTACCCGGGATACACCCAGTATCCGGCGGAATTCGGCACCGAGATCGATCCCACCATGATGGAAGGGACCACCGAAAGCGCGCCACTTCCGGAGAATCTTTCGTTCACCAATGCCGCCGACGACACGTGCGCCTGACTTCATTCATGCTCCGTTAACCCTCGGGACAGGGAACAGCCAGACGTGACCAACTAAACTTCGGTCATGCGCGTCGCCTACATTGAACAGATGAACGAGCTTGCCGATCTCCTCGGAGAAATGGCGAGCCTGGCTGGTGCGGCCATGGAAAAGGCCACCCAGTCACTCCTCCAAGCAGACCTCGTTCTCGCCGAGCAGGTCATTTCCGAGCACGACAAGATCAGCGAGCTGAGCGCGGTGAGCGAGGAGAAGGCCTTCACGCTGCTGGCTCTCCAGGCCCCGGTCGCAGGCGATCTCCGTTCGGTGGTGGCAGGCATCCAGATCGTTGCCGACATCGACCGCATGGGAGCGCTCGCCCTGCACGTCGCCAAGATCACCCGCCGCAGGCACCCGAACCACGCCCTTCCCGAGGTCGTCAACGGTTACTTCGCCGAGATGGGTCGACTCGCCGTTACGATCGGCGCTTCGGCCCGCGAGGTGCTCGAGACCCGCGATCCCGAGCGCGCTGCAAAGCTGCAGGAAGAGGACGAGGCGATGGATGATCTGCACCGTCACCTCTTCACGGTGCTGATGGACCGCGAGTGGAGCCACGGCGTTGCCGCCGCGGTCGACGTGACGCTGCTGGGCCGCTTCTACGAGCGGTTCGCAGATCACGCCGTCGAGGTGGGGCGTCGCGTGATCTTCCTGGTCACCGGAGAGCTGCCGGCCGAACTCGGTCACGACAACATCGCGACCTCGTAAGACCGCCACTGTCGAGTGGCTCTCGGTGCCCTCCGCACCGGAGCCACTCGACATCCGCATCGGAACCGTACGCGGCCGACACGCACCGACACGAGAAAACCCCCGCCTCGCACGGCGGGGGTTTTCTCGTCTCAGGGGGGCTGCCTCGAGAGGCCGGTCGCTATCCGAAGCGGCCCGAGATGTAGTCCTCGGTGGCCTTCTGCGACGGGTTGGAGAAGATCTTCTCCGTGTCGTCGATCTCGATGAGCTTTCCGGGCTTGCCCGTCGCTTCGAGGTTGAAGAAGCCGGTCTGATCGCTCACGCGCGCAGCCTGCTGCATGTTGTGCGTGACGATGACGATGGTGAAGTCCTGCTTGAGCTCCTGGATGAGGTCCTCGATCGCGAGGGTCGAGATCGGGTCGAGAGCAGAGCACGGCTCGTCCATGAGCAGCACATCGGGAGACACCGCGATGGCGCGCGCGATGCACAGACGCTGCTGCTGGCCACCGGAGAGGCCGCCACCGGGCTTGTCGAGACGGTCCTTGACCTCGGTCCAGAGATTGGCACCTCTGAGCGAGCGTTCGGCGATCTCGTCGAGTTCCTTCTTGCCGCGACCACCCTGCAGCTTCAGACCCGCGACGACGTTGTCCTTGATCGACATCGTCGGGAACGGGTTGGGGCGCTGGAAGACCATGCCGATGGTGCGACGCACGCCGACCGGGTCGACGCCGCTGCCGTAGATGTCCTCGCCGTCGAGCAGCACCGAACCCTCGACTCGGGCACCGGGGGTGACCTCGTGCATGCGGTTGAGCGAACGCAGGACCGTGGACTTACCGCAACCCGACGGTCCGATGAACGCGGTGACACTGCGCGGCGGAACGGCCAGGGTGACGTCCGAGACGGCGTGGAATTTGCCGTAGTAGATGTTGACGTCTTTGAGATCGAGACGCTTTGCCATGTTCTTCGTTCCTTAGGATTCGCTGGAGTCTGGTGGGTCAGGAGTTCTTGGGCGAGAAGAACTTCGAGACCAACTTGGCACCGATGTTGAGTAGTGCGACGATCAGGATCAGCGTCAGAGCTGCTCCCCACATGCGCTCTGCAGTGAGCACGCCGGTTCCTGCTTTCTGCAGGTCGACCATCATGAGCGGCAGTGACGTCTGCGGCCCTTCGAAGATGTTGAAGTTGATGGCGGTCGCGGATCCCACCAAGATCAGCACCGGCGCGGTCTCACCCATCACACGAGCCAAGGCGAGCATGATTCCGGTGACGATTCCGGACAGTGCCGTCGGAATGACGATCTTGGCGATGGTCTTCCACTTCGGCACACCCAACGCGTAGGACGCCTCGCGGAGGTCCTGCGGGACGATGCGGAGCATTTCCTCGGCCGAACGCACGATGACCGGAATCATCAGCAGAACCAAGGCGAAGGCCACGGCGACACCGGAGCGCTGGAATCCGAACGTCGCGATCCACAGCGCGTAGATGAACAGGGCCGCGACGATGGACGGGACGCCGGTGAGAATGTCGACCATGAAGGTCGTCACTTTGGCCAGCCGCGTGCCTGCCCCGTACTCGACGAGGTAGATCGCGACGAAGATGCCGATCGGGATGGAGATGACTGCGCAGAACAGTCCTTGCAGGAGAGTGCCGACGATCGCGTGGTAGGCACCGCCACCGGCGATGAACTGAGTGATTCCGGCCTGCGAGTTCTGCCACCAGGTCGGCGCGACGACGGCCGACAACCCGCGCGAGATCACGGTGTAGAGGACCCAGACGAGCGGTACGAGCGCGATCAGCACCGACAGACCGACGAGGATCGTCGCCGACAGGTTGGCCGCCTTGCGCCGAGGGCTGACACCTCGGAAAGTGGGTTCCTTGACGGGCTTGTCCATGGTTGCGGTCATGGCTCAGTCCTTCTTTCCGGCGATGGCAGCGCGGGCACCGGCGTTGACGACAAAGGTCAGGATGAACAACACGAGGCCAGCCGCGATGTAGGCACCGGCCTGCAGCGGATTGTTGAACTCGCCCGCAGCCAACGCGATCTTCGTTGCGAAGGTCGATCCGCCGTCGAACAAGGACCCACTGAATGTCACCTGCGTGCTGCGAATGATGATGTAGAGCGCGATCGTCTCACCGAGCGCGCGGCCGAGACCGAGCATCGACCCCGACACGAAGCCCGACTTGCCGAACGGAATGACCGTGGTCCGCACAACCTCCCAGCGGGTTGCGCCGAGCGCGAGTGCGGCTTCGACCTGCCCCTTGGGGGTCTGCACGAACACCTCTCGGGTGACCGCAGCGATGATCGGCAGGATCATCACCGCGAGCACGATGCCACCGGTGAAGATGGTGCCGCCACCGGCGATCGAGACCGACCCGGTACTGAAGAGCGGGAACCAGCTCAGTGACGAATTGAGCCATTCGGCGAACGGGCTGATGGCGGGCGCCAGCACGTACAGGCCCCACAGTCCGAAGACGATCGAGGGAACCGCGGCCAGCAGATCGATGACGTAACCGAGCGGACCCGCGACTCGCTTGGGCGCGTAGTTCGTCAGGTAGATGGCGATGCCGAGCGCGACGGGCATCGCGAGAACGAGGGCGAAGAGCGACACAGTGACGGTGACCAGGAAGAGATCGAGAACACCGAACGCCATCGCGGAGGTGTTCGTGGTGTCCCACGCACCGTTGTAGGTCAGGAAGTTGACTGTGTTGTTCGACAGCGCGGGGATCGCACGCCAGAGCAGGAACACACCGACGGCAGCGATCAAGGCGATGATGAAGATGCCCGAGCCCGTAGCCAGGCCGGAAAAGATCCGGTCACCGGGACGAGTGACGGTGCCCGATGTTTTCTTGTCTGACAATTGTGGTTCTTCCGGTTTGTGCGCGGTATCCGTGGTAGCCACGGTAGCCGCGGGGGGGACGCCGGTCATCGAGTGGGTGTCGCTCATACCGCTCACTGTCTCGTCGTGGTGGTCCAGAACGGTCCTGCTTCGACTCGCGAGAACACGCGAGTCGAAGCAGGATCATGTGTCATCGAATCAGCCGATTGCTTCGATGGCGGTGATCAGGCGCTCCTTGAAGGTCTCCGGCAGCGGCACGTAGCCGGCTGCCTCGAGGCCCTGCTGGCCCTCGTTGGCTGCGCTGACCAAGAACGACTTGATCGCGGCCGAGGTTTCGGCGTCGTAGCCGTTGGAGCAGACGATCTCGTAGGTTCCGAGAACGAGGGGGTAGGTATCTGCGGCGTTGCTGGCGTACAGCGCGTCGATGTCGATGACCAGGTCGTTACCCTGGCCCTGGAACTGCGCATCGTCGATGGCCTTGCCTGCGGTCTCGCTGTTCAGCTCGACGGCCCCGTTGCCGAAGTCGATATCGGCCGTACCGAGGCTCTCCTGATCGGCGAAGCCCTTCTCGACGTACGTGATCGAACCGGGGGTGGCTGCGACGGCCTGGGCGACGCCCGACGAACCGTTCGCACCTTCACCGACGCCACCGGCCCAGTCGGAGCTGTGGCTCAGCGTCCATGCCTGCGGAGCCGATGCGCTCAGGAAGCGCTGGAAGTTGTCGCTGGTACCCGAGGAATCGGAGCGGTAGACCGGAGTGATCGCCGTGGACGGCAGCGATACGCCCTCGTTGAGCGCCGCGATGGCCGGATCGTTCCAGGTGGTGATCTGGCCGGTGAAGATCTGTGCGATGACGTTCGGGTTCAGCACCACCTTGTCGACGCCGTCGAGGTTGTACGCCACTGCGACGGGACCGAAGACCAAAGGCAGGTTCCATGCCGGGTTGTTGTCGCAACGAACGGCGGCCTGAGCTGCCTGATCGTCCTTGATCGCCGAGTCGGATCCGGCGAAGTCGACGAGGCCCGCGACGAACTGGGTGCGGCCGTTGCCGGAACCACTGGTGGTGTACTCCACGGCCTTGCCGGGGCAGACGCTGGAATAGATCGAGGTGAAGTTGGACATGGCGTTCTGCTGAGCGGAGGAGCCTTCGCCGGTCAGCGGAGACTTGCCCTCACACGTTGCCGAGGAGTCGGATGCGCCGTCTGTGGTTGCGACGTTGGCGTCGCTACCGCATGCGGTCAGCAACATGGCACTGATGGCCACCGCACTCATGAGAGCACCGTTGCGCTTGAGGTTCACCTGTTTCCTCCGAAGAATCTTGGGCCGTGTCCACGGCTCGGGCCCGAAGCGCCCGCGCTGTGGCTGTGTGGGTGCCGACTCGAGAACAGAACTCGACACCAGGCGACGTAGGTTGCCACCCACGGAGAAAGGTAGGGGCAGGCGGTGGACGTTTCCCCCCGCTCGGGTTAACGGAAGATGAACACCGAGGTGGATATGTCCGTTTAGACGCCGCGGGCGTACGCCGCGTCCACGTGGTAGTTCTCGAACCCCAGCTTGGTGTAGGTGTGCACAGCGGCGGTGTTGTCCGCCTCGACGTACAGCATGATCTCGTCCAACCCGCGGCTGTGCAGGTAATGCAGACCGGCCAGCGTCAGTATTCGGCCGAGACCGCGGCCTTGAGATTGCGGATCGATTCCCACCACGTAGACCTCACCGATCGACGGCCCGGAGCCCTCGCCCGCATGAACCCCCTCGCCCGCATGAACCTTGGTCCAGTGGAAGCCGAGCAGTCGGTCGCTGCCGGCCTCGAACGCCAGGAACAGGCCGGCCGGATCGAACCACGATTCGTCTCGTCGCGCAGCGATGTCGCGGTCGGTCCATCCACCCTGCTCGGGGTGCCAGGAGAATGCTGCATTGTTCACGCGCAACAGCTCTGCGTCATCCTGATGTCCGCGATACGTACGCAGCGAAATATCATCCGGCACAACGACATCGGGCAGAGCTGAACCAGCCGCTCCCCGACGCATCTGCAGTAGCTCCCGCACCACCTTCAGCTCGAGGTGCGCCGCGACCGACTGCGCCGCAGGAAGGTTACCGTGCGCCCAGATTCGCATATCGGAGCCGATATCGAGTGCGCGAGAGACCAATTCGCGACCAACGCCGCGGCCACGCGCCTCCGGATCGACCACAGCCTCGGCCATGCCATCGACGATTCCGACGTACCCGAGGACGCGATCACGCTCGGTGGCGAGAAGACGTACCACGTCCTCGCCCGCGTCGACTGCCTTCACAGCCTGCTCGGAGAGCGGAGCCGTTCCGTCGACTTCCGTTGCGCGAGCAAGGATCTGGTGAACCTCGTAAGAAACGCGCGAAGACGGTGCGTTGCCGTCGATCGGATGGACGTCGAACGCAGGATCCGAATTCATCTACGAGAGCGTACTCTGCTGCTCGTACTCCAGATCCGCATCGCCGGAATCCTCACCAACGGAATCGGCTGCGGTGAGACCGCCCTTGGCAGTGCGCGCAGGACGAACGGCCTTGTAGCCGACGTTACGCACCGTGCCGATCAGCGACTCGTACTCCGTGCCCAGCTTCGCACGGAGGCGTCGAACATGGACATCGACGGTGCGCGTGCCGCCGAAGAAGTCGTAGCCCCATACTTCCTGGAGGAGCTGCGCGCGGGTGAACACCCGGCCCGCATGCTGAGCCAGATACTTGAGCAGCTCGAATTCCTTGTAGGTCAGATCGAGCGGGCGACCCCGCAGTCGCGCGGTGTACGTTCCCTCGTCGATGACCAGCTCGCCGAGCGTGATCTTGCCCGATGTCTCCGGGCTCGCCACCCCGCCACTGCGTCCGACCAGTAGTCGCAATCGCGCGTCCAACTCCGCCGGCCCGGTACCGGGCAGCAGGATGTCGTCCAGACCCCAGTCCGCGTTGACCGCTACGAGCCCGCCTTCGGTGAGGACGGCGACGACGGGGATGGCCGATCCGGTGCTGCCCAGGAGCCGACACAGGCCCCGCGCCGCCGCCAGATCCGAGCGGGCATCGACCAAGGCGACGTCGGCCGAACCCGCCTCCAGAAGCGAGGACACCTCGGTGGGCACCGGGCGAACGTGATGCGCAAGAAGTGCAAGAGAAGGCAGAACGCCCTCCGGATTGGGATCGGAGGTCAGTAGCAGGAGCTCCACTGCGTCTCCGTTCTTACTGCTGGCCGGTCCAGCGAGGCTGGATTGGACTGATCGTCAAGGACACAGACTAGCTTGTCCGTACAACCGGCCGAAGAGGGCAGTACGCGATCCGTCGGTCACAATGGACGCGTGCGCACACTTCTCATCGGACTCGCCAGCCTGTTGGCCCTCGCGCTCGTCGTGGATTTCGGCGCTGCGGCCTACTCGGAGTATCGAGTCTCGCGCGCGATCCGCGCAGGCGGGGAGCTCACCTCCGACCCTCAGGTGATCGTGCACGGCTTCCCGTTCCTGACGCAGGCGGCGAACGGGCGCTACCAGAACATCGAAATTCGAGCCCAGGACGTACCGACCGAGTACGTCGGGTCGACGACCATCGAAGCCAATCTTCGCGGCGTGCACATCGCACTGTCCGACTTGATCGACAACAACGTCCGGGAGATCCCGGTCGACGAACTCGACGGGCGCGTCCGCATCGAGGCGACGAACCTGGGGCAGTTCCTCGGCATCGTCGACCTGCAGGTTTCGGCACCGCCCGCCGACAAGTCCGACGGAACGGGCGGCTCGGGCGGGTCGGGCAAGACCACCACCGGAGGCGTCGTACTGACCGGAACGGTACCGGTCGGCCCCCTGCAGACCACGGTGAGCGTGCAGGCCGATCTGGTGTTGGAGGGCGACAGCGTGGCGATCGTGGCATCGGATTTCTACTTCGGTCCCGAGGGCCAGGCGGACTTCACCATTCCGGACTTCGCCAAGGCAACCGTTCTCGGCTTCTTCACCAAGACCATCGAGCGACAGAGCCTGCCCTTCGGGCTGCGTCCGACGGGCGTGTACGCGGAGGGCTCTCAGATCGTCATCGAGGGCTCGGGGGACGACGTGACCATCGACCTGAACGAAATAGAGAAGCCGTGACAGGAATCACAGTATTGGCTGTCGTGGCGGTCCTCGCCATCGCGACCGGACTCTACCTACGCAGCCGGTCCGGCAGCGTGCGTGACATCCGATCGACCGATTCCGATACCGACGCCCTTCGGCCACTTCTGCTCGAGGCGGGCGTGACGACCGACGGAGCAACCGTGCTGCACTTCTCCGCCGACTGGTGCGGGCCGTGCGCAGCCGTTCGACGCGTCGTCGGACAAGTGCTCAACGATCGCAGCGGTGCCCACGAAGTCGAACTCGACATCGACGCCTATCCGGTGCTCGCCCGCGAGCTCGGAGTGCTGTCGTTGCCCACCACGTTCGTGCTCGACAGCGAACTGCGCCGACGCTCCAGAATCGCGGGCGTGCCGTCGGCGGCGGCCCTGCGCTCGGCACTCGACGCCCTCTGATCGAGTCCGACCGGGACCGGCGGTGCGACGCGACGCTGGTAGCGGGTACGATGCTCTTCGTGTTCTTTCGCCGCGAGCTGATGCTCACCAGTCGACGCACGGTTGATCTGTGCCGACTGGGCGGTTGTTGCTGTCGCTGCTGCTGATTTCCTCGCGCCGCCACGCCCATGCGTGATGCCGGCCCCCAGACAGGAATCCACGCCCGAGCACTGCCCATTCGGTGTGCCCGGCCCCGCACAGGAGTACCTCTCGATGTCGACTTCCGACACCCGCACCATCGTCGAATCCACCACCAGCACCCCCCAGGTCGACGTCCGCGGTCCGCGCTTCGCGGCGTGGATCACCACCGGCGTGCTCGTCGCCGTCCTCGTCCTGACCACGTTCTCGATCCCCGCGGCGGCAATCCTGCTCGGGCTTCAGGCAACAGTGTTCGCCCTCGGAGCCGTCCGCGGACCCAAGCACAGTCCGTACGGCACGATCTTCGCGAAGTTCGTCGCTCCGCGGCTCTCCCCGACCAGCGAACGCGAGCCGGTGGCTCCGTTGAAGTTCGCTCAGTTGGTGGGATTCGTGTTCGCCGCGGTGGGGGTGCTCGCTCTTGCGCTCGGCGCTCCCGTCGTCGGAACCGTCGCGACAGGCTTCGCTCTGTTCGCAGCCTTCCTCAACGCCGCCTTCGCGGTCTGCCTCGGTTGCATGATCTACCCTCTCGCCGCGCGGCTGCGTGGCACCTCGCGCACCGCATCCTGATCCGCACTCACTACCGATCCGAAACCGGAAACACCGAAAGGAACACCATGGCTCGCTCCGACGTCCTGGTCTCTGCCGACTGGGCCGAGCAGAACCTGAACACACCGAAGACCGTCTTCGTCGAGGTCGACGAGGACGCCAGCGCCTACGACGGCGGTCACATCGAAGGTGCGGTCAAGCTCGACTGGCGCAAGGACCTCCAGGACCCGGTTCGCCGCGACTTCCTGGGCCAGGAGCAGTTCTCGGACCTGCTCTCGGCGAAAGGCATCAGCAACGACGACACCGTCGTTCTGTACGGCGGAAACAACAACTGGTTCGCCGCCTACGCCTACTGGTACTTCAAGCTGTACGGCCACCAGGACGTCAAGCTGATCGACGGCGGTCGCAAGAAGTGGGAACTCGACGGCCGCCCGCTGTCGAACGGAGTCGTGAGCCGCGAGACCACGCAGTACCGCGCCCAGGCACCCGACCTGTCGATCCGCGCGTTCCGTGACGAGGTCATCGACGCCATCGGCAACAAGAACCTGATCGACGTGCGTTCGCCGGACGAGTTCTCCGGCAAGATCCTCGCTCCGGCGCACCTGCCGCAGGAACAGGCTCAGCAGCGTGGCCACGTTCCGTCGGCGATCAACATCCCGTGGAGCACCACCGCCAACGAGGATGGCACGTTCAAGTCCGACGACGCTCTCGAAGAGCTGTACAAGGCCAAGGGCTACGACGACGACAAGGCCACCATCGCGTACTGCCGCATCGGTGAGCGTTCGAGCCACACCTGGTTCGTCCTCAAGGAACTGCTCGGCAAGGAAGACGTCAAGAACTACGACGGCAGCTGGGTCGAATACGGCTCCCTCGTCGGAGCACCCATCGAGTTGGAGGTTCACTGATATGTGCGGAGCACCAGTACAGGGCCAGACCATCCCCGCAGGCGTCGACGTCGAGAAGGAAACGGTCATCACCGGCCGCGTCCTCGGCGGTGACGGCGAGCCGGTGGCAGGCGCCTTCGTGCGGCTTCTCGACGGCACCGGAGAGTTCACCGCCGAGGTCGTCGCATCGGGCACCGGCGACTTCCGGTTCTTCGCAGCTCCCGGCCAGTGGACGCTGCGTGCCCTGTCGGCATCGGGCAACGGCGACACCGTCATCACACCCGAGAGCGCAGGCGTGCACTCGGCCGACGTGACCGTGGGTGTCTGACCGCACACTGCCGCATCGAACAAGACAAGAACCCCGCACCTGCGTAGGTGCGGGGTTCTTGTCTTGTAGGGCGGGAGTCAGTTGGTACCGGGTGCCTCGGGGGCGCGCTCGGGAACAGTCGAGTACTGCGGCGGGAACATCCCGGGCGGAAGCGGGATGCCTTGCGATTCGAGAAATGCACCGAGATCGCTCACCTGCGTGACCGTTCCCGGCTCCGGCAGCAGCCGGGGTTCGGGTGCAGGCTCGGGTGCCGGGGCCTGCGGCGTAGCTGTCTCGGGCGCGGGTGCAGCCTTCTTCTCACGTTCGGTGCGCGCGAGATCGGTCACCCAGGCAACGATCTTCTCGCTCTCCCAGTCGAATCCGTCGTTGGGATCGTTGTACCAGTACGACAGGTGCTGTAGGAATCCGATCAACAGGTACGGCCCGAGAACGATGTCGACGATGCCCTTGTTGTTCTCCACCAGCCCTTGCCCCTCGGCGCGCAGCTTGGCGTCGACGGTCTCGGCACCGGGCCCGAGAGCCCAGTTGAGGTCCTCGAGCAACTGATCGGGTGACAGTGCCGCGAGGGCGTCCTTGTCGTCGACCTGGTACTGCTGGTCGGATACCTTCACCAGCACCTGCAGCAGCGTCTCGTCCGATTCGAGCCAGGACTTGTTCGTCGCGATGTCCACGATGGCGCGTGCGGCGATCGTCGAGACCGTCCGAGCGAAGTCGGCAACCGTCTGAACCGGATCGAGCAGGGTGAACCGCATCTGTCCCAGCACCCCGAGCGCGAGCTGCAGTAGTTCGATCTTGTCCGGCGCGTCGCACGCCAGATCATAGGGACGACACGACCAGGTGACCTTGTCGGTCAGGGATCCGTAATCGCGAGGCGACTGGTCCATGAATCCGCCGTGCGACTCACCCGGCTCGTCCTCGAAGTTCGGCACCCCGGCCGGACGGTAGGGCGATCCGATCATCATCACCCCGGCGATGTCGTCCGCGGTGACCAACGCGTTCGGGTCGCCGTGGCCGATATCGACTGCCATCCGGTCCAGTACCTCGCCGCCGACGCTGTACCCGACGAGAACGAATTTCGTCCTGTCGCCGCACTTGGTCTTGTACTCCTCCATCAACCGGTTGGTCGAGGCGATGCCTTCGGCGATCGTTTGCTGATAGGTCGGCACGTCGTCGAGCACACCGACGCCGTACGTCGATGCATACGGAACATAGAGCCAACCGACGGTTCCTGGGCTGTCCGCGTTCATCTCGCCGACAGGAACTGTGACGTTTCCGACCCAGTTCGACGCCACTGTGGACGTTTCCTCGTTGAGGGGGTTTCGGTCCGCATCCGAGTCCGTCGCACCGGACACGGCGAGCATCAACACGTCCGGGCAGTCTTGCGCATAGTTGTTGGGATCGATGTTCGGCCCCTGAGCGGACCCGGTGCCCGATCCCGTGTCCGCGGATCCCGTATCGGGGGCCGCGAGTGCGGCTGCGGGAGCTGCGAGAGCGAACGTCAGCGTGACGAGCGCCGATTTGAACAGAACGGATCCGAACGGCGATGTCAGAGCCCGTGTACGACGCAGCATTGTTGCGGAGACCTCCCCAGCCTTCGATACAGTCACAGTGACAACGTCGGCTGTATCGCGGTCGAGGTGCCGACGCCCCCGGGGAAGAAGGTACCTGTTCGCGACCGCATTGCCATTACCCACCTGTGATCGGGCGCACTAGCGCCTCGTACAGGGCGTACTGTCACCAATGACACAGGCCGGATTCGGGCCGATGTTCTCAGCGGGAAACCACGCGGGTTAAACTCGCTCTCGTGGTCATCTTCTTCGAGGTATTGCTGGCGCTCGCGGCAATTGCCATCATCGCGTTCTCGCTGTACGTCGTCTACCGACTGGTCAACGACGAGTCGTGACGGATCCGGTCGCGGGGCAGCCCGGCGGTGCTGACGAGGGAGACACCACTCCCATCACCAGTGGCGACGAGGCGATAGCGGCTGCCGAGCAGAAGTTCGCCGACGCGTCGGCGCGCAATATCCCGGTTCTGCCGGATATTCCGCACCCCGACGACACGGCCAACCTCAGACTCGGCCCCGATCTGCACCCGTCGATGCTGGCTCTGCTGCCTCTCGTCGGGGTGTGGCGCGGCCAGGGTGAGGGCCACGATCCCGAGTCCGGCACCGACTATCCCTTCGGTCAGCAGATCGTCATCACCCACGACGGGGGCAGCTATCTGAGC
The DNA here is from genome assembly GCF_017168335.1 of Rhodococcus sp. KRD162. Classification (GTDB taxonomy): domain Bacteria; phylum Actinomycetota; class Actinomycetes; order Mycobacteriales; family Mycobacteriaceae; genus Rhodococcoides. Next base: position 295,844 of record NZ_JABFAU010000003.1, on the reverse strand, counting down.
TGGGAGTCGCGCTCGTGGCGGCTCGACTCCGACGGAAACTACGCGCACCCCGATCTCCGCGAAACCGGCTTCTGGCGGGTGAGCGGCGGCCACGGCGTCAAGGGCTCGGACAACGAAGAGATCGTCGAGCTGCTGTTGACCCACAGCACCGGAGTCGTCGAGCTGTACTACGGGCACGCACTGACCAAGTCGTCCTGGGAACTCGCCACCGACGTCGTCATCCGGAGCACCTCCGGAGCACTCGTGGGCGGTGCAAAGCGTCTCTACGGCATCGTCGAAGGTGGAGATCTCGCCTACGTGGAAGAACGTGTCATCGCCGACGGCCCGCTCGCACCGCGTCTGTCCGCGAGATTGTCTCGCTACATAGGCTGAGGCCCCCAATTTCTCATCGCAGGACTGTCACCGCATGCGAACGGCCCCCGAGCCATACCTGCTTTCAGGTCCCGACCGGACAGGTCGGGGGCTCGGGGGCCGGGTAGCTGCCTGGGATTCGCCGTGCCGCTCGCGCGGTCTTCGCAGGAATCCGTCAGCGATAGCGGCTAGCTGACAGCCACCTCACGCGTCCTGGAGTTCTTCAACTTCAGACCACCTCCTCTCTCGTGTACTTGTCAACGTACGCCCGAGATTCCGAGTCGGCAAAGGGTTTTTTCGCGTCGTCTCGGCCCAGATCGATCACCTGGTCGGCGTCGGTGTCCTCGGGCAGCTGGTGGGTGACGACCACCACGATTCGATCCGCACCGAACAGGCCGCCGTTCGTGGTGAGCAGCTCTCGCAGAATCGTCTCACCGGAGACTCGATCGAGGTGCTCGGTCGGCTCGTCGAGCAGCACGATCGGCGCGGTACTGAGCAGGGCCCGGGCAAGCAGCAGCCTGCGCCGCTCGCCGCCGGACACCGCCTGCGCGCCGCCGACCAAGGTGGTGTGGACGCCGAGCGGCAACGCGTCGAGCCACCGGCCGAGGCCCACACGCTGCAGTGCCTGGATTGCCTGCTGCTCGTCGACATCGCCGCGCACCACGCGCAGATTCTCCAGAATCGAGGTGTCGAACAGGTGCGCATCCTCGGCGAACAGCGCTGCATCGGAACCGAATTCGCGAGCAAGTGCACGCAGCATCGTCGTCTTCCCCGATCCGCTCGGCCCGATGAGTGCGCTACGTGCATGTGCCCGCACGTCCAATGCTCGGACGCTGTGCCCACCGATCGACCCGTCGAGATCGACCCGCACGTGCGGCGAGGCCGCATCGAGCATGGCCATCACCCGGGTCGCCGCGATGCGCCCACGCATCAAGGCAATGGCGGCACCGGGCAGTGCGGCAGTCGCCTCGAAGGCAGCCAACGGAACCAGCACGATGATCGCGAGCGCCATCGGTGTCATTGCTCCTGCGGTGCCTCCGGCAGGTCCGTAGAGCCCGATGCCCACGAGCAGCGAACCGATCACCGACGCTCCGATCGACAGTGGCAACGCGGCATCGGCCAGAGCCGACGGTCGGGCCGCACGGTCCCGGGCGGTCACCGAATCCTCGGCAGCGCGTCGGGCCTGGACGAGTGCGTCGTCGAATCGACCGGCAACGCGCAGTTCCGGGGCGTGATCGAGTGTGCGGACAGCAGCCTCGGCGAACCGCGCATCCGCGTCGGCTCCGGCCTGTTCGGCAAGCCTTGCCGACCGCGCCGCCAGCATCGGTGCGCCCACCCCGGCAATCAGCAACGACACCGCCAGGATCGACGCGGCCGCGGGCGCGATACCTGCGATCAGGCCAACGGCTGCGAGCATCATCACGACACTGACGCAGATCGGGACGATCGCGCGGACGACGACGTCGCCGAGCACGTCGACGTCCGCCCCGGTGCGAGCCAGCACGTCACCGCGCCGCAGAGCGAGTGCACCGTCTCCGCTCGCCAACTGTTCGTAGATCCTCGTACGCGCTGCCGTCGTGCCACGCAGCGCAGCGTCGTGCGTTGTCAATCGTTCGAGGTAGCGAAATACGCCGCGGGAGATACCCAGCGCTCGCACGGCCACCACTGCCACGGTCAGGTCCATCACCGGCGGCATCTGCCAGGCTCGGGTGATCAACCACGCCGACAGTGCGGCCAGAGCCAGTGCGCTGCCGAGGGTTGCCACGCCGGCCGCCACCGCCGACGCGATCCGTCGCGGCGAGAGCTCCAACAGGGCCAATGCCCGGCGCAGATCAGACATGATCGAGCTCCGCCGACATCGGCGCAGTTCCGAACACCTCGACGATGCGGTCACCTGCGTGCAGCACCGAACGCCGGTGCCCGACCATGACCACCGTGACGCCTCGATCTGCGGCACCGCGAACGGCCTGCAGCACTGTCTTCTCACTCGCCGAATCCAGATGTGCGGTCGGCTCGTCGAGCAGCATCACCGAGGCGTTCGAGACGAAGGTTCGGGTCAGCGCCAGACGCTGCAGCTCGCCGAGAGACAGGCCAACTCCGCCCTGTCCCACGCGGGTGTCCCATCCCTGCGGATGGTCCCGGAGAACTGAGTCGAATCCAGCGGCCCGGCAGGCTGCGACCAACGCGTCGGCGTCGGGTACCCCGTGCAGTGTCACGTTCTCGTAGACAGTGCCAGGGATCAGTACCGGCCGCTGCGGGAGCCAGGCGACCTGCGCCCACCACTGTTCGAGGTCGAGATCGGCCACCGGCACTCCCCCGATGCGCACACCCCCTTCCAAGGGGGTCGTCAATCCCAGAATGGCATGCAGTGCTGTCGATTTACCCGAGCCGTTCGCTCCGGTCAGAACCGTGACGGTGCCCGCTCGGCAGCGGGCAGTCAGCCCCGCCGGAGCGGCCCCGTCCCGACTCGCGACGGTGAGCGCGTCGAGTTCTATGTCCGCGGACGAGGCGTCGACGGTTCGGCCGTGGCTCGGCGGCACCGTGCGCCGGTCCAGCACCGAGAACGCTCGGTCTGCGGCCTCGACACCGTCCTGCGCCGCGTGGAACTGGGTGCCGACGGCCCGCAGCGGCAGGTACACCTCGGGGGCGAGGATCAACGCGATGATTCCTGCTTCGAGCGTCATTTCCCCGAACACCAGCCGCAGCCCGATCGCAACGGCGACCAGTGCTACACACAGGGTGGCGAGCAGTTCGAGCACCATCGACGAGAGAAAGGCGACCTTCAACGCGCGCATGGTCGTTCGTCGGTGGGCCTCGCCCAGTGCGCGGATGCGTGTGGCGGGTCCTCGTTCGCGGCCCAGTGCGCGCAGTGTCGGCAGGCCGGCCAGGAGATCGAGCAGCTGCGCGGAAAGTCGGGTCATCGTGGTGAGCGTCGCCTTCGCTCGGCCCTGAGTGAGCAACCCGATCAGGATCATGAAGATCGGGATGAGCGGCAGCGTCACCGCGATGATGACCGCCGATGTCACGTCCTGGGTGACGATGACGACCAACACCAGTGGGGTGACGGTGACGGCCAGCACGAGCGCAGGCAGATACCCGGTCAGGTACGCCCGTAGCCCGCCGATGGCGCGGGTGACCACGACGTTGAGCTCCTCGCGTTCGGCGTCGAGCTCGCGTGGTTCGAAACGAGATGCCGCCGTGAGGACTTCGACCTCCAGCTCGGCCACGACGCGTGACGCCGACCGATGCGCATACCTCGACTGGGCCCCGGCCGCGAGCACGCGAATCACGGTGACCCCTACCAACACCGCCCATTCCGTCGTCCAGGCGGACAGTGCCCTCACCGAGGGGTCGGTGATCACTCCCGCCAGGACGCGTCCGATCGCCAGTGCACCGATGATGATGCACGCGGTGACGACGATGGACAACGCCACCGTGACGATCAGGTAGCCACGGGCCGAGCGAGAGTACTTCCACAGCCGAGGATCGATCGGCCCCTTCGCCCGCGTGCGCGGCGCAGCGGGGGCGGTCACGATTTCACCGTCAGTCCGATCGAGTCGGGAATCTGGGCGCTCGAGATACGTTGCCGGAACACCCAGTACGTCCAGGCCTGGTAGCCGATGACCACGGGAGCCGCCAGTGCCGCAGCCCAGGTCATCACCTTCAAGGTGTACGCACTGGAGGAGGCGTTCGCGATGGTGAGGTCGAAGGCGGCGTCCGTCGTGGACGGCATCACGTTGGGGAACAGCGATGCGAACAACAGCACCACGACAGCGACGACGGCAATGCTGGTGAACACGAATGCCCAGCCCTCGCGCACCTTCGCGGTGAGAGCGACCACGAGAAGCAGGGCGACCGCAGCCACGGCGACCAGAGCCCACGTCCAGGTCTTCCCGTACGCGAGTTGCGTCCACAGCGCAAAGGCTCCACCGACGAGAACCGCCGGAATCGACAGTCGCGTTGCGATCTTCACCGAGTCCTCGTGCACATCGCCTGCGGTCTTGAGCGCGATGAACACTGCGCCGTGCAGGGCGAACACCAACGCCATGGTGGCTCCGCCGAGCAGCGCATAGGGATTGAGCAGGTCGAGCAATCCCGCGGTGACCTTCTTGTTCTCGTCGATGGCGACACCGCGCACGATATTGGCGAATGCGACCCCCCACAGCACGGCGGGAACCCACGAGCCGATGCCGATGCCGAGATCGCAGCGTCGACGCCACACCGGATCGTCGATCTTTCCGCGCCATTCGATGGCACAGATGCGCAGGATCAGCGCCACCAGGATGAGCAGCAGCGGCAGGTAGAAGCCCGAGAACAACGTGGCGTACCACTCGGGGAAGGCCGCGAACAGCGCCCCGCCCGCGGTGATGAGCCATACCTCGTTGCCGTCCCAGACGGGTCCGATCGTGTTCAGGACGGTCCGCCTGCGCCTCTCCCCCGTCGCCGCATCGGGGTGCCGGCCCAGGATGGGCATGAGCATCCCGACACCGAAGTCGAAGCCTTCGAGCACGAAATAGCCCACGAAGAAGAACGCGATGGCGAGGAACCAGAATTCGGGCAATGACATGACTATCCCCTAGTACGCGAACGAGAGTTGTTTGGGCTCATCGTCTTCCGATTCCGGCGGGTCGACGTGCGGATGCGCGTCGTGTTCGAGAGGTCCTTCGACCACATAGCGTCGGATCAGATAGAACCAGACACCGCCGAGCGCGGCGTAGAGCAGCGTGAACGTCACCAGCGAGGCGACCACGAGGCCGACGGGATGGTCCGACACGCCCTGATCGACGGTGAGCCGGATCTGATCGACTCCCGAGAGGTTCGGTGCGACAACCCAAGGCTGCCTGCCCATTTCGGTGAAGATCCAGCCCGCACTGTTGGCCAGGAATGGCGTCGGAATGGCCAGGATCGACAACCACGAGAACCACTTCTGGTCGGGGACACGACCGCCTCGGGTGACCCACAGACCTGCGATGGCGAGCAACGCAGACCCTGCGGCCAGTCCGATCATCATCCGGAAGGCCCAGTAGGTGACGAACAGATTCGGTTTGTAGTTGCCCGGGCCGAATCGCTGTTCGTACTGATCCTGCAGCTGGTTGACCCCTTGCACGGTGGCACCGAAGTCGTTCTCCGCCAGGAACGAGGTGAGTCCGGGAATCGAGATGAGGTGGACCACCGATTCGCAGTTGTTGTGCGTCCCGACGGTCAGCAGTGAGAAGCTGGCACCGGTCTCCGTGTCGCACAACGATTCTGCGGAGGCCATCTTCATCGGCTGCTGCTCGAACATGAGCTTTCCCTGCACGTCGCCGGTGAGGGCGAGTGCGCCGCCCGCGACGATCATGACAACGAAGGACATCCGCGCTGCCGATCTGAACATCGGGAGCGAGTCGGAGTTACGTGTGCGACGAGCTTCGCGGACCATCCACCAGCCGGAGACTCCGGCGACGAAGGTCCCGGCGGTGAGGAATGCCCCGGAGACGGCATGCGGGAAGGCCGCCAACGCAGTGTTGTTGGTGAGCAGTGCCCAGATGTCGGTCAGTTCGGCTCGGCCGGTCTCCTCGTTGTAGATCGCGCCGACGGGATGTTGCATCCAGGAGTTGGCCGCGATGATGAAGTAGGCCGAGGCGTTGACGCCGATGGCGACGAGCCAGATGGTGGCCAGGTGAACGAGTTTGGGGAGCCTGCTCCACCCGAAGATCCACAGGCCGAGGAAGGTGGACTCGAGGAAGAACGCCAGCAGACCTTCGAGCGCGAGGGGAGCGCCGAACACGTCGCCGACGAACCGCGAGTACTCACTCCAGTTCATTCCGAACTGGAACTCCTGCACGATCCCGGTCGCGACGCCGAGGGCGAAGTTGATGAGGAAGAGCTTGCCGAAGAACTTGGTGAGTCGGTACCAGGAGTCCTTGCCGGTGATCACCCACATGGTCTGCATGGCGGCCACCATCGGCGCGAGGCCGATGGTGAGAGGTACGAGAATGAAGTGGTAGACGGTGGTGATACCGAACTGCCACCGCGAGACATCCAACGCGTCCATCAGTACTCCGAACTCTTCCGCCCGTACTGTGACGGGCAACACCGCAGGTCAGGACATTGGCCCTCGACGAATTCGACAGTACTACTACAAGTAGTAGTAGGGAAGAGTCTTTCGGCAGGGTCGTTGGTCCCCTACCGAGTTTCGACCGTCTCCACGGCCGCATCGACCATCGCTCGAACCTCGTCGACAAGACCTCGCGCGCCGAGAGCGACGCCGTTCATCGCCGTGACCCGAGCCGCGAGGGTGACGCTCGAGACGAGCCAGACACCATCTGCCGCAACGAGATCCGCCGGATACAGGTGGCCGCGCTCACACGTCCAACCAGAGGACTCGGCCACCGAGAACAATCCCGCGACCGTGGTGCCGGCCAGAATGCCCTGTTCGGCCGATGGTGTGACCAGAGTCTTACCGCGCGCGAGCACCACCGTCGAGCGCGGACCTTCGAGCACACGCCCCTCGCTACTGAGATAGATCACGTCGTCGGCACCCTGGGCTGCGGCGTGACGCAGCGCGGCCATATTGGTCGCATACGACAACGTCTTGGCCCCGGCGAGCTGCCACGGCGCACCCGCGGAGAAGTCCACCGAATACCCTCGATCGAGGGTGATCACGGACACCCCGTTCGTGCGGGCGGCGCGCACCCGTGCGGGCAAGGGCCCCACCGTCACGTACGCCGTCGGGCCGCCGCCGCCCTCGCGTCCGCGGCTGAGTACCAATCTGAGCACCGCCTCGTCCTCGGACTGTCGCGCCCACAGACCGACGGACCGTTCGACGACGGTGCGCCACTGCTCGAGATCGGGCTCGGGCAGGTCCAGTGCCGTCGCGGACGCTGCCAGCCGGGCCAGATGCAACTCGACTGCACAGGCCGCGCCGCCGCGCACGAGCAGCGTCTCGAACACCCCGTCGCCGCGCACCACAGCCAGATCGTCGGCGAACAGCAACGGCCGATTCGCGTCGTGCACTCGGCCGTCCAACGTCACCACTACCGACTCCGACATGAACGTCACACTAGAGGGCAGCGGGCGCGATCGATCAATCCGCTCGGTCGGCCGTTGCCATCGCGGCGGCGTGCTCATCGAGGTCGAGATCCTCGGCGACGACGACCTTGGTGCCGTTGTAGACCTCGCGGTCGATCTCGCCGTCGGGCTCGGCGACGAGCATCGCGACGAACGTGTCTCCGTTCACGTTGAGGAAGGTACGGAAGATCCCGGCGAACCAATCCACCGCAATCAGCAGGCCGACGGCCGCGAAGGGAAGGTCCAGCGAGGTCGCGAGGAACATCGCGACGACGGGGAATCCGCCGGGCACGGTGATGGTGCCCATGTTGAGCAGCACCGCCAGGCCCATGCCCAGCACGATCTGTCCGAGGCTCAGATCGATGTTGCCCGCCTGCGCGAGGAACATCACCACGATCATGTAGTTGAGAACGGCACCGTACGAGCCCATCGTCAGCCCGATCGACAACGTGAAGTTGGCGACCTTCTGACTGACGCCGACCTTCTCGACGGTGTTGCGTAGCACCGTGGGGAACGTGACGGCCGAGCTCGTGGTCGTCACCGCGACAGCCGTCTGTTCGGTGAGTTTGCTCGGCAGCTTCCACGGGCTCAATCGAGTCCGCATCGTCACGACCACGACGAAGAGCGCGAACAGAATCAACACCCCGAGCAGTGTCGTACCGAGGTAGCTCAGCGCGGTGGACACCACGGAGAAGCCGACATCACCGGCGAGCGCGGCGAGCAGGCAGAACACACCGACCGGGGCGATGACCATGACGAGGCGGATCATCGTCAGGACGATCTGCTGAATCTGGTCCATGAACGAGAGCACCTGGGTGTTGCCGGTCTTGGTGATGTGACTGCGCAGCGCGATGCCGAAGAGCAACGAGAAGACGATGATCGGCACCATCGTCGCCGTCGACATGGCGTCGAAGACGTTGGTGCTGACGAAGTTGAGCAGCGTGTCCTGCCAGCCGAGTGTCTCCTTCGCCGATTCCTCCAGCGAGGGATCGAGCTGCTGGGTGAACACCATGCCCGCGCCCGGCCTGATGATGCTGCTCAGCACCCAGGCCAGTACTGCCGCGACGACCGAGAACCCGATCATCCATTTGAAGGTGCGGAAGGCGATCTTCCCTGTTCCCGCCCCGGCCATCGATCCGGTGGCGACGATCACCGAGGCCATCACCAGCGGCACGATCGACATCTGGATCAGTCTGATGAACAGATCGCCGATGAACTTCAGGTTTGCGGCCCACTCGCCGACCACCAGCCCGAATACGATGCCGCCGATCGCGGCGAGGCCGATCTGCGCGGCCGGATGCGCCAGTTTCTTCATGGGTCGACACGCTAGGTCCGTGTGTTCGCGCCGCTGTGTCGTCGCCGTTTCGGGGGTGTAACGCGACCGGTCACCGAGTTGCCGCGCCGACGGGCTCCTAGTATGGAGATGTGTCCGACACAGTCACGATCAGCCCGAGCCCACTTCTGACACTCCCCGGCGCAGTGCCCTCCCCCGACGACACCGTCGATGCCGGGGTGGCCTGGCACTACGGCAATCCGTTCGCCGAGCAACGCGATGCGGTCAGCGGTGCTGCTGTCATCGATCGATCCCACCGTTTCGTGCTGGCCATCAGCGGAGACGAACGCCTGAGTTGGTTGAACACGATTTCGAGCCAACTCGTCTCGGACCTGCCCGACAGCAGCTCGGCGGAGAACTTGAGTCTGGACGTCAACGGCCGCATCGAGCATCACTTCGTCCAGACCGATCTGGCCGGCGTCACGTACATCGACACCGAGCGCGCTGCCGGACCGGATCTGCTCTCGTTCCTGAAGAAGATGGTGTTCTGGGCCAAGGCCGAACCCCGTCAGGCCGACGAACTCGCCGTTCTCACCGTCCTCGGTTCCGACGCGGCGGCGGTACTCGCGAAGGCCGGGCTGCCGGTTCCGGGCGAGATCTACGGTGCGTCGCCGGTCGATGGCGGCGGTTTCGTTCGACGGATGCCCTGGCCGGGCAAGAACTCGTACGACGTGGTGATTCCCCGCGCAAACCTGAGCCACTGGTTCCTGCACCTGCGTGATTCCGGGGCCACCTCGGCCGGAACCTGGGCGTTCGATGCGTTGCGGGTGGAATCGTTGCGTCCGCGCGTGGGCGTGGACACCGACGAGAAGACCATTCCGCACGAGGTTCGCTGGATCGGCAGCGCCGCCGAGTTCGGCGCTGTCCATCTGGAGAAGGGCTGCTACCGCGGCCAGGAGACGGTCTCCCGCGTACACAATCTGGGCCGCCCGCCCCGGCACCTGGTGCTGCTGCATCTGGACGGTTCTGCCGACGGCCGTCCCAGCACCGGGGATCCGGTGACCGCAGGCGGGCGCTCGGTGGGTCGGCTGGGCACTGTGATCGATCACTTCGAGCTGGGCCCGATCGCGTTGGCTCTGCTCAAGCGGACCGTTCCGGCCGACACCGCCCTCGAGGCCGGTCCGTGTGCCGCGTCGATCGATCCTGATTCGATCCCGTCGTACGACGACGTCCAGGCCGGTCGCGCTGCGGTGGACCGCCTGCGCGGCCGATGAGCGTGGACAGCTGTCGCCGGGTGCGTCGGTGTTCGGCACCTTCGATGGGCCGCGAGGCGGCAGCGACACATCGAATCCCGACGGAGACCATGACGCGCAGCACGTAGATTTTCGTGTCGCGGCACAAAAATAGTTTGCTTGTGCACGGAAATGCGCAGGTACAGGCGGCGCAGGCCCCAACTCCGGGCGTGTCGAGTGGGCGTGCCCGCCGCCAACACGTGGCGCCGTCTGCGCATCGCGGCGATTCGCGCGCTAGAGTGTGTGCCAGGAAGAAATACCAACTCTAACGGGGCCGCCAAATTTCCCCAGGCCGCCCCGCAAGTCCGCGAGGGGGCACCGCCATGGGCCGAGGTAGGGCTAAGGCAAAGCAGACAAAAGTCGCTCGTGAGCTCAAGTACAGCTCGCCGACAACGGACTTGGAGAGTCTGCAGAGAGAACTCTCCGGTGGTTCGTCCAACTCCCATCGTGGCATCCACTCTGACTCGGACGTGCATTCCCGAGTCGAGGAAGACGAGTACGAGGACTGGCGACGCTAGTTTTGTGCACTGAACGACTGAGGGGGAGCCGCTGAGCGGCTCCCCCTCACTTGTTCGTCCGGTGCTCGGACGATCGGCAACTTGCCGATCAGAACCTCGGGTGGTTGCCCAGCATCAGTGCACGCTCGTCGGCCACGTCCTTGGCGGTGGCCTTCTTCACCGTGCCCAGGGTCCAGCACTCGATGTGCCGTGCCGTCAGCACGGCCAGCGCACGATCGACGTCCTCGGGTGCCACGATCGCGACCATGCCGACGCCCATGTTGAACGTCTGCTCCATTTCGGCGCGCTCGACGCGCCCGCGCTGCGCGATCAGCGAGAAGATCGGGGCCGGGCTCCACGTGGTGCGGTCCAGTTCGGCTACCAACCCTTCCGGCATGACCCGGGAGAGGTTGTTGGCCAGACCCCCGCCCGTGACGTGGCAGAACGTGCGCACATCGGTCTCGGCGGCGAGGGCGAGGCAATCCTTGGCGTAGATCTTGGTGGGTTCGAGCAGTTCCTCACCGAGGGTGCGGCCGAATTCCTCGACGTGTCCACCGAGATCCATGTGGTTGATCTCGAGCAGCACCTTGCGAGCGAGGGAGTAGCCATTGGAGTGCAGGCCGGACGATCCCATGCCGATGACGACGTCGCCGGGACGCACCCGCTCGGGGCCGAGGATCGAATCGGCCTCGACGACGCCGATGCCGGTGGCCGAGAGATCGTAGTCGCCGTCGGCCATCAGCCCCGGGTGCTCGGCAGTCTCGCCGCCGAGCAGCGCGCAGCCGGCGATGACGCAGCCTTCCGCTATCCCCTTGACCAGTTCGGCGACCTGCTCGGGAACCACCCGCCCCACAGCGATGTAGTCCTGCAGGAACAGTGGCTCGGCTCCGCAGACCACGAGATCGTCGACGACCATCGCCACCAGGTCGAGGCCGAGGGTGTCGTGCTTGCCGAGGGCCTGTGCCACCGCGACCTTGGTGCCGACGCCGTCGGTGGACGCGGCCAGGACGGGCTCGCGGTAGTCGCCCTTGAGCGCGAAGAGACCGGCGAAACCACCGAGACCGCCCATGACCTCGGGCCTGCTGGCCTTCTTGGCGAGCGGCGCGAACAGCTGCACTGCTCGATCTCCTGCGGCGATGTCGACCCCGGCCGCCGCATAGGAGGCACCGCCCGAGTGAGTTGCGCTCGTGGGTTGGGATTCCTCGGTCATTCGGCTCCAGCCTGTGTACTCGTTCATGTCAGCGCCCGTTTCAGGCGCAGATAGCGCCCTAACGGTACCGGAGTGCCCGGTGACGAGAAGAATTCACGTGTGCAGGCGCTTGCCCGGAATCGCCGCCAACAACTTCTTGGTGTAGTCCGCTTCGGGGGATCGCAGAATCTTCCACGGGGTTCCCACCTCGACGACTCCCCCGTCACGGAGCACCACCACGCGGTGCGCGACGCGATCGACCACCGCGAGATCGTGACTGATGAACAGGCACGCGAAGCCGAATTCCTGTTGCAAGTCCTCGAACAGGTCCAGGACGGCTGCCTGGACCGATACGTCGAGTGCACTGGTCGGCTCGTCTGCGACCACCAGATCCGGGCCCAACACCAGTGCGCGCGCCAGGCTGACCCGTTGTCGCTGACCACCGGACAACTCGTGTGGGTAGCGCTTGTCGGTGCCGGACGGCAGTTGGACGGCGTCGAGCAGTTCGGTCGTCCTGGCCGCGATCGCATCCGCGGAGCCGTACTTGTGCACGATCATCGGCTCGGCAATGCACTGTCCGACGGTCAGCCGGGGGTTCAACGACGCCGACGGGTCCTGGAAGACGAAACCGAATCGCTTGCGCAACGGCTTGAGCTTGCGTTCGCTCATGCCGGCAATGTTGCGTCCCATCACCGTCACGGTTCCATCGGTCGGCTTCTGCAGGGCGGCCACACATCGGCCGATCGTCGACTTGCCCGAGCCGGATTCGCCCACCAGGCCGAGGGTTTCCCCGCGGTGGATGGTCAGTGAGACATCGTCGACCGCGCGGAACGCCGGTGAGCCGACACCGCCGGAGAACTGCACCACCAGATGCGAGACGTCGAGTACCGGCTCGCCCGAGGTGTCGACGGTCTTGTCGGACTCCACCGCGGCGAGAGTAGGCACGGCGGCGAGCAGCTTCTTGGTGTATTCGTCGGCTGGTGCGTCGAACAGTTGCGCCACGGGGGCTTCCTCCACGACGCGGCCGTTCTGCATCACGACGACGCGGTCCGCCAGATCGGACACCACACCCATGCTGTGGGTGATGAGCACGATGGCGCAGCCCAGCCGATCCTTGAGATCGCGTAGCAGTTCGAGGATTTCGGCCTGCACAGTGACGTCGAGTGCTGTGGTCGGCTCGTCGGCGATGATGACCTTCGCCTCGCACGAGATGGCGATGGCGATCATGACGCGTTGCTTCTGGCCACCCGACAGTTCGTGCGGGTAGTACGAGAAGCGTTGCTCGGGGCTGGGCAATCCCACCATCGTCAACAACTCGACGGCACGTGCCTTCGCGTCCTTGCTGTTCATCCGCTTTCCGTCGCTGCCCGGATGCGCCCGCAACGCTTCGACGATCTGATACCCGATGGTGAACAACGGGTCGAGGGCGCTACCCGGTTCCTGGAACACCATCGAGATCTTGTTGCCGCGCATCTGCGCCCAGGCCTTGCTGCTCAGCGTTGTCACGTCCTGCCCGCCGAGTATCACGTGCCCTTCGACGCGGGCCGTGTCGGGCAGCAGCCCGATGGCCGAACGGACGCTGACCGATTTACCCGATCCGGATTCGCCCACCACCGCGAGCACCTCGCCTGGGTACACCTCGAACGAGACCTCGGAGACGGCATCGACCTCACCCGCGTCGGTGAGGAACGTGACGGACAGCTTCTTCACCGACAGAGCGGACTCCCCGGGTGCGTTCTCGTGCGACGCCGCGACGCTCGTGGTCATACCTTCACCGCCTTCTTGAACTTCTTGCGGGTGCGCAGCAGCGGATTGAGTGTCTCGCTTGCACTTTCACCGACCATGGTCAGACCGAGCACCACCAGTACGATGCCCAGGCCCGGGAACACCGACGTCCACCAGATGCCGTTGGAGATATCGGGCAGGGCCTTGTTGATGTCGTATCCCCATTCCGAGGCCGAGGTGGGTTCGATACCGAAGCCGAGGAAGCCGAGTCCGGCCAGCGTGAGAATGGCCTCTGCACCGTTGAGGGTGATGATGACCGGCAGCGTCTGCACCACGTTGGCGAGGATGTGGCGGAACAGTATTCGAGGAGTGCCTGCCCCGGTCACCCGGGCGGCGTCGACGTACGGTTCGGTCTTGATCGCAACCGTGGCGTTGCGTACGACACGGAAGTACTGCGGGACGAAGATCGCCGTGATCGCGATGGCCGCGGATGCGATACCGCCGAAGCTCGACGACTGTCCGCCCGCGACGACGATCGAGATGACCACCGCGAGAAGCAGAGACGGAAACGCGTACATCGCGTCCATGAAGAGCACCAGCACTCTGTCGAACCAGCGGCCGATATAACCCGAGGCCAACCCGAGTGGCACACCGATGATCAGCGAGAGCAGCAAGGAGGACGCGATCACCATCAATGCTGTTCTCGCGCCGTAGATCACGCGTGAGAAGACGTCCTCGCCGCGAACCGATGTGCCGAACCAGTGTTCGGCGGACGGAGCCGCCTGCCGTGCGAAAGCCTGACCGGCATCGCTGGTCTGCGAGAACCCGTACGGTGCGAGCAGCGGAGCGAACACCGCGGCGATCACGAACACCACCATCAGGGCCAGGCCGACGAGCAGCGTGACGCGCTGCAACCCGGAGGTGGACTTGACGAACGCGACGCCGGGAAATCCTCGACGATGCGGACGGGCGGCAGGTTCTTCCGACAGCACTACTTCGGTGGTCATCAGAACCTCACTCTCGGGTCGATGAGGGCGACGATCGCGTCGGTGAAGAAGCTCACCACTGCAACCACCACGGCCAGGAACGTCACGATGCCCTGCACCGCAACGAAATCGCGGGCCTGCAGGTAACGGGCGAGTTCGTATCCCAACCCCTGCCACTCGAAGGTCGTCTCGGTGAGGACCGCACCTCCCAGTAGTACGGCTATCTGCAGGCCGATGACGGTGACGATGGGAATCATCGCGTTGCGGAACGCATGGCGGCGCGTCACGGTGCCGTCGCCGAGTCCGCGAGCACGTGCAGCATCGACGAACGGTGCCTGCAACGTCTGAATCAGGTTGACGCGCACCAGCCTCAGGAAGACACCGGCGGTGAGCAGGCCGAGCGCCAGGGCGGGTAACACGGCGTGTTCGAGTACATCGATGGTGTAGCCGGTGTCCCCGTAGAGGAAGGAATCGACTATCAGAATGTTGGTCTTGGGCGAGACGTTCTGCAGTGCCAGTTCGACATTGGTGCTGGCTCGACCGGCGACGGGCAACCAGCCGAGCTTGACCGCGAACAGCAACTTGAGCAGCATGCCGACGAAGAACACCGGGGCGGCGTACGCCAGGATCGCGAAGATCCGCAGCGAGGCGTCTCCGAATCGATCGCGATGGGTCGCGGCGAAGAAGCCGAGCGGGATTCCGACCGCGAACGCGACCAGCAAGGCCCAGAAGGCCAGCTCCAACGTGGCGGCCCCGTTGACGAGCAATACATCGCTGATCGCTCGGTTGTCGGTGGCGGACCGGCCGAAGTCGCCGCGCAGCAAACCGGTCAGGTATTCCCAGTACTGGGTCAGAATCGGCCGATCGTAGCCGGCCTCTGCCTTGCGCTGGGCAATCTGTTCGGCGGGCAAACGGCCGCCGAGAGCGGCGGTGATCGGATCACCGATCACCCGCATGAGAAAGAAGACGACGGTGACGAGAATCCAAGCAGTCGGGATGATCAGCAGAAACCTGATTCCGAGATAGCGGGCGAGCGCGCCGTATCGGGACGGCGCGCTCGCCTGCTGTGCGTGCTTCTCGCCCGCTACCGTGGTGCTGTCGGTAGTGGGCACCGGTTCAGCTCTTGGCGAGCGTGACGAACCGGAACTTGAACGAGGCGTCGAGGGTCTCGTCCACACCACTGATCGAGTCGGTGGCCACGGCGATCTGCTTGCCTTCCAACAGCGGAAGGGTCGGCAGGAAGTTCGTCGCGAGTTCGTTCTGGATCTGTCCGATGATCTGCATCCGAGCATTCTCGTCCGCGGTGGTGCGCTCGAGATCGAGGAGTGAGGTGATCTCCGGGCTCTCGAAGTGCGACTGCAGGAAGTTGTCCGGCGCGAAGAACGGCGTCAGGTAGTTGTCCGCATCGGGGTAGTCCGGGAACCAACCGAGCTGGTACACCGGGTATGCGTCGGCGACGCGTTCCTTGGTGTACGTGCTCCATTCGGTGGACTGCAGGTTCACATCGAACAGGCCGGTCGAGTCGAGCTGGTTCTTGATCGCGGCGTATTCCTCGCTCGAGCTCGAACCGTAGTGGTCCGGGTTGTACTGCAGGTTGACCTGAACCGGGGTGGCGACACCTGCTGCAGAGAGGAAACCTGCTGCCTCGTCGCGGTTGGGCGTCGTGCCGTACACATCGCCGTACGCGGTGTTCGCGCCGGCTAGGCCGGTGGGAACCACGGAGTAGAGCGGAGTGTAGGTGCCCTTGTACACACCGTCCGACAGCGCCTGACGATCCACCGAGGACGCAATCGCCTTGCGGACGGCCAACTTCTGCTCGGGAGTGTTGCCGGGCATCGTGTCCAAGTTGAAGACCATGTAGCGCGTTTCGCCGCCGGGGCCCTCGTGCACCGTCAGACCGTCGACGCCGCCGAGAGATTCGATATCGGTCGGCGTCAGCGAACGCCAGGCGACGTCGATCGCCTTGTTCTGCACGTCCAGCTTGAGATTGTCCGAGCTGGTGTAGTACTTCGCGTTGATCGATGAGGTCTTCGGCGTTCCGAGGATGCCGTTGTAGTCACCGTTCGCGGTGAAACTGACAAGGGAGTTCTTGGCGTAACTCGAGATCGAGTACGGACCGGCGAACGGAGTAGCCGCCACGATGGCGTCGTCGTCGAGGACCTTGTCCGCCGGGAACACGGTCTGGTCGACGATCGGCCCTGCCGGAGTAGCGAGAATCTGCGGGAAGGTCTGGTCGTTGGCGGACTTCAGGGTGAACTCGACGGTCTTCTCGTCCGGTGTGGCGACGCTGTCGAGGTTCGTCAACAGCGATGCGGGCCCGTTGGGATCGTTGATGGCCACCACGCGATCGAAGGAGAACTTCACGCTCTCGCTCGTCAACGGGTTGCCGTTCGCGAATTTCAGATCATCTTTGAGCGTGCACTTGTACACGGTCGGCTCCGCGAAATCGCAGCTCTCGGCGATATCGGGCTCGAGCTCGGAGCTGCCCGGCGCGAAGTTCATCAGGAAGGGATAAACCTGATTCATCAGCATGAACGAGCCGTTGTCGTACGAGCCCGCCGGATCCAGCGAGGTCACCTGGTCGGTGGTACCGACCGTGATGGTCTCGCCGCCGCTGTCGCCGGATCCACCGGCGTCGGTGCGTCCCGAACCGCAGGCTGCGGCGGTCAGTGCAAGTACCGACAGTGCTGCCACTGCAGCGGTCTTCTTGCCGTGCTTACGCGCGGCTGTCCTCGATGCGGCGCTGTAGCGCTGCATGCGTCCGTCGTCGGGCGACAGGGTCATCTGAGCCTCTATCCAATTCGGTGTGTCCTATGTAACTCGGGACAGTACCGATGGACTGTTTCGAATATGTGGCATTGAGAAAACCCCGCTGTTCCGTATCGGAAAAACCCAGCTCAGGGACGACTGAGAGCGCTCACGTTCGCGTCGTTGTCCACAGGCTGCCCGGCCGCCGAGGCCAGCAGGCCCTCGAGAACGTGTTTGCCGAGCGCGTTGTCGGCAGGCAGATCGATGGGGTACTTGCCGGTGAAACACGCTGCGCACAGCCGCGATTCGGGCTGTTCCGACGCCGCGATCATGCCGTCGATGGAGATGTACCCCAACGAATCGGCACCGATCGCCTGCCGAACGCCCTCGAGAATGCCGTCCTCGGATTCGACGCCGTTGGCGATCAGCTCTGCGGGAGAAGCGAAGTCGATGCCGTAGAAGCACGGCCAGCGCACCGGCGGGGAGGCGATGCGTACGTGAATCTCGAGTGCGCCCGCTTCTCGCAGCATCCGGATCAGCGCGCGCTGAGTGTTGCCGCGGACGATCGAATCGTCCACCACCACCAGCCTTTTGCCCCGAATGACCTCTTTGAGAGGATTGAGCTTGAGCCGGATGCCGAGCTGGCGGATGGTCTGTGACGGTTGAATGAACGTGCGGCCCACGTACGCGTTCTTCATCAGCCCCTGGCCGTAAGGAATACCGGACCCCTGGGCGAAACCGACCGCTGCCGGAGTTCCGCTCTCGGGCACCGGAATCACCAGATCGCCCTCGGCCGGATGTTCCTTCGCGAGGCGTCGTCCGATCTCGACGCGAGTGGAGTGCACCGAACGCCCCGCGATCACACTGTCGGGCCGGGCCAGATACACGTACTCGAAGACGCACCCCTTGGGCTCGGGTGCGGCGAAACGTGAGGAGCGAACGCCATCGGCATCGATCGCCAGCAGCTCACCGGGCTCGATATCGCGGACGAACGCAGCACCGACGATGTCGAGGGCAGCGGTTTCGCTGGCGACCACCCAACCGCGGTCGAGGCGGCCGAGGCACAGCGGCCGAACGCCGTGCGGATCACGCGCCGCGTACAGGGTGTGCTCGTCCATGAACGTCAAACAGAACGCACCTTTGAGCTGCGGCAGCAACTCCATCGCCGCCTGCTCGACGGTGCAATCGGCCGCCTTGTGCGCCATCAGCGCCGTCACCACATCGGAATCCGAGGTGCCATTTCCCTGCAGCCGATCGCTGATCAGGCCCGCCTCGCGGGCCTTGGTGGCGAGCTCCGCGAAATTCACGAGATTTCCGTTGTGGCCGAGCGCAATCCCGGTACCCGCAGGTGTGGTGCGGAAGATCGGCTGCGCGTTCTCCCACGTCACCGAACCGCTGGTGGAGTAGCGGCAGTGCCCGATGGCCACGTGCCCGGGCATCGCTCCGAGCGTCTGCTCGTCGAACACCTGACTGACGAGGCCGAGGTCCTTGAACACCAGCACCTGGGAACCGTCGGACACCGCGATTCCGGCTGCTTCCTGGCCGCGGTGCTGCAGTGCATACAGGCCGTAATACGAGAGTTTGGCCACATCCTCGCCCGGTGCCCAGACTCCGAACACTCCACATTCTTCGCGTGGCTCGGTCTCGGGTTCGTCGAGGGGTGTGCCTAGCAGAAGATTCGGACTGTCGACCGACAAATCGGCGTTGGTCACGGGCATTGCTCCCTTGGGGGACGGGGCGGGGGGCCGCGCCCGAGTCTACTGGCACACGACCGCAGTAGCCGCATCGTGTGGACGGCAGATTCCCGAGAGGTGAACAGGTGACCGATTCGCCCGGATATCGGGCAGGCTCACTCGATGGACAGCAGCGGCAACCAGCGGCCGACCTCGGCTGCCCGGTTGCCCGAGGCATCGATCGATCCGTCGGCAAGAGCGTCGGCGAAATCACGGATTCCGGTCACCACCTGCAGCCAGGTCAGCGCGTCCGTTTCGACCACATTGGGCGGGGTTCCCCGCGTATGACGCGGCCCTACGATGCACTGCACCGCGACGAACGGCGGCACTCGGACCTCCACCGAGGATCCTGGCGCATTCTGGCCCAACGTTCTGGCGCTGGTACGCACCGCCGCGGCGATCCGGGCGCGAGCCGGTGCATCGGCCTGGCCCTTGATCCAGTCCCCGACCGCCAACACGGCCTCGCGTACCTCGGCGGGGCTCACTTCCTTGTGGGGCGGCACTATCTCTCGTTCCCGTCGTTCACGGCTCGTTCCTGTCGTTCACGGCGAGATGCGCCAACACGGCCCCGCTCGCATTCAGTGCGTAATGCAGCAGCGCAGGGGCCAGCACACTGTGGCTGCGGGCCCGTAGCCACGAGAAGACGAGACCGGCTGCGGTCGTCGCAGCCACCGTTGCGATCACCGGGTCGCCCGCGGCGCGGGCCGGGTGAATATGCCACATCCCGAAGAAGATCGGCGACAGGGCGGGCGAGGCGGCGTCGAGCACCCCGCGGAACAGCAACTCCTCGGTGAGCACCGTTCCCACCGGGATCCGAAACAGAACCCACTCGGCGAGGTCCTCCTCGGATGGCCGGACCCGTCGACGCAACGCCGGAATCGCAGCGACGACGACCGAGCCGAGCACCGGAACTGCCGCCGCCGCAGCGCCCCACTTCAGCCCGCGAGCGGTGTTGCGTAGGCCGAGTTGCTCGGCGCTCGACCCGCTGAGGGCAGCGATGCCGACTGCGAACGAGGCGTTGGCCACCGCACGGCCGCGAGCTCCGAGTCCTACCGAGGGCAGGACGACGGTGCTCCATGCGGTCGTCGACAGTCCGATGACGGTCGCGGTGATTCTCACTTCTCGGGACCGTCGCGGCCGGCGAATTCTTCGATGACCCCACGAACGCGCTCGGTGTCACGATCGGTCCAGCCCTCCGGTGCCGCGACCGCCACCCAGCCGTCGAGCACGAGGGTTCCGTAGTTGTGGCCGTGACCGTCGGGAACGCCCGCGGCATTGGTGAGATCGGCGGCCACCTGCCAGAACGTCACGATCGGGAACCACCGCATGCTGGGCAGTCGGTCCGGCCCGGGCGGTTCGGACAGCCAATCGGGACGTTCGAAGAGCAGATCGGGTGACCACCAGACCACCGGATCCGAGGCGTGCTGGACGTAGAGGATCCGCGGCTCGAACCAGGGCTGATCCTCCGGCGGGATGCCCGAGGAATTGTCGGCGAATCGGACCGTCAGGCCATCGGAGTACACCGGCCGAACTTCCGGAGTTCCCGGATCGCGTCGGGTGACGAACTGCCGCCAGATGCGATTGTCGTTCGGCGGTCCCACCCACAGCACTCCGTCGGTGGTGGCTCGGATGTCGGCCAGGCCGTCGAACGCGCCCTCCCCTGCCTTCGTTCCGAGGCTTTCGCCGTAGACGTAGAACTTGGGGCGAGTGTCCTCCGGCTCCTGCAGCCACCGAGCATGGACCTTGTCGATCAGCGCCTTTCCTGCCTGCGCGGCTTTGTCGCCCTCGGCGAGGAACGAAATCCAGCTCGGCAGATAGGAATACTGCGACGCGACGGTGGCCACATCGCCGTCGAACATGAGCTCCTCGGCCTCGATGGCGGTGGGGTTGACCCACCCGGTGCCCGTGGTCGGTACGACGACGAGCGCCGCGCGTTGGAACGCACCGGTGCGCTCGAGTTCCGCAACGACGATGTCGAGTCGCTCGGCCTGGGTCGGTGCCGTTTCCAGACCGGCATAGGCCCGTATGGGCTCGCGGCTCGGACGCCCCGTGGCCCGTTCCATCTCGTCGGCGCGCAGACCGCTGGAGACGAAGTTCCTGCCCTCGAAGCCCAGAGTGTCCCAGGGAGCAAACGAGTTCGGACTGCCCGATCGCTCGTCCACTGTGGGTTGCTCTGCGCCGTCCCGGGTTTCGTCGTTCTGCAGACTGAACACCGAATTGGTCACCTCGGAGACCGCACGCAGCAGCACACCTTGGACCAGAGCCACGACCAGCACGACCAGAAGAACGACGCCCAGCGCGTTGGCCACTTCCCGCGGCATCTTCACGATGCGATTGAGCTGACGGGCCAGCAGTCGAACGAGGTCGCGCAGCACCCGCCACACCGAAATGAGCAGAGCCGCAACGGCGATGCTGAGTGCCCCGGTTCGGAGGTATCCCGTCGTGGTGGTGCCCTCGGCGTTCATCAATGCGGCGAGCTCACGCTGCCATTCCGCCGAGACCGCCAGCATGATCATCGAGGCCGCGATCGCCGCAACGGGCACTGCGACCTTGACGGCGCGGTCGACTGCGGGTGGTAGCGGCCACCACGATCGCGACGACAGCCACCACCGACTCACGGCCCACCCCAGTGCGACACCGAATGCGTAGCCGATGGCCGCGTTGATGCCGCCGATGATGCCCTGGAACAGCCATCCGCGCGGAAGCAGCGAGGGAGTCAACGACCAGCAGAAGAACAGCGCGCTGAACGCGATTCCGGTGAAGTCCAAACGCAACAGACCCCACGCCCACATGACGAACGGGTGCTTCTCGGGTGAGGGAACCGAGAATTCGAGGGACGGCAGGTGGTAACGGTGATGCTGGTCTTGTTCGAGGGCCGCGTCGCGTTCGACGCCGGGCCCATCCGATGCCCGATCCCCGACCGACGTCCGACCCCCCACCTCGATCAGCCGAAAAGTCTGGGAAGAGTGTCTTCGAACGTCTCGCGCAGCTCCGCCATCGGGACGGAGAACTGCCCCTGTACCTCGATGGAGTCCGATCCCTCGTCGACGACGCCGATGCGCACCCACGGCAGGCCGCGAGCGGTGCACATACCGGTGAACCGGATCTCCTCGGTGCGCGGGACCGCGACCAGTACGCGGCCCGAGGACTCCGAGAACAGCGTCACGAACGGATCCGCACCTTCGGGAACGATGATGCGGCAACCGGTTTCGCCGGCCAGAGCTGCCTCGACGACGGCCTGAGCCAGGCCACCCTCGGACAGGTCGTGTGCCGCAGAGATCAGTCCGTCGCGCGAGGACGCGAGCAGAATATCGGCCAACAGTTGCTCACGGGCCAGATCGACCCGAGGCGGCACGCCGCCGAGATGGTCGTGCTCCACCTGCGCCCAGATGGATCCGTCGAACTCGTCGTGGGTATCGCCCAGCAGAATCAGCGTCTCGCCCGGTTCGAGGCCGAGACCTGTGGGGATGCGGCGGTGCACGTCGTCGATGACTCCGAGAACACCGACGACAGGCGTCGGCAGGATCGGCTCGGCACCGGTCTGGTTGTAGAAGCTGACATTGCCCCCGGTCACCGGGATGCCGAGCGCCACGCAGCCGTCGGCCAGGCCACGTACGGCCTGCTCGAACTGCCACATCACGCCCGGGTCCTCGGGCGAGCCGAAGTTGAGGCAGTTGGTGACGGCCTTCGGCGTCGAGCCGGTGACCGCGACGTTGCGGAATGCCTCGGCGAGCGCGAGCTGCGCCCCGCGATACGGATCGAGGGCGGTGTACCGACCCGACGCGTCGGTGGCCAAAGCGATTCCGCGACCGGTCTTCTCGTCGATGCGGATGACTCCGGCATCGGCATGCTCGGCGAGGACGGTGTTACCGCGCACGTAGCGGTCGTACTGCTCGGTGATGAAACGGCGGCTGCACAGCTGCGGCGATCCGATCATCTTCAGCAGCGTCGCCCTCAGCTCGTCCGGGGTGCCCGGACGTGTCAGCGACGCTGTGGTGTTCGCGACCAGATCGTCCTGCGTGGTCGGACGCTGCACCGGGCGGTTGTACACCGGGCCCTCGTGCGCGACGGTCTTCGGCGGAACATCGACGACGGTGTCGCCGTGCCAGGTGATCTGCAGGTGCTCACCGTCGGTGACCTCACCGATCACGGTGGCCAGGACATCCCATTTCTTGCAGACGGCCATGAACGCATCGACGTTCTCCGGGGTGACCACCGCGCACATACGTTCCTGGGATTCGCTCGAGAGCACCTCGGCGGGAGTCATCCCGGTGGCACGCATCGGCACCTTGTCGAGTTCGATGTGCATTCCGCCACTGCCTGCAGATGCGAGTTCCGAGGTGGCGCAAGACAATCCGGCACCACCGAGATCCTGGATGCCGACCACGAGCTTGCTCGAGTACAGCTCGAGGCACGCTTCGATGAGCACCTTCTCGGTGAACGGATCGCCCACCTGAACCGCGGGCAGCTTCTTGCGGCCCCCTGCGCTCTCGTCCCCGTCGAAGGTCTCCGAGGCAAGCACGGACACCCCGCCGATGCCGTCGAGCCCGGTACGCGCACCGAACAGAATGATCTTGTTGCCCAAGCCCGAGGCGAACGCCAGATGCATGTCCTCGACACGCATGACACCGGCACACAGAGCGTTGAGCAACGGATTACCCGCATAGGAGGCGTCGAACACCGTCTCGCCGCCGATGTTGGGTAGGCCGAGGGAGTTTCCGTACCCGCCGACGCCTGCGACGATGCCGCTCAGGACGCGGCGCGTGTCCGGTGCATCGGCCGCACCGAACCGCAGCTGGTCCATCACGGCGATCGGGCGAGCGCCCATGGCCATGATGTCGCGCACGATGCCGCCCACGCCCGTCGCCGCGCCCTGGTAAGGCTCGACGTACGACGGGTGATTGTGGCTCTCGACCTTGAACGTGACAGCCCAGCCGTCGCCGACGTCGACGACGCCTGCGTTCTCACCGATCCCGGCGAGCATGGGCTTGCGCATCTCGTCGGTGGTGGTCTCGCCGAAGTACTTCAGATGCACCTTCGACGACTTGTACGAGCAATGCTCGCTCCACATGACCGAGTACATCGCCAACTCGGCGTCGGTGGGGCGACGTCCGAGGATTTCCTTGATGCGAACGTATTCGTCGTCCTTGAGTCCGAGTTCCTTGTACGGCTGCGCGACGTCCGGGGTGGCGACGGCGTTGGAGACAGTGTCTGTGGGTACAGAGCTAGCGGACACGAGGAATAGGTCCCTTCGATGGAGCGAAATGCCAGGGAGAGTCTATAAGGTGCGGCCGACATGTACGGCATCGGACGTACGAGCCTCGTGCGAACATCAGCGGATGGACATCGCATTGACCGAGGACGATCTGAACGAAACGGGCGTCATCGACCCCTCGATGGTGGCCCAGGGCATCGACGTCCCGACCAAAGCCGTCGTCTGCTTCTTCTCCGAAGTGATCGAGAGCATATGCGCGAAGGGCGACGCCAGGGTCGTATCGGTCATGCGCTCCGAGCACGGCGAACACCCCGTCTACGAGATCGAGCGGGCAGGACACAAGCTCGCCGTGTTCCACCCGGGAGTCGGCGCACCGCTGGCCGCGCTGTTCCTCGAGGAGGCCATCGCACTGGGCTGCACGCAGTTCGTCGCCGTCGGCGGCGCAGGAGCACTGTCCGACGACCTGGGCATGGGACACGTGATGGTGGTCGACAGCGCCCTGCGCGACGAGGGCACCTCGTTCCACTACCTGCCGCCGGGCCGAGTGATCGACGCCGACCCGGCGGGCGTCGCCGTACTCCAGTCGGTACTGACCGATGCCGGAATCGACTTCGTCACCGGCCGCTCCTGGACGACGGACGCGCTCTACCGCGAAACCCGTGGCCGCGTCTCGCGGCGGGTGGCGGAGGGCTGCCGCACCGTCGACATGGAGGCCTCGGCGTTCTGCGCCGTGGCACAGTTCCGCGGAGTTCGATTCGCACAGCTGCTCTACGCAGGTGATTCACTCGCCGCCGACTGGGACCACCGAGGCTGGACCAAAGCGACAACCGTCCGCGAGCAGTTGTTCTGGCTCGCGGCGGATGCGTGTGTGCAGATCGACCCGCTCTAGGTCGCGGGGGCGTGGGGTCGCTGGCTCACCTCCTAGCTTCGAGGGTTCACCTCCGCGCTTCGAGGGTTCACCTCCGCGCTTCGATGGCTCACCTCCGAGCTTCGCGGGGCTCACCTCCGCGCTTCGCGGGCTCACCCCCGCGCTTCGCGGGCTCACCCCCGCGCTTCCGCAAACGCGCGCGCGTTTGCCAAACGCGAGCGGAATGGCCCCGGATTCGACACTATTTCCCGCGCACCTGACGAATGCGCGCGCGTTTGCGGCCGGTCATCGGGGGACTTTTGCGGCCGGTTATCGGGCGCGCGTTAGCGGCCGGTTATCGGGCGCGCGTTTGCGGCCGGTCATCGGGGGACTTTTGCGGCCGGTTATCGGGGGACTCTTGCCACTGGTTATGGGGCTACTGCGCGGGTGCCAAGAATGCCGCGAGCGCGTCGGCGTAGGCCTTCACGTCGTTGGCACCCATCAACTCTCGTGACGAGTGCATCGCCAGCTGCGCCGCGCCGACGTCCACCGTCGAGAGCCCGGTACGTGACGCGGTGATCGGCCCGATGGTCGACCCGCAGGGAAGGTCCGCACGATGCACGTAGCGCTGCATGGGAACTCCGGCCTGATCGCACGCGAGCGCGAAGGCCCCTGCGCCGGCGGAATCGGTTGCGTACCGGAGGTTCTGGTTGACCTTGAGCACCGGTCCCCCGCCGAGTTCGATGCGATGCGCGGGCTCGTGCCGATCCGGGTAGTTGGGGTGCGTCGCGTGCGCCATATCGCCTGAGGCACAGATGGATCCGGCCATGGTGCGCAGAAATTCCGCACGACCGCCGCCGCGTCCGAGCACGATGCGCTCGAGCACGGTGTTCAGCAGATCCGAGAACGCACCGCGGTCGGACATACTGCCGACCTCTTCATGATCGAACAGGGCAAGCACCGGCGTCATGTTCGTCGGGTTGTCCACTGCCGCAAGCAAAGCCTGCGTTCCGGCGTAGCAGGTCCCCTGATTGTCCAGACGCGGCGCACTGACCAGTTCGGACTCGACACCCACGATGGCACTGGGCGCGAGATCGTGGGTCATCAACTCCCAACCCAGTACCGAATGCGGGTCGACGCCTTCCCTCTCGGCGACGTATGCGATGAACGACTTCGGCGAATTACCCACTCCCCAAATGGCATTGACGTGTCGCTGGGGATCGAGGGTGACTCCCTTGCGATCCTCGGAGAGGTGAATCGCGAGCTGTGGCACCCGCAGGATGGGCTCGTCCACCTTGACGAGCACCTCGCGCGCAGCATTGCCGTCACGCACACTCAGCCGCCCGGAGATGCCCAGATCGCGGTCGAGCCAGGAGTTGAGCCACGCACCGCCGTACGGTTCGAGGCCCACCATCTGCCAGCCCGCCGATTCGAGATCGGGATGCTGCTTGACCCGAAGGTTCGGGCTGTCCGTGTGCCCGCCGACGATGCGGAAGGGGCCATCACCCGAACTACTGCTCTCGGTACTCCAGGCGACGAGCGAACCGCCCCGAACGAGGTAGTAGCGGCCCGGCTCCGTCGGCCAGGCGTCGGTCTCCTCGAGCCGAACGAATCCGGCCTCCTCGAGCTGCACCGACACCGTATTGCAGACATGGAACGGCGACGGCGAGACGTCGACGAAGTTGCAGAGACCGGTTGCAGAAGCGTGAGTCGACATGGGAACCATTGTGGCAGCCGCCGCGTCGGACACCCCCAGTGCACACCGCCCCGGGGGAACCGACGCCGGGCAACATGCGAGAGCTCAGTGCGAACCGGACACGCAGAACACGTTGCCGTCGGGATCGCTCAGTGTCACCCAGCGGAAATCGCCCATCGTGTGCTGCGCGAGCTCACTCGCTCCGGCCTCGATCAGCCGCGCGACCTCACCGTCGAGATCCTGAGTGGTCATATCGAGATGGACGCGATTCTTGCCCGGCGTCGGATCCTCGATCTTCTGGAAGGCCATCCGATACGGGGCCTCGGCCAGAGCGACGACGTAGAACCACCCGTCGTTCTCCTCCACGATCGATCCGTTCGCTCGAGCCGCCCACCAGTGCGCGAGCGGTCCCGGATCGGTCGAGTCGAACGTGATCATGCCCAAGGTCAGTGTCATGTCGGCACAGTAACCGCCACCACCGACAGCTTCGAGTCAGGCGTTGACGATGGTGTCCAGCGCCGAGTAGAAGATGCCGAGTCCGTCGTCGCTCGGACCGGTCAGCGGCTCGGTGGCGTGCTCGGGGTGCGGCATCAAACCGACCACTCGACCGTTGGCCGAGGAGATACCGGCAATCGCGCGCTGCGATCCGTTCGGGTTGGCGCCGCGGTAGCGGAATACGACGCGGCCCTCACCCTCCAGCTCGTCCAGGGTCTTCTGCGGTGCCTGGAACCGTCCCTCGGCATTCTTGACCGGAATCAGGATCTCGGCACCGGGCTCGTATCGCGAAGACCAGGCGGTGTCGGTGTTCTCCACGGCCAACCACTGATCGCGGCAGACGAAGTGCAGCCCTTCGTTGCGGGTCAACGCGCCGGGCAGCAGTCCCACCTCGCAGAGCACCTGAAAGCCGTTGCAGATTCCGAGAACCGGCATACCGCCCTCGGCCGCCTTGACGACGGACTCCATCACGGGTGCGAACCGAGCAATGGCCCCGGCCCGCAAGTAGTCGCCGTACGAGAAACCGCCGGGGACGACGATGGCGTCGACGTTCTTCAGATCGGCGTCCGCGTGCCACAGGCCGACAGCCTCGCCGCCTGCGAGGGTGACCGCGCGGGAGGCGTCGACGTCGTCGAGGGTTCCGGGGAAGGTGATGACACCTATGCGGGCGCTCATGCGGCGGGCTCTACCGACACACGGGTGACCGTCCAGTCCTCGATGACGGTGTTGGCCAGCAAGGATTCCGCGATCTTGTCGAGCTCGGCATCATCTACGGTGTCGTCGACCTCGAGCTCGAATCGCTTGCCCTGGCGCACGTCGGACACGCCGGAGATACCCAGCCGACCGAGCGCACCTGCGATCGCCTGACCCTGCGGATCGAGAATCTCGGCCTTGGGCATGACATCGACAACGACTCGGGCCACGAAAGCGCTCCTTGAAATACGTACAGCAAGACAGTTACCGGCAGGTGGGAGTCTACGCAGCCCTGGCGGGAGGCGCGAAACCGCGCTTACTGTGGAGCACATGCAGCTGACACACTTCGGACATTCCTGCGTTCTCGTCGAGCTGAACGGCACCACCGTGTTGTTCGATCCGGGCAGCTTCTCCCACGGGTTCGAGGGCATCACCGGACTCGATGCCATCCTCGTGACGCATCAGCACCCCGATCATGTCGATCTGCAACGACTTCCCGCCCTCCTCGACGCGAATCCACGTGCGGCGCTGCACGCGGATCCGATGACGGCGGACCAGCTCGGCGGCCAGTGGGCCGCAGCTCCCGCAGGCGAGGCGTTCACCGTCGGCGGCATCACCGTCACCGGGGTCGGCGGCACCCATGCGGTCATCCACCCCGAACTGCCGACGATCGACAACACCGGCTATCTGCTCGGCACCCCGGAGAACCCGGGCCAGCTCTTCCACCCGGGCGACTCACTGTTCGTCCCCGAGCAGCGGGTCGAGGTGCTGGCACTTCCCGCTGCGGCACCGTGGTCCAAGCTGTCCGAAACCGTGGAGTTCCTGCGTGCGGTGGCTCCCACCATGGCTTTCCCCATCCATCAGGCAGTGATCGCCGACATCGCGACCGGGGTGTACTACGGGCGTTTCAAGGACATGTCCGACGCGGAATTCCGCGAGCTTCCCGAGGAATCTGCGGTCTCGATCTGACCGGTGAGCTCCGGCGGGGCCGGCGAGCATCACGGCACCCGGGTCGGCGATAGTGCACGGCGGTGGCAGTTCACGGGCCCGTCGGTGGCGTCAGGCTGCGTCGAGCAGCACCAGTTGTCGCAGTGTGGACTCGTTCACGGCATCGAGTTCGTCGAGGAACGCCGCAGCGAAGGATCCGGGCCCGGACGTCGACCGCGCCGCGATCTGCGATGCCACCGCAACATGGGCATGGGCAGCGACGGCACCGATCACGGTGGTCGGGGCCACGGAGCAGTACGCTGCCGTGAGCGCACCGAGCGCGCAGCCGGTTGCGGTAACTCGTTGCAGCAGTGCACTTCCGCCGCCCACCCTTATGACGCCATTCGAGCCGACGATGTGGTCGGTCTCCCCCGACGCCGCCACGATCTCGGCTCGATCCAGCAGTGATCGGGCCGCATCCACCGAATCTGCCGCCTGTGCAGACGAATCGACTCCCCTCGATCCGCCTCCTGCTCCTGCCAGCCCGATCACCTCCGACGCGTTCGCGCGAACGACGTTGGGCCGGTTGGCGAGTAGCTCGACTGCCACGCCGGTGCGCCACGGCAGACCGCCCGCTCCCACCGGATCGAGCACCCAGGGCTTGCTCGCTGCTCTCGCGGCAGCCGAGGCGAGGCGGGAGCTCGCCACCTGAGCGGCGGTCGGAGTCCCCAGATTGACCAGCACCGCGTCGGCGATCTCGGCGAAGCCGGCCGCCTCCTCGGGGTTGTCCACCATCGCCGGAGCGGCTCCGGCTGCCAACAGTGCGTTGGCGACGAATTGAACGGACACGGTGTTGGTCAGACACTGCACCAGCGGATTGCGCTCGCGGAGAAGACGGTGCGCGGCAACGATGTCGTCGAGGGTGGGGCACGAAGCACTCATCGTTGCGAGTCTACGACCGATACGATGCCCTGGTGGCCACCCTTCTCAAGCCCGAGCGGCACTTCCGCATCCTCGAGCTGTTGCGCACGACGGGCAAGATCCTCTCGTCCGAGCTCGCCGTGTCGTTCGATGTCTCCGAGGACACCATTCGTCGCGATCTCGACGAGCTCGGATCGGAAGGAAAGCTCAAGCGTGTGCACGGCGGCGCCTTGGTCGTCTCGACGTTGCATCAGGATTACCGGGACCGGCGGGGGCAGGAAACCTCGGCGAAGTCGCTGGTAGCTCGCGCTGCTGCGAGTCTGCTTCAGGACGGCCAGGTGATACTCATCGACGGCGGTACGACGGCGATCGAGGTCACGAAGCAGTTGGACCCCGCTCTTCGGGCAACCTTCGTCACGCACAGCCCGTCCACGGCGGTGAATCTGGCCGAGCACCCCCATTGCGAGGTCGTCGTGGTCGGGGGCCGTCTGCTCAAGAACGCGATGGTGACGGTGGGAGCCCAAACCCTCAAGACCTACGAGTCGATCAATGCAGATGTCGCGATCGTGGGCATCCTGGGTATCAACGTCGACTCCGGGATCACTCATTTCGAGTACGAGGAGGCACAGATCAAGCGCGCGATGATCGAGGGTGCCCACCGCTCGATCATCCTGTGTACCAGCGACAAGCTGGGGTACTCCGGCGCATTCCAGGTCGCACCACTGGGCGCGATCACCACGTT
Organism: Rhodococcus sp. KRD162; assembly: GCF_017168335.1. GTDB lineage: Bacteria > Actinomycetota > Actinomycetes > Mycobacteriales > Mycobacteriaceae > Rhodococcoides. The sequence goes on along the minus strand of NZ_JABFAU010000003.1, from coordinate 265,464 downwards.
GGCGGTCGAGCCAGGGCTCGACCCCTCGCTGCTGCGGCAGTACCGCGACAGCGGTGTCGAGTGCATCTCGGTCGACGACATCGCTCCACTCGCTCAGGTATCCGCACCGACGACGGATCGATCGCACTAGCGATCGTCCGCTGAGGTCCAGACCGCTGCCAGTGCCGCCGTCAGCGCGTGGTGGCGGGAGTATCGGCCGTTCATCACTGTCACCTTGTGCGGGTCGGGTTCGTAGGACCGCATCGAGGGTGTGAATGCTGCTGCAGCGGAATCGAAATCCGGAAAGATCCCGAGGGCGACGGCGGCGGTGATCGCGGCACCGCGAACCCCGATTTCTCCCCGTTCGGCGACGTCGACGCGTAGTCCGAGGACGTCGGCGAACATCTGCGGCCACACGGGACTGTGCGAGGCACCTCCCGACATTCTCACCACCGACGGCCGAGCTGCATCGTCGCCGCTGAGAAGCTTGTCGATATCTGCTTTGTGCGCGAACGTGATTCCCTCGTACACCGCAAGCGCCGTGTCGTCGAACTCGTCCTCGGCGACGGCACCGAGCACACCGGCTGGAGCGCCGCTCGGTCCGCCGAATACGTAGGGGAAGAACATCATGCCGCTGAGGCGTTCTCGGCCGTACGCTCGCAACACGGCGTCGTTGCACATCTGGTAGATGTCACCACCGTCATTCGTGGCCTCGGCTCGGAACAGATGTCGACAACACCATTCGAGGTTGCTCGCGGAGGTGATCCCACCCTCGCTTGCGAGGTACGCCTCTCCCGTCACGTATCGGCACTGGAGCAGTGGGACCGTGCTGGTTCTCGGCTGGGGGTGCAGTGTTTGATCTATTCCGAATGTTCCTGCGACAACGGACATGTGCCTCTCGTCGAGAACTCGTGATGCGAGTGCACACGCGGCGACGTCGACCACTCCTCGAATCACCGGGGTGCCCTCCGATAGGCCGGTGAGTTCGGCGGCTGCAGCGGTGATGCCGCCGACCGTCTCGGCCCCTGGACCGATCGCCGGAAGCGTGTCGCGCCACTGGGCGATTCCGAGCAGGCCGAGCGCATCCTCCGACCACGAATTCCGCTCGATGTCGCACAGTCCGGTCAGCCCGGCATCGGTGTAATCGGTGGACATGTCTCCGCACAACCGTGCTCTGATGTAGTCCTTGCAGGCGAGGACGCGGTGCACCCGCGATCGCATCGTCGGTTCGTGCTCGTCGAACCATCGCAGCAGTGCGGCGGTCTGGCCGCTCCACATCCGTTGCGAGACCAGTCGTTCGATCTGTACTGCGGTCTCGTGGTCCGGCGCGGATGCGGGGTCGAGTTCCACCCGGCCGTCGGTCGAGAGAATTCCGTTGCCGACTGCGCCGGCGTTCTCGTCGACGAACCAGAGCCCGCTGCCGTATCCGGTGACCGATACCGCGAGGACGTCGCAAGGATGCGTGCCCGACGCGCGAAGCAGCTCCCGGGTGGAGGAACAGACCGCGTGCCACAGCGCGTCCGGGTCCTGTTCACGCCTGCCGCCGCGCCCGTCCAGGTGCGGGCTGCGCTCCTTCGCGGCCGCCAGCTCGCGCCCTCCGGCGTCGAACAGACCCGCTTTGACGAAGGTTCCGCCGGCGTCGATCCCGAGGATGTATTGCTTCATGACCACCATTCCGACTGCGGGTTAATGCAGATATCACAGTCCCGATCCGCCCAGGAAGCCTCCGGGACTGCATGACAAGGATCACACAGTTTCTGCTACGAACCTAGTGGAATGGGTTTTCGACCGTTAGATATTACTGATGGGTAGTTGTTGACTGCCACTCCACACTGAGTTAACTTCGTCACTAAGCCGCACAAACCGGCATAAACACGAAGCGCCTCCTCTTACCTCGAAGCCGCTCGAACACGAGCTCCTGGGTCACCTCCCGCACGCAGTGCGGCCGGTGGCGATCGAAGAGGTTTCACCCGCGTTCCCGCCCGTCACCTCGGGCCCGGACTGGGCGGGCTCGACCACGAGGACCCACTCGAATGGGCCTCACCGTCTCGAACAAAGGACTCTTGTCGTGGATCTTCAACTGGTCGCCTACATCGCCGCCTTCGGAGGTGGTTTGGTCGGGGCCGCACTCGGCGGACTGTTCGTCTTCAGCCTCTGCGGCATCTTCTGCATCATCGGCGTGGCGGTAGCGATGGCAGGCGTCGACTACGACTTCCTCGGGCAGTTGGCATTCGGACCGTTCCTCGGCCCTCAGGTTGCTTTTGCCGGAGCCGTCGCGGCAGCGGCCTACGCCAAGCGCACCGGCAAGCTGGACGACGGGAAGAACATTCTCGCGCCGCTCGTCGGGCTCGGCAGCAGCAGCGTGCTGCTCGTCGGCGGAGTGTTCGGGGTCATCGGATTTGCACTCGAGAAGGCGCTGAAATCCGTGCTGAGTATCGACTCCACCATCGCCTCGACAGTCGTACTCACCGACACGGTCGCGCTCACTGTCGTCATTCTTGCTGCGGTAACGCGTCTTTCGTTCGGTCGCACCGGACTGGTGCCATCGAATCACGGTGGGCCGGGCGCGCAGATCGCCACCCGGTGGCATCCGACCGCGACGCAGGCCTGGCTACCGTTCCAGTCTCACCGGTTGCAGGTCGGCACCGTGGCCATCGGGTTCGGACTGGCCGCCGGATGGCTGATCGTCAGCCTTCCGGACTCGGCACGTGCCCTCGGACCCGTCCTGCTCTTCGGTTTCAGCGCGACAACTCTGCTGCTCCTCCAGATCGGCCTGTCCGGTCCGGTATCGCACCACATCACATTGCCCGCCGGGTTGGCAGCCGTCGCGCTGCTGTCCGCAGGTGCGGCCGGCCCGATCGCGCTGTTGGGGGCCGTCGTGGTTGCACTGTTCAGCGCGTTCCTGGCCGAACTCAGCTCCAGAATCTTCCACACGCTCGGCGACAGCCATTTCGATCCGCCTGCATGCGCCATTGCCGTCACGACCTCGCTGATCGTCGGCGCCCAACTCGCCTTCGGACAACTCTGACCCGGGCCGCCGCCCCCTCTTCCGTTCACCACGAAACACACACCCCTATCTCGCCATTACGACAGAAAAGAGCGTCAGCCATGACTCAGTACATTCTCGGAATCGACGAAGGCACCACCAGTGCAAGAACTCTCATCTTCGATGAGAAGTGCGAGGTCCGCGCGGTCGCTCAGCGCGAGATCACCCAGATCTACCCCAACTCGGGTTGGATCGAACACGACCCGCTCGAAATCCTCACCGCGCAGCTGGAAACGATGCGCGAGGCGCTTCGAAGTGCCGATCTCGAACCGACCGACATCACTGCTATCGCGTTGACCAACCAACGCGAGACAGCGGTGGTATGGGACAAGGAGTCCGGGCGTCCGATCCACAATGCGGTGGTCTGGGCGTCGCGGCAGAGCAACGGAGTGATCGAGCGCTGGCGCGAACGTGGACTCGACCCCATCATCCGCGAGCGTACGGGCCTGAACTCGGATGCCTACTACTCGGCCTCGAAGATCGCCTGGATCCTCGAAACCGTTCCAGGAGCGCAGGAACGAGCGGAGAAGGGGGAACTGCTGGCTGGCACCATCGATACCTGGCTGATCTGGAATCTCACCGGACGTTGCGCACATGTCACCGACTACTCCAATGCCTCGCGAACGATGATGTTCAACATCCACACCCGCGAATGGGATCAGGATCTACTCGACGCCTACGGCATTCCGCGTTGCATGCTCGCGACAGTCGTCTCCTCGGACACGATCGTGGGCGATGCCGGTGCCACGTTCGGGGCCCCGATTCCCATCGCATCCAACATGGGCGATCAGCAAGCCGGGCTTTTCGGTCAGGTCTGCTTCCGAGCCGGTCAGGCGAAGATGACCTACGGGACCGCGGGAGTCCTGACGATCAACTGCGGCGACACCCCTCAGATGGTCGAGGGTGCAACGACTTCCGTTGCCTGGGGAATCGGTGACGAAGTTCGCTACGAGAACGAGGGCGTGTTGTTCAGCATGGGCAAGACCATGCAGTGGCTGCGCGACGACATGAAACTGATTCACGGAGCAGCGGATTCGGAGTGGTACGGCGGCCAGGTGGCGAGCACCGACGGGGTGTATCTGGTACCCGCCTTCACCGGACTCGCGGCTCCGACCTGGGATCCCTACGCCCGCGCCTGCATCGTGGGGATGAGTAGCTCCACCAACCGACTGCACGTCATCCGCGCAGCCGTGGAGTCGATGGTCTACCAAACTCGCGATGTCGTGGAGGCCATCACTGCCAACGGCCAGGTCACTCTGCCCGAGCTTCGGGTCGACGGCGGAGCGGTCAACAACAACATGCTCTGCCAACTCCAGGCCGACATTCTCGGCATCCCGGTGATTCGGCCGGCCATCACCGAAGCCACCGCGCTCGGCGCGACGCTGATGGCCGGGCTCAGCACCGGGGTATGGGAATCCCTCGACGAGATCGAGGCACTGTGGTCGGTCGACCGCACCTTCGAGCCCCGGATGGACCGCAGCAAGGCCGAGGAAATGTACTCGGGATGGAACGAGGCCGTCGAACTGTCGAAAGGCTGGGCGCGCAAGGTGACGGCCCGATGACATCGACCGCGACACTCGCGCAGTCGACCCTGCGAGAACCGACACGGCTGTTCGAGTCCTACGTGTTCGATCTCGACGGGACGCTCTATCTGGGCGACGAGCTGTTGCCGGGGGCAGCGCACCTGGTGCACGAGCTGCGCAACCACGGCAGGCGGGTTGTGTTCTGTAGCAACAACCCAACCCGCACGCCGCAGCAGTACGCCGACAAGCTCACGGCCCTGGGGATACCGACGCAGCTCTCGGATGTGATCACCACATCGATGACGACGGTCCGCTGGCTCTCCGAGAACGCGGCGACCAGCAAGATCTTCGTCATCGGTGAACAACCGCTGAAGGACTCGATCTCGGCGGCCGGCCTCGAACTGAGCGAGGACCCGCGCGAGATCGAGGTCGTGGTCGCCAGCTACGACCGCGGGTTCGACTACCGCAAACTCAAGATCGCATTCGAGGCTCTCGCCGTCTACCGTCGGGCAATTCTGGTCTCCACCAACCCCGACCGATTCTGCCCGCTCCCCGGCGGATTCGGCGATCCGGACGCGGCAGCGGTGACGGCTGCAATCGAGGCGAGCACACGCGTTGTCGCAGTGGCACAGCTGGGCAAACCCAGCACGTTCATGTTCGAGACCATCAGCGCACTCACCGGAATAGATCCGGCCACCACCCTCGTCGTCGGCGATCGACTCACCACCGACATCGCGATGGGGGTCAACGCCGGGACCTCCACGGCGCTCGTTCTCACCGGCGAGTCGACCGTCGCCGATGTCGACCGGACCGACCCTGACGATCGGCCCACGTACATCGTCGAATCGGTCGGTGACCTCCTGCCCGCGTCCTCGAGTGGGAGCGCACGGTGAGCCGGCCACAGATCGTGAGCGCAACGGGTGCTACCCGTTATCTCGCGAACATCGGCATCGATGACGACACGTCCACCCTCCGTACGGTCGTCAGCTCTCCGGGGGCGCTGACGGAGTTGACTTCGGTATTGGCAGATCTCGACACCTCGGGAACAGCGGTCGTCCTGCACGACGGCACGCCGATCTCGGTGGGCTCGCGAGATGTCCTCGCCGAAATCCGTGAGATGGTTGCCTGCCACTTCACCACTGCCGAGCTGATTCCGAACGCACAGCACGGCGCGGTCGTTCTCGACGAAGCAACGGTGGACAACGCCAGTGCGGCGAGTACGGGGTGCGCGGCCATCGTGGCCGTGGGCGGCGGGACGGTCGTCGATCTCGGCAAGGTGCTCTCGCAACGCCATCAGGTGCCGTTGGTGGTGGTCCAGACCTGCGCTTCGGTGAACGGCTTCTCCGATCCGCTGTCGGTCCTGATTCGCGGCGGGGCCAAGAGCACGGTTCCCACCGCGTGGCCGGTCGCGCTGATCATCGATCACGAAATCATTGCCCATGCGCCTGCCGAATTGACCAGAGCAGGATTCGGAGACGCTGCCGCGATCTGGTGCGCGCCTGCGGACTGGTATCTGGCCTGCACACTGGGCATGGACAGGGAGTTCGACAGCGAGGTGCTGGCCGTGATCGGTCAAGCAGCACAACGACTTCGAGATTCACCCTCGCTCGAGGAGCTCGACCTCGACGCCCTCCTCGATACGCTCACCTACGGTGGCCTCGGAATCGGCGTCACCGGAACGACGGCTGTGGTGTCGGGATGCGAGCATCTCATCAGCCATCTCATCGACATGGCTGCGGTGGCGCGGGGCGAGAGCCACGATCTGCACGGCGCTCAAGTCGGCGTCGCCGCGGTGCTCTCGGCTGCGTTGTGGGAGAGTGCAATCGAATCCTTCGACGCAGTCCCCATCGATGTCGAGGTCGCCACGACACCGATACCCGATCTCGAGAAATCGGTCACCCAGGCATGGGAATCGATCGATCCTTCGGGCAGGGTCGGTGCGGCGTGTGCGCGCAATGTCGCAACGAAGATGGACAGATGGTGCGGGGTCCGATCCGAACTGGGGTCGTTCGTCGCACACTGGCCAGAGCATCGCCGCGTGCTGACCACGCTGTTGCGTAGCGCGTCCGACATCGCGTCGGATCTGGCCGCAATCGGTGCACCTACCAGGTTCTCACAGCTCACACCTGCCGTCGATCGTGAGACGGTCCGATGGATCTTGCGCACGTTGCCGCTCATGAGAGATCGATTCACACTGTGCGATCTCTTGCTCGTGACCGGCCGATGGACCGACGAGTTCATCGACATCGTTCTCGACCGGGCGACAGCATCGGGCGGCGGACCTTGAGATCGAGTTCCGTTACTCACCAATAATTTTCGACCCCAACAACAAGGAGCGTGTCTCATGCCACACGGTGGCGATCTCGTCGCAGAAATTCTGCGCAAGCACGGAGTTACCCAGGTCTTCGGTCAGCCCGGCGGGCAAACCGCCGCGTTCTATCAGGGCCTGGCCAATCGCAAGGACATGTCTCATCTGGGTTGCCGGGACGAGCGCTCCGCGGCCTACGCCGCCGACGCCTACGCACGAGTGAGCGGCAAGCCCGGCATCGTCGACGTCACGGTCGGCCCCGGCACGACCAAACTGCCCGATGGCCTCATCGAGAGCATGAACGCCTCGGTTCCCATCGTTGCCGTCGTCGGCGAGCTTCCTCGGTCCTGGGTTCCGCTGCGCGACGGTGGAGTCGGGTCACAGGGCTTCGACCAGATGCCTTTCTTGCAGACGATGACCAAACAGTCCTGGCTCGCACCGGATCTCGAGACCGTCCCCGATCTGATGCGGGCGGCCTTCCGCACCGCCACCACCGGCAAGCCCGGACCGACGGCCGTGGTGATTCCACACGATGTGATCGACGAGGAGTGGGAAGAAACCGATCTCCAGGTAGAGGAGAGATTCAATTCCGCACCCGCGTACCGGAGTCGGCCGTCCGACGACGAACTACGCACGGCCGCAGCCCTGATCGCGAAGGCCGAGCGCCCGTACATCATTGCCGGCGGCGGAGTCCTGGGTTCGCGAGCGACCGCTGAGCTGGCCGAATTCGCCACGCTCGTCGGGGCCGCCGTCGGCACCAGCTTCACCGGCAAGGGCTCGGTCACCGAGACCGAGAGCTACTCGGTGGGCGTGTTGAACCCGCTCGGATCACAGTCCGCGCGGGAGCTCGCAGGCGAGGCCGACCTGATCGTCTGGTTGGGATCGAAGGTGGGACAGAACACTTCGCTCAACTGGGCGCTCCCTCGCCCCGAGCAGATGACCATCCAGGTCGATGTCGACGGCAGCCAACTCGGCCGAACGTTCGGCCCGTCCGTCGGTCTGCTCGGCGATGTCAAGGCCACCCTGGAGGCACTCATCCCCCTCGTGACGGCCAAGTCGGTTCCGGAGTGGCAGAAGCGAATTGCGGAGTCCAAGGACGCGGCATGGGCATCGACGGAACCACTGAGGCTGAGCGAGGCGAGCCCGGTCATGCCGCCGCGGGCGATGACGGAACTGGCCAAGCATCTGCGTCCGCACGACATCGTCGTCTCCGACGCCAGCTTCAGTGCCGGATGGATATCGAACTACCTGAAGAACCCTGTTCCAGGACGCAACTTCCTGTTCGCACGCGGTCAGGGCGGGCTCGGGTACTCGACTCCGGCCTCCATGGGTGCTGCGAAGGCCAGGCCGGAGGCACGCATCGTCACCGTTTCCGGTGACGGTGGATTCAGCTACTCGGTAGGCGAATTGGCCACCCAGGCCGCACACGGGATGAACATCGTGCACGTCGTGCTCAACAACGGAACCTGGGGCTGGCTCCGGATGTGGGAGCACCTGCACTACGAAGGTCTGCGCTATTCGGTGGACCTCGAGAGCGAGAAGGCCAGCACCTCGTATGCCGCAGCCGCAGCGGGGCTGGGTATGCAGGGCATTCTGGTCACCTCCGCCGACGAGCTGGCCAGTGCATTCGACAAGGCCTTCAGCACCGAAGGACCCACGGTGGTCGAGATCAGAATCGATCCCGACGCGACACCGATCGACAGCTACACCCGACGGTTGGCGTCGGGCAAGTTCTATCCACGTCCCGGAACGGTCTATCAGGCTCGCCCGTGGCAGCAGTCCGCAGGACGAAAGTAACTGCACTCCAACGAGCCTGGTGGCCGAGCGGAACGACGAGAAGGACAGAGATGAGTAACACCACACGACTGGAACTCGACGAGGTGGCCGCGCAGGATTACGACCTCGTGGTGATCGGAGCGGGCATCAACGGGGCGGCGATAGCCCGCGAGGCAGCGCTGCAGGGCACCCGAACTCTCCTGATCGACAAGGGAGACTTCGGCAGTGGGACGTCGAGTTGGTCGAGCAGGCTGATGCACGGCGGACTGCGCTATCTCGAATTCATGGAGTTCGCGCTGGTTCACGAATCACTGCGCGACCGCGAGGCACTGTTCGGCATCGCCTCGCATCTGGTCAAGCCGCTGCCGTTCGTCGTTCCGCTCTACGGCCACAACCACAAGCCGGGTTGGATGATGCGGGTCGGCATGGCGATGTACGACGCGTTGTCATGGAACAAGTCGGTTCCCCGACATCGCAAACTGAACAAGAAAGCCATGGCCGTCGAGCTCGGCGGTCTGGACACCACATCGCTGGGCGGAGGTCTGCACTACTACGACGGTCAGGTCGAGTTCGCCGAACGGTTGGTGGTCGAGAATGTGATCGACGCGGCGCGTCACGGCGCGACCGTGCGCAACCACACCCAGGCAGTTGCGTTGACGACACAGGGATCGACCGTCACCGGCGTCGAGCTGCAGGACGTCCTGACCGGCCGCACGGCCTCGGTCCGGGCCAGGGTGGTCGTCAATGCCGCCGGGCCCTGGGTGGACGACGTTCTGGTCGGTTCCTCGCCGTCGATGTCGCGACTGATCGGTGGCACCAAGGGAACTCACGCCGTCGTCGGGCCGTTTCCCGGTGCGCCGACGTGTGCGGTGTATTACGAGGCCCGCTCGGACAACCGCGCGGTACTCGTCATCCCGTGGCGGGGGTACTTCCTCATCGGAACCACCGACGACCGCTTCGAAGGCGACCTCGACACCGTCGCAGCAACACAGGACGAGGTCGATTACATCCTCGCCGAGACCAATGAACTGATCCCCGGTGCCGGACTGACCCGGGAATCGGTGGTGATGACGTACGCAGGTGTGCGGCCTCTTCCGTTCCAGGCAGACGGTGACACTCGGGCCATCTCGCGTAGCCACGACATCGTCGACCACGGCGAGTTGGAGGGTTTGATCTCGGTGGTGGGCGGCAAGCTGACGCCGCATCTGTCACTGGCCGAGGAAACCCTGACGATGGCCTACCGCAAGATGAAACTCGGGAAGCCGACCTACCACGCACGCAACACGCCGCTGCCCGGTGCGGGACCGGATCCTGCTCGCGTACTACGTTCGGCCGCAGCCGATCTGGGCTTGTCCGAATCGCTCGTCGAACGATTGGTGGACGTGTACGGCAGCCGAGTCGACGTTCTGCTCGAGCTCGCTCGCTCGAACCCGGAACTCGCAGAGGTGGTGGGCCGCGGCCGCGGCGCGTTCCTGGCCGCGGAGGTCGTCCTGGCGCTCACGGAGGAGTATGCGGTGACCCTCGGCGATATTCTGCACCGCCGCATGATGCTGGGTATCGAACCCGGTGTACAGGATGATGTCGCGGAGGCCGTGGGCAGAATTCTCCAGCGCAATGCCGGCTGGTCCAGCGACCGGGTGGCACGAGATATTCGGGAGAATCAGCAGTACGTCGAGCGGTTGACGTCGTGCACGGGCACACAAGTATCGACTGCTCGTCACAATGAGCCGTCGTACTCGACGACCGGTAGCTGACCGCCGCCCGCCCCGTTCGCGTCAATGGACCCTTGCATGCGTCTGAACCGTGCAAGGGTTCATTCACGCGGCCACCCCGCCCGCGTGAATGGCACTTTGCATACGTC
>NZ_JABFAU010000003.1:74588-254871 GCF_017168335.1 Rhodococcus sp. KRD162 | reverse complement strand
TGCCGGACTTTGGCGATGACCTGCTCGGGGGTGTGTCTGCGTGCCATGATTCGTGAATTTCCTCCTGTGTCCATTCTCGGACACGAAACTCACACAGACACTGGACTTCTACCTGGGGACCCAACCACGTTCACTCACGGGTGCCGGTCCATAAGTCACGCCATCGACCACAAAGGCGACGTCGTGGGCGTAAGGAGCAGTATCCCAGTCGAACCCTTTCGTCTGGGCGGTGCCGTAGACGCGGACCTCAAGACCGGCAGTGATTCAAAAGCGCAAGCGGGGGACATCGGTTGGTTCGATCACGTGCCGGTTGATCAGTGGGGTCGGCGCGACGTCATCGAAGCACGTGGATGTGCGGCTTGTCGGCGGCCGAGCGAGGTGCATGAGAAGTTGGTCGCCGAGTTGCGCTGTGGCGCTGGCGGTACCTCGCGGCGTCGCGGTCTTTGACGTCGTTGTGGGTGCGGGCGCTTCTTGGTGCGTTTCCGCATGGCGCTTCGGATGCGCGGCAGCGTCGTCGGGAGGTCGAGCGGCGGCTTCAGAGGTTGGTGTTCGTGCGAAACAGGGCGGGTCATCACGAGCCGATCCATCAGCGTCTGCTGGTTTCATAGGTGCCGGCCGCTGTCGCGCTCTCTGGGAAACGCATGATAGTGCGGCGTAGGTTCGTGTGACGGCGCTTGTTCGAGCGCATCAGACGCTAGGAGACGCCATGACTTCGCCACACCCTCGAATCGCTACATCAGCCACATTGTTCTGCGCCGCACTTCTGGCTTTGGCGGGGTGCGCGTCAGACAACCCAGCGGATAAAGCGTTGCCTACCAGTGCATCTAGCAGTCAACTTTCGACTAGAACCGCTGCTGCTACGACGTCCAATAGTCAATCCGCGACGACGACTCCTTCCACAGCTCCGCGGGGTGCCGATCGCAGCACACCCATATCAGCGGAGGTCGTCGAGAGTGGGTGGACTCTTTCCGAGAGCGGCACCCAAGTTTCTTACGGTGTCCGTGTCCGCAACACCGGGCCAGCAGCCTCGCAACCGTCGGTGACTGTGACGGCGATCGACGCGAACGGTTCTCCCCTTGAGACAAGCCAGAGCGGGCTCGGCAGCTACGTTGCGGCCGGTGCCGATTCCTACATCGGAGGTACCTTCATAGATTCAGCTGACATCGCTGAACTCGAGATCACCACCGACCCAGGGCAGACTCCCAATCGCTCGCAGCAACCCGTTGTGGTGACAGGCGAAGCAACAATCGGTGGCTATGGCTACTCACCTCGTATAGCTTTGACGGCCCAGTCGAATAGCTCGGAACCGGTCGACTCACCAGCAAGAATCTATATGGTCTTCCGGGACGACAGCGGAACGATCGTCGGCGGCACTTTCGCGTACACGCAGAGCGCGATTCCCGCTGACGGTACCTTGAGGGAAGCGCCATTCATCACTGGATTTGCGCCCGCCGATTCAACCTCAGTCGAGGTCACCATCGCTGCCAGCACCATGTAGACAAAGTGTCACCGTCCGAGGCCAAACTGCACGTCTACCAAGTTACGGCCCGTTAGAGGGAGCCCATGCGGTGCGACGATTCGACTCGCTCCCCTTAATCTCGGACGTAGTCGTTGTATTCGGGACAATAGACGAGCACTGCAAGTCCGACGGAGTCGTTGACCGCCGTTCGTGTGTGGACGCCGAGTGAAAGGAATCTTGAGTAGCAGTCCGTACGCTTGCCCCATGATCGATGAAAACTTTCCCAATTCGCTTCAGGGTGTCCGGGAATTCGCTGCTTTTGCTACGGAAGTCGGACGAGTCGTAGCTTACTTCGGTTTGGCCGCAGCGCATTTCACTCCGATCTACCGCGAACCCGATGTTCAGTCGATCGACGCTATCGATGCAGATGTAGGCAGCGAGTCGGACGTGGAGGGCCCCTTGCTGACTGCTCATCGGCTTGCGAAGTTCTATGTCATCTCCTGCGGTGACGCGCTTCTGTCATGTTGCGAGTTGATCCGCAAGGACCACCCGATGCATATCGGGTCGGCAGCGCTTGCGCGCTCGGCGGCAGAGCATGCATCGAAGGCAATGTTCCTCGCCGATCCTGAGATCGGGTGGAAAGTGCGGGTCCTCCGGACGCACGATTTATTCAAGTCCAGCCTCCAGGAGTACAGATCGTCGAACGACGCCGGGGCGACGAAACTCATCGGCGACTGGAAAAAATGGCGCGCGAGGACCGCATCGGCGTTCAGCGGAGTCGCACGGCAGCCATCGGTTGGAAACAATCGCGCACTGATCGAAAGGTACTTCGCCCACCAACTCGCTTACGACGAGCTCAGCCGACCTACTCATGGGAACGCTACCTGGATGACTCTGGCGGTGATTCAGGAGCAGAAGGGCACGAACTACACATGGTGCGCAACGCTGAGGAACTTCTGCTTTGGCATGGACGTATGCATCGCAGCAAGTGACCGACTTTGCGCGTTCTGGGGTCTGGATCGAGACGAAGTGCTCCGCGTGATGTGTGAAAAACTGTCCATTGAACTGATTACGTGGGACACGCTGAATGTGAAGTGTGAGGCCGTGCGTGTCGGCGTCGATCATCTGTCTGCCAATGTCAGCATAGACACATCGGAGGACCCGCAGCCTGAACGTTGAGTCGGGACCTGCCAAACCAACTGCGTTTTGCTTCTTGCTTGGACACCGCGTAACCCTTTCCCAATGACGTGTCACCGCTGGTGTGCATGTCGAGGTCTTCGGCGATGTCGCGGGAATTGCCCGGCCCACGGCCGCAGCCCTGCCACCAGTCATTTTCTACGACCAGGTCGGCGGTCCGTTTTACGACACCAGCGGCCACGCACATTGGTCGGGGAAGGGCAGGCCAGCCGTCGCCAAGGTTGTATGGCAACCTAGCCCACAGTCGGAACTTGGTGACCGCTCCGCAGCCGACTGGATCGCCGACGGCCGCCCCTCGACGCAGCTAAAACTGGCGCGGGCCGGCGCCCACGGGTGGGGAGCGTGAGTCTGGGGGCACTCTTTGCTCCGTGGTTGTCAACTGGGACAGGCGCCAATTCCCGGTTCGTAAACGCTCGCCGCGGCTTCGCCGCTCTTCGCGGCCAGCGCAGCGCGAACTATTCGTGGTAGTCGTTGCGTTCCGGCCGCAGCCGCTTTGACCTGCACCTGCCGCCAGGCACCAGCTACGCCACGTCCGACGAGTTCACCGCGCTTGGCGAGACCGTTGGTGCCACTTGGGCGGTCATGACAACTGGGTCGGATCGCCTTTACAAGCGCTAGCCGCAAAATAACTACACAATCCGGATATAGCGACCAGTAACTCGGTGAACCTACATCCGCAGGTGGGCGGTCCATTCAGTGTTTATGGTGTCTGCCGAAGCGACAGCTGCACGTGCTTTCGTTGATCGTCGAAGCCGACCACGACGCCAGTGAGTCGCTGCCCTTTGCTGAGAACGTCCGACGGCTTTCCCACCCGCGTAGTTGAGATCTGCGAGACGTGGATGCTTGCGTCGACTCCGCCAGGAAGTCTCGCGTAGGCAAAGTGCTCATTTAAGCTAAAGATCTCGGCGGCAACCGCTGAGCCGATCGGGGTGGTGGCCTTGAATGCTGGGTACGGCTCAGGCAGCAGCGCCTTTATCGACAGCTCGACCCGCCGGCGCTCGTCGTCGAACTTGAGGACCTTGGCTCTGAGGCTGTCGCCCTCACCAAACCTCGACGATGCGTCGTCAACGTGCGAATGTTCAAGCTGGCTGACGTGTAGGACACCGGAACTTCCGTGCGCGTGAACCACGTTCACGTGCGTCTTCGACGCGCGAGTGACAGTAAAGTCTGCGTCGACCCCCACTCGGTACTGACGCTTAAAAACTTCGTATGGCTCTGGAAGGAGGGCTTTCACAGACAGTTCCAGTTGCCGTTTCGCGTCGTTGAACCTAATCAGCCGAGCCGTGAGGACTGAACCTACAGCGTAGATAGTGGTGGCGTCATCAGTTCGCTGCCAGCGCAAATTACTGACGTGGACGACCGCGTCGATCGCTCCGACTTTAAAGTTCACGTGTGACGCCGTAACTCGGTCGACATCGCCGGTCAACGTTTCGCCCAGGTTGTGCTGACCCTTGAACTCGTCGTAGGGGTGGGGGAGTGTTCGCTTCCGCGATAGGTTCACCCTGCGAGCGCGTTTGTCGAAGCTGAGGACTTCCACCTCGATGGCGGCGCCGGTATCCAAGAAGTCTGCAGCGCTCCCTAACCTTTTGTGGTCGAGTTCAGAGATATGGATCGATCCATCCAAGTTGTCGCCAAGATCTATGAAGACGACGCCATCAATGCTGCCGCTGACGGTGCCTGTTACCCGCGCTCCTGGCGGGTAGCGCCGCTCGAAGGCCTCGAAAGGATCAGGAAGTAGTGCTTTGGCTGATAGCCGCGGTCGTCCCGGTGAATTAGGAATATCGACAACGAGGCCACGCAGCGTGTCTCCAAGAGCGACAACCTGATCGGGGTGTCTGATCCGGTTGGCCCACGATAACTCGCCCAGCGGTATGAACCCCTCGACGCCGCCGTCGAGGTCTACAACAACGCCACTAGTGCCAATGGATTTGACCTCGCACTCGACCATGCTGTTAACCGGGTGCGCCATCGAAAATTCGGCGCGTTGCGCTTTTAGCTGCTCCGCTGGGGTTGACTCCTCAATATGTACTGTCGCGCGCAGTTCAAACGGTTCCGTGAGCGTGCCTGCAATGAAAGGGGTGCGGTCATCGACGCGGAGATGATGGGTGCGCGCCCAGAATGACCACACCTCATTGGGCCAGTCTGGGTCGTCGCTGAGTCCGACAAGCGCTGCAGCAGCGGATCGGGAAAGCGGCCTCTCGGTTTTAGCAAGCACCGCTGTACCGGGAGGTGCGAGTTCGTCGTCCCAAGTTAGGTCTTTGTTGGCTTTAACGGGTCCAGCGTTCGATGTGGGTGTATCGCCGACGTGGCTCCTGCGCGGTCGCTTTGAATCATTCCGTCCCTTCGTGCGGTTCTCGTCTGGAACCCCGTTGATCGTCAGCTGGCCAGCTTGCTGGGCCCTGATTGCAAGTAGGCCTTCGACACTGAGGCCACTGACGTCCAGACTCGCGCGATCGCTTTGCAGTTTGACCATGACTGGGTCGCCTTCGGCGGGTTGGTAGTCTGCGCTGGAGTCTTCGGCTCCGCAGGTCCCGTCGAGACTTTCATCGCCATCAGGCCGGGGTTTCACGTAGAAGTCGAATCTGTGAGTGATCCCGAGTTCGCTATCTTGATGAAGTAGACGAGCGGTTATGTAACCGTTGGCATTCACGGGTGTATCGAAGACCGCGCTGTAGACTCTTTCCCTTCGTTGATTGCGTCCGCGCTGTTGCAGGACTTCGTTGCTTGCACCGCGGCCAAGCTGCGCCTTTGCCCAGTGCTGGTGTAGAAGCTCTAAGAGGGTGATAGTCAACGTTCCCTCGGCGCGCGCGGGGACGACCGTTGCCTTGACGACGCTGTCGAGGGTCAGATTCTCCAAGAGGCCAGAGTTACCTCGATCGAGACTGACCGCAATCTCGCGCCGTCGAATCTGCTCGTTGGCGTATCGACTGCGGGCCTCGGCGAGAATGAAACGTCCTCGGTCGTCTACTCGATCGAAAGCGCGCAAGAAACCGCCGTGGTGTCTGAGGACTTGTCCAACTCGGACGTCCACCGGGTCGCCCGCATCCAGGTCTGGGTGCTGACCGGCGTTGCTGTTCTCGCCCCGACGCCAATCAGGCCGAATCGTCACGAGGAACCCGTTGTCGTCGCGTGCATACCCGGTCACCTCGTACCAACCGGCGGACTCAATTGATGCCTCTTCAAGCTGGACCCGCGGTGTCGAAGCGTCAAACCCACGGGTGGCGTGTTTTCTCCACCGGGCGAGGAGATCTTCGCGCCTGCCGGGCAGAGTTGGACTGCTCTGCCGCTCGCAGTCCTCTGGTCGGTCGTCGCGGCACGGGAAGCACTGGGCGCAGGCTTGTAACATCCCAGTGTTTAGTTCGGCCCGGAGGAGCTCGGCCTGTTCGCTGCGTTCGTCGTCGTAGCCACGCCGCTGGTCGAGGTGGATCTCGGTGGCGATGTCGTCCCTAGAGCTCTCCTCGACCATCGACAACGGCCGCGAAGGTCTGCCGCGCCCTACATCGTTGCCCCGTTCTTCCCTTGACTTTGGCCTCGGGAACGGCGTGAAAGGCGCAGCAACTATTCTAGCCGTCGTCGTCCCCTCACCGGCGTCCAGTTCAAGTTGGACACGCTGACCAACCGGCCAGGCTTGGATGTAGTGGAGCGCCTCGTTCTTGGTTGGATCGGCGGGCGCGTACTTAGACGCTGCGATCACCATCTGCATAGCGTCAACGATGCTCGATGGCTGCTCTTCGTCCGGCTTAGTCATAGCCCATTCCTGGGCTATGACTAGCGATGAGATCCTGTTGTCTAGCCGAGACTCACGCCGCCGCAAAGCGACGATGTGCTCTGAGCGCGGCTTGAAGAGCGAGTCCTCTTCGAGTACGAATGCACGAGACGCGTGCGTAGGTGTGGATGGCGTACTCGAGGCGTCGCTAGTGGGCGAGTCAGAGTTGGGTAATCCGATAGAGGCATCAGCTGCCTGTTTGACGACTAAAGAGGGTGCGCTCGCCGCCACGTAGACGTTTTCAGACCGTCGGACGAAGGCGTAGGCAGCCATCGCTCGGGTCAGTGCTCCACGGGCTCGGTTGATTAGGGCCGGTTCGATGAACCGCTTGACTTCCTCCTTCATAGCGGGCGAGAGAGCGGCGAGAACGTCCCTGCGCTTCTGGGCGGCGTCTAAGAGCACCGCGTGATTGACCCACCACTGACGTGCCCAGTCCTGACGCGCGATCGAGTCCTCCCAAGGTGCCCGGCCTGGATCGGACCACTCCCACGCTGCGCTGATGAGCAGCACAAGTTCTGCTTCGTCTTCGCAGAGGGTGGCGAGCCCGCGATGACGCTCGGCGGCCTCTAGACGCCAATCGTCGGGCCAGTCAGAGTCGTCTGATAGGAGGCCGCTTTGACCGATAAGCCGTGTGTCTTCTAACAACGCGATAGCGGTCGCGACTTCCGGCACACAGGCCAGTCGATCGGCGTACATGATTGCTAATGCGCTTGAGGTTGACCCCAGTCCATGGAATCGAGCCAGTTCTTTCCCGAAGGATGTGGGGTGGCCTGCTTTGTCAACGGCACCACTGGCACGCAGCGCGTGGTCTGCGCGGTGCAGTTCCCTTACAAAGACATCGCTTGCCTGCCTTGCCTCTTCATCGAGCTCAACCGCGGTTGGCTGGAACGCGGCAGGCCAATCGAACCCGAGTACATCGTCGATCCCGCCAGTCTTGGCTGTCATGACGAGCGCTTCGAGGTTGTCCCGAGTAGATCCGGGCGAAGTGTCTTCGGCGAGGTCGAGAAACTGAGCTTTTGTGTATAACGGGAACACCCAGCCGGGCTCTTTGCGCCCGACTCGGCCCCACCTCTGCATGATTCCCGCCTGACTGTGCGGCTTGGTCGGAATACTCCCCTGCGCGAGTTCTGGGTTCCACTCGGATTGGGCGATGATTCCGCTGTCAACGACGAATCGGACACCTTCAACGGTTAGCGACGTTTCAGCGAGGTTCGTTGAGATGACGATCTTGCGAGGATCTCCCATCTTTCGTTTGGCGAGGGCGCGCCTCTGTTGATTCTTCGGCAGGCTGGAAATTAATGGGAAGACCTGGTCCTTGTAAGCTCGGCCAAGCGAGCGTTCGATCTCCTCGCACACAGTTTCAATTGTTCGTTTCGTAGGGAGAAACCCGAGGACGTCTCCATAGATACCGGCTTCGTCCAGGCCGCGAGCAAGCTTGATGACGAACTTAGCCATCTCGCCCGGCATCCTGTCCCTCCACTCGTCGATGGGGATTTTTCCGCTGAACCGCAGTTCTGAGATCAGCCGCGTCGTCTCCCAGACGTCTTCGACAAATCCATCGTCTGCCTTGTCGGCGACATCGTCCGGGTACCGTAACGGCTCAGCGAACTGCGACTTCCAGTGAGTTCTAACGAAGTCGACCTCGTCCCGCGGAGCCCCAGCGGTAAGTGGAAGTGCGGTATTGCTCCATCGAGCAAGCACATGATCTTCTCCTTCCTCCGGCGCGTCGAGGTTGGGGAAGAACGGCATTCCGTAGCCAAACGTCTTCTCTGGTGGAATGTCCATGACGTTGGTATTCGCCGGACCTCCGAAGTACTCAAGGTAGAAGTCTGTGTTGAACGTCGCAGAGGTCACGATTACGCGTAGATGTGGGTATCTCGGAAGCTCGCGCTTCAAGTAGCCCATGATGAAATCGATATTGGTACTACGTTCGTGGGCTTCGTCGATGATCACTGTTCCGATTCGGCTCAGGCGACCTTCGCGGAGCCAGTTGATCATTGTTCCGTCGGTGACATAGATCAGCTCGCAGGCTTCGTCGTGGTTCCTGTCCCCGGACACCTGGTAGCCCACGGGGTAGCCAGGGCCAACGCCGCCAGCGCCCGACATTACGCCTCCAACGAAGGAGGCCACTCCCATCGCTGCCTGCACGCGCGGCTCGGTGACGATGATCGGACCCAGTTCGGTCAGTTTGGCGAACGCCGCGCCGGCAGGGACGTTTCTCAGCGTGTCAGGCGGTGGATCCATCAGCCGGTAGGGCGCGAACGTCGACTTTCCGGTTCCAGTACCGGCTTTGAGGATAAGAACCTGCTTCTCGCGAAGCTTTGTGACCATCTCCAGAACATGTTCATCGGTCATTCCAACTCGGACGGTTTCGAGATCGTAGCTCGTTCCCTCGACCTCTTCGTGCGTGGCGGGAAGAGGACCAAGGCCGCCGAGAGGTCCTGTCGGATTCGCGCGGTCCGCGACTTCGCAGACCGTCGTCAGATCAATATAGGCAACCGCCAATCCTTGGATGTCGACACGATGCCTTGCCCGATGGTCCTTGCAGCGGTCCGACCGCGACCCACCTCGTTCAACAAGGTTGCGTGCCCAGTTCTCGTTGTAAGTCGCCTTTTCCAGGCGTGTTCGTAGCTTCGCGCGTAGCTTCTTGAGTTCGGTTTTGCTCGCCCCGCGACTTTGACAAAGCGCAAGCTCCTTTTGGAGCCCGTCGACCTCTCGCTCGCAGTCCTTGCAGGCAAAGGACCTCATGTGCGAGGCCGACATACCGCGTTTCGGCTTTTCGTTACTATTTACGCCATCCACATGGTCCCCTTCCGGAAGGTGCTGGTCTCGATGACGGGGCTCTGGCCTTGGGCTGAGTCAACGTCCCGACCACCCGCGCAGTCCACGTCGCCGTTGGGGCTGCGTGGATTTCGGTCGCCACGTCCCGAGCCCGCGCTTACCCCGGGCTTGTTACCCCCCTCCGTAGAGGTCTTCTTCGGGTTCGGCGCTGCCACGTAGTACATCGGTTGTACGGATACCGAGCCCGGAAACATCATTAGGTGGGTCGTTAAGGCGCGGTAGAAGCCGACGACTGCTGTCTCAAGGCCTGTTTGGTACATGCGCAATCGCACGTGAGTCTCGTTCCGACAGAGTTCGCCAAGCTGCCGAAGGCTAATGTCGTACACGAGGTCATCTGTCAGTGCAGCAGGTCGAGGTCGGGAGATCTCTGCATTGCGGAGCCAAGCGCCGTTCACTACCGCATCCATTTCGGTGTGCCTGATCGACAAGAGCGCGAACCGCAGATCCAACGACGCCGGCGGCAGGTTGTCGAGAATCGGCAACGCACGCAATGGGAACGGATGGGCAGACTTGGAGCCGTCACGGTACTCAACGGGCGCGTTGGTTTTGGATGAGCCGGGCTGGGAGGCGACGAACTCCCTCAGAATTTCAGTGACGATTGCGTGGTTGATGCCGCTCGGTGAGATGGGCACACGTCGGTCTGTACCGGGGTTGAGAGCTTCTACGATCTGAGCACGGAATCTTGCTTCGACTGCTCGCCCGCCGAAAACTCCACTATCCGCAGCCCACGTCTCGGCGGGAGCATCTGCTCCGCCGAGAAATGCCGCAGCGGTATCCCCCGGTGCGTAGGAGGCAGCGAGAAGGACTGGGACGAGTCCCTCTGAGACAAGGCCGCTAGCGGCGTCGACGATGTCGGCGGAGAGTCCGGATGACCAGTTTCCAGAATCTTGGCCGAAGAGCATCGTCGGCCCGCAGTGGGGGAGAGCAACTGAGATCCGTCTGCCATCGAGGTGGCTCATCGCCGCCAGTTCAAGACGTGTGGCAAGTGCTTCGAAGCGTGCTATGTCGACCCGGTCACCGGGCTCAGCCTTGCGAGCACGATCTGAGGCGGAGCGAATGTCATTGACCAGGCTATTGGTCCACGGATCGTTGGGTAGCCCGATCACCCACGCGCGCTCGGTGCTCATCCCCGGGAAATCCTTGACTTCAGAAGCCGGTCCTCTACGGACTTATCGATGTCGGCGAGGCGATCGGGGCACCTCAACACACGAATCTGCGACGGCACCTCACCCTTAAGTTCAGTATCCGCAGGGGTCAGGATCGCCGAATCGCCAGGCACGTCGGCTTCGACGATCTCGCGAACTATCTCAGCGCTGATTGCGCTACGGGGGAAAACAGTGAGTGTCTGGACGCCCGCAGCAAGGAATGTCCACGGGACGGGCTCGGACGGGTCGAGACCGGTTAGCGTAACCGCGCCCACCTCGGGCCTGAGCTCCCAGCTAATTCCCTTCGTGCGGTCCTCGACCACGCGCACGACTCCGCATCCGCCAGTTGCATTGTCAGTGGCGTTCAGCCGACGAAACAGCATGCCAGTGGTCACCGCACCTCGGCAGATCTCAGCCTCGGCTTGCCGCGCGAACCGGTCGGTCCACTGGGCACCGCCGCTCAGGATAGAGGTAGTGCGTCCGGTAGTGGCAAGTATGTAATCCATCTCGATCTCGCGCCAGACTTGGGAGAGGAGTAGGAAGCAGATCCGCTCCGGAGCGATTCCGCGATTGTGTACAGCATCACTCACGCGTCCTCGCAATCCGTCGGGCATAGGAGTAATCGCTAGGAAGAGGTCGCGGGCTTCTCGGGGGCTGATCGTGGCCGGATCGTCAGAGCCAAGTGATACGCCGACGGCCCGACCGAATCGCCGCAGGCTTGCCGGCACCGCCTTCTCCGGGTGCCCATCTAGGTCGAGCGGACGACCCTTGTGGACGATTCGAGCCTTTCGGTCGAATCGAATCTCCATCGTGCCCCCACTTTGAAAGGCATCGCAGAGTGTAAGAGCTGCGAGGGCACGGTTCCCCTCGTGGGTTGCGACGTGTGGGAGCTCGCATGTTTGCCAAGCAGGGACAGTGAGCCCGTCGAAGCTGGAGTCGTGGGCTATCGCCCCCAGTGCAACAATGACGTTTTGACACGCGATTCGCACTGGACGAACGACGAAGTCGCGCGGACGCTTCTCCTTTCTCAGATGACTTAACTCGTATGCGGGTCCTATCTGATCGAGGACACGCCGGAGTCCGACTGGCCTCGCAGCGAGTTCCTCATCGAGAGAAGCGACGTAAATTAGTGGATCGATGTCGAGCAACCGAAGTTGTAGTCTCGGCGGCACCTTTGACAGATGCAGACGGTAGACGTGCCCTTCGCGAGTTCCAGGGATGGCTGCGTCAACGGCTACGACAGCGATGCTGTCCTCGTCGATTAGGCAGAGTGGTAGAAGCGAACCGCGCCAATCCGAAGGGATCAGATGGAGGGCTTCGGCAAGAACGTGCGAGGTCCCAAATCCTTCAGGCGCAAGGAGTAGTTCCCGCACAGGTTGCTTCCACTTGGTCGCGTACACGAACGGGAGCTGATCGGTCGCCCGATTCAGAGGCAATGCGTCGCTCATTGATGACTACTGCAACGAGCGTAGAATTTCGGCCAAGGCAAGCTCGGCGTCGCGAACTTGATTTCCATCCGGGGATTCAAGTTCGATCTGCGAAGACCGCGTCTTGTCACGCCGATTAGTAATCTCCAAAGTGACTTTACCCTCGGCCTTGTGAATGACGTGAACGTGCAGTTCCGGGTTGTGGGTCTGGTGTCCGTCCGGACCGACGAAATAGTCGACTTGCCCCTCTGCTGACCGCGACTGAAACGCCTGACGCGATCTGCTGCCGTCGATGCTCACGGCAGGGAGGCGATGAGCGGCGACGGTTGCCTCGACCTGAGCCTTAGCAAGTGCAGACGCGGCGGTCTTAACAGACGAGGGTTGCGACGAAAGGTAGTCGCGACTGACGTGGTTGTTGCCGCAAGCCATATTTTTCCCCCGATACTGAACCCGCCCCTCAGGCCCTGTTGGGTTTAATCATGCCAGTTGATTCTCAATCGTGTGCGCTATGCACGGGACTTGTTGAGTTGTCCAGGATGTGACAGGTCAGTTACATCCTGCGCACCTGTTCAAGCTCTTTCGGGAACACAAGCGGAGACTTCGCAGGAGAGTCCCTAGGCTGTCTGCGTCCCAGTGGTCACAGTTCTAGAAGTGACCGGTTGGATTCGTTGGTTTAAGTGCAGAAAGTGCCTTGACTGCCAGCTGCGGCGATCCGCCTAGAGAGGAAAGCACATCTCCAGACTCCGCAAGGCAACGGGCTGCGGAGAGCAGCTCCGGGTTGCGGAGCGCGTATGCCGCGGCTGTCTTGCTCGCCTGACTGGGCCGCCTCAACAGGGAGCGGGTCAAGGGGAGGATTTCCGCGAGCGTGGCCCACTCGATGCCGACCGGGCTCACCGCGGCGAGGATCCTATCGTCGCCGTACCCGACCGATTGGAGCAAAGAGTCGCAAGCTGGGTCATGGCCCAGATACTCGACTCTGCCGGTCCGAACGATCTCCGCGGCTCCGATGCACATCTCGCATGGACTGAGCGTCGTATAGAGCACGCCGCCATTTGCCGAGCCCCCGGCCCTGAGCAACGCATTAATCTCGGCGTGAGCTAATGGGCTATCGAACAAGATGTCACTCTGGGATGCTCGTTGGCCGACCGAGTTAGTGCCAACAAGCGGCATAAGTTCAGTGTTCGAGACGACAGCCGCAGCGACTCCGTACCCGCCGGTCTCGAATGACTTCCACGCAAAACCCATGAGGTGGGCCCAGAGTGGACCGGCGTCAACTGAATTTCTCAACACTCGCCCTCACTTGCGCCCCGAACAAAGCGATACTTTGTCGAATTTCGTTGACGTCCAGGTCTCCGAACTGCATTTGGAGGCCCATTACGCCGACGCCATAGGCGTCAACTGTTCGTCGAACTTGCTCGATGGCCGTTGAGGGGCTACCGCAGATTATACCGCCGTACCCAAGCCTTGCAGCCAAGCCGTCGTACCCGGAAGTACCCACCTGCTTGCCACCGAAGTAGGTGTTGGTGAGGGCTTGCTTCTCCTTTTCGTAGGTGCCGGTCAACATTGTGCGCTGGTAAGCCAAGCCTCGGTCTGCGACCTCATACGCTTCCTGGTCGGTAGGAGCGATTACGCAGGGCAAGCTGAGGCAGAACGACGACGCCGCCGGTTCCCATCCGCTCATTTCCGCGAGATCAATGTAGGTGCGCTTTGCGCTGCGGAAGTTCTCTAACACATCTTGGTTCTTGACATAAATCTCGGCCATTACGGCGCGGTGGGCCACTGCCAGCGCGATTGACTCGTGAGACTTGCACGACATAACGAGCTCTGGCTGGTGCAGTGGCTGGGGCCAGATAGAAATGGATGGATAGCTGAAGTGGTGCCCCTCCCAAGTGAACGGGCCTTCGTGCGTCCAGGCCTTTCGCACTAGGGCTATGCCCTCAGCGAGTTTGCTGCGTGAGCCTTCGCTGTCGAGCCCGTATGCTGCGAAGTTTTGGGGAACGCCACGCGGGAAACCTGCGACAAGTCGCCCGCCCGAAAAGACGTCCAGCCATGCGTATTCCTCGGCCACGCGGATTGGGTTGAGCAACGGGATGGGATTGCCGAGCACGGCAAGCGACGCTACGGATGTGCGAGCAGCAACGGCGCTGAGTAGCAAAGTTGGGTTGGGCACGACCCCATACGCATTCATGTGCTCCTCGCCGACTCCAAGCCACGAGAATCCTGCCGCCTCGGCTTCTACGAGGAGATCCACGGATTCTTGGAGAAGGTGACGCATTTGCTCGGCCGTTAGCCCCCTGTTGCTGTGTGGGAACGACCCGAACTGACGTTCCAGGTGCGGCCACGGGACCGAGGTGTAATAGAGATACTTCATCGCGCCCACTTCCGTAGGAGAGACTCGGTAGGCGGTGTTGCGCGCCGATGCCGCACCATCTTCAAGGCTCTCAGGTCCACTTCATCGCGCCTTCGAGCGTGGATCGCCGATCGAAGAACCGAATGGAGGCGGAAATAGTAACCGGCAATGGCCCGTGTGACGTCATCGTTGCTCGGCCGCTCTGTCGCAAATTCCATGTACGACTCAAACAGCTCATCAGAGCCGCCAATCCAGGGCCCGAGAAGCTGCTCCGACCAGATTAGGTCGATCCATCGCGCTCCCCAGCATGCATCGCCCGCGTCAATGATGCGAACCGCGCCAACATCGTCAATGCAGAGATTAAATGCGTCACAAGCACACGAAATCAGGCACGTCCCATCCGCGCGTGCCGTTGCCTCGTGCAGTGTGACCAACCATCGTGCAACCTGCCGCGACACATCCCAATCGGTGCACGGCCGTCTCGAGGCAACAGATTGTCCCGGAACGTACTCAGTAAGGTGGATGCCAGTCGGTGAGCTGGCCTGTTCGGGGCGGAGCATCTCCGAAAGGTGACGGTCGCTTGCTGCTACTGCGTGGATTTGCCGGAGATTTTGCGACTGAATTGCGTCTTCAACGACCCGCAGCTTTAGCGAAGTGGTCAGTGTCTCAACCCGATACACCGGTGTGGAGCTGTGCGAGGGAAGCTCCTCCAACCGACGAACCGGCTTGCCCGCCACACGCAGGTCAGGAACGCGCGAAAGGATGTAGCACGCTTCCCGTAGGAGTTCCTTAGTGGTCTGGTGCCCCCATATGATGCACGTCGGCCCGTCGGACACTCTCGCTCTCTCATCGTTATCGACGTGCAAGGCGATGCCTTCGGAGTAAAGGAAGTCGGGCTTGAGTTCCATAGCGCAGGAGTGGACGGGTGAATCAGCAATCTCAGGGATGCATTCGCGCAGCCAAGCGGTGATGTCCGGGGCTTGAGACGACGGGCGAGCTGTGAGCACTTCGACTGTGGCGAAGGTGCTAAGGAATCCCACCAGACTGCGGATACCGGGTCTTGGGCGGGCCGACGCAACTGAGAGCGCGGAGATGAGCAGGATGTGGCCGTCCAGGCCGTCGAGCTCGGGGGATGTCCATGGCTCCGTCAGTACGCCGTCGAAGTCGACAGTCACTCGCATAGTGAGTTCCATGCCTGTGCAACGGAATTGGCTATTTGCACAGGATCGTCAGTAGGACCGACTGGTAGCTGAATGGCACAAGCCACGAGCCGCCGTGCATTGGGACAATCTCGGGCCCACTGGCCAGTAATTTGATGTTCGGTGCCGGGCCGGTAGCGGAAGCGAACGGGGTCGGTCTCGATTCCGGCCACTCGGAGTGCGAGGTGCAGGCGACTAGCCTTGACCTGGTCGTCAACGAGGACCACGAGGTTGTAGTAATTGGGGGCACCGATGTGACCGACCTCCCGCTTAAGTGGTGCCGGCAGTAGTTGGTACAACAATGCGGCCTTGGCCCGTCGGGTCGAGACCTCTGCGGCGAATGCGCTTAAACGCGTCAGTCCGACGGCAGCGGTGAACGCGGACGGTTTGAAGTTTCGCGCGGAATGAATTCCGTCGAGATTAGATAGTCTTGAGTAGCGGCGGATGCTGTCGGCCAGCTCAACAGAATGAGTGAGGATAAACCCCCCCTCCCCGGTCGATAGCAGCTTCATTCGGTGGGTTGAAAAGCAACCGATAGCTCCAAGCGTGCCCACTGACTTTCCTGCAACGGTCGACCCATGTGCGTGGGCGGCGTCCTCAATTAGCGGCACTCGCGCCGCAGCTAAAAGGGACGCCACCTCCTCCTGATGTGAAAGCGGGTACCCCCAGAGTGCAACCTCGACCGCAGCTGCGCAATCGGGGTTCTTGTCAAGTTGGACCGCGAGGTCTGCTGGATCCATGCCAGGACTGTCGACGACGGAATCTACGAACGCGATCCGCGCACCTGAGGCAATGATCGGCATAAGGGTAGGCAGTGGGGCTGCCGCCGAAACCAAAACAGACCGCCCTGGCGTGACGCCGACAGCGTAGAGAGCGGTCTCGATTGCCGCGCTGCCTGAGTTGACCGCCACCGCCTGAGGCGCATCGAAGGTAATGGCCAGTGCTTCTTCATATTCTCGGACGAGCTGTGAGCGCCCAGACGAGTCAGGGTCGTTCAGTGCCCTCACTAGGTACTGGAGGTCTACCGAATGGGTCGTCAACCTCGACCGCCCCGGAACACGAATCGTACAGACACAGGAGCCGAGGCAGGGTTGCGAAGGCGGTCATAGGCGGTCAGAGCCTCGTCGAAATGCACAACTTCAACGCCCATGGCACCGAACGGGAACGCGCCGGTTTCGATCAGCCGGAGAGACTCGAGTATCAGACGTTCGAGATCCCACCGGGGGGCCTCTCGATGGACACACCCGTTGACTGTCATGGACGACAGCAGCGTGATTCTGTTGCGGTGGAACTCATGTCCGAGTACGAGTTCCGAGTCCTGATTGCCATAGGACGACACGCATACGACTGAACCGTGTGACCGGACTGTCCGGACTGCCTGGTTCAATGCTGCATAGGACCCAGTCGCTTCGATGACAACGTCAGGACGCCGGCCGGAATCTTCCAGCAAAACACTTGCCGAAGAGATGTTCGGGTCGACGGTCTGAAAACCCAAAGTCTCGGCCACCAAGCGTCTCGCTGCGCCGGGTTCGATGAGCGTTACGGAGGCGGCACCAGCGCGCTCAAGCAAGAGTGCGCTGAGCAAGCCAATCATCCCCCCGCCGAACACTGCGGCATGGTCGCCGAGCAGAGGACGTGCGTCATGGACTGCCCCCAAAGCGATGCGCACGAGGGGTAGATACGCGGCGTGCCAGATCGGGTCGACGTTAACCTTCCGAATTGGCGGGGGATCTGACAGGTCGATGACCAGCGAGTCCTGGTGTGCCGCATCAATCCAACAATGCTCACCAACCGTGAACCTGTCGTCGGCACCCGGTCCCACTTCGGTAACCCGCCCAACGAACTGGTAGCCAAGACTGACCGGGTACAGACCGCCGTTATCGGCTCGTGGTGCCAGCAGTCGGCGCGCAGCGTCCCAGCTAAAGCTTGATCGAGGAGCCCGGCCGTCGACGAGCATCAATTCAGTCCCACCGCTGACCGCTGTAGCCACTGCTTCGAAGCGGACTTGGCCCTCGCGAATGTCGTGTTCGCCCACTTCGTCGAACCCCAGCTGGCCTGGTCCCCGCACGACTAACCGCTTCGACAACCGTCCCCCAGTGTCCTCGTTCACACGTGTCGTGAACACCATAGTAGTTTTTTCCGCGCGTGGCTGGCCAACCTTGTGGGGACAACTTGGTGAGAATTCACGGGCGACAATTTCGTGAGAAAGTCCAGGTCGCGCATGACGGCGAAGATGAGAACCTACAAGTGATGTCGTGATGCGCGATGATTGGTGACGGTCGGGCTGGTGCGGCCGTGCGTCACGTGCTGAAACGCGCACTGCGAGCGTCCAACAGTGATCGGTTGAGTGAGCCTAATAAGGAGCGTTGTGAGCACCCTTGGTAGCTTCATCTGTTTGATTACCGACGAACGGCGGCACCCCTACCGGCCGAACCACTACTGCGACGTGATCCTCCCGCTCACGATCCTGCGCCGCCTCGACTGCATCCTCGATGAAGCATGAGCGATCGAAAAGCCACAGTGCCGGATGAAGTAGTTAAACGGTTGGATCCAACCAAAGACACCCTGGCAACGGTGTACCTCTACTCCGGGAACCAATGTGCGTTTCCGGACTGCGGCACCGCGATGTTCCAAGATGGCCAGTACGTCGGCGAACTCTGCCATATAGAGGCAGCTATGACGGATGGTGAACGGTTTAACCCAAACTCGACGAATGAGGAACGTCGGCACGAGTCAAATTTGATGCTGATGTGTGGAATCCACCACCGAATTTCGGACAATGTCGAAAAGTATCCGGTCGAGCGCATGCGCGAGCTAAAGAGCGATCACGAGCGGCCGTTTCGCATGGGCTTTAACAACATGCTCCTGGAGGAAATCCTCGACCGCTCCGCGGCGGACATTCTGGTTCCAGCGAAGACTACGGCCGCGCTGTGCGACTTCTTTTTATTAGGATTGAATGTCGAAGAGGCACAGGACAGTGTGCGGTACTGGCGCGAGTTCGGCGAGGTCCTAGCTGGTGTGACTAAAAATGCCCGGATGCTGCTAGCTGTAGCGATCAAGTACGCACACCGGAATCGGGATTGGGGGTTGACCGTTCCAGAATTGAGTCGACGTACTCAGGAGTCGGAAGCGCGGATAGGTGAGTTGGCTGTAGAACTGGAACAGAGTGGAATCGCTCATACGGCCTTTGATCCTGAATGGTACGAACATTCTGTTTCAGTGTTCGTAATTAGTTCAAAGTTCGACGAACAGCTGCGGACCTTAGTCGACTACGCGGTCGGTGTCGCAATTGACCCGACGGAGATTGTCGGCAAACTTCGATTTGATCTGCTCGATTGAAGCGACCTCTATCCGTTGCCGTGATCGTGCACGAGTTCGTACAGCTGAGAAATGTTGTGCAGAAACCATTTACATGATCTGTGATGGTAGTCCGGCACGGTTTGAGATCCGTCTTGGTCGTCCTCAGAATCCTCGGCGGTGCGCCTCCGACCAGCAGATCCCCAACGTGCCGAAGCGGTGCGGATCCTTCGAAGAGATGCCCTCAGCAGTGTCTGCGACCCGCTCGCCCGGACGTCCTGCGTTCGAGCGGTGGCCGGGTGGATGATCAGGTGATAGCGACCGTCCTCGAAGGTGGCGCGCGAGGACCGCATCGGCGTTCAGCGGAGTCGCACGGCAGCCATCGGTTGGGAACAATCGCGCGCTGATCGAAAGGTATTTCGCCCACGAGCTTGCGTACGACGAGCTCAGCCGACCCACTCATGGGAACGCTACTTGGATGACTTTGGCGGTGATCCAGGAGCAGAAGGGCACGAACTACACCTGGTGAACCGTCCCGGGTTTGATGCCGCTTCGTTCTTTGTGAAGGATGAAGCGTATGTCGAAGCGTTACCCGGCTGAGCAACGTGAGCGTGCGGTGAAGATGGTCCTCGACCATCTCCACGAGTACAACTCCGTGTACGGCGCGTGCAAGGCGATCGGACCGAAACTGGGCGTCGGCGCGGAGTCACTGCGGCTCTGGACACGCCAGGCTCAGATTGATGCCAATCGAGCTCCCGGTGCGACGACCGAAGAGCAGCAACGTATCATGGTGCTCGAGCGTGAGAACCGAGATCTCAAGGAAGCCAATGAGATTCTGAAGTCGGCTTCGATTTTCTTCGCGAGGGAGCTCGACCCTCGCCGCCGCAGATAGTCCAGTTCATCGATCAGATGCGTGCACAGAACTACCGGGTCGAGTCGATCTGCCGCGTGCTCACCGAGCACGGAGTACAGGTCGCCCCACGCCCGTACCGCAACTGGAAGACCGCACCACCGTCGGCTCGCACTGTCTCCGACGCCTACCTCACCGCCGCTCTCCGTGACACGGTCGGCGAACCGGAAGAGCTCTACGGTCGCCGCAAGATGTACCGCCACCTACGCAGGAAGGGCCATCACGCGGCCGCCTGCACGATCGACCGCCTGATGGGCGACGAGGGTATGTCCGGCGTCGTTCGAGGCAAACGGCACCGCACCACGATCCACGGCGGCAAGAACTCCACCCGGGCCCCTGACCTGCTCGACCGTGACTTTACGTCCGAGTCCCCGAATCGGAAGTGGGTCACCGACTTCACCTACACCAGAACGTGGGCGGGGTTCGTCTATGTCGCGTTCGTCATCGACTGCTTCTCGCGAGCGATCGTCGGTTGGCACGCCTCGACGGTCAAAGACACGGCGATGGTCACCACGGCGCTGAAGATGGCCCTGTGGCGACGCGATCACGGTGGGCACCGCGTCGGCTCGGGGCTCATTCATCACAGCGACGCCGGCAGCCAGTACACGTCGATTTCGTTCGCGGAAACGCTTGTGCTGGAGGGTATTGCGGCATCGATCGGCAGTGTCGGGGATGCGTACGACAATGCGTTGGCGGAGAGCACGATTGGGTTGTTCAAGACCGAGGCGGTATCGAAGCGGAGTCCGTTCCTTACCGGGCCGATGAAGACCATCGACGATGTCGAGTTCGCCACGATGGGATGGGTCGACTGGTTCAACCAACGCCGCCTCCACAGCACTCTCGACTACCTCACACCGGACGAATTCGAGGAGGTCTACTACAGTCAAGAATCGGCACTCCGCCCGGAGATGTTGCAAGCGTAGGAGCGGCACGAAACCCGGGACGGTTCACAACGACGGTGAGACGGCCAGCTGGCAAAAGGCTTTGAGTGTCATCAACAGAGCGGCGAACGCGGCGGGCCTTGATCCAGACGATCTGGCTGCGGTGAGGGCCACACTGAAGCAGTGGCGCAAGGCTCGTGCTCGTCTCAACGAGAAAGCCGCTCCAACAATGATCGCCGAGCGGCTGAATAAGAACCTCAAGCCCGAACATCCGTTGCCGCTCAAAGGTGTGGTGCCAGAGGACTTGATCCGCAAGTTCAACTACGGCGACACACTCCACTGGGGAGACCAGCGCGAGAAGCTAGCAGACCTGACCAACGGTGACCCGTTCAACGAGCGGTACCACAAGTACTGCTGCCAGCTGACTATGAGTTCCCTGAGCCACTACTACTTTGGGTTCGCCGTGTTGGTGGCGGCAGCACTAGGCGTACCGGAATTGGGGCAGGAAGAGTAAGGCTCCGCGTGGGGCGGCCTACTCTGTAGCGGGCTTCTGAGGCTTCGTGCTCTTTATCATCACGTGAACCCCATACACGCCGTACACCAGAGCGAGCACCGTCCCAAACGCCAGCGCGTCGTCCTGGCGATCTTCAGGAAGGTTGCTGCCCGCGACCGTTATTACCGTCGCGAGTGAAAACAAGAGCAGCACGATCGCGGCCTGCTTGGCGATCCTCAACGATTTGAAGCGTGCGCCTACCTTTGCGAACGTCCCCTCGCTGATGAGTCCGTGTTCGACCATGGACTGCTCGATCGACTCATAGGTCTCTTCGAGTTCGGGGTGCTCGTCGAGGAAGCCCTCGAACGCCTCTTCGTCGACGTCGTCCAGCGCTGAGAAGTCGAAGTCGTCGAAGATCTTGGTTCCCTGAAATCCGACGCGAAAGCTCTCCATCACAGGGGCCATCGTCTTCGCGTACGTCTCCGCAAAGCTGTTCACCTGTAGGTTCACCGCTTCGATGCTCTTGATGGCGTTGGTGATACCGGGAGACATCAACAAGTTCTGCGCGAACTGCCTGGTGTCGACGCTCTTGTTGATCACGTCGGCCATCGCGTTGACGATCTCGGGGGAGATCACCGAGTCGACGGCGTATTGAGTTTGTGCCGAGTTGAACATCGCCTGCACGGCGGGCGACGAGGCGAACTGCTCGGTCACCGAATTGACCTGGTCCATGGACGCGATGATGCGCCCGAGTCCTGGTGCAAGTACGTCTGTCTTGTATCGGCTGACCTCGGCCAACGAGGCCATTGCAGGAGCCATCTGCTTGAACATCTCATCGCGATGACTGCCGAACGCGTTGGCGGTCTGCGCCAGGCTGGACATCGCACTGACCATGTGGGGGTCGAGATAGTGCTGGGGCATCTGAACTGCTGCTGAGGCTGCGGTTTCGCGCATCTTTCGGATGCTCTCAGCGTCGTACTTGTCCGACGGACTCATGTCGGCCCCCTTCGCTAGCCGTTGAGTGCCAGTCTACGGAGGAGGTACGACAGATGGTGGGCGCGGATCATTGTGTCGAGCGGGGGTTAGTCGTCCTCGTGACCGTTGTAGACGAACTGGAACTGCTGCCGTGGGTCGACGGTGCAGTCGCTTTTTGCGGCGGTGGATCGTCGTGGTGTGTTGGGGCGCGTGGTGGACACACCTGGAGTGATCGGTATTCGAGCGTGCCGCGAGCGTGTCACTATTCGGTGCAATCGGGGGTGGATCGACATGTACTGCCGTGCACGTAACTCGCTGGTCAGGGGCGGTGCAGTATGTGCAGGTGGGTCCATCGAAGTATGACCAATCTAGCTGGGGGTCAAGTGGTCGCAGGTTCAAATCCTGTCAGCCCGACACATAGCAGTGCACAAGGCGGCTCCGAAAAATTCGGGGCCGCCTTTTTTCGTCCTCAACAGAGCTCGGTTCCGCTCGGATCCTGCGAATCGGGACTTCCAGATCGATCCTTGTCGGCACCGATCGAGCCCTGGCACCGATCGAGCCCTGGCGGCGTCGATCGGCTGCGCTGCTGTTCAACGATTCCGACCGAGCGGGTCCTGTCGGATGCTGTAGAAGTAGGTGTCGTCGTCGAGAGTCTGCGCCGGGTGGGCCGGTTCAGCCTGTGTGCGGGCGGCGTGCTGTCGACGAACGAGGTTATTGCCTGGGAATCGGGGTCGCTGAGAACATCCCGCATCGCTTCGTCCAATCGCGGTTGCTTGTCGAGTAGCGCTGCTCGACAGGCAGCCATGATGATGTCGGCATCCGGTAATGCAGTGCGACGAGTCGACCTCGACGGTGATACCACCGGCCCGGCCGACACCACGAATCTCGCGCACAACGGCTTGTGCGCGTTGCACTTTGACGTCCAACTCGTCGAATGCATTGTTCGACATCGTCACCTGAAGTCCTTCGGTGCGCAGACGATCACGGGTTCGGTGTGACAGCGCATACAGACAGAACGGTCGTCTCGAAGAATCCGTCTTAGCCCTGCTCCAGTGGTAGAAGCAGGGCCATCTCGATCAGTGACGGTCTCTAAGCCTTCCCAGTGTCATGGGCCGCCAGGTATTTTCGCGCGATCGAGGCGGCGATGACACTGGTTTTGAGGTCCCATCCGGTCGCTTCGCGGAACTTCTGGGCCGTGATGTCCTATGAGTCATCGGGTATGCCCGCAAGCGCACGCGCGAACTCGGGACGCTCGAAGAACGTGCGTACCGATTCGTCACACAAGTACGTGACTGCGAAGTCCGCAGCGTCACGCGCTGCCTGCGGCGGACGGAAGAACCGTGCCAGTATCAACTTGCGAACGGTGTAGCGCACCACGCCCCGGCGCCGACAAGTGCTGCGGCTGCTCCCGCTACGCCACCCTCGAGCGAGTTCACGCCCGCCAACCTAGCCAGGACCCAGGCAACCTCTTTGAAATTCTTCGTTGCGATGAGGTGCATACACACGGTCCTCTCAATGTTGTCACTGCTAACTAATGATTTGAACAAACCACACGGTATTGCCAAGTGCCTGGGGGATGCAACACCTGGAGTTCACCTTCCGCGAGTGCAGAGAACGACCGCATGGCTGCGCTGATCCGCAGACCACGGCGTTCATAAGTCGTTGCAAGACAACGCGTAAACGAACGTTCAGCAGTGAAACGACTCGGACCTCTGCGCGAGGACGTCGCGCAGCAGCTCGCTACTCGGTGCGCACAGGGTGGTCGCGGCACACAGATGCGCGCGGCAACACTGCGGAGCAGTAGATGAAACCGGTTCCGTCCTCGAACGGTAGCGAGGTGAACGAACAAGTCCAGGATGTGCTCCGCGAGTAAACCCAGTTCAGCGAGGTGATCAGCTGATCGATGCTGGCCTCGAGGATCTTGGGAGGGTGTGCCGGCCGCATCGCATGTGGCCGCCGATCTTCTGGTCTTCGGTTCGGAGTTGGCCAGGATGCAGTGCGCCACTGCGAGTTATCCGAGCGTTGGGGTACGGACGTCGGCGGCGTCGATCGGCTGCGCTGCTGTTCAACGATTCCGACCGAGCGGGTCCTGTCGGATGCTGTGGAAGTAGGTGTCGTCGTCGAGAGTCTGCGCCGGGTGGGCCGGTTCAGCCTGTGTGGGGGCGGCGTTGCTGTCGACGAACGAGGTTATTGCCTGGGTATCGGGGTCGCTGAGGACATCCCGCATCGCCTCGTCCAACTGTGGCTGCTTGTCGCGTAGCGCTGCTCGATAGGCAGCCATGATGATGTCGGCATCTGGATGATGCAGTGCGACGAGTCGGTTCTCGGCGTCGACCTCGACGGAGATGCCACCGACCCTCCCGACGCCACGAATCTCACGCACAACCGATTGTGCGCGTTGCACTTTCGCGCCCAGCTCGTCGAATGCACCGTTGGACATCGTCACCTGGACTCCTTCGATGCGCAGATGATCACGGGGTCAGCGTCACCGGAGGCTGCGTAGCCTGTGCCCCCGGCATTTTCGCCTGGGGCAAACGACATCCCGTGTTCGCGGAGATGACGGCACCCGTGCTGCCGATGAAGATGGCCGTTCGTTCCGGGCTGTAGAAGCGAACCTGGTGTCGGCCGGGATCGTCATGGAAGATTTGATACTCGGTCGCACCCACTGCGGCAGCGAGTGCCTTGGCGTGTTCGAACACCTGCGGCCATACCGCATCCGGGATCGGCCCCTCCGACACATAGTTCTTCAGTTGGACATCGTCACCGTCGGTCCCATCGAACGGCCGACCGCAGCCGCCGACACTTCGCTCGCGAATCCAGGTCCACTTCATACCGGGCACCAGGGTGTCCACGAAGGCACCGATCTGCATGACAGTGCTCTCGAGCTGCACTTCGGTGTCCTCGAGCGACGGAAGCGATTCCAGGATCGCAGCTGAGTCCGCCGTCACGGTCGGGCTGGACTTTTCGTACGGATCATCGAGCACGTCGGATCCACATCCTGTCAGCGTGAGGACTGCGGCGACGGTCAGTGCCGTCATCCACCGTCGTGATCGGGCATCGGTCGTTCGTCTCTTGCGCATCATCGGGTCAGATCCATCAGGCCATCGAGAAGGTCCATTCCTCCGGTTTTCACTGCAGAGTCACCGATGACGAGTTGGCCTGGCACATCGGCCAGCCCGGCGACGACAACGGCCGTGTTGTACCCCGACGTACGTAGTTCGCCGTTGTCTCCCGATCTCGAGTACTCGCTGTGTCCGGTCGCTCCTTGGCGCGCCACACCATCGGCGGTCGTCGTCGCATCGGTATCGAGGTGGGTGAACTCGGACATGTAACCGGGACTCCAGCCGAAGCGGTTCATGTGCGCGACGGGATCGTCGTGCGCGGTCATCTCGTACGCGTGCCCCGGTGCGATGTTGAGCTTGTCGAGACTGCTGTCGACGAAGTCGTGGCCGGTACCAAGGCCGGGGGACCCGTAGACCATCACGTCGTCGACAATTCCCTCGGGAGTCTCCTGCAGCGCAAGCCCGGTGGTGAACGACCCGTACGAATGCCCGACCGCCGTCAGGTGCGGGTCACCGTCGTAGTTCGACGCGGCGATGCCCTCGTAGAACTGCGACAGGTCGGGCGCAGCGGCCTGAGCGTTCCACGGCTGCGCCACCTGGATCGCCCCCTTCAGGCTCTCCTCGGAGAAGTAGTCATCTTTGTCGAGTTGCGGTGCGTCGTAACCGATCCACGCAATGGTCGACACCGTCTCACCCACATGGTCGACCGTGTCGTCGAGTTGCTTCTCTGCGGTCAGCTTCATCTGTTCGCCTTCGTCAGTCATGGCGCCGATGGCACCGCCGACGGTGGTGTTCAAACCCGGCGTGGTGATCGACACGTGATCTGCGGTGTCCGGGTTTCCGACCGCTACTGCCGCATGCGTCTGCGCACCCGACTGCGTGTCGAGGAGCATCAGCATCCGGTTGGGGTCCTTGTCGATGGTGTCCCGGACGGCCTGTAGGTCCACGAGCCGATCCGACACCGATGGGTCGCAGGCCTCGGCGCGGGCCAACTCGTCGTCGAGTTTGATGCGGTTGTAGTGATCACGGTCGACGACGGGTAGGCC
The DNA here is from genome assembly GCF_017168335.1 of Rhodococcus sp. KRD162. Classification (GTDB taxonomy): domain Bacteria; phylum Actinomycetota; class Actinomycetes; order Mycobacteriales; family Mycobacteriaceae; genus Rhodococcoides. The sequence goes on along the minus strand of NZ_JABFAU010000003.1, from coordinate 228,823 downwards.
GTCGCGGTTGCCGATGTAGTTGTCGTGGGCGAACAGTGCGTCCTTGTCGGCCGGGGACAGCGTGGACCACAACTCGTGCAACTGCGCCGGGTCCGACGGCAGCGACGTCGTGCCGCTGATGATGTCCGATACGACCGGGCTGATAGTTGCAGCCCCGGGCGATCCCGTCGAATCGAGCTGCTGTTGCGCTGCTCGAATTGCTTGCGCCGCTTGCATTTCGCCTTCTCCGAACTGAACGAGAAGTGCCTTGATCCGTACCTGGAGTGCGTCGACTTGCGCGTCCAGTCGGTGCTGCAGCAGCATCGAGACAACTATGTCGCCAGCGAGCGGAACACTCGGGGCCGTCACGGTGCCGTCGTCGGACACCGACATGCCGACACCGGGTGCCTCGAGGTCCACGATGGCCAGCAGCGCGGTACGGATGCTGTCGAGTACGGCTCCGTGGGAGGCGTGTGCTTCGGCGACGGCGGTCACGGCCGTGTCGATGTGCGAGGCGACCAGGCTTTCCGACAGACTGCGCGCCGACGCGGCTGCTGCCGCCTCGCCCTGCCACTTGTCCATCGTCGCGTCGACCGCACGATCCATCCGGCGGACCTGGTCTGTGAACGTACTGTTCGACGCACGCAGAGCCGTGGCGTAGTCGAGCATCGTGCTCGGCTGACAACCTCGCACGTGCGAAATGGTGGTCACCGCAGCGCCCCGCCGCCGTAGCGCTGTAACTGAGAACTGAACGCCTCGTCGATGTCCTCGTAACTCGTTGCGTTCCCCTCGCACGCCGCCGACATCTCGGCGACGTTGTCGGCGATGCGTGAGTAGGCCTCGGCCGTGGTCTTGGTGCTCTGCTCGGAGGCTGGGGTTATCGGCGATCCCGGCATGGTGACCGTCGCAGCGACGCTGATTCCGGCGATCGTGTTTGCCGTATCGGCGAGTGTTCCACCGAGTGCTCGAAGCTCCTCGACATCGACTGCCAGCAGTTCGCCCACTTCTCGCCCCCCAGCGATCCATCGACGCGGTCGGACCAGCGCCATATCGCCAGCAGGCTAACACGTCGACGACGAACAACAGTGCCAGAACGGGTTGCAGATCGGGCTGTGACCAAGGTGTCTGACGAGACGAGTCATCCGGTGCAGTTGTAGGCCGGACCGTTGTAGGCAACCGCGCCGAATCTGCGGTCGGGACATGCGCTGGGGTTGAGCCAACACGCTGTTGGAGAATTTCGAGTCGGTGGTACTCGAACGATCAAAGACGAAGGTTCCTGCACCGCCGGGAGTGGTACCCGACGGTGCAGGGGAGTGGTCAACCTTGTGCGCAGAGACGGATCTCGTTGCCATCCGGCACCGGGCACGTGCCTGTCACAGCGCAGAGATGTCCGACGGATGGTGGGCCAATGGGCTCACCTCGATGCTCATGAACGGGAACAACGGCAGGTTCCACAGAATCTCGTGCAGTCGCTCGTTGTCTCGCACGTCGAAGATGCTCAGGTTGGAGTACTGGCCGACGAGCCGCCAGATGCTCACCCACTCGCCGTCGCGCTGCAGCTGCTGCGAGTAGGCTTTCTCCCGGGCGAGAGTATCGGTCCGTACGTCGGCATCGAGATCCTGTGGCAGAGCAACGTCCATCTTCACTGCAAACAGCATGTCGCTCAGGCCTTGTCGAGAACGAAGTCGTACGTCACTTCCTGGCCACCGTCGGTGTCCCGAGGATCGAGGATGAGCTCCGGCTTGACAGCATCGGCCACGTCGTCGTCGTTGTGCGGGTCACCGGGGAAGTAGAGCTGAGTGGTGATCTGCTGGTAACCGTCGGCCGCAACCTTGAGGTGCAGGTGCGCCGGACGCCATGGATGCCAGCCGGCTGCGGAGATGAGATTTCCGCAGGCACCGTCGGTCGGGATCTGATACGGCGCAGGCTTCATCGTGTGAATCCAGAACTGGCCCTGATCATCGGTGGTCACTGTGCCGCGCAGGTTCCACTCGGGGATTCCCGGTGCGAACTGCGAGTAGAAACCGCCGTCATCGGCGTGCCAGATCTCGATGACCGAATGCGGCAGCGGTGTTCCGTCGACGGCTTCGACCCGCCCCTGGAACAGCAGCGGCGTTCCCTTCTCGCCGTCGCGGGTCGGCAGAGTCGCGTTCGAACCCAGTTCGGGTGCACCCGGGACGTAGTACGGACCTTCGATGGTGCCCTTGCTTCCCTCACGGGTTTCGCCGGCCACCTCCTCGACCACATGCTCTACCCATACGTCCAGGAACAGTGGCCACTCTCCGGTCTGGCCGACACTGATCAGCCATGCCTTGAGGGCGTTGTACTCGTCGTACGTCACCTTGTGTTCGCGAATTGTCTCGTGCACAGCCGAGAGCACCTGGCGAGCAAGGAGACTGACACGCTCGGGTGGGGTATCGGCAGCCGCCTGCTTATCGGAGACGAAGCGCTGGGTGGCGTTCGCGCCCGATGCGGCTGCGGTCGCCACCTCGGCGGACAGGTCTGTCGATGCTGCATGGTCGATGCTCATGATGTACTCCTCGTATCAAAGTTGCACTCTTGTGGGCTGAAAATCATTGGTCAAGACGGTATTTCGCGAGTTTGTCCGGGTCGATGCGCACACCGAGTCCTGATCCCGGCGAGACGCTGAGTGTGCCGTCGCGTATCTCGAGACTTTCGGTGAGCAGGTCGTCGGCCATGTCGAGGAAGTTGGAGAGCTCGCCGGCCCGACGTGATGTCAGGTCGAACGCCGCACCGAAGGCAACGGTGCAGGCCGTGCCGAGCTGTCCATCGATCTGGTTGCCCATCACGACATCGACACCGAGGCCCTCGCACAGGTGATGGGTTCGCAGAGATGTCGTGAATCCGGTCCGCGCAGTCTTGATGCTGACCGCGGTGGCGGATCCGCCCAGAATCTCGCGGGTGACCTCGGCCGGTGTGGTCGCGGATTCGTCTGCTACAAAGGGAATATCGAGCTGCTGGACGAGCCAGCGGCGGCCGAGTACGTCGTCGGCCGGGCATAATTCCTCGGCGAGGGTGAGTCCGAGATCGGACATCTCTTTCATCGCGCGTGCCGACTCGGCGGCGGTCCAGCCACGATTGCCGTCGACGTACAGTTCGATTTCGGTACCGAGGCTTTCACGGAGGGCTCGCACTACAGCGATGTCGAGGTCTATCGGCCGCCGTCCGACCTTGACCTTGAACACGCCGATCCCGTAGCGCTCCCGCATCGTGGTGGCCTCGTCGACCATCGCTGCCGGAGAATCGAACCCGAGCATGTGGCTCACTCGCATCCGGTCGGTGTACCCGCCGAGGAGTTCGGTCACGGGCAGGTCGAGAGTCTGCCCCAGCGCGTCCCAGATCGCCATGTCCACCGCGGACTTGGCCGCCGGATTGCCAACTGTACGAGCCAGTTTGGCATGCACGACCTCGCGTTCGACGAGGGTGAGTCCGATGATCGCGGGGGCGAAGAGGGTCTCGATCACCGCTGCGACACCGCGCTGGGTTTCACCGTAGGTGAAAGGTCGAGGTGGTGCGTCGGCAATACCGATCACACCGTCATCGGTGTGGACCCGAACGAGTACGTGCTCGGCAGCGTGGACTTCACCGCTGGCGAATTTCAACGGCTTTCGATACGGAATCGAATAGGGGATCGCGTCGACGGCGACGATCTTCATGGCATGTCCTTCGAATGTGACGACGGAACTGATGATTCGACGGGTGGCAGTACGCCCGCGTCTTCGAGGGCACCGACGAACGCGTCGACGAGTGCGGACGGCCGCTCGCGCTGCCAGGCCAATGCCAGATCGATAGTGCTCGCGCCGGCGATATCGCGGAACACGACGCCGTTCAGTTGCAGCGCGCGTACCGATTCGGGCACCAACGCAACCCCTAGGCCGGCCGCGACGAGCGCAAGCAGGACCGAGGTATCGGGGGCCTCGTGTTCGCGCCTCGGGGTGAAACCTGCAGCGCGACAACTGGTCACCACGGCTTCGTTGACGACCGAGTGGGTATCGGCGTACATGACGAAGTCCTCGTAGGCGAGATCGGCGACGTCGAGTGAACCTTCGGTGGTGAGCCGGTGATCGACGGGCAATGCGAGCACCAATGATTCCGTGGTGATTCTGCGGAGCACCAGATCGTCGCCGGCTACCGGTGGCCGCAGCACTGCGACATCGAGATGCTCCGAGCGTAGACCGTCGACCTGCGCCGGGGTGAGCAGGTCCCCGTGGATCTCCAGAGCGATGCCTGGCAGTCTCTGCTTGATCGCGCGTGCGATAGGGGGCAATTGGTCGAAAGCGGCGGTACCGGTGAAACCGATGCGCACCAACCCGTATCGCCCCTCTGCGATCCGCCGTACTCCTCGTGCGCTCTGCTCGAGGTTGTCCAGGTTTCGAAGGGTCTCCCGATAGAAGAACTCTCCCGCAGGGGTCAAGCTCACCTGACGAGTCGTCCTGGCCAACAGAGTCACACCGAGTTCCGCCTCCAACTGCCGCACCGACTGCGACAGTGCCGGCTGGGCCAGATGTAGGCGGGTGGCGGCCTGCCCGAAGTGTCGAGTCTCGGCAACGGCCACGAAGTGATAGAGGTGCCGTAGTTCCATGACCGAGCCTTCCTGTGTGTTCTGTCGGTGACCCTGACCACACTATGGGCCGAATCCATAGATGACAAAGACCTATTTGTGGGTGATTGATAAGCGATAGCGATAAATGTCGTCGTGGGCTGGCCGCCTGACAGCGTTCGACGAACAACGCTCGGGTGGCGCGCTGTTCATCCGGCACGCCACTCGAGAAATCCAGCTCGGGCAGAGAGCCGATGTCGCTGAAGGATCTTCGTATATCGGCATCGTCGAGCCCGGCATAGCGTCGAGGACAGGAAGCAGATGCCGTGAAACCGCCGAGGAGACCGAATATGACCGACCCCACCATCGCACAGCTGTCCGCCCGTCTCGAAGTTCTGGAGTCCGAGGCCGATATCCGGCGCATTCAAGCGCGCTACATGTTCCTGTGCGATACGCCGTGTCCCGAATTCGGAGTGGACGACGATGCTCGCCGCATCGAGCTGGTGTTGGATCTGTACACCGAGGATGCCGTGTGGGAAGGGGTCGGCGAGTACTACGACGGCCAGTTCGGCCGCGCCGAGGGGAAAGATGCGATCAGGGCGCACTTCAATCGCTTCTGGGGTGAGAAAACCGATCCTGCGTTGTTGCTCAACGCGCATTACCTCACCTCGGAACAGATACACGTGGACGGCGACACAGCCGACGGCCAATGGATCCATATGCAGCCCTGGCTCTTTGCCGACGGCAAGAGTCTGTTGCGATCCAGCCGGCTCAACAACGCCTTCCGTAAGGTCGACGGCAGGTGGCTGATTTCTCGGACTCGCACCGAGAACGTGTTCGTGGCTCCGCTACCGAACAACTTCGCCGATGCGTATCCCCGCGAATCGGTGCTGCTGCGTTCCTGACCCATGGAATCGGAATTGTCAATAGGGATGTGGAATTGCCTGGGTAGGGGAACCTTTATTTCGGTGAACTTGCGCTGAAAATTGCTCGCGAATGGCCGACAGTGTTCTCTACAGCGCCGCGAGAGTAATTCATCCGTACGGCGGTCATCCAACCGAACAGGATCGATACCGATGTCCGAGCAAGTACACAACACCGAGGCCGGGACAGAACCGCAGCGTTCGAGTCTGGGACGAATTGCTTTCGCCAGCGGTGTCGGCACCTCGCTGGAATTCTATGACTTCGCGATTTACGGAACGGCTACTGCACTCGTTTTCACCGATACGTTCTTTCGGACGGGAAATGCGTGGTTCGGCACATTCATGGGTCTGGCCACCTTCGGTATCGGGTTCCTGATGGCCCCGCTCGGAGCAGTGTTCTTCGGCTGGGTCGGCGACACCTATGGTCGTCGCCGCGCGCTGCAGTTGACCTTCCTCGGGATGGGTGCTGCCACCCTGATCATCGGCTTGCTTCCGACGTACGCGCAGGTGGGCGTGGCTGCCCCGGTGTGCCTGGTTCTGCTCAGGCTGGTGCACGGACTGAGCCGTGGTGGTGAGACGGGTGGCGCCGCCGTACTGGCCATCGAGCATGCGCCGGATGACCAGCGAGCTCGGTACGGTGTATTCACCGCCCTCGGATCGCCGATCGGAACGATCCTTGCGAACGTATCGTTCGCATTGGTGCTACTGCTTCCGGCAGACACCGTCCAGGACTGGGCTTGGCGTCTTCCGTTTCTCTTCGGTGGGTTGGTTCTGGTGTTGGGGCTGTGGGTGCGCAGAGGTGTCCACGAAAGCCCGGTGTTCCGGCAGATGGTAGCCGACCGCGGTGAGGAAGCCGTTCGCGCACAAATGCCGTTCAAGGCCGTTGTGAAAAGCAATTGGCGCCGACTTCTGCTTGCTGCGGGCGTCAACGTCGGGCTGAATTCCACCACGTTCGTGCTGGCGATTTTCATGCTTTCCTACGCCACTGCGAAAGCTCCCGAAGGTCTGGGTCTCCCGCGAACCGATATCGTGTACGGCAGCATTGCCGCTTTGATACTGCACGGTGTGGCTGTGGTGATCGCCTCGCTGCTCTCCGATCGGATCGGACGCCGACCGGTGATGATGGGCGGCGCGCTGGCGACCATCGCCGCAGTACTGACCATCTTCCACATGGCTCAGTGGGGTACCGTGACGTCGGTTGTTCTCGGTTTGATGATCGGATTCACCACCACCGGTTTCCTTTTCGGACCCATGTACACCTTCTTCACCGAACTGTTCCCCAAGGAGCAACGCCAAACCGGGATGGGCATCGCGTTCCATGTCGGCGCTGTGTTGGGCGGCGGTATCGCGCCCTTGATCGCGAACCGGATCGTCGCCTTCACCGGAGACGCCTCCAACATCGGTTACTACCTGGCCGGCGTCTGCATCATTTCGCTGAGCTGCCTGTGGGTTCTTCCCGAGACAGCACCGGTTCGATTGCGGCGTAACCGAATCGCGGCAGACGCGGTTACTGCTTCCTGACGACGATCATCTGGTCGGATCAGGCCAACGACACCCGAGGAACCTCATGAACTACGCAGATTCGGTCTACATCAACGGCCGTGTTTTCACCGTGGACGCCAATTTTTCCATCACGTCGTCCGTCGCAGTGACCGGTGACGTGATCACAGTTGTCGGCACCTACGACGACGTTGCCGAACAGATCGGCCCCGATACCGCAGTGATCGACCTCGTAGGCAATACCGTCCTGCCGGGTATCAACGACTCGCATCTGCACGCGATCGCCTTCGGTTTGGATACTCCGCCGTTGTCGCTGGACGTGGCCTACCCCACGGTGAGCTCGATCGCCGACGTCGTCGGAGCCGTGCAAACAGCAGTCGACGCTGCGGCCGACGGGGAGTGGATCATCGGAACAGGCTGGGACGAGGGCTATCTGGACGAATGTCGGGATGAGTCGGGTCGGTCTCCCACCCGATGGGACCTCGATGCGGTGTCTGCGAACAACCCGGTCTTCCTGCAGGACTTCTCCCGGCACACCTCGTGGGTCAACTCGGCGGCGTTGAAGCTCGTCGGTGTCGACGAGAACACCGCTGTTCCCGAGGGCGGCCGCGCAATCAAGAACGCCGACGGAGTGCTCACGGGCATCTTCATGGAGGGCGCGCAGTCGTTGGTACAGTCGGCTCTGCCGATCCTCGACGACGCCAGACGCGAGAAAGCGGCCAGATCGGCCATAGCCTCGCTACAGCGGGAGGGGATCACGAGTTTCACCGATCCAGCACTCGGACCCGGTGGGGAAGCGCTGGCAGGCGGTGCCATGGGCAGTGGCGGTCTTGCCACCTACGCCCGGTTGGCTGCAGCCGACGAACTCGGAATCCGCGTATCGGTACTACTGCTGCCCTGTGGAATGAGCGGTACGGCAGAAGAATTCGCCGACAATTTGGCATCCATCGAGCCGCCGACCGGTCCCGACCCGCGAATGTTCCGCGTTCTCGGCGTGAAGGTGTTCGCCGACGGTATTCCGCTGAGCAAGACGTCGTGGATGCACGAGGAGTACGTCGGAGGGGGCTGCGGATCGCTCTGTGTCGGTGGCGAAACCGACGAGCGGCGCGTCGAGCAGGTCACCGAGATGATTCGCCGGGGCCACGTCGAGGGCTATCAGGTGGGCGTGCACGTGACCGGAGACCGAGCCATCGACACGGTGGCATCGGCGCTGATCGCGGCACAGCGCGATCACCCGAGAGACGACCCGCGGCACTATCTGATCCACGGGGACTTCGTCTCTCGCGAGACATTGGACAGGTTGGCCGAGGCGGGGATCGGCGTCAACATGAACCCGACGATCAAGTGGACCATCGCAGACCTCGAACCGGAATTCGTCGGTCGCGATCGGGCCGCATACGAATTTCCCTATCGGAGTGCTGCGGATGCAGGTGTCCGGCTGATGAGTAGTTCGGACGCACCCGTGACAATGCCGAATTGGCGACAAGGTCTGTCCACGATGATTCTTCGTGAGAGCAAGGCGTCGAGGACGGTGAGCGGTCCCGACCAGACCATCACGTTGGCGCAGGCTCTGCGCACCTACACGATCGATGCGGCATGGCAGGACTTCGCCGAGGACTGGAAGGGATCGATCGAGGTGGGCAAGGTTGCCGATCTCACCATCGTCGAAGGTGACTTGGAAACGATCGATCCGCACGACATACCCGCAATGGCGGTGCTGCGCACCGTCGTCGGCGGCACGGTCGTGTACGAGCGAACCCCGCAGTAGCGCGTCCGGTGGGGCGTCCTGGTCTTGATACGGTTGGTCACCAACCGCACCCGAGACGAGGACGCTATGCCGAAGGTTGTCGATCGCGACGAACGTCGCCACATGATCGTTGCTGCCGCTTGGCGTCTCATCGCAGCCCGCGGGATAGACGGGGTCAACATGCGTGACCTCGCCGCCGAAGCTGGGTACACCAACGGGGCGTTGAGCAGGTATTTCTCCGGCAAGGACGAAATATTGCGCGCTGCCTTCGAATTGGTACTCGAAGAGACCAACGCTCGAATCGAACGGTCGGTGGGAACGCACCGGGGGCTCAAAGCACTCCGCAAGGTCTGTGTCGAGATCATGCCGTTGACGGAGGAAACCCGGCTCGAAGCGCGGATTGCCATCTCGTTGTGGCAGCGCGCGCTGACCGACCGGGACATGGAGAAGTCCAACAACGACATCGTCGGTCAGTGGAGTTCACGGATCGCCGGACACCTCACCGAAGCAGTCGAGGACGCTGCTCTGACCGATATCGACGTCGATGTGTATGCGAGCCTGATCATGACCACGATCATCGGCCTTCAGGTCACCGCAGTGCTCGGGGACACCGGTACCTCACGGAAAGCGCAGCTGACGATGATCGACGCGATTCTCGACGGGCATCGACAGTGACTCGGCGGGCGTGAACTCGGCGGCTCGGGAAGCGTCGTTCGTCGCTTCCCGAGCCGCACCTGCCTGGGGTTACACAGTGACCGAGTTGTCCCCGCCGAGGTCGGCAATCAACGCCCGTGCGGTGGTGATTCCGGTTTCGATGGCTCCGTCGACGACGACTCCGTTCCACCCTCGCGCAATGTCGGCACCGGCGAACCGTAGCCGGGTCTGCCTGCCGTGGAACGACTTCCAGCCCTGAGTGAACTGTCCTGACCGCAACGTCGCCCACGTCTGTCCCGACCATTGGTCTGCGGCCCAATCGTGCCCGCCGCAGTCGAGGACCTGCATGCCGGTGTTCCAGACGTCGACAGCCTTCTGCGCGGATGCCGTGTCGTCGAGATCGATTGTGGTGTGGTCGGATCCGAACCCGACCAGGATCGTGGCATCCTCGTCCTCGAGAAAGTACTCGGCGCGCAGCAGCGAGATGGGGTGCTCACCGGGAGCTCCGGCGATGACGGAGTGGTGACCGGCAACCTTGACCCAGATCTTGAATCCGGTGGAGTTCGATCCGTCACGGATCAGGGTCTGCTGTTCTTTACCCAGCGGCGGTGAGAAGGTGATGTTCTTCAACGCGCCGATCGGGACCGTGACGATCACGGCGTCGGCGGTGACGACGGTTCCGTCGTCCAGCGTCACCGAGGACGATGTCGGGCCGTGCTCGACGCGAGTCACAGCGGTGTTCAGCGTGATGTTGCTTCGAATGTCGGCCGCAAGTGCCTCGTAGAGCCCACGCATGCCGTCGACGAGCTTGAACCGAAGTGTCTGCTCGTCCATGAGCGAGCTGCGGTGATCGCTCAACGATGCCCAATGCTTTGCCATCAGAGGTGACGCCGTCGCCGTCGATCCTTGATACCCCGCAGACCAGTACGAATCAGCGAGATCTATCTGCTCCTGGGTGAATTCGCCGTTGCGGAGACAGTCGAGGACGCTGCCCTGATCGGCCGCGAGGAACCGCGCGCGGAGTTCGTCCGGGGTGTTGGGATCGTCGAGCACTTTCAACGGCTCGTGCGGGAAGGGAAAGAAGTCTCGGGACCCCTCGAATATCTTCTCCTGAATTGCGCTCAGAGCCACGTCGAGATCGTGCTCGGACCCGGAATGCACGGTGCCCTCGCTGACCCAGTACGCATTGTCGATATCGGGACTCGGGTAGATCTTCTGGCTGTAGCGAGTGATCTCGGTCCACACGAACGGCTGCATCCAATGCACCCACGTTGCCCCCATCTCCAGCTGGTGTCCGCCCAGCCGTGAATCGGTCCACGCTCGGCCGCCGATGCGGTCGCGAGCTTCGTAGACGGTGACCTCGTATCCCGCGTTCTCGAGTTCTCGGGTTGCGGTCAGGCCGGCGAATCCGGCTCCGACCACGATGACCTTCTTACCGTCGGAATCGACCGTGCGAGGGTTCTGGGTGGCGGAGGTAGAGGTAGTCATGTCGAGTGAACTTTCTGTGTGATTCGGGGGATCAGCGGAGCGAAACATGTTGTGTCGGAGCTGTTGTGGATATTGCGCCGGGCTAGTTGCGCAAGATTGCGCGGACGGTGGGCAGCACCTGCTCGCACAGCAGTCCGATGCCGGAGCCCGTGGTCAGACCGAACGGGGTGTCGAATTCGACTCGGCGGGCACCGGCTCGGATGATGCTCGCCGCCTGTTCGGCCACCTGCTGCGGTGTGCCTGCAAACGCGAACTTGTCCAGTACGTCGTCGGGGATGAGCATGCCCGCCTCGCGGTGATCGCCGTTGCGGCACAGAACACCGATGCGCGCCATCAAGTCCGGATCCAGATCGACCGTGGGATCGTGCGCTGCCACCACATCGAAGTATGGAGCTGCGGCGGTCCTCGCCGCGGCTCGAGCTGCGATTCCATCCTCGTCGACCACCGCTATCGCGTTGAGACAGATGCCCGGTGTACGTGCTGATCCGCTCGCCTCTGCCATGGACGACAGTCGTTCCACCATTGCAGGATTGGCACTTCCGCCGGCTTGGAGTTCGTCCGCGATACGCCCGGCAATGGCAGCCAGCCGCGGACTCCACGAGCCGATCAACAAGGGGACCTCGGTGCGGAGAACGGGATACATCACCGTGGTGCCCGCGGCGAGCGAGTACACCTTTCCCTCGTAACCGCGTGCATCCCCAGCCAACAGCGCTGTCACTATCGATGCTGTATCGACGATCGCGGCCAGAGCGCGGCTCTGATCTATCTTGAGTTGCTCCATCCACGCGCCTCGGACCAGACCGTAGAAAGCGCGGCCACCGGACGCGGCGTCGAGGAGCGCCACTTGCCCCGCGATTTCGACCGGGTGCTGCGTCCACGGAGTGTAGGCCGCGATTCCGAGCCGCATACGGGAAGTGGAGTAGGCCATGCTGTGCAGAACCAGTGCCGGGGGTTGATACATGAGATCGCCGAAGACCGTGACGGCGTCGAAGCCCGCCACTTCCAGACGTTCGGCGAGGGGCGCATAGTCCCGTGGAGCGAAACTCCCGGCGACACCGACGCCGATCTCGTACTGCTCGACCTCGGTCATGAGCCGTATCCGAGCGATCGCAGAATCGGCAGTACCTTGCTGCCGAGCAGGCCGATACCCGCGGCCTCGGTCAATCCGAAGGGAGTATCGAATTCGACCCGACTCGCACCGGCGTCGTAGGCAGCTGCAGCCTGTTCGGCAACCTCGCCCGGGGTACCACAGAAGGAAAAATGCGTCAGCAGCTCGTCGGGAATCAGCCGTCCCGCATCCTCGTAGCGGTGTTCTCGTAGCAGAGTTCCCATGCGCGCAAGCAGATCCGGGTCGATCGAGACGGTCCGGTCCAGTGCCGCGATTGCGTGCATCGGTAGGGCGGCCTCGGTACGGGCGCGTCGGCGCGCGGCGTCGCCGTCCTCGTCGACGACGGTGACCGCGGTGAGCACGATTCTGGTGGACCCCGGCTCCTTACCGACTGCTGTCTCTCCCGGCTCGGCCCATCCGCGAATCAGCGGCACCATTGCAGCGTTGGCGCAACCGCCGACCTGGATCTCGTCGGCTCGTCGTCCCGCGAACGCGGCCAGTTTGGGGCTCCACGTCCCGATCATGATCGGCAGCGCTGTTCGCAGCACGGGGTAGTAGGGACGTGTACCTGTGCCCACCGAGTATGTCGTGCCGTCGTATCCGCGGCCGGTACCGTCCAATACGGCCTCGACGACCCCCAACGTGTCCTCGATCGCAGTCAACGCCCGGGTGGTGTCGATTCCCAGCTGATCCAACCATGCGCCGCGGACGATGCCGAGAAACGCCCTCCCGTCGGAGAGCTGATCGAGGTACGCCATCTGCCCTGCGATTTCTACCGGATGCAGTGTCCAGGGTGTGAAGCATCCGACCCCCAGACGCAGACGAGACGTGGCCGTGGCCATAGTTGCCAACACCATGGCGGGAGGTTGCATCATGAGATCACCGAACGCAGTGGCAACGTGGAATCCGTGTGCTTCGAGGGAGCAGGCCAGCTCACGGTAATCCCCGGGCGGAAGCGTTCCGCCGAACCCGACGCCGAATTCCGTCTCGCGCTCCATCAGGAAAGATCCTCCGTGCGCATGGTGATCTCGCCGATGCGGTCGATTCGCATCACCAGTCCTTCCTCCGGGTCCGGACAACAGGCCATCGTGTCCTGCTCGAGCCAGTCGGATGCAGGCAGTCGACGCATCTTGGCGGGAAGCATCGGCAACACGGCCTGAATTGCCCAGTAGCAGAACGCTTGTCCGTCGGGAAGTGAGAGCTGGTCACTGTTGCGGACCTCGAAGAAGTCTCCTTCTTTCATTCCACACACCGAGCGGCCCTTGATTTCACACACGGTCACGCGAAGATCGAACAGGGTCATTTCTTCGTCGGTCACAGCGTTGTACCTTTCACAGAATGTGAGCGCGGGGGACATCTGTCGCGGCGAGATCGATCTCGGCCACGGCAAGCTCGGGGAGTGTGTGTCGTTTGACGATGCCGTGAAAGATGCCCCAGCCGAGGCACAGGGCTATCGATGCCAGGGCGGCGAACACGCCGTACCGAGATTCGTCGGCGGGTAGCGGGAAGATCGATCCTGCGATTCCTGCGCCGACCGTCACGAGCGCGGCAGCTACCGCGACCCATCCCACCTTGCTCCATTGATTGCGGACCAACAGTTTCACTGCCGCGACGATCAGAACGAAGTAGGCGCTCATGACCAGGAGCCCACCGAACGTGGCGCCGACGGCGAAGCCCACGTAGGGATCCATGTCCGTGCGCCAACTGATCACTGTCACCAGCGCGATTCCGGCGACGGAGACCGTAGCGAAGACCCCGATGCCGACGACAGGTGTCTGCCAGCGACTCAGGCGAGATGCAGACGGCGGGAGGAGGCTGCCACGCGAGAGGGCGAAGATTCCGCGTGAGGACGCGACCATGAATCCGATTGCTACCGCGACCATGTCGAGTACCAGACCCAGTTGGGCCAGCGGCGCGATCCACTCGCCGACGTAGGTGGTTCCGAGGGTCGACAGTCCGAGCGGATCGGAGGCCCAGTCCTGCGCGACCCTGTCCGCGCCGAATCCGATGGTTCCCGCATACTGCATCAGCAGACAGAAGCCTGCGACGATCAGAATGGTCGCAATGATTGCGCGCGGGACGGACTTTCGTGCGTCCTTCGCTTCCTCACCCAACGAGGCGGACGATTCGACGCCGACGAACAGCAGCGCGCAGAAGATGAACGTGGGCAGGAATTGGCCCGCGGTGGGAGCCGTCGGGTCCAGGACCACGGCGGAGTTGCCCTCGGCACCACCTTTGGCGATCACCGTGATGGCGATGATCAGATACGGCACCACGGACAAGACGAAGATCGTCAGCTGGGCGCGAACCGACAGGTCGACACCACGAATGTTGACCAGTGCGACGAACAGCAGCACGCCGAGCGAGATCAACCAGAACGGGACGTCGATATCGGTGTAGGTCGCCATCAGATCGTGGCCGAGGACACCCGCACCGATCAGCATGGTCGGCCCACCGAGGATGATGTAGGCGAAGTAGTAGAAACCTGCGGTGGAAATTCCGGCCGTGGGCCCAAGTGTGCGTCCGACGTACTCGTACATGACACCTGCGCTGGTGTAACGCCTCGCGAACATGACCAGCACCGCACCGAGGCCGAGGACTCCGAGGAGTACGACCAGCAGGTACAGCGGCCCTGCACTGCCGCCCTTGGCGGCGATGATGCCGCCGAGGAGGGCCGCCGAGGTGATGGGGCCGACGGCCAGCGACTGAGCGACCAGGTCGGTGGTGCCAAGTTTTCCTCGTGCAAGGCTCCCAGCGTGAGATGTGGCGGTCGGTCCGCGCTCGGCGGTGGTCGAAATCTTTTCGGCAGTCATATGAGATCCTCAGTTAAAGCTACAGGTGTTGACTAATAATTGACCTACGCCATTTCCGATTCGATGCCGGAATGTAACGAACTGGAGTCATGCAGCGCCGTACAGTGCTGATTCCGTCTTAAGGCGGAGGTGCTGATGCAATGAACGGGTTCATCCACTGTGCTCCGGATCACCGTGATTTGTCAACGACTGTAGATAAAAAAACTCCCCCGGCGTGAGCGCGGGGGAGTCGATCGCCAGAATCCGATCAGAACAGCTCGATGACCAGCCTGCTCGTCTTTGCGCGTGAGACGCACAGAGCTATCTGATTGCCGGCGGCCTTGTCGGCAGCCGAGAGGCAGTTGTCGCGGTGCTCGGGTTCACCTTCGAGTACACCGGACACACACGACCCGCAGATGCCTTCCTCGCAGGACTTGAACACCTCGATGCCGTTCTCCTCCAGCACGGAGAGAATGCTCCGATCGGACGGTATCTCGAACGTCTCTCCGGTATCCATTTCGACGGTGAACGCGGTGTCCCCGGAGGTGTCGATGTCGGAGGCGACGAAGTGTTCGATATGAACGTTGTTCGGCCCGACCAGCGGTGTGAAGACCGAGGCGACCGTATCCATGAAACCTTCCGGCCCGCAGGTGTATACGGCGGACGTCGAGGGTGCCGAACCGGCCAGCTCGTCCAGAACTGTCTGCTGTTGGCCACGGGTGATTCCGATGTGCAGGTGGACGCGGTCCCGAAATTCGGCCCGCGTCTCGAGCAACTCGAGAAATGCAGTGTGCTCGCGGCTGTGCGAGAAGTAGACGAGCTCGAAGTTCGCCCCACTGTCGTGGAGGTGATATGCCATGCTGAGCAGCGGAGTCACACCGATGCCGGCCGCGATCAGCAGATGGGTGTCGGCATCCTGCGCCACCCCCAGGATATTTCGCGGTTCACTGATTTCGAGGATGTCGCCTTCCCGAACGCGGTGCAGCGCTTCGGATCCGCCGCGCGAGTCCACTTCGCGTTTGACCGCGATCAACAGCGAATCCGGCTCCGTCGGTGGCCCGCACAGCGAGTACTGCCGCAGCACACCGGTCGGGCCTTTCACGTCGATGTGGGCTCCGGCTTCGTACGGTCCGAGGGTGCCCCCGCCATCGCGCACCAGACGAAGCGACCGAACACTCGGCGTCTCGTCCACGATCTGCGAGACAACAACTTTGACACTGGACACGGCGTTTCCTAACGCATGTAGAGTCCGCCGTTGGCGTCCCAACAAGCACCGGTGACCGACGCGGCCGCCGGGGATGCCAGCAGAGAGACCATCTCGGCGATGAATGCCGGGTCGCCCAGACGACCGACAGGGATAGTGTGGGCAAAGGACTCGAGGTTGGCTTCGCCGACGATCTCCCGCACGATGGGGGAGTCCTGAGGGCCTGGCGAGACCGCGTTCACGGTGACCCCAGACGGTGCCAGTTCTCGGGCGAAGACTTTCGTCAAGGACATCACTGCGCCCTTGGCTGACGCGTAGTGTCCACCGGTCGCTGTGCCACCGTTCTGCCCGGCCAAGGAGGCCATGTTCACGATACGGCCGTAGCCGTTACCGGCCATGTAGCTACCGAAGACCTGGCAGGCACTGAACGTGCCCTTGAATCCGACGGCCATCACCGAGTCCAACTCCTCGGCGGTGATGTCCATCAACGACCGTGCCTGGGTCTTTGCTGCATTGTTGACCAGAACCTCCACCGATCCGAAGTCGCCGACGACCCCGGACAGCAGGCTCTCGAGCGCAGACTTGTCGCTGACGTCGACCTGGTAGCCGCGGGCCGAGTCTCCGGAGCCGAGTTCGGCTGCCAACGCGTCTGCGGAATCCCGATCGATATCTGCGATGGCGACTCGGTGGCCGGTGGAGTGAAGCTTGCGGACGATGAGCGCGCCGAGCCCGCTCCCGCCACCGGTGACGACGGCAACCGGGGCGTTCACAGCAAGAACCCGGCTGCGGGAACTGCATCCTCGCTGTCGACGAGTCGAATCACTTTGAGGGCTATTCGGTCGGCGCTCCCGTCGACGCCCAACCGGATCCGGTACTCCACATCCCCTGCCCACAGATCGTGCTTGCCGCGTTTGAACGCGACGACGATCTGTGATGCGCGAAGGTGAATCTCGTTGTCGGTACACGATTGGACAACGAAGCGAGACACGGTCCGGGTGGTGACCGCGGCATCGACGGCGGCGATCGCGTAGCCCTCGGTCATCCGCACCACCCGCATGTCACGCATCCGGGCGTCGTCGTAGATCATGTTGAGTCGATTGTCGAAGTCGTCCCCGGTGGAATCGATCGGGACGACGTACAGACCGTCCTCGGAGTACATGCCCTTCCACGTCTCGTACTGCTTGCGATCGAGCAGATCGGCTTCGCGCCAGATCAATTCGATTGCCCGTACCACGCGGGTGTCTGCGATGGACAGCGTGTCGACGGCGGTGTCAGTCATTGCTCATCATCTCTTTCCACTGTGCGTAGGCTGCGCGCATGCCGGTCTCGTCGGTGACGTGCGAGGTGGGCCATCCTTCGGCACTCGGCTTCTCCCGCGCAGCACCCCGATTGACGAGAATGGGCATCTCGGGTGCGCCCTGAGCGCCGCGTTGAACCCGGTCCCACCCTTCGGCGTCATCGGGTGTACCGAAACCGAATGGACCCTGGAAATGCTCGTGTACTCGCAACCGGGCCCGGTTCACCGGATCCACCACCTCGGACGGCCCGTCCGGACCGATCGCCAGATGCTCGATCGTCGTCGCATCGACCGCGGTGGGCTCGAGGACACGGAAGAAGGCGGCCGACATCGACACGTTGGGGAAGAGATTGAGGTTGAAACCTGTGCCGTGCATGGCGCGGACGATCTTACGAATCGCGGGCTCATCGAGGCCTGCAGCGGACAGTTCGGCAACGAGGTCGTCGAAGCGTGCCTGCAGGGGCTCGGATCCGTCGTCGGCATCGAGGTCGGAATGTTCGGGGACCATCTGCATGACACTGTGGCCGTTACCGAGATCGTGGGTGACGGCATCCGGGTTGGTCATGAACGACATCATGTCTGCCGTTTCGGCATCGACCGATGCCATCCACGACCGGTGCACGATGGGGAAATGATAGCCGTCCGTCGTGTTCTCGAGCTGAATCTTCCAATTGCCGTTGAAGCGGAATCGGTGTGTGCCCAGAACCTTGATGGGATAACCGCCGCCTTGCTTCATGAACCGGTCGATCCAGAGCTTGGCGTCGCCGAGGAAGTCCTCGAGAGATTCGATGTCCTGGGCGAACGTCGCGAAGACCATCCCGCCGTACGATTCGGTACGCAGTTTCTTGAGTGAGAGTTCGCCCTTTTCGATGACGCCCTCGTATCCCTCGGGGTACGGAATGCCGCGCAACTGACCGTCGAGACTGTAGGACCAGGCGTGGTACGGACACGTGAAACCGTTTGCGACGCCGGTCTTCTGCTCACAGATGCTGGCACCGCGGTGGCGGCAACGGTTGAGCAGGGTGTTGATCTGTCCCTTGCGGTTCTTGGTCACGATGACCGGCTGGAGGCCGACGTGGGTGGATTTGAAGCTGCCCGGTTTCGGTAGCTCGGATTCGTGAGCGACCCAGATCCAGGTGCTTTCGAAGATCTTGGTGATCTCCTCGACGAACACGTCCGGGTCGGTGTAGATCCGACCCGCGACACGATCGCCCATCACCAGATCGGACGCGGGGGACTTCGGTGTTGCCTCGTCGGTGTCGTGCACGGTCATTGATGTCTCCAAGGCTCGTACGTTGTCGAGATTGCAAGTGGTAGCCACCGGATGACGCAGTTGAACAACGTCATCCGGTGGAGAATGGGTGGTGCGCGGCCTTCAGTAGGTGCGGGGTGTGAGAGCCCGGCCGATGCGAGCTTCGATCTTGACGAACTTCCACAGCTTCCAGTCGCTCGTCCCGACCTCGATCGTCCGCAGGAAGTTGCACGCCTGTTTGACGGTGTCGTGGGAATCGACGTCGGCGAGCAAATAGCAGGTCCACGGCCAGGAATCCGAGGGGCCGACCGTCGTGGCGTCGTCGTCGATATCGCCGATGAAGTCGACACCGTCGAGGCCCTTGATGCCGTCGGACAAGGCGACGAACGCCGTCCAGACGTCGCCGGCCGTGACTCCTCCCTCGGGGAGCTCGAAGAAGTTCTGGTTGATACCGATACAGAACAGAACGCGAAGCGGGGTGGTGGTCATGGGTTCTCCTTCGAGAGTCACTTGAAGCCGGGGACGGTGGGCGGTTGGCCCATCAGCACTGCGCCTGCGGCGTCCAGGATCGCCGGGCCCAGGAAGGCATGCTGCTGAGGAACGAGCGCATCACCCGTCCACTGCTGAAGGGGATGTGAGGTGAAAATTGTTCCAGTGCCCGAGATCTCGACGATCTTCGTCACCGCGGATGCCGATGTCTTGGCCAGATGACTCGATGCCAGCCTCAGGTGGGCATTCTGAGCGTCGGTGGGTTCGTCCCCGCTCAGCACGCTGTTCCACACTTCCTCGGTCACCTCGTAGAAGTACGCGCGCGCAGACCTCAGGGCGGCTTCGGCCTCGGCGACGGCGATGCGGTAGTACGGTCGGTCTGCCAGCTTGGGGGCACCGGTGATGCCGGCCACGCCTGCGCCCACTTTCAGTGCGTAGTCGAGTGCGCTGCGCGCGACGCCTGCACCGACCACCGCGAGAACCTGTGCCGCGTAGGCGATCGTCGGATAGTGGTATAGAGGCTCGTCGACGGTGGGTGCGCCGCCGCGGATGAAGGTCCACTCCCGAGGCACCTCGACCTTGTTCACCACGAGGTCGAACGACCCGGTGCCGCGCATGCCGACCACGTCCCACTCCTGGACTATCTCCACGTCCTTCGGTCGCAGCAATGCCGTTCTCGGCTTGCCGCCGGTCGAGTCGTCTCCGGGAATTCCTACGCCCAGAATGTCGGCGCCCATCGATCCGCTCGCGAACTTCCAGCGGCCGTCGACCAGAAATCCGCGTTCGGTCGGTGCCGCCGGCTGTACCGGGAACAGTCCACCTGCGAACACGACGTCGGGACCGTCGGCGTACAGCTCGGCCTGGGTGTCGACCGGCAGGGCAGCGAGGTAGATCAGGGCGGAGCCGAAGCTCGCCACCCAGCCCGCCGATCCGTCGACGACGGAAATCTTCTCGATGGTGCGTAGAAAGTCCGCCGGTGCCTGGGGATCTCCGCCGAAGCGCCGAGGAGTGGCGGCCCGGTAGATGCCGATCTCCTTGAGGCGGTCGACGAAGTCGGGGGAGACGAAACGCTGATCTCGAAACTCCGTCCGCCGTTGCGCGAGCTCGTCCAACACGTGGTCGAGAGTCACGGTAGTGCCTGCTTGGGGCGGGGCATGCTGAGTGAGTGTCATGAGCGTCTCCTTCTACCTCGTTCGTTGATTCGACCGTAATGCGAGTCACGTTCGGCCCCAATCGGTAAAGAGTGCGGTCGGCAGGGGGTGCGTCCATCAGTCGTATAGGTGAAATCTTCAGTTCACGCTCGAAATAAGGTCCTTCGGCGCACCGAGCCGTCGACCACGCATACGCTTTCGACATGTCCATGGACCCGCGAGCTCCGGAAATGGTGCCGGCCGATTTCGTCGAAATGATGAATGCCGCGCAGGTATGCGTACTCGTCCACGACGGGGCGACCAAGAGCATCCTGTGGGCCAATCCGGCAGCCTGCGCGATGCTGGAATTCGATCTCGACGAAATGCGTCCTCTCAAGGCCAACGACATGAGTAGCTCTGCACAGCAGTACCACCCGAGTAGTCGGACGGGCATGGCTGCACGAGGCAGTCGAGTGCGGCAGCAGTCGGATCGAATGGCACTATCGATCCAAGTCCGGCCGCATCATCCCGACCGATGCCATCGCGACCAGAATCGAGCTGCGTCAAGGCACCGCGGTGATGGTGCAGTTCCGGGACATCGAAAACGAACAGCGCACCGAGCGTGCGTTGAGGCTGACCACCACCTACGTCGATGCACTGTCCAGAAATACCTCCGCGATCGCATTCGTCCTGGACGAAACAGGTGCAATCGGATTCGCGACCGATACCGCCATGGAACATCTCGGCATCGATCCGAGCGTCGAACCGCCTGCAGGCAGATCCCTGGCCTCGTACGCGTCGTTTCACATCGCCGGCCGCCGATCCACCTGGAGCGAACTGGTGCGGGACGCGAGTCCGGTGGCATCGGTCCGGTTGGAGGTCCTTGCGGGCGAGGGTCGGACGCATTGGCTGGACGGAAGTGTCGAGCGACTGCAGGAGAACGAGGTCAACGCCTATCTGATGTTGCTGCACGACGTGTCCGATCGTGTGCGCACCGAAGAGATGCGCGGATTGGAATTGCAGCGCGAGAATTATCTGGCGCGATACAACGCAATGGGCGATATGGCGATGGCGATAGCTCACGAGTTGGGGCAGCCGCTCGCGGCCGCGGGCAATTTTCTGGCGGGAATCGAGACCATCCTGACCACCCGGGGCCCGCTCGACACGCGGGTGGAATACGGCCTCGCTTCGGCGCATCGGCAGATCGAGAGGGCGGCCACGATCGTCGCTACTCTGCGGGCATTCGTGGGGCACCTCGAACAGGTCGATCAGACCGTCGATCTCAACACCGTCGTCACCGAGTGCCTGTATTTCATCCGCTTGCGTGCCGAGCAGAACTCCGTGCGGATCGAATTCGAGCTCGCCGAAGAACCGGTTCATGTGCGCTGCGAGCGGGTACTGACCGGCCAGGTCATCATCAATCTCTGCTTCAATGCGATCGACGAGATGGCCCAGTGCGCGCTACAGGATCGCACGATCACATTGTCCACGGGTAACCGCGACGACGGTGGTGCCTTCTCTGTCAGCGACCGCGGAAGAGGATTGCAGCGCAACCCTTTCGAGGAGTCGTTCACAACCAAGCAGTCCGGTAGTGGGATCGGTCTCGCGCTCAGCTATCGGATCATCACCAGGCAGCACGGTTCCATTTGGTACACCCCTGGGGCAGAAGGTGGTTCGGTGTTCGGTTTCGCGCTCCCGACGGTGAGCCGGGCGGAGGCTCTCGCCGGTGAGGACGGCCCGCCGGTGTAGGGAAATTCTTCAGGCTCGGGAAGGAACTCTTCATTCCCGTTCGGCCCCCCGGCTCGTAGCGTCGACCCATGATCTTCGGTTGCTGAGCACGGCGCAACCGGACCTATCGGGGAGAGCGACGAATGGACGATACACGCGAGCGCATGACACTGATGTGCTACAACGACACTCACGGGTACGGGTGGCGGCACGTAGACCTGTTCATGCACGACCGCGATGGTAACGAGCTGAACTGGGTTCACTGGCAGGTCAAGGCCGACGGTCCCGATGCAGCGGATCAGGCCACCGAGCGGGCCGAGCCCTCGCTCCGCCGCGTCTCGGACTGGCGGCACTCCGTCAGCGCCAGCGGGATGGACTACTGGACCGCCGACGCCGTGTGGGGCGACCGATGAGCGTCCGCTCGTCTCTCCATCGGCCATGGTCATTGGTCGATCTCGTGGCAGACCTACGGTCCGGACGAAGCACCGAGGCGGACGCATGGCAGCGCTCCGGAGCCCGAATCGACGAAACTGAGCCGGAACTGGCGGCATGGGTGATTCACCGACCGCCGGCCGCTCCGGCGCATCCTGCCGGACGGGTGGGGCCCCTCGGCGGAATCCCGTTGGGAGTCAAGGACATCATCGATGTCGCGGGTCTACCGACCAGATGTGGAACCGATCTCTACGCGGCGCGGCCGCCGGCCGAGGCCGATGCTGCCGTGGTGCAGGCCTGGCGCAGGGCCGGTGCCGTACCCGCAGGCAAGACCGTCTCGACCGAGTTCGCCTTCTTCGCTCCAGGGCCGACTCGTAATCCCGCCGATCCGACACACACCCCAGGGGGATCGTCGAGTGGGTCAGCGGCCGCGGTGGCATCGGGCCAGGTGCCACTGGCTCTCGGTTCGCAGACTGCCGGATCTGTCACCCGCCCGGCGTCGTATTGCGGTGTCGCATCGATGGTCATGACTCGGGGTCGGTGCTCGACCGATGGGGTGACCGGCCTGAGCGCGAGCCTGGACAGCCACGGGTTGTACGCAGCGCAGGTACGCGACCTCGCATGCGCGTGGTCTGCGTTCGTCGGGCAGGAGGTCGTCCACGGCGACCCGTCCACGCATCCTCGGGTATTGCTCTGGGACGCAGCAGAACTCGGCGTCGTCGAATCGGACATGGCCGCAGCGGTCACCGAACTGGGTCGCGCGATTCGAGCCAAGGGTGCCGAACTCTCGGCGTTTCCAGCGGCCGCTGCCGTCGCCGAGACCACCGCCGCCCATGCAGTTGTCATGGCCTACGAGGCAGCGCGGGAACGAAGCGCACTCTTCGAGGACATCGACCGACTCAGCGACCCGCTGGCCGACCTGCTGCGGCGTGGCGCGTCGACGACCACCGCGGACTACCATGCTGCCCGCAGGAGCATCGCCGTCTCGCGCGAGCGCATCATCGGTCTGTTCGAGGACGTCGATGTCATCGTGGGACCGGCCGCCCCTGGTGCGGCACCCGAGGGCCTCGATGCAACCGGAGATCCGGTGTTGAGCCGTGCATGGCAAGCCTGGGGCCTACCCGTGGTCACCGTTCCCGGCATAACCGACGGCAAGGGCATGCCCCTGGGCATGCAGGTCATCGGATCGCCGAACTGCGAGTCCGAACTACTGGCCGGCGCATCGTGGATCTCCGAGGTGATCGCCGCCGGGTTCCCACCGTGATTCTGCGGCACCATCGATTTTCTTTCGGCCATCGAGCACAATTCCATTCACCGAGCACAGGAGGCGGCCATGACCGCAGTATCTGATTTCACCACCGATCTTTTCCTCGACGGGGAGTGGAGCGGCGGTGGTGCCGGAACGTTCGAGACGTTCGATCCTTCCACCGGTGACAAGCTCGCCGACATTGCTTCTGCCGACGCCGCCGACGTCGATCGCGCTGTTCGCGCAGCCCGGTGCGCATTGGCCGGAAGTTGGGCAGCGGTACCGCCGTCGCACAAGGGGCAGCTGCTCAACAAGCTGGCCGATCTGGTCGAACGAGACGCCGAAGTTCTCGCCCGCCTCGAGTCGCTCGACATGGGCGGATTGTTCTTCCTCGGCAAGATGATGTTCGTCCCCAATCTTGTTGCCTCGCTTCGCTACTACGCGGGCTGGGCCGACAAGCTCAATGGCGAGACCCTACCGAACGATGGGTACATGGGTCGGCCCACCTTTGCCTATACCCGCCGTGAGCCGGTCGGCGTCATTGCCACGATCATCCCGTGGAACGCACCGCTGATGATTCTCGGGTGGAAACTGGCTCCGGCGCTCGCAACGGGCAACACGGTGATCGTCAAGCCTGCCGAGGACGCGTCGCTGTCGATCCTGCATCTCGCGCGCCTGATCGAGGAGGCCGGGTTCCCGGCCGGCGTCGTGCAGGTACTGCCGGGTATCGGCGCGGTCACCGGTGAGGCGCTCACGACACACCCCGGCGTTGACAAGGTCTCGTTCACCGGATCCACCGCCGTCGGTCGCCGTATCCTGGTCAACTCCGCAGCCGACTTCAAGCGCACCACCTTGGAGCTGGGCGGTAAATCGCCGCAGATCATTTTCGGCGACGCCGATCTCGAGTCCGCGGTCGGCGGCGCAGCCATGGGGTTGTTCACCAACTCGGGTGAGGTGTGTGCGGCGGGAACGCGCATTTTCGCGCATCGGTCCGTCTACGACACGGTGGTGGACGGACTCGCTGCGGCGGCCGGAGCTCAGGTGCTGGGCAACCCGTTCGATACCTCGACCACGATGGGTCCGCTGATCAACGCCAAGCAGAAGGATCGCGTGCTCGGCTACATCGCGCAGGGCAAGTCCGAGGGGGCGCGCCTGGTGGCGGGCGGCACCGACGGCGGCGGAGAGGGCAACGATCGCGGTCACTTCGTGCGTCCGACGGTCTTCGCCGGCACCAACGATCTGACCATCGCCCGTGAGGAGATTTTCGGACCGGTGGGGATTGTCGTCCCCTTCGACGACGACGCCGAGGCGATCGCCCTGGCCAACGACAATCAGTACGGCCTGGCAGCCACGCTCTGGACGACGGATCTGGCGCGCGCCCACAACGTCTCGGCGTCACTGCAAGCAGGAGCTGTGGCTGTCAACGGGTGGTCGCCACTTGCACCCCAATTGCCCTGGGGCGGAGTCAAAGCCAGCGGCCTGGGCCGTGAGCTCGGGTACGAAGGAATCCTGGCAAACACCGAGGCGAAGACCGTCACGATCGTTCTGTGACCCATCGCGTCGAAGCCGCCGGCCACCTGGTCGGCGGCTTCCGCTGTGCCAGGGGCGAGCCACGGCTAGGCTCGGACCTCATGGAGACCGTCAAGCCCGTCGTCGTTCACGTGGTGGACGATGACGAAGACCTCAGGCAATCACTTGCGTTTCTTCTGCAGAGTGTCGGGATCGAGGCGCTGACCTATCCAACCGCTACCGCATTTCTCGAGGAAATGGATTCGGCCGAGGCCGGCGTGGTCATTGTCGACGTGAGAATGCCGGGCATGAGCGGATTCGAGCTTCAGGACGAATTGGTCAGACGCGGTTATCCGGCACCCATCATTTTCTGTTCGGCGCACGGGGACATTCCGATGTCGGTTCGCGCGCTTCGTGCCGGTGCCGTCGATTTTCTCGAGAAACCGTACGAGCCTCAGCGCATGCTGGAAGTAGTTCAGGAGCAACTGCGGCTCGCGTCCGGAGTGTTCTCCGAGCGTGAGGAGCGCGCACGAGTGCACCGGCGACTCGATACCCTGACGCCGCGTGAACGAGAAGTATTACGGCTCGTAGTCGAAGGCATGGCCAGCCAACAGATCGCGCGTCGCCTCGGCACCAGTGTCAAAACCGTCGATGTGCATCGTGCGCGCATCAAAGCCAAGACCGAGGCAGAAAGTCTCGGCACCTTGGTTCGTGATGTGCTGGCGTGGCGGGTGACGGTGTAACCGATTTCGACGTCCAGAGCGTACGGAGTGTCTAAAGGTTTCTCGCCTACCTGTAAGAGCACGCGAGAAATTAATTTTAGGTCACACCGAATTCGGTCGACCGTCGAAATGCTCAGGAGATCGGCATGCCGCACACAGTGACAACAGAGGAAGCGCAGCGAACGTTCCGAGAAGTGACAGGACACTATCCGACTGGAGTTGCGATAGTCACCGGTACCGATCCGACCGGCGAACTGCTGGCGCTTGTCGTGGGCACCTTCAGTTCGGTATCCCTCGACCCTCCGCTGGTCTCGTTCATGCCGATGAAGACCTCGCGTACTTTCGCGCGAATGCAGGAGTGTTCTTCCCTGTGTGTCAACATCGTCGGGGGTGAGCAAGAGCGCGAGGTGATGTCCATCGCCCAGCGTTGGGAGAACAAATTCGACGGAATCGATTGGTATCCATCGCCACATGGAAACCCGGTACTCACCGAAGCGATCGGGTGGATGGACACGACGATCTGGAAGACCGTGGACGCGGGCGATCACTGGATCGTGCTGTGTGAGGTCAAGGACATGGCCATCACGAACCCGGTGTCTCCGTTGATCTTCTTCCAAGGCGGCTACGGCAGCTTCGTGTGCACGTCTCTGCTCGCTCGAATGGACCACGAAATTCTGCCGGCGATCCACGCGGCGCATGCGGCGCGCTCTCAGGTCGAAGCTCTCGCAGCGGCGATCGGGTGCGAGGTGTCGGTACTGACGGCCGTCAGCGCCGACGAAATGGCGACGGTACTGTCCGCCACTGCACCCGGTGTGGACCGCGATGCTGCTCTGGCGCAACGGATACCGATCGTGCCACCAATCGGTGACTCGTACGTCTTCGCGTTGCCGGAGGCCGAACAGGATCGCTGGATCGACAAGCTGAAGGGCGAAGACAGCGGGACTCGGGTGCATCGGGCCCGGCTCGACTTCATTCGTGAACACGGTTACGGGATCTCGTTTCTGCCCGCCGCGGGTTCGGACGCGTACACGGAAATGCGCAGGGCTACCAAGGAGTACGAGTCCGGTCGCCTGACTCCCCGCAAGGAACGCGAGATCCGGGCTCAGATCGGCCGCACCTCGGTGGACTACCGGCCGCAGGTGCTCGACGGCGCCGGCACGTACAACGTGGGATCGATCGTCCTACCGGTCCGCGATCCGTCCGGTCGCCACACGCTGACGCTTCGCCTCGCGCAGGTTCCACAAAACGTGCAGGGGAACCTGGTGGCAGAGTGGATCGAGAGCGCCAGAACCGTTGTGAGCGTGCTCGAGTCGGCCCCGAACGAGACCGTCGGAGGCGTCGCACTCTCCGATGCTGCAGCGGGTCGCTGATCTCGACGTAGAGACGCACGGCAGCAGCCCCGGACCGTTCCTGGTCCGGGGCTGCTGCCGTGTGTCTGCTGCCGTGTGTCTGCTGCCTTGTGTCCGCTGCCTTGTGTCTGCTGCCGTGTGTCTGCTGCCGTGTGTCTGCTGCCGTGTGTCTGTTGTCTGCTTGTCCGTTCGCGCTACGTCATGCGTCTCGATGTCACGCGTCTCGCTGTCACGCGTCTCGATGTCACGTGTCGGTGCGGCACCGGTGGTGCAACGAGCTCGAGTCGGTATCCACAGACGTGGATACCGACTCGAGTGCTGCGAGGTATAGGTGCGAGTGTCAGGGGGTCGCTTTGTCGCGATCGAGTGTCGACGTCCGTACGGGCTTGGCATCGATGAAGTGTCCACCCATGACGCCTGCGGCGAACACGAGGCAGAGCACCACCAAGAACGTGGTGGCGACGGCAAAAGAACCGCCGATGAGGGTGGTGAAGTTGTCCAGGACCAGCACTGTGATCGCGATGAGTCCGATGCTGCCGAGCACAGGGGCGATTCGGGTGTTCCACAGGCGAGTATCGACGTCGGTGCGCCGGAAGAACACCACGATGGCGAAGCTGGTCAACACCATCACGGCAAGGATCGCGACGATCGCAATTCCGGACATCCAAGT
This sequence comes from Rhodococcus sp. KRD162, assembly GCF_017168335.1. Lineage (GTDB taxonomy): Bacteria > Actinomycetota > Actinomycetes > Mycobacteriales > Mycobacteriaceae > Rhodococcoides. The sequence continues at coordinate 201,043 of NZ_JABFAU010000003.1, read as the reverse complement.
GAAGAGCTGGAGCACGGGATCTGCTCCGACCACGGCAAAGATGCCGACGACGATCGCTGCAGAAGCCGTCTGCAGGATGGATCCTCGATGCGGTGAGCCGTGCTTGTGATGGACCGCGGCGAAGCGTGCAGGGGCGTAACCCGACCGCGCCAGAGCAAATACGTAGCGAGAGATGGCCGAGTGGAACGCCAGCACGGCGGCGAACAAGCTCGTGACCAACATAATGGCGATGATGTCCGCAGCCAAGGGGGACAGGTAGACCGCTACCGCGCCGAAGGTCAGGTTGGCGGTGTCTTCGCTTGCTGCAGCAGCGATTTGGTCGCTACCGTATGCGAGCACCAGCGCCCAGCTGCACACGGCGTAGAGGGCACCTATCAGTACGATGGCCACGTAGGTGGCGATCGGAACGGTACGTTTGGGGTTGCGTGCTTCTTCCCCGTAGATGGCAGTCGCCTCGAATCCGACGAAGGACCCGACGGCGAACATCATGGCGATGCCGGGTGAGGCCGAGAAGAACGCATGAGGGGTGAACGATTGGTAGTCGACGCCGTGCGCCCCGCCCTTGATGAACACCGCTGCTGTGAGTGCCACGATCGCAACGATTTCGAGCACCAGCAGGCACCCGAGGACCTTCGTTCCCACTTCGATGTTTCGATAACCCACCAAGGCGACGCAGGCGATGAGCACGAAAGCCCACACCCACCAGGGCAGATCCGGTCCGCCGTACTGGACGACCAGCGAGTCGATCGCATTCGCGGCCAGGCCGTAGATTCCGGCCTGAATGGCCGTGTAGGCGAATATGGCCAATGCCGCTGCTCCCACTCCCAACCGAGCGTTCAAGCCTCGCGTGACGTATGCGTAGAACGCACCGGTGTCGGTGATGTGACCACTCATCGCGGCGTATCCGACGCTGAACACCAGTAGGACCAGTGCAGCGACCACGTACGTCGACGGTGCGCCGGCACCGTTACCGAGAGCGATCATGACCGGCAGTGAACCGGCCACTGTGGTCAGTGGGGAGGCGGCGGCCAGAACAAGGAAGACGATTCCCGCCACCCCGATGGAGCCTCTCAATTGATTGGAGTTCGATGACATTGCGGGTGTCCTTGTCGGTGGTAGGTATCGACGGGATCGAAAATCTACATTTGTTGACTGATCCGACGAAGCTACCGCCACTGTGACGTGGCGTACATAGGGGTTTTCCTTATCGGTGCCGGCTCCACGGCTGTACGCCATTACCGAAAACGGAGAAGTCATGACTGTCGCCGAAAGTCGCAATTCGCGCACGAGCCGTAGTGACGGTCAGGGTGTGGCTCTGGCTCAGCGGATGTGCTTGTCCGATCGAGCATCTGGTGTCGTCGACACCGGCGTCGCTACTGTGGTTCGCTGTGATGCCAATTCGGTGCGCAGTGCAGTGATGTGGGCGGTCAGTTCGGCCACTTGTTGTGCAGTAGCAGCCTGGTTCGCGTCGTCCTGTTCGGCAACCTTCTGCACGAGCCACGATGCCAAGGTCGCGGTCACGACGCCGAGCAGTGCAATCCCTGCCACCATCAGTCCGACGGCGATGAGTCGGCCAGTCGCTGTGGTGGGCGAGTAGTCGCCGTAGCCGACTGTCGTGACCGTCGTCGTTGCCCACCACAAGGCATCGGGGAAGGTTTTGATACTGCCGGCCGGTGCGGCGCGTTCGGCGTCGAACATCGCGAGCGACGCCACGAACACCAATATCGCCGTACCGGCGACAGCGTATGTGACCACCCGCCCACGGAGCGCGCCGCCGATCGAACGTTGCAGCAGGCTGACCAAGGTGAGCAAGCGGAGCAGTCGTAGTGGACGCAGCATCGGCAGTGCCACGATGGCGAGTTCGTGCAGATGTCGCACACACCAGCGCGCGCGTTGCTCGGCAAGGGCCAATCGCACCAGGTAGTCGATCCCGAACAGAGCCCAGATCGCGAGGATTGCGTACTCCGCGACGCGTGCACTCGTGCCGGTCGGTTGGCTCAGCACAGTCCAGGTGTAGATAGCCAGAAACGTCAGCGCCGATCCGGCGAGCGGCCATTCCGTTACGCGCTCCCACTGCCGATAGTTCATGAGCGGGGACTGTACTGCGTGCCGATCGGATCGCTCGAAAACGAGATTCACATGCTGAAAGCTCCACCGAAGTCGAGGGGTGCGGCTTCGAGGTGTCGTCCGCGCGCAGTGGCGTCGACGAGCAAGCCCTCATGGACGACGACCTCGCCCCTCACCAGGACCGTGACGGGCTTGCCTCGGAGGCGCTGACCCTCGTACGGGGTGTAGTCCGTCGCCATGTGCAGTGTCTCGGTAGTCACCGTCCATTCCCGTTTCGGATCCCAGATCGCGATGTCGGCGTCGGAACCCGGCATCAGTGAACCCTTTCGTGGATACAGACCGTTTGTGCGGGCAGGATTCGCCGACGTCAACTCGACGAACCTGCTCGGCGTCAGGCCCAATCCGTCCACGTAGTGCGAGAACATCACCGGAAGGCGGGTCTCGACGCCGGGCAGGCCGTTGGGCATGTGCCGCACGTCGTGGCTGTGTACCTGCTTTTGTGCGGTGTCGTAACAGCAGTGGTCGGAGCCGATGGTAGTGATGGCACCGGTGAACAGATGACGCCCGAGTTCCTCGACCACCTGTGCCGAGCGCAGCGGAGGGCAGCAGACAAATCGTTCCGGTTGCTCACCCTCGTAGGCAGAGTCATCGAGGATCAGATGGTGAGCAACCGATTCGGTGAAGGCAACCAGCCCTCGTTTACGGGCGTCGACGACGAGTTCGACTGCAGCCGGGGTCGATTGGTGCACAAAATACACCGGTGCCTCCTGCGATTCTGCGATCGCGAGAATCGCGGCTACCGAGGCTGTTTCCGCGAGCTCCGGACGGGTCTGCGACATGTGCGCTGCATCGACGCCATCCGAAGCCGCCGCGACGTTCTGCGCGTCGGTGACGATTGCGTCGGATTCGCAATGGATGACCACCATTCCGCCGAGGTCGCGAGTGGCCTGCATCGTATTGAGAATGGTGTGCTCGTTCGCCATAGTCTCGCCCGCATACGTGGTGAACATCTTGACCGTGCGAATGCCGGCTTCCGACAGGGTTTTCAATTGTTCGGCGGTGGTCTCGTCCCAGTCGACGACACAGGCGTGCAAGGCCGAATCGCACAGTCCGCTGGATGCTTTCGCTCGCTGGATTTCGGCGGCATCGAGCGAGGCCGAAGAGTTGCTCGAACGCGTCGGACTTGCGGACAAGGGTGAGAACTACCCTGCGCAGCTGTCCGGTGGCCAGCAGCAGCGCGTCGCAATTGCTCGTGCACTGGCGATGAAACCGGAAGTGATGCTGTTCGACGAGCCTACTTCTGCGCTCGATCCGGAGATGGTCGACGAGGTACTCGACGTCATGCTTCGGCTGCGTGACGAGGGCATGACGATGGTGGTGGTCAGCCACGAGATGGGTTTTGCGAAGGCTGCCGCCGACCGGGTCGTCTTCATGAGCGACGGAAAGATCGTCGAGCAGGCACCGCCCAGCGAATTCTTCGACAATCCCACGAATGTCCGCACGAAACAGTTCTTGAGCCGAATCCTCTGAAACCTCGGGATTCGTACGAGTATTGACGCTCAGCGTGGGACCCGAGATGTTGGTAGATCGAATGAATGATTTGTTGAGGAAGGAGGACTTTCGGCGCTGCGAGTGTGCATAGGCTGCGTGGTCGAGGTCCGTTTTGCCCGACAGGAGCGTGTCAGCTTGAGTTCACCCATTCTCGTCAAGGGCCAGAATATTTCGCTACCGGACGACGTGACGGAGTTGGACGTCATCGTGTCCTGGGTTGACCACGAACGAGATCTCGATGCCTCTGCGTTGCTGGTGACGTCGGCGGGCAGGGTGCGTTCCGACGCAGACTTCGTCTTCTACAACCAGCCGGAGTCCGAGGACGCCACCGTGCGCTATCTCGGTAGTAGCCGGACCGACGAAGGCCGACAGGAGCGGGTCGCCGTCCATCTCGATTCTCTTGCTGCCGAAGTAGACAAGGTCGTCATCGCGGGAAGCTCCGACGAATTGCCTCTGGGAGATTTCGGGAAGCTCTCCCTCCAGGTGCGCGACCAGTCCGGTTCGGTGCTGGGGGAATTCCTCACTGCTGACGCGACCTCCGAACGTGCGTTGGTGTTCGGCGAGGTGTATCGACGAAACGGTGCGTGGAAGCTCCGGGCGGTCGGGCAGGGCTGGGTAACCGGGTTGGGCGGACTGGCGCGGGATTTCGGTGTCGACGTGGACGATGTGGACCCGGATCAGTCACCGGACGAGGTGGTCGTCGTCGAGGTAGCTGATGCGCATGTGCACGCAGTCGATGCCACCGGTGACATCGTCGATGTGTCGATCGTCGATGTCGAACCGCCCAAACGCGGGGTCCGCACCAAGAAGAGGCCCATCTCCAAGCGGGTCGTCCCGCCCCAGTTCACGTTGGCAGGAGGCGACGGCTGGCAGACAGCTCGTCTGTTCTCGGTGTCCGGCGTCGGGGCTGGAGAGGAACAGGAGAAGAGAGCCACCTCTGCCTTGATTGCAACGATGCAGGCGGTACGCCCGTTCGCTCGGGCAATTTGCGCGCATGCGGGAGCCCCTTCCGGACCCTTCGAGGGCTACGCCGAAGTTCAGTTCGCCAAGGGGGAAGGCAAGGTCATTCCCGACGGTGTCTTCCGAGTGTCGCGCGCAGGTCAGGTCTGGACAGCGTTGCTCGAAGTGAAGACGGGGACCGGCAAGCTGTACAAGGAGCAGCTGGAGAACTATTTGGAGGTCGCCAAAAAACACAGGTACGACGTCGTTCTGAGTCTGTCCAACGACATACCTGCCTCCGCAGGCGAACTCCCGGTCCAGGTGAACAAGTCCAAGCTCAACAGAGTCTCATTGCGACACATTTCGTGGTCGGAAGTCATACACGAAGCACGAATGTTGTTGTCGCACGGAGATCTCACGGATCCACTTCAGGTTTGGATTCTCGGTGAACTCGTACGCTATCTCACGCATCCGAAATCCGGTGCCACGGAGTTCGTCGATATGGGTCGGCATTGGGTCGCGGTCCGTGATTCGGTCGCCGCTGGGACTCTCCGCGCCAGTGACGTCAAGGCATTGGCGGTTGCGAACACGTGGGCGTCGCTGTCGAGGCACTTGGCGCTACGGATGACCAGCGATCTCGGGGTGCCGGTCAAACATCATCTCCCGAGAAAGCTGAGTGGTGACCCACAGTTACGAAACGAGTACATCGTCGAAAAACTTGTTGCCTCGGGTTGTCTCTCGGCAACCTTGCGCGTCCCAGATGCGGCCGGTGATATCACTGTGGAAGCGGATATGCGTACCAACAAAATTCAGTGCAGCACCTCGATAGACGCGCCGACAGACGGAACCGCGTTTCGCCGAGCATCGTGGCTCCTCAAACAACTCAAGAACGCCCCAGCAGACATCCTGGTCGAAGCGGTGTTCGCAGACTCGAGTAAGATCTCGTGCGAAAACTTGGCGACGGTACGAGCAGATACGAAGTCTTTGACGGCAGGCCGCATCAGCGAGTTGCACTATTTCACTCTGACCTCGCCGACGAAGATGGGCAGCAAGCGCTCGGGGACCGCAGCGAGCTTCATCGGTAGCGTGACCGACGGACTCGACGCGTTCTACCGGGACGTGCTGCAGCCCCTCAAACCATGGGTACCTTCGGCACCGGAAACGGCTACTACGGGGGATGCGAACGAGTAGAGCCGCGGAACGCTCGGCCGGGGACGGTGCAGGTTGTGGGTCGCATCACTGGTGTTCTGAAGGTCTCGGCGCATTGCGGCAGACGCACGAACAAATCGGTAGCATTGCTTACGATGAACAAGATGCGGATTCTGTCTCCGGTGCTGTTGCTGGCCTCGGCAATGGTCATGACCGCCTGTGCAACCGACGGTGCCCCGGTATCGGAGCCCGGACAAGCGCAAGCGCCTTCGACTGCTGCGCGTTCGACAACGACTACGGGTCCGACAGCCGGCGCAGACGCAACCAGTACTGTTCCGCCCACATCAGCTGACCCCACCGCTGCCGACAATCCGAACTGCGCAGCGGCGGAGCTGTCGGTGTCTCTCGCCACGCCACGAGGAGCTGCCGGCTCGACGGAGTTACCTATCGAATTCACCAATATCGGAGATCGAACATGCAGACTCGTCGGCTATCCCGGCGTCTCGTATGTCTCGAGCCGAGGTGGTGCTCGGGTGGGGCAGGCGGCGGTCCGATCCGAATCGGATCCAGTGCCGGTCGAATTGGTACCTGGCGCGGTGGCGGTAGCAACCGTCAAAGCGGCAGTGGTCGAAAACTACCCGGCGGACGCGTGTGTGCCGACTGCTGTATCCGGAATCGACGTCTACTCGCCCAACACCACCGAGGTCGTGTATCTGGCATATCCCACGACTGGGTGCAGCTCGGTGGACCCGTCGATCACGCAGCTCGCTGTGCAGCCGGTCGAGGCCGAGTGAGTTCGATACACGTTCGATGATTGAGGACACCGAACAGTGGGCACCTTGTAGACATGACAGAGAACTCCAAGGTCACAGTTGAACGCACCATCGAAGCTCCCGTCGACGCGGTTTTCGATGTCCTCTCCAACCCCGAGCGGCATCAAGCACTCGACGGTTCAGGATTCGTGCGCGGCGTGGACCACGCCGACCGGATCCAGAAGGTCGGCGAGAAGTTCACGATGAACATGCAGGGCGACCACATGGGCGGCGAATACCAAACCGACAACATCGTGAGCGGGTATGCCAAGGACAAGCTCCTGGCATGGAAGACCGCACCGGCGGGCAACGAGCCTCCCGGATGGGAGTGGTTGTGGGAGCTGGAGTCCCAGGGCCCCAACGAAACCTTGGTCCGCCACACGTACGACTGGTCGAAGGTGACGGACAAAAAGCTGCTGGAGCAGATCAAGTTTCCGCTGGTCACCGAAGATCAGCTGAATGACACACTTGCACGGCTCGCAGTCGAAGCGACATCCTGACCAGTAGCATATTCCCACGGATGGCTGTTCATCAGCCGAAAAACCCTGCAGCGTCGACACTGTCGATGACTGTCCACCGCGGCGGGTGATTTCTCGACGCCGTCCCGGCCAACACATCGACTCCGCGGACGGCCAGCGCAATTGCGGGTGACTGATCGGTCAGCAGACTGATCGCGTAGGTGGCAGCGGTGACGTGAAGGCAGGGCTGGATTTTTCCTGAGCACGTGCAGGAAGTGTTTACTGTCTCTGGCACCGGTGTCATCTTCCGTGACACGAGTTCGGCATGAACTTCGTCGGGAAGATCGCCGCTCGATGAAGTGCCGGGTATCTGGCGGGCAAGTATGCGAAGTATCGACTTCCTCTCTGCCGCGGTGAATCGGGGGACGGTGATGACCGCTGTCTCGATCTTCTTGGCCGCAGAAACTCTGCACCGGAATCTGCCGATTTCATTGTGCTCCACGTCAACTGCGTCGTTGCGCACCAGGCCCCGCGCCCGCGGGAGCATCGGGTTCGGGCGGGTGGCGGCGAGAGGTTCGACTCGCCGAAGCCAGTCCTTGCCCCAGGGCGTCGACCCGAAGGGGGGAGGCTGCGGTGACGAGACCATCAGCGCATCACCGCTCTCAACGACAACGTTTCTCGCAATGTCGAGTCGTCGAGCGCCGCGAGGGCCATCTCGTTGTTGCTCTCGGTCACGCCGGCGATGGCTTTCTTGCGGGTGTGCAGTGATGCAATGTGCTCTTCGAGCGTTCCTTCAGTGGTCAGTGCCATGACGGTCACCGTCGACGTCTGACCGATGCGGTGAACCCGGTCGGTGGCCTGCGCTTCGACGGCCGGATTCCACCAGCGGTCGTAGTGGATCACGGTGCTTGCGCGGGTGAGGTTGAGCCCGTACCCCGCCGCCTTCAGGCTGAGAATCATGACGGTTGACGCATCGCTGTTCTGGAACTCGTCGACCATGGTCTCTCGCTTGTCCACATCGAGACCGCCGTGAAAGAACGGGACTGTTGTTCCGGTGATGCGTCCGAGATGATCGGCGAGTATCTCGCCGGTTCGGCGGTACTGGGTGAAAACGAGGGCAGCCTGCGATGATTCGGCGAGCTCTTCGACGATTTCCGTGAGCCTGACGAGTTTGCCTGACCGCTCGGCCGATCCGGACAGGTCTCCGTTGACGAGTCCCGGATGGTTGCAGATCAGCTTGAGTGAGGTGAGCAACGCCAGCACAGCGGTGCCTCGGCCGCGACCGGTGCCGAAACCGGCATCGAAGGCTTCGTCTACGGCCGAGTTGTACAGTCTCTCTTGCTCGCTCGTGATGGGGCACAGCACTTCGATGTGGTGCTTCGGTGGAAGGTCGGTCGCGACTTCCGCTTTGGTTCGGCGGAGTACGACGGGCGCGATGGCATGGGAGAGCTGTGCGAGTGCGGTGGCCGAACCCCCGTTCTCGATGGGCGCGGAGAATCGGCGAGTGAAACGCGCGTGGGTGCCCAGGAGACCGGGATTGGTGAGATCGACCAAGGCCCAGAGTTCGTCCATCCGGTTCTCGATCGGCGTGCCGGTGAGCGCTATGCGCGCTGTGGACGTCAACCGACGTGCAGCCCTGGCAATTTTGGTTCGCGAATTCTTCATGACGTGCGCCTCGTCGAAGAACACTGTGTTCCAGGATATTTCGCTCAATCGATCTGCGTCGGTGCGCAATGTGGGATAACCGGTCACGGTCACCGAGCCCTGTTCGGAGCAGTGTTCGAGGGTGCGAGATGCGCCGCGATACACAGTGACGACAAGTTCTTCGGCAGAGAAGGTCTCGATCTCTCGCCGCCAGTTGCTGATCAGAGATGTCGGGCACACCACCAGGTAAGAGCCCTCACCGCGTCGCGCACCGACGATCATGTGCGCGATGGCCTGGAGTGTTTTGCCCAAGCCCATCTCGTCGGCGAGAATTCCTCCACCGCCGATCTCGTGAACAGTCGGTATCCACGACGCACCGTGCAGCTGGTAAGGGCGAGGGGTGAAGGTCGACGCACTCCGAGTGAGTTGATGCTCGATACGCAGACTCGAGCGCAGTGCGTCCACGGCGCCGTGCGCGGTAAGCATGCTCGATCCGCCGGTGTTCGGAACCGCATGCGCTGCAGGCGGAAGCGCGTCGGCCAGTAATACGGGAACCACGCTTGCACCGTGGTCTTGCTCGACATGATCGAGAATCGCCAACCAGCTGCGTGCCGACAAAGAGTCCGCGGTCCCGACGGCGGACCGGAGCTCGTTGCTGGTCGCGTCCACGAGCTGAGCTCCGATGGTGCGCACGCTGACCCTGCCGTGTTCATCGGGCACCGCCAGGTCGATCGAGGTCGTCTCGCCCGAGAGCGGCGCTGTTCTGTTGCTGTGCCAGACGGCGAAACAATGACGATGCGGAACATAGGTGACGTGCGGGGTATCAGTGTCAGCGGTCGAAAGCATGCACCCTCCGGCGAAGTTTGCTGCCTCGGTAGGCCCGAAGCTGACAACACGGTACGTCGTTCGTCGGATCTTCGCCGCATTCGAACGGGGTTGACAATTCCGAAAATTGCTGTCCTACACCACTATCGAGAGCTGTTCATGCATGTGAAGCCGGATCACGTCTGCTCGCGCGAACACCACCACGTGGTTCGGCCGCCCACCGTCCCGCGTGACATGGGTGCCCCACATCGCGGACACGTCGCATCCGTTTGACGGAACGCAATCACCTCACCGGTGTGTACGCCTCCCTTCTTGATCGCAGATCTGATCGCTCGCCGCAGAATCACCCGGAGCTCATCGAGTTCCTCGGTGGTGAGCGTCTTGGCTCGCCTCGACGGCGATTGCTGGCTCTGCCACAGCACCTCGTCGGCAAGAAGGTTCCCCACCCCTGCAATCGCGGCCTGATCCAACAGCCGTGCCTTGAGAGGTGCCCCGCTCGAACCGATTCGGTGGCGAAATTCGTCGCGGGTGATCTCCGCAGCATCCGGGCCCAGTGCGTCGATGTCAGGTTCGAGTCGAACCCGTCCGAGGCGTCGCTTGTCGAACAGTCGAAGCTGCCCGCCGTCGTCGAACGTCATCGAGAACCGCGTCCACTCCGGCTTGTCGGTAGGGCGCTCGCCCACATGAGGATCTCCGCCGCCGTATTGCGACGTCCGCTCGCCGTCCGGCGCGGTGACGATGACGCGTCCGCCCATGCCCAGGTGAATGCCGAGCGTCGGCCCGCTCGACCCGTCGGCGGTGACGGTTTCGCACCACATCGCCTTGCCGCGGCGACACGCCTCGGTCAGCTTCCCGCCGGTCAGCGCCTGGGCGATTTCGCCCGGCATGTGCGGGCGACACTCGAAAGTGTCGGTGTCGTCGATATCGACGATGACGCGGCCGAGCGCCTTCTCGACGACCTGCCGGGCATTTTCGACCTCGGGGAGTTCGGGCATGGATCCGGTGTACCCGATCTTCGCAAAACAAGCTCGCCCTCCAACTGAAACCGGAGAAAACGTCTCCGTCCAGCGTGCAGAGAACCATGTCCTCCGGCCCTGGTTCGGAGTGGTTGCGAGCGCGCATCCGCTGTGGTCGGATCGATGAAAGGGGTGGTGGGGCAAGCGCGATCGCGATTGTCGCTATCGGGCGGAATCACCACTCCGGGTGTGGCAACCGCTTCTGTCTCTCTGGGATGTCCTCCAACGACGACGGCTCGTGCCGACTCGAGTCCGTGGGTAGATCGCGATGGTCAGGCGGGGCGATGCCCGGCCCACGTGTCGCGCCCATGAACGCCGAGCCGCCGACCGAACTGTCGATCCCGTGGAAGCGTCCGCTTCGCATCCGCGCGCGCAGTACACGCGCGATCACGACGAAAACGACAGGAACCGCGACGATGACGACGAGCACCAATACTGTGTCCATGGGCCCCTCCCGTGTTCGTTCGTTCTCCTACCGTCGAACATCGGTACGGCCCTGTCAAACGTCGGTGCTCAAAGTGGACCCGTCGTCGCGAGAGGGCAGGTTGGCGCGGGCCTGTTGCTCCGCGAGGGTCGCCTCCGAGAACAGGTGGAAAAATCTCGAATGTGCTCGGCGTTCCCGCGCGACCGTCACCGGTCGGGTAGTGCCACTCGGGCTGTCGAGTCGAGTGAAGACTATGCCCGTGTCAGGTTCCCGCGGCGGTGGGTGGCTCGATCAACATTCTCTTGATGACCTTGCCGGTCGCAGTGCGAGGGAGCTCGTCGAGGAAAGTGATGTCTCGGGGTACGCAGAAGCGGCTCAAGCGATTTTTGATATACGCGCGCACCATGTCGGCATCGAGGCCGGCTGCACCTCGCCCGACGACGAAAGCCGCCAGACGTTGGCCGTACTCGATATCGGGCACACCGACGACAGCGACCTCGCCGACCTGAGGCAGATTGGCAATTGCATCCTCGACCGGGCCCGGAAATACGTTCTCGCCGCCGGAAATGATCATCTCGTCGTCCCTGCCACTGACGAACAGTCGGCCGTTGCAGTCGAGGTAGCCGAGATCGCCGGTGTCCATCAACGCGGTACCGCGCGCCGAGGTGGTCGGCGGTGGCTCGGAGTTGGTATAGCCGTCGAACAGCATGTCGTTGCCGACGAAGATCCGACCGACGCTTCCCATCGGAACAGCTGTGCCCTCGGCGTCGAGCACAGCGATGGTCGTGCCGAGCGGCGGCCGTCCCGCAGTGCCGGGGGAGGCGCGCAGGTCGTCCGGTGTAGCGATGGTGGCCCACGAAACCTCGGTGGAGCCGTAGAAGTTGTAGAGAATATCGCCGAACACATCCATGAAGTTGCTGACGGTGGATCCGCTCAGCGCCGAACCACTGCAAGCAACGACACGCAAGCTGGAGGTGTCGTAGCGGGAGCGCACTGCCTCGGGCAGGTCGAGGATGCGTTGCAGCATGATCGGGACGGCGATCAGCGAGGTGCATCGATTCTCCTCGATTGCACGCAGGCAGTCTTCGGCATCGAACCGTTCCTGGAGCACCACCGTGGCTCGAAGGGATGTGCTGATCTGGAGTGCCGCCAGTCCCCAGCTGTGGAACATAGGTGCCGCGATGAGCATGCGCTCGCCCGTCCGCAACGGCATCCGAGACAACATAGCGGCGATGGTCCCGAAGCCTCTCGGGGTCGGCCGGAGCGCACCCTTCGGTGACCCGCTGGTCCCTGATGTCAACACCACTACCGCCCCTGGGCGATCAGGGCGCACGAATGTGGCAGACGGCGGCGCGACGAAATGCTCGAGGGTGCGTCGACGCGGAATCGCGGTGTGGGACGAGAGGCTGACGCGGGTGACATCCTCGCCCAAGTAACGCACCATCGAGTCGAATTCGTCGTCGACGAACACCATTCGGAGCTGATGACGAGCGGCGATCGTCTCGATCTGCCGCGAGGCCAGGCCGGTGTTGAGCAGCACCACCTCCACCCCGAGCATGCCGCAGGCGACAGTGCACTCGATCATCGCGGAGTGGTTGCGCGCCAGAATTCCAACCGTGCTTCCCGGGTGGATTCCGGATGCATCGAGACCTGCCGCGATGCGATGTGACCGGTGGTGGATCTCGGCGAATGTTCGGGTTCCCCGGTCGTCGATCACAGCAATCTCGTCCGGAGACTTCGCGGTGGCGGCCGCGAAGCCGCCTCCCAGCGTGAAGCCCCATTTCGCGAGGGAGTTCAACTGCCGGAATGCGCGGTCCGGCCGCGCGGCGCGCACGACGCCACTGGTGATCATCGTCTTGAGGATCGCAAGCTGTATCGATCGCGAGTCTCCGCTGTTGGACACGAGCGATGTGGGAGTCCCCGACAGGGAATCTTGCAATCTGCCGAGACCGGCCAGGACCCAGTCTATGACCGCGCGGTTGCCGGCGGGCTGAGGTGAGTAGGCCCCACCGAGACCCGCTCTGAACACGGTGATGTCGATCTTCGTCTCGGTCGGGGACAGAGCCGTCAGGGTGAATCTGACGAAGCCGCCCGACTCGGTGTGTTCGACGGTGATGATCGGCTGGTTTCGTCGGTTGACCACCAGCGCGAGCTCGTGCTCTCGGCCGCCGACCGCACACAAGTACCTCGATGCCGACTCATGAAGCACGCAGTATTCGAGTCCGGTGAAAAAGCGCGGGAACAGCTCGACTGCGCTCAGTACTGCACAGACCTGCTCGACATCGTGTGCGAACACCACGTTGCAGTCGATGACGTCCGATACCATTGCCCACCCCCTGAACCGCCGAGACGGCACAGACGCCGCTCCAGCACCGACCAGGGGATGGCCGCGCGTACCTGGAACGGGTCATCCGCCTGGATGAAATCGCTATGGTAATCCCCGCGCATGGTTCACGTGTGGAATCGGTCGAACTTCTTCCTTCCCGGCAGATTCCTCGGCCTTGGGGCGACGGGCAATCAGAACTGAATGTCCAGAGACCACGCGAATACCGTGTACGCGGCAATCGTGATCATCACGATGGCAATCAGATTGAGCCAGAAGCCACCCCGCATCATCTGTCCGATCGTGATGTAGCCACTGGCGTAGGACACCGCGTTCGGCGGCGTGGCCACGGGCAACATGAAGGCGCAGGTCGCGGCCAACGCCACTGGAACCGCCAAGATGAGAATGTCGATGTCCATCCCCATAGCGACGCCGCCTGCGACGGGGAGGAAGGTCGCCGCGGTCGCGGTATTGCTGGTGATCTCGGTCAGGTAGACGATCGCCGCGGCCACAACGAAGACAAGCAAGATCACCGGGATCGTATCGAGACCTCCCGCGACGCTGCCGATCCAGTCGGTCAGGCCGCTTGCCTGGAACTGGGCGGACAGCGCGAGGCCGCCGCCGAACAGCAGCAGCACGCCCCACGGCAGCTTGACCGCAGTGTCCCAGTCGATGAGGCGAACACCCTTTTTGCTGCCGCTGGGGAGCAGGAACAGGAGTACGGCCGCCGTCATGGCGATGCCGGTGTCGGAGATGGGCGGGCTGTCGAAGAGCAGCGGCACCCCGACCCACGACGCGGCGGCCGCCACGAAGATCGATCCCACTCTGATCTCGCCCTGCGACATCTTTCCCAGGGAGTCCAGTTCTCCCCGGATCAATTGCTTTCCGCCAGGGATGTCGTCGATTTCAGGCTTGAACATCACGTGTGTGAGTAGGAACCAGGCGACCAACAGGAGAACGACGGCAAGAGGAACCCCCGCCATCATCCACTGTAGGAATCCGATCGTTATTCCTTGCCCTTCGAGGTAACCGACGAGCAAGGTGTTGGGCGGCGTGCCGATGATGGTGCCGAGCGAACCGATCGAGGCGGCGTAGGCGATACCCAACATCAGAGCCGTACCGAAATTGCTCGCTATGACCGCGTCCATGATGGTCTTGTCGTCGGGTGCGGCACCCTCGCGGCCTGAATCCGTTCCCTCGGAAGAAGGCACGGCACCGGATTTCTTGCCGATATCGAGTACCAACACCAGCACCGAGACGCCGATCGGAATCATCATCACTGCGGTTGCGGTGTTGGATACCCACATCGACAGGAAGCCTGTCGCGATCATGAAACCTGCGATGACCATCGTCGGTTTCGTGCCCATGGCGTTGACCGTGAGCAATGCGATGCGTCGATGCAGGTTCCAGCGCTGCATGGCCAAGGCCAGCAGGAATCCGCCCATGAACAAGAAGATGATGCTGTTGCCGTACGAGGCCCCAACGCCGTTGACAGTGACGCTCGAATCGAAGACCGGAAAGACGATCAGAGGCAACAGCGCTGTCGCGGGAATCGGGACTGCCTCGGTCATCCACCAGATCCCCATCAGCACTGCCGTGCCTGCGGTCAGGCGAGCCGAATGTCCCACGTCATCCGGGAGCAGTGCGTAGACGAGCGCTGCGAGAATCAGGCCGACCGCGAGTCCGATCCACTGACGCTTTCGACGACCGGGTGCCACTTCGGCTTCGCGTTCACCAGCTGATCGCTGATCAACTTCGGCGAAATCCTGATCCTCCGATCGGCGACCAGTCTTGTCTTCGCCACCCAGTTGCGTCACACGTACCTCCTCGTTCTCGGCGTCCTGCCAGCCTATAGCCCGAAATGTCCTATCTGTCTCATTATCGGGCTGTTGGGCACGGCGACCTCGAAGGGGGTACGGATTCGCACGAGGACGGATCCCCACCCTCGCGTTCGGGCGAACCGAGTACTCGGGTGGGGATTCGACTCAGCTCAATTTCTCGTCGAGAACTGGGTCCCAGACATCTCCCGGCAGGTCGCCGGGTAGGTGGCTGTTCCCGCGGCCGACGAACTTGTCGTCTCGGCCCTCCCGCCGCATTGCCTCGAAGTCCGCCAATGCGCCGAATGCCCACTTGCCCAGCAGCGCAATCGCTACCAGGTTGACAGTGGCCATTGCCGCCATAGCGACGTCTGCCAATGCCCATACCGTCGTCAACGCAGACAGTGAACCGAAGCCGATAGCCGCAAGAACGATGGTGCGCAGCACATTGAGTAACTTGCCCTCGACTCCGAGGAAGTTGAGATTGATCTCGGCGTACGAGTAATTGCCGAGTATCGACGAGAACGCAAACGTGAAGATCAGCAGGGTCAACGGAATCGTCGTCCATGTTCCGAGCTGGGCAGAGATCGAATCCTGGGTCAGCACCGCACCCGCGACCCCGCTTGGATTCTCGACGTCGTACACACCCGAGACCAGGATGATGAACGCAGTCGCGCTGCAGATGACGATGGTGTCGAAGAAGACTCCGAGCGACTGAATCAGTCCCTGCTTGACCGGATGCGATACCGTCGCCGTCGCCGCTGCGTTCGGTGCGCTTCCCATTCCGGCTTCGTTGGAGAACAGGCCGCGCTTGACGCCGTTGAGCATGGCAGCCAAGATTCCGCCCGTCGTGCCGCCGATCGCCTCGTTCAAGCCGAAGGCGCTGGAGACGACCTGACCGAACACCGTTGGGATTTCACCGATGTTCATCGCCACGATCACCACTGCAAGCAGCACGTAGATCACGGCCATGACGGGCAGGAGATATTCGGCCACCCGAGCAATCCGCCGGACGCCACCGAAGAGAATCGGAGCCGACAGCACCACCAGGAACACGGCGATCCAGCCTGCGTCGATGTTCATCGTGGACGAGAAGGACTCGGTGATCGTATTTGCCTGAACCATGTTGAAGGCGAAGCCGAAAGCGAAGATCAGCAGGCAGGCGAAGACGATTCCCCAGCGCCGTGAGCCGAGGCCGAGTTGAATGTAATAGGCGGGGCCGCCGCGAAAGCTGCCGTCCGGATTTCTGACCTTGTACATCTGTGCCAGCGTGGCCTCGATGAAGGCAGTCGCCATGCCGACCACAGCGACCAACCACATCCAGAAGATGGCACCCGGTCCACCGAGAGTGATCGCGATGGCGACGCCGGCGATGTTTCCCGTACCCACTCGGGACGCCAGTCCGACACAGAATGCTTGGAATGCCGAGATGCCGCCTTCGGCATCCGATCGCGACCCACCGATCGCCTTGAACATCGAGGGGAGTAGCCGGACCTGAACGAACTTGGTGCGGACGGTGAAATACAGTCCGACGCCGATCAGCAAGTAGATGAGGAAAACGCTGTAGAGACGATCTGCCAAGAAGTCGATTACTGAATTGACGGTGTCCACGGTGCCATCCTGAAGTGCTCGGTGTGCGGGTGCGTCGACAGCACGTTACTCGCAGATTGCTCGAGGTTTGCACCGAACATGGTCTGCCGAGTTCGACGTCGGCGACCCTCTCAACGCGCCAGCGAATCCCAGATGAGCCGATACGGCACCGAGCGCTCCAGAATGCGTTGTGCAACACGGTGTCCCGATTTCATCGCACCGGTGACCGTCGCTGGATCATCCGTCCAGGTGGCCTCACCCGCGAGGTGGAGTACACCACCGATCGGCGTGGCTAGATCGTCGTGATCGCCCGTTCGTGAGCCCACCGTCATGTACGAGTACGAACCGTACGAGAACGGATCGTCCTGCCATCGAGTGACGTACACGCTCTCCGGCCGAACGACGCGGTCGCCGTAGATGCCGCGCAGCGCCCGGACGACCGAATCCTCGATGCGGCCGTCCGACCAGTGCCGGGTGTGTCGAGCGGAGGGGCCGGCGGCAAACGTCAGCAATGTGGGCCGCCCGCCCGGCAGGGTCACGTCGTACCACGAGTGCCACCAACGCCCCGCCTCACCCTGCTGCCGTACGGCATAGACGTTCTCGTCCCAGAACGCGATCGGAAATCGAAGAAACACCTTCTCGAATGCATTCATCTCGAGGCGGCCCAGTGCACCCGACACCGGCTCGGGCAGCGGAGGTTCGATGGTGAAGTTCCCCGACTTCAGAACCCCGATCGGGACAGTGACCACAGCACGGTCGGCCGAGAACGACTGCGACCCGCAGTGCACCCGAACTCCGCCTTCGCCCCACTGAACGTGCGTCACCACATGCTCGAGTCGAACATCCAGGCCATCGGTCAGCTGCAGAGCGACTTCGTCGTACCCGTCGGGAAATACGACTTCGTCTCCATCGATGGAATCGTCGTCCAAGCCGTGTGCGTCGAGATGTCCGGGCCCTACTCCCAGCTGTTCCTCGGCTCGGTGACCGACGAACTCGCGCACCCGGTCGAGTCGATCGCGGCCCCAATCCAGTTGTCGAAGAGTCACTTCCACTGCCTCTTCGAACGACGTTCCTGGTGGTACCTCGGCGACTGTCGCGGCAAGGCCTGCATCGAAGTGATGGATGTCGGCGGCGAACTGCGCTGCATCGGCGTCGCTCAACTTGATACCCGCGGGGGAGTAGTACGCAATGGGTCGGCCGTCGGGTTGGTAGCTGCCCACGGTGAACTCGGCTGTCCGAATTCCGAAAGCCCGCACGGCATCGGCGAGGGGGTTGTTGTCGATACCGTGAATCCACGACGCACCGACGTCCAGGATGGTGCCGTCGGTCCGTACCGTCCACACACGACCACCCACGCGGTCACGAGCTTCGAGAACAACGACGCGTTGACCCGCCCTGTGCAGAAGTCGGGCAGCGGTCGAACCGGATATTCCCGCTCCCACCACGATGGTGTCGAATCGCGTCATCTGCCCTCCGATCGCTTGGGCGGTACTCAATTTCCTCGACCCGAGTTTCCGTTACCGGAGTTGCCGTTGCTCGGGTTTCCGTTGCCGGGGTTGCTGTTGCCGGGGTTGCTGTTGCCGGGGTTGATGTTTCGGGGATTCACGGGGTCCGAGTTTCCATTGCCACGCCCGTTGCCGTTGCCGTTGCCATTGCCGTTGTTTCCGTTCCCTTGTCGAGGGGCGGGCGCGACCGAGTCTGTGGGCACCGGATCGGACCCTGGCACCGGCGCGGTCTCGGACGGGTTCGAGAACGCCGGAATCACCGGCTGCGGTACCGGCGCGGGAGTTGTGGTCACGGCCGCCGTCGACTCCGACACCGTCGAGGCATCGGGCGACGCCGGCACTTCGACGGAGCGGTCTTGCGAACCGGTGGCCAACCAGACGATCCCGGCTCCCAGCGCGATGAAGAGGACGGCCGCGGCAGGCGCGATCCATCGCCGGGGCGACGAGGCATCCGCTGTGGAGTGCCGAACTTGCTCGGCGGCAACTGTGTCAACGGGTGGAACGGGCAGTGCGGTAGTCGCCGGAAGAGAATCGGAACCTCGCGCGAGCCGACGCAGTCGGTGCGCAACTGCAGCAGCGTCCGGGCGATCCTCCGGCTGCCGCGCAGTCATTGCCGTCAGCAGCGAGTGCCAGTGCGGCCCGAGAGTCTCGGGAACTTCAGGATCACGGTGCAGGCGCGCAACGGCCGACGCGACGGCGCTGCCCGCGAATACCATTGTGCCGGTGAGGCACTCGATGAGGACCAGGCCCAAGGTATAGATGTCGGTCGGCGGTCCCGCAGACGTTCCCGTGGCCTGCTCGGGGCTGAGGTAGTGCGCGGTACCGACCGTGGTTCCGTGTGCGGTGAGTCGTTCGGCGTCGACGATGCGGGCGATACCGAAATCGGCGAGCTTCGCGCACTGCCCGACGCGGACGTCCGGTGGCTGCGCAACGAGTATGTTGGCCGGTTTGATGTCCCGGTGCACCACCCCTCGGTCGTGAATGTAGGCGAGTGCTTCTGCGATCTCGACACCGATCCGTGCGACATCGGCACCTGGCATCGATCGGCCTGCGCGATAGGACTCGAGCGTCGCACCGTCGATCAGTTCCATGACCAGGTACGGCACCGGCACCCCGGTGGTATCCGGTGCCGCTCCTGCATCGTGCAATGTCACCAGGCCGGGATGAGACAGCGACGCAAGTGTCCGAATTTCGGCGTCGATGCGTCCCGCCATGTCCTCCGGCTCGCCGTGGCGGAAGATTTTCACTGCCACGGACCTGCCGAGCACTCGATCATCGGCCGCTCGGACGTCCGCCATCGCGCCGCGTCCCAGAACGGCACCGAGTCGATAGCGACCCGCGAAAAGGTGATCGTCGGTGCCATGGGCACGCGGATCTGCTCCCGCCATGATCAACCGCCGTTCGTCGACTACTTCGAGCACCATATATCCACAGAATCGGCCTACAACGAGCAGTCGGACGTCCCGTCCACGGTCCCATCGGGCATGATGATCGGTTGGGTGGGGACAGAGCGAACAGCGTCGAGGAAGGCCCCACCATGCGTCCCCATTCGACTGGTGTGCCGATCTCGCCGATGTCTGTTCCGATCACGTCCGCGTACCAGCCGATCGTCGCCCTGGACGACCGATCCGTAGTGGGGTACGAGGCACTCGTCCGGACCTGCGGCGAGGGGCCACCGACGACGCCGACGGACCTACTGCGCGCAGCACGAGAGCAGTCGCTCACGGCCGAGTTCGACTGGCGGTGCAGGGCAACTGCCCTCCAAGGTGCCGTCGAAGCTCGCTATCCCGACCGGTTGGCGCTGTTCGTCAACGCCGAACCCACTGCGCTGGATGTGCCGCCTCCACCGGATTGCTTGCCGATGTTCGCCGAAGCCTCGGCACTGTCGATCGTCGTCGAGATCACCGAGCGCGACCTGATGGGCGATCCGGCCGGGCTGCTGAGGGCGGCCGAGCACGCCCGAAACCTGGGTTGGCGAGTCGCCATCGACGATGTAGGTGCGGATTCGACCAGCCTGGCGCTGATCCCGCTGTTGCGACCCGACGTGATCAAGCTCGACATGACACTCGTGCAAGGACGCTCGACCGACGAGACTGCAGCCATCGTTGCTGCCGTCGCCGCCGAGGCCGAATGCACCGGTGCCCTGGTACTGGCCGAGGGAATCGAAACCGATCGACACGAGGGTTACGCCCGAGACATGGGGGCAGTCCTGGGGCAGGGGTACCTGTACGGGCAACCGGGATCATTGCCGGACTTCGGTGTGGCGTCCCAGCCGGTTCGCTCGCTCGAGCTGAATGCGACAGTGACCGTGCGTGCACCGTTAGCGGTCACGCCCTATGGCGTGACCCAGCCCCTCAGTGCTCCCCGACACGCCGATTCGACCTTGCTCGACGCCATCGAGAACAGCCTGCTTCGCAGTGCTTGCGGCACCGGCAGCTCCACCGTCGTGTTGGCGACGCTCGACACGTCGACTGGACTCACCCCCGCCCGCGCGGCGATCTACGACGAATTGGCGGCCTGCACCGCTCTCACTGCTGTGTTCGACACGCATCCAGCGCCGATGGAGCACAGCTTCAGAGCAGTGCTCGTGGGCGCAGACGAACCTTTGGCGATAGAACGCTGTGTCGTGGTCGTGGCTCCGATGTCGAGCGCGGCGCTGATAGCGGTCGAACGTGGTGTGGGCGATGACGGCAGACCGAACTACGATTACCGACTCACCTACGACCGCCACGTGGTACTCGACGCGGCCACCGTGTTGCTCCGACGAGTACCCGATCGAACCGTGATATGAGTCGACGCCTGCCAGTCAAGATCACGTAAATTCTCGCTCGAAATGCAGTAAATTGCATCGCCCGTCGTCCATCTGCTGTTCACTCGAAGTCATGAGCTCTCATCCTCTCGCAACAGATCTTCTGGCCGCGGACGGAGGCACACTCAAATCGATCGAAACAGCGATCAACAACGCGTTCGATCCGATTTCTGCCGCAGTGTCGAACGTCGTCTTCTTCACCGTCGACATCGGCGGTGCCGCTGTGCCGCTGATCGTGCTGTGGTTGATCCTCGGTGCCATCGTCTTCACGCTCACGTTCAAGTTCATCCAGTTTCGCGGAGTCAAGAGATCCCTGATTCTGGTCAGTGGCAAGGAAGACGAGGCCGATGCTCCGGGGGAGGTGAGTCACTTCAGGGCACTCACGGCCGCGGTGTCGGGAACCGTCGGACTCGGCAACATTGCCGGCGTCGCGGTCGCGGTAACGCTCGGCGGACCCGGTGCCACCCTCTGGATGATTCTCGCCGGCTTACTGGGTATGGCGTCGAAATTCGTCGAGTGCACCCTCGGTGTGAAGTACCGAGACATCAACGAGGACGGCACCGTCTCCGGCGGTCCGATGAAGTACCTCACCAAGGGGCTCGCGGAGCGAGGGCTTGCACAGCTGGGCAAGGTCATGGCCGTCTTCTACGCCATCATCATCACCTTTTTCGCCGTCAGCGGCGGAAACATGTTCCAGGCCAACCAGACCTACGCCCAGGTTCGCTCCGTTACCGGCGGCGCGGACGGGTTCCTTGGTTCCGACGGGGCAAAGGCAGCCTTCGGACTGTTCATCGCCACGATCATCGGTCTGGTGATCATCGGCGGCATGAAGTCGATCTCGTCGGTGACTGCCAAGCTCGTTCCGTCCATGGCGCTGGTCTACATCGTCGCCTGTGCTGTCGTCATCGGCGTCAACTTTCGTTCGGTCCCTAGCGCATTCAGCGCGATATTCGAGGGCGCATTCTCGCCCGAGGGCGTTGCAGGAGGTGTGCTCGGGGTCATGATCATCGGTTTCCAGCGAGCCGCATTCTCCAACGAAGCGGGCTTGGGATCGGCCTCCATCGCTCACTCGGCGGTCAAGACCCGACACCCGGTCACCGAGGGCTTCGTGGCCATGCTCGAGCCGTTCATCGATACAGTCGTCATCTGTACCGCAACGGCTTTGACTATCGTCATCGCAAACACCGTCACCTGGCAGGACCAGCGCGCGATCGTCGCCGAGACCGGCGAACTACCGGCGGGCGGAGTGACGCTGACCTCGGACGCCTTCGAGACCGTGCTGCCGTGGTTCCCGTACGTGCTGACGATCGCGGTGGCGTTGTTCGCTCTGTCGACAGCGATCACCTGGGCGTACTACGGACTGCAGGCATGGACGTCACTGTTCGGTCGCAGCCGACTCTCGCGCACCTTCTTCAACGTCATGTTCTGCGTGTTCACCGTCATCGGAACTGTGCTCTCGCTCGGCTCGGTGTTGGACTTCGCCGACGCCACCCTGTTCCTGCTGGCATTCATCAACATCACCGGCCTGTACCTGCTGTTGCCTGTGGTCAAGCGTGAACTGTCCGAATACATGGCGATGCGACGGGGTGAGCCCGACAAGGTAGATGTCGATGGCTGAGCGTGTATGCCCTCGACGCTCCGGAGTGAAGCGGATCGTCCGAAGGTAGTCATGGCGTCGTCGAAGATCGATTTCAAGAAGACTCTCGACGCATACTCGGCGCGGCACAACGTCTTTCGCACCGTCGTTGTGCCGCCGCTGAGCTACCTGATGATCGACGGCAGCGGCGATCCGAACACAGCGCCGGAGTATGCGCAGGCACTCGCCGCCCTCTATCCAGTGGCCTATGCACTGAAGTTCGCCAGCAAGAAGCAGCTCGAGCGGGACTACGTCGTCATGCCGCTCGAGGCGCTGTGGTGGGCCGAGGACATGGCCTCGTTCACCACGGCGCGAAACAAGGCACGCTGGAGATGGACCGCCATGATCATGGTGCCGGACTGGATCGATAGACAGATGTTCGAGGAGGCGATCGCGACGACGCGCGTCAAGCGCGATGTCGCCGCGGTGAGCAGGATCCGGTTCGAGATCCTCGACGAGGGGCTGTGCGTGCAAACGTTGCATATCGGTTCCTACGACGACGAGGCGGGTGTGCTTGCCGTCATGCACGACGAAGCCATTTCGAAGGCGGGGCTGACGATGACCGGCAGACATCACGAGATCTACCTCGGTGATCCGCGCCGAGTCGAACCGGCGAAATTGCGGACCATCCTGCGCCAGCCGGTGACGCAGTGCGCGTAGTCCACGATGCTCTGACACGATGACCGTCATGACCAACGCGGTGCGTCCGGCGTCGTTCACGGCCGGCACCCTGACCTTGCTCGGTGCGCTCTACTTTGCTCAGGGACTGCCCTTCGGATTCTTCACCCAGGCACTGCCGGTGGTGCTACGAGAGTCGGGATTTTCGCTCGTCGAGATCAGTGCCACCGGTGTGCTGTTCGCTCCGTGGGCACTGAAGTTTCTGTGGGCACCGTACGTCGATCGCTACGGATCCAGGCGACGGTGGCTGCTGTCACTGCAGTGCGCGGCTGCCCTGGTGGCACTGGCGTTGTCGTTCCTCGATCTGTCGTCGACCTTGCGCTGGCTGTTCGTCGGTATTTTCGTCATGAACGCGATCTCGGCTACGCAGGATATAGCGACAGACGGTATCGCCGTACGTACGCTCACCGCGGCGCAGCGGGGACTCGGAAACGGTCTCCAAGTCGGTGCTTATCGAATCGGAATGGTGTGCGGCGGAGGGCTGCTGCTGTGGCTGTTCACTTTTTCCGGGTGGCGGGTGCTGTTCGTCGCAATGGCATTGCTCATCGTGCTGACAACGATCCCGGTGTGGTGGATGCGCACGCAGTTGAACGCAGCAGATGGCGATTTCGGTCGACATGTCGAGTCGGAGACTCCGGCACGGCTTGCCGGCGCGTGGTGGTCCCGGCTACGCAGGCCCGGCATGGTGGCGTTCATCCTGCTCATCATCGGCTTCAAATTCGGAAACTCGATGGGTTCGGCGCTCGTCGGCCCGTTTCTGTCCGACAGTGGACTGTCGCTTCGCCAGATCGCGTTGGTCGAGGGCGGTGTGTCCTCGGTCGCCGCGCTGGCCGGCGCAGCATTGGGGGCATGGATGTCGTTTCGGTACGGGCGACGCCACGCACTACTGATCGGAGGAGTGAGCCAAACCCTGAGCCTCGCGTTGTATGTCGTCGCGTCCTTCGGCGTCGGCGGATTTCCGCTGTTGGTCACGGCCAACATCACCGAGCACGTGCTCGGTGGGGCAGCCACTGTCGCGGTGTTCGCACTGATGATGGATGCATCCGAGAAGCGGTTCGCGGGGAGCGATTACACACTGATGGCGTGCGCGATCGTCCTCGCACAGGGTGTGGCCGGGTTGGCAGCAGGTGTGGTGGGTGACCTTCTGGGCTACACGGCGATGTTCGGATCTGCTTTCGTACTGTCCGGATTCGGCTGCGCGCTACTGATCTTCGCGCTGGACAGAGGCTGGGGCCCCGAGGGTCTGCGACAGGTCGTTCCGCCGAAGACCCTCGCCCGCTGACCGATCCGGCGGCGTGGCTCAGTTACCGTCGGGCGAACCGATGATGTTCACCATCCACTGCACACCGAACTTGTCGGTCAACATGCCGAACGTATCGCCCCACGGGGCTTTGTCCAGGCCCATCGTGAACTGTGCATCGACGGTCAAGCCGTTCCAGTAGCCGGTCAGTTCATCCGCTTCGACGCCGCTGAGCGAGACGCTCATGTTGTTTCCGGTGGTGTGCTCCATCGACGACGGGGTGTCCGAACCCATCAGCGTGAATCCGCTGGGTGTGGTCAGCTGACCGTGCATGATCTTGTTCTGGTCGGCGGGATCCTCGCTGGCGTTGGCCTCGCCGAGCGTGGTGAAGGTGAGTTCGCCACCGAACACCGACCGGTAGAACTCCATCGCCTCGCGGGCGTTGTCGCGGAACGACAGATAGGGATTGAGAACAGGCATGGTGGCTCCTCTATTCGCTGAACGATGCTCGCCGGATCGGCATCCGTCGAAAGAATAGACAACGGTCACGTTGTGAACTCACCGATCGAGTCAGATCGAGGCCTCGGAGTCCGCGAGAAGTGCGCGCAAAGCGTGCACATGACGGCGATAGGCGGTCTTGCCCTCGTGGGTCAGCGACAGCCATATCCGACGCGAGTCCGTGCGAGATCGCTGCTGGTCGACGTATCCCGCATCGACCAGAGCACTGACCTGTTTGCTCAGAGCCGACGCGCTGAGCCCACAGTGTTCTTTGACGATTGCGAGTTCGACGGTGGTGCCGGCCGCGAGGAGTGCGCAGATCCGGAGTCGGTGCGCAGGGTGAATGATCGGATCGAGATCGTCGGTCATCGGCTCGTGCTGCGGTAGTGAGCGAACGCGCCGATCGAATATGTGATGGATGCGGCGATCGCGAGTAGCACCGTTGGCCAGGTCGGGGGAGTGAACGCCACCGACGCCACGACGAAGACCGCGCACAGGATCACAGAGAACTGGAATGTCCTGTTGGTGGGCAATGCCCACGGGGTGCCCATGCGGTATCCGGTGATCGTGTTGACCCCCACGATTGCCGCTGCCAGGGCAACCAGTGCCACGAAGCGGGCGGGGTCGGACAGCAGAGGTGCGAGTGCCATCGCCCCGATGAGGAGTGCGTTGACCGGATAGAGCCATACCGGCCACGGGGTATCGCGTACTGCGCGCTGGACTCGGTCGATGTCATCGAGAGCGGATCGTGCTTCGGACGGGGTGGGCTTGCCGATGTTTTCCATAGTGGAAACTGTATTGGATAGTTTCCACTATGGCAACCATTGGTGTGGTCAGCTCTTGCGTTCGCCGCCCGGTCGCGGGAGCTCTGTTTCCCAGCGCCTTCGGCGTTCGTCGTCGGACTGTTCCCACCACGGTGTTCCGCGCTCACCCAATGCAACTTTGGTGGCCTGTACACCGGCGCGAGCCTCAGGAGCACCCGATGTGCGTTTCACCTCCCTGCGCCAGTCCATGAGGATCGATCGCAGCTCTGCATCGCGCTGCTCTGGAATCTTGGGATCCGTTGCGCGCCAGCGCCGCCCCTTGATGACGACGTAGCGACCGTCTTCGGTCGACTCGGGCTCTGCGGTCATGACCCCACCCTGCCATGTGTCAGCTACCGAGGTACTGCGGCACTTCGATCCCATCGATGCCCAATGCCACGGCAGCACGTGCGGTGACCGGCCCCACCAGATTGCCGGTTCCGTTGTAGCCGCCGAATGCGATCATCCCGTCGTCGACATGGGTGCACAGGGGGCGTCCGTCCGTGGTGAACCCGACCGACGCCGCCCACCGCGCGTTCACCGAAACCGACTGCCCAGCAAATGATGCGGCGACCGAATCGAGATATTTCTGTACCTGAGCAGTCGGTTCGCCCGACTGCGTCCATTCGTCTTCGGCGAACCGATCGCGGCCACCGCCGACGAACAGTCGACCGGACGCGTCCTGCTGCGCATAGTCGTACCCCCATCGGCCGTAGACAGGGCACGGCAGCCGATCCGCCGAGACAGGCGCGGTAGCGAGCATCTGCAAACGTGCCGTCCGAACTCGGCCGTCGAGTTGAGGCAGTATCCGTTCGAGTCGACCGTCCACGGCGACCAGAATCAGACCGCACCGAACAACCCCGCGGGGCGTCGTCACCACGCCCGGCTCGAGTGCAACCGCCGGGGTGTGCTCGAACAGCCGAGCGCGACCGGCCAACATCGATGCCATCGCCAGCGCTCGACGCGCAGGATTCACCACTGCGTCGTCGGGTAGGAATATCCCGTCGCCGAGCGCGCCTGCGTAGGTTTCCACCGCAATGTCGTGCTCGCCCAAGCAGTGCGCCAATGCCTGGCAATCCTGTTCATCGGCTGCATCGGCGGGAGCACCCGGAATCCCCGCGAGCCGAATTGACCCGGTGCGGCGCACCACCTCGGAGCCGAGACGTGCTTCGAGCGAATCGATCTCGGCGAGGGTAGCCCGATACAGATCGAGAGCGCACGGCCCCCATTCCGCGAGCGCGGTGTGCAAGAACGTTGCAGGACCGCCGAGCAGAAAGCCACCGTTTCGACCTGCGGCACCGGCGGCCACCCGACCGGCGTCGATTCCCACGACGTCGAGGCCACGATCCTGGAGTTCAGCGACAGCGGCGAGACCGGAACCCCCGAGGCCGACGACGCAGACCTCGGCGGTGCAATGGCCGTCCATCGAAGGCAGACCGGTCCAGCCGGACACGACAGGGTCGTCGTCCCATGCAGGCCTGGACTTTCCGCTCGCGTCGATGCCGATCATCGTGTCGATAGTATCTGCGGAACGCCGGGTGCATGATCTACGATTCCGAGAGCCATCCCGAGAACCCGTGAGGACCTCCCATGCGCACTCTGATCGTGACCGCCTTCGTCTCTCTCGACGGCGTGATGGAAGCCCCAGGAGGCGAAGCGGGCTACCGTAACTCCGGGTGGACGTTCACCGGCATCGAGTTCGATCCGGCGGCCTACGAGATCAAGGGCCGCGAACAGGATGAGGCGACGGCGCTGCTGCTCGGGCGCACCTCGTACGAGGCCTTCGCGCCGATCTGGCCCACCATGGACGATTTCGCCGGGTACAACGCGATGCCACGGTACGTGGTGTCGACGACGCTCGAGCAGGACGACTCGCGCTGGCCTGCAACCGTTCTGCGTTCTATCGATGATGTCGCCGAGCTCAGGGACTCCGATGGCGGGCCCATTTCGGTACACGGCAGTGCCACCCTCGGCCGATCACTGGCCGATGCGGGCCTCGTCGATCGATACCACCTACTCGTCTTTCCGCTCCTGCTCGGCGCGGGAAAGCGGCTGTTCAGTTCAGCCGACAAGGACACCACACATCTCGAACTGATCGAACATCAGGTGTACGGCAACGGAATTCAGAAGCAGGTATTCGACGTTCGCCACTGACGCACAACACGGTGACATCAGGTCAGACGTCGTCGCTTCGAATGGTGCGCCGCCGGACCGACACCAGTTGAAGTTCGGGCCGCGAGGCCGCGACGCGTTCGAGTCGGTCGAGAACATCGACGACGTGTTCGAGGTCTCCCGCTACGACCGATGCGCCCACGCCTGCTCGGCGGTGAAGTTCGCGATGATCGGTCTCTGCGACCGAGACAGCGAACTTTCGGTGCATTTCCGAAATCACCGGCCGGATCACCGAACGCTTCTCTTTGAGTGAGTGCACGTCGCCGAGGAGAAAGTCGAATTCGATCCATCCAATCCACATATGCCCGTCAGCGTACCGCTGAGGGGCGACCGACGCTGCACACTCGACTCGGCGATGCGGGTGGATACACGCCATCAGGCGCGTGGGTTCGTACACTGGCGACATGACCGCACCGGTAGGACAGGGCCCCCTACCGCCGAGCCTTGTCGAAATGGCGACCCGACAGGTGCGTTCCGAGGTGCTCAGTGGGGCACTCGAGCCCGGCTCTCGGGTGGTGGAGGAAACGCTCTGCGCACGCCTCGGCATCAGCAGAGCGCCGGTGCGCGAGGCGCTGCGGCTGCTTGCTCAGCAGGGCCTCGTAGAACATCTCCCGCGGCGGGGATTTCGGGTGACGGTCTGGTCCGCAGAGGATATTCTCGAACTGTTCGAGCTGCGCCAAGTGCTCGAACAGCACGCGATCACGCGTGCGCTCCCACTCGAATCGCCGCCCGAGAGAGCATTCGGGTCGGTGCGGGCAGCACTCGACGAGATGCGTGAGGCCGATGCTCGAGGGGACACCCTGGAGAAGGACGACGCGCACCGCCGATTCCATGAAGCCATCGTGGCGTTGGCCGGCAGTCGACAGTTGGATGTGGCGTATGCGCCCATCCTGCTGAAGTTGCAGCTTCCGATGGCGCGCAACCTCAGGGAGGAAGCGAGGGTCGCGAATCCGGTCGACGGGATCCGGCGCCATGAATGCTTGCTGGATGCGATCGAATCGAACGACGTCTCGGTTGCGCTCGCCGCACTGCGGCAACACGGTGAACTGACGTACCTGCACCTCGAGAGCATTTCCTAACAGACTCGAAACACGGCATCAACCTGCGGTAACAGAAAACTGTCGACAATCGACGGTATGAATTCAGATCAGGTTCCGGGGCCAAGGCCGACCATCGCCGCGATGCTCGACGCGTACCGCCGCGGCGAGGTCACTCTCGTCGACGTTGTCGACGAGTTCTCGGAAGCCGTCGCCACACGCGGTGACGACGGAACGTGGATCACCGTCGTATCTCGTACGGATCTGCTCGCTGCGGCAGCAGCGATAGATGCTCGACCCGATGCGCGTTCTCTGCCCCTGTACGGAATTCCATTCGGCGTGAAAGACAGCATCGATGTAGCCGGGTACCCGACCACGCTGGCCTGCCCCGACTATGCCCACACACCCGATTCGACGGCGCCGGCAGTTCAAGCACTGCTCGACGCGGGAGCGATATTCGTCGGCAAGACGAGCCTCGATCAGTTCGCCACCGGCCTGAACGGCACCCGCACGCCGCACACCATCCCGCGCAGTGTCTACGGCAACGACATGATCTCGGGCGGCTCGAGTTCCGGATCGGCACTGGCGGTCGCTCTGGGGCAGGTGCCGTTCTGCGTCGCCACCGACACCGCCGGGTCCGGTCGAGTGCCTGCTGCGCTCAACGGAATCGTGGGCTGGAAGCCCTCGCGTGGCCTGATCAGTACCACCGGACTCGTACCCGCATGCAAGTCGCTCGATTGCATCACCCTGATGGCGTCCACCGTCGAGGATCTGGATCTCGTCTTCGACGTCGTATGTGGTGAGGATCCGGCTGATGGTTGGTCACGTCCGCGAGGTAGCCGATACGACGGCCACGACATCACCGTCGGACTGCCGGACCCAGGACAGCTGGAGTTCTTCGGTGACACGACCATGGCCGACGCGCACTCGGCCGCGCGCAGTTCGCTACCCGAGCACGGATTCCGAACCACAGCAGTCGATCTCACTCCCTTCCTCGACGCCGGATCGCTGCTGTATCAGGGACCGTGGGTGGCCGAGCGCCTGGTCGAGTTCGATGATTTCCTCACCGAGCACTCGGACTCGATCGTGCCCGTCGTCCGCGACATCTTCCTGGGCGGACGGGCCTACACCGCCGTCGATGCTTTTCGGGCATTGCAGACGCTTCAGCAGCTCCGTGCACGGGTGGAGCAATTGTGGACCACGATGGATGTGATGGTCGTGCCGACCATCGGAACCACCTTCACCGTCACGGAGGTATTGGCGGATCCCATCGCCTGCAATACAGCGCTCGGTCACTACACCCACTTCGGAAACCTGCTCGACCTGACGGCGGTGGCCGTTCCCGTCGGACTGACCGAGGACGGTCGACCGGTCAGCCTCATGGTGATCGGGCCTGCGCTGGCCGACGACACCGTTCTCGCGGTTGCGGCCGAATTGCTCGGAGAGCGACGAGTCGTCTCGACACCGAGTGCGGCCGCAGAATCGGCAGTCGAGACCCTCGACATCGTCGTTGCCGGGCACCACCTGTCGGGTGAGCGGGCCAATCCTCAGCTGCTCGATCTGGGCGGATCTCTGGTGGAGGCGACGACCACCGCACCGACGTACACCCTGCTCCGGATCGGAACCTCCGATCCGACGCCCGGCCTGCTGCGAGTTCCATTCGGCGGCAGCGCAATAGACGTGGAGAGGTGGCGTCTGCCCGTCGCCTCTCTTGCTGTACTCGCGGGCAGACTGCCGGCGGTGCTCGCTCTGGGACGAGTGCAGCTGGCCGACGGGTCCGACGTTCTCGGCTACGTCTGCGACGCGACTGTGCAGACCGGGGCGGACCGTCACACCGTCGACGACATCAGCGAGTTCGGTGGCTGGCGGGCATATTCCCGGGCGATCAAATCCATACCCGATATTTCCACTGCAGCACAGGAGATCTCATGACCTCAACACAAGTTCGGGAGGCGAGGATTCCGTCGGCATCGCCGTCGGAATTCACTTTCGATCCCGAAACGACCGCACTACTCGTCATCGACATGCAGCGTGACTTCTTGCTGCCCGGAGGGTTCGGTGAGAGTCTCGGCAACGACGTCGGCCTGCTTCGATGCGTGATCGAACCCCTCGCAGCACTCGTGTCGGTCGCACGGGAGGCTGGGATTCCCGTGATCCATACTCGAGAGGGCCACCTTCCGGACCTGTCGGACTGTCCACCGGCCAAGTTGCGACGCGGGACCCCATCGCAACGAATAGGAGATCCGGGAGCGTTCGGCCGCATCCTCGTTCGCGGCGAGTTCGGTCACGACATCATCGACGAGTTGAAACCGATCGAAGGCGAGACGGTCATCGACAAACCCGGAAAGGGGGCGTTCTATGCAACCGAACTCTCCGACATTCTTGCGAGCGCAGGAATCACCACGCTGCTCGTCACCGGTGTGACGACCGAGGTGTGTGTGCACACCACCGTTCGGGAAGCCAACGATCGCGGATACGAGTGCCTGGTGGTGACGGACTGTGTCGGTTCGTATTTCCCGGAATTCCACCGTGTCGGCCTCGAGATGATCTCGGCTCAGGGCGGCATCTTCGGGTGGACCGCCCCCTCGGACGACGTCGTGAGCGCGTTGTCAGCCACCGTCCCCACTTCGGCCACTCGATAGGACCCAGCGATGACCACGGACGTCAAGAATTCGACTACGGCCGGCCCGCCGTCTTCCTTCAGCCTCTCGTGGTGGACCAAGGGAGACACCAACGCGTTCTTCGGACTCGGCTTCAACATACTCGTCAATGTGCTCACACTGACGACCCTGAGTATCGCGGTGGTCGCGATTCCGGGGAGCGATGTTCTCGGCACGTTGCTGCCTGCCCTCGGCATCGCCTTGATTCTCGGAAACCTGTACTACATGGTTCTCGCCCGTCGATTGGCCAAGCGCGAGAATCGAACCGACGTGACGGCCCTGCCCTACGGGCCGAGTGTTCCGCACATGTTCATCGTGGTCTTCGTGGTGATGCTGCCGGTCTACCTGTCGACGGGTGACCCGCTGCAGGCGTGGGCGGCGGGGCTGGCCTGGGCATTCATGATCGGCATCATCGTCATGATCGGGGCGTTCGTCGGACCCTACATTCGCAGGATCACTCCGCGGGCAGCGATGCTGGGCACGCTCGCCGGCATCTCCATCACCTTCATCGCCATGCGACCTGCGGCTCAGATGTGGGAGGCGGCCTGGATCGGATTGCCCGTTCTCGCAATCATTCTGATCGGCTTCTTCACCGATGTGAAGCTACCGGGCAATATTCCGGTCGGTCTCGCTGCGCTCCTGGTGGGTACCGCGATCGGCTGGATCGGCGGATACATGTCCGTTCCGGACGTGACCGAGGCCGCCGGCAACATTGCACTCGGCCTGCCCGATCTGCGGCTCGATCTACTCCTCGATGGTCTCGGCAATCTTGCGCCACTGCTGGCCACCGCAATTCCGTTGGGGGTCTACAACTTCACCGAAGCGATGAGCAACGTCGAAAGCGCGTCTGCTGCGGGGGACAACTACAACCTGCGCAGCGTGCTGCTCGCGGACGGACTCGGTGCGATCATCGGCTCTGCCTTCGGATCGCCCTTCCCGCCCGCGGTCTACATCGGCCATCCGGGCTGGAAGGACGCCGGAGGCCGAACCGGGTACTCACTGGTGTCGGGCATTGCGATCGGGCTGATGTGCTTCCTCGGGCTGTTCGGGCTGCTGGCAACACTTCTGCCCATTCCGGCGATCGTCCCGATTCTGCTCTACATCGGCCTGCTGATCGGTGCCCAAGCATTCCAAACGGTACCGAGGCTGCACGCCATCGCGGTGGTGGTGGCGCTGCTGCCCAACCTGGCAGAGTGGGCAGTCGGATTGATAGACAATGCGCTCAGTGCGGCGGGTACGTCGGCTTCCGAGGTCGGCAGTGAGGCGCTCGGCCAGGCGGGTGTCGTATACGAGGGTCTGAAGATGTTCGGATCCGGTGCGGTGCTTGCCGGGCTCATGCTCGGCACTATCGTCACGTTCGTTCTGGACAAACGTTTTCTCGCCGCCGCAGTGGCGGGTGGGGTAGCCGCAGCATTGGCGTGGGTCGGCTTGATCCACTCGCACGAAGTGGGATGGGCAGCCAACCCCCAAGTTGCCCTTGGATATCTGTTGTTCGGGTTGGTGTGTCTGGCGTACTCGAGGCTGATTCCGGCTCCACGGTCCACGGACGAACCGGAACCCGAGCCGGTGCACTAGCGAGCCTGCGGCGCAGATGTACCCGATGCGGGTCGCACGACCCGCATCGGGAACCGCTCTAGCGTTCGCTCACCAGATCGAGTGCGACGAGATCGGCCAGGTACTTCTCGATGAGTTCGCGCCCGAGATGCGGAATATCACCGACAGCAGCCGCGAACTCGTCCGCAGGCAGCATCGCCCCGGAGGAAGGCGGTTGCGGCCGCGCGTACGAGTCGATCAGGGGGAGCAGTGAGTGGGAGCGCTGCTTGTCCGGAAGATCCTCGACCGCGTCGCTGAAACGGCGGAACCACTCGTCGTAGTTCTCGACGATCTCGATATCGCGACCGGCTTCACGAAGCCAGTCGACGAACGTGTCCAGTGAGATGTCGTCGTCGTGTGGGTTGAGAATGTCGAAGGTTCGGTAGCCGGACAGATCTTCACCGGCAATGGACGTGATGGCAGTTGCACTGAAATCTGCAGGGAGTCCGTCGTAATGGGCACATGGTCGGCCCTGCTCGTCGGTCGGTGCCCCGGTGCCGAGGGCGTAGAACGTCCGCGGAGCCAAGCCGGTGGCCACCACCGACAGGATCAGGCGGGTGAACACATCCGGAACGTTGAGCTGACCCGACCACGTGCTGTGCGCCAGGATCATATCGGAGCGGAAAACCGACACAGGCAGGCCGAACTCGTCGAAGGCATTGCGCAACAACACTTCACCGGCCCACTTGGAATTGCCGTATCCGTTGGCGTACGAATCGTCGACTGCGCGCGACGGGCTGTCGATGCGGATGTCGCCGTTCTCCCGGAAATTGTCGACGCCCACGGCAACGGCGACCGTCGACAGATAGGTGACAGGCTTGAGATGGTGGGTGAGCGCCAGCCGGATCACCTCGGCGGTTCCGACCACGTTGGGGCCGAACAGGTGCTCGTAGGGGAGTGCATGGTTGACCAGCGCTGCGGGGTGGACGATGCGATCGACTCGATCGGCCAGCGCCGCGAAGGCATCCTCGTCCATGCCGAAGCGAGGCGTGCCGAGATCACCGGCAACTACTTCGAGAACGGCCTTCGCCAAAGTCCGGTAGCGATCGATCAGCTCGGCGTCGCCACTGTCGAACGCGGCATCGAGTCGAGCGCGTGCATCGGCATCGGAGCGTCCACGTACCAGACAGATCACCGTGCCGCCGACCTCTGCCATTCGCTCGAGCCATTCCAGGCACAGGAACCGGCCCAGATATCCGTTGGCACCGGTCAACAGAACGGTATCGGTTCTGTTTCTCGGGCCAGGAACACCGAGGGCGGCATCGAGTAGTCCATCGTCGAGAAAAGCAGACAGGCGCAGGTCGGATGCATGGGCGACGGCGGCGTCGCGACCATGAACCGATGCGAATGTTGCGGTGTCGCACTCGCTGTCCCGAGCGGACGAGATGTACTCGGCCAGTGCCGACAGGTCCATCGCAGGACCGGTGATCACGCCCACGGGGACGTCGACACCGTAGATGTCACGCAGCAGGGTCGAGAACGTCAACGCCGACAACGAATCTCCGCCGAGATCGCTGAAGTGGGCGTCGGGACGGATCTCGGAGCCCTCGCATCCGAGCACTGCTCGAGCTGCGTCACCGACCGTGGTGGAGACGGGGGCGTCGGCACCGCTGCGTCGAAGCTCGCGCAAACGTTCGTTCTGACCCGACTCCATTTCGGCGTAGCGGCGCTCGAGGTCGGCACCGTATCGCTCGACGAGCTTGGGGCGCAATTGCTTGCCTGCACCGGACAGCAGCCCGTTCTCCTGAGTGAACGCACGGCTCTCGATCACTACCTCGCGGGGAATCTCGTACGAATTCAGCGATTCGGTACGTGCGATGTCCTGCAGTGATTCGACGATCGCAGCCGCGGTGGTATCCGGCCGGGACGGAACGACGACAGCCAGAAGGTAGGAGCGTTGGCTGTTTCCGTACACGAAGATCTGATCGACCAGCTCGCTGGTACCGAAGAGCGCTTCGAGGCGTGCCAGCGCCACGAATTCGCCCTGCGCAAGCTTGAGAACGTTCTTGCGCCGGTCGACGTATGCGAGCCGGTCCGGCCCGATCTCGGCGACGACGTCACCGGTGCGGTAGAAGCCCTCGGCGTCGAAGACCTAGGCAGTGACGTCCGGACGCTTGTAGTACCCGGGGATGATCGATGCAGTCTTGAGCAGTAGCTCGCCGCGTGGATGTGGTGTGTCGGTGGAGAAATATCCGAGCTCCGGTACATCGCACAGCTTGTATTCCAGCACCGGGGGGCGTGCGACGACGCCGTCGAGCGATACCGTTCCGGCTTCGGTCGAGCCGTAGTTGTCCGCGACATGCACATCGAGCAGTTCTGTGACGAAGTCCTTGACCTCGGGGGCGATCGGTGCGGTGCCGACCATCGCCGCCAGAACCCGCCCGCCGAACTGCTCGACTCTGTTGCGCTCCAACACTGCCCGACGCGTCTGCTCCTCGTCCTTTTCCGTGGAACGTTGGAGTTCCCGGTCGATCTCGGCGAGCACGGTGTGTCGAATCATCTCGCACACACGGGGAATCAGCAGTGCCAACGTCGGTCGAGCAAGTGCGAAATCCTCGAACAGGGTCGACAGATCGCTGGCTGCGGTGAAGTGCACGGTCCCACCCGCGGCGAGCGTCGTGAAGACGAGTCCGCGGCCGGCCAGGTGACTCATCGGAAGGTAGTCGAGGGTGATGACCGGAAAGGCCTGCCGGTCGGCGGCTTCGCTCGATGTCCCTGTGCGGTGCAGGGCACCGGTCCATGCCCCGCACACGATCTGTTCGGTGTGCATCGCTCCCTTGGGGGTACCGGTGCTACCCGAGGTGTAGATCAGCGTCGCGAGCCGGGTGGGATCCTCACCGTCGGGCAGCGGAACCTCGGGAAGCTGTACGCCGTCGTCGACCATCTCGTTCAGTGGACGCACGACCAGTCTCACCTCGCGAGCGTCTTCGCGGGCAGCGGTCAGGGCTCGCGCGTGTGCATCGATCGCGCCGTCGTAGTCGAGCACGATGATCCTGCGGATGGATCGGCAGTGCGTGGCAACCTGAACTGCTACGGGCAAATTGTCGACATCCGCAGCCAGTACGACGGGTTCGACCTCGTCCGCGATGGCAGACAGCTGACCGGCGGTGGCTCCGGCCTGCAGTGGAACGGCGATTGCACCGAGCCTGATCGTGGCCAACTCCGCGATCACGTAATCGACACCGGCGAATCCCAGTGTTGCGAAGAAGTCTCCTGGCGCGATACCGACATCGTCGTGTGTCAGTGCCGACGCGAGCGCACCCGCGTCGTTCCAGGCCTCGCCGTAGGTGATGGTCTCGAACCGCGGGAGCAGCCGGCGAGTGCGTTCACCACCACTGGATACGATTTCTCGTGCGCGGCGGGCGAGCGCAGGCCGCTGTGCGTAGCGTTCCATGATCTCGGCGATCACGCGGGCGAGGCTCGGAGCCAGTTCCTGCGCCGCGTCGGCTACCGCGCTGTCGGGCTCGGCGGCTCGAAACGCGTGATCGTTGTCGTGGAGCTCCTGAAATCGGCTGTGTAGTCTGCTGATTCGCTCATGTTCGCTGTCGATGGTCAGTGTGTGCGTCATGCTCGACTCCCTCCGACGATGCGCGCCGAACCTGTTTTCGGCATCGCGATCATCCGATCATATCGTTACCCAAGGTAAGTATATGCACGGTTGTGCAGTTTCAATCGTGACGCTCCTCATAGGCGATGCGGTCTCCGATGCGTCGTCCGTGGACTGGCAGGACCGGGGTCGAGGCTCGGGACGTGCTCGAATCCCGACTTGTATGGTGATGGCGTAGTCACCTGCGTCACAGCGAACACCGATGTGCTGGCGCGCCCTCGCGATCGGAGAATGAAGATGTCGGAAGGTCTTTCGCGCCGCGACCTGGACTTCATGCTGTACGAATGGCTGGACGTGGCGGGTCTGACCAACCGTCCACGCTTCGCGGAACACTCGCGCGAGACCTTCGATGCCGTGCTCGACCTCAGTGCGGACATCGCGCGCAAGCACTTCGCACCGCACAACAAGAAAGCAGACGCGCAGGAGCCGACCATGAAGTCGGACGGCACTGTCGAGTTGATACCCGAGGTCAAGGAGGCTCTCGACGTCTATGCATCGGCAGGTCTGATTGCCGGACAGTTCGACGAGTCGATCGGCGGTATGCAATTGCCTGCGACCGTAGCTCGGGCGGCGATGGCGTTCTTCCAGGCCGCGAACGCCGGGACATCGTCCTATCCGTTCCTCACCATGGCGAATGCCAATCTGATCGCGACCTACGGCACACCCGATCAAATACGTGACTACGTCCGGCCGATGCTCGACGGACGCTGGTTCGGAACCATGTGTCTGTCGGAGCCGCAGGCGGGATCGTCGTTGGCCGACATCACCACGAAAGCAGTACCGCAGGACGACGGCAGTTTCCGTATCACCGGTACCAAAATGTGGATCTCCGGTGGCGATCACGAACTCACCGAGAACATCGTCCATCTGGTTCT
Organism: Rhodococcus sp. KRD162; assembly: GCF_017168335.1. Lineage (GTDB taxonomy): Bacteria > Actinomycetota > Actinomycetes > Mycobacteriales > Mycobacteriaceae > Rhodococcoides. The sequence continues at coordinate 163,315 of NZ_JABFAU010000003.1, read as the reverse complement.
CGCCAAAACCCCCGGTGGACCGCCAGGGGTCAAGGGAATCTCGCTGTTCATCGTGCCGAAGTTCCTCCCCGACGGTGACGGCGGTGTGGGCGAGCGCAACGACATCGTGCTGACCGGCCTCAATCACAAGATGGGCAACCGTGGTACCACCAACACACTGTTGGCGTTCGGTGACGGAACTCATGGTCCCGCTGGTCGACCCGGGGCCGTCGGATTCCTGGTCGCCGACGAGAACCGCGGACTGTCGTACATGTTCCACATGATGAACGAAGCCCGCATCGGAGTCGGGTTCCTGGCCATTTCGCTCGGCTACGTCGGCTACCTGAAATCGGTCGAATATGCGAAGACACGCACTCAGGGACGGCCGCTCGGCGCGAAAGACCCTGCAGCGCCCCCGGTTGCGTTGATCGAGCATGCCGATGTGCGCCGAATGTTGTTGGCACAGAAGGCTTATGTGGAGGGTGCGCTGGCGCTCGGACTCTACTGCTCGCGTCTGGTGGACTATCAGGCCACGGCCGCCGACGACGCAGATGCAGCGCGTTGGACACTGCTGCTCGACGTTCTGACGCCGATCGCCAAGAGCTGGCCCTCGCAGTGGTGCCTCGAAGCAAACAGTCTGGCTGTTCAGGTGCACGGCGGGTACGGCTACACCCGCGACTACGACGTCGAACAGCATTACCGCGACAACCGTCTCAATCCGATTCACGAAGGTACGCACGGTATTCAGGGGTTGGACCTGCTCGGCCGCAAAGTCGTCATGCAGAACGGCGCGGGATTGGCGCTGCTCGGCGAGAAGATCGCGGAGACGGTGGGCCGCGCGCACACCGCCGGTGGCGACGCAGCCCGATACGGCCTCGAGTTGCAGGCCCAGTTCAACAGAATCGTCGAGGTCACCGCGGCCGTGTGGGGGACCGGCGATGCGGCTGTGGCCCTGGCGAATTCGACGGCCTATCTCGAAGCGATGGGGCACATCGTCGTCGCCTGGATGTGGCTGGAGCAGTTGCTGGCCGTCAGCGACGAAACCGGAGACTTCTACGACGGAAAGCGTTCCGCGGCCAGGTACTTCTACGTGTACGAGCTGCCGAAGGTAGCGGTTCAGCTCGACCTGCTGGCGGCATTGGACCGGACCACCCTGGATATGTCACCCGCCTGGTTCTGAGAACATCCGACAAGGAGATCGATGCAGATGTCTGTTCTGGACAAGTTTCGCCTGGACGGCCGAGTCGTCATCGTCACCGGAGCGTCCTCAGGACTCGGTGTGGCGTTCGCGAAAGCAGCAGCCGAGGCCGGTGCCGATGTGGTGCTTGCCGCGCGGCGAGTGGACAAACTGGCGCAGACCGCACAGTTGATCGACAGCGTCGGCGGTCGGTCGATCTCCGTGGCGACCGACGTGGTCGATCCGAACCAGTGCACCGCGATGGTCGACGCGGCCATGGCAGAGTTCGGCAAGGTCGACGTGCTGATCAACAACGCCGGAGTGGGCACCGCGTACCCCGCCACTCGGGAGACGCCCGAGCAGTTTCGCTCGGTCATCGACATCAACGTGAACGGATCGTACTGGGCGGCGCAGGCGTGCGGCCGGGTGATGGAACCGGGCAGCTCGATCATCAACATCTCGAGCGTGCTCGGGCTGACCACCGCGGGCCTACCGCAAGCGGCCTACAGTGCCAGCAAGGCCGCGATCATCGGTCTCACCCGCGACCTCGCTCAGCAATGGGGAGCGCGAAAGGGAATCAGGGTCAATGCTATTGCGCCCGGCTTCTTCCAGAGCGAGATGACGGACTCCTATCGACCCGGGTACCTCGATTCACTGTCCCCGCGAATGATCCTCGGGCGCACCGGCGACCCCGAGGAACTGGCAGCCTCGGCGATCTGGCTCGCCTCCCCAGCCGGGGGATACGTGACCGGTCAAACGATCGTCGTCGACGGCGGTGTCACCATCACCTGACGGTCGTCAGTGGGTTACCGACACGGCGATGCCCTCGCGTATCAGCCTGCGTGCGACCACCACCGCGTCGTCGGTGTCCAGCCCGGGCAACAGGTCGAGTCGGCACGGCGAACCGGCCAGTAGGTGCTCGAGGGCGTCGGCGCACTGAAGTGGCATCGTCACGGTCTTGTTCCGAAGTACGAGCGAAACCCCTTCGGCTCCGCGCGTGATGCGCGCGAGGATGCCGGGTCGCAGGCGGATGGAGTCCTCGCCACTGAGTGCTTCCATTGCGGTGACACTGCGTAGTGGACGCACCGGTTCCGGGCGAACGAGAGCGTCGTAGCGATCGGCGAGTCGGTTCGCGAGACGGCGCACCGACTCCGGATCTCGGGCCATATCGTCGAGGGCGGTGCGCATCGCATCGAGCACTCGACGGACGTGGGGACCGACGGACTCGAGATCGGTCGGGTCCAGCCCGGCCGGAAGCGGCGCGCGCAGAGCTTCCACATCGGCGAGTGCTTCGAGGGTGCGCTGTGCGATGTCGTAGTCGTTGAACGACGCGACGCCGATCGTGAGATGAACGGTCGTGGTACCGAGCGCCTGCGCGGAGTGAATCCAACCGCGGGGCAGATAGAGCACGTCGCCGGGTTCGAGGACGACGTCCAGTGCGGAGGTCTGCGATGCTCGCTCCTCGACGGCCGAACGCCGGTCCGACCAGGGTTGGTCGTCGAGCGGATGCATGTGTACCGGCGAGTGAACGGTCCACCGCTTGGTGCCTGCGATCTGGACGACGAATACGTCGTGCACGTCGTAATGCGGTGAGAATCCCTGCGAGGCAGCGGGTGTGACGTAGGAATTGACCTGGACGGGGTGGCCGAGTTCTCGAACGAGATCACCGACGAAATGGATCAGCGGCGGCCACAGCCGGTGCAGCCCCTGCAGCACGAGAGTATTTCCGGCCGCGAACGATTCCAGTACGGCACCGGAGTCCACCTGATCGGTGATCTCGGCCCCGAACCCACCCGAGGCGGTGAACTTCGCTCGGTCCACCAGGCGGCCGTCCTTGGCCATGCGTACGAACGGGGTGCGAACGCCGCGTTCGGCAATGAGCTCGTCGACCGCGTCGACCGTCATCAAGTCCTCGAACGATCCGGGCAGATCCGCGGACCTGGTGAGCTTGGGGGCGACGCCCCAGAACCGATCGGCAAAAGTGTCGAGATCGACGCCGGTGAGACGGCGAAGCGCGGACCGGTGATCCGATCCGCGCTCGCCGCCCGCCCCAGTGATCAAGCGGTACCGTCCGCACCGCCGTCGTGTCCGTTGGGGTTGGATCCGCCGTCGGCGGGGCCTTCGCCTGCTCCGGGCGAGCCGTCTGCTCCGCCGTCGTGTCCGTTGGGGTTGGATCCGCCGTCGGCGGGGCCTTCGCCCGCTCCGGGCGAGCCGTCTGCTCCGCCGTCGTGACCGCCTGGGTTCGATCCGCCGTCGGCCGGGCCTTCGCCTGCGGCTCCGCCCGAAGTGGTGATGTCGTCGTCGTTGATGCTCATCGAGGTCCTTCCAGTCGTGGAGGTTCGTGTGCCCGCGCAGTGCGAGAACATCGGGGGTATTGACGCAAACTCTGTTTTTCAAACAGCCGCGGGATCGAGATTTTCCGACGCATCCTCCGCGTCCCCTTCGGCTCCGACGGTTCGACCGTGGACCCGCGGGTCTGCCGTGCGACGATGGAACGATGGAGCGATCCCGGGCGCAGCACGTAGTGCTGCTCGACGACGACGGCCGCGCAGTGGGTACACAGGCCAAGAGTGAGGTCCATACGCTCTCGACGCCACTACATCTGGCATTTTCCAGCTACGTCGTCAGATCCGACGGTGCTGTGCTCCTCACGCGCAGAGCGTCGAGCAAGAAGACGTGGCCAGGGGTGCTGACCAACAGCTGCTGTGGCCACCCGGCACCGGGTGAGAATCTCGCGGATGCGGTGCTGCGCAGGCTCGGTGAAGAGCTCGGTCTGCGCGCTGATTCGGCCGAACTGGTACTCCCACATTTTCGGTACCGAGCCGTCATGGACAACGGCATCGTGGAGAACGAGATCTGTCCGGTGTACCGCGTGCGCGTGGGCGAGAACGCGACGCTCGATCCCGATCCCGACGAAGTCGACGAGACGCGATGGGTCTCGTGGCCGGAGTTCTCTGCCGGGGTGCTCGACGGCAGCATCGAGGTATCGCCGTGGTGTCGAACACAAGTGGAGCAGTTGTCCGCTTCGGCCGACGAGCCGCTCTGCTGGCCGACCGAAGACGACGATCTGCTGCCTCCCGCGGCCCGCCGTGTCGTCACCGGCTGATCACGTCGAGGCCATGGTGATCGCGCAGTGAGTGTCGATACGTCGGGTGAGCCCGGCCAGGACCGTCTCGATCGAGTGTCGATCGCGCGCGAGCTCGCGCGCTTCACCCATCGCACGGCCGCCGTCGACGGGCTCCGCGCCGCGTCGGTCGCCGTTGCCGTCGGCGGGGCACCGGGGGACAGGCGAATGCTCCTGACGAAGAGACCGAGCCGACTTCGCGCGCATCCCGGCCAGTACGCCCTCCCCGGCGGCGGAGTGGATCCCGGCGAGTCGAGTGTGCAGGCGTGCTTGCGCGAACTGCACGAGGAGTTGGGTATCGGTGCCGGAACGGGCGACGTGCTCGGCAGGTTGGACGACTACGTCACTCGATCCGGCTACGTCATCACGCCGTTCGTCGTGTGGGTGGGGGACTACTCGTCCTCGATGCGGCCCAGTGCAGACGAGGTAGCCGAGGTGTTCGAGGTGACGGTCGACGAGCTGGACGTGGACGCCCAATTCGTGGCCATCGAGGAGTCGCCCCGACCGGTCATCAGGTGGCCGTACCGAACCGGGGCCATCCATGCTCCGACCGGCGCAATCGTTCACCAGTTCCGCGAGGTTGCGTTGCACGGTCGCCACACCCGAGTCGCGGACTTCGAGCAGCCCGTGTTCGCATGGCGCTAACGTAGCCGCAGACACGGGTGCGGACGGCGCCCGTGCGCACGACGAGCACAACGTCAGGAGGTGATCATCGATGACGGGCAGCAGCGAACTCGAGGTCTCCGATCGCATCGCCACCGTTCCCAACCTCCTCAGCGCCATCCGACTCGCAGGCGTTCCCCTGTTCCTGTACTTGCTGCTCGGCCCCGAAGCCGACGGGTGGGCTCTGGTGATCCTGCTCGTCAGCGGCGGAACCGACTGGCTCGACGGCAAACTCGCGCGACTACTGGGTCAGGCGTCGAAGCTCGGTGCGGTTCTCGATCCCTTGGTCGACCGGCTCTACGTCGTCAGCACCCTGGTTGCCTTCGTGCTGCGCGGGATCATCCCGTGGTGGGTTGCCGCGATCCTCATCGGACGCGACATCGTGCTCGGGTTGACCATGTTCGTCTACCGACGTCGTTCGCTCCCGCCGCCGGACGTCATCTACCTCGGAAAGGCCGCGACGTTCGTCGTCATGATCGCGCTGCCGGTGCTGCTGGTGTCGACCGGCACCGGTTCGGTGGCCGACGCCGCGGGCCCACTCGGCTACGCACTGCTGATCTGGGGCACCGTGCTGTACACCTGGACCGGCGTGTTGTACCTGGGCAAGGCCATCGCCGTCGCCAGGGCAGTCGATCCGACCGAGGCCGGCATGTGACGGCGGAGCCCGCGCAGCGACCACCGAAAGGTCCACGGAGAAATCCTGTCCCGTCGTTGTTGACCTCGTTGCTGACCGATCATCTCGATCCGGGATACCGCGCTGCGGCCGACGAACAGACCGCACGACACACCCGCGAGCCGCGAATACCGGCGGCGCTTTGGTTGCTGACCGGGGCCGTCGTCATCGGGGTGATATTCGGCATCGCGTTTTCCCAATTGGTTTCCGGGGCCGCCGTCGAACGCGCCGGTGCCGATGCCTCGGCCGCTGTCCGGTCCGCACAGGACCGCGGCGCGGAACTCGAAACGACACGAGACGACCTCGCCGAGAGGGTATCGATCGAGCGCGATCGTGCTCTGCATGCGGACGCCTCCGGTAATGCCCTCCTGGACCGTTTGAGCGCCGTCGAATCTGCCGCAGGAATCGACACGGTCGTCGGTCCTGGCCTGTCGGTCACCGTCACCGAGCCATCGGGCCAGAGGGGTTCGTCGGCCCGCACGGGTTCCGGTGCCGCTGTGCTCGATCGAGACATCGCATCGATCGTCAACTCGTTGTGGGTCAGCGGTGCCGAGGCGGTGTCCGTCAACGACATCCGAGTCGGCCCGAACGTGACGATCAGGCAGGCCGGTGGCGCCATGCTCGTCGACAATCGCCCGATCGGCTCGCCGTACGACATCGACGCGATAGGACCGCCACAGCGTATGCAGGTTCAGTTCGTCGTCAGCGACGCCTACCTGCGGATGAGTACGGTGGCTCAGCTGTACGGGGTCGGGTTCTCGGTGCGCCCGGCCGCCGATCTCGAACTCGGTCCAGCCGTTGTGAGAGAGTCGTTCGAGGCAGAGGAGGCCGGTCCACCATGACGGAGCACGATCCGACGACTGCCGTACCGGTCGAAGTCGACGCGGAGTCGCCTGCGGAGAAGCAGATCACCACCACTCACGGTGCCTACGCCCTCGCCGCGCTCATTGCCTTGATCGCCGGAGTTGTCATCGGCACGGTCGCAGGCCCGCAGGTTCCCACTGTCGTCGCGCCGTATCTTCCCATTGCCGTCGTCGCCGCGATCGATGCGGTCTTCGGTGGTCTACGGGCATTTCTCGACGGCATCTTCGATGCCAAGGTCTTCGTCGTCTCGTTCGTCTTCAACGTCCTCGTCGCCGCACTGATCGTGTGGCTGGGTGATCAGCTCGGGGTGGGAACCCAGTTGTCCACGGCCATCGTCGTGGTTCTCGGCATTCGGATCTTCGGTAATGCTGCCGCTCTGCGTCGCCGACTGTTCGGTGCGTAGACGATGGCCGAACGCAGCAACCGGCACGGCTGGCGTGCCCGCCGCCCCGACTCGAATCGACGCAGGCTCGGAACGACATTCGGCCTCCTCGCGCTCGCACTGCTGTGCGTTCTCGGAATCGGTATCGCCACGCAGGTTCGTGAGACGAGTACCGCCGACAACCTGGAGAGCTCCCGGCCCGAGGACCTGCTGATCCTGCTGGATTCGCTGACCCGCCGTGAGGCATCGATCCGTGATGAGATCAGCACACTTCAGAGCACGTTGGCGACCCTGAATCAGTCCGGGTCCGGCTCGGAGGCGGCAGTTGCACAAGCTCAGGAACGCTTGTCGGCGTTGTCGATTCAAGTGGGGACCGTCGCTGCTCAGGGCCCGGGGGTGGCCTTGGTGATCGAGGACCCGAACTCGGGTGTGGGATCGGCCGTGCTGCTCGACGCGATGCAGGAGTTGCGGGCCGCCGGTGCCGAAGCAATCCAGATCGAGGGCGGCGGCGGCGACACCGTCCGGATCGGTGTCGACTCCTGGATCGCCGGCCCCGCGGGGCGGATCGTGGTCGACGGTCGAGAACTGCAGGCCCCATACACTTTCACAGCCATCGGGGACCCTCCCACGTTGGCATCGGCACTGAACATCCCAGGCGGAGTTGTCGATACGGTCACTCGCAACGGGGCGACGTCGAGCATCACTCAGTCGGACCAGGTCACGGTCTCCGCCTTGCGGGATCCGCGCCCGCGTCAATACGCTCAGCCCGGAAACTGACAGCCCGATCGCCCGGGCCACGATCGAAGGGAATGCCGCGTTGAGCGACATCGAAGCACCAGCTGATCTGTACTACACCCCCGAGCACGAGTGGGTGCAGCGCACCGGGCCCGCGACGGTGCGAATCGGAATCACCGATTTCGCGCAGGGCCAACTCGGTGACGTGGTGTTCGTGCAGCTACCTGCGGTGGGCGACGCCGTCACCGCAGGCGAATCTCTGGGCGAAGTCGAATCGACCAAGAGCGTCTCCGACGTGTTCAGCCCACTGACTGCGAAAGTGACTGGCGTGAACCAGGATCTGGACGGAGAGCCGGACAAGGTGAACTCTGCCCCGTACTCCGGCGGCTGGTTGATCGACCTCGAGGTTTCCTCGTCGGAGGAGTTGGAAGCGGCACTGGCGCAGATGCTCGACGCCGCCGGATATGCTCTCATCACAGCCGAGTGATCGGTCAGTTGTCGACACCGGCCAACCGGCCACACGGCCCCTGTCGCGCAGGGTACGGTCGACACCGAGCGAATACCCTGTCGGGGCGCAGGTCCAGCAAGCTGTACTACGCAACACCGAACGCCAAGTAACACCAGATGTGAAGACCATGTACTGCGTTACCCGCGGCGCTCTCTGCCCGGGTGAACGGACTGAGAAGGAGTAACGGTGAGCCAGAACGACAACGACAGCAACTACGGGGAGTCGCCGGCCGAGACCACCTCGGTCTTCCGCGCTGATTTCCTCCAGGAGCTGGACAACTCCGCGGCCGCCCAGAGCACCGAAGCTCCGGTATCGGGTGTCGAGGGATTGCCTGTCGGTGCTGCTCTGCTCGTCGTCAAACGCGGCCCCAATGCCGGATCGCGATTTCTGCTCGACCAGCCGACCACCTCCGCCGGACGGCACCCCGATAGCGACATCTTCCTCGACGATGTCACCGTCAGCCGCCGTCACGCCGAGTTTCGGCAGGACGAGGACGAGTTCCAGGTCGTCGACGTCGGCAGCCTGAACGGCACCTACGTCAATCGGGAGCCGGTCGATTCCGCTGTGCTCGCCAACGGCGACGAGGTGCAGATCGGCAAGTTCCGGTTGGTGTTCCTGACCGGGCCCAGAGGCGGCAACGGATCTCAGGTCGGCGATGCGTCTGCGGGTGCAGGAAGCCAGTGACCGCCGTCGGGCAGCAGTCCAACGGGGGGATGTCGATTGGCTCCGTCCTGGATCGACTTCGGCCCGACTTTCCCGATGTGACCATCTCGAAGATCAGATTCCTCGAAGCCGAGGGTCTGATCTCTCCGGAGCGCACTCCGTCCGGGTACCGGCGGTTCTCGATCGCGGACTGTGAGCGGCTTCGGTTCGTCCTGACCGCCCAGCGTGATCAGTACCTCCCGCTGAAGGTGATCAAGGAACAGCTCGAAGCCATCGATCACGGCGTCGCCACAGTCGAGCGAGCGGACTCGTCGGTCAAGCGGCCCAGGTCGCTGACCGTCGCCGTGGGCGAGGTGTCCCCGGAGGAGTTCCTGCCGGATCGAGAGGTCCGTATCAGCAAGGCCGATCTGCTGTCGCAGGCCGGTATCGACGATGCATTCCTGACCGAGCTGTTGCGCAGCGGGTTGATCACTCCGGGACAGGCCGGTTTCTACGACGACGGAGCCGTGACACTGGCACGAACAGCACATGCAATGTTGCAGTTCGGTCTCGAAGTGCGTCACCTGAGAGCGTTCAAACTCGCGGCCGACCGAGAAGCTGGCCTGGTCGCACAGATCGCCGGGCCGGTTGCCAAGGGGCGAGATGCCGGAGCACGTGATCGAGCGGAAGAAATGATTCGGGAGTTGGCGGCGCTGTCGCTGACCTTGCACACCTGCCTGGTCAAGGCCGCGGTGCGCGGTGCACTCGACCGCTGACCCGTGCTCGTGTCGGTACGAATTCAAATAGACTCGGCTGCGACGAGCTGAAACAGTGAAGCGCAGCTCGGATTTCTCGAAGTGAGAGGTAGACACGATGAGTGAAATGCGTGTAGTCGGTATTCGTGTCGAACAGCCGCAGAATCAGCCCGTGTTGTTGTTGCGTGAAGCGGACGGCGACAGGTACCTCCCTATCTGGATCGGTCAAACCGAGGCTGCGGCAATTGCTTTGGAGCAGCAAGGGGTGCAACCTGCTCGTCCCCTCACTCATGATCTCGTCAAGAATCTGATTTCGGCTCTGGGCCACGAGCTCAAAGAAGTTCGCATCGTGGACCTGCAGGAGGGCACCTTCTACGCCGATCTCGTATTCGACAAGGATGTTCGTGTCTCTGCTCGGCCGTCGGACTCCGTGGCGATTGCGCTGCGGGCCGGGGTGCCGATCTTCGCCGAGGAACCTGTGCTGGCCGAGGCCGGATTGATCATGCCGGACGAGCGCGAGGACGAGGTCGAGAAGTTCAAGGAGTTCCTCGATTCGGTATCGCCGGACGACTTCAAGGCCACCGACGGATAACGGAATAGTCTCAACCTCAACTTTAGGTTCAGGTTTACGGCGCGTTGCATTGAATCTGCGCGATCGTCCCCATAACGTCTGTGTCAGTGAAGCTCATCGCCGCCGCTGGTTGGATCTGTTGCAGTTCACGCCTCTTCGATACCCGTCGAGGCGTAGTCTGGCCTGGTACACGGCATGAATTCACGCGAGTACACCGGGGCCGTAGTCACGTCCCGGGGCGGATCGCAGTACCGACGATCCGAACGCAGTGAGACATCCGAGAGGGAGCAGTCAGTGGGAGATCAGCCGCAGCAGCATCACGGCAGCCGAGAGTCCGACGCCGCAGGCCGGACCGAGGACACGCCCGTCGGTGCCGATGCTCGGAGCGACACCGCCGACCAGGCGTCGAACGGCCGGTTCGATGCACCGCAGGACATTCAGCCAGGTTTGTTCCCCGACGACTCCGTTCCCGACGAACTCGTCGGATACCGCGTACCGAGCGCCTGCCAGATCGCCGGTATCACCTACCGGCAGCTCGACTACTGGGCCCGCACCGGGCTCGTCGTACCGTCAATTCGCGGTGCCGCAGGCTCGGGGAGTCAACGGCTGTACTCCTTCAAGGACATGCTCGTTCTCAAGATCGTCAAGCGGCTGCTCGATACCGGTATCTCGCTGCAGAACATCCGCGTCGCCGTCGACCATCTACGCCAGCGCGGCGTGGGTGACCTCGCCAACATCACCCTGTTCTCCGATGGCACAACCGTCTACGAGTGCACGTCCGCCGAAGAAGTGGTGGACCTGCTCCAGGGCGGTCAGGGCGTATTCGGAATCGCCGTGAACGGTGCGATGCGCGAGCTCACCGGCACTATCGCGGACTTCCCGGCAGAACGAGCGGACGGCGGCGAAAGCCAGCCGAGCCCCGAAGACGAGCTGGCGTCGCGGCGCAAGAATCGCGCGAGCCGCAAGACCGGCTAGACTTTCCTCCGTCGCGCCCGCGCGGGAGAGTTCCGAGGCATCCAGTCTCGGACGCCGAAGGAGCAATACCTCCCCGTCAATCTCTCAGGCACACGGACCGTGTGGGCTTCGGCAACTCTGGAAAGTGGTGGGAGCACCCACCCGCCCAAGGGGAAAGGTACCGGCGCGCCCGTATCGGCGTGGCGTGTTCGACCGAATCTCTCAGGCGCTCGGGTCAACGGGCACACGACAGAGGGGGAGGAGCGGCCGACGCGTATGCCTCGGTCGTCCGAAGCCTCGTCTTTCCGGCACCTGGGAGAAGATCGTGACCGACCGAAACGCCTCGTCCGTACGCACTTTCGTGGACCGCCACATCGGACCCGACTCCGCGGAACTGGTCCGCATACTCGACTCGATCGGCGTCGACAGTCTCGACGAGCTTGCGCGCAAGGCAGTGCCCTCGTCGATTCTCGATACCGTGGCGGACGGCGTACCCACCGGACTGGCGACGTTGCCGCCTGCGCTCGGTGAGCACGAAGCGCTCGCAGCGCTCGCCGAACTCGCGGGCCAGAACACCGTGTCGACGTCCATGATCGGCCTCGGCTACTACGACACCTTGACGCCGCCGGTGCTGACCCGCGGAATTCTGGAGAACCCGGCCTGGTACACCGCATACACGCCGTATCAGCCCGAAATCAGCCAGGGCAGGCTCGAGGCGTTGCTGAACTTCCAGACCATGGTCGCGGACCTCACCGGCATGGACGTCGCCAATGCATCGATGCTCGACGAGTCCACTGCGGCGGCAGAATCCATGACGCTGATGCGACGCGCGAACAAGGCATCGAAATCGCCTCGGCTGCTGGTGGACGCCGATGTCTTTCCGCAGACCGCCGCTCTTCTGGCTACTCGCGCCGAGCCGCTGGGTATCGAACTGGTGTATGCCGACCTGGCCGACGGCCTGCCGGACGGCGAGTTCTTCGGCGTGTTGATGCAGCTGCCCGGCGCATCCGGACGCCTGTTCGATCACTCGGCCACCGTCGAGGCGGCGCACGGGCGCGGCGCGTTGGTTGCTGTCGGGCTCGACCTGCTGGCCGCCACCGTCGTGACTCCGCCCGGCGAGATCGGCGCAGATGTCTGTTTCGGCACCACCCAGAGATTCGGTGTTCCGATGGGCTACGGCGGACCCCACGCCGGGTACCTCGCGGTGCGGTCGGGTCACTCTCGTCAGCTTCCCGGACGACTGGTCGGGGTCTCGCTCGACGCGGACGGCCACCGCGCCTACCGATTGGCCTTGCAGACCCGTGAGCAGCACATTCGTCGGGAGAAGGCGACCTCCAATATCTGTACGGCTCAGGTTCTGCTGGCCATCGTGGCTGCGATGTACGCCAGCTACCACGGCGCAGACGGGTTGCGTGCCATAGCGGTTCGCGTCAATACGCACGCTCGAACCATTGCGGAGGGACTGCGCAAGGCCGGGATCGAGGTGGTGCACGCCGAGTTCTTCGATACCGTCCTCGCGAAGGTGCCCGGACGGGCGCAGGCAATCGTCGACAGTGCCGAACAACGTGGGATCAATCTCCGGCTGGTGGACGCCGATCACGTGGCCATCTCGTGCGACGAGGCGACCACGCCCGAGACGATATCGAGCGTGCTCGCAGCATTCGGTACCGAGGTCGACGGATGCGGGGCCGAGTCGCTGCCGACGACCATGACTCGCACCTCGGAGTACCTCACGCACCCGGCCTTCACCCGGTACCGCACCGAGACTGCCATGCTGCGCTACCTGCGTGCATTGTCCGACAAGGACATTGCCCTCGACCGCAGCATGATTCCGCTGGGTTCGTGCACGATGAAGCTGAACGCAACCGCGGAGATGGAGTCCATCACCTGGCCGCAGTTCGCCCGTCAACACCCCTTCGCGCCGGCGTCGCAGGTGCCTGGGCTGCTGCGCGTGATCGACGACCTCGAACGGTGGCTCGTCGACATCACCGGCTACGACGCGGTGAGCCTGCAGCCGAATGCAGGAAGCCAGGGCGAGTACGCGGGGCTGCTCGCCATCCGCCGCTATCACCACGACAACGGCGATGCCCAACGGGTCGTCTGCCTGATCCCGTCGAGCGCCCACGGCACCAACGCGGCCTCGGCCGTGATGGCGGGCATGCGCGTGGTCGTCGTCGCGTGCCGCACCAATGGCGACGTCGATGTCGATGATCTACGCGCCAAGATCGCCGAGCACGGCGAGACGCTCGCCGCGATCATGATCACGTACCCCTCGACGCACGGCGTCTACGAGCACGAGATCTCCGAAATATGTGCGGCAGTCCACGATGCCGGCGGTCAGGTCTACGTCGATGGTGCCAACCTCAATGCTCTCGTCGGGCTCGCGCGACCCGGCCGCTTCGGCGGCGACGTCAGCCACTTGAACCTGCACAAGACGTTCTGCATCCCGCACGGCGGCGGCGGGCCGGGCGTGGGACCGATCGGAGTTCGCTCGCACCTGCAGCCCTACCTACCCGGCCACCCGCTGGCTCCTCAGCTCGGATCGGGCCCGACGGTCTCCGGTGCCCCGTACGGTAGTGCCTCGATTCTGACCATCACCTGGGCCTACATCGCGATGATGGGCGCGACGGGTCTGCGGAAAGCGACGTTGACGGCGATCGCGTCGGCCAACTACATCGCCAGACGCCTCGACGAGTACTTCCCTGTTCTGTACACCGGTGACAACGGAATGGTTGCCCACGAGTGCATTCTCGATCTACGGGGCCTGACCAAGGACACCGGCGTCACAGTCGACGATGTTGCGAAACGATTGGCCGACTACGGATTCCACGCGCCGACGATGAGCTTTCCGGTTGCGGGAACACTGATGGTTGAGCCCACCGAGAGCGAGAACCTGGAGGAGATCGACGCATTCTGTGATGCGATGATCGCCATCCGGGGCGAGATCGATCGCGTCGGATCGGGCGAGTGGACCGTCGAGGACAATCCGCTTCGAGGTGCGCCCCACACCGCTCAGTGTCTTGTCGCGGAGTGGGATCACCCGTACTCACGGGAGCTGGCGGCCTACCCTGCAGGGTACGACCGTCCGAAGGTGTGGCCGGCGGTGCGACGGATCGACGGCGCGCACGGCGACCGCAACCTGGTGTGCTCGTGCCCGCCGATCGAGGCCTTCGCCTGATCCGAGGCGCTTGGCCTTCTTCGTCCGTTTCGTCTCGCACCGTTCTCCGGGTGAGCCGAGTGGTCAGCCCCGCGTGAGCTCGAGCATCGAAATCTCGGGCGGGGCGGCCACCCGCACCGGCGGACCCCACGCGCCTGCTCCGCGGGTGGTGTACAGCGTCGTGTTGTCGATCGTGTCCAGACCTTCGACACTCGGCTGCTGCAGCGGCACCAGGTAGCGCAGGGGCCAGATCTGGCCCGCATGCGTGTGGCCCGACACCTGCAGGTCGACACCGAGGTCCGATGCCTCCAGAGCCTGCTTGGGCTGATGTGCCATCAGCAGTACGAATCGATCGGTCTCGATCCCGTTCAGTGCTTCGATGAGGTCCGGTTCGTACGGGGCGGGCGCAGTGGCGTCGTTGATGCCGGCGATGTCGATTGCGCCATCGCCACGGGTGATCGTCGTTCGTTCGTTGCGCAGCACGTCGATACCGAGGGTCGACCAGAAATCGAGCCATTCTCCGCCGTCGCCTGCGTAGAACTCGTGATTGCCACTGACGGCGAACACTCCCGAGGGCGCGCGAAGTTCGCGCAGCGGATCGAGGTCGGCACCGACCAGGTCGACGGTGCCGTCGATCAGATCGCCGTCGAGCAACACCACGTCCGGATTCTGGGCGTTGACCGAATCGACGACCGTGCGTACGAAGCCCGCACCGCGAGTCGGCCCGGCATGAATATCGGACACCAACGCCACTCGCAGGCCCTCGAACTCCGGTGGTAGCCCGCCCAGCGACACGGCCGTGTTCGTCACGCGCGGGGTCGACGCCTCGACGAGTCCGTACGCGACAGCGCTGACGCTGACCACTGCGACCATCGCGGAGCCGACCCTCGACACGCGTAACCGGAGCGCAGCCGAATCGCGGCCCATGGCCCTCGAGGCCACTCGAAGAACCGTGCAGACCAACCCGACGAGCACTGTTCCCAAGAACAGGTACAGCACCACCGCCAACCACGTGAGACCCACGAACGCCGGAACGCGGGCCCACGACGGGTCGAGCACCACACCGCTGCCGAATCCGATCGTGGCGCACAACCACAGCACTACCAACAGCGCATCTGCCGTTCGCGTGAATCTGGCCGGTGCCCTGGTGACAGACAGAAACCGCCAATGTAGAAACAGTGAGATCAGGAGGAGGAAAAAGCCGACAAAAAGTACACGAGACATGTTCTAGTACAACAACTTTCCGAGTCGATCGGTGAGGTCCGGTGAATCCGAGCTCGACACCGCTTCCACGGTTCCGCCGGTGCGGGCGGCGATCTCGTCGAACGCGGAGGAACCGGAGTCGTCTCCGATGCGCAGGATGTTCACCGCGACCGGGCGCGCCGGATCGGACGCGGAGGTCAGGTCGGTGAGTAGCTTTTCTGTGGGCACAGACGGGTCGTCGTCGGGTCCGTCGGTGATCAACACGACGGAATTGGCGCGTCCCGGCACGTACCCGGATACCGCATCACGGTAGGCCGCCAGCAGCGATACGTAGGAATACGACGCACTCGCCGGAGTCGATCTTGCCGCGGCGGAATCGAGGGCGGAGAGTCGGGAGGTCGTGCCTACCGGAACTGTCATCGGGCCTGTCGGTACATCGATCCGATAGGCCCGCCCGCCGTCGAGGTTCTCGCTGAAGCTCCACAGGCCGAGCTCGGTGGAGTCGGGGACCCGCTGAAACTGTGCACTCAGTGCGCGCACGGTGTTCTCGAGCCTTGTCGCACCGCCTTCGGTGGTACCCATCGACTCGGAGACATCCAGTAGAACCGTCGCTCGACGCGGCAGCACCGGATTGCGCAGCACCGTCAGGAGTGCGTCGGATACCGGGCCGGATGGAGCGGCGACGGTACCGCCGTCGCCATCGTCACCGACGTCGAACCCTGCCTCGCGCAGTGTCTGTGCACCGTCCGGCTGGCGAATGAACTCGACGAACCTGGCCGCCGCGCGGGTGGACGTCTCATCGCCGGACAGTACGACTGCGGGGTGATCCGCGATAGGCGTCGGACCCAGTGGTCGAACGGCGGTCAGCGTGGACGAATCGGTCGACGCCAGTTGCTGTTCGGTGACCGGAACCGCGTGGATGGCATCGCCGGGACCCGCGGCGTTGTCGAGCGTCGCCAGTGCGTCGTAAGTAGTGGTGGGTGAGACAGCGGCGGCCTGGGTGTCGGTGACCGCCAGCTCCGATATCGCCGACACCAGTTGGCTCGACGAGACCTGATCGACGGTCAGTGCGGAGCTCGGGTCTCCGCGTACGCCTGCTGCGATCGCCGCAACGGCGAGAGTAGTTGCTCCGGTGTCGGAGCCGGTGGGCAACGCGAGGCGAAGTCCACCCCATTCCGGCAGACCGAGGGCTTGCGGGTCTCGTTGCAACCGAACGAGATCCGCCCAGCTCGCGCCGGCCGCGACCACGGCATCGGCCACAGTGGGCGGCGCGGCGAGGACAACCGGACTGGACGCGACAGCCCGGGGTGTTCCGTCGATGGCTCCGCGATCGGTGACGGACTCGACATCGGCAGAGGACTGCGGTATCCACAGCCCCGGCCGATTGCCGAGCACCGCGGTGTCCCAGTTGTCGATACCGGAGTTCACGGCCGCCCGAATCGTGTCCGAGGCGGTGGCCCGAACCTGCACCGTCACACAGTGATCCCGCACCACAGGGGCCGATTCGTTGAAACGAGCGGCCAACTGTTCGACCGGTCCGGAGATGTCGGGATCGGCGGCCACGGTGAGTACCGCCGATCCCTCCACACATTGATTGGCAGCGTCGACCCCTTGATCGGAAATTCGATCACGCAGAGCGAACCACCCGAACACCGCCGCGACGACCACCGCGATCGTGATCACGACGATCACCGGTCCGGCGGCTACCGAGCGCCCGCGCCCTGTGTTCCGATGTTCACCCACGTGGTCGACAAGTCCGTCAGGCGTTGACGGCCTTGTACTCCCGTCGGCGGCGATGCAGGATCGGCTCGGTGTAGCCGTTGGGCTGGCTGGTGCCCTGGAAGATCAGATCACTGGCAGCCTGGAATGCGATGTTGGTGTCGAAGTCGGGAGCGAGCGGCTTGTACGTCGGATCCGATTCGTTCTGTCGGTCGACCACCGGAGCCATTCTCTTCAACGACTCACGGACCTGCTCTTCGGTGACGATGCCGTGACGCAGCCAATTCGCGATGAACTGGCTCGAAATACGAAGCGTCGCACGGTCTTCCATGAGAGCAATATCGTTGATGTCGGGAACCTTCGAGCATCCGACGCCATGGTCGATCCACCGCACCACGTAGCCGAGGATCGACTGCGAGTTGTTGTCGAGCTCGTTCTGCTTCTCCTCGTCGGTCCAGTCCGTGGACGGCGCGAGAGGAATTTCGAGAATGTCGTCGACCGTGGCGCGCTTGGCTTTCGCGATCTCGTGCTGACGGGCGAAGACATCGACCTTGTGATAGTGCAGGGCATGCAGGGTCGCCGCGGTGGGGGAGGGAACCCACGCGGTATTGGCCCCGGCCTTGGGGTGGCCGATCTTCTGCTCGAGCATGTCGTGCATCAGATCCGGCATCGCCCACATGCCCTTACCGATCTGTGCCTTGCCTTCGAGGCCGGCAGCCAAGCCGGTGTCGACGTTGAAGTCCTCGTACGCGGCGATCCACTTCTCGCCCTTCATCGCGCCCTTGCGAACGACTGGACCTGCTGCCATCGAGGTGTGGATCTCGTCGCCGGTGCGGTCGAGGAAGCCCGTGTTGATGAACACGACCCGTTCGGAGGCGGCCTGAATGCACGCCTTCAGGTTGACGGTCGTGCGGCGTTCCTCGTCCATGATTCCGACTTTGAGCGTGTTGGTCGGCAGTCCTAGAACCTGCTCGACACGGCCGAACAACTCGGCGGTG
Organism: Rhodococcus sp. KRD162; assembly: GCF_017168335.1. GTDB lineage: Bacteria > Actinomycetota > Actinomycetes > Mycobacteriales > Mycobacteriaceae > Rhodococcoides. The sequence goes on along the minus strand of NZ_JABFAU010000003.1, from coordinate 145,211 downwards.
AACGCGACCTCGTCCGGTCCGTGCATCTTCGGCTTGACGATGTACAGCGAACCCGTGCGCGAGTTGGAGAGCACATGGTCCGGGGTCAGCGAGTGCATCCCGGCGAGGGAGGTGAACAGTGCATCGAGAATGCCCTCCGGCACCTCGTTGCCCTCGGCATCGAGAATTGCGTCGGATGTCATCAGGTGTCCGACGTTGCGGACGAACAGCAGTGAGCGACCGTGCAGCGTGAGCTCCGAACCTTCGACAGAGGTGTAGGTGCGGTCCTTGTTGAGCTCGCGAGTGAACGTCTTGCCGCCCTTGGAGACCTCCTCGGTGAGATCGCCCTTCATCAGCCCGAGCCAGTTGCGATATCCCAGAACCTTGTCCTCGGCATCGACGGCAGCGACGGAGTCCTCGAAGTCCATGATCGTCGTGACGGCGGATTCGAGCAGCACGTCCTTGACTCCGGCACCGTCGGTCTTGCCGATCGGGCTCTCGGGATCGATCTGGATCTCGAAGTGCAAGCCGTTGTGCACGAACAGTATCGCCGACGGTGCGTCCGGGGTGCCCTGGTAGCCGAGCAACTGCGACGGGTCTTGGAGACCGACGGTGCTTCCGTCTGCCAGCGTCACGGTCAGCGATGCCGCGTCGACGACGTATCCGGTGGTGCCGACGTGCGAGCCGGAGCTCAGTGGCAGTGCCTCGTCCAGGAAGTCACGTGCGAACGCGATGACCTTGTCGCCGCGGACCTTGTTGTAGCTCGACCCCTTCTCGGCACCGTCGGTCTCGGGGATGGCGTCGGTTCCGTACAGGGCGTCGTACAGCGAGCCCCATCGTGCATTGGAGGCGTTGATCGCGAATCGGGCATTGAGCACCGGCACCACCAACTGAGGTCCCGCAGTGGTGGTGATCTCGGTATCGACCCCGGAGGTGGTGATCTGGAAATCGGCAGGCTCGTCGAGTAGATAGCCGATTTCCTTCAAGAATGCCTTGTACGCGGCGCGATCGTAGTCGGGGCCCGCATGTTCGCCGTGCCAGGCATCGACCTTGCCTTGGATCTCGTCGCGGACGGCCAGCAGTGACTTGTTCTTCGGAGCAAGATCGGCGATCACCGATGCGGCACCGGTCCAGAAGGCCTCGGAATCTACATCGGTACCCGGCAGCGCCTCCTTTTCGACGAAATCGAATAGGACCTTGGCGACTTGAAGTCCACCAGCCTGCACACGATCGGTCATGAAATCCTCACTCTTTTCGGTCACGGACACCCGTGACGGTGTCCCCACGACAACGAGGCCAATGTTACTCGGCGGTAATTCCGACACCGTACTCGCCGCCGATCAGTAGATTCTGGCATCGAGCGATGAGCGCCGAGCGCAATGGTGCCGCTTCGGCCGACAGTTCACCCTGCGCGCGCACATATTCTGCTCGACCGACCGGGGTCTCGATACGAATGGGTTCGAGATCGTAGTCGCTGAGGTCGTACGGGCTCGCACGCATATCGATCGTTCGCGCGTGCAGAGCCAACTCGAAGCAGTCGGTCAGAAACTCGGAATCGATCAGAGGTCCCAGCTTGTAGCACCACTTGTACAGGTCCATCGATGCGTGGATGCAGCCGGGCTGCTCGGATGTCAGACGCGATTGCGGCGACAGTGGCACTGCGTTGCGCGGCGCGGCGTCGGGGGTGAAGAACCGGAAGGCGTCGTAGTGGGTACACCGCAACGTCATCGAGTCGACCACAGCGTCCGTGCCCTCGCGGCCGAGCCGAAGCGGCACCTGCTCGTGCCGTTGCGCGGAACTACCCCCGCGGTAGACCATGGCCCACTCGTGCAGCCCGAAGCAGCCGAGCAACGGTGCTCTTTCGGTGGTGGCGGTCAGCAGTCCGAGAGTGAACTCGATACTCGATCGCCGACGCTCCACGAGATCCGATCGAACCCGGTAACCCGGGCCCTCGGGCGTGTCCACCCGCTCGTAGGACGCGAAGTCCGCGTAGTCACCGGCACCAGGGCCGGTGAGAACGACGCCGTGGCCCGGATTCCACCGCCGCAACTGGCCCGGCCGATGACTGTAATAGGTGAACAGAAAATCCAGGACCGGATGGACCTCGCCATGTCCTCGGTCGGTCAAATAGTCACCGACTAGGTTCTCGATCCGCACGGCATGGGCGGTGCGCCTGCCGGTCCACTCTGCCTCGCTCAGCGATGTCGAGCCGAGCATTCACAGGTTCCGTGGGGGAGCGGTCGACGTGGCGGGCCCGGTACCGGGTGCGGACTGACCCGGTCGCGGGCCGGCGACCCGGTGCGTTCCGTCTCGGACGGTACCGACGAATTCCTCGACCAGGTCCTCGAGAGCGACGATGCCCACCGTGGCACCCGTCGCGTCGTGAACAGCCCCGAGGTGGCTGCTGGCACGCCGTAATTTGGTCAGGGCGTCGTCGAGCACCGTGTCGATCGAGACGACGGGCAGTGACCGAACGTCGCTGCGGGGAATGACGGTGTCCGGTCCGGCCGACTCGTCGGCCATGTCGTCGAGCACGTCCTTCAGGTGTAGGTACCCGACCAGCGCACCTGCCGAATCCCGTACGGGGTAGCGAGAGAAGCCCGTCTCGATGACAGCACGTTCGACCGAGCCGAGCGTCGGTCCGAGAAGGTGATCGGGGCCGGACAACTCGATGGTACGAACCTGATGGTTGGGAATGAGCACCTCGCCGACAGTCCGACCGGACGTGTCGAGAGCCTGCCGCAGTCTGCGATGCTCTTCGGCGTCGATCAAGCCCTCGGATCGTGATTCGCCGATCATCTGCGACAACTCCACTGCCGAGACCGAGGAGCTCAACTCGTCCTTGGGCTCGATTCGCAGCAACCGAAGGGTCAGATTGGCGCACAGGTTGTAGAACGAGATCAGCGGCAACGCCACTTTGATGAACAGCAGATGGATCGGCACCAGAATCATGGCGGTGCTCTCGGGGCCCGCGATCGCGATGTTCTTCGGAACCATCTCACCGACCAGGATGTGCAGCACGACAACGAGGGTCAATGCGATGGCGAAGGCGATCGGGTGCAGGAACGAATCGGGAATGCCGATCGCCTCGAGTGGAACCTCGATGAGGTGCGCCACCGCGGGCTCGGCCACACGGCCGAGAAGGATCGAACAGATCGTGATACCGAGCTGCGCAGCTGCCAGCATCTGCGAGAGATTCTGACCGGCCTCGATCACGCTCTGTGCACGCTTCTTGCCTTGCGCGAGCAGTGCTTCGAGTCGGTCGCGTCGGGCGGAGATCAGCGCGAACTCGGCTCCGACGAAGAATGCGTTGCCCGCCAGCAGCAGTACTGCCAGGCCCACACCGAGGAAGTCACCCATCGACCTCTCCCTCCGAACGTAGTCGAGCAACCGCTGCGGCGTCGACAGGCAAGATCAGCACCCGGTCGATCCGGCGACCGTCCATCCGAACCACCCGCGCGATCCAACCGCCGTTGCTCTCGTGCGGGTCCTCGCTCGACGTGGGCGGTAGCAGAACTGCGTCCCCTTCGGTCGGGATACGACCCAGCTCGGTCAACACCAGTCCGCCGATCGTTTCGTACTCGCCTTCGGGTGCCGAATATCCCGTGGCCGAAGCCACTTCGTCGATTCGCAGCAGACCGGCGCAGTCCCACCCGTCACCCGATCGAGCGACGTCGAGCTCCGGCTCGTCGTGCTCGTCACGAACGTCGCCGACGATCTCCTCGATGAGATCTTCCATCGTGACCATGCCTGCGGTACCGCCGTACTCGTCGACGACGAGGGCCACCTGCATACCGTCCGCACGCACCCGCTCCATCACCGCATCGCCGTCCAGGCTCGACGGGACCACCGGAACATCACGGGCCAAGGACTCGACCGTCGTCGAGCGGCGTTGCGCTGCTGCGACGGTGAATGCGTGCTTGATGTGGACGACACCCACGGTGTCGTCCAGATCGCCGTCGACCACAGGAAACCGGGAGAAGCCAGTGCGAGCAGCGGTTTCGATCAGATCGGCCACGGTGGCGTCGGTGTCGAGCGTTTCGATCTTCACCCGCGGCGTCATCAGTTCCTCTGCTGTGCGGTCGCCGAACTGCAACGATCGATCGACCAATCTTGCAGTGTTCTCGTCGATCGATCCCTGTTGGGCCGATGTGCGAACCAGTGAGCCCAGTTCCTGTGGTGACCGTGCCGATCTGAGCTCCTCGGCCGGCTCTATCCCGAGCCGGCGGACGAGCAAGTTGGCCGAGCCGTTGAGTCCGTTGATCGCCCACTTGAAGATCAGCGAGAAACCGGCCATGGCACCGGCGGTGACACGAGCGGTCGACATCGGCTTGGCGATCGCGATGTTCTTCGGGACCAATTCACCGAAGATCATCGAGAACGAGGTGGCCAGAATCAGCGCCACCGCAAGCGAGATGCCCGACGCCAGTGTTTGCGAGGCGCCGAGCGCACCTGCCACCGGCCGAATGAAGCCCGCCAGGACAGGTTCGGCAAGATAACCGGTGATCAGGGTGGTGATCGTGATGCCGAGCTGCGCGCCGGACAGCTGGAAAGACAGCGTCTTGTGAGCGTGCAGAACCTGACGAGAACGTAGATCGCCGTTCTCGGCTCGCGACTCGACGGCGCTGCGTTCGAGCGCCGTGAGTGAGAATTCGGCCGCGACGAACAAGGCGGTGCCTGCAGTCAGAGCGACGAATCCGAGCAGGCTGACGATGGTGAGGAACGTGGCCACGTGTCAACGCCGCCTGGGCTGGGGCCGTCGTAGTTGGGACAACAAAGTCGCGCCACCGGAGTGGGCGGAGTTGCTCGAAGTGGTGTCGCCGGGTTTCTCTCCCGGCTCGATAGAGGAGCCCTCCGACGTGGAACCGTCGTCGTGCTGCTCGGCAGTTGCCGGAGCGGCAACCGAAATAGTGGGTGCCTCGGGCACCTGATTCCCTTCTGTCTGGTTCGCGCTGTGGACCCGCCCTACGGGAAGCCGACAAAATCGGCCACCCGTCCGAACGAAGTTCGGACGAGCGGCGCGCGAACGTGTGCGTGTGCTGTGAGTGAGTCTAACCGTGCCTGCCCGTCACCACCCGGAGGGCAGTGGCCGGCCCTCGGCGAACCCGGCGGCGGACTGAACACCCAGTACCGCGCGCTGCGCCAATTCCGGCAGAGTGCGAGCGCCGGCGTACGTGCAGGTGCTGCGAACTCCGGCGCAGATGTGATCGATCAGATCCTCGACGCCGGGACGGTCTGGATCCAGTCGCATCCGGGAACTGGAAATGCCTTCCTCGAACAATGCCTTGCGGGCCCGGTCGAAGGCGCCGTCGGTGGCGGTACGGGCGGCGACCGCCCGCTTGGACGCCATCCCGAAGCTCTCCTTGTAGCGGTTGCCCGAGGCATCGACTCGCAGGTCGCCCGGTGACTCGTAGGTGCCGGCGAACCAGGACCCGATCATCACGTTCGCGGCGCCTGCAGCCAATGCGAGTGCAACGTCACGGGGATGACGCACGCCCCCGTCGGCCCAGACCGAAGCCCCGAGTTCGGCCGCTGCAGCGGAACACTCGGCCACAGCCGAGAATTGTGGTCGACCGACCCCGGTCATCATTCGTGTCGTGCACATCGCGCCGGGACCGACACCGACCTTGACGATGTCTGCGCCCGCCTGCACCAGATCGCGGGTGCCCTGTGCAGACACGACGTTGCCGGCGGCAAGGGGAACCCCGAGATCGAGGGCGCGCACCGCGGAGAGGGCTTCGAGCATCTTCTGCTGATGTCCGTGTGCGGTGTCCATGACGAGCACATCGGCTCCGGCCTCGACCAGGGCTGTGGCCTTGTCGGCGACGTTGCCGTTGATGCCGACGGCCGCTGCAATCCGCAACCGTCCCGACGCATCGACCGCAGGCGCGTATATACCCGTGCGTACCGCTCCGGTCTTGGTCACCACGCCTGCGAGGGTGCCGTCGTCCTCGATGACGACCGCGAGGTGCGCATGCGCCGCCTCCATCAACTCGAAGACTTCCTTCGGCGATGCGTGCCGAGGCGCTCGCACGAAGTCGGTGGACGCCACCGAACTCACGCGCGCGAACCGGTCGACATCGGCGCAGGCATCCTCGGTCACGACCCCGACGGGTTTACCGTGCTCGACGATCACGACGGCTTCGTGCGCCCGCTTGTGCACCAGTGCCAATGCGTCGGACACCGATGCGTTGGGGTCCAGCACCACGGGGGTGTCCGCGACCAGGTCCCGGCTCTTGACGAATGCGACTGTGTCGGCGACGACTTCGGTCGGCAAGTCCTGTGGGATGACGGCAATGGCTCCGCGCCGCGCGACGGTCTCCGCCATCCGGCGGCCTGACACAGCTGTCATGTTCGACACGACTATCGGGATGGTCGTTCCTGACCCGTCGACGGTACTGAGATCGACATCGAAGCGCGATGTGACGTCGGTTCGATTGGGGACGAGGAAGACGTCGTCGTAGGTGAGATCGTAGGGCGGTCGGTGACCATCGAGAAACTGCACGTTGATCGAGACTACCGGTCGGGTCGGCGCAGTGGGGTCGACGCCCCGCGAGCGGCCTCGGGTTCGAGAACGACCGAAGCCTGCTCCCGCGACAATCGAACCGTCGTGACGATCATGACCGCAACCGCCACGGCGATGGTCGCCAGTGCGCCGCCGTCGGTTCGGATTCGTTCGTCCAGCACCGTGACACCGATGAATGCAGCGCCGAGAGGTTCGCTGATAGTGATGGCAGGCATCGATGCCGACAGTGGGCCGACCTGGAATGCGCGTTGCTGCAGATAGAACCCCAGAACCCCGCAGCCGACCAATGCGTAGGTCTGCCAGGCTGTCAGCGCGCCGAACAACTCGGTCTCGACGAGGTCGGTGACGAACTTCGTCAGAGCTGCAGCCAGGCCGAACAGCAATCCTCCTGCCGCCCCGAGAAGTAGCGCCCTGGCTCCGGGGGCCCTGGCCAGCAGTCCGCCCGCCACCGCGCCGCCGATCACGACGGCCGCGATGATCAGCGGAACGATCCAGTCGGACAGGGGTGCGTCGGTGTTCCCCTCGCTGGGATCGCCGACCACTATGAACACGGCCAGCGCCGCCGCCAACAGGAACGCAAGTGCCCACGTGGAGCCGGGAAGGGCTCGGCCCGTCAACTTCGCCGACATCGGGAGTGCGAACAGTAGTGCGGTGACCAGCAACGGCTGAACGACCAGCACCGAACCGACCCAGAGCGCAGCGATCTGCACTGCGTAGCCGCCTCCGTCTCCGATCACCCCCACCCACCATCTGGGGTTACGGATGAGGGCCGATACCAGGGACGTGCCTTCCGGCACGGAGGCCGCGGCGCTCTGCTGCGCTACCGACGCACACGCGAACAGAAACGCCGAGACCAGCGCGAGCGTGATCGACAACCAGAGCGAGTTCACCTGCGCCGTCCTCGGCGCTCGCCCCGCCTGCCCCCGGTGCGCCCGCTTCGCTCGTGCCGGGAGGGCACGGAGCCGCGTGACCCGCGCGATCGGCGATTGCCGCCGTCGACCCCGGAGGTTCGTGAGGGCGCGAGCGTCGGCCGACCGGAGGGCGTTCGCGCACCGGTTGCCTGACGCCACGAGGTCGAATCGGTGTCGGTGTCGACCACAATGGGAAGGACACCGGCCTCCTCCGCCATAGCGCACACGAGATCCAGTTGCTCTGCAGTGGCCAACGTCACGACTGTCCCGCTCGCTCCGGCCCGGGCAGTGCGGCCTGCTCGATGCTGGTAATCCTTGGAATCGAGAGGCGGATCGACGTGCACGACCAGCGTGACGTCATCGACGTGAACGCCACGCGCAGCGACGTCTGTCGCGATCAGGGCGAGCGAGCTACCGTCAGCGAATTCGGCCAGTGCACGCGTGCGGTGTGCCTGAGTTTTGTTGCCGTGCAACGACGATATCGGAACGCCCAGCCGGCGGCATTCGTCGGCGAGTCGATCGACCGCGTGAGTCGTGCGGACGAACAGCAGCGTGCGACCGTCTCTGTTGGCAACGGCGGCAGCTATTTCGGTCTTGCGGGCAGCGTCGACGCGAAACACGTAGTGCACGATGTCGGGTTCACTCACCGATTCGGCAAGTGAATGTTCGGCGGGGTCGGTCAGGAACTTCTCGACCAGTCGGTCGGTGTCTTGATCGAGGGTGGCCGAGAACAGCAACCGCTGGCCGTCGGCGGGTGTCGCGGCGAGCAGGGCTTCGACCTGGGGCAGAAATCCCATGTCCACCATCCGATCCGCTTCGTCGATCACGGTCATCTCGACCTGGCGCAACGTGATCGACCGCCGCTCGAGCAGATCTCGGAGTCGGCCGGGGGTGGCGACCACGATGTCGATACCGCGCTGAATGTCGCGGACGTTGCGCTCGAGTGGCACTCCTCCCACGACCGCGACCGTGCGCAGACCGAAGACGGCACCGTGTAGGTCCAGTACCTCGTGGATCTGAAGCGCGAGTTCCCGAGTCGGAGCCAGCACGAGCCCGCGCGGTGCGCCCGGTTCGCTTCGGCGCCCGGCCAGCCGCACGAGCAGAGGCAGTCCGAATGCGAGCGTCTTGCCCGAGCCGGTCGGTGCGCGCCCGAGGATGTCGCGGCCGGCGAGCGCATCCGGCAAGGCAGCGATCTGGATCGGAAACGGTGTCCGTACACCCGCCTTGTCCAGTGCGTGCACGAGAACTACCGGCAGGCCGAGGTCTGCGAACGATGGAGCGGAATGACCCGGCATGGCTGTGACCTTACCGCTGCGTCGAAGACGCCCGGACCCTTCTTGTCGGTACCCGCCGCAATACTGCCGTTGGAACGCATGTTCGAAGTGAGTTCCACGACCGTGATCGCCGAGGGGGCGGTTGCATGCCGAGTTGGGGGAGCTATGTGCAAAATGTGTCAGGGGCGCAGTGCCGACGAGTACGTCCAGGATCTGAAGCGCTCGATCGACGAATTCGGGTGGGCACTGCAGTATGTCGAATCGGAGGTCGACCGGTATGGAATTCACCCGGCCTTCTGCTACACGGTAGGACTCACCGATCTGGGTAGTCCGGAGATCGTTGTGACGGGCCGCGGGCCGCAGGAGTCCTCGCGGATCCTGAATTCGCTCGGTAGCTTCGTGGCCTCCGGAATGCTCGACATCGAGGCCGGGATGGGTTGCTCGGCAGCAGGGTTCGAGTTGTTCACCATCGATGTACCGGACTGCGCCGACATCCTCCATGCCGCCTCCGACGTGTACGGAAACGGTCGATTCGGTGCCGTGCAGACGGTCTGGCGAGACCTCGACGGGTCGTTGCCATGGGAGGGCATCCCCTCGATCGTGGTGCAGCCGATCTTCGGCCCGATTCCACACTGACAGAGCATCGCCATGCACTGCGGTGGCGCTGGACGACGAGGTCAGCGCCACCGCGTGAGTGCGAGCCTTGTCAGGCCTGGACCTCGGAGCGATCGCCACTCCACAGAGTGTGGAATTTGCCGTCGGAATCAGTGCGCTCGTACGTGTGCGCTCCGAAGAAGTCACGCTGGCCCTGCGTCAACGCAGCGGGCAACCGCTCGGCCCGCAGCGCGTCGTAGTACGACAGCGAGGAGGCGAACGCCGGTACCGGAATGCCCAGTGAGGCCGCGGTGATCACGACCCGACGCCAGCTGTCGATGGCGTCCTCGATCGCGTCGCGGAAGTACGGTGCCAGGATCAAGCTGGGGAGTTCGGCGTCGTCGTCGTAGGCGTCCTTGATCCGGTTGAGGAACCGCGCCCGGATGATGCAACCACCGCGCCAGATCGTGGCGAGGTCGCCGGGATGCAGATTCCAGTCGTACTCGGCGCTGCCCGCAGCGATCTGATCGAAACCCTGTGCATAAGCGACGATCTTGGACGCGTACAGGGCCCGGCTGATGTCGTGTGTGAACTGCTCTGCGTCGGTGGGCTTGTCGGCCAGAGTTCCGGAGGCAAGGCCTACGGCGGCCTTACGCTGGGACCGCGAGCCCGACAGAGCCCGAGCAAAAACAGCCTCGGCGATACCCGTGACGGGAACTCCGAGGTCGAGAGCAGCCTTGACCGTCCAGCGTCCGGTGCCCTTCTGCTCGGCGGCGTCGACGATCACGTCCACCAGAGGCTGACCCGTCTTGGCGTCGACCTGGCGAAGCACCTCGGCGGTGATCTCGACCAGATAGCTCTCCAGATCGCCGTTGTTCCACTCGCTGAACACGTCGGCAATCTGCGCCGGGTTGTAGCCGAGTGCGTCGCGGAAGAGGTTGTACGCCTCACCGATGAGCTGCATATCGGCGTATTCGATGCCGTTGTGCACCATCTTGACGAAGTGACCGGAGCCGTCCGGTCCGATGTGAGTACAGCAGGGGGTGCCGTCCACCTGCGCTGCAATGGATTCCAGCAGCGGGCCGAGCGCCTTGTAGGACTCGGCCGGACCTCCGGGCATGATGGAAGGGCCGTTGAGCGCGCCTTCCTCGCCGCCCGAGATACCGGCCCCGACGAAGAGCAGACCGCGCTCCTTCATCGCAGCCTCTCGGCGGATGGTGTCGGTGTAGAGCGCATTACCACCGTCGATGATGATATCGCCCTCTTCCATCGCGTCGGCGAGCTCCTCGATGACGGCGTCGGTCGGATCTCCTGCCTTGACCATGATGAGAACCCGGCGCGGCTTCGCGAGCGCTGCCACGAATTCCTCGATGGTTTCGGTGCGGATGAACGTGCCTTCGGTGCCGTGCTCGTCGATCAGCGCATCGGTCTTCGCGATGCTGCGGTTGTGCAATGCGACGGTGTGTCCGTGATGGGCGAAGTTACGTGCGATGTTGGAGCCCATGACGGCGAGTCCGGTGACTCCGATCTGAGCCAGTTCTGTCGGTTCTGCTGCTGAGGTCATACAGACAGCTTTCCTTGCCGAGCGATCGAGCGCGAGCCAACCCCCGAGCAGATGTGAAACCTGCCCGCGCACAAAGACACGAGGTGTCGCATTCGCGAAGAATGCGACACCTCGTGTCGTGGATGTACGCAGATCGGTTCACGATCGCTCGATGGTGAACCGATCAGTGGCCGCCGAGGGACCGATCAGTGGCTGCGAGCCGGACCGTCGAATCCGTCGTAGGAGCGACGCTCGGTGCGGCTGCGGAAGCCTCCCGACCGGTGTTCGTCCTGGCGGGACGTAGATGCCGGGCGGCGGTTGTCGGAACCCCGGCTGTCCGAGCCGCGGTATGCACTCGAGTCGCTGCGACGTGGGCGATCGCCCTGGTATCCGCCTTCGCTACGGGGGTTGGATCCCTGGTATCCGCCGCTGCTGCGCGGGTTGGATCCTTGGTAGCCGGTACGCGGGCGGTCACCCTGGTACCCGCCGCTGCTGCGCGGGTTGGATCCCTGGTAGCCGCCGCTGCTGCGCGGGTTGGATCCCTGGTATCCGCCGCTGCTGCGCGGGTTGGATCCCTGGTATCCGCCGCTGCGGGGACGGCTGTTTCGGTCACGGGGCGCGGACTCGGCGCGCAGCGGCTCACCGGTCGGCTTCTTCGCGCCGGTGATGCTGTTGAGCTCGGTCGAACCCGGCGAGACGTTGACGGCCGTGGCCTTGACGCCTGCCATTCCGGTCAGGCGTAGCACCTGGCGGCGCTGGTTGGGGAGCACGATCGCGACGACTGTGCCCTTCTCGCCCGCCCGTGCGGTGCGTCCTGCACGGTGCAGGTAATCCTTGTGATCGGCTGGCGGATCGACGTGCACGACCAGATCGATACCGTCGACGTGGATGCCGCGCGCGGCGACGTCGGTGGCGACGAGGACGGGCGTGCGCCCGTTCTTGAAGCGCTCGAGCACGCGGGTGCGCTGGTTCTGGGCCTTTCCACCGTGCAAAGACTCCGCGGCGATGCCGAGCGCCCGCAGGCGATCGGTGATGCCGTCGCAGCCCAGCTTCGTCCGAGCGAACATGATGGTGCGGCCGCCCTCGCGTGCACCGATCTCGGAGAGAACCAGGTCCTTCTGACCCCGATCGACCATCAGAACGTAGTGGTCCATCGTTCGGACGCTGGCCTTGCCGTCCTGGGTGGAGTGCTCGACGTGATCGGGCAGGAACTGGCGTACCAGCGACTGAACCTCACGGTCGAGGGTGGCCGAGAACAGCATGCGCTGACCGTCCGCCGGAGTATCGGCGAGAACGGCCCGAACCTCGGGAAGGAAGCCCATGTCTGCCATCTGGTCGGCCTCGTCGAGTGCGGTGATCTCGATAGCGTCGAGGATGCATGTGCCCTGGCGCAGATGATCGGCGAGGCGGCCCGGTGTGGCGACGAGGACATCGACGCCGCGACGTAGCTGTTCGACCTGCTTGTTGAACGGGGTGCCGCCGACAGCAGGCATGACTCGTAGACCCTGCGCGTTGGCGTAGGGCGCGAGAGATTCGACGACCTGAAAAGCGAGCTCGCGCGTCGGAACCAGTACGAGCGAACGAGGGCGCTTGGCCGCCGGTCGATCGGTGTGCAGCGACAGACGCTGCAGAATCGGCAGGCCGAACGCGAGGGTCTTGCCCGAACCTGTCTGCGCACGACCGAGAACGTTCTTGCCCGCAATGGCGTCGGGCAGCGCTTTCTCCTGAATGGGGGAGGGCACGGTGATCGAGTTGCGTGCCAGGGCGGCGACAACGGCCTCGGGCAGTCCGAGATCGGCGAAGGTGAACGCCGGTGCCGAGACGGGTGCCGCGGTGACCGCGGCGTCGGACGCGGTGGAGATCGGTGTGTTGGAAACGGGTGTGTTGGAAACAGCGTGGGTCACGCAGTAAAGCCTCTCCGGATTACGGGCACGCCAATAAGCCCGAAGCTGAGAGCACCCGAAAATCGGGAAACACGGAAAAACAGCCAGAACACATTGATACGAGCCAGGGCACTGTCACCTGGCCATCGATACGCAGGGAACTGCATAAAGTGGGGCTGTTTGTGCCATTTCGATTGCTAAGTCGCGATGGCGACCGAGATCCACTGTACGGGACTCGCCGCACATTGTTCACACTCATTCGGTGTGACCTGCGCGACCCCTCTCGAACACCGACTCACCCGACGAGTTTGCTCAGTTCTTCCAGCCAGGGCATTGCCACATAGATCGTCGGCAGAACCAGAATCACCACGGCGGTCCCGTAGGCAACCGCAGCAATCCGGATATCGCTGCCGGGCCCGCTCAATCGCTGCACCCGAATCAACGTGTGCGGACCGCCTGCCGCCATCGCACCCCTCGGTGCGGTCGACCCCGCGCACGTGACCAATGCTCTGGCCAGTGGAGTGGGTCCGGTGACCTTCACGGCCGAGTCGTCGGCGAGGAGTTCGACGAGCAGTTGCACGCTGCCGAGTGCCGATTTGCTTCGCACGATTCTGGGGAAGGCTTCGTTGACCGCGGTGAATGCCTCGAGAACCAGGTCGTGACGGGCACGCAGGTGCGAACGTTCGTGGCTGAGTATTGCCGTGACCTCTGCCTCGGACAGCTCCGCGAGCGTTCCTCGGCTCAGCACCACTCTCTGGCGCAGGCCAGGGAGGCAGTAGGCGATCGGCTCGGCCGCGTCGAGCACCCGGATGTCTGCATCGCGAAGACCGCGAAAGGCATTCTCGATCGAACTGTTTCGGTCGAGCAGATCGACCAGCATGCGGTGACGGGAACGTCGGCGTCGGGTTCTCACGGCTACCTGGACGACGGAGAACATCAGCTTGGCGCCGATCCCCAGCGTGATCGCCAAGACGGCGACGTAGAAGATCCAGAGGGGAAGACCGAGTGCGTCGATCTCGTCGGTGGGTGCCGTTGTCGGGCGACCGTCTGCACCGGGAACAAGGAGCAGGCCGCCGATCGCGAGGCCGGAACTGAACGCCGACAGCACAGCGGCGAGTGCGATTGCCTGCCACAGCACGAGCGCTGCACGCGGAGACCGGTAAGGCCAGCGGGCGCGAGCGAGCACCGCTGGGATCGGCCCCGCCAAAACAAGCGCGAGCACCGCGAAGGCCAGCGCAGTCGTCGAGTTCATGTCCTCACTTACTACGGCGAGCGTCGATTCGTTGGACGGCCTTCTTCGGCCGAAGGCGATTCTCCGCTCGATTGTGCCACTTCGAGAGCGGCAAGTGCCTCACGCAGTGCGGCGGCTTCGTCTGCCCCCACCTGCCCGACGAAATGGACCAGGGCCGCCGCCCGCCCGCCCGATGCCGGAGCCTGTGACAACGCGTCGACCATGAGGCTGGCGACCAACTCGTCGCGTCCATGCAGCGGAGCGTAGCGGTGCGCTCGATCATCACGCTGCTGAACGACCAACTTCTTCTTCGCCAATCGCTGCAGCACCGTCATCACCGTCGTGTAGGCGAGTTCGCGATGTTTCGCCAGCGCCTCGTGGACCTGCCGAACGGTCTGCGGATCCGAGGATTCCCACAGATGGTCCATCACTGCGCGCTCTAGTTCACCAAGACCAGCCATTTCACCGAGTCTACGGCTAGTCCGACGCACATGCGTACTACTGGCAGTAGTACCCGGAGTTCGGGCGGTGTGTGTTCCGTCATAGCTCCCATCGGCTCGAATAGGCGGGTCGCGACCGCAGAAGGCTCGAGGCGAATATCCTTCACTCGTGATCGTGCCGCCCCGCGGCCCGACTTTCGAGAAGTGAGTGGAGTCATCGCGTGGACTGGTTCGATTCTTTGTCGTTGATCGACGGCCCGGTTCCGGTGATCGTCTCCGTGCTCGGCGCTCTCGGCGGTGTGTGGCTGCTCGTGTCGAGATCGAGAAGCTACACCGCACGGGCATTGCCGATCGCGGTGACGACCGCGATAGTCGTCACCGGAATCGGCTACGTCGTCGTCGAAAAGGTATGGCGACCGTTTCCTGATCCGATCGCTACTTCCATCTACGTATGGATCGGGGTAGGTCTGGCATCGCTGTTCGCGCTGGTCCCCCGTCTGCTCGCGGCACGGAGGGTGCTGGGCAAGCTCGTATCGGTGCTCGCTGCGCTCGCGGTGGTGGCTGCGGCCGCCCTGCACGTGAACCTCGAATTCGACGCGTATCCCACTGTGGGAAATGCACTGGGCGTGGAGTCGGCTGCTCGGATTCCGTTCTCGGATGTGCCGGCCGCTGTCGCGCAGACCGTCACGGGAACACCGCTCGACTCGGTCTGGACCGCACCTGCCGATCTGCCGGCGGCAGGGAAGATCACCTCGGCGGCGATTCCGGGTACCGTGTCCGGTTTCTCCGCCCGAGACGCAGAGATCTATCTGCCGCCCGCCTACTTCGCAGATCCTCGCCCACTGCTGCCGGTTCTGGTGTTGCTCGCTGGTCAGCCGGGTGCGCCCGAGGACTGGCTCAACGGCGGAAGGCTGGCGCTGACCATGGATAATTTCGCACGTGAGCACGCCGGTCTGGCACCGGTGGTGGTCGTTGCCGACGGCACGGGATCGTCGATAGCCAATCCGCTCTGTGTCGATTCGCCCCTCGGCAACGTCGACACCTATCTGTCCCGCGACGTTCCCGACTGGATCGACAGTGCACTGCAAATCGATGAAAATCGTGCGCACTGGGCCATCGGCGGATTGTCCTACGGCGGAACCTGCTCGATTCAGATGGCGACCAATCATCCCGACGTGTACCCCACGTTCCTCGACCTGTCCGGCCAGCGCGAGCCGACCCTCGGCGATCGAAATCGCACTGTGCAGCAGGCTTTCGGCGGAGACGCTGCAGCGTTCACTGCTGTCAACCCGCTCGACCTGCTGAAATCGCGTCGGTACCCGGACTCGGCCGGTATTTTCGTCGTGGGTACCGATGACAAGGACTTCAAACCGGGACAGCAAGAGATGTACGACGCGGCGAAGGCCGCCGGAATGGATGTGCAGTACGTGGAGGTACCGGGCGGCCACAGCTTCGAGGTCTGGGCGGAAGGCTTACGACGTGAACTTCCTTGGCTGGCAACGAGAACAGGGTTGATTTCGTGAGCGCGACCGATCCCGAGCAGTCGACGGCAGCGACGTCTGGCGCCGAGACACACGATTCGGTGGGGCCGACGTGGATGTCGAAGCGGAGGACGTCCCTCGCGGCGCTTGCATCTGCAGTGATGCGGCAGTTGCGGCGCGTCTGGTCACTCGTTCTCTTCGGAGCCGTCGGAGCCCCGGTCGGTTTCGTCTTGCTCGCCGTCGTGTGGGCCACCGGCATCGCCGCTGCCGTCATCGATGACCGCGGCCAGCTGGACAGGTACTTCGCGGTCGGGATCATGCCATTCGAGCGCTGGCACCTGTGGACCCCACTGACCTCGGGATTGGTGGCCCCGAACATCGCCGGGTGTGTCGTGGCGACGATTGCGGTTCTCCTCGCCGCCGCGCCCATCGAACGTCGGATCGGGTCGGCTCGTTTCGCCGTCGCTGCGTTCGTCACTCAGGTGGCCGGTTCGCTGCTCGGTCTCGGTCTGGCGGCCCTGGCCAAGACGTTCGACGCCGACTGGGGCTTCCGGTTGCACGTCGGGACGGCTGTCGGTCCGACGACCTGGATCTTCGGCGTGGTGTTGGTGGCCACTTCGCGCATGGATACGTTGTGGCGCAGGCGGCTTCGCGTCGGAATTCTGGCCCTGCTCGTGACGTTGGCCCTCTTCGGTGGCCACTTGCAGGATGTGATCCGGCTTGCTGCCGCCGTCATCGGTCTGGTGGCGGGCCCGTGGATCGTCGGCCGTTCGGCCCGCG
Source organism: Rhodococcus sp. KRD162 (assembly GCF_017168335.1). Lineage (GTDB taxonomy): Bacteria > Actinomycetota > Actinomycetes > Mycobacteriales > Mycobacteriaceae > Rhodococcoides. The sequence goes on along the minus strand of NZ_JABFAU010000003.1, from coordinate 128,569 downwards.
GACCGCGACTGGCGGGCACCCAACGAGAAGGACGCGTCTTGGTTGCGTTGATCGTCGCCGCGAGTGCCCTCGGGCCGGTACTGGCGGCATTGAGCCCCAATGCAGTCGGTCCGTTCGCGGTACTTCGAGATGTGGTGCGTGGAGTTCCGTACACGGCCGCGGAGGTGCGTGAAATCTGTGCCGATGCGACGACCGATCCGGCGGAATGTCGCCGCGGCCTGCTCGATCTGAGGCTGGGGGGAGTGGGCCCCACCATCTTGAGCATCATGCCGTCCCTGTTCTTGCTGGTGGTCAGCGACGGACTGCGCCGGGGGAGACGGTTTGCGTGGGCGATGGCGGTCGTCTCTCAGGTGGTTCTGCTCGGACTCTCGTTGGCCAACTTCGGGATTCGGTTCTTGGAGTCCGGTGACGACGAGTCGATGTTCTACGGACTGGAATCACCGACCGCATATCGCACCATCGCGCCGTTTCTACTGCCCCTGATCGTCTTGGTGGTCCTGATCGTCACCCGTCGATTCTTCGATGTGTCGGCTCCGGCCGGTACTTACAGGCGGTGGGCGGCCTCGGTGGTCGGCGTCGGCGCTGCACTGGCGCTGGTTTACTCGATCGGTGGGTACCTGGCGCGAGGCGGTTTCGCCGATTCACCCTCGTTCGGCGGACTACTGACCGACTTTCCGCAGCGCTTGGTGCCGCCGGTCTATCTGCAGTGGCTCGAGCCCGCCCTGCTGCCGCAGAGCGTCCCCACCACCTTGTTGTTCGAGTGGACCGGAGTGGCTTTCTGGGTGTTGGTCTGCGTGCTCGCCGCAGGCACCTTCCTCACCCCGGTGTACGGAACCGAGACAGATGCCACCGAACGGGCACGAGGGCTGTTGATGGCGAGCAGTGGATCGGCTCTGTCGTGGATGACGACATGGCGCGGAAACAAGTACTGGTTCGGTCCGGACGGGCGAAGTTACGTCGCCTACCGTGTCATCTCCGGCGTTGCGCTCACCACCGGAGATCCGGTCGGTCCGCGAGAGTCGCTGCGAGACAACGTCGTCGATTTTGCGGAGTTCGCATCGAAAAACGGCTGGGTCCCGTGCTTCTACTCCGTCACCCCCGATGTTCGCCGGATCACCGACTCGCTCGGCTGGGGCGGCATTCAGGTCGGCGAGGAGACGGTCCTGGACTTGGAACAAATTGCCTTCACCGGCAAGCGATTCCAGGATGTCCGAACGGCACTCAACCGTGCCAAGAAGGCGGGCGTCGTGGCCGAGTGGATTCGGTTCCCGACAGCTCCTCTCGCTATCACCGATCAGATAACGGCGATCTCCGAGGAGTGGGTTGCCGACAAGGGAATGCCGGAGATGGGCTTCACTCTCGGCGGGCTCGAAGAGGTGGACGACGAGAACGTGCGGTGTCTGATCGCCGTCGACGAGCATCGAACCGTGCACGGTGTGACCTCGTGGATGCCCGTCTACGAGGAGGGTGTGATCGTCGGGTGGACGCTCGACTTCATGCGTCGGCGCTCGGAGGGCTTCCGACCGACCATGGAATTCCTGATCGCCTCGGCCGCCCTGCTTCTCGAGCAGGAGGGTGCCCGGTTCCTCAGTCTCTCGGGCGCGCCCTTGGCCAAAGTCGACGAGAAGCAGCCCGAGCATGTGTCCAGTGCCGAGCAGTCGACGTTGTCCGGTCTACTCGACCGCTTGCTCGACGTGCTCGGACGCACTCTGGAACCGGTCTACGGGTTCCGTTCGCTGCTGGCGTTCAAATCCAAGTTCCAGCCTCGATACGAATCGATGCACATGACCTTCGCGGACCCGGCCGCATTACCCAGTATCGGAAACGCGATCGGTAGGGCCTACCTGCCCGATGTCTCCATCGGCCAGGGGTTCAAACTTGTCCGCACCATGATCGAGAGGTGAAGGATCGGGTCACACAGCCCGAGAATCCGGTGCCGCGCCATGCTTTTCGGACTTCACCGGACCGCCCACCGATCCGTAGACGTGCCGGGTACCGATCGGGACGACGAGGGGACGATCCGACATCGGATCCTCGATCACGGCGGCTTCGAGGCCGAAGACGTCGAGCAGCAGTTCCTGGGAAATGACGTCCTGAGGGCGACCGGACGTGACGATGCGTCCGTCCTTCATGACGATCAACTGGTCGCTGTACCGCAGTGCGAGGTTGAGATCGTGCAGCACCATGACGATCGTGCGGCCCAGTTCGGCATGCAGTCGATCGACGAGATCGAGCACTTCCACGGAATGGGCCAGGTCGAGGTAGGTGGTCGGCTCGTCCAGAAGCAGGATATCGGTGCCCTGCGCCAACGCCATCGAGATCCACGCGCGTTGCCTTTGGCCACCGGAGAGCTCGTCGACGGGGCGGTCGGCGAGGTCACCCACGCCGGTGAGTTCGAGTGCGTTTGCCACCTCCGACTCGTCGTCCGAGCTCCACTGTCGGATCCACGACTGATGCGGATGACGACCACGAGAGACCAGGTCCGCGACGGTCAATCCCTCCGGAGCCGTCGGTGCCTGCGGCAGCATGCCGAGGGTTTTGGCAACCTCTTTCGTCTTCATCGACGAAATCGCACGGCCGTCGAGCAGCACGCCTCCGGCTTTCGGCTTGAGCAAGCGTCCGAGAGAACGCAGCAGGGTGGACTTCCCGCAGCCGTTCGGGCCGATGACGGTGGTGATCAACCCGGTGTGAATCGCCAGATCGAGGTTTTCGACGATCGTTCGATCGCCGTACCCGAGGGTGAGATCGTCTGCGACCAAGCGAGAGGCATGGCTGATTGTCATACGGAGGCCTTTCGATTACTGCGCACGAGAAGGTACAGAAGGAACGGTCCACCGAGCGCCGAGGTGACGATGCCCACCGGTAGCTCCACCGGCAGAATCGTGCGAGCGATCAGATCGCTCGACACCACCAACACACCGCCGATCAGCGCCGACCCGATGATCGGCGGACCGGGTGTTCGCAGGATTCGAAGTGCGATCTGTGGCGCTGCGAGCGCAACGAATCCGATGGGACCTGCAGCGGCGGTGGCGATGGCGGCGAGGCCGACGGCAGCCAAGAGCATCATTGCCTGGCTGTGTTGGAGGCGTACGCCGAGTGATCGTGCGTTGTCGTCACCCAGGCGTAGCGCGCCCAGCGTGAACGTCGCGACGACGGTGCCGCCGCCGACGAGAACGACGGCGATCGCGACTGGCCAGACCGTGGACCAGTTGGCGCCGTTGAGTGAGCCGTTGAGCCAGACCTGCGCCCGCGAGACATCGTTGATGTCGGCACTGACCAGCAACCAGCCGATCACTGCGGTGAGCATGGCGTTGACAGCGATGCCCACCAGAATGAGGCGGAACCCGTCCACGCCTTTGCGCCACGCCAAGGTGTAGATCGCGATCGCGGTGAGGACGCCGCCGATCAGCGCCGCAATGGGAAGCCCCACGGTGGCGAGCATTCCGCCGATGCCGCCGCCGAGTACGATCAACGCGACAGCTGCTGCACTGGAACCGGCGGTGATGCCCAGGATGTCAGGGCTGGCCAGCGAGTTGCGCGAGATCGACTGTGTGATCGCACCGGAGATGCCGAGCGCCGCACCCACGAGCAGACCGGTCAGCGATCGCGGGAGGCGTAGGTCCATCACGATGAACCGCTCGATCCTCGAGCCGCCGCCGAGAAGTACGTCGAGCACCTGCGCGATAGAGAGCGGAAAATCGCCGCGGCCGATGTTCACGCACATGATGAGAACCAGTGCGGCGGCCAACAACACGGTGGTGACGACCATGAGTGGACGCCGGACGAGGGACACGCGGCCCACGCGCACTGCCGGCCGTGCGGGGACGGCACCGGGTCTCGATGTCGACGGTGTGGGGGATCCGAGGCCGGCGGTCACAGGCTCGCCAGCTTTCTCCGGCGTACGAGCGCAATGAAGAACGGCGCACCGACGAGGGCGAGAACAATGCCGACCTGCAACTCGCCAGGGCGCACGACGACGCGGCCGATGACGTCGGCGACCATCAGCATCACACCACCCATGAGGCCTGCATAGGGGACGAGCCAGCGGTAGTCGGGCCCGGTCACCGCGCGGGCGATATGCGGAACGACGAGGCCGACGAAGGCAATGGGCCCGCACGCGGCGGTCGCGGCACCGGTCAGCAGCGTGATCGCGAGAATGCCGACGGTGCGGGTGAGTGCGATATTGGTCCCGAGCGAGCGGGCGACGTCCTCGCCCAGGCTCATGACGTTCAATCCGGGGGTACTCGCGAGCGCGATGAGGACCCCGATCACCAGGAAGGGAAGTACCTGCCACAGCACGTCGAGTCCACGACCAGCGACGGATCCGACCACCCAGAAGCGGTAGCCGTCGAGGCTCGTCTGATCGAGGAGCACGACAGCGTTGGTCATCGCCGACAGGAAGAATGCGACGCCCGCGCCCGCCAACGCCAGATTGATCGGGCTGGATCTGCCTGAGCCGATCGACGACAGGCCGAACACGACGATGCTCGCTGCCGCCGAACCGGCGAACGCGAACCACAGGTATTGGCTCGGTGAGGTGAATCGGAACAGGTAGATAGCCATCACGACGAAGAACGCTGCTCCGGAGTTGAGCCCGAGCAAACTGGCGTCGGCCAGCGGGTTTCGAGTGTGTCCCTGGATCAGGGCACCTGCGATGCCCAGTGCGATACCGACGACGAGCGCGAGGACCGTACGAGGTACACGCAAGGTGCGGACGATGATGTCGGTGTCGGTGCCCGTCGAGTCGATGAGGGCGTGGGCGATCTCGGCGAAGGTCATCGGTCGCGCGCCGATGGCGACGCTGGCGAGGACGCCGGCCACGAGTGCGACGACCAACACGGCCAGGCCGAGCAACCTTCGCCGTCGAATGGCTGCGACCGAGCCGTCTTGGGGGATCGGCTCGAATCCCTCAGCGGCAGCCCGCTTTACCCGAACTACCTCGGCTGATGCAGTGCCGATCCCGACATGACGGCACAGGGCGCGGCGCGCGCCGACGGGTCCACGGGTGTGACTGTCTCGCAGTGTCAGCCCGAGCCAGCGTCGACCGGTGCTCTGCCCCTCGTTGCCGTCGCGGTATCCCCGATTCCAGACGAACAGTGCCGACGAGACGAGCACGGCAATCGTTCCGAACACGAATCGGTCTGCCTGGCCGCCGCCGTTGTCGTCACCGAGAGCGTCGACGATCGACCAACCGATGAAGAGCGGAATCAGAACGATCAGGGCGTCGATGGCCGCAGCGGCCATACGCGAACTCCGCTGCGGCGGCGCAACGGGAACGTTCTCGACCCCGCACCGTTCTCCGTCGGGTCGGCGTGCGTCGTGGCGGCCGAGTAGCGGACGTGTGGTCACTGTGGTGGTGACTCCTCGCTGTATCGAAGGGCGGGTCTTAGGTTACGGAACCCTTTCCTCGGATGTGCGGCGAGGTAAGGGTAGCGGTACCTGAGTGACTGATACTCTGGTTAGGCTAACCTACTATCGACGGACAGCACGACTGGTTCGCCCGGTCTCTGAAAGAAGGAGCGTTCAGGTGTCAGCGGTAACTTCGAGATCCACAGGTTGGCCGGATGTGTATCGATTCTCGGGCCGAGTCGGCGGAACGGCAGTGCTCGACGACTCGTGCGCCATGCTGAGAGCGCTCAATCCCGAATACCCGCGGATGTACGCCGTGGCCGCCATGGCCAACGAGAGCAAACGGCGTTGGTGGCAGTTGGGTTCCGGACCGACATCGGGACGCTTCGAGCAGATGTACCGCCGGTCGCTCGAGGATCTCCGTGTGCCGGAGGCTGCAGCAGTTCAGGTGGCGACTGCCCTGATTCACGCCGTCGTCGGGCGAGTTACCGCGCTGCTCGCCGTGCAAGCCCGTGCCTGGGATCCGGGTGTCGAGAATCTGTGGATACATATGGACAGCGACGGCGGAATCGACTGGGCCGGCGTCGCATCGCCGATTCTGAGAGTGTTACCGCAGGATCCCGCCTCGGGTGCGTCAGGTTCCGTCACCCTGCCATGTGAAGAGGCGCTGCTGGTATGGACGGCGCACCGGTGCATCACGTCCTTGGAGCTGGTGTTGACGGCGATGTCGGAGCACGCTCCGCTCGATGATCGACTGTTCTGGGCGCTGGTCGGCGATGCGATTCTCGGTGCCTCCACGTATGTACCGATCCTTGCGGGTGCGAACGCGTCCGACAGCGCTCGTCGGGGTCAGTTGTTGCTCGACGCCATGGTTGCTGTCGGGTTGCCGGTGCGGTCGCGTGTCGGGTCGGACCGGCAGCGGCTGCGAGTTTCTCGAGCACCATTCCTTGGCAGTAAGGCATGCCTATGCTAAGTTTCTGACAACCGGACCGAGCCGGAGTCCTGAGGGCTGCAGTGACTCCCGGTCCTTGCCGCGGTGGGCCTGTCGTTCGTCTCGAACGACAGGCCCACCGATTTTCTCGGGTCGACAGTCGTGTATTCCTGGTGATGAGTCGACGACGGTCGACGAGAATCCTCGACACACGCGACCCGGAAGCGGAGCACATGACCGATTCGAGCGGAACCACCGAAGCGACTTCCTTCGAGACCCTCACCCCGGAGCAACTGACCGAACTCTGCGGCCGTGGCTTCGATGGTGTGGTCGGACTGACGTACAAGGAAGTGACCGCAGACGTCGTTCGCGCCGAGTGGGACGTGACCCCGCAACTGCATCAACCGGCCGGAATCATGCACGGCGGCGTGCTGTGTGCAGTGGTGGAATCGGTGGCCAGCATCGCCGGATCGGCCTGGTTCGGATCTCGTGGTCACGTCGTCGGAGTCAACAACAGCACCGATTTTCTCCGCGCCACGCGCTCGGGAACCCTGACCGCACTGGGACATCCGATTCACCGTGGACGCACGCAGCAGCTGTGGCAGGTCGATATCACCGACGACAGCGGACGCCTGGTTGCCCAGGGGAAGGTCCGGCTGGCAAATATCGAAAACACCGCTCATCTGGGACAGTGATGCCTATGACCGGACACAGCGACAGCGCCGAATCTGCTTTCGGATCCAGGGGCACGGCGCTGACCCCCGACGCACTCGATCGACTCGAGTCGCTCTTCGCTCCGATCGACGAAGATCTCGCGCGGCACTACCCGGGTGACCGGATCGGCGGTCAGCCCTCGCACACCGTCTACGTCTCGGCCTCGGAGGCATCATCGGATGTGCCGGCCGAATGGGGCGCTGCCGCGACGGCGATTCTGGATGCACACCCCGAAGCATTCGCCGAACTCGACACCTCGAACGTTCTTCCGCTGGTGCGTGAGCGACTGATCAGTGCTCCCGTCCAGGACCTTCGGTTCGATTTCGAGGACGGCTACGGGTGGCGTTCGGACGCAGTAGAGGACCGCCACGCGATCGCAGCGGGAGAAGCGCTGTCGGCGTTGGCGCGGGACTCCGCCGGCCCGACCTGGCTCGGCATTCGCGCCAAGGGGTTGGCAGCACACGAGCGTCGACGCGGTATTCGAACGCTCGAGCTCGTTCTGGACGGTGCAGGGGGAGTGCCCGACGGTTTCGTCTTCACCGTCCCCAAGCTGCGCGCCGCCTCGCAGGTGGCCGCGGTGGTCGCCCTGTGCGAGGAACTCGAGCGGGCCCACGGCCTCGCCGACCATGCACTGCGATTCGAGTTGCAGATCGAAAGCCCCCAAGCCGTGATCGGGGCCGACGGGACGACGACGCTCGCGCGGGCGATCACCGAAGCCGACGGCCGCTGCACGTCCCTGCATTACGGAACCTACGACTACAGCGCTGCATGCGGGATCACCTCGGCGCAGCAGTCGCTGGCTCATCCCGTGGCGGACCACGCCAAGAACGTCATGCTGGTCGCCGCTGCGCAGACCGGAGTATGGGTGTGCGACGGCTCTACCCAGGTGGTGCCGACCGGCGACGCCGAGCAGGTGGCGGCTTCTGCGCGGCGGCATGCAGATCTGGTGACGAGGTCGCTCGAACGCGGCTTCTATCAGGGCTGGGACATGCACCCCGGACACCTGGTGACGCGATGGTTGGCCACCTTCGGATTCTTCCGCCGCGCGATGCCCGTCGCGGCGGCTCGGCTGGGTAGCTACCTCGAGCGGCAGGGCGGTGCGGTGATGGACGAGCCCGCCACGGCTCAGGCGCTGGCAGGTGTTCTGGTTCGAGGACTGGACTCGGGCGCATTCGGCATCGCTGAGCTGCAAGAGGTGGCCTCCGCTGTCGATCGAACTGTTCTGCGCGGATTGCTCGATCGATCGGTCACGGTGCCTCTCGGATGAGGCGCGGCGGCGCGCTCCGCTGCCACGCTGTCGTCGCCGTGTCAGAATTGCCGAGCACCATCACCGATCGGGACGGAGTCCTCCAATGCGGTTGTCTCCCCACGAGCAGGATCGACTGCTCGTCAGCTATGCCGCCGAACTCGCGCGGCGTCGCCAGGCTCGCGGCCTCCGGCTCAATCATCCCGAGGCGATCGCCGTCATCACCGACCACCTCCTCGAGGGAGCCCGCGACGGGAGATCTGTTGCTGACCTGATGGCCTCCGGTCGCGAGGTCTTGAGCGCCGATGACGTCCTCGACGGCGTTGCCGAGCTACTTCCCGAGGTGATGGTCGAAGCGACTTTTCCCGACGGCACCAAGCTGATCACCGTGCACGAGCCGATTTCACCGAAGCGGGATGACGGCCACCTGATTCCGGGGGAGATCATCACCGTCGCAGGCGATATCGAGATCAACGAGGGTTCGGAATCGATCAGCGTCACCGTCGTGAACGCCGGGGACAGGCCGGTCCAGGTGGGATCTCACGTGCATTTTCCGCAGTCCAACGATGCCCTGCAATTCGATCGCGAGCGCGCGCACGGCCATCGCCTCGATATTCCGGCGGGAACGGCCGTGCGATTCGAGCCCGGCATAGAACAGGTGGTTCGGCTCGTGCCTCTCGGCGGCACGCGCGAGGTCCACGGATTGAGCATGACGCCTCCCGGAAAGTTGGACAGCTGATGGCACGGATGAGTCGCAGTCGATACGCCCAGTTGTTCGGACCCACTACCGGTGATCGAATTCGCCTGGCAGACACCGATCTTCTGATCGAGGTCACCGAGGACCGTAGTGGTGGACCGGGAAACGCAGGCGAAGAAGCGGTGTTCGGCGGCGGCAAGGTGATTCGTGAATCGATGGGGCAATCGCGGGCGTCCCGAGCGGACGGTGCTCCGGACACGGTGATCACCGGGGTCGTCGTCGTCGACTACTGGGGGATCATCAAGGCCGATATCGGAATTCGCGACGGCCGAATCGTTGCGCTGGGCAAGGCAGGCAACCCGGACACCATGACCGGCGTGCACCCGGATCTGGTCATCGGCCCGTCGACCGAGATCATCGCGGGCAACGGGAAGATCGTCACCGCTGGTGGCATCGACTGTCACGTCCACTTGATCTGTCCGCAGATCAAGGAGGAAGCGCTCGGTGGCGGCATCACCACCGTGATCGCAGGCGGCACCGGCCCCGCCGAAGGCAGTAAGGCCACCACCGTCACCCCGGGTGCATGGCACCTGTCCAGGATGCTCGAGTCTCTCGACGACTGGCCGATGAACATCGTGCTGCTCGGAAAGGGCAACACGGTCAATCCCGCAGCAATGTGGGAGCAACTGCGAGCGGGCGCATCGGGTTTCAAGCTGCACGAGGACTGGGGTTCCACCCCTGCCGCCATCGATGCGTGTCTGCGAGTGTGCGAGGACGCCGGGGTGCAAGCCGCGTTGCATTCGGACACCCTGAACGAGGCCGGATTCGTCGAGACCACCCTCGGTGCCATCAAGGGCCGCGGAATTCACGCCTATCACACCGAGGGGGCAGGCGGCGGGCACGCACCCGACATCATCACCGTCGCGGCCCAGGGGCACGTGCTGCCCAGTTCGACCAACCCGACGCGTCCGCACACCGTCAACACTCTGGACGAGCATCTCGACATGCTCATGGTGTGCCATCACCTCAGTCCTTCGATCCCGGAGGATCTGGCCTTCGCCGAGAGTCGCATCCGGCCGTCGACGATCGCAGCCGAGGATCTCTTGCACGATATGGGCGCGATCTCGATGATCGGCAGCGATTCGCAGGCAATGGGGCGTATCGGCGAGGTCGTACTGCGCACCTGGCAGACGGCGCACGTGATGAAGGCTCGTCGTGGCTTCCTGGCCGGAGACGATGGCGCAGACAACAACCGCGTCATGCGCTACGTCGCCAAGTACACGATCTGCCCCGCGGTTGCTCACGGTTTGGATGACGAGATCGGCTCGATCGAGCCGGGCAAGCTTGCCGATCTGGTGTTGTGGGACCCGGCCTTCTTCGGCGTCCGACCCCACATGGTCATCAAGGGAGGCATGATCGCGTGGGCAGCGATGGGCGATGCCAACGCCTCCATTCCGACTCCGCAACCGGAACTTCCGCGCCCGATGTTCGGCGCCTCACCCAAAGCGGCGGCAGCGACATCGCTGCACTTCGTGGCCCCTCAGGCCATCGAGGACGGGCTTGCGGGGCGTTTGAACTGCGATCGACGGTTGGTTCCGGTCAAGAACGTGCGCGGAATCAGGAAGGCCGATATGGCCCTCAACGACGCTCTGCCCAGCATAGAAGTGGATCCGGATACGTTCACCGTGCGCATCGACGGCGACGTGTGGAAAGAGCAGCCGGCGACCGAATTGCCGATGGCGCAGCGATACTTTCTCTTCTGATGGCGGCTGTTCCACTTCCGGCCGCGGACACCTCGTCTGCCCGTCTCCAGGTGACAACGGTTCTCTCACTTGCCGATTCACGTCTTCCTACCGGCGGGCACGTGCATTCCGGCGGGGTGGAGGAAGCGATCGCTTCGGGTTTCGTTCGCGATATCGCGACCCTCGAGTCGTTCCTGCGACGCCGTATTCGGACCTCCGGAGCCATGACGGCGTCGGTGGCAGCAGCGCTCGTCGGCGGTTCGCTCTGCGCGGCCGAGGCCAACGCCGAATGCGACGCACGAACTCCGTCCCCGGCTGCCAGAGCCGCCTCCCGTTCGCAGGGCCGCGGGCTGCTCCGTCTGGCCAAATCGACGTGGCCTGGGCATGATTGGACGTCGATCGGCCGGAAGCCGCACTTGGCTGTCGCTGCCGGGCACGTCGGGCTGGCCGCTGGCCTGTCGGTCGAAGACATCGCGGCCGTTCAGGTCTACATCACCATGACGGGCTCGGCGATCGCGGCGCAACGTCTGTTGGCGCTCGACCCGGCCGAGGTCGCTGCATGCACCATCCGCTTGGGTGGTCTCTGCGATGACGTCACCGCCGCCGTGTGTCGCTCTCTGCCCGAGTTGATGGAATTGTCGGACCCGCTGCTGGACATGTTCGCCGAAGCCCACTCCGTTCGTGAGCGTCCGCTGTTCGTATCCTGAAATACCGATCCTCTGTTCTGTGATCGACTGTTCTCGACCGACTAGGAGATGTCATGCCCCCGCACCTGATCGACGGTGAGCCCCACGACCACGGGCTGGATCGGCCCAAGCGCGCGCGGGTGCCAGGCGAGGCGCTGCGGGTGGGAATCGGCGGGCCCGTTGGTTCCGGTAAGACCGCTCTGGTGGCAGCACTGTGTCGCCAGTTGCGAGACGAGCTGTCGCTGGCGGTTCTCACCAACGACATCTACACCACCGAGGATGCGGACTTCCTGCGGCGACACGCTGTGCTGCCGGACGAGCGCATCACTGCGGTGCAGACCGGCGGATGTCCGCACACCGCGATTCGCGACGACATCACAGCCAACTTGGATGCCATCGACGACCTGATCGAGAACAACCCACCGTTGGATCTGATTCTCGTCGAGTCGGGCGGAGACAACCTCACCGCCACGTTCTCGTCCGGTCTGATCGATGTGCAGATATTCGTCGTCGATGTCGCAGGCGGAGACAAAGTTCCGCGCAAGGGTGGCCCCGGCGTCACGTTCTCCGATCTGCTCGTCGTCAACAAGACGGACCTGGCACCGTATGTGGGTGCCGATCTCGGCGTCATGGAACGCGATGCTGCACAGGTGCGTGAGGACCGGCCGACTGCGCTGATCTCGCTCACCGACGATCCGACGGCGAGTACGGTTCTCGCGTGGGTGCGCAAGCAGCTCGCGCTCGTTGCCGACGCCGACGCGCATACCCATACGCACTGAGCGTCGATGCACACCGAGCTCTGCATCGATGCGAGCCGCGATCGCAGCCCACGCATCACCTCGGTGGGCGGGCTCGCCGGCCGACAGACGGGACCAGACACCGTCCACCTGATCGGCACCGCCGCAACTCCACTGGGCGGTGACACCATCGTGGTCAGAATTTCCGTGGCCGCAGGAGCGCGTCTGGAGGTGCGCAGCGTGGCGGCATCGTTGGCGATGCCCGGCGCGCTGAATCGTCATTCGTCGGCGCAATGGTATTTCGAGGTCGGGGAAGGCGCGTCGCTGGTCTTCGACCCCGAGCCGATGGTCGTCGTTTCCGACGCCTCGCATTCGGTGGTCAATACAGTGGTAGTGCACGAGGATTCGGCACTGTGGTTGCGTGAGAGGACCCAGATCGGACGGTTCGAGGAGGCGTCGGGAAGCTGGAGCAGTTCGATGCGATGTGACGTGGGAGGCAGCCCGTTACTGCGCCATCGAGTGGAACTGGGTGAGGGATCGGTTGCTCACGACATGTTGTCGGCACCGCTGTCGATGTCGAGCACGTTGCAGTATCCCGATAGTCGGCCGTCCGCGGTGGATCTATCCGACGGGTCGATGCGATTGGCCCTGCCCGGAGGCGGGTCGCTGAGTACATCGGTGGGACGTCGTCTGGTGCCCGCCGGATCAGGTGGGTGAGAACGCCAGTCGACTCGCTGCGCTTCGTCGTGCGCCTTTTGCGTACCTATGAGTACGCAAAAGGCGCACGACGAGAGTGGGCAGCCTGTCAGCCTGCAGCTTTCTCGCGTTCCTGAGCTTCCTCGACCTTGTCCTCGTCGATCGCGTTCGCGCGTTCGAGAGAGTTGAGTTGCTCGATGGCCAGGCGAGCGAACACCTGCTGCTCGGTCGACGCCATCTGAGCTCGGCCTCTACCGAGGAACGTCACGAACCACGAGATGACGGTCGTGATTCGGCTGCGGTAGCCCACGAGGTAATACAGGTGCAGTGCCAGCCACATGAGCCATGCGATGAAGCCGCCGAACTCGAGCTTGCCGACCTTGGCGACCGCGTTGAACCGAGACACCGTTGCCATCGAGCCCTTGTCGAAGTACTTGAACGGGGCCCGCTGGGTGGGATCGTCCTCGCCTTTGACCGACGCCTTGATCAGCTTGGCTGCATACGTGGCTCCCTGGATCGCTCCCTGCGCCATGCCGGGTACGTCCTTGACCGCCATGAGGTCGCCGATCACGAACACGTTCGGGTGGCCCTTGACCGTCAGGTCCGGTTCGACCAGCACACGACCGGCGCGGTCGGTTTCCGAGCCGGACTGATCAGCGAGCTGCTTGCCCAGGGGGCTGCCCTGGACACCCGCGGACCACACCTTGCACTGCGCCTCGATGCGACGAGTCGTGCCGTCCTTCTCCTTGACGGTCAGGCCGTCGTTGTCGACGTCGGTGACCATCGCGTTGAGCTGGATCTCGACACCGAGCTTCTCGAGCCGCTCGGCGGCCTTGCGTCCGAGCTTCTCGCCCATGGGCGGGAGCACGGCAGGTGCAGCGTCGAGCAGAATGACGCGGGCGTCGCGCGGGTCGATGTTGCGGAAGGCCCCGTCGAGGGTGCGGTCGGCGAGCTCGGCGATCTGGCCCGCGAGCTCGACCCCGGTCGGGCCCGCGCCGACGACGACGAACGTCATCAGACGGTCCTTCTCCTCCTGATCGTCGGACAGCTCTGCCTGTTCGAAAGCACCGAGGATGCGTCCGCGCAGTTCGAGTGCGTCGTCGATGGTCTTCATTCCCGGCGCGAACTCGGCGAAGTGATCGTTGCCGAAGTAGGACTGCTGTGCGCCGGCCGCGACGATCAAGCTGTCGAAGGGGGTGACGGTGACGCGTTCGAGCAGTTTGGAGGTGACCGTCTTCGAGTCGAGATCGATGTTCAACACGTCGCCCAACAGAACCTCGGCGTTCTTCTGCTTACGCAGGATGACGCGCGTGGTCGGAGCGATTTCGCCGACGGACAGGATGCCGGTCGCGACCTGGTACAGGAGGGGCTGGAAGAGATGATGTGTCGTCTTGGCGACGAGGGTGATGTCGACGTCGGCTCTCTTGAGTGCCTTGACGCCGAAAAGTCCTCCGAACCCGGAACCGATGACGACGACACGGTGACGCTTCGATTCGAGCGGTTGGATGCTCATTACCTGCTCCCTAACGATTGCTGTGTGGGGACAACGGTAGTCGCCATCCACTGTGGCGTCTCGGCAAGGTGTCTGTACCGGTCCAGACGGAAGTTCGCAGTGAAACCCTACCGCCCGCCTACGGCCCGCTTCGCCAGTTCCACGGTTGCAGCACGCAGTTCGGCAGCCGAGTCGATCGGTGTCGCATAACCGACTCTTGTGTAGGCGACACCGCGGGGTGTGAGCACCTTCAGATCCAGTCCGTACCGATCGGCCGCCTCGCACTCGGCGGAGGTCGCGTCCGGGTAGCCGCCCAGCTCGCGGGCCATCGCAGCCAGAGACGCCGAGTGATCTGCGTTGAGATGGTCGATTGCGTACGCGGAGGTCGGCGACACCGGATCCGGTTCGGCCACGGCATACGCCTCGGCGGTTGCAGAATCCATGCGACCGTAACCGCCGACCCATCGGACTCGCTGCACGCGCATGACCCACACGGTGAAATCGCTGTACTCGAGGTAGTACCGCGCAGCCGGTACCCCCGCCAGATGCGCCTCCCGCGCCGCTGACAACTCGTCTCCTTGGGGTCGCTCGACCACACCCGCCAATGTGATGCGGCCCGACGCCAGCGGGTCGGTCTGCGATCGCGGTGCCACGATCGACAGACTCGCCCGCTGGTCACCGTCGAGATTGCGGCCGTGCTCGGCCATCCGCGAGACACAGAGAACCGGAGCGCCTTCGAGCAAGCCATAGGTGACGAACGAGGCCCAGGGATCGCCGTCCGCCGTCAGACTGCCAAGTGTCGCCATGTTGGTGGACGCAGCGATCGTGCGCGCCTCCTCGGCAGCGGAGGGACGCCGATCGTCGACCACCGGAGACAGGGGAGGAGGAATGGACGGTGCGTCACCGGGATCGCCGTGATCGAGTGCCATGTGCACGAGCTTACGACGGTTATCTACACGAGAGCTCGGGCATGAACGAGCGCATCGCCGACGAACACGACACCGAGCACGATGAAGACGACGCGCACCGTCGGCGGGCCGTAGCGGGTGAGCGCCCGGACGGTCGCGGTGAACGCCCGCCTGGCGCGTCGGCCCTTCCTGGACGCCAGAATCAGCACGAGGATGGGCGGTAGCAACCCGATCAGGCAGTAGGCGACGACAATGGCGGGCCACCACGTCGGACGGGGATCGTACGTCGAGAGCATCGTCAGCCCAGCGAGATACGGTACGGCCGTGGGACCTTGCACCAGACCGATCGTCAGCCCGGTGAGGGCGAGGACGGGAATACTCGAGCCGACTCGAGCTGCCCACTCGGGTGGGCGGCGTTCGGTGGTCCGGACGCCGCCGAGAGTGATCAGGACAAGACCGACCACGAGTTCTGTCCGATACCGAACCGTGGGTGTGATGGTGAAGTCGAACAGCTCGGTGAACAAGTCGATGCCGAGAACGGTCAAGATGCCGAATGTGGTCGTCGCCGTGAACACTCCGCCGACGAAGGCCAGCCCGGAGGGAAACGGAGACCGGCGGGCGGTTCTCGAGTGCACCGCGAGGGCAGCAGTCACGCCGATCAGCAACACGTCGAGAGAATCGAGTAGCGCGAAGCCGACTAGGGCAAGCAACAAGGTGACCATGGAGAGTTCAGCGTATCGGTGCGCTGAAGGCGACCCTCTCGGTGACGACGGCCGCGGCAGTCCGGCCAGGAGCGGTCTGATTGTCCCAGTACATGTTGGTGTGCGCGATGACCTGCGCAGGTGGCGGCGCACCCCACTCGGTCATGTCCTCCGCGGTATGGGCATCGCTCACCAGCGTCACGTCGTATCCGCGGACCAGGGCTCCGTGCAGCGTGGACCTGATGCAGAAGTCCGTGTGTGCGCCGGCGATGACGACGTGGCCCACACCGAACGCAGCGAGGTCGGCTTCGAGACCGGTGCCCTCGAAGGCATCGCCGTGCTTCTTGTGAACAATCGGATCGCTCGGCGCCACGGGCAATTCGTCGAGGAGCTGCCAACCGTCGGTTCCGAAGAACAGCTCCTTGTCCGATGAATGCTGCACCCAGATCACCGGCGTCTTGGTGTCCCGTGCCCTGGACACCAAGACCAGGATGTTGTCGATGACGCGCTGTCTGTCGTGGACGCTTGCCATCACGTCGTTCTGCACGTCGACGACCACCAGTGCGGTTGCAGTCCGGTGCGGCAGGATGGTCACGGCATCGTCCTTCCCGTCATGTTCGTAGGTTGTCAGCTCCCGACGTACGCGGCCAGGTGTTGTCCTGTCAGCGTGGAACCGTCTGCGACCAGGTCGGACGGTTTTCCTTCGAACACCACGAGGCCGCCGTCGTGCCCGGCGCCTGGACCGAGATCGATTATCCAGTCGGCGTGGGCCATGACGGCTTGATGATGCTCGATCACGATCACCGACTTGCCCGAGTCGACCAGCCGGTCGAGCAGAGCGAGCAGCTTGTCCACATCGGCGAGATGCAGTCCGGTGGTGGGTTCGTCGAGCACGTAGATCCCGCCTTTGTCGGCCATGTGTGTGGCCAGTTTGAGGCGTTGCCGTTCTCCACCGGACAGTGTGGTCAATGGCTGTCCGATCTTCAGGTAGCCGAGTCCCACATCGTTCAAACGCTGCAGAATCTTGTGTGCCGGTAGCAGTTTCGCTGGGCCGCCGGAGAAGAACTCCTCGGCGTCGGCGACCGACATGGACAAGACCTCGTCGATGTTGCGACCGCCGAAGTGGTACTCGAGTACCGAGGCTTGGAATCGCTTGCCCTCGCACTCTTCGCACACCGTGGCGACTCCGGCCATCATCGCGAGATCGCTGTAGATGACGCCGGCGCCGTTGCACGTCGGGCATGCACCCTCCGAATTGGAGCTGAACAGCGCGGGTTTGACGCCGTTCTCCTTGGCGAAAGCCTTGCGAATCGGATCGAGCAACCCGGTGTACGTCGCTGGGTTGCTTCGCCTCGACCCCCGTATCGCCCCCTGATCGACCGAGACCACATCGTCTGTTGCCGAGAGCGATCCGTGAATGAGTGAGCTCTTGCCGGAGCCTGCGACGCCGGTGACCACAACCAACACACCGAGCGGAACGTCGACGTCGACGTCGCGCAGGTTGTGGGAGTCCGCGCCGCGAATTTCGAGTACCTCGGAGAATTCGCGCACCGATTCTTTCAATGCCGCCCGATCGTCGAAATGGCGGCCGGTGACGGTATCGCTGCGCCGCAACCCGTCGACGGTGCCCTCGAAACAGACATGCCCGCCGGAACTTCCGGCACCGGGGCCGAGATCGACGACGTGGTCTGCAATGGAAATCGTCTCCGGCTTGTGTTCGACCACCAGAACCGTGTTGCCCTTGTCTCGCAACTGCAGCAGCAGGTTGTTCATTCGCTCGATGTCGTGCGGGTGCAGGCCGGTGGTCGGCTCGTCGAACACATAGGTCACATCCGTCAACGACGACCCGAGATGACGAATCATCTTGATGCGCTGAGCTTCTCCACCGGACAAGGTTCCCGAGGGACGATCCAGGCTCAAGTAGCCGAGTCCGATCTCCACGAACGAGTCGAGAGTTTCGCCGAGTGTGGTCAGCAGCGGTGCAACCGACGGTTCCTTCACGCCGCCCACCCAATCCGCCAGATCGGTGATTTGCATCGAACATGCGTCGGCGATGTTGACGCCCTTGATCTTCGACGACCGAGCCCCCTCGTTGAGCCTGGTTCCGTCGCAGTCCGGGCAGGTGGTGAAGGTGATCGCGCGATCGACGAAAGCTCGAATGTGAGGCTGCATGGCGTCGACGTCCTTGGACAGGAACGACTTCTGAATCTGAGGCACCAGCCCCGAATAGGTCAGATTGATGCCTTCGACCTTGATCTTCGTCGGCTCGCGGTACAGCAGATCGTCGAGTTCCTTCTTGGTGTACTTCGAGATCGGCTTGTCGGGATCGAAATATCCACAGCCACGAAATATTCGGCCGTACCAGCCTTCCATGCTGTAACCGGGAATCGTGATCGCGCTCTCGTTGAGCGACTTACTCGCGTCGTACAGGGCGGTCAGATCGAAATCGCTGACCGAGCCTCGTCCCTCGCAGCGCGGACACATGCCGCCGGTCACGGAGAAGGACTTCTTCTCCGTGGTCTGACGGCCGCCCTTGTCCACCTTGTATGCCCCGGCACCCGACACCGACGCCACGTTGAACGAAAATGCCTGTGCTGAACCGATATACGGCTTTCCGACACGGCTGAACAGAATGCGGAGCATGGCATTGGCGTCGGTGGCAGTGCCGACTGTGGAATGGGGATTGGCTCCCATGCGCTGCTGATCGACGATGATGGCCGTGGTGAGTCCGTCCATGACGTCGACGTCGGGGCGAGCCAGAGTCGGCATGAAGCCCTGGACGAAGGCACTGTAGGTCTCGTTGATCATCCGTTGCGACTCGGCGGCGATGGTACTGAAGACCAACGAGCTCTTGCCCGAGCCGGACACGCCGGTGAAGACGGTCAGTCGCCGCTTGGGCAAGTCGACGCTGATGTCCTGAAGGTTGTTCTGCCGTGCACCCTGCACACGAATCAGATCGTGACTGTCGGCGGCGTGCAGAGCCGAGTCCTGCGTGACCTTCTTCGTAGCCATGCTCGCGGTGTCTCCCTGATCGTTCGCGGCAATCGAGATTCACATCGTCGATTGCACCGAGTTGTGTATGCGCTCACGCTAGTCGTATCGATACGCGAGCGCTTATCGATTCCTGATCGATTCCGGTCGCGCACAGCGCCTCATGGAGTCGCTCGAGATCGGCGGCGGAGGATTCCAGGAGTGGTCGGCGGACGGTGGCGTCCGAGAGAACGCCGATCCCGACCAACGCCGCCTTCGCCATGATGGCGCCCTGCGTCGTGCGCATGACAGAGGCGGTCAACGGCAACAGCGACCGCTGTACCGCGTTCGCCCTCGCCAGATCTCCGGCGCGGACGGCAGCGATCAGCTCGGCGTTCCGGTCGGACACGAGATTGCCGGTGACGCTGATCAATCCTGTTGCCCCGCAGGTGAGATAGGGCAATGCAAGCTCGTCGATTCCGCAGTAGTAGGCGAGGTCCGACGACGCCATGACAGTCATCGCCTCGTACAGGTCGCCCTTCGCGTCCTTGACGGCCATGATCGATGGATGCTGTGACAGCTCGATCAACGTCGACCCCTCGATGGCGACGCCGGTGCGCACCGGAACGTCGTACACCATGACCGGTAGCCCGCCGGCATCGGCGATGTCGAGAATGTGCGCTGTGATGCCGGCCTGAGTTGGACGGGAGTAATAGGGGGCGGTGATGAGCAGGGCGTCGGCACCGGCGGCCGCAGCGGAGCGTGCCATGTCGATTCCCGCCGAGGTGTCATTGGTTCCAACTCCTGCGATCACCCTCAACGCGTGGTTCGAGCGATCTCGGACCTGCGCCAGTAGTTCCGAGATCTCGTGGGTGGTCAGGGTCGGCGCTTCGCCGGTGGTGCCGGCAACGACCACGCCATCGCACCCGGTCGCCAGCAGGTGGTCGACAAGTGCATCGACGCCTGCTCGACTCACCCTCCCGTCCCGGTGCATGGGGGTCACCATGGCGACGAGGTTGGTACCGAAGATCGACGAGGCCGAATGAATGCTGGTCACAAAGGGAGAGTGTGAACCGTGAAATCAATCCGGTCCAGCAATGCATTTTCGTCATTATTGCGTAGATTTGCTTCATGATCGACGTGAGCGCACTGCATGCCCTCCGCGCGGTGGCAGCCCTCGGCACGCTGGCCAGTGCGGCCGACGAGCTCGGCTACACGGCTTCGGCGATCTCTCAACAGATCAAGAGGCTCGAACGGCAGATCGGCACGCCGGTGCTCGCTCAGGCGGGACGGGGCGTCGTACTCACCCCGGCCGGTCGGGCGGTGGTCGAGGCGGCGGACGAGGTGTTCCACGCCCTAGAGCGATGCGTCGAGGCGGCGAGGTCGGTGGACGGAGGCGTCCCACGTGGAGTGGTCCGCCTCGTCGGTTTCTCGACGGCCCTTCGCGGCATCGTTGCCCCTGCACTGCGTCGTCTGAGCATGCAGTATCCCGATCTGACTGTGATCACCCGCGAAGAAGATCCCGATCGGGCGCTGCACAGTGTGCACGCCGGGACTGCCGATCTGGCATTGATACACGACGCCGACGGAGTTCCTGCGGCGTCACCACCCTCGATCGTTCGGCAGACGATCCTCACCGACCACGGCGACGTGATCATGAAGCGAACCCATCCGCTCGCCCGACGCCGGTCTGCGCTGAACCACGAGGATCTGGCCCGCTACCCGTGGGTGACCAGCCCCGCGGGAACGGTGTGCCACCAGTGGTTTCGGCGTTTGTTCGCCGACACGCCCACCGAGATCGATGTGCGCCATCTCGTCGACGATTTCTCCACGCAGCTCGCACTGGTCGAGGGTGACGATGTTCTCGCGCTCGTTCCCCGGCTCGCCAGGCCGACCCTGAGCGACGGTCTGATCGCAGTTGCGCCGGTACGCACGCCCACGCGTGAGGTGCAGGCGGCCTGGAGACGCAGCGCCGACGCGAGCCCCGCTGTTCATGCGGTGCTGGACTCACTGAGCTCGGCATCGGGATGAGAGGTCAGAACTATCAGCCGACCCGTCGCTCGGGTCATTGCGACATACCGGTCGACGGCACCTGCGATTCCCGACCCGAACGAGTGCGGATCGATGACGACGACCAGGTCGAATTCGAGTCCCTTCGCCAACTGCGGCACCAACGACCGAATGCGGGCGGATTCGGGAAAGGCCGGATCGCCTATCACGCAGCCGATTCCGTTGGCGTTCGTGCTGAGCCAACTGTCGATCAGCGATGACAGATCGGCCGCATCGCCGTATTCGACGGGTATCCCGCTGCTTCGGATCGAGACCGGAACGTTGGCGTCGGGCAGGACCGTCCGGATCATCGGCTCGGCGGCCGCCATCACCTCCCGGGGTGTGCGGTAATTGACACCGAGAGTGGCGATGTCGACCCGGTCGATTCCCACCCGATCGAGGCGTTCGCGCCAGGATTCGGAGAAGCCTCGACGCGATTGCGCGCGGTCTCCGACGACGGTGATGCTGCCCGACGGACACCGTCGCCGAATCATCTGCCACTGGGCGTCGGTCAACTCCTGCGCTTCGTCGACCACGATGTGCGCGAACGGCCCTGCCAGTCGATCTCCGGGGATCTCCTCGAATCCGGATTCATCGACGAGGGCATCACGAATTCCCTCCTGGCGCAGCTGGGCTGCCATCATCTCGTCGTCGTCGGCAGCGATGAGTTCTGCGATGACGCGATCCATCCGCGCGCGCTCGGCGGCCGCCGCCAGCTCTCGACGCCGAGTACGCCGGGCGTGCTCTGGATCGCCGAGCCGCATCCGGGCGGCGTCGAGCAACGGCAGATCTGCCGTCGTCCATCGCGTCGGATCCGGTCGTTGTAGTGCGCGAACGTCCTCCGCGCTGAGCCAGGGCGCACACCGGCGGAGGTAGGCAGGCACGCTCCAGAGATCGGCGACGAGGTCGGCAGCGCCGACGATCGTCCAGGACCGTTCGAGTTCGTTGCGAAGGTCCTCGTGACGCTGCAACGATCTTCGCACCTCCTCGGTGGTGGCGTCGTCGCCCGAATATCGGTCGGTCAGAATGGTCACCAGCAGGTCCCAGATCTGCTCACGAGCTTCGTTGTGCGGGGTGCCGGGCTCAGGTGCGCGGAACGCCTCGATCCAATCGTCCGGTGTGAGGTTCAGGTCCGCCCACTGCGTTTCCACAGTCATGTTCTGCGTGGGTGGCTGCTCGTAGAATGCGATCGCCGCCTCGATCGTCGCGTTCATGTCGACGGAGGCCTTGAGCTGTGCGACCGCATGATCGGCCTCCTCGACGGCCTGCTCTCCTTCGACGACGAGGTCACGAAGGGTGCATGTCTGTACGCCGTCTTCGCCGAGGCTCGGCAGTACATCGCAGACATACGCCAGGTAGGGCTCGTGGGGGCCGACGAACAGCACGCCGCCTTGGTTGTGACCGAGGCGCGAGTCCGCGTAGAGCAGGTAGGCGGTGCGGTGAAGAGCGACAACCGTTTTGCCTGTCCCGGGCCCTCCGTCTACCACGAGTGCTCCGTGCGCATCTGCTCGGATGATCGCGTCCTGATCAGCTTGGACTGTGCCGAGCACGTCTCGCATCCGCGGTGATCGCGCGGTGCCCAAACTGGCGATGAAGGCAGACTGATCGTCGAGGGCGGCATCGGTGCCCAGTCCCGTCGAGTCGAACACCTCGTCCCAGTAGTCGGTGATTCGGCCGTTGGTCCATCGATACCGACGCCGACTTCTCAGCCCCATGGGGTTCGCGTGGGTGGCGCCGAAGAACGGCTCTGCGGCGGGGGAGCGCCAGTCCACGAGGAGCTGTTCGCCAGAGGGTCCCAACATTGCGAGGCGGCCGATGTACACGGGTGCGTCGGAGTCGAGGGTGTCAGCACGACCCAGGCACAGATCTGCCCCGTAGCGGCGGAGGGAGCGCAAGCGCGCGCTCAGACGATGAATCTCGAAATCCCGCTCCATCACCTCTTGCCCCATCCGGCCCGTCGATTTACGAACGGCCGCCAACCGCGCCTCGGTATCGGATCGAGACTGCTCGATACTCGAAAGGAGTGCTGAAAAATGTTCCTGGTCATGCCCGATCAACGTCCGATCGCGCTCGAGCGCCAGATTATCCGGTAAATCGAAGACGCTTGGGGCGGTGGGTTTCACAGAACTCCGATCAGCTGTTCATTGGCAACAGCGAGTCATTCTGAGCCCTGCACGGGGTCTTGCCGCAAGCCCCGGGGTGCGCTATATGTTGAAGGTGGAAAGAGACGATGTCTCGCGTTCCAAGATTCTTGCCAATGGTTCCGTGCGTATCTCACGCGACGAGGCCCCGGCCTCGATGTAGATCCAGTCTGTAGATGACGCTGCCGAACAGGAGCCGTTGCACTGCCTCGTCGGCGAAATAGCTGTCGATGTCGTTCGGCTGCAGTGTGGGGTTGTCGGCCAGGTGCTCGCAGAGTACGAGCAGGACGCTGTCGACGGTAAGTACGAACCTCTCGCCGCCGAGGTCGGTGACCGTCGCCCGACCGACGCCATCCCATTCCTCCACCGATGCCCAATGGCGGATACCGCATCCCTCGACCGCCTCGATCAAGAGGCGTTGCGCGAAGGGTGACAGCGACGTGCGGTCGGCGCGGGCCGCTCGAACTTTCGTCAGAGCCTGACGATAGGAAAGCGCGTGGGCCTGCGCATACGATCGTGCGGCACGCTTGTCGGAATGGTTCTTGGTCACTGGAGTTCCAATCCTGTGTGCAGCACTCCCGCGCATTGCTGCACCGGTCGGAAGTCAGGGACACGGCGTACAACACAGTGTGACAAGGTCTTATCGCAGATCCATCGGACCTTGCCCGTCGAGCGCTGACCCAGGCGACGCGGGCACCTGCTGCAGCTGGGGTGGCTATGCGAGTAGCTCTGGACGGGACGATATCACGAACCAGCGGGCCGCTTCCGGCTCATCGGGCACCCGTCACCGGTGGTTCGGCCGGTTCCTCGTGCAGCAGAATTGCCACGGGCGTGTCGGTTGCGCTGTGCAGAGCGATCGAGACGATGACGGTTCCCGCGATGATGGCGAACACTTTCTCCGCAGAATCGATTCCGGACGACAGCACCAACAACCCGTACACGACGCTCGCAAATCCTTTGGGCCCGAACCACGCTGCCGACAATCGCTCGTTGCGCGCGAGCCGATGACTGCCGATCAACGACAGCAACACCGGTATCGGTCGGCCGACCACGAGGACGAGTACCGCGAAAATCCATCCGGTGACGCCGACCTGACCGAGCAGAGCCGGGGTGATGAGCGCGCCGAACGCCAGCAAGGCGGCATTCTTCGCCAGCTCACTGGTCAACTCACCCACGGGCGCGAACGATTCCGATGCGTGCGGGGCGACGCTCGCCAGTGTGATTCCTGCGGTGAACGCCGCGATGTAGGGATTGGCACCGATCGTGTCGGTGAGGACGAACAACAGAATCGCGATGGCCAGGGGCCCGGCCGACTGCGCGCGGGGTGTCACACCGAGTACTGGAAGCCGAACCAGGAGGGAACCGACAACCGGTGCCACGATGCCGAGAACGACGCCGAGCACGACTTCGAACAACACGGGGCCCAGTGACGTGGTCTCGTCGATCTGGCCGCCCAGCGTGCCGATCAGAATGAGCACCACCGGAAGCGCGAGACCGTCGTTGAGCCCGCTCTCGATGTTGAGCAGACTTCGAAGACGGGACGGTAAGTCGTCGCGGCCGACCAGCGCGGCAGCGAACACCGGATCCGTCGGAGCCAGAATGGCACCGATGAGCAACGAGGTCGTCCAATCGAAACCGATCAACAGATGTGCCAGCACAGCGACGACGGCAAAGGTCAGTGGCATCCCGATGAACAGCGCTCGGGTCGGATCCATCCACTGGTGGCGCAACTTGGAGATCGGCGCGCGCTGACCGTCGGCGAACAATACTGCGAACAGTGTCACCGAGGCGATCTCACGAACGGTGTCGCTGCCGAGCCGTTCGGCATCGAAGACCAACGGGCCGGCAATCAGGCCCGCGAACAGGAATATGCCCGAGGTCGACAGAGGGCTGCGCGCGGACAAGCTGGACAACAGCACCGCGGCCAGCAGAGCCACACCGAAAGTCGTGACGAATGCCACCGGACCACACCCTCGAAGTTCTACGCTCGTGTCGGTCGACTGGACCACACCGGACGATGAAGTAGACCACAGCTTCGGTCCCCGCCGATCGGTTACCGCGCGCGTCTGGTCGGGATGATTCCGAGGAGCCGTCGACCGCCTGCGAGGCCTTTGTCGCTCTCCGCGGTCACCTCCCGTACGGCGGGAAACCGGGTACGCACCGCGCGTTCGACTCGTTCGGTCAGTGTCACGTCGGACGCGGGGCAGTGAGCGCAGGAACCGTTCAGCGACAATCGGACTCGTCCGTCGGAAACACCGACGAGTTCGATGATCCCACCGTGAGATCGAATGTAGTCGCCGACGTCACCGTCGATGACCTCGAGCACTGCCATTCGAAGGATCGCGTCAGGAGAGGCGTCGACCTGCGGCATCCATGCGTCGGGCACCGCGAGAGCGCCTTGCAGAGCCATCCGAATTCGATCACCCTCGGTCCGCCATGATCGACCGGCGTTCAGCCTGATCCGTATCGCCGTCGGTTCGACGTCGATCCGAGCGATCGTGCCGTCGTCGATCGAACTCTGAAGTGCGACAGGAGCGATGGTAACGGGGCCGACGAACGGCAGTAGGCCCGCCGGAATGATCCAGCGGAGCACCGACGGTTCACCGACCACCGACTCGGGGTGCGTCGGCACCATGGTCATTGCAGCACCATGGTCATTGTCGCACCGCACTCATACGAAAGCCCCGACGACGGTTTTGGCGGCGAACGCCATCACCCAGGCAACGACGAACATGTACCCGAAGGCTATCGCGGGCCATTTCCACGTGCCCGACTCCCGGCGCATGACGCCTATCGTCGACATGCACTGCAACGCATAGAGAAAGAAGGCGAGAAGCGCGGCGATGACCGGGGGAGTGAAGAGCTTCTCACCGGCCCTCGGACCGGACTGAGCTGTCATGTTCTCGAGTGCAGTCCCTGGATTGTCCGGATCCTGCGCGGACGCGACCTGGCCGATCGTCGCGACGAAGACTTCGCGAGCAGACAGCGAGGCGAGGACGGCCACGTTGATCTGCCAGTCGAAGCCGAGCGGCTCGAAGACGGGTTCGACGAACCGGCCGACAGCGGCACCTGCGCTGTGGTCGATGACATAACTCGAGGCAGCCGCTTGGTCGGTCGGATCGACACCCGCAGCCTGGAGGTCGGCGTCGCTGCGGAACGGAACAGTGAGCAACACCCACAGGATGATTGTGGTGACGAGGATGATCTTGCCGACCTTACGGAGGAATCCCTTGCAGGCATCCCACACCGACAACGCCACCGATCGCAATGACGGCAGCCGATAGGGAGGCATCTCCATGTAGAACGGCAACAGTGGCCCCGACCCACGTCCGATCCGGGAGAACAACCAGGCCGTGGCCATCGCCGACAGAGCGCCCACGAGGTAGAGGCCGAACATCACCACGCCCTGGGCTCCGAACGGGCCGACGCGTTTGTCGGGAGTGACCAGCAGGCCGATGAGCAGCACATACACGGGAAGACGCGCAGAACACGTCATCAACGGGGCGCCCATCATGGTGGCGATTCTGTCGCGCGTCGATGGCAGTGTTCGGGTGGCCATGATGCCGGGGATGGCGCATGCGAGCGAGGACAGGAGGGCGACGAAAGCACGCCCTTCCAGACCTGCCTTGGACATGACGCGATCCATCAGAAACGCCGCCCGCGCCATGTATCCGACTCCTTCGAGGAAGGAGACGAGGATGAACAGCAGGGCGATCTGGGGGAGGAACACCAGAACCCCGCCCACCCCGCTCAGGATGGCGTCGGACAAGAAACTGGACAGCCACCCGATGGTGACCAAGCGGTCCACTCGATCTCCGAGGTAGGCGAAGAAGTCCTCGATGTAGCCCTGCAAGGGAGCCGCGACGGAGAAGATGATCTGAAAGAAGGCGAACATCGTCACGAAGAACACGACGGTGCCGAGGACCGGATGCAACAGAATCGAGTCGATGCGCCGGGTGCGGGCATCGACCTCGGGTAACCGATACCCCGCAGTGTCCAGGATCGATTCGATCCAGCTCGTCACCTCCCGTGGAGCGGTAGGAGGCAGAACCGGAGGGCGCTGCCAAGCGCCGGGGGACGGCAGTAAGCGGCGTAGTTGATCGAGTTGCTGACGTCTGCCGCCGATGACTGCCACCACGGGAACGGTCAGAGCCCGAGAGAACGCCTCGATATCGAGCGAGCCCTGTCTGCGAGCCAACTCATCGGTGAACGTGACAACCACACACACTGGTAGGTCGGTGTTCAAGACCTGCGCGAGCATGCCGAGCGATCGACGAAGGGTCGTCGCATCGAGGGTGACGATCAATCCGTTCGGGGTGCTGGTGACGAGATCGTCCTGATCGAGAACATCCGCGACGATCTGCTCGTCAGGGCTGATCGCGTCGAGGCTGTACGTGCCGGGAAGGTCTTCGACGAGAACGTCGCGGTCACCGACTCGCGTCCGGCCCTCGTATCTGGCGACCGTGATTCCGGGGTAGTTTCCGGTCTTCGCGCGCAGTCCGGTAAGCGCGTTGAACAGCGTTGTCTTGCCGGAGTTCGGGCTTCCGACCAGCGCGATACGAGTGTCGGTTCCGATCGATCCCGCGTCTGACGGTTCGCTGGCCCCGTGAGGCCCGCAGGTCACGTCGTGATCGCCACGTGGATGCAGCGAGCTTGAACCCGTCGGAGCGCGATGTCGTAGCCGGCAATGCGAAACACGACCGGGTCGGCCATCGGCGCTTTGCGCAGCATCTCGACCTCTGCTCCGGGCGCGAATCCCAGATCGAACATCCGGCGCGCCGATGCAGGATCGAGCTCATCGCAGACATCGACCACGTGTGCGGTCTGCCCTTTTCGCATATCGGCCAATGTGGTGACAGCGGAGTCCGCCGACTCGGACGACCCAGCCCCGGGCCGTTCGGTCGAGATACGCCGCGCCTCGAGTTGCGTTGTCATGACGGACATCGGCGGGCCCTCCTCGAAACGGCTGTCATGCACCGCCAGAGCAGCACAGGCTCACCTTGGTGAACATAGGCAACCATATCCTCGTACTTCCGATATCGCCAGTACGAGGTTGCATCGTGCGGCGTTCGAGTTGCCCTCGCCGCGGCCCGGTTCGCTCATCGGGCGGCTGCAACCCACTGTCTGGCTGACTCGAAGTTGCGCCTGGCCCTCTGCCCCAGTTCTGCGCTATGTCGATGCACCTCGGCCGCGACGGACTCGCGTTGCTCGATGAGGTCGAGGATTCGGTCACCGACGTCGTCGGCGTCGAAGGGCTCGTTGATGTCGACGCTCCAGGGAACCAGCCCCAGCATCGACGCCAGCTCGCGCACCTTGACGTCGTAGGCGAGCACGAAGGACGGAACTCCGAGGATCGATGCCATGACGATGGCGTGCAGCCGTTCGCTCACCAGGACGTCGCAACTGTGGATCAGTCGGGCGGCGTCGGCGGGCGAGGTCAACTCGTGCTCGACGAATCGGATGGACGGAACGCGGGTGGAGAACTCCTGCAAGACCTCGGCGTCGTCGTGCTCTTTGAACCCGGCCTGCATGGGCAGTGCGTGCAGCTCGATCGGACGCTGCTCGTGGACCCGCACCAGGGCGGTGGCGAGCCGGTCGAGGAACAACTCCCAGTTGTCCGGGTTCTCGATATCGAAGTTGAGGTTCAGCGCTACCCGAACCGGATCGGAACCATCTGCCACAGGGTCGGCTTCGGTTCCACCGAGAAGTGATCCGGCGTCTACTGAGAAGACCGCGTCGGTGGCCAGAACCGGGGTGATACCGATCGACGCGCACAGTGCGCGGGACTTTTCGTCGCGCACCGTGAGCTCGTCGACCTGAGACAGGATCATTCGAGCGAGTCGCCGTCCGCGGGGAGTGCGCACCGGCCCGACCCCGACGTTGAGCATGGTGATGGGCTTGCGAGCGATGCGGTGGGTGAAGGTGACGATCGCGAGAATCATCAGCAGAGTCGAGTAGCGATTGCGACCGGTCGACGCGTAGAGCTCCTTGACGATCGATCCACCTCCGAAACACAGTACGTCACAACGCATCAGCTCACGCAGTAACCTTCGGCGGTCACCTGCGGTGTCGATGACCTCGACGTCGAAGCGCCCCGCCAGCTGGGCCCTGGTGAACTCGGGGTCGTAGCTGTTCACCACGTAGTGGTGCTGCGACCCGAGCTGGGTGAGGAAGGTGTCCAGGAGCAGCTCGTCGCCGATGTTGTACTGGCCGTGGGTTCCGAGGAAGACGATTCTGCGTGCGGGCTCGGTCATGGCGAGTTCTCCTTTTCTGTTGGGGGGTCGTCGAACTCGTCGGGTCGAAGTCGCGCGCGCCACCGAACGAGGAGTCCGCTGACGAAGAGCAGTACGGCGGTCAGTGCGACACCCAGCCAGCTCGATCCCACCACGCCGCCCTCCGGCGGTGCGAGGTCCTGAACGTCGGCGGCCGCGAGATTCAGTAGCTCGTCCTGGGTCAGATTCGCGTTGGCCGGGTTGGCGGCCGGGTCGACGTACCCGTCGGTCGCGCCCGCGCTCCTGGTGCGTTCGGAGCATCCGAGTGTGTTCGGATCGAGCACGGGTTTCACGTTCGAGGGCAGCGTGACCTTCTGGTAGACGTCTTCGGGAATGAGCATCATCCCCTCGAACAGCATCGGGTTGGTGTCGGTCTTGTCGATGGCGAACGTGTGCGCACCGACGTCGGCGTCCACCGTCCCCAGGTCTTGATAGCTGAAGCCCGAGTTCACGGGCACCAGCTGATCGGGTATCGCCTTCTCCAAGTCCTGGACGGACATGCCGCTGGTGTCGGCAGCCACACGATTGCTGGTGTAGACGTCGTCGGTGGGAAAAAGCTTCACGTTCGATGCGGGCGATCGAAGCTCGATCGTCCGGTCGTAGGCCAGCGACGGTGACGTGATGTGCAGGGTGTTCGCGGTGTTGGCCGAGCGCATCAGCACTCGGTACTTTCCGGCGGTGGTGACGTCGACGGGCACGCCGATCTCGGTGGCGCGGGGGAGGCCGATGAACGATCCGCGCAGCGAACCGAACACCCCCGGGGTGATCATGCCCGTGCGATTCCACTTGGTGTTCGAGAACAGCAGAAACGACCGAAACATCGGTGACAGATAGTAATTCGACGCCACGACGTCGGGATTGAACGCGAACATCCGGGTGTCGGGGCTCGAGATCGCATCGGGGTTGTTCAGCAGGTACAGGTTCAGCGCCGACGTACGTTCGTCGTCGGTGATGAGCTGTATCGGTGCATCGGCGGGAACGCTGGCCGGGTCGAAATACGGTGTGAACTCGAACTTGTAGCAGCGACTGAGGTTTCGACGGTTGAACACCAGATCGAGGTAGGTCTGCCAACTCGAGTCCACCAGCAGCGTCTCGCGCTCGGGCCGAGGCTGATCGGTGATCTCGTACAGTGCGTAGCTGTCGTTCTCGAATCGCAGAGCCACGTCGTCGCCGAGTCTGGCCAATCCTGGCTCGACGTAGCTTTCGACGTCGGGGAGGTATTCGGCACCGATTCCTCCGTTGTCGTGGATCTTTCGGTTGACGACGATGTACTTGACCTCGATGTCGCGCGCCTCGTTGATCCACCAGTCCTGCTGGTAGTAGAGACCGCGGAGGATGAGAAAGAACTCGAACTTGTTCTTCACGTCGCCGGTGAGCCCGTAGTAGTAGCTCGGTTTGTCGAGGTAGTAGATGAAGAACTTGTCGATGAACTTGTGGTCGATGCCGTTGGAGTCTTCGACCAACTTTGCGGTCTCGGTGGGCGGAATCACGACGGTCTTGCCCTCGGGAAGCTCGTTGAGCGCCTGTTTCAACTCCTTGAGATCCTGAAGGGGAAAGGGCGACATGAATCCGGACATGTTGCCGGATGCGAACACCATTCGGTAGGGATCGTTGGCCCAGAACGGTGTGAAGAACACTTGCCCGATGCAGGCCGTTGCCACCAGCTTGATGAGCAGTGCGCTGCGGGTGTGCGTGGTCGCTGCGCTCGGTCGGGGGCGCCGTCGAAGTCGCGAACCGGCGGTGCTGGTCGAACTGGCAGCGCGGGTCGACCTGGAGGTGCGAGCCGGCATGCGCATCCACCGGCCGCTGACACTGTCGATCAGATAGGCCAACGTCAGCGACATCACCAGCGGTGCGAGCATGAACAGAATCAGCTGGAACCGATGGGGGAAGCGCAGAATCTGCACCACGGTGCCGGCGGCGGTGACCACCAGGTTGCCTATGGCGGAATGGCTTTCGTTGGCGGTGATGGCCAGCGCGGCCAGGGTGCGGTGGAAGGTCGGGAACCACAAGGGCTCGCCGTAACCGATAGTGGCCCACATCGCGAAGACGATGGCCACATAGATCACCGCGAGTAGTTGCCGATGTGACCGGGTGTTGAACAGTCGTCGGCGCACCGGCGGAACGATCAGGGGAACGAAGATCAGAATCGTGTACAGCGCGTTGGGATATCGCGGCACCTTGGCCAGATAGTCACCGAAGAGGATCTTGTCGGTGATGCCGGCCAGATCCCAGGACAACAGGTGCAGCCACGACACCGACGCGTCCTGGATGAAGTAGAAGTCGCCGGGCACCGTGTCGCTCAGATTGGTCACTCCCGCGAGCGCCACGTACTTCACGAACAAGGCGTAGGGCACCAGGGTGATCATCACGTACAGCACACCGGCGACCACCAGGCGTCCGGTCGTGGTGCCGCCGACCACATGGAGCCATGCCCGCAGTCGTTGGACTCGGCCGGATCGGGTGATCAAGGTGCGCACACGTTTCGGCAGATGCCGCGCGCGAGCGGGACCGCCGCGCCGTATCCACCGTCCGACCTCACCGGCGAGGAGGGTGACGCCGGTGATCGCGAAAAACAGCGTGAACAGCACCAGGTAGTGGATCGCGGGGTTGAACAGGGTACTCACGCAGGCGAGCACCATGTAGCGCTTCCACGGGCGTCCGGCGAACAGCAGCGCGTAGAGCATCCACAGCGAGGAGATCAGCAGCAGGACAAGGCCGAGGATCAGGGTGTAGAAGTGGGTGACCTTGGAGTACACCATGATCAGGTAGATCAAGGAGATCGGAAAGAACGTCGCGAGGTAGATCGCCTGCGAGGACAGCGAGGTGAACACCTTGTCCATGAATCGCGTCACCGTGAGGTACGCGATCCAGAACAGGGTGGGGAGAACGAGCAAGATGGCGAACGGCAGAACCTTGTAGAACCGAAACCAGGTGGTGAGGAACGAGTATCGAACCCGGAACTCGTACCCGTTGACCAGCTCGTTGAACTCACCGGCCGCTTGATCGAGCAACTGGCTGTGCCAGTTGAAGAACGGCACCAGTTCGTCGCCCGCGATCACCGCGTCGCCCCGCAGCACCGACGGTATCGCGGTGAGTACGTCCCGGAAGATGACCAGCGATGCCACGTAATAGATCGTGCCGACGGCCAATGTGATCCACTTCGTGGACAGACCGTCGACGCCGACCGGCCGAACGATGGGTGCTATCGCTTCGTCTGCAGTGGCAGGCGTCGAGCGTTCACGGCTGCGGATGCGCATGAATCTCTGTGTCGATGACGCGAGCCAGGTCCTCGAGTGCATGACGCACGTCGACAACCATCGCCGCCGTAGCCGACTCGTCGTCCGGAGCGGACTCGACGCGTAAACACGCCGCCGCGAGGTCGGTGGCACCGAGCGCCAGACTTCCGCCGCGAAGGCGATGCGCGATGAAACGAAGTTCGCCTGGTTCGCGGTCGATGAGTGCACGCTCGAGCGCACTCAGGTCTTCTGCGCTTCGCGCCGAGAAGGCGCTCAAGACCTCGGCCTTGGCCGAGGGCCCGAGTTCGTCCAACTCGTCGAACAGCCGGGGTGGGGCAGCAATCGGGGCCGGATCTGCGGGCCCGTCGGAGGTGATCTCGACTGCAAGGAACGCCCGTCGGAGATCCTGCCCGGTGAATGGTTTGGATACGTACGCGTCCATACCGGCAGCACGGCATTCCTCGCGGTCGCGCTCGGTTGCACCTGCCGTCAGCGCAACTATGTGCGGTTGTGCGATATCGATACCGGCGGCGCGGATCGACCGGGTCGCCTGTAGGCCGTCCATGACCGGCATGTGCACATCCATGAGCACCACGTCGTAAGGTTCCGCAGTCACGGCATCGACAGCGGCGGCACCGTTCGTCACCACCGACACGTCGTGGCCGAGTTTGGCCACCAATCGTGTCGACAGCAATGCAAGTGTGTCGTTGTCTTCTGCAACAAGGACCCGTAGCGAACGTGATGACGAACGGCGCGAGTCCGGTCCCCACGGTCCGAAACCGAGTTCGAGCGCGGCGAACTCGGGCGGGATCGACACGTCGTCCAAATCGATCTCGAACCGAAACGTCGAGCCCACCCCCAGCGTGCTGTCGACTTCGATGTGGCCGCCCATCATGCCCACGAGCGATTGACAGATGGACAAGCCGAGTCCGCTTCCGCCGTGGGTACGGGTGGTCGAGCTATCGGCTTGGGTGAAGGGATCGAACAACGTCACCAACTGTCGAGCATCTATGCCCTGTCCCGTGTCCGATACTTCGAACCGGACCCGGTCGTCGCAGACGCCGCGAGAGACGAACACCCGCACTTCGCCCTGCTCGGTGAACTTCACGGCGTTGCTGATGAGGTTGACGAGGATCTGTCTTAGCCGAGTCGGGTCCCCGATCACCGTCTTCGGACAGTCCGTCGAGTACTCGGCGACGATGGGGAGTTTCTTGCTCTGCGCCGCGAACGAGAGCACTGTGACGCTCGCGTCCACCAACCGCGCAAGCTCGAACTGTCGCTCTTCGAGGTCGATGGCACCGGCTTCGATCTTCGAGAAGTCGAGGATGTCGGTGATGAGTTCGAGCAGCAGCGAGCCGCTCAGCGTCGCGTTCTGAACGTATTCGCGCTGTTCGGGGTTCAGGTCGGTATCGATGAGCAACTCGTTCATGCCCAGCACGGCGTTGAGCGGCGTCCTGATCTCATGGCTCATCGTCGCGAGAAAGGTGCTCTTGGCCAATGCCGCCTGCAATGCTGCGTCTCGCGCAACCCTGATGCTGCGATTGAGCAGCTTCTCTCGCTGACGGAGCTTTTCCGCCTCGGAAACGGCGAAGAGAAGCCGGACGATCCCGACGACGATGGCGGCCATCGCGAAGCGCTTGGTCCATAGCACGCCTGGCCCGATTTCATTGATCCAGAGGACGAACAGCGCGCAGAACGAGAAGGTGGCGGGGACGAAGATCATTCCGCGAAACGTCGAGTCGCTCGGAGGCGGAGGCATGGGGGAGGACCAGGCTGCTGCTGCGATCAGTACGGTCGCGAGGGGCCAGAGGAAGTCGAGCGGCGAGCCGTAGGTATAGCCCCCAGTGGCAATGGAACGAACGAACACGAGATTCGATGCCGCCATCAGTAGTGCGGCTGCCACCTGAAGCCACCAGGCGGGGCTCGGACGTCGGTCGAGACCAGTGAGTGCTCCCAGCAACACGGCGACGAAAACCAGAGGTGCCGCCGGATAGACAATCGGGATGAACGTACCGATCCCGGGTGAATCGCCGGGCGCTGACACCACAAGCGATACCACGAGCGAGACCACCGCCAGCAGGCCGAGCCCCGAGATGAGCCCGTCGAGCCAGACATCGCGTGTTCGGTTGGCGACGCGACTTCGAACGATGAGACCGAGCCCGACGAAGATGCCTACGAAGAACCCCGCATAGAACATCTGGGACAGGATTGTGTTGGCTTGTCCGACAGAGGAACCCATTCCTCCGGTGAGCGTCTCGAAGGTATCGCCGGCAACGAGGCACACCAGTGCCGCGCACGTCGAGCCCCAGGCCATCCGCTCGCGCGGAACCAACACGACGCGAAGAGCGGTCAACACCGCCGCCGCCGCTTCGATCGCCAGGTGGCTCGCTGCAAACCCCCACCGGACAGTGGGAGTCGAGGGCAGCACGACCAACGAGACCAGAAAAGCTGCAAGTGCGAGGAAGACAATCACGAAGCTTGCGGTGATCGCGCGCGACCGTGCCTCGACGATCGCCCATCTGAGCGTGACCATTGCCTCGAGCCCCCTCCCCTCGCTGTTGCAGTCGAAACCCGGACTCGGCATATCGGGCCACGCCGCACGCCGAATCTCCGAAAACGCAACGGATTCAGCGATACGAACTGTGACTGGAAACCAAAATAGCGACTGGGCGTTATGATACTGCCCAAACAGCGTTGAGGCGTTCGAGTCTCACGAGACGGCGGCAAAGAACGAAATGGACTGGGCGGCCGGCAAGGACTTTGCCTGCAGTGTGACGAGGTCGGGACGTGGCGAATGACGAATGGACGGCATGATCAGCCGGAAATGCAGGGTCTGCGACTCGGCGTTGTCTCGGCTTTCCCACCGAGCCGCAACAGCTTGAACGAGTTCGGTTACCACTTGGTCAAACACCTCTCTCGTCTCGAGGAGGTCGACGAGGTCCTCGTGTACGCCGACCACACCGTTGAGGGTGCATCTGAGCACATGGAGAACGTCTCGTTCCGTCCATGCTGGCGTTTCAACGCTCTGACCAACCTCTGGCGTGTCCCACGCGAGATCAAACGATCGAATCCGGACGCGGTGTTGCTCAACCTGCAGTTCGCGACCTTCGGCGACAAGCGGATTGCGGGAGCATTGGGACTGCTGATTCCCGCAGCTCTTCGCCTGTGGCGAGTGCCGACGCTGGTAGTACTGCACAACCTTG
Source organism: Rhodococcus sp. KRD162 (assembly GCF_017168335.1). Lineage (GTDB taxonomy): Bacteria > Actinomycetota > Actinomycetes > Mycobacteriales > Mycobacteriaceae > Rhodococcoides. Next base: position 92,796 of record NZ_JABFAU010000003.1, on the reverse strand, counting down.
CCGACAACGTCGACATGAAGGACGCGGGATTCGCAGGCTCAGCCCTGACTGCCAAGTTGATGACTTCGGCTGGTCGAGCTCTGACGCGCGCTCTGTTGCGCGCTGACCTGGTTGCGCTGACGATCCCGCGATACGTCGAGTTTCTCCGCGAAGAGTATGGGGCGAACAATGCCGTCCTCGCCCCGCACGGGAGCTTCGAGGACGTTGCAATGCCCACTTTCTCGGTCCCTCCGGGGCGTCGGACCATCATGGCGTTCGGTAAATGGGGTACGTACAAAACCGTCGACATGCTGGTGGAGGCCTACCGAGAATTGCTGGCGCGGGGGTACGACGACACTCGGCTCGTGCTCGCAGGCACCGATAGTCCGAACTCGGCCGGATACATGGAATCGGCGGCGCAGCGCTACGCGGACGTGCCGAATCTGGAGTTCCCCGGCTACATCGCCGAGAACGAAGTGGGACCGCTGTTTCTGTCGGCGTCCGTCGTTGCGTTCCCGTACACGTCGACCACGGGAAGTTCCGGTGTACTTCACCAGGCGGGGGAGTACGGGCGGGCTGCGGTCCTACCCCGGATCGGTGATCTCGTCGACATCGTCGAGGAGGAGGGTTTTCTCGGCGTGTACTTCCGCCCGGGTGACCCATCGAGCCTCGCGGACGCGATCGCCGAGGTTCTCGACGATCCGGTCAAACGCGCCGCGCTCGGTCGGCGGAATTTTGCGGCCGCCACCGGAATCCCCATGTCCGAGGTAGTGCAGTGGCACGTCGCGCACATCCAGCGGTTGCTCGCGAAGCGGACGACGAGATGACTGCTCCCGAATTGGCATCGTCGAGGGTCGGTCGCAGGCTCGTGGGCGGTGGATCGATGTTGGCGATCGCGATGCTGGTCGCCAACATCGGAAACTACGGACTCAATCTCTTTCTCGGACGCGTGCTGACACCGGCGGAGTTCTCGGACGCCAACCTCATGGTGACGTTTCTGTTCAGTCTGACCTCCATCGCTTTGTGTCTGCAGTTGGTAGCAGCACGATTCATCTCACGATCCGACGAACTGGGGTTCGAGGGCGACTCGGATCTCCTCGCTCGTCGACTCCGACGCATCGCTCTCGGGTCCGGAGTCGTCACCGCAGTAGTGCTTGCAGGTGCATCCTCGTTCTGGTCGACGATCTTTCAGACGGCATCATCGTGGCCGTTCGTGATACTGGCCGTGGGAATCCCGTTCTGGCTCGTCCAAGCGGTCGGACGCGGCGTCATGCAAGCACGTTTGATGTTCGGACCCCTTGCTCTCTCGTTCGTCGTGGAGATGGTTACTCGCCTCGGATTGGGCGTGCTGCTGGTGACCATGGGTTTCGGCGTCGAAGGAGCGACGGTAGCTCTGACAGCATCATTCGTCGTCACCACTGTGGTGGTGGGTATCGCGAGCAGGTCTCGCAGTCCACGCACCGGGAACGGTATCGATCGAGCCGAGGTGCGGGCGTACGCCGGTCTCGTGTCGGTTCTCCTGATCGGTCAGATCATCGCCAACAACAGCGACATATTCGTCGCGAAAGCTTATTTCACCCCTACCGATGCCGGCATCTACGCTGCCGTCGCGCTGGTGGGCCGTGCTGTGTTCTTCTTGGCATGGTCGGTTGCCACGGTGATTTTCCCGGTCGTTGCCCGGCGTCATGCGGCAGGCCGTGAGTCATCGGAGGTCCTCCGATTCGGCATCCTGGCCGTCATCGGCATCGGCGCCACGTGCGCAGTAGGAGCGCTCTGGCTCGGCGGACCTGCGCTCGGATTCGTCCTCGGCCCCGAGTACTCCGATCTCTCGATTCCATTGGCCGCCTACGCCGGGACGACCACACTGTTCGCGATCGGCAATCTCGTGGCGAGCTACAGACTTTCGCAGTCACTGGTGACCGAATCCTGGTATCTCCTCGGCGCTGCTGTGCTTCAACTCGTCCTGGTCTTGATCTGGCACAGCGACATGACGACGTTGATCGCGATGCAAGGCATTGCCATGGCGTTCCTGATCCTCGCTCTCGGGAGCCGGTCGATGACGCGCACGTGGATTTCCAACCGCAGCCGAAAAGAGGCCCTCCAATGAGCGAGGATTCGTCCGCATACCGTGCCTACCGAAAGTGGGTCACCGAGCCGTTGTGCGCCAAGCCCGTTGTATCCGTGGTCATTCCGGCCTACAACGAAGAATGGCGCATCCTTCCCACCATCGGCGCGATCGCTACGCACATGAGTGCCCGCAGTGAGCCCTGGGAGCTGATCGTCTCCGACGACGGTTCGACCGATACGACCGTCGCACTCGTCGAAGACCTGCGATTCGCCAACTTGACCCTCGTCGTCGCCGAGAAGAACACCGGGAAGGGTGACGCGGTTCGACGAGGAATGCTCGCTGCGCGTGGAGAAGTGGTGTTGTTCGCCGACGCTGACCAGTCGACGCCGATCGAACAGTTCGACCGCCTCTACTCGCTCATCGACGAGGGCTTCGATGTGGTCGTGGGCTCCCGTGCAGCCAAGGGCGCAGCGGTCAGCGGAAAGAGCCTGACGCGGCGAGTGCTGAGCAAGACACTTCGCGTCGTCGTGTCGAGAGGGTTCGGTGTGACGGTGTCCGACACCCAATGTGGATTCAAGCTCTTCACCGCAGATGCGGCATCGACGCTGTTCACGATGCAGATCGTCGATGGCTTCTCGTTCGACCTCGAAATCCTCTATCTCGCGAACAAAGTCGGCTATCGTGCGGCCGAAGTGCCGGTCGAATGGATCGATGCTCCGGGTTCGACCGTAGAGGCCGCCAAGGTCAGCATGCAGTTCCTACGCGACCTGATTCGTATTCGCCGCTACGACCTCAGCGGTCGATATACGCGCCCCGACTCCTCGCTCGCGCGAGCCGCGACGTCCACGCCGAACGACAAGGAGACCTGCCCGTGATCATCAGAACCGAAATCGAGCCGTCACAACGGCTCGTACACCTGGTCGGCCGATTCGACGCTCACGAGACCGATGGATTCCGAACTGCCGTTTTCCCTTTGGTGACAGCCGAGAACAACACTGTGCGCATCGACCTGTCGCAGGTCGCCTTCGTGGATTCTTCCGCGCTCGCCGAACTCGTGCGGCTGCAGAAGGCGGCCGCGGCGCTCGGTGGTGAGGTCATCTTGACCCAGCTCTCCGACCCGGTCCGCGTCATCCTCGAAATCACCGACCTCGCAGAGGTGTTCACCATCGACGACGCGGATACGAGCGCGTCGTGAGTACGACGTCGTCACAGGTTCGTCGTGAGCGTGCGGCCATCGAACCGACGTCGCTCGACGAAGCGGTCGATCTGCTCATCGCGCACGCTTCCGGAAATCGGACGTCGGAGTCGACGCCTGTTGCGGAGGTGGACCGTCTGGCTGGCCGGGTACGTGCAGAGGTCCGAGGCCTCCAGTCGATGCAGGGTGAACTGACCGAGGCCCTCATCGCCAGCCAGGACCGCATCCATGCCATGAAGACCCTGGCCCAGATCAATGTCCAGGGTGCTGCGAGCGACGAAACTATCGGACTGTTGCTCGACGAGGCGCTTGCGTTGACGAGTTCCTTTCTCGTCGTATTGTTCACCGAACGCACGGTCAGAGCTACTGCGGGCGACACGGCGAGGCTCGATGCGTGTACAGAGACTGCTCGGCGCAGCCTCGCTGCGGCACCCGGCCAATTGCTGCGCACCACCGACGGTGACCACGCAGTCATTGCCACGCTCGATCCCGAGGGCGAGGGCGGGAATTTCATCGGGTTCTACAGGCGGACCGGCCAACCGTTTTCGACAGTGGATCTACCGATCGTCGACGCGATCGTGTCAGCGCTCGGCGTGATGATCGCGTTCAACGAGCTGCATCGATACGAACTCGAGAGGGCGGCGGTCGAGCGTGAGCATCAACTCGCTTCGGCGCTCGCGCAGTCGGTCATCATCGAGCAGCCACCTCGGTCGAGCGCGGTCGAGGTGTTCGCCAGCACCACTCCTGCTTCGCTCACCGGTGGAGATTTCTACGTGTTCGGTAAGACACAGAACTCGATCTGGTTCGCGGTCGGAGACGTCGCAGGTAAAGGCCTGCCAGCTGCAATGTTGATGACTCGCGCGGTAGCTGCGTGCAGAGTGGCCTTCCTCGCCCATTCCGAAGCGTCGGTGGTGGATGTCTTCGGTCGTGTCGAAGACGAACTGTACGAACATTTGGACGAGGTGGGTATGTTCATCACCCTCGCCCTCGGTGTGGTCGACGAGCGGAGCCGCTCGATCTCCCTGGTCAATGCCGGGCACTCGCCGATCGTCGCGGTGCGGGCGTCGGGAGTAGAACCTGTTGCGGCGACCGTGCCGCCGCTCGGGGTGATCCGAGGCCGGGTGCCCACCGTTTCGACGGTCGACCTCGACCTCGGCCACTGGTTGATCCTCGGTTCCGACGGCTTGACCGAGCAGGCCGACCCGAACGGGAACCTGTTCGGATACGACCGGTTCGACCAGTTGTGCCACAGGCTGTACCTCGAGCGCTCCTCTGCAGTGGGGGAATCGATCCTCGACGCGGTCCATGCGTTCGCGGCCGGCAGCACGGCCTCCGACGATTGCACGCTCGTGATCTTCAAGAACTCGAGTACACCGGCATGACCACACTCTCGCAATCGCGTCTGGAACTGCAACCGAACGCTTTGGCCGTGCGCGCGGTCGGTGGATGGCTCAAAGCTGCGACGGATCAGCTGGAACCCGATGCGGCAGCGGATGTTTTCCCCCGGGCCGAACTGGCCGTGCACGAGGCCTGCATGAATGTGATCGACCATGCGAATCTTCCCGAGGGGGGAGTGATCGAACTGAGTCTGGTGCTCAGTTCGGACCGACTCATAGTGCGTGTGACTGATCAGGGCGATGTGTTCGAACTGCCGGGACCGACGGTTCGTTCGCCCGGTGAGCTCAGTGACCGTGGCTACGGCCTGCGAATCATCCGCTCGCTCGTCAGCGAGATCGCGTACGAACGGATCGGATCCGGAAATCACCTCGAGTTACGGATCGACATCAGGAGCAGTGGTCAGTGACGAATTTCGATGCGGCCGAATTTCCCGCAATCAGCATGAGTGTCTCCACTGCGGGCAGAGGCGAAGCAACTCTCGTGCTCGGTGGACGATTGGACATGGTCGAAGCTGTGACCGTGCGAGAACGGCTCTCCCAGGACGATCTCGTTTCGGCGCAGTACTTGGTGATCGACCTCGCTGCCGTCACCTTCGTGGACAGTGCGGGTCTTGCGGTTCTCGCGCGTGCCCGTCGGGATCGCGTGCTCGAAGGGGGAACCGTGACGTTGGTTCGCCCTCGGTCCGACGACGCAATGCGGGTGTTCCGGCTCACTCAGTTCGACCAGATCTTCGTGATGTTGGATCCAACCGAGAGCGGGTCCACCTGATGACGCGCGTTGCCCTCGTGGTCGACGACGACGCCGTCAGCCGTCTGGTCTTGTGCCATATGCTGCGTCGACTCGGTTGGGCGGTAGATCAGGCTGCGGACTCCACCGAGGCGATCGATTCCGTCGTCGACTCCCACCACGATTTGGTGATTTCCGACTTCCACCTGCCATCGGGAACGGGAATCGACGTCCTCGAAGAAGTGGAGCGTCGCGACGACCCCCCGGCCTTCGTGCTGGTCACAGGAATCCTCGAATACTCGACTCTGTCGGCAGACATCTCGGCTCGGCTGGCCGGCGAGCTCACGAAACCGGTCAGTTCCGAATCGTTGCGCAGAACACTGCACAACTTGTTTCCGCCTGCCTCCGACTGACTTTCACGTCCTCGATCGATGCCGTGCTGTCCGCTCAGCGCTCGACCGCCCCGGTCGTCGTTCGGTCGGGTGGCTCACAGCCGAACTGCCGTCTTCCCGCGGACCTTGCCTGCGGCCAGGTCTGCCACTGCGTCGGCCGTTCGGTCGAGGGAGTAGACGCGGTCGAGTGCAGGTCGGACTGAGCCGGCCTCGACCAGCGAGGCCAGTTCGGCGAAGTCGGCTGCGCGTTCTTTGCTGATCAGGGCTGTGATCCGGTGCCTGACGAAGGGGGAGAGGGCCGCTGCCCCGATTTGGCGGTGGGCTCCGCCCAGCCATCGGTCTCCGCCCTCGCCGCCTGCGATCACCAGCGTTCCGTTCGCGGTCAGACTGCGTCGAAGTCGAGCGATCGTTCGGAGACCCGCCAGGTCGATGATCACGTCGTAGGGTCCATGGACGTCGATGTCCTCGCGGGTGTAGTCGATGACGCGGTTGGCTCCGAGGGCTCGAACGAGATCGGCTTTTGCCGCGCTCGCTACGCCGATCACCTCCGCGCCGTGCGCCGCAGCGATCTGGACGGCGAACGATCCCACACCGCCGGAGGCGCCGATCACCAGGACTCGGTTGCCGGGCTCGACGCGTCCTGCGTCTCGAACTGCTTGCAGCGCAGTGCTGCCCGAGATCGGTAGGACGGACGCCTCCTCGAAAGACAAGCTCGCGGGCTTGGGGGACAAGCGAGACTCCGGTACCACCGCGAACTGTGCCAGCGACCCGCGGGCAGAGCCGATGATCTCGTCACCGACAGCGACGGAGGTGACCTCGTCCCCGACTGCCTCGACCACACCGGCCAGATCTCGGCCGATCACGGCAGCTTTCGGCCGACGCAGGCCGAATCCGAGTCTGACGGCATACGGCAATCCGGTCATGAGGTGGACGGTTCCGCGGTCGATCCCGACGGCACGGACGCGGACCAAGGCCTCGCGCGGCCCCGGGGTCGGCACCGGTATCTCGTTCACATGCAGTGTGTCGGTGCCGCCGTAGGTGCTTTGAGTGACTGCCCGCATGGTCCCAGCTCGTGGTCTTACACTGTAAGTCATATCCTGACGATAGACTTACGATGTAAGAACGTCAACGGTTGCAGCACACATCGAGGAAGCGAAGAAATGACCGACAGCAGAAAGATCCATCGTGGTAGCGCATTGGGCCGCGACGAGATCGTGCGGTCCGCAATGGATCTCGCCGACAGTCAGGGGTTGCGCGCGGTCTCGATGCGTGGAGTGGCCACTCGACTGGGCGTGGAGGCGATGTCGCTGTACCACCACGTCAAGAACAAGGAAGACATGCTCGACGGCATGGTCGACGAGGTGTTCTCGGAATTTCACGCGCCACGCATCGGAGCTGACTGGCAGTCGGAAATGCGGCTGAGGTCGCAGTCGGCCCGGGGGGTCCTCAAGAAGCACCCATGGGCAGTGGGCCTCATGGACTCACGACGCAACGCCGGATTCGCCACGTTGCAACACCACGATGCGGTGATCGGGTGTCTACGCGAGGGTGGACTGTCACTCGAGTTGACCGGGCACGCGTTCGCCGTTCTCGACGCTCACCTGTACGGGTTCTTGATACAGGAACTGAGTTTGGCTTTCGATGGTGAACGCGACCTCGCCGAGCTCGGCGAGACAATCCTCGCGTCTATTCCCGACGGCGTCCTGCCGTATTTCAAGGAGTTTGCTCTCGGCCGTGCACTGCGCCCCGGCTACGACTTCGGCGACGAGTTCGACGTGGGACTCGACCTGATCATCGCAGGGCTTGCGGCCCGCGCAACCGAGAAGTAGCTCTCTGGCAGTGGAGCATGGTGTACTGCCGACGTTTCGAGAACCTCCGCCTTGCTGACGGTCGCCCGTTTCGGTCACCACACGACGGTGGCGTCTCCGACGCGAACTCGACCGAAGAATCGGTTGGTGATGTCTTGGCCGGAGTGGTTGTAGCTGTTGATGATCGATGCGATCTCGTCAACGAGAGCTCGAAGTGCAGGGGAGTGGAGGTCGAGCCCGCCGTCATCGACCCAGCCCCACGCCGTAGGGACGCCGACAATCGTGACGACGATCTCGCAGTCGTAGCGTACAGCGACATCGAACTGTATGCCGTTGGGAGCGTGCACAATCGGATCGACCGTGGCAACGTCGTCGCCCTGTGTCGGGGTGGGCATCTACTCGGTCGACGCCACAGGTATCGAGGAGCGCCCGGGTTCGTGCCAGGGAGCGCACCACCGTCGACTTCTCCGAAGCATCGGCCGGGCGGGCACCGGTGTAAATTCGATCCGGTGAGTACACCGACCTGGAACCGATATATGTGGCACCGAACCGAGGTTGGGAACCCAGACGGTCGCGGGCCATCGGATCTGGGCCGATCGTGACGAGCGACGATCTGCGGACGAATCCGCGTGTGCCGCGTCCTAGACGACCTGTACCGCGCGAGGCCGCGGTGGAACTGACATCGAGCGGTGTGCCTGTTCCAGAGCGCGACTTCTTCATCGAGGAGTTCCGCGGGGTCACGATCGTTGTCGCGCTTCCCGTGCTGGGATCTGTTGCGTTGGAAACGGTGGCACGCACGGTCGGCGAGTTCGGTGCTCGCGATACGCGCTTCATCTTCGTGGTACCGGTCGACAGCGTTTCGGCCACCGTCGACGCCGTCGGTGGTCTGACAATGGACGCGTCCTCGGTGTGGAGCGACGACAGAGTAGCCGATCTATGGCTCGCTACCGCGGACTCGCAATGCGTTGTTGTCGGTGCCGAGGCTTCCGCTGTCGCGCGCACGGCAGGTTTCGTGTCGGCGAGCGTTCGTGCATCGAAGACGGTGCTGACCGATCCGGGCGGCGGTTGGGGAAACCCACCCCGCAGCTTTGCGGATATCGACGTGCACCGCGAGCGTCTCGGCGCTCATCTGGCCGAACGAGGGCTCGACGATTTCCTACCCGCTGCTCAAGAGGCTCTCGCAGGCGGCGCATACAGCGTAAACCTCTGCTGTGCAGAAGATCTCGAATTCGAACTACTCACTTTCGACGGCCGCGGGACCGTCTTGACCCAGGGTCGGTACCTTCACCTCGCCGCACTCCAAGTGGACGATTTTCCCGCCATCGAATCGTTGGTGGCGCAAGGGGTACACGAAGGGGTACTCAAGCCGCGCAGCCGGATCGAGATTGCGAGAATGGCTGTCGGCGGGCTCGGTGCGCGGGTCCTTCGCACCGGACACCTTGCCGGAATCGTCGGTCTCGAGGTGGACCGTTATGCCGGAACGGGATTCGGAGAGGTCTCCGGATTGATCACAGTGGCCGAGTTCTCGGGGCTGGGCGCGGGCGGACTACTGATGGACGGGCTGGTGAGAATTTGCCGTGAGCGAGGGGTCAGCAACCTGTTTGCGGTGACGGTCAGCGGGGAGGCTGCAGAGTTCTTCGCGAGACGGGGGTTCGTCGAGGTTGCGCACCAGGACGTTCCTGCCTCGAAATGGCAGGACTACGACGCCGATCGACTCGACGCCGCTCGCTGCTTTCTCCGACACATCCGGGCGCTACCCGATTCACGAGATGCGTAGTGTCGAGCTCGAGGTGACACCGCGGGTCGAGTCTGCGCTCAGCCAACGTCAGGGCTCAATCCTGTCCGAGGCAGTCCTGTGATCGGGCGGTGCGGTCTGTCGTAGGAGCGAGCGCATAGGCGAACAGGTAACTCGACGCTGCGATCACTGCCAGTGCGATCCACCAGGGCAGCAATTCGTCCGTTCCGGTGGAGATCTCACCGGCCGCGGCGAACAACCAGCACAGGGCGAGGGCGGTCACCAGCGTGACTGCTGCCGCGGTGCACGCGGCGAATCGGTGTCGCCAAGTCCTGTGTGATCGTGCCGGCCACACGCGATTCGACCACAACGCGTAGCGACCCCCGCCGACCGCGACCACGCCGACCAACAGCCCGGCCACCGCACCGCAGAACGCAGGAAACACCAACAATGCCAACCAGGACATCGATCCCTCGAGAGCCCAGGGGAGCATGACGCCCGCACCCGTGACCGCACCGGTAGCACCGGCGACCCTCAGTTCTTTCTCGACCCAGTCCACAGTGATACACAACACGCCGCCAGGGCCGATCTGCAAGCGCTGCAGGAACTACGTCGGCGGCGATATCGGCACCGGTTCCAACGACCCGGGGCAGGTCGCCGTGCGCTACGGCGTGTCGATTCAGGATCGCGTGTGGTCGAGGGTCGGTGCATGGTTGGAATCGACGGCGAGTTGTGCTTCTTCGTAGTCGACCGAATCGACCGACGAACGGTAGGTGTGTGCTCCGTCGACGGAGACGTGGACCAGTACCCGACGCCGATCGAGCGGGTCGACTTCGCGGTGTGCCAGTGCGTTGGCGATCAGGTGGTCGACCACACGAGTCAATGTGGGTCCGGTCAGGCCGGTCAGTTCGCGCAGTTGGGTCATGGATAATCCGGTCGTTCGGTGATCGACCAGTAATTCGAGTAACAGCCATTGGTCGATCGTCAGTCCGACCTGTGCCGTGACTGCACCGATTGCATCGGCCGCCGAGCGTGATGCCCGCAGAAGCGCCAGCGTAGGCCGTTCGCGTGGCCGGGTTGTCCCTCTGCTCACGTGCTTCCAATCGAAATAGTTTCGTACGGAGGTATGCCGTCACGATACAGATAATTTACGTCGGAGATACACCGTGACCGTAGGCTCTTCGAAGACAAGGAACGGATCACGATGACCACGATAATCGACACGACGCCCATGGGCGATCGCTTCGCTGTCGGTGTCGCGATTCCGATGCAAGGTTCCGGAGGAATTTTCGGGCCTTCGTGCCGTTCGGTGGTCGATCTCGCTGTCCACGAGATCAATTCCCAGGGGGGAGTCCTCGGGCGAGAAGTGTCATCGGTCGTTCTCGATTCCGGCAGAGCGCCTCATCTGGTAGCGCGTGAACTCGACGCCCTGATCGAGCGCGGTCACATCCATGCCGTCACCGGTTGGCATACATCGTTGGTGCGCGATGCAATCGTCGGGGCTGTTGCCGGTCGTATCCCGTATGTCTTCACCGCGTTACACGAGGGCTTGCCTGGTGCCGACGTGGTCAACGTCGGCGAGGTTCCTGCAGTCCAAGTGGCCCCCGCTCTTGCCTGGCTGCGCGAGAATTTTCCAGTGGCCAGCTGGGCAGTCGTCGGCAACGATTACGTATGGCCGCATTTTTCCTCTCGATTCGTGATCGATGCTGCTCCGACACTCGGCATAACCGTGTCTTCGATCGGTTTCGCAGCCTTCGGTGACGAACGGGCATTGACCTCGCTCGTCGACACCATCGAGCGCGACAGGCCTGACGCCGTGGCCATGTTCCTCGTCGGGCAGGACGCAGTGTTGTTCAATCGCGAATTCGCGAGCCGTGGGCTCGATCGAGACATTCTCAGATACAGCCCGTTGATGGACGAAAGCATGTTGATGGGCAGCGGTGTCGATGCAACCGAGAACCTGTATTCCTCTGCCGGCTACTATCGTTCGCTGGTCTCAGCCAATACGATCGACCTGCAAAGTCGCTATGCCGGATTCCACGGCCCGTTCGCGCCGCCTCTGAACAATACCGCCGAGAGTTGCTACGAGGGGATGTTGACGCTCGCGCATCTCGTCGAGCGGGCCGGGTCGACCGACATGACGGCGATCAAAGCCTCGATTGCGGGGCTCGCGTACGACGGACCTCGCGGCGTCGTGGAGTACCAAGGCGCGCAAGGGTTCCACGACGTACATCTCGCCCGGGCCGACGGCTACGACTTCGAAGTTCTTTCTCGCATCTGATATTTCCGGCGTGTAACCGGTATGTGAATACCGGAGACGAAACTTGCAGCACCTTCGCCTGTGCCTTACGTTCATCCAATCTACTTCCATATGAAGATATTCCATATGGGGATCAAGATTCGAAGAAGGAGGTTCCAGGTGCATTTGACGCCCAAGGACGAGGATCGCCTGATGCTCTTCCTCTCGGCCGAACTCGCACGTAGGCACCGAGACCGAGGGCTGAAGCTGAGCTATCCGGAAGCGCGTGCGCTCATCGCCGACGAGGTCGTCGAAGCAGCGCGTGCCGGTGCGACGGTTCCCGAGGCCACCGAAGCGGGTGCAAACCTGCTCACCGAGGACGACCTGCTGCCGGGCGTTGCCGACCTGGTGGGAACTGTGCAGGTCGAAGGGTTCTTCGACGACGGACAGAAGCTCGTCACCATCCACGATCCCATCAGGCCGGGCACCAACACCTCGGAACCCGACGTCCAACCTGGACAACTCTTCGTCGAGGACGGAGAGATCGAGCTCAACTCCGGCCGGGCGACTGCAACGGCCTCGGTCGTCAATACCGGCGACCGGCCCGTGCAGGTCGGTTCGCACTTCCACTTCTTCGAGGTCAACAGGGCGCTCGAGTTTCCGCGAGCCGTCGGATACGGCATGCGCCTCGACATTCCCGCAGGGACGGCAGTTCGATTCGAGCCCGGGGAAGAACGCGTCGTCCAACTCGTCGCCTTCGGCGGAACCCGAGAGGTCTACGGCCTGAACAACATGACCAACACGACCATCGACACGGCGGGCCCCTCCACCGAACAATTGCACGCTCTTCATGCCGCCGGATTCCTCGGCGCCGTGACCGACTGACAACCCACTACGAATCAGGAACGAGTCCCGATGGCACTCCGCATTCCCCGGCGGCAGTACGCCGAGCTCTTCGGCCCCACTGTCGGCGACCGAATCCGCCTGGCAGATACAGATCTCATCGCAAAGGTGGAACGAGACGACACTGTTTACGGCGACGAGGCGGTCTTCGGCGGCGGCAAGACCATGCGCGAAGGCATGGCCGTGCACAACTCGATCACCAACAACGACGGTGCACTGGATTTCGTCATCACGAACGTCCTCGTGATGGACGCAATTCTGGGAATTCGCAAGGCCGACATCGGAATCAAGGACGGCAAGATCGCCGGTGTGGGCAATGCAGGAAATCCGAGACTGATGGACGGCGTCGACCCGGGGTTGATCATCGGAACCGGAACCGACGTCCGTTCCGGCGAAGGAATGATAGCGACGGCAGGCGCGATCGACGTGCACGTGCACTTCGACAGTGCCGGCCTTGTGGAAGAAGCGATCTCCAGCGGTATCACCACGATGATCGGTGGAGGTCTCGGCCCGGTTACCGTCGGCATCACGAGTTCCGGTCCGAACAACCTCGCTCGAATGATGCGCTCGGTCGAAGCTTTCCCGATGAACTTCGGGTTCCTCGGCAACGGCAGTGCAGCCGACCCGGCCCCGATCATCGAGCAGGGTCTCGCAGGCGCAATCGGCTTCAAGATCCACGAAGATTGGGGTGCGACGGCTGCAGCGATCCGCGCGTCCCTGGATGCGGGCGACGAACTGGATCTGCAGATTCAGATTCACAGCGACACCCTCAACGAGGGTGGCTTCTTCGAGGACACGATGCGAGCCATCGACGGTCGCGTCATCCACACCTATCACGCCGAAGGTGCGGGCGGCGGCCACGCACCCGACGTGATGCGTGTCGTCGGTGAGAGCAATTGCCTACCGTCCTCGACCAATCCGACGAATCCCTACACTCGCAACACCTTCGACGAACACCTCGACATGGTCATGGTGTGCCACCACCTCAACCCACGTATTCCCGAGGATGTCGCCTTTGCCGAGTCGCGTATCAGGCGCGAAACTATTGCGGCAGAGGATGTTCTGCACGACATGGGTGCGATCTCCGCGATGGGATCCGACTCCCAGGGCATGGGCAGGATCGGTGAGACAATTGCGCGAACATGGCAGTTGGCGTCACACATGCGCGCGACCCGTGGTCCGCTTGCGGATGACATCGGCACTGGCGCCGATAACGCGAGAATCCTTCGCTATCTTGCGAAAATCACGATAAATCCGGCACGGATGTTCGGTATCGACCACACCGTCGGTTCACTCGAACCCGGGAAGATGGCCGACATCGTGCTGTGGGATCCGAAGTTTTTCGGAATACGCCCCGAAGTGGTGTTCAAAGGCGGATTCCCGGCGTGGTCGGTGATGGGCGAGTCCAACGCGTCGCTCATGACTTGCGAGCCCCTGAAATATCGCCCGCAGTGGGCAGCATTCGGAAAGACTCCGTCGGACGTCTCGGTCAATTTCGTTGCGCAGGCTGCGATTGCGGACGGGCTGGGTGATCGTCTCGGGTTGTCCACGCCTCTGGTGCCCTGCGTCGGTGCCCGTTCTCTGAGTAAAGCGTCTCTGCTGCACAACGACTACCTTCCTTCGATCTCCATCGATCCTGATACCTACCGCGTCGAGGTCGACGGTGAGGTGTGCACCAGCCAGCCCATGATGCGTGTCCCGCTGGGCCGCCGCTACACGATCAAATAGGAGTGGGACTTACATGAACGAAGCAACTCGAATCGGAATCGGCGGACCGGTCGGTTCCGGAAAGACACGACTCGTCGAACGGCTGCTGCCGATGTTCGCCGCGTCCGGAATCGATATTGCAGTCATCACGAACGACCTGGTCACCGACGAGGACGCGCAGCGAGTCCGCCGAAGCGGTCTGATCGACCCCGCACGCGTTACGGGCGTCGAAACCGGAGCGTGCCCACACACCGCAATTCGCGAGGACCCGTCGGCCAATCTGAGTGCGGTGATGACGCTGCAGAAGACGTATCCGGGCCTGTCGGTGGTGTTGATCGAATCGGGCGGAGACAATCTGGCAGCGACCTTCACTTCCGACCTGGTCGACTACTGGATTTTCGTTATCGACACGGCGGCGGGGGACGATATCCCTCGTAAGAAAGGAATCGGTCTGCTTCAGGCAGATCTGTTGGTGGTGAACAAGATCGATCTCGCCCCGATGGTCGGAGCCGATCTCGATCGCATGCGCAGCGACTGTGCGGTAGCACGACCGGACCGTCCAACCGTCTTCACGGATCTGCGCAGCGGTTCCGGTTTGAACGAGGTATTCGACACTGTCGTACGAGGCGCGATGTTGACGCCGAATGTCTCGACGTGACCGCCTCCGCGCCCATTGTCGAGGGCATCCTCGCCGTCGATGTGGTGTGCGGCCGGCGCGATCGAACGCAGATCGCAACGCTCGAACAGCGTTTCCCTCAACGGATCACGGTGCCCATGTACCTCGATCCAGACGATCCCGGCATGGCCTTTCTATGCGTTCAGAATCCGACGGGAGGCGTCTTTCCCGGCGACCGCATCCGCACCGACGTCAATGCTCGGGTCGGCACTCGACTGCATCTGACCACCCAATCGGCGACACAGATCTACGCAGGCGACGGCGAGGCCGTGCACGACTACCGATTCACGTTGTCCGACGGGAGTTTCGTCGAACATGTCCCGAAGGTATCCATACCGCACGCCCGTTCGAGAAGTTCACAGACCGTCACGCTCGACATGACAGGCGATTCGGTGTTCGTCGGGTCCGAAAGCGTTGCGTCCGGTCGAATCGGTCACGGCGAGCGGTTTCTGTACGACATGTATCGATCTCGTACTTCGATTCGGATAGACGGCAGCATCGAGGCTGTCGACAACGTTCGGCTCGAACCAGCAGAGCGTCCTTTCGGTCCGGGCGTTGTGGCGGCGTCGAACTACTACTCCACATTGCTCGTCGTCGCACCGAAGCGAGAGCTCGAGGTATTGAAAACCGGCTTCAATTCAATTCTGCGCGATACCCCCGGCGTCGTGGGCGCGGCCAGTATGTTGCCGAACTCGATCGGGATATCGGCCCGATTTCTCACCGACCGAGCACCGACGATGCAGGCCACCTACGAGGCACTCAGGACCGACGTTCGACGCGTCGTCCTCGGTCGCGGCCCCCTCAGAGCAAGGATGTGACATGGAAGCAACAGAAGTTCTCGGGTCCCGCTCGGACGAGAAGTACAGCGGGCGCATCGTGGACCCGGTCCACATCCCATGGGGTGATTCCAAGAAACACCGGCAGTTCGTTCGGACCGCGGGCGATCGTGAACTGGCGTTGCGGCTACCCCGTGGGACGTTTCTCGAAGTCGACACGGTGTTGTGGGACGACGGAGAGACGATCGTCGCGGTCGAGCGGCCGGAAGAAGACGCGATCGTCGTCCAGTTCGCGGACAACGTCGGTGCCGATGCCGTGCGACGAGCTCTGCTACTCGGTTATCTTCTCGGTAACCAGCATGCACCGCTCGATGTCACGGCAGAGCGCGTCGCAACGCCGTTGATGACGAGTCCGGAAACGGCCGAGGCCACGTTGAAGGCGTTGCACATCACCGGCCAGGTGTCGCAGGTGGAGCTCGCTCGGAACGGATGGTCTAACACCTCCGCCGATCACCACCACGGCCACAGCCATGACTGATACTGGAACCATCGCCTACCTCAGCTGGATGCAGCTGTGCGACAGCGCATTTCCTTCCGGCCGATTCGTACACTCGAACGGTCTCGAAGCGTGGCTCGCCGGCAATTCCGCAGCGCGTGAACGCGACATCGCAGCGCTGGTTCAGTCGTACATCTCCGAGTCCGTGACCACCCTCGACGCCGTCGCTCTCGCATTGGCATGGAGTCACGAGGATATCGACGACTCTCTCGCCCTCGATTCGGCCCTGTCGACGCACAAGCTGTCCGAATCGGCCCGCCTGTCCTCGACGTTGTGCGGGCGACAATTAGCGCTCGTTGCCCAGCGTGTGCTCGCTCCGACCGCGGCATTGGACTACCTGGCCCGTGTACTCGACAACTCGACGCCCGGAAATCAAGCTGTGGTCGAAGGGATAGTGCATCGATGCCTCGGCATCGATCGGCATCTCGCGGTAGTGGGCTACCTGAGGTCGGCGTACTCCGGATTGCTCTCGGCCGCAGTCCGTCTCGGACGTGCCGGCCCGATGTGGGTGCAGCAGCAACTTTTCGACGACCGCTACTTTCTCGATACATGCGCACAGCGCGCGATCCGGACCGAATGGGCCGATGCCATGGCCTTCGTCCCGGAGCTCGAAATCTACGCCATGCAACACGAAACCAACTCGTCCCGCTTGTTTACCACCTGATCCTGAAAGGTTCTGACATGGAACGTCTCTCACATCGCACCGCCGCCACGGCGCTGCTGCTCGGTGCCACCCTCGTACTTTCGTCATGCGGCAGCCGGACAGGCGACGGCACCTCAGCCGACGGCGCCATGGGCGCCCCGAGTTGCGTCGACACATCCGGCGACACCGTCAAGGTCGGCGCGATCAACTCGCTGTCCGGGCCCACGGCCATCAACGAGACCGTCATTCGCGACGCAATTACGATGGCCGTCGATGAGATCAACGCCTCCGGTGGAGTGCTGGGCAAGCAACTCGATCTGCTGGCCGAGGACGGGGCGTCCGAGCCGACCGTGTTCGCGGAGAAGGCCGAGAAGCTGATCAGCAGCGACTGTGTCGCAGCCGTTTTCGGCGGGTACACGTCTGCGAGCCGCAAGGCCATGCTGCCGGTGTTCGAGGACAACAATGCTCTGCTGTACTACGGCCAACAGTACGAGGGCCTCGAGGCCTCGAAGAACGTGTTCTACACGGGCGCGACGACCAACCAGCAGATCATTCCGGCTCTGGACTATCTCAAGGACCAGGGCGTGAAGTCCCTCTACCTGGTCGGTAGCGACTACGTCTTCCCTCGGACATCGAATGCGATCGTCAAGGCCTACGCGGCCGCGAACGGTATCGAGATCCTCGGTGAGGATTACACCCCGCTGGGTTCGACGGACTTCTCCACCATCATCAACAAGGTCCGCACCGCGAATGCCGATGCTGTATTCAACGTCGTAGTCGGCGATTCGCTTGTCGCCTTCTTCCGTGAGTACACCAATGCCGGCCTCAAAGCTGCCGATATGCCGGTGATGTCGATGTGTGTAGGTGAGGAAGAGGTCCGCAGCATCGGTGTTCAGAACGTGGCAGGCCAGTTGGCTGCCTGGAATTACTTCCAGACGCTGGACACACCGACCAACAACACGTTCGTCTCCAGTTTCAAAGACATGTATGGACAGAACCGCGTGACCTCGGATCCTATGGAGTCGGCATATACAGCCGTCTATCTGTGGAAGAACACGGTCGAGAAGGCTGATTCGTTTGCGGTGGCGGATATTCAGGATGCTGCTGGTGGTGTCAGTTTCGCCGCTCCCGAGGGTGAGGTCGTCATCAACGGCGACAATCACCACATTTCCAAGACTGCGCGTATCGGTGAGATTCGTCCGGACGGTTTGATCTACACCGTCTCCGAGTCACCGGAGCCGATCGAGCCCGACCCGTTCCTCGAGACCTACGACTGGGCCTCCGACCTCAACTGACCACCACCCATGTGAGTGGAACTTCGGAGCCTGCTCCGAAGTTCCACTCACATGCTCCGAAGGAGCTTTCCTATGGACGTCGTGATCGGACAGTTGTTCACCGGCCTGTCGA
>NZ_JABFAU010000003.1:19381-74488 GCF_017168335.1 Rhodococcus sp. KRD162 | reverse complement strand
GCGCGCAGTACCCGCCCACCCCGGGTCGAATCTGCTCGAGACTCGGAGGTGTCGACGCCAACCATGGTTCTCCTCGCGCGATAACTGGGCATACTCGATCCCCCTACGGTATTGCGTGTGCGAACGTCGCCGGCAGCCGGCGTTCTCGGCGGCTACCGGCGTCCACTCACCTGGGACTGACGCCCTCGGTCAGATCGCGCACCTCGGCGTATCGTTCTCGAACCGCGGGGGTGGGGTCGGCCTCGTACGTGTGTGCCGGTGCCTGCGCCCAGGTCGGCGGTGCGCTGGTGCCCGCCAGCGTCCAGGCCGCCTGACGCGCTGCACCGTCGGCGACGTATTCGCCCGGCTCGGGCACGATCACCGGAACGCCGAGGATGGCCGGTGCCAGTTCGCGTAGCGCAGCAGATTTCGCGCCGCCGCCGATGAGCAGCACCCGCGTGGTCTCCACACCTTGCCCGCGCAGGTGGTCGATACCGTCGGCCAGCCCGCACAGCAACCCTTCGACAGCCGCGCGAGCAAGGTGGCCCGGCGTCGAATTGTCCAGTCGTAGTCCATGAATCGCACCGGACGCATCGGGACGATTGGGGGTGCGTTCACCCTCGAGGTAGGGCACCAGGACCAGGCCCTCGCTTGCCGTCGACAGCGCCAACCGCGACAGCTCGTCGTGGTCGACGCCCAACAGACGCGCGGTGGCATCGAGGACGCGGGCGGCATTGAGCGTGCACACCAGCGGCAGTTGACGGCCGGTGGCATCGGCGAATCCGGCAACCAGACCCGAACCATCCTGTGCTGCAACCGAAGTCACAGCCGATACGACCCCGGAGGTGCCCACCGACACGAGCACGTCACCGGGCTGTGCGTCGAGCGCCAGTGCTGCCGCCGCATTGTCGCCGGTGCCCGGTCCGATCAGCGCCCCGGACTGCGTGCGGCCGATCGCCTCGTTCGGTGCGGCCACCCGTGGCAGCAGCGGAGTGCGGCCACGAAACCCCATCTCCAGCAGATCTGTTCGGTACTCGTCGGACGCGGCCGAGAAATATCCGGTGCCGCTGGCGTCACCACGATCGGTGGCCAGCGCGTCGAGGCCCGATGCGCCGCCGAGCTGCCAACTGAGCCAATCATGGGGAAGGCAGACCGCTGCGGTTCGATCGGCGTTGTCGGGTTCGTGATCGGCAAGCCACCGCAATTTCGCCACGGTAATTGCGGCCAGAGGTACCACCCCGACCGCCTCTGCCCAGGCCTGTCGGCCGTCGACGCCCGACTTCTCGCCCAATTCGGCAACGAGATCCTCCGCGGCCTGCGCCGACCGAGTGTCGTTCCACAGCAATGCCTCGCGCACCACGGCTCCTGCGTCGTCGAGGCAGACCATGCCGTGCTGCTGCGCACCGACCGAGACAGCATCGACGTCCTCGAGGCCCCCTGCGTCGGCGACGGCCTGGTCGAGCGCGTCCTTCCATCGCTGTGGGTCGATCTCGGTGCCGTCCGGGTGACCGGCTCGGCCCTGACGGATCAGCTCCCCCGACTCGGCGTCACGAACGAATACTTTGCACGATTGGGTGGAGGAGTCGATTCCGGCAACGAGAGCCACGGTGAGCTGGTCCTTTCCTACGCAAGTGTGACCTACGACCCTACCCGCGGGTCGAGGTCTACGTCCGCGACGAGGGTGCGGGCGTAGGCGATCGCCTGCGGCGTGGTGTCGAAGCTGCGTCGCACATCGTCGCCTCCGGTGGCGAAGACACCCAGCGCGGTGAGGGGACGCAGGTGTTCGGGTTTGGCTCCGGAGATGAGCACCGTGATGCCACGGTGCTCGAGTTCGCTGATCGCGTCCTCGAGGACGATGGCTCCGGTGGCATCGATCGTGCTGACTCGCGACATGCGCAGGATCACCACCTGCACGTCCGAGACGTCGGCGAGTTCGAGCAGGAAACTGTGCGCGGCACCGAAGAACAATGCGCCGTCGATCCGGTAGGCGACGATGTGCTGCCGAAGCAGCTCACCTTCTTCCGCAGAGACCGCGTCGAGTGCGTCCAGCGGAACCTGTTCGACCGTGGCCGATCGCGCGATGGCACGCAGGGCCAGGACAGCAGCGAAGCCGACCCCGACTGCAACCGCGGTGACGAGGTCGAAGACGACCGTGACGAGGAAGGTTGCCGCCATCACTGCGGTGTCTGCTCCGCTGGCGCGGGTGATCGCCAGGATGGACGCGGTCTCGACCATGCGGACCGTCGTCGCGAGAAGAACTCCCGCCAAGGCGGCGAGCGGGATATCGGCCACGAGTCCAGCGGCGGCGTACATGATCGCGGCCAGGATCAGAGCGTGTGTGAGTGCCGCGAGCCTGGTCCGAGCCCCGGACCGGACGTTGACGGCCGTGCGGGCAATGGCACCGGTAGCGGGAACGCCGCCGAACAGCGGTGCGGCGATATTGGCGAGCCCCTGCCCGAACAATTCGCGGTCGGGATTGTGCCGCGCGCCGACGCCCATCGAGTCCGCGGCCGTCGCGGAGAGCAAGGACTCCAGTGCCGCCAGAGCGGCGACGGCGAATGCGGGGGCCACCAGCGTGGTCAGGTCGCCGAGGTGCAGGAAGCTCAGAGTCGGGACGGACAACGAGGACGGAATCGCGCCGATCCGGGCGATATCGAGGTCGAACAGTCGAGTGGCTACCGTCGCGGCCGCCACCGCAACCAGCGAGAACGGAATCTTGGGTACCAGACGGCCGCCGACAAGCATGACGACCGCGACCGCCAGCGCGACAGCGGGGCTCAGCACGCTCGCGTGTGAGACGAACGACCGTGCGGCGTCGAACGCGGACTGCCACACCTTCTCGCCTCGGGCGTCGGTGATACCGAGCGCGGCCGGAATCTGCTGCAGCGCAATGACAACCGCGATCCCGGCCGTGAATCCTTCGATGACCGGTGCCGGCATGTAGCGCACAGCTCGGCCGATGCCCGCCACCGCGAGCACCAGCAGGACGACCCCGGCCATCAATCCGACAGCCAGCACACCCGTCGGGCCGTACTCGGCGACGATCGGCACGAGCACCACCGTCATCGCCCCGGTGGGCCCTGAGATTTGGAACCGCGAGCCGCCGAACACTGCGGCGACGACGCCTGCAACGATCGCCGTCGTCAGCCCCGCTGCAGCTCCGAGTCCTGTGCTGACACCGAAACCGAGCGCCAGGGGCAGGGCGACCAGAGCCACGACCAGGCCGGCGAGAAGGTCCGCACCGGGTGCCCGGAACGCGGGTTTCCATTCACTCCACCGAGGCAGGAGTGCCGTCATGGCCCCGAGTGTTTCGCTCGTACGGGTGTGGCTCGTCGGATCGGGCATGCGGTGGCCTCTGACTACTATTGGTTACCTTGTCTATTTGATTGCGAAGTTTAGTAAGTAATGAATCAGGAAGACAGGGTGCAGGCCGTCACACCTGGTGCGGTCAGGTCACGAACGCGGTCCGGACTCACCGTCCAGCAACTCGACCTGGTTGGCCACCACGCCGGTCAGTATCTCCCGCGCCACCACCAGTAGGTCCGCCACCTTCGGTGACGTCAATTCGTACGACACCGACAAGCCTTCCCGAGTGCCCACGATGAGACCGGCACGGCGCAGAATCGACAGCTGCTGCGACAGATTCGCCGGCTCGATACCCACTTCCGGAAGCATCTCGGACACCGCATGTTCGCGCTCGCTCAACAACTCGAGCACTCGAATACGTGCAGGGTGGGCCAACGTCTTGAAGAAGTCGGCTTTCATGCGGTACAGCGGTCGGCTCGAATCCGAGACCATGTCATCCTCCCGGGTCGCCCGCCAGCGGAGCGCCTACTTGCGAACACTAGCAATCAGCCGATGCGACCTGCCTACCGACGCCGAAACTCCGCTACCTTCACTCCCATGCGCGGAGAACCCGACGAGTCGACCGACTTCAGACTGACCGTGGCCACAGCGGCCCTGGACTTGTTCTCGGTCAAGGGCTACGAATCGACGACGGTCGACGACATCGCCGGAGCGGCAGGCATCTCCCGACGGACGTTCTTTCGCCAGTTCCGCGCCAAGGAAGACGTCGTCTTCGCCGATCACGAGATCCTGCTCGAGCAGGCAGGCGCATTCCTCGCATCCAACGAGGGCGATCCCTGGCATGCGGTATGCGACGCCGCCCAACTGGTGTACGAGCGATTCTCGGACTGGAAAGAGATGTCACGCCTGCGCTACCAGGTGGTCCACCGGATTCCGGCCCTGCGCGACCGCGAGATCGTCACCGTCTTCCGCTACGACCGACTCTTCGTCGAGTACCTCCAGAGCGTCCTCCCCGATCATCCCCACCTGGAAATTCTGCAGTTCTCGGCCTCGGTCACCGCCACCCACAACTACATCCTCCGGCGAATGATCCGCGACGGACTCCCGACGTCCGTCGACGATCTGCGGTCTGCGCTGGCGCAGGTACGAGCGCAGTTCCTGGGCGAGATCGTCGTCGCGTCGTTCCCGCGGGGAATGTCCGTCACCAAGGTGCTCGACGCATTGGCCGATCACACAACCGACTGACCGACCCGTTCGAGTGGCACTCAGTGCCGCCATTTGGCAACAAGCCCTTGAACACGGCCCGATTGCGTCGTACAGTGGATACACCCTTGGCACTGAGTGCCCTATCTCGTCAGTGCTGACCCCTAGATTCAAGGAGTGTGGCCGATATGGCCGGAAATCCCGACTTCGATCTGTATCGATCGCCAGAGGAGCACGACGAACTTCGTGCAGCCATACGTGCGCTCTCGGAGAAGGAGATCGCCCCGTACGCCAAAGAGGTGGACGAGGACTCGCGCTTCCCCGAAGAGGCACTCCAGGCCCTCAACGCCTCGGGCTTCAACGCCATTCACGTTCCCGAGGAGTACGAGGGCCAAGGTGCCGACTCGGTCGCGACCTGCATCGTCATCGAAGAAGTCGCTCGTGTCTGCGGTTCGTCCTCGCTGATCCCCGCGGTCAACAAGCTCGGCACGATGGGCTTGATCCTCAAGGGCTCCGAGGAATTGAAGAAGCAGGTCCTGCCGTCACTCGCCGGTGGCGCGATGGCCTCCTACGCCCTGTCCGAGCGCGAGGCAGGCTCCGACGCCGCGAGTATGCGCACCCGGGCCAAGGCCGACGGCGACGACTGGATCCTCAACGGCTCCAAGTGCTGGATCACCAACGGCGGCAAGTCCGATTGGTACACCGTCATGGCCGTCACCGATCCCGACAAGGGCGCCAACGGCATATCCTCGTTCATCGTGCACCGCGACGACGAGGGATTCGTCGTCGGCCCCAAGGAGAAGAAACTCGGAATCAAGGGCTCGCCCACCGCCGAGCTCTACTTCGAGAACTGCAAGATCCCCGGCGATCGCATCATCGGCGAACCGGGCACCGGCTTCAAGACCGCCCTCGAAACTCTCGACCACACCCGCCCCACCATCGGCGCACAGGCCGTCGGCCTGGCCCAGGGCGCTCTCGACGCAGCAATCGCATACACCAAGGACCGCAAGCAGTTCGGTACCGCGATCTCGAGCTTCCAGGCCGTGCAGTTCATGCTCGCGGACATGGCGATGAAGGTCGAAGCGGCACGATTGATGGTCTACAGCTCCGCAGCCCGCGCCGAGCGCGGTGAGAAGAACCTCGGGTTCATCTCCGCGGCAGCGAAGTGCTTCGCCTCCGACGTGGCCATGGAGGTCACCACCGACGCGGTACAGCTGTTCGGCGGTGCCGGATACACCACCGACTTCCCGGTCGAGCGCATGATGCGCGACGCCAAGATCACGCAGATCTACGAGGGCACCAACCAGATTCAGCGTGTCGTCATGTCACGGGCGCTGCTCAAATGAGCAACATCGACCTCGTAGGCGTCATCGGCGGCGGCACCATGGGTGCCGGGATCGCCGAGATGTGCGCGCGCTCCGGCAGTTCCGTCATGATCCTCGAGACGAGCCAGGCCACCGCAGACGCGGCCCAAGCGCGCCTCGACAAGTCCTTCGCCCGCGCCGTCAAGTCCGGCCGCATCGAACCCGACGCAGCCGAGAAAGCCCGCGCCGCAATCACGTTGACGCTCGATATCAACGATTTCGCAGACCGCGACCTTGTCGTCGAAGCGGCACCGGAGATCGAATCGCTCAAACTCGAGCTGTTCGGCAAGCTCGATTCCATCGTCAAACCCGAGGGAATCCTGGCCACGAACACCTCGTCGATCCCGGTCATCAAGATGGCCAATGCAACGAAGCGTCCCGACAAGGTCGTCGGCGTGCACTTCTTCAACCCCGTGCCGGTGCTCCCGCTGGTCGAGATCGTCGTCAGCCTGCTCACCAGCGAAGAGACCGTCGCCGCTGTCACCGACTATGCGGGAAACACGTTGGGCAAGAAGACGATCCGCGCCGGTGACCGCGCAGGCTTCATCGTCAACGCGCTGCTCATCCCGTACATGGTCTCGGCCATCCGCATGCTCGAGTCCGGGTTCGCCAGTGCCGAGGACATCGACGAGGGCATGGTCAACGGATGCGCGCATCCCATGGGGCCGTTGCGTCTGACCGACACCGTCGGCCTCGATGTCACCCTCGCCGTAGCCGAGTCGCTGTACGCCGAGTTCCGCGAACCCCACTACGCGCCGCCGCCATTGCTGCAGCGCATGGTGGACGCGGGAATGCTCGGCCGCAAAACTGGTAAGGGTTTCTACACGTATTCGTAGTACCCCTCCCATTCCGCGTGAATGGTCCATTCACCTGCACTGGACCCCGTCAGGGCCTGTGAATGGACCATTCACGCGTTCAGGGGTGTCGCCGGAAAGGGCCAACTGTTTGCCACCGACGAAACCGGGAACCCAGAGTGGACCCGGAATCGAGCAGCTGGTTCCTCCTCCACCGTCGACTCAGGTCTGGAGACAGCACTTTCATGTCCGACCAATACACCTTCACCGACCCCGTCACGCAGTACCGTCAGGACGGCTTCCCTGAGCAGCATCAGGATCCGCCCGGTCTGGCGGCAGAACTCGAGCCCCTCGCCGACCACGGCGAGGACAGCTATCGCGGGTCCGGTCGCCTGACCGACCGCAAAGCGCTCATCACAGGTGCCGACTCCGGAATCGGTCGCGCAGCAGCGATTGCCATCGCCCGCGAGGGTGCCGACGTGGTGCTCAACTATCTACCGTCCGAGGAGAAAGACGCTCAGGAAGTCGCTGCGCTGGTTCGCGACGCGGGACGCACGGCCGTCCTGGCTCCCGCGGATCTCACCGACGAGCAGGCCGCGCGCGGAATCGTGCGCACTGCCGTCGACGAACTCGGTGGCCTCGACCTGTTGGTCAACGTGGCAGGCAAGCAGCAGTTCGTCGAGGATCTGGCCGACCTGACGTCCGAGCAGTTCGATCAGACGTTCAAAACCAACGTATACGCACTGTTCTGGATCATCCAGGAAGCAGTCCCGCACATGCCCGCCGGTTCGACGATCGTCAACACCAGTTCGATTCAGGCGTACACACCCTCACCCGGCCTGGTGGACTACGCGACGACGAAGATGGCCATCAACACCATCAGCAAGGCACTTGCGCAGCAGTTGGCACCCAAGGGAATTCGCGTCAATGTCGTTGCGCCGGGCCCGTTCTGGACGCCGTTGCAGGCGGCCGGCGGTCAGCCGACCTCGGCATTGCCCGAGTTCGGCAAGGAAACCCCGCTGGGCCGGGCAGGTCAGCCAGCCGAGATCGCGGGTGCCTACGTGTACTTGTCCTCGGCCGAATCCGGTTACGTCACCGGCGACACGCTCAATGTCAACGGCGGCATGCCGACGCCGTAGTCGACACCCGCTCTGTGTGAATGGACCACTCACACCCGTCTGGGCCCGTGAATGGACCATTCACACCCGTCTGGGTTCTGCGTGAATGGACCACTCACACCCGTCTGGGCCCGTGAATGGACCATTCACACCCGTCTGGGCTCGTGAATGGTCCATTCACACATCGCGAGAGGTCAGTCCTTCGGACCACCCGCCGCGTAGACGACCTGACCCGAGATGAAGCCGGCTCCCTCGCTCACGAAGAACGATGCCAGGTGTGCGATGTCGTCGGGATGTCCGACGCGATTGACCGGGATCTGCGATGCGGCAGCAGCTTTGAAGTCCTCGAACGGCACTCCGACCCGCTCGGCGGTTGCCGCGGTCATCTCCGTTTCGATGAATCCCGGGGCGATGGCGTTGGCGGTGACGCCGAACTTGCCGAGCTCGATGGCGAGGGTCTTGGTGAAGCCCTGCATTCCGGCCTTGGCGGCGGAGTAGTTCGCCTGGCCGCGGTTGCCGAGCGCCGAGGTGCTCGACAGGTTGACGATGCGGCCCCATTTGGCGTCGATCATGTGCTTCTGGACCGCGCGAGTCATCAGGAACGATCCACGCAGGTGCACGCCGAGCACCGAGTCCCAATCCTGCACCGTCATTTTGAACAGCAGGTTGTCGCGGGTGATTCCTGCGTTGTTGATCAGCACGGTCGGTGCACCGAACTCGCTCGCGATGCGATCGACCGCAGTCTGAACGGATTCCTCCTCTGCGACGTTGGCACCGATGGCCACCGCCTGCCCACCCGCGGACTGGATCGCGTCGACGGTGTCGCTGCACGCGGCCTCGTCGAGGTCGACCACTGCAACCCCGAAACCGTCCTTGGCCAGGCGCTTTGCCACCGCGGCACCGATTCCGCGTGCACTACCGGTGACAATGGCCGTCTTGATCTGATCACTCACGAATATCTCCTAGTACGACGCGAACCCGTTTACCTGTCATCTGTTTCTATCAACCCCGGTGCCGCGGTCAGTACGCAGCCACCGCCCCGTCGAGCGCCTTCTGCATGTTCTCTGCCACCACCCGCGTGATATCGATCGGTTTCTCGGGCAACTCGGTGATGGGAGTGTCGATGTAGACGCTCGCCTGCTTCACCTTCGTGGTGGGGCCGTAGCTCAATCCGATACAGATCAACACCGGTTCGACGCCCAGTTTGCGAGCCCGCAAGGCGATGTGGCCGATCCCGCTGCCGACGTGCTGCACTTTGGTTGGATCTTCGAGATTGCAGGTGCCCTCGGGGAACACCGCCAGGTCGTCGCCTCGCTTCATGCGCTCGGCGCTGATGTCCATCATGCGGCCGCCTGCAGCGCTGACGGCACGCATTCCGTGGTTCTTGCCGCGAAAGACGGGGATGCCGCCCATCATGTCGATTCGCCTGCGCTGCTTGGGTTCCTGGAACAACTCGTCCTTGGCCAGCACGCGTGTTCTGCCGATCACCGGACGCAGCGGCGACGACCATGCCGCCGCTGCGAGGGTGTACGGGTCGCTCTCGGTGAGATGGTTGACCGCGATCAGCAACCGGGTGTTGTCGTACACCAGGCGACGCAACTCCTCACGGGCACCGTCGGGATAAGACACCCGAGGGCGGAATCGCCGGGCAAGGGCGGCGTACGCCAGCCTCGCGACGTGACGGTTCTGCTGGTGTCGCAGATAGAAGTCGTACACGGTCACATCGTTGTCGAGAATGACTGCAGGCCGATCCATGAACCGAGCTTAGCCTCACACCCGCGAGGAACCCATAGCTCGGATTCCGACGGCAAGTCCGACCACCGCGGTAGCCACGGCGGCGACCACACCTGCTGTCACGGTCGACCCCGTGAACTCGCCCGCGAAGAGCGCACGCTCGGCATCGACGAGGTACCCGAGTGGGTTGATATCGACGAGGAACTGCATCCATCCAGGAGCGGCGGTGAGCGGAAGCATCGTGCCGGAGAGGATGAGGAGCGGAAACATCAGGGTTTGCTGGATGGACCAGAACACCCAGTCCTGGCCGCGCACAGCCAGAGCCAGCGCGTAGGACAACGCCCCCAGCCCGACGCCGAACACCCCGAGCAACACGATCCCCACGGCCGCGCCGATCGGATGCACCGACAGCCCGAGCGGCAGTGCCACCAGAATTATCAACACGGCTTGAGCGGCCAGCGGCACCATTTCCTTGAACGCACGCCCCACGAGCAGGGCCGATCTCGGCAGCGGGGTCACCAGCATCCGTTCGTGCGAACCCTGCTGCAGCTCGGCCAGCAAGTTCGAGCCCGTCATGGACGTGCCGAAGATGGTGATCATCGCGAGTACGCCCGGCACGAACCAGTCCCAGACGCTGCCACTGCCGAGGCCGGGAACCTCGGTGAGCAGTGGACCGAACAGCGCCAGCAGAATCAGCGGTTGAACGAGACTGAAGATCACCGTGAACGGATCACGCACCATCGGCCGCAGTTCACGACTCATCACCAGCGTGCTTCCTGACAGAACGTTCATCGGAGTTCTCCTGCCGTGCGTGCGAATTCGAGGGACGAGCTGGTCGATGCGGCGCTCTCGCGCAGACTGCGACCGGTGAGGCCGAGGAACACATCGTCGAGAGTGGGTCTGGTCATCTCTGCCGTGCGCACGTCGATGTCGTGAGATCGACTCAGGTGCAACAGCTCCGGGAGGATCACCTCGGCGCGCTCGACCCGGATGTTCAGACGCGAATCCGCGACGGTCACATCCTTGACCCCGGCGACACCGGCGAGCAGGGATGCCAGCGCCGAGGCGTCGGACACGGTGAGGACGATCAGATCGCCCGCCAATTCCGATTTGAGTGCGGCAGCCGTGTCGTCGGCGATGACGGTGCCGTGATCGACGACGATCACTCGCTCGGCCATCGAATCCGCCTCGTCGAGGTAGTGCGTCGTGAGCACGATCGTGGTCCCCATTTCCCGCCGCAGACGCAGGATGTGTTCCCAGAGGTTCGCCCGGCTCTGCGGATCCATGCCGGTGGTCGGTTCGTCGAGAAACAACAGCGGTGGCCTGTGCACCAAGCCCAGGGCGATGTCGAGTCGCCGCCGCTGGCCACCGGACAGCGTCGAGACGGTACGGGCCGCGAGCTCACCGAGTTCGAGAGCCTCGATCAATTCATCAGCGCGACTGCGTGATCGGTGACGCGTCATGCCGTAGCACAGCCCTTGCACCACCAGCTCGTCGCGGACGCGCTGATTGTGACCAGCACCGTTGCCCTGACCTACGTAGCCGAGGCTCCGCCGAACTCGATCCCGATCTCGAGCCACATCGAATCCGGCGATCCGAGCCGAGCCCGACGTCGGGGCGAGCAGCGTGGTCAGCATGCGCAGGGTGGTCGACTTACCGGCTCCGTTGGGGCCGAGCAATGCCACCAATTCGCCCTCGTCGATCGTGAGATCGATGCCGCGAACCGCCTCCACGGTCTTCTTGCCTTGCCTGAAAGTTTTGGTCAAACCCAGTGTTTCGATCATCCGTCGCGCCCCTGTGTCGTATGGATTTTCCGTACGACACAGACGTTAGGAACGATCGCGGTCAAGTTCGGTCCGCGTTGGCCGAGGCAGTGAGCACTCAGCCGAAGACGGGAAACTTTCGCTTACGGGCGAGGGCATCCATGCCTGCCTGAATGCTCGCGCGGACCTCCTCGTATTTGGCGTCGACGTATGCCTCGTCCTCGCACAGAGTCGGATCGTGGTCGAGCTCGATCGGCGGCATGAAACGGGTGCGGATCTTGGCGGGCAGCGGAATCTGTGGCAACGCCGCGGGTGCGATGATCCACGGCAGCGAGATCGCGATGGGAAAGACCTTCAACCGCGCAATCTTGTCCAGCTTGAGCACTTTCGAGAGTGTGTCACCGCGAACGAGCACCGGCATCGCGTCGGCTCCGCCGACCGTGGCCACGGGCACGATGGGCACCCCCATTCTTATGGCGAGCTTGACGAAACCGGTTCGGCCACCGAGAGTCGCCTCGTCTCGTTTGCTCCAGGGCCGCAGTGAATCGACTTCACCGCCGGGCCAGACGATGACGTCCCGCCCTTCGGCCAACGCGGTCGACATCGAATCCGGCGCAGCAGGAAGCACACCCATCGATCGAAACACCTTGCCGATCAACGGAAACGCCATCAGCGCATCGTGCGCCGTTCCGTGGAGCACCCGTGCCTCGCCGAAGTGTCGCCACCACTGCGCTCCGACCGTCCATGCATCCCAGACGAACGGCGCACCCGAATGCACGCCGACCACGAGCACCGGCGACTCGGGGATGGTCTCCCAGCCGTCGATCTCCATCCGGAAGTAGCGGTCCATCACCCCGTTCCACAGCCGCTGCTGACGATCCATCGCCACGGTGTCCTGATCGTCGAGATCCCAGCCACCGGCGCGTTCGGCGACCACCGCTGTCAGGCCCCCGGACGACTTGGCACGTCGCTCTTTCATCTTCAGTCGTGCGGCTGCGGCGTACCGTTGCGCCTGCTCGCGCAACTGCTTCTTCTCGGATTCCGCAGAGCCATCCCCACCCTTTGGGTGATCCCCATCACTCATACTCGCACCGTACTCCCCCGAGCCGAAGACGACAGACGACGAGCGCTCGTAACCCCGCGGGAGGTCCGACTCCTCCGATATGGTCGAAATTCGAGCCGAGCGAACGAGGTGCACCGATGGATCCGATCGAACCGGCATACGGAACGACGACATTGCTGCTCATTGCAGCCGCAGCCGTCGCGGTCCTGCTTTTTCTCATCATGAAGGTGAAACTGCACGCCTTCGTCTCCTTGGTCCTGGTCAGCGCGGTCACCGCCGTGGCAGCGGGAATCCCGCTCGAGGACGTGCCCTCGGCCCTGCTGTCGGGCTTCAGTTCCACACTCGGCTCGGTGGCACTGCTCGTCGCGTTGGGTGTGATGGTCGGCAGACTGCTCGAAATCACCGGTGGTGCCCAAGTGTTGGCGGACACCCTGATCAACCGGTTCGGGGCCAAACGCGCGCCTCTCGCACTGGGCGTCGCCGCACTCATCTTCGGCTTCCCGATCTTCTTCGACGCCGGACTCGTGGTCTTCTTGCCGATCATCTTCACCGTCGCCAAGCGCTTCGGCGGATCGGTACTGCTGTACGCCCTGCCCACCGCGGGTGCGTTCGCCACCATGCACGCCATCGTTCCCCCGCACCCCGGCCCGGTTGCCGCCACCGACCTGCTCGGCGGCGATATCGGATCGGTCCTTCTCATCGGCATTCCCGTCGCCGTCGTCTCCTGGTTCGTCGGCTCCTACCTCGTCGGTACCCAGCTCGGCAAGCGGTTCCACACCACGCCGGTCGACCTGTTCTCCACCGGGTCGACGGACTCCGGCGAGCGCGAGAAAGAGATGGCCGCCCTCCGCGACCCGGCACCGAAATTCGGCGCGGTGCTGTTCATCCTGCTGACGCCGCTGGTGCTGATCTCGCTCAACACCGTCGTCAACACGCTGACCACCTCGGGCGTACTCACCGGTGACGAGACCTGGGCTGCCGCTCTGACCCTGATCGGCCAAACCCCCATCGCCTTGCTGATCACCTTGTTGCTGGCCCTGTTCATCCTCGCGCCGGGACGTTTCCCGGTGGCCGACGGTGCCAAGTACATGGATCAGGCCCTCGGCCCCATCTGTTCGATCATTCTGATCACCGGTGCCGGCGGAATGTTCGGTGGAGTTCTACGGGCCAGCGGTATCGGACAATCGCTCACCGCGTCGCTGTCGGACATCGGCCTGCCGATCATCCTGCAGGCCTTCCTGATCGCCACAGCACTTCGTGTTGCACAGGGTTCGGCCACAGTTGCGCTGACCACCACAGCCGGGCTGATCTCGGTGCAGGTGGCCGAGCTGGGACTGAGCAACTTCAAGATCGCGCTGCTCGTGTTCGCACTGGCCGCCGGAGCCACCGTGCTCTCCCACGTCAACGACTCCGGCTTCTGGCTCGTCAGCCGGTTCTTCGGCATGGACGAAAAAACGACGCTCAAGACATGGACCGTCATGGAAACAACACTCGGTCTCTCGGTCTTCGCCGTCGCGTCCCTGCTGTGGGTGGTGTTCTAGCAGGCCGGAATCACTGCACCGGAACGAGGATTCGCCATGCACCCACTGCCAACGAGCCGACGGTGACGAGCAGAAACAACCCGACCCAGACAATGCCGGGCAGGAAGGTCAGCCGGGCCAGTTGATCGGCGTCCGAATCTCGGGCCCGACCTGCGCTTCGGGAGCGTTGCAGTTCCAACACCGGGCGCGGACCGGCGATCAACAGGAAGAACGTGAGGAAGTACGCAGCAGCCACCTGCTGCTCGCCGGTGCCCCACCAGGACACCACGAACAACGCCGCACCGACGGTGACCAGCGACAGCAAGCCGTAGATGTTGCGAATCATCAACAGCATCAACGCAATCGAGATCAGACCGATCCAGAGCACTGCCACGGCGTGTTGGGTCCCGAGCACGAGCGCAGCGCCGAGGCCCAGCAGCGACGGACCCACATAGCCCGCGAAGGTCATCGCGATGACACCGAGTCCGGTGGGCTTGCCCTTCGAGATGGCGACGCCGGAAGTATCCGAATGCAGTCGCAGCCCCATCAGCTGACGGCCGGTGATCAGCGCGACGAACAGGTGCGCGCCCTCGTGCGCGATGGTGACGACATTGCGCGCGATCCGCCATGTCTGCGGCAACACGACGATGACGAGCGCAGCAAGAGCCGTGGCTTGGACGATCCAAACAGGGGGATCAGGACTCACCGCGGAGATGCGGTCCCAGAATTCGTTCACACCCCAGTATGCGGTCTTGCCGACGAGAGGCAGGACCACAAAGAACTTTGTTTTCATTGCTTTCCTATGGGTGACGCCGGTCACGGCCGTGCGTCAAGATGAACGCACGATGACGAATCCACTGAGTTCGATGACGCGACGCCGGGCGCTGGCGTGCTTGGCGACGCTTCCGATGGCGTTGTCGGCCGGATGCAGCAGCCTCGGTACGTCGTCGACTCCGTCGAATCTGCGCATGCTCATTCCCAACACTCCGGGTGGCGGATACGACGTGACCGCCAGGACCGCGTCGCGCATTCTGGAGAACCGAGGTTTGACCGGACCTATCGAGAAGTTCAACGTCGTCGGTGGCGGCGGTTCGGTCGCACTGGCCAGGCTCGTGCGCGAGGCGGGAAACGGCTCGCTGATCGGCATGGTCGGGGTCGGCGTGGTCGGTGCCGCCCGCGTCGCCGACGCACCCTGGGGAATGTCCGAGGTCACCGCACTGGCGCGACTGGTGGATGAACCGGAAGCCCTGGTTGTCCGTTCGGCCTCCCCGATGGCCTCCGTCGACACCCTGCTCGATGCCTGGCGTCGGGCACCGGAGCAGTTGACCATCGGAGTCGGGTCGGCGGTCGGCGGGCCCGATCACCTGTTCGCACTGGAGTTGGCACGCGCAGCCGATATCGACACCGCCGCTCTGAACACGGTGAAGTTCGACGGTGCCGGAGACCTTCTGGCGGCTGTCCTCAACGGCACGGTCGATGTGGGTGTTGCAGGTGCGGGCGAGTACACCGATCAGATCGAAGGCGGTTCACTGCGCATCCTTGCGGTCTCGAATGCGTCGGGCTCGCAGATCCGCGGCACCACCGCGGCCGCCGACGCTCCGACCCTCGTCGAGTCCGGAATCGCCCTGGAGTTCACCAACTGGCGCGGATTCGTTTCTCCCCCAGATATTTCCGAGGCCGATCGTAGCGAACTGATCGAGGCCCTCACCCGCATGCACGCTACGGACGAGTGGCGGGCGGCCCTGGCCTCACGCGGCTGGACAGACTCGTTCCTCGTCGGCGAGGAGTTCTCGGAATTCCTTGCTGCAGAGGATCTTCGGATGAAAAGTACCCTGACCGAACTCGGCGTCACCCCTTAGCGCCGAACCCGAACTGCCGATCGAGGTCGGCGTCCAACAGTGCACTGCGAAGCTTCGCCGTGCGCTGATCGAATCACGGAAGGACATCTCGTGGACGACTGGGTCCAAACCCTTTCCACAACGGCGCTGCTGTCGATCGCCGGCATCTCCATCGCAGTACTGCTGCTGCTGATCATCAAGCTGAAGGTGCACCCCCTTCTGGCTCTCGTGATCGTCTCTCTCGGAACGGCTTTCGCTGCAAGAATTCCGATCTCGGAGATTCAGGACGTCCTGATCGACGGTTTCGGTACCACCCTCGGCGAGGTTGCACTTCTGGTCGGACTCGGTGCCATGTTCGGTCGGCTCGCCGAGATCAGTGGCGGCGCGCAAGCACTCTCCAGCGCGCTCGTTCGCAAGTTCGGCGACAAGCGCGCCCCGTTTGCGCTGGGCGTCGCTTCCCTGCTGTTCGGCTTCCCGATCTTCTTCGACGCTGCGTTCATGGTGATGCTCCCCATCATCTTCGGCGTGGCGCGCCGCCTCGGCGGAAGCGTCCTGCTCTATGCCCTTCCAGCTGCGGCGGCACTGTCGACGATGCACGTCTTTCTGCCGCCGCACCCGGGCGCAGTGGCGTCGACCATCCTGCTGGGCGGCGACGTCGGATTGACCATCCTGATCGGCATCGTCGTGGCCGTGCCCACCTGGTTCATCGCCGGCCACCTCTACGGCACCTTCATCGGCAAGCGGATCAATCTTCCGGTACCGGATCTGCTCAGCGGTGGCCCTCAGGTCGAGACAGTGGAGAACCCGCCGAAGCCGAGCACCATCATCGCGCTCCTTTTGCTTCCGCTGCTCCTCATCTTCGCCAACACCGCGCTCACCACGGCAGCCCGAACCGGCAACCTCGACGAGGACTCCCCACTGGTCACCATTGCCCAGGTCATCGGATCGACACCCGTCGCCCTGCTGATCACGGTCATGGTCTCGATCTACGTCCTCGCGCTCCGTCGTGGCCGCACCGCGTACTTCGTCGAGGAACTGCTCGACAACGCACTCAAGCCCATCGCGCCCGTCGTCCTCATCACCGGTGCCGGCGGCATGTTCGGCGCGGTGCTGCTCGCCAGCGGTATCGGTGACGCCCTCGCCGAGACACTGCGCGGTGTCGGCCTTCCGCTGATCGTCTCCACGTTCGCCGTTGCAGCCATCCTGCGCATCGCCCTCGGCACGGCCACCGTGGCCATCACCACATCGGCCGGGCTTCTCGGAGCGTCCATCATGGCGGCGGGGCTGAACCCGGTGCAGACGGTCGCGATGATCCTCGCCCTCGCCGCAGGATCGTCGATCTTCCCGCATGTCAACGACGCGAGCTTCTGGCTCATCGGAAAGCTCCTCGGTATGGACGTTCCGACGACCTTCAAGACCTGGAGCGTCATCAAAACCCTGATCTCCGTCGTCGGGTTCGCCCTGTCCTCGGTCGTGTATGTCGTAGCGTCGATCTGAACCGGCGCTCGCCGGCTGGGACACAGATGCAGGCATTATGAACCACATGCGACGACGATCGGCTCCGCGCAGCCTGGCAAGCCAGGTTCTGCTGCTGCAGCTGGTCGTCGTCGCTGTGGTTCTCGTTGCGGTGGCCGGCGTCTCGGTGCATCAGACCGCAATGGAATTCCGAGACACCCAAGGCGGACGCTTGCTCGCCGTCGCCGAGAATCTCGCCTCGACCCCCATCGTCCGCGAGCAGGCCGCATCGATCGAAGCGGACAAGCTGCTGGCACCGGAGGTCGACCGAGCCGTCGACCTGTCCGGGGCCACGGTCGCCGATATCGTCGTGTTGAACGCGACCGCTTCGGGTGGATCGGTGATCGTCGCCTCCTCCGTACCGGACCGCGTCGGGATCACCGGCGAGCTCGGTGCCAGCGATGCTCGTGACGGTCGGGCATGGACCGGGGACGTTCGGGTCGACGGTCAGGAGTCCATTTCCGGTCAGGTACCGGTTCTGTCCCCGACAGGAACAGTCCTGGCCGTCGTCGCCGTCAGCTCGACC
Source organism: Rhodococcus sp. KRD162 (assembly GCF_017168335.1). Classification (GTDB taxonomy): domain Bacteria; phylum Actinomycetota; class Actinomycetes; order Mycobacteriales; family Mycobacteriaceae; genus Rhodococcoides. The sequence continues at coordinate 56,765 of NZ_JABFAU010000003.1, read as the reverse complement.
TACCCGTCCACCTGGCGTCTCATCGCCGACGCAGGCGCACCGTTCCTGCTCTATCTCGGCCTCGGAGCCGGTCTGGGATTGATAGGTTCGTGGCTGCTGTCCCGACGCATCAAGACGCACACCCGTGGGCTGGAGATCGCCGAGATCGCACATCTTGCCGATCATCGAGAAGCGTTGCTGCACAGCATCCGGGAAGGGGTTGTCGCGGTCAACACCGAAGGCGTGATCACTGTTCTCAACGACAGCGCCGCCGAACTACTCGACCTCACCGAACACACCGCCGGTACGGCCACTGCGGTCGGCCGCAATCTCGACGCCGTGCCGCTCGACCCGTCTGTGCGCCGGTACCTGGTCGACGCGCAGGACAGCGGAGACGTCGTGCTCACCACCGCCACGAGAGTGCTCGTTCTCAGCCGCCGATCCGCATCGAGCAAGGGTCGCCGGATCGGCACGGTCACCACGATGCGAGACAGCACCGAGCTGGCGCGGCTACAGAGCCAACTGTCCTCCCACCGGTCGGTCACCGACACCCTGCGCGCCCAAACCCACGAGTTCGCCAACCAGTTGCACACCATCTCGGGATTGACCCAACTGGGCGACCAGGACGCAGTGACGGACTTCGTCGGTGCGCTCACTCGGCGTCGGGCGGAGATCAGCGATGCAGTCACCCGGCGGATTTCCGATTCGGCCGTTGCGGCACTGCTGATCGCGAAGACATCGCTGGCCGCCGAGACCGGCGTCGTGCTGGAACTGAATCCACGCTCACAGCTGCAGGCGCTGAATCCGATGCTCGCCACCGACATCATCACCGTTCTCGGCAATCTGATCGACAATGCCGTGGATGCGTCGACCGGTAGTGTCGACGCCCGCGTGGTGGTCGACATCGATGGTTCCGATGGAATCGAGATTCGAGTCGCCGATTCGGGACCCGGCGTTCCCGAGAGCATGCGCACCGAGATCTTCTCGCGCGGCGTCACATCGAAGACGCAGACACCGGGAGGGCGCGGAATCGGGCTTGCGCTCGTTCGGATCGTCAGTTCGCAGCACGGCGGCACCGCCGAGGTAGATGATGCACCGGGAACCGGTGGTGCCCGGTTCACCGTGCGCATTCCCTACGACAACGCGCCACCTCAACACGGGAGCACCCGTATGGCAGACATCGGAAGTGACGAGAGCAATGACTGATCCGGGCCGACCCTACGAGGTCCTCGTCGTCGACGACGACTTCATGGTCGCAGACATCCACCGACGATTCGTCGACGCCACCCCCGGCTTTCGGACCGTCGGAGTGGTACACACCGCGGCCGACGCAGTCGCTGCGGTGCGCACCATCGCACCGGATCTGGTGCTGCTCGACGTCCATCTCCCGGACCGCTCCGGCCTCGATGCACTGCAGCGACTCCGCAGCGAAGGCAACGACGTCGCGGTCGTCGTCGTCACCGCGGCCCGAGAGCTCGACACCGTGCGCCGTGCGCTCCGCGGTGGTGCCGCCGACTACCTGGTCAAGCCGTTCGAATACCCGCAACTGCTGGAGAAACTCGAGAACGTGCGCCAACGAGCCCGCGCCCTCTCCGATTCCAACGGCATGGACCAGTCGGTCATCGACTCTCTGTTCGGGGCACCGAAGCAGTCCACTCCGCAGCACCTCCCGAAAGGACTGAGCCAGGAAACCGGATCTCTGGTGCTACGGACCGTCGGTGAGAGCGGGGAAGTATCGGCCCGAGAATGTGCCGACCTCGCCGGTCTCTCGAGAGTGAGCGCGCGCAGATACCTCGAGCACTACGCCTCGACCGGAATCCTCACGGTTCGTCTCGAATACGGCCGCGCTGGAAGGCCGGTACACCGATACCGCGTCACCGGCTGATCCAGAGATCTCGGACGGCATCGCGCGGTGTCATCTCACCGGCGCTTCCCACGCACACACGCTACGACGCGTGCGCCTCGGCCTTCGCGCGTTCGCGGGCGAGGGAGCGATCTCGCATTTCCTCGAACTTGGTGGCCTGACGCTCGAGGTCCTCGAGGAACGCGGCCAGTTCCTCACGCTTGTTCTCCCCGCGGCCGGTGAAGTCGTTGCGCTCGAACACACTCCACTTGCGCAGTACCGGCCAGACGACGTCCTCGAGGTGCTGACGCAGGTCGTAGATGCCGTGCTTGGCCATCAGCACACCGTTGCGGCGGAAGTTCGGCATACCCGCACCGGGCATCACGAAGTTGGTCACGATGTCCGAGACGGCCTGCAACGTCTGATCGGGCGAAATATCCATCGCCGCGCCGGTGATGTTGCGGTAGAAGATCATGTGCAGGTTCTCGTCGGCGGCGATGCGCTGAAGCATCCGATCGGCGATGGGATCGTCGCAGACCTTGCCGGTGTTGCGGTGCGAGACGCGAGTGGCGAGCTCCTGGAACGTCACATACGCCACCGAATGCAGCAGACCGACCCCCGCGCCTGCAGGCGAGGCATAACCATTGGTCATGTGGATCATCCGGGCCTGTTCGAGTGCGACGGGATCGACGCCACGGGTGACGACGAGGTAATCGCGCATGACGATGCCGTGGCGGTTCTCCTCGGCGGTCCACCTGCCGACCTAGGTTCCCCATGCACCGTCCTGGGAGAAGTTCTCGGCGATCTCCCGGTGGTAGGAGGGCAGGTTGTCCTCGGTGAGCAGGTTGGTGATCATCGCCGCCTGCGCGACATCGGAGAGCTTGGACTGCTCGGGGTCGTAGTCCTGGCCACCCAAGGCAGCGAAATTGCGGCCTTCGTCCCACGGCACGTAGTCGTGGGGATGCCATTCCCGCGCCATCGACATGTGACGGTTCACGTTGTCCTCGGCAGTGGGCACCAGCTCCTGCAGAAGCTCGAGCTGTGTCAGATCCCTGGCCATCGACATGCCTCCTAGCATTGACGTCAGCTCATCAGCCTAGAGCCATACACCCGACGAACGTGAAGCCTCGCCGAGATTCTGTTAGACCTAGCAAGCCCGACCCCGCGACCGCTGGTGCGATTCACAGGTCAATGCTGCGCAGGCTCGGGAGCCGAGAACGTCGGTGCGCGAAACACCCACCCGCGAAGAGCCAGGAACCGAGCCGCACCGAAAATCCCGCTGACGGCGATGACCACCGACACCTGCACATAGGTCGCCGCACCGGGAAACAGGATATGCACGGCAGCCAGCGAAGCGGTACTGAGGCCGAGTCCGATCAGAGCAAGCCCACCGGCCTCCCACTGGGCCTGGAACCAGCCCACCCGACCTGCGGCCCGAAAGGTGTGCCGGCGATGCAGCTCGTTGGCCAGGACAGTGCTGACCGCGACACCGACAAGATTTGCGGTGAACGATCCGAGAAAAGACAGGGCGACGAACAGTAGGGCATAAACACCATTGCTCGACGCGCCGACGAGGACGAAACGCGCGAACTGAGCCAACACCGACTCCTCGCGCAGTCTCGCCGTGATGCGAGGGGCACAGCTCGGCCGCCCGGACGGGCCCGACGCCTTCACCGCAGTACTCACGAGGTCTCCAGTTGCAGAACCGGAAGCGTTCGGTCAGCGCTTCGACTCGATACAACTCCGAGTACCGACACATCGATACTCGGACGTGACGGAAGTCTCAGGCCTTCGAAGAACTTTCTTCACGGGCGCGCTTCTTGCGGTCCAGGTCGATGTTCAGGCTGTCCGCCTTGATCGACGCGACGAACAACACCGCAACGAGAACCACCACTACGACGATGGTGATGACGACCACCGCGATGCCGAAAATTGCCAAGATACCGTTCATGTCCTGCCTCCCGTGTCAGGCAATACGGTACTTGTCGTAGACCCGCCGCTCCACTCCGGCCCTATAGGTCGTTCCGCAGGCTGCACTCCAGCCCTCTCGGTCGTTCCGCAGGCTGCACTCCAGCCCTCTCGGTCGTTCCGCAGGCTCCACTCCGGCCCTCTCGGTCGTTCTCAGCTCACCAAGCGCGCCACAGCACGCATCGGCAGCGACAACCAGGTCGGTCGGTTGCGGGCTTCGTAGAGGACCTCGTACACAGCCTTGTCGAGTTCGTATGCGCGAAGCAGATCGGCCTCGTCTCGGGGATCATGCCCGGCCACCGAGGCATACCCCTCGAAGAAGGCAGCGATGCTCCGCGCCGCCCACCGATCGGCACGCTCACGCACCGACGGGTCCTCGGGAGCGTCGACAAGCAGATGATTCGCGGCGTAGTCGAACGAGCGCAGCATTCCCGCCACGTCACGCAGGGCGCTGTCCATCTGCTTGCGCTCGGCCAAGGTCTTGGCCGGTTCGCCTTCGAAGTCGATGAGCAACCACCGCTCGGGCGTCCCCAATACCTGTCCCAGATGCAGATCACCGTGAATCCGCTGCACCGAGGTACTGTTCGACGCCTCGGCCCGCGAGATCAGGGTCGTCGCTGCCGGAATGTACCGAGCGATGTCCGGCACCACTCGCGCCACTCCCGAAATGCGGGCGAGAATCTCCTCGACGGCAGTCGATTCCACCGGGCGTTCGACGGTGCCCATCACCGACGCCAGGTCGTGATGCACCTGCGCGACGGCCGCTCCGATACGGTGCGCGTCCGGGGCGAAGTCACCGGGCAGGTCCTCCACCGCCGTCTCCGGAGAATCGAACACCTCGCGCACGCTCGCCAATGCAGCCGTCCAGCCCTCGGCCGAGTTCGCGGCGAAATCCTGGATCATCCCCAGTGTGGTCCGCTCGCCGCCGACCTCGGCCTCCAGCCAGCCCCGCAGCGGTGCCACGTTGACACTGCCCGCCTGCGCCAGAGCACGATGTAATTCCACATCGGGACTGATCCCCGGCGGTATCTGACGAAACAGCTTGAGCAACAGTTGATCACCGAGAATCACCGACGTGTTGGACTGCTCGGCCCCGAGAACCCGACCACGCAACCCGCTCGGCACGCTCGAGCCGTCGACGACTTTGAATTCGATACTGCCCGCGCCAGTTTCGTCTGCAAAGGCATCGCCGTACAAACCGATGATCTCGGGATCTCGCAGACCGTCGAACACGGCCACCTCGCCGACCACCGGCAGCACCCACGGTCGAAGCTCATCGGTCAACTCGGTGCGGAACCCCAAGGGCACCTGGTAGGTCTGCGTCACCACCGCCGCGTCCTGAGTGAGCTGCACCTCCACCAGCAAGTGTTCTGCGGCGAAATGCGGTTCGTCACGGAGAACTTCGCGCGCAACGATCCGCACCGAGTTCACCGTCGACCCCTTTGCGCCGAACCAGCGTTGCGCCGGCAACCACGTCGTCAGAGCTTCGGTGAGCTGCGGTTCGACAGTGCGTGCCACACTCGAGCTGGAATCGATCATGAGAATCTCTCGCCGCCTTCTTCGGAGTGTGCAGAGGATGTGACCGTACGCAGCGAAACCTACCCACTCGTGGCCACGTCCACACCCCGGCAGCAAAGACACCCGAACGTTATGCGGGTCGTACGCCCGCACACCGACATGCTCGTAGAGTGGTTTCATGTCCGCTCCATCGACTGCCCACATCGACGTGCACCGCGCCGGTGACCGTCTGAAAACCCGTGTGTCCTGGCTGGACTCGAAACATTCGTTCTCGTTCGGTCAGCACTACGACCCCGACAACACACACCACGGACTGCTCCTGGTCAACAACGACGACATCGTCACCGCCGGTCAGGGATTCGAGACCCACCCGCACCGGGATACGGAAATCGTCACGTGGGTAGTGCAGGGCTCACTGGTACATCAGGATTCGATCGGACACTCCGGAATCATCTATCCCGGATTGGCCCAGCGCATGAGCGCAGGCAAAGGCATCATGCACTCGGAGAAGAACGACTCCTGGAGCATCGACGGCAATCGACACACCGAACCCGTTCGCTTCGTGCAGATGTGGGTCATTCCGGACAGCCCGGGCACCACCCCGGGTTACGAACAACTCGAGATCGGCGACGAATTGTTGCGCGGCGGGCTGGTCACGGTCGCGTCGGGCATGGACAAACATCGCGGTCAGGCCGCGATCGGCATCGGCCAGAAGTCGGCCGCTCTGCACGCTGCGAGGCTCGTTCCCGGTAAGACGGTGACCGTGCCCGAGGCACCGTTTCTGCACGTGTTCGTCGCGCGCGGCACCGTCGTGCTCGAAGGTGTGGGTGATCTGTACGAGGGCGATGCGGTACGCATGAGTTCCACTGGTGGACAGCGCATCAGCGCCATCGAACCGGCCGAGGTACTGATCTGGGAGATGCACTCACGGCTCGGTGCGTAGGGCCGACGCTCAGCGATCCGCTCTCCACCAGCCGGCAAGCAATGCTGCTCGCCCATCCTCACCCGCGGATGTCTCTTCGCACGAAGGCTGCCGAGCCCGCACTGCAGACGACGGCCGCGATGACGAGCAGCCAGCCGATCGACTCGAGCGAGTCGATGCCGTCCAGCGACCTCGGAACATGAGTGAACGGGGACAGGTCGAGCCACGGCTGCGGCAGTCCGATCACCGCCCCGACCTGACCGAGCGCCACGAAGCCGGCGAGAACGGCCCACACGGCCGACGCGAACCCAGGGAACGCGCCGAACAGCGCAACACCGAGCGCCGTCACCACCCACACGGCCGGCAGTTGCCCCAGTGCTCCGCCCACGACAGAACCGATTTCTCCTGCGATATCACCGGTGGACGCTCCGTAGCCTGCCCCGATGGTGAGCCCGAGGACCACGAGCAACCACACCGGCCCGAGCACGGGGAACAGCAGGTGGGCGACCAACCAACGAAGACGCGAGACGTCGGTGGCCAACACGATCTCGGCCAGCCCTGCCTCTTCTTCACTGTGCGCCCGCAGCAGAGCCGATACCGAATAGGCGGCCACGAGGATGCCGACGCCGCTCAGCACGGCGACGATGAACGACTGTTCGACGGTGCTGCCGCCGAACTTTTCCAGTGCATCGTTGAAGGTGGTGCTCGCGCCGATCTGCCCGCCGATTCCGTCCACCGAGGATCCGATGGTGATGCCGAACAAAGCGATCCCGACGGTCCAGAGGGCAAGGGTCCCGCGAGAGAGCCGCCAGGCGAGGGCGACCGGCCCGGACAGTGACGGCGCGGCCGACACCGAGCCGCGACGCTCGGCTCGTAGGCCACTGCCGAGATCGCGTCGCTTCGCCCCCACGAAGGCCGCTGCGCAGAACGCGGCTGCTGTCGCCAGAGACAGCAGCATCGGCCACCACCGCTCGTCGGCAAAGGGCCGCACCTGGGCCGACCATCCGATCGGTGACAACCATGACAGGGTGCCCGAGCCGGCGTCGCCGATAGCCCGAAGCGCGAACGCTGCGGCCAACACGCCGAGCGCGTAGCCGCGTGCCGCACGCGCATCCGGTGCCACCTGCGCCGCCAGCGCAGCGCAGCCGACGAAGACGCCACCGACGACAACGATCGCCGCTCCGAACGCCACGCTTCCGACCAACGGCAGACCGAACGCCGACAACGAGATCGAGGACAACAGTGCCGTCGCCGCGACCCCGCCGCCTGCCAGCAGCATCGCGGCAGTCAGCCCGGCGTATCGCCCGACCACCGTGGACCCGATCAACTCGGTTCGTCCGGCGTCCTCGTCCCCTCTGGTGTGCCGAACCACGGTGAGGATCGCTGCCAGCGGCACCAATGTGAGCATCAGTCCGGAGCGCCACGACACCAGAGCGCCCAGACTGCTGCCGAAGATCGGGCCGACGAGTGCCGCCTGAGCCGGGACGGCGACGGTGCCGACATAGAACGTCTGACGATCTGCGGCCGTCGGATACAGACCCTCGATACTGACTGCATAGAGCAGCGGTAGCGCACCGAGCAGAACGATCCACAGCGGCGCCACCACCCGATCACGGCGCAGGTACAGACGCAGCAACGCGCCGGTACCGACCAGGGCGCTCATGCGTAGTACCTCAGGAACAGCTCCTCGAGAGTCGGGGCCGAACTGACCAGGCTCTGCAACCCGGCGTCGGAGAGGATGCGCATCGTCGCTGCGAGGGCATCGTTGTCGACGGTGCAGGTGATGGCGGCACCGTCCACGGTCACTGCGCTCACCCCGGCGAGGGTGTCCAGATTCTCGGGTACTCGATCGACCTCGGCGGTGATGGTCGTGTGAGTGAGGTGCCGCATCGACGCGAGCGTGCCTGCGTCCACGGTTCGCCCGTCCTTGACGATGGTCACCGAGCTGCACAGCGCATCGACCTCGGACAGAATGTGCGAGGACAACAGCACCGTGACTCCGCGTCGGGCGGCGTCTTTCACGCAGTCGGCGAAGTGCTGTTCCATCAGCGGGTCCAGCCCCGAGGTGGGTTCGTCGAGAATCAGCAGTTCGACGTTCGATGCCAGCGCCGAGATCAGCGCGACCTTCTGCCGGTTGCCTTTGGAGTACGTGCGGGTGCGCTTGCCCGGATCGAGCGAGAACCGCTCGATCAGCTCGGCGCGCCGAGCGGTGTCGATCCCGCCGCGCATCCGAGCGAGCAGGTCTATCACCTCGCCGCCGGTCAGCGACGGCCACAGCGTCACATCGCCCGGGACGTAGGCCAACCGCCGATGCAGCGCCGCGGTGTCGGTCCACGGGTCGCTTCCGAGTAAGCGCACGGCACCCGAGGTGGCCCGGATCAGACCGAGCAGGATGCGGATCGTCGTGGACTTACCCGCGCCGTTGGGCCCGAGGAAGCCGTGCACCTCACCGGTCTCGACGGTCAGGTCGAGTCCGTCGAGGGCGGTGACGGTGCCGAAGGTCTTGCGCAGGCCTTCCACCGTGATTGCGTCGGTCATTCTTTCGCCTCCAGATACGTGTCCAAAGCCTGCGAATCGGTGAGCAGCCCGTCGGTGTAGAGCTCGAGCGCCGGTAGCGTGACCTCGTCACCGAGCGCGGTCAGTGCCTCGGCGAAGGTCACATCGGGGCCGGCCATCTGCACGTACAGCAGTAGACCGCCCACGTTCTGTCGGGTCAGGAATCGGGCGCGGGCCACCGGGTCTCGGCTGGGTGTCAAGCGTCCCTCACGCACACCGTCGTCCATGTAGCGGACGGCGTCGTCGACCATGTGCTCGAACAGCTCTCGTGCCAGCGCACCGCCCACGGTGAAGCTGCGGACGATGTACGCGACGATCGGTGCGTATTCGTCGAGGCGAGCGAGCTGTTCCATCATCGCCGCGGGTGCGGCCGACGCAGTCTTCGAGTCGCGGATCACCCGTAGAACATGCTCGTCGCAGGCCGCGCGCAACCCGTCCTTGGACCCGAAGTGGTGGTTGACGAGCCCGGGTGAGACTCCGGCGGCCGTGGCGATCGATCGCACCCCGGCGGTGAAGCCCTGCGCACCGAAGACGTCGATTGCGGTATCGCGGATTCGGGCCCTCGTCGTGAGATCCTCCGATGCTGTACGCATGTACAGCATATTAAACACTCGTTCAACCGCGCGCAAGAGTGTAAAGATGGACGGATGACTTCAGTAGTGAACTCGGGCATCGATCTCAGCTACCAAGACGAGAACACACGCGCACAGGACGACCTCTTCGTGCATGTCAACGGCAAATGGCTCGAGGATTACGCCATCCCGGCCGATCGGGCCGTCGACGGCGCTTTCAGGACCTTGTACGACCGCGCCGAGGTGGATGTGCAGACCATCATCGAAGAGTCCGCCGCCGCCGAACCCCCTGCAGGCAGCGACGCGCAGAAGATCGGTGACCTGTTCTCCTCCTTCATGGCCGCCGACCGCGCAGAGGAACTCGGCGTCACCCCGATCGCCGAGGAACTGACCGCCGTCTCCGACGCACCGGACCTCGTCACTCTCGCCGGCGTTCTCGGTTCCCTGCAACGCACCGGAGTCGGCGGTGCCATCGGCCACTATGTCGACACCGACGCCAAGCAGTCCGACCGCTACCTCGTCCACTTCAGCCAATCCGGCATCGGCCTGCCCGACGAGTCGTACTACCGCGAGGACGAGTACGCAGAGATACGCGCGGCCTACATCGAACACATCTCAAAGATGTTCGCGCTCAGCGGACTCGAATACGACGCGCAGACGGTGTTCGAGCTGGAACGCAAGATCGCCGCCGGTCACTGGGACGTCGTGGCCAGGCGTGACGCCGAGAAGAGCTACAACCTCGTCCAGTTCGATTCACTGGTACAGAACGAACCCGGATTCAACTGGGCGGCATGGATTTCCGGACTCGGTGCCAGCACCGAGCAGTTCACCGAGATCGTCGTCCGACAGCCGTCGTTCCTCAGCACCTTCGTATCGCTGTGGACCTCCGAGGACCTCGCAGCATGGAAGGCGTGGTTGGCCTGGCGCGTCGTACATTCTCGCGCGCCGTTCCTGACGAGTGCGATCGTCGACGAGAACTTCGCGTTCTACGGAACGACACTGACCGGCACCGAGGAGAACCGCGAGCGGTGGAAGCGCGGGGTCTCGCTGGTGCAGGACATTCTCGGCGAGGCCGTCGGCAAACTCTACGTCGAACGCCATTTTCCCGCCGATTCCAAGGCACGGATGCAGGTCCTGGTCGACAATCTCACCGAGGCCTACCGCCGCAACATCTCCGACCTCGAGTGGATGAGCCCGCACACGCGATCGAAAGCACTCGACAAGCTGGACAAGTTCACTCCCAAGATCGGCTACCCCGATCGCTGGCGCGACTACTCCGCCGTCGAGATCCGCGCCGATGATCTGCTCGGCAACTACCGCCGTGGTTACGCCGCGGACTACCAGCGCGATCTGGACAAGCTCGGCGGCCCGGTGGACCGTGACGAATGGTTCATGACGCCGCAGACCGTCAATGCGTACTACAACCCCGGAATGAACGAAATCGTCTTTCCCGCAGCCATTCTGCAGCCACCGTTCTTCGACCCGGAGGCCGACGACGCAGCCAACTACGGCGGCATCGGAGCGGTGATCGGCCACGAGATCGGCCACGGATTCGACGATCAGGGTGCCAAGTACGACGGTGACGGCAACATGGTCGACTGGTGGACCGACAGCGACCGCACCGAGTTCGGCAAGCGCACGAAAGCACTGATCGAGCAGTACAACGAGTTCGAACCCGCCGCACTACCCGGCCACAAAGTCAACGGCGAATTCACCATCGGCGAGAACATCGGCGATCTGGGTGGCCTGTCCATCGCCGTGACCGCCTACGAGATCTCCCTCGAAGGCAAGGACGCACCGGTACTCGACGGCTTGACCGGATTGCAGCGGGTGTTCTTCGGTTGGTCGCAGGTGTGGCGCACCAAGGCACGCGATGCCGAGGCGATCCGCCGACTCGCAGTCGATCCGCACTCGCCGCCGGAGTTCCGCTGCAACGGCGTCGTGCGCAATCTGGACAGTTTTCACCAAGCCTTCGACGTACAGCCCGGGGATGCGCTGTACTTGGAGCCGGACAAGCGCGTCAAGATCTGGTAGCTCCGGTCACATCATCGGGCAATACGGGGAGGGTATTTCGGATGAGGGAATTCGTACGATGGCTCGCAGCGCACGGGGTCATCAGGTTCGCCGCCAAGCGGGCCGCGGCAGCAGGCGATCTACAGTCCATGTTGGTCGCCGATCCGCAGACGCGAGCGAATCCGTCGCCGATCTACGAGAAACTTCGTGACACCGCGCCACTGGTGAAAACCCGCATCTCGAACATCACCGTGCACCACCGGGTGGCGTTCGACCTCCTACGCTCCGACGACTTCCGCGTCACCCATCTGGGTGGAACGCTGCCCACACCCCTGCAGTGGGTCGAGCGGCACACCAGATCGGGTGCTCTGCATCCGATTCTCCCGCCGTCACTGTTGTCGGTGGAGCCGCCCGATCACACGCGGTATCGCAAACTGGTGTCCTCGGTGTTCACCGCCCGCGCGGTGACGCAGATGCGCGATCAGGTGCAGGAGACCGCCGACGCGCTGCTCGACGAGCTCACCGACGGATCTCCGGTCGTCGATATCGTCGATCGGTATTGCGCGCGCCTACCGGTGGCGGTGATCGGGCGCATCCTCGGTGTCCCGGCGCAGGACAATCAGCGGGTGCTCGAGTTCGGTGAGATGGCCGCACCGAGCCTCGACATCGGATTGTCGTGGAGCCAGTTCAAGCAGGTCGAACGCGGACTGGTCGGCTTCGATACCTGGCTCTCGCAACACATCGCGGACCTGCGCCGCAATCCCGGTGACGATCTGATGAGCCAGCTGATCGCCGCGAAGGACGAGGGCATCGGCCTCGACGACGAGGAGCTCAGGGCCACTGCAGGATTGGTGTTGGCGGCAGGTTTCGAGACGACCGTCAATTTGCTCGGCAGTGGAATCCGGCTGCTGCTCGATCACCCCGATCAGCTCGCCGTACTCCAGCACGATCCCTCGCACTGGCCCACTGCCATCGACGAGATGCTCCGAATGGAATCACCGGTGCAATTGACCGCGCGGGCCGCCAAACACGACGTCGTGGTGGAGGGCGTGCCCATCAAGGAGGGATCGCTGGTGATCCTCGTACTCGCCGGGGCCAACCGCGACCCGCTGGTGTTCGAGAATCCCAACACGTTCGACGTCACCCGGGCAAACGCGGGCAAGCATCTGTCGTTCTCGGGTGGACGTCACTACTGCCTCGGTGCCGCGCTCGCCAAGGCCGAATCGGAAGTAGGACTCAAGGCCCTGTTCGACAGGTTCCCCCAGCTACAGTCCGCGGGAGAAGGAACCCGGCGCAACACCCGCGTACTGCACGGGTGGGCAAGCCTTCCGATCGACCTCGGTCAACCCGCTACGACAACCGCAGGCCGGTAGCGGAGTCGAAGAAGAACAATTCCTCCAGTTTGGGCATCAGCCGGACAGTTTCGGCCAGCGCGATGGACAGCTTTCGGTCGACGCGAAGCGCGATCCTCCCGGACGGCGTCGTCCATCCGCCGTCCGGGCTGGGTGCGGAGGCGTACACGAACGACTCCGCACCCAGTTCCTCGATCAGCTCGACGGTCAGTTGCAGGCCACTGTGCGCGGCGCCGCTGCCCTCACCCACGAGATCCCAGGATTCCGGCCTGATCCCGACGGTCACGCGTTCTCGGGTCGAGGACGGAACCGGAATGCGCAGTTCACCGATCACGGCAGCGCCGTCCACCACGGGTGCGTCGACGAGATTCATTCCGGGTGACCCGATGAATCCCGCGACGAACGTGTTGACGGGGTTGTCGTACAGCTCACGCGGAGAGGCGATCTGCTGCAGCTTTCCGCCCAGCAACACCGCGACACGATCGCCCATCGTCATGGCCTCGACCTGATCGTGGGTGACGTAGACCGTGGTGGTACCCAATCGCCTTTGCAGACCGGCGATCTGGGCCCTGGTGGACACTCGCAGCTTGGCATCCAGATTGGACAGTGGCTCGTCCATGCAGAACACCTTGGGCTGACGCACGATGGCCCGGCCCATGGCCACTCGCTGACGCTGCCCGCCGGAGAGCTTGCCGGGCTTACGGTCCAGCAGCGGCTCGAGCTCGAGCATTCTCGCCGCGTCGAGCACCCGGGCTGCGGTGTCCGACTTGCTCATTCCTGCATTGCGCAGCGCGAAGCCCATGTTGTCGCCGACGGTCATGTTGGGATACAGCGCGTAGTTCTGAAACACCATCGCGACGTCCCTGGCCCGCGGTGCCAACGAGGTGACATCCACTCCGTCGATGGCGATGTGCCCGCCTTCGACGGACTCGAGACCGGCGAGCATCCGCAGACTCGTCGACTTCCCGCAGCCCGAGGGCCCGACGAGAACGATGAATTCACCATCCGCGATATCGAGTTCGAGGTTGTCGACAGCGAGCGAATCGGCACCCGGGTACCGGTGCGAGACACCGGCGTAGTGAACGGCAGCCATTACTTCGGCAGCTTCGGGGTGATCTGACGGTCGATGATCTGCTGCAGTTGATCCGAGACCGACGCGAATGTGGTGGCGACATCGGCGTTCTGCAAGGCGATCTGCTCGAGTCCGGTACCGATGATCTTGTCGCCGCCGGGGACGAACACGCGGGCGTAGTCCTGCGAACGGGTCTTCGCCAGCTGGTCGACGGCCGTCTTCGCATTGGGGTTGGCCTCGAGGAACGCGATCTCCGACGCGTCCTGCTGCGCGGATTTCCGGACCGGCATGTAGCCCGTCTTCTGCGAGAAGTAGGCAGTGTTGGCACCGTTGGTGATGAAGTCGATGAATTTGAGCGCGTTGATTTTTCGCTCGTCCGAGATCTTCGCCGGAATGGCCAGGCCTGCACCGCCGGTGGGGCAGCCGGGTGTGCCGTCGGTAGCGGGCAGGAACGCTGTGCCGAACTCGAACCCGGCACCCTTGGTGATGGTCGAGAGATCGCCGGTGGAGGCGATGGTGGAGGCCAGGATGCCTGCGGCGAAATCGTTGGCGATGTCGTTCGACACCGCGGCGTACTTCTTGGTGTGGATCATCTCCTGCAGGAACTTGCCTGCCGCAATAGTATTGGGGTCGTCGAACTTCAGCGTGAACTGATCCGAGTAGGCCCCACCGAAGGTCCAGATCGGGCCCTCGAACGTCCACCCCAGGTAGTCGACGGCGTTGCCCCAACCGTGGGCGAGCTTGCCGTCGCCCACGACCGCCTGAATGCGCGGGCCCCATTCGTCGAACTCCTGCCAGGTGGCGGGTCCGCGATCGGGCAGTCCGGCAGCCGACCAGACGGCCTTGTTGTAGTAGAACAGCGGCGTCGAGCGCGAGTACGGCAAAGCCCAGTGGCTGCCGTTCCAGTTGTAGTCGGCCAGCAGAGAATCCACGTAATCGGATTGGTCCACTCCGGCTGCGGAGAAATGCTTGTCGAGTGGCTCGATCGCACCGGTGAGGGCGTAGTTGAACCACCAGACGTCCGAGAGCACGACGACGTCGGGCACATTGTTGCCGGACAGTGCGGCGTTGAACTTCTGCGAGACCTCCTCGTAGTTCTTGCCCGCATCGATGAGATTGACCGTCAGGTCCGGGTTCTCGGCTTGGAAGCGCGAGATCAGTTCCTTCTCGTAGTCCTGGGACTTGCCCGGGTGGTTCGACCAGAAGTTGATCGTGCTCGCATCGCCCTCGACACCGTCGCCGGAGGAGGAGCCCGATCCGGGGCCGCTGCAGGCGGCCAGAGCAGCGGCAGCGGCCGCTGCACCGGTGAGCGTGAGGAATCCACGTCGATTGATGATGTGTGCCATGGTGTTCGACTCCTGATAGTGAGGTGAATCAGCCCTTGACCGCACCGGAGGTGAGGCCCTTGATCATGTGGCGTTGCAGGACGAGAAAGACGAGAAGGATCGGCAGAATGGTCAGCACGGTCGCCGCCATCACCGCGCCCCAGTTGGTGTAACCCTCGCTGTTCTGCAGCAAGGTCAGGCCGACCGGAAGCGGCGCGACCGAGGAGTCGTCGGACATCAGGAACGGCCAGAGGTATTCGTTCCACTCGGTGACGATCGTGATGATGGCGAAGGCCACCATGGTCGGACCGGACAGCGGCAGGATCACCCGGAACATCAGCCGCACCGGACCAGCCCCGTCCATGCGGGCTGCCTCGATGATCTCCGGGGGCAGCGACAGGAAGTGGTTGCGCATCAGGAAGGTGCCGAAGGCGACACCCGCCAGCGGAACGATGATGCCCTGGAACGAGTTACGCCAGCCCAGATCTGCGATGAGCGAATAGTTCGAGATGACGGTGATCTGGTTGGGCACCATCAACGCGGCGATGATGACCAGAAAGACGATGTTCTTGCCCGGGAAGCGCAGAAACACCAACCCGTAGGCACTGAGCACACCGAGAGCGAACTTCACCGAAGACAGGACGGAGGTGATGATGATGGAGTTACGCAGGTAGGTGAAGAACGGCACCTCCGTCGTCGCCTCGTCGTAGTTCTGCGGATGAAAGACGCTCGGCCACCACGTCACCGGCTGCACGTAGATGTCCGGGCGGTCCTTGAACGAGGTGATCAGAATCCAGAACAGCGGAAGCCCGATCATCAGCAGAACGGCGGCCATGGCGGCGTAGCCCAGGATGTTCGCCGTGCGGCGGGTGCGCTGCGGATCGCGGTCGTGCGCCGGCTTCTCCGGCACCGCTGCGGCGGGCTTGCTGACTACTGTCATCGCTGATCGTCTCTATCCATGATTCGTACCTGCACGAGAGTGACGATCAACAGCACGAGGAACAGGATCGTCGCGACGGTGGCACCGTATCCGGCCCGGAAATTGCGGAAGGTTTCCTCGTAGACCTGGTAGACCATCGTGGTGGTGCCGGTGCCGAGTGGGCCGCCGCGCGTCATCACGTTGATGATGTCGAAGACCTGAAGTGAGTTGAGCAGCACGGTGATCGAGAGGAAGAACGTCGTCGGACGTAGCTGCGGGAGCAGCACTTTGCGGAATGTGGTCCAGCGGCTCGCCTGATCTATCTCGGCTGCTTCCATCAACTCCTTGCGCACGCCCTGCAGAGCCGCGAGGTAGATGACGAAGGTGTACCCCAGGTTCTTCCACAGGTACGTCACGGTGATCATCACCATCGCCCACTTGGGGTCCTGGTAGAAATCCGGCACCGAGCCGAGCCCGACGCGTCGCATCAGATCCTGTACCAGGCCGAAGTTGGGATCGAAGACGAACTGGAACGCGATACCGATCGCTGCACCGGAAATGACGTACGGGGCGAACACCGCGGAGCGAACGAAGTTGCGGCCACGCAGCTTTCGATCGAGCAGCATGGCCAGGATCAGGCCGAGCACCAACGAACCGACAACGGCCGCGACCGTGAACACGACGGTATTGCCGACGATCTGCCAGGTGTCCTCGCGAGAGGCCCACTCGCGGTAGTTGGCGAAGCCGACGAACGTGGACGTGGGCGAGGACAGATTCCAGTCGAAGAACGAGAACTGGAAGTTCTCCACCAGCGGCCGATACGTGAACACCGCCAGCAGCACCAGGTTGGGGCCGACGAGGACGAAGAACAGTGCGTAATCACTCCACGGCCGCGAGAAGAAGGAGTGGAGCCGACCGGCTCGCTCTTTCTTCCGCGGTGCGGGCAGCACTCGTTCGGTTGTTGCGCTCACCGCGAGCACTGTGCTCAGTCTCGGCCAACGGACGGTGAACTCGGCTCCAACGGCTACCGTCGCGCAGACCAATGCTGCGCAGTGGTCCCGTAATGTGACCATCGGCTTACGTTCACCATCGAACCCGAACGGAGATGCCGGTGGGCTCGTTCGAAGTTGGAGTTGCCGATGAGCGGACGCAGTTCGACGCGTTCGTCGAGGACTACCGGAACAGTTTCGAGGCCGCCCTGGAGGGCCTGACCGAGGAGCAGGCCCGCCGTCGCCTGGTGCCGTCCGCGACGACATTGCTCGGGTTGGTCAAGCACGTCACGTGGATGCAGCGGGTGTGGTTCGAGGAATGCATCGGCGGAACGTCGCGTCGGGAACTCGGTTTGGTACAGAACCCCGAGCAGTCGTTTCGCCTCGACGCCGCAGACACCGTCTCTTCTGTGCTGGAGAGCTACCGGATCGCGTGCGGGAACGCTCGGGCCGCGGTGGACAACCTCTCGCTCGATGCGATCGTCACCGGCCACCGGGCTGGTCCGCGTACGGTCCGGTGGGTCTACCTACAGGTTCTACGCGAGCTCGCTCACCACCGCGGGCATGCGGACATCCTGCGGGAGCAGATCTCGGCCCGTTAGAGGGGCGGCGGCGCTCTAACGGTTCCAGTCGCCGAGGCCGTCGGACCCGCTCAGGGTGCCGCCGTCGGTGTTGACGACGATGACAGGGTCACCCTTCTGGGCGTTGTCGAAGAACCACTTGCCGTCCTCGGTGCTGACGTTGAGGCAGCCGTGCGAGGAGTTGGAGTACCCCTGCTGCGATTCCGACCACGGGGCGGCGTGCACGAAGATTCCGCTGTAGGAGATGCGGGTCGCGTACTCGACGTACGTGCGGTAGCCCTCCTCGGAATCGACGGGGACGCCGTACGTGGACGAATCCATGTACATGTCACGGAATCGCTCGCCGACGATGTAGGTGCCGTTGGGGGTTTCGTGCCCCGGCTTGCCCATCGAGGTGGGCATGGTCTTGACGACCTCGCCGTTGCGGGTGACGGTGATCATCTTGGTGTTGTCGTCAGCAGTGGTGATGATCGAGTCGCCGGTGGAGAATTCGGCTTTCGCACCGCCCGCTTCGACGGTCACCCGGGTGTGTGCGGGGTAGAACTCGTTGGGCAGCCACCGCACCTGACTGTCGTTGATCCAGTAGAAGTGGCCGGCAACGGACGGGTCGGTGGTGACGCGGATGGCGCGGAGCGCCGCATCGCGATCTCCGATGGGCTCGTCGAATCGAATGGCGATGGGCTGCGCAACTCCGACGACCTCGCCGCCGGACGGGCTGATGCTCGGATCGGCGAAATTCGCCGGTGCGAGCTGTGGCACGAGGGGCTGCGCGGGCGCGGCCGGGTCCGAGGAACCGGGCAGTCCGGGAATGGAGATGTCCGGGCCACCGGGCCAGAGCGGGGCTGCCTGCGCCGAGCCGAATGCGGCGGAGGCGGCAAGGGCTGTACCTGCAAGGATCGCGCCGATACGGGCGAATCTGCGTGTGCGAACCGGTGATGCCATGTAATCCGACCATCCTTCGTGCTGCGTCCCGATGCCCATCGACAGTGCTTGTGCGCGGGCGAGACCCATTAACACATACCACCTGAACATTTGCTAATCGGATACAGCCGACAGCGGCGAAGACGATCCGGGTACGACTACCGTCTCCGCACCGAACCCGAGCCTTGTCGTTGCAGGCCAGGGCATAGGTGTCGACGGCCCCGAAGTGGGTATGAGTGCAAGAGCACACCATCCGTCCAGACACCGGCGGCTCTCATTGCGGACTGCACGTCCGGTGTCGAAAAGGGTGAACCGTGATCGCCGACGCTGTACCTCGTGGCCCACTCGGCCTTGCATCCATCGGCCACATGGTCGTCGTCGTACCCGCGCACAACGAGGCGGACCTGCTCGACGCCTGCCTGACGGCGTTGGCGCGGGCCTCGCGTCGCGTCGTCGAGGTGGCCTCGGTGACCGTCTCGACGATCCTCGTTCTCGATGCGTGCACGGACGAGTCCGCGCGCATTGCCGCACGTCATCCGGGTGTCTCGACGGTCGATGTTGCCCATCGCAATGTCGGAGCAGCTCGGGCGGCCGGATTCGCGAGCCTGCCCGCGAGCCACGGACTCGACGCGGCCACCTGGTTCGCCACCACCGACGCGGACACCCGCGTCGGCGAGCAGTGGCTCGTCGACCACCTCCGGTACGCAACGGCAGGCGCGCGAGCGGTCGTCGGAACGGTGACCGTCGACTTCGAGGGCCCTGTCGACCAGATGGTGGCGCTGCGTTCGACGTACGACGCGCAGTACCGTCACGAACTCGGCCACCCGCACGTACACGGAGCCAATCTCGGAGTCCGGGCGGCCGACTATCTGTCCGTCGGTGGATTCGCGCCACTGGCGACCGGCGAGGATCACGATCTGGTCCGTCGGCTCGAGCTCGCCGGCATCGTATGTACTCGGGTGTGCGACGTCGCGGTCGCGACATCGGGCCGACTGCGCGGCCGAGCGCCCGACGGCATGGCCGGATTCCTACGTTCTCTGGAGCCTTCCGCATGATCGAGACGAGCCTGCGCGCATCGACCGACCGAACCGAGCGACACAGCGGGTTGCGCGCTGCATTCTTGGCGTTCGAGGCCGACGGGCGTCTCGATCTCGCGCTGCCCGGCTCGGGGTACACCGATCTGCGATGGCAATCGCTCGCTGCGCTCAGTCGGCTGCACACCGTGCTCGGCCGGTGGAGCGAGGCACATACCGATGCGATCGCGATCCTGCACGAACTCGACGGGCCGACGCCGCAGCGCGGGCAGATCTGGGGAGTATGGGCCGCGGAGCCGCCTGCCCCGATACTCGAAGCGGTACAGCAGGATTCGGGCTGGGTGCTCTCCGGAACCAAACCGTGGTGTTCCGGCGCGTCGCTGTGCACGCATGCCTTGGTGACTGCTCGGGTGGACGGTGGCCCGCGGTTGTTCGCGGTCGATCTGACGCACGGTGGAGTGACTCCGGTGCCGAACACCTGGCATGCGGTGGGAATGAGCGAGAGCGACTCCGGTCACGTGGCATTCGAGGAGGTCCCCGCCGTTGCCGTCGGCGGACCGACGGACTATCTGACCCGACCGGGCTTCTGGCACGGGGCAATCGGGGTATCGGCGGCCTGGTTCGGCAGCGCCTGTGCGGTTGCGGACACGCTGCACGCTGCAGTCCGAGACCGACCGGACCCGCATCGGCTGGCCCATCTCGGTGCCATCGCTGCCGCGCTCGGCGCAGCCTCGAGCGCACTCACCACCGCCGCTGCCGAGGTCGACGCCGACCCGTTCGATCGTTCCGGTCGCGCTCGAACGCGGGCACGCATCGTGCGCGCGGTCGTCGAGGATGCCGCGACGCAGTGCATCGACCGCGTCGGTCGCGCCCTCGGTGCCGGCCCCCTGTGCGGCGACGCCGAGCACGCCGGGCGCGTCGCCGATCTGACCGTCTACTTGCGCCAGAGCCACGCCGAGCGCGATCTCGAAGCTCTCGGTCGAGACATCGCCGAGGAGGACAACCCGTGGTAGAGAACGCCTTCGATACCGAAAACGACCCCGGCACAGCGGAGTCGGACTGGATGTCGGCGAACTGGTCGGTCCCCGGATTGCAGTGGAGCGAGGTCGTCACGATGATCGTCGTCGCCCCACACCCGGACGACGAGGTGCTCGGCATCGGGGGACTGCTGTCTTTGGCCGCAGCGGCAGGCGTCGATGTGCGGGTGGTCGCCGTGACCGACGGCGACGGCTCGCATCCCGGTTCCCCTACGGTGACAGCGGAGGATCTGCGCACCCGCCGCCCCCTCGAATCCGCACGTGCTCTGGCCGCACTCGGAGTCGATCATTCCCCGACGCGTCTGCACTTCACCGACGGAGCCGTCGAGCAGCGCGAGGACGATCTGACCGCTGCCCTGAGCCCGTTGCTCGACGCCACCCCGGGGACCTGGTGTCTGACACCGTGGCGAGGGGACGGACATCCCGATCACGAGGCGACCGCTCGGGCCACGATCGCCGCGGCGAACTCGGTGAGCGTACCGGTGCTGGAGTATCCGATCTGGATGTGGCACTGGGCAACTCCGGATCACCCGGCTGTACCGTGGACACGATGCCGCCGCATCGATCTGCCTGCGCACGCTCTCGACGCCAAGCGTGCCTCGATCGAGCAGTTCGATTCCCAGATCCGGCCGTTGTCCGATCATCCCGCGGACCGAGCCGTACTACCGCCGCACGTACTCGCCCGGTATCAGCGTCCTTTCGAGGTGGTGTTCGCATGAGCAGGGTCCTCGAATGAGTTTGGGAGCCGAGTACTTCCGCGGCGTCTACGAGTGCGAAGCCGACCCGTTCATGCTGAACAGCAAATGGTACGAGAGGCGCAAGTACGCATTGACCATGGCCTCACTGCCCAAGGCGCAGTATCGGCGCGCACTCGAGCCCGGTTGCTCCATCGGCGTTCTCACCGAGCAGATCGCCGCTCGGTGCGAGCACGTGGTGTCCACGGACGTGGTGCGCAGCGCACTCGATTCTGCTCGCAGTCGTATAGGCGACACTGCGGCAGTCGAATTCGCCTTGTGGTCGCTGTCGGACGACTGGTCTGCCCTTCCCGAGCCGGGGATGCTCTTCGATCTGATCGTCATCAGCGAGGTGGGCTACTACCTGGACACAGCCGACCTGACGTCGGCCATGACGCGTGCGGTCGAGCATCTCGAGGTAGGGGGCACGCTCGTGGCGACACACTGGCGTCACGATGTGGACGACTATCCCCTCACGGGCGACCGGGTGCACGAGGTCATCGCCGCCACGAAGGGGTTGGCCTTGCTCAGTCGCTATCTCGACCAGGACGTCCGCATCGAGGTCTTCGTCGCCTCGGACGGTCCGGCAGTGTCGGTCGCGAGTTCCGACGGCCTCGATGTGCGGTGACGCAGCTCAGTCGCTGGATGCGGCCGCGTCGGCCACCACTTGCGCGGCGAGGTCGGCGAGTTTGACGTTGGTGTCCTGAGACAGCTTGGCCAGCAGGGCGAACGCCGACTGCGAGTTGAGGTTGTACCGCTCCATCAGCATGCCCTTGGCCTGACCGATCACGTCTCGACTCGTCAATGCTGCACGGATCTGTTGCTCCTCGCGTGCGGTGGAGAATGCGATGGCGGCGTGGGCAGCGAACAGCGAGCCGATCGATTCCGCCTCGGCCGAGAACGCATGGGCGCGCGTGGAGTGCAGGTTCAGCGCGCCGAAGTTGACCCCCTCGACGTAGAGCTGGAAGCAGATCATGCTCTTGACCCCGAGAGCGGACGCGGCATCGGTGAACAGTGGCCAGCGTGTGTCGGTGTCCATGTCGTCGATCCTGATGGTCGTCTGTTCGATCGCCGATTCCAGGCACGGGCCTTCGCCCAACTGCTCCTGGATCTTGTCGCAATGACCTGCCGTCTCGCCCACCAGCGCAGCACTGTGCACGAAGGTGCCCTGCAGCACGGTGGTGATGGACGCGAACTCGGCGGCCGGGACGTTGGCCACTGCCGATTCGGTGATCGTCAGCAGCACTCGATCCGGATCCGAGTGTTGGCGACGAAGCTTCTCCGCGACTTCCGCCAGACGACGGCTGAGCACGAAATCGGAGACCGAGGGACTCATGCCGGTCGACTCCACCGTCTGCTCGCTGATGATGATCACCTCGTCCTGGTGCTACCAGGGGCGTACCCCCCGTTCGGCGCAATGCCGACAACACAGAATACGCCCCCGTCCAGAAAGCTCAACGAACGTTAGCCGGGCATCAGAGTGTGCTGGGTGCAATCAGAGAATGGACGAAGCCGATCTTCTTCACCACCGTCGGCGGCAGCACGAACGGGTAGAGGTCCTGGTGACCCATCGACCGGTTGATCTGGTTCAGCGCCCACGACAGCGGTAGCCACCACTCGACGATCTGGTCGAAGCCGACGTCGCCGGGAAGCGGGCTTTCCAGCGTCGAACCGGCAGGTGCCATCCCGAAGGCGGCAGCCGTGTCCAGGGTGTCACGAATATGCAGGTAGTGCGCGAAGGTTTCGGCCCAGTCCTCGGCCGGATGCATCGTGGCGTACGAGGAAACGTAATCGTCTTCCCAGCCGTCGGGTGCACCCTCGTTGTAGTGCCGATCGAGAGCGGCCTGGTAGTCCGAATCCGGATCGCCGAACAGTTCCTCGAACGCCGCTCGATGCTCGCCGTTTCCTACCAGCACCATCTGGTAGTAATGGCCGATCTCGTGACGGAAGTGACCGACCAACGTGCGGTACGGCTCGGACATCGCCACGCGCAGCTGTTCGCGGTGCACATCGTCACCCTCGGCCAGGTCGAGGGTGATCAGACCGTTGTCGTGGCCCGTCATCACCTGCTTGTCGGCACTCGAGAGCAGATCGAAGACCAGTCCCGTGGCACTGTCCTCGTTCCGGCCGACGATCGGCAGCCCCAGTTCGGTCAGTTCCAGGATGACGCGGCGCTTGTTGGTCTCGGCGTCGGCGTACGCGGCCATGGCGTCCACATCCTCGTCGGCCGGCCGGGTTCTCGTCAGCCGGCAGGACAGGCAGAGCTCGTCGGAGTCGGCGGTATCGACCAGCCAGTTGCAGCGCGCGGTGTTGAGGTTGGCGCACATCTTCCAGGTGGCACCGTCGACCTCGGCTTCGGCGATTCCGTCGTCGGCATTGTCGGGAAGCACCAGCAGGGCTCTGCTCGGCAGATGGAAGCCGAGTGCGCTCGAGCAGCTCAGACACAGCGAGTTCTCGAACGAGAGCTTCTGTCCGCATTTGCGGCAGATGAAATCACGCATGGATTTTCCTTCATTGCAGGGGCGAGTCGGGCCCGTATTCCCGTTTGGGTACGAACTAATGCCATTTCTCGACGATGTCGCACTCATCTTTCGCGCTGCGGCGGGTTCGGCAGCGTCATAACGTTACTCTGCGCGCTCCCACCTGCGTGGAAGCAAACCGTCGTCGGCCGTGTTGGTGCAGACTGCTTCACAACACTTCGTGGAAGGACCGGGCCGCAGATGGCAGATCAGATCACGCCGACGAATCGGCCGATGGCACGTTTCGTCGAACGGATCTCGCAGGCTCGCGGCGAGAAGAACAGCGAGACACTCGCGGCGGGCTTCCTACTCGCGGCCACACTCATTGCCCTGATCTGGGCGAATTCACCCCTCGGCGATACATACCACTCCTTCTGGCACACCGAACTGTCGATCACCGTCGGCGAGCAGGGCATCTCCCTCGATCTCGCGCACTGGGTCAACGACGGGCTGATGGCACTGTTCTTCTTCGTCGTCGGCCTCGAGGTCAAACGCGAGTTCGCGATGGGTGAGCTCACCGACCGCTCACGTGCCGCGATCCCCATCGTCGCTGCCCTCGCCGGGCTCGCCGCACCCGCACTGCTGTTCTTCGCCTTCAACCCCTCCGGCCCGGCCGCCCAGGCGTGGGGAGTGGTCATTTCCACCGACACCGCGTTCCTGCTCGGTGCCCTCGCGGTGCTCGGGCCGAAGAAGGCCGCGCGGTTGCGCATCTTCCTGCTCACCCTCGCCGTTGCGGACGATGTGGGCGCGCTTGCGGTCATCGCGTTCTTCTATACCGACGACCTGAACCTGCTGCCGTTGGCACTGGCATTCGTCGGCCTCGGCCTGATCTTTCTGATGCGTCGGCTCGAGGTGTGGCGCGGCGTCGGGTACTTCGTCGTAGCCCTGTTCACGTGGGTCGCGATGTACGAATCGGGAGTTCACCCCACCCTGGCCGGGGTGATGATCGCGCTGATCCTTCCGGTCTACCCGCCCCGCCGCTCCGAGGTGGAACACGCGTCGGATCTGACCCGGGCGTTCCGGCAATCACCGAATCCCGAATACGCGCGCGCGGCGAGACTCGGCCTCGATCGTGCGGTCTCGGTCAACGAGCGACTGATGCGTCTGTACCAGCCGTACACGGCGTTCATCATCGTGCCGATCTTCGCGCTCGCCAACGCTGGAGTGGTGCTGAGCGCAGACACACTGAAGGCCGCATCGACGTCCACGCTCACCTGGGGCATCATCGCCGGGCTCGTCCTCGGCAAGCTCGTCGGAATCACCGGTGCGTCAGCGATTTTCGCGAAAGTCAAACCCTCTTCTCTCGCTCCCGGCCTGACACTCTCGCACATCGCAGGCGGTGCAGCGCTGTCCGGAATCGGGTTCACGATCTCGCTGTTCATCATCGATCTCGCCCTCGACGATCCACTGCTGGCCGACGAGGCACGCGTCGGCGTGCTCGCGGCGTCGGTGATCGCCGCACTGCTCGGCTGGATCCTGTTCCGCATCGACGCCACGATTCACCCTCCGAAAGCCGAAGCATCACTACGCATTCTGCGTCCGGTCGACGCCAAGCGCGATCACATCCGTGGACCGGTCGACGCACCACTGACCATCGTGGAGTACGCCGACTTCGAATGCCCCTTCTGCAGCAAGGCGACCGGCAGCGTCGCCGAGGTTCGCAAACATTTCGGCGATGACCTTCGCTACGTCTACCGCCACCTGCCGCTCGACGATTATCACCCGCATGCCCGCTACGCCGCATACGCCAGCGAGGCCGCCGCAGCGCAGGGCAAATTCTGGGAGATGGCCGACGTGTTGTTCCGAAACAGCGACAACCTCGAACCCGAGGACATCGACGGTTACGCACGTGAGCTCGGCCTCGACATCGACAAGTTCGACGACGACATCCGCACCGGCGATCATGTCGTGCGCGTCGAGGACGATGAACTCGATGCCTCGTCCTCCGACGTCGGCGGGACACCGACGTTCTATCTGGGACGAGGTGACAAGAACCTGACCAGACACATCGGACCGTACGATGCGGCCACTCTGATCCGGGCGCTCGAGAACAGCTAGTTACCCGTCCGTCCGATTTCCCTCCGCATCCCAGTGCTCGGCGACTTTCTTCGACGGCTGCACTCGCGGCGGTTCTCCGGGCATCTTGGGATAGTCGGGCGGAAAATTCAGCTCCCCACCCGGCAACGTCTCCCACAGATGCAGGAGTGGTTCGAGAGAGTAAGCCCGAGAATCCATGTCGGCCCACGGGTCCCCGTCGGACAGGTAGTCCGGCACCGTGACGAGGTTGTACTCGCGCGGGTCGGTGACATCGGCCAACCGCGACCACGTCATCGGCGTACTCACCGTGGCTCCGGGCCGAGCCCGCAGACTCCACGCACTGGCGATCGTACGATCCCGGTTGTTCTGGTTGTAGTCGATGAAGATGCGTTCTCCGCGTTCCTCTTTCCACCAATTGGTGGTCACCCCGTCGTCGCGACGTTCGAGTTCGCGACCGAGACCGATGGCCGCATGACGGACCTGCTCGAAGGTGTATTGCGGTTCGATGCGCACATAGATATGAATGCCCCGATTGCCACTGGTCTTCGGGTAGCCGCGTAATCCCAACTCTTCCAACAGCTCTCGGGTCACATCGGCCACTCGCAGAGCGTCGGTGAACGTGGTTCCCGGCTGCGGGTCGAGATCGAGACGCAGCTCGTCCGGATGGTCCACCTCCGGTCGCCGGACCGGCCACGGATGGAAGGTCAAGGTACCCATCTGAGCTGCCCACACCAACGCCGCCGGCTCCGACGGGCAGAGCTCCTCGGCGGTGCGCTTACTGGGGAAGGCGATCTTCACCGTCTCGATCCACTCGGGCGCGCCCTTGGGCAACCGCTTCTGATAGAAGCCGTCGCCGTCCTTGTCCTGGGGCCCGAGAGCCAGACGCATGCCCTCGCGGTAGCCGTCGGGCCACCGTTCCATGGCAGTGGGTCGATCGCCGATTGCCCGCATCAACGGCTCACCGACGGCACCGAAGTACTGGCACACCTGCAACTTGGTGATCTCGGGGGTGTGCTCGGTGGCCTCGAAGATCACCCGATCGGGACTCGAGACTCGCACCTCGCGGTCACCGGCGTCGACGAATGCCGGTGGTGTCTTCGCGGCCATCTCTATCGCCCTCCCGCAATCACATCGGCCACGTCGTAGCGCACCGGCACTTCGAGTTGGTCGTAGGCACACGAGCGCGGTTCACGATCAGGTCGCCACCGCAGAAACCGGGCCACATGCCGCAACCGCGCGCCTTCCATCTGGTCGTATGCCACCTCCACGACCCGCTCGATACGCACCGGAATCCAATTGCGATCGTTCGAGGAGTTCCAGCGTGTCGCCTCGCCGTCGTAGGTGACGTCCGCACCGAGCCGGAGGGGTTCGAGTTCTTCGAGCAGTTCCAACCGCCGCTTGTCGGTGAACGCCGACGCGCCGCCGATCATCCGCAGGTCGTCACCGTCGTAGAGCCCGAGCAGTAGCGATCCGATACCGTTGCCGGACTTGTGAATTCGATAACCGATCAGCACACAGTCGGCGGTGCGGGCGTGCTTGATCTTGATCATCTCCCGCTTGTTGGGCAGATAGAGCCCGTCGAGCTTCTTGGCCACCACCCCGTCGAGACCGGCACCTTCGAACCGCTCGAACCAGTCCTGCGCCACCTCGGCATCATCGGTGGCCGAGGTGACGAAGCAACTCGGCCCGCCCGTGCCGACCGCCTCGAGCAACCTCGCTCGCCGAATCGAAAACGGCTCGTTCGTCAGATCCTCGTCACCGATTGCCAACAGATCGAATCCGATGAACTGAGCGGGAGTCTGCTCCGCGAGCATTCTCACCCGACTCGCCGCGGGGTGAATTCGCTCCGACAACGACTCCCAGTCCAGCCGAGTGGAACCGTTCTTCTCGCGAGGCACCACTATTTCGCCGTCGACGACGATCTTGTCCGGCAATTCCGCCTTGACGGCCTCGACCAGCTCCGGAAAGTAGCGCGCCAGGTCCTTACCCCCGCGCGAACCCAACACCACCTCGTCTCCGTCGCGGAAGACAACGGCGCGGAACCCGTCCCATTTCGGCTCGTAGGACCACGCAGGCGGGCCGTCTTCGGGTTGCGCGGGCACCACTTTGGCCGCTTTGGCGAGCATCGGCGCGACCGGGACAGCAAGGGGAAGATCCACGCAGATCATCCTGCCTCATGCGGCCGACAACCGAGTCCGATATTTTCTACACACACGGTCGACCGAATCTACGAGGGCAGGACTCACCATGGCGTCACCTACTCGTTCGATCCGCGCACTCGTCGTCGCACTGGCGGCGTGCACGGCTCTGATCCTCGGCGGGTGTGCCTCGGAGGTGTCCGGTACCGCCGTCGCCATCTCCGGTGCCTCCATAGCCCCCACCACGACGAACGCGCCCCGAACCACCGACAGCGCCCCCACCGGCACCGTCGACGGCGGCGGCAGCGTGGACATCTGCGTGAACCTCGGCGGCACCGTCGACGAGGCCGACATCGCCACTGCGAACTGTGGATCTCCCCAGTCCAACTACGTTGTCTTCGCCAAGACACCGACCTCGGCCGAGTGCCCCGATGATGCCGATCAGTACTACTACGAGACCTACTTCGACATCGAACAGGGAGCACTGTGCCTCGATATCGACTGGGTGGTCGGCGGCTGCATGGACCTCGCCGGTGAATTCGCCCAACGGGTGGACTGCACCACCCCCGGAGACGACACCCGCCGCGTCGTGACCATCCTGGAAGGTTCGTCCTCGGTCGACGACTGCCCCGACCCGGCGCAATACGGATTCGAGAAGGAGTCACGCAACTTCGTGGTCTGCGTCGAGAAGTTGTGACCACCGAGAGCATCGCGCTCTCCAGTGCACGGGGCCGCTGGATCGTCGCAGCCACCGTCCTCGGTTCGGCTCTGGCGATGCTCGACGCCACCGTGGTCAATATCGCGCTGCCTGCGATCGGCCGCGACCTCGGATCCGGCGTCACCGGTCTGCAATGGACTCTCAGCGGCTACACCCTGACGCTGGCCTCGTTGATTCTGTTGGGCGGCTCTCTCGGTGACCGGCTCGGACGCCGACGTGTCTTCGTGTGGGGCACCGTATGGTTCGCGACCGCCTCGGTGCTCTGCGGACTCGCTCCCGACATCGAAGTGTTGATCGCGGCGCGGCTGCTGCAAGGCGTCGGCGCAGCCCTACTGACACCTGGCTCGCTTGCGTTGATCTCGGCGTCCATCCGGACCGAGGATCGAGGAGCGGCGATCGGAATGTGGTCGGGGTTGGGCGGCGTCGCGGCGGCGATCGGGCCGTTGCTCGGCGGCTGGCTGGTCGACGCCGTCGGCTGGCGCGCGGTGTTCCTGATCAACGTTCCACTCGCCATCGCGGTCGTGTGGGTGGCTGCGAAACATGTTCCCGAAAGCCGAGACCCACATCCGACGGGTCGGCTCGACGCACCGGGGGCGGTGGCGGTTGCGGTGGCACTGGGTTTGCTCACATACGGCCTCATCGAGTCGCACGTCCTGTCGCTGGCTCTCGGTGTCCTCGCGGTCGCAGCGTTCGTGCTGATCGAACGCCGTACACGCGATCCGCTGATACCGCCCTCACTGTTCGCGTCGCGGGTGTTCCTTGCGGCCAATCTGGTGACCTTCGCCGTGTACGCGGCACTGGGCGGCGTGTTCTTCCTCCTGGTACTGCAGTTGCAGTTCGCGGTCGGGTTCTCTCCGGTCGCGGCGGGGCTGGCCACCATCCCCATCACCGTGCTGATGCTCGTATTGTCCGCCCGCGCAGGACGGCTCGCGGCACGCATCGGCCCGCGCATCCCGATGACAGTGGGGCCACTGCTGTCTGCGACGGGATTGCTGCTGATGCTGCGCATCGGGCCGGGATCGGCCTATGCGACCGATGTGCTTCCCGCCGTCGTCGTATTCGGCCTCGGCCTGTCCGCACTGGTGGCCCCGTTGACCGGGGCCGTCCTGAGCGCGGCACCCGATGACCGCGCCGGGATCGCCTCCGGCGTCAACAATGCGGTGGCCCGCACCAGTCAGTTGCTTGCCGTTGCTGCGCTGCCCGCACTGGCGGGCATCGCCGGATCCGACTACTCGTCCCCGCAGGTGTTCTCCGCCGGATTCCATTCCGCGATGCTGATGTGCGCCGGTCTGTTGGTGATCGGCGCTCTGATTGCCGCGGTGCTGATCCGCGGGAACCGCAGCGACGCGTCGGACTGCCCACCGCACTGTGATCTCGGCTCACCGCCGATCGGTCGGGGCAACCTCGACTGATCGCTCACAGCTCCTCTCGACGAGCACGTTTCACCTCGTAGAGATCGGCGTCGGCGCGGGCGAGAATGTCCGAGACCGGCTCTTCCGGCGCGGTCGACTCCGCTGTCCCCACACTGGCGTAGGGCAGGGACCGAGCAGTGATTCGGATGAATTCGTCCACCACCTCGCGCGGTTGCCCGGTCAGGAGGGCGGCGAATTCATCGCCGCCGAGGCGCGCAATCACCGCACCCGGCGGAGCGACCCTCGACCACGATCGCGCCAGGTCGATCAGCAAGTCATCACCCGCCCGATGTCCGCCCGAATCGTTGACGGACTTGAAATCGTCGACGTCGACGATCACGACGACCACCGGTAACCCGGTTGCTCCGTGTCCAGTCGCCTCGGCTGTCGCCATCTCCCAGCCTGCCCGGTTGAACACGCCCGTCAGCGGATCGGTGCACGACGCGACGACCAGCGACTTGGTCACGACTCCGAACGCCTCGCCCGCAGCAACGATCGCTACGCCGAACACCAGATACGAGATCGGATACATCACGGAGGGCGAGACAGCCACCGCCGCGAGGACAACCACTACGAGAACGCCGACGAGTGCTCTGCCGACCACGTCCGAGTGGAACGCTCGGATGTACATCGCCAGAAACATCGCCGCCACCAAGCATTGGCTCTGCGACACCGGAAGTCGGTGAAAGACCATCACCGCAGGTGTCGCGACCATGGCCGCGGCCAGCGCACACCGATGCGCAATCGGCGCACCTGGGCGAAGCCACAACATCGCCAACCCGGCCGTCCCCAGGCACACGGCCACGACCCCACCGGTGATATCGGAGACCACGTGGTCGAATTGGTACAGCAGATTCAGGATCACATCGGCCGCGTACAAACCCGTCGTGGACAGCAAGAAGTACGACAACAGTCGCGTCCGAAGGCCCGCTGTCGTGTGCATCGAACCCGGATGCAGAACGTGATCGAACGAACGCATGGCCATTACGATGCCAGTGCACGATGACGTTGTCTCAGTCGGCCGGGTGAACCGGGCGCGCGGCGGCCACCTCCGGTGCTGCAGTGTTCACCGCTCCGAATTTCCGGGCTCGCCGGCGATAATGCCGCGTGGCAACGAGTCACGCGCCGCACATCATCGAACGATCAGCACCGAGCAGTCGGCGTGGTGCACCAGATTCTGACTGACCGATCCCAGAACGGTACCGAGCAGAGCACCTCGACCGCGACATCCCACCACGATCATCGAGGCCGACGCCGACATCGCACGGAGTCCTCTCGTCGGGCTCGACTGCGCGCTCACGGTGCTCAGCGCAACATTCGGGTACTTCTCGTGCATGGTCTCCACATGTGTTTCGAGCCAGTGCTTCTCGTGCGCGCGAATGCTCACCCAGTCGACCTCTTCGAATCCTGTTCCCAGGCCTGCCTGTGCGGCGAATCCCCAGTAGTTCACCGCGACCACTGGCGCGCCGAGGGTCTGGGCGATCTCGAGCGCCACACCGAGCGCCCGATCCGACTGCTCACTTCCATCGACCCCCACCACGATCAGGCGAGCGGGGTCGGAGCTGTCGAGCGCGTTGCGCATGAGCAGAACCGGGCACTGTGCGTGCGAGACCACTCGGAGCGAGTTACTGCCGAGAGTCAGGTCGCGCAGAACGCTCGACTTCCTCGATCCAAGGACGACCAGCTCCGCGCCGGCCTTCGACACGTACGAGGCGATGGTCCCATCAGCGGTGACGGTATCGACCGATACCTCGGGTGCTGCGTCGTGAATCGCTGCAGCAGCACGGGCGAGGTGCCCACGTCCGATCGCCCGCAGGTCTCTTTCCAGCGCACCGCCGTCGACGAACGCTGCCGACCCGTACCAATCCCCCGCCGGGACCGCATGAACCAGGCGCACGGGTGCGTGCACCTTCGCCGCATAGAACGCCGCCCACTGCGCGGCGGCATCGGCCTCTCTCGATCCGTCAATGCCCACCAGGACGGGAAGCATGCGGTCGGTGGAATTACTCATGATTCTTCCTTCTCTCGTAGTCGACCGTCGTTGCGGCCGAATCGCATCGAACGTAGATCTGCAACCGCACCCACATTCGGAGTCAGCTCCAGCCCGAGGCAGGCCGCCGGGAGTTCAGCGAAACAGTGCGGATACCGCTTCGAGCTCGGCATCGGATCTACGACCACTCGAGTCCAGTTCGACGTAGAAGCTCTCGTAGCCACGCGGATCGGCACCGCGGTCGCCGGTACTGCGCCGCTCGAACACTCGTGCACCGGGCCATCGATCGAGCACGGCCGTTGCGAGAACACGCCCGTCCGGCGAGACTCCACCGATCGGCCCGTACTCCGCGATCATCACTGCGCGGACCACGCCACCGATCGCTGCGGTGGTCACCGGAAAGACTCTCGGTCCCGCGCTGGTCGGGATGTCGACCGTGATGGACTCGGACCCCAGCACCACCGCGTCCGGCACCTCTGCTGCCTCGTCGTTCGGCATCGGCTGGGCGCGACGGTCGGGGCAGGTCAGTTCGACGCCCGAGATCGATGTCGGGGACACTTCGATCAGTCGGTGCATCGGTGGTTCCTTCGAATGCGGCCGCGGTAGGGCCTGTTCGAGCACATCCCCTCGCGCGTCGAGGACCACACGCGCGATACCGTGCACGACGACAGTGGATACCGTTGCGCGATCGGGATTCTCGGCGTCGAACTCCAGCACGACCGACGAGCCGAGTGTGCTGCGCCCCAACTGCGACCGCCCCTCGACGTAGAAGTACACCCGACTCCCGATCCAGATGCAGGG
Source organism: Rhodococcus sp. KRD162 (assembly GCF_017168335.1). Classification (GTDB taxonomy): domain Bacteria; phylum Actinomycetota; class Actinomycetes; order Mycobacteriales; family Mycobacteriaceae; genus Rhodococcoides. The sequence goes on along the minus strand of NZ_JABFAU010000003.1, from coordinate 23,815 downwards.
CAGAACGTCGACGGTGGGGCCGAAGTGATCGTGGCCGATCAGCCGAGCCCGTGTCGCGTTGCGCGCAATTCGGTTCGCGGTGCTCGCGTCGAGTATGCGTCGACTCTCTTCTCTGTGACGCACGCGATTCGGCACCGTCCGATTGGTCATCGGTCCCTGCAGATCATCACGGGGCAGTGCGCGTGCCGGGTCAGGTTGTTGCTCGTCGATCCGAACAGGGCACTGGCGACAACGCCTCGACCATGGCTGCCGACCACCACCATGCCGGCCCGCTTGGACTGCTCTATCAGCAGGCGCGCCGGGTTTGTCTGCTGTACAACATGTTCCACGATGACGTCCGGATACTTCTCGCTCCACCCGGCAAGGCTCTCGGACACCAGCAGCTGCTGTTCGCGCTCGATCTCGGCCTCATCGGGCGATCCGGGCAGGGACAGGGCCGCACCCTGCGACAACGAGCGCCAGGCGTGTGCGGCGATCAGCGGAACCTCGAACCGCGAGGCCAGATCGAAAGCTTGCTCGACCGCTGCTTCACTCGTCGCACTTCCGTCGATGCCGACCAGAATCGGTGCGTCGACGGCATCGATGCCCTCACGCCATACGATCACCGGGCACCACGCTGTGGTCGACGTCCGCCGGGCTGTGCTCCCGAACAACGCGGACACGATCGGCCCCGAACCAGAGTTGCCGACGACGAGCATGCGTGCGGTGCGCGAGAGCTCGACCATCATCGAGCATGCCGACATCTCTTCCACGGAGGTGGTCACGGCGCTGTTCGGATGCCGGGCCAGCACCGAGGTGGCGACATCGGTGACGATGCGTTCTGCCGCGCGACGCTGCTCTTCCCAGACGTCGAGGGGAACGACCGACGCGGACTCGTCCATGTAGAACGCTGGATGCTGTACCGCCCCTGCGATGTGCAGCGGGGCCTTCAACCGCTCGGCCAGGGTGGCCGCCCACAGTGCAGCGCTGATGCTGCTCGGCGAACCATCGACGCCCACAACGATTTTCTGATGATGTGCCAGAACCATGGCCATCTCCTGTCCTCGGTCCGGGCGGACCATACGTCCGGCCCGTCGACGGTCATCCGTTCTCGGATGCTCGATTCCCATTGGACAACTCGACAGTGGCCGCGCCACAGAGCATTTGGTCCCCAGTTTCAGGTACGTGATACCCGGTCACAGCGGGGTGGTTCTGCGCGACCCCCGCGCCGTGCTGCGGGCGGCCACCGACAACACCGAGGACACCGCTCGTCTCGGGGTCGGGGCGAGAGGCGAGCCGGTCATCGGCGCACCGATCCGAATCAGCACCTGCGGCACACCCCGGCCGGGGGCCAAGGACTCGACCAGGCGGCGACTTCCCGACTGCTCGGTCATATGCGTGAGAGGGCAGGTCGCCAGGCCATCGGCCGTTGCGGCCAGCAGGAAGGCGGACATGGCCCGCCCGCACTGCAACCAGTCCAGCCGTTCATCGGACGCAGTACCGAGAATCACCACCGTGGACTCGTCGTTCACCGGCTCTCGTGTGTGCGTCCCGCCGATGCGATGCGGCTCGGGAAATTCACGGCCCACCTGCACCCTGGATGCTTCCGCGCGATCGGTGAGGGCCTCGGGCGGAATTCCTCCGGATCGGAACGAGTGTCCGGCCCACCACCTGATCTCGGCCTGATACGTCGCGTCGTACTTTCGCACGCTCGCACTCAGCCTCGATGCGGTGGCCAGTGTCTGCTTGGATTCGGCCGACAGGAACGTCGCTCGGACCTGGTCGGTTCCGTCCCCTCGCCCGAGGTAGCGCGCCGGAATGCGGTTGTCCGGTACCGGACCGAATGCCCGACGATCCGAATGGCGGCGATTGATTGCCGACAACAGATCGAACTCGTGCGATCGGGGGTGCGCGTCATGGGTCAATCGAATGCGCGCGAGGTGGTCCGGCGCACCGGCCGTCGGCATCGGCTCGACATCTGCCGTCCACCGAAAGGCCGCGGCCGCGGTGCACAGATGATCGAGCGCAGCGCCACAGCTGAGCACCATCTGCCGCTCGGTCGGGTCTATCGCCCCGAGCAGTCGGGACCGATCGGTGAACAGATCGAGTCCGTGTTCGGAGTGCACCCACCTCCACGGCTGACTGTTGTGCACCGACGGAGCGCGACACGCGAGCTCGACCAACATCTCCACCACGGCAGAATCCGGATTGTCGTTCATCTTCTCTCCTCGTTCGTCCCACCGCGAGGCGATGGCTGCCCACCACTGTCGACCCGCGAGGACCGTGCACGACAGGGCCATTGGTCACAGTGTGGAGGGAACTTCCGCCGACACAGGGCCGGGCGCGAGAACGTCCGAGACCTGTTCCGTTGACCCGTCGGCCCATGCCGTCCGCGGATGGCTGTCCACGGGTTTAGGGTTGACGGTGAATGCGACCTCAGGAGCGGAACCTCCGGGACGCTACCGAGGATCCATGTTGGCCGACCGTTCAGGAGTGTCATGACGACCCCGCAGAATCCCCGAGAAGACATCGACGTCAAACCTCGCAGTCGCGACGTCACCGACGGACTGGAGAAGACCGCCGCTCGCGGCATGCTCCGTGCCGTCGGAATGGGCGACGAAGACTGGGGCAAGTCCCAGATCGGTGTGGCGTCCTCGTGGAACGAGATCACCCCGTGCAACCTCTCGCTCGAACGTCTGGCCAAAGCCGTCAAGAAGGGCGTGCATGCCGCCGGTGGCTACCCGCTCGAATTCGGCACCATCTCGGTGTCCGACGGCATCTCGATGGGCCACGAGGGCATGCACTTCTCGTTGGTCTCCCGTGAGGTGATCGCCGACAGCGTCGAAACCGTCGTCAGCGCAGAACGTCTCGACGGTTCCGTCCTGCTCGCCGGTTGCGACAAGTCCTTGCCCGGGATGCTCATGGCCGCGGCGCGTCTGGATCTGGCGAGCGTCTTCCTCTATGCCGGCTCCACCCTGCCCGGGTTCGCGACCCTGTCCGACGGCAGCGAACACCAGGTGACGATCATCGACGCCTTCGAAGCCGTCGGGGCCTGCTCGCGTGGACTGATGTCGCGAGCCGATGTCGACACCATCGAACGCGCCATCTGCCCCGGAGAAGGTGCCTGCGGCGGAATGTACACCGCCAACACGATGGCCAGCGCAGCCGAAGCGATGGGAATGTCCCTGCCCGGTAGCGCTTCCCCGCCTGCGCCCGATCGCCGACGCGACGGATTTGCACATGCCAGCGGTGAGGCCGTCGTCGACCTGTTGCGACGCGGCATCCGTACCAGTGACATCCTCACCAAGGAAGCCTTCGAGAACGCCATCGCCGTCGTCATGGCCTTCGGCGGTTCCACCAACGCCGTGCTGCATCTGTTGGCCATCGCGCACGAAGCCCAGGTGGACCTGACGCTCGCCGATTTCACCCGCGTCGGCGCGAAAGTTCCCCACCTGGCCGACGTCAAGCCGTTCGGTAAGCACGTCATGACCGACGTCGACGCCATAGGCGGCGTGCCCGTCGTCATGAAGGCTCTGCTCGACGCCGGCCTGATGCACGGAGACTGCATGACGGTCACCGGAAAGACCGTGGCGCAGAACCTCGCTCACATCGCACCGCCGGATCCCGACGGCAAGGTACTGCGCGCACTCGACACGCCGATCCACCCCACCGGTGGCATCACCATCCTCGAGGGAACGCTCGCCCCCGGCGGAGCCGTCGTCAAGTCGGCGGGCTTCGACTCCGAAGTCTTCGTCGGCACCGCACGAGTCTTCGAGCGCGAACGCGCCGCCATGGACGCACTCGAAAACGGCACCATCGCCGCAGGTGACGTCGTGGTCATCCGATACGAAGGGCCCAAGGGCGGACCCGGCATGCGCGAGATGCTCGCCATCACCGGAGCCATCAAGGGCGCAGGACTCGGCAAGGATGTCCTGCTGCTGACCGACGGGCGATTCTCCGGCGGAACCACCGGCCTGTGCGTCGGACACGTGGCCCCCGAGGCCGTCGACGGCGGTCCTATCGCTTTCGTACGCGATGGGGATCAGATCCGTCTCGACGTCGGTCAGGGCACGCTCGACCTGTTGGTCGATGCAGCCGAGTTGGATTCCCGCACGAAGGGCTGGGCCCCGCTGCCTCCGCGCTACACCCGCGGGGTGCTGGCCAAGTACTCCAAGCTGGTGGGATCGGCGTCCAATGGTGCCGTGCTGATCTAGCCCCGCCCCCGCCCCCGCTTTCCGCGTGAATGGACCACTGCATACGTCTGGGCAGTGCAGTGGTCCATCCACTCAGACACCGGCGGAAGGTGAATAGACCATTGCATACGTCTCGGCAGTTTCAAGCGGTCGTTGCAACGATTAGCTCGTTGATCACTTTTGCTGGTGAGTTCCAGCCTAGCGTTCGGCGGGGGCGGTCGTTGAGTTCGTCGGCGACCGCTTGAAGCCGCTCTGCGGTATG
>NZ_JABFAU010000003.1:0-19281 GCF_017168335.1 Rhodococcus sp. KRD162 | reverse complement strand
GGGCCGGAACTACAGCGGCATTGCCCACATCGAGCTCGATCGCTCCTTCAATTCGGTGCAGTTCGCGTGCAGGGCGCTCGCCCGCTGGTAGAACGTCTGCAGCGGCGCAGCGGGTGGAGCGGCCTTCGGTGCCGGGGCCGCCGGGAGATCGCTGAGTTCGAGCGCGGCGTCGAGGGCTTCTTCTGCCTCGACGCGTCGGGTGCGTGCCAGGTTCGACAGTGCGAGCTGGTGAATGGTTACCCGATCACCGGACTTGCCGTCCAGCGCGGCCAATCGGGCGACCGACGAATCGAGCTCGTAGACCTTCGAGGCCAGCTGATAGATGCTGGGACGCTCGAGTTCTGCGTCCACCAGACCCGGCGCGGCCACGGTGCGCCTCGAAGTCACGAGTTTCGTCGACTTCTCGGGCTTGTCGGGCATCGTGGTCTTCGCTGCCGACGGCCGCTCCAGCAACTGCTCGAGCTCTGCCACCTCCCGGTTTGCCACTTCTCGGTTCGATGCGGTGTCCTTGGCGGGAGCAACGAAAGGCACGATCGGCTCGAACGCGATGGTCGCAGAGCTCGTCGCCGATGCCCGCTTCTTCGACGGGATCAAGACTGCCACGATCACGGCGCCGACTCCGAACACCACCGCCGCCACCACCGAGGTGTGCGCCACCGCAGTCCCGAACGCAGCGACAGCGTTGGCCTCCAGGTTGTCGGCGAACCCGCTGAGGAAAGCGTTCTGTTCACGAATGATGTCGGACACGATCACTGCGCCTGCGAGCGAATCCTGCGAAGCAGCAAGCCCTTCCGCGGCTTGTCCGGTGTACTGGCCGTTCGGCTGCTTACCGGGGAAGGTCTGCAGAAATCCGTCGATCCCGTGGCGATACGACGCTGCCAGCACCGACCCGAGTACCGCGATGCCCAGAGATCCGCCGAGCTCGAGAGCGGTGTCGTTGAGGCCGCCACCCACGCCGAGCTTGCTGTCCGGAAACTCGCCCATGATGGCATCGGTACAGGGCGAGACGGACAGTCCGATTGCCAGGCCGAGCATGCTCAATGCGGGCAGGAAGTCGTTGTATGTTGCCGACGGGTCGATCCCGATGAGCGAGACGACCGACAGCGTCCCCACGATCATCCCCGCGGTCACCGTGACGCGTGGTCCGAGCTTGGGTGTGAGCCACATCGTGATTCCGGATCCGACGAACACCGCGCCGGCCAGCGGCAGCAGATGCACGCCCGTCGACACCGGCCCGTAGCCGAGAGCGAATTGAAGATACTGGGCGACGAAGTAGATAGCGCCGAACGTGACGAGAAAGAACACCAGCACCGCGAGGGTCGCACCACTGAGGATGCGGGAAGAGAACATTCGTACGTCGAGCAGCGGATTGGGATGTCGCAGTTCCCATCCGACGAATCCCAGAACCGACAGCAGTCCGACGAGCCCGAAATACAACGGCCCGACGGTCCAGCCGAAGTGCATCCCCTCGATGATGGCGTAGACGATGGTCGACACGGCCAGCACCGACAACAATCCGCCGATCCAGTCGATCGGTCCCGGAGCGACGGCCCGCGACGGCGGAACCAGAACGACGGCTCCGACAACGGCCGACAATGCAATCGGCACGTTGATCAAGAATGTCGAGTGCCAACTGAAGCTCTCGAGGAGCCAGCCGGCGAGGAGCGGACCGGCGGCGATCGCAAGTCCGGAGGTGGCAGCCCACACGGTGACAGCGGTGGCGCGTTCCCGCTTCGGGAACGTGGCGACCAACAGCGACAAGGTCGCGGGCATGACGATGGCGGCGGCCACACCCATGACGATGCGCGCCAGGATGACGCCGACCGTTGCCTCGGTGAGCGCCCCCGCGATCGACCCTGCCACGAAGACGATCAAGCCGAGGATCAGCGCCCCGCGGCGGCTGTAGCGATCGCCGATCACGCCACACAGCAGCATCAGCGATGCGTACGGGACGGTGTAACCGTCGATCACCCACTGCAGGTCGCTACTGGACAGGCGCAGGTCGAGTGTCATCGACGGGGCTGCAACCAGCAGCGAGGTATTGGCCATCACCACGATCAGCAGGCTCAGGCACAGGACTACCAGCGCCGACCAGCGTCGTGGATACGGCCTGCGCATATCTTCGACAGGCGTCATCGCAAGTAACGTCATTGTGTTCCCCCCATTGGCACGGTGCGACACACCTTGCACAGTGCTGTGCAGCTTAAGAATGATCGTCTAAGATCTGCAATCTTTTGTGGCGGCAACCACACTCCGCGTCCGCGATCGTGCTAGATGTTGAATCGTGCGCAAGACGACGGAGTCCAGGTCGAGTACACGGGATGCCGCAGCGCCGCCCGTGCAACGACGCGACGCTCGGTCGAACCGAGCGAGAATTCTCGATGTGGCACAAAGGGTCTTGGCAGACAATCCGGATGCAACCATCAACGATGTTGCTGCCGCGGCAGGGGTGGTCCGGCGAACGGTGTACGCCCACTTCGCATCGCGGGAGGCGTTGATCGACGGTATCGCGTTGGAAGCAGTGGAACGCATCTCGGCGGCCCTCGCCCGCGTTCCGGCTGCGGACGAATCGGCGGTGACGGTGTTCGTGCGGCAGACGCTGGCCCTGACCCGCGTCGGCGATCAGTACCGCCTACTCCTTGCGGTTGCGCGAACAGATTTGGGTCACAACGGTATTCACGATCTTCTCGCACCGATGCGAGAGTCGGCAGCCGCTGTCATCCGGCGCGGCCAGCGCGAGGGTGTGTTCTCGTCGTATCAGAACGCGGACGTGCTCATCCTCAACATCGAGGCCATCGCCCTGTCGATTCTCGACGCCACCAATGCCGCATTACTCACCGATCCGGCCGGTGCCACAACGACATCGAGTCTGGTGTTGCTGGGCATCGCCCCGGACGAGGCCGAACGCATCGTGGCCGACATCCGAGCCTCCGACTCTCCTACTCGGGCCCTCTGACCGACCCGGGCCACTTCGAAACGACGAATGCCCCGCTCGATGTGCATACTGCACCGAGCGGGGCATGTCGGTCGAGTGACGGCCGAAGCCGAACGATCAGGGGGCGGGGACGAATCCTGCGCCGAGTCCGTTGCCCTGATCGACATTGCGAAGGATCGCGTCGAAGTTGGTGCCGACCTCGGGGCCGAAGCACGCCACACCGAGGTAGGCGTTGACCATTCCCACGAGCGTGTTGCCGACGACGACCGGGCTGCCCGAGTCGCCTTCGACGACGCACAGCTGAGCCCACGTCTCCTGTGACTGCAGGATGTCGCCGTACGCGAGGCCACAGGTGTTGCCCGTGGTGCGGCCTTCCTTGCAGACGATGTTCGGGAACCCGGTGGGCGGGCCGACCTGAGAGATGGTCACATTGCCGACGCGGTTGATCGGTGCGACCTTGTCACGCTGGAATTCGATGACCGCGTAGTCGTACTCCGGGTTGGAGAACGCGATACGGCCGACCTCGCCGAGGGAGGTGTCGTACTCGGGAACGATGGAATCGCCTGCGCGACCACAGTGGCCGGCGGTGAAGCCGACGAGATTTCCACTGCGATCGTTACCGATCGTCGTCAGCGTGCACTCGGCCTGACCTCCGACGATGATCCCCGAGCCGCCGCCGAGAGCAGCTGGAGCGGCCGCGGATGCGGTCCCCACGCCGACGCTGGCTACGACTGCAGCCGCCCCCACGACGACGAGCATGAATTTCTTGAACATGTACTCCCTCTCAGCGGTGTCGGCAGAACAGTAGCAACAACAGGTGTACTTATACGAGCGAGTAGCTCATACGTCCTGCTCGAGCGCGGCAAGCGTGGTGCGCGCTTCTTCCAGTTGCCTGCTCAGTTCTGCAACGCGGACCGCTGCCTCCTCGCGCGCGTGAGAGATGACGGCTTCGACGGCATCCCGAGCGGTGGGATCGCCCAACTCGCGGACGGCGCGGCTGACCGACTCGGGGCTGACCGGCTGCGCCTTGGTTGGCCGCTTCGCGCCGTGGGTGACGGTGACCGACCAATCGTTGTCGGCCCCGGCATGAATGGTGACACTGACTCCGCTCGGAGCCTTCTTGGCTCGACGCGCAGTCTCGCGGCGGGGAGTCTGCGGTGGCGTCTGCCCGGCCGTGCTCGCTCCGGAGGCAGTCTTTCTGGCCGCTGCACGCGGCTTGTCCTCCACCGGTACGGCCCGGCTGTCCGCCGAGACAGCCTTCGGTTGCGCCGTCACGGACGCCGCGGTGCGCGTCGAGTCGGTGCGCGTTGATGGGGGTGGCGTCGACGCAGCCGCCACTTTTTTGGCGGGCACCCTCTTGGCCGGCGCGGCAGGGGTTGCCGCGTTGCGCGTGATCCGCAGTTCCTCGGCCTCGTAGGGCAATTCGTCATTGACACCCTTCGGACTGATGGTGACCGTCGTGCCGTCGATCGACACCACCTTCGCCGACGTTCCTTCTGGTAGGCCGAGGCTGGGGTTCGGTTCGCGGAGATACACAGTGGCCCGGCGGCCATCGGCGAGAGCCGCGGCGAGTGTCGCCAGATTCTCGGGCGTCAACGAATCGTGCGCGGCGCGCCCACGAGGTGGCATCGAAAACCGGCCTTTCTCGAAAGTGTTTGCGAATACTGTTGCACAGATGGGCAGACAATGTCATGGCCCGGGTCACGACAGAATCGGGGCCCCGGCGTGCGGAGGCAGCGAACGGCCCCGAGGAGAGAAGCGATCCTCCGGGAATGGAGCGGCGGAAATCGCCTGCGTCGACCCGGTTCAGCGGTGGGAAGGCGCGACTCGACCGATGCACGGTTCTCGGATTCACCGAGCGAGGCCCTGCGAGATTCCACGTCGGCCAAGTAAGTGGAACTCAAAGTAACTGTTACTTGGATTTACACTTAGATTTGGTGGTCGAAACGACCGATGAAATCGACTGTATACGACAGCCTTCCCGAGCGCCCTACGAGTCCACTCGACGTGACATCGACTCCCGAGTACCCGCGAGTAGCCGTCCGCAACAGCACCGAAGATTTCGCCTCCGGGCCACCTCGCCGAACCGCCCTCGCGGCCGGTATCTCCCGCGTAGCCTGGCGACGTGCCTTGTTGTGGAGGTACGGAACAGGAGCCTCGATGTACCACCTCGACGCGAACGAGCAATCACTGAGCGACGGGTCGCACGTATATCTACTCGACGCCACATCCACCCTCGAGGTTCAGGCACTGAATCAGTGGATCGACGCCACCACACCCGAAGGGCAACCGCGCCCGCCCTCGGTGGTGCTCACCGGTGAGGCGAGAACCTCACTGTCGGACAGTGTCCGCGGGTACGCCGACGATCCCCTGCTGATCCCCCTGCGCGTCACATTGTCCGACCGCAAGAGCGGCATCCTGCACCGCATCTTCGCGCCCCGAGGTCGTTCCAAGCCCACGCAGGTGTGGCAGCGTTGGGTAGCCGGCGACGATCCCGATCATTCCGCGGTTCTGGTCGGCGAACCGGCAACCCTCAGCGATCTGAAGGATCGGTTCGAGCGCGGCGGTGGCACCTCGTTGTCGTCGTTCATCCTGCGTCAGGCCAGTCTGGCACTGGACAAGGCCGAGCGAGGCGTCATCGGCTCGGAGTACAAGATTCCGCGATTCGTCGTCGAGGACATGACGGAGCAGAAGAAGTTCCACGACGGCATCACCGCACTCGCGGACGAAGTGGGCCAGGACCGCGAAGCGGTCGACACACGCGTCAACGAGATCCTCGGCGAGATGGTGGCCACCGAGACCCGCCGGGCAGTGGAGATGTGGGGAACGCTCGGCGCGTACTTCTCCCGGGCCTACAAAGTCGACGTCGATCGGGCTCAGTTGCAGAAGGTCCGCGATCTGAACAAGAACTATCCGTTGGTGTTTCTGCCCAATCACCGTTCCTATCTCGATCCGCTGGTGCTACGTCCTGCCCTGTTGGCCGAGGGTCTGCCACTCAATCACGTCATGGGCGGCATCAATGTCGGCTTCTGGCCGTTGGGTCCCATCGCCAAACGCAGTGGCGTCGTGCTCATTCAACGCAAGTTCTCCGACGCGATCTACAAGTGGACGCTGCGGCAGTACATGAGCTTTCTGCTGAGCAAGCGATTCAATCTCGAGTGGTACATCGAGGGTGGCCGCAGCCGCACCGGAAAGCTCCGCCCGCCCAGGTTCGGCCTGCTGACCTATTTGGTCGACGCCCTCGAGTCGAGCGACGCCGAGGACGTCTATCTGGTTCCGACGTCCATCACCTACGACCGTCTGCACGAGGTCGGCGCGATGGCCGAGGAATCACACGGCGCGAAGAAACAGGCCGAGGGAATCCGGATGGCCATCGGATACATCCGCGCGCAGGGAACGTTGCGCGGCAACGTGTATCTCAATTTCGGAGAGCCGATGTCGGTGGCCTCGATCGTCGCCGAGAACACCGACAAACGAGTGGCCGTGCAGAAGATCGCATTGGGTGTGTCCCACGCGATCAACGACGCGACCCCGGTCACTCCGGCCGCGCTGGTCACCATGGCACTGTTGGGTATCGAGGACCGCGCCCTCAACGTCAACGAGATGTGGGCCATCATCGCCCCACTCGCCCGCTACATCAAGCGTCGAAATCTGCCCACCGCAGGAGGCGTCGACGTCTCCGACCTCGATGTGGTGCGCTCGGCCGTCATCGCTCAGGTCAACGCCAACGTCGTCAAACGATTCGACGACGGCCCCGAGCCGCTGTTCCATCTGGCCCAGGACAAGCACCTGGTAGCAGCGTTCTTCCGCAACAACGCTATTCACTTCTTCGTCATGCGCGCCATCGGGGAACTGGTGGTGCTGCCGACAGCCGGCGATTCGGCCCCCCTGACACAGGACACGCTGTGGCAGTCGGCATTGCAGCTACGCGATCTGCTCAAGTTCGAATTCTTCTTCGGCGACAAGAAGGACTTCGGCGAACGACTCGAATCCGAGGTCGATCTGATCGATCCGGACTGGCGAGCCAAGATAAGCGATCCCGATTATGCTGCGCAGCAACTCCAGTCGCAGGATCTCCATCTCGCGCACCGAGTACTGCAGCCGATCTTCGAGGCGTATCAGGTGGTGGCCGATCAGCTGATGCTGCTGCCTCAGAGCTCCGAATTCGACAAACCGAAGTTCATCGCCGAGTGCCTCGGTGCCGCACAGGCCAGGAGGCTTCGCCAACAACTCGATCACAGCGAGGCCATCTCCGGCGAATTGTTCGATACGGCACTGCAATTGGCCGATAATCGCGATCTCATCGATTCCACCTCCGACGGTATCGCCCGCCGCCGCAGGGAGTTCGCACTCGAGATCGACGAATGGGCCCGCAAAGTCCGCATCATTCGCGACATGGCCCATCGCATGCTGAATGAAGTCGAACCCCTCCAGGCTACCGAGGAGACCAATTCATGACTCAGTTCGACGATCGGCTGATCGCGATCGCCGCAGCACCACCCGGCCGAGACACCGTCGCATTCTTCGATCTCGACGGCACGCTGATCAATGGGTTCTCGGCCCGCGCAGTGTTTCTCGAACGCCTCAAAACGCTCGACGTCACCGTCAAGGAACTGTGGGAGATCTCGAGCGCCGTCGTCGAGATGCGCATGCGTAACTCACCCGTCGACAACCTGATGGGCAAAGCCGTCCGCGGCCTCGAAGGCCGCCGAGAAGCAGACCTGATGGAGCAGGCATACACCCTGTTCCGCAACGAAATCGCACCGATGATCTACCCACAGGCCCGCGCGCTCGTCGAAGCTCACCGGCACGCGGGTCATCGATTGGTGATGGCCACCTCGGCCACGCCGTACCAGGCCATCCCGGTGCAGCAAGACATGATGTTCGAAGAACTGCTGTGCACCACCCCCGTCGTCACCGACGGAATCCTCACCGGCGATCTGGTCGGCGAATCACTGTGGGGTCCACGCAAAGCGCAGGCGGCGATCGACTACGCCGAGCGGGAGGGCATCGAGTTGGCGGGTTGCTTCGCATACTCCAACGGCGGTGAGGACGTGCCGCTGCTCGAGGCCGTCGGTCGACCCGTCGCCCTCAACCCCGATCCGGAACTGCAGCGCTACGCGGCGAAGAAGAACTGGCCGTCGCTGACGTTGGACAAGCCGAAACGCGGTACCGATCTCACCTCCGCCGTCCGGAGCTCGGCCGCTCTGGGTTCGGTACTGGCCAGCGCATCGATCGGCCTCGGGCTCGGAATTCTGACGCGGAGCCGCCGCACCGGCGCGAACATCACCAGCACCATCGCACCGGACATCGCATTGACCATCGCCGGTGTCAAGCTCGACGTCACCGGTACGGAGAATGCGTGGTCGGCTCGGCCCGCAGTATTCATGTTCAATCACCAGAGCACCGCGGACTCCATCATCGTCACATCGATCCTTCGCCGCGACATCACGGCAGTGGCCAAACGCGAACTCGAACGCGATCCACGGTTCGCGCTGCTGGGCAGGATGTTCGACGTCGCATACGTCGATCGTGGTGATCCCTCACAAGCGCGAGAGGCGATGCTGCCCGCCATCGAGAAGTTGCACAGTGGCATTTCCGTGGCCATCGCGCCCGAGGGAACGCGAATGCCGACCTCGCGTCTGGGCCGGTTCAAGAAGGGCGGCTTCCACCTGGCAATGCAGGCAGGTGTACCGATCGTTCCCATCGTCATCCACAATGCAGGGGACGTGATGTGGAAAAAGGATTTCACCGTCCATTCCGGTACCGTCAAGGTCACCGTCGGCGAGCCCATTCCCACCACGGATTGGATACCCGACAATATCGACGCCTACGTCGACGATGTCCGTTCCTATTTCGACAGAACGTTGGGATATGCCTGAGAATCAGATCAACTCGGTGGTGCAAGCGGAGATCGAACACAATCTCCTGGGCGGCACACCGAAGTACAACCGCGCCGACATCGTCGAGAAGTCGGGGCTGCCCCTCGAGCGCGTCATCGCCCTGTGGATCGGCATGGGCTTTCCGATCCACACCGATACCGAGGCCGTGGTGTACACCGACGCCGATCTCGAGGCGCTCGAGCTGATCACCGGTCTTTCCGAGCAGAAGGTCATCAAGCCCGAGATGGAGGTCGCGATCGCCCGCACGCTCGGACAGTCGATGTCCAGGCTCGCGGAATGGCAAGTGGGCGTTGTGAACTCTCACATCCTCGAGCGCATCACCAACAGCGACGAGGACAAGAACGACATCGCCGCGATCCGGCGCAACGCCCGAGACATCGCAGCCGAGACGGTACCCACCCTCGAAGCCCTCCAGGCCTATACCTGGCGCAGGCATCTGGCCGCGGCCGCCGGGCGCTCCATCGCCGCTCCCGACGACACCGCCGACAGCCCCACCATGGCTGTCGGTTTCGCAGACATGGTCGGCTACACCAGCCTGACCCGTCGACTCGACATCGGCGAGCTGACGACGCTGCTCGAGGAATTCGAGTCCCTGGCCACCAACATCATCGCCCGTGGACGGGGTTCGGTGATCAAGAACGTCGGCGACGAGGTGATGTTCAGCGCGCAGACTCCCGAGGACGCCGCTCACATCGCTCTCGACCTGCAGGACGCCTTCGCCGAACAAGAGGACATGCCAGACCTGCGCGTCGGGCTGGCGTGGGGGCCGGTCCTGGCCCGATACGGCGACCTGTACGGATCGGTGGTCAATATCGCTGCACGCCTTACCAGTTCGGCCAATCCAGGAACGACGCTCGTCGATACCGTGTTGACCGAGGAACTGCGCCACGACTCCGAGTTCTATCTCAAATCGATTCGATCACTGCGGGTCAAGGGTTTCCACAAGCTCAAGCCGCATGCCTTGCGTCGAAACAAGCGCGGAAGTCAACGAAGCGAGGAGTAGAAGTCCACGTGCCTGCGCGCGGCCTCGTCCCAGGTGAGACTGTGCGCCAGCAACAACCCCGGTGTCGGATCGGGTGGCTCGACCAACGCACGTTCGATCTCGATCGCCATCGACTCCACCGATGATGCGTACGTAACACTGTCTGTAAATACTTCTCGCAGTACCGGCAGATCTCGGGCGACCACGGGGGTCGACGCAGCGAGCGCCTCCATGGCGGCAAGTCCGAAGCCCTCCTTCGTGGAGAAGAACGGCAACACTGCGGCCTGGGCGACGAGGTGCGGCAACTCGTCGTCGTCGACGGTACCGAGGATCACCGGTTCGACGTCCAATTCCTGTGCACGACGGTCGAACTCCGCTCGGTACTCGCGATAGTCGAACAGGGTCTCGCCGCCGGCGAACACCAACTGCAGTTCCCCGGTGCCTGCGTCCGACCGCACCTGAGCGAATGCGTCGAGCAGATCGAGGCTGCCCTTGCGTGGCTCGATCCCGCCCACTGCCACCACGTAGCGACCGAGCTGGGCGCTCCAGTGGGAGCGTCCCGATCGCGCGGCCGCCGCGAATCGTTCGGCGTCGACCCCGTTGGGGATCACCGTGGGCTCCACACCCCATCCGCGTCGAACATCGTTCGCCACCGCTGCCGAGACGCAGATGCGCGCATACGGCACCGTGATCGCCCGCTCGTGGCACGCCGCCAGCTCGGGGGTGGTGAACTCGTCGAGGTGATGGATGGTTCTGACGCATCGGCCCGCGGCATTGGCCGAGATGCAGTCCTGGGCATGAACGATGTCGTACTCGTCCGGGGTGAACGCCTGTCGTAGCACGGCGATCGATCGTAGGATCCGTTCGCCTACGCTCTCACCATCGCGGTGCTCGAACGCCACCATGCGCACGTCCACGGCCGGGTCCACCGGACGGAAGAACGCGCTGTCACCGCCTCGGCCGAGAGACCACACCGCGACGTCCTGCCCGGAGCGCGCCAGTGCCTCGGCCAACGCCAGGGTGTGCACCACTCCGCCGCGTGGCTTGGAGGAGTACGTGAGCAAGGCGATCTTCACTGATCCGGCTTCTCCTGCAACAGGTTCGGGTAGGCATCCACGCGGCGTTCGGCGAGGTGATGCAGACCCCGCCTGGCACGGTCCACCTCGGCGTCGACGTCGATGTCGTGCACGGCCAGACCACCTTTCGACCAGGTCTTCGCCAGGACGTCACCGCCGGGCCCGACGATCTTCGCCTGCCCCAGAAACCGCAGAGATCCCATCACCCCGGTCTGATTGGACGACACCAGCACCACCTGATTCTCGGCGGCTCGGGCGGCGTCGTACAGATCGAACAGTCGGGACTGCCGATCGTTGGGCAGCGAGGACGCGCGATCGGTGACGCTCGCCGGCCACGCCGACAGCGCCGCAATGATTCTCGCGCCGTCGAGCGCCAATGCTCGCGCCGATTCGGGAAACGTCTTGTCGTAGTCGATCAGCATGCCCATCCGCCCGACCGGAGTGTCGAAGGCCTCGAAGCGATCTCCGGCGGCGTAGGCGAGCGACTCGCCGAGCGGTTGATGGACCTTACGGTGACTGCCCAGGATCCCGTCGCCGGTCAGGCAGGCTGCAGCGTTGTACCGCAATCCTTTCGACAACTCGGTGTAGCCGATACAGATCGTCATATCACCGGCTGCCGCGATGATGGCAGCCAGTTCCGGACCGTCCGGATCGAGAGCAGGCGGTAGTTCCGCCGGGTCAGGATCGCTGAGACTGTTGATGTAACCCCCGAGGGATGCGTCGGGCAACACCAGCAGGTCGATGCCCTCCCGAGCCGCGCTGGAGATGATCGTGGTGATCTTCAGCACGGCCCGGTCGACGTCTCGGCCGAAATGCGCTGCCAGCGCACCGATCTTGATGGGGGCCACGATCAGTCAGACCATCTGACTCTGCGGTTGCGCTGAGTTTCTGGAGTGCGCCGCGCTGACCTCGAGTCCGATCTGATCGGCCAGGAAGGCGGCGTCCCTGGCAACCGAGGCGAAGCGTCCCGAACCCCACGTGTGCTGCCACGGTAGCCCCAGAAAGTACAGACCGGGGACGGCGGTGACCCCGCGGTTGTGAGTCGGATGCCCTTCGCCGTCGAACGCGCCGATCTCGAGCCACCGATAGTCGGTGCGGAAGCCCACCGACCACACGACTGCCCTGATCTCGCTCGTGGCGAGGTCGAGTTCGGTGGTCTCGGTATCGGGACGCCACACCGGCACGTAGCGCTCCTCGGTGGGAGCGTTGATTCCCTCGCGCTCGATGTACGCGTCGATGTTGTCCTTGATGCTCTCGGCCACTCGATCTGCAGCATCGAGTGATGCCTCCAGAGTCGGTGCGAACCGCAGTACCCCGTTCTCGACTCCCAGCAGTCTGCCGTAGAGCTGCATCCCCTCGACGGCGAATGCGCGCAGGTCGATGTCGCGACCACCGTCACGGCCGGTGACGTAGTGGTTGGTGTTCTCGCGTTTGCCGACGCCACCGGGTTGATCTTCGATGGAGACATCGTACGTTCCCATGTCGTGCAGCCAGGCGACACAGTCCCGGCCGCGATAGAAGCGAGCGACACGAGGCGCGGTACCTGCCACCAGGTGCACACGTCGACCGTCGAGATGCAGGTCCTCGGCGATCTGAGCACCCGACTGGCCCGTACCGACCACTAGCACGTCGCCGTCCGGGAACTGATGTGAGCCGCGGTAGTCGCTGGAGTGGATCTGCACGATCTCCGATGGCATCTTCTCGGCGAACCGCGGGATGACGGGGATGTGGTAGCCACCTACCGCCACGACTATCTGCTCGGCGTGCATCGGACCCGCCGAGGTCTGTAGCTCGAAGCCGCCCTCTCGGCCCTGCCGTGCGGAAGTGACCGAAACATGTTCCAGCACCGGCGCATCGAAGCTCTCCGCATAGCGCCGCACGAAGGCATACACCTCGTCACGCTGCATGAATCCGTCGGGATCGTCTCCGTCGTAGGAGAATCCCGGCAGTGCGCACTGCCAATTCGGAGTCACCAGAGTGAAGTTGTCCCAGCGCGAATCCTTCCACTCGTGTGCCACGGTGTCGCGTTCGAGGACGACATGGTCGATGCCTCGCTGGGTCAGGTGCCAGCTGATGGACAGCCCTGCCTGGCCGCCGCCGATGACGATCACAGTGTGATGATCGGCTCCTCTGCTGCCGCTCATAGCAATTCAGCTCCTGACATGCTCAGCACTCGAACGGCACCGTGCTCGTACGAGGTACTGACGCCGTGAATCTCCGCCATCTGTTGCGCTGCCGAGGTGCACCGCATGCCGAACTTGGCGAGCACTCGATCGCTCGCCACCGTCAGCGCCTCCGAGGTTCGCTGCACGAACTCTGCCACCGGGTACTCCGCGCCGGGAGTCAGATAGTCGTGCATGACCAGTGACGGTGAGTAGCAGGACTGCTCGCGACCATCGGGCCACCGAACGACGAACGACATCTCAGGCATGGACCGCCTCCTTGGTGATGGTCCGGTAGACGGCGGGTCTGCGATCGCGCAGATTGAACATACCGCCGCCACGTGCGGCACCGATGAGCCCGGCGACATCGACGGTTGCCGTGGCCAACCCGGGCTCCACACCCGTACCGGCGAGGATCTCTCCACCTGGCCCGACGATCTTCGCGCTGCAGACGAATCGCAGAGATCCGAAGGTGCCTGCCTGATTGGCAGCGACCCAGACTATCTGGTTCTCGAGGGCGCGAGCCCGGTCGTAGATGTCGAATCGCTGTTTCCAACGATCCTCCTCCATGTTCTCCACCGTCGCGGTGCGGGCTGTCGGCCATGCGGAGATCGACGCGACGATCTCGGCACCGTCGAGTGCCAGTTCTCGTGCAGCCTCGGGAAATCCCTTGTCGTAGCAGATCTGCATACCCATCCGGCCGACCGGAGTGTCGAACGCGGAGTAGCTCTCTCCCGCGTCGTAGCAGAGGTTTTCACCGAGCGGTTGATGCACCTTGCGGTACGAGCCGAGGATGCCGCTGCCGTCGACGGTCACTGCGGCGTTGTACCGGGTGTCTCCGTCCTTCTCGCAGAACCCGAACGTGATGACGGTGTCGCCCGCCATGTCGATGACGCGTCTGATCTCGGGACCGTCGAGTTCCAACGCAGGAGGCAGAGCTCTGCGCCTGCGCTCACGCGATTCCTCGGTCTCGTCTCCGCCGCCGAGGCTCGGCAGATATCCGCCGAGGCAGGCCTCGGGCAGCACCAGCAGTTGGCTGCCGCGGTTGCGAGCTTCTTCGAGCAGTGCGGCGATGGTGGCGTACCCCTGTTCCATGTCGCGACCGAACTCGGCCGCGGCGACGGAAATGGTGACGGGCTTCGGGTGGGTGGTCATGCTTCTCCCAATCCGGTCACAGTGGATGTGACCGCGCGAGTGGTGATTCCATCGGGCCATCGCAGCGCGACACCCGGAATGTCGGTGAGCTCTCCGCAGACTGCGGACAGTGCAGGTCCTGACGGTGCGGTAGCTGCACCGGGACGGTCCGCGGTGATCATCGCGAACCCTGGAAAACACGTGATCCATTCGCCCATCGACGCGGCGTCCGGCTTCGGTATCGAGGCGATGTCCAGTACGGCACCCGTCCCGCTCGCCTCGGCGAGCATTCCGGTGGTACCGGCCAGCCCCGCCATCGAGACGTCCTTCGCGGCCTTGGGTGCGGCGCGGGAAACGAACGAGGCCATTGCCGTGAGTTCCTCGGTGTTCCGTCGCGAGGACGAATCCCATTGCTGACCATGGTATCCGCGTCGCCATTCGCCTTCGATGTCCGCGGTGAGCGTCAACACATCTCCGACGCTTCCGCCGCCTGCCCGTATCGGTCGCGAGGTCCGTCCGAGTGCGGTGACCGACAGCGACGACGGCACCCCGGCCTGGGTGTGGCCGCCGAGCACCGGAACCTGCCATGCCGCAGACGCATCGGCGAGACCGCGGATGATGCGGGTCAGTCGACTCCGAGTCGGGGCTCCGACGGAATCGAGCATTCCGACAGCTTCTGCGCCCATCGCCGAGAGATCGTTCAGATTGACCAGCGCCGCGCACCAGCCGGCCCACTCGGGATCGCGATCGACCATGGAAGGGACGATGGCATCGCACGCGGCGATCATGTCGCTACCCGGCACCGGAACTCCGTCGTCGCCGCGAAAGCCTCTGGCCCCGAGTCCGAGTGGCTGCGCTCGCAGTGGTGCGAGCACCCCGGCGAGCATCGACTTGGTCGTCGAGACGAGCCGTTCGATGCGGTCGATCGGCCAGTACATCGCCACATGTGGGGTACCGGCCACCTCGACGTCGCCGCGCCTGACCCAACCGAGTCGGGTGAACAGTTGCTCACTGCGCTTCTGCACCGTCGCGTCGAAGCGAAGCACCCCGCGGCTCTCGGCATGTGCGCAGGCGGCACGAACCAGGGCAGGCCCGACGCCGGAAGTGCGCGCCGCGGCAGCGACGACGAGGCGGCTTCCGGACCACCACCCCAGATCCGTTGCCGTGCAGGGTGCCAACCGTACTCCGCCGAGTACGACGCCCTCCCGGTCGAGTGCGACCAGCACGACCGTTCGCGGATCGTCGTCCACGTCGTCCCGGTCGGTGCCGGCGAACAAGCCCTGCTCGGCGACGAACGTTGCTCTTCGCAGCGATCGATACGCATTCGATTCTGCTGTACCGGTGCATGGTTGGACGATGAACTCGGGCTCCACACCACGGTGTGCCGTGCCCGACAGCCCCGCGGGATCCTGCACGTCCACGCGGTACATCTCAGCCCCCTGCATTCTGTAGGACGCTGCACGCACCGCAGGCCGCGCATCCTGCCTTCTGGTCCGCACCGAGCATCGACGCCGCCTGAAGTTCCTTGGCTACGCGTCGGGTCACGCTCTCGAGAACGTCGGCGGCGGGTGCCGTCGCGCGATCTGCGTCTGCGGCCAAGGTTCCGGCGAGCGGTCGGAACGGAACGACGAAGGGGTACACGCCCATCTCGATGAGTTCGGCTGCCCCGGAGACCAACTCGTCCGGATCCTCCCCGAGACCGACCAGAATGTACGTCGAGACCTGATTGCGGCCGAAGATTCGCACAGCTTCTTTCCATGCCGCGCGATACTCGTCGATCGACACCGATGCCTTGCCCGGCATCCATCGTCGCCGAACCTCGTCGTCGAGCGATTCGACGTGGATGCCGATGGATTCGGCTCCGGCGTCGTACAGATCCTGAATGGACGTCAGATCACCGGGCGGTTCGCACTGCACCTGAATCGGGAGCTGCGGAACCACAGCCTTGATGGCACGTACGCACCGAGCCAGATGACGGGCACCGCGGTCCTTTGCCGCCGACGTACCCGTCGTCATGACCATCTGGGTGACCCCGTCCAAGCGCACCGCCGCCTCCGCGACCTCGGCCAGTTGCGCCGGGGTTTTGACGGCGATGGTGTCGCCTGCCTCGAGGGAAGCCTCGATGGAGCAGAAGCGGCACCGCTGATCGGCGTCGTAGCGGATGCAGGTCTGCACCACTGTCGTCGCGAGAACACTGGAACCGTGCAACTTCGCGATCTTGTCGTAACCGATACCGTCGGAGGTGACGAGATCGTAGAACTTCGGCCGTTCGACGGCCGCAACATCGAGACCGATATCGTTGCCGTCGAACAGAACTCGACCATTTTCGAGAACGTACGGACTCAGCGGATTGCGCGGGATGGCCGCGCCGAGGCCATCGATGGTGACATGCCCGTCATCGCTCGGCCCGGCGCCTGCCGTTCTCGAGACCGGCGTGGATCCTCGGATTCCGAGCAACGCCAGATCTACCCGCGTACTGACCGACATGATGAACTCCTAGACCATGTAGGTCGAGTTGATGATGGCACCTTTGCGCGCGTAGTGAATCAGCGCGTCTTGCACATCGAGGGGATGAGCCGGGATGACGCCCTCGATGAGGTCCTCTTCACGACCGCCGTGCAGAGCCAGTCCGAATCGGCAGCAGAACACCGTGCCACCCTCGGCGATGAACGTCGCCAAGGAATCGTTGATGTTCTGCTCGCCGGGAAAGCCGGAGTCTCCCGTCGTCGGAAATCCGCGAGTAGCAAGGCAATTGATGGCTCCGGGACCGTAGAAGTACATGGCCGACTCGAAGCCCTTACGTAGAGCGCGGGTCGCCTGGAGCACCGCGACGAACGACACCGAGGACTCGTGGGCGATACCGTGCACCAACGTGAAGTAGCTCTCACCGTTCTCGGCCTTGTAGTCGGGAAAGATCTTGGTGGAGCCGTAGATGTTGCTGCCCTTGGGAAGTGACGGGTGCGGGATCTCTTCGAGAGACTTCTTGATGTTCTCGGCGATGGTCTGATCGATATCTGACACGGATGTCTCCTGAGGTTCGCAGAGCGGGCTGGATGCGGTGGACACCGATGGCCACCTGAGGGAGAGAAGTCATGTCCGGCGAGAGAGCGGATCCTCTGCGGCCATGCAACAAGTACACGACTCATCCATTTCCCATTGGTCACGTACGGAATAACGCCGCGTTTCGAGGGCCTCACAGTGTTGACGTGGCGTTACGCGGATAGTGTGGAGGCGGAACCACCCATCCACCACGACCTTGACGAGGAACTCGATGATCGGCGCCGTCACCGGCTTGTTGTACGCGTTGTCCCTGGTAGTGGGCATCTGGGTGCTCGCGAAGCTCATCTCCAACCGTCCTGTGCTGTTGAAGAACAAGTCCGATCGGGCACTGTTCTGGACGATCGCTGCCACCGAGGCCGTCGTGGCGCTGCAGGCAGTGATCGGGTTCGTCCTGATGTTCACCTCCGATCGCGATATTCACCGACTGACGTTCGGTTCGTATCTCGTCGGACTGCTGTTTCTACTTCCACTCGGCACGTGGTGGTCGCTGGGTGACCGTTCTCGCGGCGGCACAGCGGTTCTGCTCGTTGCCGTCCTCACCCTCGCAGCCATGGTGCTGCGCCTGAGCCAGATTTGGGCCGGATATGCCTGACAGTCTCCAGCAAGCGACGCGCACCGGTTTCGGGCGCTTCCTCATCGCCGTCTACGCCGTGTTCGCCGTCGCCGCGACCTCGCGCTCGATCGTGCAGCTCACCACCCGATTCGACGAGGCACCCGTCGCGTACCTACTGTCGGCATTCGCAGCGGTGGTCTACATCGTGGCCACGTTCGGTTTGGCCAGAGCGACCGAGGCTTCCCGACGCGTGGTGACGGTGTCCTGCATCATCGAACTCGTCGGCGTCATCGGAATCGGGACTCTCAGCTACATCCAGCCGCAGGACTTCCCGGAGCCGACGGTGTGGTCGCACTTCGGATCCGGCTACCTCTTCATCCCGGTAGTGCTGCCCATCGCGGGGCTGTGGTGGTTGCGAAAGACTCAGCAGCGCTGACGTTCGACACCTGCCCGCGCAGGCGGTCCCGCCACTGTGGACGGCGCCCCCGCTACCTTGTTCGTGGGTCTGAGACCAGGCCCACGGTCGCCGGTCCCGGTACGACTTCTTCCCGTCCCGATCAGGCAACCACAAACTCGAACGGGTGTTGTTCCTCTCGGCGTTCGCGGCCCTGCACGACCCCGACTCTCGCACCTACAACGACCGAACAAGAGCCGAGGGCAAGAAGCGCAACGCCGCGCTCATCTGCCTTGCCCGACGACGCTGCGACGTCCTCTACGCGATGCTGAAAACCAAGCAGCCCTACCGAATCCCGGATCCCGTCGCCCCTCGAGCCTCGGCGCGCACGAGGTCATAGACATAGGATCGTTCGCCCTTACGGCTCACCCACACGCCCTCGGGCGGCAGGTCACCTCGACCTGCCGCGTCGAACGGACGGCTCGACACCACACCGGCCGCATCGCACACCACCCAACCGAAATCAGGCAGTCGTCGACACCACATATCGAGGTCGACCCGCTTATACGACAGAAACCCGTCAGCTTCTCCGTCGCGGGCGAACTCGTAGGTCAACCCGTCCATACGCCGCACGAACCGAATACCCGACATAGCGCCATCCTGGCCGACGATCCCGATCTCTTCAACCAACGACCGGCGTTGGGCTCGACGAAAACCATAGGGACACCCCCGGGCAGCACCGGGAGTTCATCGATGCCACCCGCGAGGGCATTCACATTCACAGCGTGAAATCGCGCAGGCGGACAGCCTGACGCACCTTGAATGCCCGCGCAGGACGCCTATCACGAGCTGCCGACAAGAACGTGCTCACGAATAGTTCTGCAGGGCAATAGTTTTCGATTTGACGATCATTGCGACTCGAACACCAGTTCGATACAATTGAGTCATGACGACGGAGATCTGGCAACTGAGCGAGGACCAACTCCTCGCCGACGCCGCCGCGGTCTCCCACCAGATCCAGTTGCTCGAAGCCCGCCGCATCGCCCTCGTCGCCGAGATCGACACCCGCGTCACCCGCGAGA
>NZ_JABFAU010000029.1 GCF_017168335.1 Rhodococcus sp. KRD162 | reverse complement strand
ACCCAGGACCGAATGGCTGGGCCTGGTACATCGACGACGCGAACTGGGCGGCCGGCGGTTCGCCGCACGGCACCAACAACCAGGGCGAGCTGCAGGCCGTGCTCGAGCTGCTTCGGGCGACGGCCGGCACCGACGAGCCGCTGCTGATCATGTGCGACAGCAAGTACGTCATCGACTCGATCACCAAGTGGATGCCGGGATGGAAGCGCCGCGGATGGCGCAAGGCCGACGGCGCCCCTGTGCTCAACCGCGAGCTGATGGAGTCGCTGGATGACGCGATGCACGGCCGCGACGTGAGGTTCGAATGGGTCAAGGGCCACGCAGGCCACGACCTCAACGAGGCCGCCGACGAGCGCGCGAACGGCGCGGCGAGGGCGTATCAGGCGAAGCAGGAGCCGCGACGCGGGCCCGGGTTCACGA
>NZ_JABFAU010000028.1 GCF_017168335.1 Rhodococcus sp. KRD162 | reverse complement strand
GCCGCCAGCGTTCGTCCTGAGCCAGGATCAAACTCTCCGTAAAAGACTCTCGATCAACAGTCGAAACTGCAAATCAGTCATAAACATGAAAGAGTCAAATCACTAGCAAAAAAACTCAACTAGCATTATAAAACAACACCCGACAACAACCACCACAAGCGGATGGCTGATACATCGAATGCATACCACCAAACAAAAATTCGGCACTGACATTCATCGACACACTGTTGAGTTCTCAAAGAACACGCACACACCCAAACCCCACGAACACAATCCGCAGGCCTCGAGGGCA
>NZ_JABFAU010000027.1 GCF_017168335.1 Rhodococcus sp. KRD162 | reverse complement strand
TCTACAATCATGAACGGCCCCACGGATCCCTGGACGGCATGACGCCGCAGCGCTACTGGGAAACCTGGACGCAAGAAAACCAATTAGCTATCGCATAGACGCTGGACTGCTATCGGGGGCCCAACCAGCTCCGCCGTTCTCTCTTTCTTAACAGTCCTAGCGGATCCAAAAAATGCTGGACTAGACTGAATGCCATGGCTACTCAAATTGATGCACAGAAGATTGAAGACGAACTTCAGCGGCGCCTTAACAACCGAATGGATTCGGTGCGCGCCCTGGTTAAGTCTCGCCAAGCCGTGGCGGATGCGCGCGACGCCCTCAGCTCGGCCGAAGACGAAGATGCTCGGCAGTTCCAGGCCGCGCTGGGCGCAGGCTGGACAGTCGACGAGCTGCGCACCTCGGGACTCCCCGAGCCAGAAAAGAAGTTGCGCGTCCGCAAGCGCACGACCCGCACCAAAAAGGCCCAGGAGACTGATCCGCTAGCCGAACGTGCTCAACAAGCAGTTGACCAGGCCAACCAGACGGTTCACACAGCAAACGAGGCCACGAAGAAGGCCCGAGAAGAACTTGGCACCGCTGACTGAATAGTGGCACGTCAGCGCTAAATGATGAGTTGCCTCTCGTCCACAGGTGCACAGCAAAAGATTAATCCTTCGGTCTTTTCCTGCACACAGGTGGACGACAGGGACCAGCTGACCGCCTGCGCACGACCGCCACGGCACCGACACGATAAGAGGTCAGCCCGGGCGAGCAGCGGCCATGCACAGCCTCCTTCGGCGGTGGAATGGGGCAAGCGAAAAGGGCCGGCTAATGCCGGCCCTTCGTCATTGGTAATGTAACCTCGTGCGGACAATCAATCAAATATTTTGTCAGTCTTGTTGGTCGCACAGTCGCCGCGCGGGTGTATCCGGGTCGGGAACCCCGGAGGCAAGCCAACCCTCTAATTGAGACCGCTCTTCGACATCCGGGAAGTCCATCTTTCCCCTGACAATGTCGGGTTCGATTCGATCCGCGAATGAATGCTCCATGTTTCTATCTATCCATTCCATTGCTCCGTTGGGGACCTGTTGAACGCGCTGTATTACCGGCCATCGAGTCCGACGCTGGCGTCGTCTGACGCTGTCCAGCGGGTGATGGGAAATCTGCACGTTGGCTCTTGCGAATAGCCTCCAGCTCGGCATCAAAAGTAGGTTGCGGAGCATCTTCACCTCGCATCTCACGCCCTATGCGCTCAACTTCCCATCGGGCCGATTTCAAGGCATCTTCGTGCTTGAAGGGTTCTCTCAGCGCGGTTGCGGCGTCTCTGTAATCTTGTCGTGCTTCCTCGATCATTTGTTCTTGTTTTGTGACTGCTTGGGGCAGACGCATGACTTGATTTTCCAGTCTGGTAATCAGTCCCACATTCGGGTTCAACGCGGCGTCCCGACGAACTTCCACGTACACTCCGGGGGTTTGGTCAACGTGAAATCGAACCGATGATGAGTTGATGTCCCCGAGGATTGCCGTACCCTCCATGACGCGGACATTGTGACCAGCTATAGTGGCGGCGATACCCGCATCACGTTCTGCATACGCCGAAGGCCTAATCGACGTATTTTCCTTTACCCAGGAACCTAGTGCTTCTGCGGCATCGGTCCGCTTGTCGTAGCGTGAATCGTTGATCGTCATGGCAAACGATTCACCGCCAGTTTCGCCGGTCGTCCGGGCAACGGCTTCCTGCAACTTAGGAAGGTTCTCAATCAGCTTCCGCCCCCTTGACTCGGCGCCGTCCTTGCGGTGCACCAAAGACGACTGATTGCGATTCCACGCACGGCTCAATCTCTCCAGACGGGAGAGTTCTTGGTCTGCTTTGGACTTCTCAAGGATCAAAGGATTGCCGCTGGAGATAGCCTTGACCTCCGCGTAGGAGAGCGTATTTTCTCCAACATCCTCGATCTCGCGCACGTCCAATTTGCCACGCATGATCTGATCAATGAACCGCGACTTCCGCTCCAAGGTCTGCCACATGAATGTGTCGAACGATCCTTTGGTAACCACCTGCGAGATGTCGACTTCGGGGTTTTGGTTCCCCTGACGGATAACCCGCCCATGGCGCTGGGAAACGTCGGCCGGCCGCCAGGGAGCATCCATATCCACCAGGTGCACGGCCCGGTCTTGGATATTGGTTCCAACACCCATCTTCTGTGTTGAACCAACAAGGACGGCGACTTCTCCACTTCGACAAGCAGCAAAAAGCCTTCCCTTGTCGGCATCGTTTTTGGCCTCGTGCATGAAGCGCACCTTTTCCGCTGGCACACCACGGCTAACAAGGTCGTCTCTGAGCTGGTCATACACATTCCAGCCCTTTGACGGTGTGCCTAAATCGCAGAACACGATTTGCAGGGCCCCAGGGGTCGGGTGGTCTCCGCCGGTGGCAGGGTCTTTGTAGATGCGGTCCTTGTTCTTCTCATAAACTCCGGTGATGAGGTCCGCGGCTGCACTTGTTTTAGTGGCTCCTTCCAGCATCTCCAGTGTTGGATCAACGAGTCGCATATCGAGTGCGGCCTTGCGGCCGTCACTGGAGATTTTGAGCATGTTGTCATCGTGTGGGTCAACCAAACGTTGCTGGACAGCTTCAGCGCGTTCCCCGATGTCCGCAATGTATTCCGACAGCTCTGCGCTGGGTTCCACCGTGACCATCCTCGGTAGTCGTTTCCCATCATCACGTGCAGCCATTTTGGGTACGGGTAGCTGTAGGTCTTCGGCGGTTTTGACATCGGCGAAGGTGTGGAACATTTTCAAAAGCTCAGGGACGTTTTGGAATTTGGCGAACCGTTCCTTCATTTTGAAGTTATCTCCACCGGCTACGGACATTTCCATCTCGGATACGACCTCACCGAATGTTGCTGCCCAAGTGTCAAAGTCGTGAATGCCGGCTTTTTCCAAGAGGTCCGGACGCAGGTATCTCTGCATCACGTACATCTCGGTGACACTGTTGGCAATCGGAGTTGCCGTAGCACCGGTGACGACCCGGTCGCCGTGCGTTTCGCGCAAGTATTCGATCTTCGCGTGCAGGTCCGA
This sequence comes from Rhodococcus sp. KRD162, assembly GCF_017168335.1. GTDB lineage: Bacteria > Actinomycetota > Actinomycetes > Mycobacteriales > Mycobacteriaceae > Rhodococcoides. The sequence goes on along the minus strand of NZ_JABFAU010000027.1, from coordinate 9,010 downwards.
GGCACGCTTAGAGCCATCAATGGCGGCGTCGCTGATATTGGAAGGTGTATCGAGGTTCTTGAAGTCGTGCAGTTCATCAACGATCAAGTAGTCGATGCCCGTCTGCTCAAAGGTGATGCCCGGGTCCACAGGCCTATCGAGCCTAGTCTTCATCTTTTCTTCTCGCGCTTGGAGTCGTGCCTCCATCTTTTTGACGGTCATCGACTTTTCGCCGCGTTCAGCTGCCCGGGCACTGGTGGCAGCCAGTTCTTGGCGCATGCGTTCCGTCTCGCGCTTCATGTAAGCCTGCTCCGACGCAGGAGACAGCTCGATACGTTCAAAGGCTGTGCGAGTCATAATGACCGCGTCCCAGTCATTGGCCGCGACGCGGGCGACGAACTCCCGGCGCTTTTCCCCTTTCAAATCGGCCGACGAGGCGGCCAGAATGCGTGCTTGCGGATAGATTTGTAGCCACTCCCGGGCGAACTGGTCCAGCATGTGGTTGGGAACCACAACGACCGGCTTGTTCGTCATTCCAAGACGGCGTAGTTCCATTGCTCCCATGGCCATCTCGGCAGTCTTGCCCGCTCCAACTTCGTGGAAGAGTCCCACGGAGGGTTCTGAAATCATGCGGGCCACCGCGGCGCGCTGGTGAGGGCGCGGGCTCCAAGACTTCACCAACCCAGGCAGGGTTAGCCGTTCACCTTCGACGGTGTAATCACGGAGGACTAGGGAATTGAATCGGCGGTTGTATTCATCGGTCAAAGCGACAGTGCGTGCCGGGTCTTCCCAGACCCATTCACTGAACCGGTCCTTGATCATCTGCGCCTTTTCCTGCGCAGCCGTGGTTTCTGTGGGATTCACGATGCGCCGGGCGCTCTCGGGGTTGTCTGGGTCGGGGTCTGTGACCTGGACGCGGCGCTGTTCCAGCAGGTTCTTGAAAATGTCTCCGGCGGGCATCCTGTCGGTACCCCAGTCGTTACGGGCCTGAAAGGTGTGTTTGCTGGCTTTTACATCCCAGTTCGCGCCACTGGCGCGGTCCACATGGGCGCGAGGGTCTCTGATCAGTTGTTGTAGGAACTGTGAGTGGATGTCCGGGGAGATCCATACCGAACCGATCTTGGCTTCGATTTCATCTGCACCTAGTGGACGTGGCATCACATTGTGGAGGTCCGTGACGTTGCGTTGATAGGACGGATCGTCGGCAGCCGCTTCGGTGGCTGCGTCGAGCTTTTCGCGGATATTGCCACTGAGGTATTCCGCCCGTGTTTCCATGGCACCCGGTTCTCCAGGAATGTCATAAACCAGGTCTCCGAGGGCTTCACGCGCTTCTTCTTGTTCGATACCCAGCAAGGAGGCAATGTTCTCCAAATCCACTTCCCCGGTGGTCTCCAGGGTCACTGCCAAGGCATCTGCCGGGTTGTCGACGCCAAGGACGGGTTTGCGTGGCTGTACTTGACGTTCCTTGAGCAGCGCTGCGGGTCTAGCTTTCTGCGTTCCCTCATCGAAGTATTCAAGTGCCGTCACTAAGGGGCCGTAGGGGTCTTTGCGCAGCGTCGTCATGACACGGGGTTGAGTACGGGCCATGATCTCTTGCCCGTTTTCGTCGGCGCGTCCGGTGCGCCGCTCCCCGAACCGGTTGATGGGACCGTACTTGTCTGCGTATTCCTGATACTTAACGGCTAGATCCGCCCGTGCTGTTGTCAGCTCGTCGGTATCCCCTACGTTGGATGCTTCCAAGGTCAACACGGCGCGTGCACGATCACGCAAGCCCAAGAGGGCGCGAAGCTCTGCTTGTTGGGTGGCCGGAACGCTCAGTTCCTCGGTGACCCTGGCGAGGCTCACTTGGGTGAAGGTGCCATCTTCAAGGGCAGCGATATGTCCTACCTGCTCGGTGGCCGGCGACTGTGGCAGGCTCGCTGCAGCCCGTACCTCGGGGGAACGCTGGTCTTGGCCGAATCCACGGCCGGCGGCCACTGCGTTGGTCGCAATCTCCTGCAGCTGCTCGCGCAACTTTGCGGGGACTGCTTGCAGGTTATCGGTGCGCACGTTAACCGTGGCGTTGCCGTACATGCCGTTGCCTACTTCAATTTCTCCCAGCACCTTCGCCGGGTTCTGCGTGAAGTAGTCATTGATGCGTGCGTCGGCCCCGGATGCGGTGGACACCGGATGGGACATAATCCATGCCGCGTTTCCTGGTTGCTCCCCGGGCATGCGCCGCCGAAAGACCAGAACGTCGGTCAAGGCATCAGTGCCGGCAGCCCTGCGGTGGGCACCGTTGGGCAGACGTACCGCTCCCAGAAGATCAGCATTTGCGTAGATTTCGCGTCGCGCTGCGGGATTTTGTGCGTCGAGGGTAAATGCAGAGGAAATAACCGCGACCATTCCGCCTGGGCGGGTGAGGTCCAAGGATTTGAGGATGAAGTGGTTGTGCATCGAGTGTCGGCCCTGGTTGTGGGTCGTGTCGTGCAGGATGTTCCTACCAAAGGGTACGTTGCCCACGGCTGCGTCGAAGCGTCCGCTGCCGAATTGTGAATCAGCAAAGGACTCGGCACGAATGGTGGCTTCTGGGTAGAGAGCCTGAGATATGCCTGCGGTTACCGGGTCCAGCTCCACTCCGGTCATGGTGGTACCTTGCGGGGCCAAGCCAATGAAGGTGCCCGCTCCAGAGCCTGGTTCCAGGACGTTCCCGCCCTCATAGCCCAGACTTTGCAGCGTTTGCCATATTTCGGTGGCCAGTGCCGGGTCTGTGTAGTGGGCATTAAGGACCGTGCGGTTGGCTGCGCGGTATTCATCCTCGGTGAGTAATTCGCGCAACTCGGCCCTGTCAGCAGCGAACTCAGCCCGGGGTTCATCAAAGACCTCCGCGACACCCGAAGCTCCCCAGCTGCCCCACCGGGCAAGAATTTCCTTCTCCTGTTCGGTGGCCCTCCGATCGTCTGCTTGCAGTGCTCGCAAGGTACGTAGGGCCTCAAGGTTTGCGTGGAAGCGTGCCCTCGCTCCTGAAGGCGCCAGGGCATCCTGGCTTGTGGGAATGAACCCCGCCGGTGCGGCTACTGATTCAGGTTGCTGTCCCTCTCCAACTGGTCCAGTTCTTCTGTCGCCTGCTGTTGCAGTTCTCTCATTTCCTTCACGAATTGGAGGTGAAGGCTCATCTCGCTCGGCTCCTGATCCTCGTCCTCCGTCAGTTCCTCGGCCTGCGGGGTCAGCATCTCCACTCTCACGATTTCCTCGGCCTGTGTTTTCGCCGCGTTCAACCGACCTACCTTCTCCAGGTAGCTCTCCTCCGGCAGGTCCTGTCCCGCGATCTTCACCGACAGGTCCCCCACCGCGTTCTCCGCTTCCTTCCCCAGGTCCGTGAACCATTCCTCCGGGTTCACTATCAGCTCGTACTGGCGTGGGGCCAGCATCTTCCACGTGTCCTGCGCGAACTTGCCGTATGTGTTCATTGCGAACCTCCTCTGGTTCTGGAAAGAGAAAATCATCAAGAGATATTTGGCCCTGAATCTGGGTTTTGCGTGCTCTGGCCATCGGTAGGCTCCCGGGGTGAGTTAGCTGGTTTGGTACCAGCGTATCCAGCGCCGACTAAGCCATCTTGGCGGAGCGCACGAATGATAGTGGATCGACTGACCTTGAATTTTGCAGCAATCCGGTCAAGGGACCATTCCTCGCGTTCCCTAAGTCTGCGTGCTTCGCGCACATCATGAGGCTGCAACCTCGGGGGCCTACCGCCCTTGCCGGCCGCCACGGCCAACCCGGCCATGGTGCGTTCACGAATGAGCTCGCGCTCCATTTCGGCCACTGAGGCGATGATGCCAAACATCATCCGGCCCTGCATGGTGGTGGTGTCGATGCCCTCGCTCAACGACCGAAAGGCGATTTTGCGGTCCTTCAAGGTGTCCAGTAATTCCACCAATCCACGTACAGTCCGGCCAAGTCGGTCCAGTTTGGTGACCACTAGTGTGTTCCCGGGCTGCAGGGCACGCAGGCAGACATCCAGCTCGGGGCGTGTCATCGTCGCCCCTGATTTCCCGTGATCGGCGTACACGTCATAGCAGCCTGCGGCCGCGAGTTGCTGCCGCTGGCTCTCCAAGGACTGATCGCGAGTGGAAACACGTGCGTATCCAAGAGAGACACCCTCAGGGACCATGCGTGGTTCCTCCACGCCGTCCAAGCTTTCTGGCCGTTCCATGTTGATCCCCTCCTTGTGGGTCAGAAACCGTGTCAAGGTCTTGGAACGAGCATACATGTTTCGTACTTGGTTTGTGACTACCCCAGAGGGGGGTTTATACGGTTCACAATTATGCGTCGACAAACGGTCAAAGAAGGTGGTCGCGCGCTATCGGCCTTGGTCATGTGGTCCAACCAGTCCCGATGGGGCGGACCTATATGTATCTTCAGAACTCGCAAACGAGAGTCTACGAACCCAGGTTCATGACGCCTTTAATGAGGGTGATCGTTCCGCCCGTAAACGCGAGGAATAACATCGCTGTGCGAGCGGCTCTTGGACTGATGTACTTAGTCAGCCAATCGCCTGCGAGAAGCCCGCCAATGAGGGAAGCCGCGACGAGTATCCAAAGTCCGGTCCCGAGTTGGGGCCACTTTGCGGGATCGGCGATGGAGGTTGATATCACCGAGATCACCGAAACGGTGATGAAATAGGGTTGGATGGTAGCGACGAACTTGTGGTGGTCCCAGCCCGTCAGCAGTGCGTAAATACTCAAGGCCGGGCCTCCGACCCCAGCAGTTACCGTCATCAGACCGGAGGAGAAGCCGACTACTTCCGTGATTCCCCGATGTTTGACTCGGCGGCCGTGCCGGGCCAGCAATGATGCACCCAAGCCGACGATGACCAATGCGCCGTTGGCCGTTTCGAGCACTGGCCCCCTGGATGCGGAGGCAATCCACGCGCCGAGGGCTATGCCAAGGATCGCCCAAACTGCCAGGCGCCGGAATGTGGGCCATTGGACCTCGCGCCAGACCCGGCCCAGGATCAGCGAGGATGCCAGCGCGCTACAGAGATTTGCCGTCGTGACACCTCCGATGGGGCCCATCAACACCACCAGGAATGGTGAGGCTATCAAGGCGAAGCCCATGCCCGTCAGCCGCTGGGACATGGCCCCCACGAATACGGTGAGGATCATCAGCACGCTACCGGCAGCTTCGGTCACGGCAGTCTCCTTTCCGGTGGTTTTGGCTGGTGATTCGATGAGGATCAGGGAAGTCCTTGCACCACACTCCGAGCCCGGCGAGGCGGGCCCTGGTTCAGAGGTGGTGTAGTCGGATGCGGTGTGGCAGCCGTGGTCAGATGGTTCCTGCCTGCGAGGGTGCACCTGGGCAGGGCGGATGCGGGGCGAGTTGTTCCTCGAAGCGCGCCGCTACCGACAAAAGGTCGGAGTCGGCACCATGCCGGCCTGCGAACTGGATGCCGATTCCAGCTCCCTCGCTGTCAGTCGCCACCGGCAGGCTGAGGGCAGGGTGTCCGGTGAGGTTGAAGGGCAATGTCAACCGGTTCATGGCCGCTCGTACCGGAACCCCCATACCGGGTACGAAGCCGTCGATTTCCCTGAGGCCGGGGGCGGTGATCGGAAGTGTTGGAGTGGCCAACACATCTATTCCTGCAAGGGCGGCGTCGACGCCGCGGCGCAGGTTTTCGCGAAGTTCCTGGGCATAGGCATAGTCGGCTCCGGAGATGAACATGCCAGCCTCCAACCTGAGCCGCACATCGTCCGGGATCTGGTGTGCCCGCTCGGACAATAGTTCCCGGAAGGTGCCGAAAGCCTCGGCACCCAAGGTGCACAACATGATGGAGGGGCATCATCCAGCTGCGCAATGGTGACGGGAACGACTTCGGCGCCCAGTTCTTCCAAGTGCCCGATCGAGCGCTCGAATGCCTCCCGTACCTGCGGGACGAGAAGTTGGTCGATGTACCCCCAGGGGATGCCGATCCTGGTTCGGCGTGGAGGCGCTACGGCCTGCGCTCGGGTAGGTGCAACATTCCTTCCGGCAGGACCGGTTGAGCCTGTTAGGACATCCAGGACGGTCCTGGCGTCGTTCACGCTTCTGGTGAGGGGCCGATATGGTCCAGCGTGCGGGCCAACGGGGGCAGCCAGCGGATGGCACCGACCCAAATGTGGGTTTCAGTCCGACCACCCCGCATAGCGCCGCCGGCATGCGGATTGACCCGGCAGTGTCGGTTCCGATGGCCACGTCCGCCAAGCCGGCGGCGACCGCTGCCGCGGTTCAGGGGGTTTCCCACGGCGCCGAAGTCGCTGCTGGTGCTGAAAGGACCATAGGCCAGGGCATGCAGGTTGGCCGTTCCGATGATGACGGCACCGGCTGCACGAAGGCGAGTGATGACCGCGGCTTCGGATCCGGCTTCCATGCGGAAGGCCCCGGTAGCGCCCGAGGCGGCCCACCCGTTGATACGCATGATGTCCTTGACGGCCACGATGGCCCCGCGAGCAACAACATCGCTCTTGGAGTCGCCGGTAATGTCCGAGAAAGCTTGCAGCTTCTGGGTATCAGCAGCCTGCATCCGCACGGTGATGTTCCGGCGGTCTCCCTTGAAGGGCTGTGGCATGGCATCCTCATTCCTTGGTTTTCCATGGACATTCTCCATGGAATCGGAATCAGGTTCCCTTAAGTGGGATGTCGCTGCCGTGTCGCGCCAATCGCCTCGCAGTCGTTCCCGCAGGTCGACCCCGTTATTCCCGCGCGAGCGTAGGTCCTCGGCTAGGCTGCACGACGTTGATGGTGACATGGTTCCAATATGTCACAAACTCAAGAAATTTTAGTTATGGAGCAAGCTGCGGCTTCGAGGTTAGCGCTTCCAGGCCCGCCGAACGACGGCTTCGACCTCGGCAGCATCGGCTGTTGAGCCGATCCCGGAGTTCAAGGCGCCCCGGAACAGGTTCCTAGTTGCCAGGAGTGATCGGAAGTACTGTCCTCGGCGGTCGATTCGTCGAGCCTGCACGCCAAGGAACTTAGCAGCTTCAGCTCCTGGTCGGCCAGCGACCAGCCTTGCTCCCGGGCCGCGGTTATCCTCTTCCGGATTTCCTCGCGGTCGATCGCGGTGTTGCCGGTCAGGCTTTCCGGCACCAGGGCTTCCAGATATTCATCAAGCTCCCCCTCGGTGAGCCCGGAGAGAAGGACGCGCCCGGTCGCCGTCGCGTACGCCGGCAGGCTGGTGCCGATGATGATGTTGACGGTCAGGACGCGGTCGGCGTGGACCCGGTCCACGTAGACCACGCTGCCCCGGTGCAGCACCGTCAGCGATGCTGTCTCGCCAGCCTCCTGCACCAGCGACGCAAGGTGCGGATGGGCCACCGCCAGCAGCTTATGGCTCAGCAGATAGGCATCCCCGATCTCCAGCACTGCTAGCCGCAAGGAATAGCCACTGGCGTCGTAGGACAGATAACCCAGGTATTCCAGGGTGAGGATGAATCGCCCCGCCGCGGTCCTGGCGATCCCGACGAACTCGGCAACATCCGAGACCGACAATGGCCTGTCCTGGCTGCTGATAGGCCTTCAGCACGGACAAAGCCCGGGCCAACGCCTCGACATGGCCCGGGTCGCTCTTCTTCAAAAGGGAGGCGGTCTCCGGGAGGCTTGGCCCTATCCGAAGCTATCTCATGGCGATGCGTTTAATGGCCCCCACTGGCGAGGATTACAGGCCAGACGGCGCTGGGCGGGCGGCTACCACTGCCACACCGGCAGATCTCGCCAGTTCTCTGCTGAACGGAATTAACATCTGGACAGCAGTTATGCGTTGTGCTTCACTTGCTGGATTACGGCGACCGTGCCGAGCTGCCGCATCTGGCCAGTCTGTTCGACATCGACAACAAGTGTGGCGGCGGCGTTGGCTTGCAGGAGGCAAACGCCTACCTTGAGCTGACCGCACCCGTGATGGCCCAAACATAAAGAGCTGAGGCTTCAGCCGTTTAGCAAACTATCGACAGATCCGAAAGACGAGGCCCTCCGATGATAAATGAAACGAGTACGGCTCCGAGACCAGGTGCGACCTCAAGGCTGCCCTTGCTGAACGGACACAGTATGCCGCGGATCGGCCTCGGAACATGGCCGATGCTGGACGCCGAATGCGAGCAAGCCGTCCGCTGTGCCGTGCAGACCGGCTACAGGCTGGTCGACACGGCCGTTCAATACCGCAACGAAGAAGCCGTGGGCCGCGGCATCAGAACCGCCGGCGTCCCGCGGGCGGAACTCTTTATTTCCAGCAAGTTCAACAAGGAGTCCCACAGCGTCGACGGCGTCCGTCGGGCGTACGACGAAAGCCTGCGGAAGCTTAGGGTCGACTATCTGGACATGTTCATGTGCCATTGGCCGGTGCCGGCGCTTGGCGCGTATGCGGAGGCATGGAAAGGCCTTGTAACCCTGTTAGAGGAAGGCGCCGTCAAGGCCATCGGCGTCTCCAACTTCAAGCCGGCCCACCTGAGGAAAATCATCGAAGCGACCGGAGTCGTTCCGGACGTCAACCAGATTCAGCTAAGTCCTGCTCTGGCGCGCACACAACCGCGTGCGGTCCACCGGGAGCTGGGAATCCTCACCCAATCCTGGAGCCCGATCGGCCGTGAATCCGGACTGCGTGCGAACCCCCTTGTGGTGGCCATCGCCGACCGTCTGAACAGGTCACCTGCCCAGGTCCTGCTGCGATGGCACATTCAGCAGGACCTGGTGCCCATCCCGCAGGCTTCGGACCCCGTCTGGTTGAGAGAGAACATCTCTGCGTTCGATTTCACCCTGACCGCCGACGACATGAACGATCTGGCCCGCCTGGATATGGGCGAAACTGCTGCGCGGGACTCAGATGCTGCGGAAAACGGTCACTGAATCCCGGCCAACGGACGCGGTCCGGCGGGGCCTCGGCCACTCGGCCGACTGGGGCCGTGGTGCCTCATGTCAAGATGCTCGCCAAATGATTCCTGCGTGCCTCATCTATTGTGCTCGCGAAAGTCTCATGCTGCGTGGGGTGCTTGGGAGTAGGTCTTGGCGGCGGCCAGCCGGATGAGTC
>NZ_JABFAU010000026.1 GCF_017168335.1 Rhodococcus sp. KRD162 | reverse complement strand
ATCGCCGTCCTCGAAGCGATGAAAATGGAAAACCCCGTCAACGCCCACAAAGCAGGCACCATCACCGGCCTGACCGTCACCGCAGGCGACGCCATCACCCAAGGCACCGTCCTCACCGAAATCAAGTAGGAGGTACTCGATGACTGCTCTTGCGGAATCGTTCGGCGGCGATACGTCGGCGGTACATTCCACCGACCTGGAGATCGTGTCCACGGTGTTGCGGATCGCCTCGGCTGCTCGGGTTCGGTTGGCGGAGGCGCTCGATGCGCACGGACTGAGCTGGGCGCGCTACGAGGTGTTGGAACTGGTGTGCACACGCGGGCCGATGTCCTACAGCGCTCTCTCGCGAGAGTTGGTGCGGCACAGAACGAGTATCACCGCCACGACGGCGAGCTTGGTGGAAGCGGGATTGCTGGTGCGCAGCGTCAGTCCGCGGAACAGTCAGCAGTACTTGGTGGAGGCCACCGATTCGGGGCAGCGTGCGGTTCGGCGTGCCGAGCGGGCGCTAGAGCGCGTTCGGTCTCGGATGGCAGTGGACAGCGATTCGGCTCGCACGCTCGAGGTCTTGCGGGGCATCGAGAGGCAGTGGAACGCGCGGTACTGATCGCCCGTCGTGCGCCTTTTGCGTACCTATACATGCGCAAAAGGCGCACGACGTGTGGGTCCACTCATCTCGGACCCGCTTCGACGTGCAGTTCGCAGTTGACGTTTCGGTGGATCCACAAGGCATACTTGACTTAGTCCAGAAAGCCGGAGGATACTGACGCTGTGATGCCGATCTCGCCGTACGCGGAGCAGTTACGCGCCGCCGATATGCGCGTGACCCGTCCTCGGGTCGCGGTACTCGAGGTCGTCGAAACCAATCCTCACGCAGACACCGACACAATTCTCGGGCTCGTACGAGCCGGACTGCCCGAGGTGTCACGGCAAACGGTGTACGACGTCTTGCACGCGTTGACGGTGGCACGCCTCGTGCGCCGGATCGAGCCGGCGGGTTCGCCCGCGCGGTACGAATCGCGTGTCGGAGACAACCATCACCACGCCGTGTGCCGCTCGTGCGGTGTCATCGCCGATGTGGATTGCGCAGTCGGGGAAACTCCGTGTCTGACTGCATCGGACTCCGTCGGTTTCACGATCGACGAGGCGGAGGTCATCTATTGGGGCCTCTGCACACAATGTTCGGCTGCTGACGCGCAGTCGACAGTTTCCGTTCCAGTCCCTCCACGTACTCCGGCCCAACGGAGTACGTGACCATCACCTATCGCAGCCCGTTCGTCCCACCTTGGAAGGAAGCTCGTGTCAGAAGACCATGTAACACGCGAAAAAGAGATGAACGAGGATCAGCCGCAGGAAGGCGGGGGCAAGTGTCCCGTCATGCACGACTCGATGCCGATGCCCGTCGAAGGCGGCGGCAACCGTGAGTGGTGGCCCAAGGCACTGAATCTGAAGATCCTCAAGAAGAACCCGGCCGTCGGCGACCCCATGGGCCCCGACTACGACTACGCCGCGGAGTTCAACTCCCTCGATCTCGCCGAGGTCAAGCGCGACATCGAAGCGGTCATGACGAACTCGCAGCCGTGGTGGCCTGCAGACTTCGGCCACTACGGCCCCTTCTTCATCCGCATGGCATGGCACGCGGCAGGCACCTACCGCAAGCAGGACGGACGGGGTGGCGCAGGAGCAGGCATGCAGCGCTTCGCTCCCCTCAACAGCTGGCCCGACAATGCGTCCTTGGACAAGGCTCGCCGGTTGATCTGGCCCGTCAAGCAGAAGTACGGACGCAAGCTCTCCTGGGCCGACCTGATCGTGCTCACCGGCAACGTCGCCATCGAGTCGATGGGTCTGCCCACCTACGGTTTCGCAGGCGGACGCGTCGACGCGTGGGAGCCCGACGAGGACGTCTACTGGGGCCCGGAACAGACCTGGCTCGGCGACGAGCGCTACGCCGGTGACCGTACGAGCCTCGAAAACCCCTTGGCCGCAGTGCAGATGGGCCTGATCTACGTCAACCCCGAAGGCCCCAACGGCAACCCGGATCCGGTCCAGTCGGCGTTGGACATTCGCGAGACCTTCGGCCGCATGGCCATGAACGACATCGAGACCGCTGCACTCGCCGTCGGTGGACACACCTTCGGCAAGACACACGGCGCAGCCGACCCCGATGTGCACGTCGGTGCCGAGCCCGAGGGTGCCCCCATCGAGCAGATGGGCCTCGGCTGGAAGAACAGCTACCAGAGTGGCGTCGGCGCAGACGCCATCACCAGTGGCCTCGAAGTGATCTGGACCCCGACACCCACTCAGTGGGACAACTCGTTCCTCGAGACCCTCTACGGATTCGAGTGGGAGCTCTACAAGAGCCCCGCAGGAGCACATCAGTGGCGTCCGAAGAACGGCGAAGGTGCGGACCTCGTTCCCGACCCCGCCGATCCGTCCAAGCGTCGCCACCCGTCGATGCTCACTTCCGACATCGCGATGCGCGTCGACCCGATCTACGAGCAGATCACCCGTCGTTGGCTCGATCACCCGGAGGAGCTCGCCGAGGAGTTCCAGAAGGCCTGGTTCAAGCTGACGCACCGCGACATGGGACCGGTATCGCGCTACCTCGGCCCCGAGGTTCCTGCAGAACCCCTGCTGTGGCAGGACCCGATCCCCGCTGTCGATCACGAGCTGATCGGTGAAGCGCAGATCGCCGAACTCAAGCAGACCATCCTCGGTTCCGAGCTCTCTCAGGAGCAGCTGATCTCGGCGGCGTGGGCGGCGGCCTCGTCGTTCCGCGTCAGCGACAAGCGCGGCGGTGCCAACGGTGGTCGTCTGCGCCTGCAGCCGCAGGTCGGCTGGGAGGTCAACGAGCCCGACGAGCTCGCACAGGTCATCCGAGTCCTCGAAGGAATCCAGCAGTCGTTCTCCGGAACGGTCTCGTTCGCGGATCTCGTGGTGCTCGGTGGCGTCGCAGCCGTCGAGCAGGCGGCCAAGAACGCCGGCGTCGACATCACGGTCCCGTTCACCCCGGGCCGTATGGATGCCACGCAGGAGAAGACGGACGTCGACTCGTTCTCCGATCTCGAGCCGAAGGTCGACGGTTTCCGTAACTTCCTCGGCAAGGGTCAGAAGCTTCCGGCGGAGTACAACCTCGTCGATCGCGCGAACCAGCTGTCCCTCAGCGCACCCGAGATGACCGTGCTCGTCGGCGGTCTGCGCGTTCTCGGAGCCAACGTCGGACAGTCCTCGCACGGAGTACTTACCGACAAGGTCGGCACGCTCACCAACGACTTCTTCGTCAACCTCCTGGACATGGGTACCGAGTGGGTTCCCGCCGCGGAGGACGGAATCTACGAGGCCAAGGACGCGGCCACCGGCGAGCAGAAGTGGACCGGAACTCGCAACGACCTGGTCTTCGGATCCAACTCCGAATTGCGCGCTCTCGCAGAGGTATACGCCTGCGATGACGCCAAGGAGAAGTTCGTCCGAGACTTCGTCGCGGCCTGGGACAAGGTCATGATGCTCGATCGCTTCGAACTGAGCTGAATCCAGTAGTCGAACACAACACCCCGCGAACCTGTGGTTCGCGGGGTGTTGTGCTGCAGTAGGGGCCGTGCGAGCCGTCAGCGCTGCGCCATCGCCCTCGCCGCCGCCTTGATCGCTCGCCGGATACGCGGGTATGTGCCGCACCGGCAGACGTTCTCGATGGTGTCGATGTCCTCGTCGGTCGGATCGGGAATGCGTGCGAGCAATGCCACAGCAGCCATGATCTGGCCCGGTTGGCAGTAACCGCACTGGGAGACGTCCTCGTCGATCCACGCCTGCTGCACCGGATGGAGAACATCACCCTGCGCAAGGCCCTCGATGGTCGTGACCTCTTTGTCGACGACCTCCGATACCGGTGTGACGCAGGCAAGCACCTCCTTGCCGTCGAGGTGGCTGGTACAGGCGTGACACACGCCGACACCGCAACCGTACTTGGGGCCGCGGACACCGAGTTCGTCTCGCAGCGCCCAGAGCAACGGCATGTCGTCGGGCAGGTCGACCGACACCGCGGCACCGTTGACGACGAACTTCTGTTCAACCATGGGTCCTCATTTCGGGAACGGTTCGAAGTCGACATCGAACAGGATCGGGAAACTGGTGGGGGTGGTATCGGTGGCGCGGGCGTACGCATTGGCGACCGCGGCGGCAGCGGCCGGAACACCCAATTCTCCTGCACCACCAGGATTCTCGGTACCGGTAGGCATGATCACCACTCGAACGTCCGGTGGGGAGTCGCGTTGACGGGCATAGTGGAACTGCGAGTAACTGCCCTCGAGCGGCAGGCCCTGCTCGTAGTGCAACCCGGCTCGGAGGGTGGTCGAGATGCCGTCCATCAAACAGCCGATCATCTGGGCCTCGAGGCTTCTTGGATTGACGACGTGGCCCACATCGACCACGATCACGGCTTTCCTCACCCGAGGCAGTTCCGGGTCCGTCGCGTCGATTTCGACCAGATAAGCAGCACTGGAACGGAATTCGGCGTGGAAGCCGATGCCCTGCGCCCGGCCCGGTCCGAGATCTGCGCCCCAGTTGCCCGCTGTGGACAGAGTGCGCAGGACCTCACGATGGCGGTCGTTGTTCACCGTCGACAACCGCAGGTCCAATGGATCGGCGTTCATGGCGGCGGCGATGCGGTCCACCATGATCTCCGCCGCGGTGCGTACTGTTCCGGAGAACACCGACCGCCAGCTGCCGGTCGGCATCGCGATCGGTACCTCGACGAGCGTCCTGATGCTCCCCTCGGTGAAGGAGTACGGGTCGCGAGTGCTGTGGAAGAGCGTCTGCGAGATCAGCGGGGACGGTGCCAGTGCGTCGGTGACGAGATCGCCGAAGCCACCATCGAAATCCGTGGACACCGCGGCCACACGCTGTTCCCAGGAGACGACCGTGCCGCGTGCGAGCACCGCGTCGAACTTCGTGTGCACCGCGGGCCTGGCTCGCCCGTGCCGCATGTCGTCTACCCGCGACCACATCAATCTGACGGGCCTGCCCATGGCGCGGGAGATCACTGCGGCCTCGAGTGGGCCGTCCAGATAGAGCCGGCGGCCGAACGAGCCGCCCCCGTTCATCACGTGAGTGGTGACCTTGTTCAACGGGATGCCCAGTGTGAGAGCGATTTTCTGCCCGGCATAATTCGGCAGCTGCATCGAGGCCCATACGTCGGCGCGGTCGGCGCGCACATCGGCGACCGCCGAGTTCGTTTCCATCGCTGCATGCGAGACGGGCGCGAAGTCGAAATCGACGTTCAGTCTTCTCTCGCCCGGCAATGCGGGCCTAGCCACCCCGCCGATACCGGTGAATGCAGGCGTACTACGTCGAAGTCTGTCCTGGATGGAATCGGTCGACTCGTCGTCGATCGTGCCGGCATTCCACGTCACGACCGCGGCGTCCTTGGCCGCCAGCGCATAGCCGAAAGTGCGCGCCATGATGGCGACTCCGGTGGAGACGACGGCGACGTCGATGACACCGGGCATCGCTCGCAAAGCCGCCTCGTCCACCGAGGCAACCGTTCCGTTGATCGTCGGTGGACGTCGGACGACGACAGGCATGGCGTCGGGCACATCGAGGTCGAGTGTGTAGGTCTGCCGACCGGTCACGATCGCGCGAGCATCCTGACGGTTCGTGGGGGTGCCGACGAGTGCGAGGTCCTCGTCCGGCTTGGGGCCGACCGCGTCGTAGCGCAGGTTCGGATCTGCGGCAGTGGATGCCAGTTCGCCGAAGTGTGCCGACCGTCCATCCGGTGCCGTGACGACGCCGTCGACGATCGTCAGCGCGTCGACACCCACACTCCATCGGTTCGACGCCGCGGTCAGCAACCGAGCCCTCGCCGTCGCGGCGATCGAACGAACCGGCTGCCAGAGGGACCGGATGGAGTTGGAACCGCCCGTGTAGTGGTTTCCGATGAGTTCTTGCCTCCCGCGTGCGAGCGAGACGACGGTCTTGGCGAGAGGCAGGTCCATCTCGTCAGCGACCAGCATCGCCACCGAAGTGGTCAAACCCTGTCCGATCTCGGCGCGTGGCAACGCGCAGTGCACGGATCCGTCCCCGCGGACCTCGAGAATCACCAGGTTCGAATCTGCGGGTAGTGCGGTGAGGACCTGGTCGGCCCGGTCTGCCGGTTCGGCAGACGCCGTGGGGCGCGCAACGAGCATCAGCGTCGAGCCGGTCACCAGAGCGGTGAGGAAAGATCGTCGCGATACGGCGCGCCGCCCAGGTGTCGCGTGGGTCACGTGGTCCTCTCGGTCGGGCCCGACTTTACCGCCGCCGATCCGCCGATCCGAGCAATCGAGCGTCGGCCGGTCGTTGCACGAGAATTGCATCGCTGGTTTGTCGTGTGTCACCAACGCCCGGCCGCGCCGGACGTCGTGATCAATTCGTTATTGTTCGTTGCGTATTCGTGATACTCGCCCTAGATCGGTCGTCATGTCGAATCGGCAGCATCTGTGTCATGGAATCAGACAACCCCGCGGCCGGACCGGCGCAGGACACCGGCGACGATGCGGAAACCGGTGGCCAGGGCTTCGGATCCTTCCTGGAAATGTTTCAGAGCGTCTCGACCACCGACTCCGAGGACGAACGCTGATTCGGTCGATGCAGGAACGGCCTGCACACCGAGTTAGCGTGGGAGGATGCACTCGCCGATCACTCGCTACCTCGAATCCGTCCTCGACGATTGCCGAGAGATCGACGGTGGTGCGATCGCGACCGGCAACGCACAACTCGAGCGCGCAGACCCCGACTCTTTCGCGGTGGCCCTCGCGACCGTCAGCGGATCGGTGTACGCCGCAGGCGATTGCGATACCGAGTTCTCGATTCAGTCGATCTCCAAGGCCCTCGCCTACGCGTTGGCCATCGAAGACAACGGCCTGGAGCGGATGCTCGAGGCCACCGACGTCGAGCCATCCGGTGATTCCTTCAACGAGATCTCGCTCGAAAGCAGCACCGGCCGCCCGAGTAACCCGCTGATCAATGCCGGTGCGCTCGCGGTGCACTCGATGATTCGTGGCGATTCGGCACAGGAGCGCGCCGACCGCGTAAAGGACCTGCACAGTCGCTGCGCCGGAAGGCAATTGAACACCGACATGGCAGTCTACGAAGCCGAGATCGAATCGGACGATCGCAATACTGCCATCGCCCACCTTCTCAAATCGGTCGGTGTGCTCGGAGCCGAACCTGCCGACGTGGTGGACGGGTACGCGCGCCAGTGTTCGGTGGACGTCAACTGCGTCGATCTCGCGACGATCGCGTCGGTGTTGGCCAACGGGGGAGTCGACCCAGCCACCGAAGAGCAGCTGATCGACGGCGCAGTCAATCGCCACGTCCTGTCCGTGATGGCGACGTGTGGAATGTACGACGCTTCCGGCAGTTGGATTGCTACGGTGGGCATTCCGGCGAAAAGTGGGATCGCCGGCGCGATCATCGGTGTACTACCGGGGCAGGTCGGGGTCGCGGTCCTCTCGCCGAAGTTGAACGAACACGGAAACAGCGTGCGAGGAGTTGCGGTGTTCGAGCGGCTCTCCCGCGACCTCGAACTGCACATGATGCACGTGGCACCGAGTGGTGCGTCGGCCATTCGCGAGGTGACCGGCGAGGACGCGACGACAGTGCAACTGCAGGGCGATCTACGATTCGCTGGAGCCGAGTCGGTACTGGCCACAGTGGCGAAGGGCGTCGAATCCGGTGGTCGAATCACCCTCGATCTGAATCACGTTCGCACGATGGACGACGTGGCCCGCCGACTGCTCGAAGACGCCGTCGTCGGACTACGCGAGGACGGCCACGCGGTCGACATCGACGATCCGCACGGGGTCTCGGCCGGCACGCCGAGATCCTGACTACCGCGGGGCAACGAAAGAGCCGAAAAGTGGTGATTCGACGGGTAATCCGATTCGTCCGGTTTCGATCGAGTTGTTTGCGGCCGGCGCAATCGGGCATACCATGGCCATCTTCGGGTGGATTCCACGCTCGGTAGCCAGCTCGGGAGGGTGCGTTTCCCGACGACGATTTCTGAGAGGACACCTCGATGACGACAGCCGAGTTCGACACTTTCAGAACGACCCATGTGGTGCACGCCGAGCCTGGAGTCTATGAGCCTCAGGACGATTCGTGGTTCCTGTGTGAAATGGCGGCTCAGGCCGGGATTCTGCAGGGTGCTCGGGTGCTCGATATGTGTACCGGGAGCGGTGCCGTTGCCCTCGCGGCATCGTCCTCGGGGGCCCGTGAGGTGGTGGCTTACGATATCTCGCCGCTCGCTGTGGCGTGCGCTCGTCGCAATGCCGCGGCCCACGCTGCCAATATCGATGTACGTCGAGGATCCTTCGCGGACGCCGCGGCGCTGGAACCGTTCGACGTCGTTCTGTGCAACCCACCGTACGTGCCCTCGGAGGCCGTGCCCGCCGGTGAGGGTCCGCACCGCGCATGGGACGGCGGTCTCGACGGCCGCGTGGTGCTGGATCCGTTGTGCGACGCCGCTCACGACCTGCTGGTTCCCGGTGGGACCCTGATGGTGGTGCAATCCGAGTACTCCGATCCGGGACGAACCGAGGCGATGCTGCGCAGCACGGGTATGGCGGTGTCCGTGGTGGCACGTCGCACCATTTCGTTCGGCCCGGTCATGACGCAACGAGCTCCGTGGCTCGAGCAGGTCGGACTGCTCGAACCATCCCGCGAGATCGAGGATCTGGTGGTCATTCGTGCCGATCGATGACGAGGACGCCGAGGGTGGCGATGTTCCCACGACGTCGACGACCAAGCGCACCGTGGTCCGTATCGTCAAAGGTGGTCCCATCGTCATCGACGGTCCCGTCGAGATCGAGTTGGACGACGGCACCCACGTCGAATCCGACCGGTTCGCGGTGGCAGTGTGCACCTGTCGACGCAGCAAGAACTACCCACTGTGCGACACCAGTCATCGCGCGAAGAAGCGGGGTGCTCAGTCGAGCGAGGACCTGCCGGAGGACCAGCGCGACATCACGTGATCGGCGAGCTCGTTCTCCACGAAATCCAGTGCGCGCATACCGAATACCACATCGGCCTCGAGTTCGGGCTCGTCGCGAAGCAGATTGCCGACCACATCGCGGCGTAGAATTTGCTCGTGTACCGCGTCTGCCTCGACATGTTCTGCGTAGAACGAGATACACGCAGCAGGTGCCTTCAACCTCTGCAGCCCCTGCACATAACGCTGCGAACCCGGCGATGACGTGATCTCGGTGGCGGCCAGGTGCCCGACGGTGGCACCGCGCAATCCGCGGTGCAGACCGAACAAGGACATCAGGTTGACCCATGCCAAGGTCTGCGCGGGAACGCGGTCCACGTACCCGAGGTAGGTCGCATCGAGATCGGCCGCTTTCATGGCCTCGGCCCACAGGTGCTGGTGCACCCGATCGCCCCTACCTCCGCCGTACTCGTCGAATTCGACTGCGACGTAGGAGGCTTTGGCCTGGCCGGTCAGCCGTGGGATGGCCCACGCATGCGGATCTGCTTCCTTGAGGTGGTAGATCGACCGGTGCACGAAGTACTCACGCATCTGCTCCCAGGTTCCCTCGTCGCGGAGAAACCACGAAGGCCCGGTGCCCGAGGTCGGCTCGACCGACAGCGCATCCATCTCGGCGGTCGCGTCGTTTCCCGGCTCGACATTGGCTCGAACGTGTGCCAGGAACGCGGACTCGAGTACTGCTCTGAGACGAAGGAGATCGGGCTGCCACTCCCACGCATCGGACACGCCGACGAAACCGCGATAGTGCAGTTCGTAGCAGATCAGGAGGGCGAGTTGGGTGTCCCTGGACGTCGGATCGACCTCGGACGGCATCGGCAGCAGCGCGGCGTCGCCTGGGGCTCCGGAACTCAGACACCCGATGATGGCCTCCGAGACCGGTCCGCTCGGCTGCGGCAGCACGGGAGTACGTGCGGCGGGCGGGCGCAGGGACACGAAAGCGGTCATACCTGAGCCTACCCACCGCGGGGCGGTCCCAATCGGGCCGGACACGACAGATCGTGATGTGTCACAGTCGCCCTGTTCGGAGCGTAGACGGCGATGGGATCGAGATCCGGCGCTCACCACGCGGCTTCGAATACAGCGATGCGGCCCGGATTCACACGGGCCGCATCGGTATTCGCAGAAGGATCGGTCGATCTACATCAGTCGACGGAGATGACGTCCTTGGCGATCGCTGCCACGCGCGTCTGTCCCGCGGACACCACGCCGTGACGGTTCTTGTTGGCCTCTTCGTACGTCACGACGGTGCGAACGTCCGTCGGATCGGTGAGGTCCTTGATGGCGGCCACGGCGTCCGCGACGTTCAGATCGTCGTAGTCCGCAATCGGTAGCTCGTCGGCCTCGAGAAGTCCGCCGGCGGAGCGAGCCGTGTGGATGGCGTCGGCGACCCCGTCGACTCCTTCGCTTCGGGTGTAGTCCTCGGCGGCTTCCAGTGCTGCGTCTCGGCTTGCTGCCAGTGTCTTGGCGGCGATGTCGCCTGCGTGGGCACCTCGGCCCAGGAGTGCTCCGAGACGGTCCGGGGTGGCGCGAGCGGCATCGAGTGCACGGTCGAGACCTCGTGCGGACCAGGTCGCCGGTGCGTTGACGATCTTGACTGCCGTGCCTGCGGCGGCCTGGAAAGGGGTGCGACGCAATGCTGCCGGTCCGCCCAATGCTTCCTCTGCCAACACGGTCTCGAGCCATTCGACGGTGGCGGTGTGCGCGGTGGTCAAACGGGTGGCCAGGGCGACCACGGTCGGTTCGTTCGCGGCGGTTGCCAGTGCCTTGATGTACTTGGCGCGGCCCAGGAGTTGCTGCTCGAGCGCCAGATCCCCCAAGAGTGCTTCGTCGAAGGGCTGAGCCTGCTCGGCGATGGTCTTGAGCGCTGCCAGTGTGCGCCCGATGAACGGCGACACGAGATCGGGCAGCCCGCCGAGACCGCGAAGAGCCTCTTCGATGGCGGCGGCGCGATCGCGGCCGTTGGCGGCGTTCTCGGTCAATTCCTTACGAACCGCCTCGGTACGAGCCTGAGCGACGCGAGTTTCCGCGATCTGAATTTCCGTGTTCGTCAGTTGCAGCGCGGCGCGCAACTGGGCGATCAATGTGGATGTGCTCATGGAACTCCCTTTTCGGTTGGTGGTCGAAATCGTGCGGTCGGTGCCGATCGATCGCAGCGTTGTTCTCGGCCCTGGTCGATAGCTACCCGTCGGTAGCTCGGGCCAAACAGATGTCGGCCGAGGTGTGAACAGCGACACTCTCCGCAGCGCAACCGTCACTGCCATCGCCATCGCCATCGCCATCGCCACAGGCCTCACGTCCGGTGACGACCATTTTTCACTCGTCGTCGGAGTTGCTCTTTCGCCTGCGGGCCTTCAATCGAGAGATCTTGATGCCCACGGCGGCGAGCACGATCAGCCATCCCGCAGTCAGTACTCCGCCACCGACGAACGCGGCATGGCGCAGAGGATGATTGTCGGCGTAGACGTAACCGACTGTGCCCCAAAGCAATGCAATGAAAGCGATGATCGCCATCATGCAGATCATCGAATACAGCGTTCTGTTCATCTCTATCCGACCTCGCTGTTCACGCCGTCTATTGCCCCATCGACCTGCATCCGATCGTGTGCTCCGCTTCGCCCTGGCATCGCCGCTCACCACGCCAGATTCGGCTGGTGCGCGCCGATCGACAACCCGAATTCGACGCCTGTGCGGCGCATACAACCGAACAACTCCTCGGCCAGGTCCTGCGGCGTCGAACCAAGTGCCGTAGCCCAGCGTGCCGCGCGTGCGCTCGAACGCGAACTGCACACGCGGACCGAACCGGTACCGCCCACATCCACGGTCAACCGGTCGGTGCCGTCGGCGAGCAGTCGGCGCACAGACTGTTCGCCGAACAGCACCGGCCCGCGTACGTGCACCACGGCATGGCTGCGGCCGGTGTCGTTCGGCTGCCCGAGACGCACTCGCTGATCGACGTCTCCCCACGGCCGTCTCAACTCGGCTGCGTCCGGCCCGTGAATCCACACCGCGCACTCTCTTTCGCGCAGCGCGGATCCGACGGTCTGCAGCAGGGATGCCGAAGTGTGTCCCGCGGAATCTACGATGACGACGACCTCCGGTATGTCGTAGACGAGACCGAGGGTTCGCGCTGCGGGGTCCGTGATGCGGGAGGCCAGCATCATCGCCTCGACGTTCTTTCGTTCGCGGTCTCCGCCCGTCCTCTCGGCCCATTCGGGTCCGTCGTGCCAGGCGACGGCGCGGGGCAGGTGCGCCAGGACTACACCGGCATCGTAGGCCCGATGCGCGAAATCCCAGTCCTCGCCGCCGTACCCGACGATGCTCTCGTCGAATCCGCCGATCTCCGTGAACAACTGACGATTACACGACATGACGGCGCTGATGACGTACCGATACGAACGACGATCGGAATCGAGCAAGTCACGTGAGTGCGCGTACCCCTCTCTCAGCCAGCGCGGTTCCGTCAATTCCGGCGGTCCGCTCGATCGGCCGCCGAACCACCTCGCCACGTCCTCGGCGGTCCAGCCCGCGAGGTCGGCGTGGCGTCGACGTCCCACGACAAGGGCGTCGGGCAGGGCCGCGAGCAGGCGCACGGACTCTTCCACATATGCGGGTTCGGGCACGGTGTCGGCGTCGAGAAAGCACAGAATCTCACCGCGAGCCGCCGACGCACCGAGATTCCGGGCCGCTGCCGCACGGAAGCCGAGATCGGACTGCCGCACGACAGTGACATCGAGTGCGGACCGAAAGGCATCGACCTCCGGTGCGACAGGCGACCCGTCGTCGGCCACGATCACCTGAATACGGGAGGCCGGATACGTCTGCGCGGTCAGCGCGGTCAGAACGTATTCCAACCCGCGTTGCTGCTCGAAGTACGGAACAACCACCGATACGGTCGGCTGCCGGTCGGTCGGTGGCACCAGATCCCACCGATTGCCCGGCACCACCCAGCGTCCGTCGGGTAGCTTCTTCGCCGTCCTACTGCATTGCTCGGCGAACAATGCGCGATACAGAGCAGCTGCCTGGGCGACGGTCGGATAGGGTGCGACTCCGGGCTGCTGCCAGGTGTTGTTCGGGCAACGGAGTGCGTCGGCCATGGCCGCGGCGAGGCCGTCGACCGAGTTCTCGTGAATCCAGAGTGTGCCTGGGGAATTGGCCTCGATCTCCGCCGCGTAGCGGCCGCGTGGGACGAGTGGTCTTCGGCCTGCAGCGATCCAGGAGTTGATCGAACCGGATGCCGAGATATGTCGGTGAAATGCGACGGGGACCGCGATCGATCGTAGGAGCTCGTCGAGGTCGGCATCGGGAACGAAACCGGTCGAGTCGAACGAACGGCCGAGTTGCGCCGCGGCGCGGGTGAGTTCATCGATCATGAGCTCGTGGCCGGGTGACGCGGACCCGATCGACAGCAGCGTCACGTCGGTGTCGAGACCCCGCATGGCCTGGAGTATTTCCTCGTGGCCTTTGCCCGGGTAGACGAAACCGAGCACACCGACGACTCTGCTCATGGTGCTGTCGGCCTCTACCACCGAGGTCGGGCTGTCGATCGGAAGCGGGATCACTCGAACGTCGATCGGTCGTCTCAGGCCGTCCTCGAGCAACAGCCGCTCGTGCATGCTGGAGACGGCGACGGCAGAGGCACGCTCGATCACCCGCAGATAGCAGGCCTTTCGAGCTTCGAAGGCGTTGCCATCGGAGGCCTGCGGAACGTCGTGCAGAGTGACGGTGATCGGTGCGCGGTGCTGCCGCGCCGACGCGATGAACGCATCGGCGGCCGCGTCCGCGGTTCGGCCGAAGAGCCGGTCGGTGAAGTGCACGTGAATCGGAATGTCGGACTGGACTTCCCGAAAGTCGGATATGACCGGACTGGCTGTCGCCGAGGCCATCTGACGTGCGCAGCGGACGACACCGTGCTCGGCAGGGCCGGTGACGAGGTGGTGCACTTGCGGCGTCACGGCTCGATGCCCAGCGTGCGAATCAACTCGGAGTGCCGGGTCAGCGCGGCGTCGACGAACTCGGGATGGGTTGCGTACCACTGCAGATGAGCTCGATGAACCGAGTCAGGTGAGTACGTGGTTCCCTCCACCGACCACTCCAGCCGTGGCGCGCCGTCGAGGCCGAGGGCGTCGAGCACGCGCTGCTCGACGGGTGCCCGAATCCCGCCGAGCAACTCACGGCCCGGATCCCGTACGGTGCAGCCGGTCCCGAGCTGGTCGAGTATCCGCTGCGCCAGTGCGGCGAGCACCACGTTGGTGGCGTGATTGATCGTGTGGGTGGCAGCGCGGCCGGCGTCCTCGAAAAGGTCGGAGGCCGCGATATCGGTGTCTCGACTCTCGCGTCGACGCAGTTCATCCAGGCTTGCCTGCACCGCGTGTCGCAGACCCTCGGCGCAGACGGATCGGTCCCAGTCCTCGTCTCGGTCGAGGCCGCAGGCAGCGGCACGGATCGTGCGTAGATCGTGGTACGGCACCAGGCTCGGAACGGCGGCCGGGGCACCGGGATGTCGTACGATCACCTGAAAAGGATGCAGCCCTGCGTATCTGAGCACCGGCCACCGCACGACGACTGCCTCCGGTGGCAAAGCGTCGGCAAGATCGGGAACTCCGAGCGGTAGCGATCGGTAACCGGACCGAATCGGTTGGGTGAGGAGCACCGATGCCCGGCGAACGAGTCGGTCGACATGGGGCACATCAGAGGACTCGAGTTCGTGAACGGGTGGAATGCGCACCGTTCGCAGCGGCATCGCCGGATCGGAATCGAGAAGCACACGCAGCGCCTCGGCCTGACAATTTCCCCAGACGACGAGCAAGGGTCTGTCGTCGGCGGAATGCCCGAGCGTATTCGGGATTCCGTAGAAGTCGCCGTAATGGCGGGTGCGGCCGTCCATGATTGCCCCGACGTCGTGTGCTCGTTGGTAGTGGACCGTTCTCTGGTCAACGTAGCCCCGGTCGACCGGGTGCGCCAACCCCGATTGAACCGAACCGAAACTGGGTACTGGCCGCATATCGCGTGTCGGGACCAGGCACGATCGGCTTGTCTGTACCCGAAGGAAGTCATGATCGGTGTTGCATCGGTTCCGTCCTCGCACGTCTATGTCCGGCACCTGCAACCGGTGCCCGGCGACGGCGCGAACGAGCTGCCGAACCACGATTCGGTCGTGGTGCTGCCCGACCCGGTGCCCGCCCGCGTGGATGTACCAGGGCAGTGGTGGCCACCGCGACTGCTCGATGCCCACTGGCTCGCCGAGCAGACCGAAGTCCAGTTCGACGTTCTACACGTGCATTTCGGGTTCGAGTCCTTCGCTCCCGAAGAACTTGCACGCACGGTGGAACACCTGCGCGCCCATCGGCAGGCGCTGGTGCTGACCGTTCACGATCTGCACAATCCCCATATCGCCGACAACACCGCTCACCTGCGGCAATTGGATGTTCTGGTCCGCGGGGCCGACGCGGTTGTCACCCTGACCGCGGGGGCGGCCGCCAGGATCGAAGAACGGTGGGGTGTGCGCGCTACGGTGATCGGCCATCCGCATGTGGTACCGCTCGAGAGGATGAAAAGTCGGCGGCCGCAATCGGACTCGTTCGTCATCGGTGTCCACGCCAAGACTTTACGGGCCAACGTGGACCCGATGGCGGTGATGGACGCGGTGATCGGTGCCGCGAGATCACTGCCGGACGCGACGGTTCGACTCGATATCGATCAGGACGTGTTCGATCGGCAGAGCCATTGGCACAACCCCGTCATCGGCGCAAAACTGCTCGACTACAGGACGTTTGCCGACGTCGACGTGCGGGTGCACCCTCGCTTCGGCGACGATGCGCTCTGGGACTATCTCTCCGAGATCGATGTGTCGGTACTGCCGTATCGATTCGGCACACACTCCGGCTGGCTCGAGGCGTGCCGGGATCTCGGTACCTCCGTGGTTGCCTCGGACTGCGGCTTCTATGCCGACCAAGGGCCGGTGCACAGCTTCGGTATGGGAATCGAACACGTCGATGCGTCCGGGCTCGTCGCTGCCGTCCGGGCATCGTACGAGAATCGAACGCCCGCCCTCGACCCTGCCGTCCGAGAACGGCAAAGACGAACGATCGCAGCAGAGCATGCAGCAATCTACTCGACAGTGATACAGGAGATGCGTTGAACGAGAACCCACTTCGCATCGCGGTGCTGGCGTCATCGAACTTTCCGGTGGCTCAGCCGTTCGCGGGCGGTCTGGAAGCACACGTCTACAACCTGGTGCGGGCGCTCACCGAGCGTGGCCACCGGGTGAGCTTGTTCGCAGCGGACGGCTCGAGCGTAGACCTGGACGCCACGTTGCTGCCGGTCCGCACCTTGGATCTGACACCCACCGCCATCGCAGATCTCACGATCACTCCGACCGCTGTTCGCGAACACCACGCCTACCTGGCGGTCATGATGGAACTGGCCGGGGCACTGTCGGGTTCGTTCGACATAGTGCACAACCACAGCCTGCACTACCTGCCGCTGGCGATGTCCTCGACGTTGTCGATGCCGATGGTGACAACCCTGCACACCCCGCCGTTCGCATGGCTGGAATCGGCCGTCGCGTTGGCCCCTGCCGGTGCCAATACCTTTGCTGCTGTCAGTGAGTTCGCGGCCTCGCAATGGGCCGGGGTGACCACCGACACGGTGGTCGTTCGAAACGGGATCTCCCTGGAGCAGTGGCCTTTCGGCACCGGCGGTGACTACGTGGCCTGGTCCGGCCGGGTCGTTCCGGAGAAGGGGCTGCACCTGGCGATCGCCGCCGCGAAGGAAGCGGGACGCGGGCTGGTCTTCGCGGGCCCGCTGAGCGACGAGGTCTACTACCGTGAGGTGATCGAACCCCTGCTCGACAACGACATTCGCTACGCCGGGCACCTCGATCAGCCTGCCTTGGCGGCGTTGGTGGCCGGCGCCGAGGTCGCCCTGGTCACGCCCGTGTGGTCGGAGCCGTACGGATTGGTGGTGGCCGAAGCACTGGCGTGCGGCACGCCCGTTGCAGCCTTCGCCAGGGGCGGGATACCAGAGATCGTCGATGGTTCCTCGGCCGTCCTCGTCCCGGCAGACGACGTCCACGGCCTGGCCGAGGCAATTCCGCGAGCGGCCGCCCTGAACCGGCGAGACGTCAGAGCCAGAGCCGAGCAGATGTGTTCGATGGATCGAATGGTCGACGAGTACGAGGCCCTGTACCGCTCGACGCTCGAGGCGTCCGTCGACCCGATCGACGAGCGCCTCGCGATCGCATGATCGGCTATTACGCGCACCACCACGGCGTCGGTCACATCACCCGCGCCGATGCGATCGCCCGTTCGATGGCGCAGTCGATGACCGTTCTGTCCTCGCGCTCGCGGCCGGCGCGCCATGCCGCGTCCGAGTGGATCGAGCTACCGATCGATGTGAACGAGTTCGCGGAAGATTCGGCAGCGCAGAACAGTTCGGCGGACGGTCTGCTGCACTGGGCTCCCCACGATGTGGACGGATTGACCGACCGAATGGCCGTCATCGCGCAGTGGGTGACCCGTGAGAGACCGTCGGCTGTGGTGGTCGACGTCTCGGTGGAAGTAGCGATGTTTCTGCGTCTGATGGGTGTTCGGGTCATCGTCATGGCCATACCGGGGGAGCGGTCGGATCCTGTCCACGCCCTGGCGTACCGGGCGGCGACCCATATCATCGCGCCCTGGTCGCGGCAGGTCTACGATCCGGTCTGGCTGCGCCCATACGCCGACAAGATCACGTTCTCGGGCTCGATCAGCCGATTCGCCGATCGCGAGCGAACAGGGGAGCGCACGGGAGATACTGTCGTGGTTCTGGGGGCGGCGGGCGGTACCTCGTTGACCCGCGATCTGGTGGCCTCGTGGTCAGCGGTGGACGCCCGCTTCGAGTTTCGCGCACTCGGGGTCGCGGGCGGCGACTGGGTGGACGATGTCTGGCCGCTGTTGTGCACCGCGGCACTCGTCGTGACGCATGCTGGGCAGAATGCCGTCGCCGATCTCGCCGCGTCGTGCGCGCCGGCCATCGTGGTGCCACAGTCTCGGCCCTTCGGTGAGCAGGACGCCACCGGGCGGGCGTTGGCTCACCGCGCTGTCGCCGATGTGCTCGACGAGTGGCCGTCCGTCGCCCACTGGTGCAGCGCGGCCACCCGTGCACTCGAACTCGGTGGCCACCGATGGGCCGCATTGCAGACCGGGGGCGCACCTGCACGAGCGGCCCTGGCCATCGAACAGTCCGCGCCTCGACGGACTCGGCCGTGAAGGTCATCGCGGTCACCGTGGTCTCGGGCCGACACGATCACCTCGCCGCTCAGGTGCGCGGCCTGCAGAACTCCACGGTGGAACCGGCCGAGCACGTCGTGGTGTCCATGGGCGACAACGACATTGCCGATGTCCTCGCCCGGTCCGGTTCGCGTGCAGTGTGTGTCGAGATGCCTGCGGAGAATCCGCTGCCGTTGGCGCGGGCCCGCAACATCGGTGCTGCAGCAGCTGTCGAGCGCGGTGCCGAGTTGCTGGTGTTTCTCGACGTCGACTGCATTCCCGGCCCGGAGTTGATCGAGCGGTACCACTGCGCTGCAACGACACTTGGCAACCGAGGCGCCCTGCTCTGCGGTCCGGTGACCTACTTGAAGGATGCGGACGTCGGCACCGAGGGTGCGGCTCTGGCTCTGCTGACCGCCCCGCACCCCGCGCGCCCGAATCCGCCGGTCGGAACCGTGGAGTTCGGCGAGAACTTCGATCTGTTCTGGTCGCTGTCCTTCGCGATCGACAGTGCGACCTGGAGCGAACTCGGCGGCTTCTGCGAGGCCTACACCGGCTACGGCGGTGAGGACACCGACTT
>NZ_JABFAU010000025.1 GCF_017168335.1 Rhodococcus sp. KRD162 | reverse complement strand
GTCAGCAAGTAGTCGGCGAAGTCCTCGACTACGGTCCCGGTAGCGGTGCCGCCCTCTAGGCGTCGCACTTGGAGTGTGTCACCAATGGTGGGTGGTGTCGTTGTGATCTCTACCGGTTCGGTCATGATGGAATTGAAGCAGACGAATTTTCGTGGCTAATTATGCGTCTATCGATTCTCGAAGTCGTAGATGTACCCGAGACCGGTAGGTTACGGCCGAGAGGTGCAGCTCTGGGTACCGAAGGTGGCGGCACTGCGTGCACGTTTCACCTGCGGTCTCTTGTCGCAGCAGAGGCGCTCACGCCGTGTGTTGTACCTTCCCTGCCATGGCCAAATTTCCCAGGGTTCGAGAGCAACACATCGCTGTTTTCGGCGAGAGCGGTTCGGGCAAGACTGTTTTGCTGTCGTCGTTTTTCGGGCCTACCCAGGATGGGGGCTACGCGAACGATCTCTGGGACCTCGTTGCCGATGACATCGGCCAAGGGAATCGGCTCTACAGGAACTACCTCCGCATGCGGGATCTCGCGACGGCACCGAGACAAACCCAGTACAAGGCGACGACTCATTACTTCTCGGTCAAACTCAAAGGCGCAGACACCGACGCCGCCAAGAAGCGGCCCTTCGACGTCCTCCGACTCGCATGGCACGACTATCCAGGCGAATGGTTCGAGACCGAGCCCAGCAGCGCGATGGAGAGCGAGCGCCGCACCGACACCTTCCGTTCTCTACTTCGGTCCGACGTCGCCTTCCTGCTGGTCGACGGACAAAAATTACTCGACCACCGAGGCGACGAAGAGCTGTACCTGAAGTCGTTGATGTTCAGCTTTCGTCAGGGGCTCTTACGAATCAAGGGCGACTTGCTCGAGGACGGGCCCATCGTCGAGTTCCCTCGGGTGTGGATCCTGGCGCTCTCGAAAGCGGATCTGTTCCCGGACTGGGACGTCGACACTTTCCGCGATCTGATCATTCTCAATGCAGCAGCAGACATCGAACAGCTCCGATCGACTATCGCCGAACTCATCGACACCCCCGCCGCCCTGTCCATCGGGGAAGACTTCCTGCTGCTGTCCTCCGCCAAGTTCGAGCGCGAGTCCACTGGTTCACAGACGCTTAATATCGACATGACCCGGCGCATCGGTCTCGATCTCGTACTCCCGGTGGCGTCGATTCTGCCGCTTCAGCGCCGTGTGCAATGGCAGGAGAAGCACGACATTCCCGGCAAAGTGCTCGACTCGCTCGCCGACGGCGCAGAGTTGCTGGCAGCAGGTCTGACAGGTCAGAAATTCGCGTCGATCGAAAAGCTTCTGGCACTGGTCAACCCAGGTAAGGGCGGAAAGGCGAAAAAGATCGCCGCCGTCGCGCTGCCCATCCTGGCGGACGCGGCGCGGTTGGTGGGACCGAAACTCAGAGAGATGAATTCGCAGGCCCGCGCTCAGCACGATTACCTGCGAGCGACACTGACGCAGTTCAAGCTGGACCTCGAGCAGGGCGTCGACGACAAGGTGATCAGGAACCCGAAGTGAGCACCAGTTCCGGACCCTCGGACATCATCTGGTCCACTCGGGGCCGTAATTGGGGTTTTCGGTTTCTTCTCGACGCCGGACTCAGCGACCCACTCCCGGACTACGAACGCGCGTTCGACGACGCTGGAGACGCGCTGACTGCGTGGCACCGCCGAGATGGGCGTGTTGCGCTTCGCATCGAGGATCCTCTCGGGCGCCGAGACTCGGCTGGCCGTGTGATTCCCCACGAGTTCGTGATCTTCGGCGACCTCGCCCAGGTCGTCGGCTCCGTCGAGGACGGTCTTCGCCAGGTGTGGCCATTGGTAGCCGAGATATACGCGGCCATTTGGGACACCCCCACCGCGCCGGGTGGTTGACAGCGTGCACCGGATCCGTCGCGACGCCGACCTATCGAGCTGACATCCCACACCTTCACCGGCGCGCCCAGTAGGGACCGCGCACGTCCCCTAAGGCTTCGCTCAGGCTTGTTCGGTCGGTAGGCCGAAGTCCTCGGTCATATTCGACACTTCGAGCGACGATGGCGCACCCCGACGGCGGTCAGCGTTCGTCGCCACCTCACGGTGAACACGATAGGTTCGCACAGAGTTGACCTGGTGGACGATTAACAGGAGACCCGGCGATAAGCTCCGGCAATGGACCAGACCCCCGCAGGCGGCGCCGCCAAGAAGTGCCATGTCTGACGAATCCAACGTCCTCGACCAGCTCATCGCCCGCATTGATGACGACACCCTTCGAACCCGGCTTTCCTCCGAGGTCGAACTTCTCCGCGGGTCCCGCCGCTTCGGCCTTGTTTTCGACCGCCATCTGCCCGAGTCCGTTCGCCTTCCCGACCACCCCGTCCGAAAAGGGATCCGTGTCGCACTACGCGACGAAACGTCCCCCGAAACCTGGCTCGTCGACCACTTCACCGACCGAACCCGTGAGAGAGCAGTCCTCAGTGGAGACGGAGGTACGCGCCACGTTGCCGACCTTGTCGTTGTCCGAGAATTCGACGAGCCAATCTATCCAGGACTCCGTACTGTCGAACGGATCGAAAACGGGCCATCAGACGCGCCGTGGCACATCGTCATCAACGGCGAAAATTTCCACGCCCTCCAGGCCTTGCGGTCGACTCACCGCAACAAAGTCGACCTGATCTACATCGACCCTCCCTACAACACGGGGAATGATGGCTGGATCTACAACGACCGTTACGTCGACCAGAATGATCGGGCCAAATCCTCGAAATGGTTGTCGTTCATGGAACGGCGTCTGCTGATCGCCCGAGACCTCCTCAAGTCGACCGGGGTCATCATCGTGGCAATAGGTGACGAGGAGCACCACCGACTACGCATGCTGCTCGACCAAGTATTCGGAAGTGCAAATTTCATTTCGAACGTCGTATGGCAGGGCGGTCGTAAGAACGATTCCCGATATATCTCCAACGGGGCCGACTACATGTTCTTCTACGCCCGCGACTTGGAAGCGTTGAGCGCTGCTGGGACGCGGTGGCGCGAGGAGAAGGTAGGCGTTCACGCTGCCCTGCAGAAGGCTCAAAGCATCTGGGAGGCCAGCAGTGCCGACATCGACAACGCCAACACCGAATGGAAGCGTTGGCTTCGTGCCAAGAAAACAGGCGGGGAAATCACCGATTCGGTAGCGCGTTACGACCTACTCGACCCGGCAACAGGACGCCCCATCAACACTTACCAGGACATCACATGGCCTGGCGGTGGCGGTGGAACCTACCAGGTCAAACATCCTGTGACCGGTAAGCCGGTGAAGTCTCCCTCCAGAGGCTGGCTGTACAAGGACCCAGCGCGCATGGAGAGAGAAATTGCTGAAGGGCGCGTCTGGTTCGGAGACGACGAGTCGACAATTCCCCGCAAGATAACGTTTTTGGACGAAATGGATGAGCAGGTTGCCTTGTCTGTGTTTACGCAGGACCGCAAGGCGTCGAATACCCAGTTTCGGAACATTATTGGAGACCTGCGATTTCCGAACCCGAAGGATCGCGATGTCCTCATGCGATGGATCGGTCTCGTTGCACCCGCTGATGCTATTGTGCTGGATTTCTTCGGCGGCTCGGGAACAACCTGTGATGCTGTCATGGAATTGAATAGGCAGGACAACGGAACCCGACAGGCGATCTTGGTGACCAACAACGAGATCGGGGCCACCGAAGCGAAGAAACTACGCAAGGCTGGTCTTCATCCAGGCGATGATGAGTGGGAGTCGAAAGGCGTCTTCGAGCACGTTTGCAGGCCTCGTATCTCGACCGTTGTTTCCGGTCACCGCCCAGATGGCACCATTTATTCGCAGGGACTGCCTGCGAACGTGGAGATGTTCGACCTGACCTACCTCGATCCAGGCATGGTTCGCAGGGGCCGTGAGTTTGAGGCCGTCGCTCCTCTGATGTGGCTCGAAGCCGGCGCACGCGGCCCCCGGATTGATCGAATCCCCGACAAGGGTTGGGCGCTGACTGGCAGCTACGGCGTGTTGTTCGACGTCGACGTGCTGGTGGAGTTCGCTCGGGCAATCGCCAGCGAGTCTGTGACTGGGGCTTCGCCTACGGTTGTGTTTGTCATTACAGACTCCGAAGCCGAGTACCAGCGAGCCGTCGAGCGCCTCCCGGTTGGCGTCAACACCGTGCAACTCTATGAGGATTACCTGTCGAACTACACCATCAACATCGCTGGTGGCGCGCGGTGAAATTTACTCTGGAGCCCTACCAGAGCTCGGCGGTCGAATCCGTGCTCGCCAACCTCGCCAAAGCCCGTGCCGGATACCTCGACGATGGTGAACGCACTGCGGTGGGCCTGACCGCTCCCACCGGTGCCGGTAAGACCGTCATCGCCACGGCGGTGCTTGAGGGGATCTACAAAGGCACGTCGATCAGGGCTGCCAACCCCAACATGACGGTCTTGTGGATCACTGACGACCGAGCACTCAACGCCCAGACCATCGCAAAAATCACCCAGGCATCGGGAGGCGCGATCGACATCAACCGCATCCGCTTCATCGCTGAGGACGACCACCGCACCCTGCAACAAGGTCATATCTACTTTGTCCACATCCAGGCAATGCAGAAGAACTCGACGTTGCACGCTGTGCGCGCCGACGGCACTCCTAACGACAAACGAACCCACGGCGCATGGGACATGATCGCCAACACCGTCCGCGAACGTGGCGAGGACTTCCTTGTCATCTGGGACGAAGCGCACCGCGGCTCCGGCACCAAGAACACCGACCGCAAGTCGATCGCCGGAACCATTGTCGACGGTGGCACCACGAACATCGGCACCAACCAACCGCCCGCTCCAGTCGTACTGGGCATCTCAGCCACCCCCGATCGCTTCCTCGCCGCTATGAACGCCGCAAATCGGACACCGCGCTTGGTCGAAGTCAAAGCCGGCGACGTCCGTGAGTCTGGTCTTCTCAAAGACCGCATCCTGCTGCGAAGCCTGGGGGAGTCGCAGTCGGCTGACAACACGATGCTCGCCCTCGCCGTGGAGGATCTGAGGTCTTCCGATGCATCCTGGCGAAGCCACCACGAAGCCACCGGCGACCGGCTCGTCGAGCCGCTTCTGGTCGTTCAAGTCGAACAAGGGCTTTCGCCGGCGAAGGAAGAAGCAAGGCTCGCCGAAATCCTCGCAGTAATGGAATCGACATGGCCGAAGCTCTCCGACTACGCG
Source organism: Rhodococcus sp. KRD162 (assembly GCF_017168335.1). Classification (GTDB taxonomy): domain Bacteria; phylum Actinomycetota; class Actinomycetes; order Mycobacteriales; family Mycobacteriaceae; genus Rhodococcoides. The sequence continues at coordinate 11,740 of NZ_JABFAU010000025.1, read as the reverse complement.
ATTGCTCACGCCTTCGGCGATCACGCCCAGTACAAGGTTGGTGACAAGACGATTCGTTACCTTCCTCCCGAGGCGATCTCCGGCGACGACCAGGCACGCGTGGTGCTGTTCAAATCGGCGTTGACCACCGGCTGGGACTGCCCGCGAGCAGAAGTGATGATTTCGTTCCAGAACAAGGACAGCTACACCGAGATCGCCCAGCTCATCGGCCGACTGGTCCGAACACCGCTGGCCAAGCGCATCGAGGGGGGCGACGAGCGACTGGGGGAGGTGGCGGCCTACCTGCCAGGGTTCCGAACCGAGCACGTGGCGCGAGTAGTGAACGCGCTGACCGAAGACGAGACTGTCGAGATCGACATCGTCATCGCCCCCGTCCTATGCGGGAGATCGACAGCTGTTCCCCCGGCGTTGTTCGACCTGCTGGACACGCTTCCCTCGTACACCAGACAGAGGACATCGTTCGGTTCCCGCACCGGGCAGTTGATGCGACTGGCCGCAACGCTCACGGAGCATGGTCTGATCGATCAAGGCTCGGCCAAGGCCAAGCGATGGATCGTCGATCAGATGCACGCGGCCGACAGTCAGCGAAGCAGCGAGATCGACGCCAAGGTCGACGACATCATGTCGCTGTCCATCAGTACGACGATGGTCTCCTACGGAGAATCAATCATGCAGAGTGTCGGTAAAACCGACACCCCAACTAATGAACGCGACCTTGAAGGTTACTTCCAGCGAGCCAAGCGTTTGCTCCCGGACGGATCCGCCAACTGGTATTTCAACGAGCTCTGCGACCGCGGCGAGGACGAAATCGATGCATCCGCGCGTCTGGTTGCGATGGCCGATCTTGGATTCGCATCCGTCGTGGAGAACCAGGCGACGCTTCTGATCACCGACTGGCGAAATCAACACGCTGCGAAGGTATCTGCCAAACCCCGCCATATCCGCGACCAGACAGAACCGCTCTGGCACCTCGGCTCGGAACCGATGCTCCCCACCACCGTCGAGACGCGCGATACTTATCCGGCCGCTACAGAGAAGATTCGTGGTAACACCGTCGAGTCCATCGAAACATACCCGGCGCACCTTTTCGTCATCCCAGACGGCAAGCCCCACGCCGGCCGCTTTCCTGTCGACACGTCCCGGTCGTCGTGGGAAGCGGAGGTGCTCGATGCCGAACTAGCAGTCGAGACTCTCGTCGGGTGGTATCGCAACCCCTCGTCAGGTCGGCACGCGCTCGCAGTTCCTTATGAATTCGGGGACAAGCACCAACTGATGCACCCCGATTTCCTGTTCTGGCACGACGACGGTGATGGAGAGTACGTCATGGACATCGTCGATCCGCACAGGTTTGATCTCGCTGATACTTCGTCGAAGTGGTCGACGCTCGCGCGTTATGCCCATGAACATCCAGATCGAGTCCGCCGCTGTCTCGCCGTCGCCGAGGTGAGTGGGGCGCTACGAGCGTTGGACCTCACAGCAGCCGGAATTGAGGCGCGGATTGCCGCAGCGACCAACCAGAACCTTATCGAGGCCCTGTTCGCCGCAGAAGGAATGGCCTATCCCTGAGACCCGGATCGTTGGCAACCAGGGGAGGCTAGCAACTACTTTGTTGGTCTACGTGACTGAGTCCGACATCCCTGTCACCTTGGCAATTCGGGACACGGTTTGGGGGTTCCCGTTGCTACGCGCGCTATTTCAGGTACCGGTATAGCGTCGATCGGGATACGCCCACGACGTCTCGGATATCGGCCAGTGACATGCCGCCGGCACGCATTCGCCGGGCCTGCTTGATCTTCGCCTCCGACATCGATCGCGGTCGGCCACCCGTTCGGCCCTGCGCCCGCGCGGCCGCCAGCCCGAGCTGCGTGCGCTCGCGGATGAGGTTGCGCTCGAACTCCGCCAGGGCACCGAAAATCGAGTAGATCAACTTGCCGCCCGAGGTGGTTGTGTCGATCGACTCCGTCAGCGACCGAAACCCCACACCATCGGAGTCGAGATCTTCGACCGTCTGTAGAAGGTGGGGGAGTGATCGCCCGAGACGGTCGAGCCGCCACACCACCAGAGTGTCCCCGGACCGCAGATGCGAGAACAGGTCCGACAACTCCGGCCGTGACGTCGTCGCGCCGCTCGCCGTCTCCACCCACACTCGCGAACACCCCGCAGCGCTGAGAGCGTCCCTCTGCGCATCGGCGCTCTGCTCGGTCGTCGACACCCTCGCGTACCCCAAAAGTTCACCCACAACGATCAAGTGTGTCAGAACTCGTCATATAGACACATTGCGTTCGGCAGGTTTTGGACATGAGTTTTGACACATACATTGCTCGTCGACCCTGTGTCAATAGCTCGATGTGTCTAAAACGATGGTTAAAGACACGTAGTCATAAGTGAGCGCCTAGGTTCGGACGATCGGGCAGTCAAAGCACCAAAGGAGCAATCTAGCGTTTTCGCTAGATTACTTGAGAGGTGTCAAGTGCAGCGCACTTCTGAACTCGTGCACTCGTCTTCTGAAACTGACAAACGCCATCAACGCCAGCCGCGAAGGTGACGAATTCTGCGTCAGCAAACTCGACCGACTCTCCCGATCGGCCGGCGACCTCCACGAAACCGTGAACCGACTGGTCGCCAGGGGAGTGGCATTGTCGATCGACGGGAAGGTCTACGACCCGTCGGACCCCATGGGCAAGATGTTCATCGGAATGCTCGGTCTGATGGCCGAATTCGAATCCGACCTCATCCGAGCCCGCACCCGCGACGCCATCGCCGCAGCCGCCGCGGCCGGCAAGATAAAAGGACGGCCCCACACACTCACACCAGAAGAGCGCGCATACCTACTTCAGGTGTATGAGACACGGCAGTTCAAGATCGAAACGCTCTGCAAGAACACCGGATTGAAACGATCCGCCCTCTACAACAACCTCACCCTCGCGCGGGACGAGCGAGACGCTCTGGCTGTCGCGAGAGGTGAGTAGTGCAGTCCACTTCTGAAACAGTGCAGCCGTATTCTGAAACTGACACCTAGAATCCGAGGTGCAGGACGACTGACAATCTGGGATTTAGGCCGTTCTAGAATCTATTGTTTCAGTACTTGCATCAAAAATTCAGCGTTGTTACGGGTCTTCTTCAACTGTCCAATCAACAGGTCAATTGCTTGCTGGGAATCGAGCCCGCTAAGGACGTGTCGCAACTTGTATACTATTGGCGCTTCGTCCGGGGCTAGGATCAGCTCATCTTTTCGGGTACTAGATGGGGAGACGTCGACGGCAGGAAAAACGCGGCGTTCGGCGATTTTCCGGTCCAGTTTCAGTTCTGCATTGCTGGTGCCCTTGAATTCCTCGAATATCACCGTGTCGCCGGTCGAGCCAGTCTCTACCAGGCATGTTGCAACGATGGTAAGTGACCCGCCATTCTCGATGTTCCGGGCGGCACCGAGGAATCGCTTCGGTGGGTATAGCGCTGCTGAGTCGATTCCACCGGACAAGATTCGGCCCGAGCCTGACGACGCATTATTGTAGGCACGGCCCAGTCTGGTAATCGAATCTAGCAGCACAACGACATCCTTACCATCTTCGACCAACCGTTTTGCGCGTTCGATAGCGAGCTCAGCGACCAACACATGGTCGGAAGGCGGCCGGTCGAAGGTTGACGAAATAATCTCTCCTTTCACCGATCTCTGCATATCGGTGACTTCTTCAGGCCGTTCGTCGATCAGCACAACCATCAAATAGCACTCGGGGTTGTTGGTAGAGATTGCATTAGCTATGTCCTGCAGAACCGTTGTTTTACCCGCTTTTGGAGGAGACTGGATCAGTGCACGTTGGCCTTTCCCGATCGGCATGATCAGATCGATTACTCGCGTGGTCAAGCGATCGGACGTTGTCTCGAGACGCAGTCTTTCATTCGGATAGAGTGGCGTTAGTCGGCCGAATTCAGGACGGCGTTTGGCGGCTTCGACGCCACCTCCATTTACGGTGTCCAGCTCAACTAACGAATTAAACTTCTGCCGCTGGTTTCGTTGTTCGGTCTCATGAACAATCCGAACCTTCCCAGTAATCGCATCACCCCGGCGAAGACCGTTCTTGCGAACCATGTTCATAGCGACGTAGACGTCGTCCGGGCCCGACATATAACTGGACGTGCGCAAAAAGGCGTAGTTGTCAAGGACATCGAGGATACCCGCGACGGGCTGCAAAACAGCATCATCATTGGAGTATCGATTGTCCTGTGGATCGCTGTCCTGTTGTTGATCGATTTCGCGTGGTCGTCGTCGGTTGCGTCCTCTTCCGCGACCATCACTGCGTGCGCCGTTACGATTTCGTCGGTTGTTCTTTCCGTCACCGTTCCGTCCCGTAGTCCGGTCGTCTGGTGTGTCATCCGCATCGGGTTCGGGCTGAGGATTGTTTGACCGTGGCTGACTCCCGTTTGGCTCTGCAATCTCTTCTGTCGATTTAGTTGTTGATTGCGAGACCTTTAGCGCTGTCGTCGCGTCGGCTCTATCAACAAACTCAGAGGTATTCGCATTCATCAGATCGGAAATCAATTGTACTAATTCAGGTTTCCGCATGCCTGATACGCCTTTAACGCCCATATCTGACGCAACCGACTTCAATTCTGGAAGCTTCATTGATGACAAGTCCTTGGGCGGCCAGTCGGCACCCGAGTCGGAACTCGACATTATTATAATGTCCGTGTTCGTCATAAGAAAATCCTTTCGATTCCAGTCTTGTTCCAGTGAATAAGGATAGTTCGGAAGATGTGAACTTTGCGAGATCGCGGTTTTTGCGCCTGATTATCTAGACGTATATTGGCGAGAAGAGAATCGGAGACAATCCGCGATGTCGGACATTGATCTTTGCTGGTGAACATTCGAGCTTGTGCCAGCGTTACGTCGTGAAGGACGATTTGTTACCCTGAACGCTACACGATACGGTCGGTGCGTTGGGATTGAGACCGACAGTACGCGAGGGTTCGTCAGATATCAAGTCTGATGCTCTTCAGCCGGAGTTTCCCTCGATGGTGGACGACTCCAGGAGGGTTCTCCTTTGTCCTTGGGGTGGCACGCGGACGTGAATATCGTTAGGTGGCGTTCTGCAGTTCGCCCGCAGAGCGAAATCTATTGGGCTGCTGCGATAATGACGAGTTGGTTCTGCGTGACCGCCTTAGCCTTGGGCGAGCAATCTGACACCCAAGAAGCGAGACAAGGTCCTGACACGACAACCAACGGTTGCAGGGAGATTGTTCGCTGGGTGCCTGGGACATCGGGTCCGCAGTCGGCATAGACGTTCGCATGGAACCCGATCTTGCTGCGCGGTCGTTCTCCCTCGCGCGCTTGATCGTGATTCGTTCCCCGACCACCTTCGGCCCCAAACTGACACCGCCTCCAGGTGCGGACAAACAGGCTCGTCTGTTGTCGTTCCCGCCGCAGCGAGCACAGGACATGGTCGCAGCCTGACGGCCGCTACTGTCGCCTCCATGGCGGATATCGCAAGCTACGACGTGTACACACTCGAACTGGGGCCGTTCGAGACCCTCTCCGAGTTGCACGCAGTTCTGTCCAACCACACCGCAACCTTCGCGACGATCAACTGCGAAAGATCAGGGCAAGAAGTCGTCTCGATCTCCCACTCGATCCTTCACATCGAGGGCAAGTTCTACGTGTCCGCGGTGACAACGACCAGCAGCCGATAGCCCTCGGTTTCGGAACAGCGAAGCGTCACCGCCGAAAGTTTTCGACAGTTGGGTGAGGTCCGGCGCGCGGGCGCGACGTCGCGGGCGCTCCGCTAGCGCCAGTGCAGTCGGATTGGATGCGGCGCAGTTGACCGAGAAATCAGCTTCCCAAATTCAGGGCGGTATAATTGCGGTGCAGCAGGTTATGTTGCTGGCCAGTTCACTGCGTAGTGAGTGGAAACCGCCTCGTGGTCGCGATAGAGCTGCTTGCGTCTACGTGTCGAAAGTCTGTCGCCGAATACTGTGCCGTTGATGTGGTCGGTCTCATGCTGAAAGCAGCGTCCGAGAGTGCCACCGGCGATCAGCTGAAGCGGATCACCGTACTGGTCCTGGCCGCGGCAGGTGGAGAATTCGGGCCTGGCGAGATCGCTATACGCACCGGGCAGTGATAGACATCCTTCCCCGAACTCGATGAGCCGCCGACTATTTCCCTCCGGTAGTTCGACGATTGGGTTGCAGACAACACCCGTCTGCCGTCGCCCCGTTTCGTCATTGCAGTCGTATATGAATACCGCCAGATCGACCCCGATCTGCTGGGCTGCAAGACCGGCACCATCAGCAGCAGCGTTGGTCGCGAACATATCGGCTAGTAATCCCTGAAGCCCCGAGCCGAAATCGGTTATCGGACGGGCTGGAGTGTGCAGAACTGGAGCACCCCAACGGATTATCGGCCGTGCAGTACCGAGACGAATGAGCTCAGAAACAGGCATGGCACCTACTATCCCACGTTGGCGTCTGACCGGGGGCCGATGCGTGCGACCTTGCATACGCGCGCCAACGCGCCTTTCCCGCGAACGTTTCTGCAGTTACGTGTTGCGAAGTTGATAGAAGCACTCAGCCTGTCAGTCCAGGACGTCTCATCCGAACCTTTGGAAGGTGTCCAGTCATGAACAACAACGAACTGCTCAACGATCACCAGATCATCACCGATCTCATCGGCACAGCCGCTCAGCTCCCCGCCGAAGATCCGCGCGCGGCCCGCTGGGCCACCGAAGCGCTCGCGCTCGCCAGCGCAGCAGAGCTGCCCATCCTCATCGAGGAAGCCGAGGAGTGCTCGGACGCATCGAGCACGACACCACCTGCCGATGGTGCGCAGGGCAGCCGGGAGTAGACATCCCGGGCGGGTCTTTCCGGTGCACCACCCACTGAGCACCAGGACCTCTTTTTGTTTCCAATTTCGTTACCGCAACGTAATGAAATGAAACGTAACGATATGAAACGAAATGGTAGAGTTCAGTCATGACCGCAGCTGAGCCGCCCCGCAAGCCAGGCCGACCCCGCATCCACGCCACCCCCGCCGATCGGGTGCGCGCGCACCGCGCCAAAGCCGCGCAGAAAGCAGGCACCGCGGCTGAGTCCGTCGGCGTCGACGAGGCCGACACCGCGACCCCGGAACTCGCCGTTGCGTCCCTCGCTGCCGTTCTGCCGGCACTGCACGCACAGTTCGGGCAGCTCGATGACCTTGTCCAACGAGTCCAGACTGCGATCGGCACCGTCTCGGACCCCAAAGCTCTCGATCAGCGTCTCGAGCTGATGCGCGCCGAAACCGCCCGCACCGTCTCCGCCGCCGAAGAACGTGCTGCCGCCGCCGAAGCAGCCGCGCACGCCGCGACCGTCCGCGCCGACGCCCTCGACGCCGAAAACGACGAGCTCCGCGCCGACGCCGCCGACGCATGGGAGCAGACCGATGCAGCAGAAAACGCCGCCGAGCAGGCCCGCATCCAGGTCGAGGAGCAGAAGGCCGCGCACCGCGCCGAACTCGACGAGCTCGACGCACGCCAACGCGCCGAAATCAGTGCCCTGCAGGACACTCACGACACCATTGTGGCCTCGCTCAACACCAGTCACCGCGAATCGATCGACCGCTACGACGAGAAGGATCGCCGCCGCGAGGACGAGCTGGTCGAGCTGCGCGCCGAAGCGAAAAGGTTGCGTGCCGATCTCGCCGCCGAACGCACCGCACGCCAGGATGACAACCGCACCAGCGCAGCAACACTCACCCAGCAGCGCACCGACGCCACCAAACGTGAAGCCGAGCTGCGCCGCGACTACACCGAACGCATCGACGAACAGAAGACGATCGCCGCCGATCTGCGCGAAGAGATCTCGTTGCAGCGCGCCGAACTCGATCGTCTCCGTGGCCTCGAGGAAGACCGCCGCCACAACTGAAAGGCCGGGTCAGGTGCGGTCATGCCGGGGAGTGGGCGTCCCACTGCGCTACCTCGCAGCCTCCGGCGTTGCCCCATATGGGTCACCAAAGGGGGTCGTACGAGGACGCCGAGTCTGACACGCCGGGGACCCCCGTCCAGTAAAACCACGGTCGCAGGCTCCCAAGACGTGGTTTGACAGTCCACCCTCGTCATGTCCGATCGCTACGTCTCATCCGAACCTCGAAAGGATCTCGCCATGCTTCCAGATCGGCTCTCCGCCATCGCCTCCGCTGCCCTGAATCGCGGCGCAACGAGCGCCACCCACAACCTGGGCGGACTGCACGCGGACGTGCACCACGCCACGATGTGCGGGCAGTGGGTCACAGCCGAGCAGCTCGACACCCGCACCTGGGAATGCCTACTCGGCAAGCACCGCACCGACGAAGCTATCGAACCTCTCAAGCTCTAGGCCGGACGGCTCCGCCCACACCGGGCGGGGCCCAACCCGTCCCATCTGGTCGGGGGTCCGGACCCTCGTCCAGCTCATTCACACGAATGACTGTTGCCGGAACCAACCCGAGAAGGTTCAGCGGGGCGTCGACCGTGAAGTTCGGATCTGACAGTCCGTTAATGATCGAGAGCAAGTCGGCGAACCGCGCCGCGTTGGTCGGGCGGACGTTGGCGTGCATCATCTCGAACGCGTCCACCGCTTCGGGGGAACACAGTTCAGTGAGGATCGCCAGCTCCAGACTGTCGATCTCCGACAGCGCGGTGGTGGAGGATTCGGGTGAACTCATGGTGTGTGTCCTTCGGTGAGGTGAGACAGGTCAGAGGGGTAGTCCGGGGGTGAGGGGCAGGGAGGTGACGATGGCACCGACGAGGCACCCACATGCGATCGTCGCCAGGCGTCTGTTGGTGCGGTCCTCCCAATAGGCCTCGGCCACGAACACCTTGCGTAGCAATCCAGCAGCCCACGCGAGAAACGCGACCACAACCAGTAGTAAGAACACCCAGCGTAGGGCTGTCGTCAACAGGTCCATCATCGGTCAGCGTCCGAGATCGTGTGCAACGCGCGGCTGCGGGGATTGCACCGGTGGCGTCGCTTCACGTGGGTGACTCGGTCGGCGATTGAGCACAGCCCGCAAGGAGGGCGTCGCCATCGACGGCGTCGAGGGCTGGCCGGCAACTGACACGTTTGACTGACCCTGCGCCGCGGGGTCGTCTATCGGCGCGATGTCCGCGCGTGGCTCGAACGACTGCGTTCGCTTCTGCAGATCGCCCAGCTCGCCACTGAGCGCGGCGACATGGTCGCGATCACGCACGGTATCGAGAGTGGCGATGTTCGCCCGAAGAGAGGCGATGCGATGACGCCGCTCGACCGCCTCACGCTCGTGCACCGTGATCGGTGCCGCATGGCTCACGGTCAGTTTCTGGCTCTCGGGATCCGCGGTGACCGAACCGCCGACCCGCTCGGCGATCGCGGAAGCAATGCGCTTCGCATCCGCTGTCGAATACACCCCGACCACCGTGCGCGAATCGGGAATCGGCCCCGGACGGGTCGACTGCACTCGGACCTCGCTCACGTCCGGCGCGGTAGGGGGAGCGTCGATCCGCGAGGGTGCGGAGTCGGCGAATCGAGCGATCACTTCGGCCACTGCGGGCGGGGCCGGCACTTGCGCCTTGCGCACACCCGCTGCGTACCCGGGTTCGCTACTGAGCACCACCGCCAATTCGTTGGGAGTCCCGGTGAACGGGAGCTCGGTGTGTGCGCCGTCGCTCGACCGAACATTGACCGCGGCGGCGATACGGTCGACCTCCCGGCCGGCGGACAGCATCGCGGCCTGACTGACCGCGAAGGACGACGCCGCTGTCCGCGACTGAAACTCGGCGCGCGCGAACACATGGCCGGGATCGTTGTGTTGATCGAGGGTCGCGACCTCGACGGTGATCAATTCGGAGTGGGTAGGACGATTTCGTGCAGAAGTCATGAGGAGTGATCCTTTTTCGTCGTGCGCGCGTGTTCTCCCGGAGACGGCACGCGCGGAGAAGTGCGGAAGTGTGTTGGTTCAGCCGGCGTCGACACGCCGGCTGCAACCGAGCGCGGCGGAACTTGTCGGTGGCCTGGTGTCTACTGGCCGCCACACGGGGTGACCCCCCAGAACGAGAAGCGAGGTGATGATCGTGGTGATCGCGATAGTGGCCGGCATCGTCATCGTCGTTGCGGTTTTGCGCGCCGGCGTCACCGACGACGGCGGCTGGCGATTCGCGCCGGTACGCGCAACGGGCATGGTGTTCGGAATGGGCTTCCGAATCGTGGCCGTGGTGGCCGGCATCCTGTTCGCGATGGCAGTTGCCGTCGTGGCCAGTGCGTTCAGCAGCCCGCTGTGACTTCTCGCCCGGCCACAGTGTCAGAACAGCGTGGGAGTACCGCTCTCCAATAGAGCTGCCTGCACCGCTGCGTCGTCCCAACCCTGGCGTACCGCCGCACGCAACCGGCGCGAGCGCGCAGCACGTGCGGCTCGATCCGGCCCGTACCAAAGCCCCGGTTGGCGACGTCCACCGCCGCGACCTTTCGCGGCCATGTCGCGCAGATTCTGCGACTGGTTCCCGTCGACCACGTGAAGAGGCTGTTGCTGCGCCTCGTCCAGCGTCACTCGTACACAGATCGGGTTGTCGCACATGTGCAATGCGTTCACCGACTCGTCGATCGCCCCACCGAGCGCGATCGCCAATGCGTAGCGATGCGGGCGAACCACCCGCGGTTGTCCACCGCGGGAGACCCAGAATCTGCCGTACCCGTCGTCGGCAATGGCCCCGATCCAGATCGCACACGAGGACCGATGCGGCCCGTGCACCACGTAGCTGCGAAACCGAGCTCGCTCGTCGGCATCGCCTACTGCTAACGGTTTCGGCACCGACTCCCCACCCACCTAACGGTTCCCGGCCGGTCGGCCTGTCGTGAACACGACGGCCGCTGTGCGCCAACGACTTCTCGCCGCGAACACGGCCCGCTGTCGAGGATCTCATCGACCCGTCTCCCGCGCTATCCGGTGTGCGCCAGTGACTGTACGTCGGGAGCGTTGTCAGCGTGGACGTGTTCGTTCTGCGTCTGATGTTCCGGCGGAACGGCCGTCGCCGCCGGCCCGGTGGAGCTTCGCTCACCGGTGTTGGTCGAAGACGCATCTTCGCTCGCGTTCAGGCTGATCCGCGGGCGCTTCGTCGTGGAGCCCGTACCGCGTTTGCGTGACTCCGACGACTTACCTCCGGAGGCAGCTGCGATGACCGACGTCGGCACGGTGAGGCCGATGTCGCGGAGTTCGGCTGCAGTCCACCCGCCCGTCAGCGCTTCTTTCATGGCGGCGTGAACGGCCTTCTTGCTGGCCTCGACCGATTTCGTTGCTGCGCGTTTGGTGGCTTCGGCGGCTTTGATCGCGGCGTCGGCTTCGGCTCGTTGCTTGGCGGCGTTCTCCTCGGCGGTGCCGACTGCTTGCTGGGCGGTGACGATGGCTTCGGCCAAGGCGACACGTCCACGAACGGCAGCCTCAGCTGCGGCGTAGATGGCGTCTGTGTTGATGGGGGTGGCACTCATGAGTTGCGGGCCTTTCAAGTCGCCCGAACCGTCGGCAACATCAGCGCGACGAGTTCGGTGGGTACACGAATTGGCGCTTGAAGGATCGACCCGCAACGGCATCCTCAGCGGGTGTCAGTCTACCCGGTCATAGCCGCACACACACGGATCGGGGGTCGGGGAGCAGATTCTCGAAATCCGGCGCTAAGGATTTACGGCAGATAGTAGCGTACTATCTGCCGTAACTCGTGAGTCGTCCTGCCGCGATGGTCGTTCCGGAGATGGGCGACTCCGGAAA
>NZ_JABFAU010000024.1 GCF_017168335.1 Rhodococcus sp. KRD162 | reverse complement strand
TGCGTCGACCATATTCCTGAAACTGTGAAATATCCCTGCATGGCATCGGTTCTATTGATAAAAGTCACAATCGTGGTTTTCGGGCTCAAACCGTGCCGAACGTAATGGCCGCAGCCACACATGCCGACGTGCAGGTCAGAGCCGGCTCACACGCAACCAGTCGACACTCATCGTCTGTGGATACGGCGTGCTGTTCAGGGTCTTGCCGACCCAGTTGTTGCCTACGGCGACATTGAGCAGGATGTAATG
>NZ_JABFAU010000023.1 GCF_017168335.1 Rhodococcus sp. KRD162 | reverse complement strand
GTGATGGCCACAGTGGTTCGACCTCCTCCGCCGGTGCTGCTGTCACCGCCCACTCTAGTCGAACGTACATTCGATTTCGAGTGGGGTGCGGGGCCGGATCGGCGGATGCGGCGGTTTGATGCTCAGATACTCGACTCTTGTTGCGCCGCTGCTAATTCCCGGTGCAGGTTCAGTCGGTGTCGTTTACGTGTGATTTCCGGTGCGTTCGGTTTGGCCACAGTCCGCGCAGTGCCGACTGTTGTTCACTCCGCTCGGGTGGCATTCCTCGTCGCAGGACTCGGACGGAACGTAGTCGTGCTTGGTGCTTTCCATTGCAGATCTCCTAGTGGGTGTTCGGACTGGTCACGATTCCGCTGGAGAGAGCGCGGGCGGCTCGTATGCTCCGGGCGGCGGCGGCGAGGTGGTTGACGATGTCCTGGTGCTCCGCTTCGTCGGCGAGGAACTTCTCCACCTGCTTGGTTGTGGCTGCACCTTTGTAGGCCTGTTTGAGGGCCTCGACGGCGTCGAGGACGCTGAACTGGGCCATGTCGAGTGCGTCGAGCATCCCGCCGAGGTTGACCAGCGCCTGCTGGTCCTCGGGGTCGCGGCCCTCGTCGGCGACGGGGCGGAGGTGGAGCGGTTTGGCTGTCGTCATCGTCGGTGCCTCTCTGGGTGTCGGGTTCAGTGGGCGAAGGCGAGGTGCATGGTGAGGAGGTCGTCCACGCGGGCGGCGACGTCGAGATCGTCGCCGTCGATGTCTTCGAGCAGTACCGCGACGGTGAATCCTGCGCAGAGGTTCCATGCGCGGCGGCGACTGTCGACGTCGGCGCTCACCTCAGCACGGGTGATCGCGGCAGCGAAGACGGCATCGGTCGCAGAGACCCATCTGCGGTAGGCGCCCACTCCCCCGCTGACTGCCCTTTCGAGGATCAGCTTCATTCCGGCGCGGGCGCGGACGGAGGTGGTGACGATGTCGGCGAGGGCTTCGAAGACTGCGCGCAGCTGCGTGGTGGCAGGAAGTTGTGTCGTTGCAGCGTCGGCGAATTCGGCTTCGATGGTCGCTATCCAGTCTTCGACGAGCTGTTGCGCGATGGCCTCTTTACTCGGGAAGTGGTAGAAGATCGCACCTTTGGTGAGATCGCTGCCGTTCAGCATTTCCGTGATGCTGGCGGGGAAGTACCCGAGGGCGTCGAACACGTGCGCCGTCTCGTCGAGGACTTTCTCGCGCGTGACCTTCGCCCGTGGCTGAATGCAGGGTGAGTGGGCGAAGGTGAATGTGGCGGTCGCAGTGCTCATGTCGGATCCGTTTCTGTGGTGAGCGGCCCGGCCTGTCAGCGCTATTCGGGCAAACTATGTGGTGGAGACAAACTTTACCGTCGATCGTTCGCGCGTAGTTGGATCGTTCAACAGGACAGACTATTTCATGATCGCTATGGATCTCGTCGAGTTGAGTTGGGCCAGAATAGAACTGTCACGCTCGATCCGTGAATGGAGAGCAATCCGCGTGACCAGGCACAGCGCCGCAACAAGTGTGAGGGTCAGGTACGCGGTCAGCGACCACAATGCCGTCAGGTTCGTCGCGAGCGCGAGCCAGATCAGGCTGCCGTCCGCTATCCGGTTGACGAACCCGGCCCGGCGCCCTTCCCGCAACGGCTTGGACAGGACGGCGGCGAGGACTGTGGCGCCGGAGACGAGCATCAAGACCAGAGCCAGCATCGGGATCGATACGGCGTCCGCGAGGGTGAGAACGCCGAGGACTCCGCCGAGCGCAGCGACCACGCCGATGAGGCGGGCCGCGGCATGGTGAATCCTGTTGGTAATCATTGGTTTCCCTTGCGAGATCGTGTGTGGGTTGCGTGGGTGTCGACAAGTGTGGGTGTGAGTGTAGTTGCCGCGCAACGGGTGTGGGCGGAATGCGTAACGCTGAACCACGAGACGCGGTTCAGCGTTACATGGAGGGTGGACTTCAGCAGGTGGCGAGGATTTTCTGCATCGCGTCCTTCTCTGCTTGCGTCACCCACAGGTGATAGATCGATTTCACCGTGATCTGCTGGGAGACGTAGGTACATCGGTACGCCTTGTTCGGCGGAAGCCAGGACGCTGCATCGGAATCGGACTTCTGGCCGTTCGTCGGACCGTCCACGGGGATCAGGTTCCGCGGGTCGTTGGCGAGGTTTCGGCGCTCTTCCGGGCTGAGTTGCTGGGCACCCTTCTGCCACGCGTCGCTGAGGGCGATTATGTAGGGGCTTTAACTATGTTGGGTAAGGGGGTTGGGAGACCCCGATTGGACCACGGGTCGTCTCCCGCCAGCCGCTCCCGACTAGGGCGTGTCTCCCAATCGGCGTAGCCAGGTGAGAATTGCGCAGAGGGTGACGGCGGCGCGGTAGGTGATCGCGAGTTTGTCGTAGCGGGTGGCCAGCGCTCGCCATTGCTTGGCCAGAGCGAAG
>NZ_JABFAU010000022.1 GCF_017168335.1 Rhodococcus sp. KRD162 | reverse complement strand
TCTGACACACACGCCCATCGTCCTTGCCGTGTCAAATCCAGGGCGTGTCTAAAACGAAGGTTAAAGACACGTAGTCATAAGTGAGCGCCTAGGTTCGGACGATCGGGCAGTCAAAGCACCAAAGGAGTAATCTAGCGTTTTCGCTAGATTACTTGAGAGGTGTCAAGTGCAGCGCACTTCTGAACTCGTGCACTCGTCTTCTGAAACTGACAGTGAGCACCTCGAAATCACGGTCGACCGCATCCCGATACACCGGGTCGTAGAAGTAGTCCGGTTTCACTGTGAAGAACCAGGCCAACGCCGCCACAGTCTCCTCGGACGGGTTGATGCGGTGCCCCGACCGCAACATCGAAATATACGACTTCGAGATCCGGTGCCCAGCCGCCGTCAAACCCTGCGCCACATCGGCATTGCTGAACGGGCGATGCCCACGAGGATGCACGGTGGCGAACAATCGGTTCAATCTGGCAGCGAACGACCCATCCGTTGAACTGTCACTACCAGCCTCTCTCTCCCTGTTCACGCCACAGTTCTTCCTCATGTCTTGCGCACTTCTGACTGGCCACTCCGAACATGTGCCACTCGGCTCCGCGAGATTATTCTCGTCTACAAAACATAGGTCGGCCTACGACGGCACTCGCTGTTACGTCGTAGTTCCGTACGGCCGATGTGTCACGTATCGCGAACAAGATGAACAGCGCCACCCAGAGAGAGGCCTGCGAAGAAGGCTTCCGAGGTGAACGTGCGCTCTGGCATGACTACCTTTCTGTATCAGGGAGATTCGGAATGTGAGGGGGTCGACTCTCGATGGCAGTGGGCGGGCCGAGGGAGCGAGGAATACGATCCCGGATATGGGCTATTTCAGAGATGCCACTGCGGACGAGATCGAGCGCGGAGAAGCGACGAACTGGAGCCTGAAGACTCCAGAGGACGCCATCGATCTCCCCATCGATGAGCGCATCCGGAGAACAACCGAGGCGGATCTGCGATACAACCACCAAGTGTGGGTCGGCGAACCTGCGGACGATTGGGTCACCGCCGAGCAACTGGTCGCTCAGGGGTTCAGGCCCGAGGCGCTCACGACTCTGTTCGGGCCCGTCTCCGACGGGCCTGACGGCATCAGCGGCTGGCTGGTCGAACACGTCGACACCGTCGAGGAAACGGTCATAGAGCCAGCAGCCAAGCTGCTCAGAGACAGTGTCGACAAGGAATACATCGAAGCCTTGTTCAATGGATCTCGGATCACGACCTGACCCCTGAAGAGAAGCCGCCGGACCGAAACTAGTCACGTGATCGGCAGTGACGTCGCCGATCACGGCCTACGATGAGTGATGCAATTCATGGACAAGATCCTCAGAGCAATAGAGTTCCTCGAGCAGCAACGCGACCAGCCGGACGAGGGTATGGCCATGGCCGGCGGCCCAGGTTCTGCGCAGGAGACTCCGCCGTCCCGCAGTGAGCTCGATCGGATCGAGAGCGATCTGGACGAGCTGTTCGCAATCAAGGCTGCTGTCGAGCCGCCCCATTCGGTCATGCCCGACAAGGCATTACGTCAGAGACTCTGGGACGTTCAGGATCATTGGGGTCTACATGATCCGGCCGAGCTCAGACCGTGAACTACAAGCCGTGATCAGTGGAGCCGAATGCGATCATGCGCTGCGACGCGCACGGCGCACGCTCAGATCATCAAGGACGCCCTCGGCGGCGGAGTTGCTGTGACTGCGGGTTACGTCGTCAGCGAGGGTGTCAGCAGCCTTTACGGACGGTAGGTGGCGCACGACGGCCGCTACATCGGTCGCGGTGTGCCCGATCGCGATCCCGAACACGCCCTGTCCCCCGCGCAACAAGTCGACGATCTCTTCATCGGTGGTGCATTCGTAGACCGACATTCCGTCGCAGACCAGCGTGAGGCTCGCGAGGCCGTCTTGACCGCGAGCGCGTAAGTGGTCGACCGCGATCCGGACGTTCTGCAGGCTCACCCCGGTGTCGAGTAGCCGTTTGATCACTCGCACCGTCACGACGTCGGTGAACGAGTACAGGCGCTGAGATCCACTACCGGCTGCGCTGCGGATGGACGGCTCTATCAGTGCTGTTCGCGCCCAATAGTCGAGCTGGCGATAGGTCACACCGGCTGCCTGCTGCACTGCCGGCGCACGATAACCGAGACCGGCGTCGACGCCGGCATAGCTGGTGGCCACTGGAACGGTGAACGCCTCGGGCATCCACTCGTCGAACGAGGCCTGTCCGTCTGCCGAGTCTGCCGTCACGATCTCTCCCCGTTGTTGCCTGGCTGCACAGGCGATGATCGTAACGCCCGGAATCGTAGGAGCGGAGGTGTCAGTGTCGAGGTGCGTTGGGCAGCTGCCCCGAGCCGCTGCTCAGGTCGAAGTTGCCGGTCTGCGGGCGCGGAGTCGGCCTGGAAGCGAGAGTGTCTGCCACCAGCTTTTCCAGGCGCGAATTGGGTCGACCGGGACTGTAGGCGGCGGTGTCGCACGAGCTGGCCACGCTCATGACGTTTTGGTCCGGACGATGCGGTTTGCCGGTCTCCTCGGTACGTGCGAGCGCGTCGGCGGTTGCGTGCTCACGCAGGCGGCGTGCATGGGCGGCCCAGTCGATACCAGCCACGCAGGACCCCTCTTCTTGATCTGACTCGATTCCGTCGCAGCCGGCAACCGTCCCGGCCGAAGCCCATCGGTGCCTCCGGCGTCTAGAATAGCAATAATCGAACATGCGTTCTATTGCCGTTGCTTCAACTCACGCTCGATCGGCTGATTGCCTGGCTGACGAGATCACCGGCCGGGTCGGTGGTCTTTGTCCCAGGCGTAGTGGAGGAAGGGGCGCACTCGAGCGAAGGTGTCTACGACTTGGTGGACTATTCGCTCGATCGCGGCTGCGCCGTGCAGCGGGGACCCATCCGAATTACCAAGCTCTCCTTCTTCGATCGTGCCGGCGGCAGCGCGGATCTCCAGCACTGAACTGTCCGCGACTGCAAGTCCGTAGCCCGCGGCAGTTGTGTACTCGGAAATGGGGTCTCGAAGCACATACGATCTGGCCAGTCTCCCCGGCACGGGAAGAGTCACGATGCCGTCTTCGACTGCTGTGGCTATCACAACCTCCTCCAGCCTAACGCCGCGCGTGAACGGCATCCTCGGGAGCTCACCGCGTACGTACGCAGCGTCCAACTCTCTCAGCGACGCGTCGTGGAGGTCGCCTGGGAGCCAGGTACCCGCCCACTGCGACACATCTCCCACGATCCGGAAAGGCCCTTCGCATGACTCGAACTCGGCCCTCACCTTCTCCCACGCTATGCGTTGACGCTCGTAGAACTGTGTGCGCGCGGCCGTGGCTTCGGGCGTCTCGAGTTGGAACTGCTCGGACAGCGGCGGTTCTGCCGCCCGCTGTCGCCGTTGAAACCATCCCCGCACCGACCAGCTCATGCGTCGAGTAAAGCATCGACTGTCCGTGCGCGCAGACCCTTAAATTCGGGGACGCGATGCCACACCCCCTTGAACCGCCTCGTAGTCGACCCACCGAGGCCAGTAAAGGTGACTGTGTTGTAGACGGGCTTTGCAGTTGACCATTGTCCATCTGGCCGGGCGGTGCCCTCGGCACTCAGGTCTTGGAGCCTCATCGTCCGGGCTGGAGTGAAGCAGGCTCTATCCATTGATTGCTCTGTCAGGTTCGATGACGTGGGATGTACTGCGACACAGAAGTTTCAACCAATTCGACAGTGCGATCGCACAGGTGCAGGCCACCATGACGAAGGCTCTTGCGGACGATTCCGTGTCGCCACGGCGCTGAAAGTCTGTGCCGAAGGTCTCTAGCCAGTGAAGTGTTGTTACTGCGAGAAATACGCGTGCCAGTATGAGGTTCCCCCCGAAAAGTGGACAGTGGTTACGCGGCCATGATGGGCGCGTTCAGTGACTGTTCGTAACTGTGGGGGCTGAGCATTCCGATTGTGGAGTGCCGTCGTCGAGTGTTGTAGAAGTTCA
>NZ_JABFAU010000021.1 GCF_017168335.1 Rhodococcus sp. KRD162 | reverse complement strand
TGCCGGACTTTGGCGATGACCTGCTCGGGGGTGTGTCTGCGTGCCATGATTCGTGAATTTCCTCCTGTGTCCATTCTCGGACACGAAACTCACACAGACACTGGACTTCTACCTGGGGACCCAACCACATGCCCTCTATTGGGTTCCTGCACGCAATCTTGTTGAAGCACGCTATCTGACTGCCATTCTCAATTCTCCCGCCACTACAGAAGCTGTCTCTGAATATCAATCGCGAGGACTGTTCGGGGCACGTCACTTCGATACATATGTATGGCGGCTGCCGATTCCCCTCTTCGATGAAGAGAATCCCGAGCACGTTGAGCTGGCAGACCTTGCCGCCGAAGCCGAAACAGTCGCCACCTCGACTGACGTGACCGGACTCGGCTTCCAGCCAGCGCGAAAGAAGGTCAGGGCAGCACTGGACGTTGCCGGGCTGACAGAGAAGTTGGCAGCGACAGTATCTGCCCTGTTCAAACGGGGATGATACCGAGGCCGTTGGCCTGGGCTATCCCTTCTTCGAGTCTCCACTCGCCCGCGTGGGCTCCGTATCCTGCACCGGTTGGATGCGGGCGATGAGGGCGTCTTGTGTTTTCTGGAGGGTTGTGATGGTGGCGCGTGCTTCGGCCAGTTGGCTTTTGAGTTCGGCCATGTCTTCGGCATGCTTCCGGTCCGCAATGGCCAGCTGATCACGGGCCTCGGCGGCGGCGGCAGCGTTGTCGCGGGCGGCCTGGTTGCCTTCTTCGACCTGGGCCTTTAGTTCCTTGGTGGTTTCCTGGTGAGTGCGCGCTGCCGTGTCGAGGTCGCTGGCGAGTTCGTTGATCTCGCGATCCTTGTGGGCCTTCTCGTCCCGCCACGCCTTTTCAATGATGGCGTGCTCGGCCGTGGCGGTGCGGACGGCTTCCTCCCACACGGTGCCGGCGAGGCGCAGGGCCTGCTCCGTGATGGTGGACGGCGTCGCGGCGATCTTGGAACCGGCACTGTCGCGTTCGGCCCGCCATTCCTTCAGGAACCTGGTGGCGTCGGCGTTGGACACGCCGGCGGCTTCGCGCACGGTGGCGACCGTGGGGTTCTTCTCGGCGCTGATGCGATCGGCGGCGGCGCAAACGCGATCCTTGACTGACTGCTCGGCCACGGCGGCTCTCCCTTGGTAGTAATCGTAGTAGTAATACTACTACGATTACTACTAAAGAGACACTTCTCCGCCCTTCAATCTGGAGAACTCTCCGTCTTCCGCCGCCCCAGATCCGGGCACCGCCCCGCCGGCGCCCGGTGTCTTCCTAGCGGGTGCCCATGGCCAGGGTGGGCGTGCCGGCGGCGGTCGCCAGCGGGTGGAGGCCGCGGCGGGCGTAGATGGCTTTGTGGCTTTCGCTGCGCGCTTCGGTGTAGAGCGGCGCCCCTGCCGGGACGACGTGTTCTATGGCCGCCCTGGCGAAGGCGAGTCCTTCGCGGGTTTGCGGGTACATGGCGAGGTAGGAGACTTTGTAGGCCTCCCGCCCGGGCAGCGTCCGTCTCCATTCCCGGATGGCATTCGCGTTCCGTGCGGAACGTCGGGGGTGCATCTCCCTCAGTGCGGGGATGATGGCCGGCAGCAACAGTACAAGGACAATGACCAGGACTCCCCCGCCGGCCTTCATGATCGCCAGAAGGGCCTGCAGTCCGGCACTGTCGGCCGTGCGGATCCACGTGGACAAGGCAATGGCCACCACGACACAGAGGCCAGCTGGTGCGAGCCACCTCCACCGTGTTGGCGGTTTCTTGTACTCGATGACGATGATCGCCTTCTTCTCCCAATGCCACAGCCGGCCACCACGGGCCAGCAAGGCAAGGGAATACAGGTGCATCAGGTAGAGACCCCGGGCGCGGCGGCGAATGCCGGCCTTGGCGGATTCAGCTGCGAAGGCCCGCGCGGCTGTCCAGGCCAGGGCGGGTGTGTCTCGCAGGCGGGCCCGTTCGATCTTCATGGCTTGCCTTGGTGCTCTGTGGTTTGTTCTGCTCGGGTGCGTTGTCCCGGGCGCAGGCTCCCGGGGCTTGCCCCGTCCCAGGGCCGGCCGTTGTTGTGTTTGCGCTGCAGGCGCCGGACTTCCTTCAGGGTGGCTGTCTCGATCAGCTCGGAGATGGAGGCGTAGCCTTCGAGCTGGCCAGCGGCCAGGAAGGCTGCCCGGACCTGGTCCGCATCAGTACTGGTGAAGTAGGGCGCGAAGGATGAGGGTTTCTGCTTACTCATGGCCGTCCTTGTCCCAAGGCACCGGTCCACCGGTGTATTTGCCAATACGGGTGCGGTCCATGGCCTGGCGGACCTCGGCCATGGTCAGCGTGTTAGCCCGCTCCGCTCTTATTTGTTCCTGGCAGTGTTCCAAGACCAGCTGCCGGCGCGCTACCAGATCGGCCAGGTCCTCCATGCCCGCCCGCTCATCTTGGTGGCCCTGAAACAGGCCAATTTCGTAGCCGTTCATCCAGATACGCCAGGACAGCGTGTCATGCGTAATGAATTCAGCCAGCTCTTCCTCATCCATGCCACTCCCCTACTCTCCCCCGGCGGAGGCGCCAGCCGTGTTGGCTGCGTGCAGGGTAGCCACCTGCTCGATAAGGTCTGGACGCAGCCCGGCCCAATGGAAGTGGTCATCCACCACAATGATGGGCGCCTGGGAATACCCGAGGTCTTCCGTGACGTACTCCATTGCATTCGGTGTCGTGGTCAGATCCACTTCCTGGAAGGGGACACCCAAAGCGGTGAACTTCTCGGCCGTCTTTCGGCATCCGAAGCATCCCGGCTTTGAATACGCTCTTACCGCCGGATACTGTTCCAATGTTCGTCAAGGGCGTGTTCCACGTCGGCCTTGGTGCGGCCCATCTTCTTGGCGATCTTCGCCGCTGGCATTCCCAGCAGGGAAAGCTGCTGGAAGGCCTCGGCCTGATCGGAGTGGCCCAGCTCTGCGCGCTGGATGTTCTCCACCACTTGGTTGATGATGCGCTCGGCCTCGTCGGGGCTTTCGATGACAACCACGGGGATGGTGGCCAGCTTGGCCTCGACGGCTGCGAGGGTGCGACGCTGGCCCATCAGAACGTGCACGGTGCCGTCGGCGTTCCGGTGGGCAATGACGGGTTCGAGGACCCCGTTCTCGCGGACGCTGGCGACGAAGGCCGGGGTCAGTCCTGCGTCCTTGCGGACGTTGGTCTCAACGGTCAGGGTGGCAGGGTCCAGCTGGACCAGCTCCTGTGTTTTCTCGTTCATGGTTTTGTTCCTTTGCAGAGGATGGGGTGAGTGGGCGGTGTGACCGGGCCAGCTGCTCTCTCTTCTCCCCCGTTGTTTTTTGGTTGCTGGCGAAGCTTGCGTAGCTGTGGCCGACGGAGGCCTGTCTACCCGCAGGGCAAGGGAGGGAATGTTTTGTGGAGGAAATAAGCGACGCAGGAGCGCCGGAACAAAAATTCCTGGACGCAGGCACCGACGAAGGAGGGGCTAGACGGGGTGGAGCGGTCACGTACTATCCGAAGGACAGCAACCAAAAAACGCGAAGCGTAGAAACAGGTGGCCGGGCCGGGCGGAGCTTGCGGAGCCCGGCCCGGACGCCCCACAACCGGACGCGCAGCGGACGACCGGTGTTTGTTCTTCATTGCCCTGGGCAAGGCGTATTGGGTGTGTGGCAGGGGCACTGACAGGCAGCTGTGTCACAGGGGCCGGAGGAAACGCAGCGGCCGTGAAGGCACCATCCCGAGACTTGGAGTGTGGGGGCCGGTTTCTTGTACCGCCGGCGGCTGCGCCGGTCGGTAGCGGCGGTGAATGAGAAGTGCCGGAAGGTGCGTGGAGGCCGTGTTTCTGGGATCATGATGATGCTCTCCTTGATCGGTGAGTGGGTGCCCCGTGTAGTTGTCTAGGCCGTGCGGGGCACTCTTTATTTAGTTGTGGTCTCTCCGTATCGGGCCGTCAGTGTTGGCCATACGATGCGTTCGAGGAGTTTTTGCTGGCTGATGTCTTCTGCTTCGGCAGCCTGGCTGAGGAGTTTTTGCTGGGTGGCGGTCATTCGGAAGTTGTATCCGGTGACTTTGGGTTCCTTGTGTCTGCGTGGCGCCTCGCTTGGCGGCGCTTGCGGGGCCTGTGGTGGTTGTTCGGCCATATTGCCGAAAGCTTCAATTTCCGCCTCCGTGGGCGGGGCTGTGCGGGCTCGTGACCTCACCATCCTGTTACCTCCTGCGTGAGTAGCTGAATCTCTGCCTTGGCTTTTTGATCCTTCATTTCCACCACTCCCCTGCCGTCGTCTAGACACTTTTGGAAGGCAGAACGGTCGTAGATCACGCTGTCTGCAATGGGTAGCTCGGGGTATTCGTCAAGGTATGCCCTGCTGTCTTTGACGTCGGTGGCGAAGACGTGTGTGCTGGCGCGGTTGAGGACTCCTACTACCTTTAGGTCAGGATTGAAATCACGGGCTTGTTCGATCGTCTCGACTAGGGCTTGCGTCGTGTCGAGGTCTGCCTGGTTGGGCTGCATGGGTGCGATGAGGACATGGGCTGCGGTCATGGCCGTGCGCATTTCCTTGCTGTCCTTACCCGCAGTGTCCACCAGCACAACGTCATAGCGTTTGTCTTGGTCCACGAGGGTGCTGTGAAGGTTACCGGTCTGCTTTAGACACTGGATTCTGGGGTATCCGTTGGCTTCTCTATCTCTAGCCCAGTTCCAGACTGTATGCACGGTGGGGTCCGCTTCAAGGATCAACACGTCCTTGCCCTGACGTTGGAGTTCGGCGGCGATATTAACGGTGATAGTCGATTTCCCTACCCCGCCTTTTACGTGGGCTATTAACAAGATCATGGCACCACATTAGTGTGGTGTCGATGTGGTGTCAATACCACACTAGTGTGGTTATGGTGTGGTGTGTAAGTGGTACCACTTTGTATAATGTGCGATCTACTTGTCTGGCCCATCGGATAGCGTTGTCAGCCATGGAAATTCTTGATGTGGTTTCGACGCCGGCTGGTGTACCGGTGTCATTTGTGACGCAGGGGAGTAGCTGGCATGTAATCGTCGAGCCCACGCGATGGTTCGAGCGTGTTGCCTGGTGGGAGACGGCACAGCGAATGCAGCGTGGTCGGGGCGTGAGCAACATTGGAACGGTCAGTGGCGGTAGTCGCTCGGGACGAGGGTGTTTCATAGGTGACCGCCTATGAAAAGCGATTGGCTGCGTGAGTAGGTGAGGACCAATCATGTTTCATAGGATGTTGCATCAGGACTGATGCGTGAAACCCATCTATGAAACAATTCCGGGGTTGTTTTGAGGAGAAATGAATGAGCGATCCAATACAGCACCCCATCTCGAAACTGGGATTTTTCCTCGAGTACACCAGCCCCTGGCTGATTGAACTCCGCGAAGCCGCCGCCACCTTGGAACAAGCCCGCAGCAAGCCCCACGTCCTTACCGATCACGATGTATCCGAAACTCGCCGGGTTTACACCGAACAAGCGGAAGATCTGACCCTGTTCGAGGACACTGCGGCAAGGTGGGCAGCCCAGACCAACCTCACCGCTGAGCAGCGCGCAGGACTTGCCACCCTCGAAAGCAACCTCTCCCAGTTGCGGCACCACAACACCTCCATCCTGGAACTCACTGACTACCTTGAAACACGCACCATTGGCCCAGTACTCCTGAACGTGTCCTGAGCCGCCAAGTTGGGGTACACCCCAAACGGACGTCAGGCATCAAGCCACGTCATCTGTCAGAGTGAAGTCATATTTTCTATTTATTGACATAAGTAGCCGTAGGTCTAAGATTTCATCCTGACAGTTTCAATCGTGGAGGTACTGTGAGCGGTCAGCGTCTGGGATACATCCGGGTCAGCAGTCTGGACCAGAACACGCAGCGGCAACTGGAGAACATCCAGGTCGCCAGGATGTCGACGAGACTCATCTAAAGTGCTCGCGAAATGGGGTGCGTGCCTAATACGAAAGTAAGGTGGGTCAGGCTGCCTCCTGGTTACTTAAGGTGACGTTGTAGCCGAGTTCTTGGAGGCGGCGGATGGCG
>NZ_JABFAU010000020.1 GCF_017168335.1 Rhodococcus sp. KRD162 | reverse complement strand
CGAGGCTTATCGCAGCCTCCTACGTCCTTCATCGGCTCCTGGTGCCAAGGCATCCACCGTACGCTCTTCATTACTTACAACAAAGATGCTCGCGTCCACTGTGCAATTCTCAAACAACACACAACCAGAAGAACACCCTGCATCCATCAGACCGACACAACAACAAACCCCGAAAGGCCCACCACCATGCCGCGATAGGGATACGAACTCCCAGTCATATATGTCTTGCCATGAAAGAAACACTCGCGTGTTCTCTCAGGACCCAACAGTGCATCGATATAACAGTTACTCCCACCAGCAGGGCCGGCAGTAATGAATAAAAGTTGGTTGTCAGTGTTCCACCCGTGAGCACCGCCGGATGACGTATGCATCCGAAACGGTTTCTGTCGCTCGATCATCTGCTGACTGTTCAGCAGTGCATCGCAGCGAAGAGGCTCCTTAGAAAGGAGGTGATCCAGCCGCACCTTCCGGTACGGCTACCTTGTTACGACTTCGTCCCAATCGCCGATCCCACCTTCGACGGCTCCCTCCCACAAGGGGTTAGGCCACCGGCTTCGGGT
>NZ_JABFAU010000002.1:242923-283043 GCF_017168335.1 Rhodococcus sp. KRD162 | reverse complement strand
GGTCCAGGCGTCGGCAGCGGCCTCGGCGTCGAACACGGCAGGCCGCGCGTCGCAGTGGAATCCGTGTTTGCCGTGTGCGTAGCGGGTGATCTCGGAAGCGACCGGTGCCGTGGCGGTGACCTCGCGCAGGGTCTCGACGTCCTCGGACGCAATGCCCTCGTCCAGGTCTCCGTAGAACCCATGCCAGGGTGTCTGGAGCGCCTCGCCCACCGACGCCATGGCGGGATAACCGAAGCGGCCCTGCGTGATCCCGCCGCCGTAGAACGTCGCTGCCGCACCGAGTCGCCGTCGTACCGCGGTCTGGAACGCGACGCTGCCGCCCATGCAGAAGCCGACCACGGCGATCGACGTGGGCTCGAAGCCGAGTTCGGCGAGTGTGCTCGCTGCCGCGTCCACATCGGCGTCGACCTCGTCCGCTTTCAGTTGCCCGATGGCCGACATGGCCGAATCCATGTCCGAATACGGCACCACGGTTGTGGCCTGCCGATGAAACAGATGCGGTGCGACAGCAACCCAACCGGCCGCCGCGAGACGACCGCAGACGTCGATGATGTGGTCGTTGACGCCGAAGGCCTCCTGAACGACTATCACGCCGCCGCGTGCGGGTCCGTCGGGCTGGACGACGGTGAGAGGAGTGGAGTTCATCCTTCGATTGGAGCACAAGCAGGAGTGGAGCCTGCGGAACGACCCGGTGGGCAAGGAGTGGAGCCTGCGGAACGACCCGATGTCCTGCCCCCTGGGTGAGGCCAGTAGGGGCTCGAGTGCTGCGGTTTTGTACGGTGGCGGGCAGGGAACGATCCCGACCGAGAGGACCACTCATGCGCGCGGTACAGATCTCCAGTCTCGACGGCCCGGAGTCGGTGACGGTGGTGGACATCGCCGAGCCTGCGGTCGATGACGGGTCGGTGGTCATCGAGGTCCATGCGGCGGGCGTCGCTTTTCCCGATGCACTGCTCACCCGGGGTCTGTACCAGTACAAGCCGGAGTTGCCGTTCGTTCCGGGCAGCGAGATCGCCGGTATCGTCCGCTCGGCCCCGGCGCAGTCCGGTTTCTCGGCGGGCGATCGTGTCGCGGCGCTGACGGGATTGAGTGACGGTATGGCCGAGGTGGCGGTGGTCGCTCCGAATACTGTGTTCGCGTTGCCGGACGCGGTGTCGCTCACCGCGGGGGCGGGTTTGCTGTTCAATGACCTGACGGTGCATTTCGCGCTTCGTGAGCGCGGTCGGCTGGCGGCGGGCGAGACGGTGCTGGTGCACGGCGCGGCAGGCGGCATCGGCACCTCTGCGCTTCGGATGGCTCCGGTACTCGGCGCGTCCCGGGTGATTGCCGTTGTCAGTTCGGAGGCAAAGGCGGACATCGCCCGAGCTGCCGGAGCTACCGATGTCGTGCTGCTGGACGGGTGGAAGGACGCGGTCAAAGAACTGACCGGCGGACGGGGCGTCGACGTCGTGGTCGATCCGGTGGGCGGTGACAGGTTCACCGACAGTATCCGCTCGCTTGCGCCGTCGGGTCGAATCCTGGTGTTGGGCTTCACCGGTGGCGAGATACCCACGGTCAAGGTCAACCGGTTGTTGCTCAACAACGTCGATGTGGTCGGCGTCGGCTGGGGTGCGTGGTGGATGACGCGGCCCGGCTATCTCGCGACCCAATGGGCCGAGATCGAACCGCTGCTCGCCGACGGATCCCTCGTCGCTCCCGAGCCGTCGGTGTTCCCGGCTGCAGGTGCTGCTGCTGCCATCGCGTCACTGGAAAATCGCACGGCAGCAGGAAAAGTGGTTCTCGACTTCACTCGGTGATCTGCGTCGAGCCGTGTGGCGTCAGTCGGGTAGTTCGATGCCTTTCGCCTCGGCCAGGGTCGCGATCTCGGTGGGAAAGACATTCTTGAACACGAAGGGGTCGGTGCCCAGAGCCCAGTTCGGGGCGAGTTCGATGGCGTATCTCTCGAAGTAGCCGAGTTGTTTGGCCACCAGGATCAATTCCTCGGGGCTCGACGTCTTGTATTGCTTGCCCATGCTGACCAGCGCGCGGATGAAGTCCGCCAGGCTGAAGTGCGCGAGGGTCGTCGAGAGCATCGGGGCGAACACCGACTGCAGGATGGCACCGACCTCTGCATCCGAACCCATTTGTGGTGCAACGATTCCCAGGCGTTTGACCGTGCCTGCGAGTCTGCTGAAGTCGCCGTCGATCACGGTGGCGTGAAACAGGTCGAGCAGCAGCGCTCGCCACTGCTCGTCCACCTCTCCCATGACGCCGAAGTCGAGGAACGCCACACGGCCGTCGTCGAGCACCCATACATTGCCTGCGTGCACGTCGCCGTGGAACAGGCCGTGCAGCACGAGCGCTTCCATCCAGACCTTGGCGGCGCGCCGGACGATGAGCTCGGAATCGTTGGCCTGTCCGGGTTCACAGCGATCCAGCGGCGAGCCGTGCATGCGTTCCATACAGATCACGCGTCCGCCGCAGTAGTCGAGGAACACTTCGGGGGCGGTGACGTATCGGTTGTCCCCGAATGCCCCGATCGCTGCGCGAAAGCTGTCCTGCCGCTTCGCTTCCACGGCGCTGTCGAGTTCGGCGAAGGTGGCGGCGTGCAGGTCGACGATGATGGCCGACGCGTTGGCCGTGGTGAAGAACGGAATGAACTTCTCGAGTCCACGGGCGATGAGATACGCGATGCGCAGGTCGATCTTCATGCGGTGGTAGATGCCGCGTCGCTGCACTTTCATGACCACTTCGCGTCCGTTGTCGCGGCGCACGCACAGATGCACCTGAGCGACCGACGCGGACGACAGCGGAACGTCGTCGAAGGAGGAGAACAGTTGGTCGATCGTGCGGCCCAGGTCCGCCTCGATCACCGCCCGTGCCTGCGCCCCGGGGAAGGGCGGAACCTCGTCGAGGCAGCGCAGGCAGGTGTCGGCGAGAACCTTGGGAAACAGCCCCGGTGAGGACCCCATCAGCTGCCCGACTTTGACGAAGGTGGGACCGAGTACGAAGAATGCGTCGACCACGGCCTGCGAGGCGTGCACCGGCCAGCCGCGCCGAGGTGCGCGTATCCAGTGTCCGATCGCGATGAACTGGAACAGCGTCAGCACCGCCCCGATGACGACGAGGCGCAGTAGCTCTCGGATTCCGAAGGTCTTCAGCTCGGGTGCCGGTTTCGGTGTCGCGTCGTCGGGGGTCATGCGTGCGCTCCGGCGGGCACTCGTACGGCCGAGGCTTCCAACCGCGACAACAGACGTTCGAATCTTCTGTCGTCACCCGATGCGCGTGCGAGGACCAGCGCACCCTGAATGCCGGCCACGATTTCCTCGGCGAGTTCGGGGGCGGACTCGCCGTGTCCGAGGCGACGAAGGACCGGGGTGAGTGCTTCGATCCAGTGTGCGAAATGCGCTGCGACGCGGCCCGAGAACGCAGCGCGCTCCAGTCCCAGCGTGAAGGCCCCGAATACGCACACCAAGCGGTTGGAGCGGAAGTACCGGGACGTCTGTACGAACATTTCATGTGTGGTGGATGCGGCATCGGTACCGCGGCGAAGCGGCTCGAACACGTTGTGCTGAAACCACTGCTCGACATCGTCGAGGACGGCCTCGGCCATCTCCTGCTTTCCGCGCGGAAAGTAGTGGTAGAGACTGCCTTTCCCCAGGCCGGTCTGCCTGCTGATGACGGCGAGGGACGAACCGTCGAACCCGTGGTCGCGGAACACTCCTGCGAGTATCGGCACCACGTCGTGGCGATCGCTCATGAGGCGGTACTGTACCAATCGGTACACGCCCGGTGTATCCGGGTGCGGAGAGAGAGCACACTGCTGTCGTGAAGAGAACTACTGTCCTGGCCGCCGGTGGATTTCTCCTCGGTGGGGTCACCTACCTGGCCGCCGAAACGATCGCCGCGCTGGGGTGGTCGGGCCGGTCGTACAGCTACGCACGCAACAACATCAGTGACCTCGGCATCCCGGACATCTCACGGTTGCACGCGGTGATGAACACCGGGTTCGTGGTCGACGGCGCATTGTTCGTCTTGGCGGGCCTGGGATTGTCGATGCTGTTCGAGGGCCGGGCGCGGTGGGTCGTGTCGGTGACCTCTGTGGTGCACGGCGTGGGCAGCATCGTCGTGGGTCTCGCGCACGCCTCGGTCGACGGGGCGTCGACTCCGCACGCCGCTGGA
Source organism: Rhodococcus sp. KRD162 (assembly GCF_017168335.1). Lineage (GTDB taxonomy): Bacteria > Actinomycetota > Actinomycetes > Mycobacteriales > Mycobacteriaceae > Rhodococcoides. Next base: position 278,882 of record NZ_JABFAU010000002.1, on the reverse strand, counting down.
GCGGGCATGGCCATCATCGGCGGCAATCTGGTGCTACTCGCTGCCGGCCGGTACGGCGGCCGCGCCGGGGCTCCGCGCTGGTACACGGTGGGCAGTGCCACGGCCGGGGTTGTGGGCCTGGCCGGTCTGGCCCTGTTTCTCGCCGACACCGGCATCCTGGGCGGCGGAACGTTCGAACGGATCTCGGTGTACACCATCATCGGCTGGGAAATCGTCACCGGTGCACTGATTCTCATCGAGCGCCGCCTATCGAAAGCGCGGTGACTCCTTCGCGAGAAAGGCGCGCACGCCCTCCCTGCCGTCGGGTGAGCCGAATGCATCCTCGAACACCGGTAGCGCCCGCCGCGCGGGTTCGTGGGTCGACTCACCGAAGGTGAGGGCAAGAGCCAGCTTGTTCGCGTGCACTGCCGAGCGGGATTTGCCGGCCAGCACCTGCGCGAGGTCCAGCGCCACCGACAACGACGCCCCACGAGGTGCCACCCGGTTGATCAGACCCCACTCCAGTGCAGTCTCGGCCGAGATGGGCTCGCCGAGCAGTACGAGTTCGGCGGCGCGGGCCTGACCCACCCGCCGCAGTGCTCGCATGGATCCGCCGCTGCTGGGGATCAGGCCCAGGTCGATTTCCGGAAGCCCGAGCCGAGCGCCCGCGTCGGCGACGACGAAGTCGCAGCACAGTGCAAGCTCCAGCCCGCCGCCCAACGCGAAGCCGTCGATCGCGGCGACCGTGGCAAGCGGCAGATCGGCCAGCAATTCGAGGGTGGCGTTCTCCAGATTGCTCTTGCTTGCGAGCACATCACCCTCGCGCTGCATCCTGGGCATTTCGGAGATGTCCGAACCGGCACTGAACGCCCGCTCACCGGTGAGAACGATCGCCCGAACCGCGGTGTTCTCGGCCAGTTCTTCCAGCATGCCGCGCAATCTCCGCGTCGCCGGACGGGTCAGTGCATTGACAGGAGGATTTCGGAGCGTGATCTGCGCGACGGCGTCGTGCGGAAAGGACAGGACGGGGGAGGTCTCTGCGGGCATACACCACACCGTAGAGCGTTGACCAGGCGATTGGGAGACTGCCGGGATGGCATGTAGCGTGGTGGATACCCGACGCGGGGTGGAGCAGCTCGGTAGCTCGCTGGGCTCATAACCCAGAGGTCGCAGGTTCAAATCCTGTCCCCGCTACTACGCAGGTCAGGCCCGACATCACCGATGTCGGGCCTGACCTGTTTCTGCCTCAGGGTTGCAGTCTGAATTGCACCACGGCCGTGACGTTTTCGATCGCGTCGTCGAGTGCAGTCTTGCGCGCACGGACGTTCGGCGCAGACAGGATGTCGAGTCGATCGGACTGACCCATCGGAATCAGTGCGGCGAGTGACCAGATCTTCTCGGCGGCCGAGATCGGTAGGCCGAGAAAGTCCGGAAAGCCCGGGCTGGCAATGGTTTCCGTGGATTCGAGCTGGCCGATCAGCTCGTACAGGTCCTCGACTCGCGCCCAAGTGGTGTCGAATTCCGTATCGTCGATCATCGACTCGGAGTCCTCGTCGTGCCACGGTCGCACGTCGGCCAGGGGGTAGGGATCGTCCGGCAGCCAGGCGTCGATCCTGATCCGTTCGCCGCCGACGCATTCGAGTAGATATCGTCCCGAGCCGATCGCCTCGTGCCCGATGATGTGGGCGGTCGTCGCCACATCGTGACGAACGTCGCCGCCGCCGGCCTCGTGGCCCCGCGCGATGAGTACCACTCCGAAGCTCGGGTCGTCCTGCTTCAAGCATTCGTGCACCAGCGCTTGGTACCGCGGCTCGAAGATGTGCAGCGGCAGGTGTTCGCCCGGAAGCAACACGCTTCCGAGCGGGAACATCGGAATGACGCTCACGGGCGCTGCGAGGGCATGACTGCGGGGGTGATCTCCGCCGGGGCGTTGTTCTCGGTTCGATTGGCGTCCAAGAACTCGCTCAGCAGGCGGAAGAAGAAATCCGGCTCGTCGAGCTGAGGAAAGTGACCGGCATCGGGAAATATCTCGACGCGACTGTTGGGAACCTCACGTCGGATGTTGTCCGCATGCTTGGCCGGAATCATTCGATCCTTACCGCCCCAGACGAGCAGCGATGGAATCGACTCGAACTTGTCGAAGTGCTGCTTGGCGCTGACGGTCTGACCACGCGGGCCAACCACCGCTCGCGTCGACGCCAGGAACGCGTCGCGGGTGGAGCGGTCTGCGACCGACCGGAACGAGCGCCAGGTCTCGGCCATGCTGGGCCCTGGCTTCACCGGCACGCCCCACCTGCCCAGCTGGGTCAGGACGCCCTCGGTGTTGGTGCGGAACCAATCGGACGCGAGCAGCGGCAGTACCAGCTCGCTGCCCGGCAGCGTTGCAGCTTTGAGGAGCAGGCTCACTTCCCGCCCCAGACCGCCGCTGCTGACCAGCGCGAGGCGATCCACCCGCTCAGGGAACAGATATGTCAGCTGCATGATGATTCCGCCGCCGAGCGAGTGGCCGACCATCGGGGCCGAGTCGATATCCAGGTGATCCATCAGATCGCGAACGGTGGCCGAATGCGAGCTCAACGAGTAGTCACCGGAGGGCTTGTCGGAATCGCCGTGCCCGAACAGATCGGGTGCGATGACCCGGTACTCGTGCGACAGGCGCTCGAGCTGTTCGCCCCAGGATTTGTGTGATCCGAGCAATCCGTGCACCAGAATCACGGGCGGACCGTCGCCGATGTCGACGTACCGCAGGACGTCCTTGTGTAGTTCCACGGACTGCAATTCGTACGATGAACTCATTGTCGACCTGCCTGTCGGGGTGGTTCGGGCGTGTCGCAAGGTGGCGTGTCGTGTGGTTCGGCCTGCCCGCGGGTTCGAACGTACAAGCCGTACCGCCGCTGTGACAGACCACGCGGGTGCCGTCTGTGCTTCAGCGCCCGCTGTCGACGGTGTCGTCGATGATCTTGGCCAGTTCCTCGGCCATCGGTTCGCCCAGCATGTCGACGTGATCGCCGGAGATGTCCACGAAAGTCAACTCTCCGTGAGCGACCGTCCGCCACGACCGAGCGTCCCTGACGTTGTCTGCTGTGCGAACCACGGTCATGGAGCCTGACCATGGCGTCGGCACGTGCTTGTTCAGCGCAACGTACCCGATGCTTGCGAAGACCAACCATTCCATGGTCGTGGGGTACCGCAGCAACCCGGCGAACTGCATCCGAAGCCACAGGGCAGCGGTGCCGATGCGGCCGAGATGGAAACCCGCCTCTTCACGTGTCTGTGCCGGTGGGGCGGCAGGAACCTCGGTGCCTCCGGGCAACTTGTCCAGCAAGTGCCGGAACAGTCGAGTGTCGAGCAGGAGCAGATGCGGCGAGCCGAGGCCGCAGTCGCGGATTCTCTCCGCCATCGCGATGGCGATCCAACCACCGAGCGAGTGGCCGACGAGATGGAACGGCCCTTCGGGTGCAACGGTCCGAATCGCGTCGACGTATCGCTTCGCAGTTTTTCGCACCGTTCGGTCCGGTAGTCCACGCTTGCCCCTGCCGTGTGCCTGCAGCGCGTACACCGGGTGGTCCTGGTCGATGTGCTTGACGAGATTGAGGAATGCCAACGCGCCCACACCAGCTCCGCCGATCAAGAAGATCGGAGCCTTGCTGCCCTCGGTGCGCAGAGGCACCAGTACATCGTGTTGTCCGGTTGTGCGCCGACGAGCGGTGGCCGCCTCGCGCAGTCGAGTATCGACCGTCTCGGCGAGAGTCCGGACAGTGGTCGCCGCGAACATGTCTTCCGCTGTGAGGTCGACCTTCAGTCCCTCACGTAGTCGGGCCAGCATCGCCGTGGTGGTCAACGAGTTGCCGCCCAACGCAAGGAAATCCTCGTCCCGGCCGATGGAATCCAGCCCGATGGCGGCTCTGGCGGCCTCGGCCACGATGTATTCGGTGGGGCCGACCGCGGTGCGTTCGACGCGTCGGTCCGCCGGCTCGGGCAGCGCGCCGCGATCGAGCTTGCCGCGTTCGTTGCGGGGCAACGAGTCGATCGCGACGATGTGCGTGGGCACCATCCATTCCGGCAGGGTCCGGCGCAGCGATGTTCTGATCTGGCCCACGGAGGGACGCTTGCCGGACTGGGCCGAGCACACGTAGGCCACCAGATCGATGTCGGTGCCGACGCGCCTGCTGATCACTGCAGCGTCGCCGATCTCCGGTAGTGCCCGGAGAGCTGCTTCGATCTCGGCTGGTTCGACCAGATACCCGCGGACCTTGACGGCGTCGTCGATGCGCCCGGCCAGGTGCAGTATGCCGTGTTCGTCGAGTCGTCCGAGATCGCCGGTGCGGTACTGGAACTGGCCGTCGCCGAGTGCAGTGAATCTTTCGGAGTCGAGCCCCGCGTCGCCGACGTAACCGTCGGCCAGGCACGTCGCGGTGACCTGGACTTCGCCGATCACGTGGGGCCCGCACAGCGAGCCGTCCGCGGCGAGAACTTCGACGAGCTTGCCGGGGACAGGTTTTCCTGCAGGCAGGAAACCGGACGCGGGTGCTCGCTCGGGCGGGAAGGCGCTGTAGGCGACACCGCCGGCCTCGGTGGTCGCATACCAATTGACCAGTGTCGCTGGGGTTTCGATTCGCCGGCGAAAGTTCTCGACGTCGTCGGAATGCAGCGGCTCCCCGTAGGTGGTCACCATCCGCAGGCTGGGTGCGCTCACGCGCCCGGATACGGGTTCGGCGGCGGCGAGTGCCCGCAGCAGTGATGTCGAACAGTGCAGGGTGGTCAGGTCGCCGTCGGTGATCCACTCGATGGTGCTGGTCGGGATGCCCGACCGCGGGTCGCGGCAGGAGACGCGGGCCCCGCTGAGCAGCCCGGCGAACAGCGTGTTCAACCCGGCACCGAAACTGACCGGAAGACAGTTCCCGACGCGGTCGAGCGGGCTCAGTGACAACGCGGTCGCAACCTCGTAGGCCTTGGTCAGGCACATGCGATGACTGATGATCACGCCCTTAGCGGTTCCGGTCGACCCGGACGTGTAGTTGATCACTGCAGTGTGGTCACCCGACAGGGTCGGCAGTGGGACGCACGAGTCCATGGCCGCGGCGACGGTAGTGGCGTCGATCGGGGTTGCGCCTGCCTGGTCGATGATCGCGGCGCGGCGTTCCGCGGGAAGCATCGGGTCGAGTGGCACGAGCGGGTGGCCCGCGGCGACGATCGCCAGCATCAGCACGATCGAACTCGCGGTTTCGTCGGTTTCGACTGCGAGCGGACGCGAGTCGGTGGGAAACAGTGTGGCGAGCTTTCGCGCCTGCGAGTATGCGCGGTGGAGGAGCTCGTCGAAGGTGAGCGAAGTGTCGTCCGAGGACAGCGCAACGGCGTTCGGGAGTGCGTGCGCCACTTCGCGGTAACGATCCATCAGCGTGTCGCGGCGCTCGGGACGACACAGTGGGGCCAGCGTCAGACGGGTTGGCTCATCGATGTCTTGAATCGACATGATTCTCCTTGCACGAGCCCGACCCGCGTTGCCAGAGTTGGTTTGAGTCGTCTCAAACCTACTTGAAGACTGTTTTACTCTTCAAATGTAGACGGCGTTCACCTTTTCGTGCAACCCGAAAACCGGACATTCCGCAACAATTCGGCATCGTTGCGTAATGCCCGGTCTGCTCAGAGCGGCAGGTCAGAGATCTGCGATGGCCTCCAACGGCCGGGTGCGCGCTGCTCGTACCGCTGGCCACAGTGCGGCCAGCACTCCGACCACGGCGGATCCGAACAGCATCGACACCACCTGACCCCAGGGCACGGACATCGATCCGAGGCCTTCGTCGCGCAGCGTCTGCACGAATCCCCACCCGAATGCGATACCGAGGACCACGCCGACAATCGCGCCGAACAGGGCGATGAGCAGTGATTCGAGATAGATGATGCGCCGAACCTGAGGTCGCTGCATCCCTATCGCCCGCAGCATGCCGATCTCCCGGCGACGCTCCACGACGGACAGGGCAAGGGTGTTGACGATGCCGAGCACGGCGATGACGACAGCCAGCGCCAACAATCCGTACAGAACGGCGAGCAGGGTGTCGATCTGCTGCCCCTGGCTGCCTTTGAACTCGTCGACGTCCTGAACCTGGACGACGACGAACGGCTTGGTCGCGGCCTCGAGGTCGGTGCGGAGCGTACTCAGGTCTGTTCCAGGCGCAGCCTTGACCAGAACCAGGAGGTCGGATCGGGTGATGGACGGCGTGACCTTCTGGTAGATGTCACCCGACACGATCCAACTTCCGATCAGCGGATTGTCGGTGAAGATGCCGGTGACGGTGACCGGAACCGAGGCTCCGTCCACCGTGTCCAAGGTGACCTGGGTTCCGATGGTCCATCCGCGGTCGGCGGCCTCGGACTGCGATACCGAGAAGCCGTTGCTGTCGAGGTCCGCGCTGCCCTGGACCATCGACAGATCGAGTAGACCGTCGGGGGAGCCGTCGATGGCGGCTCCGAATTCTTCCTGGCCTGCGATCGAGACGAACACCGGGTGAAGGACGGCTGTGCGTTCCACACCCGGTACCTGTTGGGCGGCTGCGGTGGCACCGGTCGGAACACCGATCGACTGCGGTCCCGAGAGGATGTAGTCCGCCTTGACGCCGGTGTCGACGAGCGAATCGACACTGGCTTTCGCGGTGGATCCGAGCACGCCGATCACGGTGACGAGCATGAGGCCGAGCATCAGAGCGAACGCGGTGGCCGCGGTGCGACGTGGGTTACGAACCGAGTTGGTTCTGGCGAGTCGTCCGATCGCTCCGAATGGGCCGGTGATGACGGCACCGAGCGCCCCGACGATGGGCCGTGACAGCGATGGTGCGGCCAGTGCAGTCGCGACGATGAGGGCAACCGCGCCTGCGCCGACGGTTGCCGCTGCCACTCCGCCCGTGGACTGCGCACCGATCACCAGTGCGACCGCGCCTGCGACTCCCAGTCCGATCCCCACGAACGTGCGGGTGCGCAAGCTGTCGCCCGCGGAGGCGAACTCTTCGCGCATTGCCGCGACCGGCGGAATCTTGGCTGCCCGCCGTGCGGGTGCGTACGCGCTCAGGACGGTGACGATGACGCCGACCGCGAACGCGACGACGACGGTGCGGGGCTCGAGTACCAATGATCCCGACGGCAGACCCAGATCGAAGGCGTTGAGCAGTGCGCGCAGACCGTAGGCGAGACCCACTCCGCCCACGAAGCCGAACATGCTTCCGATGACGCCGACGACGAGAGCTTCGAGGACCACCGATCGGCTGACCTGGCCACGGCTGGCCCCGATGGCGCGCAGCAACGCGAGCTCGCGTACTCGCTGGGCGACGATCATCGAGAACGTGTTGTAGATGATGAACGTGCCGACCAGCAGTGCGATGCCGCCGAATGCCAGCAGGAAATAGTTGATGAACGAGAGCGCTGTCTGGACCTGCGCCTGAGTCTCGGCCTGCACGTCCGCGGCCGTCTGGACTTTCAGGTTCGGTAGTGCCGCGGCGATCTCGTCCCGCAGATCACTCTGGGTCAGACCCTGAGCGGAAAGGTTGTCGCCTGCGACGTCGATGTACTGCACATGGCTACCGTCGGTGAACAATTCGTTCGCCTGGCTCTGTACGAACTGGACCCCGATGAAGCCGCCGGTTTCGGTTGCCGTGGAATAGATTCCGGCAATCGTGATATCGATGATGCCCTTGGATGGCACCAGCACCCGGGCGGCGTCACCCACCTTCAGGCCGGCTCGGTCGGCCCCGCCGGAATTGATCGCCACCTGCCCGGGTGCAGTGGGAGCCGAACCGTCGACGAAGGTCTCCGGATCCCCGAGCCGTTGGTCGTCCGGGAGGTACGACTCGCCGATGGTCGGTGCGCCACCGGACTGAACAGCGGCACCGTCGGAGCCGAGAAGTACGAGCTGGCCCCCGACGTACGGCGACACCGCGCGCACGTTCGGCAGGGCCGCGATCACGGCGATGTCCTCGTCGGGGACGCCACTCGAACGCGGGTCCTCGGGGCTGACTCGAACGTCTGCGCCTTGGGCGGTATCGGCGAACAGTGACGAGAACGTGCGCTGAAGGGTGTCGGTGAAGACGAACGAACCGGTGACGAACGCAGTGCCCAGGACGACGGAGAGCACGGTCAGTGCCAGTCGAACCTTGTGCGCAGCAAGATTTCTCAGCGACACCTTGCGCATGGGATTGCCCGAGGTCGTGCTCGGAACCTTCTTGGAGGCAGATTTCCTGGAAACGGAGTGCGCCATTATCGGACCGTCTCGAGCTTCTTCATCCGCTCGAGCACGGCGTCGGCGGTGGGCGAGTTCAGCTGGTCGATCACGGAACCGTCGGCGAGGAACACCACCCGGTCGGCATAGCTGGCCGCGCGCGGATCGTGTGTGACGATGACGACGGTCTGCTCGAATTCGTCTGCGGCAGTGCGCAGAATCGAGAGCACCTCGCCTGAGGAGCGAGAATCGAGGTTACCGGTGGGCTCATCGCCGAAGACGATGTCGGGTCGACCGGCCAGCGCGCGGGCGCACGCCACTCGCTGCTGCTGCCCACCCGACAGTTCGCTGGGGCGGTGATCGAGGCGATCGCGCAGGCCGAGGCGGTCGACAACGGTGTCCAGCCATCCTTGATCGGGGGTGCGGCCGGCGATATCGAGAGGGAGTGTGATGTTCTCGAGCGCGGTGAGGGTGGGCACCAGATTGAATGCCTGGAACACGAATCCGATTCGATCTCTGCGTAATCCGGTCATCTCCTTGTCGGACAACGCGGTCAGTTCGGTGTCGCCGATCGTCACCGTCCCCGAGGTCGCGGTGTCCAGGCCGGCCAGACAGTGCATCAGTGTGGACTTTCCCGAACCCGACGGGCCCATGATGGCGGTGAATTCTCCGCGCGCGAACTCGACGCTCACCCCGGACAATGCGTGTACCTGGGTGTCCCCGGAGCCGTAGACCTTCGATACGTCGACCGCGCGTGCGGCAATGTCGCTCATAGGGTCCAGTGTTTCAGTGTTCTGTGTCGGTCGCTATCAGGGGAGACCCTGAACACGCCCCTATGATGGGCGTCATGCGCATCGGAGCACACGTCCGCGACAGCAGCGACCCTCTCGGTACGGCCGAGGCGCTCGGAGTGGACCTCGTCCAGATGTTTCTCACCGATCCGCAGAAGTGGAACAAGCTCGCCCCGCACCCGCAAGGCGAGGCGCTCAGGACCGGCGACGTCGATGTGGTGGTGCACTCGTCGTACGTCCTCAATGTCGCGAGCTTGAACAATCGAATTCGCATTCCGTCCCGCAAGGCCGTCGTCGAGCAGGCTGCTGCCGCGGCCGATATCGGGGCCATCGGTCTGGTCGTCCACGGCGGTCATGTACGCGAGGGCGAGGACACCGCCAAGGGAATCGACAACTGGCGCAAGCTCTTCGAGCGGCAGGCCGAGCAGGGCGGCTTCGCGGTGCCGATCTTCGTCGAGAACACCGCGGGAGGGGACTCTGCCATGGCGCGGCACTTCGACGATATCGCCCGACTCTGGGATGCGATCGGCGAATTCGGTGCCGGTTTCTGCTTGGACACCTGCCATGCCTGGGCCGGGGGCGAGGACCTGGTGGACGCGGTCGACCGCATCATGGCCATCACGGGACGGATCGATCTGGTGCACTTGAACAACTCGCGCGACGACTTCGACTCGGCCAGGGACCGGCATGCGAACCTGGGCACCGGAACCATCGATGCCGAGATCCTGACTGCCGTCGCGATGGCGGCCGACGCTCCGGTGATTCTCGAGACGCCTGCCGAAGGGATCGAAGACGACGTCAGGCTGCTGAAGAGCCTCTGACGTCGGCCGGCGTGGCCGCCAGGTGGTGTATGGCTGTCGACCACAGCCTGAGCAGTTCGTCGACTCCCTGCAGGCCGCCGGCCCAGCTCACCCGCGCCGCAGCGGTACCTGCGTCCGTCGCGACGAGGTCGATCTCGATGGTGTGTTCGCCGCTGGGCTCGCGAGGCGCGCCGTCTCGCACGAGGATCTGCGCGCCGCCGCGCGCGGCCAGCATCGGATAGTTGCGGGCCAGCGCATAGTCACGTCCGGCGTTCGGTACCGAGTCCAATCGCCGTGCGACCTCGTCGACGAGGCGCTGGGGGTGAGAAGACATCGCGAGAGCGTCGGTACCGACGGCGGGGAGGCGGATCGGGTGAACGGCACCCGTGCCGTCGAGATCGAGATCGACGAGCACGCCTGCCGAGGAGCCGCGGTGACTGTTCCGCTGCCACGTGCACACTGCCGATCCCAGGGCCGCCAGCAGCAGGACTCGGCGCGGACCGTGGGGTAATGCGAGAGTCGTCGAGTTCCACTCGGGTAGCGCAGCGTGGCGACCGAGCAGTGGCCTTTCCGCGGGCGTCAGCACCGCAACCCAGTACGGAACCTGTTCGGCAACCTCTGTGCAGAGGGTGCGGCCGAGCTCGGCCGGGCTGATCGTCTCGCGCTGCCCGAGTTTGAGCGGTGCACACACGGTCACGCCGAGGAACCCCTTCCGATACGAATTGTCCTAGCCTTACCTAATTCAGACAGGCTAGCTCGAGTCGGAATCGGTTGCCAGAACACCCCGACTGAATCGGGTCAGTCGGCCGCGCGCAGCACAGGAATGCCGGGCGCGATCGGCAGCGTCCCGGTCTCGAGATCGGCGAGCAGGCCCTCTGACCAGGTCAGCAGACCGGCGACGTCGAGACGGTGCGGAGGGTTCGATGCGAAGCCGACGAGGCGGTCGTGCCCCTGCCGGAGCAACGAACCGGCACCGACGCGGTTGCCTCGAAGCAAATGGGTCAATCCCACGGCGAGTTGGGCAAGGCCCTGCCACAACTCACGCTCGGCGTCGGGGCAGCTCTTCCACGTCGCTTCGAGCACCTCGTGCGCGTGGAACGGCATGTTCGCATCGAGAAAGCGCTGAGCCTCGACCATGGCAGCTCCGGGCGGTAGCCGAAGATCCTCGGGTACCCGAGGTGTTCCCGATCCGCCGCGGGCGAGGGGGCGCCCGAGACCGTCGCGAGGCCGTGCATTGAGCGGTTTACCGCGCGCATCGCGCTCGCGTTCGGCCATGGCGGACACCCTAGTGGGCGAGCACCTCCCGTGGTGGTGCTACCTCCGGTTCACCGTCGTGACGACGAGCGCACGGTGACGAACCCGAGGGCAGCGAGCGCCGCAGCCGAGGTCGCGACCATCGTCGTGGACACAGCGATCGCGTCGTTGCCGAGTGCACCGACGATCGGTGCGACGATCGCACCGAGACCGAACTGAGCAGCCCCGAGCAATGCGGCTGCACCACCTGCCGCCTCGCCGTGCCGAGACAGCGCGAGCGCAGGCGCGTTGGGCATCACGAAACCGACGGCACCGAGTACGAACCACAGCGGAATGACGAATCCGGCCATGCCGCCGATCCCCGCGACCGCGAGCACAGCCATGACAGCACCGGCGACCACCGCGAAGGACAGTGCGGACAACACGATCTGCACCGGGGCGAAGCGTCCGAGCAGAAGGACGTTGACCTGGGAGGCCCCGATGAGGGAGATCGCACCGGCGGCGAAGACGATGGCGAACTGCTGCTCGTCGAGGCCGAACTCCTCCTGCAGGACGAACGAGGACCCGGCGATGTAGGCGAACAGCGACGACATCGCCAGTGCGGCGACGAGGACGAGTACGACGAACTCGGCGTCGCGCAGCAGTGAGCGGTAGGTCCGCAGCACCGGCATGACGCCGCTGGCGCGGCGGCGCTCGGGCGGCAGGGTTTCGCGCAGGGACACGATCGCCAAGGTCATCAGTGCGACACCGATGACGGCCAGCGCGGCGAAGACGAGGCGCCACGATCCGACCAACAACACGGCCCCGCCGAGCGAGGGTGCCAGCACCGGGGCGACTCCCATGACGAGCATCAGGCGAGAGAGCACGGTCGCGGCGGCCCGACCGGTGAACAGATCCCGCACGATGGCCATCGCGACAACCGCTGCGGCCGCAGCACCGAGCCCCTGTACGACGCGCAAGCCACCGAGAACGGCGATGTTGGGAGCCACGATGCAGAGAACGGAGGCGAGGATGTGCACGCCGGTGCCGACGATGAGCGGCAGGCGTCGACCGACGATGTCCGACAGCGGCCCGATGACCAGCTGCCCGAGGGCGAGACCGATCAACGTGCCTGCGAGGGTGAGCTGCACGGCCGAGGACGGGGTGTTCAGATCCTCGGCGATGGCAGGCAGCGACGGCAGGTACATGTCGATGGTCAAAGGGCCGAGGGCGATGAGTGCGCCGAGGACGAGGATTACTCGCAGTCGTTCTCGAGATGTCGGTTCGGTAGCGGGAGCGGACATGCCCGTCACGGACGTGTCTGGTGCCGAGTTCTCAGGTGCTGATGTATTCGGTGCTGGGGCCACCAGAAGTTCAGCAATCGGGCGGCCGGTTCTGTTCCCGTTGCTGACTACAACTTTCGTGTTCTATGCCACCGCGTCGGACAGGACCGTCAGCTTCTCGACCTCCTGGCTGGTCAGAGCCAGGGCCGGCGCATCGAGCAGGGCAGGCAACTGAGAAATCCTGCTGGCGCTGGCGATCGGCGCGGTGATGCCCGGGCGCGCCAGCAGCCAGGCGAGGGCGACGGTCGATATCTCGGCCGAGCGAGACTCGGCGATCTCCCGCAGACCCTGCACCACATCGAGACCGGCATCGGAGAAGTAGCCGCTGGTCAGTCGTTCACGCTGCTTTCCTGCGAGGTCTTCTCGGGTGCGGTACTTACCCGTCAGGAACCCGGCCGCGAGAGCGAAGTACGGGAACACCGCCAACTCGTTCTCGACGGCGAGGGTCTGCAACACACCCTCGTAGTCGTGACGCGCGACCAGGTTGTAGTGCGGTTGCAGCGCGACCGTACGCGCGAAGCCGTGCTCTTTCGCCAGCTCGAGCCACTCTCGCACACGCGCGGGAGAGTAGTTCGAGATGGCGACGTAGCGGATCTTGCCGGCCTCGATCAGTTCGTCGAACGCGGCGAGGGACTCGACCAGCGGGGTCTCGTCGTCGTCGTAGTGCGCGTAGTAGACGTCGATGTGATCGGTCTGTAGCCGCGCCAGCGACGCGTCTGCCGCGGCACGGATGTTGTCCGGGGCGAGTCCGCGGAACTCGGGATGTCGGCTGACCTTGGTGGCGATGACGACCTCGTCGCGGTTGCGGCGCGCTCTGGTCCAGTTGCCGATGATGGTTTCGGATTCGCCGCCGGAGTTGCCGTCGGCGAACGCGGAGTAGGAATCTGCGGTGTCGACGAAGTTGCCGCCGCCTGCGGTGAAGGCGTCGAGTATCTCGAAGGATTCGGCCTCGTCGCTCGTCCAGCCGAAGGTGTTCCCGCCGAGGGTGAGCGGAAAGATATCAAGATCGGAATGTCCGATGGCAACCACGAAGTACTCCTTACGTCGGCGAACAACTCGACTGTACGAGGGAGTGCAGGCTCAGTGCCACGTGTGATCCACCAGAGCGGTACGCGGGCCGAACTTCGGCTTGGTGGCCTTCCCGCTGAGGTACAGCAGGCGAATCGCGCGATGCCGATGCGGGGCCAGCGGCTGCAGATACTCGACCATTTCTGCGTCGTCGATGGGCCTGCCCAACAGTGACCAGCCCACCACCGCCGCGAGGTGATAGTCGCCCACCGAGAGTGCATCGGGATCTCCGAGGGCGCGTTGTGCGGTCTCGGCTGCGGTCCAGATCCCGACGCCGGGGATCGCTCGGAGCCTGCGCGCAGCGTCCTCGGGCTTCATCTCCGATGCTTCCTCCATGCGCCCGGCCGCCTGCGCGGCGCGGACGATGGTCTTGGACCGAGCCGGGTCGACGTTGGCGCGGTGGTAGTCCCAGGACGGAATGCGCCGCCACACGTCGGGCGTGGGGAAGACGAACATCGGCTTCGGGGTCGGCCCCGGTGCCGTCTCGCCGAACTTGCTCACCAGATACCGCCACGAGCCGAACGCCGAAAGGCCGTGTACGCGTTGCTCGATGATCGCCGGAATCAGAGCCTCGAGGACCAGTCCGGTGCGGCCGAGGCGCAGGTGCGGCAACTGCCGGTGTGCTTCTCGCAGAATCGGATGCTCCGGCTCGAAGGTGGCCGCGTCGTCGTCGCGGCCCAGCAGCGCCGGTGCCGCGTCCAGCAATTCCGGTGCGCCTGGCCCCCACGCTCGGGCCTGCACGCTGGTGGGCGAGGACTGCAGCAAGCGGTACGTCACCGGACCCGAACTCATCCTCGACGTGCGCCAGACGGCACCGTCCGGTGTCGACTCGTAGGTGGGGTCGCCGCGGCCCCGGCGCAGTGGCGACAGGGACATCCGGACGTCGATTCGCTGTTCGAAGGTGATCAGGCGGGTGAGGCCGTCCGGATCGGTACCAAGGGACGAGGTGTTCTCGGGCATGTGGTCGGGTCACCTCCGTTGCAGTCGTGGCCGATGGGTTCGAGAGTCCCTGCCAGGGCCATAGTCAACACCCTTGCAGACCGGGCCGCACGTGTCCGTCGGCTGCACCGACCCTGCTTCTGATCGACCGTCCACCTGCTTCGCTACGATGCGGTGTGATTGCTCGCAGATCGGCGAGAGTGTTCGAGCGCACCGTCGTTGCTCCGATCTCCTCGTCGGCGGCGAACGCCGCCGCCCGCGTGGGACAGGAGTCGTCGTGACCCGATCGACCGAGGGGTCCTCGCCCCGCGCAACGGCGTCGAGTGCGACTGCATTCGTCGGTATCGCATTCGCGTTTGTCGTCGCGATGATGGGCACGACGATGCCGACCCCGCTCTACGCACTCTACGAGGTCGAATTCCACTTCTCCGTCTTCGTCGTCACCCTCGTGTTCGCGGCATATGCCGCCGGTGTGATCGGGGCGTTGCTGGCATTCGGTCGTTGGTCCGATTCGATGGGTCGACGCCCGATGTTGCTGGCGGCCATAGCGTTCGCAATGGTCAGCGCCGTAGTGTTCGTGTCCGCCGGCTCGTTGACGGCATTGTTGATCGGCCGCGTGCTCTCTGGAATCTCCGCCGGAATCTTCGTCGGTACCGCGACGGTGACACTGATCGAGCTGGTACCCGAACAATGGCGAGATCGCGCGTCCGCGATCGCCACCGCAGCGAACATCGGCGGCCTCGGGCTCGGTCCGTTGGTAGCCGGAGTACTCGTGGAGTACCTACCGCAGCCGCTGCGACTGACGTTTTTCGTCGACATGGTTCTGCTCGTCGTCGCAGCAATCGCGGTGTTCCTCGCGCCCGAGACCGTGCGGGTGCAATCCGGCGCTCGGCCGCACCTGCAGCGATTGTCCGTTCCACCGAATGTGCGCGGCAACTTCGTGCGTGCCTCGATCGGAGGGTTCGCCGGCTTCGCGGTACTGGGCTTGTTCACCGCCGTCTCACCGGGTTTCGTCGGCGGTGTGTTGGGGATCGGCAATCATGCCGTCACGGGGATCGTGGTGTTCGCGGTCTTCGCCGCCTCGGCGACGGCGCAGATATCGCTGCGCGCCGCCGATCCTGCGTCGGCGCAGCGGTGGGGATGCGCGATACTGCTGCTCGGTCTGATGCTTCTGGCCGGATCACTGTTGCTGACATCACTGGCGGTTCTGGTGGCGGCGGCGCTGGTCTGCGGCGTCGGACAGGGCGTGACATTCAGTAACGGCATGGCCGCGATCGGTGCCGAACTGCCGCCGCACCGTCGGGCGGAGGTGACCTCGACCTTCTTCGTGGTGCTGTACATCGCGCTCTCGCTACCGGTGATCGGGGCAGGGGCAGTGGCGACCGCGTGGGGTCTGGTGGCGGCGGGAGTGGTGTTCGCCGCAGTGACAGCGGTGCTCGCGGCGGTTGCGTTCGTGCTGTTGACCATCGATGTGCGCAACTCTCGGGCCACTGCGTCCTGACCGAGTCGCGATGCTCGGATTCCGGCCTTCGTTCCGCCGCGATATCGCTGTTGCGCTTGCCGAGTACGAGGTAACCGAGGACTTCTCTTTCCCGACGGGCATGGGTGCATAGCCGTCACGAAGTCTCCGACGGTCGTCGGGGCGAGTCAGCCGGGGTTTGTCGGTGGCCCGAAGTAGGGTCCTGTCCGTGATCATCGTGAGTACGGACGGCTCGTGTCTGCGCAACCCCGGCGGAGCAATCGGGTGGGCGTGGGTCAACCACACGGGTCCGAGCAAATCCGGCGGCGAGCCCTCGGGCACCAACCAGATAGCCGAACTCCGTGCTCTGCTCGAGGCTGTCCTTGCTCACCCGGGTCCCGAGCCGCTGTTGATCGAGTCGGACTCGCAGTACGCCATCAAGTGCGCGTCCGAGTGGCTCGCGGGCTGGAAACGCAAGGGATGGAAAACGGCGAGCGGCACCCCGGTACGCAATCTGGAGTTGGTGCAGAGCATCGAGCGAGCCATCACCGAACGTGAAGGGCCGGTCCGATTCCGCTGGGTCCGCGGCCACGTGGGCAACCACTTCAATGAAGCGGCCGACGCCCTGGCAGGCGAAGCAGCCCGGGCCGTCGCCGCGGCGGGGGCGAACGCCGGATCCAAGCCCGCGGTGGCTGAACGCGCCGCGCGTGAAGTACCGCAGTCCTCGGAGCCGGAGATCGCGACACTGTTCTGAGGGGCGGGCCCGTCGGTCAGCCGCGGGGCCGGAGACGAGCGTTCGGCAGCTCGGGCGCATGCAAACGCGGGCCGGGGTAGCCGTCCACGGTTCCGAACTGGCCGTTCTCGGCCTCGTACGCGGCTCGGTATTCCGCGACGTCCTCGTGGCTGCGGCCGACGAAGTTCCACCACATGACGATCTGCTCGCCGAGCGGCGGGCCGCCGAGCAGAAGAAACCGAACCGCATCCTGCGTCGAATTGTGTAGGTGCAGTTCGCCGTGCCCGGGCTCGAGGTAGCCCAGCTCGGCAGCGTGGAGTTCGTGCCAGTCCGGCCCGGACTTCAGGGCCACGTCACCCTGATCGACGATGATCCCGTGCTCGAAGGTGCGGTCGATCTCGAGCGTGACCCGGGCTCCGGCGTCGAGCACGATCTCTGCTCCGAGCAGGGGTGTGTACGTCGCCACCGGCGAGGTCTCGCCCAGAGCTGTGCCGAGGAAGACCCGGCCGGTGAGACCGGGTGCGGTGACAGGTTCTGGTACGTAGTGCTCGAATGCCGGTGCCACGAATCGAGAGACGGCCGGGAGTACCACCCACAACTGCATTCCGTGCAGAATGTCGTCCTCGGGGGTGGACACCTCGGAGTGGCTGATGCCCTGCCCTGCGGTCATCAGGTTCAGCTCCCCCGGCCGCACCATCGCATGCGATCCGATGCTGTCGCGGTGCTCGATCTCACCGGAAAACAGCCAACTGACCGTCTGCAAACCGGTGTGCGGGTGCGGAGCGACATCCATCCGCGAGCGCTCCGGTCCGTAATGGTCCGCGAAACACCATGCACCGATCAGGGAACGATCCTTGTGCGGCAGGGTGCGCCGAACCTTCATGGCGCGCGGGCCGCCGAGTGGAACCTCGCGCGGAGTGAGAACCTCGATCACGTGTGCTCCCAGATGTCGGTGTCAATTGTGAAAACGGTGCCTTCGTCGAGCTCCGCTGGGGTTGAAGGCATGGTCACAGGCTATGCCTCGGATGCCCGAAAAAAATTCGAAAGAATTTCCCATCCGATACCCATCCACCCCGTGAGGTGCAGCGAATCCAATCTGAGACACCCGCTGCTGCTGTCGCCCCCGACCGCCGTCAGTAGTGGGTGTCTCCCTTTTTGCCCACGTGAGCCTGCGTGAGGACGTCCCTTCGTGTCGAGTCCAACTCGCTGAGCCGACTGATCAATCGATCGGTATCGAGGCCCGAGCAGCCGACGGCGAATTCGTGCAGCGAGACTCCGGCGTGGAATGCGGTCCGCACATCACGGTCGTACAGGACGTCGACGAGGTTGGCGAACCGTTGCGCGGCGAACTCGTCGACACCGGCAAGCGCCGGAATCTCCGTGACCGTCAGGCTCGTCGTGGCCTCGACCATCCTCAGGTAGTCGCCCGTCGAACGGGGCGCGCAGCACAGTTCCGCAAACGTGTGGCCGTCCCGCGCCGGGTGCAGGCTCCAGGTTCCCGACGCAAAGCGCGACCCACTGGTGCCGACCGAGCGGTAATCGACAGGGCCGTCGACGCACACCACGTCGAGGTGCTCTTTCAGCCTCTCGATCGTCGGGACGAAGGCCGGGTGGAACAGCGGATTCGGTAGCAGGTCGTCGGGTGCGTAGTTCGAGGTGAGGACCAGAACGATGCCGCGAGCGAACAAGGCGTCGAGCATGCGAGTGATGAGGCGGGCATCGCCGATGTCGTGGACATGGAATTCGTCGAAACACAGCAGTGATGCGGTAACGCGGCCCGTGGTCAGGATCTCCTCGATGGCCGCGTCGATCGCGAATCCGTGGCGAAAGTACGCCCGGTGGAGGTCGCGGAAGAAGCTGTGGAAGTGGACGCGTTTCTTCGCCGGGACGTCGACATGGGCGAAGAAGGTGTCCAGCAACCAGGTTTTGCCGCGGCCGACGGGACCCCACAGGTAGATGCCCCTCGTGCCGGGCGTCGACAGTGCGTCCGCGGCGGCGGCTTGGGCGTCGTCGAGTGTGAAGGTGGCATCGAAGACGCGTCGGGGTGGAGTGGGGCGCATGAATCGAACCGTACGCCGGCGGCCTCTACATTTGTAGAGACCGTGTGTAGGCTCACGTTCATGGATCGCCGAACCGCCATCGCCGACGCAGCCCTCGAGGTCGTTGCCCGCGACGGCCTGCGCGCGCTGACCCACCGTGCGATCGATTCGGCCCTCGGTTACCCGGCCGGGTCGACGTCCTACTACTTCCGTACCAAGTCCGATCTACTGACGGCGGTGGCCGCACGCCTGGTGGAGCTGTCGCGAACATCGTTCGTGGACATCGCGGGCAACGACGGTGATGTGGCCACCGTGGTCGCGCAGTACCTACATGATGCGCTCACCCATCGCATGGTCCACCTCCAGGCTCGCTATGCACTGATGCTCGATTCTGCTGTTGCACAGGATGTTCGAGCAACGCTGGCTGGTTCGCTCTTCTCCCGCGAACGCGCTCGCGAATTGTTCGACGATCCCGAGCACGGGGACGGCCTGGTCTCGCTGTGCGAGGGCCTGGTAGCGGATGTCGTGTTCGGGCGTCGCAGATCGAATGATGTTGCAGCGATGAAAGTTCCGATTTCCGTCTACCTCGAGGGTGTCAGAAGTTCACTGCGTGGGAACTCGCCGGACACCGGTCTCGACTAGCCTCGCCGATCATGCGATGCGGTGGGTACTTGTCGGTGGCATGCGTAGGCGCTCTGCTTCTGGCGGGGTGCAGTACCGACTCGACCGCAGACCCGGCGGCGTCGGACAGTGACGCAGCGCCGCTCGGTGCGTTCGATCTGCAGGCGCATCGCGGCGGCCTCGGCTTGGTCACCGAGAGCACCATCGAATCCTTCAGCAATGCACTGCAACTCGGGGTCAGCACCCTGGAACTGGATACGCAGATCACCGAGGACGGCATCGCGATCGTCACACACGACCGCAAGGTTTCGGATAAGAAGTGCGTCGATACCGGCGCGGTCACGCCCGGAGATCCGGAGTATCCGTACGTCGGAAAGTTCGTCAACACGCTGACCCTCGCACAGGTCGGCACACTGGACTGCGGTGCGGTACCGCTGGCGGACTACCCGGAGCAACGCCGAGTACCCGGGGCTCGCATGCCGACGCTCACCGAGGTGCTCGATCTGGTGAAATCGGTCGATGCCCCCGAGGTGAAGCTCAACGTCGAAACCAAAGTCGAGGCGGCCAGCCCGACCGAGACCGCCCCGCGCGAGCACTTCGTCGACACAGTGTTGGGAACCATTCGCGATGCGGGAATGCTGGACCGGGTCACGGTGCAGAGTTTCGACTGGGGCGCACTGAAACTGGTCCGAGAAGCCGAACCCGAGGTGCCGTTGGTGGCCTTGACCAACGGCGATTTCCTGCAGGTCGGCCAGGACGGTGCTTCACCCTGGCTCGGCGGAATCGATATCGACGATTTCGATGGGGACGCCATCGCCGCTATCGACTCGTTCGGAGCGTCGGCCTATTCGCCCGTACAAGGAAATCCGCAGAGCGGCAAGGTCGACGATCCCGACTTCGAGCTCTTCGTCACCCGAGAGATGGTCGACTCGGCCCACCAGCGCGGAATCCGAGTGATCCCGTGGACCGTCGACGACCCGGACACGATGCATGCGTTGATGGACTTGGGCGTCGACGGTCTGATCACCGACTATCCCGACCGCGCGCGCACCGTCATGAGCGAGCGCGGCCTTCCCCTCCCTCAGCCCGCGCGATGAGCGCGCGGCCTGGGCGTCACAACGGCGTGGGCGTCACAGCGGGTAGCCCACTCCGGTCAACTTCTCGCTGACGTCCCACAGCTTCGCTGCGAGGGCGGGATCTTGAGCCATGCGAGTCATGGACGCTGGGCCCGGCTTGCCACGCGATTCGAACAGCGAGGTGGGGCCACTGTAGGTACCGCCGCCCGCTACGTCGACTGCGTAGAGCGTGGGTAGTGCTCCGGCACTGGCAGATTGGGAGATCAACTTCAGTCCGATGGGTGCGAGCGCGGACAGGATCTTGTTGCTACCCAATCCGTCCGGGCTCGAGTACAGCTCGGTCGAGGAGATTCCGGGGTGCGCGGCGTTGCTGGTGACCTTCGATCCGGCCTTGTCGATCCTGCGTTGCAACTCGAGCGCGAACAGGATGTTCGCGAGCTTGGAGTTCGCGTAGCCGCGCTGTGGGTTGTAGCCACGTTCGAGCTGAAGATTGTCGAAGTCGAGTCTGGGGCGCTGCCTGTGTGCGACCGAGGCGATGGTGGTGATCTTTGCGTTCTCGGAGAGCTTGGGGAACAGTAGCCCGGTCAGTGCGAAGTGACCGAGATGATTGGTGCCGAGTTGGAGCTCGAATCCGTCCACGGTCTCGGTTCGCGATGCAGGCATCATCACGCCGGCATTGTTGATCAGCACATCGATCGACTCGGGTGCCGACTCGGCGTACTCACGCACCGAGGCCAGATCGGCAAGGTTCAACACGGCCGTGTCGACTTCTCCGTTCGGTGCTTCCGCGCGAATCTTCGTCGCTGCAGCCTCGGCCTTGTCCTGATTACGGCATGCCAGCGTCACGTGGTTGCCGCGCTTGGCCAGGTCCAAAGCGGTGTAGTAGCCGATACCGGTGTTCGCTCCGGTGATGACAACGCGTTTCTGCTTGGTTTCGGGCACGGCGCCAGGCTACCGCCCCGTTTTACACTTTGCCTATGGCCGGAGCAGAAACCGAAGATGCGGACCCCCCGAAGGGCACCAGCAATCCCGCAGCCCGGGGTCTGCGTGGTGCGGGATACACCTGCTTGGACGATTTGGTGGGAGTGCCGGCGGCGGAGCTGAAGAAGCTGCACGGTGTCGGGCCGAAAGCACTGACGGTCATCCAAGCCGAATTGGAGCGGACCGGCCGATCATTGGGCTGAGCGCTCACCCCAGTGGCTCGGACGAATCAGGGAATCAGGCAGCATGGTGGCCAGGTCACCCCGCGTCGCATTGATCTGGAACTGGGTGGCGTAGATGCTGCCGCTTAGGTCCGCGCCTCGGACATCGGCCCCGCGCAGGTCTGCGCCGACCATATCGGCCAGACGCAGGTCCGCCCCGCGCAGATCGGCTCCGATCAGATACGCACCGCGCAGGCTCGCACCGCGCAGGTCGGCACCGGCGAGCTTCGCTCCGATCATGTCGCGACCGCGGTAGTTCTTCTTGCCCTTCACTTCTGCGCGAACCAGTTCGCTTGCCTCCAGTAGCAGTTCGTTCACCCGAGAGCGCAGGGCCGGAACAGGCACCGACACCAGAATCTCGGGCGTCGCCGAGGTGAGGGTCTCCAGTTCGGCGTATTGGTGATCGAGCCGATTGTGCAGGGGCGCTGTCGATGTCCGCTCCCGTGCATCCGCCAGGTACCACAGCAGCTCGTGCAGATCACGCATGATCGGAAACACGGCGAACATCTGCGACGAGTTCGACGGCTGCTGACGCCAGTCGCGTCCTCCGAACGTGGACTGCGAGACCTTCTGGCCCGCACCGAAACAGTCGTACACCGTGCATCCGGGAAAGCCCCTCTCCCGGAGCGAGGAGTGGATACCGCAGCGAGAGTCCTGCTCGAGGTGGGGGCACGGCTGCCCGGCGGCCTTGTCGATCGCGAAATCCGAGGACTTCGCGAAGGGCAGAGCGACACAACAGAGTCCGAAGCAGCTGCCGCAGTCGGCCAGCAAATTCTCGGACGGACGCATGCGTCCACTCTGTCCCTCCGTGTGCGGCACCGTCAAACGAGATTCACCGAGGTAGGTCGAGGAGAGCGATGAGCTTCTTCGGGGCCCGCGTGCAGTAACTGTCGGTGATCAGTTCGCCGAGTTCTGCGTGGTCCACGGACTCGTCGAGCAGCATCCCGATGATCTGCGGGCCCCAACCCGGCGCGAAGAAGCCGGAACGTGCAGACAGAGCGTCGAGTTCGATTCCGCTGGAGCGGAAGATCAGGACGTGGGCCGGTCCGGTAGTTCCGGCAGCCCGAGCGAATGCAGGGGGAGTACCGTCGAGAATCTCGAGTACATGGGCGAACGTGCGAGAACGCACCCGCCAACGCGTGCCGACCCACGCCTGTTCTTCGTGTGTTTCGGGCAGCGCCAGGCAGATCCCACGGACGGCGGATTCCCAATCCATCGGGCACTCCTCATGCGCGCACAACGGGTTTACAGTATTTCATCGAGGCAGGAGGCATCGCCATGGCGGAATTCGATTACGGCGAGGTGGTGTCCGCGCTGCGCGGTGCTGGGTGCGTGTTCGCCGAGGAGGAAGCCGAGATCCTGATCGAGTCCGCCTCGTCGCCCGCCGAGCTGACGCCACTGCTGGAGCGACGTATTGCCGGTGAACCGCTCGAGTACATCGTCGGCTGGGTGTTGTTCTGTGGTCGACGCGTCACCGTCGAACCCGGCGTCTTCGTCCCGCGCCGCAGAACCGAGTTTCTCGTCGAATGTGCTGCAGCACTGCGTCCTTCGGTTCTACTGGACCTGTGTTGTGGTTCCGGCGCGGTAGGTCTGTCGGTCGGTGGCGTCACCGAATTGCATGCCGCCGATATCGACGACGCGTCGGTGGACTGTGCCAGGCGCAACCTCGACGCCATGGGAGCGACCGTGCACCGCGGCGACCTGTTCGACGCGCTGCCGCCGGAGCTGCACGGCAGATTCGATGCCGTGGTCGTCAACGCTCCCTACGTTCCGACGAGCGATATCGAGCTGATGCCGCGGGAGGCGCGGGACTACGAGCCGCACACCGCGCTCGACGGCGGCGCGGACGGTGCCGGCATCCATCGTCGGGTGGCGGCCGGAGCGGGGCAATGGCTGCATTCAGGTGGCCACTTGCTCATCGAAACCAGTGCAGCACTGTCGGATTCGACGCTCGACGCAGTGCTCGAAGCCGGGTTCACCGGCCAGGTCCGCGAATCCGAGATGTTCGACGCGGTGGTGGTGATCGGGTCGACGGGTGGGTCGTGACCCGCATATCTACGATGGGTTGGAGCGCTCGTGGGGGTCGCAGCAAAGGAGCCATGATGCAGTTTCTGGTGATGAGTCGGCGCAGGGTGGAGCAGTACTCGGACGAGGACTTCTCGGCGGTGCTGCCGAAGGAGACCGAGGCCGTTCGGGCACTGTACGCGGATGGAATCGTGCGCCAGATTTGGCTGCGCGGAGACGTGGCGGGAGCTGCTTTCCTCGTCGAAGCAGAAGACGCCGTCACGGCGCAGGCCACTGTCGACGCGTTGCCGATGGCGTCGTCCGGATTGTCCGAGTTCACGCTGATTCCGCTGTCGCCGTATCGCGGATTCGGTCCGACGCCGACCTGATCGACGGTCGAATCGGTTTCGATCCGGTGTCTTCGTGGCATGCCTGATAAGGATCCCGATCTCAGGAAGAGGCTGTTCGACCATGACTACATTGCTGTTCGCAGTGACCGCTGCCGATCACTGGACATTGAACGACGGAAGCAAGCACCCCACCGGGTACTGGGCCGAGGAACTCGTCGAATCCCATCGCACATTCTCCGAGGCCGGGTGGGACATCACGGTCGCGACGCCGGGCGGTAAGGCACCGGTTGTCGACGAGGGCAGCCTGGCTGTCGACGCCAACGGCGGTGACGAGCAGAAGGTGGCGGATCAGAAGAACTACCTCGCCTCGATCGAGTCGATACTGGCCTCGCCCGCGGTGTTGGAAGAGCAGAGGGCGTCGGACTTCGATGTCGTGTTCGTCCCCGGCGGTCACGGTCCGATGGAGGACCTGGCTGTGTCCGAGAGCTTCGGCGCGCTGGTGGTGGACTTCCTCGACGCGAACAAGGTCGTCTCCGCGGTGTGCCACGCGCCCGCTGCGCTACTACCTGCCGTCCGCGCCGACGGGACCTGGGCGTTCGACGGGTACGAGCTCACCGCATTCACCGACGAGGAGGAGACTCAGGCAGGGCTCGCCGACAAGGCCCCGTGGTTGCTCGAGACTCGGCTGCGCGAGAACGGCGCGAAGTTCGACTCGACGGACGCCTGGGGACCGAACGTCGTCGTCGACCGGAATCTGTACACCGGACAGAACCCGGCCTCGACGCGTCCGCTGGCGGAAAAGCTGGTCAGTGCACTGAGCTAGAGCGCAGTCAGGGTGTGAGCAACCATCGGCCCCGCACTCCAGGGGTCGAGGCCGCATCCTGCGCCTGGCGTGCGTGGTCGAGGGTGAGCGTTCCGGCGACTCGGACCTCGATCACGCCGCTGACCACCAGTTCGAGGAGCTGGGTCAACCTGGCCCCGTTGTGCCGAACCGATACTGCCGTCGTCGAGATGTCGCGTTCGCCGTCGGGTACCGCAGGCGGAAGCACTCCGACGTAGCGACCGCCGTCTCGCACGGCAGCCAGGGCGTCTGCGCCGAGGGCAGCGGTATCGAGGACCGCGTCCACGGAGCCCGCGTCGGCGATGCTGCCCACGACCGAGGTCGCGCCGGCGCGCACCGCGAATTCTTTGTCGGTGTCGCGCGCGAGCGCTGTCACCGTCCACCCGCGATGTGCGGCGAGGGCGACTGCGAATCCGCCGACCCCGCCGGCAGCACCGGTCACCAGAAGCGTGCCGACCGGTCCGGCGAGGTCGAGCGCTTGGTCGGCGGTGAGTAGGTTGAGCGGGATCGATGCCGCTTCCACTGTGTCGATGCCGTCCGGAATCACTGCTGTGGCGTCCGCCGGGAGTACGGCGAACTCGGCGTAGGTGCCGAGCGGGGACGTCGCATCGGCGTGGAGCCCGAGGACCCGCGTCCCTACCGCAGGTGCATCGACACCGTCACCCACGGCGTCGACGACGCCGGATACGTCCCACCCGATTCCCACAATGGTTCCTTCGGGGACCGCGCCGGTGTGCAGCATTCCGTTTCGGGTTGCGATGTCCACCGGGTTCACTGCCGCCGCGGCGACTGCGATGCGTACCTGGCCGAAATCTGGTTCGGGCATCGGCTGTTCGGTCGACTGCAGTTCGCCGCGACCGTCGCTCACTACTGCGCGCATGATGTTCGTGTCCTTTCGATGATGGCTGATCGGTTGCCATGCCGATCCTGTCCATGCCACTCTCTAATCGGAAGTAGGCACCTGAAAGTGCGTAACCCTGGTGGAGGTTCGGTATGGCAACGGCGACTGCAGCGGCGCGACGAGCCGAGGCGAAAATCGAGTACGACGCCTTCGTGGCGGCGTGTCCGAGTCAGAAGCTGCTGGGTCGGATCAGCGACAAGTGGGTGGCGTTGATCCTCGTCGCTCTCGGTGAGGGCTCCCTGCGCTACTCCGAACTCTCTCGCCGTATCCCGAGTGCGAGCCAGAAGATGCTCACTCAGTCACTTCGCAGCCTCGAACGGGACGGTTTGTTGACCAGGACGGTGACCGCCGATGTCCCGGTGCGAGTCGACTACGAACTGACCTCTCTCGGGATGTCCTTGCGGGAATTGATGGCTCAGATCAAGTCCTGGGCAGAACAGCACATGGACGAAGTCGAGCGCGCCCGCGAGGCGCACGCCGCTCTCGCGTAGAGATTCTGCCCACGGAGAACGGCGACCGTCCCGGGAACATCACTACTGCTTTCGAAGTTGAGCCTCTATAGCTCAATCCTTTGGAGGAGAAGTGACCGAAACCGTTCGTGTCCCCGTACTGTTCCTGACCGATCCCATCGTTCTGCCCGGAATGGTGGTGCCCGTCGAACTCGACGAGGCTGCACGTGCCGCCGTCGATGCGGCGAAGGCGAGCAACGACGGCACGCTGCTCGTGGCACCCCGTCTCGAAGACCGATACGCCGCGTACGGCGTCCTCGCCACGATCGTCCAGATGGGACGCCTGGCCGACGGGCGGCCCGCGGCGGTCATCAAAGCCACCCGCCGCGCGCACATCGGCCATGGCGTCAGCGGTCCCGGTGCAGCCCTGTGGGTCGAGGCGGACCCGGTACCCGACGGGACTGCAGGCGAGGACCTCAAAGCCCTTGCCGCCGAATACAAACAGCTCGTCGTGGCGATGCTGCAACGGCGCGACGCATGGCAGGTGATCGACTCAGTGAACAAGCTCACCGACCCGGGTGCAATCGCCGACACCGCCGGCTACGCGTCGTACCTCACCGACGTGCAGAAGCGTGATCTGCTCGAAACGCCCGACGTGGCAGCACGACTGTCATCGCTGATCGAGTGGACCATGGCCCATCTCGCCGAAATCGAGGTCAACGACAAGATCTCCGGCGACGTTCGAGACGGCATGGAGAAGACCCAGAAGGAGTTCCTGCTCCGTCAGCAATTGGCGGCCATTCGCAAGGAACTCGGTGAGGACGAGCCCGACGGTGCCGACGACTACCGCGGCCGCGTCGAGTCCGTGGACCTGCCCGACAAGGTGCGCGAACAAGCGATGCGCGAGGTCGGCAAGTTGGAGCGAGCCAGCGACCAGAGCCCGGAATCGGGCTGGATTCGCACCTGGCTGGACACCGTGCTCGACCTTCCGTGGAACAACACCACCGTCGACAACACCGACATCGACTCTGCTCGTGCCGTTCTCGACGCGGATCATCACGGGCTGGACGATGTGAAGGATCGGATCGTCGAATATCTGGCGGTTCGTGCGCGACGCTCCGAGCGCGGTCTGCAGTCGGTCGGCGGACGCGGATCCGGTGCCGTCATGGTGCTCGCCGGACCACCCGGAGTGGGCAAGACCTCGCTCGGGGAATCGGTGGCACGCGCGCTCGGTCGTACCTTCGTGCGCGTCGCCCTCGGCGGGGTCCGCGACGAGGCCGAGATTCGTGGACACCGCCGCACCTACGTCGGTGCGCTGCCGGGTCGAATCGTTCGCGCCATCGGTGAGGCAGGATCGATGAATCCCGTCGTGCTGCTCGACGAGATCGACAAAGTCGGCTCGGACTACCGCGGCGACCCCAGCGCAGCACTGCTCGAGGTACTCGATCCTGCACAGAACCACACGTTCCGTGATCACTACCTCGATCTGGATCTCGATCTGTCCGACGTGGTGTTTCTCGCCACGGCCAACGTGATCGACCAGATTCCCGGGCCGCTGCTCGACCGCATGGAACTGGTGACCATCGACGGATATACCGAGGACGACAAGGTCGTCATCGCCCGAAACTATCTGCTGCCCCGCCAGATGGACAGGGCCGCAGTCACATCCGAGGAGGTGACGGTATCCGATGCCGCGCTCCGCAAGATCGCGGCCGACTACACCCGCGAGCCGGGGGTCCGGCAACTCGAACGACTACTGGCCAAGGCTCTACGCAAGGTCGCGACCACGCTGGTCGGCAGCTCGGAGGCACTCGAGATCGACGAGCCGGATCTGGTGACCTACCTGGGTCGTCCACGCTTCACCCCGGAGGCGCACGAACGTACCGAAGTGCCCGGGGTGGCAACTGGTCTGGCGGTCACAGGTCTCGGCGGAGATGTGTTGTTCATCGAAGCAGCCTCCACCGACGGAGGCCCCGGCCTCGAGCTCACCGGCCAACTCGGTGACGTGATGAAGGAGTCGGCACAGATCGCGCTATCCTATGTGCGGTCGCATGCAGACCAATTCGGCGTCACGCCCGAGTCGCTGGATCGTCGCATTCACGTGCACGTACCGGCCGGAGCGGTGCCGAAGGACGGGCCGTCGGCCGGCGTGACGATGGTGACCGCTCTGGTGTCGATGGCCACCGGCCGGCCGGTGCGCTCGGATGTCGGCATGACCGGTGAGGTCACGTTGAACGGACGGGTGCTGCCGATCGGCGGAGTGAAGCAGAAGTTGCTGGCTGCGCAGCGCGCCGGGCTGACAACAGTGTTCATTCCGGCCCGCAACGAACCGGATCTGGACGAGGTTCCCGCGGAGGTGCTCGAGCGGTTGGACGTTCGTCCGATGACCGACGTCGCCGACATCCTCGCGCTCGCGCTGGAACCGGTGGCGGACGCCGCTGCAGCGTGAGATGACCATGGGAGCGGCAGGTCCGGTCTTGCGTTACCGAGACTCGGACCCGTCGCTCGGCGAGGCCGACGCGGGCACGAGTGGCCCGCGCTTGACCTCGAGCTATGTCGAGGTTCTACGTTGTTGACATGAGGATGATGACATGAGCATGGAAATGACCGCCTGGAACCAGATGTATCGCTCGATGCACAGTCCAGACACGCGATCGTCGTTCTCCAAGGAGACCGCCCGCAGGATCCTGTCGTTCGCGGCCCCACATCGGCGTTCCCTCGGGGGATTCCTGGTGCTCAGCGTTGCCCTGGCCGTGCTTGCGGTGGCCACGCCGGTGCTTGCCGGTCGGGTCGTCAACGCGATCGTCGACGGACGAGAACTGCGCGTGGTGGTATTGCTCGCATTGGCCATCGCCGCGATCGCACTGGTGGATGCTGCGCTCGGTCTGATCAATCGGTGGCTCTCGGCGAACATCGGCGAAAGCCTGATCCTGGATCTACGGACCGCTGTGTTCGATCACGTGCAACGCATGCCGATAGCGTTCTTCACCCGGACCCGCACCGGTGCGCTGGTGAGTCGGCTCAACAACGACGTCATCGGAGCGCAGCGCGCCTTCAGCACCACCCTGTCCGGCGTCGTCAGCAACCTGGTGACACTGGCGCTGACCCTCGTGGTGATGATCGGAATCTCCTGGCAGATCACGCTTCTCGCACTGATCCTGCTGCCGGTGTTCGTGCTTCCTGCGCGCCGGATGGGTCGACGCCTCGCGCGGTTGCAACGCGAAGCGGCAGCACACAACTCAGCGATGAGCACGCAGATGACCGAGCGTTTCTCGGCCCCCGGGGCGACGCTGGTGAAGCTGTTCGGTCATCCACAGCAGGAATCGGTCGAGTTCGCGATCCGAGCCAGGCGGGTCCGAGACATCGGAGTGCGCAGTGCCATGGTGCAGACGGTGTTCGTGACGGCGCTGACGCTGGTGTCCGCCCTTGCTCTCGCCGTGGTGTACGGCCTCGGCGGCTTCTACGCACTCAGTGGTCGACTGGACCCGGGTTCGGTTGTGGCGCTGTCGCTTCTGCTGGCCCGGCTCTACTCTCCACTGACCGCGCTGGCCAGTGCTCGGGTGGAGGTCATGAGCGCGCTGGTCAGCTTCGAGCGGGTCTTCGAGATTCTCGATCTCGTTCCCCTCATCGCTGACAAGCCCGACGCGCAGACGGTGCCGCCGGGGCCGGTAGCCGTCGAATTCGACGACGTTCGATTCGCCTATCCCTCGGCGGACAAGGTCTCGCTGGCTTCGCTCGAGGAGGTCGCAACTCTGGATTCGCGAGGGGGCGAAGAGGTTCTGCACGGTGTGTCGTTCCGCGCCGAACCGGGCCACATGGTCGCGCTGGTCGGATCCTCGGGTGCCGGTAAGTCCACCATCGCGCAGCTGGTGGCGCGGCTGTACGACGTCGACAGCGGAGCGGTTCGGCTCGGCGGCATCGACGTGAAGGATCTCACGGCCGAATCAGTGCGTGGCACAGTGGGAATGGTGACTCAGGACGGTCACCTGTTCCACGAGAGCATTCGGTCGAATCTGCAGCTACCGCGGCCCGACGCCACCGACGACGAACTGTGGGATGCGCTGTCGAGGGCGCGGCTGGCCGATCTCGTCCGTTCCCTACCCGATGGCCTCGATACCGTCGTCGGCGAACGCGGGTATCGGCTCTCCGGTGGCGAGCGTCAACGCTTGACGATCGCGCGGTTGCTGATCGCGCAGCCCCGTGTCGTCATCCTCGACGAAGCGACCGCCTCGCTCGACTCGACGTCCGAGGCCGCCGTGCAGGCCGCGTTGGCCGAGGCCTTGGACGGAAAGACGTCCGTGGTTATCGCGCACCGGCTTTCGACGATCCGGGCAGCCGATGTGATCCTGGTGGTCGAAGACGGGCGGATCGTCGAGCGCGGCACCCACGACGAACTCCTCGCGGTAGGCGGCCGCTACGAGGAACTGCACCGGACGCAGTTCTCCCAGTCGGACGGCGCGCGAGTGGGACAGGGCTGACACCTGGCGGATCGAAGCAGCGTCGTCAGGGTGTCGGTACCACCGTGGAAGGGTCGTTGTCGGCGGCCGCCGCCAGCAGGGGAGCGAATCCGTCGATTGCGTAGTTCAGCGACAGTGGGCTCGAGTAGCCGAGGGCCGCGGGCAGATCGGCGCTGAACGAGCCGATGTAGACGGTTCGATCCTGCTGCACGGCGTCGAGGGCGGCGATCAGCGGGTCGGCCTGGAGTTGCTCGCGGGTCTCGCCGGCGATGACGAGAACGTCGGTGTCCAGTCGGCCGAGGTTCTCGGGGCTGATCGTCTCGGACGCGTCGGGTATCTCGAAGCCGAGGTCGGTGAAGAACAGGGCGCGGATGTCGTCCTTGCCGAGAAGCAGGTAGCTGCCGTCGTTCACGACGAACGCGAGAGACAGTGACTTGCCGGTGAACTGGGGGTGCGCGGCTTCGGTGTCGGCGAACTTCTGCTCGAGCTCGGCCGTCTGATCGTTCGCTTCCTGAGACTTGCCGAGGGCCTCGCCGACCGTAGCGAATTCCTGCTGCCAGGTCGCGGCTGGTACGTCCTCGTAGCCGCCGATGTCGGCGATCGTGGGGGCCATGCTCGAGAGAGTGTCGTACTGGCTCTGATCGATGAACGAGTACGGGCCGAGGATCAGATCGGGTCCCTGCACTGCGATCTGCTCCAGGTTGAGGTCGGTGCTCCCGACCTCGGGAATCTCGGTGCCGCCGAGCGCTTCTTGGGCCCAGGGCCGCTGCCGGTAGTCGTAACCGAGGTTGCCCCGAGTGGCGACGGGCTCGACGCCGAGAGCGAGTACGAAGTCCTGCTCGTTGAACCCGATCGTCACGATGCGGGTCGGCTCGGCATCGACGACCGTCTCGCCGAACCGATGCTCGATGGCGACCGGGAAGCCATCCGCGCTACCGGAAGTGCTGGATGCAGCGGATCTGTCATCGGTGGAACAGCCAACCGCCAGCGCCAACACGGAGGCACCGGCGGCGGCCAGCAGGGCAGGGTTCTTCATGGGGATCTCCTCGCTCAGGTAAGCGAGGTTAGCCTAACCGATCCTCCAGTGTGTTGGTGGACGTGCCTCCGCCGGCCCGGGCGATCAGATCAACAGTTGGTCGTTGCCGGTACTCCAGCGAATCGCTGGTCGATCCACTCCAATGCCTGCGGAAGTCCGAGTACCGCCGCGGTCAGGTGATCGTTGCTCGGCACCTTCACCTCGGTGACCAGAACTCCTGCGCGGCAGTATCGAGCAATGGTGTTGTCGATGGCACTGACCGGGATCAATGCATCGGCGGGGCTGTGCCACTCGAAGTACGGAGCCTTCGGCACGCCGGGGTACATCTCGACGCTGTTCTCGTTGACGGCCGCAATCATCTCCGGGCTGTTCATCAGGTCCAGCTTGCCTGCGACCTCCATGGCGCTCTTGCCTGCGCCCGCGGCGATGATGTCGTTGGTGCATCCGTTCTGAATCTTGCGCTCGATCTCCTTGCCGAGCGGGTTCAGCTGAGAACTGATCGGGATGCGAGTGGGGTACTCACGTTCGATACCGATTGCGGCGGCGAAAGCCAGACCGAACATCGGGTGCGGAGCGAACCCGAGATCGCGAGCCATGCGCTCGAGGTTCATCGGGGCACCACCGGCTGCGCTCCCGACGATGTTGAGTTCGGGTGCGTAGTCGTTCTGCAACGCCGCGGCCCACGCTGTTGCCATGCCGCCGCCGGAGTAGCCCGCCAGCGCGACCCGGCTCTGCTGAACCTGGATGGGGTCGAAGCGTTGCGTGGCGCGAATACTGTCGAGCACGATCTGCCCGCCGAGCTTGGCGGCACCGTAGGCGCTTCTAGGCCCGAGGTGATCTGCGATGACGACGGTCCAGCCGCGCTGCAGCACTGCGTTGAGGGCGGGAGCCTCCCGGATCGCCAGATTGGGGTCGTTGGACCAGAGTGCTTGTGAAGGTGCACATTCGAGACCGAGTGCATTGATGATGTGTTGGTAAGACAGCAGCGGGCCATTGGGGGCTTTGTTGTGCGGAACCAACACGGTGTTGATCGCTGCGATGGGGTCGCCGGCCGAATCGGTCGAGCGGAACTTGAGCTGCCACACGTCGATATCGAAGAATCCGGGCGGCGGTGGCATCGGTCGGCTGGAGATGACATCGCCCGGTTGCAGGGCTTCTAGATCTGCGGGCGGTGCGCCGAATCCGTCTGCGATAGGGGTCGGCATGAGCGGCTCAGCCGCAGCCTGACCTGCGCCGACGAGCGATGAGCACAACACGGCCACTGCCGTGATTGCGGCAGCGCCTGCCAATTTGTGAACCCGCATCTAGATAATCCCCTCCGTGCCTGAATCGAAACGGCAAGCGTTCCGACGATCCGACAAGCTCCCGTGGAGCCGGCGGCAAATCGATACAGCAGTTACAGCGACTCGTTGTGCTCCCCCTGGAAACGGTAGGACGAACGGTACGCACTCGGAGATTCTATGGCAACAGAAGAACGGTCCGAGTGCCGGTTTCTCGAGGGAAGGAGAGATGTTGCCCCGCACATCGAGCGTTACTCGAGAACGACGTCGTTCGGTGCTTTGTCGGGGCGCAGGCCGCGCCAACTCGGATGCCTGAGGTGACCCGACTCGGTTGCTTCGTAGTACCGAACCTCGCCGACCAGGCTCGGTTCCACCCATACCGCGCCGGTGCGATCGGCGGTCGGCAGTATCGAGGAGAACGGACTGTCTGCGGCCTCGAGCGGAGCGAGCAGCGCCGCGAGAGAGTCGAGGGTGCGGTCGTCGAACCCGGTTCCGACGCGGCCGACGTAGCGCAGGCGGTCCCCATCGGGGATCCCCATCAGCAAGGAGCCGAATCCACCGGATCGACGGCCCCGGCCCGGACGCCATCCACCGATCACGATGTCCTGCGTGCGCCAATTCTTGTGTTTGATCCAGGTGTGCGCTCGTTTGCCCGGTTGGTAGATCGAATCGGTACGTTTGGCAACGACTCCCTCCCAACCACGTTCCCTGCTCTCGGCGATGGCGTCCTCGGCGGACCCCGTCAGCTGCGGTGGCACCAGAACCGAGTCGAGCCCGGTGGTGAGTAGCTCGAGGAGGCGTCGGCGATCGGAATACTTCTTCCGGATCAGGGAGGTGCCGTCGAGGTAGAGCAGATCGAAGGCAATGAACCGGATCTCGTCCCGGGTTGCGTTCTGCAGCATCTCGAAACTGCTGATGCCATGTTCGTCGAACACGACGACTTCCCCGTCGATGACGGCCTCGTGTTCGACCAGGTCGTCGGCCAAGGATTGCAGTGCACCGAATTTCTCGGTGTAGTCGTTGCCGCTACGTGTGCGCAGAGTCATCGCGCCGTGCATCAGTTCCGCAACGATACGGAAACCGTCCCACTTGCCTTCGAATGACCATTCCCCGTCCGGCAGGTCGTCGATCTCACCGGCGGTGGCGAGCATCGGCGAGATGTTCTGGGGTGGTGGACTTTCGGTCGTGCTGCTGGATGCGTCCTTCATCAGATGCATCAACCACTGGTTGCCTTTGGTGCGAATCAGGGCGAACCTGCCGCGCGCCTTCGAGCCGTGCAGGACGACGATGACTTCGTCCTCACGCCACTTCTCCAGCTCGTAGGTTCCGCGGTCCCAGATCGTGACATCGCCGCCGCCGTATTCGCCCTTCGGTATTCGACCGGAGAACGATGCGTATTCGAGCGGGTGGTCCTCGGTGTGTACGGCCAGCCGATTCTGCTTCGGATCGACCGGGATGTTCTTGGGGACGGCCCACGAGACCAGCACTCCGCCGTGTTCGAGCCGGAAGTCGTAGTGCAGGCGTCGGGCATGGTGTTCCTGGATGACGAAGGTGTCGTCGTTGCCCTTCGGCTCGGCGGTGGTCGGTATCGGCTCGGGCGTCTTGTCGGCACTGCGCATACTGCGGTACTTGTCGAGTTTGTCTGTGGCAGGGCTGTTGTGGGGGACCGAGTCGACTGGGGGGTCCAGTTGTGCCAGCAGATCACCGAGGTCCTGGAATCGTTCCAGTACTTCCTCGAATCGAAGCTGCTGCAGGCCCGCCGATTCCAGCTCGTCCCAGGTACGTGGCGCTGCGACGGTGGGCAACGCTCGCCCACGCAACGAGTACGGGGCGACCGTCGTCTTCTTGCCGTTGTTCTGGCTCCAGTCGACGAACACCCGTCCGGTTCGCTTCGCCTTCGCCATCGTGGCCGTGACCCGATCCGGTGAGCGTTCTTCGAGCAGTGTGGCAACACGTTTGGCGACGGTGGAGGCACCCGATGTCGTCAGTGGCTTCTCGAGCGGCACGTAGAGGTGAATTCCTTTGCTGCCACTGGTGACCGGATACGCGGTCATCCCGATATCGCCGATCAGATCTCTTATCTCGCACGCTACTTCGGCGCATCGAGCGAGATCGACGTCATCGCCGGGGTCGAGGTCGAAGACCATGCGGGTCGCCGGTCCGGGTTCGGTGCCGTCGAACCGCCACTGCGGAACGTGCGCTTCGATGGCCGCCTGTTGCCCGAGCCAGGCGAGATCGGCTGCGTCGGAGAACAGGGGGTAGGTGACGATGCGGTCGGAATGCTGCATCGACCGGCGGTCGAGCCAGTCCGGTGCAGAAGCGGCGAGATTCTTCTCGAAGAACGAGGACTGATCGATGCCGTTCGGCCAGCGTTTACGGGTCACGGCTCGGCCCGCGAGGTGCGGAAGCATTGCGGGTGCGATGGCAACGTAGTACTCGATGATGTTGCCCTTGGTGGTGCCGGTCTCGGGGTACAACACTTTGTCGAGGTTGGTGACGGAGACCTTTCGACCTTCGATCTCGAGCGTGGCCATCGTCTCAGGTTAACGGCCGCCGTCTGAACATGCTGCGGACTTGTGACAGGCTCTTCTCCTATGGCGACGATCAGTGTCTCGGTACAGATGCCGGAGAATCCGCAGGGTGCGTGGGACAAGGCTTCCGCGCTCGATCGGTTCGACGAGTGGATGACGATCCACGGTGGGTGGTGCAGTCCACCGCCGAAGAAGGTCGGCAAGGGCACCGAGGTGGAGTCACTGGTGAAGGTCAAAGGGTTCAAGAACACGATCCACTGGACCTTCACCGAATACGACGAGCCGAAACTGATCGAGATGTCCGGCCGCGGTAAGGGCGGGGTGAAGATTTCGTTGACCGTCCATGTGCGTGAGGCCGAGGGAGGTTCGGAGTTGACGCTCGATGCGAAGTTCGGTGGCGGTGTGTTGTTCGGTCCGGTGGGTTCGGTGGTGGCACGAGCTCTCGATACCGATGTCAAGAAGTCTGTTGCGAACTTGGCGGCATTGCAGTGACAGATCCCTTGCTGAAGTAGTTGCACGACAATCTCTTCCGGCCCCGCACCGTGTTTTCGGTGCGGGGCTGGATTGCGTTTTCGGGGTTGTTGAGGTGTGGGCGGGTTCAGGCGATGTGGGGGCCGGCTC
>NZ_JABFAU010000002.1:0-242823 GCF_017168335.1 Rhodococcus sp. KRD162 | reverse complement strand
GCCTGGACCACAACGCTGCAGTGGTTCGACGCCCATGTCGCACGCTGAGCAACCGCGCTCCGACGCAGAACTCGCGGAGGAGACCGAAGGTATCGTCGCCTTCTGGAACGAGCTGTCGTTGCCCGGACTGTTCGACGTCCACACCCACTTCATGCCCAAGAAGGTGATGGACAAGGTCTGGAGCTACTTCGACAGTGCAGGCCCGCTCACCGGAAGCGTCTGGCCCATCTCGTACCGCTTCGCCGAAGACGAACGACTGCAGGTCATTCGAGGATTCGGGGTGCGGAAGTTCACCTCGATGATCTACCCGCACAAGCCGTCGATGGCGGCCTGGCTCAATTCCTGGGGTGCCGATTTCGCGGCGCGCACCCCCGACTGCCTGCACACCGCCACCTTCTACCCCGAGGAAGGAGCCACCGAATACGTCGAGCGCGCGCTCGCTGACGGAGCGCGAATCTTCAAGTCCCACATCCAGGTCGGGAACTACTCGCCCAACGACCCACTACTCGACGGCGTCTGGGGCGCAGTCTCGGACGCTGCCGTTCCCGTCGTCATCCACTGCGGTTCCGGTCCTGCACCGGGCTCCCACACCGGGCCGGATCCGATTGCCGAGCTGTTGCAACGGTTTCCGAAGCTTCCGCTGATCATCGCGCACATGGGAATGCCCGAGTACGTCGATTTCCTCGACCTGGCCGATCGCTACGAGAACGTTCGGCTGGACACCACGATGGCGTTCACCGACTTCGCGGAGGCAGCGGCACCGCTTCCCAGGTCCGAGCTGCCGCGCCTGCTCGATCTGCAAGATCGCATTCTGTTCGGCAGCGACTATCCGAATATCCCGTACCCGTATCTCCATGCGCTCGAGGCGGTGCGCAGACTCGATCTGGGCGACGACTGGGTTCGTGCCGTGTGCTGGGGCAACGGGTCCGCATTGTTCGGCTGACGGCCCGTTCAGTCGGCCCAGAACTCGGCGATGCGCTCGGCGACGGCGTTGCCCTGCGCGCGCCCGGCCACCGCTGCAGCCGACCGCACGGCGATATCAGTGGCGTCGGGCCCGATTGCCGACGTCGAATCGGCGTCGGGGGCTATCACTTCCACCTTCGATCCGCCCTTGACCAATCGCCCGCGTTCGACCTCGAAGGGGTCGTCCTCGAGGTCGAGCGCACCGACCTTGAGTACCAGCACCTTCTCGAAACCGACTGCCAGATCGGCATTCTCGCTCGCGCGGATTCCGCCGTCGACGTAGCGGTGATCGCCGATGGTCACCGGCGGCCACATCCCCGGAATGGCGCAGCTCGCGGCCACCGCATCGACCAGTTGGACGCCCGAGCCACGATCGAGCACTCGATGCCGCCCGGTCACGGCGTCGACCGTCACGATCCGCAGATCGCGGTCGGGCCACGAATGCGAGGGCAATCGTCGTTCGATGATCGCCCGTCGCTCACGCTCGGTGATCGTCGAGGCCGCCAACGCCTCGGCACCGATGCGTCGGCGAGTGTCGATGGCGCTACCGTCCGAATTCTGGGCGGCTCGAGCCAGCATGGCGACCAATTCGTCGATGGTCGCCTCGGCGTGGGGCTCGTCGTCCTGCTTCGTTTCGTCAGCTTGCCGTTCGAACAACTCGGTGAGCGAGGCTCCACTGGAGAGCTGGGCTGCAACCGAGGATCCGGCCGAGGTGCCCAGCAGCATCTCGGCGTCGGTGATGTCGGCTCCGGACTCTGCCAATCCCAGTAGGACACCCGTCTGCCACGCAATACCTGCGACTCCGCCGCCGCCCAATACGAGTGCTCGCCTGGCCATAGCCGTACCCCTTCGTCGAAAGATCCGTCAGGAACTTACTGCGTCGGCCTGCACACGCGGCCGCAGCCAGTCGACCAGGTCGCCGAGAACACGGTCCTTCTCCGGTTCGTTGAACACTTCGTGGAACAGGCCGTCGTATGTCTTCAGGGTCAGGTCCTCGGATCCGGCGAGCTCGGCGATGAGTTCACTGCCGGACACGTCGGCCAATCGGTCCGCGGTGCCGTGCTGAAGCAGAATCGGAATCGTCAGCGACGGTAGGCGCGCCGGGAAGCTGTCCCCGGCACCGAGCAGCGCCGCAGCCAGGCCCGCCGAGACACTGCCGTGATAGCCCAACGGATCGGCGACATAGGCCTCGACGACGTCCCTGTCACGTGAGACGAGGTTGGGGTCGAGTTTCAGGACGGGGGCCGACGGCACGAAGCGTCCGAGGATCTTGCCCACCGCCACCAGCGCTTTCGGTTGCCCGATGCTGGGAACCACCGCGGGGCCGGACAGCATCAGCCCGTCGAGGTCGACCTGATGATCGAGGGCGTAGGACAGCGCGATGGCACCGCCCATGCTGTGGCCCAGCAGAAAGGTGCGACTGTTCGGATGCTCGCGTGCCGCGATACCGAACAGCGTGTGCAGATCGTCGGTGAAGTCGGACCACTTCTTCACTGCGACTCGCTTGCCGCTGGAGCGTCCGTGGCCGCGATGATCGGGCGCGTAGACGACGAGTCCGAGCGAACCGAGCTTGTCCACGACATGCCGATATCGCCCGGCGTGCTCGGCCAAGCCGTGTGCCAGCACGACAACCCCGGTCAGCGTGCCCTCGGGCGTCCAGACGTCGTACACGATGCGGGTTCCGTCGACTCCGGTGAACGACGACTCGACATGCTCCATTCGGTCACCGTACAAGGGCGACGGGACCAGCGACGTCCCATCGGCGAACCCACGGAGATTTGCTCGAGTAACTATCATCGGACGGCAGGCGATGAACTTGTGAGACACCACTATCGTCGCGCCTCGGTCTAGAGGCGCAGCACAAGCCGGGAGTTGCACATCAAGAATGCATGATCAGTCCGCCACGAGCGTCTCGCCGAGGTGGCGCGACCCCAAGCGATACCTGTGGCCGCTGGGGTTGACCATTCCTCTGAGCCCATTCCTGGCGTGGGGGTTGGTGTCGGTCCTCGGCCCAGGAGCGTTCTGGACCCTCGGCTTGATGATCATGGGCGTCGTCCTGCCCATCGTGGACAAGTTCGCAGGCGTCGACAGAAGCAATCCCCCGGACGAGGCCATCTCGGCTCTGGAGAAAGACAAGTACTACCGCTGGTGCGTGTACCTGTTCCTGCCACTGCAGTACGCGGGACTTGTTGCCGCCTGCTATCTCTGGGCGCACGGCCCACTGGGAGTTCCCGAGCGAATCGGTCTGGCCATCACGGTCGGCATCGTGGGCGGAGTGGGCATCAACGCCGCACACGAACTCGGCCACAAGCGTGAACTCCTCGAACGCTGGCTCTCGAAGGTGACGCTGGCGCAGTCGCTCTACGGCCACTTCTACGTCGAACACAATCACGGCCACCACCTGCGGGTGGCCACCCCGGAGGATCCGGCGTCGGCGAAATTCGGTGAGTCCTTCTGGAAGTTTCTGCCGCGCACGATCGTCCACGGTCTGCGCTCGGCGTGGGGACTCGAGTCCCGCCGGCTGGCCCGATCCGGCTCCTCGCCCTGGACCCTTCGCAACAATCTCTTCAACGCCGCGGCGATGAGCGTCGCCCTGTTCGGGGTGTTGATCGCAGTGTTCGGCACGGTGATCGTGCCGTATCTCCTACTGCAGGCCGCCATCGCGATCGTCCTGTACGAGGCAGCGAACTACCTCGAGCACTACGGGCTGCTGCGACAGAAGCGGCCGAGCGGTAAATACCGCAAACCGAGCCACCGCGACAGCTGGAACAGCGATCACCTGTGGAGCAACCTGTTTCTGTACCACCTGCAACGTCACAGCGATCACCACGCGCATCCGGTGCGCCGGTACCAGGCCCTGCGCACCGTCGACGAGTCCCCACAGCTACCGGCGGGCTACGCGGTGATGATCTTCTGCTCGCTTGTTCCGCCATTGTGGCGCAAGGTGATGGACCAGCGACTGATCGACTTCTACGACGGGGACCCCAGCCTGGTCAACGTCGAGCACTCCGACTCCACGGCGATGGCCAGGCTCCATCAGTTGTGCGGCGAGCGAGAGCAGGCGCGCCGGTAGCCGTCACACCGCCGCAGGTTCGTCGGTCTGCGCGCGCAGGTATCTGCCGAAGTGCGGGACCGTGAAGGCGATGGTGCCACGCTCGGCCGAATAGATCAGTCCCTTCTTGATGAGTCCGTCCCTGGCGGGAGACAGCGACGCCGGCTTGCGCTCGAGCTCGGTCGCCACCGCCGAGGTCGGTACCGAGCCGTCGTCCACCGACAGTTCGGCCATCGCACGCATGTATTCGCGCTCGGCAGGGGTCGCGCGTTCGTAGCGAGAGCCGAAGAACCCGACGGCCAGTTCCTCCTCTGCCGTCGGTGCCGCAACGCGTACGTCCTCGGCGGAGATGGGGCTGTCGGCCGCGAGATCCCAGGTCGCTTTGCCGTACGCCTGGACGAAGTACGGGTACCCGTCGGCTGCCGCGTACAGCGCATCGAGAGCATCGTCGGTGAACTCGACGTCCTCACGGTCGGCCGGGGCGATCAGGGCCAGGTCGGCAGCAGCTCGTTCGAGTCGGCCGATCCGGTGGTAGCTGAACAGCCGCTCGGAGTAGCTCTTGGACGCCGACAGCACGGCGGGCAGATGCGGCAACCCGGCCCCGACGATGATCAGCGGCGCGGTGTCCTGACTGAGTTCGTGGCAGGCCGCACACAGCGCGGAGATGTCCGCCGCACCCAGATCCTGCATCTCGTCGATGAAGATGGCGATGCCCACGCCCACATCCCCGGCCAGCGCGGAGGCATCGAGCAGCAGTTCGACGAGGTCGATCTCGATGTCCCCGGAGTCGGCGCGGCCGGTCTTGGCCGGGACGTCGATGCCGGGTTGCCACCGCTCGCGCATGCCCTTGTCGGCAGTGGAGCGCAGGGCGAAGGCCTTGAGGACGCCGAGAAACTCGTCGACGCGTTCGGGATCGCGATGCGAGGCCGCAATCCCACGGACCGCCATGTGCAGCGCCGACGAGAGCGGTCGACGCAGTTCCTGGTCTGGCCGGGCTTCGATCTTGCCGGTGCCCCATCCGCGGGCGATCGCCGCAGATCGGAGCTGGTTGAGCAGCACGGTCTTCCCGACGCCGCGCAGCCCGGTCAGTACGACGCTGCGTTCCGGCCTGCCGCGAGTGATGCGCTCCAGCACGACGTCGAAGGCGTCGAGCTGCTTCTTTCGGCCTGCGAGCTCGGGTGGGCGCTGGCCGGCGCCGGGAGCGTAAGGGTTACGCACGGGGTCCATGGGGCCAAAGTAACAACCGATCGAGTGATCTATGCGGACATCTAGCACGTGTCCTAGACATCTGTATGCGATCGATACTTGCGCCACGCCCCAGGTCGGGGTTTACTGGGCCCCGTGAAGCGCATCCTCGTAGTACGCCGCCGTAGCGGGGTCTGATTCGGACCGACCCCTCGCTGCGGGTCGTCGTGCTATCTCGGTCCTCCCTTCACATTCGGAAGACCACCTTCATGAATTCTCTTGCTTCTTCTTTCGCCGCAGATTCGTTCCATGCCCGTTTCGCGTGCGCCCTGCCGCGCACGATGCGCGAGGAGATCACCCGCCAACACCTGTCGTGGGCGAACTTCACCGACCGCTTCTCGCCCACCACCGGGCCCGTTCGACTGGGGTCGTGGACCGGGACGAAAACCACCGGCGGAAAGATCGAATTCGATGCGACCTTCGGCATCGGCGACACGATCATTGCTTGTGCTGCAACGACATACGGACCTATCGAGGCGTTGACATCGATGCTTCACGACGCCGGATTCCGCTTCGAGATCCTCTCGTTCCACCAGCAGGCCATCGGCGACGAGACCGCCACGTTCGTTCTGGCCGAGCACGACGGCCGCCGCGAATGGTCGATGGGCATCGATGCCGACCCCAACCTGTCGTCCATCCGGGCCGTCCTCGCCGGGGCGAACATCCTGCATCGGTAGCCCCCACCGACGCCGCGCGGTCGCGGGTAGGGCTTTCTTCACCTGTCTAGCACTTGCGCAAGACAGGTGAAGACTCCACTAGGGCATCTCGATCGTCTCGGCGCGGCGGACTTCGGCCAGTGCGCGGCGCAGGTAGGTCTCGGCATGGCTTTTGCGAACCGCGAGCAGATCCGCCACCACCAGCAGGGCGTGCGCCGGCCGCGGCCTCGTACGTGACTGTTCGTCGACGTCGGAAACTCCCAGTGCACCGGTGAGCACCTCGACGAACCCTGCGATGTCCAGATTCGGCAGCCAGTCCGCGCCTCGCACGGTTCGCCCCAGCACCTCCTGGACGTTCTCGCCCGTCAACCCATCGCTATATATCTCTTCGAGCAACGTGCGTACCATTTCGGCATGCACGCGACCGGCTTGCGCCGAGTCCGAGCGGCCCAGTAGTTCGACGGCGTCGTCGAACGCGATCGGGTCCCGCGCCGCCACAGCAGCGAGGGCATCGTTCGTGGCATCGGCGATCTTGCGCACCTCGGCGGGCCATTCGGCAGGCCAGGTCGCGCAGACACGACTCGGGGGAGTCGACACGGGGGAGGAGTCGGTCATCTCAGCAGTCTCTCACTCGACTCCGACACGGTTCCTTTTACATGTAACTGATGTTTATACTTAAGCGCGCACTGTGGTATCGGCCACACATGCGGAAGTGGAGGAGGTGGGCTCGATGAACGAACAGAACACCGTCGCGTCGGATCCCGGTGAAGTGATGCTGCAGGCCAGGAACGTGAAGTTCGACTGGAGCGATCTACCGATGCACTGGGTGCCGGGCGACCCGTACACCACGCACGTCCTCAATGTGCTCCACTTGATCCTTCCTGCGGGCGAGCACTGGTTCGTCGATACCTTCAAAGAAGCCCTTCCCTATATCGACGACGAGAAGCTACGCGACGACGTCATCGGCTTCATCGGCCAGGAGGCCGTCCACGCCGAGGCCCACACCGGCGTCCTCGTGCACCTCCAGCAGAACGGACTCGACCCCACTCCGTTCACCGACCAGATGGAATGGGCCTTCGGCAAGGTTCTCGGATCGGATTCGGTGACCAGTCTGCGATCGAAGAACAACCTGGTCGAGCGACTGGCCCTCATCGCTGCCATCGAGCACGTGACGGCATTTCTCGGCGATTGGGTGCTCAACGCCGACGGCCTGGACCGAGCCGGCATCCATCCGACAATGCTCGATCTGTTGCGGTGGCACGGTGCCGAGGAAGTCGAACACCGCTCGGTCGCATACGACACACTGCGGTACTTCGACAAGCGCGAGGTGCGTCGCCTGCGCACGTTCGCGGTGGTCGTGCCGTTGATGGCGTACATCTGGATGCGCGGCATCCTCTTCCTGATGAAGAACGACCCGGAGCTGGCGACCGCGCCCAAGTCGGTACGCAAGCCGCGGTCGGCTCTGTGGCGGAAGTCGGTCAAGCGGGGCACTCTCCCCGCGCTGACGCTGGTCGCTCGCAGTATGTCCCGGTATCTGAAGAAGTCGTATCACCCGAGCCAGGAAGGCTCCACGGCGCAGGCAGTCCGGTACCTCGCGTCCTCACCTGCCGCGCAGGCTGCGGCTCGGTGAAGCTCAACTCACGACGCGTCCCGCGGCTGCTCCCCAAGGATGCGCCGCCGGATCTACGCGGACGGGCACGTCCCGATCGGTCGATGCAGCTCCTCGGCACATTCCTCAACGGGTACATGCACGCGGCTGCCGGAACGGAGTACGACGACGCCGTCGCCGGCCACAATCCCGATTCCGCGCTGAAGCTGGTCGTCACCGGGCGTGAGATCGTCGCCGAGGACAACGATGTCGCCGCGCTCACCCTCGCATCGCCGACGGGAGATCAACTGCCGATCTGGCATCCCGGCTGTCATCTCGATCTACACCTGCCCTCGGGCCGCCGACGGCAGTACTCACTGTGCGGCGACCCGGCCGATCGCAGCTCCTACCGAATCGCGGTTCGCCGAATTCCGACCGGCGCAGGCGGATCCATCGAGATGCACGGGCTGGCGCCGGGCACCGAGGTCACCGTCCGCGGGCCGCGCAACGGGTTTCCGTTCGTCGGCGAAGGCAGTGCTCTGTTCATCGCGGGTGGAATCGGCATCACTCCCATAATCGCGATGGTCAGAGCTGCACGGGTCCTCGGCATGAACTGGCAGTTCGTGTACTGCGGTCGATCTCGCGACACGATGCCCTTCCTCGACGAGATCGAGAGCTGGGAATCCGACCGCGTGTTCATCCGCACCGACGATGTGCACGGATACCCCGGCGAGGGCGAGTTGCTCGAGCGCGCACCGGCGGGCGGTGCCGTCTACTGCTGCGGCCCCACACCGATGCTCGATGCCGTCCGCCGCGACTTTCGCCAATGCCCCTCCACTGCACTGCATTTCGAGCGCTTCGGTCCACCACCGATTCTGGACGGCACACCTTTCGAGGTGCAGCTGATCAGCACCGGCGCTGTGCTCGATGTCGCCGCCGACGCGTCGGTACTGACTGCAGTCAAGGAACAGAAGCCGAACATCGCCTATTCCTGTCAACAAGGATTTTGCGGCACCTGCAAGGTTCGGGTGCTGTCCGGTGAGCCCGAGCATCTGGAATCACGACTGACGCCCGAGGAGCAGCGTGACCACATGCTCATCTGCGTCTCCCGCGCACGCAGCGGACGCCTCGTACTCGATCTATAGAACGGAAAACCTGTTGAGCAACAACGCGGTTCGTACAACGGTCGTCAACGAAGGAATCCGCCTCGCGGTATTCGAGAGTGGCAACCCCGACGGCGACCCCATCGTGCTGGTGCACGGATGGCCCGATACCCACGAGCTGTGGAGCCACATCGTGCCACAGCTCGAGGACCGCTTCCGGGTGATCAGCTACGACTCCCGTGGAGCGGGCGACAGTTCGGTCCCCACCGAGCAGTCGGCGTACAAGCTGGCACGTCTGGCCTCGGATTTCTATGCTGTCGCCGATGCGGTGAGTCCGGAT
Source organism: Rhodococcus sp. KRD162 (assembly GCF_017168335.1). Classification (GTDB taxonomy): domain Bacteria; phylum Actinomycetota; class Actinomycetes; order Mycobacteriales; family Mycobacteriaceae; genus Rhodococcoides. The sequence goes on along the minus strand of NZ_JABFAU010000002.1, from coordinate 233,876 downwards.
GCCCCCGTCCATGTGCTCGCTCACGACTGGGGTGCCGTGGAGGTGTGGGAGGCCGCAGCCCAACCGCGCGCGAAGGACCGCATTCGTTCCTACACATCGATTTCGGGACCGAATCTCGATCACCTGGGCAAGTGGTCGCAGTCGCGTTTGCGCAAACCCACCCTCACGGGCATCAAGCAGGTGCTCGCCCAGGTACGCGCGTCGTGGTACACCGTCACCTTCCACATCCCCGGGCTGTCCACGCTGCGGATCAAACGGCAGTTCGCCAAGGGCTGGCCGGCATTCCTCCAAGAGTTCTCGGGAGTCGACCCGGCGCTCGTCACCCAGAACCCCACGCTGTGGTCTGACGCGACCAACGGCACCAACCTGTATCGAGCCAACATCATTCCGCGCCTGGGCAATCCGCGGGATCGCTACATCGATATCCCAGTGCACCTCATCGTCAACACCGAGGATGTCGCGGTGCGTCCGTATCACTACGACGACACCGGCAGGTGGGTGAAGAACCTCACGCGCAACGACATTCCGGCGGGGCACTGGTCGCCGATCTCGCATGCCGACGACATCGCGCGGTTGACGCGGGAGTTCATCGACTCACTGGACTGAGTCCACATCCGCTCAGTGAGCCAGGTGACCACGAAGCGTCGATGAAGTGTAATGCCTACGAAAGAGATTGCGCTGCTGCAGAATCGGTACCACATGATCGACGAAGTCGGCAAGTGAATCCGGATAGCGCGGGCACATCAGATTGAATCCGTCGGCACCACGGCCGATCCACGACTGCATCTCGTCGGCTATGGACTCCGGTGTGCCGATCATCGTGGCGTGCCCACCGCCCGCGGCGAGAGTACCGAGCAATTCCCGCACGGTGGGGGCGTCCTTCTCGATGATCCGCAGAATCGTCTCGTACCGGCCCTGAGGTCCGGTGAACTCGGAGGCCGGCGGCAACGCCGGAACCGGAGCATCGAGTTCCCAAGCGGCGCAGTCCTGCCCGGTGAAGGTCGACAACATCGCCAGTGACTGCTCGGTGGGGAGCAGCCGATCCAGTTCGACCTTCTTCCGTCGGGCCTCGTCCATGGTCGAGCCGATGTACGTCACCAGACCCGGCATGATTCCCACTGTCGCATTGTCGCGGCCCGCATGGCGAATTCGTGTCTTCACGTCCTGGTAGTAGCTCTGCGCTGCAACGAGATCGTAGGCGACGGCGTAGATCGCCTCGGCATACTTGGCGGCGAGATCGCGGCCCGGCCCCGACGCCCCCGCTTGGAACAGCACCGGCCGACCCTGCGGCGACCGGGGTACCGTCAACGGGCCGTCGACCCGAAAGTGCTTGCCGTCGTGATCGATGGAGTGCACCTTGGCCGGATCTGCGTACGCACCGGCGCGATCGAGCGTCAACGCATCGGCATCCCACGAATCCCACAGCGCCAGAGCGACGTCGACGAACTCATCGGCTCGCACGTAACGCTCCTCACGTGCCGGGATGGCGTCCATTCCGTGGTTTCGTGCCTCGGCGTCGAACATGGAGGTGACGACGTTCCACCCCACTCGGCCGCCGCTGATGTGATCGAGCGACGCGAGCATGCGCGCAGCATGGAAGGGGGTGTAGAACGTCGACGACACCGTGGTGACGAGGCCGATATGCGTGGTGGCCCTGGCCATGGCCGACAGCGCGGTGATCGGCTCGAGAAACCACGTCCCCGCTCCGGCCGGGTCGCGCACCGAATGTCCGTCGGCGAAGAACACCGCGTCGAACTTGCCCCGTTCGGCGAGCTGCGCGAGTTCCTCGTAGTACTCGATGTCGCCGAGATCCTCGACCCGCGAATCGGGATGACGCCACGCGGCGCTGTGGTGACCGCAACCGTAGAGAAAAGCGTTGAGATGCATATCAGTTCTTGACCAGACCGCCGTCGACCACCAGATTCTGGCCGGTCACCGACCGCGCCCACGGCGAGGCGAAGAACAGCAGGGCATCGGCGAATTCCTCGGGTGTGGTGACGCGTTGCAGCGGGGTCGAGGCAGCGATGAAGTCGAATACCTCGGCCGGGGTGGCGGCACTGGCGTCGGTGGTGCGCAGCAGCCCACCCGAGACCATGTTGACGGTGATGTTGTCAGCGCCGAGATCCGCGGACAGAGTGCGGGTCAGCGAGAGCAGCGCAGCCTTGGAAGCCGTGTAGTCGTGGTACGGCACCACCGGATTCTGGAACAAGTTGGTGCCCACGTTGATGATTCGTCCGAACCCCGCCTCACGCATGCCCGGAAGTGCGGCCTGGGTGGTGAGCAACGCTGCGCGGACGCTCCCGCGTAACTGGGCGTCGAAGCGCTCCCAGGTGATGGTCTCGGCTTTGGGGCGCGCATCGCCGTCGAACGAGAAGTCGGCAAGGGCGTTGTTGACGACGGTGGTGATCGGCGTTCCGAAGTGTTCACGTGCAGCGCCGAACAGCGCGGCGACGGCCGACTCGTCGGTGACGTCACCCTGCACTGCGATCGCGTTCTCGCCGAGCCGGTCTGCCAGCGCCTCGGCAGCATCTCTGCTGTTGCGGTAATCGATCACCACACGTGCACCCTGACCGGCGAAGGCAGCGGCGATCGACGCTCCCAGGCCGCGCCCGCCGCCGGTGATCAATACTGTCTGCTCGTCGAGTCTCATGCGCTTCGCCTCTCGTTCGAGGTCAAGACCGATGCGAGAAGACAGGAAATACCGATTCGTCACGACATTCCCTTCGCTGGTCCTAACCAGATCAGGTTCGACGGGTGTGTTCTCAGCCCATGTGGGCACCCCGTGTCGCGTTCGACTGTACCTGTAGCGATCTCTAGCGAAATCTTGCGGAAAACTTAGAGGAAAGAATAGAACTCGATCATGCGATCAGCCGATGACGGCCCAGCCGTGCGGCGGCACGCTCACCCGCCCGTCGTTCAGGTGCGCGTCACCGGCCAGTACTTCGCTGCCCCGAGCCGGGTAGTCGATCGACTCGTCACCCAGGTTGAGCGCCACCGTCAACGAGTCACCGTCCGCATGAACGCGATAGAGCAAGGCAGTGTTGGTGAGCTCGAGCGTCTCGGTGCGCGCGGAGTGCAACCACGGATTCCGACGTCGTACACCGATGAGCTCCTGATGAATCCGGAAGACAGGCCAGCCGTACGGTGCCAGGTCATCGGAGGTCTCCGGGTACTCGGGACGCACCTCGTCGTCACCGCCGACCCGATCTTCCTTGATCCCACGGAAAGCCTGCTCGTCGCCGTAGTAGATCATCGGCATACCGCCCACGGTGAACAGAACCACCAACGCATGCACCAGGTGCCGCTCGTCCTCGATGACGCTGGCGATGCGGTTGACGTCGTGATTTCCGACGAACGTTGCCGGCACGAAGGCATCGAGCCAGCCGTTGTGGCGCTCGAGGGCATGCGAGAGCTCGAAGAAGTTCTTCTCGCTCAGTCCACTCCAGATCGCCTTCCACAGCTCGTACTGCGTGACCGAATCCAGCGTGGAGGCCGAGACGATTCGGTCGTAATCGCCGTGGATGACCTCCCCGAGAAAGTAGGCCTCCGAATGCTTCTCGCGCACCTTCGGTAGCACCGCAGCCCAGAAACGGGGCGAGACCGCGTAGGCCGCATCGAGCCGCCAGGCGTCGACGCCGCGCCCCAGCCAGTGCGAGAGCACATCGACGACGAACTGCTGCACGTGCGGACTCTCGTGATTGAGGGCGACCAGTTCGTCGTGGCCCTCGAAGTTGCGATGCGTCGGCTCGCTTCCGGACCAGTCGAGGTGGAACCACTCTGCGGCCTCGGAATCGGGACCTTCTTCCAGCGCCTGCCGGAACTTCGGAAAGCTCTGCGCCACATGGTTGAAGACGCCGTCGAACATGACTTTGAGGCCGCGAGAGTGTGCTGCGGCGATCAGCGAATCGATATCCTCGTCGGTGCCCAGCCGACCGTCGACTCGGTAGTAGTCGACGGTGTCGTACCCGTGCTTCTCGGACTCGAAGATCGGGCCGAGGGCGATCCCCGAGGCCCCGAGTTCGAGTGCGTAGTCGAGCCAGTTCTCGATTCTGCCGAGCCGGTGTAGTTCCGACTGTGATTCGCCGTCCCACCCGTGCACCGGTGCGCCGGTGAAGCCGAGTGGATACAGATGCCACCAGATAGCGTGCTTGGTCCACTCCATCAGGACTCCATGATCGAGTCGCGGCCGAGCTCGCCTGCACCGGTATGACCGGACAGACTGGTCACCAGATCGAATTCGGCCAGCAGGCAACGTAATACGTGCGCGACGCCCTCTTGTCCGCCGAGCGCGAGGCCGTAGAGGAATGGCCGCCCCAGTAGCACCGCGTCGGCCCCGAGGGCCAGGGCCTTGGCCATGTCGGCCCCGGTCCGCACACCGGAGTCGAACAGCACTGTCATCTCGTCCCCCACCGCGTCGACGATGGACGGTAATGCGTCGAGCGATGCTCTGGCCCCGTCGATCTGACGTCCACCGTGATTGGAGACCACGATGCCGTCGACTCCGTGCGCCGCAGCCTCCCTGGCGTCGCCGACGGTACAGATGCCCTTGAGCACGATCGGGCCGCTCCAGTGCTCCCGCAGGAACGCCAGGTTCTTCCACGACAGACCGGGATTGGGGAACATCTGCGCCCAATGCATCGCGGCAGCAACAGGATTGTCCTCGGCAGTCTGGGCAAGTCCGGCCTGGAATGCCGGATCGGTCAGGTAGTTCTCGATACCGAGGTTGGCCAGGAACGGTAGGTAGCCGCGGTCGAGGTCGGCGGGCCGCCAGCCCAGCAGAGTGGTGTCGAGGGTCAACACCAGAGCGCTGAAGCCGGAGTCCTTCGCTCGTTGTAGAAAGCTCAGCAACACCGACTCGTCCGTCGGCCAGTACAGCTGATACCAGCGTGGGGCATCACCGCCGGCCTCGGCGATCTGCTCGAACGAGTGCGAGGCCTGCGTCGAATGTATGTACGGCACACCGAGTTCCGCTGCGGCCCGGACCGTCGCGAGCTCACCGTCCGGGTGGGCAAGAGTCTGAATTCCCACGGGCGCGATCATCAGCGGAGCGGGCATATCGGTGCCGAGAACCGTGCACGCGTGATCGCGAGCGGCCGAGCTGCGCAGCATGCGAGGGGCGATGGCCCAGGTGTCGAATGCCGCCCGATTCGCGCGTGCGGTCGATCCACTACCGGCGCTGGCGACGATGTAACCCAACGCCTCGGGCGAGAGCGATTCTGCCGCCTGATCTTCCAGTCTCGCCAAATTGGTGGTGATCGACGGCGTCTGCTGGGCGAACATTCCGGCGGCGTAGATGCCGAGTTGGTGATCGCTGAAGTTGCTGGGCCTGGCCTCGGTCATTGTTCGACCCTACCGGGGCAGCGCCGAGGATCGGGCCAGAAAGGCGTCCAGCAGAGTCGAGCACCGCGCACGAGCTGCTGCTTCGGCGTCGGCGACGGCGACGCGTATCCGGTCCACGTCCACCTCGTGTTCGACGCCGTCGCGGGCCCAGGCCGCAGCCCACGCATCGTAGGTATCGAGGTCGATTTCGGGGTGGAACTGCAGCCCGAGGTGCGGTCCGAGGACGAACGCCTGCTGTGCTGCCGCGTTGTGTGCGATGACCGTGGCCTGGGCGGGAGCGACGAACGTGTCGCCGTGGAACTCCATCCAGGGCCCCGGGGCGACGAGCTCGGGATCGGAGGTCTCGACCTCGACGAATCCGTACTCGGGGTGCTCGGATTTGCGCACGCTTCCGCCGAGCACTCGCGCGAGCAGCTGCCCGCCGAAGCAGACACCGAGGACCGGCACCTGCGCGTCGATCGCGTCCTGCAGATAGGCGATTTCGGGCTCGAGCCAGCTCAGCGTGTCGTCGTAGGCAGCGTCGGGCGAGCCCATCACCACCAGCAGCTGCGCATCGGACAGCTGCGGGGGCGCAGTGTCGGGGCTGTGATCGAAGGAGTGCACGTCCAACTGGAAATCTCTGGTGCGCAATTCGGCGTCGAGGGTGCCGATGTCGCGTCGCGCGAGCGCAGGATCCCGGTCGTGGACGAGCACCACGGCGCGCGGGTCGTTCGGGTATGTCACAGGGCTCCTTTACGGTGTTCGTGCACACCGTACGACAGACTGGATCCGATGCCACCTCGTAGACGCACATCCCGCTCCACCACCGCCCGCACCGTCAAGGCCGGGCAGAGCAGTGCTGCGCGAAAGTTCGCGGCCGCAAAGAACGGCGAGGCCGCACCGAAGAAAGTCGCTCCCAAGAAGACGCAGGCGAAGAAAGCGGCACCACGTAAGCGGGCATCTCCGCGCAAAACCGCCGCTCCGGATCTGCGGGTTCCCGATCCCGGCGAGCGCGTCTGGGTACTGGACGTACCGTTCGAGGATCGGTCGGCGGCGGGAGCTGCGGGTGCGCGTTGGTACCCCGGTCCGCGGGTGTTCGCGTACTACGGCACTGAGCTGCCCGAGTATCTGCAGCCGTACGAGTCGATGCCGTACAGCCTGCAGCGATGGCTCGAGGACGACGCCAACGACAGCTGGCGCGAGGAAACGACACGGGAGCGGGCGATGGTGCCCCGCGAAACCCAACTCGAATCCGTGCGACGCCATCTCGCCGCTCTCGAGGCCGACTTTCCGTACTTCGCACAGATGGATTCGACGGGGCTGGGCAAGACGCTGGCGGTGTGCGAGGCCGTTCGCCAGATGTCTGCGGCCGAGATCGGGACGGTTCTGGTGGTCGCGCCGAAGGGCGCTCTACCGGGTTGGCGTCGCACCATCGCCGACAGTGAGGCAGACATCGAGCCGTCCGACCGGAAGCGCTGGCTGTTGATCACCTACCAGTCGACGAAGAAGTTGTTGTCGGTCCCTCCCGAGACCGATCTGGGCAAACGTAAACGGACGCAGAACAAGCGGACCATCTCGCTCGGTGAACTTCGGTTCGAGATGGATGTCGTGATCGCGGACGAGTCGCATGCGCTGATGAACATCGAATCGCAGCAATCGCAGATCCTGTGGCGTTACCAGGAGGCGGCGCGGTCGGTGGTGTGGATGTCTGCCACTCCCGGGTACCAGCCGTTGCACTTCGCGTACATGGCTCGGGCGGTGGAGCGCAGTCTCGGTGTCGAGATCCTCGGCGAGGACGACTATCTCGGTTACGCGGTCACGATGAAGTGGGCGGAGTTCCTCATCGAATCCGGGTTCGCGGTCAAGGCAGGTAAGGCATCTACCGGCTTGACGACGTGGCGCTGGGAGCCCGAGGACGCTGCCCGACGCGAACGCGATATCGCCACCGTGCACAGATGGCTCTCGGGAGGTGTTGCAGCGTGGTCGATTTCGCGGCCGTCCCCGCCGACACCTCGGGAGCCACTCGGCCAGGAACTCACCGCCACACAGAAGCGGCTGTACAACTCGGCGTGGGTGGACTACCGCAAGGAACTGGGTCTACCGATCTGGAAGGCCGTCGGTGGAAAGCGCGTGTTGCAGAAGAACCCGAGTACCCGTGCGGCAACCTTGCGGTTCCGCCAGAAATGTTCTTACCTGCGCATTCCCGCGTCGGCCGATCAGGTGCGCACGTGGGTCAAGGCGGGCAATCAGGTGTTCGTCTCGATGTTCTACCGCGAGTCGGTCGCGGCCCTTGCCCAGACGCTGCGAGATGAGGGACTCGATGTCGCCGTGGTCGACGGCAGTATGAGCAGCCCCGAGCAGGAGGAGTCCATCCGGCGTTTCCAGACCGGGAAAGTTTCGGTCATCGTCTCGACCACCACCAGCGCGATCAACCTGCACACCAACGAGTTACTGCTGCCCGAAGGCACCGTCTCCACACTCGCACCGCGTGTGACGCTGATTCACGATCCGCGGTGGACGCCCATCGACATTCGGCAGATCGAGGGGCGTGCGAACCGTATCGACAAGGATCACAACCACACGACTTCGACCTGCTATTACGGGTACGCCGAGGGCACCGTCGAGGAGGAGATGGTGCTCACCGGGATCGAGCGCATCGCGGATCTGGGATCGATAGTCGGACAGGCGGATCTGATCGACCCGGAGGCTTTCCTCGCAGCGCTGGCGCAGTGACGAGAACATCGAACAATCGTGACCAATCTGCCACCTGACGGGCGTAACTTCGGTGGTACCGGCATCCGCCGTTATCGGGCTCGTCTCGACGCCAGGAGTGGTCATGATCGTTCTCGGATTGATTCTCGCCATCATCGGATACTTCGCAAGTATCCAGATCTTGTGGGTTCTCGGCATCATTCTCGTGGTCGTCGGGGCCGTATTGGCACTGCTGGGTAGCACCGGACGCGCGATCGGTGGCCGCAAACACTGGTACTGACCCCCTCCGACAGGAATAGAACATACGTTCGATTTTCTGCTAGTCTGATCCGGCCCTCGAAGTTGGCGATGCGGCCAGCGGAGCCACTTCGGGCGGTCCAGAGCGGACTCGGTGGATTCTCGAAGGCGGTCGCGCGTGATGACAGTCGGAGGGGACGAACCGACGGCTGGGTCGCTGTATCGCGTCGGGGACCGATGGGCCGAGAGAGCACCGAGGCGGTGTGGCAACGGTCATCGGCTCGTCGCCGGTTCGGTTCTCGTCGGTTCACGAGCGTGTTCGTGTGAACTGGGGCATCACCGCACGCATCAGTGCCAGTCCTGTGGCGTCGTGATATTCACTCCCGAACTCGGCCCGTCGTGCAGTGATGCGAGCTTCGATTCGCGCGCCGCGCGGGCCCGACCTGCCGTCGTGGACAATCGTGATCATGAACGAGGTCATGAAGAACGGTGAGACTGCGGTCGATCTGGGACGGCTGAGACACGATTTCACGCGATTCATGATGAGTTACAAGTTCGGGATCGACGAGCTGATCACCAAGATCAACATCCTGAAGCAGGAATTCACTCACATTCACCGCTACAGCCCCATCGAACACGTCTCGTCGAGGTTGAAGACGCCCGAGAGCATCATCGACAAGGCCCAGCGCAAGAAGTGCGCGCTGAACCTCGATGCGATCCGGGAGAACATCCTCGACGTCGCAGGGGTCCGCATCACCTGCAGTTTCATCTCCGACACGTACCGCATCGCGGACATGCTCAGCAGTCAGACCGACATTCGGGTCGTCGAGATCAAGGACTACATCGCGAACCCGAAACCCAACGGCTACAAGAGTTTGCACCTGATCGTCGAGATTCCGGTGTTCATGTCCGACGGCGTCCAGCCGGTGCTCGTCGAACTGCAGATCCGAACCATTGCAATGGACTTCTGGGCAAGCTTGGAACACAAGATCTTCTACAAGTACCGCAACCAGATTCCGCCGACTCTGCTGGCCGAACTGACCGAGGCAGCCGAGAGCGCGAACAAGCTCGACGAGAAGATGGAAAGACTGCACGACGAGGTGAAGGAGCTGAACGGCGATGCCGAGAACTCCATCACCCTCGGTTCGATGCCACCGTTGGCTCTACCTCCCGAGTTGCTGCACATGCTGCTCACCGCGCAGGCCGATGCCATCGATCCGGACTGACAGGGCCTCGAGAACGAAGAACCCCGCTGCTCGACGGCTGAGCAGCGGGGTTCTTCGTTTCGCGAAGGACTATCCGATGTGGACCGGAGTGTCCCCGACGGGCAGGTCGTCCTTCTTCGCGCGGACGAGCCCGAGCACGACCGGGCACACCAACGCGACCAGGATCGCAGCGGTGCCGAAGGCCCAGGCGTAGCCCGACACCTCGGCTGCGAAGGCGTGATCGATGGTCGCCAGAACGAACTCTCGGATCGGCTCCGGCAGCGCGGCCAGTACCTCGCCGCTCGGGATCTGCTGGCCGGCGAGGGCCTCGGCTGGAACTCCTGCGGGTGGAGTCGGGGCGGGGTTGTCGGCCAGGTACGACGTCTTGGACGAGGTGTACACCGTGGTGAACACTGCTGCGCCGAGTGCACCGCCGACCTGCAGGGTGGCGTTGATCAGAGCGGATGCGGCACCTGCGTCGTGATCCGGGACGCCGATGAGCGCGACGTTCTGCATCGGCACCATCAACAGGCCCAGGCCGAGGCCGAGCAGCACGACGCCGGGAAGGACGTGTGTCCAGTAGGAGGTGTCGACGCCGATCTGCGTCAGCAGGAGCAGACCGATCGCCGAGACGACGGGTCCGACGGCCATCAGTGGCTTGGGCCCGATCCTCGGAACGAGAGCGGACGCGATCGCGGCAGTGATCAGGATTCCGCCGGTCATCGGCAGTGATGCGACGCCGGCGATCACCGGGCTCATCTCGAGCACGATCTGGAAGTAGAAGGTGAGGTACAACGTGCCGCCCAGCAATGCGGCACCGATCACGGCCGATCCGATGTACGCCGCACCGCGGTCACGATCCAGTAGCACACTCATCGGAAGCAGCGGGTTGTCGGACTTGGTCTCGACGACGACGAACGCGGCGAGCAGAGCCAGGCCGAGCACGATGAAGGAGATGGTGGGTACCGTCGCCCAGCCGTCTTCGGCTTCGGTGAAGCCGTAGACCAGCGACGCCAGTCCGAGTGCTACGAGGATCGCGCCGGGCAGGTCGTAGCGAGTGTCTCCGTGCGCCTTGCTTTCCTTGACCAGCGGAACAGCGGCCGCAATGGCAACGATCGCAACGGGGATGTTGACGAGCAGGCACCAGCGCCAGTTCGCGTATTCGGTGAGTACTCCACCGAGGAGCAAGCCGACGGCTGCGCCGCCTCCGGCAATGGCTCCGAACACACCGAATGCTTTGGCGCGTTCCTTGGTGTCGGTGAACGTGACGGTCAGGATGGCCAGTGCTGCAGGTGCGAGCAGCGCGGCGAAGACTCCTTGGCCTGCGCGTGCGATGAACAGCTGCCACCCCTCTTGGGCGAGTCCGCCGACTGCGGAGGCGACGGCGAAGCCGGCCATGCCGACGATGAACGAGCGCTTGCGTCCCCAGTAGTCGGCGATGCGTCCGCCGAGCAGCAGGAGTGCGCCGAACGACAACGCGTAGGCGGTGATGACCCAGGCGCGGCTGCTGTCACTGATACCCAGGTCCAGCTGAGCCTGCGGCAGCGCAATGTTGACGATGGTGCCGTCCAGCACGATCGTGAGCTGCGTGATGGCGACGATGCAGAGCACCAACCACCTGCGCTCGTAGTTCGGATTCGGATCCGACGCTTCGCGCTCGGAGACCTGCGACATGTTTCTACCCCACTCGTACTCGTTGATTCTCGGGCCCGAAAGATGTCCCGACGAAAACCTAAGCGACGCCGCACCGAGAGTCAAACGAACTAGTTGGTAGGAGGTATGGTGGCCGATATGAAGCCAGACGCCAGCGCAACCCGCGCCCGCATCGTCGTCGCCGCACGCGCAGAGTTCTCCGAGCACGGACTGGCCGGGGCACGGGTGGACCGCATCGCGGTCTCGGCGAAGGCGAGCAAGGAACGCCTGTACGCATACTTCGGAGACAAGGAAGCACTGTTCCGGGCCGTTGTGGAAGACGGATTCGCACGCTTTCTGGAGGCGGTTCCCTTCACCGTCGATGATCTCGGTGAATACGCCGCACGCGAATATCTGCACCTCGCAGCCAATCCCCAGGAACACCGACTGCTGCTGTGGACGCAGCTTCAAGGCGGCACGGCGGTCGCAGGTGCCGACGACATCCATGCGGTGATCGCCGAGCGGCGAAATGTCATGGCAGCCGCGCAGCAGGACGGATTGATATCCGACGCCTTCACCGTCGACGATCTGTTCACCATGATCTTCGGCATCACCTCGTCCTGGATGACAGCTCCCGGTAGCGACTGCGGCCCGATCGACGACGCGGAACACCAGCGTCGGGCATCGATCATCGAGGGCGCGGTACGACGACTTTGCGCTCCGTAGCGTTGTCTATCGTTCTCTAGCGTCAGGTCGAGAGTGGATCTCCAGGCGGAAGCGGGTCGTCACCGCACGCAGCAAGCAAACGCCCGGCCAGAATCCGGACCTGCTCTCGAAGCTCGCCTGGTTCTTCGATGAACAGGTCGCGGCCGAGTCCGGCGAAATACGGGACCACCCAGTCGAGGCGCTCGGCGCGCAGGCGAACGCGGGTCCACGGCTCCGTGTCGACGGACGCGGCCGGCTCCAGCGTCGCCAGGCCGGCGGGAAACTGCGAGCGTAGGTCGTCGATGGTGCCGGCTACGCGGACCGATACCCGATAGCGCCACGGGGTGGCGGCCAGGCTCGCCAGAACGATCGCGCTCGCGTCGAAGTCGCCGGGAACGTTGAACGATCCGGGCAACGCCACAGGGTTGGTGATCCGATCGACACGGAAGGTCCGGACCTCACCGGTAGCCGACTCGTGGCCTGTGACGTACCAGCGTCCGGAGCGGGCGACGATGCCGTAGGGGAGGATCGTGCGCCGGCTGGCTTGCCCGTCCTTGCGGGTGTAGCCGATCTCGACGGGGTGGCGATCGCGGGTGGCCTCGGCGATGACCATCAACACCTTCGGATCGGTGTCACCGACAGTGTCCGCGCTCCTGCTTCCGAGCGGACCGAGGAGCGCCAGGTCCGCGGAGGACAGCAGCGCGTCCAGCCGTGCCGCCGTTCCTCGCGGTAGGACGCGCCGCAACTTGCCGACAGCGCTCTCCACGGTCTCGCTGTCGATCGGCAACCCGCCGCCACGGCTGCCCACGACCAGCCCCAAGAGCAGCGTGAGTGCCTCCTCGTCGGTCAACATCAGCGGTGGCATCCGGTAGCCGCGCGCCAAGCGGTAACCACCGTGCCGCCCGCGGATCGACTCGACCGGCACCTCCATCTCGACCAGCTGCGCGACATAGCGGCGCACGGTCCGCTCGTCGACGCCCAGCCGGGTGGCGAGAGTGGCGACCGACTGAATCCCTCCGGACTGGAGAGACTCCAGGAGGGTCAACACACGAGCAGTCGAGCGGGCCACGTGAACAGATTCCCACGAATACCGGGCGGATTCAGCCCTGTATCGGCCATATCGTCACAGCCATGACCAACTCACATGCCACCGCATTCGTCTCGACCCGCGTCATCACCGACAACCTCGACGCGATGGTCGAGTTCTACGAGAAGCTCACCGGCACCACCGCCGTACGCCCCGCGCCGGTCTTCGCCGAGATCCTCACCCCGACCGCGACCCTCGCGATCGGCAGCACCGCCACGGTGCCGATGTTCGCACCCGGCTCTGCCGAGGCAGCCGCCAACCGGTCGGCGATCTTCGAGTTCCTCGTCGACGACGTCGACGCCGAGTACGCCCGCCTGACCGCCCTGGGCGCGGAGTTCGTCGCCGAGCCGGCACTCATGCCGTGGGGCAACCGGGTCTTCTTCCTTCGTGATCCCGACCAGAACCTCGTTGGCGTGTTCAGCCCGGTGAGCGCGGAGGCGATCGACCGCTTCTCCGGCCGCTACGACCGCTGAGAGCGCGGGGCACACGCCCCGGACCGTCTGCCGAGTCACCGACCCGCCAGAATTGCCGCCTCCCGATCAGCCGGGAGCCCGACGGGCGGCCGATCACCCCTGATGGGCGTCCGCCCGTTCAGCGATTGCAGCCACTTCCACGTGTCCACGACGGTCTCCTGAATCGGACGTGTCCGAAGCCCTGCGGCCGATGCCTTCGAAACGTCGGATGCGTGCAGCGAATCATGATCCGCACCAGGCGGAATCCAGATCGGTAGCTCCGTCCACGGCTGCACGCCCGCAGCGCTGAGAACGTCCGGTTCCACCCAGCACAAGCGAGCCTCGGATTCGGTCGCGGCGATGCAGCACTGCAGCAGTTCGCCCATCGTCGCGTGACCGGGCCGGCTCACCACGTCGTACGCTCCGCCCAGCCCTCGCGCCGCTGCATCGAGACTCCACGCGACGAGATCGCGGACATCGATGTACTGCAGGGCCAGATCGGCGGGACCGGGTGCCAGCACGTCCCCCGCCCGATCGATTCTGTTCAGCCACCAGGGAAGTCGGCCAATATTCTCGTACGGCCCGAGGATCAGCCCCGCCCGCACCAGTAGTGCTCGATCGCCGAATGCCGCGTGGGCGGCCAGCTCACCGCCGAGCTTGCATCGGGCATAGTCCTCGCCCGGCCCCTGCACCGTCGGCCAGGTTTCGCTCGCTCCCGCCGTCGGCGCGTCGTACACCGATCGGCTCGAGACATAGACGTAGCTGCCCACTCGGTCGGCGAGCGAAGCAGCCGAACGCGCCACCACGCCGGGTTCCCAGGACCAGGTATCGAACACGATGTCCCAGCTGCCTTCTCGAATGGAATCCAGCCCATCGGCCGCACGCCGGTCTCCCCGAAGTCGGGTGACACGCGCATCCGATGGTGCCGTTCCACGATTGAGCGCCGTGACGTCCCACTGCAGCGCAAGGGCATGTTCGACGGCAGTGCGCCCGACGAAGTCGCCGCCGCCGAGAACAAGTAGTTTCATGAACCCAGTGTGCCGGTGAACGGGCTGCCATCGCAGCGGATCGACAGTGGTCCGCTCCGCTCACAGCAGCGAGACCCGCTAGCGTTCACTAGCGCCGTATTCGTCACACGCTAGAGAGCCGAATATCTATCTATCTACCGACTCGCTCGATCAGTTTCATTGCATCGGACGGTGCGTAACCTTTGACATCGTTGTCGAAGTACACGTAGACGTCGCGTCCCGTCGACGTCCAGTCCGCGATCTTCTCGGCCCATCGATCCAGGGCGGCGTCTGTGTACCCGCTGGCATACAGCTCCTGATCGCCGTGCAACCTGGCATACATGAAATCGGCTGTCGCAGTCTCGACATAGGGATACTTGCCCGCGGTATCGGCGACAACGAACGCAACATCGTTGCGCCGCAACAACTCCACCGCGTCGTCGGAGGCGAAGCTGGCATGCCTGGCTTCGACACAGTGCCGCAACGGCCTCGGCGAAGCGGCAGGTAACAACACTCGATCCTCCGCCAACTTGTCATCGCGCGATTGCGCCAGAGTCACTGCAGCAGTGACGGTTCGAGGCAGCAGAGCACAGAAGTCCGCCACCTTCTGCGCATCGAACTCGAGGTTCGGCGGCAACTGCCACAGAAACGGCCCCAGCTTGTCGCCCAAGGTCAGCACTCCGGTGGCGAAGAAGTTCGCGAGTGCACTCTCGACACCCACCAGGCGCTTGATGTGCGTGACGTAGCGGCCACCCTTGATGGAGAAAACGAACTCGTCCGGCGTCTCCTCGCGCCACTTGGTGAAGCTCGACGGCTTCTGCATCGCGTAGAACGTCCCGTTGATCTCGATCGACGTCACATGCTCCGAGGCGTACTCGAGCTCCTTGCGGTGCGCCAGGCCCGCCGGATAGAAATCGCCGCGCCACGGCGCGTAGGTCCAGCCGGAAATACCGATCAGAACTCGGGGGCGATGAGGCGCGGGCATGAGCAGACTGTAGACGGCGCGTACCGTCGTTTCCGTGCGATCCGCCCCACGGCACGTCCACGTGCTGACGTACCTGTTCACAGCGGTGTTCGCGTACGGCACGGCCGTGCATCTTGTACAGCTGATCGGCGGCGCAGGGCATCCCTATCCAGGCACACCTGCAGTAATCGCATGGTTTTTCGTCGCCCTCGTCGTACTCGATCCGCTCGCGGCGGTGCTCATCGCGCGACGCAGGCGAATCGGACTACTGCTCGGTACCACGACCCTGATCCTCGATGCGGCAGCCAACGCCGTGGTGAACTACCCACCCCACGATCCGGCCGGCGGTGTGACGGCAGGACGCGTCGGCCAGGCCGTGGTCACTGTTCTGGCACTCCTGCTGGTGACGGTGGCACCACGGTTATGGCGTTGGTATCGGTGATCGTGAAGTCACGGCGAGGTCGAGCTCGACGGGCGACCGAGATAGTGCAGGACCGCCATCACGCGCCGGTGATTGATGTCCGACGGGGGTAGCCCGAGCTTGCCGAAGATGTTTCCCACGTGCTTCTCGATCGCTCGTTCCGAAACGTGCAGCGCCGCAGCGAGAGCAGCGTTCGTCAAACCCTGGGCCATCAGGTCCAGCACCTCCTTTTCGCGGGTCGTCAGCGTGTTCAGAATCGCGCGTCGAGCACTCGACCCGACCCACTGCGCCACCACCTCCGGATCCAGCGCAGTACCACCCGAAGCGACGCGGGTCAGGGCCTCGACGAACTCGGCCACATCGGCCACTCGATCCTTGAGCAGGTAGCCCACCCCGGATGCACTTCCGGACAAAAGCTCGGCCGCATAACGGGTTTCGATCCACTGAGAGAACACCATGACTCCCACGTCCGGATGGCGACGCCGCAGATGTACCGCTGCGACCAGCCCCTCGTCCGTGAAGCTCGGCGGCATTCGCACATCGACGATCGCGACGTCCGGCGACAATTCCTCGACGGCAACCCCGAGCGATTCGGCGTCGCCCACCGAGGCGGCCACCTCGTGACCACGGTCGATCAGCAACTGTGCCAATCCATCTCGAAGAATCACACTGTCTTCGGCAATGACGACCTTCACAATCGACTTCCTTCCGAGGTCATCGGCAGCTGCACCGTCACCACCGTCGGCCCGCCCAGCGGGCTGTCCACACGCAGTGTGCCGTCGACGGATCCGGCTCTGGCCAGCAGACCCGTCAGACCCGTCCCGCCACCGATTTTTGCGCCTCCGATACCGTTGTCTCGCACCGTGATCACCATCGTCGTACCGTCGGCGTGGACGTCGACCCAGATCGACGACGCGCTCGCATGCTTGGCCACGTTGGTCAGCAACTCGGCCACGGTGAAATATGCGATGGTCTCGATACTCTGGCCGGGTCGATACGGTAGCAACACCGACAGTTCCACCGGCACGGTACTGCGCGAGCACAGGGTCTGCAGCGCGGCCTCGACACCCACATCCAGTGCAGGAGGGTGAATACCGCGAACCACCTCACGTAGATCGGCCAACGCCTCCTTCGCTGTGCCGTGTGCCGCCGCCACCAACTCCGACGCGTCCTCCCCCCGTGCGATCTTCTCCTCGGCGCGGCCCAACGCCATCGCCATCGTGACCAATCGCGCCTGCGCACCGTCGTGCAGATCCCGTTCGACCCGGCGCAGCGTGGCCGCGGAATCGTCGACGAACGCCGCGCGTGAGGATTCCAAGTGCTCCACCCTCGCATCGTCCTCGGTAGCTCCGAGTAGCGCACCGATCAGAAATCGTTCCACCGAAGCCAGTGCCCGAACAGGCCACGGCGCAAAGAACAGACCGACAATGCCCACCACCGCCAGCGCCGACATTTGCGGAAGCGTGTCGAAGTAGACCGAGCCGATCTGCATCACCGACTGGTGTGCGACGCCGTCGGAGTCGTAGTTGATCGGCGCAACCACCAGCCACACGACCGGCGACACGACAAGGAATGCAGGAAACGCGACAAAGGTGAGGATCACGAGGGCACTGACCCACGACAGAACCGATTCGATGGCCAGAAAGATCAGCGCACGCCAGCCGGCTCGATCCGACAGGCCCGATCGCACGACACCGAACATCCCACCGGCCCGAAACTGCGGCGGCGGCGGCGGCACCGGGGAGCGCAGCATCGACTCCGACAGCGCCCGATACAGAGCCCCCC
Source organism: Rhodococcus sp. KRD162 (assembly GCF_017168335.1). GTDB lineage: Bacteria > Actinomycetota > Actinomycetes > Mycobacteriales > Mycobacteriaceae > Rhodococcoides. The sequence goes on along the minus strand of NZ_JABFAU010000002.1, from coordinate 216,350 downwards.
AACTACGCCCGCCGACGATCACCAGGGCGAGAAGAGGTATCCCCACCAGGACCACCACCAGGGAAAGACCGGTGACGAACCCGAGGAGGAGGTACATCGCGCCGAGGAACCCCACCATCGAACTGACCATCAGATAGCAGCCCTCGCGCCAGGTTCGCGCCTCGAACGGTGCCCGCAGGATCGCGTTCCACACCTTGTCCTCCGTGTACCCGGTACGTTCGATGAAAGCCATACGTGAAGTTTGTCGGTCCCAGCGCGGCAAATCGATGGTGCCAACCCTTCGATTCGCCGGTGTAGCTGGCACCACCATCGTCATCGGACCATAATCGATTGCTATGCGGTCGGGCGGACGGGCGGTGATGCTGACGCTGGTCGCCGCCGGACTGGCGCTGTTCACGGCCCCGACGCTCGGCCCAGGAACAGCGGACTTCGCTGCCGCGCCGACACCCGTGGCTCCCGTCGTCGAACCGCCGCCGCTGACACTCGACGAACTCTCGGCTCGGGTCGATCCAGCCGTCGTCACCCTCTCCGCGTCGGCCGGCTTCTCCGGAGTCGCCGGCACCGGTTTCGTCGTGGCACCCGACGGAATCGTGCTCACCAACTTCCACGTCGTCGAGCATGCCACCGACATCAGCGCAGTACACATGGGCAACGGACTCATATACGACGCCACCGTGTTGGGTTACGACAAATCCCGCGACGTGGCGGTCGTGCAGTTGATCACCGCGGCCGACCTGCCGGTGGTCGAGCTTGCCCCGGACGCACTTCCCGAGGTGGGTGATGCGGTGACCGCCATCGGGAATGCCTCGGGCGCAGGGGTGCTGGTGCCTGCGCCCGGTGCAGTGACTGCACTCGACCAGCGGGTGCTCACCCGCAGTTCTGTGGACGGCTCGCGGAACACTCTCGAAGGGATGATTCGGGTCGATGCCGATGTGCGAGCGGGCGATTCGGGTGGCCCACTGTTCGACGCCTGGGGCCGGGTGGTCGGGGTGAACACCGCGGGTCTGTCGGAGGACGCGCGCAACGGCACCGAGTACTCACCGCCACAGGCACCCGAAGCGTATGCCGTTCCCATCGCCGAGGCCGTCGCCGTGCTCGATCAGGTTGTCTCCGGAAGATCGGGTGGCACAGTGCATGTGGGTCCGACGCCGTACTTCGGAGTGTCCGTGCGTGATGTATCGGTCTTCGAGAACAAGCCTGCACTCGGCGCGGCAGTCGTATCGGTCGCCCCTGATTCCCCGGCCCAGACGTTGGGATTGTCGAGCACAGACATCATCGTGAAGTTCGACGGCACCGATGTCCGATCCGCCTCGGACCTGTCGGAAGCACTCATCGGCCGCGTGCCGGGCGAATCGGCCGCCGTCGAATGGGTGGACGACAGCGGCATCAGAAGTTCCGGCACAGTCACTCTGGCGCAAGGAATGCCGTCAGCCTAGGGTCGTTCCGCAGGCTCCACTCCCGCAGCCTGAGGGCTCGCTCAGCCCTCCAGCACCGACAACACGTTCCCTGCCGGATCCGTGAACCAGGCGATCAACGGGCCGCCGTGTCGAAACACTCCCTTCTCATCGGTGCCCATGTCCGGATACTGCTGAAAAACAATTCCTTTCGCGATCAACGCGTCGACTGCGGTCTCGATATCGGCAACCGGAAAGTTCAAGATCGTGTACTGCGCTGGTACATGTCCGGGCCTCGGATAGATCAGCACGATCGCCCCGGTCCCCAGGTGCAATTCCAGCATGCCCATGTCGTTCTCGGTGACCGTCAGTCCGAGCGTCTCGGCGTAGAAGGCGCGCGCCGCCGGGAGATCGTCGACGGCAAATCCGGAGAACGGTGCCCTGGTCAGGTCCATGATTGTCATCGTCGAATTATCGTCCTCTCACACGCAGCACGGGCCGAAATCCGAGTAGCGTGGATCAGGTGACTATTCGCCTCGGTTACCAGATGCCCAACTTCAGCTACGACGGTTCGGTCGCGGAACTCTTTCCCCAGGTCATTGCGCAGGCGCGCGAGGCCGAAGCGGCCGGGTTCGACACCGCGTTCGTGATGGATCACTTCTACCAACTTCCCGGAATCGGCAAGCCCGACGAGCCGATGCTCGAGGCCTACTCTGCCCTGTCCGCTCTCGCCACGGCCACCGACACCATCCAGCTCTCTGCCCTGGTCACCGGCAACACCTACCGGAACCCCGCGATCCTGGCCAAGACCGTCACCACGCTCGACGTCGTCAGCGGCGGTCGCGCGATTCTCGGCATCGGAGCGGGATGGTTCGAGCTCGAACATCAGAGCTTCGGACTCGAGTTCGGCACGTTCACCGACCGATTCGAGCGGCTCGACGAGGCCCTGCAGATCATCGAACCGATGCTGCGCGGCCAGCGCCCCACGTTCGACGGCCTCTGGTACCAGGTCGAGAACGCGATGAACGAGCCGCGCGTCCGTGACGATCTGCCGATCATGCTCGGCGGCGGCGGCGAGAAGAAGACCTTCGGCCTGGCTGCACAGTTCGCCGATCATCTCAACATCATCTGCGATGCAACCGAATTGCCGCGCAAGATCGCTGCCGTCCAGGCACGTTGCGAGGAGGTCGACCGCGACCCGAAGGACCTCGAGACCAGTTTCCTCGCCTTCGTCATCATCGACGAGGACGGCGACAAGGCCAAGGAACTGCAGCGCGAGTTCGTGCTGAAGCAGGGTCTCGATCTGGCGAACCTCTCGGACGAGGATGCGGCGAAAGCAACCGATCGCCATTTCTGCGGAACGCCCGATGACGTCGCCGAGCAGGTCCAGCGGCGCGTCCTCGATCGGGGCGTCGACGGCATCATCATCAACCTCGTCGCCAACGGACATCAGCCCGGTGTGGTCGAACTCGCAGGTAAGGCACTGAAGCCGCTCGTCTAGATTTTTTCTCCAGCAGTAGCCGCGGGGGCGCGAGCGGTGGCATAGTTCCCCCGTGGCTCAGCTGAGGATGAACGGGCACCGCGTCTTGGTCGCAGACCTGACCGGAGATTCCCTGCGCGCGCTGTCGGGTTCGATGGTGGCGTACGAGGGCGACGTGACCTTCAAGAACGCAGGGGTGGGTGGGGGCGGCGGTTTTCGTGCCGCACTCAAGCAGAAGGTGACCGGCGAATCACTGTCGCTGATGGACGTGTCCGGTAAGGGCACTGTCTACTTCGCCGTCGACGCCCAGGACATCACTCTCGTCGAGGTGCAGGGCGACAACCTCCACGTCGAGTCCTCTCAGCTGCTCGCTCTCGCAGGCCAACTGCGCACCGATATCAAATTCTCCGGCCTACGCGGTGCAACCTCGGGCCAGGGCTTGTTCACTACCGTGGTCGGCGGATCGGGCACGGTGGCGCTGCTGTCCAAAGGTGGGCCCCTCATCGCCCTCGCCGTCGATCCGCAGTACCCCCTTGTCGTCGATCCCGACGCATTCGTCGCCCACCGCGGACAGCTCAACCAGAGTTTCGTCACCGATGTCACGTGGCGTTCGGCCATCGGCGGCGGCAGCGGCGAGGCGTTCTCCCTCCGCTTCGACGGCCAGGGCGTCGTCTACATCCAACCCGAGGAGCGCTGACGTGCCGCTCGAACTCGTCAACAGCAAAGTCGTCAAATCCGTTCTGGCACCGCATCAGAACGTGCTGGCACGTCGTGGATCGATGCTGTATTACACCGGCGACGTCCGGTTCGTTCCGCAGTCGATGGGCGGAAGCGCCGGGGCCATGCCGGGTGTGGGCGGCGTTGCCGGGATGGCCGGACGAATGATGGCAGGCGAACACGTCGCCATGATGGCAGCCGAGGGGCAGGGCGAGGTCTTCTACGGGCACGCCGGCCTGTATGTCGAGGTGATCGAACTCGACGGTTCCTCGATGCTCACCGTCGAAGCCGACCGCCTGTTGGTGCACGACGGGTACCTGCAGAGTTCCATCGTGGCGCTGACCTCTCAGGGCGGAGTCCGCGGAGCGGTGCGTGGCGCGATGACGGGCCAAGGCTTGTTCACCACCCAGCTCACCGGGCAGGGCAGCGTCGCCGTTCTCTCGCACGGGGGAGCGATTGCGTTGCAAGTGGGCCCCGATCACCCTCAGGTGGTGGTGGATCCGCAGGCGTACGTCTGCCATATCGGCAACATCGCCGTCGAGATCTCCGCCAACGTCGGATGGCGGGACGCCGTCGGCAGAGGCAGCGGCGAGGCAATCCAGTTGAAGATGACCGGCATGGGCACGGTGTGGGTCCAGGCGTCCGAGCAGAAGTTCTGAGGAGCAGCGATGAGCCTGGACATTCATACCCCGTACACCCTGCCTGCCGACGAGAACGTCCCCGGCAACGGCTACGCGTTCTGCGTCGAACTGTCCGGCCAGCCGTGGTTCACCTCGAAGGGCGCGATGATCGCGTACTACGGCAATGTTCGCTTCGAGCCGCTCGGGCAGACATCCATGCCTGCCATCGTGGCGGCGCGGTTCTCGTCACCGCTGTATTCCAACGACTGGGTGCTCGCGCAGGGACAGGGAAAGCTGATTCTGGGCGACCGCGGATTCAACATCAACAGCTACGACCTCGACGACGGCAACCTCACCATCCGGGCCGCGAACCTTCTTGCGTTCGAGCCGACTCTGGATCTCAAGCAGTCCATCGTGCCGGGATTCCTGACTCTGCTCGGCACCGGAAAGTTCCTGGCGTCATCCAACGGCCCCGTGATGTTCGCCGAGCCGCCGCTTCGTATCGATCCGGAAGCCCTTGTGGGATGGGCAGATTGCCCCTCACCGTCCCATCACTTCGATGCAGACTGGATGCAGAACTTCCTCGGTGCGGCGCGCGGATTTCTCGGGGCGAACAGCGGCGAGGAGCGGCAGTTCGATTTCACCGGCGCCGGCACGGTGCTGATCCAGTCGAGCGAAAAGGTGCTCAACGATTCGCACCTGTTGCGCTACATAGAATCCCAGACGGTCTCGCTCGGACAGAACTCACTGCGGGCACTGCACACCACCATCGGCTCACGCCTACAGCAGTAGCCCTGCTCGCAGTGCCTCCACGACGCATTCGCGATTATCGGCCATCATGACGTGCCCGGCATCGGCGATGCATGCGAAATGCACTCCGGCCGAGGCCAATCGGTGCTCCTGACTCGGCGCGCCGGTGCGCTCCCCGTAGACGAACGATCGCGGTACGGTCAGCGACTCCAGCATGGACTGCACCGTCGGCTCCGGCCCGACGCACAGTCCGACGGCGGTGCGATGCAGCGCAACGGGGTCGGTGATGCGCAGCGTGGACGCCCACTCGGGATCGGCGTCGGCGATGAGCGCGGCGAGTCCGGATTGGACGAACCGGGCCTCGGACTGCCGGGCGATGTCGACACTCGCAGTACCGTCCCACGGCAGCAGATTGGGTTCGAGCACGATCAGCCGTCCCACCAAATCAGGTCGACGGTATGCGAGCACGACGGCGATCGAACCACCCAAGCTGTGGCCGACCAGATCGACGGAGGTCAAGTGCTGTCGATCGAGTAGGTCTGCCACGGCAGCGGCATGGTCGTCGAGCGAATAGCCGAGATGATGTGGACGGTCGCTGTAACCGCAGCCGAGCAGGTCCGGCAGTACCCGCGTTCGCCCCTCGAACGCGGGGTCGACGGCGAGGGCACCGAATGCCGGGACCCCCGCCGAGCCGAGTCCGTGAAGAAACACCAGGGCCGGGTCGGAGTTGCCCGGCACCACGAACGTGCGAAGCCGCGGCGGCTGTTCGGAGAAAACGCGCATACTGGAGTATCACCTTCAGGAGGTACAGCCATGGCCAACCAAGGACCCTTCGGCTTCGGATCCGACGACTTCGACAAGTTCGCCCGGGAAGCGACCGAGGGCTTACGCGAGGTGGTCGGGTCACTGTTCGCCGCCAACGTCGGGGCACCCAAAGCGCCGCCGGAGCCCGAAACCACAGGTCAGAGGGGTGACGGAGTCTGGGCGATCTACAGCGTCGACGATGCTGGGTCACCGCAGGTCGACCAGCTCTACGCCACCGAACTCGATGCGCTCCGCGCGCACAAGGACAACACCGACCCGCACCGACGCGTCCGCTTCCTGCCCTATGGCGTGAGCGTCAGCGTTCTGGAGGACTGAATCGGGTGCAGCTGCCCGCGCTGAGCGCGGCTGGCTGCACCCGATTTCGCACATGTGCCTGCGGTCAGGCGAGCACTTCCCGCAGAGCGGCCGCGAACTCCTCCGCCCGCTCCCCTGAGAAATCGGCGTGACCGCCCGGAAAGACCACGGCATCCGTGCCCAGCAGCTCGGCGACGGCGTACGCGGAGCGAGCGGCCAGTTCGCCGTCCGAGGGCCCGCCGGAATCCGCGCCGACCGCGACCACCGTTCGGGTCCTCGCAGCTTTCACGGCCTCGACATCGGGTACGAATTCCACGACGCCGCCGCGCATGTTTGCCATCAGCGGGTCCGTGCGATCGCCGTCGTCCTCGGTGGGAAGACCGAATGCCGACGGGTCGGGTACCGGGCGCGCGAGGTACTCCGAGTCGAGTTCGCCCCTGTGCATCACCAGGGCGATGAACTGCGCCATGGCCGGTCCCAGTCCCGAGGAGTCGTAGGTCGATACCATCGCCGAGCACACCGATTCGAGTGCGGCTCGATCCGCAAGCGCGCCTCCCGCAGGGGGTTCGTGGGCAACGAGTACACGAAGATCGTCTGGATAGCGCGCGACCAATTCGAGGGCGTTCACTGCTCCGCCGCTGGAGGCGAACATGTCGACCGGTCCAGAACCCAGTGCCCCCAACAGCGCATGCAGGTCATCCGCGTGCTGGGCTACGGTGACCGCCGCCGTCGGATCGTCCCGCGTGCTGCGGCCGGTGTTGCGCGGGTCGTAGGTGACCACCGTCCGATCCGGGAAGTGCGCGGCAAGGGTGGCGAAGCCGCCTGCGTCCATCGGTGACCCGATCAACAACAGCGGTATCGAGCCGGCCGTCAGCTCACCGTGGATGTCGTAGGTGATGGATGCGCCGGGAACATTCTTCGTGAAGGTGCTCATGCAGGTACCGACTACTCACGCACCGGAATCTCACCGGCACCTGGACGCCTCTCGGCAGTACTCGTCACGCGAGAAATGCCTCGACCGCATCGGCTGCCGGTTCGACGCCCCCGTGCGCTCGCACCTCGGCGCTGACCGCCGTTGCGCGCGGAGTCGATTCACGAGCGGCTGCGACGGCCTCGAGGAGCCTGTCCGCAGTCACGTTCTCGAAGTCCAGATGAACGCCGACCCCGAGTTCGGCGAGCATCGCGGCGTTGCCGAATTGATCGACTGCTTGCGGCACCGCCACGGTCGGCACGCCGAACCACAGGGCCTCGACGGCGCTGCCCATCCCGGCGTGGGTGATGAAGACCTCGGCAGAGGCCAGCACGGTGAGCTGCGGAACATGTTCGTGTACTTCGATATTCGCGGGTAGCTCACCGAGCACTGCCGGGTCGACGCGTGCACCGATGGACATCACCACATGCCAGTCGGTATCGCCGAAGGTCTCGATACAGAGCCGGTAGAACTCGGGGCGATCGTTGTATCCGGTACCGAGCGAGATATACAGATTCGACGCATCGGGGGCGGTCCAACTGCGGTCGTTCAGACGTACGGGGTCCAGGCACGGTCCGACGAACTGTACGGAGTCGGCCACTCGATCGGCATTCGGTTGCATCTGCCGAGGAATCAGCGAAAGGCAGTGCGCCGGATACGTGATCCACTCCCACGGATCGGCGTCGATGTCGTTGTTTCGCAACCAGGTTGCGTAGGCCTGCCGGTACGCGACGCCGGTGGGTGACTGTCGAATGGCCGTCATCGCATCACCGAGATCCTCGGCGTATCCGTCCCAGGCCACGTATGTCGGCGAGAGTTGCACGGCAGGCACCCCGTAACGCACACCGAGGACGGGTGCGGTCATACCACCGATGTCGTACAGGAACAGGTCCGGCTGGTCATCGTCGTAGAACGCGGTGAGCCGCGGAAACGACCGGATCGCCTCGTCGAGGAACACGTGCATCGCCGCGGCCGGATCGTCCGGCCACGAAGCCTCGCCGTCCGGCAGCATCGACTCGAACGAGACCACCTCCACCCCTGCGGGTTCCACCAGATGCGACATCGATTTCCCGACTGCGTAGGTGACGCGATGCCCTCTGCGCACCAACTCGGCGATCACGGCCAGTGATGGGTAGATGTGGCTGGGAGCCGTCGTTCCGATCATGGCGATGTGCATGGACCCACCGTATGACGGACGCTCCGCGCTCGGCTAGCGGATTTCGTTTGCTATCAGATCGAGCAGGCCGGGAAAGCGTTGCTCGAGTTCCTGGCGTCGCAGCCTGACCTTACGACTGTTGCCGCGATCGACCTGAAACACCAGGCCCGACTCTCGTAGCACTCGAAAGTGATGCGTCAGAGTTGATTTGGTGACGCCGAGCTCGAACGACATGCAGGTCCGTTCGGCACCGTCGTCCTCGCCGACCAGCTCGGTGACCACTTTTCGGCGCAGTGGATCGGCCAGGGCAGACATCACCGCACCGAGTTGCATTTCCGCGGGCTCGGGATGCCCGTGCTCGTCCGCCATGTGTTTCTCCCAACAATAGGTACGACTTGCATCGTACCTCTGAATCTGTTTTAGTACGAAAATCATCGTACCTACTGTGTGCAGGGGGATTCATGAGGGCAGTACTACCGGTCGTACTCGCAGCGCAGTTCGTGGTGCCGATGTCCATCTCGGGCACCGCCATCGCGCTCCCGGTGATCGCGGCGGACCTCGGCTCGGATCCAGCGCCGCTGCAGTGGGTCGTCAACGGCTTCAATCTCGCGTTCGCCCTGTTCACCGTCGTCTGGGGTGCAATATCCGATCGCATCGGGCACCGCGCGTCATTCCGCAGCGGTGTAGTGCTCGCCGCCGCAGCCAGCGTGATCAGCGCGTCCGCGCCGTCGCTGATGTGGCTCGACGCGGCACGGGTGTTCGCAGGCATCGGCGCCGCTGCGGTCCTGGTGGGTTCCACCTCGATTCTGTCGCTGCATTTTCAGGGGACCAAACGGGCCACGGCATTCGCCCTGTTCGGCACCGTGAACGGTCTCGGGTTGGCGCTCGGGCCCACGATCTCCGGGTTGCTCGTCGCAGCATTCGATTGGCGCGGAGTATTCGCCGCGCATGCACTCGTCCTGGCCCTCGCGGCCATCGGCACTGCGGCCCTGCCTGTCCTCCGGGCAGAATCCACCTCCGACCGCCTCCTGGATTTCACGCTGCTACGCAACCGCCGATTCCTCGCGCTGTGCCTGGTCCCGGTCGCCGGAGCCCTCGGATTCGTCACACTGCTCACCTACCTGCCCGCAGCCCTCAGCGGCGTTGCGTCTCTGAGTCCCGGACGAGCCGGACTGTTCATGCTGGCGATGACCATCCCGGTTCTGCTCGCCCCGCTCACTGTCGCTCGACTGAGCAGGAGGTTCGACGCCCTGACCCCCGACCGCGTCATCCTCACGAGCCTCGGCTGCCTCGTACTCGGCAACCTCGGCATGCTGTTCCTGCAGCCCGGGGTCCCATTGGCTGCTCTGGTGATCCCGATGATTCTGGTGGGGCTCGGGTTCGGGCTCCCCATCGGTTTGGTCGACGGCCAGGCGCTTGCCGCGGTGCCTGCGCACAGCAACGGCACCGCCGCCGGGGTGCTCAACCTGTTCCGCATCGGCAGCGAGGCCGCGGCAGTCGCTGGTTATGCCTGGCTACTGACTCTCCTGGTCCGGCGTCAGGTTCCGGACGGAGCCGCCGCAGACGCCGCCGCGTCCGGCCAACCTGGATTCGCCGACGCCTATGCCCACGCTTTCTCCGAGGTCATCGCCCTCGTGGCCGTGTCCGTCGCCGTCACCGCTGCCGTCATCATCGTGCTTTCCCGGACGGCACGATCCAACGTATCGTCTGCGAATGCCCTTTCTGCAACAGGTGACCCTCGCTGACGATCTCGTGACCCTCGAGCCGCTGAGCCACGACCATCTCGAAGGACTGTGCGACGCCGCCCGCGATGGCGAGCTGTGGAACCTCTGGTACACCAGCGTGCCGAAACCCGAGGACATGGCGGCCGAGATCGATCGACGGCTCGGCCTGCTCGAGGCAGGCACCATGCTTCCGTTCACTCTGCGCCGCAACGACACCGGCCAGATCATCGGCGCGACGACGTTCTGCAACGTGGATCCGAACAACCGGCGCGTCGAGATCGGCTACACCTTCAATGCCCGTTCCGCGCACGGAACCGGCACCAACGCCGCGAGCAAACTGCTCCTGCTGACGCATGCCTTCGAAACGCTCGGCTGCATCGCCGTCGAGTTCCGCACCCACTGGATGAACCTGCAGTCGCGGACGGCCATCGCAAAGCTCGGGGCCAAGCAGGACGGCATTCTGCGCAATCATCAACGGATGCCCGACGGTTCACTGCGCGACACCGTGGTGTTCTCGATCATCGAATCCGAATGGCCCGCCGTCCGCAACGAGCTCCGCAGGCGTACCGCACGGTAGGTTGACCCCATGCGTGTGGATGGGCGGGACATTCCCGTAGCGGGAAACCTGCTTCAACCGCTGGTCCGAAGAACCAGCGACATCGTCCGGGTCGTAGCGGCATCGGTACTGCTGGGCGTGGTCATTGCCGGTTCGCTGATCACCAGGAATCAGTGGGATGCGCTCGAGCAATCGGTGTCGAACATCGTCGGCGTGCTCAGCCCCGACCAGTCCAATGCCGTGTACATCGTCTACGGCGTCGCCATCCTCGCGTTGCCCTTCGGAGTACTGATCGGACTCGTCGCCGGCCGCAAATGGAAGCTGCTTGCAGGCTACGCGGCAGCAGCGTTGCTGGCGGCCTTGGCGCTCTCGATCACCGGCACCGGAATCTCCACTCCCACCTGGGACCTCGACGTTCCCGAACGACTCGACACTTTCCTGTCGCAATTCCTCGACGACTCGCGATGGATCGCCATGTTGGCCGCGGCGCTGACGGTGTCCGGCCCCGGCCTGCCCGCGCGGTGGCGTCGGGCATGGTGGACGCTGTTGCTCGCGTTCGTACCGATCCACCTCGTCGTCTCCACCGTCGTCCCGGCCCGCTCAATGCTCGGGCTTGCTGCGGGGTGGCTCGTCGGAGCGGTCATCGTGTTGTTGGTCGGCACGCCTGCGCTCGAAGTTCCATTGGACGCGGCGGTACGCATGTTCCGTGGTCGAGGCGTCACCGTCGCCAGCTTCACCGTCGTCCGGCCGGCGGGCCCGGGCCCGCTGGTGCTCAACGCACACACGCCCGACGGCGACGTGGTGGTCGAGTTGTACGGCCAGAATCAGCGTAGCGGCGGCGCGCTGAGACAGTTCTGGCGCTGGATCACGATGCGCGGCAGCGAGACTGCGCCACTGCACGCATCCATGCGCAGAGCCGTCGAGCATCGTGCGTTGATGGGTCTGGCCATCGAGGGTCTGGGTGCGGCGGGCAGTCATCCCCTGGCAGTCGCGGCACTCGATCGAGGGTGGACCCTGTACGCCCACAGCCCGCCACTGGGCGAGCCGATCGACGCCGAACACGACGACGCCACCCTCAGCGCGCTGTGGACCTCGCTGGCGACGCTGCACGAGAACCGGATCTCCCACGGCGATCTGCGTCGAGACGAGCTCCGAATCCTCGACGGCCGAGCCTTGTTCTGCGGCTATGTCCATGCCGAACTCGGGGCCTCGGATGCCCAGATGCAGTCCGACGTGGCGCAGTTGTTGCTCACCACGGCACACCTTTTCGGCCCCACGCGCGCGGTGGCCACTGCGATCGAGGTGCTCGGTTTCGATGTCGTGATCGCGGCGTCGGGTCGATTGACCAAGTCCGCCATCGAGCCTCGCGTTCGACAATCGGTTCCGGATGCGCGCTCGATCATGAAAGAGGTTCGACTCGAGGTTCTCGATCAGACCGGTGCCGCCAAGATCGAAGCCGAACAGGTCACCCGGTTCAGCCGAAACCAGATCATCTCGCTCGTCCTGCTGATCGGGTTGGTCTACGTTGCCTACCCGTTCATCAGCGCAGTGCCGGCATTCGTCACCGAACTCGGTTCGGCCAATTGGTGGTGGGCACTGCTCGGTCTGGCGGTCTCCGCCCTGACGTACATCGGTGCCGGAGCCGCGTTGTGGGCGTGCGCGTTCGGCAAGGTCAGTTTCTGGAATCTGACGGTCATGCAGGTAGCCAACACTTTTGCGGCCACAACGACTCCAGCGGGTGTCGGCGGTCTCGCGCTGAGCGTGCGATTCCTGCAGAAGGGCGGGTTGGGCACCATTCGTGCGACCGCAGCCGTGGCGTTGCAGCAGTCGGTCCAGGTGATCACGCACGTGAGCCTGTTGATCTTCTTCAGCGTCGTCGCCGGCACCTCCTCCGGATTGTCGAACATGGTGCCGGGCAACACTGTGCTGTATCTGATTGCCGGTGCCGCATTCGGCGTGGTCGGGACGTTCATGTTCGTTCCCAAGCTCCGACGGTGGCTCCGAGTCGCTGTGCGACCGCAGATCAAGGAGGTCCTCACCGAACTCGGAGAGCTCGCCCGAGATCCCAAACGCTTCTCCGTCATCATCCTCGGTTGTGCAGCAACGACATTGGGCGCGGCTCTCGCCCTGTGGGCGAGTATCGAGGCCTTCGGCGGTGGAACCACGTTCGTGACGGTGACCGTCGTGACGATGATCGGTGGCACGTTGGCTTCCGCCGCGCCGACTCCCGGCGGCGTCGGTGCCGTGGAGGCCGCCCTGATCGGTGGTCTCGCCGCATTCGGCCTGCCAGCCTCGATCGCCGTGCCGTCGGTGTTGCTCTACCGGGTCCTGACCTGCTGGTTGCCGGTGTTTCTCGGGTGGCCGACGCTACGCTGGCTGACCCGCAAAGACATGGTCTGAGCGGAGCGTCCATCCGATTCCGACTCCGATCTCGGCGGCACTGGTAGCGTTCGTGGTGGCCGGGGACCTGCCCACGAGAGGTATGCCCATTTCCGATCCGGGGATCGTTCCGGCGGCCAAGGGCCGTACGCGTTACAGACCTGGGCTCGACGCCCCGCACGAGGACGCCGCGGACGATCACACCTTCTTCGCCAATACCACCCGCGAGCGTTGGGTGCGCTACTTCATCGGATGTCTGACACTGCTGTTCGGCCTGTCCGGGGTGTTGATGGCACCGAGCGGCATCTACTACGGCGGTGTGCCCGTCTTCGTTCTGATCGGCTCACTGACGGCGATTCCGGTAGCCATTGCCTGGTTCGTGCGGCCGTGGCCCTCGCCGCCGCTGGCCAACGCCTTCGTACTCTATGCCGACGTCAGCATCGTGGCCATCCTGTTCAGCAGCGTCGACAGCTTCGTCCCACTGACCGGATGCATGATGTTCACGATCGTGGGCGTGTTCACCGTCATCGCCAGCTCCAGCCGAGTGATGTGGACCCACCTGGCCGTATCCGTGGCGACGGTGCTCACGCTCGGTGTCCTTGCGGTGCGGCAGGGAACGAACCCGTGGCTGGTGAGCGCAACCGCAGTCACCGTGGCCACGTTGTATCTCACCCCGCTGATGATGCGAACCTACCTTCGGTACCTGCGCTCTCGGGCATCGGGCGCGGTCATCGATTCGCTGACGGGCCTGTACAACCGGCGCGGATTGCTCGAAGCAATCGACGGCGTCAACGACGCGTACGCCGACACCACAACCGATCGAACCATCGGAGTGACGGTTCTCGACGTCGACCGATTCAAGGACATCAACGACCGCTTCGGTCATCCCACCGGCGACGCGGTGCTGATCGATATCGCCTCGCGGCTCGTCTCGGCCGTTCCGGAGACCTCCGTGGTCTCGCGCCTGAGCGGAGACGAGTTCGTCATCGTGCACATCGGTTCCGCCGAGCAGATCGCATCGAGCGACCACAGGATCCGAGTCGGCCTCGACGAGAGCTACTCGGGGCCGCCTTACACCGCCAGTGTCGGATCTGCCTCCGAGTTTCTCGCCGGGGAACCCGTCACTCCGGCCGTGGTTCGCAAGCTGATCGCGCTGGCAGACATCGAGATGTACCGCAGCAAGTCTCGACTGTCCGAGGACGATGGCAGATCCCGCGGTAGCACCACCGGAACCCGAGCCGACGTGCGAACGCGCATCGAGGGCTTGATCTCGGCAGGCGGACCGGACGTGGTGTTCCAACCCATATGCGACACCGTCACCAGAGAGGTCGTCGGCTACGAGGCACTCTCACGCTTTCCGTTCGGCTACGGCTCACCGACGATGTGGTTCCGCGATGCGACCAATGCCGGAATCGGGCCGCTTCTCGAAGTCGCCGCCATCGACCGTGCACTTGCCGCTTCCGAGTCACTTCCCGCCGGGACCTTTCTCTCCCTCAACGCATCGGCGAACACCATCCGCAGTACCGATCTGCCTACCAAACTTCGCCCGTTCCAGAAGGATCGACAGTTTCACCTCGAGATCACCGAGCACGAGCGGGTCGACGACTATCGTGCGGTCACCCGAAGCATCGAATCCTTGCGCGCGGTAGGCATCTTCATCTCCGTCGACGACGTGGGTGCCGGTTTCGCCGGACTTCGTCAGGTGGTCGAATTGCGGCCCGACACCCTCAAGGTCGATTACGCGCTGGTGCACGGAATCGACACCGACCCGGTCCGCAGGGCCGCTGCCGCGTCGGTGATCGAATTCGCTCACGAGATCGGGTCGAGGGTCATCATGGAGGGCATCGAGACCGAAGCGGAACTGCGTGTGGCCGTAGAACTCGGAGCAGACATGGTGCAGGGCTTCCTCACCGGGCGACCTGGTGCATCCACCCGGACTGGTCATCGCAAGCGCAGAGCGACGTAGAACTCGATTCTGTCCTCCAGACGAGACAGATCTCGCCCGGTCAGTTCCTCGACCCGCTGGATGCGGTAGCGGACGGAGTTGACGTGCATGTGCAGTTGCTCGGCACATCGCGTCCAGGCCCCGTTGGTGTCGAGGTACATCGACAGCGTGGCGATGAGATCGCTGTGGTGCTGTGCGTCGTATTCGGCGAGAGGGGTGAGTAGGCGAGAGGTGAACATGCGTCGAACGTCATCGGGAACGTTTGCCAGAAGTATTGTGAGCGTTGCCAGTTCATCATGGCCGACGACGTTGCAGTCCGCGCCTCGCCCCTCGGCGAGCCTGCGGGCGTAGCGCGCTTCCTCGATCGCGCTTCTGATGTCCGCGGGTGCGGTGGGAGCACTGACTCCGATCGAGGTGCCACTGCCGATCAATCCGGGGGCCAGCGATCTGACCGCGTTCCGAACGGAGTCGGTCTTGTCGGTACGAGCCGGCACCAACGCGATGGCCTCGGTGCCGACCACTCCCAGCGTGATCTCGAGCGGAGCCAACACTTCTCGCAGAAGTGGGCGCAGCTCACCGAGCCGTAGCGTCTCTCCCGAGGTGGCGGCGACGACGGCCGCGTAGTGCGCATCGGTATCGAGTCCGATGACCTGCATCTGTGCCAGTATGTCGTTCGCCGTGGCACCGCCGGCGATCGAGCGGAAGAATTCCTGTGCCAGGATGCCCGATCCGGACACTCGGTCGTCGACTCGACTGCGCTCGACGGCGACGATGGACGCCAGCTGCCCGGCAAGCGACAGTCTCGGTGAATCCCATGTCTGCCAATCGCTTTCGAAAGCCAGGAACCAATCGACGACGCGCGGTGAGGCCTCGCCGTCGACCGGGAAGATCGACACTCGCTGAGCCCTGCAGTACCGCGGCAGGTGCGGCGAGGTCAGGAACTCCCGTCCGATCGCCTCGGTATCGGGCAGATCCTCGGAGCCTGCGAGGACCCGCCCCGAGGAGGAGATCACCCAGCAATTCATGCCCAGATCGGAGCTCACCATCTCCAGCAGCGCCCCCAGACCACCACCGGGGCCTGCGCTCGCCACCAGCCGTCGATGCCGATCCAGCACCAGGCTCAGATCGGACGCTCGCGCCGAGGACAGTTGCCGGACGACACTCTCGGTCACCGTGGCGAAGGCGACGTCGGCGGGAACCCGGAAGAGCGGTAGTCCGTGTTCGCGGCAGGCCTCGATCAGGTCGTCCGGAACCACACCGCCATCGGAGGCCGCGAGCGCCGATATGCCCGCCTTGGACACCGCGTGCACGAAAGTGCTCGAGTCCTCCGGGCCTGTTCGCCACATCAGACCGGTCAAGACCAGTTCTCCCCCACTGAGGTAGCGGCTCGGATCGAGCATGTCGGTGGTCACGACCCATCTGATGGACGGATCGAAATGCTCGGGTGTCACCATCGGCTGCAGTTTCAAGTCGGGAAGATCGGCCAGATCACGTAGTCGCACGGCGCATCGACCTCCTCTTCGTAGGATCCTCCAAAACCTACACTGTGATCGGCGTCATACTTCGTCGTTCCTGTCTCTCGTTCGCGGTGCGCCCGGCGGCTGTACTGGGTGAACACAGAACATGAACAGCGAGCGGAGCACCGAACATGGACTTTCTGCGACCACAGACCTGGAGCGACGCGTTGGCCGCAAAGGCCGACGATGTCGACGTGGTGCCCATCCAGGGCGGCACCGACGTCATGGTCGAGATGAACTTCGATCTGCACCGGCCGGGCGCATTGCTCGATCTGAACCCGATCACCGAACTGACCGAATGGGAACAGCTGCCCGACGGGACACTGCGGGTCGGTGCCGGTGTGCCCTACGTCCGCATCATCGCCGAGCTCGGAGATGCGCTTCCCGGCATCGCCCAGGCGTCCCGCACCGTCGGCTCACCGCAGATCCGCAACCGGGGCACCGTCGGCGGCAATCTCGGTGGGGCATCACCAGCAGGTGATCTGCATGCGCCCTTGCTCGCGGCGGGTGCGACCGTGGAGGTCGAATCGGCCGAGCGCGGTGCCCGCATGATTCCCGCGACCGAGTTCTACCTCGGCGTCAAGCGAAACTCCTGTTTTCCGGACGAACTCATCCGCGCCTTCCACGTCGCACCGGCAGCGGGACCGCAGTACTTCTCGAAGATCGGCACGCGCAACGCGATGGTCATCGCCGTCTGTTCGTTCTCGCTCGCACTGTTCCCGCAGGAAGGTCGCGTCGGTACCGGTCTCGGCTCCGCTGCGCCGACGCCGCGCCGGGCTTACGATGCCGAGAACTACCTCGCGGCCGAACTCGACTGGGACGGTGCCCTCGATCCACGGGTGTCGGAGGAATTCGGCCGGTTGGTCAGTGCAGCAGCGAGTCCCATCGACGACGTACGGGGCACAGCCGACTACCGGAAACACGCCCTGTCCGTCATGGCCCGCCGCACGCTCGGCTGGGCATGGCGAGACCTCACAGCCGCACGGAAGGTGGCCTGAAACATGCGAGTGAACTGCACCGTCAACGGAAAGAACATGGAAGCCGACGACGTCTGGGAGGGCGAGAGTCTGCTGTATCTGTTGCGTGAGCGTCTGGGCCTGCCTGGATCGAAGAACGCCTGCGAGCAGGGTGAATGCGGTTCGTGCACGGTGTATCTCGACGGCGTCCCGGCGTGCGCCTGCCTGGTGGCCGCCGGCCAGGTCGAGGGCCGCGAGATCCGTACGGTCGAGGGCCTCGCCGAGGGCGAGAAGCTGGACCCGATGCAAGAAGCGTTCGTCGAGTGTGGAGCCGTTCAGTGCGGATTCTGCACCCCTGGGCTCGTGGTGCAAGCGCACGATCTGATCGAGCGCGTTCCCAACCCGTCCGATGTGGAGATTCGCGAATCTCTCGCTGGAAACCTCTGCCGCTGTACCGGATACGAAAAGATCCTCGATGCCGTCCGGCTGGCAGCAACTCGAAAGGCCGAAGCCAAATGACCACGGTGATCTCGGGTGCCTACATCGCACCCATCGTCGGTGCCGAGATCCCCGACGGCTATCTCGTCGTCGAGGGCACCACCATCAGCGCCATCGGATCGGGCCCGGCCCCTGTCATCGACGGGGCGCAGACGATCGACGCGTCCGGCTGCCTCGTCACCCCCGGACTGGTGAACACCCACCACCACCTGTACCAATGGGCCTCACAGGGCCTCGCCAAGGACAACACTCTGTTCGAATGGCTTGTTGCACTGTACAAGCCGTGGTCCAAGATGGATGCCGAGGTGGTCGGGGGTGCCGCTGCGGCAGGGCTCGGTTGGCTCGCCAAGTCGGGCTGCACCACCAGCACCGATCACCACTACATCTTCCCCAAGGGCCGGGGCGATCTGTTCGCGGCCGAGATCGACGCGGCACGGCGCATCGGAGTCCGATTCCAGCCGTGTCGTGGCTCGATGGACCGGGGCGTGTCCGACGGCGGTCTGCCACCGGATGAGGTCGTCGAGTCGCTCGACGACATCCTCACCGCCACAGCAGAGGCCATCGACAGCTACCACGACGGATCCTTCGGTTCGATGCTGCGCATCGCGGTCGCTCCCTGTTCGCCGTTCTCCATCAGCAAGGAGCTGCTCGTCGAATCCGCCGCGCTCGCTCGCGCGAAAGGCGTTCGGCTGCATACCCATCTGGCCGAAACTCTGGACGAGGAAGAGCACTGCCTCGCTCAGATGAACTGCACCCCGGTCGAATACATGGAACAGGTCGGCTGGCTCGGTGACGATGTGTGGTTCGCCCACGCGGTTCACCTGCACGATTCCGATATCGCGAAGATGGCGGCCACCGGCACCGGCACCGCCCACTGCCCGAGCTCCAATGCTCGCCTCGGCGCGGGAATCGCTCGAATCTCGGACCTGCTGTCCGCCGGCGCTCCCGTCGGCCTCGGAGTCGACGGCTCGGCCTCGGCAGAGATGGTGCCACTTGCAGGCGAGGTTCGTCAGGCGATGTACATGCAGCGCGCCAAGTACGGACCGACCGCACTGACGGCCCGTCAAGCCCTCGAGATCGGAACCCTCGGCGGAGCAACGGTACTCGGACGACAGAGTGAGATCGGATCGCTCGAGGTCGGCAAGCTGGCAGACATCGCGATCTGGCGGACGGACGGCTTCTACTCGGCCGTGGACGACCCGGTCGTGGCCTTCGCCTACGGGCAGACCCCGCCGCTCGCTCGCTTGATGGTGGGCGGTCGAACGATCGTCGAGAACGACATCTTGACCAGTGCACCGCAGGACGAAATAGGTCGCGCCGGAGCCGATGCGCACCGTCGCCTGATGAAACTCGCAGAGGACGTATTGTGAGCACACCGACCACCACCCCCAGGCAAGTTCCGGTCGATACTCCGGCTCCCGGTCGCGGACGCGTCGGAGACAGCCCGCTGCGGCCGGACGGCACGCTGAAAGTGAAAGGCGAGTTCGCCTATTCCTCGGACCTGTTCATCGACGGAATGCTCTGGGGCGCAACGCTCCGCAGTCCGCACCCCCGCGCGAAGATCGTCTCGGTCGACATCTCGCAGGCGCTCGCCACACCGGGAGTAGAAGCTGTACTGACCCACGAGGACGTGCCGGGACGCAAGTGCTTCGGGCTCGATCACACCTGGGATCAACCGGTGCTCGCCTTCGACGAGGTGCGGCACGAGGGTGAGCCGATCGCGTTGATCGCCGCAGATCATCCCGAGACAGCCCGCCGCGCAATGGAAAAGATCGTCGTGATCTACGACCTACTCGAGCCCCTCACCGATGCACGACGCGCAGCCCTCGACCCGGACTACCCGAAAGTGCAGCAACGCGGCGGAGTGGCGCGGCATCAGCCGGTACGGGTCGGCAACGTCGCCGCTGCCCGCGCGAGTGCAGAGGTGATCGTCAGCAGCGATTTCACCGTCGGTATTCAGGACCAGGCCTTTCTCGGGCCCGAGTCCGGGTTGGCCGTACCCGCCGAGGACGGCGGCATCGACCTCTACGTCGCTACTCAGTGGATGCACAACGACCTCGCACAGATCGGCCCGTGCCTCGGCCTGCCCGAGGAGAAGATTCGGATGACCCTCGCCGGTGTCGGTGGAGCGTTCGGCGGCCGGGAGGACCTGTCCATGCAGATCCACGCGGCGATGCTGGCGATGCACACCGGCAAACCGGTCAAGATCGTCTACAACCGCTACGAGTCGTTCTTCGGACACGTTCACCGCCACCCCGCACAGATGCACTACGAATACGGTGCCACCCGCGACGGCAAGTTGGTGTTCGCCGATGTGGAGATCATCCTCGACGGCGGTGCGTACACCTCCGCCACTCTCAATGTCGTCGGCAACGCCGCATCGCTCGGCGTCGGACCGTATGTCATTCCCAACATCGAGATCGACGCCTACGGGGTGTACACCAACAATCCACCGTGCGGTGCGATGCGCGGATTCGGCGCTGTACAGGCCTGTTTCGCATACGAATCGATGATGGACAAACTCGGCGAGGCCTGCGGCATCGGCCCGGTTGCGATTCGGCAGATCAATGCCGTCAGTCAGGGATCGGTCCTGGCGACCGGCCAGGTCATCGAGGCTCCGGCACCGCTCGCCGAGATGCTCGCCCGAGCCGAAGCGATGGAACTGCCTGCCCCCATGGACGCGTCGGACATCCGAAACCTGCCCGGCGGTGCCTCGCAGACCACGCACGGCGAGGGCGTCGTACGCGGGATCGGTTACGGCGTCGGCATCAAGAACATCTGCTTCTCCGAGAACTACGACGACTACTCCACTGCTCGCGTCCGGCTCGAAGTCATCGGCGGTGAGGCAACGGTATTGGTACATACCGCTGCCGCCGAGGTGGGCCAGGGGCTGGTGACACTGGAGGCACAGATCGCGCGCACCGAACTCGGTGTCACAAAGGTGGTCATCCACCCCGCCGACACCAAGGTCGGCAACGCCGGGTCGTCCTCGGCCTCGCGGCAGTCGTACATGACCGGCGGCGCCGTCAAGGCCGCCTGCGAGGCCGTTCGGGAGGCGGTGTTCGTGCTGGCGGGCCTGTACCTCGGCCGAGCCGTGGCCGATCTGAGCCTCGACGGCGGCAAGATCGTCTCGGCCACCGATGGCGTCCTGGCCACGATCGAGGACGTGCTCGGCGATCGCGTCGTCGAGCAGACCCGCGAGTTCCACCATCGTCCCACCAGCGGAATGGATCCGGTGACCGGTCAGGGAGCGAGCCACACCCAGCTCGCCCTGTGTGTCCATCGCGCCGTGGTGGATGTCGATGTCGATCTCGGGCTGGTGAAAGTGGTCGAGATGGCCGCTGTTCAGGACGTCGGAAAGATCCTCAACCGCCTGTCCCTGGAGGGCCAGATCCACGGCGGCACAGCCCAAGGGCTCGGTCTCGCCGTGATGGAGGAGATCGTCGTCGTGGACGGTTTGGTGAAGAATCCGTCGTTCACCGACTACCTGATCCCGACGATTCTCGATATGCCGCCCATGAAGCTGGACATCCTCGAGAATCCGGATCCATTGGCCCCCTACGGCCTTCGTGGCGCCGGCGAACCACCCACGTTGTCGTCCACGCCCGCCGTCATCGCTGCCATCCGCAATGCCACCGGCCTCGCGTTGACGCGGGTGCCGGTTCGCCCCGAACACATCGTCAACAGCTAGACCATCTCATTCCCACTCGACGAAACCCTCTCCCGCACAGCGGTACCTGACGCCAACTCCCCCGGCACGGTCACCGTCGACGCTCGAGACAGGTTGATCACGCCCTGGGAGGGCCGATCATGACCGATGTACGCACGACAAGCACAGATCGACGAGGACGCGGTCGATCCCAGATCGACAGGTTCTTCGACATCACCGGCCGTGGCTCCACGGTATCGCGTGAGATACGCGGTGGTGTCACCACATTCGTGGCCATGGCCTACCTGATCGTCCTCATCCCGCTCATCATCGGCGATGCCCGTGACGTCACTGGTGCCACCCTCGATCCGGCTCAGTTGTCGACCATGGTGGCGCTGTCCGCCGGCCTGACGACGATACTGATGGGTGTGGTCGGCAACGCCCCGCTCGCCATGGCGGCGGGCCTGGGGGTGACGCCGATCGTGGTGTTCCAGGCCGCACCGTTCATGACCTGGCCGCAGGCGATGGGTCTGGTGGTCCTCGAGGGTGTCGTCATCGTCGTCTTCGCTCTCACCGGCATTCGGCAGCTCATCATGGATGCGATTCCGTTGGTGCTCAAGCAGGCCATCGGCGTCGGCATCGGCGCGTTCATCGCGCTCATCGGACTGGTCGACGCCGGTTTCGTCGGTCACCACGAGGCGGCATCGACCGCAGTGACCCTCGGTACGTTCGGCAAACTCGCAGGGTGGCCGGTGTTCGTCTTCTGCGTCGGACTCGTCCTGATGATCATGCTGTTCGTCCGAAAAGTTCCGGGCGCGATGCTGATCGGGATCTTCGTCGCCACCAATCTCGCGATCATCGTGAACTCGGTGTTCGAGGTAGACCCGAAAGCGTGGGGACCGGTGGTTCCGAAAGTCCCCGATTCCATCGTCGCCACACCACAATTCGATCTGCTGTTCAATGTCGATCTGTTCGGTGGATTCGCCCGTGCAGGGGTGGTGACAGCCTCGGTCGTGCTGTTCACACTCGTACTCTCCGGCTTCTTCGACGCCATGGGCACCATCCTCGGCGTCGGTGAAGAGGCAGGTCTGGTCGACAAGCAGGGCAAGATGCCAGGGCTGAGCCGTATCCTCACCGTCGACGGCATCGGTGCCATCGTCGGAGGCGCGATCAACGGCTCTGCCAATACAGCGGTGGTCGAATCGGCGGCAGGCGTCACCGAAGGCGCCCGAACCGGTCTGGCCAGCATCGTCACCGGCGGATTACTGACCAGCCTGATCTTCTTCACACCGTTGGCCGGGGTGGTTCCCGTGGGAGCCGCAGCACCGGCGCTGGTCCTGGTCGGCGCGCTGATGATGACGCACGTGCGCAAGATCGACTGGCAGAACACCGATATCGCGATACCTGCCTTCCTCACCATCGTGCTGATGCCGTTCACCTATTCGATCACCGTCGGCGTTGCCGCAGGCGTGATCTCCTACACGATCGTTCGCCTCGCCAAAGGCACAGCACGCCAGACGCATTGGCTGCTGTACCTGATGACGAGCATCTTCCTGATCTACTTCGCCCTGCACCCCATCGAAGAAGCATTGGGAATCTCGTAACGTGAAAGACATCGTCGACCGTCTCTCGGCCTGGGACCAGGCAGGTATTCCTTACGCGGTAGCGACCGTCATCGCGGTATCCGGAAGCGCTCCACGGCTTCCGGGTGCCGCCATGGCGGTCTGCGCCGACGGTGAAGCCGTCGGCAGCGTCTCCGGCGGGTGCGTCGAAGGCGCGGTGTACGAACTGTGTCGCGAGGTCCTCGAGACCGGTAGGTCCACGCGGGAATCGTTCGGGTACAGCGACGTCGACGCATTCGCGGTCGGCTTGACCTGCGGAGGGGTGATCGAGGTTTTCGTACGGCTCGGCCCGCCGCGGGCAGTGCTCGCGGCCATCGCGTCGGACACTGCGGTGGCGACGGTGACGCTCCTCGACGGCGCAGGGCAGTCGCTCGCCGTCTCGTCCTCGACAACGATGGGTACTACCGGATTCGCGGACGTGGATTCAGCGGTCGTCGGAGAGGCGTTGGCGATGCTGGACTCCGGCGGCACCGGCATCAGGTCGCTGCGGTGCCGGCCAGAACTCGAGGTCTTCGTACAGTCGTACGCCACCGCCCCGCGGCTGCTGATCTTCGGGGCAATCGACTACGCGGGCGCGCTCGCCCGCGTCGGCAAATTCCTTGGATACCACGTGACGGTATGTGATGCACGGCCGGTATTCGCCACTGCTGCACGGTTTCCCGACGCCGATGAGGTGGTCGCCGAATGGCCGCACTCCTACTTGGCGCGGACGACGGTCGATGCCCGCTCGGTGATCTGCGTACTCACCCATGACGCCAAATTCGATGTACCGCTGCTCGAGGTCGCCCTGCGGTTGCCCGTGGCCTTCGTGGGGGCCATGGGATCGCGTAGGACCCACGACGATCGCGCGGCACGGTTGCGCGAGGTGGGGTTGACCGAGCAGGAGCTCGCACGCTTGAAGTCGCCGATCGGCCTGGACCTGGGTGCGAGAACTCCAGAGGAAACTGCGTTGGCGATCGCTGCGGAATTCGTGGCCGTGCGACGTGGGGGTAGCGCGCTGCCACTGACTCGCACCGCCGGCCCGATCCACCACGACGGGGCTACGGCGGAGTCGAAATACGCGTAGGTACCCTGGTTCTCGAGACATCGTCCGCATCAGCGAAGGAGTTCAGTTGATTCGCGGCCTACCTCGGTACCGGCAACTGAACCTGGTGAGCATTGCGCTTCTGAGCGCCATGGCTGCTGTCGCCACACTCCAGGGTCTCGATCCATCCGATAGTGCACGTACCGCTGGGCACTTACTGGTCCTGGTGTCCGTGGCTGCGGTCGCTGTGTACGGCATTCGCCGGAGCGCCTGCAAGCCAACGTGGTTGCTACCGCGGATGACGCTGGCCTGCTTCGCGCTGGGTTCCGTGGCGTCACTGGTCGCAGGCAACTACGTAGTAGCAGCGTCCGGCGCACTCACGGCCGCCATCCTTCCACTGTTCTTGACAGACGAACGGTGGAACACGCTGTTCAGGTACGGCATCCACACAGCCTGACGTCTGCACTTCCGACACCGAATCCTCAGTTCAACGCGGTAGTTTCGCGGCCTTGGATTCCCGTCCACCGTTTGTGTCGGTAGCGTCGTCTACCCTCACCATCAGTTCGAACATATGTTCTAGTTCGATTCACTGGGCGTGACGATCATGGCGGTACCGACGGTGTCGTTGCAGGCGTTGACCGCTGCCGCGCGGGTGAGGCCTGCGCAGCATCAACGAGCATGACATGGTGGCGTGGTGGCGGAGAAGAACGGTTGGTTGCTTATCGATGTGATCGAGCCGCGGCAGATGTCGGTGGTGATGGTCGGAGGCCGTGTGAGATCCGGTGTGGCGCTGTCTTCGGTGGTGGCCAAGAATCCGATTTCTCACTGTCGATGGTGGGTACGAGCCCATCGACCTGTCGGCGTCGATGATCGACCTCGACGCCGGACAGTCCGCTTTGCTGGTCGTGATGACCGTGAAGTAAACGACTTCTCGAATACGAGCATGCACTGTGCCGGGCTGTTTGGTAACTTTCGTATCAATACACCTCGGTGTATGTGAAGACTTAGATTCCTGGTCCACGTCGGGACGGTCTTCCTCCGACCCACCACCGTGTGGGTTGATGGGCACACTCCGACCCGAACGTGCCACGTTCCGATCAACTCGGCCCCGGTGACTTGCTCGCAGCGAGCCCCGGGTCTCAGTCTTGCCTGAATCGAACGTCTCCTCGCCAGAGCGAGGGACATTGAGCACTGGAGTGAGAACCATGCGCGTAAAAGATGTTGTTGTGTCCTCAGGATTGGCTGCCGCGATCACCTTGACAATGTTCGCAGTGCCCGCGACTGCTCACCCGAGCGAAAGCTCGGCACCCACGCCGGGTGCGGCTCGAGACGAACCCGTGGACCAGGATCGCATCGAGCAGATCGATGCGCTGTCAGTTGCGCCGGAGGAATTATTTGGGAGTACATCTGATGAGTGAGCCCCTACTGAAGGCCGATCGGCGTACGAGAGAGTTCTTCGGCGGCCCCGGCCTTGGGGTGATTGCCCTCGTAGTTGTTGCGGCGGTAGTTATTCCGGTTTCAGTCTCAGCATCTGGATGGTCAACATTCAGCACTGCTGCGGTGCTGTATTCAGTCGCTATCGCAGCAGTAGTTATCGCTGTCAGCGTCCGTAACCATGCCGTACGGGCGGGTAAAGTCGCCGCAGCGGGAAGCGTCGCGGTATTGATTCTGTTCGTCGTCGGCGGCACCGGAATCTTTACCATGTCCGATAGCTTTCGGTGGTCTGGGTTGAGCGCGGCCACGGGGATGGCCCTCGGATCCCTGGCGCTGGGCGCACTGATCCGCCGAGCCTGACCTAGCCAGACATCCAGTGCACCACCAGAGCACAGTGTGATCAACCCCAGAGACAGTCAGCTTCAGAACACGACTCAACCCCGACGATCCGGCATCATCGCCGTTCTAGTCGCGCGCCAGCAGACGTCCCGTCGAGGATTCCGATCCTGCGATCCACGACCGCCGCACCACACCCGACAGGCCGAGTCGATCGTATGCAGTGACCGGGTTGCGGTGGTAAAGCCGTGCCACGTCGACGGTGAACTCCTCGTCGGGGGCGAACACCACCAGATCTGCAGCGCAACCGACCTCGATGCGCCCTCGCTCGGCCATTCCCACCTGGTCGGCCGTATTCGTTGCCATCCACCGCACGATGTCGGTCAGTGCACAGCCGCGAGCCCGCGCCTCGGTCCACACCGCGGCCAACGAAACCTGCAGCGACGCGATCCCACCCCAGGCCTCACCGAAGTCCCCGGTGTCGAATCGCTTCAGATCCGGCGTACACGGGGAGTGGTCGGTGACAATGGTGTCGATCGTGCCGTCGAGCAACCCCTGCCACAGTGCCTCTCGGTTGCCGGCCTCGCGGATCGGCGGGCAGCACTTGAACTGAGTCGCCCCCGCGGGCACGGCCTCGGCGTCGAAACACAGGTAATGCGGGCAGGTTTCGACCGTCACCCGCACGCCGTCGCGTTTCGCCGCTGCGATCATCGGCAGAGCATCCGCGCTCGAGAGATGCAGAATGTGTACCCGGCACCCCGTCTGGCGGGACAGCTCGATCACCTGCTCGATGGCTCGGTTCTCGGCGGCACGCGGACGCGATTCCAGGAACCCCGCGTACTCACGGCCCTCCGCAGACGGTGCCTCGGCGATCAGCTCCGCGTTCTCGGCGTGGACGATCATCAGCCCGTCGAACGATGCGATCTCGACCAGGGCTTTCTCCAGTTCCGGCACCGTCAGCGGCGGAAACTCGTCCACCCCCGACGCGAGCAGAAAGCATTTGAAGCCGAAGACACCGGCATCGTGCAACGGCCGCAGCTGATCGATATTTCCGGGGACCGCCCCTCCCCAGAATCCGACGTTGACCACCGACTGGTCGGCCGCCACCCGGCGCTTGACGTCCAGCGCCGCAACATCGACCGTCGGCGGAATACTGTTGAGCGGCATATCGACAATGGTCGTGATACCACCCGCGGCGGCGGCCCGGGTTGCGCTGGCAAACCCTTCCCACTCGGTGCGCCCTGGCTCGTTGACGTGGACGTGGGTGTCGACGAGCCCGGGTAGCAACACCTCGTCGGCACCGAGCACGATCTCGGTTTCGGCGCGCACCGCCGCATCGGGCTGGTCGATCGCCACGATCCGGCCGTCGACCACAGAAACGGACGCGGACACCTCACGCCCACCGATCACCGCACGAGACGCCCGAACGACCAGGTCGACCGAATCAGACTGCACTGGAAACACTCTCCAGCTCGGACGCCCTCCACGCGATGTCGGACGAATCGAGCGCCGCCGCATCGAGTTCGCCGAACAGCCGCAGTCGCGACAGTCCGCCGTCGGGGTACACGTCCAGCCGCAGATGCGTGTACGCCTGCGACTCGTTCAAGAGAAAGCGGTGTCGGGTATCGGGCTGCACCGCGGTGCGGGGAAGAATCTCGGTCCACGCTGTCGGGTCGGCGAGGTGTCGATGACGAGAATCCACGGCGCTGAGCCGAATCCAGCCCGGTGCGTTTCCGACGTAGTAGCTCGTGTCCACTTCCACGTGGCGTGGTGCACCGGGGGCTGCCAGAGCGAAGACGGCGAAGTCGTTGCCCCCGCCTCGGCGACGGGAGTTCTCCCAGCCCTCGCCCATATTTCTGGCGCGCCCAGGCAGGATGATGTTGGCGGGCGAGGAGTAGAACGCATCGGAACAATCGGTCAGTCGTGCGCCGTTCTCGGCCGCGAGCAGATCGATGGTGCCCGCCAGAAAACGCGGATCCTGCACCACCTGGCCGTGCACCCGGAACCGAGCCACGCCCCCGTCGGGATAGATGGACAGGCGCACGTGCGTCCACCGGTGTCGGTCTGCCACCTCGTAGGTGTTCGCAGTATCTCCCTGTGCCGCAGCCTTGTCGACAATGGTGTGCCACTGCGCATTCAGTACGTCCTCGATGGACGGGTAGCCCTCGATCGACGCAGCTTCGACGGAGACGAACGGCGGATAGTTGCCGGTGAAGTGAGCGGTGTCCACGACGACACCGTGCACGATTCCCGGAGCTCCGAGTCGCACGATCGCCCAGTCGTGACCACCCTCGTCACGGCGACGCCGCGTCTCCCACCCGTCGTACACCTTTCCCTTGTGGCCGAAGTCGGCGGGATCGAACAGCGGGGCATCGGGCTTGATCAGGTTCTCTCGCTGGGCGAACAGTTCGTCGTTGGCCGCGGACACGCTACCGCCGAGAGACCTCGACGCGAGATCGGTGAGTGCTCGAAAATCTGTACTGGTCATGACGTTCCTTCCAAAATGTGTGTGGTGGCGATTGTTCGGCCGACCTCGCGCAGCAGTCCGGCTGCGTCGCGCATGGAGATTCGGGGGTCCGGTTCGAGATCGGACAGCGCGTAGGAGGCAACGATCCCGTGCGTGCGCAATCGGTCGATGCCCACGGCGCTTCGACCTGCGACGGTGATCACCGGCACCCCCGCCGCGCGCGCGGCGTGCGCGACTCCGATGGGTGCCTTGCCGTAGAGGCTTTGCTCATCGAGTGATCCCTCGCCGGTGAGAACCAGATCGGCCGACTCCAGAGCGCTGTCGAAATCGATGAGCCCGAGCACCGTGCCAATACCCGGTTTCGCGACGGCACCCAGTACAGCCATGGCTCCGAAGGCGGTGCCACCTGCTGCCCCGGTACCGGCCACGCCGCTGACGTCACGACCGATTGCGTTGCGCACCACATGCGCCCACTGCCGCATCCCGTGTTCGAGGTACAGCAACTCCTGCGGCCCCGCGCCTTTCTGTGGGCCGTAGACGGCCGCGGCCCCGGTGACACCGAGCAACGGGTTGTCCACATCGCAGGCCAACTCGAACTCGGCAGCCCGCGCCGCCGGCAGCAGTCCGGACAGGTCCAGGCGAACCGCACCGCGCACTGCACCACCGCCGGGCGCGACATCGTTACCGTCCGCATCGAGCACACGCACACCGAGCGCCACGAGCATGCCCGCTCCGCCATCGGTGGAAGCGCTGCCTCCGAGTCCGATGACGATACGCTCCGCACCGGCCTCCAGCGCATGCGCGATGACCGTACCCAAGCCGAAGGTGCTCGCCCCCAACGCATCCAATTCTCCACCGGGCAACAGCTCGAGCCCCACCGCCGACGCCAACTCCACGACCGCGTCGTTGCCGCGGCGAGCGTACGAGGTCTCCACCGGTTCACCGGTCGGTCCCGAGCAGGTCACCGCCACTCGGTCCCAACCGGCGGTGACGGCGGCATCGACGGTGCCGTCACCTCCGTCGGCGACGGGAAGGCTCACCGTCTCGAGCGAACGATCGACCGAGGCCATCCCCGAGGCCAACGCCCGAGCGACCTCCGCCGCCGACAGCGAGCCCTTGAACTTGTCGGGAGCGAGCAGTATTCGCGTCATCTCTAGTCCAGCAGTAGCAACGCGGTGGGTGCGTCGGCCGAGGTGGTTGCCAGCTCCTCGAATTCACCGACGTTGTCGATTTCGGTGCCCATCGAGATGTTCGTGACCCGCTCGAGGATGATCTCGACGACCACGGGAACCTTGTGCTCGTTGGCGAGGGTCCGGGCGCGAACGAGCGCCTCGCCGATGAGCTCCGGCTCGGTGACCCGAAGTGCCTTGCAGCCCAGACCTTCTGCCACCTGAACGTGGTCGACGCCGTAGCCCTTGGGGATGCCGGGTTGGGTGTCCTGCGCCTCCTGGGCGTTGATGTTGTCGAATCCCAGCTGCACACAGAAGTCCATGTCGAAGGCGCGTTGCGCCTGCCGGATCAATCCGAGGTACGAATTGTTCACCACCACATGCACGTACGGCAGATTGAATTGTGCACCGACGGCCAACTCCTCGATCATGAACTGGAAGTCGTAATCACCGGACAGAGCAACGACATTCGCGCTCGGATCCGCCGCCGCCGCGCCCAGGGCCGCGGGTATGGTCCAGCCGAGCGGGCCGGCCTGGCCGCAGTTGATCCAGTTGCGAGGTGAGTAGACGTGCAAGAACTGCCCACCCGCGATCTGCGAGAGTCCGATGGTGCTGACGTAGCGGGTGTCGCGGTCGAAGACCTTGTTCATCTCCTCGTAGACGCGCTGCGGCTTGATCGGCACGTTGTCGAAATGGGTACGGCGATGCATGGTGCGCTTGCGCGTCGCGCAGTCCTCGACCCAGCCGGACAGGTCACGCAGTGTCCCTGCCGCGCGCCGCTCCTCGGCGACGGCCACGAACTGCTCGAGCGCTGCCTTGGCGTCGGAGATGATGCCGTAGTCCGGTGCGAAGACGCGTCCGATCTGGGTCGGTTCGATGTCGACGTGAACGAACTTGCGACCCTTCCGGTACGTCTCGAGCCCACCGGTATGCCGGTTGGCCCAACGGTTTCCGATTCCGAGCACGAAGTCCGAGGCCAACAGGGTCGCGTTGCCGTAGCGATGCGCGGTCTGCAAACCGACCATTCCCGCCGCGAGGCGGTGATCGTCCGGGATGGTGCCCCAGCCCATCAGCGTCGGGATGACCGGTACATCGAGGATCTCGGCGAGCTGCACCAGCAAGTCGGAGGCATCGGCATTGATGATGCCGCCGCCGGCGACGATCAACGGACGCTCCGACGCGAGCAACATGTCGATGGCCTTCTCTGCCTGAGCGCGGGAGGCGACGGGCTTGTGAACCGGCAGCGACTGGTACGTCTCGGGGTCGAACTCGATCTCGGCCATCTGCACGTCGATGGGCAGATCGATCAGAACCGGGCCGGGACGACCGGACCTCATCAGATGAAAGGCCTGCGCGAACGCACCGGGAACCTGGGCGGGTTCGAGCACCGTCATCGCCATTTTGGTGACCGGGGCAGCGATCGACGCGATGTCGACGGCCTGGAAGTCCTCCTTGTGCAACCGCGCGACCGGGGCCTGACCGGTGATGGCGAGGATCGGGATCGAATCGGCCATGGCCGAATACAGACCGGTGATCATGTCGGTTCCGGCGGGACCGGAGGTGCCGATGCAGACGCCGATGTTGCCCGGTGCGGCGCGGGTGAAGCCTTCCGCCATGTGCGAGGCACCTTCGACGTGCCGGGCCAGCACGTGCCGGATGCCCCCGTGGTTGCGCATCGCCGCGTAGAACGGGTTGATCGCCGCGCCGGGGAGTCCGAATGCGGTTGTCGCGCCTTCGAGTTCGAGGATCTTGACTGCGGCATCGGCCGCGCGCATCGTCGCCACGTCAGTTCTCCTTGCCCGAGAGCCGGGCCACGCCGCGGTACAGTGCCGAATGGTCCAGTCCTCCATCGCCATTGGCTCGCGCGGAGGCCATGAGCTGGCCCAGCACCGCGCCCATGGGGATCACCACTCCTGCCTCACGTGCGGCCGAGGTGACGATGCCGAGATCCTTGTGATGCAGATCGATACGGAATCCCGGCTCGAACGAGCGATCCAACATCTTCTGCGCCTTCTGGTTCAGTACTGCCGAGCCCGCGAGGCCCCCGCCCAGAACCTCGACGGAGGCAGCAAGATCGACACCGTAGGCCTCGAGGAACGCGATCGCCTCGGCGAGCACCTGAATGTTGCCTGCAACGATCAGCTGATTGGCAGCCTTGACCGTCTGACCGGAACCGTTGGGGCCCACGTGCACGACTGTCTTACCGACGACATCGAGAATCGGCTTGGCACTGGCGAAGTCCTCGGCGCTACCGCCGACCATGATCGACAGGGTCGCGTTCTCGGCTCCGGCCTGGCCGCCGGACACCGGGGCGTCGAGGATGCGGAAGCCGCGTGAGGCGGCGTCGGCAGCCAACGTGGCGGTGACGTCGGGACGGATGCTGGAGAAGTCGATGATCAGCGCGTCGCGTCGCGCATTGTCGAACACCCCGCCCTCACCGGTGAGGACGTCCTGCACGTCCGGTGAGTCCGGGACCATGATCGCGACGATGTCGGCGTCGTGCACTGCTTTGGCGATGGAGTCGGCCGCGGTGCCGCCCGCCTCGACGAGGGGTCCGGTGCGATCGGGTGTCAGGTTGTAGCCGACCACGTGGTGGCCCGCCTTGGCGAGGTGGACGGACATGGGGCTGCCCATGATTCCGAGTCCGATGAATGCAATGGTGCTCATGAAGATTCCCTACTTGGTAGTGGTGACGCGGTCCGACTGGAGCCAGTCGAACGTGTCCTGGCGGGTGGCCTTGTATTCGAGTCCGACGTAGCCGTCGTAACCCCGTGCCGAGAGTGCGGCGAGCTGCCCGCCCAGGTCGAGTGTTCCGGTTCCTGGTTCGCCGCGGCCCGGGGAGTCGGCGATCTGTACGTGCCCGATCAGATCGTGGTGTGCATCGAGTACCGCGGGCACGTCGTCTCCATTGACGGCGAGGTGATAGAGATCGGCGAGCAGACGAAGGTTGTGTACGTCCTGCTCACGCGCTACGCGTCGGATGGTGGCGACGGCACCGGCGGCGGTCGTGATCGGGTATGCGGGCGCGCCGCTGACCGGCTCGAGCAGTACGACGCCACCGATCCTCGCTGCTGCTCTCCCTGCTGCGGCAAGGTTCTCGATTGCGACGTCGTCCTGTTGCATCGGGTCCACTCCGTCGAGCCGGTTGCCGTGCAGAGCGTTGAAGGCTTTGGTGCCCAACTGTTCTCCGATTGCGACAGCGACATCGATGTTGTCTCGGAAGGCCCGAACCTGCGCAGGGTCGGAAAGTATGCCGCGATCACCGGCGGGCATATCGCCGGCGGCGAAGTTCAGTCCTGTCAGCTGCACCCCGGCATCGCGAATCGCGGACACGAAGGTATCGATCTCGGCGTCGGAGGGGACCGGTGTCGAGAACGGCCACCAGAACTCGACGGCCTCGAAGCCTGCGTCTTTGGCCCGCTGCGGCCGATCGAGCAAGGGAACGTCGGCGAAGAGAATGGAGCAGTTGACGGTGTAGTTGACATGTGTGTCAGCAATATTGTTCATGCACATGACCTTTCAGTTCTGCGGTGCTGGAAGTCCGCGGTACCGACGCCAGCTGCCGGTGTAGGTGATGTCGGTGAGCTCGCCCGGCCGGGCCTCGAGCACCCCTGGCCGTAGTCCGACACCGAGGACGGATCGTCCGTCGTCGAGTGCGACTACCGTCAGCTCCAGCTCCGGCGGTTCGTCCGGCAGGAACGTGGTCCGGATGGCGTCGAGGGGGATGTCGTACAACTCGCCTTCGATCGCCGCGCCTGCGGTGTGGTCGAGCAGCAGCGCGGGGAATTCGTCCCGCACCGAATAGAAGCGGTAATGCGGGGTGGTGCGCACCGTGCCCACGAATGGGTGTGACGAGACGTTGTGGTGCAGGCTTCCGCCGCGCATGGCACCACCGTTACAGAAGAGCTCCGCCATGAAGTCGTTCCTCTCGGGGTCGAGCATACCGGTCAAAGTCCGTATTATGGAATCAGTATTCCGTTGGATGGATCGAGTGTGGCGTGCGCCACGGAGTCCTGTCAAGACCCGATCCGTCTTGCATGCCGAATCATCCTTCGCCGCAACGCTGGAACATCGGACGCACAGTCGACGCCAATCCACCCTTGACAGTTGTTGTGATCGGTGTCACGCTCGATTGGTGGAATCATCATTTCGTATTGCGGAATCACACATCGGCGGCGATGTCGTCGCCGAATTGAATGCGGCCTCCGAGGTCGACGCGGCTCGAATGCTCTCGCACTGCCTGGACGTTCCCCGCTGGATCGAGGAGGTTCTCCAGCACAGACCCTTCACCGACGCCCAGTCCCTGCGTCGAACGATCGCGCACGCTGCCGCTCCGCTGACCGAGGACGAGATACGCCGTGCACTCGCGGTGCATCCTCGCATCGGGGAACGCCCGGGCGGCGAGGATGTCGCTGCGCGCCACGCGAGCGCCGAGCAATCCGGCGTCGACATCTCGGGCGAGGGCATCGAGCAACGTCTGCGAGCAGGGAACCTGGCCTACGAGAACCGGTTCGGGCAGGTTTTTCTGATCCGAGCAGCAGGCAGGAACGCCGAGGAAGTGCTGCGCGCCCTGGGCGACCGCCTCGGCAACGATCGGCAGACCGAAGCTGCGGTCGTCGAGCACGAGCTGCGTGAGATCGCCGCCGTGCGGGCAACGGGAAGCCTGGAACCATGACCAGCCACGTCACCGCGCACGTTCTCGATGCAGCGAGAGGCATTCCTGCACAAGGTCTCTCGATCGAACTCAGCGATGCGGACGGCAATGCGATAGCACGGTCCACTACCGACGAACAGGGCCGCGTCTCCTCGCTCGGCCCGGAGGAACTGACGCCGGGAACCTATCGCCTCATCTTCGCCACCGGTGCGTACTTTGCGGCCCAGCACACCGAGTGTTTTCACCCCGAAGTAGTCGTCACCTTCGCGATCACCGCATCCGATCAGCACTATCACATCCCACTTCTGTTGAGCCCGTTCGCTTTCACCACCTATCGAGGGAGCTAGAAACCATGACCATCGTGCTCGGAGCAAACCAGTACGGCAAGGCCGAATGCAGACTCGTCCGCATCGACCGCGAGACCCCACGGCACCGGATCACCGACGTCAACGTCAGCTCACAGCTGCGCGGAGATCTCGACGCCGTACACGCAGAGGGCGACAACGCCCACGTCGTTCCCACCGACACCCAGAAGAACACCGTGTACGCCTTCGCTCGGGACGGCATCGGGACCATCGAGCATTTCGCGCTCCGCCTCGGCGCTCACTTCACCGAGAGCTTCGATTGGATCACCGGCGGCCGTTGGGAGGTCGAGCAATACCAGTGGTCCCGCATCGGAAGCAACGGTACGCCCGGCGACGGCTACGACCACTCGTTCGTCAAATCGAGCGACGAGAAGCGAAACACGATCGTCACCGTCGACGGCGACGACATCTCCATCGTCTCGGGAATCAGCGACCTCGTGGTGCTCAATTCGACGGCCTCCGAGTTCTGGGGCTACCCGAAAGACCGGTACACCACGTTGCAGGAGACGACGGACCGAATCCTGGCCACGTCGGTCAGCGCCCGCTGGCGGTACCTTTCCACCGATCTCGACTTCGACAAGACCTTCGACGACGTCCGTTCCATCATGCTCGACGCCTTCGCGACCACTCACTCTCTCGCATTGCAGCAGAGCCTGTTCCAGATGGGCAAGCAAGTACTCGAGGCGCATCCGGAGATTGCCGAGATCAAATTCTCGATGCCCAATATCCACCACTTCCTCGTCGATCTCGAGCCATTCGGACTCGACAATCCCGGTGAGGTCTTCTTCGTCGCCGACCGCCCCTACGGTCTGATCGAGGCGACGGTGGAGCGCGACGACGCCCCGGACGCGGGTCGCGCCTGGGATACCGTGCCCGGATTCTGCTAGGGGAGGCGGCCATGAAGCTGACGACTTCGAAGCTCACGAAGCGAGCCACCACGCCGCACGATCCCGCCCGTCCCGAGGACGAGCGGTTGTCGATCGGCCGGTCGTACGTCTACGGGTTGCAGCACATCCTGACGATGTACGGCGGCGTCATCGCCCCACCCCTGATCGTCGGGGGCGCGGCCGGGTTGAGCGGCACCGAGATCGCACTGCTGGTCTCGGCAGCGTTGTTCGTCAGCGGAGCGGCCACCTTGCTGCAGACCCTGGGACTGCCGTACTTCGGCGCAAAATTGCCGTTGGTACAGGGAATTTCGTTTGCATCGGTGTCGACGATGGTGGCGATCGCGAGCGGTCCTGGTGGATTGAACTCGGTATTCGGGGCCATCATCGCCGCCGGTGCCATCGGTATTCTCATCACCCCGTTCTTCAGCAAGATCGTGCGCTTCTTCCCTCCCGTGGTGACCGGAACGATCATCACCGTCATCGGTATCTCGCTACTGCCGGTTGCGGTTCGGTGGGCGATGGGCGGCGATCAACAGGCCACCGACTGGGGCTCGATGTCCAATATCGGACTCGCAGCATTCAGCCTGTTCATCGTCCTCCTCGTCAGCAGGCTGGTGCAGGGCACGCTCTCGCGCCTGTCGATTCTGATCGGCATCGTCGTCGGCACGCTCTTCGCCATCCTGATCGGCAAGGCCGATTTCTCCGAGGTCGGGAACGGTGCCGTCTTCAGGTTCCCCGAGCCGTTCGCCTTCGGCGCGCCGACATTTCAGATCGCGGCGATCATGTCGATGGTTGTGGTCATCCTCGTGATCATGACCGAGACCACCGCGGACATCCTGGCCGTCGGTGAGATCGTGGGCACCGACGTCGATGCCCGACGCGTCGGCGACGGACTGCGCGCAGACATGGTTGCCACCACCATCGCTCCCGTGTTCGGCACGTTCCCGGCCAGTGCCTTCGCGCAGAACGTAGGGCTCGTGGCCGTGACCGGGATCAAGAGTCGCTACGTCGTCGCGGCCGGCGGCTCGGTGTTGCTCTTCCTCGGTCTGTTTCCCATCCTCGGGCTCGTCGTGGCATCGGTTCCGCTTCCAGTGCTCGGCGGCGCGGGAATCGTATTGTTCGGCTCGGTGGCGGCGAGCGGTATCCGGACGCTGTCCAAGGTGGAGTTCGAGGGCAATCTGAACCTCGTCATCGTGGCGGTGGCCATCGGATTCGGCGTCATCCCCATCGCTGTGCCTGGCTTCTACGCGGCCTTCCCCGATTGGGTCCATGTGGTGCTGGACTCGGGCATCAGTGCGGCGAGCATCGTCGCCGTCCTGCTGAACATCGCCTTCAACGTGATCACGCGAGGCCAGAAACCCTCACCCTCGGTGGTGACCGCGGCACCGCCGGTGGCAACCCGGCATCACCAGTAGAGTTCTCCGGGAGAGACGGCGACTACGAAGGTGCGAGGTGGACTGTGGCGGCAGGTGGCGGTGTGCAGTCCGTGGAACGTGCGTTCGAGTTGCTCGACATCATGGCCGCGTCGGGCGGGTCCATCGGAATCAGCGAACTGGCCGAGGCCACCGATCTGCCGATGCCGACCGTGCACCGACTGATCGGAACCCTGGTCTCTCTCGGCTACGTCCGCAGGCTGCCGTCACGTCGATATGCTCTGGGCACCAAGCTCATTCGATTGGGCGACAGCGCATCCAAGCTGATCGGCGGATGGGCGAAGCCCTATCTGGCCGAGCTCGTCCGGATCACGCACGAGACCTCGAACATGGCGTTTCTCGAGGACGACATGGCGGTCTACGTCGCGCAGGTGCCGTCGGAGCACGCTATGCGGATGTTCAACGAGGTGGGCCAGCGCGTGCTGCCGCACTCGACCGGCGTCGGCAAGGCCCTGCTCGCGCAGTTGGACGACGACGCCGTCCGTGCCATCGTCGATCGGCTCGGCATGGCGCCCCGCACCGTCCACACCCTCACCACTCTCGATGCGTTGCTCGCGGATCTCGCGCTGACCCGCGAACGCGGTTACGCCGTGGACGACGGTGAACAGGAAGTGGGAGTGCGGTGCTTCGCCGTGCCGGTGCTCGGTGCCCCGACGCTCACGGCGATGTCGATTGCCGGGCCAACCGCCCGAGTCACCGCCGAGTCGGCCGAGCAATTCGTGCCGTTGTTGATCTCGGCCGCCGAGCGACTGTCCAAGGATCTCGCGAGCAACGTTCCGGCACCTTAGTCTCGCAACACTTTCGCGTCTTTCGAGAACGTCTTCACCTGGTCGGTCAGCCACACGTGCGCCGGGACTGCGCCGCCGAGTAGCTCGCGAGCCAATGACGGGGATTCCCCGATCGGGACGTCACTGCCGGCGATGATGATGTTGCCGTAGCGTCTGCCTTTGAGCATCGCCGGATCAGCGACGATCGCCGTGTGTGGGAACACACTGCGAATGGTCGACGCCTCCTGCTTCGCGAGCGAGAGGTCGCGCCGGTCACCACAGTTGACGACGTACATACCGCCGGGTGAGAGGACGCGTCGAACATGCGCGGTGAACTCGGCGGTGAGTAGCGACGCGGGAGTTGTGGCTCCGGCGAAGACATCTCGCACGATCAGGTCACGGCTGTTCTCGCTGAGTGTTTCGGTGACCGCTCGCGCCTCGCCGACGCGGATCCGCAGCAGCGGTGCCCGCGGTAGATCGAACCACTCGCGAACCAGTTCCGAGAGCCTGCCGTCGAGTTCCACGACCACCTGACGGGCACCGGGAAACTCGGTGGTGAACGATCGGGCCAGCGTGCAGGCCCCGCCCCCGAGATGCAGAGCCCTCAGCGCGAAGCTCGAATCCCACTGCGCTCGAACCAGTCCCGATATCCACCGCATGTATTCGAACTCGAGGACGGTGGGGTCGCTCATGTCGATGTGTGAGCTGGGCACATCGTTGACGTTGACGATCCAGCCGTCGTCGGAGAACGTATCGCGAACCAATTCGCAGGTGCCCGAGTCGATCTCGAACACGCCGGGTTGCAGCCCGCCCGCCGGTGCCCGCTTCCTACCCATGGCCGATCTCGAGCCTGAAGTCTTCGAAATCGAATCCCGGAGTGACGACGCAGCTGACGAGGCTCGGCTCGTCACCCACCGGCCGCGCCCGCTGCCACTGCGACGGTGGCACGATCTGCTGCGGGGAATCGGCGCTCACCAGCAGCGAGGTCACCGCCCCCGGCTCGGCGCCGGTGCCACCGAGGTCGAGTTGCACCGGGCTACCGCGGTGGTAGAGCCACATCTCGGTACCCCTCACGGTGTGCCAGGCCGATTGTTGGCCGGGCATGAGCAGGAACAGTATTGCCGTGCCGGCTGCGCGTGGACCGGGGTACCCCTCGGGCAGCCCCGCCTGGGCGATGGTGATCTCGCTGCGCCAGGTCTCGCGGAACCACCCACCTTCCGGGTGGGGCTCGAGGTCGAGGCTCTGGGCCCAGTCGGGCAGTGACGTCCTGGAAGTCATGGTCGGTCCAATGGCTGAGCATCGACGGCTATTCCGGCGACCGCCTCGAGCAGGGTCTCCGCGTCCTCGTGCACGGGCTCGAGATCCCCGGTCCAGCCGAGCACTCGCACCGCGGCTGCCGCGATCCCTGCTGCATCCGCTGTCGGGTCGTGGCGTCCGTTCTCGACATCGGCCCGAGCGTTCACCACGGTCTCGACCAGACGAAACGGCAGATCTTCGGTGCCCGGCCTGCGCTCGGAACCGAGTTGGACGAGGGTGTCCGAGGCGATGGCCGCGTACAGCCGCATCAGTCGGTAGCGATGGTCACGGAAGGTCTCGAAACGCTCGCTGCGCAGTTCGGGCAGCAGATAGAGCGCGCCCAGATTCCACGTCGATGCACCCAGTTGCCCCGCGTCGAAGTAGGCCAGCGCGTACATCTGGGTGGCGGGGTCGGCCCGCGAGTCCCGAATCCGCTGCGCAACGGCGAGCGGTTCGTCGACGGTGCCGCTGAGCAGCGCGTCGAGGATGTCGTCCTTGGTGGCGAAGTGGTGGTAGAGCGAGGCCTGACGCAACCCGACGGCCTCGGCGATGACGCGGGTCGAGGTGTTGGTGAATCCGCGGGTGGTGAAGAGCTCGGCCGAGGCGTCGAGTATCTCCTCGCGTGCGGTGTCGCCGGGCCGCTTCTTCGTGCTCAGTCTCGGTCTGCCTGCGCCGGTCATGTCCTCATCCTGTCAGGTCTGCATGCGGGTGAGATTTCTGTCATCTGATCGAAATAGAGGAAACGAGTTCGTTGCACGACGGTCACCGACAGGGAACGACGGTGCCGAAAACTATCAACTGACAGAAACCCGCCTCGGCGATGCAGCGGGTGATCGCTCACCACCCACCTCGCCCGGAGGAGACCTCATGAGCTCGACGACATTGCCTGCCCCCGGTACCGGTTCCGAACCGGGTCACCCCTCGGACCATTCGGATCTCGCTGCCCTCGGTTACGACCAGCAACTGCACCGAAGCCTCGGCAAGTACGCATCCTTCGCCGCCGGCTTCTCGTTCGTCTCGATTCTCACCACCATCTTCCAACTCTTCGGCCTCGGCTTCAGCTTCGGCGGACCCGCCTTCTTCCTCACCTGGCCACTGGTGTTTCTCGGTCAGTTCATGGTGGCGCTCAACTTCGCCGAACTCGCTGCCCGCTATCCCATCTCGGGTGCCATCTATCACTGGTCCCGCCGCATGGGCGGTGAACTGGTCGGATGGTTCGCCGGATGGTTCATGATCATCGCGCAGATCGTCACCGCCTCCGCGGCGGCGATCGCCCTCCAGGTCGTGCTGCCCAGCATCTGGAGCGGGTTCCAGATGATCGGCGAGGACACCGCACTCACCTCGCCCAGCGGTGCCGCGAATGCCGTTGTGCTCGGCTCGATTCTGTTGGTGCTCACCACCACCATCAACTGCATCGGCGTCGACTGGATGTCGCGCATCAACAGCATCGGCGTCACCTGCGAGATCGTCGGCGTCATCGCCCTGGTCCTGGTGTTCTTCACCCACGCCGAGCGCGGACCCCAGGTGGTCCTCGATACCGGCAGCGCCGGTGCCGAGCCCGGTTACATCGGGGCATGGATCGTCTCCGGCCTGATGGCCGCCTACGTCATGGTCGGCTTCGGCTCGGCGGGCGAACTCGCCGAGGAAACCCGCAATCCCCGACGCGTCGCACCTCGCACCATCCGACTCGCTCTCTCCGCCTCGGCGCTGGGCGGCGGACTGATGATCGTCGGCGCATTGATGGCCGCACCGAGCCTCACCGACGGCCAGTTGGCAACGCAGGGCCTGCCGTACGTGATCGACTCGATCCTCACCTCTCCGTGGGGCACGATCCTGCTGATCGACGTCTCGATCGCCGTGTTCATCTGCACCCTCGCGATCCAGACCGCGGCTTCGCGGCTGATGTTCTCGATGGCCCGCGACGGTCGCCTGCCTGCCTCCGCAGCTCTCGCAAAGGTCAACTCGCGCACCGGCACCCCTATCGCCCCCTCGGTACTGATCGGCCTCGCCTGTATCGCGATCCTGGCCGTCAACGTCGGCAACTCCGCGATATTCACCACGCTGTCCAGCGTCTGCATCGTGTTGATCTACCTCGCCTACATGATGGTGACCGTCCCGCTGCTGATCCAGCGGCTCAAAGGCTGGCCGCGCGGTGGAGTGCAGCACGACGCGGACGGGCAGAAGCTGTTCACCCTCGGCCGCCTCGGCGTGCCCGTCAACATCGCCGCAGTTCTGTACGGCGGGCTGATGGTGATCAACCTGTCGTGGCCGCGGGCCGAGATCTTCGACCCCACCGGCGAATTCCCACTGCTGCGATGGGCGGCACCCCTGACCGTCCTCGCCGTGATCCTCGTGGGAATCGCCTGCCTTCCGCACGGAAAAGCCCACCCGAAGCCCGTCACGATCGGAGCCTGAACCCACATGAGCTCAGCAACTGCAACCACGCAATCGGCCAAAGCGCACGCCCGATCTCAGGCGACCGTCGCGCCCGCACCCACCGCACCGGAGGGGATATCGGAGCTCACCTGGGCAGAGTCGGTACCCGGCGGCAGCTACACCTCCGCGGTCCTCGCCCGCGGAACCCGGCTACGGCTGCTCGACGTCGACGGCAGCGCCTGCGCGCATCTGCTGCTCTACCGCGCCGAAGCACCGTGGGAACGACTCAACACCGCAGATACCGTGAAGGTTCCGTGGCAGGCGTACCTCGGTGCAGGCCAACCGCTCCTCTCGGATCAAGGCCGCGTTCTGGCCACCATCGTCGACGACACCTCCGGTCGTCACGACGCACTGTGCGGCACGACGTCCACCTCGACCAACACCGCGAAATACGGAGTCAGCGGACCACATTCGGCCGCGCCGGCCGGGCGCGAGCTGTTCACGCTCGCCGCGGCAAAGCACGGACTCCAACCGCGGGACGTCGCGCCGTCCCTGTCGTTCTTCCACGGCATCACGGTCGGAGCAGATGGCGCGCTCACCAGTACCGGCTCGGCCGGGCCGGGGCGATCGGTGGATCTACTCATCCACCTGCCGGTGATCGTGTTGCTCGCCAACACCGCTCACCCGCTCGATCCGCGCCCCGAGTACCCCACGACATCCCTCGACGTGCTCGCCTGGCGAGCAACGGAGGAACTGCTCCAGCTGACCAACACCGAGCCGGAATACCAACGCGCAGTGACGAACACCGAGAACGCATGGAAGGCAGCAGCACAATGACCACCAGCACCCTCGAGAGCACGATCGTGCGGGACGAGATCGCCCCTGCATTCGGCCCCTGGTCCGCCGTCGTCGAAGCGGGAGATGTTCTGACCATCGTCGACCTGTACGGCAATCAAGCAGTCGACACCCTGCTGTACAGCGCACACGACCACTCGATTCGCTACTCGGCCGCCTCGACGATCGCCGCGCAGCAGAACCTGTTCCTGACCACCGGAACCGTTCTGCGCAGCGATGATTCAACACCACTGATGACAATCGTCCGGGACGAGGTGGGTAACCACGACACCGTCGGCGGGGCGTGCTCGAAGGAATCGAACACCCTGCGCTACGGCCACCACACCCGGCATCAGCACGCCTGCGTCGAGAACTTCCTCATCGAGGGCTCCAAGTGGGGACTCGGCAAACGAGACCTGGCCCCCAACATCAACTTCTTCATGAACGTCCCCGTCGACTCCGACGGCACTCTCGGCATCGTCGACGGTCTGTCGGCTCCCGGCAAGACGCTCTCGCTGCGTGCCGAGATCGACACCCTGGTACTGGTGTCGAACTGCCCGCAGATCAACAACCCCTGCAACGGATTCGACCCCACCGCAGTGCGCATGATCGTGACGCGAGAGTCGGCTCCGGCATGAACGCGACCAAGATGACCGTGCAGCGGCCCGGGATGCTCACCACGGTGCAGGACTGGCCGGGACGCATCGGGTACTGGAAGGTGGGCGTACCGCCGTCCGGACCGATGGACGATCTGTCGTTCCGTCTCGGCAACACCGCGCTGGGCAATGCGGAGGGCGCACCGGGACTCGAATCCACCATGGCCGGTCCGGCATTGACCTTCGATGCCGATACCTACGTCTGTGTCACCGGTGCCGCGGTGCCGGTGACGATCGACGCAATACCTGCCCCGCAGTGGCGGCCGGTGCTGGTTCCCGCCGGGTCGACCCTGGACGTCGGCACCACCACCGGGCATGGCCTCCGGGTCTACGTTCTGATCCAGGGCAGCCTCGAGGTCGAGGACTATCTGGGTAGCGCAGCGACGTTCACGCTCGGCAAGTTCGGCGGACATCGCGGCGGCACCCTCGGTGAGGGCGACGTGATCGGGCTGGCAGGGCGCTCGGACGACCCCGGCATTCTCGGGCCGATCCCGATGGAACACCTACCGGTACTGACGTCGAGCTGGGACATCGCCGTCACCGAGGGGCCGCACGGGGCTCCGGAGTTCTTCACCCGCGCCGATATCGACACCCTCTACGCCACGCGGTACGAGGTGCATTTCAACTCCGACCGCACCGGTGTCCGGTTGATCGGACCGAAGCCGCAATGGGCCAGGACCGACGGCGGTGA
Source organism: Rhodococcus sp. KRD162 (assembly GCF_017168335.1). Classification (GTDB taxonomy): domain Bacteria; phylum Actinomycetota; class Actinomycetes; order Mycobacteriales; family Mycobacteriaceae; genus Rhodococcoides. The sequence goes on along the minus strand of NZ_JABFAU010000002.1, from coordinate 172,909 downwards.
AGCCGGGCTGCACCCGTCCAACATCCACGACAACGCCTACAGCGTCGGCGCACTCGATTTCACCGGCGACACCCCGATCCTGCTCGGCCCCGACGGCCCGAGTCTCGGCGGATTCGTCTGCCCCGTCACCGTGGTTGCCGCCGAACGCTGGAAGCTCGGCCAACTCCGGCCCGGGGACACCATCCGATTCGTTCCGGTCCGGGCCGCGGCGACCGCACCGCTCGGCTCGCTGGGTCTGGCCCGACGCGCGTCACTACCTGCCGTCTTCTCCGCAGGCGGCGACGGTGACGACGGGGTCATCGCCCGCCGCGACGCCGACACCTGCGTCACCTATCGGCGCTCGGGAGACGACAACGTTCTCGTCGAGTACGGCGATATGAAACTCGATCTGTCCCTGCGCGCGCGGGTGCACGCCCTGCATCAGCGCATCGAGGCGATCGCACCGCGCGGGCTGGTGGACCTGACCCCCGGCATCCGTTCGTTGCAGGTGAAGGTGAATCCCGATGTCCTGTCGATCGACTCGTTGATGGGGCTGCTCGCCGAGGTCGAGGACGATCTGCCCGCCGCCTCCGAGCTGATCGTCCCCAGTCGCCGGGTTCGGCTGCCGCTGTCCTGGGACGACCCGTCGACGAGGGAGGCCATCGCGCGATACATGCACGGGGTGCGCGCCGACGCCCCCTGGTGCCCGTGGAACATCGAGTTCATCCGGCGCATGAACGGCCTCGATTCCGTGGCCGAGGTGTTCGACACCGTCTTCGCCGCCGACTACATGGTGCTCGGGCTGGGGGATGTGTATCTGGGCGCACCGGTGGCGACCCCGCTCGATCCACGACACCGACTGGTGACGACCAAGTACAACCCCGCTCGCACGTGGACACCGGAGAATGCCGTCGGCATCGGCGGGGCCTACCTGTGCATCTACGGTATGGAAGGCCCCGGCGGCTACCAGTTCGTCGGCCGCACGACGCAGGTGTGGAACCACAGCGCCACCTACAGCGGTGGACCGTTCGAGGAGGGCACCCCGTGGTTGCTCCGGTTCTTCGACCGCATCTCCTGGTACTCGGTCGAACCCGAGGAGCTGATGGACCTGCGCGCCGATCTGGCCGCCGGACGCCGCGGCGGAGTGCAGATCACCGACGGTGAGTTCTCCCTCGCCGAACACGAGAGCTTCCTCGAGACCAACGCCGACTCGATCGCCCGATTCCGCGCGACCCAGGCCGTGGCCTTCGGAGCCGAGCGCGACGCATGGTCGGCAGCAGGAGAATTCGACACGAAGAAGGGCAGAACCGATGCGACCTGAGGTACGAGAGCGAGTTCTACAGGCGTACAAGCGTATTGCCGAAGTGGACCGACCCGAGGTGTGGATCACGCTCCGCGACGAGGACGAGGTGCTGGCCGAGGCCGTCACGATCGACGAGGCGCTCGCGGCCGGTGCGGAGCTACCGCTCGCCGGTGTGCTCGTCGCGGTCAAGGACAACATCGACGTGGCGGGGTTGCCCACCACCGCCGCCTGCCCCGAGTTCGCCTACACACCAGCGGCATCCGCCGCTGCGGTCGAACGGCTGACCAGCCGCGGCGCGCTGGTGCTCGGCAAGACCAACCTGGATCAGTTCGCCACCGGACTGGTCGGCACCCGCAGCCCCTACGGAGCGGTGCGTTGCGTCTGGGACCCCACCTTGATCGCGGGCGGTTCGAGTTCGGGCTCCGCAGCCGCCGTGGCCCTGGGAATAGTCGACATCGGAATCGGCACCGACACAGCCGGTTCGGGTCGAGTTCCGGCCGCGTTCCACGGCCTGGTAGGCATCAAGAGCACGCTGGGGATCGTACCGACCAGCGGGGTCGTGCCCGCCTGCGCCGACTACGATTGCGTCACCGTACTGGCCCAGGACCTCGACAGTGCCACTGCAGCAATGAAAGTCATGAGCGGACCTGCTGTCACCGACCCCAGGAGCCGATCCTGGCCGAGCGAAGTCCGACTGGCTGCCGCACCGCAGCCACGCCTCGCCGTTCCCCGAGCCGAGGATCTCGCATCGTTGAGCCCGGCGTACCGTCGGGCATTCGCCGATACTGTCGCGGGTCTGGCCGACAAGGGCTTCACCCACGTCGAGGTCGACATCGCCGCCCTGCTCGACGCGGCAACACTGCTGTACGACGGAGCTATTGTGGCGCAGCGCTATTCGGCGGTGGGGCCGTTTCTCGACTCGGCACCGGCCGGAGCAGATCCCACGGTCGCCGCGATCGTCGGAGCTGCGGCCGAACCCTCCGCGCACCGCTACGTGGACGATCTCGACGCTCTTGCACGAGCGAAAACCGCTGCGCGGGAACTCCTGTGCGATACCGACGGTCTGCTTCTGCCCACCACCACCGAGCATCCCACCATCGCGGCGGTGCAGTCCGATCCGATCGGAATCAATCGCCGTCTGGGTACCTTCACCAACTTCTGCAATCTGCTCGACATGGCGGCGGTGGCTGTTCCCGGTGCCGCGACGGCCGACGGCGCTCCGTTCGGAGTGATGTTCGTCGTGCCCGCCTTCGAGGATCAGGTCGCGATCGATCTCGCCGCGCGACTGATCGGCACATCGTCACCCGCACTGATCGACGACGGCATCGAGGTGCTCGCCGTGGGGGCGCACCTGCGCGGCTTCCCGGTGCACCGTCAGTTGATCGATCGCGGTGCCCGGTTCAGTGGAGAGGTGACCACGTCTGCGGACTATCGGCTGGTCGATCTGCACACCACCCCGCCCAAGCCGGGCCTGGTACGGCGGTCGGGCGGCGGCGCGCCCATCGCCGGAGAGCTGTATCGAATGTCTGCCGCAGCGCTCGGCACCTTCCTGGCAGAGTTGCCCGCTCCGATGGGCCTGGGTCCGGTCGAGTTGTCCGACGGTAGATGGGTCACCGGATTCTGCTGCGCGCACGACGCAGCGGAACGGGGTACCGACATCACCGAGTACGGCGGCTGGCGTGCGTATCAGGGCCTACCGCCATCGGCGGCGACCCGCACAGCAAGGAACCCGAGCACCGTACCCATGACGTAGCGCTGCACCTTCAGCCACGTCGGTCGCAGGGCGAGAAAGCGGGCGATCGATCCGGCCAGCACCACGATCGCCAGATTGATCGCCACCGCGACGACGATCTGCACCCCGCCGAGTGTGAAGCCCTGCAGCACAAGGTGTCCGGCTGCAGGGTCGACGAACTGCGGGATGACCGAGATGTACATGATCGCTATTTTCGGATTGAGCAGATTCGTCACCAAGCCCATGGTGAACAGTCGACCGGTCGAATCCTGTTGCAGTTCGGCCGGTTCGAATGCCGAGACCGTCCCCCGCAGCGCCTGCACCGCCAGCCAGGCGAGGTAGGCGGCCCCGGCCAGCTTGACCGCTGTGTACAGCGCAGGAACGGCGGTGAACACCGCGGCCAAGCCCAGATTGGTGGCCGTGAGATAGATCAGGAACCCGAGTGCGACGCCGGCCAAAGACACCATTCCCGCCCGCCTGCCTTGCGAGATGCTGCGCGAGACGAGGTAGATCATGTTGGGTCCCGGGGTCAGCACCAACGCGAGAGCTACAGCGAACACGCCGATCACAGCGGAATACGAGACCATGCGGTCGAGACTTCACGACGACCCGACCGCGTGAGAAGAGCCAGTTCCCGGCTGATGGCCTCTACTGGTCGGTTGTTCGGCTCAGTTCCCTCGCACGACCAGGGCGACACCGTCTGCGATCGCTGCCATCCCCGCCGCCGTCGGGTGCAGTGGCGCGGCAGGATTCTGCGGGATGACTCCTTCGAAGTAGCGCTGGTCAGGAGCTGCGCAGACATCATGGCCGATGCTCAATGGTTCGGTGTCGACGAACTCGGCACCGTGCTCGTTCGCCTGCATCTTCAGAGCCTCGTTCATCGCGGTGATGCTGCTCTGGATGTAGTCGGCATCCTCGGGCAACATCGGCTGCGTGGGAAAGCAGCCACCGTCGGGCAGGTAGGTGCCGTAGCCGACGACGAGGATCCTCGCGTCGGGCGCGCGCTCTGCCACCGCGTCGAGCATCGCTCCCCAGGTCGGTGCGTGCTCGGCGATGGCGGCGGCGACCGAGTCGACCCCGCCGGCAGTGAGCCGGTCCTTGCAGACGTTGGTCGCCGAGGTGCTCGTGAAGGTCAGGCACTGTACGGCCGTCGACACCAGCCCGATGTCGTTTCCGCCGATCGTGACCGTCACCAGGTCGGTGTCGGCACTCAGCGCGTCGAGCTGCACGGGGACCTCGCCACTGGACGTGCCTTGCGGAGCGGAGACGATGTTCTCGGTGACGGCCCCCGAACAGGTGACGTCGACGAACGAGACGGCCGCCAGTTCCTGTGCGAGAACATGCGGGTAGTTGGAGTCCGACCGCTGGCATCCCGGTTCGCCCACCTGATCGGGGATACGTGGTCCCGACGCAGCGGAGTCTCCGAGCGCAACGTAGTTCAGCGGTGCGGGAGGAGCGGTCGCGAGGGCTTCCTGCGCTGGAGAATCCGTGCTGCAGGCCGTGAGCACACCGGCGATGACAGCGAGACCGACGCCGATTCGATGTCTTCTCACAGCTTCGACGCTACCGGTACCGGTAATCTCGACCGGGTTGTCCAGAGAAATGCATCTACACCACGAAGGCAGGCACAATTCATGATCACCAATTTCATCAACGCAATCCTCAGCGGCTTCGGTTCGATCTCTGCCGGCAGCAGCGGCTTCGAGCTGGCACCGGGCACGCTGCCCTTCGGGCTGTAGAGACCGCACGCAGCTCACCCGTGCGGTGCCGACGGTTCGATCGGCTCCGCACGGGTAACCCGCAATCATGACTACCCCGAACAACGACAGCACATCGTCCCCCGACGCCAAGGAAGACGTTCAGTCGGATCCGGCTGCGGCTCCCGAGGGCAACGATTGGTCCAGCGAAGGCGGAGCAACCAAAGCCGGCCCCGCTACCGACGACGAGCGAACCGACAACGGCTAGCCGATCCGACGGCGGGGAGCGGCACGCAGTATGCGGACATCGTCCGCCGTGACGATGTGTTCGACCGACTCCCCGCGGTCCGGCTTCGATGCGCCGACGGCGAAGTTCACTCGCGCGTCACCGAGCCAATCGACTCCGACGACGACGCCCACGGTTCCCCTCGGGATGCCGCTTCGCCATCGCACGCGCCCAAGATCGCGAACCGCAATGACGGTCGCTCCGATCTCGAAGTGCCCCATGAGCCCCCCTGGCTTGATTTCTACCGACCAGTAGACCTCGAATGAACACCCTGTTCAAGCGGTAGATCCGCGCTTATCGAGGCCATTGCCGACCCCGAAGTCGGCCGTCGGGAAACTAAATCGGATCTCGCCCCGCTATCGCGTCCGAGAATCTTCCAACGGTATTTTCAGTTCCTAACATTTGCCGATATCGCAAACTTTCTTGTCGTTTTCTCGGCAGTCGTCGCACACTCTCCGCATGACTTCACTCACTTCTCAGCAGGCACCGGTCGAGGTGATCATCGTCGGCGGCGGCGTCGCCGGACTCAGCGCTGCGGTGGCCCTCGGCCGCTCCCGGCGATCCGTAGTCGTCATCGACGCCGGCGACCCGCGCAATGCGCCCGCTGCACATTCGCACAACTACCTCACCCGCGATGGCGAGTCGCCGCTGGAACTGATTCGGCTCGGCCGTGCCGAGGCGCAGCACTACGGCGCGCACATTCTCGAGGGCACTGCCCGGTCGGCATCCAGGACCGAAACAGGTTTCGAGGTGACACTCGCGGACGGTTCCACCGTCGAAGGCCGCCGCCTGCTGGTCACCACCGGCCTGACGGACGTCCTGCCGAGCATCCCCGGCCTCTCCGAGCGTTGGGGCCGCGATGTGTTGCACTGCCCGTACTGTCACGGATGGGAAGTGCGAGACCGCGCGATCGGGATCATCGGCAGCGCCATGACCGCGCACCAGGCGCAGATGTGGCGTCAGCTCACGGACCGCGTCACGGTGTTCTCCCACACCGCACCGGAGTTCACCGCGGAACAAACGCAGAGATTCACCGCACGCGGTATCGAGGTCGTCGACGAGGCGATCGCGCGCGTGGACGTCGAGAACGACGCCATCGTCGGCGTCAAGCTGGGCAGTGGGCGCCAGGTTCGACTGGAGGCGCTGGTCGTGGGACCCGCCTTCAGCTCACGCGCGGACATCCTGGTCTCACTCGGGCTCGACACCACCGAGATGGTGATGAACGACCATGTTCTCGGCACGTACATCGAGGCCGACCCCGTCGGTGCCACCTCGGTGCCCGGCGTCTGGGTCGCAGGTAATGTCGCGACACCGATGGACACCGTGGTCGCAGCATCTGCAGCGGGAGTCAAAGCAGGTGCCGCGATCAACGGCGATCTGATCGAGGAGGAGGTGCGCGCAGCCGTGGAGTCGGCGAGAGCCACGGTGCGTTGACCTTCCAGCGTTCAGGTGCTCAGTTGCCCAGGTTGTTCAGCGCCGCCGCCAGGCCTTCCTCGACCATTTCCTTGCGGACTCCGAGCGAGAGCAGAGTTGCGTCCTCGTTCTCCAGCAACGCCAGCAGGATATGTTCGGTTCCGATGTAGTTGTGCCCCAATCGCAGGGCCTCCCGGAAGGTCAGCTCCAAGGCCTTCTTGGCACCGGCGTCGAACGGGATGAGGGCGGGTAGCTCGGCAGCCGGTTCCGGTAGCGATGCCGTCGCCGCCGCACGGATCTGTTCGGCAGTCAGCCCGTGGGCAACCAGGAGCTTCGCCCCGATCCCCTCTGGCTCACCGAGCAATCCCAGGATCAGATGCGCGCTGGTGATCTGATCCTGTCCGGTCGCGCGCGCCTCGTTCTGCGCTCCCACCACCACATTGCGCGCCCGCGGGGTGAAGCGCGAGAAGCCCTGACTGGCATCGAGATCTGCGGGGCCGTCGCCGCCCTTGGCGACGAATCGTTTCTGCACTGCCTGCTTGCTCACACCCATCGATGCACCGATGTCGGTCCACGACGCTCCTGACCGTCGTGCGCGGTCGACGAAATGGCCGATCAGATGATCGGCGATCTCACCGAGGGAGTCGGCGGCGATCACCGCATCGGACAGTTGATCGAGTGCATCGGTATGCACTTTCTCGATCGCCTCGATGAGGTCGTCGAGTCGGACGGGGTTCGTCATTTTCTTCGGTTCGGTCATTCGTCAACCGTAGGTTGACGATCCCTGGTCGTCAACCCCAGGTTGACGCATTCGTGCGGCGCAACATCCGTTGTGAAATCTGCATCTCCACATCGAACTTGGTCACCGTGCGCAGTGCTGCAAGACGTATATTCACCGGTGGAGGCACCGCCGAGAATCCGCGCGGACGCCGCGAGCGAGAAGGAAGTGGGTCCTTCGATGAACACGAAGGTCGCTGCGCCCTTTGCCATGCACACGACACGGACCACACTGCTGGCCGCCGTGGTCGTGATCGTGTCCACTGTCTTCCTTCTCGGTGACGCCGCAGTAAGGACGGGCGTCATGGCCACCGTCGCCGTCGGCTCCGTTCTGGTCATCAGCTTCGCGATTCGCAGATACCGGCCCGATGACTCACGCTGCTGGTGGGCACTGTTCGGAGCCTCCGTCGTGTTCATTTTCGGAGTTTCGCTACGCAGCGATCCCAGCGCACTGGCCCATTCCTTTCCGCTACTGCCGGACGTTTTCACCCTCACCGGCTACGGACTCGTCACCTACGCCCTGTCTCGGTGGATCCGAGATCGCAAGTCGATCGACGACATCACTCCACTGGTCGACGCGGGGCTGATCTTCCTCGGCTCGCTGTTTCTGTCCTGGTTGCTGTTCATCTCCCCGGCCCTCGAATCGCCACGCTCGTCGGCATCGACGGTGATGAACGGCGTGTATCCCGCCATCGACGCCGCTCTGATCACCCTCACCACCTATCTGGTCTTCTCGTCCAAACCGCGCACGCCTGCGCTGCAATGGGCCCTCGCCGCGCTCATCGCAACGCTCGTCGGCGACGTCTCGTATGCCTTCGCTGCCACGACCGACGACGCGCCGTCCTCGGGCCTGCTCGACGGCATCTACCTCTTCGCCTACCTCTCCCTGGCAATGGCAGCACTCGATCCATCGATGCGTACCGTTTCGCACCGGCAGCCGCCGGCACCGGCCCACAGCAACCGCCGGGTCGTGTTCGTGGTGCTGCTGCTGGTGGTGTGCGGAACCGTGCCGCTGCTGGGCTCCGCGGGCTCCACCGGCGACCTGGTCGTGCGTTCGCTGTTACTCGCGTCGATCCTGGTGGGCGCATTCCTGCGCGGCGAAAGTGCTCTCGCCAGGGTGCAGACCGGCAAAGATCAGGCCAAGTACCGAGCTGCACACGATCTGTTGACCGGGCTACCGAATCGAACGATGCTCGACGAGGAATTCGCGCGGCACGAGCACTCGCAGGCTCCGGGGCGCACCTGCGTCCTGTTCGTCGATCTCGACAATTTCAAGATGGTCAACGACTCGTACGGCCACCGCGTCGGAGACGAGCTGATCACCGCTGCCGCGCGCCGCATCCGGGCGGCCGTCGGCGCCGCCGACTCCGTCATTCGATACGCGGGCGACGAATTCATCGTGTTGACCCGGCGCGATCGGGCAGGCGCCGAGGCGTTGGCCTGCCGCATCATCGATCGAATGAACGAGCCGTTCCCGCTCAGTGCCGCAACGGCATACGTCACTGCCTCGGTCGGCATCGCCGATGCGGACCGGTTGCACGATGCCATTCGCGAGTCGGACACCGCGATGTATCACGCCAAGTCTCTCGGAGCGGCGCGCTACGCGTTCTTCGACGAATCCTTGCGCGCGCGTGCAACGTCTGCCATCGAGACCGCCACCGCCCTGCGCGGCGCGATTCGACGCGGTGAGCTCGAGGTCTACTACCAACCGATCGTCGACACCGCATCGCGCACCACCGTCGTCTACGAGGCACTCGTTCGCTGGAACTGGCAGGGCCGGGTGCGCGCCCCCAACGAGTTCATCCCGATCGCAGAATCGACCAATCTCATCAAGGAGATCGGCGAATGGGTGTTGCGCACTGCAATCGCGGACCTGGTGACGCTGCGCGCGAACGGGCAGAACGTCACGATGTCGGTGAACGTGTCCCCGATGCAGTTGCGCGACGAGTCACTGCCCGTGGTCGTGGAAGGACTGCTCGCGAGGTACGGCATCGCCGGCTCGGATCTGGCTCTCGAGATCACCGAGAGCGACCTGATCGACGACATCGGCACCGCGAAGACCGTTCTCGACCGACTCGCTGCAATGGGCGTGCTCATCGTTCTCGACGACTTCGGCATCGGCTACTCCTCGTTGAGCAGGCTGCGTGCGATGCCGATCGCGCTACTGAAGATCGACAAGTCCTTCGTGCACGAGATCGGCCGTTCCGAGTCCGACACCCAGTTCATCGCCGCAATCGTCGCCATGGCGTCAGCGCTTCCGGTCACCACGGTCGCCGAGGGCGTCGAGACCGAAGAACAAGCCGCCGTCGTCGAGGCACTCGAATGCCGCTTCGCGCAGGGCTTTCTGTTCGGCCGACCCGCCCCCATCGCACACTGGCTCCTCGAATCGGCGCGCCGACGGTGATCGCGGTGTTAGCGTCGGTCGGTGTCTGCACTCGCGCTGCGCCCAGTCCGCTCCACCGCTCTTGCCTGCGCCCTGCTGCTGGTACCGCTGACTGCGTGCAGCAGCACTGACAGCACCGGCACCGACTCCGCCGCCGCGAACAGCTGCGTGCTCGGTGCCAGTGGCGGCACCCCGGTAGGTACGACGGCCGGCACCGGCTCAGGGGATATCTCCACCAATCCGGAAGTGGCGACCGGATATCGATCGGACATGACCCCGGTGGAGACGCCCTCGTACTCGGTCTCGACGGCCAATCCGGTCTCCACCGAGGCAGCCTGCGAGGTGCTGCGCGAGGGCGGCACAGCTGCCGATGCGCTCATCGTTGCGCAGACGGTGCTCGGCCTCGTCGAACCACAATCCTCGGGCATCGGCGGCGGGGCCTTCCTGATGTACTACGACGCCGCCACCGGCGAAGTGCAGGCCTACGACGGGCGTGAGAAAGCCCCCATGAGCGCCACCGGCGACTACCTTCGATACATCGATGACGTCAACCGGACTGTGCCGCAACCCGATGCGCGTTCGAGCGGTAGATCGATCGGCGTCCCCGGTGTGCTGCGCATGCTCGAGCAGGCCCACGCCGATCACGGCACCGAGCAGTGGGGCGAGCTCTTCCGACCCGCAATCGATCTCGCCGACAACGGAATCGAGATCAGCCCCCGCATGGCCTCGTCCATCTCCGACTCGGCCCCGAAGCTCGCCCTCGACCCGGCGTCCAAGGATTACTTCCTCCAGCCGGACGGTTCCGGCAAGCCTGCCGGAACGGTGTTGACCAACCCGGCGATGTCGAAGACGTTGTCGACCATCGCAACCGACGGTGCCGACGCGTTCTACACCGGTGACATAGCGCAGGCGATCGTCGACGCAACAGCCGACACCACCGCCGGGCGCACCGCCGGACAGATCACCCTCGACGACCTCGCCGCGTACCGACCGAAGATCCGAACGGCAGTGTGCACGCAGTACCGCGATCACGACATCTGCGGTATGCCGGGGCCGTCCTCGGGCGGTATCGCGGTGGCATCGGCGATGGGCATTCTGTCGAACTTCGACCTCGCGCAATACGCGCCCACGGGTATGGACGCCAACGGCGGAACCCCGACGGCCGAGGGGGTGCACCTGATCTCGGAGGCCGAGCGCCTCGCCTACGCCGATCGCGACAAGTACGTGGCCGATCCGGATTTCGTGCCACTGCCCGGCGGTTCCCCCGACGCCCTGCTCGACCCCGAATATCTCAGTGAGCGAGCCGGACTGATCGACGAGTCCACGTCGATGGGCACCGCCGAGCCCGGCGACTTCGGTCCGGTGCAGTTCGCATCGTCCACCGATCCCGAGCACGGCACCAGCCACATCTCCATCGTCGACAGCGAGGGCAATGCGGCCTCGATGACCACCACCGTCGAGTCGGCCTTCGGCTCGTTCCACATGGTCGACGGCTTCCTGCTCAACAATCAGCTCACCGACTTCTCGGCTTCTCCGGTGGACGAGGACGGGACGCCGGTGGCCAATCGCGTCGAACCGGGCAAGCGTCCGCGCAGCTCGATGGCACCGACCCTGGTCTTCGACCGCGACGACGACGGTGCGCGTGGAGATCTGGTGCTCGTCACGGGCTCGCCCGGCGGTTCGGTGATCATTCAGTTCGTGATCAAAACACTTGTAGGACTTCTCGATTGGGGCATGGATCCACAGCAGGCCGTCTCGATGGTCGATTTCGGTGCAGCCAACACACCGTCGACCAATTACGGGGGCGAGCATCCGAACGTGTCGGGCGAGAACGATCCTGTCGTGGTGCGGCTCCGCGAGATGGGGCATCAGGTTTCGGTCAAAGACCAGTCCAGTGGCCTGAGTGCGCTGCAGCGCACTGACGGGGGTTGGATCGGGGGAGCGGACCCCCGCCGCGAGGGTGAAGTATTGGGCGGTTAGCGCTCAGCTCAGCACCGAGACGAGCGCACGGATCGTCTCGGGGTACGCGTGCTCGGTTGGTGCCGAGAACCCGACGACGAGACCGTCGTAGACCGCATCCTCGGCGGCCGGGTGCCGAAAGGTCGAGAGCCCTTCCATGGCCAGTCCGATCCGTGCCGCCCTGGCCGACACCTCGGCTTCACGACCGGGTGGCAGCGCGAGCACGGCCTGCAGCCCGGCATCGATTCCGGTGATGACCACCTCTGGTCGGTACTGGGTAAGGCTGCGCTGCAGAAGGTCTCGCCGCGCCCGATAGCGCATTCGCATCGTGCGGACGTGCCGGTCGTACCGACCCGACACGATCATCTCTGCCAGCGTCAACTGGTCGGCGGTCGACACCGTCGCCTCACGGATCCCCTTTACCGCGATCACCGCGTCGAGCAGACGCTCCGGGACCACCATCCACCCGATACGCACTGCAGGAGAGAGGCTTTTGGACACCGACCCCACATACATCACCCGTTCCGGGTCCAACCCCTGCATCGCCCCGATCGGCTTTCGGTCGTAGCGAAACTCTCCGTCGTAGTCGTCCTCGATCACCGTGCCACCGGTGTCACGGGCCCACTGGACTGCCGCAGTCCGACGCGCCGGATTCAACACCACCCCGGTGGGAAACTGATGGCTCGGCGTCAGGATCGCCGCCGATGCCGCAGTGGAATCGAGTTCGTCTGCGACGCAACCCTCGTCGTCGACGCCGAGTGCCACCGTCGTCCGAGATCGCTCGACGATGCTGCGATGGAACGGTAGCCCGAAGGATTCGAGCGCAACCGGCCCTTCCGGTGCAGTATCGGACAGCATCGTCAGCGCCTGGGAAAAGCCCGAACACACCACGATTCGCTGCGGATCTGCTCGCACGCCGCGGGCCCGCGCGAGATAGTCCGACAATGCCGTCCTCAGTTCGATCCGGCCGCGCGGATCCCCGGGGCCGAAGGCATCCGATGGGGCAGCGTTGATCGCGCGCCGAGCCGAGGCCAACCAGACCGACCGTGGGAACGAGGTCGGATCGGGTCGGCCGGGCCGCAGATCGAACGCCGGTCGAGGGTCCGCCTCCCTCGACGCGCCGGCGACCGGGGCGGGCTGTGCCCGATGTGCGACGCGCGTGGCCGATCCACGCCGCGCGGTCAGCCAGCCTTCGGCGACCAGCTCCGCGTAGGTCTCGGCGACGGTGTTTCTGGCCAGTCCCAGGTCGGCCGAGAGCGCGCGGTAGGACGGGAGCGCCACACCCGGCTCCAGTCTCCCGCTGCGCACGGCGTCCCGCAGCGCCGTCGACAGCGCAGCTCGGCGGGAACCCGATGGATCCAGATCGAGATGCAGATCTACCGAAGTGACCCTGTGAAGTGCCATGAAAGTGAACCCTAGACCGGTTCGCCTGGACTCATACAGTGGACGGCATGACACGAATCCTCATGCAGAAAGCAGCTCCAGCCACCTACAAGGCGCTGATAGCACTGGACACTGCCGTTCGCGACGGTATCGATCCCGCTCTTGCGGAACTGATTCGAATCCGGGCATCCCAGCTGAACGGATGCGCCTATTGCTTGCAGCGCCACACAGCGGACGCCCGCGCCGCAGGCGAAAGCGAGGAACGACTGACCCTGCTCTCGGTGTGGCACGACGCTCCGAACTACTTCACCGAGGCCGAGCGGGCCGTACTCGCCCTCACCGAGGCCGTCACGACACTGCCGCCCGGCGGCATCCCGGACGAGATCTACGACCGCGTCGCAGACCACTTCGACGAGTACCGCACCGGGCAGCTGATCGGGCTCATCTTCACCATCAATGCCTGGAACCGCATCGGCGTCGCCACCGGTCTAGTTCCCGAATCGGCGGGTCAGCTCACGAATCGGTAACCCATCCCGGTTTCGGTGATCAGGTGCACCGGGGTGGCCGGGTCCGGCTCGAGCTTCTGCCGCAATTGGCCGAGATATATTCGTAGATAGTGTGTTTCGCGCTCGTGGCCGGGCCCCCAGACGGTGCGCAGGATCTCCTTCTGCGACACGAGCTTGCCCTCGTTGCGCACGAGCAGTTCCAGAACTCCCCATTCGGTACGCGTCAGATGCACGCTCTCACCGGCTCGCACAACGGTTTTGGAAGCAAGATCGACGGTGAAGTCCGCGGTCTCGACGATGGGGTCGGCCACCGCCTGCGGGCCTCGTCGTAGGGCTGCGCGTAGTCGAGCCAGCAGTTCGTCCATGCCGAAGGGCTTGGTGACGAAGTCGTCGGCACCGGCGTCGAGCGCCTCGACCGTATCGGCCGAGTCGGTTCGTGCCGAGAGCACCAGAATCGGTACCTCGGTCCAGCCTCGCAGTCCCGCAATGACGTCGATACCGTCGATATCGGGGAGACCGAGGTCGAGAACGACGATGTCCGGATGGAAATTCGCGGCCACCCGCAGCGCCTCACCGCCACTCGACGCGCTGACCACCTCGAAACCGCGCACGTTGAGATTGATCCGCAGCGCCCGCACGATCTGTGGCTCGTCGTCGACGACGAGCACCCGCACCTTCACCTGCCCGCCGCCTTCAACTCGACCGTCATCGTCAACCCTCCGCCGACGGTATTCGACGCCGTGACGGTGCCGCCCATCGCCCGCACGAACCCCCGCACCACCGACAGACCCAATCCGACGCCCACCGAGTTGTCACGATCGCCGAGACGTTGGAACGCATCGAAGACGGTCTCCTCTGCTCCCTCGCCGATGCCAGGACCGTGGTCGGAGACAGAGATCGTCGCCCGCTCGCCGTGTAGCGCGGCACTGACGGTGATATCCCCGGTGGGGGCGTATCGGGCACTGTTGTTCACCAGGTTCGCCAGCACACGCTCGAGCAGCCCTGGGTCGGCGAGTACCTCGACATCACCGACCTCGACGCGCACCCGGTCATCGGTCCCGACCAACGCGCCGCCGAGCACATCGTCGACGAACACCGGACGCAGGCTCGGTTGGACCACGCCGGCCTGCAGCCGCGAGGAGTCGAGCAGATTGCTCACCAGGGCAGTCAGCTGATCGGCCGATTCGTCGATGGTGGCCAGTAACTCCTCGGTGTCCTCGGGTGAGAACTGGACGTCGGTGCTGCGCAGCGACGAGGACGCCGCCTTGACCGCAGACAACGGAGTCCGCAGATCGTGGCTGACGGCCGAGAGCAATGCTCGACGCAACGCGTCGGCCTCGGCGAGTGCATTCGCTCGACTGGCTTCCTCGGCGAGCCGGGTCTGACGAACCATGCCTGCGGCCTGATTGGCTACCGCCGCCAGTACCCGACGATCGTGTGCGCGGGTGCGTTCACCGACGAGCAGCAGCGTGAAGTCACCGGCGTCGATCTCGGTATCCGCCTCGGAGCGGTCGGTCGGTACGTGGACCCCCGCGCTACCGACCGTGGCCGCCGCCTCGTTGTCCCACAGCGCCACCGAACTCTGCCGGTAGGTCTCGCGAGCGCGTTCGAGCAACGCGGTCAGATCCGCTCCGCGGAGCACCGATCCGGCGAACAACGTCAGCAGCTCCGCTTCCTGGGTTGCTCGGCGTGCCTGACGCGTCCGCCGGGCAGCGGCGTCGACGAGCGCGGCGACCGCTACGGCCACCAGGAGCAGCACGACGGTGACGACGAAGTTCTCGGGCTCGGCGATGGTCAGGCTGTAGCGCGGTGTCGTGAAGAAGTAGTTGAGCAGAAATCCCGCGATCAGCGCCGAGAGTGCCGCCGGCGCAACACCTCCCAGCAGTGCGACGCAGAGCACCACCATGAAGAACAGTGCGCTTTCGCCGCTGGAGTCGAACTTCGGCCCCACCGTGCTCAATACGGCGGCGGCCAGGCACGGCACCAGCACGGCGGCGACCCAGGCGAGGATCCGACGCCGTCCCGAGCCGACCTGCACTCCCCATCGACGGGCCTGCTCGGCGTGGGTGACCATGTGCACGTCGATCTTTCCCGAGTTCTGCACCACCGCCGCGCCGATTCCCTCGTCCAGGATTCGGGCGGCACGCGAGCGCCGCGAGGTTCCGATCACCAGCTGCGTCGCATTCACCCCGCGCGCGAAGTCGAGCAGAGTCGACGGCACATCGTCGCCGACGACGCTGTGCACGCTGGCGCCGAGGCCGGCCGCGAGCTTTCGTACCGCACCCATCTGCGGTGCCGAGACACCCATCAGACCGTCACCGCGGACGATGTGCAACACCATCAGCTCCGCACTGGACTTCGAGGCGATCCGACTGGCGCGGCGCAGCAGAGTCTCCGACTCCGGGCCGCCGGTCACCGCCACCACCACACGCTCGCGCGCTTCCCAGGTCTCGGTGATGCGATTGTCCTTGCGGTACTTCACCAGTGCCGCATCGACCTGATCGGCGATCCACAGCAGCGCCAGCTCACGCAGAGCCGTCAGGTTGCCGCCGCGAAAGTAGTTGCTCAGCGCCGCGTCGACCTTCTCGGCGGAATAGACATAGCCGTGCCGAAGTCTGCTGCGCAGCGCCTCCGGAGTGATGTCGACCAATTCGACCTCGTCGGCAGCTCGAACCACACTGTCGGGCACGGTCTCTCGTTGAGGTACACCGGTGATCTGCTGCACCACGTCGTTGAGGGACTCGAGATGCTGAACGTTGAGGGTGGAGATGACATCGATGCCGGCGTCGAGCAGCACCTCGACATCCTGCCACCGCTTACCGTGCACACTGCCGGGAGTGTTGGTGTGCGCCAGTTCGTCGACGAGCACCACCTCCGGCCTTCGCGCCAGGACGGCATCGAGGTCGATTTCCTGGGCCGAGGATCCTCGGTAGTCGACCGTCGCCATCGGCAACATTTCGATACCGTCGAGTGCTTCGATCGTCCGCGCGCGACCGTGCGTCTCGACCACCGCGGCCACGACATCGCAGCCTCGGCCGCGCAGTCTGTGCGCCTCGCCGAGCATCGCAAAGGTCTTGCCGACGCCGGGTGCCGCGCCGAGATAGATCCGCAGCTCACCCCTGTCCGCCACAGCCCGTCTCCTCACCCGGCCGGTATGTGTCCCGCAGTGCCAGGTTCAACTCCGGGACGTTCACCGCTTCGGCACCGAGTACACCGTACTGCGGCCCGTAGGTGTACCGGGCGACCAGCGCCTGAACGTCGCTTACCGGCACGCCGTTGACCCGCGCTACCCGCGCCACCTGGATGGCTGCGTAGGCCGGGCTGATATCGGGATCGACCCCCGAGCCGGACCCGGTGACTGCATCGGGCGGTACCGCCGAGGGGTCGACGTTCTCGCGGGCGGCGATGACGGCACGGCGCTGCTCGACGGTGGCGGCCAACACCTCGCTCGACGGCCCGAGATTGCTGGGTACCGCGGCGGCGGGGTCCGCACCGGCGCGGTTGTGGAAGAACGGATCCGGATCTCCCGGATCGACCTGCGGGTCGACGCCGATCAGCGCGCTTCCCACGACGCATCCCTGTGCGTCGCGCAGCGGGCTGCCCTCTGCGGAGTGGGCATCGATCCGGCTGATCCCCCAGACCACGGCCGGGTAGCCGATCCCGAGAACGACCGTCAGCGCCAGCAGCACTGCGAAGCCGGCCACGACCTGTCGAAGAAACCCTTGTACGTAGCGCATGGTCAGCCTATCCCTGGAATGTGCCGAACGAGTAGATCGATGAGCCAGATTCCGACGAACGGACTGATGACGCCGCCGACGCCGTAAACCAGCAGGTTTCGCCGCAGCAATGCTGCCGCCGATGCCGGGGTGTATCGAACACCTTTGAGCGCCAACGGAATCAAGGCAACTATCACGAGTGCATTGAAGATCACCGCGGACAGGATCGCAGATTGCGGAGTCGCCAGGTGCATGATGTTGAGCACACCGAGCTGGGGATAGACGGTGGAGAACATCGCCGGCAGAATCGCGAAGTACTTCGCCAGATCGTTTGCCAGCGAGAAGGTCGTCAGTGCTCCGCGGGTGATGAGCAACTGCTTGCCGATCTCGACGATCTCGATCAGTTTGGTGGGATCCGAGTCGAGATCGACCATGTTTCCGGCTTCCTTGGCCGCCGAGGTTCCGGTGTTCATGGCGACACCGACATCGGCCTGCGCCAGCGCCGGAGCATCGTTGGTGCCGTCACCGGTCATCGCCACCAGCCTGCCGCCCTCCTGCTCCTGCCGGATGAGCGTCAGCTTGTCTTCCGGCGTCGCCTCGGCCAGATAGTCGTCCACCCCGGCTTCGGCGGCGATGGCCTTGGCAGTGAGGGGATTGTCACCGGTCACCATCACCGTCCGAATTCCCATGGCGCGCAGCTGAGCAAATCGCTCCGCGATCCCCGGCTTCACCACATCGGACAGCTCCACGACGCCGAGAGCCCTGGCAGCGGAATCTGTTTCGCGTACGGCCACCACCAGCGGAGTACCGCCGTTCTGTGCGATGTCATCGACGGTGCCGCCCAGATCTGCGGTGCCGCCACCTGCCCGGATCCATTCGTACACCGAATCCGCTGCACCCTTGCGGATCTCGACGCCCGGTAGATCGAGGCCGCTCATCCGGGTCTGCGCGGTGAAGGCCACGAACTCGCCGCGAGCATCCGGCTCCGCCGCGGCATCTGCGAACTCGCGCTCGACCAGCTCGACGATACTGCGGCCCTCGGGAGTGCCGTCGGCGAGCGAGGACGCCCTGGCAGCACGAGCCAACTCCACGGCGTCGACGCCGGTCGCCGGGTGCAGTCCGGTGGCACGACGGTTACCGAACGTGATGGTTCCGGTCTTGTCCATCAGCAGCGTGTCGATATCGCCCGCGGCCTCGACGGCACGTCCGGACATCGCCAGTACGTTTCGTTGTACAAGCCGGTCCATGCCCGCAATACCGATCGCGGAGAGCAGCGCGCCGATCGTGGTGGGTATCAGGCAGACGAGCAGCGCGATCAACTGGATCGGATCCTGTTGCCGACCTGCGTAGTTCGACATCGGACCGATAGCCACCACCGCGAAGAGGAATACGATCGTCAGGGACGCCAGCAGGATATTGAGAGCGATCTCGTTGGGTGTCTTCTGCCGCGCGGCACCCTCCACCAGGGCGATCATTCGGTCGACGAACGTCTCACCTTGGGCCGCAGTAATTTTGACGACCACCTCGTCGGAGAGCACGATCGTGCCGCCGGTGACCGCGGAACGGTCACCGCCCGATTCGCGCACCACAGGGGCCGACTCACCGGTGATCGCCGACTCGTCGACCGTCGCAATTCCCTCGATGACGTCGCCGTCACCGGGTATGACCTCGCCCGCCGAGACGACCACCTCGTCGCCGACCTGCAATTCGGCACCGGCCACGGCCTCGATTCCGCCGCTCGTCCGGCGTCGGGCAACAGTGTCCTGCTTCACCTTTCGCAGGCTGGCGGCCTGAGCCTTGCCTCGGCCCTCGGCAACGGACTCGGCGAGATTGGCGAACAACACCGTGAACCAGAGCCATCCGGTGACGAACCATGCGAACACCGACGGCTGAGCGATCGACAGAACAGTCGTGACGACGGAACCGAGAAAGACGACGAACATCACCGGGTTGCGGGCGAGGTGCCGTGGATCGAGTTTGCGGAACGCGCCGGGGACGGCCGTGGACAGTGACAGGTTCATTGCATGGCCTCTGCTATGGGTCCGAGAGCGAGTGCGGGGAAGAAGGTCAGGGCCGCAACCAGGATCGAGGTACCGATCAGCAATGCGGCGAACAAGGGTCCGTCGGTGGGGAGGGTGCCTGCGTTCGGTGCGCTGCGCTTGGTCGACGCCAGCGACCCGGCCAGCGCCAGCACGAAGACGATCGGCAGGAAGCGGCCGAGGAGCATCGCCACGCCGAGGGAGATCTGGAACCAGTCACTGGTCACCGTCAATCCACCGAATGCGCTGCCGTTGTTGTTCGACGCCGATGCGTAGGCATACAGCACCTCGGTGAAACCGTGGATTCCCGGATTGCCCTGATAGCCGGTCGTCGACTTCAGCAGCACGGTCACCGAGGTGCCGACGAGCACGAGGATGGGCATCACCAGTACCGACAGCGCTGCCATCGTGATGGCCCGTCGGCCCAGCTTCTTGCCGAGAAACTCAGGTGTTCGGCCCACGAGCAGCCCTCCGACGAACACCGCGACCACGGCCAGTACCAGCAGTCCGTACAGGCCGGTACCGACGCCGCCGGGTGCGATCTCGCCGAACAACATGTTCAGCAACACCGTTCCGCCGCCGAGGGCCGACATACTGTCGTGCGCGGAATTGACTGCACCGGTTGATGTTCCGGTCGTGGACACGGCGAACAGCACCGACCCTGGGATGCCGAAGCGAACCTCCTTGCCCTCCATCATCGCACCCGCAGCCGTAGCCGCGACTCCGCGAGTCCTGGACTCGGCGAACAACGTCACCGCCAACATCGTTGCCCACAGCGTTGCCATGACCGCGAGCAGCGTCAGCCCCTGCTTGCGGTTGCCGATCATCGTTCCGAACGTGCGCGTGAGCGCCACCGGGATGAGGAGCAGTGAGATGATCTCGACGACATTGGACAACGGTGTCGGATTCTCGAACGGGTGCGCCGAGTTGGCCGCGAGGATGCCCCCACCATTGGTGCCGATCTCCTTGATCGCCTCCTGGGAGGCAACGGGCGCAAGAGCATTGGTGACGGTCTGGCCGTCGAGACCGGTCGAGACGAAACCGGAGGACAACGACATCACCACGCCCTGCGTCAGCAGGATGATCGCAACGAGCAAGGACAGTGGAAGCAGGATGCGCAGCGTTCCACGGATCAGGTCGACCCAGAAGTTGCCCAGTTCGCCGCCGGTGGACACGCGAACGAAGCCGCGGATGACCGCTATCGCCACTGCGATACCCACTGCGGCAGAGAGGAAGTTCTGCACGGCCAGTCCCAGCGGCTGCGTCAGATTGGACATCGTCGTCTCCGGTACGTACGACTGCCAATTGGTGTTCGTCACGAACGAGGCCGCAGTGTTGAATGCCATTGCGGGACTGACACCCGACAGGCCATCGTTCAGCGGCAGGACACCTTGAATGCGCTGCAGCACGAACAGCAGCACCACTCCTGCGAACGAGAACCCGAGCAGGCTCATCGTGTAGCCGACCCAGGTCTGCTCGGATTCGGGATCGACCCTCGCGATCCGATACAGAATTCGTTCCACACTCGAGTCCCGGGTGCGGGTGTACACCCGAGCCATGTAGTCACCGAGCGGCACGTACACCGCCGCCAGCACCACGATCACGGTGGCGATCTGAAGACCGGCCAGCAGAGCAGGATTCATAGCGGCGTCAGAACCTCTCCGGATCGAGGAGAGCGACGAACAGGTACACCGCGACGCATGCGGCCACCACGAGACAGAGCAATTCGGTCATTGCTCGATCCTGCGACCGGCTACCGAGCCGAACCGCGTTCCTTACGCTTTCTTACGCCAGTGACCAGCGGTTATGACGGATTTTTTACGCTAACGCTCCTCGATGTCGTCGACGCGTACGTCGACGGCCTCCCGATCGAGGGTGACTGCCAGCAGGTCAGACAGGACACCGATCGCAATGGTCGCCAGTTCGTCTCCCGCAGCTTGCAGATCGTCGCCGTAGACGCCGATCACCGCGATCGACATTCCGATGCAGGCGTGGTCGTCGAGGTCGAGGTCGATCGCGGTGGGCTGCGCGCCGCGGACCCCCGCCAGCGCACGCCGCACCGTCGTCTTGACGATGTGGTCGCTGATGCGCAGCGTGTCCGCACGGCCGGTTCCGGAGCCACTGGGAAATGCACTGTCCAAGGGCCAGGTACGCCTGGTGGTGTTCCGCACCTTGGACAGGATGGACGAGCTGATGTCCACCCAGTTCGTTTCCTGCGGTGCGCCCCGAAGTTCGGTGGCAGCACGCGCGAGAACCGAATTCGGCTCTACTGGGTTCGCCATGTTGCCAACCTTTCGCTCAATGTTGCTCGTGCTCTTGTCAACTGACCACGTACCGCTCCTGCCGACAAGGTCATGATCTGGCCGATCTCGGGGTGCGTCATACCCTCGACCTCACGGAGCAGCCAGCAGGCCCGCTGCCGGTAAGGCAGCTCGGCGAGTGCAGCCCCCAGCTCGGTCATGAAACTGTCGGCCTCGACATCGGCCTCCGGGTCGCTACCCGCGCCGGTGCTCTTGCGCTCGAAGACCCAATCTTCTGCAGGTGGAACGCTACGCCGACGTCGATGGTCGATCACCTTGTGCGAGACCATCGAGAACAACCAGGTCCGCAGCGCCGAATCGCCGCGGAAGTGGTCGAGCCCCTTCCAGGCTGCCACGAACGCGTCCTGCACCACTTCCTCTGCGGCACCCTGATCGGACAACATGTTCCGCGCGTACCGAAACATCTCCGGACCGTACCGCCGGACGATCTCCTCGAACGCATCGGTCTCGCCGAGCGCAGCAGCGCCAACGAGAACGCGGTCCGACGCGTCAACCCACTGCATCGAGCCCCCAGACATATTGTATGACATAGATCACTTTGTTCGGGCGTACGTTTCACCGATCGAGCTACGACCAACTCCTGACACACACTCTGCACCACAACTCAACGAGGAGAGGTATCCATGAGCACCACGACGGACAACAAGTCGACCGTAACCACCTCGGGCGAAGGAAAGACCGACATCGCAAGCAAGTCGGATTCCGTACTGCTCAGCTCGCAGGGCCGCACCACCATCGCCGATACCGTCGTCTCCAAGATCGCCGGCATCGCCACCCGTGAGGTCCAGGGCGTTCATGCCGTCGGCGGCGGAGCCAGCCGCGCGATCGGTGCACTGCGCGAGCGCATCCCCGGTGCCCGCGTCAACCAGTCGCAGGGCGTCTCGGTCGAGGTCGGCGAGCGTCAGGCAGCGGTCGACATCGACATCGTCGCCGACTACGGCGTCTCGATCGGAGACCTCGCCGCAGGCATCCGACGCAACGTCATCAATGCCGTCGAACGTATGACGGGCCTCGAGGTCACCGAGGTCAACATCGTCGTCCACGACATCTACCTCGATGACGGTTCGGACGACGAGGAGACCACCGAGGCCCCCTCCACCCGAGTGCAGTGACCGACCCGAACACGACGGACCGTGACCAGTCCGAGGACATCGCGGACGCCGTTCTGGCGATCGACGGTGTCGTCGGGCTGCACGGCGGCATGTTCGGTGAAGCCGCTACGTATCTGCCCGGGCGCCGAGTCGCCGGCATCCGCGTCGGTGACGGTGGAACCGAGGTACACGTCACACTGCAGTTCGGGGTCTCCGTCCGGGAGACAGCCGACGCCGTGCGTAACACCGTTGCCGCCATGATCGACGGACCTGTGCACGTCACCGTCGAGGACATTGTGCGAGTCTGACCAGGTGGACCATCACTCAGCGCACGACCGAGCCGCCGCCTACAAGGCGGCTCGGCGCGCGGTGGCGCGAGAACATCATCCCGACATCGGCGGCGATCCGGCCCGGTACATGGCCGAGCTCGCCGCGGTCGAACGACGGTTCTCCGTTCTGCCTTCTGCTCCGAACAATGCGGCCAGTGCGCCGACCGCCTTCCGAGCCTCGTCTGTGCCGGCCACCCTGCGCGCGCTGCCCAGAAAAATCGCACGCATGCGCAGACGCGTCACGCAGCGCAACTACTTCGACATCTGACGCCTCTGAATCTGACGCCTCTGAATCTGACACCTCTGAATCTGACTCTGACTGGAGATCAAGACCATGACCACTGCAACCATCGGATTGTTCGTGGGACTCCTGCTCGCCATCGCGGCGGCCGCCGGCGGTTTCACCGGCTTCCTCATCGCCATCGTTCTCGGCGGACTCGGGTTCTTCGTCGGGCGTTACCTCGACGGCGAGCTGGACCTGAACTCGATCATGCGTGGTCGCGGTCGTGACTGACGCAGCAGCCGAGGCCGACGCACTGAACGACCCGGGCCGACGTGGCTCGCTGGAGATCAAGCACAAGGCCGTCGAGCATCTGGCCGTACTCGCGGCGCGCAGCACCGACTCGGTCACCGACCGCCATCCGGGCCTGCGGGTCCTCGGCGGGCGTGATCTGCCCAAGGCAGATGTGACGGTCAACGGCTCACGCGTCCGCGCGCAGGTCGTTGTGGCTGTCACCTGGCCGTCCCCGCTGGCGAAGGTCGCCGCCGAGGTCCGCGCCGCGGTGGCCCGAGACCTGTCCGAACTGGGCCTGTACACAGTCGACCGCGTCGATGTCACCGTCGAATGCGTCTCTGCCGAAGCCGCCGAAGAAGAAGGGAGAGTGCAGTGACCGCACCCGCAGTGACCGAAAAGCCCAGCAAGAAGCCGGTAGCAAACCCGACGGCGGCCGTGCCGGCCGTGCTGTTCGCACTCGTTCTGATCGGGGCTGGCGTAGTCCTCGGCCGGGAGGCACTGCTCGATCTCGGTGCGATCGACGGACCGGATTGGGTCGGACCTGCAGCTCGGCATCTGGATGGACTCACCGCGCAGCAGTGGATGCTGCCTGCGGGCATCGCGGCAGTCGTCGTCGGGTTCATCCTGGTGTTCGTCGCGGTTCGCCCACGCCGCCGTACCCATCGCGCCCTCACCGAACAGGATGTGTGGCTGCGCAAGGATGATGTCGTCGCCGTCGCGCGCGCCGCGGCCCTCGACAATGTCGGCGTCGATTCCGCGTCGGCAAAAGCCGGCAACAAGAAAGTCACGGTGTCCGTGTCGGCCGTCTACGGTACCGATACCACCGCCCTGAAATCCTCACTCGTCGGCTCCGTGGACGACGCCCTCCGCCCACTCGCGTCGGCCCCGAAAGTCCGCACCCGAGTGCGCACGACAGGACAGGCCTCATGAAACGCGCTACCGCTTCCGTCGATCGCACCAGCACAGCCGTTGTCGGGCTCGCCCTGATCGCCCTCGGTGGCGGAGCCATCGCGTGGGAGCGCGGCAAATTCCCGGGCCGCGAACGCATCGATGCCGCCTTCGTCGACACCGCCGTCGACGCCGGTTGGTGGCCATGGGCTCTGGCCGCAGCCGCGATCCTGCTCGTCCTGCTCGGACTCTGGTGGCTTCTCGCGCACCTACCCCGCCGTTCGATCGGCACCGTCGCCTTCGCGTCCACCCCGGATGCCGACGTCGACGGCAGGCTCAGTGTCGATCTGAGCACCGCGGCTCGAAGTGCCGCGAAGTCTCTCGCCGCCCACGACGGTGTCGTGTCCGCATCCGGGCGCTCGGTGTCCGACCGCGGACAGCGCGTTGTCGAGATCACCGCGACTGTCGACCCCTCCGTGACGTCCCTCGACAAGGTTGCCGACGCGGCAGCGCACACGCGCAGCGACGTCGTGACCTCGCTGGAGGGATCGCCGACCGCAGTCCGAATCTTGCTGCAATGCGGTAAGTCTCGGAAGGACTCGGCTCGGGTGAACTGACCGGTCGTCCCCGATGCTCAGGAGAACTCGATCTCCCCGATCAGGCCGTGATGATCCGATCCGGGGAGATCGATCCTCTCCAACGATCGCGCGTGACCACTGTTGGTGAGGATATGGTCGATTCCGACCACTGCGGGTGTGCCCTTGTCCGTGGGATACGTCGGTATCAGACCTTTCCCCAATTGTGCTGCGGCATCGGAGTATCCGGCATCGAGCAGGTTGCGGAACTTCTTGTGTGAATAGGTCGTGTTGAAGTCGCCACTGACTATCACAGGGCCCGTTCCGGCTACGGCGGCGAGATCGTCACGTAGCGTGTCCAATTCAGCGGTCCAGGTATCTGCCGGCGTGATGTACGCCGCAACCGGATGGACAGCCAGCAGCGAGATCGGCTCGAAATCGGGCACCTCGACCTTGGTTGCCAAATTCACCGGACCATACCCGTCGAGTTCGCGGCTGTCGGATATCGGTAACCGGCTGTAGATACCGGCACCGCCACCGCCACCCGCGTACGGCCGAAGATAGCGGTACGGGAAGAGCTGTTCCATGCCGGCGTTCCGCAGACCGATCACCGCCTCGTCGGTGAGTTCCTGCACGGTGACGACGTCGACGGAATTCTCGCGTGCCTGACCGGCCACCGCCGTCGGATCGGCTTGTCCGACCATCAGATTTGCCTGCATCACCCGTAGCCGAACACCGTCGGAGTTCGGAGCGGCGTCCGCGACGTAGAGCGGTGCGTAGGAGAACGCGCCGACCGCCAATACGACGGCCGAGACGCCGGCCAGAATCCACCGTCGCCCGATCAGCGCCACGAGAGCGCCGACTGCGACCGCGAGGAACATCAGTGGGACGAACGACGCCAACCCGATCAGCACGTTGACCCGGGTGTCGGTGTAGAAGGCACCCAGACCCACCAACCCGGTGACAATCCCCATCGTGGCGATGGCGCTGGTCAAGATCCGTATCCAGGTTCGCTGCACCCGCCCGAGGATAGCTACACCCGCACGCCGATGGTGAGCGCCCGGATGGTCGTCCAGGTCAAGGACGCCACACCGCGTACAGCAGCGAGCGAGAAGGCGGTGGACCACACCGTCCGAATCGAGGGTTCGGGTACCGGAATGCCGTCGAAGCGGTCTGCCAACCAGTCCAACGTCGTGGGTGCGCTGAGCGGGTGCAAAGACAAGTGTTCGCTCAGTCGATCCCGCAGATAGGTCACGTGAGCGCCTGCCTCGACATACCGATCTACCTGGCCGTCCACGTCGTCGATGGCGATGATCTGATCGTGCACCGACTGGATCACCAGCAGCGGCATCGACGGTGCCGTGCGTCCCGGCTGAATGTCGCGAAAGATCTCCACGATCTCGGGCAATGCCAGTAGATCGGCCAACGGAACGTCGATGTAGTCGTCCAGATCATGGCGCGCCAGCCGGGCGACCGCACGGACGGTCGTCATCGACTCGACGGAATCGAGGATGCGCATTCCGTCCTCGTTGACGTACTGGCGAACGATGCGATCGAGCTCCGGATATGTACGCCGCAGACCGGCCACCACCAAGGTGGGCAATGCCGCGTGCAGCGTCGCATTGAGCCGAGTGAACGCCGAGCCCGGATCTCCAACGGGCGAACCGAGCGCAGCACCGACCAGTTCGAGCTCCGGTGCGTAATCCTGAGCCATCTCCGCTGCCCAGGACGTCGCGAGACCGCCACCCGAGTACCCCCAGAGTGCGACCGGCGTGTGTGCATGCAGCGCCAACGGCTCGAACGACAGCGCCGCACGGATGCCGTCGAGCGTGCAGAATCCGGGTTCCTGCGGAGAACCCCAGTGCCCGTCGGGGCCCTCGTGATCGGGAATCGAGATGGTCCATCCGCGCCGCAGGGCATGCAGAACCAGCAAGAACTCGAATTGCGGAACGGCACCGAACGCCCGCGCGCCGCGGCGAAGCGCGTACGACGGGAAACATGAGGACGCGACACCGTCGATCGCACATTGGTAGGACAGCAGTACCGGTTCCGCATTGTGTGGCCGCAACACAGTGGTGACGCCGGCCTGTGCGAACCCGCCGAGATCGGTGGTGCGATAGAGCAGTTGCCAGGCATCGACTTGCTGTCGGAGGCGACCGAACATTGCGATTTCAACCGGCCGGACCCTGAGAATCGTTCCCGGCGGAACCGCTTCGTAACCCGATGGTGCAGCGTAGAAAGGATCGTCTTCGGGTCTGATCGCGTCGACCCGCCCAGGTGCCTGCTCTACAGGCCAGGGCTGTTGGTCCCCCGTTGATCTGTCGACGCTCATATTCACCGCTTCTTGTCCGAGTCTCCTCGTCACACTAACTTGCCCTCGATGACGGCATGTCATGCAGCCTGCTGCCAGTTGGTGATCAGGACATCGGTCGCGTAGCTCAGGTCGAGGCCTTCCCCACCCCAGTCGGGGACGATGGCGTCGCGCTCGACCTCGCTGTGCCGTCGTCGAAGATCTTCGGCATCTCCGGCTGTCGCAGGCGCATGCAGAATCTTGGCACCCGACGGATGAAAGAACGAGAATCGTTGATCCCCAAGGGCTTCGATCACAAAGTAGCCGTCGTGCAGTGCCCGATGATGTTCGCCACAGAGCAGTACCAGGTTGTCGAGCGAGGTCTCACCGCCACGAGAGCGATATGTGACGTGATGCGCATGCAAGAATCGAGTGCGCCCGCATCCGGGCACCGTGCAGCAGCGATCTCGAATGATCAACTGCCGCATCTGAGTTCGGCACGGACTACTGGATGTGGTACTCCATCGCACAGTCTTGCCCAGACGACCGTGCCCGACGGTTCGCATCACTGCCGAACACAGCACCTGAGCCAGCGTCTCGTCGTCGAGCCCGGGTCCGTCGTCGAAATGGGCGTGATCATGGCCAGCTTCTTCGCTGTCTCCGACATGCACCAGCACCTCAGCCGCGGGTGAGACCACCGGAGATTTCACGGCGTCGCACACCATCTCCGCCATCGCAATCATCGCCGGCACGGGATCGGCGGGAGCAGGCGCGGCCCTATCGGCAACCGCGTCACCATCGGTTCGGGTGCGCTCGTACTCCGCCCTGGTCAGCGCGGCCAGCAATCGCTTACCGTCCTCCGGACGCAGCCGGGCACTGATGACGAGGGAACCGTCTTGTTCGTCCCAGCGCCAACGCCCGACGCATGGATCGACGTCCACACCATTTCGCCGACTCGGACGCATAGCCTTCTTCAGTCCACGGCACAGGCGCTCGACGTGCGCCGCGGGCGCATCGAGCGCTTTCTGCAGCAGTGACGCCTCGTTCGCGGCCGTGGCCACCCGAGTCATCGCCCGCACCTTGGAATACGAGACCGTTCCGCTCAGATACGCCGAAGTGATCAACGGTAGTTCTCGCATCGCCTTGGCCACTCGCACCTGCTCACGAGCGGTGTGCAGATCGACTCCCGCTCGCCAGGACAACCAGTGCGCACAGGAACGCACCTCCCAGCCCGCCCAACCGCGTCGCACGTCGAACTCACCCACCAGAATCAGATACTGCGCCGACGCCGCCGCGATCTGACCGGCCAGCGCGCAGATCTCGGACTCGATCTCTCCTGTCTCGATCCGCCCCGCCTCGGATCCCAGCTCTGCCATATCGATCATGAACGCCCTCCGGCTCGTCGAATGTCTGTTCGACAAACGTAGGCCACGGCACCGACAAGATCGTTTGGGACCGGCCACGCGTCCCCGCTGGGACGTACATTCTCGCTGGCTGGGGGAGTGGCCATGACACATCCGGCACCGAGTGGGCTGCGAATGTTCTACATGGCCGATGCACCCAACCCCCTCGCGCGCTTTCGCAGTCCGGTGCGCAGCACGTGGTTGACGTCGCTGTTCGGCGCAGTCCTTCTCGTCGCGCTTCCGATCATCATCGTGACCGGCCTGCTCTCGTACATCGCGTACGGACCACAGTTCGGTCAGGCCAGGCCGGGGTCCGTCGGGTGGCTGCGGTTGCCGTTCTTCGATTGGCCGACGAATCCTGCGTGGCTGTATCAGCTCACTCAGGGCCTGCACGTCGGGTTGGGCTTGATCATCGTGCCGCTCGTCATCGCCAAACTGTGGTCGGTGATGCCCAAGCTCGTCGAACTACCGCCCGTGCGATCTCCTGCGCATGCCCTCGAACGTCTTTCACTCCTCGCTCTCGTGGGCGGTCTTCTCTTCGAGATCGTCACCGGTGTTCTCAACATCCAGTACGACTACGTCTTCGGTTTCGATTTCTACGCAGCACACTATTTCGGTGCCTGGGTGTTCATCGCGGGATTTCTGGTGCACCTCGGTCTCAAGGTTCCGCTGATGTGGCGAACCTTGCGATCGGAGTCGTTGATGGATGTACTGCACGCCCGCAACGAAGCTGCGGAACAGACGCCGTCGGCGACCATGACTCGACGCGGTGCGATCGGACTGGTCGCTGCAGGAATGGGTTTCGTTGCCGTCTTGACCGCCGGCCAGACCATCGGTGGAGTCCTGCGCAAGGCCGCCATTCTTCTTCCTCGTGGACGCTCCTACGGCAACGGCCCCAACGACTTTCAGGTCAACCGAACTGCCGAAGCGGCAGGGATCACCGAGGCGCAGACCGGTGCAGACTGGCAGCTGACGATCAGCAGCGCAGCCGACGATGCCACCGCGGTGGTGTTGTCGCGCGGCCGGCTGCTGTCGATGACGCAACGCACTGCCGATCTTCCGATCGCCTGCGTCGAAGGATGGTCGACGACGCAGACCTGGACGGGCGTTCCGCTGGCCGAACTGGCTGCCCTTGCCGGTGTGCCTACACCACGCTCGGCCGAGGTGATCTCGCTCGAACGGAACGGTGCCTTCGGCCGCGCGGTCCTGCAGGGCAATCAAGCGGCGCATCCGGACTCGTTGTTGGCGTTGAGCGTCAACGGCGCAGAGCTCTCACCCGATCACGGGTATCCGGCGCGGGTGATCGTGCCTGCACTGCCAGGCGTCCACAACACGAAGTGGGTCGAGCGCATCGTGTTCCGTTCCTGAGCCGCCCGCGCAGATCAGATCGAGCACAGTCTCTACTCGAGCTGCGCTGTCATCATCTGTGTGACGTAGCGGTATTCGAGGTACCCATGGTCGGTGATCGCCGCATGCACGGCGGCGAGGACCTCTGCGCGGCGCACGTCGCCGAGGATGAGGTGGCTCGAATACGTTGCGGCCATTGCGCAGAATTCATCGGCTGTGTAGCGCTGCACCCAGTCGTAGGTCGTTGTCGCCCATGGGCCGAAGCCGTCGGCCGCAGGCATGACTGTGTCCGGTTGCGCGCCCAGCGATTGCGCCAGCAGGGGTGCCGCTCCCGGTTCCGTTGCCGAGTAAGCGGCTCGCACTGCCTCCCATGCCGCACCGTCGAGGTCGCCCGGCATGTTCCACCACAGCCGAAGAACACCGCCGGGGACCAACGCGCGCGACGCCACCGCGACCCCCAGCTCATGGTCCACCCAGTGCCACGCTTGTGCGGCGACGACGACGTCGAAGGACGACGGCGGGACGACGCAGTCCTCGAACCGAGACACCTGCACCTCGACGTCGAATTCCTCGGTTCGACGCCGAACGATCCGAGCCATCCCTGGATCCGGTTCCACCGCAATAACCGACGCGCCGCGTTCTGCCAATGCCACCGTGGCTTTGCCGGTGCCTGCTCCGGCCTCGAGCACTCGCAGTCTGCGGCCGGTCGCGATATCGGCGTACAACTCGGCCGGGTAACCCGGTCGGGCTCGGTCGTAGTTCTCGGCGACCCGCCCGAAACTCAATGCTCGGGGTGGTTTCGCGTCGTCGGCCACGTCGGCCAGACTACCGACCTGGCCACGCTACCGCCCCTGAGCCGCTTCCAGCTGGGACCGGAGGGCCGACTCGGTATGACGAATCGCTTGTCCGACGACGGGTTCCACGACGGCTCCGAGCAGTTTGCCTGCCATGCCACCGGGCAGGCTGTAGCGGAATACGACGTCGAGGCGGGTCTGCCCATCGGGGGTGTCGGCAAGAGACCACGTGGACGAGTTCGACAGGCCCTCCACCGACTCCAGCGTCAGTCTCTCGTCGGGAACCCACTCGGTTACGTGCACAACCGATGTGAGTGCCTTCGGGCCGATCTGCATGGTCGCGTCGTACGTGGCACCGAGACCGGATGTGGCCTCCGTCCTCGGCTCGAACCGGGTGATGCCGAACATCCATTTGGGCACGTTCCGGTAGTCGTCGAGATAGGCGAAAGCGGCCTCGCGGCTGGTGGACGCGATCGCCGAACGATTGATTTCACGCACCACCACACCCTAGTACACGCTACGTCGTGTTACACACACTTTCTCTCATCGGCTCACCGGCGAACGTAACCCAGCTGCTTGTCGACCACATTGACCAGCGCCAATCCTTGCAAGTACCGCTGCAGATTGTCCTCGAACAACTGCCACAAGCGTTCGGCGAAATCGTCGGCGTCACCGGCCAGATGCGCGGTCACTATCACGTTGTCCATGCCCCACAGCGGGCTCGATTCCGGCAGCGGCTCCACCTCGAACACGTCGAGCACCGCCCACCCGATCGCACCAGCGGCCAAGGCAGCGCACAGCGCAGCTTCGTCGACGACGGGTCCGCGGGAAATGTTGACCAGGCCCGCGTCCGAATGCATAGCCTCGAGCACCTCGGCGTCGACGAGACCGCGAGTTCGTTCGGTCAACGGGGCGGCGAGAACGATCACGTCGTATTCCCCTGCGTACGAGGGCAATCGACCCACGTCGCGGATACGCGCGAACTCGGCATCGCCCGGACGCTCGGACGTTGCCGACGCATCGACGCTCATACCGAGTGCGCCGAGCACCCCACCGATCGCACGTCCGATAGAGCCCGGTCCGACGACGAGAGCGCGTCGACCGTGTACTCCGCTGGTGCCTCGATGTTCCCAGACTCGCTCGCGCTGTCGACGGATCGCCTGGGGCAGCTTCTTGATCGACGCCAGAATTCCGGCGGCGACGTATTCGGCTATCGCACGGTCGAGGATGCCGCCGGAGTTGGTGAGTAGCCAGTCACTCTCGCGCAGAGCCGGATCAAGGATTCGGTCCACTCCCGCGCTCGAGGCGTGGATCCATCGGAGGTTCGTGGCATTCGGCCACACGGACCGCAGGTCCACGGTCTCGAACGTTCGAAACAACAGCACCTCCGCCCACGAGACCGCGTCGGCGAGTTCGGCGATGACGCAACTCCGAAAGTGCACCCCTTGCACAGCGGGAAAGGACATACGATCCGAATCACTCTCGACCACAAGCACGTTCACCACTACGATCACCACCTCCGTAATATGGACTCGTGCTCACCGTTGAACTCGCATCCGCCGCCGACGCAGCAACGATACTCGGGCTCCGTCACGCCGCCGAGGACTGGCTGGCAGCGCGGGAAATAGACCAGTGGACTCCGCGCGAGGTTCCCTTGTCCACCATCACCGCCCAAGTCGAAGCAGGCGAGTTCTACATCGCTCGACGCGAACCCGATGGCCCCATTATCGCTGCGCTGCGGCTGATCTGGTCCGATCCGACCATCTGGCCCGAACGGAGCGAACCAGCCGGTTACGTGCACGGACTGGTGATCGACCGGGCCGCTGCAGGCACCGGAGTCGGAGCCTCGATGCTCGCGTGGGCAGCGGAGCAGACCCGTGGGGAAGGGCGAGCGCTGCTACGACTCGATTGCGCAGAATCCAACTCCGCCCTGTGTAGCTACTACCTGCGGCAGGGGTTTCGCTACGTCGGACGCCACGAATTCGCCGACGGTAGTACGTGGTTCAGCGTCGCACTGTTCGAGAGGTCGACCGGCTTGTAGCGTGTTCGCCCATGGGCGAGAATCGAGACCGAATGCTGCGCGGCGAACTCTACCGAGACAGTGACCCCGACCTGGTGGCGTCTCGAATCTCGTGCGGAAAGCTACTCGACAGATTCAACGCGATCGAGGCCGACCGGGCCGAGGAACGACGCGAACTGCTCGGCGAGTTGCTCGGCTCCATCGGAGCGGATTCGTGGATCATGCCCCGATTCCAATGTGACTACGGCACATACATCTCCATCGGATCCAACAGCTTTCTCAACTACGACGCGATTCTCCTGGACTGCGCACCCATCACCATCGGCGACGACGTATCGATAGGACCACGGGCGCAACTGCTGACAGCTCTGCATCCGATGGAGGACCATCAGGCACGCCGAACACGCTGGGAGAGCGCTCAGCCCATCACCATCGGCAACAACGTCTGGTTGGGCGGGGGTGTGATCGTCTGCCCGGGAGTCACCATCGGCGAGAACTCGGTGATCGGTGCCGGGAGCGTCATCACTCGCGACGTGCCGCCGCACACCTTCGCCGCCGGCAACCCGTGTCGGACGATTCGCGCCCTACCGTGAAATCACCGCGTTCAAGATCTTGTCGGAGTCGCGGACCAGCGTGGTGACTGCCTTTCTGGCTCCCCACCACATTCCCAGCCAGCCGATTGCGATGGCCACGAGAATCGACAGGTATGCGAACGCACCGGGAAGGAGCAGCGCGAGTAGCAGACCAGGCAGGACCGACACTGCCAGAAGAACGATCCCGATCAGAAAGTACGCGAATGCACCGCCGGTGAACGATCCCCGTGTGTTCATCGAGAATGCCTTGGTAGCTTCGGGCACCGGGTAGGCCGCGCATACGGAGTTCACCGCTGTGAGCCCGGCGCTCACTCCGAGCATCGAGATCGTCACTGCGATAGGGATCTGCAGTCGGTCGAGCCCGAGGTCGCCGAACACTCGAACCACCAGGACCGGCACGATCGCGAAGGGTGCCGCGACGAGCAGCCAGGCGATCTGACGACCACGGATGTCGTCCGAGAGGGCCTGCGGAATCATCACCAGGTGCCACATCGAACTACCGTCGAGACCGTAGAAGTTCGATCCGGCAACCATCGCCATGAGGATGACGATCCATGCGCCCCAGGCCGCATCGAACGGAATCGAATCCGACACCAACGGCCCGATTCCGCCGAGTACGGCGAAGATCAGGGCCGACAACAGCTGACTTCGACGACGCATGTCACCGCGCCACAAGGACAGCTCTCGGGTCACCACAGCGCCGACCCGCGTTGTCCGCCACCCCGTCGCTCCGTCGCGGCCATTGGCTGTCGTCTGCTTGCGTGATGCCCCCGATGAGGCGGACACCCGTCCCTCGAACAGCCGCAGCACCAGTCGCTGCCACGCCCACACCAACACGCCGTCGATCAGCAGCAATCCGGCCACTGCGCCGACAGCTAGTAGCCAATTGCCCTCCAGCGCAGCGTCTACGCTCGTGATGCCCCAGCTGAACGGAATGGAATGCGCCAACGTGAGCGGCCATGTCACCTCACCGGACAGCACTCTCCCGAAGTTCTGGGTGATAGGAAATTGCAGAAAGTACAGGCCGCCGAAGATCGCACTGAAGGCCAGCAGCGCCAACTCGCGGCTACGCCGACTCTTGAGCAGCTGCGACATCGCCAGCGTCATGACTCTGGACAACGACACGAACAGCACCACCGTGGCGGGCCACGCCACCAATGCCAAGGGGAATGCGGCGATGGAACGAGAGAGCGCGTATATCGGGATGGACGCGGCCGCGATCGTGGTCAGCGGTACCACGATGCCGAAAGCCGAGGTGCTCAGCAGAGCCCGGGCCAGCCCACGGGGTTCGACCGACAGCAACTGAAAGTGCCGGGGCTGAATATTGTCGTCCGAGATACCCGAGAGCACCGGAAACAGTACCCAACTCAGACCCAGCAGGGTCAGCCCGAGACTTGCCGTGCCGCCGACCAGCACCGGCGATGCGTCGCCCTGCGCCGCCATCACGCAGGCGAGCACTGCGAGAATTAGTCCCAGCAATCCGAACACGATCTTCACTGCCGCACGTCCGCCACTGAATTGCCTGCGGTAGAGAGTGATTCGCATCTGCAGAACCGTACGGCCAACGGAGGTCACGAGCGCATCCACGACA
Source organism: Rhodococcus sp. KRD162 (assembly GCF_017168335.1). GTDB lineage: Bacteria > Actinomycetota > Actinomycetes > Mycobacteriales > Mycobacteriaceae > Rhodococcoides. The sequence continues at coordinate 137,980 of NZ_JABFAU010000002.1, read as the reverse complement.
GACCGTCCGGGTTCTGCGCCCGGGTTCCGACGAGTCGAACGAAGGCGTCGTCGAGGGTTCCGCCGCCACGCACCTCGTCGACCGTTCCGGCCGCCACGACGCGGCCGCCGGTGATGACGCCGACGTGGGTGCACAGTTGCTCGACGAGCGCCATGACGTGGCTCGACAGAATCACCGATCCGCCCGACCGGACGAACTGAACGAGGATGGTGCGAATGGTGGTGGACGAGATGGGATCGACGGCCTCGAAAGGCTCGTCCAACACCAGTAGCCGTGGCCCGTGCAGCAGTGCCGAAGCAAGTCCGATCTTCTTGGTCATTCCGGCGGAGTAATCGGCGATGACGGTTCCTCCGGCGTCGGTCAGATCCAACGCATCGAGCAGCTCGTCTCGACGCTGCGCGATGACGTCCTCCGGCATCGCGCGCAGTCGCCCGAAGTAGGTGAGGAGCTCGTGGCCGGTGAATTGCGAGGGCAACGTCAGCCCGTCGGGGAGCACCCCGAGTAACTCCTTCGCCGCGATCGGATCGGCCCAGACGTCTCTCCCGAACACCATGCTTCGCCCATATTGTGGCCGAAGTAGTCCCACTGCCATGGACAACGAGGTCGTCTTGCCCGCGCCGTTGGGTCCGACCAACCCGAACATCGAGCCTGGGGGGACGGTCAAGGACAGGTCGTCGACGGCGATCTTGGGGCCGAAGGCCATGCACAGGTGCTCGAGCAGCAGGGCAGCAGGATTCGTATGCACAGGTAACAGACTATCCGGTATGGGCCGTTTCGTCATCCGTCCGGATCGGGCACCCCGGTACCATCTGGGCATGAATCGCACCGCAGTGGTTACCGGAGCATCATCGGGAATTGGACGCGCCGTTGCGGCGGTATTGGTCGCCCGCGGCTACCGAGTCATCGGCACCTCGCGCAATCCGGATTCGATGACCGACGCTCAGCGGCTGACAGGGGTCGAATATCGAGCACTCGACCTTACCGAGACCGCGTCGATCAGCAGCTTCGTGGCCGAACTCGGCGACGTCGATGTCCTGGTCAACAACGCAGGCGAGAGTCAGTCAGGGCCGTTCGAGGAGCTGCCGACCGAAGCCATCGAACGCCTCTTCCAACTCAACGTCTTCGGCGCAGTAACGCTGTCGCAGAGCGTCATTCCAGGTATGCGCGAGCGTGGGTACGGCCGCATCGTCATGGTCGGCTCGATGCTGGCGAGCTTCCCCCTCGCCTACCGATCGTCGTACGCGTCGACGAAAGCAGCGATCAAAGGCTTCTCCGACGCTGCCCGACTGGAACTCTCGCCCTTCGGTGTGTGGATGACCACCGTCGAGCCAGGGTCGATCAACACCGGAATCAGCGAGCGCCGAAGCAAGTACATCGCGCCGGATTCGATACACCGAGAAGACTTCCACACCACGATCTCTTCCTTGGATCGTAAGGAAGGAAGCGGCATCTCCGCCGAGGAAGTCGCTGAGGTGGTACTGAAGGCCATCGAGGCGGACAAGCCGAAACCCTTGTACGCCAGAGGAAGCAATGCACCGGTGGTGTTCCTCGCTCGCCGGTTGTTGCCTGCGACCTTCATGGAGAAGACAATCGCGAAGATGTTCGGGCTGAAGAGGTAGTCGACCTCAGCCGGCGATCGCGGCGTGCATCTCCCAGACGATCACTTCGGCACCGGCGACGGTGCTCAGCTTCTGCCCGCCGCCTCCGGAGATGCGCACGGCGTCACCCTCGGCGAGTACGCCGACACCCTCGAGCATCGCTTCGCCCTCGGCGACGAACACGTGCAGGAACGGGGCGTCGGGAAGATCGACTGGGGCTTGTCCGGGACGCAGACGTGCAGCATGCATGGCGGCGTACTTGTTCTTGATACGGATCGCCGCATGGTCGCAGTGGTGAGCCATCCCTGATGCCACGGGAACCAGACCACCACCGAGCAACTCGTCGTCGATCTCGAGCTGTTCGTAGCCCGGGGTGATGCCCTGCTCGTCGGGGACGACCCACATCTGGACGAACCGAACGGGATCACCGTGCCTGCCCGAGTACGAGCCGGCGGTCTCGCCGAGCCGCCACGAGTCGTTCTTCTCCGAGTGCAGGATGCCGGTGCCTGCACTCATGCGCTGCGCGAGACCGGGATAGATGACGCCGGAGTGGCCCATCGAATCCTGGTGTACCAGCGAACCCTGCAGCACCCAGGTGACGATCTCCATGTCGCGGTGCGGGTGAGTGTCGAATCCCTGCCCAGGAGTGACGATGTCGTCGTTGTTGACCATCAGGACGCCGTGATGGGTGTTGCCACGATCGAAGTGGTTGCCGAACGAGAAAGAGTGCTTGGAGTCCAGCCAGCCGATGCGCGTCGTGAAGCGGTCTGCGGCCCGTCGGACGTCGAGAGTGGTTGCTGCAGCAGCCATGTCATTGCCTCGAATCGCGAAGTATGTGGTCATAGGACGTGCGAGCCGTACATCTCACCGAGTGGATCGGCGATCAGTTCGAGGCGCGCACCGTCGGGGTCGCGGAAGTACAGCGAGACCTCGCTGTGCTCGATCAGTTCGACTCCGGCGTCGATCAGCTTGGTACGCAGGTGTTCCCATCGGTCGGGCTCGACACTGATCGCCACATGGTGGAGGCCGCCGAGCACCTCTGCATACGGCCCGACGTCGAGTCCGGGAAAGTCGAAGAATGCCAACAGGTTGCTGTTGCCTATGTCGAAGAAGAAGTGCGAAGACCCAGGGTAGTCACGGTTCTCGATGAGCTCGGTGAGCGGGAACTCGAGCAGATCCTGATAGAAGCGAACCGTCGCCTCTACGTCGCTGCTGACCAACGCGGTGTGATGGAGACCGCGAGCCGATGACGCCGGGCGCTCCTCGGCCGGCTTCAGGTGCTCGGCGCGGATCCGGTCACGCGCGACGGTGTGCTGATCTACCTCGGTCATCGCTTTACCCTCCGGTCAAGTAGTTGCTTCGTCAACTACAAGCTCACAGTACACCTAGTAGTTGCGCTGTCAACTACCATGGGTGCATGGAAAATCCACGGTGGCTCAACCAGGAAGAACAGCTGGCCTGGCGCGCATACCTCGACGCCACGCGGCTGCTGCTTCGCGATCTCGACAACCAACTCACGCGCGATTCCGGAATCTCGTTCACCGACTTCGAGCTGCTCGTGGTGCTGTCCGAATCTTCCGATCGCCGACGCCGCATGAGCGAACTCGCCGACGCCGTCACCACCACTCGCAGCGGAGTGACGAGGGCCATCAGCCGGCTGGTCGAGTGCGGTTGGGTTCGGCGCGTCAAATGCGACGACGACAAACGGGGCATGTCCGCCGAACTCACCGACTCCGGACTACGCACCCTCGCCGAGGCCAGTCCTCAGCATGTGGACGCGGTGCGACGGAACATGTTCGATCTAGTGGACCCGAACGATCTCGCGGCCCTCACCCGCACGTTCTCGGCAATGCGAAACCACGCGTCGTGACTGTCACCCACATTCCCGGCGATCGACGGCATCACTGGTGGAACGAATGGCTCGATTCCAAGCAATCGTTTCCCGCCACCGGCAACTACGATCTCGCAGCGAACGCACACGGGCTGCTGATGGTGCACAACGAGGACACCGTCTCTCCCGGCGAAGGATTCGATTCGCACGAGCACCGGAACATGGAGATCCTCACCTGGGTACTCGAGGGCACGCTCGAACACACCGATTCCCAGGGCCACAGTGGGCTGATCCGACCGGGACTGATCCAGCGCATGAGTGCGGGCACGGGCATTCGCCACACCGAACGAAATGCATCGAGCCGTACCAGCCGCGACACGCTACGCGTCGTGCAGATGTGGATTACGCCCGATGCCGACGGACGGGTGCCCTCGTACGCCGAACTGGACGTGCGCGACGAGTTGGCGTCCGGTGAACTCGTCTGCGTTGCATCAGGTATGCCGGGTGGAGGTGGAGTGCGCATCGGCAATCGGTATGCAGCACTGCACGTTGCACGGCTTGCACCGGGACAATCCATAGCCGTTCCCGACGCGCCTTTCGGTCATGTCTTCGTGGCCGACGGTTCCGTTGCGTTCGAGGATGTCGGCGATCTCGCCCAGGGTGACGCGGTGCGACTGACCTCCACCGGCGGACACCGTGTGACAGCATCGACTGCCAGCGAGATCATGATCTGGGAAATGCACGCCACCTTCGCCTGAGGGAGTTACAGCCATGCCGACTGTCATCACCGACGATGCCGTCACCCTGAATTATCTCGACGAGGGCACCGGTCCGGCTGTAGTCCTCATCGCCGGTTTCTGTGCGCCCGCGACAACTTGGGTACTGCAGCAGAAAGTGTTGGTGCAGGCCGGATATCGGGTGCTGGCGCTCGATCGACGAGGACACGGGGCCTCGGAGGCCCCCACGTATGGGGCGTCCATGGAGCGGCACGGACGCGATGTTGCCGACTTCCTCGCGGCCGTGGGCGTCACGGACGCCATCCTGATCGGTGGTTCGATGGGAGCGAGCACCATCTGGTCGTACGTTTCTCAATTCGGCACCGAGCACGTGCGAGCCATCGTATCGGTCGATCAGACTCCGAAGATGGTCAACAGCGACGACTGGTCCAACGGTTTCTACGGTCTCACCGAGGACAACCGAGGGACATTCTTCGACAACGGAATACCCGATACCGGACACGGCATCCCCAAGTGGAAGTCGGTGCCCTCTCTACTCAGGCTCGCACTCGCACTACGCGCGTTGCCGAGAATGGCGTCGCCCGACACCCCACCGATGAAGACTCTGCTGGCCGATCATGCGGCGCAGGATTGGCGCGCAACCATTGCCGGTACCGACAAGCCGTACCTGATGGTCGCCGGGCGCGACAGCCAGTTCTGGCCTGCTGCACACGCTTTCGAGTCCGTCGAAAACAATCCTCGCGGTCGATCGGTGGTGTTGGAACAGTGCGGTCACGCCGCGAACATGGACCGTCCGAACGAGTTCAACACGGCGATGCTGGAGTTCCTCGAATCCGTCTGGTGAGGTCACGACTTCGGGTGTCACCGACGTCGAGGTTCGATAGGAAGGACTGACACCCACCCCAACCCAAATCCGAAAGAACTATTGCGAAATATTTGTTTCGGGTTATGGTTACTGCATGAGCCCACCACCGCCGGATCGGACGCCCCGGAAGCTGACGGACATGTCAGAGCTCAAGGCGCTGACGCATCCCATTCGACTGCGATTGCTGTACGCGCTGCGCGCCAACAAGTCGATGACAGCCACCCAGCTCGGCGATCTCGTGGACGAATCACCCGCGTCGGTGAGCTATCACCTGCGCAAACTCGCCGAACACGGGTTCGTCAAGGAGGTCGAGAACGGCACGGACAAGCGTCAGCGCTGGTGGTCGGAGGCCAACGAGAACGGGTTCAGCTGGTCCGAGAACGACTTCTCCAACTCACCCGAATCGCTGCAGGTGGCGAAAGCCTCCAAGAATTCCTGGCTGGCGCACCAGTGGTCTCGACTGAGCGACTTCGATCGAACATCCGAATCCTGGGGACCGGAGTGGATAGCCGCGGCGTTCAGCTCGGACGATGTCCTGCGGCTCACTGCCGAGGAAACGGAGGCCATGGGCAAGGAAATGCTCGCCGTTGTCGACAAATGGCGTCGGCACGGCGAGAACGCGACCTCAGGGGAGCGTGAACACGTGATGGTACTGATGCACGGATTCCCCACCACACCTTAGGAGTTGGCATGTATCCGTTCGACCCGCACACGTACCTGTTCCTCACCCGGCACGAGCGCGAACTGCGCTCACTGCAGGCCGACCGCCGCAGACTCGCTGCTGCTCAACGCCGTCTGCGCCGCGACGAACTCCGAGTACAGCGAGCTTGGGACGAGTTGACGACGTCGCTCGCCGACGTCTCGGCCTCGGAACGTCGTGTACTCGAACTGGCCACGCGATGACTCAGATCAGAGACTTCTCGAGCCAGACCTGCGCGTAAGGTTCGTCATTGAACGCGGGCACCACTCGGTAGCCGAGCTTGGCCGGAACAGCCATTATTTCGCGGCAGCCCGCCTCGCGAAAACCTTCGAGATTCCCAGCTGTGCAGCGACGATGATGCCACCCACGATCGCACCGATGACCGCCGACGCGAGGGTGTTGACGATCCAGGCCAGGACTCCGCCGACGCCTGCGACCCCGCGCACTGCGTCTTCGCCATGGTGAACCAGTTCGTAGATGGGATGAAATCCGAGCTCGTCGATGCCGACGAGCAGGATATGTCCGCCGACCCACAACATCGCTGCAGTCCCGACGACCGACAGCACCGACATGACCTTGGGCATGGCCCTGACCAGCCCCCGGCCGAATTTCTCGATGAAGCCGGTGGAGCCGTCGGCCAATTTCAGACCGATGTCGTCCATCTTGACGATCAGTGCGACGACTCCGTAGACGACGACAGTGATGACAACGGCAACGACCGCGAGGATGATCAGCCGGCTCCAGAAACCCTCTGCAGCAATGGTGTCCAGTGCGATGACCATGATTTCGGCGGACAGAATCAGATCGGTGCGCACTGCGCCGGATACAACGGTGTCCTCGTCGCGCGGCTCGTCTTCGGCGGCGGCGTGATGCTCGCCGTGGCCGAACAGTGCACCCCAGATCTTGTGTGCGGCCTCGTAGCTCAGGTAGCAGCCGCCGAGCATCAAAATAGGCGTCAACAGCCACGGTACGAACTGACTGAGCAGCAACGCGATGGGAAGAATGATCAGCAGCTTGTTCCGCAGCGAGCCCACCGCGATGCGCTTGATGATCGGGAGTTCACGTTCGGCCGCGAGACCGCGGACGTATTGGGGCGTCACCGCAGCGTCGTCGATGACGACACCAGCCGCTTTGGCAGTCGCCCGCCCGGTCGCGGCACCGATGTCGTCGATCGATGCGGCAGCCAGACGCGACAGCGCTGCCACGTCGTCGAGCAGAGCTACGAGTCCGCCTGCCATCACAGACCTCCGAGTGAAGACGAGTGCACGGGCAGGCTCCTTGGTCTCGGTACGACGCCGAATCCCGACGATCTACGCATCGAAACCATACCGCCACAGCGGCGACTACCACCACACACGACCACAGGACGATGTATGGTTTCCTATACGTATAGTCACCTATACCTCAGAACGGAGTTGCTCATGACGATCAAATGGCTGTTGGCGGCCGCCGTCGGGCTCGCCGCCGCAGCGACGACGGCAGTGCTGGCCTGGCTCGTCTCGCCCGTCGCACCAGGTGTTTCGGCGGCGGTGTTCGGTTTCGTCGCCCTTCCGTTCGGGGCAACGCTGGGCTGGATTCTCTTCGTCGCCCCTGCCACGGCGGACCAGGCCTACGCCTCGGGTGAGAGCGTCGAGAGCCACTGGGCAACAGCTGCATCGAGTGGCACGGCCACCGATCTGGTGACTGTCCTGGGCCTGACTCTGGCCGTGGTGTCCATCGCCCGCGTCGATCCTCCGGCCGCAGTGCTGCTGACCGGCCTCTTGCTGGCCGCGTTCGCGTCGTTCACCACGCGGTACGCCCTCGCGCGCCGCCGGGCATTGTCCGAGTGAAGAACAATGTTCGACGGCGTCGCACCGAAATGGGTTGGTCTCAACAGGAACTGGCCGAGCGCATCGAGGTCACCCGTCTGACCATCATCTCCATCGAGAAGGAGCGATTCGACCCGAGCCTGCCGGTCGCCTTCCGCCTCGCGGCGGCCTTCGACTGCTCCATCGAGGAGCTGTTCGTGCCGGACCGAACCTGATCGCTACTGCGTGTACGAACTCAGAAAATTGCCGAGTCGTTCGAGCGCTGTCGCCAGATCGTCGACATTGGGCAGCGTGACGAGACGAAAGTGATCAGGTACATCCCAATTGAACGCGCGACCGTGACTGACGAGGATCTTCTCCGATTCGAGGAGATCGAGCACGAACTTTTCGTCGTCGACGATCCCGAAACGTTCGGTGTCGAGTTTCGGGAACATGTAGAGCGCGCCCGCTGCCTGCACGCAACTGACTCCGTCGATGGAGTTGAGCATGCGATGCGCCAGATCACGCTGCGCCGTCAGCCTTCCCGAGGGCAGCAGCAGATCCTCGATCGACTGCCTGCCACCGAGCGCCGTCTGAATAGCATGTTGCGCCGGCACATTTGCGCACATACGCATGTTGGACAGCAAGGTGATGCCCTCGATGAAACTCGCCGCACGACGACGCGGCCCGGTGATCGCCAGCCAGCCGGCGCGAAATCCACACACTCGGTATGCCTTGGACAGACCCGAATAGGTCAAGCACAGAACATCTTTGCCGGCCAGCGTCGCAAGATTCGTCATGACCGCACCCTCGTAGACGATCTTCTCGTAAATTTCGTCGGCGAGCAGCACCAGATCGTGCTGACGCGCCAGATCGACGAACCGCTGCAGCGCCTCACGTGGGTACACCGCCCCGGTCGGATTGTTCGGATTGATCACCACGATCGCGCGGGTCCTGGGCGTGATCTTCGATTCGAGATCATCGAAGTCCGGTGCCCAGCCCTGATTCTCGTCTGCAAGGTAGTGAACAGGCGTACCACCGGCGAGCGCCACCGAGCCCGTCCACAACGGGTAATCGGGCGAGGGAATCAGAATCTCGTCTTCCGGATTGCACAGAGCCTGCATCGTCATCGTGATCAGTTCCGATACCCCGTTGCCGAGGTAGACGTCGCCGACGTCGAGATCGGTCAGTCCTTTGGTCTGGTAGTACTGCACCACCGCCGTCCGGGCCGAGAACAGCCCCCGCGAATCGGAATATCCCTGCGCCGTCGGCAGATTGCGAATCATCGCCATCATGATCTCGTCCGGTGCCTCGAAGCCGAAGGGTGCCGGATTGCCGACGTTGAGGCGCAGAATCGCGTGGCCCTGCTCCTCGAGCTCCTCGGTCTTGTCCAGAATTCGACCACGAATGTCGTAGCGAACATTCTCGAGCTTGCGCGCCTGATCGATCGATCTCGTCATGATGAGAGTTCCTCCTGTCGGACGGACGGCGACATCCGGGTTCGGACCGCCACTGTTGCACACACGATCACCGCCGCTCCACCCACCACCACCGGCAACGTCAACCCTTCGCGGAGGATCATCGCGGCCCAGCACATGGTCAAGAGCGGTTGGATCAGCTGAATCTGACTGACGCTCGACATCGGGCCGATGGCAAGGCCCCGATACCAGGCGAAGAAGCCCAGATACATGCTCACCACCGACAGGTAGGCAAATGCGGCCCACTCGGATACACCCGCGGAGGACGGCTGCTGCCACCATGCGAACCCTGCCAGCGCACCGGTCACCGGAACGGACACCACCAGCGCCCAGGAGACCGTCTGCCAAGCACCGAGTTCGCGCGCCATCAGGCCGCCCTCGGCATATCCGACGGCTGCGGCGAGCACTGCTCCGAGCAGCAACAGATCCGACCACTGCAACCCGATCAGTTGTCCGCCTTGCAGGGCAGCGAACCCGACAGCGACGACAGCCCCCACTGCCGCGACCAGCCAGAACATCGGCCGAACCGGTTGCCGTTCGCGGACAACCGCGGTGGCGGCGGTGGCAGCCGGAAGCAAGGCGATGACGACGGCGCTGTGCCCCGCCGATGCGGTGGTGAGGGCGTACGAGGTGAGAACCGGAAAGCCGACGACGACACCGGCCGCGATCACCGCGAGCCGAATCCACTGCCGCCCCCGCGGGAGCCGTTGCCCGGTAGCGGCGAGCGCTACCGCAGCCAGCGCGGCGGCGACCACAGCTCGTCCGCAGCCGACGAAGAGCGGGGACAGACCTGCGGTGACTGCGACGCGGGTCAGTGGCACTGTGAACGAGAAGGCCGTGACGCCCGCAACTCCCCAGAGCAGTCCTGCCCGGGATAGCAGACCCACGCCAGTCCGAGTAGCGCTACTATGCTGTGTCATGTCCGACGATAGCAGTTCCCGCATTGTGGCTGCACTGAGATTATGGATCGACACCGCGCCACCCGAGGCCAGGCTGCCGTCCACCCGGGCCCTCGTCGCCGAGCATTCCGCCAGTCCGGTCACCGTGCAAAAAGCACTGCGCACCCTGATCGCGCAGGGTGTCATCGAAAGCAGACCCGGCGTCGGCACTTTCGTCCGTACTGTGCGCACGGCCCGCCCCAACGACTACGGCTGGCAGACTGCGGCATTGGGAGCGCCGAACAATCGACTGCAACTCCCGGCGGCTCTTCAGTCGACCTCCAGCGACGTGATTGCCTTGCATTCCGGCTACCCAGCCCGAGAGTTGTTGCCAGAAAAGCTTGTTCACGCCGCCTTCACCCGCGCCGCCCGCACCGACTCGGTGATCGCCCGACCACCGACCGCAGGCCTACCGGAATTACGCGCATGGTTCGCGGCCGAGTTGGGGGCGTCGACGCCGTTGGGCATCACACCACCGTCAGCCAGTGACGTCGTCATCATCCCCGGCAGCCAGACCGGACTCAGCACAGCATTTCGGGCGCTCGTCGGTGCCGGTCGGCCGTTGCTCATGGAGTCCCCGACGTACTGGGGCGCGATTCTGGCTGCCACGCAGGCAGGGGTGGACGTCGTACCGATACCCAGCGGCGTCGACGGCCCGGACCCCGACGGACTCGCCCGCGCATTCGCGCACACCGGCGCTCGGGCGTTCTACGCGCAACCGACCTTCGCGAGCCCCACCGGGGCACAGTGGTCGCCCGCTCTGTCCGAGCAAGTCCTCGCCACCGTTCGACGCCACGGCGCGTTTCTGATCGAGGACGACTCTGCCCACGATTTCGGCATCACCGCCGAGCCGAACCCGCTGGCGGCACACGACGATGCCGGGCACGTCGTATATCTCCGATCGCTCACCAAGACGGTGTCACCTTCGGTTCGGTTGGCGGGCTTGATCGCTCGCGGTCCCGCTCACGAGCGAATCCTCGCCGATACCGGTGCCGAATCCATGTACGTCAGCGGCATCCTCCAGGCAGTAGCCCTCGATGTGGTGACGCAACCTGCCTGGCGAACTCATCTTCGCCGTCTACGTACACAACTGTCCTCGCGTCGAGACTTGTTGGCGAACAGCCTGATCGAGTTCGCGCCCCGGGGGCACCTCGATGCAGTACCACGCGGTGGACTCAATTTGTGGATGCGTCTGCGTGACGATGCCGATCTGGAAGACATTGTTCGGCAGTGCAGATCGGCTGGTGTGATCGTCGGGGCAGGGGACGACTACTTCCCGGCCGAACCCACCGGAAAGTACCTTCGCTTGAACTATGCGGGTCCCAACCCAGGTGAGTTTCCCGATGCAGCGCGCACGATCGGTTCGATCATCTGAGGCCGTTGGAGACATCTGCGGCGAACGAGGACTTACGTCCCACGATGAACCACACCAAGGGACCGAGGAACGGGAACGCCAGGACGACGAAGATCCACACTGCGCGGCCGGCAACGCTGTAGTTGGGCGAGCGAACGATACTGACCACGGCGGCGACGAACAGAAGTACCGCACCGAACGTCACCACGAGCGCGATCACCAGGCCCAGGGTTCCCAATCCGATCCCGAGCACCTGCTCGGCGGTCGACTGCTGCTGAGACAGAATTGTTGCGACGTCCATGACGGTCCTTTCGCGTGTGCCGTTTCGTTGACCCTCACCACGCTACGAAGCGTCGGCCCGGACCACATCGGCCTACACGGGTAGTTCGGCGTACATCGCGAGATGTACGACAGGCCTACCGCCGAGGCCCACCGACAGCTACGTTGATCGGGTGCGAAAGGTCAAGAACGACTACGCCGCGTGGATGGCCCTGGGGCCGGGAGGACTTCCAGCAAACATCGGAGGATGGCTGATCACAACCGCCTTGCGTCCCTTTGCTCGAGCCGACCCGTTGACTGTCGGCGGCGCGGACCACCCCGGTCTGCACTGGCACCTCGAGCATCGACGTGGACCTCGCCCGACGATCGCGCCGTACCCGATACCCCACCGTCAACTCACCGATCGCGGACACTCGACGCTGATCGAGCGATTGAATGACGCCGTCGCCGCCGAAGCCCGACCGGACGGGCCGTTTCACATGGAGCGCAGCCACTTCGAGCGCAGAGGCGACGCCTTGTACGTCACGGATATCAGTACTGCGGCACCGTGGATTGCCCGGACGAAGGGCGAGATTCTGCACGTGCACGAGAGCGAAGGTTCGCTGCACGTGGTGCTGCAACCGGACGACGCTCAGACCGTCATCTCCGCGGGGTGGGGAGAGCTGCACCCGCTGGCCGGACGCCCCCTACTCGCGCTACCCGAGACCTACGTCTTCCTGTACGCCCCACGAGATACCGACGACGCCGACCGTATCGAACAGATCATCCACCGCGCAGTCTCTACCGCGAGAACGTGAACAGTTGCGTGTAGATCGGCTGAAGTCTGGGCAGACGCTGCCGATCATGTGACCATCGATGCATGACACTCGACGACATCGTAGATCTGGTCGGCAGCTTCGAGGGCACGGTGGCGCAGCGCCCCCGAGAGGGTGACGGAACTCCGGAGCTCGCCTGGGGCGACGTGTTCTTCTACTACTCGCCCGACGGGACCATCCCGACGACTGTTCAGCCGTTCGCAACCATCGTGACCAAGAACTATCCGGGCGACGAGCTGTCCCGATTGGAACGGTCTGACGCCTTCCGTGTCAATGTCGTTGCAAGCAAGCAGGATTTCGAGCAGCTTCTGGGCGTTCCTGCGCGCGAGGCTGCTCGCGCACCTCGGGCCGACGCCGACGACACCCTTGCCGCCCATCCCCAGTACGGCACTGCGGGGTGGATCTGCGTGGTCAACCCGGCTTCGCAGACCCGATCGCAGGTCCGGGAACTACTCGCGTCTGCCTATGCCGTCGCCAAAGGCAGGTTTGAACGCCATCAGCCCTGATCAGCCGAAGAACTCCGCCATGGATTGCGCCAGCCCTTCGACATCCAGGCCGTTGGCGTGGTCGTGTTCGGCCACTGTGCCGTACCTACGCCGTTCTCCGGCCTCGACTCCGACTCCCAGCACCCGGTGCCGCACATCGGCCAAGGCCCGATCGACCTGCGGCACAGAGGTTCCGGCGAGATACGGTTCGACGAGCATCACGTCGGGCTCGGTGAGGGTCTCGCGCAGCGTGTGGATGTCGAAGGGCCTGATTGTCGACGCGTGCAACACCGTCACGTCACGACCTTCCGCCGCGGCAAGGACGCGATCCGTCATCGGTCCGACGCTGACCACCGTTCCCGAATCACCCTCCTGCAGAACAGCCATCGATCCGTCGGGGTTCCCGTAGGATCGATCGTTCGAGACGCCGTCGAGCCTGATGTACACGCGGTCCTCGGACGACGCCGCGCTGCGCAGCATCCACTCGACCTCCTCCACGTGCCCGGGCACGTGAACCGTCCACCCGTCGAGGGTGTCCAGCAGCGCCACATCCCGCTGGCCGAAGTGCGTCTCGCCGCCTTGTGGCCAACCGTACGAGCCACCGGAGCTGACGAGGACCGCCCCGACATCCTGATGCCCCAGGTCGAGCTTCACCTGCTCGAAAGGCCGCTCGATCAGAAACGGTGGGAAGGTGTGCACGATCGGACGCAGACCGGCGAGCGCCAGGCCGCCCGCGACACCTATCATCGCCTGCTCGCGAATTCCTACGTTGATCACCCGCGGCTCGATATCCGGAGTGAGATGGGGTTCGAGATAGCCCACGCCGATCTCGGCCAGTACCAGCGCAATTCGTTCGTCCTGCGCCAACAACTCGGGCACCAGGCGATAGAAGCATTCGCGTTGGTCCACGGTCCCGTTCATCAGCTCTCCTTGGTTTCGACGTGCGCGACCACCACGTGCGGCCGCTCGGCATGATCGAGACGAAACGCACCCCTGAGCGCGCTGTGATCTCGGCCGTCGACATCGGATGTCGACCACCCCTCGACCGCGAACCGTGCCGCGATACCGCCGGGCCACCCCAGACCAGCAGAATCGTTGTCGATCACCACAGCCGTCAGGTTGCCGAGCTGCGATCGCGCAGCGAATTGAATGGCTTCCATATTGCTGCCCTCGTCGAGTTCCGCGTCGCCGATCAGCACGAAGACGCGGGCAGTGCTCTGCTGAATACGCAGCGCAGCGGCAGTTCCGGCTGCCAGCGCCATACCGTGTCCGAGCGATCCCGATCCGATATCGACACCGCGGACCAATGTTCGGTCCGGATGACTACCCAGGGCCGAGTCGTAACTGCCGAAGGACTCGAGATCGCTGCGCGTCAAGAACCCCCGTGCCGCGAGCACCGCGTAGTACGCCATGGGGCCGTGCCCTTTGGAGAGGTAGAACCGATCACGTTCGGGGTCTTCGGGATTGGCCACATCGAGCCGAAGTATGTCGGAGTACAACACCCACAACACATCGAGCGTGGATGTGGCACTCGCACCATGCTTTTCGTCGCCCGTCATCAGGGTCATGAGCTGAGGCAGCTCACCGTATGTCATCTGCATGCTGCCAGCCTGCAACCTCGAGTGCACTCGAGGTCAAGTGGCAGACGCTAGACCCAACCATCCGAGGAACGCCCGGAGAAATTCGCAAGTCGTTCCAACGCTCCCGCCTCTGGACGCGGTTCCACGACGGCACCGAACGGCACTCCCGGAATCCGGGCATCCGGCGGGAGCATCGCCCGGAATTCCTCGGCCACGGGTTCGACGAGTGCGGGATCGACGTCGGCCGGCTGTCCCGTCGCCACGGCAAGGTCCCATCCGTGCAGCAACAGCTCCCGGGCGTACCCCCACACCGCGGATCGGCCAGGGACCGCGCCCCAGGGAACCACGACCGGGGCGTCGAGCGCTGCGTCGTCGGCCCACGCTGCACGCGCCTGCTCTACGAGTGCGTCGAAAGAGCCCGCATCGTGAACCGAGGACCAGGGCGAGACCGAATCCGGACTTCCGAGTTCGGCAATCGCGATCAGCCGACGGACCGTCGAGACGAGGTGTCCCGCGAGGTGTCGGACGTCCAACTCGTCGCAGGGGGTGGGTAGTTCGAGCTGCTCGGGACGGACCGCGCCGAGAAGTGCACTCACCCATGTTGCGGCCGTGAAATACACAGTCCGAGGATCCGTCTGCTGTGCGCTGTCTGTGATGGTCATGGAGGAGCCTTCCGTTCTGCGACCACCCGTCGTGGCCTGCTGCACTGAAGTAAACCGCTTGAACATGACATCTTCTGTCATGTTTTGGTGAGACACTTTTCGGGTGCGCGCAGACCGGTTGCTGTCCATCGTCATGCTGCTCCAACACCGGGGCAGACTGAACGCTGCCGACATCGCCGCACAGCTCGAAGTGTCGACCCGAACGGTATTGCGCGATATCGAAGCGCTGTCCGCAGCGGGGGTGCCGGTGTACACCGACCGGGGTCGCGGCGGTGGGATCAGCCTGCTGCCCGGTTACCGCACCGAGTTGACCGGTCTGACATCGGAGGAGGCGACGGCGCTGCTTGCCTCCGGATCCGGGCGCGTGGCCACCCCCGCCTACGCCAGTGCCATGCGCAAGGTCGCCGCCGCGATACCGGATGCACACCGAGCAGTCGCAAGCACTGCATCACAGCGAATCCTGGTGCGGCCCGAGGGTTTCGCCTTTCCACGCGAACCCGAGTTGCACCTGGTGACGTTGCACCGGGCCGTCATCGACGGTCTGCGAATACACGTGTCGTATCGCAATCGCGCAGGCGCGGCGGCCGATCGAATCCTCGACCCCATCGGGCTCGTGTACGCCGGCGATCACTGGTACCTGCTCGCCGCGCGCGACGGCAACGAACGTGTCTACCGAGTCTCACGAATCGACAGCCTGGAGGTATTGGAGGAGTCCGCGCGGCGCAGCGCGGTAGTGGACCTCGAAGCGGCATTCACTGCGCACTGGAAATCTTTCCGCGCGACCTTGGACCAGCTCGACGTCACCTGCCTCGTGGACCAATCATCGTGGCTCTCGTTGACGAAGAACGCAATTCGGGTGATCAGTGACGACGTGCAGCGCGACGGGCGGCACCTGGCAACCATCACGTTCTCCGGCCGAAATCACGCGACGGGCGTGATATGGCAATGCGGTCCAGGAGTAACAGTGCTGCAGCCGAACATGATTCGAGACGAGCTGGCCGCGCGTGCCAGCGCGACTGCGCGGTTGTACTCGTGAGATTCTGCGCCCGGGCGGCAGTCCCCTCAGCGTCCACTATTTCCACGCCGACACGCTTTCCCGATTCTCGAGCTCAATTGTGGACACTGAGAGCACCACCTGACCGTATTGTCATGACATGCCGCGAACACACCTCGCTGTAGCGGGGACGTCCATCGACTGTGCGGACCCGGGGGAGCTCGCGCAGTTCTATCTCGCGCTTCTCGGCGGTGAGTTGTTGTGGGAGAACTCCGAGAGCGTTGGACTGCGCACACAATCCGGCCTGAACATCGTTGCGCAGACGGTTGAGAACTACATCCCTCCCGTCTGGCCGTCGACATCCATCGTGCATTTCGACGTGGATACGGGAGGGGACCTTGCCGGAGCCGTCGCGTACGCAGTCGAATGCGGTGCCAGGGAAGCAGCAGAGCAACCGGACCACCGATGGCGAGTTCTCCTCGACCCCGCCGGCCACCCCTTCTGCATCACCACGGAGGTGTACGACGGTCGAGAAGGGCAGTAACCCCGTGTGCACAGTGACCGGTGCGCTCACCTGCAGACGAACTCGAGAGGCGTGAGGTGGCCGGGACGGCAGAAGTCGAGCTGAGCCTCGATGACATTCGATGCGTGGTCGGGTTCGCAGCTACCTGCGCACGACGGGCATTGCCGATCTACGAGATGGCCCAACCCGACGATGCGCGTCCACGCGCGGCGATCGACGGTGCCGAGGCGTTCGCCGAGACCGGCCACCGCACGGCGGCACTTCGCCAACTCGCCTGGGCAGCGCACAAAGCTGCCCGTGAGGTGCCGGCATCTGCGGCCACGGACGCCGCACTGGCCGCGATGCACGCCGCCGGCGCTGCCTTTCTCCACCCGCTGTACAACCCCCATCAGGTCAAACATGTTCTCGGTTCTGCCGTGCATCTGGTGCTCGCCGACCCCGACGCTGCTGGAGAGCTCGCTGAGTGGATCGTCACCCAGGCCGACACGACCGTGCGTGCGGTCCTCCGCCGCTTTCCGCCACCGGCCGGCGGGCGCGCGAAGTTCGGCGCGGTCCTGGTTCGACTCGATACCGAATTACGACGCTGAACCGTTTGCCCCGATCAGAGCCTGCTGTCAGCATGGACGTATGAAGGCCGAAGAACGCCCCTGGAAGCGTTACGGGTATGCCGCGTTGCTGGCCATTCTCGCGTTCCTGACGATCAGCGACCTGGTGTCCGATCCTTCTGCGTGGAACTGGTCGAAGCTGGTAGTACTGGCATTGGCCGCTCTGCTCTTCTTGTACGGAGAGAGCCGAACCCAGAACTCTCCCGAGAAGATCGAGCCCGAGGCCGTACCCGCCGCGGATGTCGACGCGGTTGTCGCAGAACTCGGCAGAACTGTTCGCGCCATCAAGGCGCTACGAGAGATGCATCCCGGTCTCGGACTGCGCGACGCCAAGGATCTCGTTCAACCGAATCACTGACTGGAGGAGTCGATGACATCGGTCAGCGGTACACGCGCCGTCCAGGATCCCGCCGAATTCACCGAAGCCGCAACTCTGTTGGTCGATTTCAATCGCGAGTACAACTATCCCGCACCTGAGCCGGATTGGCTTGCAACACATCTCGACACTCTGGTGAAGTCCGGCGACACCAGCGTGCTGATATTCGGCACGCCCGCCACCGGCGTTGCCGTTCTTCGATTTCGGATCGGTACGCTGACCGCAGACACCGAGGCCTACCTCGCCGAGTTCTACATCGAGCCCGGATCACGCGGGAAGGGGCACGGCACAATTTTTCTCGACGAGATCATCGAGCACGCACGCAGTAGGGGTGCCACCTACCTGGATCTCAATACATCCGAGGACGACGAGGCGGCCCGGCACGTGTACGAGAAGCGTGGCTTCGATTGCCACGAAGGGCACGGAGAGGGACCGAAAGCGATCTATTACGAACTCGAACTGGACTGATCCGGGCGGAGCGTTTCGCACCACGAAGCCGATCCGGTGACACTTCCCGCGCGCATGGAAGTCGCCACAGCCGAGCAAAACGAATATGATTCCCAATAAGTGGGTACAGGTTCGAATCGAGGAGCTACAACATGGCATTTCCGGTCATCGTCGCGAAGGCAGTATCGACGGTCGTGACGGGCGCAGTCGGCGTCGCCGCATACAACGGTGCCAAGAAGCTGTACGACAAGGCCCCCGTGCGCAAGGCTGCGGTATCGGCAACCGAACTCGGTCTTCGCGCCGCACGCAAGGCCGAGATCCAAGCCGAGTCCGCGCGTCTGGCCATGTCGGATGTCGTCGCCGAGGCACGCGATCGGCTCGGCGAAGAAGTACCGCCGCCGTCGGCCACCGAAGTCGGCCACGGTCACTCGCACTGATCACGGCAGTCGACCGCACATGACGACCCTCGTCGAACACTCCCTCGACACGATTCCCGGCCGCACGGATGGCATCGAGATCCTGTCCGATGCCGCCGGCCGCATGCGGCTTCGCGTCGACTGGCTGCGCTCGAGTCCGGGCCGAGCGGTCGCGGTCGAAGACCATGTGGACAAGATCCGCGGCGTCCGGGCTGTCCACGCGTATCCCCGTACCGCATCGGTGGTGGTCTGGTACTCCCGTACCCGCATCGACCGGGACGAACTGTTCGACGCTGTGAACGCCGGGCGCACGACCGACTGGGCATCGATACCCGTTCGTAGCCCACGGTCTGCGGACGTCACCAACGGTGACGTCCTCCGTATGACGATCGGCGGGGCGGCACTGGTCCTGCTCGGCTTCCGTCGCTATGCCTTCCGACGGCCACCCCTTCTCGGCCCCACCAGCAGAGTGGTCGCCACCGGGGTCACCATCTTCACCGGCTACCCGTTCCTGAAGGGAGCGCTGCGCTCCCTCGCTGGAAACCGATCCGCCGGCACCGACGCGCTCGTCAGCGCCGCCACTGTGGCAAGCCTCGTCCTTCGCGAGAATGTCGTGGCCCTGACCGTGCTGTGGCTGCTCAACATCGGCGAGTACCTGCAGGAGCTGACGCTCAAGCGCACTCGTCGCGCAATCTCCGACCTACTGTCCGGCACGCAGGACACCGCGTGGATTCGGCTTCCAGACGGTTCCGAGATCTCCGTCGACGTCGATCGGTTGGAGATCGGCGACGAGGTCGTCGTGCACGATCACGTCGGGGTGCCGGTGGACGGGATCGTCGTCGACGGTGACGCGGTGGTCGACCAGTCGGCGATCACCGGTGAGACATTGCCGGTGTCGATCGTCGCAGGTGACCGGATCCACGCCGGATCCGTCGTGGTCCGTGGACGCATCGTCATCCGCGCGTCCGCGGTGGGCCGCGATACGACGATCGGACGCATCATTTCCCGCGTCGAGGAGGCACAGGAGGATCGCGCCCCGATTCAGACTGTGGGAGAGAACTTCTCACGACGCTTCGTACCGGCGTCGTTCATCCTCTCGGCCCTCACCCTCTTCGTCACCCGCGATGTCCGACGAGCGATGACCATGCTGCTCGTCGCATGCCCGTGCGCGGTGGGGCTGTCGACTCCGACGGCCATCAGCGCCGCCATCGGAAACGGTGCTCGCCGTGGGATTCTGATCAAGGGTGGCTCGCACCTGGAACAGGCAGGCAGAGTCGATGCCTTCGTGTTCGACAAGACCGGGACACTCACCGTCGGGCGTCCCGTCGTCACCAATGTCGTGTCGTTCCACGACGACTGGGAGCCGGAGCAGGTATTGGCGTATGCGGCCAGTTCCGAGATCCACTCTCGACATCCGTTGGCCGAGGCCGTCATTCGTAGTACCGAGGAACGTCATATCGTCATTCCTCCACACGAGGAGTGCGAGGTCCTCGTCGGTCTCGGCATGCGTACCGTCGCGGACGGCCGGACCTTGCTGCTGGGCAGTCCTTCGCTGCTGCGCAGTGAGAACGTCGATGTTTCCGATCACGCGGCCGAATGGGTTTCCCGACTGCAGCGTCAGGCCGAGACCCCGTTGTTGCTCGCCGTCGACGGGGTGTTGGTCGGGTTGATCAGTCTGCGCGACGAGGTCCGCTCGAACGCTCGGGACGTATTGAATGCCCTTCGCGCCGACGGTGTGGAGCGCATCGTCATGCTCACCGGAGATCACCCCGAGACCGCCGCGGCCGTTGCCGCCGAACTGGACATCGCCGAGTGGCGAGCCGAGGTGATGCCCGATGACAAACTCGAAGCCGTGCGCAAGCTCCAACAGCAGGGGTATGTCGTTGCGATGGTCGGAGACGGCACCAACGACGCTCCCGCCCTCGCCGTCGCCGATATCGGCATCGCGATGGGGCTGGCGGGCACCGATGTTGCCGTCGAAACGGCGGACGTTGCCCTCGCCAGCGACGACCTGACACGTCTGCTCGACGTTCGCGATCTCGGCCGACACTCGGTGGCCGTCATCCGGCAGAACTACGGAATGTCGATCGCGGTCAATGCCCTCGGCCTCGTGGTCAGTGCCGGCGGAGCACTCTCTCCAGTGCTCGCCGCGATTCTGCACAACGCGTCCTCGGTCGCGGTGGTCGGCAACAGCTCGCGACTGATCCGGTACCGGATCTGAGCAACGCCAGGCCGAATGCGCCGATCTCGGCTTGCGTTGGAGTGCGCTCGAAGGCATACCTTCTGGTCCATGCCTCATCCAACGAGCTCAGGAGCGTCCAGGTCGATTCCCACGCGTCACGTCCCGGCACTGGGACGCACTGTCGGTGCCATCGGTCTCGGCTGCATGGGTATCAGCTGGGCCTACAGCGGTGCCGATACCTCCTCGGACACAGCCGGGGCACCCATCCTGGCGCACGCACTCGCGTCGGGCATCGACTTCTTCGACACCAGCGACGCGTACGCAGCCGGACACAACGAGAGGGTCGTCGGTCGCGCTCTGGCCGGGACCGATGCCGTGATCGCCACGAAAGCCGGGTTGATCGGCAACGACGACGGCGGCGGCCCTGTCCTGACTCGCAACGGCACCCCGGAACACCTGGCGCAGGCCTGCGATTCGAGCCTGCGGAACCTCGGGGTGGACACCATCGACCTCTATTACCTGCACCGCGTCGACGACCAGGTACCCATCGAGGATTCGTGGGGAGCGCTGTCCGAGTTGGTGGCGGCAGGCAAGGTGCGCGCGCTGGGTCTGAGCGAGGTCACCGTCGAGCAGGCACGGGTTGCCCACAGTATTCATCCGGTCGCTGCGGTGCAGTCCGAATTGTCCCTGTGGACTCGAAACGCGTTGGGGCAGGGCACCACACACGACGGTGAACCGGTAGGAAACATGGTGGAGTGGACGGGTGAGAACGACGCGGTGTTCGTGCCGTTCTCCCCGCTGGGTCGAGGATTCCTCACCGGTTCACTCGACCCCACCGCACTTCCGGCGACCGACATGCGGTTGGCACTTCCCAGATTCTCCGGAGCTGCGGCCGAACAGAACCGGTCGATCGTCGAGGTCGTCTCTGCGGTTGCATCGAGGCACAACTCCACCCCTGCCGCAGTGGCACTGGCATGGGTGCTCGCCCAAGGTCCCCACGTGATTCCCATTCCCGGCACCACCGACATCGGGCACTTCGACGCCAACCTCGCCGCACTCGGGCTCTCGCTCACCGAGGAGGATCTCGCCTCGCTCGAAGCTGCACCCGCCGCAGTGGGAACTCGTTACTGATATGCCGCGTACGGCCCTGCTGGAGATCGACTTTCAGCCCTGGATAATCGAACTCGGGCATGATCCCGGCACCCTCGCTCGCGCCGGGTCGGTTCGTGATGCTCAGCGCTCCGCCGGAGCTCTGGTGGTGTGCACTCGCTATCTGAGCCGGGATTCGGCCGACCCGCTGCGTTCCGACCCGGCCGGCCTCGGTGCTCGGTTCCATCCGGCAATGGCACCTCTGCCAGGGGACCTCATTGCCACGAAGTTCGACCGGGACATCTGGTCCAATCCCGATCTGCATGCCCAACTCGGACTCATCGGGGTCGACCGGTTGGTGATCACCGGGTACCTCACGGACTTCGGGGTTCGGATTGCCGCGGAGCGTGCCTGCTCACTGGGCTATCACGTCACGGTGCCCTCGGCTGCGTGCGCGGGATCGACCGAGGACGAGCACCGCCTCGCCCTCGAATCGATGGTGGCGGCCGGTGTCAGGGTGAACTAGGCCCCGGGGGACGTCCGCTACTTCGCGCCGCGGAAATAGGGTTCGACCGTACCCTTGAGCTTGACGAGCATCGGATTGCCGTAGCGGTCCTTGGCGGTGGGCACCTCTACTCGTACCCAACCCTCGTCCACGTTGTATTCGCGGACACTGTTCTTCTCGACGCCATTGAAGCGAATGCCCACGTCCCGCTGAAGAACCTCTTCGTCGTAGAAGGCGCTGCGTGGATCGATCGAGAGGTGATTCGGTGGGACGTCTTGGTTCTGATCCTCGGGCATGATTACTTTCGTCGGATGCTGCGTCGAATGCTCTGGTTGATTCGTGAAGAATATACGTGACCGCGTACTGGTGGGCCAGCGCCCGTGCCCTACCCTCGCGCCATATCGACGAACCTGGACAGGTGAAGCTGGTGTGCCACAGTGATTGTCGCGGTCGGGCCGTTACGGTGCTTACCGAGAATCAAGTCTGCCTCACCGCCGCGGGGGTCGTCGCGCTCGATTGCGTCGGGGCGGTGCAGCAGGATCACCATGTCGGCGTCCTGCTCGAGTGAGCCGGACTCACGCAGGTCGGACACCATCGGCTTCTTGTCGGTTCGCTGCTCAGGACCACGGTTGAGCTGGCAGACCGCGACCACCGGGCATTCGAGTTCCTTGGCAAGAAGCTTGAGCTGACGCGAGAAGTCGGAGACCTCCTGCTGACGCGATTCGACCTTCTTACCGGACGACATCAGCTGAAGGTAGTCCACCACAATGAGTTTGAGTCCGTTGCGCTGCTTCAGTCGACGCGCCTTGGCGCGGATCTCCATCATCGTCAGGTTCGGGGAATCGTCGACGAACAGCGGTGCCTCGCTGATCTCACTCATGCGCCGGGCCAGCTTGGTCCAGTCGTCGTCGGTCATCTTTCCCGAACGCATGTCGCCGAGCTTGATCTTGGCCTCGGCGGACAGCAGACGCATGACGATCTCGGTACGACTCATCTCCAGAGAGAAGATGACGCTGGGCATGCCGTGCTTGATGGAGCACGAACGCATGAAATCCATCGACAACGTCGAATTGTGGGTAGGAATCATCGACTCACTTGCGAGATACAGATGATCCGCGTTGTCGACCTCCACACAGCGAACCGGAACGGAGTCGACTCGGCGAACATCGACGATGAACCGCGAACCCGACCGCACAGTGGATCCAGCGGCACGACGCTCCTTGTGCAGTACCTGCTTTCGGTGCAGACCGAACACGACATCGTCGGTCGCGAACGTCAAAGTGAATGCAGTGGAGGATGTTTCGCTCCGGCCCCGGACCCTCTTGGTGGACATCTGGACGCGATAACCCAAACTGACGATCAGCTCACGCACCCCACGAACGAGCCGCTCGTTGGTGACCGCGAATTGAACCGAGCCACCCCCGGTGACAGTGCCGTCGGTGTCGAGCAGACCTGCCAACAACGCACGTCGCTGTGTCTCGGAACCACGAAGGTAGTCGATGGGTACATGCTTGTCGCCCAGTACGCCGATCGTCCGTAGACGCGCCTGCACGGTCCCGATCGAGCTGCGGCATGCCTGGCAGCGATGCAAACCGGTCGTCACCTTGCCGCAGTCGATGCACTTCGGTGCAGCGACCGGTGCGGACATGAAACGCGCTTTGCCGCCGCACGATTGACCGCAGGTACGGACATTGAGCGGAAACGGCACGAACTGCTTGCCGCAGACGACACAGTCCTTTGCCTCGACGACCTCGGTAGGAAGTTTGATCGAGTATCGGAGTGCGGCTTTCTCCGACGCCACCACGTGCAAACCTTCGCCCTCTATTCGGGCGATGATTTCAGGGTCAGCGCTGGTGATCTGCGCGGAGGCCGACGTTCCATCTCCCAGCCATGCACCCATTGTGTACGGCGGCACCAGAAGCTCACGCTCGGGCAGCTGAACGGCCTCGGTATTGGTGACCGAGTGATTGATGCGTGCATCTTTCGTCGGACAGCGCACCGAGTTCGCGATGTCTTCGGTGGTGCGCACAGCAGCGAAGGTCTTCTGATTGCGAGTCCGGTTGTAGTTGACCGCCGCAGCCTGCGCCGACTTGCGTGACGCCCTGGTCTCGGTCAACCACTGATGTTGCGCATCGGCGACGATGACTGTGCCGTCGGAGAACTCGACTTCGTAGCACGGTCGATCGAGCATGATGTCCGTGGCCGCCACGACTCTGGTCGGCATGCCGTGGGCATCGATGAGGTGGTCACCCACCGCCACCTCGCCCATCGTGGTCCAGCCGTCGGGCGTCGGAAGACGCGTGTCGAGGGCGAGCGCCTTGCCCACGCCGGGCCTTGCCGCCACGATGATCATCTGGCCCGGGTGCAACCCGTTGGTGATTTCGTCGAGTTCGGCGAATCCTGTTGGTACGCCGAGGGATATGCCACCACGGCTGGCGATGGAGTCGATTTCGTCCATCGTCGGCTGCAGCAGCTCTTCGAGGGGAAGGAAGTCCTCGGAGGTGCGGCGCTCGGTGACCTCGTACACCTCGGCCTGCGCTCGATCGACGACCTCGGCGACGTCCTGCCCGTCGGATCCGGCGTAACCGAACTGAACGATGCGGGTGCCTGCCTGCACGAGCCGACGCAGAATCGACTTCTCGGCAACGATCTCGGCGTAATACCCGGCGTTGGCTGCCGTGGGCGTCGTCTGGGTGAGCGTGATCAGGTACGGAGGCCCGCCGATCCGCTTGAGTTCGCCGCGTCGATCCAACTCGGCCGAGACGGTCACCGGGTCGGCGGGCTCGCCGCGACTGTAGAGATCCAGGATCGCGTCGTACACGTTCTGGTGGGCGGGCCGATAGAAGTCACCCGGGCGGAGCACCTCGAGCACATCGGCGATGGCGTCCTTGCTCAGCAACATGCCACCCAGTACGGACTGCTCGGCGGCCATGTCCTGCGGTGGCTGGCGACCGAAATCCTCACCCGGGCCCTCCCCGGACGGGGAGCCGGAGTAGTCGGACTGTCCTCGATCGTCCACAACTGCCACGTGACTCGGCCGTCCTCTCCCCATCGCGGTGCGCACGGCCGAGTACCACCCAACCGTGCGGTGTAGCAAGTTCTACCCCCGGGCACCGACAAGTTCTGTTCGGCACCGGATCCGTCCCGTCGCGACGCCGCAGAGCGGCATCGAGAGAGACGCTGCAGGGACGTTAAGCGGTATCGGACGGAGTCACAACACGGCCTGTGCATGGATCTGTGGAAGGAATGTGCATGGGCTTGAACAACAGTGTTGACCACCTGTGGACAACCTGGGTATAAGTTCCACAGTTTTGGCCGTTTCGCCAGTTCAAAGGGTGTACATAGAAATTTCTTCCTGTGCATTGTTTCTGAATCGGCGTGTCGGCCGAGTTGACAGCTCGGGCGTGTTGAGTAAATACGAGGTGAAGTCCAGGGTGAATTGGGTCACAATGGCTGGGATCGGTCACATAAACAGACCACCCTCCCGTTTCGATGCCAAGGGCCCGATCCCCGGCTGGGAATCGGGCCCCTGGTCCGCGGCGTCCGAGGCTCAGGCGTCGACGGTCTGCGGGCAATCCGCAGGGTCGAGCACAGTGATCTCTCGGGTGCCGATCTGCAGCACTCTGGCGGTCGGGATGTCGAAGAACAGCCCGGTGATGCGCAAGCGGCCCTCGGCATTGGCGCGGCCGACCACCCGGTGACGAGTGAGCGTCTGCAATTGCACCGCCACATTCACCATCGCGAGCTGATCGGCCTCACAGAAGCCGAGTTCTGCCGCCTGACGGCCGACGACGTGACCGCTGCGGTACGCCTCCAGGCTCGCCACCGCGTGACCGAGCCATTCCTCCACGGACTCGTCTGCGGCGTTCTCCGGGCCACTGAGAACTGCCTTCATGGCTCCACAACCCGAGTGCCCACACACCACCACCGAGGAGGTGCCCAGCTGATCGACACCGAACGCCAGCGCCGCCTCCACCGAGCAGTCCTGGCCTTGGACCGGCACGAGGTTGCCCATGTTGCGGACGGTGAACAGATCTCCCGGGCCGCTGCTGGTGATCGTGTTCGGCATGACTCGCGAATCCACACAGCAGAGGAAGAGAGTGTCCGGGTCCTGGAACTCGGTCAGACCCTCGAGGTGCGGGCGAATACTGGACGCGTGGGTGCGGTGGTATTCGGCCACACCGCTCAACACCGCACGCAGAGCCACGGGCGAATCCTCCTGCGCGTCATGGTTCTTGAGCTGCCATGCGCGCCACGGCGCCAGCGAACTGCGCACGGTCGCAGATCCACGCTTGGGCGGACCCTCGGCGGCAGCGGCCATCGATGCCGTACCTGCTTCCACGACTTTCACAGTGCCGCCGCCGAGTTCGTGCTGACGGATCCACTCGTTGAGCGCATCGTGCACGGCGTGATCGAGGAAATCCACTTCCAGGTGAACCGCGACGGCCGTACCGGCCGGGACGGTGGAGAGCACATGCGTCAATCGCGGTAGCGCGAGGAAGCTCAATGACCCCTCGGTGGTCACCCGCCAGGTACCGTCGACCGTCTCCTCTGCGCGAACCTTGGCCCACACCACCCGGCGAAGCACCAGGATGATCGACAATGCCAAGCCGATGAGGACACCCTCGAGCAGATTGAGGGCCACCACGCCGACGACCGTGACCGCGTAGACCGCGATGTCTCCCGTCTTGTTCGCAATCTTGATGTCCGCCAACTTGACCAACTGCACGCCGATCATCACCAGCAGACCGGCCAGTGCCGCGAAGGGAACCAGTTCTACGATCGAGATGAACAGAACCGAGAAGATCAGAATCCACACTCCGTGCAGAATCGCCGACGCACGAGACTTGGCACCGACCTTGACGTTGGTGGCGCTGCGGACGATCACGCCGGTGATCGGCAGTCCGCCGATGGCGCCGGATGCCATGTTGCCCGCGCCCTGGGCCATCAATTCGCGGTCGAAGTTGGTGCGCTCACCGCTGTGCATCTTGTCGACGGCCACCGCGGACAGCAGACTCTCGACACTGGCGATCAACGCGATCGTGATGACGCCGGTGACGAACGCGCTCCATTGCCCATCCGGCATGATCGGGAAGCTCAGCGACTCGATCAGGTTGCCCGGCAGGTTGATTCGCTCGACGTCGAGGGAGAAGAAGATCGAGACGGCGGTGGCGGCAACGACCGCAACGAGTGCGGCAGGCACCTTGGTCACCTTCGCCAGCACTCCAGAGAACTGAGCCAATCTCGGCCAGACGATCATGAGAGCGACCACGATGCCGCCGACGACGACGGACGGCCACTGACCGTTCGCCACGGATGTGGGGATCGACAGGAGATTGCGCACAGCCGAACTCTCGGACTCGCCACCGAGCAGAACGTGAATCTGCTGCAGCGCAATGGTGATACCGATTCCGGCGAGCATGGCGTGGACCACCACCGGGGAGATGGCCAACGCGCTACGCGCAATTCGACTCATCCCCAACAGGATCTGTACTGCACCCGCAAGAACGGTGATGGCACACGTTATGCCCCAACCGAATTGATTGACCAGCTCGGCAACGACCACTGTCAGCCCCGCGGCCGGACCGCTGACCTGTAGCGGTGATCCGCCGAGAATTCCGGCGAGAATTCCGCCGACGACCGCGGCGATGAGGCCGGCCATGATCGGCGCTCCGGATGCGACGGCGATGCCCATCGACAGTGGCACGGCCACCAGGAACACGACCAGGGAGGCCGGTACGTCGTACTTCAGGATCGACCCGACTCGAGACGGCTGCTCGGGTCGGGTCATAGTGCTGTGGTCCGAATCGGGTTCTGCAGTGGTGGTCACGGCAGCATTCCTCCAGAATCTTAGTAATCGGGTCGGTCGGTCTTTTTTTGCGATGCTCTTCTGTGTCGCTCCCCAACTAAAGAGTACGCAAAGCTCCGGCTATCTCGCCGCCAAGAGAGATCCTTCACAATTCGGAACCCTTTGCGGCCGTTCATCATTGTGAGAAAGCACGAAAAAGCCCCACGAACCGAGATTCGTGGGGCTTTTTCGTAGCCGTACCGGGCCGAAAGGCCGGATCAGCTACCGACGACCTCCAGCTTGAACTTGGCGGTCACGTCGGGGTGCAGGTTCACGACGATGTCGTGCTGCCCCGTGTTCTTCACGTGCGCCTTCGGCAGATCGATGCTGCGCTTGTCGACGACCGGTCCACCGGCAGCCTTGAGGGCAGAAGCGACGTCCGACGCGGTGACCGAGCCGAACAGCTTGCCCGAGTCGCCCGCGGTCTTGACGGACAGCGTGACGCTCTCGAGGCCTTCGATGGCCTGCTTGAGCTCGTTGGCGTGCTCGAGTCCGCGAACGGCACGAGCTTCCTGAGCGCGGCGAATGCCGTCGACCTGCTTCTGAGCTCCACGGGTGGCCTGGATGGCCAGTCCGCGGGGCAGCAGGAAGTTACGGCCGTAGCCGTCCTTGACCTCCACGGTGTCGCCAGGCGCACCGAGGTTGTCCACATCAGCGGTGAGGATCAGTTTCATACCAATCGCCCCTTTCTATCGAGCCGTCGCGGCGTAAGGCAGCAGTGCTACCTCACGCGAGTTCTTCACGGCAACGGCCACGTCACGCTGATGCTGGACGCAGTTGCCGGTGACACGGCGAGCACGGATCTTTCCGCGATCGCTGACGTACTTACGCAGCAACGTCGTGTCCTTGTAATCGATCGACGCGTTCTTTTCCTTGCAGAAGGAACACGCTTTCTTCCTGAGCACCTTGTCGCGCAATGGCGGTTTGGGCATGGGTCTTTCTCCGTTACATCTGGATGTTCTCGATCGAAGGATCTAGAACGGTGGCTCTTCGTCTCCGCCACGCCCACCGAAGGAGCCCGAGGCCGCCGGGGCACTGCCCCAGGGATCGTCTCCGCCGGAACCGGCGTTGGAATTGGAGTTCGAGCGGCCGCCGCCCGATCCACCTGAGGAACCAGAACCGGAGTTGAAGCCTCCGCCTCCACCTCCGCCGCCGCGGTTGGCCTTGTTGACCTTCGCAGTGGCGTAGCGCAGAGAAGGCCCGATCTCGTCGACCTCGAGTTCGACGACAGTCCGCTTCTCGCCTTCACGCGTTTCGTACGAACGCTGCCTGAGCCTGCCGCTCACGATCACTCGTGCGCCGCGCGTCAAACTCTCGGCCACGTTCTCCGCAGCTTCACGCCAGATGTTGCAGCGCATGAAGAGTGCGTCGCCGTCTTTCCATTCGTTGGTCTGACGGTCGAACGTGCGCGGAGTGGACGCAACGGTGAAGTTGGCCACAGCCGCACCGGCCGGGGTGAAGCGAAGTTCTGGATCTGCCGTCAAGTTCCCGACGACGGTGATGACGGTCTCGCCTGCCATGGTTCCTCTTTCAGTAGTAAGTCTTTGTTGATGCCAGCCTAGAGGCGAGCAACGACAATTACTTGCCCTGTCGCAGGACCTTCGTGCGCAGCACGGACTCGTTGAGCCCGAGCTGACGATCCAGCTCGCTGACGGTGGCAGGCTCGGCGTTGATGTTCACAACGGCGTAGATGCCCTCGGCGTGCTTGAGGATTTCGTAGGCCAGACGACGCTTGCCCCACACATCGACCTTGTCGACGGTGCCGCCGTCCTTGCGAACGACGTTGAGGAACGTATCGAGCGACGGAGCGACAGTGCGCTCGTCCAGATTGGGGTCGAGAATGACCATCAATTCGTAATGACGCATAAGACCTCATCACCTCCTGTGGACTAGTGAAAACGGCCACGGACTATCCGTGGCAGGAGGGTCGTTGCGTCAGCAACCCCTCGAAGATACACGACAGGGCGCTGACCTGCTAATTCCCGTCGGAGGTACGGTCGACGGCACGCGCGTCATAGTCTTGCATCATGCGATCCGCGGTCCGCACCAATCCGACGACGGTGATCGTGGTCGTCGCGATGGCTGCAATAGGACTGATTCTGGGGTATCTGAACAAGGCTCGCTGCGCCGTCGCGCCGTTCGACGCTTCCGGTCGCAGCGCGGTGTTCGACGCGATCAAGGACTCCTCGGTCTGCTACTCCGACATCCAATTCCTCTGGCTCGGTCGAGACATCGACAATCACATCTTCCCGTACATCCACGGAGCCATCACCAGCGACGGAATCCTCACCGGCGGGACTGTGGAGTACCCCGTTCTCAGTGGACTGCTGATGTGGCTCGGCGCCATCCCCGCGCACACCGACGCACAGTTTCTGCTGACCTCGGCACTGATCCTCGCGCCCTTCGGCCTGCTCACCGCCTGGATGCTCGGCCGACTGGCCGGTTGGCCGGCACTGCTGTGGTCGATCGGCCCACCACTGGTGATGTACGCCTTCCACAACTGGGAACTACCGGTCGTGGCATCGGCCGTCGGCGCGATCTTCGTCATGACGTTGCCGATGCCCCTGCGCCGACGCGCGATGCTCGCATCGGTACTGCTGGCAGTCGGCTTCTGTCTCAAGATCTATCCCGGAGCTTTCGTACTGCCCCTGATCGCGTACGTGGTCACCGGCGGGATCGGCGGCCGCGAATCCGCCGATTCCGGGCGAGGTCGCTACGACATCGTCGGCGGGCTGATGGTCGCAGGTACCGCCATCGCCACGGCTGTTGCGGTGAACCTGCCGTTCGCCGTCCTCGGCTACGAAGGTTGGCGCGCGTCGTTCACGTTCCAGTCGATGCGGCAGGCAGATCTGACGACCAACTCCATCTGGTACTGGGGCCTGCGCCACTTCTACATCACCGACCAGATGACCCCCGACGCCTACACCGAAGCCGAGGCGAACTTCCAGGACGTGGTGGACATCGCGTCGCCGCTGCTGGTGTTCGCCGCCTTCCTGCTGGCTCTGTGGCTGGGTTGGCGTCGCGCGGCGGTGGTCGGAACCTATCCGTGGGTGGCGGTGAGCGGGTCGATGCTGTGCGGCTTCATGCTGCTGCACAAAGTGCATTCGCCGCAGTACACCCTGTGGCTGCTGCCGTTCCTGGTGCTGCTTCGCGTTCCGTGGAGCGTGGTCGGTGCCTATCTCGTGGTCGATCTGTCGATGGGAATCGGCGTCTTCAAGTATTTCGCAGCCCTCGCCTCCGGCGCCGATGCCAGCGACGAGGAGTTCTTCGTCCTGGTCGGAGTGTGGGGTAGAGCCCTGTTGCTGGTGGTGCTGTTCGTGCTGTTCCTCAGGGCTCGGATGCGCGTCCCGTTCCCGGGTGACACAGACCGCGCTGATACACCATCGCGCCGACCAGCGGCGACATCTCTGACAGCATCATCGGGGCAGTAGGACCTGAGAGCGAGGCGGGGGACATGACACAGGTGCCGCAATCTCCGGAGAGCTCAGCACAGGAGAGCACCTCGATACGACGCATCGGCCTGGTCGAAGACCACGAGTCGGTGGCACTGGGGCTCGCGGCCATGCTCGCCGACGAACCCGACCTGGACCTGGTGTCGATGGCCGCCACGGTCGGCGAACTGTTGGAACGGCAGCAGGCACTCGATCTGGTGGTCCTCGACCTTCGACTGGGAGACGGCTCGTCTCCTCGCTCGAACGTGGAACAACTGCATGCCGCCGGCACCCGGGTGCTGGTGTACACCGGTGCCGAGAACCCGTTTCTGGTTCGCTCCGCGGCCCGCGCAGGGGTACTGGGCGTGGTGCGCAAGTCCGCACCTGCCGCGGCGATCGTCTCGGCGATCAGGCGCGCCGCGAGCGGCGGTCAGGTCGTCACGACGGACTGGGCTGCTGCGATCGACGGCGATCCGCAGCTTCCCGACGTCGGCCTCAGCCCACGCCAACGCGAGGTCCTCGCGCTGTACGCATCGGGCGAGAAGGCCGGACGCGTTGCCCGCCTTGCGGGCCTGTCCGAGCAGACGGTCAACGACTACCTCGTCCGCATCCGGCACAAGTACGCCGAGGCCGGGCGCCCCGCACCGACCAAAACCGATCTGTACAAGCGTGCGGTCGAAGACGGGTGGCTGCCGATGCCGGAACCACCGCCACAGCAGTGACACCGTGCCACTGCGGTCTCACCGAACTCTGTCGTAGCGTCATGACATCCTGAGCACCGAGTTGACGGTTCAATGCCCATGGAATTCAGGGCAGAAATCCGCGGCCGTGCCTGTGAGAATTACTCGGACTGGTGCGGCCGATCTCGCCCACCTTCGGCACCCCGGGAGATGTGATGTCTGCACTGCTCGAACCCTTGCCCTCTGCACACGAGTCGGCGGCACCGGTGACGCGTCGTTCACGTGGGCCCATCAGCCTGGTGCCTCCTGCGAGCGCGTTTCCCACGCGGCCGGGTCTCACCGAGCGCGAGATCGAGGTGCTGCTCTGCTGGATTCGACAGGACTCCAAGACCGAGGTGGCCAAGTCCTTGTTTCTCTCACTCGGCACCGTCAACACACACCTCACTCGGATCCGGGCCAAGTACACCTCGGTCGGCCGCCCCGCACCGACCAAGGCCGGCCTGGTCGCGCGGGCCCTGCAGGACGGCCTGATCGATATCGAGGATCTCTGAGCCTGCCGACACCTCGGGTCAGACGGTCAGTTCGGTCTCCACACCCCGCTCTTCGAGGCGCTTGTTTCGCCGGAGACTGCTCAGGAATGCCGCTCCGATGAACAAGATGC
Source organism: Rhodococcus sp. KRD162 (assembly GCF_017168335.1). GTDB lineage: Bacteria > Actinomycetota > Actinomycetes > Mycobacteriales > Mycobacteriaceae > Rhodococcoides. The sequence goes on along the minus strand of NZ_JABFAU010000002.1, from coordinate 105,114 downwards.
CGACGAAGCCGGTGATCAGCTCGTTGATGTGCACCCCGATCGAGACCAGCAGAATGACCGACAACGCGCCGATCGCCCAGTGCGCCCCGTGTTCGAGGTAGACGTAATCGGACAACGTTCCCTTGCGCACCAGGAAGACCGTGATCGACCGGACGAACATCGCCCCGATGAAGCCGAGCCCGAGCGCGATGATGATCGGGTCCGCCGTGATGGCGAACGCCCCGATGACGCCGTCGAACGAGAACGACGCGTCGAGCACCTCGAGGTAGAGGAACAGGAAGAAGCCTGCCTTACCGGTCGCCTTGGCGAGATCGCTCGGACCGCCGGAGGGTTCTTCGCCTTCTTCCTCGATGTGGAAGAGCTCGCCGAGCCCGTTGACGGCGATGTAGGTGATCATGCCGAGCACGCCGGACACCATGACCGTGGAGATCTTGTCGTCGGCGGCGAGGAATTCCGCGCTGAGTACCAGCAGCAGACCGGCCACGACCACCGAGAGCTGATCGAGCTTGCCGATCCGTGCAAGCGGCTTCTCGAGCCAGCTGAGCCAGGTGATCTCTCGGTCCTCGAAGATGAACCCGAGGAACAGCATCAGCAGGAACATGCCTCCGAATGCCGCGATCTGTGGATGCGCGTCGGTCAGTAACGTCTCGTAGCTCGGATCACCGTTGGGGAAGTAGGCCGCGCCGTCCGCAGGAGGATTGAGCGCGAGGTCGATGGCCGCGACGGGCCCCTTGCCGGACGCGGCCCAGACGATGACGAGCGGGAACAGCAGGCGCATGCCGAACACGGCGATGACGATGCCGATGGTGAGAAATATCTTCTGCCAGAACTCGCTCATGCGGCGGAGCACTGTGGCGTTGATGACGGCGTTGTCGAAGGACAGAGACACTTCGAGGACACCCAGTATGAGAACGAGGATCATTGCCTCGAGCCCGCCGTACAGGAACGCAACGATGACGGCGACGACGGTGACCGCGATCGACCATCCGAAGATCTTCACAACCACAGACGTGGCCCTTCTCGAGACAGATACGGAAAAACCCCCGCCCATCATGAATGACGAGGCGGGGGTATCCCCAATCTTGAGAACGTCTTTACTAGACGTTGACTCCGAAGTCGCGAGCGATTCCGGCGAGGCCCGACGCGTAGCCCTGGCCGACTGCGCGGAACTTCCACTCGGCACCGTTGCGGTACAGCTCGCCGAAGACCATGGCGGTCTCGGTCGATGCGTCCTCGCTGAGGTCGTAGCGAGCGAGCTCGGAGTTGTCGGCCTGGTTGACCACGCGGATGAACGCGTTGCGGACCTGACCGAACGACTGCGAACGTGCGTCCGCATCGTAGATCGACACGGGAAACACGATGGTCTCGATCTCCGGCGGCACAGCAGCGAGATCGACCTTGATCGCCTCGTCGTCACCGTCGCCCTCACCGGTCAGGTTGTCGCCTGTGTGCTCGATGGAGCCATCTGGGGACTTGAGGTTGTTGAAGAACACGAAGTGCGTGTCGCTCAAAGCCTTCTTCGTCGAATTCAGGGCGATGGCGCTGGCATCGAGATCGAAGTCGGTACCGGTCGTCGTGCGGATGTCCCACCCGAGTCCTACCGTGACCGCGGTCAGGTTCGGAGCTGCCTTGGTGAGCGAGACATTGCCACCCTTGCTGAGGCTGACGCCCATGGAGAGGTCCTTTCGCAAATGGTTTCCCGTTACGGCTACAACCGTAGTGGGAATGTCCGGTTTCTGGACGTACTCGACCAACGAGCGCGGCATCGCCAGGGTTCCCGCCAGTACTATCGAGCAGGTGACAAGTCGCTGGCCTGGGGTGTTCCGCCGGGGTGCCGAATCGGACGCCGCCGCGCGTCGTTCCCAGGACAACGCCGTCGCCGCATTTCTCGATATGGACAAGCGTCAATCGATCGCCTCCGCAGGCGTCGAGGCCTCGACGGCACTGCGCCCGGGCGATCGGCTCGCGTCGCAGTGGACCCAGACCGAAAAGCAATGTTTCGACGCCGGGGCCGCGTATCTCGCCGCTGTCGATCAGTACGACGGAATCACCACCGCTGCCGCCAGATCGGCCTTCGATCGCGCAACCGCGCAGCTACACGACGCCAGCGTGGCCGTCGATAGGTTCTACGACGCCCATCGTCAGAGCCTCGAGCATGCGTCCGCTCAATTCGCCGCAACACCGCGCCTGGTCCAGGACGCGCTCGGCGAGGCCGATGCCGCCCGATCCACCGTCGACGAGCAATACGCAGGCTATCCGTCACTCCGCCAGGCGTGGCACGAACTCGACGCAGCCACAACGACATTGCAGAACGACCAACGCGATCCCCTGCGCGCCCGTGAGCATGCTGCCCTGGTCCGTGAACGCGCTGCGACGCTGCGCGCCGCCGTGGAGTCGGCCCCGGGAAAGCTCCGCGAAGCCCACACAGCGCTGTCCTCGGTGCGCACGAGAATGCAAGCCGTGCGAACGCGATCGGAGGGTATCGCGCCCGCCTTCTCGGCTTTGCTCCGCGAATTCAATGCCAAGAGCTCGGCGGATCTGTCGCACAACGAACGATCGAGTGCTCGCCACATCGAGCAGGCCGACGAGGATCTGCGGGCGGCGCGCTCGGCCCTCGACGCGGGAAACCCCGAGCAGGCTCTGGAGTTGGTGGGCCAGGCGCGCAGTCACCTCGGCGACGCCGAACACTTGGTCGACGCGGTCACCGACCGAGTTCGGTTGCTCCGCGCAGTGAAGGCAGATCCGAAAGAGACCGAGAACAAGGTGCGGTTCACGCTCCGGGACGCGCAACAACTCGCGGTCAATCGGGGTCTGGTTGCCGAATGGGGCTCGGTGTTGGATGCTCAGCTCGCCCGGATCGACAGGGCGGGCAGCGCTTTGACCGGTGCCCACCCCGACTACTGGTCATACTTGCAGGATCTCGATGCCATCTCGGACTTCATCGCAGGCGTGATCGAACGCATGCGCAGCTCGCACTGACTCACAAACACACAAAGGACAGTGGTGCAACACTTTCGCCATCTCGACGCAGACACCCGTGAACGAGTGTTCTTCCTGCAGCCGGAAGACATCGAGACGAGCGACGAAAACAACGTTCTGGCAACAGCTCTCGGCGCAACACTGTACATCCCAGCGACCCGATCCGATCTGACCGCGACGGTGAACAAACGAACCGACGAGGGGGTGCGATCGGTCGTCGTCGATCTCGAAGACGCTGTGGCAGACGGCGATCTGGATGCAGCATTGGCCAACACCGTACAAACTCTCAATGAACTCTCGGGTTCGAGATCGCTCGTGTTCGTGCGGGCCCGCACGGCCGCCCACATCCGCGCCATCTGCGCGGGACTCGACCCCGGTGCGAACGGGCTCAACGGATTCGTGGTGCCGAAATTCACCGCAGCCCGCGGAGGCGAGTTCCTCGAAGAGATCGTCTCGGCATCGCGCCGACACGGCACCCGGCTGTTCGCGATGCCGGTCCTCGAATCGCCCGAGGTGGTGCACCGCGAGACGCGCGACGCAGAGCTGATCGCCATCCGCGAACTACTCGGCAACTATCACGACACCGTGCTCGCAGTACGTATCGGAGCCACCGACATGTGCGCGACCTTCGGCATCCGCCGAGACCGCGATCTGACGATCTACGACGTCCGCGTCGTCGCCGACGCCATCAGCGCGATCGTCAACCACCTCGGCCGCTACGACGGTTCCGGGTACATCATCACCGGACCGGTATGGGAGTACTTCGCAGACCACGAACGCATGTTTCGTCCACTGCTGCGGCAAACTCCGTTCGCCGACCAGGACGCGGTGCGCTTCCGTCAGCAGCTGGTGAGCAGTGACCTCGACGCACTACTGCGTGAAGTTGCCCTCGACCGCGCCAACGGCATCCAAGGCAAGACCGTCATCCACCCCTCGCACGTCCCCGCCGTGCATGCACTGTCTGCCGTGACACACGAGGAGTACCACGACGCTCTCGATATATTGTCCTCCGACCAGGGCGGCGTGCAGGCGTCCGGGTACCGCAACAAGATGAACGAGCTGGGACCCCACCGCAATTGGGCCAAGCAGACGCTGGTCCGCGCCAGGGCGTTCGGCGTCACCAACGAAGGAATCACGTTCGTGGACCTACTGACTGCGCTGGCACAGCGATGACCGACAACCCGGCCGACGGCATCGTCTTGACCGACACCGGCTCGTCGTCGTCCTGGACGGCCACACAGTTGGTTCGACCCGGCCTACGCCGCAATCCCCGCCGCGCGCACCTACTGGTATCGACAGTGCTCGGCAAACACATACCCGTCGACCCCGACATCGTCCTCTCGGCAGGACAGGAACTGGCGGCCCTCGTCGCGAACGCGGTGGACGGCTCCGACGTCGACGTACTCGGATTCGCCGAGACGGCAACAGGATTGGGGCACACCGTTGCGGCTGCGCTGGGTGCACGCTGCTATCTGCACTCCACGCGGCGCACAGTCCCCGGGATGACCGTGTACGGCCAGTTCCAGGAAGGCCACTCGCACGCCACCGATCACCTCCTGATGCCGACCTCGCCCGATCTCCTCGGCGGCCACCTGCCGTTTATTCTGGTGGACGACGAAATCTCCACTGGAGCTACAGCGCTCGATGCGCTGCGGCAGATCCACTCTTCGGCCGACCGCACGCACTACGTCATCGCGTCCCTGGTCGACATGCGCACCGCCGAGCACCTCGATGCCGCCGAGTCGGTGGCCACCGAGCTCGGCATCCGGATCGACAATGTGAGTCTTGCGCAGGGATCGGTGCAGCTCGCTGCCGGCCTGACGGAGACGGTACTCGGCCTTCCCGATCCGAGGTTCAATCCCCGTGCAGCACAACCGGGTTCTGTTGAACGAGTCGATGCACGATGGCCTGCGGCTCTGCCCGACGGCGGCCGACACGGCTTCCTGCGTTCGGATTCTGCCGGTTTCGACGCGGCGATCGACGCCGTCGCCGCAACCGTCGACGCCGCTCTCGAAGCATCGGGTCCCGTGGTGGTCGTCGGTCACGAGGAACTGATGTATCTGCCGTTGAGACTGGCTGCGGCCCTGCAGAACCTGGGCCACCCCGCACTGTTCCAGACCACCACCAGGTCGCCCACCTACGTACTCGACGTGCCAGGCTATCCGCTGCGGCGCGGTTTCGAGTTCACCGCACCCGAGGACGAATCGGCAGTGCGGTACCTCTACAACGCATCCGCACCGAACGACGCGACACTGGTTCTGGTCGCCGATGCCCCCGCCGACACCGATGCTCTCGCAGCAGCCGCCGAAACGTTCGCCGCGTCGGGCACCGACGTTCTGATGGTCGTCGTATCCGGTGCCGACCCGGCGGCGCTCGAGATCGCTCGGCGCGCGCGTCCACTGCGGGGTCCCGAATTCGGTTCTTATGCACCCGATGAAGTCACCTGGTTGCTCAAAGATCTCTCGGCGGTATCGCTCGAGGCCGATATCGACGAGCGTGAGAAGGCGATTCAGGCCGGCACAGCGCACTACGCGGAGTCACTGCCGGTCGAGTATCAACCGGATCTCGCCTACCGTGAACTGTTCGAGAAGGTACTGCAGGAGAGCGCGTCACGGCTGGCGGTCGCGGTCGGAACCGTCACCGAGATCGTCCTGGCCGAGCGCGGACACGACATCGCACTCGCATCGTTGGCCCGCGCAGGCACACCAGTGGGAATCCTGATGCGCCGCTGGGCATCGGCCGCCCATGGCCTCGAGATCCCGCATTACGCCGTCTCGATCGTTCGCGACAGAGGTATCGACAGTGTGGCGCTGCGGTATCTCGCCGAGCATCACGACCCGCGCTCGGTGGTGTTCGTCGATGGCTGGACCGGAAAGGGCGCGATAGCTCGTGAACTCACCGCAGCCTTGCGAGACTTTCCGGAAGCGGAATTCGACGACGATCTGGCCGTACTGGCAGATCCGGGCAACTGTGCTCGCACGTACGGCACCCGAGACGACTTTCTGATCGCGTCGGCATGCCTGAACTCGACGGTCTCGGGGCTGGTGTCGCGAACCGTGCTCAACGACAGTCTGATTCGCCCCGGCGACTTTCACGGCGCGAAGTACTACGCCGATCTCGCTCCCGCCGACGTCTCCCGCCACCTGCTCGATACCGTCGCTGCACGTTTCGACAACGTGCGCGGGGAGGTCGATGCCTCGGTGGCCGCAGTGCGCAGCTCCGACCGAACCCCCACCTGGTCCGGCTGGGCGTCGGTGGAGAAAGTCCGCCGTGAGTACGGCATCTCGCACGTCAATTTCGTCAAACCCGGGGTCGGTGAAACCACCCGGGTACTGCTTCGGCGCGTTCCGTGGCGGGTACTGGTGCGCGACGGGGATGCGCCCGAACACGAACACATCAGAATGCTCGCTGCGGCCAGGGGGGTGCCGGTGGACGTGGTACCCGACCTCGCCTACTCGTGCATGGGACTGATCAAGAACGTCTCCGACGGGCACGCGTCGTGAACACTCAGATTGCCGTCGACCTCGACCGCACGATGATCTACTCCGAGGGCGCACTGGGGGTGCCGCTGGACGAGACGTTCGAGTGCGTGGAGATGTACGAGGGAAAGCCGTTGTCGTACATGAGCGCTCGATCCGTCTCGCTACTACGCGAGCTGACCGAGACCGCAGCCGTCGTACCGACCACGACGCGCACCATCGAGCAGTTCCAGCGCATCTCACTACCGGGAGCCCCGTGGCGCTACGCCATTACCAGCAACGGTGGCAACATCCTCGTCGATGGCATTCCGGATACCCGGTGGCGCAATGGTTTCGATGTCGACCTGGCCGGTGTCGGTGCCGAGCTGAGATCGCGGATTTCCGAGGAATGGGTCCTCAAGTACCGCGAGGCGGACGGACTGTTCTGCTACCTGGTGGTGAACACGGCCGCCGTGCCGAAGAACTTCGTCACCGAATGGTCGCAGTGGTGCGCCGCCCACGGCTGGAACGTCTCACAGCAGGGTCGCAAGATCTACACGATGCCCAACGCTGTGTGCAAGAGCGCTGCGGTGGCCGAGGTTCGCGCCAGGCTGATCCAGGACGGCACCCTGGACACCGAGGCTCATCTGCTCGCCGCCGGTGACGGAGCCCTCGACGCCGAGATGCTCATCGCCGCCGACGCAGCGATCCGGCCACGGCACGGCGAGCTCGAACTCGTCCGATTCGCCCGCCCCTGGTTGACGGTCACCGATACCTCCGGCGTCCGGGCCGGCGAGGAGATACTCGAGTGGTTGCGGAACCGAACCGCCGTGCGCCGCGTCTAACTTGTCGTCGGGGAGACAGACGCAGGGCAAGGGGTGGGTATGGCGGATCCGTACGAGGAACTTCAACAGCAGGTACAGGCCATCATCGAACACGGTCCTGAGGCCGGGTTCGGTCCCGAGGCCGTCAACTCGTTGATCGAGAACACGTTCACCAAGAGGAACGGTTCGTACGGCTACGCGGGCGAGTACGAGCCGAACGAGGTGGTGGTCACCGAGCCGTTCGAGGTGATGAAGCACGCGGACATCATCGCGAAGGTCAACACACTGGCATCCGAGTCGATCTCCACGTCCTCGCAGAACTGGAACGACCTGGCCGCAGCAGCCGCCGAGGGATCCGAGAGCTTCAGAACCGGAATCGAATCCGCGTTCGATGCCGGGTGGTCGGGGCCCACCGCCACCGCCGTTCAGGCCGCGGTGGCCGACTACACGTCCTCGGCGACCGCGCTGTCCACCGCGATGACGATGATCAGCAACAAACTCCTCGAAGCGCATGCAGGATTCACCCAGACCAGGGCGGCAGTACCGCCGATCGTGGACTTCGGTCTCGGTGCCGACATGCTCGCCTCGACGTTTCCGAGCGGGCTGCCGTTCGCCGACGCTGTCAAGGAGATAGCGCGCCTGCACGACGAGCAGGAAGAGCAGGCGCGACTGGTCATGCGCTCGGTGTACGTGCCGGGGGTCTTGCAATCCGATGCGCGGGTTCCGGTGCTGCCGGCCGCACACAACCCCATCAGCGACGGCGGCGGTTCCGTCACGAACTCGGGATTCGGTAGCGGCGGGACCTCAGGCGCCGGTGGGGCCGGCGCGCCGGGCGGTGCATCCGATTCGGCCTCGCAGGAGGCAGCCGCACAGACGCAGCCCGGTGGCCCGGACCACGCCGGAACCGGGCAGGCCGATGCACGATCAGGCAGCTCCGGCTCGGGTGGATCCGGCGTGTCGCCGGACGCCGACGGTGCCGGCGCGACCCGCGCGGCCTCGGCAGCCGGGCCCGGATACGCCAACGGTGGTAGCGGGGCGGGATCCGGAAGTGGCCACGGTGGAGCGAGCACCGGCGGGTTGGGCTACGGCGGTGCCGGTTCGGCGGGTGGGTCTGGTTACGGCGCGGGCTCGGCCGGTGGATCGGGCGGCGGATCCGGCGCGGCCTACGGCGGGTCTGTTCTCGGACCACCGATCGGCGGCAACGGAACGACCGGGGGCGGCGGCCTCGGCGGCGGTGCTGCTGCCGCGACCGCAGGACGTGCGGGTGCGCACGGTTTGCCGGGGATGGGCGGCGTCGGCGCAGGAGGGGCTCGCGGAGCAGGCGACAACGATGGTGAACATGCCACCCCCGGCTATCTGGTCGATGTGAGCAACGGCAGTGAACTGATCGGCGAGCTGCCGCTCGTCGCACCACCGGTGTTGGGCGGCTGAGGATGACGAGCTGGACCATGGCCGGAATCGACTTCATGCTGCTGTGCAGTCGATTCGGTCGAGACAGACTGCCGTATCCCCTCGTCGTCGCCATCGATGTCGACACCGAAGACCAACACCAACGCCTACGTCGGGAGGCGTCGGCGAGGATCGATGCGCTGATGGACGACGACCTCGGTGCGGCGATGCGCACTCTCGTCGACCCGATAGCTCGAATCGAATGTCGAGGTGACGCACGTGATCCGCGCTACCGGGCCATCCGCGCCCATGCTGCGGTACGGCACGACATGGCGGTGGTGCTGATACAGGAGCCCGGTCCCGACGCGACGTCCGGCGGTGCGGTCACGATCGAGTTGACCGACCCGTCCCTCGCGCCCGCACGTGTCCTCGCGTCCATGCCTGCCGACACGGCGGGGAACCTACCGGCGACCCGACTCGAACGTGCCAGTACGCCGGCACTAGCGGGTGGATCTCACCTGTCCACCGCGACGCGAGGAGCAACGGAGTCCGAAAAGTTCCGAACCTTCTTCGAGCGCCCACGATCGGCGGTGGGGGAGATCATCGTTGCGCGCGGTAAGACCTACGACAACCGACGCGACACCGATGCCGTCGCGTTCTTCTGGATGGACTTCGAAAGAGACGGCCGGTACATCGTCTACTCCGAGGATTCCATCGACATCCTGCCCGCCGATACTGCCGGTCTCGCATCGGAGATCGGTCAGCACATGGCGGTCGCGCTCCGCAGGTGAGGACGGATCGCCGGTTGACACCATATCGATTTTCGATATCCTATCGATATTCGTTGTTATCGAATATCGATATGGAGGCGGCGGGATGGGACACGGGCTGGGCTCTGCACGAGCCAACGCATGGTTGATGGCATGTTTCGCGGTGATCGCCGCAGTGTGGTCCGGGATCCGACTGTGGCAATACCACTCGTCGGACTACGTCATGGCCACGGTGGTGCCGCTGGAGAACACCCCGCCCCGAGAGCTTTTCGGGGGACAGTTGAAGCCAGGCAACGTCATCGAACTCAGTGTCGCCAAGAGCGACGTCCACAGACTCATCGGGATGATCGACTTCATGAGGTACGGCGAGATCATCTCCGGCGGAATCCTCATTCTGGTGGGAATCTTCTTCGCGCACCGATTCTTCCGAAACGTCATCGAGGAGACCCCGTTCAGCACAAGTGCCAGTATCGATCTGGTCGTCGTTGCCCTCTGCCTGGTTCTGTACCCGGTGGTCACCGGAGGCCTCCGAGTGATGAGTACCAACGCCATCCAGGGCGCGCTGGAGACGACCGAGCTCACCGACACGGCACGCAGTCTCGGATCCTTCTGGCTGGCCGTCATCGTTGCCATAGTTCTCCAGTTCGTCTATGCAGTTCTCCGTCAAGGCTCGAAGCTTGCTCGCGACGCCGACGGGCTGGTCTGATGACGGATGAGTCCGTCGACCACCTCGTGGTCTGCCATCTGGGGGCCATTCTCGATGCCCGCGGCATGACGCTGGCCGAGCTTTCGCGTCTCGCCGGCGTCAGCGTCGTCAACCTGTCGGTACTCAAGAACGACCGGGCCAAGGCCATCCGGTTCTCGACGCTCACAGCGGTATGCCGCGCCCTCGGGTGTTCGCCGGGCGAGCTGTTCACACTGCGCCAGATCTGACCGGCCTCGACCGCGCGGCCGCCCAGCCGGACAAATCGAACAAGTACATTGGATGACGGTAACCAGCACTTCGAGAGAGAGTCCATCACATTGTCTGCTCCGGCCGGTCAACCGTTGTCCAAGGGCCAGAACGGCCCCCTCACCGCCGGTGACGTCCTCGTCTCCATCGCGCTGGCTGCACCCGCGGACCTGTCTGCGCTGCTGGTCACCGCAGCCGGCAAGGTACGCACGGATGCCGACTTCGTATTCTTCAACCAGCCCACCGGCCCCGGCGTGCGACTCGAGCCCGCCCAGGGTGGACCGGCTCGGCTGGCCGTCTCCCTCGCCGCCGTCCCCGCCGATATCGAGCAGATCCGTGCGGTGATCACCCTCGACGACGCGTCGAGCAACTTCGGTCGATCCGCATCTCCCGTCGCGCGAATCAGCGACACTGCAGGAAATGTGTTGTACGAGTACACGATCGACGGATTGTCCTCGGAGTCCATCGTGATCGCGCTTGAGATCTACCGCCGGCAGGGCAGTTGGAAGGTCCGAGCCGTCGGGCAGGGTTATGCAGGCGGATTCGCCGCACTGGTGACCGATCACGGCGTGTCCGTGGACGATGCACCGGCTGCCGCGCCGACGCCGCCCCCGGCTGCGCCGGCAATGCCACCGGCGGGTGGGGTCGGAGAGGAGTGCGTCGCGCCACTTGTCCGCTTCGGGGTTTTTCCATTGCGCTTCGGCGCTGGATTGGACGAGGACGCGGATGGTGCCGTCGGTGCGCAGGCTGGTGGCGTGTTGGATGTTCAGTGATGCGCGGTGGTCGGCGTGGCCGGTGTTGTGGCCGGTGAAGAAGTCGTAGTCGTGGAGTCGGTCGGCGAATCCGCTCATGACGAGGGCGTGTAGGTGGTGGGCGTCGACGATTGCTGCGCGGACGGCGGGGTGTTCTGCGTCGAGAACGAGTAGCGATCGGTGCAGTGTGGTGGTGGCGGTGTTCACGGTGTGTTCTCCTCGAAGAAGTCGTATCCGCCGTGTTCGGTTGTGCGGCTGGTTGTTCCGGTCTGGTGGGGCGGGTTGACGAGGGTGGGTCGGCTTTCGGCGCGCGCTCCGCGGGTGATGGTGCCTGCGTAGCTGATTGGTTGGTCGTGGACGATGGCCGAGCCTGCGGTTCCTGGGGCGACTTCGAAGACGGCGAGGAGGTCGCCGGTATCGGATCGGGCTGCGCGGGGCGCGGCGGTGAGCGCTTCGGGGGCGTCGGTGTGTTCGTGGTGTCCGGCCAGGAGCGGTTCGGATGGGGTGTATGCCTTGCGTCCGAGGTAGACGGCGCGCTCCGGGTTTTCGAGTGCGGCGGCAATGCTGGTGGTGACGGTGTGGTCTCCGGTGAGTGCGACGAGGAATGAAGCGTCGGCGAGGTAGCGGTCGCGGGTTTGGTTGGTGTTTCCCGGTTTGCTGGTCAGTTCGCCGTTTTTGTCGCGGCCGATGGAGGCGGGTGGGGCGTACTCGTAGAAGTCGGGATCGTGCGGGTCAACGGTTTTCGCTTTCCGTCGCCACGCCGGGTTGCCGAGTACGTTGCCCGGAAGCAGTGGAACTGTCCCGCCGCCGGTGGTGTGGTAGTCCAGTTCGATGGTGCCGGGGCGGTCGACGCGCACCGCGAAGCGCAGTGCGGCGAGGTCGTCGATGTTGTCGTGGTAGGCGCGGCCGAGGGCATTTGCGACGAGTCCGAGTACTCCGGATTTGGTGGGGCGGACGCTGCTTGCCCGGTAGGCGCCGCGGGGTTGGTTTCCCCAGGACTGCATCGGTGCGGAGAGGCGGATCAGCACGGTGGCGGTCATGGCGTGGCCCTTCCTCGTCGGGGGTGGTGTGCCGTGATCATGCTGCGGCGACCGCGCGGATGAAGGCGTCGGTGGATTCGTGGGCATCTGCCGTGACTGCAGAGGGGAGGGCGATTCCGAGGGCGAGCCGCTCGATGTGGATGCCGGGGACGAACCGCTTCTGACGGTCGGGCGCTTCGACGAGCCGCGTGGTGGCATCGGAGACGACGTCATCGGAAACGACGGCGGAGGCGAACGCGTCTGCGGCGGAGATGATCTGGGGGCCTGCTGCGGCGGCGACGAGGGCGGGCAGGGTCGCGGCGACGGTGGAGCGCTGCTTGGCGGATGGGACGGCGCGGATGAACCAGTCGATGAAGGACGCTTCGGCAGCGACGGCGAGTTCTTCACTGTTGATGGCGGCGGCGAGGTTGCGGCGCAGCTGTCGGCGGTCGAGGGTGGCGGTGCGGTAGAGGACGGGCGCAGCGAGATCGACGGTGCCGAGGTTGCCTGAGACGGCGTCACCGTCGGGCGCTGCGTCGTCAACGGCGGTGAAGAAGTCCGCTTCGATGGCGAGGGGGTCGACGGAGAAGGCATGGGAGACGCCGACTGCGCCGTCGATGCGCCCGCCGACGGGGATCTCTGCCTGCATGCGGCCCATCAGGGCGAGGTCGATGGTGTTGTCGACGTCGAGTGCGGCGCGTGCTGCTGCGATGACTTCGGTGGGGGCGTCGTCGGTGATGGCGTCCCAGTGGGCATCGATGGCGGTGGCGAGCTGCGTGGGGAGCGTTTCGGACGCGAAGATCGACGCGGCGGTCGTACCTTTGTCGGTGGCCTTGAGCTTGAGCGCGGTGAACACTGCAGCGGCTTTCGCGGTGGCGACGTCGAGCTCGCGACTGTGTGCGGAAACGAGCTGTTCTGCGACGAGCTGTGGGAAGCGGTGGGTGCGCACGCCGTATGCGCCGCCCTCGATGGCGTTCTCGCGCATGTTGACGCGGATCGCCCGCTTCCACGCCTGGGAGGAGATGCGTAGGCGGTTGGTGCCGCCGAAGTTGATGCGCTTGGCGGCGTTGGAGTCATCGCGGTTGAGCAGTGATGCCGGGACGGCGTGAATGGCGTGGAGGGTGATGAAATGTGCGTTCGACATGTGGGTGCCTTTCCGGCGGAATGTTTTTTCAGTTCAGGAGTTCGCGGCGCTGCAGTCAGCGTGGTGCGGGTTCCGCTTTAGGTGCATTGGTGTGAAATTGCTGCGCCCAGCGGAGTCGGACGTCGTCGCGGGTGGCACGGTTGTGCCACTGACGGAGGTCCTCGATCAGCGTTGCCCAGTGCGGCGGGTGGTCGCTGCCGGAGAGCTTCGCGCTGACTTTGTCGAGTGCTGCGGCGAGGCTGTCGGAGGTTTCGGCGAGGACCAGCCCGTCGAGGGCGCGAACCGCTCCGGGGTCGCGTGGGCCGTAGGCTCCGGCGCGGCCGATCTGTCGCATCGCTTTGCCCAATCCGGTGCCTTCGCGGCCGTAGTGGGGGTCGGTGCGGCCGGAATGCCAGAGGGTGAACGCTTTTCCGGTGAGAGCGTAGATGCGGTAGTCCTCGCGGGTGGAGCCTTCGGTCAGGGCGACGACGCCAGGGTCGACGGCGGGGTAACGCCAGCGACGGAACGGGGCGAGTCTGCGGGCGTGGTGTGCGGCGACGAGACGTCGAATGTAATCGGTGTCGGAGGTGGGGGCAGTCATGGTCTGGATGCCTTTCGTGGTGGCGGGCCGGGGCTCAGAACAGCGCGGCTTGACCGGAGCCTTGGTCGAGGGTGTTCTCGGCTGCCGGTGCTGCCGTCTCGGATTCGGGTACCGGCGCGCGCTTCTTCGCCGCTTTCGTTTTCGTCGACTGTGCGTGTGAGTCCGGCAAGGGCGTAGGTACCGCTTCGGGTTTGGCGTTCTTCGCAGGCCGGGTGAGGGTTCGCGCTGCGGCTACAGGGTCGACGCGGACGACGTCACTGATCAGCTCCGCCGAGGTACGCGTTGCAATGTCGGCGATCGCCGCGCATGCGTCGTCGACACTGATCGTGGCTGTGGCGGCGGCGGTGACGATCGTGCCGAAGGCTTCTTTGAAGCCTGCTGTGGCGACCGTTGTCGTGGCTTTGGAGAGCGCATCGGTGCCCAGGCTCATCCGATTGTGTGCGAGGGAGCCTGATGTCGATGCGACAGTGCTGTACCCGGCAGTGACGGCGGCGAGGAGACGGCGACCGTCTTCTCTGGAGAAGGCTGGAACCGGTAGCGAGCCGGTGACTGCTCCGTCGATTCGAGCTTGGAAGGATCCCAGGCCGGTCATGCGGATGGTCCCGCTACCGAGATCCGTTCCGAGGAGCCCGGGTTCGCCGTCCGTCGTCCATGCGGTCAACAACTGTCGCCACACCGGGCGGTCGACGTGTACGTCCTGGGCGGTGAAGGGATCCGACGCTTTGCGCTGAATGTAGGTCGCATGCGGGATCAACTGTTCGTCGTTGTGGGCGGTCCACGTTCCGTGTCCGGGTTCGGGCCATCGCACGCCATCACAGATCATGACTCGGTCGACCATGCCGTCGGCGTTGCGCAGCAAGTTGATTGCCCGCGCTTGCCAGGTGAGGGCGTCGAGCATCCCTTCGGGTTCACCGACAGTGGCGGGTGCGATACCGTCCGGCCAGCTGAAATGGAAGGTGCCCACCGGTCCTGTTGCGGGGCGGCTCAATTCGAGGGTCTCGAGCAGCGTGCTGCCTTGCACCCAGACGAATCCGCGGCTCGTGCCGACGGCGTTCTTCGCCGACATCGGCTCTTTACCGAACGCCGACGCGACGAATGACTGGATGCCGCCGACGGAAAACATGTGACGTACCAGCAGCATTCGAGCTGCTTCGGCGGGGGTGAACACGATCCCGGCTTCGTTGTGGGAGTCACCGGCGGCGGTGGTGCCGTTGCCGACAAGGCGGTACGAGCCTGCAGCAACGGGCCGTGACGCTTTCGGATCATCAGCGAAGGCTGCCATCCGGGGGTGCTGCCAGAACGGGGTGACCGGGTCGAAGAGATCGAACCGATCACGATGCGCGTCCACCCACTGCGCGGAACTGATTCCGGCGTCGGCCGCCGCGATGTCGCACGCGACGAGTAGCCGCATGATCGCCGCATCCTCGAGCGGGTCCCCCGACGCGATGTCGAGGACACCGACATCGGCCGTCAGTGCGTCGACGAGTCCGACGGTCCGCATGCCATCTCGAGTGAGCGCCGGAAGCCACGGGTCTGAAGCGAGGTTCATGATCGGAACAATAACAGATGAGTTGGTAGAGTGTGCGTCATCGACACCGCACTACATGATCGAGAAACGAGCACCTCAATGTCCACGACACTGCACGACTACCAGCGCGAGGGACTCGACGAACTTCTGTCCCTCTACCGCGGTGGCCACCACCGACTCACTCTCAACCTGCCGTGCGGAACCGGTAAGACCGTTCTCGCCGCACACCTCATCCCCGCGATGGAAGCCCGTCTGACCGTCGTCTTCGTACCCACCGTTCACCTGCTCTCCCAGACGTTGCACAGGCTCGTCGTCGACAACCCACACGCCGCGGTTCTGGCGGTCTGCTCCCCCACCGCACTCGACACCGACGACCTCCCCGAAGTCGCCACAGCCCGCGCCATCGACCAGCCCGTCACCACCGACGCCGCATCCATCGCTCGCACCCTCCTCTCCACCGAACGACAACTGATCGTCGCGGCCACCTACGCCTCCTCCGGCGCCGTCGCCGAAGCCACCCACACCACCAACACCGTCTGGGACCTGCTGATCTGCGACGAAGCGCACCGCACCGCAGGAACCCACGAGAAGGCATGGGCACTCCCCCTCAACGATCGTCAACTACCCGCCCGCAAACGACTGTTCATGACCGCCACCACACGCGTCATCACTCTCGACACCGACAACCTCCCCGAGGGCGTCGACAGCGCCGACATCCATGTCGCGTCCATGGACTCCGTCGTCGACTACGGACCACACGTCACACCACTGACGTTCCGCGACGCCATCACCCGCGACTACCTCTCTGACTACGAAATCGCAGTCGTCGCAGTCGCTCACGACGACGTGATCACAGCGCTCCGCGCCTCTCACATCAACAAACCCTCCCCCTCTGAGATCAGCGGCGCCGCCGCTCAACTCGCACTCCTGCACACCGCCTCCACCGATCCACATCTACGATCCGTCCTCGCATTCCACAACCGCATCGACCAGTCCCGTTCCTGGACAGCCCAACTCGGACACCTCGCGAAGACCTCGGACCCCGGCGTTCACGTACAGAACTTCCACGTCGACGGCGCAACTGCATCGTCATGGCGAACCAGGGCGATCAACGCACTCGCAAACCCCGGAGAATCACTGACAGTTGTCTCCAACTGCAAGGTCTTCGCAGAAGGCGTCGACGTCCCCGCACTCGACGCCGTCATGTTCGCCGCACCGCGCAGCTCCGGACCAGACATCGTCCAGATCATCGGCCGAGCCATCCGCACACACCCGGACGGCTCCCGAAAGGCGCTGATCATCCTTCCGGTCCTCGACTACGACGACGATTCGATCGACCTCGATACCAAGGTTGCGCGAACCGGACATCTCGCAGCATGGCAAGTCCTCACTGCCCTAGCCGAGCAGGACGAGATCCTTCACGACAGCCTCCTGCAATGGCGTGAGCACATCCAACACGCCGCCCCTGCGCCGGAGACCTCGCCACTACGTATTGACACGAGCATGCTGGCCGTCGGCGCGCACCTGCCCTTCACGCTGCGTGCAATTTCGCGGGCATCCAGTCCGTATGTGCTCACCGCTGCCAAGCTCAAAGACTTCCATGCGAAATATGGGCACACTCGACCACGCTCAGGTCAACTCTTCGACGGTTACCCTCTGGCGCAGCGTTGCTCATCGGCCCGCGCGGCATATAAGGCGCACCGGCTGCATCCACGAATCGTCGCACTGTTCGACCAGGTGCCGGGATGGGAGTGGACGACCAAAACAGCTACCCACCAACGAACTCCGGACGAGTGGATCGCCTTAGTCGAGCACTTCGTCGCAAAGACCGGGATACGCACTGTTCACCGGGCGGCGTGGGTTACCGCACCGGACACCGGCGCACGAGCGAACATTGGCGAATGGCTCCATACGAAAGCCCGACGAAAGAACTATCTCACGCCCGCTGAGCAGGGGCGGCTCACATCAGCACTCAATGCCTGATTGGGTGTCCGTCACTGACGCTGGGGCCAAGGATGCCAGAAAACGCCAACGCCGTTCGACCGCACCGCAGACCACCCCCGGCAGAAACACCCGCCCCGCGCGTCCCACGCGGCGGAATATGCGATTGTCCCCCAGCGACACACTGCGGCGAGACAAACCCTTCTGCCGGAATATCGTTGGACATCACCCGCGCAGGGACTCACCAGCCGCGGTGCGGCAAGGGACCGCAATTGCGGTCCCAGGTCGACGGCCGGGGCGGCGTCTCCAATCCGTCCTCGTGCGCACGCAATTCGGACTTCGTTCGAATCCCCCCTGGCTGGTCATCCCGCACATCTGGAGCAGCCGGAAGTGGTGAGCAATGCCATTCTCTCGCTCGCAGCCCCCAGCGGCGCAGAAGTTGCGGCGGGCGCGGTCTCGGTGGGGTGAGGATTCGGCCGCTGCGCCCAGCTCCAGCAGGAGTCCAGGGACGAGACCGCAAAACGAAACACGCCTCGCGCAGGTGCAAACCTGGGCGAGGCGTGTTTTTTGCGATCGGGGCAACGTGTACGTGCCCGCTGCGGAGTCCTGTTGTCTACCAGTGCTGCGCGAAGGAGAACTGGTTACGCCACAGTGCCGGGTCGTTGATCGAGAGGGACACTTCACCGCCGCGTGAGGCAGCTTCGTCGACGAGCCAATCCAGGTTCGCGTACACCTTGCCCGTGCCGTTGTCGTAACGCGATCCCGGTGCGAGCTGGACACCGAACTGGTTGCGGGAGGTCACGGATTCGATGGCGTCGCCTGCGTTGATCTGGCCGAGGAACGCGGTTTCTCCTGCGTTGAATTGGACACCGTAGTGTCCGCCTTCGACTACGGGGGCGATGGCTGATGCTGCGCCAGCGCCGCTGAGCGCGATTGCTGCGATACCTGCGGGAATGATGGCCGCGGCTGTGAGCGTCTTGCGAAGTCGCATGGTGAGTGTCCTGTTCGTCAGCGGCCGGGTGCGGCTCTCCAAGGAAACCGTACTGACCGCATTGTCTGTTTCTCTCTGTCACAGTCAACTGCATCAGGCAAACAAACAGCAACCACTAACGCGAGGTTGAGAGGCAGCTCACAGGACGAACTTTGCTGCACCACGCAATATTTCAGAATCATGGCCGGTCAACGGATCCGCGGCCAGGTACGTGAAAGTTCAACCGTTATGGTCCCGTTACCTCCCCGACGCAGTCCAACGCGCTGAAACCTGACGCCCGCCGCAAAAGAGGCTCCCCAGCCCGTGCCCCACACACGATCCAGGTCGCGCAACCCTCAGCTCGCGAGCATGAGACTGATCGACTGGAAATGATGTTCGGCGCTGGCGGCAAGGAAGGCGCAGGCGTCAGGTTCGGAACCACCCTGCGGACAGCCCGATTCGGTGTAGCTGTCGACCGTGCGCTCAAACTTCTCGATCGTGACGGCCGCACTCGGCCCCCAGGCAGGGTCCGGGTGCACGGACAGCGCATCTCGGGATTCGACGATCAACGCGGCCTTGTTGTTCAGCGCCGCCTCACAGTCAACCGGACTGACGCTGCACCGCACGTCCGCTTCGATCCCGAAGGCCACACACAGATCACCACAGTCAGAAGCGATCTGGGAATCAGACTGCTCCACCAGCTCACCACGAACACTGTCGGACGAGCAGGAACTCACCCCTGCCGCAACAACCCCCAGCCACACACCGGCCACCACGGCGCGCCACACGCCCCCGGACCTGCTCGCGACCGCCATCAGGATGCGGTCTCCCTTTCTCGCGTCGGATGCGGCGGCGCCTGCAGGACATACTCGTGCGCGTCCGGCGGCACGACGGCCAACTGATCCGAGGCACGCAGTTTGACCGCCAACCCCACCAGCAGCCCCTGTGCGTCGTCCGACAGGTCGCAGGCAAGGCTCAGCAGCGAGCGGATACCCGGATCGCTGATCCGTTCCACGAGGCTCGCGTCCCGGTCACGGGCCTCGCCGGTCTTCTTCGGATCCGAGTCCGTGAAGAAGTACTCGGTGGGGACAGTGAACAGGTCCGCCAGGGCACCGACCACCTCAGCGGACGGGTTTGTTCGAACGCCAGTCCTCAACTGGGACAGGTACGGAGCGGAGATCACGCATCCACGCTCTGCCAGTCGGCCCACGATGAACGAGTTGGTCAGCTTCATCGGATAGTCATCGATCAACCGATTGAGTTGCAGACGGAACACGTTTTCCTGCACTGGATTCGACATCCTTTTCTCTCTTCTCAAAACCTTCGGTCGTGCCGCCATTGCGGACATTTCCGGCGCATCAATGCGTGTCATCGTAACCACAATGTAGCGAGATCCGCTCACCCATTGGTATGTCACCGGTTGCGCTCCTTCGCAACCGCGCGGGTTGCCAATTTGCCGACGTCCGAACCAACTTGGACTGCAATGTGATAGAGGTCGGATGCGTTGATCGCGCCAACCGATCCGTCCGCACCGCCTCACGCCCAGGTTCCGATTGCCTGCGATGTGCCGAGCAGACCAGTCCGGCCCAAGTTCCGCGCATCGCAACGCCCCTGACCAAACAGGTCACATCGCAAGCTCGCCGAACTCACCGGCTGTCAGCAGCCCGTGAAGCGTTGCCCACGTCGAACGTCCGGGCCCGCCGTCCGCCGCCCTATCGCCGGAGTGAGTCCACGTATTTGACGAGCATCGGCGCATCCTTCTCGTCAGCGCGGACGAAGACGTCGTCATCATCGACTATCAGCGTGGACTCCGCACTCACACGCACGTCACCGATGGTCCGCGGCTGCACTGTCATTGGAGGTACGTCAAGGACCGTGACGTGCAGTCGGCGGCATGACGCCGGAAACGCCGCACCGGTCGCGAAATCGCGCGGTTCTGTCTCGACATCCCGGACGATGCAGTCCTGCGTGTCGGCCGGTCCCCCGAAGCGATCTCGCGCGGCATACCGGATGACGTCCCCAGCGGCGATTGCGGTGTAACCCGCGACGGGTACGCGCGGGTCTGGGTAGGGCAAGGTTTCGATGCTCACAGTTTCTCCCCGTGGCGTGAATCGGAACAGGATGCGCTGATGCAACCAGCCGTGACGTACAGGTTCTTGAGCCCGGGTGCCGCAGTAGCGCTGTGCGACAGAGTCTTTCACACATTATCCCTGCGTGGTCGGATCCTCCGCGCCCGCCCATCCCGGCCGCAACCGGGCCGATATCCCTCGCCACGAATCGGCCACACCGCCGGTGTGCACCCTCACTTTGTACGCTCCGAAGCAATAGCGGGAGACTCCCGAACGACCATGAAAGGCAACATCATGCTCACACTGCATTCCCTCTTCGACATCCCCCGCGCCGGATCCGGCGGCGAGTACGAAACATTCAGACGAAACGACCAGGTGTCGATGTTGGATTGGCCGGACGATGTCCTGCGCGACTGGCTCTGGGATCACGGTCGCCATGTCCCGTTCCTCGAGGACTACGGGACCGTCGATCTCACGGCCATCCGCTGGACGTGCGAGGCGATCGCCACAGCGACCCTCGTCGGCCTCCCGACCGGACCGAGCGAAGCCGAGTTAATAGCCGAGAACGCACAGAATCACGAGCATTGGATCGGAACACGCGACTATGCCCACCCCGAAGTTCGTACGGCATGGGAACAGGACGGGACCTGGGTACGACGACCAATTCTTCTGGACCGCAGCGCGATCGACACCGACCTCAGGGGGCTGCAGGTAGTCGAGGGCCGCACCCGCTTCGGGATTCTCCGAGGTCGCCACGCAGCAGGGATTGCTGTCGCACAGACCCATTCAGTGTGGGTGGGTCGACCGGTCCACCCCTCCGGAGGGAAGTGAGCCCGCGAGACGACTCGTTGAGCTCCGGACCCGTCGCGTCAGCACGGGGGACGCGTGTTGTCGATGTCGCGCACAACGACCGTCTTCATGATCATGTCGGCGAAGGTACGACGCTTCGACTCCCACAGTGGAAACAGGTACCCGATATAGCAGGCGAGCGCGTCGAGGATGTGGGCGAGCTGGCGGATGAACGAGTTCCCCGGCCCGATCGGCTGACCGGTGAATTCGTCGACTACCCGAATACCCAGCACACTCTTTCCGATCGACGATCCGGTCTTGCCCTGCCGGAACACGAAATTCCAGATCCCGAAGGCGAAGGTAGCGAGCGCGAGGATCAGCGTCAGGATCGCCAGGGTTCCGTCGGGGCCGTGCCCACCCGACAAGACGCCGGTACGGGAGTTGTACGTCCCGTAGTCGATCGTCGCGGCCATCGCGCTGTAGGACACCAGATACGGGAGGGCGACGGTCGAGTCCACGAGGGATGCAACGACGCGGCGACCCCAGAACGCGTACTCGGTGGGCATCGGCGCTTGCGGGTAGATCTGCGCGTAGTTGGGGTTGTCGTACACCCAGTTCGCACTCGCCACCGGTGGTGTTGCCTGAGCGGGGGTCCGTCCGGGCAGACCCCATGGACCGTGGTCCGACGACCAGTTAGTCATGACAGTCAGTCCTTCCTTCGAGTCGGGATCGTTCACACGATGCCAGGGAAGCGCACTCGCCCGGCGGCAGTACCCGAACGAGCGGGTCAGAAGAGGCGGAAGCCGCCGCCGTGCGCGTTGATGTCGGCGATACCGACATTGATGTCTGCCGCGTTGATCGGGGCGTGGAACGGCGGCGGGCCGGGATCGAAGCAGCCCGGGGTGTATCCGTTGCTGACCAGGCCAACGAGGCGGTCCCCGACGACGAGCGGACCACCGGAGTCGCCGCCCATCGAGCATGCATGCTCGATGATCTCCCCGTAGACCGCGTCGTAGCCCCAGGTGATTCCGCAGGTGTTGCCGGTGGTCCGTCCTTCTTTGCAGACGATCGTCCCCAGTGAGGGAGCGGCTCCGATGCCGTTGATGGTGACGCCGCCGACGGTGCGCAGCGGAGCCACCTTGGCATCGTCGAGGTCGATGACAGCGATGTCCGAGACGGGGCTCGAGTACGTGAAACGGCCGATCACCCCGGCGCCGTGCTGATACTCGGCGATCACACGATCTCCTGGGACACCGCAATGCCCGGCGGTCAACGCGACCAGCGACCCGCTGTTGTCGTAGCCGACTGCGGTGAGGGTGCACAGGCCGACGACGTCCCGATCGGAGGGGTCGGCGTCGGGAAGGACAATGCCCGATCCGCCGCCGAGCGCTACCGATGGGGCAGCAGCAGCGACGCCGCCGGTGGCCGTCACTCCGATGACGGCTGCTGCAACTGCGACCAGCGCAAGACGAAGACGCATGACGAATTCCTAACTGTGAGAACAACAATTAACGAAAGAATCGTGGGAGTCCGGCAGCATCGAACCGCGGGGCGCCGACTCCGAACTGAAGGGAGTGTTATCCCGCGGGGTACATCACCGAGAGATCGTGTCCGCCTGCCGGAACAGTGATTTCGAAGTCCCCAGAGGATGCCTGGTTCAGATCCGCAAGGGCGGCACAGGGATCCACCGGGTCCACCTCACCCGGCGGGCACTGCGCGAGACCGGCAAGCCACTGCGAGACAGGCAGGCCAGTGGCGGTCGGGACTACCTGGACGAGCGATGATTCACCGCCCCCCTGGTCAGTGCGCGCCGGTGCGGCTGCTCCAGTGTCGACCACCAGGAGCGCTCCGGCAGTCACAAACGCGAGAACACTGGTTGCAGCAACAGCTTTCAACGTGCGTGGCATGTGTCCTGCAACCTTCCGTTTCGCGATGCGAAGATCTTCACCGCTATCGATGTACGTGTTATGCCCGGTTCTACATACGTCAGTAAACGACAACTCGTTAACAATCGGCAACCAGACCCGACGGTTTGAGAGTTACGTCATAGGACCAAATCCTCTAGCCGCGCATTCACAGTCGACCGAACACTGCGCGCCCCACACCCCGTCGCACGCACCACAGTCAACTTCGAACTCTGCCGAATATCGCCTGAGTGCAACCGAATACGGGTCTACCGTCACACCCGACCACGGCCCACTTCCTGACCGTAACATCTACCCCACGACCGCAAACGGACGTGACGTTGTCACAACGTCCGTCACACCTCGATCGGAAACAGCACCCAATGGAAGGACACCACCATGCCCGAACAAACTGACAGCAACGCCGTCTTCCTCGCCCGTTTTCCCGAGCCCGGGCAGGCGAAAGATTTCCGGGACAACGTCGATCGAGTCATCGCAACAACCGGAACATCCACCCTCGACGGCAACGACGTCACCTTCACCGCACCCACCATCGACACCCACGGCGACCCCACCCTCGGCGACATCATGTTGTCCGTCGGCTACTACGGCGGAGCAGGAACGAAACTGCGCATCAACAACGGCGAATTCCGCACCGTTGTCCGCGAGTACTGACATCACCTCGGACATAGCACACGAGCCGGACGAAAGCGTATCTCCCAGAACAGAATGTTGTGTCCCGGCCGCTGTCGTCCGGCTCGTATTCGCCCTCAGGGCAACCCTCTGCAAAGAAAGCAATCGAAGTCGTCCACCCCTACCAGTGGGTGCAACTGCCTCGTCCCACCCCGCGAGAACACGGAAGCTCGGATCGCTCACCACGGGCGAATATATAGATCCTCGATAATGTGCGCGCTCCCACTTTTCGTCAGAGTTCTAGCTCTGACGCCCGGCGGTGATCGTCCCATCCACCGTGCTGACCCCGACGATGTTGCCTCCGTCGATGGTGACGATGACCTCTCCCTGATACTCGGAGTTCTCGATCGCACGGCCCACCGACGCCCCTGGCGCCGTCGTCCAGGTGCCCTGGTTCGTGGTGACTCTGAATCGAGGGTTGCCGTCTTTGTTCGACGACATGTATTGGACTCCCACGATCGTGACGGTCCTGCGCTCTGCAGCCATGATGCTCTCTCCTGCTTTTGTCGGCGATTAGTGCGCATGAGTGTAGTGCGCCGACCACGACCACATACACGTCCTGAACTGCGCCGCAACATCTTTGCCGAACCCACGCGCATTGATAAGGGGGGTTATCAGTGCCGTGGCATCGGGTCACTCAGGGCGCAGAGACCGCCGCCAGGTGCGCCGACACGACGTCCTCGACTCTGGTCACAAGATCGGGTCCGCCCGCCTCCATTCCGCCCAGCAGCACCGCCGCCGTGAAGCCGCTGCACAAGTTGAAGGCGAGTCGGCGTGTGCGTGGCTCGTCCAGGAATGTTCCGTCGTCGATGCCGCAGCCGACGAGCGCCGCCGCCATCTCCATGAAATGTCGGTACGCGTCGGCGGCTCCCTCCACTCCGGAATCGAGACTGAGCTTCAGCCCGGCGCGGCATGGCACGTCGCCGGACATACGCTCGGCGAGGGAAGCGAAGACGACCCGCAGTTTCGTGGGCACCGGCTCCTCGCTCAGCGCAGCAACACCGAACTCCCCAGTGACCGCCTCGGACCACCGCCCGACAATGTGCTGCGCAATGGCCTCCTTCGACGCGAAGTGATAGAACACTGCACCTTTCGACAGACCTGCGCTGTCGATCATGTCCGTGATGCTGGTGGCGGCGAATCCGATCTCGTCAAAGACTTTCGCCGACCCCAACACGACCCGCTCATGGGTGGCGATCGCCCGCGGTTGCTTCCGTACGTATCGCGCTCGTTCCACCGACTGCTTCGGCGCATTGTTCGAGTTGTTCACGACCAGGTGTCCGTTCTTCGTATCGACAGTGCCGATTGTTCAGTGACAGGGAACATTTCGAGATGAGGAGCTTTTCGGGAGGGTCCATGTGTCTGCAAGGGGGTGCGGACTACCGGCGATGGAACGACGTGAACATTCGTCGCCGCGCCACCCCCACGCCGGTCCGTGCGATTGCCCCGCGACGTGCGCACCGAATCTGCGACAAGACCGACAGCCAGCAGCGCCGCACCCACGATCGCGGCAGGCAGTGCAATATTCCGGCTTTCGGAGTCCCGGTAGCCGCCGGGTTCGCCATCGGTCGAGATCCCCACATACCGCAGCAGATCGCGAGACTCCGCCAGCCACACCACAGAGGAAATGGTGAACACCGCGACCCCCACCATCGTCACGAGGATTCCGACGGCGATGGCCACCGTGCTGAAATCCTCGAGCAACGCTTGGCGGCGGTGCCGGGTACGAGATTCACACCGCACTCCGGATGGCGGAGAAGAGGGCGAATCCTTGTCGAGTCGTGCATCCTTCGCGCTCATGACGCGTCCTCTGTCGACGGGTTGGGAGGGTTCGGATGAGTGCTGACCGACCCCCAGGGTGCAAGCGCAACCAGCGGTGCGCTTGCACGGCTACTCACCGCTCTCGCTGGGCAATGCCAGCGCCAACAGATCTTGGATCGGTTCGGATGCAGGGTGCTCGAGGTTCGGCCGGACCAGACGGTTCGTGCCCTGCCTGCGCTCACAGATCAAACCGGCGTCTGCGAGGCGTGTGATCTCGCGGTGAATCCCCGACAATGCCGCTCCCGTACGCTCCGCCAGCTCCGAAAGAGTCAGTTCCGCACCGGGATCGACGTAGAGGGTAGCGAGCACCGCAGCTTGGGTGTCGGACCGGAACAACGGCAGGCTGATCTTGTTCGGCAAGGTCAACTCGTCGAAGTCCAGTTCCTGCGCCAGCAGACTCGAGCCACGCTGCGACACCGCAACTGTCGCCGTCACACCACCCGGTTTACGCAGCCGGACGATCTCCCCGCGGAATCCGTCACCCCACACGACAGGTTCCTCTTCGATCAATCCGTTCGGCGACATCACCGGCCTGTCCCGATACTGGGACAGAGTTCGACGGTGTTCGGCGATCCGATCCGCCTCACCCTCGGACCAGCTCATGGCGCTGGTCAGCTCCACCGTCGGCATCACTGCGACCGGAGTGACCGTCACTCGGGTCCAGTCGTAGGCGTCGATACGGCGAATACGGAGTGTGCGGGAACGGTCACCGCCAGCCCACACCCGTTGGCCGATCTTCATGCCGTTCGGGGCCAATTGCTCCTCGGCGCCGAACAGTCGTGCTGCCTCCGCGAGCATCTCGGCGCGGTCGATGTCTGCGTCGGCGAGCAGTCCGAGCAGGTGCCGGTAGCGGTCGCGGAGCTGCTCCTTCTCCGGCGACGAATCAGCGAGCCACTCCGCGAAACCCGTCAAGGTGCCGCGGTTGTGCGGCATCCGGGCAATCAGTCGGCCGTTGAGGAACAACACCCAGACGGTGTCACCGCCGCTGGTCTTCTCCGCGTCTGCGATGACGTACACAGCACCGTCGCCGCCGGTAGCCGCCTGAACCTTCTGCGGCTTGACCGTCCTCGACCTGAGGGCAGCAGGCAACCCCTCGTGCGGGCTCGACCACGCCAACGCAGGGCTGGTGTGCGTGGAGTCGGCCTGCCATTCCCCCTTGCCTCGTGCGGCCTTCTGGAAGCGCGCTCCCGGACTTCCCAGCGCGAGGTCCAATGCCGTCCTGACGTCGTCGGCGTCGCCGATCGCGGCGCTGCCACCTGCGACCGTCAGTTCCTCACATCCGGCCTTCTGCAGGTCGTTCCGCGTCATCGCGTTGATGCGCCCCAACTCGGCCTTGTTCGCTGCCGCTTGCAGGTAAAGCCGACGATCACTCGGTTTGCGCCAGTAGTACACCTTCACGCCACACCTCCCCCAACCTCTCTCTTCACTGATACAGAAGACTACTTCACAAATTGTGAAAGAAGACATCGACTGCACAGGCCCACACGCCACCTGCTCATCCCGGTCCGGGGCCGGAGGCAGAATCACCTGCAGACACGAAGCGGCCCCGCCGACTCCCCAGAGCCAACGGGGCCCACACCCGATACCACCGCCAGCGCGTCACGCCACGATCAGCTACCTAGCTCGATCGCCGATTCGGGCAGGACGGCTCGCTGTGAACCCGCAGGGCCAACCCGAAACACTCGCACGACGCTTCGACAACCGACCCTCCATCCCACCGCCGAACCGTCACCGTCACACCGTTGCGGACCACCGTCGATTCCGTCGCCGCCTTCCCGCTCGACGCTGATTTCATACCTTCTCGAATCCCCTGCACCGGCATGGGGTCTCGCCACCCACTGTCGTGTACCCGTTGCTGCCGCTGCAGTGACGCTTTCGCCCCTTCGCGAAACGATTGTCCTCATCGTGCAACGTCTCCCCATGCCCACACCCGCATTGCTTCTCTGCCACTGTCTTCTCTCTTCCAAACATCCTGCGATCACGCCGATCAGCGCGATTCGGCCGAGCTCACCCGCACTCCACGCCGGAGCACAGTGCGCCGTCCACGGCAATGCTCTCACTCGAAACGGTCTGTGTCACAGCGCTACTTCCCGGACTAACGGGCCGGAACACGAGAGGCACGGCACCCGAACCCCCGACGAACCGTCCACTGACGCACGCCTGCCGCTCCGCCCTCCCGACTTCACCGAGTGTCCACCAGCGTGCACACCGCATTCCACAACGCCTCCACAGAAACCACGAGGACGCCACCACACTCGAAACACGAATAGACTAGGCACACACAATCATTCACTCAACAGCATGATAAGGACCACATATGCCGACCGATTTCGCAGTTCGCCTCGAGGCCGTGAGCGCCGAACGTCCTGACCTGGACCTCGTGGGCAGACAAGGCCAGCGAGTACCACTGAACCAGGCTCACGCCGACCAACTCTTCGAGATCACACAGAGCGACCCCACGCTGGACTATGCCCCCGGCGCGCTCGCCCATGTCAACGCCGACGGCGTCCTGACCACCGTCAATCAGGGCGCTGGCTCGTGGAACATCACTGCACACACAGGCAGTTCTGCCTCGTGGTTGACCGTCTCCGAAGTTTCGGGCGAGGAACTCGCGCAACGCGATACCGACCTCGGCAGCATCGACGAGGTCATGTTGAGCATCTTCGCATTGTGGAACTGGGCGACCGTCGGGCCTAAGGTCTACTGACGTCTCCGTTATCTTGTTCAACGACGAAGCCGCCGTCATCCTCAGGGAGACGGCGGCTTTCGTGGTCCATCCGAGGCGCTCGCATCGGCGCAACCTCGCACGTCACGTCGTTGCAGAACCCTCACGCCACGCTCGGTCCGTGGGGTGCTCGTCGAGTGGATGCCAGAACACTGTGCCGGGATTGGCGGTCGCAATTGCAACCTCCTCAGGGTTGCCGGTCTCGCCGCCGGACCATTTCCAGTCTGCTCGGGTGATCCCGGCTCGGCGCAACACGTCTGCGATGGACTCAGCTGCGATCACCTCGCGCGATTGCGTGCCGTCGCGAAATCCGCGCCACCCGTACACTTTCAGTGATTTCGCCATCGACGTACCCTCACTTTCCTCGTCGAGCGGGTCCGCTCAACTCTTCTCCATTGTCCAATGACTGACACGAGCCGGTCAGGGAATTGTGCCCGACGCGGAACCGGCCGAGCTGTCGTCGTGCTCGATTTCTCACGCACTACGCCAAATATAGTGGGCATAGTCTAATTTTAGTTTGAACCGAGGAGGCGCCTGTCATGCAGTTGAACCGGCCGTTCACAACGGTGACGCCGACCTTGGATGGCGATGTGCTTGCTGTCTTGGCGAGCGCGGGCGTCACGTTTACGGTCAGCCAGGTCCAGCGCATCCTCGCCACCCGTTCGGGCGAGGGCATCCGGAAGGTCCTCACCCGCCTCGTCGCACAGGGTGTGGTGCTGCACGACCAGGTGGGTAGGACCAACACCTACCGCCTCAACTCCGAGCACCTCGCGGCCGAGCCCATAATGGCGCTCTCGCGACTGAACTCCACCTTCCTCGGGCGCCTGGAAGAGCATCTGGACGGGTGGGGCAAGACGTTGCGGTACGCCGCGGTGTTCGGATCGGCGGCGACCGGCCGCATGCAACTCGACAGCGACATCGACCTGCTCCTGGTGCGCACCGCTGCCCCTGTCCACGGCGGGGACGATGCGTGGGAAGAACGGTTAACCGAACTCGCCCGACTGGTCACCACGTGGACCGGCAACGACGGTCGCATCGTCACATACGCCGAAGACGAGTTCCGCGCTGCGGCAGCCGCCGGTGAACCTCTACTCCGCGACGTCGCGAAGCAGGGCCTGACCGTCGCAGGGACGCGGAGTTGGTTCAGCTCGCAGTTGCGCCCCGCTGCGAGAAGGTGGCAGAACCTGTTTCGGGCCCGGCTGCGGCGGCGATGTCCTCGGAGACGGTGCGGCGCTGCAACTGCAGGCGAGAATGCTGAAATGCCAGTCCAACGTCGCCTACCCGTGTGGTCATGGCCTTGCCGTCGAGTTGCGCGGTGCCCTTCGTCGGGCCGGTGAGTCCGGCCATGATCCAGGCCAGAGTGGACTTGCCCGAACCGTTTCCGCCGAGAACGAGAACTCCTTCACCACGCTTGACAGTGATGTCGATCCCGTTCAGTGCGACCTGAGCCCAGGGAGTGCGACGGTTGTAGGTGTGTTGAACGTCGACCACTTCGAGTAGACGCTGGCTCGAATTATCATGCAGTACAGCAGAATTGACGGTACTCGGTTGCATCCACGCCGAGTCGTGCTGCACCTGATACCCCTCGTGCAAGTGCACCACGCGATCTGCGGCAACGGTTTCTGAAACATGATGGGTGACGAGCACGACCGACATGCCATGTCTGCGAGGTAGTTCGGCGAGGAGTGAGACCAGATGCTCGCGTCCGGACGCGTCGATCATGGCGGTTGCTTCATCGGCGATGAGCAGGGCAGGACGGCGTGCCAATGCTGCGGCCACGGCGAGGCGCTGCATCTCGCCACCGGACAGGGATGCGGTGTCACGGGCACCCATGCCGCCGAGACCCACCTCGACGAGCAGTGCCTCGACGTCGGGCCGGGAGTCGCCAGGCGGTAGACCCCACACAACGTCGTCGGCGACGCGAGTACCGAGGATCTGGCTCTCGGGTCGCTGCAGGACCATGGCGGTGCCACCGTATCGGCCGAGACCGGTTGCGCCGGGCCTGCTGACGGTGCCTTCCGACGGTTCGAGGCCGGCGATGATCCTCGTCAGGGTCGATTTGCCGGAGCCGTTGTGACCGACGATCGCGACGAACTCACCGTGTTCGATGTGTAGGTCGACTCCGGTCAATGCAGCTGTGGCGCTTCCCGGGTACCGATAACCGACCGAGGCGAGGGTGACCGGCAACGGCCCGATCTCGTCGTCGTCGGTGCTCGAGACAAGAGCTTCGGGGGTGGGGATGGTGGAGAGACGGTCGAGGATGGCGGTGAGGATCAGCCAGGCGAACAGTGTTCCGGTGACGATCCCGAACGCGATGGAACCGCCGACCCACCACCACCAGTTGTCGAGCACCGCGGTGGAGCTGCTGCGGAGCACATCGGCGGCACCCTGCAAGGCCGACGTGCGCTCGAGCAACCTGGACACGCCCTCGAGGGTGTTGCGAAGGGTGTCGAGGAACAACGTTCGCAGCGGAACGAGGATCAGCAAGAGCAACACCGTCAGGGCTCCCAGTGCGGGCCCGACGACCATCGAGGTGACCAGCACACCGAACAGGCCTTGCTTCTTGCGCTTCGCTCGCCCGACCAGGCCGCCCAACAGCGCCGCGCTCGCCACGGTGAGTGCCGTCTGTGTACCGGCAGCGACGAATCCGACGAGGGTGCCTGCTACCGCAGCGGTCAGAAGCGCACGGGTCCGATACCGAAGTGCGACCACCGACATCGGAACGGCCGCGACGACTTGAAGAATCGCTGCCATCGGCACGAGCACACCGATCACCGTCAATGCGACTGTGAAGCTGCTCATGACCGCGGCGGTCGCCAATTCCTGAGGACCGAGGGGCCCTGACTTCGGAGTGCGAGAAGAACTGACGGTCACCGCTCCAGTGTGCCAGCTCGACCGAGACACACTGTTCGACGTGACTTCCGTGGTTCGGGCCGGCCGGTCTTTGCGCAGTTGCTGCGGTGGTGAGCGTGAGAACAGAAAAGCGCGGAAAGCCCTCGTAAAAAGGGCTTTCCGCGCTCAGGCCGAGATCAGCGGCTGCGCTGGCTCGTAGCCGGTCCTGCTGCACGACGGCTGTGGCCGCCGCCACCGCTACGCGGCTGTCCACCGGAACGGGGCTGTCCGCCACCGCTGCGCGGCTGACCACCACTGCGCGGCTGACCACCCGAACGGGCCGGGCCGCCGCGGCGAGCGTTGCTGTTGCGCGGGGCTCCGGTGCGGGCGGGTGCCTGCTCGACTCGCGGTGCAGGCTCGACGTAGCGGGCCTGCTCGCCGACGAGGTTCGCCACTGCGGGCGAATCGGCGGTGACGCGGATCGGGGTGACCTTGATATCGGCCTTGCGCAGCAGCACTGCGGTGTCCTTGCGCTGCTCGGGCAGGACGACGGTCACGACGTCGCCAGCGCTGCCGGCGCGCGCCGTGCGGCCGGAGCGGTGCAAGTACGCCTTGTGCTCGGCCGGGGGATCGACGTGGACGACGAGCTGAACGTCGTCGACGTGGACGCCGCGGGCCGCGACGTCGGTGGCGACGAGAACGCGAGCCTGGCCGGAGGAGAAGGCTGCGAGGTTGCGGTCACGTGCGGCCTGCGAGAGGTTGCCGTGCAGGTCGACGGACGGGATTCCGGCGTCGGTGAGCTGCTTGGCCAGCTTGCGGGCCTGGTGCTTGGTGCGCATGAACAGGATGCGTCGTCCGGTGCCCGAGGCGAGCTGATGGACTAGCTTCTTCTTGGCTTCGACGCCGTCGACCTCGAAGACGCTGTGCGTCATGGCCTCGACGTGGGAGGTGGCCTCGTCGACGGAGTGCGTGATCTGGTTGTGTAGGAAGCGCTTGACCAGCTTGTCGACGCCGTTGTCCAGTGTCGCCGAGAACAGCATGCGCTGACCCTTGTCCGGGGTGGCGGCGAGGATGCGGGTGACGACAGGCAGGAAGCCCAGATCGGCCATGTGATCGGCCTCGTCGAGGACGGTGATCTGAACGCCGTCGAGCGTGAGGTGGCGCTGCTTCATCAGGTCTTCGAGGCGACCGGGGCAGGCGACGACGATGTCGACTCCACCCTTGAGCGCGGAGACCTGGCGAACCTGCGACACACCACCGAAGATCGTGGTGACCTTCAGCGAGTACGCGGCGGCGAGGGGCTCGATTGCGACGGCGATCTGGGTGGCGAGCTCACGCGTCGGAGCGAGAATCAGGCCACGCGGGCGGCCGGGCTTGCGATTGCCGGGAAGCTGGCCTGCGAGCCGAGCGACCATCGGGATCGCGAAGGCGAGTGTCTTTCCGCTGCCGGTCTTTCCGCGTCCGAGCACGTCGCGTCCCTGCAGTGTGTCGGGGAGCGTATCGGCCTGGATGGGGAAGGCTTCGGTCTTGCCCTGGCTCGCGAGTACATCCGCGATGGCCTGGGGTACACCGAGTGCAGCAAATGTTTGTGGGGTCGTCATAGTGATGAAAAGTGCCTTTCGGGCAGGGTGTTGCACCTGCGGGCCTTGGGCCGAGATGCAAGGTGGCGAGACTGCCGGTGGGCAGTTTCGATCGCCGTAAGAGAAGCCTGTGCGGGGTGCACATGGTGATTCGGGAGCATTCCACGACGTCTGACGTGCAGCTACGCGCGTCGTCACCGAGTGTAACCGAGTTGTGGCTCGGTCTCTTCCCGTGCATGTTCGTCACGCGGCGCCGTCGTCGAAGAGACCCGTGATCATCACGTTCTCGATTCGCGAGTTGTAGAGCTCGACCACCGGCATGGGCGGGGCACTCGAGTCATAGGTGTGGCCGGTGGGTGAGATGAGCCTGTACCGATGTCGCGCGTTGCGTTTGTCTCGCCGCGCTTCGGCCGTCCAGCCTTCCCCTTCTTTCGCGTAATTGCATGCGGCACAAAGGCCTGCGCCGTTTTCGGCGCTGGTTTTACCACCCGCGGAGTGTGGCCGGATGTGATCGTGGTGTCGGATCGGCGCGTCGCACCACGGGGTGCGGCAGGTGCGATCTCGGAGGTCGATGAGGCGTCCCAACGCGGTGGGAAAACCTCGCGACGTGGACTCCACTGCCGTCAGCGCTCCGGATTTCGGATGGGCATAGAGGCGACGTAATGCGACGTGCGTCTCATTGCCTTGTGCGTCGTCGAGCGCGTCTCGAATCAGTTGCCGTGCGACATCGGACGGGATTTCGCCGTAGCCGTGCAGATATGCGGACGTGTCACCGCCGGCGAGCAGCGTCGAATCGGAGATGACGATGTCGACGGTCACTGGCGGGCCTTGGGCTGCTGACGCGCCGGTGACCCGCTCGAACACGAGGTCGGCCATGATCTGGTCGCGCGTGCGTGTGTCGCCGCCCGAGTTGATGATGGTGTCGGCATCTCGTCGCAGCGTGGCCCACATGCAGACGGACTTCTCCATCGATGTGAGGACGGTGAAGAAACCCATGGATTCGGGTGCGGGGCGGGTGCTGGTGCGCCGAGCTGCGTATGCCTTCGCACGCCGCTTCACCTGGGAGGCGGCGTCGAGTTCGTTGGCAAGTGCGCGAGCGCGACCCTCGATGGTGCGGTCGCCGGCACCGGCCAATGTCGCGGGGTCTGCGCACAATCGTTCGTCGATGGTGCGGCGATCGTCGACGGTGAGGCACGCCGTCTCGCGAGCAAGAATCATGACCCGCCACTCGTTGAGTTCGCCGGCTTTCAGGCGCGCGAGAGTGTGCGGCATTTCGTGCACCAGCGCGCGTGCGAGTCCGAGGTGAGTGCCGCCACGGTTCGGCGATTCGCGTCGGGCCAAGCCGATCTGTGACGCAATCCCGCTGCGCCACTGAGCTTTCGGTTTGCCGAGCTCTTTGCGTTCGTTGCTGATGGCTGTTGCGACGGCATCGGTCACCACGGCTTGCGTTGCCACGCTGACGCACTTGACCGTCTCGAGAGCGGAGATCAAATCGATGCCTGCTGCTGCGTCGACAACGACATCGGACGCCTGAAGACGTGCGACGAAACGCAACACCTCATCAGGTGTCAGCGGCAAATTTTTCAAAGCTGTGACCACGAGTTCCTCCCCAGTACTCGAATGCATGTTCGATAGTACGGGTGAATTCGATGGTACGCAAGACCTGCTTCGGACGTCAGGTGAGCACTACTGCGATGGCGATGGAGCTGACAACGGCGTTGTTGAATGCGTGCAAAATCAGCGGAGCCCAGAGCGATCGATACCAGAGACGGAGTGCAACAAGGCCGGTGCCCAGGAAGAGGATGTACAGCATCGCCGGCGGTGCAATGTGGCACAGTGCGAAGACGATGGTGACAAGCGCAGCACTGACCGCTGTCGGCATCTTGGACCTGAGCCAATCGAGCAGGATCCTGCGAAACACTATTTCCTCTATCAAGGGAACAACGCCCGCGATCAGCACGAGTATCGCGGCGATCGAGGCCGGTCCGATTTCTACGGCGTCCTTCACTATCGCGTTCTGATTGCCGTCCGGTGCGACGTCGAGGAGTGCGCCAATTCCGGCCGTGGCCAGCACGGCGAGGAGCATCAGGAGCGGAACCTGCCACAGGAGATGGAGGA
This sequence comes from Rhodococcus sp. KRD162, assembly GCF_017168335.1. Taxonomy (GTDB): domain Bacteria; phylum Actinomycetota; class Actinomycetes; order Mycobacteriales; family Mycobacteriaceae; genus Rhodococcoides. Next base: position 70,277 of record NZ_JABFAU010000002.1, on the reverse strand, counting down.
GGCTGTGCGCGGGGGATCGAAAACCCAAGTCCGACAGCGACCATCGACGTCGACGGATCAACGCGAAATAGAGGCCGGCGCATCCGATGATGCCGGCCAGAACCATGGCGAGCAAAGCTGCCTCGGCGACCCCGCCGATCATGAACCCCGCCACGGCCCCGATCAGTCCGCCGATCGTCGTTCCCCCGAACCCGCTGACGAAGGCCAACGCGACGTCGCCCACGGTGGGTGTAGGCAGTGGCGAGCCGGTGAATTGCGGGAAACTCTTGTGGTTCAGGTGGACGAGTGGCGCATGCTCGTCAGGGGAGTGGTCCACACCTGCACTATTTCGCCATACGCTCGCCTCCGCAAGTGCCGCACCCGGGCATCATGGCAGTCTTGCAGCGCTCTGTGGTGCCCTCGGCAGGATTCGAACCTGCGACCTACCCTTTAGGAGAGGGTTGCTCTATCCCCTGAGCTACGAAGGCTGGTAACTGTCCGTTGATCGTAAACTGCTGCAGCGCAACATTTTTCGATTTTCGGAACAATCGGTTGCGGATAGGTTTGCTGCCAGAGTGCACAGCCGACCCACATCGCGCTCGCTAGTCTAGCGGCCCACCCCGCGGATCGGGAAGCAGGTTCTGGATCGACGCCACTCGACCGGTCAGTGACGCAATCAGCTTCAATGCGGTGCGGTGCTGGTGAGCGGTGTAATCGGCAATCGCTTCGACGCCGACGAAGCACTCAATATCGCGGGCGGAAGCGTCGAACGTCGTCGCCAAAATTCCCGCCGACGCGAACACGCCCACGATGATGAGCTGGTCACGGCCGCGTCGGCGCAATTCGACCTCCAGATCGGTGGCGTAGAAGGCGCTGTAACTTCGCTTTGCGATCGGAGCGAAGTCCGGCTCGGTGATCGCTACCTCCTCGGCGTTTGGGCCCAACCCCCACATCGGTCCCAGCAGTCCCCGCTGGGCGACGTCACTCGCCGCTCGTGGAGCACTGGCCAGAATGGGTACCCCACTCGACCGCGCCCACGCGACCACCTCCGATGCCGCCGCAAACACTTTCGAGCGGACAGAGTCGTCGAGCACGTTGAGGTAGTACGGCTGCATGTCGTGGACCAGGAGGGCGGCTCGCTGAGGAACCAACTCCCACTCCGGGCCGCCCGAGCAGTCGAGCAGAGCGTCGGCGTCGTAGTCCTCTGCTGCGACGCTGAATGTGGCCATCCGACAACCCTTCCCTCCCGCAAACGCGCGCGCATTCGCTAGGCGCGCGCAGTCCTGCTATACGTCCGCTGACCATTCCGCTCGCACCTGGCAAACGCGCGCGCGTTTGCGAAATCCAGAGGCCCCGCGAATCCTGCCGACCCGCCGAATCCAGAGGCCCCGCCCACAACCTAGTCCGCCGCAATGGCCTCCACGATGTTCAGTCGCGAGGCGTGCACGGCGGGTGGAGCCGAGCCCAGCAGCGACAGGCCCAGGGCGACGAGGCCGTACAGCAGCACCGACCAACCGGCGGTGTAGGCAACCGGGATTCCGATGCTGGCGCCGAGGATCAAGGTGCTCAGATACTGCAGACCCGCGCCGATGATCAGGCCGAGCACGCCGCCCACGATGCCGACCGACAGTGCCTCCGCCAACACCATTCGTGCCAGGGTTCCCCGTCCACCGCCCATGGCTCGCAGTACGCCGAGTTCGCGTCGACGCTCCAGGACCGACAGCGTCAACGTGTTGAGCAACGCGACCGCGGCGACGAGCGCGACGATCCACTGCAACGCGATGGCCAGTGCGCCGGACTGTCTGATGGCAGCGCTGGTGCCCTCGAGTGCGGCAGCGCCGGTGTACACGAAGACCTCGGGCGGCAGTGTCGAACGCAACGAATCCTCAACGGCCGCAACGTCTCCGTCGACGCCGATCTCCAGGTAGGTCGCGCCGGGTCGGTCGTACCAACGCTGCATCGAGTCCAGCGAGATTGCCATCGTGCCGCCCGCGGCATTGATGTACTGGACCAGATCCAGCACTCGCACGTTCTTCACGCCCGTCGGCGTCGGCAGATCGATGTAGTCGCCCACCGATACACCCAACGTCCTGCCGAACCCCTGGGACAGCACCACACCGTCACCTGCGAGCACCTGGGACCGCACGGTGTCGGTGAGCGATGCGAGCGTCACCGCATTGCTGCCGTCGGCGACGCCCTGGATGGATACCGTCTCGCCGTCGATCGTTGCGTATGCCCACTGCCCCTCGACGACGCGAGCGACACCGGGCGTCGAACGGACGGCGTCTGCCACCTCCGTAGGAACGATGGGGCCCGACGGTATGGCGTCGGGCGAGGACATCGACACGTACAGGTCGGTGTTCGCCAACGACGACAGCGATTCGGCCGCCGAGTCGGTCATGTTGGCCAACGAACCCGACACTCCGACACTGACTCCCACCGCAATCACGATCGTCATGACCGTTGCCCAGATCCGTCGCGGGGCACGTTCGATGGTGGCGGTGGCCAGCCGGCCGGCACCACCCCAGCGGCGAGGGACGGCCGCCGTGGCCGACACGATCGGTCCCGTCCCCCCGACGCACAGCGCAACGACGCCGAACATGAACAGCGCTCCGGCACCGAGGGTCAGTTGGCCGTCGACGTTGACGGCGAACACGAACGATCCGGCAATGGCGACGAGGCCGAACGCGGTGGCTGCAGCGACGAATCGACGACGTGGTCCACCTGCCGTTTCTCCGCCGCCGACGGCGAGTGCCTCGATCGGCGAGATGCGATACACCTGTACCGCAGCGACGGCCGAGGCTCCGACGCAGGCCAGTACACACGCTGCGATCGCCACGGGAATGGCAAAACCTGGCAACACGTACTCGATTCGAGCGTCGAATGCCTGCGACAGGAACGGCGGAAGGCTCTCGATGGCGATGCGGCCCATCGCGATTCCGAGTGGAACACCGACGGCACCGCCGACCAGTCCGACCAGGACGGACTCGAACAGCAGGTCGCGGACGATATCCGCGCGGCGTCCACCGACGGCGCGAAGGAGAGAAATGGTGGGTCGACGCTTCGCGATGGCCATGTTCATGACGTTGAAGACGAGGAAGGCCGCGACGACGAATGCGATGAGCGAGACCATCAGCGTGGCATTGCGCGTCAGACTCATCGCCTGGTTCGCGCGGTCGGCCCGGTAGTCGGGGCTCATCACCGACACTCGGCCGGCGAGTGCGGCGTCGAGGTCGGACCGCAGTGTGTCGCCGTTGCCCAGGACGAAGATCGAATCGAGCTGATCGGGGCGATCGGTGAGTGCCTGCGCAGCGGGAAGGAGCGCAACCGCGAACATGCCCCCACCGATGCGTTGCGTGCCGGGGCCGTCGATCACGCCGACCACCGCCGTCGGAACGTCGTCGATCGTGACGGTGTCTCCCTGATTCAGACCCGTTGCGGCTCCGACCAATACACCGGAAGGATCGGACAACAGTCCCGCCGCGTTGCCGACCGCGCCCTGCAGATCCGACTGCAGTGCCGTGATGGACGAGTCGACACCGAGGACCGTCAGATCTCCGACGTCGGATCGAACGGTGCTGCGCAGCAGGGGAACCGCCGTGTCGACACCGGGAACGGAGCGCACCACGTCGAGTTCGCTCTGGTCGAAGCCGGAGTCGGTGACACCGACGACTTCGTAACTCGCGTTTCCTGCGATCGTCACCGCGAGACGTTCGACGGATCCGGTCAACGACCCGTAGGTGCCGAGGACGGCGATGAGCAGCCCGGCGGCGACGGCCACGACACCCGCGGACACGAGCGAACGCACCCAGTGCATGCGGAGGTCGCGAAGGCTGATGACTCGAAATCTGCTGAGAGCGGTACCGATCACCGATCGAGACCGGCCGTCGGTGTGTCGGTCTCGACGCGACCGTCGATCATGCTGACGATGCGGTCGGTGGAGCGCGCCGCCTCGAGGTCATGGGTCGCCATCACCACTGCTCGACGCCCCTCGCTGGCGTGTGCCACGTCCGCCAGTATTTCGAGGATGTTGTGGGAGGTCTTCGAGTCGAGATTGCCGGTGGGTTCGTCGGCGATCAACAGTGCCGGATTCATCATCAGTGCTCGGGCGATCGCAATGCGTTGGATCTGACCACCGGACAGCTGCGCCGGCCGGTGCTCGGAGCGTTGCGAGAGCCCGACCATCTCGAGCAGTCGCATCGCGTCGGCCTTGGCCTTCTTGATGGGAGTGCCGTCCAACAACTTGGGGACGGCGACGTTCTCCCACGCCGACATCGTCGGCAACAGATTGAAGAACTGGAAGACGAAGCCCACCTGGTGGCGTCGGAAATCGGATTGGGCGTTGTCGTCGAGGGTGGTGACTTCGACATCGTTGAACCTGATGGAACCCGACGTCGGTGTGTCGAGTGCGCCCAGCATGTGCAGCAGCGTCGACTTGCCGGCACCGGACGGTGCGACGAGGGAGACGAACTGGCCGCCCTCGATCGTGAGATCGATGCCGTCCAACGCCCGCACCGGTTGCTCTCCGGTGGGGTACTCCTTGACCACCCCGGACAACTCCAGCATCAACTTCGCCACGGACGAATCCCCTTGCTTCTCGAATGTATCTTCGACGCTACCTGCCGTCGGATCGAGAAACCGTTCGGAACTCTCAGATCAAGCTGCGCCGCGCGAGGATTCGAGTCGGCGGGCCACCAGCGCGGCCTGCAGGTGTCGGATTCCGGACGGACGTGTGGGGTCGAAGCCCGTGAGCTGTGCGATCCGCTTGAGGCGGTAGTCGACGGTGTTGGTGTGCAGATGGAGCTGACGAGCAGACCGCTGACGGTTCAGATCGTGCGAGATATGGATCTCCAGGGTTTCGAGCAGCTCGGGTGACGAATCGAGCGGCTCGAGTATCTGAGTCAGGTGGCGTCGGCCGGGGCCCGGACGCGTCAGCTGGTACTCCAGCACGAGATCGTCCATGCGGTACAGGCCGGACGGGCGGTGCAGTTGATGGGCCAGAGACAGCAGTTCGTGGACCTGATCGGCTGCGGTGGGGATGTCCGCAGTGGCGGCCTGCTCGGCCGTGACGGTGACGGGCACCTCGGCGGCGGTACCGATGCGATGCACCAGAGCCTCGACCCACTCGTCGTCGTGGACACCGGGAATCAGGACGGTGCCACCCTCGGTGCTCAGCAAGGACAGGGGAGTGCGGCCGCAGATCGTGGCCAGCTCGGCCTGGACACGACGCAGCTTTCTGCGAGCGGCGACCGTCTTCTGGATGTTGGGGTCGTTCTCGTCCGGGTGCGGCGGCACCGAGATGGCGAGCACGAGGTAGCTGTCGGCGAGTTCGATGCCGGACTGACGTGCCATCGACACCGCGTTGTGGCCGCTGAGAAGTGAGGTGACCAGAGTGTGCGCTGCAGTGTGGTGTTCGCTGGCCACGGCCTGCAGTTCTTCCACATAGCTCTTGCTGGCGGCGATGGATACCTTCTCCGACAGCAGCACGAACATGCGCGCGGCCTCGATCAGCTGCGCTGCATCGCCCTCACCCGCTCGCTTCGACACGAGATTCCAGCCGATCTGGATGCCCTCGTGGTAGACGCTGAGCACCGATTCGAGCGGAACTCCTTCGCGAGCCCACTGGCTGGCCTTGGCGCGAAGCTCGGCCAGGTCGGATTCCGCCGGGGCGCGGCGCTCGTCGAGCATCTGGACCGCGATGCTGATGCATTTGACGGTGAATTCGGTGACGTCGCCGTGGAGCTGTTCGCCTGGCAACGACCCGCAGGGAGTGTTGGCTGCGAAGTGTCCTACCAGGAGCCGCGCCACCGCGCGGAAATCGCGAAGAGGAGCCGACGCAGGCTGACCCGCGACCATGATTCCGAGGCTAGTCGAGTTGTGAACGGTCACAGATCAACCCTTCGTGTTGGTTCTTCAGGTCATACGGACTGCAAACTTACTGGCGCGTATCAACGCGCTTCGATGGCTCAATGTAAACAATCGAACCTGAAACCGCGTCGTTTTCGTACTTCAAGTTTGTTTCCTGGCCTCTAACAGGATCGATCATAGGTTGTTATCTACGTGTGATCCATGGTTTCGGCAAAACTCGTTGTGATCTATCTCGAGCGACCGACGTGGCCGGCTGCGACTTGCCCTAAACAATCGGGAAGCTGTTCACGGCGCACGCGGCGCACATCTACCTTGATCCCGTCGGGAGTGGGCAACGAAGGGACGAGCATGCACAGTGATATCGGTCAGTTCACTGTCCTCCGGGAGTTGCGCCCGACGATCGAGGAAAATCTCGCCCGTCACCGTGTCGAGTCGGTTCAGTGGGTACCGGCCGATTTCGTGCGTGCCGAGATGTACTGGGGATCGCGTCCCTCGCCGCTGACCGAAACTGCCAAAGCCGCGTTGGTGACCAATCTTCTGGTCGAGCAGAACATTCCGCTCTACCGCCGAGATGCAGGGGCAACCGAGATCGGTGCCTGGCCGTCCTGGCTCACCGACTGGAGCAGCGAACGACGTCGGCACTCGGTGGCCCTCACCGATTACCTGGTCGCCACCCGCAGCGTCGATCCGGTCGCCCTCGGACGAGCTCGAGCGCAATGTATGACGGTGGGGTTCGACGCCCCCATGAACGGTGCACACCTGCTTCGGTCACTGGTTCAGGTGGTCCTCGACGAGTCGGTCTCGACTATCAGTCATCGCAACACCGCGGACCAGTGCCATGATCCGGTGGCGGATCGTCTCCTCGGACGCATCGTCGCCGATCAGGAACTGCACGTCCGATTCTTCGCGAACTTGGTCTCGGCAGCGCTCACCGTGGCACCCGGCCTGACGGTCACCGCCATCACCGAGGTCGTCATGAATTTCCAGCTACCGGGTACCAACCTCCCCGGTTTCGCGCGCAGTGCGATGCTCATCGCGCGCGACGGCATCTACGACCTTGCGCGCCATCTCGACGAGGTACTGCGGCCCATGTTGGCCCAGTGGCGCATCTTCGAGCGGACAGATCTCGGTGCCGGGGCGCGTAGTCGCGATCAATTGGCGGACTACTTGGACCATCTCGATGCCCAGGCCGCCACCATCGAACGCAGCTCTGTGCGAACGCGGGAGTACGCAAACGCATTGCGCGCCAGCTGACACCACTTACCTCGACGGGGTGGATCGACTAACCTGAACTCCTACTCTTCTTCACGCTCCACACCTTGTGTTCGGGGCAACGACCGGAGGCCCCCATCGTGACAGGCTCTCGACCGATCATCGTCGGTATAGACGGATCCGCCGCGGCGGACAAGGCAGTGATCTGGGCGGCCTTGTGCGCGCATCGACGCGATCGGCGGTTGCACATCGTCACTGCCGTCGACATGCCGGGAGTTGTCGATCTGAGCGAATTCGCCGGAGAAGCAACGGAATTCGTTGCGACGGCCAAGTCCAGGTTGGTGGCGGCAGAGACCCTGGCCGCGCTGGTCGTCGACGATCCCGCGTTCGAGGTGACGTCGAGCGCCATCGAGGGCGGCGTCATGGACGTTCTCATCGGCGTCTCGGCGCAGGCCGAGATTCTGGTGATCGGCGCCAGTGAAACCGGCGCTGTCACATTGTCTTTGGCGGCCCACAGCGTCTCGCCGGTGGCAGTGGTGCGGGGCCGTGACATCGACGGTCGTCGGGTCGCCGAGGGCCCGGTCGTTGTCGGCATCGATGGATCGGACGTCAATCAGACTGCCGTCGAGTCGGCGTTCGTCGAAGCGTCGGCGCGCGATGCCGTATTGATCGCGGTACACGTGTGGTCCGATGTGGATCTGACGCAATCGTTCGGCCGCGCGCCCAAGGATTGGCACGCCATTGCCGACGGCGAAGAGGCACTGCTGGCAGAGAGCCTCGCCGGCTGGCAGGAGCGGTTCCCCGAGGTCGAGGTGCAGCGCATCGTGGCGCAGGACCGACCGGTACGGGTACTCAGTGGCCTGTCCGAAACCGCAGCACTGATAGTGGTGGGCAACCGGGGACGCGGCGGATTCGGTGGAATGCTGCTGGGGTCCACGAGTTTCGCTCTCGTCAACACCGCGGACTGCCCGGTGTTGGTAGTGCGAAAAGCACTCACATAGCGACGGTCAGCAAAAAGCTCACGTCTTCGAGGGCCTCGACGCTGTGGCGGGCGTCGGGGATGACGAGCAGATCGCCGGTCGAGCCCTTCCAGGATCGCTCGCCGCTGATCAGCTCGAGCTTTCCGCTCAGCACCAGCACCGTCGACTCGCCGGACAGGTCGTGTTCGGCCAACTTGTTACCGGCGGCCAACGCCACGACAGTCTGCCTCAGGTGGCGTCGGTGACCGCCGTACACCGTCTGCGAACTGCGGCCACTCGACGCACCGACGGCGAGCTTGAGTTGTTGGCGGGCAAGTGCGGTGAGTGACTTCTTGTCCATGATCGTCAGTATGACGCACGGTCTGCGGTCGCGACGGGGGAATCCTGAACGCGCTCAGGAAGGTTGGGTAGCCTGTCCGTACTCGACGTAGCGAAATCTAGTGTCGTTCACTCGGCTGTTCTGCCACTCGCCGGCCTTCGCGGTCCAGCCGTCCGGAATCTCGGGGGCGACGGTATCGCCGGAGATGTCGAGATCGACCTCGGTGACTTCGAGGTGCGTCGCGATACTCACTGCACTGCGATAGATTTCGCCGCCACCGATGATCCAAACCGGGCTTCCGCTCGCCAGGGCCACAGCGTCGGCGACACTCGGTGCGCTTTCGGCACCGTCGGCGGTCCACGACGCGTTACGGGTGACCACGATGTTGCGACGGCCCGGCAGCGGGCGGAACTTCGCCGGCAACGAATCCCAGGTCCTGCGCCCCATGATCACCGGGTGCTCGGCCGTCGTGGCTTTGAAGTGCGCCATGTCCTCGGGAATGCGCCAGGGGATGCCACCCCCGTCGCCGATGACCCCGGCCCGGCTCTGAGCCCAGATCAGACCGACGAATTGCGGGGCAGTCACACTGCGACCGGAGCCTTGATGGCCGGATGGTGCTGATAGTCCACCATCTCGATGTCCTCGAAGGTGTAGTCGAAGATCGAATCTCGTTGTGCCAGTTTCAGAGTGGGGTACGGATACGCCTCGCGGGAGAGCTGCTCGGTAACCTGTTCGCGGTGGTTGTCGTAGATGTGGCAGTCGCCGCCGGTCCACACGAATTCGCCCACTTCCAGACCCGTCTGGGCCGCCACCATGTGCGTGAGCAGCGCGTAGCTGGCGATATTGAACGGCACCCCGAGGAACATGTCTGCGCTGCGCTGGTACAGCTGGCAGGACAGCTTGCCCTCGGCCACGTAGAACTGGAAGAACGCATGGCAGGGCGGAAGCGCCATCCGCGGGATCTCGCCGACATTCCAGGCCGAGACGATCATCCGACGAGAATCAGGATCGGTCTTCAAGGTCTCGATGACCTGGCTGATCTGGTCGATGTGCTCGCCGGACGGGGTCGGCCACGAACGCCACTGCACCCCGTAGACGGGCCCGAGCTCGCCGTCCGGAGCTGCCCACTCGTCCCAGATGCTCACTCCGTGCTCCTGCAGCCACGTGGCGTTCGATTCTCCGCGCAGGAACCACAGCAACTCGTACACGATCGACTTCAGATGGACCTTCTTGGTGGTGATCAACGGGAAGCCCGCTGCCAGATCGAAGCGCATCTGATGCCCGAACACGCTGGTGGTACCGGTCCCGGTTCGGTCGGACTTCGCCGTCCCGGTATCGATGATGCGGCGCAGCAGATCTTCGTACGGAGTCGGAACCATCACGACGGCCATCGTAGCTGCATACTGGACACATGCCTGAATTACCCGAGGTCGAAGCCCTGGCCGGCTTCCTGCGCGAACATGCCGTCGGTGCCGTCATCGGCCGGATCGACATCGCAGCACTGAGTGTTCTCAAGACATTCGATCCACCGATCACCGAACTGCAGGGCAAGGACGTCACCAATGCCGCGCGGTTCGGTAAACACCTGGCACTTCGGGCAGGCGACCTGTGGTTGATCACGCATCTCTCGCGCGGCGGTTGGCTGCGGTGGGTGGACAATCCCAGCGCCGCGCCGCCCAAGCCCGGCAAAGGTCCGTTGGCACTGCGGATCCACTTCTTCACTCCCGAAGGCGCGACGCCCGCCATCGACCTCACCGAAGCCGGTACCAAGAAGCGATTGGCGGTCTGGGTGGTCCGTGACCCTGCGCAGGTGGCGAGCGTCGCTCGCCTCGGACCCGATGCGCTGACGGTCACCGAGCTCGAGTTCGCCGAAATACTCGCCGGCACCACCGCGCGACTGAAGACCTCGTTGGTGGACCAATCTCTGTTGGCCGGTATCGGCAACGCCTACTCGGACGAGATCTTGCACGTCGCGAAGCTCTCGCCGTTCGCATCGTCGAGCAAGCTCGATCCCGAATCCGTCGCGACGCTCTACGCGGCGATGCGCTCGGTGCTGTCCGACGCGGTGGCCCGCTCGGCCGGGCAGGACGCGGCGCGTCTGAAAGGCGAGAAGAGATCGGGCATGCGGGTGCACGCCAGAACTGGGCTGCCCTGCCCGGTGTGCGGCGACCCGGTACGCGAAGTCGCGTACGTCGATCGATCGTTTCAGTACTGCGCCACCTGCCAGACGGCCGGCAAAATTCTTGCCGACCGTCGAATGTCACGTCTGCTCAAGTAGCGGGTTCGAGCTTCTGGCTGTCGTAGCCCCGATAGCCTTCCCACGCCTTGCGGCGGTCGCTCCGCGGATCCTTCTGCACCCGAGTGCGGGTGTCGAAGATCAATGTCTTGCGGTCGCCTTCGTCGTACCGTGGCCACGACTCCAACGGCTTTCCGTTGGTGGCGAACGCGATCCACTGTGATTGCACCTGATCGGTGACCTCGGAGAACGCCTTGCGTCCGCCGGCCAGGGTGAGCGCCTTACCGAACAAGGTCTCACTGATCCCGAACACGGCGAACAATTCGAAGCCGTGGGTGGCGTCCAATCCGAGCAGCTTCATCGATCGCGGCGCGAAGTCGAATCGGTAGAAGTACGTCGGTGCGTGACGCGAATGTCCCTCGGCCACTTCCAGTGACGGCTTCCAGAAGGTGAAGTCGCCGCCGAAGTCGATGGCGGCACGCTCGTTCGGGTAGCCCCGGTAGCCCGAAGTGACCACCGCTTCGGCGTCGGGATCGGTGAGTGAGAACAGCTTGGTGATGCGCTCTGGATTGGTGGGCACCGCGTGGAGAAACTTCGAAAACAGCGTTCCCTCACGGGCATTGGTACCGATGATCAGCGGCACGCGGTGCGCGGTTCCGTTCGCATACGCCTCGACCGGGCTGATCGGTAGGAAGTCGCCGTCGATCACCGGGCCGAACGGGAACAGGCCCGGAGTGCGGTGCCACGTGGTGAGATCCAGCTTGGTCCCCGCGCGTCCGAGCCGTAGTACCTCGGCGTTCTCGAGGGTCTCGGCAGCGTTCTCGACGGTGCCGCCGAGGTAGCCGACGTATTCCCGCGCCCATTGATCGGCGCGCTCCTTGGTGGCGGTCATGCCGGGAGCGGAACTCTCGGAAATGGCCTGAGCGAAAAGGCCTTTGGCCGAGGGAACCGTCATCAGGGTGGTGACGGCGTTGCCGCCGGCAGACTCACCGAAAACGGTGACGTTGCTCGGATCGCCGCCGAACTCGGCGATGTTGCGTTGCACCCATTCCAGAGCGGCTACCTGATCTCGCAAGCCGAGGTTGGAGTCGAACGGCCGCTCGGGAGTGGAGAACTGGGACATGTCGAGGTAGCCGAGAGCGCCGAGTCGGTAGTTGACCGAGACGTAGATGATGCCGTCGCCGTCCTTCAGCGAGCGGCGCACCAGGGAGCCGCCGCCGTACAGGGGAGTAGCGGACGTGCCGAGGGTGTACGCGCCGCCATGGATGAACACCATGACCGGACGCGGGTTCGCGCTCGGTGCGCTGGGGGCGAGCACATTGAGCGTCAGGCAGTCCTCGCTGGACGGCTGGTACTTGCCGATCGCGAGCATCGTGCCTCGCTTGTGCTGAACGGAGGCATTGCCCCACTCGGTGGCGTCGCGCACGCCGTCCCACGGTTCGGTGGGTTGCGGCGCCCGGAAACGCAGTGGGCCGACGGGTGGGGCGGCGTAGGGAATGCCTCGCCAGGTGGTGAGGTCACCGACGGGCTTTCCCTCGATGATGCCGTCGGAGGTGGTCACGCGTGTCGTCACAGCCATGTCGCGAGTGTACAAGCACGCCGGTGAAGCCGTCAAGCAGTTGGGCCGCTATATGTGACCGGGCGGGCCCTGACCCGATCTGCAGCGCCGTCGAGAACGCCACCGAGCGGGTCGACGGCGCTGCCGTTTCGAATGAGGTCTTCGGACGGCCGGTAGATCTGCCGAATGATCAACGCGCACAACCCGATCACCGCGATATCGCGCACCACGACGGCTGCGGTGAACCATTGCTCGGGCACGCCCTTGTTCTCCACGCCCAAGTAGTAGTACATCCGCGGGAACCAGACGAACGCGTCGATCGTCATCCACGCCAACAGTATTCGGCGATGCGGTAACGCAAGCACGGCCAGTGGAACCAGCCACAGCGAATACTGCGGGCTCCATACCTTGTTGGTGAGCAGGAAGCCGGCGACCACCAGGAATATCAACTGCGCGAGCCGCGGCCGCACGGGGGCCGTCGTGCCGATGTAGGCGATCACCGCACACACGATGGCGAACAACACCAGCGTCACGGCATTGAGGATCAGGGGCTTGGCGCCTGCATAGAGCGGACCGTCGAAACCGGGCCAGCCGGTGAACGAGGTGACCACGTTGTACAGGGAATCGGGGTCGGCTCCGCGCTCGGAGTTGAGCCGGAAGAACTCGTACCACCCCGACGGATACAGCAGCGCCAGAGGAAGATTCACGGCCAGCCAGGCTCCGATGGCAGCGCTCGCGGTGAGGCCCCACTCCCGCATCCGGCCGGTCCGCCAGCACAACACCAGAAGCGGACCGAGGAACAGCAGGGGATAGAGCTTAGTGGCACCGCCGAGTCCGATCAGCACACCGGCGAGAACCGGCCTCTTCTTGGCCCATGCCAACAGACCGGTGAGCGCGAAAGCCGCGGCCAGAGCGTCGAAATTGGTGAAGCCGTGGACGATCACCAGCGGCGACGCGGCGACCAGGGCCGCGTCCCAGATCCGCCGTCCCGCAGCTATTGCCGTGGCCCACACGGTGACGAGCCAGGCGACGGCGAGACCCAGGGCAACCACGTTGAAATACACGACGACGGGCAGGGCCTGGGGAAGGAAACTCAGCGAGTTCCACATCTTCCCGACGACCATCGAGCCGTACTGGTACAGCCCCGCGAGCACCGGGTACTCCATGTATCGAACCTGGGTCGAGCCGTCGGCCTTGGTTTCTTCCCAGGACTTCTTGTACGGGAACGCGCCTTGGTCGAGTCGCTCGGCACCGTACAGCGGCACGGTGTCCGAATAGCACATGGCCACGTACTGCCGGCTGCCACTCCAATCCAGTCCCAGTTCACCGTTGGGACCGACCGGAGCCTGCTGAATGCACGCCGCCTTCGCGAACCAACCGAAGCACAGGAAGATCACCGCCAACAGCAGGATCACCCGCAGTGCGGTGAACCACCGTTGCCGTCCGATCACCGCGTGACGTCCGACCGGACCGCCGATGACCGAGGACAATTCCCCGGCCATCGGATCGGTCCGACTGGGTAGATCTCGGTCATTCTCGCTCGCCGCGTCGAGGCGACCGGGGCTCGCCAATGCTCGACCCTTGCGGTCGGGTTCGGTCGTCACCGGTGGAGTCGCTACTGCCCGGGAGTAGCCGGTTCGGGCGCGGCCGGTGCCGGCTGAGCCGGTGCCAACCCGGGAAGCGGAATCGTCACTCCGGGCAGAATTTCAACCTGCCGTGGCGTGATGACGACGGGCGGGGAGATCTCCGTCGGAATCGGCAGGGTCACCTGCGGCGGAGCAGTCGTCGGTGCGACCGTGGCCGTCGGTGCGGGCGCGGAGTACTGCGGCACTCCGGCCTGACCGGCAATGGCTTCGGGCGTCGGGAAGGTCTCGTTCGAGGTGCCCTCCAACGTGCCGTCCATCGTGTCTTTCCAGATGTCCGACGGTATGCCCGATCCGTAGATCGGTCCGCCGTAGCTGTTCTCGAGCGGCAGACCCTGCTCGGTGCCGACCCACACGGCCGTCGACAACGATGGCGTGTAGCCGACCATCCAGGCATCCTTGTTCTGCCCGGTGTCGCCCAGCTGAGCGGTACCGGTCTTCGCTGCCGACTGACGACCACCGGCGAGGTTGTGACCGTTCGAGTACCCGGCGATCGGTCGCATCGCCGAGGTCACGTTGTCCGCGACCGCGGCCGAGACGACCTGCTGGCCGGCTTCGGGAGCGCGGTCGAGAAGCACGGTGCCGTCGGCGGTGACGACCTTCTGCACGAAGTGCGGGGTGTGATATACGCCGGACGCAGCCAATGTCGCGTAGGCGGAGGCCATGTCGAGGACGCGAGACTGGTACTGGCCGAGCACAACTCCGTAGTTGGGACCCGCGTTGTCGGGCTCGGTCAGGGTGGGGCCGACGCCGTCGATCTCCTGCGGGATGCCGAGCTTGTGCGCCATGTCTGCGATGGCCTGCGGGCCGTTGTCCATCCCGAGCATCATGCGATAGAAGCTGGTGTTCAGTGAACGTTTCAGCGCCTCGGCGATGGTGCACGTTCCGCAGGAGGCACCCTCGACGTTGCTGATCTCGATGCCGTTGACGTCCAGCGGAGAGCTGTCGTACATCTTCGAGAGCGGGATGCCCTGATCCAACGCGGCGGCCAGACCGAACACCTTGAACGACGATCCCGTCTGCAGGCCCGACTGCGCGAAGTCGAATCCGCGCCCGTCCGCGCCGCCGTAGTACGACCGGACCGCACCACTGCGCGGATCGACCGATACCGATGCCGTTCGCAGTTCCGACGGCTCGCCTTCGAGGTTGCTGTTCACGGCCTCGATCGCAGCAGCCTGCGCCTTCGGATCGATTGTCGTCGTGATCTGCAGACCTTCGGTGTTGAGGTCCTGCTCGCTGACTCCGGCAGCAGACAACTCGCGCAGTACCTGGGCCTTGATCAGGCCGTTGGGACCAGCGTCGTCCGCGTCACCGGTGTCCACCTGGGAGGTCGGAACCACCGCGGGGAACATCATCGCGGCTCGCTGGGTGGAGTCGAGCTGGCCCTGCGAGACCATGCCGTCGAGGACGTAATCCCACCGAGCTTGCGCTCCCGTCGGGTTGACCTCGGGATCGAGGTTGGAGGGCTGCTGGATGACTGCCGCCAGCACAGCACCTTCCTCGACCGACAGTTGATCGACGGACTTACCGAAATACGCCGTGGACGCGGCTGCGATGCCGTACGCGCCACGACCGAAGTAGATGGTGTTCAGATAGGCCGCGAGAATGTCGTCCTTGGACCACTGCCGCGCCATCTTGGAGGAGATGACCAGCTCACGCATCTTGCGAGTCAGCGTCCGGTCGTTACCGACCAGCGCGTTCTTCACGTACTGCTGGGTGATCGTGGAGCCGCCACCTGCGCTGTCGCGTCCGAGCACGTTGTCGCGCAGAGCCCGGCCGAATCCGGTGACCGAGAATCCGGGGTTGGAGTAGAAGTCGCGGTCCTCGGCCGAAAGGACGGCATTGCGTACGTGCTCCGGGATCTGGTCGATCGTCACGTCGGTCCGGTTGCCCTCGGGGGGCACCACCTTGCCGAGCACGCTCGCACCGTCGGACGCAAAAATCGTCGCGACCTGGTTGGTTCTGAGGTCACCGGGTCGAGGAACGTCCACCAGCGTGTACGCCACCATGAACGCCAGAATCGGCACGATCAGGCCCAAGGCGATCAACGCGTACATCGTGCGCCGAACAACCCGCCACTTGGACTTCTTCTTCGTTTTCGCGGCGGAACCTCTTTCGGGCGGCTCGGGCGGCTCGTTGCCCGAGGAGCTAGCTGATGGATCGTTCGGTTCGTACGGGGGTGGGACGGATCCCGATCGGGTGATCCCGGCCGCAGCGGCTCCCGGCCCTACCGCGGAGCGCGCAGCGGGCGTGACCGGCGGCTCCCCATAGCGGCGTTCACCGGGGGGCCGACCCTGCGGCGGCATCGGACGCTGACCGGGCGCAGACCCTGGGCGCTGCCCGGGAGGCGGCATGGGTGGCCTGCCCTGGGGTGGCATCGGACGCTGCCCCGGAGGAGGTCCGGGTCGCTGCCCGGGTGGCGGCATCGGAGGCCGACCTTGCGGTGGCATCGGACGCTGCCCCGGAGGAGGTCCGGGTCGCTGACCGGGTGGCGGCATCGGAGGCCGACCCTGCGGCGGCATCGGACGCTGACCGGGCGCAGACATCGGACGCTGCCCGGGCGGAGGCACGGGACGACGTCCGGGCGGATCGGAATGCCTGCTGCCGCGCGGCGGCCCTGGCACGTCGGGACGCCGTCCGGAGTCGCTACGGCCAGGTTCGTTGGTACCCGGGTTGTTGTCGTAGGGGGAACTCACGTACAAATCTCCAGTAATTTCGGCGGCCGCGTCGACTTCTCGCGAAAAGGCATCAGCCGAGCGATTGTGTCACTCACTCGCGGTGCGACGGTTAGGTTGACGCGAACCCGATCGCGGACGACGGGGTTGCTTGGGCGCGGGGACGGCCCCGAGGACGTAGGACTGGACGAGGTGGTTCCAACTGCAGGAACGGCACACCTCGACCACGTGGACCGAGAATTCCTCCTGGGTCGCAGCGAGCCGGACGAGTTCGTCGGCCGTTCGCGCCGACCCGGACAGCGCACCGAGCTTCTCACCGAAAACCCAGGACACCAAGGTGAGCTGCTCTTTGCGGCAGATGGGGCACACCACATCGCTCCCGCGTCCGTGGAACTTGGCGGCGCGGAGCAGGTACGGATCCGCATCGCAGACCGCTGCTACACCCGTCCTACCGGAGTAGACCTCGGCCAGCAGCGACCGACGCTGAAGGGCGTAGTCCACCACCTGTCGCTGAAGTCGCACGAGGACCAGAGTACGTGCGCCCTCCGAGATGGGGACGTGCGAACCCCCGCCTCGGCGGCGAAGGGGGCCCCTTTCGGCCGTAACGCGTTCGCTGCGTGTGGGTCTCGATCGGCGGCGAACAGGTTCGTCCGGTCCCTACACTCGTTCACATGTTCGCCACATCGGGAATCCGCGTGCGACCCCGACGGGACGACGACCTGAGCGCCCTCCTCCCCATCCTGCAACGTTCGCACTCGACGCATCGCTATCCCGTGCGCGCAGCAGTGGTACGAGCAGACTGGCTTGCCGCACCGGACGAACTCGAAGCCTGGGTAGCGGAGTATCACGACGCCGTCGTCGGACATGTCGCGCTGCATCCGACGGCAACACCCGGACAGGATCCCGGTACGGACGACGCTAGCGAGCAGTGGCAGCGAGCAACGGGTGTCGCGGCCGATCGACTCGCCGTCGTCTCACGCTTGGTAACCGACGGCACCGTACCGGGCAGCGGAACGACGTTGCTCACTCATGCAGTGAATGCGGCACGGGACATGGGCCGGGTACCTGTATTGCTGGTCGATCCGAGTAGCGCCGCTCTCGGCTTCTACGACAGGCGAGGCTGGCACCGAATCGGGACGGCTGCGCAACAGTGGGGCGAGTACCGAGTGGACGCGGTGCTCATGGTGGCGCCGGTTCGCTGAACCAGTCATCCGACTCATGTTTGCCCGAGTTCGATCACGCCAACAGAGCGAAGACGGCACACAACACTGCACCACCGAGACGTATGCGGTCAGCTGATCGCAGCCGACCCATCAAGTGCCCGGTGCGTCCCCTCCGCCCTAGATCGCCGTGAACGGGAGCGGCCCCGAACGCAGTCGCGAGCGCGGAAATCACCGCGCCGGCAACGCTGATGAGGACCAAAGGTTGGGTTGAACCGGACACCAACACCCACAGACACGCAGCAGCGAGTAGCCCGTAGACCGGTCCGACGACAAGGGTGATCCGCCGCGAGTTGGCGTCGTGGGCACGCGGCCAGTCGTCGTCCGGCACCTCCGCCAACGCCGGGTAGACAACGGCGGTCACCACCAGCTGAAAGCCCAGATGCAGGGCGGCAGCGGCGGAGAGCGCGTCGACCGGGGTCATGCGTCGCAGGATACGTCCTGATGGCGGGACGGCAATAAACAAACAGGCGCTGCGCCAACCTGTCCCGCGCGAGCACCACACCGCGGCCCTGATCGATTCCGACGCAACTCCACCCCCTCGCATGTGGGTGTTCTGAGTAGCATGGCGCGGCCACAGCCATCGAAAGTCGTCAGTGGCAGCGACGAGGGCCGTACCCGAAGCTACGTTTCCTCTGCCCGGGTACGGCCCTCGCCAGCGTTCACCTAGCGGCGGTCAGCTCCGCATCACAGTGTCAGGCATTGTCCGCGCGGATCGCCGTTTCGGCTGCATCCTGGGCGTCCACGATGTCGTCGGTGACACCGGATGCGAACTCGACGCCAGCGCGCTTCGCCGACCACTCGATGACGTCACCTTTGTCGTGGGCGATGGCCGTGTAATTGCCGACTTCCAAGTGCAGCACGTCCTCGGGAAGTGGTCGCTTCCATTCGCCTGTGATCGTCAATTCCATTGTCTACTCCTCCATTTGATCGCGTGAGTATCCTCGGCACAGACCATAGTGGCCGAGTCGCTCGTGTGGTCCGCTCGGCGCCGAACGGACCGCGCGAGCCTGCTTGCTAATCGGATGACGCCAGTTTTGTGCGGACCTTGTCGCGGAGTCCATCCAATGACTCGATGTCCTCGGCACCCCCGGCGAAGAATGCGTCGAGGGTGTCCAGCACTACTCGGAGGTTCTGTGTTTCGTTGCTGCTCACTGTGTTTGCCTTTCATTGGGGATGGCGGGGACGTTCTGGACCATATCGCCGATGCGGATCATGTGGCTGCCGATACCGCCGCCGATGACGGACATAGCTTCGAGGACCGCGGCATCGGACTGGGAGTCGATCGGATCAGCCCCGCCCTCACCACTTTGGTTGAACTCCGGATAGTCGTGGCGAACCCAGGCAGCGAGCTGCGCCGTCGCAGCGGCCTCCGACGCCACCACCGCGACACGATCGAGAGCCCCCTGTCCTGGGCGTTGAAGCTGGACAACCCAGGCGGTCGCGTCCACCTCGTCGCCGTAACACGTGCGCCCTGTTTCGTCGTGCGCCTCGCCATCTTCCAGCCGCCAGCGCCATTTGCTGCCGTCGCTGTCGGAATAGATGACACCCGTGCCGCCACCTGCGGCGACGATGCTGAGCACCTCCATCGCTTCGCCGACATCGCCGTCACCCCAGACCTCCAAATGGACCGTGCTTCCGTTGCCACCGCGTTCCCAGGTTTCGCGGGGGCAATCGGAGCCGATCGCAGCCGCGATGACCACGGCGATCATTCCCTCGACACCGAACTCGGCCCTCCAATTGTCAGCGTCCGCGAGGTCCACCCGGTTCTCCGCGGCTGCGGCAACCAGATCAGCCCACACCGCGTCGAGCGCTGCCTCCGGAAGGTCGATGCCGCCACGTGAAGAGACGTAGTAACCCATGATCTCTACTCTCCCGCCGAGAGCGTTGCGTCGGCGCAGACGCAGGCGAGGGGACTGCGCTCGTCTCCGTGGTGGAACGAGCACTCGATGCCGCTGGCTACCACTGCCGCCGGGGCGAATGCCCGCATAGCGCGTTCGGCCAGGTCGGTGAGCAGTTCGGTCACTCCGTCGAGCACGTCGTGGGCGTCGTCGAAACGGGTCCACGGTAGATCCCCGAGGCGGCGAAGGCCGGTGTCTGCAAGACAGACGCCGGTCGGGAGAAGAACCGACAGGGTCAGATAGCTGTCGTTGACAATGAATCCCTCTTCATCGCAGGTGAAGTCGGCGGACACTGTCACAGTAGGATCAGTGGCACGGTCACCCCACTTCCACGCCGAGCACCGGCTCACCGCCTCGACGATCTCTCGAATCACACCGAGTCCGTCAGAAGTGCGCTCGTTCGCCGAAACGATCGCTGCAGTCACATCCATCTCGCCGTCGGCGATCAACGCGCTCACAGCCTCTCGGTCATAACCGAGCTTCCACCGATTCGTCGTCGCGCCCGGCGCACTACTAGTCAAGTTCGTCATGGGATCTCTCCATTCCCGCGCACTGTCGTCGCGGATCTACCCGAGCGGAAGTGGTCGGCAACCGCCCGAAATCAACTGGGACTCCCACACCATAGCCACACCCACCGACAGATACCAAACACGGAAACCGTTGACCACCAACCGCTTTAAGCCACCCATCCACCATAGTCAACTCCCCCTGTCAAGTGTCCGAGCCGCCAGCCCATCCGGGTCCGGGGCCCGTGGGGAAAGGGGTCACCGCATGATCTGGACATGCCGACGGAATCGTGATCCGACCACCGACGCCCTGCACAGAGTCCGCGAACGAGCAGCGGCGCCACCCCTGACAGTCGGGATGGCGCCGCACAGCAACAGCCGGAGCCCTATGCGAAGTGTTCGGCGACCTTCTCCGACACCGCAACCAACACATCCAACTCGACGGAATCGACTGCCGATCGCACCGTTTCGGCGATCACCGCTTCACGGGCATCGACCTCAGCGGCAATCCACCCCGACACCAATATCGCGTTGTCATCGATCCAGCGAGTTTGCGCCGAGGGCCGAGAACCGTCGTTGAGAAGACTGTCCACGACACTCGCCTGCAACGCCGTCGGGACGTAACTGGTTGCGCCGACAGCCAACTCCGGCAACGCCGCCAGCGCACACACCTGGCCGTACCCCTCGAACGGCTCATCCCCCCAGGACAATCCGCCGTACATTGCGACCCACATGCCAGAGATCACGAACTCAGCCCGTGCGCCGCAATACCCGATCGCATACGTCTCGGCGATCTCGTTCAGACGGGTCCGCGCCGCGGCGATCCCGTCCGGATTCTGCTCGAGCTCCCGAACGGCGTCGGCAGCACCATCGTGGAAATCGTCGTCGTCGATACCGAAGTCGCTGACGTCGAAGTCTCGATCTGCGACCATTGCATCGGCAATCCATCGCGCGGCGGTGCGCTCGATAACGGACCGATACTGCTCGCACAGATCCCATTCCCCATCCACGGTGGTGCGGGGAAGAAACGGTATGCGGTGAAGCACCATAATCAAGTTCTGGCTCATCGTCTGCACCCTTTCGCAATTGCGTTTGTCGGTGTACGTGGAGCTGGTGAGGTGGTGCTGACAGCTCGCCAGCAGGGCCGGGCGGTGCGCGCTCGCACACCGCCCGGCCCGAGGTGTCGTCACGCTGCGAGAACCCGATTCAGGGTCGTCAGCACCGACGAATCCAACTTCTCGAAGCGGCCTGAGATCGCGCCCTCTTGGTTGCGTTCGGATCGCGTAGCGCCCTTGACTGCCTGCTTGTGGTGCGCCCAGGTGTTGACGGCCTGCACGACACCCAGACCAGTTCCACGCCAGGTGTTCGCGCGCACATCGCTGCGGTACATGTCGACCAACTCGTCACGGATGCGCATCGACGTCGTACGCGAGCGACCTTCCTCCACCGGCAACGGATGCCACGCGTCGAGGAAGGCGAACCACTGCCGATCGGTGACCGTCATCGCCGACAGTCGGTGCAACGTCTCGGTGAACTCGTCCGACGTCACTTCCAGCAGATTCAACGCTTCCCGCACCTTTGCGCTCTGCAAGGTCGAGTTGCGGCTGTGCCGGAACTTCACACGTTGGTCGATCGACTCCGCCAGCGCCGCCGACATCGTGTTGTCGCACACGGTCGCCGTCACTGTCCGCCCGTAGGTCGTGGCAAGACTGCCGTCAAGCGAGGTCGCCGCCAACACGTTGGGCCGGTAGGCGAACCCCGTGCGCGAATCGTGCATCGTCTCCGGCACCGACACCTCGACCCAGGCCTGCCCGCCCTTGCGCAGCAGTCCCGCCGACGTGACCACCAGGGTGTCCCCGAGCACGTTCGACACCGCACCCAACAGCCATTCCCGATACTGATGCGGCTCGTACCCGTCGGAGAACACTTTGAAGACATGCCGATTGTCGCTGCGCGCCACAGCCACCAATGCCGGAAGGCGCTTCACCTCAACGGGATAGCCGAGGTCGTCCAGACGTGTCATCGTGTCCACATCAGCTGGAAATTCCGCCAACACCGGAATCTTGATCGCGTCCCAGTGGAACAGACGATCCGCCACATCCCCCACCGGAATCGCCCCCGGATAGTGATTGGAACGCTCCCCTTGTTCCTCGGCTCGGTAATGCCACGACTCGCCTCGCTCATCCGTCATACCGATCAGAGTGTTCGTGTTCAGCCACGTCAAAGTTTCAACAGACATCGCGAAGATCCTTTACAACTGGGCGGGACCGCCGGAGGTCAGTCGGCAGTGCCCGCAATCAACTGGGACACCACGAACTCTAGACACACCCACCGACACAAAACAAGTACCGAAATGCGCTGCATTCCAATCTCTTTCGCACGTTTTGGCCCATCGGGGAGGCTGGAAGTCAAGCCCCCACAGCCACCTACCCATCCAGGTCCGGGGCCTGGGTGGGTAGGGGTCGATCGACCCCTGTTTCTTCCCGAATCGGCCCGCCCACGGCACCGGCGAAGAGCCGCGAGCACGGCCTCCGGTCCGACACTCCCCCAGAAACGACGAAGGGGCGTTGAGCTGCATCGCAACTCAACGCCCCTCACGCCCTACTTTGCGGCGTCACTGACCCCGCAACGCCGCGCCCCTCACACCAAGCGGACCGGGCTACGACCCTGCGGCCGGTCCGAGAGTGTCCAGGTCGACGAACGCCAGACTCCCATCCGTACCGTCACAGTCCAACGACACCATCCGGCATTCGTCGCCGCTGGGCAGCTCCACAATCCGGGAGTCGTCGACGTGGTAGTGCCCATGGACGAACAGTTCCGGCGCGACAGCCAAGAATGCTTCGGTGATGCGGCGCCGACCGATCGCCGCGTACGCCAACGCCATCGCCGACCACCCGCCCGGGTTGTGCGTGCAGATCCCCTCGACTTGCCCGGTCTGCCACGGGGCATCCGGAGCGTCGTGCGCGATCATCACCTCTGCCGGTCCGCCCGCAACGACAGCGGCGACATCGTCCCGGGTAATCATTTCCTCCGGAAACCAGTCCACACCTCGAACGCACGTTTCGAAGTTGATCGACGGCGCACCTCCGAGCGAGACGAAGCTGCGGCCACCATGGGTGAAGCGGTGCCCGCGGGGCAAAACGGCGATCCGGTCACCGAACCACGCCAGCGGGCCGAAGTCGTCGCGTTCGTCCACTGAGGCACCCAGAATCATCGGCCAGTCTTCACGGTTGCCGGGCGTGACATAGATCGTGACGTCGTGCTCACGGCAGGCCTCGTCGACGACCGCACGAAACCGTTCGCCGGGCAGGCCTGCTCTGATCTCGAAGTCACCGACGTGGAAGAGGGTCCGCACCCCGCGGGCACCGACCTCGGCGATACGGTGCCTGGCCCAGTTCCCCGACAGATGCCAGTCCCCGGCGAAAGCAACGACATTGCTGCTCATCGCGCTCACTCGGCGGTCCGGTACACACTGAACGCACCGTTCGTCGCGGATCCGGCGACGACAGCGACGTCATCGGGGCCGACGAAGACAGGGGCGATGGCCTGCTCGTTGGGCTGTGTCGTCTCAGCGCGGGCGAAGTCGTACGAGACGGTCGCATTCTTCCCGTTACGGGTATCGGTTCCGTACCCGACGCCGCCGGAGGTGATGGCGGTCAAGTTCGCGGATCCACCGCCGTCGAGGCATGCAGCAGTGCCGTCCTTGCTGTCGATCACGTTGCGCCCGAACGCGAGATAGCGCCCGTCGAAGGACGATACGAGCGTTGTCGGAGTGGAAGTGGGCTCGCAGGGGTCCATAGTGGGGAGGTCGGTGACAGCGCCGGTCGTGGTGTTCGTGATCCGCCACGGCGCTGCGGCGCCTGCGTGCTCGATCATCAGGTTCGGGTTCGTTCCTGAGCGCCCGTTGTCGGCGGAGAACGGAGCATCGCTGTCGCCTTGGTCGCGTTCCGGCCCGCGGCTGACCTGCCCGGTGAGCGGGCTGATCTGCACGTCCCGCGGATCACCGAACGACTTCTCGGCGAGACCCGCGCCGCGCACGAGCATCCCACCCGAGGCCGACCAGGGTGCGCTCTGATCGAGGCTGACATCGATCTTGTCCACTGGGCCTTGGAAGAGAGTCTCGCCCTTGCTGTTCCACGTCGAGATGTTGAGCGTCACCTTCGAACCTGCCGGGGTGTCGCCGACCGCAGGTACGGTGCCGCGCCAGAGCGTCGCCAGAAGCCATTGTCCGTCGCGGTCGAAGATGTAGGAGTCCTCGATCGCACTGTCGCCGGTGCTGGCCGGTGCGAGCGCGGTCGACTGTCCGTCCCAACTCCACAGGACCGGCGTCTTCGCGGACCCGATGGTCAGGACGGCTTCGGGGGTGTACACCGTTTTGCTCGAGGAGAATTCGAATACTCCGCCGCTCCGGCCATCCCAGAACGAGGGCAAGGTGATCGCCGGTGCGCCCGGCACCGCGGGACGCGTCGCAGCGGGCGCCGATTCGGGTGCAGCGCTGCCGGGCGTCGAGCACGCGCTTGTCGCCCCGAGAAGGGTGACTGTGATCGCTGCGGTCACTGCGCGCGTTGTCCATCGGCTGTTCATCTATGCGCCCCCAGGTTTCGTCAAAGATCAAGCGACTGAACGCCAATCATATCGCGCAACGTGTATCTCGTTGTCGGGCTTCGCTCTCCGCCCGGCACTTTAGATCCAGCTAGTGTCCAAGAGGTCGCAGCGGCGACCCCAAGAGTTGGTGAAATCACCATCCGGCCAAACGCGATCACCCGAAAATCCCCGCTCTCGCCCCGACCGGAAATCTCCGAGTTCCGCTACGGTCGAAACAACACGTCTCGTGACCTCGGAAAGGGCTCCTATAGTGGGAAATTGGAAGTACGAAGCGGACCTCGGCATCGATCACGAAGGGTTTCGCCAAGCGGTCGGAAACATCGGCCCCTATGCGGATGAGGCAGAGTTGGTCGCCGCGGTTCAGGCGGCATTCGGTTCCACACTCGGCGATCTACGACGCGACCACCCACGGTTCGGGGAGTACCCCGATGGAACCGAAGGCATCCCGGAAACTGCAGAGATCCTGGGCGGGACACTGACCCGCTACTCCGACAACGGGACGGACGACGAATGGTCGCTCGACATCAACCCGTGATCCCTAGCCGGAAAACTATCGCACCCCAGTCCCACCACGCCGACTGCGACATACCATCGCGATAATGGACAACGCCTGTCTACACACTCGAAGGACCACACATGAAGCTCTTCCACCGCACTACGGAGTCCGCGGCCGACGCGATCATCGCCTCACAATCGTGGGTGAGCAAGGAGAACACCCAGGAGGTGTACTTCTCGAGCGCTCAGTCCGGCGGTGAGGCCGACGGCTACGGCACTGCCGTCCTGTCCGTAGATGTCCCGGTCACCGTCGCTCACCTCGACGACGAGTTTCCCGACGGCGAGCAGCATTTCCGCGTTTCCATCGACGATCTCGCGGGACGCACCATTATCCGCGAGCGCTGAACTTCCACAATCCATCAGCCGAAGACCAAAGGCGCTGACACCGTTTGCGGTTCAGCGCCTTTCGTCTCTCTACCCGGGTGCGGGACCGATCAGCCGGAATCTTCACTCGGCCACGCACGCAGCCTCCCGCGCCGCGAATGAGGGTACCGCTTCCGGCGTGTTCAGGTGGTGAGGTCGGCTCCGGCGGATCGGGCTCGTTCGATTGTGCCCCAGGCAAATTCGGCGGACATTCCGTCGTCCTTGCGGGTGACGGTGGCGAATTCGTGCTGGTATCCGCTCACGACGGCTGGGTGGCCGTTGACGGTCAGGCCGGGGCCGACCAGCGCTTGCTTTTCCTCGACGGTGTAGTCCGAACTGCGCCGGACAGGTGATGGTTCAGGCATGGGGCTCTGTCTTCTTTCTCGGTTTCGATTCAGCAGGCGGGGTGCGTCATGCCGTCGATCGGGAACTGGCAGGACTGGCAGACGAGGACGACGTCGACGATCTGGACGGCGAAGTGACCGAGGTCTTCGAGCATCGGAATCAGCGTGTTGCTGGACAGGTTCGCTGCGCGCAGATATTCGGTTCCGCTGTACTTATTGCTGATCGGGGTGGGATTCGATGCTACGAACCGCACTCGCACTTCTGCCTACGGGTAGTTGGTGTTCAGGTTGTAGGTGCCGTCCGCCGACCGGGGAATGAATCCTTCGGGGTGAACATCGCTCACTGTTTCGCTCATCGTCAGCAGCCTGTGTGGACGAGTCCGTCTGCCGGGTAATGGCAGGCCTCGCAGACCAACGTCACTTCGAGGATCTCCTCGACGTGCACGCCCATCGCTTCGAGCATCGGGACGAGCACGCTGCTGGGTTGGTTCGCTGCACGGAGGCGTTCGGTGCGCTCGTAGGTCGAATCGCCTCCGCCGGGCACCTTGCCCCGGAACTTCACTGTCACGACCGCGCGGGGTTCGGGTGTACTCAGGTCGTAGGTTCCGTCCGCTGCTCGGGTGAGCGGGCTTTTCGATTGTGGTTGTTCCATCGGTGTATGTCCTTTCAGGTGAAGGGGTTCGCGCACGTCCGGGCAAGCAGCGGGTGGTCGGCCGTCCTGCGGGAACCGGCGGGCCTGACGGATCCAGCCCGGGTCTCCCCTACTTGCACGGTTGATTGCGTCGCGCAACGTGTTGTCGTCCATAGACTTCCACATCGGCGCGGTCCGTGGTTCACCCGACGGGAACGGGAGGTTCACTGCGTGTCACCCGAATTGCTGGGGCGCCAACAGGTCCGGATTGCGCGATACGCTGACATGGACACGACCACACCAGGAGGGGCGCACATGGCGAACGATTGGCCTATACCTGAAGGTCTCGATCCGCGAGGACGTCTTGCCGCGGAACTGATCTACCAGTTCTTCGTCGACAAGGGAATCACCGAGCACGGGGACAGCGACCGATTTCACCTACCGGCGGAGTGGAACCAGCGTTGGGGCCGCAAGTCGCTGTTGATCATCACCCACGACGGCGGAGCGCACTCCGCTGCCTTCAATGAAGCGTACGAACAGCATTCGCTGATGGCCGAACTGCGACACCGTCTGAGCACGATCGGTTTGGTGCCCGAGCACTACGCGAGTTGGTACACCGGAATCCGACCACTCGAGTCGCAGAGCGAATGAACGATGGGCCGCCGGAGCAGCGCTCGTTCCGGCGCCCGCGCGTTCTCGACGCACACCTCACTGACCAACTCCGACAACCGCTTCGGCTCTCGCACTACGCTCATCGACACACACCACGACTCGCACGGAGGAATTGAGATGGCAGACAATTGGCCGATACCGGCAGGACTGTCCAAAGAAGGCAAGGAAGCTGCAGAGGTCATTCGGGCGCTGCTCGTGGAGAAGGGCCTCACCGATCACGGCGGCGGCGGGCAGTTCTACACGCCGCAGCAATGGCGGGACCGTGAAGAGGAGTACGGTCTCGGTTCGCAGCTGATCATCACTCACGACGGCGGAGATCACGCGGCGGCTTTCAATCCTGACTACGGCGACTACGCGCTGATGGAGGAGCTGCGACTCCGCCTCGACCGCGCGAATATCTACCCCGAGCAGTGCACGAGCTGGTACACCGCGATCTACTCGCGCTGACTGCGCCCGAGTAAACCAGCGGCGCCCGCCCTATCCTCCACGGATGGGCGGGCGCCGCTTTGCATTGCCAGGGCGGGGCCTATCGGCGCTCAGCGCCCACGGCAGCCGCGACAGCATCTTCGGTGAACTCCATGATGCACGGACGCTGATGCGACGCGCACCGGCCGAGGTAGACCGTCGGCGGTGTGGGGAACCGCGCTGCCATCTCCGGATCTGTGGGGCGTCGCACCAGCGCAGCCGGGGAGACTTCGCACAGCGTCGCAGCTTTGAGCAACTGCTCCCATGTCGGGTACCTCGTGCCCGCTTCCCACTCGTTCACTGCAGGTTCAGCTGCGCCGCATGCAATGTCGACGCTAGGCCCGGACAGGCCTTTCCTGTCCATGGCGCTGGTGAGGTAGTACGGCACAACACCGCCCGCTTCCCATTGGCTGCGCGCCCATGCGAACTCCTCGGCTTGACGGGCGATCTTCTCTGCCCGCCGCGCGCTGGTGGGCCATCTCATTGGCTGTCGCGCCCGATGTAGGCGACGAGCTTGCCGACGTGCCGCTTGTCGGCCCGCAGCAGGGTGTCGGTGCTGTCAACGATCCGGGTGGTGTCGAGGCGAACTTCGACGTCTCCGATGGTGCGGCTGCTCGCGCTGTCCGCGGGGCGTTTGATTGCACTGACGTGCAGCCGACGCGCGCCGAAGTTCAGGCCTTCGGTGTCGATGGCGGTGACGAGGTAGTCCTGGTCGTCGACTTCGCGGCCACGACTGTCTTTGAGTTCGTAGCGGATGACATCACCGACTTCGATGTCTGTGTACGCCACGCTCAGGCGCGGATCCGGGTAGGGCGTGGTGTCTGTGCTCATGTTTGTCTCGCTATCTGTCTGTTGTTGTCCAACGGTAATGCATCCTCGACCAGTGACTGCGCCCGGCGGGAGCGTCGATTCTGTTCGTTATCAACGATTCCCGAAGTCGATCGTCGTGTCTCCGGCGGCGGCTGCTGCTTCCATCGGCCCCAACTGGTCATCGTCGTCGAGGAAGTCGGTGACGGCTCCTGCGTCGGTGATGGGGTTGAATCGGGAAGGAAGGGTGACATCGAGATCTGCCCAGTCCTGGGGATCGGCGGGAACGACCGCAGTTCGGTCCTCGCTGGTCGGCCACCAGTTGAGTCCACCGACGGATCCGGAGGTGATGATGCGTGCGTAGACCTTTTTCACAGTGGTTCTGCCTTTCAGTTGACGAAGGAGCGTGCAGCACCGAGGTGGTGTTCGTGTGCAGGTTCGATGGTGACCAGTTGGTAGTCGCCCCATTCCATTTCGGCGCGGCCGTGATCGGCGAGGTTGTCGACGAGGCGTTTGACGAGGCCGCAAGTTCCGATCTTGCCGCGGATAGATCGGTGTGGGGAGTCGTACAGCATGGCAGCGACGGCAACGTCGGTCAGTGACGGCAGTTCGATGACCCGGACTAGACGGTCGGCGAAGTGGATGGACTCGGTCAAGGTGACACGACCGGCGGTGGGGCGCGGCAGCTGCGCGCGGTCGCTGTCATCCGGCTGGCCGGTCATGCTGGACAGCTTCCCCGGGTACGGGTTGATGTCGACGACTTCGTATGCGCCCCAGCGTGTGCTGATGTGCCCCCACCGGATGAGCGCGTCGGCAATCGCAGTGGCCAGAGAGTCCGATTCGACGCCTTCCCACAGGCTTCGGTACGGCGAGGCGTCCAGCATGTCCGCTATCGCAGTGGCGGAGAGCGCAGGAAGTTCGACCACCCGGACCGTGCGCTGCCCGAAGGTGTGAGATTCAGTCACGGTGATTGTCATTCTCAGCCTCTTTCGGGTCGGCAGCAAAGTGTGGTAATCCCGACTGCTACTTAGCCTTTCACACTTTCCAGCCCTGCAGTTCGCCCGACAAAAAACCGTCAAGCGATGTAGCGGACAAGTACGAAAGGTCGGCCAGCGCCATCCTGACCGACCCTTTCCGCCTCTCCGCGTAGCCGCTCACATAGCGGGAAGTACAACGTCCGCCCGCATCCCCGGATGCATGTAGGGCGGGCGCATTCCCATGCGCCCGACACCGCCGTGAACAATGGACTCACGACCGCCCAGACATGCCGCCGGGACAGTGCGTCCGAGAGTGCCGTCCGGGTGCAGGTGGCCGAACTCCCACCGATCAGCATCCGCATCCGGCTCGATCGACCAATCCAGCACCAGCCCGTGGCCGGAGGCACGTTTCTTTCCGATCGAGACCACCGACGACAACATCTCCCCCACTGCGCCTGGATCTCCGAGACCGCGCCACACGAGGGTAGGAGCCACGGTCATCGGCAGTGGCATCACCCACGACCGGAATCGGCCTTTCCGTGGATCGACGTGCGCAGGAAGGTTGTCGGTGAGCTGCGCCAATGCCTGCTGGTCTGGACGGCCGGTCCACATCTGTACGTGAGGACCTGGCACGGCGCCTTCGGGGTACGCGAACGTCGCCGCCCAATGCCAGTTTCCGTCGCCGCCGCACCGCTCCAACGGCAAGTCGATGTCCTCGGGAACGCCTCGCACGTCGTATGCAGACCACTCGGTGTTCGTGGCGCGGGCCGTCGCTTTCCGCGACTCCCACACCTCGGACGCCAGCAGGCCGTCCAAACTGATCCCCCACGGTGTCGCATGTGCATACCCAGCAGACAGCCGTGCCCGCACGGTGAACGGCACGCTCATCGCTGCCTACTCGGGGACGATGGACGGGTCCACCGGCGGCGTGGACGGGTCCACGGCCCGTTCGATCATGGTGGCGAACTTTGCGTCCGACATGCCCTCGCTCCCCATACCGGTCTCACTGCGTTCCTTGGACATCTCTCATCCCCTGATCGTCAATGCACTGACGTGTTGGATGCGGCGAACGTCGCTGTTGTTCCCGCCCTCAGTCCTCGCTCACGCAGCGTTGCACGAGCAGATGGTCCAGCCGCCGCCGTTGAGATGCCCCCAGCGGGCGAGCGCATCAGCTTGAGCTGCCTCAGCGTTCGGGGCGAGAATCGTCGAGAGCTTCCAGAACTCGCCGTACGAGTTCTTCAGTTCGATATCCCAGCGGTTGGTGTTAGTCGGTTCGGCCATGGCCATCTCCTGCTCCTGTTGTGTCGCAACGCGACAGTGCTGTTCGGGGGGCGGGAACGACCCCGACCCCGTTGAGTGGCCGAATGTTACGGCCACAGCAGCCATTACGGCTACCTGGTTCCTACACAGACAATTTCACACTTCCGCCACCGTGTGTTCGCCTCGCTTGCACACCGGCGGGCATGCTCATCGATCACATCGAAGTCACGCAGTCACCACGTTCTCGAGCGGTCCCCGAGAAACTCCCGCACTGCGGCGGCAGGATCTTTCGGGTCGATTCCGTACTTGGACAAGACATCTTCGGCGGTGGTTACCCCGGGGACGATTCCCGGACGCGCATGGCTTGTGGCGCTGCTCTGGGCTGCGCGGGCGTCGAGAATGGCGGCGCTCAGCGGCCCACCATGGACACCAGCGGCAAGTTTCTCCGCTACCACGTAGGTGTCCCAACCGATTCCGAGCCACTGGACCCCATCCCGGACGGTGAAGGCGTCCGCTCTGCTGGATGTGCTGTCTGGCGTCGCATGGGACGGATTGAAAGGAATGTCGGGAATCACCGGATCGGTCTCATTTCTTCATTTCAGTTAAGGTGTTGGCAAGCCTTGTGTTTCGTCATTGTCACCGGCAACCCGGCAGTCCACCCACTCACAGGAACCAAGCAAGCCGTCGGTCAGGGAATCAGAATCCTCGTGACGTCAGCGGAGTTGACGATCACCTCGTCACCTCTCGCTGTGCGTGCAACGATCACGTCATCACGTACTGCGATGACCGAGACATTGTCCACGGTCGGAAACCCGTCGACGAAGAACGTCACGCCCGGGATCGGCTCCCCGTCGGCGAGTAGATCTACACACGCGGCAAGCACGACCGTCGCGTACGTCCCTTGCCAAGTGTCGCCGTCGAGCCTGAGATCCATGGCCATACGATGCACATCCTCACCTGGACCGCCGGATGTGCGCACCTGCGCGCGTCGCATGACCGTCCGAATTTTGTTTGTTACCAGCAGCATAGAGGCATCTCGGCATCTGTGGTCACCTCACTCCGACTGCCCATCACAACTCGGGGAACAGCACCCGCAACCCACCGAACCGTAAGGGGGCGGGGCATCTTCCACAGATGTCCCGCCCCCTTAACTACTCCCCGCCTAACCTGGCGCGGTCAGTTTCGAGAATCGCGGAAGATTTTCCGCAGCGCCAGAGTCACGTCTACCTCAGTGAGCGTTCGCAGCTCGTCGTCAGTGAGATCGGTGAAGTCTGTGGGCAGCCGCAGACCGCGGTGTGTTTCCGCGCCTTCCACGATCGCGCGCGCAAGCCGTGCATTTCCCGTGAGTGCTTTCGCCGCAAGATTCGGATTCCCGCGGTAAACCATCCCGAGGTGGTCTTCGATAGCTCGTCCAGCGTCAGCCGTGAGCTTCTGTCCAGTCTCTCCGGCCACTTCAGTGGCGAGTTCCGCGATCTCCGACGGCTGGAACGGCTGGAACGTGATGGTGGTCGGGAAATCACGACTGGCCCCGTCGACCGCGTCAATCGCCATTTCGAGTACCGCGCTATCACCAGCCACTATGAACATCACATCGTCCACTTCCCTCGACACGATCGCGTCTATCGCGTCGATCACGCTCCTCGAAGCCCATCTGGATGTGTCCATGAACTGCACGCCCCCTCTGGGGCGATCAGTAAGGAAACCGAGTTTCGAGGGCTCGCACGACAGCGTTTCGAACAGCCCAGTTCGCAGTACCCCAAGTCCGGTATACAGGTCTGCAACGACCCTCGCCATCGTTGACTTACCAGATCCGACAGGACCCTCCAAGAGCAAGTGTCTGGGTCGCTTCGCCAGGGGCATACCACGTTTCCGGTATTCGAACTCCAGGAGCACTTGCTGACGGAGCAACTGCACCTGCTTTTTCGGTTCATCCAGACCTATGAGGCGGTTCAGTTCACTGTCTGCGTGCGCCAGGAACTGATCTCGGTTGCGGCCCTCGCCTGGCCGCGGGCTCCAACGATTTTTCGCCCCATCGAGTTTCGCCTGCAGAACCCATCCGTAAGAATGGTCAATACCCAGGCTGATCTTTGCTGCGCTCAGTGCCCCACTCGCCGATTTCCCATCCGTGATCAGGTCCACGATCACAGTCAGCCCACTAAAGTTGCTGTTCTTCAGCCTTTCCAGTGCATTGCCATCATTGCCGGTCGGGCGAGATTCGTGATCGAGATGTACTTTCACCACGATGACCAAGTTCGCCATGGCCGGACCGTGAATTCCTCCCTTTTCACGATAGTCCGCAAGGGTGCCCACACCCGACTCATCGAACTTGTTGCTGCGGGCCCTGTCTTCGTCGACAGCCGCAGCAAGAAACTCGGTGAGTGAACCGTGCGAGGAATCCACCAGGTAGTCGGCGAGGCCAGCCTTGCGGAGCCGTTCGTCATCGAAACCCCACGTCATGAAGTTCACACGTTGCGGACTGTAGCGGTCAGCGAGCGCAGCCAGCAGGCTGATACTGAGGCCGCCTTCGCGCGCTTCGCCGTCAGAGAGTACGACACCACCGGCGGGGGAATCGATCGCGATGCACTGCCGGTGCATATCCGAATGGATTTGCTTGAACCATCCGTCCACAGCAGCGAAGGGGACCATCAGGTTCCGGTCTCCGTCGTGTGCAGGCACGCGCTTCACGTGCCGCAACGCGGTCGTGTAGTTGCCGCCAGCCTTCCGTTGGTGTTCGCGGGCAGCATTTTTGGCGGCATTGTTCGTACGCGTCATGTTGAGTTCTCCTCGTGAGTTTTCGAGCACCTGGCCCCGTGCCGACCCGGTGCGCTGGAACACACGGGGGTGGAGCGTTCGCGTGAGCCGGAGGCCCTTGCCCTCGGTGGAATTCGTCTGGCACGGTGTCGAATTCGAACGGGGAACGGCTAACGCGATCAGCCGCACCATCAAGGTACAAACTCTCACGTGGTGTCGCAACCGCAGTTGGGTGGGTTGCGGATTCGAGGACGGGCGCCACTGACAGAACATCGCGAGTGGACCCATCGTCGCGATGTCCGCTCGCCCTGCGCCGATCGCACTCCCCTCTTCAGAGGTGTTGTCAGCGTTCGGTCAGGAACACTCGCTGAACAGCTGCTGTTCGTAGATCTGGACGGTGTACTTGCCGTCGCTGTCATCGGGTGCGGGTAGATCGAATGTGGCGGCGGACGCTGCTTTGTCGGCGTATCCCTGTTTTTCGCCGAGTGCCATCAACATCGTGGAAGAGAATTCGCATGCGCCGATGAGCGTGGCGTGGAAGCTCCGTCCGAATCTCTCACCGCTGACGGTGTCCTGGAATTCGACGCCGTAGAAGGTTCGGTCGGTAACCTGGGCGAGCGCGCTGACAAGCCGCGCAAGTTGTCCGCTGATCCCTGCGAATTCGTTGGGTGACTTCGGTATCGGCTGCGTCGAGACGACGAAATGTCCGCCGTAGCGACCTTGGCGTACCTGGACCATGCCACAGTCGATCAGTGGGGTGTACGCGACTCGGGCGACTGCGGTCGATTTCCCGGCGAAGAACGCATCTTGCAGTTCCTCGAGTGTCGGTAGCTTCTCCCCGATCGAGTACTCCCCGGCCGCGATGCGTTCACTGATGATCCGGGTCACCTCACCCGGTGTCACCGGGGGCCGTTCGGGCTCTGCAGCGTCCAACCGCACAGGTGTCGCATGGGCACCTTATCCGCGTCCAGTGCGTCGAGAGTGGTGGCGGTGGCGTCAGCGGAGAGGTCCCCCGTGACTGGGTCGATCACGACGAACATGCCGAGGCTGCGTCCGCAATGCAGCAGCTTGGAGAGTGGTCGCAGTTCTTCGCGGGACGGAGTTGCGCCGGTGCCGAGTTCGAGGCGGACAACGATCACGATGTCAGGGATCTTCGCAGCTTCGCTCGCCGACACTGCGCTGCGGTAGTCCGTGACGGACGGAACTTGCGCCCTCTCGAGTCGGGTTAGGCGGATGTCCATCTCGAGGAGTGCTGCCGCGAGCCATGAGCTGAGTGAATCGGATTCGGCGTTGACAAGGTGATCGCCCAGTCTGGCGGTTCGGAGTTGGACGTCGTCGAAGCCCCACGTCATCAGGTTCAACCGTTGGGGGCTGTATTTGTCTGCGAGCGTTCTCATCAGGGCGATACTGAGGCCACCCGCGTTGGATTCACCGGCCGAGACCACCACGCCGTGTCCGCCGTACCGTCCGATGTTGATGGCATCAGCACCTTCGTTGCGGCCGGACAAGTCGGTGACGATTCCGGCAATTTCGGAATGCGGAACGCATATATCTGCGTCGAACGTCGCGTGCTGTTGCACCACTTCGCGTCGAGCGCTGGTGTACTTACCGGTGGTACGGGCGCGTTCGCGGGCAGCGACTTTGGCAGCTTTGTTGTGGCGCATGAGAGTTGTCTCCTCGTGGGTTACCGAGCACCTGGCCCCGTGCCGACCCGGTGCGCTGGAACACACGGGGGTCTCGCGTGAGTCTTGGACCCTTGCCCTCGATGGAATTCGGCTGGCACGGCGTCGAATTCGAACGGGGAGCGGCCAACGCGACTAGCCGCATACATAAAGTACAAACATTCGGATTCGAGTGCAACCGCATCTGACGTCCGTGCCGAGACGGGGCGAGCGGCGAACACTCCTGCAGCGATCGATGCGCTGCGCACCGGTTGTGGTCGCGGCTCATGAAGCCTGAACGGATCTCGAATTACGCTGCTATCGTGAGTTTTTCGCCTGACGGCCGCATTCGGTTGCGCGCCACAGTGAGGGCGGTCACGAGGAGGACCTATGGCCACGACTTCAATTCCGGAACAGCGTTTGGTGGAGCTTCGTAGCGACGGCAAGGTCGCCAGCGGCTTGCAGGGCGGTTTTGTGGATCCGCGAGTGCTGCACCGCTGTGTGGAAGTGCTCGACCGCCGCGGCGAGGGTTGGGCGGCAGCCGTTTTGGGTCGTGCCCTTGATCGCCGAAGCCTTCCAGTGCCGACGCGGCCGTTTCTCCATGCCGGAGAGGATCACACGGTGGTGCTGGCCGACGCCGAAGAGGATCGGATTGCGATCGCCCACTTGGATGTCAGTGGTTGAGCGGGCTTGGTTCAGTTGCTGATCGGGTCGCGCAGCATCGTCTGCTTCGTCTCGAAGTCCTTGTTGCGTCCGGAGTTCTCGACGAACCCGAATCGTTTGTAGAACGCGCGGAGTCGTGTCACTGATCCGCCGTAGTCCCCGGACGGCGTCAATGTCACCCGGAGGTGGTTCGCGTCCGCGATGCCGAGAAGCACTTCCATGATCGCGGTACCCGTGCCTGACGACTGCTGACCGGCAGGGACGATGATCTTGTCGATCACCAGATCACCGATCGGGTCGATGCGGATCCCTACTTTTGTTCCCGGGTAGTCCGATTCGAGTTCGCCGATGATCGATTCTGTGTCGATGGGTGCGGCCATGTTCGTTCTTTCTCGTCGGGTTCAGCTGCCGGTGGTCGATGCGCGTGTCAGCGACAGTGATTGCAGGGCTTCGATCGCTTCGTCGCGGCGGGCTGCGACGACGGCCTTCCAGTCCAGCTCCACGCCATCTGCTGGATCCGGGTCGACGACGGTGCGGATCTGCCCGTGCCCTGATGCTGTGCGCCCGCCCAGCCAGCCGCGGCGCGTGAACTCGCTGAGGACGTCGGCAGCGAACGCGTGGTCGAGTTCGCTTCCTCGGTCGAGGTGCACCCAGGACTCGAATCGTGTGCCCGGAGCGAGGGCTTCGACGTCGAAACGCATCAGCGGGGACCCACTGCTGTCGCCGGTGCCGTGATCGCGCCCGGTCGTGACATCGTCGGTGTGACTGTACGATCCGTGCGATTCGACATCGAGTCGACTCGGGAGCGGACCTTCGTATTCGTACCGGAGCGCTGGTACCGCTTCGGTGATGATCGGCATCACGTGGCCCACTCGCAGGCAGCCCCCGATCGGGGCGGATCCGATCGCGCCACCGAACACGCTCACTTGCGGTACCAGTGCGCGGAATTCGTTCAGCCGCCTTCCTGTCAGGGGATCTGTCGTCGACTTCACGATCGACCCGCCGTTGCGCAGCAGGTGCGCCACCGGCAACGGCAGCAATCCCTCGTAACCGAGAACGTCGCGGAGCATTTCCTCCCCGATGCGGCGAAGCACACCGCGTAGGGAGTTACCCGAGATCACCGGCACCAGTTCGGTGCGGCCGTCGGGTTGGACGATCTTCATTCGCCGCATCAAGGCTGTGGTTCCGAGCATGTCGCCGCGGTGGGCGATCGGGGAGGTGGCAGTGATGTCCAGATCCCATCGGACAGAGACGGTCACAGTCCTGCTCCTTTGTGTGTGCGGACGGCGTCCGCAACGATCCGCGTTCGCAATGTCAGCGCCATCGTTTGGTCCCGCAGCGTTTGGATGACGTCTTTGGGTTCGGAGGTGAGCAGCTGCGCCACCTCGAGACGCTCCCCGTCGGTTCGTGGTGTCGACCCGAGTTTGCCGGACACAGTGCTCCACCAGTGGTGCAGGTTCGTTCCGCTGCTGTATGTTCCGAGCCGAACGTGAGCGGGCAGTAGGTGGTCCCAATAGTCTGCACGCCGGGCGGCGACCCAGTTCGAGGCAGTCCAGTCCATCCCGTAGTGCAGCAGGAGCAGAAGCCGCTCAGCGACCACTGCCGCCGGATCCGTCAGGGGCGGAAGGTGGGGCGCTGCGGCCAACCATTGTTCAGTCACGCTTGCTTTCGCAACCACTTCTATGATCAGCCCTTCGGGTTATTTCGTCACGCTGCTGCAACGCTTTTCGGTCTCGGTCGACTTTATCGAAGTCCGTGCACGCTTGGGTGCGGCCTGCTGAGCGGCCAGTAGTGCACCTCGCATCGCGGCGGGCGACTGTTCGGCGACCTGCAGTTAAGCGCCAGGTGTAGTCACGAACTGGTGGTGGCACTGCGTAACGCGACGGTCCACCACGGCGGAGCCGTTCGCCATCCGTCGATGGTCTGCCAATCCTCGAGAACGATCTGCCACTGTGTGCTCGGAAGTCTCCGCAGAACGGTGTAATCGGGTGCCGGATCGAGGAGATGGCGTTCACTGAATCCAGCTTGTCGCAGTCGCATCACTGCAGCGAGCGTGCCGACGTCGCGGGCGGTCCACGGGATTTGTGCGTCGTCGACAGCGATGTGTCCCCATTGGGCGTCCGCGAAGATGTGCTTGCGCCCCATGCGCGAGGGAACGATCACCGCAGTATCGTGCGCCAGTGGTACGGAAAGTAGCTGCGCCAGTTGCCGTTCAGTCAGTACGTCCAGGGTCGGCCCGGATTGCCGGACTAGGTGGATGTCCGAACGGAGGGACCTGTTCCGGTACAGCCACACGCATGTCTCGCAGAGGGTGTCCGCACCTGGGTCGAGCCAACGGGAGTAGGCAGTGAACTGTTTCGAGACCACCTGTCTGACCGGGGTCATGACGGCGCCGACGGAGCCGCACCGCCCGCACCCCGGCCCTCCAGTGACGCCGGGGGCTGACGCCGCCCCGAACGCTGCGAGGTGAGCGCTCGAGACGACGTCGCCGCTGACCATGGTCAGCGGGGTTCGATCTTGACGGTGTCGGTGGCGCCGTAGGTGATCGCCGAGGGGATGTCGCCGCCGGTGATCCGCACCTGGACGGTGTCCTCGTTGAGCCGGTCGACACCTTCAGCGGTGTAGATGTAGACGTCGCCGTCGCTGAACGGCTGCGGCCAATCGGCGTTACGTTCATGGACGCGGTCACCGTCTTCGATTTCGAGGACCGAGATCTCGTTGAGTTCCGCCATGCTTCTCCCCTTCTCATCTTCCGCACCTGCGCGCGGAATTGCATTCCGCGCCAATACTACTCAACGAACGACCACCGGTGTCACGTCTGCACTATCGTCGAGTCGGTGACCACCACACCGGATCCGGGCCTGAATGTTGATCGTCTACTCGCGCTGCGTCCCAGCACTCGGCGCACCGATCGCGCGGCCCTCGATCACCTCGTCGACCGCATCGGCGCTCATTTCAACCGCCACGACGGGTACATCGCATTTTCCGGGGGAAAGGACTCCCTCGCCGTCCTCCACCTCGCATTGCGCGCCGACCGCGACATTCCCGTGGTGTTCTTCGACAGCGGGCTCGAGTACCCGGAAACACTCGACTACATTCGCACCGTCGCCGAGCAGTGGAACCTTGACTTGCATCGCATCGCGGCCGATCCACCACTTCTCGACGCGCTCGTCGACAGTGGCTCCTGGGATCACGACTCCCCCGCAGGGCCGCTGCCGGACCTGCACGACGTGCTGATCGGCGCTCCATCCCGCAAGGCTCATCAGCTTCTCGGCCCTGGTGAGCTGTGGGGCGTGCGAGCTGACGAGTCCGCGGGACGGCGCGTGCTGTACGCCCGAGCTCAGACAGTGGACGGCGTCATCTCACGCGCAGACGGGACCGTCGCCTACGGGCCGATCTGGAACTGGTCGACGGCCGACGTGTGGAGTTACATCCGTCGGCACGATCTGCCTGTCAACCCGCTCTACGGCAAACTCGCCGATCTCGGCGTCCCGGAAGTCCAGCGCCGGGTTTCGCACATCCTCGATGGCAGCCACCTCGATCGTGGCCGCTTGACGTGGCTACGGCGCGGGTGGCCGACCTTGTTCGAGCAGCTCGCCGATGCGCTCCCCAGGATCCGCCAGATGACGTGATCGGGTGGCAGATCGCGAACGAACGCATCGTGCGGCATCAGCTCGTCCGGATCTCCGGCGGGAACCACTGGCGCGAGCGCAGCTCCTCGATCTCGCTGGTGGACGATCGACTGCAACGACGCGATGGCATCGGCCGGTTCGAATGACCAGTTCGTCCAATGCCATTGTCAGCGTTACCTTTTCTTGCGCGGTCCCGACTGCGTGACACACTATTTGCGAGTGTGAATTAGCTGCGTCGTTCTCATACAGCGCAGCAAGCTCGGCAGCTCGATTCGAAGAAGGTTACTCCGGCTTGGCGGCATACATCTTCAACGCATTCAGATCACCGCTGAGGACGCTGATCTGCGCTTCGATGGTGTTCTGGACGCCTTCGATGTCCCCGGTCAGCGCGTTGATGTTCATCGCGGCGACAACGTCGGCGCCGGTCTGGCGAGCCAACACTTCCAGATCTGGCGCCAACTCGAGACTCTTCTGCAGCTCGGCCAGGACGACGTATTCGCGGTCGAGAGTGCGTAATTCGATCGCGTACCGGTACAGCGCGGCGACTCGGGCCACCAGTGTTTCCTCGACCGCGTCGAGAATGCGGCCGTTGGTGTCGAATTGCTGCTGCGCGCGGATCGCGGAGTCACTGTCACCGTCGGATCGCTCCCCGACCTTGCCACGCAGTTCACTGATCCGGGCGGCATGCTCGATGATCTGGGCAGCTTCCACATAGGGATTCAGCTGGGTCCGCTGCCCATCAAGTGTTTCCGATTGCCAGACCGGGCTTTTGGTGATCAACAGGATCAGTTCGACCGCCACGTGGGCGAGTCCGTACTCCCGGGTTCCCGGCATCGGCCCCGACTTTCGAACGCTCGCCTCCTCCAGCATGTACCAGTCGTTGGCCGTCAGTTCCAGTGAACGATGACGCGACACCTCGGCTGCCGCGACGAGTGCGAGGAAGCACAGAAATACTCCGAGTCCGGCGATGTAGTTGTAGAGCGCCAACCAACCACTGACCGTGACCGCTGCAACGGTCAACGGCGCCGATCGGTACGCGAGATTCCGCGCATCGAAGCGGCTCAGGAAAGTGCGGGCAGAGGAAGGGGCCGGTTCGCGCGGATTGTCACTGTCGAACGGTATCGGCGTGAGCAAGTTGAGCGGCGACGACGCCATGTCGCGGAGGTGTGCCCGGGCCACGTCCATGTGCGCGTGGTGCCACTGCACGATGTTGGCCTCGTCCCAGCCGTCCCAGATGCTCCACGCACGTTCCGACTCTTCAACGGTGGCTTGCCACTTTCGGAATCCGGTGAAGTGCCTGTTGCCACGTCCATGCAGAGGGTTCGCCAATCCGGCTTTGGTCCGGCGTTCGAGTCGGCGCACTGTGGACGGCGACAGTTCCCGCAGACGTGATTCGTCCAATTCCGATGATGTCGCCAACTCGTACGGGATCGCCTGCGCGAGAACGAGGCGCTCACGGATCACTTCGATGGACAGCGCTTCGCGGTCGTCGGATTCGGTGCCAGTGCTGTCGTTCATGTCGTTCCCCTTGATATCGGTGTGGCCGTGTATTGAAGCTGTACGTCGGGCCGGATCAATGGGGCATGCGCACACCATACTTCGCGCGCCCCGCGCTTATGTCGTGGATAACTTTGGGCCTACCCGATCTCAGACTTTCGAACGAGCCGACAGAATCCTCCACCACCGCAGCGCAACCAGGGGGAACCCCACAACTGCGATACCGACAGCCAACCCGAAGCCGATGAGCACCTCGACGGCTTCACTCCCACGACCACCCTCCACGGCGCTCTCGACAAGACCGCCATCGAACTGCAGCCACACCACCGAGGCGATGACCGCAGCGGAGACCATTTCCCCGACCATCCACGTCGCGTCCCGCCGTTCCAATTCCTTTCGGCCACCGAAGAATCGATCCAACAGCGAACCCAGCGTCAACGTCCACGCAATCCCCAAGATCCCGGCAGCTGTGAGCACCCACGTCAAATGCATCAGTCCGTCGCCATATGCCATGGACACCGCCGCGACCAGTGCGATCAGGGCGGTCACGACCGAGCGTTTGATCACACTGGGCCACCGAGGTAGCCGATCGAGGTCTTTTGTCGGAACGTGCCAGTATGCGGATTCCACAATCTGCGTCGCTGCGACCTGGGAACCCACCACGCAAGTGACCAGCAGAAGGAGGAAGGGCACGCTGACGCCTTGCTCCATCCGGAGGAGGTATCCGGCGCTCACGGGAAGCAGGAGGAGTCCGGCAATACTGATCGCGGATCCAAGCAGGTACCGGCGGCGAGGGGTTCCGGGCATCTGCACCGGATGGATAGCGGGTTCATGTGTGTGCGTAGACATCAGAGTCCTTTCCGGACCA
Organism: Rhodococcus sp. KRD162; assembly: GCF_017168335.1. Classification (GTDB taxonomy): domain Bacteria; phylum Actinomycetota; class Actinomycetes; order Mycobacteriales; family Mycobacteriaceae; genus Rhodococcoides. The sequence continues at coordinate 28,429 of NZ_JABFAU010000002.1, read as the reverse complement.
GGGCAGTGAGGGCAGGTACGAGCGCGCCACTCTTACGGAGACGGGAAGTGTGTTGGTGGCTGTACCCGAGCTGCCGGGCGGTTTCGACGACGGACGATTCGTCGACGAGCTGAGCGACGAGATGCGATCGAATATTCGAGACCGTGATCTGCAGCGCCGCTGCTTGTTCGAGAATTTCCGCGGCGATCAGTGCGGCGGCAACCGGTCCGCCGTAAGCGTCGACCCAGTCCGGCCTGCTGGCCGCTGCCGCCACAAACGCTTCGGGGGCGGCGAGCGCGGAGGCCACCGCATCGGGGGCGATGCCGTGCGCCTCGAAGATCGCGGCAAGCTGGGGAATCTTCTTTGGGGATCTGTGCCCGGAAAGGACCGCGCCCCAGTCCGGTTCAGGAGGTGTCATGAGAACGACCATACACCGCACCCCCCACGTGCGCACCCCCCACGTGCGGATCTCGTTCCGTCGAGGCCAACACCCCAAACGGGACCACTCCACCCTCCGGCAACGGCCCGCACCGCTAGCAAGAGCGGGCCGAGCCACCGTTACCGCTGATCCGCACCAGAATCGACGCGAACACGAGCCGAACATGCAGAAAGGTTCGTCCGCACCCGGATCGGGGCGGACGAACCCTTCTCGCTACATGACGAAGCCGGTTACGCGACGTGAGCGCAACCGCATGGTCACTCAGAGCTGCGAGACGTCTCCCTCGCAGTACTCGAACGAGTCGCCATTACTGTCGCGCGCCTTGAAGTGATACTCCGCCTCCACGTCGTACACCGTCCATCCCGCAGCTTCGTACATCACCTCGAGCATCTGCCGGTCACCGCCGGATCCGCCGAAGAATGCATCACCGGCGGACTTGTCGAAGTGCTCATTGAGGGCGTCCACGATTTCCGTCACGGTCTTCGCCTTCGCGCACTTGTCGAGTGCAGCGTCGCTGTTCTCCCAGAAGCCGTCGAGTCCCATTGTCTTTGCCCTCATCTCCGTTCGACAGCGAAACACTCTGCATCGCTGAACATTCCCCTGCCGTGGTCTGCGTGGCAGGATCTGCGTCTCAGTATTCAGTGTTCGGCGATCTCATGGGCGGACCGCTCTCACACCCGGGATGGGCAGCGTGATGCCGACCGAGAATCGCCGCAAACAACGATGCTCGTCAGTAGTGTCGAGTGCAGCACCCGCACGATCACAGAAGGGATGCGTTGGCGATGCCCCTGAGCGCACAAGAGATTGCCTGGATTACCGGCCATCCCGCGTTGGGGGACCGAGACTTTCGCCGGGAGCAAATTCGCGCGGGCGTCCTCGCACGCCTGGACAGCACCTCCGAGCTGCTGACCGGCCACCTGACCACGTACGCGAGGTTCGCGACGATCGTCGCCGCGGACGACGACTGGCCGTTCATGGTGCGCGTCCTACGTCAATGCCGCATGGCCGCAGATGAACTCACCACACCGAATGACATCGACGCCTTCCATCTCGAACCCCCACGGACTGGACGCCCGGCATGGGATGCCGTCCTCGCCGGGGTCGCCGAGATGACCGGTGTAGACCGGGTTTCCGATCCGCTCATTCTGGACTGGTGCCGGGATCAGGATCGATTTCTGCCTGCCCTGTTCGATCCACTCGACACCGGCCGCTACTTTTGGCTCGACTATCTCCGCACGCCCATTCAACTGCGGGAGCGCAATGTAGTCCTCGCCGCCGGGAACCTCGAAGGTCGATAGCCTGGATCTTCACGGAACCTCCACCCGCGCAACGCACATCGAGACCACCTTGCTTCTTCGACAGTCGAGTTAGCGCTTTGTGAGGTACCCGTAGTGACGCAGGATGGCGAGCGTCTTGTAGCCGTCAATGATCATGTACCGGCGCTGTCGGCCTGGTTGCGATACGACAGCGCGCAGCATGTTGGAAACGGGTGCGGTGATCTCGTGGCAGTGCTGAACGACAAGCAAGTCTGCATCAGTCTGAGCGAGGCGGTCGATCTGGTCGCCGTTCGCCCCGAGAGTCTTGATCGTCATCCGGGAGAATTTTGCCGGTCCTTTGAATTGAATCGCGGCAACTTGATTCTCACCGTCGATCGTCATCTTGTCGGTCCACAGGTCGAATTGTTCCCCACCCCAGTCCTTGGGGACTACCGGCTCGTGAAGAATTTCCGCGAACCAACGCTTGACCTGTTCTTCAGGCACTGTCCGAAGTGGTTCGAGGTCTTTGGGCGAAGCTCCTGGCACGGCGAACTTCACATCTTTGAATTGGTCGATTTGGGAGGGGTGGACGCTCACACGATTGCAGACGTATTCGTCGAAAATTCCGTCAGGCCGGATCATGTGGCCGAGCAGAATTGGCCGGATCTCGATTCCGCCTTCGTCGATGTCCGATACATGTGCGAACACGAACTGCTGCTGGTGCCCTTTGAGTTGGACGAGGCTCGAACCGGACGTCACCCGTTGCGGATTGAACTCGCCGTGCACTCGTACGCTTTCGTCGACGTCGAGCTTCGTGTGCAGGAACGCTCCTCTCGTAAGACCTTTGCCGTGTGCTGCGGCGACACCTTTGAAGTGGAACTTCTGGTCGAACCACACGAGTTGCCCCTTGTGGAGCGTTCCGGCGACGTATTCTCGGGCTCCGCTCGGCACCTTGCGAGTCACCACATACTTCGCTACCGCGTCACTGAGCGCCGTCGATTTGTAGACGGCGGCGAGGGACGAGTTGGCTGGCCCCAGGGAGTGCTCCACGGCGGCCTTCTCGAGGTCGGTCAGCAGGCCGACGATCAGCCGATCGTGGACGAACCAGGGATCCAACTTCACTCGATCGTCCATGGGACCTCTCCTACGTCGCCGATCCGAGGGGCCGGATGCTTTGTGGCTGTGATTGGAGATTAGAGCACGCCGAACTGCGATGGCTTCGGGCGATTCTCTCCCCCAGCGCATTGCCTGCTCGATCGGCGGGGCCCGCCCCGGCTGCCGAAACCTCGTCGACCAACTACTGTCCGGCGCTGAACGCGCCGTCAGGCTGCGGGGTGTACAGGGACGAAGAAGGCGCGGCCCAGCTTGATTGCTGGATTCACGATCAGCTCAGGCCTGCCTTTGGTGTCGATGAACCCCCGACTGCTTTCCGTCCGTGAACGCGGAGCATCTCGGCTCACGGTGGTCGCGGGCGACCCCGGGTTGCGGCGCCGGACACGGCCAGAGGGCGGGGTGGAACGTTCTGCGGTGGTCATGTCTGCCCGGGGAGGACTGTGGCGTACGGTCCGACTTCGGAGTTGCCGAGGATCCCCGATTCGTAGTGTCGCGGTTGCATCCGGCTGCGGGTCGAGATTGCGGTGCTCATCCAGTCGCCCATCTGGCTATCCTCTCCGTGTTGTTGCCGTGCCGGTGTCGGTGATCGCCTGGGGTGGGTGCCGGACGGTGAAGAGGTGTGGGTGTGCGCGGCGCCAACGGTCGACGACGGTTCTGTCGTAGTAGGCGGTGTCCCCGAGTGTGTAGTGGGCCGGTCCGGTGCCGTCTCGTCGCCATTGTTCGACCGCGACAGGTGATTTCCGGATGTATGCGGCGACGGCGTCTGTTGTGAGGAGGTTTCGGTCGTCCGCGAACCACAACCAGCCGGGAAGTGAGCCGAGCTCGTCGGCACGGTCGGTGGCGAGCTCGCCCTGCGTGTAGATTTTGCGGACCCTCGCGACCCACTCGTCCAGCTCGAGGCCCTTCCATATCGTCTTGCGTGGGACGACAGCGAGTCCGTAGTGCGCGGCGTAGTCGCGTAGTGCGGCGATCCCGGTGTCCCAGGGGAGAGTCTTGAGGTTGTATTTCCATGTCCAACCGGGCAGTGCTTCGAGTTCTGCGATTTGGGCGTGTGAGAGGAGGCCTTTGTTACGCACTCCTCGCACTCGTCGGCCCCAGGCCCCGAGGTCGAAGCCGCTCCAGATGGTGTGCGGTTGCAGTTCTGCTGTTCCTTGCAGGGTGGTGTAGTCGCGCAGGATTGCCAGTGCTGCAGTCCATTCGGCGGTCGAGACGGCTGCAGCGAGTAGCGATGCGGGGGGTGTGAGCTCACTGCCGGTATCTGGCTCGGACATGTATCCATCCTATCGATTCGTCTGTGGCCGTGTTCAGCTGCGGAGTTGGCGGCGGATTCGAGTGGCATTGCGCACCAGCATGTCCCGTAGGTTCGCGGCGCGGTCAGGACCCCACCCTGACGCCCTCGGCGACAGCGAGCGCCTCGGCCCACCAGGTGTCGAAGTTGTCGGCTTCTTTCGCCAGCGCGAGGGCCGGTGCCACGACGAAGAATCGTTCGACGGTGGGGAAGGTCGCACCGCGCTGGTACTGGTAGAGGCGCATGATCTTGTCCTCGCCGACGATGCTCTTGACCTTTCGTTGCTCTTCACCCTGGGCGGCGAGGCGGTCGAGTGTCCCCTGCAGCAGGGTGCGGGGACCGCGGGTGCGAATACGTAGGGAGCGGGCGGCGTTGCCGAGTTTGGTCGGGTCGGCCATGCGGGGGCGCAGGATTCGGCGCACTTCGTAGAAGGCGTACTCCTGTTCGGCGAGGAGCTCGTCGAAAGCGGCGAGGACCTCTGTCATGCCTTCGGCGCGGATGAGGTCGATAAGGCGGGTGCCGCCAACGAGTCCTTGTGCGGGGTTGAGCGCGAGGGCGAGGTGTTCCATCAGCAGGGTCCGGGCGCCGACGGCAGGGTCGGCGGCGTAGCGGGCGAAGACCTCGCGCCGGTTGGCGCGGTTGAATGCGAAGGGGCAGTAGAAGCATGCCGATTTTCCGACGCTGCTTCCGGTGACGGATTCGGTGTAGGCGATCGCGTCGGCGCGGGACCAGCCCCAGTCGATGAGGGGGTAGTCGCCGGTGCGACGTTCCGTGTTGTAGGTGGCGTCTTTGACGGCGCGGCCTGCTCCCCGGCTTCGAAGCCCATGACGTGCCGGTAGGGCTCTCCGCGGGTGATGGCGGCGATGACGGGGTCGAGTACATCACCTTTGGCGTGTACGGAACACATTCTGGCGCCGCCGGATTGGGGGATGGTTCCGGATTCGACCATCTCGTCCCAGAGGGTGTAGTCGCCGTCGATGTGCAGCTGGGTGGGGGTGCGTGAGTCGTCGAGGACGACGACTCCGTCCCCGGCTTTGGTGACGTGGCGGCGGGCGCGGCCGACTTGGATGTATCGGATTCCGGCGGCGGCGAGCCGTGGGAGCACGTGGGTTTCGACGGCGGTGCGGGTGGATTCCCATTCGTTCCCGGTCATGGCAGTGATGACGACGAGGTCGGAGAGGTCGAAGTCGCGGGAGGTGGGGTCTTCGATCCAGCGGAGGAGGATCGCGGTGCTGTCTTCGCCGAGGCCGTAGCTGAGCACGACGGTGGGGGTGGTTTCGTCCGGGCGGGCGAGCCGGTGGGTGGTCGTCATCGTGTGCTCCTCGGGTAGTGGCGGTGGCGCGAAGGGTGGGCGGGGGTCAGGCGTGCCAGCCGTGGTCGACGAGGAACGACATGAAGCCCATGGCTGCGAAGTAGCCGGTGATGGGGATGCCGAGGGCGTAGGCGACGATTTTGAAGGAGTGGGTCGTGTCGGCCTGTTCTGGGGCCGTACGCACCGAGGCACCCGAGGTCAGTCTCACCAAGTCCAAGCCCGTCAGCCTCACCAAGGGCCAGAAGGTCACCCTCCGCAAGGACGGCGGCGTGGCGTTGACGGTCATTCGCATGGGACTGGGCTGGGACCCGGTGACCACACCGAAAAGGGGTGGACTGTTCGGCGGCGGCGGCCGGGCGACGAACATCGACTTGGACGCGTCGGCGATCATGCTGGCCGATCGCAGCGTCAACGACGTCGTCTACTACGGGCAGCTCAAAGCCAAAGACGGTTCGATTCTGCACCAGGGCGACAACCTCACCGGTGAGGGCGAGGGCGATGACGAGGTGATCGTGGTCGACCTGACGCGAGTGCCACAGCACGTCACCGGCATCATCTTCACGGTCACCTCGTACCGCGGGCAGACGTTCGAACAGGTGGACAACGCATTCTGCCGGTTGGTGGACAACACCACCAACACCGAACTGGCCCGCTTCACCCTCCAAGGCGGAATGCCCTTCACCGGCTTGGTGATGGCCAAGGTGTATCGCCAGGGCAGTGAATGGAAGCTGCAGGCCATCGGCGACGGCATTCAGGCCAAGCACGCCGGTGAAGCCGTCAAACAGCTCGGCCGCTATATGTGACCTTGCGGGCCGGGGCCTTTCGAGCCGGGGCCCGATCTGCAGCGCCGTCGAGTACGCCACCGAGCGGATCGACGGCGCTGCCGTTTCGAATGAGATCCTCGGACGGGCGATAGATCTGCCGAACAATCAACGCGCACAACCCGATCACGGCGATATCGCGCAACACGACGGCCGCGGTGAACCACTGCTCGGGCACGCCCTTGTTCTCCACCCCCAGGTAGTAGTACATCCGCGGAAACCAGACGAGCGCGTCGATTGCCATCCACGCCAACAGGATTCGGCGGTGCGGAAGCGCAAGCACGGCCAGCGGAACCAACCACAGCGAGTACTGCGGACTCCACACCTTGTTGGTGAGCAAGAATCCGGCCACCACCAGGAACACCAATTGCGCCAGGCGTGGCCGCGTCGGAGCCGTCGTGCCGATATACGCGATCACCGCACACACGATGGCGAACAGCACCAGCGTCACGGCATTGAGGATCAACGGCTTGTCGCCGGGGTAGAGCGGACCGTCGAAGCCTGACCAACCGGTGAACGACGAGACGACGTTGTACAGCGAATCCGGGTCGGCACCACGCTCGGAGTTGAGCCTGAAGAACTCGTACCAACCCGACGGATAGAGCAGGGCGAGAGGAAGATTGACCGCCAGCCAGGCTCCGAGCGCACCACCTCCTGTGAGCCCCCACTCCCGCATCCGGCCGGTGCGCCAGCACAGCACCAACAGCGGTCCGAGGAACAACAGGGGGTAGAGCTTGGTGGCACCGCCGAGGCCGATCAGCACACCGGCGAGCACCGGCCGTTTCTTGGCCCACGCCAGCAGTCCGGTAAGCGCGAATGCTGTTGCGAGGGCATCGAAATTGGTGAAACCGTGCACGATCACCAACGGTGATGCTGCCACCAGGGCCGCATCCCAGATTCGGCGTCCGGCAGCTATCGCCGTCGCCCAGACGGTGACCAACCAGGCCACCGCCAACCCAAGGGCGACCACATTGAAGTAGACGACGACGGGCAGCGCCTGCGGTAGGAAACTCACCGAGTTCCACATCTTGCCGACCACCATCGAGCCGTACTGGTACAGACCCGCGAGCACCGGGTATTCCATGTAGCGAACCTGGCTCGACCCATCGGCCTTGGTCTCTTCCCAGGACTTCTTGTACGGGAATGCACCTTGATCGAGTCTTTCGGCACCGTAGAGCGGCACGGTGTCCGAGTAGCACATCGCCACGTACTGGCGGCTGCCGCTCCAGTCCAAGCCCAGCTCACCGTTGGCCCCGACCGGTGCCTGTTGAATGCACGCGGCTTTCGCGAACCAACCGAAGCTCAGGAAGATCACCGCAAGCAACAAGATCACTCGCAGCGCCGTGAACCAGCGCTGCCGTCCGATCAACGCGTGCCGTCCGACCGGACCACCGATGACCGAGGACAGTTCCCCGGTCATCGGATCGGTCCGGCTGGGGGCATCGCGATCCGCTGCGCCTGTCGTGTCGAGGCGACCAGGGCTCGCCAGCGCGCGACCTGTGCGCTCGGGTTCGGTCGTCACCGGTGAAGTCGCTACTGGCCGGGTGTCGCCGGTTCAGGCGCTGCCGGTGCTGGAGCTGGCGCCGGCTCGGCCGGAGCCAATCCCGGAAGCGGAATGGTGACTCCGGGCAGAATCTCGACCTGACGCGGGGTGATGACGACCGGCGGTGAGATCTCCGTCGGAATCGGCAGGGTTATCGGCGGCGGAGCGGTGGTCGGGGCCACCGTGGCAGTCGGTGCGGGCGCGGTGTACTGCGGCACGCCTGCCTGACCGGCGATGGCCTCGGGCGTCGGGAAGCTCTCGTTCGAGGTGCCTTGCAGCGCCCCGTCCATCGTCGCCTTCCAGATGTCCGACGGGATGCCGGATCCGTAGATCTGCCCGCCGTAGCTGTTCTCCAGCGCCACGCCCTGTTCGGTGCCGACCCAGACGGCCGTGGACAGCGACGGCGTGTAGCCGACCATCCAGGCGTCCTTGTTCTCGCCGGTATCGCCGAGCTGCGCGGTACCGGTCTTGGCCGCGGACTGGCGGCCGCCTGCGAGGTTGTGACCGTTGGAGTATCCCGCGATCGGACGCATCGCCGAGGTCACGTTGTCTGCGACCGCGGCCGAGACCACCTGCTGGCCCGCATCGGGCGCTCGATCGAGCAGCACAGTGCCGTCGGCGGTGACGACTTTCTGCACGAAGTGCGGTGCGTGATAGACCCCGGACGCCGCGAGCGTCGCATAGGCCGAGGCCATGTCGATGACGCGGGACTGGTACTGGCCGAGCACGATTCCGTAGTTCGGGCCGGCGTTGTCGGGCTCGGTGAGAGTGGGCCCGACGCCCGGGATCTCCTCCGGGATACCGAGCTTGTGGGCCATGTCCGCGATGGCCTGCGGACCATCGTCCATGCCGAGCATCATGCGGTAGAAGCTCGTGTTGAGCGAGCGCTTGAGGGCCTCGGCGATGGTGCAGGTGCCGCAGGACTCGCCTTCGACGTTGCTGATCTGGATGCCGTTGACGTCGAGCGGGGAGCTGTCGTACATCTTCGACAGCGGAATGCCCTGATCGAGCGCAGCGGCCAGCCCGAACACCTTGAACGACGATCCGGTCTGGAGGCCGGACTGCGCGAAGTCGAATCCTCGCCCGTCCGCTCCGCCGTAGTACGAACGGACCGCGCCGGTACGCGGATCGATCGACACCGAGGCCGTCCGCAGATCCGAGGGCTCACCTTCGAGACTGTTGTTCACGGCATCGACGGCCGCGGCCTGAGCCTTCGGGTCGATGGTGGTGGTGATCTGCAGCCCCTCGGTGTTGAGGTCCTGATCGCTGACCCCGACCGCCGAGAGCTCCTTGAGCACCTGGGACTTGATCAGGCCGTTGGGGCCGGCATCGTCGGCATCTCCCGAGTCGATCTGCGAGGTGGGAATCCAGGCCGGGTACTGCATCGTGGCGCGCTGGGCGGGATCGAGAGTGCCCTGCGACACCATGCCGTCGAGCACGTAGTCCCACCGGGCCCGCGCACCGGTCGGGTTGTTCTCGGGATCCAACCCGGAGGGCTGCTGGATGGTCGCAGCGAGAACTGCACCCTCCTCGATCGAGAGCTGATCGACGGACTTTCCGAAATACGCTTTCGACGCGGCAGCGATGCCGTAGGCACCGCGACCGAAGTAGATGGTGTTGAGGTAGGCCGCCAGGATGTCGTCCTTGGACCACTGCCGCGCCATCTTCGAGGAGATGACGAGCTCGCGCATCTTTCGCGTCAAGGTCCGATCGGTACCGACCAGTGCGTTCTTCACGTACTGCTGGGTGATGGTCGAGCCGCCACCTGCGCTGTCACGTCCGAGCATGTTGTCGCGCAGGGCTCGGCCGAATCCGGTGACCGAGAATCCGGGATTGGAATAGAAGTCACGGTCCTCGGCCGAGAGCACCGCATCGCGCACGTGCACAGGAATCTGGTCGATCGTCACGTCGGTCCTGTTGCCCTCGGGGGGTACGACCTTGCCGAGCACAGTCGAACCGTCGGACGCGAAGATCGTCGCAACCTGGTTCGTTCTGAGGTCACCCGGCCGCGGGACGTCCACCAACGTGTACGCCACCATGAATCCCAGAATCGGCACGATCATGCCCAGGGCGATGAACGCGTAGAGCGTGCGTCGGACGACCCGCCACTTGGACCTCTTCTTCGTATTCGCGGCGGTACCTCTCTCGGGTGGCTCGGGCGGTTCACTGCCCGAGTAGCTGACTGATGGATCGTTCGGTTCGTCCGGTGGTGGCACAGAGCCGGACCGAGTGACACCCGACGCGGCCGCAGTCCTTGCCGCGGGCGTGATCGGCGGCTCGCCGTAGCGGCGTTCGCCGTAGGGGCGATCGGCGACGGGACGTCCGGTGGCCGGATCCACCGGGGGTCTGCCCTGTGGTGGTCTGCCCTGTGGTGGTCTGCCCTGTGTGGGTCGACCCTGCGGCGGCATCGGTCGCTGACCAGGAGGAGGCCCTGGACGCTGACCGGGCGGGGGGCCGGGCCGACGCCCGGGGGGATCGGAGTGTCGACTGCCACGTGGAGTCTCGGGTACGTCGGGACGCCGTCCGGAGTCGCTACGGCCAGGTTCGTTGCTACCCGGGTTGTCGTCGTAGGAACTCACGTACAAATCTCCAGTAATTTCGGCGGCCGCGTCTCACGCGAGGGCATCAGAAGAGCGATTGTGTCATTCACTCGCGGTTCGACGGTTCGGTTGGCGGGAACCCGATCGGGAACGACGGGGTTGCTTCGGTGCGGGGACGGCCCCGAGGACATACGACTGGACGAGATGGTTCCAGCTGCACGAGCGGCAGACCTCGACCACATGGACCGAGAACTCCTCCTGGGTCGACGCGAGTCGGACCAGTTCGTCGGCCGTTCTCGCTGACCCGGACAGCGGACCGAGCTTCTCCCCGAAAACCCAAGAAACCAGGGTGAGCTGCTCTTTGCGACAGATGGGGCACACCAGATCGCTACCGCGTCCGTGGAACTTGGCAGCGCGGAGCAGATAGGGGTCTGCATCGCAGACCGCTGCGACACCGGTCCTACCGGAGTAGACCTCGGCCAGCAGCGACCGACGCTGAAGGGCGTAGTCCACCACCTGTCGCTGAAGTCGCACGAGAACCAGAGTACGTGCGCCCCTTTCGGCGGGACTCTGCGAACCCCCGCCTCGCGGGCGAAGACGGTCCGTTTCGACACCGGGAAATTGACCTTCACCTGCGCCGACGTGGTCTTCCCCTCGACACGGGCGAGAGACACAAATCGCACGCCGGCCGCACTGCGGGCTCGGTCTCGAACACTCTCGGCTCGGCTGCAGAAGGTGTAGTCGGTAACTACCACGGACCGATCAAGCGATGACCGCACAGCTCGGGGCCCCGTACGAGCCGCCGATCTACTCGGCAGGCAACCGACCACAGAGCACGTTCGCGTTCGGACTGCCGACGAAGATCATCGCCCCCAACGGCCGAACCCTCTACGAGAGAGAACAACTGAGCAATGCATCGGCTTTCGAACCAATCGAGTCCGGCTCAACGCGGCAACTCGCTCCAGGCATCCGAACGGCGGAGTTCGGCCTTGAGTAGCTTTCCACCCGCATTACGCGGAAGGGGCTGCGCCAGGATCCGCACGAACTGAGGCACTTTGTAGTCGGCGAGCACCGTTCGACAGTGCGCGATCACGTCGTCGAGCACTATGTGACCACTGTCCGCATACAGAACTGCGCCCACTTTCTCGCCCATGACCTCGTCGGGCACCGCGATGGCTGCCGCGTCCGCGACCCCGGGTGCGCTCAGCAAAGCGGCCTCGACCTCGAGGCTGGAGATGTTCTCGCCGCCTCGAATGATGATGTCCTTGTTCCGATCGATGATGTGCACGCGTCCCGCCTCGTCGACCCGCACGACGTCTCCGGTATGCAGCCAGCCATCGACAAAGGTCTCGCGGTTGGCCTCGGGACGGTTCCAGTAGCCGGCGGTCACGTTGGCACCTCGGGCGACCAGCTCACCGGTCATCGGATCGTCGTCGCTCAGCGGGATCACGCCGAGTTCGATCGAGGGCACCGCGTAGCCGATCGAGTCGGCGTGCTCGATCGAATCCTCGTGCGGCAGGACCGTCATCAGCGAGGCCGACTCGGTCATCCCGTAGCCGTTGAAAACCCTGGCATCGGGGAATCCTCGCTGGATCTGGGCGACCAGGGTCGGAGCAACCGGAGCGCCGCCATAGCCCACCCATCGGACGCGGGAAACATCGGTGGCGGCAAAGTTCGGGTTGCGCAGGATCAGCGCGTAGATCGCCGGCACCGACACCATGAAGGTGATCTGCTCGGTGACGAGCGTGTCGAGGAGCAGGCTCTGATCGAACGTCGGCAGGATCACCGCGGTGCCACCGACATAGAGGGCGGCGAGCAGCTGCGTGTTGCACCCGGTGACGTGGAAGAGTGGCACCGAGATCAGCGTCCGCATCTCCGCGCCGGAGTCGGCCGGGATACCGATGCAGCGAGAGACGTTGACGGCGTTGGTGAGAAAGGCCGCATGGGTCGTCGGCACGGCCTTGGGGTGCCCGGTTGTTTCCGAGGTGTAGAAGAAGGCCGCGACGTCGTTGTTCCCCAGGCTTTCTTCCACGTGGGCAGGCCCATCGGGCAGCGACGAGTCGGCCGCGAGATCGAGCTTCACCCCGGCGTCCTCGAGCATGAAGGCAGTCTCCGGCTCCGAGGAGCGGACGTTGGTCGCGACGACGATTGCGCCGGCCATCAGCGTTCCCCAGAACGCGAGCACCCAGTTGGTCCCAGCGGGGTAGCGGACGCCGACCCGGTCCCCCCGCGTGATCCCTGCGTGGCGCAGGCCACCGGCGACGCGGGACGCACGGTCCCACAGCTGGCTGTAGGTCATTCGCTCGCCGCCGATCTCCGCGACCGCCTCCACGTCGGGGGTCTGCTCGGCCCGCGTCCTGAGCAGCTCGACCAGCGAGGCGGGCAGCGCGTCGTAATACGGCCCCGACTGGTCGGTGCTGACGCCGCGGCGGACGAATGGGTTGTGCGTGCGGGGGATCTCGATGATCGCGGTCATGGACGGTTCCTCTCGGCTGTGGTCGACGGGAGTCGTACGACAAGTTCACGGCCGAGGACCCACGGCGGTCTGCCTGCCGAGCGCACTGCACTGTCGCCAACGCGCACAGGCTGACCGCGGGAGTCCGTCTCATCGATGATGGTGACTGGCGTCACTCTCTAAGGTAGTTTCGCCGCCAAGGAGACACATGTACCAGCTCGACACCTTCACGGCGCAGGCATCGGACGCCCAGTCGATAGACGCGTGGCGCGAGTGGTGCTCCAGTATCCACGGAGCACTGCAGATCTCCTTCGGCGATCAGGCCTTCGAAGGGCACACAACCCGGCAGCGCACGGACACCTACGAGTTGGTGAACTGGTGCAGCGGCGAGGAGGTCGTCGCTCGCTCGCGTCGCCACATCCGCACCGACGAGCGTGGACACTACGAACTCCTGGTGCCACTGCACGGAGACCAGCACGTCGGCTCAGCGAGCCCCGAGCAGCAGCTGACACCAGGGACCATCGCGCTGCTGCCGATCGACTCCCCGTTCCATCTCGCCCACCGCAGGGGTGCATCTGCGCTCACCCTGATCGTTCCGGCGTCCCGCCTGGACGATCGACTCTCTCGCTCCCACTGCCAGACCGATCTGCGGATACTGGGGGACAGCGGTTTGCCGCGCGTGTGCCGCGACCTCCTGGTCAGCCTCAACACCTCCCGCGAGGAGATCTCGGCCAGCCAGTTCGACTTGATCTGCGACCAAGTCGTCGACCTTGCCAGCATCGCGATGGCAGGCGAGCTCGACATCGCTGAAGAGACCGGCACCGAGGCCGTCTTCCAGGCCGTACGCCGCCACATCCGCGAGAACGTCACCGACCCGGATCTGTCCGTCGCGACACTGGCGACGGCCGTCAACTGGTCGGGCCGCTACATCCAGGCCGCGCTCTCCCGTCACGGCACCACCGCCACCGAGCTGATCCGCACCGAACGCCTGGAGCTGGCCCGGATCCGGTTGACGAGCGCCTCGTTCTCGGGCCACAACGTCGCAGCCGTTGGTGCCTCTGTCGGATTCGGTTCTGCCAGCGCTTTCGCGGCTGCCTTCCGCCGCCAGTTCGGTGTCAGCCCCCGCGACGTACGCGCCGGCACCTCCAACTCTGCGTAGCCCACCCGTCGTACCGGGCGGACGGAGCGCACTCGGTACATATGCGCGTCCGCGACAGTCGTGTGCGCATCCGCGCGAGACGGCGAACCTCGCGGTGGGATCAACTTGATCCATCGCGCCGACGATGGTCGTCAGCCACTCCGGCCGGCCCGATGACCATCGATCCGCGCTGAGCAGAGAGGAGATCGCAACAATGCCGCGACTGTCGCCCTTTGCTCTCTACTCGACCATCGAGCAACACGTGAACCCGCGTCTGCAAGACGCCCTCGACACCGACGAGTTCGCGCAGGCCCTGCGCGTCGTCCACACGTGCAGGAGGACCGTCGGCCGGATGGTCGGCAATGCCAATACCTGGGCCCTGCACGCCGTGAACATGCCGGCGAGATCCGACATCAGCCGCCTGACCCGACACGTCGGCGAGCTCGACCGCGAGGTCAGGAAGCTACGCCTCGCGCTCTCTTCCCGGGAGGACGGTTTCCATGTCTGAACAGGAATCGACCCTCGACCGCGTGCGCCGTGAGATCGAGCGCACAGGGCAGCGTGCCCGCAACGGGATCCGCTTGGTGACGGGCGCGGCGACCACCCCCACCGGACAGACACCGAAGACCACCGTGTGGACCTTCGGTCGTGCTGAGCTGTGGCACTACAGCGGCAACGCGCAGTACGGCACCCCGATCCTGATCGTGCCGAGCCTGGTGAGCCGGAGCTACCTCATCGACGTCACTCCGGGCAACAGCTTCATCGAGTCGCTGGTCGACGCCGGCCTCGACGTCTACATGCTCGACTGGGGCGTTCCCGACGAGCGTGACGCAGCCAACCGCCTCGAGGACTACGTGGACCTCGCCATCCCGGGTGCCTTGGAGCAGATCCGTCGCCGCTCTCGGGCGGAGAGCGTCAACCTGCTGGGCTACTGCTTCGGCGGGGTGCTGACGCTGCTGCACGCAGCGCACCATCCCGAGTCCCCGCTGCGCAGCCTCTCCGTCATCGCCTGCCCCGTGGATTTCACTCGACTCGGGCCGCTGGTGGACATCATGGGCCGCACGGAACTCGACGTCGACGAGCTTGTCGACGAGGACGGGAACGTCCCCGCAAGCGTCATCCGCCAGGGTTTTCGCTCACTCTCGCCAATGGGTGACCTGACCAACTACGTCAACCTGCTGGACCGAATGTGGTGCGCTGACTTCGTTGCGGCCCACCAGATGATGACTCGTTGGGCGACCGATCACATCCCCTTCCCCGGGTCCACGATGCGTCAGGCCCACACGATGTTGGTCCGCGACAACGGGCTCATGAACGACAAGATCGAACTCGGCGGCGACCGAGTGAGCCTTCGCGACATCACGGTGCCGTTCCTCGCAGTGCTCGGCACCCGGGACACGATCATCCCCGAGACCGCGACCGCTCCCGTGATGGAACTCGTGGGCTCGAAGGAGAAGGAACTCCTGCGGCTCGACGGCGGCCACGTGGGGCTCATCGTCGGCAAGAGTGCCCAGAGGAACACCATCCCGACCATCGTCGATTTTCTGAAACAGCGAAGCGAGACCCACTCATGAGCATCCGCCCTCTCGGCCCGCCCGACGCCGACCACCTGGGAGCGTTCTTCGCGACATTGTCCGAGCGGGACCTGACCTTGATCCGCGAGGAGCTGTCCGACCCGAGAACGGTCGAGGATCTGATCCGAGGTGGGTCCAGCTGGGTCGCGGTCGACGAGTCCGCGCACATCACCGGCTACGTCGGTGTGGCTCGGTTGCCCGGATGGTCGGATCACGTCGGTGAGCTGCGGTTGGTGGTGGGGCCCTCCCACCGTGGCCAGGGGCTGGGACGGTCCCTCGCCCAGCATGCGCTGACGCGCAGCCTCGCGCGCGGCATCAGCAAGGTCGTCATCGAGCTGGCAGTCGACCAGGAGGGCGCGGCAAGCATGTTCGCGAACCTGGGTTTCACCGGCGAGGCTCTCCTGCAAGGTCACATCCGCGACCGCGACGGGCGACTTCACGACGTCATCGTGCTCGCCCACCACGCACATGACACCTGGTCCGCCATAGATGCCGTCGGAATAGCCGACGCGCTTCAACCGTGATGGGAATTGTTGACATGACATCGAGCTCCACTCTGCGCGATCCTTCGCCCGTCACCGCACCCGACAGGGCGCCCGGGAAGCTCCTGCTCGGCACCGACTTCCTCAGGGGCCTCGCCGATCTCGGCTCGATGTCGGTGACCTGGCCAGTGCTGCTGAGCGCGCCGCGCGGCGATGGTCAACCCGTCCTCGTCATCCCCGGCCTGGGGACCGGCGACGTGTCCACCATGGCGCTGCGCAATTACCTGACCGTCCTGGGCTACGACGCGTATGGCTGGGGCCTCGGCGTCAATGTCGGACCCACCGCGAAGATCGCCCAAGGAGCCCCGACCAAGCTGCGAGCGATTCACGACAAGCATGGCCGGCCGGTCACCGTCATCGGCTGGAGCCTGGGCGGGCTCATCGCGCGCCGACTTGCCCGAGAGATGCCCGAGATGGTCCGTCAGGTGATCACCCTGGGCAGCCCGATCCGAATCCGAACCCACGATCACAGCCACGGTCGCCGTCTGTACGCGATGTTCGGCAAGCGCCATGTCGAGCAGTTCGACATGCCGCTCGAGGAGGGGCTGCCGCCGCTCCCGATGCCGACCACGTCGATCTACAGCCGCCTCGACGGCATCGTCTCCTGGCACGCCTGCCTGGACGTCGTGACCCAGCGGTCGGAGAACATCGAGGTCCACGCCGCACACCTCGGCCTCGGTTACCAGGCGGCGGCTCTCTATGCCGTCGCCGATCGACTGGCGCAGCCCGAGGGCGGCTGGACTCCGTTCGTCCCCCCTCGTTGGGCTCGCGCCGCCTATCCGCGGCCGACAGAGCGCATCGCGCCGACCCCCGACTGAACGCCGGTCACAGCACATCTCCGCAAGACAACCTCAACCCGAAAGGCGCATGATCACCATGGCCACACGCGAGTTCACCACCGTCGTCACCGACCAGTCGTTCACCGAAGGGCCACGCTGGCGAGACGGAAGACTGTGGTTCTCCGATTTCTACACCAACCGAACGATGTCCGTCTTCGAAGATGGCTCCGACCTACGGGTCGAGGCCGAGGTTCCGGGCCAACCGTCCGGACTCGGATGGCTGCCCGACGGTCGCCTGTTGATTGCCTCGCAGCACGACCGCCTCGTCGTACGGCGTGAAAGCGATGGCTCTCTCGCGACCCACGCAGATCTCTCCGACCTGTTCTCGCATCACGTCAACGACATGGTCGTCGACGACCGTGGCCGGGCCTTCGTCGGCAACTTCGGCTTCGACCTCATGGCCGGGGACTCCGTGACCTCGACCAACCTGGTGCGGGTCGACACCGACGGCAGCGCCACCGAGGTTGCCGACGACCTGTGGTTCCCCAACGGCATGGTCGTGACCACCGACGGTCGTCTGCTGGTCGGGGAGTCCTTCGGTAACCGGGTGACCTCCTTCGACATCGCCGAGGACGGGTCGCTCTCCAACCGTACGAACTGGGCAACCTTCGGCCCGGATCCGGTCGCGGACGCGCTCGAACCGGCCATGGCGCGCCTCGTGATTGCTCCCGACGGTTGCGACCTCGAGGCCGACGGCACCCTGTGGATCGCCGACGCCATCGGCGCGAGGGTCGTGCACGTCGCCGAGGGCGGCAAGATAATCGAGGAGATCGCCACCCCCACAGGTGTTTTCGCCTGCGCGCTGGGTGGAGAGGACGGTCGAACCCTGTTCCTGTGCACGGCCCCCGACTTCTCCGAGGCCAACCGCCGTCCGGTGCGCGAGGCCCAGATACTCTCCACGCGCCTCGACGCGTAGCTCCCGAAACCCACGCTGAGCTACTGCGGCTGACACTCGCTGCTCATCAGTCCGGCTCGCCCATGCCACGCATGGGGGAGCCGGACTTTTCGGTTGGCGCGCATCGCCGCTACTGACGACCTCGAACCCGAACAGCCACCTTCCGGTCGACTCCCAGTGGGCTGTCAGACACCGGTTTGTCACACAATGTATCGGCGCGATACATTGTTCGATAGTGTGGTCAATCGCATCGCATGGATGCGATCCGGATTCGAGAAGGGGGAGTTGCATGCTCGAGCTCGCAATTCTCGGTTTGCTTCTCGAATCACCCATGCACGGCTACGAGCTCCGCAAGAGGCTGACCGGCCTACTCGGTGCTTTCAGAGCGTTTTCGTACGGATCGCTGTACCCGGCACTCCGTCGACTCCAGAACGACGGCCTCATCGCCGAGGACGCCGGGCCCGATTTACTCGTGAAAAGACGAGCGAAACGGGTGTACGAACTCACCCCACTCGGCAGGGAACGATTTGCCGAATTGGTGGCCGACACCGGACCGCAGAACTACACCGACGACGGATTCGGCGTACATCTCGCCTTCTTCAGTCGTACCCCGGCAGAAGCTCGGGTTCGCATTCTCGAAGGCAGACGTCGCCAGGTCGAGGAGCGCCGCGAAGGCCTCCGCGACGCTGTGGCCAAGGCGAACGGGACTCTCGACCGCTACACCCGACAGCTACACCAGCTCGGTCTCGAATCGAGTGAACGCGAGGTGCGGTGGCTCAACGAAGTCATCGCAGCCGAGCAGGCCGACCCCAACCCAGCACCGTCCAACACAGCACCAAACAGGACAGTCAAGACAGAAGGAGAACCCGACCATGGGTGAGAACAACAACGCAATCCGCGTGGCCATCGTGGGTGTGGGCAACTGCGCCTCATCTTTGGTCCAGGGTGTCGAGTACTACAAGGACGCGGACGAGAACGCCAACGTTCCCGGCCTCATGCACGTCACGTTCGGCCAGTACCACGTCCGCGACGTCGAGTTCGTCGCCGCGTTCGACGTGGACGCCAAGAAGGTCGGCTTCGATCTCTCCGAGGCCATCTTCTCCAGCGAGAACAACACCATCAAGATCGCCGACGTACCCCCGTCCGACGTGACCGTTCAGCGCGGCCCGACCCTCGACGGCCTCGGCAAGTACTACCGCGAGACCATCACCGAGGCCGACGGCGACGCAGTCGACGTAGCGCAGGCCCTGCGTGACGCCAAGGTGGACGTGCTCGTGTCCTACCTGCCCGTCGGATCCGAAGAAGCCGACAAGTTCTACGCACAGGCCTCCATCGACGCAGGCGTCGCCTTCGTCAACGCCCTGCCCGTCTTCATCGCATCGGACCCCGTCTGGGCCAAGAAGTTCGAGGACGCAGGCGTCCCCATCGTCGGCGACGACATCAAGAGCCAGGTCGGTGCCACCATCACCCACCGCGTCATGGCCAAGCTCTTCGAAGACCGCGGCGTGCAGCTCGACCGCACCATGCAGCTCAACGTCGGCGGCAACATGGACTTCCTCAACATGCTCGAGCGCACCCGCCTCGAGTCCAAGAAGATCTCCAAGACCCAGGCCGTCACGTCGAACCTCCAGAAGGAGTTCAACGCCAAGGACGTCCACATCGGACCGTCCGACCACGTCGGCTGGCTCGACGACCGCAAGTGGGCCTACGTCCGCCTCGAAGGCCGCGCCTTCGGTGACGTTCCCCTCAACCTCGAATACAAGCTCGAGGTCTGGGACTCCCCCAACTCCGCCGGCGTCATCATCGACGCAGTGCGCGCCGCCAAGATCGCCAAGGACCGCGGCATCGGTGGACCGGTCATCCCGGCCTCGGCATACCTGATGAAGAGCCCGCCGAAGCAGCTCGCGGACGACGTCGCTCGTGAGCAGCTCGAAGCGTTCATCATCGACGCGTAGTCCCGCAGGGCCCGCAACAACGCCCGCCGGTCCACTCGATGTGACATTGACCCCCTGAAAGGCCACCAAATGTCACATTGAGTACCGGTGGGCGTTCGCTTATCCGGCCGCGAGGATCTCTCGCGGATCGAATGTCACCTTGATCTCCACAATTTTGCCGTTCTCGATTCGCTGCCAGTTCGCGGTGCTCGCGGGCGGTGCGATCGACGTGTGCAGGTCGAACCACGTCAGTACGTTCTCGCCGTCCACGAACACGTGCGCGATATCGATGTCGGTGATGATCTGCGACATTCCTTTCAGCCCGGCTACGCATTCCGCCCCGCTGGCCGCGGTGCCGAGTGGTCCCCGAAACGTCGCGTTCTCGTCCAGGATCGACGCCAATGTGTCGAAGTCCTTGCCTTTCCAGGCCTCGAAGTAGGTCGCTGCAATGTCTTTCGGTGTCTGTGTCATGACATCGAGTCGCGAACCCGCGTCGCCAGAAGTCCAACAGCTGGTTCAGATCGGCTCTACAACTTTTGCTGATAGTCGCAGCGTGTAGCGCTACCCTGTGTGGGTGGCCATCGACCCCACCTCGAAGCATCCCTGCCTCGAACGCGTCCGCGCGCTCGCGTTCGCCTATCCCGAGGTCTCCGAGAAGATCTCCCATGGCCGGCCGACCTTCCGCACGGCCTCGGTGTTCGTCTACTTCGGCGGTGGCGTCAAGGGCGGCGAGCAGTACGACCTGTCGATTCTCGTCAAATGCGAGAGCGCCGAGGAGCAGCGCGCCTGCGAGCTCGAACCCCGCTACTTCCACCCCGCCTACCTCGGACCGGCCGGTTGGGTGGGCTTCGATCTCTCCGATGCCGACGACGATGTCTGGGCCGAGGCGGCAGAGTTGATCGACTGCAGCTATCGCGTCACCGCCCCGAGGCGTGCCGTGGCACGACTCGACGCCGGCGAAGGCCCGAATATCGGTGTTCAGCAGTGGAATTGAGACAGCTCGAGTACTTCGTCGCCGTCGCGGAGGAAGCAAACTTCACCCGTGCCGCAGCCCGAGTGCACATCAGCCAATCCGGTGTCAGCGCCCAGATCCGCGCCCTCGAACGCGAACTCGGTGCCGAACTGATCGACAGATCCGGCGGCACAGCAACATTGACCACCGCGGGCCAGGCCGCGCTGGCCCAAGCGCGGGCGACTCTCGCGGCAGCAGGTTCGGTTCGACAATCCGTCGACGACGTCACTGGGCTTCTGCGCGGATCGGTGCGAGTCGGCATGGTCACCGCATGCACCGTCCCACAATTGTTCGACGCGTTGGCGGGGTTCCATTCGAGACATCCCGGCATCGAACTTTCTCTGCAGGAGGGCAATTCGGACTCTCTGGTCGACAAAGTCCGCACCGGGGTGCTCGATCTCGCGCTCGTCGGCGTCGCAGCCCGTGCCCCCGACGGACTGACGTCGATGGTGGTGATCGATGAGCGGATCGTTGCAGCCGTACCGCCTGAGCATCCGCTGGGGTCACAGAAACGGGTGACGCTCGAGCAGGTCAACGAATACCCCATCGTCTCCCTTCCCGTGGGCACAGGAGTGCGGACGGTGTTCGATCGCGACTGCGGCGGCGTCGGGATCACCCCGTCGATCGCGTTGGAGGCCAGCGCTCCGGACGCTGTTGCAGATCTCGCTGCTCGCGGTGTCGGCGCCGCAATCCTCAGCGCATCGATGCTCGGTGCCTACCGGAATCGGTTGACCGCTGTGGAACTGACGGACTCGACTACGTCGGCCCTGCTGGCTCTCGTCTGGGCACCGAACCCGAGCGCCGCGTCGGCGAGATTGGTGTCGATGGCGCAGAGCGCCTTCGGGTTGGTCTCACCCTGACCGGCACCCCGCACAGGTGACGTTCGGCGCGGCTATCGGGACCTCCTACCCCAGCGCAGAAGGCAGGCGCGAACCTACGGTCAGGACATGAAGACACCTACCTTTCGTCAGCGCCTGCGCTACGACCTCGGAGGCGTCCTACCGAAGGACTTGCAGGACTGGGTCCGACACGACCTGACCGGTCCCAGATCCACCGCTCGGTATCTCGCTCGGTTCCTACTGCCGCTCGTCCCAGTTCTCATGCTGTTCTTGCTGTTTCCGGGGCCGAACTGGATCGCCGGCTTGATGATGCTGCTCATCCTCATCCCGGTCCTCTACTTCGCCACCGGGCTGCATCTGGTCTATCGAGCGTTCCGACTTGGGCAACACGGCATCGATGCTGCCTCGATTCCTCGCACGATGCCCGGCGCAGAGCGCGACCGCGAGACCTACGAGGCCAACTACAGACACCTGTGACGAACACATCCAGCACGATCCCATTCACGACATCGACAGCACAGGACGAGGCCGACATGACCAGCACACAGCCAGCACCCACGACCGAATTCGGAATGCCCCGAATCGGCGACCGCGCGCCGTCGTTCAGAGCGGTCACCACCCAGGGGCCGATCGACTTTCCCGCCGACTACCGCGGAAAATGGGTGATTCTCTTCTCGCACCCCGCAGACTTCACACCGGTCTGCACCAGCGAGTTCATCACATTCGCCTCGATGGCTGACGAATTGCGCGAGTACAACACCGAACTCGTCGGACTCTCGATCGACGGGCTGTACAGCCACATCGCCTGGTTGCGCACGATCAAGGACAAGATCACCTTCAATGGAATGTCCGGGGTCGAGGTCACATTCCCTCTGGTCGAGGACATCACGATGGACATCGCCCGCCTCTACGGCATGATCATGCCCGGTGAAAGCTCGACGAAAGCTGTGCGAGCGGTGTTCGTCGTCGACCCCGACAGCGTGGTGCGCGCCGTGATCTACTACCCGCTCAGTACCGGTCGGAATTTCGACGAAATCCTGCGCCTGATCAAAGCACTCCACACCGCAGACGCATTCGACGTTGCGACACCGGCAGATTGGCGTCCCGGCGATCCGGTCATCGTTCCGACAGCAGGTTCGTGCGGCACTGCCGCAGACCGGATGGACGGCACCGACTCCGACGTCGAATGCCAGGACTGGTTCTTCTGCACACGTGAGCTCAGTACTGCCGACGTCGAAGGAAAAATCCGCGCACAGTGACGCCGAGCCTCAGCGAATCCTCTTGACCGTGAACCACAATGCGACGAGCAGACCGAGCAGGGCCACCGACGGCACCACGCCGGGATCACCTCCGATGATCCCGGCGACGGCAAAGCCGAGCGCTACGAGCGCAAAGAAACCCAGAATGCCTGCCAGCAACTGGAGATGATCCTGCGCCGTCACGACTTGACACCACCAGCGGTGAGGCCGGAGATGATTCGGCGCTGGAACAGCAGCACCATGATCACCAGCGGAATGGCAACGATCGTTCCCGCTGCCATGATCGCCGCATACGGCACCACGTGTGGGTCGTTACCGGAGAATCGAGCAATGGCCACTGTCACCGGCTCGGTCTTGTCGCTCGAGAGCTGACTTGCGAGCAAGTATTCGTTCACGGCCGCGATGAAGGCGAGGATGGCGGTGGTGAACAAGGCAGGCGCAGCCAGTGGCAACATCACCAGACGGAACGCCTGGAAGCGTCCGGCCCCGTCGATTCGTGCGGCTTCTTCCAGCTCCCAGGGCAATTCGGCAAAAAATGCCGCCAGCGTGTAGATCGTCAGAGGCAGGACGAAAGAGATGTTCGGAATGATCATCGCCTGGTAGCCGCCGATCCAGCCGATATTGGTGAAGAACTGGAACAGCGGAGTCACCAACGCCACGACCGGGAACATCGAGGCTCCGAGAATGACGCCTGTCACCACGTACTTGAAACGAAAGTCGATGCGCGAGAGTGCATACGCGGTGAAGATACCGATCACCAACGCGATCAGAGTCGTCGCTCCGCCCACGATGAGACTGTTACCGACCGCCCGGAGGAAATTGTTGCCGTTCGCGGTCGAGAGAGCGTTGTCGAAGTTCTCCCACGTGACATGCGTCGGCCACGGCGTCGTATCGAAGGTGTAGCGCGGGTCACGGAACGCGGTGACGACCATCCAATAGAACGGTGCCAAGCCCCAGACGAGGATGACGACGACACCGAGATAGATGCGGGCCTGCTTCATCGACCGGCCCCCTTACGCTGATCCTCCTGAGTGGCAACGGCATTGGCACCGAGGAATTTAACCAGGATGAACGCCACGACGAAGATCATGACGAACGAGATCGTCGACAGCGAGGCAGCACTGTTGAAGCCCTGCCGGATCTGCTCGACCACCAGGATGGACACGGTGCGCGTCGCGGGGTTGCCCTCGGTGAGGATGGCCGGCAGGTCGTACATGCGCAGCGCATCCATCGTGCGAAACAGAATCGCCACCATCAGCGCAGGCTTGACCAGTGGCAACGTGATCTTGGTGAAGCGCTGCCACGCCGATGCGCCGTCGACCCGCGCCGCCTCGTAGACGTCGGCGGGAATCATCTGCAGACCGGCCAGTATCAGCAGCGCCATGAACGGCGTCGTCTTCCATACGTCGGCGATGATGACTGCAAATCGCGCGGGCCACGCGTCGCCGGTCCACAGAATGTTCGTTCCCAGAAGGCGATTGGCGATGCCGTCGTACGCGAAGATGAAGTACCACAGCTTGGCGGTGACCGCTGTGGGGATGGCCCAGGGGATCAGGATCGCGGCGCGCAGCAGAGCGCGTCCAGCGAAGGTCTTGCCCATGATCACTGCCATACCGAAGCCGATGACCACCTCGATGGACACCGTCACGACGGTGAAGAACGCGGTGTTCCCGACTGCGCCCCAGAACTGGGACCCGAGCGTCCCCGGCGGGCAGGGCACCAATGTGCCCGACGCCGAGGTGCACTGTTGCAGGATCCAGTGCAAGTAGTTGTCGAAACCTGCTGAGCCACCCGAGACGAACATGCCGGTAGCAGGGTCGAGACCGGGATCCTTGGAGAAAGACATCACCAGCGCTCGGATCACCGGGTAGACGATGACGATCGCGAGGATCACCAACGTCGGTGCGATCAGCAGCCAAGCCCTACCCGGCGTCAGGCCGAATCGCTTGTTCTTGGACCGCACATGCCGACCGCGGCCGGGGGACGAGCCCCCGGCCGCGGTGGTTGCGCCGGCCCCACTGGTTTTCCCAGCAGGTACAGCCATTGGTTCTCCCGATATCAGTTGGCGCCGGCGGTTTCGATACCGGCCTGCATGTCAGAGATCGCCTGATCCACGTTCTTCTCACCCTTGATGGCAGCAAAAACGTTGTCCTGCACAGCCTTCGACACAGCCGGGTAGAACGGAGTGACGGGCCGCGGAATTGCGTTCTCGATGGACGACTTCAACGCGGGAAGGTACGGCATCTCTGCGATCAGCGTGGGATCGTCGTACAGCGAGGACAGGACGGGCGGCAGTGCACCCTCGGCGATGATGCGCTGAGCCTGCTCGCTCTGCAGGAACCGCAGGAAGTCGGCAGCAGTTGCCTTGTGCTCGGAGTACGCGCTGATCGCGGCGTTGTAGCCGCCGAGCGTCGAGGTTCCGACGCCGGTCGATCCGGGAAGCGGTGCGACGGAGTACTTGCCCACCACCTCGGAGCCTTCCTGGGAGGCGGTGCCGTAGACGTACGGCCAGTTGCGCAGGAACAGCACCTTGCCGTCCTCGAAGGCCTGCTGGCTCTCGGGCTCCTTGAACGTGGTGTCCTGGGCCGGGATGACGCCGGTCTCGAAGGCGGTGACCAGAGTCTGCAGTCCGGCCTTGGCCTCGGGGCTGTCGACGGTGGGGGTCTTACCGTCCTCGGCGACGAACGATCCGCCGTAGGCGTTGATGATCTCCGACGCGTTGACGGTCAAGCCCTCGTAGGACGCGAACTGTCCGGCGTAGCAATCGATGTTGTTCTCGGTCGCGACCTGGCAGTCTTCGGTGAGCTCGGACCAGGTGGTCGGGGCCTCGGGGATCAGATCGCTGCGGTAGAACAGCAGGCCACCGTTGGTGTTCTTCGGTGCGGCGTACTGCTTGCCGTTGTACGTGGCGCTGGCGACGGTCGCGGGCAGAATGCCCGAGTTGTCGAGGGCGAACTCGCCCTCGAGCGGCACGAGCCAGCCTTTCGCCGCGAACTCTGCGGTCCAGATGACGTCGAGTGCCATCACGTCGTAGTTGCTCTGCTGAGCCTGGAGCTGCTGGACGAAGTCGTCGTGCGCCTGATCGGCGTCGTTGGACTGCTCCTTGAAGGTGACCTGCTCATCCGGGTGGGTGGAGTTCCACTCCGCCACGATCTGCTGGACGACCCCGGTCTCGGTGGTGTCCTTGCCCTCGACGTACGTGATGGGCCCGCGGCCGTCGGCGGATTCGGATGCGCCACCGGAATCGCCGCTCGTTCCGCTGTCGCTCGAACATCCGGTGAGCGTCAGCAGCGTGGCCGCCGTTGCAACCACCGCCACCTTCGTGATCAAAGACGCCATGTGTTCTCTCCACTACTTCTACGCGGTTGTATGCGCCCGGAGATCAGCATGCAGAAACGTGCAACGAACCCCCCGACACATATGTCGCTGCGTACTGTGGCACACAACTCACCCCACCGTGGCCATTATCGCGTTCCTGAATCGGTCAACCCGGACACGTCGGAGGCTGCCGGTAGCCTCTCGCTCATGAGTTCGGACAAGATGCTGACGCGGATCGGCGGGTTGTTGCGCCAGGCCGAGTCCACCGACAATCCACACGAGGCCGAGGCCTTCATGGAGGCGGCTCAGCGGTTGGCGACGTCGGCATCGGTCGATCTCGCGGTGGCGCGCTCGCACAGCGCATCACGGGAGCGCCAGGCCACGCCGAGCCAGAAGGTGATCCCCATCGGAGAGCCGGGCAAGCGCGGGCTCAAGACCTACGTGCAGTTGTTCGTGTCCATCGCACACGCCAACGACGTCCAGTGCGATGTGGCCCGATCATCGACGCAGGTGTTCGCCTACGGCTTCGACTCCGACATCGAGACCACCGAGGCGCTGTACTCCTCCCTGCTCATCCAGATGGTGCGAGCATCGGACGCGTACATCAAATCCGGTGCCTACAAATCGGAGACCGCGATCCGGACCGTGACCGAGGTCATGAATCGCCGACGCTACACACGACGCGAGGAAGTTCCCGTCGCTGCCGTGACCGCGCGGCTGAACTTTCAGACCGCATTCGCGTCGCGCATCGGTGTACGACTGAGCGAGGTCAAGAAGGAGACCGAAGCCGAGGCGATCGAACAGGAGCAGCAGGGGGCGGGGACGGCGCTGGTGCTGCGCAACAAAGAGATCGAGCTCCGTGACTACTATCGACAGACATCGACGGCCCGAGGACACTGGCGGAGTCAGAGCGCGAACGCGGGGTACTCGGAGGGAGCCCGTAAGGCCGGAGATCGTGCCGGACGAAACGCGAAGATCGGCGCACACGCCGAAATCGACGGAGCGAGTAGGCAGCTGGGTCGCTGACTATTGACTGTTCGGTGATGCCGCGAACACCGGCCACCCGATTTCCGTGCGCCACTGCGACGAGTCCTCGGTATCTCGTGGCCCCACGGCGTAGACCTCCTGTACCGGACCCGCGATCGCCAAGCCATTTGTTTCGACATACACCCCGAGTGCGCCGTACGTGACATCGATATCGTCGTGCGGGCCATCATGGACTGTGACCGCAAGCTCTGTGGGTGGCAGCGTCATCGGTCGAATCCTGTTGCTCGACGGCACATCTGTGGTGGGTACGTACACAGTCATGACACCGCGGCCCTCCGTGAACAACTCGTTGTCGTACAGGCCACCCGGCGGTCCGGTGGTTTCGGGAACCGCGGAGTCGATCTCGGCCATCGCATCGGAGTACCACCCCAGCACATCGGACGCATCGACCACCTCGGAAATTGCTGCTACAGAACACTGTTGGGTGAGAACGCGTCGAACCTCGATGTTCGACGGGGTTGGATCGAGTAGGCGACGCAGCGCAGTCACCGCAGATCGAGTGTCATCCAACTGACGTTCGAGTCGGGCCAGATGTTCGGTGATCAACCGGGCTCGTGCGTCGGGGTCCGGGGTGTGCACGATCGCCCGCACCTCACGCTCGGGCATCTGCATGCCGCGAAATCGGCTGATGATCTGCGCGGTCGCGACCTGATCTGTGCAGTAGTACCGGTAGCCGGAAAAGCCGTCGACTGTCGCAGGCTCGAGCAGACCGGACTCGTGATAGCGCCTCAGCGTCTTCACCGACAGGTGCGTGATGCGGGAGAACTCGCCGATCGTCAGCAATCCGTTCATGTCGATATTCTGACCCCTCCCCCCTGGGGGAGACTGGACTCTCCCTCTAGGGGAGGGGTGACGCTGAGTTCATGAACGAATCACAGATCATCGAACGCTACTTCGAGCTCGCAACCCTGGCGGACTCCGAGCCCTACTTCGCCCAGTTCACACCCGACGCCGTCGTCGAGGACGAAGGGCGCGAGCACCACGGCATCGACGAGATCCGTCGCTGGCGAACCGAGGTGCCGCAGGTGCACTACGACGTGCTCTCCACCGTCGAATCTGGGCCCGGACGGGTGGCAACGGCGGAGATCTCGGGTGACTTTCCCGGCAGCCCGGTGAACCTGAGCTACTACGTCGAGACAGCTGAGGACGGGCGGATCTCGGTGCTGCGCATCAGGGTGTAGCCCGCGGCGGGTCGCAAACGCGCGCGCACATGCCAGGCGCGCGCGGAATCGCCCCGAATCGAGAGCGAACCTGCGCGCGTTTGACGAACGCGCGCGCCTGGCATG
>NZ_JABFAU010000019.1 GCF_017168335.1 Rhodococcus sp. KRD162 | reverse complement strand
CTTCGCTCTGGCCAAGCAATGGCGAGCGCTGGCCACCCGCTACGACAAACTCGCGATCACCTACCGCGCCGCCGTCACCCTCTGCGCAATTCTCACCTGGCTACGCCGATTGGGAGACACGCCCTAGATGGGGGGCGGATCTCTACTAACGCGTCTTCGGTGTGGTTTCTCGATTTTTGTAGAGCGGTGCCGGCCCACGGGGGCACCGAGGACAATTGGTCGCCGGCGGCCTCCGTAGCCCCCCGGGTGCGGCCCGACGTATCAATCATCGCTACATATGACTATCATCGCATTATGACGATCAAAGACATTGGCGGTTGCCCAACCGCGGTAAGCGCGGGGACCGAACTCGACGCCGCGGTGGCGCTGTTCCACAGCCTCTCCGACGGCACACGGCTCGCGATCGTGCGCCGTCTTGCCGACGGGGAGGCCCGAGTGGCGGACCTGGTGGGCGAACTCGGACTGGCCCAGTCCACGGTATCGGCGCACGTGGCGTGCCTGCGCGACTGCCACCTTGTCGAGGGCCGGCCGCAAGGGCGGCAGGTGTTCTACTCCCTCGCTCGCCCGGAGCTGATGGACCTGCTCGCCTCCGCCGAGACTCTGCTGGCCGCCACGGGGAACGCGGTCGCGCTATGCCTGAACTACGGCACCGATACCGGAGAGCAGTCGTGAGCGACGCCTGCGGCTGCGGCCCCGACGAACCCGGTGCCGACCAGGCGCAGGAGCCGGCGAGGTTCTGGCAGGTCACCGAGATCCGTGCCGCGGTGATCGCCGGGGTGCTGCTGGTGGCCGGGTACGCCGTCGCCTGGGCTGGCGGGCCGCCCGCGGCCGAGCTGACCCTGCAGGCCGCAGTGCTGCTGATCGCCGGCTACACCTTTGTCCCTTCGACACTCAGACGCCTGGCCAAGGGCAAGATCGGCGTCGGCACACTGATGACGATCGCTGCCGTCGGCGCGGTGCTGCTCGGCGCCGTCGGCGAGGCCGCGATGCTCGCGTTCCTGTTCACCATCAGCGAGGGCCTCGAGGAATATGCCGTCGCCCGCACCCGCCGCGGCCTGCGCGCCCTACTCTCCCTCGTCCCGGACACCGCCACCGTGCGGCGGGGCGGCCGCGAGCAGACCGTCGCCCCGGCGCAGCTGTGGCTTGGGGAAACGATGATCGTCAAGCCCGGCGAGCGACTCGCCACCGACGGCATCATCCGCAGCGGGCGCACTGCCCTGGACACCTCGGCGATCACAGGCGAGTCGATGCCTGTCGAGGCCGGGCCAGGGGCCGAGGTGTTCGCCGGATCGATCAACGGCACAGGTGCCCTAGAGGTTGAGGTCACGGCAGGTGCCGAGGACAACTCGTTGGCCAAGATCGTTCGCATCGTCGTCGCCGCACCCGGCTCGGCCCTCGGCCGCTACCCCGAGGGCAACACCGGCCGTACCCGTGCCGGGCTCATGACGACGATGCCCCTCTCGGCCGAGATGGCAGTGATCCTGGCGCAGTCGCCCTAGCGGGTATCTTCACGGGAACCGTCGCCCGCCAAGGCAGGGGGCTCTCACACTCTGCGAGCTAGATTCGGCTCCGCAGGACCTGGGCCAGCTGCTCGACGGTGGGCGATCCGGCCAGTCCGGTCCCCGTCGGGTAGACGCGGCACGCGAACTCGGTCACCGCCGGCGCCCCAGCGAATGCGTCCGTGCCATCGATCAGGATCGTTGGGGAACCGGCGAACGGCAGCGCCGCAGCCTCCTCCTCTGTCTCGATCCGCCGATAGCCGATCGTCACATCGGACAACCCGACCGTGTCAGCCGCCGCCTGGACCCGGTCGGCCGCGTCCTGCCAGTTCGGGCAGCCATCGAAATACAGAATCTCCACCTTCATACCTAGATCCTGCCCCTTGCTATGTGCGCTGACAATCGGGCCGTCCTGCGGCACCCGTTATGGGTAGCGGCACTTTTCAGGTGGTACGAATGTGCCCGATTCGGTGGGCGACCTGGCTTCAAACCGCCGCGTCGAAGTGAACCAACAGCGTATCTGGCGACGTCGGCGTCTGCCAGCGCTGCGAGCACGATGCCGACCTGGTCGCCGTGTAGGTCAGCCGATTCGGCCCATGATGCGGCGGCGATGCTGTTTCCGGTGCCGCCAGGCGGCAGCCAGAACATCGTCTCGAATAGGGCAACGTCGTTGCCGGAGCCCATAGCAGTCGCCTGGCCGCAGGCCAGGAACTATCAGCGGGAGCTACGGCGGCAGAGGCGAGTCCCATCACCTGCTTGCTGCAGTATTTCGCGTGGCCCTGCTCGTGTCGAGTGCGGGACGAACCCGAGACGCCCGCGCGAATGAACTGCACCGGGTGTCGGGAACCTGGCGCTAAGTTCCATCCCTGCCACGTAAGGGGCGTAAATGGCGGTCGGGTAGCTGCTCCAGCCGGAGAAGTGCGGCGGCGAGTTGGGTGCTCAATATGCCGTTGAGCTCCCTCTCTGCAGCCAGATCTTGGCGAAGTTTTGCGACAGCGGAGGTCTCCTCTGTCTGCTGAGCTGCGGACACTGGAGCGATCTGCTTCGAGATCTGGGCGACCAGATCACGAATGTCGGTGTGCTTGTGTGTGAGGGAAGTTCTCGCCAGACCCGCTTCCTCCGCAAGGGCCTTGGCGCTGAGCTTTCCCGAACTGTTCTTCGCTTGGCCATCGAGCAGTCGTCCGAGCGCAGCGATCAGTGCGTCCCGTTCAGCTGCGTCATCCCCGCGTCGGGTCACGTGGCTTCCCCCTCCCTCCCAGGGTGTCTGCCGATCTGGCGCGTCAGGAGTTCTGCCCGTTGTCGATTGCGCATGGCAAGTGGCTCGGGCAGAGACTCGGCCTCAGCGAGCAGGTCATCGCGCTCTCTTGCCTTCGCTGAGACGTGCTGATCGAGCATGGCGATGTTGGGGCAGTTGCTTTGACAATTTGTCAGATCGGGCGTTTGCGTGGCGTCATCCTTGGGCGGGCGATCGACCTGGCACGCAGCCGTGCTCGGGTTGTAGATGCAGACGACGTGCGCGTTCGGGTTGTCGTAGATCAAGTGCAGACGGCTGTTTCGGAACCGCTTGAGTTCGGCTTCGCTGCGAACCTGTCCGGCAAACTGTTCCTGGAAGCTGCTGAGCCCGTCGGCAAGGCGGTCTGCGGCGGGGCCGCTGATCTGCTCGTCATGGCTCCATGCCTCCGTCAGGTCTTGAAGGCGGTCCCAGTTGGACATCAGCCGATCGAATTCGACCTCGTCCGGGAAGCCTGATTCGGCACGTCCTGCGTAGCCCAGTGATGTGACGGAGCTAAGGTGGCCGTACTGGATGCCGAGGGCGATTTCACCACCGGGTTGGTTTGCGATATGCCAGGCCAGGGTGCGGCGAAGCCTGCTCAATGAGACGACTTCATCGTTCTCGATGTCGTCGAATACCAAGGAAGAGCCTCTATTCACGGCTCCTTCGCTACTCGCCTTCAATCGGATGGGCAAGCGGTCGCCACGGTGGGCGTGCTGGTTCCACTTCGTGATCAACCTCTTGATTCCAGCAGAGGCCATGGTCGTCGAAATCAGAGCGCCGCGTCGTGATCTCTCACAGTCTGGTGTTCGCTTGACCACCGCGAATAGGTACTCGCTGTTGGGGTTGATCAGTTGTAGTGCTTCGATAGCGCGGGCGGCCGGCTCGATGGTGATCCAGGGCTGTTGTCTCCGCCGACCGGCGGTGGCAGCCTGCCCGTCCTCATCGAGCACATTCTTGAAGGTGCGTCCCCAGATTCGGTATCTGCTGGCGGTGCTCGACAGGTCGTCTTCGAGGGGGCCCGTGCTTTCCAGGCAGTCGTGTCCGAGGTGCAATAACTCGCTGGGGCGCATGCCGGTCAGATAGCCGACAATGAGCATCGCAGATGTGCGCACGTCGCCGATGTCGAACGCCCGCACATAATTGGTAGCTTGCTTGAAGGCCGCGAATTGCTCCGGAGTAACGGCCTGTCCCTTGCCAGCGGGGACGGACAGGTCGTTGTCCTGCGCCCAACGTCGGGCCTTCCATCGGGCAGATTGGCTTCCCAAGTCGAGGGCCCCACTGAGGTACTCATCGACGAGAGCCATGCTCGCGTGCAGGAGATCGGCCATCACGTCCGGCGGGATGGGCTCGGTTCGGTTCTCGTATTGGCCTCGGGTGTCGCCTATCCAGTTTGTGAGATCGCGGTCGAACCACGGTGGTTGGACCAGGTGGAGCGGGCCGGGATGGTCTATGTTGTGCACCCAGATGCGGCACAGGAAGCTGAGGATGGCGCCCTTGAAACTGCGGCCGGAAGACGAGTCTGCGATCTCCGCCGCGTACTCCTCCCAGGTTTCCGTGGTGATCTCGGCGAACTGCTCGTACCCGCGTGCCGACAGCCATTGGGTGAGAGCGCAGAGCCGGTAGTAGGCAGCCTGCACTGATCCTGGCGAAATCATCCGCCGGCGAATCTTGGCGCTAGCGCGGAGCATGGGGGTATTGAGGATGTTGAAGATATATATCTTCGTGGCGTTCCTGAACGGCTCGGGAACCGTATTGAAGTTGAGATTCATCGATGCCAGGTGGTCCGCGTGATCGATGTGGTGCAGCGGCCACACATCGTCCGCGAATACGGTTATCGGCTGGTCTGTAACGTCGCTGCGGCGTTCGTGGGTGGCAAACACGCGGGCGGAGGAGGACGGCACGACCGCGCGTGAGCCGCGGTCGGGGAAGGTCGCAGACGGATTGTTCGACAGGCCGGTGGTCATCGCGTTTCTCTGAGTCATCGAGTGTCCCACTCTCGTCTCATTAGTCGTTCGACGGCGTTCCGGTCACCCGCGGTGACCGTGTCGCGTGCCCGCTTGAGATCGTCTGGGGAGAAGTAGGGTCCGGGGCTGGTCAGGCTTCGTATTCTGGCGTAGTGAGCCTGATAGCGGGTTGACCATGTGTGCTCATCCGTCGTCGCACGGAGGAGCTCGAAATGATCGAGCAGAGCCACGACCCGAGGGAGGTGGCGCCGGAGTATGACTGCATTTTTGCAGGCGAAGCAGGTGAGAAACGACGCCTCACATGGCGATCCCGTCGCCGGGTTCGATGTGGGGTCCTGGCAGGCTGCCGCGACGGTGTCCCGATGGCCGGCATTGAGGGCATCGAGCACACCGAGGTTGGCGGCGATCGGGGCTTCGGCGGCGGTGGCGAAGTCTCGGGACGTGACACGTGCCTGCACGTCATCGAGTGCGGCCTCGAGCCCGGCGGCGATAGCTTCCTGTGCGTCTTGACGGACTCGGGGGTCCTGCAGGGCATATTCGGTGTTGGTCGCGGCGGTGTGGCCTTGCGGATGGACCTGGGTCACGAAATAGTGGCGGAGTGCCCTTGCTGTGGCGAAGTCAAGTTCAGGGTGGTCCTTGCGCCAGCCGGCAAGATGGGCCAAAACGGTTCGCAAATGTACGTCAGCGAGGGTGAATAGTGGGATGCCGGATGGTGTCTGCCGTCCTGAGTTGAGGCCGCCAGATAAGACCACTAGAACCGCATCGGTCGGGTGCCCCACGGAGGCCAAGGTGCGCCGTGCGCCTTCGGTCGCCTCGAGCAGCATCATGATCATTCTCGCCTTAGACCGGGCGCCGTTGTCGAAGTAGGTCTCGGACCAAGTGCTCACGGCACCGCGGCGGGGTTTTGTGAGGGTGACGCGGAGATGCACCGGCTCGCTGCCATCACGGGCGTCGACTCGACTGATGTCGGATGTGGTGAGATTCAGGGCCACGCTGAGGTTCCATCCACAGGTGATCGTCAAGCCCATGACCGCGGCGGCACCCTCGCCTGCGGTGAGATACAGCGCTTTGTAGGCCAGGTACGGCGTTCGTTTGGTGGCGCTGCCATTCAGCCGCTTGAGCACAGTCGGTGGAATCACACGAAGACTAGGCGACGAAGGGTAGCGGCGGGCAATATCGCCGGTCCGGGCGATCTCGTCGAGAGTCTGGGCGTAAAGGTAGTCATCTGAATCCGGTGTGATGCGTCCGGCACGGAAGTCGTCGACGAGCATCCATGACGCGGTAACACGGGCCTTGGCCGCCCGCAGGGTTTCGAAGCAGGTGGCGCGCAGAGTCTCGATCTGGGCGTCGCTGAGAACGATACCGCTGACCTCAGCAGGAGATCTTCCGACGTATCCTGTTTCGATGGCGTGGAGGGCGCTCTCGGTGATGCCCGGAAGAACTCGGAGGACGGCCTTCACCGACTGCCCGTAGGCTGAACGCACCGACGGACTCATAGACAGAAGAAATGAGTTCCACTGGGAAGCCTGCAGATCCGATGGCCGGTCGAGGGGGACCGTGCGTAGGAGCGCCTTGACAGCGCGGAACCCAAGTTCGACGGTTGCCTTAGAGTTCCAAGTGCCATCGCCAGAGACGAGTTCGCTGAAACGCACGGCCAACACTCGCTGGAACTCAGGACCGCAATCCAGGGTGTCGAAGCGCAGCACGAAATCGTGGGTTGGCCGGCGGTATTCGGCAAGGCGCAAGGTGAGCGGGCCATCGAATGAACAGATCAACTGCCGACTCCGATCGGGCTGTCGATGACGCGCTCATCTGATTGAGCGATAAGCGCTAGGGCCTCGTCCAGTTGAGTGGGGGCTTGCTCCGTCGCCGCGAGGAACCAGTCCCATTCAAGAGCCAGTACTGGTGCTAAGTAGTGGTCTCTGGTCACCTGTAGGTTCTTGTGCCCGAGGAGGTTCTGCACGCGCAGCCAGATATTGCCTTCCTCGATGAGGCTCCGGAGGCCCGCCTGACTCACTCGATCTTGCTGCCGCAACGACATCATCGCGGACAGCGCGAAGACGTGAAGCGCGAAGGAATGTCGCAGCATGTGTGGATGGACGTAGATCGAGTCGTCATCGTCGATCTGCAGGGAACCGTGCGACACCCGGGACGAGGCCGCCATCCGGTCGGATGCCTCACTGAAGACGTCATTCCACGACGTGGGCTGGAGCGGACGGCCGTGCTGTCCGAGCCACAGTGCCAGCGGACGTCGACGCCCCTCCGAATCGAGACCGAACGTCCGAGCCCGATGCGACCAATCCAACTCATCGAGGTTGAATT
The DNA here is from genome assembly GCF_017168335.1 of Rhodococcus sp. KRD162. Classification (GTDB taxonomy): domain Bacteria; phylum Actinomycetota; class Actinomycetes; order Mycobacteriales; family Mycobacteriaceae; genus Rhodococcoides. The sequence goes on along the minus strand of NZ_JABFAU010000019.1, from coordinate 12,914 downwards.
GGACGGTCTCGCCGCTCTCGGTGTCGTCCACGGTGACTTTGGTCGCGAGCCCATTCCGGCGGGATACCCTCTGCACGATCAGCGCATTGGGGACCTCCTCGTAGACGCCGGACGCCAGGCCAGCGGCCTCGTCCAATACGCGCATCTGGGACACGTACTCGTTGATTGTCGCCAGCACTTCTCGGCCGAGGTAGAAGATCCGGCCACGCTCGGGGCTGTTCTTCGAAAGGGCTCCGGGGACCCGCCCCTTGAAGAGACGACTCGTGATCTGCGCTGTGGGAACTTCAACGAGGAGCAATCCCGCCGCTTCGGAGCGACGCATCCCGCTGCTGTAGAGAAGGTCCGCGTAGGCGGCATTGCGGTCCCTCATGACCATGCTCTCGGCCCGGGCGGCACCCACCCCGAGCAGTGCCTCGCTTCGCCAGCGCTGGTACGCACGTCGCGTAAGCCAATTCACGTCAGCCAGGACCTGGCCACGCGTCACGTTGATGTTGCCGGTCGGGACCGGGTTCGACGACACCGCATCGTGATCGGCGGCGTAACCGTAGAGGGACATGAGCGCCGCGCGGTTGCGCACGATGGTGCTCGCCGACACTCCTCGCTGTATCGCCCCCCGCCGAATTACTGTGGCGTCCGTGCGCCGCCACTGGAAGTATGCAGTCACGTCTCCGCGCCTGACGTCCAGCCACGAGAGTCCGTCCCGCTGGTCGCCAAGGTATCCGAAGTATGCCGCCACATCACTTGCGTAGTTCATGGCGGTGTGCTCGTTGTGAAAGTGGTGAGCCCAGGAGACCACGACGGGGTCCATGTGGCCATCTGCAGTCAAGGGGATGTGCAGGGGTGTGCCGCGTCGCGTCCACTGGCGGTTTGCCTGGACCGCCTCGCTGAGCCAGGGCGCTGGATTTTGGCTGGCGCCGAGGAGCCTGAGATCTACCTGCATTACTCGGGCATGGTTGCTCACTCGGACTCGCACCTCCACCGGTCGGGCATGGCTCAGATCTTAGCACCCAACAGTCGGCGATCCGATATAAGGGCGACCACATGGTCAATCTGAACCGCAGTCGAAGTATCCTGTCCCCGAACAAAATTGATCGTCTTTCCAGTGTAAGGATCAGCCAACGTGCCAGAGAGAACAACACATTGCTTCTTTCCTTCTTTGAAGACCACGTCAGTCAGCCGCGAAGCCAACAGATTATTGCGCGTATCGCACCCGTCATGCCCGAACTCCACATCGACATCATCAGACCATGCCTGACCGAACTGATCTCTGCTGTAACCAGTTTTCGGAGCACGCCCCTTCACCGGAAGCGTCTCCAACAGCGCAACGGAAGAAGCCACATCAACATCGTGCTGACCAGGGCTATCCACAGACAACGATCCTGCTGGGATCACATCCGCCAACGTCGTACTGCAACCGGAAATCGACAACCCGACCAAGGCAGTGACGGCAACCAGGAGGGAACGGGAACGCACCAAGCGACTATGCAACGTCAAACTCCTAAATCATATGCAGTGCAGAGGATCTGCACTCTTATCAACAAAACTCATGAGGATGATTGTCGGGAAATCCCGACATCAGACCAGGTGTGCTACACATCCACCGAACCCAATCAACCGGCCACGTGCGTGATTGAACATGCCATCGTCCCTATCCGTGCGGTCGAACCGGTCGACCGTCACACGAACTGACCATCGTCACTCACATAACTCACACCGTCGACATCGAACAATGGGGGCCTACCAGCAAGGTTTTGAGATATGTCAAAACTGCGTGCAGATAATGCGGGTGTCACAGCCGTTGTGCGATCCAGGGGCGGAAGAGTCGTCGGTCCACGCCGGGCCGAACACGCACCCTGAGCCCTTCTTGCAGGATCGGTCGTATCCATCGACGTCTGGGAGCGAGTCCACCGTTTCGAGCTGAGCGAGGAGCTGCGCGATGGGTACAGGCGTGCTCGCCGCAGTTCTGTCAGCGGTCTGGACCACCGCTGGTCGTGAGAGCGGATCGGCGTGCGTTCCGAACGTGTAGGTCCCGACCGCGAGTAGGGCCATCACGATGGGCACCGCGATGCGGAGTCGTCTGCGCGCGCTCATCGAACCGCCTCCGCCGGCAAGGCTGCGTGCCCGCAGCTTCCGCGCCGATTACCGTCCGAGTGATCTGGCCACCGATGCAGTAGTGCCAGGGTCAGCGCCGAGAAGGCAGCGAGCAACGTGCCGGCCAGGGAGACGACCAAGCTGACGGTGACCAGGTCCTTCACGATCGGCAGAGCCCCGTTGAAGATCGCGAGCATGCCGACGACGTAGCCGACACACGCGAGCGCAACAGTGCGAGCCTCACGGCGGGCATCTTCGGCCGCGAGGTGGCGCTCTACGTCGTGGATGGCGCACTGTCGACCAGATTGTGGGTCCATCAGGGAGTCCTTTCGTAGTGGGCGCGGTGGCAAACGCAGTCCTGTACGGGGTAGATAGCGTGGCGGTGAGGTCTGTGACAGCTGGCCACTGAATCGCAACCCAGGAGAGTGCTCCTGTGGCCGCACCGTGCGGGCGATATGCGACCGGGTGTCACAAGCGTTGCGAGTTCGGGGCCGTCGGGTACTGGTCTAGTGGCCGGTCGCCGGGATGGACCGGGCCGACGTTGCGACGCCACGGCCCGGTCAGGTAGTCGTAGTGCTCTTGCGTGAAATCGGAACCGATCAGATCTCGTGCGACCAAGCCTCGGCCGACATCGCGGGCAGCGACTCTGGCAGCCCCGCGGCCGAGGACGCCGAGCAGATTCATCGTCGCTGTGAGTTCGTGACGCCGATTGTCGCCGCAGGCCGCTGTGTGGGCAGCGTGCGTCGCCATCCGCCAGCGGGGTGCGCACCACCACGCGGCGCTGACCGTTTCCGGCGCCGTCTCCAGAAGATCGGACTCGACGTCGAGGGTGCGCGCCAACGCGAAGACCTGCCGCCATTGTGAGCCGAAGACCACCTCGAAGACGTGATCTGTCAATTCATGGGCAGGAACTGTCGGCTGGAAGCGGTCGGTGGCGGTCGGGGTGGTAGCGAAATACGTCTCGGACAGACCGTGTTGCATCCGGCGATGGACTTCGCCGGCGATGGCCCGGTATGCCCTGCTGTTCGGGTTGCAGCCGGTACTGCCGGCAGGTTGTGCATGCGGTGAGAGGCGGACCGCCGGCGGCCGCGTTGTCGAGCTCGAAGATTTCATGGGTACTCCCGTTTCTGTGGGACAGATGGTCGGTCTGTCGATCAATTTCTGACTGGTCTCTGTACCGCTATGCGACCAACAACGCGGCTCTATTTCACTCTGCTACTTCACTTTCCGATCTTTCAGTGCCGTCCAGCCAGTCACCGATCCTGCCGCGGACGGCGTCGCCACCAGGAGGATCGTCGTAGGCGTCTTCGAGCGCTCCCCGCGCCCCGGATGAGATGACCGCGAGATCGCAGTCACGTGTCTCGACCCAGTCGCCCCACGTCCACCCCCTTCCTGCGTCGATATGAAATTGCGTCGCTGCTGCCGGAACACCGTCGACGAAGACTTGCGTGTGGGTAGGTCCGTCCGGATCGCGCACGACGATCACCTCGATCCGCGGTGCGGGGGCGAACTCTCTCGTCACGATGTCGCACCGGCCAGACGCTCCGGTCTGTCGAACTCCCCTGCCGCCCGACTGTTAGAGCTCACGATTCGGTGCCGGCGGGAAACATCCTCTCTCGCCGGCCGTGCCCTCTGAACGGGCTTGGCATCCATTGCGCCACTGCGCCGTCGAAGCAGCCACTCGATCCCAGTTGCTACAGCACACGCCGAGCAAGAAGCGGCGAACACCATCGCTACACGGCGCGGATCTCCGTCGATGGCGGCATGGTCGGTCCGGCGTAGCAGTGCAGCCCAGGCCAATCCGGCAAATGCAGCAAAAACCGCCAACACTCCCGCCGCACCACGCGTTACGGCCAGCGCGCAGTATCGCGGCGAACCCGAACTGCTCGCAGGTCCATGATTCCTACCGTCGATCCGGACGAGGACTCTCATATTCGACACACCTCTGCTCTTCTCGGAAGTCGGATGGTCAGTCCGCTCATCTGGTGAAAACGGCGACAACAACGAAATGGTCGACGCCGCGGCTTTTGTGGAACCACCCACCAAGCCGATACGCCAGGACACTACCCACCGGACCCGGAGTTTGCTAGGGCTCAGCAGCGAAAACGTCCCCGGCGCACCCAGTGCCGGGGACGGGCCTGGGGCGAGCAGCGACCCGGCGCAATCGAACGCCGTTCACTCCTCTCCCCCAGGGCGTCCCCTACTCGGTCCCGTACAGCTCGCAGCGGTAGTGGTCTTGACCGCGTTCGTCCACGGCGTCCCAGTCGACGCCGACGGCGTCGGCAAGGTGCCGCAGGTCGCTCAGGAAGTCTCCGAACACCGTTGTCAGTTCCTCGGTTTCGAGGCCGATCGGTCTGGCGTATGCGATCAGCCCTTCGGCAGCGTTGGCCGCTCGGACACCGTTGTCCCGGCTTTGGGTATCGAGGGTGTAGCCGATGCGCGGACGCTCGCGTCCCTCGACCGATGCGTGGAGTTCTTTCGGCGTCTCGATGCCAGGTAGTCGCTCGGCCCTGTACTCGATATTTGTGTCGGACATGTTGTGTGCCTTTCTTTTTGGGGGATCGCTACACGATGGTCGTGCAGTGCAGGGCGGCCATCAGGCCGGTGTGGGTGGCGTGAGCCGGGGATGGTTCGGCGTGGTCGAGGACGTGGGCGGTGGCGTCATCGATGACCACGGTCATGTGGGCTCGGTGGCGGGTGAGCATCACGCACGCTCTGCCGGGGTCGAGATTGAACGGCTCGGCTGTCCGGTACCCGGCAAGTGGGTGCAACACGACAACGGCGGCGCGTTCGAGGCCTTGCAGAGAGTTTGCGGTGCCGACCAGTACGTCGGGGTGATCCGAGAGCAAGGCCCGGACAGCGGCAGCCTGCGTGACATGAGGGACGACGACAGCCAGGTCCGCCGCTGTCATGGCCCGCTGTCCGTCCGGTGTGGTCACATCGGCGTCCAGCAGTTCTCGCGTGCGCTGGGCGCACTGTGTGGCCAGGACTGGGTCGGTTGGGCCTCCGATGACCCGCACTGGCCGATGTGCGAGTTCGGGCAGGTCGGGGCCGCTGGACTCGGTCAGATGCTCCGGTGGGCGACGGGAAGTGAAAGGCAGGCCGGGGTAGAACAGCGGTTGAATGAGGGCCGTTGTCCTCGCGCCGAGACGCCAGGTGTGTTGCAGACGGACCACGCCGACCGAGTCGCCGTGAGCTGCTTGCAGAGCGAGGGGGGCAGGCAGGTTCGGTGCGGTCTCGCTGTCCGACCACCGCGATACGTCTCCGGTGACCACCGGATCGATCTGTCCGGGGTCTCCGACGCAGACGACCTGTCGAGCCATCGCGCCGAGCGCCCCCAGATCGGCGTAGGTGCATTGCCATGCTTCGTCCACGATCAGCACATCGGCACCGATTCGGTCCGGGTCCGAGAAGAGCCACCGCGCCGTGGTACCGATGAGAATTGCGCCAGTGTCATTCGGCCACCGCGATTTTCGTCCTGTCACTACGGGAGTGTTTCCACTGTCGGGGAGGGGTGCTTTCGCCTTCCAGATCAACGCTGCTCGATCTGTCAGCGCGCCGAGCCGACGTGCGATTTCCACGGCTTGTTCTCGGGTTTGCGCCGCGATACCCACCCGGAGGTCTGCGCGATGGGCCAAGGCGGCGGCGAGCAACGCGACCAGTCGAGTCTTTCCTGCGCCCGGTGGTGACGGGACGACGACGGCGGGGTCTCCGGACCACACGGAGAACAGCACGCGTGCAGTGATCGGGTCGGCCATGATCTGCGATCCGGGCCATTGGGCGGGCGACGACGGTTCGGTTCCCCTGAAAGGTGTTGCGTCGGATTTCGGGGTGTCCGTTTGGGGTGCGACGAAACGCATTGTTGTGCCGTTCTTCTTCTAATGTGTTGTCAGTGAACATTTTTGATCCCCTAGTGATCACGGGCATCCTCTGCACCCGCTATCAGGACATCGAGCGGGACTTCGCGGCGCACGGCGCTCGGGGCTTGTCCGGTCGAAAGCCAGGAACGGCGAGCGCGGTACAGATTCCAGTACCTCGCCCGTCCTGCTCGCATCGTCGCCGGTGAAGGCGGTTGGGGCATCAGGGTCACCTGGTCTCCGTCGTTCGGTGCGTGCGCTCCGACCGAGCCGAGACCGAGCGTCAGTTTGCCGTTGACCACCTGTGCGGACGTGACGTCGGCAGAGAAGCGCTCGAAGGGTTGATCGAGCGGTGATCCGACCCATCCCGTAACTGCCGAATCAACCCGCATCCTCGAGTCCAGCCGGTCGCAGGTCACCGACACCGACACGTTGCGGCGGCGTGAACCTGTCGGCGGTGCCGCCACCGATGCGATGCCCTGGGCCACGCGTCCTGTATGCAGCGCACGTACTCGCCACAATGGATCACTCAGCAACGCAGCGGCTTTGAGGTCGGCGGCATCGCATCGGGTCCGCAGTCCCATGGCTGCACTAGCCGAGTTGTCCGGCCGTGACCAGTCGTGGCCCGCAGTCGCAGCCGACAATGTCCGATCCCAGGAGTATCGGTCATCGTCGTGTATCGAATCGAGAAGCGGCAACAGCGGTCCCGTTGCGATGCACGCTGCCCACTCATGCAGGCCTGCGACACTCTCGTCGGTAATGCCGAGCCAGTACCGCCATGTTCGGGCCGCTCGCTCGGCGTCGGGCGCAGTGCCGAGGACCAGATGCGAGGACGACGCAGCAACCAGATCGATCACCGCCGACGTTCCGGGATGGTCGGCTCGATCGGCCCACCATCCGATCATTGCGGCAGCCCCCGCTATGTCCGGATCAGGGTGGTGGGCGTGCGCACGCGCCAGGGCCAGCAGGCTCGGTATCGTCCCGGCGTCATCGGTGAGCAGCATGGCCGGTTCGGCCGTACCCATTGTGGTTGCGCCGTTGCGAGCGAGCAGGGCCAGAGCCTCGGTGTCGTGCGCGGATTCTTCGGTGCGTCCATCTCGTGCGACGGAGACGAGCGCAGTTGTTCCTCGTGTGGCCGCACGCACGGCCACGGCGGTCGTGGACGGCTTGAAGGTGGCGTGGGCGAGCCGAGGGACCGGTTGCATCTTCTCGGCGGCGTAGAGGCGTTGCGCGAGGTCGAACCACTCCACGCTCATCGCGCGTCACCGTCGACGAGGATCGCGGCGTTGCTTGCGCAATTCCACCCTGCGCGCAACGCCGTTGTGGCTGCATCGGCCGCTGCGCTGGCGACGACAGCGCGGATATCGGCGGCTGCGATTCCAGTGCCGGTGAGCACCCTGTCTGCGTACTTGAGCAGTTCCCCGGGTCCGGTTTCGTTCATCGCGTGGCCCCCGATCCGACTGGCACGTGCACCGTCGATGCCCATGCCGGTGTGCCGCCCCTGCCCTGGACGCCGCCGATGATTGCGCACACCAGGTGCGACCTCGTGGGCCGGTCGGGCCAGGGTGTATCGCCATCGGTCAGCACCACGACGACGTGGGGTGCAGGGCGCGCAGCGTTGGCGGCGGCGATTCCCACCCTCATATCGGTTCCGCCACCACCGACCAACGTCACATCAGCGACCGATCGTACGTGTTGTGCCGTAGTGGATTTGGCGTCACACGCCAGAATCCGAACCCGGTCGCGTGCGATGCCACCAGCTTTGAGAACTCCCGCCACTTCGCCCATCGCGGCATCGAGGTCCGCGCTCGTCATCGACCCGGACGTGTCGATGACGAGCGAGACCGTGATCGACGGCCCACGCATAGCCGGGGCGACGATTCCGGGAATGCGACGGCGGGAGGGACGGGAGTAAGAATAGTTCGTCCTACCCGCCTGCTCTGCCAACGCACGCCGAATTACGGCCCGTAGCAGCCGATCCCACGCTACCGTGGGCGGGGCGAGAACGTCAGCTGCCCACCGGACCAGTCCCGCCGGGGCACTACCCCTACCGGTACCAGATGCTTCGCGAACTGCCTGCGCGACGGATCGGCGCACCAGGTCCGCTTCCGCATTGTCCAGCCCCTCCGTGATCACTTCTCCCGAGCCGATGAGTTCGCCGGGGACCGCAGGGCACCCCGATCCTGATCCGCATCCCGGATCGCCCTCAGCGCCAGCGAGTTCGGTGACAGTCTGATGCGCAAGCGGGTCACGCAGGTAGTCGTAGTACTGCTCGGCTGTGTCTCCGGAAAGGCAGCCGAATGATTGAGGGGTGATCACCCCTTCGGGCAGGCCGACTCCCGCAGCCAACAGGTCGTCGTTGATTTCGGCGTCGGCCGCGAAGTTCCACACCAGGTGATCGATGGGCTTCGCCAGAGCGGCGGCGCGGTCGGCGTGTGCCCGTAACAGATGCCCGACCTCGTGCAGCAGCACTGCACCGACCATCGGCACCGGCCACGCGCAAGGCCCGACCAACAGATCCGGGTCCAGGTACAGCCGCCACCGGGCGTCGACCGCGAACGTACCCAGGCTCGGTGCCGCCACGGGTTGCGCTGCGAACAGAGCGCGCATGAAGTACGGCATGTGTTCGGCCGACACCAGCCGCGCGAGTCGGAACGCTCGCATTTCAGCCGGTTCGAGCTCGCGCACGCCGCTCATGCAGCTGCCTCGACCAAGCCCGCTGCCACCAGCATCGGCGCAAATCGGCGCGCGCTGGCCGGAACGGAGGCCTTCGCGGGTCGCGCTTTCGCCAGAGTTCGTGCCGCAGCCCCGGCTACGTCGGGCGCTCCTGCCTCGGCGGCGGCGATCAGCGGACCCCACGCGTTGCGCCACGCTTCGACGGTGCCGCGCGAGGCCGCCCACGCCGTCACGCCGGACAGCACTGCCCACACCAGATCAGGGCGCGAGCGCCAGTCGAACGCTGTCTCGGGGTTTTCGATCACGGCTACGGGGTCAGGGAGGTCGGCATTGCGACGCCATTCGAGGAACTCGACACCGGTGCCGTCTCCGATCAGACCGAACACCACCGCGTTGGTCGCGGCATTGTCGTCGTCACGAAGATGCGGCAACACCTTCGCGAGCATCGACCAGGTGCGCCGAGACGGCCATGCTCCCCCTGTCTGCACTCCGACCTTCGGGAACGCATCGAGCGCCTCGGGTGCACGCTGGATGTACCCGATGATGGAACTGCGCACCAACGCCTCTCGCTGCTCGTCGGTGGTCACCGCACGCGACGAGGCGGTGCTTGCCCATCCTGTCGCCATGCCGTCGAGCCATTCATCGACAGACGGCGTGAACTCGATGTGGCAGAAGCGGTTTGCCAAGGGGGCCTCCAACTCGTACCCCCCTGCCGCGCAATCGGGCGGATTCGCGCCCGCGATGACCCGCGTTCCTTTCGGTAATTGCAGATCACCCACCTTCAAATCCAGTGCGACTGCCAGCATTGCCGCCTGAACGGCCGGTGGGCTCGTGGTCAGTTCGTCCAGAAAGAGGTAGCCCCCACCCTCGGCATGTAGTCGTCGCGCCCAATCCGGGGCCTCCAACCTCACACCGCTCTCACGGACAACCGGCAATCCTGCGAAGTCGGCAGGCTCCCGCAAGGACCCCAAGACTGTTTCGCACAACACCCCTTCGGATGCAGCAAGTGCTCGAACCAGGCTCGATTTGCCCATACCTGGACCTGAGATCAGCAAGGACGGGACACCCGCCCTTCCGCACGCGTCCACAACAGTTACCGCAGTCGCCAAATCCGGCATTGAAAAGCTCCTCGAAAGATGGGCAAGATGGTCAGTCTCACCAACAACAGAACGCCTCAATCATACCGCGTACAAGCGCATTTCACCCGCCGTAGCGCCTTCCGATGGTCCCCGGCGCACTCGGTGCCGGGGACCATCGGAAGGCGGGGCTCAATGCGCACCGTCCGAAACGTGCGCTGCGTGAAGTGTCCGGGTCCCTCGATATCGTCGAACCCACTCGAAAGACCGGGTCGTCCGAAAGAAAGGATCCAACACGTGGACTCACTCGATACAGCCATCGCTGCGCCATCGACCGTGACGGACGAAGTTCCGTCATGGCACTCGGACGCGTTGTGCGCACAAACCGACCCCGAGGAGTTCTTCCCGCCCCCGGGTGGAGCAACCAGCAGAGCAAAGCGGGTCTGCGCAGAATGCCCCGTCAGAGCTGCTTGCCTCGACCATGCACTGACATACAATGAACAACAAGGCATTTGGGGCGGAAAGACACCACGAGAGCGCCAAGAGCTGCAGCTCACCACAGCCGCAGAGCGCGGGCCTACCAGGCAGCAACAACAGGCGCTCACGATAGCTACGCTCTCGGCCCAGAACGTCCCAGCCGAGGCCATTGCAAACCAGCTCGGACTCACCACCCGTCAGGTGTACCGAATACGCTCCCGCACAGCGTGAGCCAATGCGCGTGTTACCGGTCAGACCTGACTGGCGGTGCCGACGCGTCTGCAGCTCACCAGAACTCTCTGTCGTCGACCATCCACAGCACGTCAGGGCGTGGAGTGGTATTCCTCCAACGCTTCCAAGCAGAGGGCTTGCTGGCACCGGTCATGCTGGCGATATCGGTAGTCGTGGCACCCTTTACGGCTGCCTCGAGGGGGGGGCAGCCTCAGACACATGGGCTTTAGAAAACATCTCGAGCAACGAGGCCACACGTAGTTCGGAAAGCGCAGTCTCGCGGGCACGAGCAGCAGGATCGTCACTGTCGTTCGCGATCACCAGGCCGTATCTCCGACAGATGTCTTCGAGCTGTTCGCGGAGTTCGATTGTTTCCCGAGGAGTGAGTCGGCGCATGCGGTCACCCGTGGTTGATCGTTGAAGCGTCTCGACTTGCGTCGCTCCGCGTTGAAGGCTTCTCGTCGCGGGAGACGTCTTCGCCGGCGAGAAGGTCGGCCAGGACGACCGCGCGTGCCGCATGGGCCAAGATTTCGGCAGGTAGCGGTGGACCATCGAGGGTTCGGATTCGCATGGTTGTCAGTATGGCGGCCGGTACCGACAAGTTGCTGTCCCGCAACACTTCCGGGGCTAGCTAATGGGTCAGTGGGGCGTCCATGGCATGCATACCTCGCGCATTCTCGATCGGTGCATATGCGGTGGCCGTATCGCGCCTCGGCCCACACCGCCTGTTTCAACTGTTGGCCTGCCCTGCAGGCAGATGCGTGGGCTCAGGCGACCGAGGTGGCCGTTGGGATGGAGATGGCCGGCCGACCAGGCATCGATGTCGACGGGCTGCACTTCCCATCTGAGCACGTGCCCCTCGCCCTGGCTGCGCTTCTTCCCGATCGCATCGATCGAGGCCAGCGTTGTGCTCACTCGGTCGATGTCGCCGACACCTCTCCAGAGCACAGTCCGCGTGGAGGTCAGCAGGAGCGGCATTTGGCGCGCGCGATACCGGCCCTGTCGGTCGGAGATGACCGACGGTCGGTACCTCGCGAGTTGCTCGAGCGCACGGTGGTCGGGACGGCCGCTCCAGTGATGAATCTCCGGGGCGTCGGTCCCGTCCTCGGGATAGGCACATGTCGCGTACCAATGCCAGTCGTCACCTCCCGCCAGAGTGCATCGAGCGAGTGGTAGATCCAGATCGGCCGGGACCTCGTCTGGGCCCGCTGCTTCGAGGTAGTTTCCGCGATCGCGCGCCGCGGCTTTCTCGTCTTCCCACATCTCAGATGCGAGCAGTCCATCGAGGCTGGTCGCCCACGGGGCTGCATGCGCAAGTCCAGTCGCCAGGTGTGCTCTCACCTCGAACGGTGTCATCACGTCAGCGCCTCCATTACTGCTAGCGCCTCGTCCCGGTGCTCACGAAGGTGGGCACGCCAGTCGAGCTCGTTCGGCTCGTCGCCGGCGAGGAGGGTCCGCTTGAATCTAGTGCGAACCAGGCCGTGCCCGATCGCTGTACGCCCGCCGATGGTTCCGGATTCTACGAAGGCGTCAACGACGTCGGCGAAGAACGCCGCGTCCAGATCGGTCGCGCGATCGAGACGCAGGAAGGACTCGAATCGTGTACCAGCAGGCAGTGTTTCGATCTCGTATCGCATCAAGGAACTGCCCTCGACCGAGGCTTCGTCGGTTCGGGCGACTGTGGGAAAGTCATGATCGGTGGAATCGTCGAACCGGCTGTACCGTTCGAGAGCCATCGTGTCGAATTGGCTCAGGACAGCACGGTCTGGTGCGGGCCGGGTCATGAGGTGGTCGGTTTCGAGGACGTGTGGGATGACTTTCCCCACGCGGAGACAGCCGTCGATCATCCGCCCGCCACCGCTGCCTCCGAACACGCTGATCTGGGGGTTCAATGCCCGAAGCCGATGGAGCCGTTCGCCGGACAGTGGCTCTCCGGTGACCTTGGTCAGGCTGCCCCCGTTCCGGAGTGTGTGTGCCGCGGACAAGCTGAGAAGCCCTTCGTATGCCAGGGCGTCCCGCAACAACTCCTCACCGATTCGGCGGAGCGCGCCTCGGAAGGAGTTGCCCGACACTATCGGCACCAAGGCCGCGGACCCGTTGGGCTGCAGTATCTTTTCGCGACGGAACAAGGTGGTTGTGGTAGCGCTGTGTTCACCGCGGTGCGAGATCGCCGAGACCGCTGTGATGTCGAGCTGCCAGCGCAGGGTTGAGGTCACTTCTGCCTCCTGGGCGATGTCGCAGCCTTCGTGGTGGACCGGAGCGCTTGAACAGCCTCTGCCACGATTCGCGTTCGGAGAACGAGAGCAGTGGTGTTTTCCCGCAACAAGGTCAGAACCGGGATCGAGTCCTCGCGCAAGAGGACCGATAGTTCGAGGCGCTGTTCCTTCGTCGACGGCGCTGACTCGAGATCAGTCGCCACGGTGCTCCACCAACGATCGAGGTCGGCTCCACCGGTGTAGGTCGCGACCCGAACTCGGTCTGGCAGATGATGGTCCCAGTACAACTC
>NZ_JABFAU010000018.1 GCF_017168335.1 Rhodococcus sp. KRD162 | reverse complement strand
GGCATGCACACGCACATGTCGCTGTTCGAAGGCGACCAGAACGCCTTCTGGGAGGAAGGCGCCCAGTACCAGCTCTCCAAGACGGGGCGGCATTTCATCGCAGGCCTGCTCAAGCACGCCAACGAGATCGCCGCCGTCACGAACCAGTTCGTGAACTCCTACAAGCGGCTGTGGGGCGGCGACGAGGCGCCCAGCTTCGTGACCTGGGGCCACACCAACCGTTCCGCCCTCATCCGCGTGCCGATGTACAAGCCGCACAAGAGCCAGTCCTCGCGTGTCGAGTACCGGGGCCTCGACTCGGCAGCCAACCCGTATCTCGCGTACGCGCTGCTGCTCGCCGCCGGCCTCAAAGGCATCGAGGAGGAGTACGAGCTGCCGCCCGAGGCCGAGAACAACGTGTGGTCGCTGAGCGACGCTGAGCGCCGCG
>NZ_JABFAU010000017.1 GCF_017168335.1 Rhodococcus sp. KRD162 | reverse complement strand
TGTGAGGTGTGTCAAGGATGTGAGACAGTCGGGTAGTTTCTTTTCGGTCAGGCAGCAGCGGGAAGCGGCTGGTTTCTGGTTGTGAAGTTGGCCATTGCTGTCGCGGGCGGCAGACCCTCGTTGTTGGTGTGAGGGCGCCAGCGGTTGTAGAACACTTCGATGTAGCGCATGGTCGCCCGTCTGGCGTCCTGGCGGGTGGTGAAGCTGTGGTGATGGTAGAACTCGTTTTTCAGGGATGAGAACAGCGATTCTGCGACTGCATTGTCCCAGCACACCCCGGTGGCGCCCATGGATTGGCGGATCTTGTTTCCTGCGCACCAGGCGCCCATTTCCCGGGAGGTGTACTGCGTTCCGTGGTCGCTGTGAAAAATGGCGTTGGGGCTCAGGTGGCCGCTGTCCCTGGCCATCGTCAGGGCTCCGGTAACCAACGAGGCGCGCATGTGCTCAGCCATGGCCCAGCCGACGACCATGCGGGTGCACAGGTCAATGACAGTGGCCAAATACAGCCACCCTTCGCCGGTGCGCAGGTAGGTAATATCGCCCACCAGACGCGTTCCAGGGGCTTCTGCAGTGAAGTCCCGGCCGATGAGGTCCTCGAAGACTTTATCCGGATCCGAGGCGATCGTGGTGCGCTTGAACGCTCTCATCCGCTTTGCCGCCCACCCGTTTTCGGCCATGATCCCCGCGACAGTGCCCACCGAAACCTCGATGCCGGCGGCGGCAAGTTTCGCATGGACCATGCGGTGCCCGAAGATCCCGTCGGAGGAATCGAAGACGGTCTTCACCTGATCCGTCAGTTCCCGGCGGCGCAGCGCAGTCGGGGTGTCGCCGGCGTCCAGCCGCCGGTAATACGTCGCCCGTGGGAGACCAAGCTGGCGGCACATCCAGGCCACCGGGAAGTCGGCGTTCTTCTCCTGAACAACTCGGTACAAGTCCTCTACCGTTGTTCTTTGGCGAAGAACGCCGAAACTTTTTTCAGGAAATCGTTCTCCCTCTCCAGCTCACGCATCCGTGCTTCCAACGCCTTGTATTTCGCAGGATCCACCGGATCATCCGGTTTCCCCCCACCGCCTGGTTGCCCCTCACGGGACACCCGCACCCAGCGTTTCAACGCGGTGACGGAAATGCCGAGCTCCGGAGCGACAGAAGCCGGCGAACGGCCAGATGAAACCACGAGCTCAACGGCATCAGCCTTGAACTCATCGGAATAGGTAGGTCGAGCAGACATGAGCACAATCCTTTCAAACTGTGTCTCACATCAGTAGTACACCTCA
>NZ_JABFAU010000016.1:77083-328812 GCF_017168335.1 Rhodococcus sp. KRD162 | reverse complement strand
TTCCGAAGCAGAGCGAACGGCGGACCTAGGCCACGCGGGATTTGGGGCGCGGAATCCATTCGTAGATTCCGGCCTCGGCTCCGTGGTGCAGGGATAGGTCGATGGCATCGAGGATGGCCTGGCGCGGTCCGGGTCGTCCGAGTTGCTTGGCACTGATGGCCAGGCGCACCACGCCGTCCCGTCGGGCAGTGCGGCCCGCGCCGAGTACCAGTGCCTTGAACCACCAGGGTTCGGCTTTGAATCCTTCGCCGATTCCCCACACGCGGGCGCGGACGACGCCGTCGCGGTCGAGGTCGTGCATCGCGTTCAGTGCGGCGAGCATTCTGAATCCGGCGTCGGGTAGAGCTTCTACTGCTCCGGGTGAGGCGATCCAGCGCGGAGCAGCGAACACTCGGGTGCGTAGGCCGGTCTGTTCCATCACCCGGTCGGCCGCCATGAGACGCAGTCTGGCTTCGTGACGCGGCAGCGCGGAGAACTCGGAGCGTCGACGCTTCGTCGCGGCCTGGTCGTAGCCGTGCAGCACGATCGCGTCGCCTCCGTCGCGTCGGGCCCGCAACCATTCCTGGGTGGGGGCATCGGCTGCGAGACGGTATTTGTCTTTCAGCCGGGGAGCGACGAGCAATGACAGCGGAACGCCTCGTCCGTCCAGGATTCGCGCGAACTCGGCGGCATGCTCGTAGGTGTCGTTCTTGATTCCGCTCACCGATACGATCAGGCGTCCAGACATGACTCGAGCCTCGCACACCAGCGTGAACGAGGCTCGACGTCGATGCAGACGGAAGCTAAACGGCCATCGTTTCCTTCGGCAGGATCTTGTCGATCGCGTCGAGTATCTCGGGGGCGTCGGGCTCGGTGCGCGGGCGGAATCGGTTGGTGACGACGCCGTCGGGCGAGATCAGGAACTTCTCGAAGTTCCACTGGACGTCTCCGGCTTTGCCTTCGGCGTCCTCGACCTTGGTCAGTTCCGCGTACAGGGGGTGCTGGTTGTCACCGTTGACGTCGACCTTCTCGGTCATCGCGAAGGTGATGCCGTAGGTGGTGGAGCAGAAGGTCTCGATTTCTTCTGCGGTGCCGGGTTCCTGGCCACCGAACTGGTTGCAGGGCACTCCGACTACCGACAGGCCACGCGAGGAGTATTCGTTCGCGAGCTTCTCCAGCTTCTCGTACTGCGGAGTCAATCCACACTTCGAGGCCACATTGACCACGAGGACAGCCCTTCCGGCGTACTCGTCGAGCGAGGTGGGTGCACCACCGAGCGTGTTGATGCCGATGTTCTGAACTTCAGTCATCACCCGAACTTACCCGTGGGTCAGCCGCTGAGGGGAACCGACGTACGAAAGCAAGTACGACCCCGCTCCTGGCGAGGTCGTACTTGCATTTTCCGAACCGGGCGACGGGGGTATACGCGGCGCCCGGCAGGCTCTACGCCTTGGCGGCGTGCTTTTCGATGACGACCTGCTTGTCTGCAGGTGCGTCCTCGGGGAGGTGGTCGTCGACCATGGTCTCCTCGTCGAACGGCAGGTGGCCGTCGAGCACTGAGTTGACCCGGTCCCGGTCGATCGTCTTCGTCCAGGTGCCGACCAGCAAGGTGGCCACTGCGTTGCCCGAGAAGTTGGTCAGTGCGCGGGCTTCGGACATGAACCGGTCGATTCCGACGATGAGCTGAACGCCGTCGAGCAGCTCGGGACGGTGGCTCTGCAGGCCGCCTGCGAGGGTGGCCAGGCCGGCTCCGGAGACTCCGGCTGCGCCCTTGGAAGCGATGATCATGAACAGCAGCAGCGAGAACTGCTCGGGGATCGACAGCGGCATGTTCATGGCGTCGGCGATGAAGATCGAGGCCATCGTCAGGTAGATCGCGGTGCCGTCGAGGTTGAAGGAGTAACCGGTGGGGACGACGATGCCGACGGTGGTGCGCTCGACGCCGACGTGCTCCATCTTGGCGATCAGACGCGGCAGGGCCGACTCGGACGAGCTGGTGGCGACGATGAGCAGGTATTCCCGGGCCAGGTACTTGACCAGCTTGAAGATCGAGAAGCCGGAGACGAAGCGCAGGATCAGGCCGAGGAAGAAGAAGACGAAGATGAAGCAGGTGATGTAGAACGCCAGCATCAGAGTGCCGAGCTGAATGACCGCGTCGAATCCGGTCTTGCCGACGACACCGGCGATGGCACCGAATGCACCGATCGGGGCGAGCCACAGGATCATGGTCAGGATGCGGAATACGAGCTTCTGGATGGACCCGATGCCCTTGAGGATTCCTTCACCGCTCTTGCCCATCGCTTGCAGCGCGAAGCCGACGAGGATGGCCACGAACAGCGTCTGCAGGACGGATCCGGCGGTCAGCGACGACAGCAACGACGTCGGGATGATTCCGGCGATGAAGTCCATGGTGCCGCCGGCCTCGTGCGCGGTGTCAGCCAGCTTCATGCCCGCATCGTTGGGCGAGATGTTGAGGCCGTCACCTGGCTTGATGAGGTTGCCGACGACCATGCCGATGCCCAGAGCGATGGTCGACATACCGAGGAAGTACGCCAGTGCCATTCCGCCGACGCGTCCGACGCTGGCTGCTGCCCGAACCGATCCGATGCCGAGGACGATCGTGCAGAAGATGACCGGGCTGATCATCATCTTGATGAGAGCGACGAACAGTGTGCCGAGGATCGACAGGTCGGAGGCGAAGTCCTTGGCCACCAGTCCGACGATAACGCCGGCTATGACGGCGATGATCACGGCAATGTAGAGCCAGTGAGTCTTGTCGCGCTTCTTCTTGGGCTCCGAGGGCGGATTGTCGAACCGCTCGGCATCGATGGTTGTCATTGGTTTTCCTTCTGGTTTCTCGTGAAGTGCGAGTGAGAACTACGGACTTCGTGACTACTAGGAGGGGAGTGAGGTGGGTCACGCCTGCTGAGAGATGATGTTGCTCGACGCCGTGATCGGAGTCACCTATACGTTCATTTCGTTCACATCGAATCTTCTTGCTCGAAAGGAATGCGTTGTCCTCGAAGCGCCCGCTCAGCGTCGCCGGCCAGGTCCTCGTGCTGCAGCTCGTCGTCATGGCGGTCGTCGTGTTCGCCGGCGGCATCCTGACGGTGCTCAACGAACGGGCCAACAGCGATGACGCCACCCGACGCGAGGTCACGGCTATCGCCGTGAGCATCGCCAACGAACCTTCGACGCCTCTTGCGATCGAATCCGACGATCCGACCTCGCGTCTGCAACCCGAAACGGAGAAGATCCGGCAGATCACCGGTGTCGATTTCATCGTCGTCATGGCACCGGACCGGACCCGGTTCACCCACACCACAGTCGCTCTGATCGGTAAACCGTTCAGCGGCAACATCGATCGCGCGTTGCATGGTGAAACGTTCACCGAGACGTACGTGGGCTCTCTCGGACCGTCGATCCGAGCGGTCACTCCGGTGTACAACTCCGCCGGCGACCTGGTCGGTCTCGTTTCGGCGGGCGTCACCAGGGCCAAGATCAGTGACCAGTTCTTCCGGGGGCTCCCGCTCATCATCGGGGTGGTGCTCGCCGCCTTCGCCGTCGCTGCAGCGGGCTCGACGCTGCTCAGCCGCCGACTCCGACGTCAGACGCTGGGAATGGCCCCCGCAGAACTGCGGACGATGTACGAGCATCACGACGCCGTCCTGCATTCGATCGGTGAAGGTCTGCTGGTGTTCGGCCGCGGCGACGAGGCGGAGCTGGTCAACGACGAAGCCCGACGCCTCCTCGACCTACCGGACGGGCCGGTATCGTTCGAGTCGTTGCCGGAGTCGATGCAGCAGATGGACACCGGCATCGTGCGCGGCGAGTTGCATCTGACGAAAGATCGCGTGCTCGTCGTCAACCAGGATCCGGTGATGTGGGAGGGCAAGCGCCTCGGCAACGTTCTGACGATTCGCGATCAGACCGAATTGCGTTCGTTGATGGGCGAATTGGACTCTGTGCGCAGTTTCGCAGAGTCGCTGCGTTCACAGGCCCACGAAGCCGCCAATCGCCTGCACACGGTGATCACGATGGTCGAACTCGGGCGGCCCCAGGAAGCCGTCGAGTTCGCCACGGCCGATCTCGAGCTCTCGCAAACTCTGATCGACCGACTGATGAACGCCGTCGGCGAACCAGCGCTTGCTGCGCTGCTGCTGGGCAAGGTCAGCCAGGCCGCCGAGCAGGGAGTGGAGCTGACCATCACCGACGACACCGCCATGGAACACGAGGGGATCCTGACGGCTCGCGAATTGGTCACGCTGGTAGGCAATCTGATAGACAATGCCATCGATGCCTCGAAAGAATCCGATCAGCCCTGGGTCGAAGTGACCGTCCGTGACGCCGACGGTCACCTCGTCGTCCGCGTGGCCGACAGCGGTCCCGGAATGCCGCCGGAGACCTTGAAAGCCGCTCTGCGGCGAGGCTATTCGACCAAATCCGGCTCGCGCGGACTCGGCCTGGCACTGGTCGCCCAAGTGATCAATCGCTATCGAGGGACGCTGAGGTCGGAAGTGACGTACGGATCTGTGATCGTTGCCGATATCCCGGGATCGACGTCGTGATCCGGGTACTGATCGTCGACGACGAACCGCTGATCGCCGAGGCCCACACGACCTACGTCGAGCGCACCCCGGGGTTCGAGGTGGCAGGCGTCGCCCACAGCGGCGCAGCTGCGATGCGGTTCGCCAGCACCGAAGCGGTAGATTTGGTGCTGCTCGATATCGGACTGCCCGATGCCAGCGGCATCGACGTCGCTGCCGCGCTCGGCGGTCTGCGTCCGAGCCCCGACGTCATCGCCATCACTTCCGAACGGGATCTGTCGGTGGTGCGTTCGGCGGTGGCGCACGGCATCGTGCTGTACCTGCTCAAGCCGTTCACATTCGCCGCGTTCCGCGACAAGCTCGAGCGTTATCGCGAATTCCACGCCGCGTTGCCCGCGGGCGAGAATGCGTCGAGTCAACGCGATATCGACCGTGCGATGGCGCATCTGCGTACCGCCGACGAACGCGTGTCGACGCCGAAAGGAATTGCCCCGCAAACCATGGACGGCATCACCGCCTGCGTCAAGGAGGCTGCCGACGGACTCAACGCATCGGAGGCCGCCAGGGTCGTCGGGGTCTCGCGAGTGACGGCCTGGCGCTACCTCGAACGCCTCGCCGACGACGGCCTGGTCACCCGGCACACCGAATACGGCAAAGCCGGGCGACCGCAGGTTCGTTACGTGTGGCGCTGACGCGCCAGTGGTGCGGATAAGTGCCCTCCGGGGCGCTTGATCACACCACTGCGGCGCCAGCCGCACGCACGATCCACGCGTACTCGAAGGCCGCTTCTTTCCATTTCTCGTAGCGACCACTGACTCCTCCGTGTCCAGCGCTCATTTCGGTCTTGAGCAGTAGGTCGGAGTCACCGGTCTTCGTTGCCCGCAGGGCGGCAACCCATTTGGCGGGTTCGACGTAGAGCACGCGGGTGTCGTTGATGGACGTGATCGCCAGGATCGACGGGTAATCCTTGGCCTCGACGTTCTCGTAGGGACTGTACGACTTCATGTACTCGTACACTTCTTTGTCTGCCAACGGGTTTCCCCACTCGTCCCATTCGATGACCGTCAGGGGTAGCGACGGATCCAGGATGGAGGTGAGCGGGTCGACGAACGGAACGTTGGCGAGAATGCCGTTGAACAACTCCGGTGCGAGGTTCGCCACCGCCCCCATCAGCAAACCGCCCGCGCTGCCGCCGTCGGCGACCAGATGCTTCGGCGAGGTGCGTCCGGTGGAGATCAGATGCTGTGCGGCAGCAATGAAGTCGGTGAACGTGTTCTTCTTCTTCAACGTCTTGCCGTTGTCGTACCAGTGCCGACCCATCTCGCCACCACCGCGTACGTGCGCGACGACGAACACGATGCCCCGGTCCAGTAGGGAGAGCCGCGCCACCGAGAACGACGGGTCCATCGAGGCCTCGTACGATCCGTAGCCGTAGAGCAGCGTCGGCGCGGGGCCGTCTGGTACGTCCTTGCGCGCGATGACCGACAGTGGGATCTGCGTGCCATCCGGCGCGGTGGCCCATTCGCGGTGCTGAACGTAATCCCCGGCATCGAACTCACCGAGAACCGGCTGCGATTTGCGGAGCAGCAGTTCGCCACTGGCGATATCGAGGTCGTAGACCTGCCCGGGTGTGATGAACGAGGTGTACACCATCCGTAGCAAGGGCTGATCCCACTCGGGGTTCGAGCCGGCTCCGACGGAATAGAGCTCCTCGTCGAACTCGAGCTCACGGCATTCGCCGTAACCCTGGTCGGTCAGCGGCCAGATCGCCATGCGGGTCAACGCTTCTCGCCGGTACGTGAAGATCAGGTGGCCGGCGAAGGCATCGATGTCCTCGACCCGCACGTCCTCGCGATGCGGCACCAGGATGCGCTGATCGAGTGGATCGCTCACCGGAGCGTCGGCCAGAAGGAAGTTCTCTGCCTTCTCCCCCTCGGTGCCCCAGCCGTTCACCGAGCCGTTGTGGGTGATGAGGAAGCGATCCTCACCGGCCACCACCGCATGTTCGATGCTGTATTCGACGCCGTCCGTGCGGGGCAGAACGACGCGGAACTCCCCTTCCGGATCGGAGGATTCCAGGACGAGGCACTCGGAGGTGATCTTGGAGCCGACCCAGATCATCAGGTACTTCTCGCTTCGGGTCGATCCGAAGCCGACCCAGTAACTTTCGTCCGGTTCGTGGAAGACCTTCACGTCCTCGGCCTGCCCGAGCGTGTGTCGCCAGACGGTATCGGGACGCCAGGATTCGTCGACCGTCAGGTAGAAGACGTGCAGGCCGTCGGCGGTCCAGGTGGCTCCCGGTGCGACGTTCTCGATGGTGTCGGCCAGCAATTCGCCGGTGTCGAGGTTCTTGAAGCGCAGTGTGTAGCGCTCGTCGCCCTCGGTATCGGTGGAATAGGCCAGCAACGTGCCGTCGAGGCTGACGGAGAACGCGCCGAGGGAGAAGAAGTCGTGGCCCTGCGCTTCGAGATTTGCATCGAGCAGGATCTGTTCACCCGGCACGTCTACGTCCGAGGACAATGTGGGCGGTGTCCAGTTCTCGTCGGAGACCACAGGGCACCGGCACTGCAGACCGTAGGACTTTCCCTCGACCGTGCGTGAGTAGTACCACCACTGCCCCATGCGCGTCGGCACGGACAGGTCGGTTTCCTGGGTTCGTGACTTGATCTCGTCGAAGATCGCCCCGCGGAGCGATTCCAGTCCGGCGGTCTGCTGTTCGGTGTATGCGTTCTCGGCCTCGAGGTAGGCGATCACCTCGGGGTCGTCTTTGGCGCGCAACCACTCGTAGTTGTCGATGAACGTGTCGCCGTGGTGAGTGCGCTCGTGCGGCACCTTCTTGGCTACGGGAGGGGTGATCGTCATGGCGTGACCCAATCGTCGAAGTTCAGACCCGAGATGCGCTCGTAGGCCTCGATGTAGCGGCTGCGTGTCGCGGCGACGATCTCGTCGGGCAACGGTGGAGGTGGGGTGTCGGAGCTGCGATCCCAGCCGGATTCGCCGGTCAGCCAGTCGCGGACGAACTGCTTGTCGAAGCTGGGCTGAACGCGTCCTTCCTGATACGTATCGGCAGGCCAGTAGCGCGAGGAATCGGGAGTGAGCACCTCGTCGGCGAGTACGAGGTTGCCATCGGAATCGGTTCCGAACTCGAACTTGGTGTCCGCGAGAATAATTCCGCGTTCCAGAGCGAAGTTGGCCGCGCGGGAGTAGATCTCGATGGTGTCCTCCCGCAACTTGAAGGCGAGATCGGCACCGAGCATCTCGACTACTCGATCGAACGTGATGTTCTCGTCGTGGTCGCCGATGTCGGCCTTGGATGCGGGGGTGAAAATTGCCTCGTCGAGCTTGCTGGATTCGATCAGCCCGGTGGGCAGCGGCACGCCGCACACCTGTCCGGTCGCGTTGTAGTCCGCCAACCCGGAACCGGTGAGATAGCCACGTGCGACGCATTCGACCGGGACCATGTCGAGCTTCTTCACCACCAGTGCGCGGCCGAGCAGTTCGGCTGGAATTCGTTCGTCGCGCGGATCACCGGCCAGATGGTTGACGCCGCCGAGTTCCTCGAAGAAGAACACGCTCATCGCCGTCAGCACGCGCCCTTTGTCCGGGATCGGGGTGTCGAGGATGTGGTCGTATGCCGAGATTCGGTCGCTCGCGACGAGCAGTAGGTGCGCGTCGTCGATGGTGTACAGGTCGCGGACCTTGCCGCCGGCCAGATGCTCGTAGCTACTCAGTGTTGGTCGCACGGTGTTCAACACTATCTGGGCCGGTGCCGCGTCGTCGTGGGGTAGGGATCACAATGAGTAGCAATGGCAACGACCGATTCATCCACTGACGTCGGATTCCGCTCCGAGCGGGGACCGATCCTGATCGCGTTGATGCTCAGCTCGGCCCTGGTGGCCCTGGACGCGACGATCATTGCCACCGCCGTGCTCGCCATCGTCGGCGATCTCGGTGGATTCGCGCAGTTCCCATGGCTGTTCTCGATCTACCTGCTCGCGCAGGCGGTCTCGGTACCTCTCTACGGCAAACTGGCCGACCTGTTCGGTCGCAAGAAGATCATGTTGTTCGGAATAGCGGTGTTCTGCCTCGGTTCCATTCTGTGCGGGCTGGCCTGGAGCATGCCAGCGCTGATCGTCTTCCGCGCAGTGCAGGGTCTCGGTGCCGGCGCTGTGCAGCCGATGGCCATCACGATCGCCGGAGACATCTACACCCTCACCGAACGCGCGAAAGTGCAGGGCTACCTGGCCAGCGTGTGGGCTGTGTCCTCGGTACTCGGACCTGCACTCGGCGGTGTGTTCTCGGAGTACCTGTCGTGGCGATGGATCTTCTTCATCAACATTCCCCTGTGCGCGCTGGCCGCATTCATGCTGTTGCGCAAGTTCGTCGAGGGCGCTGTCGAACGCTCCGAGTCCAAGATCGACTACCTCGGTGCCGGGCTCCTCACCGTCGGCGCGACGATGGTGTTGCTCGGGTTGCTCGAGGGCGGCCAATCCTGGGCGTGGGGTTCACCGATCAGCTTCGCCATCTTCGTCGGCGGATTCGTTCTGCTCGGCATCTTCGCGTGGGTGGAGTCCCGCGCCGAGGAACCGATTCTGCCGCTGTGGGTGTTCACCCGCCGCGTTCTCGTCGTCAGCAGTGTCATCTCGATGCTCGTCGGTGCGCTGATTCTCGGCCTGACCTCGTACGTGCCGACGTTCGTACAGGGCGTGTTCGGAACGGGCGCGATCGTCGCCGGCTTCTCGCTGTCCACGCTGACTCTCGGTTGGCCCATCGCCGCCTCCCAGTCCGGGCGGGTGTATCTGCGCTTCGGCTTCCGCAGGACGGCTCTGATCGGCGGTTCGATCGGCGTCGTGGGGACAGCACTGACGACGCTGCTCGACGCCCAATCGCAGATCTGGCACGTAGCGGCGATGTGTTTCGTCATCGGCCTCGGAATGGGGTTGATTGCGAGTCCGACGTTGATCGCCGCCCAGTCGAGTGTCGGGTGGGCCGAGCGCGGCGTCGTCACCTCCACCAACATGTTCGCCCGTTCCCTCGGCAGTGCGGTCGGCGTCGCCGTGTTCGGTGCCATCGTCAACGCGCGCGTCTCCGGCAGTCGCGAACCCGAACAGCTGTCCGACGCCATTCATCTGGTCTTCATCGGCGTCCTGGTTGCTGCCGTGATCATGACCGTGACCGCGCTGCTGATGCCGAAACCGTCGACGCCGTAACGTCGCTGCCGAACTGGTGTCGAGGAGGAGGCCAGCAGCTGGGTCGACACTGTCTACAGGGCTTGCTCCTCAGCGCTGGAGTCCTGGCTGTCGGCGTCATCGTGACCCTGTCGGGTGCGTATCGGCGTCGGTAGCGTCGCTGCATGGCTCTCATTCATCGCGCGACGCTCGTCCCCTCGAAACTGGAGGCGATCGTGGCCTGGATTCCGGCGCAGCCGTGGGCACTCGACATCGACGGCCTCGAGGCAGTCGGTGCCTATCGCTACGACGATCCCGATGGTGAAGTGGGCGTCGAAACCCATCTCCTACGGTCGGCATCGGGCACGGTGTTGCAGGTGCCGCTGACTTACCGCAGCGCGCCACTGGAGGGGGCGGAGTCGTATCTGGTTGCCACGATGGATCATTCGGCGTTGGGCAAGCGCTGGGTCTACGACGGCGTCGGCGATCCGGTGTACGTTGCCGTCACTGCAGCCGCGATCTCGAACGGCACCACTCGAGCCGAACTGTATGTCGAGGAACACGATGGAACCAGGTCTACGCGCGAGCAGACGACGTCGGTGTCCGGAACCGGCGCCGACTCACTCGCGGAACCGCTCGGCGAGCGGACGGTCGAACAGATCGACACCGCCACCCTCGTCCGCACCGAGCACGCCACCCTGCTCGTCCGCCGCGTCATCGATGCGGCCTCGACTCGGCTGCCGCACCTGCGCGGAACCTGGCCCGGCCAACCCGAGCCTGTTGTGCTGGTGGAACTGCGACTCTAGGTCGACGAGCCCTCGAACCAGTGCACCGGAGACGTCACCGACACATCAACGGCGGTGCCGGGAGCGAAACGGTCCGAGGTCCGAGCGATGGCGCGCAGTTGCAGCCCGGTATCGCTGTGTCGGAGGGTCACCGAGGATTCGGGGCCGGTGAAGTACTCGTGTTCGACGACGAATGCGCCGTCCTCGCGTTCGGAGACCAGCAGCTGCTCCGGCCGGAGCAACGCCTGTCCGTTTCCTGTCGCCCTGGTGGTGGATTCGAGACGCCCGAGAACGGTGTCGACGTGGCCGCCGCGGGCTGTCGCGTCGACGAAATAGGCGTCGCCGACGAATCGCGCGACGGCGGGTGTGGCGGGCCGCTCGTACACCTGCCTCGGTGTGTCGATCTGCGCGCAGCGACCTCCCAGCAGCACCGCGACCCGATCGGCAGTTCCGAGCGCCTCGGCCCGGTCGTGGGTGACGAGGATCGACGCAGTCTTGCTCGACTGCAACAACTCTCGTACGTCCTGCCGAATCGATGTACGCAGGCCTGCATCGAGGGCGGCGAACGGCTCGTCCATCAGCACCACCGACGGAGCCGGAGCCAGTGCACGCGCCAACGCGATGCGCTGCTGCTGACCGCCCGAGAGTTCGCTGGGCTTGGCCCCTCCGGCGTCGGGCAGTCCGACGAGCTCGAGCATCTCCTCGACGCGTCGTGTGCGCTCTCCGCGGCCGGACAGGTAGGGCCGCAGAAACCCTGCACGCACACCGAATTCGACGTTTCTTCGCACCGTCAGGTGTGGAAACAATCCACCTTCCTGGGGCATCAGGCCTATCCCTCGCTTCTCCGGAGGAACCTGAATCTGCCCCGCCACCGAGATGTCTCTCCCGTCGCAGGTGATCCGGCCCGCGTCGATGCGATGCAGTCCCGCAATGGATCGCAGCAGGGTCGTCTTACCGCAGCCGGAGGGGCCGAGCACGGCCAGCATCTCGCCGTCGCCGAGATCCAGATCGACCCCGTGCAGCACGGCGGTGTTGCCGTACGAGGCAACGAGACCGGCAATCACCATGCTCATGGCAGGTCTACTCGCTTCCGCGTCGCGCGCCCCAGCGCCCGGGTCAGAACGACCGTCGGGACCACCGAGATCAGGATCAGAGCCAGGGCGTACGGAGCCGCCTCGCCGTATCTAAACGCCTCGGTGGTGGACCACAGCGTGGTCGCGAGCGTGTCGACTCCCCGTGGGCGCAGCATCAACGTCGCCGGTAGCTCCTTGGCGACGGTCAGGAAGACCAGAGCAGCCCCCGCGGCGATGCCCGGTGCGGCGATCGGAATGGTCACTCGAAGATCGGTACGCAATCGCCCCGCGCCCAGGGTCCGTGAGACATCTTCGAGGACAACAGGAGTGGCGTCGACGACCGCTCTCGTACTGCCGACGGCCAGCGGCAGGAACAGCACCACGTACGCCAGTATCAGCAGCACAGCCGTCTGGTAGAACGACGGCAGGAACCTGATTCCGAGGAAGACGGTGGCGAGCCCGACGGTGATACCCGGTAATCCGTGCGCGATGTACGTGGACAACTCGGCACCGCGGGCCGTCCGCGAGGTGGATCGGGCGGCGAACAGTGCCACCGGAAACGCGAGCACGGCCACCACCACTGCGGCGGTCGCGGAGTACTGGACGGTCTTGGCGGTGACGGCCAACACGTCCGCCCAGTCGACGGTGAACCGGAACGATCGACTCAGCCACCGCCCCAAGGCCAGTATCGGTACCGCCACCGACAAGGCCAGTGCGGCAGCGACAACGACGTAAGCCGGCGTGCGCCAGCGGCCGAGGACGACGGGCTCGGCTTGTCGGTCGGTACCCGATCCCACTCTCGCAGTAGCACCGCGTCGGGCTCGTCGTTCGAGGAGGGTGAGCACCAACGCGCCCACCACGAGCACCAGCCCGAGGACGGCCGCAGCGGTGCGATCGAGTCCCCCGCGGTACGCACTGTAGATGCCGAGCGTGAACGCGTCGTATCGCATCAGAGCCACCGCCCCGAAATCACTGATGGTGTACAGCGCGACCAGCAGCGCCCCCGCCGCAGCAGCCGGAACGACGCGCCGACACTCGACGGTCAGTGCCGTGCGCACCGCGCCCCGACCGAGGGTTCGCGAGACCTCCGCCAACGATGGGTCCGCGGTGGCGAACGCCGCGGACACCGGCAGCATCACCAGCGGGAAGCAGGACAAAGTGAGTACCAACGCTGCACCGGAAAAGCCTGCCAACGAGGGAAACTCGGCGATCCACAGGTACCCGGACACGTAGGACGGGATGGCGAGTGGAGCTGCAAGAGCCATCGCGAACACTCGTCGCCCCGGCAGATCGGTACGGACGGTCAACCACGCCAGCAGCGTTCCGACCACGACCGACGCGACGAGCACTGTGAGCGTCAGGGCTGCCGTGCGGATGGCGAGGTCGAGGGTGCGTTGCCGAAGGAGCAGTCCCAGCACCTTCTCGGTTCCGCCGTCGAACGCTCGAACGAACAGGTACACCAAGGGCGTCAGCGTCAGCGCTCCCACGCACACCGCGGCCGCCCCGAGAACGGGACGACCGTCGAAGTGGCGCCGCCGAAGCGGGTGGAGTGCGGAGCCGAGCCCGGAGTCGAGCACCTGCCTAGATGATTCCGACGTCGGTGAGCAGGGTCTGGGTGTCCTGGAGCGACGAGAGCTGGCCCAGATCGAGATCGGTCGAGCCCAGCTCGGACAGCGGCGGCAGGTCGTAGTCGGAGGTGACTCCGTCGATGACGGGGTATTCGGCGGTCTCGTTCGCGAAGTACGTCTGCGATTCGGTCGAGAGCAGCTCGCGCACGAAGTCGAATGCCGCTTCCTGATTGTCCGAGGCAGCGAGCACACCGGCACCGGCGACATTGATCAACGCACCGGGGTCGCCGGGCTCGAAGTAGTGCAGCTCGACCGGGGCGTCGGCACCGTTCTCGTCCTTGAAGGGGTACCAGTAGTAGTGGTTGAGCAGGCCGGTGGCCACCTGTCCGTCGTTGACGGCGGTCAGCAACGGCCCGTTGCCCTCGAAGGCAACCGGCTCGTTGGCGACGAATCCTTCGAGCCAGGTGCGCGCACCGTCCTCGCCGCGCTGCACGCGCAGAGCGGTGACGAAGGCCTGGAACGATGCGTTGGTCGGTGCGTAGCCGATCTGTCCGCGCCAGCGCGGGTCGAGCAGTCCGTCGATACCGGTGGGCAGGTCTGCTGCCTGCACCGAATCGGAGTTGTAGGCCAACACGCGGGCCCGCGCGGAGGTGGCGACCCAGGTGCCGTCGGAACCGCGGTACTGCTCGGGAACGAGCGACAGAATGTCCTCGGGCAGCGGCGCGAGAGCGCCCGCTTCGTCCAGGGCACCGAGTGCGCCTGCGTCCTGGCCGTAGAAGACGTCGGCCGGGGTCGCGTCGCCCTCTTCGAGGATCTTTGCGGCTTGGGCGTTGGTGTTGCCCGAGTAGTCGACCTCGATTCCGCCACCGATTCGCTCGATCAGTGGGTCGACGAGCTCTTCACCGCGGCCGGAGTACACCACGAGAGCGGACTCTGCGGTGGCGGACTCGGAGGTGGACGTGCCTTCGTCGGTGGAGCCGGAGCTGCAGGCGACGAGACCGAGGGCGAGAGTTGCGCTGAACGAGACCAGCGCCAGACGGCGAACGGTGAACACGGTTCTCCTGACGAAAACGGGTTATTCGGACAATTCGATGAAAGTACACCACAAAGGTGAGGCTCAGCTACTTTCCGTCCCGGGATCGAACGGCCGGCCCCCGGACAATCGAGCGCCGGACCACGAGTTCGACAACGCCGACTAGAGCCCCACCCGCTCGAGCAGCGCATCGAACGCCTCACTGGCTTCCTGCTCGGAGCGACCGGATTCGATGACGCCGTTGTACACCGCAAGCGCCTCTTCCTGGTATTGCTTGTATTTCTCCAACCACTTCTCGGAGTCCGCGCGCCAGTATCCGATGATGTCGAAGTACGCGATCTCGTAGCCCAATTCCTTGCGGAAGTGCTTACGCACCCGACGTGAGGACGACGCCTCGCCGGCGAACCACACGTACCCCCGCCCCTCGGGTAGTGGGTAGGCCAGCGCTGCGTCGTCGAGAACGCTTGCGCTGTCGCCGTTTCCGGATCCGATGCGCCAGTCGAACGTGACGTCGGCCGCGGTCTCGAGGGATTGGATGTCGCCGCGTTCGAGAACCTCGACGATCGCGTGGGCCTTCACCCCGGCGGGCAACTGTTCGACGAGCCTGCCGAGCGCTGGCAACCCGGTCATGTCCGCAACCAGCAACAGCCATTCGACATCGGCCGGCGGTGAGTACCAGGATCGTGGACGAGTGAACAGCAGCGTCTGCCCAGGCGCGGCCTGCTGCGCCCAGGTGGCCGCTACGCCGCCCTCGTGCGCGAAGAAGTCGATGGTCAGCTCACCGCGCTCCGGATCGAGGCGGCGAATGGTGTAGTTACGGCCCTCCGGGGCGTCGTCGATCCCGTGGAACCACCAGACGCCGTCGACCTCGGTCATCGGTGGCGGCGTCGCCTCGCCCGATCGTGGGAAGTAGAGGCCGACACATTCGTCGGGTACACCGAGCGTGCGGTAACCGGCAACATGTTCGCCGCCGAACGTCACCCGCACCATGTGCACCGTGAGCTGTTCCACCGCAACGACATCGGCGTAGTAGTAGCCACGCGGTTGTTCGTTCATCTCGATCCTCGATACATGTCTCGTCGTAACTCGTGCGAGAACGTTCCGACCGTCTCGACGGCCATCCTCTCCCGATTCTAAACTAAGCCTTGCCTAGCTTGCGACCAGCCACCTTGGGGATCACCAACGGAGTATGCGATTCCGGATCGTCGATGATGCGGCACGGCAGCCCGAAAACCGCCTCGACCAGCTCGGCGGTGACGACGTCGGCGGGCGCGCCCTCGGTGACCACTGCGCCGTCCTTCATCGCGATGATGTGATCGGCATACCGACACGCATGATTGAGATCGTGCAACACGGCGACCAGAGTGTGACCGTTCGCACGGTTCAGAGTGGCCAACAGGTCGAGAAGCTCGATCTGGTGGGCGATATCGAGAAAGGTCGTCGGCTCGTCCAGCAACAACAACGGCGTCTGCTGCGCGAGAACCATTGCCACCCACACACGTTGCTGCTGTCCGCCGGACAGTTCGTCCACCGGACGAGCGGACAGCGACATCACTCCGGTGGCATTCATGGCCTCGATCACCGCAGCCTCGTCCGTCGTCGACCACTGCCGGATCAGCTTCTGATGCGGATAACGTCCCCGCGCAACGAGATCGGCCACCGAAATACCGTCGGGCGCGATGGAGGTCTGCGGGAGCAGGCCGAGGCGTCGGGCAACCTCCTTCGCCGGATACGACGAGATCGCCTTCCCGTCCAGCAGAACGGTTCCGCGAGAGGGTTTCAGCAACCGCGAGAGTGCCCGCAGCAGAGTCGATTTACCACAGGCATTCGGTCCGACGATGACGGTGAACTTGCCGTCGGGAATCTCGACGGACAGGTTCTCGCTGACGACGCTCCTGTCGTATCCGACCGTGATGTCGTCGGTATGCAATCGGGGCTCGGTCACTGCTTCCTGCCTTCCCACGCCAACAACCACACGAAGTACGCGCCGCCGACCGATACCGTCACCACACCCACCGGCAGCTGTGTGGGAGCGAAGAGACGCTGCGCACCGACGTCGCTCACGACCAACAACAGCGCCCCCATGCACGCGGCAGGGACCATCGCCACTCCCGAGGTGCCGGTGAGGCGGCGCGCCAACTGCGGCGCGGCCAGCGCGATGAACGAGATGGGCCCCGCAGCCGCGGTGACCATCGCGATCAGCGCAACCCCGAGGAACACCAGCATCAGCCGGGTCGGCTCGGCGCGCACACCGAGCGCCCGCGCCGCGTCGTCGCCCATCTCCAACATCGGCAGCCGGCGCGAGAGCACCGCCAGGCACGACGCGATGACGACCGACACGGCCAGCACGGGCCCCACCTGCGACCACCCCAGACCGTTGAGGGTGCCCGCACCCCACACCGCCGCGGCGATCGCGTCGTCCAGGTCGGCCCTGATCACGAGCCAGGTGTTGACGGAGGCCAACACTGCGCTGACGGCGATCCCGACGATGATCAACCGAAAGCCCTGCACCCCGCGCCGGTACGCGAGCAGGTAGACCACCGCAGCCGCCGCCAGTCCGCCGACGAGCGCGCCCGCTCCGGTCCGGTAGTAGCCACCACCGAGAGTGAGGATGACCACGAGCGCGCCGGTGTACGCGCCGGTGCCGAAGCCGATGATGTCCGGGCTGCCCAGCGGATTTCGCGTCAAGGATTGAAAGACCGCACCCGATACACCGAGGGCGGCTCCGAACAGGAAGGCCAGTGCCACCCGGGGAAACCGCCACTCCATCACCACGATCTCGGTCAGGCGCGGCGCGTCGCCGAACACCGCGGCGAGCACCTCCTTCGGCGGAATGTAGTAGTCGCCGGTACCGATCGTGAGAACGGCGACCGTTGCCGTCACGAGAAGCAGCGCCCCGCAGACGCCAACCGTTCGGATGTCGATGCGGCCGTCCACTCGATCCCGCAGTCGCAGGATCCACAGCTTTCGGCCGAAATCGATATCGCCACCACGCTGTTCACGGGTCACAGTCCGCTCGCCTTCTTGCGGCGAACCAGCACGATCAGCACCGGCGCGCCGACGAACGCGGTGACGATGCCGACCTGGAGCTCCCCCGGCCTGATCACGATGCGTCCGACCACGTCCGCGAGCAGCAGCAGGCTCGGTGCCGCGAACACGGTGTAGATCAGAATCCACCGCTGGTCCGGTCCGACGAACCAACGCACCATGTGCGGAATCATCAGTCCGACGAATCCGATGGGCCCGGCCGCCGCCGTCGCAGCACCGGCGAGCAGAGTCACCGCAACAACGCCGACGATTCGCGTACGAATCACGTTCGCCCCCAGCGACTGGGCCAGATCGTCGCCGAGTGCGATCGCATTGAGTGGACGAGCGATCAGGGCCGCCAGGAAGAGACCCAGCGCGATGAACGGGGCGACCTCGGATGCGATGTCGAGACCTCGACCGGCCAACGACCCCGCTCCCCAGAACCTCATCTGGTCGAAGGCATCCGTATCGAGCAACAGCATGCCCGAGGTGACGCCACCCAGTACCGCACCGAGCGCAATTCCGGACAGTGTCAACCGAATCGGTGTGGCTCCCGCTCGGCCCAGCGACCCGAGCGCGTACACCACGATCGTGGCGACCACTGCCCCGGCGAACGCGAACCAGATGTACGACCGGATGCCGGTGACACCCAGCGCACCGACGGCGATCGCGACGAAGAACGCCGCCCCTGCATTGACGCCGAGAATTCCCGGGTCGGCCAGCGGATTTCGCGTCATCGCCTGAATCAGCGCGCCGGCCACCCCGAGGGCGACTCCGACGAGCAACCCCAGAACGGTACGCGGAAGCCGTAGTTCGCGGATGATCACCGATTCTGTGGATCCATCGGCGGAGAACAGCCCTCGCCAGACCTCACCGATCGGGATGTACTCGGTGCCCACCGAGATACTCACCAGGCACATCGCTGCCAGAACACCGAGGACGACGAACAACCCCGCGGCCCGACGCGCATCGGTGCGAGCGAGACCACCGACTTCAGCCGGAACTTGTCGATGTTCCGGCTCCTCGCCCGTCCTGGTGCTCACCCGATTCACACCACCGATCGCACCCTCGCGCTCACAGCGGACTTCACGATCTCACCGCTGCGAACAGCGATGTTCGACAGCAACGACGAGGTCAGGCCGTGCGTGTGTTCCGTGCCGCCCTGCAGGTAGATCGAACCCACGCTCGGTTCACGCGTCACGAGTCGGTAGTCACGCGTCACGCGAGGACCGCCGGAGTCGTTTTCGACGGCGTCGAACAGCGGACCGAGTATCTCGGGTAGATCGAGGGACGTGAAGCCGGTGGCATAGACGACAGCGTCGCACAGTATGTCCTCGGCCAGACCCGTCGGGCCGTGCTCGACGGCGGCTCGCACACCCGACGGTTCCTCGACGGCGTCGACCAATCGAGATGCTCCGTGCACGAACAGCCGGCGCCGACCGCTGACCCGCTCGGCGTACTCGCGGGCGTACAGCTCCTCGATCAGCGGCAGGTCGACGGCGGAGTAGTTGGTGCCGCGGTGGTATTGCAACAGCTGCTCACGCAGCGTGTGCGAGGACGAATAGAAGTCGTCCACGGCCGCCGGATCGAAGATGCGATTGGCATAGGGGCTGTCGTCGGCCGGGCTGTACCCGTACTTGCGCAGCACCGCGTGCACCGACGCATCCCCGTACGTCGAGTGCAGGTAATCCACCACCTCGGCGGCGCTCTGCCCGGCACCGACGACGACGAACGTGCGATGCGTCCGCGACGGCAACCGATCGAGATGGCCGAGGAGATCGTGGTTGTGGAACTGCCGCGCCGACGCTGTGACTCCGTCGGGCAGGGTGGCGGTCAGTCCTCCGGCGAGCACGATGTTGCGTCCCCGCACGGTGCCGCTTCGTCGGCCTTCGGTGCGGACGCCGTACCCGTCGCCGGTGTCGACGACGTCCACCGCTCGGGTGCCGTAGTGCACTGTCGCATCGACCTTGTCCGCGGCCCACGCCAGGTAGTCGTGGAACTCGAGCCGGCTCGGGAAGAACGTCTGCAGGTTGATGAAGTGGTTGAGTCGGCCCTGCTCGGACAGATAGGCCAGAAAGGTGTACTCACTGCAGGCGTTGCGCTGGGTCGCCAGGTCCTTGAGGAACGAGATCTGCATCGACGTCCCCGGCAACAACATGCCGGGGTGCCACGCGAACTCGTCCTTGGACTCGATGAAGCAGGCCGTCAATCGTTCTGCTGGAGTGCAGGTTCGATTGTGCTCCTCGATCGCGATGGCCAGACCGAGATTGGAGGGCCCGAATCCGACTCCGAGGATGTCGTAGTTCTCGTGCGAGGTCATCGAACGCTCGCCCCTGACCTCTGATCGAGTGCACCCGGAACCGGCTCGGACGGGTCGACTCCGAGGCCCAGGATCTGGTTGGCAGAGTCGACGTGCACCACCGAAGGACTGTGCGCCGACAGTTCCGATTCTTCTGCCTGTCGGAACGACATGATGATCACCAAGTCGCCCGGGGAGACCAGATGGGCTGCGGCACCGTTGATTCCGATCACACCAGACCCAGCGCGGCCTTCGATCACGTACGTCACCAGGCGGGCGCCGTTGGTGATGTCGACGATGTGGACCTGCTCACCCTCGATCAGATCGGCGGCCCGCATCAGAGTTGCGTCGATGGTGATCGAGCCGACGTAGTGCAGATCGGCATGAGTGACTGTGGCACGGTGGATCTTTCCACCCAACATGGTGCGATGCATCAGGCGTCTTCCTCCTTCTTGCGGACCAGATACGGGGCAACACTGGCGAGCTTCTCGCAGGTTTCGTCGAATTCACGATCGGGTGTCGACTGGCCGACGATGCCGGCTCCGGCACGCAGCCACGCGGAACCCTGCTGCTCGTAGACAGCTCGAAGTACCAGCGCCGCTTCAAGTTCCCCTGCGGACGATGCCTTCACGACGGCACCCGAATACAGACCACGGGAAGGATCGTCGAGCCTCCCGATCGCCTCGATGGCCTCACGTTTGGGAATTCCCGATGCCGTGACGGCCGGGAACAGCGCCCCGAAGGCGTCCCAGCAGGACAGGTCCTCGCGCAGGCGTGCTCGCACTGTCGAGGCGAGGTGTTGGACGCTTCCGCGCTCGCGCACACTCATGAAGTCCGAGACCGCGGTCGACCCGGGGCGCGCAATGGATTCGAGTTCCTCGAACGAGGTGCGGACGGACACAGCGTGCTCGGTGATCTCCTTGGGATCCTGCTCGAGATCGGTTCTGGCGACGGAGTCGGCCTCGGAGCCGAGACCGAAGGCCCGCGTCCCTGCCAGCGGTTCGGTCGTGACCACACCGTGCGCATCGACCGAGGCCACCAACTCCGGACTGAAACCCGCCGCGCGCAGGTCGCCCAAGCGCAGCAGAAACGAGCGAGCCGGGGTGTTCGCCGCGCGCCCGGCCCGGTACGTGCCCGGCATGTCCAGATCGAACGGAATGCGCACCGTGCGAGACAGAATGACTTTGGCGTAGTCGCCGCGGTGAATTTCCGTGACGGCCTGCTGTACTCGAGCCCGATAGTCGTCGAGATCGCCGCCGACATCGAGAGAGTGCACGGTCGTCTCCCCCACGGAGGCGTCCGCGAGTGCGGCCAGCACGCCGGCGCGATCCTCCTCGCTCCCGGTGACCTCGACGTCGTGGTGGTCGACACCGAAGCGGACCTCGACGCGGGGCACGACCAGATGACCGAGCACCTCCTCGGAGTCGCTCGAGCCCGTCACACCGTGCAGGTGGGTCGCGAACCCGAATCCGATGAACCCGTACGCATTCCAGGATTCTCGTCGCAGACCGTCGCAGGCTTCTCGCAACGCTCTCGACGGATTACCGGACCACCGACGCACCGTCGGCTCGTCGATCCCCCACGTGGTCGTGACGACATTCGGTTGCAGGACGATGCGAGCGATCACACCGCCCGCGAATACCCAGCGCCCTCTGTCCTCGTACACGACGTACTCGTCGAACAAGCCCGACTCGGCCAATGTGACCACTGTCTGCAGTCCGTGCTGCAGGCTGGCGGCCTCGGCCGTGCTCGACGCCGTCTCTTCGACAACGGTCATTGTGTGTGCACTCCTGACGGTGATTCGGTCTCGGACCGCGCATCGCGTAACCGACATGCTGCGCGCGTTAGATAGGCAACGCTAACCTAACTAACGCTGGCGCACAACGGCTTCGGGTGCAGGCTGCAGGTCGAGAACCGCGATACCCCAGCCGACGAGACGAGACGCGGTCACCACCAAGCCCGCTGCGGTTGCCACCGACTCGAACTCGGCTCTGGTTCGCACTCCGCCGCCATGCATACAGAGCATCAACAGATCGAACTCGGCCTGATCCTCGGTGATCGCGCCGTCGTCCGACAGGCGTTCCACCACAATCAGTCTCCCGCTCTTCGACAGGCCGGCTGCCGCATGTGTCAGCAGCAACGCCAGATCGTCGTCGCGGTAGTGGCCGGTGACCTCAAGCAACAGATATGCGTCGAACCCACCCCGGGAATCGGCGCGCGGTTCGGACACGACACTCTGAGCGCATTCGGTCACGCGCCCGTGCAGTTCCGGCCACTTCTGCAGATCTCGTCGGACGAGGTCGAGTTCGCTCGGCAATCCGAGAACGGTCGCCGACATCGCGTCGTGCCCGGTCAGGATCGAGCCGAGCACCACCGCGGCTGCGGCACCGGTCACCGCCAACGTCGACACACCTTCGAACGAATAGTCCTGTACCAGAGCAGGACCCAGAAAAGCAGCCTCGTCTGCGATGTGGTTGTGGTGCAATTGCGTCAGCCGTGGCGAGCCGGCGAGGTCCTCGCTCAACGTCTTGCCGGTGAGCGCACTGGCACTGGCAGCGCCGGTGCGCAGACTCTCGACGAGTCCGGTGATCGACAATTCCACTCGCGCCTCGATGCCGTCGAAATCCAGCCAGTGCGAGATCCAGTCGTCACCGAGCATGGCTTCTCCGATATCGGCGAGGATCACACCTCCGTCCGAATCCTCGGTGAGCACATCGACAGACCGCAGGTAGCGAACGAATTTCGCCAGGGCTCGCGGATCGGTGCCCGTGGCCGTGGCCAGCTCGTCCACGGTGCGGATGCCGCGGGAGACATGCCACGGGATGCGCAAGGTGTTGGCGGCCCTGATCGCGAAGGGGGAGAACATCTCCGCACGTTCGGCGAGTCTGTCGAAGGGCTCGGATTCGCGGGAGTTCAGATCCGGCACCTCCGGATCGTCCACGCGAGTGAGAACCTCTGCCCGACGCCAGTAGCCGGTGACCTCGACCATCTCCGGTGCCAGCGCGCGATCCTCGCGCAGGTATCGCCTGATGCCCTTGAGCGTTGTGGATTCGCCTGCTACCCAGGCGAACACGGTTCCCTCCCACCAGGGCGCACCACGCACGGCTGTTTCCAGCAGGTCTCCGGTGCCTGCAACCGCACCGTCGCGGTGGACCCAGGTGATCTCGACGTCGGCGGCCGTCGGCAGCGGTAGTTCTCGTTCGGCGTCGGCCACCTCGACGAACACCCGGATTCGCTCACCTGCTCCGGCTTCGTCGAGATAACGAGCAACAGCAGGCAACGCGGTCTCGTCTCCGACGAGCAACACCCAATCCACCTCGGCAGGAGCGTGACCCGAGCGCACCGGACCGAGCAGCGGGATGGAATCCCCCACCGAGCAGCGACGACCCCACGTCGAGGCGATTCCGGTGTCATGAGTGACGAAATCGAGAGTCAATTCTGCTCTCCGAGCATCGATACTGCGCACGGTGTAGTTGCGCGTCAGTGGCCGCGACTCCCGCGGCCATTCCACCGTGCGCTCGTGCTGCACCGGTAGAACCATCGTGCCGTTGTCGTCGAGAGGAAAGAACAAGCGGACGAAGTCGTCGAATCCCTCGCTGCGCAGCGCCGGAAAGTCGAATCCGTCTCGCGAGAATTCGCGCAGCTGCGGCCCACCCAACACGATCCGGCGCATTCCCGAACCGAGTTGCCGCGTATCGATCACGGTCGCCGTGCGGATGACTTCGGGAAAGACGACCTGAAGTCGATGAGACCTTGCCACGGTGGAACACGCTCCTTCGCGAGTGCAGAGATGTGGTGCGTCGGGTCGGCCTGCGCTCGGATCAGTCCTGAACGTTCTCGGCGGCAGCGTTCAGCGCCGAGGCCACGTCGTCGAGGATGTACGGAATCGTCAGTACTGTCAGGCCCCCGAACGCGAAATTCTTGTCGGCACTCAGGTTTTCGGTCGACGCGGTACGTCCCTGCGCCAGTACAGGCTGGGAGGCCACGGCGGGTTCGGCCAGGAACCCGGCGAGAGATTGTTTGTCGTACGCCACGACGAACAGCACGTCCGACTTCAGCAACGAGGCCTGTTCGAGACTGAGCTCGAAGTACACGGCCTCGGGGTCCTTGGCCGGGTCTGCCTCTTGAACGGTGGGCTCGTTGACCAGACCGAGCTGCTCGAGGAACTCGACTCGTACGTCGTCGTCTTTGCTGACGGCGAAGGTGCCGGGAGCGTTGGGAAGCGCGATGGTGAGGGTCTTGCCCTGCAGCGCAGGATACTTCGCAGCTGCATCGGCGATGGAAGCCTCCACACCGGACACCAGATCTGCGGCTTCCTTCTCCTTACCGAGGGCCTTGCCCGCGATGGTGAGCTGGTCCTCCCACGAGGTGGTCCACTGCTCGTCCGGGTACGCGACGACCGGGGCAATGTCGGAGAGCGTGTCGAACTCGTCCTGGCTCAATCCCGAGTACGGCGCGAAGATCAGATCCGGTGCGGCGGCGGCGAACTGCTCGACGGGGACCGCGCCGGTTCCGTCACCGGTGAGCAGTGTGGGCGCGTCGCCTCCCAGGTCGGCGAGCGCCGTGGCATCCCACGGCAGAACTCCGCGATCGTCGGCTCCGTACTGGGCACCGTCGAATGTGGGCATGGCAACGGGTACGACACCGAGGGCGAAAATCGCGTCCTGATTGGACCAACCCCAGGTGGCGATCCGCTTCGGTGCCTCGGGGATCGTCGCGGATCCCAACGCGGAATCGATGGTGACCGGAAATGCGGACTCCTGCGTCGACGTGGTGGAATCGGCCGCAGGTGCCTGCTCGGCTCCGCTACTGCAACCGGCGGCGAGGCCGATCGTCAACCCACCGGCGAGCGCGATCGATGCAGCGCTCCTCATCCACTTCGTACGAACCTTCATCGTCTCTCGGAACCTCTCGACTCGACCGCGCTCAGTGCGTCCCCACCCGATTGGGACGAGGCGATTGATAAGGTAACACTAATGAGGTAACCCTTGCCTCACTAGCGCTGCGCTATACGAGTTCCACCAGCGTGGAATACACCAGATAGAGGTTGAGCGCGCTGATCACGACGGTGATCGACGCCATCACCGCGGTGGTGATGCGGCGGTTGACCATATCGGTCATGACCCGGGGATCGCGGGTGATCAGCAGTAGCGGCAGCAATGCGAATGGAATACCGAACGACAGCACGATCTGGGAGTAGATCAATGCCTGGGTGGTATCCACGGACAGGCCCAGCACGATCAGAGCCGGCAGCATCGTCAGTGTGCGCCGAAGAAACAGGGGAATCCGCCAGTTCATGAACCCTGCCATGACTACCTGCCCGGCGTAGGTACCCACACTCGACGAGGACAAGCCCGACGCGATCAACGCCACGCCGAAGGCCAGGGCGGCACCACCGCCGAGCAGCACGCCCAGGTGCGAGTGGATCGATTCCAGATCACTCACGCCGGTCAGACCAGGTGTGTGGAACAGCGCGGCCGCGATGCACAACATCGCCAAGTTCACCAGACCGGCCAGCCCCAATCCGACGATGCAGTCCCACTTGTTGTATCGGAGCAGGACGTGTCGCTCCCGCCGGTCGACAGTGCCGATGCGGTTCGTCTGCAGTGCGGAATGCAAATACACCACGTGCGGCATGACCGTCGCCCCGATGATGCCCACGGTCAGGCTCACGGTGTCGCCGCCGTCCAGACGCGGAATCAGGCCGTCCGCCAACTGAATGTAGTCCTGTCCACCGGAGGCGATGAACACGTAGAGGAATCCCGCACCGACGAGCATCAGCAACGCCACGATCGCCAACTCGAAACGGCGATAGCTGCGCTGCTGCAGCGCCAGGATGGCGAACGCCGTCACCGCCGTGATCAGCCCCGCCGGCAAGAGGGGCACCCCGAACACCAAATTCAGTCCCACTGCGGCACCGACGAATTCGGCCAGATCGGTGGCCATCGCCACCACCTCGGCCTGCAACCACAATACGACGTTGATGCGCCTACCGAATCGACGCCGACACAGCTCCGGGAGACTGCGGCCCGTGGACAAGCCCGTCTTGGAGGTGAGGTACTGCACCACCATGGCCATGGCGTTGGCCATCACGATCACCCACACCAGCCTGTAGCCGTGCTCGGCACCGGCAGCGAAGTTGGTGGCGAAATTCCCCGGGTCGATATAGGCGACCGATGCCACGAACGCCGGCCCCAACAAGGCCACAGCGGCACGTCCACGGCCCCGGGACTGCACTTGCGCCAGTGTGACCGGCACGTCACCGGAGGTCCCGGTGTTCGTCATCGACCTACGAGACGGGGCAGCGAGGACGCGACGGCGAGGAACACCTCGTCACTCTAGAAGAAGGACACGCATTATTCAACAGATCCAACAAATAGTTTCGGGTAGCCTAAACCGCCCTCGTGGTGCATTTGTCCGGGTCGACAGCGAGGATTCGGCAGGCCGAGGTCAAGGCCCCACGCCACAGACGCGCCAGTTCCGCCGCACCCTCGAACACACCCTCCGGCCAGGAGATCGTGACGCCGAGAACAGCCGCCGAATCCCGATCGTGGATGTAACTGTCCACGACCAGTGCATACCCACAGGGCGTACGCTCCCCCGGAGAGGAATCCAGGCTGCTGCGTAGCCTGCTGGCACCGAACAGACCGCCCGTAGCCGCGTCGAACCGCCCGAGGTAGTTGAATTCGATGGCGGCAGAAGGCTTCCGACGAATCACCTCACAGGCTTCGATCTCGGAGAACCGCAGCATGCCATAGGTGGATCCGTCTCCCGGCACCGACTCCCTGGACGTCCTGGCAGCCGTCACGAGTTCATGCAGAACAGCCTCTGCTGCAGCGGGATTCGACTCGTACTCGGCAAGGATCCTGCGATCCCGAGGCTGTGCAGTGAGGCGCAGCGGGAACACCGCAGTGAGCCATCCGACCACCGACGATCCATCCACTCGGTCCGAGGCCACTCCCGACCGACCGTGGCCCTCCATGTCGACGACGAACGACTGTGGCGTCGACGCCTCGCCATCGAGCCAGCCCGCGGTAGCGGCAGCGAAGGTCGCCAGCAGGAGGTGTTCGACGGACGCACCGAGGCGGCCGTGGGTCGCCGACATCAACTGTGCCGTCTCGTCCGCCGACAACGCGAACGTGCTGACGCGCATGCGAGCACCGGTGTCCACGGACGGGTCGAGGGGCCGCGCGAGCGGAATCGACACTGCGCCGTCACCGACGCTCGACCAGTAGTCGAGATCGGCGAGTACCTCCGGCGAGGATGCACGACGGCGCGTCTCGAGCGCCCACCGCCGCATCGAGTGTCCGGCAGCTGCGTGCACGGCCGAACGACCGCGCTCCCAGAGCTCCGTCAGATCGGGCAACAGAATCCGCCAACTCACACCGTCGACCACCAGGTGGTGCAGGGTGATCAACAGCTCCCCTGCAGACTCGGGATGTGGTCGATTCCGCAGCCAGACGACATCGACCATCCTGGCGGCCGCCGGATTCAGTCGGCCACGTGCAGCTCGTGATTGCTCTGCCACGCGGTTCGCCAGCTCCGACTCGGTCAGTGCGCCGCAGTCCTCGACCCGAATCCAGGAACCGACATCGGCACTCCCCCGCGGCAACACCGTGAACGTGGACTCCCCTTCGAGATTGCGCTCGAATCGTGAATGCAGAATCGGATGCCGGTCCACCAACAACCGAAGGAGTTCTGCCAGCGAATCCTCGGTGAGCAGTGTCGGAGCGTCGAGCAACACCGCCTGCGAGATCTCGTCGACAGGCCCGTCGAGGGCGTCCATCCACCGCATGATGGGTGTCAGCGGTACCGTTCCGCAGGCATCGACGATGCTCGATGCGCTCGACGACGGCCCCGACTCCAGCTGCTCGGCAACACCTTCCGGCGTCCGAAGAGAGACGATGAGCCGCGGCGGCACCGTCAGGCCGGCCGACCGGAGCCTCGCGGACAGCTCCATCGCCATGATGCTGTCGCCGCCCAGATCGAAGAAGTCCTCGTCGGCACCGACCTCGGTCACGTGCAACACCGCGGCCGCCTCCGCGCAGATCTGCCGCTCCACCTCCGAATTCGGGAGACGCCCGCAGCGCGTCGCGAGCTCGGGCTCGGGCAGTGCGGAAGCGTCGAGCTTGCCGTTCGACAGGACGGGAAATGCATCGAGCACGGTCAGCGACGCCGGCACCAGGTACGACGGGAGCAGACCGCGCAGGCGGGTACGAACGGCATTCGGATCCAGTGATTTACCCTGTTCTGCCACCACGTAGCCGGCGAGCACGGCATTCCCGTTCTCGGATCCTCGCACCACCACCCGCGCGTCTGCCACGGCGTCGAACTCGCGCAGCCGAACCTCCACCTCGGCCACTTCGACGCGGTGACCACGAATCTTCACCTGATCGTCCGTCCGGCCCCCGTACCGCAGTGCGCCGCTCTCGGTCCACGCGACGAGGTCCCCGGTCCGGTACAGCCGCGTGCCACCCGCGCCGAAAGGATCGGCAACAAATCGGTGTGCCGTGCGCCCCGGCGCATTCCGGTATCCCCGCACGACGCCGGGCCCGCCGAGATAGAGCTCGCCCAACACGCCGGGCGGCACCAGTCGAAGGCTTCTGTCCAATACATAGGCCCGCATGTTGGTCACCGGTCGGCCTATCTCCGGCTCACTCGACAGTTCGGTAGTGGTGTACACCGCGTCCACCGTCGCTTCGGTCGGCCCGTAGAAGTTGTACGCCACCAGGGTCTGCCTGCTACGTAACCGATTCCACAGCTCGGCGGACACCGCCTCTCCTCCGACGCCGACCGTCGAGAGTGTCTCGATCGAACCCGATCTCAGCATCTGTTCGAGCAACGAGGGCACGACTTCGATGAAGTCCGCCGACAGCGCAGTCAACCGAGCAGTCAGTTCCACCGGGTCGAGGACGGTCTCGGGATCGATCAGATGCACCGTGTGCCCGCCGAACAGCCACAGCTGCGGCTGCCAGGACGCGTCGAAGGCCATCGACCAGGCGTGCGCCACGTTCAGAGTCGACTTACCCGCGCGTCGGGCAGCCGGTTCGTGCACGTTCTCGCGATGCGAGTGGTACAGGTTGATCAGGCCACGATGTGGGACCAGAACGCCCTTGGGCGCGCCTGTCGTGCCCGAGGTGTAGATCGAATACACGGGGTGGTCGGGGTGCAACGGTGCTCGCCGTTCGGCATCGGTGATACCTACCGAGTCGAGGGACGAAGCCGTAAGCGAGGCAACGGAATCCGTGGTCAATGTCATCACCGGCTGCGCCTCGCCGAGAATTCGGCTGGTGCGGTCGGCCGGCCAGTTCGGGTCGATCGGCAGATATGCGGCCCCGGACTTCATCACCCCGAGGATTGCCGCAATCGAGATCACTGTGCGTGGGGCCAGAACGGCCACGAGATCCTCGGCCCCCACGCCTGCACCGATGAGCCACCGTGCGGTTCGGTTGGACATGCGGTCCAATTCGGCGAACGTCAGTGCCGCGGCGGCGTCCTGAACGGCGATCGCATCGGGCTGCAGCGCCACCTGTTCGGCAAAGAGCTCGACCAACGTTTCGCTCGGATAGGGGCGAGCGCCGCAGGCATGCTCGTCGGTGAGCCGGTGCGCCGTTGCTTGATCCACGAGGGGCACCGACGCAATGAACGGATCGTCCGCCTCGGCGAACCTCCGAAGCACCGCCGTCATGGCCGAGGCCACCGCCCGTGCACGCTCGGCCGATACTGCGCCGCTTCGATATTCCACCACCAACCGCAGTTCTTCGCCCGGAAACACCGTCAGCGTCAAGGGGTAGTGAGTCACCGTGTGGAACCCGGCAACCGAGACCGAGAAGTCCTCGGTATCGACACCGGAGGTATCGGCGGCAGCGAAGTTCTCGAACACCACGAGGGTGTCGAACAGCGTTCCCCCGCCGA
Source organism: Rhodococcus sp. KRD162 (assembly GCF_017168335.1). Taxonomy (GTDB): domain Bacteria; phylum Actinomycetota; class Actinomycetes; order Mycobacteriales; family Mycobacteriaceae; genus Rhodococcoides. The sequence goes on along the minus strand of NZ_JABFAU010000016.1, from coordinate 299,418 downwards.
GCGCTTTCTGGATGTCCGCGAGACCGACGTGATGATGCGCGGCCACGGCGACGGAGAAATCCCGGAGGCCTGCGAGAACCGACGACACGGTGGCGTCGGGCTCGATGTCGACGCGCACCGGGATGGTATTGATGAACAGCCCGACCATGTCGCCGACGCGGTTCAGGTCGGTCGGGCGTCCCGACACCGTGGATCCGAACACCACCGATCGGGAATCGGTGAACGCCGAGAGCACCACGGCCCATGCCGCATTGATCAATTCGCTCGCCGTCACGGATCTACGACGAGCGGAATCCGCGAGGCGGGCGGAGTCCTGCACATCCCAACGAATCTCGATCTCGCGCGACTCCGATCGCACCTCGGACGCTGAGGTGGTCGAGGCCAGGATGGTCGGCACCACGTCGGTGCCCAGTGCTCGACGCCATACCTCGATCGACGAATCGTCTCGCCGCGACAGCCAGCGAAGATAGTCGTCGAACGACGCCGGAGCCGGTAGATCCCGGCCACGGTAGAGCATGAACAATTCGGTGCCGACGGTCCCCATCGACCAACCGTCGACGAGGAGGTGATGCACGGTCAATACCACGCGATGTAGCTGTTCTCCGCAGTCCAGCAGAAGAACTCGCACCAGGGGACCGTGCTCGATGTCGAAGGTCCCGCGATCCTCGGCGACCAGGGCGCGCACCGAGGGTGCATCCGGATCCTCGACGGCCCGCCTGCGCACGTGCACTCGTTCCGTGTCGCGGACCGAGACGGTGGTCCCGGAATTCAGGGTGAGAAAGCGTGAGCGCAGAGCCGGGTGGCGCTCGCACACTGCGTCCAGTGCGTCCTCGAACCTTCCGAGGTGTAGCTCGCCTCGTATCTCGAACTCGGTGGCGATGACGTAGATTTCCTCGAGTCCGTCTCCTCCCGCGAGCGACTGGAATGCCAGCCCTTGCTGCAACGGAGTTGCCGGACGTGCGAGTTTTGTATCGATTCCGAGTGTGCGTAGCTCGGTCAGGTCCTGCGCGTCCAGTAGCGGCGCGCTGCTGTCAGGTTCTGCTGCAGCACAGACCGTTTCGGCGAGCCGGGCTCGCTCGACCAGCGCCGCGACTGTGCGGCACTCGAAGACGTCGGCGGTCGTGATCGCCAATCCGGTACCGCGTGCGTGATGAACCATGCTGATGGCGGTGATACTGTCGCCGCCCAACGCGAAGAAGTCGTCGTGTACCCCGATCGACTCTGCACCCGTACGAGTCGCATCTGCGAAAAGGTGTACGAGGCACTGCTCGTCGTCGCTCGCAGCTGCTCGTGACCGGCTCGGTCCGTTCTCGGGAATCCCGCGCTGCGTCAAAGTGACCAGATCCGTCTTGCCGTTGGGAGTGCGCGGTACGTGGTCTATCGCCACCCAGAACGCCGGCACCAGATAGTCGGGCACCCGCCCTCGCAGGACGTCGCGCACCGCGGCGGCATCGACATTACCGGGGGTCACATGTGCGACGAGCACGGTTGCGCCCCCGTCGTCGGTCACCGCGACCACTGCACACGCGTCCACGGATTCGATTTCGGCAGTGAGGTTTTCGATCTCCCCCAGCTCGACGCGATGGCCCCTGACCTTGACCTGCCGGTCGGCGCGTCCCAGGAATTCGAGCGCACCGTCGTCGAGGATGCGGGCGCGATCACCGGTGCGGTACATTCGGCCGCCGTCCCCGCCCGGGTCTGCGACGAACCGTGCGGCGGTCTCGGCCGGTCTACCGACATATCCACGCGCGAGCTGCACCCCCGCGACGTAGAGCTCGCCGCCGATCCCTGTTCTCAGCGGGCGCAGTCGGTCGTCGAGCACGCCGAGGATAGTGTTGTCCACCGCCGTTCCGATGACGGCCGGGTCGCCTGCGACCCTGTGCACGGCAACGTCGCCCGCCACCTCGGAGGAGCCGTAGGAGTTGTACACCGCCGCCTCGGGCGTCGCTGCTCCGATCGCAGCGATCGTGTTGCTGGTCAAAGGTTCTCCGCTGAGTATCCAACTGGTCAGCGAACCACATTCCTGCGGCGAAGTCGTCGCCAATGCCGCGGCGAGCGACCCGACGGCGGTGATCTGCCCGGCCCCGGATCGAGCGATGAGCTCGACCAGCGCCCTCGGATCGGCATACTCGTGATCCTGTGCGAACACCACGTGTTGGCCCGCGAGAATCCCGGTCAGCAGTTCGGTTGCTCCATCGATGAACGACAATGAGCTCTTGGCAATCCGGCTCCTCGGACCGCCCCAGTGCAGCGTCGCCCAGTGCAGACGATGGGCCAGCGCGGCTCTGGTTCCCAGCACTCCCTTGGGCATTCCGCTCGAACCGGAGGTGTACACAAGATAGGACCCGCAGTCGTCCGGGATGCTCCGGGCAAAGGGTTCTTCCACTGTCTCGGTAGTCGACATCGAATCGATTCTCGCCGCGGTCTCGAGAGCGGTCAGCGCGGTAGGGGTGGCATCGTCGACCAACAGAATGTCGTGGCGAGAGTCTGCGAGCACGTAGTCGATGCGCTCACGCGGGTAGCGAATGTCGATGGGTACGAACACCGCACCCACGTCGATGGTCGCCAGCAGCGCAGCCACCATGTCGACTCCCCGGCCCAGCGCGATCGCGACACGGTTCTCGGTCCCGATACCCCAGCTGCGGAGCCGCGTCGACACCTCGGCCACCCGGGATCGCAGTTCGGCGTAGGTGATCGCGTCACCACCGACCGTCAACGCGACGTCCTCGCTCGACTGCGCGAACCGGTCGGCGAGGGCCGTCTCCAGCGTCGGCACCTGCCGAGACGCTCCGATGCTGTATCCCTGGCCGTCGGGGGCCGAGAGGAGCTGCGGCACATCGACGTCCGGACGGCTCGTCAGCCTGTCCAGCATCTCGACGAAGGTCTCGGCGCACACCGTGGCCGAACGGTGATCGACGGCTGCCTCGTCGTGCAGCACGAACGCCCACAGAGCAGGGTCGGGACCGACGATCAGAGCCATCGGGAAGCTCATGTGAGCGCCCAGTACGGTGACCTGGTCGACGGCCGCGCTCGCTTCGGAGGGCAGTGTCGGATAGTTCTGATACACGACGATCGTGTCGAACAGTGCACCGCCGCCGACGGTTCCGGCGATCTCGGACAGGCCGAGGAACCGGTGCTCGTCCAGGTCGAGATGGTCGGTCTGTAGGCCGTCGACCACATCGGCCACGGCCTTGCTCGTATCGAATCGAACCCGAACGGGCACGGTGTTGAGCAGCAGACCGACCATGGCCTCGGCCCCGTCGAGGTCGAACGGCCTGATGGAGCTCGCCATTCCGAAGGTCACGTCGCCTGCTCCGGTCCGAGCCGCCAGCATCGACGCCCAGGCCATCTGCACCACCACGTTCGTGGTCACGCCGCGACTCCGCGCGTAGTCGGCGACACGCCCTGCCATCTCGTCGGCGATGTCGAGGTCGATACGGGAGCACGAATTGGTCTGTGCCGGTGCGCCGTCTGCGATCAGTGTCGGAGAGTCGAAGCCGTGGAGATAGTTCGCCCAACGCGCCAGCGCAGCATCACGATCCTGACCGGCCGTCCAGGCCAGGTAGTCGCGATAGTCGGGAGCAGGTGCCAACACCTCTGTCTCCCCCGACCGGTAGAGGGCGATCAACTCGCGAACGAAGATGGCCTCGGACCACCCGTCCATCAGGGCGTGATGGTAGGTGATCAGTACCCGTGGCGACCGAGGATCGGTCGAGTACGCGCAGCGGATCAACGGCCCTTCGAAGAACGCGAATCCGGCGGACCTGTCGCGGACCAGATGATCGTCCCAGTCTCCGCGGACAGGCGTCGGTTCCGGTGTCGATGCGCGCGGAATCACCCACACCAGGTCACCGTTGCGGCGCTGGCGCAGTAGCGCCTTGATGTTCGGATGACGTTCGAAGAGCTGCTCCAGCGCCCGTGTGAGGCGGTCGATTCGAACCGGAGCAGACAGGTCGAGCACCGTCTGAGACAGATACGGATCCTGTGTCGCTGCAGCCAGACTCGACTGCAGATACATTCCCACCTGGAGCGCCGTCAATGGCAGAACAGCCGCGATCTTCGATTGCGGAGTCGCCGGGGTACCGGTCGTCGTCTCGGTCACTCACATACTGCTTTCGAATTCGTCGAGCTCGTCCTGGGACAGATCCACGGTGACCGCCGCAGCGGAGACTGCGGGCCGGACGGTCTCGTCGGTGACGAGTTCCGCACCGAACATCCGTATTGTTCGCTTGCGCATCACCTCCCGTGGTGCCAGCGGAATCGCTGCCTTGCGCGCCCGCGATGCCACGGCGAGGGAGGTGATGCTGTCACCTCCGAGGGCGAAGAAATCGTCGTCGATTCCCACCCGACCGACCCCGAGTACCGCCTCGACGATCTCGCACAGCATCGTCTCCACCGGTGTTCGCGGCGGCACGAACGTGCCGGTGCCCGCGGCATCCACGGTCGGCAGAGCCCGATAATCGAGCTTGCCATTGATCGTCATCGGAACGCGTTCGAGCGCAGCGAACAGCGTGGGCACCATGTACTCCGGCAGTACGGCCGCGAGCTCGTCCCGAATGGATCCGAACAGCGCGCCATGGTCCTCGGACGCAGCGGCGTGCAGGGGGACCACGTACGCGGCGAGCGCCCGAGTGCCCGCACCTCTGTCCACCGCCCGCACCACCGCCCCGGCAACCGCGTCGCAGTTCTTCACCGCCCGTTCGACTTCCGCGGTCTCCACGCGATAGCCGCGGATCTTGACCTGGTCGTCTGCCCGGCCCAGATACTCGAACTGGCCGTCGGGCCTGATCCGGACCAGATCGCCGGTGCGGTACATTCGCTCGCCCGGCGACCAGGGATCGGCGACGAAACTGGTTGCCGTCTGCGCATATCGGTTCAGGTAACCACGAGCCAGGCCCACACCGGACAGGTGCAGCTCACCGACAGATCCCACTGGAACCGGCCGCAGCCACTGATCCAGAACGTACGCGCGGGTACCGAGAATCGGTGATCCGATCGACGGGGTGTCGCTGTCACGGGTACCGGCACCGAGCGCGTTGATCGTGTACTCGGTGGGTCCGTAGAGGTTGTATCCGACACCGCCGAGCTGCTGCCACAACGACTCGGGAACCGCCTCTCCGCCGAGAAGTACCAGCGGAATCCGATGTCCGTCATGCTCGTTCAGCAGTCCCAGATCCAGCAGGTGCCCGGCGTACGTGGGCGTCACGTTGACCACGTCGATCAGGTTCTGCTCGCAGTATCGCGCCAATGCGTCACCGTCACGGCGCAGTTCCTCGTCGCAGACGTGCACCTCGTGGCCCTCCACGAGCCACAGCAGCTCTTCCCAGGACATGTCGAAGGAGAACGAGACGGTGTGCGCGATCCGCAGTGTCCGATGCCCGGCCGCGGCGATGGTGGGGCCGAAGATCTGGTCGCGGTGATTGATCAGCATGTTCGTCAGGCCCCGGTACGGGGTGACGACGCCTTTGGGTGTGCCGGTCGAACCCGAGGTGTAGATGACATAGGCCGGGTGCTCGAGGCGGCCGGGTGTCCCAGGCGCGAACGGACCCGTGTCGAACTCCGACGGCTCGACGCGTTGCGCCAATTCGGCAGCCACACGGGGGTCGTCGACGACCATCTCGATGGCGTCGGTCGTCAGTGCACGGGACTGCGTCTCGGTGTTCGTCACCAGGATCGTCGGCTGTGCGTCGGCCAAGATCAGGTCGAGGCGATCGCTCGGGTAGTCGAGTTCGAGAGGCAGATAGGCCGAGCCGGTGCGCAGCACCGCGAACAGCGCCACCACCATCTCCACCGACCGCGGCAGCGCGAGCGCAACGATGCATTCCGGACCGGCACCTCGGCGCAGGAGTGCCCGTGCGCACGCGCGGACCCGCACGTCCAGGTCTGCGAACGTCACCCGTTCGGCCCCGAATACCAGCGCGGTCGACTCGGGGACGGCCGCGGCGCGATCGGCCAGCAACTCGGCGATCGTGGAATCGGGCAGCCGCTCGTCCCTGTCGTCGAAGCCGTTGTCCGCGATGCTCGTCGATTCGGTTGCCGGGGCAGGCCACCGCGATATCGGCAGATCGGATTGTTCGGCAACGGCGTCGAGGGCGGTTTCGAAGGAGTCGAGCAGGTACCGTGCGCGATCGTCGTCCACGGAGTCGGGCAGGTACGTCGCCGACAGATTCAGCTCGCTACCCGGGTCGACGGCAATCGACACCGGGAATTCCGACCCGTCGACGGTCGAGATGTGTCGCACCTGCCGCCCCGGCGCGGCATCTGTGTCGGCTGCAGGACCCGCTGCGTTGCGCAGCACCAGCAGGGTGTCGAACAGCGCACCGGCACCGATCGCCTTCTGAATCCCGCCGAGACCGAGCGAGTCGTGCGCCATCAGATCCAGACGCTGATCCTGCACCCGGACGGCGATGTCTGCGGCTGTATCGGATCCGCCTGCCGCGACCCTGAGCGGAACGGTACTGATGAACGGTCCGATGGCTCGCTCCGAGCCCGGCACCTCCATCGGTCGTCCGGCCACTGCGGTACCGAATACCACGTCGGACCGACCGACCACGCGCATCAGCACGCTCGCCCACGCGGCAGCCAGCACGGTGAAGAGTGTCGAACCCGCTTCGTGCGCAACCGAATCCAGTCGACCGGACCGAGCTCGCGACAGTCTGCGTTCGACCCGCCGGGGAGCCTGGCCGACGCCCTGACCCGAATCGGCCACCAGTGTGGGGGTGTCGACATCGCCGAACCACCGCTGCCATGCCCGCTCGGACTCGGCCCGGTCGCGAGAGGTCCACCAGCGCAGGTACTCCCGGTAGCCGTGATCGAGGTTCGGGCTCGCGCCGTCGTACTGCTCCAGGACACGAGAGACCAACAGCGCCGAGGAGCCACCGTCGAAACACCCGAACCAGTAGGTCGTCAGCAGGCGGTCGACCCCGTCGGGCAGGTGGACGAGTGTGACCCTGAACAGGGCAGGAACAGCGATGTCGAACGACCACTGCCGGTCGTCGGCGAGCACCCGGTTCCACTGTTCCTCCAACTCGCTCGCCGAACAGCGACCGAGGTCCACAACCGTCAACGGCGCCTGCACCGTCGACAGCACCACCTGCACCGGCATACCGCCGTCGGGAGTGACGAACGCCGTCCGCAACGCCGCAGTGGAGTCGACCACCGACTGCAGAGCGTGCCGAACCCGGTCGCCGTCCAGAACTCGGTCCACCTCGACCACGGTACGAACGGTGTAGAGATCGGTGGCGTTCGCATCCACCCCGATCTGGTAAACCAACCCCAGTTGCAGCGCAGACAGCGGCCACACATCGTCGATGGTCTCGAATCGCGTCCTCAGCCAGTCGAATTCGGACGATGGGAGATGTGCGAGAGGACCGCGCTCGACCTCGGCGGTCTCACCGCCCCTGCTGCGCCGCAGACGATCTGCCAGCAACCGGCGCTTGATGTCGTCGAGATCCGAGGGCTTCATGTTCTCACCTGTCGTTCGGTTGCCCGCCTGACGAGCATGGACTTGTCCACTTTGCCGATCGCGGTGACGGGAAGCGTCGTTCGTGTCACCACACGATCGGGCAAGGTGAACCCGGCGCAGCCTGCGGCGGTGAGAAATGCTCGCACCTCGGCAAGGTTCGGAGCGCTGCCGCTAGGCACGATCACCGCGCAGATGCTCTCGCCCACAGCGGGATCGGGTACGCCTATCACCGCAACTCGGGCGATTCCGGGATGGGTGAGCAGCAGATCCTCCAGCTCGTCGGCCGCGACGTTCTCACCGTTGCGGGTGATGACGTCCTTGATCCGGCCGGTGACGACCAGATGACCGGAGGCCAACCGTCGAACCTGGTCTCCGCTCCGATAGAAGCCGTCGGGGGTGATGGCTTTCGTATTGTGCTCTGCTGCAGAGTAATAGCCGTTGATGGTGTACGGGCCGCGGGTGAGCAGCTCGCCCGTCTCCCCGACCGGCACGTCGTCACCGTCGGCATCGACGATTCGGATCTCGTCGTGCTCGGACAGCGGGCGCCCCTGGGTGCCGATGACCAGATCCGGTGCGTCGCCTGCCCGTGTGTAGTTCAACAGCCCCTCCGCCATGCCGAACACCTGCTGCAACCGGCACCCGAGCGACGGCTCGACGAGCTTGGCGACCTCGGGCGAGAGCTTCGCGCCGCCGACCTGCAGCAGCCGCAGACTGGACAGGTCCGCCTCTTCCCAGTCCGTCGCCTCACACCACAGATGAGTCAACGTCGGAACCAGTGCGGTGACGGTGACCCGATGCCGCTCGATCACCGCGAACACCTGATCGGGACTGGGTACACGAGCGAAGACCACGGTCGCTCCGACCCCGAGCGCCCCGAGCACGCCTGGACACGCCAGCGGAAAGTTGTGTGCAGCGGGAAGAACCGCGAGATAGACATCCTGGGCCGTCAGTTCACAGACCTCCGCGCTGGCCCGCGCGTTGTACTCGTAGTCGTTGTGGGTACGCGGAATCAACTTCGGCAGACCCGTCGTTCCGCCGGACACCAACAGCACTGCCATATCCGCTGGGGACGCACGCGGAAACTCCCGTGGCGCACCGACGACACCGGACAACGGGGTATGCACCCCGCCCCGATCTGTCGGGCCATCGACGAAGACCTCCCGAATGCTCGGCACCGCCGCCATCGTCTCGTCGGCGAGCGCTATACAGTCGAAGTTTCCGTCCCGCTCCGCGATCACGTACGCCACGGCCTTCGATGTGGCTGCCAGATGGACGATTTCGCGTCGACGGTGCGCGGGCAGGGTGAGCACGGGAACCGCGCCGCACTCGAGCAACGCGAACAGCACCACCGCGAAACACACCGAATTGGGTAATTGCACCAGCACCCGATCGCCCGACCCGATTCCCCGGTCGGCAAACCCCGCTGCGGTCGCTCGAACTCGCGAATTCAGCTCGTCGTACGTCAGCTCCTCGGTGTCGTCGACGATCGCGCGACGAGAGCCGAACCGGTCTACCCACGAGGCGAACACCTCGGGAAGTGTTGTCTCGCGCCAGAGTCCGGCGTCGAGGTATGTCCGGGTTCGGCTGTCGTCGAACGGTACGAAGTCAGCTGGGTTCTCGATATCTGGGTGCTCGATGACTGGGTGCACTGTGGATTCCCGATCTTCGAAGGAGGGAGTGGGCATATCGAGTCAGGGAGTGTGCTGGTGGTCGAGTGCGGCCACCAGTTGGTCCTCCGACATGGATTCGATCGATCCGTAGATCTCTGCGGTCGCCTCGAGCAGTTCGCCGTTGCCTTCGGCTGCGATCATCGACTCCGCCAGACCCGACACGGTCGGCGCGGCGAACAGCATCCGCACCGTGACGGAGGTGATGTCGAACGCCGCGCGAATTCGGGCGACGATGGTGGTCGCGAGTACCGAATCGCCGCCCAACGCGAACAGGGTGTCGGTGACTCCCACCTCCTCGGCACCGAGCACGCTCTGCCAGATCAGGGCGAGTGCGCCCTCGAGTCGGGTTCGAGGCGCAACACGCGCTCCGGCTCGCTCGGAATCACCTGCAGCTCGGCACTGCTGTGCAATTGCCGCGGAATCGATCTTGCCGTTGACGGTGAGCGGCAAAGTGCGCAGTGCCACGATCCGGTCCGGCACCATGTGGGCGGGCAAACGGTCGGCCACCCTGCCGGTGATGCCCGCCACGCTCTGATCGGGGTCGGCAGCGGAATCGCCGAGAACCACCGCTGCCATCACCGCAGCAGAACCCGAGCGGTCGACGACTGCGGCGGCGGCAACGACCTCGGGATCGCCGGCCAGGACGGACTCGATCTCCCCGAGCTCGATGCGAAATCCGTTGATCTTGATCTGGTTGTCGACGCGGCCGATGAATTCGACCATCGAGTCCGTGCCGTAGCGAACCAGATCGCCGGTGCGGTACCAGCGGTAGCCATCGGCCTCGACGAAGCGCTCGTTCGTGCGTTCGAGGTCGTCCAGGTAACCGTCGGCCAATCCTGTTCCTGCCACCCACAGCTCGCCGGGTACCCAGTCCGGCACCTGGTGGCCGCGCGCATCGACGACCCGGAGCGCCATCGACCGTAGCGGCAGTCCGAACGGCACCGTGCGCCAGTGCGGATCGACGTCCACGACCTCGCAGATGCTGTTGTGGATCGCCGTTTCGGTTGCGCCGCCGAGTCCGGCGAACCGACATCCCGGCACCGCTGCGTTCATCCGGCGGTAGAGGTCGAGACCCACCTTGTCCCCGCCGAGCATGACGACCTCGAGCGAGTCGCCCAGATCCTCGCCGGTCGACAGGATCATGTCCAATAGCGGCGGTACGCAGCTGATCACCGTGACTCGATGCGCACGAATCAGCGCGACCCAGCGCTGCGGGTCTCTGCGCTCGTGTTCCTCGATGAGCACGGCCGTACCGCCGGCCTCGAACACCGAGAACAGGTCGAACGTGCACAGGTCGAAATCCAACTCCGACAGGCACAACGGGCGATAGCGCTCGTCCAGTGAGAATCGTTGGACCAGATCGCCGATCGTGTTCATCGCCGCGCGATGCGGGACGACCACACCCTTGGGCTCCCCCGTCGAACCGGAGGTGAAGATCATGTATGCGTGAGCGGTGTCGGGTCCGAGGTGCGGGACGGGCATCGGCTCGGTCAGGACCGCGTCGGACACCGCGAGGCCGTCGTCACCCGATCCTCCGATCGTCACCGCGAACCCGGCCTTTCGGGCGATCAGGGAAGCTCGACTCGCCGGTTGGTCGATGCCGATCGGTACGTACACGCCGCCTGCGGCGAGCACACCGAGAATTGCGGCCACTTGATCCGGCCCCTTCGGCAGCGTCACCCCGACCGTGTCGCCCACTGCCACGTCCCGATCCGTCAGTGCCGCAGCCACTCTCATCGCTCGATCGCGCAGATCGCCGTACGTCATCGACTCGCCATCGCCCCATACGAGCGCCACCGCATCGGGGTTGCGCGATGCGCGATCGAAGAAAGCGCGGTGCAGGGTCTGGTTCTCGGCGGTCGGCAATGCATCGATCCGCGGTACCTCGGCGGCCGGGGTTCTCGGCGCAAGCTGACGCGGCGGAACCAGCTGCCCTACCGGTTCCGACCACACGCTGTCACCATCGACCACGAGTGCACGGACCAGCATCTCGAAGGCGTCGAACATCGCCTCGGGAACCCCTGGCAGGAACTCGTTCTCGCGTATGTCCCAGTTGACCAGCACGCCGCCGTCGAGTTCGGTGATCTGGGCGTCCAGAACCACCTGCGGCCCCTGCGAGATGATCCACACCGGGTCTCCGAACACCTCCCGAGCACGTGCGTCGAACAGCTCACCCAATCCGAGCGCACTGGTGAAGACCACGGGCGCGAGTACCGGCTGTCCGCGACGACGGCCGAGATCGCGCAGTACCTCCACCCCGGAGTAGTCGACGTGCGAGGCGTCCTCGTGCAGTCGAGCCCGCAACCGCCGGGACCGCTGGGCGAACGACAGACTTTCCCGCAGATCGACGTCCAACATCACCGAGGACGAGAAGTCCCCGACGAGATCTCCGACGGCTGGATGCGTCGGGGCACGGTCGAACATCGGAACGTTGAGCAAAAATCGCTGCTCGACCGACCAGGCCCCGACCACTTCGGCGAAGGCCGCTACCACCGCCACCGCCGGAGTGACGCCCTGTGCGCGAGCCCGCGACTGCAAGAGCGAATAGTGCTGCGAGTCGAGGTGAAACGCCCGACGCGTCGCCGAGGGTGAGCCCGAATCACGTTCCACCAGAGGCAGAGTGGGCGTTCCGGGCAGAGAATCCAATCGATCGGTCCAGTAGCGTTCGGCCTGCGCCCGAGCCTGTCGGCGATCCTGCGGACGGTCGGCGAGGTAGCGCGCGTAGCTGTAGTCGACTGCCGGCAGCTCCTGGCCATCGTATGCCCTCGCCAGATCTGCGACCAGAATTCTGAAGCTGACGGCGTCGCCTGCAATCATGTCCACGTCGAGATGCAGCCGAGTTCGGCCGCCCGGCAGCAACGACAGATCGGCCGAGAACACCTCTCCGGCTTCGATATCGAGCATCTGATGCGTCAGGCGTTGCCGAGTTCGTTCCAGCTCGACCACTGCGTCGCACTCGCTCTGCAGATCGTGCACCGTCAGTCCGCGCCACCCAGGGTTGGACTCGATCACCTGATGTCCGTCGTCGGTGATCCGAGCCCGCAGCATGTCGTGCCTGCGGGCCACGGCGTCGAGTGCGGCGCGTAGCCGTTCGGGATCGACGGCTCTGCCGTCGAATTCGGTGTAGAGGTGCGGGGCGACGCCGCCGTACCGCTGCTCTGCGCTGCGGCCGATCCAATAGGCGTGCTGCAGTACGGCGAGATCGAAGCTGCCGGTGTCAGGCCGGTTCGGCTCCGGGGTGCGAGCGGTGGCCGCGGGTACCGGCTCGATTGCTGCGCCGACCAGTTCGGACCAGGCCGAGACCGTGGGCTGCGCAGCAAGATCGGCGAATGTCACCGCCCTGCCCTGCTGACGGAATCTGCCCACCAACCGCATCAGCACGATCGATTCCAGACCCAACTCGAACAGGTTCGCATCGATCGGCACCGCCTCGGGCTCGGAGCCGATCAGTTCTGCGACCTGTGCCCGCAGTTCTTCGGTCCCGATTCCGTGCGGATCCATCCGGTGCCCCTTCGATCGGCTGCGCTCTGCGTCGTACTGGGTGCGAACAGAAGAATGCCACCAGTTCATAAGGGCAGGCTACCCTGCGTTAGCCGACCCTGGGGAAGCTAGATGCGTCGGGCCCGGGCCGTCGACCTCAGCGCGCACCCGGCCGCGGACGGCACAGCTCTATCGACAGCGCAGAAGGTCACTACCGAGGCAGCGCGGCTGCGATCTCTCCGGCCTGCCGGTCGAGTTCGGATCGCTGCGGGGACGACGGCCTGGCACGGAGCCCGAAGCCGTCGCCGATCATGCGCGGGATGACGTGCAGATGCACGTGGAAGATTTCCTGACCGGCCACTGTGCCGTCGGCGAGAAAGAAGTTGACGCCGGCCACCCGCGGATTGCTGGCACGCACAGCGGCGGCCACCTTCTGCCCCACCACGAACAGGTGCGCCCCGATCTCCGGCGGCAGCTCCGCCAGCGTCCGATACTGCTCCTTGGGCACCACCAACACATGTCCGCTGGTGAGCGGCCTGATGTCCATGAACGCAATCGCTGTCTCGTCCTCGTGGACCCGAGAAGCCTCGGCCGTCCCGGCAATGATCTCGGCGAAAATCGTGTAGGGGTTCACAGCCTCCGAGCGTAGGCGCTCGACGCGCTGGGGCTGCGAGGCCCGGGCCCGGCGACTACTGTTTGCCGATGGGTATCGGCGGGGTTCTTTTCGACATCGACGGCGTCCTGGTCACGTCGTGGCAGGCGGTGCCCGGTGCCGCGGAAACTCTGAAGTATCTCGACAGCAGAGATATCGCCCGCGCGTTTCTGACCAATACCACCTCGAAGACCCGCGAGCAGATAGCTGTTGCGCTCCGCGAGGTGGGACTGGACGTGCACTCCGACGAGATCGTCACCGCCGCGTCGCTCACCGCCGATCATCTCCGCGAGAACTATCCGGACGCCCGGGTGGTACTGATCAACAACGGTGAGATCGCACACGATATGCCGGGTATCGAGTTCGTCGACGAATCCTCCGAGGATCCGGATGTCGTGGTCGTCGGCGGTGCAGGCCCGGAGTTCACACACGAGCGCCTCAGTCGCGTCTACGACTGGCTCTGTCGCGGCATACCGGTCGTCGCGATGCATCGCTCGTTGATGTGGAGCACCGGGGCCGGGCTTCGTATCGACACCGGTATGTATCTGGCCGGGATGGAGCAGGCCTCCGGACACACCGCGAAGGCCATCGGGAAGCCGGCACCTCTCGGCTTCCGAACAGCGTCCGAGCGGATGGGCATCGACCCTGAGGACGTCGTGATGGTCGGCGACGACCTGGACAACGACGTACTGGCCGCACAGGTCGTCGGAATGACCGGAGTCCTGGTCCGCACCGGCAAGTTCCAGCAGGATGTGCTGGACCGACGTATCAAGGACGAGTTCGCGATGGAACCCGACTACGTGATCTCCTCGGTCGCCGACCTTCCCGGCGTCCTGTCCTGACTAGAGAATCGGCGACGGGCTGTAGGACGCGCCGGCCGGGAACTTCTCCATCAGCCGCTCCACTGCCGACACCACGGAACCGACCTGCGCATCGGCAGCACCGATGAAGGCCGTCTTGTCTGCCAGTGCCGCGTCGAGTGCGGCGCGGTCGAGCGGCAGGCGATCGTCGGCGGCCAGGCGGTCGAGCAGATCCGGTTCGAGTCCCTGCTCGCGCATCGCCAACGCGACAGCCACGGCGTGTTCCTTGATCGCCTCGTGTGCGGTTTCGCGTCCGACGCCTGCGCGCACGGCGGCCATCAGCACCTTCGTCGTCGCGAGGAACGGCAGGTACCGGTCGAGTTCCTTGGCGATGACGGCCGGGTAGGCCCCGAACTCGTCGAGCACCGTCAGGAAGGTCTCGATGAGGCCGTCGATGGCGAAGAAGGCGTCGGGCAGCGCGACGCGGCGCACCACGGAGCAGAAGACGTCGCCCTCGTTCCATTGCGCACCGGCGAGTTCGGCGGCCATCGATCCATAGCCGCGGAGCACCACCTGCAGGCCGTTGACGCGCTCGCACGAACGGGTGTTCATCTTGTGCGGCATCGCCGACGAGCCGACCTGCCCGGCCTGAAAACCTTCGGTGACGAGTTCGTGGCCCGCCATCAGGCGAACGGTGTGCGCGAAGGACGACGGACCGGCACCGACCTGGACCAGGGCGGAGACGACCTCGTGGTCGAGCGAGCGGGGGTACACCTGGCCGACACTGGTGAGCGTGTGACGGAAGCCGAGGTGATCGGCGACGATCCGCTCGAGCGCGACGAGTTTGGCCGAGTCGCCGCCGAACAGGTCGAGCATGTCCTGCGAAGTGCCCATCGGGCCCTTGATTCCGCGCAGCGGGTAGCGCGCGATCAGTTCCTGCAGGCGTGACAGAGCCAGCAGCAGTTCGTCGGCGGCAGATGCGAAGCGCTTACCGAGAGTCGTGGCCTGAGCTGCGACATTGTGGCTGCGCCCGGCCATGACGAGCGAGGAGTACTCGGCCGCGCGTTCGGCCAGGCGCTTGGCCACCGCGACCCCGTGCCCGTGGACATGTTCGAGTGAACGCAGAATCTGCAGCTGCTCGACGTTCTCGGTGAGGTCGCGGCTGGTGAGGCCCTTGTGGATGTGTTCGTGGCCGGCGAGGGCGTTGAACTCCTCGATCCGAGCCTTGACGTCGTGCCGGGTGATTCGTTCACGCTCGGCGATCGACGCGAGGTCCACCTGGTCGACGACCGCTTCGTAATCCGCGACGGCGGCGCTCGGGACGTCGACTCCGAGGGAGGACTGCGCGCGCAGCACCGCGATCCACAGTTGGCGTTCCAGGACGATCTTGTGCTCCGGTGACCACAGCTCCACCAGTTCGGGACTTGCGTAGCGGGTGGCCAGGACATTCGGGATGCTCACGAGCGACCAGCTTACGTGGCCCCGTCATTCGGCTGGTGCGACGACGTCGATGACGGCCAAGAGCATGCTGCGCGCCATGCCGCGCGGATCGGGGTCCACCTCGCTGAGGGCACCGACGACCGCACCGTCGACCACGGCCACCAGCCGACGAAGCTGCTCTTCGCGCACGGTTCGTCCGGACCTGCGCAGCACGTCGGTGAGTAGATCGTCGATCTGTGCGCGCAACCGCAGTTGCACCTCACGCAGTTCTGGATGCCGGGCGGAGGCGATGAAACGCTCGTATCTCGCGATCAGGTGCTCGTGGCCGTCCTGTGGGCCGATGAGCAGGTCGACGATCAGATCGACCGTCGACTCCATCTTGCGTGAGCAGGTGCCCTCGTCGTCGATCCGGCCGCGCATGACCTCGATTTCGCGGGTTCCGACGATGTCGACGGCCGCAGCGACCAGGTCGCCGAGGGATTCGAAATAGTAGGTCGTCGATGCGAGCGGCAGCCCGGCCCGTGCAGCAACCGATCGGTGCCGAACCGCGTCGAACCCACCCTCGACGAGGAGGTCCGCAGCCGCCGACGCGAGTGCCTGGCGCCGGCGCACCCCCTTGGGAGTCGCACCCGACACCTTGTGCTGCGACTCGGTCGGACCTGCGGACATTCAAGTTATCGTGCCAGCTCGAGGCCCTTCGTCGGACTGCTTTGGCGCTATGGAATTGTCAGTGCTCGTGGCACATCGAACGATCGACCTCCGCTCCGACACCATCACCCGTCCCGATTCGGTCATGCGCAGAGCCATGGCCGAGGCCGATGTAGGTGACGATGTCCTCGATCACGATCCGACGATGGCGGCACTGGAAGAAGCGGTTGCAGGGCTGCTCGGTTTCGAGTCGGCACTGTGGGTCCCCTCGGGTTCGATGGGAAACATGATCGCGCTGATGCTGCATCTGCAGCGCGGCGATCGATTCCTGGCACCCGAGCACGCGCACGTCCTCGGTTCCGAGCTCGGTACCGCCGCGTGGTTGGCGGGCGGGATGCCCGACGCGCTCCCCCACGACGGTGGGCCCGGGCGGCCGCTGGCGTCGACGGTGCGCGCGAAGGCAGGCGGTGCCGGACCGTACTTCACGCTGCGGACGACGCTGCTGTCACTCGAGAACACTCACAACTTCGCAGGCGGCGCCGCCTTCGGTCCGGCCGAGTGGGCCGAACTCGTTGCTGCCGGGCGTGATTGCGGGCTGAGCATTCATCTGGACGGCGCACGACTGTGGAATGCCGCTGTGGCCCTCGATGTTCCGATCGCGTCGTTGGCCGCCGGCGCCGACACGGTGCAGGTGTGCTTGAGCAAGGGCCTCGGCGCACCGGTCGGGTCAGTGCTGGTCTCCGATGCCGATCGAATTCACGACGCACGACGGGTCCGAAAGATGTTGGGCGGCGGCGTTCGTCAGGGCGGAGTCCTGGCCGCGGCCGGATTGGTCGCCCTCGATCGAATCGGCGATCTGGCCGCCGATCACGCCAACGCATCGGCACTCGCCGGTGGACTGCGCGAGCGGAATTGGGATGTGGCGGAGCCCGAGACGAACATCGTGCTGGCATCGGTTCCCGATCCGGCGGCGACGGTCGCGGAGTTGGACGCGCTCGGCGTCGCCGCAGTGACGGTTGCCGGCAAGGTGCGCTTCGTCACGCACCGAGATGTCAGTGCCGCCGATATCGACGAGGCACTCAGTAGGTTGTGAACCCGCGCAGCCGCGTCAACGCCGCCTCGACATCGGCAGTGGTCCCCGCGAACGAAAAGCGCACAGTCGTATGGCCGCGCACGGTGTCGAAATCGACACCCGGCGCCAACGCGACTCCGGTCCGCGCCAACACCTGCGCGCACCACGCCCGCGAATCGTCGGTGAGATGCGCTATGTCGGCGTACACGTAGAACGCGCCGTCGGCCGGTGCGAGATCAGTGATGCCCATGGCCGGCAAACCGTCGAGCAGAATCTGCCGGTTGACGGCGTAACGCCGGACGTGTGAGTCCAACTCCGTGCGCGATTGTTCGGTGAACGCCGCGATGGCGGCAACCTGGGAGATCGCGGGCGGGCACACCGTCATGTTCGAGGCCAATCGCTCGACGGCTCTTCGCAATCGAGACGGCAACAGCATCCATCCCAACCGCCACCCGGTCATCGAGAAGTACTTCGACACCGATCCGATCGCCACGGATTCCTTCGAAGTCTCCCAGGCACTGGAGGTGTGCGCGCCGTACGAAATGCCGTGGTAGATCTCGTCCGAGATCAGCAGCGTTCCGTGCTCGTCGCACCAGCGAGCGATGGCCGCGAGCTCGTCCGCATCGATGATCGTGCCGGTTGGGTTGGCAGGGCTGGCGATGATGAGGCCGGCGGGCGGCTCGGGCAGCTGCTCGAGCATGGCTACGGTCGGCTGAAACCGCGTGCCTGCCAGAGTGTCCAATTCGACGACCCGGCAACCCAAGGACGCCAATGTGTTTCGGTACGCCGGATATCCCGGCCTCGCCATGACGACGGTGTCCCCCACGTCGAACGCCGCGAGAAACAGCAGGGTGAACGCGCCGGAGGACCCGGTGGTGACGACCACGTCGTCGGCGTCGACGGTGATTCCGTATCGCTCGCTGTGATACTCGGCGATCGCCTGCCGCAGCGGCAGGATGCCCAGCGTCTCGGTGTAGCCGAGCAGGTGCGCATCCAGTGCATCACGAGTGGCGCGCAACACCGGCTCGGGCGCGCGGGTCGACGGCTGCCCCGCTGCCAGGGACAGCACGTCGCCGTGGGTGCGCGCCCGCTCGGCAGCTGCGGCGAACACATCCATGACATGGAACGGCTCGACCCTCGATCGCTGGGATTCACTGTGCATTGTCTCGACACTACTGATGTGAATGTCCACTATTTCGCTCGCCAGACGGGATCGCGATCGTGACTGCACAATGTGGACACTCAGGTCAGTGCCTTCCGCCGACGTCGCACGGTCTCGATGATCTGCCGCGACACGTAGTCCAGATCCGTCATCACCATCGCAGCCGAGTAGCGCAGCACGAGCCATCCGTCGAGTGTCAGACCGTTCTGCCGAACCCTGTCGTTGGTGAACACTTCCGGTGCGCTGTGGAACTCACGTCCATCGATTTCGACGATCACGCGCGCCCGGCGATCCAGCAGATCCGCATAGTACGGCCCCACCTCGGCGTTGATCTCCAGAAAGTAGCCCGCGAAGGTGAGTGCCCGTGCCACCAGGCGTTCGGGTTCGGACAGAGTGCGCGGGCACCCCAGGCGTAGCTGCCTCCTCACCTCGGTGATGCCGGCCATCCCCGCTGACTTCTCGCATTGGATCGCCACTGCGCGCCAGCTCACCGCGCGACTGAGCGCAGAGTCGAAGAATTTCTCCAGCGCGGGACGGGTCAGCGATACGGCGACGTCGATGACGGACTGCTCGATGGTCACGACCGGCAGACCGTGGGCGAAGCTCGACTCGTCGAGACTGCGACGATACGCCCGCAGCCACTTCGGACCGCGCGGCCTCGAGCTGCGGGGAACGGTGATCTCCACCTGCTCGGGTTCGTGATCGAGCAGGTTCCACCACCACGCCGCAGTGCGGTGACTGAGCACTGCGTGCGGCTGCCACAGTGTCGCGGCAACGCAGCGATCGCGAAACGTCGGTTCGCCCGTGCAGTAGATACTCGGAAGCAGACGGGTCAGTGTGCCGACCCCGGTCCGGTAGACGATTGCGCCCTCGCTGACGCCGTCGTCCAGCAACTGTTGCCTCGTGTAAACCCCCACGGGTGACAGCCTGGCGTCGAACAGCTCCCCGTTGGCGGGCGATTCGAGAAATGTGGATGGCGCTGCTACCTGTGGACTACTGACCTGAGTGTCCACTTTTCGACCCGGTGCACGGTATCGGGTGTGCTAGGCGAAACTGTGGACACCGACCGCATCTACAGCGAGATACGACCCTCGACGGCAGCCAATCCGATATCGGTACGGAAGTGGCTGCCCGGCAGCCGGATTCCTGCGATCCGGGAGTAGGCGTCGTCTCGGGCGGCGGTGAGGTCGAATCCGGTACCGACGACGCTCAGTACTCGGCCACCGGCGGAGACCACAACGCCGTCCTCGACGGCGGTGCCTGCGTGCAGGACGCCTGCTCCGTCGGAACCGAGAATCTCGTCGCCGGTGCGCGGACGTCCGGGGTAGTTCTCGGCGGCGATGACGACAGTGACCGCGGCACCGTCTGCCCATTCCAGCGCGGGCAACGACGCCAAAGTCCCGGTGGCGGTTGCGTTCAACACGGTACCGAGAGGTGTCTTCAGCAGAGCGAGTACGGCTTGGGTCTCGGGATCACCGAAGCGACAGTTGAATTCGACCACCGCCGGGCCGTCGGCCCCCATCGCCAACCCGGCGTACAGCAGACCGGAGAACGGCACACCGCGCTGGACCATCTCGGCGGCAACAGGTTTCACCACATCGCGGACGATCTCGTCGACAGCGCCTTCGGGCAACCACGGCAACGGGGTGTACGCACCCATGCCGCCGGTGTTGGGCCCGGTATCTCCGTCGCCGACGCGTTTGTGGTCCTGCGCGGGCAGCAGCGGCACGACGGTCTCGCCGTCGACGAGGCAGAAGAGGGAGACCTCGGGGCCGTCGAGGAACGATTCGAGGAGCACCGGGTGGCCGTTCTCGAGGAGTTCGGCGGCGTGTGCGCGGGCGACGAGCCGATCGGTGGTGACGACGACGCCCTTGCCTGCGGCCAGGCCGTCGTCCTTGACCACCCAGTTGGGACCGAAACGGTCCAGGGCTGCGTCGAGCAGCGCGGGCGAGTCGACGATTTCGCTGTGCGCGGTCCGCACACCCGCAGCGGTCATCACATCCTTGGCGAACGCCTTGGAGCCCTCGATGCGAGCGGCATCGGCGGACGGGCCGAACGCAGCGATACCTGCCTCACGAAGTGCATCGGCCACGCCGAGCACCAGGGGGACCTCTGGTCCGATGACGACGAGATCGACGCCGAGTTCCTTGGCCAGCGCGGTCACCGCCTCACCCGAGGCCACGTCGACCGCGTGCTGCTCGGCGAGCTTTGCAGTGCCTGCGTTACCGGGAGCCACGAAGAGCTTCTCGACCGACGGGTCGGCCTTCAACGCAAGGAGAAGGGCGTGCTCTCGAGCACCGGAACCAATGACTAGTACGCGCACAGTGCATCAGACTATCTGCTCGACGCAAAAGCGCCCCGCACCTGTCATGGTGCGGGGCTCTTTCGTGGTGGTCCGGTGTTACTTCGAGAGGTCGTAGAACGTCACGCTGTCGACCGTGGTCGCGGTGAAGTTCTCGGCGACCCAGGCCGATATCGCAGCCGAGGTACCCGACTGCATTCCCGGGACGGCACCGCCGATGAAGTAGTGGATCCGTCCGTCGGCGACGTACTGCTCGAATTCGGCGAGTGTCGGCGAGGGATCGGTGCCGTTGAATCCGCCCACGGGCATGACGGGATCCTCGGTGGCCAGTTGGTACCCCGCGGCGGTGTTGGCTCCGACGGTCGCCGCCACCCAGGTGTACGAATCCGCGTTCTGCTCGAGCATGGCTGTGATCGCTGCCGTGGGTGTGCTGGCCTCGAGCAGACCACCCATCCCGCGGCCGATCTCCGACACATGACCGGCTGCGGGTGCCTGCCCGGGAGCCCCGGTGCGACCGGGGAATCCGGCCGGCAGTTGCATACCGGCAGGAATGGCACCTCGGCCTCCGTGGCCCTCGCCCATGCCCTTGCCCATGCCCGTGCCGCCGAATCCGCGCATGCCGGTGCTCGGCCCGGCCGAGACGATCGATCCGGTGTGCGGGGTGACGATCGTGTCGGCCGCGTACGCCGTCGGACCGGCCAGGCCGGCGAACATCACCGCAAGGATCGACACTGCCGCCAACCGGCCACGGGTCAGGGCGGGGATCAGCAGGGCCGTCGCGGCGAGCACTCCGACGACGACGATCGTCCACTTCAGCCACGGCACGAAACTCGCACTGCGCCCGAGCAACACCCAGGCCATCGCAACCGTCGCCGCCACCGCGACCGCCATCGCGGTCCGCACCCACCACCTCTCGCGCCGACGCCACGCCATCACACTGCCGATGCCGATCAGCGCGGCAATGGCAGGCGAGAGTGCAACTGTGTAGTACGCATGGAAGATCCCCGCCATGAAGCTGAACGTCAGACCGGTGACGAGCACCCACGAACCCCAGACGATCAACGACGCACGCCGACCGTTCGATCGAGGAGATCTGCCGCACAACACGAGTCCGACCACCAGCAGAATCAGCGCCGCCGGGATCAGCCAGGCGATCTGGCCGCCCTGGGAGGCGTCGAACATGCGGGAGATGCCGGTTTCGCCCCACATCGAGCCGCCACCCGCACCCCCGAAGCCACCGCGGGTGACGCTTCCGGTCTCGTCGCCGCTGAGCCGGCCGAATCCGTTGTAGCCGAACGTGAGCTCGAGGATCGAATTGTTCTGCGATCCACCGACCCACGGCCGTGAGGATGCGGGCCAGAATTCGACGATCAGCAGCCACCATCCGGCCGAGACGATCATCGCACCGAGCGCGCCGAACAGCTGCAGCACTCGGGTGACGAGCTTGGGCGGTCCGGCAATCAGGTAGGTCAGCGCCAGCGGCGGCACCACGAGCATCACCTGGAGTTGCTTGGTGAGGAATCCGAATCCGACGAACATCCCGGTGAGCAACAGCCACGTGGTCTTTCCGGTCTCGACACCGCGCAGCAGGGCCCAGACCGCCGCGATCATCAGTAGTACGAGCAACGCATCGGGGTTGTTGAACCGGAACATCAGTGCCGCGACCGGGGTGAGGGCCAGTACCAGGCCGGCGAGCAAGCCTGCGGCGGCGCCGAAGTGGCGCTTGACGGTGGCGCGGAGCAGTGCCACCGAGGCGACGCCGAGCAGTACCTGCGGCACCAGCATCGCCCAGGTACTGAGCCCGAACAGACGCACCGACAGCGACATCAGCCACAGTGACATCGGCGGCTTGTCGACGGTGATCGAATTGCCGGCATCGGAGGATCCGAAGAAGAAGGCCTTCCAGGACACCGAACCTGCTTGTACGGCAGCAGAATAGAAAGAATTGGCCCAGCCCGACGCTCCGAGGTCCCAGAGGTAGGCGACACCGGTGCCGACCAACAGCGCAGCGGTTGCGATCCATTCCCACCGGGGGGAGGTCGCGGGCGCGGATTCCGCGGCCGGTGAGGGCCGCTCGATCGTCGTCGTCATCGGCTCGGCTCCACCGTGGTCGGTGCGAGCGCCGACTCCGGGTTACGGAAGACCCATCGCAGAGCTACGAATCGGCACACGGTGGCCACGAGGTTGGCAACGATGAGGACGGCGAGTTCGACGTGCCGGTCGACGCCGGGAGCCCAGGCATGCAGCACTGCGAGCGACCCGCTGGTGACGACGAGGGCGAAGCCGAAGATCACCAGCCCTTGCAGTTGATGCTTGCCTGCCCCGTCGGAGCCTCTCACCCCGAAGGTGAAGGCGCGGTTGGCCGCTGTATTGAGTACCGCAGTGATCAGCAACCCGACGAAGTTCGCGGCCTGGGCCCCGATCAACGGGTGCAGCACGAGGTACAGCAGAGCGTAGGCGACGGTGCTGGCGATACCGATGATGCCGAATCTCACCATCTGGCTGATCATTCCGTGCGGCACACCGGGTACGAGCGGTTCCCGGCCCAGGCTCCGGCGTAGTTCGGCGACGGGCAGCACTCCGGTGGCCAGCGCGCGACCGACGCGCCAGCACCCCCGCAAGTCCTCGACGGCGGTGTCGACGATGTCGACGCTGCTGTTCGGATCGTCGACCCAGTCAACGGGTACTTCGTGAATCCGCAGCCCGACTTTCTCTGCGATGACGAGCAATTCGGTGTCGAAGAACCATCCGGTGTCTTCGACGAGCGGCAGCAATTGCCGGGCCACGTCGGTGCGCATGGCCTTGAAGCCGCACTGGGCATCGGAGAATCGCGCGCGCAGCGAGGTACGCAGAATGAGATTGTAACTGCGCGAGATGAACTCACGTTTGGCTCCGCGGACTACCCGAGATGATCGGTTCAACCGCGATCCGATCGCGAGGTCCGAGTGCCCGGACATCAGCGGTGCGATCAGCGGCATCAGCGCGTTGAGGTCGGTCGAGAGGTCGACATCCATGTAGGCCACGACATCTGCCGTCGATGTCGACCACACTGCCTTGAGTGCGCGTCCGCGGCCTTTCTCGTCCAGATGACGGACTCGAACTCCGTCGATCTGCTCGGCGAGACGATGCGCGACGGTGAGGGTGCCGTCGGTGCTGGCGTTGTCGGCGATGGTGATGCTCGACCGAAACGGGATCCGGTCCTCGAGATGCTCATGGAGACGACGAATGCACTGTTCCAGGTCGGCCTCTTCGTTGTAGACCGGGATGACCACCTCGAGCGTGGCAGTGGTGTTCGAGCCGGGCCGCGGGCCTGCTGCTCGGGCGAGGGAATTCGTTGTCATGTCGACAAGGCTCGGGTGCAGAGCTGGACCCTGCCTGCGATGAACCTGGCAATCACCTGGGAGGGCAGCAGGGCAGCAGGGAGTCAGGAGCGCAACCTGTGGAGTGACCGGTGAACAGGACCTTGTATGAGGCATCCTGTTCCCATGGCTTCCATTTTCAGCAAGATCATCGCCGGCGAGATTCCGGGTCGCTTCGTCTGGCAGGACGACGATGTGGTCGCGTTTCTGACGATCGCCCCGGTCACCCAGGGCCACACGTTGGTGGTGCCTCGGGAGGAGATCGACCAGTGGCAGGACGTGGACGGTGCCGTGTTCGCCAAGGTCACTGCCGTCGCGCAGATCGTCGGCCAGGCCGTCCGGACGGCGTTCGACGCGCCCCGCGCCGGACTGCTGATTGCCGGACTCGAGGTGCCGCATCTGCACCTGCACGTGTTCCCGGCGTACGAGATGGGGAACTTCGACATCTCCGGAGCGGATCCGAACCCTTCACCGGAGTCGCAGGACGAGGCCGCGAGCACGCTGCGGGCGGCCCTGCGCGATCTCGGCCACGCGGCACACGTGCCGGACTGACTCTCGCTCAGCGCAGGGGCTCGAGTAGCCGTCGACGCGTTCGTAGTTGCATCGACACCTCGTCGGATCGAGTGTCGGGGTCGTAACCGGGTCCGATGTCGGTGTCGATGTCCTGCGGGCCCGGTGCCACGCCGCATTCGGGGCACAGTCCCAGTGGTCCGAGGTCGGTTCCGCAGGGAGCGTGCAGGAATCGCCGACGCCGCCCTTCGGGTTTCGCGGTCTGTTCCTCACCCCAGTAGGTCAGGGCGAACAGAGCGGGCCACAGTCCTTCGAGGGCGGCTGTGGGGACGTAGTCGTCGTGTCCACCCTCGGCGGTGCGGGCTCGTTTTTCGAGGATCCCGGCGTCGACGAGTGCTCCGAGTCGTTGGGTGAGGACGGCTTTGGAGATATCGAGGTGGACCAGGAAGTCGCCGAAGCGCCGGATGCCGAAGAAGCAGTCACGCACGATGAGCATCGTCCATCGCTCGCCGACGAGTTCGAGGGCGCGGGCCAGGGAGCAGTCCTGGCGGGCATAGTCGATTCCGAGTGCCATGGCGTGATCCTACAGTCTGTTGACCGAACCAAGTTGGGCGTTTACAGTTCGATCACCAGACCAGAAGGACGAAGATGACCCACTCCGCGCCCTCACCCACCGGCACAGCGAACAGCACCCGAGCCCTGTCTGTCGCCGCCCTCGGCACGCTGCTGACGCTGATGGCGTTCACCGCGCCGCTCGCGACCATCAACAGCACCGCGGCCGATCTGATGTCGGACGCCGCGGGACGAACCTGGATTCTCAGTTCCATGAGCATCGGTCTCGCAGCCGCGTTGCTCACCACCGGAACGGTCGCCGACGATTTCGGTCGTCGCCGCACGTTCGTGCTCGGTGCTGCGGTGCTTGCCCTAGGCGCGGTCGTCTGCGCCATCGCCCCCAACACACTGACCTTCGTGCTGGCCCGCATCCTGCAGGGCCTCGGCGGCGCTGCCGTCATGGCATCGAGCCTGGGCATCATCGCGCACACCCACCCGGCCGGTCCCGTTCGCGCCAAGGCCAGCGGAGTATGGGGCGCAAGCGTGGGTGCCGGCATCGCGCTCGGCCCGTTGCTGGCCGCCGTCCTGGATCGCTGGGCGAGTTGGCGCGAGGCCTACGTGGTGCTGGCCGTGGCCACAGCCGTGCTGACCGTGGCCGCACATCTGCTCGTCGAGGAATCCACGTCCGACGCACCCAGAGGGCTCGACCCACTCGGCGCACTGCTGTTGGCGACGGGCGTCGGTGCATTGTTGGCCGCATTGGTCGAGGGCAGGCAGGGGTGGACCTCGCTCGTCCCGATCCTGCTGTTCGTTCTCGCCGCACTCCTGCTGGTCGGCTTCGTCGTCTTCGAATTGCGAAGCACAACAGCGATGCTCGACCTCGCTCTGTTTCAGCACCCGCCGTTCGTCGCTGCGACGGTTGCAGCGCTGGCCACGGGCGGTGGGATCATCGCGTTGATGTCGTACATGTCAGGATTTCTCGGCATCGCGCTCGGGATCGATGCGCTCGGTGCCGCCCTGCTGTTGTTCGGATGGTCGGCCACGTCCGTGGTCACCGCCTTGCTGGCCCGCAGACTTCCCGCCTCGATCGGTGGCCGCACGCAACTTGCCGTCGGTCTCGTGGGCGTCGCCATCGGGATGGTGATGCTGACAGGGTTGTCCGAGAACGCATCCTGGCCACGGCTGCTCCCCGGCCTACTCGTGGCCGGAGTCGCCAGCGGGGTACTCAACGCTGCACTGGGACGCGAGGCCGTGGCCGGAGTCCCCGCGGGGCGAGCAGGAATGGGCAGTGGCGCGAACAACACCGCGCGCTACGTGGGCTCTGCCATCGGTGTCACCATCGTCGCGGTGGTCGCAGTTCCTGTAGGCGCGAGTGCCAGCGGCGTTGTCGCACTGGTACACGGCTGGAATACCGCAGCCCTGGTCACCGCAGCGATCTCGGTGTTCGGAGCCGTGGTGGTGGCGGCGTCACGAACCAGGAACTGACGAATACTCCTGTTCCGGTCGACCGGTGGACCCGTAGCGCAACTGCATGCGCAGCCGTCCCTTGGATACCAGTGTTGCCAGGTAGCGCTGCGCCGTCGCCCGCGAAATCCCTATGGCGGCTGCAACTTCGCCCGCCGACATCGGCTCGGACGTACCGCGGACGGCGTCGAGAACCAGATCGCGGGTGACCGACTGCGAGGTCGGCGTCGGGGCAGATGGGCGTGGGCGCAGCGCGTCGAGTCCACTGTCGATATCGGCCTGACCGAGCTCCTCCGAACGATCGAGGGCAGCGCGGTAGGCAACGTAGCCGGTGAGACGGTCGACCAATGCCGAGCGCGGAAACGGCTTCACCAGATACGTCCAGGCACCCGCGATCATCGCAGCTCGCACCGTCGGCTGATCGGCGGCGGCAGAGAGCACCATTGCCTCGCACGGAAGTTCGCGCACCAGCTCGATGCCGGAGCCATCGGGCAGGTACACGTCGACCAATGCCAGATCGAACGACCGGGTCGCCAACAGCTCACGCGCCTGCGCGATACTCGTCGCCACCGCGACCACCTCGTAGCCCTCGAGCGAGTTCACCAGTGCCGCGTGCAGATCTGCCACCCGAAAGTCGTCGTCCACCACCAGAACTCTCATTGCGACACCTCGTTGTCGTGTAGCGCACCCGGTATCGACGCGATGAACACCGCGCCGCCTCTGCCGTTGTCCGCGGTGACCTGCCCGCCGACATCGGCCAGAGTCACATCGCCGCCGCGGGTACGCGCGATCTGACGACTCAAGGCCAGGCCCACTCCTCGGCCGCCGGGCGTTTCTGCGGTCGATTTCGTCGACACACCCTCGACGAACACCTGATCCGATGGCATGTCCACGCCGTCGCCGGAATCGAGGACCACGATGTGCAGCGTCGAATGATCCTGCACCAGTTCCACTTCCACCTCCGCCGGCCGACGAACCCCCAACCGTGCCGCGTCGATCGCGTTGTCGACGAGATTTCCCAGCACCGTGGTCACGTCCACCGGAACGGCCAGCTCACCGCCCACCCAGGTGTTCTCGCCCAGCACCAACCGCACTCCGCTCTCACGCGCATGTGCGGCCTTTGCTGTCAGGAACGACCGAAGATAGGCATCGGCGACGGCATCGATGCCCTCGATCGATTCCGACCTCGAACCGATTCCGAGGATGTCGTCGATGTACTGCGAGGCCCGATCCGGATGCCCCTCGTGCAGCAAGCCACTGACCAGATGCATCCGGTTCGCGAACTCGTGACGTTGTGCGCGCAGTACGGCGGACATCGACTGCACCGCGTCGAGCTGACGCGTCAGGGTTTCCACATCGGTCCGGTCGCGCACCGTCAGCACGGTACCCAGATCACGGCTGTCGCGCAGCACTTTTCGGGCGGATGCAATGACCACCACCTCGTTCACGGCGGCGAGCACCGGCTCGGCCGTCGGATTTTCGATGACCTCGAGCAGCCGCGGGGTCAGGCCGATGTCCTCCACCCGCATCCCCGGCCTGCCGTCGATCGAGAGCAGCGTGCGCGCCTCGTCGTTGACGACCGTCACCACCCCGTCCGGGTCGATTGCCACCACGCCCTCCCCGATTCCGTGCAGCACGGCCTCCTGTTCACGCACGAGTTCGGCCAGTTCCTCCGGCTCGAGCCCCAGGGTCAGTCTTTTCCATCTGCGCGCCAACAGAATCGAACCGACCAGGCCCAACAACAGCACGCCACCGGTGACCAACCCTCCGTTGATCAGATCCTTCGACAATTCCGTGCGAACGGCCGTCGTCGAAATACCGACGCTTACTTCACCGATCACCACGTCCCTCGAACCGAGCGCCAACACAGGCACTTTCGCGCGTACGGAGTCACCGAGGGTGCCGCGCTGCTGCTCGACCACCTCGTTTCCGGCCAGCGCGCCCGAGGGGTCGGTGCTGACCCGTTGACCGAGAACGGTGGGGTCCGGATGCGCCAACCGCAGACCACGATCATCGGTGATGACGACGAACAAGGCATCGGTGCGAATCCGAGCACCTTCGGCCGCGCGTTGCAATGCCCCGCCTGCCAGCACTCCCGCAGGTGCGGCATCGGTGCCCGCGGTGTCGGCGGCCGAGAACTGCTCGACGAGCGAGCGGACCTGCGGATCCGACGCCACCGTCCGTGCGACCGCGAGGGCGCGTTCACCGTATTCCTCGCTCGCCTGCCTGCCACTGCTGATCGCGAACACTCCGAACGCCACCGCCAGAGCCACCGCCACCAGTGCGGCCTGCAACAACAGCACCTGAGTCCTCAATCGCACTCGGCCAGGCTATGCCCAGAACACACCTTTGGGGTCATTCCGCAGGCTCCACTTCCGGGCCGTGAGCACAATGCGCAAAAGGCTCTTTACGTCGCTTGCGCGGGTAGTGCGCACAACAGCGATCCTGTGATGCCGGTTACGTAACTTCAGTCACACACCGAGTCCGACCGGACCCACCTCACACATTCGACAAGGAGTGCACGATGTTGGTGATACTCGGCTTCCTCATGGTCGCCGCCTTCATGTTCTTGATCCTGACGAAGAGAGCAACGCCCGTCGTCGCACTCACTCTCGTACCCGTCATCTTCGGTCTGCTGGCCGGTGCCGGGCTCGGCATCGGCGATATGATCACCGACGGCATCAAGTCCCTGGCCCCCACTGCAGCCCTGCTCTTCTTCGCCATCATCTTCTTCGGAATCATGATCGACGTCGGACTTTTCGATCCGCTGGTCCGCGGCATCTTGCGGGTCGTTCGCAACGATCCGATGAAACTCGTTGTCGGAACTGCTGTTCTGGCCATGGTCGTCTCGCTGGACGGTGACGGCTCGACGACGTTCATCATCGTCACGTCCGCCCTGTTGCCGCTGTATCTCAAACTCGGTGTCAGCCCGGTGATTCTGACGGTCGTCGCCGGTCTCGCCAACGGCACGATGAACATCATTCCGTGGGGCGGCCCGACGGTTCGCGCTGCTTCTGCTCTCGGAATCTCCCCGTCCGAGGTTTTCGTTCCGATGGTTCCCTCGATGATCGTGGGCCTGATCATCGTGCTGCTCTTCGCCGTTCACCTGGGCATCATGGAACGCCGACGCATCGGCAAGCTGATCTACGAGCCCGAACTGGTGGCCTCCGGTGGTGGCGGCGGCAGTACCGGCAGGAGCGGCACGGCAACCGGCGGGGCGGGCACCGGTGGATCGGACGACGGCGAATCGGGTCAGTTCTTCGACGGCCTCGACCCCAACCGCGCCACTCTGCGCCCAAAGCTGCTGTGGTTCAACGCTGCTCTGACGGTCAGCCTGCTCGTCATCCTCGTCATGGATGTCCTCCCGATTCCGGTGCTGTTCATGATCGCGGCCTCGATCGCATTGACGGTCAACTTCCCCAAGGTCAAGGAGCAGGGCGACGCGATCGCTCGGCATTCGTCCTCCATCGTCTCGGTGGTCGCGATGGTTCTTGCTGCGGCGATCCTCACCGGCGTCTTCCAGGGCACCGGAATGGTCGAGGCCATGGCCGAGTGGCTGCTCAACGTGATCCCGTCCGGTATGGGCCCGTACCTGGCCGTCATCACCGGCATTCTCAGCATCCCGCTGACGTTCTTCATGACCAACGACGCCTTCTACTTCGGGGTCTTGCCGGTGCTGACCGAGACTGCGGGCAAGTACGGCATCGACCCCGTCGAGATGGCCCGTGCCTCGATCACCGGCCAGCCCGTGCACCTGCAGAGCCCGCTGGTTCCCGCCATCCTGCTGCTGGTCACCCTCGCCGGAGTCTCGTTGGCCGATCACCACAAGAAGGTGCTGTGGCGAGCGGTGGTCGTGTCCCTGGCCATGCTGGCCGTCGGCGTCGTCCTCGGCCAGATTCCGTTCGGCTGAACCCCACCCCCACTTCGTAGGAGAAACCGCATGACTGTCGGCGTACTGCACAACAATGCACCCGAGGGCCGCGCCGCCCTGGCGGCCGCGGTTCGCGAGGCCCGTATCCGAGAAACCGATCTCGTCGTCCTGCACGCACTGTCCGGATCTGCCGAACCGGCTGCCGAGACGGTCGAGACTCAGGCGGTGTCCACTGCCGTGGACTCCGCGTTGAGCGATCTCGATCACGCCGGTGCCGTCACCTGGTCCGTGGCAGTGGGCCGACCCGATCCCGACGCCGTGAGCACCGTGTTGGCATTGGTGGAGGAGCACAAGTCCGACATCCTGGTCGTCGGCTCGCGCCATCGCTCGGCCGTCGGCAAGTTCCTGATGGGACAGACGATTCAACGCCTGCTCCTCGAGATTCCGGTTCCGGTTCTGCTGGTCAAGTCCGGAGCATGAGTGCGTCCGACCGGATGAGCCGAGCGCTCGGGGCCGACGGCACCGTCCTCGCGAATCAACCGTCCTCGCAAATCAACCGTCCTCGCGAATCAGCCGTCGGCGCGGGGTAATTCGACCCGGAACCTCGCGCCCTTCCCCGGGACGCTCTGCACGCTCACGGTGCCACTGTGAGCGGCCACCAACGCCGCAACGATCGACAACCCGAGACCGCTGCCACCACTCTCGCGGGTCCGCGAGGAGTCCGCTCGATAGAAGCGCTCGAAGACGTGAGCTGCCTCGTCTTCACTGAGACCGGGACCGGTGTCCTGCACGTCGAGCAGCACCGACGAGCGGGTCGTCTCGACGCATACGGTGATCGACGCAGTGTCGGGGGTGTGCCGAACCGCGTTTCCGACGAGGTTCGCCACCACCTGACGCAGCCGTGGGTCATCGCCGATGACTTCGGGAATCCCTTGCTCTGCCATCACTTTCAGTGTGATGTCTCGGCCGGGCGAGATCGCCGTGGCGTCGTGGACGGCATCGGCGGCGATGGTCAGCACGTCGACCCGGCGCATGTCGAGAGGGCGTTGGGCATCGAGCCTGGCCAGCATGAGCAGGTCCTCGACGAGCAGACCCATGCGCGCCGACTCGCCTTCGATACGCGTCATCAGCAACGAGATGTCACTCATCGCGCCCTGCCGATACAGTTCGGCGAATCCGCGGATCGTCGTCAGCGGCGTGCGCAGTTCGTGGCTGGCATCGGCGACGAATCTGCGCATCCGATCTTCCGACGCACGGGCCGCCTCCTCCGAGGCCGCGGTTGCGGCGAACGCGCGCTGGATCTGCGAGAGCATTCCGTTCAGGGCCGCCGACAACCGACCCACCTCGGTCTTCTCACTCCATTCGGGTACGCGGCGATGCAGATCCCCGGCCG
Organism: Rhodococcus sp. KRD162; assembly: GCF_017168335.1. Lineage (GTDB taxonomy): Bacteria > Actinomycetota > Actinomycetes > Mycobacteriales > Mycobacteriaceae > Rhodococcoides. The sequence goes on along the minus strand of NZ_JABFAU010000016.1, from coordinate 267,578 downwards.
CGATGGCCGCCGCAGTCGTCTCCACCTCGCGGAGGGGACGAAGACTGCGTCGCACCACGAAGTAGGCCATCACACCCAGCGCGAGCAACACGGCCGCGCCGATGTAGAACTGCAGTACCACGAGCCTGCCGACGGTCATCTGATTGGCGCTGAGCGACATTCCCACGGTGGTCGAACCTGCGCTGTTGGTCACCGTGATCACCCGCCACTGCTTCGACGGGTCACCCTCGGACCCGACGGTTTTCGGGATCGCCGACGGCGGGCCCGACAGGTCCGGACCGTCGTTGGCCACATCGTTGATCGGGCCGCGCACGGTACCGTCCGTGGCCACCGAGCGAACGAAGAAGTTCGACGGGGGCCGACCCGGGTTCGGCTCGTCCAGCGGCGGAAGCGGGCGGGCGTCGGGTTGCGCCCACCCACGGGAGGCCTCCACCAGCTGGCTGTCCAGGCGACGCATCAGAGACGTCTCGAGCGAGGTCGTCACCGCCACTCCCGACGCCAACAGGCCCACCCCGACCAGAAGCAGCAGCGCCGCGACCAAGGTCAGTCGCAGCGGGAGATGTCGCAGCCGTGCCCGAAGCCCCCTCACCGTGGCCGGCGCATGACGTATCCGACTCCTCGCAGCGTGTGGATCAGGCGGGTGTCGCCTGTGTCGACCTTGCGTCGCAAGTAGGACACGTAGGACTCCACCACTCCCACTTCGCCGCCGAAATCGTAGTGCCACACATGATCGAGGATCCGCGGCTTGCTCAACACGGTTCCCGCGTTGACCATGAAATACCGCAACAGCGTGAACTCGGTGGGTGAGAGGGAGATCGGCTCGCCTGCCTTCCAGACCTCGTGGGTGTCGTCGTCCAGTTCGATGTCCGCGAACACCACTCGCGACGGTTGCGCGTCCTCGTCCTTGCCCCATCGCCGCAGAATCACCCGGAGCCGGGCGACCACCTCTTCGAGGGAGAACGGCTTGGTGACGTAGTCGTCCGCACCGAGGGTCAGGCCGGTCACCTTGTCGTCCACCGAATCGCGCGCCGTCAGGAACAGTGCCGGTGCGTCGGTCCCGTCGGCGCGGAGGCGACGAAGCAGCCCGAAGCCGTCCATGCCGGGCATCATCACGTCGAGGATCAGGGCCTCGGGCCGGAAATTGCGGGCCTTGTCCAGAGCCTCGGGGCCGGACGAGGCCGTCGCCACCTCGAATCCCTGGAACCTGAGACTGACCGACAGTAGTTCGACGATGGTGGGCTCGTCGTCGACTATCAGGACTCTCGCCTCGGGTGTCTCGCTCACGGTACCCATCTTCGCGCGCGAGACTGCTGGTTCGCTGCACTCTCGCTGTGAGGTTGCTGTGAGCCTGTCGCCGAAACAGCGAGACCGAGGAGGGGGCATGATGGCAGCGATGCTCGATGCGAACACCGACTCCCGTCCGCGGGCTCGGCGTCCGATCTCATCCATGCACGTATTCGCAACTCTGCTCGTGTTGGGCATCGTCTTCGGTGCCGACGCTTCCCGGTGGGTCCTGTCGTCCCCGGCGCTGCGGACCGGTACGACGGTGTTCACCGGGATTTTCGTCCAGGCGACGCCTTTCCTGGTGCTCGGTGTGCTCGTCAGCGGTGGCATCGCCGCGTTCGTCTCGCCCCGTGTGCTGCAGAAGGTGGTACCGAAGAACGCCACCGCTGCGGTCGGAGTGAGCGGTCTCGCGGGAATGGCGTTGCCCGGTTGTGAGTGCGGGGCGGTGCCGGTCTCGCGGCGGTTGATGGATCAGGGTGTTCCTACCTCTGCCGCTCTGGCATTTCTGCTCTCGGCACCGGCGATCAACCCTGTCGTCCTGGTCTCGACCGCAGTGGCCTTCCCCGGCGAACCGGCGATGGTGCTCGCGCGGTTCCTCGGCTCGCTGGCCACCGCTCTGGTGATGGGTTGGCTGTGGACCAGATTCGGCAAGGCAGAGTGGATCACCGCACGGCTCGCTGATCGCGAACACCGCCACGAAGGCACCCCGTGGGAGACCTTCCGTGAGTCTGCGAGGGCGGACCTGCTCCAGGCCGGAGCGTTTCTCGTGTTCGGAGCAGCGGCAGCCGCGCTGCTGCACCTGGTGGTTCCGGACTGGGTCTTCGCGCATCTGGCTGGGCAGCTGCTGCTCTCCATCGTGGTCATGGCCGTCCTGGCGGTGATTCTGGCGCTGTGCTCGGAGGCCGATGCATTCGTCGCGGCCAGCATGTCGATGCTGCCGCTGTTGCCTCGGCTGGTGTTCCTGGTGGTCGGACCTGCTGTCGACGTGAAATTGATGGCGATGCAGGCGGGCAGTTTCGGACGCGGCTTCGTTGCTCGCTTCGCCCCGTTGACCTTCGTCGTCGCAATCGTCTGCGCCTCGGTGAGCGGCTACGTGTTGGTGGGTGCGCGATGAAACGTGAGGTGCAGAATCTGCTGCTGCTGTTCCTCGGCGGGGCCACGGTCAAGATCTCGTTGGACGGCACCTTTGTGCGATACGTCAAACCGTCGCTGCACCCGTATCTGCTGGCCGCCGGGGTGGTGATCGTCGCCCTGGCGATTGCGTCGATCGTTGCCGACATCCGCCGCGGTGGGCCCGGCGACGACGGACACGATCATGATTCGCGTCCGTATTGGCTGCTTCTGGTCCCGCTGGCGGTCATCGTGTTCATCGCCCCGCCCGCGCTGGGCGTCTCGGCCGTCGGCGATCGATCCGTCACCTCGGCAGCCGATCGTCAGAGGACAGCGTTTGCACCCCTGCCGGACGAGGACGCGCCCGAGGTTGCTCTCCTCGAGGTCGTCCAACGCGCGGTCAGGGACACCGAAGGCAGCCTCGACGGTCGGGAGATTCGCGTCACCGGATTCGCCGTCGCCACCGCAGACGGTGGCTCGCCGCGCGCCGACGGCACGAGAGAAGGCATCGACCTCGCCCGCATTCTCATCATCTGCTGCGCGGCCGACGCCAGGTCCGTTCGCATCCATCTCGATGCAGGTCGCGTCGCTCTCGACGGCATTGCGGAGGGCACCTGGCTGCGCGTGTCGGGGACCGTCGACGCGGCTACTGCCACCGAGCAGACGGCATTCACGCCCACGATGACGGTCTCGTCGGTAGAACGTATCGAGGCACCGGAGAACACGTACGCCTACTGATATGGCCACTTCGGCCCTAAATTGGTACGATCGTACAAGTCACTTCCGACAATCGGACGAGGGGCACCGTACCCGCTCAGACAAGACGGTGTCAGAGGAGTGATCTCTCATGGCTTGGCTGATTCTCGTCGTCTCCGGCGTTCTCGAAGCGATCTGGGCAACCGCGCTCGGCAAATCCGAGGGCTTCACCAAACTCGGCCCCTCGGTGGTGTTCGGTGTCGCGGTGGTGCTCAGCATGATCGGACTCGCGATCGCGATGCGGTCGTTGCCCACCGGTACCGCCTACGCAGTATGGGTCGGTATCGGTGCCACCCTGACGGTCACGTACGCCATGCTCACCGGGGCCGAGGCCGCCTCGCTGCTCAAAGTTGCGCTCCTGCGCGGCATTGTCGGATGCGTTATCGGACTGAAGGTTCTTCACTGATTTTCCGAGCTACGAGCAGTTACAGTAAGACGATGAACTGGGTGTCAGCGATCACACTGCCCGCGCGCGCCGGACTCGCGATCGCCGAGCAGGCAGTCGGCGTCGCGGAGGTTGCCCTGGCGACCACCCGGATGGCATTGGCAACCGGCGCGTCCAATACTGCAGGCGTGGCCTCGCTGGCCAACCCGCGCGGCGGCACGATGCAGCTTCTCACCCAACTCGGTCAGCTCACCTCCGACGACCGCGCCCTGGGCAATGCACTCAAGGAGGGCGGGCCCCTCGACCGCCTGCTCGCCCAGGGAGGCGTCGTCGATCGCCTCACTTCCGAGGACGGGACCCTCGAACGGCTGCTGGCTCCGGGTGGGCCGGTCGAACGGATTCTCGCGCCGGGAGGGCCCCTGGATCGGCTACTCGCCGAGGACGGACCGCTCGAGCGACTGCTCGCCGAGGGCGGCCTGCTCGACCGCATCACCGCCACCAACGGTCCGCTCGAACGGCTCACGGCCACGGACGGCCCGCTCGAGGTACTCACACGTCAGGACGGCCTGATCGAACGCGCCATCGCCGAGGACGGCATCCTCGAGACGATGCTGGCCGAGGACGGAGCCGTCGAGCGCTTGACGGCCAAGGGCGGTCCACTCGATCAGTTGGTCAAACTCTCCGAGACGCTGACAGCGGTGGCACCGAACATCGAGCGGATGAGCATTTCGATCGACATCCTGCAGGATTCCGTGGAGATACTCTCCGCTGCGGTTCACCCGCTCGGAGAGTTGGTCGGTCGGCTTCCGAGTCGCTGGCTCAAGAGCGGCAAACAGTCGGTTCACGAGCTGCACTGACTCACCGGACAGCTGGGTCCGTGTCCGAGCGAACCCCTTGTGGGACAATCACATCCGCAGCTGAATCTCGACGAGCAGACGTGCATCGGGATCGGTGAGATCGAGCTCGAGGATCTGCTCGACGCGGCGGATACGGTAACGCAGAGTGTTCGGGTGAACGTGCAGAGACTCGGCAGCGGACCGAACGTCGCCGAAGCACGCCAGGTATATGTCCAGACTCTCCCTCATTCTCGCGTCGTTGGATGCGTCGTATCGGTCGAGGGCGGCGATACGCGGATCACGCAACTGTTCGTGGTTGCCGATCAGTTCGAGAATCTCCCCCAGCAGCACCGATGTTCTCGACTCTTCGAGCGTCGTGACACGCACCTCCCCGGTGGTGCCGTCGAGTACCCGATCTACCTCGAATCTGGCCACGGCCACGGCTTCGAGGTCTGCGATCGGCGCGGCCACCGCGGCACGCAGGGCCAGCGAGGTCCGCGTCTCGATCCGGCCGACGGCATCGGCGGTCCAGGCCGAAATCGGGGTGCCCGACGCCACCCCGGGAAACAGTGCGTAGATTCTCGCACCGATGGTGGTGACCAGAGATTCACGTCGAAAAGCACTGGCGTGCAGACGGATCGACGGTGCCAGGGTGCCGATGTCGAAGTCGCCGCAGGGAGCGAACCCGACGACTGCCGAGGACCCGGAGGTGGGGATCGACAGCGCCGACGCCAGCGAGGGCACGTCCACTCCGCCGCCCCGTGCCCCGAGTAGTCGCTGAATCTGCAGGGTCTCGTTGGTCGGCGCGTTGGTGATGCGGGTGATCAGCCGGGCTGCGACAGCCGAGGCTCCGCGCAGTACCGCGTCGGCTTCCCCGGTGAGCGGAGTGAGGCCCTCCTGCACCCAGATGGTCCCGAGAGTCGTCGAGCTACCGGTCAGACGACGAATTCCCACCGCGAGGCGTCGACGAATCCCCAGTTCGGGGTCGGCGGGCACGTCGATGACGTCGTCGGTGCGACGCAGGCGATCGAACACCCCGCGCTCGTGCAGTCGGCGCAGATAGTCGGCGGGTCCTTCTCTGCCGAGGATCGACAGGGTTCGCAGTTCGTCGGCTGCGTCGTCCGCCGCCGAGTAGGCCAACACGTGTGAGCGCTCGTCTTCGATGCTCACCATGCCCTTGGTCAGTGACGCGACCGTCTGCGCAAGTTCGTACAGATCGGTATCGGCCCCGAAGGTGTCGTTCTCCGGGTCGTGCGCACGTACTTGGTCGAGCACTCCGCGCGTCATCGACAGCAGCAGTTCCCATCGTGTTTGCCGGTGCACGGCAACCAACGCGATACCGGTCTCGCGGGCTCCGTGCGTCAGCGCAGCCGAGTCGGCGACCTTGGTCAGAACTGCGAGCGGCCGGTCGGCGGTGGAGCGCAGCGCGAGATCGTCGAGCCAGCGCACCACCTCGGCCTCGGTCACTCCCACCAGCAGCGTGACATCGGCGCTGGCACCGGGGGGCAGGCGGAGGTCGTCCGCGTCGAGCAACGCCACCGAGCCGACGGTCATGTCGATCCCGGCAGGGGCGAGGACGAGTTCGACGACCGCGCTGTGCAGTGATGCGAGCAGTGTTCGGAGCGTGACGGCGTTGGCCATGCGGACAAGTACATCACGAATTCTTTGGCCGATGAGCTGATTGAACGGCCTGCGAATCGGACTTCAATGAGCACAAGACATCGACGACGAGGAGCAGCCATGGACGCGGTCACATCCGTACCAACCCCCACCAACGAGCCAGTGAACACCTACGCCCCAGGGACCGCGGAACGCGCTCGCCTGCGTGCGCACCTGACCGAGCTCCGAGGCTCCCCCGTGGACATCCGCCAGGTGATCGGCGGAGAACACCGACATGCGGACGGTGCCGTGGAGAACGTCGTCGAGCCGCACCGGCACTCGTCCGTCATCGGTAGCTTCGCCGGTGCCGGTCACCAGGACGTGCGCGATGCCATCGACGCCGCCAGCGCAGCGGCCCCGATGTGGCGGGATCTGCCGTTCGACGAGCGCGCTGCGGTCTTCCTGCGCGCGGCCGATCTTCTCTCGGGTCCGTGGCGCGAAAGGATCGCAGCGGCAACGATGCTCGGTCAGTCGAAGTCCGCATACCAGGCCGAGATCGATGCCCCCTGCGAGCTGATCGACTTCTGGCGGTTCAACGTCGCGTTCGCTCGGCAGATCCTCGCCGATCAGCCGGTATCGGCTCCGGGAGTGTGGAACCGGCTCGAATACCGCCCGCTCGAGGGGTTCGTCTACGCCATCACCCCGTTCAACTTCACCGCCATCGCGGGCAACCTACCCACCGCGCCTGCGCTGATGGGCAACACCGTGCTGTGGAAGCCCTCTCCCACCCAGGCCGTGGCCGCGTACCTGACACTGCAACTGCTCGAAGCCGCAGGACTACCTCCAGGGGTGATCAATCTGGTCCTCGGCGATGGGCCGATGGTCTCGGAGGTGGCCCTGGCCGATCCGCGCATGGCCGGCATTCACTTCACCGGCTCCACCGCGACGTTCCAGACGCTGTGGCGCGAGGTGGGCAACAACATCTCGAACTACAACTCCTACCCGCGTCTGGTCGGTGAGACCGGAGGCAAGGACTTCATCGTCGCGCACAGCTCCGCCGATCCGGATGTGCTGACCACGGCCATGATTCGCGGCGCATTCGACTTCCAGGGCCAGAAATGCTCGGCAGCATCGCGGGCTTTCGTCCCGAAATCGGTGTGGGCGAAGATGGGCGAGACATTCATCGAGCAGGTTTCGGCGCTGAAGTACGGCGACGTGACCGACCTGTCGAATTACGGCGGGGCAGTCATCGACCGAAAAGCATTCGACCGCAACGCAGCTGCCCTCGACCGGGCCAAGTCGGTGCCGAGCCTGACCGTCGCTGCAGGCGGAACCTGCGACGACTCCGAGGGATACTTCGTCTCCCCCACCGTCCTCCTCGGCGACGACCCGACCGACGAGGCCTTCACCACCGAGTACTTCGGCCCCATCCTCGCCGTGCACGTCTACGACGACAGCAAGCCCGACGGCTACGCCGAGACGCTGCGCACCGTCGACACCGGATCGAAGTACGCACTGACCGGAGCAGTCATCGCCACCGATCGCGCTGCGGTCGAACAGGCCCACGCGGCATTGCGATTCGCGGCCGGAAACTTCTACGTCAACGACAAGCCGACCGGTGCCGTGGTCGGTCAGCAACCGTTCGGTGGCGCTCGCGCCTCGGGAACCAACGACAAGGCCGGGTCACTGCAGAACCTGCTGCGCTGGACCTCCGCCCGCACCGTCAAGGAAACGTTCGTCCCGCCGACCACCCACGGCTACCCACACCAGGAAGGCGAGGGAACGCGATGACCACCCTGCTCAACAATCCCCTTCGGCCTGCGCTGCTGGCGGCGGCCAGGTCCTCGAAACTGCAGGCCGGTCTCACCCGGATTCGGGCGACCCGATCGCTCGTCGACCGATTCGTTGCAGGAGAGTCCGAACCTGCGGCCGTCGCCGCCGTCGATACGCTCCTGTCCTCCGGCCGCTTCGTTTCGGTGGACTATCTCGGCGAAGATACCACCGACCGCTCCCAGGCTGCCGCCACCGTGGATTCGTATCTGTCGCTGATACAACGCTTTTCGACGAGGAAAACGAGCGGAAGGGCGCTCGAGGTCTCGCTCAAGTTGTCGGCGCTCGGCCAGGGAATCGACCGCAGTCTCGCGCTCGAGAATGCGCGAACGATCTGCACCGCGGCCGAGGCAGCCGGAGTGTGGGTGACGGTGGATGCCGAGGACCACACGACCACCGACTCGACGCTGTCGATCGTCCGCGAACTGCGCGCGGATTTTCCCGATCTGGGCACGGTGCTGCAGGCCTACCTGCGGCGCACCGAGGCGGACTGCGTCGCCCTGTCGGGGCCGAGATCGCGGATCCGACTGTGCAAGGGGGCGTACAACGAACCGTCGTCGGTGGCGTTTCAGAGCGCTCGCGAGGTGTCCGATTCCTATCTGCGGTGCCTGCAGGTGCTGATGGAGGGCAGCGGATATCCGATGGTCGCCTCGCACGACCCGGACATGATCGAGGCTGCGGAGCGGCTGGCAACATCCACAGGGCGGTCTTCCGATGAATTCGAGTTCCAGATGCTCTACGGGATACGCGATCCGGAGCAACGGCGGCTCGTCGACGCCGATCGACACGTTCGGGTGTACGTGCCGTACGGAGAGCAGTGGTACGGCTATTTCATGCGCAGGCTGGCCGAGCGGCCCGCGAACCTGATGTTCTTCGCGCGCTCGCTGATCTCGCGTAGGTAGAGGGTTCTCCGGTCGAGTCGATCACCGCGAATGCGCGCGCGTTTGCCAGGTGCGCGCGGAATCTCGCCTTTACTGAGGCGATTTCGCGCGCATTCGACGAATGCGCGCGCATTCGCGGACCGCGGGAGCCGGCCGCCGCTTCCCAGGGAGCGATCCGGCGTGGATTAGGTTGTGCCACATCGGGGCATCCCGAGGTCATGGCAAATTACAGAGTGATCGATCCGCACGGAACCGTCGTCGATACCAAGGACATCTCCAGTGCCGAGGACGCGCAGGCCTGGTTCAAGGACAGTCGCGCAGACAACGAGGACCTGGGGTGGCGACTGGAAGTCGAGCACGACGGCGAGTGGGCCTTCTTCAGCGACTCCGAAGGAACAAAGGACTAGATCGACTGTCCCGCAACGGAATCGGACGGCATTACAGATCGGTTGCAGCCGTCCGATTCCGCCGGAGTCGGTGCACCTGATGTCGATGGACCGGCGGTCGATGAACCGACTGGGGCATGCCCGTGCACAACAGTGGGCAGCCCCGATATCGGAGCTGCCCACCTCTTATCGCGGCGATGATCGCCGGAGCACTGAAGATTGCCGAAGTACTACCGCCCGTTCGACGGTCGAGCCATCGGAATCGTGGAGTCGAGCTGTGCGACCTGCAGCAGGCGCGAGACCGAACGTCCCGCGACGACCGACCAGGTTGCCCCGATGCCTGCGGTGTATTCGCGTACCGCATCGAACACGGTGAGTCCCGCGATACCGAAGAAATCGACATCGGTCAGCTCGAGGGTCACATGCGCTCTGCTGGACATGCGACTGCACACGAAATCGGAGAACATGGGCGCGCTGCGCATATCGATGTCCCCGTGAACAGCGACGATCAGTGAACCGTCCGGTCCATCGTGTGCGGTGAAGATTGCGCCGGTTGCTGCCACGGATACGGACTTTTCCGCGACGGCCGACGAGGTAGTTCGGACTTTGTTGCCTGAAGATTCAACACTCATGGCAGATCCCATCGATCGGTCGAACTGAGGGGGAAACCGATTGACGCAGCGGGAGCATTGTGATGCCTGACCCGGACGCCGACTTCGCTGCGTTTCCCCGTGACCGGCTGTTAGCTCAACCGCTGCCAACCCTACGTCACCGGCAGCCTCAGCGTCCAGCATCGGCTCGAGCAGGCCGCCCACCAGCGTCTCGAACGTCAGGCGGTGCCTGCATTCATGTTCGACTGCGGTTGCCCAGGTCGGCATGGTGTTCGCGCATGGCACCGATGAGGGATTCGAACACTCGATGGGCGGCTGCCAGATCGGCGTCGGGAAGGTCCGCCAGAGCGGCACTGGTGCGTACACCGAGGGGGCCGAAGAAGCCCCGAGCCACCTCCATCCCGTGCTCGTCGTACCGCAGAATCACCTTGCGTCGGTCTGATACGTCCGACTCTCGCCGAATGTGCCCCGAAGCGATCATGCGCTCGACCAGATAGGTGATGGCCGCGGAGGACAGCCCCAGCATTGCGCCGAGTTCGCCAGCGGTGAGGGGCGAACCCTCCACATCGGCGACCATCACATGCAGCAATGCTCGAAAGTCGTTGGGCCGCAGATTGTGCAGGGCACCGAACACCTGGCCGATCTGCTCGGAGACCGAAGACAACGCTCGCAGATCCGCTGATATCGCGGATTCGAGGTGGTTTCGGTCGGACATGTCGGTGGTAACTCCTTCGCATCGGTCACCGTCAGCGTACTGCCCGCAATAGATTCAGTTGCTTAACATCTAAGTTAATGAGATTGTTTAGAACGTGGACAGTACCCGAACCGACCGCAACGACGCCTGGGACCGCATCGCCGCAGCAGTCACGCACCGAAGGTCCTGGGCTATCGCGCTGGCGATCCTCGTCCTTTCCGGTGCCGTGATGGGGCTCGTCGGCAGCAACGATTCCGCGGGCCAGTCGCCGAATTCACTGCCGACCTCCGCCGAGTCGTATCAGGTGGACCAACTGCTGGCCGAGTTTCCGGATTCCGACACCGCGCCCGTGATTCTGGTGCTCAGTCGCCCCGACGGCGCAGACCTGACCCCCGCCGATATCGACGCCGCCACCGCCGCTCAGAACAGGCTGCTCGCCGTCGATCGCTCGGTCCCCGACCAACCCGGCCCTCCCCCGATCGTGGCACCCGACGGAAAGGCCGCTATCGCGATCGTCCAGGTCGATTCGAAGTTGTCGGGCTTCACTCTCGACGACCTGATCACCGACCTGCGGAGCGCAGCAACCGAGAACCTCCCGCCCGATCTGCGCGCTCAGGTCACCGGCGGACCTGCGTTCGGTGCCGACATCGCGAACTCCTTCTCCGGTGCCAACTTCACGCTTCTCGCCGTCACCGCCCTCGTGGTGGCAGTACTACTGATCGTCACCTACCGGTCACCCATCCTGTGGTTGGTTCCGCTGGCCGTCATCGGATTCGCCGACCGATTCGCCACCACTGTCGGCACCGTCCTCGCACAGGCCACCGGACTCTCGTTCGACGGTTCGACCTCGGGCATCACCAGCGTGCTCGTGTTCGGTGCCGGGACGAACTACGCGTTACTGCTGATCTCTCGATACCGCGAGGAACTGCGTCGCGAGTCCGATCACCGGCGTGCCCTGCGGAACGCCGTCCGGCACGCAGGACCTGCCATCGTGGCCAGCAATGCAACCGTCGTGCTCTCGCTGCTGACCTTGTTGTTGGCGATCCTGCCGAGCACACGCAGCCTGGGAGCTCTCGCCGCCGCGGGCCTCGTGGTCGCAGCGGTCTTCGTCCTGTTCGTACTGCCTCCGCTACTGGCCCTGTTCGGCCCGAAGCTGTTCTGGCCGTTCGCGCCCAAGGAGACCGACCGAGACACCACCACCGAGGGCGTCTGGCACTCGGTGGCGGCGGGCGTCGCGAAGCGTCCCGTGGTGACGGCCTCGGTCACCATCGCTGCCCTGTTGGCGTGCTGCGCGGCATTGTTCGGGACCCAGATCGGACTCTCCCAAACCGAGCAGTTCCGAGTGACCGCCGAGTCCGTCGAGGGCTTCGATACTCTCTCGCAACACTTTCCGGCCGGTTCTGCCGACCCGATCACGGTTCTCGCACCCACCGACGAGGTCGACTCGGTGATCGGCATCGTCGAGGGCATCGGCGGAGTCGTCTCGGTCGATCGCGTCGCAGATTCCGACACGGGCCTGACCCGCCTGTCGGTCGTCACCGACGCTGCCCCCGCGTCGGACGCGTCGTTCACCGTGGTCGAGAATCTGCGCTCGGCACTGTCCGATGTGGACGGTGCCCGAGTCGGTGGTAGCGACGCCAAAGCGCTCGACACCACCGATGCCTCTGCTCGCGATCGCCTCGTGGTGATTCCCGCAATCCTCGTGGTGGTGCTGGCGGTCCTGGTACTGCTGCTACGAGCTGTTGTGGCACCGCTGATTCTCGTCGCGACAACGGTGCTGAGCGCAGTGGCCGCGATCGGCATCGGCAGTTGGGTGAGCCTGCACATCTTCGGATTTCCCGCACTCGACGACAACACACCGCTGTTCGCGTTCCTGTTTCTCGTCGCCCTCGGGGTGGACTACACGATCTTCCTGGTCACCCGGACCCGCGAGGAAACACATCTCCACGGCACCAGATCTGCCATCGTGCGGGCCGTATCGGCCACCGGCGGCGTCATCACGAGCGCGGGAATCGTTCTGGCAGCAGTGTTCTGTGTGCTCGGCGTGCTGCCTCTGATCACCCTGACCCAGCTCGGCATCATCGTCGGACTCGGCATTCTGCTCGATACCTTCGTGGTACGAACCGTCGTCATCCCCGCCCTGTTCACCCTCATCGGCCCGCGGATCTGGTGGCCGAACACACTCGATTCCGGCACGACCACAACACCCGGCACGAAATCAACACCCGGCACGACCACAACACAAGGAGCGAATTGATGAAGATCCGTCACGCATTCGGCCGCACCGCACTTGCCGGTGCCGTCCTCGCGGGCGCACTGCTTGCCGCTACCCCCGCGCAAGCGCAACCGGTGGGCCCGTTGGGATCGGTCGGCCTCGAACCGCTCGCCCCGGTCGCGTCGCTGGACATCGACCGCTACCTCGGCACCTGGAACCAGGTTGCTGCAGTACCGCAGCCGTTCAACCTGATCTGTGCGCGCGACACCCAGGCCAACTACCAGTTGATCGACGCGTCGAACATTCGCGTCGAGAACACCTGCACCACCTGGACCGGTCAGGAAAACCGCATCGTCGGTAACGCACGGGTCAATGACACCACCACCAATGCCCAACTGCACGTGAGCTTCCCGGGCGTTCCCACCCAAGAGAGCCTGGACGGTCCGACCAACTACATCGTGGCCTACATCGCCGAGGACTACTCCTGGGCATTTGTCGGAAGCCCGAGCCGCACGTCCGGATTCGTGCTCAAGCGCACGCCCGACGTCAGCGTCGAGCAGTTCCGCGAGATCCGCGGCGTCGTCGAATCGCTGGGTTACGACTCGAACTTCATCACCACCACGCCCACCCCAGGTGGAGCGACCACGATTCAGCAGCTGTCGACGGTGTAGTGCTTGCGGCAGTGGTGCGGCTCCGTTTCCGGATCGGTCGCGCCGCACCACTGCGGCTACGCACTCAGTTCGCGCCGAGGATCGAGATCGCGAAGATCAGGCTGTCGCCCGGTTCGATTCCGGCCTGCGGCTGCCCGCTGGGGTAACCGTCTGCCGAGGTGACCGCGACGGCGACCGTCGAGCCGACGGTCTGTCCGGCGATGGCCTTCTGGAAGCCCGCAACCACGCCGCCGAGCGGGAACTCGACCGGCGCTCCTCGCTCGTAGCTGCTGTCGAACGTCGTGCCGTCGCGTCCGTTCACACCCATGTAGCACACCGATACCGTCGCATCGTCGGCGACGACCGGGCCATCCCCGGCCTGCAGCGTCTCGACCTGCGTCTCGGCGACACTGAATGGCGTCTCGACCGTGACCGCAGGGGCCGTGGTCTCCGTGGGTCCGACGACGGCGATGCTGCCGGTGTCGCCGGCCAGCGTCCACTCGGGTGTTGCCGATGCATCAGGGGCGGCCGTAGGGCACGTGCTGACCGCCGCTGCCTCGGCCGAACCAGCGGTGGAGCTGGAAGCGGTGGTGGACGTGGCAGTTGCCGAGGTGTCGGCGTCCGAACTGCACGCACCGGTGATCAGCGCGAGCGAAGCGGTGGCGGCCAGGAACAGGGTGCGGGTCGTCTTGTGATTCACCGCGCCCACGGTACAAGGAGCGCAGCGATCCCCGTCACAGTGCCGCGCGAAATATCTCGGCGACGGGAGTGGACGCACGCCCGATCAAAGCCTGCAGGTCACCGGAGTCGGTATCGAGCTCACCGCGAGAGATTCCGGCGTCAGCACTGGCGAGCATGGTCGCCACGACGTCCGGCAGGCCTGCGCCCTGGAGTACGGTCGCGTACTCGGCCTCGCCGAGATCCTTGTAGACGACCGGCTTTCCGGAGAGGTCGGCGATGATGGCGGCCAGATCGGCGTAGCTCAGGTGTTCGTCACCGCCGAGCTCGTAGATCTTCCCGCCCTGGTTGCTCGACGTCAGGACCGCAGCGGCCGCTTCTGCGTAGTCGGCTCGCGAGGCCGCGGCAATTGTGCCGCTGCCGGCTGCGCCGAGCAGAACTCCGCCGTCGACGGTCTGGGCGAGCGATCCGAGGTAGTTCTCCCAGTACCACCCGTTACGCAGGAACACCGCGGGAATGCTGGACGCGGTCAGGCGCTGCTCGGTGGCCCTGTGCTCAGGTGCCAGGCTCACTCCCGACGTGTCGGCGGCCAGCAGGCTGGTGTACGCGATCAGGCCCACTCCGGCCGCCTCCGCGGCCTCGATCACGTTGTTGTGCTGCGCAATTCGCTGGCCCACTTCCGATCCCGAGATCAGCAGCACCGTGTCCACTCCCGCGAATGCCGAGGTCAGGGCGGCAGTGTCGCTGTAGTCGGCCACCCGCACGACAAGACCGCGCTCGGCGAGCGGGGCCGCTTTGTCGGCGTTGCGCACGACGGCGACGATATCGGCCGGTGCGACGCCGCGGCGGAGCAGCGAGGCGATGACGAGCCCGCCGAGATTGCCGGTTGCTCCGGTGATTGCTGTGGTCATGAAGATCGCTCCTGAAGTTGAAGTATCAAGCTATATGCATCATGCACTTACTTTTCGTGCAGTGCAACATCGATCAATAGCACTTCCGGATTTGCTTGCGCTAACATGGTCGGATGTCCGAGGCAGCCGAATCTCTCGCAGCATCCGTCTTCGCACGCGAATGCGCGTCCAGGCAGACGCTCCACAACGCGACGAGCCGCTGGGCAGTACTGGTGTTGGCCGCACTCACCGAGGGCGACTACCGATTCAATGCCCTCCGCCGACGCGTCGACGGAGTCAGTGAACGGATGCTCGCGCAAACTCTGCAGACCCTCGAACGCGACGGCCTGACAGTGCGTACCGTGCTCGAAACCATTCCGCCGAAAGTGCAATACAGCCTGACCCCACTCGGTCGCGAGGTCGGATCACGATTGACCGATCTCATCGAACTCATCGAAGGCTCGATGCCGACCGTGCTGGAGTCACGCGCCGAGCACGACGCGCGCTGACGCACCGGGGCTTGTTCCAGGCGGGGTCACCAAGCACCACTCGTTGCCCTCGGGGTCGAGCAATACCTGAAAGGATCCGGCCGCGTCGGAGTGCTTCTGGCCGACCACTGTCGCACCGAGACCGACCGCCCGAACCACCGCGTCGTCGATGTTCGGTACATCGACATCGAGGTGCAGTCGGTTCTTGACGACCTTCCCCTCCGGAACTCGCTGAAATGCCAGGCGGGTGAACCCGGGAACATCCACGAAGGACCACGAGTCGTCGCGTGCTTCCGGTTGCCCGCCGAGCACCCCGGCCCAGAATTGCGCCAGCACCGCCGGTTGCGTGCAGTCGAACACGATTTCGTCGATGCGCCCGATCATGACGCCATCCTAGGGACCGACCACCCCCAATGGTGCGTTATCTTTTCGTTGCTGAACCGAGACCTATTCGAGATGTTCGCGAATCCGCGCCGTCGCTCGCCGAAGCAACACTCGAAACCAGGGAGTCGGGTCCCTGACAGAACTGGCCCAGCCCCCTCGACACGCGGCACACCGGTGCCGACACACCGATCTCGGGAGGCATTCACCATGTTCCACACCAAGAGAATTCTCGGCGGAGCGGCAGCATTCGGATTCGCCTGTACCTTCGCGGCCCTGGTGCCGGGCACGGCGTCCGCAGCTCCGGTCGCGTGCACCACCGCACCGGGAGGCATGGACATCACTGCTCTCGCGGGCGGATCTCAGTGCGACAGCTCGGCCGATGGCGCGAGCGCCGCAGCCGGCGTCGGGCTCGAAGGCTGGGGGTCGGCCGAGGCCATGAACAACGCTGCAGCCCTCGCACTGGGGCTCAATGGCGGTACCGCCGTCAGCAACGGCAGTTTCGGCGGCGCACCCGCAGCAATCGCCTTCGGCCCAGGCGCCCTCGCGCAGAACACCGCGTCCGGTCTCGGCCTGTCGATCGCAGTGGCCGCGCCGGGTTCGACGATCACGCTCACCCCCGAGGGTGCAGTATGCGAGGGCGCAGGCATCGCAGGCAGCTTCACCACCTTGCAGGGCTGCATCGGCTGACGTCCGCCTCCGAAAAGACCGGTAGGCGATGTTGATGCCGCCGAGGGCCGGGTCATCTACAGTTTCAATGACCTACAAGTCTCGGCATGCGAGTCGGCAACGACCCGCTGAACAAGGAGTTCGACGGCAATGATGTCCTACCTGCTCTACGACGTGCTGCTCCCCCAGCTCGGCCACGACGTCGCGTCGTACTGGGCACACCTTCTGGTCATCGCCCCGATCTGATTCGGGTAGAAGACGAGGCACAACGAAGCATCCCCGCTCGGCAGAACAGTCCGGGCGGGGATGCTTCGAGCACGTGCGGTACTCGAGTCAGACGGGTTCGGGCAGAAGCCGCGTCAGCACATCCGAGAGAGTGACGACGCCGATCGTGCGTGAGCTCTCGCCCGCACCGACCGACGCGTCGACCACCAACGCCAGGTGGTGCCTGGTTTCCCGCATCGAGGCCAGCGCCACGTACACCGGGGTGGTGGAATCGAGCGTGTAGGCCGGACGCGTTATCTGCGCCAGATCCTCCGCATCGGTCAACGTATCTCGAACGTGCACAACACCTTTCACCACATCGTCATCGCTGACGAGAATCCTCAGATGTCCACTGATGCGCGAGACCTCCCGCACGTCGTCGATGGACGCCGAGGACGACACCGATGTGGGCGTGCCGCTCTGGGCAACCAGATCCCCGACGGTGAGATCCTGCAACTCCAGCGCACCGGAGATCTGGGCCTGGTAGCTGGCGTCGAGCGCCCCCACATTGACCGAATGCTCGACGAGCTGACGCAGGTCGTCGGCGTTCTGGCCCGAGCCCACCTGATCGGCAGGCTCCACCCCGACCCTGCGCAGGCACCAGTTCGCCATGTTGTTCAACACCGTCAACACCGGACGCGTGAGAAACATGAACCCGCGCATGGGAAGTGCGAGCATCGTGGCCGACTTCTCCGGATGCGCGATGGCCCAGGATTTCGGAGCCATCTCGCCGACGACGAGATGCAAGAAGGTGACGATGATCAACGCGAGGACGAAACCGAGAACATCGGCGAACCAGTACGGAAGGCCGATACTGCCGAACAGAGGCGTGAGCCAGTAGTGCACGGCGGGTTTGGTGGTCGCACCAAGCGCCAACGTGCAGATGGTGATGCCGAGCTGAGAGCCGGCGAGCAGCACGGTCAACTCCGACGAACTACGCAACGCGGCCCGTGCGGCCCGCGAGTTCGGTGCAGCATCTTCGAGGCGGTGCCGCTTGGCCGCGAGCAACGCGAATTCCACTGCGACGAAGAACGCACTCGCCGCAATGAGACCGATGGTGACGGCGAGGAATACCCAGATATTGCTCATCGATGTGCTCCTGCGGCGTCGGTCTCGGCCGAATTCTCGTCGTGCTCGGTTGCTCGCTCGTCGATGGTGAGAGTGAGCAGTGAGGGCACGTGGCTGTCGATCTCCTGCACCTCCACGGTGACGAATCGAACGGGCGTCTCGTCGTCATTGGCGAGATCGGCGTTGTCGGGCGGTAGATCCACTTCGATTCGGGTTCCGACTCCCGCCAGCGAACCGTGGTGCGCGATGACGAAACCGGCGATGGTCTCGTAATCACCCTCGGGCAGATCCACCCCGATCGCGCGTTCGACCTCGTCGATGTGCACCTCGCCCGCCATCGTCCAACTACCGTCGTCGGCGCTGACCGGGCTCGGGTCCGGTACACCGTCGTCGTGCTCGTCGGTGATCTCACCGACCAGTTCCTCGGCCAGATCCTCGATGGTGATGACGCCGGTCAGTCCGCCGTATTCGTCGATGACGCAGGCCAATTGGTTACGGGTGGCCCGCAGTTCGCGCATCGCATCGGGCAGGCTCTGCATCTCGGGCAGAATCAGCGCCTCGCGGGCAAGACCGGAGATCGGCGTCGCATCGGGTTCGGCGGAGTCAAGCACGTCGTGCAGATGCACCACACCCACGATTCCGTCGTCCTCGTCCAGCACCGGGTAACGCGAATGCTCCTGCCCCATCAACGTTTTCACCTCCCCCAGCGTGTCGGTATCGCGCACGGTCGCGGCACGTGAACGCGGGATCATCGCATGTTCGACGTTGCGCGTCGGGAAGTCGAGAATCCGATCGAGGAGTGTCGAGAGCTCCTCCGGGAGGTCACCGGTCTCACGCGAGTCGGACACGATGTGTTCGAGATCGCGGGGACTTGCCGAGTGCTCGACATCGTGTACGGGCTCGATCTTCAGTGCTTTGAGCAGCAGGTTCGAGGACTGGTCGAAGATGGTGATCAACCAGCCGAAGAGTTTGAGATAGATGGTCGTCGACAGTGAGAGCCATCGAGCGACCGGTTCGGGACGAGCGATCGCGAAGTTCTTCGGAAACAGTTCGCCGAACAGCATCTGCACGAACGTCGAGAACGTCAGCGCCAGAACGGCACCGAGTCCCACGCCGACAGCGGTCGGAATTCCGATGCCGCCCAGCATCGTGCCGAACGACTGGCCGATCAGCGGTTCGGCGACGTAGCCGACCAGAAGTCCGGTGACCGTGATGCCCAGCTGGGCACCGGACAGCATGAACGAGGTGCGCTTGGTGACCGTCAATGTACGGGCCGCGACGGCGTCACCGGCTTCGGCACGCGCCTTCAGGCGGGACCGGTCCACGGTCATGTAGGCGAATTCCTGCGCAACGAAGTATCCGGTTGCGACAGTGATGAGAAAAACGACGAGCAGGCCGAGCAAAAGAGTGAGCAGAACGCTCATCCGCCGGACACCGCCTCGCACGTAGTAGCTGTAGTGCGGGGGGCCGTGTCCGGCCCGGGTTTATCGCTGTCCATGATTCCTCGGGGTTGTCTTGGGTGAAGTTTGTCCGATACTACCGGGTCAGCGTCGGTATCGGATCACGGTGCCTTCACGACGAGCACTGGAACCGGGCAATCGAGCAGCACCCGCTGCACCGTGCTCCCCATCAGGAACTTGCCCACCGCGGATCGACGCTTGGAGCCGATGACGACCAAGCTCGCGCCGACGTCTGCAACGAGATCGACCAATGCGCCCGCCGGATCGCCGCCATCGGGCTCGACGCGCAGGGTCGGAGCCGCTCCCGGGAGCACCCGCTGAACCTCGGCCTGCGCCGCGCTACGGTCCTCGGCCGATATCGAATCCCGGTCCACCACGGACAACACGACCAATGAAGCCCGCCGCAGTTCGGCCTCGGCAGCACCGCGGCGCAATGCTTCGTGCCCCTCCGGTGTGTTGCTCATAGCTACTGCCACTGCGCTCGCTACCGACACGGTCTCTCCCGTTGCTCGAATCCACCGAGGTCAACCTCGAGGTTTTTGTGAATTGGACTAATCAGACAGACTGTATCTAACCTGACGCTGTGACACATCACACGAAAGGTCTCTGATGGCGATCTCTCCCACACTCCTACGGACTGTCGGTGCATTGGTGGTGGTGGGAGCGGTGACTGTGGCAGGCATCGACGCCGCCCGCAGTACCAGCGGCTCCGACGCCCGCGCCAAACTGACATTGATAGCACCGGCCGCCGCGGGCGGAGGCTGGGATCTGGTGGCACGCGAATCGCAGCAGGCGCTGCGCAGCGATGGCATCGTCAACAATGCCCAGGTCGTCAACGTTCCCGGAGCCGGTGGCACCATCGGTCTGAGCCAGCTCGAAAACCTCGCAGGTCAGCCGACGACGGTGATGATCACCGGCACCGTGATGCTCGGCGGAATCGCGATCAACAGGTCCGAGACCACTCTCGCCGACACCGTCCCGATCGCCAAGCTCGCCGAGGACTTCGAGGTGTTCGTCGTCCCCCAGGATTCACCGATCCAGAATCTGGACGACATGATCGAGGCCTGGCGGGCCAACCCGGGCGGACTTCCCATCGGCGGCGGCTCACTCGGCGGCATCGACCACATCGTCGCCGGGCAGTTGGCACAGGAAGCCGACATCGACCCTGCCGCAATCAATTACATTGCCTACTCCGGCGGAGGTGAAGTGCTGACGTCTCTGCTCTCCAACACCGTCGGCGTTGCAGTCAGTGGTTTCAACGACTTTCGCGATCAGATCGAGGCAGGCAACGTGCGGGCTCTCGCCGTGGCATCGCCCGAACCGCTCGACGGATTCGATGTGGACACCTTCATCGAACAGGGTTACAACGTCGATCTCGTCAACTGGCGAGGAATCGTTGCGCCACCGGGGATCTCGGACGAGGACCGACAGACCCTCATCGAGATCGTCGGCGAGATGGTCGAGACCGAGCAGTGGGCGACGGCCGTCGAACGCAACCGCTGGAAGGAATCGGTGGTGACCGGAGACGAATTCGGAGAGTTCCTCGACGTCGAGCAGGCACGTATCACCGGAATTCTCGAGGAGTTGGGGCTGGTATGACAACGACGACTACCGAAACGAGCCGATCCTTCTGGACGGGCCGCAGTGGGCTGATCGTCCCCGCTCTGCTCGTCGCGCTCGGCGTGTTCCTGGTCTACGGAACTGTCACCATGGAAGTGCCGGCCACTGCCACTTCACCTGGTCCACAAGTGTTTCCGGCCATCGTCGCCGGTGGCTGCTTCGTCGTCGCAGTCCTGGTCGCCATCCAACTGATGGTCACCCCCGAGGTGATCGACCGTGGAGTCGACGACGACGGAGTACCGCACAGCGGTTCGGTCAGCAACTGGCGCACGCTGTCGATCACCGTCGGATCGGTGGCTGTGTTCATCGCCCTGCTGGACCCGCTCGGCTGGGTCCTGGCCGGCGCAGTGCTCTTCTGGGGTGTGTCGATCGGATTGGGCGGACGCCGGTACGTGTTCGACGCGGCAGTGGCTCTTCTGGTCTCGAGCGCAATTCAGATCGCATTCTCCGCGGGCCTCGGCCTGAACTTGCCCGGCGGCGTCCTCGCCCAGATCTTCTGACGGAGCTGAACTTCTGATGGATTCATTGAGCAACCTTCTCGACGGGTTCGGCACCGCGCTCACTCCGATGAACATCGTCTGGGTGTTCGTCGGCGCACTGCTCGGCACCGCCGTCGGCGTCCTACCGGGCCTCGGATCGGCCATGGCGGTGGCACTGCTGCTGCCCGTCACGTTCACCCTCGACCCCACAGCCGCGCTGATCATGTTCGCCGGAGTGTATTTCGGCGGTCTGTTCGGCGATTCCATCTCCGGAATTCTGATGAACACCCCCGGCAACAGCACCGCCATCGCCGGCACGTTCGAGGGCCATCGAATGGCCAAGAACGGACGGGCTCCACAGGCTTTGGCGACCTCTGCCATCGGCGCATTCATCGGCGGCATCGTTGCAACGACTCTGGTGGTGTTCTTCGCCCCGACTCTTGCATCGCTGGCAACCAATTTCGGACCCGCCGAGTACCTGGCCCTGGCCGTATTCGCCTTCATCGCGACCTCTGCGGTGGTGTCGGACTCCGTGCTCAAAGGTCTGACCGCACTGTTGATCGGTCTCACGCTGGCCGTGATCGGCATCGACGGTCCCTCCGGCGCTTCACGATTCACCTTCGAGGTACCGGCCCTGTTCGACGGCATCCACATCGTCGTCATCACCGTGGCCATGCTCGCACTCGGTGAGGTCATCCACATCGCGTCGAAGATCGGCCGCCCCGAGGATCGGACACTGATCAAATCACAGGGACGACCGTGGTTGAGCAAGGCCGAGTTCCGCGATGCGCTACCCGCATGGTTGCGCGGCACTGCATTCGGTGTGCCGTTCGGTGTGGTTCCCGCGGGCGGTGCCGAAGTGCCGAGCTTCCTGGCGTACGGAACCGAGCGCAGGCTCGATCGCAAGCGGGCGAAGCCCATGTTCGGCAAGGGGGCAATTCGCGGTGTCGCCGGTCCCGAGGCCGCCGGAAACTCCACCGCAGGCACAGCCATGGGTGCCCTGCTGGCTCTGGGTCTGCCGACGTCCGCGACTGCCGCGATCATGTTGGCGGCCTTCCAGCAATACGGCATGCAGCCCGGACCACTGCTGTTCGAGCGCAGCGGCGACATCGTCTGGGCTCTGCTGGCCAGCTTGTTCGTTGCGATGATCGTGCTGCTGATCCTCAACCTGCCGTTCGCACCCTTGTGGGCGCAGCTGCTCAAGATCCCGAAGAACTACCTCTACGCAGGTATCTCGGTCTTCGCTGCGCTCGGGGTCTATGCGTCGAGTGCGTCGATCGTGGACCTGATCTTCATGCTGGGGCTCGGCATCGTCGGATTCATGATGCGCCGCTACGACATTCCGCTGGCACCGGTGTTGATCGCGGTGATCCTCGGCCCACTCGCCGAGGAATCGCTCCGACGCGCGTTGGCAGTCAGTGAGGGCGATCCCACGATTCTGGTCAGTAGCGGCATCACGATCGTGCTCTACGCACTGATGACCATCGCCGTCGTCTTCTCGATCGTCAGTAAGGTGCGCGCCCGCAAAACCGCAGACTTCTAGGTCTGCGGTTCGCAGTTCGTATACCCCGGGCACGCATCGCCGTCCGCGTGCCCGGGGTATACGTCAGTGCTGCAGGGCCGGATAGTCGGTGTACCCCTGGGCACCATCGGTGTAGAAGGTGCTCTGGTCCGGCTCGTTGAGCGGCAGATCCTCGCGCCAGCGGTAGGCGAGATCGGGGTTGGCGATCGCCGGACGGCCGACGACCACAGCGTCGCCGATTCCCTCGTCGAGCAGAGCTCGTGCTTCGTTGCGGCTGGTGATCTCACCGAATCCGCTGTTGACCAGTACCGTGCCGCCGAACGCCCGCCGCAGGTCCTGGACGAGTTCGCCCGCCGGTTCCTTGTGCAGCACACTGAGATACGCAAGACCGAGTGGTGCGATTCGATCCACCAACGCTCGGTAGGTGGCACGCACATCCTCGGAGTCCGTCTCGAGCGCGTCCTGAATGTTGTGCGCCGGAGAGATCCGAATACCCACCCGGCCCGCACCGAGCGCCGCGACCACTGCCTCGACGACCTCGGCGACGAATCGCGCTCGATTCTCCGGCGAGCCGCCGTAGGCATCTTCCCGAATGTTCGATGCAGGCGAGAGGAACTCGTGGAGCAGGTAACCGTTGGCACCATGGATCTCCACGCCGTCCATTCCGGCGGCAACCGCGTTCTTCGACGCCTGCACGAACTCTTCGATCACCGACGGCAGCTCGTCCTCGCGCAATGCTCGCGGGGTGGGGTACGGCTTCTTGCCCTCGTAGGTATGAGTCCGGCCGTCGATCGCGATCGCGCTGGGCCCGACGACCTCGTGGCCGCCGGTCGTCGCCTCGTGAGTGACGCGGCCTGCGTGCATCACCTGAGCGAAGATCACCCCGCCGTCGGCGTGCACTGCGTCGGCGACGGTGCGCCAGCCCTCGATCTGCTCATCGGTCACCAAGCCGGGCTGACCAGGAAAACCCTGACCGGCCCGGCTCGGGTAGGTGCCCTCGCTGACGAGCAGACCCAGAGATGCCCGCTGCCTGTAGTACTCGACCACCAGCGGGCCGGGCACACCGCTTGGCCCGGAACGCATTCGCGTGAGCGGGGCCATCACCAGGCGGTTGTCGAGCTTCAGGTCACCGAGGGTCATCGGGGAAAACAACTTCATGGATCTCTTCTCCTCACGGGCGTGCACAACGTGCGTCACTACGCCGAACCCACGAGAACCATGAAGCTATTCCGCCTCGAGATATTGCTCACGCAACTACACCAGTGGAACGTGGAGCGCACTCACAAGATGTAGAGCATCTCCTGATACGTCGGCAGCGGCCACAGATCGTCGGCCACCATCGCCTCGAGGATGTCCGCAGCGGATCGTACGGCCGCCATCGCAGGCAGCAGTTCTTCCTTCGCATGAGTGGCCTCGGCGAGTGCCTCACCGCCTGGATCGGCCTCGAGCGCGGCCTTCAAGGTGGCCAGCGCGCTTCGCAGCTCGGACAGCGGCTCCGAGACCGCCTGCAGCGCAGACATGTCCGGGTCGATTCCGGCACCGGAGAGTGCACTGACGTTCTGCGCCAACTCGGTCTGGTATCGCACCGCGGCGGGCAGGATGGAGGTCTGCCCCATCTCGAGGGTCAGACGCGCCTCCACGAACACCGTCAGCGCATACTGCTCGAGTCCTACCTCGTAGCGCGAGTGCATCTCTCGGTGGTTGAAGACCTTGTACTTCTCGAACAGTTCCATCGCCGACTCCGAGACGAGTTCCGGGAGCGCGTCGAGCGTCGTCCGCAGGTTCGGCAAGCCGCGTGCCTGCGCCTCGATCTGCCAGTTGTCGGAGTAGCCGTCGCCGTTGAACACCACTGCCCCGTGTTCGGTGATGATCTCCGTCAGCAGGTTCTGCACCGCGGTGTCGAAGTCGGTGCCCTCGGCGACAGCAGTTTCGAGGTTGGTCGCCATGTAATCGAGCGCCTCGGCCATGATCGTGTTGATCGTGACCATGGGGCCGTTGACGGTCTGCATCGAACCGGGTGCGCGGAACTCGAATCTGTTGCCGGTGAACGCAAACGGGCTCGTCCGGTTTCGGTCGCCCGGATCTGTCGGCAACACCGGCAGAGTGTCGGCACCGATCATCATGGTGCCCTTGCCCTTCGAGGACGTGGCTGCGCCCTTGGCGATCTGGTCGAAGACGTCGGCCAGTTGGTCGCCCAGGAAGATCGAGATGATCGCGGGCGGTGCCTCGTTGGCACCGAGTCGGTGATCGTTGGTCGCCGACGCCACCGAGGCGCGCAACAGACCGCCGTACTTGTGCACCGCGCGAATAACGGCGGCGCAGAAGACGAGGAACTGCGCGTTGTCGTGCGGATTGTCGCCGGGCACCAACAGCGATCCCAGCTGGGAGTTTCCGAGCGAGAAGTTGACGTGCTTACCCGAGCCGTTGACGCCTTCGAAGGGCTTCTCGTGGAACAGGCACTCCATGCCGTGCTTCTTGGCGATCGTCTTGAACATCGTCATCAGCAGTTGTTGGTGATCTGCTGCGATGTTGCCGCGCTCGAACATCGGCGCGATCTCGAACTGTCCGGGAGCAACCTCGTTGTGCCGAGTCTTGGCCGGGATTCCCAGCTTGAACAGCTCACGCTCGGTGTCCATCATGAAGCCGAGCACTCGCTCGGGGATGGCACCGAAGTAGTGGTCGTCGAATTCCTGGCCCTTGGGCGGCTTCGAACCGAACAGGGTGCGACCGGCATTGAGCAGATCGGGTCGAGCGAGGAAGAAGTGGCGGTCGACCAGGAAGTACTCCTGCTCCGGCCCGCAGAACGAGACGATGTTCTCGATGTCCTCGTGCCCGAACAGCTTCAGGATCCGCTCGGCGTGAGCGCCCATTGCCTGCTGCGATCGCAACAGCGGCGTCTTGTGGTCGAGCGCTTCGCCGGTCATCGAGACGAACACCGTCGGGATGCACAGGGTGTTCCCGTTCGGGTTCTCTAGCACGTATGCGGGACTGGTGACGTCCCAGCCGGTGTATCCACGGGCCTCGAACGTGTTGCGCAGGCCGCCGTTGGGGAAGCTCGATGCGTCGGGCTCGCCTTGAATCAGCGTTTTGCCTGCGAACTCGGCGAGTGCGCTGCCGTCCCCGACGGGGTCGAAGAAGCTGTCGTGCTTCTCGGCCGTCAACCCGGTGAGGGGGTAGAACACGTGCGCGTAATGCGTCGCGCCCTTCTCGAGCGCCCAGTCCTTCATCGCCGACGCGACCGCGTCGGCGACCATGGGGTCGAGCTTCTTGCCCTTGTCGATCGTCGCCATCACCGACTTGAACACCGATTTGGGCAGACGCTTCTGCATGACGACCTTGCTGAAGACGTTCTCACCGAAGATCTCGCCCGGCTTCTCGTCTCCGACGAAGCTGACCGCAGGCGGTACATAGGCCTCGACGTCTTTGATCGCCTGCAGGCGGACGGCATTTCCACTCATGGCTACCCCTCGACACGGTGTGCGCTCCGCAGCTGGATTGTGCGGAGTCCGACGGGGCGACTGTACGAACGCGACGTGGCGGTCGTGTTTCGTCATTGTGTCCACTGCGAGGCAAAACCCGAGCCACAGTTTCCATCTGTGCCCGCCCGGGTAGACCAACACAACCAGTGCCACCACCGGAAGGCGTAACCCCATGACCGATGAGTTGACCGTCCGCCGCGTGATTACCGCACCCCCGGCATCGGTGTTCACAGCGCTGGCCAACCCCGAGGTTCACGCTGCCGTCGACGGCTCGGAGATGCTCCGCGGCGCGATCGACCCGGTGCCGATGCGTGAGGTGGGTGACACCTTCGCGATGCAGATGTATCAGCCGCAGCTGGGCGAGTACGTCATGGAGAACACCGTCTTCGTCTTCGAACAGGACCGACGCATCGGCTGGATTCCCCGACGCCAGGGCATGGAGCCTCGCGGTACGCGATGGTCGTGGGAACTCGACGACTTGTCCGAGGACCGTACTGCGTTGACCCAGGTCTACGACTGGTCCCGCGTCACCGACCCGGAGTTTCGGGCGGCGGCGGGCTTTCCCCGGGTGACCGAGGAGCAGATCGTCGGCACCATGGGGCGACTGGCCGACCATCTCGGCGTCACCGTCGAGAACTGACCCACCCAGACAAGAAAGAGAACACGATGGTCGACGTCACCAGAACCTTCACCGTTGCGGTCGCGCGCGAGAACGCCGCCGCGTATCTCCGAGACTTCGCCCACGCGTCGGAGTGGGATCCCGGAACCCAGAGCTGTAGACAAGTGTCCGACGGCCCAGTCGCCGCGGGTACGCAGTGGCACAACGTCTCGAAGTTGTTCGGGATCACCACCGAGCTGACCTACACGTTGGTCACCGACGAACCGAACCACATCGTCTTCGAAGGTGAGAACAAGACCGCCACGAGTGTCGACGACATCACTCTGACGGACGAGGGGCCGCAGTCGACCCGAATCGACTACCACGCTCGCGTCGAATTCAACGGTGCCGCAAAGGTTGCCGGTCCATTCCTCAAGGCTGGATTCGAAGCGAAGGTCGCACCCGAGACGGTGGAGAAGATGACCGAGGCTCTCGAACGACTACGCTGAGGACCTGCTTGCGCGAGAACTACTTACGCGCGACGACGGTGAAATTGTCGGCCGAACTCGTCACCGCGTCGGGCTCGACTATCGACCCGTCGTCGGCGAAGATCTCCACGATCGTGAAACCCGCCTCGGTCACCAGTGCCCGCACATCCGAGACGGTGGTGAAGTGCATGAACGGCGCGAAGTCGTGGGCGGCGAGTGGAGCGGTGGCCCACGTGCCGCGGTCGTCGACGCGGGTCCTTCCCGACCACCAATTCCTCACGCTGCGAACAACTCCGGCAGGATCGAGTAGTCGGCGTCCGGCCGCGGTCACCGCCCGTTTCGGTGAGAACGTGAAGGGCTGGGTCGGCCGGCTCAGTTGAAACGGAGTCTCCCCGAAGGACGGTCCGTTGCGGTTGAGGGTGGAGAACACCACCATTCCCGACGCACCGAGGACTCGGTGAAACTCTGCGAGAACTCGACCCCGCTCGTCATGGGTAACGGTATCGATTCCGTTGTTGCTGAAGACGATCAGGCCGAACTCGCCGTCCGCGAAGTTCTCCAGATTGCGCGCGTCGGCCACGTACGCCTGCACGTTCGGAAAATTCCGCCGAAACGCATCGACCATGGTGGGCGCGTAGTCGATCGCCACATAGCTCTCGCTCATCAGCCGCAGCATCGCCGTGGTTCGACCGCTGCCGACACCGACGTCCAGCACCGGTGTTCCGCGCGAGACCCCGGCCGCAGCGACCAACGCTGCAGCCTCCCCCCGGTCGAGAAAACCATCGGTGGGACCGGCGTATTCGACGTACGCCGCTGCCACCCGAGCACTGTCGAACACATCTCTGTTGTGGTCCACGGACACGCGATCACCTCTGTCTCTCGAAACCCGCTGACACCGACGTCACGCCCCTGTGACCAGACGGTACCGGCGAACCCTGAGGACCGCCTGAGGCCGACTCGAGGCGAAACCACAACGAAACAACCGCGGCCACCCGGTGATCGGGTGGCCGCGGTCGGGTAGAGCTCGAGGGGGTACGTCAGTCGTCGCCGCGGGGCGGCGGTTGAACGTCGACACCGCCGGAGTTGTGCTCCGGTCCGGCCGCGGGGTGACCGGACGGCACGCGGCCACGCGTCTTCGCGGCCTCACTGTCCTTGGTGGCACCCTCGGCGAACTTACGACGCCAGCTCTCCTCGGGACGGTAAGGGCCGGGCTTGGGCCGAACCTTGCCACCGGGGAAGGCCAACCGTGCGATGGTCCGCTGGACCATGCCGTACTGCTGCATCAGCGGTCCCGAGTTGTAGGGCAGCTGATAGCGCTCGCAGATGTCCTTGATCTTGGGAGCCACTTCCGAGTAACGGGTGCTGGGCATATCCGGGTACAGATGGTGCTCGACCTGGTAGCTCAGGTTGCCACTCATCAGATGGAAGAATGGGCCGCCGTCGATGTTGGCCGCTCCGACGAGCTGACGGACGTACCAGCCGCCTCGGGTCTCGTTCTCCACCTCTTCCTGACTGAAGGTGTACGCCTGATCAGGAAAGTGACCGCAGAAGATGATGCCGTGCGACCACACGTTGCGGATGATGTTGGCCGTGAAGTTGGCCGCCAACGTGGACAGGAACGTGCTCTCGACCCCGCTGAATCGACTGTCCAGCAACGATGCCGCGCGACGGTTCTTACCGAATCGCGTCGACGACCGCAGCTTCGAGGCGAGCCTCGACCTCTTGCTCTCGGACAGGCGACCACCCGAGACCACCTGCGCGAGCGCGAACGCACCGGCACTGATCAGCGGCCAACCCACGTAGTCCTTGACGAACTGCTTACGCGCCTTGACGCCGATTCCCTTGAGGTCCTCGATGAGGTCCTTGACGGGCTTGTCACCGCGACGAATGGCCTCGATATCGAGATCGTGCAGCGCAACACCCCACTCGAAGAACGCCATCAGCAGAAGGTTGTAGAGCGGCTGGGCGAGATACGCCGGATGCCACTCCTGCCGCGGATCGATGCGCATGATCTCGTATCCGAGATCCTTGTCCTTACCGCGAATGTTGGTGTACGTGTGATGAACGTAGTTGTGCGAGTGCTTCCACGAGCTGGCAGTGGATGCGGTGTCCCAGTCCCACACCGAGGAGTGAATCTCCGGATCGTTCATCCAGTCCCA
Organism: Rhodococcus sp. KRD162; assembly: GCF_017168335.1. Lineage (GTDB taxonomy): Bacteria > Actinomycetota > Actinomycetes > Mycobacteriales > Mycobacteriaceae > Rhodococcoides. The sequence continues at coordinate 238,098 of NZ_JABFAU010000016.1, read as the reverse complement.
CTGGCCGTGCATGACGTTGTGACCGATTTCCATGTTCTCGAGAATCTTCGCGATACCGAGGCATGCGGTGCCTGCCAGCCATGCGGGCTTGCTGGTGGACCCCAGCAACAGCACTCGGCCCGCCACGAGCAGCTGGCGCTGAGCGGCGATCACCGAGGTGATGTACTTACGGTCCTTGTCCCCGAGGCTGGCGTACACCTCGTCGTGGATGGCGTCGAACTCCTTGGCCAGTTCGGCAATGGTCTCGTCACTCAGGTGCGCCAGTGGGCTCACGGGCTCATCACTGGTATCGGTACGCCTGGTGGTTTCGTCGATAGTCATACATTCCCCTGTTCGATGTGTTGATCAGAGTTCGATTTCGATGTCGCCCTCAGCAGTATTGACACAGATCCGAACGGCCTGCCCCGTAGGTTCGGAGACATCCCCGTTACGCAGGTCACGTAAACGTCCCTTTTTCAGGGTGCCGACACAGGTGTGACAGATGCCGATTCGGCAGCCGAAGGTCAGATCCAGGCCGGCTTCCTCACCCGCGGCGAGAATTGTTGTGCCGCCGTCACATTCGACTTCCTTCTCGCTGTTGAGGAACTTGACGGTGCCGCCCTCACCCGCATCGTCACCACCACCGATGACCGGCTGGAAACTCTCGTGATGGAAGCGGTCGTAATCGCCCTGGTCCTTCCAGTACGAGCGCAGATCGTCCAGATGCTCGCCCGGGCCGGAGCAGAATGCTTCTCGATCACGCCAATCCGGGACCAGTTCATCCAATTCGGACGCTTTCATTCGCCCTTCGTCGCTGGTGATCCGCAGCTTCACCGTCAACCCGTCGTGCTTGGCCTCGAGTTGGTCGAGGGTATCGGCGAACATCAACTGCTCACGGTTGTGCACCGAATGCACCACCACGACATCGCGAACCTGATCGTGATGGTCCAGGGACCGCAACATGCTGATGATCGGGGTGATGCCGCTGCCCGCGCTGATGAACACCATCTTGTCCGGAACAGGACTCGGCAGAGTGAACTCGCCCTCCACCTCGCTGAGCCGGACGATATCGCCGGTTCTGATGGTGCCCACCAGATACGGCGAGACGGTGCCCGAGGGCACCAGCTTGGGACTGACACTGACCAGCCCGTCTTTCGGGTCCGGATCGGAGGTCAAGGAATACGCCCGCCAGTGGTACCGACCGTCGATCAACACACCGAGCCGGACGTACTGCCCGGGCGTGTGACCGGCCCACTCGAAACCGGGACGGATGTACACCGAGACCGCCTCCGACCCCTCCGGAACGATCCGCTCGACCTTCCCCCGAAGCTCGCGAGTGGTCCACAGCGGATTGATCATCGACAAGTAGTCGTCGGGACGAAGAGGATTGAACAATGACCGGACTGCGCGCAGCATCGTCCGTCGTACGAAAGAAACCTGGGGCTTGGCCCCCCGTTCAGCCATACTCAACGGTAACCCTGCGCGGCGCACAGCGCGCCGAAAATGCTCAGACTCGAATGCGGCTGCTACACAATGTGAACAGAACCGAACAGCCCTCGACTGGTCAGCGCGCTCTCGACACCCGATCGCCCAGAGCCGCACTCACTTTTCCGTACCAACCACGCGGACGCACAGAGCCTCGGGTGGGGACATCGGCCAACAGAGCTTCGGCCGTCTCCTCGGCATCGATCTTGTTGTCGCCGATGCCGCCGGTGGCACCCCGCTTGGCCCAACCCACCACGTAACAGCCAGGAACCGGGCTGCCGTCCGCGGCAGTGACACGCCCTCCGACGTTGCAGATGGTGCCCGTGATGTCGTCGAACGGAACACCCGGTGCCGGGGTTCCGCGATATCCGATGGCCAAGAGAACCAGCTCGGTCGGCAACGTCACGGCATGCTCGCCGACACCGAACTCGATGGCATGCACCGAGTCCTCGCCATGCAGAGCAGCCGGTGCCCGACCGAAGGCGAAAACGATACGGCCCTCCACTCCTGCCTTCGAACCCAACTCGACGCGAGGAACACCGGCCAACGCCGACGCCGAAGCCGACAGTGGAAGCCGATCGAGCGCCTCGACGATTCCATCGGGTCCCGCCACCACGACATCGACACCGGGGCGATCGACCAGGGCCTTGCACTCCGAACGGGTGAAAGCCGCGAACTCCGGCCCCCGCCGAGCCAGGACGACGACCTCCGACACCCGATGGCGACGCAATTCGGCCAACGCGTGTGGGGCGATCTCGGTTCCTTCGAGCTGATCCGGGTCCGCGGTGAGGATGCGGGCCGCATCGAGGGCGACGTTGCCGTTTCCGATGATGGTGACCCGGTCCACGCCGGTGAGGTCGATCGCGTCTGCAGGCACATCTGGATGACCGGTGTACCAACCCACCAGGGTGCGCGCGCTGACCGAACCGTCGAGGTCGATGCCGGGAATCTCGAGCGCTCGATCCTTGTCGGCCCCGACGGCGTACACGACGGAATCGAACTTTCGAGCCAGTTCCACATGGTCGACGTCCCTGCCGACCTCCACTCCGAGCTTCATGGTCACCCGCGGATGCGCGAAAATTCCCCGGAAATGCTCGCTGATGCGCCGCGTACCGAGATGATCCGGAGCGACGCCGTAGCGGGCGAGACCGCCCGCGGTGGGCAGCCGGTCGTAGAACGTGATTTCGGTGCCCGGCACGCGCAGCAGCGCCTGGGCGGTGTAGCAGGCAGCCGGTCCGGTCCCGACGATGGCGATGTCGATCGGCGGCAGATCGTTGACCGTCGCCACCGGGAACCGAGGCGCGCCCCACTCCGCCACGGCGGGCTTGTCCTTGTAGTAATCGGCGTTGATGTCGGCGTAGATCTGCTGGTCCGGCGTCAGCCGAGACACGCGTGCAATCGCGTCGACCGGGCATGCATCCGCGCAGGCACCGCAGTCGATGCACGAACGCGGATCGATGTAGAGCAGCTCGGTCTTACCGAAGTCCGGCTCGTCGGGTGTCGGGTGAATGCAGTTGACCGGGCACACCGACAGGCAGGATGCGTCGTTGCAACAGTTCTGCGTGATCGCGAACGGCATGGGTTCTCAGATGTCCTTCACGGCCTCGAAAAGCGCTGTCAGAGCATGTGCAGTCGACGGTAGATCATCTCGGCCGGCTTGGTGATCAAACCGCAATCGAGAAGAAACGCCATCAGATGCTCGCTCGAAGTGCGCATCATCGTGTGGTGGTGAGCGTTGTTCTTCGCTTCCTTCACCGCGCGGTCGACATCGAGACCTGCCGCTGCGTAGACCTCCTTGTTGACCATGTTGGACACGATCAGACGAGCGGCGATCGCGACGACGAGGGCACTGGCCTTGCGGCGGGCCGGGCTCTTCTGGGCGATCTCCTCGCGCATCTGCGCGCGAGCGAAGGTCATGTGCCGCGACTCTTCCACGACGTGGATCTTGCTCGTGGTGCGCACGAGAGGCAGTACGTTCTCGCCGCGCATCCAGTCGCGCTGCATCACATCGAGGACCTCTTCGGCGACGAGGATGCCGCCGTAGGCCACCTCGGCCGAGGCGAGAGCCTTGAAGCCGCGGCCGAGCTCGATACTCGAACGGCGCGGCAGGTATGCCTTGATGCCCATCTTCTGGCAGGCGCGGGCAAACATGATCGAGTGGCGGCATTCGTCGGCGATCTCGGTGAGCGCGAACTGGAAATCCGAGTTCGACGAGTCCTTGCAGTACTGATCACGCAGGACCATTTGCTGCAGGATCATCTCGAACCAGATGCCGGTGCTCATGATGGAGCAGACCTCGTGACGAGTGAGCGTGATGCGCTGCTCCTCGCTCATCTCGTCCCACAGCTTCGTGCCGTAGAGCGTGCTCCACTCGGGGTTGAGTCCGTAGAGGGAGGGATCGAGATCGGCCTCCCAGTCGACCTCCTCGGCCGGGTCGTACGACAGTTGGGCGGCGGAATCGAGCAAACGAGCGGACACATCCTCGGGCTCGAGGACGTCATTCCTGGAGAGTGTGCTGGTCATCGCCGTGGTTCCTTCCATCGTCGAAAGTCTTTCAGTACCTGTTACCGACATTACCAGGTACCTGACGACACAGGTAGCCCTTCCGGCAGAATGATCGGAATTCTCGGCGGCGGACAACCCTGGAGTGCAGGCCTCCGCGACACGGTGATCAACCGGTGCTCCCAATCGGCACCGAGGAGGCAACCCCCGAACCGGCTCACCCCCGCCGCGATGCGCGCGAAACCGCGCCTGCCGGGTACGACGTGAACGGCCCGCCGACACACCGAACAATGGTCGCGAGTAAGCAGACGATGTCGGTCCTGTGATCGTTGACTCAATAGATTGCCGGTTCGCCGCATGCCCGGAGAATCGAGTCATGACTTCTCCTGTGGCGATCAGCCGCGAGACCGCCGTCGGTGCCGAAGCTCGACTGTCGTGGATCTTGTCCGGACTCGCTGGAATGGTCGGAGCCGTCGCATTCCTGCACTCTGCCGGCTATTTCGTGACGTTCATGACCGGCAACACCGAACGTGCCGTCGTCGGACACTTCGGCCACCCCGACGGTAAGGAGGTTGCCCCTGGTGCCTCGCCGATTGCGGCCTTGGCCCTCATGGGCTCGTTCCTGACCGGCGTGGTCGTCTCGTCGATCTGCCGGCGTCGCTACTGGTCCAATCATCCCCACGGCGCGACGGTGCTGACCACCGTCGCGCTCGCCGGAGCGGCATCGCTGGACATCGCCATCTCCGGCTGGTCCTCCGCCACCGTCAATTTCTACCCAATTCTGTTGGTGGCCTTCGCACTCGGCGCACTCAACACCGCATTCACGAAGAAAGAAGAGACGTACATTCCGCTGAGCTACGTCACGGGCACGTTGGTCAAACTGGGCCAGGGCATCGAGCGACACCTGTGCGGCGGAGGGACGTACTACGACTGGCTGTGCTACTCGATCCTGCTCGGGTCCTTCGCGTTGGGCGGGGCGATCGGTGCTGTCATCGGCGTTGTCATCACCGGCCCTCAGGTATTGCTGATCGCCGCACTCATCAGCCTCGGCGCGACGATCTTCACGTTCACCCACACCGAGCGTCGGTCACTACTGGGCTGACGCCCGCCCCATGCTCGATCTGCTGTCAGCGGGGTCGATCTGCTATCAGCGGTGAGGGGCCCACGATCGAACGCAGCATCTGCTCCACGAGAGACCGAGGCAGAGGCGAACCGATCAGCACTTGCCGCTGAATCAGTCCCTCGATCATGATCACCAGTGTTTCGGCCTCCGACTGCGGGTCCTGGGACTCGAGGGAGGCCACGACCCATTCGGCGAAGGTGACGAACGACGCTCGCTGAGTGTCGAACAACTCGCGGACCCCACGATCGTGTTGCGCCTCCCCGAGCATGATGTGGCGAGCGATGACCCGTTTCGCGGCGACACCGGTCGTCATCGCATCGATGAAGTCGGCGATTCGGGTCACCACGACATCGACGGTGAGAGGTTTGACGTCGACCAGACTCCCGAACGTGGCTCCGGCAACCTCGAAATCGCGGATGAACAGTTGCCCCAACGCCAGATGCAACAATCGACTTCTGGTGGGCGCGTGATAATTCACCGATCCCGGACCGAGTCCCGCAGCAGCATCCACTGCTCGGTGAGTCAGGCCACGAAAGCCCTTGGTGGCCAGCACCTCGATCGCGGCCGTGGCAATCTCTTCGCGCCGACGCACGCCGGACTCGTCGTCCTTGGCAGAGGCATGAGTCATACCGGGCAGTCTACTGACAGGGCGTTGACATGGCCCGAGTACGCGACCTAATCTCAACAAATGTTGAGATTAGGTCGTACATGAACCGGAGACCGACACGACGCCAGGTCGTCGTGGGTGCCGCAGCAGCGATGACCGTCACCGTCCTCGGGACTGCTTCGAGGGCGGCCGCGGCACCGGCGGTGGGGTCTGCAGACGAATGCGGTGAGCGCTACCAGGGCTATCGAGACACCGACCGACATCGGCCGTATGCCCATTACATGGCAGTGCGAACAGCTCCGGCACCTACCGTGGTGACCGATACGTACTCGGGGCCACCGCTCTCACCCGATGCGGTACCCGGATTCGACTCGATCACAACCGATCTCGCCCCCACCGGATACTCCAGGGTCGAGACCGGATACGGGCAGAGAGCCGACGGTGTGACGTTCGTGGCGGTACGAACCGTGATGCCTCGGGTGACAGCAGCGATGTGGGACTGGTGGTTCGGATGGCATTCCACCGAAGCCGGTCGCTACAAGCTGTGGCATCCCGATGCCCACCTGTACGCCGCTCTCGCGGAGGATCGGACGGCGCTCGACATACCCGACAAGGCCAAGTACGTCGGCAACACGACGTTCGTGGACGAGTACGTCGGGCCGAAACTGCAGCAACTGGGCATCGGTTTTCGTGATCCGATCGCGCACGGCTTCGACGTTCCCTCGGATCAGACGATCGTCTTCGGCCGAGTGGGAAGCTCCATCGCACCGGTGGACCTGGGTTGGCTGGCCCATCAGGTGCGGCCGGTAGACGGCGGTGCCGAGATGCGCAGCCGCTTCTACCTGAACCTGCGCGGGTTGCACGTTCCGGACGTGAAGCAGGCGGCGTGCGCCGTCCGCCGGGGAGCGTCGGTGGATCCGACCGACCTCGTACTCGGTCTCGATCTCGCCCGAGATCTGATGCTGCACTGCGGACAGGAGATGAACCACCTCGCAGGCTTCCTACCGGAGCTGTACGCAGAGTTCCGCCGCTAGTGCCCCGGAGACACCGTGGCCAACACGATCAGAGCAGCGACCGCAGCGGTGGCCAACCCACCGAGAATCGCACGAAAGGTCCACGCATTTCCACGAATTCGCGCCGCGACCATCCATCAGCGCAGGTACGGCGCCGGAGCTCGGAACGGACGTTCCACGGCAGCACCGATCATTCGACGGGAACGCCGAGCCGTCCGGCCTGATAGTCCTCGAATGCTTGCAGCACTTCTGATTTGGTGTTCATCACGAACGGGCCTGCCATGGCGACGGGTTCGCGGATCGGCTTGCCGCCCAGGACGAACACCTCCAGCGAGTCCCCCACAGCCGAGGCAGACATCTCGATCGTGTCGCCACGGCCGAACAACACTGTCTGCCCCATCCTGATCGGACGCTTCTCCGCCCCCACTGTGCCCTCGCCTGCGAGAACATAGACCAATGCATTGAAATCGCGATTCCACGGCAGTGACAGTGCTGCACCCGGTGCGATCGTGCTGTGCGAGAGCGCAATCGGGGTGTACGTCGAGCCAGGCCCCGCCATGCCCGCGATCTCACCGGCGATGATGCGCACCAGCGCACCACCGTCCGGACTCGATGCGAGGGTGACCTTGCTGCCGGTGATGTCCTGGTAGCGCGGGTGCGCCATCTTGTTCTCCCGCGGCAGATTGACCCAGAGTTGGACACCGTGGAACAGCCCACCCGAGAGCACCAGATGCTCCGGTGGGGCCTCGATGTGCAGAATGCCTCCGCCCGCCGTCATCCACTGGGTGTCACCACCGCTGATGATGCCGCCGCCACCGTGAGAATCCTTGTGCTCCATGATGCCGTCGATCATGTACGTCACCGTCTCGAATCCGCGATGCGGATGCCACGGCGTGCCCTTGGGCTCGCCGGGGGCATAGTTCACCTCGCCCATCTGATCCATGTGGATGAAGGGATCGAGGGAGGCCAGGTCCAGACCGGCGAACGCTCGGCGGACCGGAAAACCCTCGCCCTCGTACCCCGTCGGTGCTGTCGTGACGGACTTGACGGGCCTTGGGGTCGACGTGGGGTCGAGCACGGGAACTCGACGCAGAGTGAGGATGTTGTCGACTGTCACTGCGGGCATGGCTGCAACCTTTCGGCAATGTAGTTGACTACGCAACTAGTGTATTCGAGCCAACCACGCGAGGTCCGACGGTATTCCCGCGTTCAGCCCCGCCTGTCGGCCAGCCACTGTCTGATCTCGTCGGTGGGTTGCTCGACGATGTCGTCGTACTCCGGATGCTCGACCACGAAATTGGCGACCATTTCGCAGATCGGAACGACCCGCCTGGTGTCGGCGCGAGTGGCATCGAGTGCGTGCTGTACGAGGATCTTCGCCAAGCCGCGACCCCCGTACGCCGCATCGACCTCGGTGTGAAAGAAGATCCGTCGCGCCTGCTCGTCGTCGGCGAATTCGGCGAAGCCGACCCGCGTGCCGTCGACCGACACCGTGAAACGATCTGCTTGCTGGGCAACCTCGGCCTGGGCACCGGTTTTGTCGACCGCCATACCGACCTCCTCCTCGCTCGTGGGCGCGCACCGCACCTGTTGGTGTTCACGATCGTCCCCGATCGAGGTGAATCTGTCGTTCGAATGCCGTGGTGGACACCCGCGGGCGGGGCGTTCACGAGCATCGGACATGCATACGGTGCCCAGTGGCAGATGCTGCCGCTGTACGGTGGATCGAAGGACCTCGACCGATGAATCATCTAGGGGAAGGAACTTCATGGCTCAGCCAACCAGGCTGGAGAAAGACCCGAACAAAGGTTTCGTGGCCCTGCTGGGCTGGAGTCTGGCCGCAGTGGAAGCACTGGACAAGTTCGATCGGCGCTACGTCGTCGTCGCTCCCGAGTGGGCGGAGGCGTACTGCAGCGAGCACGACATCCCCTACATCCCGTGGAACTTCGAGCGACTCAACGACCGCTCGCTCGAGATCGCCGAGACCCTGCAGGACAAGGGTGTCGATGTTGCGATTCCGCTCTACGAGGAGACGGTCGAGTGGGCCGGTGCCATCAACTCGGTACTTCTCGACAACCCCCGGCTGTTCGGTCAAGCGATGCTACTGCGCGACAAGGCGCTGATGAAGCGTCGCGCCCAACTGGGCGGTATCCGCGTGGGCATCTTCGAAGAAGCCCATGACCGCGAGGACGTCATCCGATTCCTCCGCCGCGTCAATCAGACCCTGCTCAAACTCGACGGAGATCCGAACGACCCCATTCACCTCAAGGCCTTCGACAAAGCCGGTTGCTTGGGTCACCGCATCATCCGCACGCCGGACGAGGTCGACTCGATCCCGGACGAGGAATTTCCGGTGCTGATGGAATCGCATCTCGACGGCTGGGAATTCGCCGTCGAGGCATGGATTCACAACGGCAAGATCAAGTTCCTCAACATCTCGGAGTACGTCACTCTCGGTTACTCGGTATTCGTTCCCGCGACTCCGGAACTCGAGCGGTACCGCGAGCAGATCACGGTGCAGATCGAGAAGCTGATCAAGGCCTTCGACATCGAGTTCGGCTTCATCCACCCCGAGTACTTCGTCACCAGTGACGGCGAGATGTACTTCGGTGAAGTGGCATACCGCCCACCGGGTTTCAAGGTCTTCGAGCTTCTCGAGCGAGCCTACGGCTTCAACGCATATCAGGGTCTGGCGTTGGCGTTCGACCCGAAAACCACCGAGGAAGAGATCGACGCCTTCTTCCCGCGCGAGGTTGTCGATGCCACCGGTGTGGCCGGATGTTTCGGCGTCTATCCACGACGACGCGTCGTCAGCCACTTGGAAATTCCGGAGGAGACGACCGGGCACGACTACTACGAAACCAACGATCTGTCGGCACCCGTCGAGGAAACCGTCACCAAGAGAACAGCGTTCGGCACCCACTGGGGACTGCTCTACTTCTTCGGCGACGACGCCTATGTCATGCGTGACCTGCTCAAACATCAGGAAGAACTGGACTTCTACGTGTGAGGCAACAACTCGGGAACGACACCGACCCGCCGTCGCAGACGATGGATGATCCCGCGCCGACCAACGCCACCACCGCAGTGGACCGGGCTCTGGCGTCGCGGCTGGCGCAACTCGACCATGCGATTCACGCCTTGGCCGACGCACCCGAATTCAGCAAGAGCACCAAGGTGCGACGCGTGCTCGACGGCTTGCATCGAGTGTTGTTGCAGCCCGGCGGGTGTGATGCCATTCGCGAACGCGCCGAGACGCTCGAATCCGCCGGATTGTTCGCGGGCACCGATTGGGCCCAGCCCGACATTCTCGTCCCGGGGTTCGTCGGCCCGAGTCTGCGCAGCGGCAACGACGACACCTTCGTGCTCGAGGCGACCAGCGAACTGCGAATGGTGGCAATCGTCGCCGGCGAGTACCAGCATCCCGCGGTCACCGCCGAGGATGCCCGTCGGTTCCTGTCTCAGGTTCTTGCGGTGAATCTCGACGTACTGTTCACGCCGCCGTCGGAGTCGGAGCGAGTTCGCTTGGGCCGCACCGCGCATCTGATCCGTGAGCTCTTCGGGTACGTGGCCGGGCAGATCGGCTACGACAGTGTTCTCGACGAGTTGGTCGAGGAGATCTGGCGAATCCTGCGTCAACGCCCGATTCAGGTCGACACCATCAAGGCCATGGTCACCCGCATCGCGATCTACCGCGATGACCCCACCGTCGACCTCGGGACATCCGGACAAGGTCTGGACCGGTTGATCACCGCATTGTTCGGCACCACCGACGCCTGCCGCGAGGATCCGGGCGTCGAGGTGTATCGGTCTCGGCTCGAGGTGATGGACGTCGAGGCACTGCAATACGAGGCGCGCGGGTTCGCGCGGGCGATGCACGACACCGGGTTGGTCTCGCCGTATCACGCCACGTTGACCCAGTACCTCGTCGATCACTACTCCTACGTGCTGCCCGAGGCACTGGGCCTGTCCGACACCGGCCGCACCTGCCTCACGCGCTACCCGGAACTGGTCCACCGCCTCATCGAGGAAACGGTCTACCCCGAGACCGCTCAGTGCCTCTACGGGCTGGCTCTGCTACTCGACCGCGGCATCCTGCACCAGCCGCCGATCGTGCCCTCACTGTGGCGACAGATTTCACTGACCCTCGCCCCGGCCGTGCAGGAAAAACTGACCACCACCTTCGGTCCGGTTCCTGCACCGCAGTCACGCCTGCTCGGCGGGCTGTTGTCCATGCTCGGCCAACCGCTCGGCATCGGGCAGGGCGACAATCCGACATGCCAGTCCGCGCGCGCACTGTCGATGTGGGCCTACAACGATCCCGACTACCTCCTGCAGATGGTGGTGTGGGCCGCGCGTGACGAGGAGATCGTCATGCACTTCGAGGGGCAGTCGATCTCCTCGACCGACAGTGCAAGCGGCGTGGCCACTTCCGATCCGGTGGACCTCGATCCTGCGTCGCTGTTACTCGTTCCGCACCTCGATCGCATCTACGCCGAGATGGTCCGGCGCTGCGCAGACCGTCCCGGCGACCCGCACCGCTGGGTCAACCCGGAATTCCACGGGTGGTGGTCGGCACGCGAATTCCACATCGACGTCGACGTGACCACCGGCAACCTGGTGGACCTGGACGCGTTCTTGCGGCAGTTCTACGCGTCGTATCACCCGGAATACAACGGACACCAGCCACTGATCCATCCTCAGCCCGCGGGCGTGGCCGTAACCGACAGTGCTGCACGCTATGTGGGGTGGCATGCCATCACGATCCTGCGGGTGGCCGCCGATCCCGAGGGCGTCATGCGGGTCTATTTCTTCAACCCGAACAACGACAGCGGACAGGACTGGGGCGACGGCGTCGTGGTGGGAACGGCGGGCAACGGCGAACGCGCGGGCGAAGGTTCGCTGCCGTTCGACCAGTTCGCGTCTCGGCTCTACATCTTCCACACCGACCCACTCGAGAACGGCCGACCGGAGCGGATTCCTGCCGAGGACATCGAGAGGATCCGGGGCTACATCGAACGAAGTTGGGGCGCAGAACGTTCGGTGCCTCAGGCCTGAGGGGCGGTCAATCGGTCTTGTCGAGCGCCTCCGGTGTGTGCACGGCATCCTTGCCGGACTTGTCGCTCTCGACTCGGTACTGCGGGTCGTCCTTCGAGGCCTTCACGGTTCTACCCGCAGCCTCGGTCTCGGAGGTGATCTTCTCCACCACCGTGCCCTCGGTCGTGGTTCCGTGCGTCTTCCATTCGACCTTGTCACCCTTGTGCAGTTCTTGTTCGGCCATGTTCCGGCGCTCCTTTCACTGGTTCGAGCCACGGGTACCCACGACGGGACCGATGCACACTCCGGTGCCGCGGCCTGGTGACGCATCGATCGATGCCCTCCGTCCTCAGCTCCGTGCAGCTCGAATCCGCGCCGCCTGCAGCGCCAGATGATGTCGCTCGGCTATCGACGATGCCTGCTCAGCTGCGGCCGCGTACAAGTCTGCGGCGCGCCGCAGATCCCCCGCCCTGAAATGCATGTGGGCGGCCGCGGCCGTGTGGCGCGGGACTGCAGAATCGACCTCGGCGAGCGCCGCGAGCCCTGCGGCAGGACCGTCGACTTCCCCGACGGCGACGGCGCGGTTGAGTCGCACGACCGGACTGTCGGTGAGGGCCGACAACTCGTCGTACCACTCGACGATCTGCACCCAGTCGGTCTCCTCCACTCGCGTCGCGTCGGCATGCAACGCAGCGATGGCGGCCTGCGCTTGAAACTCACCCAGCCGATCTCGGGCGAGCGCCGCCTGCAGTATCCGAACTCCCTCCGCAATCAGAGTGGTGTCCCAACGGCCTCGGTCCTGCTCTGCCAACGGAATCAACTGACCGTCGGGGCCGGTTCTCGCGCTGCGTCGCGCGTGATGGAGCAGCATCAGGGCCAGCAGTCCAGCCGTTTCCTCGTCCTCGGATAGCGTCGCCAACTGCCGGGTCAGCCGAATTGCCTCGGCCGCGAGGTCGATATCACCGGAATATCCCTCGTTGAACACCAGATACAGGACCCGCCGCACGGTTGCGAGATCGCCAGGAGCGTCGAAACGCACGTTGCGCACCGTGTTCTTGGCCCTGCTGATGCGCTGCGCCATGGTCTTATCCGGCACCAGATACGCCTGCGCGATCTGCCGCGTCGTCAGTCCCCCGACGGCCCGCAAAGTCAGCGCCACTGCGGCCGCAGGGCCGAGGCTGGGATGCGCACAGAGAAAGAACAACTGCAGCGTGTCGTCGACGCCACCCACGCTGCCCGGGCCCGGCTGCGCCGCAAGCCGATCCTCACGGTCTCGACGCGCCTGCTCCGAGCGTCGAGCATCGAGAAATTTCCGCCAGGCGACGGTCACCAGCCAGCCCTTGGGGTCCGTCGGCGCACCCTCGGACCACGTGGATGTGGCCTGGACCAGCGCCTCCTGCACGGCGTCCTCGGCCGCCGCGAAGTCTGCTCCGCGATGGACGAGAACGCCGATCACAGCAGGCGTCGATTCTCGAAGCACTCGAGGGTCCACGACGACCGTCAATCTTCGATCGTGTCGGGAGCCTCCATGAAGGGGCGCAACTCGAGCCACTCGTTGATCGGCCTTCCACCTGCGCCAGGTGCCGCCGACAACTGCCCGGACAGCTCCAGCGCTCGATCGTAGGTTTCGACGTCGATGACCATCCAGCCTGCGATGAGGTCTTTGGTCTCCGCGAACGGACCATCGGTCACCGGCGGCTTTCCTGCCCCGTCCGAGCGAACCCACGTTCCCTCGGGAGCCAGGCCCTGCGCGTCGACGAATTCACCGGTCTTCTCGAGCTCCGCGGCGAAATCCCGCATGAATTGGATGTGATCGTGCACCTCGGCTGGGGTCCAGCGGTCCATCGGGATCCAGTCCGCCGGCTCGGGCGCGCCGCGGTAATGCTTGAGCATGAGGTACTTCGCCATGATCTCTCCTGAGGTCGGATGCAGCCATTGTTGCTGCATTCGCCCCTGGGACGAAGCCGGACCGCCGATTTCTACATGCTCGCTCGAGATTTTTTTCAGTGCATCGAGCGCCCTACCGAGCCGAGCATCTGCGACGCTTGGACAACCCGGGCCGCCATGGCCGTCTCGGCGGGCTTGCCCCAGGATCGAGGGTCGTAGGCCTTCTTGTTTCCGTAGTCACCGTCGACCTTGAGGACTTGGTCGTACTTGCTCAGCATGTGTCCTGCGATGGATCGGGTGAACGCGTACTGAGTGTCGGTGTCGATGTTCATCTTGATCACGCCGCTGGCAACCGCGGAAGCGATGTCCTCGGCACTCGATCCCGATCCGCCGTGGAACACCAGATCGAACGGCTTGTCCCTGCCGGTCTCGTTGCCGACGACGGACTGGATCTCGGCGAGGATCTCGGGCCGCAGGTGCACCGAATCGGGGTTGTACACGCCGTGGACGTTGCCGAAGGTCAGCGCGGTCATGTACCGACCACGCTCCCCCGTGCCGAGAGCCGCGACGGTCGCACGTGCATCGTCGACCGTCGAGTAGAGCTGTTCGTTGATCTCGTGTGAGACACCGTCCTCCTCGCCGCCGATCACTCCCACCTCGATTTCGAGGATCGTGTCGGCCTCCACCGACAGGTCCAGCAACTCGCGTGCAGCACGTAGGTTCTCGTCGAGCGGTACGGCCGAGCCGTCCCACATGTGTGATTGATACAGCGGCGGCAACCCACGACGACGACGTTCGATGGCGTCGGCCAACAGTGGCCGCACCCAGTCGTCCAGATTCTCTGCGGGGCAATGATCCGTATGCAGCGCAACGTTGATCGAATAGTGTTGCGCCACTTCGTGCGCATACTGAGCGAGCGCCTTCGAACCGGCGAAACGATTCTGTACCGCATTGCCGGAGAGATACAGGGCGGTACCGACCGATACCTGGATGATGCCGTCGCTCTCCGCCTCGGCGAAGCCCTGCAGCGCGGCGTTGAGAGTCTGCGAGCCGGTGACATTGATCGACGGATACGCGAACCCGCCTTCCTTGGCGCGGTCCAGCATGGCCGCGTACTGCTCCGGACTGGCGATCGGCATAAGCTGTCCTATCTTTCGGTTGCGGCCGGTCAGTCGGCCGAGGTAGCGGTGCAGCCACAGGAATTTCCGTGGGTGAAGGTGGTCGGGACTCGAATCGATCGAGGAGCGTCCTGCCTCCCCTCGATTCGGCCGAGAAGCAGGTCCACCGCAGTTCTGCCGATCGTCTGCACGTCCTGCGCAGCCGCCGTCAGTCGCGGCTCGAACAGCGCCGACCACTCGAAATCGTCGTAGCATACGAAGGCGAGGTCGATGGGAATCGACAAGCCAAGGCCGCGAAGAGCTTTGAGGGATCCGATGGTCATCGAGTTGTTCATCGACACCAGAGCCGACGGACGATCCGAGTTCGACATCAGCTCCCGCACCCGAGACTCGGCCACCTCGACATTGGACCGGCCGTCCAGAACCAGGTCAGGATCGAGTGCGATTCCCCGCTCGTCCAGGGCCCGGGAGTAGCCGGCAAAGCGCTCTGTGGTCGACGAGATTCCCTCGATTCCTCGGACGATCGCAATGCGCCTGTGCCCGGCGTCGAGCAGGTGATTCGTCAGTCGGTATGCGGACACGTCGTTCTCGGGCCCCACTTGATCACACGCAAGATCGAGCATGCGGTCGATCAGCACGAGCGGCGTTCCACTGTGCATGATCTCCGGAATGGTCGACTCCTGAGAGCCGGCTGCGGGTGCCAGAATCATGCCGTCGACCTGACGGTCCAGCAGCGAATCGACCACACGCCGCTCCGAACTCGGCTCGTCGTGCGAGTCGCCGAGAATCAACACGTAGCCGGCCTCCGACAATCGCTGCTCCACGGCATGGACCAGACTGCCGAAATACGGGTTGGTCAGCGCCGCGATCGAAAGGCCCACGGTGTGCGTCCTACCGGCGGCAAGAGACCGAGCCACGACGTTGCGCCGATAGCCGATCTCGACGATGGCGGCATCGACACGTTGCCGGGTCGAGGGATTGACCTTTCGCGTCCCGTTGAGCACGTGGGACACCGTCGACACCGACACCCCGGCGAGGCGGGCCACATCGTCCATCGTCGCCACGTCAATGCCCCCGCCGTGCTCGGGTATCGGCGACGGTCATGTCAGGCGCAGGATTCGCTCTGCGCGCCGTGCCGTCGACCCGATGAGTTCTGCATTGCGTTCGTCCGAGCCCAACGCCCAGAATTCGGCTTCCGCGTGCGACTTTCCGTACGCCTCGTGCCTGGCGACCAAGCGCTGGTGCCGAACCTCGTTGTGCGGGGCGAGAAACCACACCTCGTCGATCAAATCTCTGGCGGCAGGCCACGCGTTCGATTCCATCAGCAGATAGTTGCCCTCGGTGACCACGAGCGGCACGGTCGACGACACCGGGATGGACGAACCGATCGATTCCTCGATCTCCCGCCGAAATCTCGGTGCATACACATCGGGATCACCGGGTCGCTGGCCGTGGATCGCCGCGATCAGCCGCGCGTACCCTCCATCGTCGAAGGTGTCGTGCGCGCCTTTTCGATCGAGCCGACCCAGATCGATCAGCACCTCGTTCGCGAGGTGGAAGCCGTCCATCGGGACCAATACCGCCCGCTCCGGACCGAGGGCATCGACCAGTTGTTGCGCCACCGTCGACTTTCCGGCTCCCGGAGCACCGGTCAGGCCGAGTATGTGCCGTTCACCGGCGACGGCCAGCTGCCCGGCCAGCTCCACGAGCTCACCGAGGGTGGCTTCCTGTACGTCCTGGTCAATACTCACCATTGCCGCCTTCGGGTCCGTTGGTGGAAAGTGCGCGAAGCCAGGTTCGCGGTCCGACCACCGAGCAGCGCAGGGCCGCAACATGAGCCGACCTGTGGATCCGCTCGGGCACAGTGCACCCCTGCGTCGAATAGTAGGCATACGCGCCGTGGAAGGCGTCACCGGCACCTACGGTATCGACCACCGTCACCGGCTCGACGTCCACCGAGCCCGATACCTCTTCCGACCACCATCGCACGGGGTCGCCGCCGTGAGTGGTGACGACCGTGTGCACACCAGAGCCTACGAGGGCCGCAGCGGTGGCGTCCGTGTCTGCTGCCCCGGGCACCCGAAAGTCCGCCGAGCACACCATGTCCGTGGCCAACGGGATCAGCTCTCCCATCACCGGCTTCCACCGACCGGCGTCGACGACCATTGTGGTAACCCGCGCCGCCGCATGTTCCGCGGCGGCGCAGGCGATCAGGGGGTGGTGCCCGTCGACGAGAACGACATCGGCACCGGCTATCGAATCCTCGAGCTGCACGGGCGGGGCGGCGTCGGACGTGACGGCATCGGCCGATACGACCGACCGGTCGCCGGTCGATTCGATCACCGTCACCGCCGAGACCGGCACCGATCTGTCGGTGCCCTCGGCCGCGTCGATCACCTGCACCCCGAACGCGGCCAGGTCCGCCTTCACCAGCGCCGCCACCGGGTCGTCTCCGAGCGCAGTGACGAGCACGGCAGTGCCGCCCAACGCGGCGAAAGTGACCGCCGCGTTGGCAGCTGGCCCTCCCGCCGCGACGAACTGCATGCGCGAGGTGATCTTCTGGTTCGACGTCGGGGCAGCGGACACTCGATGGATGACATCGAGCGTGGCCAGCCCGACGAAGACCCCGACCGGACGTGCCGACTCAGCGACCGGCGCGTTCATCGTCGGTCGGCTCCTCCGCGCCGGTCATCAGTGCTACGACCTCGGACATGGTGCGGTTCTTCGGATTCACCACGCCCGCGCGCTTGCCGAGTCGATGGATATGGATCCGGTCGGCCACCTCGAACACGTGCGGCATGTCGTGGCTGATGAGAACCACCGGAATGCCGCGGTCGCGGATCGTACGGATCAGATCGATCACCATTCCCGATTCCCGCACGCCCAGTGCAGCAGTCGGCTCGTCCATGATGATCACGCCGCGGCCGAATGCCGCCGCACGGGCCACCGCGACGCCCTGCCGCTGTCCTCCGGACAACGTCTCGACCGCCTGGTTGACCGACTTGATGCCGATCTTCAGATCCTGCAGATGCTTCGAGGACTCGTGCCGCATCCTCGGCATGTCCAATCGGCGAAACACGCTCCCGCTGATGCCCTTGCGCTTGATCTCACGACCGAGATAGACGTTCGACGCGATGTCGAGCGCGGGAATGACAGCCAGGTCCTGATAGACCGTTTCGATCCCCGCCACCCGGGCGTCGCGCGTGTTCTTGAACGACACCGGTGATCCGTTCATCAGGATCCGGCCCGAGTCGGGAATGACAGCCCCGGCCAAAGCCTTGATGAGACTGGACTTTCCGGCCCCGTTGTCGCCGATGACCGCCAGCACCTCGCCGGCTCGCAACTCGAAGTCGGCACCGTTGATGGCCGTCACGCTGCCGTATCTCTTGACCAGACCACGCGCTTCCAAAACCGGGGTTGCACTCACTGTGACCTCCTGCGCGCGAATTGATCGACGGCCACCGCGACGATGACCAGAATTCCCGTCGCGATGTTCTGGTAGAGACTGTCGACGCCCGCCTGGGTGAGACCGTTGCGCAGCACGCCGACGATCAGGGTTCCGACGAGCGTTCCGATGACACTGCCGCGGCCGCCGAAGAGGCTGGTGCCGCCGATGACCACCGCCGTGATCGTCTCGAGATTGGCGTTCTGATAGGCATTCGGGTCGGCGTTGGGGATTCGCCCGAGTGCCGCCCAGGCGGCGATCGCAGCGATCACGCCGGTGACGATGTAGACCGAGAACAGCACTCGACCGGACTTGATACCGGAGCGATCCGAGGCCTGCGGGCTGCCACCCACTGCGTAAATATGCCTGCCCCAGGATGTTTGGGACAGCGCGTACCACATGACGGCATACACCAGCAGCATCA
Organism: Rhodococcus sp. KRD162; assembly: GCF_017168335.1. Lineage (GTDB taxonomy): Bacteria > Actinomycetota > Actinomycetes > Mycobacteriales > Mycobacteriaceae > Rhodococcoides. The sequence continues at coordinate 219,478 of NZ_JABFAU010000016.1, read as the reverse complement.
CCACCACGCCGTAGGTGGTGGAGAAGCTACCGATCTTGAACGAGTTGCCGAGCAGCGTCAACGGTCCGCTCGGTACCTGATAGGTCTCCGAGCCTGCGAGCAGCCTGGTCGCCGCTTGAATGGCCGTGAAGGTGCCCAACGTGACGATGAACGGCGGCAATCTCAGTACCGTCACCAACCCGCCGTTGATCGCACCGAAGGCGACACATACGGCGAGCGTCGAACCCAATGCGACGACCGGCCCGTTCGCACCGGCCGACTGCGCCATCACGATGGTGCCCATCACAGCGACGGCACCGATAGACAGATCGATACCCGAGGTGAGGATGATCAGAGTCTGGCCGACGGCCAGGATGCCGACCACCACGGACTGCTGCAGAATCAGAGAAACGTTCTGCGGGTTGAGGAACGAGCTCGAAATCGAACTGAAGACGATGATCGCGATGACGAGAGCGGCCATCGGCCCGAGCAGCGGTTCACGCAGGATCGTTCCTACGCTGAACCGACTCGCAGTGGTGGACTCGGCAGCGGAGGCGGTATCGGTACTCACGGATCAGTCCTCGTGCTCGACGGTGATCCGGTGACCCGAGATCAGCCCCAGCAATTCTCTTCGCCCCATGCGGTGTCCTGCGAATCGAGGCCTGCGACCGGCTTGTCGGTGATGAGCTGCGAGCCGGTGTCGTTGAAGCCGCTGGGCTTGGTGCCGTCCTGGGCGAACTTCACAACGGCGTCGACGCCGTCCTGGGCCATCTTCGCCGGGAACTGCATCACCGTCGCACCGATGATCCCGGACTTGACGTTCGCCACACCGGTGCAGCTGCCGTCGATCGAGCCGATGACGATCTGATCTGCGCGGCCTGCCGACTGGATCGCCTGGTAAGCGCCGGCCGCTGCGGGCTCGTTGATGGTGTAGAGCGCGTTGACGCCCGGGGCTCTCTGCAGCAGGTTCTCCATGGCGGTCTGCGCCTTGGTCTGATCGCCGTTGGTGTTCTCCTGACCGACGATCTCCGGCGAGTTGTTCGTCAGGCCCATGCCCTGCAGGAAGCCGTCGTGCCGGAAGGTGTCGACCGTGCCACCTGCGGTGCCGTCGAGCATGATGACCTGCGGCACGGTGGACCCCAGGGTGCCCTTGACCCATTCGCCCTGGCTCACGCCTGCGGCCTTGTTGTCGGTGGCGAACGTGGCGTCGACCGCGTCCTCGGGGTCGGTCGCGGTATCGAGGGCGATGACGACGACGCCGGCGTCACGGGCCTTCTTGATCGCGTCCAGCACACCGGTCGAGGAGTTCGGAGTGATCAGAATTCCCTTCACGCCCTGTCCCACCATGTTCTCGATAGCCGAAACCTGGCCCTCGTTGTCACCGTCGAAGGCACCGGCCAGGGCCACCAGCTGGGCTCCGCTGGCGTCGGCCTGGGCCTGCGCTGCTTCACGCAACTTCACGAAGTACGGATTCGAGTCCGTCTTGGTGATGAGACCGACCTTGACGCTGTCCGAGTCAGAGCTGCTGCAGGCGGTCAGGCCGAGTACGAGCGACCCGGCCATGAGCGCGGTCCCGATCGTCAACGCGGACTTCCGACGGTGATTGAACATGTGGACTCCCTTGTCCCCGGCCACGCGGTCGCGTCGCTCGATTGCAGGAGCTTAAGGCGCATACAAGCGCTTGCGCATGCGCTTTCGTCAAAAAATTTTTCGATTTCTTTCCGAAGCCCGACGAGGACGATTCGTGACGGGGGTCACGATGGTCCGGCACCCTCCCCGATGTCCACTTGCCGGTCTTCACTCGCCGGTCTTCACTCGCCGGTCTTCACTCCTCGGTCTTCATTCGCCGGTATCCACTCCCCGGTCTTCACTCCCGGTCTTCACTCCCCGGTCTTCACTCGCAAACGCGCGCGCGTTCGTCATCCGCGTTCGGATTTGTGCTCTGCGATGGGGCTACTTCGCGCGCGTCTGGCGAATGCGCGCGCGTTTGCCGAGGGGCAGAACACCGGGACGCGCCACTCAGCGAGTGAGTGCGTTCCAGAAGTCGCAGTGATGCTCTGCATCGGCGTCGATCACCGAGATGTCGCCCGAGACGAACTGCAGCACGGGTGTGTCGGTGACGGTGGTGCGGGGCCACTCGGGCGCACCGCCGGCCTCGGGTGTTCCCGTATGCGCGAACGAGGTGAGGTACGCGATCATCGTTCGGGCGAGATCGTGCTGCGCCGGAGTCTTCAGCACATCGTGACCGGCAAGGTCGAAGAAGTACGGAATATCGGTTGCATGAGCAGCGTCCTGCGGCACACCGGACGCGCCGACACCGCTCACGTCCGTGGTCCCGGTATCGGCGAATTCGTACGAGTACACCGGTGCCTGCGCCGCGAGCGCGCGATTGTTCCGATAGGTGGGGCAGGACCATCCGGCGTCGGTGGTCGCCGACGCCCAGGCGACGGCGGCAGACGGAAAGCCCTGCAGCGGATACAGATCGGCTACGCGGCCCGCATTGCCCCCGAACGCGTCGGCCAGAAGGGTTGGGTACGACTGCGCCGTCACAGCGGAGGGGTCCGCCAACAACGCACCTCCGACGAACGAATTCTGTTCCGCTCGATTCCCACCGGAGAACACCGGAACCGGCAGTGCTGCGCCATTTTCGACGGCCTGCCTCGGGTCCTCGGGGAGAAGGTCGGTCCCGTACGCGAGGACGTCGGAGAAGTACTCCCCCTTCGCCACCAGAGCGTCCACGGGTAGTGCGCGCAGACAGTCCACGACGCCGCTTCCGGTACAGCCCAACTGCTGCGCGACATCGCTTCCCACCGACTCGTTCTCGGCCAGTGACACGTACGGGCGCTGCTCGGGTACACCCGGGAATATCGAGCCGGCGGGAAAGTCCAACGCACACGATCCCGACATGATCGCGGCCTTGTCCACCAGCCCCTGTGCCGCAGGCGAAGTCAGAAGAGCGCACGTAGCCATTCCACCCGCGGACTCCCCGAACACCGTCACATTGTCGGGGTCTCCTCCGAACGCCGCCGCGTTGTCGTTCACCCACCGTAGGGATTGAATCTGATCGGCGAAGCCGAAGTTCCCGGCACCGTCCACACCGGGCAGTCCGAGATAACCCAGCATGCCCAGTCGGTAGTTCACGGTGACCACGATGACGTTGCCCTCCGATGCCATGCGCTCGGCGTCGTAGTCCGCTCCGGAACCGGTGGTGAATCCTCCGCCGTGCCACCACACCATCACCGGGAGTGGAGCATTCGTTGTGTGCAGTGGTGCGATCACATTCAAGAACAGACAGTCCTCGTTCGTCGACGGTGCACCCGACTGCGCCGAACTCTGTGGACATGCTGGACCGGTCTCGGTCGCGTCCGCATCCGCACTCGACATCAGAAGAGGTTGCGGGGGTGCCCATCTCAGATCACCAACAGGTGGCTCGGCGTACCTGATCCCGAGAAACTGACGACTGTTCTCGGTGGCCAGACCGTGCAGGGTGGCCGTGGTGGTGGCCACGTCGACCGGCCCGTTTCCGGTCTCGTCCGAGGGCGACGCGCATCCGGCGACCGTCAGCAGCAGTGCAGCGAGAGCCAACGACAGCTTCCTCATGGAGGATCCAATCGTGTTGCAGCGTCGAAAATTCGGCGAAGCTCGTCCGCGAGCGCTGTCGAATCGTCGCCTGAGCCCACTCGCCATACTGCTGCGTCGAGGGCGGCACGAATTGTCATCGTCATGATTCGAGTGTCGAAAGATCGGAACTCTCCATTGCGCTGACCTTCCGCGAGGAGGGTATCGACTTCGAGTAACTCGGCTCCGTGCTCGGATCGGTCGGTGCGTGCACTCACCGCAGCGAAGATGGCCGACAGCGCCTTCATGTGCCGAGGGTAGGCAGCATAGAACGCGACGCTGCCGCTGATGAACTCCAGCAGGGCATCTCGACTCGAACCGGCCGCACCGACGAGGGGACCGACATACTCGTCCCCGAGCGCGTAGACCGACCCAACGACACCATCGAGCAGTTCTTCACGGCTTCCGAAGTGATACGAGACAACACCGCGGCTGACTCCGGCGCGTTCGGCGATGCGGACGAACGAGGCTTTCTCCACCCCAGCATCCGCGATCACGTCGACGGCACATTCGATCAGTTGCGCGCGCCGAGCGTTTTGAATGAACGTGGGCTCTCGACGAGCAGCCTTGGGCGAGGGCATGTGCCAGACATTAGCATCGATGACACTTTTTTCCCATACCTGTCAGAAATGAGATGCGGTCGCACTGTGACCTAAGTCTCATTACTGCGGCGTGCGCTTTCGGCGTCGAGCATCGACCAACTCTTCAGTACCAACCCGGCACGAGAAAAGGAATTCACATGAGCTTCATCGACAAGGCGAAGAACGCAGCAGAAGATGCCCTCGGCAAGGCAAAGGAAGTTGTCGGCGACGTCACCGACAACAAGGACCTCGAGGCCGAGGGCAAGAAAGACCAGGGCACGGCAGGGGTGAAGAAGGTCGGCGAGAACATCAAGGACACCTTCAAGTAATCGACGACCGTGAGGGCCGCCGATCCCAGGATCGGCGGCCCTCACCTCGTTGTGCCGGACCCTCGGTATTGGTTGAACAGCGATCTCGGTGCGATGTATACACTGCACAGCGCTGGCCGTTCGGCCGGTACGGGCGTCCAGCAGAAGGCGCATGATGTTGGACCTCTCCGACGAAAGGGCGGCAGAGGTCCCATGCGAGAGGACCCTGTGATGTCGACATCACCTGACGATGTCCACTTTTCCAGCTCGTCCCACGCATCGATGCTTGCCGAGTTCGCCCGCTCACTGCGCGACAGCCGTCGGTCGATGCCCAAGACCGTCAGCTCTATCCTGCGTACCGCGATTCGGCTCATCCCAGATGCCACCATCGGCTGCGTCACCACCGTGAACAAGGGTGAACGCACCGTCGTCGCATCCACCGATCCGTTGGCGGAGAAGCTGTGTCGACTTCAATACGAACTCGACGAAGGACCCATACCCACCGAGGTACGACACATCGACGTCGTTGTCTCGGACGACCTCGCGAGCGAGTCGCGCTGGCCGCAGTTCGCAGCCCTCGCAGTCGACGAAGGGCTCCGGTCTCTGGCCGCATTCCAGCTGTACAGCAACGCCGATGATCTCGGGGCTCTCGTTCTCTACAGCACCGTGCCCGACGCATTCGACGCCGACGCGGTGGAGATCGGCGAAGCACTCGCCGCCCACGCTGCCATCGCGATGCTCAGTGTGCGCGACAACGAGCAGTTTCGCGCCGGGCTGGCCAGCCGCGACATCATCGGCCAGGCCAAGGGAATGATCATGGAACGCTTCGGCCTCGACGCGGTACAGGCATTCGAGTTACTCGCGAAGCTGTCGCAGCAGCAGAACCTGCCCTTGCATCGGGTGGCTCGCGATCTGGTCGAGGCTGATCACCCGACGAACTCGACCTTCTGACCACCTCGGGGTTTCGATCAGCTGCTTGCGAGGAAGGCTGTCGGTGGTATCGGCTGGCAACACTCGATATCCGCGGGCGGTTACGTCGTTGAGACAACAGCGATAGACCGCTCGTCGCCGCAGTTCTGGCCGACAGCTCGAACACCACCATTGTTCGACGCTGTCCGCGGCTGGGATACACAGCGTTGTGCCCGCGAGGTGCCTATCCGGCACCGCTCCTCACGGTGCAACCGACGACCGAAGGATTCCCGCCGATGTCGGCCGCAACACCGATGCGAGTTCGGCCAAGGGCACCGGTGCCTCGACGAGGGTTTCCCACGGATACTTCTCACCGGTAGCAGCCAGGAAGTCGACGGCTCGGTGCAGGTGCCGCGGCTCGTAGTTGTGGATTCCGGTGATGGTCAGCCAGTTCCGCACAACTGCTTCGGGGTCGACGGAGATCGGTGCGTCCGGCGCGACGGATCCCGCGAGCACGAGCCGCCCACCGATATCGAGTCGCTCCGAAGCCGCCTGCACAGCCGAGGACGATCCGGAGAAGTCGATGGCCACATCGGTTCGTGCGCCGGCGTCCGGCTCGGCCCCGAATGCGCGGGATCGATTCTGCCGCTCGAAGTCTCGATCGAGCACTGACACCGATGCTCCTCGCTCACTCGCTGCCGCGGCTGCCGTGACCCCCAGCATCCCCGCTCCGACGATCAGTACCCGCCGGCACTCGACATCACCGGCGGCGTCGAGAGCGGCCATCACCGTCGCCGTGGCACACGCTGCGGGCGCGGCGACGGCGTCGGGCATGGTGTCGGGTACCCGGGCCACTGCGGTTCCGTGCGGGAGCACGATGTGTCGGGCGTAGGAGCCGCTGAGAACCCATGAGCTTTCCGCGGATTCGTGACCCACCTTGCGCACGGACGAGCACTTGGCCGTGAAGCCGGAGGTGCACCGGGCGCATCGACGACACGGTACGGTCACCGACCAGACGATCCGATCCCCCACCTGCGCAGACGATGTCGCATCACCGACGGCAACCACACGGCCGACAGCCTCGTGTCCGAGTACCGACGGACACGCTGCGTGCCGCCTACCGGACACGGTGTGCAGATCGCTCCCGCACACCGTGGCGAGATCGACACGCACCAGCAGTCCTCCCGGCTCGAGGGCGGGAATCTCGATGTCCCACATCTCGATCCCGGTCCCGGTCCATACGGCAGCCTGTGTCAGACCAACTGTGATCTGATCCATCCGGAGATCCTTTCCACGACATACACCACGATGAAGATGACGAGAACGATCGCACCGGCGACATCGAAATTCAGAGTGCGAATGGACTCGAACAGGAGGAAGCCGACTCCGCCTGCGCCGACGATGCCCAGAATCGTCGATGTGCGGATGTTCACGTCGAGCAGATACAGACTCGACCCGATGATCGACGGAATAGCCTGCGGAACAATAGCGCTCAGCGTTCGGTTCCACCAACCGCCACCGACCGAGGCCACCGCTTCCACTGGACCGGGGTCGATCTCCTCGATCGCGTCGGCAACGAGTTTGCCGAGGAATCCGATGGATCCGATGGCCAATGCGCAGGTTCCCGCCACCGGACCCAGTCCGAGCGCTGCGACGAACACGACGGCGAGGATGAGTTCGGGGACGGCGCGAACCAGCAGGATCCATGATCTCGCGATCCAGTACACCGTAGGGTGCGGGGACGCGTTGCGCGCGGCCAGGACTCCGACGGGAACGGACAGTGCGATTCCGATCGCGGTGGCTACGACTCCGATGGCGACGGTCTGTACGGCAGCGTCGAACAGGTCCGCTCCCAGCGCGGAGAAGTCCGGTGGGACCATCCGCCCGAACACCTCGATCGACGGCCCGATCCACGTCAGAAGCGAGCGCGGATCCAATTCGAGAACCACGAACGACGCCACGACCGCGAAGACGAGCACGGCCGACGCCCCGACCCGCATCAGTCGATCACGCTGCGGACCTGCCGCGGAGGGCACCAGCAGCATCCGGCGAAGGGCCATCGCTGCCAATTCCATTGCGGCGATGATCGCCAGGATCACCAGCACGATTCCGAGAGCACGCGGGTAGATCAGTCCGCGAAGTGCGTCCTGCAGGGCGAATCCGATACCGCCTGCCCCGACGAAGCCGAGCACCACCGACATGCGCAGGTTGATGTCGATTCGATAGACGAAAGCTCCGATCCATGCTGGAACGACCTGCGGGACAACGGCGTTGATCATCTCCCGGCAGTAGCCGGCTCCGGCTGCTCGGAGCGCCTCCCGCGGCCCGACGTCGGTCTCTTCGATGGCGTCGGCGAACAGTTTGCCGAGCATGCCGATGGAATGCAGTGCGAGGGCGAGGATACCGGGCAGCACCCCGATTCCCAATGCCCTGACGAACAGCACCGCGAACAGCAGATCCGGCATCGCCCGGCAGAACGTGATGACGGCGCGAGCAACGCTGTAGAGGACCGGGTGCGGCGAGGTGTTCCGTGCCGCCGCAAATGCCAACGGTACCGAGACGATCGCTGCGAGCACGGTGCCCAGTACGGCCATGAGCAAGGTGTCGAGTGCGAGGGAGACGATCCGGCCGGTGTCGTCGACGCGGGGCGGCAGCATCCGCTCGAGCAGATTTCCGACATCCTCCAGACCGTCGATCAACGTGGTCGGCGCGAAGTCGATGTACCCGGCCGAGAGCACGGTGAGAACCAGCGCGCAGACGCCGAGCGCCGGCAACACCCATCGACGACGACGCGGGTCGTGTTGTACTGCAGCGTTTGCGGGCTTGGGTTCGGCGGTGACGGTCATGTCGGTGCCACCGTGGTTCTGTTCCCGGGGTCGGGCGCGATTCGCTGGTAGATCGGCATGATGTCCTCGCGCTGGAGACCGGCGGCCGGACGATCGAGCACCAGCCGGCCGTCTCGCAGACCTACGAGGCGATGTGCCCAGCCGAGCGCGAGATCGACCTGATGCAGGGTGCACACCACGGTCAGCTTTTCCTCGCTGCACACCCGCTGCAGCAGGTCCATCACCACACTCGCGTTCTCGGGGTCGAGCGAGGCGACAGGCTCGTCCGCGAGCACGATCCGTGGACGCTGCATCAGGGTGCGTGCGATTGCCACCCGTTGCTGCTGCCCGCCCGACAGTGTGTCGGCGCGTCGATCAGCGAAGTCCGCCAACCCGACTCGGTCGAGGCACGCCCGCGCTTCCTCCCGCATCGCTTTCGGGTAGGTGGCCGCGCCGTAGCGCGGAACAGACAGACGGCCGATACCTCCCACGAGAACGTTCTCGAGGCAGCTCAACCGACCGACGAGGTTGAAATGTTGAAAGATGAAGCCCACATCTCGACGCAGTTCGCGTACCCGACGCCGGTTCGCGAGGTCGACGCGAACATCGAGGGCGGTGATGCTCCCCGAGGTGACGGGATGCAGGCCGTTGATGCACCGCAACAGCGTCGACTTGCCGGATCCGGAAAGCCCGAGCAGAACCAACATCTCGCTGCGATGCACATCGAGATTCACGTCCTTGAGCGCGGTGGTGGATCCGAACGCCTTGGTGACGTTTCGGACGCTGACCACCACATCGCCTCGGTCCATCGGTGCGGACATCATCAGCCCCGGCACTTCTCGGAGCCGGTGATCTCACATACGGCACGGACGCCGTCGTAGTCGCTGTCCTGCGCGGGCACGACGCCCCAGGCATCCTCGTCGGTGATGCGGCATTCCTCGGCGCAGATGCCGTCGGCGACGAAGGCATCCGAGTTCATGCCCTCGCTGAACACGTCCTCGAGCTTTGCGATGGCGTCGGCACCCAGATCGTCGTTGGCGGCGAAGAGCGAGCCGGCGATGGTGTCGGACTTCCAGACGGTTTTCAGTTCGCCGGGTGCGATCTCGCCGTTGTCGATCATCGTCCGGTCGACCATGGTGTCGAATGCGAATCCGGCGTCGCAATCGCCCGCTTTCACAGCAAGTACCGATGCATCGTGCCCGCCGGCATAGATCGGGGTCATCGCGGCGGAGATGTCGGCCTCGGAACCGGAGGCGATCACGTTGTCCTCGATGAGTCCCGCTGTCGGATAGAGGAATCCGGAGGTCGAGCTCGGGTCCACGAAGCAGACCTTCTTTCCCGCGTAGTCGTCGAGACTGTTGACCGAGGCATTGTCCGAGCGAGCGATTCCGTACGACTGGTATCCGGGAGGCGTGCCCTCGTCCTGAACGACCGCACCCAGCGGCGTCATCCGTGCGCCGTTGATCCCGGCGACGACGTAGGCGAAGGGGCCGAAGAACGCGATATCGACGTTGCCTGCGATCAGACCCTCGACCACACCGGCGTAGTCCGAGGCCTGGATGAACTCGACGTTCGCTCCGGTCTCGTTCTCGAGCCGCTCGATGACGGGGTCGTAGCTGGCCTTCAGATCGGTCGAGTTCTCCGCGGGAATGGCAGCGAGCGTGATGGTTTCGGGGAATCCCTGCTCGGTGGTGGCTCCGTCGGAGGAGCTCGAGCAACCGGCAGCGACCAATGCCGCAGCAGAGAGCATGGCCGCGGCGGCTGCGGCACGACGGCGAGAGGTGGTGATCATGGTGTGGTGTCCGTTCGGGCTGTGGTGGATGTTCAGGGCAGAGCTGTTCAAGACAGAGATGTTCAGGGCAGGACGATGGGGGGAAGGTCGGCGACGCTGTCGAGCACGTGGGTGGCACCGGCGTCGCGCAGCTGGCTGCCGGAGTGCGCTCCGGTGAGCACACCGACCAGCAGAGATGCGCCTGCGCGTCGACCGGACAGGATGTCGCTCGACGTGTCACCGACGACGGCGACGGCGGAAATGTCGCTCACCTCGGAGAGCAGGGCAGCCGAGAGCACGAGATCGGGATGAGGACGGCCGCGACCGGCGCTGCCGGGTGCGAGGAAGGCGTCGGGCAGATCCCGCCAGCCGAGCGCATCGATGATGCGATTCTGGGTGGAGGTCGAGAATCCGGTCGTCAGAACGACAGTGACACCGGACTCACGAAGCTTCGTGATCGCCTGGGCCGCACCGGGTACCGGCGATACGCCATCGTCGATGCGCGCGTCGTACGCCGATTCGAAGGCGCGGTTCGCGACCTGAGCACGGTCCTCCGATCCGAACAGCGCCCGGAACACCTCGATCTTGGACTGCCCCATCGTGTCGAGGACGTAGCGGCGGGCATCGTCGCGTTCGGGGCCGGTGTCGGCGAGTCCGGCTGCGGTCGCAGCGGCTTCGAAGGATTCGAGCACCAGACCGTCGTCGCTGACCGTGGTTCCGGCCATGTCCAGGACGACGAGTTCGATGGCGGTGCTGGTGTGCGGGCTGGTGGGGTTCGGCATGACGAAGAGACTGCCGTTTGGTATAGACCATTGCGTGGAACCCGGGTGAACACATAGTGAACGACGCGCGAAGAATAGGTCTAGACCAATTAGTGCTATGGTCTGTCCATGGTTGTCGACACCGAACCTCGCGTACTCAAGCACCAGATCGTGCGTAGGAGTCTCGACGCCATGCTCGACGGGATGTCGGCGGGCGATGCGTTTCCTTCCGAGCGCGATCTCGCCGATCGATACGACGTGTCTCGCGAGACGCTGCGTCAGGCCATTCGAGAATTGTTGGTAGCCGGTCGAATCGAACGACGCGGCCGTGCGACGGTTGTTGCCGAACCCAAGGTTGTACTGCCGTTGGCCATCGGCTCGTATACCGAGGCCGCGCGGGAGAAGGGCATGAGCGCCACCCGAATCCTGGTCGGCTGGGACGTCTTCCGCGCCGATGAAACTCTGGCGGATCTACTGAGAATCGACATCGGCACGGAGGTGGTCCAACTCGAACGCGTCTTCACCACCGGCGACGTTCGAGTGGGACTGGAAACCACTCGCATCCCCGCGTCTCGCATTCCGGGCCTGCAGGACAGTTTCGATCACCGTTCGTCGCTGTATGCCGAATTGGCAGCACGGGGAGTCGCATTCGGTCGCGTCGTCGACACCATCGAAACCGTCCTCCCTGACGCCAGGGAGGCCGCACTGCTCACCGTCGACACTCGGACACCGATGTTTCTGCTGGGCCGTGTCTCCTACGACACGGACGGGGTTCCCATCGAACACCGGCGATCGCTCTATCGCGGAGACCGGATGACCTTCACCGCTGTCATGGACGCCTGACATGACCTCTCGAGGAAGACGCCACTCATGACATCGACATACGACGTCGTCGTGATCGGGGCCGGCATCGTCGGTCTCGCACACGCCTATCACGCTCATCGGCGCGGGCTCACCGTAGCGGTGGTCGATCATGCCGATCGCGTCGCAGGCGCCTCGGTGCAGAACTTCGGACATGCCTGCATCACAGCGCAATCCGGCACCGCACTGGACTACGCGCGAGCCGGCCGCAGTCACTGGCTCGACCTCGCCCGTACAGCGGGCTTCTGGGCTGCCGCATCAGGCACACACTGCGTAGCCCGGCACGAGGACGAGTTCGCGGTGCTCGAGCAGTTCGCCGAGCTGCGCGGCGAGGAGCAGGTACAACTACTGGACCGCACCGAGGTGCTGAGCCGACTCCCTCTTGCCGACACCGATGTGGTCGGCGGCATGTATCTTCCGCAGGACGTGCAGGTGGACCCGCGTGCTGCTGCGCCCGCAATCGCACGCTGGCTCGAGACCGCCGGAGTGGATTTCCACTGGCGCACCGCTGCAATGTCGTTCGCACCGGGCGTCGTCCGCACCTCACGCGGCGACCTGCATGCCGGCACCACGTTCGTCACCGTCAACCACGACATCGATCGCCTGTTCCCCGAGTACGCCGAACGCGGCGGGCTGGTGCGGTGTCGGCTGCACATGATGCGCGCCGCACTCCCGCTGCGTGCGCCGCTACCCACGCCGCTGTTCACCGGTTGGTCGCTGCTCCGGTACTCGGGTTTCGAGAATCTGCCTTCCGTCGCAGACGTCGCCGCTCGCCTGCAAGCCGAGTATCCCGACTACGTCGAGCTCGATCTGCACCAGATGTACACCCCCCAACCAGACGGGTCGATCCTGCTCGGCGACACACACGTTCGCGAGATCACCGCCTCCCCCTTCCAGAGCGAGGACGGCTTCGAGGTACTGCTCACCGAAGCTCGGGCGCTGTTCGGAGTCGACCGCATCGAGGTCACCGAGCGGTGGCAGGGGACGTACTGTTCGGCACCGGGTTCGGAGTTCCTGCTCGAAGAACCGGTCGATCGTGTGCACATCGTCACCGTCACCACCGGGATAGGCATGACCACCAGCATGGGTCTGGCGCTGTCCACTGTGAACAGGACCCTGGTACCGGCCTGAGCGCACCTGGTTGTTCACGATCGAACTCCGGCTGCTTCGATCCCGCCGGCCGGAGACGATCGTGAACACCCCGGTGCGTCTACTCGAGCAAGCTCTGGCCCAGATAGCCGTCCTCGACCACTCCCGGCAGTATCGCGAACACCGCAGATCCTATCGGTGTGGTCCACTCGTTGAGCGCATCGAATTCGTCGAGACGCTGCTGAATCGGCAGAAACTGGGTCAGTACATCGCGCTGATAGCTCGCGAACAACAGCCCGGAGTTCGACACCGAACCGGGATCAGGCGGATCGTCGTAGTTGTACGCGCGCCGGAAGATGCGCTCGTCCTCTCGGGTGTGCCGAGCGCGCGCAATATGCGAGGACGGCGGAATGACGGGAATGCCAAATCGGTCGGTCGCGTCGAAATCGGCCTCGTCGAATTCACTGGCTCCGGTCAGTGGGGCACCGGTATCGAGAGTTCGCCCTACCGACAATTCCCGCCCGGGTCGATCCAGCTCGTCCCAGGTGTCCATCTCGATTCTTATGCGCCGTAACACCATCGACGTTCCGTGTTGCATCCACGGCTGATCGCTGCCGTCGTCCCAGACCAGGGTGTCGAAGTCGGTGCTCCCAGCCGCCGGATTGACCGTGCCGTCCACCTGTCCCATCAGGTTGCGCATCGTGGTGCCCGATTGCTCCGTACCACGCGCTCGACGGAATCCACGCTGCGTCCAGGCGATGGTCACCAACGAGCGAACGTTCTTGGTGAGCACCCGCACCGCGTGCGCGACGGTGACCGGATCATCGGAACACACCTGCAGTATCAGATCGCCACCCGTGAATTCTGGCTCGAGACGGTCGATTTCGAACGCCGGGAGCGGGGCCAGCCAGGACGGTCGTCGATCCGGTAATCCGATCGCATCGAACACACCGGGACCGAGTCCGACGGTGATCGTCAGACGCGCGGGCCGAAGGGCCAACTCTGCTTCGGTATCGGCCAGCGCCGGTGCACCGGCAGTCAACCGTCCGATGTCCTCGGTCCAGACCTTCAAGATCCCGATCAGCTCCGCACGCCCGACGCGACTGCGCAGATTCAGCCCGACGAACGCCGAGTGCGCCTGCGGTGGAACGGTATCGATTCCGGCCTGATGCAGCCCGCGCCACGGCACCGTGTCACTTCCGGTGGCAGCCGCCTCGGCGCGACGGTCGTTGATCCCGCAGCCGGTCGCCGCTCCGACGCCCGCGACGCCGAGCGCGGCGACGCCTCCACCGAGGAGGCGTCGCCGGCTCATCGAGCGTGGAAACCGGTTTTCCTGCTCACCCACCGTTCGCCGGTGCCGATGTCGCCGATCCGTCCATGCTCATCCCGCCGGGCTGATAGTTCTCCTGGGCACCGGAGAAGTCGCGAACCTGTGCGGTGAACGTCGTGGTCGACGCATCCTCGAACTCGAGCGTGAATTCGGCATCGGCTCCGGGGGTCAGCGGCGAGGTGACGTCCATCAACATCAGGTGATCACCGCCCGCGGCGAGCACATGTGTGCCGCCTGCCGGAATGACGAAGCCGCCTTCCTTGGGCCGCATCACCATCGCACCATCGGCCCCAGTTGCCATCTCGTGCAATTCCATTCGGCTCGAGGCAGGAGACGACGCTCCGACCACGTGCACATCGGTGTCTCCGGTGTTCTGTAGTTCGGCGAAGGCAGCTGTCATGCCGGAATCGGCGGCCTTGACCCATTGCTCGCGCACGACAACGGAATCGGACTCCTTCGCGGCAGTCTCGGTGGAGCCATCGCTGTTCGAGCATCCGGTGAGTATCAGACCGGTGACCGACAGGGCAGCCACCAGCATCGAAGTACGTCGGGAGAGGTTCATACAAGTTCGCTTTCGTGTTGGGAATCATGTACTACGGCCGCTCGGGTCCGCGCTCGACTGATCGAGCCGAGGACCACATCGACCGCGAGGAAGGCCACCAGGCTCAGGCCGAGCAGCGGGACGAACCACCCGACGGCACCCGCAACGACGGCCAGTGCGACGGCCGAGACCGGCGAGATGCGGCGAATACCGCCGCGGAGGGGCGGCCGACCCGCGCTCAGACCGCTCGCTCTGGTGGGACGGCGTTTCCACCACATCATGTACCCGCGAACGATGACCGATGCCAACGCGACGGCGAGTGCAAGGAGCGCAAGCTGATTGGCCACGCCGAACAGTGTCCCCATGTGCAGTTGAATGCCCCAGGCCGACAACTTGGCTGCCAGCGGCCAGTCGGAGAAGCGCGAAATGTCGACCACCGCGCCGGTGCTGCCGTCGATCGAGATGGAATCGTTCGACATCACCCAGGGCTGACGGGTTTGGGCGACGACGAAGGCCGCGTCCTCCGCAGCGGGAATCGATGCCTCCACCGCCCCGTCGATGCCGTCGGCTGCAGCGATGTCGAGCACCGAATCGATCCGTCCGACATTGAAGTCGGCCGTCGACGCGTCGGTCGACATATCCATCGAATGACCATCGTGACCGGAGTGATCGCCCGCCGTCGCTGCGCCGGAGGAACCGATCGTCTTCGTGACGGTCGGGGTGGTCCAACTCATCGCCGCCCGTAGGTCGCTGACGTTCTTTCCCGCGTAGGTGGACCACGTGAGCCCGGTGGCCGACAGGAAGATCAGACCCACCGCTATCCAGATTCCGGCTACACCGTGCCAGTTCAACGAGCGGTTGCGTCCCTTCGATCGTCGATCGAAGGTGAACAGACGTGCCCTGTCAGGGTTGCGTCGATATCGCTCGAACCACAGGAACACGCCGCCGAGCGCGATCACCCACAGCCACGAGGCGGCGAGTTCGCTGTAGAGGCGACCGGGCTCGCCCAGGTGCAGGTGTCGATGGAGTTCGGAGATCCAGCTGCGCACCGGCAATGCGCCGGACGAGCCGTACACCGGTAGTTCGCCGATGGTCGTCGCGGTGGCGGGGTCGACGAAGACGGCCAGCCGCTTGGATTCGCCGAGGGTGGGGTCGGTGAACATCACCCGCGTCGTGTCGCCGGGATCGGCGGCGGGGCGCACTGCGGCGACGGTGAGGTCGGGTCTTTCGGCCTGGGCGGCTCGTATCTGATCCGACACCGGCGCGGCCGCGCCTGCGGCGTCGACGTGCAGGTAGTCCCGATACATCAGTTGTTCGATGGTCGGTGCGACGGCGTACAGGCCGCCGCTGATGGTGGCGATCAGGATGAACGGTGCGATGAGGATGCCCGCGTAGAAGTGCAGCCGCAGGATCAGCGGACGCCAACTGCGGGGAATGGTCGGACGGGTGGGCGGGGAAGGATCGGCGATGCGTTCCAATTCCGGTGTGGACACGAGGACTCGTTTCGTGAGGAATGCGGGCGCGCGGATGTGCGCGAGGTGGCATCGCAGGACGGATCGGGCCGCACGGAGGCGGCGCGCGTCACCGAGAGTGCGATGTGCGGTGTCGAATGCGGCAACAGCCCATTACCCGACGGCCGAACGGCACGGGCGGGTGTGAGATCGGGCTGTGCTCAGGCAGTTCGAGCCGGTGGTCCTCGATTTCCACAGCCGGAGAGGTCGAGCAGTCGGTAGGAGCGCGGAACTCGGTAGACCGGGAACGGTGGGCTGATGCGATTCTCGTCGACGACGAGGGTTGCCAACAGCGGAAGGGCCCTCCGAAGTGAGGTGATGGCACGCCGGATTCCGTGCTCCGCTCCGCGGATGGCCAGCGCCCCGACCACCACTGCAACGGCGTGGGCGGCCAGCATCTGCTGACCGAGCATCGGACCGTGATGGTGACCGTCGACGGCGGTGAGCAGCAGGTGTCCGATCGCCTGAGCTGAGGCCAGCACAACCAGGAGCTGCGCTCGGGGTGCCGCCGTGTTCGGTGTCGCCGATGTCGCATATCCGACCGCCGCGCACACGAGCACCAGCATCACGATCGCCGCGTCGGAGGGGAACATCCCGCCGCCGAAGGTGTGTGCTGTTGCCGTGACCAGGGCAGACAGAGCACCCACGGAGGCACCGCGCAGGGGCGCGAATCCATCCGTGGTGGCAGACATGAACGGGATCCTACTACCGACTACGCCGCGTAGTAGACCAGGCATCCGAAACATATCTTCGGGCTCCGGAGCCGGACCGGCGGTCTTTTTTCGGATGGTTATCCTGATCCTCGGTACTCGAATCGTCAACGGTCGAGCCGCGAGATCGGAAGTGGATACATATGGCAGAGGATTCGGACGTGGCTCAGGCGCGGGTGTTCGCCGACATGCTGAACGTCGAGATCGCGGCTGCATCGAGTCGCGTGGAGGCGTCCGAGCAGCTCGCGCGCACGGCATTGCGCGTCGGCGACGCTCGTAGCCATGAGTGGCACGGCGGCGAAACGCAGGCGCACAAGCAGGCCCTCTACGAGCTGCATCGCCAACTGACCGCACTGCGAACCCGGTTTCCCGCCGTGCACTGCGACTCGTAGAAACCACACGGGATTCAGATACCCAGCAGTCCTTGTCGACACTGATTACCGTGTTCGTTAGAGTCGGGCTCCATGGCCGAAGACTCGCTCGATTCCGCGGTCGCGCGCGTCCATGAAGTGCACCGATGCCTCGTCGATCGCGGCACCCGCGGTGTTCTTCCGACGGTGCCTGCAGCAGACGGGACGTGTGCGCTGCTCCCGCCACTGCCACTGCCACCGATGCCGCTCGACACAGCACTGCGTGACCGTCGTTCGCACTATCGATTCGCGGACATGGACCCGCGCCAGCTCTCGACTCTTCTTCGGTCGGCCACGGGGCCCGGCCGGCGAGTGGAGCGGCCGGACGGCACGCCGCACACCTTCCGCATGAACCCGACTGCTGGTGGCCTCGAATCGATCGACCTGCATCTGGTTGCCCTCCGCCGTACAGGTGAGATCGGCTCGGGAACCTATCTCTTCGATCCACATCGACATGTGCTGAGCAGAACCGGCACCGGACCGTGCATCGACGCGCTCGAATCATGCCTTGTGCAGCCACAATTCGCGCGGCGGTCGCCGTTCGTCGTCGTTCTCGTCGGACGCCTCGACCGAACCCTGATCAAATACTCGGCACGCCACTACCGCACCCTTCACATCGACGCCGGCGTCGTCGCGCAGAACCTCTATCTGGTCGCGACGGCACTGAGATTGGCGTGCTGTGCAATCTCCGGCTTCTACGACGCGGAGATCTCGAACGTGCTCCGCCTGGACCGATTGTCCGTTCCGCTACTGGCTTTCGCGCTCGGCGGACTCGACGAGGGCGGCAAACAGGGGTAACCGGCAACAGCCCCGCCTGCAGCCGGAATCGAACACCTCGCCGACCGGACTGTCGATTCGCTCTCCGGCGGAGAGCGTCAACGCACGTGGATAGCAATGGCTTTGGCGCAGGAAACCGAAATCCTTCTACTGGACGAACCCACCACGTATCTCGACGTTCGTCATCAGATCGACGTGCTGGAACTGGTCGTCGACCTGGTCCGGAATCGGGGCAAGACGGTGGTGATGGTGCTGCACGATCTCAATCAAGCTGCGCGGTACTGCGATCGAATCGTGGCCATGTGCGCTGGTGCCATCGTCGCCGACGGCCATCCCCGCGACGTCGTGACGCCGACGCTGCTCCACGACGTATTCGAGATCCGAGCCCGAGTAGTGGCCGATCCGGTTGTCGGTAGGCCGATGTTCATAGCGGAGTGAGCTTCTGCGTCAGAGTTTGCCCACGACGGCGATGATCAACTCGGTCAGTTCATCTGTCGCTTCCTCCGGTGCGATGCCACCCGAAACCGCCGCCTGCGACAGCGCTTCGGCTGCACCGAAGATCGCGGTGATCGACGACGCGGAGATCCCTCCGGAGCCGCTGAACGGCTCGAGAATCGACCGGCACCGATCCGAGTACGCCCGTTCGGCCGTTCGCTTGACCCGTTCGAGTTCGGGTGAGCCCTCCAATGCCGCCAGCACACCCGTCAGTTCGCGCCCCTGTGCCAAGGTGCAGCCCACGTACGAGTTGGCGATCGCGCGTGCGCGTCCGTTCAACGACGTGGGCGCGGCGTGCAGCGATTCCTCGAGCATGGCCGTCTGCCGGTCGTCGAATTCTGTGAAGAGTGCGGCCAGAAGTTCTGCCCGCGAGGCGAAGTGGCTGTACACCACGGGTTTTGCGACGCCTGCATGCTCGGCGAGCCGGCCGAGGGTCAGTGCGTCGGCACCCTCGGCTCGGACGAGGGCCCAGGAGACCTCGACCAACTGTTCGTATCGGTCGGAGCGAGACAGTCGCGTCCGGGCCATCCGGAACCTCCTTGCGCTATATACGAATAGTAACCTACTCTTGGTACATAGCCGTTTCGCCCCATCGAAGGAATCAACCATGACCGCACTCGTCGTAGTCTCCCATTCCGACCCCGACTCACTGACCCACCATGTCGCTCGCTCCGTCACGGACGCGATCCGCACCGCAGGAGGCTCCGTCGAGACGGCCGATCTCGCGGCGGAGAACTTCGATCCGCGATTCACCGGCACCGACCTCGGCCTCTTCCGAGGCACCCACCCCACGCCCGCCGACGTGCTCGCCGAACAGGAACGAATCGACCGGGCCGAGCACCTGATCCTGGTCTTCCCGATGTACTGGTGGTCCATGCCGGCACTACTCAAGGGGTGGATCGACCGCGTCTTCGTCAACGGATGGGCCTACGAGATGAGCGCCGACGGCGGCTTCACCACCAAACTCGATCGTCTCACCGTCCACCTGGTGTCCCTGGCCGGCGACGACGCCGACAGCTTCGCCCGTCACGGCATCGAGGCCGCCTTCCGAACACAGATCGAACGGGGAATCGTCGAATACTGCGGTGCGACAGTAGGTTCGACGACGTTCCTGCACGAGACCGACACCAGAAGCCGAGAGGCACTCGCTGCGCAAACGCACGCGGTGGGCGAGCGCATCGCCGCACAGGTCGCCGGACTCACTGCGGTGCGTTAGGCCCGGTTCAGGCGGGAGTGAGGCGGAAGATCGGGAATCGACGGCCCTCGGCGGTCTCGACGTACTTCGCGAATCCGGAGGACGCGTCGAGGAACTTCTGCCAACTTCCGTCCCACTCGGCATCGGGGACTTCCGAGGCGTTCACCGCGACGGTCTGCACTGCGCCGTCCACCGGCACCTCGATGTCGACGGACGGGTGTGCGCGCAGATTGTGAACCCAGGCAGGGTCCCTGGGTGAACCGGCTGCCGAGCCGACGATCAACCAGCTGCCTTCCTCGGGAATCGCCATCAACGGATTCAGCCGGACCTCCCCACTCTTGGCACCGATCGAGTGCACGACGACGAGGGCGTCGCCGAACCCAGCGGTCGATACATGCCCGCCGTTCTCGCGGAACTCCTCGATGATCATCTGGTTGAAGTCGGTCACAGCGCTATTGTGCCGCGCTCTACGGCACCGCGGACCGGTTCTGTGCCGGATTCTTCGGAAGCGACGATTTCCATCACCGCCAACCAAAGGTTAGCCTGGGCTCACACGCACCTCGGTGCGTACCGCCGTCGGGCACTCCCCGGCGGCTCGTTGCTGTCTTCGACCGAAGGACACCTGAAGTGCTCAACGCTCGTCGCCGTGCGGGAACCCTCGCCGCCGCGGTTGCCATGGCCGGATCGCTCGTCGCATGCGGAGCGTCCGAGGAGGTACCCGATGCGACGGCCGTGGCCACCGATGGCGGGACGTCGTATCCGCTGACGATCGAGAACTGCGGCGAGTCGGTCACCTTCGACTCCGCCCCGCAACGAGTGGTCTCGCTCGATCAGAACTCCACCGAAATTCTGCTCTCCCTCGGCGTGCAGGACCGCATGGTGGGCACGGCGTCCTGGACCGATCCGGTCCGTGAGAACCTCGCCGACGCGAACGCCTCGGTTCCCCGGCTGGCCGACAACGCGCCGACCTACGAGGTCGTGGTCGACACCGAACCCGACCTCGTCACCGCATCGTTCGGACGTCACTTCGAGCAGGGCGGCGTCGCTCAGCGGTCACGCTTCACCGAAACCGGTGCCGCCACCTACCTCTCGCCCACCGACTGCGATGCCGGTCGCAGCATCAACGGGGGCAACACCCGAACGACGCCGCTCACCATGGACTCGCTGTACCAGGAGATCACCGAACTCGCGGCGATCTTCGACGTCAACGAGCGCGGTGCCGAGTTCGTCGACGAGCTGAAGACCCGCATGGCCGACGCCACCGCGACAACGGCGAAATCGGATGTCTCCATGGCATTCTGGTTCGCAGACACCAAGAGTCCCTACATCGCAGGCGGGCGAGGATCGGCCGATCTGCTCGCCCGCACGGCCGGTACGACGAACGTCTTCGCCGATACCGACGACGACTGGCCCGCCGTCGGATGGGAGACCATGGTCGATCGGGATCCGACCGTCCTCGTCCTGGGCGACCTGGCGCGCAACCGTTTTCCCGGCGACCTCCTCGCCGACAAGATCGCATTCCTCGAGTCCGATCCCGTCACCAGCACGATGGCCGCCGTCCGCGACAAGCGCTACATCTCGCTGCACGGTGCGGAGATGAACCCGTCGATCCGGACCGTCGACGGTGCCGAGAAGGTGTCGGCCGGACTGCGCGACCTGGGACTGTCGTCCTGACCGCGACCATCGCCCCCAGGCGCTCCACCCAGCGATCGCAGGCCTCCCGTCATCGGTGGCGGTGGGCGTTGGCCCTGCTGGGCGGTCTCGTGCTGTGCGTGGTGTCGATTCTCGTCGCCATCACCCTCGGGCCGGCGAATATCTCGCTGGTCAACGTGCGCGATGTGGTGCTCAATCATCTCGGCATCACCGATGTGCCGGTGAAGGTGTCGAAGAACGCGATCGTCTGGGAGGAACGGCTACCCCGAGCACTCGTCGCCGCCGCGAGTGGCGTCGGACTCGGCATCTGCGGAGTGGTGATGCAGTCGCTGCTGCGCAATCCGTTGGCGGATCCGTTCGTGCTCGGGGTGTCCTCGGGTGCATCGACGGGAGCCGTCGTGGTCGGCGTGCTCGGAGTCGGCGGTGCCGCTCTCGGACTGTCCGGCGGTGCGTTCATCGGCGCGCTCGTCGCGTTCGCCCTGGTGCTCTTCCTCGCCCGCATGTCCGGGAGCGGACACGACCGCGTCATCCTCGCCGGTGTCGCGACCACCCAGTTGTTCTCTGCGCTCACCTCGTTCGTGATCTTCGCGTTCGCGGACTCCGACGAGACCCGCGGCGTGATGTTCTGGCTGCTCGGATCGTTCGAGGGCGTGAGGTGGAACGACGTCGTGCTGTGTGTGACCGTGGCAGGCGTCGGCGCAGTGGTGTGTTGCTACTACGCGTACGTGCTCGACGCATTCGCGTTCGGCAACTCGGTGGCATCATCGCTCGGCTTCGACGTCCAGAAGGTGCGGTTGGCACTGCTCGTCGGCACCGCGCTGATCACCGCGACATTGGTCAGCGTGGCCGGTGCCATCGGTTTCGTCGGCCTCATTCTTCCGCACGCAGCGCGGCTGCTGGTGGGGCCCAACCACAGCCGCCTCGTGCCGACCACTGCCGTCATCGGCGCGATCTTCATGGTGTGGGTGGACGCCGTCTCGCGAGTCGCGTTCGCCCCTACTCCTTTGCCGGTCGGCGTGGGGACCGCGTTGGTCGGGGTTCCCGCGTTCATCGCAATCATGGCTCGCAAGAGAGGAATTCGATGACTCTGCATGCGTCGAACGTGTCCTGGAAGCGAGGCGGCGCTCTGGTGGTCGACGGTGTGACGCTGCACGCCGCGCCCGGCCGAACGGTGGGGCTGTTGGGGCCCAACGGTTCCGGTAAGTCCTCACTGCTGCACCTGCTGGCCGGGGCGGCGTCGCCCACCTCCGGCGTCGTAGAACTGGACGGCACCGATCTCGGTTCGCTCAAACGCAAACACATCGCGCGCGCCGTCGCGGTCGTCGGACAGCACGCGCACACCGACGTCGACGTGACGGTCGGCGACGTGGTCCGACTCGGACGGATCCCGCACCGCGGGGCCTTCGGCGGAAACGAACTGGACGACGACGCAGTGGACGATGCGCTCGCACAGACCGGACTCACCGACAAAGCGGATCGATTGTGGCGAACGCTCTCCGGCGGTGAGCAGCAGCGGGCGCATATTGCCCGCGCGCTCGCGCAGCAGCCCCGCGAGATGTTGCTCGACGAGCCGACCAACCACCTCGACATCCATCACCAGCTGGAATTGCTGGCCCTCGTCGCTCGGCTACCGATCACCTGCATCGTCGCGCTGCACGACCTGAACCTGGCCGCGATGTTCTGCGACGAGGTGTTGGTGCTTCAGGACGGAAAGGTCGTCGCGGGAGGTCCACCCGCGCAGGTGCTGACCGAGGAACTCATCGCCGAGGTGTATCGAGTGCGGGCGCGAGTGTCCGTCGACGGCGACGACGGACGCGTGCACATCCGCTTCGATGCCGCTGCCGCAGACGCGACGTTCACGAGGAACCCGGACACCGGCCTACCGGCAGCGGTCCACCTCTGATCGACCTCGCGGGACTTCGGTCGCCGACCTGCACCGGGATTGGGGACCGCGTTTCGTGGCTACCCTTCACCCATGAGTGAATCGTCGACCGGACCGGCAGCCCCCAGCACGAGCGGGCCCGCGTTCGGGTTCGAAGCAACGCTGGCGAACGAGGTTCCCGGCGTGACAGTGCCGTGGCAGGGTACGCGCTCGCCGGACCCTCGTGTGCTGGTCCTCAACGAGGATCTGGCGCATTCGCTTGCACTCGACCCGGTTTCCTTGCGTAGCGACGACTGTGCCGCGGTGCTGTCCGGGTCGACTCCACCGGCCGATGACGTCGGCGTGGCGATGGCCTACGCGGGACACCAGTTCGGCAATTTCGTACCGCTACTGGGCGACGGTCGAGCGTTGCTTCTCGGCGAACTGCACGACGATCGAGGCCGTCGCGTGGATCTGCATCTCAAAGGCTCCGGTGCCACGCCGTTCTCGCGCGGCGGCGACGGACGTGCGGTGGTGGCAGCCATGCTGCGCGAATACTTGATCAGCGAGGCGATGCACGCTCTGCACATCCCGACCACGCGCTCGCTCGCCGTGGTGACCACCGGCGAACACGTACGGCGAGATGGTGTTCCGCAGCCAGGCGCGGTGCTCGCCAGAGTGGCCGCCAGCCATCTGCGTGTGGGCACCTTCGAGTTCGCAGCCCGGCGTGAGGGACTCACGCAGCCCCTCGCCGATCACGCGATCGCCCGGCATTACCCGGAGCTCGTCGAGCTGCCCACCGAGGATCGCTACCTCGCTTTCTTCGAGGCCGTCGTGGAAGCGCAGGCATCGCTTGTAGCACAGTGGATGTCGGTCGGATTCGTGCATGGAGTCATGAACACCGACAACACGACGATCTCCGGCGAGACCATCGACTACGGACCGTGTGCTTTTCTCGACGCCTACGAACC
Organism: Rhodococcus sp. KRD162; assembly: GCF_017168335.1. Taxonomy (GTDB): domain Bacteria; phylum Actinomycetota; class Actinomycetes; order Mycobacteriales; family Mycobacteriaceae; genus Rhodococcoides. Next base: position 195,322 of record NZ_JABFAU010000016.1, on the reverse strand, counting down.
GGCGACGGTGTTCAGCTCCATCGACCACGGCGGACGTTATGCCTACGGCAATCAACCCGCGGTCCTCGGATGGAATCTCGCCCGGTTCGGCGAAACCCTGTTGCCGCTGGTGAGTTCGACACCGGACACTGCGATCACGGCACTCACTGCCGTCCTCGACACGTTCGGGCAGCGCTATCGGCTGCACTACTCTGCCGCGATGGCCGCCAAGCTGGGCCTGGACGACACCGCCGACAACGCCGCTCTCATCGACGACATGCATCGGCTGCTCACCGACCACCGAGCCGACTGGACCCTTGCCTTTCGTGCCCTCGCCGACGAACTACGCGGACACTCGGCACCGCTGGCGGCGCTGATTCCGCCGGACGCGTCGTCGACCTGGTTGAACCGTTGGCGCACTGCGGTATCCGACACGAATCAGGACCTCGCGTCGATCGCCGACGGTATGGATCGGGTCAATCCGGCGTACATTCCCCGCAATCATCTGCTCGACGCTGCCCTCAGGTCTGCCACCGAGGGCGATCTCGAGCCTTTCGAGCAACTGCTCGACGTCGTCACCACACCGTTCGGCTACCGCGCCGAACGGTCCGATTACGCCGCGCCGGCCCCAGCGAGCTTCAGTGCCGGATTTCAGACTTTCTGCGGCACCTGACAGCGGCGTTTTCGGCTCGCAGGCGGAAGCATCGCAGTGCCGGCTCGGACTGTCCGAAATGGAGCGTGCGGCCGCCGAGGAGTAGCCACTTCGGCGCATGTGCTCGGAGACGGTCCGCGAAAGAATGCGAGTTGAGATCGGCCGAAACCGAAGTACCGCAACCCGAGGAGCTCGACAGTGCCCACCCTGAAACGTGACGTCGCCATTGTCGGGGCCGGTCCATCCGGCCTTGCCGCAGCCACCGAACTACGCAAGGCGGGGCTGTCGGTGGCGGTGATCGAGGCACGCGACCGGGTCGGCGGACGCACCTGGACCGAAACCATCGACGGCGCGTCCCTCGAGATCGGCGGTCAATGGGTCTCGCCCGACCAGGAGTCTCTCATCGCCTTGATCGACGAGCTCGGACTCGACACCTTCGACCGATACCGCGAGGGCGAGTCGGTCTACATCTCTGCCGCAGGCGAGCGCACCCGCTACTCGGGTGATTCGTTCCCCGTCGACGAGACGACGAACAAGGAAATGGATCGCCTCATCGCCCTGCTCGACGACTTGGCCGATCAGGTCGGCCCCGAGGAGCCGTGGGCGCACCCTCTCGCCCGCGAACTGGACACCATCTCGTTCGAGCAGTGGCTGATCGGCCAGTCCGACGACCCGGAGGCACGTGCGAACATCGGCATGTTCATCGCCGGTGGCATGTTGACCAAACCTGCGCACGCGTTCTCCGCTCTGCAGGCGGTGTTGATGGCGGCCTCGGCAGGTTCGTTCTCGCACCTGGTGGACGAGAACTTCATTCTGGACAAGCGCGTGGTCGGCGGCATGCAGCAGGTGTCGATCCGTATGGCGGCTGCCCTCGGCGACGACGTGTTTCTCGGCGCCCCGGTACGGACGATCCGGTGGAACCCCGATCGAGCGGTGGTACTGGCCGACGGCGACCTCGAGGTCATCGCCACGCGCGTCGTCCTCGCCGTTCCGCCGAATCTGTATTCGCGTATCTCCTACGACCCGCCATTGCCGCGACGCCAGCATCAGATGCACCAGCATCAGTCGCTGGGTCTGGTCATCAAGGTCCACGCCGTCTACGACACCGCGTTCTGGCGCGCGGACGGGCTCTCGGGCACGGGCTTCGGTGCCTCCGAAATTGTGCAAGAGGTCTACGACAACACCAATCATCAGGACAGCCGTGGCACTCTCGTCGGATTCGTCTCCGATGCCAAGGCCGATGCGATGTTCGAGTTGGACGAGTCGACGCGCCGCGCGAGGATCCTCGAATCCATCGGCCGCTACCTGGGACCGAAGGCAACCGAACCGGTGGTGTACTACGAGTCCGACTGGGGTTCGGAGGAATGGACCCGCGGGGCGTACGCGGCCAGCTTCGATCTCGGCGGACTGCATCGGTACGGCAAGGACAGTCGCACTCCCGTCGGTCCGATTCACTTCTCGTGCTCGGACATTGCCGCGGAGGGCTACCAACACGTCGACGGCGCAGTGCGAATGGGTCATCGCACCGCAGCAGATATCGTGTCGAGAATCCGAGCCTAGCCCCGCACCTGGCCGAACCGTCGCCGATGTCGACGGTTCGGCCTGCGGGGAGTCCGGGTCAGCCGGGCCGGTTCGGCATCGATGCCGAATACTGCTCTCGCAGAACGTTCTTTCGGATCTTGCCCGTCGGATTGCGGGGGATCTCATCGACCAGAACGTACCGCTTGGGAATTTTGTATCCAGCGAGCCGGCCACCGAGGGCCTCGGCCAGCGAGTCCAGTGCCACCCGAGTTCCCTCGCTGACGGTGATCGCGGCCACCGCCGATTCGCCCCATTTGTCGTCGGGCACACCGAACACCGCACAGCTCTCGACACCGGGCAGCTCGAGCAGTGCCGCCTCGACCTCGGCGGGGTAGATGTTCTCGCCACCGGAGATGATCATGTCCTTGAGGCGGTCGACGATGGTGACGAACCCTTCTGCATCGGCGATTCCGATGTCGCCGGTGCGAAGCCATCCGTCGTCGAAGACATCCGCGGTCGCGTCGGGGCGACCCCAGTACTCCTTCATCACGTGGGGGCCCTGAATCTGAATCTCTCCCCGCTCGCCGGGCGAGACCGGCTCCGACAGTGCATCGACGATCCGCACGTCGGTGAACGTGTGTGGCACCCCCGCGGTACCCATCTTACGTTCGGCATCGACAGATGCGAGAATCGTTGCACCCGGTCCACTTTCGGTCAGCCCGTAGCCCTGACACATTTTCACTCCGCGTCCGGAATACGCACGCAACGTTCGCGCCGGCACCGGCGCAGCGGCCACCACGACCCTCCTCAGCGACGACAGATCGGTCTCTGCCAACATCGAATGAGCCACGAGCGCATCCAGCATCGTCGGAACACCGAATGTGTAGGTTACCGAACGCGATTCGACGACATCGAGAACTCGTCGAGCATCGAAGCCCTCCTCGATCACCACTGCTCCGCCCTTGAACAGTGTCGGAAGGGCCACCATGTCCAGTGCGGCGGTGTGGAACAGCGGAGCGCAGACCAGGGCGACCTCGTCGCTGCACAGATCGAGATCGAGTATTGCATTGAGGACCGCAAAGAGCACATTGTCATGCGTCATCACGACACCCTTGGGCTTCCCGGTCGTACCGGAGGTGTACATGACGAAGCACAGGTCCTCACCCACCACAGGTTCGTCGATACGCGAGGAATCCGCAGCGGCGATCAGCGCGTCGAGCTCATCCCCCAGCGCGATGCGCCGAGTACTGCCCGTCTCCGTCGCACCGACGGCGACAGCGACGAGCGCCGTCGAGTGGACCAGGACCGCCAATCCCGAATCCTGCACCGCGAACGCAACTTCCGAGGCCGTCAGCCGGGCGTTGAGGGGTACGAAGATTGCTCCGAGGATGCCACACGAGAAGAGCACCTCGAGATAGGCGGGATGGTTGGTGGAGAGAATTCCCACTCGGTCACCTGGACCGACACCCAATCCGCGCAGTACGTGCGCGAAACGCGTCGTACGGTCGTCGAGTTGCGCATAGGTCGACACCTGCCCCCGAAACTCGAGGGCAGGCGCGAGCGGGCACTGCCTGCTGCGTCGCCAGATCCACGAGCCGACTCCTTGATTGCGCATCGCGATCGGTTCCTCTCGGTGTGTGGATCAGACGAACATGCGGTAGAGAGCCTCGACGACGACGGCAGGCCGCTCGCTGCCTTCGAGCTCGATCTTGGCGTCGACGGTCAACTGCGCTCCGCCGTTCGGCAGTTCCTCGTAGGATTTCAAGGTTGCGGAGAGTCGAACCCGCCCGCCTGCAGGCACCGGATTGGTGAAGCGCACCTTGTTCAGGCCGTAGTTGATTTTCGTGGTGACGTCGTCGACCACGAGCACCTCCTCCCACATCGGAATGATCAGTGACAGGGTGAGGTAGCCGTGTGCGATCGGGCCTCCGAACGGGCTGTGCGCCTTGGCTCGCTCCGGGTCCACGTGAATCCACTGATGATCGTCGGTGGCATCGGCGAAGGTATCGATCCGCGGCTGCGCAACCTCGATCCACGAGCTGGTTCCGAGTTCGGCGCCTTCGAGGCTCTTCAACTCGGCAAGTGTTGCTACCCGCGTGGTCATGCTGTCTCCTTGGGTGTCAGGCCGAGTGCGGCCAGTGCATTGGTCTTCATCACGAGAGGGCGTACCTGGTCCTTCAGGTCGAGCTCGGCGAAATCCTTCATCCACCGATCCGGCGTCAGTACGGGAAAATCCGAGCCGAACAGCACTTTTCGCTTCAGCATCGAGTTCGCGGCCCGAACAAGCTGCGGCGGAAAGTACTTCGGTGCCCACCCCGACAGATCCATGTACACGTTCGACTTGTGTGTCGCGATCGAGATCTGCGCGTCGACCCACGGCACGGCCGGGTGGGCCATGATCACCGTCAGATCGGGGAAGTCTGCAGCGACGTCGTCGAGCAACATCGGATCCGAGTACCGAAGCTTGATGCCGTGCCCACCAGGAAGTCCTGCACCGATACCGGTTTGGCCGGTATGGAACAGTGCGGGCACTCCGGCTTCGGTGATGGCTTCGTAGATGGGATAGAAGCGACGGTCGTTGGGTTCGAAGCCCTGCATGCTCGGGTGGAATTTGAACCCGCGGACACCGAACTCCTCGACGAGCCGGTGCACTCGCCGCACCGCGACCTTTCCCTGCCACGGGTCGACCGAACCGAACGGAATCAGCACGTCGTTGTGGCGTGCTGCTCCTTCGGCGATCTCCTCGACCGAGTTCGGCGTATGCCCCGACGCCGCACCGGCGTCGACGGTGAACACCACCGCAGCCATGTTTCTCGCCCGGTAGTAGTCGGCGATCGCGTCGATTCCGGGGGTGCGTTCTTCACCGGACTTGAAGTACTTCTCCGACGCTGCCATCAATTCGTCGTCGAGCGACCGATGCCCACAGCCGTCGATCTCGACGTGAGTGTGCACATCGAGTGCGACGATGGCATCGACGTCGATGTTGCACTCGTACTTCGAGCTCATCGTGCCGGCTCCACCGGCAGGTTCTCGCCGACCGACTCGAGGCTGTCGGAAAACGTGGAACCCCAGGCCTGAGCGATGCTCTCGGCCGACCAGCCGCCGTCGCGGTAACCGGTGGCGATCATGTCCGGATGGGTCCACAGCGCCAGTCGGTCGCCGCCGATGGCGAACGCCTGCCCGGTGACCTCCGCGGCCGCATCGCTGGCGAGGAACGACACGATTCCTGCGGCATCGGCCGGCGTGCCGAATCCGAGTTCGCGACGTGCGAACGGCGGCAGCGGTTCTCCGTTGCGCATCGCTTCGATGTAGGGCTGCAGGAACGGGACGCTCTCGGTCATCGCGGTCGCAGCGACCGGGCACACCGCGTTCACGGTGATGCCTGCGCGCTCGAGTTCCATGGCCCAGGTGCGCACCATGCCGACGATGCCTGCTTTGGCACCGGAATAGTTGGTCTGGCCGAAGTTTCCGCGCTGGCCCGCGGGCGAGCCGATACAGACGATCCGACCGCCATCGCCCTGCGCGCGGAACTGAACAGCCGCCTCGCGGGCACAGGTGAAGGTGCCACGCAGATGGACGTTCACGACGGTGTCGAAGTCCTCGTCGGTCATCTTCCACAGCACTTTGTCGCGCAGAATCCCGGCGTTGGTGACCATGATGTCGAGGCGACCGAATGCTTCGAGCGCGCCGGCAACCAATTTCTGGGCGGTCTCGGTGCTGCCGACCGGTGCCACGACGGCCACTGCTGTGCCGCCGGCCTCGACGATGGAGGAGACGGCTGCATCGGCGATCGTGTGATTCACATCGTTGATCACGACGGCCGCGCCGTGGCGAGCGAGGTCCTGTGCGTAGGCCAGACCGAGGCCCTGGCCACTGCCGGTGACCACTGCCACCTTGTTGTCGAGCTTCATAGCCGTCTCCTTCTCGTGGTGTAGTGCCAGAGAATCATCAATGATTGAGATTGTCAATGATTTAGTTTTGATAGGCTTTGCCGTCTATCCGAGGAGCACCATGACCGACATCGCACCGTTGTCCGACGACATCGGGTTTCTGCTCAGCCGCGCAGGCTCTGCAATGGCAGCCGCGGCCAAGTCCGCCCTCGTACCGTTCGAGCTGCGCGTGCGCTCGTACTCGGTACTCGCACTCGCCTGCGAGCACTCGGGCGGACTCGGACAGCGACAGATCGCCGAGAATCTGGGTCTCGATCCCAGCCAGATCGTCGCGCTGGTCGACGAACTCGAAACCCGCAGCCTGATCACCCGGCGCGTCGACCCCGAGGACCGCAGACACAAGCGAATCCACGCCACCGAGACCGGGCGCGCGACGTGCGTGGACGCTCAGCGCGCGCTCGCGTCGAGCAACGCCGACATCCTCGCTGCCCTCGGCAACGAGGATGTTTCGGCGCTACGACGGGCCTTGAAAGCCATCGTCGGCTGAGCCGGAACCTGCGATCAACGCAACCAGAAGAACCGAATACAGATCTGGCCGCCCTCGTTGCGGGCCATCCCGAGGAACTGATTGTCGGCCAACCATCGAAACTGCTCCGAATCGGTTTGGAACACCGGAGCCGTGCGGTAGTAGTAGTCACGCTCGTCCACCACTTCACCTGCATCCAAACGAGATTCGACACTGGAATCGGCGCGATAGTAGCCCCGATTCCGAACGTCGATCAATGATCCGTCATCGGCGCGCAGCACGTACCGGGCATCGAGTTGAACCGTGTCTCCGCGCTCGACGAACCAGTCGCCACCATGGGCAAGCACCTCGCCCGTCAGCCTCGGGCCCGCGACCGTACCGCCTGTGATCGCGACGAAGTGCAGCACTTCCTCCGCACTTCGACCGATGCGCAACTCGTCGGCAACGCTGACTCTGACCTCGAAGACGAACTCGAGTTCCGGCTGCGGCAGATCGACGGGAGCCACCGTCACCGTTCGTACACCACTTCGCCTGCGACGACAGTGGCGATGATCGGTAGCTCCGGCAGCCGCTCGGCAGGTCCGGACAGGTCACCGTCTATCGCCGTGAAATCCGCGGGCCCACCGACGACTATGGTTCCGGTGCCGTCGGTGAGACCGGCGGCCGCGGCGGGGTGGGTGGTGTACCCGTCGAGGGCCTGCCGTGCCGAAATCGCCTGCCGCGGTTGGCGAGGCGGATCGGACCGACGATCGGCCGGGCGGCGCAGCTGGGCATCGGCCATCACGATTCGTGGGTCGAAATCCGCTACGGGCCAGTCGGATCCGAGGGCCACCGTGACACCGAGATCCCGAAGCTCGGCTACCGGCCAAGCGCGGTCGATACGATCACGACCCATGCGCCGCGACCAGTCGTCGGCCTCGTCGGCGCGGGTGTACCTGGTGCAGTGCGTCGGTTGCATGGAGGTGGCGATGTCGACCGCAGCGGCAATCGAGATCAGGTCCTCGGGGCAGACCGTCTCCAGGTGTTCGAGGCGGTGCCGAACCCCGTCCCCCAGAGCGGCGAGCGTCCGGACACAGTGGTGGACAGCAGCATCGCCGATCGCATGGGTTGCCGTCGTCACTCCGCGAGAGCTGAGCTCACGCACGGCGTTCGCGTAGCGTTCCGGATCGGTCCACGACGGGTGGGTGCTTTCGCCGTATACATCCGGATGACACAACCATGCCGTGCCGCCCTCGACGGTTCCGTCCATGAACAGCTTCGCACCTGCGTATCGCCATCGCACGCCGCCGGGACCGTCGACCAACGCTGCCAGTTCGTCCACCCGCTCCGCGGGGTGATCCGGCTGAACCCAGCCGTACACCCAGAACCGCAACCCCGACTCGTCCTCGTCGAGTGCCCGGATCATCTCGACCGTTCCCGGCAAGTCGTCCATCACATGAACTCCGGTCAACCCGACCGAGGCCATCTTCTCGGTCACCTCGCGCAGCAAGGCCTTCGCCATGACCGGGTTCGGTGCCGGTGCCACGCTTTCCACCAGGTGGATGGCCGCCTCCTCCAGGAGGTGACCGGTGGGTCTTCCGGCACTGTCGACTACCACCCGGGCAACGCCGTGCTCGAAGACTTCTCGGCCGCTCACACCGGCGGCCTCCAGCGCCGCCCGATTGGCCAGTGACGAATGGGCGTCGTAGAACCGGATCAGGACAGGCTCGGTGATCGACTCGGAGATCGCGTCGAACGTCGGTGCCTTGCCCTCGAACACGTTGTGATCGAGGCCCCATCCGCGTATCCAACCGTCCACCGGCGTCGCCCCGTCGAGCGCACGGCGAACGTCGTCGAGAGTCTCACACCCGTTCATGTCCACCCCGAGCGACATCAGCGCACCTTGAACGACGTGGGTGTGCGCGTCCACCCAACCCGGGGTCAGGGTGCCGCCTGCGAGATCGACGATTCTCGTGTCGCTGCCGCTGATGTCGAGGATCTCCGCGGTCGTGCCGAGGGCCAGGACACGGTCCCCGCGGACCGCTACCGCCTCCGCGGTGGGCGCGTGGTCCACCTGAGTGAGTACGTGCCCGTTGATCAGGGCGAGGGTGGCGTCAGCCATGGTGAAACTCCTTGTGCGTAATCGGCCGAGAAAGTGGGATCGGCCCCCTGACTTGCGTGAGCGTCTACTCGACGGGCTGTGGGGCGGCGGCGAGTTCGGAATCGACATCGGTGCTGCCCAATCCCTCGTATACCTCCGGGCGACGGTTGCGAATCCACAGCGCGAGAAGGACACCGAAGACGAACACCAGGAAGGGACCACCGATGGCGATGGTGTTGACGACGGGATTGTCTGTCAGGGTGGCTATTTCGATCTTGCTGATCACCAGGTAGAGGGCGAGACCGAACAGGACGAACGCGGCGATGCCCGCCGCCGCAGCACCTCGATCTCGCACGGCGTCTCTGCCCTTGAGGAAGAAGACCGCGATCGACAGCGAGGTCAGCCATTGCAGCGCAAGAATTCCCACGGTTCCGGTACTGGCAGTCCACGCGGTCATCTGCAGAATCGGCTCGACGCCGGAGATCGCGAAGCACAGCACGGCCACAACGGCGATCACCGTCTGCGTGACACTGGCGACGTGCGGAGACAAATGCTTGCTGTGCACCGAGCTCAGTCGTTCCGGAACGATTCGTTCGCGGCCCAATGCGTATCCGTAGCGCGTGATCGCGTTGTGCAGGGCCAACAATGCAGCGAGACCGCTCGAGACGATGAGTATCCGCATCGCATCGGTTGCGGCACTTCCGACGTAGATGTCCATCGCGGTGAAGAAGTACTCGGCCGGATCCTCCGCGGCCGTCTCGACCGCCTTGCCGGTACCGAACGCCATGACCGCCACCCAGACGATGAAGGAGTAGAAGATCGCCAGGAAGATCACCGCCGTGTAGGTTGCGCGGGGAACCGTCCGGTCCGGCCGCACGGCCTCGTTTCGGAACAGCGCTGTCGCCTCGAACCCGATGAACGCAGCGAAGGACACGGCCAGCACTGCACCCATCGATCCGGTGAAGACGTTCTCCGGATAGAACGGCTCGAGGGTGAGACCGGTTGCCCCGCCTTTCGCGATGACGCCGACAGCCAACACCACCAGGACGAGCACCTCCAGCACGAGCAGCACTCCGAGAACCTTGGCTCCGATCCGAACCGACCGGTAGCCGAGAACAGCGACGATCGCCGCTGCGACCAACCCCCACAACCACCAGGGGAGGTCGATACCGAGGAAGTCCTTCACCGTTGCTTCGGTCACGGCACCGAACAGTCCGTAGATGCTCAGTTGAAGCAGGCTGTAGCACACCACGGCGACCATGGCGCTGCCGAGACCGGCCACTTTGCCCAGGCCTTTGCGGATGTAGGAGTAGAACGCACCGTTGTTGTGCACATGCTTCGCCATCTTGGTGAATCCGATGGCGAAGACCATGTTGATCAGGCCTGCGGCCAGGTAGCCGGCAGGAGCGCCGACCCCACCGACGAGCAGGGCGATCGGGGCCACCGCCACCATGACGGTGAGTGGTGCCGCCGCGGCGACGACGAAGAACACGATGTCGCGCGAGTGGAGACTGGCGCGATCGAGGGCACTCGGCTGCCCTGATTGATGGGGGGTTGTCATGGCGGGCTCCCGTCCGATTAACCAAAACTGTTTTGGTTTTGCTGTAATGTAGACCACAGAGACCAACTTGGATAGTCGTAGAGAGAAATTGGTGGAATGTGGCAAGACCACGAACAGCGTTACTCGACGTCGATCGCATCGTCGAAGAGGCCCTCCGGATATCCGACGCCACAGGCGATTTCACCGTCACCCAGCTCGCCGCGAAGCTGGGCGTACACCCGTCCTCGCTGTATCACCATGTTGCCGGTCGCGACGAGGTCGTCGATCTCATGCGAGCGCGGATCGCTCGGGCGATCGACAACTCGGCATTCGGGCAGGTCCCGTGGGACGAGGCCCTGCGCAAGTTGGCCTGGTCGTATCGTGCCGCTTTCGCACGTCACGCCGGATCCATTCGACTATTCGCAACTGCGCTCATCCGCGACAAGGAGTCGCTGGCGGAGTACGACCGCATCGCGGACGGACTCCACTCCGCAGGCTTTCCGTGGCCGGAGATCTTGCCGATCATCGTCGCGTTCGACAGCTTCGTCCTGGGATCCGCACTCGACTTGGCGAGCGGGGGCAACATCAACGCACCCGATCCGCAGCTGCACCCTGCACTGTCGGCCGCGGTGGAGGCAAGCGAGAGCGGTGCGCACCCCGCCGACGCCGCCTTCGAGGCGGGGCTCACGGCCTTGCTGACCGGATTTCGGCACCGCCTCGGCAGCCCCTGACATACCGGAATCCGTCCGTACCGAAGTTCCGTCCGCACCGAAATTCTGTCACCACCCGAACAGCAACCTCACGCACATCATGGTCGGAAGCGTCAGTGTGTCCGACGACGAACGGAGAAACACCCATGTCCGACACCGTTTTCGACTTCTTCGATTGCCCCGAACTCCCGACGCCCACCCTCGAGATCGACGAGGTGCAGCGACTGCTTCTCGAGACGTTCGGCCTGCCGGCCACCGTCGTCGAACTGGGAAGTCAACAGGACCAGAACTTTGTGGTCCACGACGAGAACTCCACTCCGATAGGTGTTCTCAAGCTCAGCAATCCCGTCTTCAGCGAAGCGGAGATCGAGCTACAGGACCTCGCCGCCTCGACCGTCGCCGAACACCGGCCGGGACTGCGTACCCCGCAGGTGGTCGAGGGACCCCGGGGCCCGATGTCGGCATGGTGGCAGACCTCGCAGGGACCTATCCACGGCCGAATCATTCAATTCATGACCGGGTCGACCCTGATGGGATCGAACTACCTGTCCCCGGCCACGGTGGAGCGGATGGGCGAACTCGCCGCGCAGGTCAGCCTCGCTCTCGCCGATATCGCTCACCCCGCGTCGAGCCGTGTCCTGCAATGGAACCTACGTCACGCCGAGCGCGTCATCGCGACACTTCTGCCCGATGAACCTGACGCCGAGGTCAGCCGATTCGCCGCGGACGTCACCGAATCGGCATGCCGACAGTTGCACTCGGTCTCGTCGACACTGCCCGTTCAGATCGGCCATTTCGACATCACCGACGACAACGTCATCGCCCCCGCGACACCCGGGGCCCTGCCGGACGCCGTCATCGACTTCGGTGATGTCGCCGAGTCCTGGGCCGTCGGAGAAATCGCGGTCACGGTGTCCTCGCTGCTCCACCACGACGGCGCCACCCCGGTCGACGCCCTCCCTGCCATCCGGGCATTCCACTCGGCTCGTCCGCTCAGCGAAGACGAGGTGGAAGCGCTCTGGCCGTTGGTTGCCCTGCGCGGCGTGGTTCTGGTACTCAGTGGCCGCCAGCAGGTTCGACTCGACGCCGGGAACTCGTACGCAGATGCTGCGCTCAAGCGTGAATTCAAGATTCTCGAACAGGCAGCCTCGGTCCCGTTGGCGGTGATGACCGAAACCATCCGTCGGGCACTGGGTTTCGCGCCCCGACCACGACCGATCTGGAACGACGCTCCCCTGCTCGCAGGCGTGGCCGAGGCCGTGGTCCTCGACGCCGGAACCGTGTCCGAACTCAACGACGAAGGACAGTGGCTACGCCCGGACGCGCTCGACGATGCTGCGCTGGCGGCACTGAACAGCGGAGCATCCGCAGCAGTCGCACCCGCCTGGTCCGCGCGGTTGACCGGAGCACCCTTCCGCACCCCCGCATCACCTGCCACCGTACCCACCGCCCTGACCGTGTGGCTCGCCCACGACACCGCCTTGGACGTCCCTGCGAGCGCGCAGATCGCCTATGTCGACGATGGCATCACCATCTCGGTGGACGCGGGGGTCGTCCACATCACCGGCCCAATCGGCTGGGATTCCGAACGCCCGGTACTCCCCGCCCGCTCTGCTGTCGAGATCCAGTTCACCCGTGCCGATTCCGGCGCTGTTCCACCGTTGCTCGGCCGGCCGTACGCCGAAGGCTGGCACATCCTGGCTGGTGATCCGGCACCGGTGATCGGGCTTGCTCCGACGGCAGACGATACCGACGACGACACCCTCGAACGCCGCGACCGAGTGCTGGCCGAGGTACAGGAGCACTACTACGCCCACCCGCCACGCATCGAGCGTGGTTGGCGCGAGTTCCTGGCCGACACCGACGGTCGGGTCTATCTCGACATGGTCAACAATGTCAGCTCGGTCGGGCATGCCCATCCCAGAGTGGTCGACGCCGCAGCCAGGCAGATGCGACTGCTCAATACCAACTCACGCTTCCACTACCGCGCGATCTCCGACTTCGCGGAACGGATCACGGCAACACTGCCCGAGGAACTCGATACGGTGTTCTTCGTCAACTCCGGTTCGGAGGCAACCGATCTGGCCATCCGCATTGCGATGGCCGCGACCGGACGCACGGACATGGTGGCGATGAGGGAGGCGTATCACGGCTGGACCTTCGCCAGCGACGCCGTCTCGACCTCGATTGCAGACAACCCCAATGCCCTTGCCACACGACCCCATTGGGTGCACACCGTAGCTGCGGCGAATGGCTATCGCGGGGTCCACCGCGGATCGGATGCCGGCCGGTACGCCCCAGAGGCAGTGCAGTTCATCGACGACCTCGCGGCTGCAGGAACACTTCCGGCCGGCTTCATCTGCGAGTCCTACTTCGGCAATGCCGGCGGCGTCGCGCTACCCGACGGCTACCTCCAGCAGGTGTACGCCGCAGTGCGCAGGCACGGCGGCATCGCGATCTCCGACGAGGTGCAGGTCGGGTACGGCCGACTGGGTGAATGGTTCTGGGGCTTCGAACAGCAGAAGGCAGTTCCCGATGTCGTGGCCGTCGCGAAATCCGTGGGCAGCGGGCAGCCGATCGGCGTCGTCATCACGCGACGGGATATCGCCGACCGGTACCGCACAGGTGGCTACTTCTTCTCGTCGACCGGCGGCTCACCGGTGTCCTCGGCCATCGGCCTCGCCGTCCTCGACGTCATCGAGCACGAGGGACTGCAGGAAAATGCAAGAACAGTCGGCGGGCACCTCAGATCACGCCTGCTCGAGCTCGCCGAACGACATCCGATCGTCGGTGCTGTCCACGGGTCCGGCTTCTATCTCGGGCTCGAGTTCGTCCGGGATCGGGCCACCATCGAGCCCGCGACCGAGGAGACGGCCGCCATCTGCAACCGCCTGCTCGAGCTGGGTGTGGTCATGCAGCCGACCGGCGACTTCCAGAACGTACTGAAGATCAAGCCGCCGCTGTGCATTTCGCAGGACTCGGTCGACTACTTCGTCGACTGCCTCGATCGCGTCCTCACCACGGGCTGGTGACCGCGCGTGACGAGCACCTCGCCCGGCACCCCACGCATTGCCCTCGTGACGGGAGCAGGCAGTGCCACAGGAATCGGATTCGCCTGTGCCCGGGCCCTGGTACCCACGCATTCGGTGCTGATCGCGGCGACATCTCGCCGCATCGATGATCGCGTTGCCGAGTTGGCATCCGCCGGTGCAGAAGTGGCGGGTTTCGTCGGTGATCTCGCCGATTCGGCCAGTGCCGAACGCCTCGTGCACTCCGTCGTGGAGCAATTCGGCCGAATCGATGTCCTCGTCAACAACGCGGGCATGACGTCCACCACGAGCAGCGAGGAGCAGGCACCGGCAGAGCTCACATCCGACGAGCAATGGCACGCAGGAATCTCCCGGAACCTCGACACGAACTTCTTCGTCACCCGTGCGGCTCTGGCACCCATGGCGCAGCAGGGATTCGGGCGGATCGTGAACATCGGCTCGATATCGGGATCGGCGATGGCCTACCGAGGAGAGGCCGCCTACCACGCGGCCAAGGCGGCCCTCGTCGGGCTGACCCGCTCGGTCGCGATCGACAATGCCCATCGCGGTATCACCGCGAACATCGTCGCACCCGGTTGGATCGCAACGGGTTCGGCAACCGAGCACGAGAACGCGATGGGAGCGGCCACCCCGTTGGGCCGTTCGGGTCGGCCCGAGGAGGTTGCCGCACTCGTGGCGTTTCTCGCCTCCGAGTCTGCGTCGTACATCACCGGCCAGGTCTTCGTCGTCGACGGTGGTAACTCGGTGGCCGAAGAACGGGGATATCGGGCCGCGTCGGCGTACTGATGACGTGTCGGCTGTGCTGCGAGACCGTCCAGGTCACGGTTCGTGACGGTGCGGGCTGCTACCGAGTGCGTTTTTGTTCGGCACGAATCAACCCGCCGCCGACGATCAACCGTTGAATTTCGCTCGTGCCTTCGTACAGACGCAGCAACCTCACATCCCGGTAGATTCGCTCGACGGGTACCTCACGCATATACCCTGCGCCACCGTGGATTTGAACCGCCAAATCGGCGACCTTGCCCACCATCTCGGTGCAGAACAGTTTCGCGGCAGAGGGCGCGATCCTGCGGTCGGTCTCCTCGACCCACGCACGCGCGGCCTCGCGCACCATGGCCCGCCCGGCCATCACCCCGGTCTGTTGGTCGGCGATCATCGCTTGAACGAGCTGGAAGCCCCCGATGAGCTCCCCGCCCTGTGTGGCGACGGCGGCATGGGAGACCGATTCGTCGAGTGCCCGCTGCGCCTGCCCGACGGACAGGGCCGCAATGTGTATTCGTCCCCGCGCCAGCGAGGTCATCGCCGACCGATACCCGACATCTGCGTTGCCACCGACCAACGCATCGGCCTCGACCCGTACGTCGGTGAACGTCACGTCGGCCGTCATGGACCCCTGCTGACCCATTTTGGCGTCCTTGCCGCCGACCTCGACCCCCACCGAATCGGCCGGGATCAGAAACACTGCAATACCGTTGCTGCCCTCGGGTTTCGGGTCCAGCTTGGCGAACAGGACGAACAGATCGGCAACCGGGGCGTTGGTGATGTATCGCTTGCTGCCGTTGACGACCCAGCCAGACCCGTCGACCCTCGCAGTCGTCCTCAGACCGGCCGGGTTGGAACCGGCCCCGTCCTCGGTCAGTGCGAACGACGCCACTATCTCGCCCGCGGCCATCCCCGGTAACCATCGAGCCTTCTGCTCCTCGGTTCCGTATCCGACGAGCACCTGGCCCGCGATCCCGTTGTTGGTACCGAACATCGACCTCAGCGACAAAGTGGTGTACCCGAGTTCCATGGCGATCTCGACATCTTGAATCAGGTTCAGCCCCAGCCCACCCCATTCCTGGGGGATCGCGTAGCCGAACAGACCCATCTCGGCGGACTGCCTCCTGAGGTCCTCGGGTATCGAGTCGGTGTTCATGATCTCGAGTTCTCGTGGCACCACCCTCGACCGGACGAACTGCGAGACCTGCGTTCTCACATCGGCGAAGACGTCCTCGGGTACATCGGGGTTGAGCATGTCCATGCCTCACACTATCGGCGGCGCAGGACGAACAGGCAACCATCGCCTCGCGGGCCCGGCCGACTCAGCCGCCGACGATGGCTCGTGTCACCACGTAGAACAGCGAGGGGCCGAGCAGGCAGCCGACTCCGGTGTAGAACGTCGCAGTCATCGCGCCGTAGGGAACCAGTCGCTTGTCGGTGGCCGCCAACCCACCAGCCACCCCGGAGGTGGTTCCCATCAACCCGCCGTAGGCCATCGCCGATTTCGGGTTGTTCAGGCCGATCACCTTGGCGATCAGCGGAGTGCCGACCATGACCACGACCGACTTCACCAATCCCGCGGCCACGGACAGCGCGATCACCTCCGAGCTCGCGCCCACCGCGGTTCCGGTCACCGGACCCACGATGTAGGTCGCCGCACCGGCCCCGATGGTCACCAGGGATTCCGCGTCCCGGTAGCCGAACGCCGCGGCGATGGCCGCGCCCACGACGAAGGACACCAGCACACCGAGCACGATCGACAACGCACCCGTCAACCCGGATCGCTTGATCTCCTTGAGATCGACTCCGAATGCCGTCGACACGATTGCGAAGTCGCGAAGCATCGATCCGCCCATGAGCGCCAGCCCCGAGAGGACGGCGAAGTCCGCCAGGCCGTGCGTGCCTCCGGTGGTCACGCCGCCCCAGTAGGCGAGGGCAAGACCGAAGATGATGGCAATGGCAGAAGCGTGCAGTCTGCCGCGGGTCAGGTTCTTCGACAGCCATCCCGACACCAGCATCAGCGCGCCGACCACCACGAAGGCCACCAGAAGATCGTTCTTCTCCAGTACCGAGCTCAGGGTTTCCATATCAGGCCTCCTGCTTTTCTTCTTCGGTCATCGGCGGCAGAGGCTCGGACGGTTCTCCGATTCTCGCCAGTACCGGAACCAGTGCGGCCCCGGCGACCAGGGCACCCAGTCCCGCCAGAATGGCCATCGGGCCACCGGTGATTGCTGTGGCGACGTTCTGGATCGATGCCATCGCGATCACGATCGGGATGTACATCGCGCTCCAGAAGAGCACGCCCTGTTCGGTCGCCTTGGGGAACTTGTCTTTCTTTCGCAACCAGTCGGTGACGAAGATCAGCATGATCATCGCGAAGCCGACTCCACCGACATTGGCGTCGATACCGAGGGCCAGCCCCAGCAGTTCACCGACGATCGTGCCGGACAGCATGCAGAGCGCCAACGCTGCCACTCCATACAGAACCATCACGTACTCCTTAGGTCGACAAGGGAATTCATGCGTCTATACCGTCGAAAAGATCGGCGTATTGCTTACGGAGTTCGGCCTTCTGCACCTTGCCCATGACGTTTCGGGGCAGGGCCTGCACGACGCGCACGGCGCGTGGCTGTTTGAATCGCGCGAGATCGCCGGCGATGAAGTCCAGCAACTCGGGTCCCTGCGGTTCCGCACCAGGACTGGGAACAACCACGGCCACAACGGTTTCGCCGAACTCCGGGTGCGGAACACCGATGACGGCCGATTCGAGCACCATGGGGTGTTCGTCGAGCAGTTCCTCGATCTCCTTGGGATAGATGTTGTATCCCCCGGAGATCACCAGATCCTTGTCACGTCCGACGATGCACAGGTAGCCGTCGTCGTCGATCATGCCCAGGTCGCCGGTGATGAAGAAGCCGTCCGCACGAAATTCCGAGGCCGTCTTCTCCGGCATCCGCCAGTAGCCGGAGAACACATTGGGCCCGCGTACCTCCACGATGCCCACTTCCCCGTCGGCCACCGGGTCTCCCGTCTCCCGGTGAACCACCCGAATCTCACTGCCGGGAAGAGCCTTACCGACGGTTCCCGGCTTGCGTGGGCCACCGTCGTACGGGTTGGTGGTGTTCATGCCGGTTTCGGTCATTCCGTAGCGTTCGAGGATCGCGTGGCCGGTGCGAGCGGAGAATGCCTCGTGATCGCTGGCCAGCAGCGGGGCGGAACCCGAAACGAACAGGCGCATCGAGGAACAGAGTTCCGGGGTGACGCGCTCGCTCTTGGCCAGCCGTGTGTAGAAGGTCGGCACGCCCATCAACACAGTCGATGTCGGGAGCAGATCGATGATCGCCTCGGCGTCGAATTTGGGTAGGAAATGCATGGAGGCACCGGCCGCGAGCGTCATGTTCGCCGCAACGAACAGGCCGTGGATGTGAAAGATCGGCAGCGCGTGAATCAGCTTGTCGTCGGCGGTGAACTGCCAGGCGTCGAGCAACGCCTCGCAATTGGAGGCGAGGTTGCCGTGGGTGAGTACCGCGCCCTTGGAACGCCCGGTGGTTCCCGAGGTGTAGAGGATCGCCGCGGGATCGGCGGAGATGGCGTCGTAGACGTCCTCGTGCGCGCCATCGCCGCTCAGGAGGGTGCCGTCGGCGCTGTCGCCGAGGGTCTCGATGACCACATTGCTTCGGTACTCGGCGTATTCGGCCTCCCGCTCGGGCGAACAGACCAGGACACGAGGTTCGGCATCGCCGATGAAGTAACGCATCTCGGCACCGGTGTAGGCGGTGTTGAGCGGCAGGAAGACACCACCGATCTGCAGCGTGGCCAGGTAGAGCGCCACGGCCTCAGGCGATTTCGACACCTGCATCGCCACTCGATCTCCGGGCGACACGCCGTCCGCGATCAGGCGGGCAGCGATCTTGTGCACGATGTCAGCCGTGTCGCGGTAGCTGATCTCACGTCCGTCCGGCAGCTCGAAGAGCGGTGCGTCCTGTCGGATACGAACCTGCTCTGCGAACAGGCGGTAGATGGTGGTGGGCTGCGCCATCGGTGTTCCTTTCTCTGCGGATGATCTCGGGTCGGATGCGCCGGGCAGCGCGGTGGCAAGCTCGGACAGCGGCCCGCTCACTGCGACCCTGCGCCTGCGCACGAAGTCCTCGTGCCTTTGTTCGAGCTGCTCCGGTTCGTACTGGTAGTTGACCATCGCCCCGTAGGACTGCCGCCACGCTTCGTCAGAGGGATTCGCCGGCCAGTTCAGCCTCCAGGCGGTGGCCCCGTTTCCCAGATGGAAGCGAGCAACGGCGTCCACCGGGCAGCCGTCGGCTCGGCGCTCGACGGTCAGGTAGGCCAACAGGGCCGGGAACAGTGCACTGCGAAGCTCCTCGATGCGGTGCTCGCCGAGCTGCGCCGGATCCTCGATGCCGTCGAGCTGATCGACGAGCGAACGTAACTCGGCATCACCGGCTGCCTTGGCATCGAGCCAGCATCGAAATCCGGGAATCGGTGACAGCGTGACGAATTCACGCAAATGAGGCAGCTGCTGACTCACTTGCTCGATGACCTGCTTGATCAACAAGCTCCCGAACGACACGCCTGCCAACCCGTCGAGCGCATTGTTGATCGAGTACAGCGCGGCCGTGTCCGCGGCCGTCGGATCGAGCTCCTCGCCCGGTTCCAGCAGCGGACCGATGCGGCTCGGTACGCCGCGAACCAGGGCGACCTCGACGAAGATCAGCGGTACATCTCCGGTCGCCGGATGGAAGAACGCGTAGACACGACGATCGGCGGGCTGTAACCGTCTGCGCAACTCGCTTTCGCTCGCCATGGGATGGACCGTTTCGTAGTGCAGCAGATACCGGTGCAACTCGGGCGGGGAATCCCAGGTGACCTCCGCCATCTGAAGGAACCCGCGGTTGAACCACGAGGTCAACAGGTGATGGAAGTCGTGATCGAGGGCCCGCAGGCCGGGGTGGCCGGGCATCAGCCTGCGCAAGTCCGCGCGCATCTCGACCAGGGCGAGTGTTGCACCGGGCGCGTGGTTGATCCGGCGAAGCAACTGCTGGCGCGCGGGTTCGACCGCGCTGAACAGTTCGATCATGTCCTCGTCGGCGGCGGACGGGGTGTCGCCGGCGTTGTCCCATTGGTGGAACGCGGACCGAACTCTGTCGGCGTCGACGCCGTACGCGGAGGTGATGTGCTCGAAGAATCTCAACTTGTCGTGATCGTCGAGTTCGGTATACGCGCTGAGCGCACCGGTGGCGACTGCACGGATGGATGCCTCGCCCACGTCACCGATCAGGAGTTCACACGCGGCAAGCAGCCTGTTGAGCGATCGGCCGTCCTCGCATCCCATGTCGTGTCCTTTCGGTCGTACCTGCGTCACCGGGAGGGTGAGTCGAACCATATACAAGGTTCTGCGTGATATATATAACAAGGACCATAGCGGATAAATGTGAGCTGCACCACCCCTGGAATCGGATAAACTTTGCCGAGGAGGCACACATGATTCGAGTTCCCGAGTCTGCGCGAGTGCGCGACGCGCTGGAGAACGCCGTCGTCGACGGTCACTATCGACCCGGCGAACGCCTGGATCCCGCCCAGCTGGAGAAGGAGTTCGGCTGCTCACGCACCCCGATTCGGGAGGCCCTGCAAGCTCTCGAACGCTCCGGCCTGGTGCAGATCCGCCCGAAACAGGGCACCTACGTCACCGAGTTGGGTATCTCGGAAGTGGCCGAACGCTTCGAGGTCATGGCCGAGTTGGAAGGTATGGCGGCGCGGCTCGCCGCCGGCCGCATCGGTCGCGAGGCCCTGACGGACCTCGAGCTGGCACTGGTCGAATGCGAGGAACACGCGCTCAGTGGCGATGCGGATGCGTACTACTACGCCAACGCGCGTTTCCACGGCATCATCAACGAATCGTGCGGAAACGACTACCTCAGACAACAGGCATTCGCATTGAAGCGAATTCTGCAGCCGTACCGGCGATTACAGCTACGGGTGCCCGACAGGATGCGTCGCTCGATGGCAGAGCACCGAACAATCGCCGACGCCATCTCCCGCGGTGACGCCGCCGCAGCCGAAACAGCCGCACGCGACCACGTCTTGGTTCAGGTGAAGGAGTTCAGCAACCTGGTGCGGATATGGAATCAGCTCTCGGCGAGCTGAGGCCACGCATCGAACCTCGCGAGGGCGGACGCAACGCTCGTCCTCCCTAGTGCCGGTCCTGTAGTTCCTCGGCACCGGCGTCCGGTCGGTCGTCCTCGGTCACCGCGACTGCTCCCCCGGATCGTTTTGCGATGTACATCAGTTGATCGGCCGACCTCAGCGCTGTTGCAAAAGAGGCGTTCGGATTGGCGTGCACCAGCGGGAGGCGCACGATCCCAGCGCTCAGCGTTGCCCGAGGCCCCCGCCTACCCCGAGTCGACAGCGGAAAGGCGGCCCCGACCTCGTGCAGGCAGATCTGCGCTTTCTTCGGCATCAGCAGTGCGAATTCCTCGCCCCCGATTCTGGCGGCATGCGCGCTGTGTCTGCGGGCGAAGTCGTCGAGCATCTCGGCGACCTCACGGATCACGAGATCGCCGACGTCGTGGCCATGGGCGTCGTTGATCGATTTGAAGTTGTCGATGTCGAGCACGACGATCGCGCAGTGCCCAAGACCGGAGCTCATCGCGGGATCGGTCAGCCGGTGCAGTCGATGCTCGAGACCTGAACGGTTCAGCAGACCGGTCAGTGGGTCGGTCAACGATTTCGCCGCGTACACCAGAAGACGTGACCAGGTGATGCGGGCCGCCCAGGGAGTCAGGACAGCTGCGACCAACAGAACATAGGTCGCCAGAAGTGTCGAAGTGACCGACATCGAGCCCTGTTGTGCTGACCGCACGGCCATGGTTCCGATGACCGCGGCCGCTACGCCGAGATGCAACACCAACCATCGTGTTCCCATGAGGAGGGTGAACTGCGCTCCCAGAACGGCGAACAGCGAGCACCCCACCAGGGCAACCTGCGCATCCGGTACGCACAGGATCACCAGTCCGGTGCCGATCTCACCGAACACGCCGAATGCGTTACGAGGTAAGGCATTGAGCATCTTGTCGGTGCAGGCCCACAGTCCGGCGGCGACAGCTGCCGACGCGGCAGCTACGCCGACTGCGATGCGCATGGGTTGCGACGTGGGTCCCACCGCGGTGTCGAGGGCGACCCACAGTGCGATGAAGGCGAAATTCAGCGATCCGAATCCGATGCTGAACCGAAGTGTCGTAGCGGTCCCTGTCCCCGCGATGAGGTCGTGAAGATCGGGCGTATTCGGCTTGCCGGCTCGAGTGATCACGTCGGTGCCTCTCGGAGAGGGCATGCACATCCACTGGCAGTTGGCGAGCATCAGTTCGTATCCCGACGAAGTGCCAGCCTATCAAGGTTCCTCTGCCGATGGCCGGCTTGTGTCCACCTCGAATGCCACGAAAGTATGGACGCCATGACACAACTCGGCCTCGGACTCGCTGCCCTCGGACGCCCCGAATATCTGACGATCGGCCACTCGGAGGCTGTGGACGGCCGATTCGAACCGGCCGCCCTGGAACAGCTGTGCCACGCAGTCCTCGATACCGCATGGGAACGCGGAATTCGACATATCGATGCCGCGCGGTCCTACGGGTCGGCCGAACGGTTCCTCGGCAGCTGGTTGTCCCGACACCCCGGTCGGCGGGAGCAACTGGTGATCGGCTCCAAATGGGGATATGCCTACGTGGCCGATTTCCAACAAGGTGCACCGGTGCACGAGGTCAAAGAACACTCGGTTGCGCGGTTGGCCGAACAGTGGCCCCAGACTCTGCGCGAACTCGGCGGCGAACCCGATCATTACCTGATCCACAGCGTCACCCCGGACAGTCCGGCTCTCCACGACACCGCATTGCTCGACGATCTACGTGCACTGGCCGAGGGCGGCACCCGAATCGGCATCAGCACCAGCGGTCCACGCCAAGCCGATGTGGTGCAGGCAGCGCTCGAGATCGAGGTGTTCAGCTCGGTGCAGTCGACATGGAACCCCCTCGAGCCGTCCGTCGGGCCGGCACTGGCGCTCGCACACGACGCCGGCTGGTTCGTCGTCGTCAAAGAAGCCATGGCCAACGGACGACTCGTCGCCGAGCAGTCCGAACTGGCCCGGATCGCCGACGCGGCCGAGATCGGCCGCGACGCACTCGCGCTGGCGATCGCACTCGCCCAACCCTGGGCCGATGTCGTCCTGTCCGGAGCAGCCACCGAAGCGCAACTCGAGCAGAACCTCGCAGCACCGACCGTCGATCCCGAGCTGATCACCGCTATCGAGGCCGACCTTGCCGAATCCCCGGACCACTATTGGGAGAACCGGTCCGCACTGGCCTGGACCTGAGATCCGTTCGGTTCTGGTCGTCGACGGACGCGACGGGGCGGGGCGATCAAGCCCGCGCGAACCCGGGCGAGATGACGACATCGGACGGTCCGAGCGTGTGCACCGTCGAGTGCCCGAGTCCCAGCACCGTCGAGTCCAGGCCCCCACGCAGGATGTCGAGCACGTTCTCCACGCCGGTCTGCCCGTTCGCCGCCAGCCCCCACAGATACGCCCGCCCGATCAACACCGCCCGCGCACCGAGCGCCAACGCCTTCGCCACATCACTACCCCGCCGAATTCCGCCGTCGAGAGTGATCTCGACCTGATCACCGACCGCCTCGACGATCGAGGGCAGCACGCGAATCGACGCACGGGAACCGTCGAGATTGTTGCCGCCGTGATTGGACACCGACACCGCGGTGGCACCGGCGTCGACGGCCCGCCGCGCGTCGTCGACCCGCGAAATACCTTTGAGCATGAACGGCCCGTCCCACTGCTCACGGAGCCACGCGATGTCCTCCCACGACGGCAGCGGTGTCGATTTCCACTCCCGGTACGCGGCGAAGAATGTCTGTGCGGGCTTGCCGGGCGGAGCAAGGTTCGGAGCAGTCAGATCCGGATACGAACGCGAGCGGGCCCACCGAGCGAGCCACCGCGGCCGCGCCAACACCTCCGGTGCCAATCGCATCATCGCCGGTAGGTCGACCCGCTCGGGTATCACCGGGCTGCCCCAGTCGCGGCCCTCGGAGAACGACCAGTCCATCGTCAGTATCAATCCGACCGCTCCCGCTCGGCGTGCGCGATCGAGCATGTGCAGCAACAACTCCCGCGACCCGGCCCAGTGCAATTGGAAGAACGTCTGCGAGTTCGCCGCGACGACGTCCTCGATGGGCTTGCTCGCGAACAGCGACAACCCCATCGAGATCCCTCGGGCCGCAGCGGCTCTGGCGACGGCGACCTCCCCGTCAGGGTGCACCGCCTGCACACCCGTCGGGGAGATCATCACCGGGAACGACAGCGGTTGCCCCATCAGCGTGGTCGACAGTTCACGCTCGTTCGACAGTCCCGCCACGTGCGGAGCCATACCGAGCTCACCGAACGCAGCAATATTGTCACCGAGAGTGATTCCGCGTTCCGACCCGGCCACCAGAGCTGCATACACCGAACGCGGAAGCCGCTTCTGTGCACGCCGCTGCGCGTGCGCAACGGTCTCGAACCACGCCGACTCGGTGAACATTCAGGCTGTGAGGACGCCGAGTCGCCGCTCGAACCCGTCCGCCATCACCACATCCGAGGGTGAGAGATCGTGGACCGAGGTATGCCCGAGCCCCAGAACGGCCGAGTCGACTCCGCCGCGCAGAATGTCGAGCACGTTCTCCACCCCGGCCTGGCCGTTCGCCGACAGACCCCACAGGTACGCCCGACCGATCAACACCGCGCGCGCACCCAACGCGAGCGCTTTCACCACGTCGCTGCCGCGGCGGATTCCGCCGTCGAGGGTGATCTCGATCTGATCTCCGACGGCGTCTGCGATGGCAGGCAACGCCCGGATAGGAGCCGGCGTGCCGTCGAGATTGTTACCACCGTGATTGGACACCGAGATCGCCGTACATCCGGCATCGACGGCACGTTTCGCGTCGTCGACCCGCATCACTCCCTTGAGCATGAACGGTCCGCCCCACTGCTCCCGGAGCCAGGCGACGTCCTCCCACGTCGGCAACGGGGTGCCCATCCATTCGCCGTACGCCCCGAAGAACGTCGGCGCAGGGCCGCCGGTGGGCGGGGTCAGGTTCGGGGTCGTCAGGTCAGGGATCTTGCCGGTCTTGGCGAACTCCCACAACCACTTCGGCCGGGTGATGCCCTCCGGTGCGAACTGGACCATCGCTTTGAGGTCCATCTTCTCCGGGATCGACGGGCTGCCCCAATCACGTCCGTTGGAGAACGACCAATCGAGGGTCATGATCAGCCCGACGGCACCCGCGGCGCGGGCGCGTTCCATCCGCTGCAACAAGACCTCACGTGAACCCACCCAGTACATCTGGAAGAACGTCTGCGGGTTGGCCGCAGCGACCTCCTCGACGGACTTGCTCGCGAACGAGGACAATCCGATCGGAATACCCCGCGCTGCAGCAGCTCTCGCGACCGCGACCTCACCGTCCGGGTGGACGGCCTGTACGCCGGTAGGAGAAATCATCACCGGGAACGACAGCGGCTGTCCCATCACCGTTGTCGACAGATCGCGCTTGTCCGACAGCCCCGCCACGTGCGGGGCGAAACCGAGTTCACCGAACGCCGCCATGTTGTCGTCGATCGTCAACCCACGTTCGGACCCCGCCACCAGCGCGGCGTATACCGACTTCGGTAGCCGTTTCTTCGCGCGCCGCTGCGCTTCGGCAACGGTCTCGAACCACTCACTCTTGGCCATTACTGTGTTTCCTGTTCCATTCCTGCGAGCGGATTCTCGTCGCAGATCTTCGCCGGGGGACGCATCAACAACGTGAGCGGCACCGACTTTCGGGGTGTCTTGCGCTGACCGGTACGGGAATGATCGACACTGGACTTGGGGATCTCTCCCGCCGCCGCCAACGCCGCTTCACCGTTACCGATGACGCATTCGGGATCGGGACCGTCCATGGGAAGTCCGGTGAAGAACTTCGCCGCCATGCACCCACCACGGCAGGCGTCGAAATGCGCACACTTGGTGCACGCACCCGAGGTCTGTGGTGAGCGCAGCTCCTGGAACAAGTCCGATGTCTGCCATACGGATTGGAACCCGCCCATGCCGTCCTTCGCGTCACGGACGATGTTGCCGGCAAGGAAGTTCTCGTGGATGGCGAACGGGCAGGCGTACACATCACCGATCGGATCGATCAAACACACCACACGCCCGGCACCGCACAGATTCAGACCCGGCAACGCGTCCCCGAATGCCGACAGGTGGAAGAACGAATCCCCCGTCAATACGCCCTCGCCGTTCGCGACGAGCCAGTTGTAGAGCTCACGCTGCTGACCCGCCGTGGGATGCAGATCATCCCACACGTCTGCGCCGCGTCCCGACGGCCGAAGACGCGTGATCCGAAGCGTCGCCGCGTATTTGTCGGCCAACGCCTTGAAATCGTCGAGCTGACCGACATTGTGGCGGGTGACGACTACGGAGATCTTCGCATCCCGGAACCCGGCCTCCTTCAAGTTCTCCAACGCCCGGCATGCCATGTCGAACGACCCCGGACCACGGACCGCGTCGTTGACCTCCGCGGTCGCGCCATCGATGGAGATCTGCACATCCACGTAGTCCGACGCCGCCAGCCGCGCCGCCACCTTCTTGTCGATCTTGACGCCGTTGGTGGAGAACTTCACCCCCACCTGATGCGCAGTGGCGTAATCGACGAGTTCCCAGAAATCCGATCGCACCGTCGGCTCACCGCCGCCGATGTTGACGTAGAACACCTGCATCTTCTGCAACTCGTCGATGATCGACTTGCACTGCTCGGTCGACAATTCACGCGGATCACGGCGACCCGACGACGACAGGCAGTGCACACAGGAGAGATTGCAGGCGTAGGTCAACTCCCAGGTCAAACAGATCGGGGCGTCGAGACCGAGTTCGAATTGATCGACCAGTTTTCCTACCGGAGCTGGTCTTTCGAGGGTGGAAGTCATGAGGGCGGTCCTGTTCTGCAGTAGTCAGGGCATTACGAGCGAGTGATCATGTTCGACTCGGCCAGCGTCGCCAGCGCTTTCACGTACGGAGCCGACGCGGATTCATCGATACCCGCTGCCGCGATGGCCGAGCGCATATCGCGGTGATCGGGCAGGGATTCGATGATCGCCACGATCGTGCGGTTCTTCAGAAACGACAGCTTGCGCGTGCCGAAGTGGTACAGCAGCGCCCCGAACGACTCGGGACGCAGCGCCACCTGCGGATGCAATACCCACGGCACATCCACATCGAGTGCGTCCTGCACTGCAGCAGTCATGATCAGTACACGCCGCACATGCCGTCGATGGACACTTCCTCGACCAACGACTCCTCGACCAGATCGGACTCCACGACAGCCGTGCTGACCACAGCATTCTCGTTGTTCTTGGACATCTGTAACCTCCTGGAATTGATGGGGACCACACTCGCGATCGACAGTGGCTTGAATCACCCACCATAATGGCACTGAGTGCAGAAAACTAGAAGTTGGAAGGACAATGATGGCGAAGACCGCGAAACCGTCCACTCGGGCAGGTCGCCGCCCGTCCACCACGCTGGGCGAACTGAGCGATCTCGGAATCGAACTGTTCGCATCCAAAGGCTTCGAGGAGACCAGCGTCGACGACATCGCCGACGCAGCGGGTATCGCCCGGCGCACGTTCTTCCGCTACTTCCCCTCCAAGAATGCGGTCCCCTGGGGCGACTTCGACACTCAACTCGCAGCGCTGAGAACTCATCTGGCCGGCTTGCCCGAGGACATCGAGCTCGCCGACGGACTACGTTCGGCCTTGCTGCAGTTCAACACCTTTCCGGTCGAGGAAGCCGCCGTACACCGACAACGGATGTCGTTGATTCTGGGAAATCCCGCACTGCAGAGCTATTCGATGCTGATGTACGAGGGCTGGCGAGCCGTCATCGCAGAATACGTCGCCGCGCGAACCGAATCCGAGCCCACGGACCACTTTCCGCGGACCGTCGGCTGGATGGTCCTCGGGGTGGCCATCTCGGCATACGAACAGTGGCTCACCGACGAGGCTCTCGACCTCGCACAATTGCTGTCCGAGGGCACCCGAACACTGTTCGTTGGCCTACGCGCCCCCGGCTCATCCGATCCGGCACACCTACCGTGACTCGCGCTCCTCGCCGCGCCCGCGGAGCAGCAGCGTAGGACCGGAATTCTCGATCGAAGCTCGGTATGATCGGCCGGTGAGCTTTTCGGTGCGGGCTGCAACGTCGTTCGCGGATGTTCGCGCGATCCTCGGCCCGAAGAATCCGACCTCGTCCGTGTGCTGGTGCCTGAGTCATCGACTCGATTCCGCTACCCACAGAGCACTGGTCGGCCCCGAACGCGCCGCCTATGTCGAGAAACTGACCCGTCGCGCAGTGGCGCCGGGAGTCCTGGCCTACGACGGGGACGAGGTGGTCGGGTGGGCGGCGGTGGCACCACGCTCGGAGTTGCCGTTCGCGCGGTCGAACAAGATTCCGCATGTCGACGATCTGCCCGTCTGGACGATCTGGTGCTTCCGGGTCAGAGCCGGGCACCGAAAACGCGGCATCGCACATGCCTTGCTCGACGGTGCCGTTCGGTTCGCTGCCGACCACGGAGCCCCGGCGGTGGAGGGATATCCGGTGGACAACGAGGGCCACAAGGTCGACCTCACGATGGCCTATGTGGGCACTCGCGGGTTGTTCGAATCGGGGGGCTTCGAGTTCGCAGCGCCGACGACGTCGGTGTCCGGTGGTTTCCCGAGGGTCGTCATGCGAAAAGACCTGCGCCACTGACCTATCGGGGCTCAGGACGGCGCGAGAACGAAATCGTATTCGGAAGTCCAGATGGTCTGGGCGCCCACGTCGCGTTTGTCGTAGGTTGCGATGAGCGATTCCTTGACCCCGAACACGGCGTCGGATTCGAGGTATTCGTCGCCGTCGACGAAGGTGTGTGTCACCAGCCGTTCGTAGCCGTCGGCCGAGACGAGGAAGTGCATGTGCGCCGGCCGGTACGGGTGTCGCCCGAGCCGGGTGAGCATCTGCCCGACGGGGCCGTCGTCGGGGATCGGATACGAGGTGGGTTTGATGCCGAGGAAGCTGTATTTGCCGTCTGCTCCGGTGATGAAACGGCCCCGGTTGTTCCAGCGGGGTTGGATGTCGGGTTGCTGGACGTCGTAGTAGCCGTCTTCGTTGTCCGACCACACGTCGACAACTGCACCTGCGATCGGTGCGCCGTCGGTACTGCTCACGCGCCCCTCGAACAGGCACGGCTCGCCTTTTCCGTCGAGACTGATGTTCTCACCCATCTCGCGGATCGGCGCATTCTCGACGTGGAACGGCCCGAATACCGTGCTTTCGGTGGCACTTTCGGGGCGACGGTGGTTGATGGCGTCGACGAGCATGGAGACGCCGAGAACATCGGAGAGCAGTATGAATTCCTGCCGTTCGGGCCCGCTGATCTGACCTGTCCTGGTGAGGAAGTCGATGGCGAGATCCCATTCGGCTTCGGTGAGCCCGACGTCTTCGACGAACTCGTGCAGGTGCCGAACGAGGCTGCTCATGACGACGGACGCTCGGTCGTCCGCGGGCACACCCATGCGTTCGTTGACGATGTCTACCGACGCCTGTTCGGTGAAGTACTTCATGCGCGTGATCCACTCCTCGTGTTCGGGCGGATGCCCTCGTGGGCATCTCGCAGGACGCCGCGGATGGAGTCTCGGTCCAGTGGGCGCGGCGACCAGTACGGCGAGGCGACCGCCTGATCCGCGACCAGATCCAGCTGGTCGGCGGTCACTCCCAGGTCCGCCAGCCGCAGTGGTGCTCCGATGTCGACGGCGAAGTCGTACAGTCCCGCGCCCGCCGAACCACCGAACAGCGCCGCGACATCGGTGAGTGCATCCGGGACGGATTCTTCGACGTAGCCGATGGTGTGGGGCAGCATGATGGCGTGGGTCTGCGCGTGCGGCAGATCCAGTGCGCCGCCGAGGGTGTGACACAGCTTGTGGTGCACCGACATTCCCACACCACCGAGGACCGTGCCGCACAGCCAGGCGCCGTACAGGGCTCCGTCGCGCGCGTCCTGATCTTCGGGAACCTCGATCAACGCGGGCAGGCAATCGCGCAGCACCCTCAGACCCTCGACCGCCATCAGCGTGTAGATGGGGCTGCCGTCGCGAGCGTAGGTAGCTTCGGCAGCGTGCGCCATGGCGTTGAGGCCGCTGGCGATGGTCAGGTCGATCGGCATCGAATCGGTGAGATCGGGGTCGTAGACCACGGTTTCGGGGAGAATCTCCGGTCCGCGCCGCGTGGTCTTGACACCGCTGTCGGTTTCGCCGAGAACCGGTGTCACCTCCGAACCCGCGTAGGTGGTGGGCACGACGATCTGCGGCAGTCCGGTTCTTGCCGCAAGTGCCTTGCCCAGCCCCGTCGTCGAGCCGCCGCCGATCGCGACGACGCAGTCCGCGTCGAGGCTTTCCACCTCGATCAGGGCGCGAGCGGTCACCGAGGTCGGGGTGTGCATCTCGGCCAGGGCCACCACGCCGACACCGAGCGCGCCGAGGCTGCCGAGTAGACGCATGGCGTCGTCGCGCTGATGTGGGGTGGACAGCACGACCGCCCGGCTGCATCCGAGCCTGTCGATCTCATCGGACACCGTCTTGACGCTGCCCCGCCCGAAGACCACGCGTGCGGGTGACCCACTGTGAACGAACGGCGATACGGCCGTTTCCCGGATCATCGGTCGAGCTTGAACAGTGCCGCGGCGTTGCTGCGCCCGATCTTGAGTCGGTCGGCTTCGGAGATGCTGGCCGAGTCGAACCAGTTCGCCGCGTGGTCGACGTTCTCGAAAGGCCAGTCGGTGGAGAACATCACGCGCTCGGATCCGAGTTCGAGAAGAGCATCGATCAGCGTTTGGGTGCGAAAGTTGCCCGAGGTGGTGATGTGAAAGTTCTCGGTGAAGTAGTCGACCATGCGACGTTTCGCCGGGTAGGTCGCAGGCACGTCCACCCATGCGTTTCGGTTGTCGATTCGCCACAGCATGGCCGGGATTCCCTCCCCCATGTGGCCGACCACGATGTTCAGACCGGGATGCTCGTCGAACAGACCGGAGGCCATCAGTCGCAGGGCATGCACCGCGGTTTCCTGGGCGAACGCCCAGGTCGGTCCCAGCAGCCACGGGTGGCCCTGATAGATGCGTGCGTCCTGCTCGAGCGGGTTGCGCGGGTGGAGATAGAACGGCACGTCGAGCCGTTCCACCTCGGCCCAGAAGGAACGGTATTGCGGCAGGTCGTAGTACAGCGGAGTGTTTCCGTCGTCCACGAACTCGCTCTGCGAGAACCCGTTGACGAGTGCACCGACGAATCCGAGTTCGGTGACACAGCGTCGCAGTTCCTCGGCGGCTGCGTCGGGATCCTGCAGTGGAAGGGCAGCGAAGCCGCGGAATCGGTCCGGACGCTTGGCGATTTCCTCGGCGAGCACGTCGTTGGCGCGGCGAGCAATGTCGATGGCGCGCTTGTGTTCTGGGATCGCTTGCACAGCAGGAGCGTTGAGGGACAGGATCATGGTTTCGATCCCGTTGTCGTCCATCAACTTCAATCGGACATCCTGAATGTCGAGCAACCGCTTCTGCAGCTCGTCCCAGTAGGTGCCGGGTACGAATCCCGCCGAGTCCTGGAGGGTCTCGGGGATGGCGAAGTGTTCTTCCAGTGCGATCTTGCCCTGCATGGTCTCTCCTCGGGTGGTGTCGGTCGGTACGAAAGTGTGGTGTCAGGCGGACGTGGCCAACAGCGCTGACTCGGCCGGTGCAATCGCCTCCATGAGGCCGGACATCAACGCGGCCAGTTCGCCGCCGGTGTGGGCGATTCCGTAGAGGTAGCCGTCGGGCCGCACGATTGCTGCGACGCATTTCTGTGCGTCGAACCAACGGGTGTACACACCACCGGTGTCGGAGGTCGGCGCACCGTCGAACATCGAGGACAGTCCGAAGACGATCTCCTTGCCGCCCATCTCTGCGAACCGTTTCCGCTCCTCGACCGAAATGGCCTGCAGCGGAGCGGTTCCGTCCGATACCACCAGCCATCCGGTTCCGGCGACCTCGTCGAACAATGCCGTGCGGGACGGCGTCGAGACCAATCCCTGGGGAAAGATGTCGCCGCTGTTGGCGATCACACCGCCGGACAGTGCCGGGTACTGCAGCTTGTCCGGCTTCTGGTTGGCTTTGCGAGCGGCAATCATTCGCGCGTCACGTTCGGCGGCGAGGACGGGATCTCGCATCGTCTGGACGCGGCCCAGTTCGATCGCTTTCTCGGTGATGAATCGTACGTGCGGTTCTCGTTCGGCTTGGTAGCTCTCCAGGAGCGCGTCAGGATGCCCGGAGAGCACCATGTCGAGCTTCCACGCCAGGTTTCGGGCATCTCGGATACCGGAGACCATGCCCTGTGCGAGAAAGGGCGGCATCTGATGTGCAGCGTCGCCGGCCAGAAAGATGTTGCCTGCGCGCCACTTCGAGGAGATGCACGATCGGAACGTGTAGTTCGCGACGCGGACGAGCTCGGCGTCCTCGGGGGTCAGGTATGCCGACAGGCGGGACCACACTCTGTCCTGCTGCACCACCTCGTCTCGTTGCGCGCCGCTGTCGAGGCGGAACGAGAACCGGTGGTGGCGCGGTCCGATGTTCACGATCGCGATCGGCTCGGCGGGGTCGCAGACCTGACGGAACGTGGGAAGGGTCGGAACGTCGCGAGTCAATTCGAAGTCGCACACCAGCCAGTTCTCGAAGAATCCGTAGTCGTCGAGATCCCCGCCGATGACCTCCCTGACGATTCCGTTGCCGCCGTCGCAGCCGACGACGAACTCGGTGTCGACGCGGACGGTCCGCCCCTCGGCGTCGGTGGCGAGAACGGTTGTCCTCGAAGCGGATTGTTCGATCCCGGTCACGGTGTGACCGCGCCGTACCTCGACAGTCGGCAGGGAGGTCAGCAACTCGTCGAGCACTGTCTCGACGTGCGGTTGGTGCATCATGTACTGCGACGGCCACCCACTGCGACCCGGGTTGTCGTATTCGATGTCGAGCAGAACCTCGTCCTGGGCATTGACCCAGATATAGCCGCGCTGGACGTTGACGCCCGGCAGCATCTTCTCCGCGATACCGAGCTTCTGGAAGGTGCGCATCGTTTCGTCGTCGAACGCTGCCGCTCGCGGCAGGTTGTAGAGACCGCTGTAGCGCTCCAGGACCACCACGCTGCGTCCCTGACGTCCGAGAAGGGCGGCCAGCACCATGCCGGTTGGACCGCAGCCGACGACTACGACATCGGCCGTCGTGTCGCTGCTGGACTGCGTTGGTTCGAAAGCAGACATGGTGCTGCTCCTCTCGCTGTGACGTTCCGTCGTCGAATGTGATTGCAACCACACGTTAGAGTTCATTATTAGTGAAGTCAATGCATATTGGTGAATCTACGGTGACGGAGTTGAAACGGCCGCAAGTGCCTAGGGTGGATCCGTGACCGATACCCCAGACTCCGATTCCGTAGATGCTTCCGATCGCCCGGGCGCTCGCCAGGGCATTCAGTCGGTCGAACTCGCGATGGCCGTGATCGAAGCGCTGGAGCGAGGCCTCGGGCCGATGAGCCTGACCCAGATTGCGAACGCCTCGGGCATGGCAGCGAGCAAAGTCCACCGTTACCTGGTCAGCCTCGGACGGGCCGGGCTGATCGTGCAGTCGGGCCGATCGGGCTTGTACGACTTCGGGCCGGCAATGCGGCGGCTCGGCATCGAATCCCTGCGCCGAATGGATGACGTCAGCGTCGCCTCGGAGCACCTACCGACCCTGCGTGATCGCACCGGCCATTCGATCAACCTGGCCGTCTGGGGAGACCACGGTCCGGTCCTGGTCCGATGGGATTACGGCGCACACGCGCTGCCGATCACCATCCGCGTTGGGTCGACGATGCCACTGCTGACCTCTGCCATCGGCCACGTCTACCTCGCACATCTGCCCGAGACCATGATCGCGCCGTTCCTGCGCGACGAGCTCGAGTCCATGGGTGCCGCCGCACCCGGCGAGAACGAGGTGGCGGCGCTCCGCTCGCGCGTTCGGACACAGGGTGTCGCGAGGATTTCCGGCGAGGTGATTCCAGGGGTGATGTCGATAGCAGCCCCGGTATTTCCTGCAGGCCAGTCCATTCCACTGGTGGTAGCAGTGGCGATTCCGGCGAAGATCGGCACCGACGAGGTGATCGCCACGGCCACCGAGGAGTTGTTGCGCGCCACCGAGGCGATATCCGAGGGTTTCGGCAGCTCGAGGGCAGCGAACGAGCGGCCCGCCTGAGGCGTCATCCCCTGGCTTGCCGAAGCAATTTCGGATTCACTATTGCGCAACTCATTTCCTTATGTTGAACTGTGATCTGCGCCATACGGGCGTCGAGCCGACCGCGCAGCACGCGCCGCGCCGATCGACGCCGCAGGTCGGCATCAGCTGCGCACCAACGACTTTGCCTCGACAGGAGATACACGTGAGTAGCTCGACAACACCGAACACACAGGGGCGCAGCCTGCCCCGCGCCACCCGAAGAATGCTGTACGTGACCTGGCTCGTCGCCACCCTCGAAGGTTTCGATCTCGCGATCTACGGAGCCACTGTTCCCGTCCTACTGCAGACGCCGTCACTGGGCATCGACAGGGCATCGGCCGGAACCATCGGCTCCCTCGTCGGCGTCGGCATGCTCGTCGGAGCAGCCTTCGCCGGAGCCGTGATGCACCGATTCGGACCCCGCAAGCTGCTACTCGGATCGATCGTCATCTTCACCTTCGGCATGCTGCTGTCCACAATCGCAACAACCGGTGAGATATTCGGGCTCGGACGGTTGGTCGTCGGCCTCGGTCTCGGCGTCGTCCTGCCCACCCTGAACGCCTATGTTGCAGACCTCAGCGAACCAGGGCGTCGCGCCAGGCACATCGGACTGATGATGAGCGGATACGCAATCGGCGCACTCGCCGCTCCGCTCCTCGGGGCCGCACTACTCCCCGAGGTCTCCTACCACTGGCTGTACCTCGTCGGGGTCATCCTGCCGCTCATTGCTCTGCCGTTGATGTTCCGGTTGCCCGAGAGCCCGTTCCACTTGCGCCTCACCGGCCGCGACGCCGACGCGAAGCAGGTCGAGAACCTCTACGGACTCGCCCACGAACCGATGGTGACGAACACATCCGCCGGACGGTTCCTCGGCCTCGGCCCGCTGCTGACGCGTCGCCTCGCCCCCACCACGATCCTCGCCTGGGTGATGTCGTTCTGCGGACTGCTGCTCGTCTTCGGCATCAGCGCCTGGCTGCCCTCGATCATGCAGGCTGCCGGATACTCACTCGGCTCCGCATTGATGCAGACTGCCGCAATGTGGCTCGGCGTGTTCGTCGGAGTCATCGCAGCCGGGCCCGTAGCCGACAGATTCGGACCACGCATCGTGGTAGTGGCAGCGTTCCTGACCGGCACCGTGAGCCTGGTGCTGATGAGTCTCTCCCCGCCCACCCCGGTGATGTTCGTATTGATGTTCGTCAGCGGTTTCGGGTTCATCGGCTCTCAGATCCTGGCCAATGCCTTCATCCTCTCCGTCTACGATCCCGAAAACCGCAGCAGTGCACTGGCCTGGGCCCTGTCGGTAGGACGCCTCGGGGCCATCGCCGGCCCGACCCTCGGAGCATTCGTTCTCGATCGCGCCAGCGGCGTCGACTGGAACTTCTACAGCTTCGCGATCGTCGGACTCGCCGGAGCGATCGTTGCCGTAGCCGTTCCGCGGCCTCGAAGCCGGCAGCCGCTGCCGAACTCCATCGACGATCGACCGCTTACCGACGCGGCCGCGGATCCCACTCGTCGGCCCTGACCGGATCCGGCACCGAACTGCTGCAGATTCCTGAGGCTTCTCGACCCATCGCGGCCGACTACTCGGGGATCTGCAGCAGCACGCGTGTCCGAGTACCCGCGTCGACACGGTCATGAGCGTCGGCGACGCGATCCAGAGGCATCGGGTCGCCGACGGCGATGGACAGCGCACCGATGGAAGCAGCCTCGGTCAAGTCCACAGCTGCGGCCGACTTCACCTCCTGTGAGAAATCGTCGCTGCCCAGTAGACGAACGGTGATGTTGTCGAACAACATTGGCCAGAACGGCAGTTTCGGATGGCCCTCGCGGGTTCCGTAGGCGGCAATCACTGTGCCGTTCTTGGCAATTGCTGCATCGAAGTTTATGTTGTCGGAAAACGACACTTCGACAATGCGGTCGACGCCACCTCCGGCGAGCTCCCGCACATGCGTCACTGCTTCGTCATCGCTCAACACCACGACGTTGTCGGTGCCGTGGGCACGGGCAAGACCCGCGTCCGCCTCGGTGCGAACAGTTCCGATCACTCTCGCCCCGTTCCACCGAGCCAACTGCGCAGCCAGTGAGCCAACGCCGCCCAACACGCCGTGGACCACGACCGTCTTCCCGGCGACCGCACCGTCACCGAACACTGCCCGGTGCGCCGTGATGCCCGGAATTCCGAGACAGGCAGCGAGTTCAGGCTCCACCGAATCCGGCAGACCGATCGCCTGCCAGGCCGGCACGACGGTGAATTGCGCGGCAGTGCCGAGCGCACGATAGGACTGCGCGCCGAACACCCACACGTGCTCGCCCACGCGCGTTCGCTCGATGCCCTCCCCCACCGCGTCGATGTACCCGGCTCCGTCGCTGTGGGGCACCACCCGCGGATACGGCATCGTCGAGCCGAGCCACCCTCGCCGCTTCTTGGTGTCACCCGGGTTGACCGAGGACAACGACAAGCGCACACGAACCTCGCCAGGTCCCGGGTCGGGTGTGGGCATATCTCCGAAACGGAGAACGTCCCGAGCCTCCCCTTGCGAGTCGTACCACGCGGCGATCATCGTGATGTACCCGAAGCGTCTGCGTCGCCCCTCGGTCCATTCACGGGAGTCGGCGTGGTGCGTTCGAGATCGAAGGTTGTCATGGAAGTCCCTTGTGAAGAAGGTGAGTCCTGGTTCGTCGGTCACCTCACCCTACTACCTCGATTCGAGGTACACATCGAATCGAGATACACCTGACAGACTGGGCACATGTTGGAACTGGCAATTCTCGGGTTTCTGTCCGAAGGCCCCTTGCACGGATACGAACTCAAACGGCGAGTAACTCAGCTGACCGGCTACGCCAAACCAGTGAGCGACGGAACTCTGTATCCCGCAATCAAACGGCTGGATCGAAGCGGTCTACTCGAGCGCCGCTCCGAACCCGGTGCGGGACCGGCTCGCTACGTACTCACCATCACCGACGCAGGACGCGACGAGCTGACGGCTCGTCTGCGCGATCCCCAGCACAACGACGTCTCGGACTTTTCGCGCTTCGTCGTGGTGCTGACCTTCCTGTCACTCGTGCCCTCGGTGGAGGAGCAACACGCGGTACTGCGTCGGAGGCTCCACTTCCTGGAAGAACCAGCCAGCTTCTTCTACGACGAGGACCGGGCCGTGAAGGCGGAGGATGTCACCGACGTCTATCGGCGTGGACTACTGCTGTTCGCGCGCAAGACGAGTCGCGCAGAACGAGCCTGGCTCAGGTCCGTACTCGACGCCGCGGAAGACGGCGGGCGTTCGAAGCCCTGATGTGTGTTCGCATCCCCCGGCCTTGCCTACGTGCTGCATCTCGGGGAATCGCCGAAGCGAGTATCTGGAATTCCTCGAGTGTGTCGTGTGATGAACGAACTGTGCGGCGATGATTCCGACGCACCGTGCACAGGTTCGACGTCTGCGGCTGGTGAGGCACGGTGAATGCTGCCCGATGCACGGGCCGGCAGACGGAGCTTGCCGAGCCGGTGTCAGGTGGTCTGGACGCGTTTGGGACGATTCGGACATGACGACGAACCGCCAGACGCCCTCCAACCATGGGGACGACGAGCAGAATCGACCCGGGCTGGATCAGCGACCCGGACTCGATGACATTCCCAGGGGGCGTCCGCCGGCGACGGAATTGGCAGCCAACGTCGTTCGCGGCGGTCTGATCGGTCTGGCCGAAACGGTTCCCGGTGTCTCCGGAGGCACGGTCGCACTGGTCACCGGCATCTACACCAGGGCCATCGCGTCGGCGAAGCATCTGACGGACATCCCCAAGGCCGTGGTGACGCGGTCCGACGTGCGCGCCGAGGTCCGTCAGGTCGATTGGTGGCTGCTCCTCGCGGTCGGCGTCGGCATGCTGCTGATGGTGTTCTCGGTGGCGGGGATCATGGCGGATTTCGTCACGGATCAACCCGTCTATTCCAAAGCGCTGTTCATGGGCATGATCGCGATGTCGGTGGCGATCCCCTTCATGGAGCTCACTCCTGGCGCTTTCCCCACCGCCCGGTCCCGACTGTCTGCCGTGGCACTGTTCGTCGCTCTCGCTGTCGGGGTCATCGTTCTCACGTCGTTACCCGGGGCCGAGGCGTCGAACCCGTCGTTGATTCTGGTGTTCTTCGCCGCGACGATCGCAATTTGTGCGCTCGTGCTTCCAGGCGTATCAGGGTCGTTCTTTCTTCTGGTCATCGGCCTGTATGCGCCGACGCTCACGGCCGTCGACGAGCGAAACCTGACATACCTGGCCGTGTTCGCCCTGGGCGCCTTGGCGGGATTGGTCAGCTTCGTTCGAGTGCTCGAGTGGTTGCTGGCGAACTACCACGATCTGGCGATGGTCGCCGCTGCCGGCCTGCTGTTGGGATCTTTGCGCGCACTGTGGCCGTGGCAGGGCGAGAACAGAGAGCTTCTGGCCATCGGCAACGAATGGCCCGCTGCCCTGGCTTTGTTCGCCATCGGAGTTGCGGTCGTCGCTGTGGTCGCCGTCGCGCAGCGGCGACTGGCAACCACGCGTACGCCCTGACCGAAACGACAGGCGGCGTAGCGGTTGGTGCCGGGATTACAGCAGCAGCGTGCTGAGCAACGCACACATTCCTCGAGCATCGACCAAAATAAGGGGTGGAAGATATGAAGACAGTCCGGACTCCGTTGGGTTTAACCCTACCGTCAGGCGTTTATGCAGCAATAGTGTCGTTGGCCATTACTTTGGGTTCCGCCTTGACGATGGCAAAGCTCGACTTGCCCTGGTGGGCATAGGTTTTTCAGTTTCTCATTCTGCTCGGGGTTACTTTCACAATCACCGAACATAGCGCAATCCCAGCGGGCGAGGGAGTATTCAAAATTACCAACGCGCGGACACTGGCCATGGCGGGCGGTGGTCTGATAATCTTCGTCGTTTTATTCGCACTTTATATCACCTACTGGACCACGTGAGATAGTCACGAATGGCGTCAGAATCGCATGAGTGCGCAGAGACACCTCATAGCTTTGGGCGGTGACAACAGGTCCCGTCACCGCTCAAACAATCTGCCGTTGCCAATCCGTCGGAGACGGCGTCACTGAAACACCGTTGTCGAGATGGACAATCATGACTTACCGCGCTGCACGACTTTGTAGGCGACGTACAGATATAGAAGGCCCGTGACCGCACCGGCCGCGCAACCTACTGCGAAGTCCACGGCCGTCGACCCCCGAGTTCACAACAATCTCCGCAGCGAGAAACCCCAGCCCGACCGCAGGCATCAAGGCAAACGCGTTGATGTACTCACTTCGGGTCGCGCCACTATTCCGAGCCAACGGACCTTTCACGCTGTAGTCACGAAATGTCTGCTGCATCAGTGCATCTCCGAAGTGCTACGTGCCACATCCAAGGACAAGGCCCGAGACTCAGCACAGTTTGTCGAAGTCAAGCTTGCTACCGACACCTGACTTCACAATCTGGCAAAGAAAGCCGCCGAAGCCCAACTCGGTATCGATCGGCTCTGCATCCAGACGGGCCGTGTAGCGCACGACGAACCGACCCACCGCCTGTCGATCCGCCAACCGAATCGGATCGTGCCGGGTCGGCACAGCCACCACAGCATTCGCCAACGCCCGCGGAACAACACCATGCAACCGGGCCGCGCTGACACCCATCACCACCGCATCATCGCGGCCATAGGCAGCAACCGCGACACCGACCGCCGCAGCCTCCACACCCGGCATCCACTCGGTCCCGACCCGGTCGTCTGGCACGGCCGCGAAGAAGCCCGTCGCCACCCGATGCAGCAAAGGTCCGTCAGCCGCACAAGCTCGGCGCGCGGGTGCGCGTAGACATCGGCCGCCGTCGCTACGAGCACCATCCGCACCGGAGTCGAGCGAACTCGGAAGACACCCCGGCCTGACGGCGTCGAACATCGCCCGAAGTCACGGCAATCTCCTTTGAGTATCGGATACGCAGGCTTCAGGCCTACAGAACCGATACTCATTCCGACACCGCAATCCAGCCCGTGCCTGCTGCGAAGTCCGTACGCATCCGCCTGCATCCGCACAAACGCTCACCGCTGAGTTAGCGACGAGTTGTGACATTCTGTGACATCGAACGCCAGATCGAGCCGCCGAACCGGCAAATCCCCAGGTCACCAGTGACGCATAACCCCAGGTGGACGAACCAGGCTCGCGCAAGAAACAAACGGCCGCGACGGGCCAAAAAAGACGGCTCCAGCCATTGTCACTGGTCGGAGCCGTCCGGAAGAGCCCCCTAACGGGATTGAACCGTTGACCGCTCGCTTACAAGGCGAGTGCTCTACCGCTGAGCTAAGGAGGCAGTGAAGCGAGACCATCGTATCCGTTCACCGGAGGCTCAGTGTCAACAGGTACCTTGTCGGTGGATCACCCCAGCTACGTGTAAAGACGGTCATGACCTTCCTGCAAGACCTGACGGCTTCGCTGAGCCGTCTCACCGGCGAGCGCCGGGCCACCATCGATACCCCGACAGCGGCACCGTCACCTCTTCGTCCTATCGATCTGACCGACGATGCGTCGGTGGCCGAGGTGCTGGATCTCGCGGTTCGTGTCGGTGAGGTGTTGTTGGCTTCGGGCACGTCGGCGGTGGATACAGCGACGCAGGTGCAGTTCATCGCCGCCACGTACGGTCTTGCGCGGTGCGATGTGGACGTCACGTACAACTCGATCACCCTCAGCGCGCACCGCGGTCCGACGCGTCCTCCGGCCTCGACGATGCGCATCGTGCATTACCGGTCGATGGACTTCACGCGGCTGGCCGAGGTGGACCGTCTCATTCGTGCCGTACGCGTCAAGATGGTTGCACCGAGTGCGGCGCTGGAGCGGCTCGATGAGATCACCAAAGCTCCGCACCCCTACAACCGGTGGATCGCGACGTTCGCATGGTCCGGCATGGCCGCCTCCGTCGGCATACTGCTCGGGGGTGGACTCCTGGTGGCCGTGGTGAGCTTCCTGACCACGATGGTCATCGACCGTATCGGTCGGATACTCAACCGTGCCGGCCTACCGTTCTTCTTTCAGCAAGTTGTCGGCGGTTTCGTGGCGGCAACTCCGGCGATCACGCTGTACAACTTTCAAGATCAACTCAACATCAACATCTCCCCGTCGATGGTCATTGCTGCCGGCGTGGTTGTGCTGTTGTCGGGACTCTCGCTGGTCGGTTCGGTGCAGGACGCGATCACCGGCGCCCCGATCACGGCGTCGGCGAGGTTCTTCGAGGTGTTGATGATGACCGGCGGCATCATCGCCGGTGTCGCGACATCGCTGCGCCTGGCGTCGTTGATCGGCAGCGACCTACCTCAGATCAGCAACCTGGCACCACCTGACCTCCTGGAGGTGCCCACGAAGGTGCTGGCAGGCGCAGCGGCGTCGCTGTTCTATGCCTTGGCCTGCTACGCCGAGCGGCGTGCGTTGACGGCCGCATTCGTCGGCGGATTCGCCGGCTCTCTGGTGTACCTGCTGGCGCAGACCATCAACGTCGGGCCGATCATCGCCTCGGCCATCGCCGCGACCGTGGTCGGCTTCGCGGGCGGTCTGTTGGCTCGTCGTGCCCTCATTCCGCCCTTGATCGTCGCGGTCGCAGGCATCACGCCACTGCTGCCGGGTCTGGCGCTGTATCGCGGTCTGTACGCGATCCTCAACGATCAGCTACTACTCGGCATCAGCTCACTGTTCGCGGCGTTCGGCGTCAGCTGCGGCCTGGCCGCCGGAGTGACCTTGGGTGAATGGGGTGCCCGTACGCTCCGCCGCCCGCGCATTCTCGCGCGCACCGAGGAACTACTGCGCCCGACGCTTCGCCGCAAAGAAGAACCGCGCCGGCCGACGGTTCGTCGGCGGCGCGGTTCGAGTGCGTCGTAGAACGCGGGCTACGCGTCGGCGCTGGGTGTTCCCTCAGCAGAAGCGCGTGCAGCGGCGTCGGCCTCCATGGCCTCACGCAGGCTGCGCGGACGCATGTCGGTCCAGTTCTTCTCGACATACTCCAAGCAGGCGGCGCGGGTGTCTTCACCGAAGACGACCCGCCATCCCTGAGGGACCTCGGAGAACGTCGGCCACAGCGAATGCTGGTCTTCGTCGTTGACCAGCACGAAGAAGCGTCCGTCTTCGTCATCGAACGGGTTGGTACTCATCTCGCCTCACTCGTCGCGAACGTTTGATTGGTAAGTCTGCACCGTGAGGTGCCACACGACCCTAGCAACGC
Organism: Rhodococcus sp. KRD162; assembly: GCF_017168335.1. GTDB lineage: Bacteria > Actinomycetota > Actinomycetes > Mycobacteriales > Mycobacteriaceae > Rhodococcoides. Next base: position 153,009 of record NZ_JABFAU010000016.1, on the reverse strand, counting down.
GGCCCAGGCCGCGGTGCCGTCAGGCCTTCAAGAAGTCGAGCAACTCTGCATTGACGGCCTCTGGACGCTCGAGATACCCATAATGCCCGGCATCGGCGATCTCGACGTAGCGGGCACCCGGAATGGCGTCCGCCAGCTCCTTGCCGAGGTATGCGGGGATCATCCGATCGTCGGCGAATCCTACGGACATACACGGCACCGTGACGCTGCGGTAGGCGGATGTTCGGTCGAAATCGTCCTCCATGCCCAGCTGAGCGCGTACCCCGGCAGATGGCGACGACGACGAGAATTCGAACAGATCGAGCCAATCGCGCGCCCCTCGGGCATCACGCAACGTAGCCGGCGACAGGTTCATCACTGCCGTCACGGCAGCCGAGTACGTGCCCGGGAGCTCGACGCGCTTGTCGTACAGCGCTCGTTCACCGTGCGCGAGAGTCTTCTGGAACTCGTCCACCCGTGCATGACCGGCCAGGAAGACCGCCTTACGCACCAGATCTGGTCTGCTGAGGGCAAGCTCCTGCGCGACTCGCGCGCCCATCGACGTTCCCACGACGAATGCCTTCTCGTCACCGTTTCGGACGAGTTCGATCAGGCCCGCCGTGTCGGCGACCATGTCTTCCATCGTGATGCCGTGAGTGCTTTCCGACGACGGTGCGATTCCGCGGTTGTCGAACGTGCACACCCGGTAGCCCGCTGCTGTGAGAGCCGGCACCTGGTGCAGTTCCCACACGCGACCGGGGCTGCCGGTGCCCATGACGAGAACAACCAGGTCTCCGCTGCCTTTGACCTGGTAGTTGATGTCGATGCCGTTGATCTTGGCGATTGGCATAGATCTCCTCACTGCTGATACGTTCGTCGGCGATCGTATCGTTCGGTGTCGGTCAGGGGTTACTCGAACGACCAGTGGGTACCTGCAGTTACATGAATGACGAGAACGTATCTGGCGAAGCACGCAAGGGATTGCTCGACGGAATCAAGGGCAAGGCCAAAGAGGTCGTGGGCGCGGTGACCGGCAACGACTCGTTGACAGCCGAGGGTCAACTCCAGGCCGCTCAGGCCCGTGAGCGCAAGGAAGCCCAGGCCACCGAACGGGTCGCCGAAGCGCAGGCCACCGAAGCCGCCGAGGAACTGGCCGAGGTCCGCACTTCGGCCGAGAGCCGCCGGGAGGCCGCAGAGGAGAACGCTTCCGTCACCGAGGCCAATGCGGATCGCGTGCGGCAGACCCAGGTGGTCGCCGCCGAGCAGAACAAGCGAGAGACTGTGGCGCAGGAACGCGCAGCCGCGGAGGTCGACGCGACGGCCGAACAGATCGAAGCCGAGGAGGAGCGGCGCGTCGAGCACGCTGCAGCGGACTCCGACGAAATGGTGGCCGCGCAGAAACACCAGGAAGCACTTCGGCAGGCCGAGGCCGACCGCAAGAAGGCCGAAGAGCTTCGCAATCAGGCTTGACCCACCACCGCTGAACCAGGAGTTTCGCTACATGAGTGTTATGGACCTACCAATGACCATTCTTCGAGTTCAGTACAAGATCGCTCGAATTCCGTTGCAACTCATCGAGACAAACGTTGTCGAGAAGATGAAAGCCGAAGCGCCGGCCCGCCTGGTGTACGAGCACACACTGGGGTCCCTGGACCGTGCCGTCGGAAACTTGTTGGGAGACAAGAGCCTCGCCGATCGCGGCGAGACACTCGTCGACAGCACGGAGAACCGCGCCGAGGCCGCACGGTTGGACGCAGAGGCTCGTGCACAGAAGGCCGCGGCCGACGACGAGCTGAAAGCAGCGCGCGAGACCGCCGAGAAGGATCGCCGCGCCGCCGATGCCGCCGCTCAGGAGGCTGCGCGCGATGCACGCCAAGAGGCTGAGCAGCGCAAGCGTGAAGCCGCCGAGGAAGCCGAACAGGAAGCCGCCGCGACGAAGAAGAAGGCCGACGAGCAGGCTGCTGCTACCGCGAAAGCAGCCGAGGAGCGGAAGAAGACTCAGCAGGCTCAGGTAGACAAGCAGGAGAAGCGAGCCGCCGCGCCCGCCGAATCCGAACTGGCCACAGCTGCAGAGCGTTCCGAAGAGGCCGAGAGCAAGAAAGACGAAGCGGAACGAATCGAGAAGCTGTTCCTTGCGGAGAAGAACAAGGACTGACTCACTCGAATCCGGCTTTCGCACTACCTCTTCCGGCCCCGCACCGTGTTCTCGGTGCGGGGCTGGATTGCGTTTTCGGGGTTGTTCAGGTGTGGGTGGGTTCAGGCGATGTGGGGGCCGGCTCGGGCCGTGTTACCTCCCGCACTCCCCAGACTCGAATCTCCCGATTGGGACGGTGCCGTGTGGATCGGTGACATCGACCTCGACCAGGACCTTCCGGCGTCCCTCGACCTCGACGATTCCGAGGGCTACCACCGGGCCCGTTTGTTGATCCGACGTGGACTGGATCCGCTCGGTTTCGTCGAACTGCGCATCGTCGACGGTGCAGTGGCCACGGCGGATGTCCGCGCGGCAACGATGTCGCTCTCGCAGGTGCAGATGCCCCAGGCTCCGTCCGTTTCCGAGCGGACGCTGCCACCGATCTCCGTGGTGATCTGCACCCGCGACCGGGTCGACCATCTCGCAGGCGCTCTCGCATCGGTGTCCGCGCTGGACTATCCCGATTTCGAAGTGGTCGTCGTCGACAACGCTTCGCCTACCGATGCCACGCAACGGTACGTCCGAGACTTGGGGGACAAGCGCATTCGCGTGGTCTCGGAGCCGCTGGCCGGTCTGTCGAGGGCGAGGAACACGGGATTGCGCGCGGCGCGGCACACCATCGTCGCGTTCACCGACGACGACGTCGCAGTGGATCCGAAATGGCTACAGAGCATCGCGCGTGGCTTCCGGCGCGCGGATGGGGTCGCGTGTGTGTCCGGCATCGTGCCGAGCGGGGAGATCAGAACTCAGGCGCAGGCGTATTTCGACCGTCGCGTCGGGTGGGCCAGTTCGGTGACACCGCGTGTGTACGACCTGAACAATCCCCCTGCCGATGTACCCCTGTTTCCGTTTCAGGTCGGGATGTACGGAACCGGAGCCAATTTCGCGGTCGATCGCGAGAGAATGTTCGATCTGGGTGGATTCGACGAGGCCTTGGGTGTCGGATCCCCGACGAACGGTGGTGAGGACCTCGACATGTTCTTCCGGGTTCTGATGGCCGGAGACAGATTGGTGTACGAGCCCGCTGCAATCGTGTGGCATCGCCACCGTGCCGACTCCGAGGCCTTGGCGATTCAGGCGCGCGGGTACGGTCTCGGTCTCGGCGCCTGGCTCTACACCGTCGCTACCAACCGCAGATCGGCGATGCTCGCTGCCAGCGTGGCCGCCCGCCGCCTCGGGAGCGCAATTCGCTTGTCGGCCAAGATGAGCAAGGTCGCCTCACCCCCGGATGATCTCGCCGCCGATCTGCCCGACGGGATCGGCAGGATGGAATTGTTGTCCATCGCCAAAGGCCCGGGCGCGATGCGGCGCAGCAGGCGCGAAGGTCGCAAGCGGACTCCACTGGCGGGGGTGAGCCGTGAACCGGTTCTCGACTGATTCCAGCCTCCGATCCATCACGGATCTGCGGCGCGCCCTGTTCTTCCCGTCGCACTGGACCGCGCGATGGCCTGTCGGCACAACGGACTTCGCCGCCGGTACCCGACGACGCGCGGGCAGTCGGTTGCGCTACTCCGATATCAGCGTTCTGGCGGCCTTGTCCGGTCTCGCGTCGATGATCGCGCTTCCGACGCTCGTCCGCGTCGTGCTGCTCGCTGTTCTGCTCTTCTTCGGGCCGGGTGCCGCGATTCTGTCGTGGGTTCGCATACCCCGCACTGCGGTTCCGGCTGCACTGCCGATTCTGAGCATCTCGGTGGTGACACTGATGGTGTCGGTGGCGATGTGGGGATACCGCTGGTCGCCTCGGATGTGGACATTGTTGCTGTGTCTTGCGCTGATCGCGTCCTCGGTGCTGTGGTACCGCAAGCACGGCCTTCCCGACCGGGAAGGGTGGATCGCACGCACCCGCGAGGTCGTATCGCCGGCCTCTCGAAAGGCCACTCTGGCGTCGATCAGGTTCGTGCTGACCGATCGGCGCACCCTGCGGCACAACGTTGCCGGGCTCGTTCTGGCGCTGGCGTTCTTCCTGTGGTTGCCGATGCTGCCCGGCCTGGAGCGGGCGACGTACTCGCAGTTCGGGTTGCTGACTGCCGGAACCGGCCCCGGTCTCGTGCTGTGCATGGTCCTGATCATCGCGGCATTTCTGATCGCTCTGCGACGGCATCAGCTGCGCACCATGGTGGTGGCGATCGGTCTGGCCATCGTGGTGCAGCGGTTCACGGTCACCCTCGTCACCTCCGCCCCGATCTACGACTGGACGTACAAGCACGTCGCGGTCACCGAGTACATCCTGGACCTGCACAAGCTGGCTCCGAGTGGCGTCGACATCTACAGCGAGTGGCCCAGCTTCTTCCTGGTCTCGGCGTGGTTCCAGCACGTCACCGGATACGACACGCTGTCCCTGGCACACGTGTTCGCGCCGATGGTCCACGTGGTGCTGGGAGCGTCCATCTACGGACTGGCACGGGTGATGAAGTTCACCAAGCGTGCAGCGATCACCGCGGCCATGCTCGCCGAGGTCATCAACTGGGTCGGCCAGGACTACTACTCGCCGCAGGCGTGGGCGATGCTGCTCGCCGTCGGATTCCTGGCGCTCCTGATGTCCTCACCCCTGACCCGGGCCGCTGCCTACGTGTCGATCGTTCCGTTCGCTGCGCTCGTACCTACCCATCAGCTGACTCCGTACTGGTTGATGGCGGTCACCGGTGTATTGCTGGTGACCCGACGAGCCAAACCGTGGTGGCTGATGATCCCACTCGGCATCATCTTGCTGGGGTACCTGTACCCCCGATTGCCGATCGTGGCACCGTACGGGCTCTTTCAAGGGTTCGACCCGGTGCAGAACGCCGCGAGCAACGTTCAGGAAGAGGGAGTGCTCGGCAAGCAGATCACCTCGCTGGTCTGCCGGGCGCTGTCCGGCGGTGTCTTCGCGTTGGCATTCGTCTCGGCGATCTACGCCTGGCGCACGAAGAAGACGTTCTGGGCACCGATGGTGATGGCGTTCGGGTCGATCATGCTGCTCGCCGGGCAGAGCTACGGCGGCGAGGCGATCTTCCGCGTCTACCTCTATGCGATTCCGGGCTGCGTCCTGTTGATCACGCCGCTGTTCCTGACCTTGTTCGACCGTGAGCCTTCCCAGGTTCGGTCCTCGCGGGCTGCCAGGGTCACCGCCAGGACGTCGGTCGCAGTGGCCACGGCCGGAGCGCTCGGCTCGGCTGTGCTCGGCCTACAGGCGTATTTCGGGCTGTGGCCGATCGTGCTCGAGCATCGAAGCCAGATCGACGATGCCCGGGCGGCAGCAGCGCAGTCGCCGTCGGGAACCTCGGTCACGATGCTCTACTCCTCCGGCTACCCCGCGCGCTCGACCTCCGACTACGGTCGCCTGACCGAGGCGAACCAGTACTGGGACGTTCCGCTCTACGCGCTCGGGCCCGAGTACATGGAGGGCTTTCCGACGCCCGAGAAGCTCGGTGAGATCGACTACAACGCCTCGATCAGCGGTACGCCGACCTTCATGGTGCTGACCCGTCAGTCACTGCAGGCGATGCACTACTACGGGTTCGTTCCCGACGATGCCGTCAACCGGTTTCGGCAATGGCTCGCCACCAGTCCGGCGTGGTCTCTTCGCTACCACGACCCCGACACCATCGTCTACCAGTACCGATCCCGTTGATTGTTCAACAAACTATGAGATAGATCTCCAAACAATCTCTGCGCCGGTTTATTTGCAGCTTGACAAACCAGCAGCTTCTTTTAAGCTTGCTTTCAGTCAAAGGAAACAGGTTCTTAGGCTCCAAAACGAGCGTAGGCGCACTGTCTGTGGATGCAGCGGGGGTCGATTCACGGAGTTCGGAGACATCTGCCCATCGCACTCGACCCATGTGGAATGGATATGTTGAATCGTAAGAATCCCCGCGTCAGTGTCGTCATCCCGACGCTCAACGAGGCCGCGAACCTTCGCCACGTCCTCCCACTGCTCTCCCACGACTACGAGCTCGTTCTCGTCGACGGCGGATCGGTCGACGGCACCATCGACGCCGCTCGCGAGATTCGCGGTGACATCCGCATCATCAAGCAGACCCGCAAAGGCAAGGGCAATGCGCTCGCCTGCGGCTTCGAGGCCGCTACCGGCGACATCATCGTGATGTTCGACGCCGACGGATCGGCCGACGCCGCCGAGATCCCGCGGTTCGTCGACGCGTTGACCGCCGGTGCAGACTTCGCCAAGGGCAGCCGGTTCTGCGAAGGTGGCGGCAGCCATGACATCACCCCGCTGCGTCGCGCAGGCAACGGCGGACTTCACCTCGTCGCCAACACCTTGTTCGGAACCCGCTTCTCCGATCTCTGCTACGGCTACAACGCCTTCTGGCGCGATCTGGTGCCGGTCCTCGATCTTCCTGCCGTCGATCAGCCGGGTGCCGAAGGCACGATGCTCTGGGGCGACGGTTTCGAGATCGAGACGATCATCAACTGCCGCTTCGCCGAGGCCTCCGTTCACATCGAAGAGGTGCCCAGCGTCGAGTTGGCCCGCATCTACGGTCAGAGCAACCTGCGTACCTTCTCCGACGGCTTCCGGGTGCTCCGCACTCTGATGACCGAGCGTATGCGGGCCGGCCGGATCAAGCGCAAGTCCATCGCTCGCCCGCTCCGTGAGTCGATCGACGCTCGTACCGACATGGATCTCGAATTCGAGGAACTCGAGTCGTACAACGAGGTCATCGAACTTCGCGAGAGGACGGCGTGAGTCTGCCGACGTCGTCGGTAGTCATTTGCGCTTACACATTGGCTCGGTGGCCCGAACTCGGGGCCGCCGTGCGGGCGGTGCTGGATCAGGCCGTACCAGCCGACGAACTGATCATCGTCATCGACCACAATGACCAGCTGGCAGAACGAGCACGCGAGGAGTTCCTGCCGCTGCACGAGACGGTCGCCGTGGTGGAGAACAGCCACCCTCGCGGCCTGTCCGGTGCGCGCAATACCTCGCTCGATCTTGCCTCCGGTGACATCGTCGTCTTCCTCGACGACGATGCGTCACCGCGCAGCACAGGGTGGCTGGGAGCCATCCTGTCCCATTACTCGGACGATGCCGTGTACGCCGTTGGGGGCTCTGCATACCCGGTATGGCCGGACAAACGTCCGGCCTTCTTACCGGCCGAGGTAGTGGGTGAACCCGGCGAACTCGATTGGGTCGTCGGGTGCACCTACCGCGGGCAGCCCACGGAAACCGCTCAGGTCCGCAATCTCATGGGCGCGAACATGTCGTTCCGCCGTGATCCCGTCGTCGCTCTCGGTGGGTTCGTTTCCGGCATCGGTCGAATCGGGAGGGTGCCACTCGGTTGCGAGGAGACCGAACTGTGCATCCGCCTGCGTCAGACGCATCCCGAGGCACAGATCGTCTTCGATCCCTCCATCGTCGTCGACCACACCGTCAGTGCAGACCGCACTCGTCCGCGCTACCTCATCACGCGCAGCTACGCCGAGGGTGTCTCCAAGGCAGCGATCGCGCGGTTGATCGGGGCCGAGGACGCACTGTCCTCCGAACGCGCCTACACCGCCAAGATCCTGCCCCGCGCAGTCGGTCGAGAGACCAGCGCCGCGGCGCGGGGGAATCCGGCGCGGGCGTTGGGTGCGATGGCCGTGGTGGCCAGTGTCGGCGCGGCCGGAATCGGCTATGCGCGAGGCAAACTCAGTACGAGCCGCTAGCGGCACGTGAACGGAACTTCGTAGCCCACTACGAAGTTCCGTTCACGACTTCGGTGCTACCGAGGCCCGCTCCACGGAGTTGAGCGCGCGCACATGCCCGCGCGGCGCACTCGCACCGTTACCGGCCAGAGTCACCGTACGAGGTTCGTTCGGCGCCAGGTGGAACCACGAGTCCGATGCCTCGAACCCGTCGATATCGACACAGACGTACTGCGCTGCCCACTCCGAACATAACGTCAATTCCCATGTAGCCGAGTCTGTCTCCACGACCTCGGCAGTCAGACCTACGGTGTTCTGACGACTCTGCGTACCGACGAGAGCGGTGGTTCGCGTCACCTCGATGCCACTGCCGTCGAGGAACAGCACGGTGATGGCGGAGTAGGTCCGTCGACCGAAGCGATAAGCATGGTTCGCGTCGGTGAACGTGCCGACCACCGAGTCCACCGTCAACTCGAGCGATGCGTTCGCCTCGATGCTCACTGCCTGCTCGAACTCCTGACTTCCCCGAGCAGCGTGCAACACCACCCGGAGCGTGCCCGAGAGCGGCGGTCCGTCGTTGACCAGTTCCACTGCGTATCCGTCGAGGCCGTTGTCGGACAGCAGCAGTGCCACGGGGGAGCTTGCCCTCGCCAGGGCGTAGAAGGGCGCCTTGGGCACTCCAGCGGTGTCGATGATGCCCCAGCCGGCACCGGGCACCGTGTCGCGCAGACTCAGTACGAGGGCTCCGCCGCACCCCGAGGATGCTCGACGCCAATGGCCGAATGCTTCGGTGAACGCTTCGACCGTTGCGGCCCTGCCGTAGTCGAGGTACAGCTCCACGTCGTCTCGGCGGATGGAGTGTGGGTCGACGCCGAAGATCGTGCGCACGTAGTGATCTCGCACATCTTCGAAGTCCCAGGACGATCCGCGATCGCGGGGAACGGCAGCTTTCCAGTCAGGGTGGTGGCCGGCGACCGCCGCGGATCCGAAGAAGCTCTCCACCGAAGCTCGCTCCGGGGGCACGGCGAAGGCAAGGCACTCGGCCGCGAAACGTACACCGGCAGTGCGGATATCGGAGAGCGGCCGGAGATAGCCGCCGACGCCGAAGTAGTGGGCGATGCCGTCACCCACATGGGTGTGCAGTTCGCCCTCGACACTGGACGGGCTCGATGTCACAAATGCCACGGTCGGCAGACGATCGGCGAGAAATTCGGGAACGAGGTTCTCCAGCAACGACATATGCTGTCCGTCGGCGGTGAGCCCGAGCATCGTCGGTTGCTGCTGTGTCTCGCTTCCGCCACTGAGGACCATCAGGGAGGGGTTGGCGGCAACGGTGTCGGCGAGCGCGTCGAGCTCACGGGTGACCGATGCCGTGAAGTCCTCGTCGGTGGGTGGGTCGATGGTGCCGAACATGAGATCCTGCCACACCATGATGCCCAGTTCTGCGCACAGTGACCAGAATTCGGGCTGCTCGTAGACCAGGGTGCCCACCACCCGCACCATGTTCAGTCCTGCCGACCGGAGCTGCTCGAGTGCGTTCCGCAGGTCCGCCTCCGGCGACCACAACCGCACGGGGTCCAGCGGGGTCCAGGTTCCACCGCGGCAGAAGACCTCTCGACCGTTGACCACCAGTTGCGCACCGCCTGCGGTGCGGTCCAGCTCCACCGTGCGGAATCCGACAACCCCCATGGGATGGACCGTGCCGTCGAGCTCGAGGTCGACCCGGTACGTTCGCGGCAGGCCGTGCGTGTGCGGCCACCAGAGTTCCACGTCCGGCAGTGTCAGAACCGAGTCGATGCGTTCGACGGAACCGAGGTCGACCGTGTGAATTTCGGACATGGTGTCGGAGATCAGGATTCGAGCTACGCCCGGGGACTCGAGCTCGGCGCGCAGTACCACGATGCCGTCGGTTCCGTTCATCACCGTCGATAGTTCCCGGCGTCGAATCTCGGGTGTCGCCGTCATCGTCACCGGCCGCCACAGTCCGACCGGCACCGGCAGCGGGCCGTACACGGGAGCTCGCCCCAGCATGGTGGTGCGCTCGTGCCGAAGCCCCTGAGAAGCGATCAACGACGACCGCCACCGACCCCTCGGGCGTCGAGATTTCAGCCGCGCGGCAATCGATTCGATATGTACGGCGATGCGCACGGTGGGCCCGCAGCCCGTCAGATCGATCGTCTCGGGAACGAACATCGACGTCACCGTTCTTCGGTGCACACCGTCGATCCATATCTGGGCACGGGTGGCGATGCCATCGAACCGAACGCATGCACCGAGATGGCCGGCCGTGGAGACCTCGGCGACGAACCACCAGTCGTGATCGTCCGGGTTCACCTCGGGGAGCGCATCGTCGAGTGCGCTCGCCACGGTGCCCGGCACGACGGCGTCGATCCAGTCGAGATCGGCCGGTAGATCACCGGGGTCGACGATGGAACCGGCGTCGGTCCGGGCCAGCTGCCACCGAACGCCGGCAAGAAGATCGATCACGCGTCCAAGGCACCCGCAACGAGATCCATCGCCGCCATCCAGTTCTTGCTCATCTCGATCAGCGGCTCGTCGAGCACCACATCCCGGCCCCGAGCCGCGCGCGCCATTCTGAATTGCACGGCCTTGGCTCCCGAGGCGGACTCGCGGAACCGCCCAGCGGCCTCGGCCGCACCCGTCACACCGCGGCCTTCGAGGTACTCGACGTAGTTGGCAGCAAGTTCCGCAGTGGCCCCGAACTGACGAAGCAGACCGAACGACCACAGGTGGAAGGCGTCGGGCCCAGCGGCCTGCACGAGAGGAATGTCGGCGACGATCCTTCGGGCCAATACGTCCACCGGATTTCCCGGTGCCCGACGGGCCAGGTGGGCGCGAGCGACATCGAGGTCTCGGTCACCGAATCCGGCGTCGAGTACCGCGGCGTCCACTCGGATCTGCTCGATGTAGGGCAGCAACACCTCGGCGTGCGGTTCGGGAGCGAGGTTGAACACCCCGTCGAAGTCGGCTCCGGTGAGCTCGAAGTAGCCGCGGTTGTGGAAGTAGCCCAGCACCCTGTCCTCGCGGTCGACGAGGTTCGGCACGATGGTGGTCTTGGTGTGCTGGTTTCGATAGCTGGTACCTGCGGTGTCGGGCAGCCAGAACCCGTCGACCTCGACCGTGACGTGAACACCGTCCTCCATGCCTTCCAGGACGTGCTCGAGCACGGGTCGCCATACGTTCATCTCGGCAACACCGATGCCGTAGAGAGTGCGGAGATCCTCGGGCATGATCTTGACGAAGTCCCATTGACGACCGTCACATCCTGCACTCAAAACGAAGGCGAGCGCTGGAGTGGGGTCTGCACCCAGGGAATGCAGCAGTTCGATCCACAGATCGACGTAGCAGTTGGTTTCGGTCCAGATGCGATCGTGATTGTGAATCGGGTGCGGCCGGTAGTCGATGGGGTCGAGTTCGAGAACCCTCGAGCTGGTTCCGAGCCTGTCCAGCACTACATCGTTCGACATGAAACCTCTCTTGCCGGATCGATTGTCGGACGGCCCCCGAGCCATGTTTGTCCGTATTGCCTGTATCTACTACCTCAATGCTAACGAATCGGTTTGTTCTTCGCACCGAATCGAGCTGTAAGATTGTTTTTACACAGGCGAACTACCTCCTGAACAACCACCTCGACAGCAGCGGTATCGGACCCCGATAACGGGGGCAGTCACACAACGAACAGTTGGTTCCACGCCGATAATGCCGGTGCGCAGCCTGTTCATGGCGGCACTTACACAAGGGCTCTGAGCTGGGCACATGCCGAGTGTAGACAACACCCGACACATCTTTGCCCAACTCGCGCACACAACAGGAGGTACGAAAACGATGCGCCGTTTTTTCCGCAGCGCAGCGCTGGTGATCGGCTGGATGCTCGTGGTCGTTGCGACCGGGATGTTCACCGTTCGGCAAGTAGGAGTGACAGAAATTACTTTTGTTGCTCTGGTCGTCGCTGCCCCCTATCTCGGGGTACTTTCGCTTGCTGCCGTGCTCCTGTTCGCGGCGGCCCGTTCACGTATCGGGGCAGCAGTAGCACTCGTGCTCACCATCGCAGTCGTCGGCGTTCAGGTTCCGATGTTTCTGGCGGACGGGCCGGACAACTCCGGACCCGACATGTCGGTACTCACCATCAACGCCGCTCACGGTGAGGCAGATGCCACCTCCATCGTTGCCGCGGTACGGGACAACGACGTGGACGTCCTCGCAGTACAGGAGTTGACCCCGGAGGAAGTGACCGACCTGCAGGCTGCGGGCATCGGCGACCTGCTCCCGTACTCCTTCACCGCGGCGCTTCCGGTGGCCGACGGCACCGGGCTGTGGAGCCGTACCCCCCTGACCGAGGGCACCCGCCTCGACAACTTCGGGTTCGTGCCGGTCCAGGCGCAGACCACATTCGAAGGACATGATCTGACTCTCGTCTCGTTCCACGCGATGTCGCCCGCCACGCCGCGCCACACCGCCGAATGGGATGCCGATCTGGCCAGGATGCGGTCGATCATGGAGACCTATCAGGGCACCGTGCTCGTCGCCGGCGATTTCAACGCCACCGAGGACCACCGTCAGTTCCGCGAGTTGGCGTCCTCCCCGTTCTCCGACGCGGCAGAAGCGGCCGGCGCGGGCCTGTTCCGCACGTTCCCGTCGGAGCGGCCGCTCGCGCGCCTCGATCACCTCGTGACGAGCGACGACGTTCGTGCCCGGTCGGTTCGGCCGCTGGCGATTCCGGACAGTGACCATCTGGCCGTTCTCGCCGAGATCCAGCTGCCGTGAACCGCACAGCCCTGAACCGCACAGCCCTGAACCGCAGGGCCGTGCGCGCGATTCAGAAGCGCGGCAACTCGAAAACCGGCGGCGGCGGCAACTCGATCTGTGGCAGCTGAATCTGCGGAAGGCCGGGAATCAGCGGTGCCGGAGCAGGCGGAGGAGCCGGTGGCGGCACGTACTCGGGCTCGGAGTAGGTACGGGCCGGGGCCTGCGCAGCCTCGGTCGTCGGGGGCACCGTTGTTGTCGACGGCGGCGCGCTGGTGGGCGGCACGGTCGTCCTCGGCGTGGTGGGTACCGCGGTGATCGGAACGGATGTCTCCGCGGGCGCGCTGGTCGGTTCCGTCGCACTGCCGCCGTAGCCCAGTGACAGGCCGAGCGCAGCGATGGCCACCAGACCACCGGCGACGAGGACCGCACCTCGGACCTTGCGCTTGGAGTCGGCGGGCCGGTCGCCCCCGGGTTCGGGACTCAACCAATCCGGAGCCCCGGCCAACGAAGCGGGTGCTGCCTCGGACTCCCGGGCACTCGGCACCGGGGCAGCTCGACGCGGTGCGTCGACCACCGGAGTCGCCAGCAGTGCCGCACCGCGGGCAGCCACCGATTCCGGCTCGGCCGGGGTGATGACCGGGAGGTCGATCCACGCATCCAGGATCGACTCCACCAATGGGATGCGCGCCCCGCCGCCGATGAGAACAAGGGCGTCCACGTGCTTGGGTGAGCGGCTGATGACGTCGCGGACCAACCGCGCCGAATACTCGATCGGAACGGTCACCAGCGACTCGAACGCCTCACGTGAGATCAGGATGACTCCGCCGTCACCCGGCAGGCACACAGCGCCACTGGTCGAGAGCTGTTCCTTGGCCACGCGGCACCGCGCGGTGAACTCGCTCAGCTCCTGATCGCCTGCGATGTCCACACCCTGCTTGGCGAGCTGATTGTCCGAGATGAGTCGGTCGAAGTCGTCACCGCTGATGTCGATGGTGCGCTCGGCGAGCAGAACCTGCCCGGTGCCGCGGTCGATGACGCTGATCGTCAACCCGGAGCTGCCGAGATCATAGATTCCGATGGTGCCGAAATGCCCGAGCTCGCCCGAGGACTCGAGGTATTGCAACGCTGCGCGAGCCTCGGGAACCAGTCGGTAGTTGTAGAGCCGTTGACTGGCCATCGCCTGCTGGATCTCGCCGAACTGCTGCTGATCGCGATAGGCCACACCGGTCGCCTGGACGGGGCCTCCTTCGCCCGGCTGCGAGAGCACCACCCCGATCGATTCGGCGGCCAGCTCCTCTGCTCGATCCCAGTAGGCGTCGACGGTGTCGTGATGGAAACCCATGCGACCCGAATTCTGAGGGCGCACGTCGGGGCGAGCCATGCGTACCGCACTGGCCCCCACCGACACACCGAGAACTTCGGTCATTACCTGCCTTCGGTCGATTTCCCCGTGACTACACGCCGAGACTCGATGTCACGAACCAGTCTCGATTCCCTCGCAATGGCTCACTGTAGCGCGTCCTCCTGCCGAGCTGCAGTAGTGGCAACGGTGGCGCTCGCGTGGCCTGCTGATGTCCCGTCCGGAGCACTACAGTGACCGCATGCGCGTTCTGTTCGTCTGCACCGGGAACATCTGCCGCTCCCCGACGGCCGAGCGGTTGGCTGTTGCTTTTGCTGAAGAGGGCGGGTTCGAGCTGACCTCGAGCAGTGCGGGGACCCAGGGCTTGTCCGGGCACGCGATGGACCCGACGGCCGCCCTGGTGCTGACACAGCTCGGCGGCGATCCGGACGGCTTCGCTGCCCGACGCCTCACGCCGACCATCGCCGCCGACGCCGACCTGGTGTTGACGATGACCGCGGCACATCGCGACGCCGTTCTGGCGCTCGCACCGCGACAGATGCGTCGCACGTTCACGTTGCTCGAGGCAGCCGGTCTGATCACGGCATCAGGCGCGCAATCGGTGACCTCTCTCGCCGACGCCCGAGCGGTCCATCATGTCGACACTCTCGACATCGGCGATCCCTACCGCCGCGAGGCGTCGGAGTACGAGCTGGCCGGGGAGATGATCGCCGACGCGCTCCCTGCCGTCCTGCGGTTGTCGCCCGAGTGAGCGCCCACCTCTCGTCACCTCGTCCGCTGAGGTAACGTTCTCGCATCATTGCCGACCATCCGGGTTCGGCCACGGCGTTAGGGTCTGGGCATGCGCGACAAGGTGATCGCGTTGGCAGCTGTGGCAAGTGCTGGAGTGGCCGTTGCCGTCGGGTTGACCATCGGCGCCCTGGGAGGGGCGTTCGACGACTCGAGCCAGGTGGTTCGCCCGCCCGCTCTGAGATCGGACAATCTGAGTTCGGTACAGGCGACCCCCAGCTCGACGATCGTCATCGTGCCCCCATCGCCTACCTGGCAGGTGGCAGAACCGACCACCCCTCGCCCGACGACGACCACGGCGGACCCGTCCGACACGACAACGACGACGCGTAGCCCCCGCCGCACGACCAAGCCCGACCGGACGACCACCACATCGAAGGAGACCTCGGACGAGGACACCACCACCACGGAGTCCGATTCCGAGAACTAGTTACCCACGGTCGGTGTCGGCAGCGCGGTGTTGTCGCCGATTCGCAACGCGGCCACCAGTTCTCGATACAACGAGTCGGTGATCATCAGCTCGTCGTGGGTGCCACGGGCTCGAACGACTCCGTCCTCCATCACGAGGATCGTGTCGGCGTCGAGCACGGTCGACAATCGATGCGCGATGGTGACGACAGCCGACTCGGACGCGATTGCTCGAATCACCTCGTGAATGGCCGCCTCGGTCCGCCCGTCGACCTGAGCTGTCGCCTCGTCCAGCAGAAGAATCTCAGGACGCCGAACAATGGCGCGGGCCAACGCAATTCGTTGCCGCTGGCCACCGGAGACGGTGGACCCGATCAGATCGGTGTCCAAGCCTTCGTCCAGTGCGCGGATGGTCGAGTCCAGGTGCACCGACTCCAGTGCCGCCCAGATATCGGATTCACTGGCCTCGGGGTGTGTGAAGAGCAGATTCTCCCGAATCGAGCCGGGAATCACCGGTGTCTCCTGCTCCACGTAGGACAGGCGGGCTCGGACCTCGTCGATGGTCAGCTCATCGTACGGAGTTCCCCCGAGCCGGATCTCACCGCTCTCCGGCGTCAGAAAGCGCAGGATCAACGAGAACACACTCGTCTTGCCTGCACCGGACGGTCCGACGATCGCAGTGTGACCCCGCGCCGGCACCTCGAGATCGATACCGCGCACGGCAGGCTCCTTACCTGGTGCGTATCTCGCTGTGACGCTGCGAAATTCGAGCGCAGGTGCGGGCGCTGTGGCTCTCGCCGACCGCACGGTCCCCTCCTGGCCCACCTCGGTCACCAAGTCGTCGATCTGGCGAATACGGGCTGCGGCGGCCATGCCCGCTTGGAGCGCGGTGATGTTCGTCGCCAGTTCCTGAACCGGGCCCATCACTTGAAACGCGTAGAGCAAGAACGCGATCAAGCTCGACACCGCGAGCGCGCCGGTGCTGACTCGATAGCCGCCGAGCCCGAGTATGCCGATGATCGCCAATTGCACTCCGCCGCCCGCGAAGGTCCAGGCCAGCGCCGAGATCTTCACAGCTCGCACACTGTGCTGTGCGGACGTACGCGCTTCGGAGATGACGCGTTCGGACTCGCGCGCCTCGGCCCTGCTGGATTTGACGGTGCGGATGGCACGCAGAGTCCCGTCCAGAATTCCGCCCAGCCGACCCACTGCTTCTTGAGATTGCCGCTGCGCCACGGCAATCGGCGGCATGAGGCGCGAGAACATCACAGCGATCACGATGATCGCCGACGCGATCGCACCGAGCAGAACCACATCGAGAACAGCCATCAGAATCAGCGCACCGACGAGGCCGACGACGCTGTTCACGATCGACACCAAGGCATTCGATGCCGCCTCGCGAAGCAATACGGTGTCGGAGGTGACCCTGGTGACGAGCTCACCGGTAGGTCTGGTGCCGAGACTGCCCACCGTCGCCCCGAAATACTTGCGCACGATGGACTTGCGGGCATCCAGGACGATCCGCTCGGCCAACACCCCCAGCAAGATCCACTGCAGATACAGCACCAGCGAGCCGATGACCAACAAACTCACCAGCAACAAGATCGGCTGAACCAACGATGCATCGCTGCCGAGACCGTCGAGCACCCCCTTGGCGACCATCGGCGTAGCCAGAGCTGCGCCGGTTCCGACGAGTCCGAGCGCCATCCCGAGTACGAGGGTTCTGCGATGCGGTCGAACGAACTGCCACAGCACACGAAGGTTGGGGAGAGTGATCTTCTTCTTCTCCGCCGTAGCGATCTGCACGTCGACCATATGATCCAGTGTGCACGAGCGAGCGTGCCGGACGGATCAGGTGCTCGCGGCCCCGTCCCAGATCATGTGGACGTTCGTGCCGTTCTGATCCGAGGTGACTGCAGCACTGTCGGCCAGTGCGCGCATCAGCGGTACGCCGCGTCCGCGGTTGGGATCGGAGTTGTGCACTGCCCAGTCTCCGCGATCGGTCACCCTCACCTCGATCCGCCCCTCGGCCTCACACAGGACGCGAATGTCGAGAGTGCCACGATCGGAGTGGTCTCTGTACGCGTGCTCGACGCTGTTGGCTATGGCCTCGTACGTCGCCAACACCACGTCGTAAGCACGGTTCGGGTCCACCCCCATCCGATCCAACCACTCGCCGAGCTCACGACGAAGCTCCGACGCTCGATCCGCGTCGGCTGGCTCATCGAGGAACAGAAGTTCTTCCATTCGTGTGCCTGCCGTCGAGATCGAACTGTCGGGATGTGAATCGTCACCTCCGTACAGAGTCGCCATCATGAGTCCCGTCTACCCAAAAGTTCAAGATCTACCCACATGAAGTGCAGCAAATGCTTCCTCGACCGTTGCATAGATTCCGAACACCTCGTCCAGTCCGACGAGAGAGAGCGGGCGACCAGTCGCCGGACCGTCCGCGACCACCGCAAACCCGACGTCGCTGCCCACATTCTGATGCGTCGACGCCAACAAGGACATGCCGGCGGAGGCGAGAAATCCCACATCGCTGAGATCGATCACCACGGCCGTCGGCGACTTCTCCAGCACCAGAGCCACCGACTCCGTCAGATCGGGAGCCGTTGCCAGATCCAGTTCACCGGATACGGCCAGAACCACATCCCGGTCGCGCCATTCCACCATTACATCGAAGTGCTGGGGCCCGAGGCCCATGTCGTCCGCAGTCACACGGTGACTTTACCTCGACCCCACTCGGCGACCAGCGCCACCGAAGTCCACTCGATGTGACATCGACCCCCGAAAAGTCCACTGGATGTGACATCGACCCCCGAAAAGTCCACTCGACGTGACATCGACTCCCCCCGGGCCCGGCACCACTGGCACCCCGGCGTCACCCGGCCGACTCGCCTCACTCGTACTAGGCTCGCTGCGGTGATCGAGGGACTGCAGCGCGCGGACCGTCGTCGTTCGGTCGTCGATTGTGTGGCGGTGACCGTCGGCGGCGCAGTCGGTGCTGCATTGCGGTACGAGATCTGGACGTGGCGGTCGACGCCGAGGTGGTTGCTGATGAGCACCTTCGGTGTCAACGTGTTCGGCTGTCTCGTCATCGGCGCTGCGCTCGGGTATTTGTCGGGACGTCCTGCGCCTGCGGCCCGTGCGGGGTTGTTCGGGCTGGCGTGCGGATTCACCACCTTCAGCTTGTACGCGTTTCAAGCGGTGACGCATCGAGGTGCGTGGAATTCGGTGATGTATCTGCTCGGAACTCCGGTCACGGCATTGATCGCGATGGCACTCGGCGCTGCTATCACCCGGCCACGTAGTCGATGACGACCATCGCACTGGTGGCAGCGGGCGGTGGTCTGGCTGCGCTCGCGCAGTTCGTGTTCTCGTTCGCCATCAGATCTCGGCGCCGGTTGTCTGCGCTCAATCTGATGGCATGTGCGGCTTTGGGGCTGGTGTTCGCGATCGATCCACCCGAGGCTGTTCGTTCGGTGGTCGGGGTCGGCTTTCTGGCGTCGGTTGCTCCGATGGGGGCGGTGGCATTGGTCACGCTTCGACTCGGGCGAGATCGCCGGTACCGCAGCGCTGCACTGTTTTTCACGGCAAATGTGGTGGGCGGTATCGCTGCGGTGATGTTCGGCTTCCTGGCCTGGAAGTCAGGCGTGACGTTGTATCACAAGATCTTCTAGCGCCGTTCAGTCGTTCACCGAGTCGTCGCATGGTCCCTGAATGCCGGCTTTGACGAATCCGGCGATCTGGTAGAGGTAGGTGAATTCCCACTCGACCAGCGAGAAATCGTAGGCGCGCGGCGTCGGACGCATGGTGACTGTGCCGTCGAAGCACTGATCGAAGATGAACCTGGCGCGCGGTAGGTGGTAACGCCACGTCACGACGATCACGTGGTTCCAGCCGCGTTCTCGGGCGAGATCCTGGGTGAAGATCGCTTCACCTCGCGTCGTCGACGGGACCGGTGGGATGCACAGCACCTCGTACTGCGAGGTGGACGCGGCGCAGTACTTCTTCATGGTCGGGTCCCCGGATCTGTACGGATCGGAGAGCACTACCGTCTTCGCCACTCCCTGTCGTGCGAGCGAGATGCCGTACGCCTCGCGCCCGTCGTGTTCACCGCCGAGCACCACGATCGCGTCCGCGGTGGTCAACGGATCGATACGCGCTTTGGTGAACGCAATGTATCCACCGATTCCGACCACCGACACCATGACAACCGGGATCGCGAAAGCGAGAATCAGCAACAGGCGTCCGCGGAACACCTCACCAGGTTAGGGAAGGTGCGCCGCGGCTGCGCGGTCAGAGACTCGGATCACTCACTGGCTGGGCTGCGGAATGGTGACGTTGCAGTCCTTGACCTCCGGGTTGACGCCGAAGTAGTTGAGCGGTCCTGCGACGACGGTCAGGGCGATGGTGCCCGCGCCTGCGCAGTTCTCGGGGCCGCTCTCGAAGTCTCCGCGCTGATACGACGCGAAAGCGCCGATGATCAGCCAGACGAGAACGATCAACGTTACGAACCTCATGTTGCCCCCTTCAGCAATCAGCCGCCGGTCGGCTGTCGATAACCGAGTGTGTCCGATTGCCGCACTCTTCAAACCGGAATCACTCGTTCTGCCTGGCCAGCGTCTGCGACAGATAGTCACCCAGCGCTTGTTCCTGGACCCGGTCGAGGGCACGGGCCAGTTCCGCCTGGGCCGACTTCATCGCCAGGCTGCGCATCTTCTCGAACATCTCGGTTGTCTGAGCAACCTCCCCCGATTTCGGGAGCCAGCCCGGTCCGTGTTGCGCCACCAGATGGTCGGTCACGCTCCGCACCATCGACTCGGCGATGGCATTCATCGTCGACGCCGTCTGCTCGTGCTGATCGAGCAACTGCTCCAAAGTGAAGCCGTACTGGCTCAGATCGACGAACACCTCGAGCAGAGTGGGGTCGAGGATCTCGCATTGTTCGCCCTCGATCCTGATCAGCTTCGCTTCGGTCAGCCGCGCAACGACGTCGTCGTTGTCCTCGCCGAGAAATTGCGCGACCAGTTCGAGGGGGATGATCGTGGTCTCTTCCGACGACCATTTGCGGGTCACGATTTCCTGGAGGCCCAGGATCTCGCCGAGGTCCTTGCCTTGCTCCCAGCCCGAGAGGAAATCTGCGATGTGCGCGGAGGTGAATCCTCGTTGGAGTAGCGAGTCGATCACTTTGAGCCGAGTCAGGTGATCGTCGTCGTAGATGCCTACTCGTCCGCGAAGAGTGGGCGGCGGAAGCAGTCCGCGTTCCTGGTACGCACGCACATTGCGAGTGGTCGTGTTGGCCTCTCGAGCCAAGTCGTCGATTCGATACTCCACCGAGCTCCCTACCTCCGCCGTGCGTCGACCCATAGGATACGTCGAGCACACGCCGGGAGCGGGGGTCGGGATCTGCGCGTCTTTCGCGGATGTCAGCTGTGGGCGGCCACCCGCGCCGACCCGACGCGTCCGGGCACGGTGACGTAATCATCTCGCTCGACGGCCCTGAGTTGACCGACGTACTGGGTGGCGAAACCGGGAAACATGGTGGCGTTGAAGCCGTCCTCGGTGAGATACCAACTGCTGCAACCCGAATTCCAGGTCGTTTTGGCCAGTCTGCGCTGCAGGTCCTCGTTGTAGGCATCCTGAACGTCCTGACGAACGTCGGCGCTGTGCAGATTCTCGTCGAGCACCATGGAGATCGCCTCGACGATGTAGTCGATCTGAGCCTCCATGTACACCAGTGCAGAGCTGTGTCCCGGCCCGGAGTTCGGCCCGAAGGTGAAGTACATGTTCGGGTAGCCGGAGACCGCAATGCTCTTGTACGCCTTGGCTCCTGTGTTCCACTCATCGGCCAGCACTCGGCCGTCGCGCCCGGTGATCGGAATGGGTGTCCCGGTATTGGAGACGTCGAATCCGGTGGCGAAGACGATGGCGTCGAACTGATGCTCGACGCCTTCCACGGTCCGAATCCCCTTGGGTGAGAGCGTCGCGATCGGCCATGTCACCAGCGTGCAGTTCGGCTTCTGCAGGGCTGGGTAATAGTCGCTGGTCATCAGTAGGCGCTTGCAGCCGGCTCGGAATCGTGGGGTCAGTTGACGCCGCAGCCACGGATCACGGACCTGACGGCGCAGATGCGCGCGACCGACCAGTTCTACGATCCGGGTCAACGGGGTCTTCCAGACGACTCCGAGGGCAACGGACTCATGGCCCCAGAACCACAGCGAGCGTGCCAAAGCTTGTGTCTGCGGATACTGCGCGTATCGACGCTTGGTGCCGGCCTGCGTCTTTCGATTCACCCTGGGAAGGGTCCACCCTGGAGTGCGTTGGAACACCTTCACCGTGTCGGCGATCTTCACCAGTTCGGGAACGATCTGCACTGCGCTCGCCCCGGTACCGACCACCGCGATCTTCTTGCCCTCGAAGTCGAAGCCGTGATCCCATCTCGCACTGTGGATCTTGTGGCCCTCGTAGGTGTCGATGCCGCGAATGTTCGGCAGGCTGGCATTGGCCAGCGGGCCCGACGCCATCACCACCGTGCGTGCTCGAACGTCGGCGTGCCCGTCGATGCTCAGGTGCCAATGCCCGGATGCCTCGTTCCAGATGATATCGACTACGTTGTGTCCGAAACGAATACGCGATTCGATGTCGAACTCGTCCACCATCGTGTGGATGTAGTCGAGAATCTCGGCGCTTCCGGAGTAGGTGTGCGACCAGTTCGGATTGGGAGCGAAACTGTACGAGTACAACCTGGACGGGATGTCGCAGGCTGCACCCGGGTACGTGTTGTCGCGCCAGGTTCCGCCGACTGCGCTTCCGCGTTCGAGGAGGACGAAGTTCTCGATTCCACTGTTGCGCAGTCGGATAGCGGTACCGATTCCGGCGAATCCTGCACCGACGATCGCAACGTCGAGTACCTTTTCAAGCACATCGAACTCGCTCATGCGACGGGCTCGTAGGTCAGTTCCTTGGCCCACGTGGGTTCGGAATTGAGGGTCCTGCTCGGGTATCGGCGTGTGAGCTTCACCAGGCCGTCTGCGAGAAGATGGTAGGGGTGCTTCCGGTTGATCACGATGCTGCCGTGCCACTGCACGATTCGATACATCGGCACCCGTAGCGCCTCGGGGCTGCGCTCTCCCACGCGTCGGAATCTCTTCATCGCTGTGTAGAGCCGCTCTTCGTCGACACCCATCTCGACGATGTTGTCGCGCATCTTGTTGAGCAGCGGAATGTATCGCAGTGTGCCGACGATGAGAGCCGGGTTCATCCATGCACCGACCGTATCGACCAGTATCTTGCGCATCCGGGAATGTCCGAGCAGTTCGATCACGGCGAAATCCACGGCGAGGTGCCGGGATTCGTCGGAGTTGATCTTCTTGAACACGGCCTGACATACCGGGTCTTCGATTTCGTCCATGATGAACTTCACGAGCGCGCCGTCCAATGCGACCTCGAGCATCGGGATGACGGTTCCCAGTACGGACAACGACAGTCCGTCGGAATGTTTGTCGAGCCAGTCGATGACGAGCTTGACGTTGATGTTCGGCTCGGGCATCTCGTCACCGTCGAGCATGCCCCAACGCCGCATGAGCGCGAGCTCGGCATTGGCGTGCTTCTGCTCTTCGGCATGGAAGTAACGGTAGATCTCTGCCAGCGTCTCGTTCGGGGCCTTGAGCGCCATGGCCGCGAAGCCCCGGGCCCCCACGTTCTCGATCCACATCAGGTCGGACATGAATGGCTTGAGCTTGGCGTGCAGTTCCGGGCTGATGGTCTCCGCACCGGGGCCGTCCCAATCGATGTCCGCCAACGCCCACTGACGGTCCTTGATCTTGGTCAACATGTCTTCGAAATCCATTGCCATGTCAGGCTCCTGCGGTTGTCGAGGTGAGTGATTCGTTCTTCGCCTGCTCGGGTTCGGCGGGCATCACACGATTGAGCAATCCGAGAGAACGCACGTACTCCGCCGGCAGCAGTCTCTTGAATCTCCAGACGGCCTTGGCGTCGAACTGGGGAACGACGTAGAGCCGACCCTTGTCGAAGGCATCGAGTGTTCGGGCCGCGATCTTGTCCGGCGAGCGTCCGGTCCAGCGCATCGCGAACTCGGCCAGCCGTGACGCACTCGACGTGATCCGGCCGTCGACGGCAACGTTGGTCTTGACGAATGTGGGGCACAGAACCGATACCCGCACACCGGTACCCGACAATTCCGCCGCCATCGTCTCCGAGAGCGACATCACCGCGGCCTTGCCGACGTTGTACGGGCCCATCAGCGGCGCGGCGGCGAAACCTGCCGCGGAGGCGACGTTGATGATTCCGCCCTTACCGGCCGCCCGAAGCGCAGGCGTGAACACCTCGCACCCGTGGATCACGCCCCACAGGTTGATTCCCAGCGCCCAGTTCCAATCCTCGAAACCGATGTCTCCGACGGGCTTTCCGCCGATTCCGACTCCCGCATTGTTGATGAGCACGGTGACTGGGCCGTCGAATTCGATGCCGGCACGCAGCGCCAACTCCTCGACGCTCTCGCGTAGCGACACGTCGCACTCGACGGCGTATCCGGCGCCGCCGAGGGCGTTCACCATCGCTACCGTCTCCTGCGCTCGCGGCAACGAGATGTCGGCGCACATGACGTCTCCTCCTCGTCGAGCAAGCTCGAGAGCGAAGGCCCGGCCGATGCCGCTGCCTGCGCCGGTCACCACTGCTCTCGAATCGTAGGAGGGTCTTCTTGTCCTGCTTCTCATCGACGTACCTGTTCCTTCGAATCATGTTGCACTACTTGGTTGTCGAGGGCACGGGGGATGAACTCGGCCGCGTGCTCGAGTGCGCGGGCAGCCTCGGGGATCAACCTCGGGAGAGCTTGGAACACGTGCATCTGATCGGGCCAGATTTCGAGTTCGCTGTGCCCGCCTGCCGCGCCGATCATGTCGTGCAGGTGCCGCGCGTCGCCCCGCAGCATCTCGGCGCCTCCCACCTGGATCAGCGTGGATGGCAGATCGCGCACCCCCGCGAGATCGAGTCGCAGGCGCGGGAGGCTCGCGTCCTGGCCGTCGGTGTACAGCGCCACGAGTGCTCGCGCTGCCTTCGCCGAGATCATCGGGTCTTTGCGCGTGCGCTCGATCCTCGCCGAGAGTTCGAAGCCGAGATCGATCAGCGGCGAGAACAGCAGCATCGCTCCCGGCTGCGGCGTCCCGGTTCGGTCGTTCTCGATGATCAGGTCGGCAGCCAGGTGGCCGCCTGCCGAGTCTCCTGCGATGACGATGTTCGCTGCGTCGTACCCCTGACCCAGTAGCCAGCGGTACGCGGCCTCCAGGTCGTCGGCTGCAGCAGGAAAGGGGTGTTCCGGGGCCAGCCGATAGTCCACCGTGAATACCGGCAGGCCGGTCGAGGACGACAGTCGTGCGGTCAGGCCACGATGGGTCCGTGCAGAACAGATGACGTATGCACTGCCGTGGATGTAGAGAATCACGCGCGGCCCTTCGGTCGAGCCGGGCGCACGCACCCACTCGCCGCGAACCGACCCGTCGGCCACGAGGTCGACGTTGGTCCCCTTCGGAACCGGACCGAGCAGGTTCATCGAGGTGGCGACGAGGCGTCTGGAGAGCTCGATGCCGCACCGGGACATCGGCAGCAGGTTGGTGATCGGCCGCAGAGTCAGCCGAGTCATCAAGGCGGCCAGCCGGGTTCGCGGGGAGCCTTCGCCGCGTGCACCGTACGGCAGGTGGTCGGTGCGGGTGGTCGAGGTCACCTGATCACCTTCACCCCATATTCACCATTTGTCAATGGCCTATTCAGCAATGGCTAATTCGGTTGCTGATCGGGTCGACCTCGGGACGGACCACGTACAGAAGAGTCTGCCCGCACGCCCGAATGCGGCGATGCCGCGCCGCGATCACCGACCGACGGCGCGTGTTTCCGAGCCCTCAACTGGTCGAGCGTGAGTGCGTGCGAGACCGCCGACGTTCGCTGCACTCACACCGACGGTGTGACGGTTCGCGATCCCCTCAACAGGATCGAGGCCACCAACTCCGGATCATCCGACATCGGGACGTGCCCGAGCCCGGGGTATGTCGTCACCTGGGCCTGCGGAAAGACCCTCCGCACGAGCGGGGCCTGATACACCGGCAGAACGAGGTCTCGACGGCCCCACGCGACGGTGACAGGTACGTCCTCGTCGACCGGAATGCTGAAGCGCGGCACTGCGTTACCGGCCGCGTCGATCGCACGGTTGGTGGCGATACTGAGCGCGTCGACGGTGGCCGTCGCTGCGGGAACTCGCCATGGCTTGGCGTAGAAGACTCCATTGGCGATCGTACGACCCACGACCGAACGCATCATCGCCGGTGCGATCGGACGGATCACTCGAGACAGTGCCCGTAGCACACGGAATACCAGCAGCGCCCGCACCTGATCCCAGTGTCCGCGAAAGAAGCCGGCCGGCGAGAGTGCGGTGGCCGAGGCCACCGATCCGCGGGCGGCGAGCTCGAGCGCGAAGTATCCACCCAGCGAATTTCCAGCGACATGCGGCTTCTCTCCGTCCACGCAGACGTGCTCGAGAAATCGCTCCAACTCGGCCACGATCCACGGGCCCAGGTCGAACTCTTCGGTGGGCAGTTCGGGTGAGTCGCCGTGTCCGGGTAGGTCCACCGTCACTACTCGCCGGTGACGCGCCAGCGCCTCGACGACGCTGTCCCAGGCGTGTTGTCGATGCACAATCCCGTGGATCAGCACCAAGGTCGGACCTTCACCGCGGACGGTGTACGCGAGTGTGGAACCGTCGATCTCGAAAGTCATTGTGTTCCATTCTTTCTCGTCAACGCGGTGCGCACATCCGCCGCGCCGGGAAGCAGATCGCGACCTACATCACACAATGTGCCATTGACGAATGGCTATGTCAATGGAACTGTTCATTTCACACCGAGGACAGGACCACATCATGAACTGCACACCCGACGTCGAATGCATCGACACCGCACCGAGAACAGGTCGCCGATGACTCCCGCGGTGGTCGGGCTCGCCGGAGTCATCGCCCTCGTTCTCCTGACGTCGAGAGGCTCGGGGCTGGACTTCCACCGACGTTCACTGTCGAAGGCCTACACCTCGAGACCCACGAACCCTGGCTCCAGAGGGACGACCATGCGCTAGTCGCGCACGAACTCGGCATCAACCTCCTGGGAACTCCGCGGGCAGGGGTGCGAAGTCGGCCTTGAACCTTGGGCCGGGCGGAAGTCCACGCAGCACCGCCGAGATCCATGCCAGGGCAGGCGCATAGCTCACGCTCAACGCTGTGATGTGCTCGGGCGCGGTGGTGTAGAAGCGAAGATCGGCACCAGCGTCCCAGTATTTCTGGACGGTGGGAAGCACTCCCGACGGGGGAACCAACTCGTCCCACATACCGTGCCACCACAGCAGCGGGCTGTCCGGAATCGCCCGACCCAAGCTGTTGTCGGCAAGCACCTTCATGATTCCGGGTTGGGTCTCGAGCGATTTTCCAGGCTGGAAATACTCGCTCATCGGCCGGTACATCCCGGTCACGGCGGCGGTGTAGACGCATCTGCTCTGCAAGTCCTGCACGATCTGCTGCCCTTCCGTGGTGAGGAGTTCGGTGGTGTCGAACTCCTCGGGGTACTCACGCGAGAGCGCAGCGAGCCCGAGCCACATCAGGAACGACGAGACCCCGGTGACGCCAGGGCGCGGATACAGTGCGTAGTCGGCTATTTCGGTGAGATCGGCCGGCGTGCCACCGAAGGCAGTGCCGACCAATTCCAGATCGGGCGCGTAGGACCGACGCAGCTCGGCTGCGCGGATCGATGCCGAGCCGCCACCTGAGTACCCGTACAAGGCGAATCGCGACTCGGTCAGCCCGAGCGAGGCGTCGTTCTTGACTGCCCGCAGGCTGTCGAGAACCATGTTCCCTTCGTCGAACGTGTTGAAGGTGTTGAACTTTCCGTCGAAGTCAGGCATGTTGATCGCGAATCCCTGGGCCAGCCAGCCTGCCAGTAGTGCCGATTCTTTCATCGTGCCGACCTGCAGAGTGTGCGAGGGATTGCACGAAGAGTCCGTGGCATCGATCGCCTCCTGGTACGACACCACCGGGCGTGGTCCGCCGACCCACGGAATCCCGGGGACGAGGACCGATGTGGCCGTCACGATCGGACCGCCGTGTACGTCGGTGCTGCGATACAGCAGCTGCCGCGTGTAGACCGGAAACGGAATCCCCAGTAGCCGGGTCTGAACCTCGCGCGATCGCACGATCTGGCCGGGCGCGTAGGTCTCGATATTGGCCGGGTCGTCGTACCACGGGTCCTGGTCGGGTACCGGAATCGGCAGCAGGTCGTAGATCTGCGGTTCGGTCGGCAGTTGCGGCAGTTGGTTTTGATCGAGCGGAAACGACGGCGGAAAGCCGGGATTCGCCGCTGCGATGCCGGCGCTGCCGATGAAGACAGCAGCCACAGCCGCGAGAGTGGTTGCCGTGTGCATGGTTCGGCGCATCTGCGTCCTTGTCGTTCGTCTCGGTCTCTACCCGTGGGGCTCGCAACGAGTCGACTGTAAGCTGCGCCACACCGAACTGACAAGAGAAAATTTCACTTTGGTGACATCCCCCAACGCCGGCGAGTGCAGTCAGTACGCTCGACAACATGCCCGACCGGAAGTACGCAGGCAGATCCCCACAGGAACGAGCCTCCGAACGCCTCGTCCGCCTGATGGACACTGCGATGGCTCTCTTCGGCACGCACGGATACGCCGCGACGACGATCGGCATGCTGTGCTCGGAATCGAATGTCTCCACTCGACACTTCTATCGCGAGATAGGAAGCCGCCCAGAGCTGTTGAAGAAGATCGTCACCACCATGAACGAGGAGGGCGAGCGCGCCGCGCGGGTGGCCCTGACCGACGACGGCCAGGGATCGGCGTCGACGTCGATCGAGGCTGCCATACGTGCGTATCTCGGCGTCACCTGCCGCACCCGGGCAACTGCCCGGGTCTGCTACGTCGAGGTCGTCGGCGTCAGTACCGATATCGAGCTGTGGCGGATCCACCAGCGGGAGGTGATCGTCGACATGTTCAGTGCGCTCGCAGAAGCCGCAGCCGCCCGCGGAGAGCTGCCGGGCCGAGATTATCGGCTGACAGTGCTCGCGATCATCGGTGCCGCCAACATCTTTGCGCAGGAGTGGGCGCTCTCGGACTCGCCCGTTGCCACATTCACCCCGTATGTGGACACCCTGGTCGAGCTGACCAAGGCCGCGCTCGCAGTGGTCACGGATTGATCGTCGAGCCCGCGCCCGAAAATAGTGACCCGGAACACGCCTTTCGGACGTATGTTTCGGAGCGGTGATTTCGACTCATACTTATCGGCGTTGTCCCTGACGCCTCCAGATCCAGACGTCTACACGACGTCCCACACGAAAGAGGTAACCACCATGGCCGACTTCATCGACAAGGCTCAGCACAAGGCAGAAGAAGTGGCCGGGACCGCGAAGGAGAAGGCAGGCGAGGCCACCGGCAACGACAGCCTCCGCGCCGAAGGTGCAGGCGACCAGGCCAAGGCCAACACCCACCAAGCCGCCGACAAGGTATCCGACGTCGCCGAGAACGTTGCCGATTCCGCGGCCGGCGCCGCCGAGGACGCCAAGCACGCAGCCTCCGATGCAGCAGACAAGGCCGCCGACGTGGCAGACGACGTCAAGGCCACCGTCCAGGACAAGCTTCAGAACGTCGATGCCGACGAGGTGAAGGAGAAGGCCTCCCAGGTGGCCGACAAGGCAGCAGACAAGGCCTCCGCCGTCGCCGACGACGTCAAGGCCAAGGTTCGCAACATCGACACCCAGGACGTGGCCGACGCCGCGAAGGTCGGCACCCCCGTCATCGCAGCTGTCGCAGCCGTTGCCGGTGCAGTCGCGTTCGTGCTGATTCGTCGACGCAACCGTCGTCGCAGCGCCGCCCACCTGTTCGTGCCGTCGAAGCGCACCACCCGCAAGCTCGCCAAGAAGGCACGCAAGCACAGCTTCTGAAGGTGATCACGAAGCCCCGCCTCGTTCGAGGCGGGGCTTTGTGGTCTCTACAGCGGCTTGAGTGCCCGGCTGGGAACCCAATGGGTGACGGTTTCGCTGCGGTCGTGTGACATCAACTCGTAGGTGACGCGGCCCAGCCAGTCGCCGTCGACGGTGATCGACCATTCGACCAGATCGCCCGGCACCACCCGTCGCACATCGAATCCCTCGGGATTGAATTTCGACGCATGATGCGGCGGTAGCGGGTAGAGGATGGTGAGGTCGATCCACACCTTCAGCGGCGGTCGAAGCAATTTGAACGGGCGCACGGCAGAGGCCGGTCGAGGGTGCGCGCGCCGTGCCATCGTTCGATCATACGTTCGATTGTGGGGTCGATCCACACCCCGACACAACGACACCGGCCCCTCGTACAGTTGCTGTACGAGGGGCCGGTGTCGTGCGGTGCCAGTGTCAGAGACCGAGCGAGTTCGCCAGGAACGGCCAGGACTTGTGCAGGTCGTCCTGCCAGTAGCCCCACGAGTGGTTGCCGATCGGCCGGAAGTCCACCGTCGCCGGGATACCCAGCTGGTCGAGCCGCTTGGCGAGGTTCGAGGTGCAGAAGTTCGTCGCCACCTCGATGCCACCACCGACGATGACCTGGTTCGCGAGCGTCGCCGGGTTGTCGTTCAGGCGCGGATTGGCGAAAGTGTCGTTCGGTGCGCCGGGCAGACCGCTACCGGTACTCATGTAGATCTGGGTTCCACGGAGCTTCTCGGCGTTGAGCAGTGGGTCGTTCTCACGCCACACCGGACCGTCGAGCGGTCCCCACATGTTCTCGACGTTGCCGCCGCCGTACGTCTCGACGACGAGCTTGACGAACTGCTGCCCGATCGGGTCCGAGGTCTGAGCACAACCGCTGTAGGCCGCAACGCCGGTGAACTTGCCCGGGTACTTGATCGCGATGTTGAGAACCGAGGTACCCGTCATGGACAGTGCCGCGAGCGACTGGCGACCGTTGGTGTCGAACTGGGCATCGATGAGCGGGGGCAGCTCTTCACCGAGGAAGGTGCTCCACTTGTTGTTACCGAGCTTCGGATCGACCTTCAGCCAGTCGGTGTAGTAAGACCACTTTCCCTTTTGCGGGGTCACGATGTACGCGTTCTTGTCGGCGAAGAATGCCTCGGCGTCGGTCTGCGACTGCCACGATGCCGAGTCCTCACCGCCACCTGCACCGTTGAGCAAGTACAACACCGGACGTGCGACGCTCTCATCGGCCGGCCGCTGCACCGTGACGGGGATGGTGCGATCCATCGACGCGGAGTACACCTGGAGCTGAACCTGCTTGTCGTCGATGGTGTTCACCGACTCGATCCGAGATCCGTTGCTCGACTGTGCCGTCGTGGCCGGCAGCTCGTCTGCAGACGCGACGGGCGTCATCAGCGTGGTCGGAAGAATCGCCACTGCGAGGGCGACGGCCGTAGCCGAACCGATTCGCCGGAAGCCGTGTCGTCGAGATCGTGGCACGCTGTTTCACCTTTTCGTCGAGTTACACCGGTCGAGTTCCTACATCGACCGAAGATGAGGTGACGTTACCTCGAGCAACCGACCGGGGAGTCATGGACCGGAAGAATCCGACATCCGATCGTGACGCTCCCGATGTGCGCTCCGCGTGGCGAAGATGCAGGCCGCCACCACCGCTATCACTGCAACCACGACTCCGACGGGCAGCGGCGACGCGAGCGAGACTATCGGTGGGCGATAGTCCTCGGGCAGCCCGTCCGTCCAGCCGAATTCCCGTGAAGGTACCGGAGCGGAGACCGAGAACAGCGTCAGCGCGAACGGAACGAGCGGGGCGAGGGTCGAGGCCACCGCGCGCGTGGGCTGCATCGACCCGACGGCCACGCCGAGGGCGATGGGAAACACGGTGCAATAGGCAACGGTCCCAACCATGTTGACCGAGTTCCCCCCCCACCCGGATCAGACCGGTGGCCGTCACCAGCGCCAGCACCACCAGCGCTGCGGTGGACAGGTCTTTTCGCAACCCCACCCCTACTGCAGTCACGAACAGTGACGCGGCACCGATCAGCACCCACCACGACGCATCGGACCACCAGAGGTAGTTCACCCCCGATGCGGCGATCACCAACCCCAGCACGAGGTACCGGCCGTCACGACCATCGAGAACGAGCGCGCCGCCGTACGTGAGTACGACCGCGATCACCACGGCGAAGGTCCACATCCATGCCGTCGACGTCGTGTTGCCGAGGTAGGTGTAGACGACCAGATAGACGAACGCGAGCAGGAAGGCAACCACTGCATCCGAGGACTCGAACCGAGCTGCGGGTGCCCGGAGCGCCGTCACCACCACGATCACGGCGGTCACGACGAGGAGCACGAGGGGAACCGGGGATTCGACGTACATCGGATTCAGGTTCACCATCCACCGCCCGATCCGCGGTGGTCGCAGCGCAGAGATCGCGCCGTAGAACAGCATCGAACCCAGCAGTCCCACCGCGAGCGCGGCCGATGGGATTCGGCGACCGGCCGCGATGTGCCCGCAGACGCCCACCAGCACACCGGCACCGATGGCATTGGTGGTGACCGCTTGGGTCGACGAGATCGGTACGAACGACGGCAACGCGACGATCACCGATCCGAGCACGGCGGCCACTGCAGCCGGCACCGGCGTGCGTCGAGAATGCACGAGGGCCAGCACGATCACAGCTGAGATGACGGCGATCGTCCCTGCCCATTGGGCGGTGACGAATGCCCTGAACCAGACCCCACTGGATTCCGCGACGAACGAATCGGATCCGAGCGATTCCCGAATCGAGTATCCGGCGACGAATCCACCGCTCACCGCGGCGACCACCGGCCCGTACCGATCGACACCAATCACGTGATCACCCTAGAGACGGTCCCGGGCATCGGCTGATCCGGACCTGGTTGTTCATTATCGACGCCCGGTCGCGGATTCCCCCAGATCAGCGACGGTAGTGAACCGTGGGGTGCGCTCAGTTGTACGGCCTACGAGCAGATTCCGGATCGCCGTAGGTGATCGCACGTTCGCGTCGGGTTCCGGTGGCCAGGGTGGCCGCCCAGTTGATCAGCGTTCCGATGCGGTTGCGGTTGCCGGACAGGAACGCGATGTGAATGACGCCCCACGACACCCACCCGGGAAAACCCGACATCTTCAGCGGCCCGGCTTGCACCAGCGCGTGTCCGCGAGCGATGTAGGCCGCGGAACCGAGATCGCGGTATTTGAAATCCGAACGTGCAGAACCGGACAGATCGGCTGCGATCGCCGCGCCCGCTGCTTTACCGCCCTGCATCGCCACCTCCGCGACCCCGGGGAGCTTGTTCAGCGACATGATGTCTCCGACGACGAATACGTGTCGGTGCCCCGGGATCGACAGATCCGGTTGCACCGCAATGCGTCCCGAGTGATCCTGTTCGACGCCCATGGCATCGGCGAGTTGTTTCACGAATGGGACGGCCTCGACGCCTGCGGTCCACAGCACGGTGCGAGTGTCGTAGCGCGTGACGGTTTTCGGTTCGGCCTTCGCCGTCACCTCGACGTCGGTGCCGGTGACATCGGTGACGTGGACGCCGAGGTGCGTTTCGACACCCACTGAATCGAGGGTGCGCTGCGCCTTGTCGGTCAGCGAATCCGGGAACGATTCGAGCACGCGGTCGCCGCCGTGGAACAGCAGCACGCGAGCTTCCGACGGGTGTATCGAATCGAACTCTCTCGCCAGCGCTCGCGTGGCGAGTTCCCTTATCTGTCCTGCCAATTCGACGCCGGTCGGACCACCACCCGCCACGGCGAAGGTGAGCCACGGGCGACGCTCCTCCGGCGTGGGGAGAGATTCGGCGATCTCGAAGGCAGCGATCAACTTTCGCCTGATCGCCAGCGCATCGTCGAGAGTCTTCATTCCCGGGGCCCACTGCACGTATTCGTCGTGGCCGTGATAGGCCTGCTGCATACCGACAGCGACGACGAGGTAGTCGTAGGGCAGCTCGAACGTCGAACCGTCGAACCGACTTGCCGTCACCACTCCACCGTTGTCGGTGACTTTCACCGACGTCGCTTCGCCCAGTGCCACATGTACGTTCTTCTGTTTCCGCAGCAGATGTCGCAACGGGCTGGCGATCGAGCCCTCGGATACCAGACCGGTGGCGCATTGGTACAGCAGTGGCTGGAAGACATGAGAGGTGCCGCGCTCGAGCACTGTGACATCGACATCCACCGAGCGCAGGCGACGCGCAGCGTGCAGCCCGCCGAATCCACCTCCAAGCACAACAACCCGTGTACGTGTCATCAGAACGCTCTCCCTCGGAACGACTCGCGCGGTTGATTTCCCCGCGAGTGCCACCCTACTCGAGTTCGCCCACGGGGAGATCCGGTCCACGTCACGATCCCGAGAACGCGTCAGCCGAGCAGTTGCTGCATTGTCTCGATCTCTGTTGCTGACTGGTGACGATGTTGCGCGCCATCTCCAGCGCATCAGAGTTGGAACCGTGCGACCGACGCTAGAATTGATACCCCAAGGGGTAATGCAGGACTTCCGCCCCGAGTCGAGGGACTTCCGCCTCTACCGTGGATGGTCGGATCCGGGCGAACCTGGCGGTGCATCTGCACACGACAGTCAAAGGACAGGAATTCCTTCATGGTCGCCTCATCCCGCATCGTCGTCGGCGTCGACGGATCTGCCCCTGCCCGCGACGCAGTTCGTTGGGCGACGCGAGAGGCGATCCGACGCGGCGCTCCACTGGAACTCGCGACGTCCACCCTGTTCGAGCCGGGAAACTACAGCGACGCCATCGGACTGCGAATCGGCGCGTTCACCGACCCGGACGTCGACGCCAAGAGGGTGCTGACCGAGGCTGTCGACCTGGTCCACGAGACCGCGGGGGTGCATCGAATCTCCCTCGACACGTCTCTGCACCACGGTTCGGCTGCCGACGTTCTCAGCCATCTCTCTCCGCTTCCCGCCATGATCGTCCTGGGTTCGAGGGGACTCGGCGAATTCACCGGCGGCCTGATGGGATCTGTTGGTAGCGCCGTTCTGGCGCACGCGAAATGCCCTGTTGCAGTGATCAAGAACGGTGGCGTCGCCGACGGACCGATCGTCGTCGGCGTGGACTGCACGGCCGGTAGCCAACCGGCCATCGGGTTCGCGATGCGAGAGGCATCGTTGCGAGGAGCCGACCTCGTCGCCGTGCACGCGTGGAGCGACCTGGAGTTGGGCAGTGTTTTGACGCGCGACGACGACGGCCCCTGGGCGAATTCCGACTTCGCCGAGCGCACTTCGTTGGCCGAGAGTCTGGCCGGCTGGTCGGTCGACTACCCCGATGTGGTGATCCGACGAGTAGTGGTTCAGGACAGACCGGTGCGAGAACTGCTGCACGCATCCGAGATGGCTCAGATGGTCGTGGTGGGCAGTCGGGGCCGGGGCGGTTTCGCGTCGTTGCTTCTGGGGTCGACCGCTCGTGCGGTTGTTCATTCGGTCGACGTACCCGTCGTTGTCGTTCCCACCGAACGATGAGCACTCCGTCGACAGACACCGAGTACAGCTCGGAAGAACTGGACGCCGATCTGCGGTATTGGTCTGCCGCGAACTATCTGACGGTGGCGCAGATCTACCTGCAGGACAACGTATTGCTACGTCGCCCCCTCGAAGCGAAGCACATCAAGCCACGACTGCTCGGGCATTGGGGTACCAGTCCCGGGTTGTCGATGATCTACACGGTGCTCAATCGGCTGATCCGCCGAACTCATTCGGAGTGGCTGTATGTCACCGGTCCGGGCCACGGTGGTCCGGCGCTCGTCGCGAACACCTACCTCGAAGGCACGTACAGCGAGATCTATCCGGGCATCCCCCTCGACAGCGACGGTGTCCTGCGTCTGTGTCGTCAATTTTCCACTCCTGGAGGAATTCCGAGCCATGTCAGCGTTCAGACTCCTGGCAGTATCCATGAGGGCGGCGAGCTCGGATACGCACTGATCCACGCTGCGGGTGCGGCATTCGACAACCCCGATCTGGTGGTCGCCTGTGTCGTCGGTGACGGTGAGGCCGAAACCGGTCCCCTCTCGGGTTCGTGGAAGATCCCGGCCTTTCTCAATCCGATCCGTGACGGTGCAGTGTTGCCCATCCTGCATCTCAACGACGCCAAGATCTCCGGCCCGACGGTGCTCGGCCGTAGCACCGACCAGGCAATTGCCGACTATCTCGGTGGTCAGGGCTGGGCCCCGATCTTCGTCGAAGGCGACGATCCACGAGAGGTGTTCCCGGCGTTGGAATCCGCTCTCACCCGCGCCCACGACGCGATCCGGAGAATTCAACATGCGGCCCGAAGCAACGAATCACATCACGGCATCGAATGGCCCGCGATCGTTCTGCGTACTCCAAAGGGCTGGACCGGACCGCACGAGGTCGACGGTAGGCTGATCGAGGGAACGCATTGGGCACACCAGGTTCCGCTCTCCGGCGTCCGGGAGAACCCGGCCCACCTGGCCCAGCTCGAGCGATGGCTGCTCTCCTACGATCCACGGTCACTGTTCGACGAGAACGGCGCCCCGGAGCAGGCCATTCGCGAACTCACTCCATCGGGAGACGAACGGCTCGGCGCCACTCCGCATGCCAATGGTGGCGTCCTGTTGCAGCCCTTGATCATTCGCGATCTGGAGAACTACGCGCTCACAATCGACTCACCCGGCCGCACCTCCCACGAGACGACCACCGTGCTCGGGGAGATGATGCGCGATATCTACCTCGACAATTCGAGGCCGCACGGCGGCGGGAGCTTCCGCCTGTTCTGCCCGGACGAGACGGCCAGCAACCGACTGCAGGCCGTGTTCGAGGCCACCGATCGATGCTGGCAGCTGCCGACAACCGAGTTCGACGACAACCTCGCCGCCGACGGCCGAGTCATGGAAGTGCTGAGCGAGCATCTCTGCGAGGGCTGGCTCGAGGCGTATCTGCTGTCGGGCCGCCACGGCCTGTTCGCAAGCTACGAGGCCTTTGCCATGGTGAGTGTGTCGATGTTGATCCAGCACACCAAGTGGCTGCAGCACGCGAACACACTTGCCTGGCGGGCACCGGTGGCCTCGCTGAACGTGCTGCTCACCAGCACGTGCTGGCGCAACGACCACAACGGGTTCAGTCATCAGGGTCCAGGACTCATCGACGCGGTGATCCCGTTGGCCCCCGACGTGGTGCGCGTCTGGCTCCCGCCGGACTCGAACACCCTCCTTGCCATTGCCGACCACTGCTTCCGCAGCCGCGGACACGTCAACGTACTGGTGGTCGACAAGCAGAGCCATCCTCAGTATCTGACGTTGCCGCAGGCGCGCGCGCATGCCGCTGCCGGCGCCTCCCGGTGGGAGTGGGCCGGTACCGAGAACACCGATGCCACAGACGGTCCCGAGATCGTGCTGGCCTGCGCAGGCGACGTGCCGACCGAGGAGACCCTCGCGGCCGCAGACCTGCTCCGCACTTGGACACCCGGGCTACGGGTTCGCGTCGTCAATGTCATCGACCTGATGGCGCTGCTTCCCGTTGTCGATCACCCGCACGGGTTCTCCGAAGAGCAGTTCGTCGAGCTGTTCACCGATGCAATCGATGTGGTGTTCGCGTTCCACGGCTACCCGCGAGCCGTGCATCAGTTGTTGCACGGCCGTCCGAACGCCCAGCGATTCCACGTTCGCGGATTCATCGAACAGGGCACCACGACAACACCGTTCGACATGGTCGTCCTCAATAAGATCAGTCGCTACCACCTGGCCGTCGAGGCTCTGGACCGAGCGAACCTCGCACCAGAGGGTGAGCAGCAACTTCGACAGTTCTGCCACGACCAACTGATCCGGCACGACGCCTACATCCGCGAACATTTCGAGGATCTCCCCGAGATTCGCGGATGGAGGTGGTCGTAGCCGATCGGAAGCTATCAGCGCGCGATGATCAACGGACAGTCGACGCGGTGGGCCAGCGACCTGACGGTGGAGCCCAGCAGTCGGTCGCTGATCCCACTGCGTCGACCGCCGCTACCGATCACGACCGCCCGTGCTCGTTGGGAAAGTTCGACAATATTCTCGACCACGTTGCCGTGCAGTACTGTTCGCGTCACAGCCACCTGTGGATACTTCTCGCCCCATCCCGCGAGACACTCGGCCAGAACGCTCCGGCCGGTCGAGGTCTCCGACGAAACATGCACGGCAACGAGACCGGTGCCCTGCAGCGAGGCCTCCTCGAACGCCAACTGGATCGACCTCTGGTTGCCGGTCGATGCGTCGACTCCCACCACCACCGTGCTCCGTCCGGATTCGATCGCGACACTTCGCGGCACGATAGCCACCGGACAGTGTGCTTGCGCGGAAATCGCTGTGCTCACCGAGCCGAGTACCTCGGCAAAGTATTCCCCGTTGCCGCGGGTGCCCACCACGATCATCGATGCGTCCGAGGACTGATCGATCATGGCTTGGATCGTCGGCCCCACGAGGGCATCGACACTGATCGACAACCCGTCGGGTGCCAGCACCGACCGTCTGGCGACAAGCGAGGCCCCCGCGAGAATCTTGTCGGCTGCAGCGCGCTCCTGCGAACCGATGTGGGCTGGAAGCGTCACAAAGCTGGTGTAGAGAGCTTTGACCTGGTACGCCGACACCAGCTTCAACGCTGCGCCACGGAGCTCGGCTGCCCGTGCGGCCCAACCGGCCGCGTCGAGAGACGAACTGGAGCCGTCGACGCCGACGACGATTGCGGCCGCACCGTTGCTACTCATGCGTGCGACACCACGAGAACGGGGCACTCGGAGTGACGCAGTAGTGCAGTCAATGTCGGTCCGGGCACTCGATCACGCTCGTGACCGACCACCATGAGTTGCGCTGTATGGGACACCGCGACCAGTTCCGATCCCGCATCTGCCTCTGCATAGACCGATGCCACGCGGATGTCCGGGTAGTTCGCTCCGAACGGTTCGAGCCGAACGTCCATGGCCGATTCGGGGTGTAGTCCATCCGGCGGGACGCTCAGCGCTGACGCGAGAATCGACGATACGGCCTGGGTGTGTACGGCAAGAACGCTCGCCCCTCGCATCTCTGCCTCGCGGAATGCCTGTTCCACGACGACGTCTGTCGCCGATACCTCGGCATCTCCCAGTGCGGCAACCACCGTGCCTCCCCGATCGGAGTCGAAAGTACGGACGATCGCGACGGGGTGAGCCGAGGATTCGACGACCGTGTGAACAATGGATCCGAGAACCCATGCAGCCAGAGAGTTCTCGGTGGTGGTGCCCAACACGGTAAGGCAGGCCGAGGCCGCCTCGGACAGCATCACGTTCGCCGGGTGACCATGCAGAACAACGGCTTCCACAATGACGGCGGGATTGGCCGCCTCGGCCACAGTCGTCGCCTGGTCCAATACAGTGCGGGCGTAGTCACCGTCCACATCGGGCGCGCCGTAGACGGTTTCGCGCTGCAGGTGAGGTTCGATCACGTGTACCAGTCGCAGTGACGTTCCGCGCCCTCGCGCCTCGCGCACGGCGAAGCGGACTGCATCGAGTGCCGCAGTCGATCCGTCGATTCCGACCACTACGGGGCCGGTGGTGTGTGAGATGGTCATCGGATTCCTCTCGATGGTGCGACGGGGGTGCCGGCCGTCGGCGAGATTCGCCGTCGGCCCTGCACCGTCATCGAGAACGCTACGAGCACAACCTCGGTCGGCGCAGCGGTCGGAGGTCACCGAAACAGGTGACGAACGGCTGCACCCGTCAGGGCAGCGGAACCGACCAGGTCACATCCGTGCCGCTTCCGGAGGATCCAGGACCGACCACCATCACCCCACTGCATTCGGCAGCACGAGCGCTGAGATTGGACAGGCCACTCGAGGTGGTGTCCT
Organism: Rhodococcus sp. KRD162; assembly: GCF_017168335.1. Lineage (GTDB taxonomy): Bacteria > Actinomycetota > Actinomycetes > Mycobacteriales > Mycobacteriaceae > Rhodococcoides. The sequence goes on along the minus strand of NZ_JABFAU010000016.1, from coordinate 114,009 downwards.
CTGGCATACCGATTCCGTTGTCCGACACCACGATGTCGAGGTCATCGCCGACCGACAAGGTCACGGTCACGGTGTCGGCCTCCGCGTGATGCACCACATTGCTCACCGTCTCGCGTACGACTGCGACGGCATGATCGGCGAGCTTGGTGTCGATGACCGACAACGGCCCGAACATTCGCACCACAGCACGGATGGGAACGTTCTCGGTCAGTTCGAGTACCGCACCGTTGATGCGTTGACGCAATCGCGTGGCCGAGTGTGACGTGCTCTGCAGGTCGAAGATGGTCGTCCGGATGTCCTGCACCGTGTCCTGCAGGTCGTCGATCGTTCGACTCAGCCGCTGCCGAAGGTCCGGGGACTCGGTGCGTTGCAGGGTGCTCTGTAGAGCCAAACCAGCAGCGAAGATTCGTTGAATGACGTGGTCGTGCAGGTCGCGAGCGATGCGGTCCCGGTCGGACAACACCTCGAGCTCCTGCATCCGACGGTTGGAATCGGCGGTCTGCATCACCAGTGCGGCGTGATCGGCGAAGCTGGAGACGAGCGCGAGCTCGGAGTCGTCGAACGGCTCGCGGCTGTCCCTGCGCAGTACCACCAAGACACCGCTGGCACCCTCGGCGACCCTGAAGGGGGAAATCAGCGCGGGCCCGAATCCCGTGCCCAATTCCTTGGCCTCGTATTCGAGTTGTTCCTTGCGCAGTGCGGTCCGAGTGCGAAACGCCTTCCCCGAACTGGACCCCACGATCGGAATGGCCGCCCCCACCATCGGACCGGACCCGAGGCCCTCACCGACGGTGACGACAAGTTGCGTCACATCCTCGAAGCGTTGATCGGCGTCCTCGGGAACTGCGATGAACGCGGCATCGGAACCGGTCAGGTGCAGCGCCTTTCGCGACACCATCTGCATCACGTCGTCGACATCGGTCCCGGAAAGGAGTTCGGTTCCGATGTCACGCGTCGCTTCCATCCACGCCTGACGTACACGGGAGTCCTCGTACAGTCGCGAGTTCTCGATGGCGATGCCTGCCGCCGACGCCAGCGCCATAGTCACGACCTCGTCGTCCTCGGTGAACTGGTTCCCGTCCTTCTTCTCGGTGAGGTACAGATTCCCGAAGACCTCGTCACGAACCCGAATCGGCACGCCGAGAAAGGTTTTCATCGGTGGATGGTTCGGCGGAAAACCTACCGACTCCGAGTGCGCCGTCAGGTCCTCGAGGCGTAAGACTCTCGGCTGATCGATCAGTAGTCCGAGTACCCCGCGGCCGGTGGGCAGCGGGCCGATCGCCACGCGAGCGTCCTCGTCCATGCCGTAGTTGATGAACGCACTCAGACCGTGCCCCTCACCCCGTACACCGAGCGCACCGTATCGAGCATCGACCAGCTTGACCGCCGATTCCACGATCGACCGCAGTGTCACCTCCAGATCCAGACCCGAGGTAATGACGAGCATCGCCTCGAGCAGTCCGTCAGCTTGGACTCGGGCGTCGGCTATCCGGCTTATTCGGTCCTGAACCTCGGCCAGCAGCTCGCCAAGTCGCAATTGCGGCAGCGACGATGCGATCTCGCGATGCCGATCATCCATCGCGAGAATCCGATCGACCGGTCGGCGGCGTGATTCCGCCGAGCTTCGACGCATAGACCGCAGCTTGTGTGCGACGTTCCATCCCCAGCTTGGCCAGCAGCCGAGAGACGTAGTTCTTCACCGTCTTCTCTGCCAGGAACATCCTGGCGGCGATCTGCCTGTTGGTCAGGCCCTCCCCCAGCAGATCCAGAAGCGTGCGTTCCTGACCGGTCAGGTGATCGATCGGTCCCGGACTCGCCGTCCCGGCCCGCAGTTTGTCCATCAGCGCAGCGGCAGCGCGATTGTCGAGCAGTGACCTACCCGACCCCACCTCTTTGATCGCGCGGGTGAGTTCCATCCCGGTGATGTCCTTGACGACATAGCCACTCGCGCCCGCGAGGATCGCGTCGAGCATGGCCTGGTCCTCGGTGAAGGAGGTCAGCATCATGGTCTTGAGGTCGGGTAGACGATCGAGAAGTTCGCGGCACAGTTCGATGCCGTTGCCGTCGGGCAGTCGCACATCGAGCACCGCAACGTCCGGCTGCAGCGCCGGGATTCGGGCCAGCGCGTGCGCACAACTGCCTGCCTCGCCGATGACCTCGAGATCAGGATCGGAATCGATGAGGTCGATCAGGCCACGACGCACGATCTCGTGATCGTCCACCAAGAACACCGTCACCATTGCGACACCCCTCACCTGCGTCCACGCTGGGCGCCTCTACTACGAGCCTACGGGTCGCGGGCGCAGGCAACCTGACCTTTTGTCACCGAAACCGGCGACGAAAGTCCTCTGTTCCGGTGTTGTTCGCCTGCCGCGCCCGAGTACGTCGGTGGGCTCTGATGTAACTCGAACACCCGACCGGAGGAGGTCACTCGATGGGATCACTGCCGACCGTCGTCGGAGTCGACGGATCAGCTTCAGCTCTGGACGCCGTGCGCTGGGCAGCGCTCGACGCACGACTACACCGGTCCGATCTAGTTGTCGTCTCGGCAATTTCACTTCCGAAAGCCCTGACGGGGGTAGGCATTCTGCCCGAACCCGTTGTACAGCAATCGAGATCGGAGATAAGCAGAATCCTGGAAGAAGCAGGAACGCTCGCGGCCCGAGACAGCGCGAGATCGGGTGCGATCACCATCGACACCGTGTCGTCCGACAATTCGGCAGTGTCCACGCTGCTGGAGTTGTCGGCCGCCTCCCGCATGATCGTCATCGCGACCCGGGGCCTGGGCGGCACCGAGCAACGATCACTCGGGTCCATCGGCTTCGCCGTCACCAGCCATGCCCGATGCCCGGTCACGGTAGTGCGCGGCTGGACAGGCAAAGGTCTCGATCACGAGTCTCGTCCGGTGGTCGTGGGAGTGGACGGAACCAAAGCGAGCGCTGCCGCGGTTGCACTGGCTTTCGAAGAGGCCTACGTTCGGTCGGCACCATTGACTGCGGTGCACTCGTGGTCCGACGCGGATCTTTCGGTCGGGTTCCCGATTCGAGGACTGGAATGGCCGACGAACCGTCCTGCTGCCGCAGATCAGCTGGCGCGACTGCTCGAGCCGAATACTCGACGGTATCCCACGGTGTCGGTGCGACACGTGGTGGTCAAGGACCGACCCTTACATGCGCTTCTCGATCACGCGCAGGGCGCTCAACTGGCGGTCATCGGTAGTCACGGACGCGGCGGATTCGCCGGAATGATGCTCGGTTCGACCAGCCGATCGGTACTCGCGCGCGCATCGTGTCCGGTCACGGTCGTCCCGTCGCTCGGCCGCCGTCTCGTGCGGACTACCGGAACATCGAACCCGGACGTCACGTGATCCGACTCGAGTACGAGCTGCCGTTCGCCGACATGCCAGAGTACTAATGCTCTACATCGACGGCACTGGTCGCTGCACGCTGTGGCCATGAGCTACTCATCCCGATGGTCGACGTGCTACACCGTGTCTCACTTCAAATCATCACCAGACCCATTCAATCTCAGGGGATCATCACCCGCGACAACGGGGCGCGGCTACGTCAGCACTATCCGGCCACCTACATCCATACTGCCGAAGAGATCAGCTATGTGGACGGGTGCGATCCGGACGGGAACAGGGTTCTGGTGGCGTATCCCAGCCCGCTGCAGTTGCCGCGCAGCGTCATTACGCATCGATTCCGCTGACCCCGTGCCGGATGTCCATCACGGTGCCCGCGGGGGAAACCAACCTCGAGCGTCGCGCAAAGTACGCCGGGCGACTTCGGCTGTCGGCCTTCCTGTTTGCGCCGCCAACCGGTGGAGTTCGGCGCGGCCTTCGGCCGCACTGCGCCCGCCCGCGATGAGCACTCCGATCGCCTGATTGACCTCGCTCACACCGGCGAGAGCGTGGCTGCCGTGCTCGATCTGTCCCGACTCGCCTGCAATGGGCAGGTGTTCGTCGAGAACGGCTGCATCGCCGTCGAGCCCGAGCGAGTAGCTGACATCGGCCGCGAAGTCGACGAGAGCGCCTGCTGTGCCGGACAGGATGAGCAGATACTTCCCGATACCGGTGCGATGAGGATCGGCCAGGGTGAGCCTGAGCGATGACGCCGGCGAGTGCTCGGCGCTGCATCCCGTAGACGCAGAAACCTCGAAGTACTCACCATCGACGATCACGGTGAGAGAAATCGAGACCACGGCCGATACGGCCGCGTCGATATCGGAGGACAGCCTGTCGACCAGTTGTGCGAGGTCGACCGTGGAGCTGTCCAGTGCTGTGGTCAAACGTGCCAGATCGGCGAGCAGACGAGGCTGCAGTTTCATCGAGAATCCCGAGCGGCCCGACCGCCTGTTCGGTACTTGCGTAAATCCTGCCACGGTGGGATTCCACCGTCCGGTGCAGGTGCGAGGCCTGCGTCGGACTCCGCGGCCCAGATGCACCCGCACCGAATACGCTACGCGCTTTTGTTCGGTCTATGTGCGCCGGCGTCGCGAGCGCGCTGCCTTCATCGCCTCGGCGACCATGGACTGAGCAACCGCAGCCATCTTCTTGTGCTCGCTCTGACTGATGGATCGAAGCTTCCCGTATCCCTCGACCTCGCTGCAGCCAGTTCTACTGATCAGTATCCCGATGGCCTGGTCGATCACTGCACGGCTGCCCAATGCCTTCTCGAGCTGCGCTGTCAGTTGCACCGCGCTGTCGAGTGCACGTGCGTTCTGTACCGAGATCGCCGCGGGTACCGCAAAGAGTTCGCCCAGTTCGGCCGCCCTGTCGTCGAAGGCATCCGGTCGATGCGCGTAGACGTTCATGGCACCCAACACGCTCGACTTCGTCATCAACGGCAGCGACAACACGCTGTGCACACCCAGTCGGCTCACTCGAGGACCGAACTCGGGCCACTGAGAATCGGTGCCCAGCGAACCGGACCGTACTGTGATTCCCTCCGCTGCCGCGGTGATGCACGGACCCTGCCCCAGGCCGTACTGAATGTCGTCGACCACACCGACGAAATCTGCGCTGGCCACAATGGTCGCGTCCAGGTCCGGATGCAGCAGCGTCAACCCGGCACCGTCTGCACCCGGAATTGCCCGAACTGCGAATTCTGCGATGTGAGAAAGGGTTTCCGGCAGGGACATTGTGCTCATGGCCAGTCGGCCGAGGCCGGCCAGGCTGGCTCGGAAGTCGTCGTCGAACTCGTCGGTGCCGGGTTGCCCCGAACCAGGGAGGACCGGGGTCGACACGTCCGGATCACCGGTGTGCTCTGCATTCATCGCCACTCGATTCACTGTGGGCGCACGCACTGGTCGAGCGCATACCTGCCCACCCCGAACCCTACGGCGTATCGAAGCGCGAGGAAGTACCTACGGTGACCCGGACCGGCCCGGCTCTCAGGCCGGAGCGTCGATGGGAACGGTGTTGATCAGCTTCTTGTTGACGAATTCCTGGATTCCGGCCGAGGACAACTCGTGGCCGTATCCGGACTTCTTGACGCCACCGAACGGCAGATCGGCTCGCGTCCAGGTGGGATGGTTGACGAACACCATTCCGGTGTCGATCTTCTGAGCGAGCGCTTCACCACGTGGGATATCGGAGGTGAAGATCGATCCGCCGAGCCCGTAGCTGGAGTCGTTGGCTATCCGAACGGCATCATCGGCATCGGTCGCGCGGAAGATCAACGCCACCGGCCCGAAGAACTCCATGTCGTAGACCGGGTTGTCGGCCGAGATCTGTGTGATCACGGTGGGTTGTACGAACGCTCCCGAGGACGGGACCGCGGGGCCCACCTCGGTGACGATCGCACCGTGTTCACGTGCTGTTTTGACCTGTGACCGCAGCCCGTCGGCAGCTGCCTGCGAGGACATCGGCGGTAACGTCGTGGTGACGAGTAGCGGATCGCCAGCGGCAAGGCCGGCCATAGCGTCGAGGAATTTGCCGGTGAATTCGTCGGCAATGCTCTCTTCGACGATGATTCGCTTCGACGCCACGCAGCATTGGCCGCCGTTGTTCATCCGGCCCCACAGAGCCCACGCGACTGTCTTGTCCATGTCGGCATCGGCCAGGACGATCAATGCATCGGTGCCGCCGAGTTCCATGGTCGACTTCTTCAGGTTCTTGCCCGCCCGCGCCGCGACGATGGCGCCAGCCTGTTCGCTTCCGGTGAGCGCCACCCCACGGATGCGCGGATCGTCGATCATCGAGGAGAGCTGTTCCTTGGTTGCATAGATGTTGGAGTACAACCCCTTCGGTGCACCGGCGTCGAGGAAGAGCTTCTCGAACGCGGCTGCCGACTGAGGAACGATGGAGGCGTGTTTGACGATGACGACATTGCCGGCCATCAGGTTCGGGCCGGCAACGCGGGCCAGCTGGTAGTACGGAAAGTTCCACGGCTGAATGCCGAGAAGTATCCCCAGCGGCTCACTGTGCACTACGGCGCGGCCGGTCTCCCCCGGCTTCGACGGCAGGACCTGCGGGGCGAGGAAGGCCTCGGCGTTGTCTGCGTAGTACTCGAGGATGGAGGCGGACAGCTCTACCTCGCCCAGGCTTTCGGCGTACAGCTTGCCCATCTCGAGGGTGAGGAGGCGGGCGTACTCGGCTGCGTTGTCGCGGAGCAGAACCGCGGCACGGTGCATGATCCGTGCTCGTTCGTCGAAGGACGTGTCCTTCCACGAGAGAAACGTCGATTGTGCGGTCACCACCACGTTGTCCAACTCGTGGTCGGTGATGTCGCTGAAGGTGGCCACCGTCTGATTGGTGAACGGATTGGTCGATGCATAGGACATGGAATGCTCCTGTCATAGTTCCCGCGTCAGGCGACGAGGGTTTTGATTGCCGAGAGAAGCTGCTGCAGAGAGGTTTTGGCATCTCCGAACAGCATGGTGGTATTGGGTTCGGTGAACAGCTCGTTGTCGATTCCTGCGTACCCGTGGCCCATCGACCGCTTCAGTACCACGACGCTTTTGGCCTTGTCCACGTCGAGAATCGGCATCCCGGACACTGCATTGCCGGGTCTGCGGGCAGCGGGGTTGGTGACGTCGTTCGCTCCGACCACCAATGCGACATCCGCAAGCGGGAACTCGGGATTGCTGCCATCGAGGTCGTGTAGTTGTTCGTAGGGCACGTTCGCCTCGGCGAGAAGAACGTTCATCTGCCCGGGCATCCGGCCGGCGACCGGGTGAATGGCGTAGCCGACGTCGATACCTCGCTCGGCCAACAGGTTGCCGAGATCGGCGCACTCTCGCTGAGCGCGAGCCGCTGCAAGTCCGTACCCGGGAACGATCATCACCTTGTGGGCGTACGCGAGTTGAATCGCGACGTCGTCGGCGGTGGTTTCGCGCGCCGGCGTCCCAGCGGCGTCACCCTTTTCGGCACTCGCCTCCCCGCCGACCCCGAATCCACCGATGACGATGGAGGCGATCGAGCGGTTCATCGCCTTACCCATCAGCACGCTCAGTATCGTTCCGGCAGAACCGACCAGGGCTCCAGCGACGATCATGATGGTGCTTCCCAGTGCGAATCCTGCCATTGCTACCGCAATTCCGGTGCAGGCGTTGAGTAGCGAGATCACCACGGGCATGTCCGCGCCGCCGATGGGCAGAACTACGAGCAATCCGACCGACAGCGCCGACACGACGAGGACTGCAAGCGGTGCCATGCCGTCAGGAGTGCGTACCGACCAGATCACCGCGAGGAGTGCGACCGCCACCGCAGTTGCCTCCAGCATCCGGTGCGCCGGGAGTCGAATCGGGTTGCCGGACACGAAGCCTTGTAGCTTTCCGGCGGCGATGAGCGAGCCGGTCACCGTCACCGATCCGATCAGGATTCCCAGCGCCGTGGGTAAAGCCGCGCTGATTGCGGCGTTCGCGCTCGCCCGGAGCGTCTCGTCGACGGCGATCAGGGCCGCTGCCCCGCCCCCGACCATGTTGAACGCGCTGACCAGCTGCGGCATCGCGGTCATCTTCACCCGCCTACCGGTGAGCGCCCCGATGAGCGCGCCGGTTGCGACCGCGATGATCAGTACCACCAGGGCCGCGGTCCACTCGAACCCGGCTTCGGCTGCGTGTACTCCGGCGATCACCACGGCCGCACCCATGCCGAATGCGGAGATCGCGTTGCCGCGTCTGGCCGTGCGAGGTGAGTTCATCAGGTGCAGCCCCACCACGAAGGCCACGGCGCAGGCCAGATACAGCAGCGACCGCACACCCGTGTCGGTTGTCGTCATTTCGAGCTCCGTTCATGATGAACCGCGGCGTCGTGGTGGAACATGGCGAGCATCCGGTCGGTCACGATGTATCCGCCCACTACGTTGATCGACGCGAGCATTGCGGCGAATGCCATGAGCACGAGTCCGATCGGACTGTCCACCCGGCCCGCGATGAGGATGACGCCGATGAGCACTACGCCGTGGATTGCGTTGGCACCGGACATGAGTGGTGTGTGCAGGGTGGCGGGCACCTTGCTGATCACTTCGGCACCGACCAGGACTGCCAGCACGAATACGGTGATGGCGGTGACGAGATCGCTGTTCACGATGCAATTCCGTTCGCCATCGCAGGCGTCTGCTGCGCTGAATTCTTCTGGGGCCGGTCGGCGTGTCCCCGGCCGACGACGATCGCCGCGTCGATCGGATCATCGGGATCGATGTCCAGCTGGTCATCGCGAACGAAGTGTGCAATCACGTCGGCGATATTGCGTGCGTATGCATCCGAGGCGGCGGAGGACACCGTGGCCGCAAGATTGCCGGCCCCGATGATGCTGACGCCGTGGGCGGTGTGAGTGGTGGTGTCCGGCACCGAGCCCTCGACGTTTCCGCCGAGGCTGCTGGCCGCCATGTCCAGCACGACCGATCCCGGCCGCATACCGTCGATCGCAGCGGTCGTGACGAGAGTCGGAGGACGATGCCCCGGGACTCTGGCCGTGGTGATCACGATGTCGAATGCGTCCAGCGCGGTGTCCATGGCCTTCTGTTGTGCGTCCTGTTCTTCTGTGGTCAGCGAGCGCGCGTAGCCGTCGGAGGTGGTGCTCGAGATGTCGCCTGCGAGTTCGAGGAACCTGGCACCGAGGGACTCGATTTCCGAGCGACATTCGGGCCGGATGTCGTATCCGGTGACGTCTGCGCCCAGCCGACGGGCAGTGGCAATCGCCTGCAGGCCCGCCACACCGGCTCCGAGGACGACGAGAGTGGTCGGCCGGGACGTTCCGGCCGCGGTGATCATCATCGGCAGATACCGCCCGAACAGTCCGGCTGCCACGATGACTGCCTTGTAGCCCGCGACGCTGTCCTGCGAAGTCATCGCGTCCATCGATTGCGCGTTGCTCATCGTCCTGGGCAGCAGGGCGAGATCGATTCCGACGATCGACCGTGTGTTCAAGGTCTTCGCCAGGGACTTGTCGGATGTGGTGTGCAGCATGCCGACCAGAAACTGCCCGGAATGCATGGCAGCAAGTACCTCCGGTGATGGTGGCCGGATGCAGGTGATCACTGCCGCGTCGGCGATGATTCGCTGGCGCGAGCACACCTCGGCTCCCGATGCCGCGAACTCGTCGTCGGAGATGAACGCACCGGCACCGGCACCGGCTTCGACCAGAACCTTCACACCGTGAGTGGCCAGCCTGGTGATCGACTTCGGGGTAACGCTGACTCGTTGTTCACCGGGGAAGCACTCCGTCAATGCACCTACTGTGAAGGATAATTCGGCCATCAGAACTCGAAGACCTGTCGGGCCGTGACCCGTCCGGCCATCAGGTCTGCGAAACACTCGTTGACCTCATCGAGCTTGCGGGAGACGGCCGAGACGGTTGTTCGCCCGGCCGCATGCAGCGCAAAGACTTCACGAAGATCTTCTCGGGTGCCGACAATGGAGCCCAGGACCGAAATACCGCCGACGACGGTATCGAAGATCGGTACCGGAAACACGCCGTGTGCGGGCATCGAGACGCAGACCAGCCGGCCTCCGCGGCGCAATGATTTGAATGCCTGATCGAAAACCGTGGGGTTGACGGCCAAGACGATCGCCACATCGGCACCACCGAGCGCGTGGATGGCTTCCACCGGGTCGGTGGTCGACGAATTGACGATGTGGTCGGCACCGAGTTCACGTGCAAGCTCGAGTTTTTCGTCCTCGATATCGACTGCGGTGACGAATCCGCCCGCGATCTTGGCGTACTGCACGGCCATGTGGCCGAGTCCGCCGATACCGAAGATGGCAACGCGTTGCGTCGGCGTAACCCCGCCGATTTTGACGGCCTTGTAGGTCGTCAATCCTGCGCAGGTCAGTGGCGCCGCATCGAAGGAGGTGACACCCTCGGGCACGCGAACTACGTAACCTGCATCTGCCACAGCGTATTCGGCGTACGCTCCGTCGATCGAATAGCCGCTGTTCTGCTGCTTCAAGCACAGCGTTTCCCAACCGGAAATGCAGTAATCGCATTCACCACAGGCCGAACCGAGCCATGCGATGGCCACTCGCTCTCCGATTCGTTCCTTCGATACCTGCGACCCGACAGCCTCGATGGTGCCGATACCTTCATGGCCCGGCACGAAGGGCACTGTCGGCTTTGCCGGCCAGTCACCCTGTGCCGCATGGATATCGGTATGGCAGACCCCGCACGTCTCCATCTTCACGAGCACCTGATGGGGCGCAGGTGTCGGAACCGGGATGTCCTTGACGACCAGTGGCTTTCCGAACTCGGTGACAACAGCAGCTTTCATCGCGGGTTTCCTCCAACTTTCGAACCAATGCCGTTCTCGACCGTCGAGCAATGCACACTGTCGATGGTGGACGCTTCCTCGATCGACATGTAGGGCCGGAAGTCACCACCCGGCCGGGACGGATCTCAGACGATGCAGAGCCGGGAGGCACCGGCTCTGCAGATCGAGGTCTTTCGTCCCTGGCGCACCACAGCGACGTGAAACACACTCGTTTCCATGGACTCTGCTGCACAATGCCTGTCGACGTCCGGCCCGCGATGAACCTGTGGAGAAGACATCCGGGTGTCCGAACCGGTGACGCGCTGACCACCGGTGAGCGAACGGCCGATTACGTTCGGAACGGGATGGGTTCGACCCGTACCCGTTCATCCTGCTCAATCTGTTCCTGTCACTGATCGCCGGGCTTCAGGGAGCGATACTGCTGATATCGGCGAAGCGCGCAGATTCGGTGAGTAGCGAGGTTGCTGTACATACACTTTCGAATACTGCGCTGCTGCAGGACATGATCGAGGCGAATACTGTCTTGATCGAATCGGTGGAGCAGTTGGCGGCGGAAATACACACGCACGTCTGCCCATCGGCGCATCGTCCCGGCGCCGGATCGGCGTTGTCGGTACCGAAATCGGTTACCAGCCAGGTCTCTCGGCTGTGAGACGAGCGAGTATCTCTCGCGCCCAGTTGCACACGAGGACCCAGTCTCTGAAGTCTCCGGCGATTGCGCCGGAGGCGGCGAATATCTGACGTTCCCCTACCGAAAGCCGTTCTGCATCCAGCTTTCCTGGAAACGTTCGGTGTGAGGTGGCATTCAATGCCGACACCGCGTGCGCGGCGTCGGAGGTGTCGTTGACGGGTCTGTCGCTCGAGTGCAGGGGGCCACAAGAGAACAACCACACGGGTGGGTGAGCCCACGTGGAGACCCTGGCGACCAAATCGTTGACGGCTGGAAGCCAGCGATCGGAGTAGACGGCGCTGCCGATGACCAGTGCGTCGTATCGGCTGACATCGATGACGGAGTCCGGAGAACGCATGTCGACCTCGGCACCCCCGTGCTGAAATACCCTCGTCATCTCCTGCGCGAGCGACTCCGTCGCGCCGTGGCGTCCGGCCGTGGACACCAGAATGTTCATGGGTTCGCCCAATCCACGTCGCACATCATGCGTTGCAAGGCTCGAGGCGATTCGCGAGCACGGTCATGCGCCACCCGCGGAGAGCGACGAAGACACCGATTACACCGAAAAATGCTTGCAACCAACTTGTTTCGCCTATCACGGCGGGCTGAATTGCCACCCACGCGACGAGCAGCACCCCAGCCATGTGGGCGAGGGGGCCGGACTTCCCTCCCCCTGCGAAAGCTGACGCCGCCGCCATCCCCATCGGCACACCGACCACCAGAACCAATGCGAGTCCAGCGAGTCCACCACTCGACATCGGTAGTCGTGCCTGCGCATCGGCACCGAGATCGATCGCACCCGAAGCCAAACCGATCGCGCCGCCGAATGCGTTGATCGACACGCCAGCGCACACCGCGCCGAGCCATGGCCATCGCCGATTCGGCACGGTGAGCACTTGCGTTGTAGGGATCATCGGTCCAGCTTGGCCGAGGTGCCACGAGCGAACTAGAGCACAAGGTCCCCGCTGTGCAGGGTGATTCAGCGGCGCAAGAACGACTGCACAGCTCGGTGCTCCTGGCGAAGCGGTGCCGCTTCTGCGCGGCACGAACAACGGTCGGATACGGCCACCGACGACATGACCGCGTCGATATGTTCACCGCAGCCGCCCCACCCGGTCTTGTGGCACTTCTGGCAGGTAACGGGGTAACACATGATTTTCTCCTCTACGGGTCGAATGAACTATCAGGCCGAGACGTGTGCGTCGGCCCAGGCGTTGTATCCGCCCACCAAGTCCGACACGTTCTCGAACCCCTGTGCACGCAGCAGCGAGGCAGCCACGCTCGAACGCCACCCGCCGGCGCAATGCACCACCACCGGTCTCCCGGTCGGAACGTCGTCGAGCCGAGTCCGCAACTGCGCCAGCGGGATCGCGATCGCACCAGGTATGGTGCCGAATTCGCGTTCACCGGGGTTGCGAATGTCGACCAGCGTCACCTCGTCTGCGGCGAGCAGTGCATCGAGTTGCTCGACGGTGGTGCGGGTTGCTGCATCGACCAGCGCGGTCAGCCCCTCGGGGAACTGTCCGTCCCGGTCCACTGTGAGATAGCCGATCACATTGTCCGATCCAACCCTGGCCAAACGAAGTGCGGCCTCCTGTTCCTCGCCCGGGTATGCAATGAGGACGATGCGTCCGCCGATCTCCGCGACCATGCCGCCGGTCTCGGCGAAGCGACCGTCGAATCCCACATTGACCGACCCACGAAGGTGGCCGGCCGCGAAGTCGTCCACACTGCGCGCGTCGAGGACCCTGGTTCCGGCGGCCAGCTCCCCACCGACATCGTCCGGCGTCAAAGCCGGGATCGTGCGGGTCGGCGAGAGCAGTGGATGAACCTGCTTGTTCATCGCCGCGTCGGCGGAAAAGTACGACGGTGCCGCCGGTTGGCCCTCGGTGACCAGTGCAACGAAGGCGTCCTCACTCATCGGCTGTACCGAGGGGTTGGTCGCTCGCTGCTCGCCGATGGTGGACGTCAGCTCGGTGGACAGGTTCTTTCCGCATGACGAGCCGGCCCCGTGAGCAGGCATGACGATCACCTGATCCGGCAGTTCCAACAATGTGTTGTGCACTGTGCGATACATTGCCCTGGCGAGGTCGGTGGTGGATCCCTCTCCGAGGTTGACGAGATCGGGTCGCCCGACATCGCCGATGAAGAGGGAGTCGCCAGTGAGGACGGCAGCGGGTGTGGCCCCGGGGTGCTCACGAACCAGCACCGAGATCGACTCCCACGTGTGACCTGGCGTGGACAAGATCTCGAGTTCGACCTCGCCGAGAGACAGACGCTCACCGTCGCGCAGCCGCCTGATGGGATAGTCGGTCTCGGCAGCCTCACCGAAGCCGATCCAGGCACCGGTTGCGTCGACCAATTCGAGGTGTCCCGAAACGAAGTCGGCATGAAAGTGAGTGTTGATGACGCCTTCGATCGTGAGACCGTGCTTCACCGCGTCGTCGAGATATTCGGCGATGTCGCGACGCGGGTCGACGACTATCGCGCGTCCGGTGCTCTGATCTCCGATCAGATACGAGGCATGAGACAGGCATTCGAGGTAGTACTGCTCGAGGATCACGGGTTCCTCCGTTCGAGAGTCGCCGGGCGAGTGTCGCGCGGTGGTAAACACAGTGTGCAATACCCCATAGGGTATGTCAAGTACCCCCTGGGGTATATGATCGAGGCAACGGATTGGAGCGGACGATGACCTTGATGCTGGCACTGGGATTCGGTGCAGTGATCGGAGTTCTGCTCGGCCTACTCGGCGGAGGCGGATCCATCCTCGCGGTTCCGGTGTTGGTGTTCGGACTGGGATTGGGTATGGAGGAAGCTATCCCCGTCTCACTGATCGTCGTCGGCGCAGCCTCGGCCGTGGGAGTGATACCGAAACTGCGAGCCCACCGCGTCGAATGGCGACTGGCGGCCGTATTCGCTGCGACCGGTATTCCTGCAACGTTCGCCGGCAGCGCCATCGGCCGGTTGTTGCCGGAGCGCATACTGCTGCTCGGATTCGCAGCAGTGATGATCGCCGCGGGAGCTCGGATGCTCGCCGAGAAGGGCGACCTCGGAACAGCCTGCAAGACATCGACTTCGGGAATCAACTGGAGACACTGCGCACCTCGCTCGATTCCGGCGGGGCTGGCCGTCGGGTTCATGACCGGACTGTTCGGCGTGGGCGGCGGCTTCCTCATCATTCCGGTGCTGGTCCTGATGCTCGGCATAGAAATGTCGGTCGCGGTAGGTACCTCATTGGTCATCATCGTCGCCAACTCCGTCGCAGGCCTCTTCTCGCATCTGAGTGGTACGAGCATCGACTGGTCGATCACCCTCGCGTTTGCCGGTACCGCAATCCTCGGCTCCCTCTTGGCCGCACACTTCGGGACGCGACTCGACACAGCCCGACTGCAACGCCTGTTCGCATACCTGGTGTTCGCAGTGGCCGGGTACGTCATCATCGACGCCCTGCTCTTGAACTGACTCAGGTACGGCTGCGGCACCCCTGGCGCGGCGCAGCACATTTGGGTGTTTCGAGTTCTGCGCAACGGGGAACAGAGGTCGTGCAACGATCGGCACGACGCGAAACGGATCACGACGATGACAGATGACCAGGTCTGGCGCCTCAAGGGTGCGTGCATCGACGACATGGATGCCTACGACTCGCAACAGCTTCCTCGGCACGGACGCAAGCGAGCCGAACGGGCATGGCGCTTGTGCGCCGACTGCCCGGTGTTGCGCAACTGTGCCGAGCAGACTGCCCGCGATATCGAGTCCGGGCGAATTCCGGTGGGTGTCGTCGTCGCCGGTGCTGCGTACCACGACAACGCGAGCAATGGCCGACGCACGGATGCGTACCGAACACTCGAGTTCCTCATCGGTCGCCCGCTGTCGAATCCCGCTGCTTGATAACCGTCAGGCAACAGATCGCTACATAGCCGATCACGACAACGGCTCTGTTCGACGCCGAATCGGCGGGTCGTCGCCGTGTCCGCCCAGGCCGCGAAGGCGCACGGAACAATAGAGCGCATGAGTACAGGCGGTGCGCAGAACTCCGAGACTTCGGACGATGTTGTATCGGTGCTGAGCCAGCGAGCGCCGATAGAACAGGCAAAAGGGATGCTGATGGCGATTCGACGCCGACGCCGACGCTGCGTTCGCTCGACTCGTCGAGGTGTCACAGCACAGCAACCGCAAGCTGAGGGATGTCGCTCAGGACTTCGTGGATCAGGCCTCGGTGGGCAACATCCGTTAGAGACAACGGCCCCGCACGCTGTGGTTTCAACGTGCGGGGCCTGAGCAATGGGGCAGTCCGGACTGCGGCATCACCTTGGTGCGGTATGCCCTTCGTTGTCTGCCCGAAACATCACGATCATTCCGCTGCCTCGCGCTCGTCAGAACCGAGCCAGGATCGCACGCGCACAACGTACTACGGTCGCTCGGTCGTAGGACATCACGTAGTCGAACTCGCGCTCTGCGTCCACTTCACCACGGTGCAGATCGATGGCGGCGAGCACTCCGCAGAAATGCGGTCCGAGAACCACCACGTTCCACTCCTCGACGAGTGGATCCGTCGGATCGAGGGGCGCATGCACTACGCCCCCGTCCTGTACGTATCCCATCCCCACGCCGTAGACGCCTGCATACGATATCTGGTCGGCCGTCGACACCCAGCGGGCGCGAGTGGTCTCGGTGAAATGTTCCGACCTCTGAAAAGTACCGAGTATCAACGTTTCCGGACCCGATGCGGCCGCCTGCATCTCGAGTGACGTGCTCATCGCAACCAGCAGTCGCTTGGTGCTGCGTATGGGCGTCCTACCGCCGAACGCGATCGCACAGGGCGATTCGGCAGAAACGGACGGGGTGCTCCAGGTGGGGAACGGAGGCATCGCCTCGGCAGCGTCGGTCGGCAGCTCGTCGGCCGAGGGCGAGGCGGGGTACAGCTCGCCCACCCCGTACGTTGCCCCGAGACTCAAGGCCCGGATGCGATGCAACGGAGTGTCGACTCCGCTTGCCACGACCACAGCGCCCGTTCGTTCCACCTGAGCCGAAACGGCATGGGAGGTCCGCGCAGTCGTCAGGTCCGGACGAGCGGCCACCATCGATGCGGCGAAAATGATCACGTCCGGTTCGATGAGCGGTAACAGGGTCAACGATTGCGGCCGGCGGCCCACCTCGTCGACCGCGATCACTTTGCCTTCGAGCCGCGCTTTCTCGATTGCGGCGAGCGTGCGAGCCGGACTGTCCACCAGTGCCGCTTCGGTGACCACGACGATGTCGCGGCGCAACTGTTCTTCGGTCACCTCGTCTATGGCGGCGAGTGATTCCACATCCATGGAAACGAGCATCGGCAACGAGAACGAGGTGTTGATCCGAGCCACTCCCCAGGCGAGAACGTCGAGTTCCCGTTTGGCGTCCATTGCTCTGGCGGCACGCTTGAGCGCCTCGGCGCTGGCAAGCGGACCGTCAGCGGGCCCGCGTAATTGAACCTCGATCGCGGCGAGCGCACCGTTGTCCAGTCGGCAGACCGGGGCGAAATGCGGATGCACCGTCAATTCTCCCGTGTCCGTGTCGACTGTGGATCCTGCTTCTGACAGTGCAAACGTCACCCTTCGAGTCTGTCATGTAAGAGCCCACTCCGTCATACGGGTGCAGTTCGGTATTCAAACCTGTTTTCAGCTCCTGCTTTCACACGATGCTCGACGACGGAGGTGTCGCCCAGACGATCCCAACTATCTCGTTTGGGTAACGTTCGATATCGCTTCGATAACGCAGCGCTGCACGGCGAGCTCGGTGCGGCATATCCAACGACCGGGAAAAACGGGGCGAATGCCGGTGATACTCAGGGCTTTCGGAGTCGCCGCCCAATTCCGTTACCACTGCATACAACAAACATACCGACCGGCTTGTGACTTCTCACAGAGATCAAATGAACCATTTCCGACACCTGTTTCGTGGACCTAACGTCCTCCTCGGTTGCCGGACACCGGTGCCGCCGGATGCCGCCGAAGGGATCCGGAGTCGTCCTGGACTTGGAGGATCGATCGATGAAGCCCAACCCCTCGACCCGCTCTCGCACCATCGCCAGCGCAGTAGCCGCCCTTGCCATCGCGGGAGCGACGATCGGTGCCGCCAACGCCGGTGCCGCCACGATCTCACCGGCCGACACCGCATTCACGGCACCCGGCACGATTGTCGTGAGCACACCGGCATCGTTCGGAGTGCCCGTCTCCTGCTCGATCAATCTGGTCGGATCCACCAGTCCCGACGGCTCCTCGGCGACGATCACCGACGCCCAGATCAGCGGATCGAACCGCCTGTGCAACCTGCCGGTGCTCCAGAATCTGCCGTGGACCCTCACCCCGACCAGCGCCACCACCGGCGAGGTCTCCAATGTGGGCTTCTCCCTCGTCGGATACAAATGCGGGCCTGCCACCCTCGCCGGATCGTTCGACAACATGACCAACACGCTGACGGCCACCAACCAGCCGATGTCCGGCAATTGCACGATCAACAGCCTGTCGGTTCAGCCCGATCCCGCATTCACCCTGTCCTGACACCCTCCGCTCGCAGTCACATTTCATCGAAGGAGAACCTGTGAAAATCCGCAACAAGAGTGTCGTCACCATGGCGGCACTGGCATCGTCTGTTGCACTGGCAACAGTGGTGGCCGCCCCCGCCAACGCTGCCGACACGCTCCCCATCACGTTCCAGGCAGATACGACGACGGTCATCGCCAAGACCGGCCAGCCCGTGGTGTTCCCCACCACAGACTTGGTCACCGATGTCAACCTGGTCGGCGGAACGGTAACCGGATCACTCGATTTGCCGCAGGCATCGGCAAATCTCAAGCTCGGACCCGCAACGCTGGCGAAGTTCACCATCTCGATCATCGACGCATCGCCCGTGAGCGGCACCCTCGTCCAAGGGGGACCCGCCGAGGCTCCCACGCTGGATCTCGACGTACAGCAGAGCTTCAAGATCCGAATCGACTCGGTGAAGCCGCTGGGCATCGATACCGGATCGGCTGGTTCCGCGTCGCTCGATCTGATTCCCTCGGGTGCCAATTGCGTCACCGCCGAGACCACGGCCAACCTCACCGGTTCGCTCGACGCAATCGATCTGATCCAGAACAACCAGACCGATTCACACGTCAAGGGCAGCTACACGATTCCGCCGTTCCAGAATTGTGGCGCGTTCACCTCGGTGCTCAACGCGATCATCGCAGGCTCGGGCAACACCCTCGACGTGCATCTGACCAACCCGTTCTTCGACGTCGGAACCCAGGCAGCCATCGCCTCCAAGATGGCGAGCTAGAAGTACGTTCCGATCCCACGACGGCGTCGATCGGTTCCGATTCGGAACCGATCGACGCCGTTACTGTTGTGTGTCGCCGTCCCGGCCGGACCGCGAATCGTCCACGTAGTGTGCGACGCGATCGCCGCCGAGCCCTTTCGCCTGATACATCGCCTGGTCGGCGTAGGCCAGCACCTCGTCGACGCCGGTATGGATCTCGCGTGTCACCACAACCGCCTCGGCCACACCCAAGGACGCGGTCAGTGGTGCCGTGTCGGATCTGGCGCACAGGCGAGTGCGCAGCAGTTCGGATCGTCGCATCACCGTTTCGAGGCCATCAGCGCAGATCACCGCGAACTCCTCGCCACCGAGACGAACGGAGATCGCCGGTGCCGGAAAGACTTCGAGAATGCGGCTCGCCGTCAGACGAATGGCCGCGTCTCCGTGCTCATGGCCGTACCTGTCGTTCACCGATTTGAAGTTGTCGATGTCGATCACCACAGCGACCACCGCCAGCTCGGAGCCCGGCCGGGACTCGAGGGCACCGATGGCCGCGTCGAATCCCCGGCGATTTCGCATTCCGGTGAGGGGATCGTAGAAGGCACCGGTGGCGTCACGACGAAGCAGCATGAGAAAGAAATGACAGATCAGCGGAGCCGCGAGCATCACCAGGATCAGCATCACGAGGTAGAGGTTGGTCCGTGGACCCTGCGCGGGATCGCTCACCATAGCCGAGACGTACAGCGCAATCGTGGTGACCAGCGCGAACACATGGTGTGCGGTGACGAGTTTGGGGCCATGAAATCCCACGACGTAGCTGCCTACGACGGTGAACAGGGCAGCCATGGGCAGAACTGCGGACGGGCTGTCGACAGTGAGCACTACCGCGGCGAGCGCTACGTCGGCGTACACCACGAAGGCAAGCGACATGCGCCAGCTCGGCCAACCGCCGATGAACCAGGCCACACCCACCGGCACTGTCGTACCCAGTGTGAACCACAGTGTCCAGCGTCCGAGGTTGCTGTCTCCGATACCCGGAATCGTCAGAGCGATCGCCGCGGCGATTCCGTACAGCCAGCAGCAGACTCCGATGAGAACTCTGGTGATGTCGAGGGCTCGCTGGTATCGCGCGTACGCAACGTTCCATCCGTAGTCGACTGGAAGTGCCCACCACTGGCGAAGACCGTTCACTGTTTCGAGCAGCTTTCCTAGTGTCTCGACTCGGAAGAACCAGTGAACCACACGCAAAACCGCCTGGTCCGAAAAGTGGCAAACTGCTGGAGGCAGCTACGAACGCATGCCGTCCGCGAGCTCCAGCACTCGGCCGGCGTACGTCACCACGAACGCGTCGAGAGCTTGCTGGGACAGTTCGGGGCATCCGGATCGCCGGAAGAAATGTTCGAGATCGACGAGCCGATCCCCCAATTCGACGCGTCGGCGATCGAGCTCTTCGAGTTCTACGATCAAGGTCTCGAGTTCTTCGACTCTGCGCAGCACGTCGTCCATCGGATCACCGGTTCCACTTCCTGGGCCGTACAGGGATCGAACGGCGGAGCCAGGCTTCCCTCCCGGCTCCGCCGACCGCAACCTTACCTCGAGTCGAACATATGTGCGAGTGCCGCATCTGGTTGTTCATTATCGAATCCGATCGGCGCAATACCGCGGCCCGGACGCGATCGTGAACACTCACGTCCGCGGCAGCGCCCGGCCGATTGCATCGATCGAACGTCGACGACGCCTGACGACCTCGATGATCTCCTCGACCACGCGTCGCGTATCACCCATCGCCTGGACTGCGGAGTAGCGCAGCACCAACCACCCCGCCAAGACCAGCCTGTTCTGGCGTCGGCGATCGTTGTCGAAAGCCTGACCGGAGATGTGGAACTCTCGTCCGTCTATCTCCACGATCACCCGCGCTCGATAGTCCACGAAATCTCCGAAGTAGGGCCCCACTCGCGCGTTGATCTCCATGAAGAAGTTCCTGGCAGACATCGCCCTCGCCACCACTCGCTCGGGTTCGGATCGAGTCCCGAGGCAGCACAGACGCAGTTGCCTGCGCACTGCTTTCATGCCGGCCATCCCGCGGGACTTCTCACAGCTCGACGCGATGCGACGCCGCAACTCGGGCCGGGCGATGGCCGTATCGAAGAACTGCTCCAGTTCCTCACCCGTCAGCGTCGCCGCGACGTCGACGAACACCTGGGCCAACGTCACCACCGCAAGCCCCTGGCACATATCCGACGCGGGGAGGCGTCGTCGATGGATCTTCACCCAGTCCGGGGCACTGCGCTGGGTCGACGGCGTCACCGTCGCAGCGACGCGAGCCGGTTCGACCGCGAGCAATCCCCATATCCATGCCGCGGTCAGATGGCTGAGAACTGCGTTCGGCTTCCACAGCGTCACCGCTGTGCACAAGTCCAGATAGTCCGGCTTCTCGGTCGCATAGATCCCGGGCAGTACTCGAATCAGGTGCCCGGATGCAGTTCGACGAGTGATGGTGCTGCGGCTCATCCCCCGAGCCATCAGGTCGACCGCTGTAGTTACCCCCACGCACATACGGTGAACGACCGACAACTGCTGCGCCAGTGCCATTCTCGAAACCTGTGGATAGTTCGCCGTTATCCACAGGCTCGGCGGACCTGGTTGTTCACTATCGAATCCGATCGGCGCAATACCGCGAACCGGTTGCGATCGTGAACACCGAGGTTCTTCAGTCGATCTTCATCGTCACCTGCGCGGCCGGATCTGCTTCCAGTACAGCCGCCCGCAGTGCGCTCAGATAAAGACGGTAGGCCGCACACCCGCGCAGCTGTCGCGGACCGATAGGCACGATCGACCCCGAGGCGGGATCGCGGACGAACTGTTCGATCTGCGAACGTGCTTGCGCGACAGCAGAATCAGCGTCGACCGTGACAATGAATCGCATCACCGTCTCGCGCTTTCTCCCCAACCTGCGACGGTGCACCCCGAACCAGAGGCGGGTGCCATCGGGCCCCAGATACTCGATGCCCCATCGACCGAAATTGCCGTCGGCGGTATCGACAACCGTTCGGGCGAGTTCCTGAACAGTCATCGTCGACGACACATCGAGGCACGCGTCTTGACGACATGTGGTCATGTGCTTCTGTCTCCCTGAATTCCACCGAATACCTCCCCGACATTCGGTGCATATCGGGCGAATCTAACAGGTCGTCCCGGAATCGGCGCGGCGATGGACTACGGAGTCGGTACGCCCATCGCTGCCGCCACCTCGGCAGCCATTTCGGCAGCAGTCGTTGCTGTGGGGTGCACGCCGTCGAAGGTGGCTCCGGGCCTGCCGAGCAGCGGTGCGAATTCTGCTACCGGCAGTCCGCGCTCTGCAGCGAGTGCTCGGATTTCGTCGTTCAGGTCGTCGGCACCGACCCTGCGTGACGACGGCACCGTGGCAATGACGACGGTGTCGACGCCGTGTGCCCGTTCGACGATGGTGCGCAGGTTGGCGACGATCCGGTCGAGCGGCACCGACCGCGCCAGATCGTTGGTTCCGCCGTTGATGACGAGGACGTCCGGCCTCGCCGCCAACGCTTCGTCGACGCGGGCAAGGATCTCGGTCGTCGTCGCGCCGTTGATTCCGAGGTTGGCACCGTCGGACGCGGGTGCACCGTCACCGCACACGAGGTAGGAGTACCACGCGGTGTTTCCGTGAATCCCCCAGTCCACGCGCGAATTGCCCTGGGCCATCGAGTCCCCCAGCGCCACCAATCGCGGGCCAGTGTTGTTGACACACCATCCGAAACACCGCGCATTGTGGACGGTGAGGGCCGGCTTCTTCAGCGGCCCTGCCACGAGCGCAGCGGTCAGCGCCAGTCCCAGCGCCCCGGCGATCCACAGTCGAGTTCTGCGCACGCCGAGATTCTGCCCTATGGCCCCTCGGCGCGGATCGAGAGCTGCCGGGAAACGAACCGAATCGGGGATCTGTGGCGGCCGGACTCTGTTGTCGACGGTGGGTTTGCCCTCAGGCGAGTGCACCGTGTGGTCCGGCCCGTTGTTGCAATCCGACGCGGTCTGCGCCGATGGTGTCGACGCAGACCGCGGTGGATCAGGACCCGAGGATGGCGCTCACTGCAGTGGCACCGCTGTCGGCGCTTCCGCTGCTGATCAACTGGATGATGACCTCGGCAATGATCTTGGCGATGAATGCGTCCATGACTACTCCTGTTCTGAAGTACCCCCCACGGGATACGGATGGAACCGCGACCGTCGTTGCCGTTCGTGATCGGAAACAACGCCTCGGAAGGCTAGTAGCTGCATCTGTCCGAGCGGTGACGCTGAGGGAACGATCATGACGGTCTCGTTTGGACAAATTTGCAAATTTGTCCAACATGATGACAAATTCCGTGTATTGTCTATTTCATAGTGATCGGACTTACACGAGGAGCGACGATGACCACATCGAATCTCGACGGCCAGGCACAGGCACCGGTAGAGCAGTGGCGCGACCGAAAGCGATATCTGTGGCTGATGGGCTTGATTCCGCCCACCGCGGTGTTCATGGCAACCGGCCTGGTGTGGGCCTTCAACCAGATCGGCTGGAACGCAGTTGCCCCGGTCTGGTGGTGGATCGGCGCACTGCTCGTCTACGGATTGCTCCCGATACTCGACAGGTTCTTCGGTCCCGACGGCGACAACCCGCCCGACGAGGTGATGAAGGCACTCGAAGAAGACAAGTACTACCGCTACTGCACGTACGCCTACATTCCGTTCCAGCTGGCGAGCCTGGTGTTCGCCTGCTACCTCTGGTCGGCCGACAACCTCTCGTGGCTCGGCATCGATGGTGGGCTCGGACTGATCTCGAAGATCGGCCTGGCCATCAGCATCGGCGTCATGGGCGGCGTGGGCATCAACACCGCCCACGAACTCGGCCACAAGAAAGACGAGCTCGAACGCTGGCTGTCCAAAATCACTCTGGCACAAACGTTCTACGGACACTTCTACATCGAGCACAATCGCGGCCACCACGTTCGCGTCGCCACCCCCGAGGACCCGGCGAGCTCGAAGTTCGGTGAGAGCTTCTGGGCCTTCCTCCCCCGCAGCGTATGGGGCAGCCTGCGATCGTCCTGGGAACTCGAAAAGACTCGCATGCAGCGGCTCGGCAAGAGCACGTGGAGCATTCACAACGATGTGCTCAACGCATGGCTGATGTCCGTCGTCCTCTACGCCGTACTCGTCGCAGTGTTCGGTCCGATCGTGCTGCCGTTCTTGGTCATTCAGGCTATCTACGGTTTCTCATTGCTGGAGACGGTCAACTACCTCGAGCACTACGGGCTGCAGCGTCAGAAGAAGGACAACGGCCGCTACGAGCGGTGCACTCCCGAGCACAGCTGGAACTCCGATCACATCGTGACCAACATCTTCCTGTATCACCTTCAGCGACACAGTGATCACCACGCCAACCCCACCCGCCGCTATCAGACGCTTCGCAGCATGGACGGCGCCCCCAACCTGCCGAGCGGCTACGCGAGCATGATCTCGCTCGCCTACTTCCCGCCGGTGTGGCGCAGGGTGATGGACCACCGCGTCCTCGATCACTACGACGGAGACATCACCCGCGTCAACATCGCGCCGTCGAAGCGGGAGAAGATCCTCGCCGCATACGGAGCGAAGTGATGGCCGCCTTCGAGTGCCCGGTGTGCGAGTTCGTCTACGACGAAGCCCATGGCGCTCCCCGTGAGGGTTTTCCGGCCGGGACGCCGTGGTCCGAGGTTCCCGACGACTGGCCGTGTCCGGACTGTGGTGTCCGCGAAAAAATCGACTTCAGGAGCAAGAAATGAAGCTATACCGTTGCGTGCAATGCGGATTCGAGTACGACGAGGAACTGGGTTGGCCCGAGGACGGCATCGAGCCCGGCACGAAGTGGGACGATATTCCCGACGACTGGTCGTGCCCCGACTGCGGTGCCGCGAAAGCAGACTTCGAGATGGTCGAGGTAGCACGCGGGTGAATGCTCGCCAACCCGGCAACGTCGTCATCCTCGGCACCGGTGCCACCGGGTACACCGCCGCCAAAGTACTGCGAGCCGAGGGCTTCACTGGCGACATCACGCTGATCGGCAACGAGCGCGGGGCCACCTACCGTCGTCCGGCGGTATCCAAGGAGCTGTTGCTGGGCACCAAGTCGATCGATCAAGTGGTGCTCGGCCCGGAAATCGACGATGTTCTGGTCCGCGCAGGGGTCACAGCGACCGCCATCACCGACTCGGCCGTGCAGCTCGACGACGGCGACTCGGTCCCCTTCGACACCCTGCTGCTGGCAACGGGTTCTCGGGCTCGGCAGCTGGACCTGCCGGGTTCGGGCCACGCGTTCACCCTCCGCAGCGCCACCGATGTCGCACCGCTGCACGCCGACATCCTCCGGACCGGATCACTCCTGGTGATCGGTGGAGGTCTGATCGGATGCGAGGCAGCAGCAGCGGCCCGAGCACTCGGAGCCGAGGTGACGGTCGTGGAGGCAGCCTCGGCTCCACTGAACCGGATCGCACCGCAATCGGTGTCACGGATGTATCGAGAACTACACGCAGACAACGGCATCGAGATACACACCGATGTCGCCGTGACCGAGATCGAGAAGCAGACGGACGGCACTCTGCGGGCCACCGCGCGGGACGGGCGCGCCTGGTGCGCGGGCACGGTGCTGGTGTCGGCCGGTTCGGTACCCAATACCGAACTCGCCGCAGACCTCGGGCTCGACACCCGCTCCGGGATCCTGGTCGATGCCTCGATGCAGACCTCGGCGGCAGGCATCTATGCCGCGGGTGACGTGGCCGAGGTTCCGAACACGGTCCTCGGCGGGACCTACCGGAGCGAGCACTGGAACGGAGCCATCGATCAGGCCACCCGGGCCGCGCGCTCCATTCTCGGTCTCGACGTCGGCCCGCTCGATGTGCCGTGGGGGTGGTCCACTCAGCACGGGATCAACCTGCAGTTCGCGGGGTGGACGAGCGCAAGCGACGAGTTCGTCGTGGTGCGCGGTTCCATCGAGGAGCGCCGATTCACCGCCTGCGCAGTGCGCGAGAACACGCTCGTCGGAGCAATCGGAGTGGGTTATCCCAAGGACATCCGCCAGGTCAGATCGCGCATCGCGAACCGAGACCATATCGATCGAGATCTACTCGGACAGGATTGGCTGGATCAGCCTCATGCGGTCGTTCGATAGAGTCGTGTTCATGCCCGCAGCCGAACAGACGTCGACCCCCGGTCGATACCGTGAAGCCGCGTCCACCCTTGCGCGCGATACCGCGCTCGATGCTCTGCGCGAGTTGTTGCACGAGCGCAACTGGCGCAACGTCACCATGAGCCACATCGCGAAGGCTGCCGGCCTGAGTAGACAGAGCCTGTACAACGAGTTCGGATCGCGGCGCGGCGTCGCTCAGGGCTACGCCATCCGACTGACCGACCTGTTCGTCGCGATGTGCGAAACAGCGCTGTACCAACACCAGAACGATCCGCCGGCTGCTCTGCGACAGGGCTTTTCGTCGTTCTTCGAGTTGAGTGGCCTGGACCCACTCGTGCGGTCGCTGCACAGCGGTGATGCTCCTGAGGATCTGCTGCGGCTGATCACCACCGACAGTGCGGTGCTCATCGAGCGGGCCGGGGAGCGTCTGGCCGAGACATTTCAGCGCGGGTGGGTGGGCGCAAGCCCGCGTCAGGCCGACGTTGTCAGCAAGGCGATCGTTCGACTGGCCCTGAGCTATATCCCCGAGCCGCCGGAAGACATCGCCGCAGCAGCCGACGATCTGTCGCTGCTGCTGACGCCGTTCATCGATTCCATCACGGCCGGCCGGACCTGAGTGTTCACCATCGCACTCGATCAGCGAACAACCGCGCAGCATCGTCGATAGTGAACAGTCAGGCCCGCGAACGCCTCAGACGTCAGCCGGTGCGAGCACGATATCGAAAACAGTTCTGGCCCAGGACTTGTCTCCGACGTCTCGCCCGTCCGGCGTCGGTGTGCCTGCGGGCTGTTCGACGAACTCCTTGATCAACGAGTCCTTGACCCCGAACACGGTGTCGCTGTCCAGCAGTTCGTCACCGCTGACGAAGATGTGCGTCACCAACGTTCGCATCCCCTCTGCCGTCACCATGAAGTGCAGATGTGAGGCGCGCATCGGTGATCGACCGGTCGCAGTGAGTATCCGTCCGACCGGCCCGTCGTGCGGAATCGGATACGGCGTCGGAGTCAACGCCCAGAATCGGTAGTGTCCATCGTCGTCGCTGTAGAGATGTGCTCGACCGCCGACACGCGCATCGTCGTACTGGACGTCGTAGAACCCGTCTTCATCGGCCTCCCATATCTCGATGCGTGCCCCGGGAACCGGATCGCCCCCGGTGTCACGGACGGTTCCCTCCACCCAACAGGGTTGTCCTGATGCGCCTCCCGACGCATCTCCGCCGAGGTCGATGCGCGGTGCGTCGTCGACGAAGAACGGACCGAACACCGTTGCTTCGGTCGCATTCTCACAGGCCGGGTTGGCGACATTGATGGTCTGCATCGACGCGCCGAGGACGTCGGACAGCAGGATGAACTCTTGACGGCGGTCGTCGGTGATGTGACCTACCTCGGTGAGAAATTCGATCGCGGCGTTCCACTCCGCTTCGGTCAGTCGCACATCGCGGATGAACCCGTGCAGATGGTGCACCAGTGACGTCAGCAACTGCTTCAGCCTGGGGTCGGTGCAGTCGTCGAACGAGCGAACTACGTTGTCCACCAGTTGTTCTTCCACGGCCGTTTGGGTGTCGGTGACGATCTCGTCGGTCATACTCTCGCTCACTGTTCGCTCTCGGTCGGCCGATCGCCGGACCATGCCGCTCGAAGAATTGCGGTGACCGCCTCGCGGGTGACGGGGCGGGGGTTTCCATAGGAGCGGTTCGTCGCTTCCTCGGCGATCCGATCTATCTCGCTCTCCTGCATGCCCAGTTCGGCCAGGGATCGGGGCGCGTCGAGGGCGCGGCACAGGTCCCACAGCCGCCGGGCCGGATCGGCGGTGCCGGGGAGCGCCCGCGACAGCGCAGCCACCGCCTCCGGCGTGTGCGACTGATTGAAGGCCAGAACATGCGGTAGCACCACCGTATGAGTCGGGGCGTGCGGCAAATTCAGGGTTCCGCCCAGTGCATGACAGAGCTTGTGGTGCAAGGACATCGTCGTGGCACCGAGCGTCGCTCCGCATAGCCAGGCTCCGCGCAGGGCGTCACTGCGCCCCTGCGGATCGGACGGATCCTGGACGATCGCCGGGAGCGCCGACGCGAGTGCTCGCACCCCGTCCTCCGCCATCAGTGCGATGATCGGGCTGATGTCCGGTGCGTACAGCGCTTCCACCGCATGTGCGATGGCGTTGATGCCGCTGGTGACCGACAGTCCAACCGGGAGGCCCGTCGTCAGGTCGGGGTCGTAGATGACGCTGCGCGGCAATACTGCTGTGTCGCGACCGGTTTCCTTGTGCCCATCGCGCGTCATGCCCCATACCGGCGTCATCTCCGAGCCTGCGTACGTGGTGGGCACGGCCACCACGGGTAGGTGATGCTCGAGTGCGATGGCTTTGCCGAGGCCGATTGCCGAGCCACCACCGACCGTCACGCAGCCGTCGGCCCCGAGCGATACGGCCTCCGCGCTGGCTCGGGCGGCCAGGTCTGCGGGGACGTGCATCACGGCATCGGATCGCGTTCCGACGCACCGGTCACCGAGGAGCGCCGCCACTCGCTCGGCCGTGTTCTGCTGGCTCGGGGAACACAGAACCAACACCCGACGTAGTCCGAAGTGGTCGAGCTCGTCCGCCAGAGCCGACAACGAACCCGCACCGAATCGCACCCGCATCGGATTGGCTTCGTAGACGAATTCGCCGGTCATCGGGCCAGCACCGCCGTCAGGGCGCGGCGGAGAGCATCTTCGGCACCGGAGACCAGTTCGTCTGCACGCCAACAGATGTGCTTGTCCGGTCGCACCAGCAACGCGCCGCTCTCGGTTACCTCGCGTAGCCGCGCCCAGTCGAAGTAGAGATCGGTCACCTCGCGTCCAGGTCCGATGACGACGGTCTCGATCGGCACACCCAGTTCGTGGCCGACCTTGTCCGCGGCCGATGCCCAGTCCGATCCGGCCACGCCGGTGACGAGCGTGAAGCGGTTGTAGGGCGCAAGGTCGAGCATCGCACGCTTGTGCCTGTGGTCGCCCACCCACGCGTGGGGGAGGTGAGATCCGGGCAGGGTGGAGACCTGGTAGTACAGGTC
This sequence comes from Rhodococcus sp. KRD162, assembly GCF_017168335.1. Lineage (GTDB taxonomy): Bacteria > Actinomycetota > Actinomycetes > Mycobacteriales > Mycobacteriaceae > Rhodococcoides. The sequence continues at coordinate 85,093 of NZ_JABFAU010000016.1, read as the reverse complement.
TCGATCTCGCTCGGGCTCGGGCAGCTCACCGTCCGACACGATGGCCGAGGACCTGTAGAACTGCCCCAATTCGACTCCATGCGCGTTGAATTCGTAGTGCTTGGTCTTCATCGCGGCAGCGAGCGCCGAACGTTTGGCGGCTCCTGCAGGGGTGTTCGCCTTACGCTCGTTTATCCGTTCGATCATCTCCTCCTCTGTCTTCGCGTCGGTGACTCCGAGGGCATCGAAGAGGCCGGCGAATTCACGGCTGGAGCGACCGGCGCGCTCGACGATGCGCTGCGCTACCGGGGCCCTCTCGGTGCTGTACGTATCGAGCAGGGCCTCCCCTGCATGGCCGTTCAGCACCGAGGCGAGCTTCCACGCCAGATTGTACGAATCCTGGATCGAGGTATTGGAACCCAAACCGTTGCTCGGCGGATGTCGGTGGATGGCATCGCCCACACAGAACACCCGTCCTTTCTGCAGTTCAGTGGCGTACATTTCGTTGTTGCCCCACAACGATGTTCCGGTGATCTCCACGTGCAGTTCGGGCATTCCGAGCAGGCTTCGAACGATCTCGACGGCGGCCGCCTCGTCCACCACCGGCGGTGGCTCTGCGATGTCGAATCCCCAGACCACCAGCCATTCGTTCCACGGCCGCACCATCCGCACCAATCCGGCACCGATGCCGCCGACATTCGATCCGGGCTGAATCACCCAGTACAGCACCGACGGTCGATGTCCGACGTACTCGGCGATGTCCGCCTTGAACGTGATGTTCATCGACCCGGCGACGTCCATCGCGCCTTGGTACGGCAAGTCGATGTCCGCGGCAACTGCAGACCGTGCCCCGTCCGCACCGACCAGATACTTGGCGCGAATCGTGTAGTGGTGCCCGGTGAGCCGATCGACCACCGAAACATCGACACCGTCGGCGTCCTGCACGTGCGAGAGGTATTCGGTGGAGAACTGCGCGTGGGTTCCCCGCATCGTCGCGTTCTTCACCAGGAGCGGTTCGAGGAAGGTCTGCGGGATGTCGACCGTCGAGCATGGCGATGCGAGGCGATAGTCCGCCTCACGGTCGGCACCGGTTCCCCACGTTCGGATTCGGCCGATCTCCTCGCCTGCGATCGACGTGCAGAAAACGGTGTCGCCGATGAGTTCGTGTGGGGTCGCCTCGGCCAACACCTGCTCGGCGATGCCGAGGTCACGGAATATCTCCATGGTTCGCTGGTTGGTGATGTGCGCGCGGGGTGTGTTGGCCGTCCAGCGGTACTTGGTGATCATGATGTTGGGGATTCCCAGAGTGGACAGCAGTAGAGCCGCCGATCCACCCGCCGGACCCGAACCGACGATGAGAACATCGGTTTCCACCACCGAGGAATCGGGCAACTCTGTGGCCTTGTGACCATCGTCGAACGCTGGCATGGGATCGCCCTTCGTCGTGCCCGACGCTCGTCTCGGGCCCACCTACCGAGTGTGCTGCACCACAGCCGTCGAGATCGATGGATGACACCGAGTACGGCGCAAATGATGAGCGATGGCCGATTCCATGACTGTCACCCTGCTGATCGGCCGATCACCGCGTCGCGTCGAACATCGGATGCGCGCTGACCGAACCGTGCCACGAATGCGCTCGAAAAGTATCTGGCAGAAGAAAACCCACACGCCAGTGCTACCTCGGCAACAGTTGCCGATGCGCCCAGTGGTCGAGTGAGCATTGCGTGTGCCTGCTCGAGTCGGCGTTCGAGGATGTACTGGGGCACGCTGACCCCATCGTCGGCGAACGCCCGCGACAGGTGCCGGGCACTGATTCCGACCCCGCGTGCGATGTGCGCTGCTGACAGCGACGCGTCGGCCAGACGGGGTTCGATGAACGATCGGGCTGCCGCGCGGTGGGCGGCGTTCAGGTTGGTGCGCGCACCGGTGGTGAGCACCGATACCAGTTCGAGGATGGCGCTCTCGTCCGGCGGGGCTCCGTCTCGACCTATCGCTCCCCCGATTTGCCGAGCGAGCGCTGCTGCGTACACGTTGCCGGTCGAGGAGAAGTCGAACACTGTGGGACCCACGAGAGATGCCGCGTTCGACACGTCCCCGAACAGCGAGCGGGGCATCTTCATCACCAACTCCTCGAGGCCGTGGGAGAAGCCCCGCATGAACGGAGTGTCCGCGTCGAGCAGCAGCCCCTGCCCCGGGCCGACGGCTCGGATGCCGTCCTGCGAGTAGAAAAAGGCATCGCCGACGAGGCTGAAATACATCATGACCGAGTCCGACGGTTGCTGCCGAATCAACTCCGCGTCTCGTTCCACCACGTGCGCTGTTCCGACCACCCGCGCCAGGTCCACGGAACCTATCCGCACATTCGTTCCGGTGGCATCGAGCTTCTTCACCTCCAGCATGCGGCAACGCAGCCCGAGCAGCACATCCGCGTTGTGGTCCTCCCAGCGCTCGATGCGTTCTTCGGGCGGCAGATCTCGGGTGGAGAACTCGACGGGGGCCGCCAGCGGAGCCCGCGCGGAGGCTCGTGCGGACGCGGCGATGGGCATGGACTGCATTGTCCTCCGTCGCCGCCGATTGCGCCTCGAATTCGCCGATGCCTATCTCGAACGCGGCGATGTCTCAGTCGGCGTGCACTCGGCTTCGCGGCGGACCCGTCGGCGCGCTTCTCCCGCCCTCGCGCAGTGCGACCACGGTCCAACCCGCCCCCACCAAAGACAAGGCCAATACAGCTCCAATTGCGATCATGGACCCAACAATGGACTGCATTCAGCGTGAATAGTGCAGGCCAGTGTGCAACAGTGGCCTGCATGGACTCGTTGGATACCACCTCGATCTCGGCCTCGGAACTCGCTGCTCGTATCGACCCGTCGACTCTGCGTGACCGGTCCGATGGGCCGCTCTATCTCGGGATCGCCGACGAGTTGCGGAGGTTGATCGAGAGCGGTGAGGTAGCAGCTCAGACGCGACTGCCCGCCGAACGGGCACTGTCGATCAGCCTCGACGTCAGCCGGGTGACGGTGGCTTCGGCCTACCGACATCTTCGCGACAGCGGATGGATCAGCGCCCAACGCGGCTCTGGCACATACGTTTCCCCAACGGGTTCGTTGCCCTCATGGGGATCTCTCGCCGGCGATCGTGACGCTGCCACGCTGGAATTGGTCAACGCGTCACCGTCGGCGTCCCCTCTGCTGGCCGACGCTTACGCGATCGCAGCCGAGCGAGTTCGGGGCCGATTCGACGCGGGCGGTTATGCCCCTCTCGGGCTTCTCGAACTTCGCGAAGCGATCGCCGCCTATTACCGAGGGCGTGGTGTGCCGACCACCGCCGAGAACATCCTCGTCACCGCCGGTGCCACCGACGCCATCCACGCAGTGCTGGCGACGTTCACCGAACCGGGGGCTCGCGTACTGGTCGAGCACCCGACGTATCCCGGTGTCGTCGAGCTCACCCACTCACTCGGTGGTCGATGCATCCCGGTGCCTGTCGACCCCGACGACACCGAAGGTTTCGTCGCGGCCGCAGACCGAGCCGCACGGCAGAGCGCCCCGACGCTGGCCTACTTCATGCCCGATTTCTCCAATCCGTCGGGTGCGCGGCTGCCTCTGCACACTCGCCGGCAGCTGTCCGCGACGATGCATCGCCACTCGGTCTTGACCATCGTCGACGAGGTGGCAGCCGATCTGTCCCTCGACGGCTCACCCGACCTCGAACCCTTCGGCGCGGCCACTCCGGACATCGCGACAGTGACCATCGGGTCGACGAGCAAGACGGTGTGGGGCGGACTGCGAGTCGGCTGGGTCCGCGCCGAAGCAGGTCGGCTGGCGCACGTCGCCGCAACCTATGCTCGACGCCAACTGTCGGTCTCCATTCTCGATCAGCTGGCTGCGGTCGAGTTGATGGGCAAGTACGACGAGGTACGCCGGGTGCGCGCCGACCTGTCGAGAGCCACACGTGATCACACCGTGGCGCTGATGCGAGATCACCTGCCGGACTGGCACTTCAGGGTTCCAGATGGTGGCCTGTCCCTATGGTGTTCGCTGCCCGACGGCATTCGATCCAGTGCGCTCGTCGCCGAAGCTCACTCTCGTGGCCTGCTGCTGGCACCCGGGCTGCGGTTCGGAACGGGATATGCGTTCGATGATCATCAGCGCATCCCCTTCACCCGTTCACTGCCTGAAATCAGCTCAGCCGTAGAGATCCTTGCTCGCCTGAGTTCGGCGGGTACGCCGACGCCGTCGATCGCGTCGAACAGGCCCGCGGCGGTGGTCTGATCCGCCCGGTGGTCTGATCCGCCGGTGTTCTGATCCGCCGGTGGTCTGATCCCCCCGGCCCCTCGCAAATGCGCGCGCGTTTGCCAGGTGCGTTCGGATTCGCCACCCCACCGGTGTCTATTCTGCGCGCCTCTGACGAATGCGCGCGCGTTTGCGAATGCGTACGATGCTCGCGAGATCAGTCGAGTGTTGCAACTCGACGGCGAATCACGATGTCCGGTCTTGCGGAGTTTCGTTCACCCGTCCCGGCCGCTTCGGTCCGGTGAGTACTTCACTGGTGCTTCGGGAGTATCCGGCTCACCCCATCGCACCGACACCTGATCGGTAATTCTCAGCGAACCGACTTCTTCTCGTAGATCGCCATCGCCCAAACGTATCCCGCCAGTGTGATCCCCGCGCACCAGCCAAGTGCCAGTGGCAGGTTCGCACCCAGCGGCTCCCCCGTCAAGAGTCCGCGCAGAGTTTCGACGAATGGAGTGAACGGTTGGTACTCGGCGAACCATCGCAGTCCCGACGGCATCGTGTCGGTCGGCACGAACCCGCTTCCCAGAAAAGGTAACAGCAGCAACAGCATTGGCAGGTTGCTCGCGGTTTCCACCGATTTCGACGCCATTCCCATCGCCACCGCGAGCCAACTGATTGCGAACGCAATGAGCACCACCATCAGACCGACCGAGATCCATTGCAGCAAACCTGCATTCGGTCGAAAGCCCACAGCGATTCCCACTGCAAGGACCACCACCACTCCGAGAACGGCCTGCACCGTATTGCCGAGCACGTGGCCGGCCAGAACCGCAGCCCGCGAGATCGCCATCGTTCGGAACCGCGCGGTGATGCCTTCGGTCATGTCCATTGCCACGGTGGTCGCCGTCCCACCGGCTGTGCCTGCGATCGTCATGGCGAGGATGCCGGGCATCACGTACGGCAGATACGCTGTGCGTCCACCTTCGGGATTCACACTGGGAAGCCCTGCGCCGAGCGTTCCCCCGAACACGAAGACGAACAGCATCAGGAACACCACGGGCGCTCCGATGACGAACATCGTCAGACCCGGATACCGCACGATGTGCAGGAGATTTCGGCGGAGCATCGTGATCGAGTCGCCGACCGTATAGGTGATCGTTGTGGTCATGATGCATCCTTGCTGTCGGTCCGGCCGGTCAGAGCCATGAACACGTCATCGAGGTCGGGGGTATGGATACTCAGGTCCTCGGCCTCGACGCCCGCGGAGCCCAGTCGATCCAGCACCGCCTGCAGCGTTCGGACGCTCCCATCGGTGGGTATCGACAGTGCAAGTCCGTCAGTGTCGAGCACCGCATCGCCGAATGCGCGGGCTGCCTCGTCGAGCGCGGCGACATCGGCGAAGCACAATCGGATGTGGCCGCCAGGTATACGACGCTTCAGCTCGTCCGGGGTACCGTCGGCGACGATCCGGCCGCCGTCGAGTACTGCGACACGATCTGCGAGTTCGTCTGCCTCGTCGAGGTATTGGGTGGTGAGCAGCACTGTGGTGCCGTCAGATACGAGGGATCGGACGATGTCCCACATGGTGCGTCGGCTTCGTGGGTCGAGACCCGTCGTCGGCTCGTCGAGAAAGATCACGCGGGGTGGGGCGACGAGACTCATCGCGAGGTCGAGCCTGCGTCGCATACCACCCGAGTACGTGGACAATGGCTTTCGACCGGACTCGACGAGATCGAACTGTTCGAGCAACTCAGCCACCCGCCGCTTGGATCGCGAGCCGAGATGGCGCAGCCTGGCCATCAACATCAGGTTCTCCTCGCCGGTCAGGAGGTTGTCGACCGCCGAGAACTGACCGGTGAGACCGATTGCTGCACGAACGCCGCCGGGGTCGGCGACGACGTCGCAGCCTGCGACTGTTGCCGAACCACCCTCCGGCCGAACGAGAGTGGACAGAATATGGACGGTCGTGGTCTTGCCTGCCCCGTTGGACCCGAGCAGTGCGGTGACGGTGCCGGCATCGACGGTGAGGTCGACACCGTCCAGTACCCGTTTGTCGCCATATGACTTGTGCAGACCACGGGCCTCGATTGCGGGCGTCTTCATGTCCGGTCCTTGCCTCTCAGCTGTGCTGCGCATGCCGGACGGCAATGTCGCCGTATCGCGTTCGAGCACGAATCGTGACACTCTCTTCCGTCTCGTCGGATGGGCCTTCGGGATCGAGTTCGTTGCGAACGTGCCCGTCCTTCGAGGACAGGTCGAGCCATGCCGGCACACCCCGCAGCACACCGACGGTGATCTGCCCGTATCCGCTCTCGACTTGGATTGCACCACAAGATACTTCGTGGAGATTGATACTGCCGTATGCGGTCTTAGCACTCACTGCGCCTGGTGACTTCTCGATATCGAGATCGCCGTACGAAAGCTTGGCGTCGAGGTCAGTGCCGGATTGCCGCACCATGATCGAGCCGTGCGATGCCTTGAGCGTCGCAGCGCCGACGACCGTTCCGACTCGAATCTGGCCGTGGTCGGCAGTGATGTCGATGTTGCCCAGCGCGGTACCGACTGTCGCGTTACCGTGCCCGGCTCGAATCCACAGATCCTCTGCTGAATCCACCTCCACCGCTCCCATCGCACTCTTGACTCGCACGGCACCGAGATCACCCACGGTGCGGAGGCTCCCTGCTGCAACCTCCGCAGTGAGTCGAGATCCCTGTGGTAGTTCGACTTTCACGTCGACGGACTCCGTCGGGCCGAAGAAGCTGATGCGCGCCTTCGGACCGATGACGGTGAGCCGTTCTCCGTCGAACTCGACCTTTGTGTTCTCGGCCCCTTTGCGGTCGACAGCTTTGGACGGATTGGTGGGTGTGACGGTCACGACGGTGTCAGTGCGTTCTGTCGCAACGACTTCGATGCTGCCGACCTGTAGATCGATGGCCAGGTCGATCGGCGTCGGGGTAGCGAATTCGGGCATAGCGGTACCTCCGTATGGGCATGGTTGTGTAACCCTGCTCGGTGCAGAGTCAATGAAAGGTTGTGGCGGTTCGGACGGTCAGCGCGCCCAGCCTGCGAAGTTGTCGCCGGTACGAACCGTTCGTTGAGCAGCACGACGCTGTTTGGGTTGAAGAGCGGTGGCGACGGCACGCACCAACCAGGTATTCACCGACATACCGTCAGTCGCGGCGGCCTCGTCCACTCGCGATTTCAGCGCGTCCGGTAGCCGAAGAGTGGTGCGGGATGTGCTTGTGTCGTCGAGTTCGATGCTGGGAGAGGTTTGTTCGTCGTCTTCCGAATCCGAGACAGGTGCAGCTACGACGAATTCGATCTCTCGTCCACGCAGCCTGATGTCTACCGAACCGGGGGCAAGGTCGCGGTTGATGTCACCGACCGCGGCCGACAGCACGTCGAGCATCACCAGACGCGTCGCCGCATCCATGCCGTCGACGAGTCGTTCAGCAGCGGCACGAGTGTTCTCGTCTCCTGTCGCTGCGGCCTCGACCAACCGACGTTGGAGATCGTTGACGTACTGCCCAAGTTCCATGGTTCAACAATGACACCACTGTGGTGTCACGTCAAGCCCCAGTGGTGTCATGACGGTCGACGAGGGCCAATTCCCCGGCAGGGCCGAAGGGACTGGACGACCCCCCGCGATACGCCGCTCCGGTGGTGGTGAGGACTGGTGGAACCAGTCGCGGCCAGAAACTCCCACCCGGGCACTTCCCAGCGCCCACCCTGCCCTCGCAAACGCGCGCGCGTTTGCGAGGGCAGGGTGGGCGCTGGGAAGTGCCCGGGTGGGCTC
>NZ_JABFAU010000016.1:35802-76983 GCF_017168335.1 Rhodococcus sp. KRD162 | reverse complement strand
GGGTCGGGGTGTCCGATGTCGACGTCGAGCCCTTCGTCGAGGACGACTTGCAACTGCGTCCGGTCCCGATCAGCGAGAACGAGTACAAGCAGTATTACGAGGGCTTTTCCAACGCCACCCTGTGGCCGCTCTACCACGACGTCATCGTCAAACCGGTGTACGACCGCGACTGGTGGAACGCCTATGTCGAGGTCAACCGCCGCTTCGCCGAGAAGACGTCTGAGGCGGCGGCTCAGGGCGCAACGGTGTGGATCCAGGACTACCAGCTTCAGCTCGTCCCCAAGATGCTGCGCATGCTGCGCCCCGATCTGACCATCGGGTTCTTTCTGCACATCCCGTTCCCGCCGATCGAGCTGTTCATGCAGATGCCGTGGCGCACCGAGATCGTCGAAGGACTGCTCGGTGCCGACCTCATCGGCTTCCACCTGTCCGGCGGCGCGCAGAACTTCCTCTACCTTGCCCGACGCCTCGCCGGGGGAACCACGTCCCGCGGCACCGTCGGCGTGCGGTCCAAGTTGGGCGTCGTGCAGGTGGGGTTCAGGACCGTGCGAGTCGGCGCGTTTCCGATCTCCATCGATTCCGGTGATCTCGACACCAAGTCACGGACGAAGGCCGTCCGCGATCGCGCGAAGCAACTGCGCAAGGATCTCGGCAACCCGAAACGCATCATGCTCGGCGTCGATCGCTTGGACTACACCAAGGGAATCGACGTCCGGCTCAATGCTTTTCGCGAGTTGCTCGAAGAGGGACGCGTCGATCCGGCCGAGAACATCATCGTGCAGTTGGCGACGCCGAGCCGTGAACGCGTCGAGAGTTACGTCGCGATGCGCAGCGAGATCGAGCAACAGGTGGGTCGAATCAACGGCGAGTACGGCCAGGTGGGGCACCCGGTGGTGCACTACCTGCACCGGCCGATCCCCCGCGACGACCTGCTGGCGTATTTCGTCGCCGCCGACGTCATGCTGGTCACCCCGCTGCGCGACGGCATGAACCTCGTCGCCAAGGAATACGTGGCCTGCCGAAGCGATCTCGGCGGAGCGTTGGTCCTCAGCGAATTCACCGGTGCTGCAGCAGAACTGCGTCAGGCGTACTTGTGCAACCCACATGACCTGGACAGCGTGAAAGACGCGATCACCGGCGCACTCGAACAGGAACCCGAAGCAGGCAAACGGCACATGCGTGCCATGCGTCGGCAGGTGCTCGCGCACGATGTCGATCGCTGGGCTCGCTCTTTCCTGACCGCGCTGGCACAACCCCCGGAGGGGTCCGGCCCGGCGCAGCGATAAATCGCTTTCCCGAGACCGTCGACGGCTGTTAGCGTGCCGTCGACGGTTTTTTCATGCGCTTTCACGTGAGGAGGTGGGCATCATGGCCACCTGGACGAGCACACACCCGAGCCCTCGTTCCGCCTCTCCGAAGGATCTTGCATGTCTCCACTGGACCAGTACGGCCTCGACCAGCACTGGCTGACCGAGTTCGAAAAGCTCACCCCGGGATCGGTTCTCGGCCGCGTCGTTCGCGTAGACCGCGGTGAATTCGATGCCGTGACCGGCGACGGAATCGTCCGCGGCGCAGGCACTCGTACCTGCGCCGGGGACTGGGTCGCCCTCCGGCCACATTCCGAACGCCAGTTCCTCCTGGCCGATATCCTGCCCCGCCGAACGGCGATCGAACGCGCCTGCGCCGGATCGTCCTCCGAGACACAGGTTCTCGGGGCGAATGTCGATACCGTCGTGGTGGCTGTCGCGTCGGACACCACTGTCGATCTCGGTCGCGTCGAGCGCTACCTCACGCTTGTCTGGGGCAGCGGCGCCGTCCCCGTTCTCGCGATCACCAAAGCCGACAGTGGCACCGTGGCCGAGGACCAGCTTCGAGCCTGCGCGCCCGGCGTCGCCGTCTGCCGTACCAGCGCACTGTCGGGCGACGGAATCGATTCACTGACAACGCATCTGCGCGGAACGGTGGCGCTGATCGGGCCGTCGGGATCGGGAAAGTCGACCCTCGGCAATGCCTTGCTCGATCGCAGCGCATTCGTCACCGGCGACACCCGTGCGGCGGACAGCAAGGGCAGACACACGACGACGCATCGCGAGTTGGTGCCGATTCCCGACACGGGACTGACGCTCCTGGACACGCCGGGCCTGCGGTCGGTGGGGGTGCAGGGATCGGAAGATGCGGTGGCAAGCACTTTTTCCGACATCGAGGAACTCGCCGCCTCGTGTCGCTTCGGCGACTGCGCGCACGTGCACGAGCCCGGGTGTGCGGTGCTCGCCGCCGTCGATTCGGGTGAACTCACCGCTCGTCGGCTCGGAAATTACCGAAAGCTGCTGCGGGAGAACGCGTGGGCAACCTCGAGGCATGATGCCAGAGCACGCAGCGAGAAGCTGCGGGAGTTCAAGCAGATCTCGAAGTCGCTGCGGCAGAAGTACGCGGCGGAACGAAAGGTGCGGTAGGTCAGTTCTCGTCGAACAGCGAGGGGTTCTCGCTCTCCGCCTCTGCCTGTGGAGTCGAACCCTCGTTGCTCGACGCCTTGCGCACCACCTCGACCGTGGTGGTCCGTACCGACAGTCGATGTCCGTCGTGATGCTCGAGCAACGCCAAACCCTGGCGGATCTCGAGCACCTTCCACGGGCCGGCGTGCCCGGACGCCTGAACCAGGTCGCCTGGTGCGATCTCGGAAGCCACGGTTGTTCTCCATTCACGAATACAGCGAGTCTGTGACCCACACCCTAGCGGGCAACGTCACGTGCATCGCACTTGCTCGCTCAACAAGTTAGGAGTACTCATGTAATAGTTGTACATATACACATACTTGGCTGGAGGTGGACATGGGCGAGTTGACCCGACGGCACCGATATTCGGTGCTCGGCATCTGCTGCCTCAGCCTGTTTCTCGTCAGCACCGACAACACGATCGTCAACATCGCACTGCCGTCGATGCGCGCCGACCTGAACGCGTCGGTATCCGGTCTGCAATGGATCATCGATGCATACACCCTGGTAGTGGCGTCACTGCTCATGCTCGGCGGCTCGATGGCCGACAGGTACGGCCGCAAGCGCTTCTTCCTCATCGGAACCGGGACGTTCGTACTCGGGTCCCTGCTGTGCAGCATCGCACCCTCCCTCGGCTGGCTCGTCGCCTTCCGCATGCTCCAAGCCGTCGGCGGCTCGATGATGAATCCCGTGGCGATGTCGATCATCACCAACACCTTCACCGACCCCAAAGAACGCGCCGGGGCCATCGGAATGTGGGGTGCCGTCGTGGGAATCTCGATGTCGGCCGGCCCCGCTCTCGGCGGCGTCCTCGTCACCGCGGCCGGATGGCAGTCCATCTTCTGGATCAACGTCCCCGTGGGCATCTTCGCGCTGGCCATGACGCTGAAATTCGTCCCCGAATCCAAAGCCGAACACTCACGCAAGTTCGACCCGGCCGGTCAGATCCTGATCTTCGCGTTCCTCGTCTCCCTGGTGTTCACCATCATCGAGGGCCCGACGAAGGGCTGGTCATCGCCGCCGATCGTGCTCACCGGTGCCATTGCACTCGGCTCCCTCCTCGGCCTGTTGGTCGTCGAATCGCGTCTCGAAGAGCCGTTGATCCAACTGAAGTTCTTCCGCAGTGCGCCCTTCAGTGGAGCGACGGTGATCGCGGTGTGCGCCTTCGCATCCCTCGGCGGATTCCTGTTCCTCAACACCCTCTACCTCCAGGATGTGCGCGGCTTCTCGCCCCTGCACGCCGGTCTCCTCACCCTGCCGATGGCATTGATGACCCTGATCTTCGCGCCGATCTCCGGGCGCATCGTCGGCTCCCTCGGAGCGCGAATTCCACTGCTGGTCGCAGGCATCGGATTCGTGACCTCGGCCTTGATGCTCAGTCGGATGGCCCCCACGACCTCCTTCACCTGGCTGGCGGTGGCGTACGTGATCTTCGGAATATCGTTCGGCATGGTCAACGCCCCGATCACCAACACCGCGGTGTCCGGGATGCCGCGCAGCCAGGCTGGAGTGGCGTCCGCGATCGCCTCGACCAGCAGGCAGGTGGGTCAGTCACTCGGCGTGGCGGTCGTCGGCTCGATCGTCACCGCGAGCATCGTCGGTGAGATCTCCGACGGTTTCACCGCTGCCGCAGTGCCCGCGTGGTTCGTCATCGCAGGTGCAGGCGTGGTCGTCACCGTGCTCGCACTGGTCACCACCGGCCGCTGGGCCCGATCGACCGCCGAGACCATCGGCCGTCCGGTGCTCGTATGACGAACTCCGATGCGGCCGCCGTCTGGCGTGAGATGCGCGCGTTGATGCTCGAGAAACACGACACCAGACGTGCCGTCGCCGAGGCCACCGGAATGAGCTTCCTCCGGGCCAAACTGCTGACCAAGTTACTCACCTCCGATCGGACGGTAACCGAGCTGGCCGAGATCCTCGCGTCCGATGCGCCCTACGTGTCGCTCAACGTTCGCGAACTGGAAAAGCGAGAACTGGTGATCCGCACCGAGGACCCCGACGATCGCCGACGCCGCATCATTGGACTCACCGACGCCGGACGCCGCCTCGCCGAAACGGCCCGATCCATCGCCGACGCCCCGCCCCCGGAGTTCACCACCACATCGGCGGAGGATCTGGCCCATCTACGACGGATTCTGCGGCTGCCCTGACTCAGCGGCGCACCGCGTCGAGTGGGGTGCCGATCTCGACGAGTGCGCGCACGGTGGCCGCTTCCATACCCGGTGATCCGCACACCAGGATCTGCCGATCCGGGTAGGGGCCCTGTGTGGCAACCACATCGGCCACAGCACCCTCCCAGCAGTGTTCGGGCTCGAAGAATGCTGCGGTGGAACCGATCTCGGCATGAATCCGGTCGTTCCACCGGTCCGAGGCCCAGGGCTCGTGCAACTGATCGACCACAGGTACGACGGTCAGCCACGGCAGTTCTGCCGCCATCAACCACAGCATGTCGCTCGCGTAGAGATCGCGGGGCGACTTACCTCCGACGAAGAGCGTCACCTTCGGTGGCCTCTCCCATCGGGTGAGGTCGAGCAGAATGGCGCGCAACGGAGCCAGTCCGGTGCCGCCCGCGATCATCACCACGTCGCGACCCGAATCGTCGACGTGCAGACTGCCCTGCGGGTCACTGATCTGCCAGACGTCACCGGGCCGTGTCTCGTTGACGATGCCCCCGCTGACCCAGCCGGCCGGAACTGCGCGGACGTGGAACTCCAGCTTGCCGTCGAGCGATGGCGGCAATGCGGGCGAATACCGACGGGTCAGCGCAGAATGCTGAGGAACGGACACCGACACCGACTGGCCCGCCTTGAACGGCACCACATCGCCTTCGAGCCGAATTACCGCGAGGTCGTTCCGAAGGCGGTGGTACTGAACGACCGTCGATTTCCACGCCTGCATGTCGACCAGGATAGGGGCTCGAGCTCCCTCCGCATCGCGCTCCCCGCGAACGCGCGCGCATTCGCCGGACGCGAGCAAAATAGCGGCCGAACCGAGCACGAGAACGCGCGCACCTGGCGAAGGCGCGCGCGTTTGCGAGCTGGGCGAACCCTCAGCGCTGATGCCTCGGCTTCCAGACGACCAGGGCATTGCGTTGAATCGGCACCAGATCGCGGCGATAGCTCGCGTGCACGGTCGCCAGCTCCTGCGCCAGCTCGGACACCCGAGCCTGGAGAGCCTCGACCTGATTGGTGAGTTCGATGATGCGCTTGATTCCGGCGAGATTGACCCCCTCGTCCTGCGAGAGTCGTTGCACTTCACGGAGCAATGCGACGTCCCGCGGCGAGTAGCGTCGTCCCCCGCCGGTGGTGCGATGCGGAATGACGAGCCCGAGCCTGTCGTAGGTGCGCAGGGTTTGCGCATGCATGCCCGCAAGCTGCGCGGCGACCGAGATCACGAAGATCTGGGCGTCCGGATCAGCCTGTACTCCGCCGGATTTCGCGGCACCACCGTCTGGGGGAACCGACATCACACACCTGCCCACCCGGCCCGCGGGTCGAATCCGCTGGCCTTCTCGGCTTCCAGATAGTTCTTCAAGGCGTCGGTAGCAGCATTGTCCAGTTTCTGCGGGACGGCAACTTTGACGGTCACCATCAGGTCACCGGTGCCGGACTTCTTCGGGATGCCGCGACCCCGTACGCGCAACACTCGGCCGTCGACGGTTCCCGGTGGAACCTTGACACCGACGCGTCCGTCGAGGGTGGGCACCGACAGCGTGGTACCGAGCACCAACTCGCCGTAGCTCACCGGGACGGTCACCGTCAGATCGTTGTCGGTTCGCCCGAATACCTTGTCGGGCTTGACCCGTACCGTCACGAACAAGTCGCCGGACGGGGCACCGCGCAGCCCTGCCTCGCCCTGTCCGGCGAGGCGCACCTTCTGGCCGTCGCTGATTCCGGCCGGTACGCGCACGGTAATGCTGCGGGTCCGGTTCTGCACTCCGGTTCCACGGCAGTCGGCGCATGGTTCGTCGATGATGGAACCGGAACCGCGGCAGTCGTCGCACGGTTCACTGAAGCCGAATGCGCCTTGGTTCCTGTTGACGACGCCCTGGCCGTTGCACTTGGGGCACACTCGGGGGCTGGTCCCTGGCTTGGCACCGCTGCCGTGGCAGGTGGTGCACGAGGACGGACTGGTCAACCGCAAGGGGACCGTAACGCCCTGTGCCGCTTCACGGAACTGCAGCGTGGTCTCGGTTTCGACGTCACTGCCGCGTCGAGGCCGATTGTTCTGTGGGCGCGCCGCGCCACCACCGCGATTGAACAGGCCACCGAACAGGTCGCCGAGTCCGCCGTCGCCGCCACCTTGGCCGAAGATGTCGCCTACGTCGAAGCTCTGACCACCGCCGCCGAATCCGCCTGCACCCGGTGAGAAGCCACCGCCGCCGCGGCTACCGAAGCCACCGGAGGCGAACAGCCGCCTGGCCTCGTCGTACTCCTTGCGCTTGGCCGGGTCGGCCAGAACGGCGTGCGCCTCGCTGACCGCCTTGAACTTGTTCTCGGCGGCGGCATTGCCGGGATTGGCGTCGGGATGGTTGTCCCGAGCCAACTTTCGGTACGCCTTCTTGATGTCTTCTGCACTAGCGCTGGAGGAAACGCCCAGCTCCTTGTAGAAGTCCTTCTCGATCCACTCCCGCTGGCTCACCGGGCGTCTCCTCCTCTCGCGCTATTTCTTTTTACTGCTCGTCGGACGCAGGTGCATCCGATTCCTCTGGTGCCGGACTTTCACCAGCACTGTCGATCACGCCGACCATCGCGGTGCGCAGAACACGCTCGCCGAGCTTGTAGCCCGGACGCATCAGCGTTCCGACGACCGGACTGCTGCCGTCGCCCTCGTGCGAGACGGCCTCGTGGATGGCCGGGTCGAAGGCGTCGCCCTCGGCCCCGAAGGTGGTCAGGCCGATGTTCGAGAACACCCCTGCCAGCTTGTCTGCCACGGCCTTGAGCGGTCCGGTTTCGAGATCGCCGTGCTGGCGTGCTCGCTCGAGGTCGTCGAGGACCGGGAGCAACTGCGAGACGACGGACGCCTTCGCATTCTCTGCTCCGCTCTGCTTCTCGCGATCGGTGCGACGCCGATAGTTGGCGTACTCGGCCGAGACTCGCTGCAGGTCGGCGGTGAGCTCGGCGATCTGAGTATCACGAGGATCCTCTACGACCTCGGGCTCGGTCTCCGTCTCGCTGTCTGTCCCTTCCTCTACCGAGCCGGGCTGGGGCGCAGCGCCGGTGCCCGCGAGGGGCTCCGGAACTGCGTCGCCGTCCCGTACTTCACCGGTCTCGGGATCGATCTTCCGCTTGTCCACGAAAGTGACCGGTTCTTGCTCGGTGTTACCCGAGGTCACTTCTTCTCCGCGTCGTCGGCGGGCTCGTCGACAACCTCTGCGTCGACTACACCGTCGTCAGCGGCCTGGGCCTCGCCTTCTGCGCCGCCCTGCTCCTTGGCCTGAGCCTCGTAGATGGCGGTGCCGAGGGCCTGCGACTCGGTGGAGAGCTTCTCCACGGCAGACTTCACTGCCGAGATGTCGCTGCCCGCGAGAGCCGACTTGGCGTCGGAGATGGCGGTTTCGACGCGTCCCTTGAGCTCGGCGTCGACCTTGTCCTCGTTGTCCTTGACGAACTTCTCCGTCTGGTGCACGAGGGACTCGGCCTGGTTGCGGACCTCGGCCTCTTCGCGACGAGCCTTGTCCTCGTCTGCGTGAGCTTCGGCGTCGGCGACCATGCGGTCGATCTCTTCCTTGGACAGACCGGAGCCGTCCTGGATCTTGATCGTGTTTTCCTTACCGGTGCCCTTGTCCTTGGCCGTGACGTGCACGATGCCGTTGGCGTCGATGTCGAAGGTGACCTCGATCTGCGGGACGCCGCGAGGAGCCGGGGGCAGCTCGGTCAGCTCGAAGGAGCCGAGGAGCTTGTTGTGCGCTGCGATCTCGCGCTCGCCCTGGAAGACCTGAATCTGCACCGACGGCTGATTGTCGTCGGCCGTGGTGAAGGTCTCGGACCGCTTCGTGGGGATGGTGGTGTTGCGCTCGATGAGCTTGGTCATGACACCGCCCTTGGTCTCGATACCGAGAGACAGGGGCGTGACGTCGAGGAGCAGAACGTCCTTGACCTCACCCTTGAGCACACCGGCCTGCAGTGCAGCACCGACGGCCACGACCTCGTCCGGGTTCACGCCCTTGTTGGGCTCGCGTCCACCGGAGAGTTCCTTGACCAGTTCCGACACCGCGGGCATGCGGGTGGATCCACCGACGAGCACGACGTGGTCGATGTCCTTGACGGCGATACCGGAATCCTTCACCACTGCCTGGAACGGCGCACGCGTGCGATCGAGCAGGTCCGAGGTGATCTTCTGGAACTCCGAGCGGCTGAGCTGCTCGTCGAGGAACAGCGGGTTCTTGTCACCGTCGACGGTGATGTAGGGCAGGTTGATCGAGGTGCTCTGGCTCGACGACAGCTCGATCTTCGCCTTCTCGGCGGCCTCACGCAGACGCTGCAGCGCCATCTTGTCCTTGGTCAGATCGATGCCGTTCTGCGCCTTGAACTTGTCGACGAGCCAGGTGACGATGCGCTCGTCCCAGTCGTCGCCACCGAGGTGGTTGTCACCGGAGGTCGCACGGACCTCGACGACACCGTCGCCGATCTCGAGGAGGGAGACGTCGAACGTGCCGCCACCGAGGTCGAACACGAGAATGGTCTGTTCCTTGTCGCCCTTGTCCAGGCCGTATGCCAGTGCGGCAGCGGTGGGCTCGTTGACGATGCGCAGGACGTTCAGGCCGGCGATCTGGCCGGCTTCCTTGGTCGCCTGACGCTGCGCGTCCTCGAAGTATGCGGGGACGGTGATAACGGCGTCGGTGATGTCTTCGCCCAGGTACGCCTCGGCGTCGCGCTTGAGCTTCATGAGCGTGCGCGCGCTGATCTCCTGCGGCGTGTACTTCTTGTCGTCGATCCCGACGGTCCAGTCGGTGCCGATGTGGCGCTTGACCGAACGGATGGTGCGATCGACGTTGGTGACCGCCTGGTTCTTCGCGGACTGGCCGACCAGCACTTCACCGTTCTTGGCGAAAGCGACGATCGACGGGGTGGTGCGTGATCCCTCGGAGTTGGCGACGACAACCGGTTCGCCGCCCTCGAGGACGGACACGACCGAGTTGGTGGTCCCGAGGTCGATACCGACCGCACGAGCCATAATGTTTCCTCCTGTTGTTGCGTGGGTTCCAGTCCCTGGGTGAGCGAACTCCGCTCAAGTTTGCACAACGCGATCTATCGCGTCAACTTTCAACTTGAGCCTCATCCACTCAAGGCTGCTGACCTGCACAACGGAGGGTGTGGCGAATTTGTTCCCCAGTGCCCGCAGCAGTACGCCGCGACGATCGGCGTGGATCGTCGCGGCGCAGCGGGGAGATGGATCGTGGGGAACTACATGGTCGTGGGGAACTACTCGGAAGACTCCTCGTCCGGCACCGGGATGCAGCTGTGGCTCAGCAGTCCGGCGGTGATGTTGTTCATGAAGTCGGCGTCGAGCGCACTGGCGAAGGCCGCGGCACCGGCGGGACGGGCGACCCATTCGCGATCGACCGAGGGCACCGTGTAGGTGGCTGCCTCGCCTGCCTCGATGACCTTTTCGGTGTTCTGACCCTGAACTCCGGGCAGCGCGCCGTAGTTGACGTTGACGTTCGACGCGTCGTCCGCACCGATGTTCTCGACCTTGACCTCCAGCGCGACGACTCCGCCCTCGGGTGCGTCCTCGACGGTGGTGTCACAGACAGCGGCCATGGTCACCACCAGATCGGGGCTCTCGAGAACCACCGAGCCGAGCGGGCCGACGGGTTCGGGATCGGGTTCGGCAGAGGCGGCAGGTGCGAGGGCAACCGCACCGATGGCGGCGGCCAGAGCGGCCGTCGAGGCCAGGATCGATGTGCGGGCAAGACGTCGCATGAACAACTCCTGTAGCTGAGGGGGATGTGGCTCATGAGTCTGATGTGACTGATGAGGCGGTTGGTACTCACTCACTATGGCCTATCGGAATCAGACATTCCACACCAGGCGGTCTCGATTCGATGACGTTCGCATATCGAAGGAACTGGACTCGAACGAATGACATTGCTGTCATTCGACGCGGTCTTCGGCGGCCGGCGCGTCAGGTTTCACGCGCCGACGATCAGGGGAAACCACAATCCTGCGGATCGGCCGCGCCCTACGTAGGGTTTGAAGAAAAGCGAGGCTACGGAGGCACATGGATCCCGAAGTGCAGCACGAACCGAGCGAGATCACCTACGACGAGAAGTTCTATCCGGCTCGGCCGAAGCCACTTCGCCCCTCCGTGCGCCGGGCCAATCGCAGCAGCAACCCCACACCCGACAGCGAACCGGTTGCATCGAATCCCGAGTACGTGGACTGGCTCACCGAACAGTCGATGCTGCGGGACGCCAAGCTGATCGCCGAGCAGCTCTCGGGCAAGGGCAGCATGTGGCAGAACCCCTACGCCGATCCTGACCCTCGTGCGGCCGTCGAACGCGCTCCGGTGTGGTTCACCGCGTATCCCATCTCGGTGATCAACGCTCCGCAGACGAGCTTCCTGAGCACCTTGGGCGACGAGAAACTGTGGCAGGCCTTCTCCGAAATCGGTGTCACCGCAGTGCACACCGGGCCGGTGAAGGTGGCGGGCGGCATCCACGGCTGGCGTCCGACGCCATCGGTCGACGGCCACTTCGACCGCATCGGTATGCAGATCGACCCTGCCTTCGGCTCGGAAGAGGAGTTCCGACGCCTGTGCGTTGTGGCCTCCGCATACGACGGCATCGTCATCGACGACATCGTGCCGGGACACACCGGCAAGGGCGCAGATTTCCGGTTGGCCGAGATGGCCGTCGCCGATTACCCCGGCATCTATCACATGGTCGAGATCGAACCGCAGGACTGGCACCTGCTACCGCGAGTGCGCGCCGGAGCCGACTCGCAGAACATCGACGCCGAGGCAGAGGCCAACCTCGCTCGCGCCGGGTACATCATCGGCCAGTTGCAGCGGGTGATCTTCTACGAGCTCGGCGTCAAGGAAACCAACTGGAGCGCAACCCCTCCCGTCGTCGGTATCGACGGAATCGAACGTCGCTGGGTGTACCTGCACTACTTCAAGGCCGGTCAACCCTCGATCAACTGGCTCGATCCCTCCTTCGCCGGAATGCGACTGGTGATCGGCGACGCATGCCATTCGATCGCCGATCTGGGAGCAGGCGCATTGCGCTTGGACGCCAACGGTTTCCTCGGTGTCGAGCGCCGGGCAGAGGGGCCGGGCTGGTCCGAGGGCCACCCGCTCTCGGAGGCGGCCAACCACCTGATCGCCAGCGTCGTACGCAAGATGGGCGGGTTCACCTTCCAGGAGTTGAACCTGACGATCGACGACATCAAGGCGATGGGCACCAACGGTGCCGATCTGTCGTACGACTTCATCAACCGTCCGGCCTACCAGCATGCACTCGTCATGGGGAACACCGAGTTTCTCAGGCTCACCATGACCCTCGCCCGCGACCACGGCGTCGACAGCGCGTCCCTGGTGCACGCGCTGCAGAACCACGACGAGATGACCTTCGAGCTCATCCACTTCGCCACCCTGCATGCAGAGGACGAGTTCTCCTACGGCGGGGAGACGGTCAAGGGCTGCGATCTCGGAGACCGTATTCGCGGCGAGCTGACCGATCGCCTCACCGGACGCTGGGCACCGTACAACCGAACCTTCACGACCAACGGAATCGCCTGCACCACAGCAAGTGTCATCACGGCCTCACTCGGCATCCGCGATCTCGAACGGATGGACGAGGAAGACATCGAGACCGTCAAGCGCGCCCACCTGCTGCTCGCGATGTACAACGCACTCCAGCCCGGCGTGTTCGCATTGTCCGGCTGGGATCTGCTGGGGATTCTCCCCGTCGACGCAGCGGAGGTCGACGACCTCATCCGCGAGGGCGACACCCGTTGGCTCAACCGCGGCGCACACGACCTGATGGGCAACTTCCCCGACGCGGTGCGTTCGGAGTCCGGAATTCCTCGCGGGCGAAGCCTGTACGGATCGCTTCCCGAGCAGCTGGCCGACCCGCAGTCGTTCGCTCGTCAGTTGGCCCGAATCATCGAGCTGCGAAAGAAGTTCGGTATCGCAACCGCCCAGCAGATCGACATCCCGACGGTCTCGCACAAGGGCCTGCTGGTGATGGTGCACGAGTTGAGTCAGGGCACCATCGAGGCCACGGTACTCAACTTCTCGTCCGAGGAGATCAGCGCGACCATTCAGTCGAAGCATCTGGTGCCGGGTACCTGCGCTGTCGATGTGTTCGACGACAACGAAATCGCAACCGTGGACGAGCTGAACAGCTTCCCGATGACTCTGCGTCCGTACGAGGGCGTGGCGGTGATCCTGCGTTGAGTCGGCAATCGATCTGCGTCGACCGATAGAATGCTCCATCGTGGCCGAAGAAGAGAACGATCCAGCACCGAAGCAGTCTCGGCGTCCGCAGCCGCCGCGGCCCGAGGTAGTGGTGGAACCGCTCCGGCCGCGGCAGGACAGCGCTCCGTCGGCACTTCCCAAGGTTGCCCGGGCACTGTGGATGGTGACGACGGCCCTGGTTCTCGCGTTGGCCCTCGTCATTGCGCTGAACTGGGAGACCGTGCTCGCTGCCGTCGAAACCGCAGTATCGCAGCAAGATTCGACGGCGAGCGCGGCCGATGTTCGCACCACCGCGTCGGCCACGCTGCTCTCGAGCGGCGCGGCGTCCGCGGTACTGGTGCTCCTCGGATTCGTCGCACTGAACTTGCTGCGTGGCGCGGCGACCTCGTCCAAGGTTCTGATGGGGGCTGTCGGAATCTTGACCATCGGCGCAGCCGTCACCTTCTCGACCTTCGTCTCCGACGCCTCCGCACTGCTCGGCGGCGTTCTGCGCTGGGGGCCGTACGTCGTGGCCGCTACCGCAGCGGTGGCCACTGTCGTCGCCGTACTGCCCCGGCGGTCCTCACGCCAGTGAGGCGAGAATCCCTTCTGCGCTGCGAGCGGCCGAGGCGCACGAGGTAGAGGTGAACTGATCCAGCAGTGGATGCTCGGACAACTCTCGCCACCTGTGCACGGCCGCCAGCGCGGTGTCGCGCAGTTGGTTACGTCCGGCGTCCGGCGGTAGGTTCAGCCGCTCGGTGGCGGCGATGCCGAATCCGCCGATGATTCGCTGCAGATCGAGCAGCGCACCCTCCGGGAGTTTCGGTGTGGTGGAGCGCAATCGGCCGAGCAGCCGGAGTTCGGCGAAGCCGTGTACATCTGCGAGCATTCTTCCGGCCTCGGTGCGCAACGCTTTCGATTCCGGCCTGAACTCCAGAATCCGTTGCAGGGCAACCAGTGCCGAATGTAATTTCAACTGGTCGGCACGTTGCCCGAACTGCACGTCGATCACCGACCGAAGCTCGCTCAGGCCGCTGCGTTCGACCAGATCGGCAGCCAGCGTCGGCGAATCTCGGACCCCGAGTCGGATGAGGGTGACCGCCATCCGGATGCCGAACAAGCCGAATCGGTCGACGATACTGGCCCGCAGCCCTGCATCGACGGGCAGAGTGCTCTCGGGCCGCACGAAACGATCAGCCGAGAGCATAGCCAACTGCAGATCCTCGGTCGGTACCGTCGCAAGCATCTCGAACGCCGCGAATTCGTTCTGCCGCAACGTCTCCGCACCGAGGGCAAGCAGACCCGCGACGGGGACCACCGCCTGGCACAACCCGGTGGCCTCGAGTTCGGACGCGAACCGCGCGGCGACCTCCTTGGCCGACATCATCGCATCCATCCGGCCGGAACCGACCTCGTCGGCCCGCGAGACCACCCCGATCACACCCAGCGGCCCCGAATCACCGCCCACGTGTGCGCCGATCTGCCCGAGAAAAGACACGTCCGACGCGTTGAGGGTGCGGAGCAGGTACACGACGGCGTCGGCTCCCGAGGACGCGTTCTCCGGGGTCAGCATCGCCAGCGTCCGCGCCGAGACATCCCGCGACAGCGACGATGTACCGGGCGTGTCGATGATGGTCGTCTGCGCCAGCGCGCTCGCCGGCCATTCCACGTCCAGGCGATCGACCTGCGCTGCCGTCAGCGAGCCGAGGTCGAACGTCAATCGCCCCTCCCGCCGTTGCACCGGCACGTTCGCCGCCCGGTCGCCGTCGTACCATGCGGTGACGGCCGGGGTGACGCCGTTGCGGTACCACGTCACCACCTTGGTGCATTCCGTGGCGTCGGTCGGGGCAATATCTTGCCCCACGAGTGAATTGAGCAGCGTGGACTTTCCGGCTTTGAGGGAACCGGCGAGTGCCACCCGTAGCGGCTCGTCCAGGCGGTACAGGCACTCGTCGAGCATCCACGACGCCTCGGCGTCACCGGCACAGGTCGATCGGGCCGCCGAGATCAAATCTCGTGCCCGATCCAGGGCGGTCACGCTCATACTGCGGTGTCCGCGACGAGAGCTGTTGCCTGAGAGTTCAAATCGGCTGCCTGCTGCATGTGCTGCTCGAGTTGAGCGATCCGTGCGGCGCGGTCCGTGTTGTCGGCGGCGGCAGCTTCCTGCGCCGAGCGCAGCGACTCGTTGAGCGAACGCACGGTCTGCTCGGCGATGGACGTGAAATGGTCACGCAGTACTCGTTGGATCTGCCGCAACCGATCCTTCGACTCCTTGCCCACCTGAAAGCTGACATCGTCGGTGAACCGGCGGATCGCCATCTTGGCCTCGGCTCGACGCGCTTTGACGCGATTCTCCTTGTCCTCCTTGTACGCCTTGGTACCCAGCAGCACACCCGCGCCGATCGAGATCGGGTTGAGCAGGCTCAGACCGACGAAGGTGGTGATCAGACCGAACATCAGCACGCCGCCGTAGGATCCGCGCATTCCCACCAGAACCTTCTGGGTGATGCCGATACGACCGGATTCCAGATCGGCCAACGACGAGACGGGTTCGAGGACGTTGTCCAGGTCACCGAGATCGAGATCGGGCAGCGCTGCCGCCCCGGACGAGGCGAAGTGCTCGGCCACCAACTCCGAAAGCCACAGTGCCCGTTCGTGTGCCCAGACGAAGTTGTCGCCCACCGACGCGGCGATCTGTTCCTCGAGCCACTCGCCGAGTTGCGGCCAGTCCTTCTCCGGATCTCCCTCGTCGACGGTCTCTTCCGCTTCCCGGGTGACGCGCCGCAACCGGTCGCGTAGATCGTGATCGATATCGGACGCGAGATCGGCAATGCCGTCACCGAGCGTCTGCTGCCACTGCGAGGAACGCTTGTGCAATTCCTCGGCGGCGGACTTGGCGCGCTGCAGCCCGGCGACGGCCGCCGCTGCTCGCTCCGGATCCTTCAGCGCCGCAAGCTCACTGCCGAACGAGAGGGTCAGATGTTCGGTGACCGACCGGACATCGAGCGACACCGAGGAGCGTGCCAGCACATCTGCCCGGGCCACCACCTCGTCACGCAAGAAGGCGTACAGCTGCTGGAACCCTGACTCGGCGTTGAGTTCCTCGTCGTTCAAACGTAGTGCGTGCGAACGCAACAGAGAGGACACCGGCAACATCTGGACGTCCATGCCTGCGCGGCCGAGGTGCCCACGGTTGGCCTCGACGATCTGCCGCCAGTGCGGATACAGATCGATCTTGGTGATCAGCACCGCCACGGCCGGGCACAAGCCTTGCACCTGTCGCAGAAAGGACAGTTCGGGCTCGGTGAATTCGCGGGAGGCGTCGGACACGACGAGCACCGCGTCGGCCGACGGAATCAGACCCAATGTGCCTGCGGCGTGCGGATTTCCGTGACCGCCGACTCCTGGGGTGTCGACCAGCACCAATCCGTCTGCGAGCAGTGGGCTCGGCACCGCGATCTCCAGGCGCAGCACTTCACGCCCCTGGGCCAGGGGGCTGGCCGGGGTGACCGAGGTGACCTCCTCGGGCGGAACGTCCACCCGGACGGGCTCGTTGCCCGGATCAGCGAGCACCAGCTGCGCCGAGAAATTCTCGGCATTGGACACCACCGTCGGGATGGCGGTGGTCTCGTCGTCGCCGACCGAGCACACCGTCAGATTGAGCAGTGAATTCACGAACTGGCTCTTGCCCTGCTTGAGTGGCCCGACGACGATGATGCGTCGGCGTGGATCCAATACCCGCGATCGAGCTGCCTCGACTCGATCGACCAAATCGGATCTGCCTGCCGAAGCCGCCACCGCCGCAGTTCGACTGAGCAGCTCGGCCAGCTCCGTAGATTGCCCGTCCATACGCTTGTATTCACAACCCATTCTCGTCGACGTTCGCAATAGAAAGAACTCTAGCTACGACTCGGCCCCGAGTGTGGGGAACACTCGGGGCCGAGTCGCATCGTTCTCACCCGATCACAGGCGACGCGATCATGGGTGCAGCAGGTCGATGTCGTGATCGACGGTCGCCGCGTGGCCGAGGGAATCGGCTGCCGAATCGACCGTTCCGTGCAAGCTGCCACTGCTGTCGCTGAACAGGTCGGTGTGGCTCTCGCCCTGACCGAAAACGTCGGAGTCGACGCTCGACCAGCCCGTGCCGCCTGCGCTTGCGCTCGAATCGAACGAGCTCGAGTGCTCGAAGGATCCCGAGGCCGCCGAGGAGAGCGAGCTGCCTGCCTGCGCTGCACCCTCGGCACCGGACTGCACAGCGCCGGTGAAGTTACCCGCGGCCTGACCGCCGACCTGCGCAGCCGAGTCAAACCCGCCGACCGCGGAAGCCGCAGCGTCCGCACCAGCATCCAAACCCCCGCTCACCATGGAACCGATGCCGCCGCCGAGCGAGCCGCCGAGGTCCAGTCCACCACCGACGTTCGAGGCGATATCACCGCCCGCCGAGGTTCCCGCGTCGACCGCTCCGCCCAGCGCACCGTCGAGGCCGCCTGCGACCGATCCTGCTGCATTCGCGGCTCCGGCCAGGCCTGCCCCTGCGGACGCTGCTGCGTCGACGCCGGTATCGACAGCTCCGGTGACGGTGCCTTCGAGCCCGGCCCCGGCCTGTGCTGCTGCATCGACGCCACCTGCCACTCCGCCGGCAAGTCCGCCTGCGACACCTCCGCCGAGGCTGCCGAGACCGGCGAGGCCACCGGTCAGGCCCGCGCCCGCGTCGCCCAAGCCGGACAACCCACCGGTCAGGCCCGCGCCTGCCTCACCCAAGCCGGACAACCCACCGGTCACACCTGCGCCTGCCCCTCCCGAGCCGAACAATCCACCGGCCAAGCCCGCACCAGCGTTCCCGGCGGCCGCCAGGCCACCGGTCAGATCAGCACCCACATTCCCGACGGCCGCCAGGCCACCGGTCAGATCAGCACCCACATTCCCGACGGCCCCCAGGCCACCGGTCAGGCCCGCGCCTACCCCGCCTGCTGCGCCGAGTGCGGCGTCGACGGTTCCGGTGAGGTCTGCACCTGCCGTGGCAGCGGCATCGACCGCTCCGGCCAGTCCGGCACTCAGGTCGGCTCCGGCACCGAGGACGGCACCGAGGTCGAGGGCTGCGCTGGTGTCGAGCACTGTTTCGAGGGCTGTGCCGAGTTGCGCACCTGCGGTTCCGCCGACGCCGAACGCCGTTCCGAGAACTCCTTCGAGCCCGCCCGCAACGCCACCTGCAGCGCCGCCTGCCAGCCCGGCACCTGCGCCGATGGTCCCTGCAATCGCGCTGTCGATGGCGGCGGTCAGGCCGCCGACCGCAGCGGTGTCGAGATCGAGTGCGGTTCCAAGGGCACCGCTGACGATCGCACCGACGTTGCCGCCTGCCGAGAGCAGAGCGTCGACGTCGAGATCGGCGAGCACGCCGGCGTCGAGGACCGCTCCGAGTGCGGTTCCGAGAGATCCTGCAACGGCACCGTCGACGGCGAAGAGCCCGCCGAGACCTGCGCCGAGGCCTCCTGCGAGGTCACCGACCAGCGCCCCGCCTGCTCCGAGCGCCCCGTCGAGTGCGGTTCCGACGTTGGTGGTGAGATCGGCACCGATGGCACCGAGTCCGCCCAGTGCGCCGCCGAGACCTGCGGTCAGGGCCGCGCCGAGTCCACCTGCGAGGTCGAGTCCGGCACCGAGGTCGAGTCCGGCCCCGGCGTCGAGCACGGCTCCGAAGACCCCGCCGAGCGCGGTGCCGAGCTCTGCTCCGATGGTTCCACCGACTCCGAAGATCGCGCCGAGCGCGCCGCCAAGTCCACCCTGAAGATCGGCAAGTGCGCCGAGGTCGACGGCGCCGGTTGCACCGATGGCAGCGTCGAGAGCTGCCTGCAGCTGCGCGGAGAGATCGCCGCCGATCTGTCCCCCGATGTCGGCACCTGCGCCGAGGAGTCCGGTCAACGCAGCGCCGAGGCCGACGGTTCCGCCGAGCAATCCGCCGAGATCCAGATCGACACCGCCGCCGAGGCCTGTACCTGCACCGATCAATGCGTCGAGGGCACCGCCGAACGCGGCACCGAGCTCGGCACCGACCTGTCCGCCGACCGCCAGCGCGGCGGCCAGAGCTGCCTGCAGCGACGCCGCGAGCTCGCCGGTGACGTCGATACCGCCGGTCAGGCTGCCGCCCGCGGCGAGTCCGCCACCGGCGACCGCACCTGCTGCCAGTCCGAGACCGGCCGACAGTCCGCCGCCGAGACTCGCGCCTCCGGCAAGTGCGCCCCCGAGGCCGGCGGACCCGCCTGCACCCAGGATGGCCGACAGCTGGCTGCCAGCGCCGGCGAAGAGTCCCGATTCGGCGACCAGCGGAGCCACCGCGACGATGTCCGCGTGGGTCACGTCGCCGAGTCCTGCGGCAGCGAGAGCCATCTCGGGATTGGCGCAGTACGCAGCGGCTGCCTGGTCGTCGCGCAGCAGACTGAGGATGAAATCGAGTACGGCGTTGGTAGCCATTGAGGTCTCCTTGACGAGGGGTGCTTCGTGGTTGATCACAAAGCTATGCACCGCAGGTCCCCCGGCCAACGGGGGCGATCCCCGTACTCCCCCTGGGGCCGCCAGGGGGAAATCATTAGGGGATCGGGGCGCTTTAGGGGATTTCACTCGTTACAGGCTCTACCCTGCTGTGAGACGTAACGAACAGGTAGCGCGGCGCGACAGTGCGAGTGACGGCGGTACTACCGAAAGCTGGGCGAGATGAAGGCGGCGACACGATGAACACAGGACTCGGCATACGTATCGGTTCGGTGACGGCTGCGGCTGCTCTCGATACGGAGCCCGTCTCCTCTGTGGTCAAGCGTTCGGCGCTCGACCTTCGCCCCGGCGCGGCACCGAGCCTGGTCGAGCTGAGCGATCGGTCGACGCGAAACCTGATCGGCGGGTTCGCCGACCGAGTAGGCGATCCCGTGGAACTGATAGACGACGACGGCCGCAGTCACCTCGCCGAGGACCTGTACGCCACCGCCACCCGCGCCCTCGTCGCCGAGGTCGCCGCCGGATCGGATGCACCCCCGACCGTCGTGGTCGCTCACCCCACTCGCTGGACGGCGTATGCAGCCGAGGTTCTCGGCGAGGCCTTGGACCGCGCGGGGCTCTCCGATGTCACCCTGGTGCCCGAGTCCGTCGCCACGATGCGGTGGCTCGAGGTCACTCGTGGACCACAGTCGGATGGCCTGGCCGTGATCTACGACCTCGGTGCGAGCGCACTCGACGTGACCCTGATGCGGACCGGCTCCGACGCGGGCGTCGTCGGCGCGGGCGTCCACTCGCAGGAGTTCGGTGGCGCGCAGTTCGATCACGCGATCATGCAGTACGTCCTCGACACGGTGTCGGGGAGCCAGTCCTTCGAGTTCGACCCCTTCGACCCCGACACGGTCGGCGCGTTGGTGGAACTGCGAGCGCGCTGCAGCGAGGCCAAGGAACAACTTTCCTACGACACGTCCACGGCGCTGACGGTCGATCTGCCCGGGCTCCACACCGAGGTTCGCCTGGTGCGCTCGGAGATCGAAGAACTGGTGCGTGCGTCGCTGCTGGCGTCCGTCGGGGTCGTCCGCGACGCGGTGACCGCTGTCGGGCTCGAGGTCACCGACATCGACCAGGTGGTTCTCGTCGGCGGCAGCGCAGCCATTCCCCTCGTCGCCGAGCTCATCTCCTCCGAACTGCGCGCTCCGGTGGTCGCCGGGCCCCGGCCCGAACTGACGGTCGCCGTCGGTGCCGCGATGCTCGCCAGTGATATCGCCGACGCCACCGCTGCCGACGACGCCGCAGCGCTGGCTGCGGTTCCCACCGCATCCGTGGCCGCTGCCACGGCAGCCCCGACGCCGCGTCCGACTCCCAGACCAGCGCCGACGCCCACCGCCGCCGCCTCCGAGGAGGGCATGTCCGGTCGCAAGAAAGCCGGCCTGGTTGCCGGATCCGTCGTCGTGCTTGCGCTTCTCGCGGGGGGCGGTCTGTCGGTGGGCACGGCGTTGACCTCCGACAACACCGCGCCGACCGAATCCAATGCGGAGAACTCGATCTCGGCAACCACGACGCCGGGCACCACCTCCGCTGTTGCCGATACCCAGACCGCGGCTACGACCGGCGAGAACGGCCCTGCCGCAGCCGGATCCGAGGGTGCCCCCACCACGGTGGTCAACGCCGACGGCTCCGTGACACAGATCGACCCCGCCACCGGAGCCCCGGTCGCCGGTGCGCCTGCGGGGGGAGCACCCACGCAGGCTCCGGCCGACAACGGCGCGGCAACCGTGCCGACCGTTCCGCCGGTCTCGGCCCCGACGGTGCCCAACTACCAACCGCCCGCCGTGCAAGCTCCGCAGGTTCCGAACGTGCAGATTCCCTCGTACCAGCCGCCCACCTATCAGGGCCCCACTCTCGGCGGGGTCGGCCAGGGTCTCGGTCAGGGACTCGGCGGTGTCGCGTCCGCAGGCCCCGCTCGGCTCACCCTGGTGCCACTGGACAAGAAGTCCATCGCTGCGCGTTCGGCAGCAACCGCTCGGCCACTGTCGACGGCACTGGCCGGGGCCATCGCGAAATCGACGGGCGGAGTTCTGGCGGCCGTCGATGCGGCTCTCACCGCACTCGGCGGGGATCGCCCGGATCCGGCTCCCCTGCGCGTGGTCACCGAATCCGTTGCCGAGCAACACCGTCGAATGTTGCTCGACACCAGCGACGACACTCGCGCGCTGTTGCTCGCGGCTCGGTTCGGCCTGGTGCCCGATCCTGCAACGGCTGCGCAGATCCTCGGGCGCGGGGCCGAGGCCGAGTCGGTCGTCGACCTCGCGCTGGGCTCCGGCCTGCTCGACGCCGCCGGGGCGCTGATTCCCTCGGTCGAGGCCCCGCTGATCGAGCTGGTAGGTGATGGCCGGTGCCGCACCGTGCTCGAGACCGTCACCGACGTCGCCGCCCGATCCCGCCTGCTCGACGCCACCGCCGCGCAGGCGTTGGCCGAGCGCGGCGTCGTCCATGCGGGATTGGCCGATTTCCTCGTACAGCAGGCAGATTCGGCCTCGATCGACGCTGCCGGTGGCCTGTACGGCGCTGCGGTGAGCGCGGGCTTCGACCCGGCGGTACTTGCAGCCCGCAGGTCCGAGGTCGCGGCGGCGGCCGGGGAACTGGACGAGGCGGGCCGCTTGGCCGACGGAGTGCTCGACACCGCAGCGATCTGCGATGCGGCCGATCTTCGTACGGCGGTGCGGGTTTCGGCATCGATCGCGGCGCAGCGCGGAATGCTCTCGCGCAGTGCGCAACTGTTCACCTGGCTGGGAGAGGATCGGCTGGGGCCGGATGCAGTGTGGGCGGCGCTGGCCGCCGTCGCAGCCGGTGATCGGGCCGCCGCCGACCGGTCGATGGCCGCGGTGTCCGCTCTCGCGCCGACGTCGAGCACCGCGTCGGGAACCTTGCTCGTGGCCGGGGTACTCGGCTCGGTCGATTCGCGCAGCGCCGCCGCGTCGAGCGCCGCCGCGAACTCACTGATCCGTGCAATGACCCTGACCGGCAACGTATCCGAACGATCATGCCTGCCGGATACTGCGGCGGCCATCGCCGCCGTCCATGCGGTGCAGTGCGGCGATCTCACCCGCGCCGATTCCGTTCTCGCCCGGGCACTCCCCGAGCATCGCCCAGGGTCCGAGGCTCATACCAGGTTGTGCCTGATCGGAGCGTGGGCATCGATGCTGCGCGGCGATGCCGCCGAGGCGAGCTCGACGATCGATGCGCTGCCGATTCCGCTCTCGCACGTGCGCAATCAACTCTTCCTGCACGCCATTCGGGTGGGCCTGGCCCGCAGATCAGGCGATGCAGGGTCGCTGATCACGGCATGGTCCCAGGCGCAGGACGTGATCTCGGAGTACTCCGTCGACCTGTTCGCACTGCTCCCTGTCGGCGAATTACTGTTGGCAGCAACGCGACTCGGTCAGATGGATCGCGTCGAACATCTCCTGACGCAGGCCGACGATCTGCTCTCGGCGTTGGGCGATCCGCCGGTGTGGGCATCGGCGCTGCATTGGTACCGCGTACAGGCGGCCATCGTGGCCCAGCGGCCCGATGCGCTGGTGCCGCACGCCAAGTCGCTGGCCGCGGCCGCACCGACCCACCCGTACAGTGCGGCGCTCGCTGCTGCAGGCCGGGCCTGGCTCGGAGTGTTGCAGGGCCGACCCGACGCGACCGATGTGGAGAACTCCGCGCGCACACTGACCGCGTTCGGATTGCCCTGGGATGGTGCCAGGCTGGCCAGTGAGGCCGCATTGGCCGTCACCGATACCGCGACCGCGACCTCGTTGCTGCACATCGCCCGGTCGCTGCGCCAGCCCACCTCACACCAGCGCGACACCCCGGGGACCACGCCCGCACCGACCGGTTCGCTGAGCGAACGCGAGGCCGAGGTCGCCGAATTGCTCGTCCTCGGAGTCACCTACCGCGAGGTGGGCAGCCGCCTCTACATTTCGCCGAAAACCGTCGAACATCATGTCGCCCGGATTCGACGCAGGCTCGGGGCCGAATCACGTTCGGAGCTGATCTCGATGCTGCGCGCGATGGGTTACGGGGCCTCGACCAGCGCAGCCGTCGGCACTGTAACTCCGCGACGTTCCGAAGCGACATAACGATGGCGAGCACCACTCCCGATCAGAACAGGTTCACCCCATGACCGAGCAGCCCGGCAGTGTGCACCTCGGCGCACCGGACGTCGGCCTCTACCTGGACGACGAACGCGCCGTCGCAGCGGTGTCGCATCCCGTCGCGACCGGACCGTCGCTGCATCTTGCGTCGCTGCATCCGACCGTTCTCCACACGCACTCCGACGGCACCGTCTCGCTCGGGGACACACCCGACGACCCGTCCGAGTCGTACACCGACTTCCTCGGCTCCCTCGGTGACGGAGTGGGGGTCACCGGCAGCCGTGGCACCGTCATGCCCGCCGAGCAGCTGACGTCCATGTCCCTGCTGTGTCTGCTCACCGAGGT
Organism: Rhodococcus sp. KRD162; assembly: GCF_017168335.1. Lineage (GTDB taxonomy): Bacteria > Actinomycetota > Actinomycetes > Mycobacteriales > Mycobacteriaceae > Rhodococcoides. The sequence goes on along the minus strand of NZ_JABFAU010000016.1, from coordinate 53,114 downwards.
GGCCTCGTCGATCGATCTGGAGCCCCGAGACCTCGCCGCCGCCGCCACCTACCCCGCCGACTGGACGGCCGAGCAGGTGTTCGCGCTGCGTTCGGCGATGAACGCGCACGGACTCGCGCACGTATCTCTGGTGGCCGAGGCAGAGGCTCTCGCCGCCTGGAACGCGTCGGTCCGCGCCACCCTGGAGAAGAAGGACCGTGCCGTCGCCGCAGCGCGCGGTGCCGCGATTCTGGCTGCAGAGTTCCCCGTCGACGCAGTCACCGAGCGATTCGCGACGTACGTTCCACCCCGACCGGATCGCCGCCCACTGCTGGCTGCCTCAGCGTTCGCCGCGGTGTTGACGGTCGGCGCGGTACTGATCGCGCTGCAGCTGGGAACGTCGGCCGAGACGACCGTTCCGACCCTCGACAACGCTCAGCTGATCGCGCCGCCGACATCGCCTCGAACCGCGCCGGGTGGCCCCATCGACTTCCCCACCGCCGTCGTCGAGCCTGCGGCCGAGATCGCACCCGTCGCGCCGGTTGCGCCCAACACCCCGGAGCAGACCGGCACCACCCCGACCACCGAGCCGTCCGAAGACCGGCGAGTCGAGCGGGATCCGACCCAGATCGACACCCGCCCGGCGATCGAATCACCCGAGGAGAGCGAGACCACGCGACCTCCGGCCGTTGTCGCTCCCGCCGATCCGGACCAGGAAGTGCCCGTCGAGGAGCCGACCGACGAGCCCAGCGACAGTCCCGAACCTAGCCCCACCGACGAACAGCCCGAGTCCGGCCAGGATCCGGCGGCGCGGGTGGGCGCAGACCCGTCAGCGCCGACGGACCGATCGACGGGGGCAACCCCGTGAGCGCTGCCGGGCATCTCGGAATCACCGTCGGTAACACCAGGTCGGTCGCGGTACATCGCATCGACGCCGACGACGAACCGACGATCTTCGTACTGCCGACGACCCTGAGATTCGACGACGAGGGGCGCGCGCATCTCGGTGAGCCCGCCGACACGGCCCCGTTCACCCGGTTCGTGGACCTGGTCGGTCGGCAGGAGGACCTCGAGCCCGATGCCGATGCCTACCGCGCCGAGGACCTGATGGCCAACGCCGCCAACTGCCTCGTCACCTCGGTGGCGGCCACAACCGAATCCGGCGAGCGACCCGTCACGACGATGACGTACCCGACGCGGTGGCCGCGCGAGAGCGTCGCCCTGCTGCGTGACGCCCTCGATCATGCCGGCCTCACCGCGGTCGCCCTGGTGCCCGACGCGAAAGCGGTCAGCACATTCGCTCAGCGCAACCCCGGCTCGGGTGCCGCGGTGATCGACATCGGCGCAACCGGCACCGACATCTCCACCTATCCCGGAGGGGGAACCGTCCGCACGACGGAGGTCTGCGGGGACGTCTTCACCGACGCACTGTTCGATCACGTGGTGACCGATCGTGACCGGATCGATCTGTCCGACGCGACGGTACTGAGTGCCCTGGCCGGCATCGTCGCATCCTGTGAGGCAGCCAAACAGACGCTCAGTACCGCGGACGAGGCCGTCATCTCGGCCGAACTGCCGGGACGGCCGCAGACCACCACCGTGACACGAGCCGAGTTCGCCGATCTGATCGCGCCGACGGTGCGGTCCCTCGACGTCCCGCAGGCCGACACGGTGGTACTCACCGGCGGCAGCGCCGCACTCGCACCGGTGGCGGACGAGATAGCCCAACTCTCTTCCGGCCGACTGCTCGTCGAGCCGCTAGCCGCACCCCGCGGTGCGCTGATGCTCGCCGAGATCGAGGATGTCAACGGCAATTCCCTGGTGACCGGTGCCGCGCCGATCGTCACCCGCAACGACGGCATCGACACCCTCGACACCGACGCCATCCCTGTCGTCCCGACCGAGAAGTCCCTCGCGTTCTCGCGAGCAATTCCGGCCGTGACTCCGATGTTCGGACCCTCCGGGTTTCGTTCCGAACCGATCGAACCGGCTCAGGACAGCGCGCCCGACACCGGCGACGCAGCGCCGGTGTTCGCTGCGCAGGCCCCGGCGAAGGCAGAACGCAGTGAGCGCTCTCGAACCATCACCACCATCATCGCCGGAGCCGGAGCGGGGGTGGTGATCGTCCTGGTGATCGCGGCACTGAGTGGAGTGTTCGGCGGTGCTCCCGCTACGACACCCCCGACGGTCACCGACGCCGGCTCACCGGTCGTCACCTCGACTCGGACACCCTCGACCACGACGGTCACCTCCGCTGTGCCCGTGATCGTGCCGCCAGTGGTCGACGAACCGACGAACGAGCCGGCTCCCGCACCGCAGCCTGCGCCCCTTCCGGTGCCGCCGCCCGCAACGGTCCCTACCTCGGAGCCCGTCGTCACCGCGACCGCCCCTGCGGTGACGACGACTGCGGAGACCACCACTCCGGTCGAGCCGACCACCACTACTACTGCCCCCACCACCACCGCACCGACGACGAGCGTCGACACCACACCTTCCACGACTCCGCAGACTCAGCCCTGAGCTGCGCAAACACTGGTTACACGACTGATGCCCTAGGGTGGGTCGCTGATACCTAGCACCCGATGAAGGGATTCCATGCGTAACACCGGGGCTCTGCGTGCTGCAGTGCTGTGTTCGACGGCTTTCGTACTCGTTGCATCGTTCTCCGGAACAGCGGCCGCCGATCCCGTCGTCCAATCTGCCGCCGATCAGCTCCCCGCCGAGCTCGTCGAGGCAGTGCAGCGCGATCTGAAGATGTCCCCCCAGGAGTATCTCGATCGGGCTGCTCGCGCTCAGGAACTGTCCGCGTACGCATCGGACTTTCGGGCCAGTCGTCCGGCGGACTTCGCCGGTGCATGGATCGGGCCCGACGGCAATGCCGTCGTCGCCGTCACCTCACCTGCCGCGGCACAGGCCGTGGCCAAGGACGGGTACGCCACGGCGCAGTCGCCGGTCTCGGCCGACGGGTTGGAGAAGTCACTGGCAGATCTCAACAGTTGGATCGCCGCTCTGCCCCGCGAGATCTCGCGACAGATCAACGGAACGGCCATCGATTTCATCGACAACCAGATCGTCATCGACCTGGTGAACAGCCCGATCGGCAGGGCACTCAACCTGCCGACCCTGATGGCCAACATCAAAGTCATTCTCTCTCCCGGTGGAAACGCGCCAGTCGATCCGACTCCTATGGGCGGCGACACCTACGTCACCAGCACAGGGCCTATCGCGGACGCTCCGCCCACCGACATCAGCATCTGCTCGTTCGGTTTCAATGCCGTCGACTCCTCCGGTGCCGCAGTCAATCTCACCGCCGGACACTGCAACCCCAACAGGGCCACCGGAGTAGGCGGCGCACCGGTCTACCTTCCGGATCCATCGGACGTCGCGCGCAGCACACAGATCGGATCCTTCGACCGGTCGAGCCTGGGGGCACAGGACGGCCTCGATTGGTCGGTGATCGCCCTCAACGATTCCGGCCTTGCATCCGGCTTGAACCGTCCCACCGTTCGAGGAGCCAACGGCAGCACTGTCGCGGTCACCGGAACCGCAGCCGCCGTCATCGGAGCTCCGGTCTGCAAGTCCGGCCAGTCCTCGTCGTTCACCTGCGGCGTAGTTGCGGCCGACCGCGTCGAGACGCAGCTGTACATGGAAGACGGAACATCGCGTACCGTTCGTGGATTCGCCAGCACCGCATGCACTCTCGCAGGTGACAGCGGAGGTGCGATCGTGACCGGCACACTCGCCCTCGGAATCACCAGCGGATCCAACAGTGGCGGCGCGCCCGATTGCAACGAGGCGAACCTGGCTCTGGCGCAATACGGCGGCACCGCAAGTCTGGGAATACCGATCGATCAGGTACTCGGCGCAACCGGGGCAACTCTTCGAACCGAGTAGTCGACCATCGGGGAGCCGTTCACCCCCTATAGTCGTACGACAAGTGGACGGCATCACATCGTGGGTGCCTCGGGGAGGGGTTCTGCATGCGTCGCCGCGCAATCGGTCTGTCGATGGTTGCAGTGTCGTGTCTGACGGCAATGGCGGTCTCCGCCCCAGCGGCAGCTGCCCAGCCGAGCCTGCCGCCGGCCGTCGACACCGCCGATCCGATGCTGCCTCCCGCTTTGGCGGAGGCCGTGGCCCGCGATCTCGGCCTGAACCCGCAGCAATTTCTCGACCGCGCCGCCGCCGCTCGCCGGTTGGCCGAGTTCACCGCCACCGTCGGTTCCGCGGGCGTGACGGACGCGTGGCTCGACGGTGACGGCAGACCTGTCATTGCCGCAGCCGACGGCCCGGAGCACACGGCGGTGTCCGACGCGGCCTCGGCTGCCGGCTTCGTGGTCGACGCCCCCGCACCCGAACTCCCGCCCGCAGTGGGCGTCGCGATCCAACCGCTGCTGGAGTTGCTTCCTTTCGATCCTTCGCCCATCGCAGGGCCGATCCGCGCCACTTCCTATCTCGGCGGCGACAGCTTTCTGGCGGGAACTCCGGCAGGTCTCGGCCTGCGTTGCTCACTCGGCTTCAATGCCGTCGATTCGACCCGAGGAGCCGTCAACATCACTGCCGGGCACTGCGATCCGGGCACGGCCGCCACCGGTTCAGCGGCAACGACGGGCGCCTATCCGATGTACGGCAGTCTGGTCGGGTCGAAATTCGGCTCGTTCTACCGAACCAGCCAGTCGCACAACGATTACGCCTTGATCGACATCGAGGACGCTCACGTCGGAGAGTTCGAGAGCAACGCCGTCCGGGTGCCCGGCAGGGAGCCGCTGCACATCACCGGGACGGTGGACCCGATCGTGGGTGCACCGGTCTGCAAGGCCGGTTCCACATCCGGATTCAGTTGCGGCACAATCCTGTCCACGGGGCGCAGCATCGGAATGGGCGAGGCCGTCCTGGACCGCAACTTCAGCACGTCCATCTGCGGCCTACGCGGCGACAGTGGCGGGCCGGTCGTCAGCGGCACCCTCGCCGTCGGCATCGCCAGTGCATCCAACGTGGGCGATCAGCCCTCCTGCGAGATCGCCACCCTCGTCAGCATGCTGCAGGGCCAGCGACCCGAACTGTTCGCCACACCGATCAACGACGTGCTCGCCGAGAATCCTGGTCTGACGATCCGGACGTCGTAGCCCGCAGCGCACAAAAAACCCGCACCCTCGTCGAGAGTGCGGGTTTTTCGGGTGAGAAGGCGCTTACTTGGCCCAGACCGTGGTGCCGGGTGCCGCGTTCAGCGTGTTGATGAGGTCGATACCCGCAACCACGAGGGTGGGGCCGCCAGCGGTGATGGTGCCGATGATTCCGCCCACTCCTGCACCTGTCACCAGCCCTGCAAGGCATCCTGCAGCCAAGGTAGCGACACAACCGACAACTGCCCCGATTGCGGTTCCGGTCAAGCCACCGATGGCCGTCGCGATACCGAGCTGCGAGGAGAAGTTCTGCTGAGCCCTCAGGTTCTCCTCGGGCGAGGCGACAGTCGTTGCGCCGATGCTGCGCGAGTTCGCCGATGCCTTGGTGAAGTCGAGCTGCGGGACCAGACGCAGAGTCTTGCCGTCGTTGTCGACGTTCTGCTCGTACGGGAAGTTCAGTCCACCCAGGTTGAACGAGAGCGGCAGAGTCACGAGAGTCTTGTCGGCGGCGTCGAGGACGTCGACTGTCTTGCCGTCGTCGGCGATCTTGAAGACACCTGCGTCGATGGTGGTGACGATCGTGCGGTCTTCGAGCTCGACGGAGTAGTTGGTATCGGGCGTCGTCTGCTCAGTCGGGGACTGTGCGTAGGCGGTTCCGCTGGCCAGGCCCATCGCTACTGCGACGAGGGCCGAGGTGACGACCAGTTTGCTGAGTTTCATGTGTAGTTCTGTTCCGTTTCTGTGCAGTGAGCATGTGCCGGTGCCGCCGAGTACCCGTTTCACGCAGAGTCACCCCGATGACTTGTTTGCGCCGGTGACTCATTTGCGGCAATTCGATGCAGGCGAAGTGTAGCGCACGAACCGTACCGCTCGTTGTCCTTTTCCACACCGTCGATAACTGTCAGTTACCAACTGTCACAAACATTCTCGATAATCGCTGTGCAGACGCATTCTCCGCCTCGGAATCACCCCACGCACGTCGTTCGATCGGTCGAATCTCGGCCAGCGATACCGATCGATTCGGCGATTCCCACTCCGGGCACGACCGCGCCGCCGCCAGGTAAGGACTGCCTTCCCGACCACACCTCGGGGGCATACGCCTAACGTGATCCACGAGACAACCTACCGGTGAGTTCAGCGAGCCCGCCGGAAGGCCTCGTTTACTCGCTCACCAGCATCGCATACATGATCGACCCCAAGTTACCCGCGAGTAGGCAGCCGCTGTTACCAGCGGGTAACATCGGCCGTCGTATAGTTCGACTGGCTGAACACGCGGTAGCTTCGCCAGCTGCCAACTACAGCGAAAGGCCGCGACATGAACGCCGTGACTCTCTCCTTCGGCTTTGTAGGCGCTGTCATCAGCATTTACTGCTGGTACATCTTCATCCGCGGCGGGTTACGGATGTTCCACATCGTCCGGCTGGGTCAGCCCGCCCCCGATCGGTGGCGGCCTGTCGTTCCCCGCTTGAAGCAGATGGTCGTCGAGTTCGCGGCCCACACCAAGATGGTCAAGTTCCGCACCGTCGGATGGGCGCACTGGCTGGTCATGTGGGGCTTCCTCGGTGGCGCACTGGTGGCGATGGAAGCGAACATCCAGACCTTCAACCCCGAAGGCCATTGGCCGATCTTCGGTAACTGGGCGATCTACCACCTGATGGACGAGGTCCTCGGTATCGCAACCGTCATCGGAATCATCGCGCTCGTCACGATTCGCCAGCTGAACCACCCCCGTAAGGCCGACCGTCAATCACGGTTCGCCGGCTCCAACTTCAAGGCCGCCTACTTCGTCGAAGCGATCGTCCTCATCGAGGGCCTCGGCATGATCCTGGTCAAGGCAGGCAAGATCGCCACCTACGGGCACGCGAACCCGTACACGGACTTCTTCACCATGCAGGTCGCCAAGCTGCTTCCGGCCAGCCCGGAGATGGTCTCGACCTTCGCGTTCGTCAAGCTCATGTCCGCGATGGTCTGGGTCTACGTGGTCGGTAGCCGGATCAACTGGGGCGTCGCATGGCACCGCTTCACCGCGTTCCCCAACATCTACTTCAAGCGCATGGACGACGGCAGCGTCGCACTCGGACCGGCCAAGCCGATGATGTCCGGTGGCAAGGTCCTCGTCATGGAAGAGGCCGACCCCGACGTCGACGCGTTCGGTGCAGGCAACGTCGAGGATTTCAGCTGGAAGGGCTGGCTCGACTTCACCACCTGCACCGAATGTGGCCGTTGCCAGTCGCAGTGCCCCGCGTGGAACACCGGCAAGCCGCTCTCCCCCAAGCTGCTGATCATGTCGCTGCGCGACCACGGCCAGGCGAAGGCTCCATACCTGCTTGCAGGCGGTAAGAAAGATCCGGCCGGCGATGAGGTCGGTCTCGTGGACTCCGAGGGCAACGTCGATCAGACCAAGCTGGACGCCATCCCGCAGGCCGCTCGCGACGAAGCCGACCGCAAGCTGGTCGCCGACGCCGTCGAGGGCGGCATCATCGATCCCGAGGTGCTGTGGAGCTGCACCACCTGTGGAGCCTGCGTCGAGCAGTGCCCGGTGGACATCGAGCACGTCGACCACATCATCGACATGCGCCGCTACCAGGTCCTCATCGAATCGGAGTTCCCGTCCGAGCTCGCCGGTCTGTTCAAGAACCTCGAGAACAAGGGCAACCCCTGGGGCCAGAACTCGAAGGATCGTCTCAACTGGATCAACGAGATGGACTTCGACATCCCGGTCTTCGGCCAAGATGCCGATTCGTTCCAGGACTACGAATACCTCTTCTGGGTCGGCTGCGCCGGTGCCTACGAGGACCGCGCCAAGAAGACCACCAAGGCCGTCGCCGAACTGCTCGCCACCGCGGGCGTGAAGTTCCTGGTTCTCGGAGCCGACGAGACCTGCACCGGCGACTCTGCTCGCCGCGCGGGTAACGAGTTCCTGTTCCAGCAGCTCGCCCTGCAGAACATCGAGACGCTGAACAACGTGTTCGACGGCGTGCAACAGAACAAGCGCAAGATCGTCGTCACCTGCGCGCACTGCTTCAACGCGCTCGGCAACGAGTACCCGCAGGTCGGCGGCGACTACGACGTCGTCCACCACACGCAGCTGCTCAACCGCCTCGTGCGCCAGAAGAAGCTCATTCCGGTGGCCTCGGTCAGCCAGGACATCACCTACCACGATCCGTGCTACCTGGGACGTCACAACAAGGTGTACGACGCCCCGCGCGAACTGATGGCCGCATCGGGCTCCAATCTCAAGGAGATGCCGCGCCACGGCGAGCGGTCCATGTGCTGTGGTGCCGGTGGCGCACGTATGTGGATGGAAGAGAACATCGGCAAGCGCATCAACATCGACCGGGTCGACGAGGCGCTCAGCACCGACCCGAAGAAGATCGCTACCGGATGCCCGTTCTGCCGTGTCATGCTCACCGACGGCGTCACCGCACGCCAGGAAGGCGGCGCACACGAGGGTGTCGAGGTCGTCGATGTGGCACAGCTGATGCTCGAGTCGATCACCCGCGTCGAACCCTCGGTGTTGGCCGAGAACATCAAGGTCATTCCCCGAGAGCGCACTCCCGAGGAGGAACTCGAGACCGAGACCGCTGCGGAGGTCGAAGAGGCCGAACGCATCGCACCCGTCGAAGAGCCCGCCGAGGCGAAGTCGGCTGCGCCGGCTCCGGCTCCGAAGGCAACAGGCGGACTGAAGATGAAGGGTCTGGCCAAGCCTCCGGGAGCTGCCAAGCCTGCGTCCCAGTCCGCAGCCGAACCAGCGGCCGAGCCTGCGGCCAAGCCCAAGGGTCTCGGAATGGCCGGGGGCAAGGCACCCGGCGGCAAGGGCCTGCAGATGAAGGGCAAGGCCCCCGGTGCGAAGGCCGCAGCCGCCGCTCCCGCCGCGTCCGAAGAGTCTGCTACTGCGCAGGCCCCGGAGTCGACCGCGACCGAGTCCACGCCGAGCGTCAAGCCCAAGGGTCTGGCGGTGAAGTCCGGATTCAAGAAGCCCGGCGCAAAGGCACCCAGCAAGCCGGCCGACGCCCCGGCCGCTGAGGCACCTGCCCCCGAAACTCCAACGGAATCAGCACCCGCGGCAACCGAATCCAAGCCGACCGTCCAACCCAAGGGCCTGGCCGTGAAGTCCGGATTCAAGAAGCCCGGCGCAAAAGCACCCAGTAAGCCGGCCGACGCCCCGGCCGCTGAGGCACCCGCCCCCGAAACTCCAACGGAATCAGCACCCGCGGCAACCGAATCCAAGCCGACCGTCCAACCCAAGGGCCTGGCCGTGAAGTCCGGATTCAAGAAGCCGGGCGCACGGAAGCCGGGTGCGCCTGCAGCGGCACCGGAGCCCGAGTCAGAAGCAACCGAGCCCGAAAAGGCCGGACCGACACCGGAAGCCGAGGCACCTGCTACCGAAGCACCTGCTACCGAGGCACCCGCCACCGAGGTGCCTGCTACCGAAGCACCGTCCGCCGAGGCACCCGCAGCCGAGGGTAATACGGCGTCGAACGGTTCGGATGACCGGACTCCGCCCAAGCCGAAGGCCGGCGGACTCGGGTTCGCTCCGGGGGCAAAGGTTCCCGGTCGCCGGAAGTAACCTCACACCCTTTTTACCGACTGCGCGCCCCCGCTCACATCAGAGCGGGGGCGCGCGGTCGTCAGCAGGGGTGTGAGGTTGGGGCACCCGGCTATCCACAGGCCTACAGTTATCCACAATCGAGCAGTCGGGGCTTGTCGAAAGCACCTGTGCGGGTGAGCATTTGTTCATGATCCGCATCGTCTCGCGATCCGACGCGGTTTCCCGTGGCACCTCCGACGCCGAGTTGCAACGCTACTGCCGAACCAGGGCGTGGCGTCGACTCCGGCCCGGACGATTCGTCAGCAGGGCGCAATTCGATTCGCTGACTGCCGAACAAAAGCATCGGGTGATCGCAGAGGCTGTATTCGATGCAACTACGGCGTCCGATGCCGTCGTCAGCCACGTGTCAGCAGCGGTCTTTCACGGCCTCGACATGTGGAATGCCGATCTGAGCCGCGTGCACATCACGCGCAACCGCGCCCGCGGCGGTGGACGTAGCAGTGCCATCAGAGTTCTGCACACCTCCCCGTACACGGACGAGGAAGTCGTCAACATCGACGGTGTGCGAGTGACTGCACTGGCACGAACCATCGCCGACATCGCTCGCACGCTCGATTTCGAGACGGCGGTCTGTATCGCCGATGTCGCCGCGCGAACTCGCGGTGTGGCCACCGAACACGTTGCGGCGGCGCTGGATTCGTGCCCGAACCATCCGGGCAATCGCATGGCACGCAAGGTTGCCGACTTCATGGACGGTCGATCCGAGAGCGTAGGCGAATCACGCACCCGAGTGCTGCTCCATCGCCTGGGCTACACACCGCAGCTGCAGGTACAGATCGTCGATGCTCGAGGTGGCTGCGGGCGCGTGGATTTCGAGCTACCGGCAATCGGAACAGTCCTCGAATTCGACGGCAAGGTCAAATACGGGCGCTACGTACCGGAGGGAAAGTCTGCGGCAGACGTGTTGTGGGAGGAGAAGCGTCGCGAGGATCGCATACGTGGGACCGGGCGCCAGGTGGTGCGATTGACCTGGACCGACCTCGACAAGCCCGAGCTGGTCGATCGAATGATCCGCGATGCTGCCGACCGTGCCCGAAGGGGTGAGTGAGCGCCTCCGCTGCCGACTGCGCGCGTATGTTCACCTCCGAGCGCGGGCGCGCGGTCGGCACTAAAGGTGTGAAGTCGGCAGCGGGGGTGTGAGGTCAGCAGCGGAGGCGCGGTGAGCACTGGGGGCGCGAGCTCAGCACTACCGGCACTACCGGCACTACCGGCACCACAGGCACACGGTCCACACGGCGGGTGTAACGTCCCCGCCCGGCACAATCCCCACATCGCCCCGCAATGCTGGACGAATCGGACACCGTGAGTATCGTCGGAATCGAACGGCTCACCCGAGAAGTAGGAGCAGGCATGACCGACGACGCGGACAGGCTCTTCCGCCGCTACGACAAGTGGTGGACGGCTCTGTCGCCGGACGATCGAGCGCACGTCGAGCAATGCTGCGAGACCGGCCGCACCGACGAGCGCCTCTGTGCGCTCATCCTCGAAAACGACGGGCCCTCGAAGGCAGCGTTCGAGGTGGGCAGCAAGCTGTCGGAGGGCAACAGTAAGTACTGCGCCATTCCCAGCGCCCTACTCGAGTTCCTCGAATCCAAGCGCGCCCACCCGCCCCGGTGATGCGTCGACGAGCCTCACGTCGCGGGACGCCACAGCTGTAGCTCGGGGATTCCGGGCGGGGTGAATCCCATGACCTGTCCGTAGAACGACAGTTCCGCTTCCCGCGCGTTCACCTGTGTTTCGAGTTTCCGGAATCCGTGCGACTCGCCCTCGTAGGCGAGGTAAGCGTGCGGTATTCCCTTCTGCACCATCGCGTCTCGGAACCTCTCGGCCTGCGAGGGTGGCACGATGGGGTCGTCCAAACCCTGCAAGAGCAACACCGGACACGAGAGTCCGTCGACGTTGTTGACCGGGGCACGGGTCCGGTACAGGTCGATCGCCTCCGGCAGTGGTCCGATCAGCCCATCGATGTATCGAGACTCGAAGTCGTGGGTTTCTGCGACGAACAGCTCCAGCTCGGCCACACCGAAATACGATGCCCCACAAGCGAACACGTCCGAGGAAGTCAACGCGGCCAGCACCGTCCAACCACCCGCGGAGCCGCCCTCGATGGCCAACCTGCGTGGATCGGCGAGACCGCTCTCGGCCAGCCCCTGCACTGCGGCAATGGTGTCTTCGACGTCGACGACCCCCCACTGCCCGCGCAGCCGATTGCGGTATTCGCGGCCGTACCCGCTCGAGCCGCCGTAGTTCACGTCGACGACGCCGATGCCGCGGCTGGTGAAGTAGGCGAACAACGGGTTCAGGGCGGGGACCACGTGCGCCGTCGGGCCGCCGTGGACGAACGCGATGTACGGCGGGAGCTCGCCGTCCAATCCCTCGTAGGACGGATTTCGCGGCGCGTAGACGATGGCGTGCACCTCGCGCCGAGGTCCGCGGAACGTCGCCTGCCGACCTTCCGGCAGATGGGCGCTCTCGGGGACCGAGTCGAAACTCGAACGTACACAGGTCAGTTGGCGAGACTCGAGGTCAAGGGCGAAGAGCCCGTTGGCCAGCTGCGCTCCGCCGCCCTTGATCAGCACGGTCGATCCCGAACTCCCGCCCAGTCCCACCGAGGTCACACCGTCGAGCTCGATATCGTCCAGCGTCCCAGATACCGGGTCGAGTACTGCGAGGGTATCGGTGCCGACGGTCCGCACGGTCAGCAACGTTCCGTCACCCAGCACCTGGTACCAACTGGATCCGAGCCGCCACAGCGGTGCCCCGAAGTCCGCGTCGAGCGTCCGCAGTGGGGTCACCGGCCCGTCGATACCGACCGAATACAGGTTCCACCAACCGGTTCGGTCACTGATGGCGTACAGCGAATGGTTGTCGATCCACTGCGGCTGCATGACCGATTCCTCGGTCGAGCCGAGCAGCACCGTCCAGTTCTCCGGATCGGCGAGGGAGGCAACACGCAGTTCCGTTCCATCCCAAGGCATCTGCGGGTGATTCCAGGCAATCCAGGCAATGCGAGTGCCGTCGGGTGACAGGGTCGGGAACGCAAGGAAATCCGAGCCGGAGACCAGTGAGCGCAGTCCGCCGCCGCCCAGGTCGACGGCCACGATGTCTCGGGACACCTCGCCGGCGTCGTGAGTCTCTCGGACTGCGATGACGTCGCTGCCGACCACCGACAGTTCGGCATACCGGATGCTCGACGCCACAGCCGGTTTCACAGTCAGCGGCGTCGGCGTCCCGCCGGGGGTGAGTCGGTAGAGACGTTGGTCGGAGAATTCTGCGAACACCAGATCGCCGTCGTCGGTGGCGGTCCAGGCTCCCCCGCCGTATTCGTGAACTCGTGTGCGGGCGTTGAACGGGGCGGGCAGGACCGGGTGCACTTCCCCGTCGATGTGACGGCAGATGGCCGTCCTTCCCCCTTCGGCCGGCCGCAGCTCCGACCACCATATTTCGCCACCGACGAAGCGGCCGCCCTCTATGGGATGGCCGGCCGAGGACAGGTCGGCTGCGGTGATGGGTGAAGGCCAGGATCCGAAGGCGAGTGCGGTCACGAGCACCACCCTAGTGAACTGACGCGGGCGTAACGCAGTGTTCACCAGCCCTTCAATCGTGACCAGGATGATGGAAGCCAGGTACCACGAGGGGAACATGATGCGCCGGACCAGCAGCCAGTCGGTAGATCACGAAATTCTGGCCTTCGGCCGAGCCTGGCAAGGGTACGGCGGCGGCAGTGACGAGGACATCTACGTGGCATTCGGCGTCGACGGGCGCACCTATTTCCAGCGTCTGAGTCGCATTCTCGATTCGCCGGTTGCCGAGGATCTGTCCCCCGACGAGCGGGCCGCCATTCTCGACATCTGCCGAACGAGACTCACCTGATCGTCACACCGGCGTCAACAGCTCCGGGCTGTTGTTCTTGACGCTGTTCACCGCAGTGCTCACTTCGTAGGGCTCGAGCCGCGGCTCGGGAATTGCTGCCAACATGTCCTGCACCGCTCCCAGGTCGGTCACGGTCGGATCGAGCCAGCTCGCGCGGAGATCCGGTGGTAGCACGACCGGCGAGCGATCGTGAATGTGACCGAGCGCGTCGGCTGCAGGCGAGGTCAGCACCGTGACCGACCAGACCCACCTGTTCTCGTCGTCCTCGGCCTTGGTGGGATCTCGCCAGAGTTCGTACAGACCCGCCATCGCGAGCACGCCTTCGGTATGCAGGAAGTACGGCACTTTGCCCCCGTCGCGCTTCTCCCACTCGTAGTACCCGTCGGCAGGCACGACGCAGCGTCGACGGCTTGCTGCTTTTTTGAACGACGGCTTCTCGGTGATGGTTTCCGACCTGGCGTTGATCAGTCGGGAACCGATTTTCGCGTCTTTCGCCCAGGACGGGATCAGGCCCCAACGCACCGACCGCAGCTGCCGCACGGCGTCGGACTCGGGATCGCCGCTGGGCGCGCGTTCGAGCACCGTCCGCACCGATTGGGTCGGGGCGACGTTGTACGACGGCGGCACCTCCTCGCCCACGGTCTCGGCGATGTCGAACACCGCCTGGAGGTCGGTGTCACTCCGGGTACTGGCATACCGTCCGCACATGGTTGCGATTCTTCCACCCATTACCGACAACCACTACGGTCTACAGGCTGCGGAATTCCGCCAGCACGGCGTCGAGGTGATCGCCCAAACGCATTCCCGACGCAACCCAGCGTTCGCACGCCTCGTTCCACAGCGCCATCGTCATTCGCGACGTCAGCGAGGCTTCGTCGTGCTCGACACCAGCAGCGACGAGTCCAGCAGACAGCGCCGCCAGCATGTCCAGCTGAATCACCTGCTCACGCCCTCTCAGTCGATCACTCGCAGAGATGACACGGTGGCGCACCGCGAAGCCGTCCCTATCGAGGTCCAGCGCGTCCGCAGCGGCGTGCAGCGCATCGTGCATCAGTGCCCCGAGGTCGTCGGCGTAATTTTCGACGACCCTTGCCACAGCATCGAGCAACGCAGTTTCTCCGGAGAACAGCACCGCGTCTTTGTCTGAGAAGTACCGAAAGAACGAACGAGCGGACAGGTCCGCCCCGTCCGCGATCTGCGCCACAGTGGTGTCGTCGTAGCCCTGCTCAGCGAAAAGTCGCAATGCCGCGGACGCCAGTCGATCTCGAGTGCGAAGTTGACGTCGAGAGGAGGGTGCTGACACCTCCCGAGTACAACACTCCTCGACACTGCGCGCAATTGTGTCATACAGTGACATAATGACAGTTGATGACACTACGGTTCTGATCACCGGTGCCACCTCGGGCCTCGGTAAGCAAGCAGCGTTGCACCTGGCCGAGCGTCACTCCCTCGTACTCACCGCGCGGTCGGCCAGCCGGCTGGCCGAGCTCGAAACGGCGATTCCCGGGCAGACGTACGTCGTCTGTGACCAGTCGAGCCTGAAGTCGGTACGCGCAGCGGTCGAGCAAATCAGCAGACCACTGCAGGGCGTCGTCTTGGCTGCTGGGATTCAGACGGTGGACACCGCCGCGCGAAGTTCGGACGGATACGAACTCACGTTTGCCGTCAATGTGCTTGCGCCACACCTGCTTCTTGCACTGCTGTCGCCGCAGTTACACCACACGACAGTCGTGCACGTCGGATCCGGCACGCACTACGGACAGTTCCGACGCTCGTACGCCATGGTGCCCGCGCCGCGCTGGGCATCGGCTGGTCGATTGGCGATCACTAGCGACATCGACGGAGGTGCCGCATATTCGACGAGCAAACTCGCGCTGCTCCATCACACTCACGAGCTTGCGCGGCGCGCACCGAAATCCGTCGTACCCATGTGTTTCGATCCCGGAATGATGCCTGGGACCGCGCTCGCGAGGAATCGCGGAACCGTCGCACAGTTCATGTGGAGGCGGGTGATGCCGAGCCTGCGACCGCTTCCAGGAGTGTCCACCCCCGAGGTGTCGGGCCGGAACCTGGCCGACCTCGCACTGGCAGACGGGCCGCGAGGCGATTACGTCGAGATCGACCATCGGACTGCCTCCTCGGACGAGTCCTACGACGACGCGAGAGAACTCGAGCTGTTCGACGAGCTGAACGACCTGGTCGGCCTGGATCCGACCGCCGCCGCACCGTGGTGGTATCGCCGATCCGATCCGGCTCACGGTTGACCGCATGCCGCGCACCGAAACAACCTTGTGGAAACAGAGACCGTTCGCCTGGCACGATATGACGGGTGACCACTCCGCAGAGCAACTCCCAGCCGCGTTATCGCACGCTGCAGCAGTCGACCAAGCTGCAGAACGTGCTGTACGAGATCCGCGGACCGGTACACGCCCACGCTGCCCGCCTCGAGGCCGAGGGGCACCGCATCCTCAAGCTCAACATCGGCAACCCGGCTCCGTTCGGATTCGAAGCCCCGGACGTGATCGTGCGCGACATGATCGCCGCTCTGCCGGTGGCCCAGGGCTACTCGGAATCGAAGGGCATTCTGTCGGCGCGGCGGGCCATCGTCACCCGCTACGAGCTCGAACCCGGCTTTCCCGAGCTCGACGTCGATGACATCTACCTCGGCAACGGGGTGTCCGAGCTCATCACCATGACGATGCAGGCATTGCTCGACGATGGTGACGAGGTGCTGATCCCGGCCCCGGACTATCCGCTGTGGACGGCGATGACCACGCTGTCCGGGGGCAAGGCCGTGCATTACTTGTGCGACGAGGACAACGGGTGGAACCCCGATCTGGCCGACATCGAATCGAAGATCACGCCGAAGACCGTCGCGCTGCTGGTGATCAACCCCAACAATCCGACGGGTGCGGTGTACTCGAAGGAAGTGTTGCAGGGCATCGTCGATCTGGCGCGAAAGCATCAGCTGCTGTTGCTCGCCGACGAGATCTACGACCGAATCCTCTACGACGACGCACAGCACACCTCGTTGGCGAGCTTGGCTCCGGATCTGTTGTGCCTGACCTACAACGGGTTGTCCAAGGCCTATCGGGTGGCCGGCTACCGGGCGGGGTGGCTCGCGATCACCGGCCCGAAGAAGCACGCGGCAGGTTTCATCGAGGGCATCGACCTGCTGGCGTCGACGCGGTTGTGCCCCAACGTGCCTGCGCAACATGCCATTCAGGTTGCACTCGGTGGCTATCAGAGCATCGAGGATCTGATCCTGCCCGGCGGTCGGCTGCTCGAGCAGCGTGACGTCGCATGGCAGAAGCTCAACGAGATCGACGGAGTCTCGTGCGTCAAACCCAGGGGCGCTCTGTACGCGTTTCCGAAGCTCGACCCCGAGGTGCACGAGATCTACGACGACGAGAAGCTGGTCCAGGATCTGCTGCTACAGGAGAAGATCCTGGTGGTTCAGGGCACTGGATTCAACTGGCCGGGACACGACCACGTGCGCATCGTGACACTGCCGTGGGCTCGCGATCTGGCGGTGGCGATCGAGAGGTTCGGCAACTTCCTCGCCTCGTACAAGCAGTGAGCGTCGTAGTTATCGGAAAGTAGTTGAACGTGACGCAAAAAACATCGGCGTGATCCCGCCCGATCAGCAAATGATCTGTACATTGGCGGACGGCACTTCTGTGCCCGCGAGCCCTGGTCGCCCCCTCCCCCCTGGGTCGGCCAGGTGG
>NZ_JABFAU010000016.1:0-35702 GCF_017168335.1 Rhodococcus sp. KRD162 | reverse complement strand
TCCCTACCGGGCGCAGCCGCGCATCGAGCACCACCGCGTCGTAGCCGAGGGTGGGTACGCCGATCGTGACCGGCCCCGACCCCTCGCTCGGGCCCCAGCCGCGCAGGTCGGTGGTGCAGGTGCTCATGACGGTTCCCTCGGTGGGGCCGAAGGCGTTGAACACCGAGCGACGCTGCGACCATCGCTGCAGCAGAGCAGAATTGACGGCCTCTCCCGCCATGATGACCACCCGAAGCGAGGGCGTGGCCTCCGCGTCGGTCACCTGCAGAACGGTCGGTGTGAGGCACGCGTGGGTGACCTCGTGTCGTTCGATCAGCGCCTCGAGGTCTCGGCCTCCGTGCACCTCGGACGGCACGATCACCGAGCAGGCACCGGATCCCACGGCCAGCAGGGTTTCGAAGATCGAGGCGTCGAAACTCGGTGAGGCGAACTGCAGCACTCGCGACTGTGGTTCCACGCCGAACAGGTCACGTTGGCTCTGCACCAGGTTCGCGATGCCGCTGTGCGTCACCCGCACCCCTTTCGGGATGCCGGTGGAGCCGGAGGTGTAGATGACGTAGGCGACGCTGCTCAGCGGCGGTCGACGCACCTCGAACCGGTCGAGCTCGTCCCCGTCGACCGTGTACCAATCATCACCGGCCAGCGGGAAATCCCCGGCCGAGATTCCGGTGACCGGGGCGGCGTCGGCCAGGATCTCCTGTATCCGCGCAGCAGGCTGATCCGGGTCGATCGACAGAAAACCGGCACCGGCTTTGGCGACGGCCCACACCGCAGTATCGCGGTGCGCCGATCGTGGCAGCGCCACCGCGACCAGATCTCCCATCTCGACGCCCGAGCGAACAAGGCGCTCTGCCAGTGCATTCGACCGCCGGTCCAGCTCGCGGTAGGTCAGTGACCTGGGGCCGTCGATCACGGCGAGGTTCCCGGGCCAGGCCGTCGCCGCCTGCTCGAGCACCGCGGCCAGGGTGTATTGCTCGGGCGCGCTGTCGCGTCGGGTCACCATCGCCGCTGCACCCTGCGCGAAGTCCGCGCTGCCGAGCGTGATGTCCGGGGTGGTCGCCACCAGGTGCAGCACAGCGGCGAGGCGCTCGGCGAATCCTTCGATCACGGGGCGGGAGAACCGGGTAGCGGCGTACCCGAGGCGTCCGGTGAGTCCGGCCTCGGACTCGTCGACGACGACCTCGAGATCGAATTGCGTCTCGGTGATGTCGACGCGGCGCGGGGTGATGTGACCGGACTCGAGTTCCATGGTGGGAGTTTCGTTGTCCCCGAACGCGAGCAGGACCTGAAAGAGCGGGTGAGTGTCGACGGCACGCGCGGGTTGCACTGCGTCCACCACCCATTCGAACGGAACGTCCGAGTGAGCGAACGCGTCGAGGTCTCGGTCGCGTACCTCGATCACGAAGTCCTCGAACGTGACCGACGGGTCGACGTCGGTCCGCAGTACGACGGTTCCGACGAACATACCGACGAGGGGATCGAGCAAAGGGTCCGCTCTGCCGGATACCGGTGTTCCGATGGCGATGTCCCGGGTGCCACTGGCTTCGGCGAGCACGGCGGCGAGCGCTGCATGGACGACGACGAACACCGTTGCGCCCAAACGATGTGCGAGCGACCGAAGTCGAGCGAGGTCTTCGGGGCCGAGGGTGAACGGCACCGGCGTCGCCTCGTGCGCGGCATCGGGGATGCCGGTCGGAAGTTCGAGGAATTCGGGTACTCCGGCGAGGGTGCGCCGCCAGAATTCGAGTTGCTCGGAGGCCACCGCGTTCAGCACGTCCTGCTGCCACAGTCGATAGTCCGAGTACTCGACCGTCAGCGCATCGAACTGGGGAGCCGAGCCGGACATTCGGGCCAGCAGCGCGATCTCGATGTCTCGGGCCAGTGCGCGTAGCGAGAGTCCGTCGATCGCGATGTGGTGTGCGACGACGGTGAGCGTGCGCTCACCGCCCCGTTCGGCGCACGCCAGTCTCAGCGGCGCTTCGACGGTCAGGTCGAAGCCGTGCAGGGTCGACGCACCGGAGACCGCGTGCGCATCGTCCATCGTCGACAGCACGATCTGTGGATCGAGCACGACGGTGGCGGGCCCCGCGCCGGTGGAGGGGTACACCGTGCGCAGCGGTGTGTGCCGCTCGAGCACATCGGCGATCGCAGCGCGGAGGACGGCGAGGTCGAGGTCCGCCGGCAGCGGTACCTCGAAGGCGATATTGTAGGCGACCGAGGCCGGATCGTATCGATTCTGCAGCCAGATTCGGCGCTCGGCCGGTGCCAGGCCGGGGTAGGAACGAGCATCTGGGCGATGCACCAGGGCGGGCAGCGGGATGTGGTTCTCCGAGAGCGTCTCCACTGCGGAGGCGAGCAGTGCGGCGGTGGGTGACTCGAAGAGGGTCCGTACCGGAACTCCGATACCGAGCGCCGCACCGATTCGGGTGGCAGCACGCGTCGCGGCGAGCGAGTCTCCTCCCAGGACGAAGAAATTGGCGTCGACGGCCGGGGTCTCTATCCCCAGCGTGTCGGCGAAGATCCCGACAATGACGTCCTGCGCCAATGTCCGTGCGGCAGCTGGATCGTCGACGGTGGGCTCCGGCTCGGCCAATGCCGCTACGTTCACCTTGCCGTTGGCCGTCAACGGAATTGCGTCGACGCGGGTGATGACGGCCGGCATCATCGACAGTGGTAGACGTTCGAGTAGCCACTGTGCGGCGTCGTGTTCGTCGACTCCCACCACCCAGGCGAGAATTCTGTTCTCCCGCACTGCCGCCGCGACACCGCGCACATCGGGGTGTGCGAGCAGTGTAGATTCGATGTCTCCCAGCTCGATTCGCACACCGCGGATCTGTACCTGGGAATCTCGCCGACCTCGATAGTCCAGCAGACCCGACGCATCCACTCGCACCAGATCGCCGGTTCGGTAGAGCCGGGTGCCTGCCTGGCCTGCGACGAATCTCTCGGCCGTTGCCGCTGTGCTGCCGCCGTATCCACGCGCCAACCCGGCACCGCCGAGATACAGCTCCCCGATTCCCCCGGCCGGGACCGGCTGCAACCGGTCGTCGAGCACGAATGCTCCCACGTGATCGAGCGGTCGACCGATGGTGACGGGCTCACCGGCGCGCAGGGATTCGGCCAGCGTGGCCACCACGGTCGCCTCACTGGGTCCGTAGGCGTTGAGCATCGACCGTTCGGTCGCCCAGTGTTCTACGACGCTCGAGCTCAGTACGTCTCCGCCGACAGCGACGGTCTCGATACCGTCGGTCGGTGGAACCGTCGCCAGTACCCCGGGTGTGGAGAGGTAGTGGGTGACGCGATGCTCGGCGAGGAAATCCGACATCTCGTCACCACCGAGCAGGTCGGGCGGTGCGATGACCATCGTCGCCCCGGCCCCGAACGCCAGCACGAGTTCGAGAACGGCTGCATCGAAGTTGACCGAGTACCCGTGCAGTACACGTGAACTCGACGTCACGCCGTATCGGGGGACGACCTGGTGCGCGAGCGCGTGAACGCCCTGATGCGTCACCACGACGGGCTTGGGGGTGCCCGTCGAGCCCGAGGTGTGGATCACGTAGGCCGGGTGCGCGGGTCGCAGAGTTCCCAGGCGGTCGGCGTCGGTCAGTGGCTCGTCGCTCAACATCTGCGCCTGGCTCTCGTAGAGCCAGTTCACTCCTGGCTCCAGCCCACCGAATCCCAGGTCGATGGGTGCGAGCATCTGCTCCCGACGAAGTGCCGGGTAGCGCGGATCCACTGGCACGAATGCGCCGCCTGCCTTCACCACCGCCCACAGGGCAATGATGTACTCGGCCGAGCGCTCGAGCGAGAGGGCGACGAGCGTTTCCGGCCCGACGCCGTGACTGATCAGCAGCCGCGCGATCCGGTTCGAGCGGCGATCGAGCTCGGCGTAGGTCAGCGACTGCAGACCGTCGATGGCAATGGCATCGCCCGAAATGCCTGCAGCGCAGCTCAGTACGTCCAGCAGTGTGCCGTGCAGCGGCGCTGACGGCTGGGCCGGTTGTTCGGCGAGCGCGAGGTCGCCGACGACGGAGGTCGGGTCGGCGACCGCGGCGTTCAAGACCGTGTGAATCGTCGACGCGAACTGTTCGACGGTGCTCTGCTGGTACAGATCGCGCGCGTACTCGATCTGTCCGGCCAGACCGGTCGCGTCGCCGAGTCCGGCCGATTCACCTGTCCCGTCCTCGAGGACGATGTTGAGGTCGAACTCGGAGGTGCGGGTGGGGATCTCCAGTACCGATACCGGCAGGTCCTCGGCTGATCGGTGCGGCGCATTGTCGAAGGCCAGCATCACTTGGAACAGTGGATGCCTGTCGAGGGTTCTGTCGGTGACCAGGGCGTCGACGATGCGCTCGAAGGGGATGTCGGAATGGGAGAAGGCGTCGAGATCTGCGGTGCGTACTGCGCCCAGTAGGTCTGCAAAACTGCCGGACTGGTCCACCGTGACTGCGAGAGGCAAAGTTCCGACGAACATCCCGACCATCTCGTCGAGCGCTTCGTGTCCTCGCCCTGCGGACGGAGACCCGATCACCACGCGGTTCGACGCCCCGAATCGGCTCAGTGCCGCCGCCACCGCAGCATGGACGACCATGAAGGTGGTCGAGTTGGTCGATCGAGCGAGCTCTCGAATTCCCAGGTGCAGTTCGGAACCGATCTCGAAGGGAACGACGCCCGTGGTCATCGATTGCACAGCGGGCCTCGGGTTGTCGGTGGGCAGCTCCGCTACAACGGTCTCGCCGGCACCCGCCGAGTCACCGAGGACCGTGGTCCAGAACGAGAGTTGCTTGTCGGCAACGGAGTCCACGTACGCTCGGTTCCATACGGCGTAGTGACTGTATTGCGCGCGCAGGCGTGGCCACGTGGGCGCGTGTCCGGCACTGCGCGCGGCGTGTGCGATGGCGAAGTCTCGTACCAGTGGGTCGATCGACCACCCGTCCATCGAGATGTGGTGCACCACGATCACGACGACGGTGTCGCCGGTGTCGTCCACGCTGAGCAGCGTTGCGCGGATGGGCACTTCGGCGGATACGTCGAATCCCTGGGATGCGGCTTCTGCCGCCGCAGCATCGAGATAGCGTTCCGAGACATTCCGCGCGGGTACGTCGCCGAGGACGGTGTCGGTGGGCCGGACCACTTGTCGCGGGCCGTCGCCGTCGTCCGGGTAGTACGTGCGTAATGCTTCGTGTCGATCGGCGACGTCGCGCAGAGCCGTCAGAACCACTGTGGCGTCGCTGTCTGCGCCGACGCGAATGGCGATCGGCATGTTGTATGCGGGCGATGCGGGGTCGAACTGGTTGAGGAACCACAGGCGTTGCTGGGCGTAGGAGAGCGGGATGCGGCCCGGCACTACGGTATCGAGCAGTTCGAGCGATACCTCCCGGGCAGCGGACGAGTCGACTGCTGCCGCGATGGCGCGCACGGTCGGTTCGGCGAACAGTGCGGTCAGCGAGACTCCGGAATCGAGACGTGCGAGAACTCTTGTGGCGCTGAGCGAGTCACCACCGAGCTCGAAGAACGAGTGCTCGCGGCCCACCCGCTCGACGCCGAGGACATCTGCGAATACGGCGGCCACGCTGCGTTCGGTATCGGTCTGCGGTGCCACGTATTCGGTGTGCGTCGTCGCGGTGGGCGCCGGCAGTGCGCGGCGGTCGATCTTGCCGCTCGCGGTGGTCGGCAGTGCGTCGAGTGCGACGATGTGGCCGGGAATCATCCACGCGGGCAGTCGGCCTCGAAGGTAGCTGTCCAGCACTGCCGGGTCGCCGGTGACGTAGAGGACAAGTCGGTTGTCGTGAATCGCCGCCGCGGCTGCGGTCACCGCCGGGCACGCCGATACCGCGGCTTCGATTTCCCCGAGTTCGAGTCGCCGCCCGTTCAGTTGGATCTGTTGGTCGCTGCGTCCGAGGTATTCGAGGGAGGACCCGTCGACGGCCCACCGGACGATGTCGCCGGTGCGGTAGAGCCGCGCTCCGGCCAGGCCCGGGTCTGCGACGAACCGCGCCGCGGTGGTACCGGCCTGTCCGTCGTATCCACGGGCTAGCCCGTCGCCGCCGAGATACAGCTCCCCGACGCCGCCGTGCGGTGTGGGCCGCAGCTGGGCGTCGAGTACCAGCGCGCGGATGCCCGGTAGGGGTGCGCCGATGGTGACGCGGTCGCCCTGCTGCATCGGGTTCGAGACCGTGGCCAGTACTGTCGCCTCGGTCGGTCCGTAGGCGTTGAGCATCCTCCGTTCGGCGCAGAAGAACCGGTCGCGCAACGAAGGAGGGCACTGTTCTCCGCCGACGTCGAAGACTTCGATGGATGCGAGATCGTCCGGGTCCAGGGTCGCCAGCACGGTCGGCGAGGTGATCAGATGTGTGATCTTCTCGCGGTCCAGCAGTTGGGCGAGGGCGGGCCCGGCGTAGACATCGGCCGGAGCGATGACGAGTGTGCCGCCCGCGGCGAAGGCGGCCAGAATTTCCTGGAGGGACGCGTCGAACACCGGTGAGGCCACGTGTAGGACGCGTGAGTCGGCGGTGACGGCGTATCGATCGACCACGTTGGCTGCCAGTTGCGCGAGTCCTCGATGGGTAACGCTGACAGCCTTGGGTTTACCGGTGGATCCCGAGGTGTGGATGACGTAGGCCTCGTTGTCGACGTGCACCCGAGGCGGGGTGAACGCTGCCGGTTCGGCGTCGAGCAGGTCCTCGATGGCGAACCAGCGCACGGTACTCGGAAGTTGTTGCAGCACAGTTCGAGTGGTGATGCCGTATTCGATGCCTGCGTCTGCGAGCACTGCGGCGAGCCGTTCGGCGGGTTCGGTAGGGTCGACGGGCACGAACGACGCCCCGGCAGTCGAGACTGCCCATGCGGCCGAGACGGATTCGTACGAACGTTGCAGGGCAACGGCCACCCGCGTCTCGACCCCCACACCGTTCGACATCAGTTGTGCGGCAATATGTTCTGCAGCATCCGTGAACTCTGCACTGGTTCGTTCGATATCTGCTGCCCGCACTACCGCGCCGCTCGCCAGCATCGAGGGCAGCAGTGTGGGGATGGCCGTGGCCGCCGGATGCGCGCCGATCAACGCATCCTTCTCCTCCGGGTCCAGCACATCGAGTTCGGCGACGGCGAGCCCCTCGGGTGCACTCACCAGCGCACGCAGCAGCACCAGGAAGCGGCGGTGGTGGGCGGAGAGCTCATCGGTGGTGTAGAGGGCGGGGTTGCCGAGGAAGTCGACGCGGGTGCTGGTACCTGCGACGCCGGGGTAGACGTTGACCATCATGTCGTCGATGGGCCCGCTGGACAGTACCCGGTATTCGCCGATGACGTCGCCGAGCCGAATTGTGCTGTTGTACATCATGATGTTGACGGTGGGGCCGAACACGCCTCGTCCAGCGGCGGCGCTGTCGGCACCTTCGCCGGTCGCTCGTTGCATGTCCTCGACGCGGAATCGCTGGTGGCGCAGTGCGCCGGTGAGTTCCACTTGTATCCGTCGGAGCAGTTCCTCGACGGTGACGCCCGGTTCGACGCCGATGCGCAGGGGCACGACATTGGACATCATGCCCGAGGATTCGCGCAGTTTGGTGGTCGCGCGGCCCGAGACCGGCAGGCTGAGCATCGCGTCTTCGGTGTCGGTCATGCGTGCGAGGTACAGCGCGAACGTGGCGAGCACAACAGGGACGTCGGAGGAGTTGTACCGGTGTGCCACTTCGGCTACGGCTGCAGTGAGGTCTGCGTCCAGGACGGCGCCCACGCTGACGCTCACTCCGCTCGGTGCGGCATGTGTGTACGGGGAGCCGGCCAGTCTGGGGGCTTCGAGGTGGCCGTCGAGGCGTCCCAACCAGTACTGGCGGTCGGCGTCGTAGCGCGAGGACTGGGGGTACGCGGCCTCGTAGTCGTAGATCTCCCGCACGCCGATAGCACGGGTTTTCGGGATTTCGGTGCCTTCCACCAGCGCGGTGTATGCCGCAGCGGTGCCTTCTTGGACGGAGATTGCGCCGAGTCCGTCCATGACGATGTGGTGGGCACGGCTGTACCAGTAGTAGTGACTGTCGCCGACCTGGATGATGTCGGAGGCGATCAGTTGGTCTCGCACCAGATCTACGGGTCGACGGTACTGCTCGTTCATGTAGCGCTGGGCATCCTCGATGGGATGCTCGCGGTCACGGAAATCGCGGTAGATCATCGCGTACGGGACGCGGAGGTCTGCCCACTGGTAGGGAACACCGTCCTGCAATCCGATCCGCACTGCGGGCGATTCGAGCCGTCGGCATGCGATGTCGGTGGCGCGAATCAACACGGATGGGTCGATATCGCCGTGAATCTCGACGTATTGAGCAATGGTGAACGGCACATCCGGTGCCAGCTGCTGAGCGAGATAGATATTCATTTGAGCAGCGGACAAAGGAAAGCGGCCGTCCTCTAGCGGCTCACCGGCCTCTGGCGACACTCACGGACCTCCTCAACGCACACGCCCCGACGGCATCGATTTCGGCTGGCACGCCGCCCAGCAACGTTGAACCACATCGCTCGTTACAAACTAGTCGACCCGGTGTGAATGCTCTACCTGGATAGGGGTTACCTCAGCCCTCCCAACAATGGTGGCCGTTCATTCGTGCAATCGAACGACAGGTGCGCCGGATCCGCATTGTCCCTTTAGGCTGTGCAGTCGAACTCCTTCCCTTTTCACCGAGAGGCCACCGACGATGGCGAACAGTTCCACCGATGTCCGTGGTTCTCGATCCGGCAAGAAACGGCCGATCCTCGCGACGGTCGGCGTGTTGCTGGTGCTGGTCATCGCGTTCCTGGCCTGGTTGGGCTACGAGGCGTACACCGCGCAGTCGTCTCTGACCGCTACCCGCGATTCGGCGAATCAAGCCAAAGATGCTCTGCTCGACGGCGATGCGGCCGGCGCGGAGGCAGCGGCGGCGCGGGCCTCGGATTCGGCCGAGGACGCATTGTCGGCGACGACGTCCATCCCGTTTTCCATCGCCAAAGCCGTTCCTTTCCTTGGTAGTCCACTGAAATCGGTGGCTCAGATCACCGATGTGGTGCACGGGTTGGCCGTGGATGTTCTCGCTCCCGCGTCGGCTGCCGGTGCCAGTTTGAATCCCAGCAGCCTCGTCGAGGGCGGCGGGAAGGTGGACACTGCCGCGCTGCGGGACGCCCAACCGGTGCTCGAGCAGACTTCTGCGGCTGCGGAGCAGCTCAGTGACCGTGCGCAGCAGGTGGACGAGCCCGCGTTCCTCGGTGTGGTGGACGAGGCTCGGACATCGTTGATCGATCAGACTCACGACCTAGCGAGCCTGCTCACGAACACGCATATCGCGAGCCAGTTGTTGCCGTCGATGCTCGGCGACAACGGTCCGCGCAATTACTTTCTCGCGTTCCAGACCAATGCGGAGGCGCGTGGCACCGGTGGGTTGCTCGGCGGCTACGGCATCGTTCGGGCCGAGAACGGCACGGTCCGGGTCGATACCCTCGGCAGCAACAACGAGCTCGAGTTCGCGAAGGAGCCCATCGATCTGGGGCCCGAGTACAACGCACTGTGGGCTCCGCGAAACACGACCATCGATTTCCGTAACTCGAACGCGAGCCCGCATTTTCCGTATGCCGCCCAGATCTGGTCGTCGATGTGGACCGAGCAGACCGGTGAGGTGCTCAACGGTGCCGTCGCCACCGATCCGATTGCGTTGAGCTACATCCTGGGGGCGACCGGCCCGATCACGTTGGCCGACGGCGAGCAGATCACCGCCGACAACGTCGTCGAGATCACGCTCAGCACAGCGTATTCCAGGTTCGGTGATGACCAGCTGGCACGCAAGGCGTATCTGCAGGAGATCGCCGCGGCTGCGGTACAGAAGATGACCAGGGGTACAGCGCCTACCAGGGCTCTGCTCGACGCAGTGGGCCGCGCCGGCAGCGAGGGCCGCATCTCGATCTACAGCGCGGACCCGGCCGAGCAGGCGATTCTGGCCGGCACCAAGGTGGGCCACACATTGCCCGATAGTCCCGCTCCGTACGCCAATGTGGTGGTCAACAATGCCGGCGGCAACAAGCTCGATTACTACCTGACGCGCGACATCACGTATTCGGCCGAATCGTGCACGGCCGGTACCCGCAAGTCGACGGTGAAGGCCACGCTCACCAACAATGTGGATCCGACGGGTCTGACGCCGTACGTGGCGAGCACGTTCCAGACCACCGTCCCGTTCGGTACCAACGAGTCGATCGTTTACCTGTACGGCACTCAGGGCGCAAAGATCACGTCGATGAAGGTCAACGGAATCTCCGGCTTCTCCATCCAGTCCGGCACCGAGCTGGGCCGTCCGGTGCAGGCCGCGTATCTCACCATTCCTCCGGGCCAGTCGCAGACGGTCACTTGGGAGCTCGAGGAGCCCTCGGCCCCGGGCGAGGCGACGGTGCCCGTGCAGCCTCTGGTGGATCAGCCGACGATCGAGATCGACGTTCCGCAGTGCGGATGAGTCCCGGTTTCTTCGTCGCAGTCCCAGTTTTTGGTCACAGTCAGTACGCGAGTGGGTGCAGTTGATCGCCGACTGACCTACAGTTCTTTTCCGTGATCAGAAAACGACGCTCGGGCGAGATCCGGCCTCCGGAACAGACACATCCATTTGTTTGGATCACGTTGGTGGTTCTCATGATTGCCGTCGTCGCGTTGTTCGTTCTCACCGAGTACGAGGGCCGGTTCTAGCGCGTTCGCCTTGGAGAATCTCGTTGAGGCACCGACTGTAAGCGCAACAATCGCGCGCGGGTCGACCACCACGTCGGGTCCGTCACGAACACATAGACAACCGAACGTGTGTAGACCTACGATTCATCGAAGGCGCATCCACTGCGAATCGTCAACTCATGGGCAATGTTCATCGAGGCGGGGAGTTCCTTCTGTCGAGACCCCACCTCGATCAATGAAGCGAGCTCCACAGAAATCCCTCGGACGCCTCCGCTACAACTGCCATGAGACTCCGGTCCGCCGCAGACGGCAACTGCTCCTCACATCAGTTCGAGTGGCTTCGCGTGGTGGTGTCAGGTTCACCGCCCAAGCACCGCCACTTCACGGTCTTTCTTAGCTTCCGGCGTGGCGGATCTCGTTGGAATGACGGTGATTAGCGAAACCCACATTCAGTGAGCAAACCCGCAAATTGATGTTGTTAAATACAACACTGGGTTTGTGAACGCACCAGACGTCGCAACAAGCACGCGGGCTTCGGCAGGCACAGCTGGTCCAGGTGGACTGTGTTGGGACACGACGACAGACAAATCATGTGGGCAATGACACTTCCAGGTACCAGCCTCAACGGGAGCAGCTGTCGAATCGCGCTCAGGCGTTCCCTCATCACTTCATCACGGTCCGGACCATAACGAGGTGGCGCACCACTAAAGAGCCACGCAGTGCCGCTGTAGCTCATCAGCTACCGACAGGTCCAAATTTCTACTACCACCATTGAGAACGAATCCCTCAGGACGGCCACAAGTCCGCGGAGCGCAAGACCCAACTTTAGCCCTTACGATCAGCGGGTGACCGACCCCTCTTTTCTCATGCTGGCAGCGTTCGGCCTGGCCGCTCTCGTAGCGGTCGGCTTATTGGTGCTATGCGCTGAACCTAAGGCCCGCGACCGGGTCATCGCTGTCGGTATCGGCGTCTCAGCCATGACCGTCAATCTGCAGGTCGGCGGCGCTCATGCATTCACTGTGCTCGTCTTCATATGGGTTTTCTTGCACCTACGCCGTCGCCCGTCGTTGCCT
The DNA here is from genome assembly GCF_017168335.1 of Rhodococcus sp. KRD162. Classification (GTDB taxonomy): domain Bacteria; phylum Actinomycetota; class Actinomycetes; order Mycobacteriales; family Mycobacteriaceae; genus Rhodococcoides. The sequence goes on along the minus strand of NZ_JABFAU010000016.1, from coordinate 23,960 downwards.
GGGGTGGCGGTGTGGCTTTTGATTTCGGCTGGGTTGATTGCATCAACTGTTCTCGCCGGCGACCTGGTGGGTAACCCCCGACTTGCCCTTCAACTGCTAGCGCTGACAGGGTCAGCAATCTTGTTGGTCGCCTACAGCAACCAGCAAGACCGTCTTCAGATGATGTACGGCGCGCTGGCCGCGATCTGCTTCGGTTGCATATACGGACTCGGTCAACTGGCGGGAATCTTTCCGTCTCGGGCAGGACTAGTGCACGTCGATGTCAGCGCCATTGGTCGACCTAGCGGTATATGGCCGGAGCCGGACTGGCTCGGGATGTACGCAGGGGTCGGCATGCTGCTCGCGTTCCACCTCCCATTGCAGAGGTCGGTTCGAGTTGTCGCGATGTCACTGTGCACAACGCTGTGGGTCTTGTCGTTCGCGCGTGCAGGGTGGCTTGCACTGGTTGGGGTCGCAATCCTTGGTCTCGCCGCACACCTCGTTGTCCGTCGTACGTCAGTGACAAGGCTGCATCGCAAAGGGCGCGTCGCGGCAATTACAGCCAGCGTGGCCATCGTCGCTTTGCCAGTTTGGTACTTCAAGGATATTGCCGCTGACCTGTCGGTCCGACTCTCGCGTACCTTCTCTGCGCAGAGCGACGATATTTCCGGTCAAGCAAGGATCCAGCAGACCGAAGGATTACTTCACCTTGCGGACATTGCTCCTTGGTATGGCCACGGACTGAGTGCTGCGGGAAGGGTGGGCGTATCAGGAAAGCTCTACTTCAGCGGCTCCGACCATGGGAACAATGTTGCGAGCAACTGGCTGCTTGGGCTATGGGTCGATGCTCAATATCTAGCAATTCCCTTCATTTTGGTTGTCGCGGCACTCGCACTATTGACCTGCAACGGTCTGCCTGGCCAATTTGTGGCGCTCATAGCGCTGAACAGCTTGTTTTCGAACGGAACCTTCGTTCCGGTATTCTGGTTTGCCATTGCACTGGCCCTTGCTAAAGTCAACGATCGTCACGTTCTCGCCCACACTCGACTTCGGAGACGCTCATTCTCGGTACGGGAGTCCACCTCAGGTCGCCCCGGAGGCTAGCGGGAAATTGACGGACCATTCGCATCTTTCGAGGTCGCCTAGTCCACTACAGCTCACGAATGCCACAGCGAACGCAATAGGTCCGATAACGCCGGTAGAAATAGTCACAGATCTCATTTGCAACATATCGCAGCACTCGCCGTTCACAATCTGCGGACGAACTTTGCAGGGCTTCCAACGTACAAACTATCCGGATCGCAATCGTTCAGAACCAATGAGCCAGCGCCAATCACAGTACCGTCGCCGATTGTTACGCCAGGACAAATCGTGCTGCCGGCTCCAATCCAAACACCTGCACCGATGGAGACGGGCGCGATCGTCCCGTTTCCTGCTCGTCGCTGGGAGGGTCCGATTTCGTGCGACGTCGTGATTACACAAACATTCATCCCGAATGCAGTTTGCGTGCCGATTGTGACGGGCGCGATAGCGTCGATGAACGCTCCATGGTTGATAAAAACTGCGCGCTTGACGCTCAGCTTACTTCCGCCGATGAAGCAGTGCGACTGGATTCCGCAGCGCTGGACGTCAAGGCCCACCATTCGGTAGAAAAACCATCTGACCTCTGACGGGATCAGTGTCGATGAGATGACGCCGTTCATGACGACGTTGCGACAGATTGTTCGAATCCGGGTAATCACCGTCGTGATGCTGCCATCAAACCGGGTATTGCGCGAGCTGTCGCTCCCGGCTGGCCGCGCACGCATCACCCAAACGCCAATCACTCCACTGCATCGCACGCATAGACGCGCGGCAGCTCAGGGACGTGCTCTAGGTAGGAGGCCAGTCGGCGCGCAATTCCGGCATGCCCTGACGAATTTGGCGCAAACCCGTCGCTTGAGTATTCATTCTGGCCGATCCACACTCCGGCTATAGGGTCGAGTGGGTCGAGGAACATCAACCCTGCCGATTCAGTGGCGACTCGAAGTACGGAGCGGAGAGACTCGATGGTCTCGTCGTCGATGGCTGGTGGGTCAAGGGGCCCGAGAACCACGATAAATGCGTCGGGCGCGCGTTCGCGCAGTCCTGCGAAGACAAGCTCTGCTTGCTCTGCGGTCTGTTCGGTCGCTGGGTCGGCCGCGCTAGACTGCACGACGATCAGTTCTGGGTCGCCGGTTGTCACGGAGTCCAGGCGTGCAGGGTCTGAGTAGGGCGTTCCGTTTCGGCCGCGCTTTACGAATCCAGTTCCGACCTCCGCACTGGCGTTGACCTTCCAGCACTGTTGTCGCGCTAGGACCTCGGTGTACTTGTCGACAGGCTGAGCACCGGAGCCGTAGGTGTAGTCGTCACCAATGATCGACACCCGGAGCCACTCGTACCGCGGTGGGGTGATCGCGTTTGCCGTCGTGGTTGTGTCGACAATAGGCCTGTTCTGATAGACCAAGATGGCTCCAACCGTCGCGATAATCGCAACAGCCAGAATGACGACTGCAACCCTGTGGTCGCGGTTCGGTCGGGGTTCCTTCAACTTGGTATCCACAGGATCGAATCATGCCGTAACACTGGGCCTCACCGCTCATCAAGGACTCCTCAATCCCGCCCAAAAGCCAGCTACGCTCTGCTCCTTCAGCGCGCCAGACTGCCGACTGACGAGGCTCCACGAAGTCCTCCGTAATCTTAAGGCGATCCTTGAAACGAGGAGTGGGTCGCCAAATCTGGTACGACTTCATGCCCCTGTCGTCAATGATCCTGCGAAGATGACAGCACCAGGTCGGGAGGCATCGATGAACCGCTGATAGGGACAGGACCGCCGATAGTGAGCAGGTCTCTTCATCCCGTGGGCGTCGGATATCGATGTCTGATCGGCATGCATTCTCGCTGGTTCGCCAGCGCGGTCGAACCGTCCCGACCACGGGGTCGCAAGGCCAGTACGTGTCGTCGGGAGACATCTCGGTCAAGCCTGCACACGCAGGTATCATGTCCCGGTACCGGGGCTGTATTCCCTGGTCGTGAAAGCAACGGACGAGAACGCCTTAGCTCCGGCTTACCGAATCCGTTACAGCAGGACTAGTCTCACGGCGCTGCTCAATCATTGACCTCGCTCGGATGGCGCTGACCGCCCACTGGTGGCCAGTCGCTCACGCGCCCACTTCGGGAGAATGTACGCCGCCTGCAGCAACTCAAATCGCCTGGCGAGTATGTGCAGGACTGTGCAGACGCCGAGAGTCACTACGAAGAAAGCCCCAGGAAGCCACACGCTCGACTCCTGCGGAAGCGGAGCGACCGACGCGAGGTGTGCCAGCGCGATCAGGATCAGGTAGTGGGGCAGGTAGTAGTCCAGTGTGTGTGTACCAACCCACCTGAGTGTGGTCACGGAGGCCAACAGATAGCCGAACGCGATACCGGCAGCCATGCCGAGACCGCGGGCAACCATATTGAGTCCCAGCGCATCTACAGCGCTCGGGGCCAGAAGCATAAACCCCAACCACAGCAGAATGAACCCAACGGCGTACAGCGACTGCAACCGATTTGCGAACTTCGTGATCAGAGATGAGTATGAGCAGCCGAACACGAAGAATAAGAAGTTCGCTGCAGCTCCTTGCCATCCGACGTTGCCAAAGTCAATGACATCCGAGATCGCCACGGTAGAGAGGGCGGCTGCGCTAGGTAGTACCACCCAGCGAGGAATGGCCTGTGTTGCTTTTGTGAGGACGAAGAATAGCGCCAGCGCCCATAGGAACCACAACGCGCCCTGTGGTCGCACCGGAGTAGCGAGAGCAGTGAAAATCTCAGAGAGGTTGCTCTTTCCGGGCGTCGCGACATTCGGAATTACCATGTACAGCACGGCCGTCAGCGCCTGCCACACCAGGTACAGCCACGCAAGTGTCGCGATTTTCGACGAGGCCAGCTCTCGCCAGCCGCGACCGACCCACTTCACGGCAAGCAATCCGGATATCCCGAAGAATAGCGGAAGGCGGATCGTTGCCAGAATATCGTTCACTTCCGACCACACTGCGGATTCGTAACCTGCAGCCGAGGCCCATTGGCCAGAGTGGTATAGCACCACAAGCAGGATCGCGAGACCACGCGACGAGTCTATCCAGCGCACACGCATGTCAAGCATTTTGCCGTACCGAGAGGCCTACTGCTTCCTAGTCATCCTTTTGACCGACGGCTCGTTACCCGCCCGTAACGCCAAATATGTCGATCGAGGGGTTATCCTAGCCATAGTTCGCCGTCGTACCTTCCCCTGAGGTTTTCGTTTCCACCGCCTCCCATCGCCCAAGCCTGGCCTGCAACCTTTCCGTCGATGCGAGCATCCGATTGACGCATACATCTAGCCGACTCTTACGATTTGCGGCTCGCCCGGCGGCGACCCTCGACACTTCTCAACCGTCTACTTGCGAGGGCTATCGACGACGTTATTGGGCGGATCGGTGGGCACCTCAGCGCGACGCCTCGGTGAGTAGGGGGCCGAACTCGACGCGGCAGTGCGTACAGCCCCGGTCGGTGCGGCGGAGGCGGTCTGCGCCGGACCCTGATGCCCCGAGGCCGTCCGCGGCGAGGGTGCCGGGGCAGGTGGAGCAGCTGGTGGTGCCTGGGGTGCGGGAACTGGCGGCGCTACCTGCTTGGGCAGGTTGGTATCGGCAGCGTAGTTGTACGAGTAGCTGTAGATATCGCCCTTCTTGGAGGGCGTCAACGCCAGGACCACGCCGAGTACATGCGCGCCGATGGTCTCGAGGTTTCCGATCGCCCGCGTCAACTCGGTGGACTTCGTATGGCCGTACCGGGTTATCAGCAATGCACCGTCTGCGTGGGTGGTCAGCACAGCCGAGTCGGTCACCGGCAGGAGCGGAGCTCCGTCCACGATCACATAGTCAAACTTGGAGCGCAGTTCGGCCAACACCGCACGGGAAGCTTCCGAACCCAACAGCTCGGACGGGTTCGGCGGAATCGGGCCGGAGGCCATCGCCTGCAGACCCTCGTACTTCGTCGGCTGCAGCACCTCGTCCACCCGAGCCTGTCCCGCGAGGACGGTACTCAAGCCGACCGCGCCGATCAGGCCCAAGTACTTCGAGATACGCGGACGGCGCAGATCACCTTCGACGAGCACAACATGGTGGCCGGCCTCGGCCAGGGCCACGGCCAGGTTCACGGCAGTGGTCGTCTTGCCCTCGCTTGGGATGGCACTGGTGACGACGATGACCCGCGGCGGATGGTCGACCTCGAGGAACTGCAGGTTGGTACGTAGCTCTCGGAACGCCTCGGCGCTCGATGATTGCGTGAGATCCTGGAAGTCGACGGCCGGCTGCTTCGTGCGTTCCTTGTCGAATGGGATTGTACCCACGAGCGCCTTGCCGGAGATCGCCTCGATCTCGCGGCGGTCCTTGATCGTGTTGTCGAGTCGATCACGCAGTACGGCGAGTGCGATACCGAGAAGCAGACCCACTGCCGCGCCGAGGGCGAGGTTGCGCTTGGTCTTCGGGGTCACCGGTGTTGCGGATACGTCGGCCTGCTGGAAGGTCTTGACTCCGGCCGACGGGGCACCGCCGTCCTCGGGTGTCTCCAACTCGCGTACCTGCGCGGTCAATTCGGAGGCCATCGCATTGGCGATGTCACGTGCCCGCGCCGGCGACGCATCGGTGGCGGTGATATCGAACAGAACGGTGTCGGGAGTCGATGACGCCTTCACCTTAGCCGCCAGCTGCGCTGGGGTCAGATTGAGCGGTAGCACGTCGAGTACCCGGGCGGCCAACGCTTCGCTGGTCACCAACTCCGAGTAAGAGGCCACACGCTGCTGGGAGAACAAGTTTCCCTGATACGTCTCGCTCACAGATGTTCCACCAGAAGTGGAGACGAACATTCTGGCGCTCGACTCGTACTGCGGCGTCGTCAACAACGACGCACCCAGTGCCCCAAGGATCGCGACGACCACGGTGACGGCGATGATGATCCACCGCGCTTTCAGGATTTTCAGATAATCCTGTATCTCCATGCTTCGCGCTCCTCGTCCATTGGTGCAACACGCAACGTGCCGCTGCGTGGCTCAATCGTTACATAGGTAATCGGGTTGTGTGCACCTGATGAGAAGCCGCGCCGCTTCTCACAATTCATTCGTTTGCTTCACGAGCACTATCAAGCGAATGTCCCGTTGTGCGGATTCATCGGATCTACGAAGGTTGCTTTCGCACCCGATACCTGAACGAGGCACTCCTATCGACCACGCGGCTACACCCCCTAATGCTGTGACGATAAGCAGTCATCGGCAGCCGGTGAAAGTCGAGGTGATCCTCGCCACTGCAGCATTCCCTTCCGGTTGCCGTACTGAACCGGGTCGAGTAATCGGACCGCCGAAGTATCACATCGGGCACAATCTTCCGTCATGGCCGGTTTGCGCGGTTCGTCGCGAGACACATGGTGGAAGATCAGCGGTGCTTCGGCGGTCGTCGCGGCACTCGCCTTCGTTGCGGTTGCGGTGTTCATCCACTCGACTCGCGAGGTGACGCCCTACTCCGATTCGGTCACTGCCCTCGTTCCGGTCAGCTCCGCGGCCGAGACCACCACGAGCACCTCGCCGGCCACCGATCCCCCGATGCCACGTCCCGTCGTTGCGTTCGTCGGGGATTCCTACACCGCCGGAGTCGGTGCGGAACCGCAGAGTGAGCGATGGACGTCTCGATTGTCGTCAGCGATGAACTGGGACGAGCGCAACTTCGGAGTGGCAGGCACGGGCTACCTCGCGACTGCCGGTGTCGAGGCCTGTGGATCGAATACGTGCCCCAACTATCAGACGACGGCGCTCGACGCTGTCGCGGCGAACCCGTCGATCGTGGTGGTTTCCGGCGGACAGAACGATGTGGCCGCTTATGCCGAGGATCCGACGGCCGTACAGGTCGCCATTGCGACGACTTACATCGAGATCAGAAACGCATTGCCGCAGGTCCGCATCATCGCTGTCGGTCCGTCTACGCCGGGAGAGGCCTCGGATGCCGCGCTCGGACTGGACCGAGACGTCCGCGATACCGCGGAAACGTTCGGCGCGCAGTATGTTTCGTTACTCGACCCGCCCGCAATCGCCCCTGAGACCGTTCTTGCCGACGGTGAGAACGCGAACAACCTAGGCCATGCCGCTATCGCTCAGCGCGTGCAGTCCGCACTGGGGTAGCCGGTCAACGCAGCGCCTGATCGATCGCACGAGCAATGGCGGCGTGTCCCCTGTCATCGACGTGAACCCCGTCGGGAGCGAGCATGTCGGCCTCGATGACATCCGGTTCGGTCAGAGACACGAACTCTCCGCCGACGGCATTCACCGCGTCGCGCACCACACCCTCGTAGATCGTGACGAACGGCGGCACCTCGGCCGCCGCGGAGGGGCCGACGGCGATGATCCGCGCGGTAGGCAGGCCCGAACGCAAGATGCCCATGGTGTCGTAGATCGCGTTGACGATGTCGGTGGGGTCGCGGACGAACTCCTCGAAGTCGTTGTTGCCGCCGGCCACCACAACGATCGGCGGGTTCAGGGTGACTGCGTAGTCGGCCATCTCCTGGAAGCTGCCGCACCGTTCTGCTCCACACCCCGGTGCCGCCAATGCATACCCGGTGCCACCGATTCCGATGTTGTCCTCGGTCCACAGCTTCTTCGCCGAGAGCAGCGAGCTCCACCGGTGGCCGAGATCGGTTGCACCGGCTCCCGATACATAGGAGTCTCCGATGAAGACGGCGCGAGGGCCACCGTTGACCGGTGAGACGAACGGCTCGGCGGAGGCGTCCGAGAGGTCTCGTTCGGTGCGGGTCGCGTCGTATCGAAGACCAACCCCGACAGCACCCACAACGACGATCGTCACCAGAATCAGCAGAACGCCTCTACCTCGCGACATGCGGTGCCGCCTCTCGATACGATTCCTCCAGCGCATGCGCGACGGTGACCGTGCCGAAAGCGGTACGCGCCGCCGCGCGCCCTCGCCTGCCCATCGCGGCACGCAGGTCTTCATCGCCCAGAAGCAATCGCACGGCGTCGAGTAGGGGCTGCAGTTCGCCTGCGTGTACCACGATCCCACACCCGATACGGGTGATATCCCCTGCGAGACCGCAAGTATCGGTGACCACCACGGGCAGCCCCACTGCCATGGCTTCGAGAACCGACATCGGATACGGCTCGTCGGCGGATGGGAGCACATAGATCGCGGCTGCCCGCATGCGTTCCGCGGTCTGGTCGGGGGCGCACGGCCCCTCCCATCGAATTCTGGGCCCGGTCCTCTTCGCTATCGCATCTCCGGCACCAGCATCTGGACCGACGAGTGCGCAGGTCACGGAATCGTGCTCGTGCACAATGACTTCTGCCATGTCGACGAAGAGGTCTGCGCGCTTGCGTGGATGTAGGCGGGCCAGAAAAAGCACCTCGAGACCGCGGTCCGACGCCTTCTCCGGCAGTGTGGGTACGCCGTTGATCACGTTGACCAGCTTCATCCTCGGCCCCGCTACGTCGATCAGATCGGATCGCTCGCGATCGGTGAGGTAGAAGACTGCGGCCGCGCGACGCAATGCCGACCGGGTGACCAGGGCGTCTAGTGGTTTCGCAAGAAGCTTGCCGCTTGCATCGATCATCCCGTGGGTTTGAACCACCGTGGCCAGTCCTCGCAGCCGGCACAGCCGGGCGGCGGGCAGAGTCACCAGATCACGAGCCAGGTGTACGTGAGCCACGTCGAATCTTTCGGCGGCCCCGGCTAGCCACCGAAGCATTCCTGGGGCGGACAGCCCTGCGAAGCCGCTGCGCGGAATGAGCCGGCGAGGCGTGAACAGTTCGATCTGGACGGAGCCGGATTTCGGTGGGGGTCCGAGACCGGCCGCGACGACGGTTACCTCGTGACCCAGATCGGCGAGCGCGCCGGCTTGGTTGAGGGCCACCCGCGTGGGACCGCCGTAGGCACCGTCCTCGGAGATCAGTGTCACCACGTGCAGGATGCGCATCTCTCACTCCGCACGGCGGGCAGTGGGCGCGAAGACCGTTGAGCCGTTGTCGACGTCGTTGGCCACCAGGGCTGTCGCACCGACGGTGGCGTCATCTCCGATGGTCACGCCGCGCAGAACGGTGGCTCTGGCCGCAATCCAGGCTCTGTCGCCGACGACGATAGGGGCATTGTCGAACTCGAAGGTGTTCGAGCGCCTGTCGTGGCTTCCCGTGCATAGCAGCACGTCCTGTGAGATGCAGGTGTTTGTTCCGATCGTCACCGGTTCGAGGTTGAGAATCCATGCTCCCTCGCCGATCCACGAATGGTCGCCGACAGCAAGCTTCCACGGCCAGTGAATGCGAACGCGGTGCCGAATCGACACTCCGATACCGATTTGCGCGCCGAACATTCGAAGAACATGCAGTCTGATCGAATTGGGACACCACCACGGCATCACGACCAGGCCGGACACGAGCATCCACAGCACTTGAATGTAGAACGGTTTGCCTTTGTCGTACCCCGCACCGGTGAAACCTGCGAGCGAGCGTGTGGTCATGTCCGCTTCCTGAGTGGCTGCGCGAGCGGCGCAGCCATGACGGTGCCCGGCGGAACGTCTTTCACCACTACCGCATTGGCACCGATGGTGACGCCATCTCCGAGCACGATCGGCCCAGCGACGACGGCACCGGCAGCGACCGTCACGTCGTCACCGATAGTAGGTCTTCCTTTCGGTGAATAGCCCACCGATGCATGCTGATTCACCCAGAAATTTCGGCCGATGGACGTCGCCGAGACCATGATTCCGTTGCCGTGGTGCAGAAAGATCCCCGGGCCGATGGAGTCCGACTCGAGAATGATGGTCTGATCGGGCCGGTAGAGCCGCATCAGGATCAGACGGACTGGAAGGGGGCTTTGCCGCATCCGAAAATGCACGACATTGCGGAATTCCCGCAGTGCGCCCGCGAGGTAAGCGAACCGCGAGTACTCGTCCAGTGGCACGAGAGCGTCGTTGCCGATGCATTCGATCCACCGATTCACATCTGCGCGCACCACATCCTCGTTGCCCGAGGCTTGCACGCCCCACCACAACGGCCACGCCCAGATGCGGGCAAGCCGAATCAGAACGGACTTCTTCGCGGTGTAGGGCATGTGTGCAAATCTAAGGTCGCGCAGCCGCGGTGTCCACCCGTCATACTGCATCGTATGGCCTTGCGACACAGGTGGGTTCCGCTGGCATTGACGCTCATTCTCGCCGCATCGTGTTCGACGAGCATCGAGCACGAACGAACCCGAGAACTGGGCCAACTCCCTGTTTCGGTATGGGATTCGGTACGCGTTGCCAGCAATGCGGCCAGTACCGGCATGCCGGGTTCCGATGTCGAGCGCGATATCGACGCGGTTGCCGATATCGGATTCACCGCGATCAGGTTGCTGGTCAAGTGGTCCGATATCGAAAGCGTCGAGGGGGCGGCCGATTGGAGCAGTATCGATGCGGAGATCGAGTGGGCCTCCGAACGCAACCTCGCCGTGCTCGGTGTATTGACGTGGGCACCGACGTGGGCGGTTCCGGTCGAGTACGCGCATGTGCCACATCCCGCGCCTGCTTCTGCCGCTCGGTTCGCCCAATTCGCCTCTGCCGCAGCCTCTCGCTACCGTGACCAGATCACAGCGTGGGAGGTGTGGAACGAACCGAATGTCGCGGCCAGCTACGGCCCGAGCGTGAACCCGATTCACTACTGCGATGTCCTCTCAGCGAGTTCCACCGCCATCCGCGCCGCTGCGCCGGAGTCCTTGGTGATCACCGGACCAACCTCTCCCGCAATCGATTCCGCCAACGACCTGTCTCCGTCGACGTTCGTCGAGGCCCTCTACCGGTGCGCGGGTGCCGGCAGCTTCGACGCCGTCGCGATGCACCCGTACAGCAGCCCCCAGCTGTTGAGCCAGCCGACCGAGAGCTGGTCCTCGGCCAACGAGATCGCGGCCGTACACTCGGTGATGGAGCGCCACGGGGACGCACACAAGAAGATCTGGTTCACTGAATTCGGCGCGCCGACAACGAGTGCCGGTGTCGATGAGCAGCGGCAAGCCGACATTCTAGTCGACGGCATCACCACACTGACGCAGTTGCCGTATGCGGGGCCGGTGTTCGTCTTCGACCTTCGAGACTCGATGACGGGCAGCGCAGTGCCGGATTACAACTACGGCCTGATGCGATCGGACTACTCCCCCAAGCGTGCGCTCGATGCCGTTCGCGCCCTCGTGGGGTGAGCACTCGCAAGTGTGCCCACCCATTCCTCGAATCTGTCCAGGGCGACATCTCGGGACATGTTGTGCCGCAGATAGCGATTGCCCGACTCTACGAACATCGCGGACTTCACGGGGTCGGAGACCAGGTCCATCACTCCCTCCACCATCGCGGAGGGGTTCGCAGGGTCCACCCGTATCCCTGCACCGGCAGCTCGCACCTCCCGGTCGGTGACGCTTCCTGCAGCGGTAGCAGCGAGAACGGGGCTTCCGCTGCCGAAGTAGGCGGTGAGTTTGCTGGGGACGGCCATCTCGGCGACCTCGGGCAACTCGTTGACCAACAGAACATTCGCTGCATCGAGAGCCGCGCGAAACTCCTTCTCCGGCAGAGACCGTACGAACTTCAGGCAGGATATTCCTGCGCCCAACTCCTCAAGCATCTGCCGTTGATTGCCATCACCCATCAAGACGAACTGCACAGGTCCACCTCGACGATCGGACTCCCTCGCTGCCTCCACCACATTCTCGAGTCCCTGTTTGAGTCCCATGTTTCCTGCATGCAAAGCGATCACCGAGTCCCGCGACCATCCCAGCAGATCACGCGCATGGTCACGGCTCATCGGTGTCTGATGCGGCATGTGCGTCCAGTTCGGTATGACACTGAGCTTGCTCTCCGGCACGTGCAGCGCGGTTCGGACGTGATCAGCGAAACGCTGGTGGATTACCGCGACCCCGTCGGCCGCGCGCAGGATGCCGGATTCGAGATTGCCCGTAGCGCCGACACTCGGCCCATGCATGGTGCCGGTCTCGATGACTCCGCGACTGTACAGATCTTGCACCCACACCCCCAGGGCGGGCCGTAACGGCTGCGCCTTCAGGCGCGCCATCACCAGACCCGTGGCCACCAGCGCCGGCGAGACGCACACCACCACGTCCGAGGCCGGAATACGGCTGCGTGCCACTCGGCTCCCGAAGGACAATTCCAGATGTGCGCGCTGAGTGACGGTCATGCTGCCTGGAACGTAGTGCCGATGCCGAGTGACATGCACACCGTCGACCGTCTCCTCGATGGTCGGGCCTGCGTAACGCGGGTCGGGTGCCCATTGCGGATAGTGGGGGAAACCGGTGACAACATGAATGTCGTACCCCCGCTCCGACAGCCCTTCCGCGACATCAGCGGTGTAGGGCGCGATTCCAGTGACCTCGGGCTTGTAGTTCAGGCCGATCAATGTGATCCGCATCAGCGTCTCCGTTTCCGTACTTCGAAGTCCGACCGCCTCTTGTTCCACAGCTCGTCGGTCGTACAGATCCGGCGAGCAGGATTGCCTGCCACCACATCTCCCGGTGCGATCGACTGTGTCACCACGGACCCGGCTCCGATGATGGCGTCGTCGCCAACGATCACACCGGGCATGATGACCGTTCCCAGTCCGACGAATGCTCGGGCACCGATCGATACCGATGCCCGGCGGTACAGCTCTTCGTCGCGGGGAAGTTCCCCACGTGCTTCGGCCACTCGGTCGAGGGAGAAGTCGTGGGTGAGTATTTTGACGGAATCCGACACGACGCACCGGTCGCCGAAGGCGATCGAGCCGGGGCCGGAGTTGTCCAGGAAAATCGAGGAGGAGATCCACAGTGGCGTGCCCTCGATCGTCACACCTGCCTTTCGAAGCAGGGTGATGACGATGGTCATGTAGGCGTTCTGGTCGATTCGGTTGAGTGGGCGTAACAGTGGGAGGAACTTCGCGACGTCGATCATGAGATCCTCACTGCCGCAGCAAGTTCTACCCGAGCAGAGGCGTCAGGTTCAGAGTCGCGGTTGCGTACCAGGCGTGGCACCCAAGCAATGTCGGGAATGAACTGGCACAGCACGACTGCTCCTGCGGTGACGAGCACCACCCCCGCGGCACCTGTCGCCGGTGCAACCGCAATAGCGGCGACGGTGGTGACCGCCGCCATGGCCGCGAGACATCCTGCCTGCCAACGCGCCTCGGTCGGCTTGGTCAGCAGCATCCCCGAGGGGAGGTGGACGCATTGCGCAACAAGTAGCACCGCAAAGGCTCCGGCGAGTGTCGACGAAATGTCGATGGTGTTCCCGGAGAGCACATCAGCCAGCCATGGACTGAGCAGTACGAGTGGGATCGCTGCGACCATCGCGACCAGTCCGAAGCCCATGGTCGACGTCAACCAGAGTCGGACGGTATGTTCTGCGGCCCCGCGCCGCTTGACGAAGATCGGCCAGAATGCGAGCGCCGCGGTGGAGAACACCGACCAGCACAGTCCGTAGAGCTGTGCCATCAACGCGTATCGGCTCAATTCGAGAGGACTGGACAGGTGCGAGAGCACGACTCGCTGGGCTTGAAGGCCGAAAGGGATTCCCACACTCACCACGAAGAGCCACAGCGATCCCTCGAGTAGCCCTTTCGTCGGCATCGTCACCGCAGCTCGCCTGAACACACTCAGCCCTAGACCTGAGACTCTCAGTGCGAGCACGGTTCCCATGAGGTTGCCCAAGAGTGCACCGATCAACGGAGGCAGCACATACCAAATTCCGCGGACGCCACCGGTGTACATGCCTGCCGTGACCAACAACGCGAACAACGAGTTGCTCACCATCACCACGACGATCAGTTGCGCCCGGTCCACCCCGATCAGAATGCGCAGCCCGAGGCCCGCCGGAATCGTCACCCCGAACAGGGCCACGGCAATGGTGATGACCAGCCTGTCTTCTGGTCCGGTGGTGGTCCCGATCAACGTGCCCCATCCGTCGAACATCATGACCACAACGGCAATGCCAGTAACGACGACGGTCACCCGGGCCAGGATTCGGTATGCGCGGCGGATCACTGCGAGCGCATAGGCGTCGTTGACGGGATCTCGCGACCTCGCAGTTGCGCTTGTCACGACGGCTCCGATGCCGAGATCGGCAAAGGGCAGCAGCAGTCCGACGGTGGCAACGAGGGCCACGACGCCGTACGCCGAGGGGCCGGTGGCCCGGATCACGAGCCCGGCGCTGACGAGTCCGGCGACGGCAACGACAGGTGTGCCGATAATCCGGAAGAGGGTACTGAGAACGACGGCCCTCCGTTCGACGCTGTCCAGGCCCGCCCCGGAGGCAACGTCGACGTCGCCGTCGATCTCGCTCGCCCTGCGGTGTCGTCCCCCCATCACCGACCGCCTACTCGCGGTCGTCGCGAGAGCAGCGACCTCGCGAGCTGTTTCGAGCGCGCGGTGTATTCGATCGCGCGGGATGCCAGAACGGTCACATCCCGCTGGTGCCAGGGGTAGTAGCCGACGGAATCCCATGCGCGGCGGATGTCGGCGAAGTGTTCGTGTTGGGGACGCACACTTCCGGCTCCTCCCGCGTCGAACTCACACAACACGGCGTCGATGACAATCGGACGTTGTCGTTGCGCTGCCTTCAGCATGTACAGGTGATCGGCGGCGAGCCCGAAGTGGACGTCGTAGTGCCCGAGCCCTCGGACCAGGTTCATCCCGAACAAGGCAGCTTGGTGCGGAATGGGCCGAATCCCGAGGGCAAAGTTACGCATCTCGAACGGGCTGTATCCCCATTCGAGTCCCTCGCGGTTGGGGTCACCGACGATGCGGGCCCGGCCATATCCCCATCGGTCTCGGGCGGCTCCGGATTCGTTCAGCGCAGCCATGCCCAGCGAGGCAGAATCCCGGGCAGCGAAGCAGTCGCCGGAGTGCATCAACCACACCACGTCTCCGGTGGCTCGGTCGATGCCCTGGTTCATCGCGTCGTATCGGCCGGCGTCGGGTTGTGACTGCCAATACGACAGACGTGCATTCTCGAGCATCTTTGCGACGTCGTCACCCGAGCCACCGTCGATGACGATGTGTTCGAGGGGTGAGTATGTCTGTTCGGCGACGCTCCTCAACGTGCGAGAGAGCCCATCCGGGTCGTGGTAGCTGATGGTGATCACACTCAGTGCGGCTTCAGTCGACATGTGCTCGCACCTGCCACAGAGCAGTCCTGCCGAACTTGGCCGCGGCGTAAACCATTGCGGGAAGGCCCGGTCTACCTTCCGAGAACCCGCTGACCACCGACTTCCGTATTCCACGGAGCGACTGGGCTGACGCGGCCGCAGTCACCGCACTGAACAGGAAGTAGTCCCCACGTACACGGGCAGTGGCGTCCCTCAGGTGTTCACGGCCCCACTCGATGTATTTCTCGGACAAGTCCACCGACCGTCGCGATACCGAGTTTTCGCTGACGTTGTAGATCGAGAAGCACTCCGGTACCTGCTTGATGGCCAGATCGGGAACCTTGCGCTGGAGTTCGATCAGCCATCCTGGTTCGTCGTGAATGGACTGGGGTGCGTAATTGAGCGGAACCTCGAAGGCGAGCCGCCGCGGAAAACACAGCGTGCTGCTCTGCAGAATCGCGTCACCGAGTGTGAAGTGATGGAGGGTGAACAGGTAGTCGGCGACGGATTGCCGCTCACCGATGAGCGTCCTGGGCCATATTTTCTCGCGGTGTCCGGGCTCTCGTACTGCGCACTTGCAGGTGACCACCCAGCTGCTGCCGTCCGTCTTCGAGACCTCGGCCAGCTGTCGTTCGAGTTTGTAGGGGTGCCACAGGTCATCGTCGTCGAGCAGCGCAATGACCTCGCCGGTCGCCTGTTGGATTCCGAACTGTCGAGCGTTCGCTCCGCCGGACCCCGGCCCGGTGCGCAGGACACGGATTCTGTCGTCCGTTGGCAGAGTCAACGGCTCGGCGGTGTCTGCCACCACGATGATCTCGAGGACGCGAGCCGATTGGGTCAAGGCGCTGTCCACGGCACTGGCGAGGCTCGGCCTGCCGATCGTCGGGATCACCACGCTGATGGAAGGATGGGCGTTCATCGCTTCTCCTCGAGTTTGCTGCGGCCGTGTGATGTTCGGTTGTCTCGCAGTAGACGCGTGAGGAGATGAGCGTCTTTGGTGGAGTTGTTGTGACGACCGGTGGAATGCACTGCAACGCAACAACATGCGAGACAAGCGAATACGGCGGGAAGGTTGTAGGACCACGGCGAGAACATCAGATCCCAGATTGTCTGCATCCCGAGATACATCATCAGTGGGGTCCACACGCCTGCCGAGTCGGCGACGAAGATCAGCCGGTAGCAGGCCCATAGCAGCCACAGCGGCAGCAGAGCGGCCAACACCCCGGCTTCGGCCCACGATCCGAGCAGCACCGAGTGCAGCGATATCGATCCGTCGCTGAGCTTCCACGCGTATTCGAAGGGAAAGGATCTGTCGAATCCGAGCGACATTGCGGTGTGCTGCGCGTCGATATAGGCATCACGCGAGATGTTGTTCGCGTTGCCCCATCCCAGTAGCGGGTGCTGCACGATGGCGGTGAGGGACAGCGGCGGTTCGGTACGCCCGGCTAACAGCATCGGTATCGAGCCGTCTGCCTGCATCAGCACCTTCTCCCGAAGCGATCCGCCGAGCAGACCTGCACGCGCGGCAAATTCGAGCGTCCAGGTGAATCCCACTGCGAACGCACCCAGCGTCACCACCCTGGTGGTGAGAGACAGGATGCCGCGTCGGTATTTCGAGAGCACGAGCAGAAGCGCGACGGCGCAGCAGACCACGGCGTGCGACCGAAAGTTCAGCCCGAGACTCAGCGCGCCGAATGCCAACAGTGCGGTAACCACCATCGGCGTGCGGACCCGGCGTACCGCCAGTGCGTAGAGCAGTGCGATGGTGGCCGAGGGTGCGATGCCGTACTTCCAGAGGTCGACGACACCACCTGAGGAGGTGAGGAAGGTACCGATAACGACGTAGAAGAACACCGTGCCGAAGGCGATGCCCAGCAGCACCGTGGCAATGCGCTCTATGTCGCCTGCCAGCACCGTGATTCCGCAGAAATACAACGCGAACGAGCCGAAGGCGAAGACGTTGGGCGAGAGGTAGCTGGTTTCGTTGACCCACGCCGAGGCGAAATAAGCAGCGGTGCCGATCATCGCGAACACCAGAGGAGTGGCGGTTCTGCGCCGCGGACCCGGTAGCAGATAGGCCAATCCGATTGCGACGCAGACCACGGAGAATCCGGTGACCGTGAAGTTCATCAGCGGTACCGCAGACGTGCCGCCGAGCACGAACAACCAGGCACGTTCGGGGAGTTTGAGGCCGGCAGTGTCTCGATCGACCGTGCTACCGACCCGCGAACTGCCTTGGGTACGCGCCGGCGTGGTTCGAACCGCACGCCTGAATTCAGGTACTTCCCGCAAGAAGTCGGCCTCAGGAAACACTGTCGCATGCGCACGATCGGACCGAACTCGGTGGTAAGCAATGCTCATCGGCACATACCCCATCCATTCCCCCCGACGTGCCCTTGGAGCAGTATTTCGGCAGCCTAGCGCGAGAATTGAACGTGCGCAGCACTTATCGAGCACGTTCGAAAATCAGCTTCTGAATAAGCGACAAGCTCCCGATTAGGGTGTATTTGAATGTAGTTTCTCGACGCTATTTCCGACAAAACCGGGCGTCCTACACGAGGGCAATGAAGAAAGTTGACGCATTCCCCGTTTCACGTCCCAGGTGAATCCAAATCGGCTGGTAGGCAACGTTTACGAACGGCTGGCACTCCTGCATAGAGACCGTTCGGTAGGCAATCTTCGGAAACGACGCTCCCCGCCGCAATGACACAACCATCGCCGATGGTGACACCCGGCAGCACGGTCACTCGCGCACCGATCCAACAACCCGCACCGATGACAATCGGCAGATTTTTCGACGTACCTGTACGGTCGGATTCCCCGCCGATTTCGTGTCCACAAGTGATGAACATGGATTCGTATCCGATGCGAGTGTCCTCACCGATGGTTACGGTCGAACCGAGGTCGAAGAAGCAGCGATAGTTGACGAAAGCACGCCCCCCGACGGTCAGTCCCCGCCAGGCTCCCAGGAACGACCCGGCGTTGATCAGCGCGGTGGGGTGGATGTCATGCCCAATCCTACGTAGCAACACATTTCGGAGCTTTCGAGGCAGTGCACCACTCGCAACCAATCGATTCAGGACTACATCACGAAGTACCTGATCGAGTTCACCGACCAAAATCTTTCGCTGCAGGTTCATTGCGACAGACTAGCGTCGGACGCGCCGGCATCACGGGAGCTGCGAAATACCAAGGGGCGGTGCTGGATAAAGGCCCCGATTCCGACGACATGCAGAACGCTCGTGCTCATACTCGGCACCAGGATTGTTTCGGATCCGGGATGGTCGGACCGGGCCGCATCCGCGGCGACAAGAGGCTACGATTCGCCGGACAACCGACCTGTCAGTTTCCATTGTGCGAGCTCGCTATGAGGATCCGGGGATGATCACGACCCAGCCGTCGCCACGCTCACGCCGACACAAACGTCGGGCCACCGCTTCCACCACGCGCTTGGACATTCAGGGTCTGCGTATGGTGGCGGTTCTGCTGGTGATCGTCGACCATCTCTTCGGCTGGCCGCAGGGTGGTTTCATCGGCGTCGATGTGTTCTTCGTCGTGTCCGGCTTTCTCATCACCGGCTTGCTACTCCGGCAGTACGACAATACGGGGTCGATCTCGTTTGCATCGTTCTACCGCCGCCGTGCCCGTCGCATCGTGCCGATTGCGACTCTCGTGCTCGTACTGACCTCCGCTGCAGGGGCAGTGGTGTACGCGTCAAGTCGGGCGGAATCGATAGGGCTGGATGCGGTGTGGGCGTTCTTCTTTGCATCGAACTGGCGGTTCGCAATCGAGGGAACCGACTACTTCAATGCCGACGCAGCTATGTCACCCTTGCAGCACTATTGGTCACTGTCGGTCGAAGAACAGTTCTACTTCGTCTGGCCCGCATTGATGTTCGCTATCGGGTTGCTGGTGGCGCGCCGGTCTTGGCCCACCAACGTCAAGCGTGGCATCTCGGCCGCGGTGATGGGTGTGATCGTCGCGCTATCGTTCGCGTGGGCACTCCACGAGACCGCGACGGATCGGTCCTGGGCGTACTTCTCCACGTTCACTCGTGTGTGGGAGTTGGGGGTCGGCGCGTTGTTGGCCATCGGGGCCGGTTGGATTTCGCACCTACCATCAACGACACGCGCACCGTTGGCGTGGCTAGGGCTCGGGACCATCGGGGTGGGTGCGTTCGTGATCAGTGAGTCGGGCGCGTTTCCTGCCCCACAGGCCGCAATCCCCGTTGTCGGTGCGGCGATGGTGATCGCCGCAGGCGTCGGCGGAAACACTCCCTTCATTGCTCCCTTGACGAACAAGGTCAGTGTTTATATCGGCGACATCTCGTACTCGTTGTATCTGTGGCATTGGCCCATCATCGTGATAGTCGGATCGATCATGGATGTCAGCGGCTACTACTACGTCACGGTGTTGTTCGCGGCATTCGGGCTATCCGTCGCTTCGTACCATTTCGTCGAGAATCCGATTCGTCGATCGAACTTCCTCGAGCCGAAGGCCGTGCGGGCGGACGCGCGAAGAAGGCGGAAGAACCGACTCGGGAGCAAGGACTACTCGCCCGCTGTTCGCTACGCCGGGCTCGGTGCCTTGACACTGGTCACCGTGGCAGTAGCTGCCTTCTCACTGGAACCTCTCGACCCACCTGCCTCCCCGCCTGCCCGGAGTGCCACCGACACGGCGGTTGAGGCGGACGAGGTCGCGGCATCTCTGGGCCCTGCGCAATCTGCTTTGGCTGCCGAGATCGACGTGGCAGTGAATGCAACCGAGTGGCCGACGTTGAGTCCCACGATGGACGACGCCATCACCGGGGCCCAAGCCCCGGGCGGGATCGCCGAATGCGGACTGGTCGACCGTCCCGACGCAGCGCAATGCACGTGGGGTGCTCCCGACGCACCGAAGACGATCATGGTTCTCGGCGATTCGATGGCGATGAGCTTCGTGCAACCGATCAAGACTTTCGCCGAAGCCAGCGGCGGTGAGTGGAAGGCCCGCTCGGAGGCCATGTTCGGTTGCACATTCGTCGACATGGACGTGAGGACGCCGGATGCCGACACATCCGCAGCGTGCCCGGAGCGTAAGGCGGCAGCGATCGCAGCCGTGAACGAGGTGAAGCCAGACGTGGTTGTCATCACCAACTTGCACACCGATATCGCGGCCGAACTGTGGATCCCTGGCGTGAAGCGACTGACGGATCAATTCGCGCCAAACGTAGGGAAGATTCTGATCCTCGCTGCACCCCCGAACGACAAGAAGCCTGCGGACTGTTACACCCGCACGAGCACGCCCGCCGACTGCCTCAGCAGGGTGACCGATACTTGGAAGGCGCGATCGCGTGCTGATCGAAACCTGGCGTACCGAGTTGGTGGGACCTACGTCGACACCCGCAGCCTGTTCTGTACGCCGGACAACTTCTGCCCCAGCTTCGTCGGAACCACCCCCATGAAGTCCGATTCCGCGCACATGACCATCGAATACGGAGCGAAGGTAGCGCAGGCCTTCGGGGAACTACTCGACGCGAATGGGGTGTGAACCGAGACGTGATCAGTCGACCGAGCCGTTGCTTTCTATCGACGGATCTGGTCGATGTTCTCTCGGTACCACCGCACAGTCGACGAGATTCCCTCGCGCAGTGAGATCGCCGGTTTCCATCCCGAGTTCTTGAGCGTCGAGACGTCCAAGAGCTTCCGAGGGGTGCCGTCGGGCTTGCTGGTGTCCCATTCGATACGACCCCGATATCCCACTTCGTCAGCGACGATCTGGGCGACTTCTTTGATCGTTTGGTCTTCGCCTGTTCCGACGTTGACCTGTGTGGCCCCGTCGTAGTGGTCCATGAGGTGGAGGCAGGCAGCCGCCATATCGTCCACGTGAAGAAATTCGCGCTTGGGAGTTCCGCTCCCCCAGTTGGTGACGCTCTCGGATCCGTCCCGTGCAGCTTCGTCGTATCGACGAATGAGGGCAGGGAGGACGTGCGAACTTCGGGGTGAGAAGTTGTCACCGGGACCGTACAGGTTGGTCGGCATCGCGGAGATCCACGGTAAACCGTATTGCTTGCGGACGGATTGGATCTGCAGGATTCCGGCGATCTTCGCGATCGCGTAGGCATCGTTGGTCGGCTCGAGCGGCCCTGTGAGGAGGGAGTCCTCCGTGATCGGCTGCGTAGCGTGTTTCGGGTAGATGCAGGACGAACCCAGGAACAGGACGCGTTCGACGCCGAACTTGAGCGCAGCATCGAGTACGTTCACCTGAACCTGCAAATTGGAAGAAATGAAATCGACAGGGTACGTGCTGTTTGCCAGGATTCCGCCCACTTTCGCGGCGGCCAGGACAAGATTGCTCGGTCTGTTCTGCTCGATGTAGTCGAAGACAGCGGAGCGATCGCGCAGGTCGAGATCGGTCGACGGTTCGCCTATCAGATCGGTGAAACCTTGGCCTTCGAGGTGCCGCCATACAGCGGACCCAACAAGTCCTTTGTGACCGGCGACGTAGAAGGTCGCGTCACGGTCTATCGGCGTGGCACGCTGGGTGGACTCGAGTGTGCTCATGCCCAGTCCTTCGACACCGGAGCGTCGATCCAGGGTTGACCTTCATGGGCGAGGGCTTCCATATCAGCGTCCACCATGATGCGCGCAAGTTCTGGAGTGTGGACCGATGCCTTCCAGCCCAGTTCGCTCTCTGCTCTACTTGCATCACCGACGAGCGCGTCGACTTCGGAGGGACGGAGGTAGCGGTCGTCGAATTCGACGTACTGCTGCCAATCGAGGTCCGCGTGCTCGAATGCGACGGTGAGAAAGTCCTTCACCGTGTAGCTGCCGCCTGTGGCGAGCACATAATCCTGAGGCCGGTCGGCTTGGAGCATCCGCCACATCCCTTCCACGTACTCCGGTGCGTACCCCCAGTCACGAATCGCGTCCAAGTTGCCCATGTAGAGCCGGCTCTCAACACCCGCTTTGATCCTGGCAACCGCTCGACTGATCTTACGGGTAACGAATGTTTCACCGCGCCTTGGTGATTCGTGATTGAACAAGATCCCGTTGACAGCGAAGAGTCCGTACGCTTCGCGATAGTTTCGAGTGATCCAGTATGAGTACACTTTTGCCGCCCCGTACGGCGAGCGCGGATAGAACAGGGTGTCTTCGTTCTGCGGTGGGGGGCTTGCACCGAACATCTCGGAACTCGAGGCCTGATAGAAGCGGCACTTCACCCCCGCCAGCCGTACCGCCTCCAGCAGACGGATGGATCCCATCCCTGTGGTGTCTCCAGTGTGTTCCGGCTCATCGAAGCTGACGCGAACATGAGACTGAGCAGCGAGGTTGTAGACCTCGTCGGGGCGAATGTCGGCCATGAGCATCAACATTCGTGTTCCGTCGCTGAGATCGCCGTAATGCAGAAACAGCTTTGCCGCAGCCATGTGCGGATCCACGTACAGGTGGTCGATGCGCGACGTATTGAATGTCGAGGCACGGCGGATCAGGCCGTGCACTTCGTACCCCTTGGACAAGAGAAGCTCCGCCAAGTAAGAGCCATCTTGACCGGTGATCCCCGTTATGAACGCTTTCTTCATACCCGCTCCATTCGGACATGCCGCGCCTGATTGGGCTTTAGCGTACAAGCGAGAAGATGAAGGTGCAGAACAAACGCCCGAGTCGAATTACCATGAGCAACCGAATAATTCGGACCTAGCAGGAAACAAACACCGTAAACATCAGGCTATCAGGGCAGGAAATTGTTTTGGCCTTTCTCGTCCCTTGGACCGCCCGGTTTACGCACCGAGCGAACTCGCTATGCCGGTAAGTTCCCAGCTTTGAAAGCGTCCGCGAGGGTGGGGGCGGCTTTGTCCTTGTCGGACAGTTCGTAGGTCAGGGGGCTGCCGTCGCGTGCGGTGGTGGGCCAGTCGATGGCCAGGGCGGGGTCGAGTGGGTTGATGTCGCGGTCGAGGGCCGGGGTGTATTCGAGGCTGCACAGGTACATGACGGTGGAGTTGTCTTCGAGCGAGAGGATGGCGTGGCCGAGTCCTTCGGAGAGGAACACCGCTTTGCGGTCGATGTCGTCGATCAGCACGGAGTCCCATTGCCCGAAGGTGGGTGAGCTCAGGCGTAGGTCGACGATGACGTCGAGGAAGGCTCCGCGGGCGCAGGTGACGTATTTCGCTTGTCCGGGCGGGTTGGTGGTGAAGTGGATGCCGCGTAGCACTCCGGCGGCGGAGACCGAGCAGTTGGCCTGCTTCAACTCGAGTGCTCGGCCGGTCTGCTCTTCGAACGCGGAGGCTTTGAACCATTCGAAGAACACTCCGCGGTCGTCGCCGAACTGGCGTGGGGTGTATTCGTAGGCACCGGCGATGTTCAGTTCTCGGAAGGTCATCGGTTCCCTCGGGCGATCAGGTCCAGCAGGTAGCGGCCGTACCCGGATTTGACGAGCGTTTCCGCGCGCACGCGCAGTTCGTCGTCGGAGATGAACCCGCGTCGCCACGCGACTTCTTCGGGTGATCCGATTTTCAGGCCTTGGCGTTGTTCGATGGTGCGCACGTAGTTGGAGGCGTCGAGCAGGGAGTCGAAGGTGCCGGTGTCGAGCCAGGCGGTGCCACGGGGCAGTACTTCGACGTGCAGGCGTCCGGCCTCCAAGTAGTGGCGGTTGACGTCGGTGATCTCGTACTCACCACGGGCGGACGGCTCGAGGTCGCGGGCGATGGCGATGACGTCGTTGTCGTAGAAGTACAGGCCGGGGACGGCGTAGTTCGATTTCGGGACAGTCGGCTTTTCTTCCAACGAGATTGCTCGACGGTCGTCGTCGAATTCGATGA
>NZ_JABFAU010000015.1:221836-339827 GCF_017168335.1 Rhodococcus sp. KRD162 | reverse complement strand
GGGTGGGCGGGGCGCACGCCTATCACCAGTTCCATCCGGTGTCGGATCCGCCGGTGGAGCATATCGACGACATCGTGCTCAACGCGCGCACGTTCTTCCACCGATGGGGGCGGTGGCCGATGATCGGATGGCTCGATGCCTTTGCGGCCCGCGGCCTCGTCGAGTTCGACGGTGCGGGGATTCGCCGCACCGGCACCTGAGCCCCGGACAGCAGTGAGGGCGACCGGCAGTTGTGCCGATCGCCCTCACTGGGGTAGAGCCTTACCGATGACGATCCGCCGCTAGTGGGCGGGTCGGATTATCCGCCGGTGATGGGGGAGTTGAACGTGCACGGGATCTTCCGCGAGGGGAAGCCCTTCGGATCGAGTGCGTTCTTCACGATTCCGATCGCGCGAGGCGAGACGGAGATCGACAGGTGGTCCGACAGGTCGATTCCGCAACCGTCCTGCAGGGTGACGTTCTTGACCGTGGCACCGGGGCCCGCGGTGAGGAACGTCGTCTTGTACGGGGTGACGACCTCGTCGTACTTGGTGCCGATCACGGTGTAGTTGATACCGGGGTCGGTGTCACCGCCGACGGCCAATGCCTTGACCAGTGGCGAGTCGATGACCTGGTCCGAGGCGGCAGGGCCTGCGATGGCACCGACGACGCCGAGCACGTTCAGGCCGAGGTTGTTGATGGTACGACCCAGGGTGCCGATGCCGACGAGGGTGGTGCCGTGGTTGGACCCGGCGACGCTCACAACGGTGTTGACCTTGTTCTGCGACGGGTCGGCCGGGTTGGCACCGCCCTCGAAGCGAAGGTACTGACGGGTGACGAGTCCACCCTGCGAGTGACCGACGATGTCGACCTGAGCGGACCCGGTGGCGGCGCGCACAGCGTCGATGTAGGTCGCAATTTCCTTGGCGCTCGAGGCGACGGAGTCGGTGCCGCGAAGCGATTTGAGGTGACCGATGGCGCTGGAGTCCGTGTCACCGTAGTTCAGCGCGAAGATGCAGTAGCCCTCCTTCTTCAGGGCGGGCGACATGCGCGAGAAGTTGTTGAATGCGTTCTCCCAGGTGCCGTGCAGCAGAACGACGGGACGCGGGTGAGCTGCTGACGGCTTGCAATTCCAGTCGTTGGCACCCTGCGGCGCGACATCCGGGTTCACGATGCTGTAAAGGAAGCCGGCGATGAAATTGGTGAAGACCGGTCCGTAACCCTTCGTCTCGGCCTTCGGATCGTAGGTGCTGGTCGCAGGAGCGGCGGAATCGATGCTCGGAGGCTCGATACCTTGGTCAGTGGCCTTGGGCGACGCCTCGGTCGGCTCGGGCGGAATGACCTCGTCACCCTGGATGGTGGCGGGCGGACTGGGTTCGGTGACGGGCTGGGCATGGGCCGCAACCCCGGTACCGAGAGCAAGTGAGCACGCCATTGCCGCGATCATCGCAGCGCGCACCGTGGTTGCCTTTCTCGTTGCGCTGAAGGTGGACCGAGTAGTGGTCATTGAGCCTGACTTTCGACGAGGTTGCTTGGACAAGTCGGTACGGTAGGCGCGCTTTTGCGTCGTTTGGGGCCCTCTGTCCGGCGTTTGGAATTTGCCTGCACCGGGAGTGCCAATCGTGAGGCAAGGTCACAAAGTGGCGTGCCCCACGTGAAATTGCGGATGTACTGCCGGATATATTGCGCAAAACAATCCGCAGGTTTGATTTGAGTTCTACGATCGGTGGGTCTGCTCACCCGTTCGGTCGACCGACACGGGAGGCAGTCGAGCGACGGACATGGTCCGATGCTGAGCACAGCGGGCATCGGACCGGAGTTGACACAGACCTGGTGCAGGTTTCGAGTTCGAGGGGTGGGTCGGGTGACCGCGACGGAGAGTGTGCACGTTTCGCACGAGGGTTACGCCGGGGGGCGTCGTGCGTCGGACCGACTGCGCACGCCGCGCGAGACGGCAGCGCGGATGTTGGATCAGTACATCGGGGAACCCGAGGACACTCCTCCGCCACGCGATTGCGCCCGCGGAGAACTCGACGACATGACGACGACCTGCTGTGAACTTGCGGTAGGCGTCCTCGAATCCGGTCGGCTACCCATCCCGGGTGCGATGGACATCTTTCGCGACGCGGCCACCCGCTGGGCCCGCGACGGAGTGCCGCTCGGACGCATCCAGCATGCGATCAACGAGGGCTGCACATCGGGACTGCGCAACGGGGCGCACGTCGTGGAGGAGAATTCGAGCGCGCCGGTGGTCGATGGAACCGTGTTGATCATGGAGCTCCTCGACGTCGTCACCGAATCCGTATCCGACGCCTACCTGGCAGAATTTCGCACACTGACGCAGAACGGCCCCCGTCACGACGCCGAACTGCTCGATGCGCTGCTCACCGGAGACGGCACGGCTCGCAAGATCGCCGATCGAATGGGAACGTTGCTCGCCGAGGACTATCACGTGGTCGCACTGCACTTCCCGCCGCATGCCGACGAAGGCGGCAGGCGCGGCGACGGTGCGATGATGGCGGCGAGAAAGTTGCGCCGGATTCATGCGGCGCTGGCGACGTACGACGGGGTCTCGGCCCCGATCGCCTCGATCAGCACCAACGGTGGAACCGTACTGATGCCCGCTGTCTCAGGAGTGGACGTCGAAGAGTTGGTGGAGCGGCTGGCCGAGGCGTCACAGGTTGCGGTCACGGCGACCACGGGTTCGGCCGCGGTCGACGACATAGCCGTTACCGCTCCGCACTTGTACGAACTGCTCAGTCTCGTTCGACGGCTGCGGTACGCACCGGGAACCTATCGGATGGCGGACCTGGTGTTCGAGTACCAAGTGAGCAGGCCAGGCTTGGGGCGCAAGCACCTCGTGACGTTGATCGATCCGTTGCGTGACTCGGTCGACCTGCTGCCGACATTGCACGCGTTCGTCGATTCGGACTCCAATCGGAAGAAGACGGCGACCTGGCTGACCGTGCATCCCAATACTGTCGACTACCGACTCAAGCGGGTGGAACAGCTCACCGGACTCGATCCGATGAAGCCGTCCGGACTTCGCCGATTGCATGCTGCCCTGATCGCCGACCGTCTCGAAGCACGTCGAGCCCCGGTCGACGAGCGACGGCTGTGACCGTTCCGGACGGTGCGGTGCTGGCAGCGTCGGCGGCGCTCGATTCGGTCGAGTCCGTTGCTGCGATGTTCCAGCCGGTCGTCGAGCTGTCGACCGGGAATGTCGTCGGGTACGAGGCGCTGGCCAGATGGCCGTCGCCGAGCCTTGCGCTCCCCGAGGACGTATTCGCCCTCGCCCGTGAGCGAGGCATGGTCGGACGCGTGGATGTGGCATGCCGAGCCGCTGCGTTGCGGGCAGCGCGCGAGCGCGCGTACGCGCGTCGGGTCCGGTTCTTTCTCAACATCGAACCGGGCTGTTTCGTCGACGAACGCGACGTCGGGGCCCACCTCGATGCCATCGGAGACGATCTGGATGTCGTTCTCGAGATCACCGAGCGTGATCTCGACCGGAACGTCCCGCTGTTGATGGCGCTGGTTCGAGGAGCGCGCGATCGCGGAATGGCGGTCGCCATGGACGATGTGGGCGCTACCCCGGCAACATTGCGGCTGCTGGACGCGGTGGCACCGGACATCGTCAAACTCGATTCGTCGATCGTTCGGTCGCCGTACCGGACGCGCGCTGCGATGCGTCAGGTGCGTTCCTATCTGCAGACGAGCGACGCAGTCCTGCTGGCCGAGGGGATCGAGACCCGTCGGCATCTGCGCCGCGCGGTGGCACTCGGCGCAACCATGGGCCAGGGCTGGCTGTTCGGCCGTCCGATGCCGCTTCCGGTTGCACCTGTCTGACCGGTCTGGCGTTGCGCCGATGGCCTGACACGAACCGACCCCGCACCCTTGTACGGCTGCTGAGCCTGGGCGCGGGGTCTGGACAGATCGACCGGACAGATCAGTTGGTGAACTTGTCCTTGATGTCGCTGGCGGTATCAGAGATGTCGTCGCCGACCTGCTTGGTCTTGCCCGATGCCTGATCCTTTGCGCCTTCGGCAGCAAGATCGTCGTTGTCGGTCTTGTGGCCGACCTTTTCCTTGGCGTCACCCACAAGCTCTTCTGCCTTGTGCTTTGCCTTGTCGATGAAATCAGCCATGCGAACTCCTCGAAGTCGATTGTTCTCTGTGTCCACGAGCAGCTATACCCGTCTGCGAAGGCGTCAATCATCGAAATGCGGGTTGTTCAGGTGTGATACGGGTAACCCGCCGCCATGGATTCGCAGACCGATGCACAGCACATGCCCGCGCCCGAACATCGACGTCCCAGTGGCGTGAACGATGCCACCGTGGCCGCCGCCGGGAAGGTGTCCGAGGCGCTCGAATGCGTCGAGCGCGCCCGTGGCCACCTCTATTCGTTCCATCAATTGATGGGTCACTCGGACCTGCTGCTCGGCGAGGCCGTCGGGGCCTTGTCCGAGGCCGGTCACGACGCCATTGCGCAGCGGATCGACGAGGACATGATCGGTAGGAACATTGCGCAGGGACGCTGGACGTTCCAGCTCGTCGAGGAATTCGACGACGGGTACTGGGGTCCGCTGCGCGAGCACGAACGAGCAGTTCGGGACGAGTTGATGGACGGACGTCGGCATGTATTCGAGGCCGAGATGAAGGAGCGGCGTCGATCGCACGGCCGCGCCGGTCACGAGGCCCGGCCGTCAGACTGACTGACAGACTGACTGACTGACACCGAGGGGGCTTCGAACTCGGGTAGGGCTTCGAAACAGCAGCGACCTCGCCTGTGAGGGCGAGGTCGCTCAGCGGTGTGACGTTCTAGCCGGCTTGCGTTGCCGCGTTCACTTCGCTGGAGGCATTGGCGGTGGACAGCTGACCACCGGAGTTCTCCAGGTGCGCACGGACGAACCAGTGGAAGAGCTCGAGCTGAGCGCTCTGGCCGATGAGCATGTCCTCGGTGATGGGGTCGATCTCGCCGACCTCCGCGATGTTCTTCCGGGTGGTCTCGATGACGCCGGTGTAGACCAGATCGAGAGCGCCGAGGTGCTCGATGGCGGTAGCTCGGCCGATCGAGTAGTCGTCCCACGAGCGTTCGGAAACGATGGTGCCAGGCGTCCCCTTGGCCGAGGAACCGAGCGTTGCAATGCGCTCGGCCACGTCGTCGGCGAACCCGCGAACTGCTTCGACCTGCGGGTCGAGCATCTCGTGAACGGCGATGAAGTTGGGTCCGACGACGTTCCAGTGAATGTGCTTGAGCGTCAAATGCAGGTCGTTGTATGCGTTCAGACGGTCCTGCAGGATTTCGGCGACGCGTGCGCCCTTGTCCGAGGTGAGTCCGGGAACGGTGTACGAGTTCTTTTCAGCCATGGTCACCGATTGCCCCGAGGCCGCAGAACACAAACATGCCCCGCCGAATCGAATCGGCGGGGCACGAGTGGTGTCGGATCAGGACTTGTCGAGCCTCGAGTGATCGGTACCCGAGGTCGTCGACGTGGTACCTGCCGAGGACGTTCCCTCCGTCGGGTCGACGATCGGGCTGTCGGCTGCGACTTCCTCGATCGGGTCGGCGTCCTCGTTCTCGGGTGGCGGATTCTTCAGGCTGAGGATTATCGAACCGGCCAGGACGGTGATGATGACCACCAGGCTGACCAAGGACGGAATTTCGGGGATCGAGGTGCTGATCACCTTGTGTCCGGCCTGCAGGATGAGCTTCACACCGATGAACGCGAGGATGATCGCGAGTCCCTTGGACAGGTAGTGGAACTTCTCGAGCAGTCCTGCGAGCAGGAAGTACAGGGCGCGCAGGCCGAGGATGGCGAAGGCGTTGGACGAGTAGACGATGAACGCATCGTCGGTCACCGCCAGAACCGCAGGGACGCTGTCGACTGCGAAGACCAGGTCCGCGGCTTCGATGGCCACGACCACGGCGAGCAGTGGCGTTGCCACGCGCTTGCCCGCCTCCTTGACGAAGAACTTGGTTCCGGCGTACTCGTCACGGACGGGCACGATCTTGCGAAGCAGTCGAACCGCGACCGATGTGCTCGGATCGTACGACTCTTCCTCGTCCTTCAGCAGCTTCCAGGCGCTGTAGAGCAGGATGGCTGCGAAGACGAACAGAACTGCGGCGAACTTGCTGACGATGGCCACACCTGCGGCCAGGAAGATCGCCCGGAACACGAGGGCACCGATGACACCGAAGAACAACACCCGGTGCTGGTACTCACGGGGAACCTTGAAGTATCCGAAGATCAGTGCGAAGACGAAGAGATTGTCCACGGACAGGCTCTTCTCCAACAACCATGCCGTGGTGTATTCGACGCCGGCAGTGGTGCCCAACGTGAAGAACACGACGATGCCGAAGACGATGGCCACACCGACCCACAGAGCGCTCCACCAGGCGGCCTCTTTGAAGCCGATGATGTGTGCACCGCGGTGCGCAAGCAGGTCGATTGCCAGCAGGATCAGGACGACGGCACCGAATGCCGCCCATGCCCACAACGGGACGCTCATCGGCTGACGCCCTCACTGGTGACTGTGCTGCCGAGCTTCTGTGTCGCTGCCATCTGGCACACGCTCCTTACATTGTCGTTCGTCGTGCAGGCTTGACTCCTGCGACTACTCCAGTGTGACTGTCGAGTTTCCTGCAGGCAGGGTCGTTATACGGACATGTTATGTCGCATTCCATTGCCGGTTTGCGGCAAGTTCGGTGCGCGGAAGGGGTTACGTACCCCGGCGGTTGCTCGGCCAGCCGATCAGCAACGCTCCGATCACGGCCGTGTGCAGCGCGAAGGCCTCGACGGGATTGCCGACATCCTGACCGGTCAGCTCTTCGATTCGCGACAGTCTGTACGTCACTGCGCGCACCGACAGATGCATGCGACGCGCGGTGGACGCGGAATTCGCGCCCGTGTCGAAGTACACCTGCAGTGTCTCCAACAATGGACCGGGACCACCGCGGGCAGCGAGCAACGGAGTCAGCAGCGTGTCGACCAGATCGGCGATGGCGGCGCGATCACTGATCAGCACTCGATAGACGAGCAGATCGCGGGCGTCGACCACCGGTGTGTCGAGTCCGAGCGAGGAGGCCAGGTCGAGCGCGTCGAGCGCTTCTCGATAGGACGTAGCCACGCCCACCGCCCCGCTTCGAGCGCGACCGAGGCCGAGCTGAGCCCTGCCGTATTCACCCTTGCGCCGTAGATCCACCGATTCGCCTGGTGTGCGAGGAAGCGTTCCCAGTGCACGTCCGGCCCGAGTGAGCACATGCTCGACGGCCTCGCGATCGGGTGCGGGGAACACCAGGATCAACTGGTCCCGCTTGGTCGTGACGAGCAATTCGGCGTCGCCCTTGCTGCCTTGCACGCTGCGCTCGACGACGCCGATGGCGGAGCTGGCATCGGTGAAGGGCGTGGTCGAGGTCACCACCGCTACCGCGTGCGGACTCGACAGGTCCAACCCGAAGGTCCGAGCGCGCTCGAGTACCCCGGCGATGTCGGCGGTGCCGGAGAGCAGATCGTCGACGAACTCGCGGCGGGCGAGCACCTCGGCCCGCACGAGAGTTCGGCGGGCGAGCTGAAAGCCCTCGGCGAGTTCGGCAACCGCATCGTCGACCGCACGCAGCATCACCTCACCCGCGGTGACGACGCCGGCAGGATCCTCGGCAGCGGCCTGCACCGCGGGCAATTCCCGCCACAGCCGCCATGCCGAGCTCAGATACAGGTCGAGCAACGCGCGCAACGCGACGCCTGCCCGAGCAGCAGTATCGCCCTGCCCGCGAAATTCGCGTAGTTGCTTGCGGCTCAACGGAACACCAGCATCGACTGCTTCGGCGAGAACGTCCAGAAAGTTGCCGAGAAGTGCGACGTCGAGTCCGCCTGCGTCCGATGCGGCCAGCGCAGCGACCGTGCCGAGCGGTCCCTCGTCCCGCTGTGTGGCCATGTGTTCTCGCATCTCCAATCCGACTGAAGGTCAATGGTAGGCAACAGCGTGAGCGGACGACAGTGTGGGCAGACGACAGTGCACCGCTCCCGACCCTGTCCGGGACACGCACGATCACACCGGGCGGCGTGTTCGGTATGCGAGAGGCACTATCTGGGAGCACAATCAGCCGATCCGCACGTTCGTCTCCACGTTGGGAGTCGCCTGCATGACCTCGTCGAACAGACCCGCACCAGGCCTGAGATCGCAGCTGCTGCGCAAGAAGCCGATCGCCGATCCCGACCAGCACACCAGTGGTGGACTCGAGCGGACCATCGGTACCTTCCAGCTGACGATGTTCGGAGTGGGCGCCACCATCGGCACCGGCATCTTCTTCGTGCTCTCGCTCGCTGTTCCCGAAGCCGGTCCCGCGGTGGTCCTCTCGTTCCTGGCGGCGGGCATCGCTGCCGGTCTCGCCGCCATCTGCTACGCCGAAATGGCCTCGGCGGTGCCGGTGTCGGGCTCGACCTATTCCTACGCCTATGTGACGATGGGCGAGGTCGTCGCAATGGGGGTCGCAGCCTGCCTGTTGCTCGAGTACGGGGTATCGAGCGCCGCCGTCGCCGTGGGGTGGAGTGGGTATCTCAACGAGCTTCTCGACAACCTCTTCGGCTTCTCCATCCCGCACGCACTGTCCGCCGCGCCGGGAGACACCGATCCGGGCGTGATGAACCTGCCGGCCGTGGTGCTGATCGTGTTGTGCGCCGTGCTGCTCATACGCGGTGCCAGTGAGTCCGCGGCCGTCAATGCGGTCATGGTCGTCATCAAGCTGGGCGTACTCGCGCTGTTCGCGGTCGTCGGATTCAGCGCCTTCGATTCGGGCAACTTTTCCGACTTCATGCCGCTGGGGGCGGCAGGTGTCACCGCCGCCGCGGGCACCATCTTCTTCTCGTTCATCGGTCTCGACGCGGTGTCGACAGCGGGCGACGAGGTGAAGAATCCGCAGAAGACGATGCCGCGAGCCATCATTGCGGCCCTCGTCGTCGTCATCGTCTTCTACCTCGTCGTTGCTGTGGCCGCCCTCGGCACTCAGCCGTGGACCGCCTTTGCGGGCCAGGAGGAAGCCGGGTTGGCCGAGATCCTTCGCAATGTCACCGGGCGGGCTTGGCCGGCGACGATCCTGGCCGCGGGAGCGGTGATCTCGATCTTCTCGGTGACCCTGGTGACGATGTACGGGCAGACTCGCATTCTCTTCGCCATGGGCCGAGATGGCATGTTGCCCAAAGCCTTCGCCACAGTCAGCCCCCGCACTCACACGCCGGTGAACAACACGATCGTCGTTGCCGTGATCATCTCGATTCTCGCTGCGTTCATCCCTCTCGACAAACTCGCCGACCTCGTGTCGATCGGCACCCTCGTCGCATTCATCGTCGTGGCGATCGGAGTGATCGTCCTTCGTCGCACCATGCCGAACCTCGAGCGTCCCTTCAAGGTGCCCGGGTATCCGGTGACCCCGGTGCTCTCGGTCGCCGCCTGTGTGTACATCCTGTCCGGTCTGCGATGGACGACCTGGTTCTGGTTCGTGCTGTGGCTTGCCGTGGTTCTCGCGTTCTATCTCCTGTGGGGTAGGCATCACTCGGCGCTCCGATCGGCTGGAAAGCAGGCGCGATGAGCATCTTGATCGCCTTCGCGCCGGGCAAAGGAAGCGTCGGCGCACTCGATCTCGGCGCT
This sequence comes from Rhodococcus sp. KRD162, assembly GCF_017168335.1. Classification (GTDB taxonomy): domain Bacteria; phylum Actinomycetota; class Actinomycetes; order Mycobacteriales; family Mycobacteriaceae; genus Rhodococcoides. Next base: position 330,204 of record NZ_JABFAU010000015.1, on the reverse strand, counting down.
CAGTTGGCGCGATCCTCGGGAACGACCATCGATGTCGCGACCGTGGTGCCCAAACCGTGGTCGACGCCGTCGATGGCCCGTGTCGACGCCGAGTTCTCGGACTGGGCTGCGGCGACGGCCGCCGAGTCGGAGGCGAAGGCACGTCGATTCCTCGCCGATCGCGCACCCGATATCGCCGCGTCGTTCCATCGCCTCGCGCACCGCTCGGTGTCGACGGCACTGACCGAAGCCGCAGAGAGCGTGCCTGCTTCGGTGCTGGTGCTCGGGTCATCGGGGGACGGGGCGCTGGGGCAGGTTGTCGTGGGTTCGACCGCGGACAAACTCCTGCACTCCTCGCCGGTGACCGTCGCCCTCGCTCCGCGTGGCTACCGGGTGCGCAACCGCGCGACTCTGACCAGGATCACCTGCGCGTTCTCCGGTGACAGCGAGGCCTCGCGCGTCGTGGGGCCGACAGCGGAGTTGGCAAGGGATGCCGGAATTCCACTGCGATTGGCGTCGTTCGTCGTGCGCGGGGCGACGATGTACCCACCCGAAGTGGGACTGCGAGCCGAGGACGATGTTGCCGCGGAGCTCTCGCGAGGGCTGACCGAAGCGCTCACAGCTGCGGTGGAAGATGCAGTGGGAGTGGGGCTCTCGGCCGACCGAGTGACGACGGAACTGGCCTCGGGGCGCAGTTGGCGCGAGGCCCTCGACGAGGCGCAGTGGCAGGACGGTGAAGTGTTGGCCATCGGTTCGTCCGGCCCGCTCGGCCCCATCGCCCGCGTGTTTCTCGGATCACGAGCGACCAAGATTATCCGTCATTCACCGGTGCCGATCCTGGTGTTGCCGCGGCGGTGACCGCAGGGACCGTCGTCAGCGGTTGAGGGCCAGTACCGAAAGGAGCTCGTAGGCGACGTGAGCCGCCGCGATCCCCGTTATCTCGGCATGGTCGTATGCGGGTGCCACTTCCACGATGTCGGCACCGACCACGTTCAGGCCGACGAGTCCTCGCAGCGTGTTCAACAGTTCGCGGGAGGTCATCCCGCCTGCCTCCGGAGTGCCGGTGCCCGGTGCATGCGCGGGGTCGAGGACGTCGATGTCGACCGAGACGTAGACCGGACCGCCGTCGAGACGTCGACGCATCCGTTCGACGATGCTGGCCACGCCGTCGACCTCGTAGTCGTCGGATCGGATCACCTGGAAGCCGAGCACGCGATCGTCCTCGAGGTCCTGCTCGCTGTAGAGGGGTCCGCGAATGCCGATGTGCTGTGAGCGCTCCAGATCGATGAGGCCTTCCTCGCTGGCGCGGCGGAACGGTGTGCCGTGCGTGTACGGCGCACCGAAATAGGTGTCCCACGTGTCGAGGTGAGCGTCGAAGTGCAACACGGCCACCGGTCCGTGGTCGCGCGCGAGCGAACGCAGAATCGGCAGAGCGATGGTGTGGTCGCCGCCGAGCGTCAGGACCGAGGAACCGTCTGCACGCAGGTCGGTCACCGCGTCGTGCACGGTGGTCAGTGCCTCGGTGATGTCGAACGGGTTGACCCCGATGTCTCCGAAATCAGCCACCTGTTGGCGGGCGAAGGGTGAGACCTGTAGCGCAGGATTGTAGGGCCGCAACAGTTTCGACGCTGCCCGGATGTGCCCGGGGCCGAAACGCGCGCCGGGCCGGTAGCTCACCCCGGAATCGAACGGGACGCCGAGGATGGTGACGTCGGCGCGGGCGACCTCGTCGAGCCGCGGAAGGCGAGCGAACGTGGTGGGCTCGGCGTAACGAGGAACCTTGGTGGTATCGACCGGACCGATCGGGGTGTGCTCGGGATTGCTCGGGTTCATCGACAAATCCTTTTCGAGAGAGCGGAGTCCGGTGACCGTCGAGTCGACCAGTTCACTCGGCAAGCGTTACTCTGATGCACGATCTTGTCAACACGAGTTTCCTGAGAGGCGAGAACGGTGTCTGTTGCTACGTCGGTCGAGAACGACGCGCCGCGGATCGGTGCGCGGCTCAAGGAGGCGCGGCAGAAGAAGCGACTGACACTCGACGCGCTCGCCGACACCTGTGGGGTGACCAAGGGGTACCTGTCCAAGCTCGAGCGCGATCAGGTGAACGCCTCGGTCGCGTCGTTGGTGCGGGTGTGTGCTGCGCTCGACGTCCCGGTGGGTTCCCTGTTCGACGATGCCCCGGCGGGCGAAGTGGTGCGCGCACAGTCGTTGCCGCGCATCGTGTTCGGCGGTGAGGCGATGACGGAGTATCTGCTGACACCGGTGGGCGAGCGTCGGGTCCAGGTGTTGCTGGGAGATATCGAGGAAGGTGGCGGCAGTGGCGCGGAGTCGTACACCCTGCCGTTGGACGTCACGTTCGTGCACGTGCTGTCCGGCGAAATCAGAGTGACCTTCGAAGCCGAGCCAGACGGGACCTTCGGCGGGGACGACCTCGTGCTCGGGGCGGGCGATGCATTCACGTTCTCACCGCGACGGCCGCACAGTTTTCGCAGCGACAGCGTCGGCGGTGCACGGGTGTTGTGGGTACTGGCACCGGCCCTGCCCGAGGAGTTGCACAACAGGAAACAGGAGTTGTCGAGATGACGGTTACCGTGTCCCTGTATCAGGGGCCCGAACACTCCGGCGAAGTCGAGGTCAACCTCGCCGCCATCGACGCCGCCGCGGCAGAGGCGGCACGAGCGGGCGCGTCCATCCTCGTCACGCCCGAAATGTCGGTCAGCGGCTACGACATCGGTGAACTGGTGCTCGAGCGAGCGGAGCCGGCCGACGGTCCGATCTTTCAGCGCGTCGCCGAGATCGCGCGAACCCGCAGCGTGGCAATCGCATACGGATACCCCGAGCGCAGCGGAGAATCGGTGTTCAATGCCGTGCAGGTCGTCGATGCATCCGGACGACCACGGGCGCACTACCGGAAGACGCACCTGTTCGGTGAGCTCGACCGCGCCCACTTCGCTCCCGGCCCGGATTTACTGGTGCAGTTCGATTTCGGCGGACTGCGCTGCGGACTACTCACCTGCTACGACGTCGAATTCCCCGAAGCAGTGCGGGCGCACGCCGACGCCGGAACGCAATGGTTGATCGTCCCGACCGGCCTGATGACCCCATTCGAAATCATCGCCACCCATCTCGTCCCGACGCGGGCCTACGAAAGTCAGCTGTTCATCACCTACGTCAACCGCTGCGGAACGGAGACGAGCCTGACCTATTGCGGGCGCAGCTGTGCCGTCGGGCCCAGTGGACACGACATAGCACGAGCAGGCGCGCACGAGGAACTACTCACGGCGGAGCTCGATCCGAGCGAACTCGCTCGATCACGCGCGGTCAACACCCATCTCGCCGACCGCCGACCGGATCTCTACCGCACCGTTGTCCACCCGACCGGACCCTCGCGGGCCGAGCAGGAGACCGACCGATGACCACACCCGTCACCCCGGACAGCTCCATCGCATCCGAGGACGAGCAGCCCTTGACGATGTTCGGACCGGACTTCCCGTTCGCGTACGACGAGTACCTCGCGCACCCGGACGGTCTCGGACGCGTCCCCGACGCCGCCCTCGGCACTCGGGTCGCCGTGATCGGCGGTGGTCTCGCGGGCATGGTCGTCGCCCACGAATTGCTCCGGCTCGGCCTCGAACCCGTTGTGTACGAATCCGATCGGATCGGGGGACGGATGCGCTCGGTACCGTTCGAAGGGCATCCGGGCGTGGTCGCCGAGATGGGTGCGATGCGATTTCCGCCGTCGTCGACCGCACTGTTCCACTACCTCGATGCAGTCGGGCTGGACACGACGCCGTTTCCCAACCCGCTCGCCGAGGTGACCCCCAGTACGGTCATCGACCTCAAAGGCGAGAGTCACTACGCGCAGAAGCTCGACGATCTACCGCCGATATTCGCAGACGTGGCGAACGCGTGGAACAGGACGCTCGAAGAACACGCCGAGCTGATTCCGCTTCAGCGCGCCATTCGCCGAAGGGACGTCGGCGAGATCAAGCGAATCTGGAACGAGCTGATCGTGAAGTTCGACGATCAGACCTTCTACGGGTTCCTCGCTGCGTCCGAGCACTTCTCGTCGTTTCGGATGCGAGAGGTGTTCGGTCAGGTCGGTTTCGGAACGGGCGGATGGGACACCGACTATCCCAACTCCATTCTCGAGATCCTTCGTGTCGTCAGCACCGCGGCAGACGACCATCATCGTGGAATCGTCGGCGGCTCACAGCAACTGCCGATGCGACTGTGGACTCGCTCGCCCGAGAACATGGCGCACTGGCCGGCCGGCACGTCGGTGGCCTCACTGAACGGCGGCACCACCATGTCCCGGGTCACCGAGATCAGGCGGACCGACGGCGGCACCACGATCCACGACGACCGCGGCAACATTCGGACCTACCCTGCTGCCGTCGTGACCGCACAGAGTTGGATGCTGCTCAGCAACATCAGATGTGACGACGACCTGTTTCCCATCGATCACTGGACCGCCATCGAACGCACCCACTACATGGGGTCGACCAAAGTGTTCGCCCTCGTCGATCGGCCGTTCTGGAAGGACAAGGACCCGGTCACCGGGCGAGACCTGGTCAGCATGACGCTGACCGATCGCATGAGCCGAGGCACCTACCTACTCGACCAAGGCGAAGGCAAGCCCGGACTGATCTGCCTGTCCTACACCTGGTCGGACGATTCGCTCAAGCTGCTGGCCCTCGACCCGACCGAGCGCATGAACATCATGCTGCGCTCGCTCGAGGAGATCTATCCCGGCGTCGATTTCCGCAGCCACATCATCTCGACCCCGGTCACGTTGTCCTGGGAAACCGAACGCGACTTCATGGGAGCCTTCAAAGCGAACCTGCCAGGGCACTACCGATACCAGGAAAGACTGTTCACCCACTTCGTGCAACACGAACTCGACCCACGGCACCGGGGGATATTTCTGGCCGGTGACGACATCTCCTGGACCGCAGGCTGGGCCGAAGGTGCCATCCACACCGCACTGAACGCGGTATGGGGCGTCGTACACCATCTGGGAGGGACATCGGCAGAAGACAATCCCGGACCGGGCGACGTATTCGAGTCCATCGCCCCACTTCGATTGGGCGACTAGCTTTTCGGGGGCAGCGACTGCGGACGGCGCTCGTCGAACACGAACAGTGCCAGAGCGAAGGTCAGCATCACGGCGACCACCCAGATCGCCCGAAGGCCGAACAACTCGACTGCCACCGCCCCCAGTAGCGCCCCGCCGAGGAAACCAGCGATCACCACACCGAATCTTCCCGCCCGCGTCCCCTCCTCACGATCGCCGTCCACGACTCGATGAAACGCCGCCATAGACATGCTGCGGAGATTCCCGGTCGTCATCGTGGTGTTGAACGGCGAATCCACCAGCACACGAAAAGTCGTCACCTGCACGCCGGCCACATGCGCGAGAATCACCGAGACGAGGGCATCGGGCACGGTTGCCGGAAGAAAACCGACCGCCAGAACCACGAGTATCTCGACCACGAGAACCGCGCGAACCGGCCGCCGCACGATCTTCGCCACCTCGGGCAACGCGATGAACTCCGCTGTAGCGACGCCCAACACGAACGCAGTCAACGGCGGCACGAACGCGAGCGCCTCGGTCCACCGCCCACCTGCGATATCGACGCCGAGCAATACGACATTGCCGGTCTGTGCGCCCGCGAACACGCCACCGCGAGTGACGTAGGTGTAGGCGTCGAGGAACCCGCCGACGGCGGCCAGAAGCACCCCGAGCCGAACCGACTTCGCAGTCGCGACGGTGATGGGAGGTTCAGAACTCACTGCACGCCCGCCTGGTTCATTTCGCAGGCTCCACTCACGCCCGCCTGGTTCATTCCGCAGGCTCCACTCACGCCCCGATGGTTCATTTCGCAGGCTCCACTCACGCCGCCGCCGCCACCGCCAGCAATGACAGCAACAACTCTGCCCGCACCCGCGCAGACGTCAAATCCACTGCGAGCAACTCCTCGCACCGCGTGATCCGGTTTCGCAAAGTGTGACGATGAACCGACAGGTTCGTCGCCGCAGTTTCCCAGTGCCCGTTGGCCTCGAGGAAAGCCCGAAGCGACCCCACCAGGTCGGCGTTGTGATCGCGGTCGTAGTCGGCCAACAGCGCAACGGTCGTGGCGGCCATGGCGCGTAGCGACTCCTGTACCGGTTCCGAGGCCAACAGCATGGACCCGGAGAATTCTACGATGCGATCGCTCGGCCCGGCGGCGGCGCACGCGAGAGAGGCCTGCCGAAGGGCCACAGGAGATTCGGTGATAGGTCGCCGCGAACTGAGACCGGCACAGGCCGATCTCGGCAGCGAATCCATCAGTTGTGCCACGAACATGGCGTCGTCGGAGCCGCGCAACAAGAGCGTGCCGCCGGAGTCGGTGACTCGGGCGAAGGTGGGCCGCGACCGCAGCCGACACTGCGCATCGAATGCCTCGATGATCCGCTCGGACGGTGCGCGGACCACGGCGACCCGGATGGACGAATCGTCGTCGGCCGCGTCGGCGAGATAGCTCGGTAGCGGCGAATCGACCGAAGAAAGCAGATGACCGTCGAGCAGCAACCCGAGTGCGAGCGTGTTGAGCCGGGATTGCTCGGCACGCAGGCGCGCCGGCTTCTCGAGCTCGAGCGTGACAAGTGACACCGCATGCCCCAGCAGGATTTGCTCGACGCCCGTCATCGGGCCCGCGGTGCGAATGGCGAGGAAAGTCGGGCCGCTCCCGGTGATCGGCACCGAGTGGAGACTGACGGTTCGGCCGGGTTCGCTGACCGACACAGTGGCCGGTGTCGACGACGGACGGATGCTGCGGGCGATATCTGCCGCCTGCTCGACGAGATCGGATGCATCCATCGGATGAAACGACTCGGTGCGCGTGCCGATCAGCGCCACCGACGTCGAGGTGGCGACGGCGAGTTCACGGACGATCGCCTCCACCCCTCCGTGCAATGCTGCCCTGGTGATCCGGTTCTGTACCGCCGCCGCGCGAACAACCCGCTCGTACTCCTGCTCGGAGAGGCGTTTCATGACCGCGCGAATGACGGCAGCGAACGGAATGTCGTACGGAACCTCCACGACGGGAAGCCCGACGTCCTCGGCCGCGTCGAGGATGTACGTGGGAATGGTGCTGTGCGAGAGACCGATTCCGAAACCGAGGCAGCCGACACCAGCGGCCGCGAGAGTGCGGACATAGGTGTCGAGGGCAGGACCGTCGGAGTCGAAGCCGAGTCCGGTCGTCAGAATCAGTTCACCGCCCGACAGCCAGGGGCTGGGATCGGTGAGCTCGGTTGCCTGCGCAAAGGTGATGGGAGCAGCGCTGCGCTCGGGTCCGCCGCGATGACTCAATCGAAGCGATCGCTGCCGTAGCAGCCAGGACAGTTGCACACTCACATCTGGCACTGTAGTGCCCTATCGACGAAATGGTGTCCGACCTAGCGTCGTGCTGTACAAAATGGCAGGTCCCACCAGGGTGTGTGCGGTCGCATACTTGCTCGAACAGCCCACACGAAAGGTGCGAACATGGCCTCGATCGAGTACCGACTTCCTCAGGAGCGCAGGATCGTCACCGCCTTCCCCGGACCCGCGTCGACTGCCTTGGCGGCGCGACGCAAGGCCGTCGTCGGCGCCGGTGTGGCGTCCACACTGCCGGTCTACGTAGCAGACGCCGACGGCGGTGTCGTCGTGGATGTGGACGGCAACTCGTTGATCGATCTCGGTGCCGGAATCGCCGTGACGACCGTCGGTGCCTCCAACCCGGCCGTCGTTGCCGCAGTGCAGGATCAGGTCGCGCACTTCACCCATACCTGCTTCATGATCGCCCCGTACGAGGGCTACATCGCTGTTGCCGAGAAGCTCGCCGAATTGACACCCGGTGACCACGACAAGCGCACTGTCCTGTTCAACAGTGGTGCCGAGGCGGTCGAGAACGCGGTCAAGATCGCCCGTCACGCCACCGGCCGCTCCGCCGTCGTGGTGTTCGACCACGCGTATCACGGACGCACCAATCTGACGATGGCACTGACCTCGAAGTCGATGCCGTACAAGAGTGGCTTCGGCCCCTTCGCGCCGGAGGTGTACCGGGTCCCGATGTCCTACCCGTTCCGCGAAGGCACCAACGTCGACGGCTCGCCGATCACCGGTGCCGACGCTGCTGCCCGCGCGATTTCAGCGATCGAAAAGCAGGTGGGCGCAGGCAATCTCGCCGCCATCGTGATCGAGCCGATCCAAGGCGAAGGCGGCTTCGTCGTTCCTGCCGACGGATTCCTGCCTGCCTTGGTGGCATGGGCGCGAGACAACGATGTCGTGTTCGTCGCCGATGAGGTGCAGTCGGGGTTCACCAGGACCGGGGCCTGGTTTGCCAGCGAACACGAGGGCATCGTGCCGGACCTGATCACGATGGCGAAGGGCATCGCGGGTGGGATGCCGTTGGCGGCAGTCACCGGCCGGGCCGACCTGATCGACGCCGTGCACCCGGGTGGACTCGGCGGTACGTACGGCGGCAACCCCGTTGCCTGTGCTGCGGCACTGGCGTCCATCGAGCAGATGGAGACACTCGATCTCAATGCCCGCGCCCGCGACATCGAGCGCATCGTGCTCGGTCGGCTGCAGGCATTGGCCGCCGAGGTCGGCATCATCGGTGAGGTCCGCGGCCGCGGAGCCATGCTCGCCGTCGAACTCGTGCTGCCGGGTGGACGCGAGCCGAACCCCGAGGCGACCAAAGCCGTTGCGGCTGCGGCGCTCGCGGCGGGCGTCATCGTGCTCACGTGCGGTACCTACGGCAACGTGATCCGACTGCTTCCTCCTCTGGTGATCTCCGACGAACTACTCGATGAGGCGCTCACCGTCCTCGAAGACGCGCTTCGCAGCGCGGGACAGGGTCTCTGACATGTCAGCTCGTGATGTGATCGCGTCCGTGCCCACCGACATGTGGCTCGGCGGCGTCCAGACTCCGTCTGCATCGGGTGCCCGGTTCGCCGTGCTCGATCCCGCTACCGGTGAGGAACTGACCACCGTCGCCGACGCGACAGCCGCCGACGGAATCACCGCGCTCGATCAGGCGGCCGCGGCCCAGTCCGAGTGGGCGGCGACGCCTCCACGTGTGCGAGCGGAGATCCTGCGGCGAGCCTTCGACCTCCTGCACGCCCGCGCAGACGAGTTCTCCCTGTTGATGACGCTCGAAATGGGAAAGTCGTTGGCGGAGAGCCGCGGTGAAGTGAACTACGGCGGTGAATTCTTGCGCTGGTTCAGCGAGGAGGCCGTGCGCATCGGTGGCCGGTTCACCTCGGCACCGGCAGGCAACGGTGCAATCCTGGTGACCAAGTCGCCGGTCGGCCCGGTACTGGCCATCACCCCGTGGAATTTTCCGTTGGCGATGGGCACGCGCAAAATCGGGCCGGCACTGGCCGCGGGATGCACGGTGATCGTGAAACCGGCCGAGGACACCCCGCTCACGATGCTGCTCCTCGGACAGGTCTTCGCCGACGCGGGTTTGCCGAGGGGCGTGCTCTCGATCCTCCCGACCTCCGATGCCGGTGCCGTCACCGGGCCGCTGATGAAGGACCCGCGGCTCAGGAAGGTCACGTTCACCGGATCGACCGAGGTGGGAAAGTTGTTGGTACGCGGTGCCGCCGACCGCCTGCTACGGACGTCGATGGAGTTGGGCGGCAATGCCCCGTTCATCGTGTTCGACGACGCGGATATCGACGCCGCAGTCGACGGAGCGATGCTGGCCAAGATGCGCAACGGCGGCGAGGCATGCACGGCGGCCAACCGCCTCTACGTCGCGAACTCGGTGCGTGAGGAGTTCACCACGAAGTTGACCGCCCGGATCGAAGCTCTGACGGTCGGCCCGGGGGAGCAGGACGGCACCGACATCGGTCCGCTCGTCAACGACAAGCAACGCCGATCAGTGGCTGCCCTCGTCGATGATGCAGTGGCGAAGGGAGCGCGAGTGCGCACCGGGGGTACGACGCTCGGAGGATCTGGATTCTTCTATGCGCCTACGGTTCTGGACCAGATCCCCGATGATGCGCAGTTGTTGCGGGCCGAGATCTTCGGCCCCGTCGCGGCGATCGTCGGATTCGACACCGAGGACGAGGCGATCGCTGCGGCGAACGACACCGAGTACGGGTTGGTGGCGTACTTCTTCACCGAGAACCTCGACCGCACCCTCCGGGTATCGGCGGCACTCGACACCGGCATGGTCGGAGTCAATCGCGGTGCGATCTCCGACGCCGCGGCACCGTTCGGAGGCGTCAAGGAATCGGGATTCGGACGCGAGGGTGGTTCGGAGGGTATCGAGGAGTACCTCGAAACCAAGTACATCGCGCTTCGATGAGCGGGCACCGATAGCGCCGCTGCGGGCCGAGGACGCGGAGATCCGGTCGCTCGGCCCGCAGCGGAGCGCATCGGACCGAACTGCCGATCAGCGCTCGGCAGCGGCGATGCGGTCCTCGGCGAGGCGGTCGGCCGCTGCTCCCAACAGGATGCCCTCGGCACGCGCGATCGCGAAGATGCCGGCGACGGTGTCACCGATCTTGCCGATGGTGGCCATCACCTGGGCCGAATCCCTGCCGCGTAGTTCGCCTTCCACCTGAATCAAGCCGCCCGCGTTGGCGACGTAATCGGGTACCCAGACGATTCCGCGAGCGGCCAACATCGCCTCGACGTCGGGGGTGAGCAGTTGGTTGTTGGCCGCGCCGCAGACGATGGACGCCGACAAGCGGGCCGCCGAGGAGGCGTCGAGCGTCGCGCCCATGGCGCAGGGTGCGTAGACGTCGATATCGGCACCGATGATGTCCGACGCGATCCGCACTCCGGGGAAGTCGTCGACGATGCGATCGAGTGCGGGTGCGTAGGAGTCGCTGACGAGCACCTCGGCGCCGGCCTCGCGGAGCAGGGCGACGAGGTTGTATCCCACCTTGCCTGCACCTTCGACTCCGATGCGCTTGCCGTTCAGATCGTCAGAACCCCAGCAGGATTCGGCTGCAGCACGCAGGGACAGGAAAACTCCCAGTGCTGTCTGCGGGCCACTGTCGCCGGTGCCGCCTGCGGTGGTGTTCTTGCCCACGACGTGTGCGGTCTCTTCCGCGATGATGTCGAGATCGTCACTGTTGGTGCCCACATCGCCTGCCGTGACATAGGTTCCGCCGAGCGATTCGACGAAACGGCCGTATGCGTTGAGCAGCGTCGGGGTCTTGACGGAGGTGGGGTCGCCGATGATCACAGCTTTGCCGCCGCCGAGGTCGACGCCCGCAACGGCTGCCTTGTAGGTCATTCCGCGCGACAGGCGTAGGACGTCGGTCAACGCATCCTGCTCGGATGCGTAGGGGTAGAAGCGAGTTCCGCCCAGAGCCGGACCGAGCACGGTGGAGTGGACGGCGATGATCGCGCGCAGCCCGGTGTCACGATCCTGGCAGAACAGGACGCGCTCGTGCACGCGGTCCTGCGGCAGGTCGGGACGGTCGAAGACGCCTGCCGTCGAGGACAGGGAGCGGGGCGGGGTGCTGGCTACGGCGGCGGGGTGGTCGGCAACGACGGACACAGGCGGACTCTTTCGGTGATGAACGGCGGTACCCGAACGTGGTGGTACCCGGAATGGTTGTCCGTCACAGGGTGTCGCGGAGGTGCACGGTGGTCAACCTCTGTTGCCGGGACTGCGCATGTTGCACGGTGTGGCCTCGTGAGATCGGACCGAGGTGGTCGGGTTGCTCAGGGGGAGCGGGTTACTCAGCGGCGTCGGTCGCCGGCGAGTTGTTCGAGCAGCGGCTTGGTGCGGTACTGAATCAGTTCCGACATGGCGATGGACATGTTGGTGCGCTCGACTCCCGGTATGTCGAGGATGAGTCCCGCGATGCGATAGAGGTCGTCGGCGTCGACAGCGGCGATTCGGATATGCAGATCGGCCGCCCCCGAGAGCCCGAACACCTCGAGTATCTCCGGGATCGTGCGCAGATGTTCGGTGACCGCCGCCAGTGTGTGTTGGTTCACCTGTGCGGTGACGAACGCCTGCAGCGGACGACCCAGCGACTTCGGCGGGATGCGGTGATCGATCGGGGTCAGTGAACCCTTTTCGTCCCACCGTCCGAGTCGCGCCTGCACGGTGTTGCGAGAGAGCCCCAGCGTGGTCGCCAGTTCGACGCCGGTGGCGCGAGGCTTGGCGCAGAGGGCGAGAAGGAGTCGGGCGTCGGTCTTGTCCAGATCGGTCATTGCGCACTTTCTGTAGCTCGTTCGATACCCAATATTGTGCATGGTGCTCAGTTGTGAAGACGTCACTTGTGCACGCTGGATGTCAGTGGTGTCCTTGTGAAGGACATCACACCACGACGGAGAGTGCCACGACCATGAACACCACCTCGCTGATTCAGCTGATCAAAGAGTCGGGAACAGTGGTCCACAACGGGACCTACTCGCCTCTGGTCGCAGACATCGACACGGCCGCGCTGATGGACATGTACCGCGATCTCGTCGTGGTTCGCCGCATCGACACCGAGGCCACAGCACTGCAGAGGCAGGGTGAACTGGGACTCTGGGCACCGTTGCTGGGGCAGGAAGCTGCGCAGGTCGGATCGGCACGTGCGCTCGACACCGAGGACTTCGTGTTCGCCAGCTACCGCGAGCACGGCGTCGCCTACTGCCGCGGGGTCGATCCGACCCGGATGCTGCGGTTCTGGCGCGGATCGACGCTCTCCGGCTGGGACCCGTACGAATACCGGATGACCACTCCGGCGATCATCGTCGGATCACAGGGTCTGCACGCGACCGGATACGCGATCGGCATGCAACTCGACGGAGCCGAGGGTGCCGCCATCACCTACTTCGGCGACGGCGCGACGAGTCAGGGTGACATTTCCGAGGCGCTCGGCTTCGCCTCCAGTTTCCATGCCCCCGTGGTGTTCTTCTGCCAGAACAACCAGTGGGCGATCTCCGAACCGGTGACCGTGCAGACGAAGGCGACGATTGCCGCACGCGGTGAAGGGTACGGAATTCCCTCGGTACGCGTGGACGGAAACGACGTGCTCGCCGTCCTGGCAGTGACCAGAGCGGCGTTGGCACGAGCCCGAGAAGGAAGCGGCCCGACGCTGATCGAGGCCGTCACATACCGCATGGGCCCGCACACCACCTCCGACGATCCGACTCGATACCGTTCCGGTGCAACCGATGACGAATGGCGTGCCAAGGATCCGATCGACCGAATCGAGAAGCTGCTCAAGCGAATCGGAGCGTTCGACGAAGAGTTCGCCGCCTCGGTGAAGCGCACCGCCGACGAGGTCGCCGCCGCACTTCGTCGTGGCTGCCTCGAGACCGTCGAGCCGACGGCGATGTCGGTGTTCGACAACGTCTACGCCGACCCACACCCACTCCTGGACGACGAGCGGGCCCACTTCGCCTCGTATCAGGCAGGATTCGAAGGAGTCACCTCATGACCACGCTCGAACGACCCACGAGTCTTCCCTTGGGCAAGGCCATCAACGCCGGTCTGCGTCGGGCGATGGAGGACGACCCGAAAGTGCTGCTGATGGGCGAGGACATCGGCAAGCTCGGTGGCGTCTTCCGCATCACCGACGGCCTGCAGAAGGACTTCGGCCCGGGCCGCGTACTCGATATGCCACTGGCCGAATCGGGCATCATCGGCACCGCAGTAGGTTTGGCGATGCGCGGATTCCGGCCGGTGTGCGAGATCCAGTTCGACGGATTCATCTACCCGGCCTTCGACCAAATCGTCTCCCAGGTAGCCAAACTGCACTACCGCACAAGCGGAAACGTCAAGATTCCGATGACGATTCGCGTGCCGTACGGCGGCGGAATCGGCGCCGTCGAGCATCACTCGGAGTCGCCCGAGGGCTACTTCGCGCAGACCGCAGGCCTTCGCGTCGTCACCTGCAGCACTGCAGCCGACGGCTACTCGATGATTCGGCAGGCGATAGCCAGCGATGATCCGGTGCTGTTCTTCGAACCCAAGCGCCGCTACTGGGAGAAGAGCCCGATCGACCTGGACTCCACCGATCTCGCCGCCGCCTACCCCCTGCACCAGGCACGGGTGGTCACCGAAGGTACCGACGTCACACTCATCGCCTACGGACCGCTCGTGTCCACCGCCCGCAAAGCTGCCGAAGTTGCTGCCCACGAGGGGATATCGATCGAGGTCATCGATCTGCGATCGCTCTCGCCGATCGACTTCGAGACGATCGAGGCCTCGGTGCGCAAGACCGGACGGCTGGTCGTGACTCACGAGGCTCCCGTGTTCATGGGCCTCGGCTCGGAGATCGCCGCTCGAATCTCCGAACGGTGCTTCTACAACCTCGAGTCACCGGTGCTGCGCGTCGGCGGTTTCGGTACCCCGTACCCCGCGTCGAAGCTCGAGAAGTTCTATCTCCCCGATGTCGATCGGATCCTCGACGCGGTGGACCGCTGCCGCTCGCACTGAACTCACTTCTCACGCCCGCCGCCGATAGATACCGAACAGGATTCGACGATGCCCACGATCAAGAGCTTTCCGTTGCCCGACCTCGGGGAAGGGCTCACCGAGGCCGACCTGCTGACCTGGCTCGTCGGCGTCGGCGACACCATCGAGTTGAATCAGAACATCGCCGAGGTCGAAACGGCCAAGGCCGCGGTCGAACTTCCGTCTCCGTTCGCGGGCGTCGTTGCTGCGCTGCATGTGTCCGAAGGTGACACCGTCGAGGTCGGAATGCCGATCATCGACATCAGGGTCGATGGTGCGGACGCGGACACGGCCGAATCGGCTGCCGTCGAATCGGCTGCCGTCGAAACAGTTGCCGTCGAAGCAGCAGTCGCCGAGGAAGGGAGCTTCGAAGCGGGGGTCACGCGCGCTGCCGACGACGGTGCCGAACGCGTCCCGGTTCTCGTCGGATACGGGGTGGTGGAGGAAAGCTCGAGCAGACGCGGCGGCCGAGGAACGAGCCCGGTCGCAGCGGAAGCGAACGCGCAGAACGGAAAACCGTTGGCTGCGCCGCCGGTACGCAAGCTTGCAAAGGACAACGCCGTCGACCTTGCCCAGGTACCGGCCACCGGATCCCACGGGGATGTCACCCGTGAGGACATCGAGAGCTATCTGCTCGAGGACGACGCGTCTACCGAGCAGGTAGAGCAGCCGCTCGGCCGTGAAGAGCGCACACCGATCAAGGGAGTGCGTAAACACACGGCCGACGCGATGGTGCGCAGTGCATTCACCGCGCCGCACGTCACCGAGTTCGTCACCGTGGACGTCACCGAGACCCTGACGCTGTTGGATACTCTGCGGACATCCGAGCACTTCGCGAACGTACGGTTGACCCCACTTGCATTGGTCGCCAAAGCGGTTCTCGTTGCGCTGAAATCGAATCCGTCGCTCAATTCTTCCTGGGACGAGGCCGCGCAGGAGATCGTCACCAAGTACTACGTCAACCTCGGCATCGCCGCTGCAACCCCGCGCGGACTGATGGTGCCCAACATCAAGAACGCGCAGGATCTGTCGCTGGTGGATCTCGCGCGGGCACTGGCCGAGCTGACACGTACTGCCAAGGAGGGCAAGAGCAGCCCCGCCGATCTGGCCGAGGGAACGATCACGATCACCAACGTGGGGGTGTTCGGAGTCGATGCCGGTACCCCTATCCTCAACCCAGGTGAAGCCGCCATCCTGTGCTTCGGGTCGATACGCCGGATGCCGTGGGAGCATCAGGGCGAGATCGCATTACGGTCGGTGACAACCTTGTCGCTGTCGTTCGATCACCGACTGGTCGACGGCCAGCAAGGGTCGCAGTTCCTTGCACTCGTCGGACGGCTGATGTCCGATCCGATGAATCTGATCGCTCTGGGCTGAGCCTGCACGATCAGTGCTCGGCGCGGATCGACAGGCCGGGACGATCGGGCGCAAGATCCGCGGCGTGCAGGCCTCGTTCGGCTACGTCATTCGGAAGCGCCTGTCCGCGAACGATTGCCGCGCCCACGCGGGCGAGTGCCGCGCACGTCTGGATTCCGTACCCGCCCTGCCCGGCACACCAGAACAGACCCTCGATGTTCGGATCGAATCCGACAACAGGGGTGCGATCGGGAACGAAGCTACGGAGCCCAGCCCAGGACGAACGAACATGGCGCGCCGTCAGCGTCGTGGCCTCGGCGATGTCGTCGAACGCCCGGGCGATCTCCAACTCGTCCGGGCGGGCGTCGCTCGGTTCGGTGGGAGTTTCGTCCGCGGGAGAGCACAACAGTTGTGCGCCCTCGGGCTTGATGTAGAACTTCTCGTCGATGTCGCTCAGCGTCGCGAGATCGGAGGTGTCGAGTCCTTCGGGTGCGGCCACCATGAACACCGATCGTCGCATCGGGACGAGTCCGATGGGGTCGGCACCGGCCATCGAGCCGAGCACGTCCGCCCAGGCACCCGCCGCGTCGACGAGGAGCGGAGCGACATGGGTCGTCCCATTCGAGGTCGCCACATGCCACTGGCCGTCGACGCGTTCGAGCGAGGTCACCGCAGCACCGGTATGGACCCGTCCGCCGCGTTCGCGCAGCCCGCGTACGAAGCCCTGATGCAGTGCATGTACGTCGACCTCCATCGAATGCGGTTCGTAGAGCGCGCAATCGATCAGTTCGGGACGTAGCGGAGGAAAGAACGTGTGCGCCTGGGCAGGGGAGACGAGTTGGGCGTCGGGTGTGAGGCTCTTGATGTCGGCGTGCATCGCCTCGAGTGCGGGGCCTCGCCCGGTGGCAGCGAACTGAAGTAGTGGTCGCGGAGTGAGGAGTTCGGATCGGAAGGCCTCCGGCGGGTCGACCAGGAAGTCGCGGCTGGCTGTTGTCAGTGCGCGAATAGTGCTGTTGCCGTAGGTTTCCAGGAACAGCGCGGCCGATCGTCCGGTGGTGTGAAAAGCCAAGGTCTTCTCGCGCTCGAGCAGTGTGACGCGGCGATCGCTCGCGAGCTCGTAGCCCAGAGATGCCCCGCCGATGCCACCGCCGACGACGATCGCGTCGGCGAGGTGGGTGTCGCGGGCAGAGGTGCTCATGACTTTCTCCCGTTCGTCTTCTCGGTGTACCACTGCGCTCCTGGACCGACGGCCTCATCGAAGATCAGCCACGTCCGTGTCGACACTATCCCGTCGAGGCCCTGCAGTTCGTCGAGCACCAGATGCCGTAGGGCCGACGTGTTCGGAGCCCGGACCAGTACGAGCGCATCGAAATCACCACCCATGAGGCTGACGTGTTCGACGAACGCCAACGTGCTCAGTTCGTCGGCCACGGCGCGCCAGGAGTCCTGTCGAATGGACAGTGCCACGTACGCGGACGCCCCGACGCCGGCCTTTTCGTAGGCGATGCGTGCGGTGAAGCCCTCGATGACTCCTTCGTCGATCAGGCGGTCGACGCGCACATAGGCGTGAGCGCGGGAGATGTGCGTCGCTTCGGCCAATGCCCGCATGGACATACGTCCATCGCGGCTGAGCTCGGTGACGATGCGTCGGTCCACGTCGTCGAGCGCGTACTCGGGTTCGGTCTCTGCCATCCGTCCATCCCGGGAGGTTCGAGGGGCACAATGATGGACGAATTGTCGCCCATGGTCGTTCGGAAAGCCGTTCCTCTTCGATTGTGCTCTCGATTTGATGGTCGGTCCACTGGAGACCACGCTGTGTAGAACACTCGAGTTCGGGAAGAACGCGCAGAAGGGGCATCGAATGACCGCGACCGACACGCTCGATCACGTCACGACCTCGGTCGCCCGACGTGTTCGACAGGGCCACGAGGCAGAGTTCGTGGAGTGGACCGATCGAGGCATCGATCTCGTCCGGACGTTTCCCGGGTTCCTCGGTGGCGGCTGGCTGCGCAGCTCCGGAGAGTCGAGCGACTACCACGTGGTGTATCGGTTCGAGACCCACGACCACCTCGAGGCATGGATGCGTTCACGAGCCCGGCGCAGCTGGCTCAGCTCAGGGCGTTCGATCGCCGACGATGTTGCAACACATCGGCTTTCCGGCGTCGAAGGATGGTTCGAGCCGCAGTCGACGCTCACCGAGGCGGTGCGAGTGATCGGTGGACCGCCGCCGCGTTGGAAGCAGGCGGTGTCGATCGGTGTGGCTTTCTACGCCGTCAGTCTGCTGGTCAACATTCTCCTCACCCCTCATCTGAACACCCTGAACGTAGCTCTGCGCACGGCTCTGGTGGTGATGACGTGCACGCCGCTGATGGTGTATGTGGTGATGCCGTTCGTCACCGCGCGGCTGCGCACCTGGCTCGTGCCGCGCAGCGAGGGGTAGCACGAGAGTCGGTACAGTCGAGGCCATGCCCGACGCCGCTGTGCACAACCAATTCGCTCTGGACGGGGCGTGGAACTTTCGCGATCTCGGTGGTGCTCGCACGAGCGACGGCGCGAGGGTCAGGCCTGGATTGTTCTATCGTGCTTCCGAATTGAGCGCCCTGACCGAATCGGGACAGCGCACAGTTGCCGACTTCGGGATTCGCACGGTGTTCGATCTTCGTGGTGAATCGGAGATCGAACGCAGCGGCACAGATCGAGTTCCCTCGGGCGTGGAGTCGATCTCGGTGCCGTACGTCCGAGCCCGCGGCGAGCGCGCTCCGCACGAGGCCTCGATCCACACCGAGCAGAACCAGGTGGACTACATGATGCGGGCGTACGCGTCCTACCCGACTCTCGACGGGGCCTCGCACGCGATCAAGGCCGTGGTGCACGCGCTCGTCGAGCAACGTGGTGCGGTGCTGGTGCATTGCGCTGCAGGCAAGGACCGAGCCGGATGGACGGTGGCGACCGTACTGCGGGCCGCGGGAGTCGGTGAGAGCGACATCCTCGCGGACTACCTGAGAAGCAACGAGGCGGTCGAACCCCTCCTGGTTCACCTGCGCCGAATCTGGGCGGGCACCGAGCCGGACGCACGTCCTACCGAGGCCATGCTGGGTGTGCGAGCGTCCTACCTCGAACACGGACTGGCGGCGATGGAGTCCAGCTACGGCTCGTTCGAGGGCTATCTGACGCACCTGGGTATCGACCGCAGTCTCCGCCGACAGTTGGCGGGCGCCGTTCTGGACCACTGAGCGGTAGCCTCGCTCCATGCGTATCGGCACCACTGCACCCGACTTCGAACTCGCCGATCATTCGGGCGAGCGTCGTGCGCTCACCGAGTTGACTGCCGCAGGCCCCGTCGTGTTGTTCTTCTATCCGGCCGCCAACAGCCCGATCTGCACCGCGCAGGCATGCCATTTCCGGGATCTGGGCACAGAATTCGAGCGCCTCGGTGCGCAGCGCATCGGGATCAGTACCGACACCCGCGATCGCAATCAGCACTTCGCGCTCCAGCGGGCGTTCGATTTTCCACTACTGTCCGATTCCGACGGCGCTGTTGCCGAGCAGTTCGGGGTGCGGCGAGGAGGGTGGCTCACTCGCAAGCGTCGGCTTCGCGAACTCGAACGAGGACACTCGACTGCTGCTCGACGTGGACTTGTGCGGCAATTGCTGTCCGTGAAGCGGACGACCTTCGTGATCGACAGGCACCGAGTGGTACGCATGGTCGTGCGGAGCGAGCGCGGTCATGTCCACGCCACCAAGGCATTGGACTACCTGCGCTACTTGTCGTGACGGTGGGTGAGATCGCTATTCGTTCGCGCCGCTGAACAGGGCGGTGTAGACGGCCGGCTTCGATGCCTCGGCGCGCGCATCGGTCGACGCGTCGTCGGGGTGGCTGAAGAGCGCCTCGTTCTTGTCTTCGGGTTCCATTCCCAGAGCATGCCCCTGATCGAGTGCAATAGCCACTCGCCGCGCTGAATGCATGCGTACAGCGCAGTGGGATACTGCACCGATGCCCGAAGAATCGCTGTTCGACGCCCTGCGCCGCGAGCCCGACGTCGAGGCACCCAACCTCTATGCCGTCGACGCGGCGGACCGACTCGTTCTCGACACCTTCGACCGACATCCGGGCATCGACCGAGCGGCACCGATCGCGGTGATCGGCGACCGATACGGCGCGCTCACCCTCGGTGCCGTGGCGCTGGGCTTCATGGATGTGCGGGTCCATCAGGATGCGGTCACCGGCGTGCGGGCGCTCGAACTCAACGCCGCGCGGGTGGCGATGACCGGCGCATACACCCAGCACGAACTCGGTGCCGAGTTACTCGACGGCGTCGCGGCGGTACTGATGCAGCTACCGAGAAGTCTGGCCGAACTGACCGAGATCGCGGAACACATCGCAGCCCACGCCCCTGCGGAGGTGGTTCTGTTGGCCGGAGGGCGAGACAAACACATGACGCCAGCGATGAACGACGTGCTGCGACGGTCGTTCGAGACGGTGACGGCAGGCCGAGGACGGCAGAAGGCGCGAGTGCTCACCGCGACCGGGGCGGTGGCGTCGGGCATGACGTATCCGGTGAGCAAGCGGATCGCCGACCTGGACATGACGGTGGTCGCACACGGTGCGGTGTTCGCCGGAGCCGGACTCGATCTCGGGACGCGTCTTCTGCTCGACTACCTGCCCAAGATGTTGCCGCATGCCCGCACGGCCGTCGATTTAGGTTGTGGCACAGGAATTCTCGCAACAGAGTTGGCTCGAAGCAGGCCCGGCCTCCAGGTGATCGCCACCGACCGTTCCTCCGCAGCGACCGCCTCTGCGGCGGCGACGGCCGCGGCCAACGGAACCGAGATCTCGGTGATCGTGGACGACGCGATGTCGACCTTCGAGTCCGAGTCGGTCGATCTGGTGGTGTGCAATCCGCCGTTCCACGAAGGCGCGGCAGTGCACACGGGTGGAGCGAGCAAACTGTTCGCCGCAGCCGGTCGGGTCCTACGGCCGGGCGGACAACTGTGGACGGTGTTCAACACCCATCTGAACTATCGCCGCGAACTGGCCGAGGCCGTCGGCCCGACCGACTCGATGGGACGAAACAGCAAGTTCACCGTCGCCCGCTCGGTACGCCCGAGCGAGCGGCGATAGGCCTCAGGTGATCGGGCCGCCGTCTTCCGGGGTCCCGTCGATCTGACCCCGGTTTCGACCGCGGTCCTCGACGAGCGTGCCCTCGACGATCTCGGCCTGCCGCTGGCCCTCCGCGTAATCGATATCGGGATCCTCGTCCGATTCCTGAACGACGTGGTCGACCAGTTCCTCGGTCAATTCCTCGTCGGGAGTTTCGGTGATCGGTCGGTCGAGCTCGTCCTCGGTGGTGACGTCGGGCTCTTCCTCGCTGAGTTTGAGGTCCAGGCTCTCGCCCTCGGCAGCTTCACGAGCGGTGGTGCCGAAGCTGTTGGCCTCGCTCCAGTGGTCGGGTGCGTCGACCACGGTGTCGCCGTCGTCGTTGCGCACCTCGTCGGAGTCGAGGCTTTCGCTGGTGTCCAAGGTCTGGTCTGGTCCGTCTTCGATAGCCATTTCCTCATAGTGCCCGTTTCGATTCGGCGTCACACATTCGGTCGTCTCAACGGATCGAGGCTGCACCCGGTAGAGTCCGATTTGTCCGTCGTAGAAGTTTTCCGCTTGGGAACTTTTGTCCGGATGCCAGACGTTCTACAAGAGACCGACGGGGAGATCCCCGGTGGGGATCAGAACTTTACGAAGGGAAGAGTCACGGTGCGCACCTCCAGCAACCCGGTGTTCCGCAACCTGCCCAAACAACAGGGCGGCGGCTACGCCACATTCGGATCTGCGACGGCTGGAGCCTCGCAGGCCGCAACGTTCGGTCAGCATCCCGGAACGCAGACCGACCCGTACACCACCCAGCCGGCTCAGCGGGCCATGACGATCGACGATGTCGTCACCAAGACCGGCATCACCCTCGGTGTGCTGACCGTCACGGCGGTCATCTCGTACATGCTCGTCCAGAACAACAACGCTCTGGCCATGCCGTTCGTTGTCGTCGGTGGTCTCGTCGGTTTCGGTCTGGTCATGTTCGCGACCTTCGGCCGCAAGATGGACAACAAGGCGCTCGTGCTCGCGTACGCGGCGGCCGAGGGCATCTTCCTCGGAGCCCTGTCCTTCGTGTTCACCTTCCCGATTCAGGGGGTCGGAGCCGGGACCCTCATCTCGCAGGCCGTCCTCGGCACGTTCGGCGTGTTCTTCGGCATGCTGATCGTCTACAAGACCGGTGCAATTCGCGTCACCCCGCGCTTGACCCGCATGATCGTCGGTGCCCTCATCGGCGTCGTCGTGCTGATGCTCGGCAACCTGGTTGCCAGCTTCTTCATGGACGGTGGATTCGGCCTGCGTGACGGCGGACCCATCGCCATCATCTTCAGCCTCGTCTGCATCGGAATCGCCGCGTTCAGCTTCCTGCTGGACTTCGACCAGGCCGATCAGCTGATCCGCGCACAGGCCCCGGAGAAGGCAGCCTGGGGCGTCGCCCTCGGCCTGACCATCACTCTGGTGTGGCTGTACATCGAGATCCTGCGTCTGCTGAGCTACTTCCAGAACGACTAGTACTCACGCGAAAATGCCCCGCCACTCCGTTCGGAGGGCGGGGCATTTCTCGTCGGTACCGGTGAGATCAGCTCAGACGCTCGAGCACCATGGCCATGCCCATGCCGCCGCCGACGCACATGGTCTCGACGCCGAACGTCTTGTCATGGGTGGTCAGGTTGTTCAGCAGGGTGGTGGTGATGCGGGCACCGGTCATACCGAACGGGTGGCCGACCGCGATGGCACCGCCGGAGACGTTCAGCTTGTCCTCCTCGATGCCGAGGTCGCGTGCCGAGCCGAGGACCTGCACGGCGAAGGCCTCGTTGATCTCGAACAGGTCGATATCGGAAATCGACATACCCGCGATCTTCAGTGCCTTGCGGGTGGCCTCGATCGGGCCGAGACCCATGATCTCGGGGGACGTTCCGGTGACTCCGGTGGACACGATGCGCGCCAGCGGGGTCAGTCCCAACTCTTTCGCCTTCGTGTCGCTCATGATGACGAGCGCTGCGGCGCCGTCGTTGAGTGGGCAGGCGTTACCTGCGGTGATGGTGCCGTTGGGGCGGAAGACCGGCTTGAGCTGGCTGATCTTCTCGTAGGTGGTGCCTGCGCGCGGCCCGTCGTCGGCGGTGACGACGGTGCCGTCGGCCAGAGTCACCGGGGTGATCTCCCGCTCGAAGAATCCGGCGTTGATGGCCTCCTCGGCGCGGTTCTGGCTGCGGACGCCCCAGCGGTCCTGGTCCTCGCGGGAGATGCCGGTGAGCAGCGCGACGTTCTCGGCCGTCTGGCCCATCGCGATGTACGCGTCGGGCAGCTCGCCGTTCTCGCGGGGATCGGTCCAGCTGTCCGCACCCTCTTCCTGAGCCTTCTTGGTCCGGGCCTCGGCGTCGGCGAAGATCGGGTTGTGGCTTTCGGGAAGCGAATCGGAGCTGCCGTGGACGAAGCTCGATACGCTCTCGACGCCTGCGGAGATGAACACGTCGCCCTCGCCCGCCTTGATCGCATGCAGCGCCATCCGGGTGGTCTGCAAAGAGGACGAGCAGTAGCGGGTGATCGTCGTTCCTGGCAGCGAGTCGTAGCCGAGCTGGACCGCGACGATACGAGCGAGGTTGTTGCCCTGCATGCCGCCGGGCAGGCCGCAGCCCAGGAGAAGATCGTCGATGTCCTTCGGATCGAGCGAGGGCACCTTGGCCAATGCAGCGGCGACCATCTGAGCGGTGAGGTCGTCGGGACGAATGTCCTTGAGCGAACCTTTCATCGCCCTGCCGATCGGTGAACGCGCGGTGGCGACGATAACTGCCTCGGGCATGGAATCTCCTTCGTGTCGATACTGTGTCGGCGCTGAGTTACCGCCGGGTAGGGCAATGTCTCCTGTCCGAACTTACAACCCCGGAGATCGGGCACCGGTACGACGTCCGAGATCCTCCGATGCCGTGCTGATCTCGGCGTCGAGCTCAGCGGTTCTGCGTCGCAGGAACCGGTCGAGAGCGGCCGTGGCGCGGGGGATCGCCCTCCGCGACTCGACGGCTGCAGATACGGTCGGCAGCTCGGGCAGCGGGCCGCCGTGCCACACGCCGAGGGCGGATGCGAGCACCGGCAGAATCTGCTGAGCAGCCAGTTCGTACCCGGCCGCCGACGGATGAAAACGATCGGCCGAGAACATGGTGTCCGGGGCCGCGAGAAACTCCGGGGCGAGCAGATCGGCCAGCGCCACCGGATGGCCGCCCGCGCCGAGCGTCCTGGCCGTCTGCGCGTGGGCCAGGCGTCGACCCCAATTGCGAACGACGGTGCGCAGCGGTTGCGGAATGGCCGTCACGACACCGAGATCCGGGCATGTGCCCACAGCGACGACGCAGCCCTTGGCCGTCAGTCGCCCGACCGCGTCGCCCAACCTGGCCGCCGATGCGGGAATGGAGAATTTCTTGGTGACGTCGTTCGCGCCGATGAAGATCACCGCCGCGTCCGGCGGCGGGCCCGCGACGAACATGGCGTCGACCTGACCTTCGAGGCCCTTGGAGGTTGCTCCCGCAATCGCTTTGGTGCTCAATCGAATTCGTTGGCCGGTTTCCTCGGCGAGGCCGCGTGCGAGGAGAACTCCTGGAACCTCGTCGGCCACGGTGCAGCCCACTCCGGCCGCTGTGGAGTCGCCGAAGATCATCAGGTGAATATCTGCCGAACTTCCGATCCGCCATCGCTCGGGCGCAGTGCACCCCGCGGTGTAGACGCCGTCCGCCTCGGGAGGTTTGGCGGTGGTGCGGCCGATGACGCCGCGTGCCGCAGCGGCCTGGGCCATCAGATGCCGGTACGCGGCCCAGGACGCAGTACCTGCTCCGGAGCCTGCAAGGACTGTTGCGGCGCTCGCCTTCGCAGCGGTACGCCATCCGCTCGCCGTCACAGATCGATCCCTCTCCTCGCGCCGTCGAGACCATCGTATGCGGGTCTCGACGGCCGTGGCCGAGAGTGCACGATGCCCATCTGGGAAGATAGGGAAATGCGCATCGCTCAGCACATCACCGAACTCATCGGCAACACCCCGCTGGTGAAGTTGTCCACCGTCGTCGGCGACGGCGGCGGCACGGTCGCAGCCAAGATCGAGTACCTCAACCCGGGTGGGTCGTCCAAGGACCGCATCGCGGTCAAGATGATCGACGCCGCCGAGGCCGCAGGCGAATTGAAGCCCGGAGGCACCATCGTCGAGCCCACGTCCGGCAACACCGGCGTCGGCCTCGCACTCGTTGCTCAGCAGCGCGGTTACAAGTGCGTGTTCGTGTGCCCCGACAAGGTCGGTGAGGACAAGCGCAACGTACTACGCGCTTACGGAGCCGAGGTCGTCGTCTGCCCGACGGCCGTTGCACCGGAGGACCCCAACAGCTACTACAGCGTCTCCGATCGACTCGTCCGCGAGATCGAAGGAGCCTGGAAGCCGAATCAGTACTCCAACCCGGCCGGCCCGGCCAGCCACTACGAATCCACAGGCCCCGAGATCTGGGCCGACACCGACGGCAAGATCACTCACTTCGTCGCGGGCGTCGGCACCGGCGGCACCATCTCCGGCACCGGCAAGTACCTCAAGGAGGTCTCCGGCGGCAAGGTCAAGGTCATCGGCGTCGACCCCGAAGGATCGGTCTACTCCGGCGGCACCGGACGCCCGTACCTCGTAGAGGGGGTCGGCGAGGACTTCTGGCCGACCGCCTACGACCCGTCCATCCCGGACGAGATCATCGCCGTCTCCGACGCGGATTCGTTCGACATGACCCGTCGCCTGGCCCGAGAAGAGGGTTTGTTGGTCGGTGGCTCGTGCGGAATGGCTGCCGTGGCTGCAATTCAGGTTGCCGAGCGCGAAGGGCCCGACGCGTTGGTCGTGGTACTGCTGCCCGACGGCGGCCGCGGCTACCTGGCCAAGATCTTCAACGACTCGTGGATGTCCTCGTACGGATTTCTGCGCTCACGCCTCGACGGCAAGACCCACGAGACCTCGGTCGGTGAGGTTCTGCGCGGGAAGTCCGGCGCGCTGCCGGACCTGGTGCACACCCATCCGTCGGAGACCGTGCGCGATGCGATCGAGATCCTGCGCGAATACGGCGTCTCGCAGATGCCGGTCGTCGGTGCGGAGCCGCCCGTCATGGCAGGCGAGGTCGCAGGCAGCGTCACCGAGCGCGAGCTGCTCAGCGCCGTGTTCGAGGGTCGCGCTGCACTGGCCGATCCGGTCGCCCAGCACATGAGTGAGCCGTTCCCATTGATCGGTGCCGGTGAGACCGTCTCCGATGCCACCAAGGCGCTCGGGGAGTCCGATGCGTTGATGGTGGTCGAAGAAGGCAAGCCGGTCGGCGTCATCACTCGGCATGACCTGCTCGGATTCCTCAGCAAGGCGTAGACCGTCGTGCGCCTTTTGCGTACCTGGGGGTACGCAAAAGGCGCACGATCGGAAGCGTTACCGGACGGCGCTCGAGCCCGTCAGCGCCTGTCCGATCACCAGCTGATGGACCTCGGACGTACCCTCGTAGGTGAGGACCGACTCGAGGTTGTTGGCATGCCGGAGCACCGGGTATTCCAGGGTGATTCCGTTGGCGGCCAATATTGTTCGGCATTCACGAGCGATCTTGATGGCCTCGCGCACGTTGTTCAGCTTGCCCAGCGACACCCGTTCTCCTGGTAGTTCGCCCTTGTCCTTGAGTCGGCCCAGATGCAGCGCGAGCAGCTGGCCCTTGCCGAGTTCGAGCGCCATGTTCGCGAGCTTGGCCTGCGTGAGCTGATACCCGGCGAGGGGCTTGTCGAAGACCGCGCGGGTCTTCGAGTACTCGATGGCCGATTCGATGCAGTCCCGCGCAGCACCCATCGCGCCGAAGACGATGCCGAAGCGAGCCTCGTTGAGGCAGCTCAATGGACCACTCAGGCCGCGGGCCTCGGGCAGCATCGCATCGGCCGGCAGTCGGACGTCGTCGAAGACCAACTCGCCGGTGATCGAGGCACGAAGCGAGAGCTTCTTCTTCACCGTGTTGGCGGTGAATCCGGGGGTGTCGGTCGGTACGACGAAGCCGCGGATCTTGTCGTCGGTCTGAGCCCAGACGACGGCGACGTCGGCGACCGGACCATTGGTGATCCACATCTTGCTGCCGTTGAGGATCCAGTCGTCGCCGTCGCGCTTGGCGCGGGTGAGCATGCCGCCTGGGTTCGACCCGTAGTCGGCCTCGGTGAGCCCGAAGCATCCGATCAGCGAGCCCTCGGCCATCCCGGGGAGCCACTGCTGCTTCTGCTCCTCCGAGCCGTACTTCCAGATGGCGAACATGGCCAGCGAGCCCTGTACCGAGACCAGGGACCGGATACCGGAATCGATGGCTTCGAGTTCGAGGCAGGCCAGGCCGTATGCCGTCGCGGAGGTGCCGGCGCAGCCGTAGCCCTCGAGGTGCATGCCCAGCAGTCCCAGGGAGCCCAGCTCCTTGGCCATTTCGCGCGCCGGAACGGTGCCTTCGTCGAACCAGTCGGCGATGTGCGGACGGATACGCTCGTTTCCGAACTTTCGGACGGTGTCCCTGATCTGTCGTTCCTCGTCGTCGAGGAGTGAATCGATCGCGAACAGTTCGTCGACGCTCTGGGAGTTGGCCACGGTGCCTCTTTCCGCTGGGGGTGGTCTTCGCAGGTTACCCACGGCTCTGCCGGGTGGCGCAGGCCGATTAGTGTGGAGGGCATGAGTGAGCAGCGCAGCAAGGCAGACAGCGACCTGTGGCAAGGATTTTCGACCAAGGCGGTACACGCCGGTTACGAGCCGGATCCGCTGACCGGTGCGGTGAACGTGCCGATCTACGCCAGCTCCACCTTTGCTCAGGACGGCGTCGGCGGCATGCGCAGCGGTTTCGAGTACGCGCGCACCGGCAACCCGACGCGGCGGCCGCTCGAGGCCAATCTTGCAGCCATCGAGTCCGGTACCTATGGCCGCGCGTTCTCCTCCGGCATGGCGGCCACCGACTGCCTGTTGCGTTCTGCGCTGCGTCCCGGTGATCACCTCGTCATTCCCAACGATGCGTACGGCGGCACGTACCGGTTGATCGACAAGGTCTTCACTCAGTGGGGCATCGAGTACTCCGTTGCCGCAGTGTCCGATGTCGACGAGGTGCGCGCCGCCATGCGCCCCAACACCAAGCTCGTCTGGGTCGAGACGCCCACCAACCCGCTGCTCAACGTCGGTGACATCGAGGCGCTCTCGGGCGTCGCCCACGAGGGTGGGGCCAAGCTCGTCGTCGACAACACGTTTGCATCTCCCTATCTGCAGCAGCCCCTGAGTCTCGGGGCCGATGTGGTGCTGCACTCGACCACCAAGTACATCGGCGGGCACTCCGATGTCGTCGGCGGCGCATTGGTGACCGACAGCGAAGAACTGGACACTGCGTTCGCGTTCCTGCAGAACGGCGCGGGCGGAGTTCCCGGACCGTTCGATGCGTTCCTGACCTTGCGCGGCATCAAGACTCTCGCGTTGCGGATGGAGCGGCACAGCGACAACGCCGAGAAGATCGTCGAATTCCTCGACGGCCATCCGGCCATTTCGCAGGTCATCTACCCCGGACTCGAATCGCACCCGTCTCACGCTGTCGCCGCGAAGCAGATGCGACGCTTCGGCGGCATGGTCTCGGTACGACTGGCCGGCGGAAAGCAGGCCGCCTTGGACTTCTGCGCGAAAACCGAAATATTCACTCTCGCAGAGTCTTTGGGTGGCGTCGAGTCGCTCATCGAACATCCCGGTGCGATGACTCACGCCTCGACGGCCGGTTCGTTGCTCGAGGTTCCCGACGACCTGGTGCGACTGTCGGTCGGCATCGAGGACGGTGCCGATCTGGTGGGTGACGTCGAGCAAGCACTGGCATGATCGTCGCACTGATCGACTCGGGCCTCGGCTTGGTTCCGACGGCCTCGCGGTTGCGGCAGATGCGTCCCGAGCTCGATCTGGTGCTGATGATGGACCCCGACAACGCCCCGTGGGGACCGAAGCCGGATCGGTGGGTGATCGACCGGGTGGTCGGCACGGCGCAGCACGCCGTCGAACTCGGTGCCGAGGCGGTCGTGTTGCCGTGCAACACCGCCAGTGTGACGGCGCTGAGTCACGTCCGGGCCGCGCTCGGCGAGTCGGTGCCGGTGGTGGGGACCGTTCCGGCGATCAAACCCGCTGCAGCGGTGAGCGATCGGATAGCGATCTGGGCGACGGCAGCAACGACGGCGAGTGCATACCAGGCGCGCTTGATCGAGCAGTTCGCCTCCCATCGGACGGTGACGAGCGTGGCGTGCCATGGTCTCGCGGATTCGATCGACCGCGGAGACGCCGATGGAATCCGCACTGCCATCGCCGCTGCCGTCGCAGCTACTCCCGACGACGTCGAGTCGATCGTGCTGGGGTGCACCCACTACCCTCTGGTGCTCGACGAGATCGTCGCGCAGTTGCCCGTCGGGGTGACGATGTTCGACAGTGCCGAGGCGGTGGCACATCAGACTGTCCGACGCGTGGACGAGATCGCCTCGGGCCGTTCCGGGACCGGCCGGGTATCGGTATGGCTGAGCGGAACCGAGGGCGGCATGCCTGCGAGTGCGCAGCGCTACCGACAGGGGCAGGTGCTGCTCGGCGGAGTATCGGCCGAACACCACTGATTCCGCCGGGAATGTATGACGCTCCCACGCGTTGTCCTTCACGGAGCTAACGGTCAGCGGTGGAGGGAAACACATGGTCGGCGTCGCAGAGCGAAGTACAGCCCGTCGGAGTTCGGTGCGCATGCCGCATCGGTACGCGTTCTGGGTGGTCGGCGTGTCGTTCGTCGTTCTCATGGCGTCCTCGGCCGCCCCGTCCCCGTTGTATCCGGTGTACCAGCAGTCCTGGGGATTCAGCGCGATCACACTGACGACCATCTTCGCTGTGTACGCACTCGCGTTGCTGTCGACTCTGCTGACCGTCGGTAGTTTGTCCGATCACATCGGGCGTAGGCCGATTCTGATCGCGTCACTGCTGCTTCTGATCGTCGGCCTGGTGTTGTTCATCGTTGCCGACAGCGTGCCAGTGCTGATCGCGGCGCGAGTCGTGCAGGGAATAGCTGCAGGTGCGGCTACGGGTGCGATGAGTGCGGCGATCATCGATCTGCAGCCCGATGTGTCGACGGGGCCGTTGCTCAACAGCATCGCGCCGTCCCTCGGGTTGGCGGGCGGGGCTCTCGGCGCCGGATTGTTGGTGCAGTTGGCGCCTGCGCCCGAGATTCTCGTGTTCGCGCTGCTGATCGCCGCTGCGGCAATCCTTGCCATTGCACTGCTGTTCGTTCCCGAGACCTCGGCGCTGCGGGGCTTCGATTCTCGTCGGCACCTCGCCTCGACGCTGCTGCCGCGAGCGTCGATCCCGAAGTCCGTGCGGGCACCGTTCTTTCTGATCGCACCCGCGTTGTTCGCCACCTGGTCGCTCGGCGGCTTTCACCTCTCACTCGGTCCTTCGATCATCGGAACCGTGTTCGGAATCGACAACCACATCGTCGGTGGGTTGGAGATATTCGCGCTGTTCGCTTCGGGTGCTGTCGCTGCGGCCGCAGTGCGCAACGGATTTCCGCGAACGGTGATGATGAGCGGTGCGACGGTGTTGGCGGCAGGGGTCGCACTGACGTTGGTGTCGGTGCAGATCGATTCGATCGTGCTGTATTTCGTCGGTGCCGTGATAGCCGGCTCGGGTTGGGGAGCAACGTTTCTCGGCGCCATGCGGACCCTCGGTGCGATGGTTCCCGCCGCCGAGCGAGGCGGGGTGTTCGCCACGACGTTCGTCATCAGCTATCTCGCATTCAGCGTGCCGGCAGTGGTTGCCGGGCTCTCGGTGCACCGCCTCGGACTGAGCACGACGGTGCTGGTGTACGGGGCATTCGTCATCGCGCTCGCACTGATATCGGTGGTGGGATTCTCGCTCGCGCAGCGGCGAGATCGCTAGTGGGGGTATCTCGGTCGAGCTACCTCTGCCGAGGATGAGCGCCCTGCACTGCCCGATCGGGTAGTTCGGTCGGGTCGTTGGCAGGGTTCGCCTCTCGAGGTGTTCCCAACGCGGTGCACGGCAGTGGAGTGTGTTCCTCAGTGAGACGCCGATCACAGAAGAAGGCGTCTTGTCACTCACACTCACCGAGGAGACACCGATGGTTATCGAGCTCAATCAGATCTGGGAATTCCCCATCAAGGAGTTTCACCCGCTGCCGCGCGCCAAGCTGGGAGTCGGAGCCCACGACATGATCGGTGTCGAGGCCAAGGAACTCGGATTCAAGCGCTCGCTGCTGGTCACGACCGGTCTGCGTGGGTCCGGAATCATCGAGGAACTCATCGGCAAGATCGAGTACCAGGGCGTCGAGGTGGTTCTCTACGACAAGGTCGAGTCCAACCCCAAGGACTACAACGTCATGGACGGTGCCGCCCTCTACCAGAAGGAGAAGTGCGACAGCGTCATCTCCGTCGGTGGTGGCTCGAGCCACGACGCCGCCAAGGGCATTCGTATCGTCGTCGCGCACGACGGTCGCAACATCAACGAGTTCGAGGGATTCTCCAAGTCCACGAACAAGCAGAACCCACCGCACATCGCCGTATCGACCACCGCCGGAACGGGTTCGGAGACCTCCTGGGCGTACGTCATCACCGACACCTCGGACATGGAGAAGCCGCACAAGTGGCTGGCCTTCGACGAGGCATCCACACCCACTCTGGCACTGGATGATCCGCTGCTCTACTACACGTGCCCGCAGCAGTGGACCGCGTTCTGCGGGTTCGACGTCCTGGCGCACGGTGCAGAGCCGTACGTCTCGCGTCTGGACTTCGCGCCCTCGCTCGGCAACGCGATCTACTCGATCGGGTTGGTGTCCAAGCACCTTCGCGAGGCCGTGTACGACCCCGGCAATCTGAAGGCACGCGAGGGCATGATGAACGCCCAGTACATCGCCACGCAGGCGTTCAACTCCGGCGGACTCGGTGTGATTCACTCGATCTCGCACGCGATCAGTGCGTTCTACGACAGCGCTCACGGTCTGAACAACGCCATCGCCCTCCCGCGGGTGTGGGAGTACAACCTGCCCTCACGGTACGAGCGCTACGCAGAGATCGCGGTGGCCATGGGTGTCGACACCAAGAACATGACCACCGTTCAGGCCGCCGACGCCGCCGTGGAAGCCGCGATCAGACTGGCGAAGGACGTCGGTATTCCCGACAACTTCGGTTCGATTCGGTCTGCGACGTACGACAAGAACCGGATGAACACCGGCAAGTACGCAGGCAAGGGTGACGTGATCAAGGGCGACGAGAAGTCGGTTCTGAAGATCTCCGAGCACATTCAGGAAGATTGGTGCACCCCGGGCAACCCGCGCCAGGTCACCGTCGAGTCGATGATCCCGGTCGTCTCGCACGCGATCAACGAGTCGTACTGATGCTTCGCAGTGGTGCGGTTATGTGCCCCAGACGGCACATAACCGCACCACTGCGCCGTCTGAAAGGAAGCACATGACCTCGCTGTCGACAGTGCGCAGTCACGACACCGGAACCGTTCGATTCACCGATGCCGCAGACCTGCAGCGCGCGCTCGGAGAGCAGGACTACATCGCCGACGACGACCTCGCCACCGTGGTGCACCTGGCGACAGCGCTGGACCGGCCACTGCTGCTCGAAGGCCCAGCCGGCGTGGGAAAGACCGAACTGGCCAAGGCGCTCGCCGCGGCGAGCGGTCGCAAACTGGTCCGCCTGCAGTGTTACGAGGGCCTGGACGACAACCGAGCCCTGTACGAGTGGGACTACGCCAAGCAACTTCTGCATGTGCAGATGCTTCGCGAACACATCGGCGCGCTGACCAAGGACGTCACCGACATCGACGACGCCTCGAGCATGCTCGCCGCTCGTGACTTCGGCTTGTACTCCGAAGCCTTCCTGTCGGTACGTCCCCTGCTGGAATCGGTGTTGTCCGAGGAGCCGGTGGTACTGCTCGTGGACGAGGTGGACCGAACCGAGGAGTCGATGGAGGCACTGCTCCTCGAGGTGCTCGCCGAGAAGCAGGTCACCATCCCCGAGGTCGGCACGTTCACTGCCCGCAGCGACCCATGGGTGATACTGACCTCCAACGACACTCGTGAGTTGTCCTCGGCCCTCAAGCGGCGTTGCCTGCACTTTCATCTCGACTACCCGACGGCGGCGCGCGAACGCGAGATCGTCACCGCTCGCGCTCCCGAGGTGCCTACACAGATGGTGGCCGAGATCGTAGATCTGGCAACACAATTGCGCGAGCTCCCGCTACGCAAGAGCCCCTCGATCTCGGAGGTGATCGATGCGGCTCGTATCGCTTCGGTTCTCGGCCATACCGACGAGACCCGAAAATATCTGCTGGCCGCGCTGGTCAAATACTCCTCGGACATGAAGATCGCACTTGCCGGACCGGTGGCCGAGACATCCTCGGTGGCAACATCACTGGGAACGGTCGTCAATACGACCGCGACGGCCTTCCGAGGACACGGTGGACGCGACAAGGGCGGCATCGGAATACGACGATGACCGGGCACCGTACGTTCTCGGCATCGGTGGTACTCGATGTGCTGGCGGCGGTGTTCGGTCGAACGCTCAGGCGCTTCGGGGTCGCTGCGTCGCCGGCCGAGGTCATCGAGGTGCGACGCGTCCTCGGTCTCCTCGGAGCCCGTGACCTCACGATCCTGCGTGCGGCACTGCGCGCGACCTGCGCCAAGTACGAGCACGAACAGCACGGTTTCGATCTGGCCTTCGAGTCGATGTTCGTGGCGCACATCGACAGCGCCACGGACGAGCATCGTTCGTCCGTGGGTGCGCAGGTGGCGGGTGGACTACCGACGGACCTCGATGTGGGAGCAGACCGGGAGGCCGCCAAGTACGCCGAGTACAACGAGCGTGCCGTCGAGATCGGGGATCTGCTCGACACCCCGGAAGCAGACAAGGGCTTCAATCCACACAAGGACGACGACGACATCAGTCTTTCCTCCGAGGATCACGATCTGTCGATCGACACGGACGGTGACATGGGTCGTCGCGGGGTCACCTACACCGTCGACCTGGAGCGGTCCGGATCGACGGCGGCAGGGGAGTTGGCGTCGAGCACCAGCGGAGCGATTGCCGGACAACTGAACTGGGAAGACCCGGCGAGTATCTTGGCGTGGTTCGATGCCTACGACCCGAGCAGCGTCTACGGCGACGGTGGTGATTCGGGTCCACTGAGCGCGGCCATGCTCGACCGCATCACCGATGCCGTCGAGGAATTCGTGGCAGCGCTGGGGGATCTGACCGGGAGGATGTCCTCGCCGGTGCCGGTCGACGGCGCGGCACAGACGATCGGCCGGCACGCAGAGATCGAGCGCGCGAGTCACGAGGTGCTCAAACACATGCGGGGCACTCCTCGGCCTCGACCGCGCGAACATGCACGCGGCCCGCTCGACATGCGGCGCACCGTCCGGTCCAGTCTGCGTACCGATGGAACACCTTTCCGCCTGGTGACGAAAACTCCGGTGCCCGACAAGGTCCGGCTCCTCGTTCTCGCCGACGTCTCACTGTCGGTCCGGCCGATCACGGCGTTCACTCTCAGGCTCGCGCAGGCCATGCATGCTCGGGCGAACCGCTGCACGGTGCTGGGTTTCGTGGATTCACCGGTGGACGTGACGACCACCTTGCTCGGCAGTACCGGAGACGGTGCGCTGGCTGCGGTGCTCGCGGACGCACGACTGGATCTCGAAGCGAGTAGCGACTACGGCAGGACCTTCGCGGATCTGCTCGATTCGCACGGAGAGGTTCTGAACAAGCGTACTGCGGTCATCATCGTGGGAGACGGTCGATGCAACGGACGGCCGCCGGGGCTGGAGGCGTTGAAGAAAATTCGGTCGAAGGTGCATCGGATCGCGTGGATCACCCCCGAGGCTCGCCGTTACTGGGCGCAAGCAGCGTGCTCGATGGAGGAGTACGAGCCGTTCTGTGACCGTGTGGTGGTGGCGCGTGACGGGGAGCAACTGACGGCGCAGGCGGCCGAGCTGGGACACGCGCTGTCCTGACCTCACCGGTGGCGGTACCTGCCCGATCGGGCAGGTGAGAACCTGCCCCGGCGCTGGTGGGTTCGGACGCGGCACACCCGTAACGTTGTAACCTGAATCACAGATCCGGATTCTTTCGGAGCGAAGGACAGCGAGGGCGTGAACGGTGGACCAGGTAGCGACGGCGGATGTCGGCAAGGCTCTGCACGACCTGGACTCGCAGCGTAGCCGGGCCGAGGCTCCCCGGGTCCTGAAGTTTCACGCGCCCGAGATCGTGTTCGGTCCGGATTCGCTGGGCGAGGTCGCGCACGCGACCCGCCGACTCGGCGGTGAACGGCCGATGCTCGTTACGGATTCGGGACTGATCGACAGTGGCTGGGCCGGACAGTTGGTCGACCTGCTCACCGACCAGGGGCTCGATCCGCAGGTCTGGAGTGCGTTGACACCCAATCCCAAGGATGCCGAGATCGAGGCGGGGCACGAGTACTACGCCGCCACCGGTTGCGATGTGCTGGTCGCCATCGGCGGAGGGTCGGTGATGGATGCCGCCAAAGGCGTCGCCATCCTCGCGGGTAACGGCGGCAGGATCCTCGACTACGAGGGGGTCGATCGAGCGACGCGGCCGATCCCGCCTCTGGTCATGGTGCCGACCACCTCGGGCACCGGGGCCGATGTCTCGCAGTTCTGCATAGTCACCGACACGGCGCGGTCGACCAAGATCACCATTCTCGGCCGAGCGCTCGTTCCGGACATCACCGTGATCGATCCGGTGTTGCTGACCACGATGCCCGAATGGCTCAATGCAGCAACTGGTTTGGATGCTCTGACGCACGGAATCGAGGCATTCGTCTCGCTGGGGCACAACCAGCTCACCGACCACCATGCCCTCCGCGCCGTCACGATGGTGATGTCGCACCTGGCTCGCACCATCGACGAACCCGCCGACATGGCTGCCCGGGGGTCGATGGCGCAGGCCAGTCTCGAGGCCGGCCTGGCGTTCACCAACGCAATTCTCGGTGCCACCCATGCGATGAGCCATCAGGTGGGCGGGTTGCTCGATCTTCCCCACGGGGTGATCAACGGGGTGCTGCTGCCGCACGTCATTCGATTCAACGCCGCAGTGGATCCGCTGCCGTACGTGGCGATCGCGACGAGCCTCGGATTGCCCGAGGGCAGGGCCAGGCCCGAAGAGGCCGCGATGGCCGTCGCGGATCGCGTCGACGGACTTGCTCGTCAGGTGGGTGTACCGTCCGGCCTGGCTCAGATCGGAGTCAGCGAGTCGGATCTGGATGTGTTGGCCACCAATGCATTACGAGATGCCTGCATGTCCACCAATCCGCGTTCTGCGACGCACCGCGAGATGGTCGATCTGTTCAGGACAGCGCTGTGACCTCGAGACCTGATGTGACGAACGGGGTGGAGGTGCCCGCCGGGCCCGATCTGTCGTTGCTGACCGGCCTGCGCTCGGGTAAGAACACCTTCTATCCTCAGTACCGCGGCGCCGCCGAACGGTTGGAACGCGTGGTCTATGCGCTCGAGCTGATTTCGCGGGCGCTGGTGCGCACGGTCGACGGTCCGGAAACCCTGGTGTGCGCGGTGGCCGAGGCTGCTCGGGCCCATTTGAGCGCGCGCTGGGTGGTGTTCGCTCTCGCCGACGGCGTCTTCCCGGACGCCGGCCCGCGACGGCTGGTTCTCGGGCCGGACGCGACGCCGTTCCTGGTCGACGATGTCGAGGGACCGCCGCTGCCGGACGATGTCGTCGACTGCCTCGAGTCGATTCGGAATTCGACCTGCGGTGACGGCCTGACTCCGGTGATCTCTGCCCATCACGCCTTCGTGCCCATCGCGTTCGACGGAGGTGTGGTGGGGGCCTTTGCCGCGTGGACCGGAGAGCGACGGGTGCTCGACGCCACCGACGCAGCAGTGTTGAGTATTCTCGCCAGCCAAACCGCGGTGGCCCTGCAGAATTCGGCGCTGTTCCAGAGTCGGCGCGAACTGCTGGAGCGGACCGAGAATGCCTACGCGCAGGCCAACCGAACGGCGGCCGATCTGGCGGCGCGCAATGCGGAACTACAACTGACACAACGACAACTGGGTGCGGCTCACCGGCATCAGGTACTCGATGACGAACGCCACCGCATCGCCCGTGAACTCCACGACAGCGTGACCCAGGCCGTGCTGTCGGCGGGGATGCAGATCGAGGTATGCCGTAGCGACATCTCGGCCGAGGAGCGTAGTGAACGGCTGGATCTGGCCAAGGATCTGACGCGTCGAGCAGTGGATCAGTTGAGGTCGGCGATCTACGCGCTCAATCATCCTCAGGACGCCGATCGAACGTCTCTGCCCGAGATGCTCGAACAACTCTCCGTGGTGCACATGCCGGACGAGCTGCAGGTCTCGCTGCGCGTGGAGGGAACTCCGGTGGAGCTGAGCAGTGAATGCGAGCACTCGTTGCTCCGCATCGCGGGCGAAGCCCTGTTCAACACTGCGGTGCACTCCGGTGCGTCGCGGGCGATCATTCGACTGACCTATTCGGCCGATCACGTCCAGCTCTCGATCGCCGACGACGGAAACGGCGACCCGGCCCATCTGCGCATGATGTTGCAGATGGCCGAGTCCGCCGACGTGGACGGCAGGCACCGAGGATTGGCGAACATGGCGGCCCGCACCCGTGAGCATCGGGGCGTCTTCGAGATCCGGCGCGCCCGTATCGGGGGTGTGCGTGTTGCGGCGCGGATTCCCTCGCATGGAGAATTCGAGAAGGGCGAGACACAGTGACTATTCCGACGGTTGGCACCCACGCCAGGCAGGTTTCGGGGCGCACGGTACGCATCGTGCTGGTCGACGATCACGCAATCCTGCGCGACGGATTGCGATCGGTGCTCGAACGCGAGTCGGATCTGACGATCGTGGGCGAGGCCTCCAGTCGGGAGGAGGGTCTGGCCGTCGTGGCTCGGGTGGAACCCGACATCGTGTTGATGGATCTCAAGCTCTCCGCCAGCTCGGATTACGAGGGTCTGGCACTGTGTGCGCAATTGGCCAAGGCACACAACGGAATCGGGCTACTGGTGTTGACGACCTTTCTCGATGACCGGCTCGTGGTGGAAGCCGTGCACGCCGGAGCCCGGGGGTATGTGGTCAAGGATGTCGACACCACCGAGTTGGTCCGGGCGATCCGGGCCGTCTCCCGCGGGGAGAGTGCTTTCGATTCGAGAAGCGCTTCGGCCGTCGTTCGATCACTGAACGGCACGCCGAGCAGTATCGAGCGCCTCACCGAGCGTGAACTCGAAGTGCTTCGTCTGCTCGCTACGGGGCTGTCCAACAACATGATCGGAACACAACTGTTCATCTCGGCAACGACGGTGAAATTCCACGTCAGCAACATCATGCGAAAGCTGGCGGTCAGTCGGAGGGCCGAGGCGGTGTACGCGGCGAGCAAACAGGGTCTGATTTGATGTGAGCCTGCACCGCGCCGATCGGTGAGCTCGACCGATCCGGGAGCCGTGCGGGTCGGTCGGGCGCGGCGCAGATGTCCGTTCAGACGAACTGGGGTGCCGGGGTCTTGTCCACGACGAGCCATCCGCCGTGGTGCTCCGAGGTCTGGAACCGCACACCTGTCGACAGGCCCAGTTCGATCAACGCGGGCTCGTCGAACGTGCGGACATGTCCGTGGCAGGCCGTTGCCTCGGATTCGTAGGGTACGGCGACGACGACGCGCCTGCGCGCGATTCGGAGCGCCTCGGCCACGATCCGAGAACCGGTCTCGGCATCGACGTGCTCGAGAAGATGCAGTGCCGTCACGGTATCGACGCTGCCATCGGCAACTGGAACATCCGCTGCGTCGCACACCACACTGTCGAGCGTGACGCCGAGACGTGGGGCGACGGCGGCGAGTAGCCGCATGGTGCCTGCCGACACATCCGTCGCAGTCACACTGTGGCCCTTCGTCGCCAGTCGCAGCGGGAAGAAGCCGAAGCACGAACCCATGTCGAGCACCGAACCGAGGACCAAGGATTCTGCGCGAGCGTGGACAGCCGCGAAATCAGCGGTGCCGGCCAGCAGCTCGTTCAGTGAGTTGCGGTAGTAGGTGGACCAGGCCTCGATCGGATCGGCAACGGTGGTGCGAACGAGGCCGACCAACACCAACTCGAACTCGCGCTGCGACAGACCCACATGGCGGGCCTGCTCGGTGACCACCGGAACGAGGCACTCGCCGATCTCGGCCTCGGTCAGGCCGTGGCAGACCTGCACGGTGGAGCCATTTCGGACGGCGTCGAACTCGACCTCGCGCAGGTAACGGACCACCACGTTCTCGTGCGCCCACACGTGATCGGGGCTCGGTGCGAGTGCGTCCAATTCGGTCATCGAAAGCCCTCTCTGCTCGTCGGGCTACGGACGGTCAGCGCTCGACGAGATCTGCTGCATACGAACTGTGTCCCGGTGAAGTCTGTGTCATCGGTGACGTCGAGCGTCTCACACGCAGCGCTCGGTTCGGCAGTTTCGAGGTAGTTCGGGCTGCTCGGCCGAGGTTCACCTCGCGCGCCGGACGGGCCGGACACCACCCGTATGGACGGTTGACCGCAACGGGTCGACCGGCTAAGCGGCGAGCTGGAATCTACGCAACAGTCACCACTCGGACAGATGCGTGTGACCGTCCTGCAGGGCGCGTGCGAACAGTGCCGCCTTCGTCGGAGCGTTGCGGCCCACTGCGGCGTACTTCTGTCGGATTCGGGTGATGTGGGTATTGATCGTGCCTACCGAGATGTAGACGGAGCGAGCGGCAACTGTTTTCGAGTCGGAGGCGAACCAGGCAAGCATCACCTCGATCTCGCGGGCGCTCAGCGCAGGCTTGCGGTGATGCGGGTCTCGGACCGTCGAGTGTGCATCGGGTGTCGTCCGCTCTGGTCGCCGGAACGAGTGATGTGTCGCCGCTGTCAGCATCTGTTCGAGCACGAAAAATCTTCCCCCTCGGATTTCTAACTTCTCTCCTACCGCACCGTCCATCGTCGAAGACGATCCGCGCGCAATGCCAGCCGAACGGGAAGTCCGTACAGAGTCAATACGGACATACTGGACTCGATACACGCGTCATTCAAACGCAGTAAGTTGGCATTTCTGCTACTCAGCGGGCCTTCCAGCGAATCCGTACACGACGGCCCGGCTCTATAGTTCTCGGTCATGACCTCCGAGCGCCCGGACCCGTCCTCGATCTCGGATCGCACCGAATTCGCGGCCAGTTTGCGTTCGATCAGGATCGAGGCGGGGGCCACGGTCCGCGAGATCGTCGAGCGTTCCGGTGGCCTGCACGGCACCATCAGCGGGTGGTTCGCCGGACACCATGTTCCGACGAAGGCCAGCGCCGAGATGTTCGCGGCCGTTCTCCTCGCCTGTGGAATCGACGACGAGGACGAGCGTCGACGATGGTGGGATGCGGTGACGAGAGTGCGGTCCGGTTCGGGCAGGCGCACGGTCGATCCGGTCGAAGGCGATTCCCCGTACAAGGGCCTGGCAGCGTTCGAGTCTGCCGACGCCGAGTGGTTCTTCGGACGCGAGGATGTGGTCGAGCGTCTCGCTGGGCGCGTTCGCGAAGCGCTCGACGCAGGCGGGGGCCTGGTGTTCGTCGTCGGTGCCTCGGGCTCGGGAAAGTCCTCGCTGCTGCGAGCCGGACTGGCACCGAGAT
This sequence comes from Rhodococcus sp. KRD162, assembly GCF_017168335.1. Taxonomy (GTDB): domain Bacteria; phylum Actinomycetota; class Actinomycetes; order Mycobacteriales; family Mycobacteriaceae; genus Rhodococcoides. Next base: position 289,650 of record NZ_JABFAU010000015.1, on the reverse strand, counting down.
TCGCAGGTTCGGTGATCTACTCCGGAATCGGCGATATCCGCGGCTTCCCCGCGCATGCACAGTCGCTGCCGCCCGGATCCGTACTCGTCCTCGATCAAGCTGAGGAATTGTGGACCCTGGCGACAGCGCAGGAACGAGAGAACTTTCTCGATGCCGCGAAAATTGTGCAGAACTCCGAGTCGGTGGTGGTCGTGGGTCTGCGGGCGGACTTCTATCAGAACGCCGCCTCGGAGGATGCGCTGCTCGCCGGACTCTCCGACAACCCGGTGGTGGTCGGACGCCTCACCGAAGCCGAGTTGCGTGAGGTCATCGTGTCGCCTGCGGCCAAAGCAGGGATCACCGTCGAGGACGCGCTGGTGCAGGTGTTGCTCGGTGAGCTGGGCCCGCGCGGATCGCAGTTCGCCCACGACTCGGGAGCCTTGCCGCTGCTGTCCCACGCTCTGCTGACCACGTGGCAGGGGTCGAGCGGCAGGACTTTGACGGTGGCGAACTACCTGGCGACGGGCGGCATCGGCGGTGCAGTGGGGCAGAGTGCCGAGGAAGTGTTCTCGGCGCTGACCGCCGAGCAGCAGCGTGAAGCACGGCGCATTTTCATGCGACTGGTCAATCTCGACGACGACGTCGTGACTCGTCGGCGCGTCGATCGCGTGGAACTGTTCCTCGGCGACGAGAACGCGGACGCGGTCACCGATGTCGATACCGTCGTCGAACGGTTCGCCGCGCGCAGGCTGCTGACCGTCGAAGAAGAGACCGTCCAGATGACCCACGAGGCTCTGCTCACGGCCTGGCCGAGACTGCGTGAATGGCTCGACGACGACCGGCAGTGGCTCGTCGAACACCGGAGGCTCACCCGGGCAACAGAATTGTGGGAGAACAACGACCGCGACGAGGGTTCGCTGCTCCCGGAGTCGAGGCTGGCGCTGATCGATGAATCCGTCGGTCCGGTGCGTCGTCGAGATCTCAATTCCGTCGAGAGGTTCTACCTCGACGCGAGCGCGAACCGAATCGAGCAGCAGCACCGACGCCGACGCCGACGCCGACGCACCCTGGACACGCTGCTCGCCGCCCTCGCCATCATGACCGTTCTGGCCGTGACCCTTGCGGTCACAGCGTTCGTCGCCCGATCGGACGCGAACACCAGGCGGGTCGAGGCCGAGCACGCAGAGGCGGAGGCGGTCTCGCGTCAGATCGCAGGTGTTGCACGCCAACTGCGGACACAAGATCCCGGGCTGGCCGCCTACTTGGCTCTGGCCTCGTACGAGGTGGAGCCGACGCCGGAGGCGCGATCGGCGCTGCTCGACTCGTCGGCGATCCACACTCCGGTGCGGCTGACCGGTGTGGAGGGCGAGTCCGTGACCGCCGTCGACCCGCGCGGGCGCTTCGTGGCAACAGCAGGTTCCGACGGGCATGTGCGCATGTGGGCTCTCGCCGACGGGCATCCGCAGCTCGGAGAGTTCGTGACGCCGGACGCACCGGTGTTGACGTTCGATCCGCGAGGCGGCGTGCTGGCTGTGGGAGGGTTCTCCGGCGTCGAACTGTGGGATGTGTCGGACCCGACGGCACCGACGAAGCTCTCGGACGTGCCGGTCACCGGTGTGCGCAGCCTGTCGTTTTCTCCGGACGGAGCAACGCTTCTCGTCGGCACCCAGGACAAGTCGCTGCCTCTCCTCGACGTCGCAGACCCCGCCCGGCCGAGCACCGTCGGCGTTCTCGATCAGCCCGGTTCGCCGTCGGCCACCGAGTTCAGTCCCGACGGCCGGTTCCTGGTGACCGCAGGCACCGGCCGCGCGATGCGGGTGTGGAATGCGACGCAGCTGACCGGCGCGTCTGCGGCCCCGCCGGTCCCGCTGCTGGACCTGCCCTCGGACGGATCGACCTACACCGCGTTGCAGCTGGCCTTCTCTCCCGACGGTGCAACGCTGATCGCGGGCACGACCGGTCGTGAGGTTCTGCGATGGGCCGTCGACGGTGCTGGACGGCTTACCCCGCGGACCGCGTTGACGGGGTTCACCAGTTACGTCAACGACGTGTCGTTCAGCGGGGACGGGACGCTGATCGCCGCGGTGAGCTCGGACAATTCCTCGAAGGTGTGGAACGCAGCGACGGCAACGCTGCAACTGACACTCCCCGGCCCGAGCGAGGTCAGCTCGCTCGGATTCACACCCGACGGCTCGTCGCTCGTCACCGCAGGTGGGGACGGGATCACCCGGATCTGGCCGCTTGCTGCGCCTGCACTGCCCGATGCCGGTGACACCATCTATCAGATACCCGTCGACGAGTCGGGCACGCGGCTGCTCGTGGGTGCCGGCCGTCGGGCCGACGGCACGACCCTCTGGGACGTCTCGGACGTGCAGCGTCCGGTCGCGTCGGCACCGCTGGTGGTCGGTGAGGGGCTCGTGCAGACAGGTGCGGTGGCACTGACCGCCGACGGCGCCATGGCCGCCGTCGGCACGGCGGCCGGTGGATTTCAACTCTGGGACACAACCGATCTCGCCGATCCCACTGCCCTCGGTTCGGTGGGCAAGGCAACCAACAGCTTGACTGCCGCCATGGCGTTCGACCGGGCGGGGACCCTGCTCGTCGTCTCCGGCCAGGATTCGAACGACGTGTCGTTGTGGTCGCTGGCCGACCCCGCCGCCCCGCGGGCCCTGTCGACTCTGGAAGCGGGAAACTATCCCAGCGGACTGGCAGTGACTCCCGACGGATCGATACTCGCCGTCGCCACCATCGGCGGGTTGGTCGAACTGTGGGACATCGGTGACCCCTCCGATCCGCACCCGAGTTCCATGGTCGGCGGTTTCGGTAGCGCGGTCCAGGCCGTCGCCATCTCACCCGACGGAAGCACACTCGCCGCCGGAAGCGCCGATCGCTCGATTCGACTGTGGGACATGCACGATACGACGAGTCCGCAACACCTGGCCCGAATCGTCGGGCCGTCGCACACGATCTATTCGCTCCGATTCGATCGATCGGGTACCCGGTTGGCCGCAGGCGACGGAGGGTCGACCGCCTGGTTGTGGAACGTGGAGAACCGGAGCGCGCCAGAACGAGTGGCCGCGCTCACCGCGTACGCAGATCGTGTCTACGATGTCGGATTCGGCGTGGACGGGACGTGGCTGTTCGCCGGTGGATCGGCCCGCGACGTTCGCATCTGGCGGACCGAGCCGGACGACGTTCGAGCGCGACTGTGCCGATCCGGGGGATCGGTGGTCACCGAAGCCGAATGGGCACAGTATCTGCCCGGTGTTCCCTATCGGCCGTTGTGCGGCAACGGCTGACCGGCCGAGTGCGGCCTGCTGAAGTTCGCGAGCAGTCCCGTGTAGAGCTTGGCCGGTGGGGCGGCGAATTCGCCGCGCTTTCCGGTGCGCAGTCCAAGGGTGACGAGCGATTGCACGAACAACGTTCCCGCAGCTACGCCGTCGATCACAGGTACGCCGATCTCGGCCGAGATGTCTCGGCACAGATCTGCCATTCCGGCGCAGCCGAGTACCACGGCATCGCTGCGGTCCGTCTCGACGGCGAGACGGCACGCCTCGGTGACGATCTTGCGAGCATCGGGGTCGGTCTCGAGTTCGAGGACCGGTAGCTCGCAGGCATGAATGCCGAGGCAATGGCGTCCGAAGCCGTAGTGGTTCGCCAGATCCTGGGCCCGTCCGATGGTGCGTCCGAGAGTGGTGACGACGCTGAACCCGCGGCCGAGAACGCTCGCAGCGTGCATCGCTGCCTCGGCGATGCCGATGACCGGACCGGACGCGAGTTCGCGGGCGGCGTCGACGCCGGGATCGCCGAAGCAGGCGATGACGTAGCCGTCGGCACCTGCGGCCTCGCCGGTGGCGATCTCGGCGAGAATGCCCGGGACACTGAGGGCTTCGTCGACGTGGCTTTCGATCGACACCGGCCCCATCGAGGGACTGACCGCCTCGACGACGGTGCCCGGACCGACCACGGCCCGGGCACAGTCACCGATCGTTGCGGTCATCGAACGGGTGGTGTTCGGATTGATGACCTTGATGAGCACGAAAGAAATCCTATGCCTTCGCTGGAACGTCGAAGTTGGTCACTGCCAGCTTGGTTCGCGTGGCCAGGTAGTAGTACACGACGAATCCGATGCCGCATCCGATGAACCAGCTGTACTTCGATGCCGTCGACATACCGGCGATTTCCATGCCCTCGATCGCTCCGTTGAAGAGCACGGTGATCATGGCCACCGCTGCGCCGACGATGGTGGAGTACACCGCAGCCGGGTTGTAGCCCTTCGAGTACCAGTACAGGCCGGTGGGAGACATCGAGAACAACTCGTCGACGACGACCTTCTGCTTGCGGACGAGGTAGTTGTCGGCGATGAGGATGCCGAACAGTGGTCCGATGAATGCGCCGAGAGTTTCCAGCGTCAGGTGAATGACATCGGGATTGTTGTACAGGTTCCACGGGGTGATCAGCACCGAACCGATGGCGGCGATCATTCCGCCCGCACGCCAGCTGATGCGCTGCGGACTGACGTTGGAGAAGTCGAACGCCGGGGAGATGAAGTTGGCGACGATGTTGATACCGATGGTGGCGATGGTGAACGTCAGTGCGCCGAGGACGATGGCGAAGGTGCTGTCGATCCGTGCCACGGTCTCGACCGGATCGGTGATCAGCTCACCGAACACCGGAAGCGTCAGGGACGCGGTGACGACGACGAGGATCGAGAAGACCAGGAAGTTCACCGGTAGGCCGAGGAAGTTGCCCTTCTTCACTGCGGCGTAGGACTTGCCGTAGCGGGAGAAGTCGCCGAAGTTGAGCATCGGGCCGGAGAAGTAGGACACCACCAGTGCAATGGCACCGAGCATGATCGGAATGGAACTCAGACCCGTGTGCTCCACATCGCCGAGATTGAGATCGATTGCCCCCCAACCGGCCTTCCAGATCAGGTAGCCGCACAGCATGAACATCACGACGTAGACGGCCGGGCCGCAGAAGTCGATGAACTTGCGGATGGACTCCATGCCGCGCCAGAACACCGCGGCCTGGACGACCCAGAGGAACAGGAAGCTGACCCAGCCGAGCAGAGAGAGTCCGGCGAACCCGTAGTCGGCGGTGACGGCGTACGGAGCCAGCGACGGGAACAGCTTGATCAGCACGATGTCCAGTGCCGCCGAGGCGAGGAAGGTCTGAATGCCGTACCAGGCGACGGCGATCAAGCCTCGGATGACGGCCGGAATGTTGGCACCGAGAACACCGAAGACGCTGCGGCAGATGACCGGATACGGAACTCCCGACACCTGACTGGGCTTGGCGACGAGGTTGCAGAAGAAATAGACGATGGTGATGCCGACCAGGAGTGCGACCAACACCTGCCAACTGGCCAACCCGAGCGCGAACAGACTGCCTGCCGTCACGTACCCGCCCACCGAGTGCACGTCGGACATCCAGAAGGCGAACAGGTTGTACGAGGTCCAGGTCTGCTTCTTCAGCGGCGCGAGGTCGTCGTTGGTCAGCCGCGGATCGTAGCTGTCCTTGATCAGGCCACCGCCGACCGGCTCGCCTGCGGCTTCCACGAGGTCTCCAGGTCGAGCAGGACCGTGTGCTGTATCTGTCATCGATGCTCCTGACGGCATGGCAATGAGGTGAACGAATGAATGAGGAAAAAGTTAGACGCGAAGTGTTGCGGCCTCGTGACGAGAGCGATATATCTTTTTCCGCCGTTCCCGCGGTGCTATTCCGGCGGCGGATCGGCAAACAATCCCTGATCGTTGGACAAGGTCGAAATGACCGAATTGAGACGCGTGTGATGGTGTTGCGCGGCGCGCAGCAGGCCAGCAGAATCGCGGGCCAGGAATGCGGTGAGCATATCGGCATGATCACTGTGCAGCGAGGTCCTGTCGGATCCGTCCACATGCACCATCGGTTGGATGGGTTCGGTTATGTTCCAGGCAGATTCGAGCATATGCAGGAGGCGATACATACGCGACGGCCGAGTCAGAGAGAGGTGGAATTCACGCGAGAGACGATGGTATTCGCGTGAGTCGTCCGAGGCCAGCGATGCCTCGAGCAGCCGATTCACCTCGACGAGATGCGCGCGGTCGGCGTCGGTGGCCACCTCGACGGCAACCGGCAATGCTGCCGTCTCCAGAACCTCTCGGACGATGTACATTTCGCGAAGCTCGGCCGCAGTGAGTTGCGCAACCGTGTACCCCAGATTGGGGCGATGATCGACCAGACCTTCGCCGATCAGAGTCTTGAGAGATTCACGCACCGGGATTCTGCTCACCCCGAACAGTTCCGCTACCTCGTTGAGCGGAATAGGGGTATTCGGCGGGGCATCGCCGGCGAGAATGACCCGTCGTAGTTCTCGCAGAATGGACGGCTGTGGGCTACCCGGAGCAGTTATCGACAATTGTGAGAGCAATATCGATCGACGGCGGGGTGGCACGGGGCGAACGTTAGCGACCGAGTGTTTCATCCGCATGACGACACGGTTCCGTCCGATAGCATCGTCCCTCATGGCCTCGGACCAACTCGGTACTCAGTTCTGGCCGGACGTGGACGGGTCGCGAACTCTCGTCGTCCCGGTCGGTTCGATCGAGCAGCACGGGCCGCACCTTCCGCTCGACACCGACACCCGCATCGCCGACGCGGTGGCGCGGAGCATTCCCGGTGTCCTGGTGGGGCCCGCGATCGCGTACGGAGCCAGTGGCGAGCACGAGGGCTTTCCCGGCACCGTGTCCATCGGAACTGCAGCCCTGGAAGCGGTGCTGGTGGAGTACGGGCGTTCGGCATGTCGGTGGGCAGAGCGGGTGGTGTTCGTCAACGGGCACGGTGGCAACGGTCCTGCCGTGCGTTCGGCAGTGTTGCTGCTGCGCTACGAGGGCCGCGACGTCGTGTGGTTCCCCTGTGCCGTGCCCGGAGCAGATGCTCACGCCGGACGTACCGAAACCTCTTTGCTGCTGCATCTTTCGCCGGAGTCCGTGGACATGACGAAGGCGGAGGTGGGAAATCCGACCGACATCGCGTCGTTGCTTCCGGCGCTCCGCGACGGCGGCCTGGCACCCGTCACGGCCAACGGTGTCCTCGGAGATCCCACCGGTGCCGATTCCGAGGAGGGGCGGGTGCTGTTCGAGCACCTGTGCACCCGTGCCCGCGACGCGCTGCAGAGATGGAGTCCGTCGGAGCACGGAGTGATCGCGTGAGCGCGCTCGGCGAAGCTCCTGGTGAGAGCCCGATGGGCACGTCGGGAAAAACGGGGAACAGGTATGTTACGTCGTATTTCCCGGGTGGCCGCCACGCCGGGGGCTCGTCCGCTTACCATCTTCTGATGGGTGAAGGTCGATTGCCTGATGGCTTCGGGGTGCGAGTCGATCCACGCGTACGTACATACTCCGAAGGACGCGTGCTGATCGGTGGTTCACCGACCCGGATGCTCAAACTCGCACCGACCGCCGCAGCGATGATCGGTGACGGTTTCATCGAGGTCACCGACTCGCAGTCCGCCCTCGTGGCGCGCAAACTGCTCGACTCGGGCGTCGGGAATCCGCGCCCGATGTCCATCCCGTCGCCGTCCGATGTCACCGTCGTCGTGCCACTGAAGAACAACGAGGCAGGACTTGCGCGCCTGATCGCCGCGCTGCACGGCCTCCACGTCATCGTCGTCGACGACGGCTCCGACATCCCGGTCGCGCTACCGGCCACGTCGTGGTCCGTGGGCAGTGTGACGGTACTGCGGCACGAGCGCTCACGCGGACCCGCCGCGGCACGCAATACCGGATTGCGATGCGCTACAACCGACTTCGTCGCCTTCCTCGACTCGGACGTCGTTCCCCGCAAGGGCTGGCTCGAGGTCATGCTCGGGCACTTCTCGGATCCCGCGGTCGCCTTGGTTGCACCCCGAATCGTCGCGCTAGAACCGGAGGGCAGCGCACTCGCTCGATACGAACACGCACGCTCGTCGCTGGATCTCGGGCGCAAGGAGGCGGCCGTTCGAGCAGGCAGTGCGGTGTCCTACGTTCCCAGCGCCGCGATGCTGATGCGCCGTTCGGTCGCACTGGACTGTGACGGGTTCGACGAAACGATGCACGTGGCCGAGGACGTCGATCTGTGTTGGCGGCTGCAGGAAGCCGGCTGGAGGTTACGGTACGAGCCGGTCGCGCACGTCGCGCACGAACATCGCGTGACGTTCGCCGAGTGGTTCGCCCGCAAGCTGTTCTACGGGACCGGAGCAACACCGCTGTCCGCTCGCCATCCCGGTATGGTGCCGCCGATCGCGATGTCGCCGTGGACCCTGGTGGCCTGCATACTGGCAGCGAGTTTGACGCGGCTCGGACTGATCGGTGCCGCCGCGACACTGTCCGTCACGATCGTTCGGCTACGCAAGATGTTCGTCGGTCTCGATCAACCCACGAGGATCGCGGCCGTCCTCGCGGCGGAGGGTTTCGTTGCGGGCTTGTGGCAATTGGCCTCGGCTCTGTGTCGACACTATTGGCCGGTCACCTTGCTTGCTGTGCTGTTGTCCAGTCGCATACGAAAAATCGCACTGGGTTTGGCTGTGGCGGAAGCATTCTCGGATTGGTACAAGCACCGTGAACTGGGCGGCCTCGATCCCGTGCGATACGCCTTCTTCAAGCGGGCCGACGACATCGCGTACGGCGCCGGGTTGTGGAGTGGCGCTCTGTCGGCCCGCAGTATCGATGCGCTCAAACCACGTCTGGACGGTTGACGACGTGCGAAACCGACGTGCATCGTCGACGATGTGACATCGACCGAGTTCGCCGATGTTGTCGTCGTCGGAGGTGGTTCGTGCGGATGTGTGGTGGCAGCACGGCTGAGTGAGGATCCCGATCGGTCGGTGCTGCTGCTCGAAGCCGGACCCTCGTTCGCCGGTGTCGGCGATGTCCCGGAGGCGTTGGTCGATGCGTCGATGCTCCCCATCGGACCCGGTAGCGACTGGGTGGGGACCTACCGCGGCGAGCTCACCCCGGGAGTGAACCGCACGATCGCGCGGGGCCGGGTCCTCGGCGGTTCCGGAGCGGTCAACGGTGGCTACTTCGTCCGCGCCACGCCCGGCGACTTCGAGGCGTGGCCGCAGTCGTTGTGGTCTTTCGACCAGGTGCTGCCGTACTACGTCCAATCCGAAACCGATATCGATTTCGGAGCGAGGGGGCGATGGCACGGGTCCAGTGGGCCGATGCCGGTGGCGCGGACCCCTGCGCACAGTCGGCATCCGCTGACCGAGGCGTTCGTGAACTCCGCGGTGCGTGCCGGATTCCGGATGCACGAGGACCTGAATGCTCCCGATGCGGCGTCAGGGGGAGTGGGCGCAGTGCCCTTGAACATCCGCGACGGACGCCGCGTAAGCGCAGCTCTTGCATACCTTTTGCCAGTAATCAGTCGGAAAAACCTTCGTGTGCAGGGAAATTCGACAGTGACCTCGTTGATGTTCAAGGGCACCACAGTGATCGGCGTCGAGATCATCGGCGACGGCGGACGCACCGTTGTGAGGACCGACAACGTCATCGTGTCGGCTGGTGCCGTTCACACCCCGGCGCTGCTGCTTCGATCCGGCATCGGGCGCGCCGAAGACGCTGCGGCGCTCGGAATCTCGATAATCGCCGACAGCCCGGGCGTCGGTCACGGGTTCAGTGATCATCCCGAGGTGGCCGTTCCGCTGACCGCACTCGATCGTCCTTCCGTGACATCGCCTGCACTGGAAGCAGTTCTGCATGCCGGTGATGTGGAAATCAGGCCGTACACCAGGAGATTCGACCAACTCATCTCCGGTCTTGCGCGTGGGCCGCAGGTGGCCGGCGTCGGCCTCATGCGCTCGACGGGACGCGGGAGAATCTCGCTGCGCAGTGCGGACCCACTCGAAGCGCCCGACGTGCGGTACCGCTATCTCGACTCGGACGTCGACCGGAACGCGATGCGCGAGGGTGTCGAACTCGCGAGGGATCTGCTGGCCTTCGCCGGTATGGCCGGCGGAGCGGCCGCTGCGCCGAGCGATGATCCGCTCGCGGCGCTCGGCACGTCACTGCATCTGTCCGGTAGCGCCCGGATGGGGCCGGATTCCGATCCGGAGTCGGTGCTCGACGATCGGTGTCGCGTTCGCGGCGTCGAGGGACTCCGCGTGATCGATACCTCGGCATTTCCGGTGGTTCCGAGCCGCGGCCCACATGCGACGGCCATCATGTTCGCCGAGCGCGCCGCGGCACTCGAGCGTGCGCAATGACCCGTTGCGGATGCACACCGCGATCGGAGGCGTAGCGTTCGTGTTCTGGGGACCGTTCGGGTTCCCCAACAGATGGGTTTACTGCCATGTCGGACAAATCGCCCCGCAACACGATGACCAAGAAGTCCGGCAAGTCTCTGAAGGACAAGCGCGCCGACAAGCGGGCCAAGTCCAGTGGTGACACCAGCAACGACATCATTACCTCGGCTGTCAAGAAGAAGTAGGCACTCGCAGTCGACGCGACCGGGCCTGCCGCTCGCGTCGACCACGGTTGTATCCTTGCTTGTGAGCTGGGTTACAGCGATGTGGACAGGCCACAAAGGAAGTGTCGAATGGCAAGCCGATCGGACGGTGGCGGCAACCCCTGGGTCGCGGTGCGACCCGGCGAGGACATCGCTGTGCTCGCGCGCAAGATGTCCAGTGCCCATCAATCTTTCGTCGACGACATCCGCACTCACGGCTCGACGGTCAGGTCCGTGGTCCTCGACTCGTGGATGCGTAGTCGTACCAAAGGTGTCGACCCCGACGGTGCGAACGAGGCACCGACGCTGACCGGTCCCGATCTCGAGAGCTACCGCAGCGGTCATCCGATGTCCATCATCCGACCGGTCGTTCGCAAATTGCTCGTCGAGGACGCGTCCGACACCGGATTGCTCGTCGCGATCTCGGATGCGGAGGGCCGGCTGCTATGGGTCGAGGGTGATTCCGCCGCGAAGGATCGTGCGCTCGCGATGGAATTCGCCGAAGGGGTCGACTGGAGCGAGGAGAGCAAAGGTACCAATGCTCCCGGCACTGCACTCGCCGTCGATCACAGTGTGCAGATCTTCGCATCCGAGCATTTCTCGCGGTCGGTGCACGAGTGGAGTTGTTCGGCGGCTCCGGTTCACCACCCCACCAGCGGCCACATACTGGGAGCGATCGACATCACCGGGGGTCCACGGGTGGCGGTGCCCGAGGTGCTCTCGTTGGTGCGAGCGACCGTCGCGGCTGCCGAGTCGGAGTTGCGACTGCACCTGATGAACTCGCCGAAATCCTTGGGCGACACCGCTCCTCGGCTCGAGGTTCTCGGATCGGGACGGCCCGGTGTGGTTCGCGGATCCGGTCGGATACCTCTCTCGCAGCGGCACGCCGAAATTCTGCTGCTCCTGGGCGAGCATCCCGAGGGGCTCAGCTCGGACCATCTCGCCGTGCTCCTCGACGAGCAAGAGCTCGATTCGGTCACCATCCGCGCCGAGATGTCGAGACTGCGCAAGACGTTCGGCACGGCCGGACTGGCCTCGCGGCCCTACCGGCTGGTCGGTGAGTTGACGTCCGATGTCGCCGACATCCGACGCGCCCTCGACCGCGGCGACGTCGAGGCCGCGCTACGTATCTACACCGGTCCGGTGCTCCCTGGATCGTCCGCCCCCGGCATCGAGGACATCCGTGAGGAGTTGCGGTCTCGAATGCAGGCCGCCCTGCTCCGGCTCGGGGATCCGGTGCTGTTGGCGCAATGGACCTCGTCCATTCACGGCCGCTCGGACATCATCGCGTGGGAGGCCTATCGGGCGACGCTCAGCCGCGATTCCGCGCTCTACGGTCAGGTCAGCGCACGCATCGATCTGCTCGATCAGGATCTCGGAATCTGACGGCAGAGGTGCCCGCCGGTACGCCGAGCGGATGCAGCAACGTAGTTGCAACGTTGCACCGCCTAGTGTCCTGAATCACACACCGCATCAACTGTGAAGCACGTGTCGATCAGGAGGATTTTCAATGTCCGTCTATGCCCGTCCAGGTACCGCCGATTCCGTCATGTCGTTCCAGTCGCGCTACGACAACTGGATCGGCGGAGAATGGGTACCGCCTGTCAAGGGTCAGTACTTCGAGAACCCCACTCCCGTCACCGGTGAGAACTTCTGCGAGGTCGCTCGCTCCACGTCCGAGGACATCGAGCTCGCACTCGACGCCGCGCACGCCGCAGCCCCCGCGTGGGGCAAGACGTCCGCTGCCGAACGCGCCGTGATCCTCAACAAGATCGCCGACCGCATCGCCGAGAACCTCGAGTCCATCGCGCTCGCGGAGTCGTGGGACAACGGCAAGCCGATCCGCGAAACCCTCAACGCCGATATCCCGCTCGCCATCGATCACTTCCGATACTTCGCGGGCTGCATTCGGGCGCAGGAAGGATCGCTGTCCGAAATCGACAGCGACACAGTCGCATACCACTTCCATGAGCCGCTCGGCGTCGTCGGGCAGATCATTCCGTGGAACTTCCCGATTCTCATGGCCGTGTGGAAGCTCGCACCCGCACTGGCCGCAGGCAACGCCGTGGTACTCAAGCCGGCCGAGCAGACACCCGCGTCGATCCTGCACCTGATCTCCATCATCGGCGACCTGCTGCCCGCAGGCGTGCTGAACATCGTCAACGGATTCGGCGTCGAGGCCGGTAAGCCGCTGGCATCGAGCCCGCGCATCGCCAAGATCGCGTTCACCGGTGAGACCACCACCGGACGCCTCATCATGCAGTACGCATCGCAGAATCTGATTCCGGTGACGCTGGAACTCGGTGGCAAGAGCCCCAACGTCTTCTTCTCGGACGTACTGCAGGCCAACGACGACTACCAGGACAAGGCTCTGGAGGGATTCACGATGTTCGCCCTCAATCAGGGTGAAGTGTGCACCTGCCCGTCCCGGTCGTTGATCCAAGCGGACATCTTCGACGAGTTCCTCGCGTTGGCGGCCATCCGCACCAAGGCTGTGCGACAGGGCGATCCGCTGGACACCGAGACCATGATCGGAGCCCAGGCATCGAACGATCAGCTCGAGAAGATCCTCTCGTACATCGAGATCGGCAAGGGTGAAGGCGCACAGGTGGTCACCGGCGGCGAGCGCGCGCAACTGGGCGGCGACCTCAACGGCGGCTACTACGTGCAGCCGACGATCTTCACCGGCAAGAACAACATGCGCATCTTCCAAGAGGAGATCTTCGGACCCGTCGTATCGGTGACCTCGTTCAAGGACTACGACGACGCCATCGATATCGCCAACGACACCCTCTACGGACTCGGCGCGGGCGTCTGGTCGCGCGATGGCGGTGTGGCCTACCGGGCCGGACGCGATATCAAGGCCGGCCGCGTGTGGACCAACACCTACCACCAGTACCCCGCGCACGCGGCGTTCGGTGGCTACAAGCAGTCGGGCATCGGCCGCGAGAACCACAAGATGATGCTCGACCACTACCAGCAGACCAAGAACCTGCTCGTGAGCTACGCGCAGAAGGCACAGGGCTTCTTCTGATGGTGGAGGTTCGGCCGCCCGCGCGGCTGAAGACAACCGTCGAGGCGATGGACCTGCTCCGTCGCCTCGGCGGGATCCACGGCGAGCTGATGATGCATCAGTCCGGTGGATGCTGTGACGGCTCGTCGCCGATGTGTTACCCGGCAGGGGAATTCATCGTCGGTGATCGCGACGTCCTCCTCGGCTACATCGACCTCCGGCTCGGCGTGGGAGAGATCCCGACCGATCTGCCGAGCGGAGCCGACGGGGTGGCGGTGTGGATTTCCGGATCGCAGTTCCAGGCGTGGAAACACACTCAACTGGTGCTCGACGTGGTGCCCGGCCGCGGCGGCGGATTCTCGCTCGAATCGCCCGAAGGGGTTCGCTTCCTCAGCCGCGGGCGCGCGTACACCGCAGAGGAGAACGAGATCCTGGCCGAGCATCCACCGCTCGTCGGCACCGACTGGGAACAAGGTCGTCGCCCCGAGGTTCCCGACGACCCCTTGGTCGTTGCCGAGGCAGTCGATGCGTGTCCGGTGCCCGGGATGCTCCAGGGCTGAGCACCGTATGCGCTGCGCGCATACAGTGCGAAAGATGAAGAGCACAAACAAGTCCGACGGGTCCGGCGGCGGCGAAAGTCTACGCACCGTCGTCATCGCCTTCGTCGCCAATCTGGGCGTCGCGATTGCGAAGACGTTCGCCGCCGTGTTCACCGGGTCGGCGTCGATGGTGGCCGAAGCCGCGCACTCGTGGGCCGACACCGGTAACGAGATCTTCCTGCTGGTGGCCAATCGTCGCGGGTCCCGCGGGCCCGATGACCAGCGGCCACTCGGGTACGGGCGTGAGACGTACTTCTGGTCGACGCTGGCGGCGATCGGACTCTTCGTCGCCGGCGCGGCGGTATCGGTGTGGCACGGCATCACCTCCCTGCTCTCCGGAGAATCGAGCAGCGAGAACTACCTCGTCGCCTACGTGGTGCTGGCCCTGGCGTTCGTTCTCGAGGGAGTGTCGTTTCTGCAATCGGTGCGGCAGATTCGCGGTGAAGCAGCCGAGTACGACAAGGACTTCCTCGATTACGCACTCGAGACCTCGGATCCGACGCTGCGTGCTGTGTTCGCCGAGGACAGTGCCGCCCTGGTCGGCATCGTGATCGCCGCTGCGGGAATCGGTCTGCATCAGCTGACCGGTTCAGCTGCCTTCGATGCCATCGGGTCGATTCTGGTGGGCGTACTGCTGGGAATCGTCGCGTTCGTGCTGATCGATCGAAACCGCCGATTCCTCACCGGTGAACCGGGTTCGAGAGCATTATGGAATGCGGTAGTGCAGCGAATCGAACAACTGCCCGAGGTGGCGTCGGTCCGGTTCGTGCGTATCGAGTTCGTCGGTCCCAAGCAGATCTACGTGGTGGCCAGTGTCGATCTCGTCGGTGATTTCGCAGAATCACGTATCGCGCACACGCTCCGTCGGCTCGAGCGTGAGTTGGAAACCAACAGAGCCGTCGTGGACGCAGTTCTGACAGTGGCCGAACCCGACGAGGGCGATATCGGCGATGTCAATGCGGTTGCACAACGACCGTAATTCGCTCGTCATTCGGCGATGATGCAGCGCTTACATCACGGGCCTATTTTGGATCGATTCGCGCGCCACCCGTGTTGTGAATCTCCCCCTCGGGCGTGACCGTCGCCCCGAGCGCAATGACTACGAGAGGCTTGCAATGTCTGTAGTGGACCCCCAGTCGTCTCATCCGAAATCCGGCTCCCGGGAGAGCGTTCAGTCACATGTCGAGGGCGGTGACTATCTGGCCAAGCGAACGCTGAAGAAGGGGACGGCGGGCTGGGTCCTGCTTGCAGGCCTCGGAGTCAGCTACGTCATCTCCGGCGACTACTCCGGCTGGAATCTCGGTCTGGCCGAGGGCGGCTTCGGTGGTCTGCTCATCGCAGCGATCATCATCGCGGGCATGTATCTGGCCATGGTCCTCGGCATGGCCGAGATGTCCTCGGCGCTGCCCGCAGCCGGCGGCGGATACACCTTCGCCCGCCGAGCTCTCGGGCCGTGGGGTGGATTTGCCACCGGCACCGCCATTCTCATCGAGTACGCCATCGCGCCTGCGGCCATCGCGACCTTCATCGGAGCGTATGTCGAATCGCTCGGTCTGTTCGGCATCACCGACGGCTGGTGGGTGTACCTGGCGGTGTACGCAGTGTTCATCGGAATCCATCTTTCCGGCGCAGGCGAAGCCCTCAAGATCATGTTCGTCATCACCGGCATCGCCCTGGTCGGCCTCGTCGTGTTCGCCATCGCCGCCATCGGCCAGTTCGACGCGAGCAACCTGACCGACATCGCGCCGACCGATGCCGCCGGTGCCTCGGGATTCCTGCCGTTCGGGTACCTCGGCATCTGGGCCGCAGTCCCGTTCGCCATCTGGTTCTTCCTGGCGATCGAGGGAGTGCCGCTGGCCGCGGAGGAGGCCAAGGATCCGACCAAGAACGTCCCGCGCGGCATCATCGCCGCCATGGGCGTACTCCTGGTGACCGGGGCCCTCGTGCTGTTCCTGGTCACCGGCGCGGGCGGCGCAGACGCCGTCAAGGAATCGGGAAACCCGTTGGTGGAGGCCCTCGGTGACGGAACGGCGAGCAAGATCGTCAACTACATCGGCCTGGCCGGTTTGGTCGCCTCCTTCTTCTCGATCATGTACGCGTACTCGCGTCAACTCTTTGCACTCTCCCGTGCCGGATACCTGCCGAAGACCCTGTCCATCACCAATTCTCGCAAGGCTCCGACGCTCGCGCTGATCGTGCCCGGCGTCATCGGCTTTCTGCTGTCCCTGACCGGCCAGGGCGGAATGTTGCTCAACATGGCCGTGTTCGGTGCCGCCCTGAGTTACGTTCTGATGATGGTCAGCCACATCGTGCTTCGTCGCCGCGAGCCGAACATGGAGCGCCCGTACCGCACTCCCGGCGGCGTCCTGACCACCGGATTCGCGTTGGTCATCGCCGCGCTCGCCGTCGTCGCCACCTTCGTCGTCGATTCCACTGCGGCACTGTGGTGCCTGGGTGTGTTCCTGGCCTTCATGGTCTATTTCGGGGTCTACAGCAGGCATCACCTCGTCGCGAATTCACCGGACGAAGAGTTCGCCGCACTGGCCGAGGCCGAGGCCGAACTGGAATGACCACATACACCCAGCAGGTGTCGGGCACCACCTACACGTTCGATGGTCTGATCGACCTGATGGCCAAGGCGACCCCGCTTCGATCGGGTGACGAATTGGCCGGCTGCGCAGCCGAATCGGATGCCGAGCGCGCGGCAGCCCAGTGGGCACTGTCCGAGGTGTCGCTGGATGTCTTCCTGCACGACCTGCTCGTTCCGTACGAGAGCGACGAGGTCACACGGCTGATCATCGACTCGCACGACCGCATCGCGTTCGGGGCGCTCTCGCACCTGACGGTAGGAGGCCTGCGAGATTGGCTGCTGCAGGTCACCGCAGGTCCGGATGCTGCAGCGACGCTACGTTCGGTCGCGGCCGGGCTGACTCCGGAGATGGTGGCGGCGGTCAGCAAGATCATGCGCAATCAGGATCTGATCGCGGTCTCCCGGGCCGCACAGGTGACATCGGCGTTCCGGACGACGATCGGTCTTCCCGGGACCCTCACCACCCGGCTGCAACCGAACCATCCGACCGACGACCCCCGCGGTATCGCTGCGGCGACGCTCGACGGCCTGCTGCTCGGATCCGGCGACGCGGTCATCGGGATCAACCCGGCGACGGACTCGCCGCAGGCCACGGCCGATCTGCTGCATCTGCTCGACGAGATTCGGCAACGCTTCGAGATTCCCACGCAGTCCTGCGTACTCTCGCACGTCACGACCACGATGGAATTGATCGACAAGGGCGTTCCGGTCGATCTGGTGTTCCAGTCCATCGCGGGCACCGAACGGGCCAATTCGAGCTTCGGAGTGAGCATTCCGTTGCTTCGGCAGGCCAACGAGGCCGGGCGATCCCTGCACCGCGGAACCGTCGGGAACAACGTCATGTATCTCGAAACCGGTCAGGGTTCGGCCCTGTCCGCGGACGCGCATCTCGGCACCGGCGGCCGCCCGGTCGATCAACAGACCCTCGAGGCGCGCGCATACGCGGTGGCTCGCGATCTCGAGCCGCTGTTGATCAACACCGTCGTCGGGTTCATCGGGCCGGAGTACCTCTACGACGGAAAGCAGATCGTCCGGGCGGGTCTAGAGGATCACTTCTGCGGCAAACTCCTCGGTCTGCCGATGGGAGTGGACGTTTGCTACACCAACCATGCCGAGGCCGACCAGGACGACATGGATACATTGCTGACGCTGCTCGGAGCCGCCGGGGTCTCCTTCGTCATCGCTGTCCCTGGTGCCGACGACGTCATGCTCGGGTATCAATCCCTGAGCTTCCACGATGTGCTCTACGTTCGGCAGGTACTGGGCCTGCGTCCTGCACCCGAGTTCGAATCCTGGCTCTCTCGGCTGGGAATGATGGGCGCAGACGGCAGGGTTCTGGACGTCGACGCCGCCGGATCACCGTTGCGAGCCTTGATGAGTGCGCGATGACCGAACCTGCGGAGCGACCGGACCTACAGTTCTGGGATGAGTTGCGCGCTGTCACGCAAGCGCGGATCGGGTTGGGACGCATCGGTGATTCCTTGCCGACGACCCGAGTACTGGAGTTTCGTGCGGCGCACGCGGCTGCACGGGACGCTGTGCACATGCCGCTGGATGTCGAGAAGTTCACGGGCCGGGTGGAGCAGGTGGGGCTCGGTGTGCCGTCGGTGGTGACGTCACTGGCGACCAGCCGTGCGGAGTATCTGCGCCGGCCCGATCTGGGTCGGCAGCCGAAGGATCTGAGCGAGATCGCGTCGTCGGACGACGAGATCGGCATCGTGCTCGGTGACGGGCTGTCTCCGCGCGCTCTCGACGATCACGGTGTGCCGATGTTGGAGGCATTGAAAGCGGAACTGGCCGATCGGTATTCGATTGCGGCACCGGTGATCGCGACGCAGGCGCGCGTGGCGCTCGGCGATCACATCGCGTCGGCGATGGGGGTGCGCACGGTTCTGGTGCTGATCGGGGAGCGGCCGGGATTGTCGGTCGCCGACAGTCTCGGTATCTACCTGACGCATCTGCCCGAGCCCGGACGCACGGACGCGGATCGAAACTGCATCTCGAACATCCATCCGCCCGAGGGGCAGGGCTATGCCCAGTCGGCGCGAACAGTGGCAGGTCTGTTGGCGGGGGCCCGGAAGTTGGGGCGGTCGGGAGTCGCGCTGAAAGACACCTCTCGGGCCGATGCACTCGAGGGCTCCGAGGCGCTCACTTTGGAGTGAGGGTTTCCCCCTATTCGGGGGTGGTCGCGCGTGACGGGCGTCACTACCGTGGGGCTATGGACAGTTTTTCCTCCGGTGCATCGGAGACCGCGGTTCTGGACGACACGATCGGAACGAACCTGGATCGAACCGCCGCGACATACTCCGATCGTGACGCGCTGATCGACGTTCCTTCCGGGCGGCGGTGGACCTATTCGGAATTCGTCGCCGATGTCGATCTGTTGGCTGCAGGTCTGCTGGTGGCGGGCACCGCGGTGGGGGACCGGGTCGGAATATGGGCACCGAACTGCCCCGAATGGGTTCTCGCGCAATACGCGACGGCGAAGATCGGGGCGGTGCTGGTCAACATCAATCCTGCCTACCGTTCACACGAGTTGAAGTTCGTGCTGAAGCAGGCGGGGGTTTCGGTGCTGTTGGCGGCCACGGATTTCAAGGGTTCGGACTACCGGGCGATGATCGACGAGGCCAGGCCGGAGGTGCCGTCACTGCGTGAAGTGGTGTTCATCGGGAGCATCCAGTGGGAGGCGATGACCGATCGTGGGCATCGGGCGTTGGCGGACACTCCGCGGATGATCAGCGACGTATCGGAGCGGCTGGGTGCCGACGATGCCATCAACATCCAATACACCTCGGGGACAACGGGTTTTCCGAAGGGTGCGACGCTGAGCCATCGGAATATTCTCAACAACGGCTACTTCGTCGGCGAGCTCTGCCATTACACCGCCGAGGATCGAGTGTGCATCCCGGTGCCGTTCTACCACTGCTTCGGGATGGTGATGGGCAATCTCGCGTGCACCTCGCACGGCGCGGCGATGGTCGTTCCCGGCCCGGCGTTCGATCCGGTTGCGACGCTGACGGCGGTGGCGTCGGAGAAGTGCACGTCGCTGTACGGGGTTCCGACGATGTTCATCGCCGAACTGGCGTTGGAGAACTTCCGCGAGTTCGACCTCGGCAGCCTGCGCACCGGAATCATGGCCGGATCGCCATGCCCCACCGAGGTGATGAAACAGGTGATCGATCGCATGGGGATGACGGAGGTGTCGATCTGTTACGGCATGACCGAGACCTCGCCGGTGTCACTGCAGACTCGAAGTGACGATTCCGTCGAGCAGCGTGTATCCACCGTCGGACGCGTCGGCCCACACCTCGAGGTCAAGATCGTCGATCCGGTCCAGGGCGGCACCGTGCCTCGCGGAGAAGCGGGGGAGCTCTGTACTCGTGGCTACTCGGTGATGCTGGGCTACTGGGAGCAGCCGGAGAAGACAGCGGAGGCCATCGACGACGAGGGGTGGATGCACACCGGCGACATCGGGGTGATGGACGAGCAGGGCTATGTGGCGATCACCGGACGGATCAAGGACATGGTGATTCGGGGCGGCGAGAACGTCTATCCCCGTGAAGTGGAGGAGTTCCTCTACACCCACCCCGACATCCTCGACGCACAAGTGATCGGAGTGCCCGACCCGAAGTACGGCGAGGAGCTGATGGTGTGGATCAGGATGCGCGAGGGCGCCGTACCGCTCGATGCGGATGCCGTGCGCGCGTTCTGTAGTGGCAGGCTCGCGCATTTCAAGATCCCGCGGTACGTCCACGTCGTCGACGAGTTCCCGATGACGGTCACCGGAAAAGTACGCAAGGTGGAGATGCGTGAACGCTCCCTCGGATTGATCTGAGAACGGCGGTTCGGCTGACATACTCGCTTCCATGATCAGTGCGCAGTGGACGCCGACGGATGCCGATATCGCCGAGGCCAGGGTCACCGAGTTCGCGCAGTTCGTCGAGCGACGTCACGAGGTGACGCTGCCCGATTACGCGGCGTTGTGGCGGTGGTCGATCACCGAGCTCGAGTCGTTCTGGCGAGCGGTGTGGGACTTCTTCGAGATCCGCTCGGCCACCGAGCCGGGCGTCGTGCTCGCAGAACGCGGTATGCCGGGCGCCCGCTGGTTTCCGGGCGTCGAACTGAACTATGTGGATCAGGTGATCAGGCACGCTCGGCCCGATCGAACGGCCATCCTCGGGGTCGGCGAGGACGGATCTGTTCGGGAGGTGACGTGGACGCAGATGCTCGAGCAGGCGGGTGCGTTGGCTGGGACGCTCGCCGAGGCGGGGGTCGGCCGCGGCGATCGCGTCGTCGGGTACCTGCCGAACATTCCCGAGGCGGTGATCGCCTTCCTCGCGACAGCGAGTCTGGGTGCTGTGTGGTCCGCGTGTGGGCAGGACTATTCCGCTTCGGCGGCGATCGATCGATTGGGCCAACTCGAACCCGCTGCCCTGATCACGGCCGCCGGCTACACCTACGGAGGTCGATTCCGCGACAAGACCGGTGAGGTCGCCGCGCTGGTGGAGGCCTTGCCGACGGTTCGGCTGGTCGTGACCGTCGGCGGGGACTCGGAACACGCGCAGAGTTGGTCGGACGTGACGGCCGAACCGCGACCACTGTCGCCGGTAGCGGTTCCGTTCGATCACCCGCTGTGGGTCGTGTTCTCCTCCGGCACCACGGGTCTGCCCAAGGGCATCGTCCACGGTCACGGCGGAGTGGTGCTCGAACATCTCAAATCCATTGCGCTGCAGTCCGACCTGGGTGCCGAGGATGTGTTCTTCTGGTACACCAGTCCGAGCTGGATGATGTGGAACTTCCAGGTCGCCGGGCTGCTCACCGGTGCCACGATCGTGTGCGCCGAGGGAAATCCCGCGTTCCCGACGCAGGATGCACTGTGGGGGATCGCGGCAAGGCTCGGCGTGACCTATCTCGGCACCAGTCCCGGTTACGTGCTGGCATGCATCAAGGCCGACGCCCACCCGGGTACCGATCATGATCTTTCGGCCCTGCGAGCGCTGGGTATCACCGGTTCCGCGATGCCGGCAGCATCCTCGATCTGGTTGACGGAGAACATCGGTGAGCGGGTGCCGGTGTTCTCCATCTCGGGCGGCACCGATGTGGTGTCGGCGTTCGCGGGGGGAGTGCGAACGGCACCGGTCTGGGCGGGCGAGCTGTCGGTGCCGTTCCTCGGTGTGGCGCTCGCTGCATTCGACGAAGCCGGAAGATCGGTGACCGAGGAGGTCGGGGAACTGGTCGTCACCGAGCCCATGCCCTCGATGCCCTTGTATTTCTGGAACGACACCGACGGCGTTCGGTACCGGGACTCCTACTTCGACACCTACCCGGGGATCTGGAGGCACGGTGACTGGATAACGATGACCGATCGCGGCAGCGTCGTCGTACACGGACGGTCCGATTCGACGCTCAATCGCAACGGGATTCGCATGGGGAGCGCCGATATCTATCAGGCCGTCGAAGCCTTGGACGAGGTCACCGAAGCTCTGGTGCTCGGCATCGAACTGCCCGACGGCGGCTACTGGATGCCACTGTTCGTCGTCGCCCCGGACGGCGTGACCGACGAGTTACGCGAACGCATCGTTGCCGCCATCAGAACTCAGGCATCGGCGCGGCACGTCCCGGACGAGATCATCGCCGCCCCTGCGATACCGCACACCCGCACCGGCAAGAAGCTCGAGGTTCCGCTCAAGCGAATATTCCAAGGTGCCGGTGCGGCAGAGACTCTCGACACCAGTGCCGTCGACGACCCCGCCGCCGTGCGGTGGTTCGTCGACCGTGCGGCCGAGGATCAGCGAGTCCACCGCGCGAGATAGGCCTTCTCCTCCGGCGCGATCCGGCGCAGGGTCTCGGCACCGACGTCGACCATCGCCATCCGGGTGGTCGCCGTGACCGCGGGCGGTGAATCGGGAGCAGCACCCGCGGCCCGCACCTCGTAGCCGATGGTGAAATCGACCGCACGTACCTTCTCGAACCACAGTGTGATGTCGAGCGGGCCGTCCGAGTGTCGAAGCGGCTTCTTGTACGCAATGGTCACATTCGCGATCAGCGCGCTCTTGATCAGCGATTCGTTGGCCTCGCCCTCGCTGAGCAACCACTCGATGCGCGCCTCTTCGAGCAGGGTGACCATGCGGGCATGGTTGATGTGTGCGAACGCGTCCATGTCCGACCACCGCACGGTGACGGTCGCGTGATACCCGACGGGATCGGTCCGATCAGTCTGCATCGCAACAGGCTCTGTTTTCATTGCTAGAGGATGGCATGCGCGTGCTCGACGTCGACGTTCTACAGTCCAGGGGTGATTATCGGCAACGTGGCATTGGATGGTTCCGGCGCACTGTTCGACATCGAACTCGCAGGCTCGGTCATCGTGTCGATCACTCCCTCCGGGGGTCGTGGACCCACCGGCGAGGAGGTGTTCGACGGTGGCGGCGGGGTCGCTCTGCCAGGGTTCGTGGACAGCCACGTTCATCTGACGCAGTGGGCGGCGGCGCGTCGAAGAATCGACGTCGGACCTGCGTCGTCGGCGGCCGATGCAGTCGCGCTGGTCTACCCCTACGTGCGAACAGCGGGCGAATCGGTTGTGCGCGCCAACGGCTTCCGTGACGCGCAGTGGCCCGAGGAGCCGCACAAGGATCTGATCGAGAATGCGCTGCCCGGGGCTCGCGTGGCGATGACGAGCATGGACCTGCACACACTGTGGCTGAGCCCGGCGCTGCTGGCCGACCTCGGCATCGATCACCCCACCGGCGTGCTCCGCGACGTCGACGGGCTCGAGGCCGTGATGGCACTCGAGGCCATGGAAGATCCGGCCGAGCTCGATCGGGCCGTGCTCGACGCCACCGCGGCACTGGCGGTCCGTGGTGTGACCGGCGTCGTGGATTTCGAGTTCGCCGACAATCGGAGTGTGTGGGATCGACGTCTGTCGGCCGGTTCTCCTGCGGTCCGCGTGGACACGACGGTGTGGCCGCAGTGGCTGGACGAAGCACTCGGGCGCGGGGATCGGACCGGGGACGTCTCGGCACTGTCGGACTTGATTCGGCGTGGTCCGCTGAAAGTGATGCTCGACGGCTCGCTCAACACTCGGACGGCGTGCTGCCACGACCGGTACCCGGGCGTCGAGGGAGAGGACGCGTACGGGCTGCTGCTCGAGAGCCGGGAGAGTCTGTTCGAGCTTGTCGCGAAGGCCTCGCGCGGTGGCATTGCGGCGGCAATCCACGCGATCGGCGACCGAGCCAACGGCGTCGCGCTCGATGCGTTCGAGCGCGCGGGCTGCGGCGGTCGAATCGAACACGCGCAGCAGATTCTGCCCGAGGACATCGCGCGATTCGCTGCCTTGGGTGTCACAGCTTCGGTGCAGCCCCAGCACGCGATGTCCGATCGCGATATCGCCGAGGATCTGTGGTCCGGTCGACGCTCGGTCGCCTATGGCTACGGCTCACTGCATCGCAGCGGGGCAACGTTGCTGTTCGGCTCCGATGCGCCGGTCAGTCCGCCCGAACCGTTGGCTGCCGTGGCAGCCGCGGTGTTCCGTACCGACGACGATCGACCCCCGTGGCATCTCGAGGAAGCCGTTCCTCTCGATGCCTCGCTGCGGGCGGCGAGTGGTGGACGTGGGGTGCTGCGTGTCGGAGACGTCGCAGACATCGTCGTTCTCGTCGAACATCCTGAACATCGCTCGGCGGATGATCTCGCCGAGACGGAGGTGCGGGCCACGTTCTGTGCCGGCGCGCTCACCCACGCCTCCGCGGGCTAGATCGTCGTGCGCCTTTTGCGTACCCAGAGGTACGCAAAAGGCGCACGAGGGCGAAGCCCGAGCATCGAACTTGTCGGTGCGGCCGCGTAGCGTGTGTTCGATGACATCGTTCACCGATCCGCGGGTGCGTGCGCTCACCGGGGCCGGTACGGCCGAGGAGTTCGGCAATCGCAACCCCGGATCCGGGCGAATCGATTGTTCCGATGGCACCGTCCAAGGAGATCGCAGCTTTCGGCAAGACGCCGTGATGAGCGCGCAACTGCGCGGGTTCGGCACTGTAGATTGACCGGGTGCCGAATCGAGTCAGCGTGTGTCGGATGTTCTCGAACCGGGTATCGAGTTGTAACGGTGCGGTACGCGAATAGGGATATGTACCGAAAGGTAACTTCCAGTTGTTTCCGGTGAGAAAATAGAGAACGAAGTAAGCGTTGTGCTCGATGTGTTCGGTGCCCACCGATCGCTGCCCGTCCGGCAGCAGGTGGGGGCGCGTGTGATTGTGGGAAAGAGAGGCTTCGATTGGACCCGCTAGGTGTGGAGGGTGCTGGACGAGACGACAAGGCAGTCGATCCTCAGCATTCGTCGTTCCCGCTGTCGCCGGCCCAATTGGGGATGTGGTTCGCCCAGCATGTGGACCCCTCGGTACCTGCCAACATCGCCCAGTACATCGAACTGCGCGGCGATCTCGATGTGGAGCTGCTCCGTCGAGCCTCCTCGCAGGCTGCGCTCGAACTGCAGTCCGGATTCGTGCGCCTCGTGGAGATCGACGCCGAGCCCCGACAGCTGGTCGACCCCACTCTCGACGACTCCCTGAACTACCTCGATCTGCGCAACGAGGCAGATCCGCGGGCGGCCGCTCTGGCGTGGATGCACGCCGACTACAGCGCTCCGATCGACATTCTGCGTGACCGCCTGATCGCCGCCACCGTCCTGCGGCTCGAGGACGACGTGTGGTTCTGGTACGAGCGCGTGCACCACGTGGTGCTCGACGGTTTCGGTGCCGTCACCTTCATGAACCGTGCGGCGGAGCTCTACACCGCGGCAGTGGAGGGCACCGAGCCGAGCAAGAATCTGGCCTCGGATCTGACCAAGGTCTACGACATCGACGTGGCCTACCGCGGCTCGACTCGCTTCGAGGCCGATCGCGAATACTGGGCCTCGCGCATCGACGGGATCGACGGGGTCACCACCCTGGCCGGGCATACTGCTGCGCCCGCCGCCCGGAGTCAGATCGACAGCACCGGTCTGTCGGCCGAGACGATGGAGCGGCTCGAAGCTCTGCGCGCCGGGACCGACACGACGATGGCCACCATCGTCATCGCTGCATTCGCTGCGTACCTGGCACAGATGACCGGTCGCGAGGACGTCGTTCTCTCGCTCCCGGTGACTGCGCGCACCACCGCGGTACTTCGCCGCTCCGGCGGAATGGTCTCCAACGTCGTGCCGCTTCGCCTCGACGTGGCGGCCGACACCACCGTCGAGACCTTGCTCGCACGGGTCAATGCAGAAGTGTCCGGAGCCCTGCGACACCAGCGATATCGACACGAGGACATCCGCCGCGACGCGGGCGGTGCCAGCGGCCAGGCCTCGTTCTTCGGCCCGTGGGTCAACATCATGCTGTTCTTCGGCGAGGTGCGTCTCGGATCGATGGTCGGCGGCATCAACATCCTCTCCACCGGCCTCATCGAAGACTTCGGCTTGAACTTGTACACGAGCGTCGCCGGGTCGACCACGCACATCGACTTCGAATCCAATCCCAACCTGTACGGGTCGGAGCAGGCCGGTCGAAACCACAACCGATTCGTCGACTTCTTCGACCGATTCGTCGCGTCCGCGCCGAAGGACCGCGTGTGGGATCTGGCGCTGACGGACGGCGGCGAACGCGATCTGGTCGTCACCGAATGGAACGCCACCGATCACGAGACCGTCCCGCTGACGCTGCTGTCCGCGTTCGAGGAGGCGGCGGCCGCACATCCCGACGCGACCGCGCTGGTGTACGAAGGCGAGGGGCTGAGCTACGGGGAGCTTTCGGCCCGCGTCAACGGTCTCGCCCGCCAGCTCATCGACATGGGTGTCGGCCCCGAGACACTGGTCGGACTCTCTATCCGACGTTCGTTCGACCTCGTCGTCGGGATGTACGCGATCGTGGCTGCAGGCGGTGCCTGGGTACCGATCGATCCCGACCATCCTGCCGAGCGAACGGCGTACATTCTCGACTCCGCGCAACCACGATGCGTTCTGGTCTCCTCGCGTGACGACGTGGAACTGCCCGCGGGAACCGAGACGGTCGAGGTCGATCGCGTCGACTACACCTCGCAGTCCACGGCACCGGTTCGAGACGCCGAACGCACTGCGCCACTGCGGTTGTCGAACACCGCCTACGTCATCTACACCTCCGGCTCGACCGGACGACCCAAGGGCGTGGCCGTCGAGCATTCGGCAATCCACAACCAGATGGAGTGGATGCTCGCCGAGTACCCGATGGACAGCTCCGATGTCTATCTGCAGAAGACCGCCACCACGTTCGATGTCTCGCTGTGGGGATTCTTCCTCCCGCTGCGGGTCGGGGCGACGATGGTGCTCTCGACACCGGACGGGCATCGAGATTCGGTGTACGTGGCGAACAAGATCGCCGAACACCGGGTCACGGTCACCGATTTCGTACCGTCGATGCTGACGGTGTTCGTCGCCAACGCGCCTGCGAACACCTGCGGTTCGCTGCGCCATGTCTTCGTGATCGGTGAGGCCCTTCCGGTCGAGACGGCGGCGTCGTTCCGCGCGATGTGCCGAGCGGGGCTGCACAATCTCTACGGGCCGACCGAGGCCGCCGTCTCGGTGACCTATCACCCCAGCGGCCCGCAGGACACCCGCACCGTTCCCATCGGCGTCCCCGAGTGGAACACGAGGGCATTCGTTCTCGACGGTCGGCTACGCCCCACTCCCATCGGTGAAGCGGGCGAGCTGTATCTCGCCGGAGTCCAGCTCGCGCGAGGCTACGTCGGTCGACCCGATCTGAGCTCGGATCGCTTCGTGGCCAACCCCTTCGGTGTCGGCGGCGAGCGGATGTACCGCACCGGCGATCTCGTGCGCTGGCGTAGCGATGGAGTGCTGGACTACATCGGCCGCACCGACTTTCAGGTCAAGTTCCGCGGACAACGCATCGAACTGGGTGAAATCGAGACGGTTCTGCTCTCGCACGAATCGATCTCGCAGGCAGTGACCCTGGTAGTGCAGACGGTCACCGGCGACCAGCTGGTGGCCTACGTCGTCGCGAGTCCGGGACACTCCGTGGAATCCGCCGCGGCGATCGAATTCGCAGGGCATGCG
Source organism: Rhodococcus sp. KRD162 (assembly GCF_017168335.1). GTDB lineage: Bacteria > Actinomycetota > Actinomycetes > Mycobacteriales > Mycobacteriaceae > Rhodococcoides. Next base: position 261,925 of record NZ_JABFAU010000015.1, on the reverse strand, counting down.
CTGCCGTCCTACATGGTGCCTGCCGCCGTGGTCGTTCTCGACGCGCTACCGCTCAACACCAGCGGAAAGCTGGATCGAAAAGCGTTGCCGGAACCGGTGTTCAGCAGCGCCAAGAAGTACCGGGCCCCACGCAGTCGTGCCGACTACGTGGTCGCAGGCATCTACGAGGATCTGCTCGGAGCGTCCAAGGTCGGTCTGGACGAGGACTTCTTCGAGCTCGGCGGTAACTCGCTCATCGCCACCCAGTTGGTGACCCGGGTAGGCGCTGCGCTCGGAGTGCGGCTTGGAGTTCGCGAGTTGTTCGAAGCTCCGACGGTCGGTGCACTTGCGGCCAGAGCAGAATCGGCGGCCGGTCGAGGGGCGGAAACCCCCGCGCTGGAGTCCGCAGAACGACCCGAGCGGATCCCGCTTTCGCCTGCGCAACAGCGGATGTGGTTCCTCAACCGGTTCGACTCCACGACCGCGGCCTACAACCTGCCGTTCTCCGTTCGGCTCACCGGCCCGCTCGACGTGGTGGCATTGTCGGCCGCGTTCGCCGATGTCGTCGATCGGCACGAGACATTGCGTACCGTCTACCCGGAGGTCGATGGCTCACCCGAACAGGTCGTACTGACGGCGGCGCGAACCCCGGCGACGATCGTGCCGGTTCGTATCGAACGCCGCGAGTTGGGCAGCCATCTGCACGAACTGGTCTCGAAGGGATTCGACGTCACCGTCGACACCCCCTTCCGCATCGCGCTGTTCGAGATTTCGCCGACCGATCACGAACTCGCCATGGTGCTACACCACATCGCCGCGGACGGCGCATCCTTCGGTCCGCTGGCACGCGATGTGCTGGTGGCCTACTCGAGTCGCGTCAAGGGACGCGCACCCGAGTGGACGCCGCTCGAGGTTCAATACGCCGATTACGCACTGTGGCAACGCGCGGTGCTCGGCCCCGAGACCGATCCGCTGTCTTTGGCCTCCCGTGAAATCGCGTACTGGAGCGCAACTCTCGAAGATCTACCGGATCAGCTGGCACTGCCGACCAGCCGTCCTCGGCCCGCAGTGTCCTCGAATGCAGGCAGCAAGCTGCGTATCGATATCCCGGCGCAGTTGCATGCATCGTTGGCGAACCTGGCTCGAACGAGCAATGCTTCGCTGTTCATGGTCGTGCAGTCGGCCTACGCGCTGTTGCTCGCTCGGCTCAGCGGTACCACCGACATCGCCATCGGAGCACCGGTGGCCGGCCGCGGCGAGCCCGCACTCGACGACCTGGTCGGCATGTTCGTCAACACTCTGGTGCTGCGTACCGATGTCGACCCGGCGTTGACCTTCGAGGAACTGGTGGCTCGCGTACGCGAGACCGACCTGTCCGCGTTCGCTCACGCGGACGTGCCGTTCGAGCGTCTGGTCGAGGTGCTCAACCCGGTGCGCTCGACGTCGCGGCATCCGCTGTTCCAGGTCGCGATCTCACTGGAATCGGCAATGTCACGTGAGCTCACCGTGGGCGATCTGCGCGCGGTGGCTGCCGAGTTCGACGTCCCCATCGCCAAGTTCGACGTCCAGCTGTGGCTGACCGAGCATCTCGACGACGGAGTGCCCGCAGGAATCGACGCGGTGTTCGAGTACGCCACCGATTTGTTCGATGCGGAACTCGTCGAGAGTTTCGCGCGGCGTTTCCTCGCAATTCTGGACGCAGTCACCACCGATCCGACCGTCCCGGTCGGTGACGTCGATATCGTCGACGCCGCCGAGTACGAGTCCGTGGTTTCGCGGTGGAACGTCTCAGGAGAGGACGTCTCTCGTGAGTTGACGCTGGTCGATCTGCTCGATGCTGCGGCGTCGAAGGTCCCGGAGTCCGTCGCGGTGCGTTTCGACGGCACGTCGATGACCTACGCCGAGTTCGACGCACACGTCAATCGCCTTGCTCGAATACTGATCTCCCACGGGGTCGGCCCCGAAAGCCTGGTGGCCGTGGCCCTGCCGAGGTCGGCGGAGCTCGTCGTCGCACTCGTCGCGGTGATCAAGGCGGGCGGAGGTTACCTGCCGGTCGATCCCAGCTACCCGCTCGACCGCGTCGAGTACATGCTCGACGACGCGCGCCCGACGACGGTGCTGTATTCCGGCACCCATCCGGTCGAACTGCCCGCGGACCTCGAATCCCGAACCGGCGCATCGCTGTTGGATATCGACACGATCGATCTGTCCACAGTCGATGACAGCCGAGTGACCGATGACGATCGCCTCGGTTCACTACGCCCCGACAACGTCGCGTACGTCATCTACACCTCCGGTTCGACCGGTCGTCCCAAGGGCGTGATGGTTCCGCACCGGAACGTGGTGCGGCTGCTGGCCAACACCGATTCGGTGTACGGCTTCGGTTCCGAGGACGTCTGGACGATGTTCCACTCGTACGCGTTCGACTTCTCCGTGTGGGAACTGTGGGGTCCGCTGTTGTACGGCGGGACTCTGGTGGTCGTGGACTACTTCACTTCTCGTTCGCCCGAGGCCTTCCACACCCTGCTCGTCGACGAGCAGGTGACGGTGCTCAACCAGACGCCATCGGCGTTCTATCAACTCTCCGAGGCCGATCGCGCCGCGTCGCCCGCACGTGGTGAGCTGTCACTGCGCTACGTGATCTTCGGCGGTGAAGCGCTCGAGCAGCGGCGGCTCACCGGATGGTTCGAGCGGCACGGCGACACGACTCCACAGCTGATCAACATGTACGGCATCACCGAGACCACGGTGCACGTGTCGTTCCAGGCCCTCGGGTCCTCCTCGGTCGGCACCAGCGCCTCGGTCGTCGGCAAGCCGATCGCCGGTCTGCGCGTGTACGTGCTCGACACTCGACTGCACCCGGTCCCGGTCGGCGTTCCCGGTGAAATGTACGTTGCCGGTGGACAACTCGCACGCGGATACCTCGGTCGCCGCGAGCTGACCTCGGTTCGCTTCGTGGCGAACCCCTTCGCCTCGAAGTCCGAGGACGGTTCTCTGCTGTACCGAACCGGTGACCTCGCGCAATGGAACGCCGCAGGCGAGCTCGAATACCTCGGACGTTCGGACGATCAGGTCAAGGTTCGCGGATTCCGCATCGAACTCGGCGAGGTCGAGGCCGCGGTGACCGCGTACCCGACCGTCACCCAGGCTGCCGTCGTCGTGCGGGAGGATTCGCCCGGTGCCGCGCGACTGGTGGCGTACGTGGTCTCCGCGGAAGCGGAGGGCAAGCCGGTCGTCGATCTCGAGGACCTCAGAAGCGGTATCGCCGAACTCCTTCCGGATTACATGGTGCCGTCCGCGTTCGTCGTGTTGGACGCGATCCCCCTGACCGTCAACGGCAAACTCGATCGCCGAGCTCTGCCCGCCCCGGTGTTCGAGGTACGCGAATTCCGCGCCCCCACAACGCCGATCGAAGAGATCGTTGCCGATGTCTTCGCCGACGTCCTCGGTGTGGAGCGCGTCGGACTGGACGACGACTTCTTCGAGTTGGGTGGCAACTCGCTGATCGCCACGCAGGTGGTCTCGCGGCTGGGAGTCGCTCTCGACGCGACCGTCCCGGTGCGCATGCTGTTCGAGGCATCGACCGTCGCGCTGCTGGCGGTCCGGGTGGAGCAGGCGGCCGGGGAGGGCGGGCGTGTCGCGCTGGTCGCCACCGTTCGGCCCGAGCGAATTCCGCTCTCGCTCGCGCAGCAGCGGATGTGGTTCCTCAATCGTTTCGACGTCGATTCCACGGCGTACAACATTCCCTTCGCGCTGCGGTTGACCGGTGAACTCGATGTCGCGGCTCTGCAGGTCGCGATCATGGATGTCATCGACCGGCACGAGTCTCTGCGTACGGTGTATCCGGACACGGCACGGGGCCCGCAGCAGACCATTCTCGACGCCGCCCAGACGGTGCCGAACCTGATGCCGATCCCGACCTCGGCGACCGACATCCAGCGGCAGGTGTTCACCCTGGCATCGACGACGTTCGATGTCACCGTCAACGTCCCGATCCAGGCTCGGCTGTTCGAGATCGGTCCACGCGAGCACGTCATCGCCATGGTGGTGCACCACATTTCGGCCGATGGTTGGTCGATGGGGCCCCTGGCGCGAGATCTCATGATCGCGTACGCCTCGCGTACTGCCTGGGAGAACCCGGCGTGGATGCCGCTCGATGTGCAGTACGCCGATTACAGCCTGTGGCAGCGTTCGGTTCTGGGTTCCGAGGACGATCCGCAGTCGCTGATCTCGGGTCAGGTCGACTACTGGGCCGACATACTCGCGGGCCTGCCCGATCAGCTGGATCTGCCGACCGATCGGCCGCGTCCGAATCGTCAGTCCTACCAAGGGTCTTCGATTCGATTCGAGGTACCGGCCGAGGTGCACCGCGGCCTGTCCGCACTGGCGCACACGCACAATGCCTCGTTGTTCATGGTGGTACATGCTGCTCTGGCAGTGTTGCTGGCACGGTTGTCCGGCACCGAGGACATCGCGATCGGAACTCCCGTCGCGGGCCGCGGCGACGCAGCCCTCGACGACGTGGTCGGCATGTTCGTCAACACCCTTGTGCTGCGCACCGACATCGACTCCGGGCGCACGTTCTCCGAACAGATCGGCAGAGCACGAGAGGTGGCGCTCGGGGCCTTCGGCCATGCAGATCTGCCGTTCGAGCGTTTGGTCGAGGTGCTCAATCCATCGCGCTCGCAGGCTCGGCACCCGCTGTTCCAGGTGATGCTCTCGTTCGAGAATCTCACCCGTACACACGTGGACCTACCGGGCCTGTCGGTGGACAGTGTCGCTCTCGACGCCGAGGTGGCGAAGTTCGATCTGCAGCTGACGGTCACGGAATCGATCGGGGTCGACGGTCGCGGGCAGGGAATGACCGCCGAACTGACGTACGCCACCGACCTGTTCGATGCCGACACCGTTCGCGGCTTCTCCGAACGGTTCGTGCGGATGCTGACCGCAGTGGTCTCCGATCCGACGGTCGCGGTGGGCGATATCGACCTGCTCGACGACGGCGAGCGCGAACGTGTGGTGACCGAGTGGAACGACACCGAACACCGGGTGCCGAAGAACGTGACGTTGGTGGATCTGTTCGACCGTCAGGTCGCCGACAGCCCCGACGCTCCTGCGCTGGTGTTCGAGGGTGAGCGACTGACGTACGCCCAGTTCGATGCGCGGGTCAATCGCCTTGCGCGAGCTCTGATCTCGCTCGGAGTGGGGCCGGATTCGCTGGTCGGGCTCGCCATCGGGCGCAGCGTGGAGTTGTTCGTCGGTATGTACGCGATCGTGAAGGCGGGCGCCGGATACGTCCCGGTCGATCCGATGCAGCCTGCCGATCGCAACGAGTACATCGTGAAGACCGCCGCGCCGATCCGGGTGCTGTCCACGACAGGCGATCACGTGGAGTTCGACGGCGTCGAGACGATCGACATCGACACTCTCGACGTGTCGCACCTGCCCTCCACCCCGCTGACCGACACCGACCGCATCGCACCACTGCGCGCGAGCAACACCGCGTACGTGATCTTCACCTCGGGATCGACCGGTAGGCCAAAGGGTGTCGGGGTGTCGCACGAGGCCATCGTCAACCGGCTGCTGTGGATGCAGCACGAGTACCAACTGACCGCGGCGGACGTGGTGCTGCAGAAGACGCCGACGACGTTCGATGTCTCGGTGTGGGAGTTCTTCTGGGCGCTGCAGAACGGCGCTTCGGTGGCTATCGCTCTCCCGGACGGTCACCGCGATGCGGCCTACCTGCTCGATGTCATTGCTCGCGAACAGGTGTCGGTGGTGCACTTCGTGCCGTCGATGATGTCGGTGTTCGTGCCGGAGGTCGAGCGTCGCCGTGCCTCGGGCGCGTCGCTGCGAATGGTGTTCGCCTCCGGTGAGGCTCTCCCTCCCACCACCGCGCGCGATCTGCGCCAGGCCGTGCGTGCAGTGTCACTGCACAACCTGTACGGACCCACCGAGGCTGCTGTCGACGTCACCTATCACGAGGTGGTCGACGAGGATTCGGAGGTGATGCCGATCGGCGCTCCGGTGTGGAACACCGCTGTCTACGTACTGGATTCGCGTCTACAGCCCACACCGGTCGGAGTCGCCGGTGAGCTCTACCTCGCGGGCACACAGTTGGCCCGCGGCTACGTGGGACGACCGGACCTGACTGCAGATCGATTCGTGGCTCATCCGTACTCTGCGGACGGAGAACGGCTCTACCGCACCGGAGACGTCGTCCGTTGGAACCGAGCCGGCGAACTCGAATACGTCGGCCGCTCGGACTTCCAGGTGAAGTTGCGCGGCCTGCGCATCGAACTCGGTGAGATCGAGTCGGCTCTGCTGGCTCAGCGACCGATTGCTCAGGCGGTCGTCGTGGTCCGACGCGAACAACTCGTGGGTTACGTCGTGCCTGCCGGGGTATCGGTGGACACCACGGCAGTGCTGGCGAACTTGCGCTCCCGCCTGGCGGAGTACATGGTGCCGTCGACGCTGATCGTGCTCGACGAGTTCCCGTTGGGTGCCAGTGGAAAGCTCGACCGCAAGGCATTGCCGGACCCCGAATTCGAGGTCACCGAGTATCGAGAGCCGACCAACGACATCGAGCGCACCGTGGCCGAGGTATTTGCGCAGGTGCTCGGCATCGAGCGGGTGGGCCTCGACGACGATTTCTTCGAGCTCGGCGGAAACTCGCTCATTGCAACGCAACTGGTCTCCCGGCTGGGTGTCGCCATGGACACTCGAATCGCGGTCCGGGAGTTGTTCGACGCCTCGACGGTGACCGATCTCGCTGCGCGGCTCGGCACTCTGGTCGCCACCGGCAGCAGGCCGGCTCTGGTGCCGCAGGAGCGGCCGGAGCACATCCCGCTCTCGCTCGCCCAGCAGCGGATGTGGTTCCTCAACAAATTCGACACCGAATCGGCGGCCAACAACATTCCGATCGCCGTCCGGCTGTCCGGCCTGCTCGACCGTCGGGCGATGCAGATCGCCGTGGCGGACGTCGTGGCCAGGCACGAATCGCTGCGCACGGTCTTCCCCGAGACCGACGGCACGGCGCATCAGGTCATCGTCGACGCAGACTCGGCCACACCGGAACTGACGCCGATCGACATCTCCGCAGACCAGGTGGCCGACGCCATGCGCGAGCTGGCGACCACGGGATTCGACCTGTCGAAGGATCTGCCGTTCCGTACTCGGCTCTTCGAGATCAGCCCGACCGAGCACCTACTGGTGTTCGTCGTGCACCACATCGCGGCCGACGGCTTCTCACTGGGTCCGCTGACCCGCGATGTGATGAACGCGTACGCGGCGAGGTCGATGAACCAGGATCCCTACTGGTCTCCGCTTCAGGTGGACTACGCCGACTACAGCCTGTGGCAACGCAAGGTGCTCGGCTCCGAGGACGACCCGAAGTCCGTCGTCTCGCAGCAGATCGACTACTGGACAACCGCATTGGCCGGCCTGCCCGATCAACTCGACGTGCCGTCGGACCGTCCGCGACCCGCGGTGGCGTCGAACAGCGGTGCGCTCGTGCGCTTCTCCATCGACGAGGATCTGCACCGATCGCTGATCGAAGCTGCCCGTCGCGAGAATGCCTCGCTGTTCATGTTGGTACACACCTCGCTCGCGGTGTTGCTGTCACGGTTGTCCGGTGAAACCGACATCGCCATCGGTACCCCGGTCGCCGGTCGTGGCGAGGCCGCGCTCGACGACCTGATCGGCATGTTCGTCAACACTCTGGTGCTGCGTACCGAGATCGATACTGCGCGTCGATTCGATCAGATCCTCGCCGACACCCGAGAGACCGACCTGTCTGCGTTGGCGCACGTCGATGTGCCGTTCGAGCGGTTGGTCGAGATCCTCAATCCCGCCCGATCCACGGCGCGGCACCCGCTGGTTCAGGTGGTACTCGCGTTCCAGAACCTGAGGCAGAAAGATCTCGAACTGCCGGGTCTGTCGGTATCCGGGGTCGATTTCGAGACCCTGGTCGCGTTGTTCGACCTGCAGTTCACCTTCGTCGAATCCATCGGACCTGGCGGTGCCGCGCAGGGCATGACCGTCGATGTGACCTACGCGACCGATCTGTTCGACGAATCGACGGTCGTGACGTTGGGCGAGCGACTGATCACGGTGCTGGAAGCCGTGGCAGGCAACCTCTCGACGGTGGTCGGCGACATCGATCTTCTCGAGCCCGCCGAACGAAGCCGAGTTCTGGTCGAGTGGAACGACACCGATCACCCGGTCGATCGAGCACAGACATTGGCCTCGCTCGGTCGAGCAGTCGAACCAGATTCCCCTGCACTGATATTCGGAGACGAGACCGTCACCTACGGCGAGTTTCAGGCGCGGGTGGCCCGGCTGGCGCGGTTCCTGATCGGCCGTGGCGTCGGCCCGGAGACGGCGGTGGGCATCGCCGCCCGTCGCTCGGTGGAGTTGCTCGTCGGAATTCATGCGATCGTCGCGGCCGGCGGCGCGTACGTGCCGATCGACCCCGATCAGCCGAGCGAGCGCATCGATCACGTACTCGACACCGCAACGCCGATCTGCGTGCTCACCACCTCGCGAGAGACGGTGGAGGCAGGCGGGGTCGAGGTGATCGCCATCGACACACTCGACCTGTCGGAATTCTCCGACGACCCGATCACCGACTCGGACAGAATCCGCGCGCTGTCGCCGTCGAACCCGGCGTACGTCATCTTCACCTCGGGTTCGACCGGCCGCCCCAAGGGTGTGGCTGTGTCGCACGAGGCGATCGTCAACCGTCTGGTGTGGATGCAGTCGGAATACCAGCTCGCCGCCGACGATGTCGTGCTGCAGAAGACCCCGGTCACGTTCGACGTGTCGGTGTGGGAACTGTTCTGGCCGTTGCAGATCGGTGCACAGCTGGTCATCGCGAAGCCGGACGGGCACCGAGATCCCCAGTACCTGCTCGCGCTGATCGAGGCCCACGCAGTCACCACGGCACACTTCGTGCCCTCGCTGCTCGAGGTCTTCGTGTCCGTCGCGGCCGCCGATGCGTCCACCGCATCCACCTCGCTGCGGATGTTGTTCGCCTCCGGCGAGGCGTTGCCTGCCGAGGTCGGCGACCGCGTTCGACGGGTGCTGCCGGGCGTTGCACTGCACAATCTCTACGGCCCGACCGAGGCAGCGGTCGACGTCACCTACCACCCGGTCTCCGAGGCCGACGTGGACCTGGTACCGATCGGGGTTCCGGTGTGGAACACCAGAACCTACGTCCTCGACGCACGGTTGTCGCCGGTCGCTCCAGGGGTCGGGGGTGAGCTGTATCTCGCCGGTGTCCAGCTGGCGCGCGGATACCTCGGGCGAGCGGATCTGACGGCCGATCGATTCCTTCCCGACCCGTTCGGCGCACCGGGCGAACGCATGTACCGCACCGGCGACCTCGTGCGCTGGCGCTCGTCGTCGAACGGCTCCGGACGATTGGAGTACCTGGGCCGCACCGACTTCCAGGTGAAACTGCGCGGGCTCCGGATCGAACTCGGCGAGATCGAAACCGTGCTTCGTCGACATCCCTCCGTGGAGTCCGCCGTAGTACTGGTTCGGCAGACCGCATCCACCGGCGATCAACTGGTCGCATACGTCGTGCCGACGATCGGCGGAACGGTCGACGTCGCCGAACTGACGGAGTTCGCGTCGCGTTCGCTGGCGGGATACATGGTCCCGGCAGCGACCGTCGTACTCGACGCACTTCCGTTGACACCCAACGGCAAGCTCGATCGGCGCGCACTACCGGAGCCGAACATCGAGCAGCGTGCCTTCCGGGCACCTGCGACGACCTCCGAGCGCGTGGTGGCCGAGGTGTTCCGCGATGTGCTTGGCATCGACGTGGTCGGTGCCGACGACGAGTTCTTCGCCCTCGGCGGTAACTCACTCGTCGCCACCAGGGTCGCGTCGAGAATTGGTGCGGCACTGGACACCACGGTGACCGTTCGGACCATCTTCGAGGCGTCGACGGTTTCCGCGCTGGCAGCCAGGCTCGATGAACTCTCGGGTTCGGGCCGTCGAATCCCGTTGGTGCGTACCGATCTGCCGGACGTGGTACCACTGTCGCTCGCGCAGCGCCGAATGTGGTTCCTCAACCGGTTCGACCCCGAGTCCGCGACGGAGAACCTCCCCGTCGCCATCGAACTGAGCGGCCACCTCGACATCGCGGCTCTGCGCGCGGCAGTGGCCGATGTCATCGAACGACACGAGTCGCTACGAACGGTCTACCCGGAGGTGGACGGCGTCGCATCTCAGGTGATCGTCCCGGCAGCGCAGGTTGTTCCCGATCTGCTACCGCGTCCAACCACCGCCGGGGAACTACCTTCAGCGCTGATGGAATTGGCGATGAGCGGATTCGATGTCACCGGAGCGCCCCCGCTCCGCGCCGCGTTGTTGGAGCTGGAGCCGAGCCGACACGTTCTGGTCTTCGTCACCCATCACATCGCTGCCGACGGCTTCTCGGTCGGGCCGATGACCCGAGATCTGATGGTCGCGTATGCGGCCCGCAGCGCGGGTACCGAGCCGGATTGGGCCCCGCTCGCCGTCCGCTATGTCGACTACACCCTCTGGCAGCAGGCCGTTCTCGGTTCGGAGGAGGATCCGAAGTCACCGGTCTCGAACCAGATTCGGCACTGGACTCGCGCACTGTCCTCGCTGCCGGAGGAGATCACCTTCCCCGGCGATCGCGTCCGCCCGGACCGTTCCTCGTATCGCGGCGGCAACATCACGCTGACCCTCGACGCGGACACGCACGCTCGCCTCGTCGACGTGGCCCACGCCAACCAGAGCTCGCTGTTCATGGTGCTGCATTCCTCGCTGGCGGTGCTGCTCGCCCGTCTGTCCGGCGAGACCGACATCGCGATCGGTACTCCGGTCGCAGGGCGCGGTGAGGCAGCCCTCGACGACGTCATCGGAATGTTCGTCAACACGCTGGTGCTGCGGACCGATATCGATCACGGCGGCGCGTTCACGGAGCTTCTGGCTCGGGCACGCGAGACCGACCTGTCGGCGTTCGCCCATGCCGAGGTGCCGTTCGAACGCCTCGTCGAGGTACTCGATCCACCGCGTTCGGCGGCTCGTCATCCGCTCGTGCAGGTGATGCTGACCGTGCAGAACATGGAGCAGACCGAGCTCGAACTGCCCGGACTGAGTGTGCGCGCCGTCGACCTCGACGTCGAGACGGCCAAGTTCGACGTTCAGTTCACGTTGACCGACAACCACATCGACGGCGGCATGACCATCGATGTCACCTTCGCCCGAGACCTGTACGACGACACCACGGCGCGCACGATCGGTGAGCGGCTGATCGGTGTCCTCGAGTCCGTGGCACGTGATCCGGGCCAGCGAATCGGCGACGTCCCGGTGATGGACGAAGCCGAACGCACCCGGGTGCTCGCACTCGCCCAGGACGCGCCCGCCGTCGCCGATTCGCTCGACACGATCGTCGATCTCTTCGCCGCTCGGGTTGCCGAGGACCCCGACGCTCCCGCAGTGGTGTTCGAGGGTGCCACCACGAGTTATCGAGAGATCGACGAGTCCTCGACGGCACTGGCCGGAACCCTTGCCGCTCAGGGGGTCGGACCGGAGACCTTGGTCGCCGTCGTGTTGCCACGTACCGCCGATCTCGTCGTGGCACTGCTCGCGGTGCTCAAAGCCGGGGGTGCCTACGTCCCGATCGATCCGTCCTACCCGGCCGAGCGTATCGAGTTCGTTCTCACCGACTCCCGTCCGGTGGCCGTACTCACGTGGTCCGGTGTCGAGGTGGCGCTTCCGGAGCAGTTGCCCAGGATCGATATCGACGCCGACGCGACCGAGAACGTCCTCGCGGCCGTCGATCCGACTCCGGCGACCGCAGCCGGTGCTGCTTACGTCATCTACACCTCGGGTTCGACGGGTAAGCCCAAGGGCGTGCTGATCCCGCATCGCAACGTCGTGCGGTTGTTGGCGAACACCCAGCGACACTTCGGGTTCGGCCGCGATGACGTGTGGACTCTGTTCCACTCCTTCGCGTTCGATTTCTCGGTGTGGGAACTGTGGGGTCCGCTGACCACCGGCGGTAGCGTCGTCGTGGTCGACTACTTCACGTCCAGGTCGCCGGAAGCTCTGCGCGAGCTGCTCGTTCGTGAGCATGTCACCGTGCTCAACCAGACTCCGTCCGCGTTCTATCAGCTCGATCAGGTCGATCGCACCGCAGGCTCGGCCGCCGACTATTCGTTGCGGTACATCGTGTTCGGTGGCGAGGCGCTCGAGCTGCGGCGACTGGCCGGTTGGTTCGAGCGGCACGGAGACGAGTCCCCGCAACTGGTCAACATGTACGGCATCACCGAAACCACGGTCCACGTCTCGCACCGCGTCGTGGACGCGCAGTCCGCGGCGCAGGCATCGGGATCGCTGGTGGGTCGCGCCATCTCCGGGCTGTCGGTATACGTACTGGATTCGCGTCTGTCGCTGGTACCCGCGGGCGTTCCAGGGGAGATGTACGTCTCCGGTGGTCAGGTCGCGCGCGGGTATCTCGGGCGACCAGGATTGAGCGCGACGAGATTCGTGGCCGATCCCTTCGCAGCCGACGGATCCGTGCTGTACCGCACCGGTGACGTGGCACGGTGGTCGACCGACGGAGAGCTCGAGTTCGTCGGCCGCGCCGACGACCAGGTCAAGATCCGCGGCTTCCGCATCGAGCTGGGCGAGGTCGAGTCCGCCGTCGCGTCCGCTCCTGCCGTCGGGCAGACCGCGGTGATCGTGCGTGAGGACACTCCAGGTGCCACCCGCTTGGTGGCCTACGTGGTGCCCGCAGCCGAGTCGACCATCGACGTCGACGTCGTCAGAGCGGCGGTCGGGGAGAACCTTCCCGAGTACATGGTGCCCTCGGCTTTCGTGGTTCTCGACGCAATTCCGTTGACCGGCAATGGAAAGCTGGACCGCCGAGCCCTGCCCGAGCCCGCCGCGCGCACTCGTCGGTTCCGGTCTCCGGTCACTCCGGTGGAGGAGATGGTCGCCGAGGTTTTCGCCGACGTTCTCGGCGTCGAACGCGTCGGTCTCGACGACGACTTCTTCGAACTCGGCGGCAACTCGCTGGTGGCAACTCAGGTGGTGTCCAGACTGGGTGTTGCAGCGGACACGACCGTTCCCGTCCGTGCACTGTTCGAGGCCCCGACGGTCGCGGCTCTTGCAGCCCGGGTCGAACAGGGTTCGGGCGCAGCTGCGCGGCCGGCGCTGGTGGCCTCGACCCGGCCGAGCCGAGTTCCGCTCTCGCTCGCGCAGCAGCGGATGTGGTTCCTCAACCGCTTCGATTCCGAGTCCACGGCATACAACATCCCGTTCGCGCTTCGACTCAGCGGACGCCTGGACGTCGACGCGTTGCAGCGTGCCGTCTCCGACGTCATCGAGCGTCACGAAACTCTGCGATCGGTGTACCCGGACTCACCCGAGGGCCCGCATCAGGTGATCGTGCCCATGTCGGAGGTGCCCACCACACTCGAGGTGATCGACACCGACGCGGAGTCGGTGACCGCGCGAGTTCTGGAGCTGCTGGCCTCGACGTTCGACGTCACGACCCAGGTTCCGCTGAAGACCGCGCTCTTCCGAGTCTCGGACACCGAATTCGTACTCGGCATGGTCATCCACCACATCAGTGCCGATGGTCTGTCGGTGATGCCGCTGTCCACCGATGTCATGACCGCCTACGCGGCGCGGACCCGCGGTTCGGATCCGGCGTGGGCGCCGCTGCCGGTGCAGTACGCCGATTACGCACTGTGGCAACGCGAGGTTCTCGGTTCCGAGGAAGACTCCGAATCGATTGCTGCGCAGCAGATTCGGTACTGGGAAACTGCTCTGGCCGAGCTGCCCGAGCAGATCGAACTACCGCTCGATCGGCCGCGTCCCGCCGAGCAGACCTTCCGCGGCGGTCGTGTCGATTTCCGGATCGACGCAGCCGCGCATGCTCGGTTGACCGAGTTGGCGCGCACACACAACGCAACGGTGTTCATGGCGGTGCACGCGGCGTTCGCCGTGCTGCTCTCGCGCCTGTCGGGATCGCCGGACATCGTCGTCGGAACCCCCATCGCGGGTCGTGGTGAAGCGGACATCGAAAACCTCGTCGGCATGTTCGTGAACACGTTGGTGCTGCGGCTCGACGTCGCGGCCGAGGCGAGTTTCGAAGACCTCCTCGACGCAGCTCGAGAAACCGATCTGCAGGCCTTCGCGAACTCCGACATACCGTTCGAGCGGCTCGTCGAGGTCGTCAACCCCACTCGGTCGACGGCGCGCCACCCGCTGTTCCAGGTCGGCTTCTCGTTCCAGAACTTCGCGCGGCGAGAGTTCGAGCTGGACGGACTGGACATCTCGGCACTCGACACCGAGACCGGAACCTCGCAGTTCGACCTGCACCTGATCGTCTCCGACGCCCCGAGCGACGAGGAGGCCCAGCGCGACGACCAGGCACCGGGCGGCTTCGATGCGTTGTTGACCTACGCGACCGATCTGTTCGACGAGGGCACCGCACGCTCGGTCGTCGCACGCTTCGAGGCGGTTCTCGACGCCGTTGTGGCCTCGCCGTCGACCCCGGTCGGCGACCTGGACCTGTTCCTCGACGGTGAGCTGCCCGCGATCGTCGACGAGTGGAACGACACCGACCGTGACTTCGATTCCGTGGGTGGCGGCACGCTCGCCGATCTGTTCGTGGACTCGGCAGCGCGTCACGGCGACGCCACTGCTCTCGTGCACGACGAGGGCACGCTGACGTACGGCGAGTTCTCCGAACGGGTGTCTCGTCTGGCCCGCCACCTGATCGGCCTGGGTGTGGGACCCGAAGTGCCCGTGGGGCTTGCCATTCGGCGATCGGTGGATCTGCTCGTCGGCATGTACGCCATCTCGATGGCCGGTGGAGCCTACGTCCCGATCGATCCGGACCAGCCGGCCGAACGCAACGCGATGGTGTTGGGGACCGCAGCTCCGCTGTGCGTACTGACCTCCGGTGCCGTCGGGTCGGAGATCTCGGCTGCAGCAACAGTCGTCGATCTGACGCAGCTCGATCTTGCGAGCTACTCTGCTGCGCCGGTGCAGCCCTCCGAGAGATGCGGGGCACTCTGCGCCGACAACACGGCCTACGTGATCTTCACCTCCGGTTCGACCGGTCGGCCCAAGGGCGTAGCCGTCTCGCACGGTGCCGTCGTCAACCAGTTGAACTGGATGCGCGAGGAGTACGGCCTCGACGAGACCGATGCGTCGCTGCTCAAGACCGCGGCGACATTCGACCTGTCGGTGTGGGAGTTCTGGTCGCAGCTGACCTCGGGTGGGCGACTCGTCGTTGCGAACGCGGACGGACATCGCGATCCCGACTACCTGCTCGCACTGGTCCGTCGGCACGCGGTGACGACGCTGCATCTGGTGCCGTCGATGTTGTCGATGCTCGGCACCGTTGCCGCGGGTGAGCTGTCACCGGATCTGCGACGGGTCCTGGCCATCGGTGAAGCACTACCCGCAGCGGTGGCGCAGGATTTCCGGCGGCACAACGGTTCCGCCGAGCTGCACAACCTGTACGGCCCGACCGAGGCCGCGGTGTCGGTGACCTCGCATCCGGTCACCGACGACGACACGGTGACCGTGCCGATCGGTGTGCCCGAGGCCAACACCACGGTGTTCGTTCTCGACTCCCGCCTGCATCCGGTGCCTGCCGGGGTCAGCGGAGAGCTCTACCTCGCGGGAGCGCAGCTCGCGCGCGGATACTTCGGACGGCCGGACCTGACGGCGGAGCGATTCGTGGCGAATCCGTTCGACGCGAACGGTTCTCGGATGTATCGCACCGGCGACCTCGTGCGCTGGCGAGTGCCGCTGGTCGACGGTGTAGCGGCGGCAGCTCGCCTCGAGTACATCGAGCGTGCCGACTTCCAGGTCAAGATTCGCGGGTTCCGCATCGAACTCGGCGAAATCGAGTCTGCTCTGCGGGCTCAGGCCACGGTGGCGGAGGCCGCCGTGCTCGTGTATTCGGGCGAATCGATGGGGGACCAGTTGGTCGCCTACGTCGTCGGGCGGGCCGGAGCCGTAGTAGAGGTGGCCGTCGTCGAAACGGAACTCGCTCGCGCTGTGCCGTCGTACATGGTTCCGGATGCGTTCGTCGTCCTGGAGGCGCTTCCGCTCAACGCCAACGGCAAGCTGGATCGAAAAGCGTTGCCTGCACCCCAGTTCGAGGCCGCCGAGTTCCGCGCCCCGGTCAACCCGATCGAGGAGATCGTCGCTGCGACCGTGGCGGAACTGCTCGGTCTCGACCGCGTCGGTCTCGACGACGACTTCTTCGCCCTCGGTGGAAACTCCCTGATCGCAACGCAGTTGGTCTCGAGGTTGGGCCAGTCGCTCGATGCGCAGATTCCCGTGCGTGCGGTGTTCGCGGCGTCCTCCGTCGCCGGTTTGGCCGCGCACATCGCCCCACTGGTCGGCGGCGGTGCGCGCCGAGAACTGACTGTCCGTGAGCGGCCGGATCTGCTGCCGCTCTCGATCGCCCAGGAAAGAATGTGGACGATCAACCGAATCGATCCCGGCTCGGCGGCGTACAACATTCCCGTGGCGGTTCGGCTGACCGGCGCACTCGATATCGACTCCCTGCGTGGGGCATTCGAGGACGTACTCGCCCGCCACGAGATTCTGCGCACGGCCTACCCGGATTCGGTGGACGGGCCCGTCCAGGAGATCGGGGCCGTGGCCGAGGTCGGGGTAGACCTGACACCGGAGCCGGTGGCACCGGATGCCGTCGTGTCTCGACTGACCGAGATTCTGGGCACCGGATTCGACGTCACGAAGGCCGTCCCGGTTCGAGCGGCACTGCTGCAGGCAGGCGATGACGAGTACGTCCTCGCCGTCGTGGCACATCACATCGCGGCCGACGGTTTCTCGATGGGCCCGCTGATCCGCGATGTCATGGTGGCCTACACCGCACGGGTCGCGGGGGAGATGCCCGGATGGACTCCGCTCGAGGTGCAGTACGCCGACTTCGCGCTGTGGCAGCGAGAGGTGCTCGGCAGTGAGAGCGATCCCGACAGTCCGCTCTCGAAGCAACTGGCGTACTGGACGGAGGAGTTGGCCGGAGCGCCGGAACAGTTGACCCTTCCGCTGGATCGGCCGCGCCCGCCGCGCCCGACGATGCAGGGTGCCTCGTACGAGTTCTCTTTCGGCACCGAGATCGCGTCCGCGATCGAGAAGATCGCCCGTGAACACGCGGCGACGACGTTCATGGTGGTGCACAGTGCATTCGCCGTACTGCTCGGCAGACTGAGCAACTCGTCCGACATCACGATCGGCACGCCTACCGCCGGTCGCGGTGAGCAGCAGTTGGACGACCTGGTCGGCATGTTCGTCAACACGTTGGTACTGCGGACCCGGATCGACCCGAACGAGACCTTCGTCGAGCTGCTGCAGCAGGCAAAGGACAAGGACCTCGCGGCATTCGGGCATGCTGACGTCCCCTTCGAGCGGCTCGTCGACGCACTGGGCCGGGCGCGGTCGAGCGCGTACACGCCGTTGTTCCAGGCGATGTTGACGTTCCAGAACCATGTGACCGGAACGTTCGAGTTGCCGGGTCTGCAGGTGAACGCGCTGCCTGCGGGCGATGACCAGGCCAAATTCGATCTGCAGCTGACCGCCGTCGAGACATTCGACGACACCGGTGCACTGCAGGACATCGAGGCGACCTTCACCTACGCGACGTCGATTCTCGACGAATCGTCGGTGGCGACGTTCGCAGAGCGCCTGCTGCGGATCTTGCACACCGTGGTCTCGGATCCCGATGTGGTGCTGCGGTCCATCGACATCCTGTCCGAGGAGGAGAAGGCGGAGTTCGCGCCGCGCACCAAGCCCAAGACGGTGGACGATCTGCCCGAACTCGTGGCCGGGGCAGCGGCCGTCGCACCCGATGCGGTCGCTCTCGAACACGGAACGACGCAGCTGACGTTCTCGGTGTTCGAGGACAAGCTGTCGCAGATGTCGGCAACGATGGGCTCGTCGATGAAGCCGCAAGCTCTGGTGACGGTGACGTTGTCGGCACTGATTCCGGGCATCTTGCCCGCCCTCGGTGCAGAGGGGCTGTCGACCGCTCTGGCATCGTTGATCGAACGGGCGGAGTCGGTGATCGCGTCGTCGTGACGAAAGCCGAGCTCGCCGGTTGTGCACGTGGATCGATCAGGAGGAAGAGTTAGATGGCGGTTGGACGTCGACGCGAGGCAGCATTGACGGTCGAGGACCTTCCGCGCTTGGTTCGGAGCGTCGCTGCGGTCGAACCGGACCGCGTGGCGCTCGCGCACCGCGGTACGGAGCTGAGCTATGCCCGGTTGGACGAGGAGATCACCACCCTCGACACGGCCATGGGTGGTGCCCTCGGCCCGGACGCATTGGTTCCCGTCGTACTGTCCAACACCGTTCCCGGAGTCATCGAGGACACCGACGGTGGTCTCGATGCCGTGGTCTCCTCGGTCGTCTCCGACGCCGTGTCGGTTCTCGGTGACGACGAGTCGGCGTCGAGATCGGCCGATCCCGAAGCCGCCACGCTGTACACGCTGTTCGCCGATCAGGCCGAGCGCACCCCGGACGCCACTGCCCTCGTGTTCGGAGACGAGCGGCGAACCTACGCAGAATTCGCCGCCTCGGTCGATCGCCTCGCGCGAGTGTTGATCGAGCGGGGCGTCGGTCCCGATACGACGGTGGGGTTGTCGATCCGCCGCTCAATCGATCTGTTGGTGGGCATGTACGCCATCTCGGCGGCTGGAGGCGCGTACGTTCCGTTGGACCCGGACCATCCGGTGGATCGGCTCGGGTACGTCCTCGATACCGCGCGACCGGTTCTGGTGCTGACGACGTCCGAGGACCGACCGCAGTTGCCGGACGGCACGCAGACTCTGCTCGTCGATGCCGTCGACGTCACTGGCGTGACTGCAGGGCGCATCACCGACCTGGACCGGCTCGGCACCCTTGCCGAGGACGATCTCGCGTACGTCATCTTCACCTCCGGTTCCACGGGACGTCCGAAGGGCGTGGCGGTGAGCCACCGCGCCATCGTCGCCAATATTTCCTGGCGTCAGCGCGAGTACGCGATGACGGCAGCCGACGTCGTGTTGCAGAAGACCCCGTTCACGTTCGACGTGTCGGTCTGGGAGTTCTTCTGGCCGTTGCAGATCGGTGCGACGCTGGTGATAGCCGAGCCCGACGGGCACCGCGATCCCGCCTACCTCGCCCGCGTCATCGCTGACCTCGGCGTGACGGTGACCCATTTCGTCCCGTCCATGCTCTCGGTCTACGTTGCCGAACCCAGCGCCGCGCAGGAGGATTCGCTCCGAATGGTGTTCGCCTCCGGTGAGGCGCTGCCGGCGCGGACCGTCAACGCGTTCCACGCGATCTCGAACGCGGAACTGCACAACCTCTACGGACCTACCGAGGCCGCCGTCGACGTCACGTACTACCGGACCGAGCAGGTGGAGGACGGCTCGGTGCCGATCGGCGCCGCCGTCGACGACACCGATCTGTACGTGCTCGACGAAGGACTGCGGCGCTCACCCCGAGGAATCGAGGGCGAGCTCTATCTTGCCGGCGTACAGCTCGCTCGCGGATATCTCGGCCGCACGGATCTGACGGCCGATCGGTTCGTCGCCGACCCGTTCGGTGAGCCGGGGGACCGGATGTATCGCACCGGCGACCTGGTGCGCCGGCGGGCCGACGGCCTGATCGAATACATCGGGCGCACCGACTTTCAGGTGAAACTGCGCGGCCTCCGCATCGAACTCGGCGAGATCGAGCAGGCCCTGCTCGCCGAGCCGCAGGTGACCCAGGCCGCGGTACTCGTTCATACCGACCACTCGCAGGCCCAGTTGGGCGAGCAGCTCGTCGGCTACGTCGTGAGCACCGAACCCGATCTCGATCACGACGGCCTCGCGGAGGCAGTGCGTCGCCGCATGCCCGAGTACATGGTGCCGTCGATGTTCGTGGTGCTGGACGAATTCCCGCTCGGTGCCAGCGGCAAGCTGGACCGAAAAGCCCTGCCCGCACCCGATTTCGCCTCCCTCGTACGCGAGTACCGCGCCCCGAGCACCGATACCGAAACGGCCCTGGTGGCAATTTTCGAGGCGGTTCTCGGGATCGAACGAATCGGCGTGGACGACGACTTCTTCGTCCTCGGCGGAAACTCCCTCAATGCCACCCGCGTGATCGCGCGAGTCAACGCCGAACTGGGCACTGCGGTGGATGTGCGGTCGTTCTTCGACGCACCGACCGTCGCCGAACTCGCCGCGGCAGTCGACGCCGCAGGATCCGGGGACGCGCGTCCGCCGCTGGTCGCGCAGCAGCGGCCAGAACGGGTGCCGCTGTCGTTGGCCCAGCAGCGGATGTGGTTCCTCAACCGATTCGAACCGGACTCGGCTGTGAACAACATCCCGGTCGCCATCGCGCTGAGCGGGGAACTGGACTTCACGGCACTGCAGACGGCCTTGGTGGACGTGCTGGGCCGGCACGAGTCGCTACGGACGGTGTACCCCGACCACGACGGCATCGGCTATCAGCGAGTGCTCGACACCGATTCATCGGCAGTGGAATTGGAGCGAACCTCGGCAGCCGAGGTCGATGTCCCCGCCGTACTGCTCGAGTTCGCGCTCCGGCCCTTCGATCTGGCGGTACAGCTGCCATTCCGTGCGGTGCTCGTCGAGACCTCCGAGACCGAGCACGTCCTCGCGTTCGTGGTGCATCACATCGCGGCCGACGGATTCTCGATGGGACCGCTGACCCGAGACGTCGTGACTGCGTACGTGGCTCGCACCAACGGGCAAGCGCCGCAATGGACTCCGCTCGAGGTGCAATACGCCGACTTCACGCTGTGGCAGCGGGCCGTCCTCGGGAGCGAGGACGACCCGGAGTCGCTGATCTCGGCACAGGAGAACTATTGGCGACTCCAGCTCGGTGGAGCCCCGGAGCAGCTCGAGCTACCCACCGATCGACCCCGCCCTGCTGTCGCCACCACCAACGGCGGCACGCACACGTTCGAGATCGACGCCGACATGGTTCGCGGTCTCGACACGCTCGCCAGAGATCACAACGCGACGAGGTTCATGGTCGTGCACGCCGCACTGGCGGTGCTCCTGGCCAAGCTCGCGTCCGCCGAGGACATCAGTATCGGTACGCCGGTCGCAGGCCGTGGTGACGAGGCCCTCGACGATGTGATCGGAATGTTCGTCAACACACTGGTGCTGCGCACCGGCGTTGATCCACGAACGTCGTTCGACGACATCCTGCGCGAGGTCCGTGAGGTGGACCTCGCCGCGTTCTCGCACGCCGAGGTGCCGTTCGAGCGTCTGGTGGACGTGTTGTCGCCGGTGCGCTCGCAGGCACGACACCCGCTGTTCCAGGTGATGCTCACGTTCCAGAATCTGGATCGAACCTCGGTCGAACTTCCCGGGCTGAACATTGCGGCGGTCGACTACGAGGCAGATCTGGCGAAGTTCGATCTGCAGGTGACCCTGTGGGATTCCGCGCCGTCCGACTCCGGGCCCACGGGACTGACGGTCGCCCTGACCTACGCCGCGGACCTGTTCGACACATCGACGATGGTGCGGTTCGGGGAGCGGTTCGTCCGTGTTCTTCGTGCGGTCACCGCAGCGCCCGCCGAGGCCGTCGGTGAGATCGACCTGCTCGACCCGGTCGAGCGGAAGTCCGTGCTGGCGTTCGGTTCCGGACCGGTGCACGAGATCCCCGGCAGGACGACTCTGGTGGATCAGTTCGATGCGCGCGTCGCGCAGACCCCCGACGCTCAGGCTCTGGTGTTCGAGGACGTTCGCCTGACCTACGCCGAGCTCGACGCGCGCGCCAATCGACTGGCGCGCTACCTGATGTCCGTTGGTGTCGGTACCGACACCACCGTCGGCCTCGCGGTCGGCCGCAGCATCGAGTTGCTCGTCGGTATGTACGCGATCGTCAAGGCCGGTGCTGCGTACGTACCCATCGACCCGACTCAGCCGCCGGAGCGCAACGAGTACATCGTCGGCACGGCCTCGCCGGTACGCGTGCTCTCGAGCACCCGAGACCACGTCGAGTTCCCGAGTGTGGAGACGGTGGACATCGACACGCTGGACGTGTCGCACCACTCGACGGCGACGGTGACCGATGCGGAGCGGACGGCTCCGCTGCGGGCGGACAATCTCGCGTACGTCATCTTCACCTCGGGGTCGACGGGTCGCCCGAAGGGCGTCGGGGTGTCGCACTCGGCGATCGTGAACCGGTTGTCGTGGATGCAGCACGAGTACCCCCTCGGCCCACAGGACGTGGTGTTGCAGAAGACTCCTGCGACATTCGACGTGTCGGTGTGGGAGTTCTTCTGGGCTTTCCAGGTAGGCGCGTCGGTTGTCGTCGCGGTTCCCGAGGGGCACCGTGATCCGTCGTATCTGCTCGATGTCATTGCTCGCGAACAGGTTTCGGTGGTGCACTTCGTGCCGTCGATGATGTCGGTGTTCACCCCGGAGGCACTGCGCAGGCCCGACGCGGGAGCGTCGCTACGGACGGTGTTCGCCTCGGGGGAGGCACTCGCGCCTGCCACCGCACATGCGCTGCGCAACGCACTCCCGCAGGTGTCGGTGCACAACCTGTACGGCCCCACCGAAGCTGCCGTCGATGTGACGTATCACCCGGTCTCCGACGCGGACACCGCGGTGGTGCCGATCGGCTCGCCGGTGTGGAACACCGATGTGCACGTTCTCGATTCGTCGTTGCGGCCGGTTCCGGTCGGGGTATCGGGAGAGCTCTACCTCGCGGGTGTCCAACTCGCCAGGGGATACGTGAGCCGACCCGATCTGACTGCGGATCGCTTCGTTGCCGATCCGTTCGCAGTCGACGGCGAACGGATGTACCGGACCGGCGATGTGGTGCGATGGCTACCCGCCGGCGAACTCGAATACATGGGCCGCTCCGACTTCCAGGTGAAGTTGCGCGGCCTGCGGATCGAACTCGGCGAAATCGAATCGGCGCTACTGGATCTGCCCGAGATCGCACAGGCCGTCGTGCTGGTACGACGAGAACAGCTGGTCGCCTACGTCGTCCCCACCGAAGGCTCGGTCGATGTGGATCGGGTACGCACGGCCCTACGTGGACGGCTGGCCGAGTACATGGTGCCGGCCACCGTCGTGGAACTCGAGGAGTTCCCGCTCGGCGCGAGTGGCAAGCTGAATCGGCAAGCACTACCCGATCCGGAGTTCGAGGCAACACCGTACCGAGCACCGAGCGATCCGATCGAAGAGATCGTCGCGAACGTCTTCGGCGCGGTGCTCGGACTCGACCGAGTCGGCGCGGACGACGACTTCTTCGCCCTCGGCGGCAACTCGCTCGTCGCAACTCAGGTCGCCGCACGACTCGGTGCCGAACTGGGCACCACCGTGCCCGTCCGAACGATGTTCGAGGCAGGCACCGTCGCATCCCTGGCGGCCGCGTTGGAGAGCCATGTCGGCCGCGGAACCACGGCTCCGCTGGTGCCACAGGACCGTCCGGAACAGATCCCACTGTCCCTCGCCCAGCAGCGAATGTGGTTCCTCAACCGATTCGAGCCCGAATCGGCCGTCAACAACATCCCGGTGGCGATCCGGCTCAGCGGGGCACTCGACGCCGCGGCCCTGCAGGCGGCCGTCACCGACGTACTCGATCGGCACGAAGCGCTTCGTACCGTCTACCCGAGTGCGGACGGTGCGGGACACCAGGTGATTCTGCCTGCCGAGGACGCCACGCCGGATCTGACGCCCGCCACCCCGTCCGCCGACGGTGCGGTGTCCGACCTGATTGCCTTCGCCTCCGAAGGATTCGATGTCACCCAGTCGACTCCCTTGCGCGCCAAACTGTTCCGGGTCGCCGACGACGAGTACGTACTGGTGTTCGTGGTTCACCACATCAGCGCCGACGGGTGGTCCATGGGGCCACTGACCCGTGACGTCATGACTGCATATCTCGCTCGAGTCGCAGGAGAGGCTCCTCGGTGGACGCCGCTGCCGGTTCAGTACGCCGATTTCGCGCTGTGGCAGCGTGCGGTGCTCGGCGACGACGAGGATCCGACCAGCCTGATGGCATCGCAGGCGAACTACTGGCGTACCGCTCTGGCTGACCTGCCCAGTGAGCTGACCTTGCCGTACGACCGGCCACGTCCGGCCGTCCAGTCGTACTCCGGCGGGCGATTCCAGTTCGACATCGATGCCGAACTGCGCGCCTCGCTCGACGATCTGGCCCGGTCGACCGGAACCACGCTGTTCATGGTGCTGCACGGTGCGCTGGCTCTGTTCCTGGCACGCATGTCGAACTC
Organism: Rhodococcus sp. KRD162; assembly: GCF_017168335.1. GTDB lineage: Bacteria > Actinomycetota > Actinomycetes > Mycobacteriales > Mycobacteriaceae > Rhodococcoides. Next base: position 237,660 of record NZ_JABFAU010000015.1, on the reverse strand, counting down.
CGACGACATTGCGGTGGGCACGGCCGTCGCGGGCCGCGGCGAAGCTGTCCTGGACGACGTGATCGGCATGTTCGTCAACACCCTGGTGCTGCGCACTTCGGTCGATCGGAGCACCGGCTTCACCGACCTGCTCGGACACGTCCGAGACGTCGATCTCGAGGCGTTCGCACACGCGGACATCCCCTTCGAGCGGCTGGTGGATCTGCTCGAGCCAGAGCGGACCACGGCCAGGCACCCACTGTTCCAGGTGGCGATCGCGTTCGAGAACCTCCCGCCGAACGAGTTTCACCTGCCCGGTCTGACGGTCTCGGCCGTGGACGTGGAGGTCGACACCGCCAAGTTCGATCTGTCGTTGACACTGCACGAGAAAGCCGACGGCGCAGGTCTCGCCGCCGGATTCCTCTATGCGCGAGACCTGTTCGACGAGAAGACGATCGAGGTGTTCTCGCGGCGTTTCCGTTGGCTGCTCGACGCGATCGTGGCGGCACCGGACACCCCGGTGGGCGATCTGTCCATCCTCTACGACGACGAGTACGACCGGCTCACGCACGTACACGGTGACGACGTGTTGGCCGGCGGTACTCTGGCCGAGATCTTCACTGCCGGAGCCGCCCTCGACCCGGCTGCGACTGCGATCCGCTACGAGGGGCGCTCGATCTCGTACGCCGAACTCGATGCGACGTCCTCGCAGCTCGCGCGCGTGCTCATCGAGCGCGGGGCCGGCCCCGAATCCGTTGTGGCTCTGGGATTCCAGCGCTCCTACTTCATGGTGCTCGCGGTCTGGGCCGTGGCGAAATCGGGGGCCGCGCACCTACCCGTCGACCCGACGTATCCGCAGGATCGCATCGCCCACATGGTCTCGGACTCCGAGGCACTGCTCGGCCTGACCACCCGTGCGCACTCGGCGCAGCTCTCCGCCTCGGGCGAGGATCTGCTCTGGCTGAGCGTCGACGAGGACGAGTTCGTCGCAGAGGTCCGCACCCACTCCACCGAACCGATCACCGACGCCGATCGCCTGCGACCGGTCACGTTCCAGAACCCGGCCTACGTCATCTACACCTCGGGTTCGACCGGCAAGCCGAAGGGCGTCGTCGTCACGCACGCCGGACTCGGCGGCGTCCTCGACGCAGCAACCGATCTCTATCACCTGAAACCGGCCTCGAGGTTCCTGCACATCTGCTCGCCCAACTTCGATCCGTCGGTCCTGGAATGGATGGCGGCGTTCTCGGTCGGGGCGACGTTGGTCGTCGTACCGGCGTCGATTCTCGGCGGCACCGAACTGGCCGAATTGTTGAAGGCGGAGCGGGTCACTCACACGATCATCACGCCCGCGGTGCTCGGCACGATGGATCCCCACGGGATCGATTCGCTCGAGGTGCTCTCGGTGGGCGGAGACGTGACCACTCCCGAACTGCTCGCCCGGTGGGCAGGGGGCCGAAAGTACTTCAACGGGTACGGGCCGACCGAGACCACGATCATCTCCAGCTTCGCCGAGCTGACCCCCGGTGCGCCGATCACCATCGGTCGACCGATTCACGGCATGTCCGTGCTCATTCTCGACTCCCGTCTCGAACCGGTTCCGACCGGTGTCGCGGGTGACCTGTATCTGTCGGGCGGTGCGCTTGCCCGCGGTTATCTCGGTAGGCCAGGGCTGTCCTCCGAGCGCTTCGTGGCCAATCCCTACGGCGTCGAGGGTGCACGGATGTATCGCACCGGCGACGTGGTGCGATGGACCGACGATCTGCAGTTGCAGTTCGTCGGCCGCACCGACTTCCAGGTCAAGGTGCGCGGCTTCCGGATCGAGCTCGGTGAGATCGATTCCGCGCTCACCGCTGTTCCCGAGGTGGACTTCGCCGTCACTCTCGGTCACGAACTGCCCTCGGGCGTCACCACCCTCGTGTCGTACGTTCTGCCCTCCCGTGGATCTGTCGTCGACGTCGACGAGCTGACCGCCTTTGTCGGAAAATCACTGCCCGCGTACATGATTCCGTCCTCGATCATCGTGCTCGACGCTGTTCCGCTCACCCCGGTCGGCAAGTTGGATCGAGCCGCACTACCCGCACCGGTGTTCGAGGCGCGTGAGTTCCGCGCACCGACCACGGCGGTCGAGGAGATCGTCGCCGGAGTGTTCGCCGACGTCCTGCACATCGACCGAGTCGGACTCGACGACGACTTCTTCGCCCTGGGCGGCAACTCGCTGATCGCCACCCAGGTGGTCTCGCGACTCGGCGCGGCACTGGACACCGTCGTGCCGGTGCGGGCGCTGTTCGAGAGCTCGACCGTCGCCGCGCTGGTCGCGCACGTGGAGAGCGCTGTCGGTTCGGGCAGCCGGGCTGCATTGGTGGCGGGCCCACGTCCGGAGCGGCCGCCGCTCTCGCCGGCGCAGCAGCGGTACTGGTTCCTCAACCAGTTCGACACGTCCTCGTCGGTGGACAACATTCCGTTCGCCGTGCGGCTGTCCGGCGATCTCGATCTCGCCGCGCTCCGGGCGGCGGTGCTCGACGTCGTCGAACGCCACGAATCTCTGCGTACTCGCTACCCGGACTCGCCGGACGGCCCGTTCCAACAGGTGCTCCCGGCGTCCGAGGTGCCGCTGGACCTCGCCGTCCGCGAGGTGGCGGGAGCGAATGTCGTTGCGGCCGTTACGGACTTCTTCAGGCGGGGCTTCGATGTCACCGTCGAGGTACCGGTCGATGCGCAGGTGTTCCGGGTCGGTGCGGACGAACACGTTCTGGCTTTCGTCGTGCATCACGTGTCGGCCGACGGCGCATCGATGGGCCCGCTGGGCGTCGACGTCATGACCGCATACACCGCGAGATCGACAGGCTCGGCACCGGACTGGGAACCGCTCGCGGTGCAGTACATCGACTTCGCGCTGTGGCAGCGAACCGTGCTCGGCACCGAATCGGATGCGAATTCACTTGCAGCGCAGCAGGTATCGTTCTGGAAGGACGCGCTCGCCGAGCTGCCGGATCAACTGGTGCTTCCCACCGATCGCCCCCGGCCACCGGCGCAGAGTTTCCGTGGCGACGCCGTGCGGTTCACCGTCGGTGCCGATGTGCACGCCGCTCTCGCCGAGCTCGGACGTAGCGAGCAGGCAACGTTGTTCATGGTGGTGCATTCGGCATTCGCGGTGTTGCTCGCGCGCCTGTCCGGTTCCGAGGACATCGCCGTCGGAACACCCATTGCGGGCCGCGGCGAGCGAGCCCTCGATCCGATGATCGGCATGTTCGTCAACACCCTGGTCTTCCGGTCGACCGTCGAACCGTCGATGACGTTCCGGCAGTTGCTCGGCCAGGCTCGCGAGCGTGACCTGGCCGCCCTCGCACATTCCGATGTTCCGTTCGAGCGTCTGGTGGAGGTGCTCAACCCGGTGCGCTCGACAGCGCGCAACCCGCTGTTCCAGGTGGGGCTGTCCTTCCAGAACCTCGCCGAGTCGACGTTCGAGCTGCCGGGACTGACGGTCAGTGCCGTCGAGGCAGATGCCCTGACCGCGAAGACCGATCTGCAGCTGTCGATCTCGGATCGCTATGCTCCCGACGGTTCGCCCGCCGAGCTGTCGGCCGAGTTCAGCTATGCCACAGATCTTTTCGATCGCGCCACGGCCCAGACGTTCGCCGACAGGTTCGTGCGGCTGCTCGCAGCGGTCGCCGAGGACCCGGCCGCCGTCGTCGGCGATCTCGATCTGCTCTCGTCCGAGGAACACATCCGGATCGTGCGCACGTGGAACGACACCGCTCACGAGGTGGATGCCTCGCAGACCCTGGTGTCGCTGTTCGATCGGCAGGTGCAGGACCAGCCCGACGCGATCGCGCTGGTCCACGCTGGAGGATCGCTGTCGTACGACGAGTTCGATCGCCGAATCAACCGGCTGGCCCGCGTCCTGATCGGGGCCGGCGTCGGACCGCAGGTGACGGTTGCCCTGGCGATCAGGCGCTCGGTGGACCTGCTCGTCGCGATGTACGCCGTCGCCAAGGCAGGCGGGGCGTATGTCCCCATCGACCCGGACCAGCCGGCAGACCGCAACGCCTACATTCTCGAGGTAGCCGCTCCCGCTCTGGTTTTGAGCACTGCGCGTGACGAATTCGAGCTCGACTCGCTTCCGGTTCTGCTCGTCGACACCGATCAGCGACTGCTCGACGAGAAGGTCTCGGACGCGCCCGTCACCGACCGCGATCGACATTCGCCGCTGCGGCCCGCGAATACCGCGTACGTCATCTTCACCTCCGGATCCACCGGCCGCCCCAAGGGCGTCGCGGTCAGCCATGCCGCCATCGTCAACCAGCTGCTGTGGCAGAGCGCCCACTACGGGCTGGGCAGCACGGACCGGGTGCTGCTCAAGACTGCCGCCACCTTCGACCTGTCCGTGTGGGAGTTCTGGGTCGCCACCATCTCCGGTGGTGCGATCGTCGTCGCCGACGCCGAGGGACACCGCGATCCCGCCTACCTCGTCGATCTGATGAGCCGGGAATCGGTGACGACACTGCACACCGTGCCGTCCGTGCTCGACGCGTTGGTCACGGCATCGGCAGGCGCACTTCCCGAACATCTGACGCGAATCCTGGCGATCGGCGAAGCACTGCCGGTCGCCACGGCCGAGCGGGCACTACGCAGTTCCGCTGCGCGACTGGACAATCTGTACGGACCGACCGAGGCAGCAGTCTCGGTGACCGCTCATCGGGTGACGAGCGTCGAGGGCACCGCGGTTCCCATCGGCGGGCCCGAATGGAACACCCGTGTCTACGTGCTGGACTCGCGTCTGGCTCCGGTGCCGGTCGGCGTTGCAGGTGAGCTCTATCTCGCGGGTGCTCAGCTCGCCGACGGGTACTTCGCTCGGCCCGATCTGAGCGCGGAGCGTTTCGTTGCCGACCCGTTCACCCCCGGCGGCCGCCTGTACCGCACCGGCGATCTCGTGTCCTGGCGGGCCGACGGTGAACTGGAGTACGTCGGGCGTACCGACTTCCAGGTGAAGATTCGCGGTTTCCGTATCGAACTCGGCGATATCGACGCCGCTCTCGGATCGCTCGACGAGATCCGAGACGTCGCCGTCGTAGCGCTCGCGGACACGGGATCCGGGGCTCGACTGGTGGCCTACCTCGTACCGGCCGCCGGCGTTTCGCTCGATCAGGACGGCATCGGCCGAGCACTCGCCGAGCGTCTGCCGTCGTACATGATCCCGTCGGCCTTCGTCGTGCTGGAGGCTCTTCCTCGAGGCGTCAACGGCAAGCTGGATCGACAGGCGCTCCCCGAACCGGAGTTCGAGACAGCCGAGTTCCGCGCCCCGACCAACCCGGTGGAAGAGGCCGTTGCGGCAGTCTTCGCCGAGGTGCTCGCGTTGGAGCGCGTCGGCCTGGACGACGACTTCTTCGCACTCGGCGGCAACTCGTTGATCGCCACCCAGGTGGTCTCCCGACTGGGGGCGGCGCTCGACACCCAGGTGCCGGTCCGCTCGATCTTCGAGTCTCCGACGGTGCAGTCGCTCGCACGTGCGATCGAGTCCCAGGTGGGCACCGGTGCGCGCCGGGCACTGACGGCTCGAAAGCGACCGGACTCGGTGCCGCTGTCGATGGCGCAGCAGCGCATGTGGTTCCTGAGCCAATTCGATCCGACGTCCGCCGTGAACAACATCCCGGTGGCGATTCGGTTGTCCGGAAACGTCGATGTCGATGCACTCGTCAGCGCCGTGCACGACGTGTTGGCGCGGCACGAGATTCTGCGCACCGTGTACCCGGAGGTCGACGGACGAGGCCACCAGGTGGTGCTCGGTACCGCGGAGGCCGGCGTGACCGTCGCCGTCGAGGACGTCGACGAGAGCGCGATCGAGCAGGCACTGCGGGACTTCGTGTCCGCCGGATTCGATGTGACCCGAGCCGTTCCGGTCCGAATTCGGATCCTGCGGGTGAGCGAGTCCGAGCACGTACTGGCGTTCGTCGCCCATCACATCGCCGCGGACGGGTTCTCGATGGGACCCCTCACGCGCGACATCATGGCGGCCTACACCGCCCGTGCAGCCGGGGAGAGCCCACAGTGGGCACCACTTCCGGTGCAGTACGCGGATTACGCATTGTGGCAACGCGAGGTACTCGGCGCCGAGGACGACCCGGATTCGCTGTTGGCCGAGCAGCTCGCCTACTGGACTTCGGCTCTGGCCGGTGCCCCGGCGCAGCTCGATCTGGCAACGGATCGGCCACGACCGGCGGTGGCGTCGTATCGCGGTGCGGCATACAACTTCTCGATCGACGCGTCACTGCAGTCCGGCATCGCCCGCGCCGCCCGAGCCGGTAACGCCACGAACTTCATGGTGGTGCACACCGCGCTCGCAGTACTGCTCGGCGCACTGGCGGGCACCGATGACGTGACGATCGGTACCCCGGTCGCCGGCCGCGGTGACGCGGATCTGGACGAGCTGGTCGGCATGTTCGTCAACACGCTCGCGCTCCGCACCGCGGTGAGCCCCGCTGCATCGTTGCGGGAGCAACTCGCTGCAGTCCGTGAGGCCGACCTGAGCGCCTTCGGGCATGCCGACGTGCCGTTCGAGCGGCTCGTCGACGAGCTGGCCCCGGACCGCTCGCAGGCTCGTCACCCGATCTTCCAGGTCATGCTGACGTTCCAGAACCTGAACCGTCAGACGTTGGCCCTGCCAGGTCTGAGCGTCGAGGGAATCGATCTCGGCAGCGCTTTCGCGAAGTTCGACCTGCAGGTGACACTGTGGGAGAACACCGACGAACACGGCGCTCCGGCCGGCATCGACGTGCAATTCGACTATGCGACCGATCTTTTCGACGAGTCCAGCATGGCCTCTCTCGGGCGACGGCTGGTTCGGGTGCTGCACGCACTCACCGACGCTCCTGATCGAGCCGTCGGCGACATCGACATTCTCGAGGAGGGCGAACGCACCCGCGTCCTCGAGGAATGGAACGCCACTGCGCACGAGGTGGATCCCGGCGCAACCCTGGTCTCGCTGTTCGAGGCCCGTGTTGCAGCGTCCCCGGACGGCATCGCCACGAGCTTCGCCGACGATCGAGTGACCTACCGCGAATTCTCCGAGCGGGTCAACTCGCTCGCGCGGCTGCTCATCGCCGAGGGAGTCGGGCCGGAAACCGTGGTGGCCACCGCCATGCGCCGCTCGATCGACATGCTGACGGGTATCTACGCCGTGCTCGCTGCCGGTGGTGCCTACGTCCCGGTCGACCCGGATCTTCCGGCCGAACGAATCGGCTACATCCTGGACACGGCTGCACCGGTGGTGCTGCTCACGACCGAGCGCGACGGCACAGCTCTCGTGACCGACGCCGTCAGAATCCTGGTCGACACCGTCGACACCACAGGTCTGTCCACGGCACCGGTGACCGATGCGGACAGAACCGCACCGCTACGACCGGCGGACACCGCGTACGTCATCTTCACCTCCGGCTCCACCGGTCGCCCGAAGGGCGTTGCGGTCAGCCACGCCGCCATCGTCAACCGACTGTTGTGGATGCAGGACGAGTACCGTCTCACCGAACACGACAAGGTGCTGCAGAAGACACCGGTCACGTTCGACGTATCGGTGTGGGAGCTGTTCTGGCCGTTGCAGATCGGCGCCGAACTGGTCATCGCGGTTCCCGACGGCCACCGCGATCCGGCATACCTGGTGCGCACCGTCGCCGAACGCGGCGTCACCGTCGCGCACTTCGTCCCGTCGTTGTTGGCCGTGTTCGCCGCCGCGGACGGTGTCTCGAACTGCACCGGACTGCGCATGGTGTTCGCCTCCGGTGAGGCACTGCCGGCATCGGTTGCGGCCGCGCTCCGCTCGGCGCTGCCCGCCACCGAACTGCACAACCTGTACGGCCCGACAGAGGCTGCCGTCGACGTCACCTATCACCGCGTCCTGCCGTCGGACACCGTCTCGGTTCCCATCGGTGCACCGGTGTGGAACACGAGGGTGACCGTGCTCGACGCGCGACTGCACCCTGTTCCCGTCGGGGTGCCCGGTGAGCTGTATCTCGCCGGGCACCAACTCGCCCGCGGATACCTCGGCCGCCCGGATCTGACCGCGGACCGGTTCGTCGCCGATCCGCACGGCGCAGCAGGATCGCGGATGTATCGCACCGGAGACCTCGTCCGTTGGAACGCGGACGGCGAGCTGGACTACCTCGGCCGCACCGACTTCCAGGTCAAACTGCGCGGACTGCGCATCGAACTGGGAGAAATCGAGGCTGCCCTGACCGCGGACCCGTCGGTCGACCAGGCCGTGGTGCTCGTGCGGCGGACGCCGTCGGCGGGTGAGCTACTGGTCGGGTACGTCGTTCCCGTCGTCGGCGAGACGATCGACACCGCAGCGGTCACAGCGTCGGTCGCCACCCTGGTTCCGGAGTACATGGTTCCGGCCGGGCTCATCGTGATCGATGCCCTCCCGCTCGGGCCGAACGGCAAACTGGACCGCAGAGCACTACCCGAACCGGAATTCGGCAGCGACGCCGAATTCCGCACGGCGACAACCGATACCGAACGCATCATTGCCGAGGTATTCGCGGATGTGCTCGGCCTCGATACCGTCGGGGTGGACGACTCGTTCTTCGCGCTCGGCGGCGACAGTATCGTCTCGATTCAGCTCGTTTCCCGCGCCAAGGCCAGGGGAATTCAGTTCGGTCCGCGAGATGTGTTCGAGCGCAAGACTGTTGCCGGTCTCGCAGAGATCGCCGTAACCGTCGGCGAGGGCAACGACGCGGTCGTACTCGAGGAACTCGACGGCGGTGGCGTGGGTTGGATGCCGCTACCGCCGTTCGGTGTCGCGATGATCGAGCGTGGCGGCGGGTGGTCACGTTTCCATCAGGCCGTCACCCTCGAACTGCCGGTCGGTATCGATCGGGCCGGAATCCTCGCCACGGTGACCGCTGTGGTCGATCGTCACGACGTGCTGCGATCGACGCTGGTACACGACGACCGGGGCTGGGGTCTCGACGTCGCGGACATCGGTCTCCTCGATGTGGATTCCATCCTGACTCGGACCGACAGCGATTCGGCTGCAACGGTATTCGACGATGCGGTCGGAACGCTCGACCCCACGTCCGGACGCATGCTCGCCCTCGTCTGGGCCGATCGCGGACCCGAGCAAGCCGGAACACTGACCATCGCGGCTCACCACCTCGTGATCGACGGTGTGTCGTGGCGCATTCTCGTTCCCGATCTCGTCTCCGCCTGGGCACAGGTGTCCGGGGGAGTGGTCCCGGTCCTTCCCGAGGTCGGAACCTCGATGCGGCGTTGGACGCACGCACTGGTGGACGCGGCGGCGAGCGAGGCGCGACAGGCCGAGTTGCCACTGTGGCGCTCGATCGCCGACACCGAGGATCCCGTACTGGGGGATCGCCCGTTCGATCCCGCGATCGACGTCGTGGCCACTGTCGAACGGGTGAATGTCGAACTGACGGCCGACGTCACCCGCACCTTGCTGACCACCGTTCCGGAGATCTTCCGCGGTGGTGTGGGCGACGGGTTGCTGGCCGGGCTCGCTGTGGCCGTCACGAGACTGCGGTCCGAGCGCGGAATCACCGCACCGGTAACTCTGGTGCAGCTCGAGGGCCACGGCCGCGAGGAATCGGTGGTTCCCGGAGCTGATCTGGGACGCACCGTCGGCTGGCTGACGAGCCTGTTCCCGGTCCGTCTCGACCTGACCGGAATCGATGTCGACGCCGCGTTCGCAGGAGGATCGCAGCTCGGCGACGCCGTCAAGGCAGTCAAGGAGCAGATGCTCGCGCTGCCCGATCGAGGCATGGGCTGGGGGCTGCTCCGGTACCTGTGCTCCGAGACCGCTGCGGAACTGGCCGAACTCGGAACCGGACAGATCAGCTTCAACTACCTGGGTCGGGTCGACGCAGGCGAGGTCCCGGACGAGATGAAGTCCCTCGGCTGGTTGCCGGCCGCCGACGGTGAGCTCACCGCGCCCGGCGACGCCGACATGGCCGCGAACAAGACGATCGACATCAACGCGATCGTGCTCGACACCGACCAGGGTGGAGTCCTGAGCGCGAGCTTCGCATTCCCGACCGGAGCCGTGTCCGCCGACACGGTCGAGCGTCTCGCCGGGCTGTGGTCCGAGGCGTTGTCGGCGCTGGCCACGTACGCCGAGGCACCCGGCTCCGGTGGCCTGACCCCATCGGATGTGCCGCTGGTTGCGCTCTCGCAGCCCGAGATCGCATCGTTCGAGGCTCGCTACCCGGAGCTGACCGACATCTGGTCGCTGTCGCCGCTGCAGCAAGGGCTGCTGTTCCACGCACTGTTCGCCGACGCGTCGATCGACGTCTACACCATGCAGGTCGTACTCGATCTGGCCGGCGAGGTGGACGCCGAACGGTTGCACCACGCGGCGCAGACACTGCTGGACCGGTACGACAATCTGCGTACCTCGTTCACCGCGACCGCTGACGGTGAGACGGTGCAGATCGTCCAGCAGAACGTTCGTCTGCCGTGGAACACGATCGATCTGTCTCATCTCGACGGGATCGAGCGCGACGCTGCCGTCGCCGAGGCACTGGCCGCGGATCAGCGACGCCACTTCGATGTGTCCACCGCACCGCTGCTGCGATTCCTGCTCGTCAGGATCACACCGACCACGTACAAGCTCGCGATGACCAACCATCACGTGTTGCTCGACGGCTGGTCGCTACCGCTGGTGATGAAGGAACTGCTGTATCTGTACGCCGCTCGGGGTTCGACGGTGTCGATGCCGAGGGTGCGCTCGTACCGCTCTTACCTGGCATGGCTCGACCAGCAGGACCCGACCGTGTCCCTCGGTGCGTGGACTGCGGCGCTTGCCGGTGTCGAGGAGCCGACGTTCGTCGCACCGCCGAGTGTCGGGCGCGAGATCTCTGCGCGCTCGGCCGAGACCGAGCGATTCGTCGATGCCGAGACCACCGCGTCGCTCACGGCGCTCGGCGGACGACTCGGGGTCACCGTGAACACGCTGGTGCAGGCGGCATACGGGCTGCTGATCGCACACATCACCGGTCGCACCGATGTCGTGTTCGGTGCCACGGTCTCCGGTCGTCCCGCTGCTCTTGCTGGCGTGGAGTCGATGATCGGGTTGTTCATCAACACCATCCCGGTGCGGGTTCGATTCGATCCCGCCGACACGGTGGAGAGCTACCTGGTACGGATTCAGGGTGAACAGGCAGACCTGCTCGACCACCACCACATGGGGCTCGTCGACATCCAGCGAGCGATCGGAATGGGGAATCTGTTCGACACCCTCACCATCTTCGAGTCGTACCCGGTGGACGAAGCTCAACTGACGCAACAGGCTGCGGCCATCGACGGCATGACCGTCGAGGCAGTGAGCTCCAACGACAACACGCACTACCCCTTGACCTTGCTCGTGGTGGCGGAGGATCGAATCTCCTTCACACTCAAATACATCAGTGATCTGTTCGATGCCGCGTACGTCGACTCGATCCTGTCCCGGCTCGTCGGTGTGCTCGAGGCCTTCGTATCGGACACCGCTGCGGCGGTCGGCGATATCGATCTGCTCGGCTCGGAAGAACGAACTCGAGTAGTCGAGACCTGGAACGACACCGCGCGCCGGATCGATGCAGGTGACCGGTTGACGGCCCCGTTCGCAGCGCGGGTTGCAGCGAACCCGGATGCTACGGCCATCGTCTACGAGGACACCGCCGTGACCTATGCGGAGTTCTCGGAGCGAGTCAACAGTCTTGCTCGACACCTGATTTCGCTCGGCGTCGGCCCGCAGGCCCTCGTCGCACTCGGCATGAGGCGAGGCATCGATCTGATGGTCGGCATGTACGCCGTCCTCGAAGCAGGCGGTGCGTACGTTCCCATCGATCCCGATCACCCGGCCGAACGGATCGAGTACATCCTCGATACCGCCGTGCCCGTCGCCGTCCTGTCGACGAGCCAGGACCGGACGGGGCTGCCGCAACAGTTCCCGATCATCGAACTGGACACAGTCGATCTGGCGTCCTACCCGGCCGATCCCGTTGTCGACTCCGACCGCCTGGCACCGGTTCGCCCGGGGAACACCGCATACGTCATCTTCACGTCGGGCTCGACCGGCAGACCGAAGGGCGTCGCGGTATCGCACCGCGCGATCGTCAACGAGATGGCCTGGATGGTCGACCAGTACTCCCTCGACGAGAACGACATCTACCTGCAGAAGACGGCGACGACGTTCGATGTGTCACTGTGGGGGTTCTTCCTCCCACTCCAGGTCGGTGCGAGTGTCGTTCTCGCAACCCCCGACGGCCACCGCGACCCGGCGTACGTCGCGGACCGGATCGCCAGGCACGGCGTCACCGTCACGGACTTCGTGCCGTCGATGCTGACCGTGTTCGCCGCGTACGCCACCGCGGAGCAGTGTCGTTCCCTCCGACACGTCTACGTGGTGGGCGAAGCGCTGCCCCCGGAGACGGTGAAGGACTTCCGGGCGATCACCTCTGCCGCGATCCACAACCTGTACGGCCCCACCGAAGCCGCTGTGTCGGTGACGTATTGGGAGACCACCGCCGACAACGGCGTGACCGTCCCGATCGGTGCTCCGGAATGGAACACCCAGGCCTACGTCCTCGACAACAGGCTGCACCCGGTGGCCGCGGGCACCGCGGGCGAGCTGTACCTGGCGGGCACGCAGCTCGCCGACGGCTATCTCGGCCGCGTCGACCTGACGATGGACCGATTCGTCGCGAACCCGTTCTCGGCCGCGGGCGAGCGCATGTACCGCACCGGCGACCTCGTCCGATGGAGATCGGGCCGAGCGGACCAGGGGGTGCTCGAGTACATCGGGCGCACGGACTTCCAGGTCAAGTTCCGCGGCCAGCGGATAGAGCTCGGTGAAATCGAGACCGCACTGTTGTCGCACCCCGACGTCAACCAGGCCACGGCGGTGGTGGCCACTACCGGTGCCGGTGATCAACTCGTCGGCTACGTCGTGCCTGCACCGAGTAGGACGCTTGACCCGGCGGAGGTACGTAGCTTCGTCGGTGGCACCCTGCCGACGTACATGGTGCCTGCGACGGTGATGGTGCTCGCCGAGTTCCCGCTGAACACGAGCGGAAAGCTGGACCGAAAAGCGCTGCCGCAACCGGTGTTCGAGGTTCGAGCGTTCCGGTCGCCGGCGACGCCGGTCGAGGAGATCGTGGCATCGATCTACGCCGAGTTGCTCGGCGTCCAGCGCGTCGGATCGGACGACGACTTCTTCGATCTCGGCGGCAACTCGCTGATCGCGACGCGAGTCGCTGCACGGGTGTCGGCTGCGCTCGGAAAGAAGGTCGGGGTCCGAGACCTGTTCGAGGCCTCCACCGTGGCCGATCTCGCCGCTCGTGCCGAATCACGCATCGACGACGCACACGATGTGCCGCTGCGTCGACGACCGGCAGGCGAGAGGGCTCCGTTGTCGCTCGCGCAACAGCGCATGTGGGTGCTCAATCGACTCGAACCGGAGTCCGGGGCCTACAACATGCCGATGGCGCTGCGGCTTCGCGGCGAGCTCGACGTCGCGGCATTGCAGACCGCCGTGACCCGCACCGTGGAACGGCACGAGGCCCTGCGCACGCGCTACCCGGAGGACGCGGACGGATCGCCGTACCAGGATGTCGTCGACGCCGAATCGGTGGCACCCGATCTGACTCCGATCGACGTACCGAACGATGCCGACACCGCCGAGCGGATTCGCGCACTCGTCTACGAGGGCTTCGATGTCACCGTCGCACCGCCGATCCGGGGAGCATTGTTCCGCTTCGGCCCGGACGAGTACGTCTTCGTCATCGTCATGCACCACATCAGCGGCGACGGCGCATCGATGGCACCGCTGGCCCGCGACGTCATGACCGCATACCTGGCTGCAGCGTCGGGAACCGATTACACGCCCGAACCTCTGACGGTGCAGTACGCCGATTTCGCGGTGTGGCAGCGCCAGGTGCTGGGGTCGGAGAGCGATCCCACGTCGATTATCTCGGAGCAGTTGGCCTTCTGGGCGGACGAGCTCAGCGGGATCACCCCGGTCGTGTCGTTGCCATGGGACCGGCCGCGGACGGCTACCGCGAACCTGCGCGGCGCCAGTGTGAGCGTCGAGTTGGACGAGTCGGTACACACCGGGCTCGCTGCGATCGCACGTGAGAACAACGCAACCCTGTTCATGGTGTTGCACGCGGTTCTCGGGGTGTTGTTGTCGCGGATGAGCGGCTCTCGCAGTTTCGCGGTCGGCACGCCGATCGCCGGCCGCGGGCACGAGGCGCTCGACGGGCTGGTCGGCATGTTCGTCAACACGCTGGCGCTGCGGACGAACGTCGATCCCGATGCGACGTTCGCCGAGCTGCTGACCGCACTGCGCGAGACCGATCTGCGGGCCTTCGCACACTCGGACGTGCCGTTCGAGCGGGTCGTCGACACCATCGCACCGGACCGGAACGCCGGGTACACCCCGCTGTTCCAGACGGTGCTGTCGGTGGAGCCTCACGGCGAGGCGCGGTTCGAGTTGCCGAACCTGGTGGTCGAACCCGTCAGCGGCTTCGAGCCTACGGCCAAATTCGACCTTCAGGTGACGGTGGAGACCCAGCATGCCGACACCGGCAGCGGAACCGGAACCCTGAACGTCGAATGGGTGTACGCCGCCGACCTGTTCGACGAGTCCACCGTGGACTCACTGGCGCAACGATTCGCACGCATAGCCGGGGCGGTGGCCGCAACGCCATCGGTCGTCGTCGGCGACATCGACGTGCTCGACGCAGGCGAGCGGGCCGCGTTGACCGACACCGGGCAGAGCGCTGACACCGCTGCGGCACCGGTGCGGTCGGACCTGACACTGCCGCAGGTGCTCACCGCCACGGTGGACGCAGATCCTGATGCCCCGGCGTTGTCCTCGGACGGAGCCGAAACCACGTACCGAGAGCTCGATGAGCAGTCCTCGCGGATGGCTCGGCTGCTGATCGACCGCGGCGTTCGGCCTGGAGTCGTCGTCGCTGTCGCTGTCCACGACGCCGTCCAGTCTGTCGTGACGCGGTGGGCGGTGGCCAAGGCAGGCGGAGCCGTGGCTCCGATCGATCCGGTAGCGCCGTCGAGCTCCTCCGATGTTCTGGAGCGGGCAGGGGTGTCCGTTCTCGTCCTGGACGGTGACGACGGTCCGAGCTGGGCCGCCTCCGCGACGACGGTTCGCCTCGGAGATCCGGACACGGTCGATGCCCTCGCTGCGAGTTCTGCTCGGCCGGTGACGTATTCGGACAGGACGGCCGTTCTCGGGCCGGACAGTCCGGCGTTGATCGTGGGCGATGGCAGCAGCATGATCGACCATGGAACGCTCGCTGCACTGGCGACCAGCGCGGTGACGGACTGGTCGGTGGCATACGATTCGCGGCTCGCCGTCCCCACTCGGGTCGAGTCCGCTGCATCCGTTCTGGCAGGCGTGGTCGCCGTCCTTGCAGGTGCGGCTCTGGTGACCGACCGTGCGACGTCCGCCGAGGACGCTGCCGATCTCGTGTCCGCAGAGTGGGTGACCCATGCCTTCCTCACCGACGCAGACATCGCCGCAGTCGATCGACTCCAGCCCGAGGACACAGAAGACCTCGTTGCGATCGTGTCGATCGAGGGCGACGGTGCGAGCGGCGTCGAGCGGAGCCGGAGCGATATTCCGGTGCATCGTCTGCCCGAGCCGATGGGAACCGTCGACCGATAGGGTGAGGCGAACTGCAACGCTCGCCGCGTCGTGGACGATGAACGGTCGGATCGGTCCGGGCGTCGTCCACGACCACGCGCGGAGCAACACTGGTGAGGAGTCATAAGTCAGATGAGTTCGGATGGATCGACCGGTACACCGTCCGAGTCGGGTGGCCGAGCAGGTG
>NZ_JABFAU010000015.1:169994-221736 GCF_017168335.1 Rhodococcus sp. KRD162 | reverse complement strand
CCCGTGCACGACCCACCCGGCAGCGACCCGCTCGTACCGTTGCGCTGCCCACCCTGCTCGCCGCAGCGGTGGAGAAGAACCCGGACGGTACAGCGGTCGAGTTCGGCACCCGGTCGCTCACCTATCGGGAGATCGACTCCCGGTCGTCCAGGCTCGCCCGCCTGCTCATCGAGCGCGGGATCGGCCCAGAGGATTTCGTGGCTCTGGCGCTGACCCGCTCGATCGAATCGGTCATGGCGGTGTGGGCGGTGGCGAAGACCGGTGCGGCATTCGTGCCCATCGATCCCAACTACCCAGCCGCCCGTATCACGCACATGGTCGACGACTCCGGGGTTCGGATGGGTGTCACGGCAACACAGTTCGAGGCGACGATGCCGGCGTCGGTGTCGTGGATCTCCCTCGACTCGCCCGATACCGAGGATGCGCTTCGGGGGCTGTCGGACGATCCCGTCGTAGCCGACGACCGGAGGGCACCGATTCGCCCGTCCACACTCGCGTACGTCATCTACACCTCCGGCTCGACGGGTCTGCCGAAAGGCGTTGCCGTCTCTCACGCCGGACTGGCCCCGTTGAGTTCCACTCAGGTCGAGATCTACGGCTTGGACTCCGATTCGCGCACATTGCATTTCGCCTCACCCAGCTTCGACGCATCCGTGCTCGAGCTACTCATGGCCGTGGGCGCGGGCTCGACGATGGTCATCGCCCCGCCCGGCATCTACGGCGGCTCCGATCTGGCCGAGGTGCTACGCAGCCACCGCGTCACCCATGCGTTCATCACCCCGGCCGCGCTGGCATCGCTCGATCCGGCGGAGGTGCCGGAGATGCGCGTGCTCGCGATCGGCGGCGAGGCATACACCTCGGAGCTGATGTCGAAGTGGGCACCGGGCAGGCGTTTCCACAATGTCTACGGCCCCACCGAAGCCTCGATGGTGTGCAACATTTCCCCTCCGCTGAACGCGGGCGACGCTGTACTGCTCGGGCCGTCGACGCAGGACATGGGATACCACGTTCTCGACGACCGGCTGCGTCAGGTGCCCGCCGGGGTTGCGGGCGAGTTGTACCTGACCGGTGCCGGCCTTGCCCGAGGATACAATCGCCGATTCGCGTTGACCGCAGCGCGATTCGTTGCCAATCCGTATGCCCCCGAAGGGAACTCCGCGCAGAGCCGGCTGTACCGGACCGGCGACCTGGTGCGTTGGCGAGAGACGGCATCCGGACGCGCCATCGAATACCTGGGCCGCAACGACTTCCAGGTCCAGATACGCGGGTTCAGAATCGAGCTCGGTGAGATCGACGCCGTTCTGACGGCGCAGGACGGGGTCGATTTCGCCGTCACCCTCGGGTACCGCAGTCAGACGGGCGCAACCGTTCTCGCGGCCTACGTACTGCCGGTGCCGGGCACCGAACTCGACCTCGACCGCCTGCTCGACGCGACCGGGCGCAGTTTGCCTGCGCACATGGTGCCCTCGGTGATCACAGCAATCGAGTCGATTCCGCTGACTCCCACCGGCAAACTCGACCGAGATGCTTTGCCGGAACCGGTGTTCGAGGCCGCGGAGTTCAGGGCCCCGTCGACCCCCACCGAACGCGTCGTCGCCGAGATCTTCGTCGAGCTGCTCGGAATCGAACGAGTCGGCCTCGGCGACGACTTCTTCGCCCTCGGGGGTAACTCCCTGATCGCCACACAGCTCGCAGCTCGGTTGGGTTCGGCTCTGGGCGTACATGTTCCGGCGCGCTCGGTGTTCGAGTCCTCCACGGTCGAGGCCTTGGCACAGGCCGCCGATTCGGCCGACGGCCAGGTTCGAGCCGCGCTCGACACGTCGAGGGAGCGGCCCGCGCGTATCCCGCTGTCGTCGGCGCAGCAACGAATGTGGTTCCTCAACCGACTCGACACCGAGTCGGCCCTCAACAATGTGCCGGTCGCGCTGCTGCTCCGCGGAGCGCTCGATGTGGACGCGCTGCAGGCCGCCGTGGGGGACGTGGTCGGGCGACACGAATCCTTGCGCACCGTCTACCCCGAAATCGACGGTGTCGGGTACCAACAGGTGCGAGACGAGGCCGAGGCGCACGCCGGGATGGACGCGGTCCGCATCGCTCGCGAGGACACTCTCGCTGCGGTCACAGAGTTCTTCACCCGGGGATTCGACGTCACCATCGAGACCCCGTTTCGGGTTCGGCTGTTCCGCATCACGGACCCGGCCGGCGCAGCACCGGAGTACGTGCTGGCATTCGTGGCCCACCACATCTCGGCGGACGGGCTGTCGATGGCCCCGCTGTCCCGTGATGTCATGACGGCATACCTCGCGCGGCGCAGCGGATCGGCCCCGCACTGGGCACCTCTTCCGGTTCAGTACATCGACTACACATTGTGGCAACTCGACACGCTCGGCTCCGAGTCGGACCCGAAATCTCTCGCCAGCAAGCAGATTCGATACTGGCAGCAGGCACTCGACGGACTGCCCGATCAGTTGGACCTGCCCTCGGACCGTCCGCGCCCACGAGTGGCGTCGGGACGAGGAGCGGTGGTGTCCTTCGAGATCGATCCCGAGCTGCATGCCCGAGTGCTCGAGTGTGCCCGGGCGAACGAGGCGACCCCGTTCATGGTGGTGCACGCCGCGTTGGCCGTCTTGTTGGCGACACTGTCCGGTACGGACGATATCGCCGTGGGAGCGCCGGTCGGTGGCCGCGGCGACGCCCGGCTGGACGATCTGGTGGGGATGTTCGTCAACACGGTGGTACTGCGAACTCGTATCAGCGCGGCCGCCGAGTTCACCGAGGTTCTCGACACGGTACGCACCGGCGACCTCGAAGCCTTCGACAACATCGATGTGCCCTTCGAGCGTCTGGTCGAGGTACTCGACCCGGTGCGTTCGCAGGGACGACACCCGCTGGTGCAGGTTGCCCTGTTCTTCCAGAACTTCTCACTGGGTTCGTTCGAGTTGCCCGATCTCGAGGTCGAGGCGTTCGGCTCCGGCGTGGCATCGGCAAAATTCGACCTGCAGGTCACCTTCACCGAGCGAGGCGACGGTGCGGGTCTGGCCGTCGAGTTGATGTACGCGACGGACCTTTTCGACGAGCTGACGGTGGCGTCGTTCGGTCGACGGTTGGTGAGCGTGCTCGATGCGGTGACCGCACGACCGGATGTGGTGGTCGGTGACATCGACGTTCTCGATTCGACTGAGCGCGAACAGATTTCGTCGCGAGGTGACGGCGAGAACGTGCCTGTCGATCCGGGCGAGGTGTTGCTGGACGGCTTCGATCGCGTGGTGGCCGAAACGCCCGACGCGGTGGCGCTGGTGTTCGGCGAGCAATCGTTGACGTATCGGGAGTTCTCGGACCGGGTGGATGCGACTGCGTCGTTGCTGCAGGAGCACGGTGCCGGGCCCGGTGTTCTGGTGGGGCTCGCGATGCGGAGGTCCGTCGAGTTGGTGGTCGGCATGTATGCCGTGCTGCGAGCCGGTGCGGCGTACGTCCCGGTGGATCCGGATCAGCCGATCGAGCGTAACGACTACATTCTCGGCACGGCGTCGCCGGTTGTCGTCCTGTCGACGGCGCGTGATGAATTCGTCACGGAGACAGTGATTCCGGTTGTCGACATCACCGACCCGCCGGAGCCGTCGGGGTCGGTGCTGTTTCCGCGTGCCTCCGGGGACGACCTGGCGTACGTGTTGTTCACCTCCGGCTCGACCGGTCGGCCGAAGGGTGTGGCGATCGAACATCGGGCGATCGTCAACCAGATGGTCTGGATGGCGCAGGAATACGGTCTCGATGCCTCGGATGTGTACCTGCAGAAGACGGCGACGACGTTCGATGTCTCGCTGTGGGGTTTCTTCCTGCCGCTGCGCACCGGGGGTCGGTTGATCGTGGCGGCCCCGGGCGCGCAGCGAGACGTCGAGGCCGTTGCGGCCGATATCGCCCGTCATGGTGTGACCGTGACGGATTTCGTGCCGTCGATGTTGACGGTGTTTGCCGAATCCGTTGCCGCGCAGTCCGTTTCCATGCTTCGGCATGTCTTCGTGATCGGAGAGGCCCTGCCTGCGCGGACCGTGGGGCTGTGCCGGGCGGTGTCGGATGCGCGGATACACAACCTGTACGGCCCCACGGAGGCCGCAGTGAGCATCACCTACCGCGATGTCACCGAGGACGCCGCGGCCGAGGGCTCGGTGTCCATCGGTGTGCCGGAGTGGAACAGCTCCGTCTACGTTCTGGACTCGCGATTGCATCCGGTACCGGCCGGCGTCCCGGGTGAGCTCTACCTCGCCGGGGCTCAGTTGGCGCGGGGATACGTCGCCCGGCCCGATCTGTCGTCCGAGCGTTTCCTCGCGAACCCCTTCGGTGACGAGGGTTCCCGGATGTACCGGACCGGCGATCTGGTGCGGTGGTCGATGGATCTCGGGCGGCTCGAGTACATCGGTCGCACCGACTTCCAGGTGAAGTTCCGCGGGCAGCGAATCGAGTTGGGGGAGATCGAGACGGCGTTGACGGCGTTGTCGTCGGTGAGTCAGGCCGTTGTGGTGGTCGCGCCGCTGTCGGTGGGGGAGTCGTTGGCGGCGTACCTGGTTCCAGCCGGCGGAGCCGATATCGATGTCGAGACGGTGCGGGCGGAGTTGGGGACGGCGCTGCCGTCGTACATGGTGCCGTCCGCCTTCGTGGTGCTCGATGCGCTACCGCTCAATCCGGCGGGAAAGCTCGATCGTCGTGCGCTACCGGCCCCGGAATTCCAGGCCCGTGAGTTCAGGGCTCCGCAGACACCGGTAGAGGAATCGGTCGCGGCGGTGTTCGCGGACGTGTTGGGCGTCGACCGGGTCGGGCTGGACGACGACTTCTTCGCGTTGGGCGGCAACTCGTTGCTGGCGGTGAAGTTGGTTTCCGAACTCGAGACCGCAGTCGGTGGTGGGGCGATTCCGCTGAACTGGTTGTTCGTCGACGCATCCGTGGCCTCACTCGCCGCGCGGATCGCGGCAGCGACAACGTCTCCGGTCGAGGGCGGCGAATCCAGCGGACTGGAGACGCTGATTCCTCTTCGGATCGGTGGCTCCTCGTCGCCGCTGTTCTGCATCCACCCCATCGTGGGGCTGTCCTGGGCCTTCGGCGGACTGTCGGCATACCTCGGCGAGGATCGTCCGATCTACGGCCTGCAGTCACCCGCCCTCTCCGGTGCCGAACCCCTGCCGGAATCCATCGAGCAGTGGGCTGCGCTGTTCGTGGACAGGATTCGCACCGTGCAGCCCTCCGGCCCCTACCATCTGCTCGGATGGTCGATGGGCGGACTGATCGCGCACGCCATGGCCGTGCAACTGCACCGTGATGGTGAGTCGGTATCGACACTGGCCATGATGGATTCGTTCGTCGCGGGCAACACCGATCACCGCGTGGACCGTCCCGTATCGGCCGGAGAGATGCTCGGCGGCCTGGGCCTCGGAGCAGACTCCGATATCGCCATCGGAGAGCTCACGGTCGATTCCGTGGCCGAACTGTTGGCCTCCATGCCGGCACCGTTCGACGCGATATCGCGCGAACGGGTTGCCGGGATACTCGAGGGGATCACTCGCTCGGCCGAGCTGATCGACTCGTATGTGCCCCAGCCGTTCGTCGGGCCGTCGATTCTCTTCGCGTCTGTCGTCGACGATCCGACGGGAGCCGTTGCAGCGTCATCGTGGAAGGACGCGGTCGACGGGGGCGTCACCGTGGTTCCAGTGCACTCGACGCACTGGCAGATGGCCTCGCAGTCCGCCCTCGCCGAGATCGGGCCCGTGTTGCAGACCGAGTTGGAGCGCTGACCCCTTCGAAGACCACCGGGGCCTGAGGACGCGATGTCCTCAGGCCCCGGTGGCTACCGAAAGCGCATTGTCAGCAGGGTGCCGGTGTTGTCGCCGCGTAATCGGGATCGAGCGCGGACTTGACCATGTACAGCGGCACGGGGTCCATGACCAGACCGATATGCGATGTCGTGGCGGACGGGCACACATCCTGAACCCACACGTTGTGCACCATCGACGGGTCACCGGACCGGAGGAAGGTGTTTCCGGGCGGAGTGGAGACAGTGTCGTTACGCGTCGCGATGACGGTGTACTCCACTCCTGGTTGGACATCTCCGCCGTCGTTGAGGCTCGCCAGCGTGGTGGAGCCGACCAACTGCTGTGCACCGGCCATGTTGTAGGTCAGTGGGGTGAGCGCGTCACCGGGCAGGCCGAGTGAGGTGAGCAGTTCGGAGAGCTGCTGCAATCCTCCGAAGGTGGTTCCGTGGTTGGTGGCACCGAGGGTCACCAGAGTGTGGACCTTGTTGCGAGTGGGATCCTCCGGATCGGTGCCGCCATCGAATTTCATGTACTGGCGCGAGGACGTACCGCCCTGCGAATGACCGACGAGATCGACCTGAGTGGCTCCGGTAGCCGCCAGGACCTCGTCGACGAATCGGCCGATCTGACGTCCCGATTCGGCGATATCGCCCGAACCCCAGATCGTGGTGGCGGGATCGAGCAGAAGCGAGACCCCGCCGTAGTTCGGCGCGAAGACGCAGTACCCTTCGCTCTTCAACTGCGGTGCCAGAATCTTCCACTCGGACGCATCCATCTTGGTTCCGTGCACGAGCACGACCGGGCGGGGGTGTGCGGCGCTGGGTACGCAACCGAAATCGTTGGCACCCTCGAGGGCCGGCGTATCGGAGATGGAGGTGCCGGTGGGCGAGGGTGCAGCTACCGCTGTACCCGCCCCGGTGAAGGACAGGGCACCGGCCACGGCGACGACAACCGCCATGGGCAATACTCTCGTGAACTTCTTCGGCATGGCCTCGTTCTCTTCCGGGGCGTCGGGTACGCCACTCTCGCCTGCATCTGTGCGACTCCGACCGTAACAGTCGGATACACAGCCGTAACAGGCGTGCTGGTCTCGAGTGCCGGTCGAGCAGGGGGTCGACCGGTAAGTGTGGCGGACATCACCAACCGAATGCGCCGTACCTGATACCTGCACGAAGCTCGCCGGCTCGGATGGCGACCGCACGCAGCCAATGCCCCCGCGACATCCCCGTCAGAGACGTCGGCAGCGCGGGATTACGCAGCAGCAATGCCATCCACCAGGAGGCGACCCGTCGCATCCCGAGAGCAGGGCACCCGCGCTGCCGATAGATGCCGCGAAGCTTGGCGAAGCCGTACCCGAGACGAAAGGACTGACGCAGTAGTGGGCGCAACTCCGCTCGAAGCCGATACGCCACCACCGCCTCGGCGCTGAATCCCAGGCTGTAGCCCGCTAGTTGCGCGCGCCAACCGAACTCCACGTCCTGGCTCGCCCTGAAGCGGTTGTCCATCCCGCCGAGATCGCGGTACACCGATGCCCAGCACGCCATGCTCGCGCCGATCGCGAACGGCAGGAAATTGGTGCGGCCCTGCTTCTCCGGCGGCACCGTCGGTGTCCACGACAGCTGCTGTGCACTGTTGAGCGTCTCGGTTTCCACGGCAGTGCCGACGACATCGAAGGACGGGGCCATGTCCAGGAGTGTCCTGAGCCAGTTCGGGTGCACCACGTCGTCGGCGTCGCAGAACGCCAACAGCTCGCCCGACGCCTCGCGCGCTCCGCAGTTGCGTGCATGACCGGCCCCGACGTCGCCCGAAGCATCGATCGATCTGAGCTGCAGCCGTTGCCGTAACGGGTGGTCGAGAACGTACGAGCCGAGGTGTTGGGCTCCTGTGTTGTCAGCCAGCAGTACGTCGAACGGACAATCGGTATCTTGATCGGCCAGCGCCTGCAATTGTGCGTCCAAGTACGGTTCGAGGCCACCGACGGGAATCACCACCGACACAGACGGATGCTCGGGCCGAGCCAGGTCGACCACGAGAACCTCCGATGCAGAAGACGGCCACCGACCATCGTGGGATCAGCCGGACGACGAAGCTTTCTTGTACCCGCGGATTGCGGGGATCAGAAATACCACTGCCATGCCGAGCGACCACGCAAGGGTGTGCAACACCGGCGTCAGAACCGGCCCGCCCATCGCCAGGTTGCGCATCGCGTTGACCGCGACCGACATCGGCTGGGCAGCGACGACCGGTTGGAGCCACGTCGGGTACGCGAGGACGGGTACGAAACCGGCGTTGAAGAACATGAGCAGCGTGGCGAAGATCGACACGACCTCGACCAGCGGTGCGTCCCCGGCGACGGTGGCCAGGAACGTGATCATCACCGCGAACCCGATGCCGAAAACGACCGGAATCACGATCAACAGGATGCCTGCCGAAATCCCCTGGGTGAATCTGAATCCCAACGCCACACCCGCGCAGGTGATGACGATGGTGGTGACGAGTACTCGAACCGCTTCGGCGATCATTCTGCCCAGCAGACCGGCGGCACGGTGCGTGGGAGTGGTCCAGAACCGAGACAACAAACCCGATTTCCGTTCGCCCTTGAGGCCGACCGCACTGACGATGGACCCGAACATGGCCCCGACCAGAGCGATCATCGGGACCTGGCCGTAGATCGCGGGGGATCCGGTGGCTGCGGAAATCGAGTTTCCGAGCACGACTCGGAACATGACCAGCATCAGCGCGGGGTACAGCAACGCTTGAATCATCGTCGACGGATCGCGCATCCATCGCATCAGAAGTCGCTTGGCCTGGATCATGCTGTGAAGCCCGAGCGCACGGATGGAGCCTTCGCGCAGAGCCATGTTCGGTTCGGGAAAGGTCAAGTTGGATACGCGGGGCGTGTTCACCGACGCTTCTGCCATCGTCATCTCGGGCTCGTCATTCCGGTCTCGAGCTCGCCCAGATGGCGAGCGGGACGAAGAACAGGATCAAGCCGGCCACCCAGGCGAGGGACGGCCACAACACCTGGAAGCTGACTCCGCCTTCGGCCATGTCTCGCATCGCGAAGGAGAACTGCGAGATCGGTTGATTGCGGACGAACGGTCGGATGAGTTCTGGAAATCCGCTTTCCGGAACGAACCCGCACGAGGCCATACCGAGAATGAGCTGGGGGAGGGTCAGCACCTGGCTGGTCGCCTCCGGACTCTTCGACAGTGTCCCGATCGCGTCGGCACCGATCGACAACGTGGTGCTGATCAGCATGGCGAGGGTGCAGAACAACACGGCCTGACCGAATCCTGCAGTGAAGCGGAAACCGATGACGTAGCCGAATCCGAGGGCCGATACGAGCGAGACCAGTGAGCGGACGACACCGCTCGAGATTCGCGCCACCAACGGGACACCGCGCACGACGGGCATCGTCTTCAAACGGGAATTCAGCCCGCTCATCGCCTCCGTCGATGCCCGCTGCGCCGCGGAGATAGCGGTGAACGCCATCGCCTGCAACACGATGATCGGCATAAGGAACTGTGCGTAATTGATGCCTTGCAGGCCCATCACGAACTTGAGGGGAAGGTAGAAACCGATGGTGAAGATCAGCGGAGCGATGACCGCGATCAGCAACTCGCCCTTGGTGAGCATCGTCCACAGTGCACGGCCGGTGAGGGCCTGCCACTGGACGAAGCCGGAGGGCCGTGTTCGAGAGCGCCGCTTGGGCTGCTGCTGCGTCGTCGACCCGGTCGCGGCTCGCGGTGCCGTGACGGCGTGCGACTTCGATACCCCTCGCGTCGTGGCCGTCATGAGCTCGAACTCGTCTGCGAATGCCCGGTGAGGGTGAGGAACACGTCGTCGAGCGAGGGCCGACGCAGTGCGATGTCGGCCAGTACGATTCCCGCTGCGTCGACCCGGCGCAGGATCTCGGACAAAGTGGCGGCACCATCGGGAGCCGGAACCGACAGTCGGTCCGACGACGCGGTGATCTCGGCGTGGACGGCCGCGGGAACCATCTCGCCCAGCGCGTCGGCGGCCGCGCGCAGCTGACCGGGATCGAGCGGTACCACCTCGCAGTAGCTGCCGCCGGTCATGGCCTTGAGTTGATCCGACGTGCCCTCCGCGATGACGGTGCCCTTGTCGATGACGATGATGTTGTCGCTGAGGACATCGGCTTCTTCGAGGTACTGCGTCGTCAACAGCACCGTGATGCCCTGCGATTTCAGTGCCTCGACCAACGACCACACCCCTTGCCTGCTGCGAGGGTCGAGACCGGTGGTCGGTTCGTCCAAGAACACCACCTCCGGCCGAACGACCAATCCGCAGGCGATGTCGATGCGGCGACGCATTCCGCCCGAGTAGCCGCGCACCGGACGCTTGCCGGTGTCGGCCAGGTCGAACTCGTCGAGCAGCGCCTTGGCGCGGGACTTGGCGGCCTTCTTGTCCAGACCCATCAGGCGGCCGAACAGTTCGATGTTCTCGCGGCCCGAGAGCGTGTCGTCGAGCGCCGCGTACTGCCCGGTCATCATGATCGAGCGGCGTACTGCCGCCGCCTCGGCGGCGACATCGTGGCCGGCGACGAAGGCGCGGCCGCTGTCGGGTGCGATCAGAGTGGACAGGACCTTCACCGTCGTCGTCTTACCGGCGCCGTTCGGGCCGAGGATGCCCAGAACGGTGCCCCGCTCGGCGGAGAAGCTGATGCCGCGCAGCGCATGCACATCGCCGAAGGACTTGTGTACGTCCTCCACGTGTACTGCTGCGTGCTGAGCTGACGACATCGAATCTCCGAGCTGTTGGGACGAATGGTGGGACCGGACCCCGAGGATCGATGGCCACTACTTGATACCGCAATTCCGCGGAAATGTTACCTGTGAGGCATGGCCGAGTGAGCTCCGCAGTCACCCCCAGTCGATATCGATACTGTCTTCGACATCGAGCTTTCGGCACAGTGAGCGCAATCCGCTGTAGTCCTGCACCAGAGCACGGCGACTGCTGTCCTGCTCTACATCGGCCAGCATCTGTTCGGCTCCGCGCACGCCCTCGAGTTCGAGAATGCGTCCCCAGGTGGAGAAATCGCTGCTCGAGAACGCATCCATGCCGTCGACGAGTCCGTCGAGAAACTTCTGTCGGTCGTTCGATCCGAGGCGTTCGAAGACGATCGCGGCCATGTCGTCGGCGATCGAGGCGTGGCAGTACTCATCGCGGTTGTGCAACTTCACCGTTGCGCGATTGATGGGCTGAATGACGTCGTCGTCCTCGATCAGGTCCAAATAGGATGTGATGGAGATCTCCGCCACTGTCATGAACGCCAGCGAGCTGATCGCAGCCGACCAGGGGTCCTCGCTGGTTGCCTGCGCCGTGCGTTGCCGACGCACAGTGGAGCTGAAGGGCAGGGCGCGCTCCGACAGGGCCCAACCGCGCCCCCGACGGGTAGCCGCGCTCGCGTTGAGGTGCATCAGAGTGTGGTACTGCTCGTCGACCATCGCCTGGGTCACCGCCACGGCGAGGGTATCGCCCATGCCGGTCTCGAAGGCGTCCTGCGCAAGAAGTGCGAAGCCGGGATGTACGACGTGCTGCTCGACGTCCATCACGTTCTTGTTGAAGGCGATCCACCCCCACGCGCGCAGGCGATCCTGTTGCTCGGGGCTGGCACCGGTGAAGGTGTCGTGCTCACCGAAGGGAATCAACGCATCGGGAAAATCCTGTTTCGAGGTATCGAACAGATCGTCCAGCTCGGGCTCGGGCTTCTTCACCGTTGCGCGTTGCGCCCAATTCTTGGCCAATCGTGCGACGACCGCGCTCTCCACGACATCGTCGGAGTCGAACTCCGGCAACGACGGCTGTTCCAACATCGAGTGCCTCGCCTCCGTGTTGTGTCGACCGAGTGTTGTGTCGACCGAGTGTTGTGTCGACCGAGTGTTGTGTCGACCGAGTGTTGTGTCGACCGAGTGTTGTGTCGACCGAGTGTTGTGTCGACCGAGTGCTTTGTCGACCGAGTGCTTTGTCGACCGAGCGTGTGTCGACCGAGTGGGTTTCGGACGAGCGGGGTCACCTGCGAGCGTTGATCTGCTTCGCGTTCGTGTGATTCCTGGTCATCGAACACCACCGCTGCCTCGAACGATACCGAACATCTCCGCGCACACGGCTCGATACCGATCGCCGCTTCCGCCGAGAGCAACCTCTGCCTCGCTCACCAGACGAGCGAACTCCTCCTCGGAGCCGGATTCGACGGTCTCGGTCAGTGCGCGTGCCGATCGGGCCAGAGCGGCTCTGGCCTCGGCGGCATACGGATTGCCTGCCTGAACATCCCAGTAGACCTCGGGTTCGCCGCCTGTGATTCGAGCGAGAACCGCCAGGAGAGTCGTGTGCGGGGGAGGTGCGACGGCATCGATGTCCACGAACGGCAGATCGAGTTCGGCCAGAGCGAGGCCGAACGCGAGGACGCTGGCGTGTGTCAGCGCCTGCGTCGCCGCCGCGAGACGATCGTGGCGTTCTGCGTCCAGCAGGACCACCCGGCCACCCCACCGCGCGATGCTGTCGAGAAAGTCCTGCACCGAGGGGCCGTCGCGATGGACGACTGCGGCCACCGGCCTGCCGGCCATCCCCAGCGACGGTGCGAACATGGGATTGATACCTACTACGTTGCCGCTCCGATTCCTCTCGCCCAGGTGGCGCGCGAAACCGGACTTGACCGACAAGGTCTCCACCAGCAGTGCGTCGGCGCGTACCGCAGACAGGTCCGCAGCGAGCGCAACGGACTCGGGAACTGCCAGAATCACCGTCGCGGCGCGCTGCAGTACCGCTTCCGTCTGCTCGTTCGGTGCAGTGATGTCGCCGATGGTCGCAGCGGAGGTGCCTTCCGGCGAACCGTCGTGTACGTCGACGACCGTCACGGGGATACCGTCCGCACGCACCAGGTCGACCAGTAGGCGGCCCACGGCTCCGGTCCCGCCGACCACCACTACCGAGTCACCGGAATCCGATTGCATCTGCGCGTTCATCGTTCGAGTATGTCAACGGGATGCAGCAGAGACCCAGATCGTGATGTCCGCATGGACCACCTCGACGCCGGCGGTGTCGCGGATCGAGACCGGGACGACGATGTCGAACCCCTCGGTGACGGATTCGAAAACGGGAACCGCGTCGAGTTCGGCCACCGCGCGCAGGGACGTGGTGGCCTTGGTCAGGTAGCGGACGTTCATCGACTTGGGAATCCAACGGTGCGTCGTCGGTACCGTGGCCTCGGCGAGCATGCCCATTGCTACTTCGGCCAGATTGCAGGCAGCGATGGCGTGGAACGTGCCGAGGTGGTTCCGAACTCCGAACCATTTGGGGGCGGTCACTTCGCAGCGACCAGGTTCGAGCGCCACCACCCGCGGAAGCACGGAAGAGAAGTAGGGAACTCGAAGGCACATCCCGACCGAGAACACGATGGAGCCTATTGTGTTGTTCGGTAGCTTCGACCAGGCGCGATAGGTGGCACCGGTGGTGTTCTCGAGAGCAGTCATGGCGCTACCTTACTGCTCGGTAAGATAATGCGAGGGACATCGTCGGACCCCGAGTTGATCTGTCGGGCAGACTGCGGCATACTGGTCGGGTTGCCTGGACACAGGGCGCACTTGCGTGCGGCCTGAAACAGGTGAGTCGGTCGCCAGGCCGACTGAGCACGAACATGAGACCAGCGTTCCACGTGAGCGCGTCCGGTACACCAGCTCGATCGGTGCGGATTTCGATCCATTCGGAAGTGGTTGAAGCGAAAGTTTCAACGCAGAAGAATGAGCGGAATCACGACACGCCCGACCGCGTGGACCGGAGAACCATGACAGATGAAGAGCGGCAACGGATGCAGGCCACGCCTGGGTCGTCAACGTTTTTCACTGTCGTGTGTGCACGAAGACAGTTCGAGTCGGTGGACTTTCACGGCTCGGGGACTGTGCAGACGAGGTGGAGCAGGCCGAACGGCCCGTTCTACGACCAAGCGGCAAGAAAAGGACACTAAGCGTGGCGGGACAAAAGATCCGCATCAGGCTCAAGGCCTACGACCATGAGGCGATCGACGCGTCAGCGCGCAAGATCGTCGAAACGGTCACCCGTACGGGTGCCCGTGTCGTCGGACCGGTGCCGTTGCCGACAGAAAAGAACGTGTACTGCGTCATCCGTTCGCCGCACAAGTACAAGGACTCGCGCGAACATTTCGAGATGCGTACTCACAAGCGGCTCATTGACATCCTCGACCCGACACCGAAGACGGTGGACGCGCTGATGCGCATCGACCTCCCGGCCAGTGTCGACGTCAACATCCAGTGAGCGCGGAGACAACGATGACTGATAACAAGAATCGGCCTGCGACAGGAATTCTGGGCACCAAGCTCGGAATGACCCAGGTCTTCGACGAGAACAACCGCGTCGTTCCCGTGACCGTGATCAAGGCCGGCCCCAACGTGGTCACCCAGATCCGCACCCAGGAACGTGACGGCTACAGCGCCGTCCAGGTCGCATTCGGTGCGATCGACCCGCGCAAGGTGAACAAGCCCACCACCGGCCAGTTCGAGAAGGCAGGTGTCACGCCGCGTCGCCACATCGTGGAGATCCGTGTTGCCGACGCCTCGCAGTTCGAGGTCGGCCAGGAGCTGACCGCTGCAGTGTTCGAGGACGGCGCATACGTCGACGTCACCGGCACCAGCAAGGGCAAGGGCTTCGCCGGAACCATGAAGCGTCACGGCTTCAAGGGTCAGGGTGCGAGCCACGGTGCACAGGCCGTGCACCGTCGTCCCGGATCCATCGGTGGCTGCGCAACCCCCGGTCGCGTGTTCAAGGGAATGCGCATGTCCGGACGTATGGGTGGCGACCGCATCACGACGCAGAACCTCTCGGTCCACAAGGTGGACAGCGAGAACGGTCTGCTGCTGATCAAGGGAGCGATCCCGGGCCGTCGCGGCAACGTCGTGATCGTCAAGTCTGCATTGAAGGGTGGTGCACGGGCATGACCAGCCTCGAGAAGAACACCGAGACCAAGCTGACGCTCGATGTCAAGGAAGCCGGCGGCAAGACCAACGGCACCGTCGATCTCCCCGCGGAGATCTTCGACGCACCGGCGAACATCGCGCTGCTGCACCAGGTCGTCATCGCACAGCTGGCAGCTGCCCGTCAGGGAACCCACGCCACGAAGACTCGTGGCGAGGTCCGCGGCGGCGGCAAGAAGCCGTACCGGCAGAAGGGCACCGGCCGCGCCCGTCAGGGCTCGACCCGCGCTCCTCAGTTCGTCGGCGGTGGCACGGTTCACGGACCGCAGCCGCGCGACTACAGCCAGCGGACCCCCAAGAAGATGAAGGCCGCCGCACTGCGCGGAGCCCTCTCCGACCGGACCCGCAGCGAGCGCTTGCACGTCATCACCGAATTGGTTGCGGGACAGGTTCCGTCCACCAAGGGTGCGAAGACATTCCTCGCCGAGCTCTCGGGCCGCAAGAAGGTCCTGCTCGTCGTCGGCCGCGAGGACATCGCAGCCTGGAAGAGCGTGCAGAACCTGGACGGCGTGCACCCCATCGCACCCGACCAGCTCAACACCTACGACGTGCTCAATGCCGATGATGTCGTCTTCAGCGTGGAAGCGCTGAACACCTTTATCGCTGGGCCTGCAAAGAACGAGGAGGCAAGCAAGTGACCACGATCGCCGATCCCCGCGACATCTTGCTGGCACCGGTCATCTCCGAGAAGTCCTACGGACTGATCGAAGACGGCACCTACACGTTCCTGGTGCACCCGGACTCGAACAAGACGCAGATCAAGATTGCCGTCGAGAAAATCTTCGGCGTCACCGTGACCAGCGTCAACACGATGAACCGTCAGGGCAAGCGTAAGCGGACCCGGTTCGGTTACGGCAAGCGCAAGGACACCAAGCGCGCACTCGTAACGCTCTCCGCCGACAGCAAGCCCATCGAGATCTTCGGAGGTCCGGTCGCGTAAGCGGCTGGGACTCTTCGGATATAGAGGACGAGAAGACTCATGGCAATCCGTAAATACAAGCCGACAACCCCGGGCCGTCGTGGCTCCAGCGTGTCCGATTTCGCTGAGATCACGCGTTCGACCCCAGAGAAGTCGCTGATCCGCCCGCTGCACGGCCGCGGTGGACGTAACGCACACGGTCGTATCACCACCCGGCACAAGGGTGGCGGTCACAAGCGTGCGTACCGTCTCATCGATTTCCGTCGCAACGACAAGGACGGCGTGCCGGCCAAGGTCGCTCACATCGAGTACGACCCCAACCGCACCGCGAACATCGCTCTGCTGCACTTCGCAGACGGCGAGAAGCGCTACATCGTCGCACCCAAGGGCGTCTCCCAGGGTTCGCCGATCGAGCAGGGTGCCAATGCCGACATCAAGCCCGGCAACAACCTGCCCCTGCGCAACATCCCGACGGGTACGACCATCCACGCGGTCGAACTCCGCCCGGGCGGTGGCGCAAAGATGGCCCGCTCCGCTGGAGCGAGCATTCAGCTGCTCGGTAAGGAAGGCCCCTACGCCACGTTGCGTATGCCGTCCGGTGAAATCCGTCGCGTCGACGTGCGCTGCCGCGCAACCGTCGGCGAGGTCGGCAACGCCGAGCAGTCGAACATCAACTGGGGCAAGGCCGGCCGTATGCGCTGGAAGGGCAAGCGCCCGACCGTGCGTGGCGTCGTGATGAACCCGGTCGACCACCCGCACGGTGGCGGCGAGGGCAAGACCTCCGGTGGACGCCACCCGGTCAGCCCCTGGGGACAGCCGGAAGGCCGTACCCGCAAGAACAAGGCGAGCGACAAGCTGATCGTCCGTCGTCGTCGTACCGGCAAGAACAAGCGCTAGGAGGGAGTTCAGAATGCCACGCAGCCTGAAGAAAGGCCCGTTCGTAGACGATCACCTCCTCGCGAAGGTTGACGTCCAGAACGACAAGGGAACCAAGCAGGTCATCAAGACCTGGTCCCGTCGATCGACAATCCTCCCCGACTTCATCGGTCACACTTTCGCCGTCCACGACGGCCGCAAGCATGTGCCGGTGTTCGTGTCCGACTCGATGGTCGGCCACAAGCTCGGAGAGTTCGCACCGACCCGCACGTTCAAGGGTCACATCAAAGACGACCGGAAGGCGAAGAGGCGATGACCAACTTCACCCCCACCGCCAATCCAACTGCCAAGGCCGTAGCGAAGCACGTTCGCGTCACGCCGATGAAGGCACGTCGAGTCGTGGATCTGGTTCGCGGGCGCTCCGTCGAGGACGCGCTCAACATCCTCAAGTTCGCGCCGCAGGCAGCAAGCGAGCCGGTCGCCAAGGTGATCGCCTCCGCAGCGGCCAACGCCGAGAACAACCTGGATCTCGATCCCAGCACGCTGATCGTCGCGACGGCATTCGTCGACGAGGGTGCAACCCTCAAGCGATTCCAGCCGCGTGCTCAGGGCCGGGCATTCCGGATCCGCAAGCGCACCAGCCACATCACGGTGATCGTCGAAAGCCTGCCCAAGACCGGCGGAACGTCTCGTAACCGCCGTAAGGGCCAGGCGTCCAAGGAAGGGGCTCAGTAGTGGGTCAGAAAATCAACCCGCACGGCTTCCGCTTGGGTATCACCACTGACTGGAAGTCGCGTTGGTACGCAGACAAGCAGTACTCGGAGTACGTCAAAGAAGACGTCGCGATCCGCAAGCTCCTCGCCACCGGCATGGAGCGCGCGGGCATCGCGAAGGTCGAGATCGAGCGCACCCGTGACCGTGTTCGCGTGGACATCCACACGGCACGTCCCGGCATCGTCATCGGTCGTCGTGGCGCCGAGGCCGACCGCATTCGCGGCGCTCTCGAGAAGCTGACCGGCAAGCAGGTCCAGCTCAACATCCTCGAGGTCAAGAACGCCGAGTCCGAGGCTCAGCTCGTCGCCCAGGGTGTTGCCGAGCAGCTCAGCAACCGCGTCGCATTCCGTCGCGCGATGCGTAAGGCCATCCAGTCGGCGATGCGTCAGCCGAACGTCAAGGGCATCCGTGTCCAGTGCTCCGGCCGTCTCGGTGGCGCGGAGATGTCTCGCTCGGAGTTCTACCGCGAGGGACGCGTTCCCCTGCACACGCTCCGTGCCGACATCGACTACGGGCTGTACGAGGCCAAGACCACCTTCGGCCGCATCGGTGTGAAGGTATGGATCTACAAGGGCGACATCGTCGGTGGACGGCGTGAACTCGCCGCTGCTGCAGCTCCGGCTGCCGGTGCCGATCGCCCGCGTCGCGAGCGTCCCACGCGCCCGCGTCGTTCCGGTGCTTCGGGCACCACCGCGACCAGCACCGAAGCAGGTCGCGCGGCATCCGCAACCGAGGCTCCTGCCTCGACCGAGCCGAATCAGGAGGGCTGACGCATGTTGATCCCCCGCCGGGTCAAGCACCGCAAGCAGCACCACCCGAAGCGTTCGGGTACCGCCAAGGGCGGAACTCAGGTGACCTTCGGTGACTACGGCATTCAGGCTCTCGAGCCCGCCTACATCACCAACCGTCAGATCGAGTCCGCTCGTATCGCGATCACTCGCCACATCAAGCGTGGCGGCAAGGTCTGGATCAACATCTTCCCGGACCGCCCGCTCACCAAGAAGCCTGCCGAGACCCGCATGGGTTCCGGTAAGGGTTCGCCCGAGTGGTGGATCGCGAACGTCAAGCCGGGTCGCGTGCTCTTCGAGCTGTCGTACCCCGACGAGACCATCGCGCGTGAGGCACTCACTCGCGCAATCCACAAGTTGCCCATCAAGGCACGCATCATCACCAGGGAGGAGCAGTTCTGATGGCTACCGGAACCCCAGCCGCAGAGCTCCGCGAGCTCACCGGTGAAGAGCTGGTCACCAAGCTGCGTGAGTCGAAGGAAGAGCTGTTCAACCTTCGGTTCCAGATGGCTACCGGCCAGTTGGACAACAACCGTCGACTGCGCGTTGTGCGCCACGAAATTGCGCGTGTGTACACGGTGCTCCGTGAACGTGAGCTCGGCTTGGCCTCTGGTCCCTCCGAGGACACAGCAGGTGACGCAGCATGAGCGAGGAAAAAACTGTGACAGAAGAGCGCAACAACCGCAAGGTTCGGATCGGCTACGTCGTATCCGACAAGATGGAGAAGACGATCGTGGTCGAGCTGGAGGACAGGGTCAAGCACCCCCTCTACAGCAAGGTCATTCGTCGCACCACCAAGGTCAAGGCACATGACGAGAAGGGCGACGCCGGCGTAGGCGATCGCGTTCAGCTCATGGAGACCCGTCCGCTGTCCGCCACGAAGCACTGGCGTCTGGTCGAGGTCCTCGAAAAGGCCAAGTAAGCACTCTGTGCTCGAAAACCCACCTCCGGCAACGGGGGTGGGTTTTTCGTCGTGCCCGGTTCTTCGTCGTATCCGGTTCTACGTAGGGGAGTGCAGTCGATGTCCGTGGGACGACCGGCAAGCGTCAGCGTCGTCATCCCCGTCCTGAATGCAGTGCCTACCTTGGGAGCCCAACTCGACGCACTGGAAGGCCAAGACCACGGTGCCGGCTTCGAGGTGATCGTCAGCGACAGCGGATCAACCGATCGACTGCAGGAGTTCCTGCGTGCGCGGACGGCCGCCGGTGGGATTCGCGTGCGATATGTCGATGCGTCCGACTCCGCCGGCGTATCTCACGCACGCAATGTAGGCGCAGCTGCTGCGCACGGCGAGTTCTTGGCATTCTGCGACGCGGACGACATCGTCCGGCCCCAGTGGTTGAGCGCGCTGGTGGCAGCGGCTCCGACCAGCGATCTCGTCAGTGGCTCGTTGGACACATCGCTGGTGAACTCGGCCGCTGCCTACCGTCGACGGCCGATGAATCCGTCGTCGAAGAGTCTCGAGAGCGACTTTCTTCCGTATGCTCCCGGCTGCAACTTCGCGGTGTGGGCGTCGGTGTTCCACGCGGTGCACGGTTTCGACGAGACCCTGATGGCAACAGGTGAGGACCTGGACTTCTCCTGGCGCGTCCAGTTGGCGGGATTTCGATTCGCTCACGCCGAATCGGCCGTCGTCGACTACCGGCTCAGACCTACGTTGCGCGAGTACTGGTCTCAGGTTCGTCGATACGCGGTCGGCGACGTCGAGCTGTACCTCGGCTATCGCGAGTATGGTTTCCGGCGGGCCTCGGTCCGTGCGTTCCTTGCGCATGTGCTGAGGCTGATGGTAACCAATCCTATTGTGCCGCAGAAGCTCTCACGTACCCCATGCGAGCGGTGGTGCGGGGCCGCGGCCGTGGTGGCCGGCCATCTGCAAGGGTCGATCCGGCACCGGACGTTGTTCCTCTGACGGGGGAGTTCACCTGCCCAGCAGGCCCCCCAGTGCGCCGCCGACTCCGGCCTGCTCGCCGCTGCCGCTTCCGCCGACGAGTCCGCCCGGCGGTTGCTCCGAAGGCTGCACGACGACAAATCCTCGGCCGATGAACTCGAGTGTGAAGCGCTCACCGGTGGTGCGACCGATGAGGGTGCCGAGACCGAAGGAATCGTTCTTCTTCACCCGTGTCTGCAGCGAGGACGACCACGCGACCGCAGCCTGCGGGTCTGCGAACGTCGGTTGGTCGACGTCGAGTACGACAGGGATTCCGTCCGTGGTGATGGCAATCCGCCCGCTACCGGAGAACACGCAGTTGAAGAAGCCCGCGTTACCGCCCGCCGCAGCCCCCTGTACTCGTTTGACGTCATAGCTCAGCGAGGACTCGAAGGCCAGGACGTTGGCACCGTTGATCGTCAATCCGTCGGTGCCGTCCAGGTCTATCAGGTGGACGTCCTGCGCCGCATTGGCGAGGAAGAGGTCACCCCTGCCGGACACCTTCATCAGCGGCACACCCTCTCCGGACAGTGCCTGCTTGATCGCTCGGCCGATTCCACCGGAGCCCTGGGCCGCGAACTGAAGGTCGCCCTGGTACGCGACCATCGAACCCGCACGGGCCATGATCTCGCCGCTCAATCCGATTCGGCACATCTTGCTGCCCTGCTTCTGAATCCCCGAGCCGGGCACCTCGGCGTGGGCGGGGGCGAACAGTTCGCTTCTCATGGCCAGAGCTCCTTGGTGCGCAGGTGAATTCACGGTCGAGTCGGTGACGTGCGAGGACGGCGTAGTGGGCGCAGCGGGTTCGTCCGCGTCGATGCTGATTCCGAATGCGGTGGCCAACCCCGCCAATCCGCCCACATACCCCTGCCCGACGGCGCGGATCTTCCATCGATCACCGCGGCGGTAGACCTCGATGCACACGAGCGCCGACTCGTCGCCGAGGCCGTCTGCCGAGTACGAGACCTGAGGCGATGACGCGTCGGAGACGGTGACCGACACCGGTCCCGCAGCTGCGAAGGTCGTCGGTCCGGTGCCGTCGAGGGAGGCAGCGATGACGACGGTGTCGATATCGGGTGGAACGGCCGCCGGGTCCACGCGAACGAGATGACCGGAGGACGCGGGCCGGTAGTCGACGCCTGCACCCTCGGGCTGATTCCAGAAGACCATATCCGCGTCGGATCGGACGCGGCCGTTCGAGGCCAGCAACAGCGCCGAGACATCGACGTGCGTCGAACTGGTCAGTGCGACCGTCAGTGGTCCGGTGGGTGCGGGGCAGTTCTCCCCGCGTGCGAGGGCCTTCACAGAGCACCAGTGTGCCAGGCGTGCCTGCTCGACGAGAATCTGCCGAGCCGTCGAGGTGGGGTTTGAAGGTGTGCGTCAAGGGGTAGTACAGGAACCCAAGCGGGTGATCCTCGGGCTCATTCACTCCTTCTCGAGAAAGGGTGCTCACTATGCAGTGGTGGGGTTGGGTCATTGTGGCCCTCGTGTTGATAATTGCGATCGTGGCAGCAGTGTTGCTGGTTCAATCCCGGCGTCGATCCGGTGGCGTGATCATCGCTACTCGTCGGAGCAACCCGGACCCACACACGAAGTCATGAGCGAACAACTGATGCGGTCGAGTGAGATCGCCAAGCTGCCCGTTGTCACCTTCGCGGGCGAGGACGTCGCTCAGGTCAAGGACATCGTGTACGCCCCGGACGGCGGGGCCGTAGCAGGGTTCACTCTTGCCGGCCGTGGCCTGTTCTCGGGGCCGAAGAAAGAGGTCATGCCGTGGCGGTCGGTGGCCGCGCTCGGATCGGATGCAGTGATGATCCTCAGCGAGGACGCCCTCACCCCACCCGATCAGATGTTCACCTCGACCGAGCAGGACGGCGAGGATGCCGAGCCCGCACCGGAGCGTCGCGGAGATATCCTGGGTTCGACGGTTCTGACGGACACGGGAACGGACCTGGGCACTGTCGTCGACGTGATCATCGAGGTGAGCGGGCGGAACGGCGGACAATGCGATGTGGTCGGCTACGAAATCAAGTCCTCCGAGTCGATGAAGAACAAGGGGGCAACCGTGCTCATCCCGTTGCCGGACACCCTCGCGGCCTCGGGCGAACATCTCATGGTTCCGGCCAGTGCCACCGATTTCGTGCGTGACGACCTGGCAGGGTTCGGCGCGGCCGTCGATGCCTTCCGGGCGCAGCTGAAGGGAACTCGCTGATGTTGTTCTCCGAATCCATCGGTCGCAAGGTAGTGAGCACCTCCACCGCCGATACTGTCGGTGCAGTGGGGGAATTCCTCGTCGATCCGCGAAGTCGCACCGTCGCCGGTGTGCAGATCAAGAAGTGCAAGACCGGTGACGCGCTGACATGGTCCGGTATCTCCTCCTTCGGATCCGACGCAGTGACAGTCGAGTCGGTGGACACCATCGTCGAGATCGACACCGAGGACTCACTGTCCGGACTGCACGGTAAAGCTCACCGCGTGATCGGCAAACGCGCGCTCAGTACTGCCGGAGTCGATCTCGGCACAGTGGACGACGTGGAGTTCGACCCGGAGACAGGTGCGGTCACGTCGGTGATCGTCGATACCGTATCCATCGACGGACACACCCTCACCGGAGTCGGGT
Organism: Rhodococcus sp. KRD162; assembly: GCF_017168335.1. Lineage (GTDB taxonomy): Bacteria > Actinomycetota > Actinomycetes > Mycobacteriales > Mycobacteriaceae > Rhodococcoides. Next base: position 199,023 of record NZ_JABFAU010000015.1, on the reverse strand, counting down.
CGTACGCCGTCGTCCTCGATCATCGGGATCGCTGACCTACTCACCCATCACCCGTGGTCGGTTGATGCCCGGCGATGAACTCGCCGGGCATCCGGTCACGAACGCGCCAGCGTGATGACCTCTTCCTCGGTGGGTGGACTCTTCGGATGGTAGGACAGGCACAGCGGAGTGGCGGTGCGGCGGAACTCCGCGCCTTCGACCGCTGCATAGAACTGACCGGCAGGTAGTCGCCCGACGTCGGGAACCGACCCGCCCTTGACTCGCGCCATTTCCTGCGCGGCCTCGACCTGGGACGGGCTGTTGAGCAGTCCGTAGAACTGTGTCGAGGCATTTCCTGCGATTCGGTTGTGCAGGCCCTTGGGGGCTTGGGTGGCGAACACCAGGCCCAAACCGTACTTTCGTGCCTGCGACGCCAGAGCGAGCGTGCTGTGCGTCGCTGCGGTCGTCCGGTCCGAGGGCGCGAAGTTCTGCGCTTCGTCCATGACGAACAGCCCACCCAGTGGTCGATCGCCGGCGGGGTTCTTCTTGATCCAGGCGAACAACCCCATCTGAAGTTGATTGACGAAGCTCTGTTTCTGCTCGTCTGTGGTCAGGCCGGCCAGGTTGATCACCGAAACGCGGGCTTTCTTACCGTCGGCAGGGGTCAGCAGGACGGCCGGGTCCACCGGAGTGCCCGCACCGGCGAACATCGGGTCGTTCGCGGCAGCAGCCTTGAGGTTCTCGGCGAGACCTGCGGCGATGCGGACGGCGTCGCGCATCTCACTGGCATCGTCGGGGAACTCCTCGAGCAGATCGACGAAGTCGGCCAAATCGCCGCCCTGAGGCCGTCGACCGAACAGGTCGAGTGCCGATTTCAACACTGCCCGGCCGTGTTTGGCCTTCTGCGACGTACCGAGAACGCCGGCTGCGGGTTCGAGTGAGGCCAGCGCGGACTCGACCGAGGCCTCGAACTCGTCGGCGTCACCGAGCACGCTGACGAAATCGGGAAGCGGCTGAAAGCTGAGTGGGCGACCGGAGGATTTACGCGGCGTCCACACCACGACGTCGGTATCGCGCAGGTATGCGGCAGCTTTGGCTTCGTCGCCCGGCGGCCAGGTCCGCTCGTCCTCGGGCCACGCAGTGCCAAGCCGGGCGAGGTCGTTGTTCACGTCGAGGACGATCGCCGAAACACCTTGCAGTGCACATTCTTCCACCAGTCTGCGGATCAGTACCGTCTTGCCCGAGCCGGATCCTGCGAAGATGGCAGTGTGCTTACGCAGTGCCTCGAGCGGCACTGCGACGTCCGCGCCGGTACTGAGCTCCGAGCCCACCACGATGGCGGGCCTGCGCGGCTGCATCTGCGACGCGGCCGCGCTGGTGGTCTCGGGCTCGATCAGGGCAGTGTCATCGTCGACGACACTCACTGCAGGCAGCACTTCCCCGAACAGTGTCACCTCGTGCGCGGGCTTGCGCGCCAGCAGCCAGGACGTGAGCGCTGGGGAGTTCTCGGTCAGCAGGATCGACAGGGCCGCAAGCGCCCTGCGGTCCTCGTCGGAAAAGGGCACCACCACGCCACCGGCGCGCCGCAACGCAGCAATCGTCTGCTCGGTCTTCGCTCCGTTGGGCCACGGATCGTTTCTGATCAGGATCAGCCGTCGTCGAGGCATGTCGATGTGCAGGCCCGCCGTGGTCACTGCACGCTCGACCCGCGCCAGGGCCGCTCGGGCATTACCCGAGGTCACCGCACGAAAGCACCAGTGCTCTTCGTCGTCGGTATCGGTATCGACAGTGTGACGCAGCCGCGCGTGCAGCGCAGGCTTGCCGCTCGGCGGCGGGTCCTGGGCGAGGCTGTCATCGGAGGATTGATGCTCGTGAATCCACGCCGTCAGACCTGCGGACAGTAGTGCGGGGAAGATCGAGTCCTCGCTGTCCGGTCGCAGCGGAACCGACACATCGACCTGTTCGCGAAGCTGCTTGTAGCGCTCGTCGAGCGCGTCGAGCTCACTGACTCTGGCCGTGGGAAGCTCGGGAGTATCCGCCGGACCGGACTTGTCCGTGAAACTTTCCAGCTCCGACGCGACCCCGGTGTCCAGGCAATGCCGGATGTGCCGGTCGACGGCGATGAGAAGCTGACGCGGAGTGAAGTCCGGGGCCTGCTCGAACGCCTCGGGTGCCACCGGCCACGTCGGGTGCGGCGGAGTGAACCCGGCTTCGAGGAAGCACGCGGCCAGGCGGCGTCCGAGCAGCAGGCGGCCTATGTCCGAGGACGGGATCGGTTTGAGCGTCTGTGTGACTCGGAAGCGGTCCCGCATGGGAGCCACGCCGCGTGCCGCGATCAGCTCCCACGCACTCGACAATGCCGACAGCACCGACGCGGTGCGGGGGAGTGTCTCGCGCAGCGACATCAGGCCGTGGGCGAGCTGCTCGACGACCTTGTCCTCTTGTGCGTCGGCGAACTCCTGATCGGATCCGGTGCGCGACTGAGCGACCAGGGTGTCGATCTGGTCTATCGCAAGAATCGTCGGGCCGGTGATCGCGAGCAGGCGAGAGATGTTCTCGGCGATGCCTTGATGCCCGAGCTCGGCGCGGCGGATGCCCCACGCCGAGAACTCCTCGGGATCGACGTCGTCGATCGATTGCAGATACGCATCGCCCAGGTCCTGCACGACCGCATCCGGGGCGATGGACAGTACCAAGGCGCGCAGCGTGTGCTGTGAGGTCCGGCGGTGTCGCGGGTGGACCTTGTACACCGCGGTGACGAAAGCGTCGAGTGTCTCGGCGTCGATCATCTCCTCGCCCATGATCCGCGCGCGCTGCTCCTCCGACACGTCACCGATCTCGCACAGGCGTCGGAGCAACAGACCGAGCTGACTGTCGGATCCTCGACCGGACGGGCGCATCAAGTCGTCGAGCATCCCCATCAGTGTCGAGCGCCAGAATCCGGCCGCGTCGAGGAGCCGGATCAGGAAGAAGTACCCGCCCTTGCCCTGTACTTCCTCACGCACCTGGCCCAGCAGGTGTGTCTTGCCCGAGCCGGCGGGCCCGCGCACGACCACACCGAGCGGGCTGGCGTCGTCGGACGCATCGGCGTCGTCGTAAGCATTCATGACCTCGTGGAACACCCGCTCGTGCATCCCCGGCACGTGCACGTTCGACTGGGAACGCCATACGTCGTCGGGGGTCGGTGCCCAGCTCAGCCGCACCGATTCGAGAGCATGGATCTGCTCGTTGTCCGTCATCGTCGACTCAACGCCCATCATGATTCGATCGAGAGAAGGTGGTTGTGCTGATTTCCAACGAAGACCGCGGCAGCGCGTTCCTCTTCGGTCAGCGTTTTCTGGTTTTCTTCCGGGATCAGCGAGACGTCCTCGCAGCGCCGCAGTCGCGCGAGGGCGTCGTCGAGTTCGGTCCTGGGGATCTCCGGCAACTGACTTCGTAGCCGGGACAGTCGAACCGTCGAACCGGGTTCGCGAGCGAGCCGCGCGTAGGCAGCGCGAATTGCTGCCTCGATGTCGACGGTCGCGTCGATACCGTCGGTGGGTGCAGCCGAGTTCGCTCGGGGGAAGAACACATCGGCCGGACGAGTGTCGGTGCGATCGAACCACCGGCGCACACCGGCCAACACGGTGAACAGGGCCTTCCCGGCACCAGTCGATCGAGCTGGTGGTTCACCCCCGATGAGTTCGCCGCAGACCCGCCAGCCCTTGTCGGTCAGTTCGAGGGTCATCGGACGCACCGAGGTATTCACCTCGATCAGACCAGCGTTGGTCAACTTGTCGCGAGAAGACTTGGGCAGCTCGGGGCCGAGGGTTCTGAGTGCGGAATTCTTGACCGGACTCGCCTCGGCCATCAGAACCAGCAGTACCGCTGCCTCGGTTCCGTTCAGGTCTTCGGTGGTCATCGAGGATCCCCCTTCGATCGTCTTCTCGATACTGCCTCGCGGATGGTAGCGACCGCGCGGTGCGGGTCGTCGATCACCTGAGCGTTGGTGAACCGCAACACCATGTACCCCTCGGTCTGCAGTCGGTTGTCGCGAACGCGGTCCTCGGCGAAACGCTCGGCGGCACGGTGCTCGTTGCCGTCGATCTCCACGATCACTCTCTCGGTGCGCCACAGTACGTCCACAGTGAACGGCCGGCCGAGCTCGCCGAGTCTGATCGATCGATTGTGCTCTCGCCCGGCGGCCCACTCGTGCACGTCGAGTGCTCGGTACAGCCGCTTCTCCGGATCGCTGGCCGGGTGTGGGTGCCCCGCGATCGGCGGGTAGCTCAGCGGCCGGAAGCGTTCCAGAACGGTATCGACACCTTGTGGAACGGCGGGTGCGCGCACCCGTACCGAGGGGAATCTGTCCATCCCCGACGCCCCGGCTCCCGTCGGCCACACCGCCATCTCGCCGTGGCTGCACAGCCACTCGGCGGCAGTCCCCGCTACCGCGACGTCGACGTCTGTGGGCAACACCAACACCAGCGCGGTTGTGGTGCGCTGCGAGGCCGCGGCCAGTACGCGCGCCGATCCGGCGGCCCGGGTTTCCACGGTGAATGCGTCCCGGCGCACCGGACGCTGCGCAATGCACGACTCGGCGAGAGAACCGACATAGGGGCCGAAGTGGGCAGTGTCTGCGGCGAGCCGAACCGCGGCCGCGCGGGCAGCGCGCCTGTCCAGAGTCGATGCGCCGCCGTGATGATCGAACTCGGTGAGCCAGAGCGGAACCGAGGCCACTGCCGCACTCTCGAGTTCGGCGACTATCGCCTCGACGAGGTCTACGGTCCGGGTGGCGGATGCGGGATCGACTGTGTAGAAGTTGATCGCCGGAGCATCGGCAGGCAGGGGATCGACGGAATCGGCGAGCTCGCGGGCGGACGCCCCGTGTATTCGGGCGACTCGATCCAGGGGCAGCCCGGACCACCATCGGTCGACATCGGTCGTCGTCGACGTCGACGGCACGCCTTGCTGATCCGAAGGATGATCCATCCCTGAAACCGTACCGAGAGTTCGGGGCTGGACGGCAACAGCGCAGCTCGGGCCGATCGCGATTTGGATCCGCATGACCCGTTCCCCTACACTTGACCGGTTGCCTGTGGCAGCGGTGTGTCTTCGTGCGCCCGTGCCCGGCAGCCGACCGCGCGTGTCGGGACGGAAATCCGGCACGTACGTACATCCAGGTCAAGGAGAAGTGAGTGATTCAGCAGGAGTCGCGAGTACGCGTCGCTGATAACACGGGCGCGAAGGAAATCCTTTGCATCCGCGTTCTCGGTGGCTCGTCACGTCGCTACGCCGGAATCGGCGACATCATCGTAGCTACGGTGAAGGACGCCATCCCCGGTGGAAACATCAAGAAGGGTGAGGTCGTCAAGGCCGTCATCGTCCGCACCGTCAAGGAGCGTCGTCGTCCGGATGGCTCGTACATCCGCTTCGACGAGAACGCTGCGGTGCTGATCAAGCCGGACAACGATCCCCGTGGAACCCGCATCTTCGGCCCGGTCGGCCGTGAGCTGCGTGAGAAGAAGTTCATGAAGATCGTCTCGCTCGCCCCGGAGGTGCTGTAAATGAAGGTGCACAAGGGCGACACCGTTCTCGTGATCGCAGGCAAGGACAAGGGTGCCAAGGGCAAGGTCATTCAGGCCTACCCCGCTGACTCCAAGGTTCTGGTCGAGGGTGTGAACCGCATCAAGAAGCACACCGCGGTCTCCGCCAACCAGCGCGGCGCATCCTCGGGCGGCATCGTCACCCAGGAAGCCCCGATCCACGTATCGAACGTCGCAGTGGTCGACTCGGACGGAAACCCCACTCGCGTGGGCTACCGGACCGACGAGGAAACCGGCAAGCGCGTTCGTGTTTCCCGGAAGAACGGGAAGGACATCTGAGATGACTACCACCGAAAACATCGCGGGCGCACAGCCCCGCCTCAAGGCGCGCTACCGCGCCGAGATCAAAGACGCCCTGAACACCGAATTTGCATACGAGAACGTCATGCAGATCCCCGGTGTCGTCAAGGTCGTCGTCAACATGGGTGTCGGCGACGCCGCCCGTGACGCCAAGCTGATCAACGGTGCAGTTGCCGACCTCGCTGCCATCACCGGCCAGAAGCCGGAGATCCGCAAGGCCCGCAAGTCCATCGCGCAGTTCAAGCTGCGCGAGGGAATGCCCATCGGCGCACGCGTCACCCTCCGTGGCGACCGCATGTGGGAGTTCCTCGACCGTCTGGTCTCCATTGCCCTTCCCCGAATCAGGGACTTCCGCGGCCTCTCGGGCACGCAGTTCGACGGCAACGGAAACTACACGTTCGGCCTCAACGAGCAGTCGATGTTCCACGAGATCGATGTGGACAAGATCGACCGTCCGCGCGGCATGGACATCACCGTAGTAACCACCGCAACCAACAACGAAGAAGGCCGCGCGCTGCTCAAGCACCTCGGCTTCCCGTTCAAGGAGAACTGAGTCCATGGCGAAGAAGGCACTGGTCAACAAGGCCAACAAGAAGCCGAAGTTCGCGGTGCGCGCATACACTCGCTGCAACCGCTGCGGCCGTCCCCATTCCGTGTTCCGCAAGTTCGGCCTCTGCCGTATCTGCGTGCGCGAGATGGCACACGCCGGAGAGCTTCCCGGAGTTCACAAGAGCTCCTGGTGATCTGAAGCCTGCGGGCTTCACCACACCATGAACAATGGGCGTGGGTTCCTTTCGAGGAGCCCACGCCCATTTTTCGTCGTTGTCTCGCTCGCGAGTCTCACACGGACCACGACCGGCTTCGTAGATTCAGCGAGCACACCAGATGCTCCGCCGCATGCTGATCGCCGCTGTTCACCATCAGCAGCAGGCCCCGCTCGGACATCGCCGCCGCAAGCGCGGCAACGGGAACGGTTCGACAGCCCGGCGGCATCGTACGGCTACCCAGTTCCCGATAGGTATCGCCGATCGCGGCCGTGTCCTCGGCCGCGTCGAAACCCCAGATGGTCACGAAATGACCTACGTTCCAATCGAATTCGGTCAGTCCGCCGGTGTGAACGTTGGCCAGCACACCGAAGCGGAATCGCGCGTCGGCGAGGCGGGTCAGCAGCAGTGACACCTCCGATGCACCCGGCTGCGCGATCGAAACGACGAGGACGCGGTTCCCGGTCGCAGCTTCGATGCCCGCCGCCAGACCCGCTGCGCTCGTCCCCGCCGCTTCGATGGACTCTGACGTCGACAGCGCATCCCACCCATCGGTGATCCTCGGAGAACCGGGAGGGCGAGCGGCGTGGAACTCACCCGGCCAGATCGTCGAGCCCGACGCGACCGCGATGGCCGTGATGTCGGGAATGTCGTCGTCGAGAACGGCCGCCAGCGCGACCGAAGCCGAGAACGGTCCACAGAGTTGATCCGGTTGTGGCAGGGCATGCTCGAGGGCAGACAGCAGTGCTGTTGCTCCGGTGAAGCGGTGCAGCATGTCAGTAGATCCAGCGCAGCGATTCGAGCAGTTCGTCCTCGGTGTGACCGGCCGCCCACGCGGCGTCGGCGTCGCGGCAGGCGACGAACGCGCCGAGAAGGTCCGAGCCCAACACGTCCGCGACCAGTGCGGAGGACAACAGGTTCTCGCGCTGCTGGTCGTGGGTGGTGGCCAACGGGGAGATACCGGCGGCCTCGCGACGCGCATCGTCCCAACCGCCCACGTCCTCCTGGACGGGTCGCGGCAACGGTGCCGCATCTGCCACCCCCGACAGGCCGGCCGCGATCGTCACCGCCAGCGCCAGATACGGGTTCGCGGACGCATCGCAGGCCTTCAACTCGACATTGGTGTGCTCCGAGCCGAGAAGAGGGGTGGCCGGCACCAGTCGTACCGCTGCCTCGCGGTTTTCGACGCCCCAGAACCCGAAGGCCCCCGCCCAGTAGCCGGGTCGACGACGCAGCAGCGAGCCCGAACTCGGTGCCGTGACGGCGACCAGACCGGGCAGCTCGCGCACCAGACCGGCAATGTACGACCGCCCGGTCTCGGACAAGCCGTGTTCTCCGTCGCCGGTGAGGGCGTTGTGACCGTCGCGAACGAGCGAGGTGTGCAGGTGCCAACCATTGCCGGCATTGCTCGACGACGGTAGGGGAGCGAAGCTGGCCCGCAATCCCCGTGCTCGTGCCGCTGCGTGGATGGTTTGCCTGGCCAGCACCTGTGCATCGGCTGCGGCAAGGGGATCGAGCGGGCTGAGCGCGATCTCGAGCTGGGAACCGCCGTACTCGGCATGGATCTGACCGATACCGAGACCGTTCCGGGACAGGTCTCGGAGCAGTTGCACAACGAATTCGTCGACATCGCGCATCGCGTTGGCGGAGTACGCCGGCCCTCGATGAGCGGGCAGCCCGTCGGATTCGCGGGTGAGCGCACATTCGATCTCGAATCCGGCCCGCACCTCGAAGCCCGCGTCGGCTGCGCGCCTCACCTGACGCTCGAGTACGGCTCGCTGATCGTAGGGCCACGCCGAGCCGTCGGCCGAGACTTGCCGGCCGTGCGCCCAGGCCAAACCGGGCTGCCCGGCGAGGGGGACCACACTCGACGTGGTGTCGATCACCGGGATCAACCGCACATCGCCGGACGGCGTCGCGAGTCCACCGTGGGCGAAGGTGATCCCGTCGTGCGAATCGAACACCGCGAACACCGAGGTGATGCCGACCCCGCGACGTGCGGCGGCGGCCAGTTCTGCGGTCGGCACGGTGCGGGAACGCACGACGCCGTTGTTGTCGACCCAGCCGATGGTCACCCCGACGATGTTGTCGTCCCGCAGAGTGTGAGTCAGGTGTGCGAGATCAACTGGCTGCGAGTCCGTCATGAGCCGACGTTAGCGAAGAAGTGACTCTCGGGGTGTCCGACTGGACCAGAGCTACCGCACAATGGTAGGGCGATTTGGTCTTCGGGTGCGCGATGCCTACACTAGAGCGGTTGCCCGGGCTTCGTCGTGCCTGCACGCGAGTCCTTGCAATACACAATGCAACCTCGAGTACTCCGTACGTCAGCATTGAACATGCGGAAGCTCGTAACACCTGGCAGTGCAGCGATGCACTGCTTGGAGCGCAACCCCTGACCGGCAACAGTCGGTCAGGACATGTTCACTTCGCTGTAGGCCCACGATGTGACGAGCCAGGCCCGTTGGTTTCCACGAAACTCACAGGCACCAGCCCGCGCGTGCTGCATGGGAACCGCTGCGAGAAAGGTGCACAGGTCACACCATGACGATGACCGATCCAATTGCAGACTTCTTGACCCGTCTGCGCAACGCCAACTCGGCGTACCACGACGAGGTGAAGCTTCCCCACTCGAAGCTCAAGGCGAACATCGCCGAGATCCTCAAGCGCGAGGGCTACATCTCCGATTACCGCACGGAAGACGCCGAGGTGGGCAAGACCCTCATCGTCGATCTGAAGTACGGCCCGAGCCGTGAGCGCAGCCTCGCCGGCGTGCGACGCGTCTCCAAGCCCGGTCTCCGGGTCTACGCAAAATCCACCAATCTGCCCAAGGTTCTCGGCGGCCTGGGCGTGGCGATCATCTCCACGTCCACCGGTTTGCTCACGGAGCGTCAGGCGGCCAAGCAGGGTGTGGGCGGAGAAGTCCTCGCCTACGTCTGGTAGGGAGGCCACCACCATGTCACGTATTGGAAAGCTGCCAGTAGCAGTTCCCGCTGGCGTCGATATCACCATCGACGGCCAGAACGTTGCGGTCAAGGGCCCCAAGGGTGCCCTGAGCCTGACGGTTGCCGAGCCCATCCAGATCGCGCGCGCCGACGACGGCTCCATTGCCGTCACCCGGCCCGACGACGAGCGTAAGAGCCGCTCGCTGCACGGTCTCTCGCGCACTCTCGTCGCGAACCTCATCACCGGTGTCACCAACGGTTACACCACCAAGATGGAGATTCACGGTGTCGGTTACCGCGTCGTACTCAAGGGCAAGGACCTCGAGTTCGCACTCGGTTACAGCCATCCCGTGCTGATCGAAGCACCGGAAGGCATCACGTTCACGGTCGAGTCGCCCACGCGATTCACCGTTGTCGGCATCGACAAGCAGAAGGTCGGTCAGATCTCGGCCAACATTCGTCGTCTGCGGCGTCCCGACCCGTACAAGGGCAAGGGCATCCGCTACGAGGGTGAAGTGATCCGCCGCAAGGTCGGAAAGACGGGTAAGTGATATGAGCCAGCAAACAGCAGACAAGGCGAACGTCGTCAAGCGCACTCCGCGTGGCACCGACGTCTCGACGAAGCGTCGCCTGTCGAAGGCACGTCGCCACTTCCGCCTTCGCAAGAAGATCTCCGGTACCCCCGAGCGTCCCCGTTTGGTCGTCAACCGGTCCTCGCGTCACATCCACGTCCAGTTGATCGACGATCTCGCGGGCCACACGCTTGCCAGCGCGTCGAGCATCGAGGCAGACGTGCGTGCACTCGACGGAGACAAGAAGGCCGTCAGCACGAAGGTCGGCGAGCTCATCGCTGCCCGTGCCAAGGCTGCCGGTATCGAAGCGGTCGTGTTCGACCGTGGCGGAAACAGCTACAGCGGCCGCATCGCGGCTCTGGCAGACGCGGCTCGCGAAGGCGGGTTGACGTTCTGATGATGACAATGACTGACAACGGAAGGACAGCCTGATGCCGGGACGTCAACGGCGTGACGGCGGAAGCGGCCCCGCCGGACAGAACAGTGGCCCCAACGCAGGTGGCGACAACAACCAGCGCGGCGACAACCGCGGTGGCGGTCGTGACCGTCGTGACAACGGCCGTGGCGGCAACGCTGCGGACAAGTCGAACTTCATCGAGAAGGTCGTCACGATCAACCGTGTCTCCAAGGTGGTCAAGGGTGGTCGACGCTTCAGCTTCACCGCCCTCGTCATCGTCGGTGACGGCAACGGATTGGTCGGCGTCGGCTACGGCAAGGCCAAGGAAGTTCCCGCGGCCATCCAGAAGGGTGTCGAGGAGGCTCGCAAGAGCTTCTTCCGCGTCCCGATGATCGCCGGCACCATCACGCACCCCGTCCAGGGCGAGGCCGCTGCAGGCGTCGTCATGTTGCGTCCGGCCAGTGCCGGTACCGGTGTGATCGCCGGTGGCGCGGTGCGCGCGGTGCTCGAATGCGCCGGTGTCCACGACGTGCTGTCGAAGTCGCTCGGTAGCGACAACGCCATCAACGTCGTGCACGCAACCGTCGCAGCCCTCAAGGGTCTGCAGCGTCCCGAGGAAGTTGCGGCTCGCCGCGGCCTGACCCTCGAAGAGGTTGCACCCGCCGGAATGCTGCGCGCACGCGCACAGGCAGGAGCGGTGAAGTAATGGCTCAGCTGAAGGTCACCCAGATCAAGAGCACCATCGGCCAGAAGGCGAACCAGCGTGACAGCCTGCGTACTCTCGGGCTCAAGGGCATCCGCCAGACGGTCGTCCGCGAGGACAACCCGCAGAACCGCGGACTGGTCAACACGGTGCGCCACCTCGTAACTGTTGAGGAGGTCTAACCATGACCATCAAACTGCACCACCTGCGCCCCGCAGCCGGATCCAAGTCGTCGAAGATTCGCGTCGGCCGCGGTGAAGGTGGCAAGCGTGGCAAGACCGCAGGTCGCGGTACCAAGGGAACCGGCGCACGCAAGAACGTGCCGGCCCGCTTCGAGGGTGGACAGATGCCGCTCCAGATGCGGCTCCCGAAGCTCAAGGGCTTCACCAACCGCAACCGTGTCGTGTTCCAGGTCGTGAACCTGCGCGATATCGAGCGTCTGTTCCCCGAGGGTGGTCAGATCGGTATCCCCGAGCTGGTCGCCAAGGGAGCTGTTCGCAAGAACGAGCTCGTCAAGGTTCTCGGAGACGGAAACCTCACCGTGAAGGTCGATATCTCGGCCAACAAGTTCACGGGCTCCGCCAAGGAAAAGATCGCCGCTGCCGGCGGTTCTGCTACCGAGGTATGAGCACCGCTTCGGTGCACTGATCGGTAGTGCGCCGGACATCCGTTCGTGACGATGGCCGCAGCCACAGCTCTCGCAGCTGAGCTGCGGCCATCGTTGCCTACGCGGTGCGCCCCGCAGCGCGACCGAACGGGCAGGGGCCAACACTGACCGTCGGGTGGTTCGCGGCGCACTGTTAGAGTTCTAGAGTTCACAGAAGTTCGTATCGATGCGGGCGATGAATGTCGCCAGCAGTCCATGCTCGTGAGGCTCATGGGAGTACACGCTCCCTGCGAAGCGCTCGCGGCGTCAACGCAGTCGTGCCAGGAGGATCTTTGCTTTCCGCCTTCGTGTCGGCCCTCAGGACTCCTGACCTGAGACGGAAGATCCTCTTCACGCTCGGTCTGGTGGCCCTGTATCGCTTCGGTGCCACCTTGCCGTCGCCGGGTGTCGATTACGCCAATGTCCGAGCATGCATCGACCAGGTCTCCGGTGGAGATTCGGCAGGCATCTACTCGTTGATCAACCTGTTCTCCGGTGGAGCGCTCCTTCAGCTGTCGGTGTTCGCGATCGGCATCATGCCGTACATCACCGCCAGCATCATCGTGCAGCTGCTCACCGTCGTCATCCCGAAGTTCGAGGAACTCCGCAAGGAGGGACAGTCGGGACAGGCCAAGATGACGCAGTACACGCGCTATCTGTCGATCGCGCTGGCCATCCTGCAGGCGACCGGCCTGGTGGCCCTCGCTTCGCGCGGACAGCTTCTGCAGGGATGCCAACAGGACATCATTGCCGACCAATCCATCTTCGGTCTCGTCATCATCGTCCTGGTCATGACAGCAGGCGCAGCGATCGTCATGTGGTTCGGCGAGGTCATCACCGAACGCGGTGTCGGCAACGGAATGTCGCTGCTGATCTTCGCCGGAATCGCCTCGCGCATTCCGTCCGAGGGCAACTCGATCCTCGAGAGCCGTGGTGGCCTGGTGTTCGGGTTCGTCTGCTTCGCAGCGTTCCTCATCATCACCGGCGTCGTGTTCGTCGAGCAGGGCCAGCGCAGAATTCCCGTCCAGTACGCAAAGCGCATGGTCGGTCGAAAGATGTACGGCGGCTCCTCGACGTACCTGCCGCTCAAGGTCAACCAGGCGGGCGTCATCCCGGTGATCTTCGCGTCCTCACTGCTGTACCTGCCGAATCTGATCGCGCAGCTCACCTCGGCCAATACAGCCGCAAATCCGAGTTGGTGGCAGCGCATCATCAACGAGTATCTGGTGAACCCCGCCAACCCGGTGTACATCGCCATCTTCTTCGGTCTGATCGTCTTCTTCACGTACTTCTACGTGGCGATCACGTTCAATCCCGAAGAGCGGGCCGACGAGATGAAGAAATTCGGCGGGTTCATCCCCGGGATTCGTCCCGGCAAGCCGACTGCGGATTACCTCAACTACGTCCTCAGTCGCATCACGCTCCCCGGCTCGATCTACCTGGGCACGATTGCCGTGCTCCCGAACCTGTTCCTCGACATCGGCAGTTCGGGTGGCGGCGGGAATCTTCCGTTCGGTGGTACGGCCGTGCTGATCATGGTCAGTGTCGGACTCGATACCGTGAAGCAGATCGAAAGCCAGCTCATGCAGCGCAACTACGAAGGGTTCCTCAAGTGAGACTTGTCCTGCTCGGTCCCCCCGGTGCCGGCAAAGGCACCCAGGCAGTGCTCCTGTCCGAGAAGCTGGGCGTGCCCCACATCTCCACCGGAGATCTGTTTCGTGCGAATATCGGCGAGAAGACCCCGCTCGGATTGGAAGCGAAGAAATACCTCGATGCCGGCGATCTGGTGCCGAGCGAGCTGACCGTCGATATGGTCCGCAGTCGTCTCGCCGAGCCCGACGCCGTCAACGGCTTTCTGCTCGACGGGTTTCCGCGTTCGGTCGGCCAGGCCGAGGCGCTGGTGGGCATCCTGTCCGATCTGAACACCAAGCTCGACGCCGTGCTCTCGTTCGTCGTGGACGAGGACGTCGTTGTCGACCGCATGCTCGCGCGCGGACGTGAGGACGACAAAGAGGACGTCATTCGCAACCGGCTCAAGGTGTACCGAGACGAGACCGCTCCGCTGCTCGACTACTACGCCGGGCAGCTCGTCACGGTCGACGCCATCGGCGAGGTGGAAGAAGTCAACGCACGCGCGCTCGAAGCCATCGAGAACCACGGTAAGTAAATGGCATTCGGCCGTAAACGCAAGGTCGTACCGTTCCGCAGTGCAGGCGAGCTCGATGCCATGGCCGCGGCCGGTGCGGTCGTCGGTGCTGCGCTGGTGGCCGTTCGAGAAGCCGCTGTTCCCGGGGTATCGACGCTCGAACTCGACCGGGTGGCCGAGGCGGTCATTCGGGACGCCGGCGCCGTGCCCTCGTTCCTGGGCTACCACGGCTTCACCGGCAGCATCTGCTCCTCGGTCAACGATCGTGTAGTGCACGGCATCCCGTCGGCCGACGAGTTGTTGGTGGCCGGAGATCTGGTGTCCATCGATTGTGGAGCAGTGCTCGACGGTTGGCACGGCGACTCCGCGTGGACCTTCGGCGTCGGCGACATCATCGAGGCCGATTCGATGCTGAGCGAGGCCACGAGGCTGTCGATGGAAGCAGGCATCGCCGCGATGCTTCCCGGCAACCGCCTCACGGACGTCTCGCACGCCATCGAAACCGGAACACACGCGGCGGAGCAGGCGCACGGCCGCAAGTACGGAATCGTCGACGGTTACGGCGGTCATGGCATCGGTCGGGAAATGCACATGGAACCGTTCCTGGCGAACGAGGGTGCACCGGGCAAGGGCCCGGAGTTGGTGGTCGGGTCGACACTGGCGATCGAACCGATGCTGACGCTCGGCACCTACGAGACCGACACCCTCGACGACGGCTGGACCGTGGTGACCACGGACGGGTCGAGATCCGCGCACTGGGAACACACGGTCGCCGTGACCGAAGACGGTCCCCGAATCCTGACTCTTCGCCCTCGCTAGCGCTACCAGGCGCTCGCCAGAGCTACCAGGTCAACGAGCCGTACCGGTGGCCACCACGGATGATGCCGAGGTGGGCTGCCGTCGAACGTAGCCACAGTCGCGTCGGCATCTTCGTCAGCGCGGTCGGCAGCAGCGGATTGCGGAGTCCCAGTACGAGCAGTGCGAGTGCGCTGGTGCGGATGCGGAACGGCGGGCATCCGGCACCTCGGTACATGCCGCGAACATGGGCCGATCCGTATCCCAGTGCTCCTGCTTGCCGCCAGTTGTCCCGGTAGCCGGTACGCAGCCGGTAGTGCACCAACGGCTCGGCTATGAAGTGCAGTCGCAGGCCCGCTTGTTGTGCGCGCCAGGAGAATTCCATGTCCTCGCCGGCGTGAACGAATTCCAGCATCCCGCCGAGATCTCGGTAGGTCGATGCACGGCACGCCATACTCGCCCCGATCACGAACGGCCGAAAGGCAGACTTTCCCTGCTGCGACGGTGGCGCGAACGGAACTGCGGCGCGCGCGGTGTCGGAATTGAGTGCTTCGGTGCTCAGGCCGGTCCCCGCGAGATCGCACAGCTCGAGCTCGGCAGTCAGACGCCGCAGCCACGTCGGGTGTACGACGTCGTCGGCGTCGCAGAAGGCCAGAATGGGAGCGTCGGCGGCATCGGCCCCACGATTGCGAGCGAACGACGCCCCGATGTGTTGGGAGGCGTCGACGTACGTCAGGTCGAGGGCGGTACGAAGCGGATGGCTCTCGATATGTGCTCGAAGTCCGTCCGTCGATCCGTTGTCGCTGATGATGACGGTGAACCGGTGCAGATAGTCCTGCGCCGCGAGGGCTCGCAGTTGGTGGTCGAGTACGGCTTTCGAGTTGTGTACCGGGATGATCACCGACACGGTCGCAGTGTCGTCGGGCAAGTTCGAGCTCAAGAAGTACCTCGTGGCGTCGGACATCACAGAGCGCACGCCGACTGTGAAGCTTGTGAAGAAGCTGCGCTCACCGTAGCGCGAAGACCTGAACCCACGAAATTGCGGCCGCGCCGAGAACCACGCACAGCGCATTTGGCCTGGTGTGCATTTGCCGGTAACATAGATCGACGGTGCGCCCTGCGCGCCGGATGTTCGCGTGCCTCGAGGGGCCCGCGAGTTCTTCCGGTGTCACCCGGCCCGAGAATTCGGATCGGTGGGTGCGCATCACGGTAACGGAAACAGATGCAATCAACCAGGTGTGAGAGCCAGGATCGCGGAGGATATGGCCAAGAAAGACGGTGCTATCGAGGTCGAGGGCCGAGTTGTCGAACCGCTGCCCAATGCGATGTTCCGCATTGAGCTCGAAAACGGCCACAAGGTACTCGCTCACATCAGCGGAAAGATGCGTCAGCACTACATCCGCATCCTTCCCGAGGATCGCGTCGTCGTGGAGCTCTCGCCCTACGACCTCACGCGTGGACGCATCGTTTACCGCTACAAGTAAGAGCTTCCCCGGCCACGTCCGGTCGGGGGGAACCATGCTGGGAACCACTGCACGCAGTGGTGCCGAGCTACACACAGGAGATCAACGACGTGAAGGTTCAGCCGAGCGTCAAGAAGATCTGCGAAAAGTGCAAGGTGATTCGTCGTAACGGACGCGTCATGGTGATCTGCGACAACCTGCGTCACAAGCAGCGTCAGGGATAACCACCGAGCATTTCGCACGTCGGCTTGGCAACAGCTAGAAGATGACCTCCCAGCACCAACCGCGACAGACGCGTTGCGGCAGACCCCCGGCACGGAGGCCGGGGCCCCACTGAGTTTGTTGAAAGACGCTTCACGCCCCAGTGGCGAGAAGGACACAGGGGACGGACTGGGAGCAGACCTCCGGACAAGAAAAGGAAATGCCACATGGCACGTCTCGCAGGTGTGGATCTGCCGCGCGAAAAGCGCATGGAGATCGCACTGACTTACATCTACGGCGTCGGCCGTACCCGCTCCAAGGAAATCCTCGCAGCAACGGGCGTCAGCCCCGACCTGCGGAGCAAGGATCTCGGCGACGACGATCTGCGCAAGCTCAGCGATTACATCAACGAGTCCCTCAAGGTCGAGGGCGACCTGCGCCGCGAGGTTCAGGCCGACATCCGCCGCAAGATCGAAATCGGCTGCTACCAGGGTCTTCGCCACCGTCGTGGTCTGCCCGTTCGTGGGCAGCGCACCAAGACCAATGCGCGTACCCGTAAGGGACCCAAGCGCACCATTGCCGGCAAGAAGAAGGCGAAGTAATGCCCCCCAAAGCACGCGGTACCGGTCCGAAGAAGGCGCAGAAGACGCGTCGCAGGGACAAGAAGAACGTCCCGCACGGATCTGCGCACATCAAGAGCACATTCAACAACACGATCGTGTCGATCACCGACCCCGCCGGAAACGTCATCTCGTGGGCTTCCTCGGGACACGTGGGCTTCAAGGGCTCGCGCAAGTCGACTCCGTTCGCCGCACAGCTTGCAGCCGAGAACGCTGCACGCAAGGCACAGGAGCACGGCGTCAAGAAGGTCGACGTGTTCGTCAAGGGTCCCGGCTCCGGCCGTGAGACCGCTATCCGCTCGCTTCAGGCTGCTGGCCTCGAGGTCGGCACCATCTCCGATGTCACCCCTCAGCCGCACAACGGCTGCCGTCCGCCCAAGCGGCGTCGGGTCTAGCGGGAAGGAAAGGTTTAGAAAATGGCACGTTATACCGGTCCTATCACCCGCAAGTCGCGTCGTCTGCGCGTCGACCTCGTCGGAGGCGACCAGGCGTTCGAGCGTCGTCCGTACCCGCCCGGCCAGCACGGTCGCGCGCGGATCAAGGAGAGCGAGTACCTGCTCCAGCTGCAGGAGAAGCAGAAGGCTCGCTTCACCTACGGCGTCATGGAGAAGCAGTTCCGTCTGTACTACAAGGAAGCCAACAAGACCGTCGGCAAGACCGGCGAGAACTTGCTGACGATCCTCGAGAGCCGCCTCGACAACGTCATCTACCGTGCCGGACTGGCACGCACGCGTCGTCAGGCCCGTCAGCTGGTCACGCACGGTCACTTCCTGGTGAACAACAAGCGCGTGGACATCCCCAGCTACCGCGTCTCGCAGTACGACATCATCGACGTCCGCGAGAAGTCCGCGCAGACACTGCCGATCCAGATCGCCCGCGAGAGCTACGGCGACCGCCCCGTCGCCCCGTGGCTGCAGGTCGTTCCCAACCGTCTTCGCATCCTGGTGCACAGGTTGCCGGAGCGCGCACAGATCGACGTGCCGCTCCAGGAGCAGCTCATCGTCGAGTACTACTCGAAGTAAGGCGCGGTACGCAGGTGGGTCTCCCCGCGAGACTCACCTGCGTCTTCGCCTCCACACGTGGGCGTCAAATAGCGGACGCCCGTACAGGAGGAACACAGAATGCTCATTTCACAGCGCCCGACGCTGACCGAAGAGGTCATCGCCGACAACCGCTCGAAATTCGTCATCGAGCCGCTCGAGCCCGGCTTCGGTTACACACTCGGCAACTCGCTCCGCCGCACCCTGCTGTCGTCGATTCCCGGCGCTGCTGTCACCAGCATCCGCATCGACGGCGTCCTCCACGAATTCACCACCGTTCCGGGAGTCAAGGAAGATGTCACCGACATCATCCTGAACCTCAAGGGCCTCGTGGTCAGTTCCGAAGAGGACGAACCGGTCACCATGTACGTCCGCAAGCAGGGCCCCGGCGCTGTCACCGCAGGCGACATCGTTCCCCCGGCCGGCGTGACGGTGAACAACCCTGATCTGCACATCGCGACCCTGAACGACAAGGGCAAGTTGGAGATCGAGCTCGTCGTCGAGCGCGGTCGCGGCTACGTCCCCGCCGTTCAGAACAAGGCCTCGGGTGCCGAGATCGGCCGTATCCCGGTCGACTCGATCTACTCGCCCGTGCTCAAGGTCACGTACAAGGTGGAGGCCACCCGCGTCGAACAGCGCACCGACTTCGATCGGCTCGTTCTCGACGTGGAGACCAAGAATTCCATCACCGCGCGGGACGCGCTCGCTTCGGCGGGCAAGACCCTGGTTGAGCTCTTCGGCCTCGCCCGTGAGCTGAACGTCGAAGCAGAAGGCATCGAGATCGGACCCTCGCCCGCCGAGGCCGATCACATCGCTTCCTTCGGACTCCCCATCGAGGATCTGGACCTCACCGTCCGGTCCTACAACTGCCTCAAGCGCGAGGGTGTTCACACCGTCGGCGAGCTGGTTGGTCGTACCGAGTCCGATCTGCTCGACATCCGTAACTTCGGGCAGAAGTCCATCGACGAGGTGAAGGTCAAGCTGCATTCGCTCGGCCTCTCCCTCAAGGACAGCCCCGCGTCGTTCGATCCGAGCACCGTGCCTGGCTACGATGCCACCACGGGCACGTGGAGTGACACCGACGCCGGCTCCTTCGGCGACACCGAAGGTGCCGAGCAGGACTACGCCGAGACAGAACAGCTGTAATCAGCTCGCTGGAGCTCTTACTAGGAGATTCATCATGCCCAAGCCCACCAAGGGCCGCCGTCTCGGCGGGTCGGCGTCGCACCAGAAGGCCATCCTGGCCAACCTGGCGACGTCACTCTTCGAGCACGGCCGCATCACCACCACCGAGTCGAAGGCCAAGCGCCTCCGTCCGCACGCCGAGAAGCTCGTCACCCACGCCAAAAAGGGTGATCTGGCGCATCGTCGTGAGGTTCTCAAGACCATCAACAACAAAGATGTCGTGCACAAGCTCTTCGCCGAGATCGGGCCTTTCTTCGCCGATCGCGACGGTGGCTACACGCGCATCATCAAGACCGTCCCCCGCAAGGGTGACAACTCGCCGATGGCCATCATCGAGCTCGTCAACGAGCAGACGGTGTCCAACGAAGCCGATCGCGCACGCCGCGTGAAGGCTTCGAAGGCTGCTCCCGCCGCAACCGAGGCTCCGGCCGAGGATGCGTCCGACGAGAACGTCGTCGAGGCTGTCGAAGCCGACGCGGCCGACTCCGAGGTAGCCAACGCCGACGCAGTCATCGATGGCATCGAGGACAACGACGCACACGCGTCGGACGCGCCCGAGGCCGAGGAAGCAAAGAAGGACTAGTCCTTTTGTCTTCCGCGCACGATCGAAGCGGGCCCGCCATTCCCCCCGGGGAAGGCGGGCCCGCTTTGTCGGTACCCACCCGGTACCGCCTCGACATCTCCTACGACGGCACCCACTTCTCCGGATGGGCTCGCCAGCCGGGAATCCGTACCGTCTGCGGCGTACTCGAGGAAGCCTTCTCGACCGTGCTGCGGCAACCGATCGAGCTGACGGTCGCAGGCCGAACCGACGCAGGAGTGCATGCAACAGGTCAGGTTGCCCACTTCGATGCCGTCGAGGTTCCCGCCGATCATCAGCGACTCGTCCGGCGCATGGCCCGCTTTCTGCCGACCGATGTTCGCGTGCGGGCGATCAGCGCCGTCTCCCGCGATTTCGATGCACGGTTCTCGGCGTTCCGCAGACATTACGAGTATCGATTCAGCACAGCGCTCTACGGGGTGGACCCGCTCGACGTTGCCGGAGTCGTTTCCTGGCCCAGGCCCATCGATCTGGACGCAGTGCGGGAGGCATCGGCCGCCCTGATCGGACTGCACGATTTCGCGGCGTTCTGCAAGAGGCGAGACGGTGCCACCACCGTACGAGAACTGCAGCGGTTCGACTGGGAGCGCGACGGTGATCGTGTCACCGCGTTCGTCAGTGCCGACGCATTCTGTTGGTCGATGGTGCGCAGCCTCGTCGGTGCCATGCAGGCAGTCGGTGAGGGCCGACGGACACCCGAATGGGCGCGGTCGCTTCTGACGCGGCGAGAACGATCCAGCGAGGTGACGGTGGCCCCTGCACACGGATTGGCGCTGGTTGGAGTGGACTATCCACCGGCCGAGATGCTCGCAGCGCGAAATGCCGCCACGAGAGAGATGCGCTCGGCGATCGCGGGCGACGGGTGCTGCGGGGGAGAGGGCTGATCATCCGACACCGACTAGTGTCGAACGATGCAGCCGATACAGCTTGCGGTCGTCGTCGGTAGTGTCCGCGCCGGCCGCGTCGGACCGATCGTCGCGGAGTGGGTTCGCGGCATCGCCGCCGAGCGGAACACCCTCGAGGTGGTCGAGGTGGACCTGGCCGAGTTCGAGTTGCCGAACACGCTGATCCCGAGCGACGACACCGAGAGATTCACGCGGGCAATCGGTGCCTGCGACGCCTTCGTATTCGTCACACCCGAGTACAACCACGGCGTTCCTGGATCGCTGAAGACCGCACTGGACACGGTGAAATTCGAATGGCGAGCAAAGCCGGTGGGGTTCGTCTCCTACGGAGGACTCGGCGGCGGAGTCCGCGCTACCGAACAGCTGCGCCAGATCACCGCCGAGCTGCACATGGTCTCGGTTCGAGACAGCGTGTCGCTGCACAGGGTGCGCAAGAGGTTCGATTCGGCAGGCGGGATCGATGACGCAGCAGCGGTCGATGCACTGGGGCGTTTGCTGGACCAGATCGAATGGTGGGCCGATGCAGTGACCGGAGCTCGACAGCACGCCGAGTACCCGGGCTGAGAGCACCGATCAGGCACGCACCGCAGGCCGCAGACTCCGCGGACGACCGATGAACGCTGTCTCCTGGGGGATCGTCACCAGAGTCAGTTCGATGTCGATCGGCCCCGAGCGGACCTGAATTCGATCACCCGAGGCGTGCGGCTGGACGATCGACAGATCTGCCTCCTGGCGCTGCCGGCCACGCTCGGACCGGTCCGATCCGGGCTCGTGCTCGGCCAACGACATCCGGGTCACCCCGGAACCGCGTTGTGGCTCGAGCGGCATCGACCCGTGCGCGAAGTCGTCCAGGATCACGTCGAACGATCCGCGAGGCGGTGTCGCGTCGGTGTGCACCGACAAGCGGTCGGGGGCATTGATCGCGTCGACGAGCGATCGCCATGCGTGCGGGCGATCGGTTCGAACGACAACCCTCGCCCCGATGGCGATGGCACGAAAGAGTATTTGCTGGGCGAGATAGAGCTCCCCGGCGATCCGAACCCGAGAGACACCGGAACCGAACACGCGCACCGCCACACCGTGCCCACCGGCATCGGATCCCAGCAGCTGGCCGCAGCCACTGACCGGCAGCCTCAGCTCGTCGAGCACAGCGGTCTCGACGGTTCGCGTGGGCGAGAGCGACGTCAGCGACGGAACCGCGAGCGGTAGTTGCGCGAAGATGCCGTCGCGCTGGCTTCCGCCCATCGATGTCACTCCGCGGATCCTGGGTTTTGCAACCGGCTCACGGGCTGCAAACCGGCACGACGCACGGACGCGGAGCTCGCCGTCGGCGCGTCCGGGTTCGAGATGAAACGCGATGCCGGTGCCGAGGGACGGCGTCGCCCACAGGGTGGCAATCTCCTCGGCAGTGATTGCGCTGCAATCGATTCCGAAACCGACACTGGAGACTCCCGGCAAAGGTGCCGCGGACCATGTCTGAGTGAGGTCGCTGATACCTACCCCCCGGCACAGGTGCGCCACGGCCGCGTGGAGTTCGGAGCTCGTGGACAGTCGTGAGGACACGCCGTGGGTCTGGAGGGCACGGCGGACGCGTGTGGTCGCGACGACGGCTGTTCGCGCTGCCCCTGCCCGGCCGTGTCCCCGGCGCGCGATTGCTCGGGCGTTCGCCCGCAGGTCCACTGTGACCGAGATCCAGACCCTCCGCAGCGCCACAGCAGGGAGGGGACCGATGAGTTCCTCGTACACCTGGGTGGCTGCCGAGCCCGACTCGCTACGAAAGCCGAGAGCGAGGACGTCGATGGAACACACCTCGATATCGTGCTGATGCATGCTCGACGCGAGTGCGTCGACGGGCAGTGTGTACTGCGTATCGGCACTCGACCTACCCAAGACAGTGCTCGAATGTCGAGGCGGACTGATTTCGAGGGTGCAGGTGACCGTGTTGCGGTGCCAATGGACACCGACCGGGGCACCGTTCGTGTCGGTGTACTCGGTGGTGACGCCCACCTCGGGACTGCGATTCGTGAGGAACCGCCGCCAGACTCGACACCAGTCGAAGACCGGTTTACGGCGAACGGTCACGAACGGCAGGAGCGCCACCACGATAGCGCCGAGCAGCGCCCACACGGGCCGCACCGATGCTGCAAGCAACGCAAGACCTGTTGCCACGGCAGCGATCTCGGCCGCGAGCACGCGACGTACCGTCGGCGCTACGAAAGGCACGGCCTCTCGCCCACCCGCCACCGAATACGAACGTGCCATCGAACCCTCCCCCCGAAGGTCGCACTACCCATCGACCGTCTCCGACGCGGTCGCCTGGGTATGCGGACGAACTGTACTGTGTCGCGTGACCCGAATGGGGATCGGGTCTGCACAATCCTGGGGAGGAACTGTGGCGTCCACGCCGACAACGAAGTGGCAGGTTGGCGGGTACCGCTTTCTCGTTCGCCGAATGGAACACGCGCTGATCCGGCGCGATGCGCGCATGCTGCACGATCCGATGAGATCGCAGTCGAGGGCACTATTGGTGGGCGTCGTCATCGCATGCATCGGTTTGGCGGGGTGCGCCGCACTGGCCCTGTTTCGACCCCAGGACAAGATCGGCGACGCAGCTATCGTGGTCGGCAAGGATTCGGCCGCGATGTTCGTGAAGGTGGACGAGGTTTTCCACCCGGTGCTCAATCTCGCGTCGGCCCGGCTGGTGGTCGGTGCACCCGACAATCCGGTGACGGTCGACGACTCGGAGATCGCGTCGCGGCCGCGCGGGGCGCTGGTGGGTATTCCCGGAGCCCCGTCGGCACTCGCGTACGACGGCAACGGTCGAGCCCAACCGTGGACCGTATGCGACACCGTCGATCCGATCGCCGGTGTGACCTCGACGACAGTCGTGGCAGGTAGTCCTCATTACGGTGACGGTGCCGCTCCGCTGACCGAATCCGAAGCCTTGCTGTGGACATCGAACGACACGGCGTACCTGGTGCACGAGGGCACCAAATCGCCCGTCGATCTGGCCGACAGGGCAGTGGTGCGCGCACTCGGACTCGAGGACGCCGTCCCGTCCCCGGTGAGTGCCGGACTGCTCAATGCGGTGCCCACGGCACCTGCTGTCGCGGCACCGTTCATTGCCCGAGCCGGTGAGATTCCGCCGTTCCCCTTCGAAGGTCGAACAATAGGTTCGGTCGTCCAGGTCGCCGGGCGCGACGTGCAGTACTACGTCGTACTCGAAGACGGTATCCAGGCGATCAACGAAACTGCGGCGCTGCTCATCAAGTTCACCGATTCACAGGGCAGTCCGGATATCGCAGCGGTCAATCCCGACGTTCTCCGGGCTGCACCCAAGACCTCGGCCGGGGTTGCGGTGTCGACTTTCCCGGCCACCACCCCCGTCATCGTGGACACCGGCGAGCGTCCCGTCTCGTGCCTGACCTGGGAGCCGCTCGAGGTCGCCGACGGCGGACCGTCCGCTCGACTCGTCGAGTCCGCGGGGCGCGGGCTACCGCTCGAACCCGGCGCACACCCGGTCGTGCTGGCTCAAGCCGATGGGGGCGCAGACGCCGTGGATCAGGTCTATCTGCCGCCCGGGAGCGGCGGGTACGTCCGCAGCACCGGAATCTCCACGTCGAGCACTCGCCAGGACAGCCTCTTCTTCGTCGCCGATACCGGGGTCCGATACGGAGTCGACAACACAGAGGCGGCGTCGGCACTGGGATTCGGACCACCCGCACCAGCGCCGTGGCAGATACTCCGACTGCTCGGTAGCGGCCCCACCCTCGGTCGAGGCCAAGCCCTCACGATGCACGACGGAGTCGCACCCGACCCGCAGGCCGCGTCCCTCCCGCCGAAGTAGCGTGGCTCAGTCGCGCACGGCCCGCCTGCGCAACGGTATCGACAGCGCAAGGCCGAGCGCCAAAGCGACCGCCACCAGCACCGAACCGGTCACCGCCACAGTTCGAGGGCGATGATCCGGCGCAGGCGGTGGCAACGGCGGACTCATGGCAACACTGTCCGTGACTGCCGGTGGGGGAGCAGAACTCACGAGATCGGTCACCGCAGCGAGCGGATCGACGATCCCGTGACCGACGAGCGGGTTCCATCCTTCGGCAGGTGCGTGCGCCGTTCGTTCGATCCGGTCCACCACCTCGAGCGCCGACAGATCCGGGCGACGGGCCCGAACGAGGGCCGCGACTGCAGCCACCAGCGGTGCCGCAAAACTCGTCCCGGTCAACGGGATCACGCCGTCGCGACCCCGAGTACCGTTCGCGAACCCGTTGCCCGAGGACGACAACGAGATCATGTTCGACCCCGGAGCGGCGACATCGACCCACGGACCGGCCAAGCTGAACGAGGACGGGGTGCCGTCGGCTTCCACCGAGCCGACCGTCAGCACATCGTCGAACCATGCCGGGGTCGCGATGGTCGCGAACGCAGCCCATGGGTCCGCATCGGGCCGGAGGGGATCGACCATCGGGTTCTGGGTCTGACAGGCGGCGCTGCCGAGATTGCCGGCAGCGGCGACTACGACGACGTTCTTTTCGCGAACCGCATAGTGCACCGCAGCACCGAGTGGGCCGTCGGCCACACCGTTGCCCGCGGGCACGCAGGCCACCTCGGAGATGTTGATCACCGATGCCCCCGCATCGACCGCGGTCCTGATCGCCATGGCCATGGTACGAACGTTGCCGTACCCCGCAGCGTTCTCCGGCTCGGCTTCCTTCTCTTCCTCGCTCCGGTTGTCCACGATCTGAAAAACATTGCTGGACTGCCGAATCGAAAGAATGCGGGCATCGGGCGCGCCACCGGCGAATCCGCTGCCCGGTACGGTCTGGGCGGCGATCAGACCAGCGACCATGGTGCCGTGCGCATCACAGTCGAACGACCCGTCCCCGTCACTGACATAGTCGCCACCAGGGATCAGACCCGGAAGACGCGGATGAGCTGTGACTCCGGTATCGATGACGGCAACCACCTGACCGGCCCCGCGAGTGATCGGCCAGACCGACGCGAAGTCCAGTGCCTTCGATGCAGTCGGTACTTCCGGCGAGTCGGTTGTCTCCGCAGGAAGCGCGCATGCATTCCTCTGCTCCGTCGGCTCGAGTGGGGCGGGCGCGCTCGCGGCAGGCAACTGGGCAGGATCGACCAGTGGACGTTCGGCATGTGCAGGCGAGATGGAGAAAGCGGCATCGACGAACAGCGCACATGCAGTGAGCGCCGCAACGGCGAGCGATCGCTGCCGACGCGGAGTCACAGACCGCGGACGGCGCTGTACAGGCCGCACACCCACACGGCAATCGGAATGACCATGGCGATGACGGCGTACTCGAGCAACTCGGCAGATCTTCGCATCACCGGCGAGTACGTGCGGGTAGGGACGAACGCTCCGAAGACCGAGGCCGTCACCGCTCCGGCCACTGCTGCGCCGAAGAATGCGAGAGTGTGCTGAGGCAGTGCAAGCATGGCACCGACAAGCAGCGACAGCAGGATCGTCGTACCGCCCGCGACAAGCGGAACAGCTTGTGCCACAACAGCATATGTCCGTCCGCGAAGGAGTAGAACGAGCGCACACAGCGCCGCCAGAGCAACTGCGGGCCACCGAACGCCGCCGTCGATACCGGTCGCCGCGGCGACGAGAACTCCTGCCACAACCGCGACGGTGAACGACACCAGAAGTCCGGTCAGGTAACTACGTGCCCTGGCCGCCGCCCCCTGCAGATCGTCGAACGAGATCGCGTCGAGCTCGGCCTCTTCGACGGTATCCAACGGCGCACCAGCGGTGGGAACCGGTGGAAGCGGCAACTTCGCCTGCATCATCGACACACGTGCGGACATCGCGATGCCGGCGAGACCACACAGAGCCGCAACAGCGCCGATCGAGGCCGGAGACACCGTGGTGAACAACGTGGCGACCGCGGCGAGGAACGTCGCAAGTGCCAGCACGATCGCGGCCGTGAACAGCGCGAAACCCGTCCCCCCGATACGCAGCGACAACAGGGCGACAGCACCGGCCATCGCCGAACCCAGCATCAACTGCGCCGCACCGAACTGCCCAGGCACCAGCAGCGTTCCACCGGTGAACACCAGCACCACCGCACATCCACCGAACAGCACCGAGACGGCATCCTGTCGATACACCCGCGCCAGAATCATCCCCGCTATCGCGAACAGAATCGACACGGTGACAGCCGCGACACCTTCGACGAGATTGCCGAGATTGTCGGCCCCGGCGCGGATCGGCCCACGCAGGACGATCCCGCAGGCCAGTGCCACCATCGCGCCGGTGACGACCGAACCCACAGTGCGGGCCGTGTGCGCAGTCCAGTGCGGAACATCGTCACTACCCGCCCTGGCAACGGAATACATCAGGTCGTCGAACAGTGGAGCCGGCGCAGGCCGCTCGGCGATACCCAACACGAGCAACTCACCATCTCGCACGGACGACTCGGCCAAGGTCGCAGTCGGCGCCAGTGGGGGAAACCCGATCCGGGCAAGCGTCCACGCGACCGGTAGCCCTGCCTGATCGGAATTCACCCCGGACGAGTCGCCCGGTGGTTCCGCGGGCTCCACAGTCCCCCCGGGTCGTTCCGCTGCTCTGCTGGGTCGTTCCGCAGGCTCCACAGCTCCTCGGGGTCGTTCCGCAGGCTCCACTCCGGCCAGCATGTCGACGATTCCGGGAACCAGGAGCGAGACCGGAACGTCCACGGGAAGCGCGATGTCCACCTGGGTGGACCTGGCCAACACCGTCACCCGACAGACCTCCTGCGCGAAGATCGCGTGCGTGCCCTGCGCGCGGCGGTTGGCGTCTGCTGCGATGGTCGACGGCGCAATGCCGGCCGATGGACGGCTCTCGGCGCGTGTCATCAAAGATCCCCCCGGATGCGTGCTGTTCGCGTGCGATGCCCGCCCCAATGGGCATCTGCGTGCACACCTTACGACATCCTCAGGACACGCAATCGTCCGTCACGCGCACCTCCGCCCGCACGCGCTCAGGCCGGAACCAAGTCGCTCACCTGTGCCAGCAGCTCGAAAGATCGCAGCCATGCCGCGCGGTCGGAGACTCCGGACGCCACGATCAGCTCGTCGGCACCAGTGCGCTCGGCAAAGCGATCGAGATACTCCTTCACCATGTCCGGTGTACCGACGGCGGAGTACTTGGTCATGTTCGCGATCTGCTGGCCCGCCGGCGCTTGAAGGACCATGTCGGCTTCCTCGTCGGTGAACGTGCGGCCGCGTCCGAGCAGCAAGCTCACCCGGCTGCGTTTGGTGCGCAGGAACTGCGCCTGTGCCTCGGCAACCGAGTCGGCGGCGATCACGTTGACCCCCACGATCAGATGAGGCTCCGCCAGTTGCGCCGACGGTCGAAAGTCACGACGGTAGATCTCGACGGCCTGTTCGAGGGCATCCGGCGCGAAATGCGAGGCGAAGGCGTACGGCAACCCGAGCGCAGCGGCGAGTTGAGCGCCGAACAACGACGACCCCAGGATGTAGAGCGGCACCTCGGTACCGGCCCCGGGCGTTGCACTCACCCCCGGTACCAGCGATTCCGACGACAGGTAGCCCTGCAACTCCTGCACGTCCTGCGGAAAGCGGTCCGCGGATGTGGGGTCGCGGCGCATTGCCCGCATCGTCACCTGGTCGCTTCCGGGGGCGCGACCCAAACCCAGATCGATCCGTCCCGGGTGCAGCGTCGCCAACGTGCCGAACTGCTCCGCGATCGTCAGGGGCGCGTGGTTGGGCAGCATGACGCCGCCGGACCCCAACCGGATTTTCTCGGTATGGGCAGCTACGTGCGCAATCAGCACCGACGTGGCAGACGACGCGATCGTCTTCATGTTGTGGTGCTCGGCGTACCAGATTCGGCGGTAGCCCCAGTTCTCTGCGTGCTGAGCGAGTGCGACGCTCGCGTCGAAGCTGTCGCGGACTGTTTCGCCCTCGCCCACGTGAGCGAGATCGAGGATGGACAGGGGTACAGGCACGGTGGGGGCCAACCTTTCGTTCGACGAGCACGCGGCCGAGGAGCCACATTCCTGTGCAACGGCGCCGGCGGGTGTTCTATTTCTCGTCGACGAGCGCGTGCGCAACCGGACCGAGCGCGCCCGAGGAGATGTATGGACCACTCGGTCTCCGATGCGTTAGCCTGTCGTCCACGTGGCCTCGGGGGGAGGTCGCCGCGAGGCAGTTGTGGGGGCGC
>NZ_JABFAU010000015.1:14074-169894 GCF_017168335.1 Rhodococcus sp. KRD162 | reverse complement strand
GGGGCGGATCGATGAGTACTGTGCGCTTCGTTCGAGGCGCGCGGCGTGAAGTGCCCCGATCGCCGGGCGGCGAGGTCAACCTGCAGCCACCACCGGAAATTCCACGGGCCGTTCCCGGCAATCTGCTGATGAAGCTGATGCCGTTGGTGATGGTTGCAGCGATGGTCGGGATGGTCGCGCTGATGTTCACATCGGGTGCGGCGGCCAACCCGATGATGTTGATGTTCCCCGCGATGATGCTGATGTCGATGGTGGGAATGCTCGCCGGCGGCGGAAAGTCCGGCGGGGCACGCACGGCGGAGGCAAACGAGGATCGCAAGGACTACCTGCGGTATCTCGATCAGCTCCGCCGTGACGTCGCCGAAACCGAACGGGCGCAGCGCAAGGCTCTCGAATGGAGTCACCCGGATCCCGAAACTCTGTGGTCGGTCGCCGGAACCGAGCGAATGTGGGAGCGACGTCTATCGGATCCCGATTTCGCTCACGTGCGCGTCGGATGCGGGGATCAGCGACTGGCCACCCGTCTGGTACCGCCCGAGACCGGGCCGGTGGAGGAGCTCGAACCGGTCTCGGCCGTCTCACTGCGCCGATTCGTACGGGCGCATTCGGTGGTCGCCGCATTGCCCACTGCCGTGTCGCTGCGCGGATTCGCTGCGCTCTCGATAGCGGGGGATCGCGATTGCGCCCGGGCCATGACCCGGGCGATGTTGGCTTCGCTGTGCAGCTTTCACGGCCCCGACCACCTCGCGGTCGCGATCGTCTGCGGTCCGGACACCGTGGAACAGTGGGAGTGGACGAAATGGCTTCCGCACACACAGCACGAGAGCCTGCGCGACGGGGCCGGATCGGCACGGATGATCTTCGGAAGCTTCCTCGAACTCGACAGCGCTCTGGGGGAGGTGCTCGGCCTGCGCGCTCGATTCGCCCGCGGCGCAGTGCCGGTCGCCGGTGTCGTGCAGTTGGTGATCGTGGTGGACGGTGGGCTCCTCGACAACCGGTCGACCGATCTCACCGACACCGGACTCGATTCCGTCACGATCATCGACCTGTCCGGACTGTGCCCCAGACTCGCGGCCTCACGTGGTCTTCAGTTGCTCGCCGAGAACGGGACGATCGGCGCAGTCAGCGGAACGACGGTCGAGGTGTTCGCCGTCGCGGACTCGATGAGTACCACCCAGGCGGACGCCGTTGCCAGGCGCCTGTCGCCGTTTCGTGCTCCGGCGGCCTCGTCGGCAGTCGAGGTCGTCGACGACGACGGGGTCCGAGTCTCTGGATGGAACAGTCTGGTCGGGATCGCCGATGTCGGTACCCTCGACACCGACCGCGCCTGGACGATGCGTCGCGGACGCGACAGGCTGCGGGTACCGATCGGCGTCGCGCCCGATGGCAGTGCGGTGGAAATCGACCTGAAGGAATCCGCCGAGAACGGCATGGGGCCACACGGGTTGTGCATCGGCGCAACAGGTTCGGGAAAATCCGAGTTTCTCCGCACGCTCGTTCTTGGATTGGTGTCGACGCATGCACCGGAACAGCTGAACCTGGTGCTCGTCGATTTCAAAGGCGGTGCCACGTTCGCGGGCCTCGAGTCCGCACCACATGTCGCCGCGGTGATCACCAACCTGTCCGAGGACTTGGCCTTGGTCGATCGGATGCGCGACGCCTTGGCCGGGGAGATGAACCGTCGCCAGGAGCTGCTGCGCTCGGCCGGAAACTTCGCCAACGTCTCCGACTACGAGCGGGCACGCGCCGCGGGAGCAGATCTGGTGCCGATGCCTGCCCTGTTCGTGGTAGTCGACGAGTTCTCGGAACTGCTCAGTCAGCAGCCGGAATTCGCCGAGCTGTTCGTCGCGATCGGTCGGCTCGGACGTTCTCTGCACATGCATCTACTGCTGGCCAGTCAGCGCCTCGAAGAGGGCAAGCTGCGTGGGCTGGACAGTCACCTGTCCTACCGAATCGGCCTGAAGACATTCTCCGCGAACGAGTCTCGTTCGGTTCTCGGCGTTCCGGATGCCTATCACCTGCCTGCTCAGCCCGGCGCTGGCTACCTCAAATGCGATTCCGCTGAAATCGTCAGGTTTGCTGCGGCCTACGTGTCCGGTCCTTACGAGCCTCCGCGGGTGACCACCGGAGCGAGAACCGCGCTGGGAGTCGACATCCGCCCGAAGCCCTTCACGGCCTACGCGGTACCGCTCGACCCGCTCGACCTCCCTCGCGTCGATCCGGCCGAGGTACCCGTGGAGGAACCGCGTTCGGTGGACCCCGATGGCACGGGTGTCTCGGTTCTCGATGTCGTCGTCGGACGAATCCGTGGTCGCGGGACGCCGGCTCACGAGGTGTGGCTGCCCCCGTTGGACGCCGCTCCCACGTTGGCCCAGTTGTTACCGGGATCTGTCGTGCCCCAGCGCATCGATCCGCTCAGCAGACTGCGTGCCTCGATCGGCATCGTGGACCGACCGTTCGATCAGCGCCGCGATCTGTTGACTGTCGATCTGTCCGGTGCCGCCGGGCACGTCGCCATCGTCGGAGCTCCGCAATCGGGGAAGTCGACGGCTCTTCGATCGTTGATCCTGGCATTGGCGCTGACTCATACGCCTGCGCAGATCCAGTTCTACTGCCTGGATTTCGGCGGCGGAACGCTGGCCGGTCTGGCAGATCTACCGCACGTGGGCTCGGTGGCCAACAGGCTCGACGTCGACCGAGTTCGGCGGACGGTGGCCGAGGTCGCCGCTGTCGTTCGGCAGCGGGAGAAGACGTTTCGTGAGCGCGGGATCGACTCGATGGCAGAGTTTCGACGTCGACGTGCCGGGCAACCGGTCGATCCCGACGATCGATTCGGCGATGTCTTCCTGGTGATCGACGGATGGCCGTCCATCCGATCGGATTTCGAGAGCCTCGAACAGCAGATCGCAACGTTGACCACGCAAGGACTCGCTTTCGGACTGCATTTGATCCTCACTGCATCGCGCTGGGCCGAAGTCAGGCCCGCGACCAAGGACCTGATCGGTACCCGGTTGGAACTTAGGCTCGGGGATCCCTCCGATTCGGATATGGGGCGAGCCAAGGCGGCGAGCGTCCCGGAGGGACGACCGGGGCGAGGGATGACCAGGGACGGCTTGCACCTGTTGATCGCGCTACCGCGGGTGGACGAGCTGAACTCGGTCGAGGACCTGTCGTCCGCGGTGGGCGATGCGGTTGCGGCTGCCGCGGCGGCGTCGCCAGGACTGTCTGCACCTCCGGTTCGGATGTTGCCGGAATTGCTCGATCGATCCGACATTCTCGGGCGGCTCGGTGATACGTGGCCCCGATCGCGTGGGTCGATTCCCGAACTCGGGATTCCGATCGGCATCGACGAAGCCGAGCTGGCACCGGTACTGGTGGATTTCTCGGAGAATCCACATTTCGTGGTGTTCGGCGACAGTGAATGTGGGAAGACCTCGCTACTGCGGGGAATGTGCCGGTCGCTCGTCGCCGCGAATTCCGCCGATCGGGTCAAGATCATCATCGCGGACTATCGCCGAACCCTGCTCGGGACAATCGATTCCGGCCATCTTGCGGGATACGCAGCCTCCCAGCCTGCGCTGACCGCCATGATCGTCGACCTGGCCGGTCGCATGAGCGACCGCATGCCCGGTTCGGATGTGACGCAACAACAGCTTCGTGAGCGGTCCTGGTGGGACGGTCCCGAGGTATTCGTCATCGTCGACGATTACGATCTGGTGGCCACATCGTCGGGAAACCCGTTGGCACCGTTGGTAGAACATCTTCCGCATGCCCGAGACATCGGGCTTCACCTCATCGTGGCCCGACGCTCGGGCGGTGCTGGCCGGGCGCTGTTCGACCCGGTGATCGGGCGCTTGCGCGATCTCGTGACGCCGGGGTTGGTGATGAGCGGGAGCCGCGACGAAGGGAATCTGCTGGGGACGGTGCGGCCGAGTGCCATGCCGCCCGGACGCGGTGTGTTCGTCGACCGCTCCGGGCAGGTCCTCGTTCAGCTGGGGCATTCGAGTTGAGTACGTCGTGGCGTTATGCCGCAGTGCATCTGGGATACACCGAGATCTCCGTCGTCGCTACAAGCGGTCTGCTCGAGGGACCGAGGGAGAGCGTCGGCTCGGCGTTCGCTTCGGCCGAGGGCGGAGATCTGGTCTTCGGGTCCGCCGATGCGGGAGGGGAGATATCTCCTCTGCTGTGTATCGACGATCCGGCGATGGCGGTGGGTACCTCGGTATGGGACAGCGCGGATGTGCTGCTCGGAATCGTGTCCTCGGCGCTGCAGGGTGCCGGGGTGTCCGATCGACTCGACGTGTTGGAGATCGCGTATCCGTCGATCTGGGGTGAGCAGCGGTCGAGTTCGATACGTGCCGTCTTCGCAGGCACGGCGAGCGAGGTGGTGCTGGTGGAGACGGCCGAGGCCGCGGTGGCGTCATGGGGTGAACGGGCCCCGTCCGCGGCGATGGTCGTCGAAGTGGGGCCCTTGGACACGTCCGTGCTGGTCATCGATGAGACGGGGGACTGCGGCGGGGACACCGGTGCCGTTCTCGCCTTCGGTATCGATGACGAGTGGCGGCGAGCGGTCGACGAGTACGTTCGGTCGTCGGTGGACCCCTGTCCCGACGAGGTGTTCGTGGTGGCACCGTCGCGCGGCCGCCCAGAGCCCATTGCCGATCGCAGCACGCACTGGCTGACCGGACTCGATATTGCCCGGTCGCTGTATCGGCGAGCCGGTGCCGAGATCCACTCGGTGCCGCCGGTTCGAGCCGCGACGACGCGATCAGCTGCGTGGCTCGACGACGTCACATCATCGTCTACGAACCGTCGATCGAACCGGCGCACGGTGGGGCCTGCGGTTGCGGCCGTCACGGCGGTGGTCATCGCATCGGCTTGTGCGGCCCTGTATTTCGCATCCGCAGGTGCCGAGACCATCGGTGCTGCAGCAGTGCAACCGTCGTCGACGACCGAGGTTGCAGACGCACCGTCGTCGTCCGCGGCCGAGCCGCCGGCGCTTCCGACAGCCTCGCCCGAGGCATCCGGGCCGGCCGAATCGGTGACGTTCGTATCGGGGCGGGCCTCGGTGCGTCTTCCGGCCGGCTGGACGAGGCTCGACGACCCGGCCCGCATGGTGTTGATTCCGCCGACCCCGCCCGAACGGCGCATCGTGGTCACGGTGGCAGACCTGAACCCGGGTTCGACGCAGGCTCAGGTGGCCGCCGACCTCCGAGTGGCTGTCGATGCCCGTGGCCCGGACTCGACAATCGGATCCCTCGAACTCACCAAGGACTTCGGTTCTCGCATCGGGATCGCCTATCTGGAGTCGCCCGCCGACGACTCGACAGTGCTCTGGCGGGTCTTCGTCGAGTCCGATCTTCAGGTCAGTATCGGTTGCCAGTTCGAGGGGGACGATTCGGCCGTGATCGACACCGAATGCGGACAGGCCACCCAGACGCTCGAGATCGTCCCCTCGTCATGAGCAGCCGAGTCGGAGTATTTCCGGCCCGGTCGGAACCGAACCGAGGGGTCGCTGCGTCCAAGGAGATGTAGGGGAGTGAGAGGGCCGAACACGGCTACTCGGTCGAGCATCACGTGTACCGCGGGTGCACGGAATCGAACAACGAAACAAGGAGTCGAAGTGGGATATCCAGGGGGACCGGAATCTACGGGTTCGTCGAACGGCGTCACAGTCACACCACAGGAGCTGATGGCTGCCGGTGCCACGATCGAGGGCCTGAGCGTGTCGATCAACGCCTCCAATTCGGCGGTTCGCTCCATCGTCGAGCAGACCGCCCAGGCCTGGGTCGGTAAGGCGGGCAAGTCGTTTCAGGATGTCATGGCGCAATGGGATACCAGTGCGCAGAAGATGCGCAGTGCGTTGGAGCAGATCTCGGCGGATATCAAGACCAACGGCCACGGCTACTCGGACGCCGACGACGACAATGTCGCGGCCGTCAACCAGGTAGCCGGATCCCTGAACTCGGGACTGTCCAGCTTCAAATAGACCCTCGTATCCGGTGACCACACGTACCACCCGACCAAGCCCGACCTAGGAGACCGAACCGACATGAAATACGACTTCGCGCAGATCGCGGCGTTGACCGAGGCGATGAACAAGCAGGCGAACGTGACCAAGGACCTGCTGGCAGACGTGGACAGCACCGCTAAGCGGCTCTATCAGTCGTGGGAGGGCGACGCGATGACGTCGTACTTCGAGCTGCAGCGCCAGTGGAATTCTGCATCCGACGAGCTCAACCTCATCCTGTCGAGCCTCGTGGCGGCCGCCCGCACCGGTGGCGAGACCATGCACGGCGTCGAAATGGCCAACAAAGCGCGGATGGCGCGCTGACTTTTCTCTCTCGACGTTCTGAAACTGCCTGTGCCCCGGCCGAGGAATCGGTCGGGGCACAGGCAGTTTCACTCGATCCGACAGCTGTTCGGTGTCTACTGGTGTGATGATGGATTTCGGAACCGTCCTCGAGGGGGAACGGTCGCGTTCCGAACACCGGCTCGAGTCCCTTCGGGAGGAACTGGCGTCGGTGATCGAAGGATCGCGCTGGACCACCGACGATGACGAGCACGACCCGGAGGGGTCGACGATCGCTTTCGAGCGCGCGAAGATCGCCGCTCTGATCGACGACACCGAGTCCGAGCTCCGCGAGATCGACGCGGCCCGAGCGCGGCTCGCCGCCGGCACGTACGGTTCCTGCGAGCGGTGTGGCCGCGAGATTCCGCTGATGCGGCTCGAAGCGCTTCCCGCCGCTCGGCGGTGCGTGCTGTGCGTCCGACTGCGCTGAGGCGTTTTGACCTGGGCGAGCACTCCCGGTATCGTCTCCCGTTGGCGTGTATGGGCTCGCCGCGCATTGTCGATGCGTATCGAGCTCTTGTCCTCGGGTCTCAACTGGCCGCCGAGGGCACTCACTCGTCTTGGCCAGCAGCGACATCATGAAGACAGGAATTTTCTGTGTCTACTTACGCCCCGAAGGCCGGGGACACCACCCGGACGTGGCATGTGATCGACGCCACGGACGTCGTGCTCGGACGCCTCGCCGTCCAGGCTGCGACTCTGCTCCGTGGCAAGCACAAGCCCACCTACGCACCCAACGTCGACGGTGGCGACTTCGTCGTCATCATCAATGCCGAGAAGGTTGCCATCAGTGGCAACAAGCTCGACGGCAAGTTCCATCACCACCACTCCGGCCATCCGGGCGGTCTGAAGTCGCGCTCGACTCGCCAGGTGCTCGAGAACAACCCCGATCGTCTCGTGGAGAAGGCCGTCGTCGGCATGATCCCCAAGAACAAGCTCGGTAATGCCATCGCGAGCAAGCTGAAGGTCTACGCGGGTCCGAACCACCCGCACGCCGCTCAGCAGCCCGTACCGTTCGAGATCAAGCAGGTGTCCCAGTGACGGCGCCGGAGGGAAATGACGTGACGTCGCAGGAGAACATCGAAGAGATCGCCGCCGACGAGTTCGTGGCAGTCGAAGAGCCCGAGGTGACCTCGGACATCGAGGCTGCTGCCGCGGCTCCGGCTCCGATCGTGTTCGATCGCCCGATCCAGACCGTCGGTCGTCGTAAGGAAGCTGTCGCTCGCGTCCGGCTGTCCTCGGGTGGCGGTGGCTTCAAGCTCAACGGTCGCACCCTGGAGGACTACTTCCCCAACAAGGTGCACCAGCAGCTCATCAAGGCTCCGCTGGTGCTCGTCGACCGCGCAGAGTCCTTCGAGATCACCGCACTGCTGCATGGTGGCGGACCGTCGGGACAGGCAGGCGCGTTGCGTCTGGCCATCTCGCGAGCCCTCATCGAGGTCACGCCCGATGATCGCCCGGCACTCAAGGCTGCCGGCTACCTCACGCGTGACGCTCGTGCAGTCGAGCGCAAGAAGTACGGCCTGAAGAAGGCCCGTAAGGCGTCGCAGTACTCCAAGCGCTGACGCGTCTTACCCGTTTCATCCTCGAGGGCAGGCATCCAGCAGTATCGGACGCCTGCCCTCGAGGCGTTTCTCACGACTTTCTCTCCGCTCGAAGGAGTTCTTGGTTCATGGCGCGATTGTTCGGTACCGACGGGGTTCGGGGACTCGCAGGCGGGGTTCTGACCGCAGAACTGGCGATGAAGATCGCGCGAGCCGCAGCCAGCGTATTGGCACCGAACACCGACGCAGGCAGGTGCGTGGCAGTGGTCGGCCGAGATCCGCGCATCAGTGGTGCGATGCTCGGTGCCGCGGTATCGGCCGGTCTCACTGCCTCGGGTGTCGACGTGATCGACGTCGGTGTGCTGCCCACGCCCGCGGTCGCATACCTGACGGCCGAATACGGTGCGGCACTCGGTGTGATGATCTCTGCATCCCACAACGCGATGCCCGACAACGGGATCAAGATCTTTGCCGCAGGTGGCCACAAACTCGACGACGACGTGGAAGACCGAATAGAGGCGGCCCTCGATTCGACTGGCCCCTCCCGCGGAGACGGGCTCCCGCTCGACGTCACCGGTGCCTCGATCGGCCGTATCGAACTCGCGCAGGACGCGGGAGGCCGCTACACCGAGCATCTCGTGGCCTCGGTCTCCCATCGACTCGACGGCCTGCGCGTCGTGGTGGACTGCTCGCACGGTGCCGCCTCCGTCGTCGGACCGGAGATCTATCGACGGGCCGGTGCCACGGTCGTAGCGATCAATGCCGAGCCCGATGGCATCAACATCAACGACGGGTGCGGTTCGACGCACCTCGAGGGGTTGCAGAAGGCCGTCGTGGAGCACGGAGCCGACCTCGGCATCGCGCACGACGGAGATGCCGATCGATGCCTCGCCGTCGACGCATCGGGTGCAGTGGTGGACGGGGACGCGATCATGGCGGTGCTGGCCATCGCGATGCGCGATGCGGGTCAGTTGACCGACAACACGTTGGTCGCCACGGTCATGAGCAATCTCGGGCTCCACATCGCGATGCGTGAGGCTCGAATCACGCTGCGCACCACCGCCGTCGGGGACCGCTATGTGCTCGAGGAACTGCGTCGCGGGGGATTCGCGCTCGGCGGCGAGCAGAGCGGGCACCTCGTGCTTCCCGCGGTCGGAACTACGGGCGACGGAATCGCGACCGCGCTGCGGCTGATGGAACGGATTGCGCAGACCGGAAGTACTCTCGCCGATCTCGCGTCGGTGATGCGGACTTTGCCGCAGGTGCTGATCAACGTGCGCGTATCGGACAAGGCAGCCGTGGCATC
The DNA here is from genome assembly GCF_017168335.1 of Rhodococcus sp. KRD162. GTDB lineage: Bacteria > Actinomycetota > Actinomycetes > Mycobacteriales > Mycobacteriaceae > Rhodococcoides. Next base: position 160,692 of record NZ_JABFAU010000015.1, on the reverse strand, counting down.
GGCCCCGTCCGTCTCCGACGCGGTGGCCGTGGCCGAGCGTGAGCTCGGGGAGACGGGTCGAGTCCTGTTGCGTCCCAGCGGTACCGAACAGTTGGTGCGAGTGATGGTCGAAGCGTCCGAACTCGACCTGGCGACCCGGCTCGCCGAGGAGCTGGCGGGCCGGGTCGCGTCGGTCTGATCTTTCAGTCGGTGAGTTCGCGCAGTGCAGTCAACTGCGCGACGCGGCCCGCGGTGTTCTCGGCCAGCGGCGCGACATTGAGCGTGGTGACTCCCGCTTCGGCGAACGCGGCGACCCGCTCCTTGACGTAGCTTTCCGGCCCGATGAGATTGACCGAGCGGGCGAGCTCGTCGGGGACGGCGGCTGCAGCTTCTTCCTTCTTGCCGGCAAGGTAGAGGTCCTGGATCTTCGCGGCCTCGGCCTCGTAGCCGTACCGCTGAGCCAGCGAATTGTAGAAGTTCTTCCCCTTGGCTCCCATGCCGCCGATGTAGAGCGCCAGATGCGGCTTGACCCAGGGAAGGTACTTCTCCGCATCCTCGCCGATGGCCAGCGTGGGGCTTGCAAACACCTCGAGTTCGCCCAGTGAAGGATCACGCTTGGCCTTGCCTGCCTCGAGGGAATCGCCCCACACGTCGGCAGCTTTCTCGGGGAAGTAGAAGATGGGCTGCCAGCCTTCGGCGATCTCGGCGGTGAGCTCGACGTTCTTGGGGCCCAGAGCAGCAATCACAACCGGAATGCGGTCGCGCACGGGATGATTGATCAGCTTGAGGGGCTTGCCGAGCCCGGTGCCTCGGTCGGCGGGCAGCGGAATCTGGTAGTACTTGCCCTGATGTTGCACCTTTTCGCGTCGCCAGACCTGCCTGCAGATCTCGATGACCTCACGGGTTCTCGCGATGGGTGCGTCGTACTTGACCCCGTGGAAGCCTTCGACCACCTGCGGTCCCGAGGCCCCGAGCCCGAGGACGAATCGACCCTCCGAGACGTAGTCGAGCCCCGCCGCGGTCATGGCGGTCAATGACGGTGTCCTGGTGTAGATCTGGAAGATGCCCGACGCGATCTTGATGGTGCTCGTCTTGGCTGCGAGGAATCCCAGTTGGCTGACCGCGTCGAACGAGTAGGCCTCGGGCACGAAGATGATGTCGAGACCTGCCTTCTCGAGCTCGGCGACCTCGGCAACGGTCTCGTTGAAACCACCGCTGTAATTCAGCATCGTTCCGATGTGCATGGGACTCCTCGGTCGTTGAGCAGCTGGTGAAGCTACTTCAGGTACCTGTTACTGACATTTCACATCGGGACGTTACCGCTCCGTGCGGAACCGATGTGCGTCGGCGCACGTCATAGTCGGAAAGGGGCACGTGAAGGGGGCGGGACGTATGAGCGATGGATTCGTGGTGGACGTGGTCCGCGTCAGAGGAGTTGCGGATGCCCTGGCGGCATCGGCCGATGTCCTCGGCGGCGCTGCAGACAGCGTGGCCGATCCAGGCTTCGGTGCGGCGGGGGCCGGGCGGAACTACGGTGATCTCGGAGCCGCCTACACCCGCGCTCACCTGGGGCTCGGCCGCGCAGTCGGGGCGTGGAAATCCTCGGTCGACGACATTTCCGACGCCCTCACCGCGTCGATGAACGAGTACGAAAGCCAGGACGAGGCCACCGTCCGTGCGATCGAGTTTCCTCGATGACGCCTCCGCGCGACTCGTTGACGCCGGGCTCGTCGGTCGAGGACATTCTCGACGCGCACGCGATCGGTCTGCTGCATTTCGAGCGCTTCCTGCCTCTGGTCGGTCGAGTGCCCGGTAGGGGCGGTTGCCCGGAGTACGAGCAGGTGTGTGCGAGATACGACGAGCAGCGGGGCCTGAACCTGGCGGCGCTCGATGCCGATGCAGACGCGGTCGAGGCGATGTCTGCAGTACTCGCCGAACAACTCGAAGAACACATTCAATTGCGCCGAGTTCTGAGGTTGCGATGGCACGGCGACGCAGGCGATGCCGTGCAGAGCTACCTCGCAGCGGAGCAGCAGACCGCGGCGGACTTTCTCCTTGCGATCGAGGATTCCCATCAAACGATGTGCGCCGCCGTCGACGTTCTGCGCGAGGCTGTCACCGACAAGGCGGAACTGGTCGGAGGTCTGGATATCGAGACCGTCGATGGTAAAAACACCGATCAGATCGACGCGATTTTGCTGGCGTCCGGAATCGAATGCCTTCCGGTCGATCGGGAGACGGTGTTCCCCCGATTGGGTTCGGTATTTCCCGACCTCGCCGAGCGAGCGGGCAGCCCCGATCTCTCCGACGAGTTCGCGGCCGAGGTGGCGGCGCGTTGTCGGAGCTGGATCGACACCGAGTTCGTGCCACGGATGAAGGGCACATGCGACGCCGTCATGCATGCCTGCAGCTGCACCGATACCGCCGTGCGCGACTGTCTGGCGTTGGTCGTGAAGGCGCTGGACAGCGTGCACGAGCCCTCGTTCGCCGAGCTGGACGACCGAGGATGGACGATCACCCCCGGTGCGGCGGCACCAGCCGATCCATGGCCGGTGTTCGACGGGCCTGCGTCGCCCCCGGCAATACCTGCGGGATCTGCGGCACCGGAACCAGCGGGGCCGACGACGACAGGGTCGGCGAACGACCCCGCCACAGTCGCCACAGTCGGCGGTGGCGGCGCGGAACCCGGCGCACTGTTCGACGGGACGGCGCCCGGTGCCGTGCTCGGCCATGCACTGGACGGGCTGGTGGATCGGGTGGTGACCGAGATCGTCGGGCGGGTCGAGGACGCCTTGGATACCGGCGGCCCTGACAACAGTGCCGACCAGGACAACAGTGCCGACCGCGAGCCCAGTGGCAGTGCAGACCGAGCCCGTACCGAGGGTCCATCGGCACCAGGTCCTCGGGAGACGGACGGCGGGGCGTCGATGCCGGACGGCATCTCCGGTGCTGGATCGCCGTCGCGGCCTGTAGCTGTCGACGCGGATGAGCGCGGCCATCTCGAGGCGGAGCTCGATGGCCATCGGGCACGTATCGCGCTCGAGCACGATGGTGCGGTCTCGCTGGAACTCGACACCCCGGGGCTCGGGATTCGCTCGTTCGAGCTACGAATCGGTCCGTTGGGACTGCCCGAGGTCGTCGAGGTTCCCGGCAGTGACGCGAACTCACAGCAGGCTGCGGCGGCCGAACCAGTACCGGCCCCCGAAACTACCGACCCGATGACCCCGGACCCGGTAGCGCCGGGCCCGGTAGCGCCGCAACCGATGGCCCCGGACCCGATATCTCGGGACCACATGGTGCCGGAACCAGCGCCGACGGAACCAGTGCCGGCCGAACCAGCGCCGACGGAATCGGGTCTCGGCGATGTCTCGTCCGATCCGGGGGAGGACGCGCAGGAGCAGTGCCGGTCCGAGCCGGGCGGGGATGCCCCGCCCATCGGTGAGGACTCGGCGGGCGCACCTGCCGTGGACGCACCGCTCGCCGCTGCACATTCGGTATCGGCGGATCGCCCTGCATCCGACGATCAGCCCCACCTCGATGGACCGCAGCCAGGGCCGGGCACCGGTGCCGGCCTGAGCGAGGCGGGGACACTGTGAGCTCGGACGGCTGGTGGCGGCGAGAGCTGCATCGGATACGCGACGAACATCGACGGGGGCTGGCGGATGCAGCCGAGGTGATTCGTCGGGCCCGAACTCCGACCGCTGTTCGAGACCACCTCGACTCGGACATCGCGATCAGTCCCGATCACGACATCGATCCCCATCGCGGTTCGGTACTGCGGCCCGCTCATCTGGATCGTCGAGAGCCGTCATCGCATGTCGAGACCGAACCCGAACAGCGGCCCCGATCGTGGTTGGTCTGAAGGCCGGCGTTCAGCCGCGTCCGAGCAGAGCCTTGATCGACGCAGAGGCCTTCGGCTTGGGCTGCGCGTCGAGCGGCGAGTGTGGATCGACAGCCCTGGTGCCGTCGATCTCGCCGGTCGATCCGGCCAGCTCCTCGTAGTCGGAGTCACCGGTCAGGTGGAACAACAGGAACGCGGTCAGTACGGCTCGGGTGCGCTGCTGCGTCTTGCGATCGGGTTTGTTGATGCCGAGGGCACCGAGAATCCGCCGACCCTCGACGAATCCATCCGCTGACGAGCCGTCTACCCGTCGCAGGACGGGGTTTCCGGGCCAGGCCTGGGCAAGTGCGAGCGAGTTGTCGGTGAGCGAATCCGCGTTCGAGTTGTCGCCGACGACGAGCCCGGGCACGGTCAGACCGGCTGCGGCGTGCTCGGACGAGGGGGCAGTCGGTGCCGGGAACAGTGCTGCGACGGCTTTGATGTCGGACCGGGTCGAGGCGGCGAGGACAGCGGCTCCGGCACCCATCGCGTGACCGGCTGTGGCGAGTTTCTCCGGATGCACGCTGATGTTGCCCGGCCCGAGCCGCACTCCGGTCATGATGTCGAGCACAGTGCCCAGGTCGGTGGCGAGGCCCCGGTGCGAGGGAACGAGCCCGCGCTCGGAATCAGGTGCTGCAACGACGATGCCCCAGGACGCCAAGTGCTTCAAGGTGTCGGTGTAATGGCCAGGTCGGAGCATCCAGCCGTGTGCGAAGGCCACGCCGGGCAGGCCGAAGCCCTCGGCCGGGGTGTAGACGACGCCGGGTTGCCCGGCCAAGGCCAGGTTGCCTCGGAGTACCTTGTGCGGGCCGCGCTTGGAGAGAGCAGATGCCAGCTTCTTGGGTTTCGCCACGAGAGATGACGGTACCGAACCTTGGCTCGTGAGGGGGACACCGGACACGTTCACCTGAGCGAATGGGTCGTGCGGGTCGTGCCGAGTACCCTCAATCACCATGTGCGGAATCGTGGGTTACGTCGGCCACCGCCCAGCTCTGGGTGTGGTGGTCGAAGCGCTTCGGCGTATGGAATATCGGGGCTACGACTCGGCGGGGATCGCGATACTCGATGGTGCGGGCGCAAGCGCGATCGAGCGTAAGGCGGGTCGGCTGGCGAATTTGGAAGCCGAGCTCGACGACGTCGGCACCGACAAGTTCGTGGGCACCACCGGGATGGGCCACACTCGGTGGGCGACTCACGGACGGCCGACCGACCGCAATGCCCATCCACATCGTGATGCGTCGGGCACGGTCGCAGTGGTGCACAACGGCATCATCGAGAACTTTGCTCCGCTGCGCGCCGAGCTCGAAGCGGTAGGGGTGGAGTTCCTCTCCGATACCGACACCGAGGTCGCGGTGCACCTGGTCGCTCGTGCCTACGCAGACGGCCCGACCGCAGGCGACTTCGTTGCCAGCGCGAAAGCAGTACTGCGGCGACTCGAAGGTGCATTCACCCTGGTGTTCACCCATTCCGATCATGCGGACACGATCGTCGCGGCGCGCCGCTCCACGCCGCTGGTGCTCGGTGTCGGCGACGGCGAGATGTTCCTCGGATCCGATGTCGCTGCGTTCATCGAGCACACCCGCGATGCCGTCGAACTCGGCCAGGATCAGGTCGTCGTCATCACCGCCGACGGATACGACATCAGTGACTTCGAAGGAAACGAAGTACAGGGGCGTCCGTTCCGCATCGACTGGGATTTGGCAGCTGCCGAGAAGGGCGGCCACGACTACTTCATGCTCAAGGAGATCCAGGAGCAGCCTGCCGCAGTGGCGGATACGCTGCTCGGGCATTTCGCCAACGGTCGAATCGTGCTCGACGAGCAGCGCCTGTCCGATCAGGAACTGCGCGACGTGGACAAGGTGTTCGTCGTGGCCTGCGGCAGTGCGTACCACTCGGGTCTGCTCGCCAAGTACGCCATCGAGCACTGGACCAGGCTCCCGGTCGAGGTCGAACTGGCCAGCGAATTCCGCTACCGCGATCCGGTCCTGGATCGATCGACCCTGGTGGTCGCCATCTCACAGTCCGGCGAAACCGCGGACACGCTCGAAGCTGTGCGGCATGCCAAGGATCAGAAGGCGCGCGTTCTCGCGGTCTGCAACACCAACGGCTCGCAGATTCCTCGCGAGGCCGACGCTGTTCTGTACACCCGGGCGGGTCCGGAGATCGGCGTGGCCTCCACCAAGGCATTTCTCGCTCAGGTGACGGCCAATTATCTGGTCGGTCTGGCGTTGGCCCAGGCACGCGGCACCAAGTACCCCGACGAGGTCGCCCGCGAGTTCGCCGAACTCGAAGCCATGCCCGAGTTGGTGCAGCGGGTTCTCGAAACGGTGGAACCGGTGCGAGCGCTCGCGCGTGAATTGTCGACGGCCACGACAATTCTGTTCCTCGGCCGCCACGTGGGGTACCCGGTTGCGCTCGAAGGCGCGCTCAAGCTCAAGGAACTCGCGTACATGCACGCGGAGGGCTTTGCGGCGGGCGAGCTCAAGCACGGACCCATCGCGCTCATCGAGGACGGTGTGCCGGTGATCATCGTGATGCCGTCACCGAAGGGTCGCGCGGTGTTGCATTCGAAGATGCTGAGCAACATTCGCGAGATTCAGGCCCGTGGTGCGTGGACGGTCGTCATTGCCGAGGAAGGCGACGAGGCCGTCCGGCCTTTCGCGGACAATCTGATCGAGATTCCGGCCGCATCCACGTTGTTGCAGCCGCTGTTGTCGACGATCCCGTTGCAGGTGTTCGCCGCCGAGGTCGCGCAGGCGCGTGGCTACGACGTGGACAAGCCGAGAAATCTGGCCAAGTCCGTCACCGTCGAGTAGTAGTCGACCTGCCGGCGGCGGCACCCGGTCGTCTCGGGACGTAAGGGTGCAGCGGTGTTGCAACGAGAGGACGTGAACATGCGTGGCTACTACACACCCGAGCAGATTCGGAACGCGGAAGCGCCGCTGCTGAAGTCGTTGCCGAACGGTGTGCTGATGCGCCGCGCTGCGTACGGTGTGGCGACGATCGTGGCCCGCGAGCTGGCCGAGCGCACGGGCGGCGTCGCCGGTCGACGAGTGACGATTCTGGTGGGCACGGGCGACAACGGCGGCGACGGTCTGTGGGCCGGGGCGTTTCTGCGTCGGCGTGGCGTGGCGGTGTCTGCGCTGCTACTCGACCCGGCGAGGGCACATGCCGCGGGGCTGGAGGCGTTACGCGCGTCGGGCGGACGAGTGGTGAGCAGGTGCGGACCGGCCGATATCGTCATCGACGCCATCGTGGGAATTTCGGGAAAGGGCCCGCTGCGACCCGACGCCGCTGCGGTTCTCGGGCAGGTCACCGCACCGATCGTGGCTGTCGATGTACCCAGCGGAGTCGATCCCGAGACCGGTGCGGCACCGGGGCCTGCCGTGACGGCCGATGTGACGGTGACGTTCGGTGCCCGCAAACCGGTGCATGTCCTCGCCGTGCCTCGTTGTGGCCGCATCGATCTGGTCGATATCGGACTGGAGCTCCCGGCTCCGGCGATGACATCGTTCGAGCCGGCCGAGGTCGGGCGAATCTGGCCTGTTCCTACTGCCTCGGACGACAAGTACTCGCAGGGTGTCGTAGGTGTCCTCGCGGGCAGTGCGGAGTTCGCCGGTGCGGCGCTGCTGTGTGTCGGAGCCGCTGTCTCGGCGACCTCCGGCATGGTCCGTTACGTGGGCAGTGCAGGTAACGACGTTGTCTCGCACCATCCTGAGGTCGTCGTCGCCCCGGATCTCGAGGCGGCCGGGAGAGTGCAGGCGTGGGCGGTCGGTCCTGGCTTCGGAACCGGCGAGGATTCGGCAGAGATCGTGCGGACCGTGTTGGAGACAGATCTACCGGTGGTCGTCGATGCGGACGCGCTGACGATTCTCGCTCGCAACGAAAGTTGGGTCGCCGGGCGCACTGCACCGACTCTGCTGACCCCGCACGCCGGAGAATTCGCCCGTCTGACCGGAGCGGACCCCGGTCCCGACCGCGTGGGTGCTGTGCGGGATCTCGCCTCCCGGTGGGGTGTGACCGTGCTGCTCAAGGGGCGCGCAACGATCATCGCCGATCCGGACGGCACCACCGTGGTGAGCGACGCGGGTGGATCGGCCGCATCGACGGCAGGGTCCGGTGATGTGCTGTCGGGCATTGTCGGATCCTTGCTGGCATCGGGAATGACACCGTCGACGGCGGCGGCCTGTGGGGCGCGAGTTCACGCATTGGCCGCAGCGCGCGCTGCGCAGGGGTCAGGGGGAGAACTCGCGGCACCGGTGTCGGCGAGTCGTTTGTGCGCGGCCATCCCGGAGGCGATTCGCATCGTGCGCTCACTCACAGTGGGGTCCGGATAGTTTCTGCGTCGCTCGAGAGACCGAGTGTGTCATGTGTCGTGCCACCCTGGTCCGTCGTACGCGTGGCTCGGGTGGCACTATCGAACGTTGTGACTACCGGCTGCGGCATTGCGAGAACCGATTCGGGCGCGGTGGCGTCGATCGGTCTCGATGCGGTGGCCCACAACGTTCGCGTATTGCAGCAGTTCGCCGGACATGCCTCCGTGATGGCGGTCGTGAAGGCCGACGGATACAACCACGGCGGCGTCGAGGTGGCGCGTGCTGCGGTCGCGGCGGGCGCGCAGGAACTCGGCGTCACAACCATCGGCGAGGCCCTCGAACTGCGCGCAGCGGGGATCGACGTGCCGGTGCTGACGTGGTTGCACCGTGTGGATTCGGATTTCGCTGCTGCCATCACCGAGCGGGTGGGAATCGGCGTATCCACTTCGCGGCAACTCGACGCAGTGGTGGATGCAGCGGAGCGTGTCGGGGATACCGCCGACGTCTCGCTCAAGATCGATACAGGTCTGAACCGCAACGGGGTCGCGGAGGCAGATCTCGATGCCGTGCTCGATACGACGGCAGCGGCCGTCGCGTCGGGCAGTGTGCGGTTGACCGGAATGTTCTCGCACTTGGCCTGCGCCGATGAACCCGATCACCCGGCCAACGATGCTCAGGCCGAGCGTCTCCGCGATGCGGTCGCTCGCGCCACCAGGCGCGGAACGCCTCCGGCGGCTGTGCACCTGTCAAACTCGGCAGCCACCCTGACCCGGCCCGATCTCGGTTTCGACATGGTCCGTCCGGGTATCGCTCTGTACGGTTTGTCGCCCGTGCCGTCGTTGGGAATGTTCGGCTTGCGGCCGGTGATGACCCTGTCGGCGCAGGTTGTGAACATCAAGACGGTGAGCGAAGGTGAATCGGTGTCGTACGGCTATACCTGGACCGCGCCGACCGACACCGTGGTCGCCCTCGTCGCGCTCGGATATGCCGACGGTGTCGTCCGGAGACTCAGTGGTCGGTTCGAGGTGACGATCGCAGGTCGGCGCTATCCCTCGGTGGGACGAGTATGTATGGACCAGTTCGTCGTCGACCTCGGCGGTGACGGCTCGGGTGTCGCGCTCGGCGACGAGGCGTTATTGTTCGGCACAGGGGACAGGGGCGAGGCGAACGCTCAGGATTGGGCAGACGCGCTCGACACGATCAGCTACGAAGTCGTCACCGGCATTCGTGGACGTGTTCGACGACGGTTCGTCGACGCGCGCTCAGGGGAGGCGACACATTAGATCATGCTCGGATTTCTGGAGAGTCTTTCAATCGTAGTGCGCGAGACGGTGTTTCGGTCCAACAAGGATCCACTGGCAACCGAGAATCTCGACCTCATGGATGCCGACCGCGGCAGCATCGTCACCGCGGACGACGGTGTACCACTGGCGATTCGCGAGGTCGGCCCGTCGGATGCAGATCTGACCGTCGTCTTCGTGCACGGCTACTGCCTGCGCACCTCCTCGTGGCATTTTCAGCGCCGCGGGCTCGAACAGCAGTGGGGCGGGACGGTGCGCATGGTGTTCTACGACCAGCGCGGGCACGGACGCTCGGGTGTGCCCACCCCGGAGAGCTGCACTATCGGCCAGCTCGGTCTCGATCTCGACGCGGTGATCCGCGCGGTGGTACCCGAGGGACGCATCATCCTGGTGGGACACTCGATGGGCGGGATGTCGATACTGTCCATGGCACGGCAACGAGCGGATGTGCTGCGTCAGCGAGTGATCGGGGCGGTGCTGATCTCGACGACCGCAGCGGGTCTGGCTCGGTCCGGAGTGGGCCGGAGTTTGCAGAACCCGGCGGTCGACGCATTCCGGCTCGCGGTCCGTACGTCGCCGGGTCTCGTGCAATTCGGGCGTGGCGCGGTGCGCGCGCTCATCTCACCTGTGCTGCGCGCGGCCTCCTACGGCACCAGGGTCTCGCCTCGATTGGTGGAGTTCTCCCAATCGATGATCGACGACACCTCCGTCGTCACCATCGTCAACTTTCTCGAGACGCTCGAGCTGCACGACGAATCGGAGGCGCTGGCGGAATTCGAGAACATTCCGGTGGCGGTGGTGTGCGGCGACGAGGACTGGATCATTCCGTTCAGTAGTTCGCAGGCACTGGCCGAGTCCTTGCCGCGATCGGAGATGGTGCGTGTTCGCCAGGGTGGGCACCTGGTCCAGCTCGAATTTCCGGATCAGGTCAACGCCGCGATCGTGCGTCTGGTGGCTCGGGCGGTCGAGGCCGCAGGCAAGAAACGTCGGTGGGGCATTGTCTGAGGAGTCACTGACCTTGCCGGTGGAAGCCGACTTGGCCACCGCCGCAGAGACCGCCGAGTTCGGTGCGCGACTGGCGAACGTTCTGGTTGCGGGAGATCTGGTGATTCTCGACGGTCCGTTGGGTGCCGGTAAGACCGCCATGACCAAAGGCATCGCGGCGGGCCTCGGTGTGCAGGGGCGCGTGACCTCGCCCACCTTCGTCATTGCCCGTGAGCATCGGCCCGGGCCGAGGCCTCGTGGATTGCCGCCGGTGGCACTGGTGCACGTGGACGCTTATCGGCTCGGCCTGACGGGACAGTCCGCCCTCGACGAGCTCGATGCTCTCGATCTCGACACCGATCTCACCGATGCGATCGTCGTCGTCGAATGGGGCGAGGGGCTGGTGGAGAAACTCGCGGAGCGGCACGTGTCGGTCCGGTTGACGCGAGACCCGGATTCCGAGATCCGACGCGTGGTGGCGAGCCGAGTGGAATCTGTCGTCACGTAGGCGATGGTCGACGCGACCGACGATGTCACCGCCGCATTCCAACGGATCCATGCGCCACGGGAGTGACTCTGCTCGTCGGTGGGCGGGTACCCTGAAACCTCGTGCTGGTACTTGCCGTCGATACGTCGACTCCCGCCGTCACCGCAGGTGTGGTGCGCTTGACCGAGTCCGCCGACTCCGATGCCGCAGTGACGACTGTGGCCATGCGGGTTCGGGTGGACGCAAGGTCGCATGCGGAGATTCTGACCCCCAACATTCTCGAGTGCCTCACCGAATCCGGTATCACTGCTGCCGACCTCGATGCCGTTGTCGTCGGTCTCGGGCCCGGCCCGTACACCGGGTTGCGGGTGGGAATGGCGACGGCGGCGGCGTTCGGTGACGCGCTCGGTGCGCCGGTCTACGGCGTCTGCAGCCTCGATGCCATCGCTGCAGATGTCGCCGAACCTGGCTGCCTGCTGGTGGTGACCGATGCGCGTCGACGCGAAATCTATTGGGCACGTTACGAAGCCGGCGTTCGGGTGGGCGGCCCCGATGTCATTGCTCCGGCGGAGTTGGAGTACGGCGGAGTCGATGCGGTCGCCGGGTCCGCCCCGCATGCGGCGGCGTTCGGGCTTGCTGTTCGCGACGTGCAGGCACCGTCTCCGGCGGGTCTGGTCGCGGTCGCCGCCGCTGATGTCGAGGGCCGGGCAGTCCCGGGTCCGCTCGTTCCTCTGTACCTCCGCCGCCCCGACGCCAAGACGCTCGACGAGCGGGCGGCAGCGAAGGCACGGCAGTGACAGCATCCATCGAGCCGATGACGGTGCAGGACGCCCCGCGTTGTGCGTATCTCGAGACGGTGCTGTTCGAGGGCGACAGTCCATGGCCCGAGGATGCGTTCATCGCGGAACTGGCTGCGCCGCACAATCATTACGTCACGGCACGCGAGAACGGCGAGGTGGTCGGCTACGCCGGGGTTGCGTTGCTCGGGCAGCCCACCCGCGGCGCGTTCGCCGTCGGTGAGGCCGAGGTGCACACCATCGGCGTCGATCCGAATCATCACCGCAGAGGGATCGGGGGGCAATTGCTCGGGGAACTGCTTCGGGTGTCGGACGAACACGGTGGCCCGGTCTTTCTCGAGGTCCGCACCGACAACGAACCTGCCATCGAGTTGTACCGACGCGAGGGGTTCGAGATCGTGGGTACCAGGGCCAAGTACTACCAGCCGAGCGGAGCCGATGCCTTCACCATGCGTCGGCCGGAGAACACGGAAGGATCATCCCGATGATCGTCTTGGGTATCGAAAGTTCCTGCGACGAAACGGGAGTCGGAATCGTTCGGTGGGCCGATGCGGGTCACTGCGAGCTGTTGGCCGACGAGGTCGCATCGAGCGTCGACGAGCATGCGCGCTACGGCGGGGTGGTGCCGGAGGTCGCATCACGGGCACACCTCGAGGCCATCGTGCCGACCATGCGGCGGGCGCTGGCGGCCGCCGATATCGAGCGCCCCGATGCCGTCGCGGTGACGATCGGTCCCGGGTTGGCCGGGGCATTGTTGGTCGGAGTTGCCGCAGCCAAGGCGTATGCCGCCGCGTGGGGAGTGCCGTTCTATGCGGTCAATCACCTCGGTGGTCACGTTGCGGTCGACACGCTCGAACACGGTCCGATGCCGTCGTGCGTGGCGCTGTTGGTCTCCGGTGGGCACACTCATCTGCTGCACGTCGATGATTTGTCACGACCGATCGTCGAGCTCGGGACTACCGTCGACGACGCCGCCGGGGAGGCGTTCGACAAAGTCGCGCGATTGCTCGGATTGGGTTATCCCGGCGGGCCGGCTCTGGATGCGGCTGCGCGCGAGGGTGATCCGGCCGCGATTGCGTTTCCGCGTGGTATGACCGGACCGCGGGATGCGCGCTACGATTTCTCGTTCTCCGGAGTCAAGACCGCCGTGGCTCGGTTCGTCGAGGCCAGGCAACGCGCCGGTGATCCGATTCCCGTTGCGGACATCGCGGCGTCGTTCCAGGAGTCCGTCGCCGATGTGTTGACGATGAAAGCGGTCCGAGCGGCAACCGATGTCGATGTCGATACTATCGTTCTGGGTGGAGGTGCCACTGCCAACTCGCGGATTCGATCGTTGATCGAAAGTCGTTGTGCTGAGCAGGGTTTGACTCTGAGAATTCCGAAGCCGCGATTGTGTACCGATAACGGCGTCATGATCGCGGCCCTGGGCGCTCATCTCGTTGCGGGCGGCGCCGAGCCGTCCGCTCTCACCGCGGTGACCGATCCGGGGCTGTCGGTGGCGACCAGTCAGGTGCCTGGCTGACTGCCTCGGGTGGTGGAGCCGGAGGGTGTGCTCGGCGTCGATGATTCCGAGGTGCGCGGCTCGCTCGTCTGCGGGGACGCCTCGGGCGTCGTCACCGGGGGAGACCACACGGTCGGTGGCGGAGTCAGTTCCGGCGTCGATTCCGACGCGCTCGCGTCGGTGGTCGGCACGACGATCGATTCCGTCGGCACCTCGGTGTACTCATCGGTGGCGTCGGGTGTGTTTTCCGGCGTCGGCTCGGGGCTGACCGGGCTCGACCGGCTCGGTTCGGTGGCGTCGGCCGTGTCCGAGGGGTCGGCCGGAGCGGTGGTGATCGTAGGCCGAGGTCGGGTCGATTCCTCGCTGGTGGCTTCCAGGGACGTGCGTTCCGGTGCGGAGTCGACCGGCCATTCGATCGACGGCAGATCGGGGCCAGGACGCAGCGTCGGGGTCGTGGTGAGAGGTGCCGACGTGGTCGGCGTCGCCGAGAATTCCGAGGAGTCGATCGTGGTTGCGCTCGGACCGGGACGCTCGCCGGGGGTGCTGCCGGGTGTCGTCCGACCGTCGAGTGACGAATCCTGCGCGACCGGTCCGCCGTTGTCCGATCGAGCAGCTGATTGGGCGGCGCTTCCGGCAGGCGAGACATTGGGATCATCGGCCGGATTCATCGTCTGCACGCCGTAGGCGAGAACCAGACCGCCTGCGACGACGGCTGCGGCGATCGCACCGGCGTATCGGCTCACTTTTCCAGTGGCGTTCCGGGCTGCCGTCACCAGTTGGTACTCGCCGCAGACGGAAGATGCGGCAACGGTGGCTGCGCCGATGGCGAGAACGGCGTCGGGTTCGGGGAGTCGAATCACCGGAACGCGGAACTTCTCGGTGAGCGTTGCGGCGAGCAGAGGTATGTGTGCGCCGCCACCGATCGACACGATCGCCTCGGGTTCACGGGCACTGTTGTCGAACACCTCGCGCACGTACTGAGCGGCGGTGTCGAAGATCGGGGAGGCAGCGGCGTCGAACGCGTCCCGGGTCACGGTCAGCGGTACCCCGCTGTAGCGCTCTATCCGGACCTCGTCCACGCGGGAGAGCTGCTCCTTGATCGACCGGTACCGGGCCGAGCCGATTCCGCGGTCGTCGCGGATATCGTCTCGGAGGTTGTCGCGGGTCATGTCCTGGACGAGATTTTTGACCAGCGCGTTCAGTGCGTTGCCGTGGACGGTCTCCGAGCGGCCGTGGGAGAGCACTGTGCCGGTGGCTCGGTCGGTCACGGTGACCGACAGGCCCGATGCTCCGAGATCCACCAGGGAAATCGTGGCGTATCGGTCGATCAGACCGGTGGTCGTCAGGTGTGCTGTCGCGGCCGCAGATTCGGGAACCAGTCGAACGTCCCGGGTGGTGTGCGCGAGCGCGGCTCGGATACCTGCAGCGTGCTCCTCGGTACGGTAGGTCACGGCTATGGCGTCGGGTTCTCGGTGGCCGGGAATGAGCGAGGCCATGAGTTCGATGGCGGAAACGACCAGATCGCCCATGTCGGTATTGGCTTGGCGATCGGCCGAGACCGTGCGGTAGTCGACCTCGCGGCTGCCGTCGCTGTCGACGGAGACGAGAGCGGCGCACACGACCTCGGAGCCGGTGGAGATGCCCACGCCAATTCTCATCGTGAACCTCCCACCCTGTATGTGCGCGCTGAATCGACTGCTTCAGGTGCCTTGTCGCGGCACAGTTGTCGATCGTTATCGTTCGGACAGCTCCGTTATCGTAACGTTACTTCCAGCGTCGATGCGAGTCCGCGGCTTCGTTCGGTTGCTTGTCTTGCGGAATATCGAGATGTTCTACCTGGGGTTTCGGTGCAATTTCGGGTCCTCGAAAAAAACAAGAAAAAGGCGTCTGCTTTCGGCGATTCGGCTCCGAATCAGCACATCGCCTCCCGCGGCTGCCATGGAAATTCCGTGCGTTGTCCTCGACTCGGAATCGTTCGAGCGGGCCTCGATCCGAACCTGGCGAACCCAGCCCTTGAGTGCTGGCACTCTCGTGTATAGAGTGCTAGTTGGCACCGAGCGAAGTCCCGGCACCCGCGACGACGGGAACGAGTTCGTGCCGTGTTTGTCAGGACCGTACGAGAAGTACCTACACACAGCTGCCCGGGGATCCGACCTCGGGCGCGTACCCCATAACTTTGGAGGGCTCAACGTGGCGAGCGTGAAAATCAAGCCGCTCGAGGACAAGATCCTCGTCCAGGCCAACGAGGCCGAGACGACGACCGCCTCCGGTCTGGTCATCCCCGACACAGCCAAGGAGAAGCCCCAGGAGGGCACCGTCGTCGCCGTGGGCGAAGGCCGGGTCACCGAAAAGGGCAACCGCATTCCGGTCGACGTCAAAGAAGGTGACACCGTCATCTACAGCAAGTACGGCGGCACCGAGATCAAGTACGCCGGCGAGGAGTACCTGATTCTGTCGGCACGCGACGTGCTGGCAGTCATCGCCAAGTAGGCCACAACGCATCCCGCCCCGGTAGCCGATCTCGTGTCGGTCCCGGGGCGGTGTGCGTTCGATCGAGTTTCTTTACTCGAAGGAGTAACACCGAAACATGGCAAAGCAAATTCAGTTCAACGAGGAAGCTCGCCGAGCACTCGAACGCGGCGTCGACAAGCTGGCCGACGCAGTCAAGGTCACGCTCGGACCGCGTGGACGCCACGTCGTCCTGTCGAAGGCTTTCGGTGGTCCCACGATCACCAACGACGGTGTATCCATCGCTCGTGAGATCGACCTGGAAGATCCGTTCGAGAACCTCGGCGCGCAGCTGGTCAAGAGTGTCGCCACCAAGACCAACGACGTCGCAGGCGACGGAACCACCACCGCGACGGTTCTCGCGCAGGCGCTCGTGCGCGGGGGTCTGAAGAACATCGCGGCGGGTGCAAACCCGATCGCGCTCGGATCGGGCATCTCCAAGGCCGCCGACAAGGTTGCCGAGGCACTGCTCGCGGCCGCCACCCCAGTAGAGGGCAAGCAGGCCATCGCCCAGGTCGCCACCGTGTCCTCTCGTGACCCCGAGATCGGCGAGCTCGTCGGCGAGGCCCTCACCCGTGTCGGTGCAGACGGCGTCGTCACCGTCGAGGAGTCCTCGACTCTGCACACCGAACTCTCGGTCACCGAGGGCGTGCAGTTCGACAAGGGCTACCTCTCGCCGTACTTCGTCACCGACGTCGATACGCAAGAGGCCGTCCTCGAGGACGCGTACATCCTGCTCTACCGCGAGAAGATCACCTCGCTTCCCGACTTCCTTCCGCTGTTGGAGAAGGTTGCCGAGAGCGGTAAGCCGTTGCTCATCATCGCCGAGGACACCGAAGGCGAGGTGCTCTCGACGTTGGTCGTCAACTCCATCCGCAAGACGATCAAGGCCGTCGCCGTCAAGGCACCGTTCTTCGGAGATCGCCGCAAGGCGTTCCTCGATGACCTCGCGGTTGTGACGGCCGGTCAGGTCATCACCGCCGATGTCGGTCTCAGTCTGAAGGAAGCAGGCCTCGAGCTGCTCGGACGCGCCCGCCGCGTGGTCGTCACCAAGGACGAGACGACCATCGTCGACGGAGCCGGCACCCAGGACGACATCGATGCGCGTGTGGGGCAACTCCGCCGCGAGATCGACAACACCGACTCCGAGTGGGATCGCGAGAAGCTCGAAGAGCGACTGGCGAAGCTCTCGGGCGGTATCGCTGTCATCAAGGTCGGTGCCGCCACCGAGACCGAGCTCAAGGAACGCAAGTTCCGCGTCGACGATGCTGTCGCAGCGGCCAAGGCCGCCATCGAAGAGGGCATCGTTCCCGGCGGTGGTTCGGCTCTGACCCAGGCAGCGTTGGCTCTGGCCGACGATCTCGGACTGACCGGAGACGAGGCCACCGGAGTGGGCGTCGTACGCACAGCACTCAACGCTCCGCTGTTCTGGATCGCCTCCAACGCGGGCATCGACGGTTCGGTTGTCGTCAACAAGGTTGCCGAGCTGTCGAAGGGTCACGGATTCAATGCTGCGACTCTGACGTACGGCGACCTGCTGGCCGACGGCGTCGTCGATCCGGTGAAGGTGACGCGCTCCGCAGTGGTCAACGCGGCATCTGTGGCGCGCATGATCCTGACGACGGAGAGCGCGATCGTGGAGAAGCCGGAAGAGGATCCCGAGCCTGCGGCCGGACACGGACACGCTCACTGACCGTTCGGTGACAAGGGAGAAGCCCCCAACCCGCCCAGGGTTGGGGGCTTCTTTCTTTTGTCTGTCCGGCTACACCGCGATGCGGCGACGATTGTGCCGGGCGTGCAGTTCCCGTTCGGTCTCCGACATCCCGCCCCAGATGCCGTACGGCTCGCTGACGTTCAAGGCGTGCGTGCGGCACTGTGCGAGAACGGGGCAGCTTCGGCACATTTCCTTGGCGCGCATCTCGCGCTGTGCTCGGGCCCGGCCGCGCTCTCCGTCCGGATGGAAGAACATGGACGAGTCGACGCCACGGCACAAGCCGTGCATCTGCCAATCCCAGATGTCGGCATTCGGCCCAGGGAGGTGGTTCGGCTGCGGCATGAGAACTCCTAGGGTGGTGTGGCTTCTCGGATTCGTGATCCGAATGCCGACAACGTTATGTGGACCGACGAAAACGAGTCAACACTTCTCTGTCGTGGGCAAATGCATAGTTGTGGGGCGAAGAATTAACACTGGCGATATTTACTTGGAACCCCCGGCGTGCGTGCTCTTCCTGTTGAAGAAAGTGGAACGGCGGGAGAGTATGGGGAGGTAGCGGCGGTGCCTCTCGTGCCGTTCGGCTGCACTGCAACGCCCGTCGCCTGCCGATTCGCAGTACAGGAATGCACCACGTTCGCGTGTGTTCATGCAGGTCAAGGGTGGTTCAGTCAAGGTCGGTCGCGGTGCGGGACGCTGGAAAGAGTCCGATCGTTCCGATCCTCGACCCGACGCGCGGCCGCCGGCCGTGCATGCGCAGACCAGTCGGTACGAGTGAAGACCTCACCCGAAGGTGCGCCGCGCGCCTGCGTGCGATTCGAGTTCTCGTGATGGCAATTAACCTATTCGCCACACGGCGTTCAGATTCCTGTTTCCTGATCGCCCTTGGTCGACATTGTTAATTCCTTGAAAACTGCATTCGGACGGGAAAGTCACGGACGCATTCGCCAGTGGTGGTCGAAGGAGAACCGGCCCGAAACAATGATTGTCTGCTCGCCGATGATTGCCCGCTGTGCGAGGGCCATGGCTGATTCGAGCGGGGGCGGCAGCTACCGAAGACGAGCCTGTTCGAAGGTCCTACCCTTGCGTCGTGTCCTCGGAACAGAGCTCGTTGTTCGCCGCGTCGCAGTCCGCACTCTTCGATGCGGCATTCGGTGCGAACCCCGGCCGATTCCCGCTTCCTCCGGCGACCGATGCGCACGAGAGCTGGCACCGCAGTGTCGCGTTGGCAGGCCAGGGTAGATACAGCGCGGCGGAGATCGAACTGCAGCGGTATCGACCGCACAGCCCGGAACTGGCGTCGCTGCACGCCTCGACCAGAGCATCGTGGTTACGCCAGCAGGGCCGGCACGTGCGGGCGCGCCGTTTCGACGGGAGGGCTGTGTTCCTTGTCGGCCTCGTAGGGCCACCGAGGTCGAATGATGCGAGTCAGGCTCGCAGTGACGCGTTGACCGGACTGGCCGCGGATGCACTCGGCAGCGGCCGATTCCGGTTGGCGCAGACCCTGCTGGACCGTAGTGCAGAGCAGCGGCTGTTCCCGGTGGCTCGTGGCTCGTGGCGTCCGGCGTTGAGAGCAGCGTGGGTAGCGGCAGAGTTGGCGATGGTGCGCGGTGACGGCCCCGCGGCCGTCCGACACGCCGAATCCGCTCGAGCTCTTGCCGACGATGCAGATTCGTTACGCCACAGCATCAAGACGGATCTCGTTCTGGCCGCCGCGCTCAGCTGTGTCGGCGAGACCGCACGCGCTCGCGACTCGGCCGTGCACGTGGCCTGTACTGCGGCGATGCACGGTCTGCTGCCGTTGAGATGGGCCGCGACCATGCTGTGCGAAGGAACCGGAGGTACCGACACCGGGATGGTCTCGTCCGTCGATCTGGCTGCATCGATCCGTGCCAGAGGTGCGCTTTCGGTCGACTGACCAGGATCGCGATCGGACACGGACCGAGCGGTTCGGTTGCGCATGGGGGGTATCGCTATCCTTGGTCTCGTTCCACCACCACGTGGAAGCGCTCCCTGGCGGGTGCGTACCTGTAACGCGGGGAAATTTGTCGACGATGAACACAGCGGGTGAGGAGTTGGACTCTTTCGTCGTTGCCGCAGCGCAAGGCGATCGGCTGGCTCTG
This sequence comes from Rhodococcus sp. KRD162, assembly GCF_017168335.1. Classification (GTDB taxonomy): domain Bacteria; phylum Actinomycetota; class Actinomycetes; order Mycobacteriales; family Mycobacteriaceae; genus Rhodococcoides. The sequence continues at coordinate 141,105 of NZ_JABFAU010000015.1, read as the reverse complement.
TCCCGGGTCTTGGAATTCATCCGTCCACTCGTCGTCCGGTACTGCCGGGCGCGAGTCGGTTCGGCTGAGCGCGGTCAGTTGTCGGCCGACGACGTGGCGCAGGAGGTCTGTTTGGCAGTCATGACCGCCTTGCCGCGTTACCAGGACCAAGGTCGTCCGTTCATGGCATTCGTGTACGGCATCGCGGCGCACAAGGTCGCCGATGCCCATCGCAGCGCCTCGCGTAACAAATCGGACCCGGCCGCCGAAGTACCAGATGTCGTGTCGATGGAACACGGACCGGAGCAACGTGCTCTCGAGTCCGAGTCGAGTCGGCAGATGGCTGCACTGCTGGACACCTTGCCCGCCAAGCACCGCGAGATTCTGGTGCTCCGACTCATCGTCGGATTGTCGGCCGAGGAGACAGCAGCAGCGGTCGGCAGCACTGCAGGCGCTATCCGCGTGGCTCAGCACCGAGCTATCGCAAAACTGAAGAACGAAGTTGTGAGAGCAGGTGAAATGTATGGCTAGGGACAATGGTCAGGGTGGCCCCGATGAGACGCCGCGTCGCGGCATCTCGCGTATCGGCGACCACATGAGCTCCACTGAACCGAAGCGGAACGATCCCTACGCCGACATCGGTGCGGACGGTGGTCCGGTGGACCTCGCCGCCGTACGTCGCGACGATGCCTTCATCGACGCGATAAGCGGAGACGGACCGATCGCCACCGATGATGCGGACGAGTATCAGCTCGCGCTTCTGCTGGCCAATTGGCGAACAGAGGTGATCACGCCGGCTATGCCTGCCGGTCCGCCCCTCGAGGTCGTGGTCGCCTCGGTCGAGCGCGAGAAGCTCGCCGCCGACATGGCTCGGTCGAACTCGGCGAAAACGGGTGGACGGATGCGATTGCTGCGTCCCATCGCCGGTGCCGCCGCCGCGATCGCCGTGGTGATGGGTGGCCTTGTTGTCATCTCCTACAACTCGACACCCGACGATCCGTTGTGGAGCGTCAAGTCCGTCGTCTTCTCCGACCAGGCCGATTCGACCGTCGCGCAGATCGACACGACGTCGAAGCTGAAAGAAGCAGAGACCCTGCTGTCCTCGGGAAATGCCGACGCCGCTCGCACTGTTCTCGACGGGGCATCGAACCTCAGCTCTGCCGTGCTCGACGACGGCCAGCGTGCCGAGCTCGATCAGTGGCTCGAGCGCCTGCTGCAGCAATTGCAGGCCCTGACCATGCCCCCGCCGCCGCCCCCGGCTCCGGCTCCGAGTGCGCCGGACGCTGCTTCGAGCCCCGACGTGTCCGCGGCTCCCACCACGGTGGACACGGTGGCACCGGAGACGAGTGCTCCGCCCGTGTCGCCGAGTCCGGTCACATCGACGCCGGAACAGCCGACGGCCACGACGAGCCCGGACCCGACGACCACCGCGGTGCAACCGACGGTATTGCAAGAGCCGGATCAGCCGACGGCAACTGCCAGCGGCAGCACCTCGCCTGAAATTCGGGATCGCACGTCGGTTCCGGCCGGCGGTAGCTGAGCGAGCATCGGACCGCGGCCTTCCGGACCGCAGTCACAGGATGCGACAGTCACTGCGAACGACAGTCACTCCGAACGACAGTCACTCCATACGACAGAAGAAGCCCGACACGATCATCGTGTCGGGCTTCTTCTGTCGTCGAGGTGTTTTCGCAGATCAGCTGTCGAATCCGTCACCATGCATGGCGTCGTTCATCGATGCATCCGCGAAGCCGCGGCAGTAATCCCAGGTCACGTACGCGTCGGGAACAGGGTCGTACGCAGGTTCGTGTGGCCGAACCGTTCCGTCGACCAGCAGCTGCAACAGGTTCGCCCGAAGCATGTCCCAGTCGTGGTAGTGATCCTGCTGGCAGTCCTCGCAGCACACGACCAGGCCGCGAATGCCGCGGTGTCCCAGCAATGCTTCGTAGACGGCCAGATCCGCCAGGTCCTCCTCGACAGCCAGTCTTTCCTGGGGATCGAGGGGCTGGCCTGGCTCGATAGCGTCGAGGGCGGCCGACGGGTCGGCTGGGTCTCCGGCGAAGGGATCCGGGGGTAAACCGGGAGGCAGTTGATCGCGCACGCCTCCACGGTACGCAGGATTGGTGGGTCTGCGCCAGCTGTTCGAAACCGACATGCCGGACGCACTCGCTCCGGGCCGTCGATTCGGGCCGGATTTCGGTGCCGCAGGTGAGCCGTAGTGGGAGGCGTTCGCACTGGTTGCGCACTAGCCGATACCATGGTTCACGGCGCTGAACAGATGAGTGCAGGTGCCGAAACTCCATCCGTTCTCCAAACACCGCACTGCGGTGCGCTTGCGAGGCTTTCTCCGCTCACAGGCCGCGCCCAGGTGCAACCAGGCTCTAGGGAGGGCCAGATTCGCATGAGTAGTCCCGGAGCCCACGTCCGCACTGGCGGCGACGATCCCAACAAGGTCGCGATGCTCGGCCTCACGTTCGACGACGTCCTGCTGCTGCCGGCCGCTTCGGACCTGATACCCAGCTCGGTCGACACGTCCAGTCAGATCACTCGTGAGATCCGGTTGCGGGTGCCTCTGGTCAGTTCGGCCATGGACACCGTGACCGAGGCGCGGATGGCGATCGCGATGGCCCGGGCAGGCGGAATGGGTGTGCTGCACCGCAATCTGTCGCTGCAGGATCAGGCGTCCCAGGTCGAAACCGTCAAGCGCTCCGAAGCCGGGATGGTCACCGATCCGGTCACCTGCAAGCCCACCGATTCTCTGGCCGAGGTCGACGCCATGTGCGCCCGGTTCCGTATCTCGGGGCTACCGGTCACCGACGAGACGGGCGCGCTCGTGGGCATCATCACCAACCGCGACATGCGTTTCGAGGTCGATCAGAACCGCCGCGTCGCCGATGTCATGACCAAGGCACCGTTGATCACCGCGCAGGAGGGCGTCACCGCGGAGGCGGCCCTGGGCTTGCTGCGTCGCCACAAGATCGAGAAGCTGCCGATCGTGGACGGCAAGGGTGCGCTCACCGGTCTGATCACAGTGAAGGACTTCGTCAAGACCGAGCAGCACCCCGACGCCACCAAGGATCGAGACGGTCGTCTGCTCGTCGGTGCCGCGGTGGGCGTCGGACAGGATGCGTGGGCCCGGTCGATGGCACTGACCGACGCGGGTGTCGATGTGGTCATCGTCGACACCGCGCACGGCCACAATTCGCAGGTGCTCGAGATGGTCAGCAAGCTCAAGGCCGAGGTCGGTGACCGGGTGCAGGTGGTCGGTGGCAATGTCGCGACTCGCGCTGGTGCGCTCGCTCTCGTCGAGGCGGGCGCGGACGCGGTCAAGGTGGGCGTCGGTCCGGGATCGATCTGCACGACCCGTGTGGTTGCCGGTGTCGGTGCCCCGCAGATCACCGCCATACTCGAAGCCGTGGCCGCGTGCAAGCCGCACGGTGTCCCGGTCATCGCTGACGGCGGGTTGCAGTTCTCCGGCGACATAGCCAAGGCACTCGCTGCCGGTGCGTCGACCGCGATGCTCGGATCGCTGCTGGCAGGCACCGCCGAATCTCCCGGTGAGTTGATTCTGGTGGGCGGCAAGCAGTTCAAGAGCTACCGCGGCATGGGATCGCTGGGGGCGATGCAGGGGCGTGGGGGAGCGAAGTCGTTCTCCAAGGACCGCTATTTCCAGGACGACGTCCTCGCCGAGGACAAGCTCGTGCCCGAAGGTATCGAAGGGCGGGTGCCGTATCGGGGCCCGCTGAATCAGGTGATCCATCAGCTCACCGGCGGTCTGCGGGCGGCGATGGGTTACACCGGTGCCACCTCGATCGAGGAACTCCAGCAGGCCCAGTTTGTGCAGATCACTGCGGCCGGACTCAAGGAGAGCCATCCGCACGACATCACGATGACTGCAGAAGCTCCCAACTACACCACCCGATAGTGGAGTCGGCCGGTATTCGGCCGACCCCGATTCGCCCTCGAAGTAGAAAGGTGCGCGCGTGCGCGACCTCGTTGAAATCGGCATGGGCAGAGAAGCTCGCCGCACCTACCAGCTGGACGACGTGGACATCGTGCCGTCGCGTCGTACCCGGTCGTCGAAGGAGGTGTCGACCGCCTGGCAGCTCGACGCCTATCGATTCGACATCCCGGTGCTCGCGCATCCGACCGATGCATTGGTCTCCCCCGAGTTCGCGATCGAACTGGGCCGCCAAGGTGGGCTCGGCGTCATCAACGGTGAAGGACTGTGGGCGCGCCATGCGGATGTGCAGTCCAAGTTGGAGCAGCTGATCGAGATTGCCGAGACCGATCTCGACCCGGACGCGCCGATCGCCTTTCTGCAGAAACTGCACGCCGCTCCGCTGCAACCCGATCTGTTGGCTGCTGCAGTCGGCCAGATTCGCGATTCCGGGGTGACCGTTGCCGTGCGGGTGAGCCCGCAGAGTGCTCGCTCGCTGACGCCTGCTCTGGTCGCCGCCGGCCTGGATCTGCTCGTCATCCAGGGCACCATCATTTCCGCCGAGCATGTTGCACACGGTGTCGACGAACCGCTCAACCTCAAGACGTTCATCGCCGAGCTCGACGTCCCGGTCATCGCCGGTGGCGTCAGCGATCACCGCACTGCGCTGCACCTGATGCGCACCGGCGCGGCTGGGGTCATCGTCGGTTACGGCTCGGTCGAGGGCGGCACGACCACAGGTGAGGTGCTCGGTATCGGCGTGCCGATGGCCACCGCGATCGCCGACGCGGCCGCGGCACGTCGGGACTACCTGGACGAAACGGGTGGACGCTACGTGCATGTCATCGCCGACGGCGACATCACCACGTCCGGTGCGCTGGCGAAGGCCATCGCGTGCGGGGCCGATGCCGCTGTTCTCGGTGCCCCGCTCGCGGTCGCGGCCGAGGCTCCCGGCGGCGGCTGGTACTGGCCGTCGGCCGCGGCGCATCCATCGATGCCGCGTGGTGCCTTGCTGCCGATGTCGGCGGGAGAGCGTCCCAGCCTCGATCAGGTGCTGCACGGACCGTCGCGCGAGCCGTTCGGCTCGATCAATCTCGTCGGTGGGCTGCGTCGGTCGATGGCGAAGTCGGGATACTCCGATCTCAAGGAATTCCAGAAGGTGGGTCTGAACGTCAGGGCTTGATCTGGTCTGTTTCAGCAGGGCGCGTACTCCTTTCGCTCGGGGGTACGCGCCCTTTCTGCTGCATGTCGTCCAGATAAGCCCACCCTGGGTTGGTGATACTTCTCGTAACAGCTAGAATCGCTTGTGGCGGTAGTCACACCCCGGTGTGCATACTGTTCGACAGCATCGGATGTAGCGGAGGTCACCATGGGTTCAGCTGTTCGCGCAACGGATTACGACGTCCTGATCGTCGGTTCGGGCTTCGGTGGAAGTGTCACCGCGCTCCGGCTCGTCGAGAAGGGGTACCGCGTCGGAATCCTCGAAGCCGGACAGCGCTTCGAGGACAAGGACTTCGCGAAGAACAGCTGGGATCTCAAGCGTTTCCTGTGGGCACCGAAGCTGGGTCTGTTCGGTATTCAGCGCGTACACCTGTTGCGTGACTGCCTGATCCTCGCCGGAGCGGGGGTGGGCGGGGGTTCACTCAACTACGCGAACACCCTGTACAAGCCTCAGGCGCCGTTCTTCGAAGACAAGCAGTGGGCACACATCACCGACTGGAGCAGTGAGCTCTCCCCGTTCTACGATCAGGCCAGCCGCATGCTCGGTGTCGTTCGCAATCCGCACATGACGCCGGCCGACGACGTGATGAAGTCGGTTGCCGAGGACATGGGCGTTGCCGACACCTTCATCCAGACGCCGGTAGGTGTGTTCTTCGGAGACGAACCAGGGAAAACCGTCGCGGATCCGTACTTCGGTGGCGCGGGACCCGAGCGCACCGGATGCATCGAGTGCGGTGAATGCATGACCGGATGCCGTCACGGTGCCAAGAACACACTGCTGAAGAACTATCTCGGCCTGGCCGAGCGAGCAGGAGCCGAGATCGTGCCGATGACGACGGTGACCGGTCTTCGGCCCCGGTTCGACGGCTCCTGGGACGTGGACACCGAGCGCACCGGTGCCCGACTTCGCAAGGGACGCAAGACCTACAGCGCAGCCAATGTCGTGCTGGCCGCGGGGACCTGGGGCACCCAGAATTTGCTGCACAAGATGAAGGACACCGGCGCGTTGCCTCGGTTGTCGGACACTCTCGGCGAGCTGACCCGCACCAACTCCGAGTCGATCGTCGGTGCCGCCAAGTTGGCGGTCGATCCGAACATGGATCTCACGCACGGAGTTGCGATCACGTCGTCGTTTCACCCCACCCCCAACACGCACATCGAACCCGTTCGATACGGCAAGGGGTCGAATGCGATGGGTATGCTCCAGACCCTGATGACCGACGGCGGCGGCCGAATTCCGCGGTGGGTCAAGTTCTTTCTCGCGGCGATCGCGCATCCGATCCAGTTCGTTCGCGTGGTCAACGTGCGGCACTGGAGCGAGCGAACCATCATCGCTCTGGTGATGCAGAACCTCGACAATTCGATCACCACCTTCACCAAGAAGGGCCCGTTCGGCCGCAAGATCTCCAGCAGGCAGGGACACGGCGAGCCCAACCCGACGTGGATACCCGAGGGCAACGACGCCACCCGACGCATTGCGAAGAAGATCGACGGCGTGGCAGGCGGAACCTGGGGAGAGTTGTTCAACATCCCGCTCACCGCCCACTTTCTCGGTGGCTGCGCGATTGCCTCGGACTCCGAGCACGGCGTCATCGATCCGTACCACCGCGTCCACGGTTACCCGACGCTCAGTGTGGTCGACGGAGCTGCCGTATCGGCGAACCTCGGAGTGAACCCGTCGTTGACGATCAGCGCGCAGGCCGAGCGTTCCGCCGCGCTGTGGCCGAACAAGGGCGAGCTGGATCTGCGTCCGGCACAGGGGCTGCCGTACCAGCGGCTCGAGCCCATCGCGCCGAACTCGCCCGTCGTTCCGGTGGATGCGCCGGGTGGCCTCAGGCTGCCGATCGTCCAGATTCGGTCCGGGTCGTCGGCGAGGCCCGTCGAGCATTCGGGCGTTGCATGAGTGGTGGAGCAGTCCCACTAGACTGACCCGGTGACCGACTCGATACACGATCCCGCACACGCACGCCCGGTTCTCGTTGTAGATTTCGGAGCCCAGTACGCGCAGTTGATCGCTCGCCGAGTGCGCGAGGCCAACGTCTACTCCGAGGTGATATCGCATACCGCGACCGCAGAAGAGATCGCGGCCAAGGATCCGGTTGCGCTGGTGCTCTCGGGTGGGCCCTCCAGCGTCTACGCCGAGGGTGCTCCCGAGCTCGATTCGGCGCTCCTCGACCTCGGCATCCCGGTGTTCGGCATCTGCTACGGGTTCCAGGCCATGGCCCAGGCCCTCGGCGGAACCGTCGAGCACACCGGAACGCGTGAGTACGGCCGTACCCAGCTCAGCGTCGACGGCGGTCGGCTGCACGACGGTCTGCCTACGACGCAGCCGGTATGGATGAGTCACGGCGATGCCGTCACCGCCGCTCCCGAGGGCTTCAGCGTCACCGCCACCAGTGCCGGTGCGCCGGTTGCAGCCTTCGAGAACGAGGGCAAGCGCATGGCCGGAGTGCAGTACCACCCCGAGGTTCTGCACTCGCCGCACGGACAGCAAGTGCTCAGCCGGTTCCTGCACGAGACGGCAGGTATCGCCCCCGATTGGACTGCCGCCAACATCGCCGACGCCTTGGTCGACGCGGTGCAGGAGCAGGTCGGACCTACAGGAAAGGCCATCTGCGGTCTGTCCGGGGGTGTCGACTCCGCCGTCGCCGCGGCACTGGTGCAGCGGGCGATCGGAGATCGGTTGACCTGTGTGTTCGTCGATCACGGATTGTTGCGTGCAGGCGAACGTGAGCAGGTGCAGCAGGACTTCGTCGCCGCGACCGGAGCAAAGCTCGTCACCGTCGATGCCGTCGACACCTTCCTCGGAGCACTCGAGGGTGTGTCCGATCCCGAGGAGAAGCGCAAGATCATCGGCCGTGAGTTCATCCGGAGCTTCGAAGGTGCCGTGTCCGAGGTGCTCGGCGAGAATGCCGAGCACGGCGATGCCGTCGAGTTCCTGGTGCAGGGCACGTTGTACCCGGATGTCGTCGAGTCCGGTGGCGGATCGGGTACCGCGAACATCAAGAGTCACCACAACGTCGGAGGCCTTCCGGACGATCTGCAGTTCGCCTTGGTCGAGCCGCTGCGCGCCCTGTTCAAGGACGAGGTGCGGGCGGTCGGCCGCGAACTCGGACTGCCCGAGGAGATCGTCGGACGGCAGCCGTTCCCCGGCCCCGGGCTCGCAATTCGCATCGTCGGAGAGATCACCCGCGATCGTCTGAACACGCTGCGTCACGCCGATTCCATCGTCCGAGAAGAACTCACGGTCGCCGGGCTGGATCAGCAGATCTGGCAGTGCCCCGTGGTGCTGCTGGCCGATGTACGCAGCGTCGGGGTACAGGGCGACGGACGCACCTACGGCCACCCGATCGTGCTGCGTCCGGTGTCGAGCGAGGACGCGATGACCGCGGACTGGACCCGACTGCCGTACGACGTGCTGGAAACGATCTCGACTCGGGTGACCAACGAGGTTCCGGAGGTCAACCGAGTCGTTCTCGACGTGACGAGCAAGCCGCCGGGCACCATCGAGTGGGAGTGACGCGGTCAGTTCTTTCTGCTGGGGCCCAGTAGCAGCACGACTCCGACGACGACCGCGACGATCACGAACAGCCAACGAAACTGCACGTTGCCCAGCGCCGTGACGGCGTCCTGACCGACGAGGGCCGCAATCGAGACGACCAGGGCGGCCAGGCCGGCGAGAAGCAGCAGCGCCGACGGGCCGCGTCTGCTCGCGTTGCGTTCCTCGGTGTCGGAGTCGCTGTCACCGTAGTCGTGGCCGATACCGTCGAACTTGTTCTTCTTCATCTCTGGGGCTCCACTTTCAGCTCGCCGAGTGCCAGATCTCCTACGACCGTCAATACCGGAGCATCGGTGCCGGCTCCCGGACCGAACCGCGTGTCCGTGGGGCAGGTACCCAACGCCGCCTCGCACTCCACGTTCACGTTCATCGAATCCGGTACCGTCACCACGGCCTGACCGAACATCACATCTATCTCGACGCGGCGGCTTTCGGTGAGATCGAGGCCCGTGAGGTCGAGATCGAGCTCACCGGCTCCGACTCTGTACGAGGTATCGAGATCGGCAACGGTGAGCGGGGCCACCCGTTGAGTTCCCGAGGTTCTGTTCTCCAGATCCGTCGGCCCGATCGCCGATGCCAGAAGGACGAACCCGGCCAAGGGCGCGGCGACCACCAACAGTCCGTAACCCTTGCGCAGAAACGCGCCGAGCACCAGACCGACCGCGATCACCGCCAAAGAGACAGCGCCGACCCGGCCTGGCGTCGCCCAGTCTCCGCCGCTTGCCGCTCCGACCGCCGCTGTGACGGCAGCCGCGAGCAGAGCCAAACCGAGAAAGCTTGCCGTCCAACGTGACCGGCGCTTGCGTGCGACTTTCGCGGGCAGCGAGCTGCCGGCAGGCTCGGGAAGATCCCAGGCGAACGGTGCCACACCGAGCGGATCCCACGAAGGGGGCGTGACAGAGGGTGTCTCGACGGACTCCGGTGTCTTGTTCAGATTCACCGTGTGCGCGTCAGCCGAGTCCCCGGTAGCGGGCTCCTCGGGGGTCTTCGGCGAGGGCACATAGCTCTTCGGCAGGGTCGTGTACGGGGTATAGCGCTCGTGTTGAAACTGCGGCGGCCGATACTGCGCGGCCGTCCACTGCTCCGCCGAGGTGGAGTGCGGGCCGAACGGCGTCGGCGCAGAACGGTTACCGGAGAACTCTGCCGCCCGCATGTACGGCGGCGGCTCCGGACAACGCTGATGAAGCAACCACAGTCCGCCGAACATCGCCACCAAACTGATCAATCCCGACCCGCCGAGACCGACGCCAACCGGGCCGATCGTCGACAACGCGATCACCAACGCCACCGCCACAACCACCAACTTGGTCGTCGAATCGGAACTGGTGCCGCGCCCCACCAACGACTCCGCACCCGACGCTGTATCACCGGCACGGCTGAGCACCAGCCACGCCGCCAGATACAGCACGATGCCGCTACCGCCGAACAAGGTGGACACGACGAAGGCGACCCGAATCAGAACAGGGTCGACGTCATAGCGATAGCCGATACCGGCCGCGACACCCGCCACATGCCCGCGTTGCGGCAAGCGGTGCGGGCGGGTGCGCCACATCTGCTGTAGTTGATCCGAGACGGTCACGTTGCTCATGACAACCATCGTGGTGGCCCGCATCGAGAAACACATCAGGGATACCCCTGATGTTCACCCCCGAACTCGACCAAGACAGCGAACATCAGGGCGAACCCTGATGCGACACCCACCCCCGCCGTGCCAGGATCGAAGGCGTGCACCCTGTCGACAATCCACCCGTTGACGCCGCCAGCACCACACCACACACAGCCGGCGACGCGTCGGCAACTCCTGTTACTTCGGTCGCTTCGGCAGGCTCCGCTCCTGTTACTTCGGTCGCTTCGGCAGGCTCCGCTCCTGCCCCCTTCCTGCGCCGCGGCGGCGGACGTATCGTCGGCGGCGTCGCAGGCGGACTCGCCGACCACCTCGGCGTCGACGTGTTCAAGGTACGAGTGGCCTTCGCGCTGCTCGCAGCGTCGGCCGGCGCCGGAATCGCCGCCTACGGCCTGATCTGGATGTTCACCCCCGCCGGGGACGACACGGCGCACCCGAGCGCCGCCGAACGCCAACGGGCGTTCGGGTTGGCCGCCATCGGACTCGGTCTGGCCGTGGGGCTTGCCTGGCTGCTCAGCGGCACCGCCGCGTCGGTCATCGTGCCCGTGCTCGTCGTGGTCGTCGGCGCGGCCCTGGTGTGGCGCGAGTTCGATTCCGACGGACCGCGTTCGGCGCTGGGGCTGCCCGAGCGACCGACGGTGCTGAGCTGGGCCAGGGTCGTCGGCGGAGCAACGCTGATCGTCCTCGGGTTGGGAGTGGTGGTCCTTGCCCGCGTCGACCTGGCCGCGCTGCGTTCGTCGCTGCTGGCGGTGGTGGTCACGCTCGTCGGCGTCGGCTTGTTGACGGTACCCATCTGGTTGCGCATGTGGCGGGCGCTCGGTGCCGAGCGCGCTGCGCGCATCCGCAACGACGAGCGCGAAGAAATCGCCTCGCACCTGCATGATTCGGTGTTGCAGACGCTGGCCTTGATCCAGAAGCAGTCCGATCGGCCACAAGAGGTGATGCGGCTCGCCCGCGGGCAGGAGCGCGAACTCCGCAAGTGGCTGTTCGACGGCGGCGACACCGACAACTCCAGCCTGGCCGACGCCCTCAAGACCATCTCCGGTGAGGTCGAAGACCAGCACGGTGTGACCGTCCGGCCCATCACCGTCGGTGACGTGCACCTGCTGCCCGACGACGTCGGATCCGGTTTGTCCCGGGAGAGTTTCACCGCGCTTCTGGGAGCCACACGTGAGGCGCTGGTCAACGCCGCCAAGCACTCCGGTGAGACCAATATCGATCTGTTCGCCGAAACCGAAGCCGAACAGGTCAGCATCTTCGTCCGCGACAGAGGAACCGGATTCGACGAATCCGAGATACCGGAGGATCGGCAGGGACTGACCAAGTCGATCCGGGGACGCATCGAACGCCGCGGCGGCACAGTGCAGGTACGGTCTACCGTCGGCAAGGGAACCGAAGTTCGCATCTTCATGCCCCGCACCGGAAACAACGTCACCACCGAATCGTCCGAGACCAACCAGCAGGAGCAGCCGACGTGACCGACCCCTTTCGTGTTTTCCTGGTCGACGATCACGCGGTGTTCCGTTCCGGCGTGCGAGCCGAACTCGGCCGCGAAGCAGACATCGACGTAGTCGGAGAAGCCGGAGGCGTCGCCGAAGCGGTCTCGGGGATCGACACGACCAAGCCCGATGTGGTGCTGCTCGATGTGCACATGCCCGACGGCGGCGGCGTGGCCGTGCTGAACAGGATTGCCGAGGGGCCGGTGTGTCTCGCGCTGAGTGTGTCCGACGCGGCCGAGGACGTCATCGCCGTCATCCGCGCCGGAGCCAGAGGCTATGTCACCAAGACGATTTCGGGTGCGGAACTGGCCGACGGTGTTCGACGCGTCGCCGGGGGAGATGCCGTGTTCAGCCCTCGCCTGGCCGGGTTCGTACTCGATTCGTTCACTGGCCGCAGTGCTGTCCCGGAGCCACCGCTGGATCCGGAGCTGGATTCGTTGACGCCCCGGGAACTCGAGGTGCTGCGGTTGCTGGCCCGCGGATACACCTATCGCGAGATCGCCGAGGATCTGTTCATCTCCGTCAAGACCGTCGAGACACATGCATCGAATGTGCTTCGAAAGACTCAGCAGTCCAACAGGAACGCGTTGACGCGCTGGGCGCACAAGCGTCGAATCGACTAGGCATCCGGGTCGCGCTTGACCTTCGACCAACCCGAAGCCTCAGGATTTGACCATGACTGATTCGGACGAAGAGTTCGTGACCATCGGTGTGTTCGCCCGCGCGAGTGGGCTGACCCCCAGTGCCCTGCGCTTCTACGACGACTGTGGGTTGCTCGTCCCGACGTCAATCGATGCCAAGTCCGGCTATCGCTACTACACCCGAGCGCAATCGAAGCGCGCCAACATCATTCGACAACTGCGCGAGATCGGCATGCCACTGGACAAGGTGGCCGCTGCTCTCGACGGCGACGCAGCTGCGGCGGTCGAGATCGTGGATCGACACGTCGAGGACCTGGCCGCGCACGCGCGCGCGGCCGCCGAGTCCGCAGTGGTGATCCGACGGTTGTTCGACGAAAAATACTGCACAGCATCGGTATCGGCAGCCGAGTTCGCATCGGCGGTGCGGCAGGTGTCCTCGGCCGCCGGGACGAGCGAGGACTTTCCGGTGCTGCGCGGGGTACTGATCGAGGTCGACGGCACCAGCGTCACTCTCACCGCGACGGATCGGTATCGACTGTCCACCCACAGCCTGGTGGCGCAGAGCTCGGCCGGCGGCTCCTGGTCTCGAATCGCAACAGTCGGCTCGCTCGGGACGGTGACCGCAACCGGCACCCTCGTGCTGAAAGCAACCGACGACGCGATGGTGATCGACTCCGACGGAGTTCGGGCCGAGGTGGATCTCGTCGACGGCGATTTCCCCGACTGGCAGGTGATCATGGACGGGCTGGCTCCGACCGCGACGAGGGTCGTGCTGCATCGAGATCTCGTCCCGCTGGGTGGCACTCTTCGGATCGAGGCAGGCCCGCACGGCCTGACGGTCGATGGCGTTCCCGTCCCCGCACGGGTGACCGGGACGGAGATGACGGTGTTCTTCGATGCAGCCGTTCTGCACGCCGCCGTGGCATCGGCGGTGGGGCCGGACCTGATGTTCGATATCGCTGCACCGGATCAGCCGATGCTGGTGCGCTCCGCGGTCGACGGGGCGCTGACGACACTGGTGATGCCTGTACGCGGTTGATCGGAAGATGATTGCTGTGGGTGGATCGGTGCGGACCTGTACATGAGTGTGGCGACCGTGAAGACCCATGTCTCACGAATCCTCGCGAAACTGGAGTGCAGCAACAGGGTTCAGATCGCAATCATCGTGCACGAGGCACGCTGAGGGCTCGGTTACAGCAGCAGGGCGATCAGCAGAATCAGAACGATGACGACGACGAGGACGAGTGCCGCGAGGATTGCGGTCGACGGAATCGACGTGCGGTCACCGACGGCATCTTCGATCCGCATCAGGACGTCGTCGATCGGATTCTTCTTCTTCTTGGGCAGATCGAACGGTGGTGGCGAGTAGGTCGACGGAACCGGATTCGCCGGGCTCTCACCGGGTTGTACTGCGGGTAGACCAGCGAGGGTGCTGCCGAATTCTCGCGACGGACGGCGAGATTCGGATACCGGTGTCGATCGCCTGGCCCAGGCGGGAACAACTCCGTCCGCCGACGTCAGTGGCACACCGCGCAGCTGAGCTATGGTGCCGCGTTTGCTGATCGCGGCAAGAATGATCTCGTCGCGGGCCTGCGCCATGGTGGGACGCCGAGCAGGATCTGGCTCCAGCATGTGCAGCAGCGGGCCGGTCAGATCTCCGCTGCGGGTGGGAGCGATGATCTGCCCCTTGGCAACTCGGTGCAGCAGTGCGATCGAATCGTGATCGATGTCGAACGGCGGTTTGCCTTCCATGGCGGTGTACAGCGCTGCGCCGAGGGAGAACACGTCGCTGGCTGCGGTTGGATCTTGTCCGCGGGCTACCTCGGGTGCGAAATATGCGGGCGTCCCGGTGATGACGCTGTCGTCGGATTCTTCGACGTCTCCCTTGGCACGGGAGATACCGAAATCGCTGATCTTGACGATGCCCAGATCTTTACCGCGATCGGCGATCAGGATATTGCCCGGCTTGATGTCGCGGTGCACAATTCCTGCCTCGTGCGCCTCGGTCAGCGCGTCGGCGATCTGCGCCCCGATCTGGGCGATCTCGAACGGAGGTAGTGAATCGGTGGTGCCGAGTGCCTGCGCGAGACTGCGCGAGGGCAGGTATTCCATGATCAACCACGGCTCACCGTCGACGAGGGCGACGTCGTGCATCGCGATGGTGTGTGGGCTGGAGAGGCGAGCTGCGATGCGTCCCTCTCGCATCGCCCGGTTGCGGACCTCGACGGCCTGCTGTTGGCTCAGCTCGATAGTGGACGTGACCTGCTTGACCGCCACCTCGCGGTGCAGAAGTGTGTCGGTGGCGAGCCATACTGCACCCATTCCGCCGCCGCCGAGCTTGCCGGCAAGGCGGTACCTGCCGGCCAGGAGATAGTCGGGCCCGACACCCCGTCGAACACGCTGCTGATCGGTCACGTCCACAGGTTAGTGGACGATGACCGGGTGTGCCCGTGGCCGCTGAGCGGAAGCCTTCACCAGGGGCTTCGTCACTGCCTTGACGAGGTGCCGTCCGAGCAGCTTTACTGGATGCAGATCGAAACTGTGTTCGAATACGCCACTTCCCGCGTTCGACGAACACCGATGTTTCGGCTCGATTTTCTCGCATCGCGAAGGGGAGTGACATGACTGTATCGGGAGCTTCTGTCACGCCGGATGCGCTCGACGGGTTGTCGCTCCCGGAGCGCGTGGCGTTGCTGCGTAGTCGGATGGCCGCTGTGCCCTCCCGCGGTGAAACAGCGTCGGTTCGCATCGACAATTCCGACGCCGCCCCCGCGCGCTCCGAACTCGACGATTCCGAGCCGTCGACAGCGTCGGAGAGTGCGGTCCGTCAGCGGCCGGTTCTTCCGGTGCCGTCCGCGCTGATCGAGGTGCTGCCGCACGGCGGACTGGTACGGGGAACGGTGGCCTCGGTGTCCGGTGCCGGCTCGCTTCTCATCGGTTTGGTGGCCGCGGTGACCGGTGCGGGTGGTCATGTTGCCGTTGTCGGGCAGCCTCGGTTCGGGATTCTGGCCGCGGTGGAGATGGGCGCGCAGTTGAGCAAGCTGGCCCTGATTCCCGATCCGGGCCCCGACCCGGTGGAAGTGGCGGCAATCCTGCTCGACGGTGTCGACCTCGTCGTCCTCGGTCTCGGTGGTCTGTCGGTATCGCCCACGCGGGCCAGGGCAGTGGTGGCCAGGGCGCGCAGCAAGGGTTCGACGCTGCTGGTGACCGATGGCCACTGGGACGGGGCAGAACTGCGACTGGACGCATCGGTGCACGGATACGACGGACTCGGGACGGGCCGGGAGCTGGGGCGCGGCAGGCTCCGCGGCGTCCGATTGTCGGTGTGCGCCCGCGGTAAGGCGATGCGGCCCCGCACCGTTCGACTCGACCTGCGTTCGGAGAACGGCCGCATCGAGTGGCATGCCGAGGAGCGCGAACAGAATCCACTGTCGATCGCGGTCTCGACATGAGTATCGACCGCTCCAGTCGTGTCCTGGCGCTGTGGTGTCCCGATTGGCCTGCCGTCGCAGCAGCTGCCCAGGCCGATCTCCCCGCGACGCATCCGGTGGTCGTCACCTCGGCGAATCGAGTGGTTGCCTGCTCGGCGACGGCACGAGCATCGGGCATCAAACGTGGCCTACGGCGTAGAGAAGCGCAGGCACGGTGCCCGGACGTGCACGTTGCTCTGGCCGATACCGATCGCGATGCGCGACTGTTCGAGCCCGTGGTCTCTGCTGTCGCCGCCATCGCGCCGGGAGTCGAAGTACTACGGCCCGGTTTGTTGGTTGTCGCGGCCCGCGGTGTCGGCCGGTATTTCGGCACCGAGCATCGGGCCGCGGAACGGTTGATGGACCAAGCGTCGGCTGTCGGTGTGGAATGTCAGATCGGTATCGCAGACGAGTTGTCCACTGCGGTCGTCGCCGCGCGGTACGCACAGGTGGTGCCGCGTGGTGGCGGTGCAGGCTTTCTCGCGCCGTTGCCGGTGGCAGAACTCTCGGCCGAGCCGAGTATGTCCGCTGCCGACCGCGGTGAGCTGGTGGACCTGTTGCGGCGCTTGGGTTTACGGACCGTCGGCGACTTCGCTGCACTGTCTCCGGGGGATGTGGCGTCGCGATTCGGTACCGACGCGGTGCTGGCGCATCGTAGTGCCCGAGGCGAGCCCGAACGTCCGCCGTCGGCCCGGGCTCTACCACCGGACCTCGATGTGGAGTATCTGTGCGATCCACCGATCGATCGGGTCGACGCCGCTGCATTCGCCGGGCGCGGGTTGGCCGATCAGTTGCACACCAAGCTCGCCGCCGCTGCCGTTGCATGCACTCGTCTGCTGGTGCATGCCAGTACCGGCAACGGCGAGAATCTGTCGCGGATCTGGCGCTGCGCCGAGCCGTTGACACCGGAGGGCACAGCCGATCGTGTGCGATGGCAACTCGACGGCTGGATCACCGGGCGCAGCGAGAACAAGCCGACGTCCGCTATCACCGTTCTGCGGCTCGAGCCCATAGAAGTGGTGGCAGCGGGAGAGCTGCAGCTGGGGCTGTGGGGCAGTGTGGGCGACGACGACGAGAGAGCGCGTCGGGCGTTGGTGCGCGTTCAAGGTCTACTCGGCGGTGACTCGGTGCTGGGTGGTGTTCTCAGCGGTGGCCGGGGGCCGGCCGAGCGGATCACGCTGCGTCCACTCGGAGACGAGTTGGTGCCGATGTCCGATCCGTCCCACCCCTGGCCGGGACGGCTACCCGAGCCTGCTCCGGCAGCAGTGATAGAGACCCGACCTACGGTGACGCTGATGAACCGGACGGGAACGGGAGTCGGCGTCACCGACCGCGGTGTGTTCGATGCGTCACCGGCCCGGCTGCGCTGGGGAACCAAGGAATGGGAACTGACCGGACTGGCCGGGCCATGGCCGGTGGACGAGCGGTGGTGGGACAGCGGTCACACGTCGACGGGGCCGACGGCGCGGGCACAGGTGGTGCTCGACGACGAGAGAGCGTTGCTGCTGGTGTTCGACGAAGGTCGATGGCGGGTGGAGGGGATCTACGAATAGCGACACCGCTACCGTCGATGCAATGCAGATGATGTCGGAGACGGTCGACCTCGATGGAGTCGATATCGCCTATCACTCGTTCGCCCCGGTGGAACACCGGAGTGCGACGCAGGTGCCGGTGATGCTGGTGCACGGCATGGGCGGGGACAGCAGTACCTGGGATCGGTTCGTCCGAGCACTGACCGACCACGGTCGTCACGTCATCACCGTCGATCTGCGCGGGCACGGCAAGAGCGCTCACACACCCACGTACGAGTTCGATTCCTTCGGAGACGACCTGCTCGGCCTCGTCGACCACCTCGCGCTCACCGAGGTCGATCTCGTCGGGCATTCCCTGGGCGGATATGCAGTCTCACTGCTCGCGCAGCGCCGCCCGACGCTCGTTCGCCGTCTGGTGCTCGAAGAACTTCCGATACCGATTCGGCCCGGGGACGCTCCGCCGACCCTGACCGGCAGAATGCCGTCGATCACCGAACTCTGGCACGCAGCGACCAGCGTCGTTCTTCATCCCCGCGCAGTACTCGCGTTCGACCGATCGATGACGGCAACTGCTCTGGATCAGTTTCGTCGGCCGAATCCGCAGTGGTGGAAATCGTTGGCCGACATCACTGCTCCGACGTTGATCCTCCGCGGTGGTCCCGGCGGAATGGTCGATCCGGATCGGCTCGACGCGATGGTCGCCGAGATTCCGACCTGCCGCGTCGAGGCGTTCCGCACCGGGCACAGCATCCATCGCGACGGATACTCGGCGTTCGAGGCCGCAGTTCTTTCGTTTCTGACGCACTAGGATTTTCAGGCATGTCACTGAGTGCGCTCGATCGTAGAATGCTCGGATGGTCGGCGCTGTTCGTGGTATCCCAGGCCAACATCGCCCGACTGCTCGGCCCCTCGGCCCCGAAAGTGCTTGCCGTGCAAACGGCGTGGTCAGCCCAGCGTTATCGGCAGATACTCGCGAGCATGGACGACACCGAGCTCGCTCGCTTCCGCAGCCACTATCTGCCCGACTTCGTCCATCCCCCTATCTATGCCGTTGCACTCAGGGCAGGCGCACGTAGCCTGGCGGCGAAGACTCCGCTCAGCCCTACGGCGACGACGGCGTTGGCCGTTGCGCCCGTCGTCTCCGCGGCAGGGGACTACATCGAGAACATCGTCGGACTGATACTGGTGGACAACCGGGAACAGATCACCGACACCGTCGTCCGCGCTACCACGGTCGTCAGCACCACGAAATGGGTGCTGGCCATCGGCACTGTGACGTACCTGAGTCAGGGATTCCTGCGGGTCTGGGGTAAGGCTCTGCTGCACTGAATCTCACGGCAGCACTACTGTTGCGCTCGAACCAACTCTTCCCCGAGCGTCGTGCGTACGTACAGCACCGACCGTCCCTGTCTGATACGGCGCACCAGTGCTCCCTCTCGCAGCACACGAAGATGCTGACTGGCCGCACTGGGTGAGACTCCCAGTGCGGTCGCAAGTGTGCCGGTGGTGGTCGGCACGTCCAGCGCGGTGAGGATCGTTGCGCGCTGGGGCCCGAGAAGATTCGTCAGCGCTCGGCTGGGGGTCTCGGGTGCGCTGTTCCACACAGCGCCTCGTCCGCGGGCCGGATACACCAGGGACGGGGCGCGCGTCGGGCTCGTCTGGGTGACAGCGCCGTGCACGAAGACCGACGGAATCAGCGGAAGTCCACGTCCCTCGACATCGACCCACACCTGATTTTCGAGCCGATCGACCCACAGCACGCCGTCGTCCCATCGAACTCGAGAGTCGAGTTGCTCGAACATCTTTCGTGCCCCGAAGTGTGAGAGCTGCTGCGCTCGGTAGTCGACATCGCCATCGAGAACCGCTCGAATCCGGGCCCAGTCGGGTTCGAGGCACGCCGTCCAATACCGAGACAGCGCGTGGACGACACGCGTGCGCACGGTGCGGGACGGGCCGATGAGGACCGCCGGAACGTCTGTGGAGAAGGCTGCGGCGATATCGCGTCGCATCTCCGTTGCCGGTGTCGCTCCGACAACCGCGATTTCGTCGGCGAAAGTAGGTGATGTGCTGGGCGGTCTGGGAGCGATGAAGTCCGGGATTCGCCCGTCGGGGGAGACCAATGCGGTCAGCATTTCGGTGTCACAGTGCTTCCATGCCGGCAGGACGCGTCGACGCCACGGTTCGTGCAGACGATGCCGGGCCGGCGAGGTCCACGCCCGCAGGCTCAGGACCGTCTCGAACAGCGGCGAGACGGTCAACGACGTGTCCGCCAGGTCGGCGGCCCTGAGGTGCAATGCGAGCATGTAGTCCCACACTAAATGGTGGTGTCGGGTAATTGTGCCCGGTGTACTTGTTCGTATGCCCATCGACTTCGCAGATCCAGCCAACGGCGACACCTATTCCGGCCGCGAGGCCGACTCCTCCTGGGTTGCCGCGATCACCGCCATCGTCGATCCGGCCGGCGCGCACGTCGTCGATCTCGGGTGTGGTGGAGGTACCTATGCCCGCGCATGGCGATCTCTGGGAGCGCATGTCACGGCCATCGATTCGAGTGCACCGATCTTGGAGTCCGCCCGCGCGTCGTCGCCCGCGGACATCGTTTTCGAGCGTGCACCCGCCGAGCACACGGGTCTACCCGACGGTCGTGCTGACATCGTGTTCGCTCGCGCACTCGTTCATCATCTGCCCGACGCCTCGGCGCTCGCGACCGAGGCGTTCCGGTTGCTGCGGCCGGGCGGCGTTGCGATCGTTCAGGATCGGACGAGCGAGGACGCGACCCGGGCAGGATCGCCTACGAACCCGCGTGGTTATCTCTTCGAGGCGTTTCCCCGGTTGACGGACGTCGAGGGTAGACGACGACACGACCTCGCGGCCGTATCGACCGCCTTGACTCTGGCGGGTTTCGGCGAGGTTGCAACGCAACCACTCTGGGAGACTCGTCGACGCTACGCCGATCGCGAGCAGTACCTGACCGAGATCGCCGGCAGGATCGGGCGTTCGATCCTGCACGAACTCTCCGGCATCGAACTTGCGGAGTTGGTCGAGTACCTACGCGATCGCCTGGCTCCCGGTGAGTTGATCGAACGTGATCGCTGGACTCTGTGGACGGCCGTCGCCTCATGACGCGCGCGTCACCAACTGGTGCCGGGAACCAATCTGCCGATACGGCGCACAACCTTGCCGATACGGGCACTCGGTGTCTTCGGGTCGTACGGCCGAACTCGGTAGGGCACTTTCCCAGTTTCGACGGATTCCGGCACTTCGCCTTTGGCAGCAGCGGATTCGGGGAACTTTCGGTAGTGCTGGTGCATCGTGCGGTCTTTGCCCTTGGGGGCGAAGATGGCACCGAACTGCCCGAGTGTCCCCAGCGGCGTGTCGATTCGTTTGGGTTTGTCGCTCAGCGCGCGGATCACCATCGCGGCGGCCCTCTCGGGTGAGAGCACCGGGCCGACGTTCTTGTCTCCCGTCGGGGTGATCATCGGAGTGTCCACCAGGGGCATGTGGATGGTGGTGTACGTGATTCCATCCGAGAGTGTTTCGGCCGCAGCAACATCGGTGAATCCGTCGAGTGCGGCTTTGCTGGCCACATAGGCGGAGAATCGAGGTGGATGTCCGAGAACCGCAGCGCTGGAGATGTTCACCACGTGCCCGAACTGACGTTCGTGCATGTGTGGCAGCAGCGCAAGCATCAATCTGATTGCCCCGAAGTAGTTGACGGCCATGGTGCGTTCGTAGTCGTGCAGCCGATCGGTCGACCGATAGATTGACCGGCGGATCGAGCGGCCGGCGCTGTTCACCAGCATGTCGACGTGACCGTGTTCGCTCAGAATGGTTTTCACGGTGTGGTCCACCGACTCGCTGTCGGTCACATCGCACGGATAGCCGTATGCCGTGCCGCCCGCTTCGCGGATGTGCTCGACCACCTCGTCGAGTTGATCCTGACCGCGTGCGAGAAGGATCACCACCGCGCCCTTGCGTGCGGCCGCTTCGGCACTGGCGCGGCCGATGCCCGACGAGCCACCGGTGACGATGATGTGGCGGCCGAACAGCGGTCCGCGCGGATCGTTTCGACGATTTCGCTTGGGATCGAAGTTCTCCCGCCAGTACGTCCATACCCGATCGGCATACGTACGCAAAGGAGGTGGGGTGATCGAGCTGCCCTGCAACGCCTGCTGAGTCAGCGCCGAGTCGAACACTGTCGGCAGGGTCAGGTGCTCGAGCATGACCGGGGGTACACCGACGTCGCGAAGGGCCGCGTCGCGCTGCTTGCGGACAGCCCTGGATTTGGGGGCAACGACAGGAGCGACAAGCGCGCCGGGGACGTCGACGATCTTCGCCCGGGAGCCGGCAGCCGAAGAGAATGCCGAATACACCTCGGCCATCGACTGCGGAGTCGGGTTCACCAAATGGAACACACTGTGGGGAGCAGTGTCTCGATGAACGAGTTCGACGATGGCCTCGGCCACGTAGTCCACCGGAACGAGGTTGGTGGCTCCCATCTTCGGCACCGTGATCGGCAGGATCGACGGTAGCTTGGCCAGTTCCGCGAAGAACGGGAAGAAGTAGTACGGGCCGTCGATCTTGTCGATCGCCCCGGTCTCGGAGTGACCGATGATCGCTGCGGGCCGGTAGACACGCCAGTCCACCGTGCTGTCCCGGACCAGCTTCTCGGATTCGAACTTGGTGCGGTGATACGCCGTCGGGAATCCCTGTCCGAGGTCGAAATCGTTCTCGGAGAACGATCCTCGATAGTCGCCTGCAACGGCGATCGAGGAGATGTGATGCAGACGGGCACCGGTCTTGTCGGCAAGGTCGATCACCGAGGCGGTTCCGGCGACATTGGTCGGTGTTTGCTCGTCGCCCGCCGTCAGGTCGTAGACGGCTCCGAGATGGAGTATGTGGTCGATGTCGGACGGGAGTTCGGAGAGCCCGAGCTCGGGTTCGGTGAGGTCGCCGATCAGGGGACGAATACGATCGCCGCCGTCGAGTTCTTTCGCCAACCGCTCGAGGCGGGCAACGGACTGTGAACGCACCAATACGTGGATCACGGCATTCGCATCGCGCTCGAGCAGTTGAGACAAGACGTTCTTTCCGAGAAACCCGGTACCGCCGGTCACGATAAAGTTCGCCATGCGAGCCGACCTTACTCCAAGGTAAGTTCCGGTGCTAGTGTCCGATACCGGCTTTCTCGTGCACCTTCTTCATCCATGCCGGTGCCCACCAATTTGCCTCACCCATGAGCTTGACCAACGACGGAACCAGCAGCATGCGGATGATGGTGGCGTCGATGACCAGGGCCAGAATCACGCCGACGCCGAGGAATTTCATGATCGACAGACCCGAGATGGTGAACGCTCCCGTCACGACGATCAAGATCAATGCCGCCGCAGTCACGATACGGCCGGTTCGTTGTGCGCCGAATATCACCGCGTCCTCGGTGGTGGCACCTGCAGCTCGAGCCTCCACCATGCGCGACATCAGGAACACCTCGTAATCGGTCGACAAGCCGAAGATGACGGCGAGAATGAGAACGACGAACGTCGATTCCAGCGGTCCCGGCGTCACTCCGAGCAGGCCGGTGCCGTGACCGTCCTGGAACACCCAGGTCAGTGCCCCAAAGGTCGCGCCCAAGCTCAGACCGGCCATGAGTACCGCTTTGATCGGTAGCACCAGCGAACCGAACGCGAGGAACAGCAACACCAGCGTCGAGACGACCATGATCGCGATCATCACCGGTAACCATTTCGCGATTGCTGCGTTGCCGTCGTCGATGTTGGCACGCGCACCGCCGACGAGAATCTCGGTGCCGTTCGGCGGGGTGATCGAGCGCAGTGCAGCCACCGCCTCGGATTGAGATTCGGCCTCGCTCAGCCCACCGGTGGGTTCACTGTAGGACGCCTGCAGCGTCACGAAATCGTCTTTGGAGCCGAGGAACTCGGCGCGGGCGATACCAGGGGTGGACTCCACGGCGGAGGTCAGTTCCGCGATGGGTGCACCCTGGGGTTTGACGCCGTCCAGGCCGCGCAGAACCACAGTGGCACCCTCGCCGGTCGACTCGAAGTCGGTGCCGAGGGTCTCGAATGCCATGCGTGCCGCATTGTCTTTCGGAAGCGCGGTGTAGTCGACCTCGCCCAGCGAGATCCCGCGTATCGGGGCAGCGAGGATCAACAGCCCGGCGACGATGGCGGTAGCGACGATTCCCGGGTGCTTCATCACTCGCGTGACGACGCCACCCCAGAACTTGTGTGCACGGGCATCGCTGCGATCGGACGCCGAGCGTGACCAGGTCCAGGAGTTGATGCGCGTACCGAGAATCGCGAGCAGTGCGGGAACTGCGGTCAAGGACAGGACGGCCGCGCTCGCCACTGCCGCCATGGCTCCGAACCCGAGTGATCGGATCACCGCCTGTGGGAATACCAGCATGCCCGCGAACGCGCAGATCAACAGCAAACCCGAGAAGACGACGGTTTTGCCTGCAGTGGACACGGTCCGGACGGTTGCGTCGATCGTCGTCGACCCACTGCGTAGTTCCTCGCGGAATCGACTGACGATGAACAGTCCGTAGTCGATCGCCAAGCCGAGCCCCAGCAACGAGGCGACGTTGACCGAAAACGAGCTGACGTCGGTGAACTCGGTCAGTACACGCAGGATGGCCAGGGAGCTGAGTACGCTCAGGATGCCGACGAACACCGGGACCGCCGCGGCGATCACCCCGCCGAAGATGAAGACCAGCAGTAGCAGAGTAATGGGGACGGCGATGATCTCGGAACGGATCAGGTCGCTTTCGAGGGTTTGGCTGAGCGAGACTCCCACCACGGACGCGCCGGCGAACTGCGATTCCACACCGGGTACGACGAGTTGGGGAGGGAGTTCTCCGAACGTGTTGAACGTGACGCCCGAGTTCGCTCCGAGGGAGATCGTCGCCAGGGCTTTGGTGCGGTCTTTCGAGACCAGAAATTCTTTGGTGACCGGGTCTGCTGTCCAGTAGGAGCTGATGTTGCCGAGGGTGTACCGACTGCTGAATGTGTCGAGGGTCGCCTGCACCTGTGGTCCGATGTCGTCGATCGACTCGCCCTCGGGTGCTGTGTAGATCGCGACGATGTCCGGGGTCGGCTGGCCGATGCCCTGTACCAACCGTGCCACCTCGGACGATTCACTGCCTGCGTCGGTGTAGCCGCCCTCGCTCAGTTTCGAGAAGACACTCAGTCCCACTGCGCCGCCGACAGCGACAACGGCGACGACGATCGCCAGCACCCATCGTTTGTGCAATGCGACGAACGAGGCCCAACGGGTCACGACGGTGCTCCGGCTCTGTGGAAGTGGTAAGTGGCGTCTCGACTGTAGTTGATCGATGTCGGACCCCCGTGCTCTCATTAGAACAAATGTTCGATCATGCGACGATGCGGTGTGGGGAGGGCTCGATGGGATGGAACGACGGACCACCTACCTGGTCGGAGATGGAGCGTGTCCTGTCCGGACGTCCCAAGCCGGTGGTCGAAGGCGACGGGGGCGACAGCCCGGCCTGGTCACGAAAACGGGATCTCTACGAGCGCAGCATCGACAGGCCCGCGCAGTCGGTGACGCCGTACGCAGAACTGCATGCGCACTCGGCGTTCAGTTTTCTCGATGGTGCCTCACAACCCGAGGAGATGGTCGAGGAAGCGGTACGCCTCGGCCTCGAATCCATTGCCATCACCGATCACGACGGATTCTACGGAGTGGTGCGTTTCGCCGAGGCGGCCAGAGCCCTCGGCATCGGAACCGTATTCGGTGCCGAACTCTCACTCGACACCGATCGAACGAGGGCCGGGTCGACCGACCCCGATGGAACTCATCTACTGGTGCTCGCTCGCGGCCAGGAAGGGTATCGGCGGCTGTCGCGTCGAATCGCTGCCGCACACCTGGCCGGTGGGGTCAAAGGCAAGCCACAGTACGACATCGACGATCTCACCGAAGCAGCGGGCGGGCACTGGCAGATTCTCACGGGCTGCCGGAAGGGCCATGTTCGGCGAGCACTCTCGCGCGGAGGTTCGGAGGCAGCCGAGGCCGCGCTGCGCACTCTCGTCGACCGATTCGGCCCCGATCGCGTCACCGTCGAACTCACCCGGCACGGCATCGCGGACGACGACGAGTGCAACGACGCGCTGGCGACCCTGGCTCGCAAGTTCGGCCTTCCGGTGATCGCCACCACGGCCGCGCACTACGCGACCCCGCGTAGTAGGAGATTGGCCATGGCAATGGCTGCGGTGCGGGCGCGAAGCAGCCTGGACGAGGCCGCCGGTTGGTTGGCGCCGACGGGCGGCGCGCATCTTCGGTCCGGGGCGGAGATGGCCGAACTGTTCGAGCACTACCCGGGAGCGGTGCGCGGTGCCGTCGAACTGGGTCGGCAATGCTCGTTCGATCTGACGTTGATCGCACCGCGACTGCCGCCCTTCGAGGTGCCCGACGGACATACCGAGATCAGTTATCTACGGCGGCTCACGTTCGAGGGCGCAGCCCGTCGGTACGGCCCGCAACCGGCGAATCCGGCGGCATACTCCCAACTCGAATACGAACTCGACATCATCGAACGGCTCGAGTTCCCCGGTTACTTCCTGGTCGTCCACGACATTGTCGATTTCTGCAAGACACACGACATCCTCTGCCAAGGAAGAGGTTCCGCGGCGAACTCCGCTGTCTGCTACGCCATCGGCATCACCAATGTCGACCCGGTGGCCAACAAGCTGCTGTTCGAGCGGTTCCTCGCACCCGAACGTGACGGGCCTCCCGATATCGACATAGACATCGAGTCGGATCGACGAGAAGAGGCGATTCAGCACGTCTATGCCAAGTACGGCCGCACTCATGCTGCTCAGGTGGCCAATGTCATCACCTATCGCGGCAAGTCCTCGGTGCGAGACATGGCCCGCGCGCTCGGCTTCTCGCAGGGGCAACAGGACGCGTGGAGCAAACAGGTCACCCGATGGTCCGGGATCGGTGAGCACGAGGGCGAGGGTATTCCCGAGTCCGTTCTCGAGCTCGCGCGTCAGATCGAGGGCTTCCCACGTCATCTCGGTATCCACTCCGGCGGCATGGTGATCTGCGATCGGCCGATCGCAGACGTCTGCCCGGTCGAATGGGCAACGATGGAGAACCGAAGTGTGCTTCAGTGGGACAAAGATGATTGTGCCGCAGTGGGTTTGGTCAAGTTCGACATGCTCGGGCTCGGTATGCTCTCGGCGCTGCACTACATGATGGACCTGATCGCCGAACACAAAGGCATCGACATCGACCTCGCCTCGATCGACCTGTCCGAGCCGCAGGTGTACGAGATGCTCCAACGGGCCGATTCGGTGGGGGTGTTCCAGGTCGAGTCGCGGGCGCAGATGGCCACGCTGCCGCGACTGAAACCACGCAACTTCTACGATCTGGTCGTCGAGGTCGCCTTGATTCGTCCAGGTCCGATCCAGGGTGGTTCGGTACACCCGTACATCAAGCGCCGTAACGGACTCGAACCGGTGACCTTCGATCATCCGTCGCTCAAGAAGGCGCTGGATCGAACGCTCGGAGTGCCGCTGTTCCAGGAACAGCTGATGCAGATGGCCATCGATGTCGCCGGTTTCAGCGCCGCCGACGCCGATCAATTGCGCCGCGCCATGGGATCGAAACGATCGCCGGAGAAGATGGAATTGCTGCGGGGCCGATTCTACGACGGGATGCGCGATCTTCACGGCATCACCGGTGCAGCAGCAGACCGCATCTACGAAAAGCTTTCGGCGTTTGCCAATTTCGGCTTCCCCGAGAGCCATTCGCAGAGTTTCGCCTCGCTGGTCTTCTATTCGTCGTGGTTCAAGTTGCATCATCCGGCTGCTTTCTGTGCGGGCTTGTTACGCGCACAGCCGATGGGGTTCTACTCACCGCAGTCCCTGGTCGCCGATGCCAGGCGACACGGTGTGCTCGTTCACGGTGCCGACGTGAACGCCAGTCTCGGTCACGCGAATCTCGAGGGAAACGGCCTCGAGATTCGCATGGGGCTGGCCGATGTGAAGTTCATCGGCACGGCGCTGGCTCAGAAGATCGTCGATGCGCGGGAAGCACACGGGCCCTACCTCTCGTTTCTGGATCTGACGGGCCGTGTCGAATTGTCGGTGGCGCAGGCGGAAGCGCTGGCCACGGCCGGTGCACTCGGATGCTTCGGTATCACTCGCCGAGAGGCACTGTGGGCCGCGGGCGCGGCGGCGGGAGAGCGGCCAGGTTTGCTCCCCGGCGTCGGCGCATCGACGAAAGCGCCTGCACTGCCGGGGATGACAGACCTCGATCTGGCCTCGGCCGACGTCTGGGCAACCGGGGTATCGCCGAATTCCTATCCCACTCAGTTCTTTCGAGATCGCCTCGATTCACTCGGGGTGGTTCCCGCGAATCGGCTGCTTCGGATCCCCGATGGAGACCGAGTCCTCGTCGGCGGGACGGTGACACATCGCCAGCGGCCGGCCACCGCGGGAGGTGTCACCTTCATCAACCTCGAGGACGAAACCGGGATGGTCAACGTCGTGTGCTCGGTCGGATTGTGGGCCAAGTACCGCAAGCTGGCGATCACCGCTCCAGCGTTGCTGATCCGGGGCAAGGTGCAGAACGCGGAAGGGGCGGTCACCGTGGTAGCAGACCATCTGCAGCTGATGGATCTGCGAGTCGCATCCAAGTCGAGGGACTTTCGTTGACGGAGTAGCACTGCTCGAGTGCACAATCGACGGTGTGAAACTGCTGCTGATTGCCGACACTCACGTCCCGAAGCGTGCACGTGACCTCCCCGACGAGGTCTGGACGGCCGTCTATGATGCCGACGTGGTCATTCATGCCGGTGACTGGGTAGATCTCGGGACGTTCGAGGCCCTGTCGCAGCGTTCTCGCTCTCTGGTCGCATGTTGGGGGAACAACGACGGTGACGAGTTGCGTGCACTGATGCCCGAGCGCGCAGATGTGGTGCTCGGCGAGGTTCGGTTCACCGTGGTGCACGAGACCGGTGCCGCAGCCGGCCGTGAACGACGCATGGCGGCCGCGTACCCGGAGACGGACGTACTCGTGTTCGGGCACAGTCACATACCGTGGGATACGTTCGCAGACAACGGGCTTCGGCTGATCAACCCGGGATCTCCGACGGACCGGCGTCGACAACCGTTCTGCACGTACATGACGGCTGTGGCCGAGGACGGCGAACTGAAAGAGGTCGAGCTGCACCGCCTCGCACCTCGATAGTTCACACCGGCGCGCTCACATGCCGCCGCCACCCTGATGACGGTTCCGGTGGAAGTCGGTCTCGATGATTCCCGGTTCCACGGCGTTGCCGCGAATACTCTGCGCTGCAACCTCTTGGGCAGCAACCTCTTTGGATAGTCCCACGGGCAGTGTGTCCACGGCGGCCTTGGCCGCCGCGTAGTGCACGTACATGCCGGGGCTGCCCAAGGTCGCTGCGGCACCAGCCGCCGCGACACCGCGGCACCGATCCCACGGCTTCCGCCGGTGACGAGGGTCAGTGGAGCGCCATCGTTCGACAATAGTCATCACGGACAGGGCACAATCGAGGCAGCATCGACCGAGCTCGATGGTGAGGAGGTTCGTCGTGATCGATCGTCCTGAGTTGGCAGCATTTCTTCGGCAGCGGCGTGAGTCGCTGCAGCCCGAGGACATCGGCCTTCCGAGAGGGCAGCGGAGGCGAACTCAGGGTCTTCGTCGTGAAGAAGTCGCCGAACTGTGCCACATGTCGACCGACTACTATGCACGGCTCGAACGGGGAACGGGCCCTGCTCCGTCGGCGCAGATGATCGCGTCGATCGCGCAGGGCCTGCATCTGTCGCTGGACGAGCGCGACTACGTTTTCAGGCTTGCCGGTCACACTCCTCCCATGCGTGGGGCGTCGAGCGAACACGTCAGCCCCGGCCTGTTGCGCATCATGGATCGCCTGCACGACACTCCTGCCGAAGTCCTGTCCGAACTCGGAGAAACGCTGCGTCAGACACCACTGGGGGTGGCACTGACCGGCGACGCGTCGTTGCGCACCGGCCCGAACCGGAGTCTGGGCTATCGCTGGTTCACCGACCCGGCTGCCCAGCAGTCGTATCCGGCGCAGGAGCGTGCCCTGCTGTCTCGGGCGTATGCGTCGGGGCTGCGTGAGATCGTCGCTCGTCGCGGACCCGACTCCACAGCAGCGCACCTGTCCGCCGAGCTGCTCGAGGTCAGCGAGGAATTCCGAATCCTCTGGGCCAAACGCGAAGTGGGTGTCCAGCCACCTGAGTCCAAGCGATTTCTGCACCCGACGGCGGGCATGTTGCAGCTGAACTGCCAAACCCTTCTCGACCCGGAGCAAGCGCATCGCCTGCTGGTGTACACAGCAGTCCCTGGCA
Source organism: Rhodococcus sp. KRD162 (assembly GCF_017168335.1). Taxonomy (GTDB): domain Bacteria; phylum Actinomycetota; class Actinomycetes; order Mycobacteriales; family Mycobacteriaceae; genus Rhodococcoides. Next base: position 111,263 of record NZ_JABFAU010000015.1, on the reverse strand, counting down.
GCGACAGTCACGCCAAGCTGGAACTGCTCGCGGTGGTGGGAACCCAGGTCCTGTCCTGACTCGGTGCAGGGTGTCGGTCTTATCAGTGGATCGGGAAGTCCTGGATACGCCCGGCAGGTTCGTCGAACATGGATTCTGTACGCACACAGACACCGCAGCCGAGGAGCTGGACATGAGCCGTATCTCAGATTTATCCGTCCCTGACCTGACCGGGAAGCTCGTCGTCGTCACGGGAGCCAGCGACGGGATCGGGCAGGTCATCGCAACCCGGGTCGCTCGCGCCGGTGCAGAGGTCGTCATGCCGGTACGCTCAGCGGCCAAAGGCGAGCGGGTGGCCGAGGGCATTCGCTCCGCGGTGCCGGGCGCGAAGGTGAGCATCAGGGCGTTGGACCTGTCTTCTTCGAGTTCCGTTGCAGAGCTTGTGGACGAGTTCGTCTCGGACGGCCGCGCGATCGACGTACTCGTCAACAATGCCGGCGTCATGCAGCCACCCGAGCGGCAGGTCACCCAGGACGGATTCGAGCTGCAATTCGGTACCAACCATCTCGGTCATTTCGCGCTCACCCTCGGTCTGCTCCCGCTTCTTCGGGCAGGTAGGGCACGCGTCACTCATCAGACGAGCATCGCGGCGCGATCGGGGACCATCAACTGGGACGACCTGAACTGGGAGCGCTCCTACGACGTCATGAAGGCCTACACCCAGTCGAAGATCGCGGTGGCTCTGTTCGCTCGCGAACTCGACGCGCGAAGCAGGGCCGGTGGATGGGGGATCACCAGCAACCTGGCCCATCCTGGGGTTTCGCCGACGAATCTGCTTGCGGCCCAACCAGGTCTGGGGCGTCCGAAGGACTCTGCGGGTCGAACATTGGTCGGCATGCTTGCCCGTGTCGGCATTGCAGGTTCCGTCGACAGTGCTGCGCAGCCAGGATTGATCGCAGCCGTGGGCAGCGCGTCGCGCGGTGATCAGTTCATCGGTCCCACACGATTGATCAGCGGACCGCCCGCAGAGGTCGCATGGTGGAAGCCGCTGCGCGAGATGGACGAGGCGCGCCGACTGTGGGAGGTATCAGAAGCGCTGACCGGGGTAAGCCTCAAGTCCTGAACCAGCAGGTGCCGCAAGTCTTCGACTGGCCCCCAAAGGGTCGTCATCGAGGTGTCGGTGCGGGATCTCTGGCGTGGTCGACCAAATCGTGAACCAGGCCGATGATGAGGTCCATTTGGGCGATGACGTCGACGCGCAACTGGTTTTGTTGTTCTTCGGTCATGTCCGGTGCGTCCGGACGGTCCAGGGACATCAGCAGGTCGATGTTGGTGCGCAGTGCCGTCAGGGGCTCCATCAATTCTGCGCCCGCATCGATGATCAGTTGTCCCTGCCGTTCTCTCGATCGGGACAGGGACGCCAACATTTCGTTGAAACTGGTGGCGAGTGAGGCGAGTTCGTCGTCTCCGTTGACGTCGATCGGCTCGAAATCTGCGGTTCTGGCGACTCGTTCGGTGCCCGCTCGCAGGCGTCGGACCGGACGGAGTCCGGTCCGGGCAACCGCGGCACCGGCGACACCTGCCAGTGCGACGAGAAATCCACCGACGAGAACGAGAGCCAGTGTGAGTTTGGCGAGCAACCGTGACGCTCCACCGAGCGATTCGGCCACCATGATCGTTCCGCCGGATTCGATGCTCTGGGCGGAGATGTAGTAGCCGCGTACCTCTCGCAGCGACCGGTCCGCGTCGCCGTCCACTACCGCCTGCTCCGGGGCGTCCAGAACGCCGTCGGAGTTGGTGAAGGGATCGGTACCGTTCGAGGAGGTCATCAAGTCTCCTCCGGCAGAGACCAACGCGACCTTCGCATTGGTTCCCTCCGTTGCGAACCCGAACAGGTACGGCGAAGCGCCCGAGGCTGCGCTGGCCATCAGTGCGTCGCTGTTTCGGCCGACGCGGTCGATGACCTGCGAACGAAGGGCCTGCTCGGCAACGAGATAGATCGCGAGAGCGCTCACCGCCACGGCCAGGGCGGCCACAGTCATCGTCAGAAGTCGTATTCGTCCGTGCAACGTCAGCGCCCTCGGGCGCAGGGTCGCACGTGCATTGCTCATTTCTCGAGTATGCCGGTCGGCGAGACGAGGCACGTCCGCAGGTTCCTGTGCACGAAGTCGAATGGCGCAGAGCTACCCGAGCGGTCCCAACCATTCGTCGGTCAGTGCGGCCATTCGGGAAGCGTCGACGTCCATCAGCGGCGATATCGGTCCGCTGAGAACGTCGGTGATGGACGAGCAGGGTATCGACATGCACGTGTTGTCGCTTGCGCCACCTGGTGCACAGGGCGTCAGCGTCGACTCGGCCGTGTCGCTCTGCCGCGAAGCCAACGACGCAGCCGCCGACGCCGTTCGCGCCCGACCCGACAGAATTCGGGCGATGGCAACGCTGCCTCTGGCCGCGCCGAAGAAGGCAGTCGAGGAACTCGAACGGGCCACAGCTCTCGGCCTGACCGGAGTGATGGCCTACGGCAGGGTCGCAGACGTGCCTCTGGACGATCCTCGGTTCGAAGATCTGTGGGAGGCAGCTGAGCGGTTACGGCAGCCGATCTTCATACACCCACAGATTCCGTCGTCCGCGATCCGCGATGGGGCCTACCGTGGTCTTGGACCGACCGAGGATCTTGCACTGTCGACCTTTTCGTGGGGTTGGCACCTCGAGGCCGGTACCGCAGCGCTCCGCCTGATGGCCCGTGGTGTCCTGGACCGGCATCCTCGGTTGCAGCTGATTCTGGGACATTGGGGCGAGCTGTTGGTGTTCTGGCACCGACGTGCGGACGGGCTGGCTCGCGTCGCAGGGCTGGACAGGACCATCACCGAGTATCTGCAGCAGAACGTGTGGATCACGGCCTCGGGGATGCTCGATGCGGCCATGCTTCGACACGCGCTGACGATCACCACCCCGGACCGGATTCTGTTCTCTACCGACTATCCGTTTCAGTCGCCGACTCGAGGCGAGATCGACACGTTCATGCGGGAATTTCCGGACGATGATTCGAGGATCGCTTTCGCGTCCGGGAACGCACGAACACTGTTTCGTATCGACTAGCGAGAGTGTCTCCGGCGCACGACGATCGACCAGTGCCGGCCGAACGCTGCTGTGGTCGGCTGCTCGGTTCGCCTATCCGGAGTGGGTGAACAAGGTCGGCGACGGCCGCGTCGACGAGCGCATCGAATTCACCCGCGATCACATTCAGCACCTGGTCTGATCGAGGTTGGTTGGTGACTCGAGTCCGCATGGCAGCACCTTCTAGAACGCGTGGCAGCACCTTCTAGAACGGTGGTGTTGTTGTGTCGTCTGTGTCGAGCTGTTCGTTGTCGGGTGGGGATGTCCGGCCGCAGGTCGTTGCCGAGGATCGGGATGGTGGTTGCGTTGGCGGGCAGGGTGATTCGGGTGGTCTTCGAGGTGGAGGTCCAGAGGATGGCGCCGCCGGGGAGCATGGTGGCTTTCCAGTAGCCGGCGGTTTTGACGGTGTGGTGGTATTCGCAGAGGCATTGGAGGTTGCTCAGGGTGGTCCAGCCGCCGGCGAGTGGGTTGGTGTGGTCGAAGGCGGTGATGTGGTCGAGTTGGCAGTGCGCGGCGGGTCGGCGGCAGTCGGGGAAGCGGCAGTGTCGGTCGCGGAGGCGGACGGCGGCGGTGGTGAGGGCGTCGGGTCGGTAGATCAGGGCTCGGTCGGTGAGCGGGTCGCGTCCGACGGAGCGTCCGAGGGTGGGGTCGGCGGCGATGGCCGCTTCGAGGGCGGCAGCGAGGGACGCGTGACCGAGGTAGATGCCGGTGGGTGTGCGGCTTGTTGTGTGAGCCGGGTGATTGCTTGTCGCCGCTTCGAGGATGGGCAGGTCGAGGGCGGGCAGGTCGAGGGCAGAGCTGTGCCGTGTGCCCTTGCCGACGGGTGTGTGGGTGCAGAACCGTGCTGCGGCGGAGGTCAGCGATTGCAGGCGATACTGGCGTGAAGTCTCGCTGACTGTCGCGGCCGTCGAGTCTGGTGCTGGTGCTGGTGGTGTTTCTGGTGCTGGGTCGTTGACTGGCGTCGGGTCGGATGGCGCGGAGCTGAATGTTGTTGTGGACGAGTCCGATTCCGAATACTTCGGTGAAGCTGACGCGGATTCAGCTGATGTGGGTTCGGACGCCGCATCTGCCTCAGGGCCGGTGGCCGATGGTGCTTCCGCTAGCGGGTCGGGTGCAGGTACCGCTACGCGTGTTGCCGCGTGCTTCCGGACAGGATCGGCGTCTGGGGCGGGAGTTGCGGACGGATCGGTCGCACATGCGGGTGTCGACTCGCCGTTCCCCTCGGTCTCGCCTTTCCGCTCGGCCTCTTCGGACTCATCTGCGGACTCGCTGTTCTCCTCGGTCTCGTCTGCCGGTGCCTCCGGTGTTGGTCCGGTTGCCGGGGTGTTCCCCGCTGCAGGTGTGCTGGCCGATGCGATCCCCTCATCAGCATCAGCATCATCGGCCGAGTGCGTGTCCGGTGCTGCTTCCGTCACGGGGTCTGCGTCTGTGTCCGTCGCTGTCTCGGGTGATGGTGCGGCCGGTGTTTTTTCGCTGTCGGTGTGTCGTTCCCATTGTCCGGTTTCCGGGTTCTGGTGTGCGAGTCCGAGTTGTTCGGCGAGGGTGACGGCGTCGGTGAGCAGGATCTGCCAAGTGCTGTTGCGTGCGAGTTCTCGCGCCAACTCGGGGTCGATGCAACCATGCCCAGCCAGGTAGGCGGGGTTGGCGAGGAGTCCGATGAGGGTCGCGATGTCGACGGTGATCATCGTCAACGGCCGTCGCCGATCCGCCGGTACCGCTCCCGCTTTGGGGCAGTCGGTGCGCTGACACAGGCACTCCAGGCGCGGTTCACCGTGCATCCGCGCCATGAACGCATCGCACAGTCGTTCTTGTCTTCCGCGTGGGTCTTTCGGGCAGACGGTGTCGGCCATCTCGGCGAGCAGCTGCCACGCGGCGGCGGCCTCGGGGGCGGTGAGCTCGGCCCGGATGCGGGCGAGCTCACCGGCGGGACTGTAGGTGACGGTGCGGAATCGTTTCGCGAACTTCCGTAGTGCTGCTGCCTCCTGCGGTGCGACGCGCAGCAGGATGTCCCAGATCTGTGTCTCGAGTGGGCCTGGGGACGAGCGGCGGGCCGCGTCGACGACCTCGCTCTCGACGGCGGCGACGATGGTGTCGGAGAGGTTGTCGAGGATCCGGCACGCGGTCCGCACCCGCGGGAAGTCGATCTCGCCTGCCTCGAACGCGTCCTTGATCAGCGGAAGGCGGGTATGCAGGGCCACTGCGACCGAGATGTACCCCTCGGCGACGGTCGCCGAGCATCCCAACGCCAACGCCATCTCGGAGCGCCCGTAGCGGCTGTAATGCTTGTGCTCGGTATCGCGGGTGATCCAGTTGGTGTGCACGCGGTAGCAGACGGCGATCTTGCGGGCCGCGTGCCGATTCTCCTCCCGCGCGGCAGCAGTCAACGCCTCCAACGACACCGTCGGTACCGCCATGATCTTCACCCCCCAGTGAACCGAACAAGAACGTATGTTCGAACTAGAAGGAAGAGTAAACGACACCACCGACACAAACGGGTTGATGATTCGAAGGGGTGTTATCTAGCTGGTCAGGCGCTGTCGGTGCGAGTGTCGTTGGCCTCGTCCCATCGTTGCGCCCAGTGCCATAGCGGTTCGAGTGCAGGTCTGAGTTCGTCCCCGAGTTCGGTCAAGCGATAGGAACCGTCGGAGTCTTTGATCAGTACTCGAGCGTCGATGAGCGTGCGCAGACGAGTAGCGAGCACGCTGGACGAGATATCGTCGGTTCGTCGTCGGAGTTCGAGGAACCCGAGCGGGCCGCCGCGTAGTTCCCACAGAATGCGCATGTTCCATCTCTGGCCCAATAGATCGAGCACATTCATCATCGAGCGGTGGGATGCACTTGCCATTTCCATTGCGCTTCATCATAGTGGTTCGAAAATCGAAGCAGTTCGAATATCGAAGCGCAGGGAGGGTGGCGATGACGCAACGTTTGGTAGGTAAGTCGGTCCTGATCACGGGCGGGTCACGCGGCATCGGAGCGGAGACCGCGGAACAGCTCGGTGCCGAGGGAGCCTTGGTAGCGGTGAATTACCGAGAAAAGAAGCGTCGCGCCGACGCGGTGGTGCGCGCGATCGAAGACGATGGAGGTCGCGCGCTCGCCATCGGAGCCGACATCACCGACCCGGCCGCAATCGATGCGATGCTCAGCTGCGTCGTTACCGAGTTCGGTGCCCTCGACGTGCTGGTGCTCAATGCGTCCGGCGGGCTCGAGCTCGGTGCCGAACCCGGCTATGCGATGGCCATCAACCGAGACGCTCAGGTTGCTCTGGCCAGGGCGGCCGCAGAACGAATGAGCCGCGGCTCACGGGTGGTATTCCTGACCAGTCATCAAGCGCACTTTCACGGTCGCAGACCGGTACCCGCCGAGTACGAGCCTGTAGCAGCGAGCAAGCGCGCGGGAGAGGACGCACTGCGGGCTCTGATCCCCGAACTGAGCTCCCGAGGAATCGAATTGGTCGTCGTCTCGGGAGACATGATCGAGGGCACCATCGTTGTCACTCTGCTGGAGCGTCGAAACCCGGACGCTGTGGCTGCCCGCACCGCGCACGGCTCGCTCCCTACCATTGCCGAGTTCGCGTCTGCAGTGGTGGATGCAATTGTCGAGCCGATCGCCGAAGCCGGCCATACCGTCTACGTCGGCGGAGCCGACTACCTCGACGAGTAGCGATCGAGGTAGTCGGCTCCGCCGACTTGTGTAGCGGTCGTGCGGCCGACGAATCAGCTACCGAGTACGCAGAACTGACCGCTCGTGAGGTTCAGTGCCAGGGACAGCGGGCCGACGCAATCGACACCGCGGCCTTCGGACGTGGCACCGGATCCCCAGCCTGCGACCGCGAGGGTCGTCTGGCCGGCATCGGCCCACGAATGCGCGATTCCGCCGCCGAGCGCGAACGCGTAGGCGGTGCCCGCATTCTTGCTCGCTCCGAGTGCGACTCCGTACCCGTTGGCGTAGGTGGTGGTCGCGCCGGGTCCGTCGTTGACGCTCACCGCGGTACCGCTGTCCGCTGCCCCCGCGGTGGCATGACCGGTGCCGTTCGACGTAGCGCCACAGCTCGCGGTGTCGTCGACCTGGATGTCGTTGGCCGAGGGCGGAGACACGCAGTTGACCGGCGCTGCCGATGCGGTTGCGGTGCCGGCGAGGGCAATGCCGGTCATTGCCGAGCCGAGGGCGAATACTGCTGCGGTGCGGGCAATTCGGTTACCGAACCGACTCGACGTGCGCGTGGAGGAGGAGAAGGGCGAAGTCGGGCGGGGGAGGGAAACAGAGAACAACAGAAGGCTCCTTCACGAGCGAAACGGGTCGGTGCGGCACACGGTACCCCGCTCGAGCAGTTCTCGGCAGCAAGCTGGTGCAGTTTGTGTAACGGTGCCGCCGGCATCGGGGAACGATTCGTCGTGGAAGTCCGGCTTTTTCTGTTTCCTGGCAGCTGCCGTTGCCCTCGGATTCGTGTTCGGGTCGGTGTTCGACTCTGCGCCCTGTGTATCGAAGTAGACTCCATCGCTTGATGATTCGGTGTCGCCGTCAGGGTTCGCGGATGCGTCCGGGTCGGTCTGCGACGCGTCGGTCCGGCTCGCTCACGCGCTCGCTGGACGCAAGAAAATCGTTACCTGCCGCAAGTGGATCGACGCTGCCGATCCGAGCGCACCGCACGTGCGCCGCAGAGTGCCGCAGTGCGGGGTTGACGTGTCACAAAAGAACTGCATCTCGGACAGGATCGATTTGTCGACGCTCACAATTGATTTCAGCTCCGACGAGGGGGCGGGCGACGGGCAGGTGCCTCGCACCGTGGACATGTCAGGTGAACCGATGTGCGAGCCGCGGTGACTGCACTGAGTTGGCCCGACGCGCCCCGATCTCAGGGACCGGTGGCACCGCCGTACGTCGCAATTTTGTATTCGGTTGCCGCGAGCGAGAGTTGTAGTTCGCGAATACGACGCCGAACGGTGTCTCGATGTTCGACGAGCAGATCGAGGCGTTCGGGAACGGTCTGTTCTCCACCGTCTATCAGTTCGACGTAATGCTGCAGATCGCGCATCGGCATCCCCGACAGCCGCATCCGGGTGAGGAAGACGAGCCTGCGTACCGCCGCCTCGTCGTAGCGGCGGTGGTCGAGGCTGTCGCGGGCCACCTCGATCAACCCAGACCGTTCGTAGTAGCGGAGAGTGTGCGCGGAAATGTCGAGTAGCTCGGCGACCTCGGCAATGCTCAAGGGCTCCGAGAGTGCTCCTGGCTCGATCAGATCGTGCAGCAGCTCGACCGTGATCGGTGCCTCCGAATCGATGACGGCTGCCAGCGCCTTGTTCATCAAGTCCATCGTCGCCATGAGTACCGACGATAGTCCGCTCTCTCGGATACTTCTGGGTGTGCTTCGAGCGCATTCGAAGCCGATGCGTCAGACGCTGCCCTGGTATCCGTGCTGCCGCCAGGCCTCGTACATCGTGACCGCCGCTGCGTTGGCGAGGTTGAGTGATCGCCGTCCCGGAATCATCGGAATGCGTAGTCGATCGCTGACATGCGGGTCGTCGAGAACCTCGTCGGGCAGACCGGTGGGTTCCGGTCCGAACAGCAGGACATCGCCGGGTTCGTAGGCGACATCGGCGTAGGAACGAGTGGCGTGCGCTGTGTAGGCGAACACCCGCGTCGGTGCCAGCGCAGCCCAGGCCGAGGGCAGGTCTCGGTGCACGGTGACCGACGCGAGGTCGTGATAGTCGAGCCCGGCACGTTTGAGCTTGGGCTCGGACATGTCGAAGCCGAGTGGGCCCACCAGGTGCAGTTCGCATCCGGTGCCCGCGACCAGGCGAATCGCGTTGCCGGTGTTCTGGGGAATCCGGGGCTCGAAGAACATCAGTCGAAACACCCGGTTCACTTTGCCACCCCGAACCGGGGAAGTATGGGGCAGGTGGACGACGAACAGATCATCGGTGAAGATTTTTCCGACTCGCGACTCGACGGGAAGGAATGGACGGGCAAGCATTTTCTTCGGTGCACTTTTCGCGATGCAGACATGAGTGGAGTGCGAACCGAGGCGGTGGTGTTCACCGAATGCGACTTCACCGGCACCGACCTGACCGAATCGATCCACACGAACTCGGCGTTCCGCTCCTGCACCTTCACCCGGACGAATCTCCAGCACAGCACCTTTCGGCACTCGACCATGATGGGCTCGACGTTCGTCGACAGTCGGATGCGACCCGCGACGTACGACGAGGTCGATTTCACTCTCACTGCACTGGGGAAAGCCGATCTTCGTGGCCTCGACCTGACGGGGTGCCGGATGCGGGAGGCGAATCTCGTCTCCACGGATTTTCGGAAGGCCACCGTGAACTCGGTCGATTTCTCGGGTGCACGCACCGTCGACGCCACGTTCGACGAGGCTGACCTTCGCGGAGCCCTCGTCGATTCGTCGCTGTGGGTGAGCGCAAGCGTACGAGGCGCAAAGATCGAGCTGATGCAGGCGGTTGCGTACGCGGGCGCTCAGGGTCTTGTCGTCGAGGGCTGACGCGCCCGCCCGGACCGGCGCGCCGCAGCCGACCTCGAGCCTGGAACAATGGCCGAGTGACTGCAACGATCCTCGATGGCAAAGCGACCCGCGACGAAATATTCGTCGATCTCACCGCCCGCGTGGCGGCACTGCGTGAGAAGGGGGTCACCCCGGGGTTGGCGACGGTGTTGGTCGGTGACGACCCGGGCTCGGCCGCATACGTTCGGGGCAAGCACAACGATTGCGCGAAGGTCGGTATCACCTCGATTCGCCGTGATCTGCCCGCGGACATCACCCAGGCGGATCTCGAGGCCGTCATCGACGAACTCAATGCCAACCCGGAGTGCACCGGGTACATCGTCCAGCTGCCCTTGCCGAAGCATCTCGACGAGAACGCTGCGCTGGAGCGAATCGATCCGGACAAGGACGCCGACGGACTGCACCCGATCAACCTGGGTCGGCTCGTGCTCGGCAAGGATGCCGCCCTGCCGTGCACACCCCGCGGCATCGTGCACCTGCTCAGGCGCTACGACGTCGCTCTCGACGGTGCCCATGCTGTGGTCATCGGCCGCGGTGTCACCGTGGGCCGGCCGCTCGGGCTACTGCTCACCCGGCGTTCGGAGAACGCCACAGTCACGTTGTGTCACACCGGAACGCTCGATCTCGCGGCCGAGGTCTCCCGTGCCAACATCGTCATCGCTGCCGCCGGAGTGCCGGGATTGATCACCGCAGACATGGTCAAGCCGGGCGCTGCGGTGCTCGATGTGGGGGTGAGCCGTACCGAGGACGGGCTGCGCGGGGACGTCGCCGACGGTGTCTCGGAGGTGGCCGGTTTCGTCTCGCCCAACCCCGGTGGCGTCGGACCGCTGACGCGAGCGTTCTTGCTCACCAACGTGGTCGAGCGCGCGGAACGCACTGCGGCGCAGGGCTGAGCGTACCGACGATGAACGCCGCGGAGGATGCCCGAGACGAGCCCGAACCGGGGTTCCGCGCAGCTGTGGCGCGCAATCTGCCGATCCTCGCGGTCTCTGTCGTCGTGCTGGCCGCACTGATCCTGGTGTTGGCAGATCGTTGGCGACGCGGGTCGTTCATCTTCGGATGTGCCGCGCTACTGGCCGCAGTGCTCAGACTGTGCCTGCCGGAATCGCGCGTCGGCATACTGAGCGTGCGCAGTCGAGGATTCGATGTGCTGGCGCTGGGCGGGGTCGGGGGAGCGATCGTCTTCTTGTCGCTGTCGATCGACCCGCTGGGAACGGACTGACGCCTGCCAGGAGCAGTCTGCAGGGGCAACCGGACAAGCACGTTCGGTGTCAGCGCCGTCCCAAGCGGGCCAGCTCCATCGTCTCGGCGAGCAGCTTCGCCACCGAATCGGCCTCGGTGAGAAAGCCGTCGTGGCCGTCGCGGGATTGGATTACTTCGAGTCCGCGGCACTGCGGGAGTTCGCGGGCGATCTCCTTCTGCAGCCGCAACGGATACAGGCGATCGGAATCGACGCCGCCGACGATCGTCGGAACCGGTACGGACGCAAGAGCTTCGGCGACACCGCCGCGGCCCCGACCCACATCGTGGCGATTCATGGCCTCGGTGAGCAGCACATACGTCGCCGCATCGAATCGGTTGACCAGCTTCGCTGCCTGATGCTCGAGGTAGCTCTGCGCGGAGTATCTGCCACCGGCCCAGGGGTCTTCGTCGTTCTGCGGCGAGTTGCCGAACCTGATGTCGAGTTCGCTTTCGGTTCGGTACGTCAGGTGCGCGATGCGCCGCGCGATGCCGAGACCGGCCTTCGGTGAGGTACCGGTGTCGTGGTAGTTGCCGCCGAGCCATCCCGGATCGGCCTTGATCGCGGCGATCTGTGTTGTCTGAGTGCCGATCTGGTCGGCAGTTGCCCTGGCACCGACCGCGAGTACCAACGCGGCCGCCACTCGGTCGGGATGGCCCACGATCCATTCCAGGGTGCGCATTCCGCCCATGGAGCCGCCGACGACGGCCGCGAACCGCTCGATTCCGAGGACGTCGGCCACGGCAACTTCCGCGGCCACCTGATCCCGGATCGATATTTCCGGGAAGCGCGACCCGTACGGCGAGCCGTCGGGAGAGATGCTGCTGGGGCCGGTGGTGCCTCCGCAACCGCCGAGGACGTTGGTCGCCACGACGCACCACTCGTCGGTGTCGATGGGGCAACCGGGACCGACCATTCCGTTCCACCAACCCGGCAGAGCGTGATCGGCGTCCGACGGACCGGACACATGCGAGTCCCCGGTCAGTGCATGTTCGACGAGGACCACGTTGCTGCGGTCGGTGGCGAGTTCGCCCCACCGTTGCACCGCGACGGTGACCTGGGGGATTCGAGCGCCGTTCTCGAGATCGAGACTGCCGATGTCGATGGTTCCCAGCCGCCCGTCCGGAGACGGAAGAACCGCCTCCGGACGAACGCCTGTGTCGCAGCTGTGACTCAAGATGCCGCCGCGCTGAATCCGGCCTCGAGATCGGCGATGATGTCGTCGATTCCTTCGATGCCTACGGCAAGACGCACCAGGCCTGGAGTGACGCCCGAAGCCAGCTGCTCCTCCGGAGTCAGCTGGGAATGCGTGGTGGATGCGGGATGGATGACGAGTGAACGCACGTCTCCGATGTTAGCGACGTGGCTGTGGAGTGTGAGTGCGTCGACGAACTTCTTGCCCGCGTCCACTCCGCCCTTCAACTCGAACGCGATGATCGCGCCCTGCCCCTTCGGCAACAGTTCCTGCCCACGTTGGTACCACGGCGAGGATTCGAGTCCGGCGTAGTTGATGGACACCACGTCCTCGCGCCCGGCGAGGAACGCGGCAACCTTGCGCGCGTTCTCCACGTGCCGCTCGATCCGAAGGCTCAGCGTTTCCAGGCCCTGGCTGATGAGGAAGGCATTGAACGGCGAAACCGCAGCACCGATGTCACGCAACAGCTGGACGCGTGCCTTCAACGCGAAGGCGGGCGCACCGAGATCGGCGAACACGACGCCGTGGTAGCTCGGATCAGCGGTGGTGAAATTGGTATGACGGCCCTGCGTCCAATCGAACGTGCCACCGTCGACGATGACGCCCGCGATGGCTGTTCCGTGGCCGCCGAGGTATTTCGTCGCGGAGTGCACCACGATGTCGGCACCGTGCTTCAACGGCTGCAGCAGGTACGGCGTCGCCACGGTGTTGTCCACGATCAGCGGGATGCCGTTCTCGTGGGCCACCGCCGAGATACCGGGGATGTCGAGAATGTCGTTCTTCGGGTTCGAGATCGACTCGCCGTAGAACGCCTTGGTCGACGGGGTGATTGCGGCACGCCACTGCTCGAGGTCATCGGGATCGTCGACGAACGAGACGGTGACGCCGAGCTTGGGGAGTGTGTAGTGGAACAGGTTGTACGTGCCGCCGTAGAGCCGCGGGCTCGACACGATGTGGTCGCCGGCCTCCGCGAGGTTGAGAATGGCGAACGTCTCGGCGGCCTGACCCGACGCGAGCAGCAATGCCGCGACTCCGCCTTCGAGGGCGGCGATGCGCTGCTCGACGACGTCCTGCGTCGGGTTGATGATGCGGGTGTAGATGTTGCCCGGCTCGGCCAGGCCGAACAGCGCGGCCGCGTGATCGGTGTTGTCGAACGTGTACGAGGTGGTCTGGTAGATCGGCAACGCGCGAGCGTTGGTGGTGCCGTCGGGGGTTTGGCCCGAGTGGATCTGCTTCGTCTCGAAGCTCCAGTTGGCGGCGGGGTCGGTGAAGGGATCTTCGGTGGGTGCTCCGGAGGCGTCGGTCGGGTCCGGGGTCGAATCGGTCATGGCTGGTGATACTCCGTTTTCGAAGTCGAGTGCGAGGTCGAATGAAGCTCGAGAAGTCGAGCGTTACGGGGCGTATCGGTACAGCAACACATGAGAGAACCTCCTGACTGGCCTCGGTCCATTTCAGGGCCGAGGATTCAGTGGGTCCGCTGCCTGCGGACCCGCGCTTGTCGATTCGGCACTCGGCGTGCCGGATCGGCCCGGTCGTTCACCCGGGGCACCCCACCGCGGTTGGAGGGTTGCCGGCCAGCAAGCCGGGGCTCGATGCTGGCACTCATGACCTGGCGCAGATTCTAGCGGGTGCGACGGGCCTACCGGAACAAGGGCTCGGGCTCGGGTGCGCGGGCGATCACGCTCGAGCAGATGCTCAGGTGAGGACTATCACGGCGCGAGGAGACGAAAACAGCACTCCACGAGGAAGACAATGGGAAGGTTGGATGTTGCCACGTCAGGTGGATGTGTCGAACCCATCCTCCGAACGTCCATCCTGCTTGTTCTGTCTTCGATCGAAAACGAAAGTTGTACCGCCGTGACTGTCACCGATTCTGCTCGTTCCCGTGTCAGCGCTGTGCGCGGCAAGGTGTCGAGCGGCCTGAGTGTCAGCCATCGACCGCACTCCACCCGCCGCAAGCTTGCGATGTTGGCGCTGTCGATCGGCGGGTTCGGGATCGGCACCACGGAATTTGCGTCGATGGGGTTGCTACCGGACATCGCCACGACGATGGGGATCTCCGAGCCCTCGGCCGGACACATGATCTCCGCGTACGCGCTCGGCGTGGTCGTGGGTGCACCGACCATCGCCGCTCTGGCCGCGCGCCTTCCGCGCCGGATGCTGTTGCTGGCGCTGATGGTGGCCTTCACCCTCGGCAATCTCGGCACCGTCTTCGCACCCAGCTTCGACGAGCTGGTGGTCTCCAGATTCGTCGCAGGACTGCCGCACGGTGCGTACTTCGGGGTAGCGGCGCTGGTCGCTGCGCACCTCGCCGAGCCGGGCAAACGAGCCAAAGCCGTCGCGATGGTCATGATGGGCCTGTCCGTCGCCAACGTCGTCGGCGTCCCGGTGGCCACGTGGATCGGGCAGGCCCTCGGCTGGCGAAGCGCCTTCGCGCTGGTCGCCGTGATCGGTGCCCTGACCGTCACCGCCCTCGCGCTCTGGATGCCACGTCTGGACGCCATGCCGACCACCAGTCCTGTCACCGAACTCGGCGCGTTGCGGCGCAGCCAGGTCTGGATGACGTTGTTCGTGGGCATCGTCGGTTTCGGTGGCATGTTCGCCGTCTACACCTACATCGCGTCGACGCTGACCGACGTGGCCGGTCTCGCCCGTGCGTTGGTGCCGATCGCGCTGATGATCTACGGACTCGGCATGGTCGTCGGAAACTACGCAGGCGGTTGGCTGGCCGATCGATACAAGCTCAAGGGCACGTTCGTCGGGTTGGCCGCCACCGCGGTGAGTCTGGCGGTGTTCGTCGTGGCAGCACACAACCCGATCACGGCACTGTTGCTGGTGTTCTTGATCGGCGCTTCCGGTTCCTCGGTGGTTCCCGGCCTACAAACGAGATTGATGGATGTGGCCGAGGACGCCCAGACACTCGCGGCATCGCTCAACCACGCAGCGTTCAATCTGGCCAACGCCATCGGAGCTGCGGTCGGCGGTGCCGTGATCGCCGCAGGCTTCGGCTACACCGCCCCCGCCGCCGTGGGCTCGGGGCTGGCTGTGGCCGGTCTCGGTGTGCTGGCCACCGCCATGTGGATGGACAAGCGCACCACGGGGTGAAGATGCTGCTGCGGTGTATCGGCGGGTGATCGTCGCCGCGGCACCCGGATCAGGCACGCGGCCGGGTCGACGGTTGGGCGGTCGAACCTTCACCGAACCTCCACATTTCCCGACGGACTCCTGCACGTGCGCCCTCTAGGGTCAGTTCTCATGAGCCGCACAGTTCTCGTCGTGGACGACGAGCCCACGATCTCGGAGGCCGTTGCCGCTCGGCTGCGCGGCGAAGGGTACGAGGTCGTCACTGCCGCCGACGGCCCGTCGGCAGTCGAGGAGTGCGCCCGGATCGATCCCGACGTGGTGGTGCTCGACCTGATGCTGCCCGGGTTCGACGGGCTCGAAGTCTGCCGCCGGATCCAGGCGTCCCGTCCGGTCCCGGTGTTGATGTTGACGGCGAAGTCGGAGGAGACCGACATGCTCGTCGGGCTCGGTATCGGCGCGGACGACTATCTGGGCAAACCGTTCAGCATGCGGGAGTTGGTCGCTCGCGTACACGCCCTGATTCGCCGCGCCGAGCGGTCGGTGTCCGCCGAACCCAGCGCGGTGCGAGTCGGTAACGTGCAGATCGACCATCGTGCGCGGCGGGTATCGAACCACTCCGGCGACATTCACTTGACCAGAACAGAATTCGACATCCTTTCCTATCTCGCGGCACGGCCCCGGACCGCCGTCTCGCGGGAGACTCTGCTCTCGCAACTGTGGGGCTGGGACGATTCGGCGAGCAGCAGAACCGTCGACTCGCATGTGAAAGCGCTGCGCCGCAAGCTCGGTGGCGACCTGATCCGTACCGTGCACGGCGTCGGATATGCCCTGGAGTCGCCGCGATGACCCCGATGTTGCCACGCCCGTTGGATCCGCTTCGGTCGTTCAAGCTCAAGGTTTCGCTCATCGTCGGCATCGTGCTGGTGTTGGCCAGTGTCGTCTTCTGGATCGGGGCCGGTTGGCAATTTCGCTACACGCTGCTCGCGGCGCTCGTGGTGTCCTTGGCTGCAACGCAATTCGTCGCTCATGGGATGACGTCGCCGTTGCGCGAGATGACCTCGGCGGCGACGGCGATGGCGCGAGGCGACTATTCGACGCGAGTTGCGGCCACCTCGCGGGACGAAGTGGGCAAGCTCGCCGTCGCATTCAACACCATGGCCGGCGATCTGGAAGCAGCCGAGAAGTATCGCCGTGAACTGATCGGCAACGTCGCGCACGAGTTGAAGACGCCGATCGCTGCCCTGCGTGCCGTACTCGAGAACATGGTCGACGGGGTGACCGAGGCCGATCCCGAGAGGCTGTCGGTGGCGCTGCGTCAGACCGAGAGGCTCGGTGATCTGGTCAGTGAGTTGCTCGATCTCTCGCGGGTGGAGGGCGGGGTACTCACCATCGCCCCCGAGGAATTCCCCGTGCGGCAGTTCCTCGAGGACGCCACCGACGCCCATCGGGACCGAGTGTCGATTCTCGTCTCGCCCGAAGAGGCAACAGTGGTGGCCGACCGCTCTCGCATGACCCAGGTGATCACCAATCTCGTGGACAACGCGATTCGTCATTCCCAGCCGTCGACCGCGGTGACACTACGAGCCCACCGAACGGACGAGGCCTTCGTGTTCGACGTGCTCGACGAGGGACCGGGCATTGCGCCTGCCGATCGCCGTGCGGTCTTCGATCGATTCACCCGTGGCGGATCCACCGACGGCGGAACAGGTCTCGGGCTCTCCATCGCTCGCTGGGCCACCGAACTGCACGGCGGAACCATCGAAGTGCTCGACAGCGAAGTCGGCTGCCACATCAGAGTGGCCATTCCCGAGCACTGACCTCCACGATCGATCAGAACCGCGACTGCACGTCCCCGGACCACAGTCGCCGACCTTCCATGCCCGAAACACAGAAAAGGGAAGCGCCATGACCACGATCGACACTCCGATTCATTCGAGAACGAAGCACGGTCACTCCTTGTGGGGGCCTCGCACCTGGCCGGTGCTGCGGTATGGGCGGGCTCCCCGAACGGTGCTCCTCGGGTCCGCTGCTGCCGGACTGGTCGGTTCGGTGACGTTGGTGGACAACACGTTCGGTGTGTTGCTCACCGCCCTGGCTTTCGTGGTCGTCGTACTCGCAGCGCGCAGCGGCAGGCTGTCGCGTTGGGAGTGGGCAGGCGTGGCTGCAGTGCTGGCCCTGGCGAGCGTGTCGGCACTGCGCGCGGCCGAGTGGATCGTGACGATGTCGACGACGCTCGGGGTTGTGGTCGGAGTCGTGGTGCTCTCCCGGGCCTGGACGTGGACGGGAATTGCACTCGGCGCTCTCCTGCCGGTGTTGCTGCCGGTGCGGGTCGCTCGGTGGACTCGACGCGGAGCCGGTTCGGTCGATCTGGAGGGGCCTCGGCCGGTGCGCATCGCCATGGTGGCCGCCGTGACTCTGGGGCTCTGCATCGTGTTCGCGGCGTTGTTCGGTGCCGCCGACAAGCGCTTCTCGGATGCGCTGGGCGCAGTGACGCCCGAGCTCGATGCCGCAACGATTCTCGGACGCACCCTCGTCTTCGTGCTCACCACGGGAGCTGCGCTCGCTGCGTGCTACGTCGCGCTGCATCCGCCCAGGTTCGATCGCCTCGCACCGTCGCCGCGTCGATCAGTGCAGTTGTGGGAGTGGATGGTTCCCCTCGGGGCGGTGGTGGCCCTGTTCGCCGTGTTCGTCGGGTTCCAGATTCCGGTGCTCTTCGGCGGCCAAGACCACGTGCAGACCACCGAGGGCCTGACCAACGCTCAGTACGCACGGCAGGGCTTCTGGCAATTGCTCGCGGTCACAGTACTGACGCTGCTCGTCATAGCGGTCACGCTCGCACAGGCTCGACGCGCGGATCGCCGCGATCGAAGCGCATTGCGGGCGTTGCTCGGAGCGCTGTGCCTGCTGTCGTTGGTGATCGTTGCGTCGGCCCTGCATCGCATGTCGTTGTACGAGGAGCAGTACGGGTACACCACCCTCCGGTTGTTCGTCACGGCTGTCGAGTGGTGGCTGGGATCGGTGTTCGTGCTCCTGCTCGTCGCTGGTGTGCGGATGTCGGGGCGCTGGCTCCCGCGCGCAGTGGGCGTCGGGGCGGTACTGACCGTGCTCGCCTTGGCTGCCCTGAATCCCGATGCGTACATCGCGCGGCACAACGTGGAGCGCTTCGAGGAGACCGGCCGCATCGATGTCTTCTACCTGGGTGGGCTCTCGTCCGACGCCGACGCGGAACTCGAGCGACTGCCCGAGCACGTGCGTCCCTGCGTCGAAGCCCGCGGTCCGGTGTTCGTCGGCGATACCTGGCACCTGTGCACGGACCCTTCGGTATCTGTACCCTGAGCAACGACTCGAACCATCGGGTAGGCGTCGGAACGGGAGGTGCGCGATGAGATACCAGAGCCTTGTCGTCACCTCGCTGCTGCTCGTGTCGCTGTACCTGACGATGCCGGTCGCCACCGCAGACGTGGCACTGATCCTCGTCGCGGCGCTGGCAACGCTGATGCTGCTCGCGCACCGTGTCGACGTCCCGGCACTGATGCGCCTGCTGCCGAATGTCGGCCCCACCGCGGAGGGACGCCACCTTCGAGGGTCGTTCCGACGTCAGCATCGCCCGGACGCTCCGGGCCGCCCACAGCCACGCGCACCCGGTGCGCTGGTGGGGGCGCTGTAGTTCGAAAGTTCCCCCACACCTTCGCAACCCATTGTCTGCGAGGCTGTCCGAGGAACTGAAGATGCTCGATTCTCGAACCTTTCACCTGTCGATTCGACGCTACGCCGGAACACTGTTCGGCGTCCTTGCCGTCCTGCTCGTCGTCGTCACCGCCGTCGACGCACAACCCGCCGCACAGATAGCGATGTTCGGTGCGCTACTCGCGGCGTCCCTGCTGGTCCTCGGTGCGCCGTCCGACCTGGCAGTGATTGCGCTGCTGCCGTCGTGCGCTGCCGGTGCGGATGGTCGGCGACTTCGGGGATCGTTCCGCAGACAACAGCAACCCGATGCGCCAGGTCGCCCCATGCCGAGAGCCCCCGGTCGGTCTTCCGACCGGACCGGTGGCTCCAGATCCCTCTGAGCCACTGCGAGATCCGGTCGAGACGCCATCCGACCGACTTCTCTCACAGTGAGGTGCTCCACCATGCTCGATTTCGTCTACTACCCCGTCTCCGCAGTGCTGTGGTTCTGGCACCGCGTGTTCGGAGCCGCGCTCGGCCCGGACAACGGCTTCGCCTGGGCATTGGCCGTGATATTTCTCGTCTTCACTCTGCGGGTGGTGCTGATCAAACCGTTCGTCGGTCAGATCCGCTCTCAGCTGGTCATGAAGAGGCTGAAACCACACATCGAGGCCGTACAGAAGAAGTACCCCGGAGACCGTGCTCGACAGGCGACCGAGATGCGGAAGTTGCAGCAGGAACACGGTGTCAATCCCTTGATGGGGTGCCTACCTCTGTTGGCGCAGGGCCCGGTTTTCCTCGGTCTGCTGCACGTGCTTCGCTCGTTCAACCGAACCGGCACCGGGTTCGGTCATCTCGGTATGACGGCGCAGGACAATGCGAACACCGCGAACTACGTCTTCAGCGCTGCCGATGTGCAGTCCTTTCTCGGGGCACGGCTCTTCGGTGCGCCGATCTCTGCTGCGGTGAACAGCTCCCGAGAAGTGTTGGAGGCATTCGGCCCGTTCGGAGGAGTGCCGTCGGTGTCGAGTATCGCGCTGGTTGCGATCCCGCTGGTGATCACCGCTGCGGTGGCCACCCATCTCAATTCTCGGGCGTCGATCGCCCGTCAGGATGCAACGGCAGCGGCCAACCCGCAGACGGCGATCATGAACAAGCTGACGCTCTGGGTCTTCCCGGCCGGAGTACTCGTCGGTGGTGCGGTGCTCCCGGTCGCGGCGCTGCTCTACTTCACCAGCAACAACATCTGGACCTACCTACAGCAGCACATCGTCTACCGGCGCATCGATCGTGAACCGACTCCGGTACCGGAGGTGACATCGGTGGTCACCGCGCCGAGACCAGGCGCGAAGCCTCGACGGCGATAGCGGAAGCGACCTCGATCGGGAGGCCGCCCTGGCTCTGTCGGTGGTCTCCGTTACCGTCGTCGGCGTGCCGATCACAATTTCCACCGTCAACGTCAACGGAATTCGCGCAGCTGTTCGCAAAGGCATGCTGCCGTGGCTCGAGGCCACCGATGCCGACGTCATCTGCCTGCAGGAAACCCGCGCCAACGACGGGGAGCTGACCAAGGCGTTGGCCCCGGCGCTCGACGCGGGCTGGCATCTGGCCTCGGCCGAACCGTCTGCGAAAGGACGCAACGGTGTGGCGTTGCTGTCGAAAGAGGCCCCCGCCGCCATACGTACCGGGATCGGCGCTGCGGAATTCGCCGAGGTCGGCCGCTACATCGAAGGCGATTTCGGAGATGTCACCGTGGCGAGCCTCTACCTGCCTTCGGGGGAGGTGGGCACCGAACGCCAGGACGAGAAAGAACGCTTCATGACGGCGTTCGCGAAGTACCTGGCCACGGCGGCCGAGGCTGCCAAGGCCGACGACCGGGACGTGGTGGTCTGCGGCGACTGGAACATCGCCCACACCGAGGCGGATCTGAAGGCATGGAAGACCAACCGCAAGAATTCGGGGTTCCTGCCGGAGGAGCGTGAGTGGGTATCGCAACTGCTCGCCGAGAATTCGCCGTGGACCGATGTGGTGCGCGAGATGCACCCGGGCGTCGAGGGCCCGTACAGCTGGTGGTCCTACCGCGGTAAGGCGTTCGACAACGACGCAGGATGGCGCATCGATTATCAATTGGCCACCCGTGTGCTCGCCGAGCGCGCCAAGGAAGCGATCACCGAGCGGGCCGAGGCCTACGACCAGCGCTGGTCCGATCACGCGCCGGTGACGGTGCGCTACCGCTAGAGCAGAGCCCGCGGAGCGGACCCGGGTGCGATAGGCAAGGCACGCCACCCGCCTCG
This sequence comes from Rhodococcus sp. KRD162, assembly GCF_017168335.1. Classification (GTDB taxonomy): domain Bacteria; phylum Actinomycetota; class Actinomycetes; order Mycobacteriales; family Mycobacteriaceae; genus Rhodococcoides. The sequence continues at coordinate 90,168 of NZ_JABFAU010000015.1, read as the reverse complement.
GTCGGGTCGTGAAAAGATTGCCCTATGTCTTCTCCCGACCCCATCGACACTCCGCAGGGCCCGCGCCGACGGGTGCTCTCCGGCATCCAACCGACGGCCGATTCGTTCCATCTGGGCAACTATCTGGGTGCGGTGCGGAACTGGGTGGAGTTGCAGAACGAGTTCGACGCGTTCTACTTCATCCCGGACCTGCATGCGATCACCGTTCCGCAGGATCCCAAGGAACTACGTCGGCGTACGCGCGTGGCCGCGGCGCAGTTGCTCGCGGTGGGCATCGATCCGGAAAAGTCGACGCTGTTCGTCCAGAGCCAGGTGCCCGAGCATGCTCAGTTGGCGTGGGTTCTCAACTGCATCACCGGGTTCGGTGAAGCCGCACGGATGACGCAGTTCAAGGACAAGTCGGCCAAGCAGGGTCGCGAGCACACCAGCGTCGGGCTGTTCACCTACCCCGTCCTGCAAGCGGCCGACATTCTGCTCTACCGGCCCAATCTGGTGCCGGTGGGCGAGGACCAGCGTCAGCATCTGGAATTGACCCGAGACCTGGCGCAGCGTTTCAACACGCGATTCAAGAAGACGTTCGTCGTCCCTGATGCGCACATCATCAAGGGCACCGCGAAAATCTTCGATCTGCAGGATCCCACTGCGAAGATGAGCAAGTCCGCGTCGAATCCGGCGGGCATCGTCAATATTCTCGACGATCCGAAGGTGTCGGCGAAGAAGATTCGCTCGGCGGTCACCGACAACGAACGCGACATCGTGTTCGATCCGGAGAACAAGGCCGGCGTCAGCAATCTGTTGGTCGTGCAGTCCGCGTTGTCCGGCACGAGTATCGACGACCTCGTCGCCGGGTATGCGGGCAAGGGATACGGCGACCTCAAGTCCGACACTGCCGACGTTCTCACCGAATTCGTCGTCCCGTTGCGTGAACGGATGGACGGGTACATGGCCGACGTAGCCGAACTCGACCGCATCCTGTCCGCGGGAGCGGATCGGGCCAGGGAAGTGGCGAGTCGAACGCTCGCCCAGGTCTACGACCGAGTGGGCTTCCTGCCACCCGGCACATAGCATTTTCGACGTACCGGGTTTCGCTGCGCAGCGATGCGGCAAACCGACGCGATAGGGCCGACGACAGCGAGAAGGTGAGTGCCATGCCCGACTTCAAGGCCATGCTCGACGACCGGCGCGCCCGGTGGCCCTGGCTCGATCACACCGTCGTTGCGGCGCAGCGATATCAAGGCCAGAAGGGCGATTACTACGCCGCCGGAATGACCTATTTCAGTGTGCTGGCGCTGTTTCCGCTACTGATGGTCGCGTTCGCGGTGGCCGGCTTCGTGCTGGTCAACCAGCCGGGGTGGCTGGCAGAGATCCAATCTCAGATCACCGAGAATGTGCCGGGCAGCTTCGGTGAGACGATCAATTCACTGATTCAGACGGCGATCGATTCGCGCGCGAGTGTCGGCATCATCGGTCTGGTCGGCGCGTTGTACGCCGGTCTCGGCTGGGTCGCGAACCTGCGTGCGGCACTGACCGCCATGTGGGAGAGCCACCGCGAACCGGCGGGCTTTCTGGCGACCAAGGCCAAGGATTTCGCGGCGCTGCTCGGACTCGGTGCCGCGCTGGTCCTGTCACTCGCGCTGTCGGCCTTGGCCGGCGCCGGTGTCATGCGCCGCATTCTCGAGTGGGTGGGACTCGATGCCGTCCCCGGAGTGGATCTCGCTCTACGTGTGTTTTCGATCCTTCTCGCCCTGGCGGGCACATGGGCATTGTTCACCTGGGTCATCTCACGGCTGCCGCGCGAGCCGGTGTCGTGGCGCAGCGCAGCCAAGGGGGCACTGCTGGCTGCAATCGGATTCGAGATCTTCAAGCAACTCGGTGCCCTCTATCTGGCATCGGTGACGAGCGGTCCTGCGGGTGCGGTGTTCGGCCCCATCATCGGTCTGCTGGTGTTCGTGTTCACGACCTCGCGGCTGGTGCTGTTCTCCACGTCGTTCGCCGCGACGACGCGTGAGAGTCTCGCTGCAGCCCACGTTCCGGCACCGGAGCCGGCAGTGATTTCCACGCGGGTCGAGGTGAGCGAAGGCCCAGGCGTCGGCGGTGGCCTGGCGCTGGTGGGTGCCGGCGCACTGGCAGCGCTCGGTGTCGCAGGGCTACGTCATCGTCGCCGGTAGAACTCCACGGTGACGACCTGACGCAGCCTCAGCGAGTGCGGGAGAGTCTGCGAGCGCCCCACAGCAAGCCCAGCACCACGATCGTGCCGATGACCCCGATCGCGATACGAACGACTGTGTCGCCCTGCGCTTGCAGATCGGACTGACGACTGCCGGACGCGGACGAGGACGGCACCGATGACGGTGGCTGAGCGAGAGTCGGAGTCGGTCCGCTCGACCGCGTGCTCGTCACCGCGGACGTCGACCGCGGCTCGACGAGATCGCCGACGCTGCTACTCGAATCCATGGCGAACCCGTAGTCCAACAGGCGGGCCGCCTGCTCCCACGGACGGATCGGGAGCACATCGCCCTGCATGATCGTCACCACCAGCCGTCTGCCGTCGCGCTCGGCTCCGGCAACGAATGTCTGGCGGGCATCGTCGGTGTACCCGGTCTTGCCGCCGAGTGCACCCTCGTAGTTGTAGAGCAACAGGTTGTCGTTGGACAGGGTGAATCCGGGCCGGTCCTGATCCTCGGGGATCGCGGGATCCTTCGGGTAACCGGGAAACTGCACGGTCTGCGTCGAAATCAGTTGCGTGAAAGTCGGATTGCGCATGGCCTCGCGGTAGATCAGTGCGAGGTCGTAAGCGGAACAGGCCATCCCTGGTCCGTCGAGACCGGATGGCGTTGCGGTGCGAGTATCGAGCGCGCCCAGCTCCACGGCCTTGGCATTCATCTTCGCGACGGTGGCACCGTCGCCGCCCATTTGTCTCGACAGGGCATGTGCTGCATCGTTTCCCGACGCCATCACCAGCCCCTGCATCAGTTGCAGATTGGTGTAGACCCCGTTCTTACCGATGCCGACGGCGCTGCCCTCGGCGGCGGCGTCCTCGGCCGTGGCGGTGACCTGTGTGTTCAGATTCAGCTCGTCCAGCGCCACGAGCGCCAGCAGTACCTTGATCGTGCTCGCGGGCCGATATCGGCCGTGCGGATCCTTGGCTGCCAGCACCGCGCCGGAGTCCATATCGGCTACGACGAACCCGGTGGCCGAGATATCCGCGGGTAGCGGGGGAGCGCCGTCCGGGACCACCGCTCCGCACTCGGCCAGCCGATCGCCGCCGACGGCCTCGGCAGGAATCGGAAGAGGTTGTGGGACAGTGCTTCCAGGAGCCGGGACCTCGGACAGGTCGATCGCGGGCGGTGGTGACGCCGCGAACGGGCAATTGTCGGTGTAGGGCGTGGTGAACGGCGGGGTGGTCGTCACCGGCGGTTCGAGGGCAGGCTGCGCCGAAGCTGGTGCGGCACCCACGCCGACCACGGCCATCGACACCGCACACACGACGGCGAAGCTTCTGATCCTTGTCATCGCGAATCACCCTATGCGCTGGGCCGCTCCTTGCTGAAACGACTCGCTTCGTCGGCCGACCAACCGGGTCCGTCGAGGCTCGACAGATGCGACGATGAATGCGGCCGAGGGGTGCGCTCGGGCTGAGGAGAAGTGGGCAGGTACGTGCACCGTATATTTCAACTTTCAACGTAGCGACCGGCCCGGCCGTGTCACGATCGTTCGGTCGTTGGAGAGGATTGGCAATGAAGTTTCGACGGTGGCCCGACGCCGATGGGCTCGGCAGAGCCCGCAGCCTGGCGGGTCGCAGGCCGACCGCTGTGTGCGTGCTGGGTGCCGTCGTGGCACTGGCCGTCGCTGCCTGCTCGAGTACCGGGGGTGCCCCGCGTTCGTCCGACGAGGGCACCAACGCGGGGGTCGCCGATACACCGGTCGCGACGGTAGCGATGATCACGCACGAGGTTCCCGGCGACACCTTCTGGGACCTCGTCCGCAAGGGTGCCGAAGCGGCCGCAGCCAAGGACAACATAGAACTGCGTTACTCCGCCGATCCCGAGGCACCGAACCAGGCCAACCTCGTCCAGAGTGCGATCGATTCCAAGGTCGACGGTATCGCTGTCACCCTCGCCAAGCCCGATGCGATGGCCCCTTCCGTCGAGGCCGCCACCGCCGCAGGCATTCCGGTGGTCGCTTTCAACTCCGGTTACGACTCGTGGAAAGGCATGGGAGTTCAGCAGTACTTCGGCCAAGACGAGACCATCGCCGGTCGGGCGGCGGGTGAGCGCCTCACCGAGGACGGTGCGCGGAAAACGCTGTGCATCATCCAGGAGCAGGGCGCGGTGGCTCTCGAAGCTCGCTGCGCAGGCGTCACGCAGGGCTTCACCGGGGGCACCACCGAGATCCTGAACGTCAACAGCAGGGACATGCCGTCCGTGGAGGCGACGATCACCGCCAAACTGCAACAGGACCCGAGCATCGATCACATCATTGCTCTCGCCGCTCCGATCGCCCTGACGGCGGTGCAGTCGACGAACAATGCCGGAAGCGACGCTACCGTCGTCACCTTCGATACCAACGCTGCACTCGTCGATGCGATCGAGTCCGGTGACGTCGCGTGGGCGATCGATCAGCAGCCGTATCTGCAGGGCTATCTGGCCATCGACTCGCTGTGGCTCTATCTCAACAACGGAAACACGATCGGCGGCGGCACCCCGGTTCTGACCGGCCCAGCGTTCATCGACTCGTCCAACATCGACGCCGTCGCCGAGTACGCCCGCAACGGCACCCGGTGAGTGCACCGATTCGGCGCGGAAGGAACCTCATGCCCACATCGGCCGATTCGGCTCTGCCGACACACGCCGTCGCGGTGAACGAGCGGGCCGCAAGGCGCAGGCCGTTGCGGCGCTTGTTGATTCGTCCCGAGGTCGGCTCCCTCTTCGGTGCGATCGTCATCTTCGTCTTCTTCTGCATCGTCGCGCCACCGTTTCGTTCCCCCGAGGCCCTCACCACGGTGCTGTATGCATCCTCGACCATCGGGATCATGGCGATCGGTGTCTCGCTGCTGATGATCGGCGGTGAGTTCGACCTGTCCACCGGTGTGGCGGTGACGTTCTCCTCGTTGATGGCCTCGATGCTGGCCTACAATCTGCATCTGAACGTCTGGGCCGGGTCGGCATTGGCGTTGATCCTGGCGCTGTCGGTGGGTGTGTTCAACGGATATCTGGTGATGCGCACCAGAATTCCGTCGTTCCTGATCACGCTGGCCACGTTCCTGATGCTCACCGGCATCGATCTCGCGGTCACCAAGCTCGTCACCGGCCAGGTTGCCACCCCGTCGATTTCGGACATGGAGGGCTTCGATTCGGCCAAGGCCGTCTTCTCGTCGTCGTTCTCACTGTTCGGAGTTTCCGTCCGCATCACCGTCGTGTGGTGGATCATCCTGACACTGGCCGCGACCTGGGTGTTGATGCGAACCCGAATCGGCAACTGGATCTTCGCAGTCGGCGGCAACCAGGAATCGGCACGCGCGGTCGGTGTCCCGGTCACGAGGGTCAAGATCGGCCTGTTCATGTTCGTCGGCTTCTGTGCCTGGTTCGTCGGCATGCATCTGCTGTTCGCGTTCGACACGGTGCAATCCGGCCAGGGTGTGGGCAACGAGTTCCTCTACATCATCGCTGCCGTGATCGGCGGTTGCCTGCTCACCGGCGGATACGGAACCGCCGTCGGCGCTTTCATCGGGGCGTTCATCTTCGGTATGACCAATCAGGGCATCGTCTACGCCGGGTGGAATCCCGACTGGTTCAAGTTCTTTCTCGGCGCGATGCTGCTCTTCGCGGTGATCGCGAACAGCTCGTTCCGCAACTTCGCGGCGAAAAGGTGAACGATGACATCCCCTGACTCAACGCCCGATGACACCTCGTCCACCGAGGCGTCGGTGCCGCTCATCGAACTGCGCGGGGTGGGTAAGAGCTACGGCAACATCGCGGCGCTGCACGGAATCGATCTGCGCGTCGGGGCCGGTGAAGTCGTCTGCGTTCTGGGCGACAACGGTGCCGGGAAATCAACCCTGATCAAGATCATGGCCGGACTGCACGGGCAGTCCGAAGGTCAGCTGCTCGTCGACGGCGAACCGACGTCCTTCGGCTCGCCCAAGGACGCGCTGGACAAGGGCATCGCGACGGTCTACCAGGACCTCGCAGTGGTATCCCTGATGCCGGTGTGGCGCAACTTCTTCCTCGGCCAGGAGTTGCGCAGAGGCAGAATACTCAAATCCCTCGATATCGACGCCATGCGCGCAACGACCATCGACGAACTCGGCAAGATCGGCATCGATCTGCCCGACGTCGACGCCCCGATCGGCACCCTCTCCGGCGGACAACGACAGTGCGTGGCCATCGCCCGCGCCATGTTCTTCGGTGCCCGCGTTCTCATCCTCGACGAACCGACCGCCGCACTGGGAGTCAAGCAGTCGGGCATGGTTCTGCGCTACATCGCAGCAGCACGGGAGAAGGGCCTCGGCGTCGTGTTCATCACGCACAATCCACACCACGCGTACCTCGTCGGAGATCACTTCGTCCTGCTCAACCGCGGCAGACTGACACTCGACCGTGCACGCGGCGACATCACACTCGACGACCTCACCACCGAGATGGCCGGGGGCCAGGAACTCGCTGCCCTGACCCAGGAACTCGGTCGCTGAGCGTCGGGGAAGGGTGAGAAACCGGCACGAGCGGTAGACCAGCGGTAGCGGTGCCCGAGGGTGGCACCGGACGAAGGGGTCATCGGATTCTTCGCCGCGCAGATCGACAGTCTCATCGTCGGCCGCGGTGTGACGGGTTCGAGCGCGTTCGTCCGAGCGGTGAAACGACAAGCGCCCCATCGCATTCGCGAAGGGGCGCTCGTCGACTTTCGGGCAGTGAGTGCTAGCGAGCGAACAGCAGTGCGCGCTTGACTTCCTGAATCGCCTTGGTCACCTGGATGCCACGAGGGCAGGCGTCGGTGCAGTTGAAGGTGGTGCGGCACCGCCACACACCCTCGACATCGTTGAGGATGTCCAGACGTTCGGTTGCACCCTCGTCACGGCTGTCGAAGATGAACCGGTGGGCATTGACGATGGCGGCCGGACCGAAGTAACTACCGTCGCTCCAGTACACCGGGCACGAGGTGGTGCAGCATGCGCACAGGATGCACTTGGTGGTGTCGTCGAACCGGGCACGGTCCGCTGCGGACTGGATCCGCTCGCGGGTCGGCTCGTTACCCGTCGTCATCAGGAACGGCTTCACGGCGCGGAACGCGTCGAAGAAGGGTTCCATGTCGACGATGAGATCCTTCTCCACCGGCAGGCCCTTGATGGGCTCGATGGTGATGTTCAGCGTCTTCGACGAGTCCTTGGGGAGCATGTCGCGCATGAGCACCTTGCAGGCGAGACGGTTGACACCGTTGATACGCATCGCGTCACTGCCGCAGACACCGTGTGCGCAGGAACGGCGGAACGTCAGTGTGCCGTCCAGGTAGCCCTTCACGTACAGCAACAGGTTGAGCAGTCGGTCGGTTGGCAGGGTGGGGACCTGGAAGGTGTCCCAGTGCTGGCCTTCACCGCTCTCGGGGTTGAAGCGCGCGATCTTGAGGTTCACCATCACCGCGCCGTCGGGGACGGGAGGCAGATCGGACTCGGACTTCTTGTCCAGTGTGGGTGCGCTCATATCAGTACTTCCGCTCCATCGGCTCGTAGCGGGTTTGGATTACCGGCTTGTAATCCAGGCGAATCTCGGTGAGCAGACCTTCGCCCTCTTTGTAGGCCATGGTGTGCTTCATGTATTCGGCGTCGTTGCGGTCGGGGTAGTCCTCGCGAGCGTGACCGCCGCGCGATTCCTTACGGTTGAGTGCACCGACCACCGTGACCTCGGCCATCTCCAACAGGAAGCCGAGTTCGATGGCTTCGAGCAGGTCGCTGTTGTAGCGCTTGCCCTTGTCGGTGACCGTGATGTGGTTGTACCGCTCCTTGAGGGCCCGGACGTCCTTCAGGGCAGTCTCGAGTCGTTCCTCCGTACGGAACACCGACGCGTTGTTGTCCATCGACTGCTGCATTTCGGAACGGATGTCGGCTGCGCGCTCGTGACCGTGGTCGGAGAGGATGAGCTCTAGCCAGTCCTGCACCATCTTCGCCGGCTCCTCGGGGAGCGGGGTGAAGTCGACCGAGTTGGCGTACTCGGCGGCTGCGATGCCGGCCCGGCGCCCGAAGACGTTGATGTCGAGCAGCGAGTTGGTGCCGAGACGGTTGGCCCCGTGCACCGACACGCAGGCACATTCGCCTGCGGCATACAGACCCGGAACGGTATCGGTGTTGTTGCGGAGCACCTCACCGTGAATCTTGGTGGGGATGCCGCCCATCACGTAGTGGCACGTGGGGTAGACGGGCACCGGCTCCTTGACTGGGTCGACGCCGAGGTAGGTTCGCGAGAACTCCATGATGTCGGGGAGCTTCTCGTCGAGCACTTCCTCGGGGATGTGCGTGACGTCGATGTAGACGTAGTCCTTGTTGGGGCCGCCGCCGCGTCCCTCCAGTACCTCGAGCACCATCGAGCGCGCCACGATGTCGCGGGGCGCGAGGTCCTTGATCGTCGGCGCGTAACGCTCCATGAAGCGCTCACCCGACTCGTTGCGCAGGATGCCGCCCTCGCCGCGGACCGCCTCGGAGATGAGGATGCCCAGACCTGCGAGGCCGGTCGGGTGGAACTGGTGGAACTCCATGTCTTCCAGGGGAAGTCCCTTGCGGAAGACGATGCTCATTCCGTCGCCGGTGAGGGTGTGTGCGTTCGAGGTGGTCTTGTAGATCCGGCCCGAGCCACCAGTGGCGAAGATGATCGACTTGGCGTGGAAGATGTGCAACTCGCCGGTGGCGAGCTCGTACGCGATGATGCCGGTGGCGACGGGACCGTCCTCGGTCTCGGTCAGGCACAGGTCGAGTGCATAGAACTCGTTGTAGAACTCGACGTCGTGCTTGACGCAGTTCTGGTAGAGCGTCTGCAGAATCATGTGGCCGGTACGGTCGGCGGCGTAGCAGGCGCGACGCACAGGTGCCTTACCGTGATCGCGGGTGTGACCACCGAAGCGTCGCTGATCGATCTTGCCCTCGGGCGTGCGGTTGAACGGCAGGCCCATCTTCTCGAGATCGAGAACGGCGTCGATCGCTTCCTTGGCCATGATCTCCACGGCGTCCTGATCGGCGAGGTAGTCGCCGCCCTTGACGGTGTCGAACGTGTGCCACTCCCAGTTGTCCTCTTCGACATTGGCCAGAGCGGCGCACATGCCGCCCTGAGCGGCGCCGGTGTGCGAGCGCGTGGGGTAGAGCTTGGTCAGTACGGCCGTGCGAGCGCGAGGTCCCGCTTCGATCGCGGCACGCATACCGGCACCGCCTGCGCCGACGATCAGTACGTCGTAACGATGTTCCTGCATGTAAGCGTCAGTGTCCTTAGCTCGCCGAGATGTTGGGATCGAAGGTGAAGATGACGTAGGTGCCGACGCCCATGATCAGGATCATCGACAGCACCAGCAGCGTGGTCAGCCAGAATCGCGTCGAATCCTTGCGTGAGTAGTCCGCGATGATCGTGCGAAGGCCGTTGCCGCCGTGGAGCTGAGCGAGCCACAGCATCGTCAGATCCCAGAACTGCCAGAACGGGCTGGCCCAACGGCCGGCCACGAATGCGAAGTTGATGCGGTGCACGCCGTCGTCGAGCATCAGCATGATGAACATGTGTCCGAGCACGAGCACGATCAGTGCCAGTCCGGAGAAGCGCATGAACAGCCATGCGTAGAGCTCGAAGTTGCTCTTGCTCTGGCGTCGCGGTGAACGCGGGTTGGCCAAGCTGGCCGGACGGTCGTAGTTCGTGCCGAGGACCTTGGCCTCGGGACCCTGCGTCGACATCAGTGACCACCCGCCGTGAACATGTTGTAGAAGATTCGTCCCGCGCCGGGGATCATGACGACGAGCCAGATGATTGCGATGACCCACAGCATCGGCTTCTGGTACTGCGGTCCCTTGGACCAGAAATCCACCAGCATCACCCGAATGCCGTTCAATGCGTGGTAGAGGACTGCGGCGACGAGGCCGATCTCCATCAGGCCGACCAGGGGCGTTTTGTACGTCTCGATGATGGAGTCGTACGTTTCGGGGTTGACCCGAACCATCGCCGTGTCGAGGACATGGACGAACAAGAAGAAGAAAACCAAGACGCCTGTGATTCGGTGTAGGACCCAGGACCACATGCCCGGATCCCCGCGGTACAGGGACCGCTTGTGCTCCTTGACCGGAGCGGCTTCCGTCGTGCTACTCATCGAGTGCAATGCCTCCAACGTCGTTGGTGGACGCTTCGAGCCCGGTAGCCGGTGTTGCCCTGGCTCGATTTGTCGCGATTCGGCCCTAGTGCTGGTTGTACTAGCCGCTTGACAGAAACTGTAAACCCATTCGAAACGCGGAACTAATTCGACTCGAGGTTCGTACGCGATCGAAATTCGGTATTAGGTTTGCCTTCCCAATTCGGACACCAGGATCGGGGCAGTTCTCTGCATCAATTCAGACAGCGTGATTGGATGGGGAACCATGGACGAAATCGACTGGAATGCGTTGCGCGACAGTGCCCATGATGCGATGCGTCATGCCTACGCCCCCTATTCGAACTTTCCGGTCGGTGCGGCAGCACTCGTGGACGACGATCGAATAGTCACTGGGTGCAATGTGGAAAATGTCTCATACGGATTGGGCCTGTGCGCCGAGTGTGGGTTGGTCTCGAACCTGCACTCCACCGGCGGTGGCACACTCGTGGCCTTCTCCTGCTGCGATTCTCGTCGTGAGATCCTGATGCCGTGCGGTCGGTGCCGTCAGCTGCTGTTCGAGTTCGGTGGCCCGGACCTGCTCGTCGACACCACCTCGGGACCACGTCGGCTGGCAGAGTTGCTCCCGGACGCATTCGGTCCCGACAACCTCGACGAAGGACGCGTGAACAACCATGCCTGACGCAGTATCGATCATCAGCGCCAAGCGCGACGGTCGCGTTCTCGACGACGAGCAGATCCAGTGGGTGATCGCGGAGTTCACCCGCGGAACTGTCGCACCGGAACAGATGTCGGCACTGGCGATGGCAATCCTGTTGCGCGGGCTGTCCCGTCGGGAGCTCGGTACGTGGACCGAGGCGATGATCGCGTCGGGTTCGCGGATGGACTTCTCCACGTTGCCGCTGCCCACCGTCGACAAGCACTCGACGGGTGGGGTGGGAGACAAGATCACGTTGCCACTTGCTCCCCTCGTCGCGGCGTGCGGAGCGGCAGTTCCACAGTTGTCGGGTCGAGGGCTCGGCCACACCGGAGGAACGCTCGACAAGCTCGAGTCCATCCCCGGGTGGCGAGCAGATCTGACCGGCGAACAGATGCACCGCATCCTGGCCGATCCGGCGGTCGGGGCGGTGGTGTGCGCCGCCGGTGCGGATCTGGCTCCGGCCGACAAGAAGCTCTACGCCCTGCGCGATGTCACCGGAACCGTCGAGTCGATTCCGTTGATCGCCAGCTCGATCATGAGCAAGAAGATCGCCGAGGGCACCGGCGCATTGGTGTTGGACGTCAAGGTCGGTGCCGGTGCGTTCATGAAGAACATCGAGGACGCGCGCGAACTCGCCACCGCGATGGTCGAGCTCGGAACCGATGCCGGCGTGCGCACTCTGGCGGTGCTGACAGCGATGGACACCCCGCTCGGACTCACGGCGGGCAACGCGCTCGAAGTGCAGGAGTCGGTCGAGGTCCTCGCCGGAGGCGGTCCCGCCGACATCGTGGAGCTGACGATCACGCTGGCACGAACGATGCTCGCAGCAGCAGGCATCGAGGGCATCGACCCGGCCGACAAGCTCGCCGACGGTTCGGCGATGGACCGGTGGCGGACGATGATCGCCGCGCAGGGCGGCGACCCCGATGCCGCACTGCCGACTGCCCGTGAGAGTCAGGATTTCACCGCAACCACGGACGGCGTCGTCACGGGCGTGGACGCGATGGGCGTCGGACTTGCGGCGTGGCGGCTCGGGGCAGGCCGCGAGCGGCAGGGCGAACCGGTGCAGAGTGCAGCCGGTGTGCGGTTGCATGCCAAGCCCGGCGATCGAGTGCGGGCAGGCGACCGGCTGGCGACGCTCTACACCGATACCCCCGAGCGGTTCGAGTATGCGCAACAGGCCCTGGAGACCACCTGGGAGATCGGTGCCACGGCCCCCCAGGTGCGACCTCTCGTGATCGACCGCATCGGGCAGTAGCGGCTCAGATCAGGTTGCCCGCCTCGGTCAGTACGCCGCGCAGAATCTGTTCCATGTCGTCGAACTCCTTCTGCCCGCAGATCAGCGGCGGTGCCAGCTGCACCACCGGGTCGCCGCGGTCGTCGGCGCGGCAGTACAGCCCGGCGTCGAACAGGGCGGTGGACAGGAAGCCTCGCAGGATGCGTTCCGATTCGGCGTCGCTGAACGTCTCCTTCGTGGTCTTGTCCTTCACCAGCTCGATACCGTAGAAGAATCCCTCGCCGCGCACGTCACCGACGATCGGCAGGTCGTGCAGTTTCTCGAGCGTCGCGCGGAACGCCGGTGCGGTCTCCGCGACGTGCGCGTTGATGCCCTCGCGCTCGAAGATGTCGAGATTGGCCAGGGCAACGGCAGCGGAGACGGGATGGCCGCCGAAGGTGTAACCGTGCGCGAAGCTGGAGGTGCCGTCGTCGAACGGCTCGAAGAGCTTGTCGGAGGCGATCAGTGCGCCGATGGGTGAGTAGCCCGAGGTCATCCCCTTCGCGCACGTGATGATGTCCGGTACGTAGCCGAAGTCGCTACAGGCGAACATCGATCCGATCCGACCGAAAGCGCAGATGACCTCGTCGGAGACGAGCAGAACGTCGTAGCGGTCGCAGATTTCACGGACCCGCTCGAAGTATCCGGGCGGGGGAGGGAAGCAGCCGCCTGCGTTCTGAACCGGCTCGAGGAACACTGCGGCAACCGTATCCGGTCCCTCGAATTCGATGGCCTCCGCGATCCGGTCCGCAGCCCAGATTCCGAACGCCTTCGGATCGGTGTCCAGGGGCGCGGCGGCGCGGTAGATGTTGGTGTTGGGCACTCGGAACGCGCCGGGAGTCAGCGGCTCGAAAGGTTCCTTGAGCGCAGGGATTCCGGTGATGGCCAGAGCGCCCTGCGGGGTGCCGTGATACGCGATCGATCGCGAGATCACCTTGTGCTTGCCGGGCTTGCCGACCTTCTTGAAATACTGCTTGGCGAGCTTCCATGCACTCTCGACCGCCTCACCACCGCCGGTGGTGAAGAAGACGCGATTGAGATCGCCCGGGGCGTAACCGGCGAGCCGCTCGGCGAGCTCGATCGCAGGTTCGGTGACGTACGACCACAACGGGAAGAACGCCAACTCCTTCGCCTGCTTCGCGGCAGCCTCGGCCAATTCGTCACGGCCGTGTCCCACCTGCACCACGAACAGGCCGGAGAGACCGTCGATGTAGCTCTTGCCGTTGGAGTCCCAGATGGTCGAGCCCTCACCGCGGGTGATGATCGGGGGAGTGATCCCTGCCCCGTGGCGAGTGAAGTGGCCCCACAGATGCTTGGCTGCGGAGGCGTCGAGTTCGGCGGTCGTTCTTGTCATCGGGTTCCCCAATTGTATTGCTGCTTGACGAGTTTGAGATAGACCAGCGTTTCGGTGCTGGTGACACCGTCGAGACTTCGGATCTGTTTGTTCAGGATCTGCAGCAGTTGTTCGTCGTTCTCGCACACCACTTCCACGACGACGTCGAACGAGCCTGCGGTGAGGACCACGTAGTCGATGGCGTCGATCGCCGACAACTCCTCGGACAGCGCGTAACTGTCGCCGGTGCATTTGATGCCGATCATGGCCTGTCGCTCGAATCCGACCTGCACCGGATCGGTCACCGCGACGATCTGCATGACGCCGGAGTCCGTCAGGCGCTGAACTCGTTGGCGGACAGCCGCTTCCGAGAGTCCGACGGCTTTGCCGATGGCGGCGTAGGAGCGACGCCCGTCCTCCTGAAGTTGTTCGATGATCGCCTTCGAGACGTCGTCGAGTGCGATGGGCGGTTGCTCGGGCATGGGTCGATCTTGTCACTGTCCCGGTGGAAAACACAACCCTTCGACGATGAAAAACGTATTGATTGTCGACCTGTACAACAGAATCAGTTGTTCAAGTGCCGAAAAACGAGAGAATCAGTGGACTGGCCGGTACTGTGCAGGCATGGCGAAAATACCCGGATGTTGGATCGCTGGACGCGCGGTCGACGGCAGTGGTCAGCGATATGCAGTCGACGATCCAGCGACCGGCGCTGTCGTCGCCGAGCTCGGTCTGGCTACGGCTGACGATGTCGATTCAGCGCTCGCCCAGGCGCGTTCGGCCCTGTCGAGTTGGTCCACCGCCACGCCCGCGCACCGCAGTACGGTACTGGCGGAACTGGCTCGGCTGGTCGCCTCCGAGGCCGAGAACTTCGCAGCGGAAGAAGTGGCGCAGACCGGTAAGGCAATCCGGCTGGCGACGGAATTCGACGTTCCGGGCAGCATCGACAACATCGAGTTCTTCGCCGGAGCGGCGCGGCACCTGGACGGCAAGGCCGCAGCGGAGTACTCCGGTGAGCACACCTCCGCCGTTCGCCGCGACGCCGTCGGAGTGGTCGGGTCGATCACCCCGTGGAACTACCCGCTGCAGATGGCGGTGTGGAAGGCGATGCCCGCGCTGGCGGCCGGGTGCGCAATCGTCCTCAAGCCCAGCGAACTCACCCCGCTCACCACCTTGCGGTTGGCGCGCTTGGCCACCGAAGCAGGCGTGCCCGACGGGGTCTTCAACGTCGTCACCGGAACCGGGATCGACGCAGGCGTCGCGCTGTCCTCGCATGCGTCCCTTGACCTGATGACCTTCACCGGTTCCACTCCCGTCGGCAGGCGCGTCATGGCCCAGGCCGCCGAGCACGGCACGCGGGTGCAGCTCGAGCTCGGCGGCAAGGCACCGCTGGTGGTGTTCGAGGACGCAGACCTCGAGGCCGCCATCCACGGAGCCGTCGCGGGGTCGTTGATCAACGGCGGTCAGGACTGCACGGCCGCCACTCGCGCCATCGTTGCCGAATCCCTGTACGACGATTTCGTCGCCGGAGTCGCCGAGTTGATGGACCGCGTCGTCGTGGGAGACCCGACCGATCCGGCAACCGACATGGGCTCGCTGATCTCCATTGCACACCGAGATCGGGTGGCGGCGATGGTGGATCGCGCTCGCGACAGCGGAGCCAGGATCGTCACCGGAGGTCGCGTCCCGGCGGGCTCTGGTGCCTTCTACCCACCTACTCTGATCGCCGATGTCGGAGAGCAGGACGAGATCTATCGCGAGGAGGTGTTCGGTCCGGTGCTCACGGTGTCGAAGCACCACGGGGACGACGATGCGATCCGGCGCGCCAACGACACCGAGTTCGGTCTCGCTGCCTCGGCCTGGACCAGGGACGTGTACCGCGCGGGCCGGGCGACGCGAGAGATCGCGGCAGGGTGCGTGTGGATCAACGATCACATCCCGATCATCAGCGAGATGCCGCACGGCGGGTTCGGTGCGTCGGGATTCGGCAAGGACATGTCGAGCTATTCGCTCGACGAATACCTCACCGTCAAACATGTCATGACCGACATCACGGGTGTGGCCCGAAAGGCCTGGCATCGAACGGTGTTCGCTGCGGCCGGTCCCGACGTCGAGGAGGGCGTCCGATGAGTGGGGTATGGGCAACCGCACCCACCGCTCGCGGCGTGGCGATGGTGGCGAACGCACAGCCGGAGTCCTACTGGCTCGACCGTCCCGAACGCCCCGCACCGCGGACCCGGCACACCGGCTCGACGTCGGCGGATCTGGTGATCGTCGGCGGCGGCTTCACCGGCCTCTGGGCGGCACTGCACGCGGCCGAGGAGAACCCGGACCGATCGATCGTGGTACTCGAGGGTGCCCGCATCGCCGACGGCGCGAGCGGACGTAACGGCGGATTCTGCGCCGCCAGCCTGACCCATGGGTTCGGGAACGGGCTCGATCGTTACGCCGACGAGCTTCCTGAGCTGCTACGCATGGGAACCGAGACACTCGATGCGATCTGCGCGACCGCGGCAAGGTACGGGATCGACGCCGATATCGAGCGCACCGGGGAGCTCGATATCGCCAACTTCGACTGGCAGGTCGGCGAACTGCAGGAACTCGCCGTCGAGGCCGAGCGGTTGTCGCAGCCGATGGAGTACCTCGACGCGGCCGCGGCGCAGTCCCGGATCACCTCACCGATGGTGCGCGGTGCACTCTTCGATCCAGATGTCGCGATGATCGACCCGGCCAAGTTGGCCTGGGGCCTGGCCGATGCGGCCGAGTCGCTCGGCGTTCACCTTCACGAGAACACCCGAGCGCTGTCGATCGGCAAGTCCAGCAACGGCATTCGAGTGAAGACGGGCTACGGCACGATCGAGGCCGCCAAGGTGCTGCTGGCCACTTCGGCATCGAAATCGTTGCGCCGCAAACTCCGCCATTGGATCGTTCCGGTGTGGGACTACGTGATCATGACCGAGCCGCTGACGCCCTCGCAGCTCGCCGACATCGGCTGGTCCGGCCGCGAAGGGTTGGCCGATTCCGGCAACAGATTCCACTACTTCCGGTTGACGGCAGACGACCGCATCCTGTTCGGCGGCTGGGACGCGCACTACTTCTACGGCAGTGACACAGACCCACGCCGAACCCAACATCCCGAAGAATTCGCATTGCTCGCCGAACACCTGCTGCAGATGTTCCCGAGCCTCGAGGGCATCCGCGCCACCCATGCCTGGGGCGGAACGATCGATACCTGCTCGCGGTTCAGCGCGTTCTGGGATCTCGGCATGAACGGACGGGTGGCCTCGGTGGCCGGGTTCACCGGACTCGGCGTCGGCGCGTCGCACTTCGGGGCCCGCACCGCCCTCGATCTGCTCGATGGCAAGGACACCGACCGGACACGCCTGAACATGGTGCGCAGCATGCCACTGCCGTTCCCGCCCGAGCCTTTCAAGTCGATCGGCATCAACATCACTCGCGCAGAGCTCGCCCGAGCCGATCGCAACGGTGGCCGAAAAAGTCTGTGGCTCAAGGGGATGGATGGGCTGGGTCTCGGCTTCGACAGTTAGAGCGGCCGCGCCGCACGTGCACGGAAACTCGACCTCTGCTACGAGCTTCTGCTCACGTGCGGCGAAGCCGCTCTAATCGTGCGGAACGACGACCACCGGCACCGGAGCGGCCCGCAGAATTTTCGCTGCACTCGATCCGAGAAACACCCGCTTGGGAGTTGCCAGTCCACTCGAGCCGAGGAACAGCACATCGCCCGGTGCCCACTCGAGATTTCCCATCGCCTCGTCCAGCGTCGACCCGTCGGCGACCACCGACTGCAGTCCCTCGATATCGGGGAGACTGCGCACTGCGAGATCGAGATTGTGCTGCGCGACAGCGACCTGTCGTCGCCGGGTGTCCAGCGCTGTCTCGTCACTCGGCACGGCGGTCGACTCGAGCGAGACCAGTGACACCAACCGCACCGGCACGTGCGCCGCGCTGGCAAGAGTGATGGCGAACGGCAGCGGATTGGAGGCGGAGTCCCGAGTGGGGACGGCTACGGTCAGGTCGGTGACCGGTGCATTCGAGAGCCGGTAGCCCCGAGGAGCAAGTGCCAGCGGCACCTGCGACGCATGCAGCAGTTGACTGGCGACCGACCCGATCGAGTGCCGGTTCAGCAGGCCGTCACCGGCACCGCCGACGACGATCATGTCGGCATCGGTGTTCACCGCGAAGTCGATCAGGGCGCGAGCGAACGACTCGTCGGTGAGCACGTGCGTGGTCACCTCGATGCCCGACGGCACCTGGGCGGCTGCGTCGTCCACCCAGCCTCGCGCCTGGGCGTGGAGAACTTTCCGGTACGGCCCGCTTCCTTCCATGACAGGGTCGTCGACCGACATGACCAGCACGATGTCGATGGAGGCGTCGAGCGCACGGGCGAGGGCGGTGGCCAGGGCTACGCCGTCGTCGCCGCTGGGAGTGGCGAGGTAGCCGACGGTGATATTCATCAGGTGCGGTCCTTCTCTTCTAGTAAGTGTCCGGAACCTTGACTTCGGTGGACGCGGTGAGTGTCTTGCCTTGGAAGAAGTCCCGGTTGCCCACGAAGCACAGCAACATCAGCGGAATGCCGAGTACCAGCATGCCGACACCGAGGACGAACACACCGCCGATCGGTCCGTAGACGGTGTAGCCGTAGTCGGGTTTGATCATGTCCACTGCGCTCTGCACGAACGCCCACGTCATGGACAGTCCGCCGAGAAGAGGAAAGATGCCGCGCATGAACAGGTTTCGGGCGGAGGAGAACAAGGTCCGGCGGAAGTACCAGGTGCATGCGTATGCAGTGATGCCGTAGTAGAAGGCCACCGCGAGACCGAGAGATGCCACCGAATCCTGCAGCGCGTTGGCACTGACGAAGGTGAGTACCAGATAGAACATCAGGGCTGCGGCACCCATCACCAGCGTGCCGAAGCCGGGCGTCATGTACTTGGGGTGCACGCTGGCGAAGCGCTTCGGGATTGCTTCGTAGACGGCCATCGACAGCGTGCCACGGGCGGTGGGCAGGATGGTCGTCTGTGTCGAGGACAGCGCCGAGATGGAGACCGTCAACAACAACAGCGACGCGGCGATCGATCCGGCGACCGGATCGCCGAGAATGCTGAGCACATCGTCGACGTTGTCCGGATTGTTCAGCCCGATCCCGGTATCGCCGAAGCCGGCAAAGGACTGCACGGCGTATCCGACGAGCACGTATGTCGCGACCAGAATGAGCGTGGTCATCACCGCGGCGCGTCCCGGGGTCTTCTCCGAATCCTTGGTTTCCTCGCCGACGGCCAGGCAGGCGTCCCATCCCCAGTAGATGAAGATGCACAGGATGATGGCCTGGGCCGCGTCGGACATCGTCACCCCTGTCGGTACCAACCAACTGAGCTGCGGCGTGATGGCCTGCGGCCCTGCGGTGCCGGTCCCCACTTTGACCAGCGCCGTCACCGACACGCCGATGAGCACCGCGAACTGCACGAAAATCAGTACGTTCTGCATGCGTTCGCTGATCAGGATGCCGCGAAAACTGACGTAGGTCATCGAGGCGATGAAGAACGAGCCGAGGGCCACCTTGGCCGCGGTGGACTCCGCCAACCCCGACAGTCCCAGAAACTCGAACAGGTAGATGGCTGCGATTTCGGCGACATTTGCGAGCACGATGATGGCCGACACGGCCAGCCCCCACCCCGCCATCCAACCGACCCAGGGGCCGAACGCCTTGGTGCCCCACGTGAAGGACGTTCCGCAGTCCGGCGTGTCGCGACCGAGTTCACGGTAGGCGAACGCGGTGAGCAGCATCGGAACGAAAGCAACGAGAAACATCGAGGGCGCTTTGTCCCCGACGGCGAGGACGACGTACCCGAGGGTGGCCGCCAGGCTGTAGGCCGGGGCGACCGCCGACAACCCGATGACGATGTTGCCGACCAACCCGAGAGCTCCGGTGTTGAGTCCTTTACCGGCAATGGTGTTCGGCGGTTCCGCAGTGGACATAGGTCTCTCCGAGGTTCGAGTCGACCGAGTGCGTCGGAGGGTGCCCGACAGAAACGGTCGAGTGCAGTGGATGAAGACTACGATTTCCGTCGCGAAAATGCGGTGTATCGACGGATTTGTTTTCCTCTGAGTAACAATGCAACGAAATAGGTCGCAGAAATGGCGCTGTTCGCGGGAATCCGCGGACTCGCCGAGGGATTCCGGCAGACGCGCGTGCGCGCGGACTGCACGATACCGTCGACACATGAGCACCACGGAGAACATCCAGTCCTCGATCGGTGGCAGTGCGCCACTCGATCTCCCGTCGATCAGGACCGCTCCGAAGGCGTTGCTGCACGACCACCTCGACGGCGGCCTACGCCCCCAGACCGTGCTGGAACTGGCCGAGGAGTGCGGCTACGACGACCTCCCCGCCACCGACGGCCCGGCATTGGGCGCGTGGTTTCGCGAGTCCGCGGACAGCGGCTCGCTCGTGCGCTACCTCGAGACGTTCGCGCACACCGTGGCTGTGATGCAGACCCCGGAGGGACTGTTCCGGGTGGCGCGCGAATGCGCCGAGGATCTCGCCGACGACGGCGTCGTGTACGCCGAAGTACGCTTCGCGCCCGAACAACATCTCGAACGCGGCCTGACCCTCGACGAGGTCGTCACCCACACCCTCGCAGGATTCGAGGCAGGAATCTCCGCGGCCGCGGTACGAGGCAAGAGCATCACGATCGGCACCTTGCTCACCGCGATGCGACATGCTGCCCGATCGCGCGAGATCGCCGAGTTGACGGTTCGGTTCCGCGATCGCGGGGTGGTCGGGTTCGACATCGCCGGTGCCGAAGCGGGCTTTCCTCCCAGCCGACATCTCGACGCCTTCGAGTACATGCGGGCGAGCAACGCCCATTTCACCATTCATGCCGGAGAGGCGTTCGGTCTGCCGTCGATTCAGGAAGCGGTGGCGTTCTGCGGTACCGACAGGCTCGGTCACGGGGTTCGAATCACCGACGACATCACCCTCGGCGCCGACGGCACCCCTGAACTCGGCTTGCTGGCCGCCTACGTGCGTGACACTCGGATGCCGCTCGAGCTCTGCCCGAGCTCGAACGTGCAGACCGGTGCCGTCGAGTCCTTGGCGACTCACCCGTTCGATCTGCTCGCGCGACTACGCTTCCGGGTCACCGTGAACACCGACAATCGACTGATGAGCGATACGTCGATGAGCCGCGAGATGGTCAAGCTCGTCGAGACCTTCGGCTACGGGTGGAGTGACCTCGAGCGGTTCACCATCAACGCGATGAAGTCCGCCTTCCTGCCGTTCGACGAGCGGCTGGCGCTGATCGACGACATCATCAAGCCCGGGTACGCCGTCCTGATCGGCTGATCTCGAACCCGCGACCGGCGCTACTTCTTGCGTAGACGGCTCTCGAACTCGCGCTCGAGCGTGCGCCATGCCTCGGCCTCCACGGCGAACGGCGCGCTCGGCGCGAGCCGATCCGGAGTCGGTTCGAGGGTGTAGGAGACGTACCAGCCCAACGGAGTCGATGTGGCGAGCGCCTCCTCGACCGAGTTGTCGCCGGCGAAATCGGCTGCATCGGTGAACAATTCGACGGCCAGGTCCAGCTGGTCGGCATCGACTTCGGTGGGGCCTTCGGCGAGATCATCGGCCAATCCCGGCAGCACGTACACGTTGTCGTCGGTGATCTGGATATCGAGAGAGCCGTCGATGGCGGCGGTCTGGATGTCGGAAAACGTGCTGACCTGCGCGAGATCATGGTCGTGATCGTCGGCGAGATACCGGGCCAGTGCCCGCTCGGAGCCGAACACGCTGATAGCGCCGCCGCGCCCCAGGAACACCGGCTTGTCGCCGAGATAGCAGCGCAAGGTGTAGAGCGTGTCGTCCGAGGTGATGATCCGAATCGGATCGATACCGACGGTGGTCCAGAACGTCTCTTCGGCAGCGGCCGCAGCGATCGGATCACGATCGACGTCCTCGATATCGTCCTCGTCCTCGTCCTCGTCGGAATCGTCCTCGTCGTCCGAATCGGCGTCGTCCGTCGCATCGTCGACGTCGACGGCATTCCCGGCCGCCGCGGTGAGCTCGGCTTCGGCGACGGCAACCGCCGCGGGGTCGACGTCGGGGGAGGTGACGATGGCGTCGACGGCATCGAGCACGTCGTCCCAGTGCTTGGCGACCGCTGCTCCGATTCGGTCCCACAACTCGGTTCCCTCGCGCCCGAGGAAGTTCTCGACGCCTCCGCCGACCGCACCGACGAAGGAATTGCTACCGAAAAAGCTTGTGATCGGACGCAGTTCGCACACATCGCCGATGGCGGACACGATGCCGAAAGTTCCTTGCAGTTCGGCGAGGACATCGGCTTCGGGGTCCGAGGCGACCAGTTCCGGCACCGCCACCAGATCGAAGCGATGCATATCCTCGGGCTCGAGCTCGTGCGCCGCCAGCGCGGAGACCACCGTCCACGAGGGATGGTCGACGAGATCGTTGTCGTCGTCGGACCTGACGAATGCCGCGAGCTCTGCGACGGTCGAGAATCCGTACAGATCGTCCTCGTGTCCGAGGAATGCCTCCCACTCGTCGTCGCCTTCTCGCCACTCCGGTGCCCACAGTGTCGAGAAGTCACCAGCGGTGAGACCGAGTTCGATCGGGATGATGTCTCCAGCCATGGCGCGAAGCCTATCTCAGGAGTCTGTGAACGAACCCTGCAGACTTTGCAGGATCGCCTCGCGCTGGTCGAGCGCCGCAGCGGCGGCCTGCGCGGCCGCTGCGGTGATCGTCGACGCGAGTGCGTGTGCGGCAACCGATCCGAGATTCTCGGCGAGTTCGAGTTCGACCATCGCGCCCGATCCATCGGCCACGACGGTCACCAGCCCGTTCGGCGAGGTGAGGCGAACTCTGATGCCGTCCAGGCGCTCGTTGGCCTCGTGCAGCGCATCCAACCGTTCTCGAGCGGCACCGACCAGAGCATCGAGGGCGGTGGCGTGGGCGGCCGTCATACCTGCTTCAACCAACTGGTGGGGGCGAAGTCCTCGGCCAGGTCCTTGTTGGCGTCGGCGGCAACCTGGGCGCTCGTGGGCAGTCCGAGGCGATCGAGAACGTCCACCGGGACACCGTCCTCGGCCAGCAATGTGCGGCGCTCGGCGCGGGCTGCGGCGGTGGCCCGCTCACAGTGCTGCAGAATATTCGCTGCCAATGATCTTCCACCGTAACGCATTTCGCGCTCGTCGATGGCGATTGCGATCGGTAGCCCGTGCTCGGTTGCGCGCACCGTCACCGATCCGGATCGGGTCCCCGATACCGCACTGACGACGGTGGGGATCGAGTCGTTCATTGCCTGTCTCTCATTCGGTACGGCTCTCATTCGGTTGGACGGAAGAAGCCTTTGAAGCCCATCCCGCTGTTGGTCGTTCTGATCGGTCCGACCTGTACCGGGTCCCCTGCCTCCACGAGCTGGCCATTGCCGATGACCATGGCCACATGCCCGTCCCAGACCGCGAGGTCGCCGGGCATCACCTCACCCGCTGTGACAGCCGAACCGATGTCCTGATCCTGAGCCAGGCGGGGGATCTCGACGCCCTGCTGCGCGTACGCCCACTGCGTCAATCCGCTGCAGTCGAGCCCGCTGCCCGGTGTCGTGCCGCCCCAGGAGTACGGCACGCCCTGTTGCGTCAGTGCACTGCGGACGGCTCCGGCGGCCTCGGCGTTGGGTGCGGTGACGATACTGCCGTCGGGTAGCCGTATCGAGACTCCTCGGTCGGTGCTGTCGGCAGTTCGGGAGGGGTCGGTGCCCGGGCTGCCCAGGTAGTTGTGTGCACCGCCGATATTCGGCGACTCGGCCGCGGTACCAGGAGAAGAGACGGACTGCGCAAAAGTTCTCGCCAGCTTCTCACCGGCCTCGATCACCTGCGAGGTCGCAGGTGAGGTCATGAGATTCCTGGGCGAGCCGGAGGCAGGAGGCGGTCCGGATCCCACGGGCGCGGGCACGATCGGCGGCGTGGCGAGTGCGCCGACTTCGGCTGTGTGCACGGCCAGTTCGGCGCGGACGCGGGCCACCACCACGAGGGCACGTTCCAAGTGCTCGATTGCGGCCGAGATCACCATGCTCTGCCCCACCGGGGTGCCGATGATCGGCCCGGCGGCCAGTGCGATGCCCACGAAAGACTGCACTATTGCCTGGAGTTCGAGGAAACCCTGGTTGGTGTCGCGACAGGCCCGATCGACGACGGCAGCGATGTCCTCGGCGTGGTCCGCCAAGGCGATAGCGCTGGTGTGTGCGTTCTCGGCATATCGAATGGCTGCGTCGGCGGCGTCACCGTTCCACTCGGTGGCGAGCTCGGTGATGGCAACCCGGCCGAGTTTCTGCGCTGCGTCGATGGCCGCCGAGGACATGCGTAGTACGTCGGCGGGGCCTCCGCTCGGCAGTGTTCCGTTTCCGAAGGCTCCGAGCAGATCGACGATGGGGCGCGCCAGCAGATCTATCACGGCCGCTACCGAGCGTCCGGCCTGATTGCGGTACCCGAGGCCGCGACTGTGGCACCGGTGCCGGCGTCGGTGAGGGCATACGAGACCGCAGATGCGGTGGCGGCAGAACCGATGCTGGCCACCGCTCCCGCCAACCGCACCACCGCATCGGTGTGCGCCAGATGGGTGCCGGAGACGGCACCGAGAAATTCCTGGCCGATCAGGCCGAAGACCGGTGCCAGCACAGCGGGACCGCAGGCAGCGGCGGCAGCGCCCGCTGCGGCGATCTGATCGGCCATGGTCGACGCCACCGCGCTGTATGCGAGCACCCCCTCGTTGTCGACGACGAGTTCGGCCATCAGTGCCCCCTGAAGATGCGTTCGGTCACGGTCGCCGAGTGCGACGCCCACTTGGTTCGACGCGGATGCACTCGATTCGGTTCCCCTGGCTTGCCGATCCGTGCCACCCCGTGAACCCAACTCCCGAGGTCCTATTCTTGACTGTATGGAAACACACGTGGTCGACCACCCACTGGCCGCAGCCCTGCTCACGACGATGCGCGACGAGCGCAGTGACAACGCCACGTTCCGATCGGCTCTGCGTCAGCTCACCAACATGCTGGTCTACGAGGCCACCCGCGACGCAGACATCGACACCTTCGAGGTTCGGACCCCGGTAGCGGTGACCGAGGGCACCAGACTGGCTCGCCCGCCGTTGCTCGTCCCCGTGCTGCGAGCGGGTCTGGGCATGGTCGAAAAGGCCAGCAGCCTGATCCCGCAGTCCCGCGTAGGTTTCGTCGGAATGGCCCGGGACGAGCAGACACATGAGCCCGTTCCGTACATGGAGTCCCTGCCCGAGGATCTGTCGCAGACTCCGGTGTACGTACTGGACCCGATGCTGGCCACCGGTGGCTCGATGGTCCACACGATCGAACTTCTCGTGGGCCGCGGCGCAGCGGACGTCACGGCCATCTGTGTCGTTGCCGCTCCGGAAGGGGTTGCCGCGCTGGAAAGCTCGGGTCTGCCGGTGCGACTGGTCGCCGCGAGCATCGACGATGGTCTCAACGACGACGCGTTCATCGTTCCCGGGCTCGGTGACGCCGGCGATCGTCAGTTCGGTCCGCGCTGACCCCCTCTGTCGCAGGTCGATTGGTCCTGGGCGTCTCCTGGCCCTCGGAAACGTCACCTGCACCGCGCCCGAGATTGCGGGTGCTCGACGTCGACACCGAGCAGCTCGAGTTCCAGGAACTGGTCGGCCGCAGGCTCGGCTTCCGTGCGCCGGGTCCGGCGACCGATCGGTACTGCACCGGGCGCATGGCCTTTCGGTCGGACGGCCCGCCGCGCTACGTGCCGTGCCCCGGCCGCGAGAGGGCCGTCGCGTCGGGGCAGTGCGCGACGTGCGCCGACAAAGACAGCTTTCGGTTCGTACACACCGTGCATCGCAGCGGATTCGTCTCACCTGATCTGGAAAAGCATGTGATGCAACCACACTGGCTGTATCTGGCGGCATTCGCCAACGGCACCTTCAAGATCGGGACGGCGGCGGACACCCGCAAATGGGGTCGGCTCGCCGAGCAGGGCGCCATCTGCGCGCAGTACGTCGCTCACGCCGACGACGGAAAAGCCGTCCGGGTGGCCGAGGATCTCGTGACCGAAGCAATGGGGCTTCGGCAGGCAGTGCGCTCCGCAGCGAAAGCCGCATCGCTGTGCCTGCCGATCGATGTCGACAAGCTCGAGTCCGCCACCGCGCACCGGGCACAGCAGGTTCGCGAGATGCTGACCGCCGCCGGCATCTCAGGGTGCACCCCGATCGACGAGCGCTGGATACCGCCCGTGGGCCGCGAGGCGCTGAGCGCGAATATCAGTCGCGTCGGATATCCCGCGGACATCGCGACCGGATCTCACGGACTCGAGATCGAGACATGCGTCGGGCAGGCGGTGATCGCCACCGTCGGCGGCGAGACCTATGTCGTGGATCTGGCCCCGCTGAAGGGGCGGCGCATCGAATTCGGGGAGTTCGACTCGGACTTGCCTGCGGTGCAGTCGGCGTTGTTCTGAGCTCTAGAGCTGCTGAGCGAAGGTGGTCAGCTGGGTGAGGACCTCGGCTGCTGCCGCCCGGGCCCGGTCCAGGCCATCTCGGTTCTCGACCTGTTCGACCACTTCGAGGTAGGCCTTGAGCTTCGGTTCGGTTCCGGAAGGGCGCACGATCACCCGCAGGCCAGGGCCACTGATCTCCACTGCGTCCGTGCGCAAGTGGTCTTCGCGCCGGCTGTAGTCGCTGACGGTGACCTCGCGGCCAGCCAGGTGTGTCGGCGGCTCACTGCGCAACCGGTGCATCATGTTCGAGATCTCGGCCAGGTCCACCACTCTCCGCGAGACCTGCGCACCGAGGTGCACGCCGAATTCGACCGCGAGGTCGTCGAGCACGTCGAGCAGACTGCGGCGGTCCTGTTTCAGCGCGGACGCCAAATCCGCGAGCACGACAGCCGCTGAAATGCCGTCCTTGTCGCGCACCACATTCGGATCGACGCAGTGTCCGATCGCCTCCTCGTACGCGTACACCAGGCCGTCACCGGCACGAACCAGCCATTTGAATCCGGTGAGGGTGCGGGCGTAGCGGGCACCACGCGCCGGGGCGAGCGCGGAGAGCAGTTGCGAGGAGACGATCGTGTTGGCCACCAGGGAGTCCGGGGGAGCGTCGTGGAGCAGATGATTCGCGAGCAACGCTCCGGTCTCGTCACCGGTCAACATCCGCCATCCGTCCGGCCCCTCGATCCCGACCGCGCAGCGATCGGCGTCGGGGTCGAGCGCAAGGGCGATATCGGCATCGACCTCGGCCGCCAACGCCAGTACCGCGTCGGCGGCGCCGGGCTCCTCGGGGTTGGGGAAAGCGACGGTCGGGAACGCCGGGTCCGGCTCGTACTGTTCGGCGACCACGTGGACATCGCGAAAACCCGCGCCGCGCAGAGCTGCCGTCGCGAGCTCGCCGCCGACGCCGTGCAGCGCGGTGAGCGCGATGCGGATCCCCCGTCCCGTCGAACGAGGCAGTGCAACAACGGAATCGAGGTAGCGTGCAGCGATGTCGGATCCGCTGGGTTCGACGATCGTGCGGGGGATGTCGGCGGCGTCCGCGGTGTCGGCGATGAGCGCTTCGATCTCGGCGTCACTCGGCGGGATCAGCTGTGAACCGCCGCGCAGATACACCTTGTATCCGTTGTCCGCGGCGGGGTTGTGCGACGCGGTGATCTGTACGCCGAGTTCGGCATCGCGCGCTCGCACGGCGAATGCAACAACGGGAGTCGGAAGTGGTCGAGGCAGCAGTACCACGGTGAAACCTTGGGCGGAAAAAGTCTCGGCGGCGGCGTACGCGAACTTCTCCGAGCCGTTTCTGGCATCGCGACCGACGATGACGGTCGACCCGCCGAGGCCCTTGTTCTTCAACCACTGCGCGATACCGGCGGAGGTCTTGACCACCACGGCCACATTCATCCCGTTGGGTCCGGCCCGCACCGGGCCGCGGAGGCCCGCGGTGCCGAAAGTCAGTGGCCCGCTGAACCGATCGGCGAGTTCGGCATCGGGCAGGCCGTCGAGTTCGTCCCGGGTCGCGGAGTTGGGATCGCCTGCGATCCAGCGCTGTACGCGTTCGGTGAGCTCCTCGGTCACAGCCGGGAGACCAATTCGTGCAGCAACGCGCCCATCCGGGCGGCGGAATCTTTGCCTGCCGCGAGTACTTCGGCGTGATCGAGGTGCTCACCGGTCATTCCGGCGGCAAGATTGGTCACCAACGAGATGCCGAGCACACGAGCGCCCTTCGCGCGCGCCGCGATCGTCTCGTGCACCGTCGACATGCCGACCAGATCTGCTCCGAGCGTGCGCAACATCCGGATCTCGGCCGGGGTCTCGTAGTGGGGGCCGGGCAGGCCCGCGTAGACGCCGTCTTCCAGCGAGGGATCGATCTCGGATGCGAGCGCGCGGAGTTCGGGGGAGTACGCGTCGACCAGATCGACGAACTCGGCACCGATCAGGGGCGAGCGCGCGGTGAGGTTGAGATGGTCGGAGATCAGCACGGGTTGCCCCACACTCATGCCGTCGCGGATGCCGCCTGCGGCGTTGGTCAGCACCACGGTCGTGGCACCTGCGGCGATCGCGGTGCGCACGGGGTGCACGACGCGGCGAAGGTCGTGTCCCTCGTAGGCATGCGTGCGACCCTGCAGTAGCAGCGTGTGCGTACCGCCGACGTCCACCGAGGTGATTGTGCCCGAGTGGCCCGACGCCGAGGGCGGTGCGAACCCGGGCAGGTCTGCCATCCGGACGGTAGCCGTGGGGGTGCCGAAGACATCGGCTGCTGCCTGCCAGCCGGAACCGAGGACGATCGCCACGGAATGGGTGTCGATTCCCGTTGCCGAGGCGAGCGCCTGAGCGGCGGTGCGTGCAGCCGCTTCGGGATCGGTCACGGGATCGGTCTCATGTGCGTCGGTGATTGCCACGAGTAACAACAGTAGGAGATCGACGCCGCGGATGTGCGACCGATCGAAGTTACTGTTGGGTAGTATCCGCTGCATGCCTTATCTCGAACGCGACGGCGACGTCCACATCCTGTTCCTCGGTGCCAGGGACGGCGCGGACAATCCCGAGAACCGATTCAACCCGGAGTGGATCGACGCCACCCACGCGTTGCTCGACGAGGTCGAGGCATCGACCGGCCCGGCAGCGCTGGTCACCACGTCGGCGGGCAAGTTCTACAGCAACGGTCTCGACACCGACTGGGTGTTCGCCAACCTCGGCGAGATCACCTGGTACCTCGACCGAGTGCACACTCTCTACACCCGGCTGCTCGCGTTTCCGATGGCCACCGTCGCTGCCGTGCAGGGGCACGCATTCGGCGCGGGCGCGATGTTGGCCACCTCCCACGACTTCCGCATCCAACGCGTCGATCGTGGGTTCTACTGCCTACCCGAGGTGAACCTGAACATGCCGTTCACCGTGGGGATGTCCGCATTGATCAACTCCCGGCTGCCCAAGCAGACCGCTGTCGAGGCGATGACGACCGGACGTCGGTACGGCAGTGCAGACGCCCTCGCTGCCGGAATCGTCGAGGCGACGGCACCGGAGGAATCGCTGCTGTCCGACGCGGTGGCGAAAGCCGGCGCGCTCACGAGCACTCGCGGTGCGAACCTGGCGGGCATCAAGACTCGCATCCACGTGGATCTGCTGGCCGCCCTGAACACCGCGACCGACGACAGCAACTTCAGCTTCGGTAAGTAGCAAGACGGTACAGCTGTTCCGACAGTCGGCCGCGCTAGTGACACACTGTCTCTCGTGATCGACGAATCGAACAGTGCCGACGTGGGCGACGCGATGGACCGTGCCCTCGCTGCGGCAACCGAGGAAGTCCTCGCACTCTCGCACTCGATTCATGCCGAACCCGAGCTGGCGTTCGCCGAACATCGCAGCGTCGCGAAAATCCTCGACACGCTTCGAGCACACAGCTTCGAGATCGAGACGAACGTCGCGGGCCTGGACACCGCTTTCACCGCGTCGTTCGGAAGCGGCGATCTGGTGATCGGAATCTGTGCGGAGTACGACGCCTTGCCCGAGATCGGTCATGCGTGCGGGCACAACATCATCGCGGCCTCGGCCGTGGGTGCTGCACTCTCGCTCGCTCCGGTCGCAGATGCCCTCGGGATCACCGTGCGGGTACTCGGCACACCTGCCGAGGAGACCGGCGGCGGCAAGGTGCTGATGCTCGAGCGTGGAGTGTTCGACGGCATCGGTGCGGCGCTGATGGTCCATCCGGGGCCCTTCGACATCGTGGGTGCGACGTCGCTGGCCCTGGCCGATATCGCCGTGCAGTTCACCGGCCGCGCCGCGCATGCGTCGGCCGCCCCGGAGTGGGGAATCAATGCAGGCGACGCGGTCACCATCAGCCAGGTGGCGCTGGGTCTGTTGCGGCAACACCTGGAGCCGGGCCAGCAGTTTCACGGAATCGTCAGCGACGGCGGTGCCGCCCCGAACATCGTTCCCGGTCATGCCGAGTTGCTGTACTACCTGCGTGCCAACACCACCGAGTCGCTCGAGACGCTGACGAGGAAGGCGTTCGCGTGTTTCGAGGCCGGGGCCGTGGCTACCGGGTGTACACACGAGATTCGGACGGTGTCACCGACCTACGCGGCCTTGACGCCCGATTCGTGGCTGGTCGCGGTATTTCGTCAGGAGATCGAAGCGCTGGGCCGTTCGCCCTTGGCTCCGGAGTTGGAAGGATTTCGCCCGTTGGGCAGTACAGACATGGGAAACGTGAGCAATGTTCTACCCGGTATCCATCCCGTCGTCGGGCTCGATGCAGGCGGGGCGGTGACGCATCAGCCGGAGTTCGCCGCGGCCTGTGTCACCGAATCGGCCGACCGTGCATTGTTGGACGGCGCACTCGGTCTCGCTCGAACTGCCGCGAAGGCGGCTTCCGATGCCGATACCCGCGCGCGCCTGCTGGACGGCGTGAGTGCACGAGCGGCGGCCCGCACATGAGCGCGGGAGAAGACGTCACGATCGGGGTGGACGCTCGCGAGGCTGCGATCGATCGGTGGATCGGTGATCACACGGAGGACCTGTCGCTGTGGCGTCGGCACATCCACGCCCATCCGGAGCTTGCTCGACGCGAATTCGCCACCACGTCGTTCGTGATGGATCGGCTCCAAGCGGCCGGTCTGTCGCCTCAGCCGCTCCCGGGCGGAACCGGGTTGATCTGCGATATCGGACCCGACGGGCCCCGGGTCGCGTTGCGAGCAGACATGGACGCGCTGCCACTGCAGGAGAACACCGGTGCCGCCTATTCCTCGACGGTCCCCGGGGTGTCGCATGCATGCGGGCACGACGCGCACACCACGGTGCTGCTGGCGACCGGGCTCGCGTTGGCGTCGTTGCCGAACCTGCAATTCGGGGTCCGATTGATCTTTCAGCCCGCCGAGGAGGTCATGCCGGGCGGTGCCCTCGATGCGGTGGCCGCG
Source organism: Rhodococcus sp. KRD162 (assembly GCF_017168335.1). Taxonomy (GTDB): domain Bacteria; phylum Actinomycetota; class Actinomycetes; order Mycobacteriales; family Mycobacteriaceae; genus Rhodococcoides. The sequence continues at coordinate 59,074 of NZ_JABFAU010000015.1, read as the reverse complement.
GGTGCGCTCGACGGAGTCACGAAAATCTTTGCGCTGCACTGTGATCCGAGACTTCAGGTGGGGCAGGTCGGCATGCGGGTCGGTGCGATCACCTCGGCCGCCGACACGGTCGAGTTGCGGCTGGACTCGCCCGGCGGGCACACCTCGAGGCCGCACCTGACCACCGATCTCGTCTACGCGCTCGGCACCGTCATCACTGGCCTTCCCGGGATGCTGAGCAGGCGGGTCGATCCGCGCACCAGCACGGTCATGGTGTGGGGAGCGGTGGTAGCAGGTCAGGCTCCCAACGCCATTCCGCAGACCGGAATGCTGACGGGAACGGTGCGCACCGGTGACCACGAGACCTGGGCATTGCTCGAGCCGTTGGTCCGCGAGATCGTCACCGGGTTGCTCGCACCGACGGGTGTGAAGTTCGAGCTGCACTACCGCCGCGGTGTGCCCCCGGTGGTCAACGATCCTGTGTCCACCCATACCTTCGAGAAGGCGATCGCGAGGGTCGGGCCGAGCGCATTGGCCGATACGGCGCAGTCCGGCGGCGGTGAGGACTTCTCGTGGTACCTCGAACGAGTACCTGGGGCGATGGCTCGACTGGGGGTATGGCCGGGTACCGGACCACAACTCGACATCCACCAGCCCACGTTCGATCTGGACGAGCGTGCACTGGCGGTGGGCGTGAAGGTGATGACCGCGATCGCGTTGGATCCGAACTGATGGTTCCGTCTCGGGGAGCTACGAGGCGGTACCAGGGCCGACGTTACGACTGTCGCGGGTTCGCAGGTCTCGCACGTATTCTGCTGGTGCACCGGCGATTTCGGCGGCTTCAGCCATGACGCCGAGGTAACGGGCCGAGGGCAGGCCGCCCTCGTAGGCGTCGAGCACGTACATCCATGCCAGAACCGGCTCGCCGCCGGTCTCGATTCGCAACCGGATCTTGCGGTGGATGCCGAGCTCGGAGCCCTCCCAGCGGTCGAGGCTCTGCTCGTCCTCGTCCGACACGTCGTAGAGCACCACGAAGACCTGTGACTGGGGATCTTCGACCACGGTGGCCAACGCGCCCTCCCAGCCGATGTCGCCACCGGCGAAGGTCAAACGCCATCCGTGCAGCCACCCGGTTCCGGAGAGGGGCGAGTGAGGGCATCGCTGCAACATCTGCTCCGGATGCATGTTCGATCCGTAAGCGGCATAAATTGGCACGTCGGCCAGCCTAAACCGTTCCGGGGCCCGTTGACGTGTCGTGGTCGTGTTTCGGTGAGTCGCCGCTGGTCCGCCCTCGCCTGGAACGAGTGAAGCTAGCCTTACCGACGCACGGGGACGACCTCTCGAATACCGTTGACACCGGACAGCGTGAGATTTCGAGCTTGTGAGAAGAGGATCAATGACCCGGATTGTGATCATCGGTGGTGGTCCGGCAGGGTACGAAGCAGCGTTGGTTGCCGCTCAGCACGGTGGCGATGTGACGCTCGTGGATTCGGACGGAATCGGTGGTGCCTGCGTCCTCTGGGACTGCGTTCCGTCGAAGACGTTCATCGCGTCGACGGGAATTCGCACCGAGATGCGGCGTGCCAGCGATCTCGGAATCTCCCTCGATCCATCGCAGGCCGCCGTCGCGCTTCCGCAGATTCACGACCGCGTCAGGAGCCTCGCGCAAGCACAATCGGCAGATATTGCGCACCGGGTGACCTCGGTGGGCGTCGAGCTGCTGGCGGGTCGCGCCGAAATGATCGACAGTCAGGTCGGTATGGCGTCGCATCAGATCAAGGCTGTGTTGGCGGACGGTGAGGAGCGCATTCTCGACGCCGACGTGGTTCTCGTCGCCACCGGTGCCCGGCCCCGCGTGCTCGCGGGCGCGGAGCCCGACGGTGAGCGAATTCTCAATTGGCGTCAGCTCTACGACCTCGACGGACTGCCCGAGCATCTGGTGGTGGTCGGATCGGGTGTGACCGGTGCCGAGTTCGTCTCTGCGTACACCGAGATGGGCGTCAAGGTGACAGCGGTGTCGAGCCGTGACCGCGTTCTTCCGCACGAGGACGAGGATGCGGCACTGGTGCTCGAGGACGCGTTCAACGAGCGGGGTGTGACCCTGGTCAAGCATGCCCGCGCCGATTCGGTGGTCCGGACCGAAAACGGTGTACTCGTGACGCTGTCGGACGGGCGAACCGTCGAGGGAAGTCATGCGCTGATGACGGTCGGATCGGTTCCCAACACCTCCGGTCTCGGCTTGGAGAACGTCGGAATCGAGCTGGACAAGGGTGGCTATCTGCGGGTCGACCGCGTATCGCGCACCGCGGTCGCCGGTATCTACGCTGCCGGTGACTGCACTGGGTTGCTACCGCTGGCCTCGGTCGCCGCGATGCAGGGACGTATCGCGATGTACCACGCGCTGGGGCAGGCAGTGAGCCCTATCAAGCTCAAGACCGTGGCCTCCGCGGTGTTCACGCGGCCCGAGATAGCGTCGGTGGGTGTCGCGCAATCGGCCATCGACTCCGGCGACGTTCCTGCGCGCACCGTGATGTTGCCGCTCACCACCAATCCCCGGGCGAAGATGAGCGGGCTCAAGCGCGGTTTCGTCAAGATCTTCTGCCGTCCGGCCACCGGTGTCGTCATCGGCGGTGTGGTGGTCGCTCCGAGTGCGTCGGAGTTGATTCTGCCCATCGCGATGGCGGTACAGAACAACCTGTCGGTCAACGACCTGGCGAACACGTTCTCGGTGTATCCGTCACTGTCGGGATCGGTCATCGAGGCTGCGCGTCAGCTGATGGCACACGACGATCTGGACTGATCTCACAATCTGAGAAGTACGTTTCATATTTCGGTTTCACATGAGACAGTCGAGAGGCGGACACACCCGTCCGCCTCTCCTCGACTCAGCGGATCCGCGGGCCGTTTCCCCATTCCTGCTGCCCCGGAGTCTGTTTCATGTTCCCTTCACACCCCAACCCCGGCCTGGCCAGACGTGCCGATTCGCTCTCGAGCTCCGCGATCCGTGACCTCCTCGCTCTCACCGCGCGCGAGGACGTCATCAGCCTGGCCGGTGGCCTGCCGGCAACGGATCTGATTCCGGTGGAGCGCCTCGCAGCGGCAGCCGAGGCCGCGCTGCGGACCCCGGATGCCGTCCAGTACTGCGAGACTCGCGGCCACGGCACACTGCGCAGCGTGCTCGCGGCCAGAGAAAGCGCTGTGCGGGGTGGCGCGGCGGTTCCGGTGGAGACCGTGGTCGTCACGCACGGATCGCAACAAGCGCTGACGCTGCTGGCGCAGGCTCTTGTCGATCCAGGAGCCGTCGTCGTGGTCGACGAACCCGCGTATACCGGTGCGTTGCAAGTGTTCTCGATCGCCGAAGCGCAGATCGTGGCCATCCCGATCGACGCCGATGGAATGGACACCGTCGAGCTCGAACGACGATTGAGGGCAGGACTGCGTCCGGCGGTGGTCCACACCGTGGCCAACTTCCACAATCCCCGCGGGGTCACGATGAGCGATGGGCGGCGACGGCATCTCGCCGCACTGGCCGAACGCTTCGGCTTCTGGGTGATCGAAGACGACCCGTACGGTGAGATCTGGTTCGCCACCGAGAACTCCGCTACGTCCGGCGCGGGCGCTCCGCCGCTGCCGATCGCGTGTCACAGCGACCGCGTCATCCGGCTCTCCAGCGCCTCGAAGATCCTGGCTCCGACGCTGCGCGTCGGGTGGTTCGTCGCCCCACCTGCGGTGTGCGCGGCGGTGGAACTGCTCAAACAGGGTGCCGATCTGTGCGGTTCCTCGATGACGCAGCTCATGACGGCACACATGCTGGCCGATACCGCATGGACGGACACCCACCTGGCCACCCTCCGGCACCAGTACTACTGCCGTGCAACAGCATTGACGGCTGCTCTCGCGACCGAGTTCGGGCAACGCCTCACCGTCTCCCGACCCGCGGGAGGAATGTTCGCCTGGGCCACCTTCGAAGACGAGACCGACACTTCCGAGCTGCTCGGCGTTGCTTTGGACCACGGCGTCGCCTTCGTGCCCGGCACGGCATTCGCCGCCGCCGAGCAGTATCGGCACTCGCTCCGGCTCAGCTTCGCAGGCTCGACCCCGCCGCTGCTCACCGACGCCGTGCAGCGACTGGGATCGGCGCACTCGGCGCTCGCGTACGCGCACTGAACGGCAGGCAGCCGCTGTCCACAGGTTCTGCGCGGGGCGCAGAAGGGGCGGTAGCCTGACATCCACGCGGTGCACGAGGATTTTCGACGGAGAGGGAGCCTGAACGTGAGCAACCGATCGAACACGAAGTTCCTCGGACCGGACCAGCGGGTAGAGGCCTGGGACCAACTCGGATCGGAACAGTTCGACGTGGTGGTCGTCGGCGGCGGCGTCGTCGGCTCCGGAGCAGCCCTCGACGCGGCGACACGAGGACTGAAGGTAGCCCTGGTGGAGGCGCGAGACTACGCGTCGGGAACGTCTTCTCGCTCGTCGAAGATGTTCCACGGTGGGCTTCGTTACCTCGAACAGCTCGAGTTCGGGCTCGTCCGCGAGGCCCTGCACGAGCGGGAACTCTCGCTGTCCACACTCGCCCCGCACTTGGTCAAACCACTGAAGTTTCTCTTCCCGCTCACCCACCGCCTCTGGGAGCGCCCGTACATCGCGGCGGGAATCTTTCTCTACGACCGGATGGGCGGGGCCAAATCGGTGCCTCAGCAGAAGCATCTGACGCGGTCCGGCGCGCTTCGTATGTCGCCCGGCATCAAGCGAAAGTCGTTGATCGGCGGAATTCGCTACTACGACACCGTGGTCGACGATGCCCGGCACACGATGACCGTAGCCAGAACAGCCGCTCACTACGGCGCGGTGGTGCGAACATCGACCCAGGTCGTCGGGTTCCTCCGTGAGGCCGATCGGATATCGGGTGTGCGAGTCCGGGATTCGGAAACCGGAGCCACCACCGAGGTACGCGGACACGTGGTGATCAACGCCACCGGCGTGTGGACCGACGAGATCCAGTCGCTGTCCAATATGCGTGGTCGTTTCCGAGTGCGCGCATCGAAGGGCGTGCACATCGTGGTGCCTCGGGATCGGATCGTCAGTGAGAGCGCCATCATTCTGCGCACCGAGAAGTCCGTGCTGTTCATCATCCCGTGGGGTGCGCATTGGATCATCGGTACCACCGATACCGACTGGAATCTCGATCTCGCACACCCGGCCGCCACCAAAGCCGACATCGACTACATCCTGGACGAGGTCAACGGCGTGCTCATCACTCCGCTCACCCACGACGACATCGACGGCGTCTACGCAGGCTTGCGACCATTGCTGGCAGGGGAGAGCGACGAGACCTCCAAGCTCTCACGCGAGCACGCGGTCGCACGGGTGGCACCCGGGCTCGTCGCCATCGCAGGCGGCAAATACACGACCTATCGGGTGATGGCCGAGGACGCAGTCGATCTGGCTGCCGAGGACATTCCGGTACGGGTGGCATCGTCGATCACCGAGAAGGTGCCGCTGGTCGGGGCCGACGGCTACTTCGCGCTGGTCAATCAGGCACCGCACCTGGGCGAGAAGTACAACCTGCATCCACATCGGGTGACCCATCTCCTCGATCGCTACGGCTCCCTGATCGACGAGGTTCTCGCCTTGGCGGACGGCAAACCCGAACTGTTGCAACCGCTCACCGATGCACCCGCATACCTGCAGATCGAGGTCGTCTACGCCGCGGCCGCGGAGGGTGCGCTGCACCTCGAGGACGTGCTAGCGCGTCGTACCCGGATTTCCATCGAGTACTCGCACCGGGGGATGAACTGCGCGGGGCAGGTGGCGGCGTTGATCGCACCGATCCTGGGATGGGACGAAGCGATGGTCGATCGTGAGGTCGAGACGTACCGGGCCCGCGTGGAGGCCGAGATCGAATCGCAGCGTCAGCCCGATGACGAGTCTGCGGACGCCCTGCGGGTGGTCGCTCCCGAGGCCCGCCAAGAAATTCTCGAGCCGGTGCTCGCCACTCCACCGCCGGAGGGGTAGTACTCCCCGCACGTTTCCCCTCGCACCGTCCACGTTCGCCCGTCCTCGGGCGTGCACTGCAGCGGACCTCACGGCGGAGCTACGGCGTCTGTGTGGACAGCTTGACCGCCGCGTAACGGACGGAGCCATTCGACGTAACCGCTGCTCTCTACCTTCTGTGGCATCGACTTCGGACATTCGATCCGGACGGAAGCCGTGAAGATGGGGAGGTCCATTACCGATGACCAGCACTCTGGAACGTGACGAGAAGGCCGAGGCACTGGACCTACGGGGACACTGGATTCACAACTGGGAACCGGAGAACGAGACTTTCTGGAACTCGATCGGTCGTCCGGTCGCACGCAAGAACTTGATCTTCTCGATCTTCGCCGAACACATCGGCTTCTCGGTGTGGCTGCTGTGGAGCATCGTGGTGGTTCAGATGACGGTCGGAGCCGACGGTTCAGCCGGTCCATCGGGCTTCGCGCTGTCCACCAGCCAGGCCCTGTGGCTCGTTGCCGTGCCCAGTGGGGTCGGTGCCGTGCTGCGACTTCCGTACACGTTCGCGATCCCGCTGTTCGGTGGCCGCAACTGGACCGTCATCTCGGCGCTGCTGCTGCTGATCCCATGCCTCGGGCTCACCTGGGCGGTGTCCAATCCCGGTATCGACTACGGGTTGCTGCTTCTGATCGCCGCCACCGCAGGCTTCGGCGGCGGTAACTTCGCCTCGTCGATGGCCAACATCTCGTTCTTCTACCCGGAGCGCGAAAAGGGCTGGGCACTCGGACTGAACGCGGCAGGCGGAAACATCGGTGTCGCCGTGGCTCAGAAAGTCGTGCCGCTGCTCGTCGTCGCCGGTGGCGGCGTCGCGCTGACCCGCGCCGGCCTGCTGTACGCCCCACTCACCGTCGTCGCCGCAGTGTTGGCATTTCTGTTCATGAACAACCTCGCCGAGGCGAAGGCAGACGTCAAACCAGTCCTGGACTCGTTGAAGCATCAGGAGACCTGGGTGATGTCGTTGCTGTACATCGGCACCTTCGGATCGTTCATCGGCTACTCCGCGGCGTTTCCGTCGCTGCTCAAAGCAGTCTTCGATCGCGGCGACATCGCCTTGACATGGGCGTTCCTGGGCGCAGGCATCGGTTCGATCGCCCGTCCACTCGGCGGCAAGCTCGCAGACAACATCGGCGGCGCGCGCATCACGGCGGTCAGCTTCGTCATGTTGGCGGTCGGTGCGGCCGGAGTCCTGGCCGCCGTGAAAATGGTCAACCTGCCGTTCTTCTTCGCGGCCTTCATGTTTCTGTTCATCGCCACGGGAATCGGCAACGGGTCGACATACCGGATGATCTCGAAGATCTTCCGGACGAAGGGTGAGGACGCAGGCGGAACGCCGGAGATCATGCAGCACATGCGTCGTCAGGCCGCAGGCGCGCTCGGCATCATTTCCTCGGTCGGTGCCTTCGGCGGATTCATCGTGCCGCTGGCGTACGCCTGGTCCAAGAGCACCGTGGGCAACATCGAACCCGCCCTGTGGTTCTACGTGTTCTTCTTCGTCGCTCTACTGGTGGTGACCTGGTACTTCTACATTCGCAAGAGCACCCGCATGGGCCAGGCAGGCGTCTGACGCCCTCGACCCCACAGCCGTGTGATCTGCCGACCCCGGGGGGGTCGGCAGATCACACTCGGTGCAGGGCACCCGGTCGAACCAGAGTGCGCGGTGCGCGAGCGGCAACCGCGCCGGACGCGGCCATCATCAGCAGAGTGAGTATCGCAAGTGTCAACATGGAATCCATGGTGATCGGAAAAACTGTGAGCAGGCTTGGTTCCTACTGATAAGGAGTTGTCAGGTCGGCCGCCGTTGGCAGTACGGGCAGTAGTAGATCTGGCGTTCTTCGAGCGGGTTGTCGCCGAGGAGGCCCAATTCGATAGTGGTTCCGCAGCGTCGGCACGGTTTGTTCTCGCGGCCGTACACCCAGAAATGCCGGCCGGGTCGCCGATCTCCGGTGGTGACCCGCTGGTTCCGGTTCTTGTTCGCCGTGATCGTTCGATGCGAGAGGTCGATCATCTTCTGTAGGTCGCCCGCCTGGCCTACCGGGGTGCGGGGGTCGACGCCGCGGAGGAAGCAGATCTCGTTGCGGTACACGTTGCCGAGGCCTGCAATATTTCGCTGATCGAGCAATGCAAGTCCGACGGGCCGAGCAGCGTCGGCCGCCAACCGGGTCAGGGCGAGGTCCGCATCCCAGTCCGCACCCAGCAGATCCGGCCCGAGATGGCCGACGGCCTCGTCCTCGTCGTCGAGGATGTCGAGCACTCCGAGTTCGAAACCGATGGCTTGCGCGTTCGCGGTGGTCAAGATGATGCGGGCCTGAAACGCCGGGCGACGCCACCGCGCACCGGGTGCGTAGACGTGCCAGGTGCCCTCCATCTTCAGATGCGAGTGAATCGACCAGCCCCCGACTCGAATCAGCAGGTGTTTTCCGCGTGAGGCAACCGAATCGACAGTCTCTCCGGTGAAATCGACTGTGGCGTATCGCGGTACGCGCACATCACAGGAGGTCAGCTGCTGTCCTTCCAGCGCCGCACGCAAGGTGTTGGCAGCGCGCCAGACGGTATCGCCCTCGGGCATCGGTGTCCTCTCTGGTGCTTCCGGGTGTCACGGGCCGGTCGGTGTCACGGGCGATTCAGCGGCGGAGCCGAAGACCTCGGGGAGTCGCCGAGAAGCCTGCCGCGGTCAGGGTCTTGGCGAAGTCGGTCCCGTGGATGTCGTGCCCGTCGATGCGTTCGACGAGCAACTTGTCCACTCCGCCGCGTCGGACCGTCGCTGCCAATGCAGTTGCCGCAGCACCGATGTCGTCAGGATTCTCGCCGAACGTCAACACCGACTTTCCGCCCCGCTCGACGAACATCGTCAGTTCGCCCCGGACGAGCACGACCAGTGCTCCGGCCTTGCGGCCCGGGCGGTGCTTGGTGGTCTCGTCCGTCCTCTCTCCGAGACCGTGGTATGCGCCCCCGGCTTTCGGCCAGGGCAGCGCCGCGCCGTACGGGTTGGCCGGATCGCACGAGGCCAGCACCACTGCGGCGGCCTCCTTCTTCGGTTCGTCGTAGCTGCGCAGCCGATCCACCACATCGGAGGTGGAGAACTGAGCGCCGCCGAGCGAGTCGACGAAATATCCACGACGGCACCGCCCCGAGTCCTCGAAGCCGGTGAGAACCTTGTACATGGTGGCGAATCCGCCGGGGACGCCTTCGTTCATCACCGAACCACGGGTGAGGACTCCATAGCGTTCGAGCAACACATCGGCGGTGGCGTGCGCACGCACCGTGGGATCGGGTTCGAGTTCAGGCAATCTCGACCACCGACCGCCGGCGGTGGGCGGGCCCGTTCTGGTGGGCAACGATGGTCGCTCGAATTGACGATACGAGCGTAAACGTGGTGTGCGACGGGGTGATCGATGGCTCGGAGCCGATCGGGTTGCCGTCGAGTTCAACAGAGCACGCAGCGGGGCGAACGTGTCGTTGCTCAGGCGCCCGGCCCATACCAACTCCCACAGTGCGCTCTGCAGCGCCGAGTCGTCGGTGCTACCGACATGGTCGGAGAGCTGGCGGAAAAAGTACGCGCCGCCGCCCGCCACAGCATCCTGTACGCGCAGCTGCAGATCGGACAGGTCCGATTCGGCTGCGGCCGCGAGGGTGAGCGGCGCGGTCTCGGCCATGTGCAAGCTCACCCAACCGTCCTTCGACGAGATCGCTCCGTGACCCGACCACAACACTTCACCGGTGGAGGTCAGCTCGTCGAGCATCGCCGGGGTGTAGTCGGTCACCCGCGCTGCGAGTACCAGCGATTCCCAGGCCGATGCCGGAACCGGTACGCCCGCAAGTTGTTCGATGACGGTGGCGACACCGTCGATCCCGCTCAGCCGTCGGCTGTCGACGTGCTGCCAGGAGGGAAGGAACCGGCCGAGCGTGGCGGTCGAGACCGGCTCGACTTCGTGCCTGGCGGCCGCGAGCGACCGCCGTCGTACCCGCCTGAGTACCTCGGCATCGCACCATTCGCTACCGGTTGCGCCGGGTCGAAATTCGCCCTCGACGACGCGTTTGTCCACGGCCAGTCGGCGCAGCACATCGCGCACCACCGCGGTGCCGACACCGAATCGCGCCGCTGCGTCCTCGAGGGCGAACGGGCCGTGGGTTCGGGCGTACCGGCTGATCAGATCCACCAGTGGGTCGTCGACGGGTTCGATGAATGCGGCGGGAGTGCCGATGGGGAGCGGTACACCCAATGCGTCGCGCAGCCGAGCCGCGTCCTCGATGGCCGTCCACCAGTGCTTGCCGGCGAACGAGACCTCCATCGCCCGCTTGGCATCGGCGAGTTCGGTGAGCCACTGCCGACATTCGTCGCCGTGGGTGCGCAGGCCGACTTCCTCGACGGTGAGTGGTCCGAGCAGCCGCAGGAGATCGGCCACTCCTTCGATGTCCTTGGCGCGGCGGTCCTCGGGGAGACGTTGCAGTTCGCGTTCGGTGGCGGTGATGACGCCCTCGTCCAACAACTCTCGCAGTTCGACGCGTCCGAGCAGCTCGGCCAGGAGCGCCGAATCGAGCGACAGGGCGGCGGCTCGGCGTTCGGCCAGCGGGCTGTCACCCTCGTACATGAACGCGCCGACGTAGTTGAACAGCAGTGAATTCGCGAACGGGGACGGCGACGGCGTCTCGACATCGACGATCCTGATCTGACGCCGACCTATTCGGGCCAGGATGTCCTCGAGCGCGGGAAGGTCGTAGACGTCCTGCAGGCACTCGCGGACGGTTTCGAGAAGAATCGGGAATGTCGGGTATTTTCGTGCGACGTCGAGCAATTGGGCGGAGCGCTGCCGCTGCTGCCACAGCGGCGCACGCTTGCCGGGGTTGCGGCGGGGGAGAAGCAACGCGCGCGCAGCGCACTCACGAAATCGAGAGGCGAACAGCGCCGATCCGCCGACCTGCTCGGTGACGATGTCGGCGATCTCGTCGCGCTCGAACACGAACAGTTCCGCCCCGGGCGGTCGGTCGTCGGTATCGGGGAGCCGGACGATGATGCCGTCATCCGAGGCCGTCGGCGCGGCGTCGATACCGTAGCGCTCGATCAGTCTCGCGCCTACCGCGAGCGCCCACGGGGCATGTACCTGCTGGCCGTACGTCGAATGCAGCACCAGACGCCAGTCACCGAGTTCGTCACGGAACCGCTCGACGATCATCGTCTTGTCGGTGGGAAGTTGGCCGGTGGCCTCGAGTTGTTCGTCGAGCAAGGCGATCAGATTGGTGACCGCATTGGTATCGAGACCGTCGCTGCTCAACCGCTCGGCGAGATTGCCGCGGTCGGTGGTGCTGCGCAGGAATTCGCCGAGAGCTCGGCCCAATTCGGCCGGTCGGCCGAGTCCGTCACCGTGCCAGAACGGGAGCCGGCCGGGTTGCCCGTACGCCGGGCTGACCAACACTCGGTCGTGGGTGATCTCCTCGATGCGCCAGCTGGTCGCACCGAGCGCGAACACATCACCCACTCGTGATTCGTAGACCATCTCCTCGTCGAGTTCGCCTACCCTGGACTGCTTTTCACCCACCATGTACACGGTGAACAGTCCGCGGTCGGGAATGGTGCCGCCCGAGGTGACGGCCAGTCGTTGTGATCCGGGGCGGCCGGTGAGGGTATTGGCGTCGCGGTCCCATACGAGCCGTGGGCGGAGTTCGGCGAACTCGTCCGAGGGGTAGCGGCCCGAGAGCAGATCGAGTGTCGATTCGTAGGCCGACCGGGGAAGTGTGGCGAAACTGCCTGTACGACGTACCGATTCGAACCAGTCCTCGGCATCGATCGGTTCGAGTGCGCACGCTGCAACTGTCTGCTGGGCCAAGACATCGAGCGGGTTGGCGGGTACGAAGAGCGCCTCGATCTTGCCCGTGGTCATGCGTTCGACGGTGACCGCGCAGTGGATCAGGTCGGTGCGGTGTTTGGGGAACAGGACGCCTTTGGAGATCTCGCCGACCTGATGCCCCGCGCGCCCGACGCGTTGCAGCCCGCTTGCCACCGATGGCGGTGCCTCGACCTGGACGACCAGGTCGACTGCGCCCATATCGATTCCGAGTTCGAGGCTGCTGGTGGCGACGACGCACCGCAATCGTCCGGTCTTGAGATCGTCCTCGATCAGTGCGCGCTGATCTTTGCTGACACTGCCGTGGTGTGCTCGGGCCAAAACCGGATCGGCACCGTGGTTGACGTCGGTGGACGCGCCGATCTGTGACGGCGGCCGGTGCTGCGTCTCGACTCCGACCCCGATGCGCTCGGTGTACACCTCGTTCAATCGCGCCGTGAGGCGCTCGGCGAGCCTGCGCGAGTTGGCGAACACGATGCACGAGCTGTGTTCGAGGATGAGATCGACCATCTTCTCCTCGACGTGCGGCCAGATCGATCCCTGCGTCGGAGGAGCGGCGGAGGTGTCGGCATTCGGGTCGCTCACGCCCAGTTCGGTCATGTCCTCCACCGGCACCTGCACGGTCAGGTCGAAGGTCTTCGGAGCGGGCGGGGCGACGATCTCGATGGGAGCTGCCCCGGCCAGGAATCGGCCCACCTCTTCGTGCGGACGCACCGTGGCGGACAGGCCGATACGTTGGGCGGGCTCGTTCAGCATGCCGTCGAGGCGTTCGAGCGAGATCGCCAGATGTGCGCCGCGTTTGGTGCCGGCGACGGCGTGTACCTCGTCGACGATCACCGTATCGACCTCGGAGAGAATCTCTCGCGCCGCCGAGGTGAGTATCAGGAACAGCGACTCCGGAGTGGTGATCAGGATGTCCGGGGGAGTTTTGATCATGTGTCGGCGGTCGGCGGCGCTGGTGTCACCCGACCGAACTCCGACCGAGATCTCGGGTGGGTCGAGGCCGAGCCGCTTCGCGGTCTGGGTGATACCGACCAGAGGTGCGCGGAGGTTGCGCTCGACGTCGACGGCCAGAGCCTTGAGCGGGGAGATGTAGAGAACCTTGGTCTTGCGTGTGCTGTCCGCACCGAGTTGTGCCAGCTCGTCCAGCGCCCAGAGAAACGCAGAGAGGGTTTTACCCGAGCCCGTCGGGGCGACCACCAGGGTGTGAGAACCGCTCGAAATCGACGACCACGCGCCCAGCTGCGCAGAGGTGGGGGCCGGAAAAGCTCCGTCGAACCACTCACGGGTGGGCTGAGACAGCTTCGCCATCACCGACGACTCGTGCCCTGTGTCGGTGCCGTCGGGCGTCCCCGTGCCGATGCTGTCGCTGGCCATCTCACTATCATGCCCCCGGGCACCGACAGGTAATCCCCCGCGCAGCTCCGGTTCAGGGGTCGGTGTCGATTCGGTCGATCCGGGTACACCCTGCCCATGACCGACGACCAAGAGATCATGCAGAAGATATCCGCGAAACTCGACGCTCTGCTCGGCAGCAAGTCCACCGGCCTGCAGAACGAGGTACCTCCCGGGGCCAGCGTCCAGTCCGACGAGGACGACGCCGAGCAGGGGCCGATCGGCCGCGACTATCACCTGGCGAGCAAGTACGCGCAAGCGCTCGCCATCGACGAACCCCAGGTGATCGATCGCGAGGAATTCGATCGACTGGTGGCCGAGTACGGCTGAAAAGGCCTGCCCCGGTCGACGACGTCGAACCTGGCGTCGGTGGTGGTACCGGATCTACAGTCGATGAGGTGACCGAGCGCAAGAAACCGGGAGTCACGTTCGAGTCCTGGGTCGACAAGCAGATTCGCCAGGCGCAGGACGAGGGTGCCTTCGAGGGGCTCGCGGGCGCAGGCAAGCCGATACCGATCGGCGATCCTGCGGACGAATTGTGGTGGGTTCGCGGCTATCTGAAGCGGGAGAATCTGCCTGCCGACGCGTTGCTGCCCACTGCCCTGCAGCTGCGCAAGGAAATCGAGCGGCTGCCGTCCACGTTGATCGACATCCGACGTGAAGAGTCCGCGCGAGAGACCTTGAACGAGCTGAACGCTCGCATCGTGGACTGGATTCGGTTTCCGACACCACCGATCGTGCCGCTCGGCCCGGTGGACGTGGAGGTCTGGCTCGACAAGTGGCGAACGAACCGGGCCGAGGTCGATCGGCTCGAGCGCACGCAGCTGTCGCAGTCGGCCGGGCCCCGCGCCGCGACCCCGGGCCAGCCGGGAACGTCGTGGCGGACGCGTATTCGCGAGGCCCTCACCTGGTGGCGCTGACCGCCCGTGTCGTGCACAGGGCAAGAGCCTCGGCTGCGGTCGACGCGTAGGGAATATCGGCGGTTCCCTCGGCCCGGGTCCTCGGCGGCAGCAGCCCGTCGCTGTGGTCGGGTTCTTCCATAGTTTTCCAGCCGGTCGCTCGCCTGAGAATCCCGCTGATCAGCGTGTCCACCGCGTGGCGGGTACCGCTGCGCACGGTCACCGGGACGGTCTCGAGTTCTACTCGAGCGAATCGTAGGGCCGCGTCGATGGCCTCGGTGGTCTGCGCTGCCGAGGACCGACCTCGCGGACCGGTGCTGAGTCCGTGCCCGGGCAGGTCGAGGACCACGACGTCCACGCCTGCGGCGGCAATATCGGCAGCCAGCGTGGTCAGATAACGCGCGTGCGTGCCCACGTCGGCGAGGAGTACCACCGACCGGGTGGATTCGGTGGGCGCTCGATGGATCTCCGCGTGCACGCTGCCGTCACTGGTATCGAGTTGTCGATGTTCCACCGACAGGGCTGCGATCGCCGAGCGCGACAATCCGACGGCTTCGGAGGCCGGACGAAGCGCCGCTTCGCAGGCGATACCGCGTGTGAGAGCGTCACCGCGTCGCAGCAGTGACTTGCCCTGCAACAGGATCATCATCGCGGCGCTCTCGTGCGCGGTCAGTGTCGGTGCCCAGCCGGTGGCGCGTCCGAGTGCCGAGGAATCGACGATGGGTTCACCGGGTGTGACCCACTGGCCCGAGAAGGGTGTCAGGCCGAGCCGAAAGGCGATGTCGGCCACCCGGGTGGCCGCTTTCTGGGGTACGTCGAACATCAGCTGGCCCTGCATCGCGGCAAGCTCGCGCACTCCCACCCAGTCCACCGGACCGAGGTTGTACGGACCGACGAGATCGGTTTTGGCCGCACGATGGAACGCATCGGCCATGTCGTCCTGGTACAGGAATTGATACGATGCGCGATCCGCTTCGGGAAACGCTCCGACCGGACCGGTGAACTGGTCGATTCCGTCGTTCGCGAAGTCGGGTCCGACGATGTAGGTGCACCGCAGCATCGAGATGGCCATCGCTCCGGGGTGTCTACGTAGCCACCACTCGGCGTAGTGCTCCACCTCCGCCTTGTCGTAGAAGTAGTAGCGATTGGGATCGCCTGCAGGATAAGTGTTCTCGGTGAGCGGCTCCGGAGCGATATCGGCCCCGTATGCATTGATGCTCGACGCGATCACCACCCGCGACGCGCCCGCTCGATACGCGGAGTCGATCACGTTCCGCGATCCACGCAGGTTGATGTCGTGAGTCTCGGCCTTGTCTCGAAGTTCCTCGACCACGAATGCCAAATGCAGCACCGCGTCGCATCCGGCGAATATTTCCTCGAGGTCCGGAGAGCGAATATCCGAGCGCACCGAGGTGAGCTTGGGATGGACGAGACGGGCCGGCCGGCGAGCAATTCCGACGACCGTGTCCACCTCGGGATCGTCGAACAGTGTCGGAAGGATCGCGGCCGCGAAGTCGCTGGTGGCTCCGGTGACTGCGATGCGTAGACCACCCGGCTGCTCGCTCATGACGGTAGTCCTGCGACCGCTTCCACTATCTGCTCGGTCGCGGTGGCCAGTTGCTGCTCGGTGTGCGTGGCCATCACGCACAAGCGAAGCAGAGCACCGGATTTCGGCACCGCTGGGTGCAATGCCGCGCTGGTGAATATTCCGCGGTCGTACAAGGTCTTCCACAGGCCCATGGCGACGAGATCGTCGCCCACGTGCAGTGACACGATCGGTGAGGCAGTATCGCCGGTGGGCGTATCGGACCGTCCGGCCACATCGAGGCCGGCCGATTGCAGTCCGCCGCGAAGGATTTCGGCATTGTCGAGGACCCGTCGAGCGCGATCCTTGCCCTCGTCACTTCGGATCAGACGGACCGAGGCCAGAGATGCACCGACGGCTGCGGGAACACCGGAGGTCGTGAACAGAAATGCGCGGGCCTTCACGCGAAGCGTGTCGATGAGGTCGCGGGAGCCGGTGACGAAGCCGCCGGTGGAGCTCGGGCTCTTGGACAACGACGCCATTGTGACGTCGACGTCTTTTCCGATCCCGAAAAGTTCAGCGGCTCCGGTGAGTTCGCGTCCGTAGACCCCGAGGCTGTGAGCTTCGTCCACCATCAGCGCTGCGTGGTAGCGCAGGCACAGATCCGATACCGCATCGAGCGGTGCGAGATCGCCCTCCATCGAGTACAGGCCGTCGACGATCACCAGGACAGCTCCGTCATCGATGACGGGCTGCTGGAGTTTGGCCTCGAGATCGGCCATGTCGTTGTGCCTGAACTTGACGACCGTCGCGCCGGACAGCGTACTGCCGTCGCGAATCGAGGCGTGCGCCGCCGAATCGACGATCACGGTATCCCCAGGACCGACGATCGCGCTGATCGTGCCCAGGTTGGTTTGATAGCCGGTAGTGAACACCAGGGCGTCGTCCGTGCCGTGCCACTGCGCGATTTCGTGCTCTAGCTCGAGGTGCAGGTCCAGGGTGCCGTTGAGTAGCCGGCTTCCGGTCACTGCGCTACCGAACGTGTCCAACGCGCGCTGGGCACCTTCTACGACCTTGGGGTGGTCGGCGATGCCGAGGTAGTTGTTGGAGCCCAGCATGATCTTGTCCTTGCCTTCGACCCGTACGACCGGCCCGACGGCGGATTCCATCTTCCGAAAGTACGGGACCACGTCCGCTTCCCGTACCGCGCGAAGCAGGTCGACTCGTTCGTCCCCGCCGAGCCGCTTCATCAGTCTGTTGACAGCCATAATCGACCAGAACTCCTTACAGAGTCAGATTGCAATTTTCGCGAATTCTGAGGTAATTCGTAGCGGTGGCGTCGACCGATGGGTATCGAGGCGAAGAATATTCGTCGGTGGTTTGCGTGGTAAAGATCTGAACAGGCCGTTGGAAAAGAGCAGCAAAAGTATGTGAGTAGTCTCTTTGTCTCGGCGACCTTTAAAGAAACTTTACGTTTATCCATGCTGGTCGCGGGGTATCGTTGACGGTCAGCGCGAATTCACCTGCTTCAACGCCAGACTGAACACCACCAGTACATGACTGATTTGTCGCACTCAATCATTGACACAAGGAGATTAGCTATGACTGCCCTTATGGTGCGCGAAAGAGAAACTCTGGAGCAATACCTTCCGGGTTTGTGGGCGTATCTGGACCAGACGCCCCTCGCGCAATTGGAAGCTCGAGATTCCGACGCAATCGACAAATTTCGTGAGTTCGGCGGAACTGGCTTGGTCGTTCCCGCCGAGCTCGGTGGCTTGGGCGCACCGGCCATCGACGCGGTTCGTGCGCAGCGGGCCATCGGGTCTCGCTCGCCCTCGCTCGGCGCGGGAACCACGATGCACCACCTGTCGGTTGCCTCGCTGACGGAGTTCGCGCGCGGTGCCACAGACGACGACCGGGCGCTGATCAAGGCTCTGATCGATCAGAAGGCAATTGTCGCCTCGGGATTCTCCGAGGGCGTCACCGGTGGGAGCGTGTTCATCCCGACGATGACAGCGGTGAAGAAGGGTGACAACTACATCGTCAACGGAAGCAAGAAGCCGTGCAGTCTGGCTCGCTCGATGGACATGTTGACGTGCAGCGTCGAGATCGATTCCGGCGAACGTGCGGTGGCGCTGATTCCGTCGAGCCTGCCCGGGATGAGCGTGAAGCCGTTCTGGACCACCGACATACTGGCCGGGGCACAGAGCGAGGAAGTAGTGCTCGAGGACGTCGAGGTTCCGGTGAGTCTCGTCCTGCCCAACAAAGAAGACGATCCCGACGGCGTGCACGAGATGACGGGCTATCTCTGGTTCGGAATGTTGATCTCCGCCAACTACATCGGGGCAGCGACCTCCCTGCTCGAGCGGATGATCGAGCAGGACAAGGGGGACTACGAGGGGTACGTGCGGGCGGCTGCCGAATTGGAGACATCCATGGCGGCGATCGAGAATGTAGCCAGGGCCTTCGACGAAGGTGAACGCGGGCAAGACATCTCGGTCCGATTGCTGTTCAATCGGGTAGCGATTCGCGATGCGTTGGTGCGCGGTAGTTCGGCGGCGGTCGAATCTCTCGGTGGGATCGGGTTCATCAAGTCGCCGGAGATCGGCTACATCGCAGCGGCGTTGCATGCCTTCGCATTTCACCCACCATCACGACGGTCGATCTCGGAGACTCTCGCTCGGTTCCACGCCGGCGACGAGTTCGCCTTCGTGAAGTAGCGGCCTACTGCTCTGCTTCTCGCTCCTCGTCGGCAAGCTTGTCCTCGCCGCGGTTCCGGAAGAACTTGAATCCGGGAATGCCGATGACGGCTCGTCGGACGTCCTTGGTCACTCCGAGCAGCTCGTGGATCTCGGGCGACACCGTGTCGAGGGTGGTGAGGATGGGAAGCAGAGCCTCCATGTGGTCGAGGAGCCCGGGTAGCTGATCGACCATCGCGATCGCAGCGTCGACCTCGTTCTCGGACAGGTTGTCGACGAATCTGCGCGCCATGGGTGCAGATTTCTCGGCGATAGGACCGAACGACTCGATCACACTCAATGCGCTCTCGGAGGCGGCCGATGCCGTCGTGACCACAGCGTCCGCGGCACCGGTCGTTCGCTCCACCCTGGCCACGACCGCGTCGGCGGAGTCCACCACGGCGTCGATCCGTGTCATCAATGTCTCTATGTTGCTCAACAGTGCTTCGATTCGGCCGGGCAGGGTAACCGCCAACTCGGTCGTGGTCAGCAACCAACTCGCGCCGACCCTGGCCACCGCGACTCCGCGTCGGAGCACCGTTTCGGTACCGAGGGGATCGGGGAGGACCACGCCTGCCAACACCAGAGCCATAGGAGCGACAATGCCATACCGACGCAACGCACCGAGTGCCGTTAACCTCGACCTATGAGAGCCCTCGTCACCGGTGCCAGCGGATACGTCGGGTCACGACTGGTGGCAGCCCTCCTCGCCGAGGATGTCGACGTCGTTGTCGTGTCGCGCACGCCCGCGAACCTACGCGCTTTCGACTACTACGACTCGGTGACCGCGGTCGCCCTCGACGTGACCGACGAACAGTCCTGCGCGGCGGCGTTCGAGGAATCAGGTCACATCGACGTGGCCTACTACCTCGTGCATGCCATCGGCGAATCCGACTACCGCGCCCAGGACCGTAGGTCTGCCGAGCAGTTCGCCGCCGCCGCGGCCACCGCGGGAGTAGGCCGAATCGTCTATCTCGGCGGATTCGTACCCGACGACGATCGGCTCTCCGAGCATCTCGCGAGTCGAGCAGACGTCGGGGAAGCGTTGACGGTCGACGGCGTCGAGTTGGTCTGGCTGCGGGCGGCCATCGTCCTGGGTGCCGGGTCCACCTCGTACGAGATGTTGCGTTACCTCGCCGACCGTCTGCCGGTGCTCCCTCTCCCGAGCTGGCTCGACGAACCCGTGCAGCCCATCGCCATCGACGATGTGCTGCACTACCTGGCCGCATCGGCCGATCCCGAGACAGTTCCCGCGGGTTCCTACGACATCGGCGGGCCGGACGTGGTGCCTTACCGCGATCTGGTGTTCGCCTACGTCGAAGCCGCCGGTCTCCAACGCATCGGCGTTCCGGTGCCGTTCGTTCCGACCTCGGTCGCAGGCAAGGTGATCGGCAGAATCATCCCGGTGCCTGCCGGGCTCGCCGAGGACCTGGTGGGTTCCTTGCACAACACGATGACCACATCCGAGAGCCGCATACGCGCACTCGTCCCCGACCCGCCTCTCGGTCTGACCACCATCGCAGACGCCATGGCCCGCGGTGTCCTCGGTCAGGTCGGGGAGCCTCCCGGTGTCTGTGCGCTCAAGGATCCGCTTCGGCTCGCGAACACCGACGCAGCATGGAGCGGCGGCGACGCACTGGGAGTCCGGCGACGCGGTGTCGCGGCATCGTCCGATGGCACCTGGGGTCTGATCGAAGCTCTCGGTGGCCGTCGGTTACTGGCCTCGAAACCCGTTGCGGCCGCAGTACGCACCAACCTCGACGTGGCGGCCGGTGTGAATCGACGTGTGAGTTCCGCCCTGCGTCGGCTGACCGATACCGAGGAGGCCTGATGGGAACGTGGTCGACGACCGCGCTGAACGTGATGAAATCCGCTCTCGTGGACCCGGTGGAGCGGGACCACAGAGAATCCGACGCCGCGTTCCGCAAGCGGCGAATCATCGTGTTGATCACGTTGGTGATCGGCGCCACGGTGCTCTACTTCTCACTCCAGGTCGAGCCTGGGGACCCGTCCTTCTACACGCTGACGCTGCTGTTGGCGGCGGTCTGGACGGTGGGCGGATTATTGTCCGGCCCGCTGCACCTGGGGCGGATAGTGGTCGGCGGGTCGATCCGGCGACCGATTGTCACCCCCATTCTGATCGGTCTCGCCGTCGGTGGGGTGTTCATGCTCGGCGGCCTCGTGGTTCGACAGATACCGCCGCTGGCAGACTTCACCGAGAATGTGCTCGCGCACGCCAGGACGGGTTCGCTGGTGCTCATCGTGTTCATCACCCTGCTCAACGGCGTTGCCGAGGAGATCTTCTTTCGCGGGGCGTTGTATGCGGCAATCGGAATCAGGCATCCGGTCGTCATCTCGACGGTCATCTATGCCATCGCCACCCTCGCCTCGGGCAACCCGATGCTGGGCTTCGCCGCAGTGCTGCTGGGGTATGTGATGGGCCTGCAGCGACGGGCCTCCGGCGGAATACTCGCCCCGATCCTCACCCATGTCAGTTGGTCGGCAGTGATGGTTCTCGCCCTTCCCCCACTGTTCATGTGACGACAGGTGGGCGAAAAAAGGCGAAAGCACCGATTCGACCCGCAGGATCGGTCCTGTGCGCTGGTTCGCGGCGGATCTGAGCTAGATTGCGCAGGTGAGTGAAAATCTCGATCGTGTGGATCGCCTGATCATCGACGAACTGGTGTCCGACGGCCGCGCCACGCTGGCAACGCTGGCGGAGAAGGCGTCCCTGTCCGTCTCGGCCGTCCAATCCAGAGTTCGGCGGCTCGAGTCGCGTCGCGTCATCCGTGGTTACACCGCGCAGGTGGACCCCGAGGCCCTGGGCCGGCCGTTGTCGGCGTTCGTCGCCATCACTCCGATCGATCCGGCCCAGCCGGACGATGCTCCCGCCAGACTGAAGCACCTCTCGGCCATCGAGTCCTGCCATTCGGTTGCCGGCGAGGAAAGCTACGTCCTGCTGGTTCGAGTCGAATCGCCGCGGGCGCTCGAGCGGTTGCTGCAGGAGATCCGGGCGACCGCCAACGTGCAGACCCGCAGCACGATCATTCTGCAGACGTTCTACGACCGCTGACGGCCCGCCACACGCAATCCGAGGACATCGGAAGCCGGGTGAGTCGGACTCCCACGGCGTCGCGGATGGCGTTCGCCAACGCCGGCGCGACGGGGTTGTACGGGGACTCGCTCATCGACTTTGCGCCGAACGGACCCAGGCGATCGTAGGTGTCCGCGAACACGACTTCGGTCCGAGGGATGTCCGCGAACTGCGGGACGTGGTAGCTCCGGATGGAATCGGTGGTGACCAGACCCGCACCGTCGGTACGCATGTCCTCGTACAGGGCCGTGCCGATGGCCTGAGCGACGCCACCTTCGACCTGCCCGCGGCACTGCTGCGGATTCATCACCGTTCCCGCATCCGCACTCTGCACCGACTGCAGAATTTTCACGGTGCCGGTGTCCTCGTGCACCGCCACTCGGAAAGCCTGGACGTTGAACGCCAGAGAACGCGGTAACCCACCACTGTCGCCCTCGGTGACGAGAGTGCCTCCCGCCCGTGCCAGGATCTCGTCGAGGGTGACGAACCGATCGCCGCATCGAACGCCCTCGGGTCCGAGCGTGCAGTCCGAGTGTCGGTGGCCGGTGCCGCGGGCGGCGAGATCGAGAATTCGTGCCGACAGTGCGCGGACTGCAGCGTAGAGCGCTTTGCCCGCCACCACGGTGCCCGCGGAACCGAAGGCACCGGTGTCGTAGGTGACCGCATTCGTATCGGATTGATCGACGAGGATGCGCTCGACCGAGGTGCACAGTTCACTCGCCGCGATCTGAGTGTGCACGGTGGTGGTACCGTTCCCGAATTCCGCTGTTCCGACGCGTATCTCGTAGCGACCCTCGGGCAGCAAAGCCACCGATGTCTCGGCGCGGTGCCCGCGCGGTGGAATGGTGGCGATCATGGCCACGGCCATGCCTTCGCCCACCTTCCAGCCCTCCGGCGCATGCTCACCGTTGCCGCGTCGTAGGGCTGCCTCGGCAAGGTCGATGCACTGATCGAGCCCGTAACTCCCGAACTGTAGGTCGTCCTCCTCGACATGCGCGGCGACGAGGTCGTCGCCGGGGACGATCACGTTGCGTCGGCGAAACTCGAACGGATCGAGGTCGAGTTCGCGCGCAAGATCGTCCATCGCGGACTCGATTGCGAACGCCACCTGTCCCAGTCCGTACCCCCGGAAAGCGCCGGAGGGAACATTGTTGGTGTAGACGGTCTTCGCATCCACCCGCTTGTTGGCACAGCGGTACACGGCCACGGATTCACCGCAGCCGTGGAACATCACCCCGGCACTGTGATTTCCGTACGCGCCTGCGTCGGTGAGCACATCGATCGACAGGGCAATCAAGGTGCCGTCGGCACCGGCTGCCGCGGTGACGTCGACCCGGAACGGGTGCCGGCACGGTGCGACGGTGAACTCGTCGGTCCGGGTGAACTCGAACTGCACGGGCCGTCCGGTGCGCAGGACAGCCAGGGCGACGACGTCCTCGGTCAGCAACTCCTGCTTGCCGCCGAAGCCGCCGCCGACCCGCGCCGCAAACACCCGTACGCCCGCACGCGGCAAGCCGAATATCTCGCAGATCTCCTCGCGCACCAGAAACGGAACCTGGGTGCTGGTGCGCAGGTTCAGCGTGCCGGCCTCGTCCAACCATCCGATGGTGCCGTGGGTCTCGAGGTGCACGTGCTGCACGCGCTGTGTCGTCCACCGGCCGGTCACCACCGCCGCTGCTCCCTTCACGGCAGCGTCGACGTCCCCGGTTTCACCATGCAGCTCGGCTACCAGATTTCGGGACGGGTCCGCGATTCGAGCCGATGCGTCCTTGTCTCCGTGGATCTTCGGCGCATCCGGTGCGAGCGAGGATTCCGGATCGAACACGGCGGGTAGCACGTCGTACTCGACCACCAGCGCTCGGCAGCCCTCCTGCGCGGCCGCGATCGACTCTGCGACGACGATCGCCACCCGCTGGCCGATGAAGCGCACGACCGCGTCCAGGACGTGCGTGTCGTCGGGGTCGTCGACACGGCGATCGTGTCGGGCCGTCGAAAATGCCGTCGGCGGGCTGTCTTTCGCGGTGAGGATCACGTGCACCCCCGGTACCTGCTCGGCGGCGGTGGTGTCGATCGACACTATTCGTGCATGGGCGTGCGGGCTCCCGAGCACACTGGCGTGGAGAAGTCCGGGCGGTGAATGGTCGAGGGTGTAAGGCTCGGTTCCGGTGACGATCCGGGCACTTGCCGGTGCGGCGACGGATCGTCCACACGCCGGACCGTCGAGCGTCTTGTCGATATTGCGCACCCCGCAGACAGCGTCGGCAATCGCACGGTACCCGGTACAGCGGCACAGGTTTCCCTTCAGCCGCTCGGGGAGCTCGTCCAGATCGTCCTCGGTCAAGGTTGCGGCGGTCACCACCATTCCTGCAGTGCAGAAACCACATTGGAATCCGGCGGCCTCGACGAACCGGCTCTGCATCGGATGAAGATCCTCCGGCGTGCCCAGCCCGGCAACCGTGGTGACGGATCGGTCGGCTGCACGGAACGCAGGGAAGATGCACGAATGCACCGGCTCGCCGTCGACGAGCACCGAACACGCGCCGCAGTCGCCTGCGTCGCATCCTTTCTTGACCTCGAAGTGCGCGTGCTCGCGCAGCATGGTCCGCAGACACTGACCGGGCCGGGCGGTGACGTCGGTCGGTACGCCGTTGATGTCGACGATCATGACAGTTCCTCGCGAATCTGCTGCGCTGCAGCGCAGCTGATGTGTCGACGCCAATCCGGTGCCCCGTGCGGGTCGTCGTACCAGTGTTGGGGGCCGATGGACTCGTCGAGCGCGTCCCCCAGCTCGGTGGCCGTGGGTAGGGCCGGAAAGCGCAGGACGAATGGACGTACGGTCGACGCACTGACCGTCAGGACGAACTGGCCGTCGGCATCGACTCTGCCGATCACCACCGCCGCAGATCGGCCGAGGGGCGAGAGCGCCAACTTGCGCATAGCAGTTCTCGCTTCGAGCGCGTGCCGCGGAATCATGATGCTGCGCAGCACATCTCCAGGTGCGAGCGCGTTGGCATGCGGGCCGGTGATCAGCTCGTCGATCGCGAGACGGTAGTCGTGATCGGGGCCCGAAGCCGACCACACCTGCCCGACGCCGTCGAGCGCCGCGGTCAACGAGATCATCGCACCGGCAGGCAGGCTGAGCGCGATATTGCCCCCTACGGTGGCGGTCTTCCAGATCTTGAACGAGGCCAACAACGCTGCGGCGCAGCGAGGGAACAGCTCGGTTGCCGGCCACTGGGAGTCGAACCGTGCGAGCGTCTCGATCGTGCAGGTGGCTGCGATCTCGAGCCCTGCCTCCGTCACCGACAACGGCTCCCAGCCCAATGCCGTGACGTCGACGAGGGTACGTAGATGATCCTGCTTCTCCGAGAACAACCAGGTGCCGCCCGCAAGGACCGCGGTGTCTGCTCTGCCGGGCGGCAGATCTGTGCGAGTGCTCGGAAGCAGAATGTCGTCGACAGTGCCGAGATCCATGGCCTTGGTTCACCTCATCTTCGCCTGCAGGTCCACCGCCCGGTGTGCCACCTCGAACTGTAATGAATTTCTGTTACCGATCCTCGGTGGTCTCGCGATACGCCCGAAACTCGACCGAAACAACCCGCCCATACTGTCGAGATCTACACGCTCAGCCATGGCGAGCCGAGGGAGGATCGCAATGCAGGTCAAGGACTTGCTCGACGCCACACATCTCGGCATTCGATTGCTGACCTCCGATGCCGACGCTCTGAGTCGCACGCTGAGGTGGACGTACACGACCGATCTGCTCGACCCGTCTCGCTACATCGCAGGAGGAGAACTGGTCATCACGGGTCTGGTGTGGCATCACACGCCCGCAGACAGTGAGATGTTCGTCCGGGCCGTCGCCGCATCCGGGGCATCGGCACTGGCCGCCGGGGAAGGCCTGCTCGGCCACATACCTTCGGACTTGACCGATGCATGCGAGCGGCACGGGCTACCTCTGCTCGCAGTACCCGAAACCGTCTCGTTCGGCGATGTGACCGAGTTTCTCGTCGGCCGCGTCACCGGTGACCGAATCGCCTCGCTCAACAACTCGCTCGTCCGGCAACGCCAACTGCTCACTGCGATCGCGGATGGTCGCGCCCTCGACGAACTGGCATTGCACGTCTCCAGAGAAACCGGCAGGACGTGCCTGATCTTCACCGCGACGGGACGTCGTTTGGTAGCCGAGGTGTCGGCGTTCTCCGATGCCGACGTCGACACCCTGACCCATGCGGCGTTGTCCTGTGAAAGGCTGCCTACGACAACCACTCTCAGCGGTGATGCGGTGTACAGCATCTTCGGTATCGGGCCGTCGCTCGCACAGCGAACGACCCGATGGTTTCTGGCGGTCGCGGGAGATCTGGATACGTTCCCCCCGCCGATCTCCGATGCGTTCGGACAGCTGGCCGCCATCGCCGCCCTCGACCGCGCTCGACGTGAGGAGGGGCGACTGGTCCGACGCGAGATCGCCGACCAGGCAGTGGCCCTGATCGAGGCCGACAGCACCAGCCCCGAAGCGTCGACTCGACTGCGTCAGGCGGGCGTCGACCCCGACCGTTCGCTGGTCGTCGTCAGGGTCGTGCACACCGGACGCATCGACCTACGCGAGATGTTGCGCACGGTTCTCAGCGACACGTTGACCTCGTTCGGCGGCGGCTGTGTCGGAAGCAGCAGCCACGGCGACATCGTCGCGATCGTGAACACCGACGATCCGAACATCGTCGAGACTCTACGAACCCGACTGTCTCGGTTGGGTTCCGGAATCGGACACAGTCGTCTGCTGGTAGGCGTCAGCTCGGAGGCGACCGGCAACACCGTCGACGGTGCGCTGCGATCGGCGCGGTACGCACTGGAGATGAGCAGGCAGGGCCGTGGTTCGGTCACCGTCACCGCGGGATCGCAGTTGACCTCGGCGGTGTCGATGCTGTCGGCACTACCGGACGATGTGCGTCGCTCGTTCGTCGAGCACGTTCTCGCGCCGCTGCTCGAGTATGATCGGCGCACCGACTCCGGCCTGACCGACACTCTTCGTGAGTTTCTGGCCACAGGTGGATCATGGAACCGTACGGCCGAGTCGTTGCATGTCCACCTCAACACCGTCAGGTATCGAATCAAGCGAGTCGAGGAGTTGCTCGGCCGCGATCTGAACTCGACCGAGGACAGACTGGATGTCTACCTCGCACTCAATTCGATCCCTCGATCCTCGGCCACCGGCGCGGCCTAGGATCGAAAGATGACTGGTTTCACCGGAATCCCATTCGCTGCACTGGACTTCTACGAGGACCTCGAAGCCGACAACAGCAAGCACTGGTGGAACGAACACAAACAGGTGTACGAGAGCGCCGTCAAGGGACCGATGACTGCGTTGCTCGCCGATCTCGAACCGGAGTTCGGTAGCGCCAAGATCTTCCGCCCGTACCGAGACGTTCGATTCTCCAAGGACAAGACCCCGTACAAGACCCATCAGGGTGGATTCGTAGCTCGCGGTGACAGTCTCGGGTACTACGT
Organism: Rhodococcus sp. KRD162; assembly: GCF_017168335.1. Taxonomy (GTDB): domain Bacteria; phylum Actinomycetota; class Actinomycetes; order Mycobacteriales; family Mycobacteriaceae; genus Rhodococcoides. The sequence continues at coordinate 32,039 of NZ_JABFAU010000015.1, read as the reverse complement.
GCAGATAGACCCGGCCGGGCTCTTCGTCGCAGGCGGGTTCTACCACGGTTCTTCCGACGCGATCGCGCGGTACCGCCGTACCGTCGACGACGACGTGCGGGGAGCCGAACTCGAGGGGATCGTGCAGACTCTGGCCGAGGCCGGATACGAGATCGGCGGCGACAAGCTTGCTACCAAGCCTCGGGGGTACCAGCTCGATCACCCGCGGATCGACCTACTGCGCCACAAATCGCTCACCGCCGGGAAGCATTTCGGTTCACCCGACTGGTTGAAGACCCCGAAGGCCGCAATCGAAGTGCGCGATGCATGGCGTGCCCTCACGCCACTGGTGGAGTGGATTGCGGCCCTGCACACGTGAGTGCAGGTCTTTACCCGACGACCGAGAAGGTATTCCAGGCGCTTCCGGCGTCGGGGGCATCCTCGCGTTCGATCGTTGCCTGAATCAGACCGTATGGCCGATCGTCGGCGTTGAACACCTCCAGGTTGTTCTCGATACCGAATCTGCCCAGGTCGTAGACGAAGTGATGTTTGTTCGGTGCCGACATCCTGATCTCGGCGATGAACGGGAACTGCTCGAGCACGGCTTCACCCATGGCGTACAACGTCTGCTGCAGCGCCAGCGACTGCAGATTGGCGAACCGCTCGATCATCACCTCCTTCACCCCCGCGTACACCGCGTCCCATTCGACATCGGTGGTGGTGTAACGCCATTGGGCCGTCAGTGACGTGGCCATGACGCGGTCGGTGGTGGGCTCGAGAATCGTCAGGTCGTCCTCGAGAAAACCGTGGAACTCCGAACCCGTCGACTTCAGGATCACCATGTCCTTGAAGCCGCTGATCACCCACGTCTGTTGCGCATCGCCTTTGCCTTCGACGGTCACTGCCGAGGTTCGGATCTCCTCACCCTTGCGTGTCCACGTGTGATCGTGCTCGACGCCGTCGATGACCGCGCGAGCCCAGGCGTACTCTTCGAGCTCGATGAGAGCACCGTCGACGGGTTCGACATCGTCGACGTAGTGGCGAGCGAGCGCGAGGCCGTAGCTCTCGAGGTGCACCAGCCCCTTGGTCTTCGCGTACGCGTACGCCGTCTGCTTCTGGGTGTCGGTGGGCAGCACGTTGGATTGATCACCCACCAGGTGTGCGGGGGAGAAGTTGCCGCGCAGCGCGCTCGAGACGTTGATGTCGTGGATCTCGTGGCGCGGTGAGTCTCGGTAGATCCGCACGACACGGTTCTCCGCTTTGCCGTACTGATTGGATCCGAGGACGATCTTGCCGGTCAGGTCGGTCATGTCAGCTCCCGCGATAGGTCGAATAAGCAAAGGGGGACAACAGCAATGGCACGTGATAGTGAGCATCGGGATCGGCGACGGTGAACGAGATCGACACCTCGGGGTAGAAGGTCGGTGTCGCCCCCTCCTCGAAATAGTCGCCCGTGTCGAAGGACAGGCGGTAGACGCCGGGAGCGATCGGTCCCGGTACGACGTCACCGATGCGTCCGTCCCCGTCCGTGGTGGCTGTGGCGATCACGCCCTCGTCCGGGTGGAACAACCGCACCCGCATGCCCACCGCGGGTGTGCCCGAGGTGGCGTCGAGCACGTGGGTCGACAGTCCGGTCACTGCTCCGGACCCAGCATGCGGCCGAGACGAATCCGATTGATCTTCGCCAGTTCCACGCGCAGCACCCGTCTTTCGGTTTCGGCATCGTTGTCGAGTCTCTCGTCGAGAATAGCGAGCAACTCCTCCGCCGACCTCCCGGTGGCGCAGACCAAGTAGACGTGCCCGAACTTGGCTTCGTAGGCGCGATTGGCCGCGGCCAGCTTTTCCCGCACCTCGGTGCCTGCCGTCGTCACCGCGGACTGCTCGCGCTTCGACGACGGGTTGTCGGCGTTGCCGCCGATCCGAGGATGCCCGTCCAGCGCATGATCGATCTCGGCCTCGGGCAGTTCGGCGAGCACTCGATCTGCTCTGTCCAACAGCAGGTCTCGACTGTCGAAGGGTCGGCCCGAGGCGACTCGACGGGCCCAGATCGATGATGCGCAGCACTCGTACAACGCGTGCATCGCTTGCCGATCAGTGAGCCGATTGAACCCGTCGAGCCCTATCCATTCGTGTAGCACTCTCGCTCGCTATCTGAAGTCGTTGATGCGACCGAACCGCGCGGCCGCAATCGGGTTGGCATCGGCCACGAGATCATCGAATCGGTAGTTCGCGATCTTGGCTATCTCGATCATCGCGAACGACCGTTCCGCCGACGGCGCATTCTCCACCCGAGACCACCCGTTGGCCAGAACTCGATCGTAGCGTTCGGTCTCTCGGGCGCAGATCACCAGCGGGAAGCCGAAGTGTTCGCGGTATTCGGCGGCGAGCTGGACGATGTTGTCGTGTTCGTCCTCCTCGAGGTTGGACAATCCGACGTGATCGGCCGCGTTGAGGGTGCCCGTCGCATCCTCGCTGCCGAGATCCGGATAGCGCTTGATGAGTTCGATCTGTTCTTCGGTGGTGCCGGCGAGGAGTGCTTCCTGGAACGCTTCGCGCAGACCGTGAGCATCGGCGAACGGTCGTTGCTGATAGGCGCGCTCGACCACCCACGGAGTGCCCTGCACCAGTCCGCCGAAGGTATCGGCGAACTCCTCGGAGGACATCTCGTTGACCCGGTCGAGGGTGATTCCCTTCCCCGGGCCGCCGGCTACGGCCTGGCCGCGATTTCCGATGTGGAAGAACAAGACATTGAGCACGATCGCCGAGACCGCGCCGAGCACGATTCCGCTGCCGAACAGCATTTCGAGCCAATCGGGAACGCCCTCCGAGACCGTGGGCTGAATGGTCACGAGCATCGCAAGTCCGAGGCTGGTGGCGACGATGATCAGATTGCGGTGGTCGGTGAAGTCGACCTTCGACAGTGTCTGGATTCCGACCACGGCGACCGTCGCGAACAGAGCCAACGCTGCACCGCCGAGCACGGGTGGGGGGATGGACGCGACGACCGCGGCAGTCTTGGGTAACAGGCCGAGCAGAATCATGAAGCCGCCTGCCGCCGCCACCACCCACCGACTGCGAACACCGGTCAGGCGAACCAGACCGACGTTCTCGGAGAAGGCCGTGTACGGGAACGAGTTGAACGTGCCGCCGATGACGGTGGCAACTCCGTCGGCGCGCAGAGTCGCGGCGATATCGTCCTTCTTGATGCGCTTGCCGACGATCTCGCCGGTCGCATACACACTGCCGGTGGTTTCGACCGCGATGATGAGCATGACGACGATCATCGAAATGATGGCGATGACACTGAATTTGGGTACACCGAACAGGAAGGGCTGGGTGAAGCCGACCCACGACGCGTCGGACGTACCGTCGAAGTTCATGTCTCCCAGAATGAATGCCACGGCACTGCCGATCACGAGCCCCAGCAATACCGCGATGGTGGCCATGAACCCCTTGAAGAACCGTTGGATGAGCACGATGATCAACAACGTGCCGATCGCATACGCCATCCAGCGTCCGTTGGTCGGATCCTGTTCGTGGGTAGAGGGATTGGTCACCGCATCGTTCACGGCCACCGGGAGCAGAGCGACGCCGATGATCGTGATGACGGTGCCGGTCACCACCGGCGGGAAGAAGCGCAGCAACTTGCTGAAGTACGGTGCCATGAAGAAGGTGACCAGTCCGGCCACGATGACGGCCCCGTAGACGTACAGCAACCCCTCGGTGCCGCCGCCGTTGGCCATCGCGATGGCGATGACCGGTGAGACTCCGGCGAATGTCACGCCCTGCAGCAGCGGCAGACGCACACCGATCTTCCAGAACCCCACCGATTGAATGATCGACGCGATGCCGCAGGTGAACAGATCGGCGTTGATCAGGTGGATCAATTGTTCGTTGGTCAGTCCGATCGCGCTGCCGATGATGATCGGCACCAGCACCGCGCCGGCATAGAACGCGACGACGTGCTGAAATCCGTACGCTGCAAGTTTCGGAGCAGGGAGAACCTCGTCGACGGGATGGACGCGTCTGCGTGTGGTGGGCAAAACGGACATGGTGGCACCTCGCGGAAGCAACAGGGCAGGATTCCTGCGACGCTGCAGGAGAAGTGCACTAAGAATCAGCCATCACGCCTATCCTCGCTAGTCGAGCAAGTACAAACTTTTGGACGTAGTCGCCGCGGGAGTTGTGCGAATATCCAAGACGCGGCCGAATGATCGAAGGAGCAGATGTGTCGGAGTGTGCCGTCGGCGTGCTGCTGGCTGCCGGTGCAGGAACGCGGTACGGATCGCCCAAGGTGCTCGCGCACGACGGGGCGTGGCTCCGCGTGGCCGTGCAGGCATTGCGCGACGGTGGCTGTGACCGCGTGGTGGTGGTGCTGGGTGCGGCCGAGACCTCTGTGCCGGACGGTGCGACTGCTGTCCTCGCGCCCGATTGGCAGCGGGGGATGAGCGCATCGTTCAGAGCCGGGCTGGCCGCGGCGTCGAACGCGGAGTACGCGGTGGTGCACGTGGTCGATACCCCGGATGTCGGACCCGATGTGGTGCGGGCCGTGCTCGACGCGGCGGCCGAGACCGGCCTGTCACGAGCGGTGTTCGACGGACGTCCCGGCCACCCGGTGGTTCTGGCGGGCCGACATTTCGATGCAGCCGCGGCGTCGGCGTCGGGCGACTTCGGTGCGCGGAACTTCCTGCGGGGTCGAGACGATGTGGTTGCCGTCGAATGTTCGCAATGGGCAACGGGAATCGACCACGACTATCGGTGAGCTGCAGCGCCGAGATGTCGCGCACAAGTCGTGAAGCGGCTGGGCCCCTGTGCGCTGGGCGAGAGAATTGACACCCAGGCCGACTCGTGCGGCCGCCAATGAGACGAGCAGGCCCATTGCCGGACTCCCGGTGTGCTCTCTCTTCGGATTGCTCCACCGATGAAGAACACACCCTGTGGGATCTGCGACCGAACCGGGTGATGAAGCTACAAGCACCCTCGCGCGATCAAGCGAATATGCCTCTGCTACCGGGCCGGTTTTCAACGGGCGGCCGCCGGTGCACGGCGGCGGACGCCCGTTGAACGAGGGTGATCAGCTCGCTCGGCCCATCCCTAGTGAAATCCCGCCATCTACGACCAACTCTGCACCGGTGATGTACTTGGCGCGGTCGCTGGCCAAGAAGAGTGCAGCGTGTGCGACATCCCAGGCCTCTCCCATGCGACCCATGGGTACCTGCCGATCACGTTTGCGCCACATTTGTTCGACGTCGGTGCTGGTGTACGCCTCGGCGATTCCTGAGACGCTCTCCACCATCGGTGTTTTGATCAAGCCGGGCAACACGGAATTGACTCGGACACCACGGTCGGCGAATTCAGCAGCCGTGGTTCGGGACAGGTGGTTCAACGCGGCTTTGCTGGCGTAGTAGCCGGCATATGCGACTCCGCTCCATCGGATACTTGCCACAGAAGAGATGTTGACGATACTGCCACCACCTTGTTTCACCATTGCTGGAATGACATGTCGCATGGTGTTGAAGGCACCGTCGAGATTGACCTTGAAAACGCGTTCCCAGTCCGTTGGCTCGACGTCGGTGACACCTCCTACGGCAGCGATCCCGACGTTGTTGTCGAGAACATCGATGCGTCCATGCTGATCGAGAATTGTGCGGACGGCATCGGCGACCTGGCTCACGTCGGTGATATCGAGGGTCAGCACGTGGGCGTCGTTACCTTCGTCCCGGATCATTTCAGCTGTTGCCGTGGCCGATTCGGTATCCATGTCGGCGCAGATGACCGTCGCACCTTCTCTGGCGAAGGTGATGGCTGTGGCGCGGCCATTTCCTAATCCTGTTCCGATACATCCTGCTCCGGCGACGACGGCGATCTTGTTTTTCAGCTCGTTCATTGCTTTCCCTCTTGTTCAGATCTGGCGAACGGAAGTGGTCCAGAATGTCTGTCGGACTTCTTTTTTGAGCACCTTTCCGTTTACGCTGCGTGGCAAACGGTCGACGAAGAACACCTGCTTGGGCGTGCGTACGCCCCCCAATGCGTTCCGGCAGAGGGCGATGATTTCGTCTTCTCCCGCGTCGTGGCCGGGTTTGAGTTCGATGACTGCCGTGACGCGTTCGCCCCAGTCGTCATCGGGGGCACCGACCACTGCGCAGTCCTCGACAGCCGGATGGCCCCAGATCACCTGTTCGACCTGGCCAGGGTAGACATTGAAGCCTCCGGTAATGATCATGTCCTTCTTGCGATCGGTCAGGTGAAGGTAGCCCTCGCCGTCGATGCGGCCAAGGTCTCCGGTGTGCAGCCAGCCGTCCTTGATTACGTCGGCAGTTTTGATCGGGTCCTTGTAGTAGCCCTTCATCACCAGGTCGCCACGTACGCAGATCTCGCCGGTTTCGTTGTGTGCGAGTCGCTGCCCGGTGTCGGGGTCCTTCACTTCGACGTCGACCAACGGATACGGTCTGCCGCAAGAAGACAACCGGTCGTCGGGCGCAATGTTGCCGTCGACGAGGTGCTCCTCGGGTCGGAGAAAGCTGATGCCAGCAGGCGCTTCCATTTGCCCATAGCACTCGATGAAAACCGGCCCCAAACGCTCTAGGCCCAGACGCAGTTTCTCGCTCGACATCGGAGCGGCTGCATAGAGTAGGTAGCGCAGAGTCGAGGTGTCGGCCGCGCGAGTGGCCAGAACGTCGAGCAATCGGTAGACGACGGTCGGCGGTAGGAATATCTCTGTCACACCGTAGGTCTCGATCGCCGTCAGGATGAGATCCGGTGCTGCACGCTCTATGACGACGACCGTCCCGCCCCGAGCGGAAGTCTGCAGTGTCAGAACCCCGGCGGTGTGCGTCATCGGTGCCGCCGCCAGGTTCACCACAGGCTCGTGTGCTTGGTAGGTCAACGCAAGCATCTGGTGGATCACCATGACCGAAAAGCTTCGATGCGTGTTCATCACGCCCTTGGGTTCACCCGTTGTTCCTCCAGTCGGCGATACGGCGATGACATCGTCCATGCGGTAGTCGATGTCGGGCGGAGTCGCCGGATGCGCTGCGACCCAGTCGGTGAGATCGAGTGCGTTTTCGTCATCGCTCAGCGCGATCAGGGTGATGCCGGTATCGAGTTGTCGCAAGTGATCCACGTGAGCGCGGAGCGAAGGATCGTAGAACAAGACCTCGACATCGAAACGCTGTAGGAGTGTTGCGGTTTCGGTCACGGGATTCGCCGGATTGAGCGGAACCCACGCGCCGCCTGCTCGCCACACCCCGAGCACACAGATCCATGCGAGTGGCGCGTTCGGCGAGAGCACCGCGACAGTGCTCTCACGCCGTAGTCCCATGTTCAACAGGGCATTGGCGATTCGGCAGGACATCTCGCCGGCGTCCTGGTAAGTCCAGATCTCCTTGTGTGTTCGGTAGGCGATGGCTTGCGGCCCAGCACGCCATCCGCGGTCGAAGAAGTCGACGATGGCCATCGGTTATTTTCCTTTCAAGATGACGACGGAGGTGACGGCTTCTTCGCCGCGGTGAAATCCGCCCCCGTTCTCGGCCAGGGCGATTCGGGCACCGACGACCTGTCGGGCACCTGCGCGACCACGAAGTTGGTCGGTGAGCTCGAAGATCTGTCCGAGCCCCGTCGCGCCGAGTGGGTGGCCTTTGGATTCGAGGCCTCCGGAGGGATTGATCGGGATGCTGCCGCCGATGCTGGTGTGGCCGCGTTCTGCCGCCGCTCCGCCCTCGCCGGGCGGGACCAACCCGAGCATTTCCGATTGCAAGATCTCGGCGAATGCTGTTGCATCGTGCACCTCAGCCACGTCGACCTGGTCGGGCCCGACGCCGGCCTTGTCGTATGCACGTTCGGCGACGTGCTGTGCAAGATGCCCGTCGAAGGTGGTGGTGTCTCGGTCCGTGCCTGTGCCGACTACGGTGGCCAGGACCTCGATGGGGTGGTCAGCGTGCAGCCGTGCGAGTCCTGCGTCGCTGCACACGATGACCGCCGCGCCGCCGTCAGTGACCGGTGCGCACATCGGGACGGTCAAGGGATGTGACAGCCGCCGTGCTGCGAGAACGTCAGCGACCGACAGTGCGCGACGATAGTGCGCGCGGGAGTTCTCGACGGCGTGTGCGTGATTCTTGGCGCTCACTGCCGCGATCTGCTGCTGTGTCGAGCCGTAGATACGCATGTGATTTCTCGCCATCGCGGCGTAGATGTCCATGAAGATCGACCGGTGCCCGAGGTCCGGTTCGTCCAGGTCACCGCCGAGCTCCACCAGGGTCTGTTCGAGGGCACCACGATCGGTGACATCGAACCCCGCATCGAACAACGACATCGTCTTCTGCGGATCCCCGACGTGCATCTTTTCCGCGCCGACGGCCAAGGCCACGTCCGCCTCGCCCGCACGAACGTGTGTCACTGCGAGGTTGAATGCGGATGCACCGGTTGCACAGGCATTTTCGACATTGTGCACCGGTATCTTGTCGATGCCCATTCCGCGCAGAGCGATCTGCCCCGAAATGGTCGCCTGGCCTTCGAGGAACCCGTGGGCGGCGGTGGCGTAGAACGCCGCGTCGATCATGCCGATATTCGCCGTGACGTCAGCGTCGCTGAGTGCGTCGCGGGTTGCACTTCGTGCAAGGTCGTAGTTGGAACTGTCAGGGTGTATCCCGAAGGGGGTCATTCCCACTCCGGCGACCCATACGCGTGAACTCATGTATTTCTTTCGTGGTCTGTTTCTGTGTACCTGCGATAGAGAACCGAAATCTATTATCGGAGAGCGCTTTTGCCAGTTTCCGGAAGGAAGAGATAGACCGCTGTGCTCACGGCTGCGACCGCCGCGATGTACCAGGCGAAGCGATCGCCTTGCCCGATCTCCACCAACCACGTTGCAATGTAGGGGCCCGTTCCACCGAATACCGCCACGGCCAACGCGTACGGGAATCCGATGCCGGAACTTCGCAGTCTGGACGGAAAGAGCTCCGCGACTATAGCTGCGCTGATACTTGCCCATGCTGCGATGAAAAGCAGGCCCGTGATCTGGACGAACAGCAAACTCCCCATGGTGGGTTGTAGGGAGGACAGCAGCGGGACCGTCGCGATGGTGAAGAACAGCCCGAACGTGACGAGCAGGGGTTTGCGGCCGACCCGGTCCGACAATGCACCGAACAACGGCAACGCGAGCAAGAAGATCGTCAGGGAGATCACGCCGGTGATCAGGCCCTTCTGCACATCGAAGCCGACCGTGATACTGGCGTAGGTCGGAAGGTAAGCGGTCCAAACGTAGAAGGCAAGAGCTGGCGCAGCGGTGAGACCGAAGATCTGTAGAGCGGACTTGGGGTGCTCTCGGAAGAAGTCGAACATGCCGACGCGGGCGCTCTTGGGCTTGTCGATGACGTCCTCGTGCAGGGTTTCTTGGGCGTGTCGGCGCACCCACAGGCCGACCATGGCCGCAACCGATCCGAGGATGAACGGAATGCGCCAACCCCAGGACGTCAAGTTCTCCGAGGACAGAGTGGTGGCAAGGAGGGCACTGAGGCCGATGGCGGTGAGGTTGGCCGACGTCGCGCTGATGTAGAGAACGCTCGAGAACAGCCCGCGTCGACCGGGTGGGGCCGACTCGACGATGAAAGCCGAACCGGCCGCGTATTCGCCACCTGCGGATGCGCCTTGGATGATGCGGGCGATCAGCAGAATGATCGGTGCCGCGACACCGATCTGTTCGTAGGTGGGTACAGCGCCGATCATCAAGGACCCAATGCCCATGCCGACGATTGTTCCGCTCAGCGCACGCCGTCGACCGAATCGATCTGCCAGAACACCGATGACGAGCCCGCCGACCGGCCGAGCGAAGAACCCTACCGCGAAGATCGCGAGCGTCGACAACAGAGGAAGGAGGCTGTCTTCGCTCGTTTTGGGAAAGAACTGACCCGCGAAGTATATGGCCAGAATGGAGTAGATGTACCAGTCGAACCACTCCACAGCATTGCCAACCGATACGGCCACGAGCTGACGGGCCCGATTCGGCGGCTTCACGAGAACAGTTCGGTTCGAGCTGAGTTGTTTTTCGGTCACAGTTGTCTCCGGTACGCGATGGCGGCCTCCGTGGCCGCTGGTGGGCGTCGAGCGGTGGTGCTGCACGACGACTCAACTATGCGATCCAGATCACACCGAAACTACGGACAGGGGACCAAGGTTCGGCTGCGCTGTTCGTAACTGGCTACGAAGTTGCGATGTCGTCAGATCGGAGGGCCCACGACAGTTCGATGATCGTGTCGGTGTTCGACAGTGATTCGCCGGTCAGTTCCTCGAACCGCGCAAGGCGGTATCGCAAGGTATTGACATGCACGTGCATCGCATCAGCGGCAAGGGGGATGCTGCGGTTGTGTTCCAAGAAGGCTCGTACTGCAGCGATGATCGGTGCTGCCGAACCGCGCGTTCTGTGCAACGGATCGAGGTGGCGCTTGCGAAGAAAAGCGGCGAGTTCGGAATCCATCGGCACCCCGAGCCGCCACCCAAGAGTGTCGAGGCTGTGCACCCCCAATTCGGTGGGAGCTGTCGCATCGAGCACGCGTTCGGCAACGGCGAACGCATTGTGCAGGCGAGCCGGCTCAGTCGCCGGGCCTACAGCGAGGGCAACATCGTCGATTGCCTTCGGTATTCGCGACATCAGTCCCAGGAGCTGTTGTCCCTTCGGCACGACGATGCACACCTCACCTCGCGAGTGACCGGCGAGGGCTCGTTGGAGTGTCGCCGAATCTGCGGCATCGGTGCGGCGAGTGACAAACGGAACATACAATTCGTGACGATCGAGCCCGAGTACGGCCATCCCGCGGTCGAAGGACTCGGCCGCAACAGGGCCGGCCAAAAGTGCCAGCAGCATCTCGTCCCTCAGGCGTTGTTCGGCCAGTTCGCTCGCCACTCCGTACTGTCGGTAGCTGGATGCCGCTTGGGCCGAGAAGACGTCGCCGAGTTTCCACAACACGCGCGTCAATCGGACCACCTCGGATCCTTCGATCTTCAGTTCTGCGGCGAGCTCCACGAGGCGATCCTGAATGCATGAAATCGACACGCGAAACCCGGCCATCACATCCTCGATGGGGACTCCGGCACGCAGCCTCTCCTTGATGGAGGTGTCGGCTTCCCAGATGTCCTGCATTTCTGGCACTGTGCCGTCTCGAAGCGTGCGCACCGCTCTACGTAAGTTGCGTTCAGCGGCCGCTGCGATGGCAGCGTCGGAAACTGAAGCATATGCAGTGATTTCTTCTCGGATGCGCGACACCGTGGGGCCGACCACGTGCCCGTCGGCCTCCAGGGCATTCAGCAGCGCCGAAGTAGCGCGAGGCACGGTCATCTGTTCATGATGGCCGACGGCAAACGCGAAGCCCAGTTCGCCCACGCCGCACCCCTCGCATCCCACCCGGACAGCGATGAAATGCCTTGGCCCGAATACACCGATTCAGTGATGGCCGGTTGCGTGCCGTTGATACGAAATTCCTGAGGCACCACAGAACAAAACTCGTCACAGAAAATTCATGACCTCATGCGAAGTGCATCCGCGTCGAGTATTGCGCGTAGTGGCTTCTGGGCGTCCTCGGTGCAGCCCTTGCTGATCTGCTTGTCCGGGATCTTGGTGTGGCCGAGAAAGATGCCGCGTGCCTTGTCGGTATCGTTCAAGGTACTGCTCAGATGCAGACAGATCGACGCTGCGCCGCCCACGAGTACTGTGGCACTGGTGTTTTCGCCGATAGCCGCGGGGAGGTGTCGTTTCGTGGGATCTGTGACATCGCCGTCCATCGGACGACCACGACGGAGTTGTCCACGTCCGTGCTGCAGAGGTTTGGGCGGACTCGATGCCGTGACCAATGCCGCAGTCGGAGTTGCCCGTTCGTGAGGTTTGCGTATGATCTCGATTGTGTGGTTTTCGCATTCGGCAGCTAGGGCGAGAAACAGTCCTTGTCCAATTCCGCGTTGGCCGCGTGGGATGTACTCGCAGAGTTCACCTGCCCTCGAGCACGACGTCCTAGGGCTCGGGCATCGCTCGTCACAGTCCATCGCGTCTTTATCGCAACGGAGGAAACTATGAACGATTACGCTGCAAAAATTCGCCGGCTGCAGGAACTGGGCCCGCGTAGCTCGGGCAACGATGCCCACCGTGCGCTCATCGAGGAGGTCGCACTTGACCTGACCGACCTGGGTCTCGATGTGAATCGGGACTCGCACTCGTTCGAGCGGTGGGATGCCACCCCCGACCAGATAGGCCTTACCGTCAAGGGGCGCAGCATCGTTCTGAGTTCGGCGTGGTCATATTCTGGCAAAACACCGGCAGCGGGGGTTACCGGGCCACTGATCATGCTGCGCGGACGATTGAAGAACTGGAAATCGGCGTCCGGCAAGATCGCCGTGATCGAGGCCCGCAACATCGACGTTCCGGCTCATCTGCTCTTCGACACGTGGGGCGGGGAATTGCCGTTTCACACGCTCTCGAATCCCGTCGTCGGGTCGGAACTCGCTGGAACCGACTTGGCGAGAGCACGCAAAGCGGGGGTCCTCGGCGTTGTCGCCATCTGGCGCGACCTCCCCGATAGCGCCGCGCATGCCCAGTACCTCCCGTTCACCCGTGACTACCAGGGGATTCCAGCGGTGTGGGCACCCGAGTCCGAAGCGGACGCCCTCGTTCGTGCTGCCGAAGCGGGGGAAGAAGCCACACTGACACTCGCTGCTGACCGGACACCCGGAGCCTCGATGGACACGCTGTGGGCCGTCTCGCCCGGCACGGGACCGCAGGCGAAGGAAGCAGTTCTGGTCGTCACTCACAGCGACGGCGGGAACGCAGTCGAAGAAAACGGTCATCTCGCTCTCCTGGCGCTTGCACACGAGGCAGTGACCGTCCCGCACAACCGGACGATTGTGTTCGTCTACACCGCCGGTCACCTGCGCATTCCTGCCGTCACCAAGCACGGACAAGCCACGACCGCCTGGCTCGACAAGCACCCCGAACTGTGGTCACCGACGGGCGGCGGACTTCATGCCGTTGCTGGCCTCGCGATCGAGCACCTCGGAGCGAAGCATTACAGTGTCGACTCGACTTCCGGTCACTACGGACCAAGCGGCACCTTGGAACCGGAGCTGCTCTACGCAACGACCGCTGAACTCGCCGAACTCGTGCGTAGCACCTGGAGTGGCGTCGAAGTCGGGAAAGGACACCCCGTCAAGCCCGGGCCGATCGTGCAGTTCGGAGAAGGCGAACCCCTGTTGCAGCACCACATACCCGCTGTCTCCCTTATCACTATGCCGCAGTATCTACTCGCCGAAACGAACGACGATGTCGTCGACATAGACGCCCTCAGTCGGCAAGTCGACAGCTTCCGCAAGTTACAGACGCATCTTGCGGGCAGCGTCGACAGCTCCGCTTTCGGAAAAGTCACAGTGCCCGGCAAAGTGAAGAAGCTATTCGCCGCCATCCGAGCGTTTCGATACGCTTCTTCACACTGATCGTCGACTTCGTCCACGTTCTTTCTGCCCGAGTTGATTGCGGCTCGCTGAATCCCCGCTGCGCAATTCGTCGTACCTCTGACGCTCGCCGCGAACTGGTTCGTCATCAACCGGCCTGCCCAGCTCCTACAACCTGTCGATCGACTGAACGAGTTTCCACAACGCGGGGTGTAGTTCGACAAGGCCATCCGGCTGGTCTCGTAGCCAACGCTCGAGCTCGCCGGTCACCGCCAGCGGTTCCGCGACAATATGATTCTGCCCCTCGGCGTCGGGAGACTGACCGAATCCGAACAAGATGTCCGACCACGGGGAACTGGGGTCGATCAGAGCACGCATCGTTTCCCGCTGCGTATCCGCAGTCCATCGTGCCAGTGTGACGCATATGGAGTTCGCGTCGTAGAGCTGGTGGAGTACTGCCGTTGCGGCGGCACGATCGGATACCAGAAACACGAAAACGTAACTGCCGTCTTCTATCTCGACGGAGGTCCGCGAAACGACAACGCCAGAACTGCGCAGCTCTTTCTCCTCGTCCGTCCACTCCTTGCGCGGATTCGGATGGCCGACCCATCCACCGGAAGGGGCATCGCAGGGTACGGCCGGGCGATCAACAGACTCGCCCGGCACCGGCGACCGGTCGAGGATCTCCGCATCAGTCAATTCGATTCCACGGCCACGCCAGCGACCACGAATCGCCACCCAAGGGCGTACGGGATTCACCTGTGTCGCCAGCGTCTCCGCAACCGAACCTGTCAACTGTACAGCCTTGTCTGACAGTCCATCTGGCGGCTCGAAGCCCGCACCCATGAAGTAGGGCTTGCCATCTTCGATGGCAACCGCGCCGTGCCCACCGATCTCGACACCGTCATCGAAGAGCTGCCGGTCCAGCATGTCGATCTCCTTGTTCCTCGATCGAACAGTTCGCTACCCGGTCCGTTATACCGTCTCCGGCGGACAGAACGACCTGGTTCTGGCCCTCCTCGCGACAGACGAGAAAAGGGTGTCCCGCTCAACATCACCAGCGTGGGAGCAGGTCGGAGGATCAGGGAACGGTCCCATTTTCACAACGGGTCGAACTCCTGGCGAACCGAGTCGCCCCCGTCGTGCGCCTTTTGCGTACCTCCAGGTACGCAAAAGGCGCACGACGGGGTGCTATGTCCAGGCCGCCGCGATTGCGTCGATCATGCCGTCGAACTGATGTCCACCGGTCGGGAATTCGATCACTCTCGCCGACGGCAGAACCGTCGAGTTCGACGCCAGGTGAGAAACGGGAACCACGTCGTCGTCCCCGCAGTGCAGGAGCGCCAGATCTGTTTCGGGCTCGGGCCCGGTGAACGCGTAGTCGGCGACGTCCCACCCTCGCGGAGTCCAGTCCGGCATCGCCAGCAGAGTGGCCCGCACGGGCCACGGCCTGTGACGTTCTGCCAAGACCCTGACGAGGATCGACGCGCCGAAGGAATGCGCAATCACCGAATCCTCAGGTCCGAGCTGGTCCAGGTGTCGGCGAACCGGTTCGGCCCAGTCCTCGAAACCCATTGCGGTGTCGGATAGCTCGGGCATCCGAAGGTCGAGACCGAGAGCGTCGGCCAACCCGTGCGCCAGCTCCGCGTCGTCGACGAATCCGCCGGCACCATGAACGAACAGAAGTGCTCCTACCACGCTGGGTTCCTTTCCGAGGCGATGTTGTCATAGGAGAAGACCGAATTACGGTGATGAATTCACCGGTTGACTCGTATTCGGGGTCCGTGCGAGCATCATTGGCAGCGTCGCGTGTCGATGACGGACTGCGTCAGGCATGGAGGCGTCGTACTGCCCAGGAGGCAGCGAGTGTCCATTTCGTTCGATCACACCATCGTTGTTGCGAAGAACAGTTCCGATTCTGCGGCGTTCTTTCGCGAGCTGTTCGCTCTGCCGGAAGCGCCATCTTGGGGGCCGTTCGTCAACGTGCAACTCACCGATGGAACTCTCGTTCAATTCGCCGAGCCGCCCTTCGACGATATTCAAGTTCAGCACTATGCGTTTCGGGTCAGCGACGATCTGTTCGACGCGGCTTACACCAGGCTGGAAGACCTTGGCGTCGAACACTGGGCCGACCCTCGGATGACCGAACCCGGTAAGGTCAACACCGACCACGGGGGCCGCGGAGTGTATTTCCGCGACCCGACCGGGCACTTCTTCGAGATGCTGACGCACTCGTACCTGCCGACGCCGGGTGAGCCGGTACCGTAGCCACTGTGGCCGAACAACAGCATGTTTCGATGACGAGGACGGCCTACGACACCGTTGCCGAAAGCTATGCCGACCTCGTTCGCGACGAACTCGACGGTAAGCACCTCGAGCACGGTCTGTTGGCGACGTTCGCACAAAGAGTTCCAGTAGGTGAGGTTCTCGAGGTCGGCTGTGGAACCGGCCGCGTCACCGAGCATCTGCACCGACTCGGCCTCGACGTAGCGGGGATGGACTTGTCGCCCAACATGATCGAGGTTGCGCGGCGTGAATACCCACACCTGAGATTCGATGTCGGATCGATGGAGGCACTGGACGCCGGGGACGGAGCCCTCGCCGGCATCGTGGCCTGGTATTCGATCATCCACACGCCGCCCGAGCGGCTGCCAGCGGTATTCGCCGAACTGAACCGAGCGTTGGAAGCAGATGGTCTGCTGCTGCTGGCATTTCAATCCGGCGACGAGCGAGTGCGGCTCGAACATGTTTACGGACACTCGGTCTCGTACGACGCCTACCGACTGGACCCGGACGATATCGAAAAGATGCTGGTCGACGCCGGCTTCGAGATCGAGGTTCGAGTGCACCGGGCTCCGGTGGGATACGAGCCGACACCGCAGGCCTATCTGATGGCGCGCACACGAACGAGACGGTAGTGATCCTCGGACCGGACGCACCGTTGCCCCGTTGTTTCTGTGGCTCGACCTACCGCGCCGAACAGTCATGCGGCAGGTGATGATTCGGACGCTACGGCGAAGGCTCGGTAGGCGCGAGCTGTGGAACGGCAACATCGAACCCTCCCTGCACCGCATCTTCTTCGACCGCGAGCACGTCGTTCGGTGGGCATGGAACACCTACCGGTCGACGACCGAGCGAGTGCAGCGACTGAGTGTGCGCCGCCCGGAGCTGACGATTGTTCGCTTCCGTTCGCACCGGGACGTGGACGTATGGATTGCGCACGAGCTGATTCCGCTGACGCGGTAATGGTTGTCAGCAGCCCAATCGTGTTGCGAGAGAATCGATCGAGTCGACGCTGTGTGTCCACTCGGCTTCGGCGGTGAGGTCGGTGGTCTGACTGGGACCGTGCTCGAGGGGACGGGCGACGAATGCCGTTGCGAAGCCGCAGCCCGCGGCCGCCGCGAGGTCACTGTTGTGCGCGGCCACCATCATGCACTCGCTCGGCTCGAGATCCAGAAGATCTGCGGTGCGGAGATACGCGTCGGGCATGGGCTTGTAGGCCTGGACTGGTTCTGCTCCGAGGATTGCGTCCCACGGCAGTCCGGCGTTCTTCGCCATGTCGAGCAGCAGCGAGATATTGCCGTTGGAGAGCGGGGCGATGATGAACTCGGTGCGCAGCCGGGAGAGTCCGGGAATCGAATCCGGCCAGGGGTCCAGTCGGTGCCACGACCGATTCAACACATCCACGTCGTTCTCGTTCAACCGAACGCCGAACTCCGAGAGCACGAGTCGGAGAGATTCCAGATGCAGTACGTCGAGCCGGGTGAAGGGCCGGCGGCCGGAGCGCACCTCTTCCATCGCCGGTTGGTACAGGCTGCGCCAGCGGTCGGCGAAGGCAACACTGTCGACATCCGGACCACACATGGATCGCACCTCGCGGGCGACGCTGGTGCGCCAGTCGACGACGGTGCCGAACACGTCGAACAGGAGAGCCTTCAACGATCCTTCTTCTTTTTCTTCTTCTTCGTGGATTGCCCGCCGGCGGACAAGAGCGCGCCGGCAAGCGGAATGAGAAGGAAGAACAGCCATTTCTGGTCGAAATCGGTGAGGAAGAACAACGCCAAGGAACCGAAGATGACCAGTGGCATCACCACTGCGGCCCAGTCGACACCGCCGCCGCCGGTGTCGGCCGAAACTTCCGACTTCCCGAGCTGAACGGGCTTGCGGGACGTGTCCGCGGCCGCGGGGAGATCGACGAAGACCTTGTCGAGCTCCCCACGCGTCATGGCGGAAGCGATGCTGGCACTGCGCTCGTCGAACTCGGGAACCGTCAGACGGCCCTCGCTGAAGTGCTGGCTCAACGCCTCGAGTGCTTTTTCCCGGTCGACTGTGCCGATACGAATTTCTGGAGGCTCCGACATGGCTACAGGGTAGCGCGACCCGAGTTTCGAATCAGTGCCGAATTCCGCTTCGAGTCACGGACGTGTCGTCACTTGATTTCGGTGAGGACGGTGCCTTGGGTGATGGCGTCGCCTGCGGTGACGGTCAGGCCGGTGATGGTGCCTGCTTTGTGGGCGTTGACGGGGTTTTCCATTTTCATCGCTTCGAGGACGGCGAT
>NZ_JABFAU010000015.1:0-13974 GCF_017168335.1 Rhodococcus sp. KRD162 | reverse complement strand
CGCACGAACGGAGCATCCGCATCCGGCTCGGCATACACAGCCACACTCACCAACCCCGCATCAGCAGCCGCCCGGATCACCCGAACCGCGATCTCACCACGATTGGCAACAAGAACCTTGGTGATCTGAGCACTGGCATGGCTGGCCACTGAGCCTCCTACGGATGTGTTTCTCGCATGCATCGCCTACGAACGTCACGTGGGAGTCTAAGCACCGGCGCTATCAGCGCTGCACTCGGTCCACACAGCGAAGGCGCACCGAGGCGGACTACTGATTGGTAGCGAGTCGACCGGTGTCGGTGTGGCCGTGCGGGGCCTGTCCGAGATCAGCGACAGGTACCGACGTGGAACCGGTCTCCGCTACATCGGTCAACAGCTTCCGGAACGCACCGAGGTACTCGTGAACCCGTGCCGTGGCCTGCTCGGTGTTGGGGAAGCGCGCCGCAATGTTGATTCCCTGCGGGGTTCGGTTGATCCACACGTAGACATCGTGTTGATACTGCTTGCTGCGCAGCGCACGAGCGTTCCAATCCGGCCAGTGCTCAGCGGCAGGTGCGAACCTCACGTCCATGAACGACACGACGAACCGTGGGCGGGCCGAGTAGCCGAGAGTGGTGAAGACCCGATCGAGAGGAACTCGGGCGATCGGTTTGGTCTTCTTCACCTCGGCCGAGGCGGCTGCGATCACAGCGCCGAACGAGTCGGCGTCGGCGATGTCGAAGGAGATGGGGCACAGTCCGACGAACCAACCCAGCGCCGACGCCCATTGCGGTTCGTCACGTGTGTGGACCGGTGTCACCGTTCGAAAGCGCGTGCCGCCGCCCAGATCGGCCCCCGTGATGGCCAGTACCGCGAGCAGCCCGGCGAACAGGCTGTGCCCGGTCTTGCGGCAGGCGATGGAGAACGAATCGGCCTGGTCGGGATCGAGCACCCATGCGGACAGCCCGCTCTGCGGCACCTCGTCCGGACTCGGCTCGCCGATATCGAGTGGAAATGCCGGTAGCTGACCGTCGCCGTCGACGAGGAAGTCGCGCCAGATTCGGGCCGCGTCGTCCGAATGCTCCAACTCCGCGTTTCGCTCCCGTTCGGAGGACCCGAAATCGAGATAACTACCGGCCTCGAACAGGGCGGCAGGCGGGCCGCCGAGTTCCTCCCCGTACAGCGCGACGATCTCGTGCGCCACCAGTACCGTCGACAGGCCGTCGATGATCGAATGGTCCGCTGCGAAGAACACGGTGATCGGGCGCGTCTGGTCCAGCGGCTCGAGAGTGACGAAGGCGTATGCCGGCCAGATCAACGGCGAGGTGAACTCGTCGAACAGGTACTGCAGGTGCTCGAACACCTCACTCGACTCCGCGCACCGTTCCTGCTCGACCTGCCAGATGTCGATGGCACCCGGCGCGGCGGTCACCCGGGACATCTCGCCGGACGCCTCGTCGATCGACGCGCTCGACCGCATCGCCTCGTGCCGGTCTATCCACTTCAGGACGGCGTTCCGAAATGCGGGTTTGTTCAGGGGACCCGCAACCTCGAAGGCGGCACCGAGCCACGATTCGCGGCCGCGCCGAGGGCTGCCGAGACTCGTACGAAGGTGAGCCTCGTGGACGTAGGACGTGGGGCGAGTGTCGGGCTGCCATCCTGCGGCCTCGGGCGTGCGGGCATGGGGGCCGACGCTGGGTATCCACTCGGTGAGCGTGCCCGCGGGAACCGCGTAGTCCGCCAGCTCCGTGAACTCCATATCGGCAGCAACCAGCCTTCGTTCGACCACATCGGGGGTGAGAGTGAGTAGAGCATCGATGCTCGACGCGCAGTCTACCGATCACCCGATGTATCGATCAAGACGACGGTGTGGCCCCTGCCGTCAGCGAAGGTGGCTTTTGATACGCGCCAACATCGCCGACATCCCGCGCAGTCGCAACGGGCTCACCGCGTCGCTCAGCCCCAGCGCCGAGTAGAAGTCGTCCGGTACATCCAGAATCTCCTGGGCACTGAGACCGTCGAGTCCCTGGGCCAGAATCGAGGCGAACCCGCGAGTGGTGGGGGCTTCCGGCGGCGCGCTGAAGAACAGTTGGATGCGCGCCGGATCACTCGCGTCCACCGACAGGAACAGCGGCGACTGGCACTCCGGTACCGGCTCCATTGCGTCCTGGGCCAGATGTTCGGGCAGCGGGGGCAGTTCTCGACTGAACTCGAGCAGCAGCTGCAGCTTGTCCTGCCCCTCCACCGCGGCGAAGTCCTCGACGATCTCGGCCAGCGAATCCGGGAGCGTGCTCATCGAGCGGCCGGAGCCGATCCGGGCTCCTCGCCCTTGGCGATCGGAACTCGAACTGCGTTTCCCCACTCGGTCCACGAACCGTCGTAATTGCGCACCGATTCGTAGCCCAGCAGATGCGTCAACACGAACCAGGTGTGGCTGGACCGCTCACCGATGCGGCAGTAGGCGATGACGTCGTCGGTCGGGGAGGTGTCGGAGTAGATCTCGTTCAGTTCCTCGCGCGAGCGGAACCGGCCGTCCGGCGCGGCAGCCTTGGCCCAGGGGATGCTCACTGCGGTGGGGATATGTCCGCCGCGCAGCGCACCTTCCTCCGGGTAGTCCGGCATATGGGTGCGCTCGCCGGTGTACTCGGCGGGGGAGCGAACGTCGATCAGGGGGACTGTGCCGAGTGAGCCGAGTACGTCGGAGGCGAAGGCGCGAATGGGGGCGTCGTCACGTTCGATCACCGGGTAGTCCGTTTCCGGGAACTCGGGCACATCGAGCGTGGTGTCTCGGTTCTCGGACAACCAGGCATCGCGGCCGCCGTCGAGCAGGCGCACGTCTCGATGTCCGAACAGTGTGAACACCCACAGTGCGTACGCAGCCCACCAATTGCTCTTGTCGCCGTAGACGACGATGGTGTCTTCTCTCGAAATCCCCTTGCGGCTCATCAGTTTCGAAAACTGCTCGCCGTCGATGTAGTCGCGGGTGACCGGGTCGTTGAGGTCGAGATGCCAGTCGATCTTGACTGCGCCGGGGATGTGGCCGACGTCGTAGAGCAACACGTCCTCGTCGGACTCGACGACGCGCAGCCCCGGGGTGCCGAGATGGGCGGACAGCCATTCGGTCGATACGAGTCGATCCGGATGCGCATAGTCTGCGAACGTTGCGTTGGAATCGGTTGGTACAGGCACGTATCGGCTCCTACGGAAGATATTCGGCTGGCGGCCCGCTCGGGGGTGAACGGTCTGCACCGTCGATCCTATGCGGTACTGCCGTCGAACAGTGTGTGTGGAGCCCGGGGATCTACGTTCCCAGTGGTGCCAGCGCTGCGACGCCGGCCTGAGCGATGGATGCGCGCATCACGGCGACGAGTTCGTCGATGAACGAGATCATCACCGAGCGTGCCACCGCGGTATCGGGGAACCGCGCCCGAATTGCCAAGCCGGAGGTGGTGCGCGAGATCCAGAACTGTGCGTCGTCGGACACCGTGGCGTTGCTGATGTGGTGTGCGTTCGACTCCTCGAAGTGTTCGTGGCCGTCGATTCTGGTGTAGTCGATGTACGAGACCATGAACACGTCCTGCCGCGAGAGGGTGAACGAGTCTCCGAGATTGGCCAGCACTTGCGGAATCGGAACCGTGCTCAGTGGCAGAGCTGCGCGAAATGCGTTGTGGGCAGCAGTAATCGTGTCGTGGAGGTCGTTCTCGACGTGCACGGTGATCGGTGCGTTGGTGGTGAACCAGCCCAGAGCACGGGCGAACTGGGCCCGGTGTCGGGTATGCAGCGGGAACAGGAAGGAAACGTGCTCGGGCCCGCCGATACCGGCACAGGCCTGCCCGATGGCCGCGACGACACCTGAGAACATTCCGGCTCCCGAGCGGGCGCACAGTTGCTCGAATTCGATGGTCTGCGTGGCGTCGAGCAGGCGATCGATCGTCGTTGCCTGACTGGCGGTGCCGCCGTCGACGATCCCGAGATCGAACGGGAACCTCGGCGTCGTGCCGCCGCATTCGGTGAGAAAGTCCGACCAGCGCACCATGCGTTCGTCGGTGGGCGCGACCAGGGGCTCGGTGGCCTCGTTGCGGCAGTACTCGACGAAGCCGCCGACCGGAGGTAGATCGGGGTTCGGCTCCTCGGCGCAGCGGCGATACGCGTCGTACAGCGTGTGCATTTCGTCGATCACCACTGCGATGGACATGGCATCGACATTGGCGTGGTCGAAGGCGCACAGTACCGTCGAGGAGTCTCGTCGGTCGATTCCGAAGCAACTGTAGGACGGGAAACGCGCTGCAGCGCATGCTTTTTCGAGCCTTGTTCGGATGTCGTCTCGAAGCTTTGCCGTCGAGGAAACAGTCGATTCGGCCGCTGGGGTGATCTCGATCGCGCCCGGCCGGTACAGCATCCGTTCGATCCCGGTCGGCGTCGGAACGAACGAGCTGCGCAGCGTGTCGTGGCGATCGATCAACTGCGCGAATGCCCACCCGAGTGCGTCGGCATCGAGATTGCCGGGCACGTCGAAGGCCGCGGCGATCCAGACGCGGTCGACATCAGCGAGGTCGCCCAGGTGGAAGCTCTGGTTGAACGACGGCGGAATCGGCGACGGCTCCGGAGCACCGAGGACGGCTGCCGAGAATTCGACGAGGGCACCCGGGCGAGGAGCGTACTCAGTGATCGAGGTGACCTGCACCGGCCGGCTCCTGAACGAGGTGGTCGCGCGAGAGCGTGTAATCACCCTCGCGTGCGATGGTGTCGAGCACATGGGCCAGATGAGCGTGGTACCGCTGCACCGACTCGGCGGCGACGGCGGTGTCGGGGGTCTGGGCCACCAGGTACAGCTGCTCACCGTCGCGGTTTATCCACATCGATGCATTCGAAGTCGAACCCTCTCCGGTGAAATGCTTGGCTCGCGTGTCGGCATCGCGGCCGACGCCGGGGAACCACCGAAAATCGATGTAGGAGAGCATGTTGGGGCTGACAGCCAGCTCGCTACCCAGCGTGCCGTCTGCTGCCAGGGCGCCCAATACGGCGTGCACGGGAGCTTCGGCGATCTGTTTCGCGTGCTCGAAACCCCGGTGAGCACGCGGTGCGATATCGGAGAACGTCTCGCTTCCGGCCACCTCGAACGCGACCGGCGCGAAGTTGACGAACCATCCCTGAGACTGCGCGAAGTCGCCGTGATGGCGGGTGCTCAGGACGGTGATACCGAAATAGTCTTCGTTGCCTGCCAGCTCGAAATCGGTGATCCCGACCGCGGCGAATATCCCGCTGCTCATCCGGGCACCGGCGGCCTTGCACGCGGCATCCAACGCTGCAGTGGCGTCCTTGTCCAGCAGGTGGCGCTCGACGATCCGCACCGGGGCGCGCTCGCCGTCCGAGAGGCCGAGGTCGAGTGGGAACCGAGGCATACGGCCCTCATGACGAACGAAAATGTCCCGCCAGGCGGCTATTTCGGCAGAGTCGGGACCGAATGTCGATGCCCGCGCGCGCTCCTCGGCGGCGTAGGTGAGATGGCTGCCTGCTGATGCGGGGGTCGGTGCCTGCTCGCCGATCTCGTTCGAGTACAGATCTGCGAGTTCGCTGATGACCAAGGCCTGTGAACCGCCGTCGGTGAACGCGTGATCCGCGCCGTAGTACAACGTGAAGCTGCCGGGCCTGGCCACGACCCCGACGACGAATCCGGGCCAGACGTCCGCGGTTGCCTCGACGGAAAACCGATGGCGCACGTAGCGCTGGAACTCGTCGTCGTCGGTGGACTCGCCGGCGTCCAGAACCTCGAATGCCGGAACCTCCGGCGCCACCACATGCCTGATGACCGAATTGCCCTCCACCTCGAACCAGCACCGCAGCACCTCGTGGCGCAGGACGTACGCGGCGAGAGCGCGGCTCATCGCGTCGGTGTCCACATCGCCGTCGATCTCCGTCGCCACACCGGTGTAGGCGTGGTGGACCTCGCCGCGTTGCCGCGCAGCCCACGCTGCCTTCAGATGATCCTCCTGAAGGAACGAGGGCGGAGTCGAATCGACGGGTGCCGCTGCGGCACTCACACGAGCGGCGTCGGTCGGATGCCACTCGAGCAGCGTGCCCGGAGCGGGATTCCAACTGCCCATAGCCGTGATGATCATCGTCGCTTCATCCTTTCCGATACGTGCCGCGGTCTGTTCGGACGCCTCACTCTGCGGCGACGGCCACCGACTGCGAGAGCGACGTGAGCACGGTATCGGCAGCGGTGTCGGAGTCGATCACCGCGGTCAACACCGAGACGAACTCGGTGATGAAGCGGTGAACGTTGGTCGATGCGACGTCCGAGCTGGGGAACCGCGCGGAGATGTTGAGCCCCTCCAGCGTCCGGTTGACCCAGAAGTAGACCTCGTCGTCTGCGTGGCAGTTGCTCCGCAGCGCGCGCCCCTTGCGGGCCTGCCACTGCGCGGCGTCGGGAAGGAAGCGCAAGTCGATATACGAGACGACGAAACGAGGTATCTCGGTCGATTCCAGGATCTGGGCGATCTTGGAGTACGGCATCCGTGCCAACCCCTTGTTCGCCGTGCCTGCAGCTGCCGCCGACTCGAGCGCCTCGCCGAAGGTGCGCGCATCGCCGAGCTGAATCTCCATCGGCAGGATTCCGACGTACCAACCGACCGAGGCGGCCCACTTCTGCTCGTCTCGGGTGTGCATCGGCATCACGGTGCGCAACGACGTGCGGCCGGACAGGCGCGTGTTCGTCAGAGCCAAGGCAGCGAGAATGCCGGCCTGCATGTTGTAGCCCGCGGCGCGGCACGCCGAGTTGAAGGCGTCCGACTGATCGGAGGTCAACAGCCAGGACGAGATGCTGCTCTGGGCAGCCGGAGCGTCGGTCGCGGGCCGGTCCACTGCCACCGGAAGTGGAAAGCCCGGGAACCGACCGTTTTCCACGGCCAGGAAGTCCTGCCAGGTGCGGACGGCACTGTGGTTGCTGTCGAGCGTGTCGCCCAGTGCGCGCTCGGACTGACTGAAGTCGACGTAGCTGCCGACCTCGGGCAGTTCCGGGTCGACGCCCTCCAGTGCCTGCGCGTACAGCCGGTCGATCTCGTTGATGGCGTAGATCTGGCTGTAGGCATCCATGACGGAGTGATCGGCAGCGAACGCGAGTAGAAACGACTCACCCGGTCCGTCGGAGAGGGCGCGGAAGGCGTCGTCCGGTTCGACCGTCGCGAGAATGAAATGCGGCCACGCCGTCGGGGACACGGTCTCGCCGAACCACGAATGCAGATGCTTGAACACCTGTGTCTCGGTGCGGGGTTCGGTGTGTGCGCGATCGAGCACGTGAACCGCATCGGTCGGCGCGGTGTACCGCAGCCAGGAACCGGATTCCTCGTCACGTCGCACCTTGGTTCGGAAGGCTTCGTGGCGTCCCATGTAGGCGATGATGGTTGCTCGCACGGCTTCGACGTCGTAGCGGCGATGAATCTCGAACACCGTCCCGATCCACGAGCCCGGTGCGCTGCGCTCACAATGATCCTGGTGGGTGAACGACAGTCCGCGAGGATCCGGTACCCACCGGTCGTCATCGACGCGGGGGACCCACTCGGTCAGGCGTCCAGCGGGAAGTGGGTAGTCGGCCAATTCGGTGTATTCCATGGGGAGTCCTCGTTCCGTATCCGGGCTCGGCCAGCTGTGTTGATGTCAGGTCGTTACTCGGAAAAATGTTCATTACGGTGGTGCTGTATATGTAAAGCGACGAGTCGTGCTCGCGCATTTGGACCCGTCGATTACTGATAAGTGCGGAGCTGCTGCTTTCTGCATTGAAAGAACAACGTCATGGCCGTCGACTCGAAGTCGGTGCAGCTCTCACGATAAAGGGAAAGTGAATCTATTTCGCGACGCTCAGAAGTAATTCTTCTCACTATCGAACGCCTTGACCGATTCGCCTCTGCTGCTCACAGCGATGCGGTCGAGTGCGAGATCCTGGGGCGAGGTCACGATCAGGGTGCGCTTCCGCCGTAGTAGATCACAAGGTCAGGGTGTCGAGGCGGGGGCGGAAGGTGGCATCACGACGCTCGTCACTCGACGGACGAGACGTGGCGCAGGACACAATCGGAAGATCGCACATCTACATATTGCCGAATGCGAATAGGTGAGAGCCGATGAATTCGCACTGCGACCCCTTCTTCGGTGATGTAGTAGGTTCGGCCCGTGACTCGAATTGGATTTGCCGATCACCTATTCTTGCGAATGCATCATGGCATCGGATATCCGGTCTACAACCAGTTTCTTTGGTGGTTCGACCGAGCAATCCAGCGAAAAGATCTGGAAACACTGCGTGACAACCTGTCCGACGGTCTGCTTGCGCGCCGAGTCGTGGCACCGTCCGTGCCGACGGCGCGTGAACGTTGGGTGGCCTCGCCGGTCTCTCACCCCCTCGATGTTCGCGCGCAGGCCATCGATCCCTCGGAAGTACGGGCGTGGGCGCAGGGCCGGCTCGATACGGACATCGATCCCGAAACAGGTCTCGGCTGGCGGCTGTCCGCTACACCGGTGATCGACGGCGGAACGGTCCTGTCGTTGGCCGCTTCGCACATGGTGGCCGACGGTGGCGCTCTGGTCGCCGCATTCCGATCTGCCAACTCCTCGTCCGATCAACCGTGCCTGACCCCGGCCGAGCACGGTCTCGCGGCACTCGGCTCGGACTTGATGGACGCTTTCGGTCAACTGCGATCCGCCGCGGGTTGGCTGGTGGATTCCGCGGTATCGGCTCTGCCCGTCCGTACCCGATCCGATGCACCGATGCCCACCCCGCGTTCGAGCCCGAACCGTTCGGACATTGCGACCGGTCCGGCCGGCGAGCGGGAATGGGCAGCACCCTATGCGGTTGCCGAGGTGGACGCAGCCGCATGGAGAGCCGCGTCCGACCGCTGGGGCGGTACATCGAACTCGTTGTTCATCGCGGTGTTGACTGCTGCTTCGGGGTGTGCCGGTCGTGCTTCGATCGGAGACACGGTGCAATGGTCACTGCCGGTCAGTGATCGCACTGCTGCCGACACTCGCTCCAATGCAACCAAGATCGTCAAGATCGAGGTCCCTGTCACCGACGCTGCCGACCTCGACCTGACACCGATCCGGCAGATCAGCAAGGCGGCATTCACCGCCTTCACCGAGAGGCAGGCGACCGGTCGAGCTCCCGCCGGAATATCGCAGGCCCTGGTCCAGATGCTTCCGGACGCGGTCGTCGCACGCATTCCGCAGCCCCGCGACGGTGCCGAGGGGCTGGCCTCCAATATGGGTGTGCTGCCCGAGGATTTCACCACGGTGGCCGGCGTCCGGGCTCGCGCAGTCTCGGGCAGAGCGAGTTTCTTCGGTGCCGATGCGGAGTTCGCCCGATCGTTGGACGGTGGTCTCACCGCCTGGGCGTGCGAGGCGGGCAGCACGGTGACCGTCACTGCCCATGCCATGGATCCTGATCGATTTCCCGACGACCGAACGCTGCGCGATCACCTCGCCGAGGCGCTGGGCCGCTGGGGCATGACTGCACACTTCTGGTGACTGCCGTCAGCGGCCGCGAGCGGCAGACTCCGCGAGATCGGCCGCTGCGGCAACGGCTACCCCCGGCGGTGCAACACTGTGCGCGAGTTGCCGTGCCGCACGCCTGGCGTCGTCGGTGATGATGTCGGTGATTCCTTGTAGCAGAACGGGTTCGGACAACTTCGAGAACTTCGTGCTCGATCCGGCTCCGATCCGACGCAGCGCAGCTCCCCAGAACGGCTGATCGGCGCTGAACCAGCATACGAGAGTCGGTAGCCCGGCCCGTGCACTGGCGGCGGTCGTGCCCGCGCCACCGTGGTGAACCGCGGCCATGCATCGCGGGAACACGCTGGCATGATCGACGGAGTCCACGACCATCACGTTTGGATTCTGCTGGGCAGCAATGGATTCGGCACTGACGAGATCGCTCCAGCCGGCGCAGACCAACGCCCGGACTCCCAGCCTCTCGGTGACAGAGTGGATCATTCGCAGCAGCGCCGCGGGATCTGGTACCGGCATGCTGCCGAACCCGAAATATACCGGCGCAGAGCCTGATCGCAGCCACCGATCCACGGCAGGATCGGTGTCGAGGTGACCGCTGTTCAGGCCGAGAAACCCCACGAACGGCCGCAGCGGTCCCCACTGCTCTGCGAGCCCGGGAAAGAGTGTCGACTCGTAGGCCTGGATCTCGACGCCGCCGTAGCGTGCGCACCGAACGGGCAGCGAATCGCCGGTCGGTGCCAATCCCAACGCTGCCCGCTGCTCGTTCTCACGAGCTTTCATCGACTTGAAACGGAGGTTCTCCGCCAACGCCCACATCGATCGATTGAGTGCACCCGGCAGGGTGAATCCGGGGCTGACGGGTACGACGTCGTTCTTTCGGAGCGGGCAGTAGTGCAGCGCCAGAAAGGCGCTGCCCACCGACTCGGCCATGTTGAACGCCATCTCCTGGCCCAGTGAACCGGTGACGAGCGCGTCGCAGTCCACTGTCATCTGCTCGAGCTCGGCTGCCATCTGATCCCAGCCATGGGTGGCCAGTTCCGCAAGGGCCGTCATTCTGGTCCGTGGGTTTCGTGACTTGATTCGGACCCGAATCAGCTCGGACTCGAGCAGGCTGTGGGTGTCCGGCCCGAACGAGACCACCTCGACTCGTTCGTACACAGCAGTTTTCGCGCGAGCGAAGTCCACCAGATTGGGAGGCGCACCGAACACCACGTCGTGCCCACGGTGCGCCAACTCCACGCCGAGTGCGATACCGGGGGCCACGTCACCGCGGCTCCCGTTGAAGGGCATCACGAACTTCATTCGGTCCTTCGCGGTCGCGTCGGCTTCGGA
Source organism: Rhodococcus sp. KRD162 (assembly GCF_017168335.1). Taxonomy (GTDB): domain Bacteria; phylum Actinomycetota; class Actinomycetes; order Mycobacteriales; family Mycobacteriaceae; genus Rhodococcoides. The sequence continues at coordinate 3,169 of NZ_JABFAU010000015.1, read as the reverse complement.
TCGGACACAATGTATCAGTACCGGACTACACAGCTCGCTGCGCAAATCATATGGTGGGAAACACATTTGCCGCATACCTGCACGAGTGCTCGTGCAGCGATAGTCTCGCGTGGTGGAAAGACTGACCTACGACGACGACCTTTTTCTGCGCATGGAATGCGTTCTCGGGGTACCCGTCGTGAATCAGATCGTCTGGCGATTCGATCGACCCGTGGCACTCGACGCACTGCAATCGATGTGGGGCCTGCTGGCCACCGGCCCCATCGATCGCTCGGTGAGGCGCACACGGGTTCCCGGAGCGCGAGACAGCTGGACGGCAGCGCGCACACCGGCCGATCCGATAGCTGTGGGGTCACCGATCGCCCGCGACGCAGTCGACACGTGGATCGAGAACGAGGCGGCCGTGAGACTGGACCCCATCGACGGGCCGGCCTGGCGGCTGTCGGCCACCGCGGTCGAATCGGGCGGCATGATCGTGTCGTTGGTGGGCTCCCACGTCGTCGGAGACGGAGGAGCTCTGACCTCTGCCGCAGCGGCCGCGCTGTCCGGTCGCGCCGTCCCCGACGACTTCCGGCGGGTCGGACTCGACAACTCCGGCTCCGAGGCGGCGCTGTCGGGTGCCGACATCGCGGACGGTGTAGGGCGAATCGGTGCGGCGCTCTCGGGAGCGGCCCGAGCACTCGGTGCCACTGCGGTGGACACGGTGCGGGCGCGGCGCAGCCCCGCCTCCGCCGCAGAACCCAGCACGCCCGACGCCGCCGATACGCAAGCAGACCACTCGCGCGTGATCATCGCGCCGGCGGAGGGGCCGTGGGTTCCGAGCACCGTCGTCGTCGATTGTCCGGCCGCGGACTGGTCGGCGGCCGCAGCGAACAAGGGCGGCAGCTCCAACAGCCTGCTGGTGGCGGTAGTTCTGGGGATCCTCACCGGGAGCGGACGGATCAGCACTCGAGACCGAGTGCGGGTCGCCCTTCCCGTCAGTACCAGGACCTCGGGAGATCGGCGTGCCAACGCGACATCCGGCGTCTCGATTCACGTCGATCCGGGAGCGACCTACCGTGACGATCTCGGCGGCATCAGAGCGTCGAGCAAGCAGGCATTCTCGGCCCAGGCCGATCGCCGCGTCACCACGACGTTCGAACTGCTCAAGCCCCTGATGCAGTTGCTTCCCGACGCCATCGTCGCCAAGCTCGCCGCGTCCGGATCGGCGCCGCTGTGCCTGTGCTCGAACCTCGGCACGCGGGGCCTGGCTCTGCGCACCATCGGCGGTGTGGACGCGACCTCCGTGGCGATGAGGTCGATCACGCAGAACACCGACGTGGCCTTGCTTCGCCGCACCGGCGGCGGCGTCAGCGCGTGGTGGAACGAGTCGGGTGAGCGTGCGACTCTGTGTGTCACCGGGCTCGATCCGGACCGATTCCCCAGTAAGGAGCACCTGCGCGGGCTCGTCGAGGCGGAATACGGCAGGTGGGGGCTGACGCCCGAGTTCTGGTGACCTCGAGACGAGTCACAAACCCGCGCACAACCAGATTTTCGACCGGATCGCCGGTACAGCTATGCTTTCCGACTGTTCGAGTGTGCGAGCAGGTGTGAGAAAGGGGAGCGATCCATGGCAGTGGTCGTGTTGTTCGGGTCCGAGACCGGTACGGCCGAGGAGGTCGCGGACAAGATTGCGGACGTTCTCAGCGATCATGACGCCGAAGTACGTGACATGCTCGAGTACGAGGTGTCCGATATCGACACGGACGATTTCCACGTGATCATCTGCTCCACCTACGGCGACGGCGAACTCCCCACCGGTGCGGAGCCCTTCTTCGAGGCGCTCGTCGAGGACGCACCCGACCTCGCCGGACTTCAGTTCGCGGTCTTCGGGTTGGGGGACCGGATCTACGAGGACACCTTCAACCGCGGCGGCGAGATCATCGCCGAGAAGCTCACCGAACTCGGTGCCAAGCAGATCGGCACGCACGCGCGACACGACAGCTCGTCCAACGTCAAGCCCAAGTCGATGGCCGACGAATGGGCTCGCGAACTGATCGACCTTCTGCCCTGACGGGGTAGGTCGGCCCCGGGGTCGAGTATTTCCGCGGCCGAACCGCTCACGAGTCGGGTGCGCCCCACAACTCGGCCAAGGACGTCCCCACTCGGGTCAACAGGGTTCGCACCAGCGGTAGCCCGATACCGATCACCGACGACGGATCGCCCTCGATACGGTCCACGAACCAGCCACCGAGCCCGTCCAGTGTGAACGCCCCCGCCACCAGCAGCGGCTCACCGGAGCCGAGGTAGGCCTCCAGATCCGCCGACGACGGCGTCGCGAAGTGCACGACGGTGGAACTGTGCGCAGCAGCCTGGGCCACGACGACACCGTCCGTCACCCGGAGCACGGCGTGGCCGGTCAACAGCACTCCGCTCGCGCCTGCCATCGTCTGCCATCGCTGCCGGGCAACCTCGACCGAATGTGGCTTACCGTGTAGCTCGCCGCCGATGGACAGCATCGAATCACACCCGACGATCACCAGATCGCTGGTCGTGTCCGCGAAAGTCTCGGCCACCGCCGACGCTTTGGCTCGGGCCAATTCCGTCACCACCGTCTCCGGGGCCGCAGACGGCCCCAGCGACGCGGTCAACGCGTCCTCGTCGACGCCCGATACCCGGACCATCGGTTCGACCCCGGCTCCGCGAAGCACCGACAGACGAGCCGGTGACGCGGACGCCAGGACCAATCGCATCGAACCGCCCACCTCCTCCGGAACCGAGGCGATCACCGCGTGTGGCGACCCGACGCGGCGTACGAGTACGCAGAGTAAGGCGCGAAACGACGATGCAGCGACTGCGGCGATCCCCACAGCTCCGGCGGTCGAGAATCGCCTGCCACTGCCGACGCGGCCTGCGCGGCCTTCAGAACGGCCACGAGCGCGGCGAGCTCTCCGTCGCTGGGATTGCCCTTCACCACGCGAACATCCGGTGATGGCGTGGCGGCCGCATCACCTGTGGCCTGGTCCTCCGGTGACTGGTCGTCCGGTGCCTGGTGGTTCGTATCGCTCATAGTGGGATGTTTCCGTGTTTTTTGGGTGGGAGGGTGACTTGTTTGCGTTCGAGGAGGCGTAGTGCGGTGACGATCTGGCCGCGGGTGTGGCTGGGGGGTATGACGGCGTCGAGGTAGCCG
>NZ_JABFAU010000014.1 GCF_017168335.1 Rhodococcus sp. KRD162 | reverse complement strand
GCCCGGTTCGACCCCCGCCCGGTTCGACAGCACCTTCATCGGCTGGTTCCTGTTCGGCTTGGTTCCTTTCGACCGGCACCTGTCGACCGTGGACGCGTGTCGACTTCTGGTGCTCTCCGGTGGACGTCGGTTTCACGTGAAACGGTGTTCCGCCGTGGGGTGGTGATCGGATCAATCGGCTGCGATTTCGTGACCGCAGGACCTCGGTTCTCCCCGGCGGACAGCGATCTACGGCGAGTCGGTTTAGCAGCCGGGCGACATGACTTTCCCGGTCCGCCAAGTTTCACGTGAAACGTTGACCGGGACGGTCCGGCTCCAACGCGACATGGGCGGGCCGTTCGGAGACAGAGGATGCGGAGTTGTGCGCGGACCGGCAACAGACCGGTGGCCGTCCAATCGAGCCCGTAGCCGATGCAGAGTTGCAGAAGCGATCGACAGAGCGACGCTCGACACCGAGTGAATGGCGAGTGGAGCGGCGATCAGAACACTGGCACGAGACAGGGTAACGGCGTCTTCGGTAACCGCTCCCCCGTCGACTGGTTCGCGTCGGACGGACGCCGATTAATCGGTGTCCCAGAGATGCGTTGTCGTCCCCGGGTTCGGACCGCCGGCGTCGATCCGTGTCGAGGATCGCGTCGTTCGGTTTCACGTGAAACATGTGCCGGGTCCCCGAACCATATGACCGACTGTGGGTCGTGCCCGATCGTGCGCGCGTTGGATCTGGGTGGCGGCTCGACCCCTTGTGATGGATGGTCGGTTGGTTGGATTCCCGTTGGTCGGAATCTCGTTGCCCGGCGGTGCCGACTCTGTGTCTATTCGAGCGCGAGTGGCTGATTGCGTACGAGGACCGGTCGCGTCGCCGGCCGACCGAACCGGTCATCCGTCGTGGACTCTCTGGTGCACCGGCATCGCCGTTCGGCGGAAGAAATGAGACGGCGCGCCGGTGTTACAGCGATGTCGTTTGGCGATCCGAGTCTGGGCACGGGAAGATGTTTCACGTGGAACAAGAACCCTCGGATAGCAACCAGCTGATGGCCGTCGCGGAGCAGGTTTTCGGGGATCGGCTCGAGTTGGCGCGGAGATATCACGACTCGCTCGCGACAGCTGGTGTCGAGCGGGGACTCATCGGACCGCGTGAGGTCCCACGATTGTGGGAGCGTCACATCCTCAACTGTGCCGCGATCGGTGAGCTCATCGACGAAGGTGAGACCGTGGTGGATATCGGAAGCGGTGCGGGGTTGCCCGGGATCCCGTTGGCGATTGCCCGACCCGATCTGCGCGTGACGCTCGTCGAGCCGCTTCTTCGCCGGACGGTGTATCTCGCCGAGTTCATCGACGAGCATGATCTGGACGTGTTGGTCGTTCGCGGCCGCGCCGAACAACCGGGGGTCAAGAAGGAAGCAGGCGGTGCAGACGTCGTCACGTCGAGAGCCGTGGCACCGTTGGAGAAGCTTGCCAAGTGGTCACTTCCTCTCGTTCACGAGAACGGGCGGATGTTGGCTCTGAAGGGATCGAGCGCCGGAGAAGAGATCGAACGAGACCGGGCTTCCCTGACTCGGATGGGTGCTGGCAAGCTGGAGGTAGTGGAGTGCGGAGTGGGCCTGTTGCCCACTCCCACCATCGTCGTCAGAGCGGTGCGTCAGCCGCGGAGACTGAGTCGTCATTGAATATCGATCGTGGGTCCGCACATCCCGCGCTCGTTCCTATCGACCGTATTGAACACAGTCAGTTCCGCACTAAGGAGCACATATGTCGGGTGGGTCCGATCCCGCTGTTTCACGTGAAACAGCATCCAAGCAGAACACTACGAGTTCGTCCGAAGGCGGTTCGGAGGTGAAGTCGAGTTCCGGGTTCGAGTACACCAACGCGATCTCACCGAACGACACTCCGATCGGTGCCGCCGCCCATCGGGCCAGTCAGGTTCTGCATCCCGGATCTGTATCGCTCCCCAAGCCGGCGAAACGACGAATGCTGACGATCGCCAATCAGAAGGGTGGGGTCGGCAAGACCACCACCGCTGTGAACCTGGCTGCCGCTCTGGCGCTCCAAGGACTGACGGTCCTGGTGGTCGATCTGGACCCGCAGGGCAACGCCAGCACCGCTCTGGGCGTCGAGCATCACTCCGGTGTGCCGTCGAGCTACGAGGTCCTCATCGGTGAAGTGAGCGCCAAGGACGCGGTGCAGCAGAGCCCACACAGCGAGCGCCTGTACTGCATCCCGGCAACCATCGATCTTGCCGGGGCCGAGATCGAACTGGTGTCGATGGTCGCTCGCGAAGGGCGCCTCAAGACGGCGTTGTCGGTCGAGGAGCTCGCAGGAATCGACGCAGATTTCATCCTCATCGACTGCCCACCCTCGCTCGGTCTGCTGACGGTCAACGCACTCGTCGCTGCGACCGAGGTGCTGATTCCGATTCAGTGCGAGTACTACGCCCTCGAAGGTGTGGGTCAGCTGCTCCGCAATATCGAGCTGGTGCAGTCCCATTTGAATCCCGAACTGCACGTGTCCACGGTGATCCTGACGATGTACGACGGTCGTACGAAATTGGCGGATCAGGTAGCGGAAGAGGTCCGCAAGCACTTCGGCGATGCCGTCCTGCGGGCCGTCATACCGCGGAGCGTCAAGGTCTCCGAGGCACCCGGCTACGGCATGACGGTGCTCGATTACGACCCCGGTTCACGAGGTGCCATGAGTTACTTGGACGCGGGACGCGAAATGGCCGCCCGCTCGGCCGGCATCGAACAAGCACGAAAGAAGTAACCAGATGAGTCAAACGCGCAAAGGTGGCCTCGGTCGTGGTCTGGCCTCGCTCATCCCTACCGGCCCCGATGCCGGTCCGCGTCTGGGCAACGCTGCCGCGGACGTGATCATCGGTGCCGACCGCCACGCACCGGATCGACCGGACACCTCCACCAAGTCCAAGCAGAGTGCCTCGGCGGACGACACCACCGAGACCGCGACGGCACCTACGCCGACCCCACCGGTGCTCAGCGGTGAGGACCTCTCCCCTGTCGGTGCCGTGTACCGCGAGATCGCACCGGACCGAATCGAAGCCAATCCCAAGCAGCCGCGACACGTCTTCGATGATGAATCGCTCGGCGAATTGGTGCACTCGATCCGCGAATTCGGGCTCATGCAGCCCATTGTCGTTCGCCTGGTGTCGGGTTCGGCAGCCGCCGGAGACGCGAAATATCAGCTCGTCATGGGTGAGCGTCGGTGGCGCGCGAGCCAGGAAGCGGGCCTCGAATCGATCCCGGCGATCGTCCGCGAGACGGCAGACGACGCAATGCTGCGCGATGCATTGCTCGAGAACATTCATCGGGTACAGCTCAATCCGCTCGAAGAAGCAGCCGCGTATCAGCAGCTGCTCGAGGAATTCGACGTCACGCACGAGGAGTTGGCGGCGAAAATCGGTCGATCACGTCCGGTCGTCACCAACATGATCCGGTTGTTGAGACTGCCGATTCCGGTGCAACGGCGAGTGGCAGCAGGCGTTCTCTCGGCCGGGCACGCCCGCGCATTGCTGTCGTTGGACGCCGGATCGGATGCCCAGGAAACCTTGGCGGCACGCATCGTGGCCGAGGGTCTCTCGGTCCGCGCGACGGAAGAAGCCGTCACTCTCATCAACAGGGAAGACGGCAAGAGCCCGGAACCGGCACCCCGGCGTAAGCCGATTCAGATGCCGGGCCTCCAGGACGTCGCCGATCGGCTTTCGGATTCCTTCGACACACGGGTCACCGTCAGTCTGGGTAAGCGAAAAGGCAAGATCGTCGTCGAATTCGGGTCGGTGGACGACCTCGAGAGGATCGTCGAGATGATGGAAGCACAGAAGAAAAAGTAGCCGCGATTTTTCAGGACCAGTCATACGCGACCGAAACGTCACTGTGACGTAGCTGGTCGCGAAAGTTCGAGTTTCGGTCGAAATATGTTGTTATGCACTGTATTTCGGCTACCGGGTCCGCCCGGTGGAGTGGGCCGCGGAGTCACCTATCCTTGTCGAGGAGAGTGTCGGCTCCGAAGGAGAATTCTCGGGTTGGAACGAGTGCACGAAGGCAGAGGTACGCGGTGTCGGCGATGGTGACCGGTGTGACGCTCGGATCGTTCGAACATTTGCCGGCGCATTCGCGGCGGTGCAGCTTCTGGGTACTCGATCCGGCGTCGGACAGTTCCTCGGTCGATCTCGAATTCGAGAACGAAGTGTGGCTGTCGACCATCATGCTCGAGTGGGGATCGTGTGGGCAGCTGTTGTCGGCCGACGGCAAGACGATCGGATGCGCGCTCTATTGCCCACCACGTGCGGTCCCCCGGGCATCGACCTTCCCCACATCACCCGTCAGTCACGACGCGGTTCTGCTGACGCAGTTACGGATCGATTCGGCAGACAATCCCGACGTGCACTCGGCCACCCTGATTCAGGCGGTCGTGGGTGACCTCGTCAATCGAGGAGTTCGCGCGCTCGAAGCATTCGGCATTCGGCACAATGCCGACGACGCGGCACCGGCGGTTCCGAACGCCACTGCCCATCTCACATGCTCGGCGTCGACCTGCATGATCGAAGCGGACTTCCTCGAAAAGGTCGGCTTCGAAGTGATTGCACCCCACCAGAGATTTCCGCGACTGCGGCTCGAACTCGATCGCGATCACGGTTGGAAACAGGACGTCGAATCTGCGCTCGAGCAGTTGCTCATCGCGGCCAGCATTTCCGTCGTCGATATCGAACAGAAATCCACCGTGGGCGCCCGCTGAGAGCGGGCGGTCACATCGTCCGGGTTCAGGGACGGTCGGCGGCGGCGAGTTCCTCGGCGAGCAACTCGGCGAAGGTGAACGTTCCGGTCGGCTGGTCGTCCTGACCCAGAAGGTACAGACGCTTGACGGCAATCAGGATTGCCTCGGCGATGATGTCGCGGTACCGGGGATCGCTCAGCACCTCGACGTCGGATTCGTTGGTGAGGTATCCCAGATCGATCTGAATGGTCGGCATGTTGGTCAGCCGCAACAGATCCCAGGTTCGGCCATGACTGCGGCAGTCGAGTAACGGTGTGCGAGCGACGATCTCACGCTGCACGTAGCTGGTGAGAACCTGGCCGATCATGGACGTGGAACCATGCGAATTTCCGAAGTGGAAGCTCGCGACACCATTGGCAACCGGGCTGGAACTCGATGCGCACCGCAACGAGATCATCAGATCGGCACCCCATGCATTGGCCGTCTCGGCTCGATCGGCTACCGAGGGATTGCTGCCGCGGGCGCGCGAGAGGAAGGTCTCCATTCCCGTCGCAGCCATTCGTCCTTCGAGGCGACTCGCCAAGTCCCACAGGATCTCCGATTCGGACACTCGCCCCAGAGAACCGTCGACGATGCGGCCGGTGTCGGCGCCGCCGAGATCGGGATCGATGACGATGCGCTTGCCGGTCAGCTGCGGGCCGGACTTGCGGACGAGTTCCTCTTCGCTCATGGCGTGCGGTGATCCGCCGGTGACGCGGGTACCGAGCAGATCGAGGGAACGGAGCGTGGCCGGTCCGCAGATACCATCCGGCGCGAGTCCGATCTCACGCTGGAACGAGGACAGGCCCTCGTGAGTCCGGGGACCGAAGAAGCCGTCGACACGGTCGCTGTAGAAACCGAGGTCCTGAAGTCGCGTCTGCAAGGACGCGACATCGTCTCCGTACAGCGGAGCCGACAACTGGTAGATGAGGGTTCTCGCACCGAGGTGGTACGACGCTTCCTTCAATGCGCGATATGTGGCCGGACCGACTACCCCGTCGACCAACAGACCGCGGTGTTGCTGGAAGGCGCGGACGGCCCCGCCGAGGGCACCGTCGAAGACCGAACCGGGGGCGGTCCAGTGACCGTCGTCCATCGGGCCGGGGGGAACCACAGCTTCATGGAGAAAGCCGAGCGCCGAGAGCGTGCCACGAACCTCGGCGACGGCGGGACCGGAATCGCCGTGACTGAGCTCCTGCATCCTCGACACGCCTCTCCATCGTTGCGACTGAAACCACATGTTGATGCGGCTGATGTGCCGACGCTGAGCATCGGCACATCAGATGATTGTCGCAGAAAGACTGCCTTCCGCTGCAATCCACATGCTGGCGAAGTGAATCAGATAACGCCTTCGAGGTCCTTGAGCAGCGCGGCCTTGCCCTTGGCGCCCACGATCTGCTTCACCGGCTTGCCACCCTGGAACAGGATGAGCGTCGGAATGGACATGACCTTGAAGTCACGTGCGGCCTGCGGGTTGGCGTCGATGTCGAGCTTGGCGATGGTGAGCTTGTCCTTGTGCTCGGCAGCAATCTCCTCGAGAACCGGAGCAACCATCTTGCACGGGCCGCACCAGGTTGCCCAGAAGTCGACCAAGACGGGCTTTTCGCTGGTCAATACATCATCGACGAACGATGCATCGGTGATGGTGACTGTGCTCTTGTCGTCGGACATGTCTATCTCCTCGAGGTATGAAAACTGGATGTGAAATGCGGACTTGATCAGGCGGTGACGGCGTCGACCGGTCGGTCGGCGTTGGCGAGCGTGTTGGTGGTGATGTCGCCCTGCTCGGCCAGCCAACGCTCCGCGTCGATCGAGGCGGTACAACCCGTACCGGCAGCGGTGATGGCCTGCTGATACACGTGATCGACGAGGTCGCCCGCCGCGAAAACGCCCTCGATCGAGGTGGCCGCGGTCGGCGAAGAGACTTTGACGTAACCGGCGTCGTCGAGTTCGACCTGGCCCTTGACCAGTTCGCTGCGGGGATCGTGCCCGATCGCGACGAACATTCCGGTCACGTCCAGGGTCGACTTCTCTCCGGTCTCCGCGTGCTCGAGCGAAATTCCGGTGACGCTCGTCTCGCCCAGGACCTCGAGCACCTTGGTGTCGGTGAGGAATCGGATCTTGTCGTTGCTCTTGGCGCGCTCGAGCATGATGCGCGAGGCGCGGAACTCACTGCGGCGGTGCACGATCGTGACACTACGAGCGAATCGAGTGAGGAACGTCGCCTCCTCCATCGCCGAGTCGCCGCCGCCGATGACGGCGATGTCCTGGTCGCGGAAGAAGAAACCGTCGCAGGTGGCACAGGCGCTGACGCCGCGGCCGAGCAACTTCTCCTCACCCGGAACGGACAGGTAGCGAGCGGCTGCGCCCATCGCGAGGATGATCGCGCGCGCCTGGTACGTTTCGCCGCCCGCCGAGACGGTCTTGATCGGGCCGGTGAGGTCGAGTTCTTCGACGTCCTCGGTGCGAATGTCGGCACCGAAGCGTGCGGCCTGCTCGCGCATCTGTTCCATCAGATCCGGGCCCATGATGCCCTCGCGGAACCCGGGGAAGTTCTCGACCTCGGTCGTCGTCATGAGCGCACCGCCGAACTGCGTTCCCTCGAACAGGATCGGTTCGAGTTCGGCGCGGGCCGCGTAGACACCGGCGGTGTATCCGGCCGGTCCCGAACCGACGATGATGAGATCGTGAACCTTGGGGGTACTCAATGCAGACCTTCCGATCTTGTGCGGCGTGTACTGGGGTGCCGACAGCCGAGTGCGCACTGCACACGTCGGTCGACGTACACCTGATCAACACCACCCTAGAGGCAGTTGTTCCCCGGTGAGCGGTGTGTCAGCCGATATCGCGCCGCGTCAGTACGTCCGGGTTGGTCGCACTGCAGTCGTTGCCGACAGCCAGAGCGATGAGCTGGGCTGGTTGCGGACCGGCGAGGACGAGCAGGGTTCCGCTTCGGCCGTCGATCCGGACCTGAGTCGAACCGAGCACCGTGGTCGCGGGGTCGAGGTCGTTGGCCGCCAGGCACGCAGTGAGATCGGCTGGATCGGAGAGGACGCCGGAATCGTGTTTGCCGATGATGCTGAACGCGACACCGGAGTCCACGTCCGCCGAATCGATCGTCAGTGACCCGTCGGGAGCAGCCACAGGGCCGGCAACAACGGAGTCCTGGGTGTCCTGGTTGTTCCACAGTGCAGCGAAGGCGATGGAACCACCGATGAGAAGCGCTGCGGCAGCGGCACTTCCGAGCACGGCGTAGCGTCTGCGTGGGCGGAGCGGAACCACGACGGAGTGGTCCTCCGGCCGAGCGGTGCGTTCGACGCCGCAGATCGTTCGACCGATCTGCTCGGCGACCTCGGGCGGAACGGGCAGCGTCCCCCGTGTGTCCTCGCCCACCTCGTGCAATCGAGCCGTCACGGCGTCGAGACCGGCGAGTACACGCATCGACTCCTCGTCGCGGAGGACCAGAGGCCACAGCCGGCTGCTGACGTCCTCGGGCAGTGCGTCCGCGTGCAGTTCGGCAAGTAGTTCCGGCGAGAACGGGGCAGCGTGCTCGACGTCGGTGTCCGACGACATGGTGTTGCCTCCCCTCACCGAATCTACTTTCACTCTCACACGGTATAGACGCGAGCGCGCTAGATTCGGTTCCCTGCGTCTTTCAAGTAAGCGAGCTGGGACGAGAGCTTGAGTCGACCACGCGCGCATCGACTCTTGACGGTACCGATGGGCACCCCGAGCAATGTGGCGGCGTCGGCCACCGAGTATCCCTCCATGTCCACGATCACGACGGCTGCACGCTGATCGGGTGGCAACGCCATCAGCGCCTGCCGAACCACGATGGTGGTTTCGGTCTCGGAGATGTGGTCTCTCGGAGAGGCCGGCTCGTGACTTTCGTTCTCGCTCAGCGGAACCGAGGGTCGTGCTTTGTTCCGCCGGATGCGGTCCAGGCAGGCATTGACGACGATCTTGTGCAACCAGCTGCGCACTGCGGCGTCCGCCCGAAACGACCCGGCCGTGCGATGTGCGGAGAGCAGCGCCTCCTGCAACGCGTCGGACGCGTCCTCGGCCGTATAACTCGTTCGGCGAGCCGTCAGCCACAGATGCTCGTGATGCCGGTAGATCAATGTCGCAAATGCGTTCGGCTCCCCGGCCGCATGAGCAGCCAGCAGGTCCGCATCCGTGCGCTCCCCTGGCGCCGAATCGATACGTTCGGTCATACGAAAACGGCTCCCCCCGTGTTAACGCACTGGGGGGAGCCTAGGCCATGAAGACCATGAAGTACGAAACAAGCCCGAATTGCGGACCGGTCGTTGGGTTCAGGAGTCGAAACCGATCTCGGAGATCGAGGTGGCGATGCGGCCGCCCTGCTCTCCGAGTTTGGTGATCCAGACGAGTACGTCGGCGGTGGGCTCCACGTCGTCGAGAGCGATATCGGTTCTGCCGTTCTGCAGGGTGGCTTCACCGAGCAGGGTGGTGTCGCTCAGGCTGGGAGAGCCGTTGGGTGCCGACCTGATCTCGACGACGGTTCCCGGCGATGTCGACTCGATCCACGCGTTCTTCAGCTGGGTCGACGGGATGGAGACGAGCAGGCCGACGCCGTTCTTGAGGGCCGGGAACTGCTGGAAGTAGCTGTCGGTGGTCCACGCCGTGGCAGGGTCGTTGTCGATCGCATTGCCGGCCGAGCCGGGGTTGTCGGCAGATCCCTGCGGGGAGAAGACACTGACTCCGTCGAGGGCGACCGGGCCACCCGTCGCTTCCGGTGCGGGCGGCGCAGCGGTATCGCCCGTGGGCGGTGCCTCGGCCGGAGTCGTCAGACCGAACTCCTGGGTGTCGAGGGGCGTGTCGTTGCTGTCACCGGCGATCGAGGTGAACAACCAGTAGCCGGCGAACGCGAGAATGACCACCGTCAGCGCGCCGAGAACTGCGATGGCGATGTTCGTACGGGTCGATTTCGCCTTTTCGGCGGCGATCTCCTCGGGGTCGGCAAGAGAGTGGCCGCTGGCACCCGGTGCGCGTTGTCCCAACCGAAGAGCCGGCATCAGATCGGTCTTGTCGTTGACGACGGCCGCCTGGTCGAGGACGTGCTGCACGGTGGCGGCCGTGCGGATACCACTGTTCTGCTCCAGCGCCCGCACGGCGACGGCGGAAATCTCGAACGGAACATCCGGACGAACCTGTCTCGGCTCGAGCGGGGTGCCCTCGTCGTCGCGGTCGGCCGGACGCATGCCGCCGACGCTGCGAGCCGGGCTGCCCTCGCCGGACACGACGGCTGCGCCGGTGGCGTCGGACAGCGGCCATCTGGCCGTGATCAGTGCATAGAGCATCGCGCCGAGCCCGCGGACATCCGAGCTGGGATCGGCGTCGGCCAAGGTCGCCGGGAATGCCAACACAGCGTTGCCACTGGAGCTGATGCGCACACGATCGGGATGATCGATCGACAATGCACCACCACTGCGGTGTGCCGCCTCGGCTGCCGCAGCGAGCACCTTGATCGCGCGAGCAGCACCGGTGGGTGACGGCACGGTGTCGGCCATTTCGCGTAGCGATCGGCCGGGAGTCCATTCCGCCACGACGATGCCACCCGAGCTGCCGCGCACCACGTCGAGCACGCGTGCGAGGCCGGGTGAGTTGATTCGGCCCAGCCGTAGCGTGCGCGAGAGGATGGCCTGTGGCCCCTCGGTGCGGTCGTTGGGTGACGCGGTGGACTGCTGTTCGGCATCGACGAACGTCAGCGCGACCTCGCGATCGAGTTTGACGTCGTGGGCTTGCCAGAATTTGAGGCCACGCGCGCCGCCGTGCGGCACCAGTAGTCGATACCGGCCACCGGCGACGGAGGCACCAGGAATGAGGGTGGGTCCGCGCAGAGTGCGCTCGGACGCGTCCTCGGGGGTGGCCGGCTGGTCTGCCTTGTCGGCGTCCTCGGCTGTGCCTGCCTTGTCGACCTTGCCTGCTTTGTCGGCGGTGCTTGCCGTGTCGGCGGGCTCTGCCGGTTTGTCCGCTGCCGCCTTCGCCGCAGAATCGGCTGCGGACTCGGATTCGGTGCTGGGCTCGCTCGGGGAGGCAGACTCTGTCTTCGAGTCCTTCGCTGCCTTCTCGTCGGCTGCAGTCTCGGGCGGCAGTTGTGCCTTGGAAATCGAGATCGTCTTGTCGGTCGGGCGCGAGGCCAGCGTGGCCTTGGAAATGGCAATCGTCTTGTCGACGGGCTTCGGAGGCCGCTTGTCGGAGGTGGTCTTCTCGCCCGACTTCTCGGTGCCCTGTTCGGGCTTCTCGGCGGCGCTCTGTGGCTTCTCGGGCGCAGGCGTTTTAGGGGGTGCAGGCGTCTTCGAGGGTGCCGCATCCTTCGAGGAAGCTGGTGTCGTGGACGAGGACGGGGTCTTGGCAGCAGACGCAGCCTCACCTGCTTCGGAGTCGGCGCGGTTCTGGGTGTCGACTTCGACTCCGCCGCTCGTTCGGTCGGCTTCGTTTGCTGGAGACTGCGCCGGCCCCCCAGCAACATCGTCGTCGGTCACTGTCACTCCTTCAGGCGTATATGCCCCGTGTTGTTCTGCAAACGGTCGACCTTCGTTGGCTTGTGCCCCCGGGCGCCGATGACCAGGGTACGGGAGCCGATCCCGCGCAGTGTCCCTTGTGGCCTCGGTTCGAATAACCGGAATGACGCCGGTTTCTGCCGAGGCCGGATCTGCGTCCTGCCGATCGTGCGCACCGCGGAATCTGCGAACGATGCGGCTCAGCGCCACGGTGACCGCGAGTACTTCGGGGATCTTCCCGAACCAGAGTATCGAGAACGTGATGCCGAGCATTACAACGGCGTCGATCGCGACGCGCAGGAAGTTGCCCAGCCAGCCGTTCATCGCCCCGTCGAGGCCGAGGACCTGATCGATCGCGAGCATGGCTGCGCCACCGGCCAGTGAGGCGATCAGAACCAGCCAGACGGTCTTGCCGACGTTGGCCATCCGCAGGCTGCCCAGGCTCTTGTGCAGCAGATATCCGCCGATGATCGCGCCGATGGTGTAGCCCAGGCCGGTCGCTGCGCCGAGCAGCAGCACCACCTGCTCGGGCGAGGACGCGAGGATCGGGGCAAGCAGGGAGAGCCCGATCTTGACGGCCGTGATGCCGAGGATGATCCAGGTCGGTGTCCAGGCTTTCTCGCGGGCGTAGAACACGCGGAGGTGGATCAGGACGAGGGCGTACGGGATGAGGGAGAACGCCGACCAGCTCACGGCCTCGCCGAGCCTGGGCGCGACGTCGGCGAACCGGCCGAAGCCGTACAGCGCCTGGCCCACCCACGGCCCCGCGAAGGTCAGGAACACCACGATCGGTACCAGCGCGACCATCGTCAGCCGAGTGGCGACCGAGAGATCGTCGACGACCGAGGGTGTGTCGCCGTTCGCGGCGTTGCGGCTGAGCCTGGGCATGATGGCCGTCAGGACGGTCACGCCGAGGATGCCGTAGGGCAGCTGCAGCACGATCCAGGCTTGTGAGTAGATCACGTTGCTGGCATCGTCGGTGCCCGACGCGATCCTGGTGGCCACGATCAGCCCGATCTGGCTGATGACGACGTAGAGCACGATCGCGGCGGCCATCGCGCCGAACTTCTTCAGTCGTTCGTCGAATCCCCACAGCGGGCGCAGGTCGATGCGTTCGCGCCGCAGAGCCGGGATCAGCGCAGCGACCTGGGTGATGACACCGGCGGTGACGCCGAGGCCGAGGACGAGGATTTTGGGGTTGCTCATCTCGATCGTGTTCAGAGTGATCTCGCCCGGAACGAAGGGGTACAGGGCGAAGACCGCGAGCACGATCAGGTTGTTGAACACCGGTGCCCAGGCTCCGGGCTTGAAGTTCTGCCGGGTGTTGAGCACGGCCGTGAGCAGGCCGGACAGGCCGTAGAACATCAGCGCGGGCAGCACCAGATAGGTGAACGCGATGGTCAGGTCCTCGTTGACCTTCGGATCACCGTCGAGCATCAGCCGCGCCAGCAGCGGGGCCGCGATCGTTGCCGCCAGCGCCACGGTTCCGAGCAGCGCCACCGCGAGAGTGAACAGGCGTCGAACGAATGCCCGTCCGCCGTCGGCGTCCTCCTGCTCGGCTCGGACCAACACCGGAACGACGATCGCTCCGAGCACGGCGCCGAGGACGAGCTCGGAGATCATGTTCGGCAGGATCGTCGAGACGGTGAACGCACTGGCCAGCGCCGCACCGAGGGTGGCCGTCATGGCGACCTGCTTGGCGAAGCCGGTGATGCGGCTGACCAGGGTCGCTACGGCGATCGAACCCGACGCTGCCAGTAGGGACTTCTGCGGTGCGGGTTCGGGCTGCGGTGACGGCTCGGACCCGCCCGGCGGGATCTTCGTCGGTGGAACCGTTCCGGACGGTGCCTGCGGGTAATCCTCGTCACGAAACCGCGGAATCAGCTGGGTGATGGTGTCGTCGGCGGCGGGCTGACCGTCGAGCGGCGGCGGTGCCGGGTACGAGCGCAGCTCCGGCTGCGCCCGCCGTTCCCAGGGCGCGGACCGGGGCGCGGTCGTGCGCCGGAAGACCTGTGCTGCGGGCATGCGTGACCGCGGCAGGTCGCCGTCGTACGGGACGTTGCCTGTCATGGTCTCTCGTACCCTTCGTCGGCCGGGTCGGGTTGCCCTCTGAATCGATGCCACAGTCGTCGACCTGCAAGCAACAGTAGGAGAGCACCGGCGCAAGCGGTAATTATGGCCAGGGCCTGGCCGTATGCGTTCGACCGTACGGACACTGTCGACACCTCGCCGAGCCTGGTGCCGTCGAGGGTGGTGACGGAGAAATCGACGGACAGGTTTCGAGTGTCGTCGACCTCGGCCGGGACGGTGATGGTTCGTGATCCACGGGCCGGGAGCTGGGTGACGCCGACGTCGCTGATCGTCATTTCCGGCGGCGCGTCGACTCGGAGCAGCACGTTGACGGGGATAGGAAGGTCGTTGCGGGCGACGAGTAGGAGGGGGCTCTGCTCGGAGGCGAGGGTGTACACACCGCCAGGAGCCAGGACGGTGACCGATCCGTAGATGGTGTCGAGGCCGATTCGGGTGGCGGCGAGTCGGGTGCGCGCAGCGTTTCGTGCGTCGTCGTCGGCCGAACTGGCTCGACCGGCGGTCGTCAGGGCGCGGAGCATGTCCTCACGCAATGGCGCGGCGTACAGGCGTGGGGTCAGCGGCGACTGGGGATCTTCGACGAGCGACTGCATCAAGGTCTCGACCCGAGCGCTCTGCGATCGGACCAGCTCGTTGGTGCCGGCGTCGAACTCGGTCCCCGCATCGATACTGGTCACCGGTGGTCCCGAGGCGGGCTCGGCCAGTAGCGCGGACAGTGGCCGCGGCGTCGCCAATCCCGAACGCAGCAGCGAGGACATCGAGGACAGAATGGCCGAGGGCTCGTCTGCCCCCGCGGTCCAGTACTGCGGCGGCGCGACGGTGACGGTTCGGCCCGGCCGGTCGGTACCGACGAGCGCATGGAAGTTGACGGCCCCGAGTGCGTCCTGCAGACGTGCTGTGCGTGAGTCCGTGTCGAGGTCGAAGCGTTGTTCGGCGGGAGTCAGCGGTGGAGTGGACGGTGTGGAACCGACGCCTGCCAGCGCCGCTGCGGTGGCGGCGTCGTACTGGGTGGCGGCCAGCGTCGACGTGGGTGCGGTCGTCGGGTCGAGCAGCGACATCGGTGCCGAGGTGGGCGGGCTGACGCTGTTGTCGGCCACCAGCACGGTGTTGGTGCCCGCGGTTCGAAGGGCCTCGGCGGTATCGGCGTCGACGCCGCCGGTGGTGCTCCAGGTGAAGCCTCGGGTCGAGGTGATTCCGAGGATGCCGTCGACGATGTCCGCCGGAGCGGCGATCGCGCCGCTGCGCAGGGCGGCGTCGTCGATGTCGGCCACCGCGCCCAGGTCGGTTTGCGCGAACGGCAGTGCCGTCACGCAGGTGTTCGATGCGAGCGTTTCCAGGCGTGCGAGCCACTGGGCTGCGGCGGCGCTGCCCGTGCCTTCACGAGCGGTGCTGGCCGGATCGGCCGGATTGTCGACCACGAGATAGCCGCGGGTCATGTTCGAGACCGTGACCAGCAGGTCGGGGTCGATGCCGAGACACAGGCTGGAGGCCAGATTGCCACCCGGGTCCAGGGCCGGCTTCGTCGCGAACTCCACAGCTTTGAGCAGGGTGTCGAGTCGTCCGCCTTCGGCGAGCTCGCCGGCCAGGTCGTCGTCGATCAGTCGAACTCGCTCGTCGACCGAACCGGGTGATCCGGCGGCGAGGCGGGGTTTGTCGGCGAGTGGCCACAGCACCGTCATCGCGACGGGGTTTCGGGTGTTCGGCGGTAGTGGCGTCGCGTCGGGTGCCAGGGGATCCTGCTCACCGGGGTTTCGGGGCAGTCCCACGACCGGAAGCAGGAAGCGGGCGTCGTCCAGGCGGGCCGTTCCGCCGTATTCGGGTGTGCCGTTGACGTTGAGCAGCAGCGGGTAGACGCCGGGCGCGTCGATTCCGAGCGAGGCCTCGGTGGTGCTGCGCAGCGGCATCGACATGTCGAACTGGCGGCTCTCGCCCTCCTCCAAGGCGTCGGCGACCGTGACGAACTCGCCGACGCGGTCGAAGCTGTCCTGGTCGAGGGTCAGCGAGGTGCGTAGTCCTGCGGTGGTGTCTATCGCGGCGGCGGCCTGCATGCGGACGCCGACGTCCTCGACGGATCGGTCTCCGGTGTTGGTGACGGTCGCGCGGACCGTGACGAACGGGTCGCTGGTGGTGGTGACAGTGGAGGGCGCGACGGTGTCGATGCTGAGCGTGAGGAAGGGGTTACCTGCCTGCGTCCTGGGAGTGTCGGGAAAGGTGCTGGTCTCGCCGGTGGACGTATCGGGCTGGGCGGCGGCATCGGGAAGCTGCCCGGGGAGCATCGTCGCCATGCCGACCGCTGGTGCTGCGGCAAGAAAAATCGAGGTCAGTGCGGCGGCAGTGACCTTCCGGGCCCGCACGATCACTTCCCGCCGGGGGTGGGTGCGCTCGGTTTTCCGCTGGTGGTGGTGCCGTCGTCGATGTCACCGTCGTCGATGTCACCGTTGTTCATGTGTGCGATGAGGCGGTCGGCGATGGCGGCCAGTTTGCGTTCGTCCGCGTAGGCGAGCCGAGACGGCAGCTCGCTGAGCGGCACCCAGGCGACCTCGGTGACTTCGAGGTCCTCGTCGGAGAGTTCGCCGCCGAGAAATCGCAGCAGGTAGTGGTGAACGGTCTTGTGGACGCGTCGGCCCTCGGTGACGAACCAGTAGTCGATGCTGCCCAACGAGGCCAGGACGGTTCCGCGGATTCCGGTTTCCTCGGCAACCTCACGCATGGCCGTCTGTTCGGCGGTTTCACCGTGCTCGATGTGTCCCTTGGGCAGGGACCAGAGCAGGCGACCGCGACGGTCGGTGCGGCCGATCAGGGCGGCGCAGCGGGTGGCGGGTGGACCGTCGAGGCCGGCGACCACCAGGCCGCCCGCGGAGGTCTCTCGGACGGTGCGCAGTTTGGGTGGTTCGGTGTCGGCGCGTGTCTGACGCCGCCGCGGGTTGCGGCGGCTCCTGTTCGATCGTTCGGCAGCAGACACCCAATCGATACTAGTTGCCTGCGGGCACTGTTCTGCCGTGCCGCACCCAGTGGCCCAGACAATCCCTTCGTCGTAGCGCCAGTAGGCTCTTCCACCGTGGCCGATCAGTCCTTGTCCTCCGTTTCCGCCGAGCACACCGATGCCCGCCGGGAAAGGTTGCTGGCCGGAGCTGCGGTGACGCTGCGCGAGCTCGCTCCGGTGTTGACTCCGCTGGGCGCACTCTTCGCCGCTGCCGGGCACGAGCTGTACCTCGTCGGCGGGACGGTCCGCGATGCTGTTCTCGGTCGACTCGGCACCGATCTGGATTTCACCACCGATGCCAGACCCGAGGAGGTCCAATCGCTGCTGTCGGGCTGGGCCGATCATCAGTGGGACACGGGCATCGCGTTCGGCACGATCAGCGCGGCCAAGGACGGCCAGCAGATCGAGATCACCACCTTCCGCGCCGACTCCTACGATCAGGTCTCCCGCAATCCCGAGGTGCAGTACGGCAACAGCCTCGAAGAAGATCTCGTGCGACGTGATTTTACCGTCAATGCCATGGCCGTCCGCCTCGGCGCCGACGGTGCCCAGGAGTTCGTCGACCCGCTCGGCGGCATGGATGCGCTGCTCGAGGGTGTTCTCGACACCCCGGCGGAGCCGGAGGTCTCGTTCGGTGACGATCCGCTGCGGATGTTGCGTGCCGCCCGGTTCGTCTCCCAGCTCGGCTTCGCGCTCCTGCCACGGGTGCACCGCGCCATGGTGGAGATGGCAGAGCAGATCGATCGCATCACCGCCGAACGCATCCAGGTCGAGCTGGACAAGTTGATCCTCGGTGCGCACCCGATCGACGGAATCGACGTGATGTGCGAGACCGGCCTGGCTCAGCGCATCATTCCCGAAGTGCCCGACATGAAACTCGAGATCGACGAGCATCACCAGCACAAGGACGTCTACTGGCATTCGTTGACGGTCCTGAAGCAGGCCATCGACCTCGAGGACGGCGATCCGGACCTCGTTTTGCGGTGGGCCGCGCTGCTGCACGACATCGGCAAGCCCGACACCAAACGCAACGAGCCCGGCGGCGGAGTCAGCTTTCACCACCACGAGGTCGTCGGTGCCAAGCTGGTGCGAAAGCGGATGCGCGCACTGAAGTACTCCAAGAAGATGATCGAGGACGTCTCGCATCTGGTGTTCCTGCATCTGCGCTTTCACGGCTACGGCAAGGGGCAGTGGACCGACTCGGCCGTCCGCCGTTACGCCACCGACGCCGGCGAGCTACTCCCCACGTTGCACAAGCTGGTTCGGGCCGATTCGACCACCAGGAACAAGCGCCGCGCTGCCGCGCTTCAGGCAACCTACGACGACCTCGAAGAGCGCATCGCCCGAATCGCCGAGCAGGAGGACCTGGCGCGGGTCCGCCCCGATCTGGACGGCAACGCGATCATGGAACTGCTCGGCATCCCGGCCGGGCCCGAGGTGGGCAAGGCCTGGAAATACCTCAAGGAGCTGCGGCTCGACCGCGGACCGCTATCCCGTGAAGAGGCCGAAGCCGCATTGCTCGAGTGGTGGCAGACCAGATAACGCGTCCCGCGCACGTGCACTCACGACGAGCGAAGCTCGGCCTTGACGAGGTAGACGTTGTAGCTGTCCCACTCCGAGACGGTGAAGTACAGCTCGTTCGGCGTCGACCACGGATGGATGAACCCACCGTAGGTCTTCGGGTACTCGGCCGTGTCGATCAGAGTGGTCGGTTCGGTCCACTCCCCCTGCGGTGAATTCGCTTCTCGTAGAACGATTCTTCCCCGAATCGGGTCGAGGTAGGTCATCTGCCAGATTCCCCGGGACTCGTCGTGACGAACCGACAGTTCCCCGGCCATACCGTCGGCGATGGGGGTGGCCTCGTTCGATCCGACGGGAGCCCAGGTGCCGTTCACCCAGTACTGGTAGGCGGTCTTGTTCAGCACCTGGTCCTTCGCGACCCGAGCGAGAGCGATCTGTCCGACGCGTCCGTTGACGGTGCCGAACATGTAGACGTACTCACCGGCGGGGACCATCGTCGAGACCTGGAACTCGGACAGGCCGAATCCGTTGTGCCACTTGGCATGCTCGTCCTTGACCCAGGTGGAACCGTCGTCGTCGGAATAGGCGATACCGCCGTAGTTGGTCCACCACATTCCGG
This sequence comes from Rhodococcus sp. KRD162, assembly GCF_017168335.1. GTDB lineage: Bacteria > Actinomycetota > Actinomycetes > Mycobacteriales > Mycobacteriaceae > Rhodococcoides. Next base: position 89,280 of record NZ_JABFAU010000014.1, on the reverse strand, counting down.
GGACGATGCTCCAGCGCCGAATAGACATGTACGACATGTACTGGCGGTCGTCGATCGCGAATCCGGAGGTGGGAATGACCGTCGTCTCCCAGTTCTCGATCTTGCGTGAAGGCAGCAATTCTGCTGCGTGACAACGTGAATCCTGCACCATCGAGTCCAGGGTCATGCCGTCGGAGAGGTCGGTGTCGGTGCTGTGGCCCAGCGCGTTGGAGCGCCAGTCCCCGCCGCCCACGACGCCGAATTCCCAGCCCTTTCCGAACGAATCGCCGAAGGCGATCGCGACCTCGCCGGGCTTGCTCTCCCACATGATGCCGAGGTCGGTGCCGTCGACCTGCCAGCGCTTGTCGGTGCGGTTCTGCGAACCCGGACCGGTCAGCTGCGAGACCACCCCGACCTCGCCGACGGCAGGTGCCGGGGGCAGCGGAGTCCTCGGGCCCGACTCTGCGGAGGTGACGACGGGGGCCGGGGGCGGTGTTCCCGGGACACCACCAGGACCGGGAATCGGGATGGGGATCGTTTCGGGCTGCGGTTCGATCTCGATTCGCGGGAAGGGCAGGTGGCCCGCAGATCCGGTACCGGTTGCGGGTGGGTCGTCGGTACCGGTGAGATCGGGGCACGGGTCTGCGCACGGATCGGTCAGCGGCTCGGCCTGGACGCGGGTGTTGTTCGGTGGCGGGTCCGGTACCGGTACCAGTTCGAGGGACGGATACGGAACGGGTACCACCAGTCGGTCCGGTAGCGGTGGCAGCTGCGGCAGACTTCCCGGGCCGATGGGCTCGGGTGGGTAGAACTTGGGATCGAATCCTGTTTCACCGCAGGAGTTCACCGGTGGCGGCGGAGCGGCGAACGCCGGGGGCGCGGCAAGGACGGCGGTGCCTGCAGTAACTGCAAGTACGCAACCGAGCGATGTCGTACGGCCGTACATCCGGTGCCCCCATTTCTACCGAGACCTGCCGGTCCGGAAAGGAAGATACACCACCTCAGGGAGCTGCGCGCCTGGTGTTGACGGCCACCGCAGCCAATCCGAGGGCGTAGAGGCCCGCTCCGAGGAACACCAGTGTGTGCGCGGTGGGGTCACGGCTCAGATCGGTGGTGGCGGGGCCGACGGCGAACGCTGCTCCGGCCAGGGCGGCGACGAACGCGATGTTGAACACGGTGTCCTGCAGCGCGAAGACGCGTCCGCGGTGGGTGTCGTCGATGTCGATCTGCATCGCGGCGTCGCCGCTGAGTTTGACCGTCTGCCCGGCGATCCCCAGTAGGAAGGCCCCGATCGACAAGCTGTTCTGGGTCAGGCCCGATACGGCGGTGAGCTGGGCCACGATGGCGAACACGAGCGCGAGCGCAATCGTGGGGGTGCGTCCCCACCGCGGAAGTACGAAGGGAGTGATCACGGCCGCGAGGAACATTCCCGTGGCGGTGGCTCCGACGGCAATACCGAAACCGGCGAGGCCGCCGGGCAGCGAGCTTTCGGTGTTCTCGCGCAGGATCAACACCATGATCAGGGTGTTGATTCCGAAGACGATGCGATGGGTCCCGATGCCGAGCATCGCAGCGGTCACACCGGGCGAACGCCAGACGGCCAGCGCTCCCGATGCCAATCCGGCGGCAACGTCCTTGACCGGGTTGTCGGTCCGGCTTTCGCCGCCCGGCCCGAGTGACCGGGGGCTGAAGCGTGCGGCGGCGAGCGCCCCGACGATCGATCCGGTGGCGGCGAGACCGACCGCGAGCGCCGAAGCCGCGTCACCGGCCCCGACGACGCCGATCACCGCGACGGCGAGGCCGGCACCGGCGGCAGCGAAACCGGACCCGACGGTGGCCAGTACCGAGTTCATCGGCACCAACCACGACGGCCGAACCACGTGCGGCAGTGACGCCGAGGCACCGGCGAGAACGAACCTGCTCAGCCCCACGGTGGCCAGAGCCAGTAGCAGCAATGGTGTTGCGGGCAGTCCGGCGAACAGCATGATTGCCGTCACCAGGATCAACACGATGCGAATGATATTGGCCCACAACAGGACCGCTCTTCGATCCCAGCGGTCCAGTAATGCACCGGCGAACGGTCCGACCAGGGAGTAGGGCACGAGCAGCACGGCGAATCCCGCCGCGATCTCGGCCGGATTCGTTGCGCGCTCGGGATTGAACAGAATCGCGCCGCTGAGCGCGGCCTGAAACAGTCCGTCGCCGAACTGACCGGCGAACCGCACGGTGGTGAGCTTGCCGACTCCCGGCGACTGGCGCAGTCGGGTGCGGAAGGAGTCGTCGTTCACCGAGGGAACTCTAGTTGCCGGTGGCTACCGCCTGATGCGCAGCCGTCCACCAATCCATCGTGGCGGCGGTGCCCTCGGCCAGGGAGGTCGGTTCGAGCCCCAGAATCGCCTCGCTACGGGTCGAGTCGAGGACGTACGGGTAGCGGAACTGGTAGAGGGTGTCGCCGAGTTCTCTCGTCGGTCCGGGCACGACGCTCAGTGCCCGCATCAGCCAGGGCGCGATGACGCCGACCTTCGGGGTGGGCAACCCGGCTGCGGCGGAGTACATCTCGATCATCGTCCGCTGCGAGACCGCAGGAGCTGTCGGTGCATGCAGGACGGTGTTCCACATCGACGGCGACGCGGCGGCGGTGATCATCGCGGCGGCGAGGTCTGGTACGTAGGTGAACGAGTGCGGGAGGTCAGCAGCTGCGATGACGCGGATCGGCTTGCCGGCCAGAATGTTCGCGATCACGCGCTCGCCCATGTGCGAGGTCATGACGCGGGGCCCGTAGAAGTCCGAGGCCGCGACGCTGACGGTGGGAGTCGCGTGGCGGTCCCTGGCGTCCAACAGTTGCGTGCGCACGCCCAGTTTGCGGAAGGTGGCCTTCCGGGGCGAGTCCTCGCGAATGGGGCCGTCGATTCGGCCGTAGGCGTACAGACTTTCGGGAAAGACGACGACGGTGCCCGCGGACGCGTCGAGCACGCGCTGTTCCATTGCCTCGAGTTTGTCTCGCCACGCGCTGTTCGTGTAGGCGACGTGGGTGCAGTGGTAGACGGCGGTGGCGCCGTCGAGGTGTGGGTGCAGATCGTCGGACTCGATGTCCACCGAGCGACGCTCGATCATCGGGTGCTCGGGGCCGCTGCCGGAGCGGGTCAGCATTCGCACCGAATGGCCCTGTTCGGCAAGTTGTTCGGCGACGGTCCATCCGACGGGTCCGGCTCCGGTGACGACGTGTAGTTGGGTCATGGCTACTCCCTTTCCGATAAACGAGAGCGGTGCTCTCTGTTGCTTCCAGTGTGTACCGGTTCCGAGAAGAAAGCAAGAGCAGTGCTCTCGAACAAGAGCGGCCGTTACTGTGTGAGTCATGGCGAGCACCCCCCGCACCCGAGCCCGCGCTCAGACCCTGGCCGACATCACCCGCATCGGACGCGAACATCTGGCCGCCGACGGTGCCGCGGCCCTGTCGCTGCGTGCCGTCGCGCGCGATCTCGGGGTCGTGTCCTCCGCGGTGTACCGATACGTCGCGAGTCGGGACGAGCTGCTGACACTGCTCGTCGTCGACGGGTATACCGAACTCGGCGACACCGTCGACGCAGCGGTGGATGCCGCCGAGGGGCCGAGGGAGAAGTTCCTGGCACTCGGTCGGACGGTGCGGCAGTGGGGATTGCGCGAGCCTGCCCGGTATGCGTTGCTGTTCGGCAGCCCGGTGCCCGGCTACCACGCGCCGGCCGAGCAGACCACCGGTCCGGGCACCAGGGTGATCACCACGTTGGTGGGCGTACTGCACTCGGCCTGGAATGTTCGCCGACCGGAGGTGGCGCCCGATCTGCCGGGATTGGCGTCACTGCACGACAGCTTCGAGGAGATCCGAGAACAGATGGAGATGGATCAGCCCGACGAGCTCATCGCCTTGGGAGTGATGGTGTGGGCGTCGCTGTTCGGAGCGATCAGCTTCGACGTCTTCGATCAGTACGGTGCCACGACCTTCGCCAACAGGGACGATCTGTTCGAGTATCAGTTGGGACTTCTGACGAAGATCGCCGGCCTCGATTAGGAGTAGGGCGAGAGTGGGAGCCTGCGGAACGACGCGTAGGAACTGGCCGGATCACTTGCGCCACATCCGGCGGTGCTCGGTGCCACAATGGCTAGCGTGGCAACGCATGCGGAGGAACCCGAGGACCAGACGGCATCGGCCTTGCGCGATGTCCGTCCAGGCAGTCTGTTGGTGTCGTCCACCGAACTGGTCGAGCCCACGTTTCGGCGCACCGTCATCTACATCATCGAACACAACGACGCGGGCAGCCTCGGCGTGGTGATCAATCGGCCGAGCGAGACCGCGGTGCACAACGTGTTGCCCAACTGGTCCGAGTTGGCGGCCACGCCGCGGGCGCTGTACGTCGGTGGCCCGGTCAAGCGCGATTCGGCGCTGTGCCTGGCGACGCTGCGCACCGGCGTGTCGATCGACGGAGTTCCCGGACTGCGCCGCGTCGACGGTCGAGTGGTGATGGTCGATCTCGATTCCGATCCCGCGGATATCGAGCCATTGGTCGAGGGCGTGCGCATCTTTGCCGGGTATTCGGGCTGGACCTTCGGACAACTCGAAGGCGAACTCGACCGCGAGGATTGGATCGTGCTGTCTGCCTTGGCATCCGATGTGATGGGGCCACCGCGGATCGATCTGTGGGCGCATGTACTACGTCGGCAACCGATGCCGTTGGCGCTGCTCGCGTCCCATCCGATCGACGTCGACCGGAACTGAAAGCGGCTGCGCCGCATGTGAGTGGAAATTCGTAGCAGGGGTCGAACTTCCGCTCACATCGGCACGCTCAGTGAGAGAAGGCCCTCGCGCTCGAGTGCCCGCCTGATTTCAGTCCGTCGATCACCTCGTCGATGGCATCGCACAGCATTCGGCCCAGGTCCGCGCTGAAACCCTCTCGCACCACGATTCTGAGCACGGCGACGTCGGTTGCGTTGTCCGGCATCGTGTATGCCGGTACCTGCCAGCCGCGGGCTCGTAGTTCGTGGGAGACGTCGAAGACGGTGAAGTCGCAGTGCTCCTTCAGCATGAACGAGAGCACCGGGATGGCCGAGCCGTCGGTGATCACCTCGACGTCGGGATGTGTGTCCAGATGTGCGCTGACGCGAACGGCGGTGTCACGCAACGCCGTCATGATGCCGGTGTATCCGGCCCTGCCGAGCCTGAGGAAGTTGTAGTACTGACCGATCACCTGGTTGCCCGGCCGCGAGAAGTTCAGCGTGAAGGTCGGCATGTCGCCGCCGAGGTAGTTCACCCGGAACACCAGGTCGTCCGGTAGGTCCTCCTTGGTCCGCCAGACCGCGAATCCGATTCCGGGATAAGTCAATCCGTACTTGTGGCCACTGGCGTTGATGGACTTGACGCGCGGCAACCGGAAGTCCCATTACAGGTCCGGGTCGAGGAACGGCACGACGAAACCGCCGCTGGCGGCGTCCACGTGTACCGGTACGTCCGGTCCACCCGAGGTGGCCAGCTCGTCCAAGGTGGCGCAGATCTCCTGCACCGGTTCGAGCTCCCCGGTGAACGTGGTGCCGAGGATGGCGACGACTCCGATGGTGTTCTCGTCCACTGCCTCTCGAACCTGCTCGGCGGTGATGACGTAGCGGCCGCGTTCGACCGGCAGGTATTTCGGTTCGACGTCGAAGTAGCGGCAGAACTTCTCCCACACCACCTGAACGTTGCTGCCCAACACCAGATTCGGGGTACCGGTCCCGGCGCCTTTCGCCCGCCAGCGCCACTTGAGGGCCAAGCCGGCCAGCATCACGGCCTCACTGGATCCGATGGTCGAGACGCCGGTTGCCGAGGCCGAATCGTTCGGATCGAGACCGGGTGCGTGGAACAGATCGGCGACCATGTTGACGCATCGCTGCTCGATGGCGGCGGTGGACGGGTATTCGTCCTTGTCGATCATGTTCTTGTCGAATGTCTCCGCCATCAGCTTCTCGGCCTGCGGATCCATCCAGGTGGTGACGAAGGTCGCGAGATTGAGGCGTGAGCTGCCGTCGAGCATCAGTTCGTCGTGGATGAAGCGGTAGGCGGCATCGGGGTCGATCTGGTTTTCGGGAAGCCGCAGTGCCGGAACGGGATCGGTGCCCAGCCGTCCCGTGTAGGCCGCAGATACGACACCGTCGGTGTGCACGTTCCTCGTCATCGTTTTCTCCCTGTTGCCTCGACTGCCATCCAATCTAGCTCGCGGCGCTCACCACTGCGTCGGGTCGCCGCGCGACATGCTGAGCAATCACCGTGCACACCATCAACTGGATCTGGTGGAACAGCAACAGCGGCAGGACGATCAATCCGACCGGTTGACCGACGAAGAGCACTGCGGCCATCGGCAGCCCGCTGGCCAGGCTCTTCTTGGACCCGCAGAACAGCAGCACCAGCCGATCCTCGAGCGGAAAGCGCGCCAACAGGCCCACGTACCAGGTGATCGTCAGCACGAGGGCGAGCAGAACCACACAGACTGCGAGGACGACGCCGATGCGCCACACCGCCATCGAGGACCACACGTGCTGGTTCTGCGCCTCACTGAAGGCAGCGAAGACGACCAGCAGGATCGAGCCGCGGTCGACGAGCTTGGTGGGCGCACTGTGGCGGGTGAGCCATCCCGTCACCCAGGGGCGTATCAGCTGACCGAGGACGAAGGGCAGCAGCAGTTGGGCGATGATCCGGAGGATGGAACTCGGCTCGATGCCGGCCGAGCCGGTGGTGGTCATCAGTGCGATCACCAGCAGCGGGGTGACGAAGACTCCGAGGATGTTGGAGAACGATGCGCTCACCACGGCGCCGGCCACGTTGCCGCGGGCGATGGAGGTGAAGGCGATCGAGGACTGCACGGTCGAGGGAACCAGGCACAGGAACAACACCCCGGTGTAGAGGTCATCGCTGAGCAGGCCCGGTTTCAGTATGCGCAGTGCCAGCCCGAGCGCGGGGAACAGCAGATACGTCGACGCCAGGATCACCGCGTGCAGGCGCCAGTGCTTGAGGCCTTCCCACGCGTCGCGCGGGGACAGTCGCGCGCCGTAGATGAGGAACAGCAGTCCGATGGCGATGCGGGTGACCCAGGTGAGAACGTCCTCGGCCGTGCCCGTTGCCGGGAAGAGACTCGCCAGCACGGCGACCGTGACGATGCCCAACAGGAACGGATCGAGCACGGTATCGCGCAACAACTTCACTCGGCTAATTTAATCCAGTGCTGTGCGCGTTCGTGCGGTCAGGGTGTTGAGTGTGCCTGCGATCGTGTCGGCTTCGGCGGTACCGATGGTGAGGCGGTCACCGTTGGCGAACGTGACGAATGCCGCGGGGCCGGTTTCGGTGGCCACGGCGTAGTTTCCGCGCCCCTTGACCCGCAGGCCCCATCCGCCGAAGTCCTTGGCCGGATGCACCGTCCGCACCGAGGCCCCGGTGATCTCGTCGATGTCGTAGTCGAATGCGGCCATGCCGAGGCTGGAGACGTAGAGCCCGTCACTGTCGATGTGCACGGTGAAGCGCAGCAGCGACAGCGTCAGAATCGTCAACGGAGCGAACAGGAAGATCGGCCACAGTGAGCCGGACAGGTAACACGTCAGAGCCGCGGCGGCCAGGGCTACCGCCACTACGGTGATACCCGCGACACGGCTGGCACCGACGCGGACGACCAGAGGCAACTCGGCACCGCAGCGAGGTAGATCGGAGTGCGGCGGGGACGTGGCGAGCACGTGTTCGCGGTGGTCTCGCAACCTGGAAGCGCCGAACAACCCGGCGGCGAAGCCGACGACGCTGCCCGCCGCGATGGCCCAACCAGGGATGGTGACACTCTGACCGGACGCCAGATCCAACTCCCGGACCAGGGTGGCGATCTGCAGGACGCCGATCACTCCGACGACGGTCAGCCCGATGATCAGCATCGTCCGGCGCATGATGAGCAGGACCCGGGCCAGCGATGCGACCGCACTGCAGCCGCCGCCGACCAGCACGATCACGATCGCGAGGGTCCAGGTGCTCGAGATCGGATTGGAGAAGTCGTCCGGATCGGTGCCACTGAAGTGCGTGGCGACCTGCTCGGGTAGTCGACTGTGCCACAGGTGGGCCAAGACGGGTCCGAGTGCGGCCACGGCGAGCGGGACCACTACGCCGAACAGCACCCCGACAGGATCGAAGGTGCGCACGGACTTCGGCTTCATGGCGGGTCAGCTCGGCTGGCAGGCGTCCTTGAGGCTGCACGAGATGCAGGACTGTCCACATCCGTCGGCCTCGGCGGGCGCAGGGACGGCCGCTGCGGCGCGGGCTCCGATCGACCCGCCTGCAGCTGCAATGAACAGTGCGGCCACCAGAGCCACAACGACCGCGACGACGGCGGATATGCCGCTCAGTGCGAGAGCGGCCACCGCGCCGAGCGCCAGGACCAGCGCCGACGCGGCGGTGGTGGGCCCCGCGACGCGGTTGGCGAGGGTGAAGGTCTCGTCGTCACGCATGGCCTCGGCCGTGCGAACACCGGCGAAGCGGTTGCGTGGGAGCCGCCCCAGCAGCGACGCGAGCGCGACAGCGCCGACGACGAGGGCGAGCACGAACAACACAACGGAGACGATGACCACGTGGTCAGGATACGGCGCAGCGAGGTCCTGGTATCAGGCGGGCCGCGTCACACTTTAGGCTGGTGGGTGTGACCGATTCCGTTGACGCATCCACCGACGCCGCACACGAGTACCGCTACACCGCTGAACTCGCCGGGCGCATCGAGGAGCAGTGGCAGGACCTGTGGGAAGCCCAGGGCACGTTCGACGCGCCCAACCCGGTCGGAACACTCGCCGGAGACGTCCCGAAGGACAAGCTGTTCGTCCAGGACATGTTCCCGTATCCGTCGGGCAGTGGGCTGCACGTCGGCCATCCCCTCGGATACATCGCCACCGACGTCTTCGCGCGGTACCACCGCATGCAGGGTCGCAACGTGTTGCATGCCCTCGGCTACGACGCGTTCGGTCTGCCTGCCGAGCAGTACGCCGTGCAGACGGGTACGCATCCGCGTAGCACCACCGAGGACAACATCGTCAACATGCGACGCCAACTGCGCCGCCTCGGCCTCGGTCACGACCGGAGGCGATCCCTGGCGACGACGGACGTCGACTTCTACCACTGGACGCAGTGGATCTTTCTGCAGATCTTCAATGCCTGGTTCGACGCCGATCTAGGTAAGGCGCGACCCGTCTCGGAACTGGAGGCCGAGTTCGCCTCGGGTGAGCGCACGCTCGAGGACGGCCGAAGCTGGGATTCGCTCACCGTCGGTGAACGCCGCGAGGTGATCGACGGTTTCCGTCTGGTGTACGAGTCCAACTCGATGGTCAACTGGTGCCCCGGTCTGGGAACGGTGCTGGCCAACGAGGAGGTGACCGCCGACGGACGCAGTGACCGCGGAAACTTCCCGGTGTTCCGAAAGAACCTGCGGCAGTGGATGATGCGCATCACCGCGTACTCCGATCGCCTGGTCGACGATCTGGAGTACCTGGATTGGCCGGAGAAGGTCAAGACCATGCAGCGCAACTGGATCGGGCGCTCACGTGGTGCGCAGGTCTCGTTCTCCGGCATCGAGGTGTTCACCACCCGGCCCGATACCTTGTTCGGTGCGAGCTATGTGGTGCTCGCCCCCGAGCACGAGATGGTCGACGGCTTGGTTGCTCCCGAGTGGCCTTCCGATGTGTCGAGCAAGTGGACCGGCGGAGCCGACACCCCCGCGGAAGCCGTTGCGGCGTACCGCGCGTCGATCGCCGCGAAGTCCGATCTGGAGCGTCAGGAGAACAAGGAGAAGACCGGCGTCTTCATCGGTGCGTACGCCGAGAACCCGGTCAACGGTGAGCAGGTGCCGGTGTTCATCGCCGACTACGTGCTCACCGGCTACGGCACCGGCGCCATCATGGCCGTTCCCGGGCACGACGCACGCGACTGGGAATTCGCGACGGCCTTCGGTTTGCCCGTCCGCGAGGTCATCTCCGGCGGCGACGTCACCGAGGCCGCCTATGTCGGCGACGGTGCACTGGTCAACTCCGGCTTCCTCGACGGCCTGCCCGTCGAGGAGGCCAAAGCGGCCGTCATCGCGCGACTCGAAGCCGAGGGCACGGGCCGCGGCACCATCCAGTACAAGCTGCGCGACTGGCTGTTCGCTCGCCAGCGCTACTGGGGCGAGCCGTTCCCGATAGTCTGGGACGCCGAGGGCAACCCGCACGGTCTTCCGGATTCTGCTCTGCCGGTGGAACTTCCGGAGATCGAGAACTACGCTCCGGTCTCGTTCGACCCGGACGACGCTGCCTCCGAGCCGTCCCCGCCACTGGCCAAGGCCGATGCTTGGGTCAACGTCGAGCTCGATCTGGGCGACGGCCTGCAGACGTACACCCGCGACACCAACGTCATGCCGCAGTGGGCCGGCAGCTCCTGGTACCAACTGCGCTACGTCGACCCGACCAACTCCGAGGCCTTCGCCGACCCGGAGAACGAGAAGTACTGGGTCGGACCGCGTCCGGAGATCCACGGGCCCCACGATCCCGGCGGCGTCGATCTCTACGTCGGTGGCGTCGAGCATGCGGTGCTGCACCTGCTGTACTCGCGGTTCTGGCACAAGGTGCTCTTCGATCTGGGGCACGTCAGCTCGAGCGAGCCGTACCGACGGCTGTACAACCAGGGCTACATCCAGGCCTATGCCTACACGGACGCGCGTGGGGTCTACGTGCCCGCCGCGGAGGTCGTCGAGCGCGACGGCGGTTACTTCTATCAGGACCAGCCCGTCAACCGTGAATACGGCAAAATGGGTAAGTCACTGAAGAATTCGGTCTCCCCCGACGAGATCTTCGCCGAATACGGTGCCGACACCCTGCGTGTCTACGAGATGTCGATGGGTCCGCTGGACACCTCGCGGCCGTGGGCCACGAAGGACGTCGTCGGTGCGCAGCGCTTCCTGCAGCGCGTCTGGCGGTTGGTGCTCGACGAGACGACCGGTGAGGTTCGCGTCACCGATGCCAAGCCCACCGAGGACACGTTGCGTGTACTCAACCGGGTGATCGACGGAGTGCATGCGGATTACGCTGCACTGCGCGACAATACGGCCGGTGCCAAGCTGATCGAGCTGACCAACCACATCACCAAGTCCTACCCGGACGGCGCGCCGCGTGGTGTCGTCGAGCCGTTGATCCTGATGCTCGCTCCCCTGGCCCCGCACCTGTGCGAGGAACTGTGGGGCAAGCTCGGGCACGAGAAGTCGTTGGCGCACGGGCCTTTCCCGCGGGTGGAGAAGAAGTGGCTGGTCGCCGATACCGTCGACTATCCCATTCAGGTCAACGGAAAGGTGCGCAGCCGCATCACCGTTCCCGCCGACGCGACCAAGGACGATGTGGAGAAAGCCGCAGTGGCGGACGAGAAGATCGTGGCGCTGCTCGAGGGTAAGGCTCCGACGAAGGTCATCGTGATTCCGGGCAAGATGGTGAACGTCGTCCTGAAGTAGCCTGCGGGCTCGATGTGTCAGTCGCCTTCGACGTTGCTGTCGAGAGAGAACATCGACAATGCGGTGAAAATGGTGAGTCTGCGGTCGGGCTCGTTCATGAACTTGCCGGTGACCGTTTCGATTTTCGCTATTCGGCTGCGTAGGGTGTTGGGATGAACGAACAGTTCGCGGGCCGATTCTGCAATGTTGCAGTCCGTCGACCGTAGGACCTGGAGAATGCGTCGCTGGTCGAGGCCATCGGGGGTCTCGTCCGCAACCGAACCTAGTGTCTCGTTGACGAAGTTGCGCCGAGCATGCTCGGGCAGCTGGTACAGCAGACCGAGTACTCCCAGATCGCGATACCGCGTCACTCGGTTGATCGCGCCGACTCGGCGCCCCACGGCTACCGCGCGTGCGGCCTGCCGAAACGCCTCCGGATAGCTACGTGGATCGTCCACCGGATCGCTCACACCTACCGCGAGAGGTACCTGCACCCCTCGATACAGGGACCGCGCGAGGGTATCGAGATCCGTCGAGGACGTGATCACCACGACGAGAGCTCCTTCGTTGACGATCGTGATTGCGGCCGGATCGAATCTCGATGCAACCGGTGCCAGAGCGGTGCAGAGGTCGTGCAGCCCGCTGATATCGACCGATACGCCGAACGGTTCGAGTACCAGGAACACCACAGGGTGCCTGGGAAACAGGGACAGCCGCCGACTCCTCCGCAGGCTGGCCTCTCGCTGGGTCAGGTCCTCGCTCAGAATGTTCTTGAGGTTGCGGGCACTCTCCAGTGCGTGGTCGTCGACGTGTGAATCCCGCAGCTTCTTGTGCAGCCGGATGACGGCGAGCAGGCCCTCGACCATTGCCGCCTCGTCCGCTCGCAAGGGGTCAGCGCGGGTGATCTCCAGTGCGGGCAGTGTTCCGGTGATTCCGGACAGGGCAAACTCCTCGGCGTGCTCGGTCGCCGCTGAGGAGTGGGACTCGCTCAGTCGCACTGTCGCTCGCAGGGCCTGACCCATCGCTTGCAGCATCTCGTCGAGGTCATCTGCTCTGTGCAGAACGTCGAGCACCGCGGATCGGGCAGGTGATTGTGCAGGTGGTGTCTGCGTTTTCGCCACCAGCCGTGCGAGGGTGCCGACCAGATCGGTGGCGACCGCGTGGTCGGTATTCCAGATCAGACAGACGCGCGCTTGCTCTGCGCGTGACACCGCTTGTCTCGGAGCGTTGACCTGACGGGACGGAGTGACGACTATCCCCGCCGGGTGCTTCCTGATCAGTGGTTCGAGCAACGACGGTAGGTCGGGCAGCGGTCCATTGGGGCGGGTCGGTTGCCAGGATGCGAGGACCAAGGCACCGTCGAGGGAGAGCATCTCCTCGGCTCGGTCGGCGTCGATCACCGACGTCACAACGGCGTCCCAGGTGGTCGGGGCTGTGGCGATCTGGAGTCCGGTCGCGAGCGCAAGATCTGCGACCGTGGAGCCCGGGCTGGTCACAACAATCCTCCTCCGCGCGCGGGAGACCCGTCTGTCAGGCACAGTAGTCGGGTGTTATCCATCCCGCCGGTCGATCTCTCCGAGATTTCTCTCGGCTCCCGTGCTCGGGCACGCCAGATCGAGCTTCTCGACACCGCTTGTGCGCGTAGAGGACACGCGTACCTTGTCGGCCACGGCATACCGACCGCGTTGCTGACGGAGTTGTACTCGGTGTCGAGACAGTTCTTTCTGCTGCCCGACAGCACCAAATCCGCCGTGGCTCAGCCGGCCCCGGAACAGGTGCGGGGGTGGTCAGGGCTGGGGGGGCTGGGGTCGGAGGGGATGTCGTACTCGTTGGGGGAGGAATCTCACGGCGACTTGAAAGAGAAGATGGACATCGGTCCGGTCGACGCGCCTGTGCTGGGCGAAGCGGGTGCCGGGTCGATGGCCTACCCGAATCTGTGGCCGACGCTTCCCACCGGGTTCAGGCCCGTGTGGGAGCAGTACTACCGGCACATGCAGCGGATCGGGGACGCATTGATGTCGCTTACCGCGGAGCTGTTCGGTCTGTCTGCCGATCACTTCGTCGGTGACTTCGACACCGAACTGAGCATGCTGCGTGCGCTCTACTATCCAGCGCAGCCGGAGCCGCCGATGCCGCATCAGTCGCGGGCGGGTATCCATACCGACTACGGCGCGTTCACGGTGACCTCCGGTGAGTCGACCCCGGGTGGCCTGGAGATATTGGGGCGGCACGGCGAATGGCACGAAGTGATGACCACCCCGGCGACGCTCGTCGTGTTGGTCGGCGATCTACTTGCGGAGTGGACCGACGACCACTGGCCGGCGACCCTGAACCGGACTGTCAATCCCCACCGATCGCTGGCTCTCGACAGTTCGCGCCTCGAGTTCAGCTTCTACCAACATCCCAACGCTGACGTCGCGGTGTCTCCGTTGCTGGGCGGCGAGCAGCAGTCCAACGACGCGCTCATCGCCGGTCGGCATCTCACGGACAAATACTTGCGCCAGACGACATTCGGCCGCCGCCCCCGAAGGTGAGCTCGGGTGTCGACTCCCTCCGGCTGTTAACACCAGAGCACCGTCGAAGTCGGTTGCGTAATGCCGTGTTACGCAGATGTTTCTGTTCACGTGACATGACAGCGGTCGCGTGGATCTGCTGGACGACCGGGCCCTTGTCGACCGTCGACGGCGCACACAGACTTGGCACAGACGACGAACAAGGAGATGAACACGATGTCTGTGGTGCCCATCATCGATATTTCGGCTTTGCACGGCGATGACGACGAGGCCAAGTCCGCCGTCGCCGCCGAGCTCGACCGCGCTTGTCGCGAGATCGGGTTCTTCCAGATCGAGAATCACGGCGTGTCAACCGATGTCATCGACGCGATGTACCGAACGTCGAAGGCGTTCTTCGCTCAGCCCGAATCCGTCAAGCGCAGGGTCTTGCAGCCGAGTCCGGACACCGTCCGCGGTTACTCGTCGCTCGGCGAGCAGGCGTTCTCGTACAGCGAGGATGTTCATCAGCCGCGTGACCTGCACGAGAAGTTCGATGTCGGTCCGGTCGACTTCGACGCTGCCGATCCGTACTTCTCCGCAGAGGTGGCCGGGCCGCACTTTCTGCCGAACCAATGGCCGACGGATCCGGCAACGATGGAACAAGCCTGGACCACTTACTACCGTGCGATGAACGACTTGTCGCGAAAGATCATGAGCGCCTTCGCTCGTGGTCTGGGGCTGAACCCGAACTACTTCGACGACGCCATCGACAGAGACATCAGCATGCTGCGTGCTATCAACTATCCACATCTGACGGACGCGCCGCAGCCCGGGCAGATGCGCGCAGGCTCACACACCGACTACGGCAGCCTGACCATCGTTCGTCAGGAGGAGGCACCCGGCGGGCTCGAGGTGTTCACCAAGGACGGCGATTGGGTGCCGGTTCCGGTGGTGCAGGGTGCCCTGGTGGTCAACATCGGAGATCTGATGGCGCAGTGGACGAACGACCGATGGACTTCGACGCGGCACCGGGTGCGCACGCCCCGTTCCGATGTGAAGGGCGATACCCAGCGCATGTCGCTCGTGTTCTTCCATCAGCCCAATTACGACGCCATGATCGAATGCTTGCCCACTTGCGTCGACGAGGGCAGCGAGCCGAAGTACGCACCGATCAGCTCCGGTGATCATTTGACATCGAAGTTCGCCAAAACCATTGCGCTCACGACATGACGGTGCCTGAGAACAACGCAGCGTCCTTCGAGATCGAGTTGCGTCGAACGGGTTCGGTGGTGACCGTGCCGGCCGACCGTTCGGCTCTGGAGGTGGTGATGGAGCGGGTTCCCGACGCCGAGTTCGACTGTGCGAAGGGCGAATGCGGTGCCTGTGTGGTGACGGTTCTCGCCGGCGTACCCGATCATCGGGACACGGTGTTGTCCGACCGTGCCAAAGCAGCGGGGAAGCGAATCATTCTCTGTGTCAGTCGTTCTCTCACTCGTCGTCTCGTCATCGATCTCTAGGATCGAGGATCGGTGTACTCATGTCAGTAGGTCTGTCCTTCGCCAGCGTGTTCGCCGGCGACATCGAATCGCTCAGCCATTTCTATCGTCGGGTCTTCGGGTTCGATGAGGTGACCGAATTACGTTCCGAGCACTTTCGCGGAATGCGGGTCGGTGACACCATCCTCGGATTCAGCGCCCACACGGCGTACGGCATGCTCAATCTCGAGGCTCCCGAGCATCTCGGTCCCGGCGTCCGTTCTTTCCTGACATTCGAAGCCGACAGCGACGCCCAGGTCGATTCGCTGACCGCGATCGCCGTCGCTGCGGGCGGCACCTGTCTGACGCCACCGGCACGCACTTATTACGGGGCCTGGCAGTCGGTCCTTCTCGACCCCGAGGGCAACGCCTTCCGCATCAATCACCTGCTTCTGCAAGCTCACTGATCCTTCCTGATCTCGCAGTCGCGTCGACCCCACAACCGCAGCGTTGCTCCACTACTCGCGGGAACCGAAAGGAAAAACACGTGTCGATTTTCGATTGGCAGTTGAAGACTGGTTACGCCGTGGTGGCACCGTACGAAAGGCTGAGTTGGCCGCGAACGGTGGGGATCGGCCTGCAACATGTCGTCGCCATGTTCGGAGCCACATTTCTCGTCCCGGTACTGACCGGATTCCCACCGGCGACGACCTTGCTGTTCTCGGGTATCGGGACCATATTGTTCCTCCTGATCACCCGAAACCGACTTCCGAGTTACTTGGGATCGAGTTTCGCCGTCATCGCCCCGACGATTGCCGCCTCGACCTCGTACGGAATGGGCGGCGCTCTTGGCGGCATCGTCACAGTCGGACTGCTGCTGCTGATCATCGGAGTAGTAGTCAATTTCACCGGGGTCGGGTGGATCGAATCGCTCATGCCGCCGGTGGTCACCGGTGCGATAGTCGCGCTGGTCGGCTTCAATCTGGCACCGACCGCCAAGGTCAACTTCGAGCAAGGTGCGGTGACCGCATTCATCGTTCTCGTGCTGCTGCTGATGTCGCTGGTGTTGTTCCGTGGTCTGATCGGCCGACTCGCTATTTTCCTGAGCGTGGTCATCGGTTACTTCGTCGCGTTGGCTCGCGGCGAGGTCGACACCAGCTCGATCGGCGCGGCCAGCTGGATCGGAATGCCCGAGTTCACTACTCCGACGTTCCATCTATCGGTTCTGCCGATGTTCATTCCCGTTGTGTTGGTACTCGTCGTAGAGAACATCGGGCACGTGAAGTCGATCAGCACCATGACGGGCATCAACAACGATCGCCGCATCGGAAAAGCTTTGGCCGCTGATGGTCTCGCGACCGTACTGGCCGGCAGCGGGGGTGGGTCGGCGACCACCACATATGCCGAGAACATCGGTGTCATGGCCGCGACAAAGGTGTATTCCACTGCCGCATACTGGGTTGCCGGTGGGGCCGCGATCTTGCTCGGACTATCGCCCAAGGTGGGTGCGGTCATCGCATCGATCCCGCCGGGAGTTCTGGGCGGTGTGACCATTGCGCTGTACGGATTGGTCGGAATTCTCGGCGTTCACATCTGGGTCACCAACAAGGTCGACTTCTCCAAGCCGATCAATCAGTTCACCGCTGCGGTTGCGCTCGTCATCGGCATCGCCGACTTCTCCTGGAACGTAGGGAGTTTGAGCTTCGGTGGCATCGCCCTGGGTGCTGTATCTGCAGTCGTGATCTATCACGTGATGCGGCTGGTGGGCACGTGGCGAGGCACAGTCGTGGTCGACGAGCGGCTGCCTGCAGACCTCACCGGTCCGGTGCACGAGCCGACCGGGAAGCTGGCGACCTGATGACGACCACGCTGATCAGTGGGGGCACCGTCGTGTCCCCGACCGGGCGACAACTCATCGATGTCCTGATCGACGGCGAGAAGATCGTGGCACTGCTGTCGCCGGGGGCGGCGACCTTCGGGGTCGATCTCGCGGCCGGCGTCGACCGTGTGGTCGACGCCACCGGAAAGTACGTGGTTCCCGGCGGTGTCGATGCGCACACACATATGGAGATGCCTTTCGGCGGAACGACGGCCTCCGACTCTTTCGAGACCGGCACGCGCGCAGCTGCACTCGGGGGTACGACGACGATCGTCGACTTCGCCGTTCAAACTCCCGGTCAGCGACTTCAGGACACGATGGCCGCGTGGCACGAGAAGGCCTCGGGCAATTGTGCGGTCGACTACGGGTTCCATCAGATCATCGGTGACGTCGACGACGATGCCCTCTCTGCGATGGGTGAACTGATATCGGAGGGGGTCTCGTCCTTCAAGCTGTTCATGGCCTATCCGGGCGTCTACTACTCGACCGACGGACAGATCTTGCGCGCGATGCAGGAGGCGTCTCGAACCGGCGCGTTGATGATGATGCACGCCGAGAACGGGATCGCCATCGACGAACTCGTCAAGCAGCACATCGCACGTGGTGAGACCTCGCCCTACT
The DNA here is from genome assembly GCF_017168335.1 of Rhodococcus sp. KRD162. Lineage (GTDB taxonomy): Bacteria > Actinomycetota > Actinomycetes > Mycobacteriales > Mycobacteriaceae > Rhodococcoides. The sequence goes on along the minus strand of NZ_JABFAU010000014.1, from coordinate 71,363 downwards.
TTCACGGCGCTTCACGACCGTGGCAGCTCGAGGAAGAAGCGACCCACCGAGCGATCATGCTGGCGGAGGTCACCGGGGCACCGCTGTATGTCGTCCACGTTTCGGCGAAGCAGGCGCTCGAGCAGATAGCGTGGGCACGCGGGCGCGGCCAGAACGTGTTCGGCGAGACCTGCCCGCAGTACCTGTATCTCTCGCTCGAGGAACAGCTGGGAGCCCCGGGCTTCGAGGGTGCCAAGTGGGTGTGTTCGACACCGCTGCGTTCGCGGGCCGAAGGGCACCAGGACGAGCTGTGGAAATTCATTCGGACCGGTGATGTCGCAGGAGTTGCCACCGACCACTGCCCGTTCTGCATGAAAGGTCAAAAGGAACTCGGCCTCGATGATTTCTCGAAGATTCCCAATGGAATAGGCGGCGTCGAGCACCGTATGGACTTGATGTATCAGGGCGTCGCGGATGGACGAATCACCCTCGAGAGGTGGGTGGAGGTCTGTTCGACGACACCGGCACGCATGTTCGGAATGTACCCACGCAAGGGCATCATCGCTCCGGGTGCCGACGCTGACGTCGTCATCTACGATCCGCGCGGACACACGAGTATCGGTGTGGGCAGAACCCACAACATGAACATGGACTATTCGGCCTGGGAAGGCTACGAGATCGACGGTGCCGTCGACACGGTGCTGAGCAGAGGAGCCGTCATCGCCTCGCGCGGTGAGTATCTCGGCGTCAAGAGACACGGCCGGTTCGTCAAACGCGGTCTCTCGCAGAACTTGATCTGACCGCTACTTCGAAGAGATTGGTGTGCTACCCACATGGAATTCGGCCTGGTGCTGCAATGCAACCCACCCGCGTCGCGCGTTGTCGATCTGGCAGTCGCCGCGGAGAACCGCGGGTTCTCTCACGTCTGGACCTTCGACTCGCACGTGCTCTGGCAGGAGCCCTACGTGATCTACTCGCAGATCCTCGCTGCGACGAGGAATGTGGTGGTCGGTCCGATGGTGACCAATCCCTTGACGCGCGATGCGACCGTCACTGCGTCGACGTTTGCAACGCTCAACGCCATGTTCGGAAACCGGACGGTGTGTGGAATAGGGCGCGGAGACTCTGCCGTTCGCGTCGTGTCGGGGAAACCGTCGACGCTGGCCATTCTGAAAGACAGCGTCGAGGTCATTCGCGAACTCGGAAGCGGACGGAGCGCCACGGTCAACGGCACCTCGGTGCGTTTTCCGTGGGCGTCGAAGTCGACGCTGGATGTGTACGTGGCCGGGTACGGTCCGAAAGCGTTGGAGCTGACCGGCAAGTACGCCGATGGATTCATCCTGCAGTTGGCGGACCCGGCAATAGCGAAGTGGACCATCGATCGGGTTCGCAGCGCAGCCTCCGACGCCGGGCGGGATCCGGCATCGGTCAAAATCGTGGTGGCGGCACCGGCGTACGTCGGCGACGATATCGCGCATCAGCGCGAACAGTGTCGATGGTTCGGCGGCATGGTCGGCAATCACGTGGCCGACCTCGTGGGTCGATACGGAACCGACGGCTCCGGGGTCCCCCAGGCTTTGACCGACTACATCGCCGGACGGCAGGGTTACGACTACAACGAACACGGCAGGGCGGGCAACTCTCATACCGAGTTCGTTCCCGACGAGATCATCGACCGGTTCTGCATTCTGGGTCCGCCGAGCCAACACGTCGAACGGCTCGAAGAACTGCGGTCTCTCGGAGTCGACCAGTTCGGCGTTTACCTACAGCACGACGGTAAAGATGCCACGCTCGAGGCATATGGCGAAACCGTCATTCCCGCGATGCAGCCGTTGGTTGCTGCGCGAGTCGACTGAAAGTCCCGCTTCCGTTCCTCCGACCCGAGGTCTTCACATGACAACCAATACCGACCGAATCCGCGTACCGGCCGATGCCGCAGCCGATCACGATCTGATCAGTGACTTCGTCACCATGTCCACGTTCGGTGCCACGCCGGCCGGAGGAGTCGAACGCCAAGCCGCCACCCTGGCCGATGGGGAGAATCGTCGATGGCTCGCCGGCTGGCTCGTCGAGCGCGGCTTCACCGTCGCGTACGACAGAATCGGCAACATGTTCGGGCTCTACGAGCTCGTGCCGGGAGCGCCTTATGTGTTGGCCGGGTCCCACCTCGACTCGCAGCCTCGGGGTGGCCGGTACGACGGTGCCTACGGTGTTCTCGCTGCCGCACACGCGATGGACCGGTTGCGCGATCACTACCTGCGTCACCCGTCGACCGCTCGGTACAACCTGGCGGTGGTCAATTGGTTCAACGAGGAAGGTTCGCGGTTCAAGCCGTCGATGCAGGGGTCGGGGGTGTTCACAGGAAAGATCGAACTCGACAGCGCCCGCGCAACAACGGATTCCGAGGGCATCACTGTCGAACAGGCACTGCTGGAGCTGGACATGCTGGGGACATCGGATGTGTTCACCGTCGGTGATCATCATCTTTCGGGTGGACTGGGGGTGGCATCGTACGCCGAGATCCACATCGAGCAGGGTCGTGAACTCGACAAGGCCGGTGTGGTCATGGGTGTCGTCGATTCCACCTGGGGTGCAAACAAGTACGAGATCTCGGTGGTGGGCTCGCAAGCGCATACCGGTGCCACCGCTATCGCCGATCGTCAGGACGCGCTGTACGGTGCTTCGCTCGCGGTGGTGGCCCTGCGTGATCTCGCCGATGAATACGGGGACGAACTGCATACCTCGTGCGGTCAATTGACGGTGTATCCGAACTCGCCGGTGGTGGTTGCTCGTGAGGTCCACATGCATCTCGACCTGCGCTCCCCCTCGGACGATCTGCTCGACGAGGCCGACGCGGCTCTGAGCAAGGCCTTCGCCGATATCGAACTCAAGGCCGATGTCGAGATTCAACGGAAGTTCGCGCATCGGTGGAAGGGGCACACCTATACCCCTGAGGGCGTCGAACTCGCAGGGCGGGTGATCGATGATCTCGGACTGAGCAGGCAGAACGTGCGCACTCGCGCGGGACACGATTCGACGAACATGAAGGATGTGGTCCCGACGGTGATGCTGTTCGTACCGAGCGTCGATGGCGTCTCTCATGCCGAGAACGAGTACACCCATGACAAAGACCTGATCAGTGGTGTCGACGTTCTCACCGAGACACTCGCCCGCATGGTGGAAGGCGAAATCGATCCGTGACCTCTCGACAGGCGCGTTGCTGACCGTTCGACTACCGAAGTATCGAAGATGGAGTACCAGAACATGATTCACGATCAACTGCAACGGTCTGCACGCGAGAGCCTGATCCTCCATTTCTCCAAGCAAGAGGTCGACGATCTCCTCGTGCTCGAGCGTGGTGAAGGACCCTACGTGTTCGACACTCAGGGTCGTCGGTACATCGACGCTCTGTCGAGTTTGTTCTGCGCGCAGCTCGGCTATTCCTACGGAGCCGAGATGGCCGACGCTGCCTCGGGTCAGTTGCGAACGTTGGCATTCAACACCAACTGGGGAACCGCGCATCCACCTGCCATCGAACTGGCCGAGCGCATCAGTGCACTCGCTCCGGCGGACGACTACCGAGTGTTCTTCACCGGCGGTGGATCCGAGTCGGTGGAATCGGCGTGGAAGCTCGCCCGGGAGCACTTCATCGCGATCGGACAACCGGAGCGCACCAAGGCAATTGCCCGCAAGGTTGCTTATCACGGAGTGACGTTGGGGGCGTTGTCGTTCACCGGAGTGCCGGGATACAAGGACGGGTTCGGTACCCCTCCCATCGAGGTGAGTCACGTAGCGAACACCAATGCCTTCCGAGCATCCGATGCCGACCCGGCCGCAGCGACCCGCCGACTGCTCACCGAGATGGAAGCGGCAATCGTGGCCGCGGGCGCAGACGAGGTGGCGCTGATCATCGCCGAGCCGGTGCAGAACGCGGGTGGATGCCTCACCCCACCGGCCGGTTACTGGGCCGGACTACGGGCGCTCGCCGACAAATATGGTGCTCTGCTCATGGCGGACGAGGTGATCACCGGGTTCGGTCGAATCGGTGAGTGGTTCGCCATCTCACGCGAACAGGTGGCACCTGACCTCATCAGCGTCGCCAAGGGTTTGACGTCTGCCTACGCGCCGATGGGCGCAGTCCTCGCTCGCTCGCGGGTAGTCGAGCCGTTGGTGGAGGGTCGACGTGTCTACCGGCACGGAATCACGTTCGGAGGCCATCCGGTCAGCGCTGCCATCGCCTTGAAGAGCATCGAGATCATCGAACGGGATCGAGTGCTCGAGAACGTCCGTTCGCACGAAGCACCGCTTCGAGAGCGATTGGTGCGCTTGCTCGATCTACCTATCGTCGGAGACGTCCGGGGTGCCGGATTCTTCTGGGCCATGGAGCTCGTCAAGGACGAGGACAACACGCGATTCGTTCAGGCCGAGCGGGATGACCTACTGCGCGGCTTCCTGCCCGGCAGGCTGCGTGAAGCGGGACTCATTGCCCGTTGCGACGATCGCGGCGATGCCGTGTTGCAGATTGCACCGCCCTTGATCAGTGATGCTGGGCTGCTCGACGAGATCGTTGCAGGTCTCGAAGATGTGCTCCGGGACGCGGCGAAGCACATGGGAGTCGGCTGACCGCTGTTCAAGTGACGGATCGGCGTCGAGCGTGGACAGTGGAGGGATGCCGATCGACGAACGAGAGATCCCAGGCAGACCCGTGGGTCGCCGCGTCGTGCTCGGCCTGGTGGTTGCCGGTGCCGCAGGGATCGTCGGTGGGGGCGCGATCCAGAAGGGCCTCGCGTCGGTACTCGGCCCGATCGGAAACCATGATCCGACCGGGTTGATCGGGCTGATTCCCGTAGGGAACAACTTTCGGTTCTACTCGGTGACGCAGGGTGCGCCGCGGAAAGACGAGAACTCCTATGCGTTGGCGGTCAGTGGGTCCGTCGATGCGGCTCGGACCTTCAGCCTGCAGGATCTGCGCGCGATGCCGCAGACGTCTCTCGTGCGTGACTTCCAGTGCGTCACCGGTTGGCGTGTTCCCGAAGTGCCCTGGAGCGGAGTGCGTTTGGCGGAGGTTCTCGATGCCGTCGAACCCACCGCGTCGGCCACGGCGGTTCGATTCACCTCGTTCGACGGTACGTACACCGAGAGTCTGACGCTCGACCAAGCCCGCAGCGATGACGTGATCATCGCGCTGACCATGCTCGACGCCCCGGTGACACATGATCACGGTGGGCCGGTTCGGCTGTTCGTGGCCTCGATGTACGGCTACAAGAGCATCAAGTGGCTCGGCGGAATCGAGCTCACCGACCATGTGGTGCCGGGCTATTGGGAGAATCGTGGCTACGACATCGATGCGTACGTCGGCGAATCGAACGGACGCAACGATGACCCGACCAGCTGAGGACGCCCATCGCTTCGGCCGCGTCGAACGGTACGTGCACTGGGCCGTGGGGCTGTTGGTGATCGTCTGCATGGTCACCGCCGCAATCCTCTACATCGGCCCGCTTGCGGTACTCGTCGGCAATCGTCCGGTCGTCGAGTTCGTGCACGTGTGGTCCGGATTTCTGCTGCCGATTCCGCTCGTCCTCGGCGCAGTGTCGAAGGGGTATCGACTGGATCTGGAGCGCCTCAACCGGTTTGTCGCCGACGACTGGAAGTGGTTGCGTTCCAAGGCTCGACGCATCGGAGCGATCGGCGTCGGTAAGTTCAACGCCGGACAGAAGCTCAACGCCGCGCTCAGCGGTGGCTCGATTCTGGTGTTACTGCTCACCGGCGCAGTGATGTATTTCCAGAACTGGAGTCCGCTGAACTGGCGTATCGGCGCGACGTTCGTCCACGACTGGTTCGCACTGGGATTCGGTCTGCTGGTCATCGGGCACATCACCTACGCGTGGAAGGACACCGAGGCGATGCGCGGAATGACGGAGGGCGTCGTCACGCGAGAATGGGCCCGGCGCGAGCATCCGGAATGGTTGGACGAGCGTCCCTGATTCGCGCCGTTCCGGATTCTCGCCGTTCCTGATTCGCGGCTCCGCACGCTAGTCGATCGATTTCTGTTTGCCCCCGGTGACGAATCCCTCCGAGCGAAAAGGCTTCAGCCGCACGACGGGTTCTGCATCCGGACCTTTCTGATCGTGCACGATGCGGTATTCCGCGCTCAGTTGGCGCAGGCTTGCGACGGAGAGTTGCCGGACCTGTTCGGCCGTCTCGGGGTCGGGCTGTTGCCCGGGACGAAGCTCGACGTCGAGCGTCAGGGTTTGGCGTTGCTCACTGTCGGTCTCACAGCGGGCGATGAACCGTCCGGTCAATCGCGTTGCCAAGGAGATGTGTTCGACGGCCGGGCGGAAGTAGTCGGGGTAGATGTTGACGGCACTGTAGATCGCGGCGACGTCGGTTCTGCCGAACACGAACAGGTAGTGGGCATTCGGGTCGATATCGGCGGCGAGGCCGGGATAGCCGGCGTCGAGGAGTCGGTGCCGGACGGCGCTGCCCAGCAGCGTGTCTCCTCTGTCGTTGACTCGGTAGCGTACGAGCGGCAGAACTCCACCGACGGTGAACAAGAGATAGCCGTCGGAATCGACTTCGATGTAGGTGAATTCCGGATGGTACTGCACGAAGGCGGGCTGTTGCACAACGTCACCGTCGTTGTGTTCGATGCCGAACACGGCGCGGTTCAACGTCGAATCATGTTCTGCCGCTGAGCGTATCGCGACGGTGGCGGCTGTCTCGTAGCCGACGAAACCGACGTCTGTTGCCCCGTACACCACGCGGACCCGGTCCCCGTCTCGGTCGCCGAGCATGCCGTGGACGAGGGTGCGCCACGCTTCGCTGACGGGTTCACCGCCGACGATGACGATGACGCGGTGCCGTCGAAGCAGGTCGCCGTGGGTGTCGAGCAGGTCGCGGGCGATCGGCGGATACGCGAAGATCACGATCTGCTGATATCCGTCGGCGGCCTCGGAGATGACCTGGGCGATGACGTCGGGATCCATACCGGGAGTTGCGATCGACAGCCGGTGACCACGTTTGCGGAGTTCGAGCAGCATGGCATACATGAATGCGCCTCCGATGTACGGCCCGAGTGGGAAGGTGACGAGGGCGAGGGTGGCTGTGCGCTCGGTGTCCGCACATTCACGCAGCACCTGTCCGAACATCGCCGCTCCGTGGTCGGTGCTGCGCTGCCCGCGCGACCAGAACGTGGGAGCTCCCGAGGAACCGGCGCTACTGGCGATGGTCTCGACGTCCTCCGGCCGACCGGCGTGCAGATCGGCGAGGGCATTCGGCCGCCGGTAGGTCTCCTTCGAGGTGGTCGGTAGCTGACCGAGGTCGGTCATCGCGGCGATCGTGTCGATCTCGATTCCGTGTCGGTCGAGAAATCGGCGATAGGCGGGAACCGAGAGGGCGATGGACTGGACGAGTCGTAGAGCGGTGGTTGTCGGGTCGTGCAGATCTGCCTGGTTCATGGCCTGGCCTTCCGGAATCACAGTGGGGGACGGTGTGATCCGATCGCGCGGCGGTGATGTTCGACTGTTCGAGAAATTCAGAACTGACGATGAACATCGTTGACCTGCGGCTGCGAATGTCCGGCCCTGGCATGGCGGGCATCGTCCGCCTCCTGAATCGCGGCCATGTACGCGTCGTACAACGGTGTGAGGGCGTAGCGCTCACCCAGTGTTTCGGCGTGGGCGTCGATGTCGGTGCAGAGCTTGCGTCCCGGTGCACTCCAACTCGAACCGGCTTTCAATCGATAGAACGCTGACCTGGAAATGTTGAACAGGGTTCGGCCCAGGTGGTCGTCGTCTCTGCTGTCGGCGGTGCGTCTGATCGCGCGATAGGCCTGGTCGGTCGCGCGTTCGAGGTCTCTGCGCCGTTCCTCGGCTCGGTGTAGAGCGCGGACGAGGCGTTGTTGGTACGTGGTGAGCTCGGTCGGTGTGTGAGCATCGGGTGAATGTGTGGAACTGTCGTGGGGAGAGAGGATTTCGTGAAATGTGTCGGTCCCGAGCACCCGGGGCACGATGTGGAGCTGGTGACCGAATTCTTTCGCCTGCTCGGCGAATCGCCGCGAGTCCAGCGAGGGCAGGGTCTGCAGGAAGCGGCGCAGCCGACGGTCGGAGACGGGGGCGATCATGTCGGCGGTGAGCTCGAGTATCGCTGGATGATGTGCCCAGACGGTCATGGCAATCGAGATGGGGTACGGAAGGCCCGTCCGGATGAGGGTGTGACAACTGGCTCGGACGGCGGGTCGAGCCAGCACGTCGGCTCCCAGGATGATCAGGGTTTGTTCGACCACGGCGCCGACGAACAGATCATCGGGTGTCTGTGCCACGCGAGCGATCAATCTGGGCAGCTCGTTTTCGGCACCCCGGTTGGCGAGTCCCTTGGCGGCGGCGAACTCGAAGAACGTCTGATGCAGGAACCGGGCTCGGTTGTCCGTTGTGGTCAGCACGCCGCGCCTGGTCAGAGCGCGTACGTGCCGACGGAGGACGATGTCGTCGTAGGGGTGATCCGCCGATGCGGCGACTTGGGCGGCGCGTCGAACGAGGACGTCGACGGGTGGTTCGGGGGTTCCCAATGCGAGCATGGCGATCGCCAGGAATCCGGCGGTGGAGGACAGATCGTCGGAATCCTCGGCCGGAACGTCGGGCCCGGAGCGGTGATCGCTCACGATACGGCGTGACCAGAACAGGTTGTAGAGGCCGGTCACGTCGAGTTCGAGTTGCGGGAAGTGTGGTGCCGACAACGAGAACAGCAGGCGCAGCAGCAGGGGGCTGGTGCAGACGTCGTCGACGAGAGCGCCACGCGCCCGGGCAGATTGAATCGCCGATACCGGACTGGAGGGCTTCACCGAGTCGCCGGCGATGAATTCGACGGTGAGCGCTTGTATCGCGGTCGGTAGTTCGGAGTCGGGCGAGAACGGTCCGAGCGAGATCTTGCGGCCGAGGTGTGCCGGAAGGCTGTGGCCCTCGAGCGGTCTGGTCGTCAGGACAACGGGCACCGGTATTCGTGCGAGGACGGTGATCAGATCGATGATGTCCTGGCGTGCAGATCGGCTGTGCAACAAAAGGTCTACGGTGTCGAGCAGGAGAATCGATCCTGGTCTGGAGGTGACGGCCGCGATGATGTCGTCGGCTCTGGCGGTGCGGAGTCCGTCGTCACCGGGCTGAAGCCAGGTGGCCGAGACCAGCAGCGGGTGCAGTCCTTGCTCGCGTAGCGAGCGGTGCAGCGACCACAGCAGGGTCGACTTTCCGTGCCCGGCCTCGCCGACGATGATCTGTGGTTCGGAGCCCACGATCGTGCGTCGAAGCAGGGCGAGTTCGATGTCGCGACAGACATACCAGGAGCCGTCGTCGCCGGAGCCGACTTCGATATCGCCCAGTAGTTGTCGGGACTGCCGGGCCAGCCGGTCCCACGGCATCGAACTCTTCTCGGTCACACTCACCTCGCCACGCAGCGGACCTGAACGCGGTGGTGCGGGGTGCTCACCGCGCCCGTGTCGTCACACCGGGCATCAGCACTCGCAGCACACCGTCGACGACCTCGACGGCGGATTCCTTCGGTCGCGTCAGGCAACGGAACAGGACGTTGTTGGTCAGCATGATTGCCACATCGAGTGCCGGCGCATCGTCGCTGAACAATCCTGCTTCGCGTCCACGTTCGAGGATCGGCTGAACAGAGGACGGAAGGTAGAGGTGCTCGAGAACGGTGGTCACGGTGTTGGGCTGTTGGAACTGCTCGAAGCTCAGCGCCAGCAGCATTCCCGAGCTCATCGCTCGGTTGTCGATGACGAACTCGCCCACTGCGATCAGTGTGCGTCGCAGCGCGATTGCCGGCTCGACGCCGAGTCGCTCGTCGGCGCGGCGCAACCGAAGAACGCGCTCGAATTCTGGCTTGAGTGCGGCAACGATGATGTCCACCTTGCTCGGAAACAGCCGTCGAAGGTCGTCCACGCGCAGCCGTGCGCCCGCTGCGATGTCGGCGAGAGTGACGAGAAAATACCCGTGGTCGACGAACAGGGCTTCGGTGGCGGCAATGACGTCGGCCTCGAGGTCGGGGCGTAGAAATGCGGAACTGTCGGCTGCTTCATCGGGCAGTGGTTCGGTGGCCGCGCGGTCCGAGTGCACCGGATCGATCGCGCACTGAAGGATCGTTGTGCTCAGTTGGGCTATTTCGCTTGCGGTGATCGAACCGGGGGTGAGCATCTGGCGCAGTGCCAAACCGTCGAGCATGGCTCCGAGAACGGTCGTCAGGGATGTCAGCGACATCGGTTGACGCACGGAACCGCCCTGAGCCTGGATTGCCTGACCGACCATTGCCCGCAAATCGGCATCGAGCCGCTCGAATTCGGGTGTGACGGACTTACGGGCTCCCTGGTGATCGGAGGCCAGCAGGATCGCGGTGATCCGGCGTCGCATCAGTCCCGAGGTGAGGTCCTCGAACAATGCGGCTACCGGTTCGGCGGCATCCCGAACCCCCGCAGGTGGGCCGGTGGTTGCGATTCCGCCGTAGTTCACGGTGAGGTTGTCGAGGAGGTCTTCCACGAACGCTTCCTTGCCACCGGAACCGCCGCCACGAGAGTTGCCGGGGTAGGTGTTGTGGAAGGTCTGTTGTGACAGTCCGGCACTGTCGACCACTGCCGATATTGACAGGGATCGAGCGAGATCGGTCATGTCCACTTCGCCGAGTAGTCGATGCCCGGCCTGCAGAAACTGTTCACGCGGAACCGGCCTGGAGTTCAACGTACACCGCCTTATCGGACTTCAGAGCGCCTGTGTGGACAGGCAACTATAGCAAGGTGCCGTTCTTCCTGCGGAAATGTAGTTCGAACTACATCACCGTGTAGTTCGTCCACGATAATCGATAACGAACTCGAATTACTTTGTGTTGCAGGAGATTCGAAGATCGTGGTCAGATGCTGAACGGCCATATGGCCGACTACGTGGAGGAGGCCAACATGGTGTTGATCGGTCATCGACCCCACACGCAAAGGCGAGTGTCGGCACCCGCAACCGCGCGCAGCCCACTCGGACCACGGCCTGCGCAGGACAAGAGCCCACGACCGCGACCGGTGCCGGTGTACGCCTCACCCGGACTGACCGAGCGTGAGATCGCAGTCATGAAAGTCTGGTTGGACTGCGACTCCAAAGTCGAAGTCGGGGCCCGTCTCCACATCGCGTTGGGCACCGTCAACACCCACCTCACCAGAATCCGGGACAAGTACTCCCGCGTCGGTCGAGCAGCGCCGACAAAGGCGGCACTGGTCGCGAGGGCACTGCAAGACGGAATCGTGAGACTCGACGACCTCTGATCGGCGGGGTTGATTGTGGGTTGTGTCGAGGGAGATTCGGGAACGGTGCGCTTGCGACAGTTTCCTCAGTGTCATGACATGTTGACGAGGGTCGGATTCGAACTCGTGGGTATCTGCGAATGGCCGCGGGCTCCAAGCGGCTGGTCCTGTTGACGGACGAGTGGAAAACGATCACCCCGGCCGCGGTAGTGGTATGGCATCCCGACACCAAGCCCCACAACGGGACTCAGACCGTCATATCTCACCACCGAGCCGCCTGAGCTTGCTCGATGGATGCGAGTCGAGTTGGAGGACCAGATTGCCAGCGTTCAAGTCCAGCAGCTGGTCGACGCCGGTCGCACCCGGTTTAGCACACGCCGAGCCGGGTTGCGAACGCCTGTCTGACCGAGCCGTTGACGTCTTGAGGGCCTGTGGCGAGCGCGCGCCGCGCGCGGATTGCGCGAGCCCGTGACAACCGCTGTCATTCCAAATGTCGGCGACGCCGCAGCGGCCGTGTCGGGCTTGCGGAATGCGGACCCGGCGATCATCGGAGTCAACGACTTCTGTGGGGCGCACCGGCAGACCCGGAGGTCGCCATGGTCACCGTCGACGCGCGCGCCGTCGCCACCCACGTTGCCGACATCGACACCGGCCTACTCGACGGGACGAACACTGAGCACCGCGCCGGCCCGAACGTAGCTACCTTGATCGACCGAATGACGGTCTGAAAGCTGCGGCTTGCTACGGGGCGAACAACTGTGTCGGCTTCGACAAAGTTGAAGCACTATCTTCGGTTCGCGAACGAGTTGGACCTCCGCTCGAGACGACTCGACCTTAAAAAGCACTGCGGACTTGTGAGCACTGCACCTAGGCGCGCAAGAGGATCTGCAACGTCACCTCGAGGTGCTGTTCGATTGCCCGGTGGGCGAACCGTTGGTCTCCCGATTCCAAAGCCACAACGATACTTTCGTGTTCCGCACATACGTTGCGCTGCCTGTCTTCGGCAGCGAACAATGCGGTGAGCCCTACGCGCAGTTGACGTGCCCGTAAACCCGAATAGGTGTGCGAGAGTAGTTCGTTCTTAGCCGAATCGATCAAAATCTGATGAAATTTGCCGTCTAGGTCGATGAAGCTCTTGGCCGCCTCTGGTCCTGATGCACAGGAAAGCGTCATCTGCTCGGCCAAGGCTTTGCGCATTGCGGCAACGGGTGCATCGCCGGACGAGATCGCGGCGGATGCGGCGTGGCGCTCCAGAACCCCCCGAAGTTCCATGAGTTCGGTGATCTGACGCCCCGACATCGGCGGAACGTGGGCTCCGCGCTGCGGAACCATTTCCACCAGGCCCTCTGCTTGCAGCATCAGCAGGGCTTCGCGGACGGGTGTCCGAGAGACTCCGATCAGGGTCGCCAACTCCTGCTCGTTGAGGAAAGTACCGCTCGACGCCGGCGAAGTGAGAATTTGGTCGCGCACATACTTGTAAGCTTTGTTCCTACCCGACTCGCGCTGCATACCAAATGTATACCCCAGCTCCCAGTCGGACGCTACTAACCAACGCAACTGGCCTCGGCGATGTCTTAGTACTCGATGACGGCTGCCGATCGATCAGCGTCGGAGGTGCGGAGCCGCGGTGGCTCTCGCCGGCTCACCGCTACATCGCTGACCCACGTAAATTCCGCGTAAAGCTCCTACGGCACTCGGCTGCATCGAATCTTGTTGTTCAACTAGGTCGACGCCCGCCGTCACCTGCGGTGACGTCATACAGCGGACCCGGGTGTCGGCGTCGTCTACGGGCTCTCGGCGACAAAAAGATCCCCATATAACCGTTGCACTCTCGTGGACACCTCGTATACAACTAGTATGACGGAAGGGCGACCTACTCCAAGTGAGGTCGGTACCCGATCCGGACGAAAGAGGTTCGGCAGCTGTTGGTGCAGCCGCCGAACCTGGCATCACCATCCCGCGCACTAGATAAAGGCTCTACACCCACGTAGAACCCGGTCCGCGGGCCGTCAACTAGGGACGATCCGACTGGAGTCGAACATGGCAACCGCCACCGAAAAACCTAACAAACGAGCCTCCCGTACCAGCCTTCCGGTAGTTGCAGCATCGAGCCTGGCCGGCACCGCAGTGGAGTGGTACGACTTCTTCCTTTATGGCACCGCCGCGGCGCTAGTGTTCAACAAGCTGTTCTTCCCTGCTGAAGACCCGCTCGTTGGAACAATGCTCGCCTTTGCCACCTACGCGGTCGGATTCATCGCCAGGCCTCTCGGGGCAGCCGTTCTGGGTCACCTTGGCGACGTCAAGGGACGCCGCTCGACGTTGATCGCCAGCCTGATGCTGATGGGTGTCTCTACGTTCCTGATCGCATTCCTACCCGGTTACGCAAGCATCGGTGTCGCAGCACCGATCATCCTGGTTCTTCTCAGATTGGTGCAGGGCTTCGCACTCGGTGGAGAATGGGGAGGCGCCGTCCTCCTCGTCTCCGAACACGGAGGTTCCGAGCGGCGCGCCTTCTGGGCAGCATGGCCGAATCTCGGACCCCCACTGGGCAATCTGATGGCTGCCGGTGTCATGGCGGTTCTCAGCGTCACCCTCTCGGAAGAGGACTTCCTGAGCTTCGGATGGCGTATCGCATTCGCTCTATCGGCGCTGCTCGTCGTCATCGGACTACTCCTGCGGTTGTTCGTCACAGAATCCCCAATGTTCGTCAAGGCCCAAGAGGTCAGAGCTGCGGCCACGGCTACGAACGAACCCGCCCTCGCGCGCACACCGCTCGCGGACGCTGTGCGCGGGCACTGGCGACTGATTGTGCTTGCTGCGGTGACTCGATTCGGTGAAAATGCAGGCTTCTACATCTTCTCGTTGTTCGTAATCACCTACATCACTCAGATCCTCGAATTGCCACGCAGCGTGGGGCTCAATGCGGTCATGATCGGCATGGTGGTGGCCCTCATCGCGATTCCGGCATTCGCGGTGCTCTCCGACCGCATAGGTCGGCGACCCATCTACATCGGTGCATCGCTCGCAACGATCGTGTGGGCGTTCGGGTTCTTCGCGCTGTTGGACACCAAGAGTCCGGGAGCCATCATTTTGGCAGTAGCGGTCGGTTTGTTGATTTTCGGTGCTTACAGCGCAGTAATCGGCGCATTCTTCTCCGAACTGTTCCCCACCGAGGTCCGCTACTCGGCTGTGTCGCTGGCTTACAACCTCGCATCGGTTCTAGCTGGATCGATTGCACCGATCTTGGCTATTGCGCTCTACACCTGGTTCGGAACTGGATACGCGATCAGTGCCTACCTTGCTGTCATGGGTGCACTTTCGCTGGGAGCGTCGCTGATCGCGAAAGAGACCCGGTCCGTCGACATGGCCACCGTAGGACGACCTGCGGAGTCCGCGGCCAGATCGCCGATTGCGGACTCGCACTGACTGATCCAGCACGTGATCCGGCCCGCCGAGAAGAAAGAAGACGCCGATGAAGATCGCACTCGTTCAAGTAGCCAGCCCCGATGACGAGACACCGACTCAACGCCGCGAACGTGTGTACGCCATTGTGGCCGGCATCGAACACAGCGTCGATCTCATCGTCCTCCCCGAGCTTTGGCGGGTCGGTTTCAACCATTTTGACCTCTACGAAACAGAAGCCGAGTCCCTCCACGCCGCGACAGTGCAAAGATTCGCCGCTCTGGCCGCCGAGCGCAGATGCTTCATCCACATCGGAAGCATCGTTCAGCGTAACGACGGGGCGCTGAAGAATACGTCCATCATGTTGGATGCATCTGGGCAGATCGCGCATCACTACAGCAAAGTTCATGTGTTCGGATACCAATCTCTCGAATCGAAGCTGCTGACGCCAGGGGATCAGATCTACAGCACTGCAACAGGATTCGGTGTCGTCTCTGCAACCACGTGCTATGACCTGAGGTTTCCCGGACTGTGGACCGAGCTCGTCGCCGCAGGAAGCGAAATCGTGATCGTGCCTGCGGCCTGGCCAGCTGCACGACGCGAACACTGGCAACTGCTAACTGCCGCACGAGCGGTGGACAATCAAGTTTTCGTAATCGCTTGCAACGCAGTAGGAACCCACGGCGGAGTCGAGCTCGCTGGGTACAGCCGAATCGTGGACCCGTGGGGCACTGTCGTTGCCGAAGCGGGCACCGACGAAGGAATCACGTACGCAGAGATCGATCCCGCACTCGTCGGCCGTACCCGCGCTGAGTTCCCGGTCTTGGCCGACCGATTGGACGACTACAGCAGTTTGAACAAAAGAAAGGCAGCACAGCTATGACAACCATGACCACAGAACCTCTCGCATTACACCCATTAGGCGGCGAGTGTCCCATCGCATTGACCGGCTACCGCTCCATCGTCGCTGGCTACACAGGTCGCGACGAAAAGCAGGTGCAGCACCACATCGACGAACTCGCTGCGATCGGTGTCGCCCCTCCCCCACAGGTCCCGATGTTTTACCCGATGCCCGTCACCGCCGTCACGACCTCGGACAAGTTATCGGTCGCGGGTGACAACACGTCAGGCGAGATCGAACCTGTACTCATACGATTCGCTGGTAAAAATTATCTCGGTATCGGATCGGACCATACCGACCGCACTCTGGAGACCGTGGACATTGGGCAATCCAAGCAAGTCTGCCCGAAGCCGGTCGGATTCGATATCCTCGAAGTCGACGACTGGGCAACGTTCGACTGGGACGGTTGCACCGCGCGTAGCTGGGTGGACGGGGAACTATACCAATCAGGGAGCCTGTCGGGACTCCGGCGACCCGATGCCCTGCTCGCGATCCTGAGCGGACGTGACGACGAGTTCGACGACGGCACAGAGTTCATCATCTTCGCTGGAACCATCCCGCTCATCGACGGCAACTTCGTTGCAGGCGAAAGGTGGGAACTCGAATTGACCTTGCCGGACGGTCGCAGTCTGCGACACACCTACTCAACGACGAAAGAAGTTTGATCATGCGTACTGGCGCTGAATATCTCGCTTCGCTGGACGACGGGCGAACCATCATTGTCGACGGCGAGAAAGTCGACAACGTCCTCGAGCATCCCGCGTTTGCTCCGGTGGCTCGTACGATCGCTGAGCTGTTCGACCTGGCCGCCGATGAATCGACAGGGATGCAGTACATCGCTCCTGAAACCGGCGAGCCGGCCAACAAAGTATTCGGCATTCCACGCTCGCACGACGAACTCGTTGCTCGCCGGAAGGCAATCGAGACATGGGCACAGCACACCCACGGCTGGATCGGGCGTAGCCCAGACCACGTCGGCACTTTTATGGCGGCGTTCGCCGCGCATCCGGAAGTGTTCGCCGTCGAAGGCGGACGCGACTTCGGAGCTAACGTCACGGCTCACTACAAGCGTTTGCTCAGCGAAAACCTGTACGTTTCCTACGCCATCATCCCGCCTCAGGTGTCGCGAGCGACGACCGCCTCCGGCTGGGAGGGCGAATACCTGCAGACCGGCGTCGTCGAAGAAACCGCCGAAGGATTGCTGATCCATGGCTCGCAGATGCTCGCTACCGGAGGCGCGCTGGCCGACGAGATCTTTGTCTCCTGCATCAAGCCGCTCGGACCGGACGACTCCGATTTCGCCGTTGGATTCATCGTGCCCACCAACACCCCCGGACTCAAGCAGTACGTCCGGCGTCCGTACATTCCCGCAGCCACCAGTTCGTTCGACTACCCGCTCACCAGCCGATACGACGAGCCTGACTCCTTACTTGTCTTCGACGACGTACTGGTGCCCTGGGATCGAGTGTTCGTTGATCGCGACACAACACGTGTCCGACGCCAATTCTTCGACACCGGTGCCCACGTTCTGGGCAACTGGCAGGCCCAGATCCGATTCGCGACGAAACTGCAGTTCATCGCCGGCGTCGCACGGCGGGTGACGCAAGTCAACGGCGTCGACAAGATCCCTAGCGTGCAAGAAAAGCTCGGGGAACTCGCCGCCCTTGTCTCGTCTGTGCAGTCCGCAGTCCTCGCAGCCGAGTACACCGCCGAGGCCGACGAATCCGGCTTCTGGCTACCGGGTCGCTCGGCACTCTACGGCTCCATGGGATTGCAGTCCGAGATTTATCCCAGGGTCATCGCGATCTTGCGGGACCTCGTAGGCGGAGGAGTTCTTCAGCTGCCGTCGAGCGTGAAGGACCTGACCAGTCCGCTGTCGGCACCCGACATCGAACGCTACGTGCAGTCCCCTGGAGTACCCGCCGAAGAGCGCGTGAAGCTGTTCAAGTTGGCATGGGACATCATTGGTTCGGAGTTCGGTGGCCGGCACCAGCAGTACGAGTTGTTCTATGCCGGTGCACCTTTCGTGGTCAAGGGTGTATACACCTACAGGAATTACGACTATGACACCGCGTTGGCCAGGCTGGAGCAGTTCACGAGCAGTTACAAAGTAGAGAGCGAATAACTAGATGGCGAAACCCGAATTCGAGTTCTTTCCGGTCACCGACGTCGAGTGGACCGTGTGTCCTGGTGACAATCCACTCATCACCGAGCGGATTTTGTCAAAGGATCCCGAGGGCGGGGTCGCGACACGAATCCTTCGGTATCAGCCTGGTGCGGACTCATCAGCGATGGGCGTGCAGATCCACGATTTCTGGGAAGAGGTCTACATATTGGA
Organism: Rhodococcus sp. KRD162; assembly: GCF_017168335.1. GTDB lineage: Bacteria > Actinomycetota > Actinomycetes > Mycobacteriales > Mycobacteriaceae > Rhodococcoides. The sequence continues at coordinate 53,465 of NZ_JABFAU010000014.1, read as the reverse complement.
AGGTTCCTTCTTGGATTTGACCCTCAACAAGACCTTCACAGCGGGCGAGTATGCCTGCAGGCCTCCAGGTATGCCTCACGGACCATGGAGAACCGACGAAGGTGTAGTCACCTTCGAAGCTCGCTATCGCAGCGTCGAGTAAGGACCAGTAATGGCACTGTCAACGTTCGAGACCGCCAGCGCTACGTCGATGAGGCGAAGTATGGGCCGCTTATCGGCAGGCGTCTCCGTGGTTACCGCGGACGACGCTGAGCACAGCGCGTGCGGCATGACAATCAGCTCGATGACATCGATCAGTCTCGAACCGCCGGTACTGATGGTGTCCCTCACTCACGGTTCGCGAACCACCGATGCGGTCGAGGCAAGCGGACGCTTCGCGGTGTCCATCCTTGGCGCCCGGCAAGAGGCGATCGCTCGCCGCTTTGCAACACGTGGGGGTGCGCGTTTCGACGGACTCGAATGCGATCACGGGACCACCGGGCTGCCGATGATCAAAGACGCACTCGCTCAATTCGAGTGCCGCGTTCACAGCGCCCACGATATCGGGGATCATCGCGTCTTCTACGGCAGCGTGCAAGTCCTGCGATACCGGGAAGGAACTGGTTTGGTCTTCTATTCCGGCAGGTTCGGCAACTTTCGCGACTTCGGCCATGACGAAGTCCCCTGGCTGTTCTGATGAAGACTTGCCTGCGCGAAGGTCGGTTGTGCTGTGCGCCGAATACCCAGCAAGGGCGGCCAATCGGCCGTCGAATTGTGTCGGCCGACCTGCTCCGAAGTCGGGAGTAACTAGATCCCGCCGGCGCATTCGCATGAATGGGCCGGCGGGATCCGTGATTTCGAAGCTTCCTGTCATCCAGCGAGTGGCTCACCTCCTAAATACGTGAGACCTTTGGTGGGCGTTTGTTGTCCGTTGTGGCATCACTGGCGGATGCCTTGCTTTTGGGAGTTCTGGCGGTCGTTTCGAACGAGGAACAGCGGTGGTGACACGTTGTGCTGTTGGGATGCGTGGTGGCGGTTACGAACTACGTGACGATGATGTTCCGTGTCACTGCAAGACGCATGTATTCGATCTACTTGGAAGTGTTTGAGGGAGGCGTCCCCCTCCCCAAACGTCGATAGCCGCTGCTAGTCCAGTCCCGGTCGAACAGCGAACTGAGCCAAGATTCTTCATAGACTAATTTTGGCTGACTGAATTGCCGAGCAGGGGGCGCGTTCGCGTCGATACCCCTCGGGGGAGTCGGGACCGGGCGTGACCGGTCTGGCGGGCGATGGCGGATCAGTCGGCACCGTTACGTGTGAGTTGGGTGACGAACCCAGCACGGAGGGAGCGTCCGCATAGTTTGGCGAGTGCGGTGGGGTCGTAACCGGCGTGTTCGGCGCGGCGCGCCTAATGCTCTGGTGAATCGCCGCCCCAGACAGGGCCGTTCTGCCGAGGTTGCCGTTCTTCGAGATGGCGCGAAGCAATGGCACCCGAGAGGCCGTGCGAGGCAGTCCCTAGCGACACACGTGCGCGTCGAACGGTTCCTGCTTTCGGAGTAGCCGAATGATAAATACTGACCGGACGCGAATTCCTCGATGAAGCAGGCGCATTCGCCGACATCGCTGCTGCCCAAGCCGCCCTCGATGAATGGGTACACGCGTACAACACGCTGACGCCCCACCAAAGTCTGGACATGGCGACACCCGCAAGTCTGTTCCGCGCGCGAATCCACCACGAGCATGAGGACGGAACGACCGTCAACGGCCAGTCTGATTCGTCATCAACTCTCACCGTTGCAGGCCCCAGCCTGACAGCGGTCGGCCGTGAAAGAAGCAGCAGTGCGATCGAATTCGATACCCAGGTACCGCCGAGCGGCGTGACCAATGTCGCTGGAGCGCAACAATTGTGGATCGGAAGCAACCACGCCGAACAGACCGCCACCCTGTGGATCGACCTGATCAGCATTCATGTCATCCTCGACGACACCGTGATCAAGACAGTGCGATCGCGCCTGACCCACACCGACCTCGAACGCCCCGCCATGCGCGGCACCCGCCGAGGCCGACCATCGCCGGCAACCGCGGCAGTAGACACCGCAGACCTGGCCACCAAACCGAGACCGATCGAGGTCGATCGAACCGCAGGCAGAGACGGAACCGTCATCCTCGCCGGTCAACGACTTCACCTCGGAGCCGACCGAGCGGGTACACGGGTGACGCTGCGAATCGACTCAGGGCTGATCCATGCCAGTCTCGACAACGTCTTGCTCGCGACACTGCCGAACCCGCTCAATGCCAGCCAGGTAGCGGGTCTGACCGGCGCACGAGAAGCTACGGGAACGTTACCTGCGCCGCCGCCGGCTGGACCGCAGACCGTACAGCGACGCGTCCCGAAAGACGGCCGGGTCATGGTGACCGGCCAGTTGCTCGAGGTCGGACGTACCCACGCCGGAACCATCGTGACCGTCGTCGTCGAAGACAACTACTTTCGTGTCCTCTACGGCACTACCGAGCTTGGCGTCTACGCGCGAACCTCAACCAAACCCATTCGAAACTTCATTGCCCACCGCCCCAGAAGCGGGTACCCCTGTGTCGATGACGATTGGTCAAACCTGTCCTGAGCCCCCACACGCAGTTGATCGCCGCGATCCAGGTGCCGAAGGTGGCGACAGCGTAGGCCCGCTCCCCTGATTCGGTTCGGGTGTCGGCGGCGTCGACGAGGGAGGCAGCGACAGTGATCGGGTGCGCCGGCAACGTCACATGACCATTCGCCTCGCACCAGCTAATGAAGCGTCTCCACGCGGCTGCATACGTCTTGCGCGTTCCCTCAGGCCGGGAGGATTGCACGGCGCTCGCGATGCGTTTCGCGACAGCCGGTGGAATATCCGGCTCGACCGCCACTGACCCAACACCTGCAGGGATGCCCACGCCCGTGGTTGCCGCCGGTGCACGACCTGGTCGAGAGTCCATAGGAGCAGCCTAACGAAGGCCACTGACATGTCGGCAGAGCAAAACTGTGCTGAGCTGGCGTTTCAGTGGAGATTCTGCGGGAGATGCAATTTACCCAGCCCACAGCCCGCACCGGTTGATCGAGAGGAAGGACCACCAAATGCACGCCAAAGATCCTGTTGTGTAGAGAAATTCGACCCTAACACCAACTCTCACTCACCCGGTTCGCAGCACCAACTCGGTGGGATGTGCATCTGCCGGAGTATCGATGGCATTGCGTACGGCACGCGCAACGGTGCTGGGCTGCAAGAACTTCGAGCCGTCGTACTCCCCACCCTCGTGTGCGACGATTTGCTGCTGCATCTCGGTATCGATGCGGCCGGGATGCACGGACGTCACGCGCAACGTCGGCTCCTCTTGTCGTAGTGCGTCACCGAAAGCGCGCAGCGCGAACTTGCTTGCCGCATACCCGCCCCAACCCGGGTTGGCCCGGATGCCGGCACCTGAATTGATGAGCACAACATGCCCATTCGATTTTCGCAGTGCGGGCAGTAGTAGCCGAGTCAGCTCCACGACTGCGATGACGTTCACCTCGTATTGCCGACGCCAGTCCTCGGCCGTCGACTCCTCGATCGTCCCGAGCGCCGCCACTCCCGCGTTGTGCACCAACACGTCCAGAGAATCGATGTTCGACGCGGCCGCCGCAACCGCGTCGGAGTCGGTCAGTTCCACCGGCCACGGGGTAGCTCCGTCCAGTTCCGACGCGATCGGCTCGAGAGATTCGGTGGATCGGCCGCCGAGCAGTACGTGGTGATCGGGGGCGAGCAGCCTGGCGATATGGGCACCGAGGCCGCGGCTTGCTCCGGTCACCAACGCAGTACGAGTCATATAGCCAGAGTAGCCAGAGCGGCTGAATGCGCGGTTCCGGCCACTCCATCGTCCACTGGCAGTGGACGATGGTTAACATCGACGTGTGACGTCCAATGCGCGGCCGAAGACTCATCGGGACACCGGCGACCCGGCACCGGTTCAGCGGGAGGTACCGGAGGGTACGGCGACGGGCCCGGACCTGGAACGGGTGATCGCGACTCAGGTGCGCGCCCTTCGTCGGGCGACGGGATTGTCCGTCGGCGACATGGCGGCGAAGGTCGGTATCTCCAAGGCGATGCTGTCCAAGATCGAGAATGCTCAGACCTCGTGCAGCTTGAACACGTTGGCACGGTTGGCCGCCGGCCTCGATGTGCCGGTGACGTCGTTGTTCCGTGGTGCCGATTCGGCCCGGGAGGCGGTGTACGTCGAGGCGGGCCACGGCGCGGTGATCGTCGGCCGTGGCACACGCATCGGGCATCACTACGAGTTGCTGGGTTCGCTTCGGGGGCAACACAAGCGGTTGGAACCGGTGTTGGTCACGCTCACCGACGCCAGTGAGGTGTTTCCGTTGTTCCAGCATGCCGGCACCGAGATGCTGTACATGCTCGAGGGCGTGATGGTGTACGGACACGGCGAGTCGGAATACACTCTGCGGCCCGGTGATTCGCTTCTGCTCGACGGCGAGGGCCTGCACGGCCCACACGACCTGGTTCGGCTGCCGATCCGCTTCTTGGCGATCACCGCCTACCCGGACCAGCACACCGAATGACGCCGGGCGGTGCGGTCGCACCCGGTGTGCCACCGTACCGCCCGGAAAGTCGAACGCGACGTTGGATCAGGTCGTAGCGCGTTCGGATGTGGCCGACTCGGTGATACCTTCGGCTGTCGTGACAGCGTCGGTGGATGCGACCGGCCGACTTGTCGGTCCAGGTGTGTCGAACACGTACGCGCTTTCGCCGTGCACTGCCACATCGACGCCCTCGTGCTCGGTCTCGGGATCGAGGCGGATGCCGGTGACCATCGACATGACGGTGGCGATGATCCACGTGACGACGAAGGTGTACCCGAGCACCGCGACCACGGCCACCGTCTGACGCCACGCCAGATCGAGGCCGCCGCCGTAGAACAGTCCGGCGACGCCGTTCGGTGCGGCCTCGGTTGCCAAGAAGCCGACCAGCACCGTGCCGAGGATTCCCCCGACCATGTGGACGCCGACCACGTCGAGGGCGTCGTCGTAACCCAGGCGGTATTTCATCGACACGGCCACGCAGCAGACTGCTCCGGCGAGCCCGCCGATGATCAGCGCCCCGAGAGGTGAGACGGCACCGCAGGCAGGGGTGATGGCGACCAGAGCCGCGATCAGACCGGAGGACGCACCGAGCGAGGTGGCGTGGCCCTGCCGAAGTTTCTCGACGGCGAGCCAGGCGAGGATTCCGGCGCACGCCGCCGCGACGGTGTTGAGCACGACCACCGCCGCGCTGTTACCGGCCGCGAGTGCGGAGCCGCCGTTGAAGCCGAACCACCCGAACAGCAGGATGCCAGAGCCGAGTATCGTCAGCGGAAGGCTGTGCGGCCGAGGTGGATTGGAGAAGGACCTGCGACGACCCAGGACCAGGACGAGCGCCAGCGCTCCGACGCCCGCGTTGATGTGTACTGCAGTTCCGCCGGCGAAGTCGATGGCACCCAACTTGTTGGCGATCCAGCCGCCGGTGACCGAACCGTCCTCCGAGTCGAACGCGAAGACCCAATGGGCAACGGGGAAGTACACCAACGTGGCCCAGAGCCCGGCGAACACCATCCATGACCCGAACTTCATCCGGTCCGCCACGGCCCCGGAGATCAGCGCGACGGTGATGCCCGCGAACAACAGCTGAAAGGCGGACACCAGCGCCGGTGGCAGGCCGGGTTCGGCGGGGGCATCCAGCAAGGAACTCGAGCCGAAGAACTCGGCTGGGTCACCCAGGAGTCCGGCACCGCCGATCGAATTGCCGAGTACGGCGGAGTAGCCGAACAGGATCCAGAGTATTCCGACGACGGCGAACGCTCCGAACGTCATCATCGCCATGTTCAGAGTGCTCTTGATGCTCACCATGCCGCCATAGAAAAGCGCGAGCCCGGGCACCATCAGCGCCACTGCCGCGAACGCTGCGAGCATCCATGCCGTGTCGGCTGCCGCGACTGCTTCGTTCATAGGAGTTCACCTTGTCTCAGGAAGGAGTGTGGTCGAGCGGACCCGACTACCGCGATTCATGCGAGTAGTCTTGGTTCACGCACAGTAAACCAATACTGAGGTGGTCGACGCTCGGCTGCGCGTGAACTGTGTGTAAATACGGAAAGAGGCCGATGTCCACCGACTCGACTGATGCGATCGACTCGATCGATCTCGTTCGACCCGACGAGTTGGTGCCCGAGCCGTGGAAGAACGGCGCGGGCACCACCGTCGAGCTTGCGGCCGGACCGCGTGTGAACGGGATTGTGCTGTGGCGGTTCAGTATTGCCACCCTCGATGATGTCACCACTCGGTTCTCGACCTTTGCCGGCACGAACCGGGTGTTCACCGTCATCGGCGAGGCGGGCGTCCTCCTCGCCTTTCCGGCAGGAAGTAGCCGGGTGAATCCGCTCCGGCCGCTTCCATTCTCGGGTTCCGCCGATGTGGTGTGCACTCCCGATGCTGCAACGAAGGCCCTCAACGTGATGGTCGATGCGGTGCGGGCGTCGGCGAGCGTGTTCGTGCACGAGCTTTCGAGCGGTCCGGTGGTGACAGAGGTCCAGGCGGTGACGCTCGTTCTCGTCTGCTCCGGCACCGCGTCGACCGGATCCTCGACCGCCACCGCCGGCTGCTGCCTTCTCATCGAGGGCTCACCTGCGGAGGTGTCCGGGGACGCCCGCGTTCTGGTGGCACGGGTGAAGCAAGGCACGGGTGAAGCCATCGGCGCCGAGTAGTTCACCTCGAGCTGACGGCCGTGTAACCTGACCGACATATTTCGAGAGTTTCATAAAGGAAGACACCGATTCACTATAGGAAACCATCGCAGTGATCGAGGCCACCCACGGCCGCGCATTGCACCGGGGCCTCTCGAAGGAAACGACACGTGACAGACACAGCCAAGTTCTTGATCATCGGCGGTGGATTGGAAGGGCTGGCCATCGCCTATTCACTCGCCGAACGCGGGGAAACCGATGTCCTCGTCCTCGAGCGGGACACCCTGTGCTCCGGAATGACCGGAAAATCCAGCGGCGTCGTTCGCTGCCACTACGGAACGCCGTCGCTGGCTGCCATGAGTTGGTACGGCGTCGATATCTTCACTCGCGCAACAGAACTCTTCGACGACGACATGGCCTTTCGTCAATGTGGGTACGTCGTCGGCGTCGGCGAGAACAACGTCAAACCGCTCGAGGCGAACATCGCGATGATGCAGTCGCTCGGCATTGCAACGGAATTCATCGCCCACGACAAGATGGCCGAACTGTGGCCCGGGCTCCGTCTCGACGATTTCGCGCTGTTCGCCCACGAACCGCTCGGCGGCCGCGGCGAGGCATACATGGCCGGGATGGCATTCGCCGCGACCGCCCGGAAGATGGGCGTCAAGATCAGGCAGAGCACCCCAGTGATGTCTCTGCTACGTAACGCGGCAGGCGCGGTCCACGGGGTCACACTGAAAGACGGCTCGCAGGTGCATGCCGACCACGTGATCCTCGCGACCGGGCCGTGGGCCCCGGCACTGGCCGAGGGCGTCGGGGTACAACTCGACGTCTCGGCGCAACGCGCTCAACTGGTGCTGGTCGACCAGGGCGCACCGACCCCCGAGGTTCCGGTGCTGTCCGATCTCGCCGGCCTGCAGTACATCTGCCGAGAGCCCAACGGCGAGCTACTCGTCGGCAACTCCGACCACCAGGCACCCGAGTACATCGATCCCGACAACTACGTCAATCGCGCCGACGACGCGGCGATCGAGAAGAACATCGTCAAGCTCGGACATCGTCTGCCCGACATGCCCGATCCACGCATCACCAGTTCCTACGTCGGGGCGTACGACGTCACCCCGGACTACAACCCGATCATCGGGCCCTCCCCGGTGGACGGCCTGTTTCTCGCAACCGGATTCTCCGGCCACGGATTCAAGATCTCGCCTGCCGTGGGCAAGCTCGTCGCCGATCTACTCGTCGATGGACGAACAACGCTTCCGGGCGTCGACCCCGACGACTTCCGCTACTCGCGCTTTGCCGAAGGAGACCTCCTCTTCAGCCTCAATCCGTACGAGGGCGCAGGAGAAATGCGATGACCCTCGCCGATACCCGACTCCCGAAGGACCACGCCATGGCCGTAGACGCCGCGGAAGCAGCCCCCGTCACCGATTCACACGACCGCACACAGACGCTGACCGAGGTCGCCCGAGCCAGTGGCACCACGTTCATCCTCGCGATGTTCGTGACCCTGTCCGGCAAGCCCTGCGCCAAACTCGTTCCGATCCAGGCCGTCACACAGTTGGAGGAGGACGGCGTCGGGTTCGCCGGCTACGCCGCAGGCAACATGGGGCAGGAGCCCAAGGATTCCGACCTCGTCGCGATTCCCGATGTCGACTCGTTCACCCCCATTCCCTTCATCAAGCCCGGTCTGGCGATCGTGCACTGCGATCCACACGTGAACGGGGAACCCTGGCCGTACGCGCCGAGAGTCATCCTGAAAAAGCAACTGCGCACGGCCGCGGAGCTCGGCCTGACCGTCAATGTCGGTGCGGAGATCGAGTACTTCCTGGTCAACCGGGTCGACGGGCAGCTCGTCACCGCAGACCGCGGCGACACCAGCAGCAACCCCTGCTACGACGCCCGAGACGTCACCCGTATGTACGACCATCTCACCGAGGTCGCCGACGCGATGAACACCCTCGGCTGGGGCAACTACGCCAACGATCACGAGGACGGCAACGGCCAGTTCGAGCAGAACTTCGACTACGCCGATGCCATGACCACCGCCGATCGTGTCGTCACATTGCGATACCTTCTGTCGGTCATTGCCGAGAAACGCGGCATGCAAGCAACATTCATGCCGAAGCCGTTCACGACGCGTACCGGGAGCGGGCTCCACATGCACCTGTCGCTGTGGAACGACGCGGGCCCGGTGTTTCCGGATGCAGACGACGCCCTCGGTCTCGGTCTCTCGGCCACCGCCTACTCGTTCGTCGCGGGAATTCTCGAGCATGCGTGCGCGCTACAGGGCCTGATCGCGCCGACTGTCAACTCGTACAAGCGAACCGGTGCGACGGCTACCGCGAGCGGAGCGACGTGGTCGCCCCGGTTCGCAACCTACGGCGGAAACGACCGAACCCACTACCTCCGCATCCCGGACAAGAATCGAGTCGAACTCCGCGGTGGCGACGGCTCGGCCAACCCGTATCTGGCCGCGGCAGGAGCGGTGGCAGCAGGCCTGGACGGGGTGCGCCGCAACCTGCACCCGGGCGCACCGGGAAGCGGAGACTCGCCCAGCGAAATGTTGCCGATGACCTTGCTGCACGCCATGGATGCACTCGAAGCGGACCAGGTACTGATCGACGCACTCGATGCTGTCGGCCCCGGCGTCGCCGAGTACTTCGCCAAGACCAAACGCGAGGAATTCTTCGCCTGGCACAACACCGTCAGCGCCTGGGAAATCGACCACTACCTCACCGCCTTCTAACACCCGAACGTTCGAAAGGAACTTGCATGTGCGGAATAGTCGGGCTTCATCTACGTGACGCCACGCTCTATCCCCAACTCGGTGCACTGTTGACGGACATGCTCGACGCCATGTGCGATCGAGGCCCCGACTCCGCTGGTATGGCCGTCTACGGCGACCCGCACTGGTCACCGGAGGGTGAAGCGACTGTCTCGCTTCTCGATTCGATCGTTCCTGCCGGTGAACTGGCCGAGAAGGTCGGTGCGGCGCTGGGGGTCACGGTCACCGGAATCGATCTGGATCCGACCATCGTCCTGCATGGTCCCGCCTCTGCCGATGCGATCACGGCCGCGGTCCGTGAGGTAGTACCCGCTGCTCGAATCATCGGATTCGGTGACGACCTGACGGTACTCAAGGGCATGGGAAACCCGACCGAGCTCGCTCATCGATTCGGCCTACCGCAGGCCAGCGGCTGGCAAGGCGTCGCGCATACCCGGATGGCCACCGAATCGGCGGTCACTGCGGAGGGGTCGCATCCGTTCGCCGTCGGGCCGGATCAGTGCTTGGTGCACAACGGATCGTTCTCCAACCACATGTCGATCAAGCACGAACTCGAACGCGAGGGCGTGAGCTTCGACAGCGAGAACGACACCGAAGTGGGTGCGCGATTCGTCGCAAAGCAGCTCGCCGAAGGTGTCGACCTCGAGAAGGCGCTGTTGATGCTCAACGAGACGTTCGACGGCTTCTACACCCTGCTCGTCTCCAACAGCGACTCGTTCGCCGTTGTCCGCGATGCCATCTCGTGCAAGCCGGCGATCATCGCCGAAACGGACCGCTGGGTGGCCATGGCCTCCGAGTACCGAGCACTGGCGCACCTGCCAGGTATCGACACAGCCCGAATCTTCGAGCCCGAACCGGAAGAGGTGTACGTATGGCACCGTCAGTGATCACCACACAGGACACCGCCGAGACCACTGTCGATCTGCAGTCTTCGAGCACCCGCGCAGTCAACGAGTTGCTCACCTCCCCCGAGGCTCCGGCGCGAGTGCGAGTGACCGATCCGCAAGGTGCGCATGCGCTGGCCTGCGGACTCGACTCGACCATCGACGTCGTGATCGACGGGCACGTCGGTTACTACTGCGCCGGGGTGAACCAGAAGGCCACGGTCACCGTCAACGGCAACGCCGGAGTCGGCGTCGCCGAGAACATGATGTCCGGGCGCGTTCACATCAAGGGCGATGCCTCGCAATCGGCCGGCGCGACGGCGCACGGCGGCCTCCTCGTCATCGACGGCAACGCAGCTGCGCGCTGCGGTATCTCGATGAAGGGCGTCGACATCGTCGTCGGCGGCAACATCGGGCACATGAGTGCCTTCATGGGCCAGGCCGGACGGCTGGTCGTCTGCGGTGACGCCGGTGAGGCACTGGGTGATTCGATCTACGAGGCACGCATCTACGTACGAGGCAGCGTTGCGTCCCTCGGGGCCGACTGCGTCAAGAAGGACATGCGCGAGGAGCACCTGAAAGAACTCGCAGAACTGCTCGATGCCGCAGGGCTGAAACACGATCCGAGCGAATTCACCCGCTACGGCTCGGCCCGTCAGCTGTACAACTTCCACGTCGACAACGCCAGCGCGTACTAGGAGCTCGTCATGACCACACCGAACACCCGCCTTCGTGAGTCGGCGACCTTCGACCGCGGAGTCATCGCCGAAATCCAACGCGCCGCCGAGACCGGCATCTACGACATCCGCGGTTGGGGTGCCAAGCGCAAGCTCCCCCACTTCGACGACCTGCTCTTCCTCGGCGCATCGATGTCGCGCTACCCGCTCGAGGGCTACCGCGAGAAATGCGAAACCGACGTCGTCCTGGGTGACACTCACGCGAAATTTCCCCTCCACCTGGACATTCCGATCACGATCGCGGGCATGAGCTTCGGCGCATTGTCCGGTCAGGCCAAGGAGGCTCTCGGGCGGGGCGCGAGCGAGGTCGGAACCTCCACCACCACCGGCGACGGCGGGATGACACCCGAGGAACGCGGCCAGTCGAAGAACCTTGTTTACCAATATCTTCCGTCCCGGTACGGCATGAACCCGGACGATCTCCGCAAGGCCGACGCCATCGAGATCGTGCTCGGCCAGGGCGCGAAGCCGGGCGGTGGCGGCATGCTGTTGGGGCAGAAGATCACCGAGCGGGTGGCCCGGATGCGAACACTGCCGATGGGGGTAGATCAACGCTCGGCCTGCCGTCATCCGGACTGGACCGGGCCGGACGATCTCGCGATCAAGATCATCGAACTGCGCGAGATCACCAACTGGGAGAAGCCCATCTACATCAAGGTCGGGGCCACCCGCACCTACTACGACGTCAAACTGGCAGTGAAGGCAGGCGCGGACGTCGTGGTCGTCGACGGTATGCAGGGCGGCACCGCGGCCACCCAGGACGTGTTCATCGAGCACGTCGGAATCCCGACGCTCGCCGCGATTCCGCAGGCAGTGCAGGCCCTTCAAGAAATGGGTGTGCACCGCAAGGTGCAACTCATCGTCTCGGGCGGCATTCGTAGCGGCGCGGACGTCGCCAAGGCCATGGCGCTCGGAGCCGATGCGGTCGCCATCGGTACTGCCGCACTGATTGCACTGGGAGACAACAGTCCTCGCTATGCCGAGCAGTACGAGGAACTCGGATCGGCCGCCGGGTTCTACGACGACTTCCAAGCCGGACGCGACCCGGCAGGCATCACCACTCAGGATCCGGAGCTGTCGAAGAACCTCGACCCCGTTGCAGGTGGACGGCGACTGGCGAACTACCTGCGGGTGCTGACGATGGAAGCGCAGACACTTGCCCGTGCCTGCGGCAAGTCGCATCTGCGCAACCTCGAACCCGAGGATCTCGTGGCTCTCACCGTCGAAGCATCGGCGATGGCACGCGTTCCACTCGCCGGAACCAACTGGATCCCCGGCCGTTACTGACCGGGGCCGAGGCACACGATCGCTTCACTTTCGAAAGGGCAACACCTCGCCATGACCTCCTTCGACAGCCTGTGGACGTCGATTCTCGATGTCGGACAGCACCATTCCACAGGCGGCTACCGTCGATTCGCCTGGGGAGACGCCGATCTGACCCTGCGCGAATGGTTCGCGGGCGAGGCAGCGGCCCGTGGCATGGACGTGGAGGAGGATCGCAACGGGAATCTGTGGGCGTGGTGGCTTCCGTCAGGATGGGTGGGCGAACCCACCGGAGCGTTCGTCACCGGATCGCACCTGGACTCGGTGCCCGACGGTGGCGCGTTCGACGGCCCCCTCGGTGTCGTGTCCGCCTTCGCTGCGGTGGACATCCTGCGTGATCGCGGCGTGGAGCCGACCATTCCGGTTGCCGTCACTGCCTTCTCCGACGAGGAAGGTGCCCGCTTCGGCGTCGCCTGCGTGGGTAGTCAATTGACGACGGGTGCGCTGGCTCCCGAACGCGCTCTCGCATTGCGAGACGGCGACGGGATCACTCTAGCCGAGGCGATGACCAAGGCCGGTCGCACGCCGACACACATCGGTGCCGATCCGGCGCTGGCCGATCGCGTCGGGGTGTATGTGGAATTGCACGTGGAGCAGGGGCGAGCCCTGGACCTGGTGGACAGGCCGCTCGCGGTTGCGTCCTCGATCTGGCCGCACGGGCGCTGGGAGTTCACCTTCGATGGTGAAGCCAACCACGCCGGGGCCACGAGGCTGGTGGATCGCCGCGACCCGATGCTCGCATTCGCATCCTCGGTCCACAGCGCGCGCGCCGCCGCGTGCGCGCACGAGAGCGTGGCGACCTTCGGGAAGGTTCACGTACTTCCCAACGGGGCCAATGCCATACCCTCTCGAATCAAAGCCTGGCTCGACGCACGCGCTGCCGACGAGGCCACACTGAGCACGCTCATCGCGGCCATCGAAGCCGAGGCGCGCGCCCACTGCTCGAACGACCGGATCGAACTCGAAGTACTCGCCGAGTCCATCACTCCCATCGTCGAGTTTCCTGCGGAACCGCGGGAGCGGCTGCGCAGGGCACTGCGCCACCTCGGCGACATTCCTGTGCTCCCCACCGCCGCGGGGCACGACGCCGGAATTCTCTCCGCGAAGGTTCCCACGGCGATGTTGTTCGTTCGGAATCCGACCGGCGTCTCCCACTCGCCCGACGAGTTCGCCGAGCGCGAGGACTGCATCATCGGGGTCAGGGCACTTGCCGATGTCATGGCCGACTGGGTCTCGGCCGAGCCGGCCGTCCGGAACGTCGACGGCTAGAAGCTCATCCCCTGCCTCGGAGGCCCAGGTTCGGGTGGTGTTCGCACCGTCGAGTTCCTCGCGAATGATGTCGGCATGTCCAGCGTGCTGGGAGATCTCGCGCAGTATGTGCAGCACCGTGAATCGTGCGCTTTGCCAGATGCGCTCGGGGGCCCAGGGCGCCGTCGGGACCGGGACCGACAGGTCGAGGTCCAAGGACTCGAGCGCGGCCAAGGTGGATCGCGCGACCCCTTCCCACTCGGCGATCAACCCTGCCACTGTTTCGCCGTCCGCCATGACGTACTCCCCGCCCGCGGATGCCATGTCGAACTCGGCCGTTTCGTCGAGCTCCGCGATCACCGTCATCCAGTGCCGCTCGTTGTTGATGACGTGATGCAGCAGCCCGCCGAGAGTGAGTTCGCTCGAGGTGGTGCGCGTGCGGGCTTGTTCGTCGGTGATTCCCCGGACGGTGATGAGGAAGTTCGCGCGCTGTTCGTCGAGCATCTTGGTGATGTCTGCGTTCTCGGTGGCCATTTTTCCTCCTGTGTCGGCTGGTGAAGAGGACACTAACGAGCAATGCGGACAGTTTCGGTCCGCAATCGAAACGAGCGGAATCGGACGAGCGGACGCAAACTATCTCCATGGGCGATCGAGGTTTCACTTCCACGCAGCTGGCGGCACGCGCTGCATATTTGCTCAGGGGTAACGATCTGGGTTCGATGACCAGCGCAGCCCCGCGGTTGTATCCGCACATGTGGAGCTGGGATGCGGCGTTCGTCTCGGTGGGGCTGGCCCCGTTGAGCGTCGAGCGTGCCGTGGTGGAGATGGATACGCTGCTCTCCGCGCAGTGGAAGAACGGGATGATTCCGCACATCGTGTTCGCCAACGGGGTCGACGGTTACTTCCCCGGGCCGGCTCGGTGGGCCACTGGCACGCTCGCCCCGCACGCTCCGATGAGTCCGCAGACCTCGGGCATCACGCAGCCTCCGGTGCACGCGATCGCCGTGCAACGCATCCTCGATCACTCCAAGCGCCACGGACGTACGACGCGCGCCGTCGCCGAGGAGTTTCTCGATCGACGCTGGGAGGATCTGGTGCGGTGGCATCGTTGGCTTGCTCAGGCCCGCGATGTCGACGACAACGGACGCATCGCGGTGTTCCACGGCTGGGAGTCGGGCATGGACAACTCGCCGCGATGGGACTCGGCCTACGCCAATGTGGTGCCCGGAGACATGGACCCGTACTTCCGCGAGGACAAGGCCGTCATCACCGACGCCTCCCAGCGTCCCAGCAACCTCGAGTACGACCGCTACATCTGGTTGGTGGAGGAGATGAAGCAGGTCGGTTACGACGACGACGCGCTCAAGACCAAGATGAGCTTCGCCGTCGAGGACGTGTTCGTCAGCGCCATTTTCGCGGTGGCCTGCGACGTACTGGCCACCATCGGTGAAGATCATTCGCGTCCGCATTCCGATGTTCGGGAGTTGCGTTCCTGGGCGGAGAAGTTCCGCACAGGCGTCATCGCGACGACGGACGCGCGTTCGGGCGGAGCTCGCGATTTCGATCTACGCACCGGCCAATGGATCGGGACCGAGACCATCGCGATGTTCGCGCCGTTGCTGTGCGGCGGCTTGCCCCGTGAGCAGGAACGTAACCTGCTTCGAATCTTCGAGGGCACGCGATTCTGCGGGCATCCTGATCTGCGGTACGCGGTGCCGCCCTCGACGTCCCCGGTCTCGAAAGATTTCCGAGCTCGTGAGTACTGGCGCGGGCCGGTGTGGCCGGTGATGACGTGGTTGTTCTCGTGGGCCTTCGCGCGTCGCGGATGGTCGGAGCGGTCTTTGTCGCTGCGAGACGAAGGATTGCGACAGGCCAGCGACGGCAGCTTTGCCGAGTACTACGAGCCGTTCACCGGCAAGCCGCTCGGCAGCATGCAGCAATCGTGGACGGCCGCGGCGGTGCTGGACTGGCTGGGATAACCCGAGAAAATCAGCTCAGGTAGCTCTCGACCAGCGGTCCGACGAGCTCGAACGCGGTGGCGTCGGGCACGAGGTACTTGGCCACGGTGCCGCACACGAAGGGATGCCAGGCAGACCCGGAGTCGGTTCCAGTGGACGAGACGGCCACGATGTCGCCGAAGTAGATGCCGGGCAGGTGACGCTTGATCAGTTCGTCGTTGTGCGACGCGACGGCCAGCAGCTCCTCGGCGTGACTGCGATCGATCTCCTCGCCCATGGTTGCCAGCAGATCTGCGCCCTCGGTGAGGGCCCGGACGGGGTCGCTGTCGAGCAGCGTCAGGGTGCCGACGGTGATGCCACGGCTCTGCAGTTCCACGGCGATGGCGTGGGCGAGAACTCCGCCGAACTGGTGGCCGAGCAGGTGCACAGGGCCGTCGGTCTGGATACGAACGATGTCGTCGGCGTACTGCGCTGCCAGCGCCGCGAAGGACTCGGCACGCGCACCGGACGCCGGTACCTGAATCCCGTAGATGGGTCGGGCGTCGTCGACGTGCGCTGCCAGGGTCGAGTAGCAATCGATCAATCCCACCAGCGGGTGGATGCAGAACACCGGGTGGAGGTTCCCCGCGGTGCGGATCGGCGCGACGGTCGGGACGGCGTAATCGGACGGGTCGAGGTCCGTGAGAGCCAGATTCGAAAGATCGTTCACGACAGTCATGGGTGCGCCTCCGAGCCGAGAGATGTAGTTCGTGTTGAAATTGTTTGTTCGTGCCGACTGTGGGTATGTCGCCAGCGGCAGCGTGAGTGTTACCCACGTCTCATTATCGAAGACTCAACCACGTCTGCGAACAGAACGCATTAGTGACTGTTCACCATTGAGTGCCCAGGTCCGGGGCCATAATCTCAGCCGGGTGGTCTTCTCTCGCACCGTCCGTGCCCTGTTCGGAATGCTCTCGGTCGGCGTCATGGCAGTTGCCATGCCGGCGGTCGCCTCGGCTGTTCCACAGGGCCCCGATGTCTCGTCCTGGCAGCACATCGACGGCACCGCCATCGATTGGCACGCCGTCAAGGCGGCAGGCCACGGTTTCGCCATGGTCAAGGCGACCGAGGGGTTGGACTACGTCAACCCGTACTTCGTGGAGGATTCGATCGTGATGCGCACGGCCTCCGTGGCGCGCGGGGCCTACCACTACGCCGACGTGACGCTCTCCCCCGAATTGCAGGGTGCGTACTACTCCGCGCTGGTATTGGGCATCAACGGCCCGGGCGATCTGCCGCCCGTGCTCGATCTCGAGGACGCCAAGGGCAAATCCCCAGCCGAGTTGATCGACTGGACGCATCGCTACCTGAACACCGTCCAGACCCTGACCGGACGCCAGCCGATCATCTACACGTATCCGCACTTCTGGCGGACGGCCATGGCCGATACGCACGAGTTCAACAACTACCCGCTGTGGATCGCCGACTACAACGACGAGCTCGGACCGCTGCCCGGCGGCTGGAGCAACTGGCTGTTCTGGCAGTACACCGATCGCGGCACCATCCCCGGAATCGACGGGGGAACCGACATCAACCACTACTCGGGCACTCCGGAATCGCTGCGGACTCTCGCTCGCTGGTGACGCCCCCCGAGGGCAGCGACCCTCAGCTCAGCGCCCGTTCCAGGGTCGGCCACGAGGTCCGCAGCGCGTCCTGCCAGTACTGCCACGAATGTGTTCCGGAGGGACGGAAGTCCGTCGTCACGGGGATGTCGAGCTCGCCGAGACGATTCACCAGATTGTGAGCGCAGGTGTTGGCTCCGGCCTCGATCAGTCCGCCCAGCACGATCTGGTCCGCCAGCGGCGGGGATCCGGCCGGCCGGTCGGCACCGGGCATCTCGTACGGCCCGGGCAGACCGCTGGCGTTGGAGACGAACAGTTCGAGCCCGCGGAGTTTGTCGGCGTTGACGAGCGGGTCGTGTTCCACCCAGCGCGGATCACCGTCCGGACCCCACATGTTGTCGGTGTTGCCGCCGCCGCGCAGCGCCACCAACGCACGAATGAAGGTGCGGGTCACCGGATCACTGGTCTGCGCGCAACCGCTGTACGACGCCACGCCGCGATACAGTCCCGGCGCGTGGATCGCGAGATCGAGCACCGAGCCCGCAGACATCGACAGCCCGCCGATGGCGTTGACGCCGTTGGCACCCAACGCCTCGTCGAGGACCGGCGGTAGCTCGTGGGTGAGGAAGGTCTGCCACTTGTTGCGGCCGAGCTTCGGATCGTCGCGCTCCCAGTCGGTGTAGTAGCTCAGGTACCCACCGACGGGCATCGCGACGTTGACGTTCTTGTCCGCGAAGAAGTCCACGATATCGGTCTTGGCCAGCCAGTTGGCACCGTCGACACCCGCACCGGCACCGTTGAGCATGTACAGCGTCGGGCGCGGCACCGAGGTGTCGGCGGGCCTGATCACCTGAATCTTGATGTCGGTGTCCATCGACGGCGAGTAGACGTACACATCCCAGCGGACGTCGTCGATCTTGTCGATGCCCCGGACCGCTCCCACGGGTCCTCGGGCCTGTTCGGCAGCTGGGGACACAGGATCCGCGGCCGCGACCGCGGGCAGGCCGAACAGCAGCCCCGCGGCCACCAGGATGGCCGTCAGACGTGGAGCTTTCATCGATTCTTCGGTTCTCTCTTCTCGGTGGAGCGAAGTTCGTGGGCGATGCGTGGGCCGATGGCCGCGAGGGTGGCAGGCGCACACATCTGCCAGTGCGTGGCTCGCGCGGAGATCACCGTGACGTTGCCCGCGATATGCGGATACCACTGCCCGACGC
This sequence comes from Rhodococcus sp. KRD162, assembly GCF_017168335.1. Taxonomy (GTDB): domain Bacteria; phylum Actinomycetota; class Actinomycetes; order Mycobacteriales; family Mycobacteriaceae; genus Rhodococcoides. Next base: position 34,989 of record NZ_JABFAU010000014.1, on the reverse strand, counting down.
CATGGCGGCGCTCGAGCCCGGCGTCGACGTACAGGACATCGCCGGGATATACCCCGGGTCGATGTTCTTGCAGCAGTTGGTGGTTGTGCTGTGCTGCTCCGATCAGTCGCTCGATGTCGGTTCGGTCGAGGATTCCGCCGGTGTCGACCGAACCGAGCAGTTCGCCCGCGGTGTCGAGGGAGACCATCTGGCCGTCGGGCACGGCGAGATCGAGGCCGAGCCCGGACATCAGGTCTGTCACCGGCAGCGCGTCCGCCCAGGCCCCCTGGTCGCCGTGGTGAGCGTCGAGCAGTATCAGCGAGGCCACGGTACGGCCGGACGCGACCAGCTGCCTCGCCATCTCGTGCGCGATGACGCCTCCCAGCGACCAACCGAGTAGGTGCACCGGCCCCTCGGGTGCGACGCGGATGATCTGCTCGAGATAGCGAGCGGCCAACTGCACCAACGTCCTCGGCAACTCCTCTGGGGCCGGGGTCTGCAGCCCGTACAGCGGATTGTCGAGGTAGGTGCCCAATCCGGTGTAGCACCAGGACAATCCGAGTATCGGATGGATGCAGAAGACCGGTGCGCCCTGGCCGCTCTGCTGCAGCGGGAGCAACACGGCCAGTTCCTCGGTGTCGGAGCGGCCGGACGAGATTCGTTCGGCGACAGCGGTCACCGTCGCATCCATCAGCAGCGACTGCATGCCGAGCTCGTACGAGCGGGCACGCAGCTCGCCGATCACCCGCATCGCAGACAGTGAACTGCCACCGAGATCGAAGAAGTTGTCGTCCAATCCGATTCGTTGTGCGCCGAGGACGGATTCGAATGCCTCGACGACGGCGATCTCCGCCGTCGTCCGGGCGGGCCGATAGGCGGTGGCGGTGAACACCGGAGTCGGCAGTGCGGCAACGTCGAGCTTGCCCGTTCCGGTACGCGGAACCTGGGCGATCACCGTGACGGCGGCGGGCACCATGTGGGCGGGCAACGAGCGTCGAGCATGCTCGCGGACCGCCTCCGGTATTGCGGTGCCGGTGATGTAGGAGACCAGTGTCTTCTCTCCTGTCGGTCCGGGCACAGCCAGCGTCACCGCGGTACCGACTCCGGCGTGTGTGGTGAGCACAGCGTCCACTTCTCCCGGCTCGATGCGGAATCCGCGAATCTTGACCTGCTGATCGCTGCGGCCGCAGTAGAGCAATCGTCCGTCGGCGGTTCGCCGCACCAGATCTCCGGCGCGGTACATCCGGGTTGCCGGGCAGCTGGGATCGGCAATGAATCGTGTTGCGGTCAGGCCTGGTTGGCGAAGGTATCCGCGTGCAACCGCGGGACCGGCGATGTACAGCTCGCCGCGTACTCCTACCGGGACGGGCCGCAGGCGCGCGTCGAGGACCAGTGCGCGCAGACCGTGCAACGGCGAGCCGATGGTGATCGGCTCGCCGGCCCGCACTTGTCCGAGCGTGGAGATGTCGGTGGCCTCGGTGGGGCCGTATCCGTTGAGCATGAGCCGTCCTCGACTCCACCGAGCGACCAGTTCGGTACTGCAGGCCTCGCCGCCGACACACAGAACCTCGAGGCAGTCCAGCCCCTCCGGGTCGAGTGTCGACAGTGCCGAGGGCGTGAGCACGGCGTGAGTGATCTGCTCGTCGCGGATGAACGCCGCCAGCTCGGATCCGCCCAGCACGGTCGACGGTGAGATCACCAGTGTCGCTGCGGCGGAGAGCGCAGAGATCATCTCTCCGACGGCCATGTCGAAACTCGGAGACGTATTGTGCAGAAAACGCGTCGAGGGCTCCACACGGTGCAGTTGCTTGCGCGATGCCGCCAGGTTGGCCAGTCCTCGGTGACCGACCACGACGCCTTTGGGTCGCCCGGTCGATCCGGAGGTGTAGATCACGTACGCGGAGCTGGAGTCGAGCACCGGACCGGCCAGTTCAGTTGCCGCAATGGGTGTTTCGTCCGCCTGCTCGAACTCGACGACCGATTCCGGATCGTCGAGTACGACCCAGGGTACGTCCGAGGGCAGACAGCCCCGCGAGCCGGACTCGGTGATCCCGAGCACGGCACCGGAGTCGGCGATCATGTGCGCGATGCGATCGGCCGGATAGGCGGGATCGACCGGGAGGTAGGCGGCACCGGTTCGGGTGACGGCCCAGGTGCAGAGCACCGACTCGGCCGAACGCGAGAGCGCCACCGCGACCACGTTCTCGGGTCCAACACCGTATCCGAGCAGTACCCGAGCCACGCGGTTCGCGTACGCGTTCGCCTGTCGATAGGTGTAGTCGATCCCGTTCCAGCGCAGGGCAGGCGCATCGGGTCGGGCCGCCACGGCGGCGTCGATGAGCTGGCCGAGGGTTCGGACGGGAGTATCGGCAGGGCCGTGGAGCACACCGTCGCGGGCCGGGGCGAGATCACCTATCGGAGCCGCCGGATCGGCCAAGGCGGCACCCAGCAGGGCGGTGAACTCGTAGACGAATCGTGCAGCGGTGTCGTGATCGAAAAGATCGGTCGCGTAACGCAGCGATCCGTCGAGACTGTCCGAGTCCGTGAAGGTCAGCGCCACATCGAAGCGGGTGACCTCGGATTCGTACGGGAACGGCGTGATGTCGAGCCCGGGCAACGTCAGATCCTTCGGCCGTTCGGTCTCGAGCGCGATCAGCGCTTGGAACAGCGGCGAGTGAGCGGTCGATCGCGCCGGTGCCAGTGCCTCCACCACCTGCTCGAACGGAACGTCCGAGTGTTCCATCGCCGCGAGATCGACGGTGCGGGCCTGCGCCACCAGATCGGTGAACGACCGAGAAGGATCGACGCTCAGTCGCAGGACGAGGGTGTTGACGAACATTCCCACGACCTCGTCCAGCGCACCCGATCCCCGGCCCGATACCGGAGTGCCGACCGGGATGTCCGAACTCCCGGTCAGCCGCGCCAGCAGTGCGCTGTAGGCCGCATGCAGCACCATGAACACCGAGGAGCCGGTACGCCGTGCCAGCGAGCGCACCTCTGTCGTGGTCTGCTGCGACAGTGAGAACTGCACTGCCCGGCCACGTTTGGAGGCCACCGCCGGCCGTGGCCGATCGGTAGGTAGTTCGAGAACGGCAGGCAGATCGGCCAGCGTTCGCCTCCAGTACCGAAGCTGCTGCGACAGAACCGATGCCGAATCCTCGTCGCTGCCGAGAACAGTGCGCTGCCATACGGCGAAGTCGGCGTACTGCACCGGCAACGGCGACCACTGCGGTGTGGTTCCGTGCAGCCGAGCCCCGTAGGCAATCGCCACGTCCCGCGCGAGCGGCATCATCGAGAGCCCGTCGGCACTGATGTGGTGCACGACGAGGACGAGCACATGTGCGCTCGGATTCGTCCGTAGCAGCGCCCCGCGCACCGGGACCGCGGCCGTGACGTCGAACCCTCGCCCGATCACGGCCGCCACCCGTGCCAGCACCTCGCTGTCGTCGACGTCGACGGGGTGCAGGTCGAGTGGGACGTCGTCGACGATCACCTGTACCGGGTCGTCGTCGACCACCGGGAAGTAGGTCCGCAACGATTCGTGGCGTGCGAGTACATCATCGACTGCGAGTTGTAGCGCCTCGCCGTCGACGGAACCGTTCAGCTGGACCGCGAACGCGATGTTGTACGCCGCCGATGCCGGGTCGACACGGTTGAGCAACCACATCCGCATCTGTGCGAACGACAGCGGTATCACCGACGGGCGCGGGCCGGCCACCAACCGCGGCAGGGCGGAACGTTCTGCGGCGTCGACCACCACGGCCAGCGACCGTACCGTCGACGATTCGAACACCGACCGCACCGGAAGCGCAGTGCCTGCGGCGTCGTTGATGTGGGCGATCACCCGGGTCGCCGACAGTGACGTGCCGCCGAGCGCGAAGAAGTCGTCCCCTGCACCGACAGCAGCGGTATCGAGCGCCACAGCGAAGGCCTCGGCGACGAGACGTTCGGTGTCCGTTGCGGGTTCGGCGAATTCCGGTGTGGACAGCGTCGGGGTAGGCAGTGCCGCTCTGTCGAGCTTGCCGTTTCCGTTCCGTGGTAAAGCGTCGAGGATCATGACCGTCTGCGGCACCATGTGGGTGGGCAGGAAGCCTCGAGCATGGTGTCGAATCAGTTCGGGGTCGAGTACTCGGCCTGCGACGGGGACCACATAACCGACCACTCGATTGTCGTGGACCGCCGTCACTGCCTGGGCGACACCATCGCAACCGGCGACTACCGCGTCGATCTCGCCGAGCTCGATCCGGAATCCGCGCACCTTGACCTGTGCGTCACGGCGTCCGATGTACTCGTACCGTTCCCCGGTACGGCGAACGAGATCGCCGGTGCGATACAGCCTGCGGCCGCGGTGGTCGGCGACGAAACGTGATGCGGTCAGCCCGAATCGACGGTGATACCCGCGTGCGACGCCATCTCCGGTGAGATAGAGCTCTCCGACCGTTCCGGTCGGCACCGGGTGGAGTCGATCGTCGAGAATCACCGACTCGGCACCCCGGACGGGACCCCCGATCGAGATGGGAGCGTGGGGCTCGAGGGGGCCGTCGATGGTGGCGAAGATGGTCGTCTCGGTGGGGCCGTAGCCGTTGAACAGTCGCAGGTGCCCGGCCCATGCATCGGCGAGGGTCGGTGGGCAGGCCTCCCCGCCGACGACGATCGTGGTCGACTCGGCAATATCGGTCGGGTCGACGGTCGCCAGGGCGGCTGGGGTGACGAAGGCGTGGGTGATGCGCTGCAGAACGGCCGCGAGCTCGGTGCCGCCGAGAACGTCCGAGTCGGCGATCACCATCGTCGATCCAGCGCCGACGGCCAGGAGCAGCTCGAGCACCGAGGCATCGAAGCTCGGCGATGCGAAATGCAAGGTGCGGGAGGAGTTGTCGAGATCGAAGCGATCCACCAGGTCGGCAACGAGATTGACCAACCCGCGGTGCGAGACCACGACGCCCTTCGGTTGCCCGGTGGTGCCGGAGGTGTAGATCATGTAGGCGGGGTGATCGGGCCGGAGCATCTCGGTGCGCTCGAGGTCGCCCACCGGAGTGCATTCGCCGTCGGACGCGGAGGCGTCGTCGATGCAGATCCAGGTCGGTCCGGTCGGTAGCGAATCCAGATGCTGGTGGTCCGTGATGCCCAGTGTCACCCCCGAATCCGCCAGCATGTACGCGATGCGGTCGGCCGGATAGGTCGGGTCGATCGGAACGAACGCAGCCCCGGTCTTGGCCACTGCCCAGGTCGCGAGCATCGAGGTGATACCTCGGCGCAGTGCCACCGCCACGTACTGCTCCGGTCCGATGCCCCGTCGAATCAGGCTGCGCGCCAACATGGTTGCCGCCTCATCGAACTCCGAGTAGGTCCACCGAGCGCTACCGGCCTCGACGGCGACAGCGCTGCCACCTGCACTCATCACCGCACCGATCAGCAGATCGGGCAGGGTGCGATGACCGAGCTCGGGTGCACCGTGCAGTCGTGGTGTCTCGCTCGCGGTGAGAATCGCAATATCGCCGACCGGCCGATTCGGCTCCGCCACGGCAGAGTCGAGCACGGTGCGATACCGCTCCGCGAGATCGGTGACAGTTTGGGCATCGAATATGTCCGTCGCATAGACGAACTCGATAGATCCCCCGTCCGGTGACGAGTAGACGGTGACGTGCAGATCGAATTTTGCCGCCACATGTGAGGTGTCGAGGGGGCGGATCGACAGGTTCGCCAGCTCCACCGACGGTGGCCTGGCATCCTCGAACGACAGCATCACCTGGAAGAGCGGGTGATACGCCGTCGAACGCGGTGGCGCGAGGATCTCGACGAGCCGCTCGAAGGGTATGTCGGCGTTGGCGTACGCGTCGAGATCGCGCTCACGCACCGAGCCCAGCACCTCGGTGAACGTCTGTGACGGGTCGATCGGAGTACGCAGCACCAACGTGCCGACGAACATGCCGACGAGGTCGTCGAGGGCGCGTTGCCCGCGTCCGGCTATCGGTGTGCCGACGGTGATGTCGGCACTGCCCGAGACACGTGCGAGCGTCACCGCCAGGGCCGCGTGCACGATCATGAAACGGGTGGTTCCGGTGCGCTCGGCCAGAGCAGTCAGCGCTGCGACGGTTCCGGCGTCCAGATCGATCGACAGACGGTCACCGCGATGGGAGGCCACCGGTGGATGGGGACGATCGGTCGGCAGCGCGAGCCGCTCGGGGGTGTCACCGAGAATCGCCTTCCAGTATCGGATCTGTTGAGAAGCAACCGAATCCGCATCGTCCTCGTCGCCGAGACGATCGAGGGTCCACAGCGTGTAGTCGGCGTACTGCACCGGAAGCGGCGTCCACTGCGGCGGGCGGCCCGCGGAACGCGATTGGTAGGCGATCATGACATCGCGGGCCAACGGGGTCATCGACCACCCGTCGGCGGCGATGTGGTGGGCCACTACGACCAGTACGTGGTCCTCGGCGGAGATCTCGAGCACTGCCACGCGCAGCGGCGGGGTCGCGGTCACCTCGAAACCCTGTGCTACGAGGGAATACAGGGCACCGTCGAGCATCGGTTCGGTGGTGTGGCCGAGGGTCACGTCCGGGTACTGCGTGGTGACGACCTGCTCGGGGCCGTCCGGACCGTCGGGATACACGGTGCGCAGGATCTCGTGACGCTCGACGACATCGACCACTGCGGCCCGCAACGCGTCGACGTCGAGGGCTCCGGCGATGCGGAAGGCACCCGCGATGTTGTACGCACCCGACGCGGGGTCGAATCTGTTGAGCAGCCACATCCGATGTTGAGCCGGGGACAGCGGAATCCGTGGGGGGCGAGGGCCGGCGAGGACGATCCGACTACCTCCCCCGCGCCCGAGACGATCTGTCAGTGCCCGGACCGTCGGGGCCTCGAACAGGTCTCGGACGCCGAGGTCGGAGTCGAGTTCTGCGTTGATCCGCGCGATCACCTGGGTGGCGGTCAGTGAGTCGCCGCCGAGGCCGAACCACGACCGGGTCACGCTCACCCGTTGGACGCCGAGGACATCGGAGAATATCTGTGCAACTGCCTGTTCGGCGTCCCCGGTAGGTTCGACGAACTCCTCGGCGGACTCGAACGGTTCCGGGAGAGCGGTGCGATCGAGCTTCCCGGTGGTACCCAGTGGCATCGCGTCGAGCACGAGGATGCTCGACGGCACCATGTACTCGGGCAGGGTGCGCACCGCCTGTGCCGTCACCGATTCGGAGCTCGCGGTGCCGACGATGTAGGCGATCAAGCGATCCGAGCGCACCACTGCCACCGCTGACTGCACGCCATCGGCCGCGAGCAGCGCGGCTTCCACTTCTCCGAGTTCGAGGCGCTGGCCACGGAGTTTGACCTGGAAATCGTTGCGGCCCAGGTAGTGCAGAGATCCATCCTCGGACCATCGGACGAGGTCTCCGGTGCGGTACAGCCGGCTGCCCGCGTCCGCGGCGACGAACCGGGCGGCCGTGAGATCTGGGCGGGCGGCGTAGCCGCGGGCCAGCTGCACGCCGCCGAGGTAGAGCTCGCCGGGGACGCCGACGGGGACGGGGCGAAGCAGCGAATCGAGTACGTGCACAGTGGTGTTCCACACCGGGACGCCGATCGGTACCGGACCCGGTTCGCCGGCACCGGTGCGGTGGTACGTGACGTCGACAGCTGCCTCGGTCGGTCCGTAGAGATTGTGCAACTCGGCATCGATCACGCCGTGGAACCGGTCGGCGACGGCTCGGGGCAGTGCCTCGCCGCTGACGAAGACCTGCTGCAGTGAGGTGCAGAACTCGGGTGCGCCGTAGGTGAGGAACAGCTCCAGCATCGACGGCACGAAATGCGCTGTCGTGATGCGGTGTTCGCGTACCAGGGACGACAGGTACATCGGGTCGCGATGGCCGACCGGCTCGGCGACGACTGTGCGGGCCCCGGTCATCAGCGGCCAGAACAATTCCCACACCGAGACGTCGAACGTGGCCGGAGTTTTGTACAGCACGACGTCTCGGGTGCAGAGTGGATACTGGTGTTGCATCCACAGCAGCCGGTTGACGATCGCACGGTGGGAGACGGTGACGCCCTTGGGCTGTCCGGTGGAGCCGGAGGTGAACAGCAGGTACGCACCGTGGTCCGGCCGTAGCCCTGGCGGCGGCGCGAGAGGCGCGGTGCTGAACTTCCTCAGGTCCAGCTCCGCGGGATCGACCACCTGCACCGGAGCGTCCGCCAGCGTGCCGAGAATCAGCGACGGCGATGCGGTACGAACCAGGTGAGCGATGCGCGCACGTGGCATCGAGGCGTCGATCGGGAGGTAGACACCGCCCGCGGCCACCACCGCATGCACTGCGACGAGTTGATCGAGTGAGCGATCCATCGCCACACCCACCACGTTCTCGGGCCCGACTCCGGTGTGGCGCAGGTACCGCGCCAGGCATCGCACTCTGGCCCAGAAGTTCTCGTACGTCAGACTCTTGTCCTCGAAGACCACCGCGGTGGCCGCGGCATGCTCGACTGCTGCTGCCGCGAGCAGGTCCACGAGAGTGTGCTCGGCCACCGGGTGTTCGGTGCGATTCCAGGCTGCCCGACGCGAATGCTCATCCTCGGACAGCAGGTCGAGGCGCGCCACCGGCGTTTGCGGATCACCGATCAGTGCGTTCAGCGCCGCGGCGACACGTTCGGTGATCGCAGCCGCTCGATGCGAATCGATCGCGGCGGCCGCGTACTTCACGGTCAGGCTCATCCCCGGTTCGAGGACGGTGATCAGCGTCAGTGGGTAGTGGGTGGCATCGGCGATGCGAAGATCGCGCACGCGCATCCCGGCTATGTCGGTATCGCGGTCGAGTGCGGAGTGGTCTACCGGATAGGACTCGAACACCGTCAGCGTGTCGAATCCGGCCCCGCTGCCCACTCGGGAGCGAACCTCGGGCAGACCTACGTGATGGGCGTCCAGCAGATCCACGCTGTGGGCCTGCACACGGGTCAGGATCGAGGCGACGGTGTCGTCCCGGTGGATCCGCACTCGCACCGGAACGGTGTTGATGAACAGACCGAGGGTGTCCTCGACGCCGGTCAGGTCGGCCGGTCGGCCCGATACCGTCGCGCCGAACACGACGTCGTGCCTGCCGAGTTCGGCGGCGAGCACCAGCGACCACGCCGTCTCGACGATGGTGTTGACGGTGACCGAGAGGTTCCGTGCGGCGTCCTTCAGTGCCGCGACGGCGTCGTCGTCGAAAGGCACCGGCAGCTCGACCGGCAGATCGTGCTCTGCGCCGTGGCCGGGTGCGAGCAGGGTTGCTTCGTCGAGGCCCTCCAAGGCCTGCGCCCATTTGTCCAGTGCGCCTTCGTGATCGCGTGAGCCGAGCCACTCGAGGTAGTCCCGGTACGTCCGCGCCGGTACCGGGATGGGTTGATCGGCGGCGTAGAGCACCAGCAGTTCTTTGACGAAGATCGGCATCGACCACCCGTCGAACAGGATGTGGTGGTTGGTGACCACCAGCGATGCCCCGTCCTCGGTGTTGACCAGTACGAATCGCAGCAGGGGCGGCGCCGCCAGATCGAATGCCGCGGTCCGTTCGGCGTGGGCGATGGCCGGGACGTCATCCGCATCGGCATCGACGGTGCGCCAGGGTAGTTCGGGATCGGTGAGCACCAGTTGCGCCGGAGCACCCTGGTTGTCTCGAACGAACGCCGTGCGCAGGCTGTCGTGCCGGGAGAGGAGTCGGCGCGCCGCTCGGTGCAAGCGGGCGGTATCGATATCGCCGCCGAGATCGAACACCAGCTGGGCGGTGTAGACATCGACGTGCCCACGCACGAGTTCGGAGTGGAACATCAACCCCTGCTGCAGCGGAGACAGCGGCCAGATGTCCTCGAGTTCGCCGAAGGACCGCTCCCACCGACCGATCTGGTCCTGATCGATGCGGACCAACGGAACGTCGCTCGGTGTCAGTCCACCCGCGTCCGCGGCACCTGCGTGCTCGGCCAGAAGAGTCAGTGCGGTGGTCCACCGTTCGGCAATGTCGCCGACGGCGTCGTGATCGAGCACGCCCCGCGGGAATGCGAACGTCGCACGCAGCTGTCCGTTGGTGACGACCGCGTTGATGTCCAGTGCCACCGGAACCGGCAGTCGATCGCCACTGCCCTGCCCGATCTGCGTCGATGCGTCCGGTATCCAGCCGCGTCCGCGCAGGGCATCGGGAATGTCGGTGTCGATCCGACCCAGATAGTTGACGCTGATCTGAGGACTGTTGCACTCGGCGAGTACGGCGGCGGTGCTGTCGTTCAGGTATCGCAGCAGACCGAAGCCGGAGCCCGCGCCCGGTATCGCGCGCAGCTGTTCCTTGATCCGCTTGATCGCCTCGCTCACCGTCGCCTCGCCTGCGAGGATGCGGTCGGCATCGATTCCGTCGAGTGACAGCCGTACCGGATGCGTCGAGGTGAACCAGCCGACCGTCCGCGACAGATCGGCTCCGGGCACGAGATCCTCGTCGCGGCCGTGACTTTCGATCGATACGAGGAACGAGGACGGTCGTTCGGTCCAGATCGCGAGCGCCAGAGCGGTGAGCAGAACGTCGTTGACGGTGCCTCGGTAGGCGCGTGTCAACGGACCGATCAACGCCTCGGTGATCTCGGCGGTGAGCTCGACCTCCACCTGATCACGGGTCGCACCGACGTCGATGCTCGGATCGAGCGGGCGAGAACCGACAAGATCGTGGGGACCGTCCAGAAGTGCTGTCCAACCGACCAATTCCGATTCGGCCGCAGCGGATACCTCGACCAGTCCATGGGCCCAGCGGCGCATCGAGGTCGCCACCGGCTGCAGGACCACCGCGGACTTCGCCTGCACCTGATGCCATGCCGCAGCCAGGTCGGGAACCAGAATCCGCCACGAGACCCCGTCGATCACCAGATGGTGTGCGATGACGATGATGCGCCCGATGCCGTGGGTGTCGATGATCTCGGGACGGCCGGTGTCGGGGGCCACCCAGACCACCTGCAGCATGACGCCCGCACGTGGCCGTAGCCGCCTCGCGAAAACTCGAGCGGATTCGGAGAGCACAGAGGCGAATTCGCGGCTTCCGGGCTTGCTGGCCGTCGACACTCGGGTGACGACCTCGTCGAGATCCACGCTTCCGATGGGCCGAATATTCAGGCCGTCCTCGGTCAGGACCGAGCGCAACGCGTCATGATGGTCCAGTAGTGCTGCCACCGTCCGCCGCAGCCCGTCGAGTTCGAGATCGACGGGTGCAGTCAGCACCATGGTCTGGTGAAACGCATCGATGCCGTCGGCCAGGATCTGCGATTGCACGGTCTGACGCATGATGGGGGTCAACGGCATATCGCCGACGCCGCCACCCGGCAACTCGTCGAGGGTCTTCTGGTGCGCGGTGTCCGTCGCCACTTCCGCCAGCCCCGCCACGGTGCGACGCTCGAACACGTCGCGAGCGGTGATCACGACGCCGAGCGATTTCGCACGAGCGACCAGCGCGATGGCGACGATGCTGTCGCCGCCGAGCGCGAAGAACGAGTCGTCGACGCCCACCGAGTCACGTTGCAGGACCGCGGCCATCGCGTCGGCGAGGGTCTTCTCGACCGGCGTGACCGGGGCCCGGTAGGCGGTGGTGTCGGACTCGAACGACGGCTCCGGCAGTGCGGATCGATCGACTTTGCCGGTGGGAGTCAGTGGGATGGCGTCGAGTTCGACGAACATTCCCGGCACCATATGGGTGGGAAGGAAGCCGGAAGCGAAGGTGCGCAACGCATTGTGATCGACGGTATGCGCCGGTTTGACGTACGAGACCAGGATCGCGGCATCGCCGCGGTGATGGACCACCGATACCGCGAAGTCGACGGACTCGTGTCGCGACAGGACGGCGTCGATCTCGCCGAGTTCGATGCGCTGGCCGTGGACTTGCACCTGAAAGTCGCTGCGGCCGAGAAACTCGAGCTCGGCGGAGTGGAGCGGGCCCGTCCACCGCACGATGTCTCCGGTGCGATAGAGCCGGTTCCCGTGGCCGAACGGGTCGGCGACGAAGCGAGCCGCGGTCAAACCGTGCCGCCGGTGATAACCGCGGGCCAGGCCAGGTCCGCCCAGGTAGAGCTCGCCTGCCGAGCCGGGCGGAACCGGTCGCAGCAGCCGATCGAGCACCAGAACGCGGGAGCCCTGCACCGGCCGGCCGATCGTGATGGCCCGCGGATCGGTCTGCGGCGCCGTCACGGTCACCACGATGGTCGTCTCGGTTGGCCCGTAACTGTTGAACAGCAGTGCTTTCGAGCCGAAGCGGGTGACCAGATCGGGCGGCATGACGTCCCCGCCCACGACGACGGCCTCGAGCTGCGCGAGCTCGGTTGCATCGACGGTGGTCAGCAGCGCGGGTGCGCAGATGATGTGGGTGACGCTCCGCTCCCGCAGGAAACGGGTGAGCTCGGTGCCGCCGATGACGGCGGGCGGGGCGAGAACCATCGTCGCTCCCGCGCTGAACGCCTGGATCATCTCGAACAGTGATGCGTCGAAACTCGCGGACGAGAACCGCAGCACTCGGGACGAGCTGCGAACGTGCAGTTCGGCTCTCGCGTCGGCGGCGAACGTCGCGAGTCCGGCATGGGTGACCAGTACGCCCTTGGGAGTACCGGTGGAGCCGGAGGTGTAGATCATGTACGCGGCGTGTTGTTCGGTGAGGTCGAGGCGTCGATCGGCATCGGTGACGGGTGCGCTGGATCGGGCGGCACATTCCTCGCGGAGATCTGCGTCGTCGAGTTCGAGCCAGTGCACTCGTTGCGGAAGCCGGTGCGAAAATTCGTGTTCGCTGATTCCGATCGTCACGGCGGAGTCGAGGAGCATGTGCGTGATGCGCTCGGACGGATATGCCGGATCGATCGGCAAGAAGGTGGCACCGGATGCGGCGACGGCCCACAGCGCCAGGATGGATGCCGCTCCACGGGGTAGCGCCACGGCCACCACGCGTCCCGGCCCGGCTCCCCGCGCGATCAGTGCCCGCGCGAGGGCGTTGGCGCGGTCGTCGAGCTCGCGGTAGGTCAGCGATTCCTCACCGAATTCGACCGCTACGTTATCTGGTGCCGTGTCCACGCCGCGGCGAAGCAGATTCGGAAAGAGCTCGGGAACAACAGCATCGGGGCCGGACAGCGGTACGAGCGTCGACCGCTCGATGGCGTCGAGTACGTCGAGACCCAGAATCGGTGCGTCGGATGCGGTGGTGAGAAAGCGCTCGAACAACGTCAGAAACCGTCGGTGCAGAACGGCGAACTGCTCGCTGCCGTAGATATTGGGATTGCCTTCGAACTCCAAGCGGGAGCGGGACCCGTCCGCCGCCGGGTAGATGTTGATCGACAGATCCTCCACCGGCCCGGTGGAGAGCACGTTGAACTCCCCCGTCAGCTGACCGAACGGAACCTCGGTTTCGTAGGCCATGATGTTGATCGCCGGGCCGAAGAATCCGCGGGTATCGCCGCCGCGCCCGGCGTCGCGGCGAATGTCCTCGGCTCGATAACGCTGGTGCCGAAGGGCACCGGTCAGCTCCAACTGGACGTCGTTCACCAGCGTCTCGAGCGTGCACTGCGGGGTGATGCGCACCCGGATGGGGAGCACATTGGAGACCATGCCGCCGGATCGGCGCAGCACCGCTGTCGTGCGGCCGGCCACCGGCAGACTCAGCACCAGGTCGGTGGTTCCGGTCATCCGTGCCAGAAAGGTGGCCACGGCAGCGATCGCGAGCGGAGCGAAGGCCGAGCCGAGCCGGCGCGTCGCTTCGTCCACGGCGCGTTCGATGTTCTCCGGTAGGTACCCACCGCACAGGTGGGCCCGAGCCGCTGGGGGCGCGACAACGCCGGTGATGGACGGCGGCGGCGGTAGGTCGGTCGTCTTGTCCTGCCAGTACTGGCGGTCCTTCGCCAATCGTGGGGACTGCCGATAGTGTGCCTCTGCGGCGTAGACCTCCGCGAGCGAGCCGGCTCGGGACGGGGTGGGCTCGCGGCCCGCGCTGACCTCGGTGTAGATCGACGCGACGCGTCGCATGAACTGCACGGCGCCGTAACCGTCGAGCACGATGTGGTGGACGTGGGAGTACCAGAACGTCCGGTCGTCGTCGATGCGAAGCACCGCGCCCTTGATCAGGCGTCCGTGGGTCAGATCGATGGCGGTGCTGTAGGCCTCGCGCATCCATGCGTGCGCGGCTGCCTCGGGATCGGCCTCTCGACGGAAATCGAGCACGAGGGTGTCGTCGCCCTGCTCGACGTCGATGTACTGGTGCGGTTCTCCGTCGATCTCGAGCAGTCTCAGTGAACCCGCTCCGAACTCGCGCGCGGTGCGGCGGCCGGCGTACCGCATCAGATCGAAATCCACGGCACCGCGAATATCGAGGTAATTCGCGATCGTGATCGGCACGGAACTCAACAAATGTTGAGCAAACCAGAGTCCGCGTTGGGCCGGTGTGAGGGGAAAAGGCTCGGTGTCCGCGATGGACGTCCGATCTAGCGTCTCTTCCCGAATCATCAGTGAATCAACGGATTCCAATGACTGGCCTCTTCGTGCACTCGAGGGAGCGAGTAACGGTACATCGTGCTGCGGTGAATGGAATTCGACGTTGCCCCGACACGTCCTCCATCTCGGGGCAATGCCCGCCATGGAGTTCCGGATACCGGCGTATCGAGGTAGGTTTGCACATCCCTCATCGACGGGTCAACCGGCCGTGCGGTATTCGCAGAGGGCCCTGTGAATACCCAGAATCGGCGCCGATCATGTCATGACATCTGACAACGCCGAAAGGCGCTCACAGTCGACCTGCATCGACTATGAGCGCCTCGGTTGAGCGAAAGAGCAACGGCTACGCAGATTTCCGCTCTATGCGGACTTCCAGACCGCAACCACGGAGGGGCGCGGCTGGGTGTCGCCACCGTCGGGCCAATGTGAAACCGGTGCATCGGCCGTCGCATCGTCGCTCTCACCCGGGTGCTGTACACACACCGTGACGCGATCGTCGCTGATGATCGGGCCGCAGGTCTCGGCACCGGCGGGAACCGTCAGGAACTGCCGGGTCTCTCCACGGCGCGCGCCGTCGAGTACCACGGCGAACAAGCCGTCGTTGGAATCGAGGGCATTTCCGTCGGTGGAGATCCACAGGTTGCCCTTGGAGTCGAACGCGAGATTGTCCGGGCACGAGATCGGACTGACCTGTGTCTTGTCGAAGCCGCCGAAGTACGTGTCGGCTTCGTTCGGATCACCACAGACCAACAGCAGGTTCCAGGTGAACGACGTGCCCGCGTGGTCGTCGTCGAGCTCGAGCACCTGCCCATTCTTGTTGGTGTTGCGGGGATTGGCCTCGTCGGCTGCCGGTTTGCCCTCGGTGCCGCGATTGGAGTTGTTGGTCAGCGCAACGTAGACCTTGCCGGTGACCGGGTTGGGCTCGAAGTCCTCCGGGCGGTCCATCTTGGTAGCGCCCACCTTGTCGCCTGCCTGGCGGGTGAACACCGCGACTTCCTCGGCGGACATGCCGTCCACCAGCGACCTTCCCCGGCCGTCCTCACCCGTCTCGAGCAGCGGGATCCACGTGCCGGTGCCGCGGAACTCACCATTGGAGGGCAGGGTGCCCGAGCCGTCGATCTCGTCGGGGGAATCACCGGTGAGGGTGGCAACGTACAACGTTCCTGCGTCCAGCAACGTCAGGTTGTGGCGCATCGCGGCCTGGCCGGTCCCGGGCATCATCTTTCGGCTCGAGACGAACTTGTACAGGTAGTCGAAGCGCTCGTCGTCGCCGCTGTACGCAACCACGGTGCCGTCGTCGGTGACGTAGATCGTCGCCGCCTCGTGCTTGAATCGTCCGAGCGCGGTGTGCTTGATGGGGGTCGACTGCGCGTCCCACGGGTTCACCTCGACGACATAACCGAAGCGGTTGACCTCGTTGGGCTCCTGCGCCAGGTCGAAGCGCTTGTCGAAGCGTTCCCACAGGCGTTCGCTCGCGGCACCCTTGACGCCGTAGCGCGAAAGCCGCTCGGCCGCAGTGGGATCGGTGATGGATTCTGCGTTACCGAAGTACTGGTTGAAGTTCTCCTCGCCGGAGAGCACGGTGCCCCACGGCGTCAGGCCGCCCGAGCAGTTGTTGAACGTGCCGAACACCTTGGTTCCGGTGGGGTCGACGCTCGTCTTGAGCAGGTCGCTTCCCGCGGCCGGGCCGGTGACGACGAACTCGGTGGTGCCGGTGATGCGGCGGTTGTACTCACCCATCGCCGGGGTCAACTTGCCCGTACCCGACTCGCCCTGGACCTGTACCACCGAAAGGCCATGTGCAGCAAGGGCAACGTCGAACTGCTCGCGGGTGGGGTTCTCGGCGTCGTAGCCCTTGAACATGGCCGGTTCGGTGGTGTATTCGTGGTTGACCACCAGCAGGTGCGCGTTGGGTGTGCCGTCGATCGCCAACAGGCCGGCGAAGTCGTTGTTGAAGCCGAACTGCTTCGCCTGCGCGGCAGCGGTTTGATTGTCGAAGTCGAACTCCGGGGCTCCGTCGACTACCGCGTCGCCCCAGCGGATGACGATTGCCTGCTCGTAGCCCTCGGGGATCACCACGGCGTCTTCGGTGTTCGGTTCCACCGCAACGAAATCCACTCCGTCGACGGTCGGAGCGTCCGTGCCCGAGGTGCCGGAAGCTCCGGTGCTGGCGGGTTCGTCGGTGGAGCACGCCGCCAAAGCGCTACCGGCGCCAACGGCGAGCACTGCCATGGCCCCGCCCTTGATGACTCCTCGCCGCGACATCGCGGTCTTGACGATGTCGCCGAAGTACTCGCCCGTCGAGGTATTGGGGATTTCGTGGAAGCACGCATCACCGCACTTGTACTTGCACGTCAGTGCTGATCGCTTGGAGCTTCCGTCGTGGACGGCGAACAAGGGTAGTGGCTTCATGACACGGCACGGTGTCACCCAAAAGCGAAAGTAAAGGAACGTTCAGATGAAGTTGGGGATAACGAGGTTGTCCTAAGATCCGATCGTCTGCCACAGCGGATCCGCGGGCCCGATGTCGTAGGTGCACTCACCGGGACGAGGATCCGGGACGAAAGCCCACAGGAGGGCCCCCGCGGTGCCGGCAGCTCGCTGGCCGTCGATCTTCGTCCCGATACTGCCCGCGCGAGCGCCGAGGTCGCCGCAGGAACCGGCCAACTCGCCGATCTCCCCGACCAGCAGCGGCTTGCCCACCTCGGCGGCCTGAGTGATGCGGCGCTGCAGCCCGTTCCATTGGTCGCCGGGGAGGGGCACGCCGTCGGCACCGTAGTCGTGATATTGCACGACGTCGACGAACGGTGATCCGGCGAGATACTCGTATTCCTCGCCCTGGCTTCCGCACTGCCCGCCGCCCGTCAGGCCGGCGGTGATCAGGGTGCGGGGATCGATCGCGCGGAGCTGTTCCCCAGCGGTGTCGAAGAACTCGCGCAACACCTGTGCGGCACCGGCCGCGCAGGTACGGGTGGTCCACGAGCACGAGGTATCGGTACACGTGCTGGTTTCGGGCTCGCCGACCAACTCCCATGCGGCCAGCGCAGGCGAGTCCTTCCATCGCGTCACCGCAGTGAGCATCCACTGCCGAAAACTGATCACTGCGTTGGCGCTGGGGACGGCAGGAGGCGTCGTCCAACCGTCGACGTACCACTGCCGGTCCTTGAACACGTTGCCCTCGCATGCTCCGTCCTGTGGGGACAGCACCGGGACGAGTAGCTGATCGTGCGCCGCAGCCGCCGCGAACACCGCATCCATCGGTCCGAAATCGAGTAGACCGGTGAATCGATTGATCGCCAACGCCTGGAAAGCATCGAATCGGGTCAGCGAATGGGGAGGGAGTGCCCCGAAATAGCTGTCGAGATCGACCATCGCACCGCAGCCGGCATTGACCGACCAATCGGTTGCGAGCTGGTAGGCATTGAAACCGGTTGGCCACCAGGGTTCGCCGTCGAGCGCCAACCCGTCCGCCCCCGCGGTCACGCGAGCCCCGTCGTCCGAGGCCGCGACAGCCGAGGGAATGCCGGCACTCGACGCCAGGAGTGCCACCACAGCGAGAGCGCGACACAAGAATTTCGAGACACTCGGCATTCGAGCAATGGTAGACGCCGGGGGCCGCGAGTCGAGACGTTGTTCTCACGTCACCGACCCGGCGAAAAGAACGAAATGCGCGCCCGAACAAAAAATCGATCGATGAAAGCCGCTGGTACAGAATTATGGGGAGCAATTCGTGAGTTTTCCTGTCGTGCAGTTGGTTTACTCCCGAGCGAAATAGCCGGACGGTTTCATTTCTGTGCAGCAAGGGGAATGGTGCAGTGAAACTCACGCTATTGTCCGAGTGTCAGTTCGAGAAGAGAAGGTTGGTCAATTCCCTATGCGGACCGAGCGTGTTGTTCCCTGTGCAGCTCTTCTTCTCGTGACGCTCGTGCTGTCGGCTTCGGTGGCCTCGGCGCAGCCGAGCGATCCGGAGCGACCACAGTCCTCGGACACCGCCGAGCCCGATCGCTTCACGTTCGCGCAGCTGGGTCTCGGCGACTCCACCACCATCGACCTGACCGGACCGCGTACGCGGGTGACCGTGCCATCACCCGCCGGTTCCGTGCCCGCAATGCTGACGGGAGTGCTGACCACGCCCGCCTGGCTCGACCGCGGCTGGGTCGATGTCGAATCCGGCGGACGGCCGATTGCCCGCATTTCCCTCGACAACG
Organism: Rhodococcus sp. KRD162; assembly: GCF_017168335.1. Classification (GTDB taxonomy): domain Bacteria; phylum Actinomycetota; class Actinomycetes; order Mycobacteriales; family Mycobacteriaceae; genus Rhodococcoides. The sequence goes on along the minus strand of NZ_JABFAU010000014.1, from coordinate 16,350 downwards.
CCGCGCCGACGACTCCGGTCTCGATTCCACTCGACGCTGCACCGACCGTCGACGGGGCGATCGGCCTCGATCTGATTCCCTCGCTGATACCCGACGATCGGTTCTGCCCGGATCCGGACGCCGGTGCGGTTCGACTGATCGATGCAACAGTCGACTATCGCGGCGAACCGACCGTGCCCTCCACCATCGCGGAGTTCCTCCCGGCCGTGCTGCGCACGCTGACGGTGTTCGTTCCAGCCGAGCCGGACCGCGAGACGATCACTGCAGCCACACTTGTCGCGACGTCGGTGGTGCATCACTACGGGTCGCAACCGGTTCAGGTTCGAGTACAGCCGGACAGTGCACTTCAAGGAGCCGCACCCGACGGTCCGTTCGAGCGGTCGGTCGTGCTGGCCGAGAACTCCGACGCCGGTGCCGAGCTGATCTATCCGGTGGAACCGGCTCCGCCACGGATGTACCTCACCGGGACCGGATCCGACCTGACCGATCAGGCTCGTCTGATCACCAGCAACCTCGCCGATATCGCTGTCGCCACCGCGGCCGTTGCCGGGCCATCTGCACCCAAAGCCCAGCTCGCCCCCGATTCGGCCACACTCGACGAGCTCGGCATCGGAACGGTGACCGGAACGGGCGCCAGGACGGCAACAGCCTCCGTCCCGATCGATCAGACGCGCCTGGGCCGCTCTGCCTCGAATCTGTCCGTGCACCTGATCGGCAGCTACACCCCAGGGGTCGGATCGGTCCGGGCCACCGTGAACGGATCGCCGGTCGCGGTCTGGCCGGCGGAGGAGAGCGGCCGGCTCGACCAGTGGATCGATATTCCGAATTCGGCTCTGTCTCGAATCGACACGCTCGAGGTCTCCGTCGACCATCCGTCGACGACCACCGGTGGCTGCTCGTCCGCAGCCGCTTTCACCGTGACCGTGGACGGTTCGACGCTCGTGCGCTCGGCCGATTCCTCGACACCGGCACCGCTCGGTATGCGGTCGATACCGCAGGCACTGATGCCGCAGTTCGATATTGCCCTCACCGACGAGTCCTACGCCGGTGCCGTCCGGGCGGTCACGATGGTGGCCGGACTGCAGCGTTTGTCCAGTCGGCCACTCCTGCCCGAGGTCGTGTCCATGGATCGAGCTCTCGACGGTTCGACCCCGGCAGTGGTGATTGCACCGGTGGCAGATCTCCCGGACGCGCTGACCCTGCCGCTGTCCTCGTACGACGAGACGACCTTCCGTATCAACGACCCCGAGAACGACACCGAGGCAACCGAACTCACCGTAGACACCGCCCAACCCTTCGCAACCCTCCAAGTGACATCGGTGCAGAACAAGGCCGTCGTCGTTGCGTCGTGGAACTCGGCACCCGAGACGGTGGACACGATGCTGGCGTGGCTCGACGCCGACCCCGCCCGATGGTTCGCACTCGACGGCGACATCCTGTTCGCCGCGCCGAACACCGACCCCGTCTCGTTGTCCAGCTCGGCTCTGTCGGGGGCCGCGGACTCCGCTGCCGCCACCGAAGACGGGAGCTCCGACCGTTCGACGGCAGCGCTCGTCGGTGCGGGCCTGGTCGTCCTGGCTCTCGCGGTGGTGGCCGCCCTCGTGTTCGCGATTCGATCGCGCCGTTCAGCGCGCGCTCCCAGTCGGCACACCGGCGCACAATGACCGTGGCCACCGAGCCGACGCAGGCGCTCGCTCGCTGGAAGCAGTCACGCCACCCAGCCGGCATTCTGACGGTGCGCTGGGTGGTTCTCCTCGGCGGAGTCGCCCTCGCGTTCTTCCCGACCTGGGTGCGTTTGGCGCAGGAGTCGGCGGACGGCGCGATCACCGCGTACATCTTCGTGCTTCCGCTGCTTGCTGTCGTGGCGGCGCAAGGCGTAGCCCGTCGACGAGCCGACGAGTTGCCGATCCACGATCGCCAGACCGACAACATCGTCGGCGGCATCTTCTTGCTGATCTCGTTCGCGGTCAAGGCGCTGTGGCTTCCTCGATACGCCGATCAGTACGAACTCTCGCACCTCGACGTGCTTGCAGCATTGACCTTCTTCTTCGGTGGTTCCATCCTGATGTTCGGTCTTCGGCCGGTCGGCCGTTTCTGGTCGGTCTGGCTACTGCTGATCGCCCTGAGTCCGTTGGGTTATCGACTCGTCGCTGTCGGACTCGGCGGCAGCCGATTGGCCTACGCCTCGGTGATGGTGCTGTTGGCGGGCGTCGCGGGCGCTATCGCCGTCGGCCGAACAGCACGCCGGGGGTGGCTTGGTTTCGGATGCACGGTCCTGACCGGACTACTCGTCGCAGAGATCATGCTGCAACTGTCGCCGCAGATCGATATCGTCTGGCTCCAACTCGTTCCGACCGTCGGCGCTGCGGCGGTCACCGGCAGCGTGTTCTATCTCGTTGCCCGTCGTGGCCGATGGGAGCCGCGCCGTCCACATCGTCTTGCTGCCCCATCGGCGAAGTGGTCGCCGAGCTCGGTCCTCGTCGCGGTCGCGGCCGCAGTGGTCCTGTTCTTCATCCCGCTTCCCGACCGTCCTGAACTGCCGACTGTGATGGGGCCGACGGGATCTGTATCGACGCCGTTCGCGGCTCCGGCCGGATTCAGCAGCACCGGGATCGAGGAGTTCGATTGGGTCCGTGCCTTCTTCGGCACCAGGGCCACACTGGTGCGGCAAACCATGCGCGCCGACGAGGGTAATTCGGCGTGGGACGTCCGGGCGCGCCCGCGGACGGTGGTGGTCGATGTGTTGTCCACCACGAATCGGGCCAGTCTGGCCGTGTATCCGGAGAGCACGCTCTACCGTCTTTCCGATACCCGAACGAGTCGTTCGTTGCCCGTGGACCTCGGCCGTGGTGTGACCGGTTCGCTCTACACATCGGTGAGCGACGCTCTGCTGGTGACCTGGACCAAACTGGTATTCGTCTGGCAGCGCGGAGAATTCACTCAGCGAGTGACGATCATCAGCGTCGACAACCACGATGCGGATGCGGTGTTTCCGCAACCGATGCCGTCCATGGCGTCGAACCTCGGTACGGCGATCGGTACCTTCCTGCGCGGCAACGCCATTTCCATCGACGGGGACCCGGAGTTCAAGGATCGCGAACTGCTGACGAGCTTCGGAAAAGGGCTCGTTCGCGAGCAATGGGATCTCACGAACGGTTCGAGACGATGACCGCAACTCCGGCAGGCCGGAGACCGCATCCGCCGCGGGTCGGTACCGAGTCCGCAGAGTTTCGAGCAGCTGCGCTCGATGATGCCATCAACGGGCTGGCCGACCGAAACCCGTTGGCCTCGGCGGCCGTTGCCTTCGTACCCTGGCAGAAGTACACGGCAATCGGCAGCGCGCTGCTACTGCTTGCGTGCGCGATCGTCGTCCCCGTCGGGACGCTGCTGGCGGTCACCGTCGTCTGCACCGTCGGATACCTCCTCGCGATGATCGACCGCGTGTTGCTGTTCTCCCGAGGGCTGGACGCATCGGCGATCGTCACGGTCACCGACGAGCAGGCGCTCTCGATCCCCGATGACCTGTTGCCGCTCTACACGATCCTGGTTCCGGCCTACGACGAACCCGAGGTGGTCGGTGATCTCATCGCGGCGATGACCGGCCTGGACTATCCCCCCGAGAAGCTGCAGGTTCTGCTGTTGCTCGAAGAGGACGACGAGGTCACCATCGAAGCGGCAGCGCAGAGCGGCGTCAGTGATCTGGTGGACGTGGTCCTGGTGCCCGCCGGTGACCCACGCACCAAGCCGAAAGCGTGCAACTACGGACTGCATTTCGCGACCGGGACGATCGTGACGATCTTCGATGCCGAGGACCTCCCCGAGAAGCTGCAACTCCGACGCGTCGTTGCCGCCTTCGCCAGGTTGCCGGACACGGTCGCGTGTGTCCAGGCGAAGTTGGCCTTTCACAATGGATCTCAGAACTTGCTCACCGGGTGGTTCACCGCGGACTACGCACTGTGGTTCGGCTACCTACTTCCAGGATTGATGGCGAGCACGTCACCGATCCCACTCGGTGGAACCTCCAATCATCTGCGCCGCGACGTGATCGACGAAGTAGGTGCCTGGGACGGCTTCAATGTCACCGAGGACGCAGATCTCGGTGTGCGCATCGCAGCATCCGGCTACTCGACGGCCGTGCTGGACTCCACGACTCTCGAGGAGGCCAACAGCGATCCGATCAACTGGGTGCGCCAGCGGTCCCGCTGGTACAAGGGATACCTGCAGACCTGGCTGGTGCATATGCGCAGGCCGATGGTGACCGTTCGTGCCCTCGGCCCGGTCGGCACCTATCGCTTCACCTTGCTCCTTGCCGGGACGCCCGTCACCGCCTGCATCAACATGGTTTTCTGGTTCACCACGGCGGCATGGATTCTCGGCCAGCCCGGGTTGATCGCCCAGCTCTTTCCGCCGTACATCTACTACTTCTCGCTGTTGTCCCTGGTGGTCGGCAACATCGCCACCGTCTACATGTATCTGATCGCCAGTAGGGAGAGCGACAACGCCTACCTGCTGGTTCCGAGCCTGACGATGCCGCTGTACTGGGTGATGATGAGTGTGGCATCCATCAAGGGCTGCTGGCAGCTCGTGCGCAACCCGTCTTACTGGGAGAAGACCTTTCACGGATTGTCCGGGCCTGCGGTAGCTGCCGAGCCGGCCGAGGACGAAGCCACATGAGCTCGCGGGCACCGTGGATCGTGTTCGGCAGTGCTCTGGCGGGATACCTGGCCGTCGGCATCACGCTGAGCCTGCGCTTCGGCTTCATCCTGGGTGACGCTCTCTCGCGTACCGCAGCGGCGCAGGCGGTGCTGCTCAGCCGTGATCCGCACGTATCGGCGATCGGCTTCATCTTCACCCCGCTGACCGGCCTGGCCCAACTCCCCATGGTTGCGTTCGCGTCGTGGTGGCCGGCGATCACCCGGTGGAACATCTCCGGTATCACCGTCTCTGCGGCGTTCATGGCCGGTGCCGTGGTGATGGTGCACGGCATCTGCCGCGATCGCGGACTGCCCGGTCGATACAGGATCCTGATCACCGTCGTGTTCGCGATCAACCCGATGATCGTCTTCTACGGTGCCAACGGGATGAGCGAGGCAGGCTTCCTGTTCCTGCTCTGTTGGGCCGTGCGGAGATTGATTCGCTGGGTCGACACCGACGACGTCCACGATCTGCTGCTGGCCGGTATTGCGCTGGGTCTGGCCTTCCTGGCCCGCTACGAGGGCGTGGTCCCCATCGCGCTGGCAGCGGTGCTGGTGGCGGTCGTCACCGCATGTCGCCGGGGACGCGAGCACTGGAAAAGTATGCGGCGCAGAGCTGTTCTCGATGCCGTCCTCATCTCCGGCCCGGGGACGGCGATGTTCCTGGTGTGGATCACCACCAGTTGGTTGATCACCGGTGAGGCGCTCGCCCAATTGTCGTCGAGCTACGGAAATACCGCGATTCTGACGCAGTCCGGTGGGGCGAGCGGTGATCTGGTGCAGACCACCGCGTTCTCACTCGGTGCCCTCATCGCATTGGGGCCGACGTTGCTGGTGACATTTCCGCTCGCGGTGGTACTGGCCACGCGTCGGCGAGATCTCGAGTTCGTGGTGGCTCCCTTGCTGTTCGGCGGCGTGCTGGCATTCCAGGCCGGCAGCTATATCACCGGCTCGACCTTCGGATTCCTGCGGTTCTTCATCTGTGCCATTCCGCTGGCCGCCGTCGTCGTCGTGCAGTTGTTTCCCGCAGCGGGGGATCTGCCGACCCGGCGCGCGGGCGCATACCGCAGACATCGTCCGTCGTACCCGCCGATGCGTACCAGGGCGGCAGTGGCGGCGGCGGTACTGTGCGTATCCGCGCTGCCGATCACGGCCTGGGCGATGCTGCAGCCCTCGTTGTCCAGTCAGCAGTACGCCCTCGGCTACCTGCTCGCGGGGGATCCCTCCGCGGCCGACTCGGAGGCCACGACGGCACGGCGAGTCATCGACTCCTTCGCCACCGAACGGGAACTGGCGGCGTATCTCGACGGGCAGGCACTTCCCGACGGTTCGATACTGGTCGACTCCGTCTACGGATTCGCCGTTCTGGCCGCCTCGGAGTATCCGAGACGCTTCGTGATTCCATCGGATCTGGACTTCACGCAGATCCTCAACGATCCAGCGGCCGCCGGGGTTCGGTACCTGTTGACGGTGCCCAACGAAGGGCGCGGAGTATCGGATGCCATCAACCGGCGATACCCCACGATCTACGACAACGGTGCGCAGCTGTACCCGTTGGAATTCGAGATACCCAACACCGGTGCCGACCAACCGGATTGGCGTCTGTACCGGGTGCCCGCCTGAGCAAGTTCCTCAGAGCACCTGGGAGAGGAACGTTTTGAGTCGATCGGTGTGCGGATCGTCGAACAACTGCTCCGGCGTTCCGGTTTCGACTGCGCTGCCGTGGTCCATGAACAGCACCCTGTTCGACACCGATCGCGCGAAGCCCATTTCGTGGGTCACCACGACCATGGTCATGCCGCCCTGTGCGAGGTCGGCCATCAGCGCCAACACGCCCTTGACCAGCTCGGGATCGAGCGCGGAGGTCGCCTCGTCGAAGAACATCACCTCCGGCTTCATCGCGAGTGCGCGGGCGATGGCCACGCGCTGCTGCTGTCCACCCGAGAGGTTGCCCGGCCGCGAATCAGCCTTGTCGGCCAAGCCGACCAGCTCGAGTTGCTCGAGCGCCGCAGCTCGCGACGAGTCCTTGGACAGACCGAGCAACTTGTGTGGACCGAGCGCGATGTTGTCGGCGACGCTCTTGTGCGGGAACAGGTTGAACTGCTGGAACACCATGCCGATGCGCTGACGCAGCACGTCCGGGTTGTCCTTCAGGACCGACTTGCCGTCGAGCAGGATGTCACCCTGTTCCGGCTCGTGCAGTCGATTGAGAGCCCGCAGCAAGGTGGACTTGCCGGAGCCCGAGGGCCCGATGACCGTCGTCGTCGTTCCTGCCGGAACGTCGATGCTCACCCCGCGCAACACCTTGTTGGTGCCGAACGAGAGATGAATGTCCCTGCCTTGCAATGAAACAGAACTCATGTCAGCCTCTTTCCACGACGGTGGCCTGCTCCACCGGGTCCAGCGTTTGCTCGGCCTTACCGGTGCGCAATCGCTTGTCGATGTAGTTCACAAGATGGGTGAGCGGCACGGTCAACGCGAGATAGAACAGTCCCGCCGCGACGAGTGGCGACAGGTTTCCGGTCTGTGCGTTGAGGTCTCGGCCGACGGCGAACAGTTCACGCTGGGTGGCGAGCAGTCCGAGGAAGTAGATCAACGACGAGTCCTTGATCAGTGAGATGAACTGGTTCATCAGCGCAGGCAGCACGCGTCGGACACCCTGGGGAACGACCACGAGGTTCATCGAGCGACGACGGCTGAAGCCCAGTGCCCGTGCGGCTTCCATCTGCCCGGCCTCCACGCTCTGGATGCCGGACCGGAAGATCTCACCGATGTACGCCGCGGCCAGCAGCGACAGTGCCGCCGCACCGAGCCAGTACGGATTGCCTCCGGTCACACTCTGCACCACCGGACCGATGCCGAGCCCGATGATGAGAATGACCACCACCGCGGGCAAACCGCGGAAGATGTCGGTGTACACCCGGGCGGGCCAGCGTAGCCATCGCGTGCGAGACAGACCGGCCAAGGCCAGCAACATGCCCAGCACAGTGCCGATGATGCCCGACGCCAATGCCAGAATCAGCGTGTTCGGCAGGCCCACCCGGAGCAGGTCGGGGATGGCCGCCTTGTACAGCGACCAGTCGAAGAACGTGTCGCCGAGTTGTGCGAGGGTCGACTTCTGTTGCGGAGCAACCGCTTCGGTGGAATTCGAGTCGTTCTCGGCTGCAATGGCGGCGAAGTCCGGCAGTGTCGGCTCGGGGGCGGCCTTGCTGCCCGGCTCGAATCCCTCGGGCAACTCGCGAGGAACCCAGTCGGAGTACAGGTTTGCCCAGGTGCCGTCTGCGATCACCGCGTCGAGACCGGAATTCAGGGCGTCGATCAGCGGTTGATTGTCGCGGGCGACGGCCCAGCCGATGAAGTTGTTCAGCGAGAACGTGTTCTGCGTGATCGCGGTCCCGTCGTCGGCCTTGACCAAACCCTCCGCCTGCTGCGACGGAGCCACCCATGCGTCGATCTGACCGGTACGCAGATTGGCGTACGCGGTGTTGTAGTCAGGGAATTTCACGGGGTCCAGGCCGAGGGTGTTCACCACGTAGTCGTCCTGCACAGTGCCCTGAACGACGCCGATTCTGGTGCTCGCGTTCAGATCCTCGAACGTGGTGATCGGACCGCCGGCAGTGGCCACCAGGGAGAAGTAGCCGAAGTCGTAACCGTTGGTGAACCCGACGGTGTTGCGGCGCTCGTCCGTCGTCGTGATCGAGGACGATCCGACGTCGAAGCGGCGCCCGGCTACCTGGGCGAGCAGGCCCGAGAACTCGGTGCCCGAGAAGTTGATCTGCAGACCCAGTTTCGCGGCGACTGCCTTCAACAGTTCGTTGTCGTATCCGGTGTACTGGCCGGATGCATCCAAGCAGATGCTCGGCGGGGCGTCGGACAGGGTGCCGACGGTCAGCACCCCCGGCGTCACCAAGCCCAGTGTGCTCGTGTCGATCCGGTCCAGCGGGGTGACGTTCGCCGTCGTGTACTTGTCCTCTGTTGCCGCAGCACCGGCGGCGTCGAAGTTCGTCGGTGTGGACGAGGCGCTGTCGACTCCCGGAGGTGAGCACAGGTCGGTCGGACCTGCGGACGCCTGATCGTCGGACGAGGACGTGCCACACGATGCGAGTGTGAGAGCCATCAACAGTCCGAGAACGAGAACCACGAGCGCGCGTGAAGCGCGTACGGCAACCATGGACGAAACCCTAAGCGGACCGGGGCCCACTCACCCAAACGACCGTCACGCAAGGGTTTCGCTCATCGAACTGGCTACTACTTGTGTGTGTCCCGCCAAGCGATGGCCTGACTCAGTTCGGTCAGGTCGTACTCGGGGCCGTTGACGCCGACGGTGAACAGGGTGGCTCCGGCGTCGACGAAATCCGCAGCAGTGTCGGCCCCCGGCCACGAGACCGATCTGGTGATGACCGAGACGTCGCGGCCGACGGTGGTGCCGTGCTCGGCGAGGATCTCCGACTTGCGCTTCAACGCCTCGAGATCGGCGAAGCTGTGCCAGATGTGTGCGTACTCGGCCACCATTTTCAGTGTCTTCTTCTCGCCGCCTCCGCCGATGAGGATCGGGATGTCGCGGGTGGGTGCCGGGTTGCCGACGTCGAGGCGATGCCTGATTCTGGCGAGGCTCTCTTTCAGCAATGCCAGACGGGAACCTGCTGTGCCGAATTCGTAGCCGAAGTTCTCGTAGTCCTTCTCGTTCCAGCCGGCACCGATTCCGAGGATCAATCGACCGCCGCTGATGTGGTCGACGGTGCGCGCCATATCGGCCAGCAGGTCGGGGTTGCGGTAGCCGCCGCCGGTGACGAGGGCACCGATTTCGACGTTCGAGGTCTGCTCGGCCCAGGCACCGAGCATCGTCCAACACTCGAAATGCGCACCGTCGAGATCGCCGTACAGCGGGTAGAAGTGGTCCCAGTTGAAGACGATGTCGACGCCCGCGTCCTCCGAGCGCAGCACCGCGTCACGGATCAACTGGTAGTCGGGTGCGTGCTGGGGCTGAAGCTGAACACCGATCTTGACGGTCATGCGCGTCTCCTCGTCGTGTGGGCTGTCTCTCCCATGATGCACCTCACTCGGAGTCAGCCGATTCGGACGCCGCTCTCGGCCATCGTGGCCCGCAGGACGAAGGCCGCCTCGGAGCCGACGATCTCACCGACGAGGGTGATGTAGCGATCGACGAATGCGCCGCCGTGCTGCGGCTCGTCCTCGTCTCCGAAGTGGTGTGCCAGCTCGTGCAACACCACCAGTTCGCGTAACGCCCACGCGGTGTTTCCGCGATGCAGTGGCACGGCAATGGTGGCGGTGTCGCGTTCGTAGTGGGCCGCGCCCGCACCCGACCGAGCCCGGACGGTGATCGTGCGGCCTGCATCGGGCCACATTGCTCTGACCCAGTCCAGAGCCAGCACTGCATCGACATACCGCTGGACCGACTCGAGCGAGGCGAATTTGCGCTCTATCGGCAGCGTGATCTGCGAGCCCGCTACGTGCACGACGCGGATGTCGCGTTCCTCGGCGCGGTCGAACATGGTGCGCACCCAGTGTTCGGCGTCGTACACCGCCGATCGCTGTGCATCCCTCGCCTTGCCCACACAGTCAGCTTAAGGGGGCGAAGTTGTGCCGATTGTCCGACTCGCCTACTGTCCTATCGACAACGGTTGTCGAAGTCATTGCCATTTTCTATGTGTTCAGGAGTTTCCGTGCTCGTCGTCGATGACCTCAGCATCGATGCCGGCCGCACCCGCATCGTCGATCACGCCTGCTTCGAGATCCCTGATGGACGACGCCTCGGCCTGCTGGGGGCGTCGGGATCGGGTAAGTCGCTGATCGCATCCGCCCTCGTCGGGCAGCTGCCCCCGGGTGTCACCTGCACCGGCCGTATCCTCGTCGACGGTCACGAGGTCGCCGGAGTTCCGACACCTCGGCGTCCACGTTCAGCCCGTCCGGCAATGGTTTTCCAGGATTCGGCAACGGCCCTGAATCCGATGGTCACCGTCGGGCGGCAGCTGCGCACACCGGACGCACCCGCGCTGCTCGAGCGAGTCGGACTGCGAGATTCCGCCCGCATCCTGGCCTCGCATCCACTCGAACTCTCGGGCGGTCAGCGCCAACGTGTCTGTATTGCATTGGCATTGGCCCGCGAGAGTTCACTGGTGATCGCGGACGAGCCGACAACCGCCCTGGACGTGATCAGTCAGGCTCGCGTGCTCGATGCGCTTCGTGAGGCGGCGTCGCTGCTGTTCATCACCCACGACATCGCCGTCGCCGCGCACCTGTGCGACCACCTGCTGATCATCGATTCCGGCCGCATCATCGAATCCGGTTCCACCGCAACGGTGCTCGACAACCCCGTAGCGGATCGAACGAGACGGATGGTCGACGCGGCCCGGGCGGCAGATCCGTTCCGTCAGGTGGTCATGCGATGACTGCGGGCCTCGTGTGCTCGAACGTCACCCGGCGTCACGACCTCCACGGCTCCTCGCGAACCGCAGTGGACGGCGTGAGCGTCGCCTTGTCCCCGAGCGGTCGCGTCGGCCTGGTGGGTGAGTCCGGTTCGGGAAAGACAACTCTGCTGCGGGTGCTGTTGGCATTGACCGAGGTCAGTGACGGGACCGTCCAACTCGACGGGCGCACAGTGCGTCCCGGTTCGACGCGTTCGTTGCGGTGGTTTCGGCGGCGGGTGCAGTACGTGCCGCAGGACCCCGCGACCAGCCTCGATCCGCGCCGCAGTGTGCTGGACTCGGTGGCGACGCCGTTGCGCCTGCTCGGCGTCGACGGCGATCATCGAGCCAAGGCGAGCGCCGCACTGACGGCCGTCGGACTCGACGCGCGGTACCTGGCACGTCGACCCACCGAACTGTCCGGCGGCCAGAATCAGCGGGTCGCCATTGCCCGAGCGCTCGCGTGCGAACCGCAGTATCTCCTGGCGGACGAGCCGGTCAGCGGGCTCGACCCGGACCTGCGAGAACAGATCCTCTCGGTGCTGGCAGCGCTGCCGAGCGCCGTTCTGATGGTCAGCCACGACCTGTCCGCGGTGGTGCGGCTGTGCACCGAGGTCATGGTGATGCACGACGGCAAGATCATCGAAACCGGAAGTGCTCAGGGCATTCTCACCGAACCACAACACGAACACACCCGAGACCTGATCGACGCCATCCCCCGGCTTGCATGAAACCCACAGGAGTTATCTTGACCACGAACGCCTTTCGCCTAGGCGCGCTGGCGGCAGTAGGAACATTGACCCTCACCGCCTGCTTCTCCTCCGGAGCGGCCTCCGGCGACACCGAGAACCGCGCGCGCGTGGCGATGCTGCAACCGCCGCGCTCGGGACTGTCGCAGTTCAGCGACGACGCCTTCAAACTCTCACGCTGGTCGACAGCCGAAACTCTGATCACCCTCGACGACCTCGGCGACGCCGAACCCGGTCTCGCCACCGGCTGGAATCGCGTCGACGATCGCACCTGGAGCTTCGACCTCCGACCCGACGTCAGCTTCCACAACGGGACGCCACTCGATGCTTCCGCAGTCGTCACCGCGCTCACCGCAGCCACCACGGCCGCGCCCAAACCGCGCATCCTCGACGGCGTCGAGCTGACCGTCTCCGCCACCGACGACGACACCGTAGCCGTCTCCACCAAAGACATCGATCCGCTGGTGCCGCAGCGACTGTCGAGCCCGCAGCTGTCCATCCTTGCCCCCGAGGCGTACTCCGGCGGCGGCAGCGACCCCGTCGGCACCGGCACCGGGCCCTTCGTCCTCACCGCCGTGGACGGCACCTCCGGGGCCACCCTCGATCGCAACGACGACTACTGGGGCGAACCGGCGAAACTCTCGGGCATCGATGTCGATTTCGTGCCCGACGGAACCGCCCGCGCTGCCGCGCTACGCAACGGGACCGCCGATGTGGTGGAGGCCATTCCGGTCTCGCAAGCCGACAACATCGACCGATCGCTGGTGCACGAGGTGCCGATGCCGCGCACCAACACCCTGTACCTGAACACGGCGTCCGGCGTGTTCAGCGACCCGGCCATGCGCGCCGTCGCCCGAGAGGCGGTGGACGAGGATCGTCTGGTCGACCAGGTCTACGAGGGCAGGGCCGACATCGCGAACGGTCTGCTCGGACCAGCGCTGCCCTGGGCCGCGGATCGCCCCGCACGCACCGAAACCCCCGCGGGCGATGCCACCGGCAAGACGATCACGTTGGCCACCTTCACCGACCGAGCCGAACTCCCCGAGGTCGCGGTACTGCTGCAGCAGGAACTCGAAGCGAAGGGCTTCGTCGTCAACCAGGTGGTGCGGGAGTATCAGTTCATCGAAACCGATGCGCTCAGTGGCGCATTCGATGCCTTCATCCTCTCCCGCGCAACGGTGCTCGATTCCGGTGATCCGGTGGCCTACATGTATTCCGACTTCGCCTGCGACGGGTCGTTCAACATCTCCCAGTTCTGCGACCCACAGGTGGACGCAGCTCTGGACGGCGCCTCCGCAACCGAGCCGGGAAACGAGCGCCGCGCCGCGATCCTCGCCGCCGAGAAGCTGATTCTCGAACGCGATGCCGCCATCCCGATGCTGCACGAGCGCGTCGTTCAAGGTGAATCCGAGGCCATCACCGGCGTCGCACGGGACCCACGGGAGCGGATACTCATCACCAACCAGACCTCCTTCGAGTAATAGATGCGAACAACCGCCTCACGTCTGCTCGCGGTCTGCGGGGTCGTACTCGTGGTCGGGATGCTGCCGTGGTTGTCCAATCGCGATCCCGCACTGAGCATTCTGCGGGCTCGTTCGGCCGAGCAGGAGCCGACCCCGGAGGCCCTCGCCGCGATTCGACGCGATCTGGGCCTCGACGCAGGCCCGATCCGGATGTTCTGGGACTGGCTCACCGGGATCGCGTCGGGCAATCCCGGAACGTCCTGGAACACCGGAAAACCGGTACTTCCCGGGGCACTCGACGCATTGACGGTATCGCTGACGCTGATGGGTTTCGCAATGGTGGTTGCGATCCTGACGGCCGGGTTGGTGGTGCTGCCCAGCATGCGGGCCGGATTGCGCGGTACCCCCAAGCGCACCGCGGGCGGTGTCGCGGCCGCGCTCACCTCGTTGCCGGAGTTCCTACTCGCCTCGGTACTCGTTGTGCTCGGCGCGGTCTGGCTGTCGTTCCCTGCCTACGGCTGGAACGGCCCCGAGTACGCAGTGCTGCCTGCACTTGCTCTCGGACTTCCAGCCGGAGGGTTGATCGGGCGGTTGCTCGCCGACGCCGTCGCCGTCACGTTCACCGAAGGATGGGTCACCACGTGGACCGTCGCCGGATTCACCCGAGCGCAGATCGCCGCCGCGGTGTTGCGCCGAGCCCTCACCGGCATCGCGTCGCAGATCGGACTGATCATGGTGGCCATCACCGGTGGCGCGGTCGCCGTCGAAAAGGTCTTCGCCATACCGGGATTGGGGCGCACCACCCTCGGTGATGCGCAATCGCAGGACCTACCGGCCCTGCAGATCGACATCCTGCTTCTGCTCGCCGTCAGTGCAGCCCTCGGCATCGCGGCAGAACTCGTCCGGCGCATGCTGCTGGGCAGTGCACTGCGCGAGAAGGCCATGCCGATCCCGGCCGGGGTCTTCCACCGGTCACCGCGACGCTGGGTGGTGCCGAGTGCCGCAGCATCGGTGCTGGTGATCGTCGTCCTCGTCGGTCTTCCGCGGGACGGGCAGGTGACGAGGCGGGAGAAGTTCGCCGCCCCCTCCCTGGCTCACCCCTTCGGCACGGATGCCTCGGGGCGGGATCTGTTGGCCAGGGTCGCCGACGGTGCGTTGCGCTCGATCGGGTTGTCCCTCGCCGTGACTGTTGCGGCAACGTTCATAGGGGTGCTGTTGGGACTGGCACCGAAAGCGTCGCGGGGTTTGGTCGAGGTCACCAACGCGGCACCTCCCGTGGTGACCGGCATCCTCATCGCCGCCGTCTGGGGACCGTCGGCGGGCGGTGCCGCCGTCGCCGTACTGATCGTGACGTGGGCTCCGCTTGCCGCGCACACCGCTGCACTCGTCGAGGAGGCTCGGGCGCGGCCGTACATTTCGATCCTGCCGACGCTCGGTGCCAGCAATGCGCGCATTCTATTCGGCTCCATCGTGCCCAGCGTCCTTCCGGTAGTACTGCGGCACGCCATGATTCGACTGCCCGGTGTCGCACTGGCTCTTGCGGCGCTCGGTTTCCTCGGTCTCGGTCCGCAGCCGCCCACGGCAGACTGGGGCTTGATCCTGTCCGACGGGGTATCCGCCGTCGAACGCGCGCCCTGGGTGACGGCTGCTCCGCTCGCATCGTTGATCGCGCTCGCCGTTCTCGCGGTATCGCTCTCCGCGGCAACCTCGGGGCGGGCACGACAGGTACCGTCATCGAGACAGTCGACGCAGGAGGACGCAGTACATGACCACGAGAACCGATGAATCGCCGACGCGATGGCGGTGGTCGTTTCTCGTCGATCTGAGGCGGGCCACTCCCACCGTCCGGCTGCTCGTACTCACCCAGATGACCTTCAACATCGGCTTTTTCATGGTGTTGCCGTACCTGTCCGTACATCTGACGAGCGATCTCGGCCTCGGGGCCGCGCTCGTCGGGGTGGTCCTCGGAATCAGGACCTTCTCGCAGCAGGGACTGTTCTTCGTCGGTGGCACCCTCGCCGATCGGTGGGGTATCAAACCGGTCGTCCTCGTCGGCTGTGTGTTGCGAGTGCTGGGATTTCTCGGATTGGCGGTGTTCGATTCTCTTGCCGGCGTCCTGGCGGCCACCGTGCTGGTGGGATTTGCGGCGGCATTGTTCTCTCCCGCAGTCGAATCCGCCGTAGCGATCGAAGCAGGCAAGAGCGAACGTGACGGCGGGCCGACGCGGGTGGAGTCGTTCGCGCTGCTCTCGGTGTGCAGTCAGATCGGCTCGTTCACCGGCCCCCTCGTCGGATCGATGTTGCTACTGGCCGACTTTCGCATCGCGTGCCTGGTCGCTGCCGCGATCTTCGTCCTGGTCATCCTCGCCCACGCGGTGTGGTTGCCGCGCGAACCCGGCGAACATCGCGACGATCCGTGGCTCTCGGGCTGGACCGATGTGGTGCGCAACAGAACCTTCGTGCTGTTCGCCGTGGCGATGAGCGCCCAACTGGTGGCCTACAACCAGCTGTATCTGCTACTGCCGCTGGAAGTGGAGCGCGCCTGGGGATCGCAGACGGTGCTCGGTTGGTTTTTCGCGATCTCGGCGGTACTGGTGGTCTCGACCCAAATGCCGATCACCCGACGCATCGCGAATGTGGCACCGCGCATCACGCTTCCCGTCGGATTCGCCGTCATGGCAGCATCTTTCGTCCTGGTGGCGGTTTTCAGTCCCTTGGAGTTGGAAGGCCTGGTCGGGCTGATCCCGGCCGCACTGTTCGTGCTCCTGCTCGCGCTGGGACAAATGATCGCCATGCCCCAGGCCAGGGATCTGGTGCCGCGGATGGCAGCCGAACGTCGACTGGGGTCCTACTACGGCTTCATGGCCTCGCTCGGCGGCATCGGAGTCCTCATCGGATCCATCGCCCTCGGTGCCGTCATCGATGCCTCACCCGACACGGGCTGGGGTGCGGCCATCCCATGGCTGGTCGCTGCGCTGTTCCCCATCGCCAGTG
This sequence comes from Rhodococcus sp. KRD162, assembly GCF_017168335.1. Taxonomy (GTDB): domain Bacteria; phylum Actinomycetota; class Actinomycetes; order Mycobacteriales; family Mycobacteriaceae; genus Rhodococcoides. The sequence continues at coordinate 26 of NZ_JABFAU010000014.1, read as the reverse complement.
TTCTCGGTCTTCGCGTGGTGCTCGCC
>NZ_JABFAU010000013.1:540171-684152 GCF_017168335.1 Rhodococcus sp. KRD162 | reverse complement strand
GGGTCGATCGGGCGTTGGGCCGTTCCTCGGTCACATCGAGTACGAGTCGGCACTTACTCCCTATTCCGGTGATCGAGAAGTCCAGATGCCGACACCGGATCCCGATCGGACCTAGCGCTCACAGGTGTCGTATCACCCAGGCACAAGTTGCAGACCCGATCGTCGATCTCCACGGATCCGCATCAACACACGGATTCTGGGTTCCACGTTGCTACGCGCGCTAGGTCTGGTGACCGACGCCTTCGCCTCACTGTCGCGGTCGTCCTCTGTGAACGTTGCCGGCTCTGAGAAGATCTTCGGCATCAGGGGTCCTGAGTGGGAGACGGGTTGATCGCCGGCGAAGTCGACCCGGAACGGCCTCCTATCGGATGACCAACTGGCGCCACCCACGCGTCGCGACGCGATACAGCCCGGGCGGTTGCCGGTTCTAACGAAGCTGAAGTTCGGTGCGCCGACCGTTCCGACTCCAAGAACATCCGACTCCAAGCACGTCCGACTCCAAGCGCGTCCGACTCCGGGCACCTCGAACCCCGATCTCCTCCGACCGTGTCTTCATCCGGCTATGCACGACTGAACGAATCCCAGCGCATCGACGCCGAGACCGCGTACCCCCGACTAGCCGTCTGCCGTTGTTTCACGTGAAACTTCGTCCGGCCCGCTCGGCAACGGCGTCCCACTTCTGAACTCGAGACCGGCCTGGCTACCGTGACCGCGCGCCCACACAAAACTTGGCCGCCACCACCGGAGCGCACACACACGTCCTGTCAGAATCGCCGAACTGCGAGTCCACACACCAGCCCCCTCGAGTCGCTCGCCGATGCAATGCGAGCCACCTTCCCCGAGCAGATCCACGTCGCCGGGGGAGACGAGCCGAGGTCCTCGGTCAGCGTCGAATCCCCACAGCGGGATAGCCGCATCCCGCGTGGCATCGCGCACGGGATTGTGGCGTTGGAACCACAGCGTCGAACAACACAGCAGCCAAAGAACACAGCACCCGGGCATCACCCGCGCAGGCATCACCACACTGCCTGTGCAGCTCAGTTCTTGCGCGGACCCAGCAACCGATCGCTCTGCATAACCTCCCGCCACAGGTACAACGGAGAAGCACGTCCCGCACCGCGTGAACCCGGTCCGGGCCGTCCCCGCTTGCACAGCATGACGTACTGACGATCGAGGCTCAGACGACCAACAGATTCCGTCATAGCGTCCAACCGAAATCCATCGGGATTCACCGTGACGCGGGCCCGTTCGGTTCCATCGACCTTTCTGGTGTTTCACGTGAAACAACCGATCACTGACACTGTGTGAAACAAAAACTCCGAGGAAACTTGCCGTCACAGTGACGAAAAGACCTACTATTCGCATGTCCAGCGGATACGAGTCGAACAGAACAACATCAATGTAATTTTCCCCCGCCGTGATCTCCCGAATCAGCAAACAATCCACCATGACCCCGTCGAAGCGGCCTGGCCGCCGAGAGTGGGACCGCCCGGACGGTTCGGTAACGGGTGCCCGTTTCGAGAGGATTTTGAAAGTCTGCACCCGTTGCGACGCTGACCGTCGCGCAGTCCCCGACGGAGCGTGATGCGTCGAGTGCACGAGGTCATCGTCTCGGCTGCTCCTGAGTTAAGGCCGCGCATCTGGTACGGAATGCCTGCCTACGCCAAGTCAGCGAGCACGCCGGCACTGATCTCTTTGCGCAACGACGAACTGATGAATCTGAGCGTCACAGAAAAAGCGGCATTCGAGCCGGCCGGTGGCCCAGATGGCCTTCTTTCGCCGGCAGCGTGGTATCTCGACGACCTCGACGAGACCACCGAAGCACGCATCAGTGAGATCGTTCGCTCCGCGGTGCGATAGCACCCTTGCGGGCTCTGTTCGGGGTTCACCGAGCACCCACCGGGGCAGCCCCTGATACAACTGCTCCCCGGGAGTCGAGACTGTATTCACAGTCCAACTTCCGGGGAGCAGTTCGCAGTGAGGTCCGCCGACTTCAGAACACCACCGACTTCAGAACACCGTCACGCCTTGACGACGACGACCCGTCGGGATGGCTCGACGCCGGTGCTCTCGCTCGCGACGCCGTCGATCTTGGCGACCGCGTCGTGCACGATCTTCCGCTCGAAAGGAGTCATCGGAGTCAGCTCTTCGCGCTCACCCGATTCCAGCACACGCCGCGCGGCTTCCGCACCGAGGTTGCCGAGCTCGGTGCGCCGGCTCGCACGCCATCCGGCGACATCGAGCATCAGTTTGCTGCGCTCACCGGTCGACTGCTGAACGGCCAAACGGGTCAGTTCCTGCAGCGCATCGAGAACCTCGCCTTTGCGTCCGACGAGTTTGGCGAGATCGTCCCCGCCGTCGATGCTGACGATCGCCCGATCACCCTCCACATCGAGATCGATGTCTCCGTCGAAATCGAGGACGTCGAGCAGCTGCTCGAGGTAATCCCCGGCGATCTCACCTTCTTCGACCAGATAGTCCTCGTCGTCCTCGTCGTCGTCATCATCATCATCGGACGCCTGCACGCCGGCCTTCTGTCCGGTACTGGAGTCCGCGGCGACTGCAGCTGGTTCCTCGACCACGGAACTCTCGTCCGAATCCGCGTCGACCGCACTGAGCTGACCGGTCTCGACCATCACGTCATTCACTCCATCCCCGGAAACCGCATCGCCTGTGTTCTGTGCTTCGTCGTTCTGAGCTTCTTCTACGTCCGCTGCCATGTTCGTCCTTCTCTCGACGGGTCGGTCAGCGCCGCTTGCGCTTGGTCGACTTGTTCCGGTTCCCCTGCGGTCTCGGCTTGACCGGGGACGACGCGCCGCTGGAAGCACCCGAGGTGTCGCCACCGCTGGCCTTCGTGGCCTCGTCCGCCGGTGCCATCTTGGACAGCTTGGGGCGGGCACCCGGCTTCGGCTTGGCGGTCGATACCGGCTTCACACCGGGCTTCGGCGCATTTTCGGAACGCTTCTCGACTGCAGCGGCAGCCTTGGCTGCTTCCTCCCTGTCGATCTTTCCAAAGACCAAGTGCTGCTGAGCGTAGGTCCAGGTGTTGTTGCTCACCCAGTACAGCAGGATTGCGATCGGCAGAAGGGCACCGAACACCAGTACGCCGAGCGGGAACACGTACAGAGCCAGCTTGTTCATGATCGCAGACTGCGGGTTCGCCGCAGCAGCCGCGCTCTGGCGAGCCACGGAGGCGCGCGAGTTCAGGTGGGTCATGATCGCAGCAATGATCATCAGTGGGATCGACACAGCGGCGATGACCCACGTTTGCGGAATGGATGCGTTCGGGCCCACCGCGAAGGCGTCCAACTGCTGCTGAGGCATGGTGATCCACGCCGAGATCGGGGCGCCGAACAGTCGCGCGTCCAGGAACGACTGCACATCCGAGACATCGAAGGCGTAGTTGGCCAGCTGGCGGTTCTCCTCCGGGGTCAACCCCAGCTGACCGATACCGGTACCGGTCCGGTTGAACGACCGCAGCACATGGAACAAGCCGATGAACACAGGTGCCTGGGCCAACACCGGGAGGCAACCCATCAGGGGGTTGAACCCGTGTTCCTTCTGCAGCTTCTGCATCTCGACGGCCATTTTTTGCTTGTCTTTGCCGTACTTCTTCTGCAGCGCCTTGATCTGCGGCTGCAACTCCTGCATCTGCCGAGTGGTGCGCACCTGCTTGACGAAGGGCTTGTAGAGAATCAAGCGGAGCGTGAAGACGAGGAAGACGACGGACAGCGCCCAGGCGAAGCCGTTGCTGGGATCCTGGAACACAAAGCCGAACACCTTGTGCCACACCCAGAGAATCCAGGCAACCGGGTAGTAAATGAAGTCGAGCACGGCTCTATGTACTCCTCTGTTCTTCCACTCGCGCGAGATCGTGGTGTTGTTCAGGTTCGGTCAGCTCGGTGACGGTCGCGCGCCACCTACCGGGCTCGGGCACGGGGTCCCACCCTCCAGAGTGCCAGGGGGCACATTTGAGGAGACGGACGACTGCCAGCAACGAGCCCTTCACAATCCCATGTGCCTGCAGAGCATCGATGGCGTACTCACTGCAGGTGGGGAAGAAACGGCAGGTGGGAGGGCGCATCGGGGACACGTATGTCCGGTACAACCCGATGCAGCGGATGAGTGTACGAGCAGGGATGGAACGAAGGTTGCCCATGAATGTCATGACGGCGGACCCTTCGGAGCTTCGAGAAGACCGAGCTTCTTCATTCCTGATCGCAATTGAACGATTAACTGTGCCGAAGTCGCGTGCGCGGCGCCTGGCAGGGCACGAATCACTATGTCGGTGGACTCTGGGAGCTCACCGATGACCTCGCTACAGATATGCCGAAGCCGGCGCGCAACTCGATGACGAGTTACGGCCGGCCCGACTGCCTTACTGACGATCAATCCGAAGCGTGGACCCCGAATGGTCGATGCAATATCCGGTTCGTCACGCACAACAGCGTGGACGACCAGATCCGATCGACCCATTCGGCGTCCTCGACGCACCGCGACGGAGAAATCACGTGCTCGGTGTAGTCGATTCGGCTCAGGAAGCATCCCGAGCTCCAAGCTTCGGACGAACGGATATCAGGCTGTGAGTTCTTTACGGCCCTTGCCGCGACGTGCGGAAACGATTGCACGACCCGCACGGGTACGCATACGAAGACGGAAGCCATGAACGCGCGCGCGGCGGCGATTGTTCGGCTGGAACGTCCGCTTGCCCTTGGCCACGGTCAACACTCCTCGAGATTCGACGACGCCGATCGGTCGGCGCCTGCTGTAAAGGTTCTTCAGCGAGTTCGGATGAACTTGCTAGCCTCCCGAGCGAGTAATCCGAGTGAACACAGACTGTAAGCAGCCAGCAAGCATCGGCCACCTCGCTATTGGGTGACTGTTCGAGAGTACTGATCGAGCCATCGGTGGTCAAACTCGCTCCGCACCGGTCCACGTCGTCTTTCATGCACAGGCTTCGCCGATCGCCTCGCAGCCGGAACGTCGAATCGATTGCGATGGGTCCATGGCACGCAGTCACGTCCTCCGATCACAGGACAGACAATTGCCATCGGTGCAGGTCAGACTCATGGGATCGCCGTAGCACGGAGGGTCGAGCGAGGCGGCGTCACATCGGTGTCGTTTATCCACACCTGTGGATAATTGTGTGGAAACACAGTTCAGGTGGCATATTCGTACCTTGCGGGGTCCACCCACGGGCCCTGGTCTCGGCCGCAGCGACGCACGATCGACGACGTTATCCGAGAACGCGACGACGCGGGTGAAAACGGATGCGCGATATTCGTGCGTCGTGCCGCACGAGACCAACGCTTTACTACGGAGGAATCGACGTGAACGACGATCCAGATGCGCTCACGCGCATCTGGCCCGAGGTGGTCGCGGAACTCACATCCGACCGACACAGTGGGTCTCCGCTGACCAAGGGCCAGAAGGCTTGGCTCGCCCTGGTCGAACCTCTGACGTTGACGCAGGGATTCGCCTTGCTGGCGGTACCGTCGACCTTCGCTCAGGAAGCGATCGAACGAGACCTGCGAGAGCCGATTCTCGGTGCTCTCGGACGACACCTCGGCCAGGGTGTCGAGGGTCTCGGTGTCCGCATCTCCGCTCCCGAGGACGAGAAGGCCGATTCCGAGCGGTCCGCCTACCCCGACGCGGTCAGCTCGCCCACATACCGGCGGCGCATCCTGACCAGCCGAGACGACGAGCCTTCGGACTCCGAGACTGCCGATTACGAGGAAGTCGACGACGAGCGCGAAGCACTGGCCAGCGTCCAGAACTCGTGGCCCACCTACTTCACCAAGCCGCCCGAGTCCTCGCCGCCGTCGTCCGGCGCCAACAGCTTGAACGCGAAATACACCTTCGACACCTTCGTCATCGGTGCCTCCAATCGCTTCGCTCACGCCGCCGCGGTGGCCATCGCCGAAGCACCTGCTCGCGCCTACAACCCACTGTTCGTGTGGGGTGCATCGGGGCTGGGCAAGACGCACCTGCTGCACGCGGCGGGACACTATGCCCAGCGTCTGTTCCCGGGTATGCGGGTCAAGTACGTCTCCACCGAGGAGTTCACGAACGACTTCATCAACAGTCTTCGTGACGACCGCAAGGTGGCATTCAAACGCCGCTACCGCGAGACCGATGTATTGCTCGTCGACGACATTCAGTTCATCGAAGGCAAGGAAGGCATCCAGGAGGAGTTCTTCCACACCTTCAACACCCTGCACAACGCGAACAAGCAGATCGTCGTCTCCTCCGATCGGCCCCCGAAGCAGTTGGCGACGCTGGAGGAGCGGCTCCGCACGCGCTTCGAGTGGGGTCTGATCACCGATGTGCAACCACCCGAGCTCGAGACGCGTATCGCCATCCTGAGCAAGAAGGCTCGGATGGATCGACTCGATGTGCCCCATGATGTTCTCGAACTGATCGCCAGCCGCATCGAACGCAACATCCGTGAGCTCGAGGGCGCCCTCATTCGCGTGACGGCGTTCGCATCACTCAACGGCCAAGCTCTCGACCTGACGCTGGCGGAGGTGGTACTGCGTGATCTCATTCCCGATTCGTCGAGCCTGGACATCAACGCGGCCACGATCATGGCTGTCACGGCCGAGTACTTCAACACCTCCATCGAGGACCTCTGCGGCCCGGGAAAGGCCAGGGCATTGGCCATGGCCAGGCAGATAGCGATGTATCTCTGCCGCGAACTGACCGACCTGTCGTTGCCGAAGATCGGGCAGACGTTCGGTCGCGATCACACCACGGTGATGTACGCGGACAAGAAGATCCGCAAGGAGATGACCGAACGCCGTAAGGTCTACGACCAGGTTCAGGAGCTCACCGCACGGATCAAGCAGCGCTCCAAACGGTAGGGCTGATCGGCACCCCCACCGAGTGGACACGGCACCGAAACCCATCGCGGGTTCGGTGCCGTTGTGCGTTCACGGACGCGATCGCCGCCGATCTCCGGGACGATGTCGACCGCGATTTTTCAGGCACCAACCATTGATGCACACCTGTGGATAAGCATGTGGACAACATCGAAGTTCTGGGGATGGAGTGTGGGTGCCTGTGCACCGATGCGATTCGTCCACAGGCAGCCGGTTGTCAACCGCACATTGGTCCCGAGTTCATCCCCACGACACCACGCCCGGCCACCAGCACAGGACATGGTCCGTACACAGATTCCACAGGACCTACTAATACTTCTGTTTTCTCCTTGAAAGAACTTCTTTGAAAACAGGTGTTGGGGAACGATCCGTTCACAGGCTCTGCCGGATCCCCGAATTGCAGGTTCCGCGGATGCTGCGAGCTCGTGCCCGAGCTTTCAACTTCGCTTCCGAGGGCATACGGTGTGCTTGCGCTGGATGTGCCAGACTCGTCGTTGCATCGGTTCGAGCCGCAACGATCGAGGTTGCACGGCTGGCCGTGAAGACCGACGCCACCGAACGAGAGGAAATGCCGAGCGATGGAGCTTGGAAGTTTGAAGTTTCGCGTTGCTCGTGAAGATTTTTCCGATTCCGTGGCGTGGGTGGCCCGTAGCCTGCCCTCTCGCCCGCCCGTTCCTGTTCTCGGTGGAGTTCTTCTCGCCGCCGACGAGCAGGGGCTGACGGTTTCGGGATTCGACTACGAGGTCTCCGCGCAGGTCAAAGTATCGGCCGAAGTCGCCACCGCGGGCCGAGTCCTGGTCTCGGGCAAGCTACTTGCCGATATCACCAAGTCGCTGCCGAACAAGCCGGTCGACGTGACGGTCGATGGAACTCGGGTTCTGATCAACTGCGGGAGCGCGAAATTCTCGCTGCCGACGATGCCGGTCGAGGACTATCCGCAGCTCCCCGAGTTGCCCAGCCAAACCGGTTCGCTGGCAGGTGACGTGTTCTCGGAGGCCATCGCCCAGGTCGCCATCGCCGCAGGCAAGGACGACACGCTTCCGATGCTGACCGGTATCCGCGTCGAGATCGAGGGCACCAACGTCGTTCTCGCGGCCACCGATCGCTTCCGCCTGGCCGTTCGCCAGGTGGACTGGACCCCCGCTGGTGCCGACACGACCACCGCGGTGCTGATTCCGGCCAAGACCCTGTCCGAGTCGGCGAAGACTCTCGGCGGCAACGCCGGCTCGCCCGTCGAGCTCGCTCTCGGTTCGGGATCGTCCATCGGCAGCGACGGCCTGCTCGGCATCGTCAGCGACGGGCGCCGTACCACCACCCGCCTGCTCGACGCCGAATTCCCGAAGTTTCGTCAGTTGCTGCCCGCCGAGCACACCGCGGTGGCCACTCTCGAGATCGCGCCGCTCGTCGAGGCGATCAAGCGTGTTGCCCTCGTCGCCGAGCGCGGTGCCCAGGTGCGCCTCGAATTCAACTCCGAAGGGGTTCTGCTCTCCGCAGGCGGTGACGACGCAGGTCGCGCCGAGGAGGCTCTGCCCGCCGATTTCCAGGGCGAAGCACTGACCATCGCCTTCAACCCGGGATATCTGATCGACGGCCTGTCTTCGCTGCACAGCGACAAGGTCACCTTCGGGTTCACCACTCCGAGTCGGCCCGCCGTGTTGCGTCCGACCTCGGACGTCGAGCTCGTGGCCGACGATGCGGGCAAGTTCGCGGCGCCGGAATCGGAATACACCTACCTGCTGATGCCGGTCAGGCTGCCGGGCTGATCCCTTCCTGGTTACTGTTGAACGGGCGGGAGTTCCGCACCGGGTTCGTGGGTAACACCGCGAATCCCCACCTGACACAGACAAGGACGCCTCATCATGCAGCTGGGCTTGGTCGGTCTCGGAAAAATGGGCTTCAACATGCGCGAGAGGCTGCGCGAGCACGGGCACGAGGTGATCGGCTACGATCCGCGTCCCGAAGTGACGGACACTCCGTCGCTGGCAGGCCTGGCCGAGGCGCTCACGGCGCCTCGGGTGGTGTGGGTGATGGTTCCTTCCGGCAAGATCACTCGCGACACCGTGAATGGACTCGCCGATGTGCTCGAGCCGGGAGATCTGGTCATCGATGGCGGAAACTCGCGATTCACCGATGACAAGCCCAACGCAGAGCTGTTGGATGCCAAAGGAATCGGCTACATCGATGCCGGTGTGTCCGGTGGCGTCTGGGGACTGAAGAACGGCTACGGGTTGATGGTGGGTGGTCAGGACGATCACGTCGCCCGCGCGATGCCGATCTTCGACGCCTTGCGTCCCGAGGGCGAGCGCGCCGACGGTTTCGTCCACGCGGGGCCCGTCGGTGCCGGTCACTACTCGAAGATGGTGCACAACGGCATCGAATACGGATTGATGCAGGCATACGCCGAGGGATACGAGATCCTCGAGGCCGAAGAATTGGTGCAGGACGTGCAGGGAGTGCTGCGGGCCTGGAGCAAGGGCACGGTCGTGCGGTCGTGGCTACTCGATCTTCTGGTCGAGGCCCTCGGTCAGGATCCCGAGTTCAGTGAGATCTCCGGATACACCGAGGATTCCGGTGAGGGCCGGTGGACCGTCGAGGAAGCAATTCGGCATGCTGTTCCGGCTCCGGTGATCTCAGCGGCATTGTTCGCGAGATTCGCTTCCCGACAAGAGGATTCGCCCGCCATGAAGGCCGTTTCCGCGTTGCGCAATCAGTTCGGTGGTCACGCGGTCAAGAAGGCCGACGCGGACGAGACCCTGCGCGCGCCGGCGCCGAAGCACACCGAGTAAGTGTTCGTTCGCTCGCTGCAGCTCCACGATTTCCGATCCTGGGACGACGTCACGGTCGATCTGGGACCGGGATCGACCGTGTTCGTCGGACCGAACGGACACGGTAAGACGAACTTGCTCGAGTCGCTGAACTATCTGTCGACGCTGTCCTCGCACCGCGTGTCGACCGATGGGCCGATGATTCGGGCGGGTGCGTCCAACGCGGTGATCGGTAGTGCTGTGGTCAACCACGGCCGCGAGCTGATCATCGACGTGGAACTGCTCGACGGCAAGGCGAACAAGGCTCGGATGAATCGCTCGCCGGTGCGCCGTCCGCGCGAGATTCTGGGCGTGCTGCAGAGTGTGTTGTTCGCGCCGGAGGACCTGTCGTTGGTGCGCGGTGACCCCGGCGAGCGTCGCCGGTATCTGGACGAGTTGCTCACCACCCGGATACCTCGAATGGCTACTGTCCGTGCCGATTACGACAAAGTTCTCCGGCAGCGATCGGCATTGCTCAAGACCGCGAGTGGGTCTCTTCGGAGAGGTTCGGCATCGAGTGACGGTGCCAGTGCCCTCGCAACTCTCGATGTCTGGGATGGCCACCTGGCGGGGCATGGAGCTCGATTGCTCGCTGCGAGAATAGGTTTGGTGCACGAGCTGCTTCCCTTCGTGCAACAGGCCTACAGTTCGATCGCCCCGCAGTCCCGGCCGGCAGGTTTCGCTTATCGCTGCAGCCTTGCCGAGGCGCTACCACCGGAGTTCTCCGATCCCGATCGGGCGCCTGAGCCCGACGATATCGAGGTTCTGGAAGCTGCTTTCTTGCACCGGCTTTCGGTGATGCGGCAGCGTGAGATCGAGCGCGGAGTGTGTCTGGTCGGCCCGCATCGGGACGATCTCGAGTTGATGCTCGGTGATCAGCCGACGAAAGGCTTTGCCAGTCATGGCGAATCGTGGTCCTACGCATTGTCGTTGCGACTCGGATCGTTCGGGTTGTTGCGGGAGGACGGCACCGACCCTGTTCTGATGCTCGACGACGTGTTCGCCGAGCTGGATCGGAAACGGCGTGCCGCGTTGGCCACCGTTGCCGCCGGCGCCGAGCAGGTGCTGATCACCGCTGCGGTACCGGAGGACGTCCCACCCGAGCTCGAGGCGCGTCGCTACGGCGTCGAAGCCCAACAGGGATCGGAATCCGGTGCTGCAGGACGTATCTCGCGCATCACGGATCTGTCGAACAGCACCGTCGGTGCACTGTCCGAGGGCGAGGGCCGATGAACGACGAGATGGAGCCGGCAGAGCCGGAACAGACCCAGGAACTGAAAGGTGTCGATCTGGCGCGCCGTGCACTCGAGGATGCGCGTGCCGCGGCCAAGGCCAGTGGTAAGTCGGTGGGGCAGGGACGGTCCTCGCCCACAGGTGGGGTGCGTGCACTGCGGGGGCGTCGCCGACGGGGTTGGTCGGGAGCGGGTCCCGACGACCGGGATCCGCAGGCGCTGGGTGCGCTGGCGAACTCCATCGCGTCCAAGCGGGGTTGGTCGGCGAAGGTCTCCGAGGGTGCGGTGCTGGGGCGCTGGTCGAGTGTCGTCGGTGAGGACATTTCCGCCCATGCCGAACCCACGGGTCTGTCCGACGGAGTGCTGAGCATCTCTGCGGAGTCCACCGCGTGGGCGACGCAACTGAGACTGATGCAATCTCAGATCCTCGCCAAGATCGCCGCGGCGGTCGGTCACGGTGTGGTGACGTCACTTCGGATCACCGGACCGACGACTCAGAGCTGGAGGAAGGGTGAGCGGCACATTCGAGGAAGGGGCCCGCGGGATACGTACGGATAGTGACACGTACCAATGTCCCGTTCGCATCCCAGCTGGTCCAGGCGATCCTCAACAGACGTTGGGTGCTGTGTTGCTGTGACATGGTCTATGTGCGTAGCGTGATTCCCGACACGTAACGGTCGGGGGACCGATTACCTGTTCGGCGTGCCATCGGACGAGGAGATTTCAGTGTCTGCACCCACGAAGAAGACTTCGACAGCAGCCGTCGATGTCGACGGAACCCCCGAAGACAGAGTCGTTCTGCATGCTCGCAACGTCGAATTCGACTGGAAGACGCTGCCGCTGCACTACATGGACGGGAATCCTCTCGCGACCCATCTGATCAACGTGATGCACCTACTTCTCCCCGAAGGGGAGGAGTGGTTCGTGCGTACGTTCAAAGAAGCGCTGCCGCTCATTCACGACGACCAGCTCCGCGACGATGTCATCGGTTTCATCGGTCAGGAAGCCATGCACGCGCAAGCACACACCGAGGTCCACGATCAGCTCCGAGCACACGGCATCGATGTCGATCCGTACGTCGACCAGATGAAGTTTCTCTTCGGCCGAGCTCTCGGAAACAGATCCGGCCACGGCCAGAACAGCCTCGTCGAACGGCTCGCACTGATCGCCGCCGCCGAACATCTGACGGCGTTTCTGGGCGATTGGGTGCTCAATGCCACCGAACTGGACGAGGCCGACGTCGATCCGGCCATGTTGGACCTGTTGCGTTGGCACGGTGCCGAGGAGGTCGAACATCGTTCGGTCGCCTACGAGGTGATGCGGTACTTCGATGTTCGCCCGACCCGCCGAATCCGCACGTACGTCGTCATCGCACCGACTCTCGTGTGGTTCTGGGGACGTGGTGTTCGATTCCTCATGGATCGAGATCCGACGTTGGCGCACCTGTCTGCCAAGCAGCGCAAGCCGTCGTTCCGGGAATTTCGGAAGGTGACCAAGGCTGGGCTGTTTCCGAAGCCGATGGCGATCACGAAGGCCTCGTTGCGCTATTTCAAGAGCACGTACCACCCCTCCCAGGAAGGTTCGACGGCTCAGGCTGTGCGCTACCTGGCCACCTCGCCGGCAGCTCGGTCCGCCGATCGATGACCAAACGTGGGTTGCGCAGCAGGCTCGGCACCATGTCGAAGATGGTGGAGTCGTTTCGGGTCGGGCGCACCATTCCGAGGAACCTGTACGGCAGGGACGAGCCGGACCAGACCGTGTCTCTGGTGACCGATGCATTGGACAAGTGGTTCGCTCTCCTCGACGACGGCGACTACGACCCGTCGTTCGCGGCGCCTCCGGTCGTACGCACTCATGCGGCGACACTGATCTCGCGTGAGGTGCTGTGCGCCGACGAGGAAGTGGTGAAACTGACGTTCGCAGCCGTCGACGGATCGGCTCTTCCGGCGTGGGCGCCAGGAATGCACCTGGATTTCTATCTGCCGTCCGGACGTCGTCGGCAGTACTCGTTGTGCGGCGAACCCGATGCCGATACCTATTCCATCGCTGTCCGTCTGGTGCGCGACGGCGGCGGCGGATCGCCCGAGATGCACACCCTGCAAATCGGTGATGAAGTGGCAATTCGGGGTCCGCGCAACGGTTTTCCTTTCGTACCCTCCGAACATGCCGTGTTCGTGGCCGGCGGAATCGGGATCACCGCCATCATCTCGATGGTGCGTCGCGCCCGAGAGTGCGGGATGGACTGGCATCTCGTCTACTGCGGCCGCACCCGTGAATCGATGCCGTTCCTCGACGAGATCGAGAGCTGGGAACCCGATTGCGTGACCATAAGGACCGACGATGTGGACGGCATGCCGTCGAGCATGGATCTGCTCGGTAATGCCGTCTCGGGTGGTTCGGTGTACGTGTGTGGGCCACCCCCGATGATCGATCTGGTTCGGGCGTCGTTCGACTCGCTTTCGGCTACTCATCTGCATTTCGAGCGCTTCTCGCCACCGCCGGTGAAGAACGGTCGAGAATTCGAAGTGCAGCTCGTGGACTCCGGAGACATCATCACGGTCGGTTCGGAAGAGACTGCGCTGCATGCCATTCGGCGTCTCAAGCCGGACATCGCGTATTCGTGTCAACAGGGCTTCTGCGGTACCTGCCGGGTTCGAGTGCTGAGCGGAACACCGCAGCACCGCGAGAATCGACTCACGGCCGAGGAACAACGTCACGAGATGCTGATCTGCGTATCCCGTTCCGAAGGCGAACGGATTGTGCTCGATCTCTAGCCGAGCCGCAGGATTTACCCTCCATATTTGTCGTCCAGCATCGAAAAAATGCGTCTGTGGAGCATTCAGGGGCCTTTTAGGGGTGTCATCGTGCCCATGCTGTCAGTGGCAACCAGTACTATGGACCGGTACGAGAGAAGCCCGGAAAAACGCACGGACTCGGACTCGGTCGAGACGACCGTGCCCGCTCCTGCGGTAGCACCCTCAGGGGTGTGAGCGGGGTAGTGGACGCGTAGAAGGAGAACCAGCTAACCGTGGCTGCCCAGAAGTCAGGTAACGACGAGAACAGCAAGGACTACGGCGCTTCGTCCATCACGGTCCTCGAGGGACTGGAAGCAGTTCGTAAGAGGCCTGGTATGTACATCGGTTCCACCGGTGAGCGAGGCCTGCATCACCTGATCTGGGAGGTCGTCGACAACTCCGTGGACGAGGCCATGGCCGGCTACGCCTCCACCGTGGATGTGACCATCCACGAGGACGGAAGCGTCGAGGTCAAGGACGACGGTCGAGGAATTCCCGTCGCACTCCATGCCTCCGGAGTTCCCACCGTCGAGGTCGTCATGACCCAGCTCCACGCGGGCGGCAAGTTCGACTCCGACTCCTACGCGGTGTCCGGTGGCTTGCACGGTGTCGGTATCTCGGTGGTGAACGCGCTCTCGACCAAGGTCGAACTGACGATCTTGCCGCGCGACGGCAATGTGTATCAGCAGACGTACGACTACGCGAAGCCCGGTCCGTTGGAGATCGTGGGCAAAACGGACGGTCAGGGCACCACCGTTCGCTTCTGGCCGGACGGCAAGATCTTCGAGACACTCGACTTCAGCTTCGAGACCGTCCACCGCCGGTTGCAGGAGATGGCGTTCCTGAACAAGGGACTGACGATCAACTTCACCGACGAGCGGGTCGCAGCGACCGACGCGACCGAGGAAGAACTCGCCGAGACCGCCGAGGCACCCAAGACGGCCGAGGAGGAGCAGGCCGACGCGGCCGCCGCCAAGCCCGCCAAGGTCCGCAAGCGGACCTACCACTATCCCGACGGTCTGGTCGACTACGTCAAGCACATCAACCGAACCAAGACCGCTATCCACAACTCGGTCGTCGGGTTCACCGGTAAGGGTGAAGGCCACGAGGTCGAGATCGCCATGCAGTGGAATGCCGGCTACTCCGAGTCGGTGCACACATTCGCCAACACCATCAACACCCACGAGGGCGGTACCCACGAAGAGGGCTTCCGTACCGCGTTGACCTCCACGGTGAACAAGTACGCGATCGAGAAGAAGCTGGTGAAGGACGTCAAACTCACCGGCGACGACATCCGCGAGGGCCTGGCCGCAGTCATCTCCGTGCGCGTGGGCGAGCCGCAGTTCGAGGGCCAGACCAAGACCAAACTCGGTAACACCGAGATCCGCTCGTTCGTCCTCAAGGCGTGCAACGAGCATCTCTCGCACTGGTTCGAGTCGAATCCGGCCGATGCCAAGACCATCATCAACAAGGCGGTGTCCTCCGCACAGGCTCGGATGGCCGCGCGTAAGGCACGAGAGATGGTGCGCCGCAAGAGCGCAACCGATATCGGTGGACTGCCCGGCAAGCTCGCCGATTGCCGCTCCAACGACCCGAGCAAATCCGAGATCTACATCGTGGAGGGCGACTCCGCAGGCGGTTCGGCCAAGTCGGGTCGAGACTCGATGTTCCAGGCGATCCTGCCGCTGCGCGGAAAGATCATCAACGTCGAGAAGGCCCGGATCGACCGTGTCCTCAAGAACAACGAGGTCCAGGCCATCATCACGGCCTTCGGCACCGGCATCCACGACGAATTCGACATCACCAAACTGCGCTATCACAAGATCGTGCTGATGGCCGATGCCGATGTCGACGGTCAGCACATCTCGACGCTGCTGATGACGTTGCTCTTCCGATTCATGCGACCGTTGATCGAGAACGGCCACGTGTACCTGGCCATGCCGCCGCTGTACAAGCTCAAGTGGAGCCGCGGCGAACCGGACTTCGCATACTCCGATCGTGAGCGCGACGGGTTGCTCGAGGCCGGCCTGGCCAACAAGCGCAAGATCAACGTCGAAGACGGCGTCCAGCGCTACAAGGGCCTCGGTGAGATGAATGCCAAGGAGCTGTGGGAAACCACCATGGACCCGTCCGTGCGAGTGCTTCGGCTGGTGACGCTCGACGATGCGGCCGCTGCGGACGAACTGTTCAGTGTGCTGATGGGCGAGGACGTGTCCGCACGCCGCAGCTTCATCGCGCGCAACGCGAAAGATGTTCGCTTTCTTGACGTTTAGTTACTTCCCGGGCGCATCGACGTGTTCTCTCGGTGTGCCCCGGTGACCGTTTCTCGAGGAGATTTGTATGTCTGACATCACCGAACCGCCGGTAGGACCCCCGCCGGGTTCGACCACCAACGCCGAGGGTGGAGATCGGATCGATCCGGTCGACATCCAGCAGGAAATGCAGCGCAGCTACATCGACTACGCGATGAGCGTCATCGTCGGGCGCGCCCTGCCCGAGGTTCGTGACGGCCTCAAGCCGGTGCACCGTCGGGTGCTCTACGCGATGTACGACTCGGGATTCCGTCCCGACCGCAGTTACGTCAAATCCGCACGCCCCGTTGCCGAAACGATGGGTAACTACCATCCCCACGGCGACACCTCGATCTACGACGCACTGGTGCGTCTGGCACAGCCGTGGTCGATGCGGTACCCACTGGTCGACGGCCAGGGCAACTTCGGCTCGCGCGGCAACGACGGTGCAGCAGCCATGCGATACACCGAGGCGCGGTTGACCCCGCTCGCCATGGAGATGTTGCGCGACATCGACGAGGAAACAGTCGACTTCATCCCCAACTACGACGGCAAAACCCAAGAGCCGACAGTACTTCCGTCGCGGGTACCGAACCTGTTGATGAACGGCTCAAACGGTATCGCCGTCGGCATGGCCACCAACATCCCCCCGCACAACCTGCGCGAACTCGGGGACGCGGTGGTCTGGGCTCTCGACAACTTCGAGGCCGACGAGGAAGCCACCCTGGCGGCCTGCATGGAACGCGTCAAGGGCCCCGATTTCCCGACCCACGGACTCATCGTCGGAAGCCAGGGCATTCAGGATGCGTACTCCACCGGTCGCGGGTCCATCCGGATGCGTGGCGTCGTCGAGATCGAAGAAGATTCCAACGGTCGCACCACGATCGTCATCACCGAACTGCCGTACCAGGTCAACCCGGACAACCTGATCACCTCCATCGCCGAGCAGGTCCGCGACGGCAAACTCTCCGGAATCTCGAAGATCGACGACGAGTCCTCCGATCGCGTCGGCATGCGCATCGTGGTGACGATCAAGCGCGACGCCGTCGCCAAGGTGGTGCTCAACAACCTCTACAAGCACTCGCAGCTGCAGACGAGCTTCGGTGCCAACATGCTCTCGATCGTCGACGGTGTTCCTCGAACGCTGCGGCTCGATCAGATGATCCGCCTCTACGTCGCCCATCAACTCGACGTGATCGTGCGCCGCACCCGGTACCGGCTGCGCAGAGCAGAGGAACGGGCCCACATTCTGCGGGGACTGGTCAAGGCGCTCGACGCTCTGGACGAGGTCATCGCCTTGATCCGGGCATCTCCGACGGTCGACGACGCACGGC
This sequence comes from Rhodococcus sp. KRD162, assembly GCF_017168335.1. Lineage (GTDB taxonomy): Bacteria > Actinomycetota > Actinomycetes > Mycobacteriales > Mycobacteriaceae > Rhodococcoides. The sequence continues at coordinate 666,815 of NZ_JABFAU010000013.1, read as the reverse complement.
AGGGCTTGATCTCGTTGCTCGAGATCGACGAGATCCAGGCCCAGGCGATCCTTGACATGCAGCTGCGGCGCCTCGCCGCCCTGGAGCGTCAGAAGATCATCGACGAGTTGGCCGAACTCGAACGCACGATTGCCGACTTGCAGGACATTCTGGCCAAGCCCGAGCGGCAGCGGCAGATCGTTCGGGACGAGCTGTCCGAGATCGTCGAGAAATTCGGCGACGACCGACGTACCCGCATCATCGCCGCCGACGGGGACGTCAACGACGAGGACCTGATCGCCCGCGAGAACGTGGTCGTCACGATCACCGAGACCGGATACGCCAAGCGCACCAAGACCGATCTCTACCGCTCGCAGAAGCGCGGCGGCAAGGGCGTGATGGGGGCCGGCCTCAAGCAGGACGACATCGTCAGCAAGTTCTTCGTCTGCTCGACGCACGACTGGATCCTGTTCTTCACCACCAAGGGCCGCGTCTATCGGGCCAAGGCGTACGAGCTGCCCGAGGCGAACCGAACCGCACGCGGACAGCATGTCGCGAACCTGCTGGCCTTCCAGCCCGACGAACGCATCGCGCAGGTCATTCAGATCAAGACCTACGAGGCCGCTCCCTACCTGGTGCTCGCCACCAAGGGCGGTCTGGTCAAGAAGTCGCGACTGACCGATTTCGACTCCAACCGCAGTGGCGGCATCGTTGCCGTCAACCTGCGCGGCGAGGACGAACTGGTCGGTGCGGTTCTGGCGTCCTCCGAGGACGATCTGCTGCTCGTGTCGGCGCAGGGTCAATCCATTCGGTTCTCCGCCACCGACGAGGTACTGCGACCGATGGGCCGCGCCACATCCGGTGTGCAGGGCATGCGATTCAACGGTGAGGACGAACTGCTCTCCCTCAACGTCGTCAGTGAGAACAAGTTCCTGCTGGTCGCGACGTCGGGTGGCTACGCCAAGCGCACTGCGATGGAGGATTACCCGCAGCAGGGCCGCGGCGGAAAGGGAGTACTGACGATCCAGTACGACCCGAAGCGTGGCACGCTTGTGGGAGCTCTCATCGTCGACGACGAGGACGAGCTGTACGCCATCACCTCCAGCGGTGGCGTAATCCGGACCGCTGCCAAGCAGGTTCGGAAGGCCGGCCGACAGACCAAGGGCGTGCGGTTGATGAATCTCGGTGAAGGCGACACACTGCTCGCAATCGCGCGCAACGCCGACGAGATCGAGCCGGATGCCGTGGGCACCGAAGACGATGCATCGAAGGAGTCGTAAGTGAGCACTCCCAATCGGCCTGGCAGCAGGCCAGCCCCCAGCGGCGGAACGGATGATCGGGACGCCACGCGGGCCGAGCAGCCTGCGCGTCCCGCGCCGCCCGAGGGAACTCGTCCGGGTGCCCGCCCACAGCCCGCCAGTCGACCCGCACCGGCTGCGGGTCGCGGATCGGCTCCGCAAGGGAGCCCTCGTCCGCCGGTTCGGCCTGCGCAGGGTGCTCCCAACGGACCGGCGCGGCCGGCTCAGGGGCCGCCCCCGCCGCGGCCACCAGCTCCCAGTGGTCCGCCGTCCTCGTCGGGTCAGGGTGGCGCCAAGCAGGGCCCGCCTGCCCCTCGCCCCGGTCAGGCCGGACCCCCACAGGCTCAGCCAGGGGCGGGTCAACCCCATGGCGGTCGACAAGCGAGCGGCCAGCCTCCGCAGCGGCAGCCGGCCGCCGGTCCGCCACCGTCTCGCCCCGCACCACCGCGTCCCGCTGCACCCGACGAGACCACACGCACGCCGGAAGGATCGAGCGAGCAAGCTCGTCCGGCACAGCCCGAATCTGCGCCGGATCGTGCTCGCGAGACTGCGAACCCCGCGGCAACTCAGGCGATGCCCGCTCAGCAGGGCGACGCTCCGCAGAGTGATTCCGGGACTCCGCCGTGGCAGCGGGGTGCCGGCCAGCGACCTGTGTCGCAGGGCACGGACGACCGGAAGCAGCCTCAGAATCAGCCGCAGACCAATCTCTCCGGCCGGGGCGCAGCGCTCCCTACGAACGCGGAGTTCGACCGCTCGGCGCACACCACGGCCGAGCCGAGCCAACGCGAGGCACCCGAGGACAAGACCGAGCGGCGTGAAGCGGCTCGATCGAAAGCTGCGGGCATAGACGGACCGACTCGCCATATCGAACGCAAGGATCTGGCGAAGGACATGCCCGATCTGTCCGCCGTTCGGCACCCCGAGCCCGCCCAGTCCGACCGGGCAGTGCCCACCGCCATCGGGGCGATGTCTCATGGAGACGACACTCCGCTTCGCGCAACCGTCCAGATCCGCAAGATCGATCCGTGGTCGACGCTCAAGATCGCGCTCGTCATCGCGGTGTCACTGTTCTTCGTGTGGATGGTGGGAGTCGGGCTGCTGTACGCAGTGCTCGACGGCATGGGCGTCTGGGACCGGCTCAACAGTGCCTTCACCGAGATCGTCAACGAGTCGGGCGACGGCGGCCTCGTCAGCGCCGGGCAGGTGTTCGGCTACGCCGCGGTGATCGGTGTGATCAATGTCGTACTCTTCACCGCTCTCACCACCATCGGGGCGTTCATCTACAACCTGTCGTCGGACCTGGTCGGTGGCGTCGAAGTGACACTGGCAGACCGCGACTGACCTGCATCGTCGAGAGCCGTATCGGGCCGTTTTGGAAGACAGCGACCCGATACGGTAATCTCATCCCTCGGTTCGAGGAGAGAAAATCTTCGAGCCGAAGCAGTGATGAGGGCCTATAGCTCAGGCGGTTAGAGCGCTTCCCTGATAAGGAAGAGGTCGGAGGTTCAAGTCCTCCTAGGCCCACACCGAACGAACGAAAAGAGGCAGGACGTGAAAATCCTTCTTCTCGTCGCATCGGCGGTGATCGCAGTGCTGACAGTATCCAAGGTGCGCTCCACGCGCAGCTCGGACGGCGTCTGGCACAGCATCCCCACCGCGTGACAATCGCTCGGAGTGGACGTGTAGAGTTCGTCCACGATCACCCGCAACACCCGGGGCCTTAGCTCAGTTGGTAGAGCGCTGCCTTTGCAAGGCAGATGTCAGGAGTTCGAATCTCCTAGGCTCCACAATAAAAAGGACGTCCACTTCGGTGGGCGTCCTTTTTTCGTTCCCTCCCCGGGTACCCAAGTCCACTAGATGTGACATCGACCCCCGAAAAGTCCACTAGATGTGACATTGAGTGCCCACTGGAGACGGCGGGCGAGCGACGACAGCCTTGTGACCACACCCAAGGCGCGCCGCCCTTCGGCGCCCATATGTACAGACCCTCGACTGTTCTGTTCGCATTCAGGACGTGGGTCCCTAGTTTTACCGGAGTGCAGGAACGTCGGTCCGCGGATCGATGTGAACGGTCGCGACGGCGCACCGCAGGGGGGTGTGCCGTCGTCAGATCTCGGCGAGCGATGTTCGCCACCGTCTCGAATCGGTTGGCGGTTCGGGCACCCACAGGTTTGAAGGAGCCCCGCAGATGACCCGTGTTCTCAACCACGAAGAGCTGTTGACCGAACTCGACGGCACCTTGGAGACCAACTTGAATCGCCATCTGTCGATGGCGAAGGAATGGCATCCGCACGACTATGTTCCGTGGGATCTGGGTCGGAACTTCGCGGCGATGGGTGGGGAGGACTGGTCGCTCGAACAGTCGTCGTTGTCGGAGCTGGCTCGCACGGCGATGATCACCAATTTGCTCACCGAGGACAATCTTCCGTCGTACCACCGCGGGCTGGCAGACAATTTCTCGTTGGACGGTGCCTGGGGCACATGGGTGGGTCGTTGGACGGCGGAGGAGAACCGCCACGGGATCGTGATGCGCGACTATCTCGTCGTCACCCGAGCGGTGGATCCCGTGGAGTTGGAGCGGGCCCGGATGCACCACATGACGGTGGGTGTCGATGCTCCGATGGACGGGGCGAACTTTCTGCATTCGGTGGCGTATGTGACGTTCCAGGAGCTCGCGACCCGGGTCTCGCATCGGAATACGGGGTTGGCATGCGGCGATCCGGTGGCGGATCGAATGTTGGCTCGTGTTGCCGCTGACGAGAATCTGCACATGATCTTCTATCGGAACCTGGGTGAGGCCTCGTTGGATCTGGTGCCCGATCAGATGGTCCGTGCCATCACCGACGTCGCTACCGACTTTCAGATGCCCGGGTTGAACATGCCCAATTTCCGTAAGAACGCGATGACTCTGGCCAAGCACGGCATCTACGATCTCCGTCAGCATCTGGACGAGGTACTGATGCCGGTACTACGAAAGTGGAAGATTTTCGAGCGCAACGATTTCACCGGTGAGGGCGAGCGTGACCGCGATCGTCTTGCCGCGTTCGTCGAGGATCTGGCAGCCAAGGCCACCAAGTTCGAAGAGTCGCGGGATCGTTTGCTCGCCCGGGAAGCCGAGCGCGCCGACAAGGCATCCTGACCTGTACTTCGTCCCTCCAGAGAGTCGTGGTCGCAGCTCGAAGGTGTTAGAGTCCGGGCATCGTTGGGTCATATGCGGCATGGCTGTAGTGCTTGGGGAGGGCCGATGGTGCCTGGGGGGTATCAGGTGAGTGATGAGGTCTCGTTCGGTGCACGTCACCTCGAGGCGGCGCAGTCCTTTGCCTGCGCGGCTGGCCTCGACTTGTGATCAAGCCCAGGTTCGACGAGTCCGGGCGCATGCTGGCCGTGTTCGCGGCCGTCACCACCGTTCTCTACGCGGCAAGTGCCGTGGCATCGTGGTCGAGTCTGTCCGGTGCTCGGCAAGTGCTTGCGGCTCTGGCATTGGTGTTGGGTCCGTTGGCGATCGTGGTGTTGGCCAGGGCTGGTGTGCCCAGTCCCAAACGCGCGGTGGGGCTGTCGACGGCGTTGTCGGTAGTGGCCCTGGCGTGTGCTCTGGGCAGCAGCGACACGTTGCCCGCCTTCTTGATCTGTGTGCAGGCTGCCATGTTCCTGGGGATGCACATCGGTGCCTTCTGGTCTGAACGGAACGCGGGCATATGGGTTGCAGTGCTTGCTGTTTCGGCAGTGATCGGGGCCGCTGTCGCTCCGTACGGAACTCCGTTCATCAGCTACATCCTCGTCGCTCTCGGCATCGTCGGTGCAACCGAGGTGTTCGGCGTCTTCGCGCGTCGGATGCGATATTTTTCGACCCACGATGCGTTGACCGGTCTGCTCAACCGCTTCGGGTTCGAGTCGAAGATCGAGAAGATGCTGCCCGCCTGCGCGGCGCGCGGGCTGTCGGTGAGCCTGGCAGTACTCGATTTGGACAATTTCAAGGAAATCAACGACGAGTACGGCCACATTGCCGGGGACGTTCTCCTGACCCGGGTCTCGAAGGCGTGGAAGAGCCAACTGACCAAACGCGATGTTCTCGGTCGGCTCGGCGGGGACGAGTTCGTGCTGTTCATGCCGGGTGTGCTCGAAAAAGAAGCTCTCCTGATCATCGACCGACTCCGCCGCGCTCATCGTGCCGAATGGAGCGTCGGACTGGTGTGCATGCCTGCCACTCGCCGCTGGGGCGAGATCTACCGGGCCGCAGACGCGGATCTGTATCGGGCGAAGCGGAGCAGACCACCGCGGACCAACGGTCCGTCCAACCCAGGGTTCAACCCGGGGACCGGTTACAGCGATCCTGTTCGCAGAATCGCTCGGTGATGTTCGCATTCAGCAGCGTCTACCCCCAGTTTTCATCCACAGGCTGGGGATAGATTCCACAGTTCTTCGTCGCCCACGCATTGAATAGTCGAATACGACAATTCTGCGGGGGAACGCGATGGTCACACTCGATGACGTCAGGTCATGGGACAGTCGTACGCTGACTGCCGCGTCCGAGGACCTGACGCGGCGGTGGCGCGAACTGATCGCCGTCCACGCGTCCTCGACGGAGGACGTGATCGGCGAAGGGTGGGTCGGACCCGCAGCCGACGCGGCCCGCCAGGCCATGAGACGTATCCGATCTGATCTCGGTGCTGTCTCGAACGAGTTGCTTCGAGTCGCGACGTGCCTCGGCGAGGCCGCGATCGACATGGCAGGTCTGATAAACGCACTCCGTGCTGTGGAGCAGGACGCCACCGATGCCCGCTTCACCGTCGGATCCGACGGTTCGGTCCTCGACACGGCCGTGTCGTATTCGGTTGCACGTGAGGACGTGTGGACGACGGTGCGAGATCGACGGCGCATGCATGAGGAACTGGCCGAGCGACTGACGCAGCTGTTGCGCACAGCCACGGCATTCGACGAGGCCCTGGCCCTCCGCCTCGTCGGGCAGGTCCCCGCGACGTTCGTCGCAGCGGCAGTGGCGGATTCGATCCCCAGCGATGCGACGCCGGCCGCGAACGCAGCGTTCTGGAGTGCCCTCTCGCCGGCCGCACGGACACGGCTGTTGGTCGAGCAGCCGGGGCTGATCGGCAATCTCGATGGGCTGCCCGCCCGTGTGCGTGACAGTGCGAACAGGCGGGTTCTGGCCGCCGAGCGTGTTCGTTTGCGCGAGGTCGAGGCCGAGCTCCGAAAGGAGTTGGAGGCCAATCTTTTCGGAGGGATGTTCAGCAACGCAGATGCCGGCCTGGAGCAGACACGCACTCGGATAGCAGCCCTCGATGCGATCGAGGCGACGTTGGCGAAGGGGGCTAGACAGCTCCTGGTACTCGACAACGCGTCGTACGAGGAGACGACGGCGGCAATCGCGGTGGGAGATGTCGACACGGCCACACACGTGGCCGTGTTCGTACCCGGCCTCGGATCCACCGTGGCCGGAGACCTCGATAGATACGACAGCGACATGGACGGCCTCGAAACGGTTGCCCGACAGATGCTTCCGGCTGGTGCGGGTCCGAGCGTCGCCGTCGTGACGTGGATGGACTACCAGGCCCCGCAGCTCGGCTGGAGTCTGTTGGATCCAGACCGAAGCGTGGCCTCGGAGTGGGCTGCGCGGGCGGGGGCGGATCGGCTGGTTCCGTTTCTGGACGGCCTCGATGCCGCGAGGGCCGAGGACCCGCACTTGTCTGTCCTTGCGCATTCCTACGGATCGCTCACCGCCGCGTACGCGCTTCGGCAGGGCACAGGGGTGGACGACTTCGTGGCGCTCGGATCACCGGGACTGGGCACACCGACCGTCGCGGACCTTCGAGTGCCGTCGGGACACGTGTTCGTCGCCGAAGCCGAAGGCGATCTCGTGGCCGACCTCGGTGCATTCGGCCGCGATCCGGGTGTGCTGGACTCGGTCACGCTGCTCTCCACCGAGGGATCGGACGGTCGGAGCAGTTCGATCGGTCACGGCGACTACCTCGCCGAGGGGTCGACCAGTCGATACAACGCCGCGCTGGTGATCGCCGACCGCAGCGAGGACGCCGTGATCAGGACCAGGCCGGCGTTGTTCGATCTGATCCAGAAGCTGCTGTATCTCTGACCGACCCTGGTTATGCCGTACTGCCCTCGTAGTCGGCCAGGCTCGGCGGCGCATCGGCAGGCGGTGCAACCTCCTTGCGGCGGCGGCTCAGAACGAACACCGCTCCGGCGACGATGGTGGCAGCGCCCCCGATCAGCACGATTCGACGAGTCCTGTGCGATTGCGACGGGGCCCGCAACAGTGCTCTGGTGCGGTTCGACTCCGCGATTCGTTCCACCGTCGCAGCGCGTCGTCTCACGGCCTGCTTGTGTGCCAGCTCGTAACCCTTCTTGGCCATCATCAGACCGGCTCCGGCCGGTCCCTTGCTCGCGGCAGCGAAGAGCGCGGACGCCGCGGTGCCGGTGGTCGACCGAACCCGGTCGGACTTCGTTGTGCTCGTCATGGTCATCACTGTTCCACACAGTGGCCCTCCGATCAGTGCCGATAGGTCCACCTCCGCGCACCGCCCGTGAACTGCTCGATCGCCCGGGATGGCACGATGGTGGGCGTGACTTCACCTAACAAGACCCAAACGGCCACGCTGCACACCAACCGCGGCGATATCGTCATCGAACTGTTCGGCAATCACGCCCCCAAGACCGTCGCGAACTTCGTCGGCCTCGCGGACGGATCGAAGGAGTACACGACGCAGAACGCGTCGGGCACCAAGGCCGGACCGTTCTACGACGGCGCAGTGTTCCACCGCGTCATCGACGGTTTCATGATCCAGGGTGGCGACCCGACCGGCACCGGCGCAGGTGGACCGGGCTACAAGTTCGAGGACGAGTTCCACCCCGAGCTCTCTTTCGACCGCCCGTACCTGCTGGCCATGGCGAACGCCGGCCCCGGAACGAACGGCTCGCAGTTCTTCATCACCACCGGCAAGACCCCGCACCTCAACCGCAAGCACACGATCTTCGGTGAGGTCACCGACGAGGCCTCGAAGAAGGTCGTCGACGCGATCTCGAGCACCCCGGTCGGCCGCGGCGACCGTCCGGTGGACGAGGTTGTCATCGACAGCGTCACCGTCGCCTGATTCGGCCCTCGTAGGAGAATTTCACGATGACGACCCCCGGCTGGGGTGGCCCGCACGGCGACCAACCCAACCCACCCCAGTCGGTGTGCGTCCGACATCCCGATCGCCCCACCGGTCTGGCGTGCTCGCGATGTGGCCGTCCCGCATGCCCACAATGTCTGCAGGCAGCGGCGGTAGGACAACACTGTGTCGATTGCGTCCGGCAGGGCAACAAGAACGTCCGCACAGCTCAGACCATCGCGGGCGCACCCGTGGCACGATCGGCCAAGACACCGTTGACGTTCGCGCTGATCGCAGTCAACGTCGTGGTCTTCGGAATCACTGCTGCGCAGGCCGGCAGCGTGACCAGCAACTTCAATTCTCCGCTGGCCAGCGATTGGGCCCTCAACAGCTTGCTCGTGGCGAACGGCGACCTGTTCAGGCTCATCGGTAGCGGCTTCGTCCACATCGGGCCGATCCACCTCCTGGTCAACATGTTCGCGCTCTTCCTCATCGGACGCGACGTCGAACTGATCCTCGGCCGCAGCCGGTATCTCGCCGTCTACTTCCTGTCGCTACTCGGTGGCAGCGCCTCGGTGATGGTGCTCGAGAATCCGCTGGTTTCCACGGCGGGCGCGTCCGGTGCGGTCTTCGGCCTGCTCGGTGCTCAGGCCGTCATCCTGCTCAGGCTCAAGCGCAGCCCGGCACCGGTGTTCGTCGTGATCGCCTTGAACATCTTCATCAGCATCTCGATCCCCAGCATCTCGCTCTGGGGACACATGGGCGGACTCGTCGCCGGTGCGGCTGCCACCGCCGGATTGGTGTTTCTCCCCAACCGACGCACTGGGCCCGGAGGGACACCAGCCCCGGCCGGGGTGTCCCTGGCATGGCTGTCCGTCGCGGCCGTCGCCGTGGTATCCGTGGCGATCATCGCACTCCGCGTGCTGGACCTCCGCGCCCAGATGGGCCTCTGACAAATCCACTCGATGTGCCATTGACCCCCAAAAAGTCCACTCAACGTCACATTGAGTACCGACGGGCCCCGAGCGATCAGGAGTCGCGCGGCACCAGACCATGCGCCTCGAGGGCATCGAACACGTCCTGAGGGTTGGTGCCGAGGTCCCATCTGCCGAAGATGATCAACCGATCGTCGTCCTCTCCGGGCGGGCGGAGGTCGAGTTCGAGCATGGGGACGCGTCGGCCGAGTCGGGGGTATCGCACTATTTTGGCGCGGACGATGTCCGTGCGGGCGTACGTGCGGATGCCGGTGAAGCGTTTCATCACCAGTGAACCGTCGTGTGTGATGGCCAGGCGTGGGCGCTGCACTGCGGCGAGGGCTGCGATTATCCACATCCCGACGGCGGCCAGTCCGACGAGGAATGCGCCGGCTGCGTCGGAAGAGGTGAATGCGGCGCCGATTCCGAGCGCGATTCCGCCGACCACCAGGGCTCCGATGGCGACGACCGGCGTCGCCCACTGCTGTCGATACACACCCTGTGGATTGTTCGAGAAGTTATCCACAGGGTCTATCCACATTGGGGATGAATGACATCGATGTAACTCGACCGTCGCTCAGCGCCACCGCATGGTCATCACGAGCCCGACGACCATGAAGCCGAAGCCGATCAGGAAGTTGTAGGCACCGAGGTTTCCGATGAAGGCGATGTCGTCGGCAGCGAGGTAGTAGACGATCAGCCACAGCAGCCCGACCACCATGAAACCCAGCATGAGCACGACGTACCAGGCCGGTGACGGCCCCGCGTTGACCTTGACCGGCGTCCGGTTCGCCGGGTTGATCGTGTAGTCGTTCTTCTTCCGTACCTTGGACTTCGGCATTGCTTCCTCTTCGCGTTCGTGACGGTCATCGGCCCTGCGGCCGTACCTGTGGACAACTGACGACGGAACCTGTGAATCGGCGGGATCGTGCATCCCCAGGCTAGTGTCTCCCCAAGGACCGTGGCCTTACCGCTCAGGTTTCTGTACACGCTAACCCAGGTGGGCCCAGCACCGGCCCACCGGACAAATCGAGAGCACCCGTGAGACGACCTTCGACCAGTTCCGCCGAGACCCGCTGGTGGGTCCTCGCCGTCGCGGTCTGTGCTGTCGTCGGCTTGCTGCTCGGTACCACCAGACATGCATCGGACGGCACCGAGTTGCGCGGCGGGGACACCACTCGACTCGCCGATCTCGTCGAGGCGGCTCAGAGCAGCAGTGAGGATGCCCAGCGCAGGAGAGACTCGCTCGAACAGCAGGTCGATATCAGTCAGCAGCGCACTGCCGAAGGCGACAGCGATGTCGCCGACGCGTTGGCTCGCATCGACGCGCTCGCGGACGCGGCCGGGCGGGAGGCCGCGTCGGGTGTGGGCGTGACCGTCACGATGGCCGATGCTCCCCGCGGGCCGGACGGTGCGTACGCCTCCGATGCGGCCCCCGACGATCTGGTGGTCCATCAGGTCGATGTGCAGAGCGTGCTCAACGCTCTGTGGACGGGCGGGGCGTCGGCGATCTCGATGCAGGATCAACGGCTGGTGGCGTCGTCGGCGCCGCGCTGCATCGGCAACACATTGTTGCTCGGTGGTCGGACGTACAGTCCGCCGTACGTGATGAAGGCGATCGGTGACCAGGACCGACTGCGTGCGGCGCTGAAGAACGAGCCGGGTGTGCGCCTGTACGAGCAGTACGCGGTGCGCTACGGACTGCGGTACGACGTCGCGAACGCCCAGGACATCTCTGTCCCCGCCTATGCCGAATCGGTGCGCATGAGGTTCGCGCAGCCGAGCTGAGTACGCTGTCGACATGCGCATTCTCGTCGTCGACAACTACGACAGCTTCGTGTTCAACCTCGTCCAGTACCTGGGCCAGCTGAACGCCGATGTCGAGGTCTGGCGCAACGACGACGAGCGACTCGCCGACCGCGATGCCGTAGCCGCCCGATTCGACGGGATTCTGCTCAGCCCCGGCCCGGGTACACCGCAGCGGGCCGGAGCGTCGATGGACCTGGTCTCGGCCTGCGCCAGGGCGAAGACCCCGCTCCTCGGCGTATGCCTCGGCCACCAGGCCATCGGTGCTGTCTTCGGTGCCACCGTCGAGAAGGCCCCGGAGTTGCTGCACGGCAAGACCAGTTCGGTGCAGCATTCGGGCGTCGGAGTTCTCGAGGGGATGCAGGACCCCTTCACCGCGACGCGGTACCACTCCCTGACAGTCCGGGCCGACACGATTCCGGCCGAGCTCGAGGTGATCGGTCGCACCGAATCCGGTTTGGTGATGGCGATGAGGCACATCGACCTACCGATCCACGGAGTGCAGTTCCACCCGGAATCCATCCTCACCGAAGGCGGTCACCGCATGCTGGCCAATTGGCTCGCCGTGTGCGGCATGCCGGTCGACCCGGGTCTCGTCGCCAAGCTCGAAGCTCAGGTCGCCGAAGCGTTCGCCTGAGCTTCGATGCTAGCGCCCGCTGGGTAGCCCCAACACCCCGATACGCACGGAGATGGTGTCGGTCTTGCTGATCTCCGAACCTGCCGGCTGCTCTTGTTCGACGATTCGGCCGACCATCAGTGGGTCCAACTGCGATTGGCTCGACGTCGACAGATCCGACCGGGTTCCGGTCCAGCCGGCCGCTTCCAACTCCGAGAGCGCCTGAGTTTCGGTGAGACCGGACAGGTCCGGCATCGGGATCTTGTCGCCGTTGGAAATTCGCAGCGTGACGACGGAGTTCTCGGCGACATTGGTGCCACCTGCGGGGTCGGTGGACACGACCTGACCCACAGGTTGCATCGAGTCGATGCTCTGAACCTGGACGCGCAGTCCGGCTCCCTCGACGTTCGGCTGCGCCACGTCGACGGACTGTCCGACGACGTTGGGCATGCGTACCTGAGCGGGTCCCGAGCCGAGCGTGATGCGAACCTGCGAGCTGGCGTTCATGCTCACGCCCGACGACGGGTTCTGTTCGACGACCTTGTCCAGGTTCTCGGGAGTCGAGGGGGCGCGGGCGATCGTGGGGTCGAGCTCGAGCCCTACCTCGGCGAGGATGTCGGATGCTTCCTGTTGCGTTTTTCCGGTCAGGCGCGGCACCTGCACCTGTTGGGGTCCGGAAGACACGTCGAGCTGAATTCCACCGGGCGATTCGGTTTGTGATCCGGCGGCGGGGTTGGTGCCGATCGCCGACCCTTCCGGGATCGATGCGTCGGGTTTCTCCTGCACCGTGACGCGCAGGCCGGAGTTCTCGAGCTGCCGCTGTGCCTCGTCTGCGGCCAGTCCGACGACGGTCGGCACGGTGACCGTCTTGGGGGCCGCACCGGGCCCGAGCGACCACAGGAATGCGCCGACGATAGCGACGACGACAACGGACGCGATGGAGATGAGCGCGATCTTCAGGCCACGGCGACTGCGTTCCGGCTCGGGTTCGCCGTGCCGCGATCGCCGGGGTGGCTCGCCGACCGAGGCGGGTTTGTCCTTGCCGGAGAAGTCGGCTTGCCGGGCGTCGACCGAGCCGAGAATGGTGGTTCGGTCCTCGTCGTTCATCACCATCGGTGCGCTCGGGCGTTGCCCGCCGAGGACGCGAACCAGATCGGTGCGCATCTCGGCTGCGCTCTGATAGCGGTTGGCCGGGTTCTTGGCCATGGCCTTGAGGATGATCGAATCGAGTTCGCGCGGGACGGTGTCGTTGACCAGCGACGGCAGCTGAGGATCCTCGCGTACGTGCTGGTAGGCGACGGCGACCGGAGAATCACCGGTGAAGGGCGGCTCGCCGGTGAGGATCTCGAACAGCACACAGCCGAGTGAGTAGACGTCCGATCGGGCGTCGACCTGCTCGCCGCGGGCCTGTTCGGGAGAGAGATATTGGGCGGTTCCGATGACGGCCGCAGTCTGGGTCATCGGCGACGAGGAATCGGCGATGGCCCGGGCGATGCCGAAGTCCATCACCTTCACTGCGCCGGCGTGGTTGATCATGATGTTGGCGGGCTTGACGTCGCGGTGCACGATGCCGTTGCGGTGGCTGAAATCGAGTGCAGCGCAGACGTCGGCGATGACCTCCATGGCTCGACGCGGCGCCATGGGTCCCTCTGCGCGCACGATGTCTCGCAGGGTGTCACCGTCGACGTATTCCATGACGATGAACGGGAGCGGACCTGCTTCGGTCTCTGCTTCCCCGGTGTCGTACACGGCGACGATGGCGGGGTGGTTCAAGGCTGCGGCGTTCTGGGCTTCGCGTCGGAACCTCAGATAGAACGTGGGGTCGCGAGCGAGGTCGGCGCGCAGAACCTTGATGGCGACGTCGCGGTCGAGCCGAGTGTCGCGTGCCAGGTGAACCTCGGACATGCCTCCGAAACCGAGTATCTCGCCCAGCTCGTAGCGAGAGGACAGCGTACGGGGAGTCGTCATTGTTGTCCTTGTGGCTCTTGCTGGAACGGAATCTGGATCAGCGGCCGTCTCGTCGTCTGCGTGGGCTCCTCCGAGGTCGTCGTCGGCTCCTCGGTTGTCGTCGGCTCCTGGGTGGTCGTCGTCGTCGTGGTCGTGGTGGTTTCTTCGGTGGTGGTGGGCTCTTCGGAGGTTGTCGTCGGTTCCGTCGTCGTGGTCGTGGTGGTGGTGGTCGGCTGCGTGGTGGTTGTCGTCGGAGGCACGAACGGCGTCGGTGTGTCGTCCCTGCCCCCGGTGAAGAGCACATAGCCGCCGATGAGCAGGGCCAGAAGCAGCAGCCCGGCACCGCCCCAGGCGAGGGCCTTCTGCGCCGAGGACATTCCGGTGGGCACCGGCGTGGCCGCGGCAGCCGTTCCGGTGGCGGGACCGCGATACTCGCGTTGCGAAGTCGGCATCATCTGGGTGCTCGACGGCCGATCCGGCTGCGGACTCGGAACGACTCCGGGAACCATCACCCGGCCGGTGCCCGTGCCTCGGGAGTTCCCGGGTGTCGGCGGTCGACGGCCTGCTCGGACCGCGGCGACGGCGTCCGCGAATTCGCCGCCGTCGGCGTAGCGGGCAGCGGGGTCCTTGACCATCGTGATCTCGATGAGTTCGCGGACGGCGGGCGGCAGATCGACCGGCATGGGTGCCGGTGCCTCCCGAACGTGCTTCATGGCGACGGTCAGGGCGCCGTCACCGACGAAGGGTCGCGAGCCTGCCAGCGCCTCGTATCCGACCACGCCGAGCGAGTAGACATCGGAGGCCGAGGTGGCCTCCTCGCCGAGAGCTTGTTCGGGCGCGATGTACTGCGCGGTGCCCATCACCATTCCGGTCTTGGTCACCGGGGAGGCGTCGACTGCCTTGGCGATGCCGAAGTCGGTGATCTTGACCTGCCCGGTGGGGGTGATCAAGATGTTGCCGGGTTTGACGTCGCGGTGCACGACGCCTGCGGTGTGGGCGATCTGCAGGGAACGGCCGGTCTGCTCGAGCATGTCAAGGGCATGGCCGAGCGGCAGCCGGGACATCCGTCCCAGCACGGCGTTGAGCGGCTCGCCGTTGACCAGTTCCATCACGAGGTAGGCCAGTGATTCGCCTGCGCCGTCGCGGGTTTCGCCGTAGTCGTAGACCCCGGCGATGCCGGGGTAGTTGAGCTGCGCTGTCGTTCGGGCCTCGAACCTGAAGCGCTGCAGAAACTCCGGGTCCTCGGAGAATTCGGCTTTGAGTACCTTCACCGCTACCCGGCGATCCAGACGATTGTCCATCGCTTCCCACACTTGCCCCATACCGCCGGTGGCGATGAGGCGCAGTAGTCGATAGCGCTGGGCGATGACTGCCCCGTTGCTCAATGGCACCTATCTCACCTCCCCTGCAATGCCGCTGCGATGACGGCGCGTCCGACGGGTGCGGCCACGGATCCACCGGTGGCTGCCAGTGCCCGGTCGCCACCGTTCTCGACGATCACCGCGATGGCGACCTTGGGGTCCTTCGCGGGTGCGAATGCGATGTACCAGGCATGCGGAGGAGTGTTGCGTGGATCGGAACCGTGTTCTGCCGTACCGGTTTTCGAGGCGATCTGCACGCCGGGGATCTTGCCTTCGCCGCTGGTGTCGTTCTCGGCACCGATCATCAGATCGGTCAGAGTTGCAGCGGTCTCCGGGCTGATGGCCGCTCCCATGGCTTTGGGCTGATAGTTCGACAGATCGGACAGATCAGGAGACTGCAACTGCTGCACCAGGTTCGGAGCCATCCGCACACCGCCGTTGGCGACGGTTGCGGCGATGACGGCATCCTGCAGGGGGGTCAGTGCTACGTCGCGCTGGCCGATGCTGGACTGGCCCAATGCCGCGTCGTCGTCGATCGGCCCGATGGTGCTGTCGGCCACCGGAAGTGGAATCGTGATGTCCTCGCCGATACCGAACGCGGCGGCGGCGTCGCGCATCTTGTCCACCCCGGTGTCGATGCCGAGTTCGACGAACGCGGTGTTGCACGAGCGCGCGAACGCTTCACGCAACGACGCGGTCTGGCCGCTGCCACACGTCGAACCGTTGTAGTTCTCGAGCGTCGTCGAGGTGCCCGGCAGCGTGATGTTCGACGCGGCCGTCAGCTGATCGTCCGGCGTTGCGCCCGCCTCGAGAGCGGCCGCGGTGGTGATCACCTTGAAGGTGGATCCGGGCGGGTAGGTCTGCGAGATGGCGCGGTTGACCATCGGCTTGTCGGGGTCGTTGCTGAGGTCCTCCCACGCTGTCGTCGTGGTGACACCGTCATGGCTGGCGAGCAGGTTGGGGTCGTAGCTCGGGGTGCTGGCCATGGCGAGGATGTTGCCGGTGGCGGGGTCGAGGGCCACGACCGAACCGGTGTATCCCTTGGCTGTGAGCTGGTCGTATGCGACCTGCTGAACGACGGGGTCGATGGTGGTGACCACGTTGCCGCCGCGGGGATCCCGGCCGGAGATGAGGTCGAACAGGCGTCCGCCGAAGAGACGGTCGTCGGAACCGTTGAGGACCGGGTCCTCGGCGCGTTCGAGTCCGCTGCTCGAGTACAGCATCGAGTAGTAGCCGGTGACCGGCGCGTTGGCCTCGGGGCTCGATGGCGAGATCGAATTCTGCGGGTAGGTGCGCAGGTACTTGTATCGGTCGTCGGTGGCGACGGAGGACGCGAGTACCTGCCCACCCGCCGAGATCTGACCGCGTTGGCGGGAGTACTCGTCGAGCAGGACCCGTGAGTTTCTCGGGTCGGTACGCAAACTGTCGGCCTTGATGACCTGAACGTAGGTGGCGTTGGCGAGCAGGGCGACCACCATCACCATGATGGCGATGGAGACGCGGCGTAGGGGAGTGTTCATGCGCGCTTCACCATTTCGGTCGGCGCCTCGGCGATCGGGGTGGCGACAGCGGGCTTCTTCTTGGGTGTCGCAGGTTCACGGGCGGCGTCGGAGATCTTGATCAGCAACGCCACCAACAGGTAGTTCGCCAGCAGCGAGGATCCGCCGTAGGACATGTACGGGGTGGTCAGTCCGGTCAGTGGAATCAGCTTGGTCACACCGCCGACGACGACGAACAGCTGGATGGCGACCGTGAACGACAGGCCGGCCGCCAGCAACTTACCGAAGCTGTCTCGCACGGCGAGAGCGGTTCGCATGCCTCGAATGATGAACAGCAGGTACAGGATCAGGACTGCGGCCAGCCCGATGAGGCCGAGCTCTTCCCCGACGGTGGCGATGATGAAGTCGGTTTTGGGGAACGGCACCTGGGACGGTCGGCCGCTACCGAGCCCGGTGCCGGCGAGGCCGCCGGTGGCGAGCCCGAACAGCGATTGGGAAATCTGATATCCGGTGTTGTTGTAGTCGGCGAACGGATCCAGCCAGGTCAACGTGCGCACGCGAACGTGACGGAACGCCTGGTAGGCGAAGAAGAACCCCACGAGCAACATCCCGCTACCGATGATGATCCAGCCCACGCGTTCGGTGGCGATGTAGATCATCACCAGCACGGTGCTGAAGATCAGCAGCGACGTACCGAGGTCCTTCTCGAACACCAACACCGCAACAGAGACGAGCCAGACGACGATGACGGGTCCGAGATCGCGGGCACGAGGGAAGTCCATCCCGAGCCAGTGCTTGCCCGCCGTGGTGAACAGTTCGCGCTTGGATACCAGCAGTGACGCGAAGAAGATCAACAGCAGAATCTTGGCGAACTCACCGGGCTGCAAACTGAATCCGGGCAACCGAATCCAGATCTTCGAGCCGTTGACCTCCGAGAACGCCGAGGGCAGCATCGCCGGGATGGCCAGCAGCACCAGGCCGGCGAGGCCGAGGGTGTAGCCGTAACGTGCCAGCGTCCGATAATCGCGCAGCAGCACCAGCAGTGCCACGAAACCGGCGATCGCGAGCGTCGTCCAGAGCACCTGCTGGGTGGCATCGGGTGACGGAATCGGGTTGCCGAGATACAGCGCCTGCTGTTGGTCGGCCAGATCGAGGCGGTGAATGAGCACCAGGCCCAGTCCGTTGAGCAGCGCGACGATCGGCAGCAGCAGCGGATCGGCGTAGGGCGCGAAGCGTCGTACTGCCAGGTGCGCCACCGTCATCAGCGCGAGATACGCGACGGCGTACTTGGCGAGGTCCCAGGTGATGGTTTGTTCCTGGCTCGCCTCGACCAACACCAGCGAGATCGTCGTGATCAGGACCGCGGCACCGAGCAGAAGTAGTTCGACGCCGCGCCGATTCGATTGGACCGGTGCGGGAGCGAATCCTCCGGGCGGACTCGGAAAGGACCCTCCCGTAGAAGCAGTGGAGCTCATTGAGTACCGGTCCTGCAGTTCTGGCCGGGAATCTGGGGAACCGTCGGGGTCGGCACCGCGGTGGTGGTCGGTGCGAGGTCCGGTACCGGCTCCTGTTCGGCCTGGGGCAGAGGCACTCCGGGCGGCGGGATGATCGTCGTCGGGGTCGGTTCGACGGTGGTGGTGACGACCGGCTCGGTCTCGCAGACCTGCAGCAGATCTCCGGACGCCAAGCGCTCGATCTGTCCGCGCGCATCCTCGAGGGATCCCGAGGGCAGTCCGGTGGTGACCTGCTCGCGCGCCGCAGGCAGGAGGTCGTCGATCTCGAACGGATTGCAGTCTGCGGGAACTGCATCGGGGCCGCTGAGTGTGACGGTGCCGTCGTCTGCGAGGCAGCCGGTCAGTTCCACACTCTGCAACGAGTATCCCAGGACCGAGCCGGGTAGACCGCGCAGCACGGTGACCTTACCGTTGTCGGCGCCGACGTAGTAGTTGCCCTTGATGATCGAATTGGCCACGAACACACCGATTCCCGCCAACACAACCAGGGTCAGGGCGATCAAACTCCAGCGCAGTTTGTGTGACTTCTTCTCGGGCGCGACCACCGGGGCGGTGACTCGTTTGGGCGTCGACCGTGGTGGCCGCATCGCGGCGGCCCGTCCTGCTGCGGTGTTGGGCGGAGGTGCGTCCTCCTCGTCCTCGGTGCTGGCAGCGCCGCCGAGGATCGGGTGGCTCTGTCCGTAATCGAGGTCGATGACGTCGGCGACGACGACCGTCACGTTGTCCGGCCCGCCGCTACGCAGGGCGAGTTCGATGAGTCGATCGGCGCAGGGACCGGTTTCGCCCTCGTTCATGGTGTTCTCGATGGTCTCGTCGCTGACGACGTCCGAGAGGCCGTCGGAGCACAGCAGGTAACGATCACCTGCCCGTACTTCCCGAACGGTGAGCGTCGGCTCGATCTCGTTGCCGGTGAGGGCCCGCATGATCAGCGAACGCTGCGGATGGGTGTGTGCCTGCTCGGCGGTGATGCGGCCCTCGTCGACGAGTGACTGAACGAAGGTGTCGTCGCGGGTGATCTGGGTGAGCGATCCGTCGCGCAGCATGTACGCGCGTGAGTCGCCGATGTGGACCAGTCCGATTCGTTTGCCCGCGAACAAGATTGCGGTGAGCGTCGTGCCCATACCGTCGAGCTCGGGTTCGTCCTCGACCTGATCCGCGATGGAGGCGTTGCCCTCACGGGTGGCTGCTTCGAGCTTGCCCAGCAAGTCGTCACCGGGTTCGTCGTCGTCGAGGTGAGCCAGGGCGGCGATCATCAACTGCGACGCCACTTCACCGGCAGCGTGCCCGCCCATGCCGTCGGCCAGGGCCAGTAGCCGAGCCCCGGCATACACGGAGTCCTCGTTGTTCGATCGAACGAGACCGCGGTCACTGCGGGCGGCATAGCGTAGGACGAGGGTCACGGGCGCAACTCGATCACGGTCTTGCCGACACGGACAGGGGTTCCCAGCGGGACGCGAACAGCGGTGGTCACCTTCGCTCGGTCGAGGTAGGTGCCATTGGTCGAACCGAGGTCCTCGACGTACCAGTCGCCGCCGCGCGGCGACAGACGAGCATGTCGTGTCGACGAATAGTCATCTGTCAGAACGAGAGTCGAGTCGTCTGCGCGCCCGATCAAGACGGGTTGGGTGCCCAGCGATATGCGCGTTCCGGCGAGACCGCCCTGGGTCACCACGAGGTACTTGGCCACCTTCTGCTTGTTGAACGACGGGAGAACCTTCGAGCCACCGGAGTAGCGAGCGGGCACGCGCATGCCTGCAGCGGCGTAGATGTCGCTGCGGAGGGTGCGAAGGACGGCCCAGACGAAGAACCACAACAGAAGCAGAAAACCTGCCCTGGTCAGCTGCAGAATCAATCCCTGCACGACGATTCACCTCCTCCTTCGCGATCGGACCGGCATCTCACACACTCGAATACTGCGGCGCGGCAGACATGGCTGCCTCGCAGCATCATAGGGTGAAGCCGCTCGTGTGGACGACATACGGGTGGACGAGTACGAAAGTCGACGAAACGAACATCGCCGCGGCTCCCCGCAGGCTCTACTCGCTCCCAGCCCACGCCGAGCGTCAGACGATCCGGACCAGAATTTCGGAGTGACCGGCTCTGATGACGTCACCGTCCGCCAATTGCCAATCCTGCACCGGAGCTCCGTTCACGGTGGTGCCGTTCGTGGAACCGAGGTCCGAGAGCATGGCGACGCGGCCGTCCCAGCGAATCTCGATGTGCCGCCGCGAGACACCGGTATCGGGCAGTCGGAACTGTGCGTCCTGACCACGGCCGATGATGTTCTGACCGTCTCGGAGCTGGAAGTAGCGGCCACTGCCGTCTTCGAGCTGGAGCGTGGCAGCGAGCGCCTGACCCTGACCGGAGTACGCGGCGGGCTGCTCGTAGCCGTACCCGTCTCCTCGAGGGGATCCGCCCTGCGGGTAGCCGCGGCCGTAGGCAGGCTGTGCGGGCGGGTAGTCGTAACCGGGCTGCTGGTAACCGGCGGCGCGGGGATCGGCGTACTGTCCGGCCGGCTCGCTGTATGCCTGCTCCTGATAGGGGGCCTCGGAGTAGGCACCACCTTGCTCGGCACCGTTGTAGTCGTAGCCCTGACCGTTGTAGCCCTGCGCGTCGTAGCCCTGGCCGTTGTAACCCTGGGCGTCGTACCCCTGAGCGTCGTAGCCCTGGGAGTTGTACGCCTGATCCTGGCCGTAGGGGTGGTGGTCGTAACCCTGATCGCGGCCGCCTGCGGCGCTGTACGCCTGACCCTGGTCGGCGTACGGCTGTTCGTCGTAGCCCTGACCGTTGTAGGGCTGCTGATCGTAGGCCTGACCGTTGTAGGGCTGCTGGTCGTACTCGCCGGGCGCGTAGGCCTGCGCGTCGTAGCCGTTCTGCTCACGTCCGGCGTAGCGCGGATCCTGGCCACCGGCATAACCATTGCGAGCGCGCGGATCGGGACGATGACCGTCCGCGGGATCGCGCTGCGGGTCGTAGCCTGGGTTCTGCGTCATGTGGCCGGCTCCTGGTATCGACATCGGTGGGGCAGACGGTCGCTGCGTAGCTGAAGGGATGGGACGGGGTGCTGGCGGAGCCGATACGTTCTGCTGGGCCGACGCGCCTTGCCGCGCGGACGTGTTCCGTGCAGCAGTCGCCGATCGTCCCACATCGGGATCGACCGAGCCAGTGGCGCGGAACTGTCCGGTGTGAAGAGTCGGGGACGGCTCGAAGCGAACCACCACGTCACCGTAGGTCTGCCACCCTTGATCTCGGATGTAGTCATCGAGGTGGCGAGAAAATGCCTTGACGGTGAGTTCTCGATCGCAGGCCAGTTCCTCGTGGTCGGAGCTGTTGATGGTGATCACGAAGCTGTTGGGAGCCAGATTGTGGCCGCCGTCGAGGGGACGGACCAGATCCGAGGCTTCCTGTTGCAGCGCTGCTTCCACCTCCGCCGGTACGACGCCCCCGCCGAACACGCGGGCGAAGACGTCGCCGACAGCACCCTGGAGCTTGCGTTCGAACCGCGCAACGATGCCCATCGTGACCCCTCCTCTCACTGTCTCGAGCCACCGTACGGTGCCTGCGGGTACACAGGGAGCGACGACCGCGTGTCATCACGAAGTCGCGCTGCAAGCATGATATACGTTGCCGCCGACGTGGACCGAGTCCCGCCGCTCGCTCCGGGCACCCCGAGGCCGCGATTTTCGAGCGCGGCAGGGTGCGTGTTAGTGTTCTCGCCGTCACCCGGGCGGGTGGCGGAATGGCAGACGCGCTGGCTTCAGGTGCCAGTGTCCTTCGGGACGTGGGGGTTCAAGTCCCCCTCCGCCCACCACGCTGGCCGCAGCTGACTCGAATCGCTGCGGCCAGTTTTTTTTACTTCCGAATGTCTTACACGCGTGTGCTTCTCGGGTGACGTGGCCCGTCCGTCACACATCGTGGCCGAAATGTCGACCTGTATAGGGAAATTCCCAGGTGAAACGCAATATTAGGCATGCCTTATTTGCGGGGGTACCCAGGTGCTGACTTATCGTTCGTAGTTGGATCGGCCTCACCACGGCCGAATCCGTCGAGACCTCACTTTTCTACCACGCGCTCACCTGCCCGTGCAGAGGAAAGCGTCGACCATCGACAGGTGCTGCTTCAACGGCGAGGACGCACCGAATGCCGTTCGTGCACGCGGTTACAACAAGACCGGCACCGACGAGTTTCAAGGCTGGACTTATCCGAAGGCTAGGTATGAAGCACACTCCGGGCCCGCAAGGCCTCTACGATCCCGTCAACGAGCACGACTCCTGTGGTGTCGCGTTCGTGGTGGACATGCACGGTCGTCGCAGTCGCGACATCGTCGAGAAGGCGATCACCGCACTGGTCAACCTCGAGCACCGCGGAGCCGCCGGCTCCGAACCGAACACCGGTGACGGTGCCGGAATTCTGATCCAGGTACCGGACGCATTCTTCCGCGCGGTCGTGGACTTCGAGCTTCCCGCTGCGGGCGCGTATGCCACCGGAGTTGCATTTCTCCCGCAAGGCCGCAACGACGCCGCACGCGCCTGCGAGGGTGTCGAGAAGATCGTCGTCGACGAGGGCATGACCGTCCTCGGATGGCGTGATGTTCCCACCGACGACTCCTCTCTCGGGGCGCTCGCGCGCGATGCGATGCCGACCTTCCGTCAGCTGTTCTTCGCCGCACCCGACAGCTCCGTTACCGATCTCGATCTCGAGCGCGTCGCTTTCGTCATCCGCAAGCGCGTCGAGCACGAACTCGGTGAGGAAGGCGCAGGCAAGGACGGCCCCGGTCGCGAAACCGTGTACTTCCCGTCGTTGTCCTCGCAGACCTTCGTCTACAAGGGCATGCTGACCACCCCGCAGCTCAAGGGTTTCTACCTCGACCTGCAGGACGAGCGAGTCGACAGTGCACTCGGACTCGTGCATTCGCGCTTCTCGACCAACACCTTCCCGTCGTGGCCGCTGGCGCATCCGTTCCGACGCGTCGCTCACAACGGCGAGATCAACACCGCCACCGGCAACGAGAACTGGATGCGGGCCCGTGAGGCACTCATCACCTCGGACGTCTTCGGTGGCCCCGATGCGCTCGAGAAGATCTTCCCCGTCGTCACCCACGGAGCGAGCGACACGGCACGCTTCGACGAGGTGCTCGAGTTGCTGCATCTCGGCGGACGCAGCCTGCCGCACGCCGTGCTGATGATGATCCCCGAGGCCTGGGAACGGCACGAGTCGATGGACCCCGCTCGTCGGGCGTTCTACAAGTACCACTCCTCGTTGATGGAGCCCTGGGACGGGCCGGCCTCGGTGTGCTTCACCGACGGCACCGTCATCGGAGCCGTGTTGGACCGCAACGGCCTGCGCCCGAGCCGGCTGTGGGTCACCGACGACGGCCTGGTCGTCATGGCCTCCGAGGTCGGCGTTCTCGACATCGACCCGTCGAAGGTCGTCCGGAAGGTGCGCCTGCAGCCGGGCCGGATGTTCCTCGTGGACACCGCACAGGGCCGGATCGTCTCCGACGACGAGATCAAGGACGAACTCGCCGCCGAACATCCGTACCAGCAGTGGCTCGACGAAGGCCTGACCTCGATCGACGATCTGCCCGAGCGTCCACACGTGCACATGCCGCACGATCGGGTTCTCATCCGGCAGCAGATCTTCGGGTACACCACCGAGGAACTGAACGTGTTGATCTCGCCCATGGCGAAGTCCGGGGCCGAGGCCATCGGGTCGATGGGCACCGATACTCCGATCGCCGTCCTGTCGGCTCGGCCGCGGATGCTGTTCGACTACTTCTCGCAGCTGTTCGCTCAGGTCACCAACCCCCCGCTGGACGCGATCCGCGAAGAGATCGTCACCAGCCTCGGCGGCACCATCGGCCCTGAGGGCGATCTGCTGAACCCGGGTGCCGACGGCTGCAAGCAGATCGTGCTGCCGCAGCCGATCCTGCACAACGACGATCTCGCCAAGCTCGTACACATCAACGACGAAGGTACCCAGGAGGGTCTTCGGTCGGTGGTCGTGCGCGGCCTCTACCCGGTCGCAGAGGGCGGCGAAGGTCTCCGAAAGTCGTTGGAAGCCATCCGCGCTCAGGTCTCTGCTGCCATCTCCGGCGGTGCGCGGATCATCGTGCTCTCGGACCGCGAGTCGAGTGAGAAGCTCGCTCCGATTCCGTCTCTGCTGCTCACCTCCGCAGTGCACCATCACCTGGTTCGGGAGAAGACCCGCACCAAGGTCGGTCTGATCATCGAGGCCGGTGACGCCCGCGAGGTGCACCACATGGCGTTGCTGATCGGTTTCGGTGCCGCAGCGGTCAATCCGTACATGGCCTTCGAATCGATCGAGGACATGATCGAGCGCGGAGCCCTCACCGACATCGATTTCGACAAGGCCGTCGCGAACTACATCAAGGCCGCCGGCAAGGGCGTGCTGAAGGTGATGTCCAAGATGGGCATATCGACACTGGCGTCGTACACCGGTGCTCAGCTGTTCCAGGTGATCGGCCTCTCGCAGGAACTGGTCGACGAATACTTCACCGGGCACAACAGTCATCTCGGCGGTATCGACCTCGACCAGATCGCCGACGATGTCGCAGCGCGGCACGCGGTGGCCTACCTCGAGAACCGTCAGGAACGAGCACATCGCGAGCTCGAGACCGGCGGCGAGTACCAGTGGCGTCGTGAGGGGGAGTACCACCTGTTCAACCCCGACACGGTGTTCAAACTGCAGCACTCCACCCGCACCGGTCAGTACGACATCTTCAAGGAATACACGAAGATGGTCGACGACCAGTCCGAGCGGCTTGCGTCCCTGCGTGGACTGTTCCGATTCAAGACCGAAGAGCGGCAAGCGATCTCGATCGACGAGGTCGAGCCGGCCAGCGAGATCGTCAAGCGCTTCTCCACCGGTGCGATGAGCTACGGCTCCATCTCGGCCGAGGCGCACGAGACCTTGGCCATCGCCATGAATCGTCTCGGCGGACGCTCGAACTCGGGTGAGGGCGGCGAGGACGTCTCGCGGTTCGAGCCGGACGAGAACGGCGACTGGCGACGCAGTGCCATCAAGCAGGTCGCGTCGGGACGTTTCGGCGTCACCTCGCACTACCTGACCAACTGCACCGACATCCAGATCAAGATGGCGCAGGGAGCCAAGCCCGGTGAGGGCGGCCAGCTTCCGGCCCACAAGGTCTACCCGTGGGTCGCCGAGGTGCGGCATTCGACGCCTGGCGTCGGACTGATCTCGCCGCCGCCGCACCACGACATCTACTCGATCGAGGATCTCGCGCAGCTGATCCACGACCTGAAGAATGCCAACCCGCAGGCCCGCATCCACGTGAAGCTGGTCTCCGAGGTCGGTGTCGGAACCGTCGCGGCCGGTGTATCGAAGGCCCACGCCGATGTGGTGCTCATCTCGGGCCACGACGGCGGCACCGGTGCCACGCCGTTGACCTCGGTCAAGCACGCAGGTGGACCGTGGGAGCTCGGCCTGGCCGAGACGCAACAGACGTTGCTGCTCAACGGTCTTCGCGATCGCATCGTCGTTCAGGTCGACGGCCAGCTCAAGACCGGCCGTGACGTGATGGTTGCTGCCCTGCTCGGCGGTGAGGAGTTCGGTTTCGCCACCGCTCCGCTCGTGGTCTCGGGCTGCATCATGATGCGCGTCTGCCACCTCGATACCTGCCCCGTCGGAGTTGCCACGCAGAACCCATTGCTGCGCAAGCGTTTCGCAGGTAAGCCGGAATTCGTCGAGAACTTCTTCATGTTCATCGCCGAAGAGGTTCGCGAGCTCATGGCCGAGCTCGGGTTCCGCACCCTCGACGAGGCCGTCGGCCAGGTGGGTCTGTTGGACACCACTGCAGCCAAGGAGCACTGGAAGGCGTCCAAGCTGGACCTGGCACCCATCCTCGAAGAGGTCGAATCGGCCTTCATGAATCAGAACCTCTACAACACCGGGGTTCAGGATCACGGCCTGGACAAGGCCCTCGATCAGCAGCTCATCGTGGCCAGCCGCAATGCGTTGGACAAGGGCGAGAAGGTCGTCTTCGAGTCCAAGATCACCAACGTCAACAGGACCGTCGGCACGATGCTCGGACACGAGGTCACCAAGGCATACGGCGGTGTCGGGCTCCCGGACGACACCATCGACATCACGTTCACCGGTTCGGCCGGTAACAGCTTCGGTGCTTTCGTTCCATCCGGCATGACATTGCGTCTGCACGGCGATGCCAACGACTTCGTCGGCAAGGGACTGTCCGGTGGACATCTCGTGCTGCGTCCGTCGTTGGAGGCACCCAAGGGATTCGTCGCCGAGGACAACATCATCGGCGGCAACGTCTTCCTCTTCGGCGCCACCAGCGGCGAGGCCTTGATCCGTGGTGTCGTCGGTGAGCGATTCGCCGTACGCAACTCCGGTGCCGAGGCCGTCGTCGAGGGCGTCGGTGATCACGGATGCGAATACATGACGGGCGGCAAGGTCGTCATCCTCGGCGCGACGGGCCGCAACTTCGGTGCCGGCATGTCCGGGGGCGTCGCGTTCATCTTCGATCCGGACAAGACGTTCGAGGCCAACCTCAACACCGAGCTGGTCGACATCGAGGAGCTCGAGGGTGACGAGTTCACCTGGCTCCGCGGCATTGTCACCCGTCACCAGGAGCAGACCGGCTCCGAGGTGGCCGAGCGGATCCTCGCGGACTGGTCACAGCAGGTGAACCATTTCGTGAAGGTCATGCCTCGCGACTACAAGAAGGTACTGCTGGCCATTTCCGAGGCCGAGAAGAACGGCGCGGACGTGGACGAAGCGATCATGGAGGCAGCTCGTGGGTGACCCACAAGGATTTCTGAAGAACACCGTTCGCGAAGTACCCAAGCGGCGGCCCGTCGACCTGCGTCTGATGGACTGGAAAGAGGTCTACGAGGACTTCTCGAAAGACACGCTGCGCACTCAGGCGAGCCGATGCATGGACTGCGGTATTCCGTTCTGCCACAACGGTTGCCCACTGGGAAACCTGATCCCCGAGTGGAACGACCTGGTGTTCAAGGATCGCTGGCGTGACAGCATCGATCGGTTGCACGCCACCAACAACTTCCCGGAGTTCACCGGACGGTTGTGCCCCGCTCCGTGCGAGGCGTCGTGTGTGCTGGGCATCAACCAGGACCCGGTCACCATCAAGCAGGTCGAGGTCGAGATCATCGACAAGGCTTTCGAAGAGGGCTGGGTCACCCCGGTGTATCCGACGCATCTGACCGGTAAGACCGTTGCCGTCGTCGGTTCGGGACCCGCCGGACTTGCAGCGGCACAGCAGCTCACCCGCGCCGGCCACACCGTGACGGTCTTCGAGCGTGCCGATCGCGTCGGCGGACTGCTGCGCTACGGCATCCCCGAATTCAAGATGGAGAAGCGCCACATCGATCGACGGCTCGCGCAGATGGAAGCCGAAGGTACCGTCTTCCGCACCAATGTCGATGTGGGCGTGGACATCTCGGCAGACGAACTGCGCGAGCAGTTCGACGCCGTCGTCCTCTCCGGCGGTGCCACCGCGTGGCGCGACCTGCCCATCGAGGGCCGAGAACTCGATGGCATCTACCAGGCGATGGAATTCCTGCCGCACGCCAATCGCGTCCAGCAGGGCGACATGGACGAGCCACCGGTCAGTGCACACGGCAAGAAGGTCGTCATCATCGGCGGCGGCGACACCGGTGCCGACTGCCTGGGCACCTCGCACCGTCAGGGTGCGGAAAGCGTCCACCAGTTCGAGATCATGGCCCGGCCTCCCGAGGAGCGTGCGACGTCCACCCCGTGGCCGACGTACCCGCTGATGTACCGGGTCGCCTCGGCCCACGAAGAGGGCGGCGAGCGCGTCTTCTCCGTCAACACCGAGCGTTTCGTCGGCGAAGACGGCAAGGTCACCGCACTCGAAGCCTGCGAGGTCGAATTCAAGGCAGGCAAGTTCGAGAAGATCGAGGGTAGCGAGTTCACCCTCGAAGCCGATCTCGTGCTGCTGGCGATGGGATTCGTCGGACCTGCGAAGGGCGGTCTGCTGACCGATCTGGGTGTCGACTTCAACCAGCGAGGCAACGTCGAGCGCACCAGCGAGTGGGTCACCAACGTTCCCGGCGTCTTCGTCGCAGGCGATATGGGTCGTGGCCAGTCGCTGATCGTATGGGCGATCGCCGAGGGTCGCTCGTGTGCGGCCGCTGTCGACACCTTCCTGCAGGGAAAGACGGCGCTGCCCGCACCGATCGTGCCCACCCAGGCGCCGCAGCGGTAAGTCACTTTTTCGCCGAGCTCGAAGTTATGGATGGATTACGGTCCGATCCCGTCCATAACTTCGAGCTCGGCTGCGTTTCACGACCTCGCGGACGCTGTTACGTCCGTTAACCATGTAGGCATCTGATGGTCACAGGCCCCTGGCACTGTGAATCTCGAACAGCGCTCGTTCGACTTTCACCAGTGAGGCCCCCTCCCCATGAGTGTCAAGAAGTTCTGCGCCGGTATCGGCGTCATCGCAGCTCTCGCGTCCGGTGTCGTCCTCGGCGCGGCATCACCCGCGATCGCCGATCCCGGCGACTGCCCCTCGATGTACGTGGTGGCCATTCCGGGAACGTGGGAGACCAGCTCGGGTGCGGCCCCGAAGCCGGGAATGCTCACCGATGTCACCGATCGTCTCGGCGGCGATATACGCACCGACTACGTCTCCTACCCCGCCACCGCGTTCCCGTGGGAGGGCGAGGTGTACGGACAGTCTCGGGCGGTCGCCGTCACCAACGCGGGCAGCATGCTCAAGGCCATGGCAGACCGCTGCGGCGCAACGAAACTCGCGATCATCGGATACAGCCAGGGCGCCGATGCGGCCGGCGATCTCGCCGCGGCGATCGGGACCGGAGCTGGCATCGTGCCTGCGGACAGAATCGCCGCAGTGGGTCTGATCTCCGATCCGAAGCGCTCCGACACCGACGCTCTGGTGGGCCCCGCCGTGGTGGGTACCGGAGTCGGTGGCCCCCGTGTCGGCGGATTCGGTCACGTCAGTCCGGTGGTGCGGACCTTCTGTGCCGTCGGCGATCTGTACTGCTCGACGCCGAAAGACGATTACGTGGCCCGGCTGGCCGGATTCCTCGCTGTGTCCTCCAGCCCCGAGCCCGATGTCGCGGATCAGTACTCGCAGGAAGCACAGTCGTTGCTCGCCGACCTCACGGCAGCCGGTGGCCTCCCCGTACTGCAGGGGCAGCTCACCGATCAGGCAAACGACCAGCGTCGGCGAGAGATCGAAGCGTTCTACCGGTCGGGAATTCACCAGGAATACCAGAGCTACGAGGTCCAGGACGGTCGATCTGCAACCAGTTGGCTGGCGGGTTACCTCACTGCCGCGGTCTGACGTCGTAGCAACAGGAAGACAGCCAGCGCACTGACGGCCATCAGGACAGCGCTGGTACCGGCAGCGAGTTCGAAGCCGTCGATGAACGACGAGTCGGCGACTTCGGTCAACTGCGAGGCAAACGGCTCGGGCAGGTAATCGGCGACGGCAATGGCACCTCCGATGGTTTCGCGCGCTGGGTCGGCGATATCGGCCGGTGTCCCGGCGGGGATGGCGTCGGACATGCGGTTGCGGTAGACGGTGCTGCCGATGGTTCCGAGGATGGCGATGCCCACGGCACCGCCCAGTTCGGCACCGGTCTCGGACAGGGCCGACGCAGCGCCTGCCTTCTCCGGAGCGGCTGCCGTGAGCACGATGTCGGAGTTGAGGGTCGACGCTGCACCGATGCCGAACGTCAGCAGGGCCATTCCGGTCAGGAGCAGGGGTAGCCCGGAGTCGACGGCGACGAAGAACATTGCTACGCAACCGAACGCGATGAACAGCAGGCCGCCCGCAATGATGGTGCCGGTGCTGATCACCTTGCTCAGCGTCGGTGCCAGGACGGCACCGGCGGCCGCGGCGACGGCGGGAATCAGCAACCACAGCCCGGCCTGGAGAGGCCCGAGGCCGACGACGAGTTGCAGGTACTGCGAGGCGAACAGGCTGAATCCTGTCATCGCGAAGATGACGAGGAACTGCACGACGACGGCGGCGCTGAAGGCACGTTCGGCGAACAGGGTCACGTCGATGAGGGGGTTCGCAGCCCTGCGTTGTCGGATGACGAACACCGTACCGAGAGCGAACCCGACGACCGCGGTGGTGATGGTGGCTGCGTCGATGCCTTCCTGCGCACCGTGTTTGATGGCGTAGACGATCGAGAGCATCGAGGAGATCGCGAGGACCACGCTGATCGGGTCGAACTTGCCGGGGTCGGCGTCCTTGAACTCCGGCACGAGCAGAGGGGCCGCGACGAACAGCAGCACCATGATCGGGATGTTGATCAGAAACACCGAGCCCCACCAGAAGTGCTCGAGCAGCACGCCTCCGATGACGGGTCCGACGGCCGCTCCACCCGCGAATCCGGCCGTCCACAGACCGATCGCTTCCTTGCGCTGAGCCGGATCGTGAAACATGTTGCGGATCAACGACAGTGTGCTCGGCGCGATGGTGGCTCCGCCGACTCCCAGCAATGCACGCGCCACCAGCAGCATCTCGGGAGAAGTGGAGAACGTTGCAAGCAGAGACGCGACACCGAACACGACCGCGCCGATCATCAGCAGAGTGCGTCGGCCGATCCGATCGCCGAGGGAGCCCATGGTGATGAGCAGCCCGGCCAGCAGAAAGCCGTAGATGTCGAGGATCCACAGGGTCTGATTGCTGCTGGGCTCGAGGTCGGCCGTCATGAACGGCAACGCGAGATACAGCACCGACATGTCCATCGAGACGACGAGAATGGGCACGACCAGTACGGCGAGACCGAGCCAGTCCTTCTTCGTGGCCAGTTGCTCGGCCGCCCTATGGGTCACTGTTGCTTCCCTTCCGCGTAGTCACCTCAGCTTAGGTGGCGCGGGAGTACGTTCGGTGAGGACAGTGTGTCTCGCCGAACGAAGGAACCAACTCATCATGAGCAACGATCTCGAGGTAGTCGCGACGATCACCGCCAAGCCCGACGCCGTGGACGCCGTGCGGGACGGATTGTCCGCCTTGGTCGCCGAATCACGGAAGGAAGACGGAAACGTCTCCTACAAGCTGTTCGAATCCGCAGTCGAACCGGGCACCTTCATCACCATCGAGGTCTGGAAGTCGCAGGAGGACCTCGATGCACACATGCAGACTCCGCATCTGCAGAAGGCGCTAAGCGAGTTCGGTGCCCATCTCGCGGCCGCGCCCGCTATCCACCCGCTCCGGCCCGTCGGCTGAGTCGCCCCGCGCACTCGCGTACACCAGTGCCGAGACGGCCAACAAGGCGACAGTGGCACCGATCGCGAGCCAGCCGGTCCCGCTCATCTCGCCCGACGCGATGATGCGGGCACCGGCCGCGGTGTAGCTCATCGGCATGAATGCGGCGAGATCGCCCCAGATCGACGCGGTCGAGGCGTACGCGAAGCCGCAGACGACGACCTGCACCGCCAGAGCAACGATATTGACGATCTGGCCGACGACGGCACCGAGAACACGTTGAATCGCCCCTGCAGCGGCGAGATACGCAGCGGCGGAGACGACCAAGAACGCACCTGCTCCGAGCACCGGCCCGATGGCGGCTTCGGTGGCGAACGCGAACGCGAGGGCGGCGCTGATGCCCACTGCGGCCACGGCTGCTCCGATGGCGAGCCATCGCGGCGTGCTGTCCCGGCCGAGCACCCGCACCAGGCTGACGCAGCCGAGGGCACCGAGTGCCACCAGGGCCGCGATCAGGTACGGGGTGGCCCCGGTACCGGTGGACGTCGAGGTGGTCGCGGTGCTCTGAGCGGACGTCGTCCCGTCCGTAGCTGCGGCGGCGGTGCCCGGCGGGAGGGCTGCGGAGGCGTCGCGCACGTTGGTGGCGATCCCGCTGACGATCCCCTCGACCGGCCCGACCGCCGTCACGAGCTGATCGGTACCCGCCTTGAGCTGCTGTCCGCCGTCGTCGAGTTGACCGAGTCCGTCGCGCAACTGCACCGTGGCGTCGCCGAGCTGGGAGGTGGCACCGAGGAATTGACTGTTCGGGTCGTTGAGCTCTCCGGAGAGCTGCCGAGCACCGTCCTTGAGGGTCTGCAGCTGCGCGAGCGTGTCGGGTCCGAAGGCCTGCGTGTTCAGGGTGTCGATCACCCCGCGGATTTCACCGGAGATCGCGTCGGAACCCGGGTGCGGGAAGCGGTCGACCTGATCAGCGGTTGCGGCCAGTTTCGCGGTGAAGTCGGCCTGCAGGGCACCGAATCCGGCGAGCTGGTCGACCACCTGGTCGACACCACCACTGATCTGTGATGCACCGTCGCCGAGCTCACCGATCCCGTCCCGGTACTGCCCGAAGCCGTCGGCGAGTTGGATCGTGCCGTCGTGAGCCTGGCTGATGCCGTCGGCGAGCTGCCCGACGCCGTCGTTGAGCTGCGTTCCGCCGTCGGTCAGCTGGCCGATGCCACTGGAGAGGAACGTGATGGGAAGCGATGCGCTGTTGAGGCTGCTGCGGGCCTTCGCGAGCGGATCTGCCGTCGGCTGGTCGGAGGCCGGTGCCTGGTCGGTGTCCGCTACCACGGTTGTGGTCTCCGTGGCGGGCTCTGCGCCGAGGTCGTAGCCGGTGCCGAGCGCGAATGCACCCACCGCTACCAGAGGAAACGCCAATGCGGTGAGAGCAACGGCAGGACGTCGGAAGATACGCAATTCACCCATGATGAGTTCGAGGCTATCTGGCCCGGGACCCTCGGCCGACCGACGGACGACCGTGAACGCCGTGTTCGACCGCGCTGAGCTGGGAATTTAAGAGGTCTCTGTGGATTGTCGGTTGCGGGGAAGCAGGTCCCATACATGCTCGGTCTCGTTCACCGAGGAGACCGATCTCGCGCCGCTTCGGGAGAACAGGACGCGCGTCACCGAGCAGTAGTCGATCGGAAACCCCAGCACCTTCGGAGTCTGCAAAATATCCTGCAGCACGATGTTGATGACGCCGCCGTGGGCGAAGAGTGCGACGGAGTCGGAGTGCGCGCTCGACGACACGATATCGCTGACACCCGCCAGGACGCGTCGGCGAAAGGCCTGCTCGTCGACCTGGTCGGGAAGATGCCCGGCCTTGATGCGATCGAAGGCTGCACGGAATTCGGTCTTGGCCGCCTCGATGGGCACGTAGCCACCGAAATCGCGATCGTATTCGGTCAAGCGGTCGTCCGGCTCGATCTGCACGCCGAGCCGCTCGGCCAGTGGTTGCGCGGTCTCGAGGGCGCGCAACTGCGAACTCGCAACGACCCGGGAGATCGGGAACCGGGCCATCGCGGCGGGTACCCGCAACGATTGCTCGACGCCGAGTTCGGAGAGAGCGGGGTTGGCGGAGGTCTCCGATCGTTGCGGCAGCGCGTGCCGCACCAGAACCAGTTGCATCGACTCACCTAATCACGAGTGTTCGACCGCTGCGCTGAACCATCGACCGGAACGCCGCAACCTGACGCGGCGAATCGGCTCGCGGGTTCCACACCATTCCGATGCGTCGCCGGGCAGCGGGCTGGGTGAGCCCGATGTCGACGGTTCCGCCGTCGCCGCCGTGCGCGCGGATCCGCGGCAGGATGGAGATCCCGAGGCCGGCACCGACGAGCCCGCGCACGGTGTGGGTGTCCTGGCCCTCGAACGCGATGCGCGGGGTGAAGCCGGCGGCGGCCCACAGCTCGTCGCAGATCGACCGCATCCCGAAGCCGTGGCCCATCGCGATGTAGTTCTCGTCGACGGTGTCGGCGAGATCGACCGATCTACGCGAGGCCAGGCGATGGTCGGCCGGGACGACCAACATCAGCCTCTCGTCGTAGAGCTGGAACGAGTTGTCGTCGGTGTGTTCGGCGCTGAGCGAGACGAACGCCAAGTCCGACGTTCCGTCCGCGAGGCGGTTCAGACAGCGGGCGCGTGCGCCCTGGTCCAGATCGAATGTCACGGCCGGATGGTCGACGCGGAACTGGCGAATCAGCGTGGGAACGACGTCCTCGCCCAAGGTGTTCTGAAACGCCACGGCGATGCGACCCCTGGCACGGGCGTCGTGCTCGGTGATGGCGTCGATACCGGCATCTATATCGCTCAGCGCTCGCTGCAGGTACGGGATGAGTACTCGACCGGTGCTGGTGAGGACGATGCCGCGGCCGCGTCGTTCCATCAGTTCGACGCCGAGGATCGCCGATGCACGCGCCATCTGACGACTGACGGTGGGCTGCGGCATGCCCAGTACGTGGGCGGCGTCGGTGATGTGTTCGGTGTCGGCCACCGCCACGAGAGTCGGCAGCAGAGGAAGCAGATCAGTGGTCTCCTCACGCATCCCCGAATCATACCGCTGAGGCATTGATTTGCACCGTCTCATGCATTGGACGAATGCTGTGAGCCCTCCTAACGTAATCCGTGTGACTTCGACGCAGCCGGCCGTTCTCCCATGGGAGGGGCATCCGCGGGGATCGAGTCAGTACCGACGCCTCGTACTGGCTCTGTTGTTCGCCGGGATCGCAACATTCGCGCAGCTGTACTCGGTGCAGGGAATCCTGCCGCTGATCGCCGCCGATCTCGACATCACGCCCTCGCAGTCCTCGCTGACCGTCGGTCTCGGGACCGTCGGAGTTGCGGTGTCGGTCATTCCGTGGTCGGTCGCAGCGGACCGCATCGGTCGCGTCCGAGCGATGACCATCTCGATTCTCACTGCGACGACGCTGGGTCTACTGTTGCCGCTCGCCCCCTCGTTCGAGGTGCTGCTGGCAGTGCGGTTCCTCGAAGGTGCTGCCATGGGCGGACTCCCGGCCATCGCAATGGCCTACCTCAGTGAAGAAGTGAACCGCAATCACACCGCCGTTGCCGCAGCGACGTACGTGTCCGGCACGACGCTGGGCGGTCTGCTGGGCCGCATCGTCGCCGGACCCGTTGCCGAGTACACCAATTGGCGCATCGGCACCTTGACGGTGTCGATGATCGCGGCACTGGCAGCGGCCCTGTTCGTGTGGCTGGCCCCGAAGCCGCGAACGGCGCTCGTGCACAGCGAGATCCGTGAGCTACCAGGACGACTGTGGGTGAACCTACGAGAACCGGGAATGGCTGCCCTGTACGGCCAGGCCTTCCTCCTGATGGGCGGATTCGTCGCCATCTACAACTTCCTCGGATTCCGTTTGGAAGCGGTGCCCTTCGGACTCCCACAATCGCTGATCAGCATGATCTTCGTGGCATACCTCAGCGGTACTGCCTCGTCACGCATTGCAGGCAAGCTGGCGACCAAGCACGGGAGGTCGGTGGTGCTCGCCGGATCAACCGCAACGATGATCGCCGGAGTCGCGTTGACCATGGCGGCGAACCTCGCCGTCATCCTGATCGGCCTGGTGGTCCTCACCATGGGATTCTTTGCCGCCCACGCCATTGCATCGGGATGGACGGGTCAACGCGCCGTCCACGGCCGTGCCCAGGCGACCTCGCTGTACAACCTGTTCTACTACGGCGGCTCGTCCGTCGTCGGCTGGATCGGCGGAGTCGTCTTCCAGACACTGGGATGGAACGCACTGGCACTGTTCGTCATCGCATTGGCCGTGACCTCGGGCGTGTGGGCGATGTGCCTGAAAGACCGCCTTGCGCAACCCGTCTCCGTAGGTCTCAGTAGGTCTCGGTAGGTCTCGGTAGGTCTCAGTAGGTCGATGACGTCGAGGCCGCAACTGCGAACAGAATGATCCCAGCCACGATGATGACGAACAGCGCGATCGACACGTAACCGATGACGAGGCCCGCCGTCGCAAGGCCGGACCCGCCTTCACCGGTGCGTTTGATCTGACCACGTGAGATATGGCCGCACACCACCGCACAAATCGATGCGAGCAGCGGCAGGAACGTCAACCCCAGAATGGCCAACACCAGCGAGACGATCGCCAACGTATTGGTGGGCGTCGGTGCCTGGTAGCCCGCACCCGCATAGGGATACTGGGGATTCTGGTACTGGGGGTTTTGGTATTGCGGGTTTTGGTATTGCGGGTTCTGGTACTGGGGATACTGCTGCTGTCCCTCGTACGGCTGCCCCTTGTCGGATTCGCCGAACTGATCGCTGCCCTCGCCCTGCGGATTCACCATTGCGGGAGTCTGACACCTCGAGACAGCCCCTGCAAGAGTTGAACCCCGACCCTACGAGCCGAGCTTGCCCCAGCCGACATACGCATCCACAGTCACATACCCGGTCACGCGCGGCTGATCCCGAACCGGATACGGATGGCCCGTGTAATGCGTCGAAATGCGATCGATGTCCACCAAATCCGGGTCGTCGCGCAACTCGATCGAGCCGTGCACCGTCACATGCGTGTACCAACTAGCCTCGTCCAACACCGAAATCGACACCTTCGGATTCGCCCGAATGTGCTCGAGGCGCTTGCGCGACGCATCGAAATTGAGCACTATCTGCCCGCCCTCCCACAAATACCAGGTAGGTGCAGTGATCGGCGTTCCATCAGCACGAACCACAGCCATGACTGCGGGATTCGCCTTCTTCAACAACTCGACAGCAGCATCGGGTAACGGGGGCTTCGGCATACGACAACCCTACGACTCGGCCGCAGTATTGGCCGCGATTCCGCCGACACCTGCCCCCGAGTCCACTCGATGTGACATTGACTGCCGAAAAGGCCACTAGATGTCACATCGAGTGCACTGGGGGCTCCGGGCGCATGCGTCGACGTGCGAGCGGGTCAGGCGTGAACCAGCTACTTACAGCTTCGGGAGCTTGACGACCTGCCCGGCGTAGGACAGTCCAGCTCCGAATGCGAGCAGCAGCGCCGTATCTCCTGCTTGTGCTTTGCCGGTGCGCAGGAGTTCTTCCATTGCCAGTGGGATCGATGCGGCCGAGGTGTTGCCGGTTTCCGCTATGTCGTTGGCGACGGGGGTTTCCTCGTCGAGGTTGAGGCTCTTGGCGAGTAGTTCGGTGATGCGACTGTTCGCCTGGTGGGGGATGAAGGCGTGCAGTTCGTCTGCTTTGATTCCGGCGACGTCGAGTACCTTCTGCGCGGCCTTGCCCATTTCGAACGCTGCCCAGCGGAAGACGGAGATTCCGTTCATCCGGATCCAGGGGCGTTCCATGTCGGCTTTGGTGATGTAGTCGTACCAGTCGATGGTCTGCACGATCGCGTCGGATTGCGAGCCGTCCGAGCCCCATACGGCAGGTCCGATTTCGGTCTCGTCGCTCTGTCCGACGACGACGGCACCTGCGCCGTCGGCGAAGATGAAGCGTGTGGTGCGGTCGTAGGGGTCGGTGGTGACGCTGAGTTGCTCGGCTCCGATGACCAGTACGTACTTCGAGGTTCCGGCCTTGACCAGGTCCGACGCGACGGCCAGGGAGTAGCAGAAGCCTGCGCATCCGGCGCAGATGTCGAATGCGGCGGGTCCTTTGGTGCCGAGGCCGTGCGCTACTTTCGCGGCTGCTTGGGGGGTCAGCTCGAGATGTGTCGAGGTGGCCACGATGACGGTGTCGACCTGGTCGGCGGTGATTCCGCTGGCCTCGATGGCTTTGCGTCCTGCCGAGATCGACATCTGCACGACGTTTTCCTCGGGGTCGGCGAAGCGCCGATTCTTGATGCCCGATCGCGACTGAATCCATTCGTCGCTGGAGTCGATGAACTCGCAGATCTCGTCGTTGGTCACGACCCGTTCGGGACGGTGGACGCCCAGACCGAGCATCTTCGACTGTCGACCTTGCGTTGTGCTGATCGCACCCATCTTCAATTTCCTCTCGTGCTACCGCGCCATCGCCGAGCTTCGGCTCGGGTCTTGGGCTGCGGGCTCGGTGACACACGTTACGTGCGTCGATTCGAGTAGCTCACACCAGTTCGGTGATGAGGGCTGCGACCTCGGCGGGCTTGTCGATCATGGCGTGGTGATGTGCGGGTGCGACGACGGTGAAGTCGGCTCGGAGGTAGTCGGCGAGTCTGCGTTGGGTTCGGATCCATCGGGCACCCCAGGGCGATGGCCGGCCGGTGTGCGCGACGGCAACGGTGACGGGAACGTCGAGCTCGAATCGGGTGCGGATGCGCTCGAGTTCGTCGACGAGATCCGGATAGACCAGGTCCTCGACCAGCGCGGCGGTGAGATAGCTGGGCCGTCGGTAGATTTCGTCCACCCAGTCGAGTGTCTCCTGCGGTGTGCCGTTCGGTGGGATCGCCTGGTTGAGCACCCTGCGCACGTGTGGTCCGAGGAGTCGCTGTACGCCCGTTCGACTCAGCGCAGCGGAGATGAGGTGTGCCGCA
Organism: Rhodococcus sp. KRD162; assembly: GCF_017168335.1. Taxonomy (GTDB): domain Bacteria; phylum Actinomycetota; class Actinomycetes; order Mycobacteriales; family Mycobacteriaceae; genus Rhodococcoides. The sequence goes on along the minus strand of NZ_JABFAU010000013.1, from coordinate 628,453 downwards.
CGGACGCGCACCGATGCCGGGATGATGCGTCGGGGGTCGGAGTCGGCGCTGGAATCGAGGAGCAGCACACCTCGGATGCGCGACGGGTACATCCGGGCGACGGCTTCGGTGTAGAAACCGGCAATCGAGTGGCCGACGACGACGGCTGTTTCCGTGATGTCGAGTTCGTCGAGAACTGCGATGATGCGGTCGGCTTCGCCGCGCACCGTGGGGGCGGCACCGGTGGGAAGCGGATCGCTGAGTCCGAATCCGGGCCGGTCGAGGACGACGACGCGGTGATCGGCGGCGAGAACGTCGACGGTGTCCTGCCAGTCGAACCAATTGCTGCCGAGACCGCCGCACAACACGATCGGCGGTCCGTCGCCGCGGACGTACACATGCAATCGCTGACCGTCTACCTCGACGAACCGGCCCGGTGGATGTTTCACGGGAAACAATGTCCTACTGCGTGATGGTCGACGGCGTAACGGCCTTCGACGGTTCCACTCGGTAGGCGATCGCGTCCACGCGGACCGGTTCCTGCCGCGGCTGCTGTCCAGTCACTGCCGAGGTTTGGCGAGTGGGAACGCCAGAGTCTCGCGAATACTGCCACCGGTGATGAGCATGACGACGCGGTCCACGCCCATGCCGAGGCCGCCGGTCGGCGGCATTCCGTGTTCGAGCGCCTGCAGGAAGTCCTCGTCCAAGCTCATTGCTTCCTCATCACCGCCTGCCGCCAGCAGGGATTGCTCGGTGAGTCGGTTGCGCTGATCGACGGGGTCGGTCAACTCGCTGTATGCGGTGCCCAGTTCCACACCCCACGCCACGAGGTCCCACTTCTCCGCCACTCCCGGGATGCTGCGGTGCGGCCTCGTCAGGGGCGACATCGACGTCGGGAAGTCCTTGTAGAAGGTAGGGAATTCGGTGAAGTCCTCGACCAGATGCTCGTACATACCCTGAGCGACTGCCCCTGCGTCCCATGATTTCTCGTAGGGAATCTCGTTCTCGTCGCACAGGCGCTGCAGTTCTTCCAGAGGAGTCGACGGCTCGACGGCCACACCCAACTTCTCGGCGACGGCACCGTGCAGTGTCTTGACCGGCCATTCGCCGGAGATGTCGATCTCGATCATCTCGCCGTTCGGACCATCGGGACGAAGGATGATCTCGCGACCGTGCGCTGCGACCGCAGCTCGCTGAATCAGTTCACGGCACAACACCATTGCGCGCTCGTAGTCGCTGTGAGCCTCGTACGCCTCGAGGATCGTGAATTCGGGATTGTGTTTGAAGTCCGCTCCCTCGTTGCGGAACACCCGGCCGATCTCGAACACTTTCTCCATACCGCCCACGCACAGGCGCTTGAGATACAGCTCCGGCGCGATGCGTAGGTACAGATCCAAGTTGTAGGCGTTGATGTGGGTGACGAACGGTGCCGCGTTCGCCCCACCGTGGACCTGCTGCAGGATCGGGGTCTCGACTTCCATGTAGCCGCGCTCTCCCAGCGAATCACGCAAGGACTTCACGACGTTGGAGCGTGCGATGAGCAGCGAACGGGCGTCGCGATTGATGGCCAGGTCGACGTATCGCTGTCGAACTCGGGCTTCCGGATCGGTCAGTCCGCGGTACTTGTCCGGCAGCGGATGCAGACATTTGGCGTTCATCCGCCAATCGGCCGCGAGCAGCGAGAGCTCTCCGCGTTTGCTGCGCCCGATCGTGCCGCTGACCTCGATGAGATCACCGAGATCGAAATCGGCGTCGAAGGATTCGATCGAGGGCCCGACGCGTTCGCGGTCGAAGAGGACCTGCATATCGGCCGACCAATCCCGCACTACGGCGAATGCCACCCCGCCGTAGTCCCGGATTCGAAGAATGCGTCCGGCGATCCGCACCGTGGTGCCCTGCGGCGACGCCACCGCGTCCTCGATGGTGTGCGTCGGCGGATACGCGACGGGGTAGCCCTCGATCCCGTCTCGGTGGAGGCGATCGAGCTTGGACATGCGTACGCGCACCTGGTCAGGGCGCTTCGGGCCCGGGGTCTGTTCGTCCGGATCACTGTCGGGACCACTGCCGTCGGGATGGATGTCGTCCCCGTTGGCCAGAGCGGCGGGGACTGCGACATGGGATCCGGTGTGCTTCGAGGCCCGTCGGAACGTCGGCAGCGTCAGGAAGCCCTCCGCGATGGCCGATGCGACGCCGACCTTGGGCAACACCCGATTGTCCGCGAAGCACAGGTAGCGCGGCTCCCACTCTGGCAGATACTTCACATTCGAGCGATACAGGGCCTCGAGCTGCCACCACCGAGAGAAGAACACCAACACACTGCGCCAAATCCGCAGTACCGGCCCCGCTCCGATCCGGCTGCCCTCCTCGAACGCCGCGCGGAACACCGCGAAGTTCAGCGAGATCTTGCTGACGCCGAAATGATCCGCACCGGTGGTGAGCTCGGTCACCATCAGCTCGATCACCCCATTGGGCGACGCCGGATCACGGCGCATCAGATCCAGTGACGCGCCGGTACGACCCCACGGCACCAACGACAGCACACCGATCACCTTCTCGCCCTGAACTGCCTGAACCAGAAGGCAGTCGCCATCGAGCGGATCACCCAACCGGCCCAACGCCATCGAGAAACCACGCTCGGTCTCGGTATCGCGCCAGGCGTCCGCGCAGGAAATGATCTCCGACATCTCCTGCGACGAAATATCGCGATGACGACGCACGGTGACCTCGACACCCGCTTTGCGAGCCCGCGTCACCGCCTGACGCACCGGGCGCATCTCGCGTCCATTGAGGTTGAAGTCTTTGGTTCTCAAGATTGCTTCGTCGCCGAGTTCGAGGACGCTGAGGCCGGCCCGCTTGTACGCGGTAGCTCCGATCTCGCTCGCCCCCATGACCGCCGGAGTCCAGCCGTACTTCTCGGCCAGGTCGAGCCACTCCGAGATCGCGTGTGGCCAGGCCTCGGGATTGCCGATCGGGTCCCCGCTCGCCAGACACACCCCGACCTCGACCCGGTACGTCACCGCCGCCTTGCCGCTGGCGGCGAAGATGACGCCCTTGTCGCGGCGGGTTGCGAAGTAGCCCAGGGAATCCTCGGCACCCCACTTGTCGAGCAGACCGCGAATGGCCGACTCGTCCCGGCCGGTCAGCGCATTGCTCGACCGCTGCGAACGGAACAGCGTCACCACCGCACCCAGCAACGCCAGAGCACCGAACAATCCCAGCGCTGTGTTGACGAAACCGTTGGGCCTGCCGTCGAACTGCTCGTTGTCCACGGTCGCCAACGCAGTGACCCGGTTGAACGACCACAGAAGCGTCTGCCCCTCCTGCAACGAACCAGGGAACAACGCCACCAGAGCCCAACCGACGATCGTCCCGACCGCTGCCCCGAGCACCAGCACCCCCAGTGCCTTCCACACCGCACCGCGGCGAACCCGGGTGTAGAACTCCTTGCGCGCCGCAATCAACACCCCCGCCACCACTACATGTACAGCCAGCGCGACCCACGAGTTGACGTTCTTGTCCTGGATGCCTTCGACGACATTGGTCAGGGCCAACAACACGAGATAGATCGTCAGCAACCACCACGCAATGCGCTTGCGACTCGCCAACGCCGCCGCCAACAGCCCCACAACCAGAGCCCACGACAAACTCGTATCCGGTGCATCGAAGTAATACCTGTCGACGTACTCGCGCGGAGCGTGAATCAAATAGCGAAGAGTGGGCGACAGACTCCACAGGAACAACAGCACGGCGAACACACCGAGCACCAGACCCGCGATATGCGGAACCTCACTCAACCGACCGCGCACGGGTGGGACGAACGACCGCGGAGTCGCGGAACCGGACCGATCCGTGGGAACTGCTGTCGCCGTCATGTCTCACTCCCGAAGTCAGAATGCACCTATGCAACGTAGACGGTATCCCCGTCACCCCGACTCGGTTCACCATTGCCCGCACCCCGGCTCACTCAATGTGACCGACAGTGGCCTTTTCGACGGTCGATGTCACATCGAGTGGACCTCGTGGGTCCTCGACGGGCGATCGATAGCGCGTGCGTTCGGCGGCTGAGTCAGCGCTGGATTCGGGATTCGTCCACAGGGCACGAGTTGTCCACAGGTCAGTCTGTTCTGCGTCGACGTGTCCGCATCGTGTCGTGTCGGCAGCGCATCATCGTGTGCATGAAACGGGGCGGTGGACGAATCGATGCCAAGGCGATCGCGGCCGCGTCGGATCGCGGTTTGGTGAGAACGGCGCATCTGCTTGCGCTGGGGGTGGCATCGAAGACGATCGTTCGACGCACATTGCCGGGTGGCGTCTGGGCACGTGCGCTTCCCGGGTTGGTGTTTCTGAAGAACCGGTCGTTGACGCCGATCGAACGTGCGACTGCGGTCTCGATCTATTGCGGACGCGACGCGGTGATCAGCGGCCGGGCAGGGCTGGCGCTGCATGGCCTGGGCGCATCGGGATCCTTCGAGGAGACGTTTGCACTCATTCCGGAGTCGCAGCATCGCAAGTCGGTGGGTTTCGCAGCTGTAGAACGTACGTGGAGGATGCCCACCCCGGAGATCAAGTCCGGACTTCGCGTCGCGCCTGTCGTTCGCTGCCTGTGTGATGCGGTCCGACGGATGAAGAACACCGAACAGTGCATGGCGTTGATTGCGAGCGTCGTGCAACGGGGCGCGGCGACGGTCGACGCGATCATGAAAGAACTGGACGCCGGGAGTACTCGTGGAACTGCGATGCCGCGTCGAGTGCTGAGAGAATTGGCTGCGGGCGCACACTCCGTGGCCGAAGCGCAGGCACAGAAGCTGTACGGGCGCAGCGGACTTCCGCCGATGCAACACAACGTTGCCGTGTACGACGAGCGCGGCAAGTTTCTGTTGATCGCGGACAATTGGCTCGACGACGTCGCATTGGACTGGGAAATCGATTCGCTCGAGTATCACCTGTCACCCGCGGATCATCGAGCGACTGTTGCGCGTCGCGAGCGAGCACAGAACGCAGGGCTCATCGTCGTGACGCACTTGCCGAGCGATGTTCGTGACGATCCGGAGCGTGTGCTCGCCGATCTCCGAGCGCGCTACGACCAGGCCAGGGCGCGAGCCCGACCGAACGTCACGGTGCGGCCCTTGGCGGATCGGAACTACCGACAATCCGGCTGATACACCCACACCATGTGGCGGCCGGTCTCGGACGCAGCAGCGATGGGCCGATTCTCGACTCGGTCGAGAACAAAGCCGAGCCTCTTGGGCACGGCCTGACTCCTGAGATTTGCTTCATCGCAATGGATTTCGACTCGGTCAATATCGTCGAGCTCCAGCGCGACCTTCGTGAGCGTCGCGGTGGCCTCGGTCATGACCCCGCGACCCTCGGCATCGGCATCGAGCCAATATCCCAATTCGATTCCGTGCGGGCCGATTCTGCGGTGCATCCCGATCTTGCCCAAGAACGACCCGTCGGAAGGGTCGAAAATTCCGAAATCGAACATCTGCCCGGTGGCCCACTGCTCTTCCGCCTCCGCGATGCGGGCGACCTGCGTCGTGACCTCGGTAGCCTGATCCGTCACCCACCTCATCCACGGAAGTAACCGAGCACGATTGCGGGCAATGGCATCGGCGACGACCGCAGCATCGTCCATCGACTCCCGACGAAGCACGAGCCGATCGGTTTCGGTGCACTCAGGAGGTACAGAAGCCATGCACACCAGTGTGGCGGCTAGCCGGTGCGTTGGCGAACGATTTTGGTCCGGACTCACCCCGCCGCCAGTCCACTCGATGTGACATCGACGGTCGAAAAGGCCACTCGACGTCACATTGAGTGAACGGGAGGACAGGTGAGCGGGAGGGCAGGAGGGCCGGGGGAGGAGCGGAAGTCAGGAAGCCGACCAGGATCTCCAGGCCAGCTTGTCGATGATGATCACCGGACCCCCAGGTCTGTTCCCTTGATACTGACTGTATTTCGCAACGAGGGCGTCGATGGCTGCTGTGCCTTCGTCGCTGGAGGCGTCGGCGATGTGTGCGTTTCCGTCGGCGCGGATCCACCACAGTTGTGACCAGTCGTCGCTGTAGTGGTCGATGATGAGGCTGACGGCCGGGTCGGCTCGGATGTTGTCCAGTCGTTGGAGTTTCCGGGTTGTTTTGGGTTTCCAGTCGATGGCGGTGACGATGCGGTCGCCGGTGGGTGCGACGGCGAACACGATGGGTACCAGGTGCGGTGTGCCGTCGGGGTTGATGGTGGACAGTTGTGCTCGGGGCGCGTCGGTGAAGCGTTGAACTTCGTTGTCGATCTTCACGTTCGGTCCTCGGTTCATGCGGATTCGCTGTGGGTGCTGTGTCGGGCGATGAACTGTTCGAGGGCGGCGGTGGACATGGGCCGGCCGAGCAGGTGTCCTTGGCCGAAGGTTACGCCCATGTCGGTGCAGATCTGGAGTTGTTCGGGGGTTTCGATTCCTTCGATGACGGTGTCTTTGCCCAGTGTGGTGGTGACTTCTACCAGGGCTGCGCAGAGCGTGGTCATGGCTCGGCGTCGGTGGAGGTTGTCGCTGTCGAGGTGTTGGGTGAGTGATTTGTCGATCTTGAGTATGTCGACGGGGAGGGTGGCGAGTCGTTCGAGGGAGGAGAATCCGGAGCCGAAGTCGTCGATGGCGATGAGGACGCCGTGGCGTTGGACGTCGCGGAGTTGGTAGTGGACGGCGTCGAGGTCGTGCAGTGTTTGTGATTCGGCGAGTTCGAGTGCCAGGCAACCGGGTTCGATGCGGTAGGTGTCGACGATATCGATGACGTCGGTGGCGAGGGTGCCGGTGGCGAAGTGTGCAGGGCTGACGTTGACGCCGATTTGGAGGTGGATGCCCCTGGCTTGCCAGTCGGCGATGGTGTGCGCAACTTCGGCGATGATCCACATGCTCAGCGGGACGATGAGATCGGCGTCTTCGGCGAGCGGTATGAATGCATCGGGCATCAGCAGGCCCAGTTCGGGGTGGTTCCAGCGGATGAGGGCTTCTGCGCCGACGACGTGTCCTGTCGCGAGTTCGACGATGGGCTGGTAGACCATCGTGAGTTCGCGTTCGACCATGGCGATGCCGCGTAGTCGTTCGATGAGGTCGAATCGGATTCGGTTGGTGTGGTGCAGTTGGTCGGTGAAGACGTGGTGATTGTTGCGGCCGACGGCTTTGGCGGCGTGCATGGCTGCGGTGGCGTTGTGGACCAGTTGTGTTGCGCTGATGTCTGCGTCGGTGCTGGAGGCGACTCCGACGCTGGCCGTGAGGGTCAGCTGCCGGTCGCCCAGTTCGAAGGCGGGTTCGAAGACGCTTGCGAAGCCTGCAGCCATGGCGCGAGCGGCGATGGAGTGGCATCGCCGGGCGATGACGACGAATTCGTCTCCTGCGAGTCGGCCGATGGTGTCGCCTGGCCGGAGCGATGAGGTGAGTCGGTCGGCGATCAGACGCAGTAGGGCGTCGCCGGTGGCGGGTCCGAGTGCGTCGTTGAATTCTCGGAATCCGTCGATGTCGACCAGCAGCACACTGCAGTGACTGTCTGCGCTGCGGTTGTCGAGTTCGGCGGTGATGAGGGCCAGGATTTCGTCGCGGCTCGGCAGGCCGGTGAGGGCGTCGTAGCGGGTTGTTGCGTCAGGGACATGACGGGGCGGCGCACCATGCTCTCGGCTCACTGTTCCCCCTCGTGGCCGGACAGCCATGAGTCATAGTAGCCCAAGAGATTGCTTTTGCGCTATAAACAGGGAACATGCCCTTTTTAGCGCCTATTAGACCATGTTGGTCTCGGTTTGTGGGCCGTTTCGGCGACCTGTGGACACGCGCTCCTCGATACTCCAGGCCGCGGAGTCGATCGCGGCGCTGAGTCCGAGTACCCACCGTGCGGCCGAGCGGCCCTGGTCGAACAACGACTGCGCGACGGTGGTCAGCCCCGCAGCCGCTGCAACGGTGGAGTCGTCCCACCCGGTGATGGCGAGTTGCGTCGGAATGTCGACTCCGGTTGCGGCAGCGGCGTCGAGTACCCCGAGGGCGAGTTCGTCGCTCATCACCAACAAGGTGTCGACGACGTCGTCTTGCAGCAACAGTCGCGCAGCTCTGTCGCCTTCTGCGCGTGCGTTGTGGGTGGTGAACAGGGTGGGAACTGCCGCCCAGTCGAGACCGAGACGTACGCAGGCGTCGCGGTAGCCCTCGAGTCGGGCTCGGGTCACCGGCATCGAGATGTCCGACGGTTCCGCACCGTGCAGGGTGGTCGATTCGCGTCGGGAATCAGGTCGAAGTGCCACGATCGCGGGGCGTGCGTGCTCGGTCATTGCCGCGGTGGCGACTGCATCTGCCGCTGCTCGGTCGTCGATGCCGATCCACTCGACTCCGGGGTGGTGGGGCCCGCCTTGAATGCAGGTCGGACGGCCGGTGCCGACCAGCACGTCGAGGAGGGGGTCGTCGATCTCGGTGGTCCACAGGACGTATCCGTCGACCTGTGCGTCTCGGATCCGCGCGTTGTCGTTGTCGCTGTGCAGGTTCGGCAGCATCACCAGTGCGGTGTTCGCCTCGAGGCAGGCGTCGGCGATGCCCGTCAGAAAGCGTCGGGCCTGTGGATCCTCGAAGGCATACGTGAGGTTTTCTCCGAGTACGACGCCGATGCTGTTGTGCTTGCCGTTTCGTAGCGAGCGGGCTGCTCGGTTGGGTCCGGTGTAGCCGAGCTGGGTCGCCGCCGCGTGGACGCGATCTCTCGTGGCCGACGAGACGCGGCTCGGTTGGTTGTAGGTATAGGACACGCTCATGGTGGATACGCCCGCGGCCGCTGCAACTTCCGCCATGGTCACCCGAGTGTTCACGGGCCAACTGTAGCGCGACATCCCGATGGTGTGTAACGTTACACAACATGTCCTCGCCCATGCCGAAGCTGCTCGTCCTCGCCGCGGCCGCCTTCATCTACGTCACCGCGGAAACGCTGCCCGTCGGGTTGCTCCCCGAGATATCGAGCGACCTGGGCGTCAGCGAATCTGCCGTCGGACTGCTGCTGACCTTCTACGCCTACGGTGTCGCTGCGATGACGATTCCGCTGATCAGGGTCGTGCAAGAGTGGCCGCGCCGACGCGTCATGGTCATCACCGTCGCCGCATTGGCACTGTCGCAGCTTCTGTCGGCAGTGTCGGTCGGCTACCCCATGCTGGTGATCTCACGAATGCTCTGTGCCGCAACGCACGGCATCTTCTGGGCCGTCGTCGCACCCGTCGCAGCCTCGCTTGCGTTGCCCGGTAAGCAAGGCAAGGCCATCGCCACCGTCTACGTCGGTACCTCGCTGGCACTGGTTGCGGGCAATCCACTCACCGCGGCGATGGGTCAATGGCTCGGATGGCGAATGGCTGCAACAATTCTCGGAGTCGTTGCAACAGCCATCGCGGTGGCACTGTACTTCGTACTCCCGCCGCTGCCGATCAGCCGAGCCGATGAGGTACGGAAAAAGACACCGCGAGTGCTCGACGGCACCCTGGCCATCTTGTGTGGCGTGACGTTCCTGGCGGTCCTGGGCCACTTCGTCGCCTACACGTATTTCTCCCTCATCGTCGATCGTGCGATCGGTTCAGCCGGAACGACGCTGACCCTGATGTTGATGCTGTACGGCCTGTTCGGGGTCATCGGTATATGGGTGATCGGCCGAACCTACGACCGGTGGCCGCGGTACTCCACCATCGCGGCCTTGGGCGCAGTCGCCGCTGCGGTCGCGATCTTGTGGTGCACGCTGATCGGAGCGCCGGGTGGGCTGGCCGTGTTCGCCGTCGGGGCCATTGCATTGTGGGGAATGGCGTTCACCACGATCCCGGTGTGTCTACAGTCCGCCGTGGTCAGGGCAGCCTCGGAAGATACCGACAAGGCGTCGGCGATCTATGTCGTGGCCTTCCAGTTGGCGATTGCCACGGGTGCACTGGTGGGCGGCGCCTTCATCGACCTCAGTGGCATCGTGACGGTCACTGCCGCCGCTACTGTTCTGGTCGCCGCTTCGCTGGCCGTGGTCGTGCTGGCGCGCAGTACTTTTCCTCGCAGTGTCCCGCTCGAGCCGGAGTCGGCAGCAGCACGCTGACCTTTCGGGTACCGCACACGATAAGGTCAGCACGCGACGAACGAGGGAATCCGGTGCAATTCCGGAGCTGGCGCGCAACGGTGACGGGCGAGAGCTCGAAGTCCGAATGCTCGGGCGTCGTGGTTCACCCCACCCGCGGCTCCGCGACACGAGCCCCAAGCAGGAAGCTCTTCGATGCGTACCACTCTCGCCGTACTAGGCGCTGTCTCCGTTCTTGCCGTGGCCGGCTGCTCCTCCCCACCGCCCACTGCCGCCGTCTCCGTCACCAACGCCGACTACCCGCTGACCATCGAGAACTGTGGACGCGCGGTCACCGTCGATGCGCCTCCGCAGCGCGCGGTGTCTCTGAACCAGAGTTCGACGGAGATCCTGCTGTCACTGGGCTTGGCCGACCGCATGGTCGGAACGGCCACCTGGACGGACCCGGTCCGCTCGAATCTCGAATCGGAGAATTCCACAGTACCGAGGTTGGCGGACAACAAGCCGTCCCTGGAGGTGGTGTTGGATACCGAGCCCGACTTCGTCTCGGCGTCCTTCAGCGGAACCCTCGGGCCGGGAGGCGTCGCCGATCGGGATCAGTTCGAGCAGCTCGGTGTGCCGAACTATCTCTCTCCCACAGACTGTGACGGAAAGACCGACGACAGTGTCAATTCCGACGGCGCACGCACCACGCCGCTCGAGATCGACACCGTGTATCGGGAGATCCGCGATCTGGCGGCAATCTTCGACGTGCGTGATCGCGGGGAACGCTTCGTCGCGCAATTGCAGGACCGTTTCTCGCAGGCCTCCGGTGCCGTCGACGCATCGGGTGTGCGCTTGGCGTACTGGTTCGCCGACACCGACACCCCGTACATGGCGGGATGCTGTGGCTCCTCGGGCATCATCACCGATTCGGTCGGTGCCGACAACATCTATGCGGACACGACCGACGAATGGCCACAGGTTAACTGGGAGAGCGTTGCAGATCGCAATCCCACCGCGCTCGTGCTGGCGGATCTGAGTCGGCGCAGCATCGCCGGGGACGCACTCGGCAGCAAGATCGAATTCCTCGAATCGAATCCCGTCACGAGCCGACTGACCGCCGTCGAGGACAAGCGCTACATCGTGGTCAACGGAGCCGATCTCAACCCATCGATTCGCACCATCGACGGAGTCGAGAAAGTTGCTGCCGCTCTACAGAATTGGGGCCTGACCACCCGATGAACCGCACCGATCGGGGATTGTTGATCCCGCTTCTGCTCGGTGGCGGTGTGGTGTTGGTGCTCTCGATCGCAGTGGCCGTGACGATCGGACCGGCCAGCGTATCCGTCACCGATGTCTACCGAGTGATCCTGGCGCACATCGGGATCGGCTCGGCGCAGGTGAGTCGCATTCAGGACGGCATAGTCTGGGAGCTGCGGCTGCCGCGAACCCTGCTGGCATCGATCTGCGGTGCCGGCCTGGCGCTGTGTGGGGCCATCATGCAGTCACTGCTGCGTAATCCGCTGGCCGATCCGTTCGTGCTGGGGATCTCGTCCGGAGCCTCCACCGGCGCAGTCGTGATTGCCGTGCTCGGGGTCGGCGGCGGAGCTCTCTCGCTGTCGACCGGAGCCTTCGCGGGCGCACTGCTGTCCTTTCTGCTCGTGATGCTTCTCGCCGCCGGGGCCGGCGGCGGCAACGACCGCGTCGTACTCGCGGGAGTTGCCGGTACCCAACTGTTCTCGGCCCTGACGTCGTTCATCGTCATTTCCTCGGCCGATGCCGAACAAACCCGCGGCGTGCTGTTCTGGTTGCTCGGCTCCCTGAGCGGTGCCGACTGGAGCGATGTGGCTCTGTGCGGCACGGTCGCGCTCCTCGGAATGGTGGTGTGCCTGCTCAACACCTCCGCCCTCGATGCGTTCACCTTCGGCCACGACGCGGCCGCATCACTCGGAGTGCCGGTCAAAGGGGTGCGAATACTGTTGCTCGTCATCACCGCACTGATCACTGCCGCCCTCGTCAGTGCCGCCGGAGCCATCGGATTCGTGGGACTGGTGCTCCCACACGCCGCCCGCTTCCTCGTGGGAGCGCGGCACCGAAGACTGCTCCCGACGACGGTTCTGATCGGCGCCATCTTCATGGTCTGGGTCGACACCATCGCCCGAACTGTGTTTGCACCACAGGAGATTCCCGTCGGCGTCGTCACGGCACTCATCGGTGTGCCCGCCTTCGCACTCATTCTGTTCCGGCTCAGGAGATCCCGATGACACTGCACGCAGCGGACATACGCTGGACGCGTGGCGGCCACCCGATCTTGAACGGCATCAGCTTCGAACCCGACGCGGGCGAGACCATCGGTCTGATCGGCCCCAACGGCTCGGGCAAATCCTCGCTCCTGCGCATCCTCGCCGGCATCGTCGCCCCCGACAGCGGTGACGTGCTGCTGAGCGGGCACAGTCTCGGAACCCTGCGTCGCCGACGCATCGCACGGCGCGTGGCGATGGTCGACCAACACTCCGACACCGACGTCGACATCAGCGTCCGCGACGTCGTCCGCCTCGGCCGCATCCCGCACCACGGCATCTTCGCCGGCGACACATCCGACGACGACACCGCCATCGCCCGAGCACTCGAAGACACCGGCATGACATCGAAAGCCACCCGCCGCTGGCACACACTCTCCGGCGGCGAACGCCAACGCGTCCACATCGCACGCGCCCTCGCCCAACAGCCCACCGAACTACTGCTCGACGAACCGACCAACCACCTCGACATCCAACATCAACTCGATATCCTGACGCTCGTCGCCGGACTACCCCTGAGCAGCTACATCGCCCTACACGACCTCAACCTCGCCGCCATGTTCTGCGACCGCATCATCGTGCTGAACAACGGCACCATCGTGGCATCGGGAACCCCGGACGAGGTGATCACCGAACACCTGGTGCGCACGGTGTACAACGTGCACGCCACCGTCACCAACACCGAGACCTATCCGCAGGTGACCTACCGACGTCCCTGACCGCCCAGCCGATGGTGGTCGACCCCACCCCACTCCCCTCGACCGAAGTCCACTCGATGTGACATCGACCCCCGAAAAGGCCACCGAATGTCACATCGAGTACCGGCAAACGCGGCGGATCGAGGCGATTGGAGCACGAATTCAGAGTTGCCGAAGCTTCCTCTCGAAGGCGTCGATTCGTGTGGTGTCCTCGAAGAAGTCTTCCTGGGAGACGATTTTTCCCCAGCTCGTGCGGACCAGGAGCACGGTGCGGTTGCTGTAGATCTGGGTACCGTCGGCCGCGTGGGCTTGGTCGTCGAAGCGCACGAGCAGGGTCATGCGCCATGGTGCGCCGCCGCTGTAGATCTCTGTGATCTGGCCTTTGATTCCGGCCGCGACGAAGTCCTGGAAGAATCTCTCGATGGCTGCGCGGCCGCGGTGGGTACCCGACCAGCGGCTGTCTCCATCAGCGAATTTGAGCACCGCGTCTCGGTGGAAGGACGACAGTAGCGGGCGGTAGTTGCCCTTGTTCAGTGCGTCGATGTCTCGCTGCAGCTTGAGTGTCAGCGCTCGCATCAGCAGGAGCTTGAATGCGAAGGCCGTCGAGATGCCGGCCAGAAATCTCAGTTGCATGCTCATACGTTTGCCTACCGTTCACCGGCGTGTCAATCGAGTCGGCGGTACGTTCTGACGATGATCCATCATGTGCAGGTCGCGTGTCCGGTGGGCGGCGAGAACCTCGAGCGTGCGTTCTACTCAGAAGCCTTGGGCTGGGAGGAGATCCCGAAGCCGCCGCTGCTGGCCGTACGCGGAGGCTGTTGGTTTCGAGTGCCGGGTGTCGGTGGTCCTGACGGCGAGCTACATGTCGGTATCGACGATGACTTCAGGCCGGCAGTGAAGGCGCACCCCGCATTTGTCGCCGACGTCGACGCGACCGCTGTGGCGTTGCAATCTGCCGGCTACCCGGTGGAGTGGGCCGACCCTGAGCAGATACCGGGTCGACGACGGTTCCATACCCGCGACGGGGTGGGCAACCGAATCGAATTCGTAGGCCGGTAGTCGGCGGGTGTTGTTGTTAGGAGGGGGAGTCGGACACGTCGCCCTCTCCGTGTCCCGATGACAATGCACGTGGGGACAGACCCAACGGTGGCGTCAGCCCGCAGCATCGTGCACGATCGATTCCATGCTGAGTTGGGAAGAGCGGATAGCGGAATTCTGGCGCGACGCGGACGATGCCGATCCCGATCGCATGCGGATCCAGATCAACCAAATACTGTCCGTTGGAGAGTGTTCCGACGCTCGTGGACTGTTCGAGAGAGCGTCCTTGGAAGACTTCCTGGGTGAGGAATCTGCGGCCGTTCCGCTGTACGAGGCATCGTTGTCCGAGGGGCTCGATGTCGACAGGGAGAACCAGGCTCGCCTTCAACTGGCTAGTTCGCTCCGCAATCTGGGTCGACAGGACGACGCGTTGCGAGTGCTGAACGAGTTCGAGTTCGCGGACGAATACTCCTCTGCGCGTGACGCATTCGCAGCACTCGCCCTCTGGGACAAGGGCGACGGTGCGCAGGCGTTGCTCAATGCACTGCATGCCGCAGATCCGGCGCTGGGGAGGTACCGTCGAGCAATCGGGGCCTACGCGGCGGAGCTGACCGACGACAGACAACCGTGAAGTCGGAACGGAACAAAGGCGTCTTCGACGACGTTCCCTGTTGAAAAGCTCGTGCACGCTTGTTTCGACGACCAATTGGGGACACCATGACCGGAACTACCTACGATCCACATGCGCTTCTCGAGCAGAGCCGAATCGGTGTGCTCGCCACCATCAAAGCGAGCGGAATGCCGCAGCTCTCACCGGTGACGCCGTTCTACGACCGTGCAGCCGGCACCATCACCATCTCGGTCACCGAAGGGCGAGCGAAAACGACGAATCTACGCCGAGACCCTCGCGCCGCGCTCGAGGTGACCAGCGCCGACGGAACAGCATGGGCGACGGCGGAAGGAACCGTTACCCTCACCGGGCCGGGATCGTCACCCGAGAGCCCCGAGGTCGATGCCTTGGTGGACTACTTCCGCGCCGCCGCCGGTGAACACCCCGATTGGAACGAATACCGCGCAGTCATGGTCGCCGATCGACGAGTGCTGATCACCATCTCGGTGACACGTGTGTACGGCCAATCGATCGCCTGACACCGATGACGAGTCCACTCGATGTGACATTGACCCCCGAAAAGGCCACTGAACGTCACATCGAGTGGTCATGGCGAGCCGCAACGGGAGGGGATGGGGTCAGCCACGATTATCGAATTCGTTGGACTGGAATCCAGAGCTCTCCCGCTCCCGAGGTCCAGTCGAGGGAGGTTTCGGTGACGGTCAGGATTTCCGGTCCCGGAATTGTTTCGTAGGGGTTGGACGGGAACCATTCGCTGAAGGCGTCGGCCCAGAGTTGTTGGAGTGCGGGGGCGAGTGCGGTGTCGCTGTTCGTCTCGAACACTGCCCATGTCGATGCGGCTACGGCAAGTGTCCCATCCGGGTGGTGCGGGTGATGTGGTGGCAACGGCGAAGTAGTAGTCGAACAGGCTGCCGTCTTCTCGTTCGGGTTCGAAGCCGTCGCTGACGAAGAGGATGTCTGGGAGTTCGGCCAGGTCGGCGAACTCCCGTAGTTTTTTGCCTGTTCCTGGGGTGAGGCTCCGGTGGAATTCGGTCATGGCGGTGTTCTCGCCGTGAAACCGGAGTGGGATTCGGGTGGTTTTGCCGACGATGTGAAATGCCGGCAGTTCGGTGATGCGGTTCCGCATGGTGCTTCGTCCTTCGATTGTCAGGTGAAATGTCACTGCTTGTCGGGAACGAAGGGTAGTTCCGGGTCGGCGTGCTCGAGATGGTGTGATGCCGTGCAGGTCTCGGAAGGCGCGGGTGAAGGCGTCTGCGGTGTAGCCGTATTTGCCGGCTACGTCGAGTATGTTCTGTCCGTCGAGAATGTCCGCTGCTGCCAACGTCATTCGGCGTTGCCGGATGTAGTGCGACAGCGGCATTCCCGCCAGTGCCGAGAACACGCGTCGAAAGTGATATTCCGATGTGAGGGTGATTCGAGCGAGCTCGATCGGGTCGATCTCGCGGTCGAGATTGTTCTCGATGTAGTCGAGTGCTGCGTTCCATCGTTCGAGCATGTGCCGGTGACCTTCCTATGTTCTGCCCGAAACGATAGGAGCACTGCGTCGATGGAGTCTCGATTTTTCGTGCCGCGAAAGGTCGGTTTCAGATCGTGCGGAGGTGTCGCTGTCTTCGCTGAGAACGCGACCGGCCGAGCTCGTCGAGGGCACAACGAGATTGTGGGTCCGCGGGCCGGTAGACGATCAACCGTAGGTCGGGGTCGCCGAGTGGTGTGAGGACATCGAATGTCACGGTCACCGGCCCGACGAGTGGGTGCCGCATGGGTTTGTCTCCTCGGCTGCGCACCGATACTTCGCGGGACTGCCAATAGCGCGAAAATTCCGCGCTGCCTCGTTCCAGTTCGTCGATCAAGGCTGCGAGTTCCTCGTCGTGTGAATGGTTCACCCAGGCGGCACGAAGATCGGCGACCGCGCCGCGGACGACGTCGTCGCGAGCGTCGTAGAAACCGTCGAATCGACTGTCCAGAAAGCACATTCGTAGTACATTCCGCTCCGACGACGGTCGTTTGTCGATGTCGAGCAGTAGCGCGGCCATCATCTCGTTGGTGGCGAGTATGTCGAGTCGGTGGTTGAGCACCATCGCGGGGAGTGGGCCGATGTCCTCGATCAACTGTCCGATGCCGTCGGGCACCTTCTGGGTGGTGGCTCGCTCGGGTGCGCGATGCCCGGCGAGGGTGAACAGGTAGCCGGTCTGATCAGTGGACAGCCCGAGTGCATTCGACAGTGACTGCACCACCTGAGCGGAGGGCCGGACATCACGGGCCTGCTCGAGCCGTACGAGATAGTCGACGCTCACCCCGGCGAGCGTTGCGACCTCCTCACGCCTCAAACCGGGTGTGCGCGACGCTCCGATCCGCGGTGGCAGGCCGACGTCCGTCGGCGCGAGCGCCTCGCGTCGGGCACGCAGAAATGCGGCAAGCTCGTGCCGACCTCGCCGCGGTGGCGTCGTGTTCACCCGTCCAGCGTAGGGCAGTTCAGCGCACGCGGCCTGGTATCGCGCGTCCCAGGATGACCGCATCCTTCCCGCTGCTCGACGCATCTGTGACGGTGATCGAGGTAGCTGAACCGAGGAGAGGGACCGGACATGACGCGTATGGAGGACTATCGATTGCTCGGACGCTCGGGATTGCGGGTGTCACCGTTGTCGTTGGGAACGATGACATTCGGTGAAGCCTGGGGGTGGGGTGCCGACAGGAACGACTCGAAACGCATCTTCGACGCGTATCTCGATGCAGGGGGCAACCTGGTCGATACCGCGAACATCTACACCGACGGGGAATCGGAACGCTATCTCGGCGAGTTTCTCCGCGGACGACGTGACTCGGTTGTCGTAGCGACCAAGTACGCGGCGACTCGTGATCCTTTGGATCCGAATGCCGGTGGGGGTGGCAGGAAGAGTCTTCGAGGGTCCGTCGAAGCGAGTCTGAAGAACCTCGGTACGGACTACATCGATCTGCTGTATCTGCATGCGTGGGACGGTATGACGCCGAGCGACGAGGTCATCGCATCGCTGGCAGACCTGGTTCGCTCGGGAAAGGTTCTTTACCTTGGTATTTCGGATACGCCGGCATGGGAGGTCGCGCGCATGCAGACCATTGCCGACATCCGGGGCTGGCCGTCGTTCGCGGCGCTGCAGGTGGAATACAGTCTGATCGAGCGGACCACCGAGCGGGACCTGATACCGATGGCGAACGAATTGGGTATCGGTGTCATTCCGTGGTCTCCGCTGGGCGGTGGGGTGTTGACGGGCAAATACTCTGCTGCTGACCTGGGAGCGGGCGGTTCCGACAGTCCGGTGGGTACCCGTCGCGATCACGCGCGGGCGAGCGGGACGCTCACCGTGCGGGGTCTCGAGATCGCGGAGGCCGTCGTCGATGTCGCCCGTGAACTCGGCGTGACTGCTGCTCAGGTGGCTCTCGCGTGGACGCTCGAGAATCCGGCTGTTGCCAGCTCGCTGATCGGTGCGCGAACCGTGGAACAGTTGCAGCAGAACATCTCTGCACTCGATGTCACCTTCGACGCATCCCACCTCGAGACACTGCAGGCCGCCAGCGCTGTGGACCTGGGTTTTCCGCACGAGTTTCTGATGCGGCCCATGGTCCGAGGCGTCACGACCGGCCACTCCACTGTTCGGCCCCGCCCGAGCAGGACATGGTGAGCTGGGCCGTCATGTTGTCGAAGAGCCCGAACCGGAACCGGAGGTGCGCCTCGTTTTCTACGCTGTGGCTCAACAGAATCGGTGTCACAACTCGTGGACCTGAGAGGTCAGGTCCCCGCTTGCATCACCGGTATTGACGGTGCCTGACCGCTCGAACAGCAGAGCCGACACCTCCTCGTCCGCTCTGGGGCAGTGCTCGACTCCCGCCGGGACGACGAAGACGTCACCCGGCCCGAGCACCACGTCGCGGTCGCGAAGTTGGATGATGAGTTCTCCGCTGTGGACGAAGAACATCTCGTCCGTATCCGGGTGTGTGTGCCAGACGAATTCGCCGAGAAGTTTGACCACTTTGACGTCGTAGTCGTTGATGCTGACCAGTCGGTGTGGTTGCCCAGGGCTCGTCGATCCTGCTCAGCGCGTCGACGACATTGCGTACGTGGTCGTTCTTGCTCGTGGTCATGCGTGCCGTCCTTCGTCGCCTGTCGATTCGACTGTCACAGAATCCTACCTGCCGGACGGCTTCTCGACGGAGCTGCTCGATATGCTCTGTCGCGCAACAGGTGTGACCCTCGATCGTCGCGCATCCGTCGTGCGATCGCAGAGACATCCGGACGGCCAAGGGCAGACGCAAGGCAGTAGGCTGCTCAGGAGATGTAGGCGTGTTCGACACGAGCAGTCGGCCGCCACCGAATTTCGTGAGGAGTACCCGCCGGATGAATCTTGCCGACTACGACGTACTGAGCTTCGATTGCTACGGAACGCTGATCGACTGGGAAGCGGGAATATTGGGCGTTCTCGGTCCGTGGGCGGAGCAGTCCGGTTCGTCGCTGTCCGGGGACGAGCTACTGGCCGCCTATGCCGTCAACGAGGCGAGGGTGCAACTGGATTCACCTGCCACGCTCTATCCCGATGTGCTCGCGGAGGCATTCCGCCGGAACGGGGATGCGCTGGGAATTACGGTGTCGGAAAACTGGGTGAGCAGACTCGGATCGTCCGTCCCCGATTGGCCGGCGTTCCCGGACTCGGCCGAGGCATTGGCGGCACTCGCCGAGAACTACAAGCTCGTCATCCTCTCCAATGTCCACCGCGACGGCTTCGCGGGTAGCAATCTGCGTCTCGGCGTCCAGTTCGACGCCATCGTCACCGCCGAGGATGTAGGGGCGTACAAGCCGGCCGACAATCACTTCGACGCCGTTGATGGAGTCCTCGAGGACCTCGGCGTGCCCCGGTCGCGACTGCTCCACGTTGCGCAGAGTCTGTTCCACGATCATGTGCCCGCCAAGCGTCACGACATCCCGTCGGTGTGGATCGACCGCCGTGAGGACCGGCCGGGTTGGGGCGCGACTCCAGAACCCAACGGCGAGTACAGCTACGACATGAGATTCTCGAGCATGGCTGCATTCGCAGCGGCTGCCTGTGAAGCCCGCTCGGGCACGTGAAGTCCTGAGTCGTTCATGCATTCGTCATCGACGATTCGAGGCTCTCGGATGGGGATCAGTCCTCGGATTCGCTGTGGGCGTCCCGATTTCGAGGGCGAGCATGACGACGGCGAAACATGAGCACACCGAGTCCAGCCACTACGGCAAGTTGTCCCAGCAGAATCGGCACTGGAACAAGCAGCAGATCCCATCCCGACGCCGTTGCCCGCGTCGACCATATGACGACGGCGACAACGCCAGCGCTGGCCGCTACGTGCCCGACGGTCATGAGCACGAAGGGGGAATTCCGGCTCGAGCGACGGATCAGCGCGCCGAGACCGACCAGTCCACCGAGAAGCGAGGTCACGACGGCGGCCACGGCCGGTAGGACGACCATGATCTCGAAAAGCGGGCCCGTCTCTATGATTCCGGTCGTCGCCAGATGCACCGCGGCGTACAACACGATCGACACCGAGCACACTACCGAGATCGTCGAGAGACCGACGAGTGCTCGCACAGCCGACATCCTCGCACACGAGGGCCGAGGTGACGTGACGTACCTGATTGTCACCAATGCCAGGCGTCGCCTCCCACGTTCTTGATTGTTCGTTGCAGGACTTCGATGGTGGTGACGAAGTCGGCCTCACTGATGCCGCTCATGCGCTCGTTCTGCAGCATGTTCTGCAGATCGGCCGCGCGCCGAAAGGTGTCGAGACCTTCTGGTGTGAACTTCATGCGTGAATTCGATTCCAGGATCCAGCCTTCGGCGCGCGCGGATTCGATGGCCTCGACTATTGCTTCCGGGGTGTCGTTGTGGCCGATCTTCTCGATCGTCTCGGCGCGATCAGCCCCTGCCGGATGCAGTGAAATCTGGTGCAGGAGCCACCATTGGGGTTGAGTGACGCCGATATCGTGGAGTGCCCCACGGGTCCGTGCTCGAATGGCTTCCCCTGCGCGGGCGGTCCAGAACCCGATGGGCTGACGCTCGGGCGGTTGCATCGGTCGGTTGGTTGTCATGAAAATGAGCCTAAAACCTCAACCAAACTTCAGGTCAACAGGACAGCCACCACAAGAGCGATAGCCAACAGTACTGCGCTGGCGGCAAGAGGCCCCACCGCTCCGAGGGCCGAACCGTAGACCAGGCCGCCGAGAGCGGGCCCGGTCGCAGCACCGATATTCAGGCCGGCCGTTGCGAACGCACCGGACATTGTCGGCGCACCGGCCGAGTTGCGCATCACTCGGCTCACCAGTGTGCTGCCGAGTGCGAACGACAGCCCTCCTTGTACGAAGGCCAAGACGATCACGGTGATCGGATACTGGGCAAGTAGCGCGAACAGGCACCAACCAACGAGAAGCGCTGCGCCGCTCAGTGGCACGAGCCTCGTTGCGTAGCGGTCACCGAACCTTCCGGCAGCCCACACTCCAGCCAGGGCTCCGAGCCCGAACAACGCAAGGACCACCGGCACCATCGCAGTCTGTAATTTCGCTCGTTCGGTGACGACGGGAGCCAAGTAGGTGAACGAACAGAAGGTGGCACCGTTGACAAGGACGCAGAGAGCGAGGACGCGAAACAGCGGGCGTCGGCGCAGGACAGCGAATTCGGTAGTCAGCGAACCAGCTTCCCGCCGGCCCTGTGTGGCGGGCGCCGCGATTGTCACAGCGACGAGGGCGGGAACCGACAGCAATGCCACACCCCACAGCGCGGCACGCCAACCCAGAAGTGCCCCGACCAGTGTCCCGGCGGGTACACCGAGCACCAAGGCAAGAGTGGTGCCCGCCAGGATGGTGGCGACGGCGCGCGAGAGGCGATCCGGTGTGACCAGCGCTGCGACCATGGCCAACGTGAGTGCCAGAAACCCGGCGTTGGCGAAGGCGGCCAGCACCCGAGAGGCGAAAAGCACCGGGTAACTGGTTGTTGTCGCGCCGATTACGTGCATTGCGATGAAAGCCGCCAAGAAGGTGGACAGTGCCGCACGGGGCGGCAGCCGACGGGTAGCGACTGCCATGACCGGTGCCCCGACGACCATGCCGAGTGCGAACGCCGAGGTCAACATTCCCGCACGGGGAACTGTTGTGGGGAGGTCGGTAGCGATGTCGGTGAGCAGCCCGGCGAGCATGAACTCGGATGTTCCCTAGGCGAAAACGGCAGAGGCAAGCAAGAATACGAGCGGTGGCATGGAGGTTTCTCCGAATGTGAGACGGGTCCAGGACAAGTGGACCGGTACACAGGTGCTCACCGAATTCTTCGTGATCGAGTGCTTCGGGTTTGTCGAGCTACCGGGGTACCGGTAGCTCGAATCTGGATGCCTCGGGTGAACTCACCGCCACACCGTAGCCTGACTCGGTGCCCGATGCCACCGCATTCTCACGCCGTCGGTTGCCGGGGCGGCCATGTCGGCTAGAGTCCCGACAGTGGAGAGGCCGTCAGGCAAGACGCTGGTAGCAGTGCTGGCTGCAGTCGGTGCATCGGTCGGGTGCGCGGCAGCGGTTGTCTGGCATGTCGCCGTAGCTGGTTCGTCCGACGTTGCGTCAGGCATCGGTACTGAGTACATCCGACCGAATTGGTTCCCCGCATCCCTCTACCTCGCCGGAGCTGGGTTGGCGATCGGATTGATCGCGGCGTCGTTTCTCGTCGATTCGGGTCTGCGCATCGTTCAGGATCGCCAGCGCAGTCGCCTCCAGCTGTTCATGTTGCTGATCGTGATCGGCGCGGCTCTTGGAGCCAGCAGCGCACTGGCTTGGACGCACTGGCCGCCGCAGCGTGCAGAACTGGCCTCCGAGCCTTTGTCCGGTCAGGTGCTGTCCTTTTGGCAGCGAGGGACCGACATCACTCCACCGGCGTCGGACTTCGGTTGGACGGCATACACGGCATATCTAGAGGGTGACCAAGATCGAGCAACCTTCCGCCCGACCATCGATCATCCGTGGTTGGTGTTTCCGATCGGGGGAGTACTGATTGCAGCATTGGCAGCACTTACTTTGTCGCTGAGGGACTTTCGACTCACGGTGTTATCGGACCAGGACTCGGTGTGAAGCGACCGGAGCTCTACTCGTCTGAGCGCAATCGGTCGACCAGTGTGAACAGACGCTCCAGGTAGTCGCTGTGGAACACCTCGGTCGCGCGGATTTTTGCGTCTCCGTCGAGACCGAATTGCAGGTTGACCAGCTCGACTCCGATGGCGACGCGTCGAGCATCGAGTTGTTCCAGTTCGGCGGCGAGAGCGTCGACTTTGGCCACCGGGGACAGTTCGTCGGTCATCTCCGAAGCGTAGAGGTCAGCCGACGGCTGCGAGGAATTCGCTGTAGAACAACCCGAGCCCCAGCGCCGACGCGATGGCCGCGAACAGCCATAGCCGGATGATGACCGTTGTTTCTGCCCAGCCGGCCAACTCGAAGTGGTGATGAATCGGGGCCATTCGGAACGGCCGTTTGCCGGTGGTCTTGAACGAGGCGACCTGGATGACGACGGAGGCAGTCTCGGCGACGAAGAGCGCGCCGAAGACGACGGCGATCAGTTCGGTCTTGCTCACGATCGACAGTCCCGCGAGCAGGCCGCCGAGTGCGAGGGAGCCGGTGTCGCCCATGAAGATCTTCGCCGGAGCTGCGTTCCACCAGAGGAATCCGATGCAGGCTCCCGCGGCTGCGGCGCAGACCACGGCGAGGTCGAGTGGATCGCGTACCTGGTAGCACCCGGCGATGTCGTTGGTCGCGCACGATTGCCGGTACTGCCAGAACGTCATCACCGTGTAGGCACCGAGGACGAGGGTCATCGAACCGGCGGCCAAACCGTCGAGTCCATCGGTGAGGTTGACGGCGTTGGACCATGCGATGACGAGGAACACGCAGAACAGGACGAATACGATCGGGGCCATCGTGAAGAACGTGGATTGCCGGACGAGCGAGAGTTCGGTGTTTCCCGGAGTCATGCCGTTTCCGTTGCGAAACTGCAGAGCCAGGACCGCGAAGATCACCGCTGCACTGATCTGTCCGACGTATTTTCCGGTCGCTTTGAGGCCGAGGTTCCGCTTCATGCGGAGCTTGATGTAGTCGTCGAGAAATCCGACGCCGCCGAGCGCAGTGGCGAGGCCGAGGATCAGCAGCGCGGACGCCGACGGACCGTCGCCCCCCATCGCGACGAGGTGGGAGCCCAGGTAGCCGGCCCACAGGCCCACGATGATGGCGACTCCGCCCATCGTCGGCGTTCCTCGTTTGGATTGGTGACTTTGCGGGCCTTCGACGCGAATCTCCTGGCCGAAGCCCTGCCGGGTGAACAGTGCGATGAGAAATGGCGTCAACAGAATCGAGACCGCCAATGCGATACCACCGGCAACGAGAATGTTGATCATGCGTCCGAGCCCACTCTTCCTCTGTGCTGCTGTGCCCCGCCCGGTGCTGATGAGCACCGCGGGATACTGTGCCAAACGAACAGGCAAAAGTCCCAATGCGTGACGAAGGTGTTACTCACCGTGAATACGAACCGGGTGGTGTACCGACCAGTTCGGTGAACTCGCGGGTGAAGTGCGCCTGGTCGAACCAGCCGTAGCGTGCTGCGAGGTCCGCCAGGGGACCCGAGTAGCCGGCGTCGAGCTCACTGAGTGCATCGTGGATCCGATACCGGGCCAGAACCCATTTCGGCGTCGCGCCGACGTAGTGCTCGAACAGGCGCTGCAGCCGACGTGTCCCGATGCCGCATCTCTCTTCGACCTGGGCGACGCGAATCAATGTCCGATCCCGCAGCATCGTGGAGATGACGTCGAGAACGATCTCGTAGTCCGCATCTACGTCTCGGGCGTAGGGCGCGAGAACGGAGTCGACGACGGTTCGGCAGTGGTCGGTGTCGAGGTGACCGCCCAGTTCGGCGAGTGCTTCGACGGTCTCGGCGCGAAAAGCCGTGGGCTGTGCGGCCGGGACGTCTCGCAGCGTTCTCGCGACGGTTCCGGTGAGGGCCGCGTACCCGCCGGGCCGAAACTTGACGCCGAACACCCACCCGGATTCGGCGAGCGCGACGTCGAAGCGGCGCGTGAGCACTCCCGTCACGACCACAGGATCGATGACGCCTTCGCGGGTCCAGCCGTGTTCGACGCTCAGAGTGCAGGCCGGGTGCGGAAGCGTCGAGCTGCGATGGACGGTCCCGGACGGCAGATCCCAACGCAGTAGCCAGTAGTTCTCGACCCAGGGGTCCAACGACTGCGAGCAGGGCAGTCGTTGGAGGTCGACGTGCTGTGCCAGCTGTTCGGGTCGCAGAACGCCGGCCTGGGTGGCTGTCGCGTTTTTCCTATCCGGCACGCGGGTCAGTGTAGGAGTCTGGTCCGACATCCACTCAGGAGGAGGAACACCATGACCGATACCCCCGTCGCCACGCTGAAGATGGTCACACTGGATTGCGCAGACCCCGCGGCCAGCGCGAGCTTCTGGTCGTCGTTGTTGGGCTGGAGCGTCGTACATGCGGAGAAGGACTACGCGATGCTGCAGGGTCCCAGTAGTGCACTCGGCTTCGGTCGTGTGCCGGACTATCAGCAACCGTCATGGCCGAACTCCCACGGCAGCAAGCAGTTTCACTTCGATCTGGCGGTCGAGGACCTCGACGCTGCGGCGGCGGCAGCGGTGCGCCTGGGTGCAACGTTGCCCGAGGATCAGCCGGGTGAGACCTGGCGAGTGTTGCTGGATCCTGCTGGGCATCCCTTCTGCCTGACGAATGCCGCGAACTGGGGCTGACCGGTCTACTGTGTTCCGTGTGACACCGCGCCTGGCAGGAATCGAAATCGTCGTCGCCGATATGGCTGTGGCGCTGGCCTTCTACCGCCTACTGGGGCTCGATATCCCAGCGGCTGCGGACGCCGAACAGCATGTGGAGGTCGACCTCGGTGGAGTGCGGCTGCTGTTCGACCTACCGTCGACCATTACCTCGTTCGATCCGTCGTGGACCGAGCCGAGCGGTGGTCACCGCATAGCGCTGGCCTTCGACTGCGGGACGCCCGACGGGGTCGACGCGACGTGGACGGCCGTGACCGAGGCCGGGTACCCAGGGCACCTCGAACCCTGGGATGCGTTCTGGGGGCAGCGTTATGCCGTCGTACACGACCCCGACGGCACCACCGTCGATCTGTACGCGAACCGCTGAGGCATCAGCTCGCGGGTGCGATGATCTGAATGAGATTGCCGCAGGTGTCGTCGAACACCGCTGAGATCACCGGACCCATCTCGGTCGGTTGCTGGGTGAACCGTACGCCGAGTCTGCTGAGCCGATCATGTTCTGCTGCAACGTCGTCGACTGCGAACTGAGTGAAGGGAATGCCGTCGGCGAACAGCGCATTCTTGAACGGGCCGGTCGCGGGATGCCCGCTGGGCTCTAGTAGCAGTTCGGTGCCGTCGACCTCCTGTGGCGATACGACGGTGAGCCAGCGGTCCGTCCCGCCCATCGGAATGTCGTGCTTGACGACGAATCCCAATATGTCGGTGTAGAAGGTCAGTGCCTTGTCCTGATCGTCGACGAAGACGCTGGTGATGTTGATTCTCATGCCGGTCCTTCCCCTGTCGGTCCGCCTGCCAGCTCGACGGCAACGTCGAGGTGGCCGAGGTGGCGTGCGTATTCCTGAAGCACGTGGAAGCAGATCCAGATCAGCGTCGGCTGCTCCTCGGTGAATCGTCCACCCAAGGTGGCCAATTCGTCCATCCGATGCGAGCGAAGCACCTCCTCGGTGAGTCGGACACCGTCCTCGAGCCTCGCCAGCAGATTTTCGGTATCGATGTCGGCCGGTACGTCCCAGCGCCCGTCCTTCTGGTCTCCCCAGGGTGCGTCCACCGCCCTGCCGAGGAATCCCCAGGCGAACCAGCGCTGCTCCATGTGCACCAGATGGGTCAGCATCTGCAGCGGAGTCCACTCCGAGGGGACGGACGAGGCGGTGAGGTCATCGCCTCTGAGCGCGGTGATTCGCCGAGCCAGCTCACTCCGGTAGAAGCGCAGGTACTCGCGAAAAAGTTCGGCGGGATCGGACAGCGCCGAGTCGGGTTCGGGAAATGTCGTCAGCTTGGTCACGGCGTCCCCGTTCTTCGTGCATCGAGAGCGGTCGGTCTCATTCGCTACTGCGCTGCTCACGAGCGATGCGGCGCTGTTCCTCGGCACGTTCGCGGCAACGGCGTAGGTACTCCTCGGCAGTTTCCTGCGTCGGAGGGAGTGGCCGGCCGCGATCGGCATCGCGTCGGGGATCGGCGGACGCCGTCCGTGGCGCTCCGCTGCCACCCCAGATTCCGCCACCCTCGGGTCGTCCGACGACGAGCCACGCGATGGACCCTGCAAGCGGCACAACGATGACGAGCAACAACCACACCATCTTCGGGAGGTGGCGGATGCCGGAGTCGTCGGCGGTGATGACGTCGATCAAGCAGAAGATCGACAGCAGCATGATCAGTAGGCCGAGGTACGGCACGGGAAATCCTCCAGGGTTGTCAGACCGTGCGGTCGGTCGTCGCGACTATCAGATCACTCGTTGTACCGCCGATCAAGCCCACGTCCTCGGCCCTTCAGCCGAACACCAGTAGTGCCGCCAGTGTCAGCATCATCACTCCGATGCCGAGGTCGAGAATGCGCCAGGCCGACGGTCTCGCGAACAGGGGGCTGAGCAGGCGCGATCCGTACCCGAGCGCAACGAACCACACGACGCTGCCGAGCACGGCACCGAGCGCGAACCACCACCGCAGTTCGCCCGGCTGACGGTTGCCGATCGAGCCGAGGAACACGACGGTGTCGAGGTAGACGTGAGGATTGAGCCAGGTCAGAGCAAGGCACGTGGCGATGGCGGCGATCAGCGAACCGCCTCCGGTCATCTCGGCGGTCAGGGCGGCGGGATTTCGGGCGCGGTTGAGCGCCATCAGTCCGTAGACGAGTAGGAACAGGGCACCGAGGACGGTCACGACACCGAGGGCGACGGGGAACCGATCGACGAGAACGCCGATTCCCGCGATCCCGGCCGTGATGAGCACCGCGTCGGAGAGGGCGCAGACCGCCACTACCGGCAGCACGTGAGTGCGTTGCAGCCCCTTGCGCAGCACGAATGCGTTTTGCGCACCGATGGCAACGATGAGGGACAGGCCGACGCCCAAGCCGGTGAGGGTCGATTGCGCGGCGGCCAGTGAGGTCATGCCGATAACGCTAGGAGTGCGTGCTGATTAGGTCCAGCGAATGTATTTCAGTATCGATTAGCGTACCTTCATCTGATGGAGATCGAGCAGCTCAGAGCATTGAGGGCAGTGGTCGACGGCGGCACATTCGAGGCGGCGGCCCGCGCTCTGCATGTGACTCCGTCAGCGGTGAGCCAGCGGATCAAGTCGCTCGAGCAGTCGCTGGGCCGAACACTCGTCCAGCGAAGCAAACCGGTGGTGGCTACCCAGTCCGGCATCGCGGTGCTGCGCCTGGCCCGTCAGATCGACACCTTGACCGACCAGACTCGGGCCGAGCTGAGCGACGACGGTGTGGCTGCTCCCATTTCGATTGCCGTCAATGCAGATTCGTTGGCTACCTGGGTGTTGCCAGCACTCGCCGGGCTTGCCGGGGCGACGACTTTCGACCTGCATCGGCAAGATCAGGACCGTACCGCGCAACTGCTGCACGACGGGGTCGTCTCCGCCGCAATCACATCGGTCGAGGACCCGGTGCGTGGCTGTACCGTTCGACGCCTCGGTGCGATGCGGTACCGGCCTTCTGCCACCCCGGACTTCATTGCGCGTTGGTTCGCTGCAGGTCCGAGTGCCGACGCACTGCGCAGCGCCCCGGTGGTCGTCTTCGACGCCGATGATCGATTGCAAGACAACTACCTACAGCGTTTCGGCATCGAACCGCACGAGCCGCCGCGGCACCTCGTCCCGGCGTCCGCCGACTACGCGCGGGCCGTCGATCTGGGTTTCGGCTGGGGCATGATCCCGGATCTCCAGGCGCGGGAGCCGTTGACCTGCTTCGACGACAACGGAATCGAGGACGTGCTGCTGTATTGGCAGCAATGGTCGCTCTCGTCACCCGCACTCCACCGTGCGGCCGATGCGGTGGCAGCACATGCGAGTCGGGTGCTGCTGTAGTTCAGGCCCGGCTGTCGTCAGGGACGATCGCGGGCAGCCCATCGCCGACCGGGTCGAGTATCGCTGTGGATCGTGCGCCCCACCGCTCGTGCGCAGACTGCCGCGACATGCCCACTGCTGTGCCGATCGTCGCCCACGTTGCACCTTGAACGCGCAGCACCACAACGGTTTCGATGCCGTCCAACCCTGCGGCCAGCTGTACGCGCAGGCTCAGCAGGTGCCATGCGAGGCTCCGTCTTGCCGGCATATCGGTCGACTGTTCGGCCTCCCATTCCGGTGTTCCGGGTAGGGGACCGGTGCCGATGATCTCGTCGGCAATGCGTCCGGCCTCGGTGGCCGCTGCCGTCACGACCGCCCGTGTTGCAGTGTCGATGTTTGCCTCGGTGGCGAGGGTGATGGGATCCACGACCGACCTCCTGATGTCAGGAAAAGCCTGACACCGAGAGGTCGGCTTGTCAAGCCAAGCCTGACAACCCTAGAGCCTGCCCAACACCCGATCGATGGCCTCGACAGCCTGGGTCAGTTCGGCCGCGGTGATGGTCAGAGCCGGTCGGAATCGCACTGCCGCTGTGCCACATCCGAGGGCGAGCACGTGTTCCTCGGTGCGCAACATCTCGATCACGCGGTCGCGGGTGGCGGCGTCGGGCAGGGAGAAGGCGCACATGAGGCCACGTCCGCGTACCTCGGAGACCATGGTGTGTCGAGTTGCCAACTCCTGCAGCATCGTCAGCAGTGTCGTACCCAGTTCTCCGGCCCGATCGATAAGTTTCTCCGATTCGACCACTTCCAGGATTCGACGCGATCGCACCATGTCGGTCAGGTTGCCACCCCACGTCGAGTTGATGCGAGAGCTGACGGCGAAGACGTTGTCGTCGATGTCGTCGACGCGACCGCCTGCCATGACGCCGCAGACCTGAACCTTCTTGCCGAAGGCGACTACGTCCGGTACAACGTCGAGCTGCTGGAAAGCCCATGCGGTACCGGTCATTCCGGCACCGGTCTGCACCTCGTCCATGACGAACAAGGCGTCGAACTCGTGGCAGAGGTCACGTAGCTTCTGTAGGAAGCGGGGCCGGAAGTGGTGATCGCCACCCTCGCCTTGGATGGGTTCGATGATGGCGCAGGCGATGTCGTGCGGGTTGGCCTCGAACGCCGCCCGAGCCGCAGCCAACGACGCGTCCTCTCGCTCGTCCATGTTCACATCGGACCTGATGAACGGGGATGGGATTCGCGGCCAGTCGAACTTCGGGAACCGCGCAACCTTGTTCGGGTCGGTGTTGGTGAGCGACATCGTGTATCCGGAGCGCCCGTGAAACGCGTGCTCGAAATGCATCACTTGGGAGCCGAGCGATGGATCCAGGCCGCGCCTTTCGTTCCATCGGGACTTCCAGTCGAATGCGACCTTCAAAGCGTTCTCCACCGCCAGCGCGCCACCCTCGACGAAGAACAGGTGGGGGAGCCGATCGTCGCCCAGGACCCGGGCGAACGTGTCGACGAATCGGGCCATGGGGACGGTGTAGATATCGGAGTTGCTCGGCTTGTTCATTGCCGCCTGCATCAGATCGGCCCGGAATTCCGAGTCGTCGACCAGGGCGGGATGGTTCATGCCGAGCGCATTGGACGCGAAGAATGTGAACAGGTCGAGGTAGCGGGTGCCGTCCCTGGCGTCGACCAGGGTGGACCCGGTCGAGGCGTCGAGGTCGAGGACCAACTCGAACCCGTCGGCCAGCAGGTGGCTGCCGATCACCTCGCGAACGGTGGAGGCATCGATGCGTGCTCCTGTGCGCTGTAATACTTGCGTCATGAACTCGAAGATACCCATAAAAATTCCGTAAGCAAGTCGGTAGAGCAGGAAATAATACTGTTCTGGTGCTTCTCGGTAGGCTGATCTCCGACAGTTCGGTTCTCTTCACGAAAGGTGTACGCGCATGTCTGCATCCATCACCCACGACGAGTTGAGTGTGCGCACTCGCGCGATCCTCGACCGGATGGGTGCGACGATCGCGCTCGACGCGCCCGCCGGACCGGACGCGATCATCGCGCGCTCGCCCATCACCGGTGGGAACCTGGCGTCGTTGACCTGTGCTTCGGCCGACGACGTCGACGGTGTCATCGCCGATGCGCATGCCGCGTTCGTGTCGTGGTCGCAGGTGCCTGCCCCGGCCAGGGGGCAGGTGATCCGAGAACTCGGGGAACTACTGCGTGTACACAAGGAGGATCTGGGCGCTCTGGTCTCCATCGAGGCAGGGAAGATCGTCTCGGAGGGGCTCGGCGAAGTACAGGAGATGATCGATATCTGCGACTTCGCGGTGGGGCTCTCGCGTCAGCTGTACGGCAACACGATTGCCACCGAGCGCCCAGGGCATCGGATGATGGAGCAGTGGCATCCCCTCGGTGTCGTCGGAGTCATCACGGCCTTCAATTTCCCTGTTGCCGTATGGAGTTGGAATACGGCCTTGGCGCTCGTCGCCGGAGACACCGTCATCTGGAAGCCTTCCGAGAAGACTCCGCTCACGGCCATCGGAGTGCAGGCGCTGTTCGAGCGTGCCGCCGCTGCAGCCGGAGTGGACCCCAAGATCGCGCAGCTGGTGATCGGTGATCGCGCGTCCGGCGAAGCGCTGGTGGACGATTCGCGGGTCGCACTCGTCTCGGCCACCGGTTCGACGAGGATGGGCCGTGCGGTGGCGCCGCGTGTTGCCGAACGGTTCGGCAGGGTGCTGCTCGAGCTCGGCGGAAACAACGCAGCGATCGTGACGCCGTCGGCGGATCTCGATCTGACGACGCGCGGTCTGGTGTTCTCGGCAGCAGGCACCGCCGGTCAGCGCTGCACCTCGCTGCGACGGGTCATCGTGCATTCCTCGGTCGCAGACGAATTGGTGGCCAAGCTGGTTTCGGCGTACGAGTCGCTCTCGATCGGATCGCCCTTGGCCAGTGACACTTTGGTGGGCCCGCTCATCGACGCCACCGCATTCGCGGGGTATCAGAAGGCGCTCGAGACCGCGGTGTCCGACGGCGGAACGGTCGTCGTCGGTGGTGAGCGGGTGAACGTGGTGGACGAGTACTCGTTCTATGTTCAGCCCGCGATCGTGACGATGCCCTCGCAGTCCGACATCGTCAAGCACGAGACCTTTGCGCCGATTCTCTACGTCTTGACCTACGAAACCCTCGACGAGGCCATCGCACTGCACAACGATGTGCCGCAGGGTCTTTCGTCGTCGATCTTCACCACCGACCTGCGCGAGGCGGAGCGCTTCCTGTCCACCCTGGGCTCGGACTGCGGCATCGCGAACGTCAACATCGGACCCTCCGGAGCCGAGATCGGCGGTGCGTTCGGCGGCGAGAAGGAAACCGGCGGCGGACGCGAATCCGGTTCGGACGCCTGGAAGGCCTACATGCGCCGAGCCACGAATACCGTCAACTACTCGAACGAACTGCCCCTGGCACAGGGAGTGAAGTTCGGCTGACGGCATGATCGACAGTATGAAAGTTCTGTCGATGCTCCTGGCCGGCCTCACCGTCGGCTATGCCGTCAGTGATATTCGGCCGTCCTACTCCCTGTTGAGCAGGACGGCCGAGTTCGGATCGTTCTGGGCAATTGTCAACGGGCTGACCGTCGTTGCCCTGGTCGCGTGCGCGGCCGCGGTCGCGCTGGCCCGCGCGAGCGCACGGGCCGTGACCGTCGTGGCGATCGCCGCTGTACTCGTGGTCGTGTTTCAGACCGTGGGAACGGTGCCCGGCATGGTGGGCGACTGGGCCGTCGCGGTGGGCGCTGGGGCGCTGCTCGGTTCGGCCGCTGTGCTGTCGGGACAGCATCGCGCTGCGCAGGCGTCGTTGAGTGTCGCTGTTCTCGGTGCGGGACTACTCGGTGGTGCGTTGGATGCGGTACTGCAGGCGAACGACGGTCCGGTGTTCGTCTGGGATGTGGTCGGTGCCGAGGACGATGTCCGTCCGCAGCGGGCGATAGCGATGGTGATCATCGCATCGGTTGCAGCGATCGCGTTGTTCCTGGCCCACCGCAACCAGGTGTTGCAGCCACACGAGCCCCGAAAAGTCCTGCTCGTCGGCCTTCCGCTGCCCATCGCGGCCGGTGTCCTGAGTTGGATTGCTGCAGGTCACGAACCTCGGAGCGGCGAGTGGCTCGGTGCATTCGCCGGTATGACGGTTCTCGCCCTGATTGCGGCGTTCGCTCTGCCGGGGCGGGATGGACGCGTGCTACTGGCGCTCTTCGCGGGATCGGCGGCTGCCCTCGGGTCGTTCGGCTTTGCCGCCGGCGACAGCGCGCAGCTGGCTGCGAGTGTGGGCCTGCTGATCGTCGGGGCAGGCATCGGCTACCGGTGGCCGCAGCTGTACGTCGGGCTGGGCGGACTGTTCGTCGTCGCCGTGGCCCAAGTGCTCGAGAGTCAGTTCGATCTGCCCGAGAGTGCGCAGTTCGTGCTGCCGCTCGTCACCGCGTACGTGCTGGTGTCCGCACTCTCGACCGCACCGGGATCTCTGGCACTGTCACTGCCCGCTCTGTTCACCATGGCACTGCCGGTGACGGTGTTCGCCGCGAGCTACGTACCGTCACTGTCTTCGGACGTTGCTGTCGCCGCGCGCACGACCGAGCCCGACCACCTGGTGTTGTCGGTGGCCGGGCTCGTTGTCGTTGTGGTGGTGACGGGTGCCTGCGCTCTGCTGCGGCGCAGATAGCCAGGAAGCCCCTTTTCGGCGGGTCGATTTCTGGTAACTTCTTCGCGTAGCGCATATCGCGCGAGCTGAGGGCGCATCCCTGTACACGTCGGGAGCACCTTCTCCCGGCCATGTTGGCCGAAGGAATTGCCGCCCCAACATGTGGAGCGGTGGGCGAGGTTTCGACTCCGACAACTCACCTACAGGGATACCCATGTCTTCTCGCACTCTTTCTCACGCCTTCATCACCGGTCGCGTCCGCGCCGCCTCGGCGCTCGTCACCGCAGAAATCGGAATCGGCGCGGCCGGACTGTCGCCGATGATCGCGAACGCCGCTCCGTCTGGTACACAGGCCCCGGCCGTCGTCCGCAACGGTTCGTTCCCGGCCAACGCTTCCGAGGAGGTCGCCGATCTCCTCATCGGCTTGTCCGGTGTGGGCAGCTCGGCCTCGGCGTGCATCTGATGTCCGATCATGGCGAGAACACAGATCTGCCCGACGACGTCTCCGATGTGACCTTGGGGTTCTTCGTCGCCGTCGCAATGTTCGTACCTTCGTATTTCGGTGCGACACTCATCACCGACGCGGTGCTGGGCAGGGCAGGACTGCCGCTGTCCCCGCTGATGTGGCTGATCGCGGCGGTACCACTGGCGATTGCCATGGTGCATCTGGAGGACCGGGTCAAGAGTCGTTCCGATTGGGAGCGAGTCAAGGGGTACTGGTTCGGCGGAGGCGTCGGCGCACTCACCTTGCCGCCGCTGGCGCTGGCGCTGCTCGCGCCGCTTCCGACACTGACTGGTCTCGACCGTGGCGGTCCGTCGATGGTGGTGTTCGTGGCTGTGGCGCTGTCGATCGTGGGCATCGTGGTCCGGGGGAAGCTACGCGGGACGGCCTGAACCACGACCGTCGGTCGGACGGATTCGCACTGTGCCTACATTCGCGTCTTAGCAGGCTCGACTGCGGGCCGATCCCCATCGCACCGTCGGGTGTGGGACGGTTCGGTGGTGACAGACAACAACGGTTGGTTGCTTCTGGACGTCCTTGACCGTCGCCATCCCGGAGTAGTGATGGTCGGCAACAGAGTCAAGCAAGGCGTGTCCTGGCGATCGGTTGTCCGCCGTAACCACGACGAAATTCTGGCAACGGTGCTTCGTTCGTGTCGCACCAAGACAGCAACCACGGTGCAGACTGCTCGATCTCGACAGATATCCGCAGTGCCGGTGGTGGAACGCGTTCACACCCTCGTGCACGGCGTCTGGGTCTGCACTCATGAACCGTCGACACCACCGCCTGCCCACCCTCCGACGTGGGCGTTCCTGTGGGACCTGGACGACGGCAGCGCCGTGCGCAGCGAAGCAGTCGGTGTTGATTGGCACTGGGCAGATATCGGCGTACCGGTACGGCGGCCGATCGCCGACGCGATGCGTCAGGTGGATTTGGAGCAGATGACAACGAAAGCTCTGGCCCTGTTGGCGAGCAAGTTGGACGGTTCGGTTCACCGTCAGACCGTCGTAGAGCATCGCCCCGACGATGACCACAAGGTGCATTTTGTTGCCCGCATGATGAAGTCCGGAACTCAGCACGATTGCGCTGCCCGCTTCGTTCGTGGTCTCTCCGTCGACTTCGGTAGGCCACAATCCGTTCCAGAACCATCGACCAACCTCGGCGATCGGATCGCCGACGCCCTGACGCCGCAGTTGCAGTACCGCGCGATAGCAGATCCGGTATCGCTGAATTTGTTGTACTGGCATGGTCCACCAGCCCCACGCATTGCCTGGATGGCAGGCAACACCGCGCAGAAACCGGTGCTGCACCCACAGGACATGCCGGCAGCATTGGCAGCCGCCCAATCCTTGATCGGTGCCGGCCCCGCAAAGACAGTAGAACTGACTGCACGTTTCTTGACCCTCGACAACAAGTACGAGCCGATACACATGACTGCGTCTCTGATCGACCTCGACTCGGGTGCGAGAGCACTACTGGTAGTTCTCTGCGTCGAGTAGCACTACCTCGGTCTTGCCCCGTTGGCTGACAGACTCGGCTGGTCACTGAATTCTACTGTCGCACAATCGATGCGAAACCACGCGAGCCCGCCCACCCGATGACTGCGGTGGACGGGCTCGTGAGCGTTCTGCACTGGACTACGGCGCAGGCACAACCTCGGTGGTCGTTGGAACGACTGTCTCGGTTGCCGACGCGGCAGCCGTTTCGGTCGGGGTGACGCAGACCGGCGGTGCTCCCTCGGCGGGGGTCTCACCCTCGACGGGGACGGTGCACTCGGGGGTCGTCGTGACGGTGGCGGGTGCCGGTGTCTCGACAGCGGGAGGCGTCGTGGCCGGGACTGCGGTTGTCGTGACCGGGCTGGTGGTGGCAGGTGCGGTCGTCGTCGGCGTCGGCGTCGGGGTTGCCGTCGCCGAGGTGGTCACCGGTGCCGTGATGGCCTCGACAGCGGCACGTCCTGCCTTCTCCTGAACCTCCTTGGACTTGACCGGCTCGCCCTTGTTGGCCTGCTCGGCCAGCTGCGTCAGCCACGCTGCGGCGTACTGCACCGAGGTCAGCGGCTTGCCGTTGGCTGCGTCGGCGTCACGCCAGTAGTCGAAGTGATGTCCCGATCCCGGGCCGAGCGTGAGGCCGTACGGATCGTTCATGATCACCGGAACGGTGTTCTGGTTGGAGGCGATGAATCCGGTGATCTCGCGGAAGATCTTCTGCGGCAGGTACACCAGGTCGACCATCTGACCGGCCTCGATGGGTTCCTGTTCGCCGTCGACCTTCGCGGCGACTGGTGTGGTCGCTGCACCGGGCTTGTAGCCGGGCTCCGACACCTTGATCAGCACGTCGAGGAACGTCTCGTCGCTCTGCATCCAATTGGGCTGCGAGGCGATGTCGTTGAAGGCATTGACGGCGATGCGACCCAGTGCCAGTGCCAGATCGGCTCCGGTGGCCGGTGTCAGCTGCTCGTTCTGCAGCGCGTCGGCATTGACCTGGCGACCGACATTGGCGGCCAGATGAATCAGTGACGTGTTCTCGGGTAGTGCGCAGGTGAGGTCTCCGTCGGAGCAGAAGGACGCCACGCGGCCGTCGAGCGATCCGAATCCACCGGAGGTGCCGGGCAGTGCGCCCTGGCCGGGAATCGGGGTGTTGCCGTTCTGGTATTTGGTGTCGAAACCGTCCGGGTTGCTGAACGGGTTCTCGGCTCCCGGGAACGGTCCCTCTCCTGCGACGCGGCCCGCGTCGGCGAAGATCACGACGCCGACCACCTGTGAGGGATCGACGATGCCGTACTTGCCGTCGCCATCGGCAACCTGGTTGCCGACCTCCATGGCGGTGCGGCGGGCAACGTCTGCGCCTTCGCTGTAGCCGACGATGGCGAAGCGAGTGTTGGGGCAGGACGACGAGATCGACTTCATGATGGTCTGGGAGTTGGTGACACCGGTCTGCACGGCGTTCTCGTAGCTCGCGAGATCGGCCGGGTACTCGACGTACACGGCGGCGTAGGAGTCGGGGACCACATTGCCGTTGTTTGGTGCACGCACGGCCTGGTCGATCCAGTCGCTGGAGTAGTCACCGGACATCGCGGCGGGCAGGCGCTCGCCGTCAGGGGTGGTGAGCCACTTGACGCCCTCGCGTGGGGTATCGCCGCGTCCGCCGATCGCGATGCTGACCATGTCGTAGCACGTCGCCGTCGACACCAGTTCGATGGACGCTTCGGTGCTGGTTGTCGATGTCGACCACGGTGCGGCCACGACCACTCCGGCACCGAGTGCTCCGATCGCGAAGGCGCTCAACGCGACGCGCGCTCGCTTCGACTTGCCAAAGTCCATGTTTCAGATCCCCATCGCTCACGGCCCGACACCGATTTTCCCGACTGCAGTTGCCAGTGGGTTACCCGGCATTTCGTCGGCGGGATCGTTCGCGTTACACAGCACAGGATTCGGCCTGGTGCGCACGACATTTCCACCGTGAATCACATTGATGGGATTCGACGGCCCTTCGGCGTGACCCGTTCGGCGTATCCGTCTGCTGTGGGAGAACCGGCCTGCTTTCGGAACTGGCACGTAGATACCCTGGGGGGGTAGGGTAAGGGAATGAAGCAGGGACGGAACGCGAGCCAGGACACCGAACTGATTCTGGGCGGAATGACATGCGCGTCGTGCGCCAACCGCATCGAACGCAAACTCAACAAGCTCGACGGAGTCTCGGCGACGGTCAACTACGCCACCGAGAAGGCCCGCGTCACCAGTGCCGGGGTGGCCACGGAGGATTTGATCGCGGCCGTCGAAGCCGCCGGATACACAGCATCGTTGCCCGCCGTCGAGCCCGCCGAGGCAGAGCAGACCACCGATCCGCTGAAGCAGCGACTGGTCGTCTCGGCAGTGCTCAGCATCCCGGTGATCGCGATGGCCATGATCCCCGCCCTGCAGTTCACCAACTGGCAATGGCTCTCACTCACACTGGCTGCTCCCGTCGTCGTATGGGGAGCCCTACCCTTCCACCGAGCCGCCTGGACCAACCTGCGGCACGGCACCGCAACCATGGACACCCTCGTCAGCATGGGAACCCTCGCAGCGCTGGGATGGTCGCTGTACGCACTGTTCTTCGGACACGCCGGGATGCCCGGGATGACGCATCCGTTCGAGTTCACGATCGAGCGGAGCGACGGTGCCGACAACATCTACCTCGAGGCCGCGGCAGGGGTCACCACCTTCATCCTTGCCGGCCGCTGGTTCGAGAGCCGATCCAAACGGCAAGCCGGAGCAGCGTTGCGCGCCCTGATGGACCTCGGTGCCAAAACCGTCGCGCTACTGAAAGATGGACGGGAACAGCAGATCCCAGTGGAACAGCTGGCCGTCGGCGACCTCTTCGTCGTTCGACCCGGCGAGAAGATCGCCACCGACGGCACCGTCGAGAACGGGTCCACTGCCGTCGACCGATCGATGCTCACCGGCGAATCGGTACCGGAGGAAGTCGGCGTCGGCGACGCGGTGGTCGGTGCCACCATGAACGTCGGTGGCCGAATCACGGTGCGGGCGAGCAGAGTCGGTGCAGACACCCAGCTCGCGCAGATGGCGAAAGCAGTGGAGGACGCGCAGACAGGCAAGGCGCAGGCACAACGCCTGGCTGATCGCATCTCCGGAATCTTCGTACCGATCGTCATCGCAATATCCATCGCGACACTCGGATTCTGGCTCCTGACAGGCAATTCCGGAGCCGCCGCGTTCACTGCTGCAGTCGCGGTACTCATCATTGCCTGCCCCTGCGCGCTCGGATTGGCCACTCCAACCGCGCTGATGGTCGGGACCGGACGGGCAGCGCAACTCGGGATTCTGATCAAGGGCCCGGAGATTCTCGAATCCACCCGCCAGGTCGATACCGTCGTGCTGGACAAGACCGGAACCGTCACCACGGGCCAGATGACTCTGCACTCGGTGCGGGTGGCGGACGGTGAGCACGAGGACACCGTCCGCGCGGTCGCGGCTGCCCTCGAGTCCGGCTCGGAGCATCCGATCGCGCGGGCCATCGCCGCGTCGACCCCCTCGAAGGCGGTCGAGGACTTCACCAGCCTCGACGGTCTCGGCGTACAGGGCGTCGTGGACGGCCGGGCGGCGGTCATCGGCCGTCGCTCATTGCTGGCAGATCGGTCGATGCCCCTGCCTGTCGAACTCGCCGACGCGTTCGACGCGGCCGAACGTCAGGGACGCACCGCCGTCGCACTCGGGTGGGACGGCAAGGCCCGCGGCGTGCTGGTGGTCTCCGATGCCGTGAAGCCGACCTCGAAGCAGGCCGTCGCCGAATTGCGCGCTCTCGGCCTGACGCCGGTGATGCTCACCGGTGACAACGAGGCAGCTGCCCGAGCGATTGCCGACGAGGTGGGGATAGAACAGGTCATCGCAGGCGTGTTGCCTTCGGGAAAGGTCGACGCCGTCCGAGAGTTGCAGGCCTCGGGCAAGGTCGTGGCGATGGTCGGCGACGGCATCAACGACGCGGCGGCGCTGGCCACGGCCGATCTCGGGCTCTCGATGGGCACCGGCACCGATGTGGCGATCGAGGCAGGCGATCTCACGCTGGTGCGCGGCGACCTGCGAGCAGTCGTCGATGCCATCCGGCTCTCGCGGCGCACCCTGAGCACCATCAAAGGCAACCTCTTCTGGGCCTTCGCATACAACGTCGCGGCGATCCCACTCGCCGCTGCCGGCCTGCTCAACCCCATGCTCGCGGGTGCGGCGATGGCGCTGTCCTCGGTGTTCGTGGTGAGCAACAGCCTTCGACTGCGCAGGTTCCGTTCCGCGATGTGACTCGTTGGTAGCAGCAAGCGGCTCGCTAGTACAGGATGGAGACATGTCCGACGCACATGATGTCCCCATCCGCGACGAATCGATCAGGCTGGGCCAATTCCTCAAACTCGCCAACCTCATCGAATCCGGTGCCGAGGCCAAGGGTGTCATCGCCGACGGTTTGGTGAGCGTCAACGGGGACGTGGACGTGCGGCGTGGACGGCAATTGCAGCACGGTGACGTCGTGTCGGTGCAGGGTGGGCCCTCGGCTCGCGTGAGCAAGGAAGAGGCACTGTGAAGGTCGGCAAGCGCGGACTGCCGCGCAACGAAGTTCCCGGAGCATTCGACGTCGGTGCCAAGGCTTACGACCGACTCGTCGGAGCCAACCCCGGCTATCACGAACACTTGATCAAGTCGGCTCAGCGGCTGCGGATCCCCGATCTCGGAGCGGGTCTTCGCCTACTCGATATCGGTTGCGGTACTGGTGCATCCACTGCCGCTCTGCTCGAAGCAGCTCCGCACGCGGAGATCGTCGCCGCCGACGCGTCCGCCGAAATGCTCGAGGTAGCTCGTGGCAAGGACTGGCCGCCGAATGTGACGTTCGTGCATTCGCGCGTCGAGGATCTGGCGATCAACGGCGTCGACGGACCGTTCGACGCGATTCTGGCCGCGTACCTGATCAGGAACGTCGACGAGCCCGACACCGAGTTGAAATCGCTACTGGCGCTGCTGCGTCCGGGATCGACCATCGCCTTTCACGAGTACTCGGTACACGATTCGCTGCGAGCGAGGATCTCCTGGAACGTGGTGAGCTGGGGAATCATCATCCCGTTGGGCTGGCTCGCCACCCGCGACGCGACCCTGTACCGGCACCTGTGGCGGAGCGTCGTCACCTTCGACGGCGCGTCGGCGTTCATGCGACGTATGCAACGCGCAGGCTACACCGGCGTCGCCAGAGAAACGATGACCGGATGGCAGAACGGTGTGGTACACACCTTCCTCGGCTCTCGTCCCGCGGAGGAAAAGCGTTGACCGATTCCAAGAAGGTCACTCATGCTGCGCCACAGGGATATTCCGACGCGCGTCAGTTGGCGGACATACCGCACGTGGTGGTGGTAGGGGGCGGTATCGCAGGTCTGAGCGCTGCGACCGCGCTGGCCGAGCGTGGTGTGAAGGTGCACCTGATCGAACGGGAGAGCTACCTCGGCGGCCGCGTCGGCGGGTGGGATACGACGCTCGACGACGGATCGACCGCGACGATGAGCCGTGGATTCCACGCATTCTTTCGGCAGTACTACAATCTGCGAAACCTGCTGCGTCGCACCGACCCCGGGCTGGTCAGGTTGCGTCCGGTCGACGACTACCCGCTGATCGACGGTAGCGGCAGGATCGACGGATTCAAGGGGCTGCCCGATACACCGCCGCTGAACGCCTTCGCCTTCGTCAAGCGCAGCCCGACGTTCCGGTGGAAGGATCTCACGAAGCTCAACGGTGTCGCCGCCCTACCGTTGATGACGGTGAGCGTGCCCAAGACGTTCGAGCAGCTCGATACCACCCCGGCTGCAGAGTTTCTGCGTAACATCAACTTTCCCGATGCCGCTCGGCACCTGGCATTCGGGGTGTTCTCGCGTAGCTTCTTCGCAGATCCCGAGGAGATGTCTGCCGCGGAGCTGGCGATGATGTTCCACATCTACTTCCTCGGCTCCTCCGAGGGCCTGATCTTCGACGTACCACGTGACCCCTACCCCCAAGCTCTGTGGAACCCGCTGGGGGAGTACCTCACCGGACTCGGAGTCGACATCAGAACCTCCACTCGGTGCGGCGAGATCAGCCGCGGCGGGCTGCGAAGGTTCCGCGTCGACGCGGGCAGAATCATCGACGCCGACGCGGTGGTCCTCGCCACCGACATCGCCGGATTACAGACCGTGCTCGAGCAGTCACCCGAGCTGGGATCGTCCACGTGGCGTGAACAGGTTGCGACGCTGCAGAACACGCCACCGTTCCTGGTACACCGAGTGTGGCTGAGCAAGCCCGTCAACGCAGAGCGCCCCGCCTTCATCGGCACCGGCGGAATGCCGCCGATCGACAACATCAGCGTGCTCGAACGATTCGAGGACGAGGCGGCGCAGTGGGCTGCGCATACCGGCGGCTCCGTCGTCGAACTGCACGCATACGCCGCAGAGGAATCAGAGGAGATCACCCGCGCGCAGCTGATGGACCGGATGCACCAGATCTACCCGGAAACTGCCGCCGCAGAGGTGATCGCCGAGCGATCCGAGTGGCGCGACGACTGCCCCATGTTCGGCCTCGGAGCGTTCGCCGAGCGGCCGACGGTCCGCACACCGGAGCCGGGGCTGGTACTCGCGGGCGACGGAATCCGGATCGACCTACCCGTGGCTCTGATGGAACGCGCGGCCACCACCGGATTACACGCTGCGAACACGCTGCTGTCGAGCTGGGGCGTCTCCGGCCACGACATCGAAACAGTGCCGACAAGCGGACGATTCACGATGTTCGACGCCATCGAGAAGCTGCTGAACAGGTGAAGATCGAGGTCGATGGTCTCACCCGGCCAGCAGTACACGCCCTGCTCGCCGAGCATCTGTCGGACATGCACGCCACCTCGCCTGCCGAGAGCGTGCACGCCCTCGATCTATCCGACTTGCGCGGATCAGATGTCACCGTATGGACCGCCTGGGATGCACACGTGTTGCTGGGAATTGCTGCCCTGAAGCAGCTTTCGGCCGATCACGGGGAGCTGAAATCGATGCGTACCTCGGCGATGTCGCGGGGCCGCGGGGTGGCGTCGAGCATGCTCGTCCACGTTCTCGACGATGCGCGTCGACGCGGGTACGCGCGACTGAGCCTCGAAACAGGAACGCAGGACTACTTCGCAGCTGCCCGTCGCCTGTACGTGCGGCACGGATTCGTCGAGTGCCCGCCGTTCGCTGACTACGTGCGGGATCCGTCGAGCACGTTCTATTCGTTGTCGCTGTAGAGACTTCGAGAACGTGGGCCGGCACCGAGTGCTCGGTGCCGGCCCATCTCGTCAGGCTGCGTGCGGTGTGTGCGGGTAGAGATCGTCGTCGACGGGCTCGACTCGACACTGGTCCAGCACATCCGCCGCGGAGCATTCGCTCATGCTCGTCTCGACGCCTACAACCGTGCGCCACCACTGCTCACGGTCCGTCGACTCCGTCCACACCACCGCATCGGATTCCATTGCGCATCAACCCCACTGCCCTGTCATGGTCGGTTCCGTCAGGCCGGCTCGGGTTCGATGGACTTCTGCTCGCTGGGCGACTCGGAGCGAGCGATGTCGATCTTTCGTGGTTTCGCGCGCTCCGCGAGCGGAATCGTCACCGACAGAACGCCGTTGTCGTACGACGCTGCGATACGCTCGGTGTCGACACCGTCACCGAGTGAGACCTGGCGGCGATAGGTTCCGGCGAAACGCTCCGAGGAAATCCACTGCACGCCCGAACTTTCCGGTACCGAGCGATGGGCGGTGAGCGTCAAGGTGCCGCGATCGACGTCGACGTCGATTGA
Source organism: Rhodococcus sp. KRD162 (assembly GCF_017168335.1). Lineage (GTDB taxonomy): Bacteria > Actinomycetota > Actinomycetes > Mycobacteriales > Mycobacteriaceae > Rhodococcoides. The sequence continues at coordinate 585,146 of NZ_JABFAU010000013.1, read as the reverse complement.
TCCCGGATCGATGCCTGGCAGATCTGCGCTGAGTACGTAGTGATCGTCGACCTTGTACAGATCCATCGGCATGAATCGTGGAGCGCGGTCCGAACCGGAAGAGACACCCAACATCGCCGAGGCAAGTGAATCGACGTCACGGAACGGATCGAAACGAAGCACAGCAACCACCTCCTGTACCCAGATGCGCTCACCCCTGTGGTGAGTCGCTCCTCGAACTGTGCAGAACAAAAATTAGCACTCTCCTGCGCCGAGTGCCAAGTGTCTTTCGGCAATTTTTCAGGAAATTTTCAGCTCCAATAGTGCTGCGGCGCAGTGGGGTCGAGCTCGCGGCCCCGTCGAGCTGAAAATGGCAGGAAGCCGGCTACGTCGCCGCTTACACTCGCGTACGTGACGACCATCGTGCCGTACGTCGAGTACTACCGAGCCGAGGTGCTCGCGCTGTCGCTTCGCGCGTGGGAACCGGTGTTCCCTCTCGTGCAACAGGCTGTCCCTCCGTTCGTGTACGACTGTTTCTATCCGGCGGGTTGGCGGACTCGACAATACGAAGATCTCGCGGCCGTCCTCGACGACGAGCCCGAGAACGTGGACGTCGCTCTGCGCGGTGACCAGCCGATCGGCTGGGTCTGCACCCGACTGCACCCCGACGACAACATGGGTGAGGTGTATGTACTCGTCGTAGATCCGGCCTGGCAGCGAGCCGGTGTCGGACGAGCGCTCATGAAGCGATCGTTCGAGAGGATGAGGGCGGCCGGACTTCGGATGATCATGGTCGAGACCGGTGATGATCCAGGTCACTCGCCAGCGCGAGCAGCATACGAGGCGAACGGTTTTCAGCGATGGCCCGTTGCTCGGTACTTCAAGGATCTCGCCGACGGTACATAGTGCGGTCCGGTCGGTCCTCGACGTGTTCCAGGCATTGGCCGATCCGACGCGACGCGCCATTCTCGGTCGGCTCGGGTCGGGACCGGCCACTGTGGGAGAGCTCGCCGAACCGTTCGACATGACGTTGCCGTCGTTCATGAAGCACATCCGACTGCTCGAACGACGTGGATGGACAAGCACGCGTAAGGTCGGCCGAGTGCGCGCATGCACGATCGAACGAGCCAACCTGGATACGGCAGGCCACTGGCTGCAGGAGCAGCGGGCCCTCTGGGAATCCCGCACCGATCGCAGCGCAATGACAGCCATCGATCCTGACCGGGACCTGACCATCTCCCGCGTCATCAGGGCTCCGCGCGCCGCCGTATGGGACGCATGGACAGACCCGTCCAAATTCGAGAAGTGGTGGATTCCGGCACCAGCGCTGTGCCGCGTCGACGCCTGGGATCCGAAACCCGGCGGCGCATTCCGCACACTGATCAGCGAATCAGACGGCCAGTACGAGCCCCACATCGACGGTTGCTTCCTTGCCGTCGACGATGGTGAACGCATCGTCTTCACGAACTCGCTGGTCGAGGGATGGCGACACGCGCCGCAGTTGTTCATGACCGCGGTGATCACGTTCACCGACCACCCCGACGGAACGGACTACCGCGCCCACGTGATGCACCGCAACGTCGAAGACCGAAAGATGCACGAGGAGTTGGGTTTCTACGACGGTTGGGGAACCGTCATCGGGCAACTCGCCGAGTTCGTCGAGGCTCAGGTGGTCAGAGATCCCACGTAGTGCGGAAGCCCGGTTCGGCTAAGCGGTCCACCAGTTCGATGTCCGCTCCGATGGTGTCGATCCGGTGATAGCTGAACGGCCGGCCCAGTGGGCAGGCGTCGAACAACGTTTTTCCGACGCCGTCCAGGGCCGTCCGGTCCAAGTCCATGTCGTCGGACCAGAACCCGAGGTGGTGGAATCGCGGGCCCTTCGTGCAGTCCCATGGACTTCCTGATGGTCCCTCGATCAACTCGAAATGTGGAGCTGCGATGGAGAACACGATGCGATACGTCCACTCGCCCAGCGTGCCTGTACGGGGCGCTCGCCAACGTGCACCGGTCGTCGCCGATAGGTCCGACATTGCCGCAGAGAGATCGCGCACGGCGAAGCAAACGTGGTAGAGCTGCACTTAGGCCCGCCCCGTCGAACGCAGTTCGTAACGGCGTTCGGCGTACTCGAGATCGTCCTTCCACAAGCGGGCGGCGGTGAAGTTCATCGCCGGACGCAACAGTCCGGACACCTTGCGCGCCATCTGGAACCCAGTGCGATCCGAGGCTGCGATCGTCGCCTCGATGACCGCGGTGCGCGGGGTTCCGTCGGACGCCGGAGAAAGCGGAGTCGCATGCGTCTCCACGACGCTGCCAACCCCTTCGCCGTCGAGAATGCGCATCACGATGGTGCGCGGACCGGGGCAGACGAACTCGGCCCGTACCGGCACCCCGACTCCTCGGCTGACGCGGAAGGTCACGTCGACGAGAAAACGATCGTCTTCCTCCGCTACATCGATCTCGGTCGGCGCGCTGACCACCTTCAATCTCGCGAACGAATACGGATGAAACCACGCACCGTGCCAGGGATCGAGCCGGTTGGCGATGATGTCATCGGGCTCGCACTTCCCGACGAGAGTGACCACACCGGCGATGGCAGTCGACGCAGGCGGTCGGATCGGGACCACCGGCACGGGCGTCGGCTCCTCACCGCCGAGCTCATCGAGCCGAACCCACACCAGAACCCCGTCGTCGAACGCGGGAACCGGACGCCAACCAGCCTTGCCCTTCGGCCCGAGAGCCAATCCATGCCAGCGACAGACCAATGCATCGCACTCGATCTTCGCGGTGTCCAACGCAGCGCCGAGATGCGGGCACGCACCCGGGCCGATGTGCACCTTGCCCGACGAGTCGCGCCACGCCACGAGTTCGGTGGTGCCCACATAACGGCCGAACGGCTTGTCGGCCTTCACATCGCGACTGGCGGCGAACACGAACCAATTGCCCGACGTCCGCGTCTTCGCACGCTTCAGCGCAGACTCGATGACCTGGGGATTCGCACCCTTCCAGGTGGGCTCCTGCTTCGCCCACGACTCCGACAGCAACGGCTGCAGAGGCATCGTCTTCGGCCACCGTCGGCGTATCGCATCCAGCGCGGTCATTGCTGCTCCCAAAGTCGACAGTCGTTTCCGTGTTCCCCTCACCATTGTTCCCGTTTGTCGGTACTCAATGTGACATCTGGTGGCCTTTTCGGGGGTCAATGTCACATCGAGTGGACTTGGGGAGGCAGTGAACGGGCAGGGTGATCTCGCGGGGCGTGCTCGCGGGCGTCTGCGCTTCACCAGTCGACTGCGGTCGATGTCCACGATTTGGCCCGAGGAACGGAATGCCGTCGCTGCAGGGAAATAGTGGACGCTCAGATCAGTAGTTCGACGTATCGGTCACCTGGCGACGCAGCGTGTCGATGGATCCACGAGACGATCGCCAGTTCGGCGCACCGGGTGTTCGGAGTCGGTGGTGCGCGACGAGTTCGGCGTCGGTGCCACCAGTCAGCCCATTTCGCTGCAGTCAATGTGACATCTAGTGGCCTTTTAGTGGGTCAATGTCACATGGGCGAGACGACCTGCATCTCCTGAACGAGGTTCGCCGGGATCAGCGTGCCGTCGAACAGTCCGCGGAAGAACGTGTTCAGGTCGCCGACGGTGGACACCACTGCTGCGCCCGAGGACCAGATGCTCGCATCGTAGTCGGTGACATCGGTGTACGACCCGTTCTCCAGAACGTAGCCGTGCAGGGCATCGTCGGCGATCGCGGCGTCGGTGGGATAAGTGGTGGCGGTCATTGCCAACGGATCGAAGATCCTGTCCTGCAACGACTGTCCGATGGTGGTGCCGTCCAGATCGGCGACGATGCGACCGAGTACGACGTAATTGGTGTTGGAGTAGACGAATTCGGATCCCGGCTCGGTGGTCCACGGCAGCGACAGAGCGTCGGCGATCAGCTCGTCATCGGTGACGATGTCACTCGATCTGGCCGATATGGCAGCGGCACTGTCGAATCCGTTGAGGTAGTCGGGCAGTCCGCTGGTGTGATCGAGCAGCTGACGGACCGTGACCGGTTTCGGCAGCAGACCGGGGAGCAACTCCTCGACCGGCTGATCGAGTTGCAGCTTGCCTTCGTCGACGAGTTGCAACACGGCCGCTGCGACCATCGGTTTGGTGACGCTCGCGATCCGGACCGGAGCATCGGCGGACGCGGGTTCGGTGCCGCCGCGCTCGACCAGACCGGCCGCCCCCGACCACGACGCCTCGCCGTCGCGAACCTGTGCAACAGCGGCCACGGATCCGGCGTCGACCAGCGCGTCCAGGGCAGCCTGCACGTCGTCGGTTCTGATGTTCCCACTCGACGTCGTCGTGGTGGCCGCCTGACCGGCTGAGGGCTCGTCTGACGACGTGCATCCACTGACCAGCAGGGATGTCGAGACGGTGAGGGCGGCGAGGATTCGTAGCGTGCTCATGTCCTCGACGCTATTAGCCTCCGGTCGAGGATTTCAGTGTCAAATGTCAGTGAATATCGGTGAGAGAACGCACCGGATTGTTCAGAAGTGGGCCGAAGGCGCGGGACACCGCCGATGGAGAACGATCCTGAACAGTCAGGTGCGCCGCCGGAGGGCGCTTACGCCGTCGATGCACGCGTGTCGGGCCGTCCCACGCTCGCATCTATCAGAACCGTTGCCGCTGCCTTTGCCGCAGCCGCAGTCTCGGCTAGTTCGGTGATGGCCGCTGTGGTTTGTGCCCCTTCGGCGAGCAGGGCGATCTGCAGTCCGACGGGCGGAGCGCATCCGGCGTCGACTGCCAGTGCGGTGACGTACTCGATGAAGTTCTTCTTGTGCTGATGTGCGGCGTCGGCGACCTCGGGCATGGTGGCCCCGAGCTCGCCGAACGAGTTGATGAAGGCGCACCCGCGGAAATTGTCCTCGCGAAACCAGTGATCGAGAAAGTCGAAGATCGACAGCAGCTTGTCTCGTGGTGACTCGTGAGCGGCGGCTTCGATTTCGATTCGGTCGTTCCATCGGCTCGTGCGACCGCGAAGAACCTCGGCCACGATGGCAGTCTTCGACGGGAACAGTGAATACATGCGTTTGAGGGAGATGCCCGCCGCTGTCCGCAGTTCGTCCATTCCGACGGCCTGTATTCCGCGGGCGTAGAACAGCGTATCCGCTGCTCTGATCACGTCGTCTCGCCCGTGTTCCGTATTCGTCATCGCCTTCCCCTCACCGAGAGAACCAACGTTCTCGGCACTGGTCCGCCTAGTAGAGCGAATGTTCGCGCAGGTCGAACCGCCTGACACCGGAAAGCGCTAGACCGCGACGACTCCGTCGTGGTCGCTGTAGACGATCTCGCCCGGATTGAACGTGACGCCGCCGAAGCTGACCGGGACGTTCTTCTCGCCCGACCCGGTTTGTGTGCTCTTGCGCGGGTTGGTTCCCAATGCCTTGACGCCGATCTCGAGGGTGCGCAAGATCGCGGAATCGCGAACCGCACCGTTGACGATGACACCGGCCCAGCCGTTGGTGACGCCGCGGCCGGCGATGATGTCGCCGACGAGTGCGGTGTGCACGCTTGCGTCACCGTCGACGACGAGGACGCCACCGTTGCCCGGCTCGCTCAGCGTTTGCTTGACCAGCAGGTTGTCCTGAAAGCAGCGGATCGTGGTGATAGGTCCCGCGAACTCGGTGTGCTTGCCGAACTGAATGAACTGCGTGTCGCAGCTGCGGAGGTCGGGGCCGATGTCATCGGCCAGATCAGCTGTTGCCTTGAATTCCACGGGTGCAGTCATATTCCTCAGACTATCGTTCGACTCTCACCCACGGCCGTGGCGGCGCTCGTAGTCGTCACGAGTGCGGTCGACGCGACTCTGCGCTTTGGCGTTGATCAACTGTGGATCAAGACCGTGAATCAACAGGCGGTGCCGCCGATAGACGTTCATCAGGGCGATCGAGAAGTACACCAGCGGGATGAACAGCAGCGACATCATCGCCAACGACATCCACAGTGGCCCGGGGACGAGCAGGAACAGCAGCAACAACGGCACGGCGGGCACGATGAACCGTGCGATGTAGCGAACCTGCGCACCGTTGCCCACGAGATCGTCGCGCACCCAGCCCTGCATCGACTCGGGCAGCGTGCGTCCGAACGAATAGCCCAGGTATTGCCGCAGAGTTGGCGTGGTGCGCTCGGTCGTCATCGCGCAATGCTAGTCCGATCGGTATCGGTGAATCTCAGGATTGACTGCGGTTTATCTCACATGTGACGATAGCGTCAGATTGAGCGCAATCGAGAACTGACGGGCCACGACGAAGGACGGTGCCCGTACGTTGCTGAAATCTCTCACCGGGGGGCGAGCAAGATTGACGAACACGCGGGCACGGCAACCGATATCCGAGCACGCGGATTGGCAGATCCGAGCCGCCTGCCGCTCGATGCCGGTCTCGATGTTCTATCCACCTCTGGGAATGAGGGGGTACTCGTTGCGGCATCTCGAGCGGCAGGCGAAGCTCGTGTGCGGTCGATGCCCCGTGATCTCGCAGTGTCTACGGCATGCGCTCGACACGGACGAGAGATACGGCGTCTGGGGCGGATCGACCGCACAAGAGCGATCTCTGTTGACTCGCGTCACTCCTGGCGAGCAGCGTTCGCAACGATGACATCGCGAACGTACTGAGCCAAGCCCGGCGCAATATCGTTGTAGTGCTTGGCGAATCGCTCATCCGCGATGTACATCTCAGCCAGATTGACCTGCATCTCGTGGTTGCAATCGTAGTGCCGAGCTATACCCGAGCGATGTCTCTCGGCCAGGACTCCGGCCTCGGCGGAATCCGCAGCCACACCATTTCGTAGCGCGGCAGCGAAATCGGCCTCCAGGCGGTCTGTTTCTTCCTTGATGGCCGCCCAGTCGTCCTTGGTGAACGAGGACGTACGCTCCTGCGACTGTTTCCACGCGTCGGTGTTGCCCCAACGCTGTTCGGCCTCCTCGGCGTACTCCTCGCCGAGCCAGTTGTCGCCGAAAATCTCGCGCTGCTCCTCGGGAGTCAGTTGCATACCCATCTTCTTCGCCTCCATCATCTTGTCCACGGCCGTAGCCATTGCGCGCAAGTGATCGATCCGTTCGTCCAACAGTTCCCGCTGCCGGCGCAGATGCGCCATGGCGTCGACCGCCGGATCGTCGAGCAAAGCCGCGATGGTCTCGAGGGGAAATCCGAGTTCGCGGTAGGTCAGCACCTGATGCAGCCGTTCGACATCGGCCGAGGAGTACGTCCGATAGCCCTTCGGGGTCCTTCCCGATGGCACCACCAAGGCGATCTCGTCGTAATGATGCAGCGTTCTCACGCTGACACCGACCAACCGTGCGACTGCACCGACCTGCATGCTGTCCGAATCATGTTCGAAGGCCGAATCACTCACGAAGGACACTGTGCTGCCTCCCGTGGCGTAAGGGTCAAGACGAAATTCGGACCTCTAGCGAATCACACGATCACAGCCGGAGGTAGGAACTCCGGCGAGGCGCTGGGCGAGCCAGTCGTATGCGCCGGGGCGACCGTTGGACTGAGCGAGTGTGTGCTCCCCTGGAACCAATTCCAGGTGCACCGACGCGCCGGCCGCACACCACTCGTCCTGCACCGCTTCTGCGCCTTCCTTGGGGATGAGGAAGTCCTCTTTGCCCTGATAGATGTAGATCGGTGCATCCGGTTTCTTCTGGCCCATGCGGTTTTCCTCGACGATGGCCTTGGTGATCGGATGATCGAAGACATCAGGGACGCTGGAGAGGTTTCGCTGGTCCAACAGCAGTAGTCCCGTGTAGGACAACACATCTACGCACTGATCCTTCTGCGCCAGAGCCAGTCGCTTGCCGTTGTCATTGGCAAGCTGCCGCATCTCCGGGTACTCACGGGACAGTCCGATCGTCGCCGCAGTGAACAGGCCCGATCCGATCTGGCCGTTCAGCGAGGTCTGCAAGATCTTGTAATCGGTCGGCGGGCCACCGAAGGCGACGCCGGCGATGTTCAACTCCGGTGCGTATTCGGGAGCCAACTGCGCGGCCCAGCCGGATGCGATCGCACCGCCGGAGTAGCCGGTGATGCCGATCGGTGCCGTCGCGCTCACCCCGGCAGTCTGCGACGCGCGGAGGCCGTCGAGCACGGTGTGTCCGGAGACGATACCGGCCGAGTACGCCTGACGAGGACCCTGATAGTCGGTGACGACCACCGTGTAGCCGCGACCGAGCAAGATGCGAACCTGGTCGATCTCCTTGTTGTTTCCGCGGGGGAGTGTGTACGACGGCGCGCACGTGTTTCCGAGCGAGTCCGTCGCCTCGTTGTACGCAATGACGGGCCGGTCGCCGCCACCGCTCCACGGCGCGTTCGGAGTCAGGACCGTCGTCGCCGCAGCGATCGGGCGGTTCTTCGAGTCCGTCGAGCGAAAGAGCAACTGCACCGACGTGGCCTCGGGAGTGATGGCGACGTCGCGGCGGTTCAGTACCGTGCCGGGCTGGAGATCCTCGTACCCGGCCGGCGGATCGAACCACGGATCACCGAGCGGGGTGGGGAGATAGGCCGCCGGATCGCTCGGCGGCGAGATGAAGTCCTGAAGGGGATCGGCCTGGGCCGATCCTGCGAACGACAGCATCAACGCTGCTGCTCCGGCCAGAACGAGTGCCTTGCGCATGGATTCCCCACCCTGTTGCTCCGAACGCCCCGACGTCGAAGTAGACCGCCGTCCATCGTGCCACAGGGTTGGACGAAATCGGCCCTGTGAACTGAGCCCAAGAGCGGGTAGGTTATCTGTTACTCCGAACACTACTCACCAGTAGGGACCTCGAAATGCCTGCACCGTCCGCCTCGACCTTTGCCCGGCTCGCCGATCTCATCGCCATTTCCGACGTCGAAACGCGACCGACGAGAACGATCACAGAGGTGTTCACCGGCAAGGAGCTGGCGACGATCCCAGTCGGCACCGCTGCCGATGCGACGGCGGCAATCGCTCGCGCGCGTGTAGCTCGAACGGCATGGGCCAAGCGGCCGGTGTCCGAGCGTGCCGAGATCTTCCACCGCTACCGCGACCTGGTGCTCGCCCACCGCGACGAGCTGATGGACATGGCACAGGCCGAGACCGGCAAGTCTCGCGCCGCTGCCCTCGAGGAAGTTCTCGACATCGCGATGACCTCGCGGCACTATGCGCGCACCGCCGCGAAGTTGCTGGCCCCCAAGAAGGTCACCGGCATGCTGCCGGTGCTGACCAAGACGCGGGTTCGATACCAGCCGAAGGGCATCGTCGGGATCATCTCTCCGTGGAACTACCCGATGACCCTCGCGGTGTCGGACGCCATTCCGGCCCTGCTGGCAGGCAACGGGGTGGTGCTCAAGCCCGACAGCCAAACCCCGTACTGCGCGCTCGCGTGCGTCGAGCTGCTCTACAAAGCAGGACTGCCCCGCGACTTGTTCGCCGTGGTGCCAGGTCCGGGTTCGGTGGTGGGTACCGCGTTGGTCCAGAACACCGACTACGTCATGTTCACCGGCTCCACCGCGACGGGGCAGCTGCTGGCCGAGCAGGCAGGCCGTCGCCTCATCGGATTCTCCGCCGAACTCGGTGGCAAGAACGCCATGATCGTCGCCAAGGGTGCGAACCTGCGCGAGGTCTGCGACGCGGCCGTACGTGCCTGCTTCTCCAATTCGGGGCAGCTCTGCATCTCGATCGAACGCATCTACGTCGAGAAATCGATCGCCGCCGAGTTCACCGAGAAGTTCGGTCAGCGGGTGCGCAACATGACCCTCGGGGCCGACTACGAGTTCGGCATCGAGATGGGCAGCCTCGTCTCCGAGGACCAGATCAAGATGGTCTCCTCTCACGTCGACGACGCCAAGGTCAAGGGGGCGACGGTGGTCGCCGGGGGCAACGCACGCCCTGACATCGGCCGGCTGTTCTACGAGCCGACGCTGCTGACGAACGTCACCGAGGACATGGAGTGCGCAGCGACCGAAACCTTCGGACCGCTGGTGTCGATCTACCCCGTCGCCGACGTCGACGAGGCCATCGACAGGGCCAACGACACCGAGTACGGACTCAACGCCAGCGTGTGGGCCAAGACCAAGGCGCAGGGCGAAGCCATTGCCGCACGCCTGCATTCGGGCACCGTCAACGTCGACGAGGGTTACGCGCCGACCTGGGGAACCACCGGCGCGCCGATGGGCGGGATGGGTGTGTCCGGGGTCGGTCGACGCCACGGAACCGAGGGATTGCTCAAGTACACCGAACCGCAGACCATTGCGACGACGCGCCTGCTCAATCTCGGTGGGCCGCGCGGACTTCCGCCGAAACTGTGGGCAAAGATCATGCCTCCCTTCGTGAAGGCACTGAAGTACGTTCCCGGGCGGTAGCAGGCAGCCTCGACGACGGGGGCGCTCTACCCCGCCTCAGGGACCGAGATATCCCGAAGGACCGAGATACTCAGTGCTCTGGTGTAGATCGAATCGGTTCCGACACGATCGAGCATCGGCCGCGACTGCGCATCGATTCCCTCGTCGTCGAATGCTGTTGTAGGGATGTCCCACACGATGTTTCCGGTTTCGACGTCGACGCCCTCCAGCACCTCCGGTCCGAAGAGCGTCGCCACGGAACCGTCCAGCGCGCCGACCTGCGCGGACCTTCCGGAATCTCGACTCCACAGCAGTTCTCCGGTGTCGAGATCGATCGCCGATTCGGTGGCCGCGTCGGTGTCGCGGAGCAGGGCCACCGAACCGACGACGGCATAGGCGAGTCCGTTCGTGGCCAGGAACCTCGTCGCCGAGTCGCTGATGTCTGCCGGAAGGGCCCAGACGAGGGCGTCGTTGGTCCACACCGGATCGGGTTCGGCGGGCCGGTATCCGCCGGTGCCGAGCAGTAGCGGACTCGACTCCGCAGGAGAATCGAATGTCGGCCGCTGAATCGTAGCCGAATCCGTTGCGGCCAGGACGTTTCCATCGGTGTCCACGATCTCCGAACCCGTGACTGCGCTGGGATCGGAGCAATCGGTGCGAACGACCCGCACAGCGCCGCTACGCGAGGCAGCGGCGGACCGAGCGCAGTCGGGAGCTGTTCTGGACCACAGACTGTCGCCGGTATCGAGGTCGAATGCGTACACGTGCCGAGCCTGTTCGACCAGCCCGATTCCATTGTCGGTGCGCAAGGTCGAGGCCGACTGCGAGTTCGCCGACTCGAACGGCACCGACCAGTCTGCATCGAGATCGTCCGCAGTCCCGCGAGATACCGTCGTCCGGCCACTGTCACCGGCCGTGTGAGAGGTGTAGACGTGGTTGTCGGCCGTGGTCAGTTCGATGATGGGAAAGCCAGCGTCGTAGGTGCGCGATTGTCCGGATCGGCCGTCGACAGTGAGTATCTCGGAGCCCGAGCCGCCGATACCGCGGTAGCAGACCAGACGTCCGTCAACGAATTGCGCACCGCATCCGAGGATGTCTTCCGCCGGGACGCGCCAGCGCACCGCACCGTCGGCGATGTCGAAACCCACCAGCGTGGCGTCGTCGTAGTCACGTCCGTCGAGGTGACCGACGAGGGTGACGACCGTCGAGCCGTCGGTGATGGATCCGGATTCCATCGAATCGGTGTCGGCGCCTGCAGTGGGATCGCGAAACTGCCCGCCCGGGACTCCTGCGTCCGCGGGAGTGAGTGTCCACGCCATACCGGGAGCTGCTCCGGTTGCGCCGTCGATGGGGGTGCCTGCCGGAGGCGGGGGCTTGTCGCCTGTGCAGGCTACACAGGCAAGCGCTGTTGCCAGGACGGCCGCGGCGGCGGACACCCGGTGACGACGTGCCATGGAAGCCTCCCCGCCTGTGTAGTTCCGACCGAAGTGGCGGTCGACCGACACACGAGCATAGAGAACGAGAATTCCCCGCACCCTGAGCAGGGTACGGGGAATCGAGGACAGCGGCGAACTAGTTGACGCTGTGGCCGTTCAGACCGGCATGTGCGTAGTGATTGCGACTGTCGGGAATGTGGTTGTCTCCCAACACCCGAGCAATCTGCTCCTCGCTGAGCCCGAGGCGACGCAACCGCTCGCACACCGCGTCGAAGTCGATCATCTTCGCGTCGAGTTCTTGCTGCAATGCCACAACTTCGGCGCGAAGGGTCTCGGCCTCGTCGAGCGCGGCCAAGGTGTCCTTGGGCTCGGGCAACAGCAGAGCCAACAGTCGGTCACGTGCATCGGTGCTCAGGCCCTCGAAGGGTCGTTGCCCCGGCTGCGCCTCGTGCCGACCCTCCAGCCGCCGATCGGCACCGTAGGGAGTGGCCGTGAGGTAGTCCTGCGTCGCACCGAAGGACGGGATCTCGGCGAGCTGCTCCTGCGGCTCGTCGACCGGCCCTGCGGCAGGGGTCGACGCGATGTCGATCGTCTGGCGCAGTGGACGATTCGGGATGAAGATCACGGCGATCAGCGTGACGATCGCCACGAAGCCGGCGATCATGAAGATGCGTCCGGTCGCGTCACCGTAAGCGGTACGGATGACGTTGACGACAGGTGCGGGCAGCGAGGCGAGGTCGAGGGATCCGCTACCGCCGCCCGAGCTGTCGACGCCGAGCTGAGCCAAGCCGCTCGCCGACTTCTCCGCGACCCGGGTTGCCAGTAGCGAGCCGAGGACCGAGACGCCGATCGCGCCGCCGAAGGTACGGAAGAAGGCAACCGTCGACGATGCAGCGCCCACGTTCTGCACACTGACCGTGTTCTGCACTGCCAGAACGAGATTCTGCATCAGCATGCCGGTACCGAGGCCGACGATGGTGATGAAGATGCCGACCGTGACGAGGCTGGTGGCGTGATCGATGGTGCCGAGGAGTAGGAAGCCGACAACCAGCAGAACGGAACCGGTGATGATGAACGGCTTCCACTTACCGAACTTGGTGATGAGCTGACCGGAGCCCACAGAGGCGACGAGCATGCCGAACACCAGTGGGATGGACAGCAATCCGGCCTCGGTGGGGGTGTAGCCGCGAGCGGTCTGGAAGTACTGACCGAGGAAGGTGGTGGCCCCGAAGAGGCCGACACCGACAGCGATCGACGCGATGATGGCCAAGCCGGTGGTGCGCTCGGTGACGATCTTGAGCGGGATGATCGGCGACTTGTGCCGAGCCTCGACGATGATGGTCAGCACGAGCAGCGCAACTCCGCCGCCGACCAGGTATGCCGTCTCACGTGAGAGCCATGCGTAGTAGTCGGCCTTGCCTGCGAACGAGACCCACACGAGGAGAACGGATACGCCTGCGGTGAGCAGCAGCGCACCGAGCCAGTCGATCGACACGTCGTCCTTGCGGACGGTCTTGATGTGCAGGGTCTTCTGCAGCAGGATCAGGGCGATGACGGCAAGCGGCACGCAGACGAAGAAGCACCAGCGCCAGCCGAGGGGGCTGTCGACGATGACGCCGCCGAGGATCGGGCCACCGGACATCGACACGGCCATGACTGCGCCGGTGTAGCCGGAGTACCGACCGCGATCACGCGGGGAGACGATGGTTCCGATGATGGCGATGACGAGCGCCGTCAGACCGCCCATGCCGATGCCCTGCACCACGCGAGCGGCCAGGAGGATCGGGACGTTGTGTGCGAACCCGGCGATCATCGAGCCTGCTACGAAGATCAGGATCGCGGTCTGAACCAGGACCTTCTTGTTGAACAGGTCGGCGAGCTTGCCCCAGATGGGCGTCGATGCAGCGTTGGCCAGCAGGGCGGTGGTGATGACCCAGGCGTATGCGGTCTGCGAGCCCTTCAGGTCACCGATGATGGTGGGCAGTGCCGTCGAGACGATGGTGGTGCTCAGCAGTGCGGTGAACAGTGCCGCCAGGAGGCCGGTGAGGGCTTCGAGGATCTGGCGATGTGACATCGCATCGGGATCGCCGACTGCCGTGTTGGGCGGATTTTCCGCGGTAGACGTTGTGGTCATCTTTTATCTCGCAATCAATTCGATGCGTGCCACGTCCTGGTGATGGGCGTGGGCGTCTTCGGTGAACGTGTCGTTGAGCTTGCGAATCGAATCGAGGGCATCGAGTGCCTCGGTTTCGCTCCATCCGCTCAACATCTCTGCCAGGCGACGTGCTCGCCTGTCCCAAATCTGTTTCAGTCGAGCCTGGCCTTCGTCGGACACACAGACCCGGGACGCTCTTTTGTCGTCGGGGTCGGGGTGTCGGTCGATGTAGCCGAGTTCGACGAGGTCCGCGATCTGCCGGCTGAGGGCGGACTGGCTGACGCAGAGCCTGCTGGCGAGGTCGGTCTGTCTGCATTCGCCTTCGGTCGCGAGGATGGCCAGAACTCCGGTCAGTGCCTGCGGCAGGGGCGAATCCTCGACTCCGGTGGTCACGGCCCGCTTCAGCGTGCGCCCGAAGAGGAAGACCTCTTCGACCAGCGACTCCGCCGTCGTGGATTGAACTGCCATGAGTGCTCCAACGATGAGTTCGATTTACTTGCTGTCCGCAACCATATATATACATACATGCGCTAAGCAAATAATATTTCTGTCTCGTGGATCACAGGGGCCGAGCGAGGTCGTTCGCGGCTACCGCGGAAAGAAGAACGACCGAAGGACCCTCAGCTCGACGGCGTCGCCCACCTGCGGGCGCGGTCCACGTACCGAGCATCGGAAGTCCACCTCGCCCGAACGCACCACGACATCGCCGGCATCACGCCCGAACAGCGAGGAGGTCACGGTGCCACTCACCCCACCGTCGGCCACGATCTCGATGTCGGTCGGCAGGATCGCGAGAGTCCCTGGTCCCGAACCCGTCGCCTCGAGCGTGAGTGGGCCGGAAGTGAAGATGCCGCCCGCGACGGTGCCGTCCACCAGGGTGGCGTCGGAGAGGAAGCGGGCGACGAACGCCGACGCCGGTGCACGCACCACATCCTCCGGCGTACCGATCTGAGCAACGCTGCCACCGTCGAGGACGACGACCCGGTCTGCGAGGGCAAGGGCCTCGGTGCGGTCGTGGGTCACGTGCACGACGGTCAGATTCGCCGCTCGCGTCAGTGCGCGCAGTTCGAGACGGAGGCGATCACGAAGTGGCTCGTCCAGCGCGGAAAGGGCCTCGTCGAGCAACAACGCCCGCGGCGCGGAGACCAGGGCGCGAGCGAGCGCGACCCGTTGCCGTTGGCCACCGGACAACGTCGACGGGTCCCGCTTCTCGAGCCCGGGTAGCCCCACGAGCTCGAGTACATCGGCTACCTTCTTCGCGCGTTCGGTCTTGGCGACCTTGGCCAGTTCGAGAGGGTAGGAGACGTTCCGCCCGACGCTGCGATGTGGCCACAGTGCGTGCTGTTGAAACACCATGCCGAGCCTGCGCGACTCGGGCGGTGTGGAGAGTTGCTCGTTCGCAACCACATCGGGGCCGATGGCGATCGAGCCGGCAGTCGGGGTGAGGAAGCCGGCGACGGTACGCAACAGCGTGGTCTTACCCGAGCCCGACGGGCCGACGAGCGCAACGAATTCGCCGTCCGCGACATCGAGGTCGATGCCGGCCACACCGATCGAGCCGTCGGGGTATCTGAGGCCGAGCTGGTCGATCGTGATGGCGGACATCGATTCCTTCTTCTCGGCGAGGAGCTACGGTCGTCCGACTCGGGTGGAGGCGAGGAGGCCGAGGCCGGCGAATCCCACGAGCGCGACGAGTAGGGACAGGGCGGAGGCAGCGTTGTAATCCCCGGCTTGCTGCAGGTTGAAGATGGACACACCGAGGGTCTGCGTGCCAGGAGCGACGAGGAGGACCGACATGGTCAGCTCGCGCACCGCTGTGAGGGCGACGAGTACCGCACCGGTGATCGCAGCCGGGATCGCCATCTTCCACGGCACGTCCCACAACGATCGAAGATGTGATGCGCCGGAGGATCGCGCGACTTCTTCGAGAGCTGTGGGAGTGGAGATCAACGGTGCTCGCACCGCCTGAACGACGATCGCGAGGAACGCCATGACATAGGCGCACAGGATGACCCACCTGGTGTCGAACAGGCCGGTGTATCGCCCGATGATCAACCAACCGACCGCGATGACGAGCCCGGGAATCGCCTGCGGCAGCATCGCTGCCAGATCCAGGCCGACGTTGTCGCGGGATCGGGTGCGGGTGGTGACCACGCCGATGGCCAATCCGAGGAAACCGCAGACGAATGCGGCTCCGAGAGCAAGCATCACAGAGTTCTGGATACCGACCAGGGTTCCCGGTGCAGTGACTGCGCTCTCGATGCTCTGCAGGGTGAGGTTGCTCCAGGTGAGCGGCACACCGGGAGCCGGGAGCAGAGCCTGCGTGGCCAACGCCAGAATCGGGAGCACCGTCAGAGCCAGACCGATGAGCCAGGCAACAATGCCCGCCGGAATTCGACTGTGACCCAGCGGAAGTACCTGCGGGGCCGTGACTGCACCGTCGAGCTGAACGGAGCGACGGCCGACGATGCGATCGACCGCCACCGCGACCACCGCCAGTGCAAGGAGTCCGATGCCGATGGTGGAGACGACCTCGAGCGGTCGAGCGACGGTGCCCGACTGGATGTATCGATACACCATGGTCGAGAGCGTGACGTAGCGCTCGGGCAACCCGATCAGAGCGGGAATGCCGAAATCCGCAAGGTTGGACACGGTCGTCAACGTCAGTGATGCCAGCAGGGCCGGGCGCAGCAGTGGCAGCGTCACATCGCGCATGGCCCGGAACGGAGCTGCTCCGGCGATCCGAGCCGCCTGCTCCAGATCGCCGGGTACGCGTCGAAGAGCGGCCGAAACAATCAGGTACGCAAGCGGATACGAATGAATCGTGAGCAGGAAGATCACCCCGTCGCCGCCGTAGATGTTCCACAGCGGGCCCCCGCCGAACGTCTCGTTCCACCACGAGTTGATCATTCCGCTCGGGCCGAGCAGCCCCGTCCAGGCAATCGCGCCGACGAACGGCGGAATCAGCAGGGGGCTGAGCAGAATCAGCCGCAGCACCGACCGGCCGGGCAGATCGGTGCGATCCAGAACGAGCGCCATGACGGTCGCGATCGCCACCGCCGCCACCGCCGACACACCTGCCGACACGACACTGTTGGTTGCCGCCGACGCGATTCCGCCGTCGAGCAGCTCCTGTATGTGGTTGCCGCCCAATCCGATCGAGACCACAGCGGCCAGCGGTGCGCCGATCAGGGCCAGTACGGCCAACCACAGGCAGGCACGTACCCAGGTGACGCGGTCAGCCAAGAAGATCGTTGAACGTACGCACGGCATCGGGCTGCGAGGCGGTGATCGCGTCGAGATCCGGGTTCAACAGATCGACGTCGTCGAGCGCCGGTGCGCCCTCCGGTGTGCCGACATCGGACCGCACCGGCAGGTACTGCTGCTCCACGGCGATCTCTTGACCCCGCTTGCTGACCAGGAAGTCCACGTACTTCTGGGCAGCCTCCCGGTTGGCCGAGTCCTCGAAGATCCCGGCGGGCTCGGAGATGTACGGGACGCCGTCGGTGGGGTACGACGCAGCGATGGGCGAGCCCTTCGCGGCCAGCTCACGCACCAGGTAGTCCACGACGATCCCGACCGGCTGGGTGCCGGCCGCGACGGACTGAGCGACCGGACCGTTGCTCTCGGCGACCACGGGATCGTTGGCGACGAGGTCGGTGAGCCACGGAAGTCCGAGGTCGTCCTGGCCCAACCAGACGGCGGTGTTGAAGGCCGCCGCGCCGGACACGTCGGGATTGGGCAGCGTGATCTGGCCCTTGTACCGCGGATCCGCCAGTTCTTTCCACGAGGTCGGAGGCTGCGAGATCGCCCCGGTGTTGTACGCGATGACCGTCGGGATGATGCGGGTACCCACGTAGTAGCCGTCGGGATCGACGACGTTCGGGTCCAGTGCATCGACATCGGCCGGGGTGTACTGCAGCAGCAGGTCGTCGGCCTTGTACTTCTCGAACGTTGGGGCGTCCGCGGCGAGCAGAACGTCGGCACCGATGGAACCGGTCTGCCGCTCCGACGCGATGCGTGCGTTGAGATCACCGGTGCCTGCGCGAAACACCTGCACATCGATGCCGGGATTCTCTGCGGTGAACTCGGCATTGAGTGCGTCGATCTTCGCTTGCGGTTCCGAGGTGTACACGGTGAGGGTGCCGCCTGCCCCGTCGCCGTCTCCGCCGGCCTCGGGAGCCGCAGGCTCGGAGCAGGACGCAAGGGTGAGAGCAGCTGCGAGACCGAGGATTCCACCGGTGGCAACGCGACGAACAGTGTTCACTTGGTACATCTCCTGGAAGCATCGAGCACGGAAGTCGCCCATGTTTCCGACCCGAATCGACACGCAGGCATGTGTTGTGGGAACTGCATGTGTCGCCGGGGTGAACGACGCAGTCGGATCGATGTGACGCTCCGGAGACGCTCGCCCAGGCATCGTTCGGCCATACACTGTCGACCATGGACGTTGTGCGTGCGGTGCCATTGCTCACGGTCACCGATCTGAACGGGACACTGGACAAGTACGTCCAGGTCACCGGCATGGAGGTCGTGATGAACCACGGATGGATCGCGACGCTCGCCCCGGCCGGTGACAGCTCGGCTCAGCTGAGCCTGATCACCGCCGACCCCACCGGACCGATGAATCCGTCCGCGTCGGTCGAGGTGGACGATGTGGATGCGGCCTACCGAGCAGCGATGGATGCGGGCCTCGAGATCGTCTACGAGATCAGCAACGAGGAGTGGGGCGTTCGCCGATTCTTCTTCCGCGACTCCGGTGGCAACGTGGTGAACGTGCTCGGCCACCTGTGAGATCAGCTCGGCTGAAGAAGGTTTCTGCGAAGGACGCCGCGAATTGTGTGCGCGGCGACGGTGATCCACGCCGCGAGAAGTACGACGTACAGCACGACGGCCAGTGTGCGAACCACGCCGAACTCGAGCGCGTTGCCCAGTGCAGTCGCCCCGGTGACACAGGTGCCGATGGGAAACGTGAACGACCACCACGTCAACGAGAACCCCAGATTCCGGCGTGCTGCATGGACGGTCAAGGCCGTGGCGAGCCCGAACATCAAGGCGCCGAAACCGCCCATGATCAGCCCGTAGCCGATGCCGAACACGTGTAGGCCGACCGCGACCGAGGACTGGGCCCCGGTGAACACCGTCGACGCATCGGTGCCGAGTAGATTGGCCGCGGTGATCGACTGCCCGATCAGACCCAGGGTGATCCACACGGTAGGGGCCGCGGCGACCGGAGGCATACCGCCGTGCACCAGGCGTCCGTAGATCAGAGTCAGGGTCATCATCCCGACGATCGCCGACAGGCCGAACATCGCGTAACACGCGCACAGCAGAGCCAGCCGCCACTGGCCTTCGGGCAGATGGGGGAGCAGCACTGCCCCGGTCGATGCCGACACCATCGGCGGCACGACGGGCATCAGCCAGGCCGGCACCGCCGTCACTCCGCGAGGATCGGCAGCGGTGATCATCCGGTACGGCACGAGAACGCTCGTCAGCAGGCCGAGGGCTGTGCCTGCGATCCACAGGGTGGCGAACACCGCGGTCGACGCCGCGGTGCCGAACAGATCCGCGCCCAGGAGGCCGGCACCAGCGCCGACAGTGAGCAAGGCCATGGGCGGAGCTCCGTAGAACTGCATCATCACCGGGTGCTGCCAGTATCCGAGTGCGTGCTCGCGATGCCGGACCCAGTGCAGTGCGAACGCCACGCTGATCAGGACCAATGCTGCGGCCGCCAGTATCCAGACGGCGACGGCGAACACGTGCACCACGGGAAACCGAACGGGGAGGGTCGCAGCCGAGGTGGCGACGATCCCCGTACCCATCACTGCAGCGAACCAGTTCGGGGTGATGTGCGCGAACGGCTCGGTGCGGGGAAGGGGCACGCGGGTGGCGAGTGCGGGAGCTGACACGGTCATGGCTCCAGCGTGCGAGGTTCGGCGGAAGTCCGGTAGATGCCGATATCGGCATCGGCCATAACCCAGCGTTATGGCTGGGTTGTCGTTGCCACCCTCAGCAGCTCTGCAGCCGGCCCGGTCGGGGTGCGACCCTCCGGCCAGATCGCCATCAACCGTCGGCGCAGTACCAGCCCTGGGATCGGTACGCGTACCAGAGTTCCGGCAGCCAACTCCGGCGCGACTGCCAACGAGCTCAGAACCGCACCGCCGATGCCTGCCGCGACGGCCGACTTGATCGCCGTCGTCGACGAGACTTCGAGGAGCGGAGCCGTCGGCTGTCCGAGTCCGGCCGCCGCCACAGCGGCCTCGTAGGCGGAACGGGTTCCCGATCCAGCCTCGCGGGTGACCAACGCGGTGGCGACGATCTCGGCGGCCGAGGGTGCAGTACTCGCCCATGAGTGGCCGGGCGGTACCACGAGCACCAACTCGTCCACGGCCACCATTCGATGTGCAAGGGCACCAGGAACACTCGGACTCTCGATGAATCCGATGTCTGCACTGCCCGCCAGTACTTTCTCGGCGACCACCGTCGAATTGCCCGAACTCAGACTCGGAACGATATGGGGGAGCAGGCTGTGAAGAGTGACCAACCAGCGGGGCAGAAGATACTCTGCGACAGTCTGACTCGCAGCGATCTGAACATGACCGATGCGTTCGGCATGCAACGTCGCGATGGCCGTCGCCAAATCCGCAGCGGATCGAACTACCGGGGCGGCCCAACTCGCGACGAGCTCACCGAACTCGGTCAACACCGTTCCGCGTGCGCCCCGTTTCAGTAGTGGCGCACCGACACGACGCTCCAGTGCGCGGATACGGGCACTGGCAGCGGGCTGAGACATGCCGTGCGCCCGACCCGCTCGGCCGATGCTGCCGAGCTCGGCCACCGACAGCAACAGATCGATGCTGGTGAGATCGGCGACGTGAGGGGGAAGCGGCACGAGGCGAGCCTACTTTCCGTCAGTAATCGCTGAACAGGTCCAGCTCGCCCTCGTCGTCCTCCTCGGTCTCGCCGCTCTCGGGGTCGGGTGTTGCGTCCTCGCGCTCGTGCAGCACCGAACCCACCAGGGCCGTGACGTCGATCGCGGCGGGATCGGGAATCGGATGCCCCTCGACGAAGGCGAGACGCTCGGCCGACAGGTACGCAAGCCGCACCGCCTGCACCACCAGAACGCGCCGCAACCCCTCGGAGACCTCCCCGCGTTCGCGCGTGACGGCCGCCAGCCGAGAGATGGTCTCGGCGCGGCGCGCGATGCGAATGTCCGGATGACCACGCTCGCGTCTGGTCTGTTCGGAGATCAGGGACCGACGCAGCGACGCGGGGAGCGCGATAGGCTCGGACACCGGCGGGATCTTCTCGTTGAGGATCGCCTTGTGCCGTGACTTGTCGATGGCCTCGAGATACGCCGTGTACTCGTGGGCATTGAGATCGCGCTCGGCAGCGCGGAATTGCTCCGCGCCGTCGGACTTCTTGAGGTCCTCGTACCGCCACAGTGGCCAGATCTCGATCTCGGCGACTTCGAAGACATCGAGTACCCGCATTGCGACGGCATCGGTCCGCTGGTTGGTCAAATGCCGCTGCACGCGGACGCTGAGCTTCTCTTTGGTCTGCCCCACGTAGATCGGCTCGCCGTCGTAGTCGTAGAACGCGTACACGCCCCACTTGGCAGCCGACCACACCCGGCCCTGATCGTCCTTCTCGCTCAGGACTTCTCGTAGTGCGGTGCGAAAGGACTGAACGTCGTCCGCGGGAAGAGTGCTCTTGCGCGGCGCGACGGCGGACGACCGCAGCGAGGACTTACCGTGACTGGACATGCGCTGCTGTTGTAGTGGCTGCACTCGAGCTCAACGTCCCGGTGACGAGCGGCATGAGGTAGTGCTCGGCGAGCCATGCCACCACCGGAACGCACACGGCATCGCCGAAACCGAAGAGCGCCTGATTGTTTCGCAGGCCGTCGAGTGTGTACTCGCCCGCACCCATCAGGCGGGCGTACTCGCGGGGTGTCATCCACCGCACTTGCAGCCGACCGTTGCCCATCTTGACCACGGCCTGCTTCGAGGAGCCGCCCCGTGCGGTACGCAAGCAACCGGAGATATCGTCGGGTCGAGCCTCCCACACAGCGACCCCATTGCGGGTGCGGCGGTAGGCGGTACGGTAACTGACCTTGCGGGCCTTCTTCAGAATCTCGATGCGCTGCAACTGAATCGGCGACAGTGAATGCACGAACGCCGCGGTTCGGTCGGCATCCCACCACCGAGAGTCGCGGTAGTCCATGCGCTCGACCAGATCCCCGAGACCACTGGTCAACGGGATCGGCGGACTGGGCAGTGGTGCCCGATGCGTCAGCAACGTCGAATCGCCGAACACCGCCTGCAACCAATCGGGCCGCAGCTCACTGTTGGGATCGCGGGCATCCTCGGGAGGATTCTGCGCACCGATCAAGAACAACCGCGGACGTGACTGCGGCACGAAGCGTCGGGCATCGATGGTCAGGACATCGACCGAGTAGCCGAGCTGGTTGAGCTCCCGGACCGCGGCAGCCAGATCGTCACCGCCATGGCTGGTGGCCAGGCCGACGACATTCTCCAGTGCCACCACCTCGGGACGCGCCGCACCGAGCTCACTGAGCACCCGCGTGAAATGCCGGAACGTCGAGGAGTTCTTGCCAGCCAGGCCCGCCCGGCCACCGGCCAACGACAGATCGGTACACGGAAAAGACGCCCACGCCAACGACAGGTTCTCCGGCAGATCCCCAGCACGTGTATGCGCAACATCGCCGAGCTGAAAACGCCCCGCCTCGTCACCGAAGTGTTGGCGGTACATCGAGTGCTTGTCGCGCTCGATGTCGTTGGCCCACCGAACCTCGAAACCAGCCTGCTCCAGGCCCATTCGTACCAGACCGATACCGGCGAAGAACTCTGCGACCGTGTGGATCCGACCGACCGAGGACGCCGAAGAACCACCCGGTACCACAGTCAACTTCGGCATTCACTCAGGCTAGTACAGAACCCCGACAGGCTTGGATATCCGGTCATTCCGCGGGCTCCACTCCTGCCTATCCGGTCATTCCGCAGGCTCCACTCCTGCCTGTCCGGTCATTCCGCAGGCTCCACTCCTGCCTGCCGGGTCGTTCCGCAGGCTCCACTCCTGCCCCTCAGGCGGTGGTCGCCAGCGCCGCAGCCAAGCCGAACGCCACCGCCAGCAGGCACACGTGCGCAGCCGCTCGCCCCAGTGAATACTGCACCGTTGATCGATGCGCGGCCACGGTCGGCAACCACGTCCCGCGAATCCGATGGGCCAACGCGACCAAGAGCACCGTGATCGAAAGCTTGGCGAGAATTATTCGGCCGTATCCGGTCTCGACAATCGCTTCGACACTCCCCAGCTTCAGGATCGCATCGAGCACACCGGTGACGGCAACCCCCACAACGCACCAGAACGCAACCGTGGAATAGATCGGCAGCAACACCGCCCACCCGGACTTGCTTCGCACGCTCAGCGCCATCGCCCCCAACACACCGAGCCACACCGACGCGCAGATTACATGCACCGCAACGGCAATGGAGCCGAAGGCGAACTGCGACATATGCCCGGTGATCGGCCGCGCCACCAGCGCGATCGACGCCAACACGATCACCGGAATCGGAGACCAACTCGCCGCGCGCCGATACCCGACCACCCCGATAGCGCACAGAGCCAGAGCCAGGATCACCGTCGCCGAACCCAGCCGACCGACGGAGATCGAAGTGGCGAAGGCCGTGAATGCGCTCGGCGACAACGTCAACGGGGTACGGCCGGCCGAATCCGCTGCCGCCGCCGCCAACAGGGCGAACTCGGCCACCGCCCACACTCCGGATAGAAACCCGATGGCCCGCCACATCACCGATGGCTCGACGGCGAGGCGTCGGGAATCGGAATGTCCGTCCATCACCGCGAGAACGCCGAACCCCAACACCACCGAACCCGACGCCACCGCCACCACTCGTAACCACGACGACCCACTGGGAAATGTCGGATACGCCAACGCGAAAGCTGCCGCAACCCCCAACAATCCCGAGGCTACGGCGGCGAGAACGAGTCGAACACTTCTCTCGCCCACCGCAGCCACGTCGGTACTACTTCGCCGTGCGCTGGCTCTTGGACGTGCGCTGGCTCTTGGGCTTGCGCTGGCTCTTGGGCTTGCGCAGTGCCAATGCCAACGCACCGGCGAACGCAAGGACTGCGACAACGATCAACGCGACCGGGCCGTAGCCGCCGAGAAACGAACTCTCGGACTCGTCCGAGGAACCCGACGCGTCCGCCGACGCACCCGGCGTGCCGGTCCCCGCCTGCGTCAACGTGAACGTCGACGTACCGCTCACCGGATGGCCATCCGCCGAGGTGATGCGATACGCGAGGGTGTACTCGCCGACCGGTCCCAGCTCGCCGACATCGACGACGACGCTCTGACCCTCGATGCGGGCATCACCCTTCGACCACAGGTTCCCGTCGGGCCCGACGACATTGAGCGTGGCGAACTGCGACTGAGGCACCTCGTTGAACGACACCGATGCCGTGGCCGGAGACGTATCGAGCGACGAACCGTCGGCCGGGCTGTATCCGGTGACCTGCGAATGCGCCGACGCGACGGGCGCGGCGATCAGCAGCGTCAGCAGTGCCGCGACGGAGACGATCACTGCCCTCGTGGACGTGACCAGCGCCCTCACGAGCGTCGACTCCTGATCGTCGCCCCGATGCCCAGTCCCGCGCCGACGGCTCCGAACACCAGCGCGATGCCGGCGAGCCAACGGGCCGTGCTGTCGGACGAGGAAGCCTCGCTGGACGCCTCGGTCGACGCCTCGGAGGACTCCGAATGGGAGCCACCGTGCGCATCGCCACTGGACGCAGCGAGAGTCAGAGTGGGAGCAGGCAACTCGGGCTCACTGCCGTCATCGCCCATCGGCTCGTCCCACTCGACGACCTTGCCGTCCGTGTACGTCTGCGTGGCCGGGAACGAGACGGTCTCCTGCTCGGGCAGGGGGCCCGCCGAGAGCAGGAATTCCTGGAACTGGCCCGGGCCGACCTCGGACCCGGGATTCGCCGTCCACGTCACCGACACCGCGAGATCGGAGGAGTTCTTCTCGACGGTGGACGTCCAGCCCGGCATGGGCTGCGTACGAGCAGAATTGAGGCCCGGCAGGGTGACCTTGACCGAGTTGGTCGAGGCGGTGTCGGACTCGGTGGGTACCCGGAACGTCAGGACCGAGTAACCGCCCTGCTCGGCGTCCGGGGCAGCGACGACGACATGGGCAGAAGCTGCGCCTGCGCCGAGCAACAACGCGCCGACGGTGGCCCCGGAAACGAACAGGGCACGGGAAAGAGAGCTCTTCATCAGTATTCGGTTCATTTCTGTGCAGAAGTGCGGAATGGGATGTCGGTCAGTACACCGACACCGGTGGCCCGCGACGAGAAATGGCCCAGTCCAGCACAGTGCCGTGCACCGACGACACCGCAACCGAGAACCTGACGCGACCGACGGCGGAACCGTCGGGCAGGGGAGTGAGGAGTGCGAGAACCGCGCGGACGATGGACGTGATCGGACCGTAGAGACGTTCGGCCGCGGCGATCAACAGCCCGGCCACCACCGAAGCGGCCGCATGGAACCCGATCATCGCGGCACTGGGAAGAATCGAGTGGCTGTGCATCGAACCCATATCGCTCATGCTCAGCCCGAGATGCGCGAGAAGTTGGCCACCCATCAGAGCGGGCAGCAACACCGTCGATCGTCGCGGTAGTGCGGTCAAAGCACCGATACCGAGGCTGATCACGACCAGCAGCGCCACTGCCGATCCGTCGGGATAACCACCGCCGGCCATGCCGTGTGCGGCCGCCGCGAGCACCGCCGTGACGCTACCGACAGCTCCGCCTCGAAGCGGTGCTGCGGAGGCATCGTTCATCGCGTGTGCAGGTTCAGCGCACGCCGAGACGGGCGAGCAGATCTGCTTCGATGCCGTCGAGCTCGGCCGAAATGGCCGCATGGGCAGTCTTGCGTCGCGCAGTCGGCATCTGCTCGGACGCGCGCACCGCGGTCGTCAGATCATCGAGGCGCTCGCTGATGGCCGCGCCGAAGCTCTTGGTCTCGGGATCGGAGTGACGCTCACCGATGGTGTTGAGCGACTGCTCGGCACCGGCGATACGGGCACTGAGCTTCCCCCCGTGGCCGGTGTACTCGCTGAGCTCTTCCGGAGCTACTCCCAACTGCTGAGCCTTGCGACTGTCCAGCTGGGCGCGCACAGCGGTGGCACCGCGATAGACGATCGGAGCCAACACCGGCAGAAGCAACCGAGCGATGCCGAGGTACTTACGGATCTGAGCGACACTGAGCGTGCCCTGAGCTGCAGCCTTCTGCTGAGCGCGCAGAGCCGCGACCTGCGCCTTCTCGACGTTCTTCTGCGACTTCGCCTCCACCGTGCTGAGCTTGCGCTGCGCCTTGGCGATCGACTTCAACTGCTTGCGCTCGTTCTTCGCGCCGAGTTTCGCTTCCAATGTCGCCTTGTGCTTGAGTGCCTTGGCCTCTGCCTTGCGGGTGGCACGACCCTTACGCTTGCGGAACAAACCCATCGACGAGGCTCCTGACGTGTGCAGCTAGGCGGAAACGGTGCGTCACACACAGCGTATCGGGTCGTTCCGCAGGCTCCACTCCTGCCTATCGGGTCGTTCCGCAGGCTCCACTCCTGCCTATCGGGTCGTTCCGCAGGCTCCACTCCTGCCTGTCGGGTCGTTCCGCAGGCTCCACTCCTGCCTGTCGGGTCGTTCCGCAGGCTCCACTCCTGCCTGTCGGGTCGTTCCGCAGGCTCCACTCCTGCCTGTCGGGTCGTTCCGCAGGATGTCGGAGGGCTGACCTAATGTCTAACCCTGTGAACGGTCAACGAGGTGCGCCAGTCTCATCTCCGGAACCCGTGCTGCTCGACGCCGGATCGCTGACGCGGTGCCGTCATCGTCTCTACCTCGACACCGCCTACGGCTCGTTGCTCCGCGGAGAACCCGAGAACCCAGGCGTACGTCAACGCCGGGAAGCAGCTCAGGCTCACCGAGAGAACGTCCGCGCGCAGCTGGCCTTACCCGATCCGATGCAGTGGACCGAAATACACGAGCCCACCGCCAGGGCCGCCGCCGATGCCACCGTCGCCGCCTGCCGCGCAGGCGTCGAGCGGATCTGGAACGCCGTTCTGCCTCTCGAACGCGATACCGGCCGCCGCGGTCGCAGTGAGCTACTCGTACGCGAGCCCTCGGGTGGATACATCCCCGTGATCGTCGTCAATCACAAGGTCACCGACCCGGGCCGCGGCGCGAGAACCACACCGCTGACGCACTGGGCACCCATCGTCGACGAGACCCGCAAGGTGCGTAGTCAGCTACGCGACCAGCTTCGGCTCGCCCACCTGTACCGGATGCTCGCCCACGAGGGATTGGCCACCGCCACGCCCGTCGGAGGCGCGGTGGGCTATCGAGGCGAGTGCATGCTGGTGCACGACCTGACGACGGTTCTCGCCGAATACGACACGCGCTTCGCCGATCGGCTCGCCGTCGCCAGGGGCAACGAGTACACCGTTCCTTCGCAGGTCAGCGAGTGCAGATCGTGTGCGTGGTGGTTCGACTGCAAACCGCAGCTGATCGCCGTTCGTGACGTCTCGCTCGTCGCGTCCGGCTCCCGCGCGGACGTACTGCGCAGCGCGGGTGTGCGCACCATCGACGAGTTGGCGCAATGGACCGGCCCGGCTCCCGAGGAATGGCCGTTCGGAAACTTCGACGATGCGGTGTCCGCCGCCCTGGCCTGGCGTGCCGACGTGCCGCTGCTGCGCCGCTCCGAGACCGTGTCGGTCCATCGCGCCGACGTCGAGGTGGACGTGGACATGGAGAGCTATCAAGAACACGGCGCATACCTGTGGGGCACGCTGCTCACCGAAGCGGGCGGCCCGCCGTCGACGTATCGGGGGTTCGTCACCTGGGATCCCTTGCCGACAGTCGACGAGGGACGTTCGTTCGCAGTGTTCTGGAACTGGTTGATGGACACCAGGGCCGACGCCGCTGCCCGTGGGAAAACCTTTGCGGCGTACTGCTATTCGCGCCAAGCGGAGGACAAGTGGTTGCTCGATTCGGCCCGTCGGTTCGCCGATGTGCCGGGTGTGCCGACCGAGGCGCAGATACGCGAGTTCATCGACAGTCCCCAATGGGTGGACGTCTACCAGGCCGTGAGCGATCAGTTCATCTGCCCGAACGGTAAGGGGCTCAAGAAGATCGCGCCGGTGGCTGGGTTCGCCTGGCGGGACGACGAGGCCGGCGGCGAGGCCTCGATGGGCTGGTATCGCGAGGCCGTCGGATACGACGCCGAGCCCGATCCGACGCAGCGCGAGAGACTGCTGGTCTACAACGAGGACGACGTTCTCGCCACCAAAGTGTTGCGCGAGTGGATGTCCGACAGGGCCGAGATCGAGATCCCGACCGTGGCAGACCTGCGCGCTCGCGCGTGACCCCATCGACTTCGACGGGGCCACGCATCGACTTCTAGCGCGGAGCCATACGGATCGCACCGTCCATCCGGATGGTCTCGCCGTTGAGATAGTCGTGCTCGGCAATCATCTGGACCAGCTGCGCGTACTCGCTCGGCTGGGCCAGGCGTGAGGGGAACGGGACCGAAGCCTCGAGGCCCTGACGGTATTCCTCGGTGACGCCGGCCAACATCGGGGTGTCGACGATGCCGGGAGCGATGGTGTTGACGCGGATACCGACCTGGGCAAGGTCGCGGGCCGCGGTGATGGTCATCGCATGCACGCCGCCCTTGGAGGCGGTGTAGGCGATCTGGCCGATCTGACCCTCGAACGCCGCCACCGACGCAGTGTTGATGACGACGCCGCGCTGGCCTGCCTCGTCGACGGTGGACTGCGACTGCATCCGATTCGCGGCCAGTCGCATCACGTTGAACGTACCCAGCAGGTTGATGGTGATGACCGTGCGGAACAGCTCGAGATCGTGCGGTCCCTTCTTGGACAGGATGCGACCAGCCCAGCCCACACCGGCACAGTTGACGACGATGCGCAACGGCACACCGGACTCGACGATCGTGTCGAGTGCGGCCTCGACCTCGGACTCGCTGGTGACGTCCGCAGGTAGCAGCGTCACCCCGTCCGGGACACTGTCGCCTGCGCGCTCGATGGACTGCGGCAGATCGAGCCCGAACACGGTCGCGCCCGCGGCGGCCAGACGTGCGGCCGTTGCGGCACCGAGGCCCGAAGCCCCGCCGGTGACAAGTGCTGCTGTTCCTGAAATCTCCACGTCGTCGATCCCCTTCGCTCACAGTGGCGGGCCGCGGCCAGGCCGCACCCTCGTGGTCGCTTGCACCATAACCGGCGGGGTACCTCACCCTCTCGTGAGGCACTCGTCACAGCGACCGGGTCCCCCTCAGCTCCGAATGCGGCCGGTGTCGTCGTACTCGACGCGTTCTGCACCGTCGCCGAGGTCGTCGAGCAGAACCGTCGCTGCGACGGGGCGGCCGGGAGGCAGTAACCGCACGGTCACGGAACCGGCTCCGACGGTATCGAGAGTGCTCGACGCGGCAGCCACGATGCGTTCGCGTACGTCGTCGTCGAGCGCGGCCGACCCGCGGTCGTCGAGAAGTATCACCTCGACACCGCGGGCCCTGGCGGATCGTGCTGCACGGGAGAGTTCGGGCAGCATCAGACCCCGAGCGCGCAGGGAGTCGCGGAGCTCGGCTTCGAGGAGCAGGCAGGCGAGGATTTCCTCCTCGGTGGGTTCGGGTCCGTCGGCGATGCGCTGCAGCAACGGACGGGCCAGCGCGTCGAGGCTCGCCAGGCGAGCGTCCCGCTCCTCGAGGGCGGCCGCGGCCGCAGCCTGGGAAGCGATTCGAACGGTCGATTGCTTGCGCAGCTCGAAAATCGAGGCGGCCAACGGGCGAATGGTGAAGGCGAAGAAGGTCGCCATCACCATCGGTGCGGCGTTGATCGCGCTGAACGAAAGCCCGTACAGGAATCCCTGGCCCGTCACCACCGCCCACCCGATGGCCACCGACATGGTCAGTGTCAGCCCGAGCCACGCGGCCAGGGTGCGACCGCGAACACACATGAAGGTGTAGATCACCAATGGCATGCCCAAGGGCCAAGTCTGCAGGCTCCCGGCAAGTGGTACCGGCAACACGGCGAAGACCAGCGCGGCTGCGACCGGGCCCGATGCGGCCATCAGCGCGGTCGCCCGCCGGCTCGGTGGGTCACCCGGCGCTCTGAGCAAGAGGATGACTGCGGCCGAGAGCACGAGCACCGCTGCGTATTCGGGCCACACGGCGGACACCCCGGTCAGGGTCGCGGATGCGCATACCAGGCACGCGAGGATGTAGAAGACAGCAACCGCGTACGCAGCCGGCGACTTCATCGACAACAGGTCACGGATGTCCTGACCGTTCATCGCTTCCAACTCAACGTCACGGTGGTGCCGGAGCTGGACGATTCGATCTCGGCCGCACCGCCGTCGAGCTGCCGCATTCTGCCTTCGATGCTGACGGCGACGCCGAGTCGGTGCGAGGGCACAGCCCGCGGATCGAAACCGATTCCGTCGTCCCGTACGGTGGCTCGCAACGTGATGGGTGTGAGCTCGACCGTGACCGACCTGCTCGACGCACGAGCGTGAATGAGACTGTTGCGCATCGCTTCTGCGAGTGCAGAAGCAACGGCGTGGACGACATCGGCCGGGTAGCTCGCCGTCGCCGGTTCCTCGTGCGCGGTGAACACGATGGACTCGTCGACGGTCGTAGCGGCTGACCGCAGCCGCGCGAGAGTCTCGTCCGCAGACAGTGTCTCGGAGACTGTGCCGGTGTTCAGGTCGTCCAGATGCGCAAGAGCCGAGCGGGCCTGGAGCGCCAGGCCCGGAGTGCGGCCGTATCGTGCCACGGCCAGCATCGACGACATGACCTCGTCGTGGATCAGGGCATCGATCCGTTCACGCTCGACCTCACGCGCCGAGGCCGCTGCCGCGCGCGCGGCATCACCGTGGGTCGAGCTGATCGTGGCGTCCAAGAGCCGGCCGGTGCGCAGTGCCGCCAACGTCGCGGCGACGAACACCGTGCAGAACATCAACCCGAAGAAGATCTCGGCAATCACGTTGCTGCGCGGAAATGGCTCGCGTACAGCTTGATTGGTCAGCTGCACGATGACGACGCAGGCAATCATGTGGATGAACACCGGGATGGGGCGCCGCCATACGGTCGCGGCGGCGAGCGCGGCCAGACCGGGAAACGAGGCGAGAAACGATCCACTGCGATCGAAGGTGATGCCGTCCCACGCCACCCACCACAACAAGGCCATGATCGGAAAAGTGAGGGCAGCAACCGAGCCGGCAACTCGGACGACCGCCATGCTCGGATGAAATGTGAACGCTCCGAAGGTCAGACCGCTGCCGAAGACGGCCACCACAGCCGTCCACATCCACCACCCTGGCATCCCAGCGCTGTTGCGCGCGATGTCGGGAACGAGCAACACCAGATACACGAGGTAGCCGGTGCCGACGAACCGGCCGAAGATCCTGATCAGGCGTTCGGTCGATCGATGCGCCTGGTCGGCCCCCGCCGCCTGATGATCTGTTTCCATGCACCCCTCCAGAGCAGGAGTGTAGTTCCAGGGTCAGGCTCCGGTGGTGTTCTGCTCCACTGGCTCCCGGGCGGACCTCGCGCGAGAACGCCGAAGGATTGCGATGACGACGGCGGAGACTGCGAGCACCACCCCGGCCGCGATGTACGGAGCGGCAGTGCCGGGCATCAAGCCCTCGAAGAACAGGACCGCACCGAAGACGAAGAACAGGATGGCCGCGCCGAACTGAATCACCCGCTCCGGCAGGTGCTTTCCGAGTACCGCGCCGACCACGATGGCGAGCGCGTCCGCCGCGACCATGCCGACAGTCGAGCCGATCCACACCCCGACCCAGTCGTTGTCGGCCGCGAGAGTGACGGTGGCCAGCATCGTCTTGTCGCCCAGTTCGGCGAGGAAGAATGCCGAGGCGATCGCCAGGAATGCAGATCTGGTGACGCGGGAGGCCTTCGCGCCCTCGTCCTCGGACAGGGAATCGCCGCGCAACGTCCAGAGTCCGAAGATGACGAACGCGATGCCGCCGACGATGGAGATCAGCTCGGTCGGGATCGAGACGCCGAGGAAATGGCCGACCGCAACCGAGACCAGATGCACGACGGTGGTGGCGGCAGTGATGCCGCCGATGACGACGTACCACTTGTAGCGAAGTGCGAACGTCATGGCCATGAGCTGGGACTTGTCGCCCAGTTCGGCCACGAAAATGACAGCGAAACTCAACAGTAATGCGGACAGCACAGCAGACTCCTCGGTCGTCCAACGGACCGAAGGTCTCGCCCACCGGAACTGGCCGGTTCAGGTGCCGGGCCGCATTGGGCGGCCAGTATGTCGACACGATGATTGGGGGCTACTCCCCTTCGCTGCATCGACTTTATGGGCCCTATCGCCAATTGTCCAATGCAGCAATAAGTTTGGGGTGCCGAAGAATCCGGTGCGGGTACCGGTCAGGATGCGAGGAGCATCGCCAAAACCGCTGTGTCGGGATCGCTGATCGGGTCGAGGCCCACCCGGCTGACCATCGAGGTCACGGTGCCGTCGGACTCGGCCTCCACCCATGCAGCCCGATGATCCAGGCCCAGGTGGGGAAGGCCGGGAAGCAGAACGCAACCGGATGCTGCACCCATGCACTCGGGGAGGGTCGGCGTCGTCTCCGATGGCGGATGCAACATCAGCAGTGCGGCCGGTTGGTGCTCGGAGAAGCGTCCGGGAGCCAGTGCGAAGTCGCCGATCACAGGGCCCTCGGCTACCACCAATCCCACCGTCCCGGGCGCGGGATCCTCGGGCAACTCCTCCCGCACCCCGAACACCGTCGACGTCGCCAACAGGCCCGGCATCGAGGCGACCCGGACGGCGAGGGCCAGAAATTGAGCCCATTCCTTGGTTGTGTCCGGCCAACGGCCGGAAATCACGAAGCCGCGTAGCAGGCCGGCGGCATGAAACGGTGAAACACCGATGAGATCTCGCTCGTCCATCTCGTCAATTCCTCCCAGACAGGTACAGGGCAGAAAGCCAGGCACACGACGTTGGGTAAAGAAGAGAATGACCCGAAAACGGCTGGCACACAAGATAGGGAGAGTGCCAGCATCGGAGTCGGACGGCTTCGAAGCGTGAATGGACCACTGCACCCGTCTGAGCGGGGCAGTGGTCCATCGACGCTATCGGTGACGCTGGTGATGCTCGAGCTTCACGCTCGTGGTGCGAAACCTACGGGAAGATCAGGCCCGGAGTCTTCGACGTTGCGGCCTCGAAACGAGCCTGGACATCGGCCCAGTTGACGACGTTCCAGAACGCCTTGACGTAATCGGCCTTGACGTTCTTGTACTGCAGGTAGAAGGCGTGCTCCCACATATCGACCTGGAGCAGCGGGATGATGCCGAGCGGCACGTTTGCCTGCTGATCGTAGAGCTGGAAGGTCAGCAGCTTCTTGCCGAGCGAGTCGTAGCCCAGAACTGCCCAGCCCGAGCCCTGCAGGCCGTTGGCGGCCGCGGTGAACTGCGCGCGGAACTTGTCGAACGAACCGAACTGATCGTCGATCGCGGCACCGAGATCACCCTCGGGCTTGTCGCCACCGTTGGGCGAGAGGTTCTTCCACCAGATGGAGTGGTTGACGTGGCCACCGAGGTGGAACGCGAGGTTCTTCTCGAGCAGGAAGATGCTGCCGTGATCCTCGGCCTCGCGGGCTGCGGCCAGCTTCTCGAGTGCGGTGTTGGCACCTGCGACGTAGGTGGCGTGATGCTTGGAGTGGTGAAGTTCGTTGATCTCGCCCGAGATGTGCGGCTCGAGGGCGGAGTAATCGAAATCAAGGTCGGGCAAGGTGTACTCGGACACGTGGTTCCCTTCTCTAACGACGCCGTACCCATCGTGTGATGCGGGCACGTTCGTCCTACTTCGGATCTTTCGTAGGGTTCAACCCAATCTCATTCCTACCCCGTGTGCAACCGTTGTAACCGAGATGCTTTTCTCGGAATAAATTCGTGTGAACAAGGCAGTCGAATTACCGGCTGAGAATCCCCTTCGAATATCACGAAACAGTTGCGGACCGGCTCTGGATTGGTACTCGAGATGAACGGAACCTAAACTCGCGAGGGTGGAGGGGAACCGGCCGAGCCAGAGTGCGGTCGAGGAGTCCGTCACACAGCGCGACGTTGCGCCTCGAGTCCAGTTGGGCGGCGCAGACCTGCTTCGCGTGATCGCCGTGTTCGCCGTCCTGTACTCGCACATCTCCTTCTATCTGATCGACGATGTCGGCGGCGGTTGGTGGGTCATCGACGTCGTCACCGCAGTACTCATCGGGGGCGCAGGGCTCAACCTGCACCTGTCCTTCGTCGGCGTCAGTATGTTCATGCTGCTCACCGGCCTGCTGATCACCCGATCCGCGATGCGGCAATCGCGTCGGGACTTCATGGTCGCCCGCCTCGCCCGCCTGATCCCGACACTCTGGTTCGCCGTCGCCCTGGCCATCATCCTCGTCAGGCTCGGCCTCAACGGCATGTTCAGCGGACAACCCGGAATCACCAACGGCGAGGCCGTGCTGAGCTTCTTCCTCGGCGGATTCTTCCTGCGGCCCGAAGTCGCCGTGCTCGGCGTGACCTGGACCCTCGTCGTGCAGATCGTCTTCTATCTCTACTGCATCTCGATGCGCGGGACGCTACGCACCACACCGATCGCGGTACCACTTCTCGGCGCAGCACTGTGCGCACTGGTCATCGCCTACAACCTCTACCTGCCCCAGCCCTACACCGTTCCGTTCCTGACCAAGGTTGCAGGCGTACTGCCGACCTTGTTCCTCGGCCAGATCATCTACCTCGGCTGGGCGAAGCTGGTCACCTGGCGGTGGGTGGTGGTCGGCGTGATCGCCCAAGTCGAAGTCATCCGACTGTCCATCGACGTGCACACCTTCTGGATGGGCGACACCTACCTCTGGACGTTGGTGGTCGTCACGGGCACTGTCCTACTCCTGGCCCGATACGACGGGCCGATCACCCGCCTGCCCGTCGTCCGCTGGATCGGCACCCGCAGCTACGCGATCTACCTGATCCACACCCTCGTGCTCTACCGCATCTACGCCACGGTCGAGCCCCACCTGGGCCCCAGCGCTGCGGTACTGGCATTCCTGGCAGGCACCGCCGCACTCTCCGAAATCATGTACCGCTGGATCGAACTGCCCGCGGCGCGGCGGATCAGCGCGACCTACGCCCGCCTGCGCTCCGAATCCGCCGCCTGACCCGAGGGACCTCTGGGTACTCGATGTGACGTTCAGTGGCCTTTTCGGCGGTCGATGTCACATTCAGTGGACTTCAGGGGGCGGGACTGCAGGTGGACTCGGGTGGAACGACTCCGGACGCTACAGCTGCGGCATCACCTCGGACGCGACGAGTTCGAGGTGATCGATGTCGGTGATGTCCAGGGTCTGCAAGTACACGCGGGTCGCTCCGGCGGCTCCGAAGGTTCCGATTTTGTCGACCAGTTCGGCGGGGTTGCCCGCCGCGCCGTTCTCGCGTAGTTCCGATACCTCCCGGCCGATGGCAGCGGCGCGTCGGGCGATGTCCTCTTCGGTGCGGCCGCAGCAGAGCACGAGGGCGTTGGAGTAGATCAGCGAATCGGGATCTCTCTCGATGGTGGTGCAGGCCTCGCGGACGCGGCCGAACTGTGTCCGGGTATCGGCGAGCGAGGCGAAGGGGATGTTGAACTCGTCGGCGTATTTTGCGGCGAGTGCCGGGGTGCGTTTCTTGCCGCCGCCGCCGATGACGATGGGCGGATGCGGGGTCTGCACCGGTTTGGGGAGCGCAGGGGAGTCGGTGACGGGGTAGTGCTTCCCGGGGTGTGAGAACGTCTCGCCGTCGGGGGTCTTCCATAGGCCGGTGATGACGGCCAGTTGTTCTTCCAGTCGGTCGAAGCGTTCCCCGAGCGGCGGGAACGCAATGCCGTAGGCCTTGTGCTCGTCTTCGAACCAGCCGGCACCGAGGCCGAGGTCGACGCGTCCGCCGCTCATGGCGTCGACCTGCGCGACGGCGATGGCGAGTGGCCCGGGGTAGCGGAAGGTGGCCGAGGTGACGAGGGTGCCGAGACGGATGGTCGAGGTCTCGCGCGCCAGGCCCGCCAAGGTGATCCATGCGTCGGTGGGGCCGGGTTGGCCGTCGCCGGCCATCGCGAGGTAGTGGTCGGACCGAAAGAAGGCCCCGTAGCCGAAGTCCTCGGCGGCTTTGGCGACGCGCAGGAGGTCGTCGTAAGTGGCACCCTGCTGGGGCTCGGTGAACACGCGCAACTCGATGGAGGTCATGATTTTCAGACTAATCCTCGCCCTGGGCCACTCGCGGCGACGTGATCAGTGGGACTTGCCACCGTCGGATTCGGAGGGACTCCCGCCCATCATCGAGAGCATCGAGGCGCCGCCCTGCCGAAAGAATCGGGTCACCAGCGCTGCGGCCAGCACCAGCGCGAGGATGTTGAGCCAGGTCGTGTAGTTCCAGGAGATGCCCTCGTCGGGTAGGTGGGCCGAGGAGGCGTCGGGCACGAGGTCGAACGCGGAGAACACGATCTCGATGATGTATCCGGTCGCGACCATCGCGATGTAGAAGACGAGAACGATGCGCACCGTCATCGCCATGCCGTAGTACTTCCGGTAGATGTTGAGGATCGGGAGGATGAGCAGATCGGCGAAGATGAAGGCCATCACGCCGCCGAAGCTGATTCCGCCCGTCCAGAGCACCACCGCCAACGGGACGTTGCCCACCGAGCAGACGAAGCTGAAGATGCCGACGATCGGGCCGATGATCGGACCCCACACTGCAGACAGCAGGGATGAATCTTCGAGGAAAAGTCCCTGCCAGAAGCTGTTCGGTACCCACGCACCGATCGCTCCCGCGATCAACAGGCCGCCGAGGAGGTCTTTCCAGATCGCCGCCCATTCCATGACGAACACGTTCGCGACCGCGGTGGCACCTGTGCCGGAGAACAGACGCGAGAGGAAGCTGCCGTCTCCGTCCGCGGACATGTCCATCGCCGCATGGCCCTCCATGGACCCGGCCAGTGCCTTGTCTGCTTGTTCGGCGGCTGCGTCGAGCACTTTCCGGCGCAGCACGATGCGAAACAGCAGCGCGACGATCACGATGATGATCGGGCCTGCCATGAATTCGGCGAGGGTGAACTGCCATCCCATGAGCAGGGCGAGGATGACTCCCAGTTCGATGACGAGATTGGTCGACGCGATCTCGAAGGCCATCGCGGCTGTGAAGTCGGCTCCTCGCCGAAACAGTGAGCGGGCCAACGCAACCGACGCGTAGGAGCACGAGGACGATGCCATTCCGAAGCCGGTGGCCACTGCCAGTGTGCGTGGTCGGTGATCGCCGAGAGCGCGCACGATGGTGGATCTGCGCACCACGGCTTGGATGACGGCCGAGAGGGTGAACCCGAATATCAGTGCCCACAGAATGCTCCACGCCATGGAAGCGGTGAGGCTCAGTGCGTGACCGAGAGCGTTCATCGATTCCCCTTTCGTGGCACGGTCGGTGCTGTTCGATGGGCCCGGTGCGGCCGGAGTCACATAGCGTGTGACGCTAGACGCCTGGGCGCGATCGCGTGCACCACGGGCAGGAATGGACGGAAATCGAATGAGAATGAAGCTGTCACGTCTGTCCGATGTGTTCTGGTTTCTGCCGATGGCGTTGGGCATCGGTGCGCTGCTGCTCGCGCAGGGTTTGATCTTCTTGGATCGAGCTCTCAACGATGCCGACCTCGGCGTCTGGGGCGCTCTGTTCTACCGCGTCGGTGCCAGCGGCAGCCGCGATATCCTCGGCGCGATCGGCGGCTCGATGTTGGCCGTTGCCGCGACGTCCTTCTCGATCACGGTGTCGGTGTTGGCCACTGCGAGTTCGACTTACGGCCCTCGCCTGGTCCGCAACTTCATGAACGACCGTGGCAATCAGTTCGTGTTGGGAATCTTCGGGGCGACGTTCCTCTATTCGCTGATGGTGCTGCGATCGATTCAGGACGCCACCATCGACAACGGTTCGTTCGTTCCCGATATTGCCGTCAACGTCGCGGTGCTGCTCGCCGTTGTCGATGTTGCCGTGCTGGTGTATTTCATCAATCACATCGCTCGTTCCATCCAGGTGTCGACCCTGTCGGCTCGGGTGCGTTCGGAGTTGGTTGCGGTGGTGGACACGCTGTATCCGGAGGAGCAGCCGGACAACTCGAGGCCCGCGGTTCCACCCCGGACGGACAGTGCGCCGATTGTGAGCACGGAGTCCGGGTTCGTGCTGAGTGTGGACGAGAACGCATTGCTGCGGGCCGCGGAGTCGGCCGACTGTCTGGTGGAAGTGCTGGTGCGGCCGGGCGACCATATCGTCGAGGGTGAAGAGCTGGTGTGCGTTCATCCCCCGGAGCGGGTAGCCGATGTCACGGAGGCGGTGTGCAAGGCGGTGGAGTTCGGGATCACCCGAACTCCGTATCGGGACATCCAGTTCGCGGTGCAGCAATTGGTCGAGATGGCGGTGCGTGCGTTGTCGCCCGGAACCAACGATCCGTACACCGCACACAATGCCTTCAACGAGTTGGCGACCGGGCTGGTCCCGATGGCCCGACGCCCCGCGCCGAGGTTGGGCCGGGTCGACTCCGGCCAGACCGTGCGGCTCATCGTGACCAGGTTGCCGCTGACGGAGTTGATCGACGATGTCTTCGACGCGGTGCGAATCTACGCTCTGGACGCGCCGGTGGCGATGACCTCGGCGATCATGCTCGCCCGTCGTATCGGAATCGCGGCGGTGGACACGGATGTCCGTGAGTCGGTTCTGCGACATCTGGCGTTGATCGATGCAGCGGAGGCTGCGTCGACGGCAGATCGGGTCAATGTCGATTTCTGCCGCGGCGAGATCGATGTCGCCCGACAGGCGATTCTGTCGGCCTCGTAGCGGCACACGAGCCGCCATACCGAGGCTGTGTCAAATCACCATTGATCCACAACCCGAGTTGGTACTCGATACACCGCGAGTCCGACTCGGAGCTCTGACCTGTGGATGGAAACCGGCACAGGGCCCAATTCTGTGTATCAACCTGTGGATACTGTGGATAACTTCTGTGACGGATGTGACATAGGTCATAACCGGCCTCGGCTTCGGCCCTCGGGACACGGGTGGCAGCCCCGCGCGACGCCGTGACAAGATCGAGGTGTGTCTCACCCCGAGCAGTCGCCCTCAGTGACCGTAGACCGACTCCCGGCGCCCTTTCCGGCGACGGCGCTGCTGCTCGATGTGCGCGAACACGAGGAGTGGCAGGCCGGACACGCTCCCGACGCCGTGCACATCCCGATGGGAGACATTCCGTCCCGCGCCGGTGAGCTGAACAATCAAACCGAGGTCTACGTGGTGTGCAAGGCAGGTGGCCGCTCTGCACGAGTCGTCGAATACCTCAACCGCGTCGGATTCGAGGCGATCAACGTCGACGGTGGGATGTTGGCCTGGCAGGAATCCGGTCGACCGATTCAGCGCGACGACGACTCCCACGAACCGAGAATCATCTAGATGACGGCACCGCAGGGACGCGCACAGGCGTTCCAGGTCTGCGCCCGCTGCAGCACTCGCTGGGCGGTCGGCGCACGGCCGGGCACGTGGTGTCCCCGCTGCCACGGGGTTCTGCTCTCGCCGGTTTCCACCCGGGCACCCGCGCAGGATCGGCGAAATTTCCGCTGGGTGGCCCGCCCGGCCGAAGGAAATCCGCGAGCCGCACGTGCACCGCGAACCGCGTCGCCGACGCCGACGCCGACGCCGCACTACGACACGATGCCTACGTGGGGCCTGCGTGACACTCCCCGCGACACGATGGCCGATCGCCGGGTCGGTCGCATCGAACGGTATGGCGCCAGTGCGCAGTCGCTCGTCCTCGTCACCGCGCTGCTGCTGGGGCTCGCCGCGATCGCCGAAGTGTTCCGGTACGCAATCCTGCTGTACAACCGGACCCGGTTGGTCTCGCCGATCACGCTGGCCGCATCGGACGCCCTGGTGTATTTCGCTCAGGTGGGCGCGCTCGTCGTTGGATTGTTCGCGCTGATCAGTTCGTCGTGCTGGCTGATCGAGCAACGCAGGCATGCCTTCGCCGCGGTCGGCTCCAGCGATCCGCGGTCGGTGCGGCGGATGTTGCTGCTGTCGATGCTGCCGGTGGTACGCATCGTGATGCCGGGGGTGTACCTCACCGAGGTCGTACGCCTCAGGGGTGAGTGCGAGGCGGACGTCGATCGTGAGCTGGCGCTGGTTCGCCTCTGGTGGGGGGTGTGGGCCACCAGCAATGTGCTGGTGATCGTCCAACTGCTGTGGAATCTGCAGGGGACGTTGCAAGCTCGGGCCGACGGAGTGCTGCTGTCGGCGTTCGTCGCCGCGGTCGCCGCCGCGTCCGCGGTGCTGACTCTGGCGGTGATGCGACGATTCGAAGGCCGCACGCTGCGAGGATCGACTCTCGCGCTACCCACCCGCTGGGTGATCGCCACTGGTACCGAACGCAGGCCCGCCGATCACGAACCCGGGGCGGTGTCGGCCTCGTGAGCCCCGACCGCCGCGGTCCGCTCGTCGTCGCGCATCGAGGGGCGTCGGCCGCGAAGAAGGAACACACTCTCGCCGCCTACGATCTCGCACTGCGGGAGGGCGCAGACGGTGTCGAGTGCGATGTTCGGCTGACCAAGGACGGCCATATCGTGTGTGTGCACGATCGCCGCGTCGACAGGACCTCGAACGGCACCGGGATCGTCAGCGAGATGAACTTTGCCGAGCTGGCGAAGCTCGACTACGGCGAACCCGACGAACCCGCCGAGCTTCTGACGTTGCGCGACCTGATCTCCCTCGTCCTCGACTGGAGCAGCAAGCCGGTCAAACTCTTCATCGAAACCAAGCATCCGGTGCGCTACGGCTCGCTGATCGAGAGCGCGGTGCTCGCCGAGTTGCACAGGTTCGGCATCGGCGCGCCGGCCTCGGCAGACCACTCACGCGCGGTCATCATGTCGTTCGCGCCCTCGGCGGTCTGGCGAGTTCGTCGCTCGGCCCCGATGCTCCCGACAGTGCTTCTCGGCGACAGTTCGCACTACCTCGGCGGGGGAGCAGCGACGACCGTCGGTGCCACCGCGGTCGGCCCGTCCATTCGTGCACTCCGCGAGCACCCGGGCCTCATCGACCGCGCTGCCGCGTCGGGCCGGGCGAGTTACGTGTGGACCGTCGACGAGAAAGAGGACGTGGACCTGTGCCGCGAACTCGGTGTCGGGTGGATCGCCACGAATCATCCCGGCCGAACGCGAGCCTGGCTCGAATCGAAGAACGTGTAGGTTCTCGGGCGTGGGTAAGAGCAAAAGAAACAGTGGACCGAAGCAGGGCAGCAACCGAGCGGCGAAGCTGGCCCAGCGTGAGGCCGAACGCGCGAGCCTGGAGTCGGCGTCGACGCGCCCGTTCGAGGGCCTCGCTGCCGAGTGCGATCTGGTGGCCCTGCGGGAGTTCGTCCCGTCGGCGACGGCAACTGCGCCGATCACGGTCGAGGGTCGCACCGTGACCCTGGCGACCGTGCTGCCCGGAGCGGTCGCGGCACTGGTGCGCGAGGACGCGGGCACCGTCGAAGGATTCGTCGGCCTGCAGGTGCAGACACAGTCCAAAGATGTTGCCGCAGATATCAGTAGCGCTCTGGGCTGGGTGTCGACCGCCGCCGCCGGCGAGTCCCTCGAGGCTGCGGCCGTGGACGAGAACACTCCCGCATTGACCGATGTGCTCGACGCCTCCGCATTGCTCGAGATCACCGTCCATCAGGATTTCAACTGGTGGATTCCCGAAAGTGCCACTCCGGCACCAGATGTCGCTGCCACGGTGGAACGCGCGAACCAGGCGATCATGCCCTCGGCGCGGATCGAGGCGGACGGCGTCGTTGCGGCCTGGTGGGTCGATGCGGGCGAGAAGGCGCACATCCGTTGGGTGCGCCCGGAAAGCGAGGACGAGGTGATGCTCGCTCTCGCCCGACTCCACGCTGCGGGAGATCTGCACCTGGGCGAAGGATCGCGCTACGCCGGTTCTTTCCGCACCCACGGTCTGCTGGTGCCGGTGTTCGATCTCGATCCCGAAATGCACCCCACCGAATGGGCTGCTCCCACCAAGGAATTCGGTGACAAGCTCGATCAGGCGCTCGCTGTCGATGCTCCGTTGACTGCGGCGCAGCTGCGTTCGCGTGACGGACTGCGCGGCAGGCAGGTCACGCTGCGCTGATCGGCCGGATCCGCTCGCGCCGAGATCGGCAACAGAACGTGAGTCGGGTGGTCGTCGATCGCGATGTGCGTGTGCGACGACCACCCGTACGAGCGTGAGTTACTCACGCCTCGCGTCGGCGTGAGATCAGAGCGATCCGCCGGCGACCGTCGGTGCGCCTGCGTCGACGGTCACGGCGGTGTTCATCTCGCGGGCGACGAACTGCTCGAGATCGAACAAGTTGTGGCCCGCGCGATCGGCGATGTTGAGCAGGGTCTTCATGCTGGCAACTTCTTCGACCTGCTCCTTGAGGAACCACTGCATGAACTGCTCGCCGAGGT
Organism: Rhodococcus sp. KRD162; assembly: GCF_017168335.1. Taxonomy (GTDB): domain Bacteria; phylum Actinomycetota; class Actinomycetes; order Mycobacteriales; family Mycobacteriaceae; genus Rhodococcoides. The sequence goes on along the minus strand of NZ_JABFAU010000013.1, from coordinate 542,605 downwards.
AGTCGCCCTCCTCGCGCGCGGTGCTCGCCAGGGTGATGATCTGCTCGGTGACGGTCTCTTCCTGGGCCAGCGCCAGAGCGATTGCCTCACGGGGATCGGTGAAGACGGACTTCGATGCGTCGACGCCGGTCAGCTCGACGGTGATGTCGCGATCGAGGAAGTACTGCACGATCATCATGGCGTGATTGCGTTCTTCGACCGACTGCGCGTAGAAGTGCTTGGCCAGCTGCGGCAGATCGACATTCGCGAAGTAGACAGCGGTGGCGATGTACTGCTGCGAGGCGTTGAACTCGTTGCGAATCTGGTCACGAAGCAGGGCATGGAATTTCGTGTGGCTGGTTTCCTTGATGTCAGAGCTCATGGAAGGACAATATGCCTGGTCAGAGGCCCTTGTCATCCAAGTGGAACCTTAATGAGGCGAACGTTGCCTAATACAGTGAATCCTAATTGTCCGCTCTGAGCAGGGCCGAAGACTACGCGCTTCCCGCCTCTGCGGGGGCATTGGTGGCTCGGGTCACCGAGCCGCCCATCTCGCGGGCGACGTACTGCTCGATGTCGAACAGATTCGATCCGGCCCGGCGCACCACGGTGAGCAGAGTGCGCATCGCGGCGACCTCGTCGACCTGCTCGGTGAGAAACCAGTGGGTGAACTGCTCGCCGATGTAGTCACCCTCGGACCGAGCCGCATGCGCGAGCGCGGAGATCCGATCGGTCACCGACAGTTCTTGCTGGAGCGCCAGTTCCACCGGTTCGACCACCGACGAGAAATCGGTGACGACATCGTCGATGCCCGACGCGTCGACGTCGAGCCGGTTGTCGATGAGGAACCGAATCATCATCATCGCGTGCCGACGCTCTTCGGCGGACTGGGCATAGAAGCGCGCGGCCAGCCGAGGCAGATCGTTACGGTCGAACCACACCGCAATCGCGACGTACTGCTGGGATGCGGTGAACTCGTGGCGAACCTGAGCTCGGAGCAGATCGTGAAACGACCCACCGGAAGTCGCGGTGGACGGGGCAGACGGCGATGTCATGAACCCCAACCTATACCGGTGCGGTGAGTGCCTCAGGGTCCGCCGGTCAGCAGGTCCGGCGGAATCTCACGATCCTGCGCGATGGCCTCGAAGAAGGCCGGCGCACGAGTGTCGTCCCACAGCAGTACGTTTCCGACGTCGGAGTCCTCGAATCCGCCGACCGGCACCGTGGTGGTCACCGGTCCACTGCGCATCGCCCAGGCCAGCATCGCCAGGTTCCAGATGTGATCTCCGTCGTCGACGCTCAACGAGGACGCGGTATCGGACACCAGCGGCCACAACCGCAGTGGGTTGAGGAAAGTCGACGCGCTGGTGGCCTTTTCGAGTAGCGCGGACATGAACGCGCGTTGATTGTTCATCCGGTCGAGATCGGCCAACGCGGTGGCGCGGGACCGGACGAATCCCAGCGCCTCGGACCCGTCGAGATCCTGGCATCCGGCGGGAATGTTGATACCTGCCAACGGATCGTCGATCGCATTCTGCACGCACACGTTGACCCCGCCGACCGCGTCGACGATCCCGGCGAAGCCGCCGAAACCGATCTCGGCATAGTGATCGATGTGCACCCCGGTTGCCTCCTCGACCGTCTGCACCAGCAGTGGCGGTCCACCGAATGCGAAGGCCGCGTTGAGCTTGTTCTTGCCGTTTCCCGGGATCGACACATACGAATCTCGTGGCAGGCTCACCATCGTGGGCGGGCCGTCGCCCTCGGGGATGTGAATCAGGATGATCGTGTCGGTTCGGCTCGGGCCGACCTCGCCGCCGGTGGCCAAATCGGCTTCCTGCTCCGGCGTCAGGCCGGCGCGTGAATCCGATCCGACGAGCAGCCAATTGGTGCCCGGTGTGTCGCCGACGCGGCCAGGGTAGGAGCTGAGTGCGTCCACCCGCGTCAGTGAGCTGTCGACGTAGTAGACGACGCCGCCGATCCCCAGTACGAGGATCAGCAGCACGATCAGGAAACGTCGACCCCAATGCCTGCGTCTACGTGGCTTGGCGGCTTTCGGGGGGCGTGAATCACGTTGTGGCCGAGGCGGTTCAGGTCGTCGAAGCGCTCGTTGTGAGGGGGCCGGTTGCGGCGTGCGGTCGGCGAACGGTTCCGGCTCCTGACGGGGCGCGTACTCGGAACCGCGCTCCTCGGAGGAGCGCGAGTATCGACGTGTCGAATTCGGTGTACCCGACTGAGCCGACCGGGGTTCGGGGGCGAGAGACCACGCCCGCGGCGGGGCAGCCGAACCTTCGGCTCCGGCGGGGGGCCTGCCGTCGCGCCTGATGAACTCGGCGTCTTCCGCGGTGAACCCGTGCGGTGCAGGGCGACCAGGCGCAGGGCGCATGGGTGGTTCGGCGCTCGAGTGGCGGGGGTTCCGATCCGGCGGCGGAGCTGGGCGATCGTGCCGCGGGGG
>NZ_JABFAU010000013.1:478494-540071 GCF_017168335.1 Rhodococcus sp. KRD162 | reverse complement strand
GGGCTGCGGGGTTCGACCGGGAGGCGGCGTGCGTCGGTCCGGCGCGCCATGCCGTCCGTAGCGATCGTCGTCGTTCACGGATCGACTGTACCCACCGCCGCGGAAACAGCAGGCCCGTTGCCGACAGGCCTATGGATCGCCGACAGGTCTGTGGATAGTCGCCAGGCCTGTGGATTGCCGACAGGCCTATGGAAGCCAGGTCAGATGATCGCGCAGCAGGGCGTAGCCCACGAAGGCAACTATGTCGATCGATGCGTGTGCGATCAGAAGCGGCCAGAGCCTGCCGGTGCGCTGCCAGTAGCGGCCGAACACCAGGCCCATCAGGAAGTTGCCGACCCCGCCTCCCACCCCTTGGTAGAAGTGGTAACTGCCGCGCAGCAGGGCCGAACCGAGCAGGGACGCGTTCTCGCTCAGGCCGAGTCTGCGCAGGCGCGAGATCAGATACGCCACGACGATGATTTCCTCGGCACCGGAATTGGCCAGGGCGTACAGAATCAGTGCAGGGATACGCCACCAATGGTCGTCCAGGGCGCTGGGGACGACGTTCAGATTGAGGCCGATGGCGTTGCCGACGAGGTACAGCGCCAAACCGGGAAGGCCGATCAGCATCGCAAGACCGAGGCCGTGACCGAGGTCGAGCTTCAGGCGTGGTCTGGCCAGACCGATCGTGCGAGGAGCCAGATCGGCCCGCCACAGCAGGTACAGGCCCAACGCACCCCACGCGCACAATCGCAGAATGCTCAGGAGTTGGAACAGTAGATCGATCAGGCTGAAGCTCGATCGCGAGGAGTTCAGCGCGACGGTCTGATCGGACAGAGCAGCAGTCTGGAGGGCGTCCTCGATGAGCGAGAGGATGCTGCTCATGCCGCTGAGGCCGAACGTCACCAGCAGCACGATTGCGATCTCGACCTTGATGGTCGTGCGTTCGCGGGCGTCCGGCAGGGGAGCGGTACGTTCCGGCGGCGGTGGCGTCAACCAGCTCTTGAAGTCGATCACCGCACGATTCTGCCTTGTTTCTCGTGCTTGGGTATCAGCCGCGGGCGCGTAGCCCGTTGAGGAACGGGCAGCCCGCAAGCACGCGCAGCGCCCGGCCGAGTGAGACCACATCGTCGACGCGCGTCGTGAATCCCAGTCGAACGTCGTTGTCTGCGTGCTCACCTTCGATGCGCAGTCGAATGCCGTAGCGATCGATACCCAGTGGGCGCACCCGGCCCTGCCGCAGTGACGGCGGGAGGCGTCGGGACAGTTGGGCGAGCAGGTCGGGATGGTCGGAATCGAGATGTTCGAGCCAGCTGGTCTCCATCTCCCAGAACGGATCGGGTTCGGCCGCCAACAGCGATTCCACGTCGACCGGTGCTGCGCCGCTACTGTCCGCGACCACAGCAGATCCGAGGGTCAGCCGCATCAGCGAGGTGGTGTGGCCCACGTCCAGCAAAGCCGGATACGGGTGTTCGGCGGCCACGGCTGCGGCCATGGGGCGCAGCAGCGATGCCGGGACCGGGCGCAGATCTCCGCGCAGCCACACCAGCGAACGCACCGGTTCCCGGAGGGCGAGCGGAGCGTGATCGGTGAGTTCGAGAACGGCCGGGAGTCCGGCACGTGAACGGTGCGGGGTGTCCGTGTCGTCATGGGTGTCGGTGGGGACAGCGAGGATCATCTCGCCGTTGGGTCGCAGGTGGTGCAGCGAGGTGATCACCGGATCGCGGCCGTCGATGGCGAGATTGGCGTTGTCGGCGCGCATGCACGCGCTGCGTACGCGTTCGGCGGTGGACGGGCCGGTGGTGGTTGCGCCGAGCATGGGTTCCTCCGATGCGATCGAACGGCCAAGTAGGTGAGGGCAACCTAAGTTACTGTTCCCTAAGTTATAGCGACGTGGGGGGAATCGCAAGAGCGTGCCGGGACTACCGTGAGGACGTGCCGATTCCATTGACCCTCGGTGTGCCACACCGACCCGACCCGTACGCACTCGTGCAGGAGCTGCTGCTGCCGATCTGCTCCGATGCTGCCGAGCTGCACGCCGCCCCACGCGGAGCCGGGTACGGCCCGCCGGTGGTCCGGGCATCGACCCTGCTCGCAACCGCCGAATCGGAAAACCTCGGTCGCGTCGTGGTCCGTCTCGACATAGACCCCGACCGGCTTCGCGACGATCCGACCTGCGGCTACGAGGCAGTTCGATTCGAGGTCGACGCGCCAGCCGAGCATCTCGCCGATGCGCTCGCGCTGCAGTTGCCCTCCCCGTTGGTGGTCTTCCCGGTGTTCGACGCGATCGACGTCGCCGAGACGGCGGAGGCCGTCGCCCTCGCGCACCGGACGCTCGGCATCGGCGTCGGCGACACCCCACGGCGCATCGCCGACGTACTCGCGGTGGTGTCCCACTCCGACGTCGGTTTGGTCGCACGCGCCGAGACCGGTGACGAGGTGCTCGCGATCCTCGCCGCAACGGTGGCGTCGCTGCGCGGGGACGACATCGTCGGCGCGCTGGCCGCGCCGAATGTCGCTGCACTACGGGCTCTGATCCCCGAGGCCGCCGAGGCGGTGCGCGACGTGCTGTTCGGAGTCGAGGTTCCCGATGCCGCCGGTGCCCGCGCGCGGCTCGTCGAGGTCGGATTGATCGCCGACGACAGCGCGGCAACGTAGCCTTCAAGGCGTGCCTCGCATAGCTTATTTCGGCCCATCGGGAACGTTCACGGAGATGGCGCTGGCGCAGTTCGAAAAGCTGGGAACCATCGAAGCCGTCGGCTTGCACGGTGCCGTCGAGCGGGTATCGGCCGCGAGCCCGCCTGCCGCCCTCGAGGCCGTCCGCTCGGGTGCGGCCGATGCGGCTGTGGTTCCCATCGAAAGCTCGATCGAAGGGGCTGTCCCCCCGACGCTCGACGCGTTGTCCGAGGGGCGACGGTTGCAGATCGTCGCCGAGACCGAGATCGAGGTGGCCTTCACCGTCCTCGGCGGCCCTTCCGTCACGCTCGAATCGGCTCGCACCATCAGTGCGTACCCCATCGCTCTCAATCAGGTGCGGCAGTGGTTGCAATCCACGATGCCCGATGCGGTGGTCCAGTCGGCGTCGTCGAATGCCGGTGCGGCAGAGGATGTTGCCGCCGGAATCGTCGATTCTGCAATATCGACGCGGTTGGCCGGTGAGCGACTGTCGCTGCCGACGTTGGCCGACGGCGTCATCGACGTCGAGGGTGCCCGAACCCGCTTCCTGCTGGTGACGCCGCCGCGGCCGGTTGCCCCGCGGACCGGCGCGGATCGCACGGCAGTGGTGCTCGAACCGCCGAACGATCCCGGCACTCTGCCCGCGGCGTTGGCCGAGTTCGGAATTCGCAACATCGATCTGACATTCATCGAATCGCGGCCTACCCGTTCACAATTGGGCACCTACCGATTCTTCGTCGACTGCGCAGGCCATATCGAGGACCCGCTCGTCGCCGAGGCGTTGACGGCCTTCCACCGCAAGATGCCGCTGCGCTTCCTCGGATCATGGCCTACCGCAACAGGAACGGGAGGATCGGTGCCGCCGCCGATCGACGAACACGTGCAGTGGCTCACCGATATCCGAGCCGGTCGCGGTGATCTGTGATGGGTAAGTTGATCCTCGTGCGGCACGGTCAGACCAAGGCCAACGTCGCGAAGATGCTCGATACCGCACCGCCGGGAGCCGAACTGACCGAGCTGGGGCATCAGCAGGCCGAGCGGTACGCACAGACGTGGGTCAATCGCCCTCCCGCTGTGCTGGCGTCCTCGGTAGCGCTGCGCGCCAAACAAACGGCCGGGTACATCGAACGTGCGACATCGGTTCCGCTCCTCGTGGTCGACGGAATTCACGAAACCTTCGCCGGAGATCTGGAAGACCGAGACGACCCTGACGCGCACCGGGAGTTCACCGAGGTCTTTCGTCGCTGGCACGACGGCGACCTGGCGGCGGCAGTGCCGGGCGGAGACAGCGGCCATTCGGTGCTCGAGCGCTACGTGCCGGTGCTCGACGGATTCCGATCGCAGTACCTCGGCGACGACACGGCAGGCGATGTGGTTGTCGTCAGTCACGGTGCCGCCATCAGATTGGTGGCCGCGGTACTGACCGGCGTCGACGGGACCTTCGCGGCCGACAATCACCTCGACAACACGGACACCGTCGAGCTTCTTCCCCTGCCCGGCGGCGGGTGGGCCTGCGCCAAATGGGGCACGTTCCTGCCGCCGTTCGAGGGCAAGGGCAGCGACGAAGCAGACAATCCGATCAGCTAGCGGCCATGGCGCCGCGCCGAGCCGATCAGTTCGGTGAGGGCGGCTGCGACCTTGCTGTCCGTCGCGCCGGTCAGTGAACTCCACGACGTGCCGTCGGCGGCGAGGGCCGAGGTCGCGACGATGCGGCCTGCTCGGGTGTCGAACAGGGCCACGGGCCGGCCGGCCACCTGCCGGGTGCCGTGCCTGCGCGCGACGGCCGTGATCTCGGTTCTGCCGGCGCAGGTGGCCAGGGCAGAGGCGAGTGCGGCGGCGCGATCGTCCGCTACTCCGATTCTGCGGAGGCGCGAAGCGGTTGCCCCGACATCGCTCGGTGCCGCATCGAGCGCCTCGGCCAGCAGATCGGTAGGAGCGTTGACATCGCCCAGGTTGGAGTTGCCCAGTTCGACGTTGCCCAGTTCGAGCGATGTGGCCGAACCGATCGAGGCGAGGAGGTCGCGAGCGGGGTCGCCCAGGATCAACCGGATTGTCGTCTCATCGTCTGTGCGGACCGCCGACACCGTGGTCCGGTCGTCGGAAGCGACACAGATTCGGGTGGTGGGAGCGGGTTGTTCTGCCTCGGTATCGAAGATGCGGGCCGAGACGTACCAGTGCGGTTGTTCGAGAACCCGCATCCAGCGCTGAAGGTCTTCGTGAACGTCGCCCCCGACCAGCAGTCCTGCGGTGTCGAGGGCACTGCGGCCCCGACCCAGGGCCCGGTCTCGGGCGAGGACGTCGTCGAAGCGAGGAAACACGTCGAGAACAACCGGTAGTTCGGCGATCGACAGTTCGTCGACGAGGAAGTCCATTTCATCGATGCCGAGCCGGGCGTTCGGCAATGTGTGGCCCACCGGCACGGTTCCCAAGTCGATCAACGGCCGTTCCCGTTGGTAGCGGATGCGGGCAGCGTCGGATCCGCGCCGATGACGGACGGTGCGACGGTGCGACCATCCGCGAAGTGCTCGAACTGCTTGAGGTAGTCCGGTGTTTCGTGCTCGTCGTCCTCGGCCTGACCGCGTGCGCCTGCGGCCGGGGCTCCAGCCGCGCCGGTTCCACGCTGAGCCAGGCCCCCGTCGGCTGAGGCTGGTGCGCCCGAGACACTGCTGGGACCACTCTGGCCCGCAACCGACGGCGTCGATCCACCGCCCGCGGGACCCAACCCCGAGCCGGTCATTGCGAACCCGCCGATACCGCCGACTCCGCCGGAGCCGCCTGGAGCCCCGAACGAGACCGGACGCGTCGATGCCGGGCCGACAGCCCCGGACCCCGGACCTGCGGGCGGGAGACCGTGACCACCTGCGGCCCCTGGTCCGCCGGCGAGCGCCGTCGATGCGATGTTCGATGCGGCGGTGGCCACGGTGGAGACGCCCGTTCCGGCGACCGACGTGGCTGCGCTACCGAGCTGGCCTGCCGCCGCGGCAACTCCCGGGTTGTGTGCCGCCATCAGGCCACCGATCGCTGCCTGAACCGGCGAGGTCATCAGTGCACCGTTGGCGAACCTACCGAGGCCGCTGCCGGAATCGGAGACGATGGCAGGCGGGTGATCGAAGGTGGTCTTGACGATGCGATGCGAGGACACCAGCTCGAACCCTTCCATCACCAGGGCGGCACGGATATCGAGCAATCGATCGGCCACCTCGGCCGCCTCGTAACTGCCGTTCAATGCACCGCCCGTCGACGCCGCGGCGACCTTCGCGGCCTGCACGGCACCGATCTCCACGAGCGAGGGCATGGTCGCCAGCGCGACGCCATAGGAGGTACCGGCCGCCGGGGCCTCGACCGACAACGATGCAGCCTTGGCTGCCGTCGCGCCGGTCCATGTGGCGAACCGGGCGAGCGCGGCCTGGGCGAGCAGAGCCGAATCACCCTCCCAACCTTCGGTCAACGCCGCCGTGACGGCAGCGATGCTCGCCGACGCCTCGGTGAACGCCGCCGCCACCGAACCCCACGCACCGCCCGCGACGTGCAGCGGCACCGGACCTGGCCCGAGCAATCGCGTCGAATTTCCCGTCGCCGTGCGTGGCAGCCACACCACACCTGTCACTCCGAGCGTCATCCTCTAGCCCCCATGATGTTTCGGCCCTGCGTCATTGTCGTGGTCCGGTCGAGATTGTCGTGGTCCGGTCGAGACGGGTTCTCTCGAGTGCGTGCCTGCCTCAGATGCCGGGGAGCCCGGGCAGGCCACCGGCCGTGTCGTCGTCGGTGGCCACATAGTCCGCTGCCTGCTTCCGCAATTCCGCTGCCGCTCGGTGCAGCTCCGCGATGCCCTGCGCTGCGGCGGGTCCGAAGGTATCGGCTGCGGTGCCGAAGAATCGCTCGGTGAGCAGCGACACCTCGTCCGTGCCCGGCGGCAGAGGCCGCATCGGAACAGCGGTAGCAGTGACGGCGGCCTGCAAGCGCGCGGCGACCGCATCGAGTTCCGAGGCGGCGAGCTCGAGTGCCACAGGATCCACCTTGATGACGGTCATGAGCCACGCTCCTCGATCTCGAGAACTTCTGCTGTCGGTAGGTAGGACGCCAGCGTGCGCGGTTTGGTTCCATCGACATGCGAAAAACTGAGCACGAACTCTCTGCGGCGCAGTTGCGCCCCGCGGCAGTGCGTGTGCGCTCAGCCGAAGCCGAGTTGATGCAGTCGCTCGTCGTCGATGCCGAAGTGATGCCCGATTTCGTGGGCCACGGTGATGGCGATCTCACGTCGGGCCTCGGCCTCGTCGGCGACCATCTCCAGAATCGGCTTGCGATAGATGGTGATGACGTCCGGGAGATGACCGCTGTACTCGAAGCGGTCGGTCAGCGCGATGCCCTCGTACAGCCCGAGAATGTCCTCGGTCGGGTGCTCCTCCTCGACGAGAACAACGACGTTGTTCATGAAATCGGTGAGCTCTCGCGGCAGGGTGTCGAGGGCATCGGAGACGGCTTCCTCGAAGTCGACCCGGGTCATGTGGGTGGGGATGTCATCCTCCGGCAGTGATCGGAGCGGCACCGGGCAGCGGAATCGGGAGAGCCCGGCCCTCGGGAGCGGCAGGAGGGGGCACCGGGGCAGCACCGTTGATGAGGATGTCGCCCTTGGCGGTGCCGACGATGGTCGCGAAGCCGCCCGAGTCGAGTTCTTTGCCCACCGAGCACGTCACCTGACGGCTACCGGCCAGCCAGCTCGCACCGTCGATCGTGTCCCAGAACAACGTCAGGGTCTTGTCGCGCAGGGCGGTGTCCGAGCCGAGGTAGCCGTTGACGGCATCGGTGCACGTGCCTTCCAGATACGCGTCCTGATCGCCCTCGGACGGGTGACCGCCAGGGAACTGCTGAGTCAGGTTGATCACCGATGCGACCTCGTAGGCGTGCGGTGCCGAGCAGTCCACCGGATCGGCAGGCACGTTCTGATTGATGCCGATGCAGGTGCCCGTCGGCCACACCTTGGACTGGTCCTGGTCCAGAATCGAGCCGGTCACTTCCAGCAGGGCACCGGTGTTCGACGGCATCTGCACTCCGCAGCGCAGAGTTCGCTCGCCCTTGGCCCATCCGGCCTGGCTGGGGAACATCAGCCCGACGCCGAAGCGTCCACTGGGGTCGAACTTGGCACCGACGTACTGATCTACGGCAGACACGCAGTGCTCGTCGCGCAACTCGCCGAAGCGAATGGATCCGGGGTACGGCGAACCCGGACCGAACTCGACTCCCGGGTACACACTCATGTCGATGTCGCGGGCGACCTCGAAACGATGAGGATCGGCGCACGATACTTCGGCCAGATCCTGGCGGTCCGTCTCCGGATCGTCGGTGGGCGTCCACTGCAGACACGTGCCGGGATCGGCCGCACCGAACGAGGACGCAGTCACGGGCCCGGCGGTGGCAGGGCCACTTGCCGTCGTATGGGTGATGATCTTCTCGGGCGTCGAGAATCCGTCGGAGAAGAAAACCGTCGCCCCAGCAGCCAGGACTGCTCCGACTGCAACCAGGGCAAGACCGCGTCGAGCGGTGGTTGCAGACAGTGTTCGACGAGACTTCTCGCTCGTCGGGGTGTCTGTTTCGTATCCGGGCATCACCCTCCATCATGCCCGAGTATCTTCGGTGCCCATGAACGACCCGACAGGTGACGATGACCTCAGCGAGCTGGCGGGGCGTCTGTTCACGATGGCGCGCACCGGTGATGCTCGGGCTCTGGCGAGTTATCTCGACGCGGGTGTGCCGGTGAATCTGCACAACGAGTCCGGGGACACGTTGATCATGCTCGCTGCGTATCACGGACATGCCGACGCGGTGCGGGTGCTGCTCGAACGCGGTGCCGATGCGAACAAGCCCAACGACAAGGGACAGACCCCACTCGCAGGGGCGGTATTCAAGGGCGAGGACGAGATCGTGCGCGTACTCGTCGACGGCGGAGCCGACCCCCATGGTGGCCATCCGACGGCGATCGATGCTGCAACGATGTTCGGACGCGAGGATTACCTGGGGTTGCTCGGCAAGTAAGGTTCCCTCTCGTGATCGACCTGAAATTCCTTCGCGAAAATCCCGATGCCGTGCGCGCCTCGCAGCGAACCCGAGGCGAGGACCCCGCTCTCGTCGACGCGCTTCTCGACGCCGACGCGTCCCGCCGTGCTGCCGTGCTGGCGGGCGATCAGTTGCGGGCCGAGCAGAAAGCACTGGGAAAGCGGGTCGGTAAAGCCTCCGCCGAGGACCGGCCCGCGCTGCTCGCCGGGGCGTCGGAACTCGCCGCCGAAGTCAAGGCAGCGCAGGCCGCCGAAGCCGAGGCCGACGCAGCCCTCGATACGGCTCACCGGGCGATCTCGAACATCGTGCAGGACGGCACACCTGCGGGCGGCGAAGACGACTTCGTGCTGCTCGAGACCGTCGGAGATCTCCCGGAGTTCGACTTCGAGCCCAAGGATCATCTCGAACTCGGCGAAGCGCTGAACCTGATCGACATGGAACGCGGAGCGAAGGTATCGGGCTCGCGCTTCTACTTCATGACCGGCTACGGGGCGCTGCTCCAGCAGGGGCTGCTGCAGCTCGCCGCGCAGAAAGCAGTCAAGAACGGCTTCACCATGATGATCCCGCCGGTGCTGGTGCGGCCCGAGATCATGTCCGGAACCGGCTTCCTCGGCGCACACGCGGACGAGATCTACCGACTCGAAGCCGACGACCTCTACCTCGTCGGAACCTCGGAAGTAGCGCTCGCCGGCTACCACTCGAACGAGATCATCGACCTCGCCGACGGCCCCAAGCGCTACGCGGGATGGTCCTCGTGCTTCCGCCGGGAAGCGGGCAGCTACGGCAAGGACACCCGCGGCATCATTCGAGTCCACCAATTCGACAAGATCGAAATGTTCTCCTACATCAAACCGGAGGACGCAGCGGCCGAGCACCAGAAGCTGCTGGAGTTCGAGAAGGAGATGCTCGCTGCCGTCGAGGTGCCCTACCGCGTCATCGACACCGCAGGCGGCGATCTCGGTTCCTCGGCCGCCCGCAAGTTCGACTGCGAGGCATGGGTGCCGACCCAGCAGGCCTACCGCGAACTCACCTCCACCTCCAACTGCACGACCTTCCAGGCCCGACGCCTCGGCGTGCGGTACCGCGACGAGAACGGCAAGCCGCAGACGGCCGCGACCCTCAACGGCACCCTCGCCACCACCCGTTGGATCGTGGCGATCCTGGAAAACCACCAGCAGGCCGACGGCACCGTCCGGGTCCCGGAGGCTCTCGTGCCGTTCGTCGGAACGGACGTACTGAGCTAGGTGTTCTTCCCGGGGGTCGTCGCCTGCGACATCAGGCGATATTGCCGATGCAGTAGCCCTCGCCGCCGATCGTCAGCACGAAGGTTCGGTTCTGGTAGTTGCCCGAGGCGTCGATGATGTCCGCGTTGACCTGCGTGTAGATGCCGTTCTGTGCGGTGACGAAGACGCTGTCGGGATCGAACGAGGTGATCGCGGGCAGGATGCCCGGGTTCTCTGCCAGCGGTGGCGCGGTGGGGGATCCGCTGGCCGCGGGGTCCCATGTTCGTCGGGCTTCGCAGACGAGCGGGTAGTTCTCCTCGACGTCGTTGCGGTTGACCGGACTCCCGGCGACCCGTCCCAGATAGCGGTCGACGGTGTAGGCCGCATCTGCCGCGTCGAACACCTGAGGGCTGCCGGTGGGATAGACGGCGGGGCATGCGTAGCCGGATGCGATCTCACTGCGTTTGATGCTGACCGTCGCAGTGGGCCCGGTCCACGTCACCGCGTACTGGCCGTCGAGGCCGAGGCCTGCAACGGCGGCAAGAATTGCGGCGGTGTCGGCGTACATCGCGGGAATCTTGGTGGGCGGAACCGTCCAACACCGTGCTGTGACGACACCTATTCCACCGCCGACGAGATCGCCCACGAACGGACGCAGCGCTGCCGCCGCGCCGGGGTTTCCCGGGGGGTCCGGTGCGGGCTTCGGGCCCGGTCGCGGCGGTGATCAGTGCTGCCCGGGCCATGTCGCGGCCCTCGGGTGGGAGGTCGTGGGGTGGGGTTTCGGCGAAGTCGAGGATGAGGGCGGCGTGGTCGATGGAGATGCTGCCGGTGTTGACGGCGTCGGCGATGTCGGGGAAGTTCTTCAGTCCGCGGGCGAGGGCGAGAATTTTGTTGGCTTTGCCTGGCGTGAGCAGGGTGGTGGAGGTGAGCCAGCCGGCGGGTCCGGGGAAGCCGAGTTTCTCGCGGGTGACGCGGGTGTCGATCTCGGCGACGAGAGCGATCCGGCGGGCTTCCAACAACTGGATCTGGTGGGAGACCGCGGCGGCGTCGGCGAGGAGTTGATCCTCGCTCAGTTGCCAGATCTCGGTCGTCATGACTCAAACTGTATCGAACTAGTGTTCGAGTCGCAATGATCGTCAAATCGAAAACTATTGCCTTGCAAAACTATTCGCGAGCACATTCTTGTCGGTAGCTCGTGGTAGTCACCTTCTCGGTGGCTGTGGACCGGATGCCTTCCGTGGCAGGCTGCCAATGCCCTTCGGTACGACGGGACGCCGTGAGAGTTGCCGTCTCGAACGAACTCGTACGTCAGGCCGTCAGTTCTTCGGACGAACTTCGTCAGCCTCGCGCGCAACGCTTTCCAGTTCGGCGCGATACTCGGCCCACCACTGCGCATCGCCGTCGGCCATGTTCTCGTTGCCCAGTCGTAGTCCAACCGAACTGTCGATGAGCTCGCGCACGATGTCCGCATGCCCGCAATGGCGGTTGGTCTCGGCCACCAGGTGCACCAGCACACGATGCAGATCGATGTTCTGCTTGTCTGCGGGCCAGTGCAGCACCGTGCCGGGGGAGTCCAATTCCAGGGCGGCGATCGTGGCGTCCGAATGCACCCACGCCTCGCGGTATAGGGCGATGATCGACTCGGAGGACTCGTCGGCGGCGGCCCACATGTCGGAATTGAGCCGTGCGATGGCTGATTTCTCGAGTTCGGCGAAACGCGCCGGAAACTCACGACCGAACGTGAGCCCGAAGTAGCCGTACTCCACCAGCGCGAGGTGCTTCACCAGCCCCAGCAGGTTGGTACCGGTCGGGGTCATGGGCCGACGCATCTGGTACTCGGTGAGGCCGTCGAGCTTCCACAGCATGTTCTGGCGGGCGATCCGAAGGTATTGCCACAACATGTCTTTCATGACCGCCTCAGCTCACCGACGCGTGCCAGACCAGGGCCGCAGCCAAGGCTCCGAGCCCGTTGAGCGACCAGTGCAGGGCGATGGGGGCAATCAAGCTGCCGCTGCGGCTGCGCAGCCACGTGAACACCACCCCGGCTGCAGCCGTCGCGGCAACGGCCAGTGCGATGCCTACGACCTGCCCGAAGACGCCGCCGCCGAGGAATCCGCTGAGCCCCACATTGCCTGCTGTCAGGCCGAGCGAGGACGCGATGTGCCACAGCCCGAACAGCAGCGAACCGGCGGCGAAGACGCCTCGCGCACCGTAAATGCGACCCAGGGTGCCGTGCAGAACTCCGCGGAATGCGAGTTCCTCGGGGATGACGGTCTGCAAGGGGATGACGATCATCGAGGCGATCAGGGCGGCTGAGACGGTGGCGTACCGATCGGCCATGAAGAAAGGTCTGGTGAGGGGCAGCAATGCGCCGATCGCCACGACGGTGAGGACGATCCCGACGGCGCCCAGCGCGTACAGCGAACCCGTCTTCCACTGTTTCGGAGACAGGCCCAGCTCGGCCCAGCCAAGGCTGCGGCGGTTCGAGAGGACCACCAACAGAATTGCAGCGATGGGAACCGTCGCGATACTGGCCCAGGCAGTGGTGAAGTGCGCGATCAGATTGGTCCCCACGAGCACCAGTACGACGACGGCGACGTCGAGATACGCGTGGAAGGCACGTCGGGGCACAGCGCTCCCGGCCGGGTTCACAGCAGGCATTGGAGCGAGTGTACTGACGTCAGCTGAGAGCGCCCGCAGAATCGAGGCTTCGATCGAGGCCTTTCCGGTCGTAGAGGAGGGTGAACACCAGGCCGAATACCAGCCCGATGAGCAGTCCGAGTGCAGTCATCGACACCGAATGGAGCAGGCCCGCGTCGAGTGAGGCGTTGAAGTACAGGATCGACCGGGTGCCGAGGAAGATCTGGTGCATGGGCTCGAACTGCGCGAGCCAGGTGAAGATCGGCGGGCTGGCCTCGAGGGGGATGGTGCCGCCCGAGGACGGCAACGCCAGAATGATGAACACGATCAGATTGACCAGCAATCCTGCCGTGCCGAACGCGGACATCACCGCCAGCGCCGTGACGCCGACCGCTGTGATCGCGAACGCGCCGTACATCCACAAGGTCCAGGCATGGGTGATCGGCATACCGAGCAGATGGCTGATCAGCAGATAGAGGGCCGAGACCAGCATGGCGAGGACGATCATCACCAGCCATTTCACGAGCAGCGTCTGGAAGCGATTGATCCGGGTCGGTCCACGATGGATGTACTTGGGACCGATTTCCGTTGGTGTGAATCCGAGTAGGCCGTCGACGAGGGTGCTGACGATGGTCGCACCGGTGAAGCCCGCCAGGACGAGCAGGAGCGCGTAGTAGAAGGCGGACAAGCCCCCGCCGGTGCCGTCGGGTAGAGGATCGTATTGGGTGACGATCACATCGATCGGCTGTGCGAGGGTGAGAGCGCTTGCACCGGCGAGCTGAGTGTCACCGAGCTGCTGGCGCACCTGTTCGGTGATCTGTTGTCCGACAGTCTGATTGACCGACTCGAATGCAGGTGTGGCGACTCCGGTCACGAGTGACATTCCGAAACTGCCCGCGCGCGGATTGGTGTAGACGGTGATGATCGGCTTTTCGACATCGCCGGGAATCACACTCGCCTGCGCGAGAATTCCCATTCTCTTCGTGAAATCGCTGGGAATGGCGATGGAACCGTAGACCTCGGCCGTCGACAGCATCGAGTCGGCCTGTGCCGGCCCGACCTGGCGAAATGCGACCTTCTCGGAGTCGACGTTCTGGAGCAGGCCGTCGACGATGTCGTTGCCGATGTTGCGTTGTTCGCCCGCGAGGGTGTCACCCTCGTCCTGGTTGACGATCGCGATGGGTAGGTCGTGCAGATTGCCTCGGGGGTCGAGTACGCCGCCGAGATACAGGGCGGCCAGAAACGACATCAACGCCGAGACCACCAGGATAGGAGCCAGCCAGAAACGCGGCGAACGAAGGACCTGGGTCACCGATCGAGGTGTTCTGTCGGAAGTCACCGGATCAGTGTCGCAAAATTCGAGGATCCTGCGAAGCCGGAGCGCACATCCTGCTCCACTCGACGCACGAATCGGCAGAGTTTCGCCGACGAGAGCGAGGAGTGGAGCAGGAAACGAAACTGATCAGGCGGTTGCCCGACGCGGCAGCTTCCAGTCCGGACGTACCCAGTGGCAGGTGTATCCCTCGGGGTACTTCTGCAGGTAGTCCTGGTGCTCGGGCTCGGCCTCCCAGAAATCACCGGCCGCAGTCACCTCGGTGACGACCTTGCCCGGCCACAGTCCCGACGCGTCGACATCGGCGATCGTGTCCTCTGCGATGCGCTTCTGCTCCTCGTTCAGGTAGAAGATCGCGGAGCGGTAGCTGGCTCCGATGTCGTTGCCCTGACGGTTCTTGGTGGTGGGATCGTGGATCTGGAAGAAGAACTCCAGCAGATCGCGGTACGAGGTCTTGGACGGGTCGTAGATCACTTCGAGGCCCTCGGCATGGTTGCCGTGGTTGCGGTAGGTGGCGTTGGGCACCTCGCCGCCTGTGTAGCCGACGCGAGTGGAGACCACACCCGGAAGCTTGCGGACGAGCTCCTCGGCTCCCCAGAAGCACCCTCCGGCGAGGATGGCGGTTTCGGTGGCTTCAGACATCGTTACTCCTTGTGCTCTATCGATCGATACGTGGGTTCCAACGAACGAGCGGTCGTCATAATTCCGAGTCGTGGGTGCGTTCGCCGACCTCGAGAACGAGTTTGCCGGTATTGGCACCGTCGAACAACAGGTTCAGCGTCGAACCGAAGGCGGTGATGCCGCCGATCTCGATCTGCTCGCGCGCGGTCATCTTGCCGCTGGTGAGCAGTTCCGACAACGCGGCGATGCCCTCCTGGTAGCGGTCCAGGTAGTCGAAGATGATGAATCCCGTCATCGACGCGCGATTGATCAACAGCGACAGGTAGTGCGCCGGGCCGGGCTGTGGTTCGGTGGCGTTGTAGCCGGAAATGGCCCCGCACAACACTACTCGCGCACCCTTGCGTAGTCGCGACAGCGCGGCATCGAGAATCTCACCACCGACGTTGTCGAAATACACGTCGATGCCCTTCGGTGCGGCCGCCTTCAATCCTTGGTACACCGATTCGTTCTTGTAGTCGATCGCTGCGTCGAAGCCCAGTTCCTCGGTGAGCCAGGCGCATTTCTCGGGTCCGCCGGCAATGCCGATCACCGTGGCCCCCTTGGCTTTCGCGATCTGTCCCGCGATGCTGCCCACGGCTCCGGCGGCTCCGGAGATCACCACGGTGTCGCCCTCGGCGAGCTTGCCGACGTCCATCAGGCCGAAGTACGCAGTCAGCCCGGGGAAGCCGAGCGCGCCGAGCCAGGTGGGTGCGGGGGCGACGGCTTCGTCGACCTTCTGTACCCCGGTGCCGTCGGACAGGGCATGCTCGGTGACCCCGAACGAGCCCGAAACGATCTCGCCCACTGCGTAATCGGGATGGTGAGATTCCAGAACCCGGCCCACGGCGTGCGCTCGCATCACGTCACCGATACCGACGGGCGGCACGTAGGAACGCGCATCGTTGAGCCAGCCCCGCATCGCGGGATCCAGAGAGACGTAGTCGACCGTGACGACGAACTCGCCTTCGGCCGGGGTCGGAATCGGTTCCTCGGTGAGGTTCCACGTCGATTCGTCGGGTCGCCCCACTGGACGCTGCGCCAATCGGATCTGACGGTTCACAGATGTCATCTACCGTTCCTTCCACGTCGAAGACAGTTCACTTCGACACTAGGGCAGAATGACTTCACGATGACCAACGCGCCGAACACCACCCGCCTCGCCCCCCGACTCGTCGCCAGCGATGTCGACGGGACTCTTCTCGACCAGCACGAACGGGTCACCGAACGGACTCGGCGAGCCGTCTCGGCGGTCGTGGCCGACGGCGTGCCCTTCGTGCTCTCCACCGGTCGGCCACCGCGGTGGATCCATCCGGTCGTCGACCAGTTGGGATACGCCCCGATGTCGGTGTGCGCCAACGGTGCGGTGATCTACGACGCCGCGTCGGACCGAGTGCTCAGTGCCGAAACCCTCTCGGTCGAGACGCTGCAGTGGTTGGCCGAGATCGCCTACCGGGCGCTGCCCGGCTGCGGCCTCGCCGCCGAGCGGGTGGGTCTGACCGCGCACGACTCGGCAACCCCGCAGTTCGTCAGCTCCCCCGGCTACGAGCACGCCTGGCTCAACCCCGACAACGTCGAGACAACCGAGGACGACGTGGTCGAGACCCCGGCGGTCAAGCTGCTCATTCGCCTGACGTCCACCACCAGCGGCCACATGGCCGACGTGCTGTCTCCGTTGATCGCCGGCCGCGCCGACCTGACCTTCTCCACCGACAACGGACTGATCGAATTGTCCGCTCCCGGCGTGACGAAGGCCTCGGGCCTGGCCAGGGTTGCCGAATCTCTCTCCGTGGACATGGCCGACATCGTGGCCTTCGGCGACATGCCCAACGACGTGCCGATGCTGTCGATGGTCGGACTCGGCGTCGCTATGGGCAACGCACATCCGGCGGCCGTCGCGGCGGCGAACGAGCAGACCGTCAGCAACGCCGAAGACGGGGTGGCGCGGGTCCTCGAACGCTGGTGGTGACCTGCCGAGACCGGATCAGCGCCGGACGACGCGTCGGCCCGGCCACATCCGGCCACGCACGTCACTGAACACGATGCGCACTGCTCGGCCGTCGCGCTGGGCGTGAATGTGCAGGTGCGGCTCGGTGGAGTTCCCCGAATTCCCGACGGAGCCGAGCAGTTGGCCGACGTGGACCTGCTCGCCTGCGGCTACGGCGACACTGCCCTTCTTCAGATGTGCGATCAGGATCTCCTCGGAGCCGTCGCTGAGAACGACATGATTGCCCGCCGGCTTGCGAGGGTCGAGGTTGCCGTCGTCCAATCCGTCGCCGCACCGCACGACGGTTCCGTCGATGGGGGAGCGGACAGGAGTTCCGAACGCGTAGTAGTCCTCGTCGGATCTCGCGAGAATTCCGCGGTGCGAGGACCCGCGACGGTCCACCATCACCAGATCCACCGCCGCGCGCTGAAGCGGAGCCACCCAGTGGTGGTTGAGCAGTCTGCCCTCGCCAGCGAGCACCGTCCACTGCGCCCCGTCTACCGGAAACCGTGGCCGAAGCGCACTCGAATCACTCACCGCGAGAGCGCGGCTCGCAATTGCAGCCGAGACAGCAGCAATGGTCGCCGCCGCTCCGAATGCGAATGTTTCGGTATCGAAGCCGGAGGACCAGTGGTCGATTCTCAGTGCCGACACCGCGCACACCATCAGCAACACCGCATCGATCGGACGGTACGGAATGCCGAACGTCGTCGACGACGGTATCGAGAAGAAGACGCCGAGTACGGTCGTGGCGAGAACGAGCAGTAGGGACCCGCTCCAATGCCCACCGTTCTCGGCCGTCCAGCAACCGGTGACGCCCTGGGTCACCACTGCGAGCCACACCAGCTGCGGGATCGAGGACAACAACACGACGCGCGTTCGCGTGGTCATCAGTCCACGCTACCCACCAAATACGCGAAAGGGCCGAGTCGCCATGACGACTCGGCCCTTTCACATGGACATCTCAGCCCGCGGGTGCCGGCTCCGGCGCGGGTGCCGGTTCAACCGGTGCCGCGGCGGGTTTCTGCATCTCCGCGTCGTAGGTGTCGTTGTATGTCTTGATCACCGTGGTGACGATTCCGGTGAGTTCGTTGAAGATCAACGAGCCGTTCTCGAAATCGGTACGGAAGCCTTCCGGCACCCGGAACTCGTCGGTGATCGGTAGGCCGAGAATGCCGTCGACGCCACCCTGCTGCAGGTATTGCTGGAAGATCTTGCCGATGACGGCCACAGCCTGACCGGCCATGTTGGTGATGATCTCGCCGTTGGCGAACTGCGCCTTCTCTCGGCCGCCACTGACCTGCACCAGACCGCTCACCGGGACCCCGAGGGCTCCGGTCTCGCCGCCCGAGGCCAACCACTTCTGCGCGACGGGACTGGTTGCC
Organism: Rhodococcus sp. KRD162; assembly: GCF_017168335.1. Taxonomy (GTDB): domain Bacteria; phylum Actinomycetota; class Actinomycetes; order Mycobacteriales; family Mycobacteriaceae; genus Rhodococcoides. The sequence continues at coordinate 522,140 of NZ_JABFAU010000013.1, read as the reverse complement.
GCCAATCTCTGCAACTCGGCCACCAGCGCCGGGATGTTCTCTCCCAGAGTGGAACTGGCATTGGTTCCCGGGCGTGACGGGGCAGCATCGGTCACCGCGGTATCGGGGGAGGTCTCGGGGGCGGTGTCCGGCGCGGCGGGCGCGCCGTCCCCGCCGCCGAGGTTCGCGGCCGCGATGTCTCGGATCTCCCCGAGGCGGGCGTATCCGGCGTTACCGGGGCATTCGGTGTTGCCGACGTCGCGGTGCCCGAAGATGACCGGCAGGTCGATGCTCTTGCCCTTGCCGACGAACGTGAAATTCGTTCCCTCGGACGTCATCGTCGTGGTGCCCTTGGGATCGAGTCCGGCCAGGCCGAGTCGCCAACCGAGGAACTTGCCGACGGAGTCGACGGTTTCCTGCGAGGGATCCTCGGTGGAGTAGTCGCCCATCATGGCAACGCCGACGGTGTTCTCGTTGAATCCGCCTGCGTGTGCGCCCTGAACCGCCTTGTCGAGGCCACCGGCACGGCCTTCGAAGATCTGGCCGTACTTGTCGACGAGGGCGTTGTACCCGATGTCGCACCAGCCCAGCGTCTGCGCGTGGTACGCGTAGATAGCGCGGACGATTTCGGCCGATTCGGACTTGGAGTAATCGTTGCTACCTGCGGTGTGGTGCACGGTGGCACCACCGATGAAGTCGTCGTACGTCGGTGTGGCGCAACGGATCGACTCGTCGGCACCCCACTGCGCGCGGGTGATCACGTTGGGGCCCGCGTTACCGGCGACCGGAGTGGCGATATCGCTGAGCGCCGAGTCGGCCGGCGATGTGCCGGGAGTGATGAGCACGGCGCTGATGTCGTTGACCGCCGCAGCCAACTGCTCTGCCGGATTCGCCTGGTTCGGATCTGCTGCCGGATCTGCCGGTGCAGGCTCGGCCGCAGCCGGATCCATCGCAGCCGGATCCATCGCGGCCGGATCGAGTGGAGCCGGATCCTGTTGGCGCAGTGGTGTGCTCGACGACGCCGGGGTGTAACCGAGGGGCTGCTCGGCGGCGGGGGCCCCGTCCACGGGTGCATCACCGGAGGGCATCTCGACCACCGGAATCTCGGGTACCGGCGCGACGGCAGAACCCTCCGGCGCTGCGCTCCCGGTCAGCGGCGTCAGCAGTACCTGCACGGCCTTGGTCATTCCGACGAAAATCGGTTCGGTGCCCTGCTTTGCGGGCGAAGGGGCGGAGTCGTCGGCGTTGCTGTCCACCGGCGCGGTCTCGAGCCACGGGCCCCAGGATCCGTCCTCGAGTTGGCGGCGAACCTGCGCGGACGCGCCGTTCAGCTCCTCGGACGTCAACGCCACCATGCTGAACGGGGTGTCCTGCGAGATTTCCTTCACGGCGGCACCGAGCGGCGGGCCAGTGGGGTCCGCAGCCTCGGGGTTGATCGGCGCGGACGCATCGACCCTGGGAATCGGTGCCTGCGCGGTCGCGTTCCCCGGCGCAGGGGTGGTGAGCCCGGGAATGTCCGGAATTTCGATCGGCGGGATCACGATCGACTCGGGCAGGGGCAGGTATTTGAGATCGGAGAGCCGCAGATCCGGCAGCGGTAGGCCGGTGAGCTGTTGCAGCGGAATCACGATGTCCGGTGCGGCGCTCAGTGCGGTCTCGACGATCGTGGTGGGCACGGTGACCGGGGTTGTCTCGTTGGCCGGTCGAACTCCGGTTGTCGTGCTGTCGGTGAGCCCTGCGACCGCAAACGGGGTCGCTACGGCGAGCAGTGCGACAGCACCGAGAACGATCGACGGCTTCGTTCGACGGTTCGGCAAGGCGGTACTCCCTGGTTGGTGGTAGGTACGCGTCGTAGGATCATGGGTGCCGAACAACAAAAATCACATCAGCACCATGAGTCCCATCAGACACAAGGCTAAACCTTAGCTTGACGGTTAGCCATTGGCGGGAGTTCCGGTGACGCGGCGCGTCGGGAATCTTTCGGGGTCGTTCCGCAGGCTCCACTGCTGTACCCCCGGGTCGTTCCGCAGGCTCCACTGCTGTACCCCCGGGTCGTTCCGCAGGCTCCACTGCTGTACCCCCGGGTCGTTCCGCAGGCTCCACTCCTGTTCCCCTGGGTCGTTCCGCAGGCTCCACTCCCGGCCCCCTACGCTTCCGAGCTGTGACTGTGCACTTCATCGGAGCCGGACCAGGCGCTGCCGACCTGCTCACGCTGCGGGCCGTCGAACTGCTGCGCTCGAGCCCGGTCTGCGTCTACGCAGGCACCTACATCGACGACGCGATCCTCGACCACTGCCCAGCAGGCACCCGCCTCGTCGACACCGCGAAGCTCGACCTCGACGCCATCACCGCCGAACTCGTCGCCGCCCACCGGCGCGGTGAGGACGTCGCTCGACTGTGCTCGGGCGATCCGTCCCTCTACTCGGCGCTCGCCGAACAGTCCGCGCGGCTCGATGCAGCAGACGTCCCCTGGGACGTCACACCCGGTGTCCCTGCGTACGCGGCCGCTGCCGCCTCGCTCGGCGTCGAGCTGACAATGCCCGAGGTGACGCAATCGGTGGTGCTCACCCGCGCCCAGGCTCGCTCGACGGCGATGCCGAGCACCGAAGCACTGCAGAACTTCGCGGCCACCCGCGCCACGCTGGCGCTGCACCTGGCCATCACCCGCACCCGCATCATCGCCGACGAACTCGCCGAGTTCTACGGGCCGCAATGCCCCGCCGTCGTTGTCTTTCATGCCAGCAAGCCGGACGAATTGCTGCTGCGCGGCACCCTGGCCGATATCGCGGACCAGGTCGAGGCCGCGGGACTGCGTCAGGCCGCGGTGATCCTGGTCGGACCGGCCCTTGCCCGACGCCTCGTCACCGAATCACACCTGTACGACGCCTGCCGGGACCGTTCGTGAACATCCACCTGATCGGTATCGGTGGCGGACATCCGGACCAGATCACCGTCCAGGCCATCGAGAAATTGCGGGCCGTCGATGTGTTCATCGTGGCAGACAAGGGGGCCTCCGTCGGCGATCTCGCGGCCGCCAGGCAGATGATCCTCGAACGTCACCACGGTGGCAGCTACCGGCTGATCGAGGTGCCCGACCCGCAGCGTGACCGATCACCCCGGCAGTACCAGAGCGCCGTCTCGGATTGGCACGATGCCCGCGCCCGCGCCTACGCCGAGGTGCTCGACGGGCTCGCGGCCGGCACAGTCGTGGGGTTCCTGGTCTGGGGCGACCCGGCCCTCTACGACAGCACGATTCGCGTGGTCGAGCAGATCGCGGCGATGCGTAAGGACGTCGAGTTCGACGTCACACCCGGCATCTCGAGCGTGTCGATGTTGGCGGCGAGCCACAAATTGGTGCTCAACCGCATCGGTGGTCCGATCGTCATCACCACCGGTAGGAATCTGGCCGCAGACGTCGCTGCCGGTCTGGACAATCTCGTCGTCATGCTCGACGGAAACCTGACCTGCAGTGCGCTGACCGGCGCGGACTGGGAAATCCACTGGGGGGCCAACCTGGGTACCAGCGACGAGAAGCTGGTGGCCGGCCCACTCGACGAGGTACTCGGCGACATCCGCCTCGCCCGCGACGAGGTCAAATCCCGGCACGGCTGGGTGATGGACACCTACCTGCTCCGCCGCGCCGGACGATGACGCCGAGCCCGTGGCCCGACGCCTGGCGGGGCAGAGCCGTCACGATCGTCGGATACCCTGGTTGCCCGTGACTGCTGTGAGCCCCGAGACCACCACTTCCGACGCCTCCGCGACCGGCCGATACGACCTGATCGTCGTCGGATCCGGGTTCTTCGGACTGACCGTGGCAGAACGGGCGGCGTCCCAGCTGGGCAAGCGTGTCCTGGTGCTGGATCGGCGGCACCACCTGGGCGGCAACGCCTACTCGGAGGCCGAGCCCGAGACCGGTATCGAGATCCACAAGTACGGTGCGCACCTGTTTCATACCTCGAACAAGAGGGTCTGGGATTACGTCAACCAGTTCACCGACTTCACCGGCTACCAGCACCGCGTGTTCGCGCTGCACGGCGGCCAGTCCTACCAGTTCCCGATGGGACTGGGACTGATCTCGCAGTTCTTCGGCAAGTTCTTTTCGCCCGATCAGGCCCGCGCGTTGATCGAGGAGCAGTCCAGCGAGTTCGACTCCAAGGACGCGCAGAACTTCGAGGAGAAGGCCATCTCGCTGATCGGCCGTCCCCTGTACGAGGCGTTCATCCGCGACTACACCGCCAAGCAGTGGCAAACCGATCCGAAGCATCTGCCCGCAGGCAACATCACCCGGCTGCCGGTCCGCTACACCTTCGACAACCGCTACTTCAACGACACCTACGAGGGCCTTCCCGTCGACGGCTACACCGCGTGGCTCGAGAACATGACACGCGACGAGAAGATCGAGGTACGGCTGAACACCGACTGGTTCGACGTGCGGGACCAGATCGTGGCGGAGAGTCCGAACGCCCCTATCGTGTACACCGGACCCTTGGACCGCTACTTCGACTACTCCGAGGGCGAATTGGGTTGGCGCACCATCGACTTCGAGACCGAGGTGCTGCAGACGGGTGACTTCCAGGGCACGCCGGTGATGAACTACAACGACGCCGATGTCCCGTTCATCCGCATCCACGAGTTCCGGCACTTCCACCCCGAACGCGATTACCCGACCGACAAGACGGTCATCATGCGGGAGTTCTCGCGCTTCGCCGAGAGCGGCGACGAGCCGTACTACCCGATCAACACTCCCGACGACCGGACCAAGCTCGAGTCCTACCGCGCCCGCGCGAAGGCCGAAGCCGCCGCCAACGGAGTGCTGTTCGGCGGTCGGCTCGGCACGTATCAGTACCTGGACATGCACATGGCCATCGCCAGCGCACTGAACATGTACGACAACATCTTGGCCCCGCACTTCGAGACCGGCGCACCCTTGGCGGGTGACAAGTGACCGGCAAGCACCTGCTCGCCGACGGTGTTGCCGACGCGGCCCCGGTGCTCGGGACATCATTGCTGCAGCGCGTGTTGCTCCCGCGCTCGGGTGAACCGCTCGACGTACGCACGCTGTATCTCGAAGAGGCGCTCACCAACGCCAAACGTGCACACTCGCTGTCGCGGACCTCGCTGACCATCGGTGCCGAGTCCGAGGTCTCGTTCTGCACCTACTTCAACGCCTTCCCGGCGAGCTACTGGCGGCGCTACAGCATCCTGAAGTCCGTGGTGCTGCGCGTCGAGGTGTCCGGCCATTGCCGAATCGACGTCTACCGCTCCAAGGCCGATGCCTCGCGCATTCACGTCGAGGGCCGTGAGGCCGTGGACGGCGATGCGGCGCAAGAGTTTCTGATCGATCTCGGTCCATTCGAGGACGGTGGGTGGATCTGGTTCGACATCACCTCCGACTCCGAGGTGGTGCTCGAGAGTGCGGGTTGGTACGCCCCGATCGAGGCCCCGGGCGAGGCGACTGTCGCGGTCGGCATCCCCACGTTCAATCGGCCGACCGACGCCGTCAAAGCCCTTGTCGCCCTTGGCTCCGATCCACTGGTGCTCGATGTGATCGAGGCCGTCATCATGCCGGATCAGGGCACCCGCAAGGCGAAGGACGAGCCCGGGTTCGCCGAGGCCGAAGCGGCTCTCGGTGGTCGGCTGGCCATCCACGACCAGGCCAATCTCGGTGGGTCGGGCGGATACAGCCGCATCATGTACGAGGCGCTGAACAACACTGCCTGCCAACACATTCTGTTCATGGACGACGACATCGAAATCGAGCCCGATTCGATTCTGCGTGCGCTGGCCATGTCTCGATTCGCCAAGGTGCCCACGCTCGTCGGCGGTCAGATGCTCAACCTGCAGGCGCGCAGTCACTTGCATGTCATGGGTGAAGTGATCGATCGCGGCAACTTCATGTGGACCGGCGCGCAGAACGTGGAGTACGACCACGACTTCTCCGAGGACCCCCTGCGCACCAGCAAGCTGCTGCACCGGCGGATCGACGTCGACTACAACGGCTGGTGGATGTGCATGATTCCGCGCGTCGTCGCCGAGGAACTCGGGCAGCCCCTGCCGTTGTTCATCAAATGGGACGACGCCGAATACGGCCTGCGCGCCAAGGATGCCGGATATCCGACGGTGACGCTTCCTGGTGCGGCGATCTGGCACATGGCGTGGAGCGACAAGGACGACGCCATCGACTGGCAGGCGTACTTCCACCTCCGTAACCGCCTGGTGGTCGCGTCGCTGCACATGCCGGGTGACGGCAAAGGCCTGGTGCTCGACACCGTCAAGGCCACGATCAAGCACCTGCTGTGCCTCGAATACTCGACGGTGGCCATCCAGAATCTGGCGATCCGCGACTTCCTGGCCGGCCCCGAGCACATCCTCGACATCCTGCCCACCGCACTTCCGACGGTGCACGCACTGCGCAAGGAATTTCCCGACGCAGTCGTCGTCGGCAGCTCCACGGAGTTGCCACTGGCCTCGGGAGAGGAAGTCGGTGCCGTCGGCCTGCCGACCAACCCGATCTCGAAGGTTCGTCGTCTGGCCAAGGGCCTGCTGCACAATGTCCGGCCGGCTCATGAGCAGCACCACGAGCGCCCGCAGCTCAACGTCCCTACCCTGGACGCGCGCTGGTTCCTGCTCTCACAGGTGGACGGCGTCACCGTCACCACCGCCGACGGCCGCGGTGTCGTCTACCGCAAGCGGGACCGCGCGCAGGCCGCCGCGCTGCTCAAGGAGGCCCTGGCATTGCGCAAGCAGCTGGCCGCCGAATTCCCTGCCCTCAAAGCTCGGTACCGTGATGCCGTGCCGCAGCTGACCAGTAAGGAAACGTGGGAACGTGTCTTTCGTTACCAGGCGTAAAGGGCAGAGCGAGGCACCGGCGGAAGTCCGGATCCTCGAGCAGGTGCAGCGCACCGTCGGTGCCGCCCCCGGCGCGATCACCGTCGCACGGGGCATGTCGCACTTCGGTGAACACGCCCTCGGTTGGGTCGCGATCGCCGGCATCGGTGCTGCGCTGGATGCGCCCCGCCGCCGGCAGTGGGCCTCGGTGGCCGTCGGTGCGGTCGGCTCGCATGCCGCGTCGATCGTCATCAAACGGATCGTGCGAAGGCCACGTCCCCATGACCCGGCCGTGCGCATCAACGTCTCGACGCCCAGCAAGCTGAGCTTTCCGTCCTCGCATGCGACATCGACCACAGCCGCCGCGGTTCTCCTCGGCCGGGTGACCGGGCTACCGTTACCGGCGGTCCTCGTCCCACCCATGCTGCTTTCGCGCTTGGTGCTCGGAGTCCATTACCCCACCGATGTGCTGGCCGGATCGGCACTCGGCGCGTTGACGGCTGCGGCCGTCGTGAAGTTCGAAGGAGACAAATGAGCGAGGATGCCGCACCCGTAGGCGCACCGCCGAAGAACCTCGCGGACGGCATCGTCAAGGCGCTGCGTCCGCGTCAGTGGGTCAAGAACGTCCTGGTGCTCGCAGCGCCGCTCGCTGCCGGTTCGGTCACCGAGGGCGAAGTCCTGCTCCCGGTCGCATTGGCCTTCGTCGTCTTCTGCTTCGCGGCCTCGGGCATCTACCTCGTCAACGACGCGCTCGACGTCGAGGCAGATCGCGCCCACCCGACCAAACGGTTCCGGCCGATCGCGGCGGGGGTGCTGCCGGTCAACGTCGCGTACGCCATGGCGGTGGTGTCCCTTGCCCTGGCCATCGGGCTCTCGTTCATCGCCAACTGGAAGCTCGCCCTGGTCATCGGCGTCTACATTGCCGTTCAGTTGGCGTACTGCTTCGGGCTCAAGCACCAGGCCGTGCTGGACATCTGCATCGTGTCCTCGGGCTTCCTGCTTCGCGCCATTGCAGGCGGGGTTGCCGCATCCATCCCGCTCTCGCAGTGGTTCCTGCTGATCATGGCGTTCGGGTCGCTGTTCATGGCGGCAGGTAAGCGCTACGCCGAGCTGCATCTCGCCGAACGGACCGGGGCGAAGATTCGTAAGTCGCTCGAGAATTACACCACTACGTACCTGCGCTTCGTCTGGACACTGTCCGCGACGGCCGTCGTGCTCTGTTACGGCCTGTGGGCCTTCGAGCAGGATGCCGAAACGGACACCAACTGGTTCGCCATCTCGATGATTCCGTTTACCATCGCAATCCTGCGATATGCAGTGGATGTCGACGGCGGCGAGGCAGGCGAACCCGAAGAGATCGCGTTGGGAGACAGGGTTCTGCAGCTACTCGCCATAGCGTGGATCGGAGTGGTTGGTGTCGCTGTCTACCTCGCCTGACCAGCGAGACACGTGGGAGGAGGACTCCGCTCGGGGATCGATCACCAGGCCCGTCTTCTGGGTCGGGGCCGTGGTCACCGGAGCGTTGTTCCTCTGGGGTGCGTGGGAACGCCGCTGGATCGCCGACGACGGTTTGATCGTGCTGCGTACCGTCCGCAACCTGCTGGCCGGAAACGGCCCGGTGTTCAACGCAGGCGAGCGGGTGGAGACCAACACCAGCACCATCTGGACCTATCTCGTGTACGCCGCCAGCTGGCTCAGCGAAGGTCGACTCGAATACGTCGTCCTGACGATCGCGCTCGTGCTGTCCACCGCGGCCGTCGTCATTGCGATGATCGGCACCTTCGCACTGCGTGGTCGCACGGCAACGCGCACTCTGTTCCTTCCTGCCGGAGTACTTGTCTACATCGCGGTTCCTCCGGCCCGCGACTTCGCGACCTCGGGACTCGAGACCTGCCTCGTCATCTTCTGGTTGGCGACGCTGTGGCTGTTGATGGTTCGGTGGGGTCAACGCCGCAGCGGCGGTGCCGAGTTGCTGCTGCTCGCCTTCTTCGCCGGTCTCGGCCCGCTGGTGCGTCCGGAGCTGTCGATCGTGGCCGTCTTTGCGCTGGCGATGATCTTCCTGGCTCCGCAGAGCTGGTTGTCGAGATTCCGCGTGTTCGCGTTCGCCGGCGCGGTGCCGGTGCTGTACCAGATCTGGCGGATGGGCTACTACGGACTGCCGTACCCCAATACCGCGGTGTCGAAGGATGCCGGCGGAGCCAAGTGGGCGCAGGGTTTCGCGTACCTGTCGAACCTGGTGGGGCCGTATCTGCTGTGGTTGCCGCTTGTGCTTCTCGTTGTGGCGGCAGTGCTGTCCGCGCCGCGTGTTCGGGTGTCGCTGCCGCGCTCGATCGGCGGTTGGCTCGCAGCGCTGCGGACACCGTCCGCCGTCGTGGTTTTCGCCCTGCTCAGTGGATTCGTGCTGGCGGTGTACGCCATCCGGGTCGGTGGCGACTTCATGCACGGCCGAACCTTGCTGCCTGCATTGTTCACCCTGCTGTTGCCGATTTCGGTGCTGCCCGTCGCTGTGCCCGAACGATGGTCTGCGGATCGGGCCGTAGTGGTATTCGTCGCTGATGTATTCGTGTGGGGCGCCATAGTCGTCTGGGCTGTCGTCGCAGCGAATACGACGGGGATGCCGCAGGGTTCGATCGTCGGCCGGAGCGGCATCGTCGACGAGCGCGCGTTCTACTCCCTCAACACCGGGCACGCCCATCCGATTCTGGCCTCGGACTATCTCGACTACCCGCGAATGCGTGCGATGGTCGAAGCGATCGAGGACACCCCGGACGGCGGCCTGCTCCTGCCCTCGGCGCAGTTCACGTACTGGGACGTTGTTCCGCCACCGCTTCCCATCCCCGAGGGTGGGGTCGGCCACACCGTGTATTTCCTGAACCTCGGGATGACCAGCATGAACGTCGGTCTCGACGTGCGGGTGATCGACCAGATGGGTCTGGCGTATCCGTTGGCCTCGCACACCGAGCGGCTGGAGAACGGCCGGATCGGGCACGACAAGAATCTCTACCCGGATTGGGTGGTGGCAGATCTCGGGCTCGTCGACGTGCATCCCTACCTGCCCTGGTACATGGACGAGGACTGGGTCACCGAAGCCGAAGTGGCCCTGACCTGCCCCGATACCCAGGAACTGATCGCCTCGTACCGGGCTCCGTTGACGAAGCAATTGTTCGTCCGAAATTTCAAGCGGGCGTTCTTCTACGCCGGATATCGATTCGATCGAGTGCCGAAGTACGAAATACAGCGATGTGATCTTCCGGCCCCGATCTTGAAGTCCGACAATTAGATGCGAGGGCACGATCGGGTCACCGGGTTGCGCCGAATGGGTCTCGACGCCAAGATGAGCTGTCTCGATCGTGTAACGGCCGGCGTACTTCGCACGATATGTGCGGAGGATGTGTATGCGCCCGACTCCGGTCGGGCGACGAAACATGATGAACTTGCGAGATCAATCGTTGATTGCGTAACCGATGTGACGACGAAGCAGCTGAGAGGTCGAGTGCATGCTGGGTAGATGGAAGAGCCGGTCCGCGGATGAGCGTGGCGGGGACAAGCAAGCGGGGTCATGGGGACGCCGTGCCGCCACGTCCATGCTGATGGCGGTGGTCCTGCCGCTGGGATTGGCTGTAGCAGGCGGTGGTGCAACGGCCAACGCAGCGTTCGACAGCAATGCCATCGACGTCTGGACCGACTCGAGCATGGGCCCGATCAAGAGCCGTGTCTGGCGCGCTGCGGATGGCAACACCAACCGCGTCGTCTACCTCCTCGACGGGCTGCGGGCCACCTCCGACATTTCCGGTTGGGAGCACGAGACCGACGCAGGTGCTGTGTTGGCTGCTTACAACATCAATGTCGTCGAGCCGGTCGGCGGACAGTCGAGTTTCTACTCCGATTGGTACGCACCCTCGAACTTCAACGGGCAGAAGACCACCTACAAGTGGGAAACCTTCCTCACCCAGAATCTGCGCGAGAACCTGCGTGACAACTGGGGCTTCAACCCCAATCGCAACGGCGTCATCGGTATCTCGATGGGCGGCTCGGCTGCACTGACGCTGGCCGCGTACCACCCGGACCAGTTCAGCTACGCGGGCTCGCTGTCCGGCTACCTGAACATCTCTGCTCCCGGCATGCGCGAGGCAATGCGCCTGGCCCTGCTGGACTCGGGCCGGTACAACATCGATGCGATGTGGGGACCGCCGTGGGATCCGGCGTGGCTGCGTAACGACCCGTTCGTCTTCGCTCCTCGTCTGCGTGACAACGGCACTCGCGTGTGGGTCTTCGCAGGCAGCGGCCTGCCGGGCGGACTCGATCGCCCGCAGAGCTTCATCGACTACTACAACACCGCCAACGGCATGGGGCTCGAAGCGATCGCACTGGCCAACAGCCGTGCCTTCCAGATCCGCATGGCCAGTATCGGTGCCACCAACGTCACCTACGCGTTCCCGGCCGTCGGTACCCACCAGTGGGGCTACTGGGGCGAGCAGATCCGCATCATGGCTCCTGATCTCAGCGCCAACATCGGTAACTGATCGCCCTCGAGACGTTTCGGTCGTTTCACCCGTTTTGCGGCCCCTAGTGACAACTCACGACTTTTCGGGGCTGTTCAGCGGGGGTGGAGCAGGATAGTCTCCTGTTTCGGGGAAGCGGCGAGATGAAACTGGGACGCTGATCACAGTTTTGCCTTGGAACCGCTCGATGGAATAACCTCCATCGAGCGGTTCTTCTTTCTCAGCAGAACCACAGCTTGTCCAGCCTTTCAGCTTTACTTCGGCCTCGCGGGGCCACCAGTTAGCCCTGTTCGATTGCCGGGGGCCGCTACGACAGCGGAGACCGCGTAGATGAGAGAGAGCACGATTCATGCGATTTGCCGGCCTCAGCAGCACATCGAAGGCCCCTTCACGTTGGCGTCAGCGCCTGCTCGGAGTGGGAGCTGCAGCGCTCGTCCTTCCCCTGGCCGCCGGTGTCGTCGGTGGAGCTGTCGCTGTGGCGGCACCCGCGTCCGTCGCGCACCAGAGCCCGGCCGGTGGCCGTGAGGATCTGATCGTCCCGTCCGAGATGGGCCCGATCAAGGTTCAGGTCCAGTGGGCTGCCCGCGGCGGAAGTGCTGCTCTCTACTTGCTCGACGGACTGCGTGCCCGCGACGACCGCAACGCCTGGACGTTCGAGACCAACGCCCAGGATCAGTTCGCCAACGACGACGTGACTCTGGTCATGCCGGTCGGCGGTCAGTCCAGCTTCTACAGCGACTGGTACACCTCCTCGAACTTCAACGGCCAGGAAGTCACCTACAAGTGGGAGACGTTCCTGACCGAGGAACTGCCTGCGTTCCTCGAGAACTACGGTGTCTCGCGCACCAACAACGGCGTCCTCGGCCTGTCCATGGGCGGTTCGGCCGCTCTGACGCTCGCCGCGTACCACCGCGATCAGTTCAAGTTCGCCGGCTCGCTCTCGGGCTACCTGAACATCTCCGCGCCCGGCATGCGCGAGGCCATCCGCGTTGCGATGCTCGACGCAGGCCGCTTCAACGTCGACTCCATGTGGGGACCGCCGTGGAACCCGGCGTGGCTGCGTAACGACCCGTTCGTCTTCGCACCGAAGCTGCAGGGCCTGTCGCTGTACATCTCGGCCGCCAGCGGGTTGCCCGGCGAGTTCGATCACCCGTCTGCGCCGATCGATTTCTACAACACGGCCAACGGCATGGCCCTCGAGGCAATCTCGCTCGCCAACACTCGTGCCTTCCAGATCCGCATGACCGCTCTCGGTATCCCCGCGACCTACAGCTTCCCGTCCAACGGCATTCACGCATGGCCGTACTGGGGCGCGGAGCTGTGGAAGGCTCGTGGCCAGATCCTGGACGCGCTCAACGCCTGACAGCACTCGACTGACGATGCTCGGAACATGCCGCCCCACGTGATGTACGTGGGGCGGCATTTCTGATTCGGCCCGCCCGATTCATCCCCTCTGTTCACAATCGCACCACCAGCCACAGCGCGTCTGCTGTCCGTCGGCATCGCGCACGTGTAGAAAGACATACGAAGCATGTCTCGATACGAGACCTTCGAGAAGTCACATCGAAAGAGAGTCACCATCATGCGCACTGGGCTTGTTCGCTTCGGTCGGAGCACGTCGGCCGGCACACGGGGCCGGCGAGCCGCAGCAGCACTGACCGTTGCGTCGGCGCTGATGGTTCCCTTCGCGACGGCGACTGTGGCCGCGGCCGCCCCGGTGGCCCACACCGCGCCCGTCTCGCACACCGGACCTGCATACACCCAGACCTCCGGCGCGACGGTGACCTCGGTGGACTGGCTCTCCGATCGTCGCGTCGCGCTGTGGATCGACTCTCCGTCGATGGGAACACCCATCCAGGTCCAGCTGCTGCTCGCCCGTGACTGGAACATCAACCCGCAAGCGACGTTCCCGCAGGTCTACATGCTCGACGGTCTACGGGCGACCGATCAGGAGAACGGCTGGACGGCCGAGACCGACGCGGAATCGTACTTCGCGGACAAGAACGTCAACGTCGTCCTCCCCGTCGGCGGTCAATCCAGCTTCTACTCCGACTGGCTGGACCAGGACAACGGCAAGAACTACCAGTGGGAGACGTTCCTGACCAAGGAACTGCCGCCCATCCTGGCCAAGGATTGGCGGAGCACCGACACTCGCGGCGTCGTCGGCCTGTCGATGGGCGGGACGTCCGCGATGTTCCTCGCTGCGCGCAACCCCGGCTTCTTCAAGTTCGCAGGCTCCCTCTCGGGCATTCTGACCACCACCTCGCTAGGCATGCCGCAGGCTATTCAGTACGCGATGAGCGATGCAGGCGGCTACAGCTCCAAGGCGATGTGGGGCGCGCCGTCGAACTCGCTGTGGGCGCAGCACGATCCGTATCTGCTGGCCGACAAGCTCAAGGGCGTCAGCCTCTACATCTCGAGTGGTAACGGGTCAACCGGACCGTACGACCAGCCGTCGGGCATTCCGGGCGTGAGCACCAACTACGCAGGCATGGGCCTCGAGATTCTGTCTCGGCTGACCTCGCAGACTTTTGCGACCAAGCTCAACCAGCTCGGTATCCCCGCGCAGGTCAACTACCGCCCGTCGGGCACGCACTCGTGGCCGTACTGGCAGTTCGAGCTGCACCAGCTGTGGCCGCAGCTCGCCACCGCACTCGGTGTCGAGGTGGACAAGCCTGCGTGCACCGTAGCCGGCCAGATCGGTAATGCGAGCGGCGCGAATTCCTGGCTCGGCCCCTGCTTGACGGCCGAGTACAACGTGGCCGGTGGACGCGCACAGGACTTCACCTTCGGCCGAGTGTTCTTCACCCCCGACACCGGGGCGCAGGTCGTCGCCGGAGCCATCGGCGGCATCTACCAGGGCAACAAGGGGCCCGAGGGTGCACTCGGCTTCCCGACGACCGGCGAGATCGGTACACCCGACGGCCGCGGACGGTTCAATGCCTTCCAGAACGGCGTGGTCTACTTCACGCCGCAGACCGGAGCGCACATGGTCAAGGGCGCTGTGCTCGACGAGTGGGCAGCCCAGGGCTACGAGAGCGGACCGTTGGGCTATCCGGTGCTCGAGGAGGTCCAGACGCCGAACAAGCCCGGCTCGGTTCAGGGCTTCGAGATCGGTGCCATCTACAACTCGCCCGATGCAGGCGTGCATTCGGTGCAGGGCATGATTCTCGGCAAGTACGGCGAATTGGGTTGGGAGAGTGGTCCTCTCGGATTCCCCAAGTCCAACGAACTCGGTCCGATCCGCGACGGTGGCCGCTTCAATCAGTTCGAGACGGGCAACATCTACTGGAGCCCGTTGAGCGGTGCGTGGTCCATTCCGTACGGTCCGATCTTCGATGCATGGGGATCGGTCGGCTACGAGGGCGGCCGTCTGGGCTACCCCACCAGCGATCAGTTCGACATCGACGGTGGCGGTAAGCAGCAGAACTTCCAGTTCGGCATCATCACGCTCAAGGACGGCGTGACCACGATCGCGCCTTGACGGTGCAGGACTCTTCAGAGTTCTCTTAAGTGCGTGGCTGTACTGTCGCCTGCGTACCCGACGACCGAAGGATTTCGATCGATGACGCGTAATTCCCTGGCCAGAACTCTGTCTCTCGGCGTCATGGCCGTCGCGGCGAGCTCGATGCTGGTGGCCTGCGGTAGTGACGACTCGACGGCCACCGGCTCGCCGACCAGCACCACCACGGCCGCCGAGACGACGACCGAGGCGAGTTCGACGACGTCGGAAGCGCAGACCACCACTGCTGCACCCACCACGAGCCCGGGCGAAGCGGCCACCGCGCCGCCGGAGCAACCGCAGCCTGTCCCGGACGACTTCCCCGGTCCGACGGAGAGTCAAATCGACACCCGCGGTCAGAGCTTTCTCGACGAACTGAAGAAGCAGGGCATCACTCCGGCGGGCAACGGCGACATCGCGGTGTCGACGGCCAACTACATCTGTGCCGCGCAGGCGCAGGGAGTTGCACCGGACGAGATCTCGACCTACGTGACGGCGAATGTCGGCGTCGAGGCCAGTGCAGCCGGAACGCAGATGACCGAGACCCAGGCTCAGCAGGCAGCCCAGACCTACATCGCCGCCGCGCAGGCGACGTACTGCAGGCCGTAGATCGACGCCGATGGCACAGCGTAAGCGCAGAATTCTCCCGGTGGTCGCCGTCGCGGTGATCCTCGGGCTGATCATCGTGGCCCTGTGGTACCTGCTTGCCGGGCGCTTGCCGAAGGGCCCGGTCACCCCGGGGCCGCCGCCGGGACCGCAGGAGCCGACCTCGCAACCGGCGGACTGCCCCGACGTGCAGGTCATCGCGATTCCGGGCACCTGGGAGTCCTCGTCCACCGACGATCCGTACAACCCGACGGCAAATCCGCTCTCGCTCATGCTCAACGTCACCCGCCCATTGCAGGAGCAGTTTCCTGCCTCGCGTGCCGACGTCTACACCGTTCCGTACGTGGCCCAGTTCTCGAATCCGATCGCTCTGCCGCCGGACGGCCAGCAGTCTTACAACAACAGTCGCACCGAGGGTAAGGCCGTAGCGGTTCAGAAGATGACCGACGTCAGCGCGCGTTGCCCGCTGACCAACTTCGTCCTCACCGGGTTCTCGCAGGGCGCAGTCATCGCCGGTGACATCGCGGCCGATATCGGCGCGGATAACGGCCCGATACCGGCTGATCGAGTTCTCGGCGTCACTCTCATCGCCGATGGCCGACGTGACGGCGTGTCCGGCACGGATGTGCCGGGTCCCCTCGACGGTGTCGGTGCCGAGGTGGCGCTCGGTGGACTCGACCTTCCCGGGATCACCATGACGGGGCGTCGAGAGGGTGGCTTCGGTGCTCTGGACGACCGAACCAACGAGATCTGCGCGCCGGGCGACCTGATCTGCGCTTCGCCCTCGGATGGATTGTCGCTCCGCAACATTCCGCAGAGCATCCAGATTCTGATCGGTGCTGCGGGTAACCCCGTGCATGCGTCGTACAACAGTTTTGTCGTCGACAGCTCGGGTACGACGGCCACTCAGTGGACGGCCGCGTGGGCGGCTGGGTTGATCGAGAACGCTCCGACACCCGCCCATTCCTGAAAATGTAACGATCGGTAACGGAAACATCACAACACGGCGTGTCGCAAGCTGGTGCGACGCACAAACCTCGGCTGGGCAACCCCCAGCCGGTGTGATCGCATTCGATGAGCGGCTAGAGTGACGCCTTGGACCTGCGCAGATCGGCCTCGGTCGGCTGCTCAGCTCCGTGCCGACAGCCACTTTCCGACCCCGCACGCTGCAGATTCCGCACGCTTCAGATCCCTGAGGAGAGCATTAGATGAGTTCCGCCGAGGCCGCGTCCGTTGGGCCGCGTAAATTCCGATTCGCTGCAGGCGGAGAGGGAAACGCCGAGGAGGGTGGGGCTCGGAAGTTCATCAAGTTGGCACAACAGGCCGAGGAACTGGGCTACGACAGCTTCATGATTCCCGATCACCTCGGTAATCAGGTCGGACCCATTGCAGCATTGGGCGCACTTGCTGTGGCGACCGACAAGATTCGGCTAGGTACGGCTGTACTGGCGAACGGCTTCCGGCATCCCGCGGTGCTGGCCAAGGACGCGGCGACGATCGATGTTCTCTCCGGTGGGCGCCTCGAACTCGGTCTCGGAGCCGGGTGGATGCGCGAGGAGTACGACAAGGCCGGGATCACGTACGACCGACCTGGCGTGCGGATCGAGAAGCTCGAGGAAACCCTCGAGATTCTCGACGTGCTGTTGCGCGGTCAAGAATGCAACTTCGAAGGCAAGCACTACACGATCAGTGGTCTCAAGGGCAGTCCTCGGCCGCGGCAGGGTCCACGGCCGCCGATCTGCATCGGCGGTGGCGGACCGAAGATGCTGGCGTTGGCGGCCAAGCATGCCGACATCATCTCCGTGGTGCCGAGCACCTCGAAAGAGGGCAAGCTACTGCTTTCGGGCATGACGATCGAGAAGACCCTCGAGCGCGTCGAGCTGATCCGAGCCGCCGCAGGGGACCGATTCGACGACATCGAGTTGAACTGGGCCATCACCACCATCGTCGTCACCGACGACCGCGAGCAGATGGCGGAGATGGCGTTGGCAGCTCTGGCCAACGGCTACCCGCCGAACGTGGATGTCGATGTGCAACTCACCGTCGAGGACATTTTGTCCTCCCCATATCTCGCATTCGGGACATACGAGGAAATCGCCGATCAAATCCGTAACGTTCGCGCGCGGACGACGATGTCCTATGTCGGGGTTTTCCCTACTCAAATGGAAGCATTCGCGCCGGTTGTCGACTTGCTGAAAGGCGAGTGACGCAGGTGTGTGTCGGTACCATGTAGCTGGCCTCGAAGCCAGGTGCCAAACTGACACCGCTAGACCTACTTGTCAGTAACATAAAACGCTGTTCGGTGTCTGTAGTCGTGCAGCTTGGCGTGCGGGCATACGTCGCACAGGCTGCATGGCGGCAGATTCGTGTTGGAGGAGATTGAAGTAATGAGCCACACGTTCGATGATTTCATCGATGAGAACGGCCACATCACCATCGACGAAGGGCAAACTCTCGTTCGCCACGTCGAGGTGAACGTACAAGAGAACGCCGACACGCTCGCGTACCGATTCGTCGACTACTCCAGGGAGCGCGAAGGCGAAGCCCATGAGCTGACCTGGGCGGAGTTCGGCGCTCGACTCAAGGCCGTTGCGGCTCGCCTGCAGCAGGTCACCCAGCCCGGTGATCGCGTCGCGATCCTCGCCCCACAAGGCCTCGAGTACGTGGTGGCGTTCTTCGGTGCGATCTACGCAGGCACCATCGCCGTGCCGCTCTTCGATCCCGACGAGCCCGGCCACACCGACCGGCTGCACGCCGTACTCGGCGACTGCAAGCCCAGCGCGATTCTCACCGCCAGCAACTCGGCCGCAGGCGTGCGTGCATTCTTCCGCGCCCTGCCCGCCGCGGAACGCCCTCGCATCATCGCCGTCGATGCGGTCCCCGACAGCGTCGGCGAAACCTGGGTCGAGCCGAACGCGACGCTGGACGACATCGCCTACTTGCAGTACACCTCGGGCTCGACACGCACCCCGGCAGGAGTCGAGATCACCCACCGCGCGGTCGGCGTCAATGCACTGCAGATGGTGGACAGCATGGAGATCAACCACGACTCCCGTGGTGTCACCTGGCTGCCGATGTTCCACGACATGGGCTTGCTGACCGTCATTCTGCCCGCACTCGGCGGTAAGTACATCACCATCATGAGCCCCCGCGCGTTCGTGCAGCGACCCTGGCGCTGGATCAAGGAACTCGCCGCGGTCTCGGATGGGGCAGGCACATTCGCGGCGGCACCGAACTTCGCGTTCGAGCATGCCGCTCAGCGCGGACTGCCCAAGAACGGCGAGAGCCTCGACCTGTCGAATGTCATCGGCCTGATCAACGGCAGTGAGCCCGTCACGACGTCGTCGATGAAGAAGTTCAACGACGCTTTCGGCCCCTACGGTCTGCCGAAGTCCGCAATCAAGCCGTCCTACGGCATGGCCGAGGCCACCCTGTTCGTCTCGACCAGCAAGCACGCCGACGAGGCCAAGGTGGTCTACGTCGACCGCGTCGAGCTCAACGCCGGAAACTTCGTCGTCGTCGCCCCGGACGCTCCCGGCGCGATCCCGCAGGTATCCACCGGAACGGTCGCCCGAAGCCAGTGGGCAGCGATTGTCGATTCCGAGACCGCGACCGAGGTCGAGGACGATCACGTCGGCGAGATCTGGTTGCACGGAGAGAACATCGGCCAGGGCTACTGGGGCCGCGAGACCGAGACCACCGAGACCTTCCACAACAAGCTCGTCCACCGCATCTCCCAGGGCTCGCACGCCGAGGGAGCCCCCGAGGGTGGCAACTGGATGCGGACCGGCGACTTCGGCGTCTACCACGACAACGAGCTGTACATCACCGGTCGCGTCAAGGATCTCGTCATCGTCGACGGCCGCAATCACTACCCGCAGGACTTGGAGTTCTCGGCACAGGAGGCGAGCAAGGCATTGCGGCCCGGCTTCGTCGCGGCGTTCGCCGTCCCGCTCAACCAGCTTCCCGATATCGTGTTCGAGTTCAGTGGAGCGGCGTTGACGAAGGACTCGGACGACAGCTCCGAGCAGCTCGTCATCGTCGCCGAGCGTGCTCCCGGCGCGGGCAAGGCAGATCCGCAGCCCATCGCCGACGAGGTCCGTACCGCGGTGTCCGCGCGTCACGGAGTCACCGTGCGCGATGTCCTCCTCGTCCCGGCCGGATCCATCCCTCGCACCTCCAGCGGCAAGATCGCCCGGCGCGCTTGCAAGGCCGCCTACATCGAGGGCACCCTGCGCGGCGGTTACCAGCAGACGGCGTTCCCGGACGCCGAACTGCCCGACTGACGCGCGCGCACCCTTCGATTCCTCCGACACAACGTGGTGAGTAATGGCTGAACTAGAGACAGACGAAAACGAGCAGGTCGGAGAATCGGATCAGTCCGCAGGCTCCACTTCCGTGGGCGATTACACGGTTGCGCAGCTTCGCGATTGGCTGCGCGACTGGGTTGCGGACGCTACCGGGCAACCGGCATCGGCGATCTCCGACGACCGCCCGATGGAGGAATTCGGTCTGTCCTCTCGCGACGCCGTCGCGCTGAGCGGTGAGATCGAGGAGCTGGTGGGTGTCACGCTGACCGCCACCGTCGTCTACCAGCACCCCACCATCGCCTCGCTGGCCAAGATCATCATCGAGGGCGAGCCGGAGGAGCCCGTCGGCACCGTCGACGACGCTTTCTACACCAGCGGCGGACAGTCGGGTGACGCGCACGACGTGGCGATCGTCGGCCTGTCGTCACGCTTCCCCGGCACCGGGCACACTCCGGAAGAGATGTGGTCGCTCCTGATCGAGGGCCGCGACGGCATCACCGATCTGCCCGACGGCCGGTGGCAGGAATTCACCTCCGATCCCGTCATCGCCGCTGCCGTGGCTGCGACGGTGACCAAGGGCGGTTACCTCGACGATGTGAAGACCTTCGACGCCGAATTCTTCGCGATGTCACCCAACGAGGTCGTCAACGTCGATCCGCAGCAGCGACTTGCGCTGGAACTGACCTGGGAAGCGCTCGAGCACGCACACATCCCGGCCAGCTCGATCAAGGGCAGTCAGGTCGGCGTCTTCATCGGCAGCTCCTCCAACGACTACCAGCTCATCGCCGTCAGCGACCCGGCCGTACACCCGTACGCCCTCACCGGCACCTCCACCGCCATCGTCGCCAACCGAGTGTCGTACTTCTACGACTTCCGCGGGCCGTCGATCGCTGTCGACACCGCCTGCTCGTCCTCGCTCGTCGCCGTGCACCAGGCGGTGCGCAGCCTGCGTACCGGCGAATCCGATCTGGCCGTGGCCGGTGGCGTCAACATGCTGCTCGCGCCGCCCATCACCGTCGGATTCGGCCAGACCGGTGTGCTCGCTCCCGACGGGAAAATCAAGGCGTTCTCCTCCGACGCGAACGGCATGATCCGTTCCGAAGGCGGCGGACTGGTCGTCCTCAAGCGACTCGAAGACGCCGAGCGCGACGGCGACGACATCCTCGCCGTCATCGCCGGATCGGCGATCAACCAGGACGGCCGCTCCAACGGCCTGCTCGCACCGAACCCGGATGCGCAGGCCGACGCACTCCGATTCGCCTACCGCGACGCCGGAATCAACCCCTCGGGCGTGGACTACATCGAAGCGCACGGAACCGGAACCATCCTGGGCGATCCCATCGAGGCGGACGCTCTCGGCCGCGTCGTCGGCCGGGGCCGTGACGCCGACAAGCCTGCCCTGCTGGGCTCGGCCAAGACCAACTTCGGGCACCTCGAATCTGCCGCAGGCGCAGCAGGTTTGATCAAAGTCGTGCTCGCGATGCAGCAGAACAAACTCCCCGCGTCACTGAACTACGCCGGACCCAACCCGTACATCGATTTCGACAAGGCGCACCTTCGCGTCGTCCCCGAAGCCACCGACTGGCCGCGCTACACCGGCAAGGCAGTCGCCGGAATCTCCGGATTCGGCTTCGGCGGTACCAACGCGCACGTGGTCGTGCGCGAGTACGTCCCGGGTGAAACCGACGCCGCCTTCGACGCCTCGGCGGTGGACCCCGAAGCCGTTGTGGCAGAGGGTGTCTACGAGGACGTGGAGGTCGAGACGGTCAGCCCGGTCACCGAGACCACACCGGCAGTCGACGAGGCTGCCGAGGTTCCCGAGACGGTCGTGCTCGCAGTCTCCGCAGCTCTGCCGTCACGGCGCAAGCGCGCCGCAGCGGACCTCGCCGACTGGCTCGAGACCGAAGAAGGCAGCACGACGCCACTCGTGGACGTCGGTCGCACACTGGCTCGCCGCAACCACGGACGTTCACGCGCAGTGGTTCTCGCATCCACCACGGCCGAGGCCATCGCCGGACTTCGCGCCATCGCGGCCGGTAAGCCCGGCCCCGGTGTGTTCTCCGCCGATTCGCCCGCGTCCAACGGCGCAGTATGGGTGTTCTCCGGGTTCGGATCGCAACACCGCAAGATGGCATCTCGGCTCTACCGAACCAATGCCGTGTTCGCCGCCGAAGTGGACAAGGTCGACGAACTGCTGCTCGACGAGGCAGGCTACTCGATCCGAGAGATCATCCTCGACGATGCACAGACGTACGAGTTCGAGAACTCCCAGGTCGCGATCTTCGTCATCCAGATCGCCCTTGCCGCAACGCTTCGCTCGCACGGTGCCGAGCCGGCGGCCGTCATCGGACACTCGATGGGTGAGGTGGCAGCCGCATACGTCGCCGGTGGCCTCAACCTCGAAGACGCAGTGCGCATCATCTACGCCCGTTCGCGGCTACTGGCCGAGGGACAGGACGGCCTCGGAGCCGCATCGCAGGGTGCCATGGCTCTCGTGGAATACACCCCCGACGAGGTCAAGACCCTCACCGATCAGTTCCCCCACGTCGAGCCATGCGTATACGCCGCACCGACCCACACCACCGTCGGTGGGCCACGCGCCGAGGTCGAATCGCTCGTCGAAATGGCCGAGGCCGCAGGCAAAATGGCCCGACTGCTCGACGTCAAAGGCGCAGGCCACACCGCAGCGGTCGACGTACTGCTCGGCGAGCTGGCCGCCGAACTCGCCGGAATCGAACCCAGCAAGCTCACCGCCGGGGTGTACTCCTCGGTCGATCGTGAGGCGCACTATCGCGTCGGGCATGCGGCGATCCACGGTGTCGAGTACTGGACCAAGGGAATGCGTCATCCCGTCTGGTTCACCCAGGCAGTCAATGTCGCTGTGGGAGACGGCCACACCACGTTCGTCGAGCTCGCACCCAACCCGGTCGCCTTGATGTCGGTGGCGGCAACGGCATGGGCGGCGGGCGTCGCGGACTCGACACTGATTCCGACGCTCAAGCGCAAGGAAGACGAGGAACAGACGTTCCTCGCGGCTCTCGCGCAGCTGTACGTCCACGGTCACGCGCTCGAGCTGGCGACGCTGTTCGCTCCCGGCCCGTACGCGGCGATCCCGCGAACTGCCTACCTGCGCAAGGAGTTCTGGCTCAACTCGCAGGTGAGCTCCAGTGGCAACAGTCGGGTCCCCGGGGCGCGTGTCGCACTGCCCGACGGTCGTCATATCTGGGAGGTCCAGGCCTCGGCCGTCGCCGGATTCGATGCACTGGTCACCGCGGCGGCATCGCAGGTGTTCTCCGATGTGGCACTGGGTGTTTCGGTCTCCCATGCTGCAGTGCCGAAGGTGGGCACGGTCGTCACCACATTGACCTCGCATCTCGGTGGCGCATCGGTCCAGGTGCACGGCCGCGACGGTTCGGCGTTCACCCTGCTGCACGAGGCCGTCGTCACCTCGGGTGACGCACGTCCGGAACCCGTTCAGGCGGTGGAACCCAGTTCGTCACCGATGGAGGAACTGCCGGAGGTCGTCGAGACGTTCGGTGACCGTTGGGATCCCAACGGAAGCCAGAAGCTCGAAGATCGGTTGGCGATCATCGTCGCCGAGTCCATGGGCTACTCGCCCGAGGACCTGCCGCCCGAGGTACCGCTGATCGAACTGGGCCTGGACTCGCTCAGCGCCGTCCGCATCAAGAACCGCGTGGAATACGAATTCGACATTCCCACAGTGCAATTGCAGGCCGTGCGCGACGCGAACCTGCGTGAGGTGGAGAAGTACCTGCGCTACGCGATCGAGAACCGCGACGAGGTGCAGGCACTCGCCGACCAGCAGGCAGCGGAGAAGGCTGCCGAGCAGGAGGCGGAGAAGGCCGCCGAGCAGGCCGCAGTCACGCCCGCTCCGGTCGAGGAAACTCCTGCGGCGACGGAACCGACTGTGACACCGGCAGTTCCAGCCGCGGCAGAGACCGACCTGGGTGGTAAGGAAGCCTTCGCCGAGGCCGCCGGTTCCGATGTTCCCCCGCGCGACAATGCCGAGCGGATGACGTTCGCAACCTGGGCTGTGGTGACGAAGGAATCGGCCAAGGGCATCTTCAACACCCTGCCGATTCTCGACGACGAAACCGCCGAGAAGTTGGCGGCCCGTCTGACCGAGCGGGCAGGCGGGGAGATCACCTTCGACGACGTCCTCGACTCGGAAACCATCGAGCAGCTCGCCGACAAGGTTCGCCCGCATCTCGAAGACGGTGAGATCGAAGGCGTAGTTCGCAATCTGCGGGCTCGCCCCGAAGGTTCCACCGCCACACCGGTGTTCGCCTTCCACTCGGCAGGCAGCTCCACCGTCGCCTACGAGCCGTTGCTGCGGAAGTTGCCGGCGGACACTCCGATGTATGGGCTCGAGCGAGTCGAGGGCCCCATCGCCAAGCGCGCCGCGGAGTACGTGCCGCTGATCAAGGCGATCCAGCCGGAGGGGCCGTACGTGTTCGTCGGGTGGTCGCTCGGCGGCATCCTCGCCTACGAGGTCGCTCGTCAGATGGAGGAAGAAGGAATCGAGGTCGCCTACGTCGGGCTGCTCGACACCGTGATGCCCGGCACCGCGATTCCGGACACCAAGGACGAGGTTCGTAAGCGGTGGGAGCGGTACGCGGCGTTCGCGAAGAAGACGTACAACGTCGACTACCCGATTCCGTACGACAAGTTGGTCGATGCGGACGACGAGGGCCAGATCCGCATCATCACCGATCTGGTCAAACTCAGTGGTGCGAAGATCCCCGGCGGAATCATCGAACATCAGCGGACGTCGTGGCTCGACAACCGAGCGATCCAGACGGCCGAGCTCAAGGAGTACGGCGGACATGTCACGTTGTACCTGGCCGACAAGTACCACGACGACGCGATCGCGCTCGAGCCTGCATACGCCACCCGTGAAGAGCACGGTGGTTGGGGACCCGTGGTGAAGGACCTCGAGATCGTGTACGTCGGAGGCGATCACCTCGCGGTCGTCGACGAGCCGTACATTGGGAAAATCGCGGCCCATCTGTCGAAGACGCTCGAGAACATCGAGTCTGCAAGAACCGGAGCGTAAGTTTTGAGTGGCACCACTGCGGAGAAGCTGGCCGAACTACGGACCAGGCTCGACCTGGCCGAGGAACCGGCAGGCGACATCGGAATAGCCAAGCGAGCGAAGAAGGGCATCCCCAGTGCCCGCGAACGCGTGAACTCGCTGCTCGATCCCGGAAGCTTCATCGAGATCGGCGCATTGGTGAAGGCACCGAACGATCCGGGTGCGCTCTACAGTGATGGCGTCGTCACCGGTCACGGCACCGTCGACGGCCGTCCGGTCGCGGTCTTCTCGCACGATCAGACCGTGTTCGGCGGCACGGTCGGCGAGATGTTCGGTCGCAAGGTCGCGGGCATCATGGACTTCGCGATCAAGATGGGTTGCCCGGTGGTCGGCATCAACGACTCCGGTGGCGCTCGCGTGCAGGACGCCGTCACCTCCCTCGCCTGGTACGCCGAGCTGGGCCGACGCCACGAGGCGCTGTCCGGACTGTGCCCGCAGATCTCGCTGATTCTCGGTAAGTGTGCCGGTGGAGCGGTGTACGCGCCCATCAACACCGATCTCGTCGTCGCCACCGAAGAGGCGTACATGTTCGTCACAGGGCCGGACGTGATCAAGTCGGTCACCGGTGAGGACGTCAGCCTGGACGAGCTGGGCAGCGCGCGCGTGCAGGCACTCAACGGAAACGTCCACCACGTTGCTGCGGACGAGAAGGCCGCGTTCGAGTGGATCCGCAACTACCTGAGCTACCTGCCGTCGAGCTGCCAGGAGGAGTCGCCGGTGATCAACCCGGGACTCGAACCGGAGATCACCGACTCCGATCGCAAGCTCGACTCGTTCATGCCCGACGCCGACAACGCCGGATACGACATGCACGACATCATCCTGCGCATCTTCGACGACGGTGAATTCCACGAACTCTCGGGCCAGACCGCGCCGAACGTGATCACCGGATTCGCCCGCGTCGACGGTCGACCGGTCGGAATCGTCGGCAATCAGCCGTTGCACCTGTCCGGCGCTCTCAACGCGGACGGGGCCGACAAAGCCGCACGCTTCATCCGGCTGAGCGACGCCTACAACATCCCGATCATCTTCCTCGTCGACACACCCGGGTTCCTGCCCGGCGTCGATCAGGAAACACTCGGCGTCATCCATCGCGGTGGTCGCTTCATCTTCTCCTTCGTCGAGGCGACAGTGCCGAAAGTGACTGTGGTGATTCGCAAGTCGTACGGCGGCGGATACGCGGTGATGGGCTCGAAACAGCTCGGATCGGACATCAACCTCGCCTGGCCGACGGCCCGCATCGCCGTCATGGGTGCCGAGGGTGCCATCAACATCATGAGTCGCAAACAACTCGCCGAGGCCGGAGAGAACGCACCGGCCCTGCGCAAGCAACTCATCGACTTCTACAACGAGCATGTCGCGACGCCGTGGATCGCGGCCGAGCGTGGCTACATCGATGCCGTCATCGAACCGTCCCAGACGCGCCTCGAGATTCGTAAGGCCCTGCAGATACTGAAGGACAAAGAAGTGATCAAGAGTCCGCGAAAGCACTCGCTGCTCCCGATCTAGTCGCTCTCGTTCGGCCCGGTCGCTCCGCTCCCTTTGGCGTCAATGGACCACTGCACTGGTCAGACGTATGCAGTGGTTCATTCACGCAACCGCTGGGGCGGTGTCAATGAGCCACTGCACCGGTCAGACGTGTCCGATGGTCCATTCACCCGGTCGATTCGCGCGGAACCATCACCACATCCGGCCGAGGTCTGGCGAGAGCGTGTTGGTAGTTCATCCGTAAGTCGTTGAGCACCTGTGTAGGCCGATCGCGGATATCTTGCGGTGAATGGGAAACGACGATCAGTCCGTGGGCCTGCATTCGGTTGCGTCGTGCTTGTGTCCGCTGGTAGTCGGCCGGTGACAGATGGTGGGTCACGGAATCGACTTCACGTGCCAGTGCCACGTCGTCGATCCACCCGTCGGTGTTGGCGATGAACTCTCCGCTCCGGGTGTAGATGTCGCAGTTGTGTGTCATCGCAGGCAGCCCGCTGGTTCGGTACAGTCGTTGGTCTTCGAGTTCTGCCACCGAGTGCGCGTCGTCCCGCAACTCGCGGAGTACTCGGCGGGTGAGCGCGCTGTAGCGACGCGGGCCTTCGGCCAGTTCGATGGCAACGTGATCGATGGTCACGCCGCCCCGCTGGAGCACCTCGGTCAACAGGGCGACGCACCGTGCCTCTGATTTCGCGGCGCGTGTGGCGTCGACCAGTGAACGCACCAGAGGAGCAACTCGGATGCTGCCCTTGGTTATCGGCTTGGGAAGCCGCCACGTTCGCTCTGCTCGGACAAATGACACCGATGCCCGACGCATCTCCGCGGGCAGCAGCAAATGAACCTCCCCGGCGGATCCGTTGGTCCCGTATCCGAACGAATCGAGTCCGACGCAGCCGGTGATCATGCTCGTCGGTCCGCCGTACGCGAGCGCTGCGGCCGACCGCTCGAGTGTCGACGGATGACCGTTGCGCAGCAGCACGACACCCGGTAGCAATCGCTGCCACGGACCGCCGGGCGCGCACCTGCCATCGATCGCTGCGTCACTCACGCCCGCCTCGCGAAGTTGCCAGCGCGTCACGACGCCGGTCGAGCTCAGGTCGAACAATGAATCTGC
Source organism: Rhodococcus sp. KRD162 (assembly GCF_017168335.1). Classification (GTDB taxonomy): domain Bacteria; phylum Actinomycetota; class Actinomycetes; order Mycobacteriales; family Mycobacteriaceae; genus Rhodococcoides. The sequence continues at coordinate 494,698 of NZ_JABFAU010000013.1, read as the reverse complement.
GTTCCACAATCGTCTCTTCATGCCCGAAGAGTGGAATTCGGCACCGACACGTTCGTCGCGTTGGGGCCCGGTCGCAGGCTGTCTGTGGATGAACGACCACTCTGTGGACGGGACGGCTGTCGCCAGCCTCAGGGTGGACGACGCTGTCGGACTCGGATGCTAAGGCCCGCCGATGGAGTCCGCTTGCTTGCCCCCCGGACAGGTGAATGAACCATTGACGCGCTCAGGGCAGTTTCAAGCGGTCGTTGCAACGATTAGCTCGTTGATCACTTTTGCTGGTGAGTTCCAGCCTAGCGTTCGGCGGGGGCGGTCGTTGAGTTCGTCGGCGACCGCTTGAAGCCGCTCTGCGGTATGCGCCCGAATCTCGCATGGCATGGAACCTAGCGACTATCTCTGCTCGGTTCGGGATGACACGTCGGGACATCTGCTCCACATCTCCTCAGGTCAGGAGCTGTGTTGCAACCATCACTTGAAACTGCCCAGACGTATGCAGCGGTCCATTGACCCACTCCAGGCCGAAACGTGGATGGACCCTTGCACGGTCGAGACGTGTGCAAGGGTCCATTGACGCGGAGCGGAGCGGGCAGCGGCGCGGAGCGGAGCGGGCGGAAGAGGGTGAGCCTAGTTCTCGAACACTCGCAATTGTCCGTCCTCGTACCAACCCGATCGGGTGACGTCAGCGGTCTTCACGTCGGCCGGAACTGCGTCGGGGTAGTACTGCTCGTAGCGTTCGAGTGATCCCCAGTCTCTGCCCCAGTCGTTGTCCAGGTAGGTGGGGATGGCCACGGGCTTGGCGAGCAGTTCGGACCAGCCCAGCGGGCCGCCGTTCTCGCCGGATTGCCATGTGTCGGTGGAGCTGACGGCGAGTGGACGGTCCGGGAGGATGCGGTATCCGGGTACCTCGGCAATGCCGTATCGGTGATCGAAGGGCCGCTGGCAGGGGAACTGCAGTCCGACGGCCCAGTCGAGCAGGACGGGTTGTTCGCTGCCGATCAGGGTGTTGAGGCTTTCCAGCACGGGTACTCGCGGCGGCGTGAAGGCGAGCCACTGGTCGCCGGTGAGGTTCGGATCGTTGGCGACGATGCGGACGGCATCGGCGTCGGGTGAGATGTCCGACAACGGGATTCGGAGGTTGCGCCACGAGGGTGCAGGTCCGATATCGCGGGGTAGGTAGGTGCCCTCGGACTGGACGGTGCCGTCGGGCTGACGTTTTCCGTATTCGAGTAGTAGCGACTGGCCGTAGGTGAGGGCGCCGGTGTCGTCGTAGGACCAGATGCGTCCGGCCGCCGAGAAGACGACCAGGGGTGCGTCGTCGCTACGGGCAGGGAGCCCATACCAACTGGAGGTGGCTGTTGCCGGCTCCTGGACGCCTTCCTGGTACGAGCCGAGTACCGGTGTGGTGGCTGGGTCGAGTCCGAAGGGCAGGGCTGCGGTGGAGCCGTTGACGCCCACGGCACCGGTGCCGCCTGCGGTGCCCGAGCTCTGGCCTTCTTCGAAAGCGGGTCCGACGGATTGTTGGTCGGTGTTGCCTTGTCCTGGTTTGACTTCCACGGCGTCGGCGCTCAGGTCGCTGGGAACGCCGTTGGCGGTGAAGTTGCGCAGGGTAGAACTCGATCCGCCGAGGGGTCCTGCGACGGAGTCGAAGTCGCCGGGCAGTGGACTGAGCATGTCGGCGTTGGGGTTCGATTCGACGAGGACATCGTTGGCGAGCCCGCACGAATCGCCGAAGAGGGACTGCACATTCGAGCGTGCGAGTGAGTAGGCAGGGTACTGGGATACGGCTCCCTTGACGAGGGAGAGGACCTCGAACAGCACCATGATTCCGGCGATGACGGTCAGCGGTGCCGCAGCGAATGTGCGGATCCGTCGACCGCGCGTCGACGACGGTTTCGGTTGTGGCGGAGCGTATCCCTCTCGCAGATATTGGAATGCTGCCACCGCCAGGACCAGTCCGAACAGGATGAGGAACAGGGTGCCCGATTGATGGCCGTTCAGAGACACGGTCTTGTCGAACCACGGTACGCCGTAGCTCGATACATACCAGTAGCCGTTGATGCCCGAGAACGACAGTGCCAGAACGAACATCAGGCCCGCTGCGAAGAGTGAACGGTTGCGCCTCGAGCGCAGGGCGGTCGCCGAGACTGCGACGGCTGTGAGTGCGGCCAGTCCACCGGCGATACCGGCGTAGGAGCCGAAGTGATGCGTCCACTTGGTGGGGTTGAACATCATGAAGAAGATGGTGCCCAGGACGACACCGATCAGACGCCAGGCCGGCCCGTTCGCGATCCCGGGGATGCGTCGGCGACGAAGCAGCACGAACAGCGTCGTGAACAGGCACAGGATCATCGTCAGGAACGCGAAGCGGCGCGCTACGGAGCCGTCGACGGTCTGGACGAAGAGGTAGTAGTAGCGCAGGAAGTCTTGGTACCAGGCCTCGTTGGGGCCGATGATGGTGCGTACTCGGGTGGACTCGATGACCGTCGCGTAGGTCTGGTCTGCGAACACCACGACGAGGACGAGCACACCTGCCGCGGCCAGCGGTGCCAGCAGTGCGAGGGTGCCCACCTGGCGGTGGCGTCGGACGACGATGCGTGCGATGGGGCGTGCTCCGGCGAGAAGTGCGGCCACGCACATCAATCCGGTGGGTGCGGCCGCGAGGGTGAAGGCTCCGATGAGACATGCGGCGGCCGCGGGGAGCAGTCGGCCGGTGGCGATCGAGCGCTCCACCGAGCACCAGGTGAGCAGTGCGCCGAGGGCGACGATCGGTTCGGGACGCAGCCCGTTGTTGTAGGGCAGCCAGAACGCGAGGAACACCAGGCCGCCGGTCCACAGGGCAACGTTGGACTTGCGGACGGCGCGGCCGAGACGCGGCACGACCTCGCGGCTGATCACCATCCAGCACAGGACGCCGGCGATGAGGGCGGGCAGGCGCATCCACGGGCTGGCGGTCGAGATCTTGGCGAACACGGCGAGCACGTCGTAGTACCAACCGAACGGTGCCTCGGGTACGCCGAACCAGCGGAAGTAGTTGGCCATGTAACCGGAGTGGTCTGCGGCGCGGGCCATCGTGAGCAGATAGCCGTCGTCGGAGGTGTTGGCACCGACGAAGTGCCATCCGACCAGTACGCCGAGGACGGTGACGTCGACACCGGTGAACTTCCACCAGTGCGAGGGGAAGAACCGGCGGTGGGCGCGGCGGTCGGTGCCGTCGAGTCGTCCGAGCGCGGCGATGGCCAACAGGGTGCAGGCGATCGCGAGGATCATGATCATCGATTTGAGCAGCGTCGGCGTCGACGAGAATCGGGAGTCGACGTCGATGGTGACCGACATGTCGGCCGGGGCCGCGCCGCTGAGGTCGCTGAAGATCCCGACGACCTGGGGACGCAGATCGCCGTCGAGCCTGCCCTCGATCGGGCGGCCGTCGTCGCCGGTCAGGCCGGTGAAGGCTGCGGAGGTGAATTGGTCGTTCGAGGTGATCTCGATGGACGCGCAGCGGGTGCTCTCGACGTCTGCGCGCGGTGCCGACGCGACGACGACGTTGCGGTCGAGTACGTCGACGTTCTGTTCGCCGACGCGAACGAACATACTGTTCAGTGCGGCGCCTTCACCCTGCGGAGGCGCGGTCGCCAGCAGTAGCCCGCCCGACGCGGGCAGTGCTGCGACTGCAGAGCACGGCAGGGTGGCGCTCAGGCTCAGGGGTGCCTGGGAGACCAGCGGGGCGTCCACGTCCTCCACAAGGCCGTTCTGCGGCCATGCGATGGTGGCGGTGGTCTGGGTGACGGGCGCGAACGGAGTGATCAACGCGAACAGCACGCCGAGCACTCCGGCCACCATTGCGATCAGCCGGGGGATTCGTACCTGAGCACGAAGTTCGTCCGAGGCTCGCTGTGGAGCGGGGACCGGGGGGCCAGCTGATGAATCTGTCGCGACGTCGGGCACGAGAGACGATGTTATGCGAGCGTCACGAAGAGGTCACACAGGCATCGTCCCCGTAACCGTTCCAAAAACAGGTAATCAGTCGGTTTTCATGGGTCCTTCGCTGGCCAATCCGGACCGAGACTGCTGCTCGACGGTGATGTCGGCCGGCCGTGCGGACGGGTCGAGTGGCGTGTATCTCTCGATCGAACCCCAGTCGCGGGCGTAGTCGTCGGCGAGGTACGACGGCAGGGTCTGCGCCTCGAGGAGCAGTTCGGTCCAGCCGAGCGGGCCGCCACCGAACGAGTCCTGCCACGCGTTGGTGGATTCTGCACCGGTGCGGTCGGGCAGGATGCGGTACTTCGGTACTTCTGCGACGCCGTCGAGGTGATCGAACGGGCGCTGGCAGGGAAACGCCAGCCCGACGGCCCAGTCGAGCAACACCGGATCGCTCGATCCGACGAGTGAGTTCAACGTCTGCGTCTTCGGCACGCGCGGCGGGGTGACGGCGAGCCACTGGTCACCGGACAGGTCGTTGTCCTCGGCGATGATGCGGACGACGTCGGCGTCGCCCGGCAGATCGCTCATCGGGACCCGCAGGTTCCGCCACGAGGGCGACGGCCCGATATCGAGCGGGGTGACGCGGCCGAGTGTGAGCACGTCGTCACCGTCGCGGCGTCCGTATTCCAGTTCGACGCGTTGGCCCGGGGTGACGACGCCGTCCTTGTCCACCGAGCGGATGCGGCCGGCGGCGGCGATGGCGATGAGGTCGCCGTCCTCGGGCAGTGCGTACCAGCCGGAGGTCAGCGATGCAGGCTCGGTGGCACCGAAGCTGCCCAGCACGGGGGTGGTGGCGGGATCGAGTCCGAACGGCAGAGCGACTGTGCTGCCGTTGATTCCGACGTTCTCGCTGGTGCCGCCCGAGGTGCCAGCGGAGTTGGACGAGGTGTTCGATGCGCTCTGTTCGGAGTCTGCGGGGCGGATGGAGTTGGCGCTGCCCTGGGCGGTGTCCTCGGAGTCTGCGGTGAGGTCTCGGGCGACGCCGTCGGGGGTGAAGCCGGTGTTTCCGCCTGCTCCGAGTGCGTCGGCACCGGGGTCGATCGGTTGCAGTACCGAGCCGTTGACATCGGTTTCCACCTGCACGTCACCGGCGAGTCCGCAGGAGTTGCCCACGAGCGCCGAGAAGTTCGAGCGGGCGATCGAGTACGCGGGATATTGCGCTACTGCACCTTTGACGAAGGACAGCACTTCGAAGGCGACGACACCGCCGGCGACGATGGTCAGTGCGGACGGGGCAAAGCGTCGACGCGTGGCGGGTTCGTCTCTGCGGTAGGGCATTCGGACATGTTGATAGGCGGCGTAGAGCAATGTCAGCACTGTCAGGCCGAGCAGGATCGTCGAAAAGCCTTTTCCGGCAATGGATGGGGGCTTGTCGAACCACGGAATGCCGTAGCTCGACACGTACCACCAGCCGTTGGAGCTGGTGAACGCCACGGCCGTCATGAACAGTACGGCGGCGGTGAACAGAGTTCTGTTGCGCGGGGATCGCACGGTGGCGGCGGTCACGGCCACTGCGGCCAGTGCGGCGAGCGACGCTGCGAGGCCGGCGTACACCCCGAAGTGATGGGTCCACTTCGTCGGTGTGAACATCATCAAAGCCAGTGCGCCGAGGATGATTCCGAGAATGCGACGCGATGGCCCGGTGGCCGTGCCGGGGATGCGTCCGTTCTTGCGCAGCATCACCGCGATGCACACGACGATGCACAGCAGCATTGCGAACATGCCGAATCGTCGGGCGAGCGAGCCGTCGGGCGAGATGGTCATCAGGGCGTCCCAGCGCACGCGTTCCTCGAACCACGGCACGTTCGGTCCGATGACCGAGCGCACCCGTGTCGCCTCGAGCACACTGCTGAGAGTCTGGTCGGCGAAGATCGCGATCAGCACCGCCAGTCCCGACGCGATCAGCGGTGCGAGAACTGCGGCCAGACCGACCGCCCGCGCTCGCTTGATCACGATCATCAGAATCGGCCGCAGTCCTGCGAGCAACGCGGCGACGGCGATCAGCCCGGTCGGCCCGGCGGCGAGGGAGAACGCAGCGATCAGGGTGCCGACCGCAGCGGGTAACAGGCGTCCGGTGGCGATCGCGCGTTCGATCGAGCACCACGTCAGCAGTGCACCGAGTGCGATGACCGGTTCGGGGCGAAGCCCGTTGTCGTAGGGCAGCCAGAACGCGAGGAACACCAGCCCTGCGGTCCAGAGCGCAACCCGGTTGGTCAGTACTGCGCGGCCGAGGCGGGGGATCACCTCACGGCTGATGACGAGCCAGCACAGCAGTGCCGCGATGGTGGCGGGCAGACGCATCCAGATGCTGGCGGTGCTGATCTTGGCCAGGGCGGCGAGCATGTCGTAGTACGGCATGCCGAACGGCGCTTCCGGGACGCCGAACCAGCGGAAGTAGTTGGCCATGTAGCCGGCGTGTTCGGAGACGCGGGCCATGTTGAGCAGGTAGCCGTCGTCGGAGGTGTTCGCGCCGATGAAGTGCCACAGCACCAGTACGCCCACCACGACGGCGTCGACGCCCGTGATCGATTTCCAGCGCGAGGGCAGGAAGCGGCGGTGGCGTCGACCGTCCAGGCCATCGATTCGATGCAGGGCGAACAGAGACGCGAGGACGGCGAGCGCCCCGAGGACCATGGCCAGCAGCTTGAACGCCGTCGGAGTCGAGGAATAGCGGGAATCGATGTCGACGCGCACGTTCAGGCCGTCCACCGGGGCAGTGAGATCGGTGAAGATGCCGACGACCTGGGGCCGGATGTCTGCGTCGACGGTGTTCTCGGCACCGTCGAGGTCGACGACCGTCCGAGTGGCGTTGGAGGAGATGGTCAACGCGCAGCCATCGCTCAGGTCGCCGACGGGGGCCTCGCCGAGAACACGGTCGCGCAGCAGCACCTGCAGCCGGCCGTCGTCCACCCGCACGATCAGCGCCTTCTGTTCGGACTTCGCAGCCTGTGTCGGTGCTGTGGAGACCACCGTGCCGTCCCCGTCGAGCTCGGTGACGGCGTTGCACGGAATGCTCGCCTCGATATCGAGCGGCGAGTAGCTGACCAGTGGGGCGTCGACGCTGCCGAAGGTGCTCTGCGGCCACGACAGGGTGGCGAGGTCCTGTTGGACCGGCAGCAGTGGAGTGGCGATGGCCAGGACTGCGCCGAGGATTCCGGTGATGATCGCGATCAACCGGATCTTCCCGTGATCCCTTCCATGCGCAGCGGCGTGTGGATCAGGGGATGCAGGCACGCGGGCCATGCTATTGGACGAGCGTCCGCACATCCCACACCCATACGCCCCCGGTGTAGACAGGCTCGAGGCCGAGCAGTGTGCTGACGGTGGTGCGCAGCACCACGGTCCGATTGCTGGTGGGGAGGACTACGACGTCTGCCTCCCAGAACCGCAGATCGTCGAGTGCCTGCGCGCGTTGCTCGTCCGTGATCTCCGGGACGGTGCCATCGTTGTAGACCGAGCCCAACAGCAGTGCCGTTGGCCGGTCGACGGCACCGTATTTGGCCACTTTGTTTTCTTTGTCGCTCGGCCCGACGAAGTATCCGGCGGCGAGCTTGAAGTCCATGCCTGCGTCCATCTGCCAGCGCAGTGGGCGAGCGTCCTCGGGCCGCGGGAGTGGCACGGTGACCACGGAGCCGCCGTCGACGTAGTTCTTCCAGTCGCCGTCGGAGAAGAACTGGGGGGTCGGAGATTTGTCGACCGCGACCAACGGCGTCGGGATCAGGGGAACGAGTGCGAGGGCGAGTCCGGCGATCCAGAACGCGGGCAGTGGACGGAGTCCGTTGCGGAACGTCCGATCGGTGGCCAGCACGAGCAGCAGTGCCAGGGCGGGTACCGCGCCCAATGCGAAGCGGGTCTCGAGGACGGACTCGACGAGGGGGTAGTCGGCGAGCTCGGCCCAGGGCAACGTGATGCCGGTGTCGTTCGTCCCGATGACCAGTGTCGACCCCAGCGAGAGCACGCTCATGACGACGGCTGTGGCGGCGGCGGCGCGGGCGCAGGCGACGCGCCACATCCATACGGCTGCGATCAGGCACAGCACCAGCAGTGGCCAGCCGAAGTAGGCGTTCTCCTCGGTGGCGTTGATGCGGACGTCCTGCCCGGGTGAGGTGACGCCACCGATGGATTGCGTCGGGAATTGGACGAGGGCTTTCGCGTCGTTGCCCATGGGGCCGTGTTCGAGGAACGAGTACGACTGCGGGCCGAAGAACTGCCACCACAGCGGAAATGCCACGAGCGTCAGCGCGATACCGGCGGACACCGCGAGCCGGGGTGCGGCGTTGCGAACGGCCGGCCACAGCGAACGCGGCCGGGACAGGTAGTAGACGACGGTGAAGATGGCGAACGACATCGCGAAGATCAGCAGCGGTTCTTCGCCGAGCAGGATCTGCAGCGCGACGATCAACCCGAGTCCGACGGTGTTCTTGGTGGTCCCGCCGCCGCGTGCGATGCGGGTGACCAGCATCACGATGACCGGAAGCAGGAACAGCACCACGAAGTTGGGGTGGCCGTTGGCGTGCGATATCGCTCCGGGCGCAAAGCCGCACAACGCGCCGCCCATGGCCGCGGCACCCTTGGATGCGTTGAGCTGACGGGAGAACAGCCAGTACCAGGCGAATGCGGTACCGGCCAGGCCCGCGGTGAGGGCGATGGCCCAGGTGACGGTCGGTCCGAAGAGCAGAGTGATGGGGGCCAGCGGGATCGAAATGCCGAACATCGCCGTGTTCGCCATCAGATTCACCCCGAGGGGGTAATTCTGCAGGTCACTCCACAGCGGATTGTCCAGATGCGCGACGGCGTGGGCGGCTACGGAGAAGAACCATTCCCACATCGTCTGATCCTGGCCACTGTTGTAGAGGTAGCCGCCGCTCAGATTGCGCCACTGACCCTGCAGGACGTACACGGCGGCGATCAGAAATCCGACGGCCGCCACGACGTCACCACGCCCGACGCCCGAGTGACGCGAGGGTGCCGTGGTCGGCTGCCGCTCGAGAACGCTCTGGTCGTGGGTGGTCATCGCGTCGAGGTTACAGAAGGATCACGGTGGGTGAAAACGTCTAGGACTCGAGTCACACCGGCAGATCTGGAGTTTTGCCTGCTGATCGCGTTCTGCTCGAGAGGGCACGCGGTCGGTCGTTCGCCGGTGCCGACAGCGTCGCCGAAAGAGTGGCTGGTGATCGAGCCCGTGGATAGGCTGTGGTAGCGAGGCGAGGTACCTGTGGCCTGCGATGCGCGTTCGCGGACCGACGTAGACCAATTGTTTTCACTGGACGGAAAGTGTTGACATGCACTTCGATCGGGTTCAAGGTGCGTTGTTCGGCGATATTGCCGAGGCTTTGCAGGCGCAGTTGCCGTCCGGTGAGTTACGGGATCGGGTGGGCACGGCGCTGATGGATTTACTCGGTGCCGAGTACTTTGCATCCTATGTCTGGGATTACGCTGTGGGAGCTTATGATTCGGGCGTCTCCAAAGGGATGGACCCAGCGAATCTGCTGCGCTACGAGCAGTACTATCAGTTCCACGACCCGCTGACTCCGGCGATGGCTCGATACCACCAGCATGCGAAGGATGTCCACGAGGTTCTACCACGTACAGAACTGATCAACACCGAGTTCTACAACGACTTCCTCGCCGTGGACGGGCTGTACTACGGCCTCAATTTCTTCGGCTACGCCGGTGGGAAGCAGGTTGGTGACCTGCGGATCTGGCGTACCAAGAGCCGCGGTCCGTTCGGTCGCACCGAACGTGCATTGCTGGAAATCATCGGAAAGTCGTTGTGCACCCAACTGTCTGTACGGCCCGAAGTCACAGCTGAATTGCCTTCGGTGATCGGTACGGTTCTGACTCCGCGCGAACGTCAGATCACTGTCGCAGTTCTCCGGGGCCTCGACGATGCCGAAATCTCCGAACAGTTCGGCATCTCCTACGCCACGGTGCGGACCCACCTTTCCCACGTCTTCGGCAAGCTCCACGTGTCTTCGCGGATGGGTCTGATTGCAGCTGTTCGGAAGGCAGAAAATCAACAAATTCGTTGATGTGGGCAGGGACGCTGCGCGCCACACTGCCTGTATGACTCTGAATCAACTGCCTGGCATCGTCGACGGTGGCCCAGGCTCTGTTCGTCGGATCGCGGACGACGTTCGGGCAGGCCGGACAACAGCTACCTCTCACGCCGAACGCTTTCTCTCGGTGGCCGAGGCGTCAGCAGATCTGAACTGCCTGATCACAGTTGATCCGGATGCGGTGCTCGCGGCCGCCGATCGGATCGATCGGCTGGAGGTGGGCACGCGCCCTGAGCTGTCGGGAGTGCCGTATGTCGCCAAGGACATCATCGACACTGCCGGAGTCCGCACCACTGGTGGTACCTCGGCGTTGCGCAATCACGTACCGACCAGCGACGCCCCCGTGATCGAGGCTCTGAACGCGGGTGGTGCCATCATGGCCGGAAAGGCCAACCTGCACGAACTTTCCTTCGGAATCACCTCGAACAACGGCGTTTTCGGCCCGGTGCGCAATCCACACGATCAGTCGAAGATCGCCGGCGGCAGCAGCGGAGGCAGTGCCGCCGCCGTCGCAGCAGGACTGGTGCCCTGTGCTCTGGCAGCCGATACCGGGGGCTCGTCGCGACTGCCTGCGGCCCTGTGTGGTGTAGTCGGCTACCGTCCGACCCTCGGCCGTTACTCTGCTGCGGGTCTGGTGCCCATCTCCTGGACACGAGACACAGTCGGCGTGATCGCACAAACAGTGAACGACGTACGGGCAGTGGATTCCGTACTCGCACACCGCAGAATCGCACATGATTCCAATCCGGCCGGCGACCTCCGGGACGTACGTATCGGACGACCAGCACACATCTGCGTCCAAGATCTCGACCCCGACGTATTCCGCACCTACACAGCAACATTGGATGCGCTGAGCGCTGCAGGCGCTACCGTCGTCGAACTGGATCTGACGGCGGAGTTCGAGACGGCAAACCGGATCGGACTACCAATCGCACTGTACGAATTTCCCATCGCAGTGGCGCGCTACCTCGCAGATTCCGGGGATCCCATCGACATGGAGAGCCTGGGCGCAGGCATCGGAAGTCCCGACGTGCGTGCAGTGTGGTCAGCGGTGTGGGACAACCCGGTCGATCGGACCGACTACGACGCTGTGCTGGACGAGTTGAATCAGATCAAACTCAGTTACGCCGCCAAGCTCACTGACGCTGATGTCACGGCACTCTGTTTCCCCACATCACCGGTCGTGGCCCGGCCCATTGGACACGACAACACGGTGGAGCTGAACGGCGAGCACGTCGCGCCCTTCCCCCTGTATACGACCTATGCGAACTTGGCAGGAGTGTTGGGTACACCGGGAATCTCACTGCCTGCAGGCATGTCCGAGGCCGGGCTGCCGATCGGAATCGAATTCGACGGACTCGCCGGCGACGACGCCCGGCTTCTGTCTCTGACCGATCGGTTCGCGCAGGTGCTCGAATAGCTCTGCAAACATGCGTTACCGGGCGCGCTGGCTCAGCCCGTCACCCCGTGCGCACCACCAGTGCGAACGGCCCGATATCGGTGACGGTGAAGCGCGGATCCTCGAACAGTGACTCGTCGAAGGTGACGGTGTAGCGCCGCACGTTCGGGTCGTTGGGGTAGACGTCCTCGGCCAGGCGCAGGGTGTAGCCATCGGCACCGCGGCGGAACAGGAATGCGTCCGGCGCGCGCCACCGACTGTTGTCCAGCGCGTCGATCAGCTGGTCGGGGGTCTCGAGCTCGGTCCACTGCTCGATGGCCTCTGCTCGCTGATCGAACTGGGCCAACGGATTGGCGTAGTGCGAGGTCAGTCCTTGGAATCCGAAATATGGGTAGTAGCTCAGGAACGAGGTGTCGGCGGTCAGGACGACGGTCTCGTCGCGCGGCCGACCGGTCTGCTCGGCCAGGGCGTCGTCCACCTCCTGGTAGTAGGAGACCGCGCTCGGCGGGCGCATATCGGCGCGGACGCCGTCGCCGTCGGTATCGGAATACGCGACGGTGATCTCGGTCTGCAGCACCTGCGGAATGTTCTGCGCGAACGCCATCGCGCCGATGGTCGCCACGACCACGGCCGCGATCCGGAACTTGGGTGGCTCATTGATCGCCTGGTAGATCGCGTACGTGCCTTCGAGGAATCCGAAAACTCCTGCACTGCCCAGTAATACGATCAGCACCGCTTCCAGACGGAACGACAGCAGGGTGGTTCCTGCCGCGGTGGCAGCCATGGACAGCAGCGTCCACAGGTAGACCGAGACGACGCCGACACCGAGTGCTCGAGCGCGGCGTGAGGACGAAAAGCGCACCGCGACCCAGATCGTTCCGACGAGGCAGACCATGCCGAGCAGAGAGAACTCGAACATCGGGAAGGGGAGTGTCGCACCGGCTTCGGGCAGGTAGTGCAGGGCGGTGCCCGACGTGGACGGCGCGCCGCGCAGGAAATCGATCAGGTACGGCAACCACACCGTGGCCGCGATGACGCCGGAGATGGCAGCGATCGCAGCGACCTTGATTGCGACGGGAACCACCGCCCGCCAGGTCTTCCGCTGGCGATAGGCGAGCACTGCGGCGAACAAGGCCATGAGCACCACGGTGAACGCGGCCAGACCGAGGTAGAGGGTGTAGAACGTCGCGGCAAGTCCGAGGAAGAGCCCGGTGCCGACCACCGCGCCCCACCCGCCCGATGCGGTGCGGTGCAGCGCACCCCAGGCGAGAATCAGTGCCGGGGCGAACAGCAGCACGATGACGGCGCTGTAGGCCTCGGGGGAGGCGTAGGCGACCACCAGGGCGGTGGTCACAGCACTGACGGCGACGGCCCAGTCGCTACGAATCAGGGCCTTCCACAATACGAATGCAACCACCGATGTGACGGCGAGCAGTCCGATTGCGTACGGCTTGAACACTTCCCAGCCGTCCATGCCCAACACGTTGCCGACACGGCCACCGAGCCAGAACCAACCAGCCGGGTAGAAAGGCGGGATATCGACGTACGTCATATCGCGCAGTGCCGCGGAATCGGTCAGTCGCGTCAGGTATTCGGTACGAAACTCCTGGTCGACGGAGATGCCGAAAAGATAGAGCTTGGTTGCCGCCAAGGGCATCCCGAGAGTGACGGTGACGAAACCGGACAGTCCGATCCACGCGGACAGTCGAGCGATCCACGGCCACTTGTGTATTCGGTACAGATAGATCGACGTGGCGAACAGTGCCGCCGCGACCACCTGCCCGAGCGTCGTCAGCGCCCGCGTGACATTGGAGGAGTTGAACGCCGGCCACTGCACGAGTGAGAAGGCGTACAACCCGACCGTCGCCACCACGACTGCGACGATGATTCCGGCAACTGTTTCTCCGACGGCAGCAGCAGTTCTGCGCACCGGCGCAACCCCGACACTCATGCAGTTAGATGGGCAGCTTGCGGAAGATCGGCCGCGGAACGTGCCGCAGCACCATCATCACCAGACGCCACGGTGCCGGAGTCCAGATCAGCGGCGTGCCCTTCCGCGACGCGTTCACCGCGAGCTTCGCGATGACCTCTTTGTCGACCGTCATCGGGGCTTCCTTGACGTGCGCGCTGAACTTGGTGCGCACCATGCCTGGGCGAACGACTGTGACCCGAGGTCCGAACTCGCGCAATGCTTCTCCGAGCCCGAGGTAGAACCCGTCGAGTCCGGCCTTGGTGGAGCCGTAGACGAAGTTGGAACGGCGGACCCGCTCGCCTGCCACCGAGGACATGACGATGATGCGCCCGTAGGCCTGCGCCTTCATCTTCTCGCCCAGCAGTACGCCGACCGAGACGGAGGCGGTGTAGTTGATGTTCGCGGCGAGGACGGCCTTGCGCTGGTCCTGCCAGAGCTGCTCGGCATCGAAGTCGACGGCGAACGCAACGATCGCGACGTCGACGTCACCGTTGGCCCAGGCTGCGTCGATCACCTTCGGGTGCGAGGCCGTGTCGAGCGCGTCGAAGTCGATGACCTCGACGGACTTGGCACCCTTGGCGGTCAGCTGGGCGACGGAGGCCTCCCTCAGCGGATCATTCGGAAGCGCGGCGAGGATGACACGTGCCGGAGAGCTCGACAGGTACTCCTCGGTGATCGCGAGACCGATCTCGCTGGTGCCACCCAGAACCAGAATCGTCTGGGGGTTACCGACGGCATCTATCGTCACAGCAGTTCCAACCTTCTTGCCATATCGGAGGCGAAAACGCCTGTGGGGTCAACGGATCGACGGACCTTGATCCATTCGTCGATTCTCGGATACATCGAGTGGAACGTTTCGGCGTCGGTGCGCGAGTCCTTCGCGGTGTAGAGACGGCCACCGAATTCGAGCACCCGCTTGTCGAGTTCGCGGACGAACTCGTTCAGGCCCGGCTTGATCGGGAAGTCGACGCAGATGTTCCAGCCCGGGATCGGGAAGCTCAGTGGCGCTTTGTTTCCGGGCCCGAAAAGTTTGAACACGTTGAGGAACGAGTAGTGGCCCGACCTCTGGATGTCGACGATGATCTTCTTGAACTCATCGACAGCCTCCGGCGGCACAACGAATTGGTACTGCAGGAATCCCTTGGAGCCATACGCGCGGTTCCACTCGCTGAACATGTCGAGAGGGTGGTAGAACGCCGTGAGGTTCTGCACCTTGTTGCGGTAGTTACCCGACTTGCGATACCAGACTTCGCCGACCGCAGAGAACGTGTACTTGTTCGCGAGACCGTTCGGGAAAATGTCCGGGAACGTCACGAGTGGCTTCGCGTTGAAGCGCAGCGGATCCTTCTGCAGCTTCTCCGGGAGCTGGTCGAGGCGAGCCAACGATCCGCGCGACACGGCCGCTCGGCCGAGCTTGGGCGGCGGCGCGACCGCATCGAACCAGGCACTCGAGTAGTCGTAGTTGTTCTCGCTGCCATCGCTGTGCAGGGCGATGGTTTCGTCGAGGGTGCTGGTGACGTCACCGTCGGCGATGAAGTACGCCGTTTCCGTCGGCGTCATCTCGATGGTCGCGCGCAGGATGATGCCGGTCAGGCCGTTGCCGCCGACCGTCGCCCAGAAGAGCTTGGCGTTCTTGCCCGAGGGCGTCAGGCGGCGAATCTGACCGTCTGCGGTGAGCAGCTCCATCGAGCGCACATGGTTTCCGAAGCTGCCTGCGCTGTGATGGTTCTTACCGTGGATGTCCGTGCCGATGGCCCCGCCGATGGTGACCTGGCGGGTACCCGGCAGCACCGGTACCCACAGGCCGAACGGCAGCGCGGCACGCATCAGCTGATCGAGACTCACGCCGCCGTCGACATCGACGATGCGCGTCGACGCGTCGATGCTGTGAATGCCGTTCAGAGCATTCATGTCGATGACGAGGCCGCCGGAGTTCTGCGCATTGTCACCGTACGAACGGCCAAGTCCGCGGGCGATGACGCCGCGTCGCAGGTAGGCCGGCTTGGAGTCGTTCTGCTCGGCGACCTGCTTGACCGCGCTGGCGATGAGCTCGGGGTCGGAGGTCGAGAGCACCTCTCCGGTGGAGGGCGCAGTTCGGCCCCAACCGGTGAGTGTGCGGGTCTGCGTGGGTAGCGGCGCAGTGTTCCCGGCCTGTGGTTCCAGGGGGAAGAGTGCGTCGTCGGCTGTCGTGGACATCGCTCAAGAGGGTACCCGCATCGGTGCAGCGGCTAGTGTCAGTCCTCGTGTCCACTCCCGACCGCTCCGCAGAAGAAGGCTCGACGGGCGACGACTGGTCGCCCGAGGACGAAGAGCTGCAGCATCACGTCCCGCTACCCGTCGAGCTGCCGCTGACCGAGAACATCGCCGACGCGTCCCTCGATCTCAAGACGCAGGTGCTGCGTTTCCTGGCGACGGGTGTGCTGTCGGCGATCGTCGACCAAGGCATCAACCTGATCCTGCACTTCGTGTTCGGCGTCGGCGTGACGCTCGCGAAGGCCATCGGCTTCGTCCTCGGTACCACCACTGCATATTTGATAAACCGGCGTTGGACATTCAATGCTGCCCCGTCTCGGGCCAGGTTCTTCGCGGTCGTGGCACTGTACGCAGTCACGTTCGCGGTCCAGGTGGGCATCTATACCGGGCTCTACCAGGTGCTTCCTGATGGCTTCTGGTACGCCAACGTTGCCTTCGTCGTGGCACAGGGCACGGCGACGGTCATCAACTTCGTGGTTCAGCGTCTGGTGATCTTCAAGATTCGCTAGCTCCCGTCGTGCGCCTTTTGCGTACCCAGAGGTACGC
>NZ_JABFAU010000013.1:302943-478394 GCF_017168335.1 Rhodococcus sp. KRD162 | reverse complement strand
ACGTGGAGAAGTTCATCCCGCGTCAGATCACCAACATCCTCAGCGGCTCCCGGCCCAAGCTCTACGGCGCTGGCCAGAACGTACGCGACTGGATCCACGTCGACGATCACAACAGTGCCGTCTGGGCGATCATCGAGCGCGGCCGCATCGGCGAGACCTACCTCATCGGAGCCGACGGCGAAGCGAACAACCGGACCGTCCTCGAAGCGATCCTCGAAGAAACCGGAAATGCACCCGACGCCTTCGACTTCGTCACCGACCGCCCCGGCCACGATCTGCGCTACGCCATCGACTCGACCAAGCTTCGCACCGAATTGGGTTGGACGCCAACCTATGTCGACTTTCGGGCTGGATTGAAAGCGACCGTCGACTGGTACCGCGACAACGAGCAGTGGTGGCGACCGCAGAAGGATGCCACCGAAAAAGTCTATGCGGCCAAGGAGTCCGTTCTGCCCTGAAACAAGAACCGCGACGCTAGCTATTGCGCGACATCCGATGTCGCAGTAGCAAGTACACCGCTCGACGCATGAACGAGGTCATCAGCGCCTTGGCGTTGCCGATGCGAACATCGTTGTCGGACAGCAACGTGGGGTCGCCGGCCTGCAGTGAGCGGTGGAAGTCCGCCGCTTGCCGCGCCTGCTGCGTCGCCAGTTCCACGCTCCACTGGCCGGAGTTGATGCGGAACGACGCCAGTGGTCGCGGAATCGCCACGATGTCGCCGCGGAGCGCGACCGCGATGAAGGTGGCCTGATCGATCAGGTAGGGATGGCTGTTGTCCCACAGGCCGACCTCGCGCAGCTCGGACAGTTTCATCATGACGCCGCCGGGTTCGCCGAAGATGTTGGCACCGGCCCGAACTGCGGTTCGGGCGGCGACTCTGCCCGAGACCGTCCCCTTCAGTCCGCCGAGTCCGCGGGCGGCAATGACGGTCTTTCCGTAGGCGTCGATCAGCGTCCGCTGCGAGGCGACCAGAACGGCGGTCGGGTTGTCGTCGAAGGCCTGCACCTGGGTAGCGAGCGCGGTGGGCGCGATGGTGTCGTCGCCGCACACGAGTTTGATCAGCTCTCCCGTGGCTTCGCCGGTCACGCGGTTCCAGTTGGCCTGCGCCCCGCCTCCGGCCGGAGTGGTCAGGAGACGAATTCGTGGGTCCTCGAACTTCTGCGCGACGGCGAGGGTTCCGTCGGTCGACGAATGATCGGCGATGACCAGTTCGAAGTCCGTGAACGTCTGGGCGAGAATCGAATCGATGGTCTCGGCCAGATACTCGGCATTGTTGTACGCCGGGACGACGACGGAAACACGGGGCGTCATGATGTGGGGGCCTGGCTCTTTCTGCGGAACGAGAAGTCGCGGTAGCCGAAGAAGCTGACGACTGCCATCACTGCTGTGACGACCAATTGTGAAGGGATGGGCGGAAAGTGGAGGATGGACACGGCGACGGTCATCAGGGAGATGTTCGCGAGGAACGCGCCGAAGTTGACCACGAAGAATCGCAGCAGATCACGCAGGAAGTGACCCCGTACACGGAACACCAGGTATCGATACATCGCGAACGCGCACAGTACGTTGCAGAGATAGCCGAGCACGATGGCAGCGTGGTAGCCGAATTGCTCGCCGATCAGCAACTGCCACAGGATGAACCATGCGGTCCCCAGGGCGGTGTTGACGCCACCGACGAGCAGAAATGCGATCTTCTGGTTCTTGATGATGCGCATCAGCGGCCCGGGCGCACCGCTCATTCCCGCAGGGGGAGCGGGAGTCTGTGGTTCGGTCACCGACCCACCGCCAGCGCTTGACGCGTCGCGAACAGGGTCGACGCGATGCCGGCGGGGAGCGTGCGATGGGTTCGGCGATCGATATGTGGCCACACGGTCGAGTGCAACCGAAGATCTCGACCTTGCAAGGCCGCGAGCGGTGACGCTGCAAGTACCACGTTCGGCCGTCGCCGAAAGACGGTCCGGCACGCTCCGAGGATGGAACCGATCGTGACGGCCCCACCGGAGGCGAAGATCTTGATCGTTGGTGAGAGTCGTTGCGTGGCCGCCATGGCAAGGGTGTCGGCGACCATCTCGGCCGCGTCGGACACGTAGAGGTAGTCGCGCAACGTGTCCATCGGCACGTAGATGGACACGGGCGAGGCCATGAGGTAGCCACGGCACAGGTGCGAGATGAGGCCTTGGGGTTTCGCGAGGTTCTGACCCGGCCCGTACAGGTTGGCGAAGCGGCCGATGACCACGTTGGTCCCGGTGCGCTCCCCGAATTCGATGGAGATGGACTCCGCCTCCAGTTTTGCAATGCCGTAGTCGCCCAACGGCATCGGCTGTGTTCCTTCGTGATGCGGAGCCCCGGGCGCCCCGGCGTAAACGCCGCCGGCCGAGGACGCGAGGAAGAGAGTTCCGTTGTCTGCGCGTTCGGGGGTGAGGGCCTCGACGCGTGCGAGTACGGTGCGAATCAGGTCGTTCTCCTGCGCGAATTGTGCTGCGCTGGTTCCGTTCACGCCTGCGCCTGCGGCCCAGATCACGTTCCACACGCCGTCCTCGAAGGAGTCGAAGAAGGCCGTGCAGTGCTGTAGCAGGGCCTCTTCGGCCAAGGCGTTGTCCGACCAGGGGATTGTGCTGGTGTGCACGCGATGCCCGCGCCGTTGCACTTCCCGGGTCGCCGCCGCGCCGAGTAGCCCACCGCTGCCGACGATCCAGGTGTGCACCCTCGTCACGGCGATGACGAGGTGTCGGTAGGCGCTGCGGGCTCGGTGCGTCCGAGCGGGCCGTTTCCGGGATCGGTGACGATCAGATACGGCGGCTTGCCCATGGCAGTCTTGACGTTGACTCCCACGTATTCGGCCACCACGCCGAGTGAGAACAGGGTGGCTCCGAAACCGAACAGCAGGATGACCATCGTCGACGCCCAGCCCTGCACCTCGGAACCGGGGTCGAACGCCAGATACGACACCAGCACGTAGGCGACCAGAATCAGGCCGAGCAACGCGAACGCGATGCCGATGAAGCTGACCATCCGCAGTCCCTTGGTGCCGGACGAGAGCACCATCCGCCAGAAATGCGAGAGCAACGTCCGCAATCGATAACCCGATCGGCGGTCCATCTCCTCGCGCAACGCGACAGGGCTCGTTGTGACGTCGCCTGCGATCCACCCGAGCGCGATATCCAGATAGGCCTCGGAACCGGCGTACGCGGCGACGGATCGACCCACTTCACCGAGTACCAGGCGATAGCTCTGATAGTCGACGGTGTTGTCGCCTGCCATCGCCTTGGCGATCAGCCATTTCGCACCCCGAGAGGCCGCGTTGCGCCACATCCCGTGTGGAGCCACGTTCGTCGGCTTGGCGTAGACGACGGTGGACTGCTGGTCGAGAGCGGTATCGAGCATGCCACCGATGGCGGCCGGATCGTGTTGACCGTCCTCGTCCATCGTGACGATCCACTCGCCGCCGCTCGAGGCCATGCCTGCGAGCGTCGCGGGATGCTGTCCGAAGTTGCGGCTGAGCCACACGCCGCGAACGAAGGTATGCGTCGCTGTCAGCTGCCGAATCACAGCAGCGGAGTCGTCCGGCCCGTGATCGAACACGAGCAGAACCTCTTCGACGACCATCGGACGCCCGACGGGAGTGTGCGTCACCCGAGTCAGCGGAATGATCTCGTCGATCAGTGCGCCGAGCGTCCGTTCACCCTGGTAGACCGGCACCACGATGGAGATGCGGTGCGGTTCAGCAGCAGAGTCGGACATCACGAGGTCTGAGCCTAACTGCTCTCGGCGTCACCATCGAACTGCGGCGCGGCTGGGCTTCTGCGTCGCCGCACATCGAGCACCACCAGGCCGATCAGCACGATCACCCCGCCTGCCATGGCGGCCAGGCCGATTCGTTCGCCCGGAGGCCGGAACGTGATGTGCAGATCGGCATTCTCGGTGCCGGGCGGCAGGTCGACGTACAGGAAGATGTCGGCCAGGCCCTTCGTCTGCAGCTCTTCACCGTTGAGTGTCGCGGTGTAGCCGGGCCAGGCCAGCCGCGAGAAGACCACACTGCCACCGTTCGGTGAGCTGACCTCGACGTGCTCCGAGTCTGCGTCGGACGTACGGGGCACCGCTGTGGCATCGACGGTCGCGGCGACGCGTCCCGCGGATGCGGGGATCAACCCGTCGACGCGTTCGAGAACGTAGACCTGGCGCGCGGACTCGGGCGTGGGAGCGGTCACCCACTTCCAGCCGGCGGGTGCGGGACGGGAGTTCGCGAGCGGGTACTGGTTCTTCTGCAGCACGATGCGGTCGAGTTGCATCAGATCGGCGTAGGTCCTGCCGGTGTAGGGCTCGATCTCGAACACGCGCTCGAAGGCATCGCTGCAGGTCGACCCTTCGTGCTCGAAGCACAGCAGGTTGGCGAAATCGAGATAGCCGACGGGGGTGTAGGCGTTGACGTAGTCCAGGCCCATGACCTTGGCGAAGTTGCCGTAGACCTGGGAGTGCCAGGGAAGCTGCGGGTCCTCGGGTCCGTCCGCCTCTGTCTCGGTCAGTGTCCGGCTGCCGAGTTGCAGGGTTGCGCCCTGCCACTGGGGGAATTGGGCTCTGGCCTCGGATTGGGACGCAGGCAGCCACCATTTGTCGAACGGTGGTTGGTAAGTGGCCACCTGGTACATCGCGACCGGAGCGATGGTCACGAGCAGCAGTGCTGCCGTGGCCCGAGTCGAGAATCGGTGCGCCAGCAGCAATGCGAGTGCGCCGACGAGCAGGATCGCCAGGGCTGCCAGAACGTGGCGGCCGAAGAATTCCGGTCCGGAGGAGCTTGCACGCAGCAGCAACACCAGCGTCAGCAAGCCTGCTGCGAGTAGCCGGGGGCGCAGTTTGTCGACGGTGCCGTACCGGCTGATCAACGTGACCACGAGGATCAGTGCGCAGATGGCGACGAACGGCAGAATGCGAGCCGGCCAGCGGATGGGTCCGATGTCGCTGGGGCCTGCGGTGAAGATCAGCGCGAACGCCAGGACGATCAGTGGTGCCGACAGCTCACGCAGGGCCGGGGGTACCCGTCGCCACGCGATGAACGCGAGTGCGGGAACAAGGAACCACGCGATGTAGGTGACCGGCGATTCGGTGGTCTCACCCGCCCAGGATTCGATGCTCGTCACAGCCGTCGGGATGCTCGCGGTGAGCGATTCCGACCAGGGCGCGGTCAGGAAGTTGTCGTTGAACGTGCCTTCGTCGCCGCTGCGCCAGGTGACTGCGGACGTGAGCACTCCGGGCAGGAAGGTGAGGGCCCCACACGCCGCAGCGGCAATGCCCACCGCACAGACCTTCAGCGCTGGACGCCAGAGACGCTGGAACAGGCGTTCGCCGATCGCGACGGATCCGATCATCACGGCGGCCATCACGGCGGCGTGGACGTACCCGACGCTGATAGCGAGGTAGAGGAATGCGAACGGGATGAGCGGGCCGCTGCGGCCGCGGGCGTAGGACACCGAGCTCGCCCACGCGTTCATGATCCACGCGGTTCCCATCAGTGCGGTCACCCACGAGGTGTTCTCGAAGAACAGGGTGAACCCGACGAACGGTGCGCTCGCGCCTGCCACAGCAGCCCAGTTGGCACGTGCGCCGTAGGCGAGTGCGACGCGGTAGACGCCCAATCCCAACACGATCGAGAAGCCGAGCTTGACGGCGGTGGCGAGCAGCACCAGGTTGTCGATCGACGGCGAGATGTAGTTGATCGCCATCTGGACCGGGTTCCACAACCCGCCCTGACCTTCGACCGGGTAGTTGCCGGCCATCCACTGATCGAGCACGAGGGAGGGGAAATGCCCATCGCGCAGGATGCGTCCGAGTTGGAGCCAGTTGGGGACAGCCCCGGACTCGGTGTCGTCGATGTAGAAGAACCGCGGATCGACTACGAGTATCAGCAGATACCCCAGGACGACGACGGCGGCGACAGCTGCTCCCCATACACGCCGTTCTCGTGTGCCGTCGGGCCGAGAAGCGCGCGTGATCTGCGTGTCTGTGGGGGGCAAGGTCAACTCCGTGAGTTCGGGCAACGACACCCGACTGTAGCTCTCGAGGTGCCGTGGAACCGAAACGCAGACGGTTCGCAGAGCGCGCGTCGAACCGATCGGTCGTGGGCTGTGCAACCATGGTCAGTGGTCTTGTTCTCGCTTCGGCCGCACTTGTTCGTCACTCGCACTGTCACTTCTGGAACTGGATGGGGTATTTCTCGGTATGGACGGCACTGCTCTCGATCGTCTCGGCTCGCCTTCGAATGTGTCGGCTTCTGCCGGCGGTGACGGCGAGTCCGAACTGACTGTGCAGAGACTTCTGTTCGACGGTCCGTCACCCCTGGTCAGCGCCGATATGTACAGCGCGGTCGGTAAGGGCAACGCCGAGCGCACTCGTACCGGTATTCGGATCGCCAAGCGCAGCGTCGTGCACACGAACAGCTATTTCGGACGGTTCCCGGCCAGTTACTGGCAGCGGTGGACGACGGTCACCGAGGTGGTTCTGCGGGCGAACGTCGCCGGGGCAGGCCGAGTGGATCTGGTGGCCACCGACTACAAGGGCCACGAGCGGACGATGGCGAGTATCACTGTCGATACGCCCGATGCTTCGACTCGCATTGCCGTTCCGGTGGCCACCACGCAGTTCCTGGACGGCGGTGCGCTGTTCGCCCGGTTCACCACGACGTCGAGTGAGCTGTCGGTGCAGGACGCGGAATGGACGGTCGCCGCGCCGGAGAGGCTGCGACCCACCTCGGTGGTGATCTGCACCTTCAACCGCGCCGACGACTGCGCCAATACCGTCGCCGCCATGGCCGACGATCCGATCGCGCTACTGGGCGTCGACAACGTGTACGTCGTCGATCAGGGCACCGATCAGGTCCAGACGCGCGAGAAGTTCCAGCGCGTGGCCACCGAGCTCGGCGACAAGCTCGTGTACATCACTCAGCCCAATCTCGGCGGCGCAGGCGGGTTCACTCGTGGCCTGTACGAGGTGCAGGGCAAGGGCGGCGATCCGGCCAACGTGATATTCATGGACGACGACGTCCTGTGTGAGCCCGAGGCGATCGTGCGGATGAACTCGTTCGCCAACATGACCGTCGAGCCGGCGATCATCGGTGCGCAGATGCTGTACCTGCTGCATCCCGATCGCGTGCATGTCGGTGCCGAGGTGGCGAACCTGCAGAAGCTCGAGGCCGGAATCCACGTCAAGAATGCGGTGTCGGACAAGAGCGCGTTCAAGCGCAAGCGTCAGCAGGACGTCCGCGTCGATGCGGGGTACAACGGCTGGTGGTCCTGCCTCATCCCGTCCGAGATCGTCGGGCAGGTCGGCTACCCGCTGCCGCTGTTCTTCCAGTGGGACGATATCGAGTACGGATATCGTTCTCGTGCAAATGGATTCGCCACGGTGACGTTGCCGGGTGCGGCCGTCTGGCACGCCGATTTCGCGTGGAAGGATTGGGACGAGTGGCACCGCTACTTCAACCTCCGCAACGGCATGATCACCGCGGCCTTGCACATCGACCTCGACGGTAGGGCACTGGCCAAGCAGCTGTTCACCGATCTGCTGCGCTACCTGGTGTCGATGCAGTACGGCATGGCGTACACGCTGATCAAGGCCATCGAGGACTTCCTGGCCGGCCCGGACAATCTGCTCGACGGCGGCATGGACGCTGCTGGATCCATTCGTCGCGAACGTGCTGCATACGGAGAAACGAAGCGGCACAACGCAAACGAGGTCCCCGGAGTGCGTCCGGCCGATATGTTCATCACTCCTGCAGGCCCGCATCCGAAGAAGAGCATGGAATTCGCGGTCTTGGCCAAGAGGGTGCTCAATCAGTGGCGCGGCTCGGTCGATCCCGGCCCCGTCGCCATCTCGGCCGATGACGCGCACTGGTGGCACGTCTCGCTGTTCGCCCACGCCATCGTCACCGATCGCTCGCAGGAGGGCGTTCGAGTTCGCAAGCGCAACAAGGCACATGCGGCCGAACTCCTCAAGCGCGGAGTGGTCGCGCTCAGGCGTCTGCGCAGCGAAACGCCTGCGGTTGCGGCCTCCTACCGGGCCGCCGCGCCGACGCTGACGAGCCGAGAGAACTGGGCTCGCCTGTACGGGCAGTGATTACTTCTTCCGAACTGTAGGTGCCTTCCGGATACGCACGACGACCTGCTCGTTGTCGGCGGTGTACCCCAGGTAGTCGAACTCGGTGCCGGTGCGTGCGACGAATTCCGTCCACGCCCGGTATTCGTGGTTGCGCCAGCCGGGAAAGTTGAAGTATTCGTCGAAGACGATCACGGTGCCCACTGCGAGTCGATCGGCCACCAGATCGAGCACGGTGACCGTCGAGGAGTACAGGTCGGCGTCCAGGTGCAAGAACGCCAACTTCTCGTGGTGGCCCTTCAGAAAGCCCGGCAAGGAATCCTCGAACAGGCCGGGGACGATCTGCGCGCCCGGGACCTCGGGGATGTTGTCCTGCTCGAACAATCCCTTCGGGAAACCGGTCCGCCACGTTTCGGGTAGACCGGAGAAGACGTCGAATCCGGCGACGACGGTGATGTCCTTGCGTGAGGTCAGTTCGTCGGCGATGATCTCGAGCGTCGTGCCGCTGGCGACGCCGAATTCGAGGGCCATGCCGCGGATGGAGACCTCGCCGAGCGCGAAGCGCAGCGTCGCGTGGGGGCGCAGGAAGGTGGGAGCCTGCGGCATCATCTCTTCGGCGAACTCGGCGCTCTGCGCGGCTGCTTCGACATCGGACGCGTAGGGGATATCGCGACGCATCCGCATCTCGAGGCCGCGGATGAACGCGTGCAGATCGTCGATCTCACGGCGTTGACGCTCGAGGAGGTCGAGCAGTTTCGCCTGCTGGTCGCCGGTCTGCTCGGCCAATTGTGCCGTCTGTTGCTCCAGAACCTCGCCGATGATTCGTTGAAGTTTCTCCCGAGCCGAAATCTTGATGCGATCCGCGAGCTTCCGAGGTTCCGTCATGGGCACACGGTAGCGGTTTCGAACGCGTTCGCAAACACGTCAGGGTCTGCGGAAGTGTTCTCGACGCCCCAGCCCGCGTAGACGGAACCACTCCGCCAGTCCCTTCGGGTTGCGGGTGGTGATCAGGAAGAACCAGGTGAAGCGAATCCACTCCTGCGGCAACAGTTTTCGCATTCCCGGCTGCGACATCAGGTACCCGCGGTTGCGGTAGGTGAAGTAGCGCTTGGTCGCGTCCTCGGGGTACTGCGTATGCATCCGGCCACCGAGGATCGGCTTGAACTCCTCGGCCCCGTTGGGATGGACGTAGGCGGCAGTGAGGCACGTGCCGAATCTCAGGCCCGAGCGCTGCAACCGGCGATGGACTTCCACCTCGTCGCCGCGCACGAACAGGCGCAGATCGGGTACGCCGACGGCATCGATCGTCGACGCCTTGAACAGGGCACCGTTGAACAGTGATGCGATGCCTTCCAAGAGGTCGTCCTCGGGGTTCGCCGGGTCGATCAGCTCGGATCGCAGCCGACGCCATTCGACGCCGCGGCGCAGCGGGAACGCCAACCGATCCGGATCGTCGATATCGCAGACGACGGGTGAGACCTCGTCCAGTCCGTGGGCGAGGGCGCAGTCGTACAGCGTTTCGAGCACCTTCGGCCCCTCGGGGCGACCGTCGTCGTCGGCGAGAAATACCCAATCCGCGCCGAGTGAGAGCGCGTACAGAATCCCGAGCGCGAACCCGCCTGCGCCGCCGAGATTGTGCTGGGAGCCGAGATACGTCGTCGGCAGGTCGATCGATTCCACCAGTGCGCGTACGGCCGGCTCGTCGGCGTTGTCGACGACGACGAGATGGTCGAGCGGACGTGATTGGGCACCGATCACGTCGAGTGACAGAGCCAACAATTCCCGACGCTTGTGCGTGACGATGACCCCGATGATCCGGTCAGTCACCGGCTGCATCCTCGCGCTCGATCTCCTTCAAGATCTGTGCGACGTGGTCTCCCGCGTCGTCGCCTTCGTAGGATCGAACCACGTCTTCGATGCCGCCTTGCTGGCGTATCTGGCCGTGATCGATCCACATCGCGGTATCGCACAGCTGAGCCAGGAACTCGTTGGAGTGGCTGGCGAACACCAGGATGCCCGAGCGCTTGACCAACTCCTGCAGCCGATGACGTGCCTTCTTCATGAATTCCGCGTCGACGGCCCCGATGCCCTCGTCGAGCAGCAGGATCTCCGGGTCGATACTGGTGACGACGCCCATCGCGACGCGCACGCGCATACCCGTCGAGTAGGTGCGCAGCGGCATGTCGAGGTACTCGCCCAACTCGGTGAAATCGGCGATCTCGTCCATCTTCGCGAGCATCTGCTTGCGGGTCTGCCCCAGGAACAGGCCACGGATGATGATGTTCTCGTAGCCGGAGATCTCGGGATCCATGCCGACGCCCAGGTCGAACACCGGCGCGACGCGGCCGCGAATGGTCGCGCTACCCCGCGTCGGCTCGTAGATACCCGAGAGCAGACGCAGCAGCGTCGACTTACCGGCTCCGTTGTGTCCCACCAGTCCGACGCGATCGCCGTCCTTCAGGTTCATCGTGATGTTCTTCAGGGCTTCGACGACGACCACATCGGAGGCGTTGCGGTCGATGGATCCACCGGCCTTGCCGAGGAAGGCCTTCTTCAACGAGCGCGTCTTGGCGTCGAAGATGGGGAAGTCGACGCACGCGTCATGGGTGCTGATGCTGATGGACAACTACTGACCCCTAAACCCAGTAGGGCACGCGGGCCCGGTACTTCTTGAGAGCGAAAATGGCCAGCGCCCACCCGACGACGGTGAAAGCGAGCACGATGTACCAGTGGTACGCCTGTTGATCCTCGCCGATCAGCGGGGCTCGGATGATGTCCAGGTAGTGGAAGAGCGGGTTGATCTCGACCAGCTTGGCGCGGTTGGCGGCCTCACCGCCCATTTGCTGCAGGCCCGTGGTGGTCCACACGATCGGCGTCATGAAGAACATCAGCGTGACGAAGCTGCCCAGGATCGGGGCGATGTCGCGGTAGCGGGTGGCGACGATGCCGAACAGGATCGACACCCACACCGCGTTGAGCAGGATCAACACCAGCGCCGGGATGGCGAAGATCACGGTCCAATGCAGACCGCCGGGCGGCCAGAAGATCGCGATGATGATGACGTAGATCAGCATGTTGTGGCCGAGTAGCAGCAGTTGACGCCACACCAGGCGGTAGACGTGGACGCTCAGCGCACTGGGAAGCTGTTTGATCAGGCCTTCGTTGGCGACGAAGACGTCTCCGCCTTCGAGGATGGCCGCGCTGATGAGGTTCCAGATGATCAGGCCGACGGTCACGTGCGGGAGGAACTCGCGCAGGTCGATGTTGAGCAACACCGAATACAGCAGGCCCATCGCGATGGCCTGGACGCCGGTGGCGATGGTGATCCAGAACGGACCGATCACCGATCGTCGGTAGCGCTGCTTGATGTCCTGCCAGCCGAGATGCAGCCACAGCTCGCGCTGAGCGAAACCGGTTCTCAAGTCACCGAACGCTCGACGGTAGGTCTGCGAGTCCGAAACCGGTGCAGGCATCTGTTCACCTGCCTCGCTCTCGTGGTCCTTCGCTGGTGCCGACACGACGGTCGACACTACCTGGCCCCGGCCTCCGTGCTCGTCTCACCGGCGTCGCTGGTGCCCGATCACAAATACTGGCCGGTGCCGCTGCCGCCGCTCCCGGCGCCGGGTGCGCCCATCACGCCCGGAGGCAATGCGCCCTGTCGCATCTGCTCGAGCTGGGCTCGGGCGGCCATCTGCTGCGCGAACAACGCAGTCTGGATGCCGTGGAACAGGCCCTCGAGCCACCCGACGAGCTGTGCCTGCGCGATACGCAGTTCCGCATCGGTGGGGACGACGTCGTCGCCGAAGGGCAGCACCAGACGTTCGAGCTCGTCGCGCAGTTCGGGTGCGAGGCCCTGTTCGAGCTCGTGAATGGAGGACTTGTGGATGTCTTTCAGACGCGTCCGGCTGGCGTCGTCGAGCGGTGCGGCTCGCACTTCCTCGAGAAGTTGCTTGATCATCGTGCCGATGCGCATCACCTTCGCGGGCTGTTCCACCATCTCCGACAGGCCCGATCCACCGTCGGATTCCTCGTTCTCGGACGATCCGGCGGCGCGGGCGGCAGCGGCGGTCGCTTCCTCGCGGCTGAGGGCGAGCGGCTCTCCGTTGGGGCCGATCACAACGACATGGTCTGCGGGGGCACTGTTCGGCTCGGATTGGGTCATGTATTCATCTTTACGCGTTCCTCGTCGTTGCGCGATCGTCCGGGGCGATTATCCTGGGTCGGTCGTCGGGAACAGGTGAGGTCGGGGAGGATCGAGCGTGCGAGGTGGGCAACGGTTCCCTGGCGAAACGGGACGTGGAACACACGCTCGACCGGTCGGCGCTTAGAGTGTCCGGCATGGGTTACGACGTCGCGCGAGTGAGAGGTTCCATCCCCTCGCTCGGTGACGGGTGGATTCATCTCGACCCTCAACTGGGAATGCTGATTCCCGATCGGGTGTCGACTGCCGTGTCGACGGCCTTCCGGCACAGTGCGACCAACCATTCGGCGGGCAACACCTCGGCCAAGCGCAGTGCAGCCCTGTTGGAGTCTGCCCGCGTCGCGATCTCCGATCTGGTGGGTGCGTATCCGTCCGGGGTCGTCATCGGTCCGGATCGCGCGACGCTGTTGTCCTGGCTGGCGGAGTCGTTGAGTTCACGGCTCGGGTTGGGAACCGGGCTGGTGCTCTCGCGTCTGGACGAGGAAGCGAACGTGGCACCGTGGCTGCGGGTTGCCAGTAGGACGGGCGCGCACGTGCGCTGGGCCGAGGTCGAAATCGACACCTGCGAGCTCCCGACGTGGCAGTTCGAGGACCTGATCTCCTCCACCACGCGCCTGGTCGCCGTCACCGCGGCGTCGCCGATCGTGGGCAGCGCGCCCGATGTTCGGGTCGCGGCGGATCTGGTGCACGAGGTCGGCGGACTGGTCGTGGTCGACGCGGCCGGGGCTGCCCCCTATGCCCACGTCGACATCAAGGAACTCGGGGCCGATGTCGTCGCGATCGACACAGCTGCGTGGGGTGGCCCGTCTGTGGGCGCGCTGATCTTCCGCGACCCGACGCTGATCGAACAACTTCCGTCGATGTCGCTCAATCCGTCGGCCAAGGGGCCTGCGCGGCTCGAGGTCAGCAGTCACCAATATGCGCTACTGGCCGGTGTCGTGGCTTCCATCGACTACCTGGCCAATCTCGACGATGCGGCGACCGGTACCCGCCGTGAACGCCTCGAGCTGTCGATCGGATCGTTGCAGTACTACCACGACGGGCTCTTCGACTACCTGATGAACGCTCTCGATTCGCTCGATCACGTCATGGTGCTGGGCAATGCGCCCACCCGTGTCCCCACCGTGAGCTTCACGGTGGAGGGCGTGCCTGCGGTGAAGGTGTCCGAGCAGCTCGCTCAGGCCCGCATCGGTAGCGTCAGCGGAGTACAGGGCAGCAGCCGTCTGCTCGATGCACTGGGCGTCAACGACGAGGGTGGTGCCGTCTCCATCGGTCTGGCTCCGTACACCACCCGCTACGAGATAGATCAGCTCGTCAAGGCGCTCAACGCGCTCGCTCTCTAGCGGAGCAGCGGCTTCGCACGACCTACGACCGGCGCTACTGGACTCGCAGGATCACTTTGCCGATGGTGTCGGCCTCGTCGAGCATTCGGTGTCCTCGTGCCGCGTCGGTGATCGGAATCTCCGCGTGTACGACGGCCGTGACGCGGCCCTCCGAGATCATCGGCCACAGATTCGCCGTCATGTCCGCGACGATGTTCGCCTTGCTCGACGGCCCGGTTTCGGGGCGTCCGCGCAACCCCGCCGCGTGCACCGAGCCACGCTTGGCGAGCAGCTTGCCGAAGTTCAGCTCGCCCTTCACCCCGCCCTGCATGCCGATGGTGACGACCGTGCCATCCATCGCCAGGGCGTCGATGTTTCGGTCGAGGTACTTTGCGCCCATGTTGTCCAGGATCAGGTCGGCACCGTGATCGTCTGTGTGAGAACGGATCTCGGCGACGAAGTCCTGATTCTTGTAGTCGATCATGATGTCGGCACCGAGGTCTGCGCACATGTCCAGCTTGTACTTCGAGCCGGCCGTCACTGCGACGGTGACGCCCATCTGCTTGGCGAGTTGAATTGCGTGCGTTCCGATTCCGCTGCCGCCCCCGTGGATGAGCAATACCTGACCCGAGCGCATGTGTGCGTCCATCACCAGGTTGGACCACACCGTGGAGGCGACTTCCGGAAGTGCTGCGGCCACATGAAGATCGAGGCCTTTCGGGATGGGAAACAGCTGGGTGGCGGGCACGGCTACCTGCTCTGCGTAGCCGCCGCCTGCCAGCAGTGCACACACCCTGTCGCCGACGCTCCAACCGCTGACACCTTCTCCGAGTTCGGAGATGATGCCCGAGCATTCGAGGCCGAGGATATCGCTGGCCCCGGGCGGCGGTGGATACGATCCCTGCCGTTGCATCAGATCGGCCCGATTGACGGCGGCGGCCGAGACATCGACGATCACCTGCCCGCGACCGGGACGGGGGTCGGGAACCTCGGTCCACTCCATGACGTCGGGATCGCCGAATTCTTTCAATGTGATGGCGTGCATCCATCCATGATGCGCCTCCGGCGCAGTGGTGCGTTCAAGTGCCCTCTGGGGCACTCGAGAGTGGAGCCTGCGCAACGACCCGAGGGCTCAGCCACTCCACTGCGAAGCACCCCTACAGGTCCCAGAGGTTGATCCCGAAGTCCTCGGCGTGCTGGTCGATCTGTGTCAGTTCGTCCTCGGTGAAGTCCAGGTTGTCCAGCGCCGACACATTGTTCTCGAGCTGCTCGACGCTCGATGCGCCGATCAGTACCGACGTCACCCTCGGGTCGCGCAGCGCCCAGCTCAGCGCGAGCTGCGCGAGTGACTGACCGCGGGTGGCGGCGATGTCGTTCAAGGCACGTAGATGTCCGATGTGCTCGTCGGTGAGCCAGTCCGGGTTCAACGACTTACCCTGTGCTGCTCTCGAATTGGGCGGTACGCCGTCGAGGTACTTGTCGGTGAGCATGCCTTGAGCGAGCGGCGAGAACGCGATGACGCCTGCCCCCACCGCGTCGAGGGTATCGAGTAGCTCGGGCTCGATCCACCGATTGACCATCGAATAGCTGGGCTGGTGGATCAGCAGGGGAACGCCCGCGTCGGCCAACAGATCAGCCATCTTCTGCGTCCCCTCGGGCTTGTACGAGCTGATGCCGGCGTAGAGGGCTTTGCCTTGCTGCACTGCGCTGATCAGCGCTCCGGCGGTTTCTTCGACGGGGGTGTCGTGATCGGGGCGGTGGCTGTAGAAGATATCGACATGGTCCAGACGCATGCGCGTCAACGACTGATCCAGTGAGGACAGCAGGTATTTGCGAGAGCCACCGAAACCGTAGGGGCCGGGCCACATGTCCCATCCGGCTTTGCTCGAGATGATCAGTTCGTCGCGATATCCGGCGAAGTCCTCCGAGAAGATCCGTCCGAAGTTCTTCTCGGCGCTGCCGTACGGCGGGCCGTAGTTGTTGGCCAGATCGAAATGGGTGATGCCCAGATCGAAGGCGCGACGCAGGATCGCGCGCTGGTTCATCAGCGGTACGTCGTCGCCGAAGTTGTGCCACAGCCCCAGTGAGATCGCCGGTAGTTTCGGCCCGCGGGATCCCACTCGCCGGAAGGCCATGGCGTCGTATCTGTCGGATGCGGCAACGTAAGGCGGTTCGATGTTGGGATCTGTCATAACTCGACCCTATGTCTGTGGCTTGAATCGAACGTTCAACCAACGCAAGCTACTCGTGAGTAGATTTCTTGCCTAGGATGACGCGGGTGACAGCTGACTCAGCCATTGGTTCCGGGGGGGACCCGCAGTGGCTCGATACTGCGGAAATGCGAGCATGGCGCGCCTACGTAGACGGCGGGCAACGATTGATGGGGGTACTGAACAAGGATCTGCAGGACGGACACGGCCTGTCGATGGCCGAATATCGCATTCTGGTGATGTTGTCCGAATCGATAGACGGCTCCCTCAGGATGAGCGAGTTGGCCGACGGCGTCCTGTCCTCGAGAAGCCGCCTGACGCATCAGATCCGACGCATGGAAGTCCAGGACATGGTCTCCCGCAGCACCTGCGTCAACGACGGTAGAGGGGTGCTTGCGGTCATCACCGAGGAAGGCCGTCGGCGATTGGCGGAGGCGGCACCCACGCACGTCCGCAGCGTCCGCCAACACCTCGTCGACTTGCTCGGTCCCCAGGAACTCGACGTGCTCGGCGACATCTTCGAGAAGGTCGATGCGGCGATGGACGAGTCCGGTACCGCCACGCGACGATGAGGGGCGATTGGGACTCCGGCGCTCGGGCCGTTTAAGATCGCACACGGAAGCGTGGCAGAGCGGCCCAATGCACTCGCCTTGAAAGCGAGAGACGTGTAAAAGCGTCCGGGGGTTCAAATCCCTCCGCTTCCGCCACATGTTCGTTGGTCGAACCCGGTCCACCCGCAAGGGTGGGCCGGTTTTGTTTGCCCCGGTCGAAGCTCAGTAGCGTCGCAAGTTCGCTTGCCTCAACCTTTTTCACGAGTGCCAGGGCGGCTCGGTTCGACAGTCCGTCTGTTCCCGTCAGTCCGAGCTCGCGCACTTGGTCCTGGATGACGCGTGGCACCCGGCTCTTCCGCTTGTCGAAGAAGACGGTGGACAGGTGCGCTACAAGATGCGCGAACGGCTCGGCCAGCCGTCGGCGACGCTCGATGAGCCCATACCCGCTCCGTCTGAGCCCGCGACACCAAGCGATACGAGCGGTACTACAACCCAGCCATCCTTCCCATCGGCTACTAGCGAGCCACTGGTACCACCAGCGCCTGAGGCAAGTACGTCGACGTCCGCCAGCCCGGTGATTTGTCCGACCCCGACACCGACCCCGACCACCCCGACGCCAACTCAGATCCCGAGTTCGACACCGACTTCAACGCCAGGTTGTCTTCCATCAGTGCCGGAAATTACAGAGCCGGCAAATGGCGGTAGTACTTCCACTGACCCCACGTTGACACCAACTTCAACTCCGGACAGAACGTTTGGGTTCTCACCGGCGCTTTCTGCTCCTGCCCGAACAGAACTAAGTCAACGGGAAAATTACAACTGTGAAGTATTCGATGCCCATTGGCATGGCGACCGCCAGTATGCTTGCCGCAGTAGCGATGGTCTGGTGCAGCTATTCGATAAGCCTCTTGGTACCCCCGGAAGGACGTTGGTTGGTGAGGTGGCGGTACGTGAACTGCGAGATTCGGCACTGAGTTGGAAAACTAATAAGTGGACTGAACGCTATTCCCTAAAAATCCTCTATGTGAATGATGCCAGTGGGACAAGTGGAACCACAACCGTCTCGGCAAACGGTGGATGCACGACACTGCAGGGAGTTTGCGGCGTGAGTGGGGAGAACTTGATTGCGAGCCGCACCGCAACCGATGGATTGGATCTGACTCGTCAGTGGACTAACACAATGAACTAGCCCTCCGGATCAAGGCCCGTCGCAACAGGGGCGTGGCAAATGCGAATCAAGTTCAAAAGCGGTACTACCGTCTCGCCGCCGAGTGCGAACAGCCCACTGATCAGATGCGATAATGACCCTAATATGCGGGACTACTTCGGGTGCGCGTTTTACCAAGCACCTCCTGTTCTCGACTACTCGGCCAAGGCTAATATCGGTGACTTCAATGCGCACGTTGCTCGTGCTCAACAGTCAGGCCTCCCCGGTGCTCCAAATGGTGCGCCGCTCAACCGCGTCTACGAACCGACGATTAGCCAAAACCGCAGGGGTGCGTGCGGTCCGGTCACCGGTCCCAGAGAGACGGTGAGCTGCGACGAGTACCCCTTTGGATCCTCTGACCAGGGCGGTCGTGTTGGTGGTCCATACACAGGACCCGCCCGGACCTACAACGGGTGCCAAATACCTATGCTGCCTTCAAGGCCACTGTTGCAGTCTCCCGTCGAGTACTATAACAACCTGGGGCACAGCGTCTGCCTGATCCCAAAGTCCCAAAACAACCGCGCGGGAACCTTTCTGTCCTGGTTCTACACACAAAGCCGAGTGATCGCAGGCGACAAGTTTTATGTAAAAGCGCAGTAGGCACGTCAACTTAGCCCGGTGACCAGGACACAGCACTGGTCACCGGGCTATGCTCATTCTATGGTCAACACTACTGAGATTCGCGTTAGTAACCAGCAGTTTTCAGTGGTCCCGGAGGGTCATGTGTCAATCCCAGAGGGCTACTTAACTGCGTTGGTAGAAGTGACTGACACTTTCATGACTGTTCGCACGGGCACCGACTGGGGCCCTGTCGCTTTATCTATTTCGACCAACGAGGAGGATCTGGCAGCTGTCAATGACGATGAATGGGACGCGATCGAGGAAGGTTACTTCTACAAGATTGCCCCGCTTCGTGTTGAAACCAACGACGGGACCGTCTGGAGCGACTTTACCGACCTGAGTAAATTGCCTAGGAAAGGAAAGATTGAGTTTAGGGTCTTGGCCAAGGGTCGGGCGCAGGGTTGGGGTCGTGATTCTGAAACTGCACAAGAACACTATTCTCTCATTTTTTGGTCTGCAGCGGCAGGAGCGCCGCAACGCCCAAAGCATCGTCTCGTGAAGTCCGACGGCAAAAACACCATCACAGCTCGCAAATCGAATACTCCGTATAACCCGGATGATCATGATGCCTCAGACGCGCGCGTGCGAACAATCGGGCCGTATATTTTCGGCTCTGAGTGAGCCGATGTGTGGAGACGTAGTGCATGATCAGCAAAGGAACTGCCAGTGCCACGATCAGCTTTAAATAAGCCCGAACGCGTCGGGCGGTAGGTCATCCGCGCGGGACCACCATCTCACTGTGCTCAGGGCGTGTTGACGAAGTGGTCACTCGGCTGGGTCTTGGCCCACGATCCCGATTCCATTAACTTACGCGAAGTAATGAGTGCGGAGGTCTGATTCGTGGCTGCAGGGGCCGTGACCAACTTCTCGCTCGAGCACCTTTTTCCGCGTCGGTCAAGAGGTTGTCGTGACCAATAGCTCAGGGGCGATTGTGGATCGAGCGCCGGTGGCGCGAACGGTCGATGGCACCTTCGTGAACATCGAGTATTCGATCAGTCCGGACGGCAGTACTCTGAGCTGGCGTGATGCCGATGCAACTCCGCAAGCTCGCGGTTCCGTGCCGAATGCTTGCGCCATTGCAACAGGTCTTGGTGGTGCGATAGCGGGCGCTCCATGGACAGCCGCCGCCACGTTAGGAGCGGGTCCTGTCGGCTGGGTCATGGGTGCAGCGACCGCTGGCACATTCTGGTACGCAGGGACACAGTGCTGAAGCTCGTATTGGAGAGACAGTTATGAACAATGTGTCGGACGGTGCCGAATCGGTACAGCGCAGTACCTTGATGTCGGTGTTCGTGTCGTCTGCTGCAGTTGTGGTGCTGGGTCTGGTGTCCTGGCTGATCTTTGACGTGGAAGTAACACGGATCATCAATGTCGTGTTTTCGGTGGCGGTCGGTGCAGCGATCGTCACGGGGTCACTACTCGTGACGCGTCGCTATCTCCATGGTGCAGTTCAGGTTGTGGGGTGCTTCGTGGCCGTGTCCGCGCTAGCCGTCGCTACATACTTGTTGCCCAACTGAGCGGCACGCTGCATCCATCCATCCATCCGTCCGACCTGGCCGAACCGCACTGGACAAGGTAAGAACCCGCACCTGCCCACAGCAGGTGCGGGTTCTCTCGTCCACGGGGCGCCTTTTCTACATCGGCAACGACGCGTGGCAGCACTGACAGACCGTCGACACTGTGATAAGCAAGGGTAATGACCGACTTCCTTCGTTCCCTCGACATGCGGACCCGCGCATTCTTCGGTGGGCCCGGTCTCGGGGTGGTGTTCCTCGTCGTGCTCATTGCATTTGGTTTGCCGGTTGTCGGGCGCGGCATGGACCTGAGAGGCGAGTTGATCGCCGCGCTTGTCATCCTCGCGGCCGCGGTCATCTACGCGGTCGGTCGCGTTCGGCGCAGGCTCTCGACGGAAGACTGACACTGCATCGAGCTCATCGACTGCGCTTGCTCGATCCGCGCCACACCAGAACCCGCACCCACCCATCTGGCAGGTGCGATTTTTTCGCTCCGGTTCGAAACTGTAGCCGTCGCAGCATATTCCATCGCGCCCGTTGCTGAAAAGCTGCCCAACTACGATGTCGACCGACTCGTTGATCCACAATCTTGGAGAATCACTGTGGCCGTTTCCGGCTACGCGCCACCCGCATCGAAGAGTCGCCACCAATGGCCATGGATCACCGGGATCGCCCTGTCCAGTTTGCTCGTCGTCGGCTGCGCAGACCCCACGACTGCCGGCGACACCACGTCGGCCGCCGAGCGTGTTTCCTCGGCCACCGACACGGCGATCAGCGCCTCTCCGTCTGCAACTACGACTGATGCTTGCCGGTCGCACCGGTTGCGCCGGTGCCTGTACCCGCACCGGCAGTTGACAGCTCGCCCGATGCCCAGGCCGCCTTCGGCATGCTTGCGACCCTGCCGATCAAGGGACGAGCCCCGAAAACCGGCTACGACCGTGACCTGTTCGGCCAAGCCTGGACCGACGATGTCGACGTCGAATTCGGGAAAATGGCTGTGACCAGCGAAACGATCTGCTTCGACGTGACCTCACCGCGATCACAACCAGTGGACGCGAACGTCGGTGGATTGTTGTCATCCGGCCTCGAGCTTGGCGGCTGATGCGCGCGTCGGTGCAGCGGCGACGAAGCGTTCTAGTCCTTCGACGAATGATTCGGCGAGCCCGGGAGGCCAATCATCGAACGTCGCTTTGATCACGTTCGCGAGTTCAGCGCGGATGCCGGCAACTACGGTGCGACCTTCGTCAGTCAACGTCAGTAGTGACACCCGGGCGTCCCGCTCATCTTGTGCACGCTGCACGAGCCCTGAGCTTTCCAGTTGTGCGGCATACCTACTGGCGACAGTGCGATCCACCCCGACGCGCTCGCTCAATGCGGCGGCACTGAGGGGTCCGTACCAAAATATCCCGCTCAACGTGGGGTAGCGAACAGCATCGACAACGTCCGAAAAGGGTGCCAGCGCGCGTTCGTAGAGGTGGGCGCGGGTGTCACGTTGGATCAACTTCACGAGCGCCAGCTCGGTGCGGGTTCCCAAATCGGACTCGTTCATCCATCAACCGTAGACCATTGCGTGCACTGCACACGCTTTTGTGTCACACTGAGCGGGAAGCGTGCACGGCGCACGCATCTCAGTCGGTGGAGGTTGAATGCAATGGCACTAAGGCCGGTATATCCCGAGGACGTGCTGCCCGACGGTTCGGAGTTCGCGGCGTTCAGCGGACGCAAGATAAGAATGGGGACAGTAGCTGCGTTTATAGCGAACGTTCAAGCGCTACGCGATTCGACTCCGGGAACGCAGCGACACACTGACCTTTGGTCGACAATCATTGATTTGGCACCGCAATTGTCTGCGGTCGGGCTATTCGAAGTCTTCTCGCCGCGCGACCCGCAGATCGCTGAGCTGGTCGAATCCCTTGCACTGGCAACGGATTCGGAGTCAGTGTCATGAGCGGTCCACAGAACATCGTTGCAGGTGGACCTACGGTGTTCGCCGAAAGGTTCGCTGACGTCGAATTTCGGGGTGCGTCCCCAGACTGATACGTGCGCGGCTGTTCTCGATCGCCACGTTTGGTGAAGAGCCCTGCCACGGATGCTTGCCGACTGCTATGGGCGGCTGGCTTGTTCACGCCATAACGAGAACACCAGTTGCCACAGTCCAGCAAATATGATCGCCGAAATCGCCAAAAGCCACCACGCCAGATCGGTTGTGGAATGCAACACAAATCCCAGTATCACGATCAACAAGAAGCAGATTCGCCAGGACCATTGGTTCAGACGGTCGTCATGGGGCGATCCACTACCACCGTCTTGCACAGGCCTCATGGGTTCCAATTCGATCCTGCCCCTTCCAGAGTGCTGGGCGCTTGTCATGTGCGTTGTGGATTGCAGAAGCTCTAGTGGCCGCAGGTTCCGGCGCCCACTCCAACGAAGTTTGCCGGTGTTGGGAGCACTCCTTTTCTTTTAGCGCTGTTGGGGTTCAAGGTACCAACTGTGGCCACAGCAGTCAGGACACCGATGAGACCTCCCTCCCTCCGAGGCCTTGTCCTGGCATCGTCAGCTACTCGACAGGAGATACTCGTTGACCTGCCTGCCGCGAGCGCACGCGCCGAAACCGCAATCGTCGCCTACGCTGTTCCGAACCCGCAGTAGGCGATTGGCGACCGGTTCGACGGCCGCCGAATGCTCGGCGGCGGATTCACCCCTATCACCGCGTCAGCGACTGTCGTCCCCGTGCTGTCGAGCACTGGGCGACAGCACGTACCGACGTTCGTGGGAGATTGACTACGCAATTACGGAAGGAGGTCGAAGTGGACACGGAATCTGTTCGTGGTCTGGCTGTGGCCGTGGCATCAACCCTGTTCGTGCTGTCGATAACCGTCTACGTGACAGCATTCGTGACCAAGGGCGATCAGGAACCGAATTGGGTGATCGGGATCAAGACTCGTGCAACGAAATCGAGCGAACAAGCGTGGGTTGCGGGGCATCGGGCGGCGTATCCGTTCATGATGGCGGGTGCGACGCATTGCCTCGCCTCCGCTGTTCTGATTGCGGCGCTCCTGCTGATCGATCCATCACCTGGTTCAGCGGTTCTGGTCCTCTCCGGTGCATTGGCACTCGGCGCGGCCGTCATCCTCGCAATGAGCGGCATCAAGGCTGATCGAGCAGCGAAGAAACAAGTCTGAACCACCTGGAGCTCGGGGCGCTCTCACGCGCCGCCGCCTTCGAAGAAGGCCAGCAGCGCCGAGGCCGGATCGATGACTGTCGACAGGTTCGCCGCGGCGACGACGCCGAAAGCCAGTGCAAGCGCGAGCATGATCGTCGCGGTGGTGACATACAGCCTGCGCTCGTTGTGCTGAGAACGAGAACGTCGCCGCCACAAAGTGATACCGCCGGCGAGGAGCAGTACCGTCGTCAGACCTGCGCTCACCACCATGGCCGCGTGATAGACCCTGAAATCGCTGACCAAGGCGTCGAGCACAGAAGTGGTCGAGCCGCTGCGCAGCTCCGCGGAGATCTCACCGATCGTGGCCGCCACCGCAGGATCGGATCCGTCGGTGGGGAGAAAGCTCACTACCGAGGACAGGGGTGCCACTGCGCCTTGGATGTTGGCCACCACCATCAGGAGCGCTACCAGTGACGCGAGAGCGCCGAGAACGCCCAACGCTCCGAGCGCGCGCCGTCGGCCACTCCGCCCAGCGCCGATCCAGCGACCCCACAGATCTAGCAGCAGCGCGGCGAGAACAGCAAGGAGGAGGGCGGCGGCCACAGCCTTGACCACGTGGAACCCCTGCCAGTACGCCACGACCTGCGTCAGAGCGGATCCTGGCTTCCGCTGGCCGGCAGCCCAATAGTCGACGAATGCCGGACGCAGGCGCCCCGCCAACGACGCATATGTGGTGGTGCCGCTACCGGGCCACAATTGTGCGATCTTCGCCGGTAGGGCAGCGACTGCGACGCCGAGGACGCCGGCCGTCAAGACGAGAATCGATGTTCTTCGACGCCGGTCCCACGTGCTGGACGCTGCAGTAGTCGCCACCGACAGACCCTTTCAGATCGGGCACCTCGAGCACCGTGGACGATACGGCGGCGGCGGGGCGGGTATCAATACTGCGTCAGCGGGTACTACCTGCGAATGAGCGAAGAAGCACGGCGCAACGACGGCGACAACGACGGACCTCTCGAAGAGGAACTGGAGGAAAGTTTCGACGCCGTCGTCTCCGAGGGTGCCGAACGATTGCATCGCACATTCCGCACGGTGCTGATCACCGGATTGTTCGGTGGGCTCGAAGTCGCTCTGGGTGTGATGGCGTACCTGGCGGTGCTGCACGAGACCGACAGCCATCTACTGGCAGGCTTGGCGTTCGGTATCGGCCTGGTGGCCATCTATCTCGCTCATGGCGAGTTGTTCACCGAGGATTTTCTGATGCCGATTGCCGCGGTGGTGTCCCGCGATGGCACACCGCTGCAGCTGGCGCGGCTGTGGATCGGGACATTGCTGGCGAACCTGGTGGGCGGGTGGTTGGTGATGTGGTTGATCGCGCATGCGTTTCCGCAGTGGCGCGAGGTGTTGTCCGAGGCGGCGCATCATTTCGTCGACGCACCACTCGATCTGCAGTCGATCTGTCTGGCTGTTCTCGGCGGCAGCACGATGACGCTACTGACCCGCATGCAGCAGGGAACGAGCTCGGACGTCGCGCGGATCATTGCCGCGATGGCGGCCGGTTTCCTTCTGGCCGGACTGCAGCTCTTCCACTCGATTCTCGATTCCCTGCTGATATTCGGGGCCATCCACGCGGGTGCCGACGTGACCTACGTCGCCTGGATCGAATGGTTCGGCTACACGGTGGCCTTCAACATCATCGGAGGCGTCGTGCTGGTCACCGTGTTGCGCTTGGTGCGCACCAAGGAACTCGTGAAGTCCGAGCGACACCGGAATCCTGAGTAAGCGAGTGGGCCGTTTTCAGGACCCGCCGCACCGAACCCACCGCTCCAAGCTTCGTCCGGTCTCGAAGCGTCGCGTCTGTTTCGAGATGGGGTCGATGAATTCTATTGCACTGGAGAGTAGTTGGAGTGGGTCCGTGAAATCGTCGACGGCCCGGTTGGTGGCCGTCGGGTACAGGTCGTCACCGAGGATCGGCACGCCGAGCGAGTTCATGTGCAGCCGCAGTTGATGGGTGCGACCGGTCAAGGGTGTCAGTCGATAGCGACCGATTCCGTCGCGGTGGTCCAGGAGTTCGACCGTGGTGTGCGCGTTGGGTTCCCCAGGCACCTCGCGGGCGGTGAATTGCCCTCTCTCGGAGACGATTCGACTGCGGACGACGGTGGGTAGCGTCAGCGTGGGGTCGTACGAGGCGATCGCCTCGTATTCCTTGTGCACCGCGCGATCCTGGAACAAGGTCTGATACGCGCCGCGAAGAGTCGGATCTACGACGAACAGAACCAGTCCCGCGGTGACGCGGTCGAGTCGGTGAGCAGGCACCAGTTGCGGCAGCCCGAGTTCCAGACGCAGTCGCACCAGCGCGGTCTGCAGGATGTGTCCGCCGCGGGGGATGGTCGGCAGAAAGTGCGGCTTGTCTATCACCAGCAGCGCGTCGTCGCGGTACACGATCGAGATATCGAAGGGCACAACGGTTTCCGTCGGCAGGTCGCGGTGGAACCAGACTGCCCCGCCTGCCGTGTACGGCGCGTCGGAGGGGATGGGACCGGCCAGGTCGACGATCTCGCCGGCGTCGAACATGGCGTCGATCCGATGCGGCGGAATACGGGGCTCGGTTGCAGTCAAGAACTCGCGCACGGTGCGCCAGTGTCCGTCCTCGGGCATGCGGATGCGCGCCGGGTCCAGGCCGTGACGCTTCGCCAGGGGCGGTTGCTGGCGTCGTCTCACTCGGTGAGCGTAACTGCCCGTCGAGATCGCACTTGTGCAGGTATTTCGAGGTGATCTACCTGCACAAGTGCGAGTTCGCTATTCGCAGCCGATGCCGTCGTTGTCGCGGTCGAGGTGCGGACCGTAGCCGTAATCACCGCGATAGACCGGAGCTGCTCCGGCCGCGCGGGCCGCGTCGCAATTTTTGTATTCGAATGCACCACCTTGGCGTGGGGCGGGAGCGGGGGCACCTTGGGGCTGTGGTGCAGGCCTTGGGGCTGTGGTGCAGGAGCGGGCACGGCCAGCGGAGCCGGAGGGGGCGGCGGAGGCAGTACGCAGAACTGAGCCGACCCAGCGCTGCACAGGAAATCGGTGATGGGGTCGGCAGAGGCGACGCCCGGGGCAACAGTGAGGGCAGCGGCTGCGATCGCGCCACTGATGCCGACTTTGGCCAGCAAGTTCCGTGTCTTCATCGGACTCCAATTTCGAGGGGGGGAGTTGGATTTTCCTGGGGGATTCGTTGAATTGTCAATGAAGATCATTCGCGTGACCGACGTCTCGAGGGAGGTCGGATCCGAAAATTTGCTACTCGCACGTGTTTGGAAAGCGGCCATCGGGCGTACTTACGAACATATGAGCGAAAACGAGCAAGTGAACCAGAACCCCGAGAAGGATCCCGACGATTGGGTCACCGGTGACGAGCCGATGACCGGACCGCAGAAGAGTTACCTCGGCACTCTCGCGCAAGAAGCAGGTGAGGACGTTCCCGAGGGCCTCAGTAAGGCGCAGGCGTCGGAGATGATCGACAAGCTGCAGGGCGAAACCGGCCGCGGCTGATCGAGTCGATCGGCGAGTCCACTCGATGTGACATCGACCCCCGAACCGGCCGATTTCAGGTCTGGTTTCCGGTGACTGAATGTCACATCGAGTGGACGTCTCGTCTTTGTGTCACTCACTGCATCGGACCAGGTAGATCGGTACTTTTTCGGTACATGTAACAAAGGATCACGCAAGCTTTTGTACCTGCGCTCGCGCGGCTATTGTGAGCGGACCCACAGCATCGCCGTGCGCGCGTGTCGGTGGGTACGTTTGAAACAGATGTTGTTTGTGTTGCGCCCGAAAGGGTCGCGCTGGGGGAGGATGGGCAAGCAGATGCACCGTCGTGTGTTGGCAGTAGCGGGAACTGCTCTGGCAGTTTCTCTGCTCGGTTCGGGTCTGGCCGGTGCGCAGCCGCTGCCTGGGACCGGCAGTGCCGATGGTGGCGGCGCGGTGCCCGGTATGCAGTCTCAGTCCCTCCCGATCGCCACCGCGCGCATCGATCGTGTCGACATGTTGACCGACCGTCGCGCTGCGGTGTGGGTGGAGTCGCCTGCGATGGGTCGCGAAATCCAGGTACAGGTCCTCCTTCCGGCCGCGCAGGGCGTGTCTCGCCCGACGCTGTACATGCTCGACGGTGTGAGCGCAGGCAAGGAGTCCGGTTACAAGGAAAGTACCTGGACGCAGAAGACCGACATCGTCGATTTCTTCGCGGACAAGCAGGTCAACGTCGTACTCCCGGTCGGTGGATCGAGCAGCTACTACACCGACTGGAACGTGCCGGATCCGGTGCTCGGGGTGAACAAGTGGGAGACGTTCCTGACCTCGGAGCTGCCGCCGCTGATCGATGCGCGCTTCTCCGGTAACGGCACCAACGCCATCGGCGGCGTCTCGATGGGTGCCCAGGCCGCAATGGACCTGATCACCCGGCACCCCGATCTGTACACCGGTGTCGCCGGGCTGAGCGGTTGCTACGACAACTCGCAGAACAATTTCAAGGACGCCGTGCGCGCCACCGTCGCGATGAACGGCGGCAATGCCACGAACATGTGGGGTGAGAACTCCGATCCCGGCTGGGTTCAGCACGATCCCTCAGCCAACGCAGAAGCTCTCCGCGGCAAGGACGTCTACATCTCCGTCGGTACCGGACTGCCCGGCCCGTACGAACTCGGCCCCGGTGGCACTGGAGTCGAAAGTGCCCTTCAGGGCGGGCCGCTGGAGGCCGCGGCGCTGTACTGCATGAGCGTGTTCGATACCCGGCTCCGCGCGCTGGATATCCCCGCTACGGTCGTCTACCGCCCCTACGGCATTCATGGCTGGCGGTACTGGCAGGACGATCTGCGTGAATCCTGGCCGACGCTCGAACGCGCGTTAGGCCTGTAGAGCACACCCGAGAAATGCGTCGTTCTCGTGCGGGTCGCCGATGGTGACCCGCACGCCGTCGTTTCCGTAGGCGCGCAACAACACGCCTCGTTCGGCTGCGCGAGCGGCGAACTCGCCTGACCTCTCGGCCAACGGAAGCCACACGAAGTTGGACTGCGACGGGCCGACGTCGAAGCCGCCTGCCACGAGAGCGTCGCGCACTCGGTCTCGTTCCACGATGAGCGCCTCGGTGCGGGCCAGGAGCTCGGCAGAAGCCTCCAACGACGCCAACGCCGCCTGCTGGGCGACCGTGCTGACGGCGAATGCGATACGCACCTTGGACAGTGC
Source organism: Rhodococcus sp. KRD162 (assembly GCF_017168335.1). Taxonomy (GTDB): domain Bacteria; phylum Actinomycetota; class Actinomycetes; order Mycobacteriales; family Mycobacteriaceae; genus Rhodococcoides. Next base: position 450,294 of record NZ_JABFAU010000013.1, on the reverse strand, counting down.
CGCGACCACATCGGGATCGCCGATCCCGTAACCCACCCGCAAGCCGGCGAGGCCGTACGCCTTCGAGAAGGTGCGCAGCACGATCACATTGCGTCGTCCGCGCGCCAGTTCCACACCGTCGGTGTGGTTGCCGGAGGACTCCGGGCGGGTGTACTCGAAGTAGGCCTCATCGAGTACGACGAGAATGTTCGACGGCACCGCGTCGAGAAACGCCTCGAGCTTTTCTCGCTGCACGACGGTCCCCGTCGGATTGTTGGGGTTGCACACGAAGATCAGACGGGTGCGGTCGGTGATGGCCGCCAACATCGCGTCGAGATCGTGCACGTGATCCGCGGTCAACGGAACCTGCACGGGCGTCGCGCCCGCTACGCGGGTGATGATCGGGTACGCCTCGAACGAACGCCACGCGAACACGACCTCGTCGCCGGGGCCGCAGGTGATCTGAACGACCTCCTGACACAAAGCAACCGAACCGTTACCTACGGCGACGTTCTCGGTCGCGACGCCGAACTTCTTGGCCAACGACTCGACCAGCGCTGTCGCGCGGATGTCCGGGTAACGGTTGACGCCGCCGACGGCCGCGGCGATGGCGTCACGCACGCTGGGCAGCGGCCCCTGAGTTGTTTCGTTGCTCGCCAGCTTGATCGCGCCTGGGAAGTTGCGGCCGGGAACGTAGGCGGCAATGGCGTCGAGGTCGGGTCGGATATGCGCGGTCACGATTGCCATTATGCGCTGGGGCACCGGGGTTGACTTCTACGCGTCCGTGATATTGCTGTGCACGACTACGAAGATCGTCCTATCTTCGATAAGTATGTCGGGAATCTTCAGCGACTCCGCAGTCCTTCGTTCCGCCTCTGCGCCCTTTGTAGGCGCAGACGACGTGGTGGACACGTCCGCTCACGAGCCGCGTCCGGCGGAGAAGGTGCCGCTGACAGCCGTCGAACCCGATGGCCCACCGCGCGGCGGCATCGTCGTTCTCCACGAGGCGCGTGAGATCCCTGAGTCAGTGCTCGATCTGCTGCGCGCACTCGCGTTGGAAGGGTGGCTTGCCGTCGCCCCGAATTTGTTCCATCGAGGTCACGGCGACGACAAAGAAGTTTTCGGTGACGACCTGTTCGCGGACTTCGACGCCACCTCCGACTGGCTCGTTCAGCGCGGTGTCTATCCCGATTGCGTCGGAGTCATCGGATTCGACGATGCGGGAACGGCAGCGTTCATCGTGGCCACCAGCCGTCCGGTCGGGGCAGCGGTCAGCGTGGCCGCCGCGGGCATCGTCGAACCGCTCAACTCCGACGCGATCGCACTCGTCGATGCCGCGCCCAAACTGCAGGCGCCCTGGCTCGGTCTCTACGGCGAGGATGACCCGCACACCCCACCGGATCACATAGAGGCCCTTCGCGACGCCGCCACGCGCTCCTCAGTGGCCACGAACGTCGTCAGCTACTCCGGTGTGGAGCATCGAGCGGATCATCCCAGGGAGCAACCAGGAAGCAGCGACCACAGCGAACCCGCAGAGGCCGCATTGGTCGATGCCCAGACCCGGATCTTCGATTGGTTCGACAGCTTCATGCGTTGACGAGCAACAAGCGTCATTTACGCGAACGCCGTGCGAACCTGAAGCGTCGACCAGCCGTTTTGCCTTCTGGCCTTTGCCGTGTGTAATCTCTTTCCTCGGCGGTCCGAGAGGGCCGGCAGCCTAGGAGGCGTGCCAGAGCGGCCGAATGGGAGTCACTGCTAATGACTTGACCCTTCACCGGGTCCGGAGGTTCAAATCCTCTCGCCTCCGCCACGCTGACCCGCAAGGGTCGGTACGCAGATTCTTCGGAATCGGCACAACTGAACATGCGCCCGTAGCTCAACGGATAGAGCACTTGACTACGGATCAAGAGGTTAGGGGTTCGAATCCCTTCGGGCGCACAGAAGAAGAAGCCCCGGGCTGCAGCGATGCGGTTCGGGGCTTTTTCGATGACATCGGAGTTGAGCCCGGCTCGACAGCGTTGGTCGGAGTTCGGCGCGAGTGTGCTGAGTTCACGGTGTCGGACCCGATGTCGTGGAACTCAGAGCAATGGTGTGAGAGGGACTGTCGAGCGTTCAGCCACAGTCCTCGGTTGCATCTTGGTAGAGAAACTCTGCATCCTGTGGACGGCGAACGACCCCGACAGTGCTGTTCTACAAGGAGCAGAACCAGGTCGATCGGGCTTCGTTCTGGACAATGCCTACTACGAGCACGGGATTCGTGCCCGCCGCGACGCACACATCCGCCTCGCCGAGCTCGACGATCGGTTCGACGACATCAATGACCGCGTCGACGATCTTTTGCGCACTCTCGTCGACATTCTCGACGAACACGACGAACACGACGGACGGGAGCGCGGCGACCGTTGATGATATCTATCAGGCAACTGGCATCGGCGTAGTCGTTTGCGCTGACTGTGGCGACGATCGGGCGCGCCTACGGTCGTCTCGACGTCTCGACGTCTCGACGTCTCGACGTCTCGGCGGTCGGGTAGGCCGGGATGTCCGATGGACCGAACAGGCGCGCAGCGCACTGGTGTGAAGCATCGACTCCGTCAGGTCGTGTGACGGACGAGGTCGTTCCGGCGACGGGCGTGCACCGCGATCGCCCTGGAGATCAAGGACAACGTGAGCAGTCCGACCAGTAGATCCGCGAGTGCGGAGAATTGGGACTGCGCGAATTCGACGATCTGAACCAATATGAGCGTGGTGATACTCGACATTCGCACGGCTTCGAGAGTCCACCTGCGGTCGGTGCGCCAGACGAGAGCGGGGAGCGCGAGAACAAGCGCAAGACCTGACCCTGCCGCGTCGAGTAGGCGCGCGAATTGCGTTACGTCGTCGATGGGTTCGGTGCCGAGGATGTTGGCCGACGACAGACCGAATGCGGAGTACGTCAGCAGGGCCAGTGCGGACAGTCGAATCCATATGCTGTGGTCGAGGTAGCGAAGTACGCGCCAGTTCCCGATCGTCGACCACCGTCGTCGCCACCGCGTCGGTGCCCGCTCGGTGCAGCTGTCGAGCAGTGCAGTGATTTCGATGACCTGTCGTTGTTCGTGCGCGCTCGCGTGAGCGAGATAGTCGAGGGCTTGGCCGCGGCGGTGATCGTCGAGTCCGCGGACGACCCCGTCCGCGGCGATGAACGCCGCCGCGGCAAGGTCCTCGTGGGGTCGCCGCGGCACCAGATCACGTATGAGGCGGGAGGTGGCGACGACGGTGATGAGCAGGACGTACATGATGGCCACTGCTGGTTTGTAGAAGTAGTCGTTGGTGGTGGTGACGAATTTGCCGATCTCGTCGAGGCCCAGTCCGAGTCCGATTCCGGCGAGCAGGATGGTGATCGGTCGCGTTCGGTCGCCGAGTACCGACAGCGCGGTCAGCGCGGCGACAGTCAGGGCCACGCCGCCCCAGAGCAGATGGGCGATGTGCAGTGGACCGCTACCGACCCGCGGATACCCCAGCAGTTGAAGGGCCGATCGGATGAGGAGGATTGTGGCGGCGGCGATGATGACGACGGCGTCCACGCCACTACCGGCGTGGGGGTGTCGAGCGATACGCCACCGATGAGTGCTCGCGGACATCGACCCCGAAATCTGCTTCTCCTCTTGCCTACCCGACACGGCGTCCTTACACGGCTGAACTCCCGGTGCATCGGGATCACAGATACGAATCGCCAGCGATCGAGTCAAGCATGTCCGATGACAAGAGCACCGGTGGGCTTTTGCGGAACGTCGGTGCTGCGATGCCGTGGAATCGACTCGAGTCGTCGATGCGCCCAGGGTCTCGATGCTTGTGTTGTTCGACCACTGTTGTTCAGTGCGGGGAGGACACGCTCGTGTCCGGGTCGGGCCGATGCTTGTGCTGATTCGCCGGTGCGTGTCCTCGGAAACGAGACCGCAGGTAGTTGACGGCGAGGGGGAGTATCGAGAGTGCGACGACCGTGATGAGGATGACCTCGATGTGGTTGCGCACGAACGGGATTCCGCCGAGGAGGTAGCCGAGAATCGGTACGCCGACACCCCAGGCGAGGGCCCCGATGATGTTGTAGACGAGGAAGGTTCGGTATTTCATCCCCGACGCCCCGGCCATGACGGGTGCGAGTGTCCGGACGACGGGGACGAAGCGGGCGAGGACGATCGTGCGGGCACCGTAGGCGTCGAAGAACGATTGCGCGCGTGCGAGTTGGACAGGGCCGAGTCGTTTGGCATCGGGTCGGTCGAAGACAGCAGGCCCGGCGGCTCGACCGATCATGTAGCCGCACTGGTCACCGAGCGCAGCTGCGATCGGTGCGGACACCAAGATCACCCACAGCGGAACGAACGGATCGGCCTGCGCTACAAGCACTCCGGCGGTGAAGAGTAGTGAATCGCCGGGGAGGAAGAACCCGATCAGCAGACCTGTCTCGACGAACAACGCACCGAGCAGCCCGATCAATCCGAATGTCGCGACGAGGGTACCCGGGTCGAGGACGCCGCCTGTCAGTCCCGATGTCATAGCGAGATCCTGTTCATGAGTAGTCGAGGTGGCGTCGAATCAGTGCCATCGCCGGGAGAGTCGAGACGATGCAGTGCATAGCTGCCGAGGGTGACCGCGCACGCCGCGAGGAGTGCTCCGGCGCCGACATCGGTGAGCCAGTGAACTCCCAGGTACATCCGCGTGCACGCAACGACTACGGCCAGGGCGATGGCGATCCCGAGGAGCAGCATTCGTACGGCCCTCGGTCGCCGCGTGCCGGCGATGAGTGCGAGCATCAACAGCAGGGAAGCGGTGCCGGTCACGTGCCCCGACGGAAACGAGGGATCAGTTTCGAGCATCATCTGGACCGACTGCGGCGGCCGCCCACGTGCGACGATCAGCTTCAACAGCGTGCACGCGATCGAGGCCGTGGCCACGGTCGCCAGCAGCACCAGTGCCGGTCCGTATCGTTTCGTTCTCCACACCAAAACCACTGCGACGACCAGGCCCAATGCGGCGGTCTCTGCGGGGCCACCGGCTGTGGTGACGGCGATGGAGAGTTGGTCGAGTGTCGCACTGCGGTGATCGACGAACCATTGAGCGACTGCGGTATCGGCGCCGGTCAGCCAGCCGTTGCTTCGGACTGCGACGGCGAGCACCAGAACGGCGAAGGCGTAGCCGAGTGCGCCGAAGACCGTCGCGCCGTCCCTGTCGCGGCGTATGCGGAGCATCAATCCGGCTGCGACGAGGCCGACTGCGATCACGAGCCCCGCGATCTCGACGTCGGCGGTGGCGGCTTCGGTGAACACTTCGGTGGCCGTTGCATGTACAGCGGAGATCGATGAGGAAAGGAGCACGGGGATCAGTGTGCTGGGGAGCTCCTGAAGAACCGCTGAGAGCGAGTCTGGTGTCTCGGCATGGGTCTGTTGTACTTGCCGCACTAGACGGACGGAGTTGTCGATGCGGGTATTGGTGGTCGAGGACGAAGTGCGCCTCGCGGAGATGGTGCGACGCGGTCTGGTGGCCGAAGGATTCACCGTCGAGGTCGAACACGACGGGGACAACGGGTTCCACAGCGCGGCCACGGGGGAGTTCGACGTCCTCGTCCTCGATATCATGCTGCCGGGAAAACACGGCTACGACATCGTGCGCGACCTCAGGGCACAGGAGGTGTGGACGCCGATCCTGATGCTCTCGGCCAAGGACGGTGAATACGATTTGGCCGATGCGTTCGATCTCGGTGCCGATGACTATCTGGTCAAGCCGTTTTCGTTCGTGGTGCTGCTCGCTCGTCTGCGAGCACTGGTCAGAAGAGGTGCTCCCGAACGGCCCACGGTGCTCACCGCCGGCGATCTGGACTTGGATCCTGCGCGTCATCGTGTCAGTCGCGGTGGTGTGGAATTGGCTCTCACCCCGCGGGAGTACAGCGTGCTCGAATTCCTGATGCGGCGCAGCGGCACTGTGGTGACCAAGTCCGAAATCGTGAGGTCGGTGTGGGACGTCAACTACGACGGGGACGAGAACATCGTCGAGGTCTACATCGGCTACCTCCGCAAGAAGGTCGATCAGCCGTTCGGGCGCAGGAGCATCGAGACGATTCGCGGGGTCGGGTACCGTCTGGCCGTTGCAGCGGCCGACTGAGCATCCTCGTTCTGCGGCAACGTCACCCTGGCCGCTCGCGTTCTCCCGGTCTGTCGTGAGGTCACTTCTTTGACCCGCAGGGACCGTGTTGGGCGCGCCGGAGCGCGTCCTTAGATGCCCTCGGCGTCGACCACGCTCGGCTGCGTCGATGCGGTGTCCGCTGCGGCCCACTGCTGATTCGGCGTCGGTGTCGCCAGAGTGAGATAGAAGAAGTCGCGTTGATCCGGAGCCAGGTAGCGGTCGGGCCTGTTCTGGACGCCCGGCAATATCGTCGCCGGTGTCAAAGTTCCGGCGGAATCCACTGTCCAGGAGTTGAACTCGGTCAGTCCGCCGTGAATGTCGAGCTCCATCCCGGTCACAGCCCCGGCATCGACGAGCGTCTGCGAGAGAGTGGAGAGGTCGACTTTCGAGGCTGCCACATACACGAGGTCGCCGTTCGCGGTGGTCCCCAGCGCAGACCGCTCGGTGTATTGCAGTTGATTCTTCGCACTACCCCACCGACTGTCGGCGTTCGAGTGCAGCCCCGGCGCGATCGAACCGTGATCGACGATCAACGGCAAATTCTGTCGCACCGCCACGATGTGCGGGTCCACCGCCGCGCCGCTGGTCCAGTCGATGACACTCAGGTGCCCCGAGTCGTCGACGACTGCCGAGGCCTGGCCGTTCTGCAGGTCCTGCCGTGCCACACCGTTCGAGAAGTACCCGCCCGCAATATCTTTCATCTTCCACCCGGAATTGAACGCAGCCACCAGATTCGGTACCTCGGAACCGGGTACCGATGCAGCGGCGTTGCCGTCGGTGCGGGGTTGGCTCGTGCCGTCGACGAGGTGGGCGACCGTCGCGGAACCGGAGACGATCGCTACTCCGGCCACCGCGCTGCGATGGGCCGGGTCCGGCTGGTAATGCGAAATGTACGCGACGGGAGTTCCATCGGCTCCCGTGCGCCCGGGTGTCCAGGTCGGAGCCGGCGATCCGGTGACCGTTGGAAGAACGGGGAGAGTGGCGAACGATGCCGGGGTGCCACCGGGAATGGCTGTGGCCGAGGCGAATCCGGACAGATCGGGTGGGGTGTCCGATGGTGGACTCGCGTAGCGCCAGTTCTCGTAGGCGTTGAGGACGGGGGCACCCCCATGGTCGCGGATCCACGATGATGTCTTGTCGTTCCAGGTCGCATATCCCGGGGTCAGCAGTGCTCGCACGTAGGACATCGAGGCAAGGGTGAGCACGATGAGTGCAGCCGCCGCGAGAAGCTTCCAGATCTTCACCTCGCGGCGCGAAATCTGTCGGTCGTCGCTGTGGTCCGGCGGTGTCGGGCGAGTCGATGCGAGCATAAGTGGGTATCTCCTGCCAGAAGTGATCCGGTACATCTCGATCATGCGCGAACGAGACTGAAGGAACACTGAAAAGCATTCGGAAACAACAGGAGTGGGATGCAATAGGGGCAGTGCCCGTAGGCCAAGGAGGCCTACGGGCACTGCGGGGTGAAGCGAGGAACTTACTGTCCGGGGGCGTCGGCGATATCACCGGCCTCGGGCAGGTCCACCGAGCCCGGCGCATCGGGTGTATCGCCCGCCTCCTGCTTGTCGACCGAGCCCGGTGCATCGGGTGTGTCGCCGGCCTCGGGTACGTCTGCTGCGCCCGGTGCGTCCGGTGTGTCGCCGGCCTCGGGTACGTCTGCTGCGCCCGGTGCGTCCGGTGTGTCGCCGGCCTCGGGTACGTCTGCTGCGCCCGGTGCGTCCGGTGTGTCGCCCGCTTCGGGAGTGTCGACGACGCTGCTGTTCGAGGCTGCCGGCTGTTCGAGGGTCTGTGCGGCTGCGATGCCACCGCCGATGGATGCTCCGGCCAGCACGACGGCGGCGACCGCAACGATCCTGTTCTTGATGTTCACGAGGGTTCCTTCGGTTGTCGGATGCACATCTGATTGCGTGCGGTACAACACCGAATATGCTCGACTGCTCCTGAAGGATCCCTGTGGACAGCTGAGAGAGAGTTCAACATCGCGCGGCGCAGCGCAGTGCCGCTGCACATCGTCGGACACAGCTGGAGCTGCTGTCGACCGGCGAGCTACAGGGGCTCCGATGAGTGGGGGTAGCCGTCGAATCGGTCGATGGTCCTGCACTTCTCGGTTGCGGCCCTGATCACGGTGTTCGGTCACGGTGAGTGAGTGGAGGCTCCGACGATGTCAGGGGTGAGGTGCTCTCCGGCGTCGACGGTGACCTCGGTGCCTCCGACACTCGTGCACCCGGGAAGCGAGCGTGCAGGGAATCGAGTTGGCGATGGAGCTCGTAGAGAATCGTGCGTTGGATTCGTGCATCGTCGGCATACCAACGGCGAGAAGATGTTCGGCCGACCTCCCAGGCCGTCCGGGCCATCTTCTCGGCTCTTTCGATTCGCGCCGAGATCACGGCGATCTCGGCGTGCAACATGGTGATGAACACGCGTGCTTGTTCGGCGTCTGCCGTGTCGGTCATCGATCCTCGTCTCGAGATCGGCCACGGTGGGTCGGGAGCGACTGCTGCCTGTGCCTGGTATCAGTCGATAGGCCCACGGTCGTACGCAGCGGGTGCCCTGCGGGCCGGTGGTCTTCCGCCGGACGCAGCAGTGCGACGGCCCGGCACAGTCGGTGCCGGGCCGTCGGTGCGGTGGGACGCGCCAGGACTATCGGTGAGTGGTCACGCACACCCCGCGGTTCTCGCGGGTAACTAGACCATGGCGCGGTGCTCCGCGCCGGCCGGTGTTTCGGTGACGTTCGTCGTGCGGTGTCATTCTCTGTGCGCGGCGTTGGTCGTCTCGGAGCTGTCGGTGGTGGTGTCGAGGACATCGACGCGTGAGATGCTCAGATAGGCCACCGATCCGACGATGGCGGCGGTGAACACCGCGGTGACGACGGTCGGTCCCAGTCCGAGGCCGCCCACGGTCTTGTCTTGCGTGAGATAGTCGCCGATCGACGCGCCGAGGGGGCGAGTGACGATGTAGGCGATCCAGAACGCGAGGACGGCGTTCAGTCGTAGTCCGTAGTGCGCGACGGTGACCACAGCGATGATCGCCGCGAACACCAGTGCCGATGTCAGGTATCCCAATGCGATCTGCTCGGCGACCAGATCGCCCGCGGCGGTGCCCAACGCGAAGGTGAACAGGATCGCCAGCCAGTAGAACCCTTCACGGCGGCGGGTTCTGATGCTGTGGATCGAGAGTGTTCCCTCGCTGATGTACCACGCCGCGAACGTCAGGATCAGGCCGGCAGCGAAGAACCCGGTGCTGATGGCCAGGGGCACACCGAAGTTGTCGGTGAGATTGTCGGTGATCAACGTGCCGGCGATGCTGATCAGGATGACCACCAGCCAGTAGACCCACGGTACGTACCGGCGCAGCGTGAACTGGTAGATCAGGGCTGCGGCCAGGACTATGCCGACGACGATGGTGGTTCCGGTCAGGCCGAACCCGAGATCGACATTGAGTGCATCGGCGGCTGTCTCTCCGACGGTGGTACCGAGGATCTTGATGATCCAGAAGAAGAGTGTTACTTCGGGGACTTTGCTTGCCAATATGCGCGTGGTGGTCGTGGTCATGGTCATGGTCGTGGACTCTGACAGAGCGTTCCTGAAGAGATGCTGAAGACGAGAGCCACTGTGAGGCAGTCAGGTAGGAGACTGGCGGGATGAGCGCTTTCGTCGATAGTGTGCGTCCACGATCGTGGACGGTGCGTGTGCGATCCGCGGTGGCCTCGACCGTGGTCCTTGCCGTGTGCCTGATCGCGGCGGGTGGCGCGTTGGTCGGTGTTCTCTACAGCTCACTCGAATCCTCCGCCCGAACGGCCGCGACCGCCCGGGCAGTGCAGGTCAGCGAGCAACTCGAGACCGATCTTCCCGCGCAGATCGACGAGTCGTTGTTGGCAACCGATGGCCAGATCGGCATACTGCAGGTCATCGACTCGGCCGGGGCGGTGAAAGCGTCCTCGCGGGCCGACGGCGGACGTGCGCTGTCCACGACCGCGGTTGCGCCCTCGACCACGCAGGATCTCGGACGCATCGACCGAGGCGACACCGGCGACTTCTGGGTCACAGCACGCGGTGCAGTGACCGCAGACGGACCGGTGACAGTACTGGTCGGTGCCGACCGCGAGCCGGTGGAAAAAGTCGTATCCACCGTCGCGGTCCTGCTGGGCATCGTCGGTCCGGTCGTGGTCGCTCTTGTGGCGTTGGCGACATACCGGCTCGTCGGAGCAGCGTTGAGCCCTGTCGAACGCATCCGCACCCGCGTCGCCTCGATCTCGAACAGTGAACTGGGAGAACGAATCCCGGTCCCGCAGTCACGCGACGAGATCGCTCGCCTCGCGCTGACGATGAATCGAATGCTCGAGCGTCTCCAGGCCGGACAACGGGCGCAACAACGATTCGTCAGCGACGCCTCGCACGAGCTTCGGAGCCCGCTGTCGACCATCACTACCGCTCTCGAACTCGCCGCATCGAGGCCGGAACTGATCGACGCATCACTGATCGACGAAGCGTTGCTGCCCGAAGCTCGTCGAATGCGCCGGCTGATCGAAGACCTTCTCCTGCTTGCTCGCTCGGACGAAAAGCAGACCCCGCTCGGTGCGGTCGACGTCGATCTCGACGACGTGCTGTACGCGGAGGGCAAACGGATCGAAGCGGTCACGGACCTGACCGTCGGAACGTCGATCGTTGCGGTCCGAATAACCGGAGATCAGCCCGCGTTGGCGAGGATGGTGCGCAACGTCGTCGACAATGCCATCCGGCACGCCGAAACCCGAATCGAACTGTCCTGCCACCAGTCCGGTGGATCTGCTGTGATCGTGGTCGACGACGACGGCCCGGGGATTCCCGAACAAGAGCATGAACGCGTGTTCGACCGGTTCGTCCGTCTCGATGCCTCCCGGACACGCGACGAAGGTGGTGCCGGACTCGGACTGGCGATCGTGGCCGGCACCGCCGCCGCCCACGCAGGCTCGGTCACTGTTTCTCGGTCCCCGCTCGGGGGAGCACGCTTCGAGATCAGGATTCCCACGCGTTCACCCAGCCCATCGATCGATCTGCAGCCGTGAGGGCACCATCGAAAATCCCGACTACCAGCAGCAGCAGGTCGGCGGCCAGTAGGGTACACAGCGAAAGGACCCGTGCGGACCAGCCCTACACAGATCGGGTCCGCAGAATGGCTCCGACTCTCGTCGACGCACCGGGAGACCGCCCGAGCCATCCGCCGGTTCGGCACCGTCGCGATCCATACCAACCCTCATCGAGCTGTTCCGGTCCCGAGCGCCGGACGGACGACGGGGACCCCGAATCATTGTCGAAAGGGCGTCATGTCGGTAATCGACGTGCAACTGCTGTCCGGAACGGTCGGCGCTGTGCTGCTGGGAGTAGGAGTGGTTGGGTTGCTGGCGCTAGCCGCTGGGCGGGGGCGTCGCTGGTGGTGTCGGCGTTTACCGGCAGCGTTGCTCATCGGGGCGGGAGCGTCTGCGATTCTGATGGTCTCGGTCAACGTGCTGTGGCGGCCGTTCCCCGCTCCTCTTCCTCCGGTCGCGGTGCTGTGGACCGGGCTCGGTGCTGCGGCGGTGGCGCGCAAAAAGCTCGACTACTCGGCCGTGAGGCCCCACCGATCCCATCGTGGGAGCACGTCCCGCAGGGTGACAGCCACAGAAACCAGCGACTTCTACGAACTCATCGTCGAACGCCACCGAAAGAGGACCACTATCGTCATCTCGAACCGGAAACCGGCGGAGTGGCTGACCATGACCGCCGACACCCTGCTCGCACAGTCCGCGATCGATCGACTGACCTCCAACCGCACACACCCTCGTCATCGAAGGACCGTCCTACCGCCAACGCACCCGACCCGGAACAGTTGACGCCACCAACGACAACGAGCATCCTCAATAACGCGCCACGGTGGCCCCTAGCCTCTGGCAGTCAGGTGGTCCCATTACCCTGGCAAGCGACACGCCAGCGCTGCAACTGCCGTGCATCTGAACCCGGAACAAAGTAGCAGCTGCTGTCCCGGCGAAAGCGAGTTCGACTCGACCGACGTGCCGCACTGTGCAGCCGAGTTCCCGGAAGAATGCTCGCTCCTGGTACACCTGTCTGATGCGCGCAATGGTGATCGAGGAGTTCGGACGTCCCGGCACTGTTCGAGACGTTCCCCGCCCGGACCCGGCACCGGACGGTGCTGTGGTGGAGGTAGCCGCGACTGGCGTCTGTCGGAGCGATTGGCACGCGTGGCAGGGGCATGACAGCGGGGTGCGGCTACCGTTGGTCCCTGGTCACGAGTTCGCCGGCACCGTCGTCTCCGTTGGTTCCGAGGTGAGTAGCTCGTGGGTCGGTCGCCGTGTCACCGCGCCGTTCGTCTGCGCATGCGGACGCTGCTCGACATGCGCGTCCGGTGATCATCAGGTGTGCCCGAACCAGGAACAGCCCGGCTTCACCCACGACGGGTCCTACGCGGAGTTCGTCGCGATTCGCCACGCCGACACGAACTTGGTGGAGCTTCCTGACGAGGTGTCCTTCGATGTAGCGGCCACGCTCGGCTGCCGGTATGCGACGGCGTGGCGTGCGGTCCACCGGCGAGCGCGGGTGGTGGCGGGTGAGCGCGTCGCGGTCTACGGATGCGGCGGGCTGGGGTTGTCTGCAGTGATCATCGCCTCTCATGCCGGCGCTGAGGTCACAGCCGTCGACGCATCACCGGCGGCACTGGAGATTGAGGTGCGGCTGGGCGCAACCAAAACGTCCGGCGAGGCGGTCGAGGGCATGGATGTCGCTTTGGAGTGCTCCGGTCACCCGGTACTGGCCGATGCCGCTCTTTCGATGTTGCGCCGCAGGGGTCGGCATGTGCAGATCGGCTTGCTCCCCGACGGCGCTCACATCTCGATGGACGCGGTGATCGGCAAAGAACTCGATGTCCTGGGCAGTCACGGTCTTGCCGCTCACGAGTATTCAGTACTGCTGCGTACGCTGCCTGTAGACGACATCGAGACGATGATCGCAACCCGTATACCGCTCGCCGATGCGCAGAGTGCATTGGACACTCTCGGTCGATCTGCTGGGGTGGTGTTGATTCACCCGGGCCTTGGTTAGTCCTCGCGGAGGTACGTCCACCGGGCTTCGCAGGTATCGATGTCGTGACGGGTGCCCGCGGTACCGCTCGTCGACCGGATGGGCCCCGCACGGCAGATCCGCGACGCAGCTTCGACTTTCGCTATGGATTCATGGGCCCGTGCTCGTTGTCGCTTCTGCTGCGAAATGTACTGATCCCGGTCAGGATTGCGGCCGCAGCAAACAAACAAGTAGCGACCCACGACCAAACCGGAGACGCACCGTCCTGAGTTCGAGTCACCGAAACAACGGCCCACAGCAACGCCTGTGCAGACCAGAAGAGAACCCACCATCTCCCGCTCGGAAAATTCACCGTCAATTCCTCGCATTCAGAAGGGATCCCGCGCACCGGTCACGCTGGATTGTGGTTGTTCCATCACGACAATCAGACGCTGAGGCGGGTAGCTGTACTCATCCACAACCCCGTCAGACCGATTGGTTCGGATTCTCCATCAGTGAAACAGGGTGGGGTGGCACACGCAACCGTTCACGGGTCCACGCCAGTTCGCTTGGACGACGGTCGATTACTTTCAGCATCTCGTGCGCGACCAGTTCGGGGTTGATCGACTGTCGTTCTCCAGCAATGAGTTACATGACTGGTAGGCGATCGTTCGGAGCAGCCGCCGAGGATTGGCGGTCGGGTAGTGCCCGTGACCTGTACGAGAGTGCTCCCAGCATGGGCCACGTCGCGCACACTCCGAGTGGCTCGAAACCAGCGACAGTTGAGCTCCGACCGGCTAGCCCTTTCCACGGAGGCAGTGGACACTGACTTTCGTCGATGAGCGTCGAACCCTGGCCGACGGTACCGTCCTCGATATCACGTCGGGTGAAAACCGTAGTCGCGTAAGGGTGTACAGGACCGATGGCAGTCGTGCCGATGTATCCGCAGGCCGCGTCCTGACGGTCCGGCAAGTAACCGATATCGCAATGGCCCCTGGCCTCCGTGTGGGTGGTCCACACTGAACCAGCTGGGTACTACCGGAATCGGCTCAGATCTTTCGCTGCGCTGTGTGTGCAGCCGAGTCCGTCAGCGATCGGAGGTGTCCTGATGGACCCGATAGTTGTGCCATGCCTGTGCCGATAGAGTCACCGCGATGAAGGCGAAGCCGATGATCGGCAGAAAAATCGGCCATGGAATCGACAGGTTGTTCGCCGCCATCAGTGCGCCGGTCAATGTCATCGATGCGCCGACAGTCTCGAGCAGGTCGACCTTGCGCGGACGCACTGGCGGGAATCCGATCCACGGAATGCGTCGACCTGCGTTCTCTCGTGAGATCCGCCGCGCTGCTGCGATGGAAAGAGCCGCCCCGATCGCGAATATGAAGATTCCGGCGGCGACGATCCACCGATAGCCCCCGTCGATCCACATCGATGCCAGGAACAGCGCTGCGAGACCGACATAGGCGCACCACAGTTTCCAGGACGGTGCAGACTCTCGCTCGTCCTGCTGCACGCTGACCGGTCGCATCGGCTGCAGTGGCTCCATGGTTCGACCCTCTCATGTCATTGCTCTTGACCGGCGGCAGCCGCACGCCGTATTGTGATCGACAGTTGATATATCAGTACGATGACGGCCGACTCCAAGGAACCCACAGCATGACCACAGCGCTCAGGATCGACGGCAACGCAGTGAGTGCGATCGTCAAGGACGACCTGCGTCACCGCGTTCAACGGCTCGCGCAGCAGGGGATCAGGCCCGGCCTCGGCACAATTCTGGTCGGTGAGGATCCAGGAAGCCGCTCCTACGTCGCGGCGAAGCACCGCGACTGCGCCGAGGTGGGGCTGCATTCGATTCAGGTCAGGTTGCCCGCGACCGCGAGTCAGCGCGAGATCGAAGATGCGGTGCACGCTCTCAATGACGACCCGGAGTGCACCGGCTTCATCGTTCAGCTGCCACTTCCGCCGCACATCGACACGCATCGGGTGATCGAACTGATCGACCCGCGTAAAGACGCCGACGGCCTGCACCCGACGAACCTGGGCCGGCTCGTACTCGGCATGGATGGGCCGCTGCCCTGCACCCCGCGCGGAATCCTGGAACTTCTTCGCCACCATGATGTACCGATCACCGGTGCCCGCTTCTGCATCATCGGTTGCGGTATCACGGTCGGCCGCCCGCTGGGGCTGATGCTCACCCGCCGCAGCGAGCACGCGACAGTGACCATGTGCCACGAAGCCACCGTGGACACCGCCGCGCACACGCGCGCCGCCGACGTCGTCATCGCGGCGGCAGGCGTTGCACACCTGGTGCGTCCGGACTGGATCAGCGCCGGAGCGACGGTGCTGTCGGTGGGAATCACTCGTACCGTCGAAGGAATTCTGGGCGACGTGCATCCGGGCGTCGAGCAGATCGCGGGACGGCTCAGCGGTGCAACGGGCGGAGTCGGCCCGATGACTCGGGCCATGCTGTTGACCAACGTCGTCGAGTGCGCCGAGGCCGCTCAGGTCGAGGGAATGAACGATTCCCGGTAGCCCATCTTCTCGCTGATCTCTGCGGCGGCGGCAAGCACATCCGGGACGATGGCCCGCATTCTTGCCTCGTCGAAGCGATACACCGGACCGGAGACGCTCAGGGCGGCGACCGTCTTGCCGGTGTAATCGAGGATCGGGGCTGCGATGGCGTTGAGGCCGGTCTCGAATTCTTCGACGACCACCGCGTATCCGAGCGAGCCGGCAGCGTCGAGCTCGGCCGTGAGTGCGGCCGTGGTGGTGACCGTGTGCTCGGTGTGCCGATGAAGATCGAGAGAATCGACCATGGCCCGACGACCATCGGGATCGAGAGCGGCCAGCAGCACCTTGCCGCTCGCCGTGGCGTGCAGCGGAGTCTGTTCGCCGATCCAGTTGTGGGTTCCTACCGAACTGGGTCCTCTGGCCTCATCCAGGTGGACCGCGGTATCTGCTCGTCGCACAGCGATGTTCACTGTCTCGCCGAGCTTCGTCGCCAGGCGCTCGAGTATCGCGTGACCGTACTCGGTGATCTCCAACCGCTCGGGGACTGCGGCGGCCAGCCGAAGTACTCCGAGGCTGAGTCGATACTTGCCGCGGTTGTGCGTCTGCATCACCATGTCGTGCTCTTCGAGCGACGTCAGCAGGCGCGACACCGTGGACTTGTGCACACCGATCTCTGTGGCGATGGCGCTCACGCCGGCTTCTCCTAGCCGTGCCATGACCTCGAGTACGCGAAATGCGCGGTCGACCGACTGGACGCCACCTTCCGGGGCGCGGTTCGAATCGTCAGTGGCCATCCCCGCGACTATACGTAACACGCACTTGCCCGGCGGCGTGCCCCCTCGAGACCTAGATGACCGCTCGGACTGCGTCGTCGAACTCGGTCACGTGCGCCCGCGCGATGCTCGCAGCGTTCTCGGCTTCCCCGGCCGCGATCGCGCGCAGCAACTCGGTGTGGGTACCGACGTGGTCGGCCAGTGGGGGCAGCCGATCCAGGAACAGCCAGAAGATTCGCGTCGCAAGATTGCTGTAGCGAATCAACGCATCCTCGAGAACCGGATTCGACGCGAGCCGGTACACGGTGCGATGCACCTCGGTATCCCACTCGATCAGATCGTGTTGGCTCGGGTTCGTTGCCTCGAGCTCCTCGGTACGGTCGGCCATACCCCACAGGACTTGGCGTTGCGTCGCGGTGGCCGCGGCGGCGGCCTTCGCTGCCGCGAGTGGTTCGAGCCGCTGGCGAATCTCGGAGATGTCCCCCAGGTCGGCGACCTCGATGGAGGTCGCGAAGGTGCCGCGTCGGGAATGCGAGATGACCAGCCGCTCGTATTCGAGCCGTTTGAGTGCCTCCCGGACGGGAGTGCGGCCCACACCGAGTTCGGCAGACAGCGCCGACTCGACGACGGCGTCCCCGGGTTTGATCGCCAGCTTGATCAATTTGTCGCGAATGGCCGAATACGCGACGTCGGCCATTGTCGCCCCCGTGTCGCCGTGCACCCCCGGAGAACCGGGGGTGCCGGACGACGCGACCTCGACACTCATAGGTACCGATCCTATCGGTACCGCACATACGACCGGTTCGGTCAGCCCTCGATGCGGTTCTTGAGCCAGTCGTGGAAGATGCCGATGTGGTGTTCGCTGCCCACCAGGACACCGCCGTCGCGGTACTTACGTGAACTCATCGCGGGCTGGCAGCGTTCACACGCCTCGAAGTCCTGCAGGTTGACGCGGTGGAACAACTCCACCGAGTGCTGCAGGTCTCGGCCGGAGGCGACCACACCGGGCAGATACAGCCAATCGCATTCCACCAGGGTGCGATCGGGGGCAAGCGGATACATCCGATGGATGATCACGTGATCCGGGACGAGGTTGACGAACACCTGCGGCCGGACAGTGATGGCGTAGTAGCGCCGGTCCTGCTCCGGTGCGATTCCGGGGATGGAGTCGTGCCCAGCGGTGCCATCGAGTGTGAAGCCCTGAACTGATTCACCGAATTCGGCTCCGTGCCCCACGTAGTACTGGGCGGCATAACCGTCGGCGAATTCCGGAAGAACCTCGGTGAGCTCAGGGTGAATGGTGGCGCAGTGGTAGCACTCCATGAAGTTCTCGATGATGAGCTTCCAGTTCGCCTTGACGTCGTAGCTCATGCGCCTGCCGAGACCGAGATCCTCGACCTTGTAGCGGTCGATCGATTCGACGTCACCGAGTCGGTCGCGAATGTCCTGCACCACGGTGGTGTCGAAGGACGCCGGATTGTCACTGAGATTGACCCAGACGTATCCGAGCCATTCCTCCACCGACACCGACGACAAGCCGTAGCGAACCCGGTCGATATCGGGCATCTTGGTCAGGTTCGGTGCAGCGATGAGCTTTCCGTCCAGGTCGTACGTCCAGGCGTGGTACGGGCACTGGAACGATCGCTTGACTTCGCCCTTGTCCTCCATGCAGATTCGCGCGCCGCGGTGCGCGCAGACGTTCAGGTAGGCCTTGATGGCACCGGTACGTGTGCGCGTGATGATGACGCTCTCGCGGCCGATCTGCACGGTCCGGAACGAGCCGGGCTTGTCCAGATCCGCTGCGCGGACAGCGCAGATCCACAGCTCCTCGAAGATCTTCTCCTGCTCGAGCTCGAAGATGTCCGGGTCGGTGTAGTACCGACCGGGCAGGGTCGAGATCAGACCCGCCATCACTCGCCCCCGCCACCGCCGCGGTTGCTGCGGGCATCGCGGCGGTGGCGGGGGCGAGTGATGGCGGCGGGTCGATTCGCATTCCGTCGTCGTGCTGCGGTCTCGTGGGCCTCAAGCCGGGCCGTGGCCTGGTGCCGTCGGGACCCACTTTCGGAGAGCCGATGCACGGGGCAGCGGTGCAGGGTGTGGTCTCCCGGTCGGTACGGGACACCGCTGCGATGCTCGACGTGTTGGCGGGCGGTGAACCCACGTCCGGGTACCTGTCCGCACATCCAGACGGTAGCTTCCTGTCTCGAATGGACGCCGACCCGAGGCCGCTACGCATCGGGATGTACGCGGCCACGTCCGTCAATCCCAGTCCCGCCCCGCAGGCAGTTGCCGCAATGGAAGCGGCGGCGAGCACACTGACGGACCTCGGGCACACCGTCGAGCTACTCGACGCCCCGCCGTACGACGACGCAAGCCTCAATCGCGAATTCCTGCTGGCCTGGTTCACCTACCTGGCTTACGAAATGGACGAGGTGAAGCGCCGAACCGGTTGTGGTGACGACAAATTCGAGCGCGACACCCGGATCATGGCGGCGCTGGGAAGATCTGCAAGTGGGGTCGATTACCTCGAGGCGGTAGAGGGGCGGCATGTGCATGTGCGCGCGCTGGCCACGTATTTCGAGACGTACGACCTGCTGCTGACGCCCACGATTGCCGAGCTGCCGCCGAAGGTCGGCGCATTCGATCTAGCGAGGCCGCTGGAGCTGGCATCGGAGCTGTTGTTGCGCAGTAGAACTGCGGGGATGCTTCGACACACGGGCATCGTCGATCAAATGATCGACGACAATATTTCGTGGATTCCCTACACCCAGTTGGCCAACGTCACCGGACGTCCGGCGCTGTCGTTACCGCTTCACTGGACCCCGGACGGCCTGCCGATGGGCGCGCAGTTCACGGCACCGCTGGGCGGCGAGGGTCTGCTCGTCCAACTTGCAGCACAGTTGGAACGAGCAGCGCCCTGGTCGCACCGCTATGAAGAAATCGGCTAGCGCGTCGCGCCGAGCTGGGCTTTGCCCAGGATTCCCGACGGTCGTTGTCGCAGTTGACCATCCACGATGTCGATCACCCCGCCTGCCCACTCCGGATCGGTGTCGGCGGCCGCCTGGGGATCGGCGTGCGTATCGGTGCCTTCCTCGGCGGTCACGGTGATCGCACGCTGCAAGGCCTCTCGCACGCTCATCAGCGTCGTATCGGAATCGGCGAACACATCGGTGGCCGCGTTGCCGCGGCGCACCACCATATCGTGAGTGAGGCTGTCCACCAACGAGATCACCGTTCCGGGAGGCATCGCGGTGATGGCGGCAACGGCGCGGCCCACCAATCCGGTAGGCAGCAGCGGAACGGGAATCTGGGCTCGCCGCAACCCCGCGACGCTGCCGTAGGCCCTGAGCAGATCCGGGTAACTCATCGTTTCGGTCCCGCCGATGTCGAACGAACCCGGACGCGCTTGGCCGCCGAGCGCTCGGCCGATGATGGCCACCACATCGCCGACAGCAATCGGCTGGACCTGCTTACGCATCCACGTCGGAATCGGGGTCACCGGTATGCGCTCGGTCATTCGCCGAACCAACTCGAACGACGTCGATCCGGAACCGAGGATGATCGCGGCGCGGAGCACGGTCGCGTCGACGGAGCTGTCCAGAAACACCTCCTCGACCTGGAGGCGCGAGCGCAGGTGGTCCGACAGCGGCGCGCCGTCGTCGGGGATGAGGCCGGACAGGTAGACGATCCGGCCGACACCGTTGCGTTCGGCCGCCGCGGCCATGGACTGTGCAGCGTGTCGATCCTTCTCGACGAAGTCTCCCTCGTCCATCGAGTGCACGAGATAGACGACGGCATCGACGTTCGCCGTCGCAGTATCGAAGCTGTCGTGCTCGTCGAGGTCGAAATGCACCGCGGTGACGCTTGCCCCCCAGGCGAACCGCGACTTCTTGTTCGGGTCACGCATCGCGGCATGGACGTCGTGGCCCTGTTCGACAAGCACCGGGATCAACCGAGACCCGATGTATCCCGTTGCGCCGGTGACCAGTACTCGCATGGCATCTCTCGTTTCTGTAGACAGTGTCCATACCCGGTCGGGGCGGTCTCACTCCCCGCTGTCGTGGCGAGATGACAGACTGTCCCGGTGAACGCGCGAACCAGGAACAACGTCAGGGTCGTCGGGGCTGCCGACGGGCCCGTCGTCATGCTGGCGCACGGGTTCGGATGTGACCAGACGCTGTGGCGGTCGGTGACCGAGCTCTTGGCTCCCGAATTCCGGGTCGTCCTGTTCGACCATGTGGGTTCAGGGGCATCGGACCCGGCGGCCTGGGACGCCGAGAAGTACGCCGGCCTCGATGCCTACTCCGACGACATCATCGATATCGCCGCAGATCTCGACCTGCGCGGGGCCACGTTCGTCGGCCACTCGGTGGCGTCGATGATGGGTGTTCTCGCGGTCCCGAAGGCCCCCGAGCGATTTTCCAAACTGGTGTTGCTGACGCCTTCTCCCCGGTACATCGACGACGGCGACTATCGCGGCGGTTTCAGCGCCGAGGACATCGACGAACTGCTCGAATCATTGGACAGCAATTATCTGGGCTGGTCGGCGTCGATGGCTCCGGTCGTCGTGAACGCACCGGAACGTCCGGATCTGGAGAACATGTGGACCGCCAGCTTCTGCCGAACCGATCCGGCATGCGCCCGGGTGTTCGCCCGTGCCACCTTCTTGGCCGACAACCGAGCGGATCTGGCGTCGGTTGCTCTGCCAACTCTGATCGTCGATTGCGCGCGGGATTCGCTGGCACCGCCTCAGGTCGGTAGGTACGTACGCGACCACATCGCCGGTGCCACGTTGACGACCATCGACGCAAGCGGGCACTGCCCGCACATCACCGAACCCGAGCGGACCGCCGAGGCGATTGCGACGTTCGTGAGATCCTCGTGATCAACGACCTCGACATCGAGGATCTGTACGAGAACGCTCCCTGCGGCTACCTGTCGGTCCTGCCTGACATGACCATCGCGAGGCTGAACGCGACACTGGCCGGTTGGCTCGGCTTCGAGGTCGACGCGTTGATCGGGACCGACTTCACCCGATTGCTCACTGCGGGCGGACGTATTCATTACGAGACGCATTTCGGTCCGATCCTGCAGATGAACGGCCAGCTCGACGGCATCGCACTGGATTTCGTGACCTCGGATCGCCGGCGGATACCGGTCTTCATGACCGCCAATGTCAAGGCCGACGACGCGGGAGTTCCGCTGTTGATCCGGATCACCGCCCTCGATGCGAGGGATCGCCGCACCTACGAACGCGAGTTGCTCGAGTCCCGCACGCGAGCGGAGCTACTGGCCAGGACGCTGCAGCGGTCGCTGTTGCCGCCCGCGCTGCTGCCTCCGTCGGGGATGACGGCCGCTGCGCACTATCACGCGGCCTCCGGTGACGAGCTGGGCGGCGACTTCTACGATCTGTTCCCGTTGTCCGAGGACCGATGGGGTTTTTTCCTCGGGGACGTGTGCGGCAAGGGCGCGGCCGCTGCAGCGGTGACCTCGTTGACGCGGTACACGCTGCGTGCGGCCGCGGTCTACGACAACGACCCAGTGGCAGTGCTGCACAATCTGGATTCGGTTCTGCGTCAAGAGTTTCGTGACAACAACGCACAGTTCTGCACTGCGGTGTTCGGAGTGCTGTGCCGGTCGGCCGGCGGATTCGAGGTGTGCATGGCCAACGGCGGCCATCCGCCTCCGTTGGTGATCCGCGCCGACGGCACCGCGCACTACGTCCACATGACCGGCGGTCAGCTGGTGGGACTGCTCCGCAACGCGCGGTTCGTATCGACCACCGTGACGTTGAATGCGGGAGATACGTTGATGCTGTACACCGATGGTCTCACCGAGGCGAGGGTGGGCCGAGGACGCTTCGACGACGAGGGCGCGCTGCTGGAGTTCGCAACCGAGCATGCCCCCACTGCTCCGGCCGCACTGATCGACAACTTGCAAACGCTGTTGAACAGCTTCGGCGACGGTCTCGTCGACGATGTCGCGCTGATGGCGCTGGGCGTTCCCCCTGCGTCGGCAGTGCCCTCTGCGTCGACAGCTCCCTCAGTCCAGGGCGGCGAGAGCTGACTCCAGGTCCGCGTGCAGGGCGAATTCCTGATCCAGCCCCATCAGCTTGATCGGACGACTGGTGGTGGGACCGTCGGCGACGACGGAGTACGCAAGTGTGTCCCCGTGGTCCTTCTGCGTCGTGGCCAGCACCGTCATCGCGGCCGAGGCCAGGAACGACACGGCCGAGAGATCTACGATCAATGCCGAGGGCGTCGATGCGACCTGTTGGTCGATCGCGGTGGCGAGGGCCGGTGCGGTCGTGACATCGAGTTCGCCGGCGACCGCGACGACGGCCACATGGCCATCGTTGCTGGACTGAATCGAGAATCCGGCGGTGTTGCTGTCGGCTGGCATCTGTACTCCTGAATCTGTACCCGTCGCGCTCGTCGGCGGGGTTGCGAACCATTCAATCAGTAGTTACTACCGGAAGGTGACCTGCGTTCCCCTGAGTGCGGGTGCGCCGAGCGTCGTCGTCCAGGACGGCACCGCGGCGGGATCGATTCCGGTGGCCCCACCGTAGACGACGGCCAAGGTCTGCTGCTCGGTGACCGACCCCGCGTAGGAGGCGGGCACGGGGGAAAACTGCGGAACCGGAAGTGCCGAAGTGTCCTGTTCCCCGGGGTTTCTCGACGGCACCTGGTACGAGCCGTCGTTGGGGGAGCCGCCGGGGTACTGCGGGAAGTACTCGCCCGCCGAGCGGTCGAGGGAGGAGTAGCAGGTCGGCCCGCGCTCCTGCTCGAACAATCGCGGTTCGTCCTGGTTCGGCAGGTACCGACCCTTCGGGTTGACCAACGGCATCGAGACATTGATGCCGGGGTACTCGTCGCCGACGCCGGTGACGATTCTGCCGCGCCGGGCACCCTCCGCGAACTGGGCGACGGTGCAGCCGACGGCCGGAGAGAACTGGGCGAGGACCTCGAGTGCTTCGCGAGAGTTCGCGGCCAGCCCGATGACATCCGCCGAGTTGGCGTCGAGGAAGTCGGCGGTCGTGCCCGAGGCCGACGTCAGCGAGGAGTACAGCGTCTCGAGGGCAGGCCGCTTCTGGACGATGGTGTTGCCGGTGGTCCGCAGGTTGTCCAAGGCATTGATCAGCTCGGGAGCCGCATCGGAGTAGGTCTGCGAGAAGTCGGCGAGTCCGCGCAGGTCCTCCTGGATTGCGGGCAACTCGGTGTCGAGCCCGGCGAAGATGCTCTCGAGTCTGTCGATCGTGAGGCCGAGTTGCTCGCCGCGACCGCTCAGACCCTGCGCCAGCGCGCCGAGAGTGTTGGCCAGGTTCTCCGGCGGCACGGCCTGGAGCAGCGGCAACAGGCCGTCGAGTACCTGTCCGACCTCGATGGCGTTGCCGCTGCGATCCTGCTTCAATACCGTGCCCTCGGTGATCGGTGCCCCGGGTCTGCCCTCCGGTAACACCAAGGCGACGTACCGCTCGCCGAACAGCGTTTTCGGTAGCAGTCGCGCGGTGGCGTTCGACGGAATCATCTCGGCCATGTCCGGTTCGATGGCCAACTCCGAGGTGACCACGCCCCCGGCCGTCGTCGCCGATCGCACTTCACCGACGATCAGGCCGCGAACTTTGACATCAGCGTTGCGGGGAAGTGCGTTGCCGACGGAATCGGTCTCGAGCGAGACGGTCACCACGTTCGCGAACGTCTTGTTGTACGAGGTGATGGACCACCCGACGAAGACGACGATGAGCACGACGAGAGTGATTCCGAGGAGTCGGTTCTGCACCGGCGAGGGGGAGCCGGTCATTGCAGAGTCGAGACGACGACAACAGCCATGCCGCGAACCTTAGTGGTACACAGCGTCACACTTACTACCGAAGATCGGTTTGTGAGATGGACCTAGCACTTCGGTCGAAGTGTGATGTGTGTCACGCCTTGTCAGGCTGCTACCAGCTGAGTGGAATGGAACCAGTCACCCCGTCCACCTTCACGCTGACGGCCGATGACGTATCGACCCGGCACGATTCCGGTGGCTCCGTGTTCGGGATGAATGAGGTACGCCGTCTGCGAGTTGGTCAGGACGCCCAGAGCGAGACCTCGAACGTCGTGGACGGGACTGGCCCATGAGCAGATGCCGCCGTCGGCAACCATGCTGTGCGGATTTCGGCCGCACTGACCGACCGCACCGGCTATTGCGAACACAGGACTCGGGCACGCCGGGAGAAACACGAGCTACTCGGGTGGCGTCGGCTCGACTCTCGACGATGTCGAAGATCGTGCGGATGCGCTGTTGAAGCGGCTTGACGAGTTCGTCGAGGCAGAAGTGCCGGAGTGTGGTCGGCCGTTCGTGCCGCGGCTATCGTCCTCGCCTGTTCAGGACACCTTTCGGGCGTGAAGACGCTCGACGAGACCGAGGGTGAACCGATCGATGTCCTCGATGGAGAAGGTCTCGTCACCAGAGATCGTGAGCGAGGGTCGGCGCAGAAAATGCTCTCCACCGACCGGGATGCTCACCAGTTCCAGGCCGCGTTGGATCCAGCGAACCGGCCGGATCGATGAGGCGACGTGATCGGCGAGGAGCAACGTTCCACCTGGACGCAGCACTCGCGACATTTCCGCGAGCGCAATGTCCGTGGCGGGGATGGCGCAGAGCGAGAACGTGCACACCACGGTGTCGAAGGATGCATCGGGAAAGTCCAGTGCGTGAGCGTCCCCGAGAGTCAGGTAAGCGTCGGGTCTGACGTCGGCGGCGCGAGTATGCGCCTGCGCGAGCATGTCCGGGCTCAGCTCGATTCCGGTCAACGATGTCCCTGCCGGGTAGTGCTCGAGATTGAGTCCCGTTCCCACTGCGACCTCGAGAACCTGGCCTCGGGCGCGACTGCAGATCCAAGACCTTGTGTCGCGGAAGAGGACTCGGTCGAGGATGGTCATGTGCTTGTCATAGCCGGCCGCTTGCTTGTCCCAAAATCGCTGCCACCGGGCGAGGCGGTGCGTTGGATCGACAACCATCGCTCAGTGCTCCCGGGCAGGCGCGATGGGTGCCGCGTCGGTGCGGGAGGCTTCGGACCCGGGGTGAGCCGCGAGATAACGCTTCTTGACCAGTTCCGATTTCTCCGCTTTGCGGGGGTTCGTCAGGTCACGGGGCAGCATGTGCCGCACGAGGCGGCGTTGCCGATTCTCTTCCATGTACGAGGCGGTGAAGAACATCGAGAGCAGGACCGCCAGGAGCACCATGGAACCACGCAACCACAGCTCACCCGGAAAGAACATGAACACGGCGTAGATGGGAAGAAACGGAACCTGGCCGCGAATCAGGTGCCGAACGACGGCGTGATCACCCGTCAGATCGTGGGCCACCCAGTCCGTCATGGTCGAGGGAAGAGTGCGGCCGAAGGCGTAGCCGACCCACTGCCACGGTGTCGGGCGGGCCCTGTGGCGGTTCATCGGGCCGGGGTCACTGTGCTCTGGCGCATCCCCAGCCGCCTCATTGCCAAGCTGCTCGGGCACCATCCGACTGCCGAGTACAGCAGTAGATTCCCGCCGACGAATGCTGTCAGGGCATGCCAGCGGCGGTTGTGCACGGAACCGGCGGCGAGGCTGGCGAGGATCATGGTGCCCGCCAGCGCGGGGACTGCGCGTTCGATACTCGGTCCGCCCGGACCGATGAGGGTGTCGGTGCATGACATGAGGTCGAGTCTCAATTCTGTGAGTGTGGTGCGGCACCACATGTATACCCCAGGGGGTAGTAATTATCACCCACTATACCCCATGGGGTACCGTGCTACGGTTCCTTCATCTTCCCGACCAGTAAGGACACACAGTGAGTTCTACGGACGTTCGAACCGACGAGAGTTCGGCCGACAGTTCGCCGCCGGACATCACCGGCGGGCCGTTGGCGCGGTTCGGTGCGCGCATGGCCGGCAATTTCAAGTGGGTGGTGACCGCGTGGCTGGTGGTGATCATCGGACTGGGTGCCTTCGCGCCGTCGGTGTTCGGGTCTCTCGCCGGTGCTGGTTGGCAGGCCAACGGATCGGAGTCGGTCCAGGTTCGCGAGCTGGCTCAGGAGCATTTCGGCGGGAACTCCTCGGCGGCGATCCAGGTGGTCGTGCATTCGGACACCGAGCAGGTGTCGGATCCAGCCGTCCAGGCCGTCATCTCCGAGGTCACCGACATTCTGGCCGGCGACCCGCGGATTTCCGAGGTCATCGCCCCGCAGCCGGGAATGTCGATCAGTCCCGACGGGCGCACCGGAATCATCATCGGTGGGGCGAACGGGACCACCGACGAGATGGTCAAGGCGGTCGACGATCTCAAGGGCGAGCTGACCGGCGCCTCCACGGACTCGATCGAGGTGTACCCGACCGGAGCGTCGGCGCTGTGGAGTGATTTCAACAAGGCCAATCACGACGCGATGATCAAGGCCGAAATCATCTCCTGGCCGGTCACATTGGCGATCATGGTGCTCGCTTTCGGTTCACTCGTCGCCGCCGGACTACCGCTGCTGCTGACGCTGGCGGGCCTGGTCGCATCGGCGGGTGCTCTGGTGCTGCTGAACGAGGTCACACCGATCTCGGTGTGGGCGATGAACTTTGCGCTGATGTTCGCTTTGGCTCTGGGTATCGACTACGCACTGTTCCTCGTCGTGCGGTTTCGCGAGGCCCTCCGTAAGACCATCGACGCCGGACAGATGGATGCTCGGCGTGCGGTGGCCGAAACGATGGACACCGCAGGCAAAGCCGTTGCCCTGTCCGGTCTGACGGTGCTGATCAGCCTCTCTGCCGTGCTGCTGGTACCGGCCCCGGCGGTGCGCACGATGGCCGTGGGCATCATGCTCGCGGTGATCTTCGTTCTTGCTGCCACCCTCACGTTGCTTCCCGCGGTGCTGGGCAAGCTCGGCCCCAAGGTCAATGCTGCTTCCCTGCCTTTCGCGAAGCGGCAGGAGCATCGCTCGCCGAAGTTCGCCTCCTGGGGTCGGGTGCTGCACAAGTATCCGTGGCCGTTCGCCATCGGTGCGCTGCTGATTCTGGTGGCGCTGACGCTCCCGGTGTTCGGCCTCAAGGTCGCCATGCCGTCGATTTCGGTGGTGCCCGAGGACGCCCCGGTGCGGCAGGGCTATGAACTGGTGCAGGCGCAGATGGGTGAGGGTGCCCCGGGCATGTTGCAGATCATCGCTCCGGCTTCCGAAGCGGAGCAGACCGCGCAGATCGCCGCGAGCGTGGACGGCGTGTCGATGGTGACGCCGCCGATGCCCGCGATGGACGGCTCCGATTACGTCATGCTGCAGGCCATTCCGGACGTCGACCCGTCCGACCCGGCACTCGCGGCCACTCTCGACACACTGCGTGCCGAGCTGCCCGAGGGCGCGATCGTCGGCGGTGCACCCGCGGAGAACCTGGACCTGCAGACCGCGTTGAACGACTATCTGCCCATCGTGGTGTCGGTCATTCTGGTGCTCGGATTCCTGTTGCTGCTGATCGCGCTGCAGGCACCACTGATCGCCTTGCTCGGCACTGTGGTGAGTTTGCTGTCGACCGGTGCGGCGTTCGGTGTCGCGAAGCTGATCTTCCAGGACGGGCACGGCGCGTCGTTGCTCGGTTTCACCCCGCAGGGCTTCCTGAACGGCTGGGGCCCGGTGTTCTTCTTCGCGATGATCTTCGCGATTGCGATGGACTACACGGTGTTTCTGCTGTCGAGCGTCAAGGAGCACTACGAGAACACCGATGATCCGCACGGGTCGCAGGTCGACGGGATGGCGCATTCGGGGCGGGTGATCTTTGCTGCGGCAGCGGTGATGGTCGCGGTGTTCTTCTCGTTCGCGCTCGCCCAGCCGCTGCCTCCCAAGGAGATGGGAATCATTCTGGGT
This sequence comes from Rhodococcus sp. KRD162, assembly GCF_017168335.1. Taxonomy (GTDB): domain Bacteria; phylum Actinomycetota; class Actinomycetes; order Mycobacteriales; family Mycobacteriaceae; genus Rhodococcoides. Next base: position 421,997 of record NZ_JABFAU010000013.1, on the reverse strand, counting down.
GTGGCCGTACTGTTGGACGCGATTTTGATCAGATTGGTCCTGCTGCCGGTACTCCTGCGCCTGACCGGTCACGCCGCGTGGTGGTCCCCCGCGTGGCTGCGTGCGGTGTTGCCGAAGATCGGCTTCTCGCACGGCTGACGCTCGGACGGCTGAGACTCGGACGGCTGAGACTCGGACAGCTGACACTCGGACGGCTGAGACTCGGACGGTGGTGGGCGAGCGTGGTGTGCTCGAGCCTTCACCGTCCGTTACCCCAGGGGGTAACCTGGGGTTACTCGAACGAAGGATTGATGGACATGACCGGTGATACCGAAAGCATCGCATTGGTATTGAACCGCCTACGGCGTGCGCAGGGCCAGCTGTCAGGCGTGATCGCCATGATCGAAAGTGGCCGTGACTGCAAGGACGTCGTCACCCAGTTGGCTGCGGTGTCGAAGGCGCTCGACCGGGCCGGGTTCAAGATCGTCGCCACCGGGCTCCGCGAGTGCATCACGGGGGCGGAAACGGGCGAGAAGATGAGTGAAGCGGAGCTCGAGAAGCTGTTTCTCGCCCTCGCCTGAGGTCGGCGCAGCAGTCGGCCGGAATCAGGTCAGCGGGGTCCGTGCGGGTGGGTGAACACCGCACGGGCCCATAGCGCTGTGGACAGCACGGCTGCCGCGGCACCCAGATACAGCCCTATCGACGGCCCCGTGTACGCCGCATCCGGAGCCAGTGATTGCCGCGAGCACACCGAACACCATAGTGACGCCGTTGCCCGCTAATGCCAAAGCGGCCCAACGGAACCGCCGAACCAGACGCGCGATCGAGGCCACCTAACGGTGAACGTGACGCTGAATGCAGTGAACAGCGTCGCCAAGACCCCAGCTGATTCCGCATCGGCGCGCGCGGTGCGAAGAAGAACGTCGTACCCGTGCGCTGCGCCTGTGTGCGGAAGAACGATTCCGGCTACGGCCGCCGACGCCAGAACGAGCAGATGCGGCGTGAGCCGGGTAATCACCACCTCGGGTATCACGCGTCGTTCGATGGCCTCGAACACCGACCGATAGTGGCTCAGGTCGCCCTCGCGGTCATGGCTGTGCGGCGGTCTATCGCTCACGCTCGGCCGGTGAGGATGGCGTTCCAATACAGCGCCGGCAGACCGCGCCTCTTCAGGAACCACATGTCGCGGCGTTCGTGGGTGGTGTCGATGAACGGGATAGAGGGTGCGGGCTGCATCGTGTAGTCGAATTCGGCGAGAAGCATTGTGTTACGTGAGGTCGTCAGGGGGCAGGACGCGTAGCCGCCGTACTGCGCGGTCAGCGGACGGCCGGCGATGCTCGCCTGCAGGTTCTCGGCGACCACGGGTGCTTGCTTGCGGATGGCGGCACCGGTCTTGGAATTCGGCGAGGATCCGGCGTCACCGAGGGCGAAGATGTTGCCGAATCTGTTGTGCCGCAGAGTGTTCTTGTCGATCTGTACGTATCCGGCGGGGTTGTCGGGGTCCGCTATGGGGCTGGCCTTGATCCAGTCCGGTGCGGATTGGCGCGGTACGACGTGGAGCAGGTCGTAGGGTAGCTCTTCGCTCACTCCCGCAGCATTGTCGGTGATCGTCACCGAGCGGCCGTCGGGATCGACGGCGGTGACCTCGCTGTTCTTACGCACCTCGATGCCGTAGCGCGCTATCACCCGCTCGAGCTCCTCGGCGAAGACCGGCACCCCGAACATTCCGGGCGTGGGCAGGACGAGGACAACTCGGATGGCGTCGAGCACGCCCTGCTCGCGCCAGTAGTCGGCCGCGAGGTACGCGATCTTCTGTGGCGCACCCGCGCATTTGATGGGGCCGGAGGGCATCGTGAACACGGCGGTGCCCGAACGCATCTTCTGGATCATCTGCCACGTCTTGGGTGCGAGATCGTAGCGATAGTTGCTCGAGACCTGCGGGGTGTCGATCGATTCGGCCATGCCGGGAACGGAGTCCCAGTCCAGTTGAATACCGGGGCACACCACCAGGTGGTCGTAGTGCACGGTGGTTCCCGAGGAGGTGCTGACCGTCTGGGCATCGGGGTCGACCCCCTCTGCTCGATCCTTGATCCAGCCGACGCCCTGCGGCATCACCGACGCCTCGCTGCGCGCACTTTCCGCGGCCGGGGCGCGGCCACCACCGACGAGGGTCCACAGCGGTTGGTAGTAGTGGGTCTCTGCCGGCTCGATGACGCCGATGTCGGTCATTCCTGCTCGCCGCAGACGTGCCGCGAGCGAGATACCCGCGTTGCCGCCACCGATGATGGCGACCTTGTGGTCGATGGTGTGCGCGGACATGTGGTCCTCCTGTTCGTGACACGAGCTCGGTAAGCGCGGTCTCGATTCGGCTGGCGTGGGCGGGGAATATCGCCCCTTCTTGATTGTTCGTACGGATGTACGTACATTTAAGGAGGCTAGTCGCCGATCGCGACGAACGCCACACTCGGGTCGGTCGAATTTTCTTCCCCCGTCCCGGCAGAGACAGACGTGTTGGTCGACGACCCTTGCAGTGCGTGCCGAACCTGTTGAACACACCCCCGCCGGGTGGGACTACTTCTTCATCTGCACGAACGCCGCCACGATCGACAAGGAGATTTGAATGCTTCTCGAACGCATCTACGACGAAGACCTCGCCCAAGCCGGATACTTCATCGGCTGCCAGGCCAAGGGAGAGGCAGTGGTGGTCGACGCCCGCCGCGACATCGGTGTGTACCTGGACCTGGCCGATCGGCATGGCATGACCATCACCGCCGTGACCGAGACCCACATCCATGCCGACTACCTGTCCGGCACCCGCGAGCTGGCCGAGGCCACCGGCGCGACCACCTACGTCTCAGGAGAGGGCGGCGACGACTGGCAGTACGGCTTCGATGCCGAACGCCTCCACGACGGCGACACGCTGGCTCTGGGCAACATCACCGTGCAAGCCGTTCACACGCCCGGTCACACCCCGGAGCACCTCTCGTTCCTGGTGACCGACGGTGCCTTCGCCGATTCTCCGGGATACATGTTGACGGGCGACTTCGTTTTTGCCGGCGATCTCGGCCGCCCGGACCTACTCGACGAAGCTGCCGACGGTGTCGACACCCGTTTCGAGGGGGCCAAACAGATTTTCCGCAGTCTCAAGCGGTCATTTGTCACGCAGCCGGATTATATCCAGGTCTTCCCGGGTCACGGTTCGGGCAGCGCCTGCGGAAAAGCTCTCGGCGCGCTCCCGTCGACCAGCGTCGGCTACGAACGCCGTTTCGCTTGGTGGGCCGGGTATGTCGAGCGCGACGACGAGCAGGGCTTCGTCGATGAGATGCTCGACGGCCAACCGGATGCACACGCCTACTTCGGCCGGATGAAGCGTCAGAACAAGCAGGGCCCGGTCGTTCTCGGGCCACTCTCTCCCTTGCACGAGTACGACTCCACCGAATTGGCACGCGCCCTCGATTCCGACGAGGTCGTCCTCCTCGACACCCGCGGCCAAGACGAGGTGCACGCCGGCGCTGTCCCCGGAGCGCTCAACATTCCCGGCATCGGCAAGGCAGCCTCGTTCGGTGCCTGGGTCTACGACCCCGAGCGCGAGGACACTCCACTGGTGGTGCTCGCCGAGGACCACGCCGTCGCCGACGAGCTACGTGATCACCTGCTGCGGGTCGGCATCGATACGGTGACCGGGTACATCACAAGTCTACGAGGACTCCCCATGACGACACCCGAGACGATCGGTGCGGACGAGCTGGATTCGTTCGACCCGGCAATGGTGCTGGACGTGCGCAACAAGACCGAACATGCCGACGGCCACATACCTGGTTCCGAACAACTCAGCGGTGGCCGATTGCTGTGGAACCTCGATGGACTGCCCACGGGCGGTCCGATCGTGACCTACTGCCAGAGCGGCGTCCGTAACGCGGTCGCAGCCAGCGCATTGCGCCGCGCCGGCTACCGAGTTATCGAACTCGAGGGCAGCTACGCCGCCTGGGCCGAGCACAACCTCGAAACAGTCTGATCGAATACACAGATCGACAGGAGGGCCTTTGATGGTTGAACCCGATCGCAGTGCCGCGCTCGACCGCTCCAGTGCGATGCCGCTGTGGGCGCAACTGCATGCCGATCTGGTCCGCCGAATCGGTGACGACGAATTCGCCGGCTCCGAGTTCCCGGGCGAGCATGCGTTGACGACGAGCTACGGCGTGAGCCGTCACACCACCCGCGAGGCCCTGCGACACCTGCGGAACGAAGGCATCTTGATTGCAGAGCGTGGCCGGCCTTCTCGGTTGGCGGCTCCGCCGGTGATCGAGCAACCGCTCGGTGCGCTCTACAGTCTCTTCGCTGCCGTGGAAGCCACGGGAGTGGCTCAGCACAGCGTGGTGCGTGCACTCGAACTGCGGACCGACCCCGCGGTGGCCGCCACCTTGCAGGTCGGTCCCAAGGCTCCGCTGCTCTACCTGGAGCGCATCCGTATGGCAGGGACCATGCCGTTGGCGCTCGACCATGCCTGGTTGCCGGGGGATCTGGCACGCGACCTCCTGGATGCGGACTTCACTCACACGGCTCTGTACATCGAGCTCGAGCAACGCTGCGGAATCCGCCTGACCGGTGGCCGCGAGGACGTCACTGCCGTCGTCCCGGATCCGGAGGATGCGGCAGCACTCGAACTCGACTCGAAGACCGCCGCGCTGTCGATCCGCCGCTTGGGTTGCATGAATTCCCGGCCGGTGGAGTTGCGGCACACAGTGATTCGAGGAGATCGGTTCACCGTCTCGGCCACGTTCTCACCGAGCGACGGTTATCGCTTCGTGCCGGCCACGCCGCTGCACGCCCTCTGAGCACCCACTGATCCAAGGAGCGTTCTTCATGACTGGAGCACCACCGGAAGCCGATCCGGCCGCCGCACACGCACTGATCGCCGAATCGGGAGCCATCCTGATCGATGTCCGCGAGGACGACGAATGGGCAGCCGGCCACGCCCCGGACGCCGTCCATGTACGCCTCGGCGATCTCGATCCTGCTGCCTACCCTCCTGAGCAGAAATTGGTCGTGGTGTGCCGCTCGGGCGCTCGGTCGAGCAAAGCTGTCGCGGCCCTCACCGATGCCGGTCGCACAGCGCACAATCTGTCGGGCGGAATGAAAGCGTGGCACGAAGACGGCCATCCTGTGGTCCGTGATGACGGCACCCCCGGCGCAGTGATCTGACATGGTCGCCACCCTCGCGATCGCAGTTGCCGCAGGGATTCTCATCGGGCTCTCCCTCGGCGCACTCGGTGGTGGGGGATCGATACTGACTGTTCCTGCACTGGTGTATCTCCTCGCGGTCGAACCGCAATCGGCGACGAGCACCTCTCTGATCATCGTCGGCATCACCTCGATCATCGCGGCCATCAGCCATGCGCGAGCACGGCACGTGCGGTGGCGGGCAGCGGCAGTGTTCGGAATTCTGGGCTCGGTCACCGCCTTCGGTGGATCGATCCTCAACCGATCGGTCGACCCGCAAATCTTGCTGCTCGCGTTCGCGGCACTGATGATCGTCGCCGCCGGTGCGATGTTGCGCCGCACCCGGCGCGGACACGATGCCGACCTACCGACACCGAACCCGGCCGAGACCGTGGGAACACGCCCGAGCGCCGTCGCGGTCGCCACCAAGCCCACGAAAGTGAAGATCACCACGTCGCAGGTATTCAAGCTGGTCGCCGCCGCGCTCGTTGTCGGCTTCCTCACCGGGTTTCTGGGAGTGGGCGGAGGATTCCTCATCGTCCCCGCCCTGGTTCTGGCACTGGGCTATTCGATGCCCGTCGCGGTCGGAACGTCACTGGTGATCATCTCCATCACCAGCGCGGGGGCCTTCACCGAACGCCTCGGCACGGGTGCCACCATCCCGTGGGAGATCGTCGTACCGTTCACCTTCGCGGCAATTGCAGGCTCGTTCGCAGGAAAAGTCATCAGCGACAGAGTCTCTGCCACCACGCTCACCCGTAGCTTCGCAGCTCTGTTGCTCGTCGTGGCCGTCTACGTCACTGTCCAAGCCTCCATAGCCCTGTAACGCACATCGTTGTGCATCACAGAGGCTAATTCTGCGCACGCCAATGCGGCGCATCGCACACCTGGATCGAGGAGATCTTCGATGACCGCACTGATTCCCCGCTCTGAGGCGTCCAGGCCGTATCCGATGCGTCATGAGCCGAAGGGCTCGACGCTGTTCCAATTGGTGACCACCACCGATCACAAGACGATCGGCAAGATGTATCTGGTCACCTCGTTCGGATTGTTCCTCATCGGCGGGTTGATGGCGCTGCTCATGCGCACCGAACTCGCCGTACCGGGGTTGCAGTTCCTGTCCAACGAGCAGTACAACCAGCTGTTCACCATGCACGGCACGATCATGCTGCTGCTCTACGCAGTCCCGGTCGCATATGGATTCGCCAATTACATTCTGCCGCTGCAGATCGGGGCACCCGATGTCGCGTTCCCGCGGCTCAACGCGTTCGCGTACTGGCTGTACGTGTTCGGATCGCTGATCGTGCTCGCCGGGTTCATCACCCCGGGAGGTGCCGCGGACTTCGGATGGACCGCTTACACCCCACTGACGAGCGCACTGCATTCCCCCGGTGTCGGTGCCGACCTGTGGGTACTGGGCCTGATCCTGTCCGGCTTGGGCACGATCTTGGGTGCGGTCAACTTCATCACCACCGTGGTGTGCCTGCGCGCACCCGGCATGACGATGTTCCGGATGCCGGTCTTCACCTGGAACATGCTCGTGACCTCGGTGCTGGTACTGCTGGCGTTCCCGACCTTCGCGGCCGCGTTGGCCGGGCTGGCCTTCGATCGGCTTTTCGGTGGTCACGTGTTCGACCCGGCGACCGGGGGAGCGGTGCTCTGGCAGCACCTGTTCTGGTTCTTCGGCCATCCCGAGGTCTACATCGTCGCGCTCCCGTTCTTCGGCATCGTCTCCGAAATCTTCCCGGTCTTCAGCCGCAAACCCATCTTCGGCTACAAGGGTCTGATCTTCGCCACCCTCGGCATCGCTGCGCTCTCGATCACGGTGTGGGCGCACCACATGTACGCCACCGGAGCTGTTCTGCTGCCGTTCTTTTCGTTCATGTCCTTCCTCATCGCCGTGCCGACCGGGGTGAAGTTGTTCAACTGGATCGGCACCATGTGGCGAGGGCAGGTGACCTTGGAAACCCCGATGCTGTTCAGCATCGGATTTCTGATCACGTTCCTGTTCGGCGGACTGACCGGTGTGCTGTTGGCCAGCCCCCCGATCGATTTCCACGTCACCGACACCTACTTCGTGGTGGCGCACTTCCACTACGTGCTGTTCGGGACCATCGTTTTCGCCACCTACGCCGGGGTGTACTTCTGGTTTCCCAAGATCACCGGACGTATGCTCGACGAACGCCTCGGCAAGTGGCACTTCTGGACGACGTTCGTCGGCTTCCACATGACGTTCCTGGTCCAGCACTGGCTCGGCAACGAAGGGATGCCGCGCCGCTACGCCGACTACCTGCCCTCCGACGGATTCACCACCCTGAACCTGATCTCCTCGATCGGAGCGTTCATCCTCGGACTGTCCACGCTGCCGTTCGTGTGGAACGTGTTCAAGTCCTACCGATACGGCGAGGTCGCCACCGTCGACGATCCCTGGGGCTACGGCAACGCTCTCGAATGGGCCACCACCTGCCCACCGCCCCGCCACAATTTCACCGAACTACCCCGGATCCGCTCCGAGCGGCCCGCGTTCGAGCTGCACTACCCTCACATGGTCGAACGCATGCGCACCGAAGCCCACGTCGGGCTGACGGGCCACACCGCCGACGTGCGGGCCCCCTCCGAAATCATCGTCGACGGCGTCGAAGAGGGCACCGCCAGCGGGACCTCAGAGGAGAGACGGTGACGAGCACGCGGAGACTGCGCTCGACAGGTGCCGCTGTCCTGGTACCGGGACGGGTGTCGAACGCGATCGCCGTCGCCTTGGGGTTCTAGGTGCTCGCACTGATCCTGGTGTTCACCTTCCTCGTTCCGCGTTTGTCGGCAGGTTCTGGGACAGTGGTGACCCCCGCGGTGGTAGTTGTGTTCGCGGTCCTCCTCCTGCTGGCGATGATGTTCGCAGCACGCACACCGCTGCATCCCGCAGCTGTGTCTCCGGTCCGCGATACGGCGGCGGACCGAGAGGACGACATCGTCGAAGGGTGGGCAGTGGTCCTGGGATTCGACATCGATTCACGACAGGTGGAACTGGAAGTGACGGTGCCCGGGGCCGGAACGTACCGGTGCGATGTGCGTGCAGAACGGTCGATCGTCCGCGCACTGATGACCGGTGCCACCATCTCGGTATGGGTCGACCCTCGGCACCGTCGATCGTCGACCTTTGTCGGGGTCGGTCCGAGCATCGACGATGCGTCCGGGAACGGGCGATGCTGATCGAGCAACCTCGCCCGCACCCCGCGGGGCGAAGGCCACGGTGGGGACGGAGACGTCGATCACGACCACCCTCCGCTGCCCGCCAGACGGCTGGCTGTGCCGGGGACCGGCGTTAGTGGGCCTGCGCGACATCGATTCTCCCGCGACGAAGCCCCCCCGGCTGCTGGCGACGGCAAGTGTGGTCGTGGTCGTGACGGGCGAGACCACGAAGACCCAGACCGCGAAGACCCTGACCGCGACAACCTAGATCGCGAAGAACAATGACTCGGTCCGCAGCCCTGACAGGACCAGGGCTGCGGACCGCGAGCTACTTTCTGGAGAACATGCGGGAGAACAGTCCCGGCGACTTCGGATCGGCGTCGTGCCCTTTGCAGCGATTGGACGCCGGAACGCCCCGCATCACCTGATCGACGTGTTGCCCACATCCCGCCCACGTCGTTTTTCCGCACTTCTTGCACTTGACAGCCCTGCACATGAGTCTCTCCCTCGGTCGACGAATTACTCCGAATATACCCTATGGGGTATCAGTTTCTTGGTATCGGGGTGATCGGTCATCGCGGCGGGCGGCGACTGCCGGGGGTCCGCCCAAATGTGCGACGTCGTAGACGAACTGTTCGGGTACCGCGCTGGTCCACGGCCGCAGGCCGAGTGCGGTCTTGATACCGATCAGGGCCTGTGCGATGGGTGGGCACCGGCGACACTGTCGCAGGTGCGTATCGATGCGGGCCGACGCGTCGACATCGAGACGCCCGTCCAGGTAGTCCGATGCCGCGGCGAGTGTGCTCCGGCACGCCTGGGAGTCGTTTTGAGGGTGTGTGGGACCGTCGTCGAGGGCGCGTAGCAGCTTCACCCGTGCACGGTGGATGCGCTTGTACACCGCTGCGGTGGTGAGCGCGCCGACCGCACCGATCTGTGTCGCCGTCCAGCCCTCGCCGTCGTGCAGTGCCAGGACCATACGATCCTCGACGGTCAACGTCGCCAGCGCCGCTCGCACCGTGGACCGATCGCTGAGCGCCTGCGCCACCGTCTCGGGATGCTCGAGGTCGCTGATCGGTACATCGATGTCGCCCGTGCCCGATGGTTCGGTGCGCTGAGTCTCCGCGCGTGCAGCCACATCGCGGGCACGATTGATCGTGATCCGGTAGAGCCACGTCGTGAGCGCCGATTCGGATCGAAACGTTCTCCGGTTGCGCCACGCGCGTTCGAGGACGTCCTGCACCAGATCGTCGGTATCGGCCGGTGATCGTGTCATCGCGGCTGCAAAGCGACGAAGAGTCGTGCCCTGGTCGATCAGATCGCGCGCGAAGCGCTCGTCGTATGCCGCGCTGTCGAGGTCGGGGCTGGGCTGTTCGCACGAGAAGCCGCGGATTGGTCCACTTCGGCGTTCTCGCCCGTCCAACAGTGAAAGTCCCTCTATAGAACTGGAATCATCATGCCGTTCGTCGAATTCATGCGCAGTACTGCCGGACGCGCGCTGCGCATCGTGGTGGGAATCGCTCTGATCGTGGTCGCCGTCGTGCTCGGCGGTGTCGGGGGCATCGTGCTGGGAGTGATCGGCGGTGTCTTCGTGCTGACCGGGGTGATCAACGTCTGTCTGCTCGGCCCGTTGTTCTCCGTCGATCTTCGAGGTCGCCCCAAGACGTCCTGAACGGGGTGCGCGGGCGGGCAGCTCAGAAATGGGGGATCACCTTGAACGCGGTGTACCCGTCGCTGCTCTGGGCCAATGCGACACCGTTCGAGGTCACTGCTGTCGGTGCGGCACTCGGTGATGTGCCGGTGACGCGGCCGGAGGTCGCATCGATGGCAGTCACCCCCGAGTCCGACGCGCCGTAGACGACGCCGCCGACCAGAGCGAAGCGGTCGGCACCAGGAAATTGATCGGCGGTGAAACCGCGGGTGCCATACTGCTCGAACAGGACAGCAATTCCGTCGTCGGTGAGGTCTGCGGTGGTGATCATCGTCGCCCCGCTACTGCTGTCGGCGGTTACCACCATCGGACTGCGACTACCGCTGATCCATCGGAGCTCGGCATCAGAGAGTCGATAGACCGCCTGGATCGGTTCGGGACGGGTCGGGATCGTCCATGCCACGACCACTGCATTGCCGGCGGTAGCGACGAATCGTGCGCTCCCGGGAACCGCTGCGGGGGGCGGGGTGAGAGTGTCGGTGGACCAGGCGGTGTTGCCGGTATCGACGGTCACGACACGCGCTGTGTCGTCGTAGACCGTGACCGCATATCCACCGGATTCGGACACCGCACCCGACAGGTCGGTGCGGTGTCCGTCGGTTGCCGAGATGGCGGCTACGGCCGAGGGCATTGCTGTCTGCGAGCAGTCGGCGTCGATCAGCAGTCCGGACCCGGTCAGGCAGCCCGCAGCGGAGACCGGACCCCACACGAGGTCGCCGGTGCGGGTATCGCGGGCGGTCATCGTGGCCGGTGACCCCGAACTGGAATCATCGATGTCCTCGGTGATCAACAGCTCACGATTGTCCGTGCCGGTCACCATGAACTCGTCGCGATCGGCGGGTACGTCCACGCCGAACCGTGGTGTGCCGGTGTCATCGAGTACCTGCACCCGGTGCGAACCGGATGCGTCCGAGGAATCGACGACTCCGACGAACCCGTCCTCGACGATGTGAGGTTGCGACAGGAACGGGATCGACCACAGGGCCGTTTCTCCGAAGCCCGGCGGCGGCGCGGACGGCGACGACGCGTGCGCCGCCGGATCGGTGCCCGTGGCGTCTCGAGCAGGCGAGGAACTGCACCCCGACACCAGCGCGACGGCGCACAGTGCAACGGTCCCGATCACCGCCCCCGCTCTGCCCATACGGTGCGCACCCACTCTATGCGGTGGTGCTGTCTCCACCGAGTGCCATGACCGCGCTCTGCAGCAGTGCAGTGGCCCGATCGGCGACCTCGGCTAGGCCCGCTCCATCCGACAGCCCCACCATCACCTGGGGGTTCATCGCTTCGACGATGGTGCTGCTGCCGTCGGCTCGCACCACCACGTTGCACGGCAGCATCAACCCCACCTGCCGATCGGTGTCGATCGCAGCCTTCGCTAACTGCGGATTGCACGCTCCGAGAATGACGTAGCGTTCGATGTCGGCGTCGATCTTGCTCTTCAACGTCGACTGCATGTCGATCTCGGTGAGCACTCCGAACCCCTGTTCGGCGAGTGCCTCACGGGTTGCGTCCACGGTTTCCTCGAACGGCATGTCCACTCGGGTACCGATGGCCAATTCGGTCATGGTTCGTTCGGTTCCTTTCGATCGGTTCGGGTGTCGGTCACTCGATGGTCGGTGCGCGGGTGGGCAAGTGCTCAGTCATACTGCGCAGGATGCGGAGGTGCAGTCGCGTTTGCGCCATCGGACGATCACCGCTGCTGTCAGCATCGCCAGGGACACCCCGGCGAGGATGGGTTGTATCGGTGCCCACAACCCCAGTGCACCCGAGGTGCCGAGTGCAAGTAGTACCAGCTTGTTGCACACCGGACACCCGACGGCGAAGAAGGTCAGTACGACACCGAGAGCGGCGGGTGTGCCGGTCCGCTCGACCTGCGCGGGTTTGTCGATCCCGAACCACAGTGCGGTCAACAGGGCAGTGGCCAGCAGAACCGGAAGCTCCCACGCCCGCACTGGCACCTCACGGCCGAAGACCGGCGTGTCGATGATGTCGGTGGGAATACCCACCACCAACACCGTGACCGCACCGGCGACGGTGCCGCGCAGCACCCGCGTACCCCAACCCCGGAATCGATCGGACTCTGCGATCATGCCGTCATCGGAACGGTCGGCAGCATCGACGTCGAGACGGTCGGAGGTTGCGGGCTCTGTCATCGGCGGGGATCTCCTACGAGTTGTAGTTGAGTGAGTAGGGTGACACCGTGAGGTTATACCCATATGGGTATCGCTGCCAGTATCGCAGACTGCCGAAAGGTATTGCATGACTTCGACATCTCGCTCCACTCGCCGACGAGACATCGTGCTCCTGGCCATCGCCGTGGTGGTGGCGGCCGTGCTAGTGGGAGCTCTCGTGCTCGGAACGACAGGTGACGGCGAGCAATCGGAGGCGGCACCGGACGCCGGGTCGAGCAGCGCGAGCGGCCCGCCGGTGATGGGACCGCTCGGCGATCTGGCGCATCGTGTGACCGATGATCCGATGGCCCTCGGCGACGTCGACGCCCCGGTGGTGATGATCGCCTTCTCGGATTTCCGGTGTCCGTTCTGCGCCCAGTTCAGCCGGGAAACCGAGCCGCAGCTGATCGACCGATACGTCGATATCGGCACCCTGCGCATCGAATGGCGAGATCTACCCATCTTCGGGCAACAATCATTCGATGCTGCCCGGGCCGGACGCGCCGCCGCCGCCCAGGGCAAGTTCTGGGAGTTCACCCGCGCCGTCTACGCCGATGCCCCCGAGACCGGTCACGCGGACCTGACACTGGAGGCACTGCAGAGCTACGCGCAACAGGCCGGGGTACCGGATCTGGCTCGGTTCACCGCCGACGCCACCGGCACCGCATTCGATGCCGCGATCACCGCCGACTCCACCGAAGCGCAGTCGCTGGGTATCCCGGCCACTCCGGCGTTCTCGGTCAACGGTGATCCGGTTCTGGGCGCGCAACCGTTCTCGGAATTCGTCGATCTGATCGACACCGCGGCCGGCGCGTAGGGCGGCCCGCGATGTCGCAGATAGGACTTCTCGGAGCATTTCTCGGCGGGCTCCTGGCACTTCTCAGTCCATGCTCGGCCCTGCTGCTCCCTTCCTTCTTCGCATACGCCTTCGACGGGGCCGGCAAGCTCGCCGGCCGCACCGGGATCTTCTACCTCGGGCTGGCAGCGGTCCTGGTGCCCCTCGGCGCCGGGGTCGGTGCCATCGGCTCGGCGATCACCCGGTATCGCGAGGTCACCACCATGATCGGCGGCCTGGTCATCATCGCCCTCGGGGTGATGATCATCGTCGGTCGCGGCTTCGCGCTGGGGTCCGCTCAGAGAGCAGCCGCGCGCATCGACGTCTCCTCCACCGGATCGGTGTTCGCCCTCGGCGCGGTCTACGGACTCGCAGGGTTCTGCTCGGGACCCCTGCTCGGCGCGGTCCTGACCGTTGCCGTCGCTGGCGGTCAGGCCGCATACGGCGGAGTTCTCATGGCACTCTACGCAGCGGGGATGGTGATCCCCCTGTTCGTGCTGGCGCTGGTCTGGGACCGATTCTCGCTCGGATCACGAACGTGGCTGCGCGGCAAGGAAATCAGCATAGGACCACTGAAGACGCATACGACTTCCCTGATATCGGGGGTACTTTTCATCGGTATCGGAGCGCTATTCCTGCTCACAGAGGGCACAGCGAACCTCGGCGGCGTCATGGGGGTCGACAGTCAGTACTCGCTGCAGGTCTGGATCAGCGATGTGGCCGACGCGGTACCGAACACCGCAGTGCTTCTGATCGCAGTGCTGCTGATCATCGCAGTCCTGACGGTGCGCATCGTCCGTGGTCGAGGCCGCGATACCGGAGCCGAGTCCTCCGAGCTAGATGAACGCGAGAACCGAACGCTCTGAGACGGTGTGCACGCGACACTGGAGTAGGGATGTGATGTCAGGCGTAGAGCTGTGACCACCCATCTCGCTGACGTCGAGCGAGATGGAGTACTGCAGCGGGAACCACTTCGACACCCATCAGAAGATCGTCGTCACCGAGCCCTCTGCCCTCCAGACTGTTTCGGCATGCTTTCACCGAGATGGAGGCCGGATCGATCAACGCCCGCATCTCCAGGGAAATATCCGAACAACGCAGGGCCGCATCGAGACCCGGTCCGGAACACACGACCTCGAGCATCACCGGCTCGGTCGCAGCATCGAGAAGGTTGTGGATCGCCCGCACCACGGCGGTGGGTGTGGTGTTGACGGCGAACATCACACGCAAGGGAGTCGGATGATCGGTCACGTGAAAGTTCCGTTCTTCAGATCACGGTGAGCTGCGGTGCCCCACGGCTGTGCATGGAGAAGAACATCGATGGCCCGACCCTCGCCGAAGGGGCGGACCAGATGTTCCAACTCGTGGACCTGCAGTCCGCTCGCGGCGCGGGCCAGGTCGTCGATGGCGGGCAGGATCGTCGGATCCGGCGGGCCCCCGACTCCGTGAGTGAAGTTCTCGAGCGCATGACCGAGATACAACAGCCGCCCACCCGGCGCGAGCCAACTTCCTGCACCGGCAATGACGGCAACCAACTCGTCGACCGGTAGATGCAAGAAGCCGATGGCAACCAGATCCACCGTGCCGGGCGGCTCCCAGGCCCGCACGTCGGCAACGGTATAGTCGATCGACCGGTCCTCCCCGCCGCTGCGTGCGAGTTCGATTGCCACAGAAGAAAAATCGACAGCATTCACTGTCCAGCCCGCGTCAGCCAACCATCGAGCGTGGCGCCCGTCCCCGCACCCCAGATCGACCGCCCGGCCAGGGGGCAGGTCCGCAAACCGCGCAGACAGGGCAGCCGCCGGGGCCGACCCCCACGGATGTTCGACGCTGCTGTAGCGCGCATCCCAGTCCGACGAGTTCACTGATTCACGCCTTTCCACTGGTGACCACCGCAGGGTTTGTAAGACCCGACGCGTCGACGAAACTGCGACTCACTTCACTGTACCCCGGGGGGTAACGTTGGGTACGTGCAGGCGCACTCGAAAAGCAAGCAGTCGACGGCGCAGAGGTATTCAGCTCCGGAGAACGAGCGGTACCGGTCTACAGCAAACACGGATCGACTCAGCTGGGCACGTTCACCATCTCGTGATACGACCAGACGGGC
Source organism: Rhodococcus sp. KRD162 (assembly GCF_017168335.1). GTDB lineage: Bacteria > Actinomycetota > Actinomycetes > Mycobacteriales > Mycobacteriaceae > Rhodococcoides. The sequence continues at coordinate 406,791 of NZ_JABFAU010000013.1, read as the reverse complement.
GACCGATCGGTAGCCCGTCTGCTGACTCCTAGCAATGCAAACGGAACAAGGGAGTCCGGGTCGATCCAAGCAGACCAGTAGTCGCCACGGACAGCGAAGCTGAACAGCAGCGCGGAGCCGCCCTGACGGGTGCGCGCTATGGTCTCTTCGAGACCTACGACGTTCGACAGTCCGTAGCCCTCTCTGTTCGCTTCGAGATAGTCGGCAGAAGTCCGCAGATCGACGACATAGGTCGCAGTAGTTGTCTCCTGCCCGCGCGCTCCTTCGAGGTCGCCGATGAATGATGTCAGAATCGGTTCTGGCAGTTGGGAAGCCGGCGCGGCAGCCAAAAGTTCCTCGATCGTCAACGTTCGCTCACTCGGTTGCGATGGCAGCCCACGGAACACTCCGTCCGCATCAGCATTTTCGACGTAGTCGATGAAGCCCAAATTGGCGATCGACAGATTGTTCTCGACGGAGGCGAGCTGTTCGGGGATCACCCAGAAACTGGTCGGCTCGTCGTCTTCCGCCTCATGAAGAAAAGAGTGACACGAGAATCGGGCGAGCGCAGAGGGGGTCCCATGTGCACGAAACTTCGTAGTGGGCTACGAAGTTCCGCTCACATCGGTCAGCCGCGCGAGCGAAGGATCAACTGGGCTGCGCTGATGTCGTCGATGACGAGGTCGGTGATCAATCCGCCGCGCAGCGCGGCGGTGAGGGCATCGAGTTTGGATGCTCCGGCGACGATGCACACTCGGCGCGGTACCGCCTTGAGTCGGTCCAGGCTGGGCCCACTCGATCTGTCGTTCAACGCAATTCGGTCGTGGCTGCCGTCCGAGCGTAGGAATACGGTGGCGATGTCTCCGACGACGCCGTCGCGTTGGAGCTCGGCCTGATCCTCGCGCTCGAGATAGCCCGCGCTGTAGACGTGGCTCGGGACCGCACTGCTCATGACGCCGATGCTGAACACCGCCAGGTTCATGCGATTCTGCAGTTCGAGGACTCGTTTGATGCTGCGCTCGCGCCAGAGGTGTCGACGGGTTTCCGGGTAGTCGAAGAATGCAGGCACCGGAAAGCCCTGTGCCGCAGCCCCGTAGGCGTCGGCGAATGTTCTGATGATGTCGGTTGCATAGGATACTCCGGTGGTGCGGGTGTTGGCCGCACCGTTGAGCTGGACCACGGTCGAGTTGTGGGTGCGCTTGGGCGCGAGCTTGCGGCTGACCGCGCTGACCGTGGTTCCCCATGCCACGCCCATCACCATGTCCGAGTCGAAGAACCCCGTCAGCAATCGCCCGGCGAACGTGGCGACGCGATCGAGGCGCCCCAACTCGTCGACGGTTTCCGAGACGGGGACCACGTGTGCACGAATGTCGTACAGATCGGCGAACGCGCGCTCGATTCGTGGTGCCTGACCGAGCGGTGTCGAGATCTTGATTTCGACCAGTCCCGAGGCCCGGGCGAAGGTGATCAATCGTGAGACTGTCGAACGAGATACTCCCAGCTCACGACCGATCGCTGCCATCGTCATGTCCTGGAAGTAGTACAGGCGGGCAGCTTGGGTGGCGTGGCCGGTCCGTAGATCGGATTCGGGAGCGAGCTGGGGGTCTGTCACCGGGATCAGTGTACGACCGATTTGCACATATGTGCATCAGCTGTGCAACACAGTGCAGGACGTCTACCGTGGGAAACTGCACGCAATGTGGCGTGCATCACCAATTGTGTGGAGGCTGGAAATGGCACATAAGGAACCGGAATGGGGATTGCCGGCGCACATGGCGGCCGAGTTCGCCGGAACCATGATTCTCATTCTGTTCGGCGTCGGCGTCGTCGCTCAGGTCGTCTCGGGTGGTGAAGCCGGCAGTCTCGGCGGTCACGACTCGATCGCGTGGGCGTGGGGACTGGGCGTGATGTTCGGCATCTACGTTGCCGGTCGAATCACCGGTGCCCACCTCAATCCCGCAGTGACGATCGCGTTCGCGCTCTTCCGAGGATTCAGCTGGAAGATGGTTGCTCCGTACGTTCTGGCGCAGACCGCAGGCGCGTTCGTGGCTGCGCTGCTGGTGCGCTGGAACTACAACGACATGATCAACGCCATCGATCCCGGGCACACCACCGCCACCCAGACGATCTTCTCGACGCTTCCTGGTAACGGAACTCTGCCGGTGAGCGTGTCCTCCGCCCTGCTCGATCAGATCATCGGCACCGCGATCCTGCTGTTCCTCATTGTGGCAGTGACCGATTCGCTCGGCACCGCACCGATGGCCAACATGGCTCCGCTCATCGTCGGACTCATCGTGGTGGCCATCGGCTTCGCGTGGGCGACCAATGCCGGATATGCCATCAATCCGGCCCGAGATTTCGGACCTCGCCTGGCGTCGTACATCACCGGATACGGTGGAGCGTGGCGAGATCAATACGGCGGCCTGTACTTCTGGGTCCCGATCGTCGGACCTCTCGTAGGCGGACCGATAGGAGTGCTCTTGTACGACCTGCTCATCGGAAAGAACCTTCGTAAACAAGAAGGTGCGACGCCAGAGCCGCCCTCTCGACTCCCAGCCGACACTCAGACCACAGGAGACAAGTCATGACCGAGACCGCAGGGAAGTACATCGCCGCGATCGATCAGGGAACGACGTCCTCGCGCTGCATGATCTTCGATCACGCGGGGACCGTCGTCGCCAGTGACCAGAAGGAACACAAGCAGATCTTTCCCCAGGCCGGATGGGTCGAGCACGACGCGTCGGAGATTTGGGACAACGTGCGGGCAGTCGCCGCAGGCGCGATGGCGGCAGCGGATCTGACGCGCGAGGACATCGCTGCAGTCGGCATCACCAATCAGCGCGAGACCACGCTGGTGTGGGACAGGGCGACCGGCAAGCCGATCTACAACGCCATCGTCTGGCAGGACACCCGTACCGACCGCATCGCCACCGCCCTCGGCGGCGGCGACGCCAACAAGTACACCGCCAAGACCGGCCTACCGCTGGCCACCTATTTCTCCGGCCCCAAGATCAAGTGGATCCTCGACAACGTCGATGGAGCCCGCGCCAAAGCCGAAGCGGGAGAACTGTGCTTCGGCAACATGGACACCTGGGTGCTGTGGAACATGACCGGCGGCACCGACGGTGGACTGCACTACACCGATCCGACCAATGCCTCGCGAACATTGCTGATGGATCTGGACACCCTGCAGTGGGACGAGGGCATCTGCGCCGACATGGACATTCCGATGTCGATGATGCCCGAGATCCGTTCCAGCTCCGAGGTGTACGGCAACGGCCGCGAGCGGGGGCCGTTCCGTGGAGTGCCGATCGCCGGCATCCTCGGCGATCAGCAGGCAGCCACCTTCGGTCAGGCTTGTCTGTCTCCCGGTGAAGCCAAGAATACCTACGGCACCGGCAATTTCGTGCTGCTCAACACCGGTACCGAGAAGGTCATGAGCAAGAACGGCCTGTTGACCACAGTCTGCTACAAGATCGGCGACCAGCCGACGGTGTACGCACTGGAAGGTTCCATCGCCGTGACGGGCTCGCTGGTGCAGTGGCTGCGTGACAACCTCGGCATGATCTCCTCGGCGGCCGATATCGAAACCGACGCGCGATCGGTGGACGACAACGGCGGTGCCTACTTCGTTCCGGCATTCTCCGGTCTGTTCGCCCCGCACTGGCGCGCCGATGCTCGCGGTGCCATCGTCGGGTTGACGCGTTTCGTCAACAAGGGCCACCTCGCACGCGCGGTTCTCGAAGCCACCGCGTACCAGACGCGTGAGGTGATCGAGGCGATGAACGCCGATTCCGGTGTCGATCTCGAGGTGCTCAAGGTCGACGGCGGCATGGTGGTCAACGAGCTGCTGATGCAGTTCCAGTCCGACATCTTGAACGTCGACGTGGTGCGTCCCGTGGTTGCCGAGACCACCGCGCTCGGTGCGGCGTATGCAGCCGGCCTCGCCGTCGGCTTCTGGGCGAGCGAGGACGACATCCGGCAGAACTGGGCCGAGGACAAGACCTGGACGCCGTCGATGGACGAAGACCAGCGGGCCAAGCTCTACGCCGGTTGGAAGAAGGCAGTAACACGTACTCTCGATTGGGTTGATGAGGAATGACTTACAGCACAACGGCTTTGAGTCCGGAGGCGCGTGCGGATGCGCTGGCGCGGATGGAGTCGGAAGAGCTGGATATCTTGGTGATCGGCGGCGGCGTCGTCGGTGCAGGAACTGCCTTGGACGCGGTGACACGCGGGTTGAAAGTGGGCTTGCTCGAAGCGAGGGACTACGCGGCCGGCACGTCGAGTCGCTCGAGCAAGCTCTTCCACGGCGGATTGCGCTACCTCGAACAGTTCAACTTCGCGCTGGTGTTCGAGGCGCTCAAGGAGCGATCGTTGGTGTTGAACACGTTGTGTCCGCACCTCGCTCGGCCGGTACCGTTCATCTATCCGCTCGAGAAGGCGATCGACCGCCCGTACGTCGGGCTCGGCATCGGCGTCTACGACGTCATGGGTGCCGGACGCGGCGTTCCGAGTCATCACAAGCACCTCGGTAAGAAGAAGACCCTCGAGTCCTTTCCCTCCGGAAAGCGCTCGGCGATCCGCGGCGCGGTGAAGTTCTACGAGGGGCAGGTCGACGACGCTCGGCACACCATGATGCTCGCTCGTACCGCGGCGGCCTACGGTGCCTCGTGTGCCAACAGCACTCGTGTCACGGGCTTCCTCCGGGAGGACGACAAGGTGGTCGGCGTCGTGGCGAGCGATCTCGAAACCGGTCGGTCCTTCGAGGTGCGCGCCAAGCAGGTCATCAACGCCGCAGGTGTGTGGACCGACGAGGTGCAGCAGATGGTCGGTGGCCGTGGACAATTCCAGGTTCGTGCATCCAAGGGCGTGCACCTGGTGGTGCCACGCAATCGCATCAACAGTGCCACCGGCATCATCACCCGTACCGAGAAGAGTCTGCTGTTCGTCATCCCGTGGGGCAGCCACTGGATCATCGGCACCACCGATACCGACTGGAAGCTCGATCTGGCCCACCCGGCGGCGAGCCAGAGCGACATCGACTACATCCTGGGGCATGTGAACAAGCTGCTGGCCGATCCGTTGGACCGGACCGACGTCGTCGGTGTGTACGCCGGGCTGCGTCCGCTGCTGTTCGGCGAATCCGATTCCACCAGCACGCTCTCCCGTGAACACGCGGTGTCCAGCCCGGTGCGAGGACTGACGGTCATCGCCGGTGGCAAGTACACCACCTACCGCGTGATGGCCAAGGACGCAGTCGATTCCGCGGTACACGGCCTCGAACGCACGGTACCGAAGTGTGTCACCGAGGAGATCCCCCTCGTCGGAGCAGACGGCTACCTCGGCGCGTTCAACTCCCGCGCGCTGACGGCCGAGCGCACCGGCATGCGCGTCTCCCGCGTCGAGCATCTGCTCGGTCGGTACGGCACTCTGATGGGTGAACTGCTGGACTTGATCGAGGCCGATCCGGAGCTCGGAAAGCCGCTCGAGAGCGCACCGGAGTACCTGCGCGTCGAGGCGGTCTACGCCGCAAGTCACGAGGGCGCGCAGCATCTCGAAGACATCCTGACCCGTCGTACCCGCATCTCCATCGAGGTCCCGGACCGCGGTGAGGCAGCGGCCGAGGAAGTGGCGCATCTCGTCGCACCGATCCTCGGCTGGGACGGCCAGCATGTGGCCGAGGAGATCGAGCACTATCGCCTTCGCGTTCTGGCAGAACGGGATTCGCAGCAGCAGCCCGATGACGATACTGCCGATGCAGCACGGCTCGGGGCACCGGACGTACGAGCCGGAGTGAGCTGACTTCTCAGTCGAGTGGTTCGGTGAGGTAGCGGATCAGGGTCGGCCCTACCCACCGGACCAGTTGCTCGTGGCTCATGCCGACCATGGGAGGCACTTCGAGCACGTAGCGGGCGAAGGCCAGACCGAGTACCTGGGATCCGACGAGCGCGGCGCGCTCGTCATGTCGGTCCACTGCCACCGCGGACAGTGCAGGGGCGACCTGTGTGTGGAACACCTGCTGCATCGCCGCTGCGGCCGCGGCGTTGGTGGCTGCCGCACGGAGCAGGGCGAGGAATGTCCCGTCCTGCTCCCACGTCTGAAAGAACGTGGGCATCAACGTATGCGCGAGATCCTCGGGCGCGATGCCCGACAGGTCGGGAATGTCGAGGACGAAGGTGGCTGCTTCGGCGAACAGTGATTCCTTGGTGCCGAAGTAGCGAACGACCATTGCCGCGTCCACGCCTGCTGTTCCCGCGACCGAGCGCATGGTGGTTCGGTCGTAGCCGTCGACAGCGAATTGAGCCCGAGCGGCGTCGAGAATGCGCGCCCGGGTGGCGGCTGCGGATCGAGGTTGGCGTTCGCTCATCCCCGTAGCCTAAGTCAACGTCTGTTGACCACCGAGCGCGGTGGGTCTATCGTCGGAAGTCAACAGCCGTTGACTTGGAACGCTCGGACCGCAGCAGGAGGTCGTCATGAATCATTCGGACGTGATCGTCGTCGGTGCAGGGCCTGCGGGCTGCATGCTGGCGGGCGAACTCGCACGCGCCGGCCGCTCGGTGATCGTGCTCGACAAACACGCTGCGCCGTCGCCGTTGTCGCGGGCCTTCGGAGTGCACGCCCGCACGCTCGAGGTCCTCGACAGCCGCGGTCTGGCCGAGGATCTGCTGTCGACCGGGGCGCACGCCCCGGGATTGACATTGTGGAACGGGCTCGGCCTCGATCTCGGGGTACTGCCATCCGAGTTCCCGTTTCTGCTGGTCACGCCGCAGAGCAATGTGGACGCGCGACTCGAGCAGTACGCCCGAGAATCAGGTGCCGACATCCGACGCGGGGTAACGGTCACCGGTCTGAGCCAGAACGCCGACGCAGTCGTGGTGCGTGGGCACGCAGCGGACGGCGTCGAGCAGCAATGGACGGCGTCGTACGCGGCCGGAGCCGACGGGGTGCACAGTCTGGTCCGCGAGGCGATAGGCCTCGATTTTCCCGGCAAGGAATTGCTGCGGTCGATCATGCTCGCGGACGTCCGGTTGACCGATCCACCCAATGGTCTGATCAACATCGGTGCGGGCAAGGACTGCTTCGCTTTTGTCGCACCCTTCGGCGACGGGTGGTTCCGCGTGATCGCGTGGGACCGAAGCGAGGATGCGGACGAGCATGCTCCCGTCGATCGATCGCGCCTTCGGGAGGTCTTGCGGCGCGCGGTCGGAACCGATTACGGCTGGACCGACGTGCGGTGGAGTTCGCGCTTCTCCTGCGACGAGCGGCAGGTTCGACGCTATCGCATGGGTCGGGTCTTCCTTGCAGGCGATGCGGCGCATGTGCATTCGCCTGCCGGCGGGCAAGGCATGAACACCGGAATCCAGGACGCGATGAATCTCGGTTGGAAACTGGCCGCCGTTCTCGGTGGTGCCGACGAACAGATCCTCGACACCTATCACGACGAGCGGCATCCGGTGGGCGAGAAGGTGCTGCGCAGCAGCGGGGCAACGATCCGAATGTTGTTGTTGCGTTCGGTGATCGCACAGACCGTGCGAAACCTGGTGTCCGCTCGGGTGCTCCGCAGCAAGCATGCGGCCCGTGCGATCGCGGGCATGTTCTCAGGGGTGGGGATCTCGTACCCGCACGCACGCGGTGAGCACGCACTGGTGGGGACCCGTGCGGTGGGAATCCCATTGGACCGGAGCACGGTCACCGAGCAGCTGAGGGAGCACGGGTTCGTGCTGATCGGCGAAAAGGACTGCGCACGAGAAGATATCGCGCACCGAACCGACAACGGCCCAGCCGTTCTCGTCCGGCCCGACGGCTACATCGCGTGGGCCGGACGCTCCGAGTCCGGTCAGTGGCAGCAGGTACTCGAACGGTGGACCGGTCAGCCCTGCAACAACGTGAACGAATGCTCTCGAATCAGGATGGACGGGCCACCGGCCTCGTACGCCTGATCCGGGTCGCTCGATGTAGCCAGGGTCCACGTTCCTTCGGGCAGAGTGAAGTCCACTGTCGCGGGTGAAGCATTGACCAGCCAGGCGAACGACGCATCCTCGTCACCGGCGCGCATCAGGACCAGAATGCTGTGCGCGTTACCGTCGGACCAATCCTCGTCGGAGAGCTTCGCGCCGTCGGCGCGGTAGAAGTCGACGGTGTCGGGGCCGGCACCCTCCTCCTGGGAATCGCTGTGGTGCCGAAACCAGGTTGGACGCAGGGCCGGGTGCTCGGTGCGCAGCGCGGTGAGATGGGCGGTGAAGTCGATGAGGTCCTGATCTGCCGAGGCCCAGTCGAACCAGGAGACCTCGTTGTCCTGGCAATAGGCGTTGTTGTTGCCGTTCTGCGTTCGGCCGAGCTCGTCGCCGCCGAGGATCATCGGCACTCCGGCCGAGAGCAGCAGCGTCGCAAGGTGATTGCGTTGCTGGCGTGCCCGCAGTGCGTTGATGTCCTTGTCGTCGGTCGGCCCTTCCGCTCCGCATCCCCACGAGCGATTGTCGGATTCGCCGTCCTGACTGTCCTCGCCGTTTTCCTCGTTGTGCTTGTCGTCGTAGGAGTTCAAGTCCGCCAACGTGAAACCGTCGTGGGCAGTGATGAAGTTGACGCTGGCCAAGGTGGGTCGGCGAGTGCTCTCGTAGACGTCGGGGCTACCGGTGACGCGCTGAGCCAGGGCGGACAACGCCCCGCTTTCCCCACGCCAGAAGTCACGGACGTCGTCGCGGAATTTGCCGTTCCATTCCGACCAACGGGCCGGGAATCCGCCGACCTGGTAACCCTGGGTGTCCCACGGCTCGGCGATGAGCTTGACCGGGGCGAGCGTCGGATCCTGGTGCACCAAGGACAGAAAAGCGCTGTGCACGTCCAGATCCGAGTCCTGCCGAGTCAACGTGCTGGCAAGGTCGAAGCGAAAGCCGTCCACGTGCATCTCGGTCACCCAGTACCGCAGTGAATCCAGCACGAGTGCCAGGGCTGCGGGGTGTCCGACATTGAGACTGTTGCCGGTGCCGGTGGTGTCGTAGTACGCACTCCGGTCCTCGTCGACCAGACGGTAGTGCGATCCGTTGTCGATTCCCTTGAGCGAGAGCGTCGGTCCGAGGTGATTGCCCTCGGCGGTGTGGTTGTAGACCACGTCGAGGATGACCTCGATGCCGTTGTCGTGCATGGCTTTGACCAGTGCCTTGAACTCGTCCACCTGGCCACCGGTGTCGCCGCTGCTGCTGTACTCGTTGTGCGGGGCGAAGAAGCCGATGGAGTTGTATCCCCAGTAGTTGCGGCGGCCCTCTTCGAGCAGATGCGAATCCTGAACGAACTGGTGGATCGGCAGTAGTTCCACTGCCGTGACGCCGATTCGCTTCAGGTGCGCAATCGAGGCGGGGTGTGCCAGCCCGGCGTAGGTGCCGCGAATATCCTCGGGTACCTCGGGATTGGTGGCGGTGAATCCCTTGACGTGCACCTCGTAGACGACCGTCTTGTCCAACGGCGTGCGCGGTGACTCGTCACCGGACCAATCGAAGTTCGATTGCACAGCAACGGAGTACGGCATGTACGGTGCCGAGTCCTCGTCGTTGCGGGTCTCCGGCTCCTCGTGCAGATGCGAGAAGACCGCCTCGTTCCACTCGACCTGACCGGTGATGGCGGTGGCGTACGGGTCGAGCAGCAGTTTGGCCGAGTTGTGCCGTAGCCCCGACGCGGGGTCCCACGGGCCGTCGACACGAAGACCGTACCGGACTCCGGGCGTCAGGTCCGGAACCAGATCGTGGAAGACATGACCGGTGCGCAGCGTCAATGGTGTTGTACTGCGCTCTGTTCCGTCGTCGTCGAGCACGACGACTGATACCGCATCTGCAGTTTCGGAGTAGACGGCGAGGTTGGCACCGTCGTCCGACAGACGCGAGACGCCCAGGGGGTAGGGGAGACTTGATGATGAGGGCATGCTCGCCCCAGTACCCCCGGGAGGGTCGAGCGAAACGCCTGCGTACCGGGCATTCGGCTAAGATCGACGGCGATATCGCGCCCGTCGAGAAACGTGCGGCCGCACGCTACGAAGGGTGAGGCGATGGGTTTCGAACGACCTGGCGACAGCTCGGTCCGACTGGACGAGCTGTTTCGGGGTGACAATGCCACCGATGCTCGGTTTCGTGAACTGGACTGGACGGCGAACGATCTTGGACCGGTGGAGGTATGGCCGCAGGAGTTGGTGACGGCGGTACGTACCGTGATGCCCTCCACGATCCCGATGCTGCTCTGGTGGGGTCCGAGCCTGATTCAGATCTTCAATCACTCGTACACCGACTTTCTCGGCGACAAGTTCCCGGAGGCCGCCGGACAGCGGGCCAGTGAGTGCTGGTCCGCGGTGTGGGACTACGTCGGTGGTCTGTGTGCGCAGGTGGTGGAGGGTCGCGAGCCCGTGCACGGCGTTCGGCAGATGTTCGTCCTGGACCGATTCGGTTACCCCGAGGAGACGTACTGGACCTTTTCGTACAGCCCGATCTTCGGATCGGGTCGCACCGTACTCGGAGTCTTCGTCGCCACCACCGAGGTCACGATGCAGGTCATCGGTGAGCGCCGCATGCAGGCTCTGCTCGCCCTCGGCTCGTTGACCGGCGACGACACCGATGGCCCTGTCGGCATCTGTCGCGCTGCGGTCGAGGCATTGGGTGAGGAAGCTCGCGAGTTCCCACTCGTGGCCGCCTATCTTCGACGTGATCTCGCCGATGACGGAGAACTCGACCACATAGCTACCGCTGGTGCGCGCGGCTGCGAGGGAGCGATCTGGGACCTCGACGCCGTCGCCGAGGTCTCGGACGGGCGGGCCATCCGTACCACCGTCGACGTCGACGTCGACGGAACGGTCGCGAAGGCGGTGATCGTGCCGCTGACGCTGGCAGGACGCACTCGACCCATCGGGGCCCTGCTGATCGGACTCGACGCACTGAGGGCCCGAGACGACTCGGCCACCCCGTTCTTCGTCGCCGTGGCCGAGCGGGTATCGACGGCACTGACCGCGTCGTATGCCTTCGAGATGGAACGGCGACGCGTCGCGGCGCTGGCCGAGGCCGACGAGGCCAAGACACGGTTGCTCGAGAACGTCGGACACGAGTTCCGGACCCCGCTGACCCTGCTGGCCGGCCCGCTGGAAACGCTGCGCGCAAGTACCACCTCGTCCCTGTCCGATTCCGACAAGGACTCCCTCGATGTCGTCCATCGTGCGGCGACCCGGCTCCGGCGCCTGGTCGACGATCTGCTCGACGTCGTCAGCGCAGACGCCGGCCAACTGCGCGCGCGCCTCGAACCCACCGACCTGAGCGCAGTCACGCAAGACTGCGCTTCGATGTTCTCTGCCGTCGCCTCGGTGCAGGGTCTCGAATTGGACATCGATGCGGCAGAAGACGTCGTCGTTCTCACCGATGGTGAGATGTGGTCGAAGGTCGTGTTCAACCTGCTCGCGAACGCCGTCAAATACACCCCGGCCGGGCGCATCTGCGTTCGCCTCGCCGCCGAAGAGCAGACTATTCGCTTGGTCGTGGCCGATACCGGCTTGGGCATCCCCGCCGAGGACCTGCCCCGAATCTTCGATCGGTTCCACCGGGTCGAACGCTCCGGTGCGCACAGCATCGAGGGCTCGGGAATCGGACTTGCACTCGTGTCGAATCTGGTCACCGCGTTGAGCGGGCGCATCGAGGTCGACAGTGAGGAGGGTTTCGGCAGTACCTTCACTGTCGTTGTGCCGCGTCGGCCCGTCGAGGCGAGCGTGCCCGTCGCGCGACCGGTCGTTGGTGCGGACGCGGTGTCGGCGATGTTCTCCTCGATCGAAGCGGCCGAGGTCAGCACCGACCGAGCGGACATTCTGCTCGTCGAGGACAACATCGACATGCGCAACTACCTGGTTCGGCTGCTGATCGACGAAGGCTGGACCGTCACCACGGCGGGTGATGTCGACACTGCCCTCGGTCGGGCCCGGGAGATGACACCGGGCCTCGTGCTCAGCGATGTGATGCTTCCCGGTCGTAGCGGCCTGGAGCTGGTACACGAGATCCGCCGCGATGCCGACGTGCAACGCGTGCCGGTGATCTTGCTGACCGCCCGAGCGGGAACGGACTTCGTGCTCGAAGGACTGGGCCGCGGTGCCGACGACTACGTCGTCAAACCATTTCACGACCGCGAGCTGGTGGCTCGTGTACGAGTGCATCTCGAGCTTTCTCGGATGCGCGAGCAGTTGATCGAGGAAAGCGGCAACCAAGCCGCAACCCTGCGCACCGCGCTCGACACCCGCGGATCGATCGGCCGCGCAGTCGGAATCCTGATGTCGGTCTACCGCATCGATGCCGATGCCGCGTTTGCCAAACTGACCGAATTGTCGCAGAACACCAATCGCAAGACCCGTGATCTGGCGACGATGATCGCCGAGGACTTCGTGGCGGGGCTCAACCGAGACAGTCAGTGATTGCGGCGATAGTTCTCGCGCTCGCGTTCCATTTCGGCCATTTTCTTCTCACTTCTCAGATCACCAGGCAGTCCGTGGATCTCGAGTCGTCGGGCGCGGTTCTGATCCATGTACGCGACGGTGTAGAACAGCGCGAGCAGCACGCTGAGCAGCACCATCGAGGCGCGTAGCCAAATTGCCCCTGGAAACAGAACGAAGAATCCGATGAAGATCGGCAGGAACGGAATCATCGACCGCAGGATGTGACGCGGCGTTGCTCCCGGCCCGACGAGATCGCGGCGGACCCACTCCCGCATCGAGTCGGGCAGTGCGCGTCCGAGAACCGCGTAGCCCAGCCACTGTCGAAGGGACGGCCGCGAGCGTGCGTTCATGACAGGGCTCCGGCTGCGATGGCGGCGTCGTTGACGCGGGTGAGAACCCGGCGAAGTTCCTCGAGTTCGGTGAGCGAGGTGCCGAGCCGTTCGACGACGGCGGGTGGAATCGTCTCGGCCCTCGCGCGTAGCGCGGCTCCGGCAGGAGTGAGCGAGACGAGAAGGACGCGCTCGTCCTCGGCGCTGCGCTTGCGGGCCAGGAGCCCCATCGATTCCAGTCGCTTGAGGAGTGGGGAAAGAGTGGGGGAGTCGAGTTGGAGTGTCGATCCGATGGCTTTGACCGACATCGGCGACTCGCCCCACAGTGCCAGCATCACCAGATATTGCGGATGCGTGAGCCCCATCGGCTCGAGGAGTGGGCGATACACCGCCAGGACCGCGCGGTTGGCGACAGCGAGTGCAAAGCAGACCTGCCGATCGAGGGCGAGTGGATCGTCGACATCGGACATGACGAACAGGCTATCAGATTCAGTTAGTGCACGAATGGTTAGTGGGCTAAGAGAGTGGGTGGATGCGTCACCGAGTCTCGAAAAGTGCTGTAAAACAAGGCAAATGCTCGATTCCGGCAATGTCGCAGAGTTCCGGTCGGTCTACTTCGGTGAACTTCGCTTCTGACGTTCTATCCCGTCCGAAGGTGTGCGATGCTCCGTGTCGATCGGCTGTTTTCAGTGACAAAGTCCGAGAGGATCCTCATGCGTCGTCGACGTATCTTCATTCCGTTCGTCGTCGCCGCGGTGCTGTCGATGTCCACGACATCGATCGGCGTGGCCTCTGCCGATCCTGTCGAGGCTGCCGCGCGCATCGTCGATACCGCGATCGCGTCCGACACCCTGCGCACCGTGAGCGTGGACTCGCCTGCCATGGGCGGGATCGTCCAGGTGCAGGTACTGACACCGGCGGTCGACACCGGGTCGCGTCCGACGTTGTACATGCTCAGCGGCATCGGCGAAGAGGACCCGCACAACAGCATGTGGCTGCGTAAAGGCGGGGCGGCCGAGTTCTTCGCCGACAAGAACGTCAACGTAGTGCTGCCGCTGGCAGGTCCCGGCAGTTTCTACACCGATTGGCAGCGCGACGATCCGACGCTCGGCAGATACAAGTGGGAGACGTTCTTGACCCAGGAACTCCCACCGCTGATCGACGCAACGTTCGACGGCAACGGACGCAACGCGATCGCCGGACTGTCGATGGGCGCGCAGTCGGCCATGATGTTGGCCGTACGTCACCCGGATCTGTACTCCGGCGTGGCGTCGTACAGCGGGTGCTTCTCATCCTCGGACCCGATGGGCCAGGCGAATATCCGATCGATCATCGCCGCCTTCGGCGGAAACGCCGACAACATGTGGGGCGGGCCGCTCGATCCGGACTGGGTCGCACACGATTCGGTGGTCAATGCCGAACGTCTCCGCGGCACCGCGGTGTACGTGTCGGTGGGGACGGGTGCTCCGGGTCCACACGAGAGTTTCGACAGCGCAGCGGCTCTGGACATCGTCGTAGTCGGAGGTCTCATCGAGGTCGGCGCGAACTACTGCACCCACCGCCTGGCCGAACGGCTCGGCCAGCTGAACATTCCGGCGACCTTCGACTTCACCCGGACCGGAACCCATTCGTGGCCGTACTGGGTGGAGCAGCTGCCCAAGAGTTGGCCGACCCTGGCAGGATCGCTCGGTCTCTGAGCAACTGGTCAGCCGTTCCACGGGCAGGCCAGCGGTGCGGCGAGGCCGAGCTGCTTCTCCAGCTGCGTCACCGAGTCCTGTCGAATTCGCCCGTAGATCGTGTACGGATCGTGCAGCGTTCGGCCCAGCACACCAGCCATCGCGTCGGCGTCGAAGGAGGTGGCTGCGTTCTCGGAGTTGCGGGTGCCGTCGGATTCGAGATTGGATCGAAAGATCCCGGCAGCAGACTTGGGCAGGAAGTCCTCGTACACGATCGGATCGGCGGCGACGACTCCCGATTCGACCAGCTCGACCAGTCCGAATGCGCGATCGGCGGATGACGGCGCGAGTCCGGTGGGACGAAAGCTGAAGTAGGCAAGGTCTTCGGTGAGCCAGTCGGCCTCGTTCTCGGGCGCGAGTGAGCTCCACAGCTGACTCCGACCATCCGGTGTCCGGTCGCCCACCCGTTCCAGGTAAGCGTCGTAGCGACTGCGGCCGAGCACGGTAGCGGCCGCGCCTCGCGCTTCGACCTCGCCGAACCGGACCCGCAGATGGCCCGATTCGAGGCGACCGTCCGCGTCGACGAACATCCGCTGTTCGTTCAATGCTCGAAACGACGTCTGGCGCAGAAGCAATCCCGCCCCCGAGGTGCGCGGCGGGCCCTGAATGGTGTCGATCATCGCCACCCCGCGCTCTTCCATCCGGCGATGCAGCAGGTCGATGTCGAGGACCCGAGGTGTCAAATGATTGATGTGCGTGGAGCCGACACCGCCGATATCGGCGGCGACGGCAGAGACCGACTCGAGTTCGCGGTACCACGCCTTGTCGATGGGGTCGCCGGACAGTGCGAACGACGAGGTGGCCAGGTCGAGAAAAGTCGTGGCGTCCTCCGCACCGAGTCCGCCCTCACGCTCCGCCTGCGCGGCCAGGTCCAGTAGCAGGGGAGGGAACAGTGTTCTGCGTTCGAGGAACTCGGTGAGCCGGGCACCGAGATCCTCGTCGAAGAAGCGCCGGTCGGACGCCACCAGCATCGAGGTGAAGACTCGAAAGGGATTGATCGCGAGCTCGTCCTGGTCGAGAGGACGAAACGCGGTGGACACCACCGGAATCGAACTCGACGCTGCATCGCGCAGATCGTAGAACCCCACCGGGTACATACCCATTGCACCGAAAATCGTTGCCACCTGCGACATCTCGCGCGCGTTTCCGACACGAATCGCGCCGTGGCGCTCAGCGGTGACGCGTTCGATCGAACCGAAGCGTTCGGCATCGGCTCCGGTCGCTCGCATCGTCTCGGCATTGATCGACGCCGTGACGTCCAGCAGCGTGGTGTAGGCGGGCACTTCCTGCCCGTACAACGTGGAGAGGCGAACGGCGAACTCTGCGCGCAGTTGCAGCGGTGTCATGTTCACCGTTCCATTCTGCGCCTGTCGGCACCGGCCGGGAACCCCTCGGCTCCTGTGCGTGACGCGTGCAGCGGTAGTGCGCATCTACGTCAGAATGTGTGCGCGATCACACAAGACGGGCATGTTCGGCAGAGCGCAGTCTTGAGCAGACATGCCAGAGGTGCCGGTCACGGCACCCGAGAAGGAGCACGAGTTATATGACTGCAATCGAGGAATCCGTTTCGGCATCGCTGCCGACCGACACCGCCACCGAGCTCTACATCGCGGGACACTGGCGCGCCGCATCCGACCGAGGCACCTTCACCGATATCAACCCCACCACCGAACAGCCCCTGGCGGAGATCGCTGCAGCGACGGCTTCGGACGTGGACGAGGCGGTGCGTGCAGCCCGTGCTCAACTCGGCGGTCAGTGGGGTGCAACGCCGGGAGCGGTCCGTGGACAGTTACTGAACCGAGTGGCCGATCTGATCGAGCGAGACGGCGACCTTCTCGCTCGGCTGGAGGCTCTCGACATCGGCAAGCCGGTGGGGCAGCCGTCGATGCTCGATATCCCCAATGCTGCAGCCACTTTCCGGCACTTCGCAGGGTGGGCCGACAAGATCACCGGAAGCTCCATCCCCACCGCGGGATACTTCGGTCAGGCGACGCATTCCTACACCGTTCGTGAACCCGTCGGCGTGATCGGCATGATCGTTCCCTGGAACACCCCGCTGATGATTGCGGCATGGAAGCTCGCGCCTGCGCTGGCCGCCGGCAACACCGTGGTCGTCAAGCCGCCGGAGGACGCGCCGCTGTCCATCCTGCATCTCGCGCGACTGATCGGCGAGGCAGGTGTGCCCGACGGAGTCGTCAACGTCCTTCCTGGGCTGGGTGAGGTGACCGGTGATGCGTTGGTCGGCCATCCCGACGTCGACAAGATCAGCTTCACCGGCAGCCCCCGGGTCGGCCGGATGATCGCCAAGAAGGCTGCCGACACGTTCAAGCGAACCACGCTCGAGCTCGGCGGCAAGTCTCCACAGATCATTCTCGAGGACGCGGACCTCGAGGCGGCGATCAACGGAACCGCGATGGGCCTGTTCTTCAACCAGGGCCAGGTCTGTGCGGCAGGCACCCGAGTGTTGGTGCACCGCTCGCTGTACTCGCAGGTGGTCGACGGTTTGGCCGCCGCGGCGTCGGCGCAGGTTCTGGGAGATCCGTTCGATCCGTCGACGACGATGGGCGCACTGGTCAATGCCACGCAGCGAGACAGTGTTCTGGGGTACATCCAGGCCGGACGCGATGGCGGGGCGCGAGTGGCAGCCGGGGGCGGCCGACCGGACGGGGCAGGCTACTTCGTCGAGCCGACGATCTTCGCCGATGCCGACAACGGCATGAAGATCGCCCAGGAAGAGATATTCGGACCTGTCGGCACCGTCATTGCCTTCGATACGGCAGACGAAGCGATCGCCATCGCGAACGACACCGTCTACGGGTTGGCCGCGAGCATCTGGACCCGTGATGTTTCGCGGGCGCATACCCTCGCAGCTCGGGTGCGCTCCGGTGCCGTATGGGTGAACGGGTGGGCGGCAATCGATCCCGCACTCCCGTGGGGCGGGATGAAGTCCAGTGGCACCGGTCGCGAACTCGGGTGGGCCGGAATCGAGGCCAACACCGAGGAGAAGGTCGTCACCGTCGTCCTCTAGCGCCGGGTTACACGGTGTTTACCGGCGGGCACGCGATCGGTAACGAGCAGGTCGCAAGATTTAGTTCAACGGACGTAGAAGAACGTCCGAACGAATCGGAAGGCGATGATGACGATGCCTGAACCCTAGGTCCGAGCAGCAGCCGCTACCGTAGGGCTGTGCCGAAGCTCGTGGATCACGATGAACGCCGCCGCGCAATCACTGCGGCAACCTGGCGCTTGATCGCCGCCAAGGGGATCGATGCCGCGAACATGCGGGACATCGCCACCGAGGCGGGATACACCAACGGCGCGCTGAGCCACTACTTCGCCGGCAAGGACGAGATTCTCCGAACGGCATTCGAGCACGTCTTCGAGGCAACGAATCGAAGAATCGAGGAGGCGCTCGGTGAGGCAACGGGATTGGATGCTCTCCGGATCTTCTGCCGAGAAGTGATGCCGACGACCGAGGAGACTCTGCTCGAGGCGAAAATCGCAGTCTCACTCTGGCAGCGCGCGATGTACGACGAGCACATGGACGACACCAACCATCGATCCCTGGTGTCGTGGCGCACCAGGATGGCGGAGTTTCTCGAGCAGGCTCGCGCGGAAGGCGATGCCGGCGATTTCGATGTCGATCTTGCCGTCGAAATGTTGCTCAACATGATGATGGGCATGCAGATTCTCGGCGTGCTCACCCCCGACGACACCACTGCCGACCGGCAGTTCGAGATGCTCGACAGGTTCATCGCTCAGCTGTAGCCCACCCGAAGGCCCGGGGGTTGCCCGCCTCCCGCATGCCTTCGTTATTCAACATTCGTAGAACCAACACCCGATCCGAGGAACGCCCATGCCAACCCTCACGCCCCACGCAATCGACCACGCCTTGTCGCTGCCCACCGAAGACGAGATCGCTCAGGTTCGCGAGATCGTCGACGCCGCCGGACTCGTCACCACCACAACCAGATTCGTCTACGTCGGACTGGAAGAACCGGACAAGGCCGAGCTGTACGTCGCCGAACCGAGCACCCGACGTACGTTCCGAGTACTGCTGCACGACATCTCGACACCCGATGCCGTCGACCTGCGAGTGTCCATCGACGACCGTCAGGTGATCGGCTCCACCCGCCTCGACGCGGTCCGTGACGGCCAGATGCCGGTGCTGGACGAGGAATTCGAGCTCGTCGAAAATGTGCTCTCCACCGACCCGGACTGGCTCGCCGCCTTGGCCGCCCGCGGACTGGACGTGGCCGATGTTCGCGTGGCACCCCTGTCGGCAGGCGTGTTCGACTACCCGGGTGAGCACGGCCGACGCATCCTGCGCGGCCTGGCCTTTCGGCAGGACTACCCGACCGATCACGCGTGGGCCCATCCCATCGACGGGCTGGTCGCCTTCGTGGACGTGATGAACCGAACGGTGGACAAGGTGGTGGACCTGGGGGTGGTTCCCATCCCGGAAGAGTCGGGCAACTTCGACGATTTGTCCGTCACCGGTCCGCTGCGCACCACACAGAAGGCAATCGAGATCACCCAACCCGACGGACCGAGCTTCACCGTTCGAGGCAATCACGTCGACTGGGAGAAATGGTCGTTCCGAGTCGGTTTCGATGTGCGTGAGGGCCTGGTGTTGCACCAGATCGGGTTCGAGGACAACGGTAGGACTCGGCCGATCATCCACCGCGCCTCGATCGCCGAAATGGTGGTCCCCTACGGAGACCCGTCACCGGTACGGTCCTGGCAGAACTACTTCGACACCGGTGAATATCTGGTGGGACGGTACGCCAATGCACTCGAACTCGGATGCGACTGCGTCGGAGACATCACCTATTTCGACGCCGTGATCGCCGACGAATTCGGCAACCCGAAAACTCTGCGCAACGCCGTGTGCATGCACGAAGAGGACTTCGGAGTGCTGTGGAAGCACACGGACCTGTGGTCGGGCTCGTCCGAGACCCGACGCCAGCGTCGCCTCGTGATCTCCTTCTTCACCACCATCGGCAACTACGATTACGGCTTCTTCTGGTACCTGTACCTCGACGGCACCATCGAATTCGAGGTCAAGGCAACAGGAATCGTCTTCACCTCGGGACATCCTGGCGGCGACTACCCCTACGCGACGGAGATCGCCCCCGGCCTCGGGGCTCCGTGCCACCAACATCTGTTCAGTGCACGACTGGACATGATGCTCGACGGCCGCGGCAACTCGGTCGAGGAGATCGAGACCCGCCGAGTGCCGATGGGGCCGGACAATCTGCACGGCAATGCCTTTGCGCTGCAACACACCCCGCTCACCACCGAATCCGAGGCGCAGCGTGTCGCGGACGGTACGGTCGGCCGCGTCTGGCACGTCACCAACCCGACCTCGATGAGTCGGCTCGGAAATCCCGTCGGATACACGCTGCACCCCGAAGGTCAGCCGCTGCTGTTGGCGGACGACAACTCGTCGATCGCCCGCCGAGCAACGTTCGCCACCAAGCATCTCTGGGTGACGCAGTTCGACCGGAACGAACGCTATGCCGCAGGCGATTTCGTGAATCAGCATCATGGCGGAGCCGGGCTGCCGGCATTCGTCGCCTCGGACCGCAGCCTCGTCGACGAGGACATCGTGCTCTGGCACACTTTCGGGCTCACCCACTTCCCTCGACCGGAGGACTGGCCGATAATGCCGGTGGACTACACCGGATTCAAGCTCAAGCCTGCAGGATTCTTCGACCGCAACCCGACCCTCGATGTACCCAGGACGACGTCGACCCACTGCGCCTCCTCGAGCTGCGAGAGCGGTGAGACCGATGTCCGCTGACCGATCGAAGGCAAAGGCCGGTGCTCTACGTGGATCCATCGGAGTCGTCGGCATCGTGTTTCTGGTCATCGCCGCTGCGGCGCCGCTGACCGCCATCGGCGGAGCCCTGCCGGTCATGATCGCGACCGGCAACGGAGCGGGCGCTCCGCTCGCCTACATCGTCGCGGCCATCGTCCTGCTGATCTTCAGCGTGGGCTACGCGGCCATGAGCCGCCACATGGTCGACACCGGCGCGTTCTACGCCTACGTGGAGAAAGGGCTGGGCACAACGATGGGCCTCGGTGCCGCGGGTCTGGCACTGTTGACCTACACCGCCATTCAGGCCGGCATCTACGGCCTCGCCGCATCGACCGTCGACAGCCTGGTCGTGAAATACGGTGGGCCCGATCTGCCGTGGTGGCTGTGGGCGCTCGGCCTCGTCGCGATCGTGGCGCTGCTCGGCTACCGCAGCATCGATCTCGGTGCCAAGGTGCTCGGCGTGCTGCTGGTGCTCGAGATCGGCATCATCGTGATCCTGTCGATCGCGGTGTTCGCCAAGGGCGGCGCTGCCGGTATCGACGTCGAATCGTTCACTCCCTCGGCCTTCTTCAGCGGATCACCCGGAATAGCCCTGATGTTCGCCATCGCATCGTTCATCGGATTCGAAGCCACTGCGATCTACGGTGAGGAAGCGCGCAACCCCACGCGAACCGTGCCGATCGCAACATACGCCGCAGTCGTGACCATCGGGCTGGTGTACGCGGTGTCGAGCTGGGCCGTGGTGCTCGCCTTCGGCAGCGCCTCCGTCGCGCAGGCGGCCGCCGACGACACAGCGGGATTGACCTTTGCCGCTGCCGCCCAGTACTTGGGCCCGATGTCGGCGGACATCATGGAAATCATGTTGGTCACCAGTCTGTTCGCCGCCCTGCTCGCGTTCCACAACGCAATCGGTCGGTACGTGTTCGCACTCGCCCGCAAAGGCGTCGCCCCGTCGATGTTGGCGCGAACCCACTCCAGGCACGGCTCCCCGCACATGGGATCGCTGTTCCAGACCGTCTCGGCAGCAGTGGTTCTCGTGATCTTCGCAGTAGCAGGAGCGGACCCGGTGTTGCAGCTGTTCACCTGGATGTCCGGACTGGCCACCGTGAGCATCCTGGTTCTGATGATCCTGACCGGCGGTGCGATCATCGCGTTCTTCCGTCGATCGAACGTGGACAAGCGCACCTGGCACACCGTGGTTGCCCCGGCGCTGGGAACCGTCGGACTGGTGGCGGTCCTCGCCCTCGTGCTGGACAACTTCACGCTGCTCATCGGCGGTTCCGGAGTGCTCGCCGCCCTGCTGTTGATCGTTGTCGTGGCGTTCTTCGCCGGAGGTACCGCAATAGCGAAGGTGACCGGACGCAGAACCGTCGACAGCCGCCGCGATCTCGAGCCGACGGGCTGATACCGGTGGTCATGACGGTACTGATGGCGCTCGGTGCAGTGGGTGCTGTCCTGCCACTGCTCGGACGTCGCGACCACGGTGGGCGGGTTCGGTGGGCTCACCTGTGCATGGCCATCGTCATGGCCGCCATGGTGGTATTCGGCATGGATGCGGCCTTCGCGATTCCGGCGAGTGTCGCGCTCGTCGTCGCGGCTCTGTATGTGACCGGCGAGAATTCGCTGCGGTCTCCGCCGCGTCGGTCCGGTCCGTGCGTCGTCGACCTGACCTGCATGGCCGTCCTGCTGTTGCTCGTGCCCTCGATCCATACCCATTCGGCAGCCGAGGCAGGTGCCGCGAATGCGGTGCATCGCCACGGGGTAGGTCTCGACCCGGGGCTCGTCGTACCGGTTCTGCTGGTCGCATGGATCGGTCTGACTCTCAGCATGTTTCACCGAAGCCGCTCGGGACGCCGGGCCACGGCCGGTTCCCTTCTCATGATCATCGGGATGGCGCCCGCCGTATTCTGAAGTCACTACCCAGGAGACAACAATGACTACAGCCGACATCGTCTATCGCAACGGCACCGTGTTCGTCGTGGACCCGGACTTCACGATCGCAAGTGCTCTCGCAATTGCCGACGGCATGATTCTGGCCGCCGACCGTGGTCGGGGGTGTTGAGGTCTTCCGCGCCGCCACCGGGCTCGGCCACTGAGCGAGGGCGCATCTGACCCAGAATGTGTGCGCGCAGCGACATGTTTGTGCCCACCGATTCGGTCACTGTTGTGGCAACGGTCACAACAGAAAGAGGTAGCGCATGTCGACTGACTACGTCGTAGTGGGAGCAGGCTCAGCGGGAAGCGTCATCACGCGGCGGCTGCTCGATGCCGGGCACACCGTCCATGTCCTCGAGGCAGGTCCCGTCGATACCGACCCGGCGATTCACTCACCTCAGGGCTGGCCGACACTGCTGGGCGGGCCGCAGGACTGGGGATTGTTCACCACTGCGCAGAAGCATGCCAACGATCGCCGGATCTTCTGGCCCCGCGGGCGCGTACTCGGAGGCAGCTCGTCCCTCAACGGAATGATCTACGTGCGAGGACATTCCAGCGATTACGACGGCTGGGCGTCCGCGACCGGTGATCTCGGATGGGCCTGGGATAACGTCCTGCCGCTGTTCAAGCGTTCGGAGTCCCATGAGCTCGGTGCCAACGAGTTCCACGGCGGCGACGGGCCGCTGCCGGTGTCGATCATGGGCACCCCGCACCCGCTGGCAGCGGCCTTCGTCGATGCGGCCGTCGAGCGCGGCCACAAGCTGATCGACGACTTCAATGCCGACGAGATGGTCGGTGCAGGCTACAACCACACCACCACCCGCGACGGTGAGCGGATGAGTGCCTGGAAGAGCTTCGTCGGGCCGGTGTCGGACAACCCCGATCTGACCGTCACCACCGGAGCTCTCGTGCATCGGGTGGTGCTCGAGAACGGACGCGCGGTCGGAATCGAATACAGCTGCGTTTCGGTGCTCGAGCGGGCGTTCGCCGATCACGAAGTGATTCTGTGCGGCGGTGCCCTCGGATCTCCGAAGGCATTGCTGCTCAGTGGAATCGGGCCAGCGGCGCACCTGGCTGAACTCGGAATCGACACGGTCGTCGACCTGCCAGGTGTGGGCGAGAATCTGCACGACCACTTGCTGCTCAGCAATATCTACGAGTCGATCGAACCCCTCCCCGCGGGGACGAACAATCTGCTCGAGGCACAGCTGTACGCCCGCAGCACCGGCTGGGCCGGCGCAGCCCCCGATCTGCAGCCACTGTTCATGCACATCCCGTACCCGGCCGACGGGTACCCGGTGCCCGAGAACGGCTACACGATCGCGCCCGGCATCGTCGCTCCGCGCTCGCGCGGCACGCTCCGGTTGGCGTCCTCGGACCCGAGCGAGCTACCGCTGGCGGACCCGAACATCCTGGCCGATCCGTACGATCTCGAAGCGATGGTCGACGCCGTGGAGATCTGCCGCGAGATCGGTGCCTCCGACGCGTTCGCGCCGTGGCGTAAGTCCGAGGTGGTCCCGGGACCGAGCGCTCGCACTCGCGACGATCTGCGGGCCTACGTTCGGCAGACCGCCGGTACGTATCACCACCAGGTCGGTACCTGCAAGATGGGGGCGGACTCGGATGCCGATGCTGTTGTGGGAGCTGATCTTCGGGTACGCGGCGTCGCCGGGCTGCGGGTCGCGGACGCGTCGATCATGCCCACCGTGCCCTCGGGAAACACCAACGCACCGTCCATCATGGTCGGGGAGCGGGCCTCCGATCTGATCCTGGGACGCTAGCCCGAACAGGTGTGGCGGCGGGGTACGCGGTCCCCGCCGTCACCCGGCCCGGTACTCGCGAGGAGGCACACCGTACGCCTCCTTGAACAGTTTCGAGAAGTTCGAGGAATCGATCAAACCGTGACGCGCACAGATGGTTCCGATGCTGTCGCCGGCGAAGCGGGGGTCCCGCAGATCGCGGTGGCATCGATCCAATCGCCTGGATCTGATCCAGCCCGCTACCGTGCGACCGTCGGACTCGAAGAGTTTCTGCAGGTAGCGCGTCGAAATATGCAGGCGCGCAGCGAGAGACGCCGTGGACAGTGAGGGATCGGACAGGTGCGACTCGACGAGGGCCTTGGCCTCGATCAGCAGGGTCGAGCCTCGAGCCTCGTGCGGCGCTGCGTCGTCGAGCGCGGCACCGAGGAGGTCGAGTACAGCGTGCTCGAGCATCGGCGTGGTGGGCAGAGTGCCGTCGAGAGCGTTACGGCGCAGGGTGTGCAGAAACGGCGAGACCAACGCGCCCACTCCCTGGGCACCTTCGATGCGCCGCGCCGCCACGGTCGTCAACTCGCGGGCGTCGATGCGCAGTTCTCGACGCGGGAACATCACGACGAACATCTCGAAATCGCCGGAGAAATGCAGTTCGTACGGTGCGCTCGTGTCGTACACGGCGAAGTCGCCCGGATTCAACACGGCCTCACGATCGTTCTGTACGAGCGTGCCGGAGCCCGTGAGCTGTAGGCCCACCTTGATCAGTCCGGGGTCGGATCGCCGGATGGTCGCGCGGGTGCGCCTGACGTCGACCTCTCGGCCGGTCACCTCACTGAGCTGCAGGGTCCCCAGCGTCGAGGACACCAGCGTGCCTTCGAACGACGACGGCCCGGTGGACACAGCGTCGAGTGGCACGAACGCCATCGAGACGTTCTCGCGCCATTGCTCGAAACTCTGTGCCACCGGGCTCATGTCATACGGCTGGGCGGTTGTCGATCAGCCTGCGGGCTTTGCCGATGGAACGCTCCAGCGCAGCCGGTGCGAGGACATCGACCGCAACGGACACGCCGATGCGATCCTTGACCAGCTTCTTCAGCGTCGCCGCTGCTGGTGCATGGCTGTCGAGTGACGCCTCGGGGCGGGCTTCGACCAGGACCGTCATCGAGTCCATGCGCCCGGCACGTTCGAGCACACACTGGAACTGCGGTGCCAGAGCGGGGACGGTCAGAATCAGCTCCTCGATCTGCGTCGGGAAGAGGTTGACGCCGCGCAGAATGATCATGTCGTCGGTGCGGCCGGTGACCTTCTGCATCCGACGCATCGTGCGGGCGGTTCCTGGCAGCAGCCGGGTCAGATCGCGGGTGCGGTAGCGGATGATCGGCATCGCCTCTTTGGACAGGGACGTGAACACCAACTCACCCTCCTCACCATCGGGCAGCACTTCGCCGGTCACCGGGTCGATGACCTCCGGGTAGAAATGATCCTCCCAAATGTGGAGCCCGTCCTTGGTTTCGACGCATTCCATCGCCACACCTGGTCCCATCACCTCGGACAGGCCGTAGATGTCGACGGCGTCCATGTCGAGGGTCTTCTCGATCTCCTTGCGCATCTCCTCGGTCCACGGCTCCGCGCCGAAGACACCGGTGCGCAGTGAGGTCTTCGCCGGATCGATGCCCTTGGCGACCATCGCGTCGACGATCGTGAGCATGTAGGACGGAGTGACCATGATGGCGTCGGGCTCGAAGTCCTCGATCAGCTGGATCTGCCGATCGGTCATGCCGCCCGACATGGGGATGACCGTGCATCCGAGACGTTCCGCGCCGTAATGCGCCCCGAGTCCGCCGGTGAACAGTCCGTATCCGTAGGCCACGTGCACCTTGTCCGATGGCTTGACGCCGGCTGCGCGAAGGCTGCGCGCGACGAGGTCCGCCCAATTGCCGATGTCGTTCGCGGTGTAGCCGACGACGGTGGGACGACCGGTCGTGCCCGAGGACGCGTGAATGCGCGAGACCTGGTTCTGCGGAACTGCGACCATGCCGAACGGATAGTTCTCGCGCAGATCGGCCTTGGCGGTGAACGGGAACTTCGCGAGATCCGACAGGTCCTTCAGATCGGTCGGATGTACCCCGGCAGCGTCGAAGGCCTTCTTGTAGTGCGCGACGTTGTCGTAGGCGTGCTGCAGAGACCACTGCAGTCGTTGCAACTGGAGAGTGGAGATCCGATCTCGGGACGCGAACTCGATGTCGGGGGTGTCTGTGGGGGCGGACAGCACACTGGTCATGATTGCTCTCTCGTATCTCTCAGGCGTCGAAGTCGACGGTGACGGTGTCGCTGACGGGGAAGGTCTGGCAGGTGAGCACGAAGCCGGCGTCGACTTCGTTTGCTTCGAGCGCGTAATTGCGACGCATGTCGGCCTCGCCGGAGGTGACCTTCGCCCGGCACGTGCCACACACTCCGCCCTTGCATGCGAACGGCAGATCCGAGCGCAGCTGTTCGGCCGAATCGAGGATCGACTCGTCCTGAGGTAGTGCACCTTTCACCTCGCGGCCGTCGAGGATGATCGTGACCTCACTGCTCGGGCCGGTGATACCCGGCTCACGGTGCTTCTCCTGAGGCGGGGGTACGTCGTCGACGTAGAACAGCTCCGCGTGGATGCTGGCCTTGTCCACGCCCAGGTCCCCGAGAACCTGCTGGGCATCGGTGACCATTCCGAACGGGCCGCACAGCCAGAAATGATCGATGTCCGGGGTCGCGACGACGGTGTCGAGAATCTCGCGTAGTCGTTCGGCGTCGAGTCTGCCGCTGAACAGTTCGACCTCGCGAGGCTCCCTGGACAGCACATGGATGACGTCCAATCTGCTGCCGTATCGGTCCTTCAGATCGGCGATCTCCTCGGCGAACATCACCGTTCGAGTCCGCCGATTTCCATAGAGCAGAACAACTTCGGCGTCCGGGTTGGCGAGGACCGAGGCCGCGATCGACAGCATCGGGGTGATGCCCGAGCCCGCGGCGATCAGGACGTGCCTGCCTGCCTCGGTGGGATCGGCGTGAAACGAGCCGGTCGGGCCCTGCACGTCGATACGGTCACCGGCCTTGACGTCGTGGACCAGCCAGGACGAGAACAATCCGCCGGATACTTCCCGGACACCCACACGAGGGCGCGTGCCGACCGGTGCGCAGATGGAGTAGGAGCGACGGTGCTCGACGCCGTCGACGGTGCGGCTGAGCATCAGCGATTGGCCGGGCTTGAAGTCGAACTCCGCGCGCAGTTCCTCGGGCACCTCGAAGGTGACGGCCACGGCGTCGTCACACAGCGACTCGACGTCTGCGACCGTCAGCGTGTGAAAGGGCTTGTTCCGCAGTTTTTTCTGCGCGGGCTCGGCAGTGACGGTCATCAGATTTCCTTCACGTGGTCGAAGGGCTCGAGGCAATCGTCGCACCGGTATTGGGCCTTGCACAGCGTCGCGCCGAATTCGGATGTCAGACGGGTATCGGTGGAACCGCACAGCGGGCAGGTGAGCTGCCGCGGCTTGACGGTGAGGGTGAGGGGAACCGGCCCGGACGCGCGGGACGGCGCCGGACCAGGGGTGGAATAGCCGGTCTCGCGGAGCTTGCGTAGGCCGTCTTCGGAAATCCAGTCGGTGCTCCACGGGGGAGACAGGCTGGTGACGATCTCGACGTCCGGGTAGCCGTGGTCGATGAGCTTGTGCTCGATGTCGTCGCGCATCGTGGCCATCGCCGGGCAACCCGAGTACGTCGGGGTGATGGTGACGAGCACGCTTCCGTCCTCGCGGACTTCGACGTCACGCAGCACGCCGAGATCGTCGAGGGTGAGCAGCGGCATCTCGGGATCGAGCACGGTGGCGGCGATCTCTCGTGCCGTTCGTTGCAGTGTGGTCACCAGACTCCCTCCGGATGCGCCCTGGCCACGACCTGCATCTCGGCGATCAGTGGTCCGAATGCTTCGGTGTGGATGCCGCGTCGTCCACCGCGGCCGCCGATCGTGCCGACCGACCTGCCCTCGGGTGCTTCGAGTTCTGCGGCGTGTAATACCTGTGCCAGAACGGAATCGAATTCTTCGCGGACTTCGCGCGGATCGACGGCGACACCGACCTTCGCGAGTGCGATCTCCTCGTCCGTGGGGAGGAACAGCTCGCCGATGTACGGCCAGATCCGCGACACGGCCTCACGGACACGTCGCTTCGATTCGTCGGTGCCGCAACCGAGGGTGACGACCCAACGGGCCGCGTAGTCACGGTGGTAGGTCAGCTCTTTGACACCCTTGTTCGCAACTGCGGCGAGAACGGGATCGCGGGACTCGGTCAGACGAGCGAACACGGCCAGACGCCACGTCGAGAACACCAGCAGGCGAACCTGCGATTTCGCGAAGTCGCCGTTGTCGAGCTCGGTGAGCCGTACGTTGCGGAAGTCTGCCTCGTCTCGGAAGAACGCCAGCGCGTCCTCCGACGGTGCGGGCGAGGTATCCGAGACGAACGGCACGGTCGTGCGATCCGCAGCAGCGGCACGCGCCAGCAGCAGCCGTGCCTGCCCGAGCAGGTCGAGGCCGACGTTGGCCAGAGCCACTTCCTCTTCGAGTTCCGGCGCGCGCGTGCTCCACTCGGCCAAGCGCTGCGAGCTGATCAGCGCATCGTCGCCCAGCATGAGGCAGTACGCGGCAAGGGCTTCGAGGTCGACGTCATCGGGGACGGTGGTGTCCACACCTGCGAGCGGGTCGTCGAAACTCGTCCCGAATGCCCACTGCCCGTGCGAATCCTCGTCGACGAGGCCTTCGTAAGCGTTGTCGTGATCAGTCATCAGTGCTTGTCCTCTGGGAAGTGGGTCTTACATGTGGGGGACGTTGTCGGGGATCTCGTAGAACGTCGGGTGGCGATAGACCTTGTCGCCGCTCGGCGCGAAGAACGGATCCTTTTCCGACGGCGACGATGCGACGATCGTGTTGGACGGGACGACCCAGATGCTGACGCCTTCGTTGCGACGGGTGTAGACGTCGCGCGCGTGCCGCAGTGCCATGTGGTCGTCGGCTGCGTGGAGTGAGCCGACGTGTACATGGTTCAGGCCGCGCTTGCCCCTGAGAAATACCTCGTACAAGGGCCAATCTGCTTTGACTGCTTCCCTTTTCGGCTCGACCGGGACGTTCTCGGTGGGGACTGCGCCGTGGCCGCCTTCGGCGGTGCTCGGGTACTTTTCTTGGCTCCTCATGATGCTGCGTTCCTCTGTGTTTGCTGACGGGCGGCGAATGCGGTCGCGGCCTCGCGGACCCATGCTCCGCCGTCGTGGGCTGCTCGACGGTTCGCGATGCGTTCGACGTTGGCGGCACCGTTACCCTTGATCACCTGCATGAACTCGGACCAGTCGGGCTCGCCGAAATCATGCGCCTTGCGTTCTTCGTTCCACTTCAGGTCCGGGTCGGGAAAGGTGACGCCCAGCGCCTTCGCCTGCGGGATGGACATGTCGACGAAGCGTTGGCGCAGTTCGTCGTTGGTGTGCCGCTTGATGCCCCACTTCATGGACTGCTCGGTGTTGGGTGACTCGTCGTCCGGCGGGCCGAACATCATCAGAGCCGGCCACCACCACCGGTTCACCGATTCCTGAACCATGGCACGTTGTTCGTCGGTGCCGCGCATCATGGTCGCCAGCAGTTCGTATCCTTGGCGCTGGTGGAACGACTCTTCTTTGCAGACGCGGATCATCGCGCGCGCATACGGGCCGAAGCTGCTGCGGCACAAGGGAACTTGATTGCAGATCGCCGCACCGTCGACCAGCCAGCCGATGGTGCCGACATCGGCGTACGTCAGGGTGGGGTAGTTGAAGATCGAGGAGTACTTCTGCTTGCCCTCGATGAGTTTGACCGTCAGGTCGGCACGGTCTGCTCCGAGTGTCTCCGCGGCAGAGTAGAGGTAGAGGCCGTGACCGGCTTCGTCCTGCACCTTGGCCATCAGGATCGCCTTGCGTCGCAACGACGGTGCACGGGTGAGCCAGTTGCCCTCGGGTTGCATGCCGATGATCTCGGAGTGCGCGTGCTGAGCGATCTGGCGAACGAGCGACTTGCGGTAGCCCTCGGGCATCCAGTCTCGCGGCTCGATGCGCTGTTCGCGGGCGACGGTCTCGTCGAACTCGTCCTGCAGCGTCTCGGTCGACAAGGTGGTTGACGTGGTCATAAGTCCTACTTTCATTACCGAATGATCGGTTGGTAACCAGTATGCATCGAAGTGACCCCTGGCACAAGAGCGGCTTCGCCGCACGTGCGCGGAAATTCGTAGCAGGGGTCGAACTTCCGCTCACATGCCGACGAAGGAGGCTCTCTTTTTGGACAGGAACGCGTCGACGGCAGCCTTGTGGTCCTGCGTCTGGCCCAGTTCGGTCTGTGCCTGCGCTTCGCGGTCCAAGGCGTCGGACAGTCCGGATCGAGCGATCAGCGACTTGACCTGCTTGTAGGCCTGTGTCGGTCCGGCTGCGAGTGACGCGGCCAGCGTGTGTGCGGTCTCGAGCACGTCTGCGTCGTCGACGACGCGGTGCACCAAACCCCAGTCGAGGGCTTGCGCGGCGGTAACCCGATCGCCGAGCAGCATCAGACCCGCGGCCCGGCTCGATCCCAGTGCCTCGACCAATGTGTAGCTCAATCCCGAGTCGCTGGCCAGGGCGATGCCGGTGAACGCCGTCGCGAAGGAGGACTTGGTGCCCGCGACTCGGATGTCTCCGGCGAGTGCGATCCCCAGACCCGCGCCGACGCACGCACCGGGAATGGCGACAACGATCGGCACCTCGAGGGCAGCGAGCCCTCGGATGACCGGGTTGTAATGCTCGCCGACGGTATCCATCGCTGTGGCCGGGTCGGCCTCGAGTGCAGTGACGTGCTCGCCGAGATCCTGGCCGACGCAGAAGTTCTTGCCCTCTGCGGTGATCAGTACCGCGCGCACACCCGGTGCAGCGGCGCTCTGGACCGCCTCCGCCAATGCGAGCTTCGTCTCGACGTCGAGGGCATTGTGAGCCTCGGGGCGCGCGAGGGTGATGGTCGCAAGGCCGCCGGTGATGTCGAACCGTACCGTCATGCGTTCGTCCAATCGTGAAAGCCGCGGCCGGACTTGCGTCCGATATCGCCGCGAGCAACCATCTCTCGCAGCAGTTGCGGGGGAGTGAACCTGTCGCCGAGGGTCGACGCCAGGTGTTCGGCGATCGCGAGCCGGACGTCCAAGCCCACGAGGTCGGTGGACCGGAGCGGCCCCATCGGATGTTTGTAGCCGAGCTCCATGGCTCGGTCGATGGATTCGGCGTCGGCGACGCCCTCCTCCAACATTCGAATGGCTTCGAGACCGAGGCAGACTCCGAGGCGTGAGGTAGCAAAACCGGGGGAGTCGTTGACGAGCACCTCGTTCTTGCCGAGCAGCGACACCCACGTCCGTACTCGCTCGACCACGTCGGCGGAGGTGGCCGGGGCGCGCACGATCTCGACGAGCGTCGACGCCGGTACCGGGTTGAAGAAGTGCATGCCGATGAAGCGGCTCGGATCGCTCAGTGCTGCACCGAGTTCGGCGATGGAGATCGAGCTCGTGTTCGACGCGATGACGGTATCGGGCCCGGCGATCGTGTCGACGAGAGCGAGCACCTCGACCTTGAGCGACGGGATCTCGGGTACCGCCTCGACGATCAGATCCAGTTCGGCAGGCAGCTCCGCGGGCCCGGCGACGGTGGAGACCCGCGCGAGAATCGCAGCGGGGTCCTCGCTGAGTTTGCCGCGCTCGTGCGCCCGGTCGAGACCCGGCCGAGAGCGGCCTGCCGGTCGCCCGATTCGGCGATGACGACGGTGGAACCGAGGGCCGCGAAGACCTGCGCGATACCCGCGCCCATGCGACCACCACCGACGACGGCCACCTGATCGGGTCGCTCCGCGGGCTCCACTCCTGCGTTCGAGGGAACTGTCATTTTCTCTTCTCCAGAAATGCCGTCATCCGGCGTTGTTTGTCTTCGGTCTCGAACAGCACGGCCTGGGCGATGTCGTCGGCCCAGGGGTGTGAACCGGGCGCATCGACAATCTTCTTCGTCAGGGTCAACGCCAAGGGGGCCTGTCTCGCAATACGATCCGCGAGGGCATGCGCGGCGGCGAGCGGCTCGTCGACGATCTCGAGCACCAGACCCGCGCGCAGAGCTGCGTTGGCGTCGAGCGTTCGGCCACCGAGCAGTACTTGCTTGGCCACCGATGCTCCCACCAGCGTCGGCAGCCGGTAGCTGGCTCCCGCGGCCGCCATGATGCCCAGTCCCGGTTCGGGATTGCCGAACACCGCCGAGGGTGACGCGATGCGAATATCGCACGCGTAGGACAGTTCGGCTCCGCCGCCGAGGGCGTAGCCGCTGACGGCTGCGATCGTGGGCAGGGGCAGTGCGGCGAAGCGATCGAACAGGTTTCTGTTGATGCCGCGCAGTGCGTCCTCCCGGGTACGGGCCCGCAACTGGTTGATGTCGGCACCGCCGGCGAAGTGCTCTCCCGCCCCGGTCAGGACCACGATCCTGGGATCCTGCTCGACGAGCGCGCACACCTGGTGTAGCTCACCGATCATCTCGGCGTCGATGGCATTGCGCTGCTTCTCCCGTGCCAACGTCACGGTGACGCGATCCGTCGATTCCTCGACGACAAGCGTGTTCACGGTGCCTCGATCAGCATCGACACGCCCTGGCCGACGCCGACACACAGCGTCGCGAGGCCGCGGGACGCGTTCTCACGTTCCATCCGGCCCAGCAGCGTCAGCAGAATTCGAGCACCGGACGAACCGAGAGGGTGGCCGAGGGCGATGGCACCGCCGTCGGCATTGACGATGTCCTCGTCGAGTTTCAGCTGGCGGATGACACCGAGGGACTGTGCCGCGAAGGCCTCGTTGAGTTCGACGGCACCGAGGTCCTCGACCGACCACCCGGCGCGCGTGAGCGCCTTCTGTGTGGAGGGCACCGGCCCGAGCCCCATGATGTGCGGCGCGATGCCGGCGCTCGCGCTGGTGACGATGCGGCCGCGAACCTCGAGGCCGTACTTGCGCACGGCTTCCTCCGAGGCCACCACCAGCGCCGATGCGCCGTCGGTGAACGGTGACGACGTTCCGGCGGTGACGATGCCGTCCTTGCGGAAGACGGTCTTCAAGGTGCCGAGCTTGTCGAGTGTGGTTCCGCGTCGCGGAGTCTCGTCCTCGGTGACCTCGCCGTTCTTGGTGCTGACGGGCACGATCTCGTCGGCGAAGCGTCCCGCATCCTGAGCGGCGATGGCACGCTGCTGGCTGCGGAAGGCGAAGGCGTCGGATTCCGCTCGGGTGATTCCCTCACTGAACGCGACCTCTTCGGCGGTTTCGCCCATCGACAGCGTGATCGTGGGATCGGTCCCTGCGTCGTGCGAGGCGAAGCTCGGATTGGTGAATCGCCAGCCGAGCGCCGTATCGAAGACCTCTCCCGGCTTTGCCCAGGCAGTTCCCGGCTTGGCCATGACCCAGGGCGCTCGGGTCATCGATTCGACGCCGCCGGCGACGATGACCTCGGCCTCGCCGCTGCGAATGGTGCTGGCAGCGTTCGCCACTGCTGTCAGTCCGCTCGCGCACAGGCGGTTGACGGTGTAGCCGGGCACCGTGTTCGGCAGTCCCGCGAGCAGGACGGCCATCCTGGCCACGTCCCGATTGTCCTCGCCTGCCTGGTTCGCGGCACCCAGAATCACCTCGTCGATGCGATCGGCGGGAACACCTGCTCGCCGGACGGCTTCGGCGACGACGAGCCCGGCGAGATCGTCGGGGCGTACTGACGCCAGGGCTCCGCCGTAGCGTCCGTGCGGGGTGCGTGCTCCGGCAACGAGAAATACTTCGGCCACTGGTGACTCCTTCGTATCGTTGTGTCATTAGTAACCGAACATTCGGTCGTTTGGCAAGACCTGCCGCGCGCGGTGCTGTGGATTCGGCCGTCGACTGCGAAGATGTGGCAATGACAACCGCACGCGCGCCGCGCAAGACCGGACAACCAGGGCGACCGGGATACGACCTGGATTCTCTCTTGGCAGTGGCGGTCAAGGTCTTCAACGACCGTGGATACGACGGCACCAGCATGGAGGTTCTGGCCAAGCGGCTCGGCATCACCAAGTCCTCGATCTACCACCACGTCTCCGGCAAGTCGGAGCTGCTCGAACTCGCGCTCTCGCGTGCGCTCAATGCGCTGTTCGCCGTGACGACCGAGGATCGGGCCACGACCGGGCGATACATCGACCGACTCGAATACCTGGTGCGACGAAGCGTGGACATCCTGTGCGCCGAGCTGCCCTACGTGACGCTGCTGCTTCGCGTGCGGGGCAACACCGACGTCGAGCGGCGGGCACTCGCTCGCAGGCGCGAGTTCGATTCCTTCGTCACCGGCCTGGTGGTGGCTGCAGCCGAGGAAGGCGATCTCCGCCCCGGCGTCGATCCGGCACTGGCCTCCAAGCTGGTCTTCGGCACGGTCAACTCGCTGATCGAGTGGTATCGCCCGCGTACCGGCGGATCCGTCGAGGAATTGGCCGACGCCGTGGTTGCGCTGACCTTCGACGGTCTGCGCCGAACCTAGAAGAGTGAGTCTTGACATCTCGGCCTCCGGCGACGATGGTAATTACCGACCGAACGTACGGTGATATGGAGGCGTTGTGAGCAGACTTCTGGAGAGCTATGCCCAGGGCACGTGGTACTCCGCGACCGACGACGGAGTGCCACTGCTGAGCGCCGTCGACGGCAGCGAGATCGCCCGGGTGTCATCCAGTGGGCTCGACGTGGCGGGCATGATCGACTACGCCAGAACCGTCGGCGGTTCGGCGCTTGCCGCACTGACGTTCCACGAACGCGCAGCGCTGCTCAAACAGGTGGGCCTGACGCTGATGGCAGGCAAAGAGGAGTTCTACCAACTGTCCCGGCACACCGGAGCCACCGCGCGCGATTCCGGCGTCGACATCGACGGCGGCTTCGGCACCGTGTTGAGCTATGCGAGCAAGGCCCGGCGCGAACTCCCCAACGACACGGTCTATCTCGACGGCGCAATCGAACCTCTCGGCAAGAAGGGGACGTTCCTCGGTCAGCACATCTACACCTCACGCCGCGGCGTCGCCGTACAGATCAACGCCTTCAACTTCCCCGTGTGGGGCTTCCTCGAGAAGCTGGCCCCCGCGTTCATCGCCGGAGTTCCGTCGATCATCAAGCCTGCCAGCCAAACTGCGTATCTGACCGAGTTGGTGTTCCGCCGGATCATCGAGTCGGGACTGTTGCCCGAAGGCTCGCTGCAACTGATCTGCGGGAGCGCCCGCGATGTGCTCGATCATCTCGGGGGCCAGGACTCGGTGGCGTTCACCGGATCGGCCGATACAGCGGCAATGCTGCGCTCGCACCCTGCGGTGGTGGGCGACGGCGTGCATTTCACTGCGGAGGCGGATTCACTCAACGCATCGATCCTGGGTTCCGATGTGGCACCGAGCGACCCGGAGTTCGAGCTGTTCGTCAAAGGCGTCTTCACCGAGATGACGTCCAAGGCGGGTCAGAAGTGCACGGCGATCCGACGCGTCCTGGTGCCGCAGAACTCCGTGGAGCAGGTCATCGAGGCGCTGACGGCGAAGCTGGAGAAGGTCGTCGTCGGTGATCCGAACGACGATGGCGTCACGATGGGCGCGTTGGCGAGCATCGAGCAACGCGACGAGGTGCTCAAATCCATTCGTGGACTGACCAAGTCCGCTTCGGTGGTCTTCGGTGACCCCGAGTCGGTCGACCAGAGAGCCGGGGCGTTCATGGCACCGGTTCTACTGAAGGCAGGCGACAAGGCTGCGAACGAACCACACGACATCGAGGCCTTCGGCCCCGTCTCCACCATCATCGGCTACGACGACACCGCAGAGCTGTTCGATCTCGTTGCCCGCGGCAAGGGTTCACTGGTTGCGTCCGTGGTGACCAAGGACTCGGCGCTCGCCCGCGAGATCGTCCTGGGCTGCGCGCCGTACCACGGCCGAATCCTGGTGCTCAACGCCGAGAACGCCAAGGAATCCACCGGTCACGGATCGCCCCTTCCCGTGCTGGTGCACGGAGGGCCGGGACGGGCAGGCGGCGGCGAGGAACTCGGTGGCATCCGCGGCGTTCTGCATCACATGCAACGCACCGCCGTTCAGGGAACACCGGACGTACTGACGGCCGTGGGCAACAAGTGGGTGGCGGGCTCCGCGCGCATCACCGGAGATGTCCATCCATTCCGCAAGAACCTCGGCGAGCTGAAGATCGGCGACACCATCGTCGGTGGGCCGCGGCAGGTCACTCGTGCCGATATCGATCACTTCGCGGAGTTCACCGGCGACACCTTCTATGCGCACACCGATCCGGAAGCAGCGGCCGCAAACCCACTGTTCGGCGGCATCGTCGCACACGGCTACCTGGTGGTCTCCCTGGCCGCAGGGCTGTTCGTCGACCCGGCACCGGGCCCTGTTCTGGCGAACTTCGGAGTCGACAGCCTGCGCTTCCTGACGCCGGTCAAGGCCGAGGATTCGCTGACCGTCACGTTGACCGCGAAGCTGATCACGCCGAGACAGAGCGCCGACTACGGTGAAGTGCGTTGGGACGCAGTGGTTGTGAACCAGAACGACGAACCGGTCGCCACCTACGACGTGTTGACTCTCGTGGCCAAGCCCGAGGCTGCGTCATGAGTATCCGAGTAGCCGTCTGTTACGGGTTGCCAGAGGACACGGCCGCATTCGATCAGCACTATTCCGAGGTGCACGTACCACTCGCGCGTGCCGTGCCCGGTCTGATCGATTTCACCTGGGGCACTCTCGACTCACTCGACGACTCATCACCGCCGTACTACGCGATCGCCAGCCTGTACTTCGAGGACGAGGCATCACTGCAGATCGGATTGGCTTCGCCCGAGATGAAGGCCGCAGGCAAGGACCTGCGTAACTTCGCCTCCGGCGGCGTCACGATGTTCACCCAGCACGAGCGATCGGTGTTGCAGCCATGACCGATTCGGCGATCGCACGAGCGATGTTCGAGGTCGATGCCGCGTCGCGCAAGCTCGGTATCGAACTGATCGAGCTGTCACCGGGGCACGCGAGAATGTCGATGGTCGTGACCGAGGACATGGTCAACGGTTACGCCATCACCCACGGTGGTTACGTTTTCCTGTTGGCAGACACGACTTTTGCGATGGCATGCAATTCGCACGAGGACTCGGCCGTGGCGGCACGCTGCGATATCCGCTACCTCCGGCCGACGAAGACCGGCGACGTGCTGATCGCGGATGCCGTCGAGCGCGCCCGGTTCGGACGCAACGGCATCTACGACGTGTCGATCACGTGCCGGGGCGAGCAGATCGCCGAGTTTCGGGGCGATAGTCGCACGATTGCGCGTTAGCGGGCCAGCGCGCGGAAGTACGGTGAACCGGTGACGACCTCGGACCTCTCGGCTCTGGCGGATGCGACCGCCACGGCTGCGGGCGGCGCTGTGGCGGTGATGGACCCTCGGGGCTACGTGGTGGCGTACTCGTCCGTTCCTGGACAGCCGATCGACGATGTGCGACGCGACGGCATCCTGGGCAAACAGGTCCCGGCCGAATACATGGTGCACCACATCGATCCGGACTTCCGACGAAGCTCGACGGTGCATGCGGTCGACATTCCCGGGGTGCTGCCGCGTCTGGCGATCGCCGTTTCCTCGGACGGTGACTACCTCGGCTCGATCTGGAGCATCGCGTCCGGTGTCGGCCCCGGCCCACCCGATCCGCGGTCGGTGGCGGCGTTGACTCGTGCGGCAGCCGCCGCAGTTCCGTTGCTGGCCCGGCATCATCGGGACGGTGCCGACAACCCACGGGTGCGCGCTCTGTTGACCGATCCCGAGGTCGTCACTGCGCCCGGCGCTCGCTACCTGGTGCTGGCTGCGAGGGTGGATTCGCCACAGCCGCAGGCACTTCTGGTGCAACTTGCCGGTCTGTTGGAACTCACGTTCGGCACTGCCACGGACTCGGGGTGCCTGGTCGAGGACGGCAGAGTGTTCCTGGTGCTGGAATCGGAGGACGACCGTGCCTTCGCCGCGGAGGCGGAGGAGGTTCGACGACGGGCGTCGGCGGCCTTCGGTGTGTCCGTGACCTGTGCGATCGGCGGGCCGCAGGACAGACCGTCGGCGGCGCGCAGTCACGCACACTGGACACTCGACGTGATCGAGGATGGCGCGCAGACAACGACTTTCGAATGCAGCCGGGTTCCGGTCACCTTGCGGCGGGCCCGCGGTGCGCTCTCGGACGTGGCACTGGCGTTGCCTGCGGTGGAGCGGTTGCTTGCCTGCGATGCGTCTGAGGGTACCGAGTACGCCGCAACGGTGTTGGCGCTGTTGACGCACGAATCCAATGTCGCCGCTGCCGCTGCGTCACTGTATCTGCACCCCAATACTTTCCGCTATCGGCTGCGGCGTACCAAGGAGCTGTTCGGGCTCGATCTCGACGATGCGGACACCCGGTTGCTGGTGTGGTTGTCGCTGCGGCTCAGGACCGCGCGGTGAGCATCTTTCCAGGATTGAGCAGGTAGTGCGGATCCAGTAGCTCCTTGATCCCGCGTTGTAGTTCCGCGGCAACGGAATCGAGTTCTCTCTCGAGGAGATCGCGTTTGAGTAGGCCGACGCCGTGCTCACCGGTGATGGTCCCGCCGAGTGCGAGGGCGAAGGCTGCGATCTCGTCGAACGCCTGGCCGGCGTCCGCCGACGAGGCCGGATCCGCTGGGTCGACGATCACGGTGGGATGAATGTTGCCGTCTCCCGCGTGACCGACGACACCGATGACGAGACCGAGGCGTTCGGCAATCCGCCCCACCTCGTCGATCATCGAGGCGAGATGCGAGATGGGAACGGACACATCGTCGACCAGCGGCGAGCCGAGGCGTTCTAGTGCCGGGTACGCCAATCGACGGGCTTGGACGAGTTGTTCGGACTCCATCTCGTCCTCGGCGACTGCTACGTCCACGGCACCGGATTCGGTGCAGTGCGCGGCGATTTCTTCGAGCTCGCGCACGGCGGCCGGGCCGGCATCGGATTGGGCTATCAGGACGGCTGCGGCGTCGGTGCCGAAGTCCATGCGCGCGTACGCGTCGATCGCGGCAACTGTGGTGCGATCCAACAGCTCGAACAAGCTCGGGGTGATGCCCGCGGCCCGGATCCGGGCCACTGCCTCTCCTGCTGCGGCCGTCGAGGGGAAGGTCGCTGCCATCGTCAAGGGGGTCGCGGCCGGAAAGTCGAGTCCCACTGTGGCTTCGGTGATGATGCCGAGCGTGCCCTCGGATCCGACGAACAGCTCGGCCAGCGAGAGGCCGGCTACGCCTTTGACGGTTCGTCGACCGAGGAAGGTGGCGCGGCCGTCGGCGAGTACGACGCGTAGTCCGCGCACGAATCGTGCTGTGACTCCGTATTTCACACAGCACAGGCCACCGGCGTTGGTTGCGATGTTGCCGCCGATGGTCGAGGTCTCCCAGCTGGACGGATCGGGAAGGTACGTCAGACCATGCTGGCGGGCGGCGTCTTTGAGTTCCTTGTTGGTGACCCCGGGTTGTACGACGGCGATGCGATCGACCGGATCGAGCTCGATGATCTTGTTCATGCGCCGGGTATTGAGGACCAGGGCTCCGGCACTGGCATTCGCGGCTCCGGCCAGACCGGTCAATGCACCCTGTGGCACAACGGGAATGCGATGTGCCGAGGCGATTTTCATCATTGCTCGTACGTCCGACTCCGTGGTCGGCAGGACTGCCGCCAGCGGGAGAGTCGACTCGCACAGGGCCGCGGCGTCGCGGCGGTAGCCGGCCAGGACGTCCGGGTCGGTCACCACGGCACCGTTGCCCAGTGCACGCGTCAGCTCGTCCATGATCGGTGAGTCGAGTACGAGCGTCGACCTCGGTGCAGTCATGAGTTCGAGTATGGCGAGGCACCATTGGATGTGTCTGCGTCGTTTACGACGAACTCGAGAGCATCGATCGGTAGTTTCCGACGAAGTGTGTTCGCCGCGTTGCTCGGACCGTCTACGCCTTGACAAAGACGGTGGCGGCGGTCACAGTGATTACCGACCGAATGGACGGTGCGTTTCCTCCGGCTTTTCGGACGTCGAAACTCCCGAGTATTCAAACGTCGGACCCCTGTCCCGCACCACTGTCAACATCTCCCTCGGCGCACTGAGCGCCGAAGCCCGAACGAAACGAGACAAGTCGATGTCAACACAGGTCGAGACGCCCATCGGCGTATCGCGCGAGCATCGCCGTGCCGCGATGGCCAGCATGGTGGGAACCACGGTCGAGTGGTACGACTTCTTCATCTACGCGCAGGCAGCGTCGCTGATCTTCGCCCAATTGTTCTTCGCGCCCATGGGGTCGTCCGGGCAGTTGGTCGCCTATGTCACCATCGGTATCAGCTTCGTCTTCCGTCCCCTCGGTGCCATCGTCGCGGGCTACTTCGGTGACAAGATCGGGCGCAAGAAGGTGCTCATCGCAACCTTGACGATCATGGGCGCTGCCACCGTGGGCATGGGACTGCTACCCACCTATGCGACCATCGGGATCTGGGCCCCGATCATCCTGATCCTGCTGAGAATCCTGCAGGGCTTCTCGACCGGCGGCGAGTGGGGTGGCGCGGCATTGATGGCCGTCGAGCACGCTCCCAAGGGGAAGCGCGGAATCTATGGTGCGGCAACCCAAATGGGTGTTCCGCTCGGCATGCTCATCGCGGTCGGAACGCTGGCGCTGTGCACCGGGTTGCTCAGCGAGGAACAGTTCGAGGCCTGGGGCTGGCGCATCCCGTTCCTGATCAGCTTCGTGCTGATCCTCGTCGGCTTCTACATCAGACGCCGTGTCGAAGAGACGCCGGTGTTCAAGGAGCTCGCAGAACGCAAGGAGCGCAACCACACTCCCGTCCGGTCCCTGTGGCGCACCAACAAGAAGCAGGTCATGCTCGCCGCGCTGTCGTTCATCGGCACCAACGGCAACGGCTACATCATCGTCGGCGGCTTCATCGTGGCGTATTCGACGCGCGAACACGGGCTGGCCCGAGTCGACGTCTTGGTCGCCAGTCTGTTCGCGGCCGTCGTCTGGGGCATCTTCACCCTGCTCGGCGCGCATCTGTCCGATCGCCACTCCCGTACCACCATCATGAACGCCGGAAACGCGGCAATGGTGTTGTGCGCCATACCGTTCTTCCTGCTCGTCGATACCGGTGAGTTGCACTGGATCTACGTGGCCCTAGGGCTCTTCGCCGTCGGCCTCGGGCTGTCGTACGGCCCCCAGCCGGCCCTCTACGCCGAAATGTTCCCCGCAGCAGTGCGCTTCAGCGGTGCGTCCATCGGCTATGCGATCGGCACCGTGCTCGGTGGGGCTTTCGTGCCGACCATCTCCGAGGCGCTGTTCAACGGAACAGGCACCTCGATGTCGATCTCGATCTACCTGATGATCCTGGCGGGTGTCTCCTTCGTGGCGACCTCGCGTATCGCCAACCGCAGAGACGAGGACCTCAGCGTCTGACATCGGTACCACACAGCCCCCGAAGCCCCCGCGGTGTCGGGGGCTCTCGGCGTTTCGGGGGCTCTCGGCGTTTCGGGTCGAGTGAGGGCGGTTGATCAACGGTGCACCCACCACGCGCATGTGACAAGTAACAGGTCACGGCGTCAGGCGGTGCGCTTGTTCGGTGATCCTTCATAGCAGTGTGGGTAGTAAGTGAATCAAAGTATGTTTTGAATGATCTTCTGGTCCGTAGGGTTGTTTTCTGAACACAATTAGTTTGACGATTGTCCAGGAACCACCCACGCGCTCGAGACGGCCCCAGAAGGGCGTCGAGCATCACCCAGGAGCTCACCTATGCCGACCCCCCTCCGCCCCAGCACGCCCTCGACGCGGACGCTCGACAACACAGGCAGCACGGTCTACACCCGTAGCGCTCCGATCCTTCGGCCGAGCTCACCGAAGGAGCGGGCAGGCCTTGTTCGGTCCCAACGGCGAGCACTCGACTGGGGGCACCGGTCGACGCTCTGCGCAGATGGCGCACTGACGTTGATTGCTGCGACGCCGTCGGGTTCGCCCGAACTGTGGTCCCGCTACGTAGCGGGAGCATGGGAGTCCTACTCACGCCACGGCGTCACCGTTGCGCTCGACATGGACGAGGTTGCTTCGGGTGCCACGACAACCCTGTTCTACGTCGTTCTCGATGCGGCAGGCACGATGCTCGGCGGCGTTCGAGCTCAGGGTCCGTACGCGATGATCGAGCAATCGCACGTCCTGACCGAGTGGAAAGACTCACCCGGACTGCCGATGGTCACCGAGCTGCTGCAGTCTCGGCTCCACCACGGAATCGTGGAAATGAAAAGCGCCTGGGTCGATGCAGGAGCCGCTGGGCGCACGGTGTCGTCCGTCCTCGCCCGGACAGCACTGCCGACGATCGAATTGACCGGAAGCAGGTACCTGTTCGCCAGCGCGGCCGATCACGTGCTGCGACTGTGGGAGAGCTCCGGTGGGCAGATCGACCACGACATCCCCGCCGCTGCGTACCCGAGCGAGCAGTATCGGACCGTCATGATGTGGTGGGACCGGGCCACCCTGGCGCACACCGCCAGTGAAGAGGTGTGGCAGTCGATGGTCGTCGAGGCGCGCTCACTGTGCGGCGATCGCAGCGTCCCGTTCGTGGCGTAGCGGTAGGCGCGATTACTGCAGCTGACGGTTCTCCGCCGGTCCGCCCTGCGCGGTGCCCTGCCATCTGATCGTCAGAGTGCCCGCGTGGCAGGCGCGGTCTCGACCATCGGTCTTGGCTCGGTACAGCGCGGCATCGGCTGCGCGGACGACGGCGTCGAGCACCTCGTCGAGACCACCGGATTCGGTCGACGCGACGCCTGCGGTGGGTAGCGCGCTGTTGCCGGACACTGCAGCCTGCACGTCCACGGTCACCGTTCCGATGCTCACGGTGACCGTGCAATCGGACCGGACCCGGTCGAGGATCT
Organism: Rhodococcus sp. KRD162; assembly: GCF_017168335.1. Taxonomy (GTDB): domain Bacteria; phylum Actinomycetota; class Actinomycetes; order Mycobacteriales; family Mycobacteriaceae; genus Rhodococcoides. The sequence continues at coordinate 363,799 of NZ_JABFAU010000013.1, read as the reverse complement.
GCCGGGAAAGCTCCTGATCCTCCCGGTGGGTGGCGAGGATCAAGAACTCTTCGCCACCGGTTCGAGCGACGACCGCGTCGGATACGCTCACCACCGCGTGGACAGCGCACGCGAGGGTGTCGGCCACCGCCGCGAGCGTTCGGTCGCCCGCGGTATGACCGGCAGTGTCGTTGACGGCCTTGAAGTAGTCGACATCGACCACCAATGCAGTCAACGGTTCTCTTCGCACGAAGGACTCGTGCAGCAGGGTCTGGGCGTGGGAGAGCAAACCGCGGCGGTTGACCAGACCGGTCAACGGGTCCGTGTCGGCCAGCTGTTGCAGTTTTTCGTTGACCGACGACAGGGTTCGACGCAAGCCGCCGATGAGTGCGACCGGCACCAGCACCGTCGTCGTGGCCGCACCGATGGCAACGGCGGTGACCGCCCACCCGGAGGAGCCGACACTGACCACCGACAGAATCGTGGCCATCGCGACCGAGATCGCCGACAGGCCGGCGGTCACCCGTGGCGGCGAGCTCGATGCTGCGATGGCCGGAACGATGGCCAGCATCGAGGTGACTGCGCGCGTGCCGGCCGGATCAGCGATCAAGTAGGCGCTGACGGCGACTCCGGCCATGCCGCCGAATCCCAGGACTGCGAATTGCCGTTCACTCAACCGCCCCACCTTGGCGGCGAAGACCACGGTGATTGCGGTGAACGTCAGCACCGCGGCGAGGATCGGAAGAGCGTTCGGCCGCAGAAACGTCGGAGACAGCACGGCAATGGCCAACAGTGGCGCAGCGCCCGTGGCACTGGCGATGACCGCGGCGGTGCGGGTATCGAGCCGTGTGGGTCGGTAGTTCGCACGCCGACGAGTCGACTGGTCGAGCACGTTCATCGGTTGATTCCTCGAATCAGGGTCGGGCGAACCCCCTCACACAGTAGCTGTCGGTGCCTGTCGGTCGGTGTGCGCCCGCTCATCCCTCTGCATGGCCTGCCACCGGGTCGAGTCCAGTGCTCACCAACCCGTCCAGATCGATTCGTCGTCGACCGGATGGCAGTGGTTCACCTCGGCCGAAGGTCCGCACGGCCGCCGTGACGGCCGCCCCGCCGAGCGCGACGTCTCCGCCGAGCTGCGGCCAGGTAGAAATCGTGCGACCGATTTCCGGCAACGATGCCGTCATTCGCGCGGTCAGTTTGCTCGGGTCGAGCAGCGTGGCGGCAATCGTGCTCTTCTGCTCGATGCTCATTCCGGCGACATCTGCCGTGTCCAGTTCTCCGAGCAGTCCGTGAAATACCGGCCGGTCGGGCTCGAGATCGAAGCGTTCGACATCGAGGACGCCTCCATCGCTGGTTTCCATCACCACCGGGATTCCCCGAGCGCGAGCATGGTGGCGGACCAGCAGTTTGGTATCGATGGAGTCGCATTCCTCCACGACGAGATCGAGCCCGTCCAGGAAGCTGTCGAGTGTGTCCGCTCGCACTCCGTCGGCGAAGACCTGCACATTCAGATAGGGGTCGAGTTCGGCGATCCGTCTGGCCGCCACGACTGCCTTGTTCACACCCAGGTCGAGTACCGAGGCCGGGACGCGGTTGAGGTTCGACAGATCGAGCTCGTCGAAGTCGGCCAGACGCAATTCGCCGCACAGTCCTTCCAGTGCGAGGGTGTGCGCGACTGCGTGACCGACGCTCAGCCCGACAATTCCGATGCGCAGCCCCCTGAGTCGAGCCTGCTCTTCGATGGCGATCTTGTTTCGGTTGCGGTCCAGTCGCAGCCGATCGAAACCCCGTGGGCCGAGGACGCGTACCAGGGTCCGGTGCCAGGGGTAGTACACCCAGCGCGGTGGTTCCTCGCCGGCGTCTGCGGCGGTGGGAAGTAGTTGCCGAAGCGAGAGCAGCTGGTCTGCAGTCGTGTCGAGCACATCAATGGTGGGGTCGTCGAACAATCCACGGACGATCGAGTCCTGATCATGCCGGGATGGGTCGAACACCGTGTGCTCTGCCATTGCTGTGCACTCCAAATCTTTTGGATTGTCGGCGACGGACGCGCCGCGCGCTTCCTGCAGTCGGTGGTGACACCGGACAGCTTCACGTTACTGATCGCTGCCGAATTCTGCGGCCGCCCGGCAGCGACGGCCGCGCCGGGGAACGAACGAGGCCGATCAGGGGCTCGACCAACAGTGGGGCAGGGCGTGATCCGTGCCCTCCGGCGGCCGGGCTGTATCGGAACTATGCATGCGCAGGCGGATCTGCTGTGGCACAGTCCGCGTATGACGGGAAGCCTCGGCGCGTGTGCAGCCTCGGAGAGGAGAACGTGGGGTGACAGTTGAGTGGCGACAGCGGCTTCGATGAGCGTTTCAGCTCGCTGACCTCAGTTTTTCAACCCATCGTCGACCTGAGGTCCGGGCTGGTCGTTGCACACGAGGCTCTCACCAGGTGGCCTGCTTTTCCGGATACCTCGCCCGAGCGGATCTTCGAGATCGCTCGTGACCTGGGTGTGGCCGAGGAACTCGATCGCGCGTGCATAGCGGCGGCGACGACAGCGGCGACGCAGGTCTCTCCCTCCGACCAGCCGCCGCGGACGTTGTTCGTCAACGTCGAGGCCGAAGCAATGTCGTCCGAGCACTCGTCGACTTCGACCCGACGCCTCGGCGAACTGCTTCGCGCAGGTGGCCCCCGCATTCGGCCTGTCGCAGAATTTGCCGAACGCTCATTGCTCACCGACCCCGCACGATTGCTGCGATCGGCCGATCAACTGCGACGCAGCGGCATCATCATCGCTCTCGACGACGTCGGTGCCGACCCCGATTCGATGGTGGTGCTGCCCCTACTCTCGCCCGAGGTGATCAAACTCGACAGATCGTTGCTCGACGACGATCTATCCGGCGACAGACTCACAACCCTGCTCGCCGTGCTCGCGTACGCGAGCCGGTTCGACGTCGCGCTCATCGCCGAGGGTATCGAAACCGAAAGGCAGAAAGACAAAGCGATCGCATGGGGTGCCGCGTACGGACAGGGGTTTCACCTCGGTCGGCCCGCCCCGCTCGATGCCTCCCCGACGGCGTTCTTTCCCGTGCAACCGCGCCCGCCCGTACAGACATCGCTGGCCGATATTCTCGACGAACGCGCTACCGACGCGACGTCGATCTCGCTGCTCGCGGAACTGTCCGAGCACCTGCTCGACTTCGCGCTGACCACCACCGAAACCCTGACGATCGTCATCGCATTCCGAGACCCCCACTTGTGCCCAGCCGAGATGGCGCGAACGTTGCAGCAGCTCGCGGGCAAACATCCGTACGTCAAAGCACTGGACGCGCCTCGCGAACTGTTCACTGCCACCGACGGGGTGCGTCACGCTGAACTGGTTCAACCGTCCGAGCGAATCGGTGCCATCGCTGTCATCGGCCAGCGGTTCTACTGTGCGCTGGTGGCACGTCCGCTCGACACCGAGGACACCACGTCACCGTTGAGACAGTGGATGTACTACTTCACTGTCGATCCAGCCGAAGTTTGCGATGCCGCACACACATTGATCGTGCACAGTAGGAGCCCCAACCGTCCGCCTCCCTGATCGGCGGCGACGAAACATGTTCGGGCAGCTTTCCGCTGTGTTCGAGCAGCTTTCAGCTGTGGGCGTGCAAGGGTCGTCCCGACAGCGCCATCATTGCTTCACCGAGTGCCTCGTTCTGGGTGGGGTGGGCGTGCACGAAGCCGGCGACCTCGGACGGTAGAGCTTCCCAGGCCACCGCGAGTTGGGCTTCGCCGATCAATTCGCCCACGCGGTCGCCGACGAGGTGAACCCCGACGACAGGACCGTCGTCGCGTGCACGAATCACTTTGACACCACCCGCGGTGGCCAGAATGCGGCTCTTGCCGTTGCCGCCGAGGTCGTAGACCACCGACGTCACCCTGCCGAACTTCTCCTCTGCGGCCTTCTCGGTGAGTCCCACCGAGGCCACCTCGGGGTGCGAATAGGTCACGCGCGGAACGAGATCGCCGTCGATGCGCACGGGCGCGAGTCCGGCGATGTGCTCGGCGACGAACATGCCGTGCTGGAAACCGCGATGAGCCAACTGATATCCGGCCACGATATCGCCGACGGCATAGACGCCGTCGGCGGTGGTGAGCAGATTGTCGTCCACGGTGATGAAGCCCCGTTCGGTGGCGATGCCCTGCTCGGCCAGACCGAGACCGTCGGTGCGAGGTCCACGACCGACGGCTACCAGCACGACATCGGCTGAGAGGGTGTCGCCGGATGACAGTGCCACCGAGACGTCCTCGGCAGATTCGGTGACGGTCTCGACCTTGGTGCCGGTACGAATGTCGATGCCGCGCTTGCGTAGTGCCTTGGTGAGCTGCTTCGAAGACCATTCGTCCTCACCCGGCACGATGCGATCGAGGGCCTCGACCACCGTGACCTCGGCGCCGAAAGAGGACCAGATACTGGCGAATTCGATGCCGATGACCCCGCCGCCCAGCACGACGACCGACTCCGGAACTCGGTCCAGCGACAGTGCGCTGTCACTGGTGAGCACACGGGGTCCCAGTTCGATACCCGCGATGGTGCGTGAATACGACCCGGTGGCGAGAACCAGCGAGCCACCGGTGATGCGTCGACCGTCGACCTCGACGGTGCGAGGGCCGACGACCTGACCACTGCCGGAAACGATCTCGATGCCAGGCCGCTTCAACAGCCCTTGCAGTCCAGAGTAGAGGCCGGCGACCACGCTGCCTTTATAGTCGAGCACCGCGGGCATATCCACACCGGTCAACGAAGCGGTGACGCCGACATGCGCCGCACCGCGCACCGCGTCGGCAACCTCGGCGGTGTGCAGCAGCGCCTTGGTGGGGATACATCCGCGATGCAGGCACGTTCCGCCGAGCTTGTCCTCCTCGATCAGGGCGACGGACAGGCCGAGCTGTTCGGCACGCAGTGCACACGAGTAGCCACCTGATCCGCCGCCGAGGACGAGGACGTCGACATCACTCATCGGACGGATCCCAATGCCACGACCGGGTTCTCGACGAAGTCCGCGACAGTGCGGAGGAAACCGCCTGCCACTCCGCCGTCGCAGACGCGGTGATCGAAGGCCAAGGACAACTGCGCCACCTTGCGCACGGCCACTTCGCCGTCGACCACCCACGGGCGGTCGATGATGCGTCCGATGCCCAGGATCGCGGCCTCGGGATGGTTGATGATCGCGGCCGAGCCGTCGACCCCGAACACGCCGTAGTTGTTGAGGGTGAACGTTCCGCCGCTCAGCCTGGCTGCGGGCAGGGAGCCGGTTCGGGCGAGTTCGGTCAACTCGCCCAGCCGCTCGGCGAGTTCCTTCAGATCAGCCTTGTCGGCTTGCGGGACAACGGGAACCATCAGTCCGCGATCGGTCTGCGCTGCAATGCCGAGTCCGACGTTCTCGTAGCGCAGGATCTCGCCGGCTGCGGTGTCGACCGTGCTGTTGAGCTCCGGGAACTTCGCCAACGCGATCATGGTGAGCTTTGCCAGCACCGCCAACAGCGTCACCTTGACTCCCTCGATGGAGGCATCGAGATCGCGTCGGGCCTGCAGCAGAGCCGTCGCGTCGACGTCCACCCAGACGGTCGCCTCGGGGATCTCCGAGCGACTGCGAGAAAGCTTGTCTGCGATCGCCTTACGAACACCGGTGATCGGGATTCGGGTAACGCCATCGGTCGTGGGAACGCCGTTGGCGAGTGCCCGCTCCACATCCGCGCGAGTGATGACTCCGTGACTTCCCGCGGTAGCGATACTGCCCAGATCGAGCCCACCCTGCAACGCCATGTTTCGAACGATGGGGGAGAGCACCTTCGGCGCTGAGACCTGCTGCGCAGTGGTGCGGTTAAGTGCCCCCTGGGGCGCTTTTTCACTCCACTGCGGCGGAGCCGCACTCCGCTTCCGGCGTCCGGTGGGACCGTGTCCGGTGCCGTAGCCGATGAGCACGTTCCCGGAGCCGGCGCGTTCTTCCTCGCGGTATTGCTCGTGGGCAGCGGGAACGTCGGCGAGGGCACCGCCGGTGATGCTGATCAGCGGCGCACCCACGGCCAGTGACGTGCCCTCGGCGGCGTGCAGTTCGCCGACTACGCCCTCGAATGGGCAGGGCACCTCGACGGACGCTTTCGCGGTCTCGACTTCGACGACGACCTGATCGATGGTGACGGTGTCGCCGGGCTCGACCTTCCACTCCACGATCTCGGCCTCGGTCAGTCCTTCACCGAGGTCAGGGAGCATGAATACCTGCATGCTCACGCCGTGACCGCCTTGCTCAGATCGGGTGCGTCGTTCCACTGCAGTCGGTCCATCGCGTCGAGAATCCGGTCGGCGGAGGGCAGGTGGAAGTGCTCGAGTTTCGGTGCGGGGTAGGGGATGTCGAGTCCGGTCACCCGCAGTACCGGGGCGTGCAGGTGGTGGAAGCAACGTTCGGACACGCGTGATGCGATCTCGGCGGCGACGCCGGCGAAGCCCTGCGCCTCTTGGACCACGATGCAGCGCCCCGTCTTACGGACCGAGGCCGCGACGGTCTCGTCGTCGAACGGGTTCAGCGATCGCAGATCGATCACCTCGACGCTGCGGCCGTCCTCGGCCGCGAATTCTGCGGCCTGCATGGCCACCGACACGGTGGGTCCGTAGGCGAGAAGCGTGACCTCGGAACCGGTTCGGCGCACGACGGCGGTGCCGATCGGCTCGGTCTTGGTCAGCTCGATGTCTTCCTTGGAGAAGTACAGCCGCTTCGGTTCGAGGAAGATCACCGGGTCCGGATCCGCGATCGCGTCGCGCATCATCGAGTACGCGTCGGCGACGGTGGCCGGGGAGACGATCTTCAGCCCCGGAGTGTGGGCGTAGTAGGCCTCGGAGGAATCGCAGTGGTGCTCGACGCCGCCGATGCCGCCGGCGAACGGAATACGAATGACCATCGGTGCGGTGAGCGATCCGCGAGTTCTGTTGCGCAGCTTGGCCACATGCGACACGATCTGCTCGAAAGCCGGGTAGGCGAAGGCGTCGAACTGCATCTCGACCACGGGCTTGTAGCCCGACATCGCCATCCCGATCGCGAATCCGATGATGCCCGACTCGGCGAGCGGGGTGTCGAAGCAGCGATCGTCGCCGAAATCGCGAGTGAGGCCGTCGGTGACACGGAAGACGCCGCCGAGCGTGCCGACGTCCTCGCCGAACACGACTACCTTCTCGTCCTCGGTCAACGCGTCGCGCAGGGCGGCGTTGAGTGCTCCGGCCATGGTCATCGTGGTCATGACAGTTCTCCTGCAGCGATCTCGGCGGCGACCTGATTGCGTTGTTCGATCAGGCCGGGTGTGGGGGAGGAGTAGACGAACCGGAACAGATCTTCATGGTCGACGTCCTGCTCGACGTTCATTCCGGTGCGCAGCGTCGCAGCATCGGCGTCGGCGGAGGCGATCATCTGCTCGCGGAGTTCGTCGGTGAGCACTCCCTGGGCTTCGAGATAGGTATCGAGGCGGGAGAGGGGATCGCGGGCCAGCCAGCCCTGGACCTCGTCGGCTTTGCGGTAGCGAGTGGCGTCGTCTGCGTTGGTGTGGGCGTCGATGCGGTAGGTGTGTGCCTCGACGACCACCGGTCCCTTGCCTGCGCGGACGTATTTCACTGCCTCGTCCATCACGGCCATCATTGCGATCGGGTCGTTGCCGTCGACCTGCTCGCTCCCGATGCCGTAGCCGACCCCCTTGTGCGACAGCGATGGTGCAGCGCTCTGACGAGTCAGGGGCACGCTGATCGCGAAGCCGTTGTTCTGGACCAGGAAGATGACCGGTGCGCGGAACACTGCGGCGAAGTTCAGGGCCTCGTGGAAGTCGCCCTCACTGGTGGCTCCGTCTCCGCAGAATGCGAGCGCGATGGTGTCTCGACCCTGCTTGGCCTCGGCGTACGCGAATCCCGTTGCGTGCAGCAATTGTGTTGCCAGAGGAGTGCATTGGGGTGCCACCTTGTAGGCGGTCGGGTCGTACCCACAGTGCCAGTAGCCGGCGAGCATGCCGAGCAACTCCACCTGGTCGACGCCTCGCGCGGACAGCGCCATCGAGTCGCGGTACGTGGGGAACATCCAGTCCTGTTCGCCCAAGCACAGCGCTGCGGCGATCTGGCAGGCCTCCTGGCCGCGTGAGGACGGGTAGACGGCGAGCCGACCCTGTTTGGTCAATGCCGTTGCCTGTTGGTCGAATCGGCGGCCGTGGACCATCGATCGGTACATCTCGAGCAGGCGATCGTTCGACGGGTGCGCGTAGCGGGCGGCGCTGTCGACGCCGGTCCCGTCGGGTGCGAGATATTGCACGGGACTCTCGGCAGGCATGAATTGTCGGTAGGACGTTGCCGGGACCTTCTCGACGGTCGTCATGGGGGCACTCTCCTGAGTTCGGCTTGTACGGCGATTCTGGCCGATTCGGTGAGGAAGTGGTCCGTTGGTCGTAGAATTGCAGACATATGGCTGTCGATCTCCGTGTCGTAGCGGAATTTGTCCGATCGATGCAGGTAACTACCGGGTTGGAGCGGACGAATGGACGACCCCTCGCGACGGGTGCACTTGGACGACACGGATCGCCGTATCCTCGCCGAGCTCACCGCGGACGGTCGGGTATCGATGCGGGTGCTGGCGGAGCGGCTGAATCTCTCACGTGCCCATACCTATACGCGGGTCGATCGACTGAAGGATGCTGGTGTGATCGAGCGATTCACCGTGCAGGTCGACCATGCGGCATCCGGACTCGGTACCTCGGCTTTCATCGCGTTGTCCATCCGCCAGGATTCCTGGCGGACCGTCTCCGAGGGTCTGCGAGCGATGGAATTCGTCGACCATTTCAGTTTGCTGGGCGGCGATTTCGACGTGCTGGTGCTCATTCGGACCCCCGACAACGAGAGTTTGCGGCTAGTGGTGCTGGAGGGCTTGCAGTCGATCGACGGAGTCCGGGCGACGCGCACGTGGCTGATCTTCGACGAGGACCGAGGTGGTCTTGTTCGGTAGCCCGGTCAGAAGTTGCCGCGCGCGTCCTGCTCGCGCTCGATGGCCTCGAACAGTGCCTTGAAGTTGCCGATGCCGAAGCCGAGCGAGCCGTGCCGTTCGATCAGCTCGAAGAACACCGTCGGGCGATCGACCAGAGGCTTGGTGAAGATCTGCAGTAGATAACCGTCCTCGTCCCGGTCGACGAGAATTCCACGCTTCTGCAGCTCGTCGATCGGAACCCGAACGTTGCCGATGCGGGCCCGCAGTTCCGGGGCCTCGTAATACGAGTCGGGGGTGGCCAGAAATTCGACGCCCGCTGCGCGCAGGGCATCGACCGAGGACACGATGTCGTTGGTGGCCAGCGCCAGATGCTGTGCGCCCGGCCCGCGGTAGAAGTCGAGGTACTCGTCGATCTGCGAGCGCTTCTTGGCGACGGCCGGTTCGTTCAGTGGAAACTTCACCCGGTGGTTGCCGTTGGAGACGACCTTGCTCATCAACGCCGAGTAATCGGTGGCGATATCGGCCCCGACGAACTCGGCCATGTTCGTAAATCCCATGACGCGGTGATAAAAGTCCACCCACTCGTCCATCTTGCCCAGCTCGACGTTGCCGACCACGTGATCGAGGGCCTGGAAGATGCGCTTGGGAGCGCCTTCCTGCCGTCGCAGGGTCGAGGTCCGCGGCACGTAGCCGGGCAGGTACGCGCCGGTGTATCCGGATCGGTCGACCAGAGTGTGGCGGGTGTCGCCGTAGGTGGCGATGGTCGCCGTCCGTACCGTGCCGTGCTCGTCGGTACTGTCGGTGGGTTCGCGCAGAACGCGCGCGCCTTGCGTCCGCGCATGTTCGATGCATCGGTCCACGTCGGGGACGGCGAGCGATATGTCGATGACGCCGTCGCCGTGGCGCGTGTGGTGGGCCACCAGATCACTGTCGGGGTCCACGGCTCCCTTGATGACGAAACGCACTGCGCCCGATTCGAGTACGTATGAGTGGTGGTCGCGTTGGCCGGTCGTCGGGCCCGAGTAGGCAACGAGTTCCATACCGAATGCGGACTGGAAGAAGTGCGTGGTCTGTGTCGCGTTGCCGACCGCCCAGACGATGGCGTCCCAACCGCTGACTGGAAACGGGTCGCGCGTGTCGTCGTATTCGATGAGACCGACGAGCTGACGCAATTGCTCGGCGTCGAGATCGGCCGAACGCTCGGCGTCGTGGAGGATGTTGTCTCCGCTCATGAGGTCTCCTGCGGGGATCCGGGTGTGGGCGAACTGGTCCGCTGAGCCCAACATCGAGGCGACGGGCTGTCAATTGACGCCGTATCTACTAGCCCGGGTGTACAGATCGCGCAGGTACTGACGGGTTTTGCTCTACGATCGGTAGAGAAAATGAGAGGGGCACGATGGAATTCACTCTCGACCAATTGGACCGAGCGATGCTCGCCGCGCTGCACGAGAATTCGAGAATCGGGGTGCTCGAGCTGTCGCGAACGCTGGGTGTTGCGCGTGCGACGGTGACTGCTCGGCTACAACGACTGGAGGGCAGCGGGGTCATCAGGGGCTACCGTCCTCGAATCGGTTTGGCTGCAGCCGGTTACGGGGTCCAGGCGTTCGTCACATTGGAAATTGCCCAGGGAGCGCTCGGTGACGTCGTTGCCGTCCTGGAGCAGATACCCGGGGTGCTGGAGGCGTTCGCGACGACCGGGGCCGGAGATGTGCTGTGTCGGGTCGCCGCGGCTTCTCATGACGATCTTCAGCGAACGCTGATCGTCCTCAACCAATCTCATACGGTCGCACGATCGACCAGTGTGGTGGTGCTCTCGGAATTGGTCGAGTTTCGAGCGATGCCGTTGCTCGATACCGCCGAGTCCGAAGGAACGCCCAAGGCACCGGCCTATCGACGAACGCGCGAGTAGCTTTCTCGGGCCTGCTCGATTCGGCCGCGCACCTCGCCGAAGCCGATGCGAGAGCCATGAGGTCCCGGCGCACTCGCGGCGATGACCACATCGTCGCCGTCCTCGAGGAAAGTTCGGGTCTGCGCGCCGAGCCGCACGGGTTCCGATCCGCCCCAGGTCAATTCGATGAACGCGCCGCGCTGATCCTTGGCGGGTCCCGAGATGGTCCCCGAGGCGAACAGATCACCCGTTCGCGATGACGCGCCGTTGACGGTCTCGTGGGCCAGCATCTGGGCGGGCGACCAGTACATCGCACGGTAGGGCGGACGGGATACGACATGACCGTTCCAAGACACTGTCAGGTCGATATCGAGTGCCCAGGAACGAGACTCGCGCAGGTACTCGAGCGGCTCGGGGTCTTGCACCGGCGTCGACACCCGCGCGTGCTCCAACGCCAGCAAAGGCACCACCCAGGGCGAGATGGACGTCGCGAAACTCTTACCGAGGTTCGGCCCGAGTGGCACGTACTCCCAGGCCTGGATGTCGCGAGCCGACCAGTCGTTGACGATGACGGCACCGAACACGTGCTCGGAGAACTGATCCGGCGAAATCGGACCATCAGACGGAACACCGACGACGAAGCCCATCTCGGCTTCGATGTCCAGTCGTCGACTCGGCCCGAACGTGGGCGACGGCTCGTCGGGAGCCTTACGTTGACCGTGAGGCCGGGTAATGTCGGTGCCGGAGACGACAACCGTGCCTGCCCGTCCGTGATACGCGACGGGCAGGTGCTTCCAATTCGGTAGAAGCGGTTCGGCATCGGGCCGGAAGAGTCGGCCAATATTGGACGCGTGGTGCTCGGAGGCGTAGAAGTCCACGTAGTCGGCCACCTCGAACGGCAGGTGCATCGTGACGTCGGAGACGGACACGATTGCTTCCGCGGGGGTCTGGCCACCGATGAGCATGTCGGTGATCGATTCGCGGACCTCGACCCAGCGGCTTCGTCCTCGGGCCATGAACGTATTGAGGCTCGGAGAAGAAAATTCTGGATCGCCCAGCGCTACGGAAAGATCGATCACGGTCTCGCCGTAGCGGACTCCGACGCGAGGAGCCGTTCCCGGCGTGCTGAAGATGCCGTACGGGAGGTTGTCGATTCCGAACTGCGAGTCGGCGGGAAGGTCGATGTGCGTCACGAACGGCGCTCCTTGTAGGTCACAGGGGCGGGACGAGTCCGAGGCGGACGAGATCGTCCAGGGGTCGGCGGATGCTGCAGGCACCGAAGGAGGCCAATGCCCGCTGGCCCTCGATCCCGGCGACGAGCTCGGCGAGGGTATCGGCGTCTCGGATCGCCAGTATCTTCTCGAGCTCGCCGACGCGAGCGCCGCTGTGTGCGGCCTGCGCCGCGAGCACCACGTTGAGGAAGCCATGTTGCTCGAACCCGTTGTGCGGATCGGTGTTACGGGCAGCCTGGTTCAGGCCGGCGGTGGCTTTGAAGTGGACCTCGCGCTGCGCCGCCTCGTAGATGGACGCGGCGAGTTCCTGTTCGCTCGGATACAGGTCTGCGGCGACGCCGCCGGTGCTGAACGCGGCGCGATACCCGAACTCGTCGACGGCGTCGAAGATCGCGTCCCGTCTGGAGTCCCGGGGAATTTCGACGTAGATGTCGATGTCCGCAGTGATGGTGCGCAGGGCGTCGATGTTCGTGCCTTCGGGCACTGCCACGTCGACGGCAACAACGGTCACCCCGGGGGTCCGATCGGCGACCCGCAGGCCTGCCGCCACGCTGCCCGGGCCCGCAGGTGCGGTCAACGCCACGTTCATTCGAGTACCGAGGACGAGCTCGCTCACCCGGTTCATCGGAACGACCAACGGGCCGACGAGGTCTGCGAAAGCGCTGGCCCGGTACTCGAGATGTTGTGCCGCAGCAACATCGAGTGGCGCATTGCCGGGAGGGAAGACAGCGGCGTCGTCGAACAGGCGATGGTAGAACGGCGGGATCATCGAGTCGGCCCCCGGCCGGCCCAGGTCCACGCGTACCCGGTGTCCTCGCACGCGAGCGCTCCTTCGCCGAGTTCGAGCGGTCGGAACGTATCGACCATGACAGCCAATTCATCGAAGAACTCGGCACCGATGCTGCGTTCGTAAGCACCGGGTTGCGGGCCGTGAGCGTGACCACCGGGATGCACCGAAATCGACCCCTGGCCGATCCCGGAACCCTTGCGGGCCTCGTAGTCACCGCCTACGTAGAACATGATCTCGTCGGAGTCGACGTTGGAGTGGTAGTACGGCACCGGAATTGCCAGCGGGTGGTAGTCGACCTTGCGCGGAACGAAATTGCAGATCACGAAATTGGCCCCTTCGAACGCCTGGTGTGCGGGCGGTGGTTGATGCACCCGGCCGGTGATCGGTTCGTAGTCGGAGATGTTGAACGTGTACGGGTATAGGCAGCCGTCCCACCCCACCACGTCGAACGGGTGCTGCGGGTAGACGTATCGGGTTCCGACGATGCCCGTCGAACCACGATGTTTGACAAGCACTTCCACGTCGGTTCCCTCGCCGAGCAGAGGCTCGGTGGGGCCGTGCAGATCGCGTTCGCAGTACGGTGCGTTCTCGAGCAACTGGCCGTACTTGGACAGAAACCGCGTCGGTGGCGTGATGTGACTGTTGGCCTCGATGGCATAGGCACGCAGGGCGGTGTCGGGAATCCAGCGGTGCGTCGTGGCGCGTGGAATGAGAACGTAGTCACCCTGCCGTGCCTGTAGTGCGCCGAACACTGTTTCGACGGTGGCAGAACCGGATTCGATGTAGACCAACTCGTCGCCGATCGAATTGCGATACAGCGGCGAGGTTTTCGCTGCGACCACGTAGGACAGTCTGACGTCGGCGTTGCCGAGAACGAGGCGTCGGCCGGTGACGACATCGGTGTCCGCCACCGCGGATTCGGGAAACAGCTCGTGCAACTTCAGGTGCCGCGGCACGAGCGGATGGTTGGGCGTTGTCGATTGATCGGGGAGTTCCCAGACCGTGGCATCGACGATGGCCGACGGTATCTGGCGGTGGTACAGCAGAGACGAGTCCGAAGAGAATCCCTCTTCGCCCATCAGCTCCTCGAAATAGAGGTTGCCGTCGGGAGTTCGGTGCTGGGTGTGTCGCTTCGGCGGAACCGATCCGAGCTGCCGGTAGTAGGCCACGCATCCTCCCGTTCGCTGCTGTTCGACTCGTCGGGGTCCGGGCGAGCATCAGGGCAACTCTAGTCACGAGTCCTTCGATCGGTACCTGGATCGAAGTCCACACCGCACGGCTCGGTCCATCCCGGCGTGGTCCATGATGGACCCATGAGCTCGAAGAACCTGTTCGGTGGCCGACGGACCCTGCTGATCGTCGCAGCGGTGGTCATCGTGATCGCACTCGTCGCTGCCGCCGCGACGCTGATCGTTCGCGCCGTCCTCGGGCCACCTGAGGGCGAGAACAAGTTCGAGATTCAGGGGTATTCGACTGTTCAGCTCGAGCCCCAGGTCAGCGACCTCGCGCTCGCCACCGGCTAGTCGACTCCGCGGCGCACGCGGTTCGTGCGTCTGCTGACGGTGTCGGCCGCTGCGCGCGAAGGTGCGGAGCGTGGCGGCGGATACCTCGTGTTCGGGTACCTGCTCGAAACGGCCTGATGGCACTGACGTGAGTGTCCACAATTCGCTCCTACAAACGGGAAAAGGCTTTTCGGCACGAATAGTGGACGCTGAGGTCACCGGCGATCGAGGTCTACCTGCGAGGTGGCGTTGTCATGAATTGACTGGAGTGCTAAGTTGAAGATTCAACTTAAGCGCTCGAAGGACCCGCCATGACATCCGTGATCAACCGGCCCAGAGCGGGCGCAGCGTTCGACGCGTTTCTCGCCGACCTCGCACCCGCGAGTCGATCGCAGCAGGTGTGGACCCCGAGTTATGGGCCGATGCCCGCGCTGTACATCAGTCATGGCGCACCACCGGTCTTCGACGACGCACTCTGGATGAACGAACTCTTCACGTGGTCGCAGTCGATGCCCAAGCCCACGGCGATCCTCATCGTCAGTGCGCACTGGGAGCAGGCCCCGCTGAGCTTGTCGGCATCGGCGGCCGCGACCCCGCTGGTCTACGACTTCGGCGGTTTCGCCCAGCGCTACTTCTCGATGGAATACCGGACGCCCGACGCAGAGGCGCTGGCCACGCGGGTTGCCGCGGCACTACCGGCGTCGGAGAGCCTGCACCGACACGCCAAGCGCGGCCTCGATCACGGAGCCTGGGTTCCCCTGAAGGTGATGTACCCGTATGCCGACGTCCCCGTACTCCAGTTGAGCCTGCCGACGCATGCTCCCGACCGGCTGATGGCCATTGGTGCAGCGCTCAAAGAGTTGCGCGCGGAGGGCGTGTTGGTCATCGGTTCGGGGTTCATGACTCATGGACTGCGGTTCCTCTCGCGGGAGAACTTCGACACCAACACCGTGCCGACGTGGTCGGAGGACTTCGATCTGTGGGCCGCCGACGCACTGTCCCGCGGTGATGTCGCGAGTCTGTCGGATTTCCGCAATCTCGCACCGGGAATGCCGTACGCCCACCCGACTGTCGAACACTTCACGCCGCTGTTCGTCACCCTCGGTGCCGCCGAGAACCCGGAGGCACCGGTGACCGCTGCCATCTCTGGCTTTCGATTCGGTTTGGCGAAGCGGTCTTTCGCAGTAGCCTGACCTCTCAGGGGAGGCGGGAGCGATCCGAGGGAACGTGGGATCGGTTCACTTCTGGATTCTTTTCGATTGGGGATTGTTATCCACGCCACTTCGCTCTACAGTTCTGAGCACCATCTCGGACATCGGTGTCCAAGATGGGCGGATGCGCTCTACCAACCGTCGCCGGGCGCGCGTCCAGTGGATTCCGTCGTCCGGCGCGAAGGAGTACACCCGTGTCTTCTGCCCGATCTTGGACGCTGCGTACAGCGATCAGCGTGATGACCGCCGCAGCGGCTTTCGCCGTCATGACGACGCCCGCTGCTGCTGCACCCGATTCGCCCGAGGTGGAAATCCAGCCACCTCTTGCTCCGTTCACGTGGCCGAAAATTCCGGAGTTCGACACCGATTTCTACCTTCCGCCCGACGACGTGGTGGCCGCGGCCGCGCCGGGCCAGATCATTGCCGCACGGCCCGTAGAGCTGGCCACCCTCAACGTCATCCCCACTCAGGTCGATGCCTGGCAGCTGTCGTTCCGGTCCAACAACGGCCGCGATGAGCCGATTGCTGCGGTGACCACGGTCATCAAGCCCCGTGGCGTGGCCACGGGTCCGCGGCCGCTGCTCTCGATCCAGTTGGCCGAGGATTCGCTTGCGGCATACTGTGCGCCCTCGTACGCCATGCGAGCGGGAGCCATTCCCTGGCCGGTGACCGGCGCGGTGACCTCGGGGGCACAATTTCTCGAAGTGCAGGCAGCGCTGGCGCAGGGGTGGGCGGTGTCGGTGCCCGATCATCAGGGTCCGAACAACTCGTTCGCCGCAGGCCCGGTGGCCGGTCGGATCACACTCGACGGCATCCGAGCGGCCGAGAACTTCGCTCCGATGCAGCTCGCTGGGGAGGCCACCCGGGTCGGTATGAGCGGCTACTCCGGCGGCGCGATCGCCACCGGGCATGCAGCCGAACTGGCTGAAAGCTACGCCCCTGAGCTCGATATCGTCGGCGTCACCGAGGGCGGCACGCCAGCCGAACTGGGGGCACTGGTCGACAACGCCAACAACGCCCTCGGCTCGGGAATCGTCGCGGCAGGGATCATCGGTGCAAGTCGCGAGGATCCCGAGTTGGCCGAGTTCATCGACGCACATATCGATCCGCTCGGCCGGGCATTGTTCGCGGCCAAGGACAATCTCTGTGTCGGGTACAGCTCGGCGCTGCTCCCGTTCGTCAACCTGAAGGGCTTTCTCCATACCGAGGGCGACCCGATCCAGCAACCAGTGGTGAAGAAGGCTCTATCTGCGATGCAGCTCGGCGGCACCACTCCGAACATGCCGCTCTACGTCTACCATTCCAACCCGGATTGGTTGGTGCCGATCGGACCGGTCAACGCGATGGTCGACTCGTATTGCAGCCGACCAGGTGCCGATGTCACCTACACCCGTGACCATTTCAGTGAACACATCACCCTCGAGCTGATCGCCTTCCCGAGCGCGGTGTTGTGGATGCGCGACCGCTTCGCCGGCGTCCCGGTCGAACCGGGTTGCCGAACCAACGACGTCGGCTCGATGGCACTCGACACGCGTGCACACCCGCTCTTCGTCGACGCCGTCGGCGAGATAGTCGCCGGACTGTTCGGCAAGCCGATCGGGGCGTGACCGACGCGAGAGGCGTCAGGGCGGCGGACGGTTCGTCGGCGGTAGACTCCGCCGGTGACCGACGCCGATGACCAAGGCCGCATCTACGCCGGACAATCGTCGGCCGCGCGCAAAGCCGATCGGCGCGCACGGTTCCTCCAGGCCGGGATCGAGGTCATCGGAGTACGCGGCTACGCAGGCACGTCGGTGGCGGATATCTGCACCGCGGCCGGTCTCGCGCGTAGTCAGTTCTACAGCGAGTTCGCCAACCGTGAGGCACTGCTCGTCGACGTGTACGACCTGATTCAGGACGACGCGCTGGCTGCAGTCGTCGCGGCCCTCGACGGTCACGTCGATCGAGATCGCCGCTCGCTCGTCGCCGCCGCCATGACAGCCTTGGTCGGATCGATAGGTGGTGACCCGCGGCGCGCGCGGATTTCGTATCTGGAGATGCTGGGTGTCAGCGACGCCGTGGAACAGCACCGCACGCGCCGCCGTGCGCAGTGGGTGGAGTTCTTCGAGGCCACCCTGCGTGCGGAAATCGGGCTCGACTTCGTTCCCCCTGGCGGATACCGTTTGGCCGCAACGGCATTCCTCGGGGCACTCACCGAGATCGTCTCCGACTGGTCCCGCACGGCTCCGCCTCGCCCACCGATCGAGCTCATCGTCGAGACGATGGTCGCCGTCCTGGGAGCGTTCGTTCCCGACCTGAACTGAACCGCGGCCTGTCGACCAATACAGTGGACCGATGACAGCTGCCACCGGTCCACTGGAAGGACTCGTCGTCGCGGATTTCTCTCGCGTACTCGCAGGCCCGTACGCGACGATGATGCTCGGCGACATGGGTGCCGAGGTGATCAAGATCGAGCGTCCCGGACGAGGCGACGACACTCGGTCGTGGGCACCGCCGTACGACTCGGGCGGCACCGCAACATATTTCAACTCCGTCAATCGGAACAAGACCTCGAGGTTCATCGACCTGCAGTCGGACAGCGGTGCAGCTGAGGCCCGCGAGATCATTGCCGGCGCAGACATTCTCATCGAGAACTTCCGGGCCGGTGCCATGGACCGATTGGGATTGGGCTATTCGACTCTGACGCAGCAGAATCCCGGTCTGATCTATTGCTCGATCACCGGTTTCGGTACCGGTGGGGGCGCGGCACTTCCCGGCTACGATCTGGTGGTCCAGGCGGTCGGCGGTCTGATGAGTGTCACCGGCCCCGACGCCTCCACCCCGACCAAAGTGGGTGTGGCGATGGTCGACATCGTTACCGGTCTCCACGCGCTGAGCGGAATCCTTGCGGCACTGCATCATCGCTCCAGAACCGGTGTGGGGCAACAGGTACACACCTCACTGATGGCCTCGGTGCTGTCCGCCTTGAGCAACCAGTCGGCGGCCTTCCTGGGGGCGGGCGTGGTGCCGGCTCCCATGGGCAACAAGCATCCCTCGCTCGTGCCGTACGAGGTGTTCGAAACTGCCGACCGCCCGTTGGCACTGGCGGTGGGAAACGACCGGCAGTTTCGGGCGTTGGTCGAGGTGCTCGACGAGCCGAACCTGGCCGAGGACGAGCGCTTTTCTTCCAACTCCGCTCGCGTCGAACATCGAGATCAGCTGGTCGACATTCTGACCTCGGCATTGCGCAGACGCACCGCGGACGAATGGTACCGAGCGCTGATGGACCGGAACGTTCCCGCCGGGCCGGTCAACTCCGTCGAAGAGGCCTTCGCGTTCGCGGAGTCACTCGGACTCGGGCCACGGGTCGACGTGCCGGGATCAGCCGCAGACGGCGTCCGAAACCCGGTGGATTTCTCGGCCACCCCGGTGAACTACCGCATGCCGCCTCCCCGGCTCGAGGGCCGACACTAGTTCAACGCCCATCGCACCGACACCGACACCGACACGGTCTGCTGCCCCGGTTCGATGGGCACCGCCATACTCGCCGCACCCGCAGAATCACGGAAGGACGTCGGCTGCTCCTGCCCGGTGATCGACTCGGTGATCGACACGACGTCGCCGAGTTCGCCACCCGCGAGGCCGGCATACTGCTCGGCGCGATCTCTGGCATCGGCGAACGCCCTGGAACGAGCATCGGCGATCAACTCGGAGTCGTCGTCGATCCTGAACGACACCCCGGAGATACGGGTCGCATTTCCGCCCGCCGAGGTGGCATCCCCCAGCACCGCGGACGCCTTCGACAGGTCTCGAACCGTGACCTGCAGGGTATTGGTGGCCTGATATCCGGAGATCGTCGAGTCACCGCCCGGGAGCGCACCCGAGTACTGCGGATCGATCGAGACCTGCTGGGTCTGGATATCCGCGCGGTCGACGCCCGCTGCGACCACCGCGTCCGTGACGCTTGTAGCGGCCGCGTTCGCTTCTTCGATGGCGGCAGTGACATCCTCGGCCGTGACCTGGACACCGATCCGCGCCGTCAGGGTATCGGGCGCACCCTGGACTTCTCCCACGCCGTTGACGTTCACTCCGACAGATCCATCAGTGGACGTGGTTGCCGGACTGCTGCAGCCCGCGATCAACACCACCGCCAGCACCAGGGCCGATGTGTACGATCCGAGCTTCCATCGATTTCGACTCACCGCCGTAGTGTCCACCATGGCAGGAAAATTGGAAAGGCTCAGGGCCGCACTCGATATTCGGCATCGAATGTCACGATCACCTCGTCCGCCACCTTCATGGCCCCGAACATCTGCGAGTACGGAGTGATCTCGTACTCCGATTGACGCACAGCAGTTTCGGACCGGATGTGCCACCGATCGCCGAGATCGGCGACGGTGACTTCCACGGCGATCTGCCTCGAAACCCCGTGAATCTCCACTGTGCCTGCCAGCCGAAACCCGGAGTCCACGGCAGTGATCTCCTCCGAACGAAACTGAATTCTCGGATAGCGTTCTGCGTCGAAGCTTTTGAGCGCGTTGGCTTTCGCCACGACCTTCTCGGGGCCGAGCAGGGGCGTCAGTCCGCCCTCGCCGTGCACCACATCGAGCGAGGCCACCTCGGCGGTCAACGCGACCGTGGTCGGTGCGCCCCCGGACCACTCGACGGTGGCAGTCCAGGAGGTCACCGCAATCGTGAGCCGATGCCCCATTCTGGATGCCTTTCCCACGACATCGGTCCGAACGGCCAGCTGTCCGCCGTCCGCTGCGTCGAGCGTCCAGGATTCGGTACTCATATCCCGACTGTATCGGTCAGGCAGAACCGACGGAGGAACGCGCAGCAGGGCATTACTGTGGAGGCATGTTCTCCAATTCCCCTCGAACATTCGTCGCCGACGCACTGCGCGGCTTCGTCGCTGCCACCGACGACATCGCCTGGCATGCCGACCCAGGGTTCCTCACTCGCCGCTATCGCATCTCCGACGGTCAGGTCGCCCTGCTGTCCGGCGGCGGATCGGGTCACGAGCCGATGCACGCGGGCTTCATCGGGAGCGGCATGCTCACCGGAGCATGCCCCGGTCTGGTGTTCACCTCGCCCAATGCGCTTCAGGTGCACGAGGCATCCAAGGCGGTGGACTCCGGCGGCGGCGTGGTGCACATCGTGAAGAACTACACCGGCGACGTGATGAACTTCCGAATCGCCCGAGAATTGTTGGAGGAGGACGGCATTGTCGCCGATGTGATTCTCGTCGATGACGACGTCGCGAGCGAGAGCGAGGACGGCCCGGGTCGACGCGGAACAGCGGCCACCATCGTCGTCGAAAAGGTCTGTGGCGCAGCAGCAGAACGGGGCGACGATCTGAAAGCAGTGGTAGCGCTCGGGCGTCGAACCGCGGAGAACGCGCGCAGCATGGCCGTCGCGCTTAACCCGCCGACCCTGCCGGGTGCGGACGGTCCGTCGTTCGAATTGCCCTCGGACGAAATCGAACTGGGTATCGGGATCCATGGCGAGCGCGGTACCGACCGTGTGGCCGAGCTGCCTGCCCAGGAGATCGTCGCGAAGCTCGCCGAGCCCATCGTCGACTCGCTCGGGTTGAGCTCGGGTGAGTCGGTGATCGCCGTCGTCAACGGACTCGGCGCAACTCATCCGCTCGAGCTGCACCTGCTGTTCGGTGAGTTGTCGGAATATCTCTCGGGCAAAGGGATCGAGATCACCCGGTCGCTCGTCGGCAGTTTCGTCACCGCGCTGAACATGGGCGGAGCCTCGATCACGCTCGTGCGCGCAGACGAGGAGATGCTCGAACTCTGGGATGCGCCCACCGATGCGCCCGGTTGGCCCAATGCATCGAGCCGCGGAGCGAAGCCGGTAGGCGAGCGGGGAGGCTTCGGGCCGACGTACACCCCGGCCGATACCGGCGACAGATCGGCCTTCGTCTCGGAGTGGATCGGGACCTGGGCGCAGCGGGTACTCGACGAAGAACCTGCCCTGACCGAACTGGACCGGAAGGCAGGCGACGGCGACTTCGGAACCAACATGGTGGCCGCGCTCGGCCAGCTCGATCTGGATTCGTTGAAAGAAAGCTATTCGGCAGCAACGGTATTCGAGGCGGTCAGTGAGGCATACCTCGGCCACTCGGGCGGCACGTCCGGGGCCCTGTTCGGCATCTGGTTCCGTCAGTTCTACCGTGCATTCCTCGACGCCGAACCCGATACCGCGGCCATCACTGCAGCAGCGCGCGCCGGAATGGACAGCATCACCGAACTCGGCGGTGCTCGCGTCGGCGACAAGACGATGGTCGACGCCATCGCCCCGGCCGTCGATGCGCTCGAAAAGGACGGCGGCACCCTGCAGTCAGCAGCAGATGCGGCGAAGACCGGAGCCGAATCGACGAAGGACATCACCGCCAACCGTGGCCGAGCCAGCTACGTCGGTGAGGCCGCGCGAGGCGTCGTGGACCCGGGGGCTTTGGTGATGGCCTGGTTCTTCGAGTCCGCAGCAGGTGCGGCTAGCCGAGCGAGTTGACGAAGACCGCGGCGATCGCTTCGAGGCCGGCCTGATCCTCGGCGTCGAAGCGATCCGTCACGGGGCTGTCGAGGTCGAACACCCCGATCAACCTCTCGCCCTGGTACAGCGGTACGACCACCTCGGAGCGGGTGTTGGCATCGCAGGCGATGTGGCCGGGGAAGTCGTGCACATCGGCGACGCGTTGGGTCTCACCGGTGGTGGCGGCCGCGCCGCAGACCCCTGCGCTCAGGGCGATGCGGACGCACGCAGGCTGCCCCTGAAACGGCCCGACCACGAGCTCGGTGTCGTCGTACAGGTAGAAGCCGACCCAATTGACCTCGGGCAGAGCGTGATACACCAACGCGGACAGATTGGCGGCGTTGGCGACGAGATCGGACTCCTCGAACACCAGGCCGCGGGCCTGCTCGGTGAGCTGGCGGTACTGCTCTACCTTGGATCCGGTGAGTTCGGTCGCGGTGAAGGCCATGCCCCGAGTCTAAGCGCACATCCCAGCACCACCAGGTACGCCGACATCCCGCCCACCTGAACGCGTTGAGCGATGCCGAGGCTGTACTCGCCGGGGAGATTGTCCGCGATCATCAGCCACGCCGTCGCCAGCGTTGTCACCACCAGGACAGCGATGCCGAGGGTGTGAAGCAGAGGATAGATCCGGTACCGGAACGCGGCCAGCGTGAACGCGATCATGACGGTGAAGATGGCGAACACCGCGATGGTGCTGGTGAGGGCATGAAGGTGATGCAATTGAGGAAACAGCCCGCTCGGCTCGATCGGGCAGCTCGGATCATCGGCCGCGACGCAGTCGATGGGGAGTTTCGCGTCGGCGATGGTGGAGGCACCGAAGATGCCCGACGCCACCCAGCCGGTGACGAGAAGCCGTCGACGCGGGGTGGAGAGAAAGCCGAGGACCGCGGCGACAATCA
Organism: Rhodococcus sp. KRD162; assembly: GCF_017168335.1. Classification (GTDB taxonomy): domain Bacteria; phylum Actinomycetota; class Actinomycetes; order Mycobacteriales; family Mycobacteriaceae; genus Rhodococcoides. The sequence goes on along the minus strand of NZ_JABFAU010000013.1, from coordinate 340,795 downwards.
TCAGTGAACCCGTCACGACGTCCGCGGTGGAGAACAGTTCGCGGTACGGCTGATCGCGGGCGTCGAGTTCGCTGAGGAACGATCGGGTCGGGTCGAGCCCGGTATCGAGGAAGAATTCGGCCACCCACGCGGAGTACAGCAGTCCGGCGAGGATCACAGACACCGCCGTCAGTACTCGGCGGACATCCACACCGTCGGTTTTCGCGCGCACCGACCAAGGCTAGCCAGTGAGTAGATCGGCAGCGGACACCGCCAGCGCCACCGCCGAGTCGCAGTCGTCGGTCAGGACGGACAGCGTGGGAACCGTGCGGGCATAGCGCGCAGCGATGTCGTCTTTGTCGGGCAAGCCGAGCACGGGGTTTCCCAGCACGATGTCCGCGAAGCACGTCGAATCCGAGCCGCGTGTCTCCACGGTGTAGCCGCCCTGCCGGACGGGCACGCGGCCCGCCGAACGTGCGTCGCTGTCGACGTAGCCGAGCTCGATGTGGAGCATCGCCAGGTTGTCCTCGAACGTCGACGACGACGCCATGAAATGGCAACGGTACGGATCCGACCCTGGTCGCCACCGGTCCACCGTCCAGGTTGCGGGCAAGTGCTCGAGCACGGCGCACAAGTCCTTCGAGGCCAGCGCAATGTTGTACTTGGAATCGGCGCGCAGTGGTGGATCGTCCAGTAGACCGAGTGCGGTCTCGGCGATGGACCTCGCTGCGGCGCATGCATCCCCCACCCGACGGGAGACCTCGATCGAGGCGTAGCTACGACCGGATGCGGCGAGGAAACCGTCCATGGTCGCCGTCGTGGCACCGTCGAATTTCTCGCGGAGCGCAAAGCTGATACCGCACGCCCCTTGCTTGGAGTGGTCGAGGTACGCCTCGACGCCTCCGATCGTCGTCTGCCCGGCGTTCGGGTCCTCGGACGGTGGCCGATGTCTGTTCAGATCGATCGTGACGGAGTCGGTTGCGCTCGATTTCGGGGTGGTCAGGCTGGCGGAGCACGAGCTCAGGTAGCCGTTGGGGCGCAGTTGCACCACCGTGCCGAGGGCAGCGAGATCAGCCTCGACGAGAAAGCCGCAGGGATCGAGACTGCGCACGAAGTCCGCGGAGTCGGCCAGATATCGGTCCGTCTCGGACATCTCGAATCCGTACTTGTTCGATGTGGTCGGGGACGAACCGATGGCGGGTGACGCAGTGCCGAGCACTACCGCCGCGCAGCCGCTCGCCGATACCGCCACCGTCAGCGCCATCGCCGCAAGTCGCCATCTTCTGCCCATCGTCTTGTGTCCCCCCACTCGAATCGACCGATCATCGGGTTGGACGCGCGGGGGTTGCTCTCGGTTTCACTCGGCAGAGAGTTCGTCGACGACTCGGTCCGCGGCGACGGCGGGGTCCTCGTGTTCCCAGATCCGAACCACCCGCCAACCCGCGTCGATCAATCGTCGGTCCGTGTCGCGATCGCGGGCGACATTGGCAGCCAATTTCTCGGCCCACCACTGCGCGTTGTTGCGGGGCTTCGTGGCGTGGACGGGGCAACTGTGCCAGAAGCAGCCGTCGACGTAGACCGCAATTTTGCGCCGGGGGAACACCAGATCTGCTCGACGCCTCATGCCCTTCACCGGAGCGCGGTCGACGAAGTATCGCAGGCCACGCCGGTGCAGTGCTTGTCGCAGCGCCACTTCGGGCTTGGTGTCGCGGCGTTTCTGCTTACTGAGCCGAGCGCTGGTCTCGGCGTCGGTGACGGGGCGATCTGCGCTCACACCGATACCCGCTCCGCGTACCCACCCATACGCTCGAGGTGGGCGTCGAGGTCATCGAGGAATCCGGGCACGAAACGCAGATTGCCTGCTCGAGCACGCTTGAGAAACCCTGCCGTTGCGCGTGCCGAGAGCAGCGCCGAGTCGTCCAGGAAGTCGACCAGATTCTCGGCGGGTTCGTGCACCGGCATGGTCGAGACCGGGACCCGGAAACTGCAGCGGTCACGACCCCAGGCTGCGGTGGGCCATGCTTGACCAGGAATCAAGGCCACGTCTTTCGAGTCGTCGTAGGGCTGCGGGTCGTCCAGCGCTCGCGCGGCCCACGACGCCATCCGCACGCTGACGGCGTTGCCGACGAGTTTCCAGCGGTGCCCGGCGCGTACGCCGGGTTGCTGCAGAGCGGGGAGCGTCCAGTCCGGATCGAATCCCTGCAGGCGCTCGGCCCCGACGATGCCGGGGGTGACGATCTCACCCGAGGGCAAGCGCACGGCCGGGGGACTGGCGATGCCGAGCGAGGATCCACCCTTGAGGGTGGGTATCGCGTTGACAGCCCAGCCGAGACCTCGGATGCCCTCGGTCCAGTAGAACCCGCAGGGTTGCGTTGTCGGATCGCCATCGGGCAGCGGGCCTGCGTCCTGCGAGAACAACACCTCGCGGGGATCGTCGGTGCGCGAGGCCAACATCACCACGCGCTGTCGCCGCTGTGGCAACCCGAACGCACGGGCGTCGACGACGCGGTAGGCCCACATGTAACCGAGGTCCTCGAGCGCGTCGGTGATGTGTCGCATGGCCGCTCCGCGGCCGAGCTGCAACATGAACGGCACGTTCTCCATCAACAGCCAGCGCGGACCCCGCCTGCGGGTGACCAGTCGGAACACCTCGTCGACCAGACCGGATCGGGCACCGGTGATGCCAGCGGTGCGTCCGGCCTGGGAGAGGTCCTGGCAGGGAAAACCCGCTGCGACCAGTTCCGTGCCCGAGGGCAGGCTGCGCAGAGTGCTGACATCGGTGTGCAGCGGCACGTTCGGCATGCGCGCGGTGAGGACCCGTTGCGCTCCCGGATCGATCTCGCACAGCAGCTCGGTCGACCAACCCGCCTCGGCCAACCCCAGCTCGAGCCCGCCGATCCCGGCGAACAACCCGACCATCGACCGTGCGCTCACGTGTGCCCTTCCCTTGCTCGACGGTCTCACGGTACTCGAGAGTCGGTGCTCTCGGCGTCCACTGCTGCCGTTCGCACAAGGGCTTCCGAACGCGGGCACCCATGTGTGGGCACTCACCGCGGTCGGCCTTGACCTCGACCATGCTCGAGGTTTCACACTGGAATGCGCGGGACCGAAAATCGGTTGGAAACTGAGCCTGTGTAATGAAATCATCCGGGCACAGCAAAAGGAGAACAACACGTGTCCACGGGTGTGCTAGATCCCGAAGTCCGATCTGCTGATCAGCCGAACCCGAAAATGGTGCGCCCGCCCACATCACTGCAGCGATTCGCTCCGTTCCTGGCCCCGTACAAATGGTTCTACATCGGTTCCATCGTGGTCTCGCTCATCGCGACCCTGACCGGTCTGGTCATTCCGCTGGTGATGCAGCGCGTCATCGACGGCCCCATCACCGACCGGAATTTTGCTGCGGTCTGGTGGCCCGCCATGCTGATCCTGCTGTTGGGCACCATCGATGCGGCCGGCATCTGGGTGCGCAGGTATTTGGTGTCCAGGCCGTCGAGTCAGTTCGAGATATCAGCGCGCGCAACAGTATTCGACAAGTTGCAGCGACTGTCGGTATCGGCTCACGAAAGTTGGGAGTCGGGCCAGCTGCTCTCGCGTGCCATCGCCGATCTCGGTTCGCTGCGCCGGTTCATGGCGTTCATCGGCCCGTTCATCATCATCAACACCGTGACGCTCGTCGTGGGGATCGGTGTACTGCTCGTCCAGTCCTGGCAATTGGGACTGATCATGCTGGTGACATCGGTGCCGCTGGTGATCGCCTGCACCAAGTTCGAGACGCTCTATCGTGTCGTGGCTCGTGACGCCCAGGATCAGGCAGGTGATGTGACGACCACGGTCGAGGAGTCCATCCAAGGCATCCGAGTGTTGAAGGCCTTCGGGCGAAGTGCGCACCTGGGCACGCAGTTTCTTCGTCAGGCCCGCACCCTGCGCGGCACCGAGCTGAAAAAGGTTCGGTACCTTGCGATCATCTGGACCGTGATCGTCGGACTGCAACCGGTCACCATCGGGGCGATCCTGGCGGTAGGAACCTACTCGATCGTGCAGGGCACCATGTCGGTCGGCACACTCGTCGCGGCCATCGCCATCGTCACATTTCTGCTGTGGCCGATCGAATCGTTCGGCTACCTGCTGGCCGAGCTGAACAACGCACGCACGGCGGCGATCGGTACTGGGAGATCATCGACACCCCGGAGACAGTGACCGATCCGGAAAATCCCGTCGAATTGCCCGAGACCATTCGTGGCCGAGTGCACTTCGATCGCGTCGGATTCACCTTTCCCGACGCGTCCGCGCCACTGCTCACCGGTGTCAGCTTCGTCGTGGAACCGGGGGAGACCGTCGCCCTCGTCGGCAAGACCGGTAGTGGAAAAACTGCGCTGACCAACCTCGTACCCCGATTGTTCGACGCCACCGAGGGCACCATCTCGATCGACGGCATCGATGTGGCCTCGATGCGATTGGCCGACTTGCGATCCATTGTTTCGGTCGCCTTCGAGGATCCGGTGTTGTTCTCCGCCAGTGCGCGCGAGAACATCGCGCTCGGTTCCCCCGGCGCATCCGATGCCGAGGTGGCCGAGGCGTTGGAGATCGCGCACGCAACGGATTTCGTCGAGCAGTTGCCGTGGGGACTGGCCACCCGTATCGGCGAGCAGGGTATGAGCCTGTCCGGTGGTCAACGGCAGCGCCTCGCCTTGGCGCGGGCAGTGCTGGGCAAGCCGCGGGTGTTGGTACTCGACGACCCGCTGTCCGCGCTCGACGTGGACACCGAAGCGCGAGTGCAGAAGCAGTTGCGGCGCGTACTGGCGCATTCGACGACAGTGCTGGTGGCACACCGGCCGTCGACCGCTGCGTTGGCCGACCGTGTGCTGTATCTCGAGAACGGAACGATCGTGGAGCAAGGAACGCACGAGGGTCTGCTGGCGTCGTCGCCGCGGTACCGCGAGGTGATGGGGTCGGTTCATGAGTGAGCAGACTTCCATCGAGGATTGGCGCGGTGTCGGCGGCGAGGACTCCGATGTCGACGCCACCGGAAACCTGGTGCTGGCAGGCCGATCTCGTCGCTTACTGGCGTCGCTGGTGCGCCCGTACAAGAAGCAGGCGCTGCTGTCGTTGCTGATCATTCTGGTCGACAACATCACCTATGTCGCCGGCCCGTTGTTCATCGCCTATGCGTTGGACAACGGCGTCGGCGCTGCGGGACAGGGAGATTGGGGTCCGCTGCTGTGGGCAGTGGGCGGCTACACCGGCTTCGGTCTGCTCGGGATGTTCACCACCTACGCATTTCTCACCGTGTCCGGTCGGCTGAGCCAGAACATTCTCTACGACCTTCGTGGGCGGGTGTTCGACCACGCCCAGAAGCTGAGCCTGTCGTTCCACGAGAACTACACCTCGGGACGGTTGATCTCGCGACTGACCAGCGACGTCGAATCTCTGCAGACTCTGCTCGAGAGTGCGCTCAACGACGCCCTGACGGCCATCCTGTCGATGGTGTCCATTGCGATCATTCTGGTGTATCTCGATGTGCCGATGGCGCTGATCGTGCTGGCCGGCTTCGTCCCACTGGTGCTCGTCACCCGCTGGTCCCAGCGGCGTCAACGCCAGGGATACCGTCGAACGCGGGTGGCGATCGCGCGCGTGGTGGTCCATTTCGTCGAGTCGATGGGCGGAATCCGCGCCGTGCAGGTCTTCCGCCGTGAAGGCCGAAACGACGCGATTCTGGGCGCCGAGGATTCGGAGTATCGAGACGCCACCACCGCGGCACTGCGGGGCATGGCCAGCTACACCGGAATCGTGCGGTGGATAGGCAACCTCACGCTCGCGATCATCCTCGTGTTCGGCAGCTGGCGAGTGATCAACGGACACATGGATATCGGTGTGCTGGCGGCCTACGTGCTCTATCTACGACGGTTCTACGGCCCGCTCGACGAGCTGGCGATGGTGTTCAACGCCTACCAGTCCGCCGCGGCTGCACTGGAGAAGATCTCCGGCGTGCTCGAGGAAGAGCCATCGGTTGCGGCCGCGACAGACCCGGTGCCGATCGGAACAGCGAAGGGCGACATCACGTTCGACGGCGTGCACTTCGCCTACGGCCCCGAACGCGTCGTGCTGCCCGAGTTCTCCCTGCACGTGCCGGCAGGTCAGGTGGTAGCGATGGTCGGAGCCACCGGCGCAGGCAAGTCGACGCTGGCGAAGCTGTTGGCACGCTTCTACGATCCGACCGACGGTGCAGTGCGGCTCGACGGCATCGATATGCGCCGGATCGGCGACGAGGACCTGCGTCGCAACGTCGTCATGGTGACGCAGGAGTCGTTCCTGTTTTCCGGATCGGTGGCAGACAACATCCGATTGGGACGCCCCACGGCCACCGACGCGGAGGTACGTGCTGCCGCCGAAGCCGTCGGACTGACCGAGTTCATCGCCTCGCTGCCGGACGGTATCGATACCGACGTACGCAAGCGTGGTGGCAGATTGTCCGCCGGGCAAAGACAATTGGTCGCCTTTGCGCGGGTGTTCCTCGCCGCGCCCTCGGTGATCGTGCTGGACGAGGCCACCTCCAGCCTGGACATTCCGGGCGAGCGGCTGGTGCAACGCGCACTGGAGACGATCCTGCAGGGACGAACAGCACTGATCATCGCGCATCGGCTCTCCACGGTGGCCATCGCCGATCGTGTGCTCGTCATGGCCGACGGTCACATCGTGGAGGACGGAACCCCCGAGGACCTCATCGCGGGGGATGGACGCTTCGCGCACCTGCAACAGGCGTGGGAGGACTCGCTGGTCTGAGTTTCGCTGTTAGGTCCAGGGCGTGATGGGCGGCTTGACCCACATGATCTTCTCGTCGGAGTGCCGGGGCGTCGCGCCGTCGTGACTGGGATGCTCGGCCGCCCACGCGGACTTCCGGTCGAGCAACTCGGCCACGATCGTCCACGTTTCCATCGTGCTCGGTGGGTGCAGATCGGCGGCGCGCGCCAGTTTTCGGCGGACGGCGTCGGTGAGTTCGAGGAGCTCGCCGCCGCTGATGCCGCGATCCCAGACGTAGCGCGCCAGAGCCGTCGCCTTGTCCTGTCGACTCTTCGCGGCCTGTTCGGAGTGGGCGAAATCGAACTGCCCGCCGCCCGAGTGCTCTGTTGTCACGGGTATCACTGTAGTAAACGCGGGTAAAAGGCACGTCCGCTTGTTCTTCGGCGGGGCTTGTCGCATACCGTAGGTGGGTGATCACTCCAGCATCGGGTGCCGAGCATGCCTCCGTCCCCGCGTCTGACGCCGCCGACGCGAAAACCTGGCCCTCGATCCTGACGTGGCGAGCCCACGATGTTCCTCGTATGGAGTCCGTGCGCGTCCAGCTCTCCGGCAACCGGATCAAGGCAGCCGGACGCATCATCGGTGCCGAGTGCGCCGACCATCCCGCATTCAGTGCCTCCTACGACCTGGTGACCGACGAGTACGGCGTCACCAAACGGCTCTCGGTCCGCACCTCGCTGTCCTCCGGCGACCGGCAGGCATCGGTCAGCCGAGACGACGAGGGCTACTGGATGGTGGAGAACAGCAGCAGCCATCAACGTTCGACCTACAGCGGCGCGCTCGACGTGGACATGGTTCTGAGCCCGTTCTTCAACACTCTGCCGATCCGCCGATTCGGTCTGCACACTCAGGTCCAGGACGTCGAGGTGCCGACCGTCTACGTCAATCTGCTCGACCTGAGCATTCAAGAGGCCACCTTGACCTACAGCAGTGGTGCCGACGGCATCTACGTCATCTCGCCGGTCTCCACGGCGTCGGTGAAGGTCGATTCGGACGGTTTCGTCCTCGACTACCCGGCGTTGGCCGAACGGATCTGACGCACAACGCCACCGCGTCGACCCGCGTCCCGCATCTTCTCCCGCCACCCCGGCTCGCCCGGGGTGATGCCGGCGATCTCGAATCGCTCGTGCTGCTCGTACTGCAGGCGAGCGGCGTGACCGGCGTCGACCAGTGCTTTCGTCGAGGCCTCGTCCAGTTCCGCGCGGGCCGCCGACAGCGTGTCCATCGCCTCGTCGAGCGCGGTTCGTAGCGCGGCCGCATTGCCCTCGGTCATCGCGCGGACCAGATTCGGCGAGGACGACGCCACCCGAGTGCCGTCCCGGAACGAGCCCGCAGCCAGGCCCAATGCCAACGGTCCGCCGGCAGCCCCCACGATCGCGAGGGTCTCGGCCAGCAGATGCGGCAGGTGCGAGATCCTGGCGACCGCACGATCGTGTTCGTCGCTTCCAGCAGGCACCACCACCGAACCACAGTCGAGGGCGAGCCGCGCCACCTCGACCCACACCTCGGCGTCGACTCCTGCGTCCGTTCCCACCACCCACACCGCGTCGACGAACAAGGAGGGATCGGTGGCCGACCAACCCGAGGAGCTGGTCCCGGCCATCGGATGCCCGCCGACGTAGCGTGCCTGCAATCCGCGCGCTTCGACCGCAGCAGCCACCTCGGCCTTGACGCTGACGACATCGGTGAGCGCAGCTGCGGGCGCATGCTCGCAGACAGCAGCCAGAACCGAGTCGACGGCAGGCATCGGGACGGCGATCACGATCAACGCATCCTCGGCTGCTGCCCTGCTCAGGGCCGCTGCCAAGTCGGTTCCGACGTCGTATCCATCGGCGGCAGCGCCAGCGATCGCCTCGGCCGATCTGTTCCACCCCCACACCGGACGGCCGGCGCGATGGGCTGCCCGCAGAATCGACCCACCGATCAATCCGAGACCGAGAACGCACACAGAGGAAGAAGTCACCCGACCAGATTGGCACAGGTACATGGTGTCCATGGGAGGTGACTTCGAATACCGGCCCCAACCGGACTACCGTTGCGCGCATGGCCGCACAGCGCGCGAAAGACAATCGTGCATCCGCATCGGAGTACGACGACCTCGAGGGATTCGGCGTCGCAGTTGTCCGAGAGGACGGCAAATGGACCGTGACGCCACTGTCCGACGACGCCCTGACCAGTCTGTCGGCGGCAGAGACCGAACTGCGTGAACTCCGCAGCTCGGGGGCAGTGTTCGGACTGCTCGACGTGGACGAGGAATTCTTCGTGATCCTGCGTCCCGCACCGTCCGGCACTCGACTACTGCTGTCCGACGCGGTCGCCGCCGTCGACTACGAAATTGCCGCGGACGTCCTCGACGCCCTCAACATCGAAATCCCCGACCTCGACCCCGACGAACTCGACGACATCGAACCCTACGAGGAAGGCGATCTCGCCCTACTCGCCGATCTCGGACTACCCGAGGCCCTGCTGGGCATCATCGTCGCCGAGACCGACGACTATCCCGACGAGCAACTGCAGGCAATCGCCGAACGCCTGGGCTTCGAGGACGAGTTCTCCGCAGCGGTGAACAAGCTGCGGCGCTGACCGATGGCAGTGCCCGACGCCGACATGATCCGAGCAGCACTCTCGGCCGCGGCGCAGGCATCGGATGCCGACGTACCCGTCGGTGCCGTCGTGTTCGACGGCACGGGACGTGAGATCGCCCGGGCCTGCAACGCACGGGAGGCGTCGGGCGACCCCACCGCGCACGCGGAAGTGCTCGCCTTGCGTCGCGCGGCCGCGGTACACGGTGACGGCTGGCGACTCGAAGACTGCACTCTGGCCGTCACGCTCGAACCCTGCACGATGTGCGCGGGAGCGTTGGTGCTGGCCCGGGTCTCGGCCGTGGTGTTCGGGGCCTGGGAACCCAAGACCGGAGCCGTCGGCTCGCTGTGGGACGTCGTGCGCGACCGAAGACTCACGCACCGGCCACAGGTACGCGGCGGAGTGTTGGAAGCCGAGTGCGCGGAGCTGCTCACTCGATTCTTCGCCCGCCAGCGCTGACGAGCTTCTTTCTCAGGGGAATAGTGCCCCTGAGCAGGCGATTTAGCCTCAGGCGCTCATTCCGGTACAGTCTTCTGCGGTGGCGTGTCCGAGCGGCCTAAGGAGCACGCCTCGAAAGCGTGTGACGGGTAATCCCCGTCCGAGGGTTCAAATCCCTCCGCCACCGCCACAGCTCCCCACCTGTTCACGCAGGTGGGGAGCTTTTTTGTGCGCCGGTTTCGCCGCAAACGCGCGCGCATTCGTTGGACGCGCGCGGATTCGCGTCGGATTCGGGGCTATTTCGCGCGCACCTGGCGAACGCGCGCGCGTTTGTCAGGGCTCGGGCGCGGATACGGCGACCGAGACACCCCGTGCGCAGCGACTCGGACGTTCAGCACTGCCCCGCGCCGGCGGCATCGAGGCCGCGCAGAATTTCGTTCTGATCACTCGGCGGTACGGAGCTCCAGCTGGGTGAGTTGGTCATTTCGTTGCGCAGACCCTCGACCGAGGTGGCACGGTCGGACATCCCGGTTTGCTCGAGTGCATCGATCGACGGCAGAAACTGGGTGCAGGTCTGCTGGTAGAGCGCTTCGCCGGTGACGCCCGAGGTCGGATCGGTCGGAGCGGCGGGCTCGGTGGCCTGCGTCTCGGGTGACGCAGTGTCGGCCTCCGGCGCGGGCGCGTCGACCGTGGTGGTGGATTCGGCCGCGGTGGCCTCCGAGGTCGTGGTGGAAGTAGCGGCAGGAGTGGTCGACGGTGGCTCGGTCGACGAGTTTTCGCTGCAGCCTGCAGCCGAGACGGCCACGATCAGTCCGAACAGTCCAGCGGCGATTCTTCGTTTCATCGCAACTGTGTACCACCTTCGGTCAGAGCAGAGTCTGCGCCCGCCCGGAGATGGTGCTCAGCGCGGTCGCCCAGGCGAGGTTCTTCGGGTCGAGGAACGATCCGTGACCGGCTCCCGGCAGCACGACGAGTTCGGTGTCGGTGCTGCCCGCCTTGGTTGCTGCGTCGACGTAGACCCGGCTCTGGTTCACCGAGACCGTCTGATCGGCGTCACCGTGCAGCGCTGTCAATGGGACGTCGAGGGGGAGGTATTCGATGGGGGACGCGATCTTGTAGCGGCCGGGTACCTCGTTCGGCATGCCGCCGAGGAACGCGGGCACGAACTTGTCGTGACCGAGGGTGGCGGCCCGCTTCATGTCGAAGACACCGGCCATGATGGTGGCACTGCGTGGCTTGATGGTCGGTTCTGCTCCGGGCGCGTCGACGGGCATGAGGTGTCGAGCGGCCACCCATGCAGCGAGTTGTCCACCGGCGGAATGCCCCGCGAGGTGGACCCGGTCGAGATCGAGCCGCCCGCCTGCTGCGTCCTGTACGACGGTGGCCAGGGCCTCGGTGGCGTCGTCGACGTCCGAGAGGGTGTTGGCCCAGTTGTTCGGCCCGCGTCGGTATTCGACGTTCCACACGGCGATGCCTTCGTTCGCGATGGCCGCTGCCATCTGCTGGAAGTACGACAGGTCGAGGTTTTCCTGCCATCCGCCGCCGTGAATCATCACCACCACCGGGAGCGAGTCGGCGTTGTTGTCGGGAAGGTAGAGGTCGCCGATGTTGTCCGGCTCGAATCCGTACTTCAACCGGACCGGATCGCCCACGGGCCCCGATACTGGTTGCAGCGCAGCAGAATACGTCTCGGCGGTACTCGGCGAGGAATCGATGTCGGTGGAGCTGCAGCCCACCAGCGCGACCGTCAACAGGCCGGAGAGGAAGTGGCGACGGTTCACGTGCGGTGGGCCGTCCACGCGAGCAGGTCGTCGAGCGACCAGGTGTTGATGACGCGCTCTGCGGGCACGCCGCGGGCTTCGGCGCGAACGCAGCCGTACCCCTGCCAGTCGAGCTGGCCAGGTGCATGCGCGTCGGTGTCGATGGCGAACAGGCAGTCTCGTTCGAGGGCGATGTCGATCAGCCGTTCGGGCGGATCCTGCCGTTCGGGCCTTGCGTTGATTTCCACGGCAGTGCCGAACTGGCGGCAGCCCTCGAACACCACGGGTGCGTCGAACGTCGACTCGGGTCTGGTGCCGCGTGCGCCTTCGACGAGCCGTCCGGTGCAGTGGCCGAGGATGTCGACATGCGGGTTGGCGATGGCGGTGACCATGCGTTTGGTCATCGCCACCGAGTCGGCGCGCAGATTGGAGTGCACGCTTGCCACCACCACATCGAGCTCGGCGAGCAGGCCCTCGTCCTGGTCGAGCGATCCGTCGTCGAGGATGTCGACCTCGATCCCGGTGAGGATGCGGAACGGTGCCAGTTGCTCGTTGAGTTCGGCGACGATGTCGAGTTGTGCGCGCAGGCGCTCGGCGGTAAGGCCGTTCGCGACTTTCAGACGCGGGGAATGGTCGGTCAGCGCGCAGTACTCGTGACCGATCCCGGCGGCGGTGCGCATCATCTCCTCGATCGGGCTGCCGCCGTCGGACCAGTTGGAATGCGTGTGCAGATCACCCTTCAATGCGGCGCGGAGGTCGTTGTTGCCGATGGGCTCCGCGGCGCGGCGCTGCTCGCTGAGATAGTCCGGGACGTCCTGGGTGAGCGCTTGGCGGATGATCAGTGAGGTCTTCGCGCCGATGCCGGGCAACGAGGCCCAGCTGTTCGCCTTCTCGTGCTCAGATCGCTGTGTAGCACTGAGGGATTCGACGACATCCGCGGCCCGACGGTATGCCTTGACGCGGTGGGTGTCCGAGCGAGAGCGTTCGAGCCAGTATCCGATCTCTCGAAGTGCGTCCACCGGATCCATGATTTCCATTGTGCCTGGCGACACCGACAGACGTGCACGCAGGAAACGGACAAAACTCTCAGGGAGTTGCCAGGCGCCAGCTTGAAGCTGAAACTAGTATCGAAACTCATGAGTAAGAAATGGTGGATAACAGGCGTAACGGTCATCGTTCTGGTGGCGCTCGGGCTGTACTTCGGCCCCAAGATCTATGCCTCGTTCGAAGGCGACGACGCCCCCGCGGCGACGGTGTCCACCTCCGGTGCCGAAGCGGCAACGGTCGAGTCCATCGACGGACGATGGATCGTCACCCCTGGCGACGACGCCAACACCACGGCCGCGGGCTATACCGTCGACGAGCTTCTCAACGGCTCCGACGTGACGGTCGTCGGATCGACGACCGAGGTCGCGGGCAATGTGACCATCGCCGACGACACCCTGACCGACGGACAGATCGTGGTTCTGACGAACTCGATCAGCACGGACAGCGACCGTCGCGACAGTCAGTTCCGCGGAAACATCCTCGACACCGCCACGTATCCGACGGCGACCTTCTCGATCGACTCACCGATCGACCTGTCCTCGCTGCCCAAGGACGGCACCACCGGAACCGTCACGGCCGAAGGCACATTGACTCTCAAGGATCAGACCCGTCCGGTGTCGGTCGAGATGGAGGTGCTGCTGTCCGGGGACACACTCATCACCTCGGGTTCCATTCCGACGACCTGGTCCGACTACGAGATCGAGCCGCCGTCACTCGGTTTCGTCACGGTCGATCCGTCGGGAACCATCGACTTTCTGGTCAATCTGAGCCGGCAGTAGCCGGTTCTCGTCCGGACGCAGGCGTCCATCCGGGCGGTCCGAGAAGGTATCCGACATCTGGACCCTCCATGACCGCGATGAAGGGTCCAGGTGTTGACACTCCCGGCGGGCGCGGTGGTCCGTAGTGGGGGCGATCGATCGGCAGCAGGTGTCAATCTGCCTCGTCTTCGATCACCGTTTTCCCTTGGAAATTGAAGACGCAGAAGCCGAGCACACCTGCGACGACGGCGGTCACGATGGCGGGACGGAGCAGAGTATCCGAAGCGGATGCAATCCACATTCCCCGCGCGAAGAAGAGACCGGCGATCTGCGCCAGGACCAGGGTGAACGCCAGCCCCAGGAAGGCGGTCATCGCGACGGCGTACAGGCTGGTGAAGGTTCTGTTCAGTGTGTTGCGCATGCAGAGCTCCTACGTGATCGGTATCGGGATGATGCCCAAGGCGACGAGAACACCGAGCGCGGTGATGGGCAGGACGTAATAGATGATGAGTGGAACGAAGGTGCTCTCGGGTTTGGCGCCGGTGATACCGCAGGCAACGAAGATCGACCCCGAGGCCGGCGGAGACGCCCCCTCGGTGGACGCGAAAATCAACAGCGCGATCACCGCCAACAGTGGGTTGACACCAGCCCCGACCAGGGTGACGAGGGAGACCTGCCCGACAGCGGAGAGTGTTGCGGTCGATGACAACGGTCCGGCCACCAAGACCACCAGGGCTCCCACGAGCGTCACCAGCAACCAGACCGGAATGTCCAGCCCGCTCACGATGGAATCGACATCCTCCGCCAAACCCAGCCGATCGAGCACTTCGCTCGCGGAGATGGCGAAGTACAGCAGGACCCCGATGGTGAAGAAATGCGGGACGCTGCCGGCCATGAACTCGGCCCAACCCCGCAGAGTTCGGGGTAGTTCGCGCCATGCGACGATGGCGCTGATAGCGATGATCAGCACCGGGATCCAGACGATCAGGGAGATCTCATCGAGGGACTCTCCGTAGTTTCCGGATGCGACGAGCGCGTCCGACAGCGGACCGACGGTCAGGAAGATCGGAATCAGGGCCCCGAGAATGATCAACGTCGAAGGCCATCCGGTGGCCAGAGCGGCCCGCAACGTGTTGCTGTCGTGGTCGGCCTCGCGGTGGACGCCGTCGCGGCGGACGAACCACAAGGTCAGAGCAACCCGCCAGAGAACCTGATACAGACCTGCAACGAGCAGCGCCACGTAGACCTGACTTGTGGTCACCATGGTTCCGGCGAAACCGATCATGATGATCATGGAGGCGCTCGGCGGAACCGCCGCACCCAGGCCCGCGTTGCCGGCTATCACCGTGGCTGCTCGGGATTGCTTCCAGCCCGACCTGACCATCCAGGGTCCGGTGATCGAGCCGGAGGCGGCAGCGTTGCCCGTGTTGGATCCCCCGGCGAGTGCGCCCATCAATCCAGAGGCGACGACGTCGACGAAGGCGGGGCCACCGCGAACGCGACCCAGCGCTCCGGAGAGAATGCTCACCAGCTTGTCGATGACTCCCACACGCTCGACGAAGTACGTCATGAACACGAAGCCGGCAGCGGCGTAGAGAACCTCGGACTCCGTTGCGTCGACCATGGACTCCACGGCCACGGCAGGTGCGTCGAGGCCCGCGAACGGCAGGGTGGAGAGGAATCCGAGGATCATCGCCTCGCCCATGTTGCGTTTGACCACCACGTTCCACACCACGATGACCGTGATGAAAACCGCCAGGGCGATCAGTGCGGTGGGCATCAGGACTTCCCCTCTTTGCGTGCTCGAAGAATGTCGCCGCGGCGTCGCTCTTCCTCGGCCAACACGGCCTGACCTCGTCGCAACACGGCTTCGACCTCAGCAGATGGCACCACGATCACACCATCGGCATCGGCGACGACGTAGTCCCCGGGCATGCACGCCACACCTCCGATGGAGATCGGCACCTCGGTGCGACCGGGCCCGTCCTTGTACGGTCCTGCCGGAGAGATGCCACCGGCCCACACAGGGAAACCGATCTTGGCCAGCTCGGTAGCGTCGCGAACCGCACCGTCGGTGATGAACGCACGAATCCCCTTGGAGATGGCACGCTCAGCGATGAGCTCACCCATCAGGGCACGCTCGATGTGGCCGCCCGCGGCTACCACCAAAATGTCGCCGGGCCGGGCAACATCGAGTGCCCGGTGCACTGCTGCGTTGTCGCCTGGTCTCGTCCACACAGTGAGTGCACGGCCGGCTACTGCGGGGCTGTCCCAAACCTGCTTGACTTTCGCATCCAGCAAACCCAATCGGTCACCGGCATCGCCGAGTGCAGCAGTCGGAACGTCCGCGAGTCGATTCGTCAGGTCCTCGGCATCGGTCCTGGCCGCGCGTAGGTGGTACTCCCGAGCTGCGCTTGTCACCGGCCATGCAGACTCTGCACCCGGCAGGTTCGACAAGCTGTCCGAGAGTTCCTTCCCGCGACGAGCTGCATGGAGCATCGTTCCTGATCGCAGCCGGTCGACTCCGGAGGTGCCGTCGGTCAATGTCGCGGAGATCTGCTGCTGCATCCACTCCGGATCACCCACCTGGTCGGCGGCGTCCATGGACTCACTGATCAGACCGCCTAGCCCTTTCATGAAGACGCTGCGCAGGAGCTTGCGCCGCGATGCTGCTCCGAGCTCTGCACCGACCACCAGTGGAGAACCTCCCAGGAGCGTGAACCGACGGTGGGCCTCCTCGGCCGCAGGCCCGGCCAGCAGTACCTCGACCTTCTCCCCGAAACTTCTGACCGACCCGATGACTGCCCCATCGACGACCTCCACACCTGGATTCGGTCGCTCCGAGATCGCGTCTCGAACCTGTTCCTTGAGTCTGGGTGAGCCGGAGTTGAGGTCGATGTAGACCGTGTCGTTCTGCAGGTGAGGAGCCGCTTCGGCCGCTGCCGACGCAGCATGCGCAGCCGTGGTCAGACTCAGTACGACCTCTGCGCCCGTCACGGCGTCCGCGATGGACGTGCATCGAACGACGCTTGCGTCGATGTGGATATCGGCAGGGTCGAACCCCGAGACCTCATGGCCTTGCCCGGCGAAGCCCTCGGCAAAGATCTTGCCCGCTTCGCCGAGTCCGAGAATTGCAACCTTCATTTTGAGAGCCCCTATCGCTGAATGCAATGAACTATCACTGGGTGAGTGTTGAAGATCATCATAGTGTTCCGAGTCACTGTGATGTCAACCACCTGATTGCCCACCTGCTGTCGGACTCGCAGGGTGAGGGTTTCTTGCCACAATGGGAGGCGCGCACGGCGACGGAGGAGCAACTCATGGCGGAAAACAACAATCGAGGCAGAACCGTCGAGCGATCGTTGGACATCGTCGACTACGTGAGCACCGTGCGGAGCCCGGTGAAACTGAGCCAGATATCCAGGCAGACCGGTCTTCATCTGGCGACTACGCAACGGTTGGCGACCACGCTCGTCCAGCGGGGGTATCTGAGAGCGTCCGAAGCGGGCTATACCGTGGGTCCATCGGTGCTCTCGCTGGCACGCGCTTTCACTCTCCAAGACCGGCTGAGCGCTGCATCGTTCCCGGTCTTGCAAAGTCTGACCGAGACCACAGGATTGACGTCCTCGATCTATGTACGCACGGGCGATACGCGCGTGCTCACCTGCCGGGTCGAAGCGCCGCACCCGATGCGTTATCAGCTCCCGATCGGACACCGTCTCGAGCTCACCCGCGGCGGCGGAAAGATCTTCTTGGCCTACCTGTCGAGCGAAGAGCTCGATGGCCTGTTACCCGTGGACTCCAACGAGGACTTGGCGGACGGACGTGCTCAGTCCCGCGACGAGCTGGTTCGAGAGCTTCAGGAAATCAGGCACCACGGCTATCATCTGAGCCTGTCCGAACGCCAACTCGGCACCGTCAGCCTCACTGCCCCGATTCGTACGTCCGACGGAGACCTCCCTGGTGCCATCAACATCGTGGCTCACGACGACACGCTTTCGGAGGAGCAGATGATGAACCTTCGTCCCCAACTGATGTCTGCGGCTCGATCCATAGGCGAACACATGTAGCGTCCGGTGCCGACGAGTTCACGACGTGTGCGCCAACGCTTTCGAGTGAGGTCGGGGCACGAGAAACCCACCCGCGGAGGTGCTCTTGTCCGGGGACACGCTCGTCGCCTCGGGAACTATGGACTTTGTGGTCGATCTGAGCCGGCAGTAGCCGGTACTCGTCCGGCCGCAGGCGTCCATCCGGGCGGTCCGAGGAGGTATCCGACGCGTTCTTTCCACGAGTGCGATGCCGCGACATCCCGTGCGATGTTGCGGTATTCGTGTGTCTGAAGGGTCCAGATGTTGAACGTGTCGACGGGTTTGGTGAGTCCGTAGTTCGGCCGCTCGACCTCCTCGGCGTAAGTGCCGAACAGGCGATCCCAGATGATGAGGATGCCGCCGTAGTTCTTGTCGAGATATTGCGGATCGCGACCGTGATGGACGCGGTGATGCGAAGGCGTGTTGAAGACGAACTCGAACGCACGCGGAAGCCTGTCGATGCGCTCGGTGTGCACCCAGAATTGGTAGACGAGGTTGATCGAGAACCCGACGAACACCATCCACGGCGGCATCCCCAGCAGGGGGAGCGGTAGCCACATGATGATCTCGCCGCTGTTGTTCCATTTCTGTCGCAGCGCGGCAGCGAAGTTGAAGTACTCGCTCGAATGGTGGGACTGGTGTGTGGCCCAGATCAGCCGGGTGCGGTGTGCGATGCGGTGGTATCCGTAGAACAACAGGTCGACGCCCAGGATCAGGATCACCCAGGTGTACCAGGCGTCGGCGGGGAGATGCCACGGTGCGACGTAGACGTAGAGGGCCGTGTAGGCCACCAGTCCGAGTGTCTTCCAGAGAGTGGTGGTAGCGATGGACACCAGGCCCATGCTCAGGCTCGAGCGCGCATCCCTGGCGGAATAACTGCCGCGTTCGCCGTCCTCGAGCTTCGCGGCGGCGATCCACTCGATCGCCAGCAGTAGTGCGAACGCGGGGATGGCCAACGCCACGGGGTCACGCAGCGGTTCCGGCAGTGCGTTCCAAGCCGAACTGATCCACTCGTTCATCGAACCCCCGAATAAGCGTGACACGTAAAGGTGAACTGTAACGCAAAATTGGTGATTCTAGGATCGCTGAGTGTCGATTCGTCGTCGTTCGGATGCGGACCTTCCCGCATGTGCCTCCGTGTTGGCTGCTGTGCACGAGATCGACGGCTATCCGGCAGCCGCTCGCTAATTTCCTATCGAAATGATAGGAATCGAGCGTGCACATCACGGCCAAGGCGGACTATGCAGTGCGGACGCTCGTCGAACTCGCCGCCGTCGATGGGGGAGGGCCTGCGAAGGCGGAGGCCCTCGCCGTGGCTCAGGGGATTCCGCACAAGTTTCTCGAATCGGTGCTCTCGGATCTGCGTCGCGCGGACCTGGTGCGCAGTAGAAGGGGACCCGACGGCGGCTACTGGTTGGCGCGGGAAGCGTCGGACATTTCGGTTGCCGATGTGATGAGGGCTATCGATGGACCGTTGGCATCGGTGCGTGGGCAACGGCCCGAGGATGCGGAGTATTCCGGTCCGGCGGAACCATTGACGCGGGTGTGGTTGGCGGTCCGTGCCAATCTGCGTTCGGTCCTCGAATCGGTGTCGCTGGCGGACATCGTCGACGATGATCTGCCGAACTTCGTCAACGAGCTGATCAGCGAACCGGCCGCATGGGCTCGTCGATGAGCTGAGTCACCCCGTACCGTCAGGTGTGACGAGGTCCACAAACTTGCACACTGCTGCAAACTTGCAGAAACGTGCAAGTTCCGTACGTTGGTAACCGTGACTTCCACGCCCGGCCTTCGCGACATGAAGAAGGCAGCCACCCGCGACGCCCTCGGCCAGGCCGCGGTACGTCTCGGCAAGGAACACGGCTTCGACGCAGTCACCGCCGACGCCATCGCGCACGAGGCGGGAGTCTCCACGCGCACGTTCCACAACTACTTCTCCAATAAAGAAGAAGCTGTTCTGCACCACATCGAAGTCTCCGCCCTCGAATGGTTCGAGCTCCTACGATCCAGGCCGTCGACGGAGCCCATCTGGGACTCGTTGCGGCACATAGCAATCAACCTCGTCGTCGACCCAGGACGAGACCTCGGCGACACCTTCGCCGCAGCCCGGCTGGTCGAAGCCAACCCCGCACTCATGGCCCGCAAGCTCGAAATGCACCAGTCACTGACCCGCAAACTGGGCGAAGCCATCGCCGAACGAACCGGCACCGACATCGAAACCGACCTCTACCCGAACCTGCTCCAGATGGCCGTCGGCGGAGCGGTCACAGCAGCACTGAGCATCTGGATGAACGACTCGGCCGGACAAGGACCGACGCCCAAAGCCCTCGTCGAGGACGCCTTCGACCAACTCCGCGCCGGCCTACCCGAACCACAGAGTCGTTCCGCAGGCTCCACTCCTGCGTTATCCGGTCGTTCCGCAGGCTCCACTCCTGCCCCCGAATCTCCCACCCACTCGCCCGAACACAACCGAGGAGCTTGACTGTGGCCACCTACCTCTACCGAATCGGACGATTCGCGTATCGACGCAAAGGCGTAGTCCTCGGACTGTGGCTGGCGATACTGATTCTTGCCGGAGTGGGCGCAGCCACGCTGTCCGGTCCCACCGCCAACTCGTTCTCCATTCCGGGAACACCCGCGCAGGCCGCGCTGGATCTGCAGGCCGAGCGCTTCGGCAGTGCGCAAGACCCACTGACCGCAGTCAGTGCCGAATACGTCTTCCAGGCCCCCGACGGCCAATCGCTCGACACCCCTGCATACATCTCGGCCATGAATGCAACCATCGCCGAGATCGAAAAGGTCGACGCCGCCAAGCCGGCCGAAGGCGCTCCCGCACTGGCGAACCCGGTTGCGGCCAACCAGTCGATCATCGAGCGCTACACCAACGCCGCCGCGGAGGCAGGAACCCCGGCCGACGAGGTGGCAGCCGATGCCGCGGCCACATCGCCACTGAGCCCCGACGGCAATGTCGGCACGGTGACCGTGCCGATCAACGTCGAACTCGCCGATGTCACCGACCAGATCCGCACCCAACTCGACGAAGCGGCCCAGCCCGCACGTGACGCAGGCCTGAAGGTCATCCTCGGCGGAAACGTCGCCCAGGAGAACCCGTCGCCCGGTGGCAGTTCGGAGATCGTGGGCCTCGCCGTCGCGGCAATCGTCCTTCTCATCATGTTCGGCTCCGCAGCCGCGGCCAGCTTGCCGTTGATCACGGCAATAGTCGGTATCGGCATCTCGAGTCTGGCCATCACCACAGCATCCGGATTCGCCAGCCTCACCTCGTTCACCCCGATCCTGGCGATCATGATCGGGCTCGCCGTCGCGATCGACTACTCCCTGTTCATTCTGGCGCGGTATCGACACGAACTCACGCTCACCCACAATCGCGAGGAAGCCGTGGGTCGCGCCGTCGGCACCGCCGGTTCTGCTGTCGTGTTCGCCGGTGCCACCGTCCTCATCGCGCTCGTCGCCCTGCGGGTCGTCGGTATCCCATTCCTGTCCCAGATGGGTCTTGCTGCCGGCTTCGCGGTGTTCGTGGCCGTATTGATCGCGCTGACGTTCCTGCCTGCCATGCTCGGCCTGTACAAAGGCAAGGCCTTCGCAGGCAAGGTCAAATTCGTCAACACCACCGACCCGGAGGACCCGCACGCCGCTCCCACCAACGGTCTGCGGTGGGCTCGATTCCTGGTCAAGAAGCCCGCGCTGGGACTCATCGGCGGAATCGTTCTACTCGGCGTCATCGCGGGCCCGACCACCGGGCTCTCCCTCGCCCTTCCGTCCATCGCCACCGCAGACCCGTCCACGGCTGCTCGCCAGGCCTACGACGTCACCGAGAAGGCATTCGGGCCGGGACGCAACGGGCCACTGCTCGTCATCGCGGACGCATCCGGCGTCGCCGAGGCCGATCGCACTGCATCCTTCGGCAAGGTCGTCGACACCATCACACAACAATCCGACGTCACGAATGCTCAGATCGTGGCCGTCAACCAGGCGGGCGACACAGCCCAGATTCTCGTCACCCCGTCGAGCACACCCAACAGCGACCAGACCAAAGCGCTCGTGGCCAATCTCCGCGATGCGGAGAGCGGATTGCAGCAAAGCGCCGGCGTCTCCTACGGAGTGACCGGCGAGACCGCGATCGGAATCGACATCTCCGAGCGGTTGCAGAGCGCTCTGGTTCCGTACCTGGCCGTGGTCGTCGGCTTGGCGTTCGTGCTGCTGATGCTGGTGTTCCGCTCGATTCTGGTTCCGCTGACGGCAACGCTCGGCTTCCTGCTCAGCGTGCTCGCAACGTTCGGCGCCACGGTTTTCATCTTCCAAGAGGGTGGGCTGGGCCTCGTCTCCAACCCACAGCCGATCGTCAGCTTCATGCCGATCTTCCTCATCGGTGTCGTGTTCGGTCTCGCAATGGACTACCAGGTGTTCCTGGTCTCGCGTATGCGTGAGGAGTTCGTACACGGGGCCGCTGCCAAGGACTCCGTCGTCAACGGCTTCAAGTACGGAGCACGTGTGGTCACCTCGGCCGCAGTCATCATGATCTCGGTGTTCGCCGCGTTCATGGCCGAGCCGGACTCGTTCATCAAGTCCATCGGATTCGCGCTCGCGGCGGCCGTCTTCTTCGACGCGTTCGTCGTGCGGATGGTGCTGATTCCATCGGTGATGGCACTGCTGGGCGACAAGGCCTGGTGGCTGCCGAAGTGGCTGGACAAGATCCTTCCCAACGTCGACATCGAAGGTGCCAAGTTGAAGACGGCTCCGGAGAAGGACTCGGGAGCCGAAGGGGTCTGACCGGTCGGCCGAAGATTACCCGCAACACTCGAAAAACGGAGAGACTGTCATCCATGTGTACGAGTAATCTTCGGCCGTCATGCTGATCCCGCTGTTACGCACGTATCTGGCTCCCTACAAGGTGCCGATCGTCGCGTTGATTCTGCTCCAACTCGTCGCCACGCTGGCGGCACTGTATTTGCCCAGCCTCAACGCCGACATCATCGACAAAGGTGTGACCACCGGGGACACCGGCTACATCCTCTCCGCCGGATCCTTGATGTTGATGGTCTCGGCGGTACAGATCGTCAGCTCGGTAGGTGCAGTGTTCATCGGTGCCCGCACCGCGATGGGAGTCGGACGTGACCTGCGCGGTGCCGTCCTGCATCGCGTCGGGACTTTCTCGGCGCGGGAGGTCGGCCAGTTCGGCGCACCGTCGCTGATCACTCGCAACACCAATGACGTTCAGCAGGTGCAGTTGCTGATCGTCATGGGATTCACCATCGTGGTGATGGCCCCGATCATGTGCGTCGGTGGCATCGTGATGTCGCTGCGCGAGGATCTCGGGTTGTCCTGGGTATTGCTGATCGCTGTGCCCGGGCTCGCGATCTCGATGGGCCTGATCATCGTCAAGATGGTTCCCGCCTTCCGCTCGATGCAGAAGCGCATCGATGCCGTCAACCGTGTTCTGCGTGAACAGATCACCGGAATTCGAGTGGTGCGGGCATTCGTCCGAGAGAAGTTCGAGATCGACCGATTCGGAGCCGCGAACACCGCACTGACCGAAACTGCACTGCGCGTGGGACGACTGATGGCCCTGATGTTTCCGACGGTCATGCTCATCAGCAACGTCACCAGCGTTGCCGTCATCTGGTTCGGCGGCCACGCGATCGACGAGGGCACGATGCAGATCGGCTCTCTCACTGCGCTTCTGAGCTACATCATGCTGATCCTCATGTCGGTGATGATGGCATCGTTCATCGCGATGATGGTGCCCCGCGCTTCGGTGTGTGCCGACCGCATCAGCGAGGTACTCGCCACCGAATCCTCGGTGGTATTGCCCGCCCAGCCCAAGACGTTCGCGTCCTCGCCGGGAACGGTCGAGCTCGTGAACGCCGAATTCTCCTTCCCCGGAGCCGAGTTTCCAGTGCTCAGTGGAGTGCATCTGCGGGCCGAGGCGGGCAAGGTCACTGCCATCATCGGCGGCACCGGATCGGGAAAGTCCACCCTGGTCAACCTGATTCCCCGGCTCATCGACGTCACCGGCGGCGAGGTCCGCGTCGGCGGTGTCGACATTCGTGAACTCGATCTGGATCTGCTGCGATCGGAAATCGGGCTGATTCCACAGAGGCCGTATCTGTTCTCCGGAACCATCGCGAGCAATCTTCGATACGGCAAAGCCGACGCCACCGACGCGGAACTGTGGGAAGCACTCGAGATCGCCCAGGGAGCCGATTTCGTCCGCGCCATGCCCGAAGGGCTGGAAACGCCAGTCGCCCAGGGTGGTACGACGGTCTCCGGTGGTCAGCGGCAACGCCTCGCCATCGCCCGCGCGCTGGTGCGCAGACCCAGCATCTACCTGTTCGACGATTCGTTCTCCGCGCTGGACCTGACCACCGACTCGAGGCTGCGAGCGGCCCTGAAGCCGGTGACCCGAGATGCGTGCATGATCGTTGTTGCCCAACGCGTTTCGACCATCATCGACGCCGATCAGATTCTGGTTCTCGACGACGGAAAGCCGGTAGGTGTGGGTACCCACGACCGATTGATGACCGAGTGCCCCACCTACGCCGAGATCGTCGACTCGCAGCGCGCTGTGGCAGGTGCCCTGTGACCGCGCAGGTGGAGAAGACCGAGGAGAAGCAGGACGCACCCGTAGCCAAGGCGGTCGTGCCCGGTACCAAGGCTCGCGATTTCAAGGGCTCGTTCAAACGACTGCTCGGCCTGCTCGCTCCCGAGCGTGTACTGCTGTCGGTGATGCTCGCCTTCGGTATCGCCAGCACCGTGCTGACCGTCGCGGCGCCCAGCGTGCTCGGGCACGCAACGAACTTGATCTTCAACGGCGTCGTGGGTCGTAGCCTCGAGCCCGGTCAGACGAAAGAGCAAGCGATCGAAGGGCTTCGGGCAGCCGGAAACGACTCCGTTGCCGATCTGGTGTCCGGTATGAACCTCACCCCGGGTGCCGGTATCGATTTCGGTGCCGTCGGAACTGTTCTGATGTGGGTCCTCGCCCTGTACGTGCTCTCGTCGTTGCTGGCCTGGGCGCAGGGCTACATCCTCAACATCGCATTGCAGCGTCGAATCCTGCTGTTGCGGGCCAGCGTCGAAGCCAAGGTGCATCGGCTGCCGCTGAGGTACTTCGACAACAACGCCCGCGGGGAGACGCTCAGTCGCGTCACCAACGACATCGACAACGTCTCGACCAGTCTGCAGCAGACGCTCAGCCAGTTGATCACCGGAATCCTCACCGTGCTGGGCATCCTCGGAGTGATGATCTGGATCTCGCCGCTGCTGGCACTCGTTGCGGTGCTGACCATTCCGGCGTCGTTCGCGGTCACGGCCGTCATCGCGAAACGGTCGCAACCGCACTTCGTCGCGCAGTGGAAGCACACCGGCAAACTGAACGCCCAGATCGAGGAGACCTACACCGGACACGAGCTCGTCAAGGCCTTCGGCCGTCAGGCTGAGGTGGAACGCGAATTCGGAGAGCGCAACGAGAAGCTGTTCCAGTCGAGCTTCCGGGCCCAGTTCATCTCGGGAATGATCATGCCCGTCATCATGTTCCTCGGAAACATCAACTACGTCGTCATCGCGGTCGTCGGCGGACTGCGCGTGGCCTCGGGAACACTCACTCTCGGTGAGGTTCAGGCCTTCATCCAGTACTCGCGTCAGTTCACCCAGCCTCTCACCCAGGTGGGTTCCATGGTGAACCTGATCCAGTCCGGTGTCGCCTCCGTCGAGCGCATCTTCGAGGTGCTCGATGCAGAGGAGGAGGAAGCCGATCCGGTCGATGCGGTGCGGCCGTCCGAGCGCCGAGGACGCGTCGAGTTCGAGAACGTCTCCTTCGGTTACTCCGCAGATCGTCCGTTGATCGAAAATCTGTCGCTCGTCGCCGATCCGGGGCACCTGGTCGCGATCGTCGGCCCGACCGGCGCAGGCAAGACCACCTTGGTCAACCTCATCATGCGGTTCTACGAGATCGATGCGGGCCGAATCACTCTCGACGGCGTCGACACCACGCGAATGACCCGCGAGGAGTTGCGCGCCCGAACCGGGATGGTGCTGCAGGACACCTGGCTGTTCGGTGGGACGATTCGCGACAACATCGCATATGGCGATCCGAGCGCAAGCGAGGAGGAAATCCTCGAGGCTGCACGGGTGAGCTACGTCGACAAATTCGTGCACTCGCTGCCCGATGGGTACGACACCGTCATCGACGAGGAGGGCAACAATGTCAGCGCGGGTGAGAAGCAACTCATCACCATCGCCCGCGCGTTCCTGGCCAAGCCATTGATCCTCATCCTCGACGAGGCCACCAGTTCGGTCGACACTCGTACCGAGCTGTTGGTGCAGAAGGCCACCGCGAAGCTACGCAGTGACCGCACCAGTTTCGTCATCGCGCACCGACTGTCGACCATCCGTGACGCGGACACCATCCTGGTGATGGAGAACGGCAGCATCGTCGAGCAGGGAAGCCACGAACAGTTGATCGAGGCCAAGGGCGCGTACTTCCGGCTGAATGCGGCTGGAGCGGCTTCGCCGCATGTGAGTGGAACCTCGTAGCAGGCTACGAATTTCCGCTCACAAGCGGCGAAGCCGCATACTGACACGGTGAGTTTCTCCAGTTTCGGCTACGACATCGGCACCCGCCTCGACGGTGCGCTCGGGCGCACCGGCACCATCACCACCCCGCACGGGGACATCGCCACCCCGGCGTTCATCGCGGTCGGGACCAAAGCGACCGTCAAGGCGGTGCTGCCCGAGGCGATGAAAGACCTCGGCGTACAGGCGGTCCTCGCCAATGCGTATCACCTGTACCTACAGCCGGGTTCGGACGTCGTCGACGAGGCCGGTGGACTGGGCAAGTTCATGAACTGGGACGGGCCGACGTTCACCGACAGCGGAGGGTTTCAGGTGATGTCTCTCGGTGTCGGGTTCAAGAAGGTCATCTCCATGGACGCCACCCGAGTACAGTCCGACGACGTCATCGCCGAGGGCAAAGAGCGCCTCGCCCACGTCGACGACGACGGTGTGACGTTCAAGTCCCATCTCGACGGCTCGATGCACCGATTCACCCCCGAGGTGTCGATGCAGATTCAGCACCGGCTCGGTGCCGACATCATGTTCGCGTTCGACGAGCTGACCACGCTGATGAATACCCGTGGCTACCAAGAGATGTCGGTCGACCGTACGCAGGCGTGGGCGAAGCGGTGCGTGCTCGAGCACGAACGGCTCACCGTCGAGCGTGCCGACAAGCCGTACCAGGCCTTGTTCGGGGTGGTGCAGGGCGCACAGTACGAGGATCTCCGACGCAAGGCTGCCCGTGATCTCGAAACCATCACCGGCGAAACCGGCCGTGGCTTCGACGGCTACGGGATCGGCGGCGCACTCGAGAAGCAGAATCTCGGCACCATCACCCGCTGGGTGAACGAGGAACTGCCCGAAGACAAGCCGCGGCACATGCTCGGCATCAGCGAGCCGGACGATTTCTTCACTGCCATCGAGAACGGAGCCGACACCTTCGACTGCGTCAATCCCTCACGGGTGGCACGCAATGCGGCGATCTACGTACCCTCGGGCCGCTTCAACATCAACACCGCCAAACATCGTCGCGATTTCACCCCGATCGACGACAGCTGCGACTGCTACACCTGCGCGCACTACACCAAGGCTTATATCCATCACCTGTTCAAGGCCAAGGAGATGCTGGCGTCGACTCTGTGCACCATCCACAACGAGCGATTCACGGTCAAGCTGGTCGACGACATCCGCGCATCGATCGAGCAGGGGCGCTTCGCGGAGTTCAAGTCGGAGTTTCTGGGCCGCTTCTATGCCCCTAAGACTGCGTGAGCCGCGCTTCGAGCTCGGAAATCCGTTGCAGTAGTTCCTGTTCCCGCTCTGCGGCCTTGCGTTGGTACACCTGTGAGAGCTCCGCGAGGTAGTCGGCGTCGTAGCGGGGAATGATGCTGCGGGTGCAGTTCCAGTCGAAAGCCTCGACTGCGATGACGACACTGCGCTCGCAGGTTGCTCCTACGGTGGACTCTCCGAGGTCTTTCAGCCGATCGAGCAACTGCGGATCGTCGGCTGCCTCTACGGTGTGCGCGCGGCCGTAGAGCTTGAGGCGTTGACGCAGAGGATAATTCACCAGAAGCAATGCGACGCGATCGTCGTGATCGAGATTGGCTGCCGTCACGTACTGATGGTTGCCTGCAAAATCCGCGAAGCCCAGCGTGCGGTCATCGAGCACCTGCAGGAACCCCTTCGGGCCACTTCGATACTGAATGTAGGGCCAGCCGGTCTCGGCGACGGTGGCGATCTGAAACTGATCCACGCCGCGAATCAGGGCCTTCTCGCGGGTATCGAGGGGCGTCGGGCCGTCATCGGCTCGCTCGGTCTGGGAGCCGTAGGCGGTGTAGCTGCCATCCTCCCTCTGTCGCGCGATCGCAGCAGGACCGAACATCAGGTGGTGATAATGGTTGCTCGCCGGCACGAGCTCACGATACGACACGGCATGCCCGACTCTGCCCGAGATTGGCGGGCAACGGCATGCCGTTGGAGCCAGGTAGCCTGGTACTACTGGGTATGTAGTAATAGGACCGCCGTGGGGGGACCACCATGTTCGAGGACGCGTTGCCTGTGAGTTCATCCCAGGCCGATATCTGGGTTGCGCAGCAGTTCATGCCGCAGGTCCCCTTCACCATTGCGTACTACGTCGACGTCGTCGGCTCCGTCGACGTCGATGTCCTGGCCGAGTGCGGAAGTAGGGCGCACCGCGAATTCTCCTCCTCGACGCTGCGTATCCACCAAGTCGACGGCACCCCCGTGCAACAGTTCGTGCCACACGAGACCGAGGCGGTGGAAACCCTCGACTTCCGTGAATGCGAGCATCCGGCCGATGCGGCCACCCAGTGGATGAACGAGGACTGCCGAACCCCCTTCTCCATGGACGGGCAACTCGTGCGTCTGCGTATCCTGCGCGTCGCCGAGGATCGCGTGTTCTGGTACACCAGGGCCCATCACATCGCCCTCGACGGGTACGCCTCGATGAAGGTGCTCGAGCGCGCGGCCGCGCTGTATGCCGCCGTGCGCGACGGCGTCGAGCCACCGCAGATCGATCCGACCACCCCAGAGGCTCTTCTCGCCGAAGACGAGCGGTATCGCAGCTCCAGCCGCGCCCGACGCGACCAGGCTCACTGGGAGTCCACTGACCTGGGATATACCGAGTCGCTGGGTCGGTCGACTCAGCCGGCATCGGTGCCCATCGTCGTCGGCGAGGATCGATCGATCGCCCTCACCGCACCGGGCGCGGCCCGACACGCGACCTCGACGGTGGTGATCGCGGCGTTCGCGGCGTATCTCGCACGCATCAACGACACCGATGACGTGGATCTGTCGTTGCCGGTCTCGGCACGTCCGACAGCGGTACTACGCCGAGCCGGGTCCTCGTTGTCCAATGTCGTGCCGCTGCGACTGCCGGGCGTCGGTTCGGCAACGGTGAACAGCGCGGTGAAGGCGACGGAAGTGGCGATCGGCGGGGTGCTTCGGCATCAGCGCAGCAGGCCGCCCGCGTCGACGAGCGGAAATGCGCTGCATGCGGGCCGCTTCGGTCCGACGATCAACGTGATGATGTTCGCCAACACCGTGACGATCGGCGAGTTCGACGGAGAAATCGACATTCTGACCACGGGGCCGGTATCGGACCTTGCCGTCAACATCTACCCCGGCCGGAGCGGAGCGCGGCCGCGCATCGATTTCGAGGCCAACCCGGCCGTGTACACACGCGACGACCTCGCTCGCCATCACGATCGGTTCCTGCACTTCCTCGATCGATTCTCCGAAGCCGGACGCGGCGATACTGCGGTGGCAGAGCTCGATCTGTTCCTGCCGGACGAACCGCGTACGGTGCCTGCATCGGTGGGAGTGACCGTCACGGAGCGGGGATCGCTGAACGAGGTGTTCGATGCGGCCGTCGTGCAGCACGGCAACCGAGTTGCCGTTCACGATGCCGAGGTCGCGGTGACCTACCAGGAGTTGGCCGCGAAGGTCGACGCACTGGCGGGCACGTTGCGGCAGCGAGGAATCGGCGTCGAGGATCCGGTCGCGGTGCGCGTCGGCCGATCCGTGGCCGGGATAGTCGCGTTCTGGGCGATCGCACGAGTGGGCGCGGTCTACATCCCGGTCGACCCGAACCACCCCCGTGAGCGCGCGCTGTACATGCTGAGCGACTCCGCACCGGTCCTGGGATTGTGCTCTGCAGGAGACGAACTGGGTGACCTGGAGTGGCTGCACCTCGAGGACGTGGTCGACGCGGGCGCCCCGAACCACCCTGCGATATCGGCACCGCATCGGGCGGCATATGTCATCTACACCTCCGGATCCACGGGCACGCCCAAAGGGGTCGTCGTCACCCACGACGGAATCGATGCTCTGGTGCAACAGATTCGGAGCAGCTACCACCTGCAGGCACAGTCGCGGGTCTGTCATCTCGCCTCGCCGGGATTCGATACCGCGGTGGTGGAGGTGCTCGCCGCTGCGACGGCGGGTGTAGCCGTGGTGCTCGCGCCGGCCGGTAGCTACGGCGGCACCGAGCTGACCGAACTTGTTGCCCAGCAGTCTGTTACGCATCTGTTGATCACCCCCTCGGCGTTGGCGACGATGGATCCCGCTGCGCTCGGTGGTGTCGGCACCATCATCATCGGCGGTGAGGCCGCCCCGCAGGACACCGTCGACCGGTGGTCGCAGGGCCGCCGACTCCTCAACGCCTACGGACCCACCGAAACGACCTGCAGCGTCACGATGACCGCCCCGCTGCACCAGGGCAGCAACGCCGGAATCGGTCGCGCGATGGTAGGCGCGGTGATTCACCTGCTCGATCGTGCTCTGCGGCCGGTCCCGGTGGGAGCAGTGGGAGAAATCTACATCGAGACCCCCGGCGTTGCCCG
Organism: Rhodococcus sp. KRD162; assembly: GCF_017168335.1. GTDB lineage: Bacteria > Actinomycetota > Actinomycetes > Mycobacteriales > Mycobacteriaceae > Rhodococcoides. The sequence goes on along the minus strand of NZ_JABFAU010000013.1, from coordinate 310,412 downwards.
TGGCTACCTCGGCCGCACCGCCGATACTGCGGCCCGCTTCGTCGCACACCCTTTCGGCAGCAGCGGGCTTCGGATCTTCCGCAGCGGGGATCGGGCGCGGATACGCGCAGACGGAACGCTGGAATTTCTGGGCCGCACCGACGATCAGGTCAAGATCCGCGGAAATCGCGTCGAACTGGGGGAGGTCGACGCAGCTCTGCGCGCTCATCCCGAGGTCCGCGCGGCGTCCTCGTCCCTGCGCCGCAGTCGCACCGGCGATCTGCGCATCGACGGGTACATCGTTCCCGCGCACATCGACACGGTGCTCGACACAGAGCAGATCCGCAACGATCTCAGGGATCGGTTACCGGCCCACATGGTGCCCTCGACCATCTCGGTTCTGGACGAGATTCCGCTGACCATCAACCGGAAGATCGATCGCGCCGCGCTTCCTGCTCCTGACCTGTCCAGCCCGCCCGCAGGTCCTCGAACCGAACCGTCCGGTGCCACCCAGCAGATGGTGGCGGCAGCGTTCGCTCGCGTACTGGGGACGGATGAGATCGATTGCGCCAGATCGTTCTTCGATCTCGGGGGTGACTCGCTGGCGGCGACAAGGGTTGTCGCGTCGATGCGTTCGGACCACGCGGTGGATATCGGTGTGCGAGACCTCGCGCAGGCCCCGTCCGTTCAGGCCCTGGCGGCACGGATCGACGAACGGAGCCTTCTGGGGGCGCACCGGAATTCGCGTCCCGAGAGTGGGATGGCGGCCGGAGCCGAGGTGGTTCCGCTCGCTCCACAGCAGCGCTACATCGATCGAAGCGCACGGTTACCGCTGTACAACCTGCCGTTCACGGTCTCGATTGTCGGGGCGTTCGATCTCGAGGCAGCATCGCAGGCCCTGGTCGATCTGATCGATCGGCACCGTACGTTGCGTACCCGCTACCCGGATGTCGACGGTGTTCCGGTGCAGGTGCTCGAGGTGGATCCCGTTGTGGCGGCACCGAATCTGAGCGTTGTCGATACAGGTGATGTCACGATGGCGCAGGTCCTCGAGCTACCCTTCGATGTGCGTACCGAGTTCCCGATCCGAGCTCGGCTGTTCGCTGTTGCCTCGGATCAGTACGTGCTCGCGTGCGCCGTTCACCACAGTGCGGCGGACGGCTGGTCGCTGGGGCTGTTGGCATCGGACTTCGTGCTGGCGTATCACGCCAGAACGGTGGGGGAGGCTCCGTCGTGGTCCGAATTGCCGCTGCAGTACGCCGATTACAGCGTCTGGGCTGCCGAGCGGGACAGCACCGAAGCACTGGATTTCTGGCGCGCAGAATTGGCCGGTGTGCCCGGCGATACCGAGCTGCCGCTCGACCACGAGCGCGGGGCGCAGTGGGATCACTCGGGCGCCCGCACTGTACTGCGCCTCGACCGGTCGACCGGTGCAGCGATGGATCATCTCGCGCAGCGTTGTGGGACAGGGCGGTTCACGGTACTGCGTGCAGCCTTGTTGATTCTGCTTGCGGAGCAGACGGAGGCCACCGATATCGTCATCGGAACTCCGGTTGCCGGTCGCGACGATCCGAGGCTCGAACAACTCGTCGGTACCTTCACCAACACCGTGGCGATTCGGACCGACATCGCAGCCGCGACGACCGTCGAGGACGTCGTGCGGTTGGCTCGCGCGAGTGAACTGCGGGCTTTCGATCACGCATCGGTGCCGTTCGAGGCGGTCGCCGCCGATCTCGCTCCCGAGTCGCAGAATTCGCGGCACCCGATCTTCCAGGTGGCGCTGTCGCTGGACGTCTTCACGGCCGCGAGCTTCGACCTCGGGGACGCTCACTTCGAGGTCGCGCCGAGGCCGATCGATATCGCCAAGTGCGATCTCCACGTGCACGTCACCGAACACCGAGACAGGGAAGGCAAGCCTACCGAGACCGGTATCGACATCGTCTATCCCACAACACTGTTCGAACCGAGCACCGTTGCCGCGTTCGGGCATCGCATGGAGCAGATCGTGCACGCGATGGTGGCAGCACCTGAGGTGCCGTGGCGGAATTCGGCTGCGTCGGAACCATCGGCGTAACTACTACACGATGTGTAGCATGGCCGATGCGTGATGTGCACGCGACTTCGAATCCAGCGGGAGAACGCATGTCCACCATCAACGGCCTTCCGGCCCACATCCTTCTGGTCCATTTCATCGTGGTGCTGGCACCACTGACCGCGATCCTGGCTATCGCGGCCAGTATCTGGTCCGGAGTGCGCACCAGGCTCGTCTGGCTCATCGCGGCCCTGGCGCTGATCACCGTGGTGTTGACGCCGCTGACGACCGACGCCGGTGAGTGGTTGGAAAAGCGCGTCCCCAAGACCGAAGCAGTCGAGCAGCACACCGAGATCGGTGATTCGATGGTCTACTTCTCCATCGGTCTCGTGGTCGTCGCCGCCCTGCTCGTGTTCGTGCATCTGCGTGAGCGTCGCGGCAACCCGCCCGTCCGGTGGCAGTCGATTGGGGTGGTGGTGTTGGCAGTGCTGATCGGAGCGGCCACAATCATCCAGGTGTACAGAATTGGAGAGTCCGGCGCACGTGCGGCCTGGGACGACGTGTCGGCAACGGCCCACCATGAGTGATGCCGAGTCGAGCCTGCACGATCACGAGCCCCACGGAGATCTGTCAGGTCGGCTGAACTGGCTGCGCGCCGGGGTGTTGGGTGCCAACGACGGCATCGTCTCCACCGCCGGTCTGGTCGTCGGTGTCGCCGCCGTCACCACCGACCGCGGTTCGCTGTTCGCGGCCGGCCTCGCGGGGCTCGTGGCGGGTGCGGTGTCGATGGCACTCGGCGAGTACGTCTCGGTGAGTACTCAGCGCGACGCCGAGCGTTCGCTGTTGATCAAGGAACGTCGAGAGCTCGAAGAGCAACCCGAGGAGGAACTGGCCGAGCTCGCGGCACTGTACGAGGCCAAAGGTCTGTCGGCCGACACCGCCCAGATCGTCGCTCGCGAACTCACCGACCACGATCCGTTTGCCGCACACGTGGACATCGAGTTGGGGATCGACCCGGATGCGTTGACCAATCCGTGGCAGGCGGCAGGCTCGTCCGCGGTGTCGTTCGTCAGCGGTGCGTTGCTGCCGCTGCTGTCGATTCTGCTGCTACCCGCTTCGCTGCGCGTTCCCGTGACGTTCGTCGTGGTTCTGCTGGCGCTGGCACTGACCGGAAGCATCAGCGCGCGTCTCGGCGGCGCGCCGAGTCGGCCGGCGATGACCCGTGTCGTCATCGGTGGCGCCATCGCGATGGCCGTTACGTACGCGATCGGCCATCTGGCGGGTGTCGCGGGTCTCTGATCGGGAGGATCAGCGAAAGATCGACGTGGGAGTTTCGCCGAACTCCGGTGCCACCACGTCCTGAACGACGTCGAACAACGCCGTGGAGATCACGGTGAAGGCGAGGATCAACACCAGCCCGGCCGCGAGGATCCCGCGGTCGGGGCGACGGTGTGGTGGTTCGCTGAGTGCTTGCACGCGACGCACCACGTCGCCTCCGGTACTGGCGAGCGCCCGCGATTCCCGGTCGAGATGGGCACGCAGCAGAGCCGTTCTGGCAACGGCAGACAACGTGTCCTGACGGCCCAGTGCCGCCGCGCTCTCGTCTGCCTGCCGCTCGGCTGCATGCCGCACGGTCGCGGTGACCGGACGCAGAATCGGATCGAAATACGATGCGATCTCGCACATCTGGATCCACACGCTGTGACGGTGCCTCAGGTGGGCACGCTCGTGTTCGATCACTGCGCGAAGTTCGTTGTCCGACAGTGCCTTCACCAGACTGGTGGTGATCACGACGGCTCCGCCGCCGGACGGAACGGCGAAGGCATCGGGAACCTCGGTCTCGACCACGACGATGCCCCCGGTCGCTCGCGCCTCGGTACCGAACTCCGACGCGATGGACGCGCCCACCGCGACGCGTCGAACATGGCGAGCCACCTCGGCCGAACGCCACAGGATCCACCCGGAGACGGCCACACCCAACGACACCCGGACGATCTCGCCCGACGCCAGCAGGACTGCCGCGAGCGCAGCCGCGGACGCTGCCACCGAGAAGGCGGTGACCGCGGACAGAATCGGCAGCAGAACCACGGCGGTGGAGGGATTGAGGCGGCGATCGATTCGAGAGGTTCCCGATCCGAGCAGCAGTGACAGCACCCACGGCAGCACGGCAATGATCACGAGCAGCGTCATCGATGCGGCTCGGTCGATTGTGTCTTCGCCAGCAACTCCCGCAGCGTGGCCTCGTCCTCTGGGTCGAGTGAGGCAACGAAGCTGGCCAGGACATCGGCGCGCTCGGCTCTGGCACCGAGTTCGGTGCGCATTCGCATCGCGGCCCGAAGCGCCGGGATGTCGCGAACGGGGGCGTTGAGGCTGTAGACGAAAGACCGCCCTCGCCGCTCGCGATCGACCAGGCCTTTGCCGTGCAGCCGCACCAGCGCCGTCATGACCGTGGTGTGGGCTAGATCGGATCCGAGAAGCTCGCGGGCCTGTGCCACGGCCAGTTCCGTGTGCTCACCGAGCAACCCGAGGATCGACTCCTCCAACTGTCCGGACGCTCTACGCACTTCGATTCCTCACTCGATCCGACTACTTCGAGGATAGGCCACGAAGACTGCGCCGTCGCACATGAGCGCGAGGCATGCTGAAGAGGTATTCGAGAGAACGGAAAGCCGGACGATGACAGACAGCGCACTCGAGCTCGACAACGCAGATCCGCTCCGCAGCTACCGCGACAAGTTTCTCGGTAGTGACGACCCGTCGATCACTGCGTACCTCGACGGCAACTCGCTGGGCCGACCGACCAAGGCCAGCGTCGAACGTATCAACGCCTTCATGACGCAGGACTGGGGCGGACGCCTCATTCGCGGCTGGGACGAACAGTGGTTCGATCTGCCCGTCACCATCGGCGACGCACTGGCGGACGCGACGCTCGGAGCCGCCCCGGGGCAGACGACGATCGGCGATTCGACGACGGTACTGCTCTACAAGCTCGCGCGTGCGGCCATCGACATGCGACCGGGCCGCACCGAGATCGTCATCGATCGGGACAACTTCCCGACCGATCGATACCTGCTCGAAGGCATTGCAGCGGAGAAGAACATGACCCTGCGGTGGATCGAGACGGACCGCCGCGGTGGCGTCACGCCGGAACAACTCGCGGAGGTGGTGGGCGAGAACACTGCACTGGCGGTCATCACCCACGTCGCCTACCGATCCGGTTTCCTCGTCGATGTGGCCGAGGCGACACGCATCGCGCATGCGGCACGCGCGCTGTTGCTGGTGGACGTGTGTCACTCGGTTGGTTCCGTGCCGCTCGAACTCGATTCTTGGGGAGTGGATCTGGCCGTCGGCTGCACCTACAAGTACCTCAACGGCGGCCCCGGTTCGCCGGCTTTCGCGTACGTGCGCGGCGACCTTCTGGGCGATTTCGTCCAGCCGATCTGGGGGTGGATGGGCCGGGCCGATCCGTTCGAGATGGCGCAGGGCTACGTTCCGTCGCAGGGGATTCGACGCGTCATCAGTGGGACACCGTCGGTGTTCGGCATGATCGCGATGCAGGACACCATCGAGATGATCGCGGAGGTGGGGATGGACGCGATACGCGCGAAGTCCGTTGCGCTCACCGAATACGCCCTCGAACTCGTACGCGAGATGCTGGTTCCGCTCGGGGTGGAGATCGCCTCACCGGAGGATTCGGCGAGGCGCGGCGGTCATGTCACCATCGATCATCCGGACTTCAAGGCGATCACCGCTCGTCTGTGGGAGCAGGGGGTCATTCCGGATTTCCGAGCGCCACAGGGCATTCGCCTGGGCTTGAGTCCGTTGAGCACCTCGTACCGCGAGGTGTATCTGGGTATCGAGGCGATCCGCGACGAGCTCCGGGCGTGATACCGCGGGAGTGTTTCGCCTCGCCCCGGACCGCCTCGACTGTCGGGACGGTCCGGGATCGTGCTCGCAGGTCTAGCTGTCGATGTACGACGGCTCGCGCTTCTTGATGTACGAGATGACGCGGTACGTGATCGGCATGACGATGACCTCGGCCAGGGTCTTCCAGAGGAATCCGACGATGACGTAGTTCACGAAATCCGCCCAGGTGCTGATGCCGATGACTCCGGCCGCGATGGAGCAGAAGATCAGGGTGTCGAAGAATTCGCCGACGATGGTCGAGCCGATCAGGCGCGCCCACAGGTGCTTTTCCTTGGTGCGTTCCTTGATCTTGACCAGGACGACGGAGTTGAGGAGCTGCCCGACGGTATAGCCGGCGAGACCGGCGAGAACGAGTCGCGGCACCACGCCGACGACGCTCTCGAGGGCGGCCTGGTTCTCGTAGAACGAGGCGGCGGGAAGTTCGATGGCGATCCAGAAGCACACGGAGGTGAGCAGCAGGGATCCGAAACCGAGGTAGATCGCGCGGCGCGTGGCTTTGAAGCCGTACACCTCGCTGAGCACATCGCCGAGGATGTAGGCGAGAGGAAACAGGAAGAATGCGCCGTCGGTGTTGATCGGCAGGATCTGGAACGGTCCGAGTGTGAGGTCGGACGAGGCGAAGAAGGCGACACCTTTGCTGGCGGCCACGTTCGAGATCAGCAGCGTCGCGACGAAGAGCGCGACGATGGTGGGGTAGTAACCCCGGCTGATGTGAGCGAACGTGGCCTGCCCAGACTCTGGGCCGCCGTCTGGGGCGGTGTGTTGGGTAGTAGTCACCTCCCGATCCAAGCACCGACCGGGCGATGGGCGCGAATCCCCGGTGAGGGATGCGCGCCCATCGAGGCGGATCTCAGGTCAGCAGGTAGGGATCAGGCGACGTGTCCGTTCACGGTGACGCGGTAGGCGTAGGTGCCGGCGATGGCCGTGATCGGAACGGTGACCAGCAGACCGATGCCGATCAGCAAGAGACCGACAATGTTGATTCCGACCAGGGCGAGCGCGAGAACGAAGAGGGTTCCGGCATTCGACGCGATCGCCTGAGCGCTCGCCTTGATTGCGGGGATCGGCTCGTCGCCGCGGTCGATGACGAACTGGAAAGTCCACCACGTGAAGAACGTGATGATGATGCCGGGGATGATCAGCAGGACGAAGCCGATGCCGGTTGCGATGCCGACGAGGACGCCTGCGATGACGACGGATGCGACATTGCCGAACTGGAAGAACGATCCGAACGCGGGCTTGACTCCGTCCACCTCGTGCAGAGCGCCGCGGACGAGAGCCGCCTGAATGAGCAGTGATACGACGCCGATGATGGCACCGAAGATCAAGCTGACGAAGAAGCTGTCCGAGCGCAACACGAAGCGCAGGACGGCCTGGATGATCGCGGCGACGATGAGGATACCGACCCATACGAGGGCGTTCTGCCAGAATTTCTGCCAGCCGTAGCTGATGGCCGATCCCACGGACAACTGCGTGGGCATCGGCGAATTACCGTACGCCGGCGGTGGCGGTGGGTAGTTGCCCTGTGGGG
>NZ_JABFAU010000013.1:122498-302843 GCF_017168335.1 Rhodococcus sp. KRD162 | reverse complement strand
TAGTTGCCCTGGGCAGGTGGGGGATAACCGCCGGGGTTCTGGGGATCTTTGTCGGGTTCGTAGCCGCCTGTGGTCATGAAATTCGTCTCCCTCGAGCGCAGTTGTACCGGTCACTGTACGGCTCCATTGTCCCCGAAGGGCGATGTGTCGCATTGCAACGTGATCTCGATCTGGGTCACGCGGCCGCGGGATCGAACACCCAGGGCTCGCGCGGCACCAGCGTGGGCTTCCACTGTTCGAGCAATTCCTCGGAGTCCTTCGCCTCGGGCCGGCCCAGTGAAGCGGTGATGAGTGCCCACGCATCGGGGCGTTCACGAAGTGTCACCGCGCCGTCGCGTTTGGCCAGACGCCTGCCTTCGACATTGAGCGCGAGGGGCACGTGGATGTACGTGGCAGGGGTGAGGCCGAGGAGCTGGGCGAGGTATCCCTGCCGCGGGGCGGAGGTGAGCAGGTCGTCACCGCGCACGATCTGGTCGACGCCTTGCGCGCCGTCGTCGACGACGACAGCGAGGTTGTAGGCGGGCACACCGTCGGATCGGCGAAGAACGAAATCGTCGACCTGGCCCCGAAAAAGACCATGAAGCTGGTCTACGATCGTGAATTCGGTTACCTGCGAACGCAATCGGATGGCCGGTGGGCGGTCCTTCGAGGCCCTCTCGGCAGCGGTCAGGTTTCGGCACGTTCCGGGATAGGCACCGTCGGGAGCGTGCGGTGCGGATGCGGCCTGCAGAATTTCTCGGCGCGTACAAAAGCATTCGTATGTCATCCCGGCTGCAGTGAGCGCGCGGACCTGGCCGTCGTAGATTTCCTGCCGCTCGGATTGCCGCACGATTGGCCCGTCCCAGTCGATCCCGATGGCGGCGAGGTCCTCGAGTTGACGTTGCTCCGAGCCGGGTTTCACGCGGTCGAGATCCTCGATCCGCATCAGAAACCGGCGGTCGGTGGAGCGGGCGAAGAGCCACGCCAACAGTGCCGTTCGTAGATTGCCGAGATGTAGATCGCCGGAGGGACTGGGAGCGAAACGTCCGGCGGGCATGAGTGCAGTGTAGTTTTCGCGTTCGGTGAGGTGCACACGACCGGTCCGCGGTCTCGATACGAGAAGGCCCGATGCCGAATTTCGCTGTTCGGCATCGGGCCTGTGCCAGGCGAAGCGCCCGGCCTTTCTCGTCGGTGGACGAACTGGGATCCCCGGTTCGCCTATCTACTCACTCGTTCGATCACTGAAACCCGGCCGGCGCGAAGAACAGGTCGATTCCCCAAATATGTGGCAGGTACAGGAATGTCGCTGCCACGATGAGGAAGAGGGCCACGAGGTTGAGCCAGAAACCGATCCGGATCATGTCCATGATGGCTATCTTTCCGGTTCCGAACATGACCGCATTCGGCGGTGTGCCCACAGGCAACATGAAGGCGCAGTTCGCTGCCATCGCGGTCGGCACCATCAACGCGTAGGGGTGGACCCCCAACGCCAATCCGAATGCGGCCATCACCGGAAGGATCATGGTCGCTGTTGCGGTGTTCGAGGTGATCTCGGTCAGGAAGAGTACGAGTGCTGCTGCAACGAGCACGGTCAGAACGATATTGGCACCTTCGAGTACCAGGAGTTGGTCGCCGATCCACTCCGAGAGGCCCGTCTGGACGAACCCCGCAGCGATTGCCAGGCCTCCGCCGAACAGCAGCAGAATTCCCCACGGGATCTTCTTGGAATCTTCCCATTCCAGGATTCGGGACTGATCGCCGCGTGCAGTCGGGATTGTGAACAGGAGGATTGCCGCTACGACGGCAATCAGCCCATCGCTGATTCCCGGCAGGAGGTCATCCCACAAGAACCCTCGAGATATCCACATGAACGCAGTGCCGACGAAAACTGCCAGAACAGCTTTTTCCTCGGGGGAGAGTCGGCCGAGTGCTGCCTTTTCGTCGAGAATGACTTCTTTTCCGCCCGGGAGTTCCGAGAAGCCGAAGCGGAACTTGACGAAGGTCAGGTAGAACCAGGCAAAAGCGAGGAGGACGATGACGATCGGTACGCCGAAGAGCATCCACTGTCCGAAGGAGATGGTCTGACCGAAGAGTTCTCCCGAGACCGCAGCGAGTACAGCCAAAGGCGGGGTACCGATGAGCGTCCCGAGACCGCCGATGGTCGCGGCGTAGCCGATGCAGAAGATGATGCATTTCTCGAACTTGGGGACTTCTTCGAGGTGTTCACCGTTCTTGAGGGCCTGCGAAGCCTGGTAGGCGACGGCGAGCCCGACCGGAATCATCATCATCGTTGCCGCGGTATTGGAGACCCACATCGACAGGAACGCCGTGGACACCATGAACCCGAGGATGATTCGTCGTGGACTGGTGCCGATCAGCGAAACGATGGTCAAGGCGATGCGTTTGTGGAGGTTCCACTTCTCCATCGCGATGGCAAGCGAGAAGCCGCCCAGGAACAGGAAGATGATGTCGTTGCCGTACGCCGAGACGACCGTGCTTCCATCGAGTGCACCGGTGAGCGGAAGCAATACGATGGGCAGTAGCGAGGTGACCGGGATGGGCACGACCTCGGTTATCCACCATGTCGCGATCCACAGGGTGGATGCCAGGACAGCGACGCCTTCGGGAGAGAGCCCGTCCGACTCGAAGAACAGCAGTGTCAATACGAACAACACCGGGCCCAGAGCCAGGCCGACCAGTCGGGCGGGGGTGTAGCCACCGGGCGGACCGTTGTTCGGCTCTCGGTCCTCCGGCTTCTGATCGGGCCTCAGCACCGATGTCGAAGATCTTCTTTTCGATTGTGCGTCAACAGGTTCGGGAGAGGGAGAGGGTGATCCCCGTCCGATGGTTGACATCGCGAATCTCTTGATCTGCCTATGAGACTCCCACAGTTCGTCCCAGATTCGTTTAGCAGCGTACGTCGACATGTCTCACCTTCTGTGTGGTTGCCATAGATCAGCGAAGAACGGTGCGCGGTACGTCGAACACGGTTCCTCGATGTAGTGCCGAAATACTCTGCGGGTCAGTTGTGCTGTCCCTTCGACGCATTGCCGGATTCGGTATATCGCCGTCGTGTCGTGATGCTCGTTCGTGGGTAAGGCGAAGCCCACCAACGGTTTTCCGTCGACCATTCTGTAGATGACCGCTGTGGAGACGGCCGCTGCGGTGATGATCGCCGCAGCGGACTCGGGATCGGTCGTGTGCACGTCGCCGGGTGTGGTTGCTCACCGGTGACTCGCTGTGAATGGTGACGGTCGAGACGAAGCTCATCGGTGTTCGTCTACCTCCTTTGGGTCTGACCGCGGCCTTATAAGGTATTTGAACCCTACAGATGGGTGATGGGGGGCACAAGTGGAGCGCTGCTGTGACCGCTGCGACCACCGCGCCGAGTCGGCAACGGTGCGATCCACCGTGTTGCCGTCATCCTGGGTAACGGCTATCCGCACAGAGGTCGTCCCCGAGAGCGTGCATGCTCTCGGGGACGATGCGGCGGGGATTACCGGGCGGTACGACTACGGTGCGTTGACCGCGCCAAGCGGGTGACGGCCCTCCAGCACCGCCACGATGTCGCGAGCGGCGGCGACACTGGCCTCGGCCCGAGCTTCTCGGGTCTGTCCCGCGAGATGGGACAGCGTGACGACATTGGACATGCTCAGGAGCGGATTGTCGACCGCGACGGGTTCGCGTGCGAACACATCCAACCCGGCTCCGGCGATCCGGCCGCCTCGTAGCGCATCGATGAGTGCGAGTTCGTCGACCAGCGAGCCGCGGGCCGTGTTGACAAGATATGCAGAGGATTTCATCGCAGCGAGGGCTGGCCCGTCGATGATCGGCGAGCCGTCGGACTGCGCGCGTGCGTGCAGGGTCACGAAGTCGGACCGGGCGAGTAGGTCGTTTCGATCGACGTAGTCGACGCCCGAGCCGGACGTCGGGTGCCCGGTCGACACGAGAACGGACATGCCGAACGCCGCCCCCAGCTGCGCTACCGCTTGCCCGCTCGCCCCGAATCCGATGATTCCCAGGGTGGCACCGCGAAGTTCACGGGTGTCGTGTCGAGGCCAGGTGCCCTTCCGGACGCCATCGAGGGTCTCTCCGATTCGCTTGGCGCACATGAGTAAGAGCGTCATCGTCATTTCTGCGACCGCATTCTTGTTCGCACCGGGAGTGTTGCATACGACGATGCCTCTAGCGGTGGCGGCATCGACGTCGACCGAGTCGTACCCGACGCCGCTGCGCGCGATCACGCGGAGCGCTCGAGCGGTGTCGAGCATCTGCGCCGTAACGGGTTCGCCTGCGATCAGCGCCCCATCTGCCGAGCGCAGCAGGTCGGCCATCTCGCCCTCGGGGCGTCGACCGGTGGCCGGGCTGTGCACGGTGTGATGACCGGCGGCACGGAGCAGATCGTCCACCTGGTCGCCGGGCTCGAGGTAGTCGGTGGTGATGAGGATCGTTCCCACTCTCGCGGTTCCTCCTTCGACTGATCTGATGGGAGGTGTTTCGTTGTCGAACCTACAGTGAATCACCATCGGTCCCCGGGACGCCGGGAAGGATCAGTGCAGTTCGGGAAGAAATCGCAGAACGCGGGCCGTGTCCTCGAAACCGATACCTGGTGTTTCGGTGAGGCCGACACGATCGTTCCCGTCCACCGCGATCCACGTCCTCACGCAGGAGGATGTGCACCTTTTTCAGGCCGAATGCTGTCGCCCCTTACGTTCGCGGTCCTCCAACGCAGCGATTGCTGCGGAAGTGAAGCTCTCGACGATGTGCCGGCGAGTCAACGCTCCCGCCGCGCGGGCATCCTGCGCCACAACAAGTTCGAGCATCCGGAAATGCTCCTCGTGGTCGATGGAGCGTGGTTGCGCGCCGGATGGCAGCTCCAGGCCGATGCGTCTGTATCGGTCCGATTTGTCCCACAGATCATCCAGCATGCGGATCAGCACATCGTTGTGCGATGCGACGTACAGCGCACGGTGGAAGTTTCGGTGGGCCACCAACTCGTCCTCACCCCACGTCTGGGTCACCGGCAGAAGGCGCTCTGCGGCCGCTCGCATGTTCGCCACGTCTTGGTCGGTACGCCGTGCTGCGGCCAACTCGACAGCAGTCGGATCCAACGACAGGCGGACCTCGAAGAGCTGACGCGCCTCACTCGTGCTCATCGGGGCGATCCGTACGTTCTTGTGGTTGTCGAGCTCGATCAGTCCCTCACTGCTGAGTCTGCGCACGGCTTCGCGAATCGGGGTGATGCTCATGTTCAACCGGTCGGCAAGCTCGTACTGAGCCAGCTTCGACCCCGCATCGAGGGTTCCCAGCAGAATCGACCTGCGCAACTCGACGTAGGCAACCTCGCCCTTGCTGGAAAAGACACTCGTTGGGGTGACCATCGCCGAAACCGCCTCTCCACCGATGTGACAGCAGCTCACCCGAGCTACCGGAACCACGTTGTTCAGACTGCACTACTTTGCCACTATTTCGGGAAACTCGAAAAGCCCCTGCTCCCGAGGGCCTGCCCGTGACGTCTGTTGTCCGCGGGCGATCCGGTCCGCGAGGTGGGGTGACTCGGTCCCGGTGGTGGTGGCTCGGGGTTCTTGGGCCCAGGTGAGTTCGGTGCCGTCGGAGAGGGCCATTTTCTGTGAGGCGTTGTGGGTGTCGAAGCAATACCAGGGTCGACCGCGTTCACAGGCGCGGCATTCTCCGCCGACGGCGCGCGCCTGGTTGTGCGCTCCTGGGTTCGTAGCTCACGCCTGCGGTCTCAACCCGTGACGACAGAGCGCGCCCCACCCGGAATGTCCAACCCGACGGCATCGCCCATCCGCACCACAGATCCTGCCGCCAACTCCACCTTCACCGCCAGCGAGCCCACCGTCACCTCGGCGACACTTCGAAATCCGGTGGGCCGTAGATCCGAGACAACTCCGCGAATCCCATTGTCGTTCAATGTGATCAGCTCATGGCGTAGTAGCAGCACCGCAGGCCCGGCGGGCAGAGACACTCCCTCGACCTCCATCTCCCCGAGCTCGGAGCGATGTATCCCAACTCCGTCCCACCTGCCCTCGATTTCGTTCATTCCGCCCATCAGACGCGAAACCGCCAGCGTGCTCGGACGGGTGTAGGCCACTCCGATAGCGGAGTGATGCTCCAATCGGCCGTCGATGAGCACTGCCACCGAATCGGCCAGCACAGCAGCTTCCTGCTGATCGTGGGTGACGAGCAGCAGAGTCTGATCGAGAGTCGCACGCAATTCGAGGACGAGATCGTGCATCTCGGAGCGCAACACCGGGTCCAGTGCACTGAAGGGCTCGTCCAACAACAATACTTTCGGGGAGCCGGCAAGGGAACGCGCCAACGCGACCCGCTGGGCCTGACCGCCCGATACCTCGGACACCGCTCGGCTCCCGATATCACCGAGATGGACGAGGTCGAGATACTCCCTGGCACGTTCGCGGGACCGCTTTCGACTGTCCCCAGCAGCGCGGTAGGCGAAGCCGATGTTGTCCAGTACCGACATGTGCGGGAACAACATCGGGCGCTGGAAGACCATCCCCACCCCGCGGTTCTCGGCCGCAACGTCGTTGATCTCACGGCCGTCGATCCGCACGGTGCCCGCACTCGGGGAATCCAGTCCGGCAATGAGCCGTAGTGCGGTGCTCTTGCCCGATCCCGATGGCCCGAGAATTGCCGTACACGAACCCGGTGGGACGGTGAGGTCCACTGCGTCCAGAGCCGCAACCGATTGACCGGCGTGCACTTTCGTGAGTCCGTGGACGGACAGCTCCACGCTCATCGGCCGGCACCACGACGCAGCCGAGCGAGCATGACCACCAACACCAACGGCGGCACCACGGCCGCCACCGACAGCGCAGCCACCACCGAATCGTTTCCGGTTCCCGCAGCGAAGGAGGCGACGAGAATGGGCACGGTGACCAGTCTGCCTCCTCCTATCAGCAACGTGATCACGTAATCGCTCCACGCCACGAGGAACGCGAGCAGTGCCGCTCCCGCCAACGCCGGAGCCAGCAGTGGAATGCGAATTCGCCGCAGGATGAGCGCGGGCGAGGCACCGAGGGTGCGCGCCTCCTCCTCGTAGCCGATGTCGTACGCGCCGAACGCCACTCGCATCAGATACGTCGTGTACGGAACAGCTGCGACGGTCAGCAGTGCGATGACCGCCACCGTGCTCGGAACGTGCGATCGCAGTACCAGGACATCGAGTCCGAGCGCCACGGCGAACGGAGGCAGCGCCAGCGGCGCGAGAAGGATCCCGGTTACGACGGTGGGGAAGCGGACAGCACCGCGCACGAGGGCGTGAGCAGCCAACGCGCCCAGCGGCGTCGCGATGGCAGCGACGGCGAGGGCGAGCAGGGTCGACCGGATGAACGCGTCGACGCCACCGGCGTCGAGGGCGCTGCGGAATCCGTCGAAACCCCATGTCCGGGGAAACGAGTCGGGAAACGACCAGCGATTGCTGATGGCCCACAATGCAATCGGAACCAGGGGCAACAGGAACCACAGGACCAGAATGGACCTGCCGACGGCCGGAAGTACCCGGTTCACCTCCACCTTGTTCATTTCCACACTGCCGATCGGCGCAGATAGTGCAGGGCCACTGCAGTCACGACGACCGTCAGCGCGGTGGCGACCGTTGCGGCCGCGGCTGCTTGTGGGCGCGTTTCGCGATCGATCGAGGTGAAGAGGCGAATCGCCATGACCGACAACGGCTCCGGATACGGTCGGCCCAGAATGCGGGCCACCTCGTAGGATCCGACGGTGTACGCGAACGCGATGGCCGCCGAGGCGATCAGCGCAGGCCGAGTCAGTGGCAGCGTGACCAGTCGCAGCCGCATCCACCGGCCCGCCCCGAGGGTGGCGGCCGTCTCGTCGAATGCTGCGACTCGGGTGGCCAGTGTTCCTGCCACGACGACGGCCACGAATGCCGATTCCTTCCACGAGTATTCGGCAACAACGGCAATCCACCACCGCCCACCGACCAGCGCTGGCCAACCGCCGTCGGTCATGCCGAGCAGGCGGGGCAACATCCCCGAATCCGCCAACAGCAACGCCATCGCCGCCGCACCGATCAGGTGCGGGACCGTGATGGTCAACCCGGCGGCCACCAGTGCCGTGCGCCGACCGGACAGTGCGGTCAGGGCCACCACGAGCCCGATCACCGTGGCCAACGCCGTCGAGACAGCCGCGATGGACAGCGTCAGCGCCACCGATCGCCACAGGTCGCCCCCCAACGCGGAGTAGGCGTCGGCGGACAGCTCGGGAGTTCCGACCAGCGGCATCAAACCCAGGCTCTGAAGTACGACGGTTCCCAGGCCGCCGCCGACGACGAGCACAACCAGCACGACGGCGGGTAGCACCGCCGCGGTGCCTCGAAAATTCGTCCCGGCCGAGTTCACTGCCCGGCGAGCACGCTTCGACGCCAACCCTCATCGAGCGGGGTGACCCATTCCGCGGACAGTTCGGGATGGGCGTTCGCGGAGATCACCTCGTATGACGGGACGACCGGCGAGGACGGAAGTTGCTCGAACTTCGCCCGATCCTCCGGCGTCAGACGCGCGATGTCCAAGGCGGTGAACTGGCCCCACACGGCGGGCTCCGATTTGGCGAGTTGCTGCTCGGGCGAGAGAGCGAGGTTGGCCACCACCTGCGCCGCTGCGGACTTCCCCGAGGTCGACGGTATGGCGAGGAAACTCGCATTCCCGACGGTTCCCTCGTCGACAGTCAGGACGCGGGTCTCCGGCGGGTAGGTGCCATCGGCGACGAGTTGGGTGAGGGTGGCGGGCCCGTAGGTCATGGTCATGTCGATCTGGCCGCCTGCGTAGAGGTCGTCGAGCTCGGAGGAGGACTGCGGATACGTCGTACCTTCGCGCCACAGTGACGGCGCGAGCGTGTTCAGCCGCTCGAACAGGGCCGGGGCGAGTCGATCGTAGGACTGCTGATCGAACTGTGCGG
This sequence comes from Rhodococcus sp. KRD162, assembly GCF_017168335.1. Classification (GTDB taxonomy): domain Bacteria; phylum Actinomycetota; class Actinomycetes; order Mycobacteriales; family Mycobacteriaceae; genus Rhodococcoides. The sequence goes on along the minus strand of NZ_JABFAU010000013.1, from coordinate 293,906 downwards.
GCACCTGGTCGACACCGCCAGATACGCTCACCAGCGCCTCACGCACGAACACCGATCCGGTGAAGTCCGGGGGCGCGGGGTAGGTGAAGCGGCCGGGGTTGGCTTGCGCCCACTCGAGCACGCCGTCGAATGTTCTCGGCGGATCAGCGATGGCGGCCGCGTTGTAGACCAACGTGAACTGCGCCTTGTGCCACGGCGATTCGCAATTGTCGACCGGGGTACCGAAGTCGTTGCTCAGCAGGGGATCTGCCGGGTCGGTCCACTGCATGTTCGGCAGCTTCTGGGTCCATCCGCACAGCCACGCGCCGGCCTGCTTGCCGGTGCCGAAGTTCGCGCCGTTGACCCACACCAAGTCCACGTCGCCGTCGGTGACACCGGCCTGCCGCTCGGACAGGATGCGATTGACGGCATCGGTGGTCGACTCCACCGGCACCCGGCGCAGCGTGACCCCCTCCGCCGCGGCCGCGGGGGCGAGCACATCGTCGACGTAGGCGTTGCCCTGCTCGTCGCCGCCGTACATCCACAGCGAGACCGTCTGCCCCTGCGCCTGCTCCTGGATCTCGCTCCAGGACAGGTCCTCGGCGCGCGGAGCCTCCGATGATGGTGCCGCGCACGCGGTGAGAAACAACCCTGCGCTCGCTGCAATCGCCACTGCACGCCGTACTGAGCGAATCACCGTGTGCCCTCCAGATCGACCGAGGCAGCCGTCGTCGACGCTGCCCTCACCACCGTAATCGGTCGAATGCGACAACCGCTGAACACGCGGGCACAACGGCGGTGTGCACAATGGACCGTGACCGTCGGACGAGAGGCACACCGTGACGCAGGACCGCCCGACGCGTAGTCGTCGCGGCACCACTTTGAAACTGCTCGGGGCTGCCGCGGTTGTCATCACCGTGGTGATCGTGGTCGGCACCGTCGATTTACCCGATCCGTCGTTCATCCGCGATCGAGTGTCCTCGGCCGGTCCCTGGGGCATCGCATTGTTCGTGGTGCTCTATGCCGTCCTGTCGGCCACGCCGTTCCCCGCCAGTACGTTGACCATCGCGTCGGGGTTGCTGTTCGGGCTGGCGGTGGGGGCAACCGTCGTGGTGTTCGCCGCAACGATGGGGGCCTATCTCGGGTATTGGGGAGCGCGAGCGTTGGGACGCGGACAAGTAGCCCGCACCGAATGGGACAAGCTGCGCAGGCTCGACACCATGCTCGGACGACGGGGGTTGCTCTCGGTGCTGCTCGTGCGTCTGGTGCCGCTGCCGTTCTCGCTGGTCAACTACGCGGCCGGAGTCAGTGCCGTGGGACAACGTGACTACGTGGTGGGAACAATGATCGGGATCGTGCCCGCGACGGTCGCCTACACCGCGCTCGGTGCCTACGGGACCTCTCCGCTGTCGTGGCCGTTCGCCATCGCTCTGATCGCGGTACTGGCGATCGCGACCGGTTCGGCGCTGTTGGCGCGCCGCTTGGGACTGACCGGAGCTGCAGAATGATCGACAGTTTTCTGCGCCGCCACCTCGACGGCCCGCTCGATCGCTGTGCCCGAGCCCTCGACCGCCCCGCGATCACACCGGACCGGATCACCGCAGCAGGACTCGTACTCGGCCTCGGTAGCGCACTGGCGGCCGGCCTGCAGTTCTGGGCGCTCGCGTTGGTGTTGTGGATCGTCTCCCGCATCGCCGACGGCCTGGACGGGCCATTGGCGCGCAGGCGAAAGACAACAGCGGGGGCAGGCGGATTCTTCGACATCACCGCCGATTTCGTGGTCTACGGCACCACGGTGGTGGGCGTTGCAGTGGGTGCCTCGGCCGGCTACGACGCCCCGTGGTGGCCGTTCTTGCTGGTGTTGTTGGCGTACTACATCAACGGCACCGCGTTTCTCGCGTTCTCCTCCATCGCCGAGCGCAACGGCCGCACCATCGACGACGGCCGCTCGCTCTCCTTCCTCGGCGGTATGGCCGAGGGTGCCGAAACCATTGCGGTGCACAGTCTCTGGTTGTTACTGCCGGGAATCTCGTGGCAGATCGCGGTGGTCTGGGCGGCAGTGGTCGCGGTGAGCTCCGGTCAACGGATCATCGCCGGGTATCGCGCGCTTTCCTGAGAATCCAGGTGCCGCGCACCGTCGCCAGTGCGGCCAGTGCTCGCGAAATGACGGGAGAACCCAACTGTGCCTTCACATCCGCTATCGCCGCGTTCCACGGACCATCGTTGTACGTCGGATACGGATGGGTGGCCCCGGCGAGATCGCGGGTACGCAGCCCCTGCTCGACGGCGATGATCAACTCCCCGATCGTCTCGCCCGCTCGCGGCCCCACCACGCACGCCCCGAGGATGCGACGTTTGCCGTCGAGTACCAGCGTCGTCGATCCGTCGGTAGCCCCCTCGGTGACGGCACGATCGAGGTGTCGGTGGTCGAGCGTCTGCAGACGGAGCCCCCGCTGCCGTGCAGTGCGTACATCGATTCCGGCCGAGGCGATTTCGGGATCGGTGAAGATCACCCGCGGCGTTCCCGTCGTACTGACCTTGCGGCCGAGACCGAGTGCCGCATTGCTCGCGGCCAGGCTGCCGTGCACACCGGCAGTGTGGGTGAACTGCGGATGGCCGGTGAGATCTCCGGCCGCCCAGATGCGGGGATTGGTGGTGCGCAGTTGCTCGTCGACCCGCACGAATCCGTTGTCGTCCAACCCCACACCGGCCGATTCCAGGCCCAAAGACGCGGTGCGTGGAGTCCGTCCGGTGGCGATGAGCACCCGATCGAACCCGAGCTCGATGCCCGTATCAGTGACGGCCGAGCCGTCCTCGATCCGCACGACGGCGGCGGAAGTCAGTACTCGCACGCCCTCGTTCGTGAGCACTCGAGTCAGTATCGCCGTCGCCGACGCGTCCTCGCGGGGCGCGATGGTCGCGGAACGTCCGACCAGCGTGACTTCGGATCCCAGGCGCGAGAATGCCTGCGCCATTTCGCAACCCACCGATCCGGCACCGACGATCAGCAGTCGCTGCGGCAGGTCCTTCAGATCCCACACGGTATCGCTGGTCAGGTAGTCCACGTGCTCGATGCCCTCGATCGCGGGCACCGCGGGGTACGCGCCGGTGGTCACGATCGCCTGCCCGAAGCGGAGCGTCCACGTCCCGACCAGCACCGTGTTCGGCCCGGTGAACACTGCGTCTGCGTCGATCACCTGCACTCCGGCCTCGGCGAGGGCCTCCGGCGAATCGACCGGAGCGATCTCGGCGATCGCACTGTGCACGTGCTGCATCACGCGCGCGAAATCCACGCGCGGTGGGTCGGTGTCGATCCCGAAACGGGACGCCGATCGAACCGTCGCTGCCACCGAGGCAGCCGCGAGCAGTGCCTTGGAGGGCACGCATCCGGTCCACAGGCAGTCGCCGCCGGTGCGTTCGCGTTCGACGAGAACAACCTCGCGCCCGAATCCGGCGGCGGTCTTCGCTGCCACGATGCCTGCGGTGCCGCCGCCCACGACGACGAGATCGGTCTTCTCGAGCCACTGAACCCCGCGTGCGTTCATGCGCTCTCACCTGTCATTTCGGTCGAGGAACTATCGTGTCGGTCAGGTCAGCGGATACGAACGTCGTGCACGATTCGAGCAACCCGTCGATCTGTCCCGAGTGTTTTTACAGTGGCAATCAGTGTTCCCATACGCACGAGTCTGCCCGATTCGACCGATTCGGCACCTATCCCGACCTGGAACGGACATCCCAGATGAAAAGACCTACGCCCTACACCACGTCTGCGCGGCTGTACGACGTGATCTCCTTCGAGTGGCCGGTCTACCGCTCGGGGCGCGCAGCCGCGATCGAGCTGCTCTCGCTTCCGAACGGCAGTCACGTACTCGACATCGGGTGCGGCACCGGACTCAACTTCTCCCTGCTCCAGCAACAGATCGGGCCGAGCGGCTCCATCACCGGAGTCGATGCCAGCGCGCAGATGCTCGGGCAGGCTCGTCGGCGCGCCACCTCGGCCGGGTGGTCGAACGTCACGCTGATCGAAGCCGACGCCACCAGCGTCGATCCCGCCGAGTTGGGAGATGACCGACGGTTCGACGCTGCTATCAGCACGTACGCGCTGTCTCTGATGGCAGCATGGGAGTCGGCACTGAAGACGATGATCGTCGCTACGCGGCCCGGCGGCGACATCGCCGTCGTGGACATGCAGAAGCCCACAGGTGCAGCTGCGGTGTGGACTCCGCTCGCTCGCCTGGCCTGCCGACTCGGCGGAGCCGACATCGACGCGCATCCGTGGACGCCGGTGGAGCGCCGGCTGACAGGAGTGCGTGCGGCGTCGGCACGCGGAGGCCACATTCAGGTTCGTGTCGGAACGATCCCGACGGGCTGAGCCTTGCTCGAACCAGCCACCCACTCGATACTCGAGTCCATGGTCTTTCGGAACGCGGGCCTGTGCTTTGCGGGGTGCTCTCGTCGGGCCGCAGAACGACGCTAGGCGAGACCTGTTGCTGTGGCCAGGTATTCGCGGGCATCGCGGAACGTGCTGGCCACCCCTCGTCCGGCGACGGCGCGGTAGCGGCTGAGCTGATCGTCATCGAGGGCGGCCAGGACGGCGGTATCGTCCACATGCATCCAACCCTGGTCGAGTACCAACTGGTGGATGCGTTTGCCGTGCAGCGCACAGATGCCCTCGACCCGAATGCCCTGGGGATCGGTAGAGGCGGCGAGGTAGTAGGCCTTTTTGCTGGTGTGGCCGGCCTTGACCTTTTCTCGAAGCCGGAACACCGCGTCAGCGGCGGCGTCGACGGCAGAATTGTGCTCGTCGGAACCGGGCTCGGCCTCGGTCAGTCGCTGTAGCTCGGCGTCGAGGGTGCCGAGCAGGGAACCGAGATATTCGAGATCGTTCATCGTCTCAATGATGCCTCATCGATCGGTGCTTGCCGACCGGCATGCGTCGTCAGGGTGCCTGGCCCGGGCCGGGAAGCTACTTCTTCTGGCGTCGGCTCCCGCCGTGCCAATCCTGTTGCACGCCCACTTCGTCCTCCTGCACACCGAGCGCCTTCAATTGGGGTAGCTCACGCAGGCTGCGCTTCATCTCGGCGAATCCGGAAAACCTGGCCAGTCCGATGACGTTGTCCCACAGCTGTACTGCTTCCTCGTCACTGGGTAGCCGACTGATCACCGGTCCGAAGAAGGCGACTCCGTCCGGTGGCTCGAAGGCGATGATGGGAGTTCCGACGTCCTTGCCGGTCAGCGAGAGCGCCTGATCGGTTTCCGTGCGGATTTCCTCGTCGAACGACGAATCATCCAGTGCTGCAGTGTGATGAGTGGGCAACCCGAGTTCTTCGAGGATCGGCCCGAGGAATTCTGCGGTGCCGCGATGGCCGTGGCTCGCAGCGTCGTCGGGCACCACCTCGGTGTCGAATATGTGCGTGCCGAGGGCATGGTAGAGCGGCCCGATCGCCGCCGACCCGTGTTCACGACGAACGTCGGCTGCCGCGCGCAGCAGTCGCAGTCCCGCCGTGTGCCCGGCCTCGTACTCGGGCGGAAAGTGCGCGTCGTAGTCGATGTGCGAATTGAGCAGTCGAAGCGAGATGAACCGCCAGTCGACGGTGTACTCGCGTTGGGCTTGGACCTTACGGACCCACTTGCTGGTCATCCAGGCGAACGGGCACACCGGATCGAAATAGAAATCGATATCGGACATCGTGGGGGCGCTCCTTCTCGGACGGACATTCCGTGTGCTCGACGGTAGACGCCCCACCCTCGTCGGCTCCGTTGCCTTCAGCTTATCGCCGAGGTGGGGGCTTGCGGCAAGACCCCACCGGCAGTACAGAATCTCCCGGCAGCGACGAGCGAGGGAGATCGACATGACAGCCACTCCGGAACGGTTCCAGATTCATGAGTCCGGCGCGTATTTCCACGGGACCAGGGCCGATCTCCGAGCTGGAGACTTTCTGGTGTCCGGTCATCGATCGAACTACCGTCCGGAGCACATCTCGAATTTCGTCTACATGACCCAGGTGCTGGACGGCGCTGTGCTCGCCGCGGAAATGGCCGTCGGGAAAGGGCATCCGCGCGTCTACATCGTCGAACCGACCGGCAGTGTGGAGGACGACCCGAACGTCACCGACAAGAAGTTCCCCGGCAATCCGACGCACTCGTACCGAAGCGCCGAACCGGTGCGGGTGGTCGGTGAGATGACCGACTGGGTCGGCCACTCGTCCGAGTATCTGGCCACCTTCAGAGCAGGGCTCGATGCACTGCGCCGCCAGGGAACGGCAGTTCTCTACGACTGATCGATCATCCGATGAGCTCGAGACGGTGAGTTCCGGGGCCGGGCGTTGTCGATACAGATACGACAACACCGAACGGAGAGCAGTCATGGGCCTGATCACTTTGGAGCTTTTCGCCACCCTCGACCTCGTCGCGCAGTCACCTGGAGGGCCTGAGGAGGACCCGGAGAACTTCCCCCACGGTGGTTGGCAGGCACCCCTGCTCGACGAGACGTCCGGTGCGCAAGTTGCCGCCGCATACGAGGGCACCGATGCGCTCCTTCTCGGGCGGCGGACATACGACATCTTCGCTGCCTACTGGCCACACCACAACGATTCGTTCGCAACGCTGTTCAACGCGATACCGAAGTACGTGGCCTCGCGCGGCACCCCCGACCTGTCCTGGGACGGTTCGACGCGACTTGGATCGGACCTGGTCGGTGCAGTGCGCGAGATCCGAGATCGACACGAGAACATCAAGGTGGTCGGGAGCCTGAATCTGGTCCAGACTCTGTTGCGCGAGAAGCTCTTCGACCGACTCGACCTCTGGGTACACCCCATCGTGCTCGGATCGGGCAAGAAGGTGTTCGCCGAGGGCGCCGTGCCCAGCAACCTGACGCTGCTCGAGCCACCCGCAGCCGGGGGCAAGGGCACCGTGTACCTGCGTTACGGCCTCGTCGAGGGAACCCCGGCAGTCGGCAACATCGACGACATGCAGGGCGGACTCTGATCCTCGGACACGATCCGACGCGGGGTCTGTGCTCCGCCGTCACTCCGGGCGAGAATTGTTCTCTCCCAACAACTGCGAGCGCTGCTCGTCGACGACGGACCGGATCGCGTCGACCACTGCCGACACCTCCGGGCGCCGCAGGGCCTCGGTTCTCGCCACCAGCCAATAGGTCAGTTTCACGGCTATTGCGTCGGGCAGGATTCTGTTCAGGTCGCGGTGGCGGTCGGCCATGAAGCACGGAAGCAGTCCGATTCCTGCTGACGCTCGGGTGGCCTCGACATGGACGAAAACATTGGTCGAGGTCACCGATTGGCGCATCGTCGGGGTGAAGTTCGGGGCCAGATCCAGATCGTCCACATGCAGCATCGAGTCGATGAAGTAGATGAACGGATGGGCAGAGAGTTCGGCGGGCCGCTGAGGCATTCCATGTTCCTGCAGATAGGTCCGGGAAGCGTAGAGGCCGAGGCGGTAGTCCCCGAGTCGAATTGCCTCGGCCCGATGCACCTGTGGTTGGCCGACGACGATCTCGATGTCCAGGCCGGAGCGCTGCTGTGACGCACGTCTGGTGACGGCGACGATCTCCACGGATACCCGCGGATGAGAGCGCTGCACCCGCGCGGCGGCCGGAGCTGCGATGTACGCGCTGAATCCGTCGGTCGCCGAAATGCGTACGACACCCTCGAGCGCACCTGCATCGGTGGACACGAGGGCGCGTAGCGCGTCCTCGACGGCCTCGGCCGCAGTCAGCGCGCCGCGGCCCAACTGGGTCAGTTCCCAACCCCCGGCACCGCGGGTGAGGACCCGTCCGCCGAGTGTGTTCTCGAGCGCTGCGATGCGTCGAGAAATGGTCGTGTGATTGATGCCCAGGTCCTCGGCCGCGGAGCTGTAGCGACCGGTCCGACTGACCGCAAGCAGCACCAGCAGGTCGTCTGCACTGGGAGTCTTTGCGCTGCCGAGGGTCATATCTGCAGTTTTGCAGATATGACCTGCGTTCATGGCCCTTGCATCGACACAAATCTGCACCAATACTCAGAGCAACGCACAAATGTGTGGTCTGTCACAAATAAGAGCCTGAAGTGCCGAGTAACACAGGAGAGTCAATGAGCGTCGATCAGCCGCTGGCAGAACGGTCCGAACCGGACCTCGATGCCACCCCCGCGGGCCTCAAGAAGGTCGTCGGAGCATCGATGGCAGGCACCATCGTCGAGTGGTACGAGTTCTTCCTCTACGGAACCGCAGCAACGCTGGTGTTCAGCAAGATCTTCTTCGCCGCCGGAACCAGTGAGCTCGACGCCATCCTCGCGGCCTTCGTCACCTACGCCGTCGGCTTCGTCGCACGCCCGTTGGGCGGCATCGTCTTCGGCCACTACGGCGACAAATACGGCCGAAAGAAATTGCTGCAGTTCAGCCTCGTCCTCGTCGGCGGAGCCACCTTCCTCATGGGCTGCCTCCCCACATTCGAGGCGATCGGCTACTGGGCACCGGCGCTGCTGGTGACCCTGCGATTCATCCAGGGATTCGCGGTCGGCGGCGAATGGGGCGGCGCGGTTCTCCTCGTCGCAGAACACAGCCCCAACAAATCGCGCGGATTCTGGGCCAGCTGGCCGCAGGCAGGCGTGCCCGCGGGCAACCTGCTCGCCACCATCGCGCTGCTCGTCCTGACGACCACACTGTCCGACGAAGCCTTCCTCAGCTGGGGCTGGCGCGTCGCGTTCTGGCTCTCCGCAGTCATCGTGTTCGTCGGCTACTACATCCGCACCAAGGTCTCCGACGCCCCGATCTTCCTCGAAGCTCACAAGCAAGCCGAGGTCATCAAGGCCGCGTCGTACGGCGTCTTCGAGGTCGTCAAGCGTTACCCCCGCGGCGTCTTCACCGCGATGGGTCTGCGCTTCGGTGAGAACGTCATGTACTACCTGGTCGTGACCTTCTCCATCACGTACCTCTCGGTCGAGGTGGGTACCGATACCTCCACGATTCTGTGGTGGATGCTCATCGCCCACGCGATCCACTTCTGCACAATTCCGTTGGTGGGCAAGCTCGCCGACCGCATCGGTCGTCGCCCGGTCTACTTCGCCGGTGCCATCACCGCCGCAACGTGGGGCTTCTTCGCCTTCCCGATGATGAACAGCGGCCACAACGTCGTCATCATGCTGGCCATCATCATCGGCCTGATGTTCCACGCCTTCATGTACGCCACCCAGCCCGCGATCATGGCCGAGATGTTCCCGACGCGGATGCGGTACTCCGGTGTGTCACTCGGCTACCAGGTCACCTCGATCGTCGCCGGCTCGCTGGCCCCGATCATCGCGGTCAAGCTGCTCGACGTGTACGGCTCCTCGATTCCGATCGCGGCATACCTGGCCGTGGCCTGCGCGATCACCGTCGTTGCCGTCGTCGTCGCCAGAGAGACCAAGGGACTGGCACTCGAAACCATCGATATCGCCGACGCCAAGAATCTGGCCACCGAAGCCGAGCTGGCCAAGGCGGGCCTGAAGTGACCGACCTGACCGGACGCTCCGCCCTCGTCACCGGGGGAGCGTCCGGCATCGGGGCCGCCTGCGCGCGAGAACTCGCCGACCGCGGTGCCCGCGTCACCGTCGCCGATGTGAACGACGTTGCCGCAAAGGAATTGGCGTCGGAGATCGGCGGTGACGTCTGGTCGGTGGATCTGCTCGACACCGCCGCTCTGGACGAGCTGACGTTGGACGTCGACATCCTCGTCAACAATGCCGGAATCCAGACCGTCGCCCCGATCGTCGACTTCGACCCCGGTGCATTCCGTAGAATTCAGACGCTGATGGTCGAGGCTCCGTTCCTGTTGATTCGTGCGGCGTTGCCTGGGATGTACGCCCGGGGGTTCGGCCGGGTCATCAATCTGTCGTCCGTACACGGGTTGCGGGCCTCGGAATTCAAGGTCGCATACGTCACCGCGAAGCATGCGCTGGAAGGACTGTCGAAAGTGACAGCCCTCGAAGGTGCCGCCCACGGTGTGACGAGCAACTGCGTCAACCCCGGATACGTACGAACACCCCTGGTCGAAAAGCAGATCGCCGACCAGGCCAAGGCGCACGACATTCCCGAGGACGAAGTGCTCGAGAAGGTTCTCCTGACCGAGGCAGCCATCAAGCGACTCGTCGAACCAGACGAAGTCGCCTCACTGGTGGGTTGGTTGTCCTCCGCGCAGGCGTCCATGGTGACCGGAGCGTCGTACACCATGGATGGTGGTTGGTCGGCTCGCTAGGTTCGGTGCCGCCCGCTCCGCGTCAATGGACCACTGCACACGTCTGGCCGCGTCAATGTGACATCGACGCGGAGCGAGCCGCCGCGTGAATGGACCACTGCATACGTCTGACCGGTACAAGGGTTTATTGACGCGGAATCGTGAACTGGGTGAATGGACCACTGCACACGTCTGACCGCTGCTGTGGTCCATTCACGCGAACGGGGTGGACGCGAACGGGGAGGCCAGGACTCGCGGGTGAACACCCCCGAACAGCAAGAAGCCCCTGTGACCGAGTCACAGGGGCTTCTCTGGCGGAGGATAGGGGATTTGAACCCCTGAGGGCGTTAACCCAACCCGCGTTCCAGGCGAGCGCCATAGGCCACTAGGCGAATCCTCCGTGGGGGAGCTTACCCGGTTACCCCCTCCATCCCCCAAATCGGGAGGCGCGAAGGGTGGTGATGCGTTGCCCGACGGGTGGCGGCTACACTTCCTAACGGATCCCGCGCGGCGCGCATCCTGTGAACTCCCCCAGGGCCGGAAGGCAGCAAGGGTCAATGGGCTCTGCCGGGTGCGCGGGGTCCCCTTACATTCAGTGACATCGACACTGTCCGGGGAACCCGTCACCGAGAGGCCGCTCCGCATGCCAGCGCAAACCCAGTTGGGTCTGATGAACCATGAGGAGCTCGTCTCCGAGCACGAGCGCCAGAGCGCGAAGTACACGCAGCTCAAGGCCGAGGATCTGAAGCTCGATCTCACTCGCGGCAAGCCGTCACCCGAGCAACTCGATCTCGCTGCCGATCTGCTGACGCTCCCCGGCGCGGATTTCAAGGACGGAAACGGTACCGATTGCCGTAACTACGGCGGCCTCGCGGGCCTGCCGGAACTGCGCGCCATTTTCGGTGAGCTGCTCGGAATTCCGGTGAAGAATCTGCTCGCGGGCAACAACGCAAGCCTCGAGATCATGCAGGACCTGGTGGTGTGGGCGCTGCTGCACGGGCTGCCCGATTCCCCTCGCCCCTGGTCGGCCGAGCCGAACGTTCGCTTCCTGTGCCCGGCCCCCGGTTACGACCGGCATTTCGCGATCACCGAGAGCTTCGGCATCGAGATGATCCCGCTTCCGATGGGCCCCGACGGACCTGATGTGCACGAGATCGCCACGCTGGTGGCCTCGGATCCGCAGATCAAGGGCATGTGGGTGGTGCCGAACTACTCGAACCCCACCGGTGCCGTCTATTCCGAGGAGGTCGTTCGCGCACTGGCCACGATGCCTGCTGCAGCGCCCGATTTCCGATTGTTCTGGGACAACGCCTATGCAGTGCACCCACTGGCCGAGGAATTCCCGCCGTCCTACGACGTGCTCGGTATGGCGGCCGAGGCCGGTTTCGCCCATCGTCCGTTCGTGTTCGCATCGACCTCGAAGATCACGTTCGCGGGTGCGGGTGTCAGTTTCTTCGGCAGTTCCGAGGAAAACCTCGCCTGGTATCAGAAGCATCTGGGCAAGAAGAGCATCGGCCCGGACAAGTTGAATCAGTTGCGGCATCTGCGCTTCTTCGGTGATGCCGCAGGCGTGCGGGCCCACATGGCCAAGCATCGTGAGCTCATGGCACCGAAGTTCGCGCTGGTGCAGCAGATCCTCGAAGACCGGCTGGGTGCGTCGAAGATTGCGTCGTGGACCGAACCCAAGGGTGGTTACTTCATCAGCCTCGATGTGCTCGAGGGCACCGCGGCCCGCTCGATCGCGTTGGCCAAGGACGCTGGTATTGCGCTGACGGGTGCCGGCTCGGCGTTCCCGTACGGAAAAGATCCGGAAGACAAGAACATTCGCCTCGCCCCGAGCTTCCCGTCGCTCGGTGAGCTGGAGAAGTCGATGGACGGCGTCGCGACCTGCGTGTTGCTGGCCGCGACGGAGAAACTGCTCGAAAGCTAGTGGTGTGGTTATGTGCCGCAGGGGGCACATAACCACACCACTGCCGCAGGCACTCAGTGCCCGACGACTACTGCACCTTCGGGAGCCGTCGGCAACGGTCCCTTCTTCAGTAGCGTCGCCGACAGCACCGCGCCGAGGAGGAAGATTCCCGACGCCCACCAGAACGTGGTGGTGTAGCTGCTGATCTCCGCATGGGCCTGCAGCAATGCTGCGTCGGTCGCCGTTGCCATGTTGGCGCTGACGTAGCCGGTGGCTGCGTTGGCGGCGACGGTGCTCAACAGGGCCGTTCCGATCGAGCCACCCACCTGCTGCATCGTGTTCACCGTTGCCGATGCGACACCGGAGTCGTCCGGATCGACGCCCGAGATGGCTCCCTGCATGGCCGGTGCCATGGTGGCCCCGAGTCCGAGGCCCATGATGACCAGGCCCGGCAGGATGTGCGTGACGTAGCTGCTGTTCAGGTCGATTTGCGTCAGCAATCCCATTCCGAGGGAGGCCACGACGAGGCCGGTCGTCATGAGGATGCGGGGCCCGAACCGGGGGAGGACCAGCGCGGTGGACAGCGTCGCGGTGAGTATGAGCGAGGCGATCATCGGCATGAACGCGAACCCGGTGGTGATGGGCGTGTATTTCAGTGTGTTCTGCAGGTAGTACGTCAGGAACAGGAACACCGCGAACATGCCTGCGCCGGTGACGAATACGGCGAGGAACGATCCCGCACGAGTGCGGTTGAGGACGATGCGCAGCGGAAGCAACGGCTGCTCGACGCGCATCTGGATGGTGACGAACACTGCCAGCAGAATTGCGCCTGCGGCCAGGAATCCGAGGGTGACCGGATTGCTCCAACCGTCGGATTCGGCGTGCGCGAAGCCGTAGACGATGGAGAACAGCGCTGCCGAGACCGCCAAGGTGCCGGGGATGTCGAGCTTGGGGCGGACATCGGCCTTGTGCTTGGCCATGAACAGGATCGCGCCGACGAATGCGAGCGTCGCGAAGATCAGGTTCACGTACAGGCTCCAGCGCCAGTTGGCCCACTCGGTGAGCATGCCGCCGAGTAGCAGACCCAATGCGCCGCCGCCGCCTGCGATGGCACCGAATATGCCGAATGCCTTGGCGCGTTCTTTGGGATCGGTGAACGTGGTGGCCAACAGAGACAGTGCAGCGGGGGCAAGAAGTGCACCGAAGACGCCCTGACCGGCGCGGGCGGCGACGAGCATGCCGAAGTTGACGGCTGCGCCGCCGACCGCCGACATCAGCGCGAAGCCGACGAGCCCGATGAGGAAGGTGTTGCGTCGGCCGAAGAGATCGCTGAGCCGTCCACCGAGCAGCAGCAGGCTGCCGAACGCCAGTGCATAGGCGGTGACGACCCAGGAGCGATCGGCGTTGTCGAAGCCCAGATCGAGTTGGGCGGCGGGAAGTGCGATGTTCACGATGGTTGCGTCGAGCACAACCATGAGCTGGGCCAGTCCGAGCGTCGCAAGAATCAGCCAACGATTCCTGTGTGCGCGTTCATCGACCGGCGTCGTGGTCGATGTCGGGTCGCCCACGTTCTCCGATGAAAGGGTGGTCATACTGTCCTCGGTTCGACTATGCGGAGGTGTATCCTCCGGTTGTAGGGCCAAGGTAGCAGCTAAGTGGAGGAATGTCCTCCGCTTATCGGGTGAAACGGACATCGAATGAATGTGAGAGCGGACACATCGGCTTCCAAGCCTCTCCGGGCGGATGCCGAACGCAATCGACGACGAATCGTGGATGCGGCCCGTGATCTGTTCGCTTCGCGAGGCATCGATATCACCCTCGACGATGTCGCGGCGCACGCCAAAGTGGGTGTGGGCACCGTCTATCGGCGTTTTTCGTGCAAGGAAGAATTGATCGACGGTGTGTTCGAGCAGCGGCTCGAGGACATGCTCGCGGCCGCGCAGCGCGCGCTGGAGGCTCAGGACGCGTGGGAGGGGCTGGTGCAGTTCCTGGCCGATACCTGTGAGGAAATGTCCTCCAATCGCGGTCTGGGCGAGGTGGTTCTCGGTTCGGACGAGGGCTGTCGCGGCATTGCTCAGGTTCGCTCGCGCTTCGATCCGTACTTCGAGAAGGTCGTGAATCGAGCGTTGGAGTCCGGGCAACTGCGGCCGGACGTCGCCGTCAGCGACTTCTATCCCATTCTCGGAATGATCGGGGCGAGCGTCGAGTTCTCCAGCTCCGTCGATGCCGCCAACTGGCGTCGCTATTTCACAGTGGTGCTCGACGGATTGCGCGGCGACGGAGTCCCCCGATCGCCCCTGCCCGGGCGTCCCTTCACCAGCGAAGAAATAGACGCGGCCAAAGCCGCGATGCATCGCCGTCGACGCTGATCGTGGGAAATCCAATCCAGCCCTATGCGTTGTGTGATGCATCACGTAGTGTGCGTCACGATAAGTGCTACATGGGGTAGCGCTCACTTGGTGACGAGTGGTCGACCTTGGGGGTTTGCGGAGTGCGTTCGAAGCGTGTGTTCGGTTCGGCTGTGGCGGTTGCAGCGCTACTCATCGGGGTGACGGCACCGGCGGTGTCGGCCGCCCCCTCGACCGGTTCGACCATCGAATCCGATTTCTACGTTCCGCCGAGTCCGCTTCCGGCTGGTTCGCCGGGCGACGTCCTCCGTTCCGAGCCTTCGCATCTTGCTCTGTCGGTACCCGGAATCGGCGGTCCGCTGCCCGGTGTTGCGACGCGAATCATGTACCGCAGCAACGATTCCAACGGCGCTGCCAATGCCGTGACCGGCACCTACATCGATCCTGCCGCGGAGTGGACCGGACCGGGTCCGCGTCCGCTCGTGGTACTCGCCCCCGGCACACAGGGGCAGGGCGATCAATGCGCACCGTCGAAGATGCTCAACAACGTCATCACCTACACACCGCCGCTGGGCGTCATGGTCGAATACGAAGTGCTCGCAGCGTATTCACTGCTGTCCCAGGGATACGGCGTCGTCATCACCGACTACGAGGGTCTCGGTACGCCCGGCGCCCACACCTACGTCAACCGCGCGTCCGAAGCGCACGCCGTGCTGGACGCGGCCCGCGCCGCCCAGAAATTGCAGGGAACCAAGATTTCCGCGGACGGCCCCGTGGCCGCCTACGGCTACTCGCAGGGTGGCGGCGCAGCCGCGGCCGCAGCGGAATTGGCTTCCGAGTACGCGCCCGAGCTGGATCTCGTCGGCACCTACGCCGGCGCACCTCCGGCAGATCTGAAAGCAACCCTCGAGCAGGTCGACGGCACCATCCTCACAGGTGTGATCGGGTACACCCTCAACGGTCTGCTCAACTCCGATCCTGATCTGCAGCCGATCATCGACGAGAACATCAGCGATGCGGGCAGAGCAATGTTGAACATGGTCGCAAATCAGTGTGTCGCAGAAACGATCTTGACCGTCGGGCTGCACCGCACCACCGAGTACACCAAAACCGGTGAGCCCTTGGCAGTTGTGCTGGACAGGTTGCCCAAGGCCCAGGAGATCTTGGCCAAGAACAAGATCGGCGAGCGGACGCCGAATGCCCCGGTGCTGATTCAGTCCGGCACGTCCGACGACATCGTGCCCCACGGACAGGCCGTCGGACTGGCCGGCGACTGGTGCGGCAAGGGTGCCACCGTGCAGCTGAGCTCCGCGCAGCTTCCGGCGATCGTTCCGGGATCGGGTGTAGGGCACCTGATTCCGGACATCCTCGGACTGGGCGAGGCACAGAACTGGATCAAGGATCGGTTCTACGGAGTGCCCGCGCCGACGAACTGCTGATCTGGTACGGCCCGCGCGCATCAGCGTGGGCCGTACATGATCACTGCGACGCCGATCAGGGCGATCGACGCGCCCGTGATGTCCCAACGATCGGGTCGGAAACCGTCGACCACCATTGCCCAGAGCAAAGATCCAGCGACGAACACCCCGCCGTATGCGGCGAGGATGCGGCCGAAATTCGCATCGGGTTGCAGGGTGGCCACGAAGCCGTAACCGCCGAGTGCGATCACTCCAGCAGCTGCCCACAGCCATCCCCGCTGTTCTCGAAGGCCTTGCCACACCAGCCACGCTCCGCCGATCTCCAGCAGCGCGGCGATACCGAAAAGCATTGTGGACTTCAACACAGTCATGTGATCGAGAATCCCACAGCGCCGCGGGGGTGTAGAAAGATGCGTTCGGGGGTATCTCTCACATGCCCACGTGGGCTGAGCGGTAGGGGTTGAGAAATACATGCGGGATGGCTACGCAGAAACGCTGAATTTGTTGGCGTCGAATTTGTCCGATATGTCGAGAATTGCCGAAAAAGCGATGATCGATGCAACGCAGTCCTTACTGACGGCAGACATCGTTCTGGCCGAGAAGACCATCGAAAGCCGCGATGAAATCGACTTGCTGGCCGTCGAGTGGGAACACAATGCCTTCGGATTCCTGGCGCTGCAGGCACCCGTCGCCCACGATCTACGACGCGTCGTCTCCGGCATCAACATCGTCGCCGATCTGCAACGCATGGGAGGACTTGCCGTCCACATCGCAGAGTTGACCCGTCGCCGCCACCCCGCTCACGTTCTCCCTCCTGAGGTCGAGGGCGTGTTCGAGGAGATGGGCCGAGTGGCCGTCGCGCAGGCCGAGGCCACCCAGCGGGTGCTGGAGACCCGCGATGCCGAGCTCGCGGCGAACCTGCGCATTCAGGACGAGGAAATGGACGAACTGCACCGCAGTCTGTTCCTGCTGACCTCCGCGCCCGACTGGCCGCACGGAGTACCCGCCGCCGTGGACATCACTCTGCTCGGTCGGTTCTACGAGCGCTACTCGGACCACACGGTCGAGGTCGCCAAGAGGGTCATCTTCCTGGTCACGGGCGAACGGCCGACCGACGAATCATGATCTGCGTGAACGGCTCGAAGATGGCAGGATCGGCACGATGAAACGTGACGTCTCCGCGTACCTCGATGTCGACGTGACCGAGGCCAGCACCCTCGAGTTCCAGATCGCGATCGCACCGCATCCGGGAACCGACGTGTGGGAGGCACTCTCGTTCACCCTCGACGGACAGCCGATCGAAGCGCAGGAGATCAGCGGTGCTCACGGCACCCGCATCCACAAGCTCCACGCCGGCGTCGGCAAGCTCGAGGCCTCGTACTCGGCGACCGTCTACGGCAACACCGAACCGGCCCCGGTGTCCGATTACGATCTCTCGCTGTACCTGCGGCCCAGCCGCTACGCCGAAGCCGATAAGTTCTTCGGTTTCGCAGCAACGGAATTCGGCTCCTATCCACCGTCCGAGAAGTTGCTTGCCGAGGTATCCTCCTGGGTCGGTTCACGGCTCAGCTACGTACCGGGCAGCAGTGATCCCATCGACGGTGCGGTCGATACCCTCCTCGCCGGCGCGGGCGTGTGCCGCGATTACACCCACCTCGTGGTGGCCTTGCTTCGTGCGGTCAACGTCCCCGCTCGCCTCGTTGCGGTGTACGCACCGGGCTGCGATCCCATGGACTTCCATGCCGTTGCCGAAGCATTCGTCGAAGGCCAATGGCGAGTAGTGGACGCCACATGCCTCGCACCTCGATCGACCCTGGTGCGCATCGCCACCGGACGCGACGCATCCGACACCGCCTTCCTCGACAACCACGGCGGATCGATCATCCTCAACAGCTCCGTCGTCGGAGCCGTCGTCGACGGACCGCTGCCCTTCGACGACATCACCCAGATGGTGTCCATCACCTGATCGGGTCGAGCGCAGTCGCATCAGGCTGCGGCCATTCGAACGAACTCGCCCGCGTCTCGTCGACGATGATGTGCATCGGATTGCGACCAGGATTTCGAGGCCGTATCCCTACGACTCTCTCGCACAGCGGTTCGACCGAAGATAGGGAATTCGCCCGATGTGCGGACGGGACGGCGAAGCCAGAGTGGGTTCCATGCACTCCACCTACGATGTTCTGGCCGATCATGAACGCCGAGTAGCCGATTCGCTGCAAGCTCGCGAGCGCCGAATGCGCAGCCGCGCACAGAAGTACGCCAGGCCACGAGAGCGGCGTAGTTTGTTGGCGTGGCTCGCACTCTGATCGGAAGGGACGCCGAACTGGCGGCGCTCGAACAGGTCGTCGCCGACGCCGCCCGGGGGCTACCTGCCGCGGTCATCGTCTCCGGCGACGCCGGTGTCGGCAAAACGCGACTGCTGGCAGAACTGCGGCGCAGAGCGGAAACACGCGGAACGCAGGTGCTGATCGGGCGATGCTTGGACCTCGGCGAGGTCGGTATTCCGTACCTCGCATTCACCGAATTGTTCGGTCCACTCCCGCACACAACACGTTCCGAACTGTTCGATGCCGCCCTCGCCGCGCTGACTGCAATCGGGGCCGACCGCCCGGCGCTTCTCATCGTCGAGGACGTGCACTGGGCGGATACCTCCACCCGCGAGCTCATGACGTTTCTGCTGTCGAGACTCGCCGAAACGCAGGTGTGTTTGATGATCTCGTATCGCAGCGACGATCTCCATCGCAAACACCCACTGCGACAGTCGCTCTCCGAGTGGACGCGTCTGAGCTGCGTCCGACGAGTGGACTTGACGCCTCTCGACACCGAATCGTCGTATCGTCTCCTCGACTCCATCCCCGCAGCGACGGACGTGGAATCTCGGAACGTCATCGTGGAGCGGTCGGGCGGCAACCCATTTTTCATCGAAGAACTCGTATCTGCCGGCCGGCGTCCCGGATCGTCGATTCCGCCGAGTCTCGCCGAGCTCCTGCTGGTCCGGCTCGACGCCTTGTCGCCCTCGGCGAAGTCGGTGGCCGAAACGATGGCGGTGGGTGGACCCCGCGTCGCGCACGAAGTTCTGGCAGAGGTGACCGGCCTGGACGATGACCGGCTCGAAGACGTGATCCGCGAGATCGTCGACGCCAGGCTCGTCGAGACCACCGACTTCTACTACGTCTTTCGGCACGCGCTCCTGGCCGAGGCCATCTACGACGACGTTCTGCCCGGCCGACGTGCGCGGTTGCACGCTCGATTCGTCGACACGCTCGCCGAGCACCGGCATCGCGGTGCCAGCGCAGACCTGGCGCGACACGCAGAATTGGCCCACGATCTGCCGAAGGCGTTCAGTGCCCACGTCGACGCGGGCCGCGAGGCCATGACGCTGGCTGCTCCGGCCGAGGCCATGGCTCACCTCGCCGCCGCACTGGAACTGCGACAGCCGCAATGGGAGCCGACGGAAACGGCACTGGTGTTGGAGTACGCGTCGGCGGCGACGACAGCAGGGCAGAATCTGCGGTCGCTCTCCGTGGTCCGCGCCGAACTGGAGCGTGGTGGAGATGCGTTGACGATCCCCGAGCGACTCGACCTGTTGAATGCCGAGGCGACATCGGCGTTGGCGATCGAACGAGAGGATTCGGCCCTGGCGGCGGTGGAGCACGCGTTGATCATCGCGTCTGCGGAGGAATTCGCCCCGTGGAGAGTGCAATTGACCGGTCTCGGTGCACGGATAACCGAAGCGTTGGGCCGGGAAGATCAGTCCCTCGCCTGGGCGGAGGAATCTGTGCGTCTCGCAGAATCCCTCGGCGATCCGGGGCGGTCGGCGGATGCTCGAATTACGCTGGCGCGCCTACGCAGACGCCACGATGATCCCGCCGCCTCGCGCACGCTTCTCGTTCGGACCGCCGCGCTCGCACGGGAAAGCGGTGACATCGGGAATTTGCTGCGCAGCAAATTCAATCTCGGAATGATCGAATTCGACGACGGCAATTTCGTATCGGCGCAGGAGTCTTTCGGCGAGGCAGTCGAGATCGCTCGATCGACCGGCCGCCAGTGGACGCCCTACGGCGTAGGGGCACGGGTTCAGTTGGCAAATGTGCGGTACTACTCGGGTGATTGGACATCGGCTCTTGCCGACTTGGCGCAGATCGACTCGGCTGCACCGCCACTGGGGTCGGCCGAGCAGCTGTGTGCGGGATTTCAGATTCGCGCCGCAATCGGCGACGAGGAACTCGCGGCCGATATCGAACGTGTCCGCGCCTTCGAGTCTCAGGACGGCTTCATCACGCTGGTGACGAGCGCAGCTGTTGCCTATACGGCGTTGTGCAACGGTCGGTTCGGTGAAGCGATCACCTGCCTCGAATCCGCTGTCGCCACCGTGGGCGCGCAATGGCACAACCCGTGGTTCGGTGGACGCATCAGATTGTCGGTGCTGGCGATGGAAGCGGCGCGCCGCGGGTCGACCGTCATCGGAGCGCGGGCTGCAGTGGAACTCGGATCACGTCTGCAGTCCGACATCGAACGCACAGCCGGTTCCAGTCCGTCCTACGGCTGGGAGTCGACCGCATGGCTACGGCGAGGTCAGGCAGAGTTGGGTCACCTTCGTCTCAACTGCGGACACGGAGATGCCGCGTCCGTGGTGGCGGAATGGCGTGCAGCGGTGGATGCGTTCGAGCTTCAGCCGTTCGAGCGTGCCCGTGCTTTGCAGTCGCTCTCCGAAGCCCTCGAGGCTGCGGGCGACCGGTCGGCAGCCAGACACACAGCCGATCAAGCCATCGCGATCTTCGACCGACTCGGGGCCACCGTGAGACCCGGCGATGCGCGTCGCCCCGCGGGCGCGGACCTGTTGACGCGGCGCGAGTGGGACGTGCTGGAGCTCCTCGGCGAGGGATACACCAACAAGCAGATCGCCGAGCGGCTCGTGATCAGCGTCAAGACCGTCAGCGTGCACGTGTCGAATGTGTTGACCAAACTCGGAGCCCAGAACCGCACGGAAGCAGCGCGCTTCGCGAAAGGGTGAGGACGAGTTCTCAGCCGTTGATCGGCGGTGTGCGCAGTCGGTCGGTTGAAGTAGCCATCGAGTTCGTTGCTCGAACAACGGCACTCAGTGTCCCGGCCATCATCGAACGGTAGTGGATTGCGCCTACCCACTTCGATCCGTCGGCGGTCCCTTTCGAGAGTGAATCGGTATGGATCGCAGTACTCGTCGGGGTTGTCACCTGGCTGGTGTTCTACGCGAGCACGTTACTTCAGCACAATGGCTTCGAGCTGTATCCGCCGAAGCTGACGCTGCTCACTGCAGTTATCAGCTGGTGTTGTTTCTCGCTATGTCACTGGTGAGCTCACTGGTGAGCTCACTGGTATGAGGACCGTCTCGCAGGCTCCTATCGAGCGAATCAATGTTCTTTTCGGAACCGTCTACATAGACGACTGGTCGCAATAAATGCACACGGCCATTGCTGCGAAAACTATGGTGATGCCGTACTCATCCAATCCTGCCATTTTGCCGATGCCTGACGTAACCCATCAGTTCTTTCACGCCGTTGTGCATGAGCCATCGAACGGACCTTCACGAATATTCAGGGCACTTACGGCATCGACCGCCGCGATCTATGCTGTAAGTGCACTGTGCCCGTTGGATATCACGCTGACGTATCGACCCGCCGGCAGTACATCAGGAATCTTGTCCTCAGCTGCGGATATCGGAAATTCACCCCAGTGCTGCGCAGGCTGTCCCTCTGTGCGGGTCGTTCGAGAATTACTGCCCGTGATCGACTCGTTTCGTTACGGGTTCGGCGGTGTTTTCGGAACCAAGCGCGAGACGTCGACGGTGATGGAGGCGACGACGTCGGCGTTGGCAGGGTCGGCGAACGCATCCGGTGTTGTCGATCGAACAGTGACCGTCTCCGACTCGGCTGTCAGGTCGATATTCGACGTCGTTCCGTCGGAGTCGATGCGGCGCAACATATCTGTGCCGTCGACGCACCACTGCGTGCCGTCGACCGCGGTAGCGCGATCTGCTCGGGTAGCGCGGATGTCGTCGGGGCCGTCAGCTGGGACAAGGCGTCGAGTGGCTAAGTCCAGCAATCGAACTCGCTGTTCATCCGGGTAGGTCCTGATCACTCCGTGACGTCGGTTGCTGTTCATCGACGACCGCGTCCACCCCAGGAGATACAGCTGTCCCTCGTGGACCGCGGTGGTCCAGCTGCCTTCGGTGGTGTATCGCTCGACGTTCAGCTCACCCTCGGGAGAAATGGTGCACAGGTGAATATCGTGCTCGGAGGTGATCCAGAGGCCGTCGTCGACCGCGTGTATCCGACGCGACCAGCGGTCTGCCGAAGGTTCGATGGTCAGCGGCAGCAGGTAGCGAGTGATGACCGGAACTGCGCCCGCCGTATCGACTTGCACAAGAACCGGGTCCGACGAGTGCATGACCCAGATCGAATTTCCCCTGATCGTCACAGCTCCCGCTGCGAACGGTCCGAGCGAAGAGGGGTTGTCGTCGAGATCGATGTCGATCAGTACACCCGACGAGACGAAGTCGCCGTCTTCGGTGTCCTTGGACGGCCACCATTCGTGTGCGACGGGAATGGCATCGATCTCAGTGAGCCGGTCGGTTCCGTCGATAGTGGTCCAGCCGTTTTCTATTGATCGAACTTGTTCGTCTACGAGATGCATCGAGCGGACGCGACCGTGGACGCGGGGTGGCGTATCCACGCCGAAGTCGGTGAGCATCGCGTTGAACGTTCCGGTCAGAGTGACCTCTCCGTTGGTGGGCGTGTCGGCCCACCACTGGGCGCTCCAGCCGTCGCCGTAGACGAGATGAAGCCAGAGGAGACGCCCGTCGCGGTGCATGCTGGGTGCTCGGCCGTAGGCGGGTCTGGCTATGGCAGTGCGTGTTTCGTCGCAAAGAGAAGGTGTATCCGTTAGGGAGTAGTGCTCGAGGGCAACGTCCGCGAGGTCACCGACCGATGCGCGGGGAAAGGAACCATCCTGTATTACCCAGCCTGCAACAAATACTCGGAGGGTGCGAGTAGAGGAAGCGTTCATGCATTTCCCGACGCAGTAGGGGAGTCCGCACGACGAGGCGTGGCGGGCGTCGGGTCACCGTGTTCCGAAGACTACATGCGGGGATCGAAACGCGGCGCACTACGACTCCCTTCCGGTGCGAGGTTCGGCTCACCCCTCATTGCATGTCTCGACTATGACTGGTTCGATCGGATCGGCTGTCAGCGCTACCACTCCGGAAAGCCGTGCCTGTAGGCAGAGACCACCGGACATCCATTGCTCCCAGTCGATTCCGTCCTCCTCCTCGAGATAGCCTTCCGGCGCAGATCGGTCTGAGGGATCGGCTTCGCGGCCGAGCTCGAACTGCCGCTCGATCACCCCGTCGACTGCATATACGAAGGTGGAGAGCGCATTGACATCCCAGTGCACGGTGATGCTGGTACCGAAAGTGTCCGACAGTCTCTCCGGAACAGGGGAGAGCACGCCCGAGACGGTGAACTCTTCGAGTACCCACACCCAGTCACCTGCGACGCCGGCATAGCGTCTGGCCATCTCACTGTCCGGCAGGGAGTCGGACCAGTCCTCGACATCCATGCCGGCCGGTTTTCGAGATTTCGTGGCATTGACCGACGCGAACACCGCGAGCACAGCCTCGGGATCCGTCGACTGTACGAGTGTGAAACTCAGACCGAGTTCGAAGCGGTCATCCTCATCGGCCCACTCGAATTGGCCTTGGGAAATCTCGTGCGTAGTCAGGAGCCGAGCCTCTCATCATCGAATGCCCGGCATCGGTCCGGGGACCGGTGCGGCTTGCGGTCGCCGTCACCGATGTTCACAGTGCGAGGTGCATGGCAGGATCGAGGCCATGTCTCGCACCCTGCACCTCGTCGGCGATCCAGAGGCCGATGCACTGCTCGCCGACGATCCGTTCGCACTGCTGATCGGCATGTTGCTCGATCAGCAGGTGCCGATGGAGTCGGCGTTCGCCGGCCCGAAGAAGCTCGTCGACCGTCTCGGCGACCTGAAAGTCGACACCGTCGCCGACGCCGATCCGGACGAGTTCGCCGCATTGTGTGCGCAGACCCCGGCTGTGCATCGGTTCCCGGGTTCGATGGCCAAACGCATCCAAGGCCTCGCGGCTTTCCTGGTCGAGAACTACGACGGCTCCCCGCAGCAGATCTGGACCCGCGAGGACCCCGACGGTGCCGAAGTGCTCAAACGTCTCAAAGCCCTCCCCGGATACGGCGATCAGAAGGCGCGCATCTTTCTCGCGCTGCTCGGCAAGCAGATGGGCGTCACCCCCGACGGGTGGCGCAAGGCCGCCGGAGCGTACGGCGACGAGGGCGCACGTCGATCCATCGCCGACGTCGTCGACGAGAAGTCGCTGCTCGAGGTGCGGGAGTTCAAGAAGGCGGCGAAGGCGGCTGCCAAGAAGAAGTAGATCTGTCGGTGCTCGGCGGTACCTTCGGCAGAACATTCACCGGGGGGATCAGATGACCGACAGCATGGGGACGTACGAGGGGTGGCTGGCCTCGCTCGACGAGGACGCACTGACCGCTCTGCTGCGCCGTCGACCCGATGTGGCCACCGACCCACCTCCGCGTTCGTTCGGACTGCTCGCACAGTTGCTCGGCTCCACGCGCCGAGTGTCGGCCCTGCCTCGAAAACTCGATCGAGGCTCGCTCGGTCTACTCGAATTGTTCGCCCTCATGGGCGATCTGAGCCGCGCCGAGATCGGTCACTGGACGGGCGAAGGAGTATCGAACGAGACCGAACACATCGATGCTGCGCTGGCCACTCTGACGTCGTACGGACTGATCTGGCCGTATACCGCGCCCGGCTCCGGCACTGTCGAATACCGTCCCGTCGATCTGTCCGGGGTGTTCTCTCGTCCTTTCGGGCTTGCTCTTCGGCAGCGAAAGTTGTTCCTGCACTGCGCCGTCGAGCAGGATCGATTGGCGTTACTGTCGGTGCTCGGTATCGACCCCGAGCTCGATCGAGCGGCCCGTGCTGACGCCGTGGCCGCTGCGATGACGCCCGATCGCATCCGAGCATTGTTCGACGACGGACCTCCCGAGATGCGAGAGATGTTGTCTCGCTTCGTCGATGGTCAACCGGTGTCGCTGATCTTCGATGTTCCACCCGCCGCCGGCGCGGCCGCATACGAGCGCGGGTTGCTGTATCGACTGGACGGGCACCGCGTCGAGATGCCGTTGGAAGTGAGCATCGCCCTGCGAGGGGCGGGGTGGCAGTTGCCCATCGAACTCTGTCCCCCGAGCTTTGCCACTCGCACACTCTCGCAGGACGACGTGCGGCGCACGCGTTCGATTGCCCTGCTGCAGTTCTGCGAGCACACTCAGGCGTTGCTGGCAGCCGTCGACACCGATGGCCTGACGATGATGAAGACCGGCGGCGTGAGCGCCAAAGAGCTTCGGTCGCTGACCAGCAGGCTCGGGTTCGCCGACGAACAGGCCACCGCGCTGATGCTGATGCTGGCGCGTGCAGCCGGACTGATCACCGAACGAGGAAAAACCGACGTCGCGCTCACCTCCACCTACGAGATTTGGTCGACGAGCACCCGAGCCGAGCAGGCCGCTGTGTTGCTGGCGGCCTGGTGGTGCTCGCCGTCGACGCCTACCCATCGAGTGCCTCAGGCCTCCCGGAAAACCGTGCCGGTGCTCAAGAAGATGCTCGACGACCCCGCGGCAGCGGACCTGCGCACGACGGCGCTGACAGCTCTGCTCCGATACGAGGACGCCGACTCGCCGATGACGGTTCTGCACGATTCCGAGGACTTCGCCCGCTACCTCGACTGGCGCATACCCGTGGTGTCGACGAGCGCCGGGGCAGGTCATGTGCGCGCGCTCTGGACCGAAGCCACTCGACTCGGACTGCTGGCCGACGGCGCACCGACCGACCTGTGCGGCATCCTCACGGATTTTCCCGTCGGTCGAGACGGCGATCCGAGTCGGATCGGCGAGGTTCTGACGGCGCAGTTGCAGGACATGGCCGACCTGGTGCCGTTCTCGGTTCGGTTGCTGCCCGACTCGACGGCGGTGGTCACCGGACCACCCAGCACGGCGGTGGCGTCGATTCTCGGCGCGGCAGCGCAGCCCGAGTCGAGGGAAGTGGCGTCGGTCTGGCGATTCACCCCGGCGACGATTCGCAGCTTCTTCGACACCGGCGGCACCGGCGACGAGCTGATCGATGCGTTGACGGAAATGGCCGAGGGCGAGATCCCCCAGGCGCTGGCGTACACGATCAGAGACTGCTGGCGCAGCTACGGAGCGCTGGCCGTGCGCAAGATTCCCTGCGCCGTCGTCTCCGAGGACGAGGTATTGCTGACGAACATCGAGGCCGACGACGCCCTGGCCGTGCTCGAGTTCCAGCGACTCGCGCCCACCGTCCTGATCAGCTCGGCCACGCCGATCGACACCATCACCGTGCTCCGCAGACACGGATACTTTCCGGTGCGGCACTCCGATACCGGCCAACTCGAGATCGCCGGACCGAGCCGGGTCCGCGCCGCTGCATCGCGCCGGGTCCGCGCCGCTGCATCGCGCCGATCGCACGCGAGCGTCCATGTTCCACGAGGTCGACGCGATCCACGCGAGCTGGCGCGGCTGTTACGAGCCGGTGACGTCGAGACCGTCGACGACGCACGGGTGCGGTCTTCGCTCGGCCACCACAGCCGACTGCTGCCGCGCGATCTCGATCTGTTGGCCGACGCCGCAGCCCGGGGCACACCCGTCTCGATCGACTACCAGAACTCCAGGGGTGCCATCGTGCGGCACGCGATCTCGGACGCACTGCAGGACGGCAACTGGCTGTTCGCCCTGTCGGACTCCACCGGAACGCGGGAAAGCTTCGCGATCATGAACATCAGGGCAGTGTCCGCAGGCCAACGATGACATCACTGGCAGACCGACGCGCGATGCAACTGTGTCCGTGGTCGCCGGTACCCTTTCGGGCGTGGCCCTCTACCGGAAGTACCGTCCCGCGACGTTCGCCGAAGTCGTCGGTCAGGAGCACGTCACCGAACCGATCAGCGTGGCGCTCGATTCCAACAGAATCAACCACGCCTACCTCTTCTCCGGTCCGCGTGGCTGCGGAAAGACCTCCTCCGCGCGCATCCTCGCCCGATCGCTGAACTGCGCCGAAGGTCCGACGTCCACGCCGTGCGGGGTGTGCAACTCCTGCGTTGCCCTCGCACCCGGTGGCCCCGGCAACTTCGACGTCGTCGAGATGGACGCGGCCAGCCACGGTGGCGTCGACGATGCCCGTGATCTGCGAGACAAGGCCGTGTACGCCCCCGCCGAGTCGCGCTATGTCATCTTCATCATCGACGAGGCACACATGGTGACCCCGGCGGGGTTCAACGCGCTGCTCAAGGTCGTCGAGGAACCGCCCGAGCACCTCGTGTTCATCTTCGCGACCACCGAGCCCGAGAAGGTGCTCCCCACCATCCGCTCGCGCACCCACCACTACCCGTTCCGACTGCTCGCGCCGTCGACGATGCGCGTTCTGCTCGAGAAGATCTGCGACCAAGAACAGGTCCCGGTCGAGGATGCGGTCTACCCGTTGGTCATCCGCGCCGGCGGTGGGTCACCCCGTGACTCGCTCAGCGTCATGGATCAGCTGCTCGCCGGAGCGGGCCCCGAGGGCGTCACCTACCCGCGGGCGCTGTCGCTGCTCGGCGTCACCGATGTCGCACTCATCGACGAGGCCGTCGACGCATTGGCCGCAGGGGACGGCGGCGCACTGTTCGGCACCGTCGACAAGGTGATGGACGCAGGCCACGACCCACGCCGCTTCGCCATCGACCTCCTCGATCGGCTGCGCGATCTGATCCTGATGAAGGCCGTGCCCGACGCCGGAGAACGCGGTCTGGTCGACGTACCGGGCGACGTACTCGAGCGACTGCGTGACGAGGCCGATCTGCTCGGCTCGGCCACCCTGACTCGCTACGCCGAGATCGTGCACTCCGGTCTCGGCGAGATGCGCGGTGCCACCGCGCCGCGGCTGCTGCTCGAAGTGATGTGCGCCCGGATGCTGTTGCCCTCGGCCTCGGACGCGGAATCGGCGGTGCTGCAACGGCTGGAGCGGGTGGAACGTCGGCTCGACGTCACCCTTCCGGCCGGCGAGCAGGCCGCCGTCGCGCAGGCATCGGCAGATCCGACGCGACCGCAACTGCAGCCGTCCGAGCAGCAGGCACCCTCGGGTCCGGCACCGGTGAACAAGTTCCAGCGACCGTCCCAACGCCCACCGGCCGCGGAGCCGGCGGCCGCCGCACCGGCACCAGCTCCCGTAGCGCCCACACCCGCTGCCTCGATTCCCACACCAGCACCAGAGCCGACACCAGCACCGGCACGGCCCGAACCGGTTCCGACGCCCGAGCCTGCTCCCACGCCCGAGCCTGCTCCCACGCCGCAGCCGACTCCGGAACCCGAGCCCGCTCCCACGCCCGAACCCGCTCCCAGGTCAGAGCCGACCCCGGATCCTGTACCTGCGCAGCAGGACCCGACGGTGTCCGCCCCGGCGGCACACGAGGACTTCCCGCCCGAGCCCGAGGACGACTACGGACCCGAACCGGAGCCGGTGTTCGAACCGGAACCCGAGCCCGCAGCGGTGCCGGAGACGGCATCGAACGAGCCGGACGCCGCTGCGGTTCGCGCGGTGTGGTCCGAGGTGCGCACGAAGGTACGGGACCGGAGCCGGACCGTCGAGGTGATGCTCTCCGGTGCCTCGGTGCGCGCAGTCGAGAACGGCACCATCACCCTCGGCCACGATTCGGCACCGCTGGCGAAGCGACTCGAGGAGCCGCGCAACGCCGACGTCATTCGCGACGCACTGCGTGATGTCTTCGGTGTCGAGTGGTCGGTGGTATGTCTGGTCGGCGCTGCAGCACCACCGGAACAGTCATCGGCAAAAAAAGATGAACCGGCAGCGAAACCCGCGTCGCTGCCGAAGTTCTCGAGGCCGAGCCAGGCAGGGGCTCCCCGTCCCACCTCGGACGGCTTCGGATCAGCGGGCGATGGAACAGCCGCAGACGTGGATATTCCGATGCCCGAGGCACCGGATTACCCCGACGAGCCCGAGCCGGTAGGACCGCCGCCACCGGAGACACCCGAGGACGAGGAAGAGCTGCTCAAGGCCGCGGCCGAGCCTGCCGATCCGACGGTTCGCCGGGACCCGGAAACGGTCGCGATGGAGCTGTTGGTCAGCGAACTGGGAGCGGTACCGCTCAAGGAGACCTGACGGGCGGGTGCTTCAGCCGGCAGTCAGATCCTCGTTGTCGGCGAACACGAGTCGTCCGCTGTCCAAGGCGACCGCCCAGCGTCTGGCCACTGCCCATTCTCGTGACGTCGAGTCGGATGGTTGCACACCGAAGTCCTCGACGATCGCACCCGCTTCGCGGGTTTCCTGGCCGTCGGCATCGTCAGTGGCGGGTGTCCGAATGAGTACTTTGACACGCGAACCCACGGTCAATTCGTTGTCGGTTTCCATGGTCGGTCTTCTTCCGCGCTCGGTAGATCTGATCTTTCGGTGTGTCCCCGGCGCGCGTCGTTCAAACCTGAATCAGAGCATCGGGTCATGTACAACGCTCGTTTCGGTCCTTACCCGCGCTCTTCCTGCGGACATACGCTGGCATGAGCTGGGGTCTGTCATGGCCTCGCACCGACGCGGTCGGCCGGGACGGCGACCGCACGAAGATCGAGTATCTGGAAGGAACTGCGCGCTGTGACTACAGAGGCATTCATATACGAGGCCATCAGGACTCCCCGAGGCAAGGGAAAGAACGGCTCGCTGCACTCGGTGAAGCCGATCTCCCTGGTGACGGGTCTGATCGACGAACTCCGTCGACGTTTCCCGGACATGGACGAGAACCGTATCTCCGACCTCATTCTCGGCGTGGTCTCACCCGTCGGAGACCAGGGGGCAGACATCGCCCGCACGGCCGTACTCGCTGCGAAGATGCCCGATACCGTCGGCGGGTTTCAGCTCAACCGCTTCTGCGCGTCCGGTCTCGAAGCAGTCAATCTGGCCGCACAGAAGGTGCGTTCGGGCTGGGACGAACTCGTCATCGCAGGCGGCGTCGAGTCGATGTCGCGCGTGCCGATGGGCAGTGACGGCGGCGCATGGGCCATGGACCCTGCCACCAACTACGACACCTACTTCGCCCCGCAGGGCATCGGCGCCGATCTCATCGCGACGATCGAAGGATTCACCCGCGAGGACGTCGACGCGTATGCCGTGCAGTCCCAGGAACGTGCCGCGGCAGCGTGGTCGGGTGGCTACTTCACCAAGTCCGTCGTCCCGGTCACCGACCAGAACGGTCTGATGATCCTCGACCACGACGAGCACATGCGCCCGGGTAGCACCGTGGAATCGCTCGGCAAGCTGAACCCGGCCTTCACCGGGATCGCGGCCATGGGCGGGTTCGACGACGTCGCCCTGCAGAAGTACCACTGGATCGAGAAGATCGATCACGTCCACACCGGCGGCAACAGCTCCGGCATCGTCGACGGTTCGGCTCTCGTCCTCGTCGGCAGCGAGCAGGCAGGCAAAGACCTGAACATGGTGCCGCGGGCGCGGATCGTCGCGACCGCTACCAGCGGTGCCGATACGACCATCATGCTCACCGGCCCGACCCCGGCGTCGAAGAAGGTTCTGGCGACTGCGGGACTGACCGTCGACGACATCGATCTCTTCGAGCTCAACGAGGCGTTCGCCTCCGTCGTGCTGCGGTTCCAGAAGGATCTGAAGATCCCGAACGAGAAGCTCAACGTCAACGGCGGCGCCATTGCCATGGGACACCCGCTCGGTGCCACCGGAGCCATGATCACCGGAACCGTGCTCGACGAGCTCGAGCGCCGCGGCGGCCGATACGCCTTGATCACCCTGTGCATCGGCGGCGGCATGGGCGTTGCCACCATCATCGAGCGAGTCTGAGGTAGAGCCATGAGCAACAACATGATCCAGTGGGACCAGGACGCCGACGGCATTGTCGTTCTGACGATGGACGACCCCAACCAGGGCGCCAACACGATGAACCAGCTGTACAAGGATTCGATGGGTGCCACCGTCGATCGCCTCGAAGCCGAGGTCGAATCCATCACCGGTGTCGTGATCACCTCGGCCAAGAAGACGTTCTTCGCCGGCGGAGATCTGCACACTCTCATCGCCGCCAAGCCCGAGGACGCCCAGCGGGTGTTCGACGAGGTTCAGGAAGTCAAGGGGCAGCTGCGCCGTATCGAGAAGCTCGGTAAGCCGGTCGTGTCCGCCATCAACGGCGCGGCGCTGGGCGGCGGACTCGAGATCGCCCTCGCAACGCACCACCGCATCGCGGCCGATGTGTCCGGCGTGCAGATCGGTCTGCCCGAGGTCTCGCTCGGCCTGCTGCCCGGCGGCGGCGGCGTTGCGCGCATCACGCGACTGCTCGGCATTCAGACCGGCTTCATGGCCGTCCTCGCCCAAGGCACCCGGTTCCGTCCGGCGAAGGCCCTCGAGATCGGGCTGGTGCACGAATTGGTCGGCAGCATCGAGGAATTGGTGCCCACCGCCAAGGCGTGGATCAAGGCCAACCCGGAGGGTGGCGTCGCACCGTGGGACGAGAAGGGCTACAAGATTCCCGGCGGCACACCTTCGAACCCGAAGCTCGCGCAGATCCTGCCTGCATTCCCGTCCAACCTGCGTAAGCAGATCAAGGGCGCGCCGATGCCGGCTCCTCGCGCAATTCTCGCTGCGGCAGTGGAGGGCGCGCAGGTCGACTTCGACAGTGCGTGCACCATCGAGTCGCGGTACTTCACCGAGTTGGTCACCGGTCCGGTGTCCAAGAACATGATTCAGGCGTTCTTCTTCGATCTGCAGGCCATCAACGCAGGCAAGTCCCGTCCCGACGGCATCGAGAAGACCACCTTCACCAAGGTCGCGGTTCTCGGCGCAGGCATGATGGGCGCAGGTATCGCATACGTGTGTGCCAAGGCCGGAATCGACGTGGTGCTCAAGGACGTTGCCCTCGAGGCGGCGCAGAAGGGCAAGGCGTACTCGGAAGGCATCGAGGCCAAGGCTCTCTCGCGTGGCAAGACCACTCAGGAGAAGTCGGACGCTCTTCTCGCCCGTATCCATCCGACGGCCGATGCCAAGGACGTCGAGGGTGCAGATCTGGTCATCGAGGCCGTCTTCGAGTCGGAAGAGCTGAAGCAGAAGGTGTTCCAGGAGATCGAGGATCTCGTCGATCCGGCGGCGCTGCTCGGTTCCAACACCTCGACGCTGCCCATCACGAGCTTGGCTCAGGGCATCAAGCGTCAGGAAGATTTCATCGGAATCCACTTCTTCTCACCGGTCGACAAGATGCCGCTCGTGGAGATCATCCGCGGCGAGAAGACCTCGGATGCGGCGTTGGCCAAGGCATTCGACCTGGTGCAGATCATCAAGAAGACCCCCATCGTCGTCAACGACAGTCGCGGCTTCTTCACCTCGCGCGTCATCGGTACGTTCATCAACGAGGCGATCGCGATGCTGGGCGAGGGGGTCGAGCCGTCGTCCATCGAGCAGGCCGGTCTGCAGGCGGGCTACCCGGCCGCACCGCTGCAGCTCTCGGATGAGCTCACCCT
This sequence comes from Rhodococcus sp. KRD162, assembly GCF_017168335.1. GTDB lineage: Bacteria > Actinomycetota > Actinomycetes > Mycobacteriales > Mycobacteriaceae > Rhodococcoides. Next base: position 261,426 of record NZ_JABFAU010000013.1, on the reverse strand, counting down.
CAACCTGATGCAGAAGATCCGCAAGGAAACCTACGACGCCATCAAGGCGGCCGGTGGAACTCCTCCCGAGGATCCGGCAGGCGAGGTCATCGACAAGATGGTCGACGAGTTCGAGCGTCCGTCGAAGGCCAAGGGTGCGGGCTTCTACGAGTACGAGGACGGTAAGCGGGCCGGGCTGTGGCCGGGACTGCGGGATGCGTTCAAGTCGGGTTCGGCGGACATTCCGTTCGAGGACCTCAAGGAGCGGATGCTGTTCATCGAAGCCATCGAGACGCAGAAGTGCTTCGACGAGGGTGTCCTCAACACCAGCGCCGACGCCAATATCGGCTCGATTTTCGGGATCGGCTTCCCGGCGTGGACGGGTGGAGTGCACCAGTACGTCGTCGGCTACCCGGGAGGTCAGGCCGGATTCGTTGCTCGTGCAGACGAGCTGGCGAAGAAGTACGGAGAGCGCTTCACCGTGCCTGCGTCGCTGCGCTGACCCGTCGTGCGCCTTTTGCGTACATATAGGTACGCAAAAGGCTCACGAGGGCGAAGCCCGATGGGCGATCAACCGATCGGCGCCGTCTGTGAATTGTTGTCTCATCAATTCGCAGGCGGCGTCGACGTCGTTTCGAACGAGCGCAGAGATGAAGTCCTCGTGGTTGCGCACCGCGGCACGTCCCCAGCTGCGATCGGTGGCATAGAGACGAGTGGGCGTGTATCGAGTGGCGTTGTTGAGGAACCATGCCAACTTCGCGGATTCGGCGAGCCGGTTGAGCACCCGGTGGAACTCGAACTCGTAGTTCTCGACGTCCTCGGGCCTGCCGTTCTCGACGGCGACGGACAACGACGCGCAGATGCCGGTCAGCTGGGCGAGTTCGGTCTCGGTGATCCTCGGGGCTGCTCGACGCACCAGTTCCACGGCGATTCGGCCCTGAAGCCAGAAGATATCGACGATGTCGTTCGGAGTGAGCGCAGACACCACGTATCCGCGATGCGGGACGAGTTCGACGATGCCTTCTCCGCGCAAGGTCAGCAATGCCTCGCGGACCGGGGTGACGCTCACCCCGAGCTCGGCGGCGGTCTCGTCGAGTCGGATGAAGTCTCCCGGACTCACCTCGCCGGACATCACTCGGTGTCGAAGGTGACTTGCCACCTCCTCCGACAGCTGCGGCCGTCGGCGAAGAACGGATGCTCGACGCTTCTCCACCATGGCGGTCAGCCAATCACACGGCGGGCGCGCCGCGTAGTACTGCCTTCGCGACCGGCTCGGCGACGCGCGCAGCGATCGGGCCCAGGATCGCCATCAACAGCACGTACGCCGTCGCCAACGCCGCCAGTTCACCCTCCACTGCGCCGGCAGCCACCGCCAGCCCGGCGATGACGATGGAGAACTCTCCGCGCGCCACCAGGGCCGCACCCGCACGTAGTCGGCCGGCTCTGCCGATGCCCTGACGCCCCGCGGCCCACCAGCCGGTTGCGACCTTGGTGGCCGTTGTCGACACCGCGAGCACGACGGCCCAGCCCAGCACCGGAGGGATGGTCGAGGGATCGGTGGCCAGACCGAACACCACGAAGAACATCGCCGCGAACAGGTCGCGCAGTGGTTCGAGGACGCGGGTGGCGTTGTCGGCCGTCGAACCGGAGATCGCGATGCCGAGCAGGAATGCACCGACGGCCGCCGAGACCTGCAGCTCCGACGCGATGCCTGCGACCAGCAGAGCGGACCCCAGGACTTTGAGCAGTACGACCTCGCGGTCGGGACTGTCGACGATTGCGGAGACGAACCGGCCGTAGCGCAGCGCAACGACCAGCACGAAGGTGATGACGAGCAGGGAGATGCCGAGGGCTTCGAGCCCGCCGAGGAAGCTGACTCCGCTCAGCACTGCGGTGAGTATCGGCAGGTAGATGGCCATCGCGAGGTCCTCGAACACCAGGATGGACAGCACGACGGGTGTTTCGCGGTTGCCCAGTCTGCCCAGATCGGTGAGGACTTTGGCGATGATGCCCGAGGACGAGATGTAGGTGACGCCGCCCATGACGAGCGCTCCGACTCCGCCCCAGCCGAGCAGCAACGCGACCACTGCACCCGGCGCGAAGTTCAGGACGATGTCCACCACTCCGGCCATCCAGGATCGGCGCAGTCCGGTGACGAGTTCGGTGGCGGTGTATTCGAGTCCCAGCAGGAGCAGCAGCAGGATGACGCCGATTTCGCTGGCGATTTCGCTGAATTCGTCGATGCCGCCGAGGGTGACGATGCCGCCATTGCCGAAGGCCAGGCCGCCGAGCAGATAGAAGGGGATGGGGGAGACGCCGATGCGGCCTGCGAGTCGAGCGAGGAGGCCGAGGACGAAGAACACTGCGCCCAGCTCGGTGAGGGCGATCGCGCTCTCGGCCATCGCTCAGCCCCGACTGATCTCAGGCACTGCCGAGCAACTTGGCTGCGGCGTCGAGTCCATCCGCTGTGCCGACGGCAACCAACAGGTCACCTGCGGCGAGAGTGAAGTCGGGGGTGGGTGAGGGTTGTACCTGGCCTGCGCGCATGACGGCGACGACCGATACTCCGGTTTTGGTGCGCATGGTGGTGTCGCCGAGTGTGCGGCTGACGAACCGGGAAGTGGCGCTGATGGGAAGTTGACGGGTGTTGATTCCGGGGAGGTCGCGATGCTCTTCCCCGAGTTGGGCGATGAGTTGCGGCGACCCGAGCAGATTGCCCAGGGCCGCCGCTTCCTCATTGCTCAACGTGATCGATGCCTGCGTCGCATCGGGGTCGTCCTTGCGCGAGACGATCAGCTCGTTCGCGCCGTCCTTGAGGGTGATGACGCCTATGCGGCGCCCGGAAGCGAGGGCGAAATCTTTCCGCACCCCGATTCCGGGCAGCAGGGTCACTTCGACGTTCATGGTCGAAATGCTAGCCCTGCAGGCACCGCACTACAGCAGGATCAGGATGCGACGGCAGCCAGAAGCGCTTCGCGCTGGTTGGCACCGAGGCCACCGATACGACGGGTATCGGCGATGGACAGCTGCTCGAGCAGCTGTGCGGCGCGCACGGATCCAACACCCGGAAGGGCCTTGATCAGGGCGGACACCTTGGTCTTCTTGACGATCTCGTCGTTCTCCGCCTTGGCGAGAACGTCAGCGACGCTGAGTTCGCCGGACTTGACGGATGCGAGCAGCTTCGACCGCGCAGTGCGTGCCTCGGCCGCCTTGGCCAGCGCCGCGGTGCGCTGTTCCGGTGTCAGTACTGGTAAAGCCATGGCCTGTTCTCCTCGATTGTGGTGACCCGTCGCTCGTTGACAGGTCTCGACCCTCTTGCATCGTGCCTGGTGGCTCTTCCAATCTAACCGAACAACACGGGTGTCATTACGGTCGAGCCACCGAACCTTCCCAGCCAGGCTACGTCCTATCGGATTCGTGGTGCGCCCCGACCAGCACTTGGGCCGTGCAGAGCCGCTGTATCGAGGGTGTTCGACGCCTCAGCTCGGTGCCGGCGGGGAGGATTTCCGGGCCCGAGGACTGCGTCGTATCCGGGCGGTCGGTCCGATTGTTAGATTGGTCAGTATGGTGCGCAGAGGACGAGTGATGACAGTGCTGGCCGCGTCGGCGATGCTGCTGCTGGCAGCTGCCGGCTCCGCCGCTGGTGACCCGATCAACGTTCCGTGGTCGCCGGACGACGCGCTCGATTCCGAGGTGAGCTTCGAGTCCGATGGCATCACCTACTACGGCAGCTTTCGCGCGCCGGTAGGGGACACACGCGGCATCGCTCTGGTGCTGCCGGGCAGTGGCCCGACCGATCGCAACGGAAACTCCGGAGATCTGCAGGTCAATTCGACGGCCTACGTTGCCGACGAGCTGTCCCGGCGCGGTATCGCGAGCCTGCGCTTCGACAAGCTCGGTGCAGGGGAAACCGGGCTGGGCGGCCTGGACCCGAACGACCTTCCCGGATTCGACGCGCAGGTGGACACAGCTGCCCACGCCTTGGCATTCCTCCAGCAGCGCACGGGCGTCGGGCCCGATCGCACCACGGTGATCGGGCACAGTGAGGGCGCGCTGACCGCATTGCGCCTGGCCGACGCGGACAGTGCGGCGTTCAGCCACATCGGCTTGCTGGAGCCGTTGGCGATCCGTTACCTCGACCTGCTCAGCGCACAGGTGAACCGCAACATCGACCAGGCGGTGGCGGTCGGCCAGTTCACCGAGGAGCAGGCCGCGTCGTCTCGGGACCGTTTCGCGCAGGCCGTCGCCGATATTCGCGCCGGTCGCACGTTGTCGGCCGAACCCGACCCGATCGTCGACGGTCTCGGACTGCGTGCCAACGCGCGGTTCCTGCGCGAGGCCGATGCCACCGACCCGGCGGATCTCGCTGCCGCGCTTCCGAGTACGTACTCCTCGTTCCTGACGTGTTCCGACAAGGATCTCAACGTCTCCTGCGGGCAGGTCGAGAACGTACGAGTGGCGCTCTCGCACACCGATCTCCACTTCGCGCACTTCGCCAACAGCTCGCACACGCTGGGCGAACTCGGTCCGTTGCCTGCCGATCCGAACACCGCGCTGGCACCGCTGCCGCTCTCGTCAGAGTTTCGTGATGCGTTCGGCGCGTGGGTGGACGGTCTCTGAGTTGCCCGCCCCCGCGGGGGCGGGGCTGCTGGGCGGCCGAACGCCGAGGTTCGCAGGCGTGTACCCCTGCGGGTAGTTCGGATACGTGCGGTTGGTGCCGGAGGTCGTCTTGGACACTCGCCGTTTGGGTAGCCACCGTTCCACTCGCGCCCGGGTCCGCAAACCTCGGTGTAGCGCCCTGCGCACTGTGAGCGAACCCGCCGGGAACCCGAATGCGCGAGCCATCGATTCGTCCATCATTGCCAGTACCCCGCGCCGAACCGCGGGTCGCAGCGGGCGGGGGAACCAGGACTCGAACAGCGCGAGTGTGTAGAGCCCGACGCGATGGTTGCTCTCGGTGAACCGGAAGTGCTGCTGCTCGTAGTCGAGCTTGAAACGGGCGAACTCCTGGAACGAATCCGGAATGTTCTTGATCCCCATCCGAATTCCCACGTTCCGGTAGAAGTGGAATGCTGCGAGGCGTTCGTTGGGGTGCAGGCGTCGCCACCCGAAGCGGTCGATCCAGTCCAGCGGCTCGTAGATGAACGTGGTGAGCACGTACAGCATGTCGTCGTTGGAGATCGTGTAGCGACCGTGCATTCGGTTGACCATGCGCAGCGATTCGCGACCGCGCGGCGAGTCGTAGCCGTGTTCGAGCATCTCGGCCATCAGCAACGACGTGTCGTCGTAACGCTTCTGCGGCCGGAACTCGAATTCGCCTGTCTTCTGCAACAATTCCGAGATCGACGGCACACAGTACGTACGGAACAGCGCGAACTCGAGTGCGCGCTGATAGTCGAAGGGAAACTCGTGCCCCGCGGTGATCCGGTGGATCGTGTGGCAGTCGCGCACCGGGTCGAGTTCCTCGATGCGGGCGAGCCAGCCGAAACGTCCGCGCTTCGGTGCGATGTCCATGATCAGCCCCGCCCGTGCCGAAGTTTCAGTGCCAGCACGGAGAGCTTCATGTTTCGGGCTTTGCGTCGCATCGTCAGCAGGTTCACCGGGGCCGCGAAACTCTGCACGGTCAGTGATTTGACGGTGCTGAACTCACGCAGGCCGTCGGCTCCGTGGATTCGGCCGAAGCCCGAATCGCCGGTGCCGCCGAACGGTAGAGCCGGAACCCCGGCGAATCCGAGCACCGAGTTCACCGTCACCATGCCGCAGTCGAGCTTCTCGGCTGCGCGTCGACCCGCCGCGGTGTCCCCGGTGAACACCGACGCCCCCAGTCCGTACTTGGAGGCGTTCGCTCGTTCGATGCCCTCGTCGAGATCCCGCACCTTGTTCACCACCACCGTCGGCCCGAAGGTCTCCTCGGTGATCGCGGTGGATTCCTCGGGCACCTCGGTCAGAATCACCGGATCGATGTACGGGCCGTGCAACGAATCGAGGCCGCCGACCACGGCCTTGCCGCCCCTGGCCAACGCGTCCTCGATCTGGCCGCGGACGATCTCGCTCTGCCTGGCCATGGTCATCGGGCCGTAGGACGAGGTCGTCGTGCCGCCGGGTCGCAATGCCTTGACCGCAGTGGTGAATTCGCTGACGAATCGGTCGTACACCGGCGCTGCCACGTAGATTCTCTCGACACCCGCGCAGGTCTGACCGGCATTGCCCATCGCTCCGAATGTCGCGAATTCCACGGCGGCACCGATGTCGGCGTCCGAGTCGACCAACATCGCATCCTTGCCACCACACTCGGCTATCAGTGGCGTCAGCGTTGTGGCGCACGTGGCCATGACCTTCTTGGCGGTGGCCGTGGAACCGGTGAATGCGATCTTGTCGACGCCCGATTCGACCAGGGCCGTGCCGGTGGAGCCGTCACCGGTGACGGTCTGGAACACGGGGTGCGGGCAGGCGAGCGAGGCCCATTTCTCGGCGAGCCAGACGCCGACGCCAGGAGTGAGTTCGCTGGGCTTGAACACGACGGTGTTGCCGGCTGCGAGTGCGTACGCGATCGAACCCATGGGGGTGTACAGCGGGTAGTTCCACGGTCCGATGACGCCGACGACGCCGAACGGGCGGTATCCCACGTACGCCTTCTGATTGATCGCCAGCAGGCCCGATCCGACCTTCCGTTGCCGAAGCGTCGTGGCCGCATTGCGCGCGGACCAGTCGAGATGTTCGACGCCGAGCATGACCTCGAGCAACGAGTCCTCGGATGGCTTGCCTGTTTCGGCGGCGATGACGGCAGCGAGGTCCGCTGCATCGCGTGCGATGGCGGACTTGTACTCGAGAAGCCATCGTCTGCGTCCGGCGAAGCCCTGGGCGTCCCACCATCGCGCGGCCGACCGGGCGCGTGCCACGACGGCCTCCACCTCGGCGGAGTTCGCGACCGGGTAGGTGGCGAGGACGGCTCCTGTTCGTGGGTCCAGGCTTTCGAAGGTGGCCTCGGTGGTTCGTTCGATCTGGTCCGTCACGAGCTCTGCCCTCCAGCGGATCGCATCACATATATTTGATGTGACTCAATGTTACATAGAACACACTATGCGACAGATCGTCAACGGAGTGCTGCGGCCCGGTGCCTTCGTGCGGACCGACGAGGCCCACACCACGACGGGTGATTTCCGGAAGTGGGACGTCCGGTCCCACTTCCGGAAAACCGCGAAGGGTCAGCTCAGATGATGCGGCTGCGGGTGCGACTTGTGGCCCTCGTCCGACCCCTCGTTGTCCTGGTGACCGTCAGCGCTGCGCTGCTCACCCGTTCCCGCTGGGACCATCGAGATGATCACGGACTTGGAGGTGGGGCAGTTGCTCTGCAGCGCAGTCGAATCCAGGGGAATCAACGGATTGGTCTCCGGGTAGTACGCGGCAGCCGATCCACGAGGGGTGTCGTACTCGACGATCCTGAACGACGGTGCACACCGATGCACATCGTCGCCGTCCCACCGGGTCACCAGGTCGACCATGTCGCCGTCGCGGAAGCCGAGTGCCGAGACGTCCTCACGGTGGACGAAGATCACTCGCCGACCGTTCTCGATACCGCGGTACCGATCGCTCAGGCCGTAGATGGTGGTGTTGAACTGATCGTGGCTGCGCAGCGTCTGCAGGATCAGATGGCCGGGCGGAACCTGCAGCACGTCGATCGGTGAGACGGCGAATTCGCCGCGGCCGCTCTTGGTTCCGAAAGTCCGGCTGTCGCGAGGCGGATGCGGAAGCACGAAGCCGCCGGGGCGTCGAACATTGACCTCGTAGCCCTCGCATCCGGCCACCACTCGCGAGATGTGCGCACGAATGTTGCGGTAGTCGTCGCGGAATCCCTTCCAGTCCAGACCGTACCGATCCCCGAGAGTTGCCTCCGCGATGCCGCTGACGATGGCGACCTCGGAGCGCAGGAACGTGCTCGCAGGTGCGAGCGGACCACGCGAGGAGTGCACCGAGCAGGTCGAATCCTCGACCGAGATCCATTGCTCACCACTGGCTTGCACGTCCTTCTCGGTGCGTCCCAGGGTGGGCAGGATCAGAGCGGTCTCGCCGCAGACGAGATGGGAGCGGTTGATCTTCGTCGAGATCTGCACCGTCATCCGCATCTTGCGCAGCGCCTCGAAGGTGACATCGCTGTCCGGTGTCGCCTGGACGAAGTTGCCGCCGAGACCGAGGAAGAAATGTGCCTTACCGTCGCGCATCGCCCGGATGGAATCGACGGTGTCCAAGCCGTGCTCGCGTGGCGGCTCGAAATCGAACTCCTTCGCCAGCGCGTCCAGGAAGTGTTGCGGGGGACGCTCCCAGATGCCCATCGTCCGGTCGCCCTGCACGTTCGAGTGGCCGCGCACCGGCAGCAGGCCCGCACCGGCCTTACCGATGTTGCCTTGTGCGAACGCGAGATTGGTGACTTCCTTGATGGTGGCGACGGCATTGCGGTGCTGCGTCAGGCCCATGGCCCAGCAGAAGACAGTGGCCTTGGAGTCTCGCAGCATCTCGGCTGCCTGGGTGATCTGCTGCCGAGACAGACCGGTCACCTCGGTCACCAGATCGAAATCGACCTCGGCGACGTGCGCCTTCCACGCATCGAAGCCGACGGTGTGATTGTCGAGGAACTCGTGGTCGAGCGCGTCCCACTGCACCAGCAGTGAGCCGATGGCCTGGAAGAGTGCGAGGTCGCCGTTGAGCTTGATCGGGAGGTACAGATCCGTCAGGTCGGTGCCAGGCCCGACCATGCCGCGTGGAGTCTGCGGGTTCTTGAAGTTGAGCAGACCCGCTTCGCGAAGTGGATTGATGGACAGGATCTTTGCGCCGTTCTGCTTCGCCAGCTCGAGAGCCGAGAGCATACGGGGGTGATTGGTGCCGGGATTCTGGCCCGCGAGGATGATCAACTCGGCATTGTGGACGTCGTCGAGAGTGACGCTGGCCTTGCCGATGCCGATCGACTCCTGCAGCGCGATGGACGTCGACTCGTGGCACATGTTGGAACAGTCGGGCATGTTGTTGGTACCGAATGCTCTGGCGAAGAGTTGGTACGTGAACGCCGATTCGTTGGACGCGCGACCCGAGGTGTAGAAGATGGCCTCGTCCGGACTGGCGAGACTGTTCAACTCCTCACCGATCAGACGGAACGCCTCGTCCCACTCGATGGGCTGATAGTGGCTGCCGCCGGGCAGCTTGATCATCGGGTGCGTGATCCGACCTTGCTGACCGAGCCAGTGCTCGGTGTGCTCGTCGAGTTCGGCAATGCTGTGCTGTGCGAAGAACTCCGGGGTCGCTCGCGTCTTCGTTGCTTCCTCGGATACTGCTTTCGCGCCGTTCTCGCAGAACTCTGCCGCATGCCGATGACCCGGGTCAGGGTCGGGCCAGGCGCAGCTCATGCAGTCGAAACCCTCGGCCTGATTGAGTTCGAGGAGTGTTTGCGCCGTCCGCATCGGGCCCATATGGCCCAGCGCGCGCTTCATCGACACCGCGACGGCGACGGGCCCCGCCGCGTGGGTCTTGGGCTTGCGGATGTCGAGTTCGGCCTCGTCGACGTCGGTGTCGGAGCGTCTCATGTGGGTCCCTTCGTCGCGTTACCCCCGTGCTCGACAATAGCTGTCGGCTCAGCCGGCGAGGAGCCTGGTCACCAAATCCACGTACTGCTGCTTCGCCGAATCCTGGCTCGTACCTTCGAGCTTGGCCCAGGCATCGAACTTCGCGCGATTGACCATGTCCAACCGGCCCGGTCGCTTACCCGAGACATCGCCGATCGAACCCTGTTTGTACAACGAGTACAGACTCAGCAGGTCCTCGTTGCTCGGCTTGGACGTGAGCTTCTTGACATCGGTTTGGGCGTCGGCGAACGACTGGTCGAGATCGGACATGGAAGGTCTCCTTCTGTCTTCAGGTGGAGTCATCCTCGCACGGCAGCATCCGAGATCAGCCGAATACAGTGCGTCACGAGGGTTTCGCGGCTGACGGTGAGTGTGCTGTCGAGGTATCCGATGAACAGTGCCGTCAGTGCGCCGACGGTTCCCACGGCGATCAACTGCTGGTCGGCGGTCTCGGGAAGGCGGTCGTGCACCAACTCGACGAATCCGGGCAGAAGTTCGAGCCCGCGGCGGCTCAGAGCCGGTTCGGCCAGTGGCGCGATGAGCAGCACTCGTCCCGTTCTCGGTTCGTCGATGATGAGTTCGACGAATGCTCGGACCGCGGCGGGGATGGTTTCTTCCGGTGCCGCAACGTCGGTGACGGCCTCGACCAACGCGGTCTGCGCTCTCGATCCCACCCACGCGTACACCGCGCGGACGAACGTGTCCCGATCCGAGAAGCTCTCGTAGAAGTATCTCTCGGTCAGCCTGGCGGTACGGCACACGGCGCGCACGTTCACCGCGGGCCCGTCAGGGGAGCCGAGAAGCTCGACCCCCGCCGCGAGCAACGCGTCGTACCGCTTGGATCTTCGCTCCTCCAACCGTTGACTACGCATGTTGTCGATCCTATTCTGACAACATGCGTAGTCAGGGCGATCGCCCGGTCCCGCTCGGCCCCGAGTCGCTCACGTGGAAGTACTTCGGTGATTGGCGAGGGATGCTGCAGGGAGTGTGGACCGGTTCGATGCAGAACATGCATCCCGGGCTCGGCGCTGGGGTGGAGCAGCATTCGACGTTCTTCGACGAGCGCTGGCAGCGGCTCTACCGTTCCCTGTATCCGATCGGCGGGGTGGTGTTCGACGGCGACCGCGCCGAGGAGACCGCACTGCAGGTCCGCGGATATCACGCGAACATCAAGGGAATCGACGCCAAGGGCCGCAGGTACCACGCACTCGATCCCGACACGTTCTACTGGGCGCACGCCACCTTCTTCATGGGTACGGTGCTCACCGCCGAGAACTTCATGGGCGGTCTGACCGAGGCGCAGAAAGTGCAACTGTTCGACGAACACGTCCAGTGGTATCGCCTCTACGGCATGAGCATGCGACCGGTGCCGGCGACCTGGCCGGATTTCCAGCAGTACTGGGAACGAATGTGCGGCGACGTGTTGGAGGACAACATGGCCGCCCGTGGAGTGCTTGACCTGTCGAGACTCGGACCACCGCCGTATGCGTCCTGGCTACCGGAGCGAGTGTGGGCCGTGTTGCGTCGCCCGGTGGCGTCGCTGTTCGTCTGGATCACCGTCGGGCTCTACGAGCCCTCGGTGCGCGAGCTGCTGGGCTACAGCTGGTCTACACGGGACGAGAAGGTCTTCACGCTGTTCGGTAAGGCCGTCGACCTGGTGTTCGGGCTGGTGCCACCGCGCCGCCGGCTGCATCCGCGGGCTCGCGCCGGGTGGGACCGCGAACAGGGCCGAATCCCGCGAACGGCACCGCTGGTCCACACACCCGCGCGCAATCTTCCCCCGGTTCAGCGACGCTCGGACCCGTCGCATTACGCCCCGAATGTGTAGTTCGGTGGGCCCGGGGTACATCGAACGGTATGCACAGCATCAGAACCGGAACCGGAAAGCCGTTGATCCTCGTCCACGGGCTCGGGTCATCCCACCGAAACTGGGACCCCATCGTTGCGGCCCTCGCCGCACACCGCGAGGTGATCGCCCTCGATCTGCCCGGATTCGGCCAGACTCCACCGCTTCCCAAGGTCAGCATCGCCACCCTCACCGACGCACTGCGCACGTACCTCGACGACGAAGGACTGGCCGACGCAGATCTCGTCGGTAGCTCCATGGGCGCACGCATGGTGGTCGAGCTCGCTCGCCGCGGGCATCGAGGTTCGATGGTGGCACTCGATCCCGGCGGATTCTGGAACGACCGACAGGTCAAGATCTTCGGAGCCACGATCACCGCATCGCTGGCGCTGATGAAGCACGTTCAGCCGCTGGTGCCCTTCCTGGCAGGCAATCCGGTCACGAGAACGGCTGCGTTGGCTCAGTTCTCGGCTGCGCCGTGGAAACTGCCGAGCGGACTCGTCGAACGCGAGCTCAGGGGCTTCTCGACCAAGGCATCTCCGTCGCTCGACGCCGCTCGCAAGGCGCTGATCCACGGGCCCAAGCAGATGGGGGCCACCCAAGGGTCTCTGCAGGGCTCGCTGCTCATCGGCTGGGGTCGGCAGGACAAGGTGACCACGCCGAGCCAGGCAGCGGTGGCGATGGAGCGATTCCCCGATGCCACCCTGCACTGGTTCGACAAATGCGGTCATTTCCCGCACTGGGATCAGCCTGTCGAGACGGCGCGAGTGATCCTGCGTGCGACGGGTCGGTAGCCGTTTCGGCCTCGAGTCAGCCGTTCCACCAAGGCCGCAACGGTAGACCGGCCTGCCCCTTCGGTCCGAGCTTGACGGCCAGAACCTGGTGCAGCTGAACTACATTGCGCTCGAATCCCAGGCGGGATCCGGCCATGTACAGGCCCCATACCCGGGCCGTTCCTTCGCCTGCCTCGGCAACACACGCGTCCCAGTTGTCGACGAGGTTCTGGCACCATCCGGCGAGAGTCAGTGCGTAGTGCTCGCGCAGGTTCTCCTCGTGGCGGACCTCGAGTCCGACATCCTGGATCTCGGTGATGATCCGGCCGGAGCCGGTGAGCTCCCCGTCGGGGAAGACATACCGGTCGATGAAACTGCCTGCCTTGGCATGCGACCGGTTGTCGGGACGAGTGATCGAGTGGTTGAGCAGTCTGCCGCCGTCACGCAGTTTGGACTGAATGAAGGTGAAGTACGACGGGTAGTTGTGCACACCGATGTGCTCGGTCAGGCCGATGGAGGAGACGGCGTCGAAGTTGGTCTCGGCCACATCGCGGTAGTCGGAGAAGCGCACCTCGGCGAGTTCGGAGAGCCCTTCGTCGACGATGGCCCGCTGCGCCCACGAGGCCTGCTCCTGCGACAGCGTCACACCGATCACGCGGACGCCGCGGCGAGCGGCGTAACGCACCATCGAGCCCCACCCACAGCCGATGTCGAGCAGACGATCGCCCGGTTGCAGGCCCAGTTTGTCGAATACCAGGCGGTACTTGTTCTCCTGCGCGGCTTCCAGAGACTGATCGGCGCTCTCGAAGGCGGCACAGGTGTACGTCATCGATGGTCCGAGCACCTTCTCGTAGAAGGCGTTGGACACGTCGTAGTGGTGGTGGATCGCATCGGCGTCGCGAGTCTTGGAATGGCGCAGGCCCTCGGCGATACGACGCCACCGCGGAATCGCTTCCTGAGGTGGGGGAGCGATCGGCCGCAACACATCCCAACCGAGCGAACGAGTGATCGACGCCAGTGTCATGGCCGACGGGCGACGGAAGTGCAGTTCGTCGCCCATCAGTGCAAGCAACTCGTACGGATCGCCCGGGTGGACGCCGATGGCTTCGAGATCGCCGGACACGTAGGCGCGCGCCATACCGAGATCGCCGGGAGCTGTTGCCAGGTAGGTGGTTCCGCGCGGGCTCTTGAGGTTGAGCCCGATCTTCGCGTCCTCGGGGCCGGCCGCGCTGCCGTCGTACGCGGTGAAACGCAGCGGGATGTTGCCATCGGAGATCAGTTCCAGAATCTCGGAGATCTTGAGCTTCTGGGCACCGTTCACCGTGCGATTGCCGGAGTCCTTGAACGTCGTCATCTGCGTTGCACCGCCTTCGAGTACAAATCCAGCAATCGGGATTCGGGATCGTATTTCTTCTTCAGTTCTTCGTACTTCTCGCCGCCGTACAGCTCGGCGAATTCATCCTCGGTGTAGTAAGCATCCGAGTACAGCGATTTATGCCCGTCGAAGTCGGTGACCTTCTTCTCGATGGCGCGGTTCGCAGCACCTTCGGGTTCCCCGGCGACGATCGGGACCGAGGACCAGAAGCCGATGTTGACGTAGGTGCGTTTCGGTTCGAGCGGGTACAGCGGCCACGGCCGAGCAGCGTTGGCTCCTGGAGCTGCCGGTTCGCGAAGGCGCAACGGGCACAACCACAACGGCTCGATGGGGATCTCACCCAGGAACCAGTGCACGAAGGCTGCGGTGTGTTCGATGGGAACCTCGACGTCCTGTACGACGCGTTCGCGCGGCGGGTTTCCCTTGCGCTTCTCGAGTCGGTCGGCGATGTCGTACTTGCGATCGAGGGCGATCAACTTCCAGTAGAAGCTGCTGCGTCGGTATTTGCGTGGCCAGAAGCGGCGAATTCTCGGGTTCTGTGTCCCGAATGCGCGTGAGCACCAGAACCAGTCGGTGTCCCACCGCCACAGGTAATCGTGAATGGTCAGCCGGTCGGTCTTCGGCATCGCCGAATCGTGTTGGATCGAGCGGTAGAAGATCTCGGCACCGGTGTAATCGCTGACCGGTCCGGGCTCGTCGGTCTGGACCCCGAGCGTGAGGTAGCTTTCGTCGGCGCTGAAGACCACGCCGTCGAGGTACTGGACTTCGATTCCCTCGTACTCGCGCCGGGTGACGATGGCGTCCATCGTGGCCTGCAGCGAGTCCAGATCGTGGAATCGTAGGTGGCGCAACGCAACATAGGGCAGTACCGGCTCGAGCTGAATTCTCAGTCGCGTGGAGTAGCCGAGGGTGCCGTACGAGTTGGGGAATCCCCAGTAGAGGTCCGCGTGCTCGCCCTCGGGCGTCGCGGTGATGATCTCGCCGTTGCCGGTCAGTACGTCGATCTCGAGCACCGACTCGTGCGGGAGCCCGCTACGGAACGATGTCGACTCGATACCGAGGCCGGTGACGGCCCCGCCGAGCGTGATGGTTTTGAGCTGCGGGACGACGAGAGGGGCCAACCCGTAGGGGAGCGTCGCATCGACGAGATCCTCGTACGTGCACATTCCCGCGACATCGGCGGTGTGGTTGTCGGGATCGACGGAGATGACCTTGCTCAGGCCGGACACGTCCAGTCCGGGTGTCGTCGATGTGGTCCTGGCCCGAAACAGGTTGGACGTCTTCTTCGCCAGACGCACCGTCGCATCGGTCGGGATCGCGCGATAGCTGCGAAGCAGCTGCTCGACGCCCGACCGGTGCGCTGCGTAACCACTCTCCCTCGGTTCTGGCCGTCGTCCGAGGAAAGCACTCACTGAAGCCACATACAGACGCTATATCTCGTACCGGCTGGTATCCAGCGGCGGAGGCAATCGAGCACGGAAACTTCACGTAACTGTTGCCGAGAAGCTCGGGTGAATCCGAGCAAATCGGACAAATGGTTGCATCATGCATGCATTTTGTTCGAGGCTGCGGGTGTCGTATGAAGCACGTCACATATTCCTCGACGTGATGCCGAACGTAGCCGCCGGGAAGTGCAGGATGGATGTACAACCAGTTCGCTATCGAAGGAGAACAGTTCCGTGGGTCAGGTCAGGGCATCCAGTTCCGCAACCATTGCTGCCACACCGGATCGGGTACTCGCCGCCCTCTCCGACTACGAGACCGTGCGTCCACGCATCCTGCCTCAGCAGTACCGCGACTACGAGGTCGTCGAGGGTGGGCAGGGAAGTGGAACCGTGGCCAAGTGGACCCTGCAGGCCACCGAGAAGCGAGTACGCAACGTCGCAGCGACCGTCACCGTCGACGGCACCACCATCACCGAGCGTGACGCCAACTCCTCGATGGTCACCACCTGGACGGTAGCTCCTGACGGCGGCGGCAGCACCGTCACCACCACCACGGAGTGGAAGGGCGCGGGCGGAATCGGCGGATTCTTCGAGAAGACCTTCGCGCCCCTGGGCTTGAAGAAGATCCAGGCGAGCACGCTGGAGAACCTGCGCCGCGAACTGATCTAGGCGGCAGTCCAGTCGCGACGTGGGGTCGAGCGTCGCCGATGACCGTGCGACTACGCTGGTGTTCGCTTCGACCCACGCGAGAGGACGGCACAGTGCAACCCGGTGAGCAGCCCGATATGGCATCGATCCTGCAGCAGGCCCAGCAGATGCAGCAGCAGCTGATGGCGGCGCAGGCCGAGATCGCGGAAACCGAAGTGACGGGCCAGGCAGGCGGCGGGCTCGTCGTCGCCACCGTCAAGGGAACCGGTGAGGTGGTCGGACTGACCATCGACCCCAAGATCGTCGACCCGGACGATGTCGAGACCCTGCAGGACCTGGTGATCGGTGCCATCGCAGATGCAGCGAAAGCAGCTCAGGCCGTGACGAGCGAGAAGCTCGGCCCCCTCGCCGGTGGACTCGGCGGCATGCCCGGCCTGCCCGGGTTCTAGCCGGTGTACGAAGGTCCGGTACAGGATCTGATCGACGAACTCGGCAAATTTCCCGGCGTCGGTCCGAAAAGCGCTCAGCGCATAGCCTTTCACCTGCTCGCTGTCGAGCCGCCCGAGGTGGACCGGCTCATGCGTGCGCTGCAGCGTATTCGCGACGGCGTGCAGTTCTGCATCGTCTGCGGCACGGTCTCGGACAAGGAACTGTGCCGAATCTGCGCTGATTCACGCCGCGACAGATCCATCATCTGCGTCGTCGAAGAACCCAAAGATGTTCAGGCCGTGGAGCGTACGCGAGAGTTCAAAGGCCGCTATCACGTCCTCGGCGGAGCGCTCGATCCACTGAACGGAGTGGGCCCGGATCAGCTTCGCATTCGAGAATTGTTGACTCGTGTGGGAACTCAGGACGACGGCGTCGACGTCACCGAGGTCATCATTGCCACCGACCCCAACACCGAGGGCGAAGCCACGGCCACCTATCTGGTGCGCATGATGCGCGATTTCCCCGGCCTGTCCATCACGCGCCTGGCCTCGGGTCTACCCATGGGCGGGGATCTCGAATTTGCCGACGAACTCACATTGGGCAGGGCGCTCACCGGGCGACGGCGTATGTAGAGCGGCTTCGCCGCACGTGCACGAAACTTCGTAGCAGTGGTCGAGTTTCTGCTCACGACCCGAAGTTGTACACAGCCTGTGGATAGATTCTGACGCTGTCACCTCAAACCGGCCATCCTGAGGTCCATGAGGACGAGACCAGTCGGTGCGTGGCAGCGAATGCTGGACGATCAGCACGGAATCATCACCACAAAACAGATGCATGCGTTTGGCGTCAACAAGGACTCGATCGGCCACTGCGTGGAAAACGGGCAGTGGCTGAGAGTGTTTCGGGGAGTCATCTCGGTCACCAATGGGCCTTTGACACGTGAGATGCATTTGTCTGCAGCATTGCTGTACGCGGGGCGGGGAGCACTACTCAGTCACACCACCGCCGCTGAGGAGTGGGGGTGGGTTCGGCCTGGTCCAGGCCCGGTTCACGTCACCGTTCCCTACGGCTGCTCCGCCACCAGCAGACCACCGACGATGCGGCACGCCAAGCGGAACGTCACTTCGGAGAGCAACGCGCAAATCCATCCCGGCGTGATCGTGCACCGTTCTCGAGCCATAAGCCACATCGGTGTCGAGACGAATCCGGCGCGAACGAGCATTGCCGATACGGTCCTGGATCTTGTTGTCGCAGAGTCGACGTCGCGGCAAGCGACTATCACGTTGGTCTCGGCGATGTCCTCGGGCGGTGTGAACGTTGAGGCCATGGCGCGCAAGGTCCAGGTTCGGCGACCGCTACTCTACCTGAAACCGATTCTGCACACACTGACTCTCATGCGCGACGGGGTCCATTCTGCACTCGAGCACCGCTACGCTCTCGACGTGGAGCAGGCGCACGGGCTTCCGGCCGCCCGGCGACAGGCCCCGGTCTTCGTCGATGGCCGGCAACTTTTCGAGGATGTTCGTTACGCGACCTGCGACCTCATCGTCAGGCTCGACGGCCAGGCCTTCCACTCCGCCAAGCAACGTCGTTTTCGAGATCGGCGACGCGACAATGCCGCCGAGCTACGGAACCTGCCGCGCTTGATGTACGGCTGGCACGAAGTAACCGAGGACCCGTGCGGTGTGTACCGAGAGGTCCGTGAGGTGCTGGTGAGAGAGGGATGGAACGACTCGTCGCACCCGTGCGAGCAGTGCACCCTTGTGAGTGGAAACTCGTAGTGGGCTACGAGATTACGTTCACGTGCGGCGAAGCCGCTCCCTGCGCAATTGCGCAACCTCGGGCAGCTCGAGGGGAGCGAGGGTCGTCCCCAGCGCACGCTCGAGCAGGTAATCCGCCAGCTCGGGGTTTCGGGCGAGGACCGGCCCGTGCATGTAGGTGCCGAGCACAGACCCCTGTACGACGCCCTCGCGTCCGTCACCGACGCCGTTACCGACACCGTGGGTGACCTTGGCCAAAGGGGACGCGTCGAGTCCGAGGGTTGTTCCGCCGCGGTGGTTCTCGAATCCAGTGAGTTTCTGGGTGAGGCCCTCGAGAGTGGGTTCGGTGACGACCTCACCGATGGACCGGGTGGCTTGCGGGGCGGTGGTGACGTCGAACAGCGAGATGCCGTCGACGCG
The DNA here is from genome assembly GCF_017168335.1 of Rhodococcus sp. KRD162. Taxonomy (GTDB): domain Bacteria; phylum Actinomycetota; class Actinomycetes; order Mycobacteriales; family Mycobacteriaceae; genus Rhodococcoides. Next base: position 243,140 of record NZ_JABFAU010000013.1, on the reverse strand, counting down.
TTCTCCTGCGGAGGTCTCATACCAGTGGCCGAGTACCTGGATCGCGGCGCAGATGGCGAGCACCGGAGCGCCGCGCTCCGCGGCGTTCTGCAGGCCGGGGTATCGGGTGAGATGGCGCGTGGCCAGACGTTGTGCTGAATCCTCGGCTCCGCCAAGGGTGTACACGTCGAGTGAATCGGGAACCGGATCGCTGAGGGTGATCTGCACTACCTCGGCGTCGATGTCTCGCATGCGGAGCCGCTGCCGCAGAATGAGTGCGTTGCCGTTGTCGCCGTAGGTGCCCATCACGTCGGGCAGGACGAGGCCGATACGAACGGTGGACTCAGACATCTCTCGTCTCCCGGGCCAGTGCGCGTCCGAGATCGCGGAACGCGGTGTAGTTGGCGAGTACTTCCACGCGTCCTGGCGGGCAGGATGCAATGGCCTGCAACGGATCTGCAACGGTGGTATGCGGCGAGCCGGCGTAGAGCAGCCGCACCCCCAGGTCGGTCGCACGTTCACCGGACGCGACGACGGCGACGTTCTCGAAGTGCTCGAAGCGAACGTCCCACAACCACGAGAGATCCTCGCCGTCCGGTACCTGACCGTTGACGGCGATGACGAGGCCGTCGACCGTGGGGTCGATCATCGACAACGCTTCCTGCCATCCGGCGGGATTCTTGGCGAGAAGCATACGGACGGAATGCGATCCGTACTCGATCGTGGAGTAGCGTCCGGCCACTTCGTCCACGCCCGACGCGGCGGCGACGGCATCTTCGGGTGTCGCGCCGAGCGTCACCGCGGCGGCGACGGCTTGAGCTGCATTGCCGCGGTTGGCTTTTCCGGGCAGAGCCAACGACATCGGGAGGACGAGCCCGTCCGGCCCGTAGAGGTTCTCGTCGTCGAGCCACCAGTGCGGCGTCGGACGCTGGAAGTCGCTTCCGGTGCTGTACCAGTGCTCTCCGTCCCACAGGATGGGCTCACCGGTGCGTGGGCAGCTGACCGAGTCGCCCGCCCAACCGCCGCCCGCGGCGACCCATACGACGTTCGGTGCGTCGAAGGCGGCGGAGGTGACCAGGACGTCATCGCAGTTGGCGACGACAACGGTATCGGGATGCCGCGCCAGTCCGGCACGCAGCTTGCGTTCGATCATGTTGATCTCGCCCACCCGGTCGAGCTGGTCGCGACTGAGGTTGAGTAGCACGATGGCGGCGGGGTCGACGGCGTCGGCCACATGGGGCACGTGCAGTTCGTCGACCTCGAGGGCCGCGAGCGCAGCATCGAAGTGGGCGTGCAGGGCGGCGACGATGCCTGCGTCCATGTTCGCGCCGTCGGCCTGGGTGGCGACATCACCGAGCGTGGACAGTGCGGCCGCTGTCATTCTGGTGGTGGTGGATTTGCCGTTGGTGCCGGTGACGATGACGGTGCGTCGGTCGCGGCCGAGCTCGCCGAGGATGTTCGGATCGATCTTGAGTGCGACGAGTCCGCCGATCATCGAGCCCTTGCCCCGGCCTGCCTTGCGGGACGCCCAGGTCGCCAGCTCCGCCGCGCGCAGTGCCACCCGGCCACGTGCGCCGATACGTCTGCGCTCACCCACTTCAACCATCCGCCGAGTCTGGCACAGAAGACTGCACAGTTTCACCTCGGCGACCACGACTCTTCGGCCCTTCGGCCCGCTCGTGTCGCTGCCCTCACACCGGCACTTTCTCTCGGGCTTCGGCAGGTCGCCGAACGGACATGCCGCCGAGGCAACCGCCGATCACGACGACACCGCCGATCAGTGCCAGCACCGACGGGGTCTCGCTCAAGAAGATCCACGCGGCGGCGATGCCGACGACGGGAACCAGCAGCGAGAACGGCGCGACAAGTCCGGCGGGATTGCGGCTCATCAGAACGGTCCACAGTCCGCTGCCGATGATGGTGGCAGGAATCACGATGTAGGCCAACGCGACCAGACCGGGCCAACCCTGCGGGCCGAAGGCGTCGGACACTGCGTGCCACCCGGCGCTCGGGCCTTCGACGACAGCGGACAGCGCCAGCATCGGGATCGGCGGTACGACGGTCATCCACAGCATCAGCCGCATCGGAGATTCGGCCTTGGCGAGTCGGTTTCCCAGGTTTCCGAAGGCCCAGCCGAGTCCGGCGAGGAGGGTCAGGATCACCGGAAGCAGGGTGGCGTTGTTGGCGCGATCCCAGCCGATCAGCACCATGCCGAGCACTGCGACCGCGATGCCGATCGCTTGCCTGCGGGTGACGTGTTCGCGCAGTAGGACGGCCCCGAGTACGACGGTGAACGGGGCGGACGACTGCAGCACGAGCGAGGCCAACCCGGTGGGCATACCGGCCGCCATCGCTGCGAACAGGAAGGCGAACTGGAGGAAGCCGAAGCCGAAGCCGTAGAGCAGCAGCCACTTCAGCGGCACCCTCGGGCGGGGGATGAACAGTACGACTGGAACGGCGATCACCAGGAAGCGCAGAGCTGCGAAGAAGAACGGCGGAAAGTGGTCCAGTCCGACGCGTATGGCGAGGAAGTTGAGCCCCCACAGCACGACGACGGTCAGTCCGAGGAGGCGGTCGCGAGTGGTCATGCTGCTCATCCTGAAGGGCGTAAACAGTCAGCACAATCGAATAAAAACGCATCAACAGTTAAGATTTACTGCATGAATGTGGAGCGGCTTCGGATCATGCGCGAGCTCGCCGATCGCGGCACCGTCGCCGCTGTAGCCGACGCGATGTCGATGACACCATCGGCGGTATCCCAGCAACTCAAGCTGCTGGCCCGAGAAGCCGGTGTTTCGCTCCTCGAACCCGACGGACGCCGGCTCCGGCTCACCGACGCCGGGCGTGCATTGGTGCTCAGGGCCGACGACGTCCTCTCCGCCCTCGCCCGCGCAACGGCTGAAATGGAGCGATATCGAGCGTCCCCGCGGGGACGCGTCCGAGTCGCGCTGTTCCCCTCCGGAGCCGCGCTGCTGCTGTCGGGGGTGCTGACGAGGCTGGCGAACTCGGACGTGGACATCGATGCGCGCGACGAGGACCTGCCGGCATCCTCGGTGCCGCAGCTGCTCGCCGACTACGACGTCGTGCTCACGCACCGGGATGAGCGAGCTCCGTCCACCGAAGGTCCGCGCATCGAGGTGACACCCCTGATGCGGGAACCCATCGACCTGGTGCTGCCGCCCGGGCATGCTCTGGCACAGCACGACACGGTGGACCTCCGAGAATTGGCCGACGAGCGCTGGATCAGCGTTCGGGGTGGATTCCCGGTCGACGACGTACTGCTCTCGGTGGCCGCTGCGACCGGCGTAGAACCGCGAGTAGTTCAGCGCGTGAACGACTTTCGCGTGACCGAGACTCTCGTCGCCGCGGGCCACGGCGTGGCGCTGATGCCCCGATACGCCGTCGTGCATCCGGGTCTGGTGCGCCGAGAACTGTCCGGCGTGCGGGCCGGACGGATCTACGAACTGGCGACGCGACCGGACGCGGGCAGGCTACCGGCGATCGCCGCTGTGCTCGACGCATTCCGGGCGGAAGCGGACTACAGCACGGCGCAGTGGCCTTCGGTGTCCTGAACCAGTCCCGATCCGCTTCCAGCAAGGGTGCCTCGTGAGACCGCGAAAATGCCGCCCGTTCGTGATGAACAGGCGGCATCTCGTCGAGCGGAGAACTTACTTCAGCGCGCGGTTCACGGCCGAGACCACGGCGCGCAGCGAGGCAGTGGTGATCGACGTCGCGATTCCGACTCCCCACACCGTGCTGGCGACTCCGGCAGGGGAGGTGACCGAGGCCTCGACATAGGCCGCGGCCTGGGCGTCGTCGCCTGCGGACATGGCGTGCTCGGAGTAGTCCAGGACGCTGACGTCGAATCCGATGGTCGACAATGCGTCGACGAACGACGCGAGTGGGCCGTTGCCGGATCCGGAGATCTCCTGCTCCACGCCGTCGACCTTGACCGTCGCGGTGATCGTGTCGGTTCCGCCGTCGTGCTCGGCTGCCACCACCGACTGCTTGATGCGCTCGAGCGGGCGGATCGGGGTCAGGTACTCCTCGGCGAAGACGTCCCACATCTCCTTGGGCGAGACCTCACCGCCCTCACCGTCGGTGATGCGCTGCACGGCCTGGGAGAACTCGATCTGCAGGCGACGCGGCAGGTTCAAACCGTGGTCGGACTTCATGATGTACGCGACGCCACCCTTGCCGGACTGCGAGTTGACGCGAATGACGGCCTCGTACGTGCGTCCGACGTCCTTCGGGTCGACAGGCAGATAAGGAACCTGCCAGGTGACATCCCCGATGTCCGAACCCTGTTCGTCCGCAGTGACTTTCATGGCGTCGAGGCCCTTGTTGATGGCGTCCTGGTGGCTGCCGGAGAAGGCGGTGTAGACCAGGTCGCCGCCGTAGGGGTGGCGCTCGGCGACGGGAAGTTGGTTGCAGTACTCCACCGTTCGGCGGACCTCGTCGATGTTGGAGAAGTCGATCTGCGGGTCGACGCCACGAGTGAACAGGTTCAGGCCGAGGGTGACCAGGCAGACGTTGCCGGTGCGCTCGCCGTTGCCGAACAGGCAGCCCTCGATCCGATCTGCGCCGGCCTGGTATCCGAGTTCTGCTGCGGCGACACCGGTTCCGCGGTCGTTGTGCGGGTGCAGTGACAGCACGATGCTGTCGCGGCGGTCCAGATTGCGGCTCATCCACTCGATCGAATCGGCGTAGACGTTCGGTGTCGCCATCTCGACGGTGGCCGGCAGGTTCAGGATCAGCGGCTTGTCGGGTGTGGGATCGATGATCGCGGTGACCGCGTCGCACACCTCCTTGGCGTAGCTGAGCTCGGTGCCGGTGTACGACTCGGGGGAGTACTCGTAGCGCCAGTCGGTATCGGGGAACTTGGCCGCTTCCTCGAGCACCTTGGACGCGCCATCGGTCGCGATCTTCTTGATGACCTCACGATCGGCCCGGAACACCACTCGGCGCTGCAGGATCGACGTCGAATTGTAGAAATGCACGATGACGCTGCGCGCGCCCTCGCACGCGACGAAAGTGCGCTCGATCAGCTCGGGGCGGCACTGCGTCAGGACCTGAATGGTGACGTCGTCGGGGATCGCGCCGTCCTCGATGATCTCGCGGACGAAATCGAAATCGGTCTGACTGGCCGAAGGGAAGCCGACCTCGATCTGCTTGTAGCCCATCCGCACCAGCAGATCGAACATCCGGCGCTTGCGGGCCGGGCTCATCGGATCGATCAGCGCCTGATTGCCATCGCGCAGGTCCACCGCGCACCACTGCGGGGTGCGGTCGATGACCTTGTCCGGCCAGGTGCGGTCGGGGAGGGTGATGGCTTCCACTTCCTCGGCGAACGGCCGATAGCGGAACGTGGGCATCGAGGAGTTCTTCTGGGTGTTCCAGGCAGGCTGATCGCTGGGCGCGGGCCGCGAGGGCGGGGTGATGGTGCGAGTTCCCGAGGTGAATGCGTCGGCTGGTGACATGGTCTTCGTCTCTCCGTACAGATCAAAGCAATGTGTTCGACCGGCGCAACGAACCCCGCGACGGGAAGCCAGTCTGGTCTCAGACCCCGTCGCGGCTGTTAAGAAGGAGAGCTCGCAGCATGTGGTGAGTGTACTACCGCGCGCTCACGGTCTACCCGAGGGTTGAGGAGTCGAATTTTCCCGCCACGATCTCGTGTTTGCGCTGCCAGAGGTCGATGTCGTTCAGTCGTCCGACATCGGCGTCGGTCCAACACTGCGCGAGCAGTTCGTAACCGAGGCGATCGACCTCCGCATGCTGCGGCCACACGCGATGTGCCCACCGTCGATCGTTGTGCGCCGCTTCTACTCCCGCAAGCGCCGCACCCACCAACTCGAATTGCACATCTCGTTGAAGCGCCAGAGTTTCCGGTGCCGTGACCGAGTGCGTCTGCAGCCGCGTCAACAGTGCGTCGGTCAAGCGGAGAACCTGCCGATCGGCTCGCAGCAACGCGCGGCGAAAGGCACCCGGCAACAACAGCCACAGAGTGGCGAACGCGACGGCGACACCCACCGAGGTCTCCACGACACGATCGACGACGAGGCCGCCGAGCGGGGCACCCGGGTGCGAGATGGTGCCCATCAGCAATGCGAGCGGAGTGATGAAGGTGACCGCAAGCCCGTAGTTGCGCGGCACCGAGATCTCGATCGCGAACTGCAGCAGCATCATCAGCGCGATCACGGCGAGGCCGCCGAGAGGCGAGAGATAGATCGCGGAGAACACCACCACACCCGCCAGGGTCCCGCCGAGCCGTTGCAGCCCCCGATACGTCCCGTGCAGTCGATCAGGGCCCTGCTGCAGCACCAGAACCGCGCCGAGGATGGCCCAGTCCGGTCTGCTCAGATCCAGCGCCACACTGATCCCGCCCGCGACCGCTGCCGCGCAGAACACCCGAATCGCGGTGGAGGACGCATGCGAATCACGATGCAGCGAGCGGCGCAACCGATACCCGACCCCCGGCCGAGCCAACGGCAACTGATCGCGCGGTGATTCCACCGCACCGTCGGGATCCGGCACCGAACCGGCGCGCGCCGAGGTTGCTGCGGCAAACGCCCGATGCGCGTCGAACAAGGTCTCGACCAGGTGGGGCCTCGATGCCAACCGAGCAGAGCCTGCGTCGTAGAGCGCGGCCCAGGCACCGTGCAGTCGGACGGCGGCAGTGTGACGATCGGCGGCAGACGGCGTCGGCGCGCTCGTGTACTTCTCGATCGCTCCCACCGCAGCGGCGACGGCCGAGCGTTCGGGTCCGCGCGGATCCCACAACACTCCCGACATCGCCACCACCAGCGCCGACGCGACCCCGAGGGCGGCGAACGCGGCCCCACGTTCGGCGCTGATGCCGGCAGCGGGCAGATACGACGACACCGCGCACACCAGGACGAAGAAGAACGCGCCCGGTGGTCCCAGCCGCAACGCGGCAATGACGTAGACCGCTACGAGGGCGAGCAGAGACAGTGTCGCGACCGGAATCATCCGTGCTGCCGGCGTCTGACCCAGATCGAGGGCGATCTGACCGGACATCGCACCCAACCAGACCGAGCTGACCAGTGCCGCGCCCGCGATCAACACCACCGACCAGCGCGACCGATACGGCCGCCCCTCGCCGTAGATGACCGCAAAACTCCCGGAGACCAGTAGCAACGCCTCGGAATGGAATCCCAGAATCCACGCCGTGATCGCCGGAATTCCGAACGCCAGCGCCGAACGCACACCACCGGGCCACACGCGACCGACGGGAGGCAACCCGAACAGCACCCGCAGACCTCTCGGAGGCGGGGGCGGTTGGTGCTCGGGAAAACTCACCCGATCATCGTAGGGCAGGCGTATCCGCAGGCGAGAGGGGCTAAAGTCCCAGCTCGGAGCCACCCGGGCCACGACACGAGGTGCCAACTCGGTAAGGTGACCGCGAACGAACTCACGATAATTTTCCGATAGTTGGCTATCCAGCGGAGGTAAGACGCGTGGCTCTGATCGTCCAGAAGTACGGTGGGTCGTCGGTGGGAACCGCCGAACGCATCCGACGCGTCGCTGAACGAATCGTCGAGACCAAGAAGGCAGGCAACGACGTCGTCGTGGTCGTGTCGGCCATGGGCGATACCACCGACGAACTGCTCGACCTGGCACAGCAGGTGTGCCCGGCCCCGCCTGCCCGCGAGATGGACATGCTGCTCACCTCGGGTGAACGCATCTCCAACGCGCTCGTCGCGATGGCGATCCACTCGCTCGGCGCAGAGGCGCGGTCGTTCACCGGATCCCAGGCAGGCGTCGTCACCACCAGCGTGCACGGCAACGCCAAGATCATCGACGTCACTCCCGGTCGCGTGCGGAGCGCACTCGACGAGGGCTCGATCGTGCTCGTCGCCGGCTTCCAGGGCGTCAGCCAGGACAGCAAGGACGTCACCACCCTCGGCCGTGGCGGCTCGGACACCACCGCCGTTGCGCTCGCCGCAGCACTGAACGCCGACGTGTGCGAGATCTACACCGATGTCGACGGAATCTTCACGGCCGATCCGCGCATCGTTCCCAACGCCCGCCACCTCGACACGGTCTCGTTCGAGGAGATGCTCGAGATGGCGGCCTGCGGCGCGAAAGTGCTGATGCTGCGCTGCGTCGAATATGCCCGTCGCTACAACGTTCCCGTACACGTGCGCTCGTCGTACACCACGAAACCCGGAACGATCGTCTCCGGATCTATGGAGGACATTCCAGTGGAAGAAGCAATTCTCACCGGCGTCGCGCACGATCGCAGCGAGGCGAAGGTCACCGTCGTCGGGCTGCCCGACACACCTGGCTATGCCGCCAAAGTGTTTCGCGCCGTGGCAGATTCCGAGATCAACATCGACATGGTGCTGCAGAACGTGTCCAAGATCGACACCGGCAAGACCGACATCACCTTCACCTGCCCCAAGGCCGACGGCCCAACGGCAGTGGAGAAGCTCACCAAGCTGCAGGCCGAGATCGGCTTCACTCAGGTGCTCTACGACGACCACATCGGCAAGGTCTCGCTCGTCGGTGCCGGCATGAAGAGCCACCCCGGCGTCACCGCGACGTTCTGTGAGGCCCTCGCCGACGCCGGCATCAACATCGACCTCATCAGCACCTCGGAGATCCGTATCTCGGTGCTGTGCAGCGACACTCAGCTCGACGACGCGGTACGGGCGCTGCACGCCGCTTTCGATCTGGGCGGCGACGAAGAAGCCGTCGTACACGCAGGAACAGGACGGTAGAGATGACCACAGTTGCAGTCGTAGGAGCCACCGGCCAGGTCGGTGCCGTCATGCGAACCCTGTTGGAGGAGCGCAACTTCCCCGCCGACACCGTTCGATTCTTCGCTTCCGCCCGGTCGGCGGGCAAGAAGCTGCCGTTCCGCGGCGAGGAGATCATCGTCGAGGACGCCTCCACCGCCGATCTCACCGGAATCGACATCGCCTTGTTCTCGGCCGGTGCCACCCTCTCGCGTGAGCAGGCACCGCGGTTCGCCGCAGCAGGGGCGACCGTCATCGACAACTCCTCGGCGTTCCGCAAGGACGCCGACGTGCCGCTGGTGGTCAGCGAGGTCAACCCCGAGGCGGCGAAGAACCCGCCCCGCGGCATCATCGCCAACCCCAACTGCACCACCATGGCCGCAATGCCCGTGCTCAAGGTGCTGCACGACGAGGCAGGCCTGCAGCGTCTGATCGTCTCCAGCTACCAGGCCGTCTCCGGTAGCGGACTCGCCGGTGTCGAGGAACTCGCCACCCAGGCGCGCGCCGTCATCGGCGACGTCGAAAAACTGGTGCACGACGGTTCCTCGGTGGATTTCCCGGCCCCGAACAAGTACGTCGCACCCATCGCCTTCAACGTTCTGGCTCTCGCCGGTGCGTTGGTGGACGACGGCTCCGGCGAAACCGACGAGGACCAGAAACTGCGCAACGAATCGCGCAAGATCCTTGGACTGCCGGACCTGCTGGTCAGTGGCACCTGCGTCCGTGTTCCGGTGTTCACCGGTCACTCGCTGTCGATCAACGCAGAGTTCGGTTCACCGTTGTCGGTGGAGCGGGCCCGTGAGCTGCTCGCATCCGCCCCCGGTGTGTCGTTGGTGGACGTGCCGACGCCGCTCGAAGCAGCAGGCAAGGACGACTCTCTTGTTGGCCGCATTCGCCAGGACCCGGGTGTTCCCGAGGGCCGCGGACTCGCGTTGTTCGTCTCGGGCGACAACCTGCGCAAGGGTGCCGCACTGAACACGATTCAGATCGCCGAACTGCTGGTCTGACGTCGTGCGCCTTTTGCGTACCTGGAGGTACGCAAAAGGCGCACGACGGGGGACGTCAGTTCAGACGGAGGCCCTCCGCGGAGGCCTCGAAGATGTGGGCGTGCGCGTCATCGATGCGGACGTGGACGCGGTCGCCCTTCTCCGGCGGGCTGCGCCAATCGGCCCGAGCGACAATGGTCTCGGTGCGGCCGTTGATGTCCGCGCGTCCGAACACGAACGCTTCCGACCCGAGTTCCTCCACGACATCGATCTCGAGGGCGATTCCGCTGTCGGCGATCTCGATGTGCTCCGGCCGAATGCCGAACATCACCTCGGTCGCAGAACCGAGAGTCCGACGCGGCACCGGAATCACCTGATCGGCCAGGCGAACTCCGCCGTCGGTGACAGGAGCACGGAACAGGTTCATCGACGGTGAGCCCATGAAACCCGCCACGAACGCGTTCACAGGGGTGCGGTACAGCTCCCGCGGGCTAGCGCATTGCTGCAACACACCACCCTTGAGTACGGCCACGCGATCGCCCATCGTCATGGCCTCGACCTGATCATGGGTGACGTAGACCGTGGTGGTGCCCAATCGACGCTGCAGCTGAGCAATCTGCGTGCGCGTCTGGACTCGGAGCTTCGCGTCGAGGTTGCTCAGCGGCTCGTCCATCAGAAACACCTGTGGTTGACGAACGATGGCGCGTCCCATGGCCACTCGCTGCCGCTGACCACCGGAGAGCGCCTTCGGTTTGCGGTCCAGATACGGCTCCAGGTCGAGAAGCTTCGCCGCTTCCTCGACGCGAGTGCGGATGTCTTCCTTGCTTGCCTTCGCCAACTTGAGCGCGAAGCCCATGTTCTCCGCCACGGTCATATGCGGGTACAACGCATAGTTCTGAAAGACCATCGCGATATCGCGGTCCTTGGGCTCGGTATTGGTGACGTCCTTGCCGCCGATGAGAATGCGACCGGACGTGACCTCCTCCAGGCCCGCGAGTACGCGCAGGGACGTCGACTTGCCGCAGCCCGATGGGCCGACCAGAACCAGGAACTCACCGTCCTCGATGTGCAGGTCCAGCTCGTTCACCGCCGGGGTATCGGAGCCGGGAAACAGCCTGGTCGTGCGCTCGAACGTGATTGATGCCATGACGAAATAGATCCCTCCACCGGCAGGAACGTGCCGGACGATCCGAGTGTGGGGTGCCGGCGGAAACCGGCCAGCACATAGTATGGGCCCGGTCACAGTCGCGAGAGAGCGGCCCGGTGAGCGGTGCTGAGTCGTGACGCACGATTCTCGTTCGGTTCCCGACGGCGGCAGGTGACCTGCGATATTTGTGGGTCTAGTGAGCTGCGGTACTGCACCGTCGCTCCTTGACCAGCACCGCCGGAATGTGTCGGTGGTTGGGTATAGCTTGTGCGGTGTGAAGGCACGGGGGGATGTGTTCGAGCTCGCAGACCAGGAGTTGGTCTCCGAGCTCGCTGCCGTGACTTCCGACGAAAATTTTCTTGCTGCAGCGAGATTGACGCTGCTCGCCGAGATCGAACGCCGTGGTCTGGCGATCAAGCTCGGGCATTCGACCGTGACGCGGTGGTACGCGAGATCGGTGCGGATCACCGACGGGTCCGCTGCCCGCCAGAGTGCGTTGGGGCTGTGGCTCACCGACTGGCCTGCCGTGCTCGATGCTCTCGCCGGTAGTGAGATCCACGCGGCGCATGCCTCGGCGATCGCCGACGGGTACGCCTCGGTCGTGGTGGCCGACCCGACGCTGGACCAGCGACACCGCGAGGCCGTCGTCGCGGAGTTGCTCGAGACCGCGCGCGGTGCCACCGCCGGTCAGGTCGCCACCCGTGCGCAGGCGTTGGCGCATTCGGCGGCCGACGAGGCCAGGGCTCGGCACCAGAAGGCGGAGAAACAGCGCCGCGAGTGGGAGCAGGAACAGGCCCGCCGCACCGGTGCCGGTGCCGATGCCGGTGCAGGTGCCGGGGACGCTGATTCGGCTGCTGCTGGTGGCGGCTATTCGGGTGCCGGTGATGGCGCTGCTGGTGGCGGTGATGGCGCTGCTGGTGGTGGTGGTGGTGCGGGCGTCGGCGGTCCGGTACCGCTGGGACCGCCTCCGGTGCCGGTGTCGGAGAACCCGGATCTCAATCGATTCGATCTGCACCCTCTCGCCGATGATCGGTTCCAGCTCAGCGGCAATGTCGACCGGTTGATGGCCGAGAAACTACTCACCGCGCTCTCGCCGTTGACTGCGCCGCGGCCCGGTCCCGGTGGTGCCCGTGATCCTCGCAGTCCGTCGAAACGCCGCGCCGACGCACTCGATCTGATGATCGACCGACACCTGCGCGGTAGGGGCACCGGCGCAGCGGGTGGGTCCCGGGCGTCGGTGCATCTCATAGTTCCGTTGCGGGACTTGCTCACCCACAGCGGCAAGCAGCAGACCGGAAGCGTCACACCGGATTCGACGGGAACGACCACCGTCGCCAGCTCGTCGGACGATGACGCCGCTGCCGCTACCGCTGCTACGGGTGGTAGTGCTACCGGTGCAGGTGCCGATTGTGCCGGTGGTGGTGGTGCTTCCGGTGCAGGTGCCGATTCTGCCGGCGCTGGTGCTGATGGTGCCGGTGGTGCCGGTGGCGCGCAGAAGTCGACGGTGGGGCCGGGAGATGTTCACTGGCCGTTCCACCTCGACTGGACCGGGCCGATGAGCCGCAGCCTCGCCGAGTTGCTCACCTGCGACGCCGACCTGACCCCCGTCATCGTCGACCACCACGGCGTCCCACTCGCCCTCGGACGGACCACCCGACTGGCGACCGAGAACCAACGCACCGCCCTGACCATCCGCGACCGATGCTGCGTGATGTGCGGACGCCCGGCCCCATGGTGCCAAGCCCACCACATCGCATTCTGGGAACACGGCGGCACCACCGATCTGAACAACCTCGCCCTGGTCTGCGGAGAATGCCACCGCCTCGTCCACCACGGTCACTGGCAACTGGCCATGGGCACCGACGGCCACCCCTACGCCATCCCACCCGACACCGTCGACCCCACACGACAACCCATCCCCAGCTACCACCGCCGAAAACAACGAGCCGCCTGATACCCCGACCGGCACGGGTCGAGCGGTAAGCCGGCGACCCTCGATACCGGGTTCGGTGTCGTCGAGCGCCTGGCCGTTGGCGTCAATGCTGCGAGCGGCTCCATCGCCACGGGAATTGCGGGAGGCGGAGCTCGAGGCGTCCTGAGCTTCCGGTCTGTGGCCTGGTTCAGGAGGGCTCTGTTGTGCGACGGCCGGCGGCCATGCGTGCCTTCTTCTGGCGGTTTCCACAGGTGTTCATATCGCACCACTTGCGGCTGCGACTCTGGCTGACATCGAAGGATGCGGCGCGGCAGGTCGATGATGCGCACAGAGTGGGAGGTCCTCGCGAAGGCGAGCTAACGCTGAATGCCGGGTTCGGGGCGCAGTGGCCGCGTTGTCGCCGGGTGAGTTGCCTGCACACGGGACGCAGTGTCAGCGCCTGAGTCTTCCTCGGGCGGCGCGAACTTAAAGTCAGGCTGGACTGTTTGTAAATTGAGCGCTACGGTGCTTGGTGTGACTACCGACACAGGGATGACGGATTCGGGCTCGACCGAGCGTCGAACGCAGGCCGAGCGCACCGCGGGGACCAGGGCGAAGCTGCTCGATGCCGCGATCGACTGCCTCGTCGAGCTCGGTTTCGCGAAGACCAGCACGCAGGAGATCGCGCGCCGCGCCGGCGTGTCCAGGGGCGCGCAGCTGCATCACTTCCCGACCAAGGAGTCACTGGTGATCGCGGCAGTCGAGCACTTGGTCGACCGTCGGCTCTCGGAAATTCTCGAGGCCGAACCCGATGCTGAGCGAGGTCCCGAGATTCTCCTCGACGCGTTCTCCGGACCCCTGTTCTACGCCGCACTCGAGCTGTGGGTGGCCGCCCGCACCGACCCCGCTCTGTACGAAGCGATGATCCCCCTGGAACGGCGCGTCGCCGAAGCAATCGAGAGCGGTGCCCAGATCGTCATGGGTAGCCGGATGACGCCAGAATCCATCGAGCTCAGTGTCGAACTCGCCCGCGGCCTGGCCGTCTCGGCGTTGTTTCGTACCCCCGAGGCCGACGCGCGACTTCGCGAACGGCTCCTTCCCGTCTGGTCCGACAAGGTGATGACTTCATGAATCTTCAAGAGCGCGTAGATGTCCTGGTGGTCGGGGCTGGTTTTGCCGGCCTGGCTGCGGTTGCGAAGATCCTCGCCGACGACCCCGGAGCCGACGTGGTGGTCATCGAGCGTGCAAGCGATGTCGGCGGAACCTGGCGCGACAACACCTACCCCGGATGCGCGTGCGACGTTCCGACCTCGCTGTACTCGTTCTCGTTCGCACCGAGCCCCGAGTGGAGTCACACTTTTGCGCGCCAACCGGAGTTGTTCGACTATCTGCGTTCGGTCGTCGAGCGCCTCCACCTGAAGGACCGCATCGTCACGAACTGCGAACTGCAGTCCGCCATCTGGGACGAGTCGACGAAGCGGTGGACGGTGCAGACGACGAACGGCGCGACGAGCGCCCGGGTGTTGATCGCAGCTACCGGCGCGCTCTCGACGCCGAAGATCCCGGACGTCCCTGGCATCGATACCTTCGAGGGCACGGTGTTCCATTCCGCCACCTGGAATCACGAGCACGACCTCACCGATGAGCGGGTCGCCGTCATCGGGACCGGGGCCTCTGCGGTGCAGTTCGTCCCCGAGATCGTCGACAGAGCCCAGCGGCTCACCGTCTTCCAACGCACCCCGGCGTGGGTCATCCCGCGCCTGGACCGCACCATCGGCAGGCTCGAGCGCGCGCTCTACGAGCGTATTCCGGCGACGCACCGGGCAGTCCGCGCCGTCATCTACGGCTACCGCGAGGCCTATGTGACCGTTCTGGCCGACAACCCATGGATGCTGCCTGCGGTGAAGGCCTTCGCCAAGCTGAATCTGAGACGGCAGGTCAAGAACCCCGCGACGCGGGCAGCGTTGACCCCGGACTACGCACCTGGCTGCAAAAGGCTTCTGCTGTCCAATGATTGGCTACCGACGCTGGACCGTCCGGATGTGGATCTGGTGACGTCCGGCCTGGCATCGGTGACCGAGAACGGCGTGGTCGAGGCCTCGGGCCGACACCACCAGGTGGATACGATCATTTTTGCGACGGGGTTCACCCCGACCGAGCCGCCTGTGTCGCATCTACTGCGGGGCAACGACGGCCGTACACTGGCGCAGCATTGGGGCGGCAGCCCGCAGGCCCATCGGGGGACGACCGTCGCCGGCTTCCCGAATCTGTTTCTGATGTACGGGCCCAACACCAATCTCGGGCACAGCTCCATCGTGTACATGCTCGAATCCCAGGCCAACTACCTGGTATCCGCACTGAACGCGATGAAGACTCGCGGCATCGCGGCCGTGGAGGTCGTCGAATCTGCTCAGCGGCAGCATAATTCATGGGTCGACGCCGAGCTGGAGGGCACGGTGTGGAATGCCGGTGGCTGCTCGAGTTGGTATCTGGACGCCAACGGCCGCAACTCCACGATGTGGCCCACCTATACCTTTCGATTCCGCAGCATGACGCGCGAGTTCGATCTCGCGAACTATCGGATCGTCTCCGACGCTCCCGATTCAGACACTCTCGATTCCGACAACGAGGTGGTATCCGCATGAGTGACTACGACGTGGTGATCATCGGCTCCGGTTTCGGTGGCAGCGTTGCCGCCCTGCGGGCCGTCGAAAAAGGCTACCGGGTGGCGGTGCTCGAATCCGGCCGACGGTTCGAGGACGACGAACTACCCGAGACCAGCTGGCGATTGCGCAAGTATCTGTGGGCTCCGGCGTTGGGTTGCTATGGGGTGCAACGCATTCACCTGCTTCCCGATGTTCTGGTGATGGCGGGCGCAGGTGTGGGCGGCGGTTCGCTGAACTATGCGAACACGTTGTATCAGCCGCCGGCGAAGTTCTTCGAGGACCCGCAGTGGGGGTCCATCACCGACTGGCAGCGCGAATTGAGTCCGTACTACGACCAGGCGCGCCGGATGCTCGGCGTCGAGACCAATCCCACCATCACTGCCTCGGACAAGGTCATGAGGGAGGTGGCGGAGGACATGGGCGTCGGCGACACGTTCACCTCCACGCCGGTGGGGGTCTACTTCGGGGACCGTGGCAAGACCGCACCGGACCCGTTCTTCGGCGGTGCCGGGCCCGAGCGCACCGGGTGCACCGAATGTGGATCCTGTATGACGGGGTGCCGCGTCGGAGCGAAGAACACGCTCGTGAAGAATTACCTGTATCTCGCCGAACATGCTGGTGCGCAGGTTCTTCCATTGACCACTGTGGTGGATGTGCGCCCGAACGGCGACGGCTACGACGTGGTGACACGCCGGACCGGCGGCAAGCTGCGTCGCAGCGAGAAGACGATCACTGCCGATCAGGTGATCTTCTCGGCCGGTACGTACGGCACGCAGAAGTTGATGCTCGCGGCCAAGGAGAAGGGGTCGTTGCCGCGGCTGTCGAGCAGGATCGGCTCGCTGGTGCGCACCAATTCAGAGGCCGTGTTGGCCGCCACCGCACGCGGGCATGAGGTCGACTACCACGAGGGTGTGGCGATCACGTCCTCGTTCCACCCGGACGATCACACGCACATCGAGCCGGTGCGATACGGCAAGGGCAGCAACGCGATCGGGTTGTTGCAGACCGTGCTCAGCGACGGCGGCGGCAAGATGCCACGCGTCCTCAAGACCCTCGGTGTCGCTCTGCGCCATCCGGGCGCTGCGGTTCGGAGTTTGTCGGTGCACCGGTGGTCGGAGCGAACCGTCATCGCGTTGGTGATGCAGACCGACGACAATTCGCTCGAGCTCGGATCGAAGAAGGGCCCGTTCGGTCGTCGGCTCACAAGTAAGCCCGGTGCTGGCGACCCGCCGCCACAGTGGATTCCGCAGGGACATACGGCGATCAGGTTGCTTGCGGACAAGATCGGCGGCGACCCGGGCGGCTCGATCGCGGAGATCGTCAACATTCCGATGACGGCACATTTCCTCGGCGGTTGCGCAATCGGTGACTCGCCCGAGACCGGTGTCGTCGACGGCTATCAACGGGTCTACGGCTACGACGGACTGCACGTGCTCGACGGTTCCGCGGTCAGCGCCAACCTGGGCGTCAATCCGTCTCTGACGATCACCGCGCAGGCCGAGCGAGCAATGGCGTTGTGGCCCAACAAGGGTGAGGTCGATCGGCGGCCGGCGGTGGGTTCCGAATATCAGGAAATCGCACCCACGCAGCCTGCGCACCCCGTGGTACCGGTGTCTGCGCCGGGCGCGTTGCGGCTTCCGCTCACTGTCGTCGGGAGGGAGTCCTGATGTGGAGTGTTGCCGAATCCGAGACCGAGCGCACCGATTGGCCGGCGAGTCCGGCCGCTCCGTGGCCGGCCAACGTGCGGGCCACGATCTGGTGGCACCGAGCTCGGTCGTCGGACTTCGCGCCTGCCGGTGCCAAAACCCTGCCGATCACGATGTGCATGGTGGTCGATTACACGACGTCACCGGTGGGCCCGTATCGCGAGATATTGGCGAGCCCGGTTCTACGCCGGGACGTGGGCAAGGTTCCGCGGATGGCGGTCCCCTTTATCGCCGTCGACTCCGCGACGTCGGTGCACGGTGGTAGGGCCAACTGGTATCTGCCGAAGGTGCTGGCCGAATTCGACGGCGATGTGTTGGGGGAGGCCGGGGTGAGCGGTGGTGAGTGGTCGGTGCGGACGAGGTCGCGCGGGTTCGGGCCGCAGTTCCCGATGCGCGGGTCCATCGGGTTCGCGCAGCCGGTGGCGGGCGGATCGGCGGTCGGTGTCGCCGGCCTGAGGGGTAAGGCGAGGGTGGCTCGGGTGCAGGTGGATGCGGTCGGCCCGACGTTGAGTCGTTGGATGCCCTCGGGCACGTATTTGGGGTTGCAGATCCTGTCGGG
Source organism: Rhodococcus sp. KRD162 (assembly GCF_017168335.1). Classification (GTDB taxonomy): domain Bacteria; phylum Actinomycetota; class Actinomycetes; order Mycobacteriales; family Mycobacteriaceae; genus Rhodococcoides. The sequence continues at coordinate 225,423 of NZ_JABFAU010000013.1, read as the reverse complement.
TTCGATGCGGACGGGTGAGGCGCACGTGGTTGCCTGAAGGCTCGGCTTTCTTGACTCAGTCCAGATTTGTGGGCAGGCTGGAAATCAGCAGGGTTTATGCCGGTGGCGCTCGAGGCATTCCTGCAGACACGACGGTCCATTGCGCGGCCGCTCACTTTCGTCCGGGGCAGCCCCCGGACTCGATATCGCCAGCAGGAGGCCTTGTATGACCAAGCCGACCACCAGCAACTCGGGCATCCCCGTAGCCAGTGACGACCAGTCGCTCACCGCAGGTACGCAGGGACCGATTCTGCTGCACGATCACTACCTGATCGAGAAGATGGCGCAGTTCAACCGTGAGCGCGTCCCGGAGCGCGTCGTCCACGCCAAGGGCTCCGGCGCGTTCGGCCAGCTCGAGATCACCGGCGATATCAGCAAGTACACCAAGGCCAAGGTCCTGCAGCCCGGCACCAAGACCGAGATGCTCGCACGCTTCTCGACCGTCGCGGGCGAGCAGGGTAGCCCTGACACCTGGCGCGACCCCCGCGGGTTTGCGCTGAAGTTCTACACTGACGAGGGCAACTGGGACCTCGTGGGCAACAACACCCCGATCTTCTTCGTCAAGGATCCGATCAAGTTCCAGGACTTCATTCGAAGCCAGAAGCGGCTGCCCGATTCCGGCCTGCGTGACAACAACATGCAGTGGGACTTCTGGACGCTCTCGCCCGAGACCGCCCACCAGGTGACCTGGCTGATGGGGGACCGCGGCATTCCGAAGTCCTTCCGGCACATGGACGGGTTCGGCTCGCACACTTACCAGCTGATCGCCGAGGATGGTACTAGGACCTGGGTGAAGTTCCACTTCAAGACCGATCAGGGCGTCGAGTACCTGACTCAGGACAAGGCCGACGAGGTCGCAGGCACATCGCCGGACCACCACCGTCAGGACCTCTTCGGTTCCATCGAGAACGGCGATTTCCCCAGCTGGACCTTGAAGGTGCAGCTCATGCCGTACGACGATGCGGAGAACTACAAGTTCAATCCGTTCGACCTCACCAAGGTCTGGTCGCAGAAGGACTACCCGTTGATCGAGGTCGGCAAGATGACCTTGAACCGGAACCCGGAGAACTTCTTCGCTCAGATCGAGCAGAGTTCGTTCGAGCCGTCCAACACCGTGCCGGGCATCGGATTCAGCCCGGACAAGATGCTGCTCGGCCGCGTCTTCTCCTATGCCGACGCTCATCGGTACCGGATCGGGGCCAACTACGCGCAGCTCCCGGTCAACGCTCCGAAGTCCGAGGTCAACTCGTACGCCAAGGACGGCAGCATGCGGTACTCGTTCAATTCCCCGGACACACCCGTGTACGCACCCAACTCGTTCGGCGGCCCGTCTGCGGACACGAACAAGTACGGCGACGACGGATCGTGGGACTTCGAGCCACGGTTCATCCGCACCGGCTACATCGAGCACCCGGAGGACGGCGACTTCGTTCAGGCCGGTGCCCTGGTGCGCGAGGTCATGGACGACGCCCAGCGGGATCGTCTCGTCGGCAACATCGTCGGGCACGTCCTCAACGGCGTGAAGGAGCCGGTCCTGAGCCGGGTGTTCGAGTACTGGACCAACGTCGATGCCGATCTCGGCAAGAGAGTCGAGGACGGTGTGCGGTCGCAGCAGGACGAGACCGCACCCACCACCGGTGCCGGTGCCATCGACGACCCTGCCGACGAGGCCGCCAAGGTCTGACCGAAGGACAGTTCTGGGATCGGCGTCACAGATTTGGTGGCGCCGATCCGGAACACAGCGCGGTGACCTGCTGTTGTGTAGTACAGACGAAAGCACAATAATGATGTGCGATGCATACCGTCGTCCAACGGCAGGGAGGCCACCTCATGACTAGCCCCATCACCAGCACGCTCGACGCAGGTCAGCAGAAGATCGCAGGCGATGCTCTTCAGGGAACAGTGGTAGATCTGATCGACCTCTCGCTCATCGCGAAGCAGGCCCACTGGAACGTGATCGGAAAGAACTTCCGCTCCGTGCATCTCGAGCTCGACGAGTTGGTCACGGCTACACGTGATTTCACCGATCAGGCCGCCGAGCGAGCAACCGCCATCGGTGTCAGCCCCGATGGCCGCGCAGCGACGGTCTCGGCCACAGCGGGGACCAAGGGCTTCGGAGCCGGGTGGACCGAGGACAGCGAGGTCGTAGCGGCAATCGTCGACAACATCGCTGCCGTCGTCGAGCGACTGCGCGGACGGATCGCGGATACGGCAGAAGCCGATCCTGTCACCCAGGACCTGCTCATCGCCGTTACCGCGCGACTCGAGCAGTTGCACTGGATGTGGCAGGCGCAGGCCAGGTAGCACCTTCGATTGTCCCGGGCCCCTCGCATGATGCGAGGGGCCCGTTGTTTTCGAAAGCGGACTGTTGTCGAGTGCGGACTGTTGTCGAGTGCCCACTGTTTGCGGGCATCGACCCTGGGTATCCGATGTCCATGCCTGTGAGTGTTCCCAGCGTCGACGCTGTTCTGTTCGACATCGACGGCACGCTCGTCGATTCCAATTTCGTCCACGTGTCCGCGTGGTCACGCGCATTTCGTGAAGCGGGCCGAGAAGTTTCGGCCTGGCGCATCCATCGTTGCATCGGGATGGACGGGTCGAAGCTGCTCGAGTCTCTCGTCGGTTCCTCCGACAGCGCATTGGCCGCCGAAGCGAAGAAGCTGCACGGTGAGTACTACGCGGCGGCCTCTGCCGATCTCGAGGTTCTGCCCGGTGCACGGGAATTGCTGGAAGACATGAAGTCTCGTGGTCTCACCGTCGTTCTGGCGACATCCGCGCCCGAAGGCGAACTGTCGACGCTGCGGGATCTGCTCGACGTGGAGGATTCGGTGGCGGTCGTGACCTCCGGCGAGGACGCCGACGTCGCGAAGCCCGAACCGGACCTCGTCGCGGTCGCGCTGGAGCGGGCCGAGGTCGAGTCGACGCGTGCGGTGATGGTCGGTGACAGTGTGTGGGATATCGAGGCCGCCGGGCGTGCAGGCGTACGCGCCATCGGCGTGTTGAGCGGAGGTATCTCGCGCGCAGAGCTGCTCGATGCAGGTGCGGTGGCGGTGTTCGACGACCCGGCCGATCTCCTCGAGCATGTCGAGAGCAGCCCGATCTTCTCCGGAAAGGCACGCGCTTGAGTGAGTTTCGAGACCCGCACCGCAGGGTCGACGGTTACGTTCCCATCGAGAGCTACGGAGCGATCGGCGACGGGAGAACGGTGGCAATGATCGCCGACGACGGTCGCATCGACTGGCTTCCGGTCCCGAACCTGGATTCTCCGCCGCCGTTCGCCGCGCTGTTGGATTACGAGCATGGTGGATGGATCGAGCTGGCCCCGGTTGCCGAGTTCACCGTCCAGCGTGAATTCGTCTCGGATACAAATGTTCTCGCTACCGTCTTCAAGACTGCCGACGGAACGGTGCGAGTGACCGATTCGCTCAACACCGGCGTGGCCGGGCGACTGCCGTGGATGGAACTGGCACGCCGAATCGACGGCATCGACGGGAGCGTCGAGATGGCCTGGAAGGTGGCACCGGGAACCATGCTCGGTAAGGCCTCACCCTGGGCCTATGCCACCGAGCACGGCACCGTCCTCCGGGTGGACGGGCTGACCCTCGCCGTACGAACCCTCGGCATCGACGATCCTCGGGTCGAGACGCAGAATATTCATGGGCTGTTCTCCACCGAGCCCGGTTCCAGGCACGCTCTCGGAGTCGTCGGCACCGAGAACGAACCACTGCATCTGCCCGATCCGCAGACATTGGACGAGGGGATCGACCGAACCGTTCTCAACTGGCGGATGTGGTCGGAGGAGTTCGCGTACGAGGGACCGTGGGCGGAGCACGTAGCGCGCAGTGCTCTTGCCCTGAAGTTGCTGTTGCACAGTCCTTCCGGTGCCATCGCTGCTGCAGCGACGACGTCGCTGCCGGAGAACCGGACCGGCGGGAAGAACTGGGACTATCGGTACGCCTGGGTGCGAGATGCCGCGTACACGATCAGGGCGATGCAACGCTTCGGGCTTCGTGAGGAAGTGCACGCGGCCGTCGCCTGGTTGCTGAAGGTCATCAGGTCCAACGATCCGCTGGTCAATGTGTTCTACACGCTTCAGGGACAGTTGCCAGGGGGAACCGAGCAGCCGGATGTGCCCGGCTGGCGAGGCATCGGCCCGGTCGTCAACGGGAATGCAGCGGCAGATCAGCTGCAGCTCATGATCTTCGGAGACCTGTTCTCCATCATTCGGCAGTACGTGGACGCCGGGAACATTCTCGACGCGCAGACCGGTCGCCTGTTGGCCGCCATCGCCGACGAGGCCTGTGACTCATGGCAGCGCAAGGATGCGGGCATCTGGGAACTCGAGGACGAGCGTCACTACACCAGTTCGAAGCTCGGCTGCTGGCAAGCGCTGGACTGCGCTGTTCATTTGGCCGAGGCCGGCGAGATCCCCGGAATTCCGGACCGGTGGAAGGCGGAAAAGGGCCGCATCAGGCACTACATCGAAACGCAATGTTGGTCCGAGGAGCGGCAAGCATATTTGGCATACCCGGGTGCCGATGGCCTCGACGCGTCGGTGCTGTTGGCCGCCGAGATGAATTACGATCGCGGGGAACGGCTTTCGTCCACCATCGATGCGCTGAGCGAGGAGCTCGGTGCGGGTCCGTTGCTGTATCGCTACAGCGGCGTGCACAAGGAAGAGGTCACGTTCGTGGCCTGCGCGTTCTGGCGAGTGTCGGCATTGTCGTGCGTCGGACGCGACGACGAAGCCACCGCCCTGATGGACCAGTTGGTGGAGCTGTCCAATGATGTCGGTCTGTACAGCGAGATGATCGATGCTTCGGATGGATCGTTCCTGGGTAACTTCCCGCAGGGCTTGAGCCACCTGGCCCTGGTGAATGCGGCGCTGACGATCGCGCGCCCGCACGACGCCACAGCCTGACATCGACTCCGAGCGCAAAGTGGGATCACATGGATTTGGGAATCGACGGTAGAACAGCGTTGGTGACAGGGGCCGACTCCGGAATCGGCTGGCACACAGCGAAAATGCTGTTGGCCGAGGGTGTTCGAGTCGTGATCAGTGACAAGGATCAGAGTTCCCTCGACGAGGCCGCGGCGCAACTCGAAGCACCTGAGGGGCAACTGTTCGCATTCGCTGCCGACGTCACCGACACCGAGGCCGTCGAGAACTTGGCGGTGCGGACACAACAAGCCGTGGGGGACATCGACATTCTCGTCCAGTCCTCGGGCGTGACCGGAGCGCAAGGGCTGTTCCACGAGATCGAAGAGGAGGGGTGGAACTCCACCCTCGACGTCGACCTGATGGGCCCCGTCCGGTTGCTGCGGGCGTTCGTGCCCGCGCTTCGCCGCGGTGGGTGGGGACGCATCGTGCTGCTCACGTCCGAGGATGCAGTGCAGCCGTACGACGACGAATTGCCATACTGCGCAGCCAAAGCCGGTGTGCTTGCCCTCGCCAAAGGGCTCTCTCGTAGTTATGCGTCGGAGGGGTTGTTGGTCAACGCCGTCTCTCCGGCATTCATTCACACCCCGATGACGGACGCGATGATGGACAAGCGGGCCGAAGAGAAGGACACCGACCGAGACGGTGCCATCGAGAGCTTCCTGAGCGAGCAGCGTCCGCACATGGAGCTCGGACGCCGGGGCGAACCCGAGGAAGTGGCCGCAGTGATCACGTTCCTGTGCTCGGAAAGGGCCAGCTTCGTCAACGGATCGAACTACCGCGTCGACGCCGGTTCCGTCGCAACAATTTAGGAGACACACATGACCAATTTCGGATACACGTTGATGACCGAGCAGAGCGGCCCGAAAGAGCTGGTGCAGTATGCCGTCGGAGCCGAGAAGGTCGGCTTCGATTTCGAGGTCAGCAGTGACCACTACTCGCCGTGGCTTTCCTCGATGGGGCATTCGCCTTACGCCTGGACGACGTTGGGTGCGGTGGCTCAGGCCACCGAACGGGTCGAACTGATGACGTACGTGACGTGCCCGATCATCCGGTACCACCCGGCCGTCGTCGCTCAGAAGGCCGCGACCATGCAGATCCTGGCCGACGGGCGCTTCACCCTCGGCCTCGGCAGCGGCGAGAACCTCAACGAGCACGTCGTCGGCGAGGGCTGGCCGTCCATCGACAAGCGGCAGGACATGTTCGTCGAGGCGCTCGAGATCATCAGGGAACTGCATTCCGGTGGCCTGGTGACATACGAGGGCAAGCACTTTCGCGTCGACTCCGCTCGGATCTGGGACCTGCCCGAAGGCGGCGTGCCGATCGGTATCGCAGCAGGCGGAGAGAAGGCAGTGGCGCGCTTCGCCGAGTACGGCGATCATCTCATCGCTACCGAACCCGACGCCGATCTCGTGAAGGCGTGGTCCGACAACCACGACGGACCGGCGCGATCGATCGGACAGATCCCCATCTCCTGGGACCCCGACAAGGACACCGCGGTCGATCGCGCACATGACAGCTTCCGCTGGTTCGCCGGCGGCTGGGCCGTCAACGCCGATCTGCCGACGACGGCAGGTTTCGCCGGAGCGACCAAATTCGTGCGCAAAGAGGATGTAGCCGACACCATCCCGTGTGGACCGGACCTGGACGCCATCGTCGAGGCGGTCAAGCCGTACTGGGAGGCCGGTTACACCGACATCGCCCTCGTGCAGGTGGGCGACGAAACCCAAGAACGGTTCCTCGCCGAGGCTGCAGGCCCGTTGTTGGAGAAGCTGCGCGCTGCGTCCAGCTGAGCTACTCCGGTAGCTGAACAACCCCGACCGATTCAATCGGCCGGGGTTGTTCGCGTCGGGCGGTCCTCCCACGGTATGACTCCGCGTCCGTCCGTCGCAGGACTGAAATCGTCGGCAGGCAGGACGCCACGAAAGTTCCCACGCGGCAGAGTGGTTCACATCGAACGAGCCGAACACTCACCGCAGGGAGGCGGACGATGAACACGCGAGATGCTGTCGAGGCGGGTGGCCGCTCATTTTTCGTGGCGCTACCCGATACGGCCCGCGCAGGCGCGTTGGCGGCCCGGTTGGCGCAGGTGTCGACCACTCGGATCAATCACGACTCGGGGCGTCCATGGCTTCTCGGGCATCTCACAACCGACCGACTCGTCACCGCACAGGTTGGACGTATGACGGTCGCAGTCGTCGGCAGGTCAGATGCGACGGAGTCCCGGCTGCGGAGACTTGCCGAGAACATTTCGTTACCGGCACAGGCGGCAACGGCAGCGTCGAACTTCAACGGGAGTTACACGACGGTCGTGTCGGTAGATGGACAGATCTATGCCAGCGCCGCGGCAATGGAGACCCGCAGAATCTGGTCTGCGCGGATCGACGGTGTGCTGGTACTGAGCGACCGCGCCGATGTTCTGGCCGATCTGGGCGAGTTCGACGTCGACCCAGCGGCCGTCACCATACGACTACTCGGCACCATGCCGCACCCGCTCGATCGCGTCCCGTTGTGGACGGAGGTCGAACCACTTGCCGGAGATCGATACATCACCGTCGACAGAAACGGCGAGCGAAGCCGGACCGGAACGTGGTGGTACGCGCCGCAGGCCGACACCTCGAGGTCCGATGGTGCCGTTCTGTTCAGATCGGCGGTGGAGGGTTCGGTTCGAGCTCGCACCGCGCCCGGAGATCCGGTGGCCTGCGACCTTTCCGGGGGGCTGGATTCCACTCCGCTGTGCTATTTCGCAGCACAAGCGCAGCAGGGTGTGCTCGCTCGCACTCTCTTCAACGACGACCCGGGTGGACGCGAGGATCTCCACTGGGCTCGCCGGGCGATCAAGAGCATGCCCGGAGTGCACACCCATGAGGTCACCTCCACGGACGACATGCAGGATTTCTACGAGGGTGTCGACAGCCTGGATGTTCGACTCGACGAGCCGACGCAGGCCGCGACCGCCGGGCCGCGGATCGTACGAATGTTGGCCGACGATCGCCGCAAGGGAATCAGGACGCACATCACCGGTCTCGGAGGGGACCACATTTTGCGCGGCGTCAATGCGTGGGAGCACACGATCGTACGGGCACGTCCGTGGGTCGGGTGGAACAGAGCCAGGGCGCAGCACATTCCAGCGGGAATCGGAGTGCTGACGACCTTGCGAGAGTTGGCCGATCGGCGCACGTACCGACAATGGTTCGCCGACACGATGCGTGCAGCACTGGCCGGAGCTCCTCACCCGGAGATACCACGGATGAACGATTGGTCCAGTCCGCCCGCTGTGCCACCCTGGCTTACGCCGCATGCTCGCGAATTGCTTCGGAGCAAGATCGATTCCGTGCTCGAGGCAGCAGAGCCACTGGACCGAACCGTTGCCGGGCACATCGATCTGTATTTCGCTCGCGATGCTGCCCGACTGATCCGCGGCACAGCACAACTGGGACAGCCGTTCGGAGTGTCCTACGACTCGCCTCTGCTCGACGATCGAGTGGTGGAAGCTGCCCTTGCAGTTCGACGCGACGAACGCGATACCCCACTCGAATGGAAGCCCCTCATGAAGGACGCGATGCGCGGATTGCTGCCGAACGACTATCTGATGCGAACGAACAAGATCGGCGGCGGACCGCAGTCCGTACGCGGGTACGCCCGCCACTACGGACGACTGCTGGAGCTGATGGACGACGCACGACTGTTCGATACCGGACTGGTCGACCGAACAGAATTTGTTGCATCGACATCGCCTCGAGCTCGTGAGGTACCGGTCGGACATGTTCACCAGGCCATCAATGCCTCGGTATTCCTTGCGGCTCAGCGAAATCGGACCGACCTAACAGTGTGATCGATCCATCCCGGCTCTATCGACAAAGGAGAAACCTATGTTCTGGAGGACCAAGGACACTGCTGCGCAGCGAAACTCGGGTCGTTCCAGCAGGACGAGGCACCTCGACACGGTGGCAACCGAGTACGGTCACGTCGTTCTCGACGGTGCAGCCGGCCGGTACTGGCACCTCAACGACAGTGCGCTGATCGTGTCACGTTGCCTGCGTGAGGGTGGCAGTCGCGAGGACGCGGCCGCGGCGTTGGTCGACACGTTCGCCATCGACCCGGCACTGGCGAGATGCGACGTCGACGCTGCCTACCGTCAACTCGAAGGGGTCGGTCTGCTGTGAGTGACGTACTGCCACACATTCCTTCGACCCTCGGTCCGCTCCCCACTCTCGGCATCAAGGCGAGCGTCGGAATCGCCAAGGGCCTGAGTCGAATGCCTCCGAATGTCCTGCGTTCGTTCCTCGAACGGATCGCAACCGGCGCTCGGCCGGCGACCTACGAGGAGGCTCGTCTGGCTCGCGATGCAGTCCTGACCGCCAGCCCCTACAGCAGAGGTGGATCGGCTTGTCTGCCTCGCTCCCTTGCGACGGTGTTGGTGTGCCGTGCACGAGGCACGTGGCCACAATGGTGCGTGGGCGTGCTCTCGTCGCCGCCGTTCACCGCCCATGCGTGGATCGAGGTCGACGGAGTGATAGTCGATGAACCGATGGCCAAGTCCGACTTCTCGACATTCTTCTCCGTCTCCTCGAAATCGATGCTGCCGCAGTCTGTGTGAGCTGGACTCCAGGCTGCGCCTCATGAACTCGGGACGTCGGACGTCGACCGCGCCGTCGACCGCCGTCGATCCCGTACCGGAGGACTCGATACGGGCCCCGGAGTGAATCGACCGATCCCTGAGTATGCGAAAGGAGGTGTGACACATGACCGAGGATTACCAAGCCCCGACCATCGTCGACCTGGGTAGCTTCCAGGACGAGACAGGTTTCGGCATCGGTGGCCAGGCCGAGGGCTGGAACCCGATCGCGGATCGCAAGAACTGATCGTCGACGCCGCGAACATCGCGGCCTGATCAACCTCGGAAAGGAGGTGTAACGCGCATGTCGAAGCCATACGAAACACCTGCTGTTGCAGATCTGGGCCGTTTCCAGGACGAGACCGGAGAGTTCATCGGTCCGCACACCGAAGCGATCCTGCCGTTCGAGGATCACTCCAAGGAGTGAATCCGTCAGTCACATAGAACAATTCGAAACATCTCTACAATTCAGCGAGGAGTTCCATCGTGAACAAGCCATACGAAACACCTGCTGTTGCGGATCTGGGCCGTTTCCAGGACGAGACCGGAGAGTTCATCGGTCCGCACACCGAAGCGATCCTGCCGTTCGAGGATCACTCCAAGGAGTGACACTGCACCCGGTACGGCGACCCGGCACGATCATGTGCCGGGTCGCCGGTCCGGGATCCGATTCCGAGTCGTACCCAACTGTTGTGGCAACAACGTAGAAGGAGCGTCGATGACGATGGCACTGCACGGGCAGTCGAGCGATTCCGTTGGCACATCCGTATACCCGAACCGATCCGACGTACCGGCCCTCGAGGCCAGGGACGTTCGGATGCGCTACGGGTCGATCGATGTGTTGACCGGGGTCGATCTTCGTGTCGAGGCGGGCGAAGTGGTTGCATTGCTCGGGCCGAACGGCGCGGGTAAGACGACCACCATCGAGATTCTCGAGGGAATTCGCCGCCGGTCGAGTGGGTACGTGCGTGTGTTGGGAGTCGATCCCGCCCACGGCGACGAAGAATGGCAGTCGCGCATCGGTGTCGTGTTGCAGTCATGGCGTGATCATCGTCGATGGAAAGTTCGAGAGTTGTTGCTGCACTTCGCACAGCATTATCGGGTACTCGGGCCGTCGGGTGGCCGACTGCCATACGACACGGACGAGTTACTGGATGCTGTCGGTCTGACCGACCGAGCACAGACCAAGGTCGGTCGACTCTCCGGAGGCCAACGGCGTCGTCTCGACGTCGCGATCGGACTCGTCGGAAATCCCGAGCTGTTGTTCTTGGACGAACCGACAGTCGGGTTCGATCCCGAAGCGCGCCAGGACTTTCACGAACTCATCGGGTCGATCACCCGCACGCGGCGAACGGCCGTCGTACTGACCACCCACGATCTGGTCGAGGCCGAGCTTCTCGCAGATTCGGTGGCGATTCTGGTAGATGGACGTGTCGTCGCGCGTGGAACCACCGAGCAGCTCGCCCGCCGGTACGCCTGGGGTACCGCGGTGTCGTACCGGCTCCGTGGACGTTCGCAGACGGCGACGGTCGACAACGCCACCGAGTTCGTGCGTGAACTGTTGGCCTCGGGGGGCTCCCAGGTGACCGATCTCGTCGTCCGGCCACTGAATTTGCAGGACGCCTACCTGCACATGATTCGAAGTGCCGATCCCGTTGCCGCGGAGCTCGATCCGAGTCCAGATGAAGGAAAGGTGCTCTTCCATGCTCATTGATACCGTCCGTCTCGGTCTCGGCCGCGGGCTGATCGAATTCAGACAGAGCCTTACCCTCGTCCTCAACTACATCTTCTTTCCGTGCATCGCTCTGATCGTCATGTATTTCCTTCGAGGAGTGGAGGTGTCGGGCTCCGGAACCTCGCTCGGTAGTTTCGCCATCCCCGGAGTGCTCGCGATCAACGTGCTGTTCAGCGGACTGATGGGGTTGGCCACCAACCTCATCGCCGAGCGGGAGGACGGAAGTCTGCTGCGCGTGAAATCTTTGCCCTACGGTATTCACACCTATCTCGTCGGCAAGATCAGCAGCCAGGTGGCCCTCACGTTCATCACCTTCTGCGTCGTACTGATCGGAGCGAGTGTGCTGTTCGGGCAGTTCGTCTCGGCCGATCCGATCGAACTAGCAAACCTTGTGTGGATTCTGCCCCTCGGCATGACGGCTACTCTGCCGTTCGGAGCGATCCTGGGTTCGCTCGTCAAGAACCCGCGGAACCTGAGTTTCGTATCGCTTCTGCTCATGGCGCTGGTGAGCGTGTCCGGCGTGTTGTACCCGCTGGCGAACCAGGCGTCCTGGATGCAGGCGATCGGACAGGCGACTCCGCTCTACTGGCTGGGCCAGGCCCTGCGCGCTGCTCTCCTCGGTGATGCCGCAGCCGCTTCGGAGATCGGTGGGCGGTGGCACCTGGCCGAGACCGCATTGGTTCTCGGTGCTTGGAGCGTCGTCGGATGCATCGCGGCGGTGTTCGTGCTCCGGCGCGCGGCACGGCGCGATGCGGGTGCCAAGATATCCGGAGCCGTCTCCTCGCGTGCCGAGTGATCACACTCCGTCAGTCCGAGACCAAACCCGCAGTGTGGGCGAACACCACGCATTGAATTCGGTCGCGAACATCGAGTTTGCGCAGTACCCGCCCCACGTGTGTCTTGACGGTAACCTCCGCGATGAACAGCTTGTCCGCGATTTCGGAATTGTTCAGTCCCTGTGCGATTGCCTCGAGTACGTCACGTTCGCGGTCCGTCAGCGACTCCCAGCGACGCCGAACGGAATCGTCGGCGGGAATACCGGCACGTTGCGGGGATACCGAGCACAGCAGTTGCCGAGTCATTTGCGGCGAGACGACCCCAGTGCCGCGGTGAGTGGCCTCGATGGCGGACAGAAGTGCGTCGGGCGGAGTGTCCTTGAGCAAGAATCCGCTCGCCCCCGCCATGATGGCGTTGTACGCCAGGTTGTCCACCGCGTATGTCGTGACAATGAGGATCTTGGGAGGCGCGTCGAGGTCGAGGATCCGCGCAGTGGCGTCCACTCCGTTCAGTCCGGGCATGTCGATGTCCATCAAGACCACGTCGATCTCACCCGGCAAGCTCTCGACCAGGGAAACTGCGTCGATCCCGTTCGTTGCTTCGCCGACGACGGTCGTTCCGCTGCCGGACTCGACGATCATTCGCAGCCCAGCTCGGAACAGTTCACTGTCGTCGACGATGACAGTGCGAATCATTGTCCCCCCGAAGGATCGAGTCAGCTGATGGCGATCAGTTGTTTCTGGTGCGAACATACCGGTTGTTCGAGCTGCGATCGTCGGAGCTGAGAGGAATCGTTGCCCGAACGACGAATCCGCCGTCGGGCGGCGACTCGGCGAACAGTGTTCCGCGCAGGGAATCGACGCGCTCGCGCATACCGAGTAGCCCGAAGCCGTCCGTAGTGCACTCTGCGGCACCCACTTCGGCAGCCGACCCGTCACCGTCGTCACTGACTTCGACTTTCACGTTCTCCGCGGTGACGTCGACCGATGCAGTCACCTTGGTCACCGAGGTACCGGCATGTTTGCGAACGTTGGTCAACGACTCCTGCACGATTCTGTAGACGGCTTCCTGCACCGTTGGTGGCAGCTCGCAATGACGGCCCTCCACAGTCAAATCCGTGGCGACGGTATCGGACGCGGCCGATTCGACCAGGAACTCGAGATTCGACACGACGGGCGAGGTGCGCGTCATGTCCGCTGGTTCGTCTCGGAGCAGCTTGAGCAACTTTCGGAACTCGGAAAGCGAATCACGACAATGGGTGTTGATCATGCGGAGCGAATTCTTGTGTTCTTCCGCCAGTTCGGGGGATGACCGCAACGTTCCCTCGGACATGGTGAGGATGCCGGCCAGACTGTGTGAGATCACGTCATGAAGGTCGCGCGCGATGCGGGCACGTTCTTCTGCTGCGGCTATCTGCGCCAAATGGTCCTGCTCGCGTTCGAGTTGGTCGGCACGGGTACGCAGAGTTTCGTCGTGCACACGACGTAAGGCGGTATGGGTGCCCCACAGCCACACCGCGACGGTCGTCGTCCCGATGGCCGAGAGTGGCACTGCAGATGCCGCGAACGTCTCACCCCACCGGATCGCGGCAATTACCGCGCCCGCCACGACGGCTGCCGCACACAGCAGTGCCGCACGGCGTGGGGCGTGTGCTGCCACCGCGTACACCCCGGCCAGCAACATGAGATTCGCCGGGATCGGGCCGAAACCTTCGATCAACTGGACGGTGCCGGCAGCCGACATCACGGCGAAGGACCGCAGCGGATGGCGATGCGCGAACAACCATGGCAGACACAGGCCCAGTGCAATGGCCATCAAGAGAACTGTCGTCGTACCGCGCCAGTACACGCCTACCGAGACCGCTCCCGTATAGGAAAGGATGCCGAAGCAGAGAACACCGCGTCCGATGGCTCGGACGCGGTGTTGCTCGGATCCAGTGGTGAGCATCATGCGGCGATGATAACGGGACCAGGTGGTCCGTAGTGTTTTCGAGCAGGCCCCGCGAATCGCCGAGACGTTGTCGGATCAACTGGAGAAGATGTTGCTCACCGCGTCGTGCAGCTCACCGTACTGAGCGATCGACGGATTGACCACGAAGAAGATCCACAGGGCGGCCGCCGCCACGGATACGCACAACACGATCATCGACAGGACGAATCCCGTGCGCGCGACCCCGGTTGCAGTGCGCCGCGTCGCCCGCCACCCCAGAACGACGCCGGTTGCGGCGAGCGCGACCGGGACGAAGCCGGCGAACGGAAAGATCACCAGCACGGGTGTGAGAACGAAGGCGAGCAGTGCTGCGGTGAGCGAAGCGGCACCGCGCCCGTCGGGGCGCTGATGCGTACGCCCCGGTTCGGTGTACTCCGTGCGAGTGATAGTTCGATTGTCGGTCATGGTCGATTCTCCTTTCGCTGCGATATCACTGAACGTGAATGTCCTTGCGGTCGAGTGCCCTGCCGGTCATTGCGACGACTACGGCAGTGAGCAGTGCCGCGGCCGTCAGGACCGACAGTGCGGCTCCGGTGGTCAGCGAACCCGAGTCACCGAAAGTTCCGGAGGCCAGTTGGGTTGCGCGAGTTGCCAGGGCGTAGGGCAACACGAAGATTGCCTCGGTCACCTCGGCGGTGAGGAAGAACACCGATATCCCGGCCCCGACGAGAGCGATGGCAATCGGCACAGCAAACGACCTGATCGCCATCGACAGACCGGATTGCAAAGCCGCCACCGGTAGCGACCCCACCACAACGAGTGCACTGGTCGCGAAGAGCTCGGAAGGAAGCATCCCCTCGAGCGAGAAGACCACCTTGCCGAGAACGACGACAGCTGCCAGCATGACGATGTTCATGATCGCGGTCAGCGTTGCCACCGCAGCCGCCTTTGCGATGGCGATGCGCGTCGACGGAACCGGCCCACTCATCAGGGCATTCCAATTTCCTCCTCGGTGTTCTGATTTCCACGCCAGCGAGGCCAGTACGGCAACGCCGAGTGCGAGTGGGAACAGGCCGTAGAACACGACTGTGCGCAACCACAATGTGCGCCATCCCTCGGCCAGTTCTGCGCCCGACGCGATCGTGTTGAACGTTCCTACCCCCGCGATGATCAGAGGGAGCAGGACGACGACCGCCCATGCCTGCGAGCGCCTGAGTTTGATCATTTCCGCCGAGAACGCGTTCATGCCCGTACCTCCTGTCGATCGAGTCGAACGGTCGTGAACCAGAACAACACTGCCCCGACAACTCCGAGGGCGATGATGCTGGCGTAGGACGGGTTCAGCGTCACCACCTGCTCGCCTCGGTAGTCGGCGGCAGAGGCCAAGGAGTAGTACCCCCACGGCGTCAGGTGTGCTGCCCATGACGGGAATCCTGAGGCGCAGATCGCGATGACGGTACCCACGATGCCTACTCCGAGCGCGACCAGTTGGTTGTCCACTCGCGCCGAGATCAGCAGATGCAGACCGAGTATTACCAGGTTGGCCGTCACCGCCGCCGCCGTGTAGCCCAACCACAGACCGGCAGGCAACGGTTGGTCCACTCCGATGGCGGTCCCCAGAAATACACCTGCAGCACTGGCCGCAACCGTCGCGCCACCGACAACGAGGCCCGTGGAGACGAGCTTCGCGCGAACGAGCGCTCCGCGGTCGGCTCCCTGGGTCTGGTTCGACAACCAGCCGTTGGACTGGTGCTCGACTTCCACTGTGCGGCTGGCCATCACTGCAATCAGCAGCGGCGACGCGATGGGGACGGCAAGGGACAGACCGGCCAGTGGCAGTGCCCAGGAGACCACAGTCGAATCGTTCGACGTTGCCGCGGTGAGAGCGCCGACGAAGGTCAACCCTACGATCGCGGCGACCAACAATGCGGCGATCGCGCCGATGTGCAGGTGCCTGAGTTTGGCGAATTCGTTGCGTACGGTCGTCACAACCGGCCACCCTTCGTCAGATTCATGAATACGTCTTCGAGGGACTGATCCTCGCGCCGAACGCCGTAGACGCCTGCGTTTGCGCCGACGAGTTCCGTTACCACCTGTGCGGTACCGCGATCGTCGATGCCGGACAACCGCAACGTGTGATCGTCGATCTGCACCGGGATCTTCTGTTGCAGCACCGAACTCGCGCGAAGAGGGTCGATCGCGTCGATGAGCACGTCCGGAGTGGATGCGGCGAACAGCTCGTCGCGGGTGCCTTGGAAAATCAGACGGCCCTGGCTCAGGATTCCGAGCATGTTCGCCGTCTTGTCGATCTCGCCGAGCAAATGGCTGGAGACCATCACTGTCACACCGTGTTCGGCGAGATGGCGGAGCAAGCCGCGGATCTCTTCGATGCCGGCCGGGTCCAAGCCGTTGGTGGGCTCGTCCAGGATCAGAAGTCGTGGTTCGCGCGCGAGTGCCATCGCGATGCCCAGGCGCTGTTTCATTCCCAGTGAGTAGTTCTTCACCCTCTTGTCGAGGTGTTCCTGCAAACGGACAGTGGCCACAGCCCGCTCGATCTGTGCGGCGTGCAGCCCGAGCGAGCGTTGCACGATCCGAAGGTTCTCCGCACCCGTGAGATGTCCGTATCCGGGTGGAGATTCGATGAGTGATCCGATGTGTGAGAGCAATTCGCGGCGGGTGCCGTGATTCATCGACATACCCAGGATCTCCACCTCACCCGAGGTCGGTCGAATCAGGGACAGCAGCATCTTCATGGTCGTCGATTTGCCCGATCCGTTCGGACCGAGAAAGCCGTAGACGCAGCCCTCAGGAATGCGAAGGTTCACGTCGTCGACGACGGTGTGCGTGTCGTAGCGCTTGCCGAGGCTGTGAGTTCTGACGATGTCCATACCCCGACTGTTCCGCATTCGGCCTGGAGAATCGTCCGCCTGCAGGAGTATTTCGGAGGGTATACCCAGGTATACCCTCCCGTCAGCCGCCGGTACCCGGACCGACCAGTCCCGACTCGTAAGCGGCGATCACTGCCTGGGTGCGATCACGTACCCCCAGCTTGGACAATATGCGCCCCACGTGGGCTTTCACGGTTACTTCCGACACCGTGATCGCAGCGCCAATCTCCGCGTTGGACAGCCCGCTCGAGAGGTGGACAAGGACTTCACGTTCACGTGGAGTCAAATCGGCGAGTTGTTCGGTAGAGGTGGAGACCGGTCGCGCTCGGGGCGCGGAAGCGGAAGTGAAATGCTCGATCAAGCGCCGCGTGGTACTCGGGGCGACCACCGAATCTCCCTCGTGCACATGCTGAACCGCCGATATCAGCTCGTCGACCGGAGCGTCCTTGACGAGAAAACCGTCGGCACCTGCTCGAAGCGCGTCGAACACGTACTCGTCGAGGTCGAAGGTGGTCAGTATCAGTATTTTCGAGTTCGTCGTCTGCACGATGTCACGGGTTGCTTCGATGCCGTCCATCACCGGCATTCTGACGTCCATGAGAACGACGTCGGGGGTGGTCGCCCGAACTACGTCGATGCCTTCGCGTCCGTCGGCAGCTTCGCCGACTATCTGCACCTCGGGGCGCGAGCCGAGCACCAGTTTCAGTC
This sequence comes from Rhodococcus sp. KRD162, assembly GCF_017168335.1. Taxonomy (GTDB): domain Bacteria; phylum Actinomycetota; class Actinomycetes; order Mycobacteriales; family Mycobacteriaceae; genus Rhodococcoides. The sequence goes on along the minus strand of NZ_JABFAU010000013.1, from coordinate 207,790 downwards.
CGGCTCGCACGAGGTTCTGATCATCCACCAGCACAACCGATATCGTCACCGTGCCGCCTCGGCAGGCAGTGAGACCGCGACGTGGAATCCGTCCGCGGTGGGGCCTGCGTCGAAGGTGCCGCCCTGCGCGAGAACTCGCTCCCGCATACCCATCAGCCCCCATCCGGACGCAGACGACGAATGGGCTCCGCGTCCATCGTCCGCTACGGTCAATTCGATCGTCGCCGGTCCGTAGTTCAGATGCACTCGCACGGCTCGAACCTCCGGTCCCGCGTGTTTGCGCACGTTGGTCAACGACTCCTGAATCACACGGTAGATCACCAGCTGCAGACCGGGCGGCAACTCGACGGGCTCGCCGGTCACGCGATAGTCGATCGGAATGCCCACCGCCCGCGATCGCTCGACGAGCCCGTCGAGCTGGGCGATACCCGGTGCAGGGACCCGGTCGACCGGATCGTCGGAATGCAGAACGGTGAGCATCGACCGCATCTCGGTCATTGCTTCTCGACCGGTGTCTCGAACGGTCTCCATTGCCGCGGCGGCCGCATCGGGATCCTGCCGGACGGTGCCGGCGGCACCCTCCGACAGCAACACGATCGCACTCAGGCTGTGGGACACGATGTCGTGTATCTCGCGGGCAATTCGGGTTCGTTCGGCCGCGGCAGCGTCCCGTTCCATCTGCTCGGCGCGGAGCTGCAGGCTGTGGACGTACTCGTTGCGTACGCGCGCCAGCATTCCGGTCAGCCACGCGATCGCCACGATCAGCACCAGCAGCCCCACGTCACCGAAGGACATGCTGTACCGCTCCATCGACGGCATCGTCATGGTGATCGTCCACGCGGCCACCGCGAGGGCCGCAGGAACCGAGTTCGACTGCGGCCGACTCCGAGCGACGGCGTGCAGAGCGGGAACCAGCATCACATCTGCGACCAGCAGCTCCACCCCGAGTGCGAGTTGCAGATAGGCGGTCGCCACGATCACCGAGAACATCGACAAAGGGCGACGGCGATGGAAGACGTACGGCAGACACAGTCCGACAGGGAGGGCATATGCCATCCAGGAGACCGCGTCGACGGGTGACGCGAAGCCCTGCACGGGCAGGTTGTAAGCAAAGACCGCAGCCGCGACAACGCAGTCGAGCAACCTGTGATTGCGCAGGCTCGATCGGACACCATCGATCACGGTCATCGCCCGATACCGTACTGGACAAGCGCAGTGGGGTCACGTCTCAGCGAGTGGGAAACGACGACACCTCCCGTCGACGCGGCTCTTCGCGCGCCCAATCGCTACGTTCCCGGCACTGACGGGTCTTGCGGTTCGGGCAGGGTGAAGAACTGGCTACGGAGCCAGCGTCGGCAAGTTCTTCGAGATGCTCGACGTCAATGCTTTACCGACGATCGCAGCGAGCCCGGGGATGGGCGCGTCGAATCCGATCGTGTAATCGAGTTCGGTGCCGCCGTCCGGGGTCGGAGTCAACCTCTGCCTACCCCAATGACCGCGTAGCGGACTGCCTTTGGTGATGCGGTACTCGATGAGCGAGTTGGGCTCCGAGGTGGTGGTGGTTTCCTCGAACGCGGGCAGCGGTCCCAGCTTCAGGCGGCGAGTCGAACCGACTCCGTTGCGTGTGGTGTCGCCGTCTCGCACGCGGTCGATCTTCGCCATGAACAGCGGCCCGAGATTCTCGTGCTCGGCCAGTACGGCGAACACGACCTCGGGCGGAGAAACGAACCGGTGGGTGACGTGGACGCGGGTCGGGGTCGGCATGGTTGGGAGATCCGTTCGCTCGGGGTCGTGCAGAGTCGACTCACAGTAGCGTCGATCACGGAAAGAAAAAGGGACCCACTCGATCGAATCGAGTGGGTCCCTTCTCGTGGTCCAACTGTCGGGGTGGCGGGATTCGAACCCACGACCTCTTCGTCCCGAACGAAGCGCGCTACCAAGCTGCGCCACACCCCGTGTACCGCTGGAGAAGTCTAACTCACGACTGCCTCGGAACGCGAAACGCCCTCATCGGAGGAGTTTTTCGGACCCATTCTGGGAGCCGGGGTGAGCGTGATCAGTGTTGCCTCGGGCCTGCAGCAGAACCGTGCAGGCGCGTAGGGCGAGGTGCCGATGCCCGCCGAGACGTGCAGCTGGGTGTGCGCGCCCCACTTCGACGGACCCTTGACCCGCGAGCGGTCGATCTCGCAGTTGGTCACCAGTGCGCCGTAGAACGGCAGGCACAGCTGCCCGCCGTGGGTGTGTCCGGCGAGGACCAGGTCGTAACCGTCGGCGGCGAACTTGTCCAGCACGCGCGGCTCCGGCGAGTGGGTGATTCCCAGGCGGAGGTCGGCCAACGGATTCGGCTGTCCGGCGATGGTGTCGTATCGGTCTCGCTTCAGGTGCGGATCGTCGACGCCCGCCGCGGCGATGCGTACTCCTGCGATCTCCAGCTCACGACGGACATGCGTGACATCGAGCCAGCCGCGCTCGGAGAATGCGGCCCGCAGATCTCGCCAGGGCAACGAGTCGCCGGTGGTGCGCTTGTGGTTCTTGTCGAAGTACTTGAACGGGTTCTTCGGTGTGGGCGCGAAGTAGTCGTTGCTGCCGAACACGAACAGGCCGGGACGCGCCAGCATCGGCCCCAATGCCTGCACGACGCTGGGAACAGCACGCTGGTGGGAGAGATTGTCTCCGGTGTTGACCACCAGATCGGGCTCGAGCCGGTCCAGTTCACGTAGCCAGTTCTGCTTCATCCGCTGGCCGGGCATCATGTGCAGGTCGCTGATATGGAGCACGCGCAGAGTCGCAGATCCCGGCTCCAGTACGGCCATCGACGTCTCGCGAAGGGTGAATGCATTGCGCTCGATGAGCGTGGCATACCCGAGTCCCAACGCCGCGGCACCCGCCGTCCCGATCACGGAACTTCTCAGCGGCGAGGCCCGGACCGCGTCCCGCGCGTGCTCTGCAGCGGAGCGAAGTTGCGTGGAGGCACTGCGCAGTTGCGTCGAAGTACGGAGAATCGAGGGACTCAATTGGGCGGACACCTCGTCCACGATACGGCAGCGACGGGATATGGACGTGCGAGCTGCAGGCCGGGCCGCGTAGCGTTTCGACCATGTCCGAACTCAAGGCTCGACTCCGTACCGACCTCACCGCAGCGATGAAAGCGAAGGACAAACTTCGCCTGGCGACGCTGCGCATGCTGCTCGCCGCCATCCAGACCGAGGAGGTCTCCGGCAAGGAGGCCCACGATCTGACCGATGACGACGTCTTGAAGGTGCTGGCCAAGGAAGCGAAGAAGCGCGGCGAGTCGGCCGAGATCTATACCCAGAACGGCCGCGGGGAACTCGCGGCGAACGAGCGTGCCGAGGCACAGATCATCGACGAGTACCTGCCCACTCCGCTCACCGACGAGGAGTTGGCCAACATCGTCGACACCGCCATCGCGCAGGTTGCCGAGGACATCGGGGAGCGGCCGGCGATGAAGCAGATGGGTCAGGTCATGAAGGTCGCCTCGGGCCTTGCTGCAGGCAAGGCCGATGGATCGCGCCTGTCGAAGGCCGTCAAAGATCGCTTGTAGTACCTGCTGCGGTGGTGCGGATCAGTACCCTCTGGGCACATGAACCGCACCACCGTCTCGGGCGTCAGCGCGGGGCCGTGAGGCCGGGGATGCCCGGAATCTGAATCCCCGGCGGCAGGTCCGGGATCTGAATGTTCGGCAAAGTCGGCGTCGGAGGCGGCGGCGGTCGAACCGAACCGTCACTGACGTAGAGCGTGATGTTGGATCCGGGTACCGCGGACCCCGACGGCGACGTCGACAACACTGTGCCGCGAGCGGCCTGGCCGGCCGTCGTCACGACTGTCACCTGGAAGCCTGCACCCTGCAGGGTGGATGTCGCCGAAGACTGGCTCTGGCCGGTCACATCGGGGACCTGACCGTTGGCAGAGCCTCGGACGTATTTCTGGTCGACGGGTGGCAACGCGATGGGGCCGAAGTCCGTCGCGATCGGGGCCATCGCGTCGAACCAGGTTCGGGCGGGCTCGTTGCCGCCGTAGAGGTTGCCGGAGCTGCACGGCCGTAGCGGGAACGAGCAGATCTCGCTCGGCGTCGGAGAGTCACCGTAGGTGTACACGGCCGCGGCGTAGTGGTTGGTGAATCCGAGGAATCCGGAGGAGCGGTTGGACTCGGTGGTACCGGTCTTACCGGACATCGGCAGGCTCCAGCCGGCCGAGTTCGCGGCCGAGGCGGATGTACCGCCTGCTTGATCGTCCTTGCTCATGGCATTGGCCAGGGTGTTCGCCAAACCGGGCTCGACGACCTGCTCGCACGCCTGGTGCGCGACCGGTACGGGCTTGCCATTGCGATCGAAGATCGAATCGATGGGGGTGGGCGGGCACCACTTGCCGCCGGAGGCCAAAGTAGCAGCCACGTTGGACAGCTCCAGGGGATTGACCCAGGTGGGTCCGAGGGTGAACGAGCCGAGGTTCTGGCTCTTCTGGAAGTCGGCCATCGACTGATCGGTGCCCGAGGAACCCGGGTCGGTGTACGAGCGCAGGCCCAGGCGCACGGCCATGTCGACCGTCGGCGTGACACCGACGGATTCGATCAGCTTGACGAACGCGGTGTTGGGAGACTGCGCGAGCGCGTCGGTGATCGACAGTGCAGGCGGGTAGTTGCCGGCGTTCTCCACGCAGTAGGTGGCAGCGGGGCAGTTCCGCGCACCACCGTTGCCCACGCCTTTGACCTCGACGCGCTTGGGTACCTGCAGTATCGCGCTGGTGCCGAGTCCGCGTTCCATGGCCGCCGCTGTGGTGAACACCTTGAAGATGGAGCCCGCTCCGTTGCCGACCAGCGAGTGCGGTTGTGGCTGCACGGTTTCGTCGGCGTCTGCGTTGAGGCCGTAGGTACGGCTGCTGCCCATCGCGAGCACGCGGTGTTGATCCTGGCCCGGCGCGACGACGTTCATGACGGTGGCGACCCCGTCGAGTGACGGGCTGGTGTTCTGAACGAGAGCGGCCTTGGTGGAGTTCTGCACCTTGGGGTCGAGCGTGGTGCGGATGAGGTATCCGCCCTTGTCGATCTGTTCCTGGCTGATTCCGGCCTCGGCGAGGTACTGCAGTGCGTAGTCGCAGAAGAAGCCGCGGTCACCCGCCGCGATGCAGCCGCGGGGGAGTGTTTGGGGCACCGGCAGGACGCCGAGCGGCTCCGCCTTGAGCGCACGGAGTTCGTCTGCGCGCTCGGGAAGGTTCTGGATCATCGTGTCGAGCACGGTGTTCCGTCGTTCGAGTACGCCCTCTTCGTTGGTGTACGGGTTCAGGGCCGAACTGGACTGCACCATGCCTGCGAGCATCGCGGCCTGGACGGCGCTGAGCTGGCTGGCATCGATGCCGAAGTAGGTCCGGGCGGCGTCTTGGATGCCGAAGGACGAATTACCGAACGGAACGAGGTTGAGGTACCGGGTGAGGATCTCGTCCTTGGTCAGTTCTTTGTCGAGCGTCAGCGCCATCCGGATCTCGCGGATCTTGCGAGCGGGTGTGGTCTCGATGGCTGCGCGGCGTTCGGCGTCGGTCTTGGCGACCACGAGCAGCTGATAGTTCTTCACGTACTGCTGATCGATGGTGGACGCGCCCTGCTCCACCTGGCCGCTGGTGGTGTTGGTCAGGAATGCGCGCAGCGTGCCCTGCCAGTCCACCCCTCGGTGTTCGGCGAAGCGACGGTCCTCGATCGAGACGATGGCGAGCTTCATCTCGTTGGAGATCTTGTCGCTCGGTACCTCGAAACGGCGCTGCTCGTACAGCCAGGCGATGGGGTTGCCGTCGATGTCGGTCATCGTCGAGACGGCAGGCACATCGCCCTCGACCAGTTCGGCCGAGACGTTGTCGACGGTATCGGCGGCACGGTTGGAGGCATATCCGAAGCCACCGGCCAAGGGGAACATCACGCCGGCGAGCAAGGCACCGGCGAGTGCAGAACATCCGGCGAGCTTCGCCACGGTTTTTCCAACAGACACAGGGCACAGCGTACGTGGGTACAGCTCGAATCGGCATCAGGCCTGGATGCTCTGTGCACTGCGGCCCTGCTCGGGACGGCCGTACCAGAAATGTGACCTCACCGTCTTGCATTCACGGCTCACGTTACCTAAATTGTGAACACGGTGTGATTCACGTAACACTTGATAATGATTGTGGGGCAGCTCTTAGAATTTGTGCTTCGCCAGCGAGGTACAAACTGCTTCGAGCCTCCGGGGTCGTCCACCTAGGACGTCCGACACGCAAAGGGGTATCCGCATGCATACGACAACCGCGCCGACGCGACTCGATGTAGAAGAAGCAGAGGCACGCATCGCCTGGGTGTCCCACGCCCGCTGCAAGGGCACGGACCCGGACCAGCTCTTCGTTCGCGGTGCAGCGCAGCGCAAGGCTGCGACCATCTGTCGGCATTGCCCGGTGTTGATGCAGTGCGGCGCGGATGCGCTCGACAATCGAGTCGAGTTCGGCGTGTGGGGCGGCATGACCGAGCGGCAGCGCAGGGCCCTGCTCAAGCAGCACCCCGAGGTCGATTCCTGGTCCGAGTTCTTCGAGGCCCAGCGTCAGCAACAGGCCGCCATCTGACCCCTACCGGCAAGCCGATCGCAGCTCACCCCTGCCGGGTCAGCTGATCGGCGACGGCACGAAGCGCGGCGAGGTCGGACACCTCGAACGGCAACGACGGAACACCGACGATGGGCACGCGGGGGTGCGCACCGGTGAAGCGTCGCAGCAACCGAACCTCGCGCGCTGCCGTCACGGCACGTTGAGCGTGGATACGAAGAACGGCGGCGGTCAGTTCCGCGCCGGGCTCCTCGATCCGGTCCAGCAGATCAGCGGCCGTGGCGGCATGATCGGCCGGCACCGACGACAGCGTCGGGTGCGTCCGGTTCACCACGAGGCCGGCCAACGGCATCTGCTCCTCCGACAGCCGCTCGACGAAGAACGCGGCCTCGCGCAACGCATCGGGTTCTGCAGCCGCGACGACGAGGAAGCTGGTTCCCTCCTCGCGCAACAACTGGTACGTACGCGTGGCACGCTCGCGGAAGCCGCCGAACATCGAATCCAGTGACTGAACGAAAGCCGATGCGTCAGAAAGCATTTGGCTACCGATCACCGTGGAGACGCCGCGCATCGCCAGGCTCATCGCGCTGGTGACCACACGGGTGATGCCGCGTCCGGGGGCGGTGAGCAGCCGGATCAAACGACCGTCGAGAAACGACCCGAGTCGCTGCGGCGCGTCGAGGAAATCGAGTGCGTTGCGCGAGGGCGGAGTGTCCACCACGATCAGATCCCACGAGGCGTCCAAGGACAACTGCCCCAGCTTCTCCATCGCCATGTACTCCTGTGTGCCCGAAAAGGACGACGCCACAGTCTGATAGAACGGATTGGCGAGGACCTGCTGCGCTTTCTCCGGCGTCGAATGTTCGATCACCATCTCGTCGAACGTGCGCCGCATGTTCAACATCATCGCGTGCAGTTCGCCCTTGGCACCTGCAGGCAACTTCACCGGCTGCGGGCTGTTGTCGAGATCGCCGAGGCCGAGTGCCTGAGCCAGTCGGCGGGCCGGATCGATCGTCAGCACCACCACTCGCCTGCCCTGTTCGGCTGCGCGCAAGGCCATCGCCGCGGCGGTCGTGGTCTTGCCGACCCCGCCTGCCCCGCAGACGACGACGATCCGCGAGGCGGGGTCGGTCAGAATGCGGTCGACGTCGAGGTCGGTAGCTCCTGGTCGAGTCATCGGACACCCTGTTCTGCCAGTGTGGCGGCGAGTTCGTACAAACCACCGAGATCGACACCGTCGGCCAACATCGGTAGCGACATGCGGGCGACATCGAGTTCGTCGAGCGTGGTTGCGCTCTCCACCTGAGCGGACAGCGTGGACGCATGCTCGATCGATTCGGTGAGCAGACCCGCGAAATCGTCCTCGGAGAGCGTGATTCCGGTCTTGGCGAGACCGTCGTGGATTGCCGCGGCGTCGATCTCGCCCTCGGCGATGGCCTCGAGGGATTCGGCAGGCAGGTACGTCGGTTCGGTGCGGTTGACGATGACCGTGCCCAGCCGAAGATCTGCTGCCGCGAGTTCACGCACCGCGTCGGCGGTTTCCTGTACCGGCAGAGCCTCGAGCAGCGTCACCAGGTGCACGACGGTGTCGCTCGAGTGCAGCAGCCGAACCACGCCCTCGCTCTGGGACCGCACTGGGCCGCCCTTGGCCAGATCCGCCATGGCCTTGGTGACATCGAGGAAGTTTCCGATGCGACCTGTCGGCGGTGAGTCCACGACGACCTCGTCGTAGGCGCGGTCACCCTTCTTGTCGGTCCGCACCACGCATTCTTTGATCTTGCCGGTCAGCAGGACGTCGCGCAGGCCGGGTGCGATGGTGGTGGCGAATTCGATGGCACCGATCTTGCGCATGGCGCGGCCCGCGAAACCGAGGTTGTAGAACATGTCGAGGTATTCGAGGAACGCGGTTTCGATGTCGATGGCCAGGGCGTAGACCTCGCCGCCGCCGTCCGCTGCGGCGACGCGAGTCTCCACCGGCGGCAACTGCGGTACGTCGAACAGTTGCGCGATGCCCTGCCTGCCCTCGACCTCCACCAGTAGCACCCGTCGACCGCCCGCTGCCAGCGCCAGCGCCAACGCCGCGGCGACCGTCGACTTTCCAGTGCCGCCCTTGCCCGACACGAAATGCAGCCGCGCGGCATCGGCTCTCGCCGACCATCCCTCTTCGTTCGCTGTTCCCACGCCTCGACCATATAGAGGTATCCCCCGGACGTCCGGCGGACATGGCTAACCGACGTTCGATGGTCCGCGAAGCTCGTTCACCAGATCCTCGGTGTGCGCTCGAAGCGACGGCAGCGCCGTGGGGCAGGTGACAAGGGAGACGGTGACGGTCTCACCGAGTCCGAAGAAGCCGTGGGTCACGGCGCGCCCGTCTTCGAGAAACGGAAACCCGGCGGTGAATCGGGCTCTCGCACCGCACAATCGGAGATCGGCCGCGCCTCTGTTCACGCTGACGACCGTTGTCTGGCCTGCGACGCGGTCGGGGTTTCGGATTCGATGGCGAAACCGACGACCCTGGACGTATCTGACGATCGGTGCTGGTACTCGGTCGTCGGCTCGGGCAAGCCGCAGCACCGGCTCGGTGGTCGCTCGTACCCGTTCCTGCTCCAGTGATCGGGCGATCTGCTTTCGCCTGTCGTGGGGGTCCTCGATGTCTGCATGGAGATCGACCGTGCCCATCAACACGCGGTTCGCCGCTGCCCACGCGAAACGCGGCGGAAGTGCAATCGGCACCATGGCGGCAACGTCGAGATCGCCCTCTCGGCCGTCCACATCGCGCAGGTATCTGCTCAGGCAGGTTCCGACCGCTGCCAACGCCGACACGGTGATCGTCGAGCTGCCCGCACGACACTGCTCGGCGGGCATCGGCACGATCCGAACCGTCCTGGCCGAACTGACGGCGCAGTTGAGCGAACTGGCTGGAAGCGAACTCGGGAGCGGGGTCGCGAGCACTGCGCGCAGCGCCCTGCTCGCTGTCCAGCGTGAAATTGCGAGGTCGACGGGGGCGCAGAGCAGTGCACGTGCCGTGTTCAGCCAGGTGCGGATCCTCGTGTCCTGCGCCGGGTGGCCGGGCAGCGGGATGCCGACCGTGCGGTCCTCGGGCGCCGCGAAGAGCGCTCGCAGCAGTCGAGTCACTCCGAGGCCGTCGGTCAACGCGTGCCCCACCTGCAGGATGATCACGGTGGCGGCACCCTGGACCCGCGGGACACCGTGGACGCCGCGAACGAGGTGTAGCCGCCAGGATTGTGCGCGCATGTCCAGGCGCGTGCGTAGCAGCTCGCCGACGAATTCCTCGAATCGGTCCCAGTTCTGTCCGGCGAGATCATGATCGACCAGGTGCTCGCGAGGCGCAGAATCGTCGCGTACCCAACGCGGGTAGTCCAGTCCCCACAGTGTTTCCTTCAAACGAAGCCTCAGCCCGGGGATACCGGGGGCCCGAGCCTCCACATGTGCTCGGACGTCGGCGAAGGTGGGCGCGGGGCCGTCGACGGAATCGAACGCCAGCAGCGCGAACTGATCGCTCGAACCTCCGTGATCGCGGCCGAAATGGTAGACGGCATCCTTCATCTCGAGTCGGGCCATCACCCGACCCTAGTTCGAGGAGATCGAGCAGATCGGACGTACCGGGGCCGTCGGCGAACGATAGGCTCTGAACTCATGAGCGAAAAGATCATCTGGGAGTACTTCACCGCGCCGGTGCTGATTCATGCCACCAAGCAGATTCTCGACAACTACGGCTCCGAGGGCTGGGAACTCGTGACGATCATGGCAGGACCCAACGGCGGCGACACGTTGGTCGCGTACTTCAAGCGTCCGAAGGCCTGAGCACGTGACGAACTGGAGTGAGCGCCTGGTCGAGCTGGGCATCGAACTGCCCGAGGTGGTCCCGCCGCTGGCGGCGTACGTCCCGGCAGTGCAGGTGGGTTCGATGGTCTACACCTCCGGTCAGCTACCGATCGTCGACGGCAACCTGACCTCCGTCGGCAAGGTCGGCTCCGAGGTCTCGGCCGAGGACGCCACCGCAGCGGCGCGCGTCTGTGCATTGAACGCACTCGCCGCCGTGCATGCCCTCGTCGGCATCGACTCGGTCGCCCGCGTGGTCAAGGCCGTCGGCTTCGTCGCATCGGCCTCCGGCTTCACCGGTCAGCCCGGAGTGGTCAACGGAGCGTCGAACGTCATCGGAGAGATCTTCGGCGACGCAGGAAAGCACGCGCGGTCGGCCGTCGGGGTTGCCGAACTACCTCTCGGTGCCTCGGTGGAAGTGGAGCTCATCGTCGAGCTGCGGTAGGCGTCGTCCCGTGCAGGGCAGCGCAGGTCTCGTCGATCGATGCGCGCAGGATGTCCGCGTATTCGGAGTGGTCCGGGACGGTCGTCGGGCACACGGACACGCACACTGCGATGACCTCGCCGTACCCGTAGACGGCGTGGGTGAGGCTGCATCCCGGACCCAGCGCGGCGACGCCCGCGCACAACCGAGCTCGGCCCGACCCCAGCACGAGGTCCAAGCCGGTTCGGTCGACGCTGGTCACGACCGTGTGGGTCACTGCCCGATCCGGCCTACCGGTGCGGCGAACGATGCTGCTCGCGTGGCGTCCGAAACCGTGCAGTAGGGCGGCCGGATAGTTCTCGGCAGCGAGAGTGGCCTCGACGTGCCGGTGATCGGTCACGTGATCGCGTTGCAGCGACAGCGCCGCCGCGACGGCCGACGCTCGCTCGGCCGCCCCGGTGAGCTGTGAGTGCAGTGAGACCGCGGCCGGCAGGGTGCGGTTGATGGCCGGCCACGGCACCGTCGGAGCGAGCGCAATGGGCACCAGCGCCCGGATGTCATCATGATCGGGCTCACCGTGGGCGGCGAAGAACGTCGACAGCGCAGCTCCTACTGCGGTGAGGGCGGTGACCGTCACGGTGTGCTGCCCGCCCTGGAACTGCGCTTTCGGAAACTGCAGCACGTGTACGGCCCTCGTCCCGTCGGGATGGACATTCGATGACGTGGAGCCGACCGAACGCGGTGCCACCAGTTCCCCGGTTCGCACCGCGGCCACGTATCTTCGCTGGGTTCGCACCATGGCGAACTGGGATCGCACCCAACGGATCGGCAGCAGTACCGCAGCTTTCGCCGCGTCGTACAGAGGATGCGCCCGGGAGGTCTCGGGATCATCGGTGAACCCGAGGTTCTCGGTGATCTCGTCTCGACCGAAGAGGGCGCGAGCGATACGGGTACCGACGGAGCCGTCCGCGAGCGCGTGACTGATCTGAACCACGACGACGGTGGCCGCTCCCTGCACGCCGTCGACCGCGGTCAGACCCCGGCCGACATGCACCGTCCAGGCTCGATCCGTCGCGTCGATCGCATTGCTCGACAGTTCCGCCAGGAACGACGACGCCGTGTGTCGTCCGTCGGAGAGATCGTGATCGATCAGGTGGTCGCGAACAGGGAGCCGATCACGGACCCATCGTGGAAGATCCAGCTGACCGGGTACCTCGCGGATGCGAATTCGCAGCCTCCGAACATGTTCGGCGCGCCGCTCGACGTGCCGTGTCACCTCGTCGAAGGTCGGTGGCTGCGCGTCGCCGGAATCGAACACGATCATCGTGTACTGGTCCGTCGAGCGATGTGGGGCAGAGGCGAAATGGAACTCCGCATCCTTGATGTTCATCCTGGTCACACTTCAGGGTGCCCACGACCTCGCTCGATCAATCACCTCCTGCAGGTGCACTCCTCGATGAACGGAGCATTCGTGATCGACACCGGACTCGACGGACTCGAGGAATTCGTCCAGCAGGACCGCGAAGCAGTCGGTCGACGAGGTGGATCGATCGGTGAGGGTCTCGACGCCATCGGGGCCGCTCAGTTCGATACGCATCAGCGAGGGCATGATCGGCGTCCGCAGCGACAACTGGACGGTGCTGCGGGCACCGCCTTCGTGTTCGAGCAGAACCGTCCAACTGTCCGACGCCACCTCGCGGTGCGAATAGGCAACGCGTGCAATGGTTCCCAGCGCGGCGTCGAGTAGATCGAACACGTGGGGCCCGATGTCGAGGATCGCCCCGTCGTCATGACGCCACTGCGAGCGGGCGTACGCACCGCCGAGGGTGGCACCGGAGAACCAGGTTCCCGAGCCCGCCGCCCAGGAACGTCCGGCGACCGCATCGAGGAATTGTCTTGTCTCAGGGGCAAATCGGAGAGTGAGCGTCACCATCGAGCGGACGCCTGCCGCTGTGACTGCCGTGGCCAGTTCCTCGGCCTCGGCCACCGTTGCGGCAACGGGCTTGTCCAGCAGCACGTGTTTGCCTGCCTGCGCTGCGCGCAGTGCATAACCGGCCTGCACTGCCGGTGGTACTGCGAACGCCACCGCGTCGACGGCGTCGAGCAGGGCCTCGAACGACTCGAAGACCGGCGCACCGAGGTCGGCCGCGGCCTCGGGTCGTCGGGCCCACACGCCGGAGAAGTCGACGCCGGGATGGGCGAGGAGCGAGGGGGCGTGAGTCTTACGAGCCCAGGGGCCCGCTCCGACGAGTCCGACCTTCATGTGAGTCAACGGTAGTCCTACAGTAATTCCATGGCCGTCTCGAACCCTCAGCATCCCGCATACGGACTTCTCCGGACAGTGACGCCTACCGCGTCGGTTCTGCTCGCCGACAATCCGGGCAACATGACCCTCGACGGAACGAACACGTGGATTCTGCGGGCACCGGGGTCCGAGGAGTGCATCGTCGTCGATCCGGGGCCGAAGGATCGGGGCCATCTCGACGCCGTCGCCGCGTCGGGCAGGGTTGTTCTCACGCTCGTGACCCATCGCCACGCAGATCACACCGCCGGGCTGCGGCGGTTCCACCGAAAGACAGCGGCTCCGGTGCGGGCTTTCGGGGAGAAGTTCCTGCACGGCACCGGCACTGCGCTGATCGACGGGGAGGTGATCGAGGCCGCGGGGCTGCGGATCGAGGTGCTGCACACGCCCGGTCACACGGCGGATTCGGTCAGCTTCGTCCTCGACGACGCGATCCTGACGGGCGACACCGTTCTCGGCCGCGGTACCACGGTGCTCGACCCGAAAGACGGCTCGCTTGCGGACTATCTGGGATCACTGGACCGGTTGGAAGGTGCGGGAGCAGGCAAGACGGTGCTCCCCGGGCACGGTCCGGAGCTTGCCGATGCCGCCGAGGTGGCGCGAGGGTATCGCGCCCACCGTCAGCAGCGTTTGGACCAGGTCCGTTCGGCGTTGGCCGAGATCGGCGAGAACGCGAAACCGATGCAGGTCGTGCGGCACGTCTATTCGGACGTGGACAAGAAAATGTGGCCTGCTGCGCGGATGTCGGTCAAAACGCAGCTGGCCTACCTTCGAGAAGGCAACTAGCGAGCTCGGCGGGCCAGACGCTCGGAGTCCGAGATCAACACCGACTTGCCTTCGAGCCGCAGCCAGCCGCGGTGCGCGAAGTCTGCCAGCGCCTTGTTGACGGTTTCGCGAGAGGCACCGACGAGCTGAGCGATCTCTTCCTGCGTCAGGTCGTGGGTCACGCGCAGCGATCCCGCTTCCTGGGTGCCGAAGCGCTGGGCGAGCTGCAGCAGCGCCTTGGCGACACGTCCGGGAACGTCGGTGAAGATGAGGTCGGCAAGGTTGTTGTTGGTACGACGCAACCGGCGAGCCAGCACGCGCAGCAACTGCTCGGCGATCTCGGGCCGCTGGTCGATCCAGTCCTTGAGCGCGGCGCGGTCCATGCTGACCGCGCGCACCTCGGTGACGGTGGTGGCCGAGGAGGTGCGGGGGCCGGGATCGAAGATCGACAGTTCGCCGAACATGTCCGACGGTCCCATGATCGTCAGCAGGTTCTCGCGGCCGTCGGGGGAGCGTCGTCCGAGTTTGATCTTGCCGGAAACGATGATGTAGAGCCGGTCTCCGGGCTCACCCTCGTTGAACACGACGTGTCCACGAGGGAAATCGACAGGCTGCAGCTGCTTCGTCAGCGCCGCAACCGCAGAGGGCTCGACTCCTTGGAAGATGCCGGCCCGTGCCAGGACGTCGTCCACTTGCGCTCCTTTTGGGATGTCGGTGACGCGGCAACCCGCACCACCGAAAGCGTTTGTACACAGTTCGTGCCACTCACCGAACTGCGGGTGCAATTCAGGCGTCGACGCCGATCCGATGATCAAACACAACAATTACCTCAGGAGAGTCTACTTCGAGTCGGTGGAAACCGAGTGATCGACGCCACCACAGGTTGCCAGAGCCCTCGCGCGTACGTTCGCGTTCACCCGAAATTCATGGAAATCACGACCGATACACACACAACGTCCTGATCAGCTGGCGCGTTGGTCGACCATGCCGTCGCGGGTGTCGATCGTCCGCGGCGGGGTCTGACGTCGCTTGCGGGTGTTGAAGCGAGCAAGAGCGTGCGGGAAGCCTTCGTTCGCCAGGGTGGCCACCTCGGAGTTGCTCGCCTTGTCGAGGAATTCCTGAACTTCCTGCTCCCGGACGCCGAGCTTGCTGAGCCGGAACTCGACCCGCTCCATGGCGAGTGCGAAGAGCATGAGTAGTACCGGAAAGAGCACCACGGCGAGTCCTTGCATACCCAGCAGTAAACACCGAAATGGTCTCGATACAAACACAGCACGATGTGCCTGCATCGTTCGTTACGCATTCTTGTCCGTACAGTGTTGGAGTGGAATCGACAGCTCCGAAACGCCCCGACGTGCGCAAACGCGAGGAGACTCACCTCGGCCTCATACGCCGAGCGCGGCGGATGAATCGGAAGCTCGAGACAGCCTTCCCCCATGTGTACTGCGAACTCGACTTCACCACACCCCTCGAACTCGCCGTTGCGACCATCCTGTCTGCGCAGTGCACCGATAAGCGCGTGAACATGGTGACCCCTGCACTGTTCGTGAGATATCGCACGGCCCGCGACTACGCGGAAGCAGATCGAACCGAACTCGAAGAGTTCATCCGCACCACGGGGTTCTATCGCAACAAGGCCACATCGCTGATCGGCCTGGGGCAGAAGCTGCTGGAGAATTTCGACGGTGAGGTACCTGCGACGCTGAAGGACCTCGTCACCCTTCCCGGCATCGGCCGCAAGACCGCCAACGTGGTGCTCGGCAATGCGTTCGACGTACCCGGCATCACCGTCGACACACACTTCGGCCGGCTCGTGCGGCGCTGGCGATGGACCGAGGAGGAGGACCCGGTCAAGGTCGAGCACGCCGTCGGCGCACTCATCGAACGCAAGGAATGGACCTTGCTCTCCCATCGAGTGATCTTTCACGGGCGACGCGTCTGCCATGCTCGGACGCCCGCCTGCGGAGTGTGTGTCCTCGCCAAGGACTGCCCGTCGTTCGGAACCGGCCCGACCGATCCGGCCACCGCTGCCGCACTGGTCAAGGGCCCGGAAACCGATCACCTGCTCGCCCTCGCCGGAATCGTGTCGTGAACAAAGCCGCGCTGCGCTGGTCTCTCGTCGCTCTGATCCTGGTCGTCGGGATGGTCTATGCGCTCTGGCCCCGCCACGACGCTCCCACTGCCGCACCGTCGGACGCGCCCGGTCTCGGGCAGCGTGCGCCCGGTACCGACGCGCGCCGCGCAGCCGATACCCCGGAGGCTCTCGCGCCGCTGCGACAGGAGGCCGGCCTCTCGGCATGTCCTACGTCACAGGGCAACGACGCGGGCCCGCTGACCGGCATCACGCTCGAGTGCATCGGCGACGGCTCGTACATCGATCTGGGGCAGGCGCTCGCGGGGCGTCCCGCATTGCTCAACATCTGGGCCTACTGGTGCGGACCCTGCGCAGAAGAGCTGCCGTACCTGCAGCAGTACGCCGAACGAGCAGGCGACGCAGTGACCGTGATGACGGTGCACAACGACGCCAACGAGACCAACGCTCTGGCTCGGCTCACCGACTACGGCGTCACCCTGCCCGGAGTTCAGGACGGCGGTGGCCGCGTCGCCGCGGCCGTGGGGGCACCGAACGTGCTGCCCGTTTCCGTTTTGATATCTGCGGATGGCACTGTCGCCAAGGTGTTGCCTCAACCTTTCCGTAGCGTCGACGACATCGCCGACGCCGTGCGCGTGAATCTCGGAGTCGAGTCGTGAGCGCTCCCGAATGGCTCGTAACCATGCGTGACGTCGCAGGCGGGGCCCGCGGGCTTTCCGACACCATCGGTGCCAACCCTGTTCTGCAGCGTCAGGCCCCGCCGTCCGGCCGCTCACGAACTGCGGCGGTCCTGGTGCTGTTCGGCGGACCGGCAGACGCCGATCCCACCTCGCCCGGCGGGCTGCCCGCCGAGGCCGATGTGTTGCTGACCCAGCGCGCATCGACGCTGCGTGATCACAGCGGACAGATTGCGTTCCCCGGTGGTGCCACCGATCCGGGTGACGACGGCCCGATCGGAACGGCGCTGCGTGAAGCCGAGGAAGAGACCGGACTGGATCCGGCCGGTGTGGTTCCGCTGGCGACGATGCCCGGGATCTACATCCCGCCCTCGCGCTTCGATGTGGTTCCGGTGCTCTCGTACTGGGAGCGGCCGAGCCCGGTGCGCGTCATCGATGCGGGTGAGACCGAGCGGGTCGTGCGAGTTCCGTTGCGCGAGTTGCTCGATCCCGACAATCGATTCCAGGTTCGACATCCCTCGGGTTACCAGGGGCCGGCCTTCTCGGCGCAGGGAATGCTCGTGTGGGGATTCACGGGCGGTATTCTGGCGGGCCTGCTGGCTGTTTCTGGCTGGGAGCCCGAGTGGGACACGGGTGACGTACGCGATCTGGAGGCCAGCTTGACTGCGGTAGGAGCGAGGCTCGATCGGTGACCGGTTCAGGATGGGTCGATATCGCGGTGATCGCCATCGCACTGCTGGCGGCAACGTCGGGATGGCGGCAGGGTGCGGTGGCGTCGGCGCTGGCGTTCCTCGGCGTCGTGCTCGGTGCCGTCGCCGGAATTCTGGTGGCCCCACACGTACTGGAGCACGTCGATGGTTCGCGAACGAGGGTGTTCGTCGGCATCGCGTTGATCGTGGTGCTGGTGATCGTCGGTGAAGTCGCCGGAATGGTTCTCGGACGCGCACTGCGCAGCGGAATCCATTCGCGCGCAGCCAGATCCGTCGACAGCACGATCGGAGCCGGACTGCAGGCGGTCGCAGTTCTCGCCGCTGCCTGGCTGCTCGCCATTCCGCTGACCTCCTCCTCGCAGCCCGAGGTCGCCAGTGCGGTACGCGGATCCACGGTGCTGGGCCAGGTCGACGAAGTGGCACCCGATTGGCTGCGGCAGGTGCCGAAGGAGTTCTCGGCTCTGCTCGACACCTCGGGGTTGCCGGAGGTCATCGGGCCGTTCGGTCGCACCCCGGTCGCCGAGGTCGCGGCTCCCGATTCCGGTATCGCCGCAGGCCCCATTCCACTTCAGCTGCAGTCCAGCGTCATCAAGATCAACGGCATCGCTCCCAGCTGCCAGAAGGCGCTCGAAGGTTCGGGCTTCGTCGTCGGACCGAATCTGGTGATGACCAACGCGCACGTCGTCGCCGGAACGTCCGAGGTGACCGTCGATTCACCCAACGGACCGCTCGACGCCGAGGTAGTACTGTTCGATCCCGAGGAAGACATTGCTGTGCTTCGGGTTTCGCAGTTGCAGGCACCGGTGTTGTCGTTCGCCCCGACTCCGGCCGATTCCGGAACCGATGCCATCGTGCTCGGCTACCCCGGCGGCGGGCCGTACACCGCGAGCCCGGCACGTATCCGCGAGGTCATCAATCTCAGCGGCCCCGATATCTACCGCACCGGAACCGTCCAACGCGAGGTCTACACGGTGCGCGGATCGGTGCGGCAGGGCAACTCCGGTGGACCACTGGTCAACTCGTCCGGCGAGGTGCTCGGTGTCGTGTTCGGTGCGGCCGTCGACGACCCCGATACCGGATTCGTGTTGACCGCATCGGAGATCTCGCAAGAACTGGCACAGAGTTTCGATGCGCCGGTCGCGGTGACCACCGGCGACTGCATCGTCTAGCTAGCTCTCCCGGACAACCCGCAGGATCTCCTCGGACACCACCTCGGGCGCTTCCTGGTGCGGGTAGTGCCCCACGTCCGGCACTGTTCGACGCGTCAGCCCCGGTGCCCAGTGCCGATCCCGATCGAGGGTGGTCGGCAGCACGTACGGGTCCAGGTCGCCGCTGATCTGAGCGACCGGAATCGTGGTGCGGACGTCGACGGCGTCCATGAAGCGGCGTCCGTCGGAACGGAATTGGCTGCGGAACGCCCACCGCTGATATTCGAGCGCGCAGTGCGCGGCACCGGGAATGCGGATGGCCGAGCTCATCTTCGCGGCGGTGTCCGAGAAGTCGTCGGTACTCATCCACGCCGCCCCGGCGCGGCTGCTCATCAGCTCTGTCACTGCGGCACCGCCGTTGCGCGTCAACTGCCGCTCGGGCCGTAGCGGAATCTGGTATCGCACGAAGTGCGGGAGCAGCGCGGCGCGCTGGGCGGGGTCTTTCAGTACTGCGCGCCGCAAGGAAATGGGGTGCGGGGCGTTGATCAGCACCATCGAGCGCACGAGACGCGGGTGCAGCGCGGCACTGGCCCAGCAGACCAGTCCGCCGTCTGCGTGCCCGACGAACGTGGCGTGCGGATAGCCGAGAGCACGGACGAGTCCGACGATGTCGCCGGCAAGGGTCCACCCGTCGTAACCGCGTGGGGGCTTGTCGGAATCGCCGTATCCGCGCAGGTCCACCGCGATCGCCCGGACACCCGAGCCGGCGAGTGCCTGGATTTGGTGCCGCCAGGAGTACCAGAAGTCGGCGAAACCGTGCAACAGGATCACCAGAGGTGCGTCAGGAGCGTGCTCGCCGACCTCCACCGTGTGAAAGCGGATTCCGTTGGCGTGGATGTCGCGATGGATCCACTGTCCCGGGTAGCGGACCGTGGACGGATCGGGCTGATTCATGCTGCTCGATTCGCCGGGTGGCTACTTCTTGTAGCCGGGAACCCCTGGGATGGAATCGTGCTGGTTCGGCAGCACCGTCGACGCCTGCTTGAGCGAATCGATGGTCTTCTCGGGCTTGCGCAGCTTCTTGACCCTGCGATAACCGAGGAAGCCGAACAGAGCGGCGGCCAACACCATGAACGCGAACACGATCAGGAAGGCTGCCCACCGGTAGAGCCACACGTCGAGCAGTTCGGCGGCGAAGAAGAAAAAGAAGAAGGTACTGAACAACAGGACCGTCAGTGCCGCGATGAAGAAGACGCTGCCCTGCAGTCCCTTCTTGACCTCTCCGGTGACCTCCGCTTTGGCGAGGGCGACCTCGGCTCGCACCAGCGTCGACACCTGTGTGGTGGCGTCCTTGACGAGGTTCCCGATGCTGGCGCTACCAGGGGTGCGGGCATCGACATCGGTCAGAGGTATCGACGAAATCGTGTTCGGGACGCCGTTTCCGTATCCCTTGTCATTGCTGACGCTCAACTCTCGGCCCCTTGTAATCGCTCTGCTCGGTGTTGATCGGATCGTATCGACAGTAGTGCCTACGTAGCAGGTTAACTGCTCCGCGATGGGCGAGCGACGCTCGGCCCCAGAGCCGCGTACCACCGCGCCGCACCGGGCAAACAGCGAGAATCGGGTACGACCGGCGACAAACGAAACCGGGCCGTGAAATTCTCAGGTGTTCATCAGGTAATTTGCAGGGAACTTCCCCCTTCAGGAGCATCCGTGAGTTCAGCACACGCCGTCACCGCCGATGGCGCAATTCCCGCACCGCAGGTGCCGCGTTCACGCATCGTGATCGCGTCGATGGTCGGCACGTCCATCGAGTTCTTCGACTTCTACATCTACGCCACCGCCGCAGTGCTCGTCTTCCCGCGCCTGTTCTTTCCGGCAGGAAACGACACCACCGCGCTGCTGGCCTCGTTCGCGACGTTCGGTCTGGCCTTCATCGCCCGCCCCATCGGGTCGGTTCTCTTCGGGCACTTCGGCGATCGCATCGGACGCAAGGCGACCCTCGTCGGGTCACTGTTGACGATGGGCGTCGCGACGTTCGCGATCGGCCTGTTGCCGACGTACGCCGCGGTGGGTCTGTGGGCCCCGGCGCTGTTGGCGATCATGCGCTTCACCCAGGGTGTCGGCCTCGGCGGCGAGTGGAGTGGTGCGGCATTGCTGGCCACCGAAACCGCCAAACCCGGAAAGCGCGCCTGGGCGGCGATGTACCCGCAGCTGGGCGCACCCATCGGCTTCTTCTTCGCCAACGGCATCTTCCTGTTGATCGTCATCGCCACCGGATACGACTCGGCCAACTCCGGCACCGATCACGCGTTCCTCACGTGGGGCTGGCGAATTCCCTTCCTGCTCAGCGCGATCATGGTGATCATCGGGCTCTACGTCCGGCTCAAGCTGGAGGAGACGCCGGTGTTCAAGCTGGCCGTCGAGCGCGGGCAGAAGGTCAAGGCTCCGCTGGCTCAGGTGTTCAAGTCCAGCTGGCGTCAGCTGATCATCGGTACGTTCGTCATGCTCGCCACGTACACACTCTTCTACATCATGACCACGTGGGTGGTCAGCTACGGCACCGGCAAGGTCTCCGATGTCAACGGCCCCAAGCTGGCCATCGCGTACACCGACTTCCTGGAGCTGCAGCTGATCGCGGTGCTGTTCTTCGCAGCGTTGATCCCGGTCGCCGGGCTGCTCGCGGACAAGTACGGACGCCGCCCCACGCTCATCGTCATCACCGCGGTGATCGTGCTGTTCGGCCTGTCGTTCCACTGGTTCGCCGATCCGGCGTCCGCGTCCGCAGGCAAGATGTTGGTCTTCATGTGCGTCGGCCTCGGTTTGATGGGCCTGACCTTCGGTCCGATGAGTGCCGTTCTGCCCGAACTGTTTCCGACGAACGTTCGCTACACCGGCTCGGGAATCTCGTACAACACCGCGTCGATCCTCGGTGCGGCAGTGGCCCCGTTCATCGCCACCTGGCTGGTGAGCAGCTACGGCGTCGGCTGGGTGGGTGTCTATCTGGCCATCGCGGCCTCGTTGACCTTGATCTCGCTCATCATCATGAGGGAAACCCGCGACCAGTCGCTCGACAACGTGTAGAGCGGCCGGCGGGGACATTGACGGGCGATTGCCAGGAAGCCCGGAGCGAACCCTCAGCGTCGAGGGCCACAGTGATCGCTTGTGACCGTCCTCGAACACGACATCGCCCGCCCGCGGTGGGCAATGCCCACTCTGGTCGCCCTACTCGTCGGAACAGCAGCGGCCTACGCCGTGGACCTCAGCCGCGAGCACTGGGGTAACTCCTTCTACGCAGCGGCCGTCCAGGCCGGCTCGGTCAGCTGGAAGGCGTTCGTCTTCGGTTCGTCCGACGCCGGAAACTCGATCACCGTGGACAAGCCCCCAGCGTCGTTGTGGGTGATGGAACTCTCGGTCCGGGCCTTCGGTCTGAACCCGTGGTCGCTGCTGCTACCGCAGGTGCTGATGGCCGTGTTGAGCGTGGGCATCATGTACGCGATCGTCGCGCGCCGATTCGGATACGGGGCCGGGCTGATCGCAGGCCTCGTCCTGGCGACGACGCCGACCTTCGCGCTGATGTTTCGCTACGACAATCCCGACGCGTTGCTCACCCTCGCGCTGTTGGGTGCGGCCTGGGCACTACTGCGGGGTCTCGAAGACGGTCGAACTCGCTGGCTGGTGCTGACCGGGGTGGTGATCGGGCTCGGTTTCCTGACCAAGCAGCTGCAGGCGTTCCTCGTCGTTCCCGCGCTGGCTGTGGCCTACGGGGCATTCGGGCCGCCGAAACTCGGAATTCGACTACTGCAGCTGCTGGCTGCCGGCGGTGCCGTACTCGTATCCGCCGGGTGGTGGGTGGCGCTCGTGCAGCTCGTTCCCGCGGCAGATCGACCCTGGGTCGGCGGATCGAAGACCGACAGCATTCTCGACCTGACGTTCGGCTACAACGGCCTGGGCAGGTTGACCGGGAACGAGCACCCGAGCAGCACCGCCGCGGCCCAGACGGGCGGTTTCGGCGGGGTCGGGCACGCCCCGCAAACCGGCATCACCCGGTTGTTCGCCGCTGCCCAGGGCGGTCAGATCTCCTGGCTGATTCCCGCCGCGCTGGTACTCCTCGTTGCGGGAATCGTGTTGCGGGGCAGAGCGCCTCGACGGGACTTTCGACGGGCGTGGTACGTGATGTGGGCTGTCTGGCTCATCGGATGTTCGGTGGTGTTCAGCTTCATGTCCGGCACCTTCCACCCGTACTACACGATCGTCCTGGCTCCGCCGATCGCCGCTGTCCTCGGGTCCGCGGGCAGCGAGCTGTGGAGGCGCGAAAAGTTCTCCTGGCGTGCGGTTCTGGTGCTGTCCTCGGTGGTCACCACGGCAACGTCGTTCGTCTTTCTCGCCCGTACCCCCGAGTTCCTGCCGTGGCTTCGGTGGGTGGTGCTGGGCGGCGGGATCGCGGTGGCACTCGCCCTGCTGTTCTTTCGTTCCCGAACCGTCTCGATTGCACTGGGGGCTGCGGCAATCGCGGTTGCCTTGGCCGGGCCGATTGCTTACGTCGCAGATACCGTCGTCACGCCGCACACCGGCGGCGGTCCGTCCGCCGGCCCTGCCATTGCATCCGATCACTCCGCGTATCGAACTGGACGAGGCGATGAAAGTGCCGGTCGATCCCCGCAATTCGGCTCTCAGTCGCCGCCCGATGCCGCGCTGATCGGCATGCTGGAGGCCGATGCACCCCACTACACCTGGGTGGCGGCGACGATCGGCTCCAACGCCGCTGCGGGCCTACAACTCGCCACCGAGGACCCGGTGATGCCGGTGGGCGGGTTTTCCGGAACCGATCCGTCACCCACCCTCGATCAATTCGAGGCCGATGTGGCAGCCGGGAAGATCCACTACTTCGTCGCAGGCGCGGGCAGGACCCGGTCTTCGTCGATCGGCGACTGGGTGACCGCGAGGTTCACGCCCCAGACCGTCGGCGATTACACGGTCTTCGATCTGACCGAAGCACCTGCGCTCACCGCGTGACGATATCGAGCCGCTCCGCCGACGGCGGAGCGGCCGCGAGCGTCTACCGGCCCTTTGCGATTGCCTCGAACACCTTCGGATCGACGAGGGTGGAGGTGTCACCCAGATCGCGACCCTCGGCCACGTCACGGAGCAGGCGTCGCATGATCTTGCCGGACCGCGTTTTCGGAAGCTCGGGCACGATGGAGATCTCGCGAGGACGGGCGATCGGTGAAATCTCCTTCGACACCTGAGCTTTGAGCTCCTTGATCAGGTCGTCGCCGGTGTTCTCCACGCCGGCGCGCAGGATGACGAACGCCACGATGCCCTGTCCGGTGGTCTCGTCGGTCGCACCGACGACGGCGGCTTCGGCGACGCCGTTGTGACCCACCAGCGCCGACTCCACCTCGGAGGTCGAGATGCGGTGGCCCGAGACGTTCATGACGTCGTCGACGCGGCCGAGCACCCACAGTGCACCGTCCTCGTCGTACTTGGCACCGTCGCCGGCGAAGTACCAGCCCTCTTCGGGGTACCGCGACCAGTACGTGTCCTTGTACCTGTCCATGTCGCCCCAGATGCCGCGCAACATCGACGGCCAGGGCTCGTCGAGGACGAGGTAGCCGTTGCCGCCGTTGCCCAGTGGCTTGGCATCGTCGTCGACGATCTTGGCGCAGATACCGGGCAGTGGACTCATGGCCGAGCCCGGTTTGGTGGCGGTGACGCCGGGCAGTGGGGAGATCATGATCGCACCGGTCTCGGTCTGCCACCAGGTGTCGACGATCGGTGCGGTGCCGCCGCCGACGACATCGCGGAACCAGCGCCACGCCTCGGGGTTGATCGGCTCCCCGACGCTGCCGAGCAGGCGAATCGAGGTCAGATCGTGTGCCTCGGGAATCTCTTTGCCCCACTTCATGAACGTGCGCACGAGGGTGGGGGAGGTGTAGTAGATCGAGACCTTGTACTTCTCGATGACGTTCCAGTGCCGATGCTCGTCGGGCGAGTTGGGGGTGCCCTCGTAGACGACCTGGGTGGCGCGGTTCGAGAGCGGCCCGTACACGATGTAGGAGTGTCCGGTGACCCAGCCGATATCGGCGGTGCACCAGTAGACGTCGGTGCCTGCCTTGTGGTCGAAGACGTTGTGATGGGTGTAGGAGGTCTGCGTCAGGTAGCCGCCGGAGGTGTGGATGATGCCCTTCGGCTTACCCGTCGTACCGGAGGTGTAGAGGATGAACAGCGGGTGCTCGGCAGGGAAGGGTTGTGCCTCATGCTCTGTCGATGCCTTCGCGACGGTCTCGTGCCACCACAGGTCGCGTCCGTCGGTCCAGGCCACATCGGAGTCGGTGCGTTTGACGACGAGGACGTGTTCGATCGAGGCGGCACCGTCGACGGCCTCGTCGACGGTGTCCTTGATGGGAGCGGGCTTGCCGCGTCGCCACTGGCCGTCGGTGGTGATGACGAGCTTGGCTTCGGCGTCGTCGATCCGTGAGCGCAGCGCGGTGGCCGAGAAGCCGGCGAAGACGACCGAGTGGGTCAGGCCGAGGCGAGCGCAGGCGAGCATCGAGACGATGGCCTCGGGGATCATCGGCATGTAGATCGCGACCCGGTCGCCGGAGACGAGGCCGAGTTCGGTCAGGGTGTTCGCGGCCTGGCTGACCTCGGCGAGCAGATCGGAGTAGGTGACGTCGCGGCTGTCGCCGGGCTCGCCCTCCCAGTGAATGGCCACCTGGTCGCCGTGCCCGTCGAGCACGTGGCGGTCGACGCAGTTGTAGGCGACGTTGAGCTCACCGTCGCCGAACCACTTGGCGACGGGGGCCTCGGACCAGTCGAGAACCTCGGTGAACGGGGTGTGCCAGTGGAGACGGCGTGCTTGCTCGGCCCAGAAGCCGAGTCGGTCGTTCTCCGCGGCGGCGTAGAGTTCGGCTCCGGCGTTGGCCTGTGCCGAGAACTCGGCCGAGGGTGCGTAGGAGGCAACCGCGGTCTCGTCTGTTCCGGAGGTACTGGTCGTCATCTCGAATAGCTCTCTTTCGTCCGATGCGTTTGACCCGTGAAACGACGCTTCGATGCCGCTTTCGAGCCATGGGTGAGGGTAGTCACATGTGATCGCGATCGCACCGTTGCACTCGGCTGCAACCCCCTGATCTGCGGTGATCGGTCGTTTCTGCGCGATGGACGGTAAATCGTGCGGCCGGTGAGCGGGGTCGGTCGCGTCCGAGTCCGAACTGTGAGAAATCGACTTGCCGAAACGTTTCGAACGTGTGTCGTAGCCACCCGCCGATCAGGCAAATCTGGGGGAGTTCACATGTTCGTATCAGGATGTGTCTAAAGTCCTCTTCTATTGGATCGTTCCCACGGCATACCTGCGTCGTGGTTTGCGGTCGCCCATGAATCCCCGGGCGTCGCGCCCGAGGGACTGAGCACGGATGACCCCGTGTTCACATCTGGATGGAGGATTTTCTTGCGTATCAAACGTGCCGCGGTCGTCACCACGGCTGTGCTGATGAGTGCGAGCCTGCTCGCCGCCTGTGGCGGTGGGGGCTCGGGCTCCGGCGGCAGTGCCGACGGGATCTACAGCATTTACATCGGCGAGCCCGAGAACCCGCTGGTTCCCGGAAACACCACCGAGAGCGAAGGCAGTCAGGTCCTCGAGGCCCTCTTCACTCCGCTGGTCACGTTCAACGACGATGACAACAGTGTCGAGTACAACGGCGTCGCCGAGTCAGTCGAATCCGACGACAACACCATGTGGACCATCAAGCTCAAGGACGGCTGGACGTTCCACGACGGCACTCCGGTCACGGCCGAGTCCTACACCAAGGCGTGGAGCTACAATGCGTTGAGCACCAACGCATTCGGTGCGTCCTACTTCTTCGAGAACATCGAAGGCTATGCAGATCTGCAGGGCAGCGACACCGCCGAGCCCGTCGCAACCGAACTGAGCGGTCTCAACGTCGTCGACGACACGACCTTCACCGTCAAGCTCACCGGACCGTTCGCGATCTTCCCGCTGACGCTCGGTTACACCGCGTTCGACCCGCTGCCGGAGGCGTTCTACAACGACCCGACGGGCTTCGGTGCCCGCCCGATCGGTAACGGCCCGTTCAAGGCCGACTCGGACTTCGTTCCGGGGCAGGGCTTCACCGTCACCAAGTACGACGACTACGCAGGCGACAACCCCGCCCAGTCCGCAGGCGTCAACTTCAAGGTCTACACCGAGGTGAGCACCGGCTACAACGATGTTCAGGGCGGCGGACTCGACGTCATGCTCGATCTGCCCGAGGATGCATGGGCCACCGCACGCAGTACGTTCGGTGACCGTTACGGCGAGCGCGCTCGCCCCGACATCACCTCGCTCGGCTTCCCCACCTATGATCCGCGTTTCCAGGATCCGAACGTGCGCAAGGCATTCTCGATGGCCATCGACCGCCAGGCCATCGCGACCGCGATCTTCACCGATACCCGCACCCCCGCCGACTCGTTCGCATCTCCCGTCGTCGACGGTTACCGCGCGAATGCCTGCGGTGCCAACTGCGAGCTCAACCCGGACGAGGCCAACCGTCTGCTCGACGAGGCCGGATTCGATCGCAGCCAGCCGGTCGATCTGTGGTTCAACGCCGGAGCCGGCCACGATTCGTGGATGACCGCTGTGGGCAACCAGATTCGTGAGAACCTGGGTGTGAACTACGCACTGCGCGGCGACCTCCAGTTCGCGCAGTACCTACCGCTGCAGGACGCCAAGGGTATGACCGGCCCGTTCCGCTCGGGTTGGATCATGGACTACCCGTCGATCTACAACTTCCTCAGCCCGCTGTACTCGACCTCGGCCCTGCCGCCGGCAGGCAGCAACGCCACCTTCTTCAGTGACCCGGCGTTCGACAACGCGCTGACCGAGGGCAACAACGCCGAGGACATCGACGGTGCCACCGAGGACTACCAGCGTGCGGAGGACATCCTGATCGACCAGATGCCCGCCACCCCGCTGTTCTACGGTCTGAATCAGGCCGTGTGGTCCGACCGCGTCTCCGACGTCAAGATCGACAACCGAGGAAACATCGTCCTCGAGGATGTCGTAGTCAACTGACGACACACCCAGTGGGTGGCAGCCGAGCAGATCGGTTGCCACCCGCCGGGTCTCGTTCAACCGTGGGTCGAATCGGTCCCACACCGACCTGCGCCGGCAAGACCCGGGGTGCAGGTTCGTCCCTTGTTCAAGGAGAAGACACACCGTGGGTCGCTACATCACTCGCCGATTACTGCTGACGATTCCCGTCCTGATCGGCTCCTCGTTCTTGATCTTCGCGATGGTCTACGCGCTACCGGGTGATCCCATCCGCGCCCTCGCCGGAGATCGCCCCCTCGCACCAGGTGTCGTCGCCCAGCTGCGAGCCGAGTTCAACCTCGACGACAATCTGTTCGTTCAGTACTTCAAATACATCGCCGGATTCTTCCAAGGCAACTTCGGAACCGACTTCTCGGGGCGGCCCGTCCTGGACACCATCGAGCGGACGCTCCCGGTGACCGTGCGGTTGACCATCGTGGCCGTCGTCATCGAGACCGTCATCGGCATCGCCGCAGGCGTGCTCGCTGCGCTCAAGCGGGGATCGTTCTTCGACAACCTGGTGCTGATCTCCACCACGCTCCTGGTCTCGGTGCCCGTCTTCGTGCTCGGTTTCCTCGCGCAGTTCACTCTCGGGCTCAAGCTCGGCATCTTCCCGATCTCGGGCATCAACAACGGGTGGTCGAGTTACTTGCTTCCCGGCCTGGTGCTCGCGTCGCTGTCGATGGCATACGTCGCTCGTCTGACGCGTACCTCGGTGGCCGAATCGATGGCCGCGGACTACATCCGCACAGCGAAGTCGAAGGGAATCAGCAACAGGCGCATCATCGTTCGGCATGCATTGCGCAATTCACTGATTCCCGTCGTCACCTTCATCGGTGCCGACGTCGGCGGACTTCTGGGCGGCGCAATCGTGACCGAAACGGTGTTCAACCTGCCCGGGCTCGGCCGCGCCATCTACGACGGTCTCGCTCGTCAGGAAGGCGCCGTCGTCGTCGGCATCGTGACGCTCTTCGTGTTCTTCTATATCTTCTTCAACCTCGTGGTGGACGTTCTCTACGCGGTTCTCGATCCAAGGATTCGCTATGAATAAAGAAGATTCGAGTGCAGCTCAGCACGCCATCGAAGAGGGCGAGCCCGGGGAGGTCGTCACCGGCGAGTCCGGCGATCTGGTCGGCCAGGCCAGCCTCTGGGGCAACGCGTGGAAGTTCCTGCGCAAGAGCCCGTTCTTCATCATCGGAACCTTCCTGTTGACGGTGCTGTTGGTCATGGCCGTATTCCCACAGCTGTTCGCCCGCGGGATAGATCCTCGAGTGTGCTCGCTGTCGGATTCGCGGCTGAGCCCCAGCGCACAACACTGGTTCGGTACGGACGTCCAGGGCTGCGACTACTACGCCAACGTCATCTACGGAGCGCGCATCTCGTTGTCGATCGGCGTGCTGTCGGTGATCGGCGTGCTGATCATCGGCGTCCTGATCGGCGCTCTGGCAGGCTATTTCGGTGGAATCATCGACAGCTTCCTGGCTCGGTTCACCGACGTGTTCTTCGGAATTCCGCTACTGCTCGGTGCCCTGATCCTGCTCACCGTCACCGCCCAGCGCACCATCTTCACCGTGTCGCTGGCCCTGGTCGCCTTCGGCTGGATGACGGCGATGCGTCTGGTGCGATCGAGTGTCATCGCGATCAAGAACAGCGAGTACGTCCAGGCTGCACAGGCACTGGGGGCGTCGACCTACCGAATTCTGGTGCGACACATCCTGCCCAATGCCCTGGCTCCGGTGGTCATCTACGCCACCATCTCGGTGGGAACGTTCATCGCCGCCGAGGCGACGCTGACGTTCCTCGGAATCGGATTGCAAGCCCCCGAGATCTCATGGGGTCTGCAGATCAACCTCGGCCAGAACGTGTTTCTGACATCGCCGCACCTGGTGCTGTTCCCGGCTGCGTTCCTCTCCGTCACGGTGCTCGCGTTCATCATGCTCGGCGATGCACTCCGTGACGCACTCGATCCGAAACGGAACTGACATGGCTATTGAGAAGGACGCCATCCTGCGCGTCACGGACCTGACGGTCGAGTTCGAGGTCGAGAAAGTATGGCGCAAGGCCGTCGACACCGTCTCGTTCACGGTCGGCTCCGGCGAGGTGCTGGCGGTCGTCGGTGAGTCCGGATCGGGCAAGTCGACGACGGCCATGGCCATCCCGGGCCTGCTCGCCGATAATTCGCGAGTGTCGGGCAGCATCATGCTCGGGGAGAAAGAACTGGTCGGGTTGCCCGAGAAGCAGCTCGCACCCATCCGCGGCAAGAACGTCGCGGTGATCTTCCAGGAGCCCATGACGGCGCTCAACCCGGTGTACTCGATCGGATGGCAGATCACCGAGGCCATCCGGGCGCACACCTCGCTGTCGAAGAAGGAAGCAAAAGCCCGAGCGGTCGAGCTTCTCAAGCTCGTCGAGATGCCGGATCCGCAGACTCGGGTGAACTTCTACCCTCACCAGCTCTCCGGTGGTCAGCGTCAGCGCGCCATGATCGCGCAGGCACTGTCCTCGGATCCGGCGCTGCTCATCGCGGACGAGCCGACCACAGCGTTGGACGTCACGGTGCAGGCCGAGATTCTCGACCTGATGCGTGACCTGCGCAACCGGGCCGACGCCTCGATCGTGCTGATCACCCACGACATGGGTGTGGTGGCCGACATGGCCGATCGCATCGCGGTGATGAAGGACGGCGTCATAGTCGAAACCGACGCCGCACCCACCATCTTCAAGAACGCGTCGCATCCGTACACGCAGCAGTTGCTCTCGTCGGTTCCGCACCTGGGCAGCAGCATCGAGGCCGTGGCCGCCGGAGAGATCGCCGAGCCGAGTGCCGTCGAGGAAACTCGCGCACTGAGCATCGTCGACGGTGTCATCGAGTACCCGGGTCGCACCGTGTTCCGGGCCGTCGACGGGGTCAGCCTCGATATCGAGATGGGTGAGGTGGTCGGGCTCGTCGGTGAGTCCGGCTCGGGTAAGTCCACGATCGGCAAGGCGGTGGTGGGGCTGAACAAGCTCACCGGCGGATCGTTGTCGATCGCAGGCGTCGACATCACGAACATGTCCAATCGCGAACTGCGTTCGGTGCGAAGCAAGGTCGGCATCGTGTTCCAGGATCCGGGCTCGTCGCTGAATCCGCGTTGGCCGATCGGACAGTCGATTGCCGAGCCGATGCTGCTGCACACCGAGCACAATGCTGCCGAACGGAATCGAAAGGTCGAGGAACTGCTCGACCGCGTTCACCTGTCGCGGACCATGCGTAATCGTTATCCCCATCAGCTCTCCGGTGGACAGCGTCAGCGCGTCGGTATCGCCCGGGCTCTGGCTCTGGAGCCGACGCTGCTGGTGGCCGACGAGCCGACGTCCGCGCTGGATGTGTCGGTGCAGGCGAAGGTGCTCGACCTGTTCAAGGAACTCCAGCACGAGTACGGGTTCGCATGCCTGTTCATCAGTCACGACCTCGCGGTGGTGGAAGTACTGGCCAAGCGCATCGCGGTGCTGAACAAGGGCAAGTTGGCGGAGTTCGGTACGACGGATCAGATTCTCCGTCGTCCTACCAACGAGTACACCAAGCGGTTGCTCGCGGCTGTCCCGGTGCCCGATCCCGCCGAACAGGCCAAGCGTCGTCAGGCGCGCGCCGAGCTGTTGGCGGCCGGATCGAAGTAGGCGGGAACGCCGAGTAGGGGAGGGGGTACCGTCGTCTGTCGTGACGGACCCCCTCGCCCCGCTGCTGGACCTGCCTGGAGTTCTCGATGCCGCCGAACGGGCGCGTGACGCTCTGGGCGCGGTACACCGACACAAGGCCAATCGGCGTGGTTGGCCGGCCACTGCTGCCGAGGCCGCGGTCCGCGCCGCTCGATCGTCCTCTGCGCTCGAAGGCGGTTCGATGGATTTTCCGCGCGAGGACGAGGACGGTGATCCCGTTCTCGCCGGCGCGCTCCGGGTCGCGGCCGCGTTGGACGGTGACGCTCTGCAGAACACCATCTCCACGTGGAAGCGGGCACCGCTGCAAACCCTCGCGCGGCTTCATCTGTTGGCCGCGGCCGATCTCGTCGACGAAAATGCCGCCGCGCTCGGCCGTCCCCGCGCCGATGCCGGTGTGAGCGAGCGACTGGACCTGCTCGCTCAACTGGTGACGGGCGGGACCTCAGCGCCTGCCCCGGTGCTTGCGGCCGTGGTGCACGGCGAACTGCTGACGCTCCGTGCTTTCGGATCGGCCGATGGCGTCGTGGCGCGGGCCGCGTCGAGGTTGGTTGCAGCATCCTCGGGATTCGATCCGCACAACCTCGGGGTACCGGAGGTGAGCTGGATGCGCCGGGCGAATGCGTACCGCGATGGTGCGGCGGGATTCGCCGAGGGCACTGCGACGGGCGTCGGGAGTTGGGTGATCCTGTGCTGCGGGGCGTTCGAAGCGGGTGCGGCAGAAGCACATTCGATTGCCGAAGCAGCGCAATAGCACGTAAAAAGGGCGGCGATACCGACGTGTGTCGGCTTCGCCGCCCTCGAGCACGGAGCGCCTGGTTACCAAGCGTGCATAAGTGGGCTGTGATGGCGTACCACGTGGCCTCGGCGAGAATGCGGCAGTGATGAGGTCATCCCTGCAACCGGTGCAGGGTTCTTGCTGATCGCTGGCGAATTCCGCAGGCCCACAGCGCTTCTGCCATTGGGTGGCAAGCTCCGCGTGGGTACCGGTGTCCGTGCTGGGAATCCGGGTCGGGAGAGCGAATCTTCTCTTCCGATTCGTTCTTGGCCTTCCGTTCTTCCGTACGTCATTTCTACCCCGCGGCGCGCCTTACTTCAAGAGGTACGGGCTCATCTCTTTCTGCGAAGTAGTCCGTAGGTGATCACGCCTGCAGCAAGCGCACTGAAACTTGCTGCGGCACTGACCGCTACGGTCTTGCCGGATGGTGCCTGAATTCGAGAGCGCAGTGACACCGGGTTGGAGAAGGTCAGGATCGGCCAGCCGTTGGCTGCGGCTTCCTTGCGGAGCGCGCGATCGGGGTTGACGGCCGTAGGGTGCCCGACGGCGCGCAGCATCGGCACGTCGGTGATCGAATCCGAGTAGGCGTAGCTCGAGGCCAGGTCGTAATCATGTTGTGCGGCCAGGGAGTTCATGGCGTCGACCTTGCCTTCGCCGTAGCAGTAGAACTCGACCTCGCCGATGTACTTGCCGTCCACGGTCACCATCGTGGTGGCCATGCTGTGATCGGCTCCCAGTAACTCCGCGATGGGGTGCACGATCTCGTCGCCGGACGCCGAGACGATCACGACGTCGTGCCCTCGGAGCTTGTGATCGGCAATGAGATCGGCGGCCTCGGCGAACACGAGGGGGTCCACGATGTCGTGCAGAGTTTCGGCAACGACTGCTCGAACCTGCTCGACGTCCCAGCCCGCGGTCATGCTCGCGATGTGCGCCCGCATCCGCTCCATCTGGTCGTGGTCGGCACCGGAGAGCAGAAACAGGAACTGCGCGTAGCTGCTCTTGAGCACCGCGCGTCGATTGATGAGACCTTGGTCGAAGAACGGCTTGCTGAAGGCCAGCGTGCTGGACTTGGCGATGATCGTTTTGTCGAGGTCGAAGAATGCCGCGACGCGCGTTGCGCGTCGGCCGGCCGGGGCATCGTCATTGCTCGCGCTCTGGGTCACGTTTGTCACCATAGTGGCCGGTGGTGACTGGTGGATGTCCTGTGGCGGCACTGCCGGACTCGGCCGAACTCGGCCGAGAAACTCGGACGGTTGAACTTGCAAACAAGGACGTCCACGGGTGTAGTATTTTCCATGAGCCCGGTTCATCCCGGGCGGTGTTCAGCCCGACCCCCCGGGGCTGAACCAGACGACCCTCGCCTCCTCCCCCCCTGGCGAGGGTCGTCCTCATTTCTGGGGTCGGTCGAAAAATGGTACTTCGGTACCGTTATTCATCCACAGGCCCGAATCTATCCACATTTCCCCAAGTCGCGCGTTTCTCGAGCAGATTCTCACGCAGGCTTGGCGCATGGAAACGGACTCGCGAGAGAGAAGCGCTCGGCCCGCGGTGACGATGTCGATCGACCTTCGCGGCCTCCGCGACGAGGTCTACCGAATCGCTGCGGCCGCGGATTGTGTTGTGGAGGAGCAGAACTTACTGGTCGGTATCGGCTCGAAGCGTTCGATCTGGGACCGAAACGGAAATATTCTCCTCGATTTCGCTGCCGCCGAGACGGCTCTTTCCGCCGGATTTCCGCGACGCGAAGGTGTCGTTCTGGTCACGGCCGAGCCGCCGACGCTCGAGGATTGGCGAACCGCAACGGCCCTCGGGGCCGAGCACGTGATCTCCCTACCCTCGGACGAGGACACACTCGTGCGGATACTCGGCGCGCCTGCCGCGTCTGTCACCGGCGACGGCGGCATCGTGGCCGTCGTGGGTGCCCGCGGTGGTGCGGGAGCGTCCACGCTCGCCGCCGCACTCGGACTGAGTGCCAGTGGCACGGGCGGGCGCGTCATCCTCGTGGAGGGCGACCGGTACGGCAGCGGGCTCGATCTGTTGCTCGGCTGGGAGAACGTTCCCGGTCTGCGGTGGTCCGGATTGGTTGTCGAAGGTGGCCGAGTATCCGGCGACGCTCTGCACGGTGCGCTGCCCTCCCGGGGCGGTCTGTCGGTGTTGGCGCTGGGCAGATCTGCTGACCGGGGTGCCGGGCTCACTGCCCCCGCAGTGGCGGCTGTGCTCGACGCAGGGCGTGCGGCAGGAGATCTGGTGGTATGCGACGCACCGCGTCACCCCGACGAGATCTCCGATGCCCTGTACGCCGCAGCGGATCTCGTCGTGCTGATGCTGCCGGCAGAGTTACGCTCGGTCACCTCCGCGGAGGCGGTGGCGGCGCACGTGGCTGACCGAAACGCCAATGTAGGACTGGTGGTTCGTGGGCCCGCACCGGGTGGTCTAAGGGCGGAGGACATCGCTGTCGCGCTCGAGCTGCCCCTGCTGGCGTCGATGCGTGCCGAACCAGGATTGGCCGAACGTCTCGAACGCGGTGGACTCGTTCTCGGCCGTCGTTCACCGTTGCGCGCCGCGGCGAACGACGTGCTCGAGACGTTCTCGCAGAAACCGCGGCACGGAGGGTTGGCAGCATGAGCGCAGTCGTCACTGCAGAATTACTCGACCGCGTCCGCGATCGCCTGGCGTCGGCTGCCGACACTCCGGTTCCTGCGACCGTGGCTGCCGCCATCCGGGCCGAGGCGGGAGGGGTGATCGGCGACACCGATATGCTTGCGGCACTGCGTGTTCTGCAGACCGAACTCACCGGAGCCGGACCGCTCGAGTCGCTGCTGTCCGAGCCCGGAGTGACCGATGTTCTGGTCACCGCGCCGGACCAGGTGTGGATCGATCGCGGCCGCGGACTCGAACGCACCGGAATTCGATTCGAGGACGAGGCCGCCGTGCGGAGGCTGGCGCAACGGCTCGCGTTGTCGGCCGGTCGCCGACTGGACGATGCGCAACCCTGGGTCGACGGTCGACTACCCGGCGTCGGACAGGGCGCATTCGGAGTCCGCCTGCATGCGGTGCTGGCACCGGTGGCGAGCGGCGGAACGTGCGTGTCTCTTCGCGTGCTGCGACCGGCAACTCAAGGACTTT
Organism: Rhodococcus sp. KRD162; assembly: GCF_017168335.1. Taxonomy (GTDB): domain Bacteria; phylum Actinomycetota; class Actinomycetes; order Mycobacteriales; family Mycobacteriaceae; genus Rhodococcoides. The sequence goes on along the minus strand of NZ_JABFAU010000013.1, from coordinate 172,565 downwards.
CGGCCCTGCGTGCATCAGGAGCGGTCACTGATGGCGGTTACGAACTGTTGCGCCGAATCATGCTCGGGCGCTTGGCTTTCCTGGTGGTCGGCGGTACCGGTGCCGGTAAGACCACACTCCTTGCCGCGCTCTTGGGCGAGGTGGATCCGACCGAGCGGATCGTGTGCGTCGAGGACGCTGCCGAGTTGGCACCGGCTCATCCGCATGTGGTGCGGTTGGTGGCCCGGGCGCCGAATGTCGAAGGGGTCGGCGAGGTATCGGTACGCCAACTGGTGCGTCAGGCACTGCGGATGCGACCCGACCGTCTCGTGGTCGGCGAGGTACGAGGGGCCGAGGTGATCGACCTGATGACAGCACTCAACACCGGTCACGACGGGGGAGCAGGCACGGTCCACGCGAACTCGCCGGCCGAGGTGCCAGCCCGGCTGGAGGCTCTGGCAGCGTTGGGCGGGATGGGCCGAGACGCCCTGCACAGTCAGCTCGCGGCGGCGGTGCAGGTGGTGCTGCACGTTCACCGCAGCTCCGACGGTACGCGTCGGCTGCGCGAGATCGGAGTGGTCGACGTCGATCCGGGCGGGCGAGTGCATATCGCGGCGGCCTGGTCCGTCGATGCCCAGGCCACGCAGGGTGCTCATCGGTTGCGCGAGCTGTTGAACCGCCGCTGCGGTGACAACCGATGACCGCAGCGCTGGTCGTTCTGGCTGCAGCAACAGTGTTGTGGCCCAGTGTTTCACGTGTCTTTCCCGCCCCTGTACGCAGAGTCCGGACCTGGCCGGCATGGGTTATCCCGGCCGGTGCGGCGTCGGTTGCCGCAGTGACGGTCTTGTGGTTCGGCGGCTTGTGGGCCGTCGGGGCCGCAGCGGTGGCGGGCGGCACCGGATGGCACCGGTACAAGCGGCGACTCGAACGCGACCGACATGTCGCCGAATCGAACTGGCTGGCAACCGGAGTCGAGGTGGTCATCGGTGAGCTGCGCGTCGGAGCGCATCCCGCGACGGCCAGTGCGGTGGCAGCGGACGAGTGCGGCGGAATCGCGTCGGTGGCATTGCGCGGCGCAGCCTCGCGCTCGCGGCTCGGCGGTAGCCCCGCCGACGGGATTGTCGCAGCCGATCCGCTACTGAACGCGGAGCTGCACCGGTTGGCCGCCGCATGGCGGGTTGCCGACGAACACGGCCTGGCGCTTGCCGAGCTGCTCGATGCCGTACGTGCGGACATGCTGGGACGCAGACGGTTTCGAGAGCGAACAGAGGCATCGCTGGCGGGGGCCCGCGCTACCGCCCTGGTGCTGGCGGGTTTGCCGATCCTGGGAGTTGCGCTCGGACAGTTGATGGGGGCCGAACCGCTGGGGATTCTGCTCGGCGGCGGAATGGGCGGGATTCTGCTGTGTATCGGAACCACACTCGGCTGCGCCGGATTGCTGTGGACCGACGCGATCACCGGCAAGGTGACGACGTGACGTGGGTGACCGTGCTGTGTCTGGCCACGGCCCTGATCGCTGCGCCGACGGTCGGTAACGGGCTGCGTCGGCCCGCGAACGCCGGCGGGGCCGAGACCGACGCCGTCGAGGACGCCCCTCCGGATCCACTGGCGGTGGCCACGACCTTCGATCTACTCGCAGCATGCCTACGATCAGGGCTGCCGATCGCGACCGCCGCCGCAGCAGCAGCTCGATCCGCTCCTGCTTCCTTCGGCATCGCGCTGCGCAAGGCAGCCGATCTGCTCGAACTCGGGGCCGATGCCGAGACCGCATGGGAGTCCGTCGCGGACGATCCGGAAACCGAAGCGCTGGCGCGAATGGCACGCCGATCTGCACGGGCGGGCTCGTCGATGGCGTCGGCGATGACGGAACTTGCTGCGACACAACGAACCCGCGCCGAGGATGCCTCGGCGGCTGCTGCCGAGCGTGCCGGTGTGCTGATCAGTGGTCCGTTGGGACTGTGCTTTCTGCCTGCCTTCATCTGTCTCGGCATCATCCCCGTGGTGATCGGACTGGCGGGCAACGTACTGGGCGGCGGTCTGCTGTGACCGACGCGCACTCGAGTGTCCGGTGCGGAGATGCCGCGTCGGAGAACAAGGAGGGGAATCGAGATGATCGAGAACGCACTGCAGGAGTTGAAGACTCGAATCGTGCTGTTCGGCGTGGAGGACGATGGCATGTCCACCGCGGAGTATGCGATCGGCACCATCGCGGCTGCCGCGTTCGGGGCCGTGCTGTACACGGTGGTGACCGGCGACAGCATCGTGTCGGCGTTGACGGGAATCATCGATCGAGCGCTGAACACCGCCGTCTGATCTTGGGTGATGAGGACGGGGCCGTGACGGTGGAGGCGGCGTTCGCGATCGCGTCCATCGTCGCGGTGATCGTGGTGTGTATCGGGGCGATCGTGTCGGTGACGATGCACATCGGGTGTGTCGATGCGGCCAGGGAGGCTGCTCGGTTGGCGGCGAGAGGGGATGTGGCCCGGGCTGTGTCGGTGGGGGAGAGGGTTGCTCCGGACGGTGCGCGGGTCACTGTCACCGAGGATGGAGAGTTCTTTGTCGCGCGGGTGGAGGTGGACAGTCCGCTGCCGGGGTTGAGATTGTCGGCGGAGGCGGTTGCTGCTGCGGAACCGGTTGCAGTGGAATGAAATCAGGCATGGGTGATGACGAGGGCGGGGCGACGGTGTTGGCGGCGCTTGCGATGTCGGCGTTGATTGCGGTCGTCGTGATGGTGATGCACGTCGGGTCGGCGGTGGGTGCTCGTCTCCGTCAGGTGCGCGTGGAATTGCTCCGTTCTGCTGGCGAATCCGCGCGCGTTCAGCGAACGCGCGCGCGTTTGCGCCGAAACCGGCCCCGAAACCGGCCCCGAAACCCGGCCCGTCGGGAACGGTCAGCGTGGCGTGAAGGTGCGGGCCCCGGACTGCAGAGGGGCGAATCGAGTGAGTTGGGTGACGTGCTCCGGGGTGAGCTCCGAGAGTGAATTGACCTGCAGCAGTTGCATGGTGCGGACGATTTCCTCGCGCAGGATGTCGATCATGCGGTCGACGCCGGCGCGGCCCCCGGCCATCAGGCCGTACAGGTACGCCCGGCCGACGAGCGTGAACGATGCACCCATTGCGATGGAGGCGACGATATCGGCACCGTGCATGATGCCGGTGTCGACGGCTACCTCGAACTCGGAGCCGACTTCGCGGACGACCTGAGGCAGCAGATGAAAAGGAATGGGTGCCCGATCGAGTTGTCGGCCCCCGTGGTTCGACAGAATGATGCCGTCGACTCCCAGTTCGGCGAGACGGGCCGAATCGGCCACCGACTGAACACCTTTGACGACCAGCTTGCCGGGCCAGATTTCGCGGATGACGTCGAGATCCTCGAACGAGATGGACGGATCCATCGCTGAATTGAGCAGCTCTCCGACGGTGCCGCCGGTGGAGGAGAGCGATGCGAACTCGAGCTTCGCGGTGGTGAGGAAATCCCACCACCACCACGGACGCGGAATGGCGTTGGCGATCGTCGACGCGGTCAACTGCGGCGGGATGGAGAATCCGTTGCGCTTGTCGCGCAGGCGTGCCCCGGCTACCGGCGTGTCGACGGTGAACAGGAGGGTGTCGAAGCCTGCCTTGGCAGCGCGTTCGACCAGCCCGAACGAGATGTCGCGGTCTCGCATGACGTAGAGCTGGAACCAGTTTCGTCCGGTCGGATTGGTGGCCTTGACGTCCTCGATCGACGTGGTGCCCAGAGTCGAGAGGCAGAACGGGATACCGGCAGCTCCGGCCGAGGCGGAACCGGCGTACTCACCTTCGGTCTGCATCAGACGAGTGAAGCCCGTCGGTGCGATGCCGAACGGGAGCGCCGACGGCCCGCCGAACACCGTCGTCGACGTGTCGACGTGGGAGACGTCCCGCAGGATCGAGGGGTGGAACTCGACGTCACGGAAGGCCTGGCGAGCTCTCGACAGTGAGATCTCGGCGTCGGCGGCGCCGTCGGTGTAGTCGAATGCCGCGCGCGGGGTACGACGACGGGCGATGGTGCGGAGATCGTCGATGGTGAGTGCGGCGTCGAGGCGTCGGCGACGCAGGTTCAGATCTGGTTTCTTGAACGAGAGGACCTCGCGCAGGTCGGTAGCTTTGGGCATCTGCCGGGTGATGGGCATGTGATGGTCTCGATTCTGTGCAGTGTTGCGGTCGGTGGCGACGACGGGTCAGGGGAGCATCCAAGCCAGTACCGAACTCTGGAGCCCGACCAGGAGGCAGATGGCAAGCAGTAGGCCGAGGCTCCACCAGATGACTTTTCGGAATATCTCGGACTCCCGCCCGACCAACCCCACCGCGGTCGCGGCAATGGCGAGATTCTGTGGGCTGATCATCTTTCCCACCACACCACCCGAGGTGTTTGCGGCGACCAGCAGGGTGGGGTCGATACCGGCGTTGATCGCCGCAGTTTGCTGCAGCGTTGCGAACAGGGCGTTCGCGCTGGTATCCGAACCGGTGACCGCGGTTCCCAGCCACCCGAGAATCGGGGAGAGGTAGGCGAAGAATGCGCCGGTGCCGGCAATCCAGGTCCCGATGGTGATGGTCTGCCCCGACTGGTTCATCACGTAGGCGAGCGCCAGCACCGCGCCGACCGTGAGTGCGGAGAATCGGAGTTTGATCAGGGTGCTTGCGAACAGCCGGGCGGCGTCGGGAGCGCTGACGCGGTAGACGGCGGCCACGATGACCCCGCAGATCAGGAGCAGTGTTCCCGGCGTCGAGAGCCAGGTGAACTTGTAGATGGTGGTGGTGGCGGGGGAGCCGGCGGCGGTGAGGATGTTGCCGTCGAGACCGGGCCACGGTACGGCGATGTCGGTCGAGGCGAGGAATCCGGTGACCGGTGCCCACAGCTTGGCCACGGAGAACACCGCGATGACGAGCAGGTAGGGAAACAGTGCAAGCAGTACCCGTTGCGTCGTCAGGGGCGCGGCCTCGGCGGTGCGGGTGGAGACCGGTGCAGGGGTGATCGGGGCAGTGCCGGAGTTTCCGGAATCGACGTCGGCATCTCGGGCGAGGAGGATGCGTTCGCGGGCCGCATCGGATCCGGTCGGCTTGCAGAACCGTAGAACGACGACGGCTGTGGCGATGCCCGCCAGCGAGGCGATGATGTCTGTCAGCTCGACCGAGATCCAGGTTGCGCTGACCCATTGCGCGACGGCGAAGACGACGCCGACGGCCAGGGCAACCGGCCACGTCTGGGCGACGCCGCGTCGACCATCGGTCAAGAACACGATGAACAGTGGCACGAACAGCGCGATGAACGGGGTCTGGTGGCCCACGTACGCGCCGATCTCGTGGTAGTCGATGCCCGTCAGGTTCCCGGCGGTGAGGATCGGAATTCCGATGGCACCGAACGCAACCGGCGCGGTGTTGGCGAGCAGGACGACGACGGCTGCGCGCATCGGAGCGAAACCGATCGCCAGGAGCATGACACCGGTGATGGCGACGGGAGCCCCGAATCCGGCGAGCGCTTCGAGTAGCCCGCCGAAGCCGAACGCGATGATGACGGCCTGGATGCGCGGATCGTCGGAGATGGAATCGATGATGCGGCGAAGGTCGTCGAATCGTCCGCTCGTCACCGTCAACTCGTACAACCAGATGGCACAGATCACGATCCACACGATCGGGAACAACCCGAAGGCGAAGCCTTGGGTGACCGAGAGCCCGGCCAGGGTCATCGGCATGTCGTACGCCAGAACTGCCACCGCCAGCGCGACGACGAGCCCGGCCAGACCGGCGAAGTGCGCTTTCCATCTGAGCAGGCCCAGCGTGACGAAGACCGTCAACAGTGGCAGGCACGCCACCGCCGCGGACAATCCGATGCTGCCCGCGAGCGGTTCGAGATCGGGTGTGAACACAGCTACTCCATTCCAAGACCTTTAGAGTTTGTGAGGTCTGACCACACACAGGATGTTATGGGTCACACTCGATGGGGTCAAGAGGCTGAAGTCACAGACCGACGTCTGGTTGGATGGTCGATATGGCTGACGACGCTGGACGGGTGCAGAACGAACCGCTTTCGTGGAAGCCGGTCCGACGCGCTCGCGCGCACGAGCTGGTCATCGACGCCATCGAGGAGCGCATCATGGCCGGTGATCTCCGCGTCGGGGATCCGCTGCCGCCCGAGCGGGAGTTCGCAGCTCAGCTCGATGTCAGCCGGGCAGGCGTCCGGGAAGCGGTACGCGTGCTCGAGAGCAGCGGAATTCTCAGGTCGTCACCGGGTTCGGGTCCGGGAGCGGGCACCTTCGTTGCGGCTCTGCCGCGCCCCGCGCTCACCCGTCTGCTTCGACTGCACGTGGCGCTGGCCAACTTTCGGATCGACGACTTGGTCAGCACGCGAGTGGCGCTCGAGCGGGCCAGCGTTCACCTCGCCGCGATTGCCCCCGATCAGGACAAGCTTGCCCAGGCCAGAGATGCCGTCGAGATCATGGAAGCGCAGGGTGTCACCCGCGAGGTCTTCAACGACGCCGACACGAACTTTCACATCGCCCTGGCCGAGGCCTCGGGCAACGACTTCGTTGCCTCGCTCACCGCCGCGATCCGCGAATCGATGCGTGCGCCCATCCTCGCCGCGCTGTTGGAGATCGAGGATTGGGAATCGTTGGCCGAGACCTTGAAAGCCGAACATCGGCAGATTCTGGCCGCCGTCGAAGCAGGCGATGCCGATCTCGCAATGACGTCGGCCGAAGAACACATCCGGTCGTCCGCTGCGGCCCTGTCCATTCAGGACCGGACGGAACCGTCCTGACGCACGGGCTGTGAAAATCGGCCCTAGCTGCGCATCAGATTGTGCAGCGCGGCTGCTATCGCGGGTTCGGTGTGTCCACCCGTCCGGGCAACGAAGGTCGTTCTGGTGATGATGACGTCGATGCCCGCCGGGTCGGTGACGGTATTGCTGGTGACCATCACATCGGTCCCCGACGATCGGCGAAACGATTCGAGACACAGATCGGAGCTGAGTCGGTCGCCGACCTGCAACGGTCGTCTGAGCAGGATCTGCTGGTCGGTGTGCAGCACGTCGCTCACGGCGTACCCGATCAGAAGATGCTCGAACAATTCCGGCAACAGACGAGTGCCGATGACGCTGACGAATGTCACCGGAGCGATCAACGTGTCGTAGCCGAGCTCGGCCGCCGCGGCCTCGAAGCGATGAGCGGGGTGCTCGTCGTGAACCGATCGAGCGAACTCGCGAATCTGTTCGCGACCGATCTCGTATTCCTGCGGCGGGAAATAATGGCACCCCACCTTTTCCGCGATCGCCGGAGTCAGCTCCGCTGCCTGATCGATCACGGTCATGGTGGACCTCCGCCCGTTCCGAGGTGTTGTCGAGTCCTCACGATTGGACCAGCGTCAGAACTGATGAGCCGTCAGAACAGCACCCGTTTTGGAGGAGTCATAGTCGAGTGGGCCCGTGGCTGGAGATTGGCCAGGACCCTCGTATTCATCGGTGGGTTCACCGATGGCAGATGCGCGCGCGTTTGTCAGGTGCGCGCGGATTCTTTCCGAAACCGGAGCGAGTTCGCGCGCGTTCGGCGAATGCGCGCGCGTTTGCGGCGACGGACCGAAACCGCAATACCCGAACCTCGGCTCAGTGCTCGCGGGTAATGGCCCCCAATACCGCGGTCAACACTCGAACGGCACCGTCTTTGTCCAGTGGATCGTTACCGTTGCCGCATTTCGGCGATTGCACGCAGGACGGGCATCCGGTCTGGCATTCGCAGGAAACGATGGCGTCTTTGGTGGCCGCGAGCCAGTCGGCGATGGCCACGTGACCGCGGTCGGCGAATCCTGCTCCGCCGTCGTAGCCGTCGTAGACGAAGACCGTCGGAAGCCCGGTATCGGGATGCAGAGCCGTGGACACTCCGCCGATGTCCCAGCGGTCGCACGTCGCCACCAGTGGCAGCAATCCGATCGCAGCGTGCTCGGCGGCGTGCAGCGATCCGGGGAACTGTTCGTACGGAACACCGCTGTGCTCCAACAACTCCGGGGTGATGGTGTACATGACGGCCCGGGTGTCGAGGGTCTGTGCGGGCATGTCCAGCTCGATGGAATCGAGGACCTCGCCGGAGAGGAGGCGTCGCAGATATCCCACTACCTGATGGGTGACGTCGACCTGCACCAGCGCGACGCGTACCTCGCCGTAGTCGATGGATTCGTGCACTGCGGTGATCGAGATGTCGGTGATCTCGCGTGCCGAGGTGTTCCACTCGGGCTGCTCGGCGTGCACCAGTGCGAGCCCGGATTCGAGATCGAGCTCGTCGACGACGAACGACTCGCCTTGGTGTATGTGGACGGCACCGGGGTGGGCGGTGGCGGGAGCTCGGCCGCCGTCGACGGTGCCGAGCATCCGGCCGGATTCGCCGTCGACGATGGCCACCTGCTCCCCGGTGCCGCCGCGAATGTTCACCGCACCGTGCGGCGAGAGCTGCTGGCCCTCGGGGGTGATGAACCATCCGTGCGGACGCTTGCGCACGTAGCCCTTCAGTTCGAGCTCTTCGAGTACCGATTCTGCGTTCAGTTCCTCGGCCTCGGTGAGGGTGATCGGCAGTTCGAGTGCGGCGCAGAGCAACTGCGGAGCGAGGATGTAGGGGTTGGTGGGATCGGTGACGGTCGCCTCGACGGGTTTGTCCAACAGCGCCGCCGGGTGGTGCACCAGATACGTGTCGAGGGGATCGTCGCGCGCCACCAGTACCAGCAGCGAGCCCTCCCCGCGACGCCCGGCCCGGCCGCCCTGCTGCCAGAACGAGGCGACGGTGCCGGGAAAGCCTGCGACGATCACCGCGTCCAAACCGGCGATGTCCACACCCAACTCGAGTGCGTTGGTGGTGGCGACCCCGAGCAGGGTGCCGTCGGACAGATCGGATTCGAGCTTGCGCCGATCCTCGGCCAAATATCCTGCGCGATAGGCGGCGACGCGTCGCACCAACTGCGGATCGACGTCGGCGAGAATTCGCTGAGCTCCGAGCGCGGTGACCTCGGCTCCGCGTCTGGATCGTACGAACGCCAGGGTTCGGGCTCCTTCGATCAACAGGTCTGCCATGATGCGCGAGGCCTCGGCACCGGCGGACTTGCGCACCGGGGCACCGTTTTCGCCGGTGATCTCCTTCAGCAACGGAGGTTCCCACAGTGCGACGGTGCGGGCTCCGTGGGGAGAGCCGTCCTCGGTGACCTCCTCGCACGGTGCGCCGATGAGCCGACTTGCCGCCCGGCCCGGCTCCGAGGTGGTGGCACTGGCGAGAACGAAGACCGGAGACGCGCCGTAGCGGGCGCAGAGGCGTCGCAGCCTGCGCAGTACCAGGGCGACGTTGGAGCCGAAAACGCCGCGATAGTAATGACATTCGTCGACCACGACGTAGCGAAGGTTGCGAAGGAATCGGGACCATCGCTCGTGTGAGCCGAGGATGCCGAGATGCAGCATGTCGGGGTTGGTGAAGATCCATCGCGCATTGGCGCGGGCCCACTGGCGAGTCTCGATGGGCGTGTCACCGTCGTACGCGCTGGGGAACACGTCGGCCAGTTCGTCGGACAGCTCGCGTAACTCGTCGGTGATCGAGATGGTCGTGCGCAGTTGATCGGCACCGAGGGCCTTGGTGGGAGCCAGATACAGTGCTGTGGCACGGGCGTCGGCAGACAACCTCGTCAGGATGGGAAGTTGGTAGGCCAGCGATTTTCCCGACGCGGTGCTCGTCGAGAGCACCACGTGAGCGCCTTCGGCGGCGAGTGTCGCAGCCCGGGCCTGATGCGTCCAGGGCCGGCGGATTCCGCGAGAGCTGATCACCTGCACCACTTCCGGGCCGACCCACGACGGCCAGGATGTGAGCTGTGCGGCGCGCGCGGGCAACTCGGCGACGTGGGTCAGAGGGCTCTCGTCCGCGGGTGAGCCCGCCAACACTCGATTGAGCAAGTGCTGCCCGTAGCTCGCGAGGTCCGCACGGTCGTGCGGATGCGTCTCGCTCACTGCAGGTCTCCATACATTCGTTCGATCTACAATCCTCCGACGGAATGATCGCGACCTGGGATCCTCATGTTATCGCGAGCGCTTCCGGGCTCCTTCGCGCCCTGGTGAGGGCGGTAATTCGCGTGTTCGGGCCTGTGCGTTCCCACAAGGTGGACGATTTGTTCGAAAAGGGTCGACTTTCGACTGTTGCGAACGCGGAGATCATGGTTCACTTGACGCGGTCGCAGCTTCTGTGTTCGTTCTACGCTTCGCAGGATCTTATGTTGCGGGCGCGGTACTGGAAGAGCTCGTCCATCAGGGGGAATCCTGAGGGGGATTCGTACAAGTGCAGCGGTCGGAACCGGCCCGATGGATCGAAAGTGCGCTCCATCGAATCCGGTGTTAGAAAGAGAAGGAAAAGCATGGCACAGGGAACTGTGAAGTGGTTCAACGCCGAAAAGGGCTTTGGATTCATCGCACCAGAAGACGGCTCCGCTGACGTTTTCGTTCACTACTCCGAGATCCAGGGCAGCGGATTCCGCACCCTCGAGGAGAATCAGCGCGTGGAGTTCGAGGTCGGCCAGGGCACCAAGGGCCCCCAGGCAACGGGCGTTCGCGCAGTCTGATCCTCGTCTCATTCGAGTCGAGAAACGTCATCCCCCTTCACCGATCGTCCCGATGCCGAGGCGATCACAGAAGGGGGATGACGCATTTGCGAACCACCCAGGTGGGCGGAAAGCCGTGAGCGTGGGCGTCGATGTCCTAATGTCCTTGCTGTGAACCAGCTGTCCTTCTTCTCCGCCGAATCGTTGCCGCCCGCGGTAACCGATCTCAGCGGGCTGCTGGCTGCCACCGGCCATGTCGTCACCTCCTCGGGTTCGGCTCGTATTTCTGTCGTCGTCGACGCGCAATGGCGCGCGGATGCCATCGCCGAGCTCATCGAGCAATGCGGTCTGAAGGCAGAGCTGGGTCGATCGGAGGAAGATCGTCCGCTGGTGCGTACCGCGTCGGTACCCGAACTGTCGGCCTTGGCGTCGCTGTGGACCAAGGGTGCTGTCAAAGCAGTGCCGCCAGGTTGGGTGCCGGGTTCGCGGGAACTGCGCGCCTGGGTGCTCGCGTCGGGGCGGCCCGAGGCAGAGGGCGAGCGGTACGTTCTCGGACTCGACCCGCACGCACCGGACACGCATTCCGTCCTCGCCCAGTCGTTGATGCGGGCGGGCATCGCGCCGACCTTGATCGGCACTCGCGGCTCCGCTCCCGGGCTGAGAATCACCGGTCGACGTCGGCTTCTGCGTCTGACCGAGAACGTCGGCGAGCCTCCGCTCAACGTGGACGCGCGTACCATTTGGCCGCACGCCGAGTAGGAAGATCTACGACTGATCTGCGAGTATTTGGTCGGGGTATGTCAGTCTGTTAGTAGTGGGGCAGGCAAATCTGCCTGTGAAAACGCACTAGGGAAGGTTCGGCAGCAAGGTGGCAGCACGTAAGAACGGCACGGGGGACAGCTCCGCCGAGCCGCGTCGTCTGGTCATCGTCGAGTCTCCGACCAAGGCAAAGAAGATTGCTCCGTACCTCGGGAGCAACTACGTCGTCGAGGCCTCAGTCGGCCATATTCGTGACCTGCCCCGCGGTGCCGCCGACGTTCCCGCCAAGTACAAGGGCGAGCCGTGGGCGCGTCTCGGAGTGGACGTCGATCACGATTTCGAGGCCCTGTACGTCGTCTCGCCCGAGAAGAAGGGCAAGGTGGCAGAGCTCAAGGGCCTGCTCAAAGACGCCGACGAGCTCTACCTCGCAACTGACCCCGACCGCGAGGGTGAGGCCATCGCCTGGCATCTCCTCGAGACCCTGAACCCCAAGATCCCGGTTCGACGCATGGTGTTCCACGAGATCACCAAGCCGGCCATCCTCGCTGCCGCTGCCGACACCCGCGACCTCGATCAAGACCTCGTCGATGCCCAGGAGACCCGTCGTATTCTCGACCGTCTCTACGGCTACGAGGTCAGTCCGGTGCTGTGGAAGAAGGTCATGCCGAAGCTGTCGGCCGGCCGAGTGCAGTCCGTGGCCACCCGCATCATCGTCCAGCGTGAGCGCGAGCGGATGGCATTCCGCAGCGCCGAGTACTGGGACATCTCCGCCACGCTCGACGCCGGTGCCGAGGCATCGCCGCGTAGTTTCGGTGCTCGTCTGGTCAATGTCGACGGCAGTCGCGTCGCCGCCGGTCGCGACTTCGGTCCCGACGGCAAGCTCAAGACCGAGTCGGTGACCGTGCTCGACGAACCGCGTGCTCGACGCCTCGCCGAGGCTCTCGAGGGCGTCGATCTGACGGTCGCGTCGGCCGAGGACAAGCCGTACACCCGTAAGCCGTACCCGCCGTTCATGACCTCGACGCTGCAGCAGGAGGCCGGTCGCAAGCTGCGGTTCAGCTCCGAGCGGACCATGCGTGTCGCGCAGCGGTTGTACGAGAACGGCTACATCACCTACATGCGTACCGACTCGACGTCGCTGTCGGAGTCGGCGGTCTCCGCGGCCCGCGCGCAGGCAACCGAGCTCTACGGCCCCGAGTACGTGCATTCGACTCCGCGGCAGTACACCCGCAAGGTCAAGAATGCGCAGGAGGCGCACGAGGCCATCCGCCCCGCGGGTGATGTGTTCCAGACGCCGGGTCAGTTGCATTCGGCGTTGCAGACCGACGAGTTCCGCCTCTACGAGTTGATCTGGCAGCGGACAGTGGCCTCGCAGATGGCCGATCTGCGCGGCACCACGTTGACCCTGCGCATCACCGGAACGGCAGGAACCGGCGAGGAGTGCACGTTCTCTGCTTCGGGTCGCACCATCACGTTCGCCGGCTTCCTCAAGGCGTACGTCGAGAGTGTCGATGACGAGGCGGGCGGCCAGACCGACGACGCCGAGTCGCGTCTTCCTGCGCTCGTGGCGGGTCAAGCGGTGACGGCAACCCAGCTCGATCCCGACGGGCACACCACCAATCCGCCCGCGCGATTCACCGAGGCGTCGCTGATCAAGACGCTCGAGGAACTGGGCATCGGTCGGCCGTCGACGTACTCGTCGATCATCAAGACCATCCTCGACCGCGGATACGTCTACAAGCGCGGTAGTGCCTTGGTGCCGTCGTGGGTGGCATTTTCGGTGATTGCGTTGTTGGAGGGGCACTTCGGGCGGCTCATCGACTTCGATTTCACGGCAGGCATGGAAGACGATCTCGACGCGATCGCGGGAGGCCGTGAGCGACGCGGAGATTGGTTGCAGAGCTTCTACTTCGGCGGCGACACCGGTGCCGAGGGCTCGGTGGCGCGTTCGGGTGGCCTGAAGAAGATGGTGGGCCAGAACCTCGAAGACATCGATGCGCGCACCATCAACTCGATCCGCCTGTTCGACGACTCCGAGGGTCGCGAAATTCATGTGCGCGTCGGCCGTTACGGCCCGTACCTCGAGCGCATGGTGCGCAACGACGAGGATCCGGACGGCGATCCGATCAGCCAGCGAGCCAACCTTCCCGACGATCTGCCGCCGGACGAGTTGACGATCGAGTTCGCCGAAAAGCTCTTCGCCACGCCGCAGGAGGGTCGCAAGCTCGGTGTGGATCCATTGACCGGCCACGACATCGTCGCCAAGGAAGGCCGATTCGGTCCGTACGTCACCGAGATCCTGCCCGAGCCGGAACCCGAGCCGACGCCCCCGCAGCCCGACATCGTGCCCGTACCGCAGGATAACGATTCCGGCGGCGGTACCAAGACTGCAGTGAAGAAGGCGGCGGCCAAGAAGGCACCTGCGAAGAAAGCTGCGGCCAAGAAGGCTGCCGGTCCGAAGCCGCGCACCGGTTCGCTGCTCAAGTCGATGGATCTGGCGACCATCACTCTCGACGATGCCCTCAAGCTGCTGTCGTTGCCCCGCGTCGTCGGAGTCGATCCGGAATCCAAGGACGAGATCACCGCGCAGAACGGCCGTTACGGCCCGTATCTGAAGAAGGGCACCGATTCTCGTTCGCTCGCTGACGAGGATCAGATGTTCACCGTGACGCTGGAGGAGGCGCTGAAGATCTACGCCGAGCCCAAGCGTCGGGGCCGTCAGGGCGAGGCCAAGCCGCCGCTGCGCGAATTGGGCGTCGACCCCGTCAGTGAGAAGCCGATGGTGATCAAGGACGGTCGATTCGGGCCGTACGTCACCGACGGTGAGACCAACGCGAGCCTGCGCAAGGACGACGAGGTGGAATCGATCTCCGACGATCGTGCGTCGGAGTTGTTGGCGGACAGGCGTGCTCGCGGCCCGGTGAAGAAGAAGGCCGCAGCGAAGAAGGCTCCTGCCAAGAAGGCTCCAGCGAAGAAAGCGGCGGCGAAGAAGACCGCGGCCAAGAAGGCTCCGGCGAAAGCAGCAGCGAAGAAGGCCCCGGTGAAGAAGGCAGCGGTGAAGAAGACCGCTGCCAAGAAGGCGCCCGCGAAGAACGCAGACGGCGAATAGCCGCGCGCGCGACATCATGGATGAAATCTCGCCTTCGGCCGTCCGTACCGTCGGGGTTGACCGATCGCGGGAACATTCCGGCGCTCGGTCGCGTCGAACTGCGATGAAACGTGGATCGATCGGTCTGGTGACCCTCTGCTGCACCGTCGTCCTGTCGACGGGCTGCACCCAGGTGGTCCAGGGGAACGCTACCGCCGCTGCCGGCCAGATCTCCGGTAGTCCGTCGACGTCGAGACCCAGTGTGCCTGCCGGGCAGAATCTGGACCCGTGCACCCTGCCGTTGAAGTCCTTGGACCCCGACGGCACACTCGGTTTGCGAGAGACGAATTCGCCGTCGACTCCGGGGAGATTCGGAATTTGCATCTGGCTCAGTTCCGATTACTCCCTGTCGGTCGATGTCACCGTCAGCGACTACGTGTCGTATCCGGATCCGGGGTCGAATCCCAACGTGGAGGACTTCCGCTCGGAAAAAGTCGGTGCATTCACGTTCGACGTGTTTCGGGCGGTCTCTACCATCGGCGACGACGGCAAGAGCGAATCGTGCAATGCACAGACGGAGACATCGGCGGGCAATGTCAGCGTCGGCGTCATCGAGATCGATCTGGAACGCAGCCGGTCTCTCGATGCCTGCAGCACAGTGGAGCAGATCGTTCGCTCGCTCGAGCCGTACCTTCCCGCACCGAAGTAGTCGGTCCCAACCATTAGGGTTGCGAGCATGGCGGGTGTGTTCGATCGACTGGTCGGTCAAGAGGATGTCGAGGCCGATCTGACGGCCGCCGCGGTGGCTGCCCGTTCCGGCGTGGATTCCTCGGCGATGACGCATTCGTGGCTGTTCACCGGACCGCCGGGGTCGGGCCGTTCCGTTGCCGCCTTGTGCTTTGCTGCAGCCTTGCAGTGCACCACCGAGGGATCTCCCGGGTGTGGGCACTGTCAGGCCTGCTCGACGACCATGGCCGGCACGCACGGCGATGTGCGACGCGTTGTCCCGGAGGGCTTGAGCATCAGCACCAAGGAGATGCGTGACATCGTCTCCATCGCCTCGCGTCGTCCCAGCACAGGTCTGTGGCAGGTGGTCGTGGTCGAGGACGCGGATCGGCTCACCGAGGGTGCCGGAAACGTGCTGCTGAAGGTCGTCGAGGAACCGCCGGCGCGGACGGTGTTCCTGCTGTGTGCGCCCTCGGTCGATCCGCAGGACATCTCGGTGACGCTGCGCTCGCGGTGCCGTCACGTGTCGCTGGTGACCCCGACGGTGCCTGCGATCGCCCAGGTCTTGCAGACCCGCGACAAGCTCGATGCCGAGACGGCGCAGTGGGCCGCGTCGATCAGCGGCGGCCATGTGGGCCGGGCCCGGCGCCTGGCCACCGACGAGGACGCGCGAGCGCGGCGCACCCGCGCGCTGGCGCTGGCGTCGGCAGCAGCCAGGCCCAATCAGGCGTACCTGGCGGCCGAGGAGTTGGTGAAGGCCGCCGAGGACGAGGCCAAAGAGATGAGCGCCTCGAGGGACGAGGCCGAGACCGAGGAATTGCGCACGGCCCTGGGGGCCGGCGGTACCGGCAAGGGCGCGGCGGGTGCGTTGCGCGGCTCGGCCGGTGTACTCAAGGACCTCGAACGGCGGCAGAAGTCTCGTGCCACCAGAACCGGACGCGATTCATTGGATCGGGCGCTGATGGACCTGGTTGGCCTGTATCGAGATGCACTCGCCCGCTCGTACGGTTCCGCCGCCACCGCGACGCATCCCGACATGGCCGAGCAGGCCGAGCGGATGGCGAAAGCTGTCTCGCCGGAGGCGCTGCTGAAGAGCATCGAGGCAATCCTGGAGTGCCGAGAGTCCTTGGCCGTCAACGCGAAGCCGAAGTTCGCGATCTATGCAATGGTCGCGACGCTGGGGGACGTGCTGCGCTAGCTCTGCGCCTCGTAGCCTGAGCGCGCGGGAGGCGATTTTCGTTTCGCCCCGGTGCTCCGTTAGACTTACCAACGCCGAAAGGCACGCCGCCTTAGCTCAGTCGGTAGAGCATTTCACTCGTAATGAAAAGGTCAAGAGTTCGATTCTCTTAGGCGGCTCAGAGAACGAAACCCCCTCACCAGCAGCAATCGGTGAGGGGGTTTTCGTGCGTCTCGGCACCGGGATCGGACTGGCGTCGAACAGCCTGTAGCGCACCAACTCCCGGATCGACTCAGAAGCCGGGGAACAGCTGTTCGAGTGCCCGAGCTGTGCCGACGCCGCGCTCAGTCCGAGTTCGCGCTCGATCATCGTCCCTACGGTCTTGCGGAAGCTGTGCGGCTTCACCCAGGCGTAGTCGTCTCCTCGCACCTGTCGCCACGAGGTCCGGACGTTTCCCGGCCACCGCGGCGTGCCGAGTCGAGAGGGGAACACCAGGCCCTCGGCCGACGGGATACCGCGGTCCCGTTGTCTTCCCAGGGCATCGGCTGAAAAGGCAGGGATCGTCACCGAGCGCCGGCCGCTCTTTGTCTTCGGGTGGTTCTGGAGAAACACCCCGGTGCCGGCCAGCTCGACGAGTGTCCCCGCAACGGTCACCACTACAGGGCCGTCACCATCGAGGCCCGCGACGTCCAGCCATCGGAGCGCAAGGCATTCACCGATCCGGGTACCGGGGCCGATCATCACGTCGATGACCGCTGCCAGATCGTGGGCGCGTTCCGGGCCGAACCGCTTGCGGCCGTCGCCCAGGTCTCGGTCCTGCCATGCGGCAACTCGTCGGCGTAGCTCGTGCACGTCGTTGACATCGAGGGCGCGAGCTTGGTTGCTCGAGGTCGTGGCTGGGCTGGTGTCTCTCACCGGATTGCTGTCGACCGCATCGAGCCGTGCGGCGAGAGCAAACGCCTGGCTGAGGATTTCCCGCGCGTCACGCTTCCCGGAGTCGTACGCACAGCCTGGAGGAAGATCTCGATTCGGCCGGTGGTGGCCTCGTGTTGTCGAACCTTGCTGAGGCCCGACGCGATGATCTTGTCGATGCATCGCTGGTACCCGGCAAGGGGCTGTGGTGAACGCCTCGACGACAAGTGTGTCATATACGAGCACGCCTAGTCCGGCGATCTTACCGAGCGGGAACGCCGGTTGCTTCCCGTGATCGGCGGGAATCAGATGCACCGCCTCGAGCTGCTGTAACACCGCGGCCTATCTGTGCAGACTATTCGTTCGATGCTTTCGTCGATGACCGTTGCTCAGGGTGATACGTCCCGGCCCACCACGACTTCGGCGTCAAACTTGCCGCCCGCCGGGGTGAAGGTGAATTGACCGGTGGCGGAATGCATGAGCGGGTGTAGGAATCTGCCGCCTGTACCCCTCAGCGCCGAAACGACACCCCGCAGGACACCCAAGGAACGGTGCCCGCGGGCTCCGTCGTCAGCGTGGGTGTCGATTGCGTCGACGACCGCGAGGGCGGTTACGGTATCGGTGCGCAGTATGCGTCAGATGTCGAGTGGAGGTCGCCTCGTTTGGACGGGCAGTACATCGCGAGGCAAGAGCCGGACTTTTTGTCGCTCATGGAAAAATATTCGTGGAACGGCGAGTCAAGATGGCGTGACGGTACGAAACAGCGTATTTACACGTACGATCGTAGACACGGCCACGTAGAAGCGTATACAAGACGCGGCCGCCACGTCGCCGTGTTGGACGTGAGGACGGGCGAACGGATTGGTCCGGCAGTCAACGGAAGGAGCATCGATGTCTGAGTCAGCTACTACTTTTGTCGATGCCTGCGTCCGGGGTGAGGCATTCGCTCGCGACATCGACGACTGGGTTGACACGTGGCACGACACAGATTTTGCGGGTTCAGAGCCTAGTCTCGACGAGTTTCTCGGCTTTTCCGATGGCGAAGGCGCTCTCTGGGTTGAGAAGCCGGAGTCGTTGTCTGTAATTGTCGCTGCACACAAGCTAGGGGTACCGGTCGCAGAACTGCTAGTGGGGCAGAGTTCCTACGCGCTCGCCGCGCGTTCTGCTTCACCAGAGGACGCGGCATCGGTCCTGCAGTGGCTGATCGAACGTGGACGTATTTAGGGAACGTGGCCGACCCACTACGTCGGTCCGGGGCGTCCCCAGATCGTGACGCATCGCGCAATGCTGCCTCAACACTGCGTGAACGGCATGGTCTAACACAGCCTGTTGATGTCGCCGAGGTGGTCAGCCACTATGCAACCCTCGAAGAGGCGAACTGGCCCTTTACCGGTGTAGACGGTTTGTCCATCGACTGCGGCGGTCTTGAGCCAAAAATCTTCTTTCGCAGTGACGTCGACCGCCTGCGCACGCGTTTCACAATTGCCCACGAGCTTGGCCACGTAATGCTCGCGTGGCACTTTGGAGACAGTGAGTGCCTACTAGACAAGTCGAATCAAACCGACCCGCGTGAAGTCGAGGCCAACGCTTTTGCAGCCGAACTTCTTATGCCGGAGGTATGGGTGGCCGACCTGATGACCGAGCATAAGTTTGACATGACGAAAGTGTTGTCGGCCCTTGGCGAAGCCGAAACCAGCGTTACAGCCTCACTAATCGCGCTCAGCTCTGTGCTCCCTGTCGGTTGGGCTTTTCAAATGAACAATGCAGATCCCATCCTCTCCCAGGAGCGGAGGGTGATCCGTCGAAGGGAGCTCGACGCGACTTGTCATCCGGGCGGTGTCGTAACGCTCCACGGGCAGACTGTTCGCTGGTGGCGGCGCTTCCGCAGGGAGGTTATGCCCGAATTGCTTTCGGGCCGGGCAGAGGCAGACGAGAAGCTGATGCGGGTAGCCGAGATGTCGGGCAACGCCTTCACTGCACATCAACTTCATTCCAAGATCGCAGGCTTGATGGGATCACAGAAAACTCGTCGCCTTCTCGCCGTCCCGGAGTTGGCCTATTCCTATGCAAAGTGGAGACTTCTGACCGAGAGCGCCTTGCAGACGACGGAGTTCGATTCGTGGCTTCGGTGGAAGCTAGCCGACTTCTCTTGATCACAAAGTTTCATCGCATCAATCACAATTCTGTCGACTTGGCGGCCGGCCACCAGCGCTCTGGACGGGGGAGCGGTCGTCGTCCATAGCTGCTTAGTGCGGTACCCGCCGGCGGCTCGGCGATGCGTCCGAAAGTGCTGAGGAAGCTGCGCACGACAGGTAAACGTTCTTGAGGCGTCGATCGGGTTGATCGTCTGAGGGAACTTGTGACCGAGGACATGCTTCTGGGGACATGCCAGAGTGACCAGGATGGGAAAATCTCATCCGGGGCGTGTCCAGCCGGAGCTGGCAGGCCCCTCAAAATCGACCGGTCGAGTCGCAGGGTCGATTCGGATTGCTCCGAACCTGTCGTAGCCCACCGCTACTTTTACGGTATGGAACTGGACCTTGAGCACCGGAAGCTACTCGACGAGCACCTCACTGCCACTTCGCTACCGCCGCGGCACGTTATTCATACAGTCGGGACGCTCGTCGACGCCAACGACATCGTGGTCTCGTTCACCGAGTACGACTCAACGGAGCCGACGAAGTGGCGCGTCTTCGCACTCACCCCAACCGCTATCGTCCACACCGAGATCCAGTACGACACCGACAACTACGACCGCGAGGAAGAGTCCTCGCCTTGGCGGCGAACCAACCGACCCGCGATGACAATCAACGCAGCATGGACGCGACCGATTCGAACTATCACTGGTCTCCACCTCACACAGGTAGGGGATCTCGTCAGAACTGACCTCGGACGCCCATGGTTCAGAACTGCATCGCACATCGCATTCGCCGACCACTCGACTATGACCCTCCCGAACGAAGAGCACCTGTACTGCGATGACGTTCGACGTAGGGCAACCGATTTCGTCAAAACGCTCCGCAGCCTGATCGCCTGAGCGGTGGCGCACTCTGCCCAACCGCAGCGTTCAACATCGAGGTTGCTGCACGGAGCTGAAGACCGTGCAGGGAGCAATCCGGTGTGGCCCACTTTCTTGGGCGGTCCGCCGGTTTAGCTGGTTCGAGAGATGTACGTCAGGGTCCGAGCTTAGATGGTCCCCGCTACGATCCGCGCATGACTGTACGTAACTTGCTGGTCGGGGTCGTGGCTGTTTTTATCTTCATCTTGGGCGCGATGGTCGGATGGATGATTGACGGGAATATGACTGCCGCCTGGGTTTCAGCAGGCGGTACCTGGGTCGGGGCACTCGGAACCATCGCTGCGATTTTGTGGGCAATTCGAACATTTTCTCATCAGGTTTCCACAGACGCTGCTGCCGAGCGGAAACATCGAGGTGATGAAGAGGAGCTAGCGAAACGCGTAGTCGTGGGCGAGAGTAAAGCGAAATCAGCAGGTGTCGAGACAACCGTCTCGATCTCGGTCGATAACCTTACTGACAAACTGGTCGAGGTTGAGTCCGTTCGTTTTGGTCACGCCGCAATGACGAACCAAGATTGGTTCGGATCGAAACCTCTAACGCTGCAACCAAATTCGCAGGCATGGCGCGGAAAATTTAACATTGATTCTCAGGCGAGAGATGCGCATCTGGGGACAGTGGTCACCTACAGCGTCGGTGGCGTTCGCTGGCAACGGTCACCCGAGCAAGCGCCGAGAAGGCAAGGAACGTGAGCGCCCAGATATCGAGGTGCGCCCGTTCTTAGCGAATGCGATTCGTCGGGGCTCCCCTGTGTCGGATCTCGGATCCGACCCATCAGGGCACTTTAAGGGCACGGTAACTGTGCACACCCGGCAAGAACGGTTGGAATGCGAATAATCGCCGGAGCGACTGACCTGCGCTGTTTGCAACTAGCGATACCAGATGGACCATCGAGCAGGTTGGTCCGTAATGAAAAGGTCAAGAGTTCGATTCTCTTAGGCGGCTCAGAGAACGAAACCCCCTCACCAGCAGCAATCGGTGAGGGGTTTTCGTGTCTTGTATTCCCGGACCCGTTCAGAAGCCGGGAAACAGCTGTTCGAGATCCTCGCGGTGTGTCGGGCCGGTGACGTGCACATCGTCCTCACGGCGGAGGCGACCGTAGACGAGCCTGGTCAGGGCGTCGGACGTTCCGGTGACGGTGCTCGGCGCACTGTGGTCGGTTCCGGTCTCGATATGGACTTCGTCGTCGATCACGAGGCGATCGCGATGGTCGTCGTGCACCACGAGGATCTGCCGCTCAGCGAGTCGCTGCCGGACTGCTCCGTCGTGGAAGCGAGAGGCGATCATGTCGATTCGCCGCCATACGAGGTCGAGCTGGCCGACCGTCGCCGACGGGTCGAACACCTCCGCGATGTCCCAGCCGTGCAGGGCATGTTCGGAGAGCCGGTAGCCGAGGTATGTGGTCAGGTCCATCGGGCCGGCGAAGTACGGAATCTGCAGCGTGTTCTCCTGCTCGACGGTGATGTCCGCGAGCAGTCCGAGATGGGCGGCGTCGGCGTGCTGCCATTGCCGCCGTTGCTCGATGGGGCTCAGGGAGTTCCATCGGTCCCAGATCGGTACGAGTTCGTCTCGTTGCGGGCCGCGGTGGTCTCCGGCCAACCCGCGGCGCACCAGTTCGGTACAGATCTCGGCGGCGCTGCCGAGGTGCGAGAGAACCTGCGCGACTGTCCAGTCCCCGGTGTGAGTTGCCTGCGACAGATCTTCCGTGTTCAGCCCGTCGACCACGTGCCGTAGGTCGTTCGAGGAGCTCTGTAGGGCGACCAGCCATTCTCGTGAGGGGCGCGTCGTCGGGTTGCGGTGGGACATTGTTCTCCTCGGTCGGTGATGATGGGGTTCGAGCAGGCGGGCGAGGCGGTGTGCGTCAGCCCTGGTAGGGCATGTCGGCAGCGGTGAGGCCCTCGAGTGCCATGCCGAACGGCACGTCCTGCACGATTCGTTTGCGCAGGTTCCGGTTCAGGGTCTGCTTCTGCAGGGTTCGGTACAGAGCCGGTTTCGCAGCGAGGCCGCGTGCGATCTCGAGCCCGCGTTCGAGCGCCCGATCGTGTGCCAGCACCTCGCTGACGACGCCCCATTGCAGCGCGGTGTTCGCGTCGATCGACTCGCCGGTCCACAGCAACCACTTCGCGCGAGCGGTTCCGAGGATCTCCTCCCAGACGACCTGGACGCCGTCGCCGGCGGTGATGCCGAAGGTGGGGTGCGGCGAGTCGCCGTACTCGGCCTGTTCGGAGGCGATGTGGATATCGGCGAGTAGCAGGTATTCGGAGTGGATGGTCGCCGGGCCGTTCGCGACACCGATCACCGGCATGGGCAGCTCGACCAGGCGCTGGAGAACCTTCGCACCCTCGACACGGGTCTTCTCCCAGGCGGCCGGCTTGAAGATCTCGCCGAGGCTCGGGCCGTCGATGTCTTTCACGAAGTAGTCGCCGGTGCCGGTGAGCACCATGGCCTTGTTGTCACGATCCAGCGCGATCTTCTCGAGCAGGGCCGGAAAGTCCTCGTGAGTTCGCCCGGTGAAGGTGAGCGGTTCGCCGTCCGTGTGGAGGCGCACCAGCAGCACGCCGTCCTCGTCGCGCGTGATGGCGAAGTTGTCGTACTCGGTGAAGTATGCCGGGGCGGTCATGGTGCGCCTTTCGTCGTTAACTGAACAGGTCTGTTCATGTATCCGAGTGAACAGGTCGGTTCAGTTGTTGTCAAGTCTTGACTGAACAGATCTGTTCAGTGCGGGTAGGATCGGGACATGACCACCGTCAAGACTCGCCGCAGGCCGGGGCTCGAGCGTGTCCTCGCGACCGCCGACCGGCTCTTCTACGAACGCGGGATCCATGCGACGGGTGTCGATCTGATCGCCGAGGAGGCCAGCGTCTCGAAGGCCACCATGTACACCTATTTCCGCACCAAGGACGATCTGGTGGCGGCCTATCTGCAGGGGCGTAGCGACGGCTGGCAGCGGCATGTCGCCGAGCAGCTGGAGGCACGTGGGGGAAGCTCGATCGACAAGGCGTTGTCGGTCTTCGATCTCCTCGGCGAGTGGTTCGTCACGGACGATTTTCGAGGTTGCCCGTTCATCAACGCCGAGGCTGAGTCGACCCAGGACTCGCCGGGGCACCGCGTCAATCTCGGGCATCGCGGATGGGTGCGAGAACTGTTCGCCGATCTTCTGCAGCCGATAGGTGTCACCGGCTCGGACGAGATGCTCGTCCTTCAGCTCACGACTCTGTACGACGGCGCTATGGCCAGTGCCTACGCCGAACCAGGGCCGGCCTGGGCGCATGCCGCGCGAGAAGCAGCCCGCGCCCTCATCGACCGGTTCAACGCCGAGCACTCTCGCGTCGAGTAGGTCGAGAGTGCGGTCGTATCGACCCCGTCGCCGCGTTCGTCCTGCACGATGAGCTCATGCAGACCGACAGCGCCCGCGGCGACCTGATGACAGCGATCGTCACCACCGGCCACGGTGGATACGACAAGCTCCTCGTCTGCGAGGTGCCCAAACCTGTGCCGGGTCCGGGTGAGGTGCTCGTTCGAGTACTGGCGGCAGGGATGAACAACACCGAGATCAACACGCGCGTGGGTTGGTATCGAGACGGTGGGTGGAACGACGCGACGCCTTTTCCGCTGATACAAGGTACGGACTGCTGCGGGCTCGTGTGTGCGGGTGCCGGGATCGACGAATCTCTCGTCGGTCGCCGCGTCCTGATTCGATCCTGCATGCGGGTCGACGGCTTCTCGTCGATGCAGACGCGCTGGTTGGGTTCGGATATGGACGGCGCGTTCGCCCAGTTCGTCGTCGTTCCGGCGAGTGAGGTATTCGTGGTCGACTGTGAGTGGAGCGACGCGGAGCTGGCGACCATCCCGTGTGCGTACGGTACGGCGGAGAACATGATCGCCCGTGCTGGTGTAGGTCGCGGATCGACGGTGTTGATCACCGGCGCATCGGGCGGAGTCGGTTCTGCCGCAGTGCAACTGGCAACCCGACGTGGCGCACGGGTGATCGGTGTCGCGAGCCGTGCCAAGCACGATCAGCTCCGCGAACTCGGTATAGACCAGGTGTACGGACGCGATGCGGACCTGGTGGTCGCCCTGGGCAGGCACAGTGTCGATGTGGTGATCGACAACGTTGCCGGTGACGGTTTCGGCCGCCTGCTCGACCTACTCGTCCGCGGAGGTACCTATGTGTCCTCTGGCGCGATTGCCGGACCCGTCGTCGAGTTGGATCTACGGACGATGTACCTGAACGATCTCACTCTCCTCGGGTCCACGGCGTGGGACGAGGATGTGTTCGCGAACCTCGTGTCGTACATCGAAGCCGGGGACATTCGTCCGCTGCTGGCCGAGTCGTTTCCGCTCGAGCAGATCGCCGCGGCGCAGCAACGCTTCGTGGAGAAGGGGCATGTCGGAAAGTTCGTGCTCGTTCCGCCTGCGGTTCATGATCAGGCGTGATCGGCCCACTGGCTCGCGAGTACGAACTCCGCGCGCCCGGAACCGACGCCATTGATCTGAAGCTCGATGGCGTGCGGCCCCGGGTAGTACCGGCGGGTGGTCAACGTCCTGAACGAATGGCGTCGTCCGACGTCGATGCTCTGACCGGGCTCGATCGTCTTGGTCGTCAGTTTGAACGTCTTCGCGCTCATTCCGCCGTTGGCTTTCGTGTGATGCACGATGTAGTCGATCGCGACCTTGGCCGGTTCGTCGCCGACGTTGCGGATCGATGCTGTGAATTCCACGCTCTCGCCGATCGGTACCTGCGTGATGTCGAGGGTAGGGCCCTCGACCTCCAGCTCGACTGGACCGAAGCCCAACAGAGCGAGCGCGTCGGAGTGTCCGTTCTTGATCACCGTCCGGAGCGCATGCCGCACAAGGCGATCGGTGGTCTCGCTCGGGTCGTCGAGCCACCGGGCGGCGGTGGTGACGACCAGGTCCGGAACGTCTCGGCTGAAGTCGTTGAGATGGTTGGCGACCGAACGCCGCACGTAGTCACTGTCGTCTCTGTAGAGCCTGTCCAGAATCGGCACCGTGACGCCAGGGCGCGCCAGTATCTCGGGGACTCGCACCGACCACGGCAGATAGGGGCGGGTGCCCTCCGAGGCGAGCCGCCGAACGTGCTCGTCGGAAGAGTGCGTCCATTCGAGCGCGATTGCGAGCGATCGATCCGCATCCGCTCGAAGAAATGTACGGATGGCGAACTCCGAGGTGAGTCGGCCGGTGAGTTCGGCGAGCAGAGACATTCCGTCGTCGAAGGCTTCGGACGTCTTCTCCGCCACAGCTTTCGATGCGACGGCGCTCGTGGCGGGCCAGATCAACCAGCCCTCGAAGTCCCTGTCCTCGGCGGCCCGTCGGATGGTACGGGCGAACTCCGCGTAGGTTCCGGGCAGTCCCGTCAGAAGCGCCTCGCGAAGCAGATCTGCGCGAGCTCGAAGTGCAAGCGAACCCAACTGATCGGCTGCTCCCTGCAGGGCGTGCAGGTCCGCTGTCGGTGCGGCGGCATGGGTGGTCCGAAACAGCGCACGGGCGGCGTCCGGGCCGATGAGTTCGTCGGCGAAGGGCATGAGTGCTTTCTACTCCGTTCCGCTGCGTGCCCGATACATCGAACCCGCGGGGTTTCGCTCGAGGTATCCGGTGTCCACGAGCTCGCGTCGCAGTGTCGCGTAGTCGTCGTCGAACAATCTGCACAGTTCGTTGATCTGGTGTTCGGAGGACCAGCTCGTCGAACTCACTTGTCGTGCAATAGCATTCAGGAATCCGGGACGATCCCGACTGTATCGAGACATCTGGGTCGGAGGCGGCGTCCTCCGGGGTAGCGTCCGAAAGCTCTCGAAGGTTGCCGCGTCGACGACGAGGTGTTCGTCCACCCGAGTCACCACCGACAGCGCGAACAGCCGCGCAACGGCCTTGCCGATCGCGCGGCCGGGTAGTTCGGTGTGAGATCGGAGTGCAGTCAATGTCGAGACTCCGCTGCCGATCGCGAACAAAACCGACCGCAGTTCCGGGTCTGCGAGCACATGAAGCACGCTGGTGGCGTGGTCCAGCAACGGCGCATCGTCGTGGACGCCGATGGATTCGAATCGCAGCGGAACACCGGTCTGCGCAACCATCTCGTCGGTGAAGTTCACCTCGGGGACGGACCCGGATCGTTTTCTGAGCAGGCCGATCCCTGCCTGGTCGTCGATCGCGGGGATCGTCAGGGCCTCGACATCATCGGCGCGGAAGCGTAGGAGTGCATTCCACAATGGATTCGCCTCGGCCGGCAGGGACGAGTTCTCGATGGCCAGAATTCCGCCGGCAGCAATGTATGGCCACAAGGCGCGTATCAGCCGTGCGTCGGTCACCAAGGACGTGCTCTCGACGAAGGCGAGATCGAACGGGCCGATGTCCCGCAGGTGGCGTGCCGGTAGGTCGAACACGGAACCGGTGATCGATTCGACGAAATCGAAACGCGGCCGATGTTCGCGAACGAAGTCGTCGATCCCGCAGTCGCTCGGATCAGCGGCAAGGTTCCACAGTGTGGGCGATGCTGCGACGGAGATCGATTCGAGAGTCAGTGCCAGTGCGCGCACGGCACTCGCCGAGCAGATCGTCAGAACTCGTTGTGGCCGAACCATTGTCACCAGGCCTGCCACGATCGTGGACACGCTGCCTGCGCCATCCGCGGAACTGGTGGACACGGTAGCCCCTTTCCGAAGGCCCGATGAGATGCGCGCGCTCCGGGGTGTGGCATGCGCGCTCGATTGCGGTTCTCTCCACCCTCTCACGGCCGTGTGACTCGGCTACCCGAGTCCGGTGATACGATTCGAGACGTGCCGTATCGTATTTGGAATTCGAGGTAGCCGATGGAGACACGTCGCGCTGGGCGTCCACGTGACGACGAGCGAGAGTCCGACATCCTGCGAGCCGTCGCCGATTTGCTCGGCGAGGTCGGCTATGACGCTCTCACCTTCGAGGCCGTCGCGCGCCGGGCAGGAGCGTCGAAGGCGACACTGTATCGGCGGTGGAAGACCAAGCGTGAGATGGTTATTGCCGCAATCAAAGCCGGACCGGCCCGTGCGGACGGTCCGGTCGACATCGACACCGGTTCGCTGCGCGGAGATCTACTCGCTCTGTGTGAGCGCCTGGTGCAGACGATGATGGCGGCCGACGGCTCGATGTCGCTGCTACTGCTTCAGGCCGGGCTCGAGGATCCGGAACTGTGCGAGGAGGTCGAGCGGACGGCAGGTCCCACCGGTGCCCGGCTTCCGGCGTCGGTTCTCGACGCAGCAATCCGGCGCGGTGAACTGCCGAGCGGCACCGACCCGTTTCCGTTCGAGGAAGTCGTGGGCGCAACGATTCTGCTCAGGCGACTCAACGGCCTCTCCGTCGATGACCGCTATCTCCGGGCACTCGTGGATTCGGTGATCGTTCCCGCTCTGCGCGTAACAGCATCCCAACCCAAGGACCTTCCGGCGGGGATCTTTTCCGGTCACCCAGCCCACCGAGTCGACGAGGAGACGACATGACTGCATTCACGATCGAAGGATTCCGCTACGAGAAGGTTCCAGGCTGCGAGGGCGTCGAGCTCAGCGTGGCAGTGGCAGGCACCGGGCCGGCATTGGTGCTGCTGCACGGGTTTCCGCAAACGCACTTCATGTGGCGAACGGTTGCCCGCGAACTGGCCGCCGACCACACCGTCATCGTCCCTGATCTGCGCGGATACGGCTCGAGCGACAAGCCGGTCGAGAGTAGCCCCGCCACGTATTCCAAGCGGACGATGGCGCGCGACATCCTCGCTGTCGCCGCATCGTTCGGGTTCGACAGTTTCGGTCTGGTGGGCCATGACCGCGGAGCCCTTGTCGGTGTTCGCGCCGCCCTCGACCACCCTTCGGCGGTGCGATATCTCGGCATTCTGGACGTGCTTCCCACCGCCGACACCTGGGACGTGTTGCGGGGAGTCGACGCCAAAGTGGCCTGGCACCTGTATCTCATGGCGCAACCGACAGGGCTGCCGGAGCGGATGATCAGGGCCGTCGCGCCCGAATTCTTCGCATCGTTCCTGGACGCGTGGGACCCCGATGGTTCGACCTTCACTCCGGATGTGCGGCAGCACTACATCGACAGTTCGGTCGGTGCGGTGGATTCCATCGTCGCCGATTATCGCGCGACAGCGGGCATCGACCTCGAGATGGATCTCCAGGACCGCGCCGACGGCAGACAGCTCATCATGCCGGTGGGAGTGATTTCGCAGGATTGGGGATCGCAACTGGGGTTCGACGCGGCGTCGCTGTGGAGGGCCTGGGCGAGGGATTCGACGTATGAATCCATCGATGCGGGCCACTTCATGGCGGAAGCGAAACCGAAGGAGATCGCGCACTTCATCACCCGCTTGTCCGAGCGCGACAAGGCTTGATCGCACCGTCCTGCCGGTGACTTCGGGAACCGGCGAAGGTCGATACTTCGGAACCCGATCGACTTCAAGGAGCGACATGGCAATTCTGACCTACAACATGCATGTTTCCCTCGACGGCTACATCGAGGACCCTGCAGGCAGGATCGATTTCTCCGTACCCGACGAGCAGACACATCGATTTTCCAATCAGCAGACCGAGTCGACCGCTGCCTTCCTGTTCGGGCGTCGCCTGTACGACGTCATGGAGGACTTCTGGACGGATCCAGAACGCGCCGACGGTGAGGAGGTCGAGGCAGAGTTCGCCGAGCTGTACAAGGCCACTCCGCGGATCGTCTTCTCCGACACCCTCGACGCCGTGGCCGACGGCTGCCGGCTGGTGCGCAGCGTCGATGCTCTCGCAGAGGTGCAGCGGCTCAAGCGCGAGACCGAGGGAAAGTTGGCTGTGGGCGGGGCCGGCCTGGCCGAGTCGTTGGTGGAGGAGATCGATCAGTTCGAGCTCATCGTTCTGCCGACCATCCTCGGCGGCGGGAAGCCGTACTTCCCTGTGGGCCGTCGACTCGATCTCGTTCTCGAGGAGCAGCAGCTCTTCGAAGTATCGAGATGGATGTATCTGCGCTACAGCGTCTCTCGTCGACAGTCGCCGTAACAGTCGACCGCGGCGCACAATGAGCACATGACTTGCGGAGACCGGGACAGCTGGCTGACGCTGCCGTCCCATCACGTGTGGCTCGACACCGAATCCTCGCGCCTGCTCGGATTCGGAACCTCGCTCGAGCATCCTGCAGGTGGCGCGGTGTGGCTCGACGATCGTGGCAATCCGGATCTCGCGCATCCGGCGCTGACGTACATCACGGCACGAATGGCGCACGTCCACTATCTCGCATCCATACGGGGGCGACCAGGATCCCAGCGGACGGCGGATCGCGTCTTCGACGGACTGCTGACGACCTTGCGGGACAGCCGAAACGGTGGCTGGTTCGAGTCCAGCGCCGATGCACTGTCACCGGATGCCGCCAAGACCGCCTACACGCATGCCTTCGTGGTGTTGGCAGCATCGGCAGCAACGGGCGCGGGACACCCGAACGGGCGGGAGCTGCTGGGCGAAGCCCTCGATGTGGTGGAGCGCCGGTTCTGGGACGACCAGTACGGGATGTGTGCAGATACCTGGAATGCGGACTGGACAGAACTCGACGACTATCGCGGCATCAACGCCAACATGCACATGGTCGAGGCCTTGCTGACGGCCGTCGATGCGGGGGCTCGGACGATATGGCGGGAACGCGCAGTGCGCATCTGCGACAACGTGATCGGCTGGGCCGAGCAGAACGAGTATCGAATCCCGGAACATTTCACCGCCCAGTGGCACCCGCAGCTCGAGTACAACAGCAACGACACCGCGAACCAATTCAAACCCTACGGCGCAACCGTGGGCCACGGATTCGAGTGGGCGCGACTTCTCGTTCAGGCAAGCCTGGCCGATACCGGTGTCCGCGGACGCCGCTACGTCGAGGCTGCCGAGTCGTTGTATCACCGAGCGGCGCAGGACGGTTGGCAGCCAGGTCCGACGCCCGGGTTCGTCTACACCACGGACTGGGCCGGACGGCCTGTGGTGACCGGACGCCTGCACTGGGTGCTGTGCGAGGCGATCGCTGCTGCTGCCACCCTCGGCCGTCACACCGGAGAAGACCGCTACCACAGTGACTATCGCACCTGGTGGGATATCGCCGCCGACTGCTGCGTAGACGGCGTCGACGGTTCCTGGCATCACGAACTCGACACCCGGAACCGGCCGGCCGCCACGGTATGGAGCGGCAAACCCGATCTGTACCACGCCGTCCAGGCCACCTGGATCAGCCGGTACCCGCCGAGCTCGAGTATGTTGGCGGCGCTGCACACCTCGGCCAACCACTGAACGACGCGTCCGCGGCGCGTGTCGCCAAGAATGCATCGGACGGATGTCCGGTGTTCATGCGTCGTTGTGTTCGCTCCGTAGCCTGGCGAGATAATCCCACCTCGAAGGGCAGGTCATGGAGCTCAGGCATCTGACGGCATTCATCGCCCTCGCCGAGGAACTGCACTTCGGACGCGCCGCCGCGCGCCTGCACATGACGCAACCGTCGCTGAGCACCCAACTGCAGAAGCTGGAGAAGTCGTTGGGCGTGACGTTGGTGGCCAGGACCTCCCGCGAGGTGACCCTCACACGCGCCGGGCGGGAATTCGAGAATCAGGCGCGGCTCATCGTTCGGCAGATGGACACCGCCGCGAAGGTGACCAGGGCCGTCGCGACCGGAGAGGAGCGGGCGCTGAACGTCGGCTACAACCTACCTGCCAGTCGTCACGTACTACCTGGTGCCCTGGCTCGGATGAGTCGCAATCACTCCGAGGTCGTCGTCTCGCTGTGGGAGAAGCGAACAGGCCCACAGCTTGCGGCTCTCGACGACGGAACCCTCGATGTCGCGTTCGTGTACGGCCGCCCCGCTTCGGCAGAGTTTCGGCACCGGCGCGTGCTGCAGGCCCTGCCGCTCGTGGCCGTGGTCGGCCGGGCACACCGTTGGGCGGGCCGGTCCAAAGTTCCTTTCGCGGAGTTGGCGACTCAATCCTGCGTTCTGTTCGACCGGGAGCAGTGCCCGGCCATGTACGACTCGATCTTCGCGGCGGCCGCCGACAGCCGCATCGGGCTGCACGTGGCTCAGACGGCCGATGATCCCGGTGCTACGGCTCACGTGGTCTCGGTGAAGCCACTGGTCGGATTCGCGTCGTGGTCGCGGGCGACCTCGGCGGGGATGGGGGCTGTCGGAGCCGACACCGTTGCCGTCACATTGTGCGACCCGGTTCCGACGATAGATCTGTATCTGGTCTGGCGCGGTGAGGAGTCGAACCCCGCGGTGGAAGCCTTCGTGAGCTGCATCGAACCGGCGTGATCACTTCAACCCCGATCTGACGAACGCGTCGACGATGTGCCGCTGCAGCACGACATAGAGTAGGAAAACAGGCAGGCAAGCCATTCCGGCGACGGCCATCATCGGACCCCAATCGGTGCCCTCGGTCCCCATGAAACTGCGGAGACCTAGCTGCAGTACGGCATTGCTGCGCTGCAATACCACTGCAGGCCAGAAGTATTCGTTCCAGGAGTTGATGAACAGCAGGATCGAGAGCGCCGCCAGTGCAGGTCTGAGGTTGGGAACCACCACCGTCCACAGGATCGACCACGACGAGCGTCCGTCCAGCCGGGCTGCCGAGATGAGTTCCTTCGGGAACCCTGCCATGTGTTGACGAAGCAGCAGCACCGCCAATGCCGAACACAGAGTGGGCATGACCACGCCTGCGAGAGTGTTGATCAGTCCCAGCTGATACAGCAGAACGTAGTTCGGCAACATCGTCACCTGGAACGGCACCAGCCACGTGCCGACGAAGGCGAGGTACAGCACCTTCTGGAACCTGAAGGTGTACATCGCGAAGGCATACGAGGCGAGCAGTGCGATCAGTAGTTGCGCCGTCGACGACGCGAGAGCGACGGCGAACGTGTTGCCCAACAGTCCGAGCAGATCGACCTTCTCGGATGCGTCGGAGTAATTGGCGAGCGAGAGCGGCCAGGGAACGGGTGCGAGTGAATAGACGTCCCCTGGCCTTCGCAGCGATGTCGCGAACAACCAGTAGATCGGGAACACGCAGACCAGTGCAGCGGTGCCGAGCATCAGGTGACCGCGGAGGCGGCCGAAGTCAATCGTCATGGAAAGCAACCTTTTCCGACAGCCAGACCAGTCCGCCGGCAATGGCCCCGAATCCGACGAACAGTACGATCCCCGCAGCGGCGCTCAGGCCGGCATCGAATGTGCGGAACCCGTAGTCCCACAGCAGGTAGTAGATGTTCGTCGTCGAGCGAGATGGCCCACCCTGGGTTAGGGTATCGATGAGTGGGAAGGTCCACTGGGCACTGAGGAGCACGGTCATCAGTGCCAGGAACACCAAGGTGGGCGAGAGCAGAGGCAGGACGATCCAGCGGTCGATCTGCGAGTTCGATGCGCCGTCCATTCGCGCGGCCTCCTGATACGAGGTGTCGACACCGGCCATACCAGCGGATACCACCAGCACTGCGAAACCCAGGAAATGCCAACCGGTGATCACGATGATGACGAACTGTGCGGTGTCGGCGTCCTGGATCCAGTTGCGGTCGGACCCGAGGATGCGATTGACGATCCCGGCTCCTGGGTCGAGGAGCCACTGCCAGACGGCCGCGCCGGCTACGGGCGCAATCAGAAACGGGGCGAAAATCAGGCTCTGGTAGATCACCCGCGCCCGTCCGCTCACCGATCTGGTGGCGAACGCGACGATCACCGGCAGTATCAGAGAAAAAGGCAACAGTCCGAGAATGAGAACCACTGTGCGCCAGAGAGAATCCGCTACGTCGGGTAGCTCGAGCAGTCGTCGATAGTTCGCGGATCCGACCGGCACCATCGGAGTCGTCGGTAGGAGATTCCACGAATATGTGGACAGTTCCGCCGCCTGTGCCAAGGGGCGATAGGTCCAGATGATCAACAACGCGACGGCCGGTGTCAGATACAGGTAGGGCTGCGCAGATCGGACCAGGCGCGTCCATCGGGTCTGCAGGGCATGCTTACCGGTGTCCACGGTCTCTACGCCGGCAACGGTGTCCACGGCCGCGTTCGGTGGATCTTCGACGACGACGAACACTCCGGTCACCCGGCCCGGCGTTCGAGATCCGCCAGTTTCTCCAGCATCGACTGCTGAGACCGGTCGTAGACAGTTGCCGACGGTGTCGCATCGACTGCAGTTGCGGTACAGCCCGATTCGAGGAGATCGATTCGGGTGAAGCCGAATCCGCTGAGGCCTCGGTGCCGTCCGGCCGGTGGAGCGGCATCGACCCGGTACGACATCGCTGGTCCGACCCACACCGGAACACCGCCGATGGACCCGGCCCCGGTGTGGTGGGAATGGCCGCAGACGATCATGCGGACATCCGAACCGGCGATCGCCTCCTCGAGATCTGCAGGATTCTGCAGTCGTAGGTGATTCACCGTCACCACCGGCGACGAAATGGGTGGGTGATGCAGTACCAGGATCGAACCTCGGGGAGATGGAACCATCAATTCCGCTGCAAGCCAGCGTAGTTGGTGAGGCTCGATTCGGCCGTCGTGCCTGCCCGGTGTAGAGCTGTCGAGAACTACGATGCGGACACCGTCGACGACATGGACGGAGTCGAACGTGCGATCCGGATCCGAGACCGCGTTCTCGCCCAGGAGCTCTCGACCGAATGCCGTCCGCTCGTCGTGATTTCCCATCGCGTAGATCGTTGCCGCACCGAGAGACCTGGCCACCGGCTCGACCAGTTCGCGCAGCCGACGGTATGCGGCGGGGTCTCCGTCATCGGCCACGTCACCGGAGAAGACCATGGCGTCCACGCGCTGACCCGACGCCATCAGCTGATCGAGAACGCGGGTCAGATTGGCATAGGTGTCGACGCTGCCGTGGACCAGTTCTCCTTCGGCTCGCAGATGCGTATCGGTCAGCTGCACCAGCGTGAATGCAGGCTCCACTCGTGCCGTGTTCACGATGCCGGAAGGAGCGTGGTCGCCTGCTGCTGAGCGGCGGTCAACGTGCCCGCCGGGTCCGCGCCCTGGTACACGGCCGATTCGACGGCGTCCATCATGCCGTCCCGAATTTGCAGATAGTCGTTGCCGGGCATCGAGACCCACGGTTCCATCGTGGCCAACTGCGTCAGATTGGGGCCGATCAACGGGCTCGACTCGGCCCACTGTTCGAGCCCGTCGGGGTCGTCGACCAGTCCGGTGCGCAGTGGCAGGTATCCGATTCCCTTCGAGATCGCGGTGTAGGAATCCTCGCTGGTGAGGAACTTGATCAGCTCCCATGATGCGCGCTGCTTCGCTGGATCGGAAGCGAACGTGAACAGCGATGCGCCGGAGTTGGTCGGTACCAGGGGGTTCGAGCCGAACGACGGCATCGTGGTGGCTCGCAGGTCCCACTTGCCCTGCGCGCCCTCGATGAACTTTCCCTGAATTGCGCTGGTTTCGAGGATCATTCCCATGTCGCCGCGTGCGAAGGCCTCGTAACCCTGTTTCTGGTTGAGCTTCGGAGTCGCGCCGGAGTCGACGAGCCTGCGGGCCATGGTGACAGCTTCGACGGCGGGGGCAGCGTCGAACTCGAGCGTCGACCGGTCCTGCGAGATGACTCTGCCTCCGTTGGATCGAACCAGGCTCTGGAAGCACCAGTCTTTGGCCGACTTGGTGAGGCAGTCCAGGTACACCCCACCTTTCTCGGTCTTCGACGCGATGGCCGATGCCGCCGATGCCACCTCGTCCCAGGTGGTGGGCGGCTTCGCCGGATCGAGACCGGCCTGCTCGAACAAGCTGGCGTTGTAGTAGAAGACGGGAGTCGAGAAGACGAACGGCACTCCGTATGTCGTGCCGTCCCAGTCCGCGAGTGTACGTGCGGTAGCGGCGTAGGGGTGCGATGCGCCGTCGAAGTTGCGTTGCACCTCGTCCTTGCCGACGAGATCGTCGAGCGATTTCGCCCCCAGCTGATGAATGGTGAAATCGAGGTCACTGAAGCCGAGCTGTGCCACATCCGGTGCTGCCCCGGCGACCATCTGGCTCTGGATACTCGACACCGTGTCCGTCGCGGGATTGGGGCTGTTGCCCTGAGGCTTCTGGGCGGTGACGGTGATGTTCGGGTGCTCGCGCTCGAACTCGGCGATGAGGGTGTCGAACGTATCGGTCCAGGCACCGGCCAATCCGTAGTTGTAGCTCTCGAACACTATCGACACCGGTTGATCCGGGGCGAGTTCGGGAATCGAGGTCGATCCGGCCGTCGGGCTCGAGGCCGTCGTGGTGCCGAGTCCTCCGCAGGCTGTCAACAGGAGCGCGCTCACTGCCAGCGCTCCCGATCCGGTGAGAATGCGTTTCATTGTCGGTACTCCGTTCGATTCAGAGGGATGGTCGGTCATGCGACGAACAGTGGTTCGCCGGTGCATGCGGGTGCGTCCTGCGGTACCCAGGTCAGGCGGCGTCCGGTCTCGGGGTCGAACAGGTGCACGTCCACAGGCGCGACCCGAGCTCGGATCGGAGCGCCGACGCGAGCGGTGGACGGTCGAGATGCTCTGATACACAACGTGTTCACGGCGGTACGAATGTGGATCAGCTCCTCGCTGCCGAGGTTCTCGACCGCGGTGACGTTCGCGGTCACCGGTGCGTGTGTGTCCGCAATGTGCAGCTTCTCCGGCCGAATGCCGATGGTGACCGGGTGATCGGTGTGAGCCTTCGCCTCGATACCCAGCGCAATGTTCACCCCGGGTGCGACGGCGTGGAGTTCACCGCGATGCGCCGTGACGGTGGCGTCGAAGAGATTCATCGGCGGGGCACCGAGGAATCCGGCGACGAAGACCGACCTCGGTGTGTCGTAGAGCTCGGCCGGTGTGCCGACCTGTTCGATACGGCCGTTGTCCATCAGCGCGATTCGCGTCGCCATCGTCATCGCCTCGACCTGATCGTGCGTGACGTACAGGAAGGTCGTGCCGATCCGTCGATGCACATCGATCAACTCGGTACGCGTGGCGCTACGCAGTTTCGCGTCGAGATTGGACAGAGGTTCGTCCATCAGGAATGCGCCCGGATCTCGAACCATGGCCCGGGCCAGAGCAACTCGCTGCCTCTGTCCACCGGAGAGTTCGGCGGGGCGGCGGGAGAGGAGCTCGCTCAGGTCGAGGGCCGCGGCGGCAGTCGCGACGGCGCCGGCGATGTGCTTTCGCGAGAACTTGCGCGATCGAAGCGGGAAGCCGATGTTCTTGGCGACACTCAGGTGCGGATAGAGCGCGTAGCTCTGAAACACCATGGCGAGGTCTCGCTCACGCGGCGGTGCGGCGGTGATGTCTTTGCCGTCGAGCAGGATTCGGCCGCTGGACGGCTCGGCCAGCCCAGCGACCAGGCGCAGCAGAGTCGACTTTCCGCAGCCGCTCGGCCCGAGGAGTACCAGGAATTCGCCGTCGGCGATGTCGAGGTCCACCTGCTCCAGTGCGTAGGCTGCACCGAACTTCTTGGACACGGACTGGAGTTGTATGCGGCCCACCGAAACCCCTCACATGGTGCTGTCGACATCGATGACGACATGCCACCACCCGGTGGTGTATTCGAGGTGAACTCGGTGCTGCGGTGACGGCGTCACCGGGGGTTGGAACACCGACTGAACTGCATCGATAGGGTTTTGCAGTCGAACGATTGATGCTGTGAGAAAGCGAGAACCTTCCGCGAGGTCCGTATCGGCCCTGTCATACCTGCGCTTTGCGTGCGCGGTACGCGGCAACGGCCGCACGGTTGCCGCAGGTGGTGCTGCAGAATCGCCGAGAACGATTGCGCGAGAGGTCGAGGACGAGGCCGTTGCACTCCGGATCGGCGCACACGTCGAGGCGGGAGAGTTCGTCTGCGCGGATGACGTCGATCATGGCCATGGCGGTCTCGACGATGATCCGCGTCGCCAGCGGACTGTCGTCCGCCACCGCATGGACGTGCCAGTCGAGATCTCCGTGGCGCACCAGTCGCGGCAGTGCCGAGGACTCTGCCAGTAACCGGTTGACCTCGACTACCGCATCCTCGCGGCTGCTGGTGAGCAGCGCCCGCAGGGTCGGCCGTAGGGCTCGTACGGCGTCGAGTTCGGCATCGTCTCCGTCGAACCGGCCCGAGTAGCCCTGTTCGGAAATGAACTCGGCCAGCTCCTCGCGTGTGGTCAACGTGTCGGGGTCCTCGGCGGAATTGACCAGTGCCACGGCGGACAGGAGCGACAGTTCGGCGTCATGAGCAAAAAGCATATTGACACCTTACCAAGTCGTTCTCTACTGTCACATGTCATGACGGCCTACACTCATGACGCAAACCAGAATCTTGCGTCCAACCACGACGCTGCGGCACGCTCGCGGCGACTGTCGGGGCTCGGTTTCGCTCTGCTCTCGGCCGCCTCGTTCGGACTCGCGGGCTCGTTGGCCAAAGGGCTGCTCGACGCAGGGTGGACGGCCGGTGCCGCGGTGACCGCGCGGATCCTGCTCGCCGCAGCGGTGTTGTCGATTCCGTCGATCCTGGCTCTGCGGGGACGCTGGGCTCTGCTGCGTCAGAACTGGAAGTTGCTCGCCGCGTACGGCGCGTTCGCCGTGGCCGGGTGCCAGCTCGCATTCTTCAATGCAGTCGGACGCATGGAAGTGGGGGTGGCGCTGCTCATCGAGTTCACCTCGCCTGTCGCCGTGATCGGATGGATGTGGTTTCGCCATCACCAGCGCCCGGGCGGCCTGACCGTGGTCGGCGCGCTGTTGGCCGCGATGGGCCTGGTGCTCGTACTCGACCTGGTTTCCGGTGCCGATATCGACACCCTCGGCGTGCTGTGGGCACTCGGAGCGATGGCCGGAGCGGCCGTGTACTGGGTGTTGTCCGCAGACGAGAGCAACGGACTTCCCCCGATCGTGCTCGCAGGCGGCGGATTGCTTGCGGGTGGGCTCATCTTGCTGCTCGCCGGACTGGTCGGCATCGTGCCGTTCGAGGCCCCGCTCACCGACGTCACCTTCGTCGATGCTGTTGTGCCGTGGTGGGTTCCCATCGTCGGGCTCGGGGTGGTGACGGCCGCGCTCGCCTATGTCCTCGGTATTGCCGCGGGCCGACGCCTCGGGTCGAGGCTGGCGTCGTTCATGGGGTTGATGGAAGTTGTTGCAGCGCTGGTGTTTGCGTGGCTGCTGCTCGGTCAGGCACCGGCTCCGGTCCAACTCGCCGGAGGCGCACTGATTCTGCTGGGTGTCATCGTCGTGAAATCCGGCGAACGCTCGGCCGCGGACGCTCCGATGGAGCCGCTGCAGGGCAGAACCTGAGCCGGCGGCCTCTCCAACCGCGGCTCAGCCGTCGACGCGGCCGAAGACCACCGCGGCCAGAATCGTGTGCGCGCTGGCGATCACCGCGTCGAGGGGTTCGGGCTCGGGCGAGAGCAGCCACTGTTGGGCGATCGTCAGTACCGCCCCCACCAGCCCCATCGCGAGTGTTCGACGGTTCGGCCCGGCGAGGCCCCTGCTGGAACCGACGGTCTCGGCGACCTCGAGCAGGGTCGCGGAGAACGAGGCGGTGGTCTTGCGGTACAACGCGTCGACGACGGGAGAGACGCCCAGGATCTCGACGAAGGCGATGCGGGCCGATTTCGGGTGCTCGGCGACGAACGTGAAAAAGCCCGTCAGGGCTCCCCGGAGCACCTGCTCACTGGAGTCGGTGTCGGCGGCTGCGCCGGCCAGGATGTTCTCGCGCATGTCGTCGGTGGCCCGGGAGTAGGTGGCCATCAGGAGATCTTCGCTGTTGCTGAAGGACTCGTAGAAATAGCGCTTGGTCAGTCCTGCCTGGATGCACACCTTCTCCACGGTTGCCGTCCGGTAGCCGGAGGTGCCGAACACTTCGACGGCGGCGTCGAGCAGTCGCGTGCGGCGTTCTTGCTGCCGCTGTTGCGGGGGCGCGCCGCGGTAGGTGCGGCCGAGTTCACTGTGATCTGTAGTCACAGGAAGATCTTGACACCGCTCGGTATCAGATGCAAAGTGTTCGCAGGTATGAATTCCTATCTAGGGGGACACCATGGCGGCGTCGACGCTGCGAAACAAGGTTGTGCTGATCACCGGCGCGGCCCGGGGGATCGGGGCCGAGACGGCGCGGGCGCTCGCGAGTCGAGGCGCACAGCTGGTCCTCGTCGACGTCGACGAAGCTCCACTGCGTGAGCTCGAGACCCAGCTGAAGGCGACCGCGTTCGTCGCCGACGTCCGGAATCTGGACGATATGCAACGCGCTGTCGACGGCGGGATCGCGGCGTACGGGGGCATCGATCTGGTGCTCGCCAACGCGGGAATTGCCAGTTATGGGTCGATCATGCAGGTGGACCCGGCGTCGTTTCAGCGCGTCATGGACATCAACGTGATGGGCGTGTTCAACACGGTTCGAGCTGCACTGCCGTCGCTGATCGAACGACACGGCTACATCCTCGTGGTGTCCTCGCTCGCCGCGTTCACCCCATGCCCCGGCTTGGCGGCATACAACGCCAGCAAGGCCGCGGCCGAGCATTTCGCGAATGCGCTTCGCCTTGAGGTCGACTACCGGGGTGTCGACGTCGGGTCTGCGCACATGGCGTGGATCGACACTCCGATGGTGCAGGATGCCAAATCGGATCTCACGGCTTTCCAGGATCTGCTCGCGGTCCTACCCGGCCCGCTCGGCAAGACTATGACCGTCCAGCAATGCGTCGACGCGTTCGTCGACGGCCTGGCCAAACGCAAACGCCGCGTCTACGTGC
Source organism: Rhodococcus sp. KRD162 (assembly GCF_017168335.1). Lineage (GTDB taxonomy): Bacteria > Actinomycetota > Actinomycetes > Mycobacteriales > Mycobacteriaceae > Rhodococcoides. Next base: position 132,575 of record NZ_JABFAU010000013.1, on the reverse strand, counting down.
CGCGGTGGGTGGGCGCAGCCTCCTGGTTCAAGGCAGTCATCACCTCACGGGTCGGCGATCGCGCCATGCTCGCGCACGTTCCGACGATCCTGCCGAAGATGGACGAAGAAGTAGCGAGCCTGGGTAGATCCGAAAGCGCCCGCAACAAGACCACCTGATCCACCACACCGAAGGAATCGTTGCCGACATGACTGCCGTACTGCCTTCCCCCGAGGTCGATGTCCTCATCATCGGTGCGGGACTGTCCGGGATCGGTGCTGCGCGCCATCTCGGGCATGACCTGCCCGGCAAGACCTACGCGATCCTCGAAAGCCGTGGCGCGATCGGCGGAACGTGGGATCTGTTCCGCTACCCCGGCATTCGCTCCGACTCGGACATGTACACCCTCGGATACAGCTTCAAGCCGTGGATGGGGGACAAGTCCATCGCCGACGGCACCGATATCCGCGAGTACATCGTCGAGACGGCCCGAGAAGCGGGGGTCGACAAGCATATTCGGTTCCATCACAAGGTCGTCGCACTCGAATGGTCCAGCGAGCAGCAATTCTGGACGGTGACCGCGCAGCGCACCGACACCGATGAAACGGTCACCATCACTGCGTCTTTCGTGTTCTCCTGCAGTGGCTACTACAACTATGACAAAGGCTTCACCCCCGAATTCGCCGGCCAGGAGAACTTCGGCGGTCAGGTGATCCACCCGCAGCACTGGCCCGAGGACCTGGACTACGCGGGCAAGAAGATCGTCGTCATCGGCAGCGGTGCCACGGCGATCACCCTGGCACCCAATCTCGCCCACGACGCCGAGCACGTCACCCTGCTACAGCGATCGCCCAGCTACATCCTCTCGCTTCCCTCGAAGGATCCGATTGCGCAGACGCTGCGTCGTCGGCTGCCGAAGAAGTTGGCGTACAGCGTCACTCGTCTGAAGAACGTGTCGATGGCGATGCTGATCTACTCGCTGAGTCAGAAGTATCCGGAATTCATGAAGAAGCGAATCCGCAAGTTGCAGGAGGGCTGGCTGCCGAAGGGGTACGACCTCGACACCCATTTCACCCCGTCCTACAACCCGTGGGATCAGCGGCTGTGTCTGGTGCCGGACAACGACCTGTTCCGCGCCATCCGCAAGGATCAGGTCTCGATCGTCACCGATCACATCGACACCTTCACCGAGACCGGACTGAAATTGAAGTCCGGACAGCAGCTCGACGCCGATATCGTCGTCACCGCAACGGGATTGAACCTCTCCGCCCTCGGTGGTGCCCAGTTTCGAGTGGACGGCAAAGACATCGACCTGCCCAGCACCATGGCCTACAAGGGCATGATGCTCACCGGGATTCCGAACTTCGCCTTCGTCGTCGGCTATACCAACGCGTCGTGGACGCTCAAGGCAGACATGGTCTCCAACTACGTCATGCGACTGCTCGCGCACATGGACGACAACGGGTACAGCACCGTCGAACTCGAGCGCGACCCCTCCGTCGGTGAGGAACCGTTCCTCGACTTCGCTGCCGGCTACGTGCTGCGCGCGGTGGACAACTTCCCCAAGCAGGGGAGCGAAACCCCGTGGAAGCTGCGGATGAACTACTTCCGGGATCTGCCGGTGCTGCGCTACGGCAAGCTCGTGGACGGTGCCATGAAATTCGGGCGACCCCGCTCGAAGGTCTCGATCGGATCCTGACGGGAATTACGCCGGTCAGCTCGGTGAGTCCTTGTACAGCAGGGACTTCGGCGTGGCCGGTCCCGGCGTGGCAGGTCCTGGCGTGGCAATAGTGCAGTGACCTAGCGGATGCGACCCTCGCGGAGCGTGCGCTCCGCGAGATCGCGCAGAGGTCCGGTCAGTGCCGAGTCCCCGACTCGGCATGATTGCTCACCGACCGACACCTTCCACACGAACGTGTCGCGAGCATCCGAGCGGTCCGCGTCGGCGGCTTGCTGATCGGCAAGGTACGGCTGCGCTGCCTCGACCAACGATTGCCACTCGGGCGCGTCGGTCTCGACGATCCCGCGCTTGGACATGCCCGCGACGCCGCCGGTTCGCAGTACCTCGATGCGCAGACTCATCTGCTGTGGATCACACCCGATCGTCGCTCGACTTCCCTGATGTCTCGACTCCCACGGTAGACCACCCCGTGGCCACCGCCCTGGCAACGTCGGAACCGGACCCGAACCGCTTGTTCGCTGCCCTGAGTGTCGCGGCCGCGAAACCCGAGAAGTTCACCGTGGGGGCGAGCCCACCGACGGTCATCGTGTCGAACCAGACCTGACCGACTCGATCCCATGCCGGACCACCCAACGTGGTGGCGGCGACGGCGAACGCACGATTGGGGATACCCGAATTGATGTGCACGCCACCGTCGTCCTCGGTGGTGACGACGAAATCGTCCATACTCGCCGGCTGCGGGTCCTTGCCGAGCACATCGTCGTCATAGGCGGTACCGGGCTCGAGCAACGATCGCAGGGCCTTGCCCTGGACGGCGGGGAGGAACAGGCCCTCGCCGATCAGCCACGACGCGTCCTCTGCGTTCTGCTTCTTGGTGTATTGCTCGACGAGTGCGCCGAACACGTCGGAGACGGACTCGTTCAGTGCACCTGATTGATCCTTGTACTCGAGCGGACTGGTGTACTGCGTGAAACCATGGGCGAGCTCGTGCGCGATGACGCCGACCGAGACGGTGAATCGACCGAACACCTCGCCGTCCCCGTCGCCGAACACCATGCGTGAGCCGTCCCAGAACGCGTTGTCGTAGTCCTGGCCGTAGTGCACCGTCGCATCGAGCGGCAGGCCACTACCGTCCAGACTCGAGTAACCGTAGACCTCCTCGAAGAACGCGTACGTCGCGCCAAGACCGTCGTACGCCTCATCGGTGGCGGCATCGCCGGTGGGATCCTCGCCCTCGGCCCGAACCTGCTGGCCCGGTAGGTCACGGGTGGACTTCGCGTCCGAGATCGTGCGTTCGAGTGTGCCGCCGGTACTCGGGGCGATGGCCGTGCGGGCCTGCACCACCTCACGTCCGGCGCGCATCTCGCGATCGGCCAGCAGCGTGGCGCGGGCGCCTGCTCCCTGCAGCCGCTCGAGGAGAAACGGTGGCACGACCGGATGGAAGTGGAATGGGCGGAACGAATCGGAACCGGACACTGACGGCATATATGACCCCCTACGAGTTGGCGTGCACCCAGTGTGCCCGAGGGGACCGACAGGCCGCTGAACTCCCGCCCTGCCGATCACCGCGTCGGCATGGTCGGTGGAGCCGGCGTCGAGTGGGCGTCAGAATCGACGACGCAGGCGCATTCCGATGGGGCGGCCGTCGGGGTCGACGAACAGCCGGTACGCGAGTGCTGCGAGTCGTTGTTGCCACACCGGTGGCACCGAGATCTCGTGTAGTCGAAGCCGTCCTGCCGGACGTGGCCCCGACGAGGGGTTTCGGTGCCAGTTGTCGAGTGCGGTGGTGCTGGCGGAGATCACGTCGAAGAACTGTTGTGGATCCACCAGGTCGGCGTCGTCGCCGTCGGCGCGGCCGAGATGTTCGCGGGCCAGCTCCAAGCGCAGGCTCCGGGCGTGGACGCGGGCACCGTCGCCCAACCCGGCGGGATCGAGCGGCTCGCGAGTATCACGGGTCTCGTCGATGATCGCCGCCGTCAACTCCGAATCGTGAGTCCAGGAGCGGCGATTGAAGTTGTCCGAACCCACTGCGGTCCACACGTCGTCGATGATGCAGACCTTGGCGTGTACGTATACCGGTATGCCCCGGTCGTTTTCGATATCGAGTACCAACACTCGGTCGCCGCCGGCAGCGCGGATGACCTCGAGCGCAGCCGAATGTCCCAGCAGCGCAGAGGGAATGGTGATCGGGCTGTCGTCGTCGAGATGTTTGGGCACCACCACTACCAGTTTCAGGTTCGGTTTGCGCCGCAGCGCCGCCGCGAACACTCGAGCGACGTCGACCGACCACAGGTACTGATCCTCGATGTAGATCAGCTCGCTCGCCCGATCGAGGGCCTTCGCATACGCCCGGGCGGCGCTGCGCTCGCCGTTCGTCGCGAAAGGGTAGGCGGGGCGTCGCCGTGGATACGTGCGCAGCAACTGCACCGAGCAGGTCCCGACCGGTTCCGGGCGATCCGACACCGGTGGCAGCTCCGAGGGCTCACGCGTCACTCCGCGCACGAAGTCGGGGATCGCGTGCCACGGAAGGCGTGACAGCGCGGACGGGTCCTCCCAGCGTTCGCGAAACACGTCTTCCACATCTCGTACCGACGGCCCCTCCAGTTGCACCTGAACGTCGTGCCAGGCCGGGATCTCGCCGTACTCGGGTGGAAAGGGCCGCGACACCGGATCACCGAAGTGGTTTCCATCATCGCGTCGGGCACGGGCGAGATCGATACCACCGACGAACGCAACGTCCGATGCCTCGGGCCGTCGATACCGGACGACGACGAACTTCTGGTGGTGGCTTCCGAGTGTCAGCACACGTTGGTCGAGGATGATCTCGCCGCCGGCTTCCTCGAGGCGCAGCGCGAGCTTGCGGTTCTTCGGGCCGGTGTAGCCGAGCGTCTCCATGTGCGAGCGCCACACCATTCCCTTCACGACGCCGCCGCGGTGGGCAACTGCGGTGAGTGCGTCCTCCACGGACACCCCGTCGTCGGTGAGCAGCTGCTCCGGGTCTCCGCGCCAGTCGGCGAAGAACACCAGATCACCGCGTTCGGCCTCTTCCAGGGCACGGGCGAGCGCCGCGAAGTACGTCTTGCCGTGCACGAGATTCTCGACGCGGTTGCCTTCGGTCCAGGGCGCGATTCGGGTGTCGTCGTTGCCCCGTTCGGTCGCCGTGAGGAACCATGGGTGCCCCGGATCGAACTCCCGCGCGGGAGCGATCAGGGCTGAGGTGGATCGGCCGAAGCGTTCGGCGATACCGTCGACGACGAGCCGGATGCGCTGCACTATCACTTCCGCATCATTCCATCCGGTTTGAAGCAGCGACAGGGCGGGCACCCGAGCCACATGACTCAGGTACCCAACGTCACGCTCAGAAACGGCAAGCTGATTCCGCAGCTCGGCTTCGGCGTGTTTCAAATCGATCCCGACGAGACGGCCAAGGCAGTGGAGTCCGCCCTCGAGATCGGCTACCGCCACATCGACACGGCCGAGATGTACGGGAACGAGAAACAGGTCGGCGAAGGCATCCGGAACTCGGGCATCGACCGAGATTCGGTGTTCGTCACCAGCAAGCTCAACAACGGCTTTCACAGGCCCGATGACGCACGCAAGGCTTTCGACAAGACTCTCAGTGATCTCGGCACCGATCATGTGGATCTGTTTCTCATCCACTGGCCGTTGCCCACCCGATACGACGGCGACTTCGTCTCCACGTGGAAAGTGTTGGAGGAGTTCGCCGCTGACGGCCGAGCGCGGAGCATCGGCGTCTCGAACTTCCAGCCCGCGCACCTCGACCGGCTGGCACAGGAGACCGACACGGTTCCTGCCGTCAACCAGATCGAGGTACATCCGTACTTCGTCAACGGTGACGCCTGGGCTTACGGCCGCGAACACGCCATCCCCACCGAGGCGTGGTCGCCCATTGCACAGGGCAACGTTCTCGACGACCCCGAGTTGAAGCGGATCGCCGAGGAAACAGGAAAATCCACAGCGCAGGTGGTTCTGCGCTGGCATATCCAGCGCGGAAACATCATCTTCCCGAAGTCGGTGACGCCGGAGCGGGTCAAGGCGAACTTCGATATCTTCGACTTCGAGCTCAGCGCCGCCGATGTCGACGCGATCACCGCATTGGACAAGGGAGAAGCAGGTCGAAACGGGCCCAATCCCGATACCTTCGACATGATCCCGGACTAGCACGTAACACTGTGGGCTCGAACGTCATCGGACGTTCGAGCCCACAGTCACGTCATGGCAAGGTCAGCGCGGATCCGGTTGCGGCGAGCACCTGCTCTGTCGTGACGCCAGGTGCGAGCTCGGCAAGGGCCAGAGACCCGTCGCCGACCACGTCGATGACCGCGAGATCGGTGATGATGCGATCGACGACGCCTTGCCCCGTCAGTGGCAGCGTGCACGAGTCGAGAATTTTCGGGTTGCCGGCGCGGTCGGTGTGCTCCATCACGACGATGACACGCCGAGCGCCGTGGACGAGGTCCATCGCACCGCCCATGCCCTTGACCATCTTGCCCGGCACCATCCAGTTGGCGAGGTCGCCGCTGCGCGAGACCTGCATGCCGCCGAGTACAGCTGTGTCGATGTGTCCGCCGCGAATCATCCCGAAGCTCAGTGACGAATCGAAATACGCGGCACCGGGATTGACGGTGACCGTCTCCTTACCTGCGTTGATCAGATTGGCGTCGACGGCGTCCTCGGCCGGGTACGGCCCGGTGCCGAGGATGCCGTTCTCCGAGTGCAAGGTGACTTCGACCTTGTCGGTCAGGTACCCCGGGATCAACGTCGGCAGGCCGATCCCGAGATTGACGTATTCTCCGTCGACCATCTCCGCTGCGGCGCGTTCGGCCATCTGGTCGCGGGTCCATCCTGCTTTCATGCTCGAACTCCTGAACTGACGGTGCGCTTTTCGATGCGCTTGTCCTGTGGCCCGGTGTGCACGATGCGTTGGACGAACACTCCCGGGAGGTGTACCTGTGCCGGGTCGATCTCGCCGGGCTCTACGAGGTTCTCGACCTGTGCGATGGTGATCTTGCCTGCCATGGCGGCGAGAGGATTGAAGTTCATCGCAGTCTTGTCGAACACGAGATTGCCCGCGGTGTCTGCTGTTTCGGCGTGAACCAGTGCAAAGTCCGCGTTGATCGATTCCTCGAGAACATAGCGCTTGTTGCCGAAGACGCGAGTCTCTTTGGGGGGCGATGCAATCGAGACCGAGCCGTCGGTGTTGTACCGCCACGGCATGCCGCCGTCGGCGATCGGACTGCCGACCCCGGCGGGGGTGAAGAATGCGGGAATTCCGGTGCCGCCTGCGCGTAGGCGTTCGGCGAGGGTGCCCTGCGGAGTGAGTTCTACTTCGAGTTCGCCGGCGAGGTACTGCCGGGCGAACTCCTTGTTCTCCCCGACGTAGGAGGCGGTGACGCGACGAATACGGCCGGCCGTCAGCAGAATTCCGAGTCCGTAGCCGTCGACTCCGCAGTTGTTGGAGAACACTTCGAGTTCGTCGGCGTCGGTGTCTGCGATGGCCTCGATGAGGGCGTCCGGGATGCCGCACAGCCCGAAGCCGCCGACCGCGATGGTCGCCCCTCGGTTGATGTCCGCAACCGCCTCGGCGGCGGACGCGTAGGTCTTACGTGTCACTGGAGCTCCTGACGTGTTCGTTGAGCAAACGATGTCCCTAGTGAACCTGAGCAGCCGATATATGGGGAGTTTTGCTAGAAACTGCTCGTTCGTCGAACATTCTCGGACTATGCGTCCGCTCAGCGGACGTATGATGCGGCGGTGATGTCACCAGATGCCAACGCAAGTGTGATCGGAAAGATCTGCGCACTGCTGCGCGCGGCAGGAGGCGAGGAGCCGTCGGGTTCCACGACCACTGCGCTCGCGCGGGCGGCCGGTATTGCGCGCCCAACAGCGCACAGGCTGCTGTCCTCGCTGGCCGGCGAAGGATTCGTCGACCGAGATGCCGCAACCGGCCGCTGGTCGCTCGGACCCGAGATGTATTTGCTCGGATCGATGGCCGCGGTGCGCTACGACATCACTGACCTGGCCCGAAATATCGTGCAGCGCTTGGCTGCCGAGAGCGGAGAGAGTGCTTTTCTCTCTGCACGCCGGGGAACGGAGACGGTGTGCCTGCTCCGAGTGGAAGGGAGCTTCCCGCTGCGCTCGCACGTGCTCTACGAGGGGATACGGTTTCCGCTCGGGGTTGCGTCAGCCGGGTTGGCGATTCTCGCGCACCTGCCCGACCGCGAGCTCGACGGGTATCTGAGTCGTGTGGATCTGGTACCCGAGTGGGGTGAAAGCCATTCCAGCGGAGAAATTCGTCGGCGCGTCGCAGAAACTCGGACAACGGGATTCGCCGTCAACCCGGCTTTGCTGGTCGAAGGTAGCTGGGGCCTTGGTGCCGCCGTGTTCGATCGCGCCGGCCAACCCGCGTGGGCGCTGAGCTTGACCGGCGTCGAAACCCGGTTCCGCGAAGACCGGCGCCGGGAACTGGGCACGCTACTACTCGATGCGGCTCACCGCCTCACTGTTCAACTCGGTGAGCGGCGCAACTGAGTGAGCGGCTGACTGGGCGATGCAGCTCTCGCTCGTCAGCTGTCGAGTTCGTCGAGAATGTCCGCGGCATCCTGGCTCCCGGCCGCCGCCAATCTTGTCAGTTCGAGGCGATCGCCGCGTTCGCCGGCCAGTTCGACGAGGATATCGAGGGCGTCGCTGCTGCCGGCTTCGGCGAGGGAGCGGAGTTCGTCGAGGTCGTTTCGCTCGCCCGCACGTTCTACCAACTCGTCGACGGCGTCCTGATCGCCGCCGCGCGCGCGAGCTCGCAACTCGGCAAGTTCGGATGGCGTGGAATCGGGCTCGGTCATGAGTTGGAGTGTAGAACGACTGTCGGGCTGGATGGATATCTGCAGCTCAGGATCAGTTTTTTGCAATGACGGGATCGGTCTCGCCGCTTGTGTCGGTGGTGTCGTTTACTCTTCCTTCTAGTTCGAACATACGTTCTTGTTCGGTTCACTGGGGGGGTGACGATCATGGCGGTACCGACGGTGTCGTTGGAGGCGTTGACTGCTGCCGCGCGGGAGGAGAATCGGCACGCGGCCCGCAAGATCGCCGTCTGCTACCGCGTGCACACCGACTGGATCACCCGCGATACCGAGCACAAGCATTACAGCCGCTACGGGCGCACCGAGATGGCGTTGGCGTTGGGATGCTCGGCGACCGTCGCCGAGGGATACATCTCGGTCGCAGTGGCCCTGCACACCCGCCTTCCGCTGATCAAGGACGCGTTCGAGGCAGGCGAGATCGACTTCCCGCGGGCGCGGACCGCATGCCGGATCCTCGACAACCTCTCCGACACCATCGTCGCCTCCGTCGAGAGCGAGGTCGTCGACGCGGCCCGCCGCTCGTCCCCGGGCCCACTCGAGACACAGATCTGGGACATCCTGCTGCGCGTGGCACCGCAGGAGGCAGCAGCACTACGGAAGTTCGCGAAACGATTCCGCACCGTCACCTACAGTCCCGCCGGTGAGCTCGCCCGCATCCGGGCCGAGCTCACCGCCCCCGAGGCCGCCGCCGCGTGGCAGCTGCTCGCCGAGATGGCCGACACCGTCTGCCCGAAAGATCCACGTGGCAGACAGGAACGACTGTGCGATGCGTTCATGGCCCGGATGCACGGCGAACCGCGCCTGGAGTGCCTGTGTCAGCGCACCGACTGCCCCCGAGCTGGAGCGGTACCGGCGGATCGGCGACGGCCGTTGACGATGATCACCGTCGACATCGCGACCCTCATCGGACTCCTCGCCAACCCCGCCTACCTGGCCGGGCACGGTTGCATCGACCCCGAGTTGGCGCGAGAACTCGCACGCAACAGCACCTGGCAGATCCTGCTCACCGACGCCGTCACCCTCGCCGAAAAACTCGGACTCGCACACCAGAACCCGGAAACCGGACAATGGGAACGACACACCGACAGCGAAAAAACACCGGCCGCACCATCACCCGAGACAGCGACGGACACAGACGCAGACAGGGACCCGGACACGCCCGCTGATGCTGATGCTGATGCTGATGCTGATGAGGAGATCGCATCGGCCAGCACACCTGCAGCGGGGAACACCCCGGCAACCGGACCAACAGCACCGGAGGCACCGGCAGACGAGACCGAAGAGACCGACGAGACCAGCGAGCCCGCACCTGCACCCGATACCGCACCGAACTGTTCGGAATCGGACTGGTCCACAACAACATCGCGCTCCGCGACATCCGCCCCGACATCAGCCGACGACCCAGCACCAGAAACAGGAACACCACCAGCACCAGCACCAGCCGCGACTGATGCTGCCGCGACAGTCAGCGACACGTCACGCCGGCATCACCGGCAATCGCTGGCCTCCGCCGCCGCGAGGTTCTGCACCCACACACCC
>NZ_JABFAU010000013.1:88301-120801 GCF_017168335.1 Rhodococcus sp. KRD162 | reverse complement strand
AGCGCGCCGATCACGTGACGTCGGAAGGTGTCTTTCGTGAGCGAGCGGTCGAAGACGATCTCGTACAACTCTCGCAGCTGCAGCAGTGTGAAAGTCTCGTTCGGCAACAGTGCGGGATCGATCTCGCGTGCGTAGCGCTCACGCAGGTCGAGAACTGCTTCGGTCACCATGTCGTCGTGGTCGAAGGCCAACGGTGACACCGGTCTCGCACTGTCGATGGGAACGCATTCGGTTGTCGTGGTAAGGGATCGGACTGGGGCCACTGCGCTGTGCGCCATCGACAGAACCCATCCGCGGTCGTCCCGATCCGGCGCGTCGAACAGTCGCAGTTGGTGAAATACGAGATCGACGATGGCTGCCTTGGTCTCGAGTGCGCGATCGGCCGCATCGGACAACCTCTCTCCGGGGCGCAGGAATGTTCCCGGAAGCGCGAGTCCTCGCTCCGAGTGCACTGCGACGACGTGCAGTCGGTTGTCGCGGAGGGTCAGGACAGCTACGTCGACTGCCACGGATGGGCGTGGGTAGTCGGTCAGGGCGTTGCCCTCTCGATCTCGCCAGGTCATGTCTTGCATATTAGCGTGAAACTGATCTATGATTAGCTCAATATCGAGCAAAGGGGTAGTTGTGCAACTGACGGACAATCAACAGGATCGAGCGAGGGGCGTTCTGCTCGGAACAGCAGCGGGCGACGCATTGGGTGCCGGCTACGAGTTCGGATATCCCTCGCCCGAGACGCCGATCGCCATGGTCGGCGGCGGGACGTTCGACTGGGCTCCGGGGGAATGGACCGACGACACCTCGATGGCACTGTGCGTGGCGCGGGCTCTCGAATCAGGCGGTGACATCGACGAGATCGCCGATAATTTTCGTGCGTGGTTCGCGCAGAACCCTCCTGATGTCGGAAATCAGACTCGCGCCGTGCTCTCGCAGGCCACCTCAAGCGGCGCGGACATGGCCGCCGCGGCTGCGTCTTTGCCAGGCAGAACAGGTGGCAACGGGTCGCTCATGCGGACCGCGCCGGTCGCCTTGGCCTACCTCGACGATCCCGCAGGATGTCGAGCTGCTGCAGCGCGGATCAGCGATCTCACGCATGCCGACCCACGTGCCGGCGAAGCGTGTCAATTATGGACTCACGCAATTCGATACGCAGTTCTGCACGGCACATACGATGGCGTCTCGGAGTTTCTCGACGAGGCCGACGCCGATGTGCGAGCGTTCTGGCAGCCCTTGATCCAGCTGGCCCAGGCAGGAGAGCCCTCGGACTTCCCACGCAACGGTTGGGTTGTGCACGCCCTGCAGACCGCATGGTGGGCAATCCATCGTTGCCGGGACGAGAAGCGGCCACTACCCGCAGCTCTCGAACTCTGCGTCCGCGCGGGCGGCGACACCGACACAACGGCAGCCATCGCCGGCGGACTCCTGGGAGCGTGCTGGGGAGCATCGGCGGTACCGCAGGACTGGCGCGACATCGTCCACGGCTACCCAGGGCTTCGTGCCGAGGACCTCGATCGCATCACCACGAACATCATTGCAGCGAAGGAACTTTCATGACAATAATCGACGTCGTCCAGGGCGACATCACAGCCGTGGCGGCGAGTGCGATCGTCAATGCGGCCAACACAAAACTGCTCGGCGGCGGCGGGGTGGACGGGGCGATCCACCGCGCCGGCGGGCCCACGATCCTCGCGGAATGCAAGGTGCTGCGGGCCACCACCCTGCCGCACGGGCTCGACGTGGGCGCAGCCGTCGCGACCACCGCAGGCAGATTGCGCGCGGACTACGTCATCCACACCGTCGGGCCGCGGTACTCCCTGCACGAGGACCGATCTGAATTGCTGCGATCGTGCTACGCCCGGAGCCTGGCCCTGGCCGCGTCGATGAAGTCGAAGTCAGTAGCGTTTCCACTGATCTCCGGCGGGTCCTTCGGATGGCCGATGCACGAAGCCGTCACCCAGCAAGTGGTGGCCGTGAAAGCTGCGCGGCCCTCGGTCGAACTCGTCATGCTGGTCGCCTACTCCCGCGAGAGTGCAGACCTCACGCGGCGATTGGTGGGCTGACCGTGGTCAGTTCTCGCAGCCGATGCCGTCTCTGTCGCGGTCGAGTTTGACGCTGTAGCCCGGCTCCCCGGCGTAGATCGGCGCTGCGCCTGCCGCGCGAACAGCATCGCAATTCGCGTACGAGACGACGGGCGGCGCTGCGACAAACGGCGCAGGAGCGGTGTAGACGGGCTCGGGGGTGTACAGCGGCTCCGGAATGTAGGCGGGCTCGGGATCCGGGAGCGGGATGTACTCCGTCGTGGGCGGCCCCTCGACGACGGCAGCGACAGCTTCGGTCGTCGGGGCCACCGTGGTCGTGGTCGGTGCGGGTGTCGTCGTGGTCGGCCGCGCGGAGGTCGTCGTGACGGTCGGGAGCGCGGGCACGGCCGCAACCGGGGCAACGGCGGGAGTCTCGGGCTCGGTGGTAGTGGTCAGGCCCGCGAAGACCAAGGCGGGAAGGACGGCGATTGCCGGGATCGCCCAGCCCTTGCGGCCCTGCGCGGGCGACGAGCGCAAGTACACGACACCCGCGCCGAGCAGCAGAGCGCCGACGAGCAGAGCGCCGAACTCGAACGACGTGACTGCGCGGATCAGAAAGATGACACCGAAAACGATTGCAGCCCAAGCGAAAAACTTGCCGAGCAGGGGACGACGTTGGGTCGTCGGCTCAGGAGCGGGTCGCTGGAACGGTGGCGGGTATGCGCTGGTCACGGGGGATCGTCCTCAGGTCGGTGGGTGTCGATTCCGCGGCAGAGATGGACCGCGGGACCCGGAAGCACCCCCTGTATCCCTTTCGGACCGGGCGGTCGCATTCCAGCCTGCATGTCGTACGGCCGTCGGCTGCCGTTACACCAGAGGTGCGGACGGCAACCGGGGTGTGTCAATAGCGTTCTCGGAAGCCGCCGATCGCCGTGATCGAATTACCGTCGGGATCGGAAACGGAGCACAACCGGACTCCCTTGTTCGCCTCGACGATGTCGCCGAACTCGACCCCGCGTGAGCGCGCTGAAGCGACGAACGATTCGAGGTCCTCGACGGCGACGTTGAACTGCGACGAACCGGCCCGTTCGGCATCGACGGTCACCTGCACCCAGGCAGCCGGGGCTGCCTGCCACTCCACCAGGCTCGGCATCGGATTGTTGTCCGCGGGCCGATCGAAAAGCCGCTCGTACCAGGCATTCGATGCGTCGATATCGCGCACTGCCACCACTGCAAACACGTGTCCGAACATGTCGTCTCCTTCGTCTCGATACGGAGTTCACAGATACCGACCGAATTCGACGGCCCAACTCATCGGGCAGAACCTGTCGGAGCCTCGAGTAGGGTCATCTCCTGTCCGGGAATCGGGCTCTTCGTCACGAGGAAGGCAGGGGGATCGCAACGGTGTTGACGCTCCACCGCGCCGAACGCGCAGGAACCCTCGCGGCAGCCCTCGCCGATGTGCTCTCCGTTCCGTTGAACGATTGCTTTGCTCCCGAGGTCGTGTCGGTCCCGGCCAAGGGTGTCGAGCGGTGGCTCACTCAACGACTGTCACGCACATTGGGTGGCCCCGACGGAGACGGTATCGCCGCGAACATCGAATTCCCCAGCCCGGCGAGGCTGGTCTCTCGTGCCATCGCTGCAGTCGACGACATCGACCCAGACGACGATCCCTGGGCCCCGGGACGGGTGCTCTGGACCGCACTGGACGTGATCGACGAATGTCGCACCGAACCGTGGGCGGCCGTACTGTTCGAACACCTGGGAGCCGGGACCGAGGACCATCGAGCGGGACGCCGCTGGTCGACGGCGGCGCATGTTGCGGAGCTGTTCCGCACGTACGGGACCCAGCGACCCCAGATGCTGCGCGAGTGGCAGGCCGGACGATTCACCGACGGTCACGGCACCGATCTCGACGACGACCTGCAGTGGCAACCGCGAGTGTGGAACATGGTGCGCGAGCGGATCGACAGCCCGAGCCCCGCCGAACGGCTGCCCGTCATATGCGCCCGGCTGCGGGACGCGCCGGAAGCGGTAGACCTACCGAGTCGATTGTCGGTGTTCGGTCCGACTCGGCTGACCGCCGATCAGCGCGAGATGCTGGCTGCGCTCTCACACCACCGCGACGTCCACATCTGGGTGCCGCACCCCAGCCCGTCGATGTGGGACGCCCTCGCAGACATCCCTGCGGTGACGCGTCGACGAGACGACGTCACGGCTCTGGCGGTCGAACATCCACTGTTGGCGAGCCTGTCGCGTGACGTGCGAGAGCTGCAATCAACCCTCGGTTCGATCGCGACGAATTCTGTGTATCACCCGAGCTCTGTCTATCACCCGAGCTCTGAGGTCGCCGGTACCTTGCTCGCCCGAGTTCAGTCGGACATAGCAGCGAACGTATCACCCACCGCCGCAATTCAATCCGATGCCAACGCAACGTCGTCCGATGGAACGGTGCAGATCCACGCATGTCATGGTCCCGCTCGGCAGGTGGACGTTCTGCGTGAATCCCTGCTGCACCTGTTCGCCGAGGATCCGACTCTGGAACCGCGGGACGTGCTGGTGATGTGCCCGGACGTCGAGACCTACGCGCCGCTGATCCGCGCGAACTTCGGGCAGGCGGCGCTGGTGCACCCGGGGCACCGGCTGCGCGTGCGACTCGCCGATCGGGGCCTGCGCCGCACCAACCCCGTGCTCGACGTCATCGCCACCCTGCTCGACTGTGCTCAGGGCCGCGTCACGGCGAGTGAACTCCTCGACTTCGCTGCAAGTGGCCCGGTCCGCGCGAAGTTCTCGTTCACCGACGACGACCTGGAGCGACTGCGCGAATGGGTCACCACCTCGGGTGCCCGCTGGGGCTTGACGGTTCGGCAGCGAGAAGCATTCGGACTGAACGGCTTTCGACAAAACACGTTCAAGTCCGCACTGGACCGCATTCTCCTGGGCGTGGCTGCCGACGAGACCGGAAACGACTACCTCGACCTCGCCCTCCCACTCGACGATGTCGACAGCAACGACATCACCCTCGCCGGCCGTTTCGCCGAGCTCGTCGATCGCCTCGCCTCGGTACTGCGCGCCCTTGCCGGTCCCGCGTCGGTGACCGAATGGACGCGGCAGCTCGGTCGCGCCCTCGATCTGCTCGCCGACGTACCGACCGCGGACGAATGGCAACTCGCACAAGCGCATCGCGAGATCGCCGATGCCACCGAACACGGTGGCGAAGCCGAGCTTCGACTCGCGGACGTCCGCGCGATGCTGGCCGGGAGACTTGCAGGCCGACCCACCCGAGCGAACTTCCGAACCGGCGAACTGACCGTATGCACCATGGTCCCGATGCGATCGGTGCCGCACCGAGTGGTGGTGCTTCTCGGGCTCGACGACGAGGTGTTCCCGCGAGTGGGCAGTATCGACGGCGACGACATCCTCGCCCGCGACCCTGCCATCGGCGAACGAGACCTCCGCAGCGAGGATAGGCAACTCCTACTCGACGCGGTGATGTCCGCCGAGGAGAAACTCCTACTGTTCTACACCGGAGCCGACCCCGTCGACGGATCGGTCAAACCCCCGGCAATTCCGTTGCGCGAGTTGATGGACGTACTCGAGGTGACCGCGGGAGGAAGCGTCGAACATCGGCATCCGCTGCAGCCGTTCGATCCACACAATTTCGAAGCCGAGCACCCCTTCAGCTTCGACGTGGTCGCCTTGGCAGGCGCGGTGGCCAAGCAAGAAACCACCCATCCGGTGCGCCCGTTTCTGCCCGAGGCACTTCCGCCACTACCTCGCGGAGACGTAGAACTCGCCGACCTGATCGCCTTCGTGGAGAACCCGGCGCAGGCATTTCTGCGTCAACGACTGGGCTTTCGAGTTCCCGAGCTAGAGGACGACCTCGCGGACAGTTTGGATATCGAACTGGACCCGTTGTCTCGGTGGAACATCGGTGACCGGATGCTCGCTGCAGTACTCGCAGGCGGAGACATCGGAGAATTCGCCGACGCCGAGTGGCGCCGCGGCACATTGCCGCCGTTCCATCAGGGCCGACGTGAAATGTCCGATATTCGGCAGATCGTCGGAATCATCGCCGACGCGGCCGCCCCCTTCCACGACGGGCCGGCCGAGACCATCGATATCGCCGTCGATCTCGGTGAGGGACGGCGTCTGACCGGCACCGTGACCGGAATCCACGATCGCACTCTGGCGCGCTCGTCCTACTCGCGTCTGGCTGCCAAGCACCGCCTCGCGGCCTGGGTACGGCTGCTGGCGGTGGCCGCATCGGAGCCGGGGGAATGGAGCGCCGTCACCATCGGACGGGCAAGTGGAATGCGACCACCTCGTCGATCTCGCCTGACCGCACCGGCCGAGCCCAGCACGGTCCTCCGCGAGTTGGTCGATCTACGCGACCGTGGATTGGCGTCGCCGTTGCCGATCTCGACAGGAACCGCGTCCTCGTACGCCGAGAAGAGGTTCGGGGGCGGAACGATCGAGGACGGCTACGAGTCGGCCACCTGGTCGTGGCGAGGCGACTTCGGAGACGGAACAGATCGATCGCTACGGTACCTGTACGGCCCTACCCTGACGTTTCAGACGCTGCTGGCCGCGACACCCCTACCCGACGAGACCGAACCTTCGAACGAGTCGAGCCGCTTCGGGATTATCGCTCGAAAGCTCTGGGATCCATTGCTTGCCGCCGAAAACATGGGGAACGCATGACCACCGCGCGCGGATTCGATCTGCTCGGTCCGCTGCCGACCGGAACCACGGTGCTCGAAGCCAGCGCCGGCACCGGCAAGACCTACGCCATCGTCGGATTGGCCGCGCGCTATGTCGCAGAGGGCCTCGCCGAGATATCCGACCTGCTGCTGGTCACCTTCAGTCGGGCCGCGACCCAGGAACTCCGTGATCGCACTCGAAGTCGATTTGCCTCTCTCGCCGCGCACCTGGCCGACCCGGAAGCCGCTCGTGCAGAACGTGATCCACTGGTCGTTTTCCTGGCATCCGCCGACGATGCAGAGGTAGACCGACGTCGCGGCCGGCTCCGCAAGGCGCTCTCGGACTTCGACGCCGGGACCATCGTCACCACCCACAGTTTCTGTCAGCGAATGCTCGACGGGCTCGGTATCGCTGGCGAGCGTGAACCCGAATCGACGTTCGTCGAATCGGTGTCCGATGTACTCGAACAGGTCGTGGATGATCTGTATCTGCAGATGTTCAGCGGCGACGACGCGGCTCCGGCGTTCAGCAGACACGACGCCCAGCAGCTGGCGCTGGCGGCAGTGAACGACCCGCAGTCGATCCTCTACCCCGATATCGAGAACCTCGACGACGACGGAAATCGCGAGTCCGAACTCCGCGTCCGATTCGCCCGAGAGACGCGGCGGGAAGTCGAGCGCCGTAAGCGCCAGCTCGGGGTTCGTGACTACAACGATCTGCTCGGACTGCTGCATTCGGTGTTGTCCCATCCGGCGCACGGCGACGCTGCCTGTGCGCGAGTGCGAGACCGATTCCGTGTGGTGTTGATCGACGAGTTCCAGGACACGGACCCGATGCAATGGGACATTCTGCGGCGAGCGTTTCACGGATCCACGACGCTCATTCTCGTCGGAGACCCCAAGCAGGCGATCTACGCGTTTCGTGGAGCCGAGGTACTCAGCTACCTCCACGCGGTGGAATCGGCCGACCATCTGTACGAACTCACTGCCAACTGGCGCAGTGGCTCGGGACTGCTCGACGCATTGCATCATCTGTACGGTGGTGCGGCCCTCGGACACGACGATATCGTGGTGCACCGAGTCGAGGCACGAAACCCGCTGCCGCGGATGGTGGGGCATCCTCCGCTACGGCTTCGCTACCTCCCGCGAACCGGTGTCGGTCCACTGCGGCAAGGGTTTCCGGCCGTCGATCGGCTCCGATCCAGAGTTGCGGCCGACGTCGCGACCACCATCGTCGAGCTGTTGTCCAGCAATACCGTGATCGATCGCCCCGACGGGCCGCGCGAGATCGAACCGCGGGACATCGCCGTGTTGACCCGAACGACCAAGCAGATAGCGCTGATTCGGGATGCGTTGGACGGCGTCGGCGTTCCGTCCGTCGTATCGAGCAGCACCAGTGTGTTCGGCACGGACAGCGCCCGACACTGGCTGTGGTTGCTGCAGGCAATCGAGCAGCCGCATCGCACCGATCGCGTACGCCTTGCCGCACTGACCCCGCTCCTCGGCTGGAATGCCGCTCAGCTCGACTCCGGGGCTGAGGACGCGGTAGCCCAGGTCAGCAGCCGCCTACGTGAGTACTCGATCCTCTTCGACGAGGCAGGGTTCGCCGCAGTCTTCGAGCGCGTCTCGGCTCAGTCCGGGCTCGACGCGCGTCTACTCGCCGTGGACGCAGGCGAGCGCACCATGACCGATCTGCGGCACATCGCCCAATTGCTCAATCGCGCAGCAGTATCCGAATCACTCGGAATCACCGCCCTCACCCGATGGCTGACCGATCGCATCAAGGAACCGGCAGCGGGCGGATCCGCCGACCGCAGCCGTCGACTCGACAGTGATGCGGCCGCCGTCCAGATCATGACCACGCACAGCAGCAAAGGACTCGAGTTTCCCGTCGTCTATCTGCCGTATGCCTGGGACACATTGTATTTCAGCAAGCCCTCGACGCTGCTGCTCCACGAGAACGGCGACCGTATCCGAGACGTCGGTGGACCGTCCGGGACGGGATACGCCGCCAGGAAGATCATCAACGATCAGGAGGAAGCGGCCGAGGAACTGCGACTGCTGTATGTCGGGCTCACCCGGGCCGAGAGTCAGGTCGTGCTGTGGTGGGCACCGGGGCGCAACACCGCAACGTCCTCGCTGCATCGCATGCTGTTCGGCCGCATACCCGCAGTTCCGCAACCCGAGCGGTCCTACAAAGTTCTCGACGACGCGACTACCGCGAATCGGCTCCAATCCTGGGTCGGATCGGCTACCGACCTCATCTCGGTCGAACCGGTGGGCTCCGGCGCACCGTCGGCCGCGCAGTGGCTCCGGCCGGACGAGACCCACCTCGACGTTGCCGCCGCGCGATTCGATCGAAGTCTGGACCTACTGTGGCGTCGAACGTCGTACTCCGCGTTGACAGCTCATGCCCATGATTCCGCACTGGTCCAGCTCGGTTCGGGTGTGACCAGTGAGGCCGAGCACCCCGAGAAGACGGACGAGCCTGCCGAACCACAGCCGGACAGCGACTACGGTCCCGTGCTGGACGGCGAGCCCAGGGTGGAGGGTATTGCGTCCCCGATGAACGGCATGCCCGCGGGGGCCGCATTCGGAACGCTCGTCCACGAGGCGCTCGAACACGTCGACGCCTCTGCTCCGGATCTACTGGCCGAACTGGAACGGCGCTGCAGCGCAGCGGTCGCGTCACGGATGGCAGAGGTCGACCCGATGGCGTTGGCCGCAGCCCTTCTGCCGGTGATGCAGACGCCCTTGGGTTTCGGAACGTTGGCCGACATCGCACCGACCGATCACCTGGCGGAACTGGACTTCGAGCTGCCCTTGGCCGGTGGCGAGGACCCGGTGGCGGCGACGGTCACCCTGAAATCCGTTGCGCGCTCGATGCGGCATCACCTCGATCCGACGGACGTGCTCGCGTCCTATCCCGATCTGCTCGACGGTATCGAGGCGACACCACTGCGCGGCTTTCTCACGGGCAGCATCGACTCGGTTCTCCGCGTGTCCGGACCGCGCTACGTCGTGGTGGACTACAAGACCAACCGGCTCGCCCGCGGCGACCTGACCACTGGACATTTCACCCGTGAGAAAATGGCTCAGGAAATGATGCGCTCGCACTATCCGCTGCAGGCAATCCTGTATGCCGTTGCATTGCACCGGTATCTGCGCTGGCGTCAACCCGATTACGACCCGGGTACGCACCTCGGCGGTATTCGCTACCTGTTCGTCCGGGGCATGGTGGGACCACAGACCCCGGCCGGGTGCGGGGTGTTCGATTGGGATCCGCCCGCCGCTCTGGTGGTCGAGCTCTCGGACCTGCTCGCCGGGAAGATCAGTCGATGACGGCCGTCTCGACGGCACTGCGCGGCAGCGGGATTCTGCGCGTGTTCAATGATGCAGGTGTGCTGTCGGCTGCCGACGTACACGTGGCGCTTCGGCTCGGTGCACTGGCAGGGGAGTCGTCCGATCACGTCCTGCTTGCTGCCGCCCTGACGGTGCGTGCGGTGCGTTCGGGATCGGTGTGCCTCGATCTGCGGCGCCTGCGCGATGTGACGGTCGACGAGAATTCCGAGGTCGATCCGAGTTCGCTTCCGTGGCCCGAGCTGAGCGAGGTGCTCGGTGCCCTGACCGTGAGCCCGCTCGTGGTCGGGAGCTCGAACGGACCACTGACGCCGTTGAAACTGGTCGACACCGATCAGGGTGAGCTGCTGTACCTGGATCGATACCACCTGCAGGAGAGCATCGTTCGCGATGTACTCGATCAGCGATCGCAGACCCACCCGGTCGCCGACGCCGCGGAGATCAATGCCGCATTGGCCGAGTTGTTCGTCGATGAAGCCGGCACACCGACAGCCGCCCCCGATCGACAGCGAATAGCGGCGGCCCTGGCCGCCACACAGTGGACCACCGTCATCGCAGGGGGACCGGGAACCGGCAAAACTCATACGGTGGCCCGCATTCTCGCGTTGCTCGTCCGGGAACACGGAAGTGACCTACGAATAGGTTTGGCGGCACCGACAGGCAAGGCGGCCGCCCGGCTGCAGGAGTCGGTGTCCGAACAAGCCGAACTGCTCGAACTTCCGGCAGATCTGAAGGCGATGACGCTGCACAGGCTTCTGGGCTGGAAGCCCGGTAGCAAGACGAGGTTTCGGCACGACGCCGAGAATCGCCTGCCGTACGACGTCATAGTCGTGGACGAAACCTCGATGGTGTCGTTGACGATGATGTGCCGATTGCTCGAAGCCGTCCGTCCCGAATCGCGTCTGATCCTCGTCGGTGACCCGGACCAACTGACCTCCGTCGATGCAGGTGCCGTGCTGGCAGATCTCGTGGCTCGTCCGGTCACCGGCAGTGAGAACCCGGTGCTGGCCGAACTCGTCGCCGAGGATTTCGCAGCCACCGAGGATCCGGCCGAGGCGGCCCTGAGCGGGTACGAGCGCGACCGACTCAGTGGAGGTGTCGTGCGGCTCAGTCGCGGCCGGCGGTTCGGTGGAGCCATCGCGCGCCTGGCCGTGGCCGTGCGCGACGGCCGAGCCGACGAGGTGATGTCGCTGCTCGAGTCCGGCGCCGAGGAGATCTCCTTCCACGGTCCCGACGACATGGATGCTCTGCGCTCCGACGTGATCGACACCGCAGCCGAAGTGACCGCTGCAGCCACGGGAGGGGACGCGGCCGCCGCACTGCTCGGGCTGGAGAAGCATCGCTTGCTGTGTGCACACCGTGAGGGCCGATGGGGTGTCTCACGGTGGGATCGGCAGGCGATGGAATGGGTCGGTGAAGGGAGCGGAACGTTCCTCGATCCGTCGCTCTGGTACCCCGGCCAGCCGCTGCTGGTAACAGCGAACGATCACGAGGCGCGGATCTACAACGGTGACACCGGTGTCGTGATCTCCGGAGACAACGGAACCCCGATGGCGGCGTTCCCCCGCGGGCGCGGCCACGTGCTGATCCACCCGAACGTGCTCTCCTCGGTGCACACCGTCTACGCCATGACGATCCACCGCAGCCAGGGCAGTCAGTACGACACGGTGTCGGTGCTTCTTCCCGCCGAGGCCTCGACTCTGCTGACCCGCGAGTTGCTGTACACCGCGATCACCCGAGCCCGAAAGCACGTGCGGGTGATCGGGACCGAGGACGCGATCCGTGCAGGCGTCGAACGTCAGGTGTTGCGAGCGAGTGGGCTACGAAGAACGGTCCGGTAGCCCCTCACCTGCGCGCATGCCGGTCCGCATCCATCGCGGCGTCGATGCTGCGGGCCACCGAGCGCCAGGTGCGGGCCAAGTTGATCCACACCGCGGCGGAGTCTTCTCCACCGGCGTCCGCTGTTCGGTGAGCTCGACCGGCTGCCGAGCGATGCAGCGCGATGGCACGGTCCAGTAGTTCGTCCAGGTTGTTGCCGGTGCACACGGACAGAACGGTGTGCGCGTCGACCCGTCGACCGACCAACTGGCACACCGCCTGCAGCGACCGCAGCGCGGCGGGAACGTCGGCCGTTGCCTCGGGAAAGTCCGCATCCGATCCCGGTGTGACCGGGCTACCGACGGACCCGCGTTGCAGGTCCACCGGCCCGGAGGACACACCGTCGGCCGCCACGCCCCAGACGCTGAGGAACGATGGGTGCGGAACATTCCAGATCTCGCGAAACGCGAGCGTGATCATCTCCGCGACGAGCGCAGCATCGGCTCTCGAATCGGTTCGCGTGAGATCGATGACCGATCCGTCTGCGAGCGGCTTGCCCCGATCCAGCCAGCCGAACTCGAGCAATTGCACGTCCATGGCCGTCGCATCGGGTGCCTCCGGATACAGCAGAGACGGAATGGCTGCGACCGCGACCATGCGCCCGGTATCAGAAGCCGCCACATCGATGTACGGCCGCAGGCCACGCTCGCCGGGACTGGCTTGAGCGGCGGTGACCGTGACGTAGTCACCCTGGGGCAAGGCCCGGATGCAGGCGTGCAGATTCCCGGTGAACGTAGCCCACGCGAGCGCCGTTGCGGAATCGAAATGGCCGTTCTGCGGTGTGTTCACGGTGCAAACCCTCTTCTCGGACGAGAACTGATGCCTGTGAAGTCAGACCGTAGTGAGGGGGTCCGACAAGAACACGTCGGTCAGTAGACGTCCCGCAGGTAGCGCTTGGATCGCTTGAGTTCGTCGACGTAGTCCTCGGCAGCGTCGGGTGAGCGGCCACCGTGTTCGGCAACGATGTCGTGCACAGCCTCGTCGACGCTCTTCGCCATGCGGGCCGCATCACCGCAGACATAGAGATGCGCGCCCGATTCGAGCCAGTCGAACAACTGCGCTCCCGCCTCGCGCATGCGGTGTTGAACGTAGATCTTCTCGTGCTGATCACGAGAGAAGGCCACATCGAGTCGAGTCAGCAGGCCGTCACGTTCGAACTCGACGAGCTCGTCCTCGTACAGGAAGTCGCTCGACCGGTGCTGATCGCCGAAGAACAACCAATTCTTGCCCGTGGCACCGCGCGCTCGGCGCTCGTGCAGAAACGCTCGAAACGGTGCGACCCCGGTGCCGGGCCCGATCATGATGATCGGGGTGTCGTCGGAGGGGAGTCGGAACGACTTGTTGGCCGACAGGAACACACCGGCCTCCTGCGCCTCGCCCACTCTGTCGGCCAGGTACGTCGAGCAGACGCCGCCGCGGTCACGCTCGGCCGACCGATACCTGACGGTCGAGACCGTCAGGTGCACAGTGCCTTCGTGTGCTGTCGGAGACGACGAGATCGAGTACACCCGATGTTGCAACGGACGAAGCAAACCGAGGAATTCGGCCGGATCGAGAGCGAGGGACGGATCGAGATCCAGAACGTCCACGACATCGCGTCCCCACGTCCAGGCGTCGAATGACGCCCGGTCGCCGTTTTGCAGAACGTGGTCGAGCTCGGCATTGCCCGCTGTTTCCGCCACGGCCTCGATGAGGTCCATGGACGGGATTCCGATTTCGTAGTCCGTCGTCAGTGCCTGAGTCAGGGTGATCTCACCCGATTTCGTGTGAACCGGAACATCCGGGGGCACTCCGAGTCGCGCGATGACAGCAGAGACCAGTGCGGCGTCGTTGACGGGTTTGATGCCGAATCCGTCGCCCGCTTCGTAGGTGATACCACTGTCGCCCAGTCCGATGGTGAAGTGCCGAACTTCCTTCGCGGAGTCGGGCCCGGACAGGAGTCGGTTGCTCAGCACCTGTGCGCGGTAGGGGTTCTTTCTGTTCCACGGTGAACGCTTCGATGCGGTCTTGGTGGCGCCGAGATCGCCGGTTCGAGCGTCGATGTTCTGTACCTGCCTTGCGGTCGTCGCGGTGGGTCGATGCCAACAAACCCTAGTAGGACGTCGTCACTCGCGGTGCAAGACCTCGATCCCGTCGACCTCGTAGACGCGGTCGTAGCCGCTCGACAGCGCCCGATCGATCGCTTGGCGATCGCCGCTCTCGTCGGCGGGCCATCCCGCAGGCCGTTCGCGGTTGACGACGATCCAGTCCGGGACGGTCGAATCCGTTGCGCGCTGCGGAAAGACCGATACGGCATGATCGGCGACCAATTGGGCGACGAGATTGTTCGACGCCGCAACCCGGTCGCCGGCAGGGATCCAACTCGAAATGTCCCGAGCAGTCGCGGCCTGCGGATCGATCGTCCATTCCTGCGCGTGCACGATGCGCGACATGGGCAGGAACGGTAGCGCGACGACCGCGAACACGGCCACGAACGCGACTATGCCGTTCCTGCCGCGCGCCGTGAGCTGGCCGTGTCGGTGGCTGCGCGCCAGCGCATCGAGCAGTGCGACGAACACGATGACCATCAAAATCGCGTTGTAGTGATAGATCGGCTTCCAGAAGTTGGTGTTGTCACTGAGGAACCGCCACGCGACCGTCGGGACGGCGATCAGCAGCAGAGGGGAGCGAAGAGCGAAGAAGCCGGTGACCGCGAGCAGCAGAAAGGCCGTCGCCGCCCGAGGATCGCCCGCAACCAGGCCGTGCGCGGTATCTGCGATACCTTCACCCAGAGGAGGCAGCTTCGACCCCTGGTCGTATGAATTGTCCGCGCTCAGCAGCGGGATGATCACTTTGACGGCGATAACTACCCAGGTCAGACCCCACACGGCGGTCAGCACACCCAGGACTCGGGTTCGTCCGGTCGTCCACAGCGCCACCAGCGCTCCGATCACGACCACTGTCAAACCCATGTCCTCTTTGACGAACACCAGCGGCAGAGCCCAGGCCAGAGCCGGTAGCCAGCGTCGACGAACCAGCGCGACCATGGACATGGCCAGCAGCGGCATCGCGAACGCCACCTCGTGGAAGTCGAAGTTCAGCGCTGCCTGAACACCCCACGACAGTCCGAACGCCGCGGCGATCACGATCCCGATGACCGTGCCGAATTTCTGCACCGCAAGCCGGCTGATCGGGATCACCGCCAACGCGAACAACACCGCTTGCGCGATCAACAACGTCTCGGCGTGCGGAAACAGCCGATAGACGGGACCGAGCAGTGCGGTGATGGGGGAGAAGTGATCGCCGAGTGTGTTGTAGCCGGTGCCCAGCAGGTCGGACGTGGGTGCACGAAACTGCGAGTACGACGCGATCTGCTGGACGAAAATCCCCAGGTCGAAGCCGGACGTACGGAGCTGACGATGGCCCAGCACGGACATCACCGCATACAGGGGTGCCAGAACGGCGAACGCAATGGCAGGCACCATCGTCTCGGCAGTGCGGAATCTCGCAATCCGGTCGTCGGTCTTGGTCGGATGGGTCGCTGTGTCGACTTCGGTGACGACCGTGGATCTCTCGGTAGTGGTCACGAGAAGAAATGTTTACCGGACCGACGTGAGATGTTCCTGAGAAGTGCAGGTCACTGCTTGCGCTTCTTCGCCGGCCTGTAGCGCGGCGGCTGCGAAGTGAGATGGTAGTAGAGCGCGTCCTCGGAATCCTCGACAACGACGTCGATGTAGTCGCCCACTTCGAGATAGTCGTTGACCGCGATGCGGTCGGTCGAGCCGATGACGGCCTTCACCGAGCGAGCGGGCACGAGCCCGCGGCGACCGTCCGGGCCGACGGCCAACGCATACCGCGGCCCGGTGCGAGTGACCCGCGCGTGAACGAAGTCCGGGTCTTTCGGGATGGGGTCGGTATCGAGTACGTTGCCTTCCTTGGATGCAGCGGTCAGCGAATCGAGTTGAGCGGCGAGATCGTCGGCCATCGCATCCACCTGGTCGAGCAAGTGGGCCATATGCGCGGCGTAATCGGTGTGCTTCTTGGTCGGTTTGAGGGCCTCACCGGGTTTGTACATGTCCTCGTGGGTCAGCTCGCCCCACGCGTCCTGTAGACGTGTCTTGACTTGAACCTCCACTTTCACGTCGAGGTCACCCTGATGCGTTGCCACCCTGACCACCAGTACGGCGTGATATGCGCGGTAACCGCTCGGCTTGGGAAAAGCGACGTAATCGGTGGGTGGTTGCGCGAACCGAACCGAGCATTCCGGGTCGTTGCAGGCACGCTCGAGCGCAGCAACGAAACTCAGTTGGTCGCGCGGGGTCTTGCACAACACCTTCACGCCGACGAGATCGGGAAGTGCCTCGGCGACGGCATCGGCCTCCGAGGGCTCACTCACGCGGCCCTCGGAGACGTACCGACGCAATTTGTCGGCCGATCTTCCTGGGTCCTTGATTCGTGCGGTCTGTGCGTTGAGTCGGTCTCGATCGACGTCCTCGAGAATTTCGTCGGCGATGGTCTCGAGGAAGTTCTGCGCGGTGACGAGAGCGGCTTCCCACGCTCGGCGGCGTTGCAGATACAGCTCCTCCACCAGCTCGTCGATGCTCGCTCCCGAAGTCACGATGCCGACATTAACCCAGATCGGCGGGCAATCCGCGGCGCGGCGCGCGTTCGAGCTGTGGCGTATCGGCCAGCGGTTTAGGCTCTAGCGCATGACCGCGGCCTCACTGCAGCAGGATGACTTCCTGGCACAGTTCGATCCGTTCCGACGCGAGCTGCTCGCGCACTGCTACCGCATGACCGGATCGATCCACGACGCCGAGGACCTACTGCAGGAAACGTACATTCGGGCATGGCGAGGGTACGAGAAGTACGAGGGCCGCTCCTCGCTGCGTACGTGGTTGTACCGAATTGCCACCAATACCTGCCTGACCGCTCTGGACGGTAGGTCGAAGCGTCCGCTCCCTACGGGCTTGGGTGCGCCGAGTTCCGGTCCGACCGACGAACTCGTGCAGAACAACGAGATTGCCTGGCTCGAACCCATTGCCGATTCCGAGCTGGGGGACTCGAGTGATCCCGCCGCAATCCTCGTGGCGAAGGAATCCGTGCGCCTGGCCTTCGTTGCATCCCTGCAGCATCTGTCGTCTCGGCAGCGCGCCGTTCTGCTGATGCGCGAGGTGTTGCAATGGAAAGCGTCCGAGGTCGCGGAGGTTCTTGCGACAACGACAACTGCGGTCAACAGTCTGTTGCAGCGAGCCCGCGAGCGACTGGACGAGATCGCGCCCGAGCTCGACGATGTCGAGCCCATCGAATCCGCGGCGATGCAGGACATGCTCACTCGATACGTGGAGTGCTTCGAGAGTTACGACATCGACGGCCTGGTGACGCTGTTCACCTCGGACGCCGTGTGGGAGATGCCACCGTTCGTGGGGTGGTATCAGGGTGCCGAGACGATCGGATCCCTCATCCGAAACAACTGCCCGGCGAACGGAGCAGGCGATATGCGGATGGTGCCGACAGCAGCCAACGGACAACCCGCATACGGGCTGTACATGAAAGGCGAGGACGGCGTGCATCGGCCGTTCCAGCTGCACGTGCTCGATGTCGATGCCAGAGGGGTCGGGCACGTGGCCTGCTTCTTCGATCTGTCCCTGTTCGATCGATTCGGCCTACCCGACCGCCTCTGACACCTGCCGGTCAGCTCTGCGGAATGGCCGACGGGTCCATCCACATCACTTCCCAGACGTGATTGTCGAGGTCTCGGAATGCCCGGCCGTACATGAACCCGTGGTCCTGGGGCTCCATCCACGGTGATCCACCCGCAGCGATCGCCGCGTCGGTGAGCGAATCCACCTCCTCGCGGCTGTCGGCCGAGATGCACATCAGGACCTCACGGGCCGAGCCGGTGTCGCAGATCGCGTCGGAGATGAAGTCCTCGAAACGTGAAGTGGCCAGAAACATCACCGTCGCCTGGTCGCTGACGATCATGGAGGCGGTGTTCTCGTCGCTGAAGACGTCGTTGAAGGCGAATCCAAGGCCCTCGAAGAACGAACGGGTGGCGACGACGTCACGGACAGGCATGTTGGCGAACAGCAAACGGGACATCGAATGCACCTTCTCGGCGGGAAGCAAGCGGACGACAACCGTCGTAAGACGGTCTTGCTCCTACTGACAGGTGCCGATCACGAAAATCACCGGGCACGTCCCTGCTGACACAACACGACCCCGCCGAGCCGAGCTCGACGGGGTCGCGGACTACGAAGCCGAAGGGGGAGTGTGAAGCGTTACCGGGTTATCTGAGCAAGACGCGACAGCATCCGTGAAAAGACGCGGCCGTCGGTGCCGAGATCGTCGAACGAGTCTGCTGCGTTCTCCGAGCGGGCGGCCTCGAAACTCGACGCAGCAAGAGTGCGGGCCAATTGGGTACGGCGCTCGATGGCGTCGAGGATGGTGGCGTCCAGCGTTGAAACCTCGTCGAAGAGCTGGTCGACGTCTGCTGTCGCAACATCGGCAGTGTCGGTGCCGATTGCCAGCGAATCGATCTGAACAGTCACATCGTCTCCTTTTGTTCGCGTCCTGAGGTGTGAGTCGTTCGGCCGGACGGAACCGTTACAGCTCGTCTCGAGTCAGAACGATCTTCAGTCGCCCGAACCAACATGCCCACTCGGCGGGCCTGGGCCAACCATCTGGAGGTGTGATGCTCGATACACTCCGTCCGATTCCTCGTCGGCGGTCCGCCGGGCACGTGTGCGCCGGGTTTTTCGGAGGCGTTTCGGGTACCCCGACACGAACACGTCGACCTTTCGAGGAGTGAACGATGCGCTACGACTACCTGATCATCGGCGGGGGAATGGTTGCCGACAGTGCGGCTCGCGGAATCCGCGAGATCGACGGCACCGGTTCCATCGGAATACTCGGAGCCGACCCCGATGAGCCGTACACACGGCCGGCACTGTCGAAGAAACTGTGGACGGATTCGGAGTTCGGCCGCGATCAGGTTCCGCTCGACACCGCGTCCGACACCGGCGCACAGGTACACACCGGAGTCTCGGTTGTGTCGGTTGACCGATCACGCGCGAGCGTGACGACCGAATCGGGAGATCACTACGAATACGGGGACCTCCTCCTCGCGACGGGTGCCGAACCGATGCGCATCGACCTCGCTCCCAGCCCGCGAGTGGTCTACTTCCGTACCTTTTCCGACTACCGGGCACTGCGCGAACTGACGAAGACTGCCGAGCACATCGCCGTCGTCGGCGGCGGATACATCGGCACCGAACTCGCGTCGGCCCTGTCGCTTCAGGGTGTGAAAGTCACGCTGGTCACCTCCGCGGACATACTCGGCGCACACATGTTTCCGCCGACCCTGGCCGCAGGGTTCGACAAAGGGTTTGCCGAGCACGGCGTGACCGTGCGCCGGAGAACGAAGGTCACCGCCGGTGCAGAAGCGTCGGCTCGCGTCCAACTGCAACTCGACGACGGAACCACCCTGGAGGCCGACGGTGCCGTGTTCGGGCTGGGCGTGCGGCCCCGCACCGAACTCGCCGACGGTGCCGGGCTGGCGGTGGACGACGGAATCGTGGTGGACGAACTGCTGAGGACGGCGGACGAACATGTCTACGCCGCCGGTGACGTAGCGAACTATCCCGACGCGATTCTCGGTCGCCGACGCGTCGAGCATGTCGACAACGCCACCGAGATGGGCAAAGCTGCCGGACGCAACATGGCAGGTGCGGCCGAGCCGTACTCGTACACGCCGTACTTCTACTCCGATATCTACGACGACGGGTACCAGGCGATCGGCACGGTATCGACGTCGATGAGCACCATCGAGGACTGGAAGTCGGTGGGCAAGGAAGGCGTCGTCTACTACCTCGACGATCAGGCCGTGGTTCGAGGAGTGCTCATGTGGAACGTCTGGGAAGGCCTCGACGTGGCGCGCACACTCCTTGCCGAGAAGAAGCCGCAGACCGAGCAATCGTTACGCGGGCTGATCTGACCTTCTGGAACACTCGAACACGAGCGATCCGTCGGCGAGGTCGGACGTGATCGGCCCGACCGAGGAGAGACGATGTCCAGGTATGACGGTAGTGAGTCGGCCGAGCAGCGCGCTCGGTTCGACGCCGAGGTACACAGTCGCTGTGCCGATTGCCGTTTACCCGGTCATTCGGAACCGCTGTCCGACGCGAGTGCCATCGCAATCGCGGCCGGCCGGGTGGACGCGGCCACACGAGCCGTTCTCGTCAACCGATGGCACGCCGGGCGCTCGCTGCCATCGATCGGGGGATTCGGGACTCTGCGACACCTGGTGGACGAGCGCGATCGGTGGCGCGCCAAGGACACGACCAACAAGCCCGGGTCGTCGCTGGTGTACCGAATTCGAGTGGCCGAGTTGACCAAGCGCATCAGCCACCAGCGCACGACCGTGGTGATGTCGAATCGGCACTATGCCGCTGGGGTGCGGGCGGCGCGCAAGGAACGTCGAGACGGCGTGCACCTCGATCTCGACCAGCGCGATTCGGTCTTCGATGCGTTGATGCAGACGCCCGCGCCGCGAAAGTTCGGGCCTGTTGCCGAACGTGGCCTTTCCCTGGTCGACGCGGCGACGGACCGGGTCGGCACGTTTGCGCGGCGGACTCCATTGGCAGAGCAGGTCGAGTGGGCCACCGGGGTGATCGATCAGTTCGTCGATCGCAAGGACGACCGCTTCGTCGACCGGTACGACACCCTGCTGTTTCTTGCGGGCACGTCGTTCGACCGAATACGTCGTTCCCCGGCGTGGCAGTCCACGGTGTTCGAGATCCAGCGCAATCAACTCGATCTGTTCGTCGAGCTCACCGAGATCTCGGTCGATGCCTCGTCCTTGCGGACCGTGGCGAACGAGCTGAACCGAATCGGCGAGACGATGGTCGACGAGGAGACGGCCGCGCAAGTCGAATCACGTCGTGGCGCACTGGAAGTGGTGTGGACTCAGCTGACCGGCCGGGTGGCGGCCCTGGTGCGGCTCGCGAATCTGGTCGAGTCCTCCGAAGACGAGGCACGCACCTCCGACGCGATGGCCCGCGCCCACAGTCTCGACGACCGAATCGACGATCTCGTCGGACGATCGGGCAGTCGGGAGATGTCGGCGGAGAACACCCACTTCGTCGGTGACCAGGTGCGGACTCAGTGGCGCGACCGGCTGCCATCAGTGACATCCGATCGCGCCACCGCCTCAGGCGATGATCGCGAAGAGAATTCCCGCGACCGCGAAGCTGACCACTGACAGGATCGTCTCGAGTACGGTCCACGTCTGCAGCGTCTGTTTGACGGTCATATTGAAGAACTTCGCGATGATCCAGAAGCCACCGTCGTTGACGTGGCTGGCGATGATCGAACCCGCTGCGATGGACATGGCAATGAGCGCGACGGCCGGTGCCGAGTAATCCTGCGCTGCTACCAGTGGTCCGACGATGCCGCCTGTCGTCACGATGGCCACGGTCGCCGAGCCCTGAGCGACTCTGAGCGCGCAACTGATGATGTAGGCCAACACGATGATGGGTAGGCCTGCAGCCGCCATGGTGTCTGCCAGCGCCGTCCCGATGCCCGTGGCGGAGATGACCTTTCCGAAGAATGCACCGGCCCCGACGACGAGCAGCAGCATTCCCACCGGCCGCAGCGATTCTCCGGTCAACTTGCTGAGCTCCTGGACGGTGGACCCGCGACGGATACCCAGAACGTAGAACGCGATCAGCACTGCGATGAGCAACGCGACTGCCGGTGTGCCGAAGAAGGTCAGCACCTCGAGGAGATTGCCCGGATCGAGCAGGATGCTGCCGAACGTGGCACCGAGGATCAACACCAACGGAACTGCGATGATCGCTCCGATGGTTCCCACCGACGGAGGCGTCGTGACGACCGGGCGCTTGGTGGTGGCGACGGCCCCCGTGCCACCACCACCGGTCGCGTCGTCGTCACCGTCGTTGATGAAGTCATCGGGGACGTCGACGATGACACGCTTGCCGATCCAGCTACCCCAGGCCAGGCCTGCGGCGATGAAACCCGGTATTCCGCAAACGAACCCGAACAGGATGAGCCAGCCCAGGTTCACTTCGAGCAGCCCGCCGAGGGCAACCGGCCCTGGGTGTGGCGGCAAGAATGCGTGAGTCATGGACAGGCCGGCCAACATCGGCAACGCGTACAGCACCAACGACTTTCCGCCCTGTCGTGCTGCAACGTAGACCAGCGGTGCCAAGACGAAGATGCCGATGTCGAAGAACACCGGGATGCCGAAGATCAAGCCCAGCAGGCCCATCGCTACCGGTGCGCCGCGTTCTCCGAACACCCCCAGTAGTTTGGCGGTCAATGCCTGTGCGCCGCCGGATTTTTCGAGGATCGCACCGAGGACCGTGCCGAGCCCGATGATCACCGCGATGTGGCCGAGAATGCCACCGAATCCGGTTTCGAGAAGTGATTCGTTGCTCTTGATCGCGGTGCCGACGATCTCGTTGACCGGCAAACCCGCAGCCAGCGCCAATCCGAGGCCGACGATGAGCAGTGCGATGAACGGTTCGAGTTTGACCTTGATGATGACTACCAATAGCACGGCAATTGCGATGCCGCATAACACGAGTAGACCGGGTGTAGAGGTTCTGAGCCAGTCGACGACAGAATTCATGACGTGCCTTCCTTGATGTCTGCACTGATAGCTGCCACGAACGCTTGCGCTCGTGTGGTGATGTCGTCCCACCTGGCCTCGGCGACCGACGCCGGTGACACCACATCGGTGCCTGCAGTCACTGCCACGGCACCGGATGCGAGGAATTGTGCGGCGTTACCTGCGTTGACACCGCCGGACGGAACGAGTTGCGCGCCCGGAAAGGGGCCGAGCAAATCCTTGAAATATGCAGGTCCTACTGCTCGTGCCGGAAATATCTTGACCGCGTCCGCCCCGAGGTCGAGGGCGGTCATCACCTCGGACGGAGTCAGCGCACCCATCATCAGCGGGATACCTGCGTCGACGACGATCGCCGCGACATCCGGTCGCAGCCCGGGCGTCACGACGAAGCGGGCTCCCGCGTCGACCGCCTGTCGGGCCTGATCGGCGGTCAGAACGGTCCCGGCCCCGACAACGGCACCCGAGGCCGACGCAGCGCGGATCAGCTCGAGGACGTTCGGAGTGGTGAAGGTGAGTTCCATCGCGCGAATTCCGCCGCGCGCGAGCGCATCTGCCAGTGCCGCAGGATCGGAGATGTGAGGGGCGCGGACCACCGACAGGGCGCGGTCCTCGAGAATCGTCGACAGTGCGTTCATGACGTCTGCTTTCCGGTGGAATCCATCCGCAGGGCGCGCCCTGCCAGTGAGTGGGTGGGGAGGCGATCATCGATCGCGAATGCGCCATTGACCATGACGTGGACGATGCCCTCGGCTTGTTGCTTCGGTTGCTCGAAGGTGGCGGTATCGCGAACGGCAGCAGGATCGAAGAGCACCAGGTCGGCTGCGTACCCTTCGGTGATCGTGCCGCGTCCCTGCAGCCGGAGCCGCGCAGCTGGCCGACCGGTCAGGTGATTGATGCAGTCCTCGAGCGACAGCAATTGCTCGTCGCGCACGTAGTGTCCGAGATAGCGTGGAAAGGTTCCCCAGGCGCGTGGATGTGGCTTGTCGCCCACCAGAATCGCGTCGCTGCCGCCCATGTGGTGCGGATGCGCCATGATCTCGCGCACGTTCTCCTCGTGCCCGACGTGCTGCAGAATGGTCGTGGCCAAGGCGTCGCGCCGAAGGAAGTCGAAGAACACGTCCACCGGTGCGCGTCCCTCGTCGGCTGCGATATCGGACATCGTCCGCCCGACGTAGCGATCGAGTTCGGGATTGGCCACACCACTGAGTTCGATGGTGTCCCATTCGACCGTGACTCCGTGGCAACCGTCGGAGCCGTCGACGTCGACGTCCTGTGTGATGCGTCGGCGAATGTCCGGATCGTCGAGACGTTCCAGGGCTCGGTCCGGCCCACCGGACATCGCCCAACTCGGCAGTAGGGCAGACAGGGTGGTGGCTCCGGGTAGATACGGGTACGAATCGAGGGTGACATCGCATCCGTCCGCGATCGCGGAATCGACACGGTCCAAGAACTCCCGAGCCCGGCCCCGATTGACGCCGAAGTTCATCGTTGCGTGGGTCAGATGCAGTGCGCATCCCGTACCTCGGGAGAGATCGAGCATTTCCTGGTAAGCCTCGAGCGCCCCCGTGCCGTACGACCTGGTGTGCGGAGCGTAGAACCCACCGAAGTCCGCGACCACCTCGCACAGTGCGTGCAATTCGCTGGTGTCCGCGTACATTCCGGGCGTGTACGTCAACCCGCTGGACATGCCGACTGCGCCCTCGTGCAAGCCCTGCGCCAACAACTCCTGCATGTGAGCGATCTCGCGCGCTGTAGCGGGTCGCTGATCGGGGCCCACCGCGAGATAGCGCAGTGTGCCCTGCGGAACGAGATATGCCGCGTTCGGAGTGATACCCCGGTCGAGCCGAGCGAGGTACTCCGAGACCGAACGCCACGAGAAGTCCAGGTCGACGGGATTGCCGTTCCATCCGGCGATCTGACGTCGCACCACGTCCAGTGTCGCGTCGTCGATCGGAGCGTAGGCGATGCCGTCCTGTCCGATGACCTCGGTCGTGACGCCCTGACTGATTTTCGGGAAATGATCGGGGTCGGTCAACAGTCGAAGGTCGGAATGAGCGTGCATATCGATGAAGCCGGGGGACAGGACCTGCCCCGGCGAGGCGTCGACGATTCTGTCCGCACCGGGCACGGTTCCGGGTTCAACGATCGATGCGATGATTCCGTCGCGGACGAGAACGTCGCGGCGCAGGCGCGGCGATCCGGTGCCGTCGATGACATCGGCA
Organism: Rhodococcus sp. KRD162; assembly: GCF_017168335.1. Classification (GTDB taxonomy): domain Bacteria; phylum Actinomycetota; class Actinomycetes; order Mycobacteriales; family Mycobacteriaceae; genus Rhodococcoides. Next base: position 95,990 of record NZ_JABFAU010000013.1, on the reverse strand, counting down.
CCTCGAAAGAGAATGCTGGGCATGGGGATTCGATTCTCTAGAAGAATGTGTGGACGAGATCGACCACGCGGGGATCGTCGATGTCTGCGTCGTCGACGACGGGAACGAGCCGCCATTTGTCGAAGGCGGTGCACGGGTGGGACAGGCCCAGTCTCACGACGGTCCCCACCGGCAAGGCGGTGGCGTCTTCGGCGGGTAGTCGAAGGAACGCGTGTTGGTCGTTCAACGCGGTCACCTCGGCACCTGGGTCGAGGATCTCGGTCCCTCGAACATGTTGGGCAACGGGCATTCCCTCGTCGAACGGAAAATCGCGTTTCCCTGCATCGAGCAGGGCGAGTCCGGGCTCTGGGCGAGAAACCGTGCGAGCCCATCCGTGCATCGCCGACATCAGCGGCGCGTCCGTTCGCGCGGGAGTCAGCGGCGAGATCTGGGAGTAGAAGCCGTCGTCGTGCACCACGTAAGCACCCGAGCGAAGCACCACATCGGTACGCACGCCCTCGCCCGTGGCCAGTGTTCGCAACCGATCCACGACGAGATCTTGGTAGGCGCTGCCGCCTGCGGTCACGATGGCATGTTCGCCGTACAGGCCCTCGGCGTCGAGTGTGCGATGGAGGTCGGCGACATTGTCGAGGTAGGTCCGCACCGCCTCGAGGCCGCGTTGCGAGCGGTCGTGGCTCAAAGCCCCCTCGTAGCCGCCGACGCCTGCCAGTGTCAGGCGCGACGACGCGGCGATCGCGCGTGCCACGGCGGTGGCTTCCTCGGCCGTTCGTGCTCCTGTTCGACCGTGCGGGCCGCCGAGTTCGACGATGACGGAAACCGGTCGTGATCCTCGTGCCGCGAGAATGCGATCCATCTCGAGGACCGTCGCGACGCTGTCTGCCCAGCAGTAGAACTCGAAGGTGGTGTGCGAATCCAATTCGGCCGCAATCCACCTCAAAGCAACGGGGTCGATCTCCGCATTGGCGAGGATGATCCGTTCGACACCGAACGCGCGAGCCACCTGAACCTGCCATCCCGTGGCCAGGGTGATCGCCCAGCTGCCGGCATCGAGCTGTTGTTTCCACAGTTGAGGAGCCATCGACGTCTTGCCGTGGGGTGCCAGCAGCATGCCCGCGCGGGCGGCCCAGTCGGCCATGACCGAGATGTTCGATGCGATGCGCGAGCGATCGAGGGTGAGCAGCGGGGTGGTGAACTCGGACAATCGCGGATCCGTCGTCAAGAAGCTCTCGACGGTGTGGCCCCACGATCGTGGGGGAAGTGCTTTGTGCTCGGGTCCGAGGATTCGCTGATTCAGCGCCTCGACGGCAGCGGCGTCGATCACGTTCGTCTCCCTCTCGTGGAAGAATCAATGTGGTTGCGTATTTTGCAACGGTAGTTGCGCAATGTGTTTATGGTTTGTAGTCTGCAACGGCAGGCAGGGTTCCGCAAGAGTTCGAGGAGATCGACGTGAAAACACCACGAGCGGTGTGTGTAGGTGAAGGCCTCGTCGTTCTGGTGGCGGAACCGGGCCCGCTGGAAGACTCGGACACGTTCCACCGGATGTCCGGAGGTGCCGAAGCGAACGTGGCGAGCGTGTTCGCACAGTTGGGCGTCGATGCTGCATGGATCTCCAGGGTGGGCGACGACGGATTCGGCCGGTATCTGGTCCGACAGCTGACAGCCGCGGGAGTCGACACCTCGGGTGTCGCGATCGACGACGTGCGCCCTACCGGTATGTACATCAAGCAACGCGGCTCGGGCTCCGGCACCGAATACGATCTCGCACGCGGAGACAGTGCGATGACCTACTTCCGCGCAGGCTCTGCCGCGAGCGCGCTGTCGCCCACTGGATTCGACGAACGTGCCTCGGAGCTGGTGTCCGATGCCGACCTGGTCCATTTCACCGGAATCACCGTTGCCATCTCGAATACGGCCGCCGACCTGACAAGGGAGTTGCTGGGCCGACCCGCCGTCGTCAGTTTCGATCTGAACTTTCGGCCGGCGCTGTGGAGGTCCCGAGAAGACGAAGCCGCGGAGGTGCTCGGCGAACACGTTCGGGGGAGCGACGTGGTCTTCATGGGTGCCGACGAAGCTCAGTCGGTATTCGGGACGTCGAGCCCGGACGAACTCCGCGCGTTGTTTCCCGAACCACGGCAGCTGGTGATCAAGAACGACGCCCACACCGTGACGGCTTTCGAGGGCACCGCTCGATTCGATGTACCGGCGCTCAGACTCGACGTTGTCGAAAAGATCGGTGCGGGAGATGCTTTCGCTGGTGGGTACCTGGCAGGCCTCCTGTGGGGAAGAAGTGCCGCCGAACGCGTACGCTTCGGCCATCTGTGTGCAGCGGGTGCCCTGACCGGGCACGGCGACATAGCCTCGGTTCTGCCTCTCGACGTGCTGGTGCAACTTGCCGAACTCGACGACTGTGGCTGGGCGGCAGTGGATTACGCAGAGGTGTCGGCCCGAGGTTCGGAGTTGTTGCAATGAGTCAAAGTCTCTCGCGAGCGCTGACCATTCTTGGTTTGCTCGGTGACGGATCGAGATCGCTCGACGACCTGGCGACGGTTCTCGGAGTACACAAGACCACCGTGCTCCGGCTGCTTCGTACGATGGAAGGCGACAGATTCGTCCAGCACGATGTCGATCATCGGTATCAGTTGGGCTCGAGGCTGTTCGAGTTGGCAAACCGCGCACTGGAACAGCGCGACATTCGAAGCATTGCCAGGCCGCATCTGGCCGAGCTCAACAAAGTCACCGGTCAAACCGTTCACCTGGCCACCTACGAGGCGGGCGAGGTGATCTACATCGACAAATTCGACGCCATACAGAGTGTGCGGATGTACTCACGGGTCGGAAAACCTGCTCCGCTGCATTGCACGGCGGTAGGAAAGATTCTGATCTCGGCGCGGCCCGTGGCCGAGCGCGAACAGATTGCACACCGCATCACGTACACACCGTTCACGGAACGAACCATCACCTCGGCCGAGCGATACCTGCGCGAGCTGGACCTGGTCCTGGAGCAGGGATTCGCGGAGGACCGGGAGGAGCACGAATCGTTCGTCAACTGCATCGGCTGCGCTGTGCGCGATGGAACAGGCGACGTCGTGGCCGCGGTCTCGATGTCGGTTCCCGACATGCTGCTCGACCACGACCAGGTTCTTGCGACGCTCCCCGAGGTGCAACAGGCAGCGACCGCCATCTCCGAAGGACTGGGTTGGCATCCTCGCGAAATACAGGACCGAACGAATACCCATCAACCGAACGAAGGAAAACAGTGAGCGAGAAGATCGAAATCCGTACCAGTGGTGCCCCCGCGCCTGCACATACGTTCTCCCAGGGAGTGCGGAAAGGGCCATTCGTCCAGGTGTCGGGACAAGGCCCGGTCGATCCTGTCACCAACGAATACCTGTACCCGGGCGACGTCGCTGCGCAGACCACCCGCACGCTCGAGAATGTCAAAGCCATCGTGGAGGCCAGCGGCGCTTCCTTCGACGACGTCGTCATGTTGAGGGTGTACCTGACCAAGCGTGAGGACTTCTCGATCATGAACGGGGCCTACGGCGAGTTCGTCGCGGCGAACACAACGGGCGATGTCCTCCCGAGTAGAACCACGGTCTTCACCGGACTGCCCAGAGAAGAGATGTTGGTCGAGATCGACGCCGTCGCGATCGTCTGATCGACCCCGCGCGTCAGATGTTCACACGAAAATTACATCTGACCAGGCGATTTGCGTAAGCGTTGGTCTTCGCGTAACTTTTGTCGAGTCAGAGCGACACGGACACCGACCCGGTCTTCACAAACCGGGACAACGAGGTTGTACGGAGTACGCACTGAACCACCCAGGCAAGATTCAGAACGATGAGTCATGTCTGGGGTATGAGCGTGTAAGCCCCAAAGTTGCCGCGCAAGCGGTGCCGACGGTGTGTGCGTGTTCTTTGAGAACTCAACAGTGTGTCGATGAATGTCAGTGCCGAATTTTTGTTTGGTGGTATGCATTCGATGTATCAGCTGCCCGCTTGTGGTGGTTGTTGTCGGGTGTTGTTTTGAAATGCTAGTTGAGTTTTTTTGCTAGTGATTTGACTCTTTCATGTTTATGACTGATTTGCAGTTTCGACTGTTGATCGAGAGTCTTTTACGGAGAGTTTGATCCTGGCTCAGGACGAACGCTGGCGGCGTGCTTAACACATGCAAGTCGAGCGGTAAGGCCTTTCGGGGTACACGAGCGGCGAACGGGTGAGTAACACGTGGTGGTTGTGTGTTGTTTGAGAATTGCACAGTGGACGCGAGCATCTTTGTTGTAAGTAATGAAGAGCGTACGGTGGATGCCTTGGCACCAGGAGCCGATGAAGGACGTAGGAGGCTGCGATAAGCCTCGGGGAGCTGTCAACCGAGCTGTGATCCGAGGGTGTCCGAATGGGGAAACCCAGCACGAGTGATGTCGTGTTACCCGCATCTGAATATATAGGGTGTGTGGAGGGAACGTGGGGAAGTGAAACATCTCAGTACCCACAGGAAGAGAAAACAATTGTGATTCCGTGAGTAGTGGCGAGCGAAAGCGGATGAGGCCAAACTTTGTGCGTGTGATACCCGGCAGGGGTTGCGTATGGAGGGTTGTGGGGTTTGCATTGTCGATTCTGCCGGATCGGCCGACAGTGAGAAATTGTGGTGTTAGTCGAAGTGGTCTGGAACGGCCTGTCGTAGAGGGTGAGAGTCCCGTAGACGAAAACATTGCAACTGTTGTTGTGGATTCCCAAGTAGCAGCGGGCCCGTGAAATCTGCTGTGAATCTGTCGGGACCACCCGATAAGCCTGAATACTCCCTGGTGACCGATAGCGGACTAGTACCGTGAGGGAAAGGTGAAAAGTACCCCGGGAGGGGAGTGAAATAGTACCTGAAACCGTGCGCTTACAATCCGTCAAAGCTGGTGAACAGTTTACTGTTGCTGGTGATGGCGTGCCTTTTGAAGAATGAGCCTGCGAGTTAGTGGCATGTCGCGAGGTTAACCCGTGTGGGGTAGCCGTAGCGAAAGCGAGTCCGAATAGGGCGTATCACCGTCGTGGTGTGTAGTGGCGTGTTCTAGACCCGAAGCGGAGTGATCTACCCATGGCCAGGTTGAAGCGACGGTAAGACGTCGTGGAGGACCGAACCCACTTAGGTTGAAAACTGAGGGGATGAGTTGTGGGTAGGGGTGAAAGGCCAATCAAACTCCGTGATAGCTGGTTCTCCCCGAAATGCATTTAGGTGCAGCGTCACGTGTTTCTCGCCGGAGGTAGAGCTACTGGATGGTCTAGGGGGCCTACAAGCTTACCGAAATCAGCCAAACTCCGAATGCCGGTGAGTGAGAGCGTGGCAGTGAGACTGCGGGCGATAAGGTTCGTAGTCGAGAGGGAAACAGCCCAGATCGCCAGCTAAGGTCCCTAAGCGTGTACTAAGTGGAAAAGGATGTGGGGTCGCGAAGACAACCAGGAGGTTGGCTTAGAAGCAGCCACCCTTGAAAGAGTGCGTAATAGCTCACTGGTCAAGTGATCCTGCGCCGACAATGTAGCGGGGCTCAAGTACACCACCGAAGCTGCGGCACTCACACAACAGCCCGCTGTTCCCTTGCGAGGGTTCAGCCAGGTGTGTGGGTGGGTAGGGGAGCGTCGTGCAGCCATGGAAGCATCGGAGTGATCCAGGTGTGGAGGCTGCGCGAGTGAGAATGCAGGCATGAGTAGCGAAAGACGAGTGAGAAACTCGTCCGCCGAATGACCAAGGGTTCCTGGGCCAGGTTAATCCGCCCAGGGTGAGTCGGGACCTAAGACGAGGCCGACAGGCGTAGCCGATGGACAACGGGTTGATATTCCCGTACCCGTGTAACCGCGCCCATGGTGAATCAGTGACACTAACCACCCTGAATCCTGTTGATCGTGTGCCTTCGGGCATGTCGACGACGGGTGGATGCGTGGGACCTGATCTGGTAGTAGCCAAGCGATGGGGTGACGCAGGAAGGTAGCTGGGCCAGTCAGTGGTTGTACTGGTGTAAGCCTGTAGGGCGAACGGTAGGCAAATCCGCCGTTCATGATGCCTGAGAGGTGATGCGTAGCCGATTGAGGCGAATTCAGTGATCCTATGCTGCCGAGAAAAGCCTCTAGTGAGTTGTTACACGGCCCGTACCCCAAACCGACACAGGTGGTCAGGTAGAGAATACTGAGGCGATCGAGATAACTATGGTTAAGGAACTCGGCAAAATGCCCCCGTAACTTCGGGAGAAGGGGGGCCTTGTCCGGTGATCACTTGTGCAGTGTGAGCTGGGTGGGGCCGCAGAGACCAGTGAGAAGCGACTGTTTACTAAAAACACAGGTCCGTGCGAAGTCGTAAGACGATGTATACGGACTGACGCCTGCCCGGTGCTGGAAGGTTAAGAGGACCGGTTAGCTCGTAAGAGCGAAGCTGAGAATTTAAGCCCCAGTAAACGGCGGTGGTAACTATAACCATCCTAAGGTAGCGAAATTCCTTGTCGGGTAAGTTCCGACCTGCACGAATGGCGTAACGACTTCTCAGCTGTCTCAACCATAGACTCGGCGAAATTGCATTACGAGTAAAGATGCTCGTTACGCGCGGCAGGACGAAAAGACCCCGGGACCTTCACTACAGCTTGGTATTGGTGTTCGGTTCGGTTTGTGTAGGATAGGTGGGAGACTGTGAAGCGGTGACGCCAGTTACTGTGGAGTCGTTGTTGAAATACCACTCTGATCGTATTGGATACCTCAACCTCGGACCATGATCTGGTTCAGGGACAGTGCCTGGTGGGTAGTTTAACTGGGGCGGTTGCCTCCTAAAATGTAACGGAGGCGCCCAAAGGTTCCCTCAGCCTGGTTGGCAATCAGGTGTCGAGTGCAAGTGCACAAGGGAGCTTGACTGTGAGACTGACAAGTCGAGCAGGGACGAAAGTCGGGACTAGTGATCCGGCACCGGCAAGTGGAAGCGGTGTCGCTCAACGGATAAAAGGTACCCCGGGGATAACAGGCTGATCTTCCCCAAGAGTCCATATCGACGGGATGGTTTGGCACCTCGATGTCGGCTCGTCGCATCCTGGGGCTGGAGTAGGTCCCAAGGGTTGGGCTGTTCGCCCATTAAAGCGGCACGCGAGCTGGGTTTAGAACGTCGTGAGACAGTTCGGTCTCTATCCGCCGCGCGCGTAAGAAACTTGAGGAAGGCTGTCCCTAGTACGAGAGGACCGGGACGGACGAACCTCTGGTGTGCCAGTTGTTCCACCAGGAGCACCGCTGGTTGGCTACGTTCGGAAGGGATAACCGCTGAAAGCATCTAAGCGGGAAGCCTGTTCCAAGATGAGGTTTCTCACCCCCTCGAGGGGGTAAGGCCCCCGGCAGACCACCGGGTTGATAGGCCAGAACTGGAAGTACAGCAATGTATGCAGGTGACTGGTACTAATAGGCCGAGGACTTACCACAAAGAAGCTACGCGTCCACTGTGCAATATCTGAAACAACACACGTTTCAGGTTGTACCCACAATTGAATGAACCAGCACGTCACCGATCTCCACCAGGTGACACCGCTGACGTTGCGTGTGACACTGTTTCACAGAGTTACGGCGGCCATAGCGGAGGGGAAACGCCCGGACCCATTCCGAACCCGGAAGCTAAGCCCTCCAGCGCCGATGGTACTGCACTCGACAGGGTGTGGGAGAGTAGGACACCGCCGAACAC
>NZ_JABFAU010000013.1:0-88201 GCF_017168335.1 Rhodococcus sp. KRD162 | reverse complement strand
ACCCCGACGATCCGGCATCATCGCCTACCCCCACCCACCCGACAACGAACAGTCCGACACAGACGACACAACGACACCACCGTTCTAGAACGTGCTGCCATGCGTTCTAGAAGGTGCTGCCATGCGGACTCGACTCACCAACCAACCTCGATCAGACCAGCTGCTGAATGTGATCGCGGGTGAATTCGATGCGCTCGTCGACGCGGCCGTCGCCGACCTTGTTCACCCACTCCGGATCTGCCAGCAACGCACGCCCGACAGCCACGAGATCGAACTCCTGGTCCTCGAATTGACGTACCAGCGCATCCAATTCGGTCACACCAGATGCGGCGTCCTCCGACCAGGCAGATGTGAACACCGAATCGAGACCGACCGATCCGACGGTGATCGTCGGTACTCCGGTGAGCTTGCGGGTCCAACCTGCCAGACCGAGCTCGCCGTCCCGTCCGGCGAGTTCGGGGAATGCGGGATCCCAGTGGCGACGAGTCGAGGCATGCAGTACATCCACTCCGGCGTCGACGAGGGGAGTGAGTACCCGTCCCAGTTCTTCGGGGTTCTGCGCGATCCGGGCGTCGAAATGATTGCTCTTCCATTGCGAGAATCGGTAGACGATCGCGAAGTCCTCGCCGACAGCCGCGCGAATCGCGGCAATGACCTGCGCGGGAAATCGGGTCCGTGCTTCGAGTGAGCCGCCGAACTCGTCATTGCGCACATTTGTTGTAGCCCAGAGGAACTCATCCAGAAGGTACCCGTGCGCACCGTGCAGCTCGAGTCCGTCGAATCCGGTGTCTCGCGCGTTGACCGCGGCCTGCACCCACTGTGAGGTCAGTTCGTCGAGATCGTCGTCGGTGAAGGCTCGACCGACCGAGGATCCGTCGAGTGCGATACCGGACGGGCTGACGGTGGTGACGTCGGGGAACAAACGTGGTTCGGTGCCGCGCTCGACGCCGAGGTGCCACAGTTGCGGGATGATCGCTCCGCCCTCGGCGTGCACCGCGTCGACCACGGACCTCCATCCGGTGAGGCTCTCGTCGCCGTAGATCCGTGGAACGCGGGTGTGAGGCCCGGCCGCCGGATCGGGAATGTATGTGCCCTCGGTGATGATCAGGCCGGTGCCGCCTGCGGCGCGCTTGCGGTAGTACTCGGCGACATCCGGGCCGGGAATGCCGTCCGGTGAGAATGCCCGCGTCATCGGCGCCATCGCGAAGCGGTTTCGCAGCCTCAGCGACTTGACCTCGAACGGCTCGAACAGCCCGGCAGTGGACAGATGCTGTGTTGTGGATGCAGTTTCGGTCATGCCTGCGCAAACCTGGCACGACACCGAGCTATTCCCACTGCAGGGCTGTTAGCGTCGGAGCCTTATGAACCCCTCGCCGCTGATCTCCGCCACCGAACTGCACGATCTCTTCGAGATGGGACGGGCCCCGGTCGTCCTCGATATCCGGTTCACGCTGCAGACCGGCAGCGACAGATCAGGGTACGAGGCAGGTCATATTCCGACCGCGCAGTTCATCGACCTCGACGCCGATCTGGCAGCGCCGCCCGATCATCGTGGCCGCCACCCGCTGCCCGACGTGGAGACGTTCGTTGCCGCGATGCGAGGTGCCGGGGTGAACAACGACTCCCCGGTCGTGGTCTACGACGGAGGTCCAGCCACCGCCGCAGCCCGCGCATGGTGGCTGCTGCGCTATCACGGTCACCCCGACGTGCGCGTGCTCGACGGTGGATTGGCTCGGTGGGTCGCCGAGGGATACGCCACCGGAACGGAGCCGTCGATCGTTGCCGCCGGATCGTTCACAGCCCGGTCGCCCCTTGCCCGAGTCCTCGATGTCGACGATGTGCTCGACTTCGCACGAGAGAACATCCTGCTCGATGCGCGCGCTCCCGAACGATTCCGTGGAGAAGTCGAGCCGGTGGACCCGGTGGCAGGACACATCCCTGGTGCGGTCAATCGGCCGACCACCGAGAACGTCGATTCGGATGGACGTTTTCTGTCCCCCGAAGTACTCAATGGCACATTTGGTGGACTGGTGCCGGAGGGGAAAGACGTCGCCGTCTACTGCGGGTCCGGTGTGACCGCCGCACATCAGATCCTCGCGCTCGAACTCGCCGGTATCGATGCTGCGTTGTATCCGGGCTCTTGGTCCGGGTGGATCACGGATCCGACGCGTCCGCGAGCCTGACGCAAGCCCTCTGAGCAGCAGTGATATGCATGGAGGGTTGAACTTGAATCTGACTTCAACTATACCTTGGGCATGAAGGTTGAAGGCAGAGTCGCCATCGTCACCGGAGGTGGAGGCGGAATCGGCGGGGCCATCGCCGCCCGCCTCTCCGAGAACGGCGCTCGCGTCGTCGTGTCCGACCTGGACGAGAACACCGCTGCATCGGTGGTCGACGCCATCGAACGCAACCGGCCGAACACGGCCGTCGCGGCCGCAGCCGATGCGTCGAGCATCGAGGATATCGAGCGCCTGATTGCGCTGGCCGAGGATTCGTTCGGCCCCGTCGATCTCTACTTCGCCAACGCCGGCATCAGTGGCGCACCCGGGCTCGATGCCTCGGAGAAGGACTGGGACCTGTCGTTCGACGTCAACGTCCGCGCGCACATCCGCGCCGCGCAGCTGTTGGTTCCGGGGTGGCTCGAACGCGGTGAGGGCTACTTCGTCAGCACCGCCTCGGCAGCAGGACTGCTCACCCAGATCGGTTCTGCGACCTATGCGACGACCAAGCATGCCGCCGTCGGATTCGCCGAGTGGCTCAACGTCACCTACGGCAACCGGGGCATTCGCGTCAGCTGCTTGTGCCCGATGGGTGTCAACACCAAACTGCTCTACGAGGGTCGTGAATCCGGAGATGCATTGGGAGCAGCCGCAACTGCTGCGGTGCTCAGTGCCGGTGCCGTGCTCGAGCCCCTCGACGTCGCCGATGTGGTGCTCGATGCGATGGACCGCGAGCAGTTTCTGATTTTGCCGCACGAGAACGTGCTGGACATGTACCGCAACAAGGGTGCCGATTACGACCGGTGGTTACGCGGCATGCGTCGCTACCAGGACAGCTTGTTCGACAACCGACAGGGGAACTGAAGTCGTGACATTTTTCGAGACCAGCGAGCGCGCAAAGAAGTACGAGTCGGATCTGTTGGAGTTCATGGACTCTCACATCTACCCGGCCGAAGCGGTCTACGAGCAGCAGATGCTCGAATCAGGAGATCCGCACTTTCATCCTCCCATCCTCGAGGAACTGAAGAAGGAAGCGCGGTCACGGGGACTGTGGAACCTCTTCCACCCCCACCCCGAGTGGGGCCCAGGTTTGACCAACCTCGAGTACGCACCGCTCGCCGAGATCATGGGCCGCAGCCTGCTCGCCCCAGAGGCCTGCAACTGCAACGCGCCGGACACCGGGAACATGGAAGTGTTCACACTGTTCGGCACCGACGAGCACAAAGAAAAGTACCTGAAGCCTTTGCTGGACGGCACCATTCGCAGTGCCTTCGCGATGACCGAACCGGCCGTGGCCAGTTCCGATGCCACCAACATCGCAATGAAGATGGACCGCGACGGCGACGACTTCATTCTCAACGGGCGAAAGTGGTTTGCCTCCAATGCGATGCACAAGAACTGCAAGGTTCTCATCGTCATGGGCAAGACCGACCCCGAGGCTGCGACTCACCGCCAACAGTCGATGCTCGTCGTGCCTATCGATGCCCCCGGAGTGACCGTCGTACGCAACTTGCCGGTGTTCGGTTACGTGGACAGAGAGGGCCACGCCGAGATCCTCTTCGAAGACGTGCGGGTGCCCTCGAAGGACATTCTCAAAGGCGAGGGCGAGGGTTTCGCCATCAGCCAGGCACGACTGGGGCCGGGCCGAATCCATCACGCGATGCGCACCATCGGAGTCGCCGAACGTGCACTGGAGCTGTTGTGCACCAGGGCCACTCAGCGAGTGACGTTCGGCAAACCGGTCAGTGAGAACGCCAACATCCAGGACTGGATCGCCGAGGCGCGAATCGACATCGAGATGACCCGCCTGCTGACCCTCAAGGCTGCGTATCTGATGGACACCGTCGGAAACAAGCAGGCCCGCATCGAGATCGCATCGATCAAGGTTGCCGCACCGGCCATGGCGCTCACGATCATCGACCGCGCCATCCAGGTGCACGGCGGCGGCGGTGTCAGCAACGACTTCCCGCTCGCGATGATGTACGCACACGTTCGGACGCTCCGCCTGGCCGACGGACCCGACGAGGTTCACAAGCGCTCCATCGCGCATATGGAGTTGGGCAAGTATCGGTGAACACAGGCCACCAATAAAGGTGAGCCTGTGCTAACTTATTGCGGATGAAACGGACATTTCTTGGGTGTTTTTTCGGCCTGACGGCAGCGGTGGCGCTGGTCGCGTGCAGTAGCGGGACCGCTGCCGACGCGGTCTCCGATTCCCGAACTGTCACCGTCGACACCATCGCCGGACCGGTCGAAGTGACCGGCACGCCAACCCGGATCGTCGCGTTCGGTCAGCAGTGGGTCGACGCGCTGCTCGAATTCGACGTCCAACCGGTCGGATACGTCTCGGCCGGATCGAATGGAAACGAGCGCGGTCTCTACCCCTGGCAGACCGAGGTATCGGATGACTCCGTCGCACTCGACGCCGCCGCCGTCGACCAGGCGGGTGGGATCGTTCCGACCGAGGAGATCGCAGCATTGCAGCCCGACCTGATCCTGGTGTCGGGGATAGCGTCGATCGATCCCTATCGACAACTCGGCGACATCGCACCGACGGTCTTCCCGAAGGCGGAGAAGGTCGAGACCTGGGAATCTCAGATCGAGACCCTCGGCCTCGTCTTGGACCGCGAGGACGATGCGCAGCGGATCATCGACGAGGGGCATGCGGTCACCGATGGCATCGCGCAGGACTACCCGGGTCTTCGCGGTAAGACCGCGGTGCTCTCGCAGTTCGTCTTCAGCACACAGAAGTTGGCAGTTGTCGCGGACCCGAAAGATGGTGCAGCGCAGGTCTTCGGCAGTATCGGTCTGAGCGTGCCCGAGAATCTGGTGAATTCACCCGATATCTCCCACGGCCGTATCGTGCTCAGTCCCGAGCGTCTGGACGTGCTGACGGCCGACCTCGTGGTGATGCTGCCCAACGGCGGCACCCGCGAGGATCTGGAGAAGCTGCCCGGGTTCACGATGCTGCCGGCGGCCACCGGCGGGGGACTGGCTGTCGTGGACTATGCAACGGTCGTCGGGATCAATCTGCCGTCGAAAGCATCGGTCGAGTTCTCGCTGAACACGATACGGCCGCAGCTCGAGGCGGTGGCCGGCTAGGCGCGAACAGGTGGATCGAGCCGGGGTCAGCTCTGTGGTGACCACGCCGGGTCTCGTCCGATGAAGGCCACGAACCTCTCCTGTGCGGAGGCGTCGTCGGACACGGGGACGGCGGGCCCGTACTGCCCGCTCTCTCGCAGCATCTGCTCCATCGGTGCCATCGCCTCGAGGGCCGCCGTGCAACGGTCCCGGCCCAGATCGACTGTGCGGCCGAGAGCTTTGGCCAAGTCCCAGGAGTGCATCCAGATATCCGCGGTGTAGAACCTGTCGATAGCGAGTTCGACGGGCATATCGCCCGTATGCGGATTGCTCAGTACTCGGCCGTCGGGGCGATCGAGGATCGCTTGGATGTCGCAGACGTGTTGTTTCCATGCGGCGGCGGGGTCTGCATCGACGTCGAGAGTCTCGAATTCGATTCCCGCCCCACCGGAGAGAAAGCCCCGGGACCATTCGACGAGGTGCGCGACGACATCCCGTGCGGCCCAGCCGGGTACCGGGCTCGGCCGCAACCAGTCGTCGGAGGTGGCGGACTCGACCAACGCGGTGAACGTGGCGGCGTCGCGCGCATGCTGCCCAGCTGGCCCGGTGAACAGTGCGTCGAGTTTCTCGTAGCCCTCGCGGACTCCGATGTCCATACCACTCGAGAGCATGGCGTCGCGGGTGGCGAAATCGGAGACCACACTCAACACCCTCAATCGGGTACCCCCGCCGTCGCGTCCGGTGAACGAGAGTGTTTCGAGTGCAACGGAATCCGGTTGGCCTTCGTAGGTGAAAGTCCATACGATTCTCTTGTTCGCTCGAACCTCGTGGAAGCTACCGTAGAACGAGGCGATCTCCTCGCCGTCCCGGTCGTTGGCGAATGCCCACGATCCTCCGGTCTGTGCCTCCCACTTGAGGATTCGTGTGGTCAACGACCGCGGCCCTACCCACTGCCGATACAGCTCTGCATCGACGTGTGCCCGAAATACCTGCTCCGGTGCAGCGTCGAATTCTCGAATGATCTCGATGGTGGGCACGCTCTCGTCGGCAATGATCGTGGTTTCGTGCGCGGTCATGACACTTCCTTCGTGTGTGGGGTCTCGGTGTCTGCGATGCTCTCGAGTAGGGCGTCGAGGCGGCGATAGCGTTGTTCTGCTTCCTGGCGATAGCGTTCGATCCACTTGGCCATCAGTCCGAACACCTCCGCGTCCAGGTGCACCGGACGGCGTTGGGCGTCTCTGCTGCGGGTGACCAGACCGGCCTCCTCGAGTACCTTGACGTGCTTGGATACGGCTTGAAGGCTCATGTCGTACGGCTCTGCAAGTTCGCTGACGTTCGCGTCCGCGCCGGCGAGTCTGGCAACGATGTCGCGGCGGGTGGGGTCGGCCAGGGCCGCGAATGTCCTGTTGAGCTGCTCGGTTGCCTCGTCCATGGGTTCCTCGCTTGTTTCGGTAGAGGTGAGCGTAAGCCTCGCTCCGGCCATGGTCAACCACTTGGTTGAGTACAGTCGATGGCTTATTCTTCTGCCCATGGGTGCGGGCGAAGACATGGTGGAGGATCTTCTCTCTCGAAATCCGGGGCATCCGCTGCGGGTCGCGATCGACGGAGTGACGGCGTCGGGGAAGACGAGTTGTGCGCGTTGGCTGGCGAGTGCCGTTGAAGCGCAGGGTCGTTCGGTGACGCATGTGACCATGGATGGCTTTCATCACCGGCGCGTCCATCGATATCGGCAGGGTCGGACCTCGGCGCTCGGCTACTATCGAGACGCGTACGACTTCGATGCGCTGCTGACGAACCTGCTGATTCCGCTGGGGCCCAACGGAAGTCGTGTCATTCGCCGCCGGATCATCGATCTGGCCACTGATCGGCCGGTGGAGGACGCCCCGGAAATGTTGCCCGCAGATACGGTGGTCGTCGTGGACGGAACCTTCCTGCATCGCCCGCCGCTGCCTGATTACTGGGACTACTCCGTCTTCGTCGACACTCCCATGGATATCGCGCGCGCCCGCGGCATGGTCAGGGATGCGGACGCGCTCGGCGGCGTCGAGGCGGCAGGTAGGGCTTTCGACGAGCGATATCACGCGGCGTGCCGCATCTATCTGGACGAGGTGGATCCGCGTGCTCGAGCGACGCGCGTGCTGCCGTCTATTGACAGCTTGCTGTCACAAGAGTGATGATTGACAGCATCCTGTCAATTGAAGTGAGGTTTGTGCGATGACCACTGTTGCGCTGTACGCCACCGACACCATGGCCGACTGGGAGTATGGATATCTCATTGCCGGACTCGCGATGGCCCGCGAGCAAGTCCCGGATGCGAACCGATTGATCGTTGTGTCGGAAGCGGGTTCGGCCGTCACGACGATGGGCGGTCTGCGAATCACACCCGACTGCGCACTGGCCGATCTTCCCGCCGTCGATGCGTTGATTCTGCCGGGCGCGCAGACATGGAATACCGGCCACGACGCGGTCCTCGGTCTGGCCGCGGATGCCATCGCGGCAGGAACTGCGGTTGCGGCAATCTGCGGAGCCACCTACGGACTCGCTCGAGTCGGCCTGCTCGATGATCGGCCGCACACCTCGAATGCGGCCGAGTTCCTCACGCAGGCAGCGAGTTACCGCGGCGCGCAGCACTACCGAGCGGAGAAAGCGGTATCCGATGGCACCGTCATCACCGCTGGTGCCACGGCGCCGATCGAATTCGCCAAACTGGTGTTCGAGCGGCTGAACGTGTTTCCGCAACCGGTCATCGACGCCTGGCACGGCCTCTACACGACAGGGGAACAAAAGTACTACGACCAACTGTCGGGCCAATGAAACAACGCACTCCGGAAGGTGATGCGCTGACCGCTCTGGTGTTGCCTGTCTTCGAGCTCAACGGCGAATTCCTCGCAGCGGCGCATGACATCACCGAGCCGACGGGTCTGACACCGGCATGGTGGCAGGTACTGGGAGCTACCCTCGACGAGCCCCTGTCCGTCGCCGATATTGCGCGACGCGTCGGGCTGGGTCTGGCCAGGCAGAGTGTGCAACGCACCGCAAATCTGTTGGTCGACAAGGGCTGGGCGGTCTACGTCGACAACCCACATCACAAGCGATCCAAGCTCCTCGAACCCACACCGAAGGGGCGCGAGACCGTCGCCTCCCTGCGGGACGCGCAATACGCATGGTCCGATGCCGTGGGGACGTCGGTGGGCGAGAGCGAATTGCGTTCATTTGCAGCGACCTTGGCGAAGATTCTGGAGGCATCGCGAAACTTTCGCACCGGCAGTGCATAATTCGGTCATGATTGCGCTCGCGGTTCTGCTCTCGGGCTTCGTGTCCGGTCTGCTACTTGCACAATCGAGCGGTATCGACCTCGCCGGCGGCGGGTCGATCGGTGGGCTGCTGCTCTCCAGCGGCGGTGGGGTACTTGCGATCGCAGTGATCGCCGCGACCTTGCTTGCATTGTTCGTGCGAGGGAGAACGGCACTCGCAGCCGTCTCGATCGCCGCAGTCGTGGCCGGAGGGATGTCAGCTGTGCTCGTGCCCGCCGGCGTCTTCGAGTACATCGCGGTGATCTCCGGGGGTGTCTTGCTGGGCGGTAGTGCAGCGGTGGCTCGCCACTCACGCAGCAGCGAGTCGAAAAGTGTTGGGCTGCAGCGTGCTCTGATCGCGTCCTTCCTCGCCGGACTGTTGACCGCGGGTGCCGTCGTGGCGCTCGAAAGCGACACCCCACGCCGCTATCAGGACTATCTCCTCGAATCGGAGCGCACCACACCGATCGTGATTCCCGTGCTGGCGCTGCTGACGGCCATCGCACTGGCCGTGGCACTGGGACGTGCGACCGCGGACACCGGGGCCGAGACGGGGACAGGCCACTCGAGTCACGCGGTACCGGGCGTTCATGTGGGCCGAATTGTCCTGGCCGCCGTACTGATTTCAGGATGCGGACTGCTGATTCACTGGCTGTTCCTGCAGCAGCTGTACGACGGAGGATCCGACCTCGCCGGGCACTTCTACCTGGGTGTGCTCGCGATCCCGATATGTGTTGCTGCAGCGGCGCTACTGCCCGGTCTCGGCGGAACGATGGTGCTCGCCGGCCTCGCTGTGCTCGCCGCCTCCTCCACCGTTCCCGCGGTCGCCGTCGATGTCTCGGCCAGTCCGATCTGGGTGTCAGGTGTGATTGTTGCCACGGCTGCGTCGGTTGCGGCCGGTGCCGCGCTCGCCCTGCGCTGGAAGCATCCGGTGGCAGGCTGTTCGGTGCTGGCACTCGTCTGCGCGACGGCCTTGTTCGATCGTCCGCCGCTGGACAATGTGAACTACGTGGCAGGCCTGGTCGCCTTTCCAGCGGCCGCGGTGTACCTCTACCTCTCGTGCACTCCTGCCGAGCCCTCGTCGTCGACCATCGGTCTCACTGTGCCGGTGGCGATCACAGTGCCGATGGTGCTCACCTACGGCTGGACCGCGTACACCCCTCTGACCTCGATCGATACCAGCGCGTTCTCGCCGGGTGTCGATCTGTGGATCTCGACCGGCGTGGCGTTCGCAGCAGTGGTCATTGCAGGGATCGGGATCGAAGCGCTCCACCGGCGTCGACGCCCACTGTGACGGCGGACGACGGGTAGGACGCGCTCCGACCCGCCGCAGATCGGGCCCGGTGGCAACCCGTTTCGACGAATCGGCACATGGCGTCGCGATGCGTGATCGACGAGGAGACGCAGCGGTGCACCGGACGGTGATGGGAGTACCGTTTTTTTCATGGCCTACAGATACCTGGGAAACAGCGGACTGAAAATTTCGGAGATCACGTACGGAAACTGGCTCACGCACGGATCGCAGGTGGAGAACGACATCGCCACCGAATGTGTGCGTGCGGCCCTCGATGCAGGCATCACCACGTTCGACACCGCGGATGTCTACGCCAACGGGGCAGCCGAGTGCGTCCTCGGCGACGCATTGAAGGGAGAGCGTCGAGAATCGCTCGAGATCTTCACCAAGGTCTACTTCCCCGTCGGACCCAAGGGCCCGAACGACACCGGACTCTCCCGCAAGCACATCCTCGAAGGTATCGACGCCTCGCTGCGTCGGCTCGGCACCGACTACGTCGACCTCTACCAGGCGCACCGCTACGACGTCGAGACTCCGCTCGAAGAGACCATTGCCGCATTCGGTGACGTGGTCCGTCAGGGCAAAGCCCTGTACATCGGAGTGTCGGAATGGACGGCCGATCAACTGCGTCGCGGGCAGGAACTGGCCCGTCAGGACGGCTTCTCCATCATCTCGAACCAGCCGCAGTACTCGGCGCTGTGGCGCGTCATCGAGGACCAGGTGATTCCGACGTCCAAGGACCTGGGCATCTCACAGATCGTCTGGTCGCCCATTGCCCAGGGCGTGCTCACCGGGAAGTACCTCCCCGGTCAACCCTTGCCCGACGGCTCGCGGGCCAAGGACGACAAGGGCGGCGACAAGATGATCGCGCGCTACCTCGACGACACGACGCTCACCCGCGTGCAGCAACTGAAGCCCATCGCCGACGATCTGGGAATCACCATGGCGCAGTTGGCCGTTGCATGGGTCCTCGCCAACGACAACATCGCCGCCGCACTGGTCGGGGCCTCCCGCCCCGAGCAGATCGCCGAGAACATCAAGGCTTCCGAGGTGACCCTCGAAGCCGACGTGCTCGCCAAGATCGACGATGCCCTCGGTGATTCGGTCGAGCGCGACCCGGGCAAGACCGGTTCGCCGGAAGCGCGACTGGTCTGATCGCCTGAGGGCGCCGGTCCGATCCGAGCAGAGTAGAAATGAGATATGGACACGATCACCGTCGATACTCCTCAAGGCCGGGTGCGCGGTCGGACCGACGCAGGGGTCACTGCGTTTCTCGGCGTGCCGTACGCCGAGGCCCCGTTCGGGCCCCGTCGATTTCAAGCCCCCTCGCCTCCGCCGACCTGGGACGGTGAGCGCGACGCCCTCGAACTCGGGGCCACCGTCCCCAAGGTCGGCTACCGGCCGCCGACCAGTGAGATCCTCAGCGAGCCCGTGGTGCCCGGTGAAGACTGTCTGAACGTCAACGTCTTCACCCCTGATGTCGCCGGGTCGGCACCGGTGTTCGTCTGGATCCACGGCGGCGCATTCGTCAACGGCAGCAACGCCATCCCCACCTACGACGGCACCGCCTTCGCCCGAGACGGCGTGGTGGCCGTGGTCGTCAACTACCGACTGGGAGTCGACGGTTTCGCGCTGATCGACGGTGCCCCGGCGAACCGGGGGATACTCGATCAAGTCGCGGCTCTGGAGTGGGTGCGTGACCACATCGCGGCCTACGGCGGCGACCCTGCTCGCGTCACCATAGCGGGGGAGTCGGCCGGGGCGATGAGCGTCGGGACTCTGATGTCTATGCCGCGAGCGGAGGGGCTCTTCCGACGAGCGATTCTGCAGAGCGGTGCCGGGCACCACGTCATCACCGCCGAGACCGCTGGAAAGGTCTCCGCGGCATTGGCGTCCTCGCTCGGCGTCGAGGCGACGGTCGAAGGCCTGGGCTCGGTGCCGGTGGACACCCTGGTCGACGCGCAACGCGATCTGTCCGATCGCATCGCGGCGGAGGCTCCGACCGGAGCATGGGGGGAGGTTGCCGTGAACATGATGGCGTTCGAGCCCTGTATCGACGGCGATGTCGTTGCAGAACTGCCGTATTCGCGTATCAGCGAGGGCGCGAGCGCACAGGTGGATGTGCTGATCGGAACCACCAGTGAGGAGCATGCGTTCTTCATCGTTCCGGCGGGTCTGATGCCGCACATCACCGAGGACTACGTGAAGGCGATCCTGGCCGGGTACCGGGCCGATCCGTCGGTGCTGGACCGGTACCGCGAGCAGTTTCCCGATGCCTCGGCGGGCGAGCTGATGATAGCCGTCATGACCGACTGGTTCTTCCGCATCCCGGCCACACGTCTGGTCGAAGCCCGCTCGGGCAACGCCTATGTCTACGAATTCACTTGGCGCTCTTCGCTGTTCGATGGCGCTCTCGGAGCCTGCCATGCGCTGGAGATCCCGTTCGTGTTCGACATGCTGCACAAGCCCGAGACCGAGCGCATCACGGGCCCGAACCCACCGCAACAGGTGGCCGACCAGATGCACCGCGCCTGGGTCGAATTCGTGCGTGACGGCTCTCCCGGCTGGGAACGGTACGGGACGGAGCGCGCGGTGATGATGTTCGGCAACCAACCCGGCGTCGCCCTCGATCCGAGACCGGCAACCCGCGCGGTGTGGGACGGGGTGCGCTGAGAGGGGCGCACCCCAGCCCTCCGGCCCCGACTAAAGCACCACTGGGCCGAGCAAGGACAGGACCAGCACGACGAGACCGCCACCGATTCGAGACGAAATCGACAGGAAGGGCAGCAGTTCCAGGTACAACCGCACGATAGCCCGGTGACGGACGAAAAAGCCGCCAACCAGGTGCACGGAAGTTCGTAGCAGACCACGAACTTCCGTGCACCTGCGTCACCGAAGGTGATGCACTTCCTGCAGCCCGTACACCGGAGTGTCGATGCCCTCGTAGCGCGCTTTGATCTGCAGCGCGAGATACAGCGAATAGTGCCGTGACTGGTGCAGATTGCCGCCGTGGAACCAGAAGTTCTCCTGCTGCGTTGGCTTCCACATATTGCGCTGCTCGCCCTCCCAGGGGCCGGGATCCTTGGTGGTGTCCGAGCCGAGGCCCCAGCACTTGCCGACCTTGTCCGCGGTCTCCTGATCGATCAGATCGGCGACCCAGCCGTTCATCGAGCCGTAGCCGGTGGCGTAGACGATGAGATCGGCAGGCAGTTCGGTGCCGTCCTCCAGCACGACACCGGTCTTGCTGATGCGATCCACCTGCCCGGCAACGAGTTTGATCTTGCCGTCCGCAACCAGTTCGGATGCGCCGACATCGATGTAGTAGCCCGAGCCGCGACGCAGGTACTTCATGAACAGCCCGGAGCCGTCGTCGCCGAAGTCGAGTTGGAAGCCGGCCTTCTCCAGCCGATCGTAGAAGTCCTTGTCCTGCTCCGCGATCTGCTGATACACCGGAATCTGGAACTCGTGCATGATCCGGTAGGGCAGCGAAGCGAACGTCAGATCGGCCTTGTTCGTCGTCATCCCGGATTCGACGGCCCGCTCGGAGTACAGGTCACCGAGCGCGATCTCGCACAGCGAATCGGACTTGACGATATGCGTCGAGGAGCGCTGCAGCATCGTCACATCGACGCCCGTCTCGTAGAGCGCCTTGCAGATGTCGTGCGCGGAGTTGTTGGAACCGACCACCACGACGCGCTTGCCGACATAGGCGTCGGGACCGGGATGTTCGCTGGAATGGTGCTGCTCACCCTCGAATTCGTCCATGCCGGGGAAATTCGGAACGTTCTTCTTGCCCGACATACCGGTGGCCATCACCAACTGCTTGGGCCGCAGGATCACTTCCTCGCCGTCCCGGTCGACGACGACGGTCCACTCCTTCGCCGTCTCGTCGTAGGTGGCGGATTTCGCGGTGGTCTTGGACCAGTACGGAACTTCCATCACCTTGGTGTACATCTCGAGCCAGTCGCCGATCTTGTCCTTCGGCGCGAACACCGGCCAGTTCGGCGGGAACGGCAGATACGGAAGGTGGTCGTACCAGACCGGGTCGTGCAGGCACAGCGACTTGTAGCGTCCGCGCCACTGGTCGCCGGGACGTTCGGCACGGTCAACGACGATCGCCGGCACACCCAGCTGGCGGAACCGAGCGCCGAGAGCGATGCCGCCCTGACCGCCGCCGACGACGAGAGCGTACGGCTGCACGCTGTAGCCGAGTTCCTTCTCCTCGATCTCCTTCTTCTCCGCCCAGTTCTGGGTATCGGCGTTCGAGCCGTGCACCGCGCCCTTGATACGCGACCTGCCCTGACGCTCCTCGTACCCCTTGAGCTCCTGCATAGTGGTCAGCAGCGTCCACGCGATATCGTCGCCGGTATCGGCGTCGACGGTCAGGCGCAGATGCCCCCTGCCCCGGCTGGTCGCGGTTTCGAACTCGATCCATGCCGAGATGACGCCGTCCGACTCGTCGGGGGTCTCGGTGGTGTGAAAGCCCGTCGGATCGGTGTCGTCGAGTCGTTCGGCGAGCATGTCGGCGACGCCTTCGCGGCCCTCGACGGTTTTGATGTTCCACGTGAACGTGACCAGGTCGCGCCAGAAGCTGCTGACGGCGAACATGCAGGCAACGCGGGAAATATCGCGGGCGACCAGCGCTTCCTCGAATTTCGCCAACCAGGCGTCGACACGTTCCTGTGGGGTGTGCGTGCGAGTGATCGAGGCAGGCTCGATGGTCTGGGTCATGAAAACTCCTCGTGACGAAAGTGTGCGCGTTGTGTGACCCAGCACACTCCGATTGTGTGATGGGGTCGAGAGTTGCAGTGGGTTGCAGCGGGTCAGGCCGGTGCAAGTTTCCTCAGTCCGAGCGACTGAAAGCCGACGACGTAGACGAGCGTCCACAGCACCAACCAATCGATGAAGCCCAGCGCGTTGCCGGAGATGCCGGCGGCGACGACGGGCTCGTGCAGGACGTGCTCCGCGACGAGGAAGTAGTACGCGAGGAACGTGCCGATGGCCAGCGCGAAGGTCACGAGCGCGCGTGCCGGTGCGGGGAAGCGATTGCCGAAACCGTTGGCCCAGAAAATCATCCAGAAAGCCCAGCAGACGCCGATCTGAGCGGGGAACTGACCGATCGCGCTACCGAGTTCGGCGCTGGCGTCGGAGCCGACGAGCAGCCTCGCCAACGGGACCATCGCGAAGTAGATGGCGGTTCCGACAGCGGCGTTGCCGACAGTCGCGGCCAGAGCCGTCCGGCCGCCCCCGCCTGCCAACTTCCACGGCCAGTTGTCGAGAGTCTGGCCGGTGAGGATCACCGAGACCACGATCGAGTAGAACCAGCCGAGCGCAGTGTCCACGGACATCAGTGGGTCGGTGGCCGACAGTGAGACCGACGGCAGCCCGAACACGAAATACAGCGCCAGCGTCGGTACGGCGACGAAGGCGATCTCGCACAGACCGATCAGCGGTTGCTTCATCGGCAGGATCGACCACGGCCAGTGCTGCCAGTTCAGGACGACCATCACCCAGGTGCCGAATCCGAACAGCACGAACAGGGCCCCGGCGAAGTATCCGAGTCCACCGTCTCGGGAGCCGGAAAAATCTGGATACAGCGCCCCGATGCCGCTGCCGAGTATCCAGGTGACGGCGACGGCGAAGACGGCCGTCGAGGCCAGGATGGCGATCCCGCGCATCGGTTGCTTCAGCGAATCGAATCCGGCGAATTCGCAATCGAATCCGATGAACACGATGAACAGGATCGCCCAGAAGAGCGCAGCGTTGAACGGCAGCGGATAGAAGTTCCACGGGCTGGTGGTGGGATCTGCCAGTAGGTACCAGGTGGCAAGTGAGACGACCACCACGGCTACGAGGTTCGCAAGGCCGAATACGATCCAGTTGCCTTGAGGCGTAGTGACGTTCGGATTCTTCAAGGGGCGGTCTGCGGTTGCGGTCATGGGTGCTCGTTTCGGTGTGGGCGAAGGTGACGCCGTCACTATGAGCTGAATCACACCAGGCCGTCAGGGTTGCGGGAGGTTGCACATGTGCCGACGCAGTGCAACGCGCTGCAACCCTGGCGGTTGTGCTCCGGGTCACATAAACCTGTACGCATCCAATCAGTCAGGAGTGAAAACCGATGCGCGCAGCTGTGTACTACGGCCCCAACAAGGTGGAGATCACCGACGTACCCGAGCCGAATCCGGGTGAAGGGCAGGTCAAGGTCAAAATCGGGTTCAACGGAATCTGCGGAACCGACCTGCACGAGTACTACGCCGGCCCCATCTTCATCCCCACCTCGCCGCATCCGCTGACCGAGCAGGAGATGCCGCTTGTGCTGGGCCACGAGTTCTCGGGGACGATCACCGAACTCGGGAAAGGCGTCACCGGCATCGAAGTGGGTGACCGGGTCGCCATCGAACCGATCTACCGCTGTGGGCACTGCGGGCCGTGCCGCGCCGGCAACTACAACATCTGCGCACAGATCGGCTTCCACGGACTGATGTCCGACGGCGGAATGGCCGAATACACCGTGGTCCCCACCGACATGATCCACCCCTTGCCCGATAACGTCTCGCTCGAACTCGGCGCTCTTGTGGAACCGATGTCGGTCGCCTATCACGCAGCAACGCTGGGAGATCCGAAGCCCGAGGACACCGCGATGGTGTTCGGAGCAGGCCCCATCGGCATCGGCCTGTGGTTCGCACTGCGCGGCAAAGGACTGGACAACGTCTACGTCGTCGAGCCGTCACCGACGCGTCGAGCATCGATCGAAGCTCTCGGCGCGAAGACCCTGGATCCGACGGCCATCGACATCCCGGCCCACATGGCCGATCTCACCGACGGCAACGGTGCCGACGCCATCTACGACGCGGCAGGCGTGCAACCGGCCGTCGAGGCCGCACTCGGATGCATCGGCGCGCGCAAGCCACTGGTCAGCGTCGCGATCTACGAAAAGCCCTTGACCACACCGCTGCAGAAGCTGGTGATGAACGAGTCGCGAATCCAGGGATCGCTGTGCTACACCTCGGCCGACTACGAAGCCGTCATCGATCTGATGAGCAAGGGCCACTACGACACGACCGGATGGGTGGACAAGATCACGCTCGACGGCGTCATCGACGACGGGTTCGAGGCTCTGCACGCCGGTACGAAGATGAAAGTCCTGGTCGACCCGTCCACCGGAGTGGCGTGATGGGCGCGGTGTTGGTGACCGGTGCCGGTCAGGGAATCGGGCGTGCCATCGCGTTGCGGTTGGCTACGGACGGGCACGACATCGCCCTGGCCGACCTGAACGAGGACAAGATCGCCGGCGTGGCGGACGAGGTGCGTCGAACAGGCTCGAAGGCAACGACATTCGTGGCCGACGTCAGTGATCGCGATCAGGTGTTCGCGGCCGTCGACCACGCGCACAGTGCCCTCGGCGGGTTCGACGTCATCGTCAACAATGCGGGAATTGCGCAGGTCGCCCCGATCGACGATGTTCGTCCGGAGGACACGAAGAAGATATGGGCGGTCAACGTCGACGGTGTGCTGTGGGGAATCCAAGCTGCCGCAGCGAAATTCAGGGCACTCGGACGCAAGGGCAAGATCATCAACGCCTCATCGATCGCCGGTCACGACGGGTTCGCGATGCTGGGTGTCTACAGCGCGACGAAATTCGCCGTCCGGGCGCTCACCCAGGCCGCCGCCAAGGAGTACGCCGCCGAGTCGATCACCGTCAACGCGTACTGCCCAGGTGTGGTCGGAACCGACATGTGGGTCTCGATCGACAAACGATTCGCGGAGCTGACCGGTGCTGCGGAGGGTGAGACGTACGACAAGTTCGTCGGTGGCATCGCGCTGGGGCGCGCGCAGACACCCGAGGACGTCGCGGCGTTCGTCTCGTATCTCGCCGGACCGGACTCGGACTACATGACTGGTCAGGCACCGTTGATCGACGGTGGCCTGGTCTATCGCTGAGCTGCTGCGATCCCACCCCCTGTCGTATCACTGTGTGAGTTGGAGCACAATTGAATGTGATGACGCAGTCGACAGGCCCCGAACCTGCGCTGGCGGCCGGTGAAGACCCGCGCCGCTACGCGCAGATTCTCACGGCCGTGTACGACGCGACCATGAACGGCGGCAAGTCCCCGGCACGTCCCCGCGAGGTCATCGGTGACTCGTGGCGGCGGCTGCAGACGTTGGGCATCGACCCCGAGCTCGGCAATCCGGCCGAGAAACAGATGGACGCCTGCGACCTCGAGCTCAGCCGCCGAGAATCGGGACTGTTCGACATCCTGGACGATCTGGCCCGCGGATTGGAATCGGTGGTGCAGGACGGCGACAACATTCTCGTCGTCGCCGATCGACACGGTCGGGTGCTGTGGCGCAGCGGATCGACCGCCGTACTCGACCGGGCCGACGGCCTCGGCTTCGTGGAAGGCGCGAACTGGGCCGAGGACTCGGTGGGCACCAACGCCATCGGCACAGCGCTGGTCTCGCGGCGGGCGGTGCAGATCTTCTCGGCCGAACACTACGTACGTAGCCATCATGCGTGGACCTGCGCCGGGGCACCGATTCGTGACCCACGAACCGGCCAGGTACTCGGGGCCATCGACGTCAGCGGACCGGCCAAAACGGTGCACCCCACCACCATCGCCCTGGTCGACGCAGTCGCCCGGTTGGCCGAATCCCAGCTGCGCGAACTCCATCGAAGCACCCTGGACCGGCTGCGTTCGGTGGCCGCACCGATGCTCGCGCGGCTGCAGACTCCGGCACTGGCGGTCGATGCCAACGGCTGGGTCGCGGCCGTCGAGTCCGTGGCCCTGCGCAATCGCATCCTGTTGCCCGAGGACCTTGCGAGAGGGCGCTTCTGGTTACCCACCCTCGGGGTGTGCGATTTCGAACCGCTGCCCGGTGGATGGCTCGTCCGCCCCACCGGCCCGCCGGATTCGGACGTCGCAGATGTGGGTTCGACCAGAATTCGCATCGACCTGAGAAACTCGCAGAAGCCGCGCATCGAAGTGCGTAGCGAGGTGGGGGAGTGGACCCACGAGCCGACGCCACGGCACGCCGAGATCATGTACCTGCTCGCCACCCGGCGTCAGGGCAGTACCGCCGCGCAGATGGCTGCCGATCTGTTCGGCGACGACGGACGCGCCATCACGGTGCGGGCCGAGATGTCGCGGCTGCGTAAACACCTCGCGGGCATCATCTCCACCCAGCCGTACCGACTGGACGAGTCGGCGACGGTCGAGCTACTGACGCCCTCGGACTCGAACCGGTTGCTGCCGCATTCGTCGGCACCGGCAATCCGCGCAGCACGAGGTGCGCTCGCGTAGCGCAGAATCGGGGAATGAACCGCCTCGCCCGATTCCTCGACGCCTCGGACCCGGGGCAGGTTCGGCTTCGAAGTGCGTCGGCGACGACGTCGACCGTATTGCTGGCGATGGTGGTACTGCTGCTGACCACGCGCGCCATCGGGCAGCCGGTGACGGTCGCGATGCTCGGCACGGTCGTTGCGATGCAGGCCTCTGCGGCGGTGAAGGACAGGGACCAGCGCGCCAGGTTGATCACCACGGTGTTGATGGCGCTGCCTGCCTCGGCGGCAGTGACGCTGGCGGCGTTGCTCTCCACCCTCGGCAAGGTGGCCGACGTGGGATTCATCGCGGTGCTGTTCGCGGCGGTATGGGTGCGCAGATTCGGTCCCCGCGGTACCGCTCTGGGAATGGTCGCGTTCATCTCCTATTTCTTCGCGCTGTTCCTTCGTGCGACACCGGGGCAGCTGCCGATCCTCGTCGCCGCGATTCTCGGCGGGCTGTCGATCGCCCTGTTCGTGCGTGCAGTCCTCTTTCCTGATCGGCCGACCGTGGAAGTTCGTCGGCTGCTGTTCGCCCTGCGGGCGGTGTCGGTGTCGGTACTCGGGGCCGCGTCGGCCGGGGAAGATCGCGATCTGAACCTGCTGCGCCGCAGACTCGACCGCCTCGGCAACACGGCGCTGATGATCGACGACTGGCTCGATCGACACGATGCGGGCCGGCTGCTGAGCGTCACCAGCACCGATCTCTCGCTTCGCGTGTTCGACGCCCAGATCGCGACCGAACAGTTGGTGAGTTCGCTGTGGGCACTCGATCCGGCCAAGGCATGGCCGACCGGGTTGGGGCAGGCGACCACAGCTCTCGGTTCGGTCCTGCAGAACACCCCGTCCTCGGAACAGTTGCGGGCCGCTCGGCGGTTGGCGGCCACCGCTGCCGAGCGGGCCGACCCGTCCACCCCGGCAGGGATCGCAACGGTCTCCGCGCAGCGAGCCGTGCAGGCCCACATCGCCATTCATCACATCACCACCAACGCGGTCGCCGTTGCCGCAGGCCCCCGAGCAGACGTGCCCGAACCTGAGCCACAGGACGAGCAGAGCGGCCTGAACCCCAGTACCAAGGCGGCCGTCCAGGTCGCCGTCGCCACCAGTGCGGCGACGGTGCTCGGCGAACTGGTCTCACCCGACCGCTGGTACTGGGCCGTGTTGACGGCGTTCCTGGTGTTCACCGGGGCGTCGACCCGGGG
Source organism: Rhodococcus sp. KRD162 (assembly GCF_017168335.1). Lineage (GTDB taxonomy): Bacteria > Actinomycetota > Actinomycetes > Mycobacteriales > Mycobacteriaceae > Rhodococcoides. The sequence continues at coordinate 67,793 of NZ_JABFAU010000013.1, read as the reverse complement.
TGAAATCCTCACGCGCGCAGGCCAACGCATCCTCGGCACCATCGCGGGTGTCCTCGCAGGCGTGGTGATCGCCGCGTTGGTCGGCAGAAATCAACCCCTGCAGCTGGTGCTGATCGTCGTCTGCGTCTTCTTCGCGTTCTACCTGGTGACGGTGGCCTACGCTCTGCTGTCGTTCTTCGTGACCATTCTGCTCGCGATGCTCTACGGTCTGCTGGGCACGTTCAGCATCGCGGTGCTCGAACTTCGCATCACCGAGACCATCGTAGGCGGAGTGGTCGGCATCGCCTCGGCCTACTTCATCTTCTCGACAAGCACTCGAAAAACTCTGGTGGACAAAGTCGATACGTATCTCGAACAACTGAACTCGTTGATCGAAGCCAGCATCGATGCGGTCATCTCCCCGGGAAGTCGGACCGACCTGGTGGCCTCCACCCGTGCACTCGACAATGCGTTGAAGGAGGTGGTCGCCGCGGGGAAGCCACTCGTTCTCGGACCCACCACTCGGGGCAGGAGGGGCGCGAAGCGACTGTTGCGAGTATTGACCGTCAGTGGCCGATCCGCGCACGCGCTCGCCCGCGCCGGAGTGCTGTCCTCCCGAGCCGACACGGAGACCGCACCCTCCGCCGAGACGGCCTCGGCTCTGCGTGACGCGGGTGCGCTGGTACACGAGACCGTTCGCCAGGTCGAGGCGGCCGTGGCCGGTGAGCAGGTGACCCGGCCGGAGAAGGTCACCGAGACAACGGTATTGGATGTGCTCCTGACCTCCACCGAGACGCCGGGCCCGCTGCGGGGTGCGGTGCGTGCGCTGAACACGATGAACCGAACACTGGCCGACGTGTTGAGTCGTACTTGACCTTCACACGGTGGCAAGGTCTTGGCTCGGGTCCATGAGCGAACTACTTCGGCACCAGGTGCCCTCTGTGCGGCTTCGGGCCGCGCTCGACATCGGCACGACATCGGACCCACGAGACCTCGACGCGTTGCTGCAGCGGTGCGCCGTGGAACCGGACTTTCAGGTGCGGGAGATGCTGACGTGGGCGTTGATCAGGCTTCCTGCGTCCTCGACCGTTCCTCGTCTGATCGAGGAGGTGCGCTTCGGCGGGGCACAGGCTCGCAGCCAGGCGCTGCACACGCTGTCCAAGATCAAGGACCGGGCGGCATGGCCGGTCATCACCGCCTCGCTGGTTGCTGACCCCGACGACGAGGTGGCCCGAAGCGCGTGGCGGGCCGCGGTTGTCCTGGTTCCGACCGGATGCGAACCTCGGTTGGCCGCGATGCTCGCCACCCAGCTCGGACGGGGCGAACAGGACCTTCAGCGCAGCCTGAGCCGAGCGCTGGTCGCCCTCGGATCGGTGATCGAGCCGACTGTCCGAGCGGCCGCGTCGAGCCCGGAAGATCGCGTTCGTGCGCACGCACAGGCCACCGAAACGCTGTTGCACGATCCCGACGCAGGCTTCGAGGCTGCACTGTACGAGGCCAAACGCGTCGACGCGCTTGGCGTCGAGAGCACGAGCAGGTGAAATGGTCGAATGTTGATCGGTGAGGTGGCGCGGCGATCCGGGGTCAGTGCACGCATGCTTCGGCACTACGACCGGCTCGGCCTGGTGCAACCGACCTCGCGCAGCGGCACCGGCTACCGCGAATACTCTCCCGATGATGTTCGACGCCTGTTCCACGTCGAATCGCTGAAATCGCTCGGCTTGTCTCTGCACGACGTCGGCCGCGCACTCGACGACCCGAGTTTCGCCGCGTCGGAACTCGTCGACGAACTCGCCGCCCGAACCGAAGACCGCATTGCGCGAGACACCGAATTGCTCACCCGGCTGCGTCGCATCGCAGGTTCCCGGCCCGAGGATTGGGAGGACGTACTCGACGCCGTCTCGATGCTGAGCGACCTGCACTCGGTGAGCGCGGGAAAACGGCAGTCGGCAGCGCTGGCGTCGGTCGGTGATCGCCCCATACCGGCGCAGGCGCTGGCCGAGGCGGTACTGCGCGAACCCGCAACCAACGTGGCAGGCGCACTTCGGTGGGCCCTCGCGCAGTCGGGCGGCGACGCGATCGCGCCGCTGCGGCAGGGCCTGCACTCACCGGACCCCGAAGTGCGACGCCGCGCCGTCGATACCGTCGTCGAGATCGCTCACCCCGATGCCACCGACGTGCTGCGAGAGGCTCTGGTCCACGACGACATGCAGCTCAGCCGAGTCGCCGCGCTCGAACTCGCGGCCAGGGGGATCGCCGACGCCATCCCGACACTGATCGCCATGGTGCACGAGGGCGCGAACGATGTGGACGCCGCGGACGCGCTCGGTGAGCTGGGATCCGACGCTGCGACAGTTGCCGCTCTGATGGACGGGCCGGACGACTCGGCTGTGAGACTGCGCGTGGCGCAAGCCCTGGCGAGTATTCCGGGTTCGGCAGCAGTGCAGGCGCTGCAGGAATTGTCGAAGGACTCGGACCGATCGGTCGCCCTGACCGCGCAGTACATCCTCGGCAGGAGGCAGTGAGCCCTTTCGGTACCGTCGAGGGTATGAAGGCATTCGGATTGTTCGCGGCACTGCTGATCACGTTGACTGCCTGCTCCACCGCAACCACCCCGGCCGCACCCGCCGAACCCGTCGTCGCCAACCAGGTCACCGTCGCCGACCGGATGTACTCGCCCAGAACTCTGACGGTCTCCGTGGGGGACACCGTCACCTGGGTGTTCGCGGACCGAGGGATGGCCCACAACGTCGTCGCCGACGACAACTCGTTCCGCAGCGAACTGATGGCCACCGGTCGGTTCACCCACACCTTCGACACCGCAGGCACCTTCGGCTACCACTGCACCCCGCATCCGGACATGACCGCGACGATCATCGTCGAACCGTGATGGACTGGTAGCCATGACGGCACCGACCCGGCGACGCAGCATCGCCGCACCTGTCGGTATTGCTGCGGCCGCGATCGGTGGCGCAGTGCTGCTTCGTGTTCGCGACCCTCGAACCTCGACGTATCTTCCGTGCCCGTTCCATGCCCTCACCGGACTGTGGTGCCCAGGATGCGGAGCCACCCGAGCCATCGGCGATCTGACCCGTGGAGACCTCGCGGCCGCCGCGTCGAGCAATGTCGTTGCGGTAGTGCTCGCCGTCGGTGCGGTGATGGTGTGGACACTGTGGCTTCGAGCGCGCTGGACCGGGCGCACGCCGGCTCTGCCGCGCATCGACCGACCGGCGAGGATCGCTCTGATCGCAACCCTGATCGTGTTCACCGTGGTGCGCAACACCCCGTGGGGCACCGCGATCGCCCCGACCTGACATCGATAGGAGTCGCAGTGTTACTGGAAATATTCTCGATCATCGTGCTGGTGGGCGTACTCATCGCGCTCATCCCGACGGCCCGCCGCGTATTCAGGAAAGGGGACGACGAATGAGCGACTCGCTGAGGGATCGAGTGCGGGCGAAACTGCTCGCCCAGCTCGCCGACGACGGCGGCACCGCCGCCGAACAGGCCGAGGGAGACGACCCGCGCCTGAACGCATTGCGCGAGGACCTCGACGCACTCGACGCCGCGCAGGACGGCGACCCGGTGATCGATGACATCGCGGCGCGGCACTGGGTGCCCTGAGGGTGCTCGAGCCCCGGCGGTAGTCGATGTGACATTCGGTGGACTTTTCGGGGGTCGATGTCACATCGAGTGGACTTCGGAGGCGCCCTGACCGCGCAGGGTCGATTGAGGTGCATCTAGTATCTATGTTGTGTCTGAGCTTCGATCTGCCGCCGATACGGCGTACGTGACGGTCAAGGAGCTCATCGTCTCGGGAGAACTTCCCGGCGGTGAGCTCGTCAGTGAGGGCGACATCGCGTCCCGCCTGGAGATCAGTCGCACCCCCGTACGGGAGGCGTTTCTGCGTCTGCAGGTCGAAGGCTGGATGCGCTTGTATCCCAAGCGCGGGGCGCTGGTCGTGCCGATCGCGGTCGGTGAGGCCGAGAACGTCGTCGACGCGCGTCGCCTCGTCGAGGCAGGCAGTGTTCGCGCCTTCATCGAGGACGCGAGAGCCCGCGAATCCGTGGTGGCAGCCCTGCGGGAGAACCTACGACTGCAGCAACAGCTGGCCGTCGACGGCACGGCCGCGCAGTTCAGCGACGTCGACGCCGACTTCCATCGCACCGTCGTGCGCGCCGGCGGTAACCCACTGCTCGACGCGTTCTACGACGGACTTCGCGAGCGACAGCGTCGAATGACCGCAGCCTCGGTGACGCGTGATCCGGGGCAGATCTCCCGCATCGTCGACGACCATCGCCGACTCGTCGAGCTGATCGAGGCGGGCGACGCGGACGGATTCGAGCGAGCCGTCGAAACGCACATGCTCGGGGTGCACGGCCTGCGTTCGGGCAGAGGGGAAACACGATGAGCGAGACGATCACGAACCGCCGCGAGATCGAGACGACTGCGCGAGGCTGGCTGCTGGTGGCGTCAGGCATGTTCGCCGTGGCGTGGGGCGGCAACGAATTCACGCCACTGCTGGTGATGTACCGGCTCGATCACGGGTTCTCGGCTGTGGTGGTCGATACCTTCCTGTTCGCGTACGTACTGGGCATCATTCCGGCGATGCTGATCTGCGGGCCGCTTTCCGATCGGTTCGGGCGACGCCCGATCATGTTGCCCGCCCCCGCAATTGCTGCGGCCGGATCGATCCTGATCGCCCTCGGACCCGATAACGCCTACCTGCTCTTCGGTGGCCGGGTGCTCAGCGGGATCGCACTGGGAATCGGTATGGCCGTCGGCGGCAGCTGGGTCAAGGAACTCTCGCGCCGCGACGCCAGCGCGGCCGCGGGGCCAGGAGCTCGCCGGGCTGCGATGTCGCTCACCGCGGGATTTGCCCTCGGGGCCGGAGTCGCAGGCGTTCTGGCGCAATGGGCACCCTGGCCGACGCACCTCGCCTACGGCGTGCACGTCGTCATCTGCATCGTGGCCGGTATCGGGATGCTGTCGGTGCCTGAAACACGCACTGCGGCAGCGTCGAACACACGTCTGCTCGAGGACCTGAAGATTCCGTCCGCGTCGCATCGACGCTTTCTGTTCGTCGTGCTGCCCCTGGCACCATGGGTCTTCGGTGCCGCCAGCGTCGCCTATGCGGTGCTGCCGTCTCTGATGGCCGATGCTCTCGCCGATGAGTCGGGCGGCGGCTATCCCGTGGCGCTTTCTGCTGCCATGGCGGTGATCGCGCTCGGGTCCGGCTTCGCGATCCAGGCTGTGGGGCGTCGAATCGACACGCCCGCCAGTGCGCGTGGAGCGCTGGTTGCGCTGTCGCTGTTGGTGGTCGGCATGGCAGTGGCGGCATGGGCGGCGTCGGTGTTGACCATTGCTGCTGCCCTCATCGCGGCGGCCGTGCTCGGGTGTGGTTACGGCATGGCGCTGGTCTCCGGTCTGCAAGAGGTGCAACGGATCGCGGGCCCCGACGATCTCGCGGGTCTGACCGCGGTGTTCTATTCGCTGACCTATCTCGGCTTCGCGGTCCCCGCGGTGCTCTCGGCGTTGACCGAGACGTGGCCCGGTGTGGTCACCTACCCGATCATCTTCGGTGTCGGTGCGCTGTCGGCGGCAGTGTGTGGGCTCGTGGTTCGGTCGCGAACGTCGGCTCACCTGCCCTAGGGGTCGTGCGCCTTTTGCGTACCTCCAGGTACGCAAAAGGCGCACGACGGAGGTTAGTATCAGCGGCATCATGCTGCAGTCCGCGCGCACTGCCCCGCCGCATCGGGTCCCTCCGACGGTGGCGCTCGCCGGTGCGACGGTATGGAACCGGCGCGAGGCCTACTGGTTTCTTCTCGCAGTGATCGTCCCTGCCGCATGCTGGTCGAGCCATCCCGCACTGGTGCCGTACATCTTCGCGGTCGTGCTGACGGGCGCAGTGGCGGGGCGTATCGGGGCGATCAGGCGGTGGTGGTCGATGCTGCGGTGGGGAACGATCGCGGACATCGAGACCGTCGACACCGCACTGCGCGGCGACCGCAACCTTCGCGTCGCACACGCCACCGGATGGAACGTCCAACGACGTTGGTACACAGGTACTGTCACCGAATCCGCGGTGCGGTACCGGGCCGGGCAGGCCCGCGGTCACCTGTTCGTTCGAGGTCTGCCGTTCACCACCGGCGTGGTGCTCGCGCACTCGAAACAGCCGACATCGGCCATGGTGATCAGCGACTTTCCCTGCGATCTACGACTGGACGGCAAGGGGCGGTGGGCGGCGTCGTTCCCGACGGGCTTCTGGCGGCAAGGGCTGGCGACCACCGCGCTGTACGGCTATGCGGTCGCAGGCTTGATCGTCTCGCTCGGGTATCGCTGAGCCGGGTCCGAACGGCCGTGTCGCAGAGCGCAGATCACGGCAACGACGGCAACTGCTTGTCTACCAGCCATGCGTCCCAGAAGCTTCGGGGGCAACCGAAACGGGAGGCGAGATCGGTGAAATCGGCGGTCGCCACCGTCGAGTAGCGGTACTTGAAGGTCCACTCCTGGATGAGGCCGAAGAAGCGCTCGTCGCCGATGGTGCAGCGCAATGCGTGCAGAGCCAGAGCGCCGCGCTTGTAGACGCGGTCGTCGAAGATGCGCTCGGCACCGGGGTCGCTGAGCTGCATGTCCATGGCCAAACCGCGTTGGATGGAGTGCGCCCGCTCGGCCTTGTCGTGCGCGCTCGCGCCGCCGGAGTTCTCGGCCCAGATCCACTCCGAGTAGCAGGCGAAACCCTCGTGCAGCCAGATATCGGCCCACTTGCCGAGAGTGAGCGAATTGCCGAACCACTGATGGGCCAGCTCGTGCGCCACCAAGCGCTCGTAGTGCCGAGAGCCGGAGCAGTGATTGGCTCCGAAGATCGACAATCCCTGCGCCTCGACCGGAATCTCGAGATCGTCATCGGTGACCACCACCGTGTACGACGCGAAAGGGTAAGGGCCGTACAGCCGTACGAACGTATCCATCATCTGCGGCTGGCGGCCGAAATCGTGATCGAACTGCGCGCGCAGCCGCGGCGGAGTGATCGCTTTCATCGGTACCGGCCCCGGGCTGACGATGCGATGCTCGTACGGACCGATCTGAATGGTCGCCAGATACGTCGCCATCGGCTCGGGCTGCTCGTACACCCAGGTGGTGCGGCTCGCGCGGGTCTGACGGCGCACCAACGTACCGTTGGCCACCGCGTAGTACGGCGAATCGGTGGTGATGGTGATGCCGTAGCTGGCCTTGGACACCGGATGGTCGTCGCACGGGAACCACGACGCGGCACCGTTGGGCTGACTGGCGACGATCGATCCCTCGGTGAGCTCCTCCCAACCGACCTCACCCCAGGAACCGTTGATGGGCTTGGGAGTTCCGCCGTACGTCACCGTCACCACCAACGCCGCACCCGACGCGATCTCCTTGGCCGAGGTGATCTTGAGCTTGCCCCGCTGATGGCTGAACTTCACCGAGCGTGAACCGTTGACCGACACCTTGGTCACGTTCATCGCCGGGCCGAGATCGAACGCGAACTTCGTCACCGTCGCGGTGGTGACGGCGGTGATCTTCGCTTTGCCACTGAGCCGGTTGCTCTCGACCTTGTACTCGAGGTCGAGTTCGTAGCGCGAGACGCGATAGCCGCGGTTGCCGTTCTGCGGAAGGTACGTATCTATCGGATTGTCACTGGAATCGACATCGAAAACCGGTGCTACGAGCCTGTCTGCCACGAACGATCACCCCTCGTCTCGGTCGTCGCGAATCCGCGGAAAAGGGTCACCCTTGGCCCACGGCGCGATCGGGTTGCCCTGCCAACGAGTATGCGTGGGAACGGTGTCGCCGCGCATCACCAGAGAAGCGGGCCCCACGGTGGCGCCGTCGCCGATACCGGAAGCCGGCAGTGCGACACAGTGCGGACCCAGGGTTGCGCCTGCGCCGAGATCGACAGTGTCCATGGACATTATCCGATCATGGAACAGGTGCGTCTGCACAACGCACCCTCGATTGACCGTCGCACCGTCGGCCAATGTCACCAGATCTGCCTCCGGGAGCCAGTAGGTCTCACACCACACACCCCGGCCGATATCCGCTCCGAGCCACCGCAACCACATGTTCAGCACGGCGGTGCCCTCGGCGGCACGCGCGAACCACGGCGCGGCGACGGTCTCGACGAACGTGTCGGCCACCTCGTTGCGCCAGACGAACGAACTCCACAGCGGATGGTCGGTCTTGCCGATCCGGCCCACCCACAGCCACTTCGCCGCCGCCGAGACAGCAGCAGCGACGAACCCTGCGACGAGCAGGACGACACCACTGAGCAACGCCGCCAACCAATACCCGACGGAGTCCGCCAGAGCGGTCAGAGCGAACAACACCGCAAGCCCGATACCGAATGTCACACCCACCGGAATCAACCGGCACGTCTCGACGAGCGATCGAGCCACCTTCAACTTCATCGGGGGATCGAACGTGCGGGAGGAGTCGGCACTGCCTGCGGCTCGACGCAATCGCACCGGTGGGCTGCCGAGCCACGACGAGCCGGACTTGGCCTTGTCCGGAGTTGCGGACAGAACAGCGACCAGGCCGTTCTTCGGCACGGTTCGTCCGGGACCGGTCATACCGGAATTGCCGAGGAATGCCCGCTTGCCCACCTTGGCGTCGCCGAGATGCATCCAGCCGCCGCCGAGCTCGTAGCTGGCGACCATGGTGTCGTCGGCCAGGAACGCGCCGTCGGCGACGGTGGTGAACTTGGGGATCATCAGCACCGTCGACGCTTCGACGTCCTTGCCGATCTTCGCGCCGAGCAGTCGAAGCCAATGCGGTGTCAACAGCGAGGCGTAGAGGGGGAACAGGAACGTACGCGCCGAGTCCATCAGACGTTCGGTTGCCCAGACCTGCCAGCCGATTCGGCTGCGCACAGGGTGGTACCCGGCGACGAGCCCGATGCTGAGCAACCGCACCGCCACCACGGTGATCAGTGCGAACACCGCGAGCGAGACCAACGTGGCAACCGGCAACATCACCAGACCACGTTCGAAGGCGTCGAGCACTGAGTCGGCGGTGTGAATCCACCAGCCCATCAGCACGAGGCTGACCCCGATCGAGAACAGGGCCATGCCGGACAGGCACAGGGATGCGAGGCCGTAGGCGAACACCCACCGAGTTGCGCGGGGCGGTGTTTCGGCAGGCCACGGGTGGTCGGCCTTGCCGACCTTCTGCGCCGGGGAACCGGACCACATCTGCCCGGCCTTGACCCGTCCGACGACGGCAGAACCGGCGGTCACGACGGCGTTCTTGCCGACCTTGGTGCCGGGCAGCAGGGTCGAGCGGGCACCGACGGTGGCTCCGGCACCGATTTCGATGCCGCCGATGTAGACGAGGTCGCCGTCGATCCAATGCCCGGACAGATCCACCTCGGGCTCGATGGAGCAGCCGTCGCCCAACTCGAGCATGCCGGTGACCGGCGGCAGTGTGTGCAGGTCGACGCCCTTGCCGATCGTGGCACCCAGTGCACGCGCGTAGTAGACCATCCACGGCGCGCCCGAGAGGTTCGATGCGCCGCTGGCATCGGTCAATCGGGTTGCTGCCCATAGCCGTATGTGCATGCTGCCGCCGCGCTTGTATGCACCGGGTTTCAACCCCGCCAACAGGATGCGTGATCCGATCACCGAAATCGCCATCCGGCCCACCGGGGTGATGAACAAGACGAACGCGAGAAGGATCCACCACCACGACAGCGTCGGAGCCCACGACACGTCGTCGAACCAGGCCATCACGTTGAACAACAACGCGAGCCAGGTGACCCACTGCAACCCGGTCAGAGTGGTCAACGGAACCGTCGCCAGAATCTGTGCCCACTGCGCCACCCGTGAGGTCGGAACCACATCGCGGGGAACGGCTTGGACGACGGGCTCTAGATCGTCGAGGTACTGCGCCAGCGAACCCAGTCGCGGGTGGTCGTAGAGCTGCGCGACGGTCACCTCCGGGAACCGCTCGCGCAATGCCGTCACCAATTGCGCGGCCGAGAGCGAACCGCCGCCGTTGGCGAAGAAATCGGCGTTCTCGTCGGTGATCTGGGCTCCGAGGATGTCGGCCCAGAGTTCGGCCACCCACCCCGCAGTCCCGCCGAGCGCCGACGCCCCGGCCGAACCGGGAAGGGGCCACGGCAGAGCATTGCGGTCGACCTTGCCCGAGGTGCGCGTCGGCATCTCCTCGACCAACGCCAACCGTGGCACCAGCGCCGACGGCAGCTGCTCCGCCAGCAACGCACGGGCGGCCTCCAGATCGAAATTCGGGTCGGTACTGGCGAGATAACCGACCAGAACGGAGTTGCCCGCGCCCGTCTTGCGGACCGCAGCGGCGGCGCCGCCGACACCCGGAAGTGCTTGCAGCGCATTGTCGATCTCGCCGAGTTCGATGCGTCGACCACCGAGCTTGACCTGATCGTCGGCGCGGCCCTGGAACAGCAGACCCTCGAGCTCCAGCTTGACCAGGTCGCCGCTCCGGTACGCCCGATCCCACCCGAGGGAGGGCATCGGCGCGTATTTCTCGGCGTCTTTGGCCGGATCGAGATACCGCGCGAGCCCGACACCACCGATGACCAATTCACCGACCTCGCCGACCTGAACCGGAGCGCCCGAAGCATCGACCACCGCCAGGTCCCAGCCGTCGAGCGGCAGACCGATGCGGACCGGGCCGGTGCCGTCCATGATCGCGGCGCACGCGACAACGGTCGCTTCGGTGGGGCCGTAGGTGTTCCAGACCTCCCTGCCTTCGACGGCGAGCCGCTCGGCCAGCTCCGGAGGGCAGGCTTCGCCGCCGAAGATGAGCAGCCGCACCGCTTCCAACGCCACCGCCGGCCACAACGACGCCAACGTCGGCACCGTCGAGACGACGCTGATGTCGCGGGAGACGAGCCACGGGCCCAGATCGAAGCCGGAGCGCACGAGCGACCGAGGCGCGGGCACCAGGCAGGCACCGTGCCGCCACGCCAGCCACATCTCCTCGCACGAGGCGTCGAACGCCACCGACAGGCCGGCGAGCACTCGGTCGCCCGGCCCGAGGGGATCTTTCTGCAGAAACATGCGGGCCTCGGCGTCGACGAACGCCGCCGCATTGCGATGACTGACGGCGACACCCTTGGGAGTGCCCGTCGACCCCGAGGTGAAGATGACCCACGCATCGTCCTCGGGGGTGGGGGGACCGGAGTCGTGTTCGGCGCGATCCTGTCTGGGCGCAGTCCCGGCCGCGATTCCGCCAGCGGTGACGATGGCCGTCACCTTGGCCTCCCCGAAGACCAGCTCGGCGCGCTCCTCCGGATCGTCCGCGTCGACCGGAACGTAGGCGGCACCGACCTGCAGGATGGACAGGATGGCGACGTAGAGCGAGAAGGAACCCGAGGGCATGCGGATGCCGACGCGATCGCCGCGCCGAACACCGGCATTGGCGAGCCACTGGGCCCCCTCGTCGATGTCGTCCAGCAGCTCGCTGTAACTGACAGCGACGGCACCGTCGTCGATGGCGGGGGCGTCGGGAAAGCGCTCTGCGGTAGCGCGAAGGACGTCGATCAGCGTGCGCGGCGGTGCGGCGAGAGACGAGCGAAGGTACTGGGCAGGAGCAGCCTCTACCGTGAGATCGGTGGTTACGGAATGGCCGGCAAGACCGGAGTCCGCGGAATCGCCATGTTGTTCGTGCACAGACAACCAGGTGTCCTTCGTGTTCGTGGGGCAGTGGAGCGCTTGTCGAGCCGCGGCAGGGGAGGCCGCAGCGTCGTTGGTTATCTCACGTTCGGTTTGCCAGAAGGTGAACGGACTCTCTGTCGCACTGCGAGGATCCTACTAGCGATCAACCGCGGGGCCGGGCTTGACAAAACTGCTGGACGTTTGCGAGGGTCTTCCCCACGGTCACGAGTACCAGCATCGAGCCCCGGCTAGCTGGTCGGCAACCCTCCTCCGCGGTGGGGTGCTCCGGGTGACGACCAGGCTGTGGCCGGAGAACCGGCGCGGCAAGCGCGGACTCGTTCACCCATTGCTCCGGTTGCGGGTCCCTCGAACGTGAGGGTGTTGCCATGACGTCTGTACTTTCTCGACCCTGCACTCCTTTTGCCCCTGTTTCGGGCACGGATCTGCAGGTGCCCCTGGTACAGGGCGGTACGTGCACGTACGCCAACTTCGACTACGCCGCCAGTGCACCGGCGCTGGCGGCGGTGACGGACCGAATCGCGGACCTGCTGCCGTTCTACTCGAGCGTGCACCGCGGTGCAGGTTACGCCTCGCGGGTATCGACGGCGGCCTACGAGAAGGCGCGGGTGACGGTCGCCGATTTTGTTGGTGCACAGACAGATTCGGTGGTGGTGTTCACCCGGAACACCACCGACTCACTCAACCTGCTTGCTGGATGTGTACCCGGCGACACCGTGGTGCTCGATATCGAACATCACGCGAATCTGCTTCCGTGGCGTGATCGTCGCGTGGTGACGGCAGCGTCGACATTGGCCGAGACGATCGACCGGCTCGAGGCCGAACTGGCTGCGAAACCGGCTGCGCTGCTGGCGATCACGGGCGCATCCAACGTCACCGGCGAAGTTCTGCCCATCGCCGAACTCGCAGCACTGGCGCACCGGCACGGCGCCCGCATCGTGGTGGACGGTGCCCAACTGTTGCCGCACCGACGCATCGACATCGCGGCACTCGGCGTGGACTACCTCGCGTTCTCCGGGCACAAGCTGTACGCCCCGTTCGGCGCGGGAGTGCTGGTGGGACAGCGTGATTGGCTCGACCTCGGCGAGCCGTACCTGGCCGGCGGCGGCGCGGTGCGCCGGTTGAGCGTCGACAACACCGAGTGGGCTCCGGCGCCGCAGCGACACGAGGCGGGAACCCCCAACGTACTGGGTGTCGCCGCACTCGCCGCGGCCTGCGAGACCATCGCCGGATTCGACGACGCCGCAGCGCAAAACCAAGAGGAGGAACTGTCGGCCCGGCTGCGCGAAGGGCTGGCAGCTCTGCCGGGCGTCGAGCAGCTGCACGTGTGGACCGACGCCCCCGAGTGCGTCGGCATCGTCACGTTCACCGTGGCCGGACGCGACCCCGGCGAGGTGGCAGCGTACCTGTCCGCCGAGCACGGCATCGGCGTTCGAGACGGACAATTCTGCGCACATCCGCTGCTCGCGAGGCTGGGGCACCCGGCAGGAGCCGTTCGAGCCAGCATCGGGCTCGGCAGCTCCTCGGCCGATGTGACCCGACTGGTCGACGCCGTGGCCGCTCTCGTGGACTGCGGACCGAAGTGGAACTACACCGAGGACTCCGGCTGGTGGAATCCGGTGCCCGACCCTCGGCCGTTTCCCGACCTGGTCGACGGGACCGCCGGGGTGGGATCCCCGTGCGCCACTCCCGCAGACGATCAGCGTGACGTGACGGCAGGCTGACGCGTCCCCGCACGCCCTAGCGGGTCATCGGACGTCGATGGCCAAACCGGCGGTGATCCGCAGCAACTCGGTGAACGTCGACCGGAAGATCGTGTTGGGATGCCCAGCGGCGGCCCAAATCTCTGTGTAGTCGGCCAGATCCTGGTCGATGAAAGTCTCGAGATTGGTCGGATGACCGACCGGGGCGATTCCGCCGATCGGCTGCCCGGTGGCGTGCTTCGCCGTCTCGAGATCTGCGCGCCGCAACGTGCCGCCGAGACGCGCACCCGTGTGGTCGAGATGAACGTTGTGCGCACCCGACACCAGCAGGAGCACCGGCTCGTCGCCCAACAGGAACACCATCGACTTGACTATCGCGCCCACATCGACACCCAGCGCCGCAGCGGCATCGGCAGCGGTGTGGGTGCCCTCCGGACTGTTCACCACCACACCGTGATGGCCGCGCGAAATCAGCGTGTCGGCGACATGGGCTGCATTCGGATGAAGTAGCCGGGACATTCTCCAACCCTATTGCCCCGCGAGCGTTTACGCAGGAGGCTTGCAGATCAGGGTCGTTCCGCGGGCTTCACTCCTGCAGATCACCGAACAGTCTCAATCGCGCCATGCCGCCGTCCGGGTAGATATCCATCCGGACCTCCGACACCGGGGCCTCGTGGTCGAGGACGAAGCGATGCCGGGTGTCGGGCTGCAGCCTCGTGCGCGGCAACAGCTCGATCCACTCGCCGTCTCCCAGACGTCCACGAAGCGATGCGGAGCCCGGCGCGTTGCCGAGGAAGCAGGTGGTGTCGAGCTCGGCGAGGCGGATCAACCCGGTTCCTGCCAACTGGACCTGAACCCAGTCGTTCGCATCGTTGCGTCTGCGCGAGGTCTCCCAGCCCTCACCCATCGACCGTGGAGGTCCCGGAAAGAGCAGATTGTTGGGGGAGCTGTAGAACATGTTGGAGCACGCCGAGACGTAGGCACCGTTTTCGAGCGCAGCCAGGTCCACCGGACCGGCCGCGAGGAACTTCGGGTCGGGTGTGCCCCGGCCGAGTACCCGCAGGCGCGCAACTCCGCCGTCCGGGTAGATCGACAGCTTCACATGCGTCCACCGTGCATCTGAGGCGACCTGGAACCTGTTCTCACTGTCGCCGTCGACCGGGCTACGGGAAACGATGGTGGTCCATTCGGTCTGTGTGCGCAGCTCGTCGGTGGACGGAAAGCCGTCCACCTCGGCAGCCTCGACGGAGATCTCCGGCGGATAGTTTCCGGTGAACCACGAGGTGTCGACGACGATCGCGGACACGACGCCGGGCGCGCCGAGACGGACGATCGCCTCGTCGTATCCGGCCTCGCGTCGTCGTCGGGTCTCCCAGCCGTCGTAGATCTGGCCCTTGTGCCCGAACGTCGCCGTCGAATAGTCGGCTTTGCCCGGGCTGACCAGATTCTCCTTCTCCGCGAACGTCTCGTCGTTTGCCCACACGACTGCGCCTCCGAGGGTGCGGACGGCGAGATCTGGCAGTGGCAGCGGGAAGGTGGCGGTCATGGAATCACACTTTACTGGCTGCGGGCGCAACGACCTGGGTGTGCGCGGACCGTCGACGCAGAGCCGACGCGATCAGCAGTAGCGCACCGACCGAGATGTAGAGCGCCAAACCGAGAGCGGGCTGCCCCACTCCTGTGCCCGAGAAGTACACGATGCTGCGCACGCCCTCGGTGCCGATGCCCGGGGTGATCCATCGCCCGATCGACGCGTAGAACGAGGGGAGCACGTCGGTCCCGAAAGCGCCTCCAGCACTGGGGTTTCCCAGAACGACGAACAGAACGATCGCGGCGGGAACAGCAGCGATGCCGATCAGTGCGCGCAGCCCCATGGTGAGAAGTCCGGTCGCGAAGACCACGCCGGTGCCCAACAGTGTGAGTGGAAACCAATGCCCGGCAAAGGTGTTCAGAACTCCGGTGGTGATGAAGGCTCCGAGTGCGCCGGAGGCGAGAGAGTACGCCGCAAGAATGCCGACGTGCATGCAGGTTTCGAGGCGTGACCTCGGAGCTTCGATCAGCAGCCCGAATGCGGCCGCCAGGAGGTAGCCACCGACCACCCAGCCCACCGACAGATAGAAGCCGGTCAGTCCTCGATTGTCGTGCGCACCGACCGGAATCTCGTCGCGAACCACGAACTGGCGGCCCTGGGCGGCGTCGACCTCGGTGAAGATCGACTGCAGTGCGCTCGCCACAGAGCTGCCCGCGGCACTGGCGGTGATGAGGGTGTCCGTTCCGTTCGCGCCGACGACGTATGCACCGAGAATGTCCCGATTGCGCAGCAGGGAGCGCACCTCGGCCGTGTCGACGGCAGTACGCGCATCGAGTGGGGTGCCCGCGAGGGCGTCGAGCCGATCTGCGGTCTGCTGGTCGAGGCCGTCGGGAAGACCGGCTTCGGTGACCACCGCTATCGGGATGGCATGAGGTGTCGGCTGATGAAACGCCGAAACGTAGCTGAGGATGAAGCCGAGCTGCAGTACCAGAACCGCGACGGCGAGCAGTGACATCTTGCGCATGGACGACTCCTTGTCGATACCCGAGGTATTGAATACTCTAGGTATCGTGAATGCCGTCGAGCAAGAAAAGTGGGAGCCGACACAGCCGCAACGCCGTCCCCAGCGCACGGATGTCCGAGTCCGGCTCCTCGCAGCCGCCGCGGAAGAATTCACCGAACATGGTTATGTCGCAGCCAAACTGACCGACATAGCCGATCGTGCCGGCTTCACCAAGGGAGCCGTCTACTCCAATTTCGAATCCAAACAAGCACTGTTCGCCGAGCTGTTGGCCATGCGCTCACTCGACCTCGCCGCCCGCGTGCTGGCGCACATCTCGGATCTGGACCCCACCGCGGCAGCCGGAGCAGGCGGCGGTGAAATCGCTGCCTGGGTGGTCGCCGAACCGCGCTGGCCGCTGCTGACCGTCGAATTCGGAATCCTGGCCGGACGTGATCCCGCCGTCGCCGATCGCTACCGCGCCGACCGTCGCGCCTTGCGAGGTGAACTCGAACGTCTCATCGCCGAGCGGGCAGAGGACTGGGGCGTCGGCGAGAAGTTCGATGCCCGACGCCTCGCGACGTCCCTGGTGGCATTGATCTCCGGATTGGCCGTCGAACATTCGGTGGATCCGGAGGGAATCGACGAGGCAACCATCGCCGATGCGATATCCGAATTGTTCGCCGGAGCGATAGCCAGGGCACATCTCGATTGAGCTACATCGCACCGGGTAAACGCGAGAGATGAACGCTCAGAATCCGGATCCGAACGACACCGCCGGCCTCGAACAGGGAGGCGGGGTCACTCCAGGAGACACCCCGCCGGCCGAAACTGCGGCGGGTGGCCCGAATCACGAACCGCCGCAGCGAAGCCGTCTCATGCCGGTCATCGTGATCTGCGTCGTGGCATTGTTGGCGATCCTGATAGCCGGTGGGCTGATCGGTCGTGTGGTCGGTCTGTTCGGCTGACTCGGACAGCGGCAGCCCGAGCGAGTTGGATGGCGTCTCAGTACGGAGGCCATCCGCCCTCGGGTCCCAGCAACCGTTCCAAACGAATGTTGTTGATCTTCGCCAGCTCGCCGATCATGACCCTGCGCTCGGTGGGGTCGTCGTTGTCGAGACGGTGGCCGAGATCGACCAGGATCTCGCGCGGCTCCAAGGCCTCGGGGGCGAACAACAGGCTCGCCACGTAGGCGTAGCCGAACCGCTGCTCGTACGCACGTGCTGCTGTTCCCAACGCCTCGCGCGTGTCGAAGTCCATCACCGTGCACACTTTGCTCGGCTCCGGCAGCGTCGACGCCAGCGAATCCACGTCGTCCTCGGACAGCTCGTTCAGTTCTGCAGCTGCCACGGAGAACAGTTCGGCGCGAGAGCGATACCGTCTCTTCTCGGCCACCCGTGACGCCCAGGTCACCGAGCAACAGCACTCGTACAGTGCGTGCACCGCTTTGCGACGCGGCAGGTCGTTGAAGGTGTCGAGGCCGAGTCCCTGATGCATCAGCATGCTTCGATGATGGGCCGGATCTGCATCGCATACCAGAGCTGAGCAGGGTCTTAGTCCAGATGTTACGCGCCGTAACATGCCGTGCGGGAATCCGTAGCGACCCCGCTAGGCTTGCCAAGTATGACGGAACGTACTTGGAAAGCCTTCTCGGTCGAGATCGCAGACCACATTGCGCAAGTGACCCTTCTCGGACCGGGCAAAGGCAACGCCATGGGGCCCGACTTCTGGAGTGAGAGCACGGAGCTGTTCGCGCAGTTGGACGTCGATCCCGAGGTTCGGGCGGTCGTGCTCGCCGGCTCCGGCAAGAACTTCACGTACGGACTCGACCTCGCTGCGATGGCAGGAACATTCGGTCCGCTCATGGCGGACCAGGCGTTGGCCGGCCCGCGGACCACGTTTCACGACACCATCAAGACGATGCAGAAAGCCGTCAACGCGGTCGCGGATTGCCGCAAGCCCGTTGTCGCGGCCGTTCAGGGTTGGTGCATCGGTGGTGGTGTCGACCTCATCACCGCAGCCGACGTGCGGTACGCCAGTGCAGACGCGAAGTTCAGTGTGCGTGAGGTGCGGGTCGCGATCGTCGCCGACATGGGATCGATGGCCAGACTCCCCGCGATCATCGGTGACGGCCACATGCGTGAACTCGCGCTGACCGGTAAGGACATCGACGCAGCTCGCGCCGAGAAGATCGGTCTGGTCAACGACGTGTTCGAAGACCATGAGGCCACACTCGCCGCGGCCCGCGCGTGCGCGGCAGCCATTGCCGCGAATCCCCCGCTGGTGGTGCAGGGCATCAAGACCGTTCTGGACCACTCCCGATCTGCAGGCGTCGACGACTCCCTGCGCTTCGTCGCGGTCTGGAACGCAGCCTTCCTCGCCTCTCACGATCTCACCGAGGCGGTCACCTCGGTATTCGAGAAGCGGTCTGCTCATTTCACCGGTAGCTGACATGGTCGAGTTCGCCGAGGAACTGGGCACACAACTGGTTCGACTGCAACGCATCCGGGAGCGCAACATTGCGCAGATCTCGTCCTCGGGCGGCGTCGACGGTGCCGCGTACGTATGCTTGTTCCGGCTGTTGCGTGACGGTTCGATGCGGTCGAGTGAACTTGCGGCAATGGTGAACTCGGATCCATCGACAGTCAGTCGCCAGGTCGCTCAGCTCGTGGAACGAGGGCACGTCGAGCGTCTGCCCGACGAGCGGGACGGGCGCGCCTTCGTTCTCGCGGTGACGCAGTCCGGTCGGGAAGTGGCTGCGGCGATTCAGCAGCGTCGGACCGACACTCTGGGCAGGGTGATCGGAGGATGGGAGCTCGACGACCGGGCATCATTGGTTGCGCTGTTGGATCGATTCTTGACCGATTACGAAACCATCGGGCCGGGACCCGCCGGACCGCAGCCCCGGTAACGTCTGAGCACCCGGTGGCCGATCGTCGGGGTGATCGGCAGCCATGCGAGGGCGCTCGTCGATTCAGCACGGATGGAGGGGGTGCAGTGCCAACCGGTCGCGGTGCGTCGCCACTGTCGTTCGACGCTGGATCACATACGAGTTCGGTCTGGCTCGAACGCCGGGTGGCGCGGGGCATTGCGCTGCTGGTGCCCTCGTTCGGTCTGATCGGGGTGATCGTGATGCTGTCCTCCGACGGTCCGGTCGGAGTGACAGCAACGGCCGTCTGCGTGGTGGTGTTGCTCTCGACCATCCCCGTAGGAGCCTGGTGGTGGTTGCGTTCCGTGGACGTCTCCCACATGCCCGGATGGTTCGTGGTGTACGCCGACATGGGCGTCTCGGCGATGCTGCTGTCTTTCGGAGACCGGCACCTGGCCCTCAACGGGGCGGCCCTGTTCGCGGTGATCGGCACCTATATCGCGTACTTCTCGCGACGGAACTTGCTCAAGTTTCACACTGCGTTCGTCAACGCCGTCATCGTGGTCCTCGCACTGCTGGCCCTGGTCGAGAAGCCGGACGATCCCGCCTCGATCCTCGCGCGGGTACTGGTGACGGTTCTGGTGGTCAACTCCGTGCTGGCGTTCCGTGCAGTCATTCGGCGTCAACTCGATCTCGCCAACACCGATTCGTTGACGGGCCTGCTCAACCGGCGCGGCCTGGAATTGCGGTTCCAGCGCATGATGGCCACTCCCGACGCGGAGGGCTCGGTGGCGTTGATGGTGGTCGACCTCGACCGATTCAAGCTGGTCAACGACACATACGGACATGCGGTCGGCGATCACGTGCTGCGGCGTACGGCCCGCAGACTCACTGCTGCCGCGGGTGGGCGGCCGTGCGTAGCCCGCACCGGAGGCGAGGAGTTCACCATCGCGCTGTCGGTCGCCGACACCACGGTGCGTCGTTGTGCCGACGAGATCCGCGAGGCGATCCACGATCCGCTGGACGAGGTGCCGGTCACCGGCAGTGTCGGCGTGGCGCTGATCGCGGGCAACCGTTGGTCCACTGCCGCAGAGTTCGGGAGCACCTCGGATCTGCTGCACAACGTTCTGCTCGACGCGGACACCGCGATGTACGAGTCGAAGCATGCGGGTGGAAACAAAACGACGGTGTACGCCGGCGAGTGACTCGCCGGCGCACACCGTCCAGGTACCTCGTCCGGGGAGGAACGATCAGCGCAGCGCGCTCTTGGGGTCGTTCCACAACTGATCGGTGAAGTCCTCGAGCGCGACGAGGACGATGGTGTCCTCGGTACGACGCAGGATCGACTTGCTGGCGCGCACCTGAACGATGTCACCGGTCTTGTCGGTCATCCGCCACAGAGAATCGGCGCGGGTGGCCACCGTCGTGAGAAACATGTCGGCGACGTTGACGCCCTCCGGAGCCCGATCGGGAAAGATGTCGTGCAGGTGGAAATCTTCACGTTCGGTGCGGTCGAGACCGAACAGATCGTCGAAGGCCTCGTTCGCGAACACGATTGCGCCGGTGGGGTCGACAGCGAGGATCGGCACGGGAATACGGTCGAGGACGACCGTCACCGGCAGATCGGGAAACTGCGTCGGGTCCGAGATCGGCCTCGATTCGAGATTCCGCCGATCACCGGCGGTGCCGTTGGAACTGCTGTCGGTCATAGGTCTCCCCAAACTGTATGTCGCCGGCTCACGGCCGAGACGAGGTGCGGTACCGAAACGATCAGTGACCCGGATTGTCCGTCAAACGCTTGATCGACGCAGCGATTTCGGCCTCGGCCTCGGCACGTCCCACCCAGTCTGCCCCGGTGACGTGCTTGTTGGGTTCGAGATCCTTGTAATGGACGAAGAAATGCTTGATCGCATCGAGCTCGAAGGTCGACACGTCGCTCAGATCCTGAATGTGATCCCAGCGGGTGTCGCCTGCAGGAACGCACAGCACCTTGTCGTCGCCACCGGCCTCGTCGACCATCTTGAACATGGCAACCGGGCGCGCCTCGACGATGACGCCGGGAAAGACGGACTCGGGCAACAGCACCAGTGCGTCCAGCGGATCGCCGTCCTCGCCGAGCGTGTTCTCGATGTAGCCGTAATCGGCTGGGTACGCCATCGCGGTGTAAAGGTAGCGGTCGAGGCGAACACGTCCGGTGACGTGGTCGACCTCGTACTTGTTGCGCTGCCCCTTGGGGATCTCGATGGTGACGTCGAACGGCACGTGCAGTCCTCACTGTCTTCGTCGAGCCCGTGGGCTCGAGTAGTTGCGGTATGTGTGTCGATGGTGGCGGCGCAAAGGCTACCGGACCCGAGGATACTGTTGACAGAACGATCTCGGGTAAGACAAGGGCAGTTACGGAGGAACGGTGGCGGGGCTGACACGGCGGTTCCTCGGTCCCACAGCGGGACGACGGCGCAGGAAGAAGCGGCTGGTACTGACGCTGTGTGCCGTGTTCGTGGCGATCCTCGCCGCAACGACAGCAGCGCTGGTACTTCCGTCGGTGTCCGACGGTGCCGAGATCACGATCGCACCGCCACCGGAGACGGTGTTGCCGAACCCGGAGATCACCCCGTTCCCCAGCTCCGCGCCTGCACCCACCTCCGCGGGTCTGGCGAACGCACTGGCCCGGGTGATCGACAACCCCGATCTCGGCACGTTCACCGGAACCGTCGCCGATGCGCAGTCCGGGCAGGTCCTGTGGTCGCAGAACCCCGATACACCGATGACCCCCGCATCGACGACCAAGGTGCTCACCGCGGCGGCAGCGATGCTGGCGCTTCCGCCGGACCACCGGGTCACCACCCGCGTGGTTCAGGGCACCGGCGAGGGAAACATCGTGCTGATCGCAGGCGGTGATCCCACGCTCACCGCACAGCCGGTGGGGACCGACGGGTTCTACCCGGGTGCCGCGCGGATCGACGACCTGGTCGAGCAGATCCGTCGCAGCGGAACCACCGTGCGCAGCATCACCGTCGACACCTCGATCTACTCCGGCGACACCATGGCCGAAGGCTGGTTCCCCGCCGACATCGGAGCCGGCTCGATCACCCCGATCGAACCGATCATGCTCGACGGCGGAAGATCACAACCACTGGTCGACGAGTCGCCGCGCAGCACCACCCCGGCCCTGGACGCGGGCCGTGCCCTGGCCGCGGGACTGGGCGTCGACCCGGCAGCAGTGACGACCGGCACGGCCGCCGAGGGTGCCGATCAAATCGCCTCCGTGCAGTCCGCCCCGCTCCGAAACCGATTGCAGCAGATGATCTATCGTTCCGACAACGTCCTCGCCGAGGCGGTCGGGCGTGAGCTCGCGATCGAGATGAACACGAGCGCAAGCTTCTCCGGCGCGGTCGCATCCATCGGACAGACCCTGTACTCCGCCGGATTCGACATGGCCGGCCTGACCCTGCACGATGCCAGCGGATTGTCGGTGGACGGGAAGATTCCGGCGCGGCTGCTCGATCAGGTGCTCACCTCCGCCGCCGGAAGCGAGCAGCCGTCGCTACGTCCCATGCTCGATTACCTGCCCGTTGCCGGAGCCACCGGAACGCTGTCGGATCGATACGCCTCGGGGGATCGCACCGGTGCAGGATGGGTGCGGGCCAAGACTGGAACCCTCTCCACTGCAAGTGCTCTCGCAGGTTACGTCGTGGATGTCGACGGTCGAATCCTGACCTTCGCGCTGATGTCGAACGATCGGCCGCCCGAGGCCAGTCGTCCCGCCCTCGATGCCGTGGCATCGACCTTGAGATCGTGTGGTTGCCAGTGAACAGCGGAACGCAAGCGAACAGCGAAAAAGCCCCACACACCGGGGAAAGCGAAGGCGCATCCGGATTCGCGGGCGCAGTCGACTGGTCCGTCGCCGCCAAGACCGGAATCAAGCTGGCCCGTAAAGGCCCGGCCACCTCCCGCTACACCGCGCAGGCGGCCGTGGAAGAGCTTGCCGCCGCATCGATTCGAGCCGAGGGGCCGGTCCGCGATACGACCGGTCTGGCCGACGGACTGCCCGTGCCCGACGCCCAGGTGGTCGACCGAGCAGGCTGGATCACCGCGGCCGCGTCGTCGATGCAGCATCTGACGGGCGACGACGACGAGCCGCCATCCGGGTTACTCGCCGGAAAGCCCGCCGGGCTGCAGGCCGGAGCGATGTTGGCGTTCTTGTCCGGTGCCATCCTGGGGCAGTACGACCCGTTCACCGGGGAACACGGAACATTGCTCCTGGTCGCGCCGAACGTGATTGCCGTCGAGCGGGCACTTCGGGTGTCGCCGAGCGATTTTCGGCTGTGGGTGTGCCTGCACGAGGTGACGCACCGAGTGCAGTTCTCCTCCGCTCCGTGGCTGGGTGGCTACATGCGGGAGAACGTCGGGGTGCTCTCCGACGGTGCCGACGAGCCCCTCACCGACCTCGCCGATCGGCTGACCGGTGCACTGAAGGCCCGCCGACATCCGGGCGGGGTGTCGAAGTCGGAGGATGCAGGCATCGTCGGCCTGCTGCGCGCCACCCAACCGCAGCCGCAGCGCGACGCCATAGACCGACTCCTGGTGTTGGGCACCCTGCTCGAAGGGCACGCCGACCACGTGATGGATGCCGTCGGACCCGCCGTCGTGCCGACCGTCGCCCACATTCGCAGTGCGTTCGACCAGCGTCGTCGGCGCAAGGTCGGTCCGCTGCAACGCGTCGTCCGCGCACTGCTCGGCATGGACGCGAAGATGGCGCAGTACGTGCGCGGCAAGGCGTTCGTCGACCACGTCGTCGGCGCGGTGGGGATGGAACGCTTCAACACCGTGTGGACCGACGCCGACACCCTGCCGTTGCTGTCGGAGATCGAGGCCCCGGACGCGTGGATCGCCCGGGTCCTGGGATAGCAGTGCACCGGCCCGCGCCGTCTGCCCTGTTACCGGAAGGGCGCGCTCTGCTCGAGATTCGGCATGCGGTGCGGGCCTGGTCGGCGGCCCATCCCGGGCCTGTCGCCGTCGCGTTGTCCGGTGGTGCCGATTCGCTGGCCCTGACGGCGGCGACCGTGGCCGAGGCACCGAACGTGCGTGCATTGATCGTCGATCACGGCCTGCAGCCCGGCTCGGCGGAGGTCGCCTCCGCCGCAGCGGCCCACGCCGTGAAGTTCGGAGCGGTGCAGGCACGGGTTCTGCAGGTGCAGGTGTCCGGTTCCGGTGGAATGGAAGCCGCCGCGCGACGAGCACGGTACGAGGCGCTGAACGCCGCACGTGGTGACGCCTCGGTCCTGGTGGCGCACACCCTCGACGACCAGGCCGAGACGGTCCTGCTGGGCTTGGGGCGCGGATCGGGGCCGCGGTCGATCGCCGGGATGGCGGAATTCGACGCCCCCTGGGGTCGGCCACTGCTGGGCGTCGAGCGCTCGGTGACCCGGGCTGCCTGCGTCGAACTGGGGGTTCGACCGTTCGAGGATCCGCACAACACCGACACCGACTTCACACGGGTGCGGTTGCGTCACGAGGTGCTGCCTCTGCTCGAGGACGTACTGGGAGGCGGCGTCGCCGCCGCGCTCGCGCGCACCGCCGAGCAGTTGCGCGAGGACGGCCTGGTGCTCGATGCGATGGCCGAGTCCGTCGTCGATGCGGATGCGGCCGAGATCGAGATCGCGGCGATCGAGACGGTCGAGCCGGCCGTTCGTCGCCGAGTACTGCGGCGCTGGCTGCTCGGCCGGGGTGTGAGATCGCTGACCGACCGGCAGCTCCGCGCGGTCGATGCCCTCGTCGAACGGTGGACCGGGCAGGGCGGAGTTGCGCTGCCTGGGGGAACGCCCGAGGCGAGGTTGGTGTGCACGCGTCGGCATGGCAGGCTGAGCGTCGGCCTGGAGAACGAATGAAGGGAAACCCCGTGTACGAGGGCGACATCGAATCGGTTCTCATTTCCGAGGAACAGATCAAAACGCGCACCCAGGAACTGGCAGACGAGATCGCCCTGCGATACCCCGAGGGTTCGCCCGAAGGTGACCTGCTGCTGGTCGGTGTGCTCAAGGGCGCGATCATGTTCATGACCGACTTCGCCAGGGCCCTGCCCATCCCGGCGCAGCTCGAGTTCATGGCGGTCAGCTCGTACGGCTCGTCCACGTCGTCCTCCGGGGTCGTTCGCATCCTCAAGGATCTCGATCGGGACATCACTGGACGCCACGTGCTGATCGTCGAGGACATCATCGATTCCGGCCTGACGTTGAGCTGGCTCAAGCGCAACCTCGCAACCCGATCGCCCGCGTCGTTGGCGGTGGTGACGTTGCTGCGCAAGCCCGAAGCCATCAAGGTCGACGTCGAGGTGGCGAACGTGGGCTTCGACATCCCCAACGATTTCGTCGTGGGATACGGCCTGGACTACAACGAGCGCTACCGGGATCTGCCGTACATCGGCCTGCTGGACCCCAAGGTCTACAGCTGAGTTCGGTTCGGCTTCGTGGGGGTACCCGGTTCGCGTGAATGGACCACCGACGCGCTCAGACGTGTGCAATGGTCCACTGACGCGCTCGGACGTGTGTGCAGTGGACCACTGACGCGTCGCGTGAATGGACCACTGACGCGCTGTGACGTGTGCAATGGTCCATCGATGCGGATAGGGTGCCCCAGAAGGTGGGGAACTGCAGGGGGAGTGCGGTCGTTGGAGGGGAAGAAGCGTCGACGCCGACAGGTGCGTGGACGCAGAGTGCCAGGTATGAGCGAGTCCGATGTCCGGGTCTCGCGGTAGCCTGGAGCATCCGGCGGGCAGGGAGCAGCCAGCGCGCGGGAGCGGACTGAAAGGACACGGCCGAGTCGGCTGAAGCTGTATGAATCGGAAGACAGTAATACGAAATCTTGCCATCGTTTTCGGCATTCTGTTGGTGATCTATGCCTTCAGTTACTTCGGTAACGACACGCGGGACTGGAAGACGGTCGACACCTCGGTGGCGATCGCCCAGCTCGACGACCGCAACGTCGAGTCCGCGCAGATCGACGATCGCGAGCAGCAGATCCGGCTGACCCTCAAAGAGGCGTCCGACGCCACCGACAATCAGACCAAGATCATCGCGAAGTACCCGGCCTCGGCATCCGAGCAGATATTCGACAAGGTCGACTCCCAGGGGTTGACCAGCTACAACACCACCGTCTCCCAGGAAAGCTGGTTCAGCTCGTTCCTGCTGCTGATCCTTCCGATGGTGTTGATCCTCGGCGTGATCATCTTCGTGATGAGCCGTATGCAGGGCGGCGGCCGCGGTGGCGTCATGGGCTTCGGCAAGTCCAAGGCCAAGCAGTTGACGAAGGACATGCCCAAGACCACCTTCG
The DNA here is from genome assembly GCF_017168335.1 of Rhodococcus sp. KRD162. GTDB lineage: Bacteria > Actinomycetota > Actinomycetes > Mycobacteriales > Mycobacteriaceae > Rhodococcoides. The sequence goes on along the minus strand of NZ_JABFAU010000013.1, from coordinate 41,698 downwards.
CCGACGTCGCAGGCGCGGACGAGGCCGTCGAGGAGCTCTACGAAATCAAGGACTTCCTGCAGAACCCGTCGCGGTACCAGGCGCTGGGAGCCAAAATTCCGCGCGGCGTGCTGCTGTACGGGCCTCCAGGAACCGGCAAGACGCTACTGGCCCGCGCCGTCGCTGGCGAGGCAGGCGTCCCGTTCTTCACCATCTCGGGCTCGGACTTCGTCGAGATGTTCGTCGGTGTGGGTGCATCACGCGTACGCGATCTCTTCGAGCAGGCCAAACAGAACAGCCCCTGCATCATCTTCGTCGACGAGATCGACGCCGTCGGACGGCAGCGCGGCGCAGGTATGGGCGGCGGGCACGACGAGCGCGAGCAGACACTGAATCAGTTGCTCGTCGAAATGGACGGTTTCGGTGAGCGCACCGGCGTCATCCTCATCGCCGCCACCAACCGCCCCGACATTCTCGACCCGGCCCTGCTCCGTCCCGGCCGTTTCGACCGTCAGATCCCGGTCGGCGCTCCCGACCTGGCCGGCCGTCGGGCGATCCTGAAGGTGCACGCGGCGGGCAAGCCCGTCGCTCAGGACGCAGACCTCGAAGGTCTCGCCAAGCGAACCGTCGGAATGTCCGGAGCCGACCTGGCCAACGTCATCAACGAAGCAGCCTTGCTCACCGCGCGCGAGAACGGCACGGTCATCACCGAGGCCTCGCTCGAGGAATCCGTGGACCGCGTCGTCGGTGGCCCGCGCCGCAAGAGCCGCATCATCAGCGAGCACGAGCGCAAGATCACCGCGTACCACGAGGGCGGGCACACTCTCGCCGCGTGGGCGATGCCGGACATCGAGCCCGTCTACAAGGTCACCATCCTCGCCCGCGGCCGCACGGGTGGCCACGCGATGACCGTGCCCGAGGACGACAAGGGCCTGATGACCCGGTCGGAGATGATCGCTCGACTGGTCATGGCCATGGGTGGACGCGCGGCGGAGGAGCTCGTCTTCCACGAGCCGACCACCGGAGCATCCTCGGACATCGACCAGGCGACCAAGATCGCCCGCGCGATGGTCACCGAATACGGCATGAGCAGCAAGCTCGGAGCCGTCCGCTACGGGCAGGAACAGGGCGATCCGTTCCTCGGCCGTTCGATGGGCCAGCAATCCGACTTCTCGCACGAGGTCGCCCGTGAGATCGACGAGGAGGTGCGCAAGCTGATCGAGGCTGCGCACACCGAGGCGTGGGCGATCCTCAACGAGTACCGCGACCTACTCGACACCCTTGCATCCGAGCTGCTCGAACGAGAGACACTCACGCGCAAGGATCTCGAGAAGATCTTCCACAGCGTGACCAAGCGGCCGCGCATCACCCTGTTCAACGACTTCGGTGACCGCAAGCCCTCGGACAAGCCGCCGGTCAAGACTCCTCGTGAACTCGCCGCCGAGCGCGGCGAGCCGTGGCCCCCGGTGCCTCCGGCCCCGAAGCAGCTTCCGCCGCAACAGATTCCGCAGCCGAGCTACTCCGGATCGCCGCAGCTGAGCAAGGGTGGCTACCCGAACGGAAGCAACGGATACAACGGCGCACCGCCCCCGGGTAACCAGACCAACGGTGCCCCGACGAACGGTGCCCCCACGAACGGTGGCCCGCCGAACGGTGCACCCCCCAACGGGGGTCCGCCGAACGGTGCTCCCGGCGGCGCGCCCACTACCGGTGCCGGTCGCCGCGGTGGCCCCGTCGGTGGTTACGGCGAGCCGTTCAACGGCGGCGCACCCAACGGCGGTGCTCCCAACGGCGGTGCACCCAACGGCGGCGCTCCGAACGGCGGTGGATATTCCGAGGGATACCGCCGACCAGATCCTCGATCGGGGCCCAGCACCGGTTCGCGGCCGGACTACGGCGCTCCGGCCGGATGGTCTGCTCCGGGCTGGCCGCCGCGCGATCAGCCGTCGGTGCCTCGCTACCAGGGGCCGAGCACGCCGCCCCAGGGGCCGCCGAGGCGTGATCCGTCGGCATCGGACGAGAATCGATACGAGCCGACACAGGGACATCCGACACAGGGACAGGACCCGACGTATCGGCCACCGCAGGCGTACCAGCCGCCCGGCAACCCGCAGCCGTCGTACCAGCCCCCGCAGTATCAGCCGGATCCGTTCCGACCGGATACCCGCGATCAGGGACGGACATCTCGGCACGCGCCGCCGTACGCCGAGCACGGGGACGACGGAGCAGCACGTGAACCGTCGACTCCGACGTGGGAGGTTCCGAACCCCTCGCAGAACTACCCCCTGCCCGGCGACGAGCGGTCCGATGACACCCCGTCCGAGGATTCCCGGGGCGGGGAGGGATCCGAGGAACACGGCAACGAAGGTCCCCAGACGCAACGTTGGGAAGGGCCGGGCGGTTCTTACCGCTGACCTGATCATTAGGCTTGCTGGGTCGACTCGTCACGGTCGGCCCAGTACGCCGTTCGAACCGTGCTCTGAGTCGAGGTTTCGGTCCATTCGGGACCGAAGCAGCAGGCCCAGCTGTCACATTCGCGGAGCCCAACCGGAGGGACGTTCACGTGTCAGTCAATCGGACCGTCGAGTCGACAACGGACTCGGCACAAGCCCCGGTAGTCGAACAACAGACGGTGGCCTTTGCCACCGGATCAGCTTTCGATCAACCTCGCGCCGAGGCAGCGGTGCGGGAGCTACTGATCGCAGTGGGGGAGGATCCCGATCGTCCTGGCCTGCTGGACACCCCGGCTCGGGTCGCGCGCTCCTACCGCGAGATATTCGCCGGTCTCTACACCGACCCGGACACGGCGCTGAACACGACGTTCGACGAGGGACATCAAGAACTCGTTCTCGTTCGCGACATTCCGATGTTCTCCACCTGTGAACACCACCTGGTGTCGTTTCACGGCGTCGCTCACGTCGGATACATCCCGGGTAAGAGCGGTAAAGTCACCGGACTGTCGAAGCTGGCGCGCGTAGTGGACATGTACGCCAAGCGTCCACAGGTGCAGGAGCGTTTGACCAGCCAGATCGCCGACGCGTTGATGCGCAAACTGGACCCGCGCGGGGCGATCGTGGTGATCGAGGCCGAGCACCTGTGCATGGCGATGCGCGGCATCCGCAAGCCCGGTGCCAGCACCACCACCTCGGCCGTGCGCGGTCTGTTGCAGTCCAGCGCGGCGTCGCGCTCGGAAGCACTGGACCTGATTCTGCGGAAATGACCGAGCCGGCCGATTCTCGATGATTTCTGCGCGGAGTATTCCCCCGGCACCCGTCGTCATGGGCGTTCTGAACGTCACCGCCGATTCGTTCTCCGATGGTGGTAGGTACCTCGACGTCGATTCCGCCGTCGAGCACGGATTGGCGATGCATCGTCGCGGTGTCGGCGTCGTCGATGTCGGTGGTGAATCCACCCGCCCCGGTGCCGACCGGATCGACCCGGCCGTCGAGGCCGAGCGGGTGGTGCCCGTGATCACGGCACTGGCCGCCGAAGGCGTGGTCACGAGCGTCGACACGATGCGCGCCTCGGTGGCCGCGGCCGCAATCGAGGCCGGGGTGTCGATAGTGAACGACGTCTCGGGTGGCCGAGCCGACTCGGCCATGGCCGGGGTGGTCGCCGACGGCGGGTTGCCGTGGATTCTGATGCACTGGCGCGCCGCCGGACCCGAGTACCGACATGCCGGATCCGCCGACCGATACGACGACGTGGTCGAAGACGTACGGCGCGAACTTCTCGAACAGGTGGACCATGCGGTCGATGCCGGTGTCGACGCATCGCGGATCGTGCTCGACCCCGGTCTCGGGTTTGCCAAGAACGCCCACCACAACTGGCAACTGCTCCGCGGCTTGCCGAACCTGGTGGCGGCAGGTTTCCCGGTTCTCGTCGGTGCCTCTCGTAAACGCTTTCTCGGATCGTTGCTCGCCGAGGCCGACGGTACGCCGCGCCCACCGGACGGACGCGAGATCGCCACGGCCGTGGTGTCGGCGCTGGCGTTGGCCGGCGGAGCGTGGGGTGTGCGAGTGCACGAGGTCCAGGCTTCACTCGACGCGGTCGCCGTCGTCGGGGCATGGCAGGGTGATCGGGCATGAGTGAGATCAGCGTCCGTAGCGGCACCGGTACGCGTCGCGGCGACCGCATAGAACTGCGTGGCCTGACCGTGCGCGGCAATCACGGAGTGTTCGACTTCGAGAAGCGAGACGGCCAGGACTTCGTTGTCGACATCACCGTCTGGATGGATCTGCGCCCCGCGGCCGAGTCCGATGATCTGACCGCAACGCTGCACTACGGGGAACTCGCCGAGCATGCCGCCGCCGTTGTCTCCGGCCCGTCCAGAGACCTGATCGAGACGGTCTCCGCCGAGATCGCCGAGGTCGTGTTGGCGTACGACTCCCGCGTCGAGGCGGTGGAGGTGGTGCTGCACAAGCCGTCGGCTCCCATCCCGCTGTCGTTCGCAGACGTGGCAGTGGTGGCCTACCGGGAACGGCCGTGACCCGGGCCGTGCTGTCGATCGGCAGCAACATCGGTGACTCTCTGGGGCACTTGCGTTCTGTGACTAATGAACTGGGCTCCAGGGCGACGGCCTGTTCGCCCGTCTACCGATCCGCTCCCTGGGGCGGGGTGGAGCAGCAGGACTTCCTCAATGCGGTCCTCGTGGTGCAAGACGACGCCTGCGACGCCTGGGATTGGTTGCGGCTGGGGCAACGGTTGGAGGAGGCAGCGGACCGCGTCCGCGTGCAGCGCTGGGGTCCGCGAAGCCTCGACGTGGATGTGGTGGTGTGCGACGACGTGATCAGCGCGGACCCGCAGTTGATCCTTCCGCATCCCCGCGCGCACGAGCGGGCGTTCGTGCTGATGCCGTGGTTGGACATCGAACCGGATGCGAGCTTGCGCGTCGGCGACCGCGATGTCCCGGTGATCGAGTTGCTGGGTCGATTGAGTGCGCAGGAGCGGGCCGGAGTCGTGAAGCAGGAGTGGAGCCTGTCGGAACGACTGGATGGGCGACACGGAGGCGCAGGTGAACGGTCGTGGTGACCAATCCCACCAAGGTCTGGGACGTAATGGGCCTTTTCCTTGTTGCTTCGGTCGGAACCTGGCTATTGGTTCGGGTTTTCTACGGGTCGTTTCCGCCGATTCCGGTGTATGCCGGGGCGTCGTTGTATCTGGTTGCGGTGGTGGAAGTGGTGACGGCGGTGATCGTGCGCAATCGCATCGCCGAGCGTCGGGTGGGTACCGGTCTGCATGATCTGCATCCGGTGACGGTGTACAGGGCATTGGTGCTGGCGAAGGCATCGTTGCTGGTGGGGACAGGTGTCGTCGGAGTGTGCAGCGGGTTCTTGGCGTATGTGCTTCCGCGCGCGGCGACGGTGCGTGCAGCGTCCTCCGATCGGCCCGGAGCGATCGTGGCACTGGTCGCCGGGCTGGCTGTCGTCGCCGCTGCGGTGTGGCTGGAGCAGTGCTGCCGGACTCCCAAGGACCGGGACGACGAACATTCTCGGTAACGCATTGATTGTTTGATTGTTACCTCGGTTGTGTAAGCGATCGGTCCGGGGTGACTATTTGCGAACGAATTGCCAGTTACCCTTGTGAACATGACCGATCAGACTCGCGCAAAGAAGGGGCGCCGTAACAGGCGCAGTGCGAGCCAGCTGTTTCTCGCGGCGCTCGTGGTGTTCGGGATCGTCGCCAGCGTGCTGTTGCTGTTCACCGAGAGCGTGCAATGGATGCGGGTCGGTGTGCTGTCGGCTCTGTGGGCCGCGGTGATCGGTGCCTTCGCGATGACGAAGTACCGCCGAGAGGCGGCCGCCGACCAGACGAAGGCCAAGGACCTTCAGACGGTGTACGAGTTGCAGTTGGCTCGGGAGATCTCGGCGCGACGCGAGTACGAGATGAATGTCGAGGCTCGGCTGCGGAGCGAATCGCGGATGGAAATCGACGAAGTCGCCGCGTTGCGCAATGAGCTGGCCGCGCTCCGCCAGAACCTGCAGGTGCTGTTCGACGGCAATTTGCCCACTGAGCGCGTCGCCTTGCGGGCCGAGGCGATGAGGATGCAGGAGCTCGGCGGTCGCCGTTACGACAGTTATCAGCCAGCACCGTCCGGGCTGTACGTCCCCGGGGGTGGAAGCGGCAACGGTCCCTCGGGTCCGGACACCGGTCTGAGCGGTGTCGGAACCCCGTACGACGAACCGGTGACGGCCGAAACCTCGGTGGTGTACCCGGATGATCCGGATCAGATGCCGCAGGCCACCGGTGCGTCGACGGCATCGCAGTCGCAGGAGCGGTACTCCGAGTACTCGGAGGAGTCCGAGCCGGACGAGGCCGATTCCTACGCCCAGCCTGCTGCGCAGGCTCGCCCCGACAGTGCGCCACGACCAGCTGGACGAGTCACTCCGCCCAGCTCGCCTTTCACGGCATACAACTTCGATCAGACGCGTCCGCCGGTCGCCGAGCCGGAACCGGCGACGGATCACGAACCAGCTACCGACTACGAACCGACGACGGATTACGAACCGGCGACGGACTACGAACCGGCGACAACAGCTGCGGCTGACTCCGCCGACGAGGCTGCCGACTACGCCGCTGATTTTTCGACCGCTGATTCCTCCACCGCATTTTCGTCGACCGACTATTCGGCGGAACCGGCATACGGATCCACCTCGGCCGAGTGGGACGGTGTCTCCTCCTCGCGTGCCTCGCTTCGCGATTCGGCGGATGCGTTCTTCGCTGCCGATCGCGACTACGAGACACCCGCCGAGGACACGTCAAAGACTTCGCGACGGGGCCGTCGCCGTGCCGAGTCGACGGAAGAGGACGCGACCGGAGCGCACTCGAACGGCAGATCGGTGGCCGAGATCATGGCGGGCCTGCAAGGTGGGGACGCGGCCGATGCGGCCAACCTCGATTCGGGGACGCGTCGCCGCCGCCGTCGCGCAGACTGAGAACCAGATCACACCTGGCTTCCCTGGCACGCGAGCCCTCGCGGTCGCTATTGTTCCCTGCAGGACGTCTGGTACCCGCCGCGCGGGACTGGAACGAACGAGAGGAAATTTTCGGTGACCTCATCAGGGTTCACTGGTGGTCTGTCCCCGGCTCGGTTGACCGTTGGTGTCGTCTCGGCCGGGCGGGTGGGGACCGCATTCGGTGAGGCGCTCGAACGCGTCGGGCACGTCGTCGTCGGTGCCGCCGCCGTGTCGGATGACTCCATCGCCCGGGTTCGATCCAGATTGCCCGAGTCGCAGATTCTGCCGGTCGACGAGGTGGCTCGCCGCGCGGAATTGCTGATTCTCGCTGTCCCGGACAACGAGTTGGCGTCGATCGTTGCAGGACTGGCGGCCACCGGAGCGGTGGCACCGGGCAAGTTGGTGGCGCACACCTCCGGTGCGAACGGAGTCGCCGTACTCGAGCCCCTTGCCGCCCTCGGAGCGGTGCCCCTCGCCATTCATCCGGCCATGACGTTCAGCGGCGGAGTCGAGGACACCGATCGGATGACGGCGGCGTGCTTCGGCATCACCGCAGGCGATGAGATCGGCTACGCCGTCGCGCAGGCCCTCGTCCTCGAGATCGGCGGCGAGCCGGTCCATGTGCCCGAGAACAATCGGGCGCTCTACCACGCGGCCCTCGCGCACGGTAGCAATCACCTCGTCACGCTCGTGGTCGATGCCGTCGAGGCACTTCGGGTTGCGTTGTCCGGACCGGGCTTTCCCGGATCCGACGCCGAACGCGGTGTGCCAGAAAGAGTTCTGGCTCCGCTACTGGAAGCTGCGTTGGACAACGCGTTGCGCAAGGGGCAGTCGGCGCTCACCGGGCCGGTTGCCCGAGGCGACGCGGCGGCAGTCGGCAAGCACCTCGAGGTTCTAGAGGATGTGGATTCGCGCATCGCCGCGGGGTACCGAGCGTTGTCGTTGCGGTCCGCGCAGCGCGTCGGTGCCCCCGCAGCTCTGATCGAGATTCTGGAAGGGAAGCAATGACGCTCGCGGGTAGCTATACCAAGGGGCAGTTGACTGTTCACCACGATCCCGCGGTGATCTCGTCCGTGTCGAAGGCCTTGCGCGGTGTCGGCAAACAGGTCGCTCTCGTGCCGACCATGGGCGCGTTGCATGCCGGCCACATCCAGCTGGTGCGGCAGGCGAAGCTCACCGGTGCGGTGGTGATCGTGTCGATCTTCGTCAACCCGTTGCAGTTCGGCGTCGGCGAGGATCTCGATGCGTATCCGCGCACCCTCGACGCCGATGTGGAGCTGCTTCGATCGGAGGGCGTCGAACTGGTCTTCGCGCCGTCCGCGGCCGAGATGTACCCGTCCGGACCGCGCACCACGGTCCATCCCGGCCCGATCGGTGCCGAGCTCGAAGGAGCGAGCAGGCCGACGCATTTCGCCGGCATGCTCACCGTCGTCGCCAAGCTGCTGCAGATCGCCGCGCCCCATCGCGCGTACTTCGGTGAGAAGGACTACCAGCAGTTGACGTTGATTCGGCAGATGGTGCGAGATCTGAACTTCGACGTGGACGTGATCGGTGTTCCGACGGTCCGTGAGCGGGACGGTCTCGCGTTGTCCTCACGAAACCGCTACCTGGACCCCGAACAGCGCGATGCTGCGATGGCGCTCTCGGCGGCGTTGGTGGCCGGTGCGCACGCGGCAGCGGGTGGAGTCGAGGCCATCCTCGCCGCTGCCCGCGCCGTCCTGGACGAGGTGCCGCTGGTGCACGTGGACTACCTGGAGGTGCGTGACCTACATCTCGGGCCGGCTCCCGAACTCGGGGACGGACGACTGCTCGTGGCGGCCAAGGTCGGCACCACGAGATTGATCGACAACGTCGGTGTCGCCGTCGGCACCGGGTTTCTCGCAGAAGTCGAGCCTGCGCAATGACCAGAACGAGTAGTTCCGAAGATCCGAAAAGTGGAGAGTGACAGCATGTTTCGAACGATGATGAAATCGAAGATCCACCGCGCCACCGTCACGCATGCGGACCTGCATTATGTCGGTTCGGTGACCGTCGACCAGGACCTGATGGAGGCGGCCGATTTGCTCGAAGGCGAGCAGGTCACCATCGTCGACATCGACAACGGAGCGCGGCTGGAGACATACGTGATCACCGGTGAGCGGGGCAGTGGCGTGATCGGAATCAACGGAGCCGCAGCTCATCTGGTGAACCCAGGCGACCTGGTCATCTTGATCGCCTACGGCGTGATGAACGAGCAGGAAGTGGCGGACTACTCCCCGCGGGTGGTGTTCGTCGACGAGAAGAACCGCCCGGTCGAGCTCGGTAGCGATCCGGCGCATGCGCCCGCAGGCTCGGGGCTGATCACTCCACGCGATCTGCGGGCCGATTCCGTGCTGGTCTGATTCGATGCTACTTGCGATCGACGTACGCAACACCAGTACCGTGGTCGGATTGTTCACCGGTACGGGTGATCACTCGAAGTTGCTGCGTGACTGGCGCATTCGAACGGATCCGCATGTGACGGCAGACGAGCTGGCGCTGATGCTGCGCGGATTGCTCGGAGCCGAAGCAGAACAGATCACCGGAATCACGGCGCTCTCGACCGTGCCATCGGTGCTACGCGAGATGCGCACCATGCTCGCACGCTACTGGGATCACGTGGTGCACGTGGTGGTCGAACCCGGCGTGCGGACCGGTGTGCCGCTGCTGGTGGACAATCCCAAAGAGGTCGGTGCCGATCGCATCGTCAATACCCTTGCTGCACATGACTTGTACGGGTCGGCGTGCATCGTTGTGGACTTCGGAACCACCACCTGCGTCGACGTCGTATCCGGCAAAGGGGAGTTCCTCGGCGGTGCCATTGCTCCCGGTCTCGAAATGTCCGCATGGGCGATGTCCACTCGTACCGCAACGTTGCGCGAGGTCGAGATGATTCGGCCGCGCTCGGTGCTGGGCAAGAACACCGTGGAGTGCATTCAGTCCGGCACCATCTTCGGATTCGCGGGCCTGGTGGACGGGCTCGTCGACCGAATCCGGCGGGAGGTGCCCGAGCTGAGCGGAGTGGATACCGCCATCATCGGTACCGGAGACATCGCCGCACTGATCCTGCCCGAGTCGACCACGATCGAGCATCACGAACCGGACCTCACTCTCGAAGGTCTGCGGCTGGTGTACGAACGCAACATGGCAAAACGGCGTCCGCGCTGACTGTTTCGACGTCGGGCGTCCGGTGCGTTGCGGGCTGCCGCTAGCGCATCGGGCGCCGGTGTGTCAGAATCGTCGGCGTGATGACGTGCATGGCCACCCAGGAGTGTTGTCGAGGCTGACCCCTGCCTCGTTCGTTACACACCCCTGGAGTAGAGCTTCATGCTTTCCACACCTGTGTTTTCTGCATCCTCTTCACCCCGTTCGCTCGCGACGTCGCCGACGCGGTTACGCCCGCACGACCTGCTGCGCAGTACCGATCAGGGCGCATCCGACGTGCTCGACGGCCGCTTCGATCACCTGCTTCCCGACGGCGGTCGCTGGCCCACCGACGAACGTTGGGCCGGTCGCCTGCACTCCGACGACGACCTGGACCTCTGGCTGATCAGTTGGGTTCCCGACCGGGCCACCGAACTCCACGATCACGCGGGTTCGCTCGGGGCGATGACCGTCCTGAGTGGCTCCCTTCTCGAATATCGCTGGGCTGGAACCGAACTGAAGCGACGACGCCTCGGCGCGGGAGACCAGGCAGCGTTTCCGCTCGGATGGGTGCATGACGTGATGCACGATCCGGCGTCCACCACCACCGGCCCCACGCTCAGCGTGCACGCCTACTCGCCACCTCTGACGGCGATGTCGTATTACGAAGTGACCGAACGGTCGACGCTGCGTCGTACCCGCAGCGAACTCACCGATGAACCCGAGAAGGCCGCGCTGTGACCATCCACACCATGACCATCGTCGAAATGCTCGAATCCGCGCGCGAGACCATCGACAGGATGACCGTCTTCGAGCTGCGCGACGCGGTCGAGCGCGGCGCCGTCGTCGTCGACATCCGACCGCAGGCGCAGCGCGCGGTGGAGGGAACACTTCCCGGCGCTCTGGCCATCGAACGCAACGTTCTCGAATGGCGTCTCGACCCGACGAGCGATGCGCGCCTGGCGATTGCCGTCGATCACGACGTCGAGTGGATCGTCATCTGCTCCGAGGGGTACACCTCCTCTCTGGCCGCCGCGTCTCTGCAACTGCTGGGTCTGCGCAAGGCCACCGATCTGGTCGGCGGATATCAGGCACTGAAATCGGCGGGTCTGCTCGCTGTGCTGACGCAGGCACAGCACTGCGTTCGCGAGGCCGAGGCCGTCGCCGCGCACTGACTGTCCACCTCTGCGCGGACTGTAAAGTGTGTGCGCGTGAGTGACACAGCTTCCCCTCAGCAGGCCGACGACACCCCGGAGCAACTACGGATTCGTCGTGCCAAGCGCGCTGCGCTGCTCGAGCGCGGGGTCGAGGCGTACCCGGTGTCGGTTCCGCGCACCCACTCCCTGCTCGAGATCCGAACCCGTTTTCCCGAGCTCGAGGCAGACACGACGACGGGTCTGATCGTCGGAGTCGCCGGGCGCGTGATTTTCGTGCGCAATACCGGCAAGCTGTGCTTCGCCACGCTGCAGGAGGGCGACGGAACCCAGCTGCAGGCCATGATCAGCCTGGCGGGCGTCGGGGAAGACGCGCTCGCGGCATGGAAGTCCGACGTCGATCTCGGCGACTTCGTGTTCGTACACGGCGAGGTCATCAGCTCCCGCCGCGGCGAGCTGTCCGTCATGGCCGACGGCTGGCAGATCGCATCGAAGTCGTTGCGGCCGTTGCCCGTCGCGCACAAAGAACTCAACGAAGAGACGCGGATCCGGCAGCGCTACCTGGATCTGATCACCAACCCCACCTCGCGCGAGACCGCACGTAAGCGCATCGCCGTCGTCCGCGAACTGCGCAATGCCCTCGAGCGTCGCGGCTTCCTCGAAGTGGAAACTCCGATGCTGCAGACCCTGCACGGCGGTGCGGCCGCCCGTCCGTTCGTCACCCACTCGAACGCGATGGACACCGACCTGTACTTGCGGATCGCGCCGGAGCTGTTCCTCAAGCGGTGCGTCGTCGGCGGCATCGACAAGGTCTTCGAGATCAACCGAAACTTCCGCAACGAAGGTGCCGACTCCTCGCACTCGCCCGAGTTCGCGATGCTCGAGACGTACGAGGCCTACGGCACGTACGACGATTCGGCGAAGATGACCCGTGAGCTCGTCCAGGAAGTGGCCGTCGCGGCGCTCGGGTCGACGGTCGTCACGCTGCCCGACGGCACCAGCTACGACCTCGGTGGCGAATGGACGACGCTGGAGATGTACCCGTCGCTGTCGAGCTCGCTCGGGTTCGACGTCACCCCCGACACCACCGTCGACGAACTGTTGGCGATCGCCGACAAGGTCGGAGTCGAGGTGCCACGTAAGGACGGCGTCCCGATCTACGGTCACGGCAAGTTGGTCGAAGAACTGTGGGAACACCAGGTGGGCGACGCCTTGACCGAGCCGACGTTCGTCCGCGACTTCCCGGTCGAAACGTCGCCGTTGACGCGTCAGCATCGCAGCAAGCCCGGCGTCACCGAGAAGTGGGATCTCTACGTTCGCGGATTCGAGCTGGCCACCGGGTACTCCGAACTCGTCGATCCGGTCATCCAGCGCGAACGATTCGAGGACCAGGCGCGTCAAGGTGCCGCGGGCGACGACGAGGCCATGGTCCTCGACGAGGACTTCCTCGCCGCGATGGAACAAGGCATGCCGCCGACCACGGGAACAGGCATGGGCATCGACCGGTTGTTGATGGCACTGACCGGGTTGGGCATCCGCGAAACGATCCTGTTTCCTATCGTCAAGCCATCACAGGCCTGACCGGACGGTCGGGCTCTGTTCGCCAGCAGCGGACAGTGAGTGGGAAACGTTTTGCATCGTGCCTGCGTTATCAACAATAAGCAGGCAAGGCAGTCCGCAGTCGAGGACGGTCGCGCAGCATTTCGGGGGTGGAGGGTCGGCGTTCGTGACGTCGGCCAACTACAGTGAGACGCAGTCTTACCTTCAAATGCACAAGCGACCGTAGCGTTGAGGACACTGCGGCGCTAGAAGAACTGGTGGGCGAGCTACCACCCGCCAAGAAGTGAGGGAGAGCGATGTTCGAGAGGTTTACCGATCGCGCGCGGCGTGTTGTCGTCCTGGCTCAAGAAGAAGCCCGGATGCTCAACCACAACTACATCGGCACGGAGCACATTCTGCTCGGCCTCATCCACGAGGGCGAAGGTGTAGCAGCCAAGTCCCTCGAGTCGCTGGGCATCTCCCTCGAAGGAGTTCGCAGCCAGGTAGAGGAAATCATCGGCCAGGGGCAGCAGGCTCCGTCCGGTCATATTCCGTTCACTCCGCGCGCCAAGAAAGTGCTCGAGCTCAGCCTCCGCGAGGCGCTGCAGCTCGGCCACAACTACATCGGCACCGAGCACATCCTGCTGGGTCTGATCCGCGAAGGCGAAGGCGTCGCAGCTCAGGTCCTGGTCAAGCTCGGAGCCGATCTCAACCGCGTCCGGCAGCAGGTCATCCAGCTGCTCTCGGGCTACCAGGGCAAGGAGCCGAGCGAGTCCGGCAGCGGCCGCGGCGAGGCGGGCACCCCGTCGACGTCGCTGGTGCTGGACCAGTTCGGACGCAACCTGACCCAGGCCGCGCTCGAAGGCAAGCTGGACCCGGTCATCGGCCGCGCGAAGGAAATCGAGCGCGTGATGCAGGTGCTCTCGCGTCGTACCAAGAACAACCCCGTCCTCATCGGCGAGCCCGGTGTCGGTAAGACGGCCGTGGTCGAAGGCCTGGCCCAGGCGATCGTCAACGGCGAGGTTCCCGAGACGCTCAAGGACAAGCAGCTCTACACCCTCGACCTCGGTTCGCTGGTGGCCGGCAGCCGTTACCGCGGTGACTTCGAGGAGCGCCTGAAGAAGGTGCTCAAGGAGATCAACACCCGCGGCGACATCATCCTGTTCATCGACGAGCTGCACACGCTCGTCGGCGCAGGTGCTGCCGAAGGTGCCATCGACGCAGCATCGATCCTCAAGCCCAAGTTGGCTCGTGGCGAACTGCAGACCATCGGTGCCACCACCCTCGACGAGTACCGCAAGTACATCGAGAAGGATGCCGCCCTCGAGCGTCGTTTCCAGCCTGTTCAGGTGGGCGAGCCGACCGTCGAGCACACCATCGAGATCCTCAAGGGTCTGCGCGATCGCTACGAGGCGCACCACCGCGTCTCGATCACCGACGGTGCTCTCGTCGCGGCCGCCACGCTGGCCGACCGGTACATCAACGATCGGTTCCTGCCGGACAAGGCCATCGACCTCATCGACGAGGCGGGCGCGCGGATGCGTATCCGCCGAATGACCGCACCGCCAGACCTGCGCGAGTTCGACGACAAGATCGCCGATGCGCGCCGGGAGAAGGAATCGGCCATCGATGCCCAGGACTTCGAGAAGGCTGCGAACCTGCGCGACAAGGAGAAGACCCTCGTCGGGCAGCGTGCCGAGCGAGAGAAGCAGTGGCGCTCCGGCGACCTCGACGTCATCGCCGAGGTCGACGACGAGCAGATCGCCGAGGTGCTGGGCAACTGGACCGGCATCCCCGTCTTCAAGCTCACCGAGGAGGAGACGACGCGTCTGCTCCGCATGGAAGACGAGCTGCACAAGCGGATCATCGGCCAGGTCGAGGCAGTCAAGGCCGTCTCCAAGGCGATCCGTCGTACCCGTGCAGGTCTGAAGGACCCGAAGCGTCCCTCGGGCTCGTTCATCTTCGCCGGCCCCTCGGGTGTCGGTAAGACCGAGCTGTCGAAGGCGCTGGCGAACTTCCTGTTCGGCGAGGACGATGCCCTGATCCAGATCGACATGGGCGAGTTCCACGACCGCTTCACCGCCTCGCGTCTGTTCGGTGCTCCTCCCGGATACGTCGGCTACGAAGAGGGTGGTCAGCTCACCGAGAAGGTGCGTCGTAAGCCGTTCTCCGTTGTGCTGTTCGACGAGATCGAGAAGGCCCACCAGGAGATCTACAACACGCTGCTGCAGGTCCTCGAAGACGGCCGTCTCACCGACGGCCAGGGACGCACGGTCGACTTCAAGAACACCGTGCTCATCTTCACCTCGAACCTGGGTACCTCGGACATCTCGAAGGCAGTGGGCCTCGGCTTCTCCTCGGGTGAAGGCACCGGCTCGAACTACGAGCGGATGAAGCTCAAGGTCAACGACGAGCTCAAGAAGCACTTCCGTCCCGAGTTCTTGAACCGTATCGACGACATCGTCGTGTTCCACCAGCTCACCAAGGACGAGATCATCCAGATGGTCGATCTCATGCTGAGCCGAGTCGAGGGTGCGCTCAAGAACAAGGACATGGCCATCGAGGTCACCGAGAAGGCGAAGTCGTTGCTCGCCAAGCGCGGTTTCGATCCCGTCCTGGGTGCGCGGCCGCTGCGTCGCACCATCCAGCGCGAGATCGAGGACCAGCTGTCGGAGAAGATCCTCTTCGGCGAGATCGAAGCCGGCCAGATCATCCTGGTCGACGTCGAGAACTGGGACGGCGAAGGCGCGGGCGAGGACGCGAAGTTCACGTTCCGCGGCGAGAAGAAGGCAATCATCGTCCCCGACGAGGTCCCGGTCGACCTGGCCAAGGCCACCGGAGACAGCGACAGCGAGTAAGTTCCACGGCACACGACTACGGGCGATCCTCTTCGGAGGGTCGCCCGTTGTCGTGCCCGGGGCTTCTGGTCCGTCCGGCCCGGGCGACGAGCGCACCAGCGATGACAACCAGTTCGGCGAGCACGATCCAGAACAGCAGGGTCACATCCGGAGCCCAGCGGGCCAGGGTCGAGATCGGCGCTCCGGCGAGTGTGGGTAGCGAGAAGTAGAGCAGTGCGCCTGCGCCGAGGGCAGCGAGGATGCGCGCGGGTGCCCATCGTCCGGGAGCAGTTCGGAATCGGATCAGCGTCGCCGCCGCACATACCGCCAGCGCCAGCGCGAGGGCGGTCGATCCGATCAACGCCAGGTGGTAGTGCCCCAGGCCGGAGACGTGCGGCTCGTCGATGCCGAGTCGAGCGAGTACGAGCGAGCGGGCACCAGAGGCAAGGGCGTCGGCCTCGAGTTCGCCGTATCGGTTGGTCGCGAAGACCACGGCCAGATGGCGTTCGGGGATCAGTGCGACATGGGTGAAGTAGCCGGGGACGGCACCGGAATGCCATCGCATCTCGGTTCCGTCGGGCAGAGTTTCGACGTACCAGCCGTACCCGTAGCCCGTACCGGAGCCGGTGGGCACCGTTTCGGGCCTGTTCGACGCGGCAGCTGTCAGTTGCCGGGAGGCGTACCGCGAGAGCTCGTCGATGGAACCACCGAGATAGCCGTAGCCGAGACCGGCGCCGTCGATGCCGGTGTCGACGCGTCGGGGGAAGGTGAAGAACGGGACGTATCCTGGTGCAACGGCGTCGGCGGTGTGAACTCCGGTCTCACGAGCCACGACCTCCGCGAACGGTTCGCCGGTTTCCTTTTCGACGATCGCCTGTAGCAGTAGATAATTCAAGCTGGAGTACCGGAAAGTGCCGCGGTCGGCGGCAGTGACGGTGAGGGTGGGCACGACGTCGAGGGCCCGCTGCGTACGTCCCCACTGGTCGAGGTCGTCCACCTGGTGGGGTAGTCCGCTGGTGTGGTGGATCAGGTCCTCGATCGTGACCTCCTCCGAGAGAATCGAATCGCTCTCCGGTAGAACAGAATTGACGGATTCCTCGAGGGACAGCCGCTGATGATCGACGAGGGCGTGCACCGTCGCAGCCGTCACCGACTTCGATACCGAACCCCACACGAACGGTGTGCGGGCGTCGACCGGGACACCGTTGCCGTCCACTCCGAGCTCGATGTTCTCGATCACTCGGTCTTCGGAGACGACCCGGAAAGCCACCCCCGGCAGACCCAGCTCCTCGGCGAGCACCGCGACGTCCGAGGAGGTGTCATCGGCGGGCATCGTCGGGGATGCGGTCAGGACTGCTGCGACGGTCAGAAGAGCGTGCACGATGCGCATGATCGGAGTGAATCAACGGCACCGTGTTCGACGCCTCGGTGAACACCCTGATTTCTTGCCTGAGATCAGTGTTCCTGGGCGTTGTTTCAGTCCGTGCGGACGAGTCCAGCGATCCAGGGCAACACGTCCTCGTAGGCAGCCAGCGCCCCGGGAAGATGATTGGTGCCCGGATAGGGGAGGGTCGGAAACTGGTATTCCCGGTAGGTGACGTCGGCTCCGAGGCTGTGCCAGCGTCGTAGCAGTGTGCGGCTCTGCTCCACCGGTACGGTGTCGTCCTCGACTGCGTGCGCAAGGTACACCGGCATGGCGGGGGCGATGCGTCCGACGGTGTTGGCGTCGGTCAGCTCGGCCAGCGCGGGGTCGTCCGAGTGCGCGCTCAGTGGTCGGCCGTCACGGGTGAGGTCTCTGGTGTGCACCATGTCGGAGGCCGCGGAGTCGGTGGTGCACCATTCCTGTGCGGCGTCGAGCACAGCGAGCCCGTCGGGGTGGAAGAGGGAGCGGATGCTCTCCGCCCGCTCCGGATAGGCGTTGATCATGCCGTCGACTGCGAAGAGCACCGCGCTGCCCAGGGTGGTGTTGTCCAATGGCTCGATGTTGAGCCTCGGGTCCGCCGGCGGCGCGCCGACGTACGCTCCGACGACGGTCAGTTCCGGGGCGTAGGTGGCGGCGAGTTCCGCTGCGGCTGCGGAAGCGAAACCGCCTTCGGAATAGCCGAACAGGACCACCGGGGTCGAGGGATCGTCGGCGGCCGTTCTGGCTGCGTCGAGCAGGGCTCGGCCCGAGGCCAGCCGGTTGAGGTAGGTGTGTCCGCCGGGAGTGCCGAGCCCTTGATAGTCGGTGGCGACGACGCGGTATCCGGCCAGGAGCAGTGGCAGGATGGCCGGCGACGAGCCGACGGTTCCCAGGACTGCGGATCCGGCGCAACGATCGGCCATGCCGGAGGTGCCGGGTGCATAGGCGATCACCGGTCGCGGGCCGGGACCCGGCCACGGAGCGATGGGAACAGCGCTGTAGCCGGAGACGGTCATGGGTCGGTCGTGGGTGTCTGTGGACCGATAGAGAATGCGTTCGATGTCGAAGCCCAGTCCGAATCCTTTGGGCGTGCCGAGCGGTAGTTCTCGGACCACCTCGCCCGGGGTTGCGGTATCGATCGTGGCGACCGGTGTGTCGTAGAAGTCGCTGAGCCGATCGGCCTGGGCCGGGGGAGCCGAGGTGACTGCCGCGATCGCCACCATGCTGGAGGTCATCGCTGCCGTCCGCAGGAAGTTCCGCACCTGTCGCACCCTTCGTGTCGGGATTCGCACACTCGATGGCTGCGCCACCTCGCTGAGGTTAGCCTGGGTGGAGGCCCTGCACAGGGTCGACAACGGAAGGAATCGGTTCGATGCCAACTCGTACTTCACGCACAGCTTGGAACGGCACTCTGGAACAAGGTTCCGGTCAAGTCGAGCTGTCCAGTTCCGGCGCGGCTACATTCGACGTGTCGTTTCCCAAGCGCGCGGCCGAGAACGCCGACGGCACGACCAGCCCGGAGGAACTGATCGCCGCAGCCCATTCGAGCTGCTACGCGATGCAACTGTCGGCCCTGATCGCCGAGGCCGGCGGCACTCCGCAGAGTCTCGAGGTCACGGCCGATGTCTCGCTCGGTCCGGACGAGCCAGGGTTCAAGCTGACCGGTATCGCCCTGACGGTCCGAGGCGAGGTGGACGGCCTCGACGCCGACGGTTTCGCCAAAGCAGCTCAGGCGGCAAAGGAAACGTGCCCTGTCAGCAAGGCACTCACCGGCGTCGAGATCACCTTGGATGCAGCTCTGGAGAGCTGAACGGGTCGTTACCCCGATGTGAGACTGGCGAACCATCGATGGGTTTGAAATAGTTTTCTTTTTGACCCATCTGTGGATTCCTCGGTGACGAATCGAGGGCAACGTCGGGTTCGATCGGCTGATGCATACGTTCGGGGTACGCACCGACCGACCCAGGAAGGATCGGTCCCACTGTGTCGTGGACGCGGTTCCTGGGCCTGGGCGCGCTCGCGGTGGCGGCGTACGCGATCACCCCGGCTGGATTGCTCCAGAACTCGATCTACGCAATCGTGCTTCTGGCCACCGTGGTGGTCTGCGTCCGCCGCTACCTGCAGGAATCCGGGCCGGACAAGCGGGCGTGGAAGTACCTGGCCCTCGGTATCGGGTGCTGGGGTATCGCCGATGCTTTCGTGGCCATGATGGAAGTCGGCGACGGGCGGGTCCCGACGTTCTCGGCCGCAGACGGGTTCTACCTTCTCGGCTACGCGCTCATCGCCGTCGGCGTTGCCCGAGCGGCAGACGAAAATGGGCTGGTATTCGGGCGTGAAGAACTTCTGGAAGGTCTGATCGTCGCGGTCGGTGTCGGCCTCTTCACCTGGATTTTCGTCATCTCCGACGATTCGGGCGAGTCGTTGTCCTCTGCGATCGCGACTCTGCCTGCCACCGCGTATCTCACCGTCGATGTGTTCCTACTGACGCTGGTCGTAATCCTCTATCTGCTGACTCGCTCGACCACTGTTCCCTTTCTCGCCGCCGCGGTGGGCGTCGGGCTTCTCGTGCTGGCGGATTTCGCGACCTATGCCGGGGTCACCAGCACCGAGCTCTACCGGTCGACCCCGCTGAACACGCTGTGGCTGGCGGCCTATGTGTGCTTCGGAGTGGTCGCCGTGCACGTCACGGACGAGACGATCGTGCGGGTCGACAGGTCCAACCCGTTCGCATTCGGTCGGGCGAGGTTCGCCTGCCTCTCACTCGCGGTGGCCA
Source organism: Rhodococcus sp. KRD162 (assembly GCF_017168335.1). Taxonomy (GTDB): domain Bacteria; phylum Actinomycetota; class Actinomycetes; order Mycobacteriales; family Mycobacteriaceae; genus Rhodococcoides. Next base: position 21,896 of record NZ_JABFAU010000013.1, on the reverse strand, counting down.
TCACGCCGCTGGTGATGGCAGTGCAATTGGCCCGCGGTGTGCCCGTCGGGCAGTGGGGTTGGGTCATCGTGGTGTCCTCCGCACTGGTCATCACCCTCGTAGGGTGCCGGGTGGCATGTTTTCTCGGGACGCTGCGCAGGCAGGCCGAAGTGCTGGAGGACGTCGCCCGCACTGATGCGGTCACCGGACTCGCCAGCCGCCGCCTGCTCCGTGAGCGTTTGGACACCATGCTCGCCACGCGAGGCGACGCCGAGGTCTTCACCCTGGTGGTGGACATCGATCGCTTCGCGCAGATCAACGAGACCTTCGGGTACAGCGTCGGAGACACCGTCCTGCGCGAGTTCGGCCATCGTCTGGTCGCCTCGGTTCGATCCGGCGATCTGGTCGGCCGTCTCGGAGGCGATCAGTTCGTCGTGGCGATGCGCAGGCGCGCTACCCAGATCGATATCGCCGACACTGCCGTACGGCTGCAGTTCGCAGTGAGCAGAACGATGTTCGTGCACGACATCAATGTTGCTCTCGACGCGACGGTCGGAATCGCCTCGACGCAGGATTCCGTGGCATGTCCTCATCGATCGCAGGAGTCCGAGGCCAATCCAGCGGAGGCCAATCCAGTCGATGCCGAGGCGATGCTGCAGCGCGCGCACGTGGCGCTGACAGCCACCAAGGCCGGCCACGCCCACGTGGGGCAGTACGAGCCCGAGATGGATCGCGACCGGCACAACCAGATGCGGTTGCTGGGAGAGCTCGACAAGGCAATTCGCGATCGTCAGCTGCGGGTGTTCTTCCAACCGTGTCTGGATCTGGCGTCCGGCAGCGTGGATCGCCTCGAGGCGCTGCTGCGGTGGCAACATCCGCGTGAAGGTCTGATCGGTCCGTCGATCTTCCTGCCCGACGCCGAGCGCACCGGCATGTTGCCTGCCATCACCGCGCTCGTGCTCGACGAAGCTCTTGCGCAGTGCAGCGCCCTGCGTCGACGCGGCATCACAGTGTCGGTGTCGGTGAACCTCTCGGTTCGGAACCTGCTGGACGAGACGCTCGTGGAACAGGTCTCCGCGGCGCTGGCCAAGTATTCCGTTCCAGCGCACGCCCTGGAATTCGAGGTCACCGAGACCACAGCGATGACCGACCCGGTGCGCTCGGTGAACGCGTTGACATCGCTGCGTGCGCTGGGTGTCACCATCGCCATCGACGATTACGGCACCGGCTACAGCTCGTTGGCCTATTTGCAGAGCTTGCCGGTTCAGACACTCAAGATCGACCGCTCGTTCGTGTCGAAGATGAACACCGACGACACGGATGCCTCGATCGTGCGCTCGACCGTGGACCTGGCTCGAAGCCTCGGGATGCGGGTGATGGCCGAGGGCGTCGAGGACGCGGGCACGCTCGATGCGCTTCGACTGTTGGGCTGCGACGGAGCCCAGGGCTATTTTCTCGGTGAGCCCATGGCCGCAGAGTTCCTGGCCGACGCGGTGATCAGACTGGATTCGGAGATGCCGACGAAACTCGAGTGGGAGCTTGCCCGCCAACACATTTGATCCGGATGACTGGCGCTGCGTCGGCACTCCTTCGGCTCAGGACGGGGCAGGCACGTCCAGTACTACCTCGAATTCGAGCAGCGATGCGCCGGCGGAGACCGGTTTTCCGCTGCGCTCTCCGGCGTGAGCCTGCCTCGACGGTCCGGCAGACCATGCCTGGAACGACTCCTCGTCTTCCCACTGGGTGACGACGAAATAGCGTGACTCACCCTTGACCGGCCGGAGCAGCTGAAAACCGAGGAAACCGGGGGAGCCGTCGACCGAGCCTGCCAGCGCGGCGAAGCGCTTCTCGAGTTCGGGTCCCGCGCCTTCGGGGACGTCGATGGCGTTGATCTTCACAATGGACATGCTCGCGAGATTACTCCGCCGATATGCTCGGCAACGATGCTCTACGACGAGGGTGGATCCGGCCGTTCGATTCTGCTGCTGCACGGGCTGATGGGCAGTGCAGCCACGTGGCGTCGACAGGTTCCCTGGCTTCGAGAATTCGGGCACGTGCACACCTACGACGCGCCGGGCCATCGACGGCCGCCGACGCCGGATCTGACGACCGAAGCCTTCGTGACCGACCTTCTCGAGCATTTGGAGACCCTCGGTCCGAGTGTGCTGATCGGTCATTCGATGGGAGCGCTGCACGGCTGGTGTGCGGCGGCGCGTCGACCCGACTTGGTCACTGCCCTCGTGGTCGAGGACATCGCACCGGATTTCCGGGGCCGCACCGCCGACGACTGGGCCGCGATGATGCGGGCCTGGCCGCAGCCGTTTCCCGATGCCGACGCCGTCCGTCGGTACTTCGGAGATGTTGCAGGGCAGTACTTTCTGGATTCTTTCGACCGCAGTGACGACGGGTGGCGACTGCACGGCGAGATCGATACCTTCGAAGCGATCTCGCAGGAGTGGGGGACGAGGCACTTCTGGGACGAGTGGGATCGCGTCGACGCTCCGGTTCTGCTGATCGAGGGCGAACACACCATCACTCCGGCCGGTCAGATGAGTCGGATGCACTCGCGCAGGCCCGGATCGACATATGTGCTGATCGAACAGGCTGCGCACCTGATCCACGACGAAGCGCCCGAACAGTATCGAGTGGCGGTCGAGGCGTTCCTGCGCACACTAGAGTGAGCCGAATGCCGCTCGCGAAGCTCAACGGAATCGACCTCAACTACGACGTCACCGGCGATGGCCCACTGGTGGTGTTGGTGATGGGCACCGGAAGCCCGGGCCGCGTGTGGCGTACCCATCAGGTTCCGGCCCTGGTGAAGAGTGGATATCGCGTCGTCACCTTCGACAATCGTGGTATCGCACCATCTTCCGAGTGCGCGGGAGGGATGACGCTCGACGATCTGGTCGCCGATACCGCTGCTCTCATCGAGCACCTCGGCGGCGGGCAGGCACGTGTCGTCGGCACCTCGATGGGTGCCCGCGTCACCCAGGAACTGGCCTTGGCCCGGCCGGATCTGGTCTCGCATGCGGTGATGATGGCCACGTTCGGTAGGACCACCGCGTTCCGTGCGCATCTGTCGAAGGCCGAGAAGGACGTGCACGATGCGGGAATCGAACTACCCGCCTCGTATCGGGCGGCGATGACTGCGATGCAGAACTTTTCACCGAAGACCCTGGCCGACGACGCCGCGATCGGTGATTGGCTGGCGGTTCTCGAGTACTCGGGTGGCCGCAAGACTGCAGGCATGCGGGCGCAGATCGGACTCGAAATGCGTGCCGGGACAGATCGATTGACGGCGTATCGACAGATTTCGGCGAAATCTCTGGTCATCGGTTTCGCCGACGATCGGATGATTCCGGTGCAGCAGTGCCGCGACGTGGCCGCGGCGATACCAGGAGCGCAGTACGTCGAAATCGCCGACACCGGCCACTTCGGCTACCTCGAACGCCCCGACGCGGTCAATGCCGCGATCATCGAATTTCTCTCTCGGTAGCGGCATCGCGGACGGCGTCGGGCTACGAGGTCAGTGCGCCGAGACGCGTCCGTGTCTGCTCGAGTGCGGCGTGTTCTCGCTCGAGGCGGCTGGCGATCGCGTCCACCTCTGCGCGGAGTCGAGGGCACATGTCCAGGGTGACGCCATGGTCGCCGGTTCGTGCGCAGTCGAGGTACCGGCCGATGGTGGCCATCGCGAGCCCCGCGCCGATCATGGTCTTGATCTGCAGCACCCGCGGTACGTCGGACTCGGCGTACACCCGGTAGCCGTTGGGATCGCGATGGGGAACGAGTACCCCGTGACTGTCGTAGTGGCGTAGGGCGCGCGCCGACACCCCGGTTCGCGCGGCGAGCTCGCTGATCAACATCTGTTGCCTCCCTGACTTGACCTTCTCGCCGGCGTCAACCCTTATCGTCCGGCAGCATGGCACACACAACCAGCAGACGAGCCGTGATCTTCCACGGCTACAGTGCGACGCCCGAGGATCATTGGTTCGGTTGGCTCGCCGACCGATTCGACAGTGCGGGAATCCCCACGCTCATCCCTGCACTGCCCGATCCTGCGTCGCCGGACCGGGACCGTTGGACGGCACAGGTGGCTATGACGCTCGGGACGCCGGGACCCGACACGATCGTGGTCGCGCACAGTCTGGGCTGTCTTGCCGTCCTGCGGCACCTCGCCACCCTCGTGGGGCCGTGGCGGATGGGGGCGCTCGTGTTGGTTGCAGGGTTCGTCGACCCGCTACCGGCGCTACCCGATCTCGATGGCTTCGTTGGCGGCGGCGTGACGCTGTCCGGGATGGCCGATCGTGTCGGGTCGATCTCGGTTCTGCGCTCGGACGATGATCCGATCGTTCCGCTCGCGCACACCGACCGTCTGGCTCGACTGCTCGAGACGCCGGTGCAGATCGTCCCCGGCGCGGGCCACTTCCTCGCTGGCGATGGAGTCACCTGCCTGCCGCCCGCTTTCGATGCCGTCACCCGAGGTGCCCCGGGGCGGTGACTGCCTGACCGGACCGGTCGCTGATCTCAGCCGTCCGAACCCTCGCCTGCGAGAGCGAACAGGCCCGATTCGGTTTGTTCGATCAACCCGTCGGTCAGCAGGGAATCGAGCGCACGATCGCGTTGGGTCGGATCGGTCGGCCAGACGATGTCGAGCCGAGCCCGCTCGACGGGGCCGGGGCTCTCACGCAGGACCGACATGAGCTTGCCGCGGACCTGACGGTCGGTGCCGGCGAACTTCTGTACCTTCTTCGCAGGCCCGGTGTGCGCGGGCCTACCTGCCTCGATCCAGGCGCACTGCGGTAGCGGGCACAACAGACAGGCCGGATTCTTGGCGGTGCAGATCAGTGCGCCCAGTTCCATCACCGCTGCCGAGTACCTGGCGGCGCGGGGGACACTCGTCGGGAGCAGGCCTTCCATATCGGCCAGATCCCTTGTGGTGGAGGGGTTCGCGGGCTCGGCGTTGCCATGCAACGCGCGGGCGACTACGCGTCGTACATTGGTGTCCACCACAGGAACTCGTTGGCCGTATGCGAAACAGGCAACAGCCCTGGCGGTATAGGCGCCGATGCCGGGCAAGCTCAACAATGTCTCGACATCGCTCGGCACCTCGTCGCCGTGATCCGCGGCGAGCACCCGAGAGCACTCGTGCAACCGCAATGCCCGACGCGGATAACCCAACTTGCCCCACGCACGCAGCACCTCGGCCTGCGAAGATGCGGCCATCGCCGACGGGACCGGCCACCGCTGCACCCACTCCTCCCAGATCGGCGCGACTCGCACCACCGGCGTCTGCTGCAGCATGATCTCGCTCATCAGGATCTGCCACGCGCTCACGCCGGGGCGACGCCACGGCAGGTCGCGCCCGTCGGTGTCGAACCACCCGAGCAGAGCTTCGGCATCGATCGGCAACTTCTGGTGCCCCTCTCTCGGTGTGCAGTCGGTTGCACCCGCCGAAAACCCGACTCGCCGGTAACCGGATGCACGTGCACAATGAAACCCATGCCTGCTTCGAATCCTATCGCTGCCTGGAAGTCACTCAAGGAAGGCAACCAACGGTTCGTCTCCGGAGAGGTCCTGCACCCCTCGCAGGGCGTCGAGGACCGTGCTCGCCTCGAAAGCGCTCAGCACCCCGGTGCCATCCTGTTCGGGTGCGCCGATTCCCGTGTTGCAGCCGAGATCATCTTCGATCAGGGCCTCGGTGACATGTTCGTCGTGCGCACTGCCGGTCACGTGGTGGACTCGGCCGTTCTGGGCTCCATCGAGTACGGAGTCGCTGTGCTCAAAGCGCCGCTGATCGTCGTCCTCGGCCACGATCACTGCGGCGCGGTCCAGGCGACGGTCGACGCACTCGGCAGCGGAGACGTCCCCGGCGGATACATCCGCGATGTCGTCGAGCGCGTCACTCCGTCCGTGCTCTCGGCCCGCCGCGACGGTCACGAAGCCGTCGACGAGTTCGAGGCACGGCACGTCCAGGAGACCGGCAACCTGCTGATGCAGCGCTCACGCATCGTGGCCGAGACGGTCGCGGCAGGCGATCTGGCGATCGTCGGGCTCACGTATCAGCTGTCCAAGGGGCGCGTGCAACTGCGTGAGGTCATCGGCGAGATCGGCGAACAGCCCGCCTGAACCCACCTGAGCCGGGGAACCGACGGTTTCGCTCCCGCGACACGCCGCGTGGGCTCAGGGATAGGTTGCCTCCGGCCGCATACGGTTGATTCGTGTTGGAACCGACCGGGCCATTGCCTCCCGAAATCTACTGGCGACGCCGCGCGCTCGCCATCGGTGCGGCCGTTGTCGTCCTGGGCTTGATCGTGTGGTTCATCGCCTCGCTCAGTGGCCGCTCCGACGACCCCGAAGCCGCTCCCGCCGGTGTCGTCGCACCGTCCACCACCTCGGCTCTGCCGTCACCGAGCTCCACCGCCACCCCAGGCGATTCCGGGGGCTCGGGCGGCGGGTCGGGCGGTTCCGGTGGTTCGGGTTCCGGGGGCTCCGGCGGCGGTTCCGACTCCGCCGGCGGCGGTTCCACGGCGGCGACCGACAGCGGTGCGCCGGCCCCGGTGATCTCCAACCAGTGCCCGGATCAGTCCCTCGCGATCAAGGTGACGCCCGACAAGGCCACCTACCGGCTGGGTGAAGAGCCTGTGTTCACCGTGATCATCACCAACATCGGTTCGACCGAATGCCAACGCGATGTCGGTGCCGGATTGCAGCAAGCGCTCGTCTACACCCTCGACAATCAGCGCATCTGGTCAAACATCGATTGCTTCCCCAACGCGGCATCCGATCTCCGGACGTTCAAGCCGGGCGAGCAAGCAGGTTTCACGGTCAAGTGGTCCGGAACCAATTCGGTTCCCGGATGCGGCGACGAACGCATCCCCGTCGGCGTCGGTGCCTACCAGGCGATCGCGCAACTCGGCGAGCTCAAGAGCGTGCCGGAGCCGTTCAACATCACCGGCTGACTGTCGGCTCCGGCTCCGCAGCGGCGCCCTCTCGAGTATGTTCGGTAGTCATGACCACGCCGACCGCGCTCGCCCGCGCCGCCTACCGAACCCTCGAGCCTTTCCACGTCACCTCCTATTTCAATCCGGAGCTGGCGTCGGCGTACGAGGACACCGGTCTCGACGGTCACGCGTGGTACGTCGGTGCACGCGCAGCCCCGATGGGGCAGTGCGCACCGAGCGTCGTTGCTGCGGCGTTCTACAACTTCAACCCGGCGCTCATCGAGCGTGTTTGGCCGGCCGCCGTTGCCGCCGGTCTGGACACGATCTCCGAACGCCGATGGACGCTGCTGGATTCGGTCCTCGGCACCGCCCTGGGCACCCTCGCCGCAGACAAGGAGATCGCGACGATCGCGGATCGTCTGCGCGAGATCGGCGACGCGGCATCCTTCGCAGGACGACCGCTCTCGGCCGCGTGGCATGCCGCCGATCGCCCCGAGGTACCGCACCTCGCCCTGTGGCACTCGATCACCGTTCTGCGTGAGTGGCGTGGGGACGGGCACCTCGCCGCATTGATCGACTCGGAACTCGATCCCACGGAAGCCGCCGTTTTCCACGAGGCGCACCGCACCGCACCGGAGCCCGGCCGTCGAGCACTCGGCAAGCGGATCACGCAGCTGACGCGGCAGTGGTCCGAAAGCGAATGGGGAAGTGCTGCAGAACGACTCGCGACACGCGGGCTGGTCACCATCTCCTCCGAGGGGGAGACGCTGACAGAGGACGGGGTCGCCCTCGACAGCCACATCGAGGAGCGCACCGATGTGATGGCCTCGGCCGTCTGGCGCGATGTCCCGGATGCCGAGGAGCTGATCACCAGTGTGCGACCGTACGTGAAAGCCGTGATCGACGCCGGGTTCCTACCGGGGACCAAGAAGCGCTGAACAAGGTCTTGACAGTCGTACGGTGTTCTAGTCGTACGGCCCCGAGATCGAGGCCTCGGCCAGCCGGGACAGACCTTCTCGGATGTGCCTGGCCCACAGCCCACCGATGCCGTCGACCGATTGCAGGTCGGCGGCGGTGGCGGCGAGCAGCCCCTGCAGCGTGCCGAACGCGCCGACGAGCCGGTGGATCTGGCTGAACTGCAATCGCGGAACCCGGGTCAGTACTCGGTACCCCCGGGGACTCATCGGGGTGTCGAGGGCCTCGATGGTCGCGGGATAGCCGAACGCGCGAGCGAGGGTCGTCAGATCCAGCAAATCGACATCGGTCAGCTTGTCGAGGGCGGCGAGTGCCTTCTCCACCCCGGTGGTGCTCGACGGTTCGTTACCGGCCAAGTAGTCACGCACGATCAGCTGACGATCGACATCGTTGTCGCCCAACAGTTCCTCGAGCTGGAGGGCGAGCTGGCGTCCGTCGGTGCCGAGTTCGAGGACGTTCTGCTCGATCTCCACCGACACTCGCCGCACCATCTCCAGCCGTTGTGCGACGGTCAACGCATCGCGCAAGGTCACGAAGTCTTCGATCTCGACGACCGAGAGTTGCCGCGTGTTCTCGTCCAGCCGCGCCTTGTAACGCTCGAGGGTGGCAACGGCCTGATTGGCGCGCGAGAGGATGGTGGCCGAGCCCTCGACGACGTGTCTGATGCCACCGATGTAGACGCTGACGATGCTCATCGACTGACTCACGGAGACCACGGGATACCCGGTCTGCATCGCGGTGCGCTCGGCGGCGCGGTGCCGGGTACCGGACTCGACGGTGGGGATCGTGTGGTCCGGTACCAGCTGGACGTTGGAGCGAACGATGCGCGTGCAGTCGGTCGAAAGCACAACTGCGCCATCCATTTTGGACAACTCACGCAGCCTGGTCGGTGCGAACTCGACATCGAGCTCGAAACCGCCGTCGCAGATCGACTCGACTTCCTCGTCGTAGCCGAGAACGATCAATCCGCCCGTGCGCCCCCGCAGAATTCGTTCGAGACCGTCACGCAAGGCAGTTCCCGGTGCGAGCCGGGCGATGGTCTCGCGCAACGCTGGGGACGGTGTCGAGCTGTCCATGGCCAACCCCCTCGTGTCGTGTCAGCGTGTCGACCGAACGCAGTGGACCTCAGCTCGTGCTGTGGATACTTCGCGTGCGAACAAACACTACTGCGCTGCTCCGTGCGGACAGCCCGATAAAGAATACTGCCCGGTGTCATACGGGCCCGTCATACGGGTCGCATACGTGTGTAGGTCAACGCCTCGCCGACGTTGGTGACTGTCTTGACCTTGATGCCGTCGGGGATGGGTCCGGCGTCCTGGGGAACGATGGCGTAGTTGAAGCCCAGGCGCGCAGCTTCGGCGAGACGGCGACCCAACCCCGCGACGCGGCGCACCTCTCCTGCCAGGCCGACCTCGCCCATAATGACCATGCCCGAGGGCAGGGGCTGATCGCGAACGGCGGACGCCACAGCGGCCGCGAGCGCAAGATCTGCCGAGGGTTCGCTGGTACGCATGCCACCGACGGTGGCCGCATAGACCTCGGCCTTGGACACCCTGACCCCGCACCGCCGTTCGAGGACGGCCAGGATCATCGCCACGCGGGCATGGTCGAGTCCGCTGACCGCACGCCTGGGAGAGGGCATCGCGGTATCGACGATCAGGGCCTGCAGCTCCGCCAGCAACGGCCGTTTGCCGTCCATGGTGACGGTGACGGCCGTCCCGGGGACCGAATCGCCTCGGTGATGCAGGAACAATCCGGATGGATCGCTGATGCCGACGATTCCGGTCTCCCGCAACTCGAAACATCCGACCTCGTCGGAGGCACCGAACCGATTCTTCACCCCGCGAATCATCCGCAGGGTGGAGTGCTTGTCACCCTCGAAATTGAGCACCACGTCGACCAGATGCTCGAGGGAACGCGGGCCGGCCACCGCGCCTTCCTTGGTGACGTGTCCGACGAGCAGTACCGCGACTCCGGTGGTTTTGGCCAGCGTGGTCAAGGCGCTGGTGATGGCGCGAACCTGGGTGACACCGCCGATGACGCCGTCGACGTCCGCGGCGAGCATCGTCTGTACCGAATCGACGATCAGCAGGCTCGGCGCGACCTGTTCCACGTGTCCGAACACAGTGGCCAGATCCGACTCGGCGGCGAGAAAGACGCGCTCGTGCACGGCACCGGTGCGGTCGGCACGCAACCGGACCTGCCCCGCGGACTCCTCGCCCGTGACGTAGAGCGCGCGTCGATCCGGTGCCGAGCGGGCCCAACGGTGAACCACCTCGAGTAGCAGGGTGGATTTGCCGACGCCGGGTTCACCGGCAAGCAGCACCACCGAACCGGGGACCAATCCGCCGCCGAGGACGCGGTCGAACTCGTCGATACCGGTGGTGTTGGCCTGCGAGGTGGCGCTGCTGATGGTGGTCAGAGCGGCCGCAGGCGTCGTCGGGATCATGGCCCCGCCTCCGGAGCGCAGTGCAGACGCGCCTGCACGAGACGTCAGCGGAGCTGCGGTGGCCGCCACCTCGTCCATCGAGCCCCAGTCACCGCATTCGGGACAGCGGCCGACCCACTTCGAGACGGAGTGATGACATGCAGAACAGCGGTAGCTCGACTTCAGTTTGACCACGCCGGGAGCCTAACGATCGGCACCGACAGTACCGCGCGACCTGGGCCGCGAGGGGTCAGTGTCCGCCGCTGTGCTCGGTGACTGCGTCCTCGGAACGCTCCAGCTCGTGACCTGCATCGACCGGCACGTTGACGACGACCTCGCCTGCATTCGCGAACTCGAAGGTGACCGGCAGCGTCAGGCCGGGCCGAACATTTTCGCTGATGTCTGCCATCTCGACCTTGATCAGCTGGATCGGCACCAGCGGATCGTCGAGCTGAGTGTCCGCGGGTGAGCCTGCACCGAGAGCAGTCAACGGCTGGATCTCGTTGCTGCCCGATTCCGCTTCGTCGACGATGGTGATCTGAGCCTCGGGCGACGAGATGTCGGTCAGTTCGTCGGTGACGGCCGGGCTGGAGTTGATGGCCGTGAAGCCGAGCTCGACGGTGCCGCCCGGCTCGATGCTGTATTCCTCCGAGTTGGGGTACACCACATGGACATTGCGCAGTTGAATGTCTCCGACATCAACGGAGTTGCCGTTGACCGCGGCCACCTGACTTGCCGTCTGGGAAATCTGACCTGCGCCGCACGCAGTGAGGGCCAACGCACCTCCGGCCAGAAGAGCGAGGGCGGCGGCCGTTCTGCGGTGGCGGCCAAGCGGTGTCGCAGCGTCGATTGCAGTCACTTCGGTCGTCCTCCATGTGGTGCCGGGCCGGCTCGGTCCATATTGTCCACTAGGGAGAGTAGTAGTTCTCGTCCACCGGCCGCTCGTGGGGTCCACCACCGGCCGAAGGATGCCAGGTAAGGGTGCCTGCCGCCAAGTAAGGATGCGGAACGGCACGGTCCTCGATGTGGCCCCGGATACACGTCGGCGCGTCTGTGTCAACCCCTGATTCGGTGCCACTATGCCCCTGACCTGCACCGTTGATATTGGGCGTGGTATTCTGGGTAAATCGAAAGGGGCACTTGTCACATGATTTTCAAGGTCGGAGACACCGTCGTTTACCCCCATCACGGAGCGGCGCTGATCGAAGCGATAGAGACACGCACCATCAAGGGTGAACCGAGAGAGTATCTCGTTCTGAAGGTTGCGCAAGGCGACCTCACCGTTCGAGTCCCCGCAGACAATGCGGAGTACGTAGGCGTTCGCGACGTCGTCGGGCAAGAAGGCCTCGACAGAGTCTTCCAGGTGCTCCGCGCACCGCACACCGAAGAGCCCACCAACTGGTCGCGCCGCTACAAGGCGAACCTGGAGAAGCTTGCTTCCGGTGACGTCAACAAGGTAGCCGAGGTCGTCCGCGATCTGTGGCGACGCGAACAGGATCGTGGACTGTCGGCAGGCGAGAAGCGCATGCTCGCCAAGGCACGTCAGATTCTGGTCGGTGAGCTGGCACTGGCGGAAGGAACCGACCAGGCCAAGGCCGACACCATGCTCGACGAAGTTCTCGCAACAGCGTCGTAGATCGACAGTTTTTTCAGAGTGAACGGTACTTCCGGCGACGTGGTCGCCCTGGTACCCGCTGCAGGCAAAGGCCTTCGGCTCGGATTCGACGAGCCGAAGGCATTCGTCTGTCTGGGTACCGACTCTCTTCTGACGCGGTCCGTTGACGGGCTTCGAGCGTCCGGTGCGGTCGATCGCATCGTCGTCATCGTTCCTGCGGATCTGGTCGATGCCGCCCGTGACCATGTCGGTGCCGATGTGATCGTCGTGGCAGGTGGTCTCGAGCGCACCGATTCGGTGCGAGCCGGCCTCGATGCCGTCGGCGACGCCGCAGTTGTGCTCGTCCACGACGCCGCTCGTGCCCTGACCCCGCCGACGTTGATCGCTCGCGTCGTGGCCGAGGTACGAGCAGGCCGCTCAGCCGTCATCCCGGTCCTTCCGGTCGTCGACACGATCAAATCCGTCGACATCATGGGCGCGGTGATCGGCACACCCGATCGCGCGAGTCTGCGCTCGGTGCAGACCCCTCAGGGCTTCGACGCCGAGGTGCTACGCCGCGCCTACGACGCGACCACGGACATCTCCACCGACGACGCGGGCTTGGTGGAGCGCATCGGCGAGACGGTGCACACCCTCATCGGCGACGAGCTCGCGTTCAAGATCACCACCCCACTCGATCTGCTGCTGGCGAAGGCGCTCGTGAAAGGCGAACTATGAGAGTCGGCATCGGCACCGATGTTCATCCCATCGCGCCCGGTCGGCCGTGTTGGCTGGCCGGCTTGCTGTTCGAGGACGCGGATGGGCTCGACGGGCATTCCGACGGAGACGTCGCCGCCCACGCCCTGTGCGACGCGTTGCTGTCGGCGGCGGGACTGGGCGATCTCGGTTCGGTGTTCGGCACTGGGCGTCCGGAATGGGACGGGGTCAGCGGAGCGGCAATGTTGACCGAGGTCAAACGTCTGCTCGACGCCGACGGGTACGCGATCGAGAACGCGGCGGTGCAGATCATCGGTAATCGGCCGAAGATCGGGCCGCGCCGAGTCGAAGCGCAGGAGGTTCTCTCCCGCGTGCTCGGTGCACCGGTATCGGTGTCTGCGACCACCACCGACGGCCTCGGGCTGACCGGCCGAGGTGAAGGAATCGCGGCCGTCGCGACCGCACTTGTCGTGACGGGGTAATACCACCGGTAGCATTGCTGGTCGTGACCCTTCACCTACACGACACCGAGACGAGGGCCTTGCGGGAATTCACCCCCTTGGTCCCTGGCCATGCATCGGTGTACCTGTGTGGGGCGACGGTGCAGGGCGAACCTCATATCGGCCATGTGCGTAGCGGTGTCGCCTTCGACGTACTGCGGCGGTGGTTGCTGGCGCACGATTACGACGTCGCCTTCGTTCGCAATGTGACCGACATCGACGACAAGATTCTGAACAAGGCCCGAGACGCCGGTCGTCCGTGGTGGGAGTGGGCTGCGACGTACGAGCGTTCCTTCACCTGGGCCTACGACCGACTCGGGGTACTGCCGCCGTCGGCGGAGCCGCGCGCCACCGGGCACATCACACAGATGGTCCAGTTGATCGAGCGTTTGATCGAACGCGGTCACGCCTACGCCGACGAGTGCGGGGACGTGTACTTCTCCGTGCAGAGCTTTCCGGGGTACGGCGCGCTGTCCGGTCACAAGCTCGACGACGTCCACCAGGGTGAGAGCGTCGCGGAGGGCAAGCGCGATCCCCGCGACTTCACTCTGTGGAAGGGCGCGAAGCCCGGCGAGCCGTCGTGGCCGACGCCGTGGGGTGACGGCCGTCCGGGCTGGCATCTCGAATGCTCGGCCATGGCCGAGAACTACCTCGGTGCGGATTTCGACATTCACTGCGGAGGGCTCGATCTGGTGTTCCCGCACCACGAGAACGAGCGGGCGCAGTCGATGGCGGCCGGTGACGGCTTCTCGCGGTACTGGCTGCACAACGGCTGGGTGACGATGGGCGGAGAGAAGATGTCGAAATCTCTCGGCAATGTTCTCTCGGTACCGAATGTGCTCAAAAATGTTCGGCCGCAAGAGCTTCGGTTCTATCTCGGCGGCGCGCACTATCGCTCGATGCTCGAGTACTCCGATACGGCGCTCGAGACCGCCGCCGTGACGTACCGGGGCATCGAAGGGTTCGTCAAGCGAGCCGTCGAACGGGCCGGTGAGGTACCGATGGGCAAGTGGACCACCGGATTTGCCGAGGCCCTCGATGACGACTTGGGAGTTCCCAAGGCGTTGGCCGAGATTCACGCCACCGTCACGCTCGGCAATACCGCGCTCGAGTCCGGCGATCTACCGGCGGCAGTGGAGTACGCAGGCAGTGTGCGGGCGATGCTGGACATCCTGGGCGTCGACCCGCTCGATCCCCACTGGACCAACGACAGTGGTTCCGACGCAGCAGCTCTCAGTGCCCTCGGCGTTCTGGTCGAGGCCGAGCTCGAGCGTCGCGCAACGGCAAAGGCGACCAAGGACTGGGCCGCCGCAGACGACATACGAACAAGACTGGCTCAGGCCGGGATAGACGTGACAGATACACCCAACGGGCCCGAATGGTCGCTGGGTACGAGCAAGACCGACGAAGCAGGTTTGTGATGGCAGGCAATTCGAGTAGACGCGGCGCAGTCCGCAAGGACGGCACCAAGAAGGGGCAGGTCGCCGGTTCCGGAGGCAAGCGTCGTAAGGGTCTCGAAGGGCGAGGCGCTACGCCGCCTGCGTCCGAGCGCACCAAACATCCCGCTGCGCGTCGGGCCAAGCTCGCGGAGAAGTCCGCACAGAACCGCGGCGGTGCAGGCCGGGCGGGTGGCCGACCGGCCGGACGCAAGGCAGAGGACGGTCCCGAGGTAGTGCTCGGCCGCAACCCGGTTGTGGAGTGCCTGCGCGCGGGAGTGCCTGCGACGGCCCTGTGGGTCGCCGTGGGTACCGACAGTGACGAGCGGCTCAAGGAAGCCGTTCAACGGGCCGGAGACGCACGCATCTCCATCCTCGAGGTTCCCCGCTCGGACCTGGACAAGCTCAGCGCCAACGGATTACACCAGGGCCTTGCGCTGCAGGTGCCGCCCTACCGCTACGCGCACCCCGACGATCTGCTCTCGAACGCGCGCACGCATCAGGAGCCCGCTCTGTTCGTGGCTCTCGACAACATCACCGACCCGCGCAATCTCGGTGCGGTGGTGCGCTCAGTGGGTGCGTTCGGCGGCCACGGCGTCGTGATCCCGCAGCGTCGCAGCGCGAGCGTGTCGGCCGTCGCGTGGCGGACCAGCGCAGGCGCGGCTGCGCGGCTTCCGATCGCACGCGCAGTCAATCTGACTCGCACACTGAAGGATTGGCAGTCCAAGGGAGTCACGGTTGTCGGCCTCGACGCTGGCGGCGACACCGACCTCGACACCTTCGACGGCACAGGCCCGGTCGTCATCGTCGTCGGATCCGAGGGCAAAGGCCTGTCGCGTCTGGTCAGCGAGACCTGCGATCACATCCTGTCGATCCCGATGGCTGGGCCGGTGGAATCGCTCAACGCATCCGTGGCCGCGGGCGTCGTGCTGGCCGATATCGCGCGGCAGCGTCGGGCGTAGTCGGACGTTCTCCTCGCGAACCTCACACCCTTTGTGGCGACCTCACACACCGGCTCTCCCGTGATTGCGGGTGTGAGGTCTGCAGAACGGGCGCGCGGTCGATCGGCAGCGGCGGGGATCAGTGGGCCCGGCGGAAATGGACGGTCGTTCCCGGCGTGAGTTGCGCTGCGGCGCACACATCGGCCGCGGTGACGACGGCGATCACCGGGTAGCCGCCCGTGACGGGGTGGTCGGCGAGAAAGAGCACCGGCTGCCCGGACGGCGGCACCTGTAGGGATCCGAGAATCGTTCCTTCGCTGGGCAATTCGCTGTCGATGGCGCGGGTCAGCGGCTCGGAGCCGTCGAGCCTGATCCCGACGCGATCGGTGTCCTGCGTGACCGTCCACGGCTGTGCCAGCAGAAGCGACCTGGCCCGTTCGGTGAACCAGTTCTCGCGCGGACCGAACGTGACGTGCAGTGTGGCCCCGTTCGACGGCGGCGGCACGAAGTCCGCGGCGGGCCACAGCTCGCTGTCGTCGCCGATGGCGAGCACGTCGCCGGGGGAGATCGCCGCAGGCCCGAGACCGGACATCGTGTCCGTCGCACGGCTACCGAGAACTGCCGGGACGTCGATCCCACCCCGCACGGCCAGATAGCTGCGCAGGCCCCAGGTGGGTGTGGACAATTCGAGTTCCTGACCGGCTCGGACCGCAAGAGTCGAATACAGTCCCTGCACGGTGCCGTCCACGCGGCAGATCACATGCGCCCCGGTAACGGCGACCAGGACGTCGAACTCGGCACGCAGCCGGAGACCGCCGAACGTCACTTCCAGAGTGGCGGCGTCGGAGTTGTTGCCCACCAGTCTGTTCGCTGCATCGTGCGAGCGCAGATCCGCAGCACCCGAGCGCCCGACGCCGATCGACGCGTGCCCCGGCCTGCCTCGATCCTGGACGGTGCACAGCGGCCCGGTCTGCACGATGGTGAGGGCTTTCATGCTTGCTCGAATCTGACTTCGGTGCCCGGGCGCAGCAGGGCCGGTGGATCCCGATCGAGATTCCACAACTGCGCGTCGGTGTGCCCGATCAGCTGCCACCCGCCCGGGGACGGCCGCGGGTAGATGCCCGAGAACTCCCCTGCCAGCCCCACCGAACCGGCAGGAACACTGGTCCGGGGCGATGTGCGGCGCGGGACGTGCAGTCGCGAATCGGTGCCGACGAGGTAGCCGAAACCGGGTGCGAAGCCGCCGAACGCCACCGTCCACCTCTGACCGGTATGGGCTGCAACGACGTCCGCGGTGGACAGGCCGGTCAGGCGGGCAACCGCGTCGAGGTCTGCGCCGTCGTAGACCACCTCGATCGTGACGGTCTCGGTCCGGTCTGCGGTGCTCGGGTCGACGGGGTCGGCGGCCGAGATCCAGTCCAGGACAGGCTGCCTCGTCCCTTCGAACATCACCAGCACGCTCCGCGCGGCAGGAACCAGATCGATGACCGCAGATGGCGGGTCGGCTGCCAGCGCGCGATAGTGGGCCATCGTCTCGTCCAGTCCGTCGAACTCGACGAGCACAGCGCGCTCACCGGCCGAGAGGATACGCATCAGGCGAAGGCGGTGACGTCGATATCGTTGGTGCGCAGCATCTTCGATACCGCGGTGGCCATCGCGACCGCACCGGGTGAGTCGCCGTGCAAGCAGATCGACTCGGCCCGGACGTCGACCCGCGAGCCGTCCACCGCTGCGACGGTGCCGTCGGTGACCATCATCAAGACCCGCTGCGCGACCGCGTCGGGGTCGGAGAGCACCGCGCCGGGTTCCGAGCGCGAGACCAGCGTCCCCTGCGGTGTGTAGGCGCGGTCGGCGAAAGCCTCTGCGACAGTGCGGAGCCCGGCCCGCTCGGCCTCCTCGAGGAACACCGAACCGGGGAGCCCGAGGACCGGCAGGGTCGCGTCGTACGCGGTGACGGCGTCGACCACGGCCTTGGCCTGCTCGCGGTGGTGCACGATCGCGTTGTACAGCGCCCCATGCGGTTTGACGTAGGCAATGGCCGAGCCGGCGACCTGGGCGAGCGCGTCGAGAGCGCCCATTTGGTAGATCACATCGGCGGTGAGGTCGGCAGGGGAGATATCGAGGAAGCGACGACCGAACCCGGCGAGGTCGTGATAGCCGACCTGCGCTCCGATTCGCACGGCGGCGTTCGACGCCGAGCGGCACGTGCGCAGCAGAGTGGTCGGGTCACCGGCGTGAAACCCGCAGGCGACGTTGGCACTCGAGACGAGGGCGAGCATGGCGTCGTCGTCGCCGAGAGTCCACGCGCCGTAGCTTTCGCCGAGATCGGCGTTGAGGTCGATGGACGTCACCCTCGACATCCTATGCGGCAACCAGCCGTCCGGAGCTGGCCTTGCGTGCTCCGCCGATCGCGCGGCAGATCAGGTAGATCACGAACGAGATGGTCGTGACGAACGTCGAGACCGGCAGACCGGGAGCGAGCGAGAGCAGGATCCCCCCGACAGCGGCGATCTCCGCGAACAGGATGGACAGCAGCGTCGCCTTGAGCGGGCTGGCGGTCACCCGAGCGGCGGCAGCGGCCGGAGTGATGAGGAGCGACAGAACCAGAAGTGCCCCGACGATCTGAACGCCGAGCGCGCACGCGACGCCGACGAGCACGGCGAACACCACCGAGAGTGCGCGAACCGGGACACCGCGGGCAAGCGCCACCTCGGGATCGGTGCTGGCGAACAGCAGCGGGCGGTAGACGACGGTGAGGACGATGAGCACCGCCACAGCGCACACCAGCAACAGTTGGATACCGCTCTGACCGACGCCGACGATCTGACCGATGAGCAGCGAGAAGCTGGTGCCGGTTCGGCCCGGATAGAGCCAGATGAACAGCACCGACAGGCCGAGGCCGAAGGACATGATGACGCCGATCACCGAGTCGCGGTCGCGGGCCTTGTTGCCGAGGAGCGCGAACATCACCGCCGCGACGACGGATCCGACGATGGCCCCCAGTCCGACGGTGATGCCGACGAGCAGAGCCGCCGAGGCACCCGTCAGCGAGAGCTCACTCGATCCGTGCACGGCGAAAGCCCATTGGCGGCTGACGATCAACGGGCCGAGTGCGCCTGCGAGCAGACCGAGGATCGCGGCCGCGATCAGTGCCTGCTGAACGAAGTCGTACGTCAACAGGTTTGCGGTGGTGTGGAAGTCGAGCATCTTCGAGAATGCGTCCAGAACCTTCTCGTTCATGCTGTGCTTTCTCCGTCCTGCGGCACAGGCGGGTGGTGAGCCCCGGCCGAGCCGAGCGCATCGATCGAATCGCCGGTTCCGACGACGACGAGCCGACCGCGAACCTTCAGTACCTCGACTTCGGTGCGGTACAGCTCCGACAGCACCTCGGTGGTCATGACTTCCTCGGGAGTTCCGATCCGGAACCGGCCGTCGACGATGTAGACGATGCGGTCGACCAACGGAAGGATCGGATTGATCTCGTGGGTGACGAACAGTACTGCTGTGTCGTGCTCGCGTCGTCGGCGATCGATGAGGCTCGAAACCAGAGATTGGTTGGCGAGATCGAGGCTGAGCAGGGGCTCGTCACACAGCAGCACCGATGGATCGCCGACGAGGGCCTGGGCGATGCGCAGCCGCTGCTGCTCACCGCCGGACATCGAGCCGACGGGCGCGCCTGCAAACGAATTGGCATCGACCTGGTCGATCGCTCGTTGCACCGTCTCCTTGCGCTGCCGCATACCGCGCAGGCCCATGCCCCACCGATGACCGTCCCAGCCCAGGCCGACGAGATCGCGTCCGCGCAGCGGCAGATCGTCGTCGATATTGCGTTGTTGGGGGACGTACCCGACACCCGACTGACCGCGGCGGACGGGGTTGCCGCCGATCGCGGCCGTGCCGGAGGTGAGGTGATTCTGCCCGAGCAGCACTTTGAGCAGAGACGTCTTGCCGGACCCGTTGGGGCCGAGAACGGCAACGAATTCACCCTTCTCGACCGTCAGATCCAGGTTCTGCCACAGGGTGCGCTCGCCGAACGCCAGACCGGCGTCGCGCAGTTCTACAGCAGACATGTACTACAGCTTTCCATCACGCCGGATCGGTCTAGGAACCGGTGGTGAGCGCGGCCTGCAGATCCTTGGCAGCCTTGGTCTGCCATTCGATGTAGGTCATGCCTGCGGGCAGTGTTTCGGTCACCTCGACGACGGGGATTCCCGCGGCCTCGCTGGTGGAGCGAATGTCCTGGGTGACCGCGTCCTCGGTCTGGATGTTGTACACCAGCGCGCGAACGGACTTGGACGTGAACAGATCTCGCGTCGCCGCGATGGACGCCGGTGACGGATCGTTGCCTTCCTCGATGGAGTCCTTGAAGTCCTCGGGGGTGCGATCGTCGAGATCGGACTCCTCGAGGAGGTAATGCGCGATCGGTTCGGTCTGTGCCACCGGCGCACCGGGGAAGTCGGCGGCGATCTGGTCGGTCACGTCGGTGATCGCGTGGACCTGTTCGTGGAAGGTCTCGGCGTTGGCGGTGTACTGGGCGGCGTTGCTCGGGTCGAGCTGGCCGAGCTTGTCGGCGATCTCCTCGGCGGTGTGGGCAGCGACCTCGGCGTTGTACCACACGTGTTCGTTGACCTCGCCGTGTGCGTGGCCGTCCTCGGAGGTGGTGTGGGCTTCGGTGTCGGAGCTGGACTCCGAATCGTGATCGTGGCTCTCGTCGAGCAGGGAGAAGGCGTCGACCGACGGCACGTCCTTGCCTTCGGAGTCCAGGATGTCCTCGATGAACTGGTCGTAGCCACCGCCGTTGTAGACCACCAGCGAGGCCTCTGCGACGGAGGCGGCGTCGGCCGGGCTCGCCTCGTAGGAGTGCGGGTCGGCCGAGGGGTCGGAGATGATCGACGTCACGGTCGCGAGGTTGCCTGCAACCGCCTCGGCGACGCTTCCCCACACGTTCGTGGACGCCACAATCGTGATCGGACCGTCGACGGGGGTCGCGGGGGCCGACTCTGTGCTCGCGGTCTCGGTGGAGCTACACGCGCTGAGAGTGAGGGCTGCGGCGCAGGTCAGGCCAACTAGAGCAGTGAGCTTGGTCCCGGACGGGCGAGAGATGGGCGACATCGGTGGACTCCTGATGAGCGAGACTAGACGTTAATGGAAACCGTTACCGTTGTACTCTAGCGCGCACCGGGGTCGGCGATCGAATCGGACGATCGGGACCGCGAGTTTTCCTGCGGCGCGTAGTGGGACTAACGTCCCGGTTATGGCCAGGTCAAGCGAACCGCGACGTCAAGCGACGTTGGCGTCGATCGCTGCCGAACTGAAGGTCTCACGCACCACCGTCTCCAACGCCTACAACCGGCCCGATCAGCTCTCCCCGGAGCTTCGCGAACGCGTCCTGCAGGCAGCAAAACGTCGCGGCTACGCAGGCCCCGACCCGGTCGCGCGATCGCTGCGCACCCGCAAGGCCGGGGCCATCGGACTGCTCCTCACCGAAGCCCTCAGCTACTCCTTCCGCGACCCCGCCGCCATGAGCTTCCTCGCCGGTCTCGCCGAATCCTGCGAAGCCGCCGGACAGGGCCTGTTGTTGATCCCGGCCGGAGCCGAACGCGACGACGTCCAAGCCGCCGCCGTCGTCCAACAGGCCGGAGTCGACGGTTTCGTCGTCTACTCCGTCGCCGACGACGACCCGTACCTCGCAGCGGTACGTGAACGGCACCTACCGATCGTCGTCTGCGATCAGCCGCGCAACATCCCCGAAGCAGCCCTCGTCGCCATCGACGACCGAGGTGCCATGAAAATGCTTGCCGAACACCTGATCTCACAAGGGCACGAACACCTCGCAGTGCTGTGCATGAGGCTCGGACGCGACCGGCGAGATGGCGTCGTACCCCCCGGGCGGTTGGCGGAGAGCCACTTCCACGTACAACGCGAACGAATCGCCGGAGTGCAAGCGGCCATGATCGACGCCGGACTCGACCCCGACACCCTCACCGTCGTCGAACGATTCGACCACACCGTCCGCTCCGGCCACTCCGCCGCCGCCCAAGCACTTCAGGCCAACCGCGAGACCACAGCCCTGCTGTGCACCACCGACGTCATCGCCCTCGGCGCACTGAACTTCGCGAAAGTCTCCGGAATCGATGTGCCGGGCCAACTCTCGGTCACCGGATTCGACGGCATCTCCGACGCCATCCGCGAGAACCTCACCACCGTGCGCCAAGACGCCGAAGAAAAAGGCCGCCGGGCGGGCAAACTGGTGCTCTCCTCCTCGCACTCGGGCGTCGTCGCCGCCGAAACGCTGCCGACCGAACTCGTCCGAGGGCGAACAGCAGGATCGCCGCCGGAGCGACCGCCCGCTATTGCCTGAGCTGGTGTCGACAGCCCGCCCGCC
>NZ_JABFAU010000012.1:34676-37960 GCF_017168335.1 Rhodococcus sp. KRD162 | reverse complement strand
ACTTGATTTCGGTGAGGACGGTGCCTTGGGTGATGGCGTCGCCTGCGGTGACGGTCAGGCCGGTGATGGTGCCTGCTTTGTGGGCGTTGACGGGGTTTTCCATTTTCATCGCTTCGAGGACGGCGATGAGGTCTCCTGCTTCGACGGTGGCGCCTTCGGTGACGGCGACTTTGACCACGGTGCCTTGCATGGGTGCGGTGACCGCGTCACCGGACCCGGCTCCGGCCCCGGCACCGCCGCGGGTGCGGGCTTTGGGTTTACGCCGCACCGCCCCCGCCGGCCCGCCGCCGTTGGTGCTGGCGCCGAGGGAGAATTCGCCGGGTAGTGAGACCTCGACGCGGCGGCCACCGACCTCGACGACCACGCTCTGGCGGGGCAGGACCTCGTCCTCGTCGAGCGGCTGGCCGGCGGTGAACGGCGGGATCTGGTTGTCCCATTCGGTTTCGATCCAGCGGGTGTGCACATCGAACGATTCCCCGTCGCCGATGAACGCCGGATCGGAGACCACCGCGGCATGGAACGGAATCACCGTCGCCAACCCTTGAACATCGAATTCGGCCAACGCCCGCCGGGACCGAGCCAACGCCTCGTCTCGGGTGGCTCCGGTGACGATGAGTTTGGCGAGCATCGAATCGAACTGGCCCCCGATCACACTGCCCGATTCGACCCCGGAATCGACCCGCACACCCGGCCCGGACGGCGCGGTGAAGGTGGTCACCGGGCCGGGAGCGGGCAAGAACCCGCGGCCGGCGTCTTCACCGTTGATCCGGAACTCGAACGAATGCCCCCGCGGCTGCGGGTCTTCGGTGATCGACAGTTCCTCACCGTTGGCGATGGCGAACTGCTGCAACACCAGATCGATCCCGGAGGTTTCCTCGGTGACCGGATGCTCGACCTGCAGACGGGTGTTCACTTCCAGGAACGACACCAGGCCGTCTTGGCCGACGAGGTATTCCACCGTCCCGGCACCGTAGTAGCCCGCTTCCCGGCAGATGGCCTTGGCGCTGGAGTGGATTTCCGCGCGCTGGGCATCGGTCAGGAACGGGGCGGGTGCTTCCTCGACGAGTTTCTGGAAACGGCGTTGCAGTGAACAGTCACGGGTACCGGCGACGACGACGTTGCCGTGCTGATCGGCGATGACCTGCGCCTCGACGTGGCGGGGCTTGTCGAGATAACGTTCGACGAAACATTCCCCCCGCCCGAACGCGGCGACGGCCTCACGGGTGGCCGAATCGAACAACTCCGGGATCTCCTCACGGGTGCGGGCGACCTTCATCCCGCGTCCACCCCCACCGAACGCAGCCTTGATCGCGATCGGCAGACCGTGCTCGTCGACGAAATCGAGGATCTCCTGCGCGTCGCGCACCGGCTCGGACGTGCCCGGCACCGACGGTGCCTTCGCGCGGGCTGCGATGTGGCGGGCGGTGACCTTGTCCCCGAGATCGCGGATCGACTGCGGCGACGGACCGATCCAGATCAACCCCGCATCGATGACCGCCTGCGCGAAATCAGCATTCTCCGACAGAAACCCATACCCCGGATGCACAGCATCGGCACCGGACTTGACCGCAGCATCGATGATCTTGTCGATCACCAGATACGACTGAGCCGACGTCGAACCACCAAGAGCGAACGCCTCATCAGCCAACCGCACGAACGGAGCATCCGCATCCGGCTCGGCATACACAGCCACACTCACCAACCCCGCATCAGCAGCCGCCCGGATCACCCGAACCGCGATCTCACCACGATTGGCAACAAGAACCTTGGTGATCTCGCTCATAGTGGGATGTTTCCGTGTTTTTTGGGTGGGAGGGTGACTTGTTTGCGTTCGAGGAGGCGTAGTGCGGTGACGATCTGGCCGCGGGTGTGGCTGGGGGGTATGACGGCGTCGAGGTAGCCGCGTTCGGCGGCGATGTAGGGGTTGACGAGGGTGTCTTCGTATTCCTGTTGCAGCTGTATCCGGAGGGCGTCGACGTCCTCGCCGTTCTTGGCGGCCTCGAGTAGTTGTTTGCGGTAGACGAACCCGACAGCGCCCGAGGCACCCATGACGGCGATCTGCGCGGTCGGCCAGGCGAGGTTGACATCGGCGCCCATGTGCTTGGACCCCATCACGTCGTACGCCCCGCCGTACGCTTTGCGGGTGATGACGGTGATCTTGCCGACGGTCGCTTCACCGTAGGCGTAGAGCAGTTTCGCGCCGCGGCGGATGATGCCGTTGTATTCCTGGTCGGTGCCGGGCAGGAACCCGGGCACATCGACCAGGGTGATGATCGGAACGTTGAAGCAGTCGCAGGTCCGGACGAACCGGGCGGCTTTCTCGGCGGCGTCGATATCGAGGGTGCCGGCGAACTGGGTGGGCTGGTTGGCCACGATCCCCACCGAGCGGCCGTCGATACGCCCGAACCCGACGATGATGTTGCGGGCCCGACCCTGCTGGACTTCGAGGAATTCGTCGTCGTCGAGGATCCGGGTGATGACCTCGTGCATGTCGTACGGGGTGTTCGGCGAGTCCGGGATCAGCGTGTCCAGTTCGAGGTCCTCGGCGGTGAGGTTGTCGGCGATCGCCCCCGCGATCGGATCCGACGCCGCGGTCCGGGGCGCGTCGGCGCGATTGTTGCTCGGCAGATACGACAGCAGATCCCGGACGTAATCCAACGCATCGTGCTCACCGGAGGCGACGTAATGAGCGACACCGGACTTTTCCATGTGCGTGTGTGCACCACCGAGCTCTTCCATGGTGACGTTCTCGCCGGTGACGGTTTTGATCACATCGGGACCGGTGACGAACATCTGGCTCGTGCCGTCGACCATCACCACGAAATCGGTCAGCGCCGGCGAATACACATGCCCACCCGCGGCCGGGCCCATGATCACCGAGATCTGCGGGATCACCCCGGACGCGCGGACATTGCGGTGGAAGATCTCCCCGTACAACCCGAGCGAGACGACCCCTTCCTGGATGCGGGCTCCGGCTCCCTCGTTGATCCCGACCAACGGGCGACCGGTCTTGATCGCCAGATCCATCACCTTGACGATCTTCTCACCGTAGATTTCCCCGAGCGAGCCACCGAACACGGTCGCATCCTGGGAGAACACGCACACATCACGGCCGTCGACGGTGCCGTACCCGGTGACCACACCATCACCGAACGGCCGGTTCTCACCCAACCCGAAATTCACCGAACGATGCCGAGCCAACGCATCGAGCTCGACGAACGACCCCTCGTCGAGCAACGCCGTGATCCGCTCCCGCGCCGTCAACTTGCCCTTCGCGTGGACCC
>NZ_JABFAU010000012.1:0-34576 GCF_017168335.1 Rhodococcus sp. KRD162 | reverse complement strand
CGCCCCGCGAGATGGTGCCGGTGTTCATCGCCGCACCCAACCCGGCCATCACCCCGCATCCGAGCAGCCCGACCACCGCCGGATCGGACTGCGGATCGACCTTCGTGCACTGGCCCTCGTGCACCAATGTCTTGTCCGCGAACGCGCCGATACCCAACGCAGGCGAGAGCTCGGTCCCGTCCGCGAGGGTCATCTTCTTCGACGCATTGTGCGTATCGAAGCAGTACCACGGCCTGCCCTTCCGGCAGGCCCGGCACTCCCCGCACACCGCCCGCCAGTTCAGCACCACCACATCACCGACCGCCACATGCGTGACCGCCGCACCGACCGACTCGACCGTGCCCGCCGCCTCATGCCCGAGCAGAAACGGGAACTCGTCGTTGATCCCACCCTCGCGATAATGCAGATCCGTATGACACACCCCGCACGCCGCAACCGCGACCACCACATCGTTCGGACCCGGATCCGGGATCGTAATCGTCTCGATCGACACGGGCTCGCCCTTGCTCTTGGCAACGACTGCCCGGACTTGCTGCGACATGGTGAGTACTCCTTGGGGTAGGGGAGGTCGCCGTCGACGAGACAGCTGACCGAATTGGAATCAACGTAATATATCAATTACCGAACAGTAGTGAATGTTAAATGCTGATATCCAAATATGTCCGATTTGCGGACATCGAACAGCTACTGCCCAGTTCAGGGCTATTGATCGCCGATGATGCTCCAGTCTGATTATTTCGAACCGGCTGGTCATCTCTTGACACATCCCCTCGGTCGGCTCACTCTTGTCCGAGTCGAACTGCCACAGTTGCGCATAGAGCAATGCGTCGCGCAAATCATTTTTCGACCATCCACGCTGCGTACACGGGCGACACACCTATTCGGCGAGAGCCGGAGGGAGAACGATGTGACAACGAACAGCAAACCCCGAGCCGACAAACCCCGGCTCGGCATGAAGCCGACCGCGACACCCGACAAACCTGACCGCCACGATTACGGTCCGCTCGAGGTCTACCACCCCGGTGACGGGGCCAAGCCGCGCACCGACAAGGTGGTGGTCGGCATCACCGCGGTCATCGTGATCGCAATCCTTGCCTGGGGCATTCTCGGTACCGAGAACATGAAAACCGTCAATGCGTCCGTACTCGACTGGGTCGTGACCAACATCGGCTGGCTGTTCATCTTCTCGGCCACTGCATTCGTCATCTTCGCGCTGTGGCTGGCGCTGAGCCGGTACGGCAAGATTCCACTCGGTCAGGACGGCGAGAAGCCGGAATTCAACACCGTCAGCTGGATCGCGATGATGTTCAGCGCCGGCATGGGAATCGGCCTGATCTTCTGGGGAGTGGCCGAGCCGCTCACCCACTTCGTCACCCCGCCGCCTGGAATCACCGATTCGACTGTGGGAACAGC
Organism: Rhodococcus sp. KRD162; assembly: GCF_017168335.1. Lineage (GTDB taxonomy): Bacteria > Actinomycetota > Actinomycetes > Mycobacteriales > Mycobacteriaceae > Rhodococcoides. The sequence goes on along the minus strand of NZ_JABFAU010000012.1, from coordinate 33,163 downwards.
TCTTTCGACGGCGATCTTCCACTGGGGGCTGCACCCCTGGTCGATGTACGCGGTGGTCGGGTTGTCCATCGCCTACGGTACGTATCGAATGGGCCGCAAGCAGCTGATCAGCGCCTCCTTCATTCCGCTGATCGGCCGACGCGCCGAAGGGCCCATCGGCAAGGTCATCGACATCCTGGCGATCTTCGCCACCATGTTCGGCACCGCGGCCTCTCTCGGTCTCGGAGCGCTCCAGATCGGTTCGGGCATAGAGGTTCTGGGCTGGGTGAATCAGGCAGGAACGCTACTCCTGGTCGCCGTCGTGGCCATCCTGACTCTGGCGTTCGTAGCCTCGGCAGTGTCCGGAGTATCCAAGGGAATTCAGTGGCTCTCGAACATCAACATGGTGCTCGCCCTCGTGCTCGCCCTCTTCGTGTTCGTTGCCGGGCCCACGGTGTTGATACTGAACCTGCTGCCCACCACTCTCGGTGACTATGCCGCGCACATCGCGGGCATGTCGGCGCGTTCGGCGGCATCGGGCGGTCCCGAGACGGAGTCGTGGCTTTCGTCCTGGACGATCTTCTACTGGGCCTGGTGGATCTCGTGGACCCCCTTCGTCGGAATGTTCCTCGCTCGCATCAGCCGCGGCCGCACCATCCGTCAGTTCGTCATCGGTGTCATCCTCGTCCCGACGTCGGTGAGCCTGGTGTGGTTCTCGATCTTCGGCGGTGCAGCAATTGGCGAGCAGCAGAAGGGTACCGAGGATTTGGTGGCTCTCGGTAAGCCGGAATCACAGTTGTTCGCGGTGCTGGACCAGTTCCCGTGGGCCGGGGTCTCCTCGGTACTGGTGATGGTGCTGGTCGGAATCTTCTTCGTCAGTGGGGCCGATGCCGCCTCCATCGTGATGGGCACCTTGTCGCAACGAGGAACCCTCGATCCTTCGAGGGGTGTGGTGGCTTTCTGGGGCGTGGTCACCGGTGGCGTCGCGATCCTCATGTTGTGGACCGGAGGGTCCGATGCCCTCAACGGGTTGCAGACCATGACGATCATCGTGGCCGCACCCTTCGTGCTGGTGATGATCGGTACGTGTGTCTCGCTGTACAAGGACGTGACCAGCGATCCGTTCATCGTCAAGAGTCCGGTGAAAGTCAAGTCCGACAAGTGAATCGAGCCGACGGTGCGGGACGCGCGCAGATGCGTCCCGCACCGTCGGTTGTGAGGGGTTGACCGCAACCACCTGTGGCCATACTCTTGATATATCAATCTATGGTTAGTTGTCGTGCAGGCCGACAGTCATCGCGGCCGAGCTCCATCTCTCCACCCCGATACGGAAGGACCATCATGGGTTCACCGAGAGTTGTCATCATCGGCGCCGGCATCGTCGGCACCAACGTGGCCGACGAGCTCACCGCACGCGGCTGGGATCGCATCACCGTGCTCGATCAAGGGCCACTCCCGCTCACGGGTGGATCCACATCGCACGCACCGGGGCTCGTATTCCAGACCAACGCGTCCAAGACGATGACCGAACTCGCCCGGTACACGGTCGAGAAGTTCATGGGCCTCGAGGTAGATGGTCAGTGGTGCTTCAACCAGCTGGGCGGCCTCGAAGTGGCAACCACCGAGGAGCGGTTGGCCGACCTGCATCGCAAGCAGGGATGGGCCACCTCCTGGGGCATCGAAGGATCGGTCATCGACCCGTCCGAATGCGCCAAACTGCACCCCCTGCTGGACCGTTCGCGCGTTCTCGGTGGCCTGTACGTCGAGACCGACGGCCTGGCCAAGGCCTCCCGCGCCGTCGTGGCACTGACCCGACGCGCCGAATCGCGTGGTGCTGTCTTCCGGGGTTCGACCAAGGTCATCGGTATCGAGCAGGTCGGCGGGCGAGTCACCGGCGTCGCAACCGACCAGGGCGTGATCGAGGCCGACATCGTGGTCTCCTGCGCCGGCTTCTGGGGCCCGGACGTGGGCGAGCTGGTCGGCATGAAGGTGCCGCTACTGCCCCTGGCGCACCAGTACGCCAAGACCGGCCAGATTCCGGAACTGGTGGGACGCAACACCGAAGCTGCCGAGGCGGGCCTGCCCATCCTCCGTCACCAAGATCAGGATCTGTACTTCCGCGAACACGTCGATCGTCTCGGAATCGGCACCTACGCCCACCGTCCGATGCCCGTCGACACCGCGTCCTTGCCCGGCGGCGACGGTGTGTCCGACGAGGCGATGCCATCGATGCTCGACTTCACGCAGCAGGATTTCGCACCGTCCTGGGAGCAGTCCAAGCTGCTGCTGCCGTGTCTCGAGACGGCCGAGATCGACCACGGCTTCAACGGAGTGTTCTCGTTCACCCCGGACGGTGGGCCGCTGCTCGGTGAGTCCCCGGACGTCAAGGGGTTCTGGATCGCGGAGGCCGTGTGGGTCACCCATTCGGCAGGTGTCGGCAGGGCAATCGCTCAGTTGTTGGTCGACGGGCGCTCCGAAGTGGAACTGCACGGGTGCGACGTCAACCGATTCGAAGACTTCCAGCTCGATCCCTCCTACGTCAGCGAAACCTCGCAGCAGAACTTCGTCGAGATCTACGACGTGATGCATCCCTTGCAGCCGCGGTTGTCCCCCCGCGATGTTCGAGTCAGTCCCTTCCATGCGCGCCAGCAGCAGCTCGGTGCGATGTTCCTCGAAGGTGGCGGCTGGGAACGCCCGCACTGGTACGAGGCCAATGCCGACCTGGTGCAGCAGCTCCCAGCCGAATGGCAGCCGCCCAAGCGGGACGAGTGGGCATCGATGTTCCACTCACCCATCGCTGCGGCCGAGGCGTGGAAGACCCGAACGTCCGTCGCCATGTACGACATGACCCCGCTCAAGCGTCTTCGCGTACGCGGCTCGGGAGCGCTTGCGTTCCTGGAAGGATTGACGACCGGCAAGATGGACAAGACGGTCGGGGCCGTCACGTATGCGCTGGCTCTCGACGAGAACGGCGGCGTCCGAAGCGACCTCACCGTTGCGCGGTTGTCCGCAGACGAATTTCAGGTCGGTGCCAACGGCAACCTCGACTTCGACTACCTTCGCCGCGAAGCACCCAGCGACGGCAGCGTCACCGTCGACGACATCACCGGCTCCACATGCTGCATCGGGCTGTGGGGTCCACATGCCCGCGACGTCGTGGAGAAGCTGACCCAGGACGACTTCTCCAACGAGAACTTCAAGTACTTCCGTTGCAAGCAGGTTCGCATCGGTGGAGTGCCCGTCACCGCGATGCGGCTGTCGTACGTGGGCGAGCTCGGTTGGGAGCTGTACACCACAGCAGACTACGGCCAGCGACTGTGGGACATGTTGTGGCAGAGCGGCTCCGAGTACGGCATCATCGCCGGCGGGCGCGCGGCGTTCAACAGCCTGCGCATGGAGAAGGGCTACCGGTCCTGGGGTTCGGACATGACCACCGAACACAACCCCTACGAAGCCGGACTCGGCTTCGCGGTGCGCCCGCAGAAGGGCGAGTTCCGTGGCCGCGACGCAGTCCTCGAGATCTCCGACGACACCGTCTCGAAGAAGTTGGTCTGCCTGAAGATCGACGACGGTACCTCGGTGGTCCTCGGCCATGAGCCGGTCTTGGTGGACGGCGAGCCGGCCGGCTACGTCACCAGCGCGGCGTTCGGACACACCGTCGGCGCCCCCATCGCCTATGCCTGGGTCCCGGCCAGTAGCGCAGAACCCGGTGCCGCAGTTCAGATTCAGTACTTCGACCGACTCGTGTCCGCCACCGTCGTGGCCGAGCCGCTCGTCGATCCCGAAATGGCCAAAATCCGTAGCTGACGACCCACCAGTACCAGGAGATTCGATGACCGAGAACTTCACCCTCACGCTCAGCTGCGGCCAGCGGCCGGGCATCGTCCGGGCCGTCAGTGCATTCCTCTTCGACAACGACTGCGACATCGCCGAACATCAACAGTTCGACGATTCCACGGACGGCTCGTTCTTCCTTCGAACGTCGTTCGTGGCCAGCGGCACCACCGACATCGACAAGCTGACCGACAGTTTCCGGGAGGTGGCCGACAGATTCGCCATGACGTACACCTTCAACGGGTGCAGTCAGCCCCGAGTGCTCGTCATGGTCTCCAAGATGGGGCACTGCCTCAACGACCTCATCTTCCGGTGGCGCTCGCAGAACCTCGGCGGGGAGCTGGTGGCCGTGGTGAGCAACCACGAGGTACTGCGGCCGATGGCCGAGGCTGCGGGGCTGCCGTTCGTCCACGTTCCCGTCACCCCCGGTACCAAGGCCGAGGCCGAGCAGCGCCTGCTCGATCTCGTCGACGAGTACGCGGTGGACCTGGTGGTGCTGGCGCGGTACATGCAGGTGCTCTCCGACGAGACGTGCCGAGCGCTGCACGGCAGGGCGATCAACATCCACCACTCGTTCCTGCCCGGCTTCAAGGGCGCGAAGCCGTACCACCAGGCGTTCGATCGGGGCGTCAAGCAGGTCGGTGCGACGGCGCACTATGTCACCCCCGATCTGGACGAGGGTCCGATCATCGAACAGCAGGTCATTCGTATCGACCACACGCACGACCCGTCTCGTCTGGCCACCGTCGGACAGGACGCGGAAGCGCTGGCACTGTCGCGGGCGGTCCGCTGGCACTGCGAGAACCGCGTTCTGCTGCACGGACACCGGACAGTGATCTTCAGCTGAGCCGCGCACACGACCAGGGCCCGTACCGAATCGGTACGGGCCCTGGTTGTCTGTGCGGTGGGGAAATGGGAGAACCTCACACCTTTTCTGCAGAGTGCGCGCGGGTTCTAGTCTCCGAGAATCGGCGCGCACCCCCGAAAAAGGGTGTGAGGTTCTGCCTCTAGCACTCCACGAAGTTGACCGGCACGTTGATGGCCAGACCGCCGCTGGAGGTCTCCTTGTACTTCGAGTGCATATCGGCACCGGTCGATCGCATGGTCTCGATCACCTGATCCAGGCTGACACGATGGGTGCCGTTGCCGCGCAACGCCATACGCGCTGCATTGATGGCCTTCCCTGCCGAGATGGCATTGCGCTCGATACACGGAATCTGCACCAAGCCGCCGATCGGGTCGCACGTGAGGCCGAGGCTGTGCTCCATCGCGATCTCGGCGGCGTTCTCCACCTGCTCCGGTGTGCCGCCCAGTACTTCGGCCAGACCGGCCGCGGCCATCGATGCTGCCGAACCGACCTCGCCCTGGCAGCCCACCTCGGCACCGGAGATCGAGGCCATCTCCTTGTACAGCGACCCGATCGCCCCGGCGGTGAGCAGAAAACGCACCGTGCTGCCGTCGGGGTCGGCGATGCCGGCTGGGGTGTACCGCGTGGCGTAATGGAGCACCGCCGGGATGATGCCCGCAGCACCGTTGGTGGGTGCGGTCACGATTCTTCCGCCCGACGCATTCTCCTCGTTGACTGCGAGAGCGACGAGATTGACCCAGTCCTCGGCGAATTCGCTCGACCGGTGCGGATCCTCGGCTTCGAGGCGCAGGAACCAGTCTCGTGCTCGGCGGCGCACGCCGAGCGCACCCGGAAGGTGGCCGTCGCGAGAGATACCACGAACCTCGCACTCGACCATCACGTCGCGGATGTGCAGCAAGCCGTCCCGGATCTCGTCGAGCGTGCGGCGTTCGAGTTCCACCTCGGTCATGACCTCACTGATGCTGCAGCGCCGTCGTTCGCAGAGCTGCAGTAGCTCCTTGGCCGACGCGAAACCGTTCGGGGTGGCGAGCGGCGTCACCGCCTCCACGCTTTCGGCCTCGGTGACCACGAAACCGCCACCCACCGAGAAGTACGTCTCGGTGTGCAATTCGGTCGAGTCCGCTGCGCGAGCAGTGAGTCTCATTCCGTTGGGGTGGAACGGCAACACCGTCAACGGCCGGAGCACGATGTCGTCCACAGCCAGGTCGATTTCGCGAACGCCGCCGAACAGGATTCGTCCGGTCGCCGCCATCGATTGCTGCCGCTGCTCCATGTACTCGGTCGAGATGGTCTCGGGAACAAGGCCTTCCAGTCCGAGCAGGACTGCCGTCATGGTGCCGTGTCCAGCGCCGGTGGCCGCCAGTGAGCCGTACAGGTCCACCGCCACTTCCCGGACGTCTTCGAATGCGGAGATGGTACGTAGGTCGTCGACGAATCGAGCGGCCGCACGCATCGGCCCGACCGTGTGCGAACTCGAGGGGCCGACTCCCACGGAGAAGAGGTCGAACACACTGATAGTCATGAATCGCCTCGAACGTCGTGGGTGGTCTGGGGTGTGAGTACGGCGAACAGCCAGCCGTCTCCGAGCGGGTCGGTGGCGATGATCGAGGGGTCCTCTCGCACTGCAGGATTGACGATCGTCACCATGCCGCCCGCCGGGGCGTACACCGTCACCGGCCCAGCGGAGGTAGCGATGGTGCCGCAGGCTTGTCCCGCAGTGACCACGGTGCGCACCGGCGGTAGGTCGACTCCGAGAATGTCCGCAGAACCCTCGAGTGCAGCAGGCGTGACCCCCACTCGGCTCGGGGTCTGGGCGGGTGAACCGAACGGGTCGACGGCCATCCAACCATGACCCGCGTCGAAGAGTCGATGGGCAGAAGTGAGGGATGCAGTCATGAGGTGGCCTCGGCATTCATCATGGGTTGACCTACGGGTGGCGGACAAAGGGAAGATGCTGCACGAATGGATGGGCCGGCGTCGTCCGCAGATCGCACTGCCCGAACCACGGCCAGCGCATCGATGGTGGCGGCGACATCGTGGACCCGGAGGAGCGAGGCCCCGTTCTGGGCCGCGAGGATCGCGGCAGCGAGTGACCCGGCCAGTCGGCCGTCGACATCGCGGCCGGTGACGGCACCGATCATTCCCTTCCGCGATACCCCCGCCATGATCGGTCTACCGGCCGAGCTGAGCACCCGAAGCCCCTGGAACAGTTGCAGATTGTGCTCGAGGGTCTTACCGAACCCGAAGCCTGGATCGACCAGAATACGGTAGGCCGGGATGCCGGCCCGAGTGCACTCGGCAGCCCGCTCGTCGAGAAACGCGCATACCTCCGCCGTGACGTCGACGTAGCGAGGAGCGCATTGCATCGTCGACGGCTCGCCTTGCATGTGCGTCAGGCACACCGCGGCGTCCAAGTCGGCCGCAGCGGCGAGCGCACCGGGAACTCGAAGAGCGCGAACGTCGTTGATCACGCTCGCGCCCACACCCACCGCCTCGCGCATCACCTCCGGGCGCGAGGTATCGACCGACAGTGGTACCACCGTGAGTCCGGACAATGCCTCGATCACCGGAACGACGCGTTCGATTTCCTCCCGGACGGTGGGCGGTGTGGCGCCGGGCCGAGTCGATTCACCGCCGATGTCGAGCAGTTCCGCCCCGTCCTCGACCATCGACAGTGCATGCGCCACAGCATGATCGGTGTCCAGAAACCGCCCCCCGTCCGAGAACGAATCGGGGGTGACGTTGACGATCCCGCAGACGACGGGGTGTGCGGTCGTCAGCCGGGTCAGTAGCCGATCACGGGCATCGGCTGCCCGTGTCACTGTGGAGACGGTCGTGAGCACTGCGATCACCTGTTTCTCTCGCGCGGGGTCCAGCAGAGCGGGTCAGTCGAGGTCGGTGTATTCCTCGGATGCGTCGATCAGCCAGGCGGCGAGATACCGCGCGAACGACGACCGTACGAGGATGCGGTAGTCCGTTCCCGTGTCGTCGCAGGCGATGAGGATCATGCCTGCCATCGCGAGCATCGTCTGAACCGTCGAACCTGCCGGAAAGGCGCGGGGGTGCAAGTCGATCGAGCAGCCCTTGGCCAACACGTCGCGGGCACGGCGACCGCTCAGCCGCAGACTCGTTCGCTGAGCGGATACATCGGTTGCCGCACCACCGTGCTCTCGAACCGCCGAGCCGAGACGGTGTTCGAGTTCGACGGAATCGACGCCGGCTCCGATCACCAGCCACTCCTCGGGACCGAGCCAGATGGCTGTGGTGTTCGTTCCCTCGGCCACCCGTCCTGGGCCGGGAAGGTCGGTGCCGAGCTCGGCCGCGGCGGCCGCTCCGCCCGGCCCGTTCGGGTCGACCCATAGATCGACTCCGGCCAGGAACGGCTCCTCCACGATGCGTATCGAGGGATTGTCGGACAGAACTGTCTCTGCGAGTGGACTTCTGGAGGCGAGACGATCAGCCATCACGGCGATTTCCTTCCGGGTCGACGAGTACGGAGCCGGTGACTTCCACGGCGATCAAGGTGTCACCCACAGGGACGTGCAGGATGTCGCCGAGTCGATCACGACCGGCTTCGAGGAGGGCCAACCCGAACGGCCTGCCCAGTTCGGCACTGGCGTAGCTCGACGTGACGTGGCCGAGCATCGGGACCGGAAGCTCTGGCAGGACTCCGCTGTCGGAATGTTCGATGATCTGCGAGCCCTCGGGAAGCACGGTCTCGCGGTCGACCGGAAGGAGTCCGACGAACTGTTTGCGCAGCGGGTTCCGGTTCTCGGCACGATCGAACGAGCGCTTTCCGATGAAGTCGAGCTTCTTCTTCGATACTGCCCAGCTCATCCCGAGATCCTGCGGGGTGACGGTGCCATCGGTGTCCTGGCCGACGATCGGGTATCCCTTCTCGGCGCGCAGAACGTGCATGGTTTCGGTGCCGTACGGGGTGATCCCGTACTTCTCGCCTGCGGCGATCAATCTCGACCACAGCGCGTGGGCGTGCCAGGAATCGATGTTCACCTCGAAGGCGAGCTCACCGGAGAAGCTGATCCGCGCCACCCGGGCGGGAATGCCGTCGATCGACGCGTTCCGCCATGCCATGAACGGGAACGCCTCGTTGGACACGTCCAGTTCGGGAAAGACCTCGCCGACCAGGTCACGGGAACGCGGACCCACCACGGGGAACGTGGCCCATTGTTCGGTCACCGACGTCAATCGAACTGCCAGGTGCGGCCATTCGGTCTGCAGCCATTCCTCCATCCAGTCCAGCATGGCGGCAGCGCCGCCGGTGGTGGTGAACACCTGGAAGCGGTCGTCCGCCAAGCGCATGACGGTACCGTCGTCGATGACCATGCCGTCGGTACCGCACATCACGCCGTACCGAACCATGCCGACTTTCAACGTGCTCATCATGTTCGTGTAGAACATGTCCAGCACCACGCCCGCATCCGGCCCCTGGACGTCGATCTTGCCGAGAGTGGAACCGTCGAGCATGCCGACGGCCGATCGCACGGCCGCGCATTCACGCAGTACTGCGTCGTGCATGTCCTCGCCCGGAAGTGGGTAGTACCTGGGCCGTTTCCACTGGCCGACATCCTCGAAGACGGCGCCGCGTTCGACGTGCCAATCATGAACTGCAGTAACCCGTTCCGGGTCGAAGGCCATGCCGCGGTTGCGGCCGGCCAGTGCCGCGAACGCCACCGGGGTGTACGGCGGCCGGAACGTGGTGGTGCCGAGGTTCTCGACTGGCTTGTCGAGCAGTTCCGCCACGATGCCCGAGGACACCACGCCGGAGGTCTTGCCCTGGTCGTGCGCCGTGCCGATCGTGGTGTACCGCTTGATGTGTTCCATCGAGGACATGCCTGCACCGACCGCGCGGACCAGATCGGCGACGGTGGCGTCACGCTGCACGTCGACGAATTGGCTGTCGGCACCGGCATCGTCGCGTACCCGCCACAGCACCAGTGATTCGCTGCTCGGAACGGAATCGACTACAGGTACCGAGCTTTCGGGGGTGTCGAAACCGAGGCGAGTCAGTACAGCTGCGGTGGCCGCGCCGCCATCGCGCAGACATCCGTCCAGATCGAACACTCCCGATGCCGATCCTGCGACACTGATTCCCTCGACGTCGTCTGCAGGCACGAATGCGCCGAGTCCGCCGTCGTAGCGGAGCTTTCCGCGGGCCTGACTGAACAGATGCACGGCAGGGTTCCAGCCGCCGCTGACCAGAAGGACATCGCAGCCGACCGTGTCGGTCGTGCCGTCGGCACCGGTGACCAGCGCGTGGGTGACGCGGGTGTCGCCGCGGGTGCCGGAAACGACACTGCCCGTGCGTACCTCGATGCCGCGATCGCGGCACAGGCCGAGCCAGTGTTCGGGTGCAGTTGCGCGGGCATCGACGATGCTTGCGATGCGGACCCCTGCGTCGTGCAGATCGACGGCAGCCCGGTAGGCGCTGTCGTTGGTGGTGAAGACGACGGACTCGGTGCCGACGGTGACGCCGTAGCGATGCAGGAACGTACGGGCGCTGTGCGCCAACATGATTCCGGGCCGGTCGTTGTCGGTGAAGACGACCGGGCGCTCGTGTGCGCCGGTGGCCACCAGGATGTGCCGCGAGCGGATACGCCAGACGCGCTGACGGCTGAGTGCAGCCGGTGCTTCCAACCCGAGATGATCGGTGCGGCGTTCGAGTGCGAGCACGAAGCCGTCGTCATAGGAACCGAAAGCCGTGGTGCGCTGCAGCAGTGTGACATCGGGGAAGCTCGACAGCTCGGTGATCGTGTCGGCAACCCACTCCAGCGCCGGACGACCGTCGATCTGATCATCGGAGCCGAGCAGCGAACCGCCGAACTCGCTCTGGTCGTCGACGAGGATCACTCGCGCGCCACTTCGTGCTGCGAGCAGTGCCGCCGTCAGGCCCGACGGTCCCGCGCCGACGACCAACAGGTCGGTGTGTGCGTGCATGGCGTCGTACTTGGCCGAGTCGGAGATCTCGGCGAGACGGCCCTGCCCGGGGATGCCGCGGGCAACCAGCCCGTCGTACAGCTCGATCGTGGTCGCGAGCAGCATGGGCTCGGGGAACGGCTCCTCGATCTGTACGAGTCCACCGGTGTCCTCTGCCCAGGCGGCGGTGAATCCGCGGGGTCTGCCGAGCTTGATGCTGGTGGTGACCTGATGAATGCCGTTGGCGAGCAACGCCGAGGCCAACGTATCGCCCGGGTGTCCCTGTAGGGCAGCGCCGCCGAAGGTGAAGTCGAGGGTGCTCGTGCGGTCGATGCGGCCGCCGGAGGTGGTGCGGAATGCGGTCATGGGTTCACCGGCTTCGGGTCGTCGAGGCGATAGACACTGTGGATTCGGTAGGTGGCGGTGTCGCGTACGGCGTTGAACCAACGCCGGCAGCCTGCGCTGTGACTCCACCGTTCGGCGAAGAGCCCCTTGGGGTTGTCGCGGAAGAACACGAAGTGCGCCCACTGTTCGTCGGTGAGGGCCGATGGTTCCTCGGGGTAAGCGATGTGCGCCTGCCCGCCGTAGTGGAACTCGGTTTCTTCTCGACTCCCGCACCACGGGCATTCGATCAATTGCATTGCCACTCCAAGATTCTCGTTCGGGTGATGCGTGTGCCGGGACGGCGAGGTGTCAGTGCGCCACGCCGGCTGCGCCGTGCTCGTCCACCAGTGCGCCGGTGACGAATCGGTCCAGGCTGAACGGTGCGATGTAGTCGTGTACCTCGTCGTTGGCGATGGTGTCGGCCAGGCACCATCCGGCACCGGGGGTGGCCTTGAATCCACCTGTTCCCCAACCGCAATTGAGGAACACGTTGTCGAACGGTGTGCGTCCGACGATGGGGGAGGCGTCGGGGCACACGTCCACGATGCCGGCCCAGGTACGCAGCAGATGCGCGCGAGCGAAGACGGGGAACAGCTCCACCGCGGCGGCCATCTGTCGTTCGATGATGTGGAAAGCGCCGCGTTGGCCGTAGCCGTTGTACGAATCGACGCCGGCACCCATCACCAGTTCTCCCTTGTGCGCCTGGGAGACGTACACGTGCACGGCGTTCGACATCACGACCGTGGGGTGCACCGGTTCGAGCAACTCCGAGACGAGGGCCTGGAGGGGGTGACTCTGCAGAGGAGTCTTGATGCCCAACATGTCGGTCAGTGTCGAGGTGTGTCCGGCCGCGCACAGTGCGACCTGGCCGGTGGCGATGTCGCCGCGTGTGGTCTTGACCCCGGTGACGCGATTGCCGTCGGTGGTGAACCCGGTGACCTCGCAGTTCTGGATGATGTCGATACCGGCTGCGTCGGCGCGTCGGGCAAATCCCCAGGCGACGTAGTCGTGCTTGGCGATGCCGGCGCGCGGCTGATACGTGGCACCGAGTACCGGGTAGCGAATGTCGCTGGAGATGTTGACGATCGGGCACAGCTTCTTGACCTCGTCGGGGTCGACCCATTGGGCGTCGATGCCGTTGAGGCGATTGGCCTCGACGCGTCGCACGCTGTCTCGTACGTCCTGCAGGCTGTGCGCGAGGTTGAGCACGCCGCGCTGGCTGAACAGGATGGGGTAGTCGAGGTCGTCGGCGAGTCCTTCCCACAGCTTGAGGGAGTGCTCGTAGATGCGTGCGCTCTCGTCCCACAGGTAGTTCGAGCGGATGAGGGTGGTGTTGCGCGCCATGTTGCCACCGGCGAGCCAGCCCTTCTCCAGCACAGCGACATTGGTGATGCCGTGGTTCTTGGCGAGGTAGTGCGCGGTGGCCAGGCCGTGTCCGCCGCCGCCGATGATCACGACGTCGTACGACTTCTTCGGCTCGGGGTTACGCCAGAGGAAGTCGGGATGATCGGGTAGATGTGCGCCCGGTGGGCGTGCGGGGGCGGTCATCGGTAGCCTTCCGTCAGATCGGGGTAGAGGGGGAACTGCGCGGCGACGAACTCGACCCTGGTCCGCAGGGCATCGAGTCCGCGGTCATCGGTGTCGGGACGCAACGCCTGCGCGATGACGTCGGCGACCTCGGCGAACGCCGTGGCGTCGAGGCCTCGGGTCGCGAGAGCCGGGGTACCGATACGGACCCCCGAGCTCACCATGGGCGGCCGTGGATCGAACGGAACTGCATTGCGGTTCACGGTGATTCCGACGTGGTGCAGTCTGTCCTCGGCCTGCTTGCCGTCCAGTTCTGACTTGCGCAGGTCCACCAGTACGAGGTGGACGTCGGTGCCGCCCGACACCACGTCGATGCCAGCCGCTGCTGCGTCATCGGTGAGCAGTCGATCGGCCAGGATCTTCGCACCCTCGAGCGTGCGCTGCTGGCGCTCCCGAAAGTCCTCTTCGGCAGCGAGTTTGAACGAGACCGCCTTGCCTGCGATGACGTGTTCGAGGGGGCCGCCTTGCTGGCCCGGAAACACGGAGGAATTGAACTTCTTCGCCAGTGCGGCGTCGTTGGTGATGATCACGCCGCCGCGAGGGCCACCGAGCGTCTTGTGTGTCGTCGAGGTGACCACGTGTGCGTGCGGTACCGGTGATGGGTGCAGTCCGGCGGCGACCAGTCCGGCGAAGTGCGCCATGTCCACCATCAGGTATGCGCCGACTTCGTCTGCGATACGGCGGAATTCGGCGAAGTCGAGGTGGCGCGGATAGGCCGACCAGCCGGCCATGATCAGCTTCGGGCGGTGCTCGCGCGCGAGGCACTCCACTTCCTCCATGTCGACGCGATGGTCGTGTTCTCCGACGTGGTAGGCCGAGACGTCGTAGAGCTTGCCCGAGAAGTTGAGTTTCATACCGTGGGTGAGGTGCCCGCCGTGGGCCAGAGCGAGGCCCAGGATCGAATCGCCCGGTTGCAGGAGTGCCGCCATCGCAGCGGCATTGGCCTGCGCACCGGAGTGCGGCTGCACGTTGGCGAACTGCGATCCGAACAGCGTGTTGAGCCGGTCGATGGCGAGTTGTTCGATGACGTCGACGTTCTCGCAGCCGCCGTAGTAGCGGCGGCCGGGGTAGCCCTCGGCGTACTTGTTCGTCAGCACCGAACCCTGTGCCTGCATCACCGCCAGCGGGGCGAAGTTCTCGCTCGCGATCATCTCGAGGGTGTTCTGCTGACGTCCGAGCTCGGCACTGATCGCGCGGTGCACCTCGGGGTCGAGATCGGCGAGTACTCGGTTCGTCACGCCTGCCGGGTGCGTTGCCGTCGCCGTCGGTGCGAAGTCCTGCGTCAAGATGGCCGCCCTTCTGGAAGATCAATGGTCTGTAACTGATATATCAAGATGCCAATAGAGTAAGATCACAACGCAGAGCCGTCAAGGGCAGGCATCGACCGGGAGTGAGTTGAGAAGATGACAATCGGGATTACACCGGAGATCGATGCAGGGACGTCCGTCGGAACCAACGCCGATCGCGCCTATGAAATCGTCCGTGAGCAGCTGATCATGCTCGAGATCCGGCCAGGGGAGCCGATCAACGACGATCGTTTGGCCGAGCAGTTGGGGCTCGGACGCACGCCGATTCGAGAAGGTCTCAAACGACTCGAGCGCGAGCGGCTCGTCGTCGCGTACCCCCGGCGTGGAACGTTCGCCACTGCCGTCGATATGACAGATCTGGCGAACATCTCGGAAATCCGCAAGCAACTGGAACCCGCGGCCTCCGCCCGTGCCGCGCGCACGGCCCGGCCAGCGGCGCGAGATCGGCTCTCGGAGCTCGCGACGTCCATCGCAAGCATCGACGACACCGATGACCCGCGCGAGGTGCTACGCAAAGACGTTGCGGTACATAGGGAAATTTATCGAGCGTCGGGAAATCCCCACCTCGAGGACATTCTCGTCAGCCTCGATGCGCATGCCACACGGATCTGGTGCCTGTTCCTCGACCGGCTGCCGAACGTCGCAGGCCATGTTCGTGAACACGTCGCGTTGCTGCAGGCCATCATCGACGGCGACGCCGACACCGCAGCCGAGCTGACCCTCGAGCATGTTACCGGGTTCGAGAACGCCATCAGGGAACTGCTGTAGGGGCGGCAGATATTCGTGCCGCCGCGCCGCGTAGCGCAGTCGAGATGGCGTACATGGCCGGGGTGTACTGACGCCGCGCACGCGAGGCGATGTAGATGACTCGGGTCGAATCACACCGAAGGGCTCGATCGAGAACTTCGCCGACCATCAACAGTCATGGCTGCTCAGGGGCGTCGTCGAAGGATTCGCGGATGCGTTCGCGATACAGGCAGGTAACGAATCTGCCGCACAGGTGGACAGGCAAGCCCCGGTAAAGAAGGGTTAAAGGTTGGCGACGGCACGCCCCAACGACCGCGCAAGAACCGAATCCGACGAACCGTGCCGTCGAGGATGGTGACGGCAACCGTGGACACACTTGCTCGCAAACTGGGCCTCAGAACCGACAATCACATCTTCTTCGTTTCGGCCGGGCTCACGATCGCGCTACTGGTTCTGTTCCTCGTCTTCCAGGACTGGGTGGGGAACGCGTTCGGTGTCGGTAGGGAATGGATCGTCACCAATCTCGGGTGGTTGTTCATCATCGGCGTCACATTGTGGTTGGTGTTCCTGATCTGGGTCGCCATCAGCAAGTACGGCCGCCTGCGTCTGGGCGAGGACGACGACAGACCTGCGTACTCGAACCTGTCCTGGTTCGCCATGCTGTTCGCGGGCGGCATCGGCACGGTCCTGATGTTCTGGGGCGTGGCAGAACCGATTTCGCATTTCTCGGCGCCGCCGTTCGACGGTGTCGAGCCCTACAGCGTCGAAGCGTCGCAGGATGCGATGAGCATTTCCCTCTATCATCTGAGCCTGCACACCTGGGCGATCTTCACCCTGCCCGGGTTGGCGTTCGGCTTCTTCATCTACCGGTACAAGCTGCCGATGCGCGTGTCCTCGGTGTTCTATCCGATTCTGAAGGAACGTATTTCAGGTCCGATCGGAAAGACGATCGATGTATTCGCAGTGTTGGGCACGATCTTCGGCTTGGCTGTGTCGCTGGGGCTCGGCACCTCCCAGATCAATGCGGGATTGAGCGCGCTCGTCGGACTTCCCGATACGGTGTGGGCGAAGGTACTGATCATCGGACTGCTCACCGTGGTTGCAACGGTCTCGATCGCCGTTGGCTTGGACAAGGGTGTTCGTCGACTGTCGAACGTGAACATCCTCGTGGCAGTCGGTTTGATGATCTTCGTTCTGATCGTCTCGGACACCGTGTTTCTGCTGCGGCAGATTTTCGAGAGCTTCGGAAACTATGCACAGGAAATCGTTCCGTTGTCGTTCTGGAACGACGCCATGGCCGAGTTCACCTCTGACGGCGGGTGGGGATGGCAGGGCGGTTGGACCGTCTTCTACTGGGCGTGGACGGTGACGTGGGCCCCGTTCATGGGCGTCTTCCTTGCCCGCATTTCTCGAGGTCGAACGATTCGGCAGTTCGTCATCGGCGTCCTGGCTGCGCCCTCGTTGTTCACCCTGGTGTGGTTCGTCGTGTTCGGTTGGTCTGCAATGAGAATCGACGGGATCGGTGGCACCGGCGGATCGATCTCGGACGCGGTCGCCGAGAGCGTTCCGTTGGCGATGTTCACGTTCTTCGACAACTTCCCGGCCGCGACCCTGATTCAGGGGATCGCGGTGGTCGTCGTGGCGCTGTTCTTCGCTACGTCCTCGGACTCGGCATCACTGGTGATCGACATGTTGTGTTCCGGTGACGGGGAGGCCGGTCCGGTACGGCAGCGCGTGTTCTGGGGCATTACCGAAGGTGCCGTGGCGGCCACCCTGATCGTGCTCGGCGGTGAGGCAGGACTGCAAGCGCTACAACAGGTCATCACCGTGATCGGGCTACCGATCTTCCTCATGGTGTCGGTGATGATCATCGCTCTGGTGATGGGATTGCGAGCCGAGCGGGTCAAGGTGCAACCGCTCACGCGGGAAGAATTCCGCGAACACAACGGCGAGTCGATCACTACCGAGTCGGAGAAGGTGCGCTCGTCGAGTCTCGCCAGAGATTCGGACGAGTAGCCATGGAACAGGTGGAGCGAATCAGGACTCGGCGCGTCGAAGGGCGTCGACCAGTGGGATCAGATCCGGCTCGGTCGACGCCTCGTCGAGTGCCTCGCTCAGAGCGGCGTCGTTCGTCGGTCGCGCCTCCTCGAGCAGCGCAAGCCCTTCCTCGCTGACGTCGGTGTAGATGCCTCGCCGATCGGTGGGGCACAGGTACCGGGTGAGCAGTCCACGGTCTTCGAGTCGGGTGACCAGCCGCGTCGTCGCGCTCTGGCTCAGGACCACGGCGTCGGCCACCTGTTTCATCTGAAGATGCCCGCCCTCCCCGTCGTGTTGCCTGCCCAGGACGTCGAGCAGCCAGTACTCACGTGCACTGAGGTTGTGGTCGGCCTGCAGAGCGCGCTCGATCCGACCCTCGATGCGGCCGTGCAGCACCGCCAGTGCCAGCCAGTTCTGCGCCAATGCAGTCATGGCGGGGTCGTGTGCCGACATGGCCTTTACCTCTCGATATCGTCAGTGGTGACCACCCACCGTACCGCGCCTGCCCTTAGTCAGCGTGTGCAACTAGGCCGGTCGGCGGGCAACGATCCGTCGAGCGTGGGCGAGGACCGGAGCGTCGACCATCTGTCCACGGAAGGTGAAGACGCCACGATTGTGGGCGACGGCGTCGAGTACCGCCGTTGCCCACTCGAGGTCCTCGCCGCTCGGGGCGTACGCGTCACGGATGACCGGGATGTGGCTCGGGTGGATGGACACCTTACCGTCGAAGCCGACGGCCACCGCGTCCTCGGCTTCGGTGCGCACCCCGTCGAGATCGGGGATGTCGAGGAATACCGAATCCAGCGCGAACAGACCGCGTGCTTTGGCTGCGAGCAGCGTTTGTGACCGAACATGCTGCGCCACAGCGCGGTACTCGCCACCGGCATGCCTGCTCGAATTACCGCCCATGGCAGCAACGAGGTCCTCGGCACCCCACATGGCACCGATGGCGTTGTCGGCGGCGAGTGCCTCGAACACCGTCATCGCCCCGAGCGGGGACTCGATCAGAGCGACGACGTTCCATCGGACCAGAGCGGTAATCTGTTCGGCCGATTCGCATTTGGGCAGCATGACGGTCGTGTACTCGGTCTGCTCCAGCGCCTCGAGGTCTGCCACCTGGTCGTCGGTGCCGTGCGCATTGACCCGAACGATGGTGCGCGACGGATCCAGCCGGGTAGCGATCACGGACTCGCGGGCCGCAGCCTTGTCCGCGGCACCCACGGCATCTTCGAGGTCGAGGATGACCACATCTGCTCGGGCTGCGGCCTTCTCGTACCGCTCGGGACGATCGGCCGGGCAGAACAGCCACGCCGGTCCCGGCGGAACCCAATTCACGACGCCTCCTCCGGGGGTTGCATCCGGACGAGCGTCTTGCGGACGGCGATGGCGACGACGTCGCCGTGCTGGTTCCGTCCGGTATGGGTGAACGTGACAATGCCTTCGCCGGGCCGCGATTTCGACTCGCGCTTGTCCGAGATCACCGTTTCCGCGTACAGCGTGTCGCCGTGGAACAGCGGCTTGGGGAACGACACCTCGGAGAAGCCGAGATTGGCGACGATGGTGCCCTGGGTCAACTGCGTCACCGACAGCCCGACGAGCGTGGAGACCGTGAACATGGAATTGACCAGTCGCTGACCGAAAGGCGTTGTCTCGCTGTATGCCGCGTCGAGGTGAAGGGCCTGAGTGTTCATCGTCTGGGTGGTGAACAGGGTGTTGTCGGCCTCGGTGATGGTGCGCCCGGGGCGGTGCTCGTACACCGTGCCGAGTTCCATCTCCTCGAACCACAGGCCGCGTTGGCGAATTCGTTTGTCGCTCATAGTCCCAGGCTCCTCGCGATCAGCATCAGCTGAACCTCGGTGGTGCCCTCGCCGATCTCGAGGATCTTGCTGTCTCGGTAGTGCCGGGCGACGACGTAGTCGTTCATGAACCCGTATCCACCGTGGATCTGCGTGGCATCGCGCGCGTTGTCCATCGCCGCCTCGGAGGCGATGAGCTTGGCGATCGAGGCTGCCTTCTTGAACGGTTTGCCCGCCAACATCAGTGCCGCCGCGTCGTAGTAGGCGGTTCGAGCAGTGTGTGCGCGGGCTTCCATGCGGGCGATCTTGAACGCGATGGCCTGATTGCGGGCAATCGGGGCACCGAAGGCCTCGCGCTCCTTGGCGTACTTCACGCTTTCGTCGACGCAGCCCTGCGCGGCCCCGACCGACACGGCAGCGATCGCGATCCGGCCCTCGTCGAGGATGTGCAGGAAGTTCGCGTACCCGCGGCCCTGCTCTCCGAGCAAATTCTCCTGTGGCACGCGTACATCGGTGAAGCTGAGTGGGTGGGTATCGGATGCGTTCCAGCCGACCTTGTTGTACGCCGGTTCCGCGACGAAGCCAGGGGTGTTCGTGGGAACGAGAATCGACGAGATCTGCTTGCGTCCGGTCGCTTCGTCGACGCCTGTCACCGCGGTGACGGTGACGAGTTCGGTGATATCGGTGCCGGAGTTGGTGATGAACTGTTTGCTGCCGTTGATGATCCAGTCGCCGCCGTCGCGCGTAGCGGTAGTTTTCGTGCCACCCGCATCGCTACCGGCACCGGGCTCGGTCAGGCCGAACGCGGCCAGGGCCTTACCCGCCGTCAGCTTGGGCAGCCACTGCTGCTTCTGGGCGTCGTTGCCGAAGCGGTACACCGGCATGGCTCCGAGGGAGACGCCGGCTTCGAGCGTCATCGCGACGCTCTGGTCGACTTTGCCGAGCTCCTCGAGCGCCAGGCACAGCGCGAAGTAGTCGCCTCCCATGCCGCCGTACTCCTCGGGGAACGGCAGACCGAACAGGCCCATCTCGGCCATCCCCTTCACGACCTCGTACGGAAAGGAATGTTCGGCATCGTGTTTCGCCGAGACCGGTGCGACGACCGTGCGAGTGAAATCGGCCACGGACTCGACCAGCTGCTGGTACTCGTCGGGCAGATTCGCAGATGACAGATGATCGGTCATGAGTGATCCTGTTCGGTATCGGTGGGAACGATTCGGGCGAGGACCTGGTCGACGCGGACCTGATCCCCCACTGCGACACTCAGTTCGACGGTGCCGTCGATCGGGGTGGTCAAGGTGTGTTCCATCTTCATCGCCTCGACGACGACGATGGCCGTGCCTGCGGTGACGGCGCTACCTGTGGTGGCTCCGATCGCGATGATCGAACCCGGCATCGGCGAGACTATTTCGGCGTCACCGGAGTGCGCGTCGTCCTCGCGGACACCGGCTTCGGCGATCCGATCGATACGCCAGGTGCCCTCGGCGCTGGAAACCCAGGTGGCCGAGCCGCTCCGGGCGAAGGTCATCGCCTCGCGTCGATCGTCGAGCACCAGATCCACCGAGTCTTCGGTGGCCACGGCTCGGAGCGTGCGCGGCGTCCCATCGTCGACGACGACGGTGGCCGCATCGAGGCGGCCGGTGATGGCCACGTGGGCCGTCCGGCCTCCGGAGGCGAGGCGACGCTGGAACGGGGCGTGCGTTCCCACTCGCCAGCCCGAGGGTGCGCTCCAAATATCTTGTCCCGCCGCCTGCCATGCGTCGAGCCAGGCAATGGCCGTCGCGGCGACGAGCATCTCGTCGCTCGCCTCGGCGGCTTCGAAGTCCTCGACGCGGCGGTCGAGCAGGCCGGTGTCGAGTTTGCCGGCACGAACGTCGTTGTCGGCGAGCAGGAAGCGAGCGAATTCGATGTTGGTGACGACCCCGAGCACCGCGGTGTCGGCCAGCGCCCGATCGAGGCTGCGCAGTGCGGTCGCGCGATCGGGTCCGTGCGCGATCACCTTGGCGAGCATCGGGTCGTAGTTGCTGCCCACCTCGCTTCCGACGGCCAGTCCGGAATCGACGCGGATGCCGGTGCCGGTGGGTTCCCGAAGCCCCACGACGGTGCCGCCGGTAGGGAGAAAGCCGCGGCCGGGATCCTCGGCGTAGATCCGCGCCTCGATGGCGTGACCGGTGAGGGTGATGTCGTCCTGGGTGATCGTCAACATCTCGCCTGCTGCCACCCGGACCTGCCATTCGACGAGGTCGAGTCCGGTGACCATCTCGGTCACCGGATGCTCGACCTGCAGGCGAGTGTTCATCTCCATGAAGAAGAATTCATCGGGTTGATCGGCCGAGACGATGAATTCGACTGTGCCCGCACCGGAGTAGTCCACGCTTCTAGCGGTGTCACAGGCGGCTTCGCCGATGCGTGCCCGCGTCTGCGCATCGAGCAGCGGCGACGGTGCTTCTTCGATGACCTTCTGATGCCGCCGCTGCAGACTGCATTCACGCTCGCCCAGGTGGATGACATTGCCGTGCCCGTCGGCGAGGATCTGAACCTCGATGTGACGGGGTCGCAACACGAATCGTTCCAGGAACAGAGTGTCGTCGCCGAACGACGACGCAGCTTCCCGGCGGGCGCTGGTCAGTGCCGCGGGAAGATCCTCGGAACGTTCGACCAACCGCATCCCTTTACCGCCGCCGCCAGCAGACGGTTTGACCAGTACGGGGAATCCGACTTCCGGTGCGCCGGCGATCAAGTCGTCGTCGGAGAGTCCCGGTCTGGAAATTCCGGGTACGACGGGGACGCCGAACGCGCTGACGGCGGCTTTGGCGGCGATCTTGTCGCCCATCACCTCGATGGCCTTGGCCGGCGGGCCGAGGAATGCGATTCCCGCCGCAGCGCAGGCTGTTGCGAACTCGGCGTTCTCGGACAGGAATCCATAACCGGGATGAACGGCCTGTGCTCCGGTGGCTTTCGCGGCGGCGATCACCTTGCCGATGTCGAGGTAGCTCTCGAGAGCATTGGCAGGTCCGAGCCGCACTGCGGTGTCGGCTTCTCGCACGTGCCTGGCGTCGACATCCGCGTCGCTGTAGACGGCGACGGTACGAATTCCCATGCGACGCAACGTTCGTGTCACGCGCACGGCGATCTCTCCGCGGTTGGCGATCAGAATGGTGTCGATCATCGTGGTCGTGCCTCTCACATCCGGAAGACGCCGTAGGAGACCGGCTCGAGTGGCGCGTTGGCGCACGCCGACAGTGCCAGCGCCAGAACGTGCCTGGTGTCGGCCGGGTCGATGATGCCGTCGTCCCACAGCCGGGCCGTCGAATAGTAGGGGTTGCCCTGGCTCTCGTACTGATCGCGGATCGGGTCCTTGAACGACTCCTGGTCCTCGTCGCTCCACGGCTGCCCCGCAGCGTCGAGTTGGTCGCTACGCACCGTGGCGAGCACCGATGCTGCCTGCTCGCCGCCCATCACCGAGATACGGGCGTTGGGCCACATGAACAGAAAGCGCGGCGAGTAGGCCCTGCCGCACATCGAGTAGTTGCCCGCGCCGTAGGAACCGCCGATGACGACGGTGATCTTGGGGACGCGCGCGCACGCCACTGCCGTGACCATTTTCGCGCCGTGCTTGGCGATGCCACCGGCCTCGTAGTCGCGACCGACCATGAAGCCGGTGATGTTCTGCAGGAACACCAGCGGGATGCTGCGTTTGTCGCACAGTTCGATGAAATGTGCGCCCTTCATGGCAGATTCGGCGAACAAAACACCGTTGTTGGCGATGATCCCGACGGGGTGGCCGTGGAGGTGGGCGAAGCCGGTGACGAGTGTCTTGCCGTATTCGGCCTTGAACTCGTCGAACTCGCCTGCATCGACTATCCGGGTGATCACCTCGCGCACGTCGTACGGGGTGCGAGGGTCGGTGGGCACGACGTCGTAGATCTCGGACTGGTCGGCGATGGGCGCTCGGGTGGTGGCGACATCCCACGGCCGTGGGGTGCGAGGCCCGAGGGTGGAGACGATGCGGCGCACGCGCTGCAGGGCGTCTCGATCGTCGTCCGCCAGATGGTCGGTCACGCCGGAGATCTTCGAGTGCAGATCGCCGCCGCCGAGTTCTTCGGCGGTGACGACCTCTCCGGTGGCGGCCTTCACCAGCGGCGGGCCGCCGAGGAAGATGGTGCCCTGGTTCTTGACGATGATTGCCTCGTCGCTCATTGCCGGCACGTAGGCGCCGCCCGCGGTGCACGAGCCCATGACCGCGGCGATCTGCGCAATACCCTTGGCGCTCATGGTCGCTTGGTTGAAGAAGATGCGACCGAAGTGATCGCGGTCGGGAAACACCTCGTCCTGACGCGGGAGGAAGGCGCCGCCGGAGTCGACCAGATAGATGCACGGCAGCGTGTTCTGCAGGGCGATTTCCTGAGCCCGGAGATGCTTCTTGACCGTCATCGGGTAGTAGGTGCCGCCCTTGACCGTGGCGTCGTTGGCGATGATCACACACTCGCGGCCCGAGACCCGGCCGATGCCGGCAATGACGCCGGCACCGGGGCATTCGTCGTCGTAGAGACCGTTGGCGGCCAAGGGTGCAATCTCGAGGAACGGGCTACCGGGATCGAGCAACTCGTCGACGCGGTCGCGGGGAAGTAGCTTGCCGCGGGCGATGTGCCGTTCGCGAGACTTCGCGCTACCGCCTAGGGCGGCGGCAGCGAGCCGGTCGGCAAGTTCGCCGATGAGAAGCTCGTGATCTGCACGATTGGCAGCAGTATCGATCGCCATGAGATGCACGCCTTAGGGGGTCGGACGCCGGTGTCACCCGAGTTCAGTTAATGATTGATAACTGACACGATAGTAAACTACGATTAACTGAGTGTCCAGGGTCGAGGGGGTGCAGGAGTTGGAAGCCAAGCCGGTCACCGTGCGTGAACAACGCAAGGCGCAGCGTCGACAGCAGTTGCTCGACGCCGCTGCGACATTGTTCGCAGAACGCGGGTTCGCCTCGGTGCGGCTAGAGGATCTGGGCGCGGCCGTCGGCGTCAGCGGTCCGGCCGTCTATCGCCACTTCCCGAACAAGGACGCGGTGCTCGTGGAACTGATGGTCGGGATCTCGGAGTATCTCCTCGACGGCGGTCGCGAGGTCGTCGGATCCGCAGCGGTGGATGCGCATACGGTGCATGCCCTGGTTGATTTCCATCTCGACTTCGCCTTCGAGACTCCGGCATTCATTCGCATTCAAGATCGCGATCTGCAGAGTCTGCCCGAGGCGGCGCAGCGCAAGGTGCGCCGAATGCAACGCGAGTACGTGGAACTATGGGTCCAGGTGCTCTGTGCCGTCGATTCGGAACTGACCGAGTCCGATGCCCGCACGACAGCGCACGCGGTATTCGGGCTGATCAACTCCACCCCGTACAGCGCCGGGCGCAGTCCGTCACGAAGTGCTCGTCCGGTGCTGCGGGCAATGGCGCTGGGGGCGTTGGGTTTCTCCTCGTGAACCACTGACCTGAGTGTCCACAATTCGCCTCGCCGGTCGACTCGCCGTCTGCACCTGCCTCGTTGTCTGCTTCGGCGTGATCGTGTACTACGAAGTGGCGCGCACCCACGAACGTGGAGGCGCAGTCGACCGAAACACAGGAGCGCAGATGAAGACACGTCGTCGAACAGGTGCCCTCGTCGTCGCCGCACTCGCGTCGTGCTCGATCTTGCTCGCCGCCCCAGCGGGGGCTGCACCTGCGATCACACACGAACTCGGCGACGTCGTCTCCACTCGCGACCTGCCACCGGAACTGTGGATTCCAGGCTCGTCCGCCGCCACCGTGCTCACCTACGTCACCACCGACACCTTCGGTGACAAGGCGCTCAGCACCGGCACCGTCTTTCTCCCCCAGGGCACTGCGCCGGAGGGAGGTTGGCCGGTGGTCTCGTGGGCACACGGTACGTCCGGGTTGGACGACTCGTGCGCACCGTCGGTCGTGGGACCAGCCCTGCCCGAGCGAGATCTGCCGTATCTCGCGAACTGGATCGCGCAGGGATTCGCCGTCGTGGCCAGTGACTACGCCGGCCTCGGCACGCCCGGATTGCAGGCATATCTCGACGGCCGGACCACAGCGCACAACGTCGTCGACATGGTCAAGGCAGGCCGCAATTACTCCCCGGAGCTGGCGAAATCCTGGGTGGCAGTGGGACAGTCGCAGGGCGGCGGCGCGGCGATCTACACCGCTCGCTACGCGACGGAATTCGGCGGACCGGATCTGGACTATCGCGGCGCCGTCGGAACCGGAACTCCCGCATACATCGAGAAGCTCATCTCGATCGGCGGGCCGGGTGTACCACCGGTCGTGCTGCCTGCCGGGTTGACCTCCTACGTCGCGTACATCATTGCTGCGCTTCGCTATTCGCATCCGGAGCTGGGGTTGGACAGTATCCTGACCCCCATCGGGCAGAAGTATGCGGCGCGTGCCGAGACGACCTGCGTCGCTGATTTCGAGGCCGAACTCGACGGCGTGGCGGTCGGCGATTTCTTCACCGCACCGCTGACCAGCCTGCCGAACTTCACTGCTGTGCTCGACGACTACATGGCGATGCCCGAGGCCGGTTTCGACAAGCCTTTCTTCATGGGCCACGGTCTGCGAGACATCGATGTTCCGTTCCCGACCACCGCGGCCTACGTCGCCAGACTCACCGCGAACGGCCAGCCGGTGACGTTCCGCACCTATGATGCCGACCACAGCGGAGCGCTCGTCGCGTCGGTGGCCGACACCATCCCATTCGTCGAGAAGCTGCTGCGCTAGCCCACTGGACGCGCGCTGGGTAGTCCGTATGCGCGGGCGGTGAACTTCTCGAGCACGGTACGCGGCAGCAATCTCTGGGCGAGGAAAACGGCGGGCGCATTGCTGCCGACGGCGTAGATCGGGAGGGTCTTACTGTCCTCGACCGCCTTCAATACCGTCTTGGCGACGGTCTCGGCCGAAATGCCCTGCGCTTCTTTGGCGTCGAGTGTGGCGATCACCGTGGTGAAATCGCGACGGTAGGGGGAGTGCGGGCCGCAGTACTTGGTGCGACGAGCCGAGAGGCCGGTGTCGATCGAGCCGGGTTCGACGGTGGTGACGTCGATGCCGAACGGCTTCAGTTCGTATCGGGCAGCTGTCGAGAACCCTTTGATCGCTGCCTTCGTCGCGGCATAGGACGAACGATATGCCAGTGGAAAGCTGGCCAGCATCGAGCCGATATTGATGATCTTGCCTCGACGGCGTTCCCGCATTCCCGGCAGCACGGCCTGCGTGAGCTCGACTGCACCGAACACGTTGAGCTGGAACAGTCGGGTAATCGCCTCGATGGGCAGTTCTTCGATCGGCCCGCACTGACTTTCGCCTGCGTTGTTGATCAGCACATCGACTTCCACGTCGTCGAGCTCGTCGACGAACGCGCGAATCGACGCCGGATCGGTCAGATCGAGATCTCGGTACTCGACCCCGGGGATCGGGTCGGTCACCGTGGAACGGCTGCGACTCGTTCCGATGACGTGATAGCCGTGAGCGAGCAGCAATTCGGCCACGGCCCGGCCGATACCGGATGTGGCACCGGTGACAAGTGCGGTGTTCATCTACGCCTCTTCGTTCGTGTGTTTACGGTCTTCGGGGCAGTGTGTGGAGCCGTGCGCGTCGGTCGGTCGATGCGCCGGAGCGTCGTGCTCGGAACCCGGGTGTGCAAGGCCGGTACCGACCTGCCTGACGCCATGACGGTGCGGTCCGGCCGCACGATCGCCGCCACCGCCCGGCCACGTCGCAGCCACAGGCCGAGTTCGGAGGATGCCGCGACCTCGACGATGCAGGCGCCGCGGCGATCGACCTCGCGCCGTTGTTCGACGGTCAGCGGCGTGGTCGAGAGGAACAGGAACTGTCCCGGCGCGACACTGTCGATGCGAGTTCCGTTGTCCAGAATGCTGTTCGGGCACATTCCCCCGACTAGCGAGCCGATCGTGGTGATGGATCGCTGGACGAAGTCCGAACGCGTGAGTGCCGGAGTGGCGCTGTCGGACACCTTGGACCCGACCACCGGGAGACGACCGAGCGCAGGTGCGAGGTTGCTCCGCATGATCGCGGTCAGTCTGCTGCCTCCCGTCATCGCCCAACCCATCGCGATGGCCATCCGAATCATGTTTTTGGCGTGCGTCTTTCGCTCGATCTCGTAGCTGTCGAGCGAGGAATCGGAAACATGGCCGTCGAGGGCGCCGACGATCTTCCAGACGAGATTGCACGCGTCACGCAGGCCCGCACCCATGCCCTGTCCGATGAACGGTGGAGTCAGGTGCGCCGCGTCGCCGAGGAGGAACACACGTCGGTCCCGCCAGGAACTCGCGACCTGTGCTCGAAATGTGTACTCGGCGGCGCGAATCAATTCCATGTCCGGCTCGCCGGCAGAGCGCAACCAGGGTGCGATCAGCGGCCGGATGGCCCCGAGGTCCTCGAACTCGTCGAGCGTCTCGCCGTCGAGGAGGCGAAATTCCCAACGGTAGCGACTGCGGCCGATCCGCATGTACGTGGCGGATCGCTCCGAGTCGCACACCTGGTGGACGCCGTCCCACTGGTCGAGGTCTGCGTCGGTCGCGATATCGATCACCAACCATCGTTGCGCGAAACCGAGATCCTCCATCTTCGACCCGATGGACCGGCGCACGATGCTGTTGGCACCGTCGCAACCCAGCACGTAGTCCGCAGTCACCCAATGGGGGGTTCCGTCCTCGGTGGAGGTGTACCGCACCCGGACAGAATCTTTCAGGTTCTGCACATCGGTGATCTCGCAACCGCCGCGCATCTCGATCGTGTCGTACCGGGAGATGTGTGTGCGCATGAGTCGCTCGAGGTCCGGCTGGTCGAACATGTTCGCCTGGGGATAGCCGTGTGGTCTGTCGTCGGGATCTCGCTCGAACTCGGCCAGGGTTCTCAGATCCTTTGCGCACAAACGCAAACCGCGCCCCGGACGTGAGATGGCGGCGAAGTCCTCTGCCACACCGATGTCGTGAAGAACTCGATACACCTCGTCGTCGAGATGTACTGCGCGGGGCTGCGGATAGACCTCGTCCCAACGATCGAGCACCAAGCAGGGGACGCCGTACTGCGCCAGTAGCAGAGCGGCTGTCATGCCCGTGGGACCGGATCCGACAATCACCACCCGATGGTGTGCACCGTCGGACGTGCGTGCGGTCATCGGTAGGAGACCCGAGTGCGTTGGACCCCCAGATCGAGGGCACCGTCGGGAGTCGAACAGGCCAATTCGAGCACGTCACCGTCCTGCAGAAACGCGGGATTGTTGGCCTGCTTCTTGAAGAACACCTTCCATTTGACCGACGGCGGAACCAGCGCGCCGATCATTTCGATCGGCTTGGCCGGGGCCTTCAGCGCGGTGCCGCCCGGTGTGCCGGTGAGCAGCAGGTCGCCCGGGTCGATCCGCTGGAACTTGCTCAGCGCCGCGAGCGACTCGACCGGCCGATAGATCATGTCCTCGACCGTACTGTCCTGTCGCACATCACCGTTGACACGCAGAGTGAGAGTCAGCTCGCCGAACCGGTCGAACTCACCGGGTTCGAGCAGCACCAGTCGTGGTCCGACGGGCGTGAACGTGGGATATGACTTACCCTCGTAGAATTGAGTTTTCGGCAACTGGACATCGCGGGCCGAGACATCATTGGTGATCACGAGCCCGGCGACGCACTCGGCCACAGTGCCCGCATCGATCTTCGTGCCGACGGTCAGGGTCTTCCCGAACACCAAACCGATCTCGATCTCGTAGTCGAGAAGTTGCACGTGTGGCGGCTTGACGACATCGTCGGTGGGGCCGCTGATCGAACCCGAGGTCTTCCGGAAGAACGTCAGCGGCACCGTCTCGGGGTTCATACCCGAATCCTTGACGTGTGAGACGTAATTGGTCATGTTCGCCATCACGCGGCACGGTGCTGTGACGGGGGAGACGAGCGAGAGTGTCTCCACGGCAACGACATCGGTGCCTGCGCGCGCGGCGTCCACGGCGGTGCGATCGGCGAGGAGTTCGGCAGTGGTGGTTGCCGAAGTGTCGATGCGTGACGCTCCGGCCGGGGTCTCGACCCACCAGGCGTCGGCGGTGCGTAATACGGCGATGCTCATGAGGAAGCTACTTTCATCAGGCCGCGAAGGCGTTCGGTGTCGAATTCGTTGTCGTTGCGTAGCGAGGAGAGGATCGATTTCAGCTCGTGCAGAGAGGCTCTGCTCGGCGCAATTCCGAGAAAGTCCTTGGACGCGGGCGGGCCCCACTGCGCGAGGCCCGACGCAGTCATCGGTGCCCATCCAGGTTCGAGGGAACTGTCGAACATGTCGCCGTCGCTGAAATGCTCTACCAGGAACCCGTCGGGATCACGCCAGTAGTCGAAGAGCTGGCTGCCCTGGATGTGCCTGCCGATGCCCCACGAATGCTTGTAGCCGCGCTCGGTGAGGAATTCGCCGCCGGCGGCGATGGCATCGAGATCGGTCACCTGATAAGCCGAGTGCACGTACCGATCCGACGGGCCGAGAGTCATGGCGAGCGTGTGATGATCGGACGGGATGCTGCCGCGATCGCAGCGGATGAAGCTCATCACCGGGCCTCGATCGCGTTGCCCGTCGTAGTAGAGGAAATCGCTGACGATCAGTCCCAGGTGATGCAGGTACCAGTTCAGGTTCTCCAGGTAGTCCACTCGCTGCAGCACCACATGCCCGAGTCGTTGTATCAGTGCAGGCTGATGTGGTGGACGCTGAGTGGCATTGATCCGGTTGCGTGGATCACCGAAGTTGTAGGTGTGTGCGTCCTGGCCCGGAAGTTCGGGATGTTCGGTGTATCCGGAGACGATCTGAACAGGCTGCCCGCTCGGATCGGTCAGCGTGACGGCGATGCCGCCCAAAGTGTCCGGCAGTCGGTGCACGTGCTGGTCGGTGGCCTCGGCGAGCCGGACGACGTCGGCATCCTCGGCAGCTGCGAACGCTGCACCGACGAAACGGGTTCGCTTTCCGCGTCGGATGATCACGCACGGTGAGCCGATGTGCGTGCCGCGAAGGTGGATTTCCTCGGACGTGCGCAGTGAGACGGTGAATCCGAACGCCACGGCGAATGCCTCGGCCTTGGCCAGGTCGGGTTTGCGGAACTCGAGCCAGGCGATGTCGCGCACCTTGATGATCGGGTCGGTGGCCTTCCCCGGGTGTTCGCCCGGAAGCGCACCCTGATCCACGTGCATGTTCTTGTGGCCGTCGACCTCGTGTCCCATCAGCCCTCCTCGTTGTTGACTATATCGTCATCTATGACTGCAGCGTCAGTCAAGGGCGTTGACAAATTCGTCAGCTGTGAGGAAAGGTCAGTGGGTAGACCAGCGTAGACAGAGATAGGCACCATGATGGAGACCCAGAATCGCCTCGAGCGGCGCAAGGCGCGCACCCGTAATGCGCTGATTGCCGCGGCGCAAGGCCTCATCGCTCGGGGCGAGCTGAATGCACCGATCGCGGAGATCACCCAGGCTGCCGATGTCGGGATGGGTTCCTTCTACAACCACTTCGCCAGTCGCGATCAGTTGTTTCAGGCTGCGGTCGACGGTGCTCTGGAGCGGCTCGGAAACTATCTGGATTCGCTCACCGACGCTGCGGCCGATCCAACGGAGACATTCACTCGATCGTTCCGTATCTCCGGCCGACTCTTCCGTCTGCAACCGGAGATGAGCCGAGTGCTCATTCATTCCGGACCCGAGCTGGTCACTTCGCAGCATGGTCTCGGCCCCCGTGCGGCGAGAGACATCCATGCCGGAGTCAAAGCAGGATACTTCCGAGTCCAGGACATTCAACTCTCGCTCACCCTCGTGGCGGGTGCGCTCCTCGGCCTGGGCAAGCTGCTACTCGAGCAACCCGATCGCGACGACGCCGAGTCCGTGGACCGGATGGCGTACACCGTGCTGCTTGCACTGGGAATGTCCGACAGCGACGCCCAGGACCTGTGCTCGCGGCCGCTGCCGCCGATGAGCGACATCCCGAGTGTGGGGGACGAGAGCGCGTAGCCCGAGCCGAACGGGGGTGAGTACTCCTCGAAACCGGAGGCGCGGTGCCCCGACTGCGGGGTGATCGACCGTCTCGACGCGTACGGCCCGCATCGACCAGAGCGGGGCAACTATCGTCGTTCCGATGGCTGGTAATGCGCGCGATCCCGGAGTCTCGGTTGCTGCGCGGCTGCTGGCGTTGCTCGGTGTGTTCGACGAGAAGGTGCCTGCCTTGACGTTGACCCAACTGGCCGACGGTGCGGGACTGCCCATCGCCACCGCCCATCGACTGGTTCGCGAACTGGTCGCCTGGGGTGCGTTGGTTCGCGCCGAGGACGGTCGGTACATGGTGGGCCGCCGACTGTGGAAGCTGGGATTGTTGGCACCGGATCAGTCCGATCTGCGCACTGTTGCGTCGCCTTTTCTGCACGACATCTACGGTGCGACGCTCGCAACGGTCCATCTCGCGATCCGGGACGGCGACGAGGTGCTCTATCTCGATCGGTTGGCCGGGCACGCTTCGGTGCCTGCGGTCAGCCGCGTCGGTGCTCGCCTGCCATTGCATGCCACCGGAGTCGGAAAGGTGCTGTTGGCGTACGCGCCGCGGGAGGTGCACGATCGGGTCCTGCGATCTCTGACTCGTATCACCCCGTACACGGTGACCCATCCGGGGAAGTTGGAGAACGAACTTCGTCGGGTCCACCGTGAGGGGTATGCGCAGACCGTCGAGGAGATGACCCTCGGGGCGTGTTCGGTGGCCGTTCCGATCCGTGGTGGCGACGCACATGTGTTGGCCGCCTTGGGAATAGTGGTGCCGAGCTTCGGCCGCGATCGAACCAGACTGGTGGCAGCGCTCCAGGTTGCCGCCCAGGGGATCGAGCGGTCACTTCGTAAGGGCAGTTTTCACTGAGTGGAAACGCACTCTTGCTCGGTCACCACTCGCGCGATCTACTCGACTCATGCGTACACAGGTCGCCATCAGCGGTGCAGGGCCCGCGGGCTTGCTGCTCTCACATCTACTAGGCGAGCAGGGCATCGACACCATCGTGATCGAATCACGCACACAGGACTACGTGCTCTCGCGAATCCGCGCCGGAATTCTCGAACACTCCACTGTTCGATTGCTCGACGAACACGGGCTCGGTCAGCGGCTGCATCGCGAGGGCCACGAGCACCGCGGGATCTATCTCCAGTGGCCGCACGAGCGACACCACATCGACTTTCGCAGCCTCGTGGACCGCAGCGTATGGGTCTACGGCCAAACCGAGGTCACCAAGGATCTCGTGGCGGCGCGCGAGCGCGCCGGCCAGCAGTTCTACTACGGCGTGTCCGACACCGCGCTGCACGACGTCGAATCCGACGCGCCGTACGTCACCTTCACCGACGCGTCGGGAACCCCGACGCGCATCGACGCCGCCGTGATCGCCGGGTGCGACGGGTCCTTCGGGCCGAGCCGGGCTGCCATGCCCGATGCCGTCCGTAACACCTGGGAGCGGGTCTATCCGTACTCCTGGCTGGGCGTGCTTGCCGACGTTGCACCCTCGACGGACGAGTTGATCTACGCCTGGCACCAGGACGGATTCGCGATGCATTCGATGCGATCGTCGACGGTCAGCCGGCTGTATCTGCAAGTTCCCAACAACACCGATATCGGGGCCTGGTCCGACGACCGAATCTGGGATGCGTTGGCGGTCAGGCTCGGTCACGGCCAGGACGGCTGGGAGCTGCGTCCGGGACCGATCACCGACAAGAGTGTGTTGCCGATGCGCAGCTATGTGCAAACCCCGATGCGGCACGGCAATCTCTTTCTCGCAGGAGATGCCGCGCATATCGTTCCGCCCACGGGCGCGAAGGGCCTCAACCTCGCGGTTGCCGACGTCGCACTCCTGGCGCCGGCGTTGACGCAACTGTTGCAGGGGAAGCGAACCGAGTTGGCGGAGCACTACAGCGACACCGCTCTGCGCCGCGTGTGGCGCTGTACTCACTTCTCCTGGTGGATGACGACCATGCTGCACACAGGAGCCGACCCCTTCGATGCGCAACTGCAGCTCTCGCAACTGAAATGGGTGGCATCGAGTGAAGCGGGTGCGATGGGGTTGGCGGAGAACTACGCCGGTTTGCCCATCGGATTCTGACCCGTGCACCGCCCGCTCTCGCCGTCGGCCACGAAATGCGCTCACAAGGCATTCACGGTTTGGAGTTCGGTCGAATCTCTCGGCAGCCCACGGCCGCCGCACTAGTGTGAGCCCATGCGTATAGACGAGTATCGGAAGTACGACGGACTCGGCCTGGCCGAACTGGTCTCCGAAGGAGAGGTCACTCCGCGTGAGTTGCTCGACTGCGCCCTGACGCGCGCCGCGGCGATCGATCCGTCGCTCAACTCCATTGTCCGTCTCATGCCGGAGCAGGCCGACGCGCGTGTGATGGACACGCTCGACGGCCCGTTCGCGGGCGTGCCGTTTCTGATCAAGGATCTTTCGCAGGACTACGCGGGGCTCCCCACTGCGAGCGGTTCCCGATCTTTGACGCAGCTGCCGATGCCCGAGCACGCCACGGTGGTGCAACGCTGGCTCGACGCAGGCCTGGTCATCTTCGGCAAGACCAACACCCCGGAGTTCGGTGCCAAGGGAATCACCGAGCCGACGGTGTTCGGGCCTGCCCGAAACCCGTGGGACCGCAGTAGAAC
>NZ_JABFAU010000109.1 GCF_017168335.1 Rhodococcus sp. KRD162 | reverse complement strand
GGCTACGGGCTGGGGCTGCTGTTGGGCGGGGATGCCTGAAATCCCGGCTCCGGCGAGCTCGTCTTCGGGCAGCGTGGCAACGGCTTCGGTTACAGCACACTCGCGTTCGCGAGCCCGGACGGGCAGCGTCAAGTCGCGCTGACGTGGACCTCGACTGCAGCCGACCCGGCCACCGATCCCCTGTACGAGTACGCCAGCGCAGCGCTCATCACCGGACTCGAATCGACCTGCCCCGAGTAGCTCTTACAGCTCGCTCACCCATCCGTGCACCTCGTCACTGGTGAGCGCCGCTTGGTGGCGCTTGCGTAAGGTCAGCGTCACCGGTCCGGTTTCCTTGGTTCCTATTGCACGGCCGTCGATTTCGTACACAGGAGCCACTCCGGCCGAGGTTCCGCACACGAACACCTCGTCGGCGATGTACAGCTCGGTGAGGTCGACGGTACGTTCGGCGACCGTGAGCCCCTCCTCGCGCGCCAGCGTCAGAATAGTCCGACGGTTGATGCCGTCGAGGATGTCACTGGTGACATCCGGGGTGACGAGCACTCCGTTTCTCGCCAGGAAGATGTTTGCCGCACTGAATTCACAGACGTGGCCGTTGATGTCGAGAAAGATGCAGTCGTCGAATCCGCTGTCTATCGCATCTTGTTTGGCCAGAACGGAATTGACGTACGCACCGTTCACCTTGGCGCGAGATGGAATCGCATTGTCGGGAATTCGCCGCCACACACTCGTCTTCAGCCGCATCCCGTCCTGTGGCACAATAGGATTCGCGTCGTACAGGAAGATCGACACCGTGGTGTGCAGGCCACGTACCCGCGTTCCCGGGATCGACTCGTCGACATGGACGGTGGCTCGAACGTACACCTCGGTTTTCGGGGCATTGGCGGCAACGACGTCGTGGGTCGCCTGCACGAACCGCTCGAACGTCCACTGTGATGCGAACGTGTCGATACCGATGATCTTGCAGGATTCGACGAGCCGCTGGTAGTGATCGAGCAACCGGAACGCTGTGCGGCGTTCGCCGTCGACGCGCACAGGGAACACCGTGTAGACACTGAGCCCGTACAGAACGGCCGAGGTGGCCACTCCGAGCGTCGCGTCCTGCGCATCGACCAAACGATCTCCGAAATACACCTTCGAGTGTGGAAGTGCCATGCGGCGATGCTAGTCGCGCGGCGTGTCCGAGCGACAACGCATTTCCTTCTCTATCGTCGGGTCCATGAGCGCACGCACGATACCGACACGCATCCTGTGGAACGACGGCCCTGAAGTGGGTGCCATCGGCCTCGGTTGTATGGGCATGACCTGGGCCTACAAGGCCGACGAGCAGACGGAGAGCCCCGATCGCGTCATCGGCCACGCCCTCGACCTGGGCGTGAATTTCATAGACACCGCCGATGTGTACGGCCCCTTCACCAACGAGGAGGTCGTCGGTGCAGCCATCGGCAGTCGCCGTGACGAGGTAGTTCTCGCGAGCAAGGGCGGACTCGTTTCCCATGTCGGCGATGCGGGCGAGCCGGTCATTTCGGGCCCGAACGGCAAGCCCGAACATCTTCGGTCCGCGATCGACGACTCACTGCGTCGGCTGGGCGTGGACCACCTCGATCTGTACTACCTGCACCGTCCCGATCCCGAGGTCCCCGTCGAAGACAGCATCGGCGCGATGGCCGAGGCGGTGCAGGCCGGAAAGGTAGTTGCACTCGGTGTTTCGGAGTTCACCGTCGAGCAACTCGATCGCGCCCAGCAGGTGCATCCGATTTCGGCGGTGCAGTCGGAGTTGTCCCTGTGGACGCGTGATCACCTCGCCACATCGCTGAAGTGGACGCAGGACAACGGTGCGGCATTCGTGCCGTTCTCGCCGTTGGGCCGCGGCTTCCTGACCGGCAACTTCCGCGCAACCGCGCCCGCTGCAGACGATTTCCGCTCTCGCCTGCCGCGTTTCAGCCAGGACAACCTCGATGCCAACCTCGTGATCGTCGACGCTATCGCCGGCGTCGCCAACGAACTCGACGCGACGCCCGCGCAGGTGGCCCTGGCCTGGGTCCTGGCGCAGGGCGAGCATGTGGTCCCGATCCCCGGCACCCGACGCACCTCACGACTGGACGAGAACGCGGGAGCAGCCTCGCTGACCCTGAGCCCGGATCACCTAAGGGCATTGGACGCCCTGCCAGAGCCTGCGGGTGGCCGCTATTGAGGTCGTCAGCGTGCATCCGGCCGCCGACCGGGCACTCGCCGATCAAATTCTCGCGATCCAGAAGAGTGCGTACGCAGTCGAAGCGAGACTGATCGGCGACGACCGAATTCCGTTGCTGCACGAGTCGGTGGACGATCTGTGCGCTGCACAGGTCCTCTGGATCGTCGCGAGGGCGGATGACGCCATTCTCGGTGCTGCAGCGTGGTCCGATTCCGAGATCGACCGTCTGGTGGTGGCTCCCCCCGCTCACCGACAGGGCATCGGACGCACATTGGTTACTGGCATGCTGGATTCGATTGCGGGACAACGTGTGCAGGTGGCCACCGGACGGGACAACGCACCGGCCCGCCGACTGTACGAGTCTTTCGGCTTCGTGCACACCGAGGATCAGGAAGTACTGACGGGACTGTGGCTGGCGCGCTACGAACTCGTCCGCTGATTGGTTCCGGAGTTACGGGGGCGAGCGACGAACCAGATCAGCGCACCGGAGATCGGTAAGAGCAACACGAGCAGGCACCACCAGAATGCTGATCCACGACGAGCTTGATTGCTACGAAGAATCGACACCCATGCGATAGCCACCAACCCCAGCCATAGCACGATCACAGCGAGCCAAGCGAGATCGAATGCAAGCGGCACAGTTGGATTGCTGTCGTCCATCGCCAACCCCCCCTTCGCGTCGAAGACCTACCTTGAACGATGATCCGGTGATGAGATGGCCTGTGCATCTCGACATTGCCGAGACGCTTAACAAGTCACGCTCGAGTCGGTTGTGAAGCTGACCGCTCGTTGCCTGAGGTCTAACCTACCGTGTGGGACATGACTTCTGCTGGCGTTGCGGTCGCGCTTGCCCTGTTCGTCATGTCTTTCGTGTCGATCGTCCGTGACCCTTTCCTGGGATTCGTGGCGAAGCTGGCATGGGTGGTCGTTGCATTGATTCTGCCTATTGTCGGACCGATCCTCTGGTTCGCCGTCGGCAAGCGCTATCCCCACGGGCCGAGCGGCGGCAACCGATGACAGTTCAGTATCCAGTCGCATTTCGCAGGTCGATGTTCACCAGATGGCTGACTTGATCGCGAAGCCACTCGACGGTCTGCTGACCGGGCGCGGGCGTGTGGGCCAGCAGCGTCCAGCGAAGCCGGGTGTCCGGGCGTAAATCGAACTGCAGCAGGAGATCCGGAATCGTCGGCCACGGCGAGCTCCAGACGACGCGGTCGAACTCACTGCTCTCGACGATCCGGGGTAGCGTCGCATCCTCGAACATCACCGGCCAGGCGAACCCTCTGTTCAACGGGTGTAGATCGGGGTGCATCAGCGCTTTCCACACGAAGTGCACAGGCGGCGACAACGCTGCTGTCCCGGTCCCGAGAACCATCATCGGCCCACTGTACGCAGGTACCGACTCGAGATCCCTACTATTTTTCGCGCACGACCGGTGCGGCGGCTGCCATGTACCGACGACAGGCAGGGCTGTGCCCTGATGTTGGTATGGGTCGTTACGCGGGTTGTCGTGGTTCTTCGTCGCCGGCGTCCCCGGTGTTGTTGTTGTGGTGGTTGTGGTGGTCGGGTGGGTGCAGTACTTCTTCTGGGTGGTGTGCGTGGTTGATCAGCCCGCGACGTTGGGGGTCGATGTCGGTGGGTGGGTGCC
>NZ_JABFAU010000011.1:389584-500331 GCF_017168335.1 Rhodococcus sp. KRD162 | reverse complement strand
CGCCCCGCGAGATGTTGCCGGTGTTCATCGCCGCACCCAACCCGGCCATCACCCCGCATCCGAGCAGCCCGACCACCGCCGGATCGGACTGCGGATCGACCTTCGTGCACTGGCCCTCGTGCACCAACGTCTTGTCCGCGAACGCGCCGATACCCAACGCAGGCGAGAGCTCGGTCCCGTCCGCGAGGGTCATCTTCTTCGACGCATTGTGCGTATCGAAGCAATACCACGGCCTGCCCTTCCGGCAGGCCCGGCACTCCCCACACACCGCCCGCCAGTTCAACACCACCACATCACCGACCGCCACATGCGTGACCGCCGCACCGACCGACTCGACCGTGCCCGCCGCCTCGTGCCCGAGCAGAAACGGAAACTCGTCGTTGATCCCACCCTCGCGATAATGCAAATCCGTATGACACACCCCGCACGCCGCAACCGCGACCACCACATCGTTCGGACCCGGATCCGGAATCGTAATCGTCTCGATCGACACGGGCTCGCCCTTGCTCTTGGCAACGACTGCCCGGACCTGTTGCGGCATATGTTCCTCCACTGAAAGCTGGTGTGATGCGTTCGCGGTTCAGCCTGTCACAACGCATCAGACCGTAGCTACATCTGCATGCGTGCCGCGGTGGGTAGTTCTCTGTTCACGAGGTTGTGACCGAGCGAACACACGTTCTTTGCGTGCGAGCGGTACCAATGAGCAATGTCCGAACACATGGCGTACGACCTGGTGGTCATCGGCTCCGGCCCCGGTGGCCAGAAGGCCGCCATCGCAGCAGCGAAGCTCGGTAAGCGAGTGGCGATCGTGGAGAAGGGGCACATGCTCGGCGGGGTGTGCGTCAACACCGGCACCATCCCTTCCAAGACGTTGCGTGAGGCCGTCCTCTATCTGACGGGCATGAATCAACGTGAGCTGTACGGGGCCAGCTACCGAGTCAAGGCAGACATCACGCCTGCCGATCTGCTGGCGCGCACCCAGCACGTCATCGGCAAGGAGATCGAGGTCGTCCGCTCGCAACTGCTGCGCAACCGCATCGAACTCATCACCGGTGTCGGCAAGTTCCTCGATGCGCACACCATCGTCGTCGAGGACGAGTCCCGGGGCGAGCGCATCACCGTGACCGCCGAGAACGTGGTGATCGCCACCGGAACCGCGCCCGCACGTCCCGCGGACGTTGCGTTCGACGACTACCGGGTACTCGACTCCGATGGAATTCTGAACCTCGAGTTCATCCCCGCATCGATGGTGGTGGTCGGGGCGGGGGTCATCGGAATCGAGTACGCCTCGATGTTCGCGGCCCTCGGCACGAAGGTCACCGTCGTCGAGAAGCGTGATTCGATGTTGGACTTCTGCGATCGCGAGATCATCGAATCGCTTCAGTTCCATCTCCGCGATCTCGCGGTGACATTCCGATTCGGGGAGGCTGTCACGGCGGTCGATGTCGGACCGAACGGCACGGTGACCACCCTCGCGAGCGGTAAGCGCATTCCAGCGGAAACCGTGATGTATTCGGCCGGACGGCAGGGCTTGACCACTGCATTGGAACTCGAGAACGCCGGTCTCGAGGCCGACGCGCGAGGTCGCATCTTCGTCGACGAGCATTTCCAGACCAAGGTCGATCACATCTACGCGGTCGGCGATGTCATCGGATTCCCGGCGCTCGCCGCGACATCGATGGATCAGGGCAGGCTCGCGGCGTATCACGCGTTCGGCGAGTCGAGTGCTCAACTGACGGACTTACAGCCCATCGGCATCTACTCCATTCCCGAGGTCTCCTACGTCGGAGCGACCGAGGTGGATCTGACGAAGGGTTCGGTTCCCTACGAGGTCGGGGTGTCGCGGTATCGCGAACTGGCCCGCGGGCAGATCGCAGGCGACTCGTACGGGATGTTGAAGTTGCTGGTCTCCACCGAGGACCGGTCGATTCTCGGCGTGCACATCTTCGGTTCGGGTGCGACGGATCTCGTGCATATCGGGCAGGCCGTCATGGGCTGCGGCGGCACCGTCGACTATCTGGTCGATGCCGTTTTCAACTACCCGACCCTGTCCGAGGCATACAAGGTCGCCGCGCTGGACGTCACCAACAAGATCCGGGCATTGGCCAACTTCGATCGCTGACGCAGTTCCGTCGAAGACGGCGCGAACCACCACCGGGAATGAACGGCCGTCGATCGGTTGTTGTGTCCATGAGGGATTCGCCACGGTCGAGATCGCGCGTGTACGGCTCGAGCCGGCGGTCGGCGTATTCTGACCCGAATCTCGTGCCGAGGTACAGACGAGTCGATCCGAAAGGGGCCCGGCCATGACCGAACAGTCGAACATGTACGAGCTGGAGTTTCCGGCACCGCAGATTTTCTCCAACGACGGTGTCGGACCAGTCCTCGTGCACGGCTTGGAAGGATTCTCCGACGCGGGACATGCGGTGAAGCTTGCGACGACTCATCTGCGCGAGAGTCTCGAGACCGAACTCGTGGCCTCGTTCGACGTCGACGAGTTGATCGACTACCGCTCTCGTCGTCCGACGATGACGTTCAAGTCCGATCACTTCTCCGATTACGATGCGCCCGAGCTCAATCTGTACGCGGTCAAGGACCGCGCCGGTACCCCTTTCCTGTTGTTGGCGGGGATGGAACCGGATCTGCGGTGGGAGAAGTTCACCACTGCCGTCCGGCTGCTCGCCGATCAACTGGGAGTGCGGCGCACGATCGGGCTCGGCTCGATCCCGATGGCGATTCCGCATACGCGCCCACTCGGAGTCACTGCCCATTCCAGTGACAAATCGCTGGTCAAGGACGGCAACAGCTGGGCAGGCGATCTGCAGGTACCCGGCAGCGCCTCCTCGCTGCTCGAGCTCCGGATGGCGCAGCACGGCCATGAATCGATGGGCTTTTCGGTGCATGTCCCGCACTACCTCGCCCAGACCGATTACCCGAGTGCAGCCGAGACGCTCCTCGAGAACGTCAGCGAGGCAGCCGAGCTGGACCTTCCGCTTGCAGCGCTCGGCGAGGCGGCCGCGCGAGTGCGGGAACAGGTCAACGAGCACATCACCGGCAACGAAGAGGTTCAGTCCGTTGTGCAGGCGCTCGAGCGCCAGTACGACACCTATGTCGCAGCGCAGGAACAGCAGTCGACGCTGCTCGCCGGTGACGAGCCGCTTCCGAGCGGAGACGAGCTCGGTGCCGAGTTCGAGAGGTTCTTGGCCGAGCAGACGGGCTTCGACGACGGCAAAGACGACACCACGGGGTAGCCTCGTCGGACCGAGCGACAGCACAAGCCGAACCCCATCGTGAGCCGAACGAGAGTGTGAGTGGTCACAGATTCCCGGCACCGAGGCGGTTGAGTTGGA
This sequence comes from Rhodococcus sp. KRD162, assembly GCF_017168335.1. Lineage (GTDB taxonomy): Bacteria > Actinomycetota > Actinomycetes > Mycobacteriales > Mycobacteriaceae > Rhodococcoides. The sequence continues at coordinate 496,981 of NZ_JABFAU010000011.1, read as the reverse complement.
CAGCGTGGGCAGATCGAAACATACCTGTAACCGTATTTGCACTCGATGTTCTGCCCACGAGGTCATCTCGTGCGAGAGTCGTAGCACTATGTACGCCAGTGCATAGACGTACACAACCGTTCACGGCGACGCCGTGCTGTGCCGCCTGCGGTGCACCAGGGAATTTCAGGAGGCGCAAGTGTCCACCACTCCGCGCAATCGCAAGCTCCGCCCGGTTCCCGATGAAGAACCGCGGTTGATCTTTCGGACCATTCACGGCTACCGGCGAGCCTTTCGCATGGCAGGCGACGGTCCGGTGGTGTTGCTGATCCACGGGATCGGCGACAACTCCGAGACCTGGAACGAGGTCATTCCTCACCTCGCGAAGAATTACACCGTGATCGCACCCGATCTGTTGGGGCACGGTCGCTCGGACAAGCCACGCGCGGATTACTCCGTCGCTGCGTACGCGAACGGCATGCGAGATCTGCTCTCCGTGCTCGGCATCGAGAAGGTCACGGTCGTGGGCCACTCGCTGGGCGGCGGCGTCGCCATGCAGTTCGCGTACCAATTCCCCAACATGGTGGACCGGTTGGCGCTGGTGTCCTCCGGTGGCGTCACCAAGGACGTCCATCCCATCCTTCGACTCGCCTCGATGCCGTTCTTGAGCGAGGCCGTCAAACTTCTTCGGCTCCCCGGAGCGATACCTGCGGTCAAGCTGGCAGGCGGTGTACTGAGCAAGCTGCACAGTTCACCACTCCGGCCCGGTTCGCTGCTGCACGACACACCTGACTTGATTCGGGTGTTGAGCGAGCTCCCGGCCCCGACCACGTACGAGGCGTACTTGCGTACCCTGCGGGCCGTGGTCGACTGGCGTGGGCAAGTCGTCACCATGCTGGATCGGTGTTATCTCACTGAAAATCTGCCGGTACTGCTCGTCTGGGGTGATCAGGACGCGGTCATTCCCGTCAGCCATGCCCGCCTCGCCCATTCGGCCATGCCCGGCTCCACTCTCGAGGTGTTCGAGAACTCCGGACATTTCCCGTTCCGCGACGATCCGATGCGTTTCCTGCAGGTCGTCGAGGACTTCATCGACTCGACACCGTCCTTGGCCTTCGACGAGGTGCGGTGGCGCAATCTGCTCATCACCGGCGTCGGCGAGGACATGATCACCGGGAGCGCCAGCACCCGACTGGCCGTACTCGGAGCCATGGGTTCGGACGAACGCAGCGCGACCTGAGGCGTCGACTCGACCAGACCGGCGCGGTGTCGATGCAGGACCGGTCGTTGATCCCACATAGCCTGTAGAGGTGCTTCTCACCGAACTGATTCCCGATGTCACCGCTGCCGATCCCGACGGCGCAGACCCGGATGTCCTGTTCGACACCTTCACCAGCTGGACGGCCGATCGGGGCCTGACGTTGTATCCCGCCCAAGAGGAAGCTCTCATCGAGCTCGTCTCGGGCTCCAACGTCATTCTTGCCACGCCCACGGGTTCCGGTAAGTCGATGGTGGCCATCGGAGCCCACTATGCCGCCATGGCTGCAGGCATTCGCAGCTTTTACACTGCGCCGATCAAGGCACTGGTCAGTGAGAAGTTCTTCGCCCTGTGCGAGATCTTCGGTGCCCAGAACGTCGGCATGATGACCGGCGACGCGTCGGTCAATTCGGGTGCGCCGATCATCTGCGCCACCGCAGAAATCGTGGCGAACCTTGCCCTGCGCCAGGGCGCGGACTCCGATATCGGCCAGGTGATCATGGACGAGTTCCACTACTATTCCGAGCCCGATCGAGGGTGGGCCTGGCAGGTGCCCTTGATCGAGCTGCCGAAGGCGCAGTTCCTGTTGATGTCGGCGACGCTGGGAGACGTGTCGTTCTTTCGAGACGACCTCACCCGGCGCACCGGGCGCACCACCACTGTCGTCTCCGGAAGCGAACGCCCCGTTCCGCTGATGTTCTCCTATGTCACCACCCCGATCAGCGAAACCATCGAAGAACTGGTCGACACCCACCTCGCGCCCGTGTACGTCGTGCATTTCACCCAGGCCGCGGCACTCGAACGAGCCCAAGCGCTGACCAGTGTCAACGTCGCGTCGAAACAGGAGAAGGCCGAGATCGCCGACGCGATCGGTAGCTTCCGTTTCACCACCGGTTTCGGAAAGACACTGTCGAGGCTGGTTCGGCACGGTATCGGCGTTCATCACGCAGGGATGCTGCCCAAGTATCGGCGTCTGGTCGAAAAGCTCGCGCAGGACGGTCTGCTCAAGGTGATCTGTGGAACGGACACCCTGGGTGTTGGTATCAATGTCCCCATCAGGACCGTGCTGTTCACCGGACTCACCAAGTACGACGGAGTTCGTACTCGCAAGCTCCGGGCACGCGAGTTCCATCAGATCGCAGGCCGCGCAGGCCGTGCAGGCTACGACACCCTCGGCACCGTCGTGGTCGAGGCCCCCGAACACGACATCGAGAACGCTCGCCTGGTGGCCAAGGCCGGTGACGACCCGAAGAAGCTCAAGCGAGTGCAGCGCAAGAAGGCCCCGGACGGTTTCGTATCGTGGGGTGAGCCGACATTCGAGCGGATTGTTGCCGCGAGCCCCGAGCCACTCACCTCGAGATTCTCGGTGAGCAACGCCATGCTTCTCAATGTCATCGCCCGTCCGGGTAATTGCTTCCACGCGATGCGTCATCTACTCGAAGACAATCACGAAACCCGGGCTGCTCAACGCAAGCACATTCTGCGTGCGCTCTCGCTGTATCGCGGCCTGGTCGACGCGGGCATCGTCGAGCAGTTGGAGCACCCCGATGCCGACGGTCGACATGCTCGACTGACTGTTGATCTGCAACCGGACTTCGCACTCAACCAGCCGCTGTCGACGTTCGCGGTCGCGTCGTTCGATCTGCTCGACGCGCAGTCACCGACACACGCACTCGATGTGGTCTCGATCATCGAGTCCACGCTCGACGATCCGCGCCAGATCCTGATGGCTCAGCAGCACGCCGCACGCGGCGAAGCGGTGTCGCAGATGAAGGCCGACGGAATCGAGTACGACGAGAGAATGGAGCTGCTCGAGGAGGTCACCTGGCCGAAGCCGCTCGCAGAACTGCTGGTTCCGGCGTTCGAGATCTATCGAGGCACCCACCCGTGGCTTTCCGAGGTCGGCTTGTCGCCCAAGTCCGTCGTGCGCGACATGGTCGAGCGGGCGATGACCTTCGCCGAGCTGATCAGCCATTACGGTCTGATGCGGTCGGAGGGGCTGGTATTGCGGTATCTCGCCGACGCGTACCGCACGTTGCGTCAGACGGTCCCACCGGAGTCTCGAACCGAGGAGGTTCAGGACATCACCGAGTGGCTGGGCGAGCTCGTCCGTCAAGTCGATTCGAGCTTGCTCGACGAGTGGGAGAACCTGACCGATCCCGGTGCAGAGCCGGAAGCGCTGGTCGAGGCCTATGGCTCCGATACTCCGCGTCCGATCTCGGCCAACCCGAGGGCTTTTCGGGTACTGGCTCGCAATGCCATCTTCCGTCGGGTGGATCTGGCGGCCCGTCGCCAATGGAACGCGCTCGAGGAACTCGACGACGGCCCGGACTGGGAGACCGAACTCGAGCCGTTCTTCGCCGAGTACGGACCGATCGGAACGGGGCCCTCGGCTCGTGGGCCTGCGCTGTTCACCTTCGATGTCGGCACCGAGGCCACGACGGTGCGTCAGGTGCTCGAGGACCCGGACGGCGATCACGGTTGGTCGCTCGATGCCGTCGTCGACGTACCGGAATCCGATGCCGCCGGCGAGATCGTATTCGACGAGATCGTGATCAACCCGGGCTGATACCGTCCCGACATGGCTATCGAGGTGTCCGTCGTCCGAGTGTTCACCGATGCCGACGGCAGGTTCGGCAATCCTCTCGGCATCGTGACCGCGGATGATGTCGACGAGGCGGACAGACAGCAGTTCGCCACCGAGCTCGGTTACAGCGAGACGGTGTTCGTCGCTCGCACCGCGCCCGGTGCGGCCTCGGCCACCATCTACACCCCGGCGGTGCAGCTGCCCTTCGCCGGACATCCCACGGTCGGTCTGTCGTGGTGGCTCCGAGAACAGGGCCACCCGGTACGAACCCTCACAGTTCCGGCCGCAGGGCTCGAGATCCGATACGACGGCGAAGACACCTGGGTTCGCGCTCGCGCCGACTGGACTCCGCAGTTCACCTTCCATCAGGTCCGCGACGCAGCCGAGGTAGCGGCAGCCGACCCGAGCGCCTACGACAGTGGGCACCACTATCTCTGGGCCTGGACCGACGAGGCGCGCGGGGCCGTGCGATCGCGCATGTTCGCCCCCATGATGGGAATCGCAGAGGACGAAGCGACCGGTGCCGCCGCCGTGCGCCTCACCGGAGAGCTCGGCCGCGGTCTGACGATCGTGCAGGGGGTCGGCTCACGATTGCGCACCACGATCGACGACGGCTGGGTGGAATTGGGCGGACGTTCGGTGAGCGATCCGTCGATCACGGTGTGACGGGTACGTCCACCTCGATCTCCTCGCCCAACCGCACGCCCGCAGCCAGCGGGAGTCGATCTCCGCTCCAGAACTTCCCCGGGTCGAACCAGTTGGCCTTCTTGTGTCCGGCGAGCAATCCCATCGCGTCGTAGGTCATCGCGACCACCTCGGCGCAGTACGCGGTTTCGAGGGCGGCCGAGTGCTGCCGGCGTCGGCGCAGCGTGGGCACTCGTCCCCGGAACCAGCGACCGGTGAGTGCGGCGGTGGTAGGAAAGGCCGTGCCGTCCATCCGGGCGATCGTGCGCAGCAAGGCGTCTTCCTGGGCTTTCGTGACGGCGTCCTCCAACTGCCGCAGCCAGCACCGCTGTTGGTACACGGTGGCCCACTGGGTCACGGCCGCGCGCAGGTCGTGCAGCTGCACGCCACGCTGAAAGTTGCCGGTCCACATGTCCTGCAGTGACTTTCCCAGCTCGGCGTGCCACATCAGCGGCGGCAGGTCGTCGATCACGACGGCCATTCCGACATGATTGACGGGGCTGTTGGTCAGCGTTTGGATTGCCCGATCGGCCGTCGAGTGTCCGCGGAAGATCCAGATGTCTCCGGTTCTGGTGGCATCGACGGCTGTGTCGAGGCCGATTCGCGACGGGTTCATCTCTCACACCCTAGGTCTCGGCGTCACCCCGCCTCGTGACGGTACGGTTGGCCAGTGAACGTGTGGAAAGCTCTCGGCCTCGCCGGGATGGTCGGTGTCGCGGCCACCGGGGCGTTGGTGGTTCGGTCCGAGCGCAAGCGGCGCGCCTATGCGCCCGAGGAAGTGCGCGATCAGCTGCATCGGCGGTTCGAGGCAATGTCCGGCGAGCCGGACCCGGCACCTACTCCCCTGCCGTCGAGGGGGCAGCGTCTGCTCGGGACTCTCCGGTTCAGCCGAGCGCGCTGAGAATCTGTGCGGCCAACTCTTCGATCTCGGCGTCTGTCATGACGAACGCCGGCGAGATCTGCATCGCACCCTGACCGGCGGCTCGACCGGAAACCCCATGCGCTCGAAGGGTTTTGACGAAGGGCAGCGCCTCCGCCGGGTCGGCGAGCTGGACGGCGGCAACCGCACCGAGTCCGCTGCGAACCTCGGACACTCGATCGTGCGCGGCGAGCGGCGCCAGGTGAGTATGCAAGGCCGCCTCGATGCGCTCGGAGTGGGTGAGCAGGTCCTCTCGCTCGATGATGTCGAGGTTGGCCATCGCCGCTGCGGCCGCGCCTGCGTGCCCGCCGTAGGTGTACCCGTGTCGCCACCAGACTCCGCCCGCGAAGAAGGGTTCGGCGATCTTCGGTGCGATGAACACCGCACCCATGGGCACATATCCTGATGTCAGCCCCTTGGCCGTCGTCATCAGATCGGGTGCGAGATCGAATCGAGTCGAAGCGAACCAGCTGCCGCCGATGCGGCCGAAGCCGGTGACGACCTCGTCGGCGACGAACAGCACGTCGTTGTCTCGACAGATCTGCCGGACCTCGCGCAGGTAGCCCTCGGGCGGCAGGTACACCCCGCCCGCTCCGATCACCGGCTCGCAGAAGAATGCCGCGATGTTCTCGGCACCGACCTCCTCGATGAGTGCCAGCAGCGATTTCGCGTCGTCCCAGGCCACCGTCCTGGCGTCGGGCATGAGCTCGCCGTAGTTCTCCTTGTTCACCGCGATTCCGGCCAGTGCAGTACCTGCCACGTGCATACCGTGGTATGCCTTCTGTCGACCGACGATCAGCTTCTTGGACGGTTGTCCCATTTCCACCCAGTAGCGACGCGCAAGCTTGGCTGCGGTGTCGATGGAGTCCGATCCACCCGAGGTGAAGAAGATCTTGCTACCCGGCACGGGCGCGATCGCGGACAGGCGGTCGGCCAGAGCCAGCGTGGTCTCGGGAACGAAGTCACCGAAGTTCGAGTAGTGGGCGATCGAACTCAGCTGCGAGGCAACGGCATCGGCGATCTCGCGGCGTCCGTGGCCGACGTTGGTGAACCACAAACCCGCCGTGGCGTCGAGGTACTTGGTGCCCGCGTCGTCGAAGATGTACGCACCCTCACCTCGCGAGATGACGAACGGCCCACTGGCGGTGACATTGCCCATGTCGGCGAAGCCGTGCCACAGCGCGGAGGAGTGTGCGGTGCCGGCTGAATCCAGATCGGAAGACATGCGCTACACAGTAGTGGAGTCCGATTCGATCGAGTCCGATCCGTGTCTCCACCGTCCCGCCAGCCGCCCGAGCGCATTGACTGCCAGTGCCATCAGCGCGAAGGCGACAGTCAACACCACCAGCCCGATGGCGAGCGCGATGTATCCCTGTTCGCGTGGATCGAGAAAGGGGTAGGGATACCAGTCGACGATCGGTCCGCGGACAAGGGTGTAGATCCCGTAGATCAGCGGGAACAGCAACCACATCAGGCTGCGCGACTCGGATATCCGGCGACGCGGCGGGGCGAGAATCCAGTCGAGGAGTAGTACGACCGGCATGATCCTGTGCACCACGTTGTTGGTCCACGGATCCGCGACACCGACATCGATGTTCGCAAGCAACACCGCGTAGATGATCCCGGTGATCACCATGTAGAGCGTCACCGCCCCGCGGACGAGCTGCCAACCCGAAGATCGTGGATCGATCAGGCCGCCGATCATGAGGACGAGCACCGTCGCGACGTTGCTGAGCACGGTGAAGTAGCTGAAGTAATTGGCCAACGAGAACGTGGAGGCGGCAAGTCCGTTCAGAACGATCGAGACGAGGGCCGCCGCGGTGAGCGCGCCGAACAGTACCCGCAACGTCCTGATCGTCGCCGGGGTACGCGGCTCGGCAAGGACATCGCGCGAGATGCTCATGCGGCGATCCTGGCACAGTCGGGGCCGGCATTCACGAGGGTTGCGGCGAAACGGATATCCTGCAGTGAGTATGTCTACCTCCACTTCGTCCCGTCAGCGCAACGCTCTCGCCACTCGCCTGGCCGAGGTCACCATCCGCGACGAGAACAGGCTGCGTCGGCGAGTGGACAAAGCCCGCACCGAGGAAGCCTTCGCCGCAGTCGAACGCGATATCGCCCGCGCGGAAGGTGTCGTCGCACATCGCAAAGCCGCGGTCCCCACCCTCGATTTCCCCGAGTCGCTGCCGGTCAGCCTGCGCAAGGACGACATCGCCGCTGCCATCGCCGCGCATCAGGTCGTGATCGTCGCCGGTGAGACCGGCTCCGGTAAGACCACCCAGATTCCCAAGATCTGTCTCGCACTCGGTCGCGGGATTCGCGGCTCCATCGGCCACACCCAGCCTCGACGCCTCGCCGCTCGTACGGTGGCCGAGCGCATTGCCGAGGAGGTCGGCGAGCCGCTGGGCGAATCCATCGGCTACAAGGTCAGATTCACCGATCAATCCTCGGATTCGACTCTGGTCAAGTTGATGACCGACGGCATCCTGCTGGCGGAGATCCAGCGAGACAGACTGCTTCGCCAGTACGACACCCTGATCATCGACGAGGCTCACGAGCGCAGCCTCAACATCGACTTCCTCCTCGGCTACCTGGCTCAGCTCCTCCCGAGACGACCGGATCTGAAGATCGTCATCACCTCGGCGACGATCGATCCGGAACGGTTCGCCGAGCACTTCGCCCAGGACGGCGTGCCCGCCCCGATCATCGAGGTCTCCGGTAGAACGTTCCCGGTCGAGATGCGGTATCGGCCACTGACCGTCGATGCCGGAGACACGACGATCGATCTCGACCCCGTCGACGCGACCTGCCAGGCCGTCGAGGAACTCATGGCCGAGGGCGACGGAGACATCCTGGTGTTCTTGTCCGGTGAACGCGAGATTCGCGATACCGCCGACGCCTTGAACGATCGCACTCTTCGCAATACCGAGATCGTCCCGCTGTACGCGAGATTGTCCGCAGCCGAACAGCATCGAGTGTTCTCCCCGCACTCGGGCCGCCGGGTGGTGCTCTCGACCAACGTCGCGGAAACATCGTTGACGGTCCCCGGCATCCGATACGTCGTCGACCCCGGTACCGCCCGCATCTCGCGCTACTCGTTGCGCACCAAAGTGCAGCGCCTCCCCATCGAACCGATCTCCCAGGCGTCTGCGCGCCAGCGAGCGGGGCGCTGCGGGCGTGTCGCCGACGGCATCTGCATTCGGCTGTACTCGGAGGAGGACTTCGATTCCCGTCCGCAGTTCACCGAGCCCGAGATTCTGCGCACCAACCTGGCCTCGGTCATCCTGCAGATGACCGCACTGGGTCTGGGCAAGATCGAGGCGTTCCCGTTCGTCGAACCGCCGGACCCGCGCAGCATCCGAGACGGCATCGGACTACTCGATGAACTGGGAGCCCTCGAACCCGCAGGCAAGGACGGTACCGCCAAGCTCACCCCGATCGGCCGAGAGCTCTCGGCGTTGCCCGTCGATCCTCGGATGGCGCGAATGTTGGTCGAGGCCAACGGCAACGGATCATTGCGCGACGCGTTGGTGGTCGTGGCGGCGCTGTCGATCCAGGACGTTCGGGAGCGGCCCGCCGAGCATCAGCAGGCGGCGGACGAAAAGCACGCCCGTTTCGCAGTCGAGAACTCCGACTTCCTGGCCTACGTGAAGCTGTGGACGTACTTGCGCGAGCAGCGAAACGAGCTGTCTTCCAATCAGTTTCGACGCATGTGTCGCACCGAATTTCTGCACTATCTGCGGATTCGGGAGTGGCAGGACCTGCACGGCCAGCTCCGTCAGATCACCCGCGGGCTCGGCTGGACGGTGCCCGATGCCGACTCCACGGACAACGCTCTGCATCAGTCACTGCTGTCCGGATTGCTCTCACACGTCGGACTCAGGGAAGGCGACAAGCGGGAGTTTCTCGGTGCGCGCGGCGCGCATTTCGCAATTTTCCCCGGATCCGGTTTGTTCAAGAAACCGCCGCGGTGGGTGATGGCCGCGGAGTTGGTCGAGACCGGCCGACTGTGGGGCCGCATGGCTGCCCGCATCGAACCCGAGTGGGCCGAGCGGCTGGCCCCACACCTGGTCAAGCGGACGTATTCGGAGCCGCACTGGTCCATCAAACGCCAATCCGCCATGGCCTACGAGCGAGTGACTCTGTACGGCATCCCCCTGGTCACACAGCGTCCGGTCGGATATCACCGCATCGACCCGGAAGTATCACGCGAGCTGTTCATCAGACATGCCCTGGTGGAGGGTGAATGGAAGACCCAGCACGCGTTCTTCCACAAGAACAGGGCGCTGCTCGAGGACGTCGGCGAACTCGAGCATCGGGCCCGGCGGCGCGATATCGTCGTCGACGACGACGCTCTGTTCGATTTCTACGACGCACGCGTCGCGCCAGAAGCGGTGTCGGCCCGGCACTTCGACACCTGGTGGAAGAAGGCCCGCCGACACGATCCGGCCCTGCTGGATTTCACCACCGATACCGTGGTCAACGCCGACGCGGCTGCGGTGCTCACCGGCGCGTACCCGGACGCGTGGCGACAGGGAGAGATCCAGTTCCCGTTGACCTACCAGTTCGAGCCGGGTACCGCCGCCGACGGGGTCACCGCACGCATTCCGATTGCACTGCTCGCTCAGGTGCAGCCGGTGGGCTTCGACTGGCTGGTGCCGGGAATGCGCGCAGAGTTGGTGACTGCATTGATCAAGACACTGCCGAAGGCGCTGCGTCGCAACGTCGTTCCGGCTCCCGACTTCGCCGCCGCGGCGTTGGCGGTGATGAAGCCGCGATCGGAAACTCTGGTGACGGCCTTGGCTCGTGAGCTTTCGCGTGCTGCCCAGTGCCACATCACGGCCAAGGACTTCGATACGGCGGCGCTACCCGAGCATCTGAGGATGACGTTCGCGGCCGTCGACGCCAGCGGAAAAGTGTTGGGTAGCGACAAGAATCTCGCTGCACTGCGCGCCGGACTGTCCGGGGAGGTGGGTCGTCAGGTCGCGAGCGCGGTCGGCGACGCCGAGCGTGCACCGTCGTTGGCCTGGACCTCGAGCACGCTGGGACGGCTGGAGTCGACGGTCACCCGGGAGGTCGGTGGGCAGAAAGTCACCGGCTACCCGGCGTTGGTACCGGAAGGGTCCGGTGTCGCAGTGCGGGTTCTGAGCACTCCGGCCCAGCAGCGCGCGGCGATGCGGTCGGGCACCAGAGCGCTGCTTCTCGCGTCTGCACCCAAGGGCACCAAAGCACTGCTGGCCGGTCTGCCGACTGCGGAACGTCTTGCCCTCGGCCAGAATCCGTACGGAAGCGTGGACGCCCTCCTGGAGGAGTGCCGAGTCCTCGCGGTGGAGGAGGCCATGGACGCGCACGGTGGGCCCGTCCGCGATCCGGAGGCCTTCGAGAAGCTGCGCGCGCTGGTCGATGCCGAGGTTCCACAGCGCACCGCAGCGATACTGGCACTGGTCCGTCCCGTGCTGACCGCAGCACTCGCAGTGTCGGCGACATTGCAGTCGTCATCGGGTGAACCAGCCGACGATGTTCGTGAACAACTCGACGGCTTGATCTTTCGCGGGTTCGTGACCGAGTTCGGTTCTCGCAGATTGGCAGACCTGCCACGCTATCTCGCCGCGGCGGCGAAGCGGTTGGCCACGCTGCCGAGCAGTGCGGGCCGAGACGCCGCGGCGATGGACGTTCTCGATCGCGTCTACGACTCGTACGGGCGGTTGCTCGATTCGCTTCCGGAAGCAAGAAAGAACGGTGCGGGAGTGCAGGAACTGTTCTGGATGATCGAAGAATTGCGGGTGGGGCTGTTCGCTCAAGGAATCAGGACGGCATATCCGGTCTCGGAGAAGCGTCTCGAGAAGGCGATCTCGGAACAGGCCCGCTGACGGCATCGACTCTCAGTCGATGTCGGCGGACTCACGATGCTTACGAAGCTCGTGGATTTCCTTCTCGAAGTCCTCGGCCGAACTGAACGAGCGGTACACCGACGCGAACCGGAGATACGCCACCTCGTCGAGATCGCGAAGCGGTCCCAGGATGGCCAACCCGACCTCGTGACTGGGGATTTCCGCGGACCCGGCGGCCCGAATGGCGTCCTCTACCTGTTGAGCGAGGAGGTTCAACGCGTCGTTGTCGACGTCTCGGCCCTGGCAGGCCCTGCGAACTCCCTTGACGACCTTTTCGCGACTGAACGGCTCTGTCACTCCGCTGCGCTTCACGACGGCGAGCACGGCGGCCTCGACAGTGGTGAAGCGGCGGCCACATTCCGGGCAGGAGCGGCGACGCCGGATTGCCTGCCCCTCGTCCATGTCTCGCGAGTCGACCACGCGTGAATCGGGGTGCCTGCAGAACGGGCAATGCATGAAGGAGCCTCCGTCGTAGCCGATGCTCCGACGTGAAACACGTGTGTCGGAGCAGTCAGTCGAGGATACTCAGTCTGCCTACGAGCGATGGGGCCGGTGGTCACCTGCCCGGCGCGTACTCGACGACAACTCCGTTGTGGACCTCCACCACGCCGGTCGGCTGCACGGCTGCATCCGGCGCAGCTGCCCGAACGTTGGCAATGCCGATCAGGCCACCGGCCACGACAACAACTGCGAGCACCCACAGCACCAACGATCTCGTCCGGACCGGCTGGCCGGCGAAGTGGGCCGAGGTCTCGTCGAACTCACGATCGGCCAGCTCGCGATCGGTGACCTCGGTCCGGGACGGGGCCAGCACCGGCAGGCACGCGGTCGCCTGCACACGACGCGCGGTCGTGACCCCCGGCGCGGCGACCGAACTCCGAAGCGCGGGACGAACCCGGCGACGACGCTCCACCACGGTGGACCGGGTACGGATACCTGCAGCGGTGGGGCGATCGGTGATGATGGTCATCGGAACCTCGACTTCGCTCGTTGGATCGATTGTTCGATCAGGCGTTCGATGGACGCTTGTTCGAAGTTCTATCACGTGGCTCCGACAAAGTCTGCAGAAAACGCGACACGAGTCGAACAGATGTTTGATTCAACAGCTGATACACGCTAGATTCGTGGCAGAAACCACACGCCACACGAGTCGACACCATCAACTCCAGTCCGCGCAGACCGACGCACGCAGACCGGATCCAGGACACCAGCAGGAGGCCGACAGCATGAAGGACCAGACCTCGACGAGGTCGACCACGGGTTCGAAGACGACGGGTTCCAAGACGGCGGCCACGAAGGTCGCGGCGGGCAAGCCGGCCGCCGAACCGACACCCAAGGCGATGGAAGTCGGCACCGACATCGCCGCGGGGCTGACCGAACGCCAGCGGAAGGTCCTCGAGGTCATCCGAGCCTCGGTCACCGAACGCGGATATCCGCCGAGCATTCGCGAGATCGGTGACGCGGTGGGTCTGACCTCGACCTCCTCCGTCGCGCACCAGCTACGCACCCTCGAACGCAAGGGATTCCTCCGACGTGATGCCAACCGTCCCCGGGCGGTCGACGTACGCGGGCTCGACGAGGTTCAGGCCGATCAGGCGGCCGCCGCGGTCGACGGTTCCGCGGAGGATCAGGACCGACTCCCGACGCCGACGTTCGTACCCGTCCTGGGACGCATTGCCGCCGGTGGTCCGATCCTCGCCGAGGAAGCCGTCGAGGACGTCTTTCCCCTCCCCCGCGAGTTGGTCGGTCAGGGTTCACTGTTCCTGCTCAAGGTCGTCGGCGAGTCGATGATCGACGCGGCGATCTGCGACGGAGACTGGGTTGTCGTCCGTCAGCAATCCGTGGCAGACAACGGAGACATCGTCGCGGCGATGATCGACGGTGAAGCGACGGTCAAGACCTTCAAGAGGTCCAAGGGCGAGGTGTGGCTACTGCCGCACAACCCGCTGTTCGAGCCGATTCCGGGCAACAATGCCGCAATCCTCGGCAAGGTCGTCACCGTGATGCGCAAGCTCTAGGGAAACTCTCCGCTGACATGCGAAGGGCCGCAGCACGTCTGTGCTGCGGCCCTTCGTGTCCGTCGGGGGGTGAATCAGAGGTTCAAGCCGCGCCCGATGATCTCCTTCATGATTTCGGTGGTTCCGCCGTAGATGGTCTGAACGCGAGAGTCCATGTACGCCTTGGCGATCGGGTATTCCTTCATGTAGCCGTAACCGCCGTGCAGCTGAAGGCACCGATCGATCAATTTGACCTGGTTCTCGGTGGTCCACCACTTCGCCATCGCGGCTTCCTGAACGGTCAGGGTGCCTGCGTTGAGCAGTTCGATGAATTTGTCGACCATGATGCGGGTGGCGGTGGTCTCGGTTGCCAACTCCGCCAGGACGAATCGGGTGTTCTGGAACTTGCCGATCGACTTTCCGAAAGCCTTGCGGTCGCGACAGTACTGGATCGTCATGTCGAGTGCCGATTCCATGGCTGCCGCGGCGACCACTGCGATCGAGAGGCGTTCCTGGGGCAGGTTCTGCATCAGGTAGATGAAGCCCATGCCTTCTTCACCGAGCAGGTTGGCGGCAGGCACGCGCACGTCGGTGAAGCTGAGCTCGGCGGTGTCCTGGGCCTTCATGCCGATCTTGTCGAGATTGCGCCCACGCTCGAACCCGGGCATATCGCGTTCGACGACCAGCAGGCTGAAGCCCTGCGCACCCTTCTCGGGGTCGGTGCAGGCCACCACGATCACCAGGTCGGCGTTGATCCCGTTAGTGATGAACGTCTTCGATCCGTTGAGGATCCAGTCGTCGCCGTCACGTACTGCTTTGGTCTTGATGCCCTGCAGGTCGCTTCCGGTGCCGGGCTCGGTCATGGCGATCGCGGTGATCAGCTCACCGGAGCAGAATCCGGGGAGCCAGCGCTGCTTCTGCTCGTCGTTGGCCAAGTCGATCAGGTAGGGCGCGACGACGTCGTTGTGCAAGGTGAATCCGATACCGCTGTAGCCGCCGCGGGTGGTTTCTTCGGTGACGATGGCGTTGTAGCGGAAGTCCTTGACGCCGCCGCCGCCGAACTCCTCCGGCGCGGCCGTTCCGAGGAAGCCCTGCTTACCGGCCTCGACCCAGACGCCGCGGTCGACGATGTTCTGCTCTTCCCACTTCGCATGGTTGGGTGCTACGTGTTGTTCGAGGAACTTCCGGTAGGACTCCCGGAACAGCTCGTGCTCGGGCTCGAAAAGTGTGCGTTCCACGCAGATCTCCTTGTTCGGTGCGTACCGACTTCGACCTGCGGGCTGGTTCCGATCGCGGTCGTCGGTACGACTGACGTCGCAATCCAACACTACGTTCGGCGCGCGGTGGCGGTCGATGACCAAAACGCGCGCGATCCGTGACCGAGACCCGCTAACGCCCGCCGTTGCCTGCGCGCCTCGCGAGTGCCGAGACGATCGGGTAGCCGAGAAGAATGCCGAGCGAACCCCATGCGATACCCCCGAGTTCGACCGATCCGACGGTCAGCGTGAGGTCGCCGATTCCCGCGACGAGGGCCGCAGCAACGACGATCAGATTGATCGGATCGGCGAAATCCACCTCGGCATCGGTCCAGATGCGTACTCCCAGCAATCCGATGAGTCCGTACAGGACCAGCGTCGCCCCTCCGATGACGCCGTCGGGCACCGTGAAGATCAGGGCACCGAACTTGGGCGAGAACGCCAGCACGATTGCTGTCAGAGCTGCGACCCAGTACGCCGCGGTCGAGTAGACCCGGGTGGCGGCCATGACGCCGATGTTCTCTGCGTACGTGGTGGTTCCGGAGCCACCACCTGCTCCCGCCAGGGTGGTCGCCAGGCCGTCGGCGATCAGCGCGTCACCTGCCACGTCGTCGAGGTTCTTGCCGGTCATCGCGGCCACCGCTTTGACATGCCCGACGTTCTCTGCGACCAGGACGATCACCACCGGCAGTGCCACCAGGATCACCGACAGTTCGAAGGACGGCCCACGGAACTCGGGCAGCCCGATCCAGCTCGCGGCGTTCAGGGCGTCCAGGCGTGGTTGCGCGATCCCACCGGTGAGGGCAGCGAACACCCAGCCCACCACGACACCGAGCAAGATCCCGAGGCGGCCGAGCAGTCCTGGTCCGATGGCCGTGGCCAGCAGGATCGCAACCAGCGTCACGGCCGCGATCAGCGGCTGCGCTTCGAACGACGTCGTCGCGGCCGGTGCCAGGTTCAACCCGATCAACACCACCACGGCGCCGGTCACCACGGGCGGCATCGCCGCGTCGAGCACACGCCTGCCTGCGAACTTGACCACGAAGCCGATCGCCGCCAGCACAACGCCGACGCACAGCACGGCTCCGAGCTGCGCGGCCGGCCCGTTGGCCTGGGTGGCACCGAGTGGGGCCAGGAACGCAAAGGACGACCCGAGGTAGCTCGGCACGCGTCCTCTGGTGATGAGCAGGAACAGTGCCGTCCCGATGCCCGAGAACAGCAGCGTCGTCGACACCGGAAAGCCCGTGATCGTCGGAACCAGCAGCGTTGCCCCGAACATGGCGATGACGTGCTGCATGCCGATACCGATGGTGCGCGGCCAGGTCAGGCGTTCGTCCGGCGACACCACCGCTCCGGCGGTGACAGTTCTTCCGTTTCCGTGCAGCGTCCAACCGAGATTGTTCATTATTTGAGCAGACTAGGCGTTCAGCCGAGGATTGCGCTCACTGCCTCTCGGGCCGCCGCGGTGCTGTCGGTCTTCAGGGCGGCGGCCGCAGCCGCCTTGCACTGATCCAGGGTGACGGTCGCCAACCTGGAACCCACATGAGCGACGGCTGCCGATGCAGCAGAGAGCGAGGTGATGCCGAGTCCGACCAACACACACGCCAGCAGCGGGTCGGCGGCGGCTTCTCCGCAGACACCCACGGGCTTACCCGCCTTGGCTCCGGCGGCCGCGGTGTGTGCCACGAGTGACAGCACGGCCGGCTGCCACGGATCGGTCAGACCGGCGAGCTGAGCGGACATGCGGTCGGCTGCCATCGTGTACTGCGCGAGGTCGTTGGTTCCGATGGACAGGAAGTCGACGTGCTCGAGGATGTGCTCGGCCAACAGGGCAGCCGCAGGCACCTCGATCATGACGCCCGGGGTGAGGCCACGCTCGCGGACGTCGGCGGCGAAGTCCTTCGCTTCCTGGGCGGTCGCGATCATCGGTGCCATGACCCAGGGGGAAGAGTCCGTGGCCTTGGCGGCTGCGGCGATGCCGTCGAGCTGTCGGTACAGAATCCCTCGGTCTGCCTCGGCGATGCGGATGCCGCGAATGCCCAGTGCCGGATTGGCCTCGTCGGGATGGGTGGCGAACCGAAGGGGCTTGTCCGACCCTGCATCGAGGGTGCGGACGACGACCTTCTTGCCCGCGAACGCGTCGAGCACCTGGGCGTAGATCTCGGCCTGTTCGTCGACGGTGGGCTCGGAGTCCCGGTCGAGAAAGCACAGTTCGGTGCGGAACAGACCGACGCCGTCGGCAGCACTGTTTCGCGCTGCGCGAGCGCCTGCGCCGTCCTGGACGTTGGCGAGGATGTCGACCGCATGTCCGTCTGCGGTGGCACCGGGGCCGACCCACCGGGATACGCGGTCGAGTTCGTCACGGGCCGACACCACTGCGGCGCGAGCCGATTCGGGGTCGGGTTCGAGTTCGATGCGGCCGCTGGTTCCGTCGACCGATGCATGCGTTCCTGCAGCGATGTCGTCGAGACCGGATACCGCGACGATGCACGGAATCCCCAGCTGACGCGCGATGATCGCCGTGTGACTGGTCGGGCCGCCCAACGAGGTGGCGAGTCCGACGATGAGGGTGGGGTCGAGACCTGCGGTGTCGGCAGGTGCCAGGTCGTCGGCGAACAGGACCGACGCTTCGGCCGGCACGGGGACACCGGGTTCCGGCAAGCCCAGGATCTCGGCGATGACTCGATCGCGGATATCGCGCAGGTCGGTGACCCGCTCGGCCATGAGGCCACCGAGCTGGGTGAACATCGCGGCGAACTTGTCAGTGGCCGCTGCCGTTGCGCTCACCGCGGAGCTGCCCTTGGCGATCGAGGACCGAGCGGCACCGAGCCAGCCACGGTCGGCTGCCATCGCGGCATTGGCCGACAGCACCTCCGAGGCAGCCCCGGTTGCCAGCTCGGCGCGGCCGCGCAAACGGCCGGCGACCTCGTTCGCGGCGGCGTCGAAGATGTCTTTTTCGGCACTGCGATCGGCCTCGGCCACCTCACCGGTGTCGGCTGGAATGGCAGGGCGGGCACCGGGGCGGATGACAGGACCGTAGCCGACACCAGGCACGACGGGTGTGCCGTGCAGAGCGGCCTGCACGGGTCCGCTCTCGGTGACATCCACTGTCGTGGCGGTACGTCCAGTCGAAGCGGTGCTAACCGATCCCGTCATGTGGTCCTCCTCGGATCCTGAGTGAACAAAAGCCTTCGTGCTGTTCGGCGAGCTGTGGTGTAGCCGGTTGCTCGCTGGTGTTGTGACCGAGATTACTCCAAACCCTTGACATGTCAACACACACGGGCGTAAAACAACATAAAGCAACATCGACCCGGAAGGAGACGCAGGTGTACGCCGAAGAGAGACAGCACGCAATCGCTGAGCTGATCAGCACGCAGGGCCGCGTCTCCGTGAACGAGCTTTCGACCACCTACGGCGTCACAACCGAGACGGTCAGACGCGATCTCGCCACCCTCGATCGGCTGGGTGTGGTCCGCCGAGTCCACGGTGGAGCGGTACCTGCATCGGCACTGACCACCCTCGAACCCGGCGTCTCGGAGCGGGAGTTCACTCGCGCTGATCAGAAGGACGCGATCGCAGCCGCCGCGCTGTCGTTCCTTCCTCCGGTCGGGGGTAGCGCGGTATTCGATGCCGGAACCACCACCGGACGCCTTGCCGGCCTGCTGCCGCACGATCGCGAACTCACGTTGGTCACCAATTCGGTGCCGATCGCCGCGCGCGTGTCGACACTGGCGGGGGTCGGCCTCCGACTACTCGGTGGGCGCGTCCGGGGGACGACACAGGCCGCCGTCGGCGAGGAAGCACTGCGCACACTCGAATGGTTGAGGGTCGATGTCGCGTTCATCGGCACCAACGCCATCAGCGTCGGGCACGGCCTGTCCACTCCGGACAGCGACGAGGCTGCCGTCAAGCGCGCGATGGTCGATTCGGCCAACCATGTCGTGGTGCTTGCCGATTCGTCGAAGATCGGCCGAGAACATCTGGTGAGCTTTGCCCGGGTGCAATCCATCGACATCATCGTCACCGACAGTGACATCTCCACCGAAGACCGAAAAAAACTCAGCGACAAAGGAATCGAGGTGGTGATCGCATGATGGTCACACTCACGGCCAACCCGAGCATGGACCGCACGGTCACACTCGATACGCCGCTCGTACGCGGGGGCGTGCACCGGGCATCGACCTCGGCCACCGACCCGGGAGGAAAGGGCGTCAACGTCGCTCGCGTCATCGGCGGGTCGGGAGTCGAGGCACTGGCAGTCCTACCGGCCAGGGCCGGAGACCCCCTGCTCGACGCGATGGCCGCAAAAGGAGTGCAGTACTCCGCAGTTCCGACGTCGGAACTGGCTCGCACCAACATCACCGTGAGCGAGATCGGTGGCACCACCACCAAGATCAACGAGCCGGGCGCAACGGTGTCGGCGCAGACTCGCGCCGAACTACGAGAGCGCATCTTGTCGCTTGCAGCCGATGCCGAGTGGGTGGTGCTGTCCGGTTCGCTTCCCCCCGGCCTACCCGTCGACTGGTATGCCGAACTCGTCACCGCACTACGCACCACCTCTGCGAAGGTCGCCGTCGATACCTCGGACGAGCCGCTGCTCGCTCTCGCGGCAGCGTTCCCGGGATCGGCACCGGACTTGATGAAACCGAATTCCGAGGAACTCGCGCAATTGACCGGGTACGATTCGGAGGAGCTGGAAAGCGCTGCGGCGCAGGGTGATCCGACCGCAGCGATCGCTGCCAGCACTATCCTTCTCGGCCGAGGAGTCCGAGCGGTGCTGGCCACTCTCGGCAGCGCAGGAGCTGTCCTGGTCACCGCGGACGGTAGCTGGTATGCCAGTCCGCCCCCGATCACCGCGGTCAGCACGGTCGGTGCAGGCGATTCCTCACTGGCCGGTTACATCCTCGCCGATGCCGAGAACTGTTCCAACGCAGACAAACTACGCCGCGCCGTCGCCTACGGGTCGGCAGCGACCGCACTTCCTGGCACCACGCTTCCCCTGCCCGAGCAGACCCACCCGAATTCGGTGACGGTTCGTGCGCTCGACATTCCAACGCCCGTCACCCCGCCTACGTTCTCCCCTGCTTCGAACCTTCTCTAGGAGTCTGAAATGTCAACCCCCACCGCAGATCAGCCGGTCATCGCCGAGGATCTGATCCTTCTCGACGCCGATCTCGGCGAAACCAAAGCTCAGGTCATCGAGCGCCTCGCGGGTGTACTCGCTTCGGCGGGACGCGCCACCGACACCGACGCACTACGCGACGCCGCGCTGGCCCGCGAAGCGCAGTCGGCGACCGGACTGCCCGGCGGCATCGCAATCCCGCATTGCCGCTCCGAAGCGGTCACCTCCGCCTCGCTCGGATTCGCCCGCCTGAATCCGAAGGTCGATTTCGGAGCCCCCGACGGCCCCGCAGACCTGGTGTTCCTGATCGCCGCGCCTACCGGTGCCGGATCGGCTCACATGAAGCTGCTGTCCAGCCTGGCTCGCGCGCTGGTCAAGCCCGAGTTCGTCGCCTCGCTGCGCAACGCGTCCTCGGCGTCCGAGATCGTCACGCTCGTCGACGACGTCATCAACCCTGCGACCAAGCCTGCAGTTGCGGCTCCCGTCGCGGCGGCCCCGGTCTCCACCGCCAAGCACAGCACACCCGACACCTCCGCCGAGGCGTCGTCGGCTCCCAAGCACATCGTGGCGGTCACCGCCTGCCCCACCGGAATTGCCCACACCTACATGGCTGCCGACTCACTCGTCGCAGCAGGTGAACGCGCCGGAGTCACCGTTCACGTGGAGACGCAGGGTTCGAGCGGCAGCACGCCGTTGGATCCCGCGATCATCGCCGGAGCCGAAGCAGTCATCTTCGCCACCGACGTGGGCGTCAAGGGCCGCGAGCGTTTCGCCGGCAAGCCCGTCATCTCCTCGGGCGTCAAGCGTGCGATCAACGAGCCCGACGTCATGGTCACCGAGGCACTGCGCGCAGCGCTGAACCCGGACGCGGCCCGCGTCGGCGGTACTGCCGTCGCGGCCGAATCGAACGACTCGGCCGGTGAGCTCGGCTGGGGCACTCGCATCCGCCAGATTCTGCTGACCGGCGTCAGCTACATGATCCCGTTCGTCGCCGCCGGTGGTCTACTGATCGCTCTCGGATTCCTGCTCGGTGGCTACGAGATCTCCGGCGTCGCCGAGGACATCGTCGTCAACAACTCCATCACCTCTCTGCCCGACGGCGGAATCACCGCATACCTCGGTGCCGTGCTCTTCCAGATCGGCGCGCTGTCGTTCAGTTTCCTGGTACCCGCACTGGCCGGCTACATCTCCTATGCCATTGCCGACAGACCAGGTCTGGCACCGGGTTTCACCGCCGGTGCAGTCGCGGTACTGGTGGGGGCAGGCTTCATCGGCGGTCTCGTCGGTGGTCTGATCGCCGGCTTCGTCGCGCTGTGGATCAGCAAGTGGAAGATCCCCACAGTACTGCGAGGCCTGATGCCGGTCGTCATCATCCCGCTGTTCGCAACGCTCATCGTCGGCGCGATCATGTTCCTCCTGCTCGGCAAGCCGCTCGCCGCGATCACCAGCGGATTGACGGACTGGCTCAACGGACTCAGCGGCTCCTCGGTCATCATCCTCGGCATCATTCTCGGCCTGATGATGTGCTTCGACCTCGGCGGACCGGTCAACAAGGCGGCCTATGCGTTCGCTACTGCGGGCCTGTCGGTCACCGACACCGCGTCGCTGCGCATCATGGCTGCAGTCATGGCGGCCGGTATGGTGCCGCCGCTGGCCATGGCTCTGGCCTCGACCGTTCGCTCGCGGCTGTTCACCGAAGCCGAGCGCGAGAACGGTAAGGCTGCCTGGTTCCTGGGTGCGGCGTTCATCTCCGAAGGGGCGATCCCCTTCGCCGCAGCGGATCCGTTCCGCGTCATCCCGTCGATGATGGCCGGCGGCGCAGTCACCGGGGCCATGATCATGGCCTTCAACGTCACCCTCAGCGCACCGCACGGCGGAATCTTCGTGTTCTTTGCAATCGGGAACATCCTGTGGTTCATCGTGTCTCTCGCTGTCGGCACCATCGTCTCGGCGTTCCTGGTCGTCTCGGCCAAGCAGTTCGTCAAGAGCAAGAACTCCCCCACCGAAGCCGAACTCGATCCGGCACTCGTCACCGTCTGACACTCGCTAGCATCGCAACGAACCCACTACGAAGGAGCACCACATGCCCAGCACCACAGTCGCCGTCGGATCCTCGATCGGTCTGCACGCTCGTCCCGCAGCACTGATCGCCGACGCCGTAACCGAAGCCGGCGTGGACGTGACCCTCGCAGTGGCCGACTCGGAGCCGGTGGACGCAGGTTCGGCCTTGATGATCATGACCCTCGGTGCCACCAAGGGCACCGAAGTCACCGTCACCAGTGACGACCAGGCCACCCTCGACAAAGTGGTCGCACTCGTCGAAGCCGATCTGGACGCCTGACTCGGTCAGCTAGCCAGATCGCCTCGATCGCCGGACGGTGAATCCCACCGCTCCGGCGATCAGCACCACCCCAGCAGCGACGGCCGCTCGGAATCCCCATTCCGAGTCCGTCGCTGCCGGCGTCTGCGCGGGCTTGTCGGACACGGTGGTCGGCGACACCGACTCTGTAGCAGCAGGTTCGGGCGCAGAAATGTCCATGGACTCGGCGTCCGAGATTTTCAGAACGGGCGGAAGCGTTCCGTCCTCGGGACCGAAGCCCGCCTCCGACGCAAGGAGCAGGCTTCCGTCGTCCAGAAACGCCAGTGCCTCGCCCTGCGGTTGATCGGGCAACGCCACCACCGCCCGAGGCGAGGTCGAGTCCACGAGCGTGGCCGCGATGTCTCCGTCGGACGGATGGAACAGGTATGCGTCGGTGTAGGTGCGGACCGCCGCGACGGTGCCGTCCGCGCTCACCGCTCCCCCGGTCGCCAGAATCGAGCCGACCACGAACGGCGGCCCGCCGACGGTGTCGGTTGCGGTGAACGCCATCTCGCCGACCCTCCGCAGCGGCGTCGGCCCGGGGCTGTCCAGATCGGCGACGGATTCGTCGCCTGCCGGGACGTACACCCCGCTGACGCCCGAGAATTCCTTGGTGACGATCACCGGCCTGCCGCCCGGCTCGATCAGTATCGTCTCGGCGTCGTGCGCGCCGTCGGGGTACGTCAGTCGGTGCAGTTCACCCGCACCGGTCACCGGGTCCATTCGCGTCAATGCCACTGTGTCGCGACGCATCTGATTGTCGCCGATATCGGCCAACCACAGCGAACCGTCGTACGAGGTCAGGTCCTCGACGTCGTACGGGTCGACGGGAACGTCGATCCATCGCTCGACGGCGCAGTTCCCATCGAGTTCAGCGACGCGGTCATCTGAACCGCTGTCTCCGATCGCATAGAGAACCCCGTCGATCGAGGTCAGTCCGGACAGTTCGGAGAGGCCGGGATCTGCCGGCCGACAATATGTTTCGGTGTCGACAGGCGCGGCGAGGGCGATTCCGGCGAACGCGAGGGCAGGGACGAACGCGAGGGCAGTGGCGAACACGGACGCGGCGGCACCACGCACCACGACCCGTGGCCTCATCGAATTCAGGCGCTGGGAACGGCGGCCGTGAACTCGACGAGCGCCGCCGCGAGCGACTGCGGCACCCGAGCTTCGACCCGCGTGCCGTCCTCCTCGTGCGTGGACTGCACGATTCTGCCGTCGGTGTGAATGCGAGCGACCAGATCACCGCGGGTGTAGGGCACCAGCACGTCGACCAACACGTCGGGCTCGGACAGGATCTCTCCGAGGTGATCGCGCAACTCGTCGATGCCCTCACCGGTCTTGGCCGAGACGAACCGGGCACCATCGAGCACACCACGCAACTGGGTCAGCTGCACCGGGTCGGCGGCGTCGATCTTGTTGACCACCAACAACTCCGGCGGCATCTTCGCGTCCTGCTCGCGCACGACGTCGGTGATCACCTCACGCACGGCCTTGATCTGATCGATCGGCAGTGGATCGGAGCCGTCGACCACGTGCAACAGCAGGTCGGCATCGGTGACTTCCTCGAGCGTCGAGCGGAACGCCTCCACCAACTGGGTCGGGAGGTGTCGGACGAAGCCGACGGTGTCGGTCAGCACAATCGCGCGCCCGTCCTCGAGCGTCGACTTGCGGGTCGTGGGATCGAGTGTGGCGAACAGCGCATTCTGAACGAGCACACCGGATCCGGTCAACGCGTTCAGCAGACTCGACTTGCCCGCGTTGGTGTAACCGACGATCGCGATGGACGGCACCGTACCGCTGAGCCGCTGCTCCCGCTTCGTGTCGCGGGCCTGCTTCATGCCCTTGATCTCGCGGCGCAGCTTGGCCATGCGCTCGCGGATGCGCCGGCGGTCGGTTTCGATCTTCGTTTCACCCGGTCCACGCAGACCGACGCCGCCATTGCTGCCCGCACGGCCACCGGCCTGCCGCGACATCGATTCGCCCCAGCCGCGCAGCCTGGGCAACATGTACTCCATCTGCGCGAAAGCAACCTGCGCCTTGCCCTCTCGCGAGGTCGCATGCTGAGCAAAGATGTCGAGAATCAATGCGGTGCGGTCGATGACCTTGACCTTGACGACCTTCTCCAGCGCGTTGAGCTGGGCAGGGGTCAGTTCGCCGTCGCAGATCACCGTGTCGGCACCGGTCGCGAGCACGATGTCGCGCACCTCTCTGGCCTTACCGGAACCGATGTAGGTGGCAGCATCGGGCTTGTCGCGCCGCTGCATCAACGCTTCGAGCACCTCCGAGCCTGCGGTCTCGGCCAGTGCCGCCAGTTCGGTCATGCTGGATTCGGCCTGCGCCGCAGTGCCCGTGGTCCAGACACCGACCAGGACGACGCGTTCGAGACGCAGCTGTCGGTATTCGACCTCGGTGACGTCGGTGAGCTCGGTGGACAGACCGGCAACTCGGCGCAGCGCCGTGCGGTCTTCGAGTTGCATATCACCCGAGGACGGTGAGTCCTCGTCGTTGAGTGGGGACCGGGCCAACCGCCTCGACCATGCGTCGGACTCCTCGCGGGTCCACGCAGATGCGGTGTCGGATGAATCGTCGATGCTCTTCTCGACCGGTTCGCCCGCAGGGGATGTTTCATGTGAGTTCGTCATACATCACCCATGATCCACGAAAAACCCAGCGTATGCACGCGAGTTTTCCGTTCGAGCCTCAGGACTGGGCCGCGAACCACCGCTCGTCGATCTCCCCGCGGGCCAGCAGGACCGACGGACCGCGCAAGGTGGCACCGACATGATCGATGTTCACCCGTACCCTGCCGCCGAGCACACCGACGCTCACCTCACCGGTCTCGAGGCCCTCGTAGGACAACGCGGCGGCCGCCGCGGCCACGGTGCCGGTGCCGCACGATCGCGTCTCGCCGACGCCCCGCTCGAACACCCGCATCTCGACTCCTCCGTCGTCCAGCCTGGTCAGAATCTCGACATTCGCGCCGTGCGGAAAGAACTCGGCGTCCAACGTGGGTGGGGCGGAGAAATCGAGGGTTCGAAGCGAGGCACGAGTCGATGCACCGTCGACGCAGGCCAGGTGTGGATTGCCGACATCGATCCCGACACCGTCGAAGGACCGACCCGCGATCGAGACCGAGCTCGAACCCATCAGCGTCACCTCGCCCATCGCGACGGTCACATCGGCGTTCGTCTCGTCGAAGGAGTGCACCGTCACCGCGCGTGCCCCGGCGCGCGAACCCACCACGAACTGATCGCGTTGCTCCAGGTCGTGCACGCGCAGATAGTGTGCGAACACGCGGACACCGTTGCCACACATCTCGGCGATGGTGCCGTCACCGTTGCGGTAGTCCATGAACCAGTCCTCGGGCTCGATTCCCGCGGGAATGCGATCGAGCACGCCTGCATCGCGCAGCACTCCGGCCCTGGCGACCCGCAGGACACCGTCGGCACCGATGCCCTGGCGTCGATCGCACAGCACGGCGACCGCCGACTTGGTGAGCTCGAGCTCGGCTGCCGGATCCGGCAGTACGACGAAGTCGTTCTGGGTCCCGTGACCTTTGACGAAGTCCATGCGGCGAGTCTACTGAGGGACGAGTGCGGCCAGAGCATCCGAGGTCAGCGTCGGTGAGGCTCCGTCGAGCCAGCGCACCCGGTCGTCCCTCCGAAACCAGGAGCGTTGACGCCGCACGTAGCGCCTGGTGCCGATGAAGGTTCGTTCACGGGCGTACTCGATGTCGTACTCCCCCGCCAACACGTCGAGCGCCTGGGCGTACCCGATGGCCCGGGATGCGGTGACTCCCTCCCGCAGGCCACGCTCCAGCAGCGCTTCGACCTCGTCGAGCAGGCCGGTGTCGAACATGAGCCGGGTGCGCGCGTCGATTCGCTCGTCCAGTTCGACGGTATCGCGGTCGACGCCCAGTATGATTGTGCCCCAACGAGGTTCACCGATTTTCGGAGCCGATGCGGCGAACGGTCGACCGGTCAGCTCCACTACTTCGAGAGCGCGGACCATGCGTCGGCCGTCGGTGGGCAGGATCGATGCGGCGGCCTCGGGATCGGCCAGTCCCAACGCACGGTGGATCTCGTCCACCCCATCGCGTTCGAGTACCGCTTCCCATTTCGCCCGGACGGCCGGATCCGTCGCCGGGAAGGCCCACTCGTCGAGCAGCGACTGCACGTACATCATCGAGCCGCCGACGATGATCGGCCGCAGCCCTCGGGATCGAATGTCCTCGACATCGACTGTGGCCGCCGCCTGATAGCGCGCAACCGTTGCGATATCGGTGACCTCGAGCACATCGAGTTGATGATGCGGGATGCCGCGACGGTCTGCGGCCGGCAGTTTCGCGGTACCGATGTCCATTCCCCGGTACTGCTGCATCGCGTCGATGTTGACGATCTCGCCGCCGAGTTCCTCGGCCAGATCGAGGGCGAGATCCGACTTGCCCGTCGCCGTCGGCCCGATCACCGCAACGGGAGTCGTGGCCGAATCGCGCGGGTCCGCCACGGGGTTTCCGGTTCCCTCAGGCACGAGACCAGCTTCCGACGAAGTACCCGACGCCGAACGGAGCACCTCGGTAGAGCTCCGTCGTCGCCATCGCGTCGGCACCGACCACACCGGCCAACACCTGCCATGCCGCTCTGCCGCCGACCCCGAGGGCCGCGCACAGGTCCGAATCGAGTGCCGCCAACGAGTCGACCTCGGCTGCAGTCAGGGCATCGTCGATCCCCTGCTGGAGTTGTTCGGCTCGCTCGTCGAAGGCTCCTGGAGCCTTCGCTGTCAGCGTGTTCGCCCCGTCTGCCAGCACCAGGACACCCCAGCGCTGCTCCGATGCGTCGAGCTCACGCCGCAGTTGGGCTCCGAACTGCGCGCACCACCGAGGGTCCGCGGTCGCGGGGACCGTACGGACCTCGACCGCGGACTCCGGGGCGGCGGCACCGCGTAGCCAGCCGGCGATCAACACGGCCAGCGGCAGTTCGGGGTCCGGAACCGTGGACGTGCTGCCGCCGGACAGACTCACCGGCACGTCGACGCCGTAGCCGCGCAGGGTCCCGACCGTGGTCTCGTCGTAGTGGCCTTCGGCATCGTCGACACCGATGGCAAGCCACCGGTCTGTCTCCGACGTCAGCGCCCTCACCGCGGCCACGGCAGCGGTCCGAAGGTCCTCCGTCTGGGGAGCACGGGCACCGGCCAGTTCGGGTACGAGAAGCGGTGGGGTGGGCGCCAGGGCCGCGACACGAAACACGAAGACCACGCTAGCCGGTGACACGAGTTGGCCGGACGAGTCCACGTCGAGGCGTCTGAGCTGTTTCAATGGTCCGATCGGTCGTCACCGAGTTCAATGGTGTCCAGATCGCGATCTAAGGCAGCCGTGACGCGCGGCAGAGATGAGGAACAATGACCGACCCGAATGCCGGTACCCCCACACCTACCGAGGCTGCGTCCTCCGATGCACCCCAGCAGACCACCGGTGCGGCCGAGCCCAGTCCCGCCCAGTCCGATCCCGTCAAGCCCGGCGGTGGCCCGAAGCCGGGCAACGGACCCAAGCCAGGCGGTGGCCCGAAGCCCGGCGGCGGGCCCAGGCCCGGTGCTCATGGGGTCGGTTCTCCTCGTCCGGGTGGTTCGATCGGGGCCAAGCCGCATCCGACGCCCTCGCACGTCCCCACCGCGATTCCGACTGTCGCCCCGGCGAGCGATCCCAGCAAGTTCGGCAGAGTCGACGACGACGGCACCGCGTGGGTGAAGACAGCCGACGGCGAGCGGCAGATCGGATCCTGGCAGGCCGGCGACGCGGCAGAAGGGCTCGCCCATTTCGGTCGGCGCTACGACGATCTCGCCACCGAGGTCGGTCTGCTCGAAGCACGGCTGACCTCCGGCACGGGCGATGCGAAGAAGACCAAGGCTGCCGCGTCCTCGTTGCTGGAGAGCTTGCCCACCGCAGCGGTGATCGGCGACCTCGAGCTGCTCGCCCGGCGACTCGATGCGGTCGTCGAGCATTCCGACGCCGCGGCAGCAGTGGCCAAGAAGGAGAAGGAACTCGAACGAGCCGAGCACACCGCCCGTAAGGAGGCCCTCGCGGCCGAGGCCGAACAGATCGGCGGTGAGTCGACCCAGTGGAAGCAGGCCGGAGATCGGCTGCGCGAAATCCTCGATGAATGGAAGACGATCCGCGGGGTCGATCGCAAGGTCGACGATGCACTGTGGAAGCGGTACTCCAAGGCTCGGGAGAACTTCAATCGGCGACGCGGAGCGCACTTCGCAGATCTCGATCGAGAACGTGGAGCTGCGAAAACGCGCAAGGAGGAGCTCGTCGAACGAGCACGGGCGTTGTCCTCGTCCACCGACTGGGGCCCCACCGCCGCAGCATTCCGCGATCTGCTCGTCGAGTGGAAAGCATCGGGCCGGGCACCACGCGATGCCGACGACGCCCTCTGGAAGAACTTCAAGGCTGCGCAGGACGTGTTCTTCTCGGCACGCAACGCCGCTGCGTCCGAGCGGGACGCCGAGTTCGAGGGCAACGCCGAGGCCAAGGAAGCCTTGCTGGCCAGGACCCACATAGATCCGAGCAAGGACCTGGACGCGGCACGGTCGGCCCTGCGTGACCTGCAGGACAAGTGGGATGCCATCGGCAAGGTTCCTCGCGAGAAGATGCAGGAACTCGAAGGAAAACTGCGGGCGATCGAGAAATCCGTCCACGACGCCGTGGAAGCTCAGTGGCGACGTTCGGATCCCGAGGCCGTGGCCCGTGCGGCTCAGTTCCGCGAGCGGGTATCCCAGTTCGAGGATCAGGCTGCAAAGGCGAAGGCAGCGGGCAGAACCAAGGACGCCGAGCGCGCGCAGGCGCAGGCTCAGCAGTGGCGCGAGTGGGCAGACGCAGCAGAGAGCGCCGTCGACGAACTGTGACCGGCGGTGGGGCGACCGCTCGGACCTACGGGGCCGAGTGGCCGTCCCACAAGCGCAGTTTCTGCTCGCCCGACGCGGCCGCGATTCGGCGTTGCTCCTGAGCGGCGAGCTGCGAGTTCGTCTTGTTCCACACGGCCTTGAGCCAGTGGAAGGTCAGCGCAATCACGGCGATCCACGCGATGATCAGGCCGATACCCGGTCCGCCGCCCTGCAGGTTGTCCGGCAGGGTCTGCCGCGTCCAGATCGAGAGCATTCCGTACACCGAGGACACCGCACACCCGGCAAGTGCAGCCCACGCCAACGCCCATATTCGCGTGACGAGCGCCAGCACCGACATCACCACGCCGAACGTCAGCACCAGCACGACGAAGATGCGCGACGGCAGCGCAATCGATTCGGCGACTGCCGCATCGCTGCCCGAGAGAACGTCGAACCCGCTGGCGGAGCCGGCGTGCGGCAGCGCGAACGTGACGAGCAGGACCAATACCAGTCCGGCCACGACCATGGCCCGCGCGCCGGGGTCCAGTTCGGTCATCACCGTTCGCTCCGCGCGTTCGAGTTCCTCGGCGGAGCCGGTGGTGCCAGCGGAGCCGGCGGACCCAGCAGAGCCGGTGGGGCCGCCGGAGTCATCGGTGGTGGCGCGGTCGGGTCCGTCGGTCTCTGTCATGCGGTGCATCCTGTCTGAACCGGGAGGGGCGCAGGTGCGCCGATGGAAGGGAGTCCGAGACCGACGCCGATCGGTGGGGTCTTCGGCATGATGCCGCGTTCGTGGGCATCGCCGGCTGCGGTGCGGCGGTGCGTGAGCACTCCGGCGTCGGCGATGAGGTGATACGGGGCTGCGGCAGTCAGTGTTGTCGTCACGACATCGCCCGGGCGAATCTGCTCTGCCCTGGCCGGGTCGACGGCGAAGTGGACGAGCCGACCGTCCCTGGCGCGTCCGCTCATCCGATGGGTCGCAGCATTCTTGCGTCCCTCACCGGTGGCAACGAGAAGTTCGACGTCGGTACCGATCAGAGCCTGATTGGCTGCGAGAACGATCTCTTCCTGCAATGCGATCAATCGCAGATACCGCTCTTGCACAACCTCTTTGGGCACCTGGTCGGGCATGTCCGCGGCCGGTGTCCCCGGACGCTTGGAGTACTGGAAGGTGTAGGCGTTGGCGAACTTCGCGCGCCGCACCACCTCGAGGGTCTGCTCGAAATCCTCTTCGGTCTCGCCTGGAAAGCCGACGATGATGTCGGTGGTGATGGCCGCATGCGGCATGGCGGCGCGCACCTTGTCGATGATTCCCATGAACTTCGTCTGCCGATAGGACCTGCGCATCGCCTTGAGAATTCGATCCGATCCGGACTGCAACGGCATGTGCAGGGTGGGGCAGATGTTCGGGGTGGACGCCATCGCCTCGATCACATCGTCGGTGAACTCGGCCGGGTGCGGGGAGGTGAACCGCACTCGTTCGAGCCCCTCGATCGATCCGCATGCGGTCAACAGCGACGCGAACGCGCCACGATCGCGCGGCATCTCCGGATCGGCGAACGAGGCACCGTAGGCGTTGACGTTCTGGCCGAGCAGCGTCACCTCGAGCACGCCCTGGTCCACCAATGCCTGTACCTCGGCGAGGATGTCGCCCGGCCTGCGGTCGATTTCCTTGCCGCGCAGGGCCGGAACGATGCAGAACGTGCAGGTGTTGTTGCAGCCCACCGAGATCGACACCCAACCTGCGTATGCGGACTCCCGTTTGGCCGGCAGGGTGGACGGAAAGGCGTCGAGTGACTCGAGGATCTCCACCTGAGCTCGGTCGTTGTGTCGAGCGCGTTCGAGCAGCACCGGAAGCGACCCGATGTTGTGGGTTCCGAACACGACGTCGACCCACGGAGCCTTCTCCACGACGGTGGAGCGATCCTTCTGCGCCAGGCAGCCCCCGACCGCGATCTGCATGTTCGGGTTGCGGGTCTTCGCGGGTCGCAGCATCCCGAGATTGCCGTACAGCTTGTTGTCGGCGTTCTCTCGTACTGCGCAGGTATTGAAGACAACGAGGTCGGCGTCGGTACCCGGGTCTGCCGGAACGTACCCTGCGTCCTCGAGCAATCCGGACAGCCGCTCCGAGTCGTGGACGTTCATCTGACAACCGTGCGTGCGCACCTCGTAGCTGCGGGGGGCCGTCGCCGACGCTTCTTCGGCCGGCGCGGGATCGGAACTGCCACGATCGGCCACGTTCACGGTCGGAAAAACACTCGTCTGCACCCCTCCAGGGTACGTCCATCGCACCGACCGGCCCGCTGGGGTCGCGGGCTCCGCCGCTGACTGTGCTGGGCCGATGCAGTCCCACAGTAAAGTTTCCATTACATAATCGAAGACTGCGGGCGAAAACGCCGGTCCCCGAGGAAACTACGCATAGGGTTTCGTCTCATGACGCACGCCACCGACGCGCCCGCATCGACACCCTCGCCGGGCGCACCTTCGATGATCTCGCTCAAATCCGTCGACAAACACTTCGGTGATCTGCACGTTCTCAAGGACATCAACCTCGAAGTTCCTGCCGGTCAGGTCGTCATCGTCGTCGGTCCGTCCGGATCGGGTAAGTCGACCCTGTGCCGGACGATCAACCGACTGGAGCCGATCGACTCGGGCGCTATCGAGGTCGATGGAAACCTACTTCCCGCCGAGGGCAAGGCTCTCGCAGCACTGCGTGCGGACGTGGGGATGGTGTTCCAGTCGTTCAACCTCTTCGCGCACAAGACCATTCTGCAGAACGTGATGCTCGCGCCGATCAAGGTGCGCAAGCAGAAGAAGGACGAGGCCGAGAAGAGTGCCCTGGCACTGCTCGAGCGCGTCGGCATTGCCAACCAGGCCGACAAATACCCCGCTCAGCTTTCCGGTGGACAGCAGCAGCGCGTCGCGATTGCTCGGTCACTGGCGATGAACCCCAAGGTCATGCTGTTCGACGAGCCCACCTCGGCGCTCGACCCCGAGATGGTGAACGAGGTGCTCGACGTCATGACCTCACTCGCCAAGGAGGGCATGACGATGCTCGTCGTCACCCACGAGATGGGTTTCGCCCGCAAAGCCGGTGACCGCGTGATCTTCATGGCCGACGGTGCCGTCGTCGAGGACACCGATCCCGAAACGTTCTTCAAGTCACCGAAATCCGAACGTGCCAAGGATTTCCTCGGCAAGATCCTCGGTCACTGACCCGATTCATCGTTCACCCGACAAGTACCAACCAATCCGTAAGGACATTCACAGTGAGAATCACCCGACCACTTCGCCTCGGTGTCGCCATCGCCGCTCTGTCCATCGTCGCCACAGCATGCGGCGGCGGAGAAGAAGCCCGCACCATCTCGAGCAGCGCGGAGTCCGGCAAATTCGTCGTCGGCATCAAGTTCGATCAGCCCGGCCTCGGATTGCGCAACCCCGACGGCACCTTCTCCGGCTTCGATGTCGAGGTGGCCAAGTACGTCGCCGGCCAGCTCGGAGTGGACCCCGCGAACATCGAATTCAAGGAGTCCCCCTCCGCGCAGCGCGAGACCCTGATCGAAAACGGTGAGGTCGACTACATCGTCGCCACCTACTCGATCACCGACGCCCGCAAGGAGAAGGTCGGCTTCGCCGGACCGTACTTCGTAGCCGGGCAGTCGCTGCTGGTACGGGAAGACAACACCGACATCACCGGCGCAGACTCGCTCGACAACGGCAAGCGGCTGTGCTCGGTCACCGGATCCACCCCCGCTCAGAACATCGCCGACGAGTACCCCGGCGTGCAGCTTCAGCCATTCGACACGTACTCCGCCTGTGTGGAGGCTCTGCGCAACGGCACTGTCGACGCCGTCACCACCGACGACATCATCCTCGCCGGTTACGCAGCTCAGTCCCCCGGACAGTTCAAGGTCGTCGGCGAGCCCTTCACCACGGAGAACTACGGCATCGGCCTGAACAAGGACGACACCGAGGGGCGCAACCAGATCAACGACGCCATCGAAGAGATGGTCTCGAGCGGTGCCTGGGAGCAGGCCTTCGAAGACACCGTCGGCGCATCCGGCTACCCGCTGCCGGCTCCGCCCACCGTCGACCGCTACTGATCGATGACACCTGCCGTTCCGCTGCCCTCGGCGCAGCGGAACGGCAGGGTCGAACTCGCCGAGCCGTGAGGACCTGAAACACCGTGAACCTACTGAGCAAGTACGGCGATCAACTGATAGACGCGTTCCTGACGACCATCTACCTCACCCTGGCCTCACTGGTCGGAGCCTTGGTCATCGGAACGATCATCGCCGCGATGCGGGTCTCCCCCGTCCCGATCGCACGCGGCATAGCCGCCACGTACGTCACCATCTTCCGCAACACCCCGCTGACCCTGATCATCCTGTTCACCTCCTTCGGGCTGTACGGAACCATGGGCGTCGCGTTGGCCTCCGAGACCTCGCCGACCTTCTTCGAGAACAACAACTTTCGGTTGGCCATCCTCGGTCTGAGCGTCTACACCGCATCGTTCGTCGCCGAATCGCTGCGCTCGGGAATCAATACCGTCCCGGTCGGTCAAGCCGAGGCCGGTCGCTCGTTGGGCATGACGTTCACCCAGAACATCTCGATCGTCGTTCTTCCCCAGGCGTTCAGGGCAGTGGTCGGGCCGCTCGGCAGTGTCGTGATCGCACTGACCAAGAACACGACCATCGCGTCGGTCATCGGTGTCGCTGAAGCGTCGTTCCTGATGAAGAACATGATCGAGAACGAGGCGGCGATCTTCGTAGTCGGCGGCATTTTCGCGCTCGGATTCATGATCCTGACGCTCCCGACCGGATTGCTCTTCGGTTACATCAGCAAGCGATTGGCGGTGTCCTGATGAGTGATGCAGTGGCAGTTCTGTACGACGTCCCCGGCCCCAAGGCGGTGCTGCGGTACCGCATCCTCACCGCGGTGGTCGCGGTGGTCTCGTTGGGAATCGCTTTCCTGATCTACCGGGCTCTCGATTCCAAAGGTCAGTTGACCGCGGAGAAATGGGATCCGTTCCTCGAATCCACCACCTGGACCACTTATCTACTTCCCGGCATCCAGGGAACGCTGATCGCTGCGGCATTGTCGATCGTGTTCGCGTTGATACTGGGCGCTGTTCTCGGCATCGGACGGCTCTCGGATCACCGAACGGTACGGGTGATCAGCGGGGTCGTCGTCGAGGTGTTCCGCGCAGTTCCAGTGCTGATCCTGATGATCTTCTTGTACGCCGTCTACGCGGACTACGAGGTCTTCAAGGTCAAGTACCTGGCGTTGGCAGCGGTGGTCACCGGCCTGACGCTGTACAACGGCTCGGTCATCGCCGAGATCGTGCGTGCGGGCGTCAATTCGCTACCCAAGGGCCAGCGTGAGGCAGCGTCGGCGCTCGGTATGCGCAAGAGCCAGGTCATGCTCCTCGTCCTGCTCCCCCAGGCCGTCACCGCGATGTTGCCGGCGATCATCTCGCAGATGGTTGTGGCGTTGAAGGACTCGGCGCTCGGCTACATCATCGGCTATGTCGAGGTCGTTCGTTCCGGTCAGCAGGTGGGTGCCTTCTACAGCAACTATCTGCCGTCGTTGGTGATCGTGGCCATCATCATGATCATCATCAACTCCTCGCTGACCAAGCTCGCGACCGTCGTCGAGAAGCGACTGAGGACCGGCAAGAGTAAATCCGGCACTCCGGCACCGGCTGCGGATGCAAGCCACGCGGCCTGACAACTCGCCGCCGGACTGACACCAGTAAGGCCCGCAACACCGATGGTGTTGCGGGCCTTACTGTTTCTCGACGACTCCGACCCGAGGTGGACGATCACATCGTGTCGGTGCTGTCGAAGTCTTCGGTGTCGGCACCAGCGCGGTCGAGTTCTTCCTTGACCACCGCAAATGCCATTCCCTGCGAGTATCCGCGGCGAGCGAGCATCCCGACGAGCTTGCGGACCACCTTGTCGCGCTCGGCGCGAGCGTCCGGTCCGCTCGGATCCGGCAGCTGCAGTGTACGAAATCGCTTGCGTACCAACTCGGCTGCGCGCTGACGCTCGTCCTCGGCGTCGATCATATCGAGCGCGTGCACGGCCAGTTCGTTACTGACACCCTTGTTTCGGAGCTCCATGCTCAAGGCCCGTTTGCCTCTACCGGAGTAGGTGTGCCGAGATTGGACCCACTGCTGCGCGAACGATTCGTCGTCCACGAGCTTCGCCTTTTCGAGCCGATCCAGAACTGCGTTCGCAATCTCGGCGGTGAAGCCCTTCTTGGCGAGGCTCGTTTCGAGTTCGTACCTACTGCGTGCTCGGTCGGTCAGCAACCGAAGGCAGGCATCTTTCGCCTGCGCCTCGGTGCCGCCACCCTCGTCGTGTCGCTGCTGCACAGCGAGACCAGATTAGAAGTCGACCGGAGCAGCTGCGGGCTCTTCCGCGGTGACGTCTGCGCCGATCTGCAACTTCTCCATGATCTTCTTCTCGATCTCGTCCCGCACGTCGGGGTTCTCGAGCATGAACTTGCGGGCGTTCTCCTTGCCCTGGCCGAGCTGATCGCCTTCGTAGGTGAACCACGAACCCGACTTGCGGATGAACCCATGCTCGAC
Source organism: Rhodococcus sp. KRD162 (assembly GCF_017168335.1). Taxonomy (GTDB): domain Bacteria; phylum Actinomycetota; class Actinomycetes; order Mycobacteriales; family Mycobacteriaceae; genus Rhodococcoides. The sequence goes on along the minus strand of NZ_JABFAU010000011.1, from coordinate 461,452 downwards.
GCCCATGTCGATCAACGAGCCCTCGCGGCTGATGCCCTTGCCGTAGATGATGTCGAACTCAGCCTGCTTGAACGGCGGCGCGACCTTGTTCTTGACAACCTTGACCCGGGTGCGGTTACCGATGGCGTCGGTTCCGTCCTTCAGGGTTTCGATGCGGCGGATGTCGAGGCGGACCGAGGCGTAGAACTTCAATGCCTTACCACCGGTGGTGGTTTCGGGTGAGCCGAACATCACGCCGATCTTCTCGCGCAGCTGGTTGATGAAGATGACGGTGGTGCCGGAGTTGCTCATCGCACCGGTGATCTTGCGCAGCGCCTGGCTCATCAGGCGCGCCTGCAAACCGACGTGGCTATCACCCATCTCGCCTTCGATCTCGGCGCGAGGTACCAGTGCCGCAACCGAGTCGACCACGAGGATGTCGAGGGCACCCGAGCGAATCAGCATGTCGGCGATCTCGAGGGCCTGCTCACCGGTATCGGGCTGTGAGACCAACAGCGCATCGGTATCGACACCGAGCTTCTTGGCGTAGTCCGGGTCGAGTGCGTGCTCTGCGTCGATGAACGCGGCGATCCCGCCTGCCCGCTGAGCACTGGCTACCGCATGCAGAGCAACGGTGGTCTTACCCGAGGATTCCGGACCGTACACCTCGATGACGCGTCCACGCGGCAACCCTCCGATGCCGAGTGCCACATCGAGGGCGATCGATCCCGTCGGGATGACGGCGATGGGCTGGCGAACCTCGTCACCGAGGCGCATGACCGAACCCTTGCCGAAGTTCTTGTCGATCTGCGCGAGTGCGAGATCGAGCGCTTTGTCGCGATCGTATGCAGCCATCGTGAGCTCCCTGTGTTGTGTCGTTCAGCTGTGTCGTATCGATCAGCTTGTCGTCGGTAACGCTAGAACGGGGTACCGACAAGAAGTTCCTCTAGACCGCTCCGCAACCGTTGACACCAGCATAGGGGAACAGGTGTTCGAGTCAACTACCTCGGCTTTCGACACGCCGACGGATCGACTTCACCAGCGAGGAGCTACCAGCGTTCTTTCGGAACATCGAACTCGTAACAGATCGAACGCCACACTTCCCGCGGGTCGACGCCCTCCTCGATGGCCTGTGCCCCCGTTCGGCCGATACCGGAGAGCACATGATCGGCCAGCAAGGAATTACCTCGAACGGAGCCGAACTCCTCGGTGAGCAGTTCACGAAATTCGGTCAGACGCACAGAAACGATCCTAACGTCCGGCCCGCGGCGCGTGACGAGCGAGCACCTCGTGGCACACCGACACGGGATCCTCGACGCGGTGCGCGCCTGCCGCCGCACGCGCCGCCGCCTGGGCATACCGTGGATCGGAGAGCACAACGGTCACCGCGTCGGCGATCGAGGCAGCCGTCGCAGGCCGAACGATCACGGCGCTGCCCTGCCGGGCCGCCCGGTTCGCCAGCTCCCATTGATCGCCGCCGCCGGGCACGGTCACCACCGGCACCCCGTGGATGAGGGCCTTCGCCAACATTCCGTGCCCGCCGCCGCACACCACCAGATCGGCGCGGCGAAGCAGATCGTCCTGCCGACCGAGACCGGCGTTCGCCCACTCCGGTAGCACCTCGGGACCTCCGTCGAGAACCGAGGCCACCACCCGAACCCCGCTGCCGTCCAAACCTTTCAGCGCCATCTCTAGCATTCCCTCGGCACCGGTGAACGCCGTCGAGGGGGCCACGACGACCAACGGTGCATCGCCGTCGGGTACATCGAGCAGGGCCTCGGTCGGCTCCCACAGCAGCGGCCCGACCACGTGTGCATTCTTCGGCCAGTCCGGGCGTTCCACTTCGAGTGCCGGAATGGTGGCGATCAAGCGGGCAGCCGGGCCAGGATCCGGGCCGGGAAGTCCGATGCCGGTCCTGGCGACGGCGCGTTGAGATCGTCCCTGCGCAATCGAACGCGCGGTCAACGCTCGCATCACGGTATCGCGCAGCATCCCTCGCAGTCCGACGCCAGGAGCCAGGCCACTTCCGATGGGAGGCAACCCTTTCGAGGGTGAATACAGAGGGTGGGGTGAAAGCTCCACCCAGCTGATACCGAGACGCTCGGCAGCCATGCCGCCGCCGGCGGTGAGGATATCGGACACGACCAGGTCGACGTTCTCCCGCTCGAGATCGGGCAACAGTTCGGTAGAGACGAACGCCGCGCGTGAGTGAATGCGCTGACCGGCATCGAGATCATCGTCCTCGGGTCGCGGTGCCAGTCCGCCCAGCGGAAGAGCCCGTAGCCCAGCGGCCCGCGCGTCGGATACCCACCGACTTCCGGTGAACAGAACAGGGTCGTCGCCGGCTCGGCGAAAGAGCAGAGACAGCGCAATGGCCGGAAACGCGTGCCCCGGGTCGGGCCCTGCCACCACTGCCACTCGCACGGGACCAGCCTGCCACACCCGACACGGCCGCGACCGACATCCAGCGACGAGGACTCAGGTCGACGGCGCCCCGAACGGTGCGAGAGGGTTCCAGCGGACTGGAGCGCGGGTGGTGATGTCCGCCGATCGACCATGCTCGGTCATGCGGCGACGGGCCTGAGATAGGCGTCGACGGCCGATGCCATCTGACGGATCACCTCGGCACCGGGCACTCGCTCGGACACCATCTCCGCGGACTGGACGGCCGATTGCACCATCAGCAGAACGATCGTGGCCATCGTCGAAGGATCACCAGCACGGATCGACGAATCCCGTTGTCCTGCAAGAATCAAGCCGGCCAATGAATCGATGATCAACACCTGACTCGTGCCGAGTCGATGCAGGATGTAGGTGGCGAGCACATCGGAGTCGGATCGCAGAATCTTCACGAACAGCGGGTGGACTCGGATTCGGTCGGCGGACGCGACGACACCGGCCACGATCTGATCGCGACCGGTGGCCGCTGCATCCAAGCGCGGGATCAGTGCGCCGATCTCTCGGGTGAGCAGACTCGACACCACAGCTCGTGTATCGGCCCATCGCCGGTACACCGTCGGCCTGCTGACCTTGGCTCGTCGGGCGATCTCGGCAAGCGTTGTCCGCTTGACTCCGTGTTCGAGGATGCACGAGTGCGCGGCGTCGAGAACGGCGTCCTCGACAGACTTCTCGGGCGCACCGATGCCCGGCCGCGCGGGCTCGGACTGTGCGGGCTCGGTCGAGACGGAACTCGACACCGGCTGCTCGGTCACGTGCCACCCTTCACGTCGCGGGAAGAACTCCTGAACTGCTGCACAAGCAGATCGCTTAGTTACTATAGCTCACGGTTACAGCAATTTTCCGGCAGCACTGTGAGCGAGCACACGCCGTCGCGAGCTACTCCGGGTAGGAATCGAGTCGGTCGTCACCACACGGGATGCCAACCCTGGCAAGCTTGGCCACGTGATCGAACAATCGGGACGACCATGACCCGCTCGGTGACAGTGCTGACCAATCCGACGGCCGGCCGTGGACGCGCTGCCTACTGCGGCCGCTATGCCGTGGCCCGACTCCGCGAGCGACAGCTTCACGTCAACGCCATCGAGGGCCGCACCCCCGGAGACGCATTGATTTTGCTCGAGAGAGCCGTCAGAGGCGGAACCGACGCCGTCGTCGCAGTCGGTGGGGACGGGCTCGTCAATCTCGTGCTTCAGGTGCTCGCCGGCACCGACACCCCGATGGGCCTGGTACCTGCAGGCAGCGGAAACGATTTCGCGCGAGCACTGGGTCTACCCCTCGGCGATACCGTTCGCGCAGCAGATATCGTCGCCGAGAACATCACCCGCACGATCGATCTCGGCCGGGTGGGCGATCGTTGGTTCGCGACGGTGTTGTCGAGTGGTTTCGATTCGCTGGTCACCGAGCGAGCGAGTCGGCTTCGCTGGGTCGGCGGCCCACTGCGCTACAACGCGGCCATGGTCTTGCAGCTGGCAACACTCGAAAAGCTACCGTTCGTCATCGAATTGGACGACGCCGAACTCACGGTCGATGCCACGTTGGTCGCCGTGGGGAACGGCACCAGCTACGGCGGAGGAATGTCGATCTGTCCGGCCGCTCGTGTGGACGACGGTCTACTCGACGTCACCGTCGTACGTGGGGTCAGCCGAACTCGCTTGCTCGGGATGTCGCCCACCCTCTATCGGGGAACGCATGTCGATCTCCCGCAGGTCGACACCTATACCTCCGCTCGGGTCGCTCTGCACAGCGACGGAATAGTCGCCTATGCGGACGGTGAACGGGTGGGCGCGTTGCCCGTCACCGTACGGTCCGTTCCGCACGCACTGCGGGTGTTCGTCGATCGGAACTCCGCGCCGCACGGGTAGTGAGGCGGACTCAGTACTTCAGGGACGAATGATCATCGGAGGACGAGATCGCCTTGTACAGCCATACCAGCCCCAACACGACGGCTCCCGCCACCACCAGCCAGAACACGCCCTTGATGATGGCGCCCAATAGTGCAAGCGCTATCCAGATCAGAACGATGAATCCGAGTACTTTCCAGATCATTTCGCAGCTCCCTGCTGTGTCGTACGTGCACCGTGTCGTGCCGCATATCTCGATCCTCGCATCGGGGCGCTGCGAATACATCGGGGTGAACCCTGAAATGGCTCAGCGGTGTCGCGCCCGGATCTGGTCGATTTCGGTGAGCGCCTCGGCCCACCCCTGCAGCCGATCGGTGGCCGACGCCAATTCGCGGCGATGCGATTCCACGACCGTCGCCGACGCGAATCCGGCGGGTCCGGTCATGCGAGCGGCCGCCGCAACGAGCTGTTCGTACTGCTCGACGCCGGTGGCGAGATCGGCTGCGGCCGATTCCGTTGCGCTGCGCAGATGCTCCCGTGTGACATCGCTGGTCGCGCCTGCGCGTTCGAGAGCGGCTATGTCGACGGCGACACCCTCGAGACTTCGAGCCGCAGCGGAGGCGACACCGATCATCTCTTCGATCTCGTCGGCCCCGATGGTCTCGGATCGAGACAGGATCGACAACAACTCGAAGAACCCCTGCTCTGCTCCAGCCAGCCGCGTCATCGACTCGTAGGCGGCGGATGCGCGCTGCGGTGCCATCCGTTTGGCCGGTATCCCCACCGGCACCGGCTGAGATCGAAGACGGCGCAAGCGGGTCACTGCGAACACCGCAGGTACGGCCATGACCGCAGCTGAACCGCCACCGACGAACAAGGTCCACTCCGGGGCGGACAACACCGCCAATCCCGCTGTTCCGACTGCCGACGTGGTCGAGGCTGCACCGAACCGGATGCCTCGGCGTCTGGCGCGCCGAATCTTCTTCAGATGCTTGGCGCGGGGGTCCTTTCGGCGTCCGGCCGCGGCGAGGAGGGACATGCCCGCTCCGCGTGCGGACTCGGCGAGAGATCGGACCACTGCGCCCGAGTCCGCAACTGCTGCAGTCACGGACTCGCGATCGAGCGAAACGGCCGGCCGCTTACGCGACCGGCCGGTTTCGTGTTCTCTGTCTGTCATGTCGGCGCTGACGTCAGTCGGCAGAGCCGTTCGCTCGACCGGTCACGCCTGTGCCGGAGGCTCGGGCGTTGCGTCGGGGGACTTGGCGATCGAGGGCTTGGCGGCGGAGTTGCCCGATGCCAGGGAGTCACCCGACATCGATGCACGGATCTGCTCGAGTCGACTGTGCCCGGCCATCTGCACCGATGCCTGCTGCACTTCGAGCATGCGTCCCGAGACCGAGTTCTGCGCCAGCTCGGCCGATCCGAGAGCGTCCGCGTACCGACGTTCGATCTTGTCGCGGACAGCGTCCAAGCTCGGAGTGTTCCCGGGCGCGGACAGCGTGCTGTCCATCGAACGCAGAGACTCGCTGACCTTCTCTTGCATCTTCGCCTGCTCGAGTTGGCTGAGCAGCTTGGTGCGCTCGGCAACCTTGGACTGCAGCGCCATCGCGTTCTGCTCGACGGCTTTCTTGGCCTGAGTGGCGGCCTGCAGCGACTGATCGTGCAGAACTTTCAGGTCCTCGACGCTCTGTTCGGCGGTCACCAACTGTGCAGCGAATGCCTCGGCGGCGTTGGTGTACTGGGTGGCTTTCTCGATGTCGCCCGCAGCGGTGGCCTGATCGGCCAGCGTCACCGCTTGCCTGGCGTTGGCGTTGAGCTTCTCGACCTCGTCCAACTGCCTGCTCAGCTTCATTTCCAGCTGACGCTGGTTACCGATGACGGAGGCGGCCTGCTGGGACAGAGCCTGGTGCTGCCGCTGCGCGTCTTCGATGGCCTGCTGAATCTGAACTTTGGGGTCGGCCTTCTCGTCGATCTTGGAATTGAAGAGCGCCATCATGTATTTCCAGGCCTTGACGAAAGGATTAGCCATGGGGTGGTCCTGCCTCCATCTGTTGCGCCGCGGTGGCCGCGTACGGGTCGGACTGCTCTCGCAGTGACCGACATGAACCTGTCCGTGCTGAGAATGTCGGGTGCTTGGTCTGGGTCAGGAGTACGAAATCGAGTACCCGTCGATCTTAGGCGGCAGCGAGGGCTCTGGCAGCAGGTGCGGGAATCACGACGCGAGTATCGCCGTCGATGCGAGTCGCCACAGCCGCGTCCTCCGCCAGTGCAGCGGCGAGGGATGCATCGGACAGAGTCACGCTGACATCGCTCATGACATCCGCGAGCGGGACCGCAAGCGCGTCGCAGATCGCGGCGAGCAGTTCGCTCGACGCCTCCTTGCGGCCACGTTCCACCTCCGAGAGGTACCCGAGGCTCACGCGTGCGGTGTTCGAGACTTCACGCAGGGTCCGACTCTGTGCGACGCGAGTTCGCCGCAAACTGTCGCCGAGTGCTTCACGCAATAGCAGCGCCATCTCGCTCCTCCTCGTTGGTATCGGTCTCGACGGCCGAACCGTCGGGACCACAACGTTCATATCTCGTTTCGTCCGGAGCCGTCACGATGTCCAACGTCCCAGTCGGTCCGATTGGTTCCCGACCCTATATGCCCGTTCGCTCCCGCACGCGCCGAAGCCGCTCCGACACGGCTTCGAAGACTGTATCCCGCCACTGCGCTCATCGTGAGGACCTGCCTCTACGCAAGCGAACTGCCTGCACCACGTAGTCGACGCCGGTGTAGACGGTCAGCAACACCGCCAGAACCATCAGCGTGATCGCGACCGGATCGAACGCGTCCGGCAGCGGACACAGGTACACCCCGATCGCGAACGTCTGCACCAGGGTCTTCACCTTCCCGCCCCGGCCGGCTGGGATGACTCCGTGGCGAAGTACTGCGAACCGCACCAGCGTGATGCCGATTTCTCGGACCGCGATGATCACGGTGACCCACCAGGACAGATCCCCCAGCATCGACAATCCGACGAGAGCCGCGCCGATCAACGCCTTGTCTGCGATGGGATCGGCCATCTTCCCGAAATCGGTGACCAGACCGTACTTGCGTGCCAGTTGCCCATCGATCCGGTCGGTGATGGCCGCACCGGCGAAGATCGCTGTCGCAACCAGGCGCCAGGTGCTCTCGTGGCCGTCCCCGACGAACAACGCCGCGAGGAAGACCGGCACCAGTGCGATTCGGAGCACCGTCAACACGTTGGCGATGTTGAGCAGAGGCACGTCCTCGGATCCGCCCGGGGCGGCATTGCCATGCGGCAATGCCGTGCTCCGGGGACCCCCGTGACTGCCGGAGGTACCGCGTTCGGGCTTGCCGCTGCTCGCGGGGGCGCCCTGATCGGGCGCTACCGGCTCGGTCATCGTCGAACCCGCGAGCCCGGCACATGGCAATCGGTGGTGTGTTCACCTTCGCGCAGCACCGACCCGCCGAGACGGGTAACCAGCTCAGTGAACGACACACGGAAAGTTTATCGGTTGGGGTACTCGCTACTGTTCACCACATGACTTCTGGGCCGAACCGGGCGAGTCGCGATACCGCGTATCTCGGATCCGACGTGCGTCCCGACACCGTGGACCGGAGTTCCGCTCCGGACAGCACAGTCGTCGTGCGTCGCGCCAAGACCTCCGACGTTCCCGAGATCAAACGCTTGATCGACATCTATGCCGGACGCATTCTGCTCGAGAAGAATCTCGTGACGTTGTACGAGGCAGTGCAAGAGTTCTGGATCGCCGAGCGTGACGGCGAGATCATCGGCTGCGGGGCGTTGCACGTGTTGTGGGCCGATCTGGGCGAGGTACGCACGGTGGCCGTCGATCCGGCCGCGAAAGGGCACGGGGCCGGGCATGTGATCGTCGCCAAGCTCATCGAGGTCGCGCGTGATCTAGCGCTGCAGAAAGTGTTCGTGCTGACCTTCGAGGTGGATTTCTTCGCCAGACACGGATTCGCCGAGATCGATGGCACGCCCGTCACGGCCGAGGTGTACGCCGAAATGTGCCGGTCCTACGACACCGGCGTTGCCGAATTCCTCGACCTGAGCTTCGTCAAGCCCAACACCCTGGGCAACACTCGAATGCTGCTGTCACTCTGACAGAATCCGTGGACCACCCCTCGAATCCCGGAAGAGAGTTCCATGCCTCTGATCGCCGTCAGCTACGTCTACTCACCCGCCACCGCGGACGGCCGCGACACTCATCGCGCGGCTCATCGCGCCTGGCTGGCCGACCTGCTCGAGCAGAAGACTCTGGTGTCGAGTGGCCCCTACGCCGACGGTAGCGGCGCGTTGCTGCTGGTCGACGGCCCGGACGCAGCCACAGTCGAGACGCTGTTCGCTCAGGATCCGTTCGCCGTGGAGAACCTGATCGAGTCGGCTTCCTTCGACGAATGGACTCCCGTGATGGGCGCGTTCACGTCCTGATCGGCCCGCTCGACCGATTCCGGTGAATGGACCACTGCACGGCCGACACGCCCGCAGTGGTCCATTCACCCAAAACGTGGACCGTCAGAACTCGTCGGAGGCCGGCTGCTCGTCCGGGTCGCCGCCCTTGATCGACCACAGCAGACCGTCGAGCTCGTCCGGTTTGATGAGGACCTCGCGAGCCTTCGAGCCCTCACTGGGGCCGACCACCCCGCGGTTCTCCATCAGGTCCATCAACCGCCCGGCCTTGGCGAAGCCGACTCGAAGTTTGCGCTGCAGCATCGAGGTGGAACCGAACTGGCTGGTCACCACCAGCTCGACGGCCTGCAGCAACACGTCGAGGTCGTCGCCGATATCGGGGTCGACGTCCTTCTTGTCCGAGACCTTTGCCGCGGTCACGGTCTCGTTGTACTCGGGCTCGGCCTGGTTCTTCGCGAAGTCGACGACGGCGGCGATCTCCTCGTCGGTGATGAATGCGCCCTGCAGACGCGTCGGCTTACCGGCACCCATCGGCAGGAACAGTGCGTCGCCCATACCGATCAGCTTTTCCGCACCCGGCTGATCCAGGATGACGCGTGAGTCCGTCAGCGAGGACGTGGCGAAGGCCAGTCTCGAGGGCACGTTGGTCTTGATCAGGCCCGTCACCACGTCCACCGAGGGACGCTGCGTGGCGAGCACCAGGTGTATGCCAGCCGCGCGCGCCTTCTGGGTGATCCGCACGATCGCTTCCTCGACGTCACGCGGCGCCGTCATCATCAAGTCGGCCAACTCGTCCACGATGGCCAGGATGTAGGGGTACGGCCGGTAGACGCGTTCGCTACCCAGGGGTGCCGTGATCTCGCCCGAACGCACCTTCTTGTTGAAGTCGTCGATGTGCCTGACCTTGTTGACCTGCATGTCCTGGTAGCGCTGCTCCATCTCTTCGACGAGCCAAGCCAGGGCTGCCGCGGCCTTCTTCGGCTGCGTGATGATCGGCGTGATGAGGTGCGGAATGCCCTCGTAGGGCGTCAACTCCACCATCTTCGGGTCGATCAGGATCATCCGTACCTCGTCCGGTGTCGCTCGCGCGAGCAACGACACCAGCATCGAGTTCACGAAACTCGACTTGCCCGATCCGGTGGATCCGGCCACCAGCAGGTGGGGCATCTTCGACAGGTTGGCACTGACGAAGTCACCCTCGATGTCCTTACCGAGGCCGATCACCAATGGATGGTGATCCTTGCGCGTCGACGGCGCAGTGAGCACATCGGCCAGCCGGACCATTTCGCGGTCCGAGTTCGGTACCTCGATACCGACCGCGGACTTGCCGGGGATCGGGGCGAGCAGACGTACGTTGTCGGTCGCGACCGCGTACGCGATGTTGCGGGCCAGCGCGGTGATCTTCTCGACCTTGACGCCGGGGCCCAGTTCGACCTCGTAACGGGTGACCGTCGGTCCTCGGGTGAAGCCCGTGACCGCGGCATCGATCTTGAACTGATCGAGCACCTCGGAGATGGCCTCGATCATGGCATCGTTGGCCTGGCTACGGGTTTTGGGTGGATCGCCGTCGATGAGCAGCGATAACGACGGAAGTGTGTAGTCCCCGTCGACGACGCGATCGACGACGATCTTGTCGTCCTCGGCCGTCGGTTTCGGTTCGGCGGCTTTGACGATCGGTTTGGGCTTCGGCCGCTCGGGCGCAGCGGTGGGCGTGGCGGCGGGCGCGATGACCTCGGTGGCTGCCTCCGGCGTCGGGGTCTTGCGCGCGCGCGGCGACTTGGCGACCGGGATGTATTCCTCGGTCGGGTAGTTGTCGTACGGATCGGCGCTGCCGTGAACCGGATATCCGTCGGCGTCGAAATCGGCGTCGTACGCGCCGTAGCCCTCGTCTGCGAACTCGGACCCGAAGTCGGCCGGGTCGTAGTCCTCGTATTCGTCGCCGCGACTGTCGGTGCCGAACAGCGCCCGCAAGCGGTCCGGCACGTCGCGGACCGTGGTTCCGGTCAGCAGCAACACTCCGAACAGGCCTGCGAGCAGCAGCAGCGGGACCGCCAACCACACGGTGAGGCCGTCGGCGATCGGTCCCCCGGCGACGTATCCGACGAAGCCCGCTCCTGCGGATCGACCGGCGGCGTCGTTGGGCGAACCGGTGGCCATGTGCCACAAGCCCAGGATCGGGAGGGCGAGCAGGATCGAGCCGAGGACGAGTCGGGGTCGCACCTCGGGTCGAGGTTCGGAACGCATCAACACCACGGCGATGCCGACGCCGAGAACGGGTGCGACATATCCGGCTTCACCGATGACGGCGCGGATGCCGATCTCGATCCATCGACCGACCGGTCCCCCGGCACTGAACCACACGCTCGCGGCGAGGACCACGCTGGCAGCGATCAAGCCGAGGGCGATCCCGTCTCGGCGATGGCCGTGCTCGATATCAGCAGCCTTGCCGACCGTTCTGGTCGTGGCACCGACGCCTTTGGCCGCCATGGACCAGGTGGACGCGATGCCGCGGCCGATCGCGTCGAGCGCACCGCGGGACTTCGTCTTGGTGGCCGGCCGCCGAGACGCCGCACCTCTCGCTGGTCCCTTGCCGCGCGACGTGGCGCTCGCCCGAGCCGTCGCCGGATTGCGCGGTGCGGTCGGCTTCTTCGGCGTCGTGACGGTCCGTGCGGTACGGCCGGAACCGGACTTACGTGCGGTACCGGACGTGCGCGAAGAGCCGGATCCGGTGGATCCGGCCCTGGCGGTGGAGGTGCTGGTCTTTCCTGCCATGCCTCCAGGCTAGTCGCAACAGCCCCGCCGAAACCATCCGCAACACCCGTAACAGCGGAGGTGAATGTGTCAGAAACTCGGATCGAGCGCCTTCACCGCAGCGATATCGTCCTCCGAACCCACGTATTCGACGTCGACCTGATCGCGACCGAAGGCGTAGAGAAGCAATTCGGAGGGCTCGCCCTCCACCGTCACCCCGACACCGGCACCGCCCTTGAACGTGGCTGTCCGGCCATCGGGTGTGCGGACGCGCACCGGAACGGGTGCAGAGCGATGTCCGGCCCGCCCGATCAATCGGACCTGCGGCCACAGCCGCGACTCCACCGCCGCCGGCATCGTCCGTCGGGTCCAACCCGCGCCTGCGCGGCGCACATCCTCGTGGTGAACGAACATCTCACCGAGATTGATCAATGGATCCAACACAACGAACGGCGACCAGATCGGTGGACCGGTACGAACATCCTCGACAACCGCCGCGAACGGTCGATCGGCGACGGACCGCTGCACCCGTTCGGTGTAGCCCTCGAGCGCCGGCACGAAGATCCCCGGAACTGCATCGAGTCGTCGCTCACGCACCACCAGATGTGCGGCCAGATCTGCTGCCGTCCATTCTCCACACAGAGTCGGTGCGTCGGGACCGACGTCGAGAAGGGTACGAACAAGCTGGGAACGTTCATCCTGGGCGAGGCTCACAGGTCCACGGTACGTCGCGCGGGAACCGACGGCATCCTGCTCGGCGCTGCACACCGATGTCTGAGTAGCCTCCCAATAGTGCCGGTATCGGAAATTCTCGTGATCTTGCTCGCCGGCCTCGGGGCCGGGGCCATCAATGCCGTCGTCGGATCCGGAACGCTGATCACGTTTCCGACTCTGGTCGCATTCGGCTATCCGCCGGTGGTGGCCACGATGTCCAACGCGATCGGTCTGGTCGCGGGAAGCGTTTCCGGCACTTGGGGTTACCGCCGAGAACTGCGCGGGCAGTGGCACCGACTGCGCTGGCAACTGCCTGCCTCGTTCTTCGGTGCACTCGGTGGCGCATGGCTGTTGCTGCACTTACCCGAAACCGTGTTCGCCTCAGTGGTACCGGTACTGCTCATCGCAGCGTTGATTCTCGTTGTCGCACAACCGAGAATTCAGGCCTGGGCGAAACGACGCTCGGACGCCGCGGGTAAGGCCGCGGGCCACCTGAGCCGCACCCGGATGGCCCTGATCACCGTGGGCACCCTCTTGGTGGGCGTCTACGGCGGGTATTTCACTGCCGCGCAGGGAATTCTGCTGATCGGCGTGATGGGAGCATTGCTACCCGAGACCATGCAGCGCATGAACGCCGCCAAGAATCTGCTGTCGCTGGTGGTCAATGTCGTTGCCGCAGTGACCTATACGATCTTTCGATTCGACGACATCAGCTGGCAGGCGGCCGGGCTCATCGCCGTGGGATCGCTGATCGGCGGCGCGGTCGGGGCCCGCTACGGCCGCCGGCTTTCGCCGGCGGCCCTACGCGGTGCCATCGTCCTGCTCGGACTGATCGGACTGTGGCGACTGCTGGTCTAGCAGGTCTACTTCGGCTGCGACTGCGGATTGACCGCGATGATCGTCGGAACGATCATCGGCTTGCGGCGGTATTTGTCCGCCACCCAGCGACCCACCACGCGGCGCACTGCCTGCGCGATGCGATGGGTGTCCGATACGCCATCGGACGCCAGTCGATGCAGCTCCGCTTCCACGAGCTGCCCGGCCTCCTTCAGTGCGGCCGGGTCGTCGGAGAACCCGCGACCGGACACCTCGGGTGCGGTCACGGCACGCCCGGTTGCGGAGTCGACGGCAACGCTGATCGCGATGAAACCGCCCTCACCCAGCACCAGTCGATCGGACAGGGTCGAATCACCGACGTCACCGACCGAGAGGCCATCGACGTACACATGCCCCACGGGTACTTGCCCGACGATCTCGGCGAGACCGTCGACCATGTCGACCACCACGCCGTCCTCGGCCAGCACCACGCGGTCTTCGGGGACTCCCGTCGCCTTGGCCAGCGCAGCATTGGCCCGCAGGTGCCGCCACTCACCGTGCACCGGCATGGCATTGGTGGGCCGCACCGCGTTGTAGAGGTACAGCAGTTCGCCCGCAGATGCGTGGCCCGAGACGTGAACTTTCGCGTTCTGCTGGGTCACAACGGTCGCACCGCGCTTGGCGAGACCGTTGACCACCGCGAACACGGAGTTCTCGTTGCCGGGAATGAGCGAGGACGCCAGCACCACGAGATCGTTTGCCTTGACGTTGATCTGGCGATGCTCGCCGCGCGCCATCCGCGAGAGCGCCGACAACGGCTCGCCCTGCGAACCGGTGGAGATCAGAACCAACCGATCGTCGGGGAGCGTCGCGGCAGTGTCGATGTTGACCTCGAGCCCGTCGGGCACCCGCAGGTAGCCCAGATCCTGGGCAATCTGCATGTTGCGCACCATGGACCGGCCGACGAACGCCACCCGCCGGTTGTATCGCTCGGCCACGTCGATCACCTGTTGAATACGATGGACGTGGCTGGCGAACGACGCGACGATGACGCGCTGCTTCGCCTTGCCGATGACCGTGTCGAGCACGCCGCCGATCTCCCGCTCGGGAGTGACGAATCCGGGTACCTCGGCATTGGTGGAGTCGACCAGGAACAGGTCGACGCCCTCGTCGCCGAGTCGCGAGAATCCGGCCAGGTCGGTCAGACGACCGTCCAGTGGTAGCTGATCGAGTTTGATGTCACCGGTGTGCAGAACCAGACCGGCATCGGTTCTGACCGCGATGGCAAGCGCATCGGGAATCGAGTGATTGACCGCGAAGTACTCGCAGTCGAACGGGCCGTGCTGAGTGTGCTGGCCTTCGATCACCTCGACGAGATTCGGCCGAAGCCGATGCTCACGACACTTGGCTGCTACCAGGGCGAGGGTGAACTTCGATCCGACGACAGGCAGATCGGGACGCAGGCGAAGCAGGAACGGAACGGCTCCGATGTGGTCCTCGTGGCCGTGCGTGAGAACCACGGCCTCGACATCGGCCATACGGTTCTCGATGTGCCGGAAGTCGGGCAAGATCAGATCGACGCCCGGTTGCTGGTCCTCGGGGAACAGGACGCCGCAGTCGATGATCAGCAACTTGCCCTGGTGCTCGAACACGGTCATGTTGCGACCGATTTCGCCGATGCCACCGAGCGCAACGACGCGCAGGCCCTTGAACGGTGCCTTCGGCGGCGTCCCGAGTCGCTGCGTCGGGTCGAATTCCCTTCGCGCGTCGGGGCGTTGGGTTCGCGCAGAGTTCTGCACCATCGGCTTGCCCTGCCGTGCTCCCGACGGCTGGCCCTGCGTCGGGGTCTTGCGCTCGGAGGGGGGTCCAGCGTTTCGGGTTGCGCGTCCGCGCGATCTGTTGGGTCGTGTCATACAAGAACTCCTGCCGCTCGCAGCTCGGCTGCGAGCAATTCGATGTGGTCGATGCTCGGTGGCACCTGGGGAAGTCGTGGATCGCCTACATCGAGTCCGATGAGGCGGAGGCCGGCCTTCGAGGCGCTGACGCCACCGAGGCGTGCGACCGAGCGAATGACCGGGATGAGGCTGACGTTGATTGCCTGCGCACGCGCGATGTCACCCATCATGAAGGCGGTGTGCAGTTCGCGCAGGCGGGCGGGAACCAGATGTCCGATCACGCTCACGAATCCGGTGGCTCCGACCGAGAGCCAGGGCAGGTTCAGTGGATCGTCACCGGAGTAGAACTGCAGGCCCGTCGATGCGATCAGCTCGGCACCGGCGTTCAGGTCGCCCTTCGCGTCCTTGACGGCGAGGATCCGAGGGTGTTCGGCGAGGCGGCGCAGCGTCTCGGTCTCGATCGGAACGACCGATCGCGGCGGAATGTCGTAGAGCATCACGGGCAGGTCCGTGGCACTGGCGACTGCTGTGAAGTGGGCGTAGAGACCGGCCTGGGGCGGCCGAGAGTAGTACGGGGTCACGACCAGGAGGCCGTGCGCTCCGGCACGAGCGGCGTCGCGGGCAAGCTCGACACTGTGCGCGGTGTCGTTGCTTCCTGCCCCGGCGATGATTCGAGCTCGATGCCCCACCGCCGCGATGACTGCGCGCAGAAGTTCGAGCTTCTCGTTCTCGGTGGTGGTAGGCGATTCGCCCGTCGTACCGGCCAGAACCAGGCCGTCGTTGCCCTGCTCGACGAGGTGATGGGCCAGCCGAACGCCGGCATCGATGTCCAACTTACCGTCCGGCGTGAACGGGGTCACCATGGCGGTGAGCACCGTACCGAACACAGGCGCAACGGAAGGAGCGGCGTCACCGTAGGTCATGGCAGCAGATTACCCGGTGCTTTGCCCACTCCTGCGCAGCGGGGATACCCGGTACCTGCGACGACCGTGCCTCGCCGCTAGACCTCGGTGACGAACGGACTGCGGGCCACTTCGGTGCCGTCGGGCAGCGTCGAGATCTCGAAGTCACCGAACACGTCCGGCGCCACGTCCACCAGCTTACGCAGACATTCGACGGCAACGCGGCGAATTTCTACGTCCGCGTGCTCGGAGGCACGCATCGAGACGAAATGTCGCCATGCCCGATAGTTGCCGCTCACCACCACCCGCGTCTCGGTGGCATTGGGCAGCACCGACCTCGCGGCCTGCCGCGCCTGCTTTCCGCGCAATGCAGCATTGGTGACCGACTCCAGTTTCCCCTCGAGTGCGCTGAGCAGTTCGGTGTACGCGGCGCGACTGGCCTCGGTAGCGGACGCGAACAGCGCCTCGAGCTCGGGATCCCCTTCCACCGCAGGCGGAACGACGACGTGTGCGTCGTGTTCGGGGACGAAGCGCTGGGAGAGTTGGGAGTACGAGAAATGCCGATGCCGAATCAACTCGTGGGTACACGAGCGCGATATCCCGGTGATGTAGAAGCTCACGCTCGCGTGTTCGAGGACCGACAGGTGTCCGACGTCGAGCAGGTGACGCAGATACGACGCATTGGTGGCGGTGCGCGGATTGGGTTTGGACCAGCTCTGGTAGCACGCCCGCCCGGCGAACTCGACGAGCGCCTGCCCACCGTCCGCATCGGTCTCCCACGGAATGTCCGTCGGCGGTGTGAACTCGGTCCGGGCAACCAACTGCACGTTCAGTGTCACCGTTCGGGGCGCTGCTCTACCTTCGTTTTCACTCGACACCGCACAACAGTAAGTGCGGTCCCCCCGATTCGACCAAAGTTGACGCCATGATGCCGTCACCGGACGCCACTCGACTGCCTTGACTGACGTCATCTATGGCGTCACACTGGCGTCATGGAACTCGACAAGTACACCGAGACGCTTCGTACCGATCTTCTGGCCGCCGCAGCCCTGGGCGACGAGCACACTCGGCAGACGGCCGAGGCGCTCGGCAAGACTGCCGAGGCCTCGGCCCGATTGATGTTGTTGACCGCGCTGTCCGATTTCGCGGCCGAGATCTCCAACGACCTGGACGGCCACACCGTGACCGTTCGTCTCGACGGCGCCCGGGCGCATGCCGATGTTCGACGCGATCTCCCGACCGTGGACTCGGGCGAATCGGAGGCAGCCGCAGCCGAGGACTACCCGACGATGGACGATGTCTCAGGAGAGGTTCGTCGAGTGACGTTGCGACTGGTCGAGCAGATCAAGGAGCGCGCAGAGGACGCCGCGAACAACAGCGGAGTATCCCTCAATTCCTGGTTGTCACAGGCGGTTCAGGGTGCACTGCGCGAGCAGATGCGCAAGGACCGCGGCTGGAACAACTGACCGGCTGGAACGACCGAGTCCTCCGGGGGGCACCTACTTCTTCTCGCGCCACTCGCGCTCGAACGGCAACCGCCACGCATGTGGAGCGATGAGTTGATGGATGGCGTTGGGACCCCAGGATCCTGGTGAGTACAAGCGCACCGGCGGCGGATCGGCCAACAACGGCTCCGATACCTGCCACAGCCTTTCGATGCCCTCGGCGGTGGTGAACAGCGTGTGATCGCCGTACATGGCGTCGAGGATCAGCCGTTCGTAGGCTTCGAGGACATCTCCGACACGTTCGGTTTCCTGGATCGCGAACTGCATGCTCAGTTTGTCCAGGCGCATACCGGGTCCCGGTCGTTTGCCGTAGAACGACAGCGACACCTTCGATGCGTCCGCGAGGTCGAAGGTCAGGTGGTCGGGGCCCTGCGCACCGACACCGGAGCCCGCCGGGAACATGGACTTGGGTGGTTCGCGAAACGCGATGGAGATGATGCGCTGTCCTTCGGCGAGACGTTTGCCGCTGCGGAGGTAGAACGGCACGCCTGCCCAGCGCCAGTTGTCGATCTCGCATTTGAGTGCGACGAAGGTGTCGGTATCGGAATCGGGAGCTACTCCCTCCTCGGACCGATACCCCGTATATTGACCTCGGACAACGTTTTTCGGGTCCAGCGGCACCATGGATCTGAATACTTTGTTCTTCTCCTCGCCGATCGCGCGGGGTTCGAGGGCCGTGGGCGGTTCCATTGCCATGAACGCGAGCACCTGGAACAGGTGAGTGACGACCATGTCCTTGTAGGCACCGGTGGATTCGTAGAATCCAGCTCTGCCGTCCAAACCGAGCTTCTCGGGTATGTCGATCTGTACGTGGTCGATGAAGTTGCGGTTCCAGATCGGCTCGAAGAGCCCGTTGGCGAAACGGAAGGCCAGAATGTTCTGCGCCGGCTCCTTGCCGAGGAAGTGATCGATTCGAAAGATCTGATCCTCGTCGAATGTTTCGTGTACCCGAGCGTTCAATGCGATCGCGCTCTCGAGATCGGTACCGAACGGCTTCTCCATGACGATCCGTGAGCGCTTCACCAGATCGGCGGACGCGAGCGTATCCACCACTGCCAGCGCTGCTCTCGGTGGAACGGACAGGTAGTGCAACCTGCGTACGCTCCCGCCCAGGTCGATCTCGGCTTCGGCAACCGCTTGACCCAGCGCTGCCGGTCCGGCTTTCTGCGAAACATAGGTCAACCGCGAGGCGAACTGTCGCCATTGCTCGTCGCCGACCTTACGACTGGAGAACTCGTTGATCGATTCGCGCGCGAGCGTACGGAATTCCTCGGTGGACATCTCTTCGAGCGAGGTGCCCACTACCCGGATGTTCGGTGCCAGATCGGACAGTGCCAGGTGCATCATCCCGGACAGGAGTTTGCGTTTGGCCAGGTCTCCGGTCGCGCCGAACAGCACGACCACCTGGGGCGGAAGTTCGGAGACGGTCTCGGTCCGGCGTGAAGTCACACTGGAAATACTGGCATCGTTTCTCGCCGAGCGCACATCGGTGGCCTCCGATTCAGCCGAGTGAATCATCGTCGTAACGCGTCGACCAGGTCTCCCCTGTCCCCCACCACGACGCGTTCGAGTTCGAGCCACTGCGCCATCTCGTGAAGAACCTCGCGCAAACGGGGAGCAATCGTGCCGGCGTCGCGGTCCCCCTCGATGTACGCCGCGATGACGTGCAGCTCCGACCGCGCCCGCACAGCCTTCAAGTCGACTCGTGCCACCAGGTGCCCGTCGAGCAGAAAGGGGAATACGTAATAGCCGTGAATTCGCTTGTGCTGCGGCGTGTAGATCTCGATGCGGTAGTGGAAGCCGAAGATTCGCTCCACCCGTGGACGAAAGAAGATCATCGGATCGAACGGGCACAACAGGGCGGCAGCGGTCGCGGTACGCGGTGTTCGGGCTTCGCTGTGTATGTAGGCCGGTGCATTCCACCCTCGCACCGATACTTGGTCGAGGACGCCGTCCTCGACCAGATCCGCGATCGCCGACTTGGTCTGCTTCTGCGAAAGGCGGTAGTAGTCACGCAGGTCCGGCTCGGTGCCGATTCCCAATGCACGAGATGACTTTTCGACCAGCGCACGCACCGCATCGGATTCGTCGACCCGCCTGCGCAGCACGCTGTCGGGAAGCACCCGCTCGCTGAGTTCGTACTGACGAACGAACCCGGTTCGCGCAGGCACGCTCACCACTCCCGCTGCGAAGAGTTGCTCGCAGACGACCTTGACATCGCTCCGGTCCCACCAGGGGCCCTTGCGCCCGGGTGTGTCGAGATCGAGATGCTTCTCGATCTCGCCTGCGCTGCTCGCGCCACGATCTTCGATCACAGCCAGAACATCGTCCACCAGAGTGGGTTCACGGTCGAGGATTCGAGCCGCTCCACCCCACCGACCGTGTCGATACAACTCCATGCGCCATCGCATGAGTGGCCAGTCTTCTACCGGCACAAGTGCAGCCTCGTGAGCCCAGTACTCGACCAACCTGCGGGGGCGTCGCGTGGAGTCCGCCCATGCGGCATCGTCCACGATCGTTCGATCGTAGGCACCGACCCGACTGAACACCGGTGCGTAGTGCGCGCGGACCACCACCGACACCGAGTCGATCTGCAACAGACCGGTGGTGTCGATGGCACGGTGAACGGCCGCTCTGCTCGCCGGACGCGTCCGTGAACGCGTCGATGCCAGTCCTTGGGCACCCAACGCAGTGCGACGAGCCGCAGCGGCACTCATCTCTCGCATCGGCCAAGCCTGTCACGCCCCACCGACACGATCCATCAGGAACCGAAGAGGTTCTTCGCCTTCAGGACGAGTTCGTACACTCCGTACGCGAACGGAACGGTCACCCACAACCAGGCGACTGTCATCGTCACCCGCATCTGCCCGCCGCTCATGACTGTGCTCCCGTCGAGGTCGTGGTGTCTGCGGTGACGGCCGAATCGGGCTCGTGAAACTTCTCGGCCACCGGCTTGATCGCTTCGTTCGCCAGGAAGCCGACGACGAGCAACCCGATCATCACGTAGAAGGCCGGAAGGTACCGAGCAGTGGTTCCCGGCTCTCCGGCGTCGGCGATCGCGTTGACGATCAGTGGCCCCAGGACCCCGGCAACCGACCACGCGGTGAGCAGTCGGCCATGGATCGCACCCACTTGGTACGTGCCGAAAAGATCCTTCAGGTAGGCGGGAACGGTGGCGAATCCCGCGCCGTAGAACGACAGGATCAGCAGTGCCGACACCAGGAACAAGACCTTGTTGGTATTGGTGAACACGGCGATGTACAGGTACAGCAGTGCGCCGACGCCCAGGTACAGCCGGTAGATGTTCTTGCGGCCCACCAGATCGGAGACCGAGGACCAGATGAACCGGCCGATCATGTTGGTCAGCGAGAGGAAGGCGACGAAGCCTGCGGCGGCAGCGGCCAGCGCCTGCGGCGAGGTCGCGTCGGGGAAGAAATCCTGGTAGATGCCCGAGCCGCGCTCCAGAATGCCGATCCCGGCAGTGACGTTGAAGCACAGCACAACCCACAGCAGCCAGAACTGCGGGGTCTTGACGGCATTGGCGGCCGAGACGTTGTGCCGGGACACCATCGCCGATGCCGCAGGCGGGGTCCAGCCTGCCGGGGTCCAGCCCTCGGCGGGGACTCTGATGAGCACGACACCCAACGCCATGAAGACGGCGTATCCCACGCCGAGGGTGAGGAACGTCTTGGCGATCGAACCGTCGGTGAAGCCGCCGAAGTTGATCATCAGCTGGCTGGTGAGCGGTGACGCGATGAGAGCGCCGCCGCCGAATCCCATGATGGCGATGCCGGTGGCCATTCCCGGCCGGTCCGGGAACCACTTCATCAGCGTGGAGACGGGTGAGATGTAGCCGATGCCGAGGCCGATGCCACCGACGAACCCGTAGCCGAAGATCACCAACCAGAACTGCCCGAGCGCCATGCCGAGCGCGGAGATCAGCAGACCCGATACGAAGAAGACCAGTGAGACGGCCATCGCCCAGCGTGGACCGTTCTTCTCGACGCGGGTTCCGAAGATCGCGGCGGACAGGCCGAGCATCACGATGGCGAGCTGGAACGGTATGGCGGTGACGGTGCCGCTGAGCCCGAGGGCTTCCGGTTGCGAGATGGCGTTCTTGAACACGCTCCAGGCGTATGCAGAGCCGATCGCGAGGTGGATGGACAGGGCTGCCGGCGGTATCAACCAGCGGCTCCACTCGGGCGTGGCCACTATTGCGGAGCGGTCGAGCATGGGGAGGGTCATCGAAATCCCTTGGAATCGAGAGCGGTAGAAAGATCAACTATTGCGTGCAGTCAAACACGAGAACCACCCTGCTTGCTCACAATCAGGATAGTTTCTTCCCCGAACTCACAACATCGGCTTCGTATCCTAGGCGCGCGTATTCTGGAGCCAGTGGATATCGAGCGGTGGCGCAGCAGATTGCCGGTGAAGCGAGCCTCGGACGGCGAGGTGATCGGGTGGACCGTGGCCCATCGATCGCACGCATCGGCACCGCTCGACGAACAAGAAGAAGGATATCTGGTCGATGCCGTCAACCCCGTTGGGATCACTGTTGCACAGGGCGTTCCGATCGAGACAGCCGTCGCTCACCTCGAAGAGCGTGGGCTGGCATCACTGTCGGCACCGCACTGGACCAAAGCGCCGTTGCCGCTCGCACCGGAAACCGATCTGATTGCACCGCAGGATGATTGGCAATGGCGGCGGGTACTGATGACCCAACTCGACGACAATCGAGTCTGGATCCGGCCCGCGTACCCGAGTTGGCCGGAGCGTCTACTCGAGATACCACTGCCGATCCCTGCCGATGACATTCTGCGCCCGGACTCCCCCGCTGATTCCGATTGAGTCAGTAGTCTTTCAGGACAGATCTCAGCGCGTCGGCCAGCTGCGTCAGGCCCGGTTCCTCCACTGGCAGATGACCGCACCCGTCGAGCATCACGATCGCGGTCTCTGCCCGGATACGTTGCAGGAATCGGATACTGACGTGCGGCGGCGTCCATCGGTCCTCGGCGGGATGGGCAAGCAACACCGGTGGGCCATCGTACTTTTCCGGCCGGACGTGCGCGTAACCGAAGTAGTCGGCGAGAAAACCGACGGGAACCCGTACGCCTCCACCCTTGGTGTCTCCGGCGCACAGGGTGGACAGTTCGCAATTCAGGCTCATGTTCGCCATGTCCGCCATCCACCTGACGGGAACACGAACCCGACCGGCCGGGACCGCGCACGCACGCAGCAGCCATGGAGCAGGCCCGCCGAGTACCGCAAATCGAGCTGCTGCCCGACGGGCGTCCGGATCCGATGGATCGAGCAAGCACGTGGCAACAACCCGGTCCACCAGTGCCGTTCGGTGCGCCACCTCATAGGCGAGCATCCCGCCCATGCTCGCGCCGAAAAGGATCAGAGGACGGTCGTCCTTCGACTTTTCCGCAACGACGAGGTCACAGAGGAGATCGATCCAGTCTCGGTAGCGAACTGCCGAGGGATCGGGAACGTCGGTATCTCCGTACAACGGTAGATCGGGGCACAGAACCTCGAATCCCTCAGCCGCTGCGATAGCGGCGTAGGGCCACAGCAGTCCGGAATATCCCCCGGCACCGTGCACTGCAATCACCCGAACCTTCGATTCGGGTCTAGACGCTCGCGCGATATGGACACTCGTATTTTTCCATGTCCAGTAGGTCGGCTCCGGGCGGTGTGCAGAAGCCGAGTGGTACCGCTCGGGAAGAAATCGGTCATATCGGACCCAATCCATACCCGGATCTTGGCCGTCAGTCGGACAATCCCGCGGCCACTGTGCCGCCCAATTCGTAGCACCGCTCGCGAGCATCTCTGCCGCCCTCGGCGAGGCGTACCGTGCCGAACACCTGTGCCAGGCCCCACCCCGCGGCGATGCTTTCGAGGGCGCGACCGGCACCCACTGTGTCGTTGTTGCCGTGAATCCATGCGCTGTAGGGCTTTCCGGCGACCGCGTCGAGGCATGGGTAGTACACGGTGTCGAAGAAGTGCTTCAACGCCCCGCTCATGTAGCCGAAGTTCGCGGGCGTGCCGAAGAGGAAGCCGTCGGCACCGAGCACATCCGGGATCGTCGCACCGAGGGCAGGCACACTACGCACGTCCACACCGCTGATCTCGGGATCACGTGCACCGGAAAGAACGGCCTCGAGCAGCTCTCGGGTGAGTGGGCTCGGGGTGTGGTGAACCACCAGCAGAGTGCGCCTCATGCGCTGTCAGCGTTCTGCTTGTTCGAGTGCCACTGCGCGTTTCATGGTCTCGCGGGCGCGTCCCCGGTCGCCTGCATAGTCGTAGGCCCGAGCCAGTCGGTACGAGCTTCGCCAGTTGTCCGGGTCCTTCTCCCATTCGGCCTTGATCTGTTGGAACAGCTCGTCGGCTGCATCGCGGTCGATCCGTCCCGACGGCATCCGCGGGAGATCGTCGACGTCGAGTTCGAGACCTTCCTCCCGTATGCGCGACGCCAACCGCTGATGGTCGAATCCTGCTTTGAGCGTCGCCCACACGATCCACAGTCCGATGATCGGCAGCAGCAGAACCCCGATCCCCAGCGAGATGCTCGCCGCGCCTCCGCTCTGGATCAGCGTCACACCGCGCTGACCGAGCAGGAAGAAATAGAAACCGAGGATCAGCACCATCACCGCGATGATGGCGACGACTTTGGTCGCTTTGTTCACCGTCGATCAGCTCACAGATCCAGTAGCGGATCGAGGCCAACGGTCAGCCCGGGGCGAGCTGCGATCTCACGGACTCCGAGGAGCACTCCGGGCGCGAAGGACGTCCGGTCCAGCGAGTCGTGCCGAATACTCAGCGTCTCGCCTTGGGTACCCAGCAAAACCTCTTGGTGCGCAACGAGTCCCGCGAGTCGGATCGAATGCACCCGCACCCCGTCGACATCTGCACCGCGTGCGCCGTCGAGCTCGGTCGTCGTGGCATCGGGGCTGGGCGGTGTACCTGCCGCGGCGCGCGCTTCGGCGATCAGCGCGGCCGTGCGGTACGCGGTACCCGAGGGGGCGTCGGCCTTGTTGGGATGATGCAGTTCGATCACCTCGACAGAATCGAAGAACCGGGCGGCCTGCTGGGCGAATCGCATCGACAACACTGCGCCGATAGCGAAGTTGGGGGCGATCAGCACTCCGGTCTGCGGCGATCCGTCCAACCATTCGCGAACCTGCTCGAGCCTCTGATCGTCGAACCCGGTGGTGCCCACGACGGCGTGAATGCCGTGTTCGACGAGGAACTGGAGGTTGTCCATCACCACGTCGGGATGGGTGAAATCCACCACCACCTGGGCTCCGCTGTCGACGAAGTTCGCCAGCGGATCGCCTTGGTCGACGGTTGCCACGAGCTCGAGGTCTGCGGCTGCCTCGACGGCGGCGCAGATCGCCTGCCCGACCTTGCCGCGCGATCCCAGTACCCCTACTCGAACAGGTGCCGTTGCACTCACGTCGTACCCACACTCATTTCGTCATCGTCCACTGGTCCTTCGACCACGAAGCCTACTTTCCCGGTGGCACGCACCGGCAGCTACGGTCGACCGGTGAACACCACCGTCCTCTTCGCCGACCGAGTCGATCTCGTCCGCGGTGGCCGTCACCTGCTCAGCGACGCGACGATGCGGGTCGACGAGGGCGAACACTGGGTGCTGCTCGGGGCCAACGGCGCAGGCAAGAGTACTTTGCTGAGCCTGCTCGGCGCGGTCGTGCATCCCACCCGCGGCGTCGTGCACGTGCTCGGTCATCGCCTCGGACGGGTGGACATGCGCGAACTGCGAACGCACATCGGTCATGTCGATCCACGCTTGACGATCGACGCACCCCTGACACTGTTCGAGGTGGTACTGACCGGACTCACCAACACACCCGACCTGATCCCGCGATGGTCGGCCACCGAGGCTCAGATCGCCCGTGCTCACCGTCTCATCGCATCGCTCGGGGTCGATCACCGCAGCGACGCGTCCTGGCACACGCTCTCCCAGGGCGAACGTGGCCGAGCGCTCATCGCCCGTGCCCTACTCCCCGACCCGGCGGTGCTGCTGCTCGACGAACCCGCCACCGGTCTCGATCTCGCTGCCCGCGAACAACTCCTCAGCGCACTGGACTCGCTTCGATCCGAGCACCCGAGTCTGGCCAGCATTCTGGTCACTCATCATCTCGAGGAAATCCCGGTCTCGACCACCCATGCGCTTCTCATCCGAGACGGACGAGTACTGGCGCAGGGCACCGTGGATGCGGTGCTGACCACCGAGAACGTCAGCGCCTGTTTCGACCATCCCGTCGAGATCACCAAGCAGCGCGGCCGTTGGCTGGCCACGGCCTCCCCGAGCTGACCCATCAGTCGAAGACGATGACCTGACGGATCGCGTTGCCGTCGGCCAATTCGTCCATGCCGCGGTTGATCTCGTCCAGCGTGATGCGAGAGGAGATCAACTTCTCGACGGGAAGTCGTCCCTCACGCCACATCTGGGCGTACGTCGGGATGTCGCGCGCCGGTACGGCCGAGCCCAGGTAGCTGCCGATGATCGTGCGGGCTTCGGCAACCAGGCCCAGGGGCGAGATGGACGACCGCGCGTCGGGTGCGGGGAGGCCGACGGTGATGGTCTTTCCGCCGGGCGCGGTTGCAGCAACGGCGGTCTCGAAGGCTCGGGCGTTGCCTGCGGCCTCGATCACGATATCGGCTTTGATGCCTTTCTCGGCGAGCTCGGCCGGCGAGTAGACCTGCGTTGCGCCCAGATCGGTCGCGGTGGCGAGCTTGTCCGGGACGCCGTCGACACCGATCACCTCACCTGCACCGATCGATACTGCCGTCAGCACCGCTGCCATGCCGACGCCGCCGAGGCCGACGACCATGACCGACTGTCCGGGCTTCGGGGTCCCGGCGTTGAGTACCGCGCCACCACCGGTCAACACTGCGCACCCCAGGACGGCTGCGATGTCGGCTGGGATGTCGTCCTCGACCGGGACGATCGACTGTCGGCTCACTACCGCATGGGTGGCGAATCCGGAGACCCCGAGGTGATGCTTGATCTCGGCACCGTCGCGGTGCAGTTTGATGCCGCCGCCGAGCAGCGTTCCTGCATTGTTCGACGCACTACCGACAACACAGGGCATCTGGCCGTCGGTGGCGCATCCGGCGCAGTCGCCGCATCGCGGCAGGAACGTCATGACGACGCGAGTACCGACCGCGATGTCGTCGACACCCGACCCGACTTCTTCGACCCTGCCTGCTGCCTCGTGGCCGAGCAGCATCGGAACCGGGCGGACACGGTTGCCGTCGACCACCGACAGGTCCGAGTGGCACAGTCCCGCGGCTTCGATCCTGATCAGCAGTTCCCCGTCGCCCGGCGAGCCGAGTTCGAGATCGGAGACGGTGATGGGATGCGAGTCGGCGAAGGGACGAGATCGGCCGATTTCTTCGAGTACAGCGCCGCGAATCTTCATCCTGCCAGACTATGCGGCTCCGCCGCATGTGCGTGGAAATTCGTAGCCCACTACGAATTTCCACGCACATGGGCCGCAGGCCCTCACAACGGCAGACGCGGCCTGAGCAGGTGCGCAACCAATGCCGTCCAGCCGGTCTGGTGGGTGGCCCCGAGTCCCTCACCGGTGTCGCCGTCGAAGTACTCGTTGAAACTGGGATGCTCGCTCCACAGTGGGTCGAGGCTGGATTCGATGCGATCGCCGTCGGCCGGCCGCTTGCCGTCGACCGGCCGAAACAGTCCCGCGAGACCGTTGTCGATCAGATCAGCGGCGTCGGTGAGGGTGCGATGATTTCCCGAACCGGTGGGGATTTCGATGGTGAACGAGTCGCCGTAGTACCGGCCGTAGGCGCGAAGTTTGTCGGCCAACAGCACGTTCACCGGGAACCACACCGGCCCGCGCCAGTTGGAGTTTCCACCGAACATTCCGGTGCGCGACTCCCCCGGCTCGTATTCGATGGACATGCTCCTGCCGTCGACGTCGAAGGTCACCGGTTCGCGATACGAGGCGGAGAGCGAGCGAATTCCGAACTCCGACAAGAACTCCTCGGAGTCGAACATTCTCGCCAGGATCCGCTTGAGTCGCTCCGGCTGAACGAGCGTGAGCAACATCCGAACCTCGTTGCCCTCACGCCGCGCCAGCAGCGGGCTGACCATGTCCGGCCGCCGGTGCTGCACCCACCGCAGCCGTGCCGCGAGGTCGGGGCACTCCTTCTCCACCCACGGCGGGATCTCGGTGGCACCGAGAATCGGCAGCAGTCCCACCATGGATCGAACCCGCATCGGGACGGCATCGCCCTCCGGCTGAACCAGGACGTCGTAGAAGAACCCGTCTTCCTCGTGCCACAGCGAAATGTGCCGCGAACCGAACGAATTGACGGCCTTCGCGATCGAGAGGAAGTGCGAGAAGAACTTGGTCGCGACGTCGTCCCAGGCGCTGTCGTGGCGGGCGAGTTCCAGGGCGATCTTGAACATCTGCTGGCAGTAGAACGCCATCCAACTCGTTGCATCGGACTGCTCGAGCCGGAATCCGGGAGGCAGCGGCGCGGACCGGTTGAACAATCCGATGTTGTCCATGCCGAGAAAGCCGCCCTCGAAGATGTTCGAGCCCTCGGAGTCCTTGCGGTTGACCCACCAGGCGAAGTTGAGCAGCAGCTTGGTGAACACCCGCACCAGGAACTCGCGATCCCGATACCCGTCGATGCGATAGACGTGCCATGCCGCCCACGCGTGCACGGGCGGATTGACGTCACCGAACTCCCACTCGTACGCGGGCAGTTGGCCGTTGGGGTGCATGGCCCATTCCCGGCACATGAGTACCAGTTGTTCCTTGGCGAAATCGGCATCGACGTGTGCCAGTGGAATCGTGTGAAAGGCCAAGTCCCAGGCCGCGAACCACGGGTACTCCCACTCGTCGGGCATGGAAATCACGTCGGCCAGCGCCAAATGCCGCCAGTGCGCGTTCCGCCCGCCCGGATCCTGCCTCGATTCCGGGGTCGGCGCACCGACCTTGTCACCCTCGATCCACTGGTCTACGTCGTAGCGATAGAGCTGCTTGGTCCACAACAGTCCGGCGTAGGCGCGCCGCGCCACGTGCCGATCGGCCTCGGTGAGGTCGGCACCGATCACCGCGCCGTAGAACTCGTCGGCCTCGGCCCGACGGTCGACGTTGACGGCGTCGAATCCGGCCCCGAAGGTCTGCTCGTCCGGCCGGTTGGGCGACAACCGCAGTTGGACCGATTCCGTTGCACCGGGGGCGATGTCGTCGAAGCGATACCAGAAGGCGGCCTTCGTCCCGGTCTGCTCGGGGTTGACCGCATCGAGATCGCCGTCGACGACTCGGCGGCCGATGCCGTCCTTCGGGTAGGCCGAGATGTTCTCCTGCCCCCACAGGGCTTCGGCATTGGTTTCGTTGTCACAGAACAGAACTGCCGGTGTTCCTTGGGCGCTGAGGTAGTAGCGACCGAGAAATCCGTGGTCGACGGCGATGGCTTCGAGACCACCTGCCACGAGGTCCGGCGGACTGAGCTGCGTCAATTTTCCGCCGCGCTCGTCGCGTCCCCAGGACCAGGTGTTGCGCAACCACAGGTGCGGCAGAAGGTCCACCGATGCCGCCTCGGGGCCGTGGTTGGTGATGGAGATGGTGATGCAGATGTCGTCGGGTGAGGCTTTCGCGTAAGTGACCTGAACGTCGAAGAACCGGTTCTCGTCGAGGATGCCCGTGTCGGCCAGCTCGTATTCGCGGTCGTCACGCCCACGTCGGGCGTTCTCCTCGCGCAGATGAGCGTAGGGATACTCTGCGTGCGGATAGCGGTAGAGCCACTGCATCCAGCTGTGCGTCGGCGTTCCATCGACCGCCCAGAAGTACTCCTTGACGTCCTCACCGTGATTGCCCTCCTCGTTGGCGAGGCCGAACAGTCGTTCCTTGAGGATCGGATCCTTGCGGTTCCACAGTGCGAACGAGAAGTTGAGGAACCCGAAGCGGTCGCAGATTCCGCCGATGCCGTCCTCACCCCAGCGGTATGCCCGCTTGTGGGCCTGATCGAACGGGAACGACGCCCAGGCGTTGCCGTCCTCGGAGTAGTCCTCGCGCACCGTGCCCCACTGACGTCCCGCCAGGTACGGACCCCACTGACGCCACGGGCCGCTGACTCCGGGCGATTCTGCCAACCGAGTGTGTTCGACGGTGGACGGGGTGGGAACGGTCACGGGGTTGGTGGTCACGGCACACAGTCTGGTCGTTCGCGCTCAACGATGCACGCCGACGTTTGCCGCCAGATACCCGACGCGGCGTTGGACTGCGGCAATCTCTCGGACGCCATCGGTGAGCATGCTCCGTTCGAGCGGGGACAGCTCCGCCATGATCAACACGTCTCCGGGTCGATGGCCCGCCACGAGCTGGTTCACCTGATGCGACAGACGAAGACGCTGCAACAGTGCGAACACCTCGGTCAGTGTGGCGACATCGCGTTCGGAGAGCAGGCCGTTGCCCGACGCCGCCTCCAGTCGCGCAGGGGTCGAGGACGACCCGATCCCGACCGACAGTCCACCCCAGCGAGCGAGGTTGACGATGGGGGTCAGCGCGTGGGCCTTGAGGTCGAAGGTGCCGCCTCTGCGAGCCAGCACATCTCGAAGTGAGCGCAGCCGGGCTCGTCCGGCGAGTGCCTCACGCAGTTGCAACCGCAGCGCGTCGGGGTGATCGACCAGTTGTCGACGGTAGGCCTCGGGGACGGTGTGCAGTTCACTCGGTCCCCAGACCACCCTGCCGTCGATCATCAGCGAGGACATGATGAGACCGGAATCCCCTGCCGGATTGCCACGGTCGCCGAAGGGGTTGCTGAGCCAGTGCTCGGCGGCGGATTCCCACTGCCGTGCCGAGCGCGCGAAGCGCGGCGAACTCGCCACCGCACCATTGGTGTCCGAGGGCAGTCCGGCACCGTCGAGATCTGCGTGCACTCGGACGGCCAACTCCATCAGTGCTTCGTCGCGGGTTCTCGGCATCGCATCCGACTGTCCAGTCGAATCGGGGTCGGCCGTGGCATCCAACCAGCTCAAAGCGCTGTCGATATCGGAGGACGGCATCGCTTCTCGACGCGCGACGCTGCCGAGAGTTATCCAGGCGACGTTGTTGCGCGGTACCTCCGGCCGAGCCGACCACTCGATCTCGACGGCTCGACGCACGAGACTGTCCGCCACCACCGACAGGATTGCACTGACTGCCATGGCGTCGGTCCCACCTCGGAACAGGTCCACAACGAGGCCCGGCACGAGCTTTCCCACCTCGGCGAGTTCGGCGGGGGTCGACGCCGACATCACAGCTCGACGGACCACGAAACTTCGCCTGGTGGACGCGGCGTACAGGTCGGAATCGTCGACGACGCCGAGTATCTCACCGCGGCTCGACACCACCGGCATATGCCGCAGTCCACGTTCGAGCATGTCCATCAGTACAGTGCCTGCGAGACGGTCCGCAGTGACGGTCTCGGCGGGCGAGGTCATCACCCGTTCGATCGGGGTGTCGATGCCGACCCCGGCGGCCACCACGCGCACTCTGAGATCACGGTCGGTGAAGATCGCATGCCGCGAACCTCGCAGCGGAATCAGAACGTACGAACTGCCCTGCTCGGTCATGTGTCGAACCGCGTCTCGTACGGTGGTGCCGACGGTCGTGAACACAGCAGGGGCAGAGATCAATTCGCCGACGGTGCGGCCGGCAGTGCCTTCCCGCGGTCCGGCCCGGTGCGCGGAAGCGGACGTGACGGCATCGGCCAGAAACGCCAGCCCGGTCGGCGTCGCGAACCACGGTCGACTCAGCTCGCCGGGCAGCTCGAGTACGACGCTCGGTTCGATTGCCCGCACACCGAATTCGACGGTGCCGCCCGAGAGCAGCGCCGAAAATCCGAACACCCCACCGACTCCGATGGTGTCGATCGGTACCTCGGCGGGCTGGGCGTGGTCCGGGTGCAAAATCACCACTCGTCCGGTGCGCACCATGAACACTGTGTCGGTTGCGGTCTGCTCGGTCGCTCGTCCCGGACCCACAACCCATGCACCACTGGCATATTCGTGCTCGACGGCCGCCGCGGCGATCTCGGTCAGCGCCGCGGGTGGCGCTCCTTGGAACGGTGGGTGCGCGCCGAGGAAGTCGGCGAGCGCTGAGCTATCCGCCACGGATCAGGTCGGCGCATTTCTCCGCCATCGTCATGACGGTGATGTTGGGGTTGACGTAGGGCAGCTTGGGCATCGCCGACGCATCGACCACGCGCAGGTGCGAGACTCCCTTGACGCGTAATTCCGGATCCAGCACGGCCATGGCGTCGTCCACCGAGCCCATCCGCGCGGTGCCGGCGGGGTGGTAGACCGTGTTGTGCGTCTTGTGGACGTAGTCGAGCAGGTCGTCGTCGGTGACGGCATCGGGTCCTGGGGCGAGTTCGCGTTCGATCCATCCCGACAGTGGACCGCGCGCGGCGATGACGCGCGCCAGTTTCAGACCAGCGAGCATCACTGCGTCGTCGTGGCCGTCCGGGTCGGTGAAGTACCGCGGATCCACCTTTGCGCGGTCCCGAAAGTCCCTGCTCCGCAATCGAACAGTGCCCCTCGACCGCCCCTGGGTCACATTGGGCGTCAGGCAGAACCCGTTGTCTGTGGTCGGATAGCCCCACCGCAGCGTATTCATATCGAACGGCACGCTGCCGTAGTGCATCATGATGTCCGGGTAGTTCAGTGTCGAGTCGGTCTGTGCGAACACACCGATCTCCCACCACTGCGAGGATGTGGTGGTCATGGGTTTGCTCGCCTCCCAGAACACCAGACCTTCGACGTGGTCGTCGAGGTTCTCGCCGACCCCGGGCGAGTCGACCCGTACGGCAATTCCCATCTCCCGTAGCTGTTCTGCGGGTCCGATGCCGGAGAGCATCAACAACTTCGGAGTGTCGATGGCACCTGCGGTCACGATCACCTCGCGTCGCGCGGACACGGTGTCGTATCCGGTCAGGTCCGGACGTTGGTACCGCACACCCGTCGCGGTCAGCGACTCGTCGATCAGGATGTCGCTGATCCAGCAGTCGGTACGCACCTCGAGGTTCGTCCGCGTGCCGATGATCGGATGCAGGTACGCGTGCGAGGTCGACATCCGCAGGCCGTCGGCGTCCGCGTTGATCTGAAACCAGCCTGCACCGTTGAGAACCGTCGCACCGCGGTTGAAGGCGACTGTGGGAATCCCTACCTCGGCGGCCGAGGCGAGTACCGCCGCGCCGCATGGGTCACCGGGGGGCACGTCGCGAATTCGCACAGGCCCAGCCTGTCCACGACCGGTGTCGTTGTTCTCCACACGCGCGACGAACGGCAGGATGTCCGACGCTCCCCAACCGGTCGCACCGGCGGCGGCCCAATCGTCGAGAGTTTCCGGCGGCGGGTGAAATGCGATGCAGGAGTTGTGCGACGAGCAGCCACCGAGCACTTTCGCTCGCGCGTGCCGCATGAAGCTGTTTCCGCGCTCCTGCGGTTCTACCGGATAGTCCCAGTCGTAGCCGGAGTCGAGTAGATGCATCCACTGGCTCAGTTCGAGAATCGCCCTGTCACCGACGTCCGTCGGTCCTGCCTCGACCAGGCACACTCTCACGGAGGGATCCTCGCTCAGTCTCGCGGCGAGCACACATCCCGCCGTCCCACCTCCTGCGACGACGTAGTCGAACTGAGTGTCTGTCACTGCACGCTCCTTCTAATCGCCCGTGGAGGCATGAGATTTCAGAGTGCCGATGTGATTGCGTCCCTTCACTGCGTACCACAGCAAGCCCACGCCCAGGATGCCGCCGATGTAGACGAACGCGCCGAATGTGTTGTACCAGGGGGTGCCGTACACGGCCTCGCGCGGCCACGCGAGGTTGAGGGCCATTCCGCCGCCCCACAGCACTGCTGCGATATTGACCGGCAGCCCCCACCTACCCATCGTGAAGTACCCCTCGGCTTTCACCTCTTTCGGAGGCCACTGACCGTGCACCCGCTTGACCAACAGCGGGCCGGTCACCATCAGGTACGCGAGGTAGATCATGATGATCGCGATCGAGGTCAGGACCGTGAAGATCTGCGGCTGACCGATGTTGACCACGAGGATGACGATGGCCAGTACGCCGATGGTCACCGCGGGCACCACCGGGGTCTGGGTCTTCGGATTCACCTTGGCCAGGCTCTCACCGAACGGCAACGCGTTGTCTCGAGCCATGGCGAACGTGAGTCGGATCGCCGCGGTGTGCACTGCCAACGAGCACACGAAGACCGCGATGACGATGCAGATCAGGAAAACGGTGCCCAGCGGGCCCCACATCACCGCTTCGACGATGGATTGCAAGCTGCCGTCCGGGCTGCCGAGCGAGGGATCGTCGAGGTCCGGCGCAGCCATGACGGCGAACACGAGGATGGCTCCGCCGATCACGAACGAGGCGAGGATGGCGCGCAGGATGGCCGCGGGGGCGGTGCGCCGAGGTTCGACGGTTTCCTCGCCGAGTGAGCTCGCAGTATCGAACCCGTACATGACGTAGCCCGAGGCCAGCGACGCGACCAAGAACGCACCGAGGTACCCGCCGCTTTCCCCGGCACCGTAACCGTTGGTGGAGAAGAACACCTCGGGGCCACGAGTGATGTTGGCCGCGAGCAGAATCGCGATCAGCACGGCAGCAATGAGCTCGATGAACACACCCGCACTGTTGATCATCGCCATCAGGCGAACTCCGAGCGCGTTGATCGTGGTGGTGATCGCGATCAGAATCGCTCCGAGGAGGACGGCGTTGGCCGCGAAGTCTCGGGCACCGCTACCGTCACCGACGATCTGGAACCCGCTCCAGATGCGTGGCAGATTCAACTGCAGCGCGAGGGCGACGGCAGCCAGCGTCACGATCGAGGCCGTCAGCATCAACCATCCCGCTGACCATCCGACGATTCTACGGCCCAACAGCTTTGCCCAGTTGTACACCGATCCGGCTACCGGATATTTGGCGGCCAGTTCCATGAAACACAGGGCCACGCAGAGCTGCCCCACGAAAACCGCGGGCCACGACCACAGGTATGCCGGCCCGGCGGTGCCGAAGCCGAAGTAGAACAGTTGGAATGTGCCGGTGAGAATGGAGATATAGCTGACGCCTGCGGCGAAGCTGGCGAATTTACCGAGACTGCGGTCGAGTGATTCCTTGTAGCCGAAATCGCTCATCCCACTCGAGCTGTCCTGTATCGATGCCATGCTCGCGGCCTTTCCCATCGTGCATTACCGGGTGCCGAACCACCCCGCCGCCGTGGGTGAGGTGTTGTGCCAAATATGCTTCGCTTCTTGATATTCGGACAAACCGGACGGACCGAGTTCGCGGCCGTTTCCGGACTGCTTGAAGCCGCCCCATTCCGCGGCGGCCGTATAGACACCGAAATCGTTGAGCCACACCGTTCCATGGCGCAGCCCACGCACCATTCTTTCGCCTCGAGCGGCGTCGGACGTCCGAACTCCCGCGGCGAGACCATAATTCGTATCGTTTCCCAGCAGGAGCGCTTCGGCCTCGGTGTCGAAACGCTCCACAGTGAGTATGGGACCGAATGTCTCCTCCTGCACGATATTCATCGACCTGTCGCAATGGTCGAATATCGTCGGCAAGAAATAGCTACCCTCATCCAAATCCGAATTGTCCGGCTTGCTCCCACCGATCACCAGAGTCGCGCCTTCTGCGATCCCCCCTGCGACGAATCCTTCGATCTTCTCGCGCTGCGCCTGCGATACCAGTGGTCCGGTCTCGGTGGCAGGGTCCATACCCGGCCCTATCACGATGTCCTGGGCGCGCGCGGCGACGGCAGCGACGAACCTGTCGGCAACGGACTCCTCGATGATCAGCCGAGTACCGGCCGAACACACCTGACCCGAGTGCAGGAACACCCCGGTCAACACGTTGTCGACCGAATCGGCGAAAGACTGATCGTCGGCCACCGCGTCGGCGAACACGATGTGCGGATTCTTGCCTCCGAGCTCGACGGCGACCTTGGTGACGTTCTCCGCCGCCGCGGCGAGGATGGTCCTACCGGTTGCCAACCCGCCGGTGAACGAGATGAAGTCCACGTCGCGGTTTCTGGTGAGCGCGTCCCCGAGAACCGCGCCGCTGCCTTGGAGCAGATTGACCACCCCGGACGGCACGCCGGCTTCCTCGATCAACTTGGTGAACGCGATGGTGCTGAGCGGAGTCACCTCGCTGGGCTTGAGCACCATCGTGCAACCTGCCGCCAACGCGGGCGCGATCTTCCACGAGATCTGCAGCAACGGATAGTTCCATGGCGCGATCATGACGCAGACACCGATCGGTTCGTGGACCACACGGCTGAGAATCTCGGGCCGGTCGACGTCGATCAGTCGATCCGCCTGCACCGCAACCAGATCTGCGTAGAACCGGAATACCGACGTCACGTCGTCGATGTCGATCTCACTCTCGCCGAACGTCTTTCCGGTGTCGAGAGTCTCGATGCGCGCGAGTTCTGCCTTGTCGCGTTGAAGCAGATCTGCGATACGGGTGAGCAGAGCGCTGCGCTCGCCCACGGTCACCGAACGCCACGGCCCGTCGTCGAACGCGGTCCGCGCCGCGGCAACCGCGCGCAGGGCGTCATCGGGTGTGGCCTCGTCCACCACTGCGACCGTGCTGCCGTTCGCGGGATCGATGACCTCTCGGGTACCGCCGTCACCGGATCCTTGCCACTGCCCGTCGATCAACAGTGAGGGTCGCAGCGAAGTCGGGTCGAGTCCTGCATCGGAGTCGGTCACTGAAACGCCTTCTTCCGTGTGTGGGCCTGATCGTGGTTCTACGGTATGCCCTCAGGGGGCC
The DNA here is from genome assembly GCF_017168335.1 of Rhodococcus sp. KRD162. Taxonomy (GTDB): domain Bacteria; phylum Actinomycetota; class Actinomycetes; order Mycobacteriales; family Mycobacteriaceae; genus Rhodococcoides. The sequence continues at coordinate 425,313 of NZ_JABFAU010000011.1, read as the reverse complement.
GGTGACGCCAACGAATCAGGTCGCGTCGCACTTCGGCGCGCGATACCGAACGATTGCGAGCAGCGAGAGCATTCGAGTGCAGTTCGCGCAGGACCGCACTGCACGCAAACCGCACTATGGTGGTGTTCATGACGATCGAAGACATCGGTGGCAGACGAACGGTGACAGCTGACGAGCTACTCCTGTTGGTGGGTGATCATCTGCTCATCGAGGAAGGCGTTGCGACCGGGTTCATCGAGAGCGCAGGGCAGGTGGCCGAAAATGTTGCGATCACCGTCACCGATGGCGTCGACGGAACCACCACGACCGAACGAGTGTTTCTTCCCGACGCCGAGGTGACGATCGAGCCTGCCGATCGCGGCCGGGCCCCGGTCACCATGTAGCCACCACGGAATGCCTGCTCAGAAGCACATTCGTGTAACTCTGGAAACTTCACCCACACCAGTCACACTGGCACCGAACTGAGCTAGGGTGGCGGAAACCCGTCACCTCCGAAAGGCATCAGCCGTGCGTCACCGCCCAGCTCGCCCGACGATGCGCGTTACCGTCCTGGCCTGGAGTACTGCTCTCACACTGGGCGTCGGCGCGGGTGTGGCGACGGCACAGCCCGACACCTCCATTTCTTCGGTCAGCGCAGTAGAGACTGTCCGGTCGGCCGATGCGCAGCAGTACAACGATGCACAGAACGCTCTGGTCAAAGGCCGCTACGATTCCGGGTTCGCCGCATTGGAGGCGCTGGCGGCCGCGGCCCCCGACGATGCCAACGTAGCGGCACTGCAGACGTTCTACGCCAACGCGACCGCCGATGCCGATGCCCGCGTTCGGCATTCGGCCCGCCTACGGGCGCTGTCTCCGACACTCGCCGATGCGGTCGACCGGGCTATCGCCGTCATCGATCGCACAGCAACCGAAGAGATCGACTTCGCGCCGGTGACCGACGGTCCGCGCACCGCGATAGTGGTGCTGGGTCTGGGCCTGAACGGTGACGGCAGTATGGCAGCGGAGCTGGTTCAGCGGCTACGCTCCGCCGTCGCGGCAGCCGAGCTCTCCCCCGATTCGCCCATCATCGTCACCGGCGGAAATCCGCAAAACGGGATCACCGAGGCCGAGGCGATGCGGCGATGGCTGATCGACAACGGGATCGAAGCCGACCGTATTCACGCCGAATCCACTGCGAACTCGACGGTGCAGAACGCGCAGCGTGCCACCGCGCTGGCTGCGGAGATCGGTGCCGAGTCCATCGTGCTGGCAACGACTCCGAGCCATCTGCGACGCGCAATGTCCGACTTCGAGATTGCCGGTGCCGACGTGATCGGAGCTGCGACAACAACTCCCGAGGACATACCCGATCTTCCTGCACTCGCTCCCACCTCGCGGTTGGGCATGACCGTCGATGCCACCAAGATCCTCGGAATCCCGCGCTTCTACTGACGCGACCATCCCCGCAGTACCGATTCCGTTCCCGCCTCGAACATCGCTCGACGGGTCTGTTCGTCCGAATCGGCAAGCATTGCCAGCTCGAGTGACACCAATCCGTGCACGATCGCCCAGAACGAGTGGCTGATCAACTCGACCGACGCGCCGCGCAGAACGCCGCCCCCGACGGCGCTCGTGACTGCCGCCCGGAGCGGATCCATCGCTGCATCGGCGAGATGCGCCTCGTCCGCTACATCCACTCCGCCGAGCACACCCCCGAACATCACCGCGTACAGGTTGGGGTTACGCAGTGCCCAGTTCCGGTACGCCGCCGCGAGTTCGCGGAGATCGACCTCGGGATCGCCGGTGACGGGCACTCGACGTTGTGCGTCACCGAAACTGGAGAACGACGCAGAGAACAACGCCACCAGCAGCTCCGCACGACCACCGAACAACGAGTAGATGGCCGTGGTCGACGTCCCTTCGGCTGCGGCCAATTTGCGCAGTGACAACGATTCGACACCGTGCTGAGCGACGCTTTCCGCTGCAGCCTCGAGCAGCCTGGTACGTAGCTCCGCGTCGTGAATTCTTGGTCTCGCCACTTGCGAAACCTACCACAACAGTGTTTTATAACAGTGTGACGAAATAGTGAGCAGCCCCTGAGAGATTGGACCCCCATGCCACCCATCATCGAAGGTCGCCGCACCGTCGAATCCGATCGCGAGACCGTGACGGTGTTCCTCATCGGAATGCGCATCAACAATCCCGTGGCGATTCGTTCCTGGCTTCCCGTCGCGGGCGCGATGCCGAAGATGCTTCGCCATCTCGAACGCGACCCGAAATCGGGACTGCTGAGTTACCACTCGTGGTTCGGCCGCACGACCGTACTCGTCAGCTACTGGCGCAGCGCCGAGGACCTGACGCGATTCGCATCGGATCCGGATGCGCCCCATGCTCCCGCGTGGCGCTCCTTCAATCGAGCGGTGGCAGCCACCAGGCACGTCGGGGTGTGGCACGAGACCTACACCGCAAGCGCAACGAACAGCGAATCGATCTATGTCAACATGCCCTCGTTCGGTCTGGCCGCCGCGCTGGGAGGTACCGAGGTCGGCCCCGGATCGCAGACGTGGAAGCAGCGAATGACCCGCGGGCACTGACGATGTGGCCCTACAGGAAGGTGCCGGCCCGGGACGCGAGGTCCAGTACCGGCTGCGGGAACACTCCCAGCGCCACGGTGACTACCACCGATACTCCGATAGCGAGCGTCACCGACGCCGTCGGACGCACCATCGTGGCGGTGCGGTCGGTGGGATCAGTGAAGAACATCAGCACGATCACTCGAACGTAGAAGAACGCGGCTATCGCGCTGCACACCACCCCGACGACCACCAGTGCGGCTCCGCCGGCGCCCGAGGCAGCACTGAACACCGCGAACTTGCCGATGAAACCACTGGTGAGCGGGATACCGGCGAAAGAGAGCAGAAACAGTCCGAACACGGCAGCGACGAGCGGCGAACGTCGACCGATCCCTGCCCACCGGTCCAGATCGCCCACCTCACCACGTTCGTCTCGGGCCAGACCGATGATCGCGAATCCACCGAGAGTGCTGAACGCGTAGGCCACGAGGTAGAACATGGTGGCCGAGACACCGGAATCACCCACATCACCCGAATTTCCCAGCGCGGTCACTCCGGTGAGGATGAAGCCGGTGTGCGCCACAGACGAGTAGGCCAGCATCCGCTTGACGTCCGTTTGCGTCACTGCGACAACCGAACCGAGCACCATCGTCGCGATCGCGATCACCCACAGCATCGGCCGCCAACTCGACTCGAGTCCAGGCAGCGCCATCCCGAAGATCCGCACGATCGCGCCGAAGGCCGCAACCTTGGTCACCGTCGCCATCAATGCGGTCACCGGCGTGGGCGCACCCTGATAGACATCGGGAATCCACGAATGAAAAGGCACTGCACCGACTTTGAACAGCAGCCCCACAGCCAGCAATGCGACACCGATCAGCGCCAGCGATCTGCCCTGTCCATCTGCCGCGATGGCCTCGGCGATGCCGTCCAACCGGACGGTACCGGCGTAGCCGTACAAGAACGCGACTCCGAACAGAAAGAACGCGGAAGAGAAAGCTCCGAGCAGAAAATACTTCAGCGCCGCTTCCTGGGAGAGCAACCGGCGTCGCCGTGCCAGACCGCACAGCAGATACAACGGCAGCGAGAACACTTCCAAGGCGACGAACATCGTCAGCAGATCCGCGGACGCCGGGAACAGCAGCATGCCGCCGATCGCGAACATCGCAAGCGGAAAGACCTCGGTCTGAGCAACTCCGGCGTCGACGGCTTCTCGTTCGGCCACGCTTCCGGGAGTGGTGGAGGCTTGAGGGGTGAACGAGTCGATTCGGCGCTCGGCACCGGACTCGGTGACGGCGACAGTGCGTTCCGCCAGGAGCGCAAGGGCCGGAATCGCCACCAACACAATGGTTCCCTGCAGAAACAGCGTCGGCCCATCGATTGCCACCGCACCGGACATCGCCGAAGCCTCGGTGCCGGCCAGAGCGATCACAGCAACCAGTGCCGCCACCAGACCGGCGAGCGCAAGACCCAGATGCGTTGCCCGACGTGCCCGCCCCGGTACGAAAGCTTCGACGAGGACTCCGAGAACCGCGACTCCGAAGACGATCAGCATCGGCGAGAGCAGACCGTACTGCACCTCGGGTGTGGTCATCACTAACCTCCTGAACTGTCGACGATCGTGGATTGCACAGCCGGAGTGATGACATCGAGCGCCGGCTTCGGATACACCCCGAACACGATGAGCAATGCGAGCAGCGGAACCACCACCACCAACTCACGAGGGACGAGATCGGAGATCTTGTCGTTGCCCACTCGGACCGGACCCGTCATCACCCGCTGATAGAGCCAGAGAATGTAGATCGCCGACAGCACCAGCGCCCCGGTGGCCACGATCGCCGCGACACCGTACCGACCGAATGTGCCGATCAATACCAGGAATTCACTGATGAACGGGGCCAGTCCAGGAAGCGAGAGCGTGGCCAGTCCCGAGATCAGAAAAGTTCCGGCGAGTACCGGCGCGACCTTCTGCACCCCACCGTAATCTGCGATTGCCCGTGAACCACGACGAGAGACGAGGAAGCCCGCGATCAAGAACAACGCAGCCGTGGAAATCCCGTGATTGACCATGTAGAGCGTTGCACCGGCCTGACTCTGCCCCGTCATCGCGAAAATACCGAGAATGATGAATCCGAAATGCGAAATCGAGGTGTACGCAATCAGTCTCATCATGTCGGTCTGGCCGATCGCGAGGATCGCTCCGTACACGATGCCGATCACCGCCAGGGTGATGATCCATGGCGCGAAAGTCTGCGATGATCCGGGAAAGAGCTCGAGGCAGAAGCGCAGCATCGCGAACGTGCCGACCTTGTCCACCACCGACATCATCAGCACGGCTGTCGCGGGAGTGGATTGCACGGCGGCATCGGGCAGCCAGGTATGGAACGGCCACAGCGGCGCCTTGATCGCGAAGGCGAACATGAAGCCCAGGAACAGCGCGTTGAGCACCGCCGAATCCACGCCGAGCCCGCCCGCTGCCGCCGCATCCGCGATGGTGCGCAGATCGAACGTACCCCCGTCGAACGGACTCCCCGCCCTGGCCGTGACGACGTACAACCCGATGACTGCAGCCAGCATCACCAGTCCACCGAACAGGTTGTACAGCAGGAACTTCACCGCGGCTCGCGTCCGCTCGACGCCCCCGAAACCACCGATGAGGAAGTACATCGGGATCAGCATCGCCTCGAAGAAGATGTAGAACAGCAACACGTCCAGCGACAAGAACGAGACGATCACCATGGACTCGACCACCAGGATCAACGCCGTGTACGTGTGCGGGGACCGTCGAGAACCGTGGTTCGCCACCCGGCTGCCATCGTGCCAGCCCGCGATCAGCAACAGCGGCGTCAGAACGGTGGTCAACAACACCAGCACCAGGCCGAGTCCGTCGAGACCGAGCGTGTAGCGCGCACCGAACGCCGCTATCCAGGAATGGTCCTCGACGAACTGGTACCGATCTCCCCCGGTGTCGAAGGCGACCGCGAGTGCGACCGACACCGCGAGGGTACCGGTGGCGAAACCCACTGCGACGCTACGCGCCATCCTCGGTCGATCAGCTGGGAGAAGGGCGACGACGACAGCGCCCAGAACGGGAAGCACCCACAGGACGGTCAACCCGGGAATCGTCACAGAACCACCACCATCAGCACGACGAGAACAGCCCCGGCGAACATCGCCAGCGCATAGGACCGAACGAATCCGGTTTGCAGGCGCCGAGATCGAGTCGATACGCCTCCGATCGATCTCCCCACCCCGTCCACGACGGCGTCGATGCCCGCTGTGTCGGCGAGTACCAATGTGCGCGTGAGTTTTTGGCCCGGACGCATGAACACGGCCTCGTTGACGGCATCTCCGTACAGATCCACTCGCGCCGCTCTGGTCAAGCCCGACACATTCTCCGGTGGTGTCTCGGGAACCTCGTGGGCGATGTACTTGCGGTAGGCGACGCTCGCGCCCGCGAGCACCACCACGAGCACTGCGACCGTCACGACCCAGGCGGGTATCGTGTGCTCCTCGTGCGCCGACCCCACCACCGGCTCCAGCCACGTCTCGAGGCGTCCGCCCACCGTGAGGAAGGCACCCGCAGCGACCGAGCCGATGGCCAGAACGATCATCGGGGCGGTCATCGTCGGCGGTGCCTCGTGCGGATGTGCTTGCGCCGCCCATCGTTTCGGCCCGAAGAATGTCATCAGCATCACCCGGGTCATGTAGAACGCCGTCAGTCCCGCACCGAGCAACGTCACGCAGCCGAGCACCACACCCTCCGCTCCCCCGGCCGCGAACGCGACCTCGATGATGGGGTCCTTGGCGAAGAAGCCGGAGAACGGTGGTACCCCGATGATGGCGAGGAAGCCGAGGCCGAACGTGGCGAACGTGATCGGCATCGCGGCGCGAAGCCCGCCGAACCGTCGCATGTCGGTCTCGTCGTTCATCGCGTGCATCACCGAGCCCGCCCCCAGGAACAGACCGGCCTTGAAGAACCCGTGCGAGAGCAGCAGCGCTATGGCGAAGGGGTATCCGGACGGGCCGAGCCCGGCGGCGAGCACCATGTACCCGATCTGGCTCATCGTCGACGCCGCGAGCGCCTTCTTGATGTCGTCCTTGGCGCAGCCGATCACGGCACCGAACAGCAACGTGATGGCACCGACGGTGACGGTAGCGGCTCGGGCGACCGGCGACGCCTCGAACACCGGGCCGGAGCGCACGATGAGATACACACCTGCAGTGACCATGGTCGCCGCGTGGATGAGAGCCGACACCGGCGTCGGGCCCTCCATCGCATCACCGAGCCACGACTGCAGCGGCACCTGGGCCGACTTGCCGCAGGCCGCCAACAGCAACATCAGCGCCATCGCCGTCGCGACCGACTCACCGGCGGTACCGATTCCGGCGAACACGACGTCGTACTGCACCGATCCGAAATTCACGAACATGATCATCAGCGCAATGGCGAGGCCGATATCACCGACCCGGTTGACCACGAAGGCTTTTCGTGCGGCCGATGCTGCCGACGGCTTGTGCTGCCAGAACCCGATGAGCAGGTACGACGCGAGCCCGACGCCCTCCACCCCACACACCACCAACAAGGCCCCGCCGACAACCCAGCCGACGGGGCCTTCCAGCACACCCACACATAAACACCAGCGCCACACAGACCGATCCCAAATCAGAAGCGGACACCAGTAGCGACCAACTCACCCTGAACCACCACTACTAGAATCGTCCCAACGACCCGTCCCTTGCGTAGTGCAGAAGGAAACCATGAGCAACCGTCCCATCATCTGCAACATCTGCCTCAAAGCACTCGACTCGAAACTCGACGAGGACGGCGTCACCTACATCCACGGCGAGCAACACGGCGACCTCGGCCACGAACCAGACCCCATCGAAGCACCCGCCGACTGGCGGGGCGCATGCGACTTCTGCTCCACCGACCAAGCCGTATGGGAGCTACCCGCCAAAACCTTCACCGCCATCAACAACCACATCAGCGCCGAAAACTGGGCTGCCTGCAACACGTGCGCAGCCCTCATCGAAAAGAACCAGTGGAACGCACTTGTTCGACGCGTAAAAGCCCAATACCTCGAAAAACACCCCGGACTGTTCCCCACCGACATCGCTGCACTCGAAACGCAGCTCAAAACCCTCTATCGAGACCTACGCAAGAACATCACCGGCGGCATGACTCCACTCTGAAACACGCCTCATTGCTCACCACACCAACGAACCCCACACAAACGGCCAAGTCCCCGCCTCACTTCGACGGGGACTTGTGCGCAAGCGACAGAGGCTCGATCTGAAACCTCGCAATCACACCGGTGCGCAGAACTTCGGCACGCGCCTAGGCCCGAACAATTGGACGCTGATTCGCCATGCCCAGGCGCGGCTTCATGTCACCAGCCGATCAGAACTCGACTCCCTCGTCCCACCACGTTGTGATCTGACGGGTTTTCTTCACTCCTGACCCGTCCGGGCCAATGTCTATGGCCCACTGAACACCGTCGTCCAGCATGATCGCTTCAACGATTCCGTCGTTGCCAACCGGGCTGATGAACCAGTCCCCTTCCTCTCCGGCTTGTTCTTCCCAGTACGTCAGTGCCTCTTGTTGCTTGTCAGTCAGGGTCGGTATTGCAAATGCCATTTCAGTTTTCCTGTTCTGTTGCCGCATTGGTGTATTCGGCCGCTATCGGTCGTGGTGGTCCCATTCGCCTTCAGCTTCAGCCCTGTCAGCGTGTGTGCCGCAGTAGCCGTCGAATCCTTCCCCTCCATCCAGACTCTCGCCGCATCCCTCTATGCTGCAATGGTTTTCGTAGTAGTCGTCCTGACAACCGCCGCAGAGATTGAATGAGTCGTGGTCGGCGACCGGTGCGCCACATTCGTCGCCGTTTTGCCCCGGGCACAGCGCCGCACTCGCAACTGCCGCGCCCGGACCGTTCGATACCCTGCTAGTCATAGGTGTTGACCTCTCTCCCCTCGGACCCGTAATGCAACAGCGGCCCCTCACCTGCGTGGGTTTGGGGCCGCTGTCCACCCGCCAGAGTGGCGCGATAACCGGGTTTATCAGATGCTCAGAACTTTGCGACCTTCGCGAACAGGTCGGCACCGGCGTCATTGTCGCCGTTGATTTCTCCTGCGATTCTCGTCGCGGTCGCTTTCGACAGAAGCGATGCACGAATCTTGCGGGTCGTCGTCCGACCGCCCGGTGCCAGCCTTCCTAGCAGTTTTCCGTTTTCTCGCACGATCACTGTGTAGTGCTCGTGGCCAGGTGCGGTGTCTCCGCATTTCCAGAAGCACGTGCCCTGAACTGCGCCAGCAGCTTTCTCGTTCATCGCTGTCACAGCTCCAAGTTCAGAGATGGCGCGCCGGGCTGGAATGTCGTCGGTGTCCACGTGAACCCGTCGCGCTCGACGTACAGGAACGCGTCACTTGACACCTCGGCGACCGCATCACCCAAATCCCCGGCATCGTCGGTCCAACCGGCCGGAACATTCACTGCCAAACGATGTCTCGACGTTTCCTCCCATTCCAGAACAACAGTTCGGAACGTCTCCGATTCAGCCCCACCAGCGCGGTCCATCTCCACCGACTCGGCAATCACAGTCATGACCTACGCCTCTTCCACGTTCTCGGTAGACCAGTCGCCGCAGTTGAGGCCCAGATCGCCATGACTCGGGATCCCGTACTCGTCGCGCAACGCTGACTCAACATCACGGGTATCCACCGCATCAGCGGCATCGTCACAACTCGATGCGGACACAGAAACCGTAACCCTCCGAGAAATATTGACCTCCACCTCCACGTCGTACATCCGCGACCGGCCCGGCAGATCATGCGACTCCATGAAGTTGTCGAACTGCGAGCACAAACTGTTCTCATCAGCCCACGTATGTGCCGACTCCACCAAGGCGTCACGCCACCGCACGTGAGCTGCCACCAACTCCGCTTTGTTCTCCTCAGCGGCACCCGCCGCCCGACGTGCCGCCATCGTCTCGACCAACATTGGTGCAACGCGCTCCCACCATCCCGGCAGCGCAACAGCCCCAGGCTCCTCCACGATCACCTGATCAGGCGTCACTCGACCCGCCCAGACACCGCGATCAGCACTCACCCCCACCACCGTCACCACAGCCGACATCTCCGGCAACGCGGTCACCTGCGAACGGTCCACCGCAACCCAACCCCGAAACCACTCCGAACCCGTGTCCACCCACACGAAGGATCCATCAACAGGTGGAAACACCGCACCGTCGACAACGGACACCGCGCGTTCGATCGCCTCGCGATTACCGAGAACCGCTACCACACCCACAGAACCATCAACGCAAGCATCGACAGACATACGAACTCCAAACCCCCGAAACGCAGGCCTCGGGAAACGAATGCGGCGAGGTGGTCACCCCCGCCCCACATCAACTGGGAACACACACAACCTAACCGACCTCACCGACGATTTGCAAGGCTCGAAACCAGTTACACGCCAGCGGTTTTCGACGAATTCCAACCCAGTTGAACGGACTCCTGTCAAGGCCTTCCGAGCACGTTTTGCCACCAGCCCATCCAGGTCCGGGGCCTGGCTGGTTCGTCTGGGCGGCCCTGAAGCTCCCCGCGACCGGGTACTGCATTCGCGTCTATCTGCCCTGTTCGCGAGTTCGGTAGTGGCACAGCCTCGCTCGGCTCTGGTGACGCCGACGCCATTGGGACCGCGTGAGGACGTGGTCGGGCTGAGCGCTTTTCCTGCGGGCACGTTTGTGCCAGATCTCGCTGTGTTGCCCCTTGACGGCTCTGGCTCGCGTGAGATCCATACCGGTCATCGCGCCCCTGGCGGCTCGTGGGCCTCGGTAGCGGGAGATATGTTGTACGGCGAGAGAGACTATTGAGAGGGACAAGCATGACTGCCGAGGGCTGGGAGAAGCTGCAGGCCGCGATTCCGGAGCTGGTGTACGTCGACTTCGACGATGACGCCGAACCGATCCAGATATCGCAATTCGTCCGCTTGCGTGACAGCGGAACCGGCCGTGACATCGTGTTCTACGAGAACGGTGGTGGAGTCGAGGCCAGGGTCATGGTCCCACCGGATCCGGTTGCCGCGCAGCAGTTGCTGAGCGTGCTGCAAACCCAGCCGTTATGGTTTCAGCCCGATGACAACGAACAACGCTTCAAAATCAGCCCGTGGAGCCCGACCCATTCCGAACCCAGCGAACTTCGGGAGGTATCGGCTTCGGTCGTCGCGGTCATGCGCGACGGGCTCGGAATGGAACTCGAGCGCATCCGCTACACCGCCGGTGACGAAACCGGATTCGACAGGTACCGGGGTGACCTGTTGATCGCTGAACAGCCCACCCAACGCGGAGCACCCGACCGATGCACCGACTGGACGGATTTCGCCGAGCGACTGGAATGGGTGCTGTGCACTATGCCCGGCTACGACATTGTGACCCTCATGGCCCCTGCAGTGAAAGACCTCGGCTCGATCCAATTCCAGCAGGTCAACGGGAGATTGGAGGCGAGCATGATCACGGCGGACACCGTTCCCGGTTCCGGTGATCTGGACCTTCGGCTGCGTGCACTCGGCTGGCGGGTAACAGAAGGACCGGGAGCCCCCGACGTGGAATGGCTGTATGGCCCGTTCAGTTCATCCGCCGGTTTCGTCGACCGCAGCCTCGACCGAATCCCACAGCTCACGGTCGACACCTTCCGCACTGTGCACGGCATCAACAGCCCACAAGAACTCGCCGTGAACGGTCGCCGAGATACCGTTGTATCCGGTAACCAGGCCTACATTGGCCGCGAATTGGGAATCCCGATCCAGGCCTACGAGCAGTAAGCACTGTCGCCGCTTCGAACCGCCAAGGCGGCGCGGAAGTTCCGTCAGGAGCTTTCCAGAGCTACCAGCACCCCACCAGAATGTACTGGTGCAGATCCCTTCTCGACGTTTGCATGCAAAACGTATGCTCGTCTGCATCGGCCTGTACGGGAATCAGCAGGTGGCGGACGTTCTTGCGCCGTACCGGGGGCGGCCCAGGCGCCACATCGAGCACCGCTGGTTCCGATCGGGAACCGCGATGCAACTGTTTCGGAACCCACCCCTGTAGGGTGTCGCCATGGCCTTTGACCTCGATGACAGAACTCTGGCTTTCGCAGAAACCGCGCGAAAGACCGCTAGAGAACTCGACACCAGCTTCGCTGCACTGACGGACATGCTGACCGTGAACCCCACAGTCAAACAGCTGCTCGCAGCAGGACTCACCCACGCCCGCGTCGCGCGAACGGTTCAGCTCCGCAAACAACAGGTCGGAATCATCGCTCGGACCCCGTTCCATGCCTCACCGTTCGCGCAATCGGTAGCGGTGGACCCGTGGAAACTTGGAGGCCAGCTGTGGGGCGGAACGGAAACATTCACACGCGCCGTCAACCACGCACTCGAATGGGACATCGAGCACCTCGACGACATCGCGCCGGTTCGTCAGCACGCAGCCGAGTATGGAATCAACACCCTTGAGGAGGAACTTGGCACCTACCAATGCGCCTATGCACGTTGCCAATCCGTGCATCCACACACGCCGCGGATCTCGGACGTGCACGACAAGCGCATCGCCGCCCTGCGGTGCGGCGTCCTCGGCGCAACCGAGAGCGACCTCCGAGAGGCCGAAACCTCCATCCTCGACCTGATCGACACACCACTCGTACCGGAAATCCCCAACCACATCTACACAGCCGCACACGGTCGAATCAGAGCAGACCAAGGCCACCCGTGGGAGCAGGCCCTCTTCGAGGCCCGTGAAGCCCGTGAAGCGGACGAACTGAAGAACTATGGGCGCCTACGCCCCACACTCGCCGACGACTCCTTAGATCCACGGATCCTCGCCCGTGACATCAAGCTCTTCAACTTCGGAGACCAACGCGTCGACCTCATCGAAACAACCCCTGCGACAGGCCCTTACCGCGGTAAGTCGCGCGAGAGCATTCTCAGAGACTTCGCTCTGAACACACTCCAAGTGAGCTGGGATCAGCATCAAACAATCTCCCCGACCAACCGTCCCGCGGAAGACGTCGAGCGCGAAATTGCTCACGCTCTTGCGAAGTACCTCTCCAACCGCGAAGCGGCTCGAAACGACCACTGAAGGGACTCCGACAAAAACCAAGCCGCGCAACCACATCGCGACGAGCACGCCGCCGCACTACGGGCCAACGCGAGGGACCAGCTCGTCGGCATGCTGGCTGGCCGTCTCCATCTCAGCGGCGGGCCAGGATCGCTCAATTCAAGTCGGACTTCGCCCGCCCCCCTCAAGGGAGAATCGATCCACGCCCGCACGCGCACGCCCCCAATCGTCGTTGGCGCGTAGTGCAGACCATCTGGTCAACCCATCGCGTGCACCCGCAAGGCCCCGGCTGCTTCTCTGTCAGATCGCAAACGCTCAGCGGGACAGCAAAGCCCCACCGACAGGGAATGGCGGTGGGGCTATTTGCGTTGTGTGACGGACGGCCTGGTCGCCGCAGTGGGAGCTGTTCGGAGGTCAACGAGCCAGCTGCTCAGGCTCATCTTTCGGCGTCCGTCAGGGCTGTTTCGGGTCTTCAATCTCGGCTGCAGAAATCATTTCCTCGCCGTGCCAATGCTGGATCTCCAAGGACCGTCGCCCACTGCCGAAGCCATTTCGCACCAATCGTTGGTTTCCCCGGATTCCGGGCAGTGCGTCCTGCGCTGCGTCACTCGACGCGTAGACGCCGAGAATATTTGATTGTTCGTCCGGTTCCTGTGCTGGATCTACGACGATCCACGTTTCCGCTTGATCTGCCACGGCCTGGGTCCTTTCAGCTGTTGCTAACTCATTGTGTCGAAACGGTTTCGGTGTCATCCCTTCGCTGCTTCGCACACGGTACCTGCGATCCGGCAGCTAGGGGACACCTGAAGTCCTGCGGGTGGCTTGTGTTTGCGGCAACTCCACGGGCGTCGTGATTTAGTTCGGTGGAGTGCCGGTCATACGTACAGACGTTCCGTCCCAATGGAATTCGACCGGTGTTCGTATTCCGTCGTTGCAGGCGTTGCAGGTTTGGCCTGTTTTGTAGGTGAGGACGACGGTGTCGTTCGTCGAGGATCCGATATCGAGGTCGGTGAATCCGTATGCCTTCGATGTTCCGGTTCCGAGGTATTCGCCGCGGTGGAACATCAGTGCCTGGACCGGTGAGCTACCTGTTGCGCCTTCGACTGTGACGAGAATGGTGGACAGGTCTGCGCATGGGTCGTAGTTGCTCGCGATGGGTGTGGTAGACCATTCGCGGCCGGTGATGGGTTCGGCTTGCAGTTGACCCAAGGCCGATGTCAGTGCCGCCGTATCTGATTCGCTGCATTCGGGCGTTGCTGGTGCGGCGGGTGCAGCCGGTGTGGATTCAGTGGCTGGAGCCTGCGACGTGCCGGGACTGGCGACAGCGCCTCGGTCGGTGATCGGCGTGCCGACGAGACATTGCTGGGGATCGTAGGTGTCGCCGAGTGATCCGGCCGGATTTACGCTGCTGGCCGGACCGGCGCGTAGGGCTGTGACGATGACCTTGGGTTGAAATGTTTCACCGGCAAATCGGTCGATGATGTTGTCGAGGTTGTAGACGAATTTGACTGTGTTTCCGGTGGAGGTGACCGATGTCAGGGGGTCGAGGTAGTACTGGTCGGGTAGTTCCTTCTCGTCGAAGATCCCTTCGCTGTACCAGTCCACTCCCGACGACCACTCGTTAGCCGTAACGCTGGCTGAGAGTGACGCTTCGGAACCAAGAACTACCACGTTGTAAATGAGGCTTCCGGGTTCGTCGATGAAGGTATCCATGTAGGGGGACTTGACCTGCTTCGGCTCGGCGGGGACGCTGTCCACGAACTCGACAGTGACGGCCAGCTTGTTGTCGCCGAGGTGCGTGAGCGTCGAGGAGTGCACCGTCGCCGCTGCGGGCGGTGCGCCAACGGTGTCGCTGACGGCCTCTACTGTGCAGCCCATCGAATAGGGGAAGGCGGACCACGTGTCGTCGCTGTCCTCTCGGTCGGCCATGACGACAACTCCGGTGACTGCAACCGCCACCGCGACGACCGCGGCAGCTCCACCGAGGAGTGCCCACTTCTTTCCATTCCGCTTCGGCGCGGTCGGAGCACCGCGTGCTGTGGGCATCGCTTGCGTGGCATCTGTCCAACGCTGCCCATCCCAGTAGCGCAACACGTTCGCAGCAGAGTCCAGATACCAACCAGCCTTGGCGCTACTACCCGGACCTTCAGGATTCGTCATTGATGCAGCGTATCGGTCGATATGGCGGAACCGGCCGGGGACACGATGGGCGTGTGCTGTGCTGCATTCAGTACTCGGCACAGCGTGATCCCACGCCTGGCCGTGCCGTAACGCGGCGCGTTACGCTTGTTTGTGTGGAGCGCCCTCCATGCCCCGCGTTCCGAGAGGCGGCACGACTGTGACCGGTCCACCCCCTCACGAACCGGTGCACCCAGGGACGACACTGCTACAGCAGTACATGCTCCCCCTTCGTCTCTCTCAGCGACGCCTGGCGCACCTTCTGGCCGTACCCCCTCGCCGCATCAACGAGATAGTGCACGGCCACCGCGCGATCACTCCCGACACATCACATCGGCTCGCCAAACTGTTCGGCGTCGACGAAGCACACTGGCTCGACTTGCAGACTCGGTACGACATCGAGATAGCCAAGGAAACAACGGATCTCTCGCAAGTTCAGCCCTTGGCCGTCAACCACCTCGTGTACCGGCTACAGCCGTCATGGAGGCCAAGACATCAACCCGACGTTTATGTCCCCGCGGATCTGCGCACACTCACCGGCCCCAGACAGGGCAGCTACGACCCACCGGTGAACCTGTACTGGCAACCAGGGGACATCGACTTCGCCACCACCGGCGATGTCGAACTGTTCTACTCATCGACCCTCACCTCAGCGAGCACTGCTGAACAATTCACGGAGTGGATCAACCGCGACGCCCTCGTAGCTCGCTGGAAACACCTCTCACTCCCCTCTCGCGTACGCAACGCGTGGGAAACCATTCACCCAGCCCTAAGAGACAAGGATTCTCACGCGAGCGACCGCCTCCGCATTCAAGACACGATCCTCATCACCATCGCCGAACACGGCTTCGCCCTCGCAGGCGGTTCTACACTCATCGGCTACGACGTGGTCTCACGCCACACCGACGACATCGAGGCCTTCGACGACTGCTGGGACACAGACGCATTCAATGCCGCACACACGAAAGTTCTGGACACATGCCGCGAAAACGGCTGGCACGCTGACACTGTCAAGAACGAAGACTTCGACAAGCAAGTACTCGTCGATGCAGGCAGAGGATCACCTGTCGTGGTCCAGATGGTCTACTACGAGCGGTCCAGCGACCCCGAACGCCGCACCGGTGGCGGCTTGCGACTGATCTTCGACGATGTCGTAGGCGGAAAGGGAGCCGCCGTCGCCGACGTGGCCCGCGGACGCGACCTGTTCGACCTGGCGAATATCCTCGAGACACCGGGCTGGTCACTCGGTCGAGTCGAAGATGCCATGCGCGCCATCAAATACGGGGACCAGATCGAGAACTTTCGCGCCAACATCGACCGGTTCCGGCGCGGCGATTTCGACGACGACATTCGCAAATCCGGTTTCGATGTCGCGCTCTGCCATCGCATCCTCGATCGACACTGACCGCGTCCGACCCCCACGCGGCTATCGCACATTCCACGGGCCACCTGTGGGGCGTCCAGTACCGCCGACAGAGCACCGTAAAGGCGTCAGGTATCTGTATCGGCCTCGGTGAAGATCAGCCGGAACGCAACTTGCACGGTCCCGAATTCGTCTTCGACGTTGAATCCGTTCTTCACGAACACGACGTTGCGAGCGCGGTCGGCGTCGGCGAAGTTGATCGCAGCTCCGGCGATGGCGATAACAGCCTCGCGGGGTTCTTTGAACTTCTCTATTGTCGTCCGGCGCGCGGTAGGAACTCGGTCGAATCTGACGAAGCTAACCACCAGCCGTCAGGCCTTTCGCGACCTTCCGTTCGACATCAGATCGCGCGCCCGATCGGAAGTGCGTGATATGACTATCGACGCTGGCCGAGTGAGCCGATACGCAGTCCACGCAGTGCACCTATCTGTGTAAATCGAGCCGAAATAGCGCTCCGAGGGTATCGCACGTGCAGCTCTGTCCCTCGCATCGGTTCAGCCAGCCAAGGCTTAGTCGGCTGACTGCTCACGCACCGCCTCCACGCTCGCGCAAACGCACATCATCACGTCCGCTGCCGTCGGTATGGTCTTCGAATGCGCGACAAGACGAACAAATACGCCATCCACGAAGAGGCTCGATACGGCACCGATCACCGCTGGAAAGCGGGGAGAGCTTACGGAAGCAAAAAGCATGTGCGGGTCGCAACTGATTGCTCGCCCGACGCTTCCGGTCAGTACGTCATCAAAGGTCCGCAGTTCGACGGCTACAAATCTGTCAAGCGTTTCCAGGACGAAGTCATGGGGATGAAGAGACTCACCGACGCTGGTACTGCAGGGGTTCTTCCCTTGACCGACTCCTCCATGACCGAGACCGAACTCTGGTACGTGATGCCGAAGGCGAAGCCGCTGGCGGAGCACTTGAAAAACGCGAGTTTCGACGAAGTGGTGCATGCATTCGCCACTCTCGCTGACACGTTGTCGGGGTTGACCGCAATCCCGAGCCCCGTCTCGCACCGTGATATCAAGCCGGACAACCTCTTTTGGCACCAAGAGGGTCCGGTGTTGGCCGACTTCGGTATAGCCGCCTGGGCCGATTCCGAGTGGGATTTGACTGCTGATGGCAACAAGATCGGCCCTATGTATTTTCTCGCGCCCGAAGCCAGGTATGTCGTTCACGGGATCGATTGGACAAAAGCAGATGTCTACTCCCTCGCGATGACCTTCTGGTCGATCGCCGCTCCCAGGCAGGAGAGCAACGGCAAAACGACCGTCCACGTGCCCCCGCCCGGGCCGGTATTGCGTTCACAGCAGCAGTTTTCCATGTACTGGTTCGGCGGGGAGGACGCCGCTGCACTCGATCTTCTCATCGAGCGGGCGACGGCCTTCAACGCCGACGACCGACCGACAGCGGCCGAGTTCGGTGACGAACTCCGCGCTTGGCTCGCCCTGTATCCCGGCCGTCACACGCCTCCCGCGCCTGTCGCAGAAAAGAATGGACGTGGGCTGGAGTATCTGAGACGAGTCCTCGAACAGCTCGATACGTACCAGCGAGACTTCCTCGGGGTGATCCGAAGTGAGTGCGAAGTCGCAGTCGGACCCGTCAAATGGGATGAGACTGTCAGTGTCGACTTCGAACCGCGCGGCAAATCTGGCTTCGACGATCAGCCTCGCTCTGCCGCCATCATGGATGAGCACGGCCGCTACGAGGACGACGAGTGGGATGGCTCTTTCGTTTTGGCGCTCCGCCACCGGGATGATCTCAAACGCCTCGTCGTCGGCGGACTTGTCGATCACACCGGCACGGTTGATCTGGTGACGGAGTACCAGGAACGCGTAGATGGGCGATGGCAACTCCTGGTGGCGGGCACGGATGCAGCGCTGCCGATCAACCGGCTGACGACGCGCAAGGACATCCGGGAGGCGATCGCAGCAGCGCTCGAGGCCGCGACCACTCCCCTCACCCGAAACGATGACGAGCGCGGATGGATCGGCGAACGCGTCCTCTGAATCGCACTAGCATCCCGATGCCTTTCGATTCTTCAGTTCGGCGGCACTAGTCAGTGACATGGAAGGCGTTGAGGCGTAGTCGATTTCCTACTACCCCTCGACACCTTCTCGGCTCTTGCGGGCAGCAGGTGTGACACAGCCGCCAAACCCCGAGAATGGAACAGCCTGCGGGACAGGCTCGTTCCGACGGCGCCGGTCACCATTGACATAGTGCAGGCGGAGCGCTAACCCCTCTACCCGACAGGCTTCCAGGTCCCCAGCCGCGAGGCG
This sequence comes from Rhodococcus sp. KRD162, assembly GCF_017168335.1. Lineage (GTDB taxonomy): Bacteria > Actinomycetota > Actinomycetes > Mycobacteriales > Mycobacteriaceae > Rhodococcoides. The sequence continues at coordinate 406,784 of NZ_JABFAU010000011.1, read as the reverse complement.
GTGAATTGGCCGTCATTGGCGCCGATCGTGACGGTGACTTGCTGAGCGGAGGAGACGAAGTTGTTGTCGATGATGTCGCCGGAAACGCTTGTCCTCTCCCAATATCCGTCTTTGAAGAGGCGGTCAGGTGCAGTCGTCTGGTAGGTACCGGGAGGGATCTGTCCGGGGCCGGTGCCGACGATGTAGGTGGAACTGGGGAACCAGCGCTCGATGTCCCCAGCGAGGACCCGGCGGTACGTCTCTTTGATCCTGTCGTCGCCGAACACCTCGATGCCCTTGGCGAGCATGTCGACGTTCCAGGTCTTCATCCAGTCTTCGAAGACTTGCGTCGGGGAGGTCGCCGCGGTCTTGCTGTCAGCGCGCTCGTTCACCTGGCGGATGAAGCTGATCATCGCCGTTGCCGGGAGCCGAACCGGATCGGTCGTCGATCCTGAGTTCGCAGGTGGCGTGAAGTTCTTCGACACCGGCCACCGTCGGTCGTAGGCGAGTTTGTTGAACTGGTCCTCTGGTGTGTCGGCGAATGTCGGTAGAGCTCGGCGCACCAATTCGGTCGGAGCGAACGGGGTGTCCGCTATCTCGATGTCCGCGATCGTGAATTCGAAGTCCTTGCCGGTCTTGCTGGCAAGGTCGTCACTGGAACCGTCGTGCCGTGGGCCGGTCACTTGAGGCAGGAGGCCGAAGGACATCTTGTATTCGAAGTCGTTGGTGATCTTTTCGTTCTTCGACGCACCCTTGTTGTCGAACGAGTAGTACGTATCGACGGGATTTCCGTCATGGCGCACTTCGACTTTCGCGCGGAAGTTCTTCACTCCCCCAGGTGTGACCGGCTCGAGTTCGACGTGCACGACCGGGCGGTTCGTCCCCATGGGGCCTGATGCGGTCGCGGTCGAGTAGTAGAACGATGCACTGACACCGTCGACTTCGACGATCTTGCGATTAGCCGATTTCACGGACTGGTCGACGATGACTGTCCGGCTTTGTGCCTCTTCCTCGGCTGACGAGCTGCCGCAGGCGGTGATGATTGTCGTCCCGAGAACTGCCGTCAGCCCGATGACGAGGCCCTTGATCATGCGCATGGCACGTCCGATTGTTGCCGGGGCGCCTGATCGGGTTGCTGAGCGAGTCGACAGATCGGTGAAAGCGGCAGTGGTGTCATCTCATCCTCGGTATCTGGAACTTTGCCCACGCTTTACTGAGCGGGAGTCCAGAGAATACTTACCAGAGGGTGCGGCCGAACACCTAGCTCAGCGGTGTCTACCTCGGCGGCAGCGTCTCTCACCGCTGTCTGATCTCCCTGTTCCACGCGGTGGACGCGATGCAGACACCTCGACGAGCTTCTGACGCGCTCGTTGATCGATGCGCACCAATCGCCAAAGGGCGCCGTGGGCACCGCTGTTCAATCCGAGTCGGGTTCAAAGAGGCTCGGTCCGACCCTCTCCTCGATCGACCGAAATGTGGTTCCGCGGTAGAGCCGCACCACCCCTGCTGCGCCGCTGATGGCGCCGAGCGCCAGCATGACGATCCCGTTTGGCTCTTGGGGACCGAACACTGCGAGCGCGACACCGATCACCACGACGGCGATCAGGATCGCCACGGTCCCCTCGATCTGCATGGCGTGTCCTTGCCCCGCGTATCGCGGACCTGGCGCCTGTTTTTTCGTCATCGCTTCTCTCCCCTGTTCAGCGCCCAGACTATCGTCCGGTGCCGACTACAGCCGCGATCGATCCGGGGGCACTCACGTGGGAAGATCCTTCGATGTCCATGCAGCAGCCAGGAACGCCGCCGTCCCGCCAGCCCCTGCTCTGGGCGTTGGGTGCGGTCTCACTTGTCGCTGTCGCCGCCATCGTCCTCGCCGCCTTCCTGGTGGGCCGTCAGTCCACGCAGCCAGGATCCTCGCCCGCCACTGTCCAGGAGTTCACCTACCCGCCCGCCCCGACCACTCCGGACGAGCCGGAGGCCAGCCGCTACTTGGACGGCATCGATGTCGCGAAAGGCGTGAGCAAGGTCGTCGCCGAGTCGTACGGCGCGAAGGATCTCACCGATATCCACTGCCCGGATCGAGAACCCATCCAGATCATGAACACGTTCACGTGCACGTTCCGGATCGCTGGCGAGGCTAGCGAGGTCACTGTCACGGTCACCGATTCCGATGGCTCGTTCGAGGTCAGCCGTCCGCGCTGACCTGGCGCTCTCCGGCCAGGAAGGTCGCCCATCCGTTACTTCCTTCGTGGGATTTCCACCACCTGTCGACCAGATCCACTTTGACAGTCCACTCCTCGGATTCGGGATCGGCACGTACGAATTGGGATGCAGGGAAAACCCAGGCTCTGCGGTCCTTGAACGCCACCAGGCGCTCCGATCGTCGGCGCCGTGCGACCTCGGATTCGCTGATGTCCAACAGGGCCGCGACGATGCGGATGTTCAGCAGCCATTCCGGCGCGTCATCGTCGGCTCCGACACGGACGGGCCGGTTTCTCATCAAACGTGTTACCGCAGCGTTTATTCCGTCGATGACGGCGTCATCTCGCCTGTCACGGACGCCGCCGTTCCCGGGGAACAATTCTTGGACGCGCTTACCGAAGTGCTTGATCACCCGGTGGCGCCGACCGGGCGCACCCTCCCACACTCTGCGCGGATCCACCTCGGGGGCGGCGTACCCCGGGACGGAGGTCAGTCCGTCGATCAGGGCATCGACTTTCCTCTTGGCGCCGTCCCTCACGATCATGGCCATGGACGAATTGAACTCGATCCCAATGTCCGTCGGTTTGTCGGCTGTTTCGTTCGGTCCACCGACACCCGGCGCCGCCTCGACATCAGCACGGAAGTGTTCGCTGAGGTAGTCGTAGATGTTGACTGCAAGGACGAGATTTCTCTCGACGATCCCCCAGTCGACGTTCACACCCAACTTGCCTGGATCGACTTTCAGCGCGTAGGACGGGTGCGCCGCAAAGGAATTCCTCAGCGCCTTGACGTACCCGATTTCGAGTTTGGTGTGCACCATGAACTCGGTACTGATTGTCAGGGCGGACCGTGGGTAACGCCGCGTACTGGCGTCGACCGGGTTGGTGAGGTTCGCGATATGCGCGATGGTTTCGAGGTCCGCGTCGGTCCCCGCCGGACTTCGATCGCTCGACTCGATATTCGCTCTGATCCGCGAGATGACTTGCACCAAGGACTTCGTATTCGCATTGCGATCGAAGACACCCGCCACGTCGATGATCGCAACGCGCCCTTGTGCCCGCAGCAAACCGAGTACGGCCTCGCGCACGACCGCGTTCGCCATGACGATCGGCTCGCCGAGTGCGCGCGCCACGTAGTGATACGTGTAGTAACTGTCGATCGCCTGCCCGATCAGGAGTTCCCCCGCATCCGCATGCACCTCGTCGACCGGTATCGCTGCGCTCAACTGTTGGAGCAGTGATTGCTCAACACCTGACAGAACGGAATCGGTATCGGCGGACCGATCGGCGAGGCCGAAGTTCTCTGCAAGTGGCGGATTGCTGTCTTCGGTTGGGCCGAGAACACCGAACATCCCCATCATCGTTTATTCCGTTCCCTGTGGCAGCAGCGTCTCGACTATCCTGCCATCCCAGCCATCCGCCTCTACGTGGACCGGAAAGCACCTTCACTGCCCCTACAGCCGACGAATCGGCCCCCGCCGACTTTTCAGTCAGCAGGGGCCGAGAACCGCAACACACCCCAACACAGGCCCACGAGCGGTGGGACCGTTTCGGAACTTACAACGGCGTGACGATGCTGCGCAACGCGGTGTCGATGTGGTCACTGTTGTAGCCGTGATCGTCGCCGAAGGCGGAGTACCCCTTCACTGCGTGGAACAGATCCCACCGGTACCTCACGTCCAAGTCTTCGACAGCATCGGCGCGGGGGAACTCGCCCTTGCGGTATTTCTCGCGCACGTCATCCGTGTCCACCGGCTCGATCAGTTCCTTCAGCGCCGCAACATGCTGCTCTGTCACCTTCACTGCGCACACCCTTTCTCTGCCTTTGATTCTGTTCTCCCGCAATCGTATAGCGGATTGCGCCTTGGCAGTCGGATCGGCGAGCTGACCAACCAGACCACGTTCCACGTTGCGCGACAACACCTTCGCGCACTCGACGTGACCTTCAGGCCACTGTCACGAATCCGTTGAGACGAACTGCGACTCCCCTGCTGCGGCTAGTGTCGAGCAATGGCGTTCGTCGGAATAATTGTCAACAGGCTTCCCGAGCGGGTTCTCGTGAGAATTCTCCCTCACGCGGAGATGCTCAAGTTCCTGGTCGTCGGCGGTATCGCCTTCATCGTCACCACGGTGTTGTTCTTCGGCTTGAAGTGGACAGTGCTGCCCGAGCATCCGGTGACAGCGAACATCCTCGCGATACTGGTCGCCACGGTCGTGTCCTATGTCCTCAATCGCGAATGGTCGTTCGCGCAGCGCGGGGGCAGGCAGCGGCATCACGAGGCAGCGTTGTTCTTCGTGATCGCCGGGGTCGGGACGGGCATCAATCAGATTCCGCTGTGGACTTCGCGGTACGTATTCAATTGGCGGCAACCGGAAGTGTCCATGGTGATGGAAAATCTGGCGGATTTCGTCAGCGGCTCACTGATCGGAACACTTCTGGCGACAGGCTTCCGATGGTGGGCGATGCGCCGATTCGTCTTCCCGGACGAAATCCTCGACGGCCCTACTGGTCTCGACAACGACGTCCCGCCTGGCCTCGATGTTCCTCCTTCCGAGACGACAGCGCTCGACTGACCGTTCGAGGCAAGCACATTCCACGCCGGTTTCCATCCAGCATCTCCTGAATTGCCACCGCCCACGGCCGGTGCGGTCACAACGTGACGATCTGCATCCCGTGCGTGTAGATCACGCTCGTTCGTCCCACCTGTTCGAGAACAGGGTTCGGGTACGTATGCCCGTGCAGCAGGTACCGCGGGCCGACCACGTCGACGTACTCTCGCAGCGCCGTGATGCCCACGTGGGCCGCGTCGCTACTGTCGTTGATCCCTTCCGGCGGAGCATGGGTAACAACGACATCGACCTTCCATGGATACGCGGCGAGGATCGCGGCGTATTCCTCCTGTGTGTACAGCACATCCGGCTCGTTCTTGTACCGCACACATCCTTCGAGACCGACGACACTCATCCCGTTGGGGAGCCGCCCTCTCCTGCCGTGCAAGTCGGTAATGCCGAGTTCGTCCAAATATCCTCGGGAACAGTGATTCCCGTAGACGCCGAACTTCGGAATCGTCACGGACGCCAGGTCGCGGAGGTAGTACTTGTGCAGGTCTCCGCAGGTGATGACGCACTCGATGTCGTTTTCGACGATTGTCGTCAGAAGGTCCACTTCGGCCGGTCGGTCCGCCAGAATCATCGTTCGCACGTCTCACCTCGAGATTGGGCCGGTCGCATCACGCGACAGCGTTGTACCGCAGATGTTTACACATATGCAGTTGGCGTGGTTCGCACGGCGGTTCCGCGTCGCGACCGCTCTCGCAGTCAGGTCCGGCGACCGGAGCGGTACGCTCCCGGCACTTGTCCAACTAGCAGGAGGCCCTTGTGCAGTCCCGTCGACGCTTTTCCGCCGCAGCCGCGATCTTCTGCGCTGCCGTGTTGGTCTCCGCTGCGTGTTCGAACGACTCGACACGGGGTCAGGCGGTCGCAGCGGACGCTGCCTCCACCAGCACGACGAAGACCACCGCCCGCGACGTCTCGGCGCCGTCACGGCCGTCCACGACGACGAAAGCGCCCGGTGTGTCCAACAGTGGGCCGACGGCACCTGAGGTCGTCGAGCAGGGATGGAGCTTGGTCGCGGACGGCGACTTCGTCACCTACGGCATCCGGGTTCACAATCCGGGGTCGGCTGTCGCCTTCTCCGAGGTCACGGTCACCGCCCTCGACGCGTCGGGCACACCGCTGGAAACGAAGCAGGAGACTGTGGCCTTTCTCGCCGCTGGCGCGGACGCCTACGTCGGCGGCATGCTCATCGATTCGTCCGCCATCGCCGATCTGAAGGTCACCACCGATCCGGGCCGGTCACCGTCGCGTTCGGATCCGCAGGTCACCGTCACCGCTGAGGCCAAGCTCCTGGGAACCGGGTACGACACTCGGGTCGCATTGACCGCGCAGTCCGACAGCGCGACCACCCTCAAGTCCCCTCAGCGGATCTTCTACGTTTTCCGTGATGCGGGCGGCGAAATCGTCGGCGGCATGTTCGGTTTCACGCAGAGCGCCATCCCGCCGAACGGCACGATCAACGAGGCCACACCGGTCACCGGATTCGCTCCGGCGACCGCCACCTCCGTCGAAGTCACCGTCAGCGCGTTCTGACTACGGGCCCACCGATTGCGTCATACTGAAGGTCGAAGCAAACGCGAACGCCGCCAGTCGATTCCGCGCAGGAATCCAGGAAGTAGAGAGAGCCACCGTATGAGTGCCACCAGCATCAGTCCCGGGGACACCGTCCAGAGGATCGTCGCCGACGGCGTCGGCACCAACCAGGACCGTTTCACCGCACGCGTCGTCGCTGTCGAGGGCAGTTACGCCAGCCTCGAGGACGGCCGCTGGTTCGACGTAAACGGCGAAGCACACGACATCGCCACACCGGGCAAGGTCCACACCGATCTGCTCCGCAAGATGTTCTGACACCCACTCGCACCCTCGCAACGGCTCCCACCCCTTCCCCGGGTTGGGAGCCGTTCTTGTCGATCACAGTCCACCAGTGCACGCCCGCGCCATATCCGAGAACCCCTCAGCCGCAGCAACCTTCCCCGACCACGACACGGATTTCTCACCTATCCTCGACGCATGAGTTCCCCCGCCGCTGAATCAGATTCACCACTCAAGACCTTCCGATTCCACTGGAAGGACGGACAGCCGAGCACCGACTACCAGGGCACCAGCGCCCGCGACGCCCTCACTCGAAACGGATACGGACAGGGCGTGATGGTCGGCTTGGACTACTGGGAACCACTCGACACCTAACCGCACCTGACCGCATCGGAGAAACAGCTCATGACAACGAACGAACCCACCCGCAGCGACCTCGTCAGCGGCGTCCCCGAGAACATCGCTGGCCCCGACCCCGACAGGGCAAAGTACGTTCCCGGCGTGCAGTGGAACCCCGAGACCGGGCACTACGAATCCGCTGACGCGGATCGGGTGTAAATTCGACTCGTACACAACAACACTCAAGCCCCTGCCCACCGAGAAGGTCGGCAGGGGCTTTCCCATGCCCGCACGACGAACTGTTCACCCTGGTCCGGCGACGACGCTCCGCCTCGCTCGGTCGCGAATACCACCATTCAGCATCACCCCCCTCGAACTCCATTGGCGCCCAACATGTCGAAGACGCACCCCACCTGAGACCTACACCGGCAGTGCGCCGCCCGCTCCAGAACCAGGCCTCCGCGCCTGCGCCTCCATCCAGTTACCCTCGACCAATGCACCCTCTCCCCCACCCTGGACAGTTACCGCCCGGACCGATGGCATTGCATGTGGAACACCTCTGCATGGCGTTCGGCGCGAAAGTTGCTGTGAACGACCTTTCCCTCGCGGTGCCCTCAGGTTCGTTGTTCGGCCTGGTGGGCCCTAACGGTGCGGGAAAAACGACCACACTGTCGATGGCTGTCGGATTGCTTCGCCCGCACTACGGTCGCAGCCTGGTGTACGGCTACGACGTGTGGAACGACCCTGTGGCAGCGAAGAGTCTGCTCGGCGTTCTACCCGACGGTTTGGCGCTACCTGCCCAGTTCACCGGTCATGAACTACTCACCTATTTCGGGCGACTGCGCGGTATGCCAGAGGACGTCATCGCGTCACGACGCGACGAACTGTTGGCCGCGCTCGATCTCGCCGATGCAGGTGGAACGGTCATCGCCGATTATTCAGCGGGTATGACGAAGAAAATCGGGTTGGCCTCGGCCTTGTTGCACGGCCCTCGCTTACTGGTACTGGATGAGCCGTTCGAAGCTGTCGACCCCATTTCTTCGGCCGGAATTCGGAGCATTCTGCTCTCGTTCGTCCACTCAGGTGGCTCGGTCATTCTTTCCAGTCACGTGATGGCCCTTGTCGAACAACTGTGTACTCACATCGGAGTCATCGCAGACGGGCGCGTCGTGGCTTCAGGAACGGTCGACGAGGTGCGCGCAGGCAACACTCTCGACGAGGCATTCGTTCGCCTTGTCGGTAGCCGCAGTCCCAGTCCCGACGGACTGTCATGGATGCGCGCATGAGCATTACGAGCTTGCCGACGTCGCGCAGCGCCCGAACCTCACTGTGGCGCACTGTTCTCCGCATGCGCGTGACCCTCTACAAACGTCAATTCACCGGCGGCAGAGCCGTCATCAAGGTCGTGGCAGCACTCTTCGGCGTTCTGGGGGCAGCTCTGCTGTGCCTGCAAGCCTCGGGGACGAGCGCGAGCTCTTCCGAACTCGTCGGCGGCACAACCAGTCTCGCACTGTCGGCTATCGGCGTGATGTGGATCTTGATGCCGATCATGTCTGGTCTGTCAGATGACAATCTTCACCCCAGACAGTTCCAACTACTCCCCCTGGAACCCGTCCGACTCGCCAGAGCACTGTTCTCGACGTCGCTGGTCGGTATGACCGTGCCGATTACCGCGTTGGCTGCAGCAGCGATTCCAATTTATGCCGCTACACACCACCCTGCCGCACTGCCATTGGCCATTATCGCTTGGCCCGCAACGGTCCTGCTCATTGTCGGCACCTCACGGGTCGCGATGCTGGCGATGTCGCAGCTCCTGCGGAGTCGTCGCAGCCGCGAACTGGGACTGTTGGCATTCGGCACGTTCTTCGGCGGGCTGTATCTGCTGCAATTTCCGCTGCAGAGTCGCCTCGGCACGGTCGTGGACGGCGACGTCACGTGGCCGCTCACGGTCGCGCATTCGATCCCGTTCGCGTGGGGAATCACCAGTGTCGACGCAGCAGCAGGAGGCGCCTGGCTCCTCGCCGCCGGAGCAGTCCTCGCCCTGGTGCTGGTCGATCTCGCACTGCTGTGGTCATGGCAACGCCTGGTCGTTCGCTACTTCAACGGGAAGGTCGCAGAATCAGCGGGCGCCACTTCCGTGCAATTGAAGAACCAGGGCCGCGACATTCGAACCGGTTGGCGCGCATCCCGACTGGGCACCGTCATCTCTCGCGAGCTTTCGCTCTGGCACGGAGACATGCGCCGACGAACACAACTGCTCTCCGTTGCCATCATGACCTTGGTCTCCGGCTTCGGACCGCTGATCTCGTCATCGATCCCCTTCTCCGCCGCATGGGGTGCCTGGTTCCTGATCTACCTGGCAATGGCAGCCGGATCGAATCTGTACGGATTCGACGGCGCATCGATCTGGCATCTGGTGATGATCCCCGAAGCCGCTGCCGCTGACGTCCGGGGCCGACAAATCGCGTGGGCAATCGTGATGACACCCTTCGTGGTCGTCGCAACAGCTGCTGTACGGATCTTCGGGGACCTCGGGACCGACCGACTGGCCGTGCCGATCGCCGTCGGCATTTCGATGATGGGAGTCGGTGCAGGATTGGTAGTGGCGATATCCGCCAAAGCGCCCTACCCGGTTCCGGAGATGAAGAAGACGTTCTCCTTCAACACCCGCGGGTCTTTCAACGGCTCGTCCTTCGGACTGATCATCCTCGGCATCGTCATCTTCGCCGCGACAACGGCGCCCGGCGTTCTACTCGGGGCGCTGCTACCGAACCCGGTGAACTATTTCGCCATCCCGGTCTCTGCTGCGATTGGCGCACTGGGCGCGTGGATCGGGGGCCGCGTCGCGATCACCCGTATGCAACGCGAGCCGGACCGGATCCTGTTCGCCGTCACGACAACATAGCCGCCCGGGACAACCCGCAGGGGCCACGTTGGCAGCAATTCCAAGCCGACCGGTACGGTTACAAAGCATGTTCACCGTTTGCCGCCGCGTCTCGATCGCCGTCTCCTCCCTCGCCCTTCTGACGAGTTTTTCCATCATGGGTGCTCCTGCAACACACGCACTTCCGGCGATACCTACGGGTTCGTCGGCGACGGGATCGATCGAGACGCCTGCGGGTATCGACAGCGAGGTGACCTTCGAATCTCGCGGGATCACGTTTTACGGGAGCCTGAGGTCACCCTCGGGCGTCGAGCATGCTGATCTCGCTGTGCTGCTTCTGCCGGGAAGCGGTCCGACCGACCGCAACGGCAATCAGGAGAACGCCATGGTCTTCCCGAATACTCTCGCGCATGTGGCAGACGCACTTGCGGCACAGGGGATTCCGAGCCTTCGGTTCGACAAGTTCGGATCCGGGCGCACAGGCCTTGCAGGTACGTCGCCGGACGCTTTCGACTACGGCTTCGACATGCAAGTGGATGACGCGCACAGCGCGCTCGACTTGCTCGGCGACCTGACGTCCACACCTGCCACGCGCACGGTCGTACTCGGGCACAGCGAAGGCGCCCTGACCGCGCTCGCCCTGCAACAGCGCACTGCACTGCCGCTCGCGGGACTCGGCCTGCTGCAACCTCTCTCGCAGCGATACCTTGATCTGCTCTCGCACCAGATAAGCGCCAGCCTCGACCGCACCGTGCAGGGTGGGCAACTCTCGGAGACCGACGCTGACGCCACACGCGACAGTCTCGCTCGCACAGTGCAGTCCCTACGAGAGAGCGGCACCATCCCCGCCGACCAGGATCCGCGACTCGAAACCGTCGGATTCGTCCCCGCCAACGCCCGCTTCCTCTCCGAGGCCGACCGCTACGATCCAGCCGAGCTCGCCGCAGCCCTGTCGCCTTCCACGCCCGTCCTGATCACGTGCTCCGAAAAGGATCTCAACGTCAGCTGCGACCAGGTGCACCGTTTGCACTCGGCAGCCTCACTCGAGGCGACCACCTTCCTGCAGCTGACGACCGCGAACCACGGACTCGGCGACATCGGCGTCCTTGCACCCGGGCAATGGGACGCGATTGCGCCGGTGCCCCTCTCAGGCCAGTTCACGCAGGCACTGAGCCAGTGGATGACGTCGGTCGCGCAGCGCTAGCCGGTCAACGCCTTAGAACACCTCGTTCCGGTGGGCGGCACGTTGCGCACCTCTAGCGACCCGTACGTTCGGGCCGCCCCCTTGGCTCGGCGCCACTCACCCAGAGCCGCTATCGCAACCACGAAGGCGACACACATCATCCTCGACCAGGGTCTCCAGTCTGTGCTGGTCTAATCGGGGCATGATCACACGAGGCTTGGTCGATGCCGAGCACCACACGTTCCTCATCTCCGCGCCCGACACCGATCCCACGGAAACCTATTCCGAGGGGCAGGTGTTCGATGCAGGCAATAACCTGATCTCCGTTCACACCGGCATCGCCTACGGACCGGTGAACGTCACCCTCGAACAGCTCTCCGGCGACGACGACATGTTTCTCAACGGTGGCCCCGCGATCGACCTCGACGCCTGGGACAACGTCGAAGAGGTCCACGTGGTGTGCCGCCAACCGATGCTCTTCATCACCTTGTCGAACGAAATCGTCGAGGAGTTCGGGGAACTCACCTCCCCCATCGGCGCGCGTTGCTTCCGTATCGCCACGCGAGGACGTGCCGAGCACTGGGACATGGACGTCGACTCGGCTACCGAGGACTATCTCATCCAGACTTGGCCCGCTGGCAGCCCGTCGATGATCCGCGAGATCAAAGCCTCCGACGGTGTGTGGCCCGTCGAACACTGAACCGGCGCCTGCCGACCACCCTGACTGGGACGCCCGTTTTGAAGGAGTGATGTGATGTTGGTCGAAAGCAAGCCCTGGCCGAGTATGCCTGCCCTCGCCCTGGAAATTCACGCGCCTCGGCTGGTCGCGGGGCAGGAGATTCGCGTCATCGGAGTTTCCTTCGGCTCAGAAGGTGATTCCCTTGTCATCGATGCCCTTCTATGCGGTGCGCCCAGAATCTTGTTCAACGTGGCGTCGATGCCGTTGGCAGTGGTGTCGAAGCAATCGGACGGACATCCGACCGTCTACGGCGTCGACGGAATGCTCCCCGACGGCGGAATCGACGAAATCCCCCTACTACCGGGACTTCCCGACGGGCCGATGTCCTTGTACCGCGCCGGGCTGGTGTTGGGCGGCGACTTCCGCGTCCAAGCACAGGCTTACCGTGTGGTGGACGGGATCGTGTACTTCTCGCTGCACTGCCGCACCGAGAACGGGACGCTGGTGGACTACGACGTCGCCTCCGTCGCGGTCGATCTCATACGCCACCGCCCCGGCGGTGCCCTCGACATCGACGTCGTCGACACCACCGACGCTCCCACCGCAAAATGTCGCACCACCACCACTCAGCCGTAGGGATTGGGGGCCAGGGCCTGGTCAGTGGCCCGTAACTCCAACCCGTCTGGTCGCCCGTCATCACCTGGCAGCGCACCCCCCGCGGTGCGTCCCCCGCCCATGCCGGGCGTTGCGGGCGGGGCCGTCTTAGTCTTCTGACGTGAACGCGATGATTCTTCCTGGTGCCGGACAGCGGGTTGCCCGTGCCGAGGTCGGGCACGCGGTGCAGTTCGAAACTGACGAGCGCGTTCGATACTTTGTCGAGGAGAATCCCGTGCTCACCCGCCCCGACGACACCGAGATCACCATCACCCTTCCGGCACGTGCATCCGGGGCTGACATCGCGGCAGAACTGATCGGCGCGACAATCGAACTCAGCACCTGCCCCGCAGACGGATCACTCGTCGTACTGTTCGACACAGGTGCCGTGTTGTCGGTGCCACCGTCGCCGGACTTCGAAAGCTGGAACGTCTCCGCACCCGGGAACGTGCTCGTCGTTTCGACACCTGGTGGCACGATCGCAGCGTGGAACTGGCCCAGCCTGGACTGAGGTGGCCATCCATGAGTACCCACAGCGGCGTCCGAGCCCAATCCCAAGACGACAGTGTTGTCGCATCATTCCCCCTCACCGGAACTCCCCGACCGCCAACCGAAAGGACACACCGCTGTGGCTTCCGATCGCACGCACGACACTTCACCCGAATCGCCAGATCCTCACACGCTGATCCTGGAGGTAGCCGACGACTACGTACACGGCCGAACGTCTTTGCACGCCTTGGTGACCGTCTACGAAGCCATCGTCGACAAGTACGAGCTCGAACAGCGTGATCGCCACGAAGACCTACGCTGGGCGTGGTTGCAGATCGAAATCATGAACGCGCTACGGCACGCTGACCCGAGCCGCGCACCGCAAGACGAGAAAGAGGTGCGCGAAACCGTCGACGGGTTCGTTACAACATTTCAGTCGATCCGTTCTTCGGAAAGCGGCGCCTGATCTCGGCAACACGCCGGGACGGGCTGACCGGCGAGCGCAGAAACGCTCCGGCACCCTCTACTGGATGACCGGAGCGAATCATGCGGAGAAGCAGCGCTTGCAGTTCCCTTAAAACCTCTCTGCAACTTGCCAGTTCGTGTGCTAGCGAAAGTGAATCAGGAAGACCTTCGCACCAGGTCGCGCGGATTCTATCCACGTTCCGTCTGATGCGGCCCAAGTCCAGCCGCGGTCCCGCTGTTCGGGTGTGTGTTGCGAGACGAGCGGATACTGACCATTCTTCGCTGAGAACCCGGTGATCATGGACAGGTGGTCGATCGTGCCGTCGGCTCCATTGTCCCAGTCATATGCGATCAGGTCGCCGACGGAAGCCTGTGGCACCTCGTTCTTTCGCCAGTTCAGAGGGATTTTCGTCGCCACTTTAGCTTCCTTCACGAGGTAGTCGGTGAGCTTGTCAGCGACTGTGGCGGTTGCGGTCGGTCGTGTGAACGCGCCGAATCGACCGCCCCCCACATTCTCTGGATCGGAGCTGTCGAAGTTCCAACGCGAGGTCTCGTCGAGGCCGCCGTGATACAACGCACGGCTGACGAAGTAGGTGCAGTCGGCGCCGAACGTCGGCGGGTCCATCGCGTGTGTGCGTGCCCATGCAGCTGCGACCTCAGGGTTGAGCGTGGAGCTGCTCGCCGAGGCCTGAGTAGCAGTTGCGGTGCCGCAAATCACGGTGGCCACGAGTACGGGGATTGCTATCCAGGTTGCGAATCGAGATTTCGTCGATGCGGTCATGATGGTGCGGTCCTTTCTCCAAGGGCCTAGCCAGGCCGGGAGCCAAGCTCCCTGATATCACCATATGTGCAGCGTACGAGGCTGTCCACAGAAATTCTGAACCAGAATATCCTCAAACCTGCGCAGCTTTTCTGATACTTTTCCTGACATGCTTCCACCGGTCTCAGGACAAGCACTCAAGTTCACCCCAGCGCGACTATCCGCGTACCTCGAAGTTATCCAGGCTCGCAGCTATCGTGCAGCTGCTTCGCAGTCGGCGAAAAGCGAAGCCGCCTACCGCCTCGCCGTGAGCGAACTGCAGGGCTATGTCAACGGCGGAGCCCTACTCAAGAAATCTCCTGACGGAACGCTCGTCCCGACGTCCCTGGGAACAACGGTTCAGCGCCAAGCAGAGCAGATCCTCCGTTTTTGCGAGGGGCTCACCGAGATGACGACGCCCTCTGCGACGGTCTCTTTCCTGCCTCATCACACACAATTTCTTGCCAGAGCTATCGCGCGAGTGGAACGAGCACGCAACGCAACTCCTCAATCAACTACGCAAGTGACCATTCAAATTTTGCCGGACCGATATCGGTCGACAGAGATGTTCAACCGCCAAGCCATCGAACCGTTACGTGCCGGACTTCTCGACCTCGTCGTCGGCCCCCCACCAGATATCCGAAACGTCAGCGGCTCAGTGCGATTGGAGAACACCCTCCTCTACACGCCACATCTGCAGGCGATGCTATCCCGCCGCGACCCGCGCCAATCCCTACGAACATCAGAGCTAGGGACCACACCATTACTGTTGCCGCCGAACGCCGCTCGGTCATATCAACTACTCCTACACGCTCTCCGCCGGGACGATCCCCACGCTATCTTGACCACAGCCCAGCAGGCATGGGAAACCAATGTTCTCGTCACCCTCGGCAGAGAACATCTCGGCACGGTGATCGTCGGGTCTGACATCGCGTGCATGTACAAACAACAGCACGAGTTCGCAGGCAAGGATGCAAAGAAGTTCAAGTGGGTACCTGTCCTCGACTCGAACCACGAAAAGTTGTCCTACGAAGTTCATCTCACCCGAAGAGCTGACGATGAAGACCCTTTGATTCGACGAATGACCGACGAGATCATGGACTCTGCTGAACACCTCAGACCGGACCTCGAGGGCGCGACGCTATGACGTCAGACTGCCCGCCCTCAGCCATGCCGACTTGACGGCTCGCGTGTGCGCAATTCCCTCACTGGTGGGTAGTCTGACCCACCGCTTCGCAGTCGCATGGCCGTGGCATGATCTTGTCGCATGACTGGCATTCGGATCGCGTGGCTTGCGTTGGCAATCGCGGTGGGGGTATTGGGATCGGCGAGCGCTCAGTGGCCGGTGTACGAAATCACCAGTTGCGAAATCGGTTTCGACTCGTTGCCTTCGGCGGTATGCCTCGGCACTGTTCACGAGTACTTCGGTCGCCAACTGTTCCTGGTGTTGGCTATTCCTGTGGCGCTGTGCATCGTTCCGTCGGTGATCCCGCGGCCTGTGGTGTCTTGGCTCGTTGCCGGTGCGATGCTCTCCACTGCGGTGTGGGGCTTCGCCGTCGCGTTCAGCTCCACAACCCCGTCTCTGGTAGCGATGGTGGGTAGTGTCCCGGCGGCCTTGCTTGCGTTGGTTCTCGCCGCGACGCATCAGGTGATTGCCGTGAGGGACAGGGCTGCCGCGGGGACTACGCTCCGAGCCCGACGTTAGTCCAAATGTCGAGGTAGGTGGAATAGTCGACGAGGTACGGGGCCTCGTCTGACGACCACACCACCCCTCGGGCGGCGTCCCCGTCGACGTACAGACAGAGGTATCCGCCGCCACCGGAGTGGAACGTTGCGACGCAGCGCGAGGGGTCGGGGTACTCGTCGGGGGCGAGACCGTCCAGGATTTCCCACTCGACAAGGACCGCCGTCCCAGTTGGCGAGTCTATGTCCGGCACACCAGGTGCCGCTATGGTCAGAAACATGCGCCTGCCTGCCATCGTTGCCTTACTACTTCCCATCGTCGTACTCACCGCATGTTCGGAGTCGACACCCGGCGATGCCGAGCAAGCACCCCCGCCTGCCATCGAAGCCGACGCCGCGGCGTCTCAAGCCGAGCGGACCTTTGAACCTGAGCCGTGGGTTGGGCCGAGCGACGGCTCATGGGACTATGGCGATGTCGGCTACGGAAACACTTGGGAAGGCAGGCTTTCCGACTATCGACTGACCACAGTCGGCCTGCCAGAGTTCGGTCCGCTCATTGACGCGAAAGTCGAGGCCACCGGCACATTTCACATCGAACGTCACCAGGATCGCGGATATTACGACTCGATCCTTGATGACCTTCGTTTCGGCTTCACCCCCGGCAATGCCCACTGGGAGAAGCACGACGAAAGCTACGGGCTGAGGACCCGCACGACGTGTGCACAACCTCTCATCGCGGTCGGAGACACGACTGAATGCCGAGTGACATTCGCTGCTCCAACGGAAGAAATGCAGGACTTCAGGTGGTGGCTGAACGGCTCCAGCATCGCCGCGTGGCCGGGCCAAACCACCGACTAGCCTCGGGCTTCCCGCTAGTTCACGCAACCCGTGGCACCAACAGAGCATTGTTGCCCATTCGCTGGGTTACTGAGACTTGCCGCAGCTGAATGGATCTCCGACCGAGTGCCATTCAGGTGAGCCTGATACGGAAATCCGTTGTGACACTTCCGCCACGACAAGCGGGAGGATCGATACACTCGTGCCCTCCGCAGATCGCGAACTATTCCGTCGAAAGGTTATGCAATGGGGACGCTTTGGTTGGAATCCGATGACTTCGGAGCTAGATGGGGCGACGTGCCCGATAGTGCATCGGAGAAAATACTCGACAAGGCCACCACGCTGATCGGATCGCCGCACGCTGTGACCACAGCATGGACTCGGCCCGGCAATGGCCAATTCCTGATAGCCCGGGATCAGGTGCACACCTTCTGGAATCACGCGTCGGAGGCTTGAGGTTCCCCCCGGATGGTGGACACCGAGATAGCGGGACCGATAGTTCCGCTGGAAGGATGTCCCCATGTCCCGCAAACGCAGGTCGTTCACGACCGAGTACAAGGTCGAGGCCGCCCGTAGGGTG
>NZ_JABFAU010000011.1:297162-389484 GCF_017168335.1 Rhodococcus sp. KRD162 | reverse complement strand
CCCCAGATAGAGGCCGAGGAAGTTGTCGGCAAGGACCAGCAGCAGCATGGCTGCGAGAAACAGATTGAGGTACGCGAAGAATCGTCGGCGTCCGGGGTCGTGGCTCATGTAGCCGATGGAGTAGACGTGGATGAGTGATCCGACGCCGGTGATCAGCAGGACGAAGCAGATCGACAACTGGTCGGCGCGAAGGCCGAAGTCGACCTGCAGCTGATCGACCGGCACCCATCGGAACAGCGACTGACCGAGCGCTCGGCTCGACTCGTCACGTCCGAGCATCGAGACGAACACCAGTGCCGCGACGACGAACGAGGCCACGGCTGCAGCTGTGGCAACCAGGTGCCCCCAGGAGTTGCAGCGCCGCCCGCCGAGCAGCAGGACGGCCGCACCGAACGCCGGCAGAGCCGGGAGAAGCCACAGTATCGACATCGTTTCAGCTCCCCCGTCAGTTCTTCATCAAGGAGTTCTCGTCCATCGAGATCGAGCGACGAGAGCGGAAGATGGCCATGATGATCGCCAGGCCCACCACCACCTCGGCAGCAGCGACCACCATGGTGAAGAACGCGAACAACTGTCCGTCCAGATTTCCGTGCATGCGGGAGAACGTGACGAACGCCAGATTGACTGCGTTGAGCATCAATTCGATGCACATGAACACGATGATCGCGTTGCGCCTGACGATGACACCCGCCGCGCCGATGGTGAACAGCAGAACCGACAGATAGAGGTAATTCTCGGGATTCATCGCTCGTCACCGTCGGTTCGTGGCTCGGCGAACATGGCATTGACAGAGGACTGCGATTCGGTCCCGTCCGGCAGCAGAGCGCGGCGATCGACGCCGTTGTGTCGGGCGTACACACCCGGGCTCGGCAAGGGCGTCACTCTGGTGCCGTCTCGGAACCGATCCCGGGATATTTCGCGCTGCCCCTTGACCGGTCCGAGTGCTTCGCGGTGCGCCAGGATCATCGCCCCGATGGTTGCAGTGATCAACAGCGCGCCGGTCAGCTCGAACGCCCACACGTATTCGACGAAGATCAGCTCGGCCAGGCCCTCGACGTTGCCGGTGGAATTGGCTGCGTCGAGCCCTGCGAATTCGAGCCGACCGGTACTGGCCGCGTCACGCAGCAGGACCCCGATGATCAGCAGTCCGAAGCCGATCCCGATGACGACGGCCGCGACGCGATGCCCGCGCAGCGTCTCCGACAACGATTCCGAGGTGTCGACTCCGACCAGCATCAGCACGAACAGGAAGAGCATCATCACCGCGCCGGTGTAGACGACGATCTGCACGACACCGAGAAACAGTGCCCCCTGAGCCATGTAGAACGTCGCCAGCACCACCATCGTGGCCGCGAGGAACAGCGCCGAGTAGACCGCTTTGGTGCTCATCACCACCCCGAGCGCGCCGATGACCGCAACGACACCCAAGGTCCAGAACTGCACTGCCTCACCGGTGGACGTCGACTCCAGTGCCAGTTGTACGGCCGCTGCCTGCGCAGTCATCGAACCGGTCCGCTGTCGGTCTCGACCGCACCCTCGGTGCCGGTGACGGTGCCGCGGTAGTAGTCCTCGGCGGTGCACCCAGGTGCCATCGCATGCGGCGGCGGGACCATGTCGGGCTCCATCGGTGCCAGCAGAGCATCCTTCTCGTAGATCAGATCTGCTCTGTTGTCACCGGCGAGTTCGTACTCGTTGGTCATCGTCAAAGCCCTTGTGGGGCAGGCCTCTACACACAACCCGCAGCCGATGCAGCGGAGGTAGTTGATCTGATAGACCCCGCCGTATCGCTCGCCCGGTGAGAATCGTTCGGTCTCGGTGTTGTCGGCACCTTCGACGTAGATGGCATCGGCCGGGCAGGCCCATGCGCAGAGCTCGCAGCCGATGCACTTCTCGAGGCCGTCCGCGTACCGGTTGAGCTGATGGCGGCCGTGGTAGCGGACCTCGGTCGGCTTCTTCTGCTCGGGATACAGTTCGGTCTCGGGCTTTTTGAACATCGTGGCGAACGTGACGCCGAAACCGGCGATGGGACCGAGAAATTCAGGCATCGGCATTCTCCTTCTCGGGCGTGGTCACTGAGGACCGGGTACCGGCGTGCCGGCTCGAAAATCGCGAGCCCTGCGCAGGAGTGGGAGGAATCGGGAATCCTCCGGCCAGGGCGTCGAACTCTGACTCAGCAGCAGACGTCGACACGTGTCGATCGCGGGTGCGTCTTCGCAGCATCGACAACAACGAGCCCAGGACGGCGAGAGCGAAGACCATCGAGACGATGAACGTGACGAGCGGAACGTCGAATCGCCCGGTACCCAGTACTCGCACTGTTGCAATGACCATCACCCAGATCAGCGCGACCGGAATGAGGATCTTCCACCCGAAATTCATGAACTGGTCGTACCGCAGACGAGGCAGAGTCGAGCGCAGCCAGATGAACACGAACAGGAACATCCAAACCTTGAGGGTGAACCACAGCACCGGCCACCACCCGGAATTGGCACCGCTCCACAGGCTCAGCGGAATCGGGGCGTGCCAGCCTCCGAGGAAGAGGGTGGTGGCGAGTGCCGAGACGGTGACCATATTGATGTACTCGGCGAGCATGAACATCGCGAAGCGTAGTGACGAGTACTCGGTGTGGAACCCGCCCACCAGCTCTCCTTCGGCCTCGGGCAGGTCGAACGGGGCGCGGTTGGTTTCACCGACCATGGCCGTGACGTACACCAGAAACGAGGGCAGCAGCAGGAACACGTACCAGGTATTCTGTTGCGCAGCAACAATTCCGGATGTCGACATCGTGCCCGCGTACAGGAATACCGCGGCGAACGACAGACCCATCGCGACCTCGTACGAGATCACCTGGGCGGTCGAGCGAAGTGCTCCGAGCAGCGGGTATGTCGAACCCGATGCCCATCCGGCCAGGACTATGCCGTACACACCGACCGAGGTGACCGCGAGAATGTACAGAACCCCCACCGGCAGATCGGTCATCTGCAGCTCGGTCGTCGTCCCGAACACCGACACCTGCGGTCCGAACGGGATCACGGCGAAGGCCATGAACGCCGGAACCACCGAGATGATCGGTGCCAGAATGTAAATCGGCTTGTCGACGCCGGCCGGAGTGATTCCCTCTTTCAGGGCGAGCTTGATCCCGTCCATCAGCGACTGCAGCAGTCCCCACGGACCGACACGGTTGGGCCCAACCCGCATCTGCATCCACGCCATGATCTTGCGTTCGACATAGATGGCGACCAGTGGTGTGAGCACCAGGAAGACGAAGACGGCCACTGCCTTTCCGACGACCAACCACCACGGGTCGGTGCCGAACATCGACAGATCGGTCGGTGCGGCGACGATCATGACGAGACCCCCTCATCGAGCTGTCCTGCCGCAGCCGTCGGCCCCGTCCGCAGCTTCACCAGATCACCCGAGGCCGCACCGAGAGTCCGATACACCGCCGAGCCGGGCGAGTTCATCGGCACCCACACCACGTTGTCGGGGAGATCGGTGATCGTCAGCGGCAGCGTGATCGAACCACGCTCGGTCTCGACAACGACCAGATCACTCTGCTCCGCGCCGATATTCGACGCCGTCCTCGCAGACAGTCGGACCACCGGTGACCGTCCGGTCCGCGCGAGATTGTCCTCGCCGTCCTGCATCCGTCCCGAATCGATCAACATTCGCCACGTGGCCAGAATCGCGCGACCGGAGGTAGGCGAGGGCAGATCGCCACCCGATGGCACCGGAGCGAGGATCTGGCGTTGGCCTGTCCAGGTGCCGAGACGAGCCAGTTCGTCTCGCGCAGCCGTCGCATCCGGAAGCGACAGTTCGACGCCCATCTGGGCGGCGATGGCGTCGAGTACGCGTTGGTCGGGCATCAGTGCGCCTGAACCGAGTGCCGTGCCGAACGCCCTGGGCCTACCTTCCCAGTCGACGAACGTTCCGGGCTTGTCGACCACCGGGGCCACCGGGAACACCACGTCGGCACGCTCGGTCACCGCGCTGTGGCGCAGTTCGAGGCTGACCACGAACGCCGATCGATCCAGCGCATCGAGTGCGCCACGCGGATCGGGCAGGTCGTCGAGATCGATTCCTGCAGTGACCACTGCGCGATCCGGGCCGGCATCGGCCAGGATCGCAGCAGTGTCGCGGCCCGCGTCCGCAGGGAGGTCGTCGATACCCCATACAGCTGCAACCTCGGCGCGTGCCGCCGAGTCCGCCACAGGCCGTCCACCCGGCAGCACGTTCGGCAGCGCGCCGGCGTCGAGTGCACCCCGCTCGCCTGCTCGACGTGGAACCCAGGCCATGGTCGCTCCCGTGCTGTCGACCAGAGCCGACACCGCAGACAATCCACCGGGAACGCAGCCGAGCCGCTCGCCCACGAGAACGATCGCCCCCGGCTCTCGGAGGAGCTGAGCAATCGAGTCGGTATCGCGGTCGCCGACGCGCAGGGCGTCCAGCCACTGCGGCTCGTCACCGGGAATCGACTGCACGAGCGCACCACCGAGCTTGCTCAGCCCTCGACTTGCCCAGGGGGCGATCGATGCCACACGGACGCCGTTGGTGCGGTGCGCCGCACGCAGCCGCAGGAATATCAGTGGTGACTCCTCTTCGGGCTCGAAAGCCACCAGGAGGACGACCGGAGCATTCGCGAAGTCGGAGTAGGTGACCCCCAGACCGGTCGCTGCCACGCGACTGGCCAGGAAGTTCGATTCCTCCGTGCTGTGATCACGATTTCGGAAGTCGACATCATTGGTGCGCAGTACTTTTCGGGCGAATTTCGCATAGGCGTAGGAGTCTTCGAGAGTCGATCGTCCGCCGACGAGCACCGCCGCACGCCCCACAGAGGCGGCCAATCCCGTTGCCGCGGCGGCCAATGCGGCCGACCACGACGTCTCGATGAGGGCACCCGACTCGTCTCGGATCATCGGTGCGGTGATGCGATCCGGTTCAGTGGCATATTTGAACGCCCAGCGGCCCTTGTCGCAGTTCCATTCCTCGTTGACCTGCGGATCATCCCCTGCGAGACGACGCAATACCGTGCCGCGTCGATGATCGGTGCGTTGAGCGCACCCTCCCGCACAGTGCTCGCACACACTCGGCGACGACGTCAGATCGTACGGACGCGCACGGAACCGATACTCGGTGTTGGTCAGAGCCCCGACCGGACAGATCTGAACTGTGTTACCCGAGAAATAGGAGTCGAACGGTTCGTCACCGAAGATGCCCACCTGTTGCACCGCACCGCGTTCGAGTAGCTCGATCGAAGGGTCCCCGGCAACTTGCTCCGCGAACCGAGTGCATCGAGCGCACAGAACGCAGCGTTCCCGATCGAGCAGGATCTCGGCCGACAACGGAATGGGCTTGGGATACGTACGTTTGGTCTCGGTGAACCTGGACTCGGTCCGTCCTGCGGCCATCGCCTGGTTCTGCAGCGGACATTCGCCGCCTTTGTCGCACACCGGGCAGTCGAGGGGGTGATTGATCAGCAGCAGTTCCATGACGCCGCGCTGCGCCTTCTCGGCAGACCCGGACGTCACCTGCGTGCGTACGATCATGCCCTCCGCCACAGTCGTCGTGCACGATGCCAGCGGCTTGCGCTGCCCTTCGACCTCCACCAGGCATTGCCGACACGCGCCCACGGGATCGAGCAGCGGATGGTCGCAGAAGCGTGGAATCTGCACCCCCATCAACTCGGCGGCACGGATCACCAAAGTGCCCTTCGGAACACTGATCTCGTGATCGTCGATGGTCAACGTCACCAGCTCCACCGACACGTCGGTCATGACGAGAACTCCTCTGCCATCAACGTCGACAGGTGCGGATCGAACGGGCATCCGTGCTCGGTCACGTGTCGAACGTATTCGTCACGGAAGTGCGCCAGTGAGGACACGATCGGGCTTGCGGCCCCGTCTCCCAACGCGCAGAACGACTTTCCTGCGATGCCATCCGCTATATCGAGCAGCGTGTCCAGGTCGTCCTCGGTGCCGGTGCCGGTGTCGAGTCGACGCAGTATCTGCACCAGCCAGTACGTGCCCTCCCGGCACGGTGTGCACTTGCCGCAGGATTCGTGTGCGTAGAACTCGGTCCATCGCAACACTGCTCGTACCACGCACGTGGTGTCGTCGAATATCTGCAATGCCTTGGTACCCAACATCGATCCGGCTGCTCCGACGCCCTCGTAATCGAGAGGCACGTCGAGATGATCGTCGGTGAGGATCGGCGTCGACGAGCCGCCCGGCGTCCAGAACTTCAGTTGGTGGCCCGGCCTGACCCCACCTGCGTAGTCGAGGAGTTCCCGCAACGTGATTCCCAGTGGTGCCTCGTACTGCCCCGGTCGGCATACATGGCCGGAGATCGAGTACAGCGTGAAGCCGGGCGACTTCTCGGTGCCCATCGATCGGAACCATTCGATTCCCTTCCGTAATATCACCGGAACGCTGGCAATCGATTCGACGTTGTTGACCACCGTCGGCCGCGCGTACAGGCCCGCGACCGCCGGGAACGGTGGACGCAACCGGGGTTGTCCGCGCCGTCCTTCCAGCGAGTCGAGCAGGGCTGTCTCTTCACCACAGATGTATGCGCCTGCACCGGCGTGGACCACCAACTCCAGATCGAATTCCGAACCGAGAACGCCCTTTCCCAGATACCCCGCCGCATAGGCCTCGGCCACCGCGGCCTGCAACCGCCGCAGTACCGGAACCACTTCCCCGCGCACGTAGACGAACGCGTGCGATGCGCGAATCGCGTACGCAGCGATGACGATTCCCTCGATCAGGGTGTGTGGACTGGCCATCAGCAGTGGCATGTCCTTGCAGGTGCCCGGCTCGGACTCGTCGGCGTTGACCACCAGATAGTGCTCTTTACCGTCGTTCTGCGGTATGAAGCTCCATTTGGTGCCGGTCGGGAATCCCGCACCCCCACGGCCCCGCAGGCCCGATTCCTTGACGAACGCGATGAGGTCGTCGGGGTCCATGGCGAGGGCTTTCTCCAGCCCTCGATATCCCTCGTGACTTCGATAGGTTTCGAGTGTCCAGGAGTTCTTCTCGTCCCAGAACTCGCTCAACACCGGCGTCAGGGCCATCTCAATCCCCCTTCGTCGGTGGATCGGTCTCGGTGGTGTTCGCCCGTGGTGGCACAGTGGCAGAGGGTGCCGGTGCAGGCTTCTCCCGCACCGTCTCCGACACTGCTTCTGCTCCGAGATCGGGATGTTCGTCCTGCACGTTCGGTTCCGTTTCGGGAGCCGACATAGCGTGTTCTCGCGCGTAGCGCAGACCGACGAGGCTGGCTTCACCTGCGCCACCGCTCGATTCGAGCGCACCTGGTCGCTCGTCGGCGAAACCGGCAAGAATGCGCTCGGTCTGTCGAAACGTGCACAGTGGAGCGCCGCGCGTCGGGGTGACCTGCGCTCCGGATCGCAGTGCATCGACCAGATCACGCGCCGTCGACGGAGAGCTGTTGTCGAAGAACTCCCAGTTGACCATCATGACCGGCGCGTAATCGCAGGCAGCGTTGCACTCGATGTGTTCGAGGGTGATCGTGCCGTCCTCGGTCGTCTCGCCGTGGCCGATGCCGAGGTGATCGGTCAATGCCTCCATGATCGCGTCACCACCCATGACGGCACACAGGGTGTTGGTACACACTCCGACGCGATACGTGCCGGTGGGCTCGCGCCGGTACATCGAGTAGAAGGTGGCAACGGCCGTCACCTCGGCTCCGGTGAGGTCGAGTACCTCGGCACAGAACTCGATGCCGGCAGGTGTCAGAGCCCCGTCCTCGGATTGCACCAGATGCAGCAGTGGGAGCAGCGCAGAACGCGATTGCGGGTACCGCGCGAGGATGATGTCGGCGTCGGCACGTAGGCGAGTGCGCTGCTCGGGAGAATACGAGGCTCGTGCGCCGGGACGGGCGAGCTGCACCGCTTCCTCCGGCCGCGCTCCGAGTTGGATCAGAACCGGCTCCGACTGCGATTGTGCGGTCATCGGTCGACCCCGCCCATCACCGGGTCGATACTGGCCACTGCCGCAATGACATCGGAGATCATTCCGCCCTCGCACATCGCGGCGACCGCTTGCAGGTTGGTGAAGGACGGATCCCTGAAGTGCACCCGGTACGGCTGTGTTCCGCCATCGCTGACGATGTGCACGCCCAGCTCTCCTCGCGGCGACTCCACCGAGGAGAGCACTTGACCAGCCGGGACCCGCATACCCTCGGTGACCAGCTTGAAGTGATGAATCAGCGACTCCATCGAGGTGTCCATGATGGTACGCACGTGATCCTGCGAGTTTCCGAGCCCGTCTGGGCCCGACACCAACTCGGCAGGCCAGGCGATCTTCTTGTCGTCGATGACCACCGGCCCGGGACGCAGACGATCGAGGGTTTGTTCGACGATCTTCAACGATTCCTTCATCTCCTCCACCCGAATGAGATAGCGCCCGTAGCAGTCACTTCCGGTGTCGGTGATGACATCGAACTCGTAGTTCTCGTATCCGCAGTAGGGATCGGAGCGACGCAGATCGTAGGGCAGCCCGGTGGACCGAAGCACCGGACCGGTGACGCCGAGGGCCATGCATCCGGTCAGATCGAGATATCCGACGTTCTCGGTTCTGGCCTTCCAGATCGGGTTGTCGTTGAGCATGAGTTCGAGATCGCGAAGTCGTCCGGGCATCACCCGCAGCAGCTCGCGGACCTTCTCGATCGCGTCCCCCGGCAGATCCTGCGACAGTCCTCCCGGACGAATGTAGGCGTGGTTCATGCGAAGTCCGGTGATGGCCTCGAAGACGTCGAGGATCAGCTCGCGCTCGCGGAAGCCGAACAGCATCGCCGTCACTGCTCCCAATTCCATTCCGCCCGTGGCCAATGCGACGAGATGCGAGGAAATTCGGTTGAGCTCCATCAGCATCACTCGCACAACCGTCGCCCGCTCGGGAACGTCGTCGGTGATATCGAGGAGTTTCTCCACCCCCAGGCAATATGCGGTCTCGTTGAAGAACGGCGACAGATAGTCCATGCGAGTGACGAAAGTGACGCCCTGGGTCCAGTTGCGATACTCCAGGTTCTTCTCGATTCCGGTATGCAGGTAGCCGATCCCGCATCGCGCCTCGGTGACCGTTTCACCCTCGATTTCGAGAATCAGTCGCAGCACGCCGTGGGTGGACGGGTGCTGTGGTCCCATGTTGACCACGATCCGTTCGGTACCCGATCCGCGTGCCAGCTCGACGACGTCATCCCAGTCCTGACCGGAGACCGCGTAGATCGTCTCGTTCGTTGCGCTCATCAGCTGTACGACCTGCGCTCGTTGGGAGGCGCAATTCGAGCGCCCTTGTACTCGATCGGAATTCCGCCGAGCGGATAGTCCTTTCGTTGCGGATGGCCGACCCAGTCGTCGGGCATTTCGATTCGCGTGAGAGCGGGGTGACCGTCGAAGACGAGTCCGAAGAAGTCGTAGACCTCCCGCTCGTGCCAGTCGTTGGTCGGATACACCCCGCAGAGCGAGGGAGTGTGCGGATCTGTGTCGGGGACGGCGACTTCGAGTCGCACCCGGCGCCCGTGCGTGATCGAGACGAGGTGGTACACCACGTGGAGTTCGCGGCCGACCTGGTCCGGATAGTGCACACCCGATGCGCCAGTGCACAATTCGAATCGCAGTTCCTCGTCGTCGCGCAACGCGTAGGCCACTGCAGGAAGATGCTGACGCGCGATGTGCAGTGTCAGCTCGCCCCGGTGTATCACCACCCGCTCGATGGCGTCGTCGGACGGCACCGGTGCATCACCGGATTCGAGAACTGCGGCCAGTCGGTCGACAAGGGCGTCGAAGTAGGTGCCGTACGGCCGCTCGGCGGTGTCCGCCGTTGCCACCGGCGGCTGCAGTCGTCCGTAGCCCGAGGTGTCACCCGTGCCCCGCACACCGAACATCCCGCCAGGTCCGCGCGTGGTCATCGCAGCATTCCTTTCAGATCGATCGTCGGGGTGGACGAGAGCGCCGCCGCTTCCGCGGCCGCGCGCACCTGCTCACGATTGACACCGAGCGGCATCTGTTGAATCTTCTTGTGCAGCTCCAAGATTGCGTTGAGCAACATCTCGGGTCGAGGTGGGCAACCAGGCAGGTAGATGTCGACCGGAACGATGTGGTCGACCCCCTGAACCACCGCGTAGTTGTTGAACATTCCGCCCGAGGATGCGCAGACTCCCATGGCAAGAACCCATTTCGGTTCGGCCATCTGGTCGTACACCTGCCGGAGCACCGGTCCCATCTTCTGGCTGACGCGCCCCGCCACGATCATCAGATCCGCCTGGCGCGGGGATGCTCGAAATGCCTCCATACCGAATCGCGCGAGGTCGAATCTGCCGGAGGTGGTCGCCATCATCTCGATCGCGCAGCACGCCAGCCCGAAGGTGGCGGGCCACAGCGAACCCTTGCGGGCGTAACCGGCCAGGCCCTCGACCGTGGTCAGCAGGAATCCACTGGGCAGCTTCTCTTCGAGTCCCATCGATCACGCTCTTTCGGTTCCGCGGAAGGAGAACAAATGCACTGTCTTCGTCGATCAGTCCCAACCGAGTCCGCCTCGTCGCCACTCGTAGACGTAGGCCACCGACACGTTGACGACGAACAGCCCCATCGCAACGAGGCCGAAGGCTCCCAGTACGTCGAGATGGACGGCCCAGGGATAGAGGAAGACGATTTCGATGTCGAAAATGATGAACAGCATCGCTGTGAGGTAGAACTTCACCGGAAACCGTTGCCCCGTCGGTGCATGCATCGTCGGCTCGATACCGCACTCGTACGCGTCGAACTTGGCACGGTTGTATCGGGCGGGTCCCACCATGGTGCCGACCATCACCGAGAACACCGCGAACACGATCGCGATGGCACCGAGAACAAGAATCGGAACGTAGGCGTTCACGGACATCCGCTCCCTCGATCGACGACCGCGCCGCCGCACACCGAATGCGACGGCCGTACCAATGTGACCTGAAACACACAGTATGGGTTCGGTGCGAATCTCGCGGGATTTCGAGCAGTCGAGTTTCGTAAACCGTTGACGCCCATAGCTCGCCCACATCCAGAGGCCCGCGGACTGTGATCTATATCACTTGCTTTTCGAGGGTGCAACGGTCACCACTTCCCGCGCTCTCCTTCGGAGCTGCACAGCTCTAGCGAGACGGCGCTCCGGACCTCGGGTGCGCAGCATGCTCGATCAGCAGATCCACCACTGCACGCCCCAGTCGTATCGGGTCCAGGGGGTACGGAACCGCCGCTTCGGCGCGCGACCAATCGGCCAGCCACCTGTCGTCGGGACGTCCGATCAGCACCAGCACCGGCGGGCAACTGTCGATCTCGTCCTTGAGCTGCTTCGCCAGGCCCATGCCGCCGACCGGTGAGGCCTCGCCGTCCAGAATCGCCAGGTCCACCCCGCCCGCATCCATGTGCTGGACGACGACAGCTGCCGTGGCTATGTCCGTGTACTCGATCTCACCCACTGCCGGGTCCGGTCGATTCCCCACCGCGGACCTCACCCGAGCCCGCGTGTTCGCGTCGCTGCTGTAGACGAGCACCCGCACACGAGGTGGTCGATTCTGTCCCGCTGTGACGTCAGACACATCGCGATGCTACCGCGGGGTCGTGGAGGACGGACCGAAACCGCCACGGCCGACATGCATTCGACGCACGCCGAGTCCGTCAGGACGCGATAGTGACGATCACCGCGGCAGGGTTTTCGGTCGTAGTCACGGTGAACTCGGGGCGATCGGTACTCACTGCGATGAAGGACTGAGAGATTCCGTCGGGATCGGCCAGAAAGTCGACCGACACCACGGCGGAGTCGGCACCGACTCGAATCCGTTCCGGCCCGGTGTACGGAGCGAAGCTGTCGTCCGATCCCGCCGACGCACCGGACAGGTCCATCTGCAGCACCGACTTCCCCGGCACCGCCAGCGGTTCACTCGTGCCGTATCGGACGGCCTCGTCGACGTATCTGACCGTGTACGACACCGACCCGTTTCCTGCCAGCCGATATTCGACGGCCGAGGACCCCGAGACGTTCACTTCGGTGACGCCGACCGATGACGAACCCGAGGCACGGGCACCGCCGAGACCGTCGGGCAACGTCGGGATCACGAGGGGCGGAACCTCGGCGGTCGGCGCAACAGGCGAGGGATCTCCCACGATCAGCGATCCGGTGATCGTGGTGTAGTTCGTGCTCGCCGAGACCTCCTCGACGACCTCGGGAGTGCCACTGCCGGAACAGCCCACCAGGAGGCCGGTCAACACCGATGCCGCGACCGCGAGCGGGATGGTCGCGGAATCGCGGCTGTGGTCCATCGACCCACCGTACTGAAGATACCGTTCGGTTCGGTAGTGCTGTTCGACCGCGATTCGGTCACGATCGCACCGACGGTCGATTCTGCTAGCGTCGGAACATGGAGCCCAAGAGCTATTCCTCGGGTGAGCGCGTGTTCGGTCCACCCAACGGCACATTCGACGCCGATTGGGCGGCCACGGCGTTGCGCTCGAACCGCCCCGAACTGGACCATCCCACCTCGGTTCGGCTGGTGGAGCAGGCCTGGGAGATACTTCGGACGCAGGGTCTGCGCGGCGAGCGGCTCACAGCTGCACTCGACCTCGAACCAGGGCTCGCAGCTGCGGTTTCGGCGGTCGCCACCGAGACCGCGGAGCTCTACCTCGACCCCAGATGAGAACCGGATCAGGTGCAGGCCATCCGATGCCACACCACAGCAGCCATCATCGCTTGCGCAGCAATACAACCGACACCCAGGCAACTGAAGGGTTCCACCGCAGCCGCGCCGAACACCATCCGACGCCCGCTGCAGAACCGCAACAGGCAGTCTTGCCGCCGGTCACAGCTCAGAACTGCTCGGCCACGAATCCGGCCACGAGGACCGCAGTTCCTCCGATCTCACCGATGATCAACAGCAGCATGAACACGTGAGTTCCCGGGACGGGATGGACGAACTGATTCTCGGTGTCCCGGCGGACCCCGTGCACGGTGTACCCGGCGATCGCAGCCACGAAGAACAGCAGCACCACGGATGCAGCCGTCAGATCGACCGGGACCGACCAGGCGCTGAACTGCGCGAGAACGGCCAGTACCAGTGCGGCGAACGAATACATCAGCGCGGCTCGATGGGCGATGTCGACGTAGCGATGCGCCGCCCCGTCCGCCGATGTCGACATCTGGTGGTACTTGAGCACCCCCAAGCCCAACGCCCACAGCAACAACAGACCCGCCGCGAGGACGATCACCGTGGTATCGAACTCCAACTGCATCCCCAGCTCCCCCACTCGATTCCGCGCCGAACGTATCACCGTCTCCCCTGTTGCTACCGTTCGGTGATGCCTGTCGACCCGAGCATGTCCCAAAGCGCATACCGGCTCCGCTTCGAGTGGGGTCTGTCGGGGGCCGATGCGATAGGCGACGGAGCCGATGTCGCCGTGATCGTCGATGTGCTCTCGTTCACCACAACGCTGACGGTCGCGGTGGATGCGGGAATAGAGGTCGTCCCCAGCCGCTGGCGTGACTCCCGAGCCGAGCAGCTGGCCGATCAGTTCGACTCAGCCCTCGCCGTTGGACGTGCGGCGGCCACATCGGGGCAGATCAGCTTGTGCCCGGCAACCGTCCGTGCCGCGCCTGCGCCTGCACGCCTGGTGTTGCCGTCACCCAACGGATCCACCATCGCGGACGAGCTGGCCGGCAGGGTCGGGGTGTGCGTCGGCGCCTCGCTGAGAAACGCCGACGCAGCCGCGCAGTGGATCCGAGCCACGAGCCCGAACGCGGTGATTGCCGTCATAGCGGCCGGCGAGCTATGGCCCGACGGATCGTTGCGGCCCGCTGCCGAGGACCTGTGGGGTGCCGGGGCGGTCATGTCCGCACTCCTGAACACCGGGGCCGTCGACGCGTCTCCTGAGGCCGTGATGGCAGCGGCGGCGTGGCGAGCCGTCGAACACGAAGCAGGCTCCGAGCTGCGGCGCTGCGCGTCCGGCCGGGAACTGGACGCCCTGGGTCATCCCGAGGACGTGACGATCGCCGCCGAGATCGGATCGAGTTGCTGCGTTCCGGTTCTTCGCGGCGGGATGTTCGCCGACGCGACGCGGTGACCGCTCGATCGAGTGTCACGGCGGCCCCGAAGCGCTGCACCGACACGGCCGAGGATGTCCGATATTTGGATCGGACACCCTCATCACGGATCATACGGTGGTGAGTACGGAACGAACCGCCCCGAAGACCACCGTCGTCGTACCGACGTACAACGAACGCGAGAACCTCCCCAAGCTCGTCGAGCTTCTCGCCGGGCTGAAGGTCGAGGGGCTCGGCGTGATGGTGGTCGACGACAATTCACCCGACGGTACCGGTGATGTCGCCGACAAATTGGCACTCGACGGTCCTCTCGACGTCAGCGTTCTGCATCGCACGGAGAAGAACGGACTCGGCCGTGCCTACGTCGCGGGTATGACGAAGGCACTCGACGAAGGCGCGGACATCGTGATCCAGATGGATGCCGATCTCTCGCACCCCACCGAGGTGATCCCGGCGATGATCGACAAGCTGACCACCACCGACGCGGCCGTCGTTCTCGGCTCGCGCTACGTTCCCGGCGGGGCCGTCGCCGCAGATTGGCCCTGGCATCGCAAAGCGTTGTCGGCTTGGGCGAATTTCTACGTGAACACGATTCTGCGCCTCGGCGTCAAGGACGCGACCGCCGGCTTCAAGGCATGGCACGCGCGCACCCTCCGCACCATCGACGTGGCCTCGGTCGAGAGCAACGGATATGCATTTCAGGTCGAGATGAACTACCGAACCGTCAAGCACGGCCTCGTTCTCGCCGAGGTGCCGATCAGGTTCGAGGAGCGCAGCGAGGGTGAATCCAAGATGAGCCTGTCGGTTCAGCTGGAGTCGGCGCTGGTGCCGTGGAAACTGTTGCTGGGCAAGAAGAAGCTCTGAACCTCATGCTGCGTCCTTGACCGTGGCGGCGTAGACATCGACGTATTCCTGTCCCGACAGGTTCGACAGCGCTGCCATCACTTCATCGGTGGCCGCTCGTAGGATGGCCCTGTTGTTCTCTCCCCCTGCGTATCTCGTGAAATGCAGGGGTTTGCCTACCGTCATCGTCACCTTGCCCGGTCGCCATATTCTCGAACCCACCGGGTTGACCCCGAGCGTTCCGTGCATCACGATCGGCACGACGGGTGCCCCGGTCTCGATCGCGACGCGAGCCACGCCGGTCTTGCCCTTGTAGAGTCGACCGTCAGGAGATCGGGTTCCTTCCGGGTACACCGCCCAGACGTTCCCTTGCTGCAGAACAGTTTTCGCTGCCATGAGGGCCGGAGCCGATGCATCTGCCCCGCGTCGATCGACGGGTACCTGCCCCGTCGCAGAGTAGAACCATCGAAGCGCGGCCCCCTTGATGCCGCGACCGGTGAAATATTCGCTCTTGGCGATGAAAGTGACTCGACGGGGCACCAGGAGAACGAGGAAGAACGAATCGACCACGGTGAGGTGGTTGCCGGCCAGAATCACCGGTCCTGTCGTCGGGAGGTTGTCCATTCCGACCGCGGTCGGTCGGCCGAGAATGCGAAGAATCGGCCCGATCAGCACGTGTTTGAACAGCAGGTACCACATCGTTCGATCCTCTCGGGTGGACAGCGTCAACGCCGAGAGTAGACAATGTCTACGTGGCAGACAACCTCCGGAAGCGGCTGATCGATGCCGGCGTACGACTGCTCGAGAGCGAAGGACGAGAAGGGCTGACCATCAGAGCGGTCACCCGTGAAGCAGGCGTATCGCATGGAGCCCCGAGACGCTATTTTCCGACGTTGAATGCGCTCGCCGCAGCCGTGGCGCGAGTGGGACTCGACGATCTGGGCGTGGCGCTGAACACTGCCGCGCGGCAAGCCGATTCGCCGCGGAACGCGCTCGACGCCATGGCCGACGCATACGTGCGGTTCGCCGCGCAGCGACCGGCGATGTTCGCACTCGCCTTTCGGCACGACATCCTCGCGGGCTCGGGAGAAGACCTGCGACAGAGCTCACGCCCGTTGTTCGAGGCGCTGATCTCGGCGGTCAGCGCTGTGTCGCCGCAAAATCCACAGTTCACGGCCCTACGACTGTGGACCTCCGTACACGGAATAGCGGCGCTCAACTCCACACGCGCCTTCGAACCGATCACCGGCCACATCGAGATGGGACCGGTGATCCGCCGCACGGTCTGCGAGGTGATCGGGGAGGCTACCGAACCAGAGACCTGACCGACGCAGGCAGTTGGCGGACGTTCTTGTACGGCCCCACCACAGCGGCACCGAAAGGACGCTCGAGCAACATGGCGGCAACCTCGCGCACCTCGTCGTTGCCGACGCTGTCGATACGCGAGAGTGTGTCGGTGATGTCGCGGTGATTGCCGTAGTTGAGTTCACTGCGACCGATACGATTCATCCGGGCACCCGAATCTTCCAGTCCCAGAACCAATCCGCCGCGCAATGAGCCCTTCGCACGAGCACACTCCGCATCGGTGATGCCCTCGGCCGCAACCCTGGCCAAGACTTCACGAATCACCGTGGTGACCTCGCCGAGATTCTCCGGCTGACATCCCGCGTACACCGAGAACGCACCGCTGTCGGCAAACGTATCCACCGAGGAATACACCGAGTACGCCAGTCCCCGCTCTTCCCTGACCTCCTGGAACAGCCGAGAACTGAGCCCACCGCCGACTGCGGAGTTGAGCACCGACAGCGCCCAACGATGCCCTTCGTGACGTCCGAAAGCACGTACGCCCAGGCACAGATGCGCCTGCTCGCTGTCCCGGGTCGTCAGACTCAAGGTCGGGGCGCTCCGTACCCGCGCCGTGCCACCCCGTCGTTCGGCGGGTTTCACGCCCTTGACCAAGTGACCGGAGAATGCGCGACGCACGAGCGACACGATCTGCTTGTGATCGACGTTGCCTGCCACTGCGACGACCATCCGCTGCGGTGTGTACCGCCGCACATGGAACGAGTGCAGTTGCGCACGGGACATCGACTCGATGGACTCGACGGATCCGATGATCGGACGGCCGATCGGGTGATCACCGAACATCGCCTCGAGAAATGCATCTCCGAGCAGATCCTCTGGATCGTCATCGCGCATGGAGATCTCTTCGAGTACCACCTGGCGCTCGACGTCCACATCTGCCGAGCGACACCGCCCGCGAAGCACCACATCGCTGACCAGATCGATGGCCAGCGCCACATCCTCGTCGAGCACATGCGCGTAGAAGCACGTGCTCTCCTTGGAGGTGAACGCGTTCAACTCTCCCCCGACACCGTCCATGGCCTGAGCGATCTCGAGCGCACTGCGCGTCGGCGTCGACTTGAAGAGAAGGTGCTCGAGGAAATGGGCGGCACCGGCCACGCTCGGTTGCTCGTCCCGCGAGCCGACACCCACCCACACCCCGACCGAGGCAGAGCGAACACCCGGAACGAATTCGGTGACGACTCGAAGACCGCCCGGCAGAGTAGTGCGCTGCACGCCGGTGCCGATGTCGTTGTTGTCCGTAACGGCCGAACGGTACGTCCCGAGGGGACGTACCGTTCGACTCGACTGCTTCTTACTCAGCGCTGGCCTCGGCTGGTGCCTCGGGAGCATCGGCGGCAGCGGCCGCGTTGTCGTCCTCGACCGGGACGAGGCTGATCTTGCCGCGGTTGTCGATATCGGCGATCTCGACGCGCAACTTGGATCCGACGCTCACCACGTCCTCGACTTTGTTGATGCGCTTACCGTTGCCCAGCTTGGAGATGTGCACCAGTCCGTCGCGGCCCGGGAGCAGCGAGACGAATGCACCGAACGCCGTCGTCTTCACGACGGTTCCGAGGAATCGCTCGCCGACCTTCGGCAGCTGCGGATTGGCAATGGCGTTGATCATGTCGATCGCGGCCTGTGCGGACGGGCCGTCCGCTGCACCGACGTAGACAGTGCCATCGTCTTCGATCGAGATGTTGGCACCGGTCTGCTCGGTGATGGAGTTGATCATCTTGCCCTTGGGCCCGATGACCTCGCCGATCTTGTCCACCGGGACCTTGATCGCAGTGACGCGAGGCGCGTACGGGCTCATCTCGTCCGGGGCGTCGATGGCCTCGGCCATGACCTCGAGGATCGTCGTACGAGCATCCTTGGCCTGAGACAACGCGCCCGCGAGCACCTTGGACGGGATGCCGTCGAGCTTGGTGTCCAGCTGCAGCGCCGTCACGAAGTCCTTGGTTCCGGCGACCTTGAAGTCCATGTCTCCGAATGCGTCCTCGGCACCGAGGATGTCGGTGAGGGCGACGTAACGCGTCTCGCCCTCGACCTCGTCGGAGACGAGACCCATTGCGATACCGGCCACCGGAGCGCGCAGCGGCACGCCTGCGTTGAGCAGTGACAGCGTCGATGCACACACCGAGCCCATCGACGTCGAACCGTTGGAGCTCAGCGCCTCGGACACCTGGCGGATGGCGTACGGGAACTCCGCCTGGCTGGGCAGCACCGGCAGCAAGGCGCGCTCGGCCAGTGCGCCGTGGCCGATCTCACGACGCTTCGGCGAACCGACGCGGCCGGTCTCACCGGTGGAGTACGGCGGGAAGTTGTAATGGTGCATGTACCGCTTGGACGTCTCGGGCCCGAGCGAATCGACCTGCTGCGCCATCTTGACCATGTCGAGGGTGGTGACGCCCAGGATCTGGGTCTCGCCGCGCTCGAACAGAGCAGATCCGTGCGTGCGCGGAATGATCGCGACCTCTGCGGACAGCGAGCGAATGTCGGTGATGCCGCGGCCGTCGATGCGGAAGTGATCGGTGAGGATGCGCTGGCGAACCGACTTCTTGGTCAGCGCGCGGAATGCGGCACCGATCTCCTTCTCGCGGCCGGCGAAGCTGTCTCCGACCACTGTCATGACCTGAGCCTTGACCTCGTCGAGTTTGCTCTCGCGCTCGGCCTTGCCGGCGATGGTCAGTGCCTCGTTCAGTGGAATCTTCGCCGCGTTCTCGACCGCTTCGAAGACATCCGACTGGTAGGCCGGGAACACCGGGTAGTCGCCGGTCGGTTTGGCTGCCTTGGCGGCCAACTCCTGCTGCGCAGTGCACAGCGCGGCGATGAACGGCTTGGAAGCCTCCAGGCCCTCGGCGACCACGGTCTCGTTGGGGGCGGTGGCACCGCCGTCGATGAGCTCGATGACGTTCTCGGTCGCCTCGGCCTCGACCATCATGATCGCGACGTCTGCGTCGGCACCCGAGCCGGAGACGATGCGGCCGGCGACGACCATGTTGAACACGGCCTTTTCGAGCTGCTCGTTGGTCGGGAACGCAACCCACTGCTTGTCGATCAGTGCGACGCGGACGCCGCCGATCGGGCCGGAGAACGGCAGGCCGGCGATCTGCGTCGACGCCGAGGCCGCGTTGATCGCGACGACGTCGTAGAGGTCGGCCGGGTTGAGGCTCATGACCGTGATGACGACCTGGATCTCGTTGCGGAGACCGTCGACGAACGTCGGGCGCAGCGGCCGGTCGATGAGGCGGCAGGTGAGGATGGCGTCGGTGGACGGGCGGCCCTCGCGGCGGAAGAACGATCCGGGAATGCGTCCGGCGGCGTACATACGCTCTTCGACATCGACCGTCAGCGGGAAGAAGTCGAATCCCTCACGGGGGTGCTTGCCTGCGGTCGTCGCCGACAACAGCATGGTGTCCTCGTCGAGGTACGCAGCAACTGCGCCTGCGGCCTGCTGTGCGAGGCGACCGGTCTCGAAGCGGATGCTCCGCTTGCCGAACGAGCCGTTGTCGATGATCGCGGTGGCTTCGAAGACGCCTTCTTCGGCGTCCAAAGTTGTTGTGTCCGTCATGTGTTCTGTCTTCGTCCTCTCGTCTTTGCCGTGCCCGCGTGGACACACCACGAGCCCTCCTGGCTGTGGCGGCATACCTGTGCCGTCCATCTCCGAGAACGTGTCTCGGGACGCGGCTGCGCGGAGGCGGCCATCGATCGAAGCCCTCCGGATCTCGTATCCGAAAGGCCACTACCGAAGACCGACACCACGTCGTGACAGGCATACACGGCGATGTTCGGATGCCGTGCATCCGCTTCTCGTGCTGGCGTAACTGTTCTTGCGGTACAAACACAGAGAGCCAACGAGGAACAGTCTAAGCACTGCCTCGTTGGCTTCTGCACTAATGCATCGAGTCCGGTGGACACCGGCGCGTCGAACTGCGGATCGGTGACACCGACTCGTCGTTCGAGATCGACTCGTCGTTCGAGATTATCGACGCAGACCCAGACGCTCGATGAGCGAGCGGTAACGGGTGACGTCGACCTTCGCGATGTACTTGAGCAGGCGACGACGACGTCCGACCAGCAGCAGCAGGCCGCGGCGGGAGTGGTGGTCGTGCTTGTGCTTCTTGAGGTGCTCGGTCAAGTCGACGATGCGCTTGGTGAGCATTGCAACCTGCGCCTCGGGCGAACCCGTGTCGGTGGGGTGCAAGCCGTACTCGCCGAGAACGGCCTTCTTCTGTTCGGTGGTCAATGCCACTGGTACTACTCCTGATCAATGACGTCCGCGTGAAAGGAAGCAACGCAGCCGTCGTGGGCACGACGGAATCGAAGCCGGTACAGCCGCCGCGGACCGCAGCGAGCACCGAGGGGACAGCCTATCAGGCCGAGTCCGCGGCAAGAATCGAGCGTGCTCGCTCGGCATCGCGGCCCATTTCCTCCACGAGCGCCTCCATCGAGTCGAACTTCTCCATCCCGCGCAGCCGCTCGACGAAGTCCACTGCCACGTGCTGGCCGTACAGGTCGGCCTCGCCGTCGAGCACGAACGCCTCGACAGTCCTGTTGCGGCCGTAGAAGGTGGGATTGGTTCCCACCGACACCGCGGCCGGATGTCGTTCACCCGGGGTCACCGTCCCCATGATCGGACCGGGCCCGAGCACGGTGAACCACGCGGCGTAGACGCCGTCCGCCGGAATTGCCGAGTACATCGGCGGCGCGACATTAGCTGTGGGATAACCCATTTGACGACCACGACCGTCACCGTGCACCACGACACCCTCGACGCGATGCGGACGACCGAGCGCTGCTGTCGCCGCACCGACGTCTCCTGCGTCCACGCAGGATCGGATGTACGTCGAGGAGAACGTCACAGCATGCTCGGCGAGCAGGTTCACTCCGTCCACCGCGAAGCCGGACCGTTCGCCGATCTTCCGCAACAGCGGGACGGTCCCGAGCGCCTTCTTTCCGTAGGTGAAATTCTCACCGACGACGACTTCCGCGACGTGCAGGCGCTCGATCAGTATCTCGTGCACGTATCGCTCGGGCGTGAGTTTCATCAGCTCGGGCGTGAACGGCATGACGCAGAACACATCGATTCCCAACGCTTCGGCCAGTTCGGCACGCCTGGTCAGAGTCGTCAGCTGCGCAGGATGACTTCCCGGCCGCACGACTTCCATCGGATGTGGATCGAACGTCATGAGCACGCTCGGAACACCACGCTCTCGCGCAGCGACAACTGCGCGCTCGATCAGCTGCGCGTGTCCGCGGTGAACGCCGTCGAACACACCGATCGTGAGCACGCATCTGCCCCAGTCGGCAGGTACATCGTCGAGTCCTCGCCACCTCTGCACACCGCGAAGCCTACGGCCCGTCGCCGTCGCGGTCACTCTCGGACTGGCGTGTCGCACGCGCCGGGTATGGACAAAAAGGTATCCCCACGGTAAATATTTCGGTGTGCCTAACTTTTTTCTTCGCGGCCGTGGATCTCGCACCGAGCGAGTAGTCGTGACCTGTGCGCTGGCGGGCCTACTGGTCGCGGCGAGCAATGGTTGCGCCCGTGCCGTCGGGGATGACGACGCGTTGGTGCTCGACGACGATCGTCCTTTGGTTCTGACAACGTTCACCGTCCTCGCCGACATGGCCGCGAACGTCGCCGGAGAACACCTGCGAGTGGAATCGATGACGAAGGCCGGAGCCGAGATCCACGGCTACGAACCGACCCCTGGAGATCTGCGGACGGCCGAGCAGGCCGAGCTGATCCTGGACAACGGTCTGGGGCTCGAAGCCTGGTTCGAGAAATTCGTCGAGCGTCTGCCGGTACCGCATGCCGTCGTCAGTGCGAATGTGGATCCGGTCTACATTCGCGACGACGCATACGCGGGGAAGGTGAACCCGCACGCGTGGATGTCGCCGGTCGCCGCCGAGACGTACGTGCACAACATCGCCGCCGCGTTCGCCGAACTCGATCCCGGCAACGCCGCCGACTATCGCGCCAATGCCGCCGAGTACACCGAGCAACTCCGAGAGGTCGGGGGCGAACTCGACGCAGACCTGGCCGTCCTGCCTCCGCGACAGCGTGCACTGGTGACCTGCGAGGGGGCCTTCGGGTACCTCGCGCGCGACTTCGATCTGCACGAGGCGTACCTGTGGCCGGTCAATGCCGAACAGGAAGGAACACCCAAGCAAGTGGTCCGCACCATCGATTTCGTTCGCGAGAACGACGTACCCGCAGTGTTCTGCGAGTCGACCGTCTCCGACAAGGCGCAGCAGCAAGTCGCCGAGGACACCGGCGCGCGGTTCGGCGGACACCTCTATGTCGACTCCCTGAGCGATGCCGACGGCCCGGTTCCCACGTACCTGGATCTGCTGCGCTACGACGCCCGGCTGATCGCCGATGCGCTGGTGGGGCAAAGATGACCGAACACGACACCGCATCACGGGCAGACGGCGTCGACGCGTTGTCGATCGACACCGTCAACGTGCGGTATCGCGAGGTCGTGGCTCTCGTCGACGCCAGCCTCACGCTCGCATCGGGCCGAGTGTGCGGGTTGGTCGGGATGAACGGATCGGGCAAGTCGACACTGTTCAAGGCCGTGATGGGAGTCGTGAAGCCGAACACCGGTTCCATCACGGTCTTCGGCGCGGACCCCGCGCAGGCACGCAAAGCAGGCACGGTCAGCTACGTGCCCCAGGCAGAATCGGTGGACTGGACCTTCCCGATCAGCGTTCGTGATGTCGTCATGATGGGGCGATACGGAAAACAGAACTTCTTCCGCACTCCCCGAGCTGCAGATCGTGCAGCCGTCGACGACGCTCTGCAGCGTGTCGACCTGGCCGATCTAGCGAATCGGCAAATCGGCCAGCTCTCGGGCGGCCAGCGCAAACGTGCGTTCGTCGCACGTGCCATTGCCCAGGAGGCGTCGTTGCTGTTGCTCGACGAACCCTTCGCGGGCGTGGACAAGAAGACCGAAGCCACCATCACCCGGCTGCTGCGCGAGCTCGCATCGCACGGTGCGGCGGTACTGGTGTCCACTCACGATCTGCACGCACTACCGGCTCTGTGCGACGAGGCGATCCTGCTCCAACAGCGGGTGCTGATGCACGGCCGCCCCGCCGAGGTACTGCGCCCGGAGAACCTCGCGCTGGCCTTCGGCATGGACCCCTCGACGGTCGACCAGCTGGGCGCGGGGACTCCCCCGACGCACACCCGAACTCCGGAAGCGAGCTGACCGGTGTATCCGATCGACTTCCTGCTCGACCCGCTCGAGTACACCTTCATGCAGCGGGCACTACTGGTGACCATCACCGCCTCGATCGTGTGCGCGGTCCTCAGTTGCTGGCTCGTCCTCATCGGCTGGTCGCTGATGGGTGATGCGGTCTCGCACGCGGTGTTACCCGGCGTCGCGCTGTCGTATCTGTTGGGTGCGCCGTTCGCGATCGGCGCGCTGTTGTTCGCGCTCATCGCGGTCGGTGCGATCGGGGTGGTCCGCAACACGACCATCGTGAAGGAAGACGCGGCCATCGGCGTCGTGTTCACCACGTTGTTCGCGCTCGGCGTCGTGCTGATCTCGAAGTT
Source organism: Rhodococcus sp. KRD162 (assembly GCF_017168335.1). Classification (GTDB taxonomy): domain Bacteria; phylum Actinomycetota; class Actinomycetes; order Mycobacteriales; family Mycobacteriaceae; genus Rhodococcoides. Next base: position 365,640 of record NZ_JABFAU010000011.1, on the reverse strand, counting down.
TCCCAGTCAGATCGATCTCAATCACATCCTGTTCGGCAATCTGCTCGGCGTCTCGCAGGCCGACATGCTGCAGGTATTCGTCCTGGGTGGGATCGCGTTGGCGGTCATGATCGTCAAGCGTCGAGATTTCACCCTGTTCGCGTTCGACCGCACCCAGGCTCGCGCCGTCGGAATCAACCCGACGGTGATCTCCGCGGTGATGCTGACCCTGCTGGCACTGACCACCGTGGTCGCGCTCCAAGCCGTCGGGGTGATCCTCGTCGTGGCGATGCTGATCACGCCCGGCGCATCTGCATACCTGCTCACACACAGTTTCGGACGGATGCTGGTGCTGGCACCGCTGATTTCGGTGGGATGCGCCCTGGTCGGCATCTATTCGAGTTTCTATCTCGACGTCTCCTCCGGCGGCAGTGTCGTACTGGCCCAGGGGTTGGTGTTCGTACTCGCATACTTGTTCAGCCCCTCGCAGGGCATCGTCACCCGTGCCCTGCGTCGGCGCAGACAGGTGTCGCTCGCTCCGGCCGAGTGAAGTGTCTTTTCCTATTGGATTGCCTAAGCTCGCAATCGTGGCGCAACGAAAAGACGATCCTGTTTCTGCCGACGAGGGCGTCCAGCTGTCCGCTGTTGCGCAGGATTACCTCAAGGTGATCTGGACTGCCAGCGAGTGGAGCGAGGACTCCGTCAGCACCAAGATGCTCTCCGAACGCATCGGTGTGTCCGCGTCGACGGTGTCCGAAGCAATTCGCAAACTGGCCGACCAGGGCATGGTCGATCACGCCCGCTACGGAGCGATCTCGCTGACCGAGAAGGGCCGCCTGGCCGCCATCGGCATGGTGCGTCGACACCGTCTGATCGAGACGTACCTCGTGCGCGAACTCGGCTACGGCTGGGACGAAGTCCACGACGAGGCCGAGATCCTCGAACACGCCGTCTCGGACTTGATGATGGAACGGATCGACGCCAAACTCGGCCATCCCGAACGGGATCCGCACGGGGACCCCATTCCCTCGGTCGATGGTGCGGTCGACGCCCCGTCCGCCACCCGGCTCAGCGACTATCTGGACGGACAATCCGGCCGAGTAGCCAGAATTTCCGATTCCGACCCTGCGATGCTCCGCTACTTCGATTCCGTCGGCATCGCTCTCGACGTGCCGATCACGGTGAAGGAACGACGCGACTACGCCGGTACCGTCGCCATCGAACTGGCACGAACCGGTGACACGGACTCCATCGACCTCGGGCACCGTGCCGCCGAAGCGATCTGGATGGTTCCCGCGACCTGACTGCCGTAGGGTCCGCGCCCCGGCCCCGACAGCGCCCGACCGACCCCGCCCGCTTCCCCCGCTCCTGAAGCAGTGCGATGGTGTGACCTGTCGGGTCGATCGCCGCGTAGACCCCGTCGATCCCTACCGGGTCCAGCCAGCGGCCCTGGCTCAATGACTCGGCCTCGGCCGCATCGATCTGCCGATGCGGAAACGCAGTGCGAGCGGCCTGATCGATATCGAGGCTCACCGCAGGATCCTCGGCCAGCTCGTCGAGGGTGCGCGCATGCTCGAGCGTGAAGGGCCCGACGCGAGTGCGACGCAGCGCCGTCAGGTGGCCACCCACACCCAAGGCCGTACCGAGATCGCGCGCCAAAGCGCGCACGTACGTCCCCGAGGTGCAGTCGACCTCGACATCGAGGTCGACGAAACTACTCTCGTGCTCCACCACATCACGCCGGGCCGTGACATCGAACCGGTCGACCGTGACCTTGCGGGCGGCCAGCGTGAACTCCTCGCCGGCCCGAGACAACTTGTGTGCGCGCTGACCGTCGACCTTGATGGCGCTGACGCTGGCCGGAACCTGCTCGATGTCGCCGGTCAATCCGGCGACAGCGGTGGCGATCTCCGAATCCGAGATGTGCCCGGCGGAGGCGTCGGACAGGACCTCTCCCTCGGCGTCGTCGGTCGTCGTGCTGCGCCCAAGCCGGACGGTCGCGGTGTAGGACTTGGTGGTCAACGACAGCAGACCGAGCATCTTGGTGGCCCGCTCCACACCGAGAACGAGTACGCCGGTGGCCATGGGATCCAGAGTCCCTGCATGGCCGACTTTCCTGGTGCGCAGCAGTTTTCGACACGACGCCACCACATCGTGGCTCGTCACACCCGGACCCTTGTCCACCACCAGCAAGCCGGCACCGACGAGACCGGAGGAAATCTTTTCGCGAGCACTCACGGGAGTGCATTGTGCCAGGCGGGCCGGGCCGACCGTCACATCACCGAGATGGCGGTCATCACCAGGCCGCCCTCGACCTTCCATCGGCCGTCGAACGCAGTCAACGGGGATCCACTGTCGGTATCGCCGGGCACCAGCAGTTCCGAACGGAACGTCCCCGAGATGTCGTCACCGGAGCCGGTGCGCTCGAAGGTGATGTGCGCATCCTCGAACCCGAGCCACCGTCCGGTCAGTGGCTCCCAGGCTTTGTAGGTGGCCTCCTTGGCGCAGAACAGCAGGCGATCCCAATGGACGTCCTCGCGGCCGACACTCGCCAGCCAGTCTCGTTCGGCCTGCAGACTGACCGCTTCCAAGACCCCGTCGGGCAGTGGACCGTGCGGCTCGGCATCGATTCCCACCGACCGCACCTGCATCGAATACGCCAGCACCGCCCCGCGATAGCCGTCGCAATGCGTCAGGGAACCGACCACTCCCTTCGGCCACTGCGGCGCACCCGACGTGCCCCGCATGATCGCTGCGGGCTCGACCCCCAACTTCTCCATGGCCACGCGGGCACAGTGCCGGGCCGAGGTGAACTCCCGCTTGCGCTTGTCCACCGCCTTGGCGACCAACGGCGCTTCGAGCGGATGAGGCTTCAGGTCCGGTGGATCGGCGAACAACTCGGCCGAGACCACGCCGTTCGGAAGAATGGATTCGATCACTTGCCCGCCCTCATCTTTTCTACTTCCGCTTCCATCTCCGGCGTCACCGTGAAGTGTCCGCCCCACTTGTTCAACGTGCCCGGCGGATACTCGGGGACCGGAAGAATCTGTCGCAGAACATTGTTCGGTAGCCCGCGGCGCTGCCACTCACGCGGGTAACCCACCGAGACCTCCTCGAAGCGGACGCCGTCGTAATAGGTGGTGCGCGGGATGTGCAGGTGCCCGTACACCGAGCAGATCGCGTTGTACCTGGTGTGCCAGTCCGCCGTCCGAGTGGAACCACACCACAGCGCGAACTCCGGGTAGAACAACACCTCGGTCGGCTGACGAACCATCGGGAAGTGGTTGATCAGCACGGTGGGAACAGTGGTGTCCAGCGCGTCGAGCCGCTCCTGGGTGGCTTCGATACGCGCGTGGCACCAGGCGTCACGTGTCGCGTACGGCTGCGGGGACAGCAGGAATTCGTCGGTGGCCACGACGTTCTTCTCCCGCGCAATCGCCAGTCCATGTTCTTTGTCTCTGGCTCCCCGAGGCAGGAAGGAGTAGTCGTAGAGCAGAAACATCGGCACGATGGTCGCCGGTCCGCCCTCCCCCTCCCATTGCAGGTAAGGGTCCTCCGGGGTGACGACGCCGATCTCGCGACACAGGTTCACCAGATACTCGTACCGAGCGGCTCCGTGGATCTGGACGGGATCTTTCACCGTCGTCCACAGTTCGTGGTTTCCGGGGACCCAGATGACCTGTGCGAAACGGCTACGAAGCAGCTCGAGAGCCCACTTGATGTCGTCGGTCTTCTCCGACACGTCGCCGGCCACGATGAGCCAGTCGTCGGGTGACTCGGGGAAAATGTCCTCGGTGACGGGACGGTTACCTCGATGTCCGACGTGAATGTCGCTCACTGCCCACAGCTTCGCTGCCACTGATGACCCCTTTCGATGAGCTCGGCCGCCGGCGTCGAGTAGCCGTACCGTCCAAGAACGATTCAACGTCCCATGGTCCACGGAGATTCCGCGGCACGCTCCGCCGGGTGCCGGAGTGCGCCGAGAAACCGACGCCGCTGTGAGCATCGGCGACGGGAAACGCTCGTATTGTCCGCATATTCGGGTATATGGTGCAGTTCATGACGATTCTGCGGAAACCCCCGGCGCAGGAGACACAACAATGACCGTGCCTCCGATCCGAGTACGAGACGCTGCCGCGCTACTCGGCGTCAGCGACGACACCGTGCGGCGATGGATCGACAGTGGCACGCTTGCCTCTCTGGAAGACGAGACCGGCCGCAAGGTGATCGCCGGCCGAGACCTGGCCCGGTACGCCCGCGAGCATGCTGCTCCCCCGCCGGAAGTCTCCTCGGGCGGCAGCTCTGCCCGGAATCGACTGGTCGGGCTGGTCACCGATGTCGTGTCGGACACCGTGATGAGCGAGGTCAGCATGCAGTGCGGGCCTTTTTCCATCGTGTCCCTGATGAGTACGAAGTCGGTTCGCGAACTGGGGCTCGAACCCGGCAAGGTCACCGTCGCGGCCATCAAGGCCACCACCGTCATCGTCGAAACACCCTAGAACGGAAAGGGATCCGAGTGAAAGCCACGAAGCCGGCCTGTATCACCCTGATCGCGGCCGCTGTGCTGCTGGCCGGGTGCAGTTCCGCCACCGGTTCGTCGGCGGCGGATTCTGCTCCGCCCGATGGCGGCGTCGGTGGCAAGATCACCGTGTTCGCGGCGGCCTCGCTGCGCGCACCGTTCACCGACATCGGTGCGCGCTTTCAGTCCCGACACCCGGACACCACCGTCGATTTCAGCTTCGCCGGTTCCTCCGATCTGGCCGCTCAACTGATTGCAGGCGCACCCGCAGACGTCTTCGCGTCGGCCGATACGAACAACATGGCCAAAATCGTCGACGCAGACCTGGTTGCGGGCGAACCCGCCGACTTCGCCGCCAACACCCTGACCATCGTCACCGCACCAGGAAACCCGAAGAACGTCACCTCGTTCGCAGATCTGGCGAATCCCGCGGTCCTGACGGTGATCTGCGCGCCGCAGGTACCGTGCGGGGCGGCCGCCGCGTCCGTCGAGGCCGCAACCGGCACCGACATACCGGCGGTGAGCGAGGAATCCTCGGTCACCGATGTGCTCGGTAAAGTCACCTCGGGCCAAGCAGACGCCGGGCTCGTCTACGTCACCGATGCCTCCGGCGCAGGTGACGCCGTGACAGCGGTACCGTTCGCAGAATCGAGCGAGGCTGTCAACACCTACCCGATCGCGACGTTGCGCGCCTCCGACAACGACGACACCGCTCGCGCATTCACCGAGTTCGTCACCGGCCCCGTCGGGCGAGACGTACTTGCCGGTGCAGGCTTCGCGGCACCGTGACCGTGCAGACACCCGACGTGCGGCCGCGTCCGCGCCGCGCGAGGCCGGTCGGGGTGCCGCTGTGGATTTTCGTTCCCGCGGCGGTCGGTGCGCTCGTCGTCGTGGCACCGCTGGCCGCGATGTTCACTCGAATCGAATGGTCGAACTTCTTCGGACTCGTCTCCTCGGACTCGGCGGTTGCGGCGCTGATCCTGAGTCTGAAGACGGCATCCGCCAGCACGGTCCTGTGCGTGCTGTTGGGTGTGCCCATGGCAATCGTGCTCTCGCGCAGCACGATCGGCGGGCTGTCGATCCTTCGATCCTTGGTCGTGCTGCCACTTGTTCTACCTCCGGTGGTCGGCGGAATCGCGTTGCTCTACACCTTCGGGCGACAGGGACTGCTGGGCGAACATCTCGAAGCCTTCGGAATTCGCATCGCGTTCACCACCTCCGCCGTCGTGTTGGCGCAGGTATTCGTGTCCTTGCCGTTCCTCGTGGTCAGCGTCGAGGGGGCTATGCGCACCGCCGGTAGTCGCTACGACGTGGTGGCAGCGACTCTGGGGGCCACCCCGACGACCGTTCTACGTCGCGTCACCATTCCGTTGATTCTTCCGGGATTGATGTCCGGCACAGTGCTTGCCTTCGCACGATCTTTGGGTGAATTCGGAGCCACCTTGACGTTCGCCGGTTCGCTCGAGGGCGTGACCAGAACACTCCCGCTGGAGATCTATCTGCAGCGTGAGACCGATCCGGATGCCGCAGTGGCGTTGTCGCTGCTGTTGATTCTCGTCGCCGCACTCGTCGTCGTCACCGTACGCGGCACTCGATCCTCGGGCACGCTGTGAACTCGCTGCACGTACGTACCAGCCTGAGAGCCCGCGGCATCGATCTCGAACTCGACGTCGACAAGGGCGAGACGGTCGCAATCCTCGGCCCCAACGGGGCCGGCAAATCGACACTGCTGCAACTGGTGTCGGGTTCGCTGACCCCGGACGACGGAATCGTCCGACTCGGGTCGGAGATGTTGACCGAGACCTCGGCGAGAACGTTCGTCCCGATTCACGCCCGAGGCGTTGCCACTCTCGCCCAGGACGCGCTGCTGTTTCCGCACATGGACGCACGCACCAACGTGGCCTTCGCGCCGCGGAGCACCGGGGCGAACCGAGCAACCGCGAACGCCGTGGCCGATCGGTGGCTGGACGCCGTCGAAGCATCACACCTGGCCGGTCGGCGTCCGGCTCAGCTGTCCGGTGGTCAGGCCCAACGTGTGGCGATTGCGCGTGCCCTTGCTGCGGATCCTCGACTGCTTCTGCTCGACGAACCGTTTGCGGCCCTGGATGTCGAAACCGCACCGGCCGTTCGGCGGGTGCTGCGGACGGTTCTGCGCGACAGCGGCTGCACGACGCTGATCGTCACCCACGATCTGCTCGATGTGGTCGCACTCGCCGATTCCGTCGCCGTGATCGACGGCGGACGCGTGGTAGAGCGCGGCTCGGTGGCCGAGGTACTCACCGCTCCCCGAAGCGAGTTCGGTGCCCGCATTGCCGGAGTGAACCTGATCTCGGGCCGCGCCGTCGATGCCGATGACACGACGAAGCTGACCACCACCTGGGGTATGACGGTTCACGGTTCGGACCGGTACGCCACCGGGACACCACTGGTAGCAGTGTTCTCCCCCGCCGCGGTCTCGGTGCATCTCACGGCACCGCACGCCAGCCCCCGCAACGTATTCGAGGTCGTGATCGAAGAATTGGAAGTCCAGGGATCGGGCATTCGCGTCCGCTCTCGCTCCCATCCCGACGGCTCACCCGGGATGGCCGCCGACATCACCCCCGCAGCCGCAGCGGATCTGGGGCTCGAGCCGGGGCGCACCGTGTTCTTCGTGGTGAAGAGCCACGAGGTGGCATTGCACCCCGCGCTGCCCTCGCAACCGTGATCGGCGGTCACTGCAGTTGTCGATCACTGCAATTGTCGGTCACTGCCGATCACGAGCCACTTGCCGGACAGCACTCTGCCCACGACCGCGAGCATGCGCAAGCCGACGAATACACCCAGGCCGACCCAGATCCCCACCAAGCCCCAATCGAAGACCAGTGCCGACCAGATGAACGGCAGGAAGCCGGCGAGGGCGCAGGCCATCGTCGCGTTCCGCAGGAAAGCCGCGTCACCACTGCCGAGCAGAACACCGTCCAACGCGAACACCACACCAGCAACGGGGATGATCGCCACGAAGATCCACCAGATCGCATGCATCTGATCGACAACCGAGGCATCGCTGGTGAACAGACCGGGGACGAACGACCGACCGAGGGCGAACAGGGCGGCGAGAACGATGGCGAATACCGTCGACCACACCGTCAGACGCCAGGCCAGAGCGCGCGCGTCCTCGGTCCTACCGGCACCCAACGCGGCCCCCACCAGGGTTTGTGCGGCAATGGCCAGCGAATCGAGCGTCAGCGACACCAGGTTCCACATGTGCAGCACCACCTGGTTGGCGGCGACCGATGCTGCCCCGAACCTCGACGCGACCGCGGCAGCCGAGAGGAAGCACGCCTGGAACGCAAGGCTGCGCACGATGAGGTCACGGCCGAGCACCAGCTGTGCACGCATCACCGTCCACCGTGGACGTAATGCCGTGCCTTCTCGGACGACCGCTACGACGAACAGCACGCCCGCGACACCCTGGCCGATCACATTCGCCACGGCCGATCCCACGAGCCCGAGCCGCGGAAACCCGAGCACGCCGTGCACGAGGAGCGGGCACAGTACGGCCGACACACCGAAGCCGAGCACGACGAATCGGAGCGGCGACACGGTGTTCTGAACCCCGCGCATCCATCCGTTTCCGGCCAGCGAGATCAAGATGAACGGCACCCCGAGCAGAGCCACCCGCAGCCACGCGATCGCCTCGACGGCGATGTCGCCGCCTCCGGTGAGCATCGACACCACGGGCTCCGCGGCCAATTGGGCCACGATCACGATGGCCGTTCCGATGGCGACGGCCAACCAGGTTGCCTGCACGCCTTCGCCCACGGCATCGCGTTCACGTCCGGCACCGTGCATGCGCGCCGCCCGCGCTGTCGTGCCGTACGACAGAAACGTCAGTTGCGTACTGACTTGCGCCAGCACGAGGCCACCGATCGCCAGTCCGGCCAGCGCCAACGCGCCGAGTCGGCCCACCACCGCGGCATCGAACAGCAAGTACAGGGGCTCGGCGGCGAGGACGCCCAATGAGGGCAGCGACAGCCCGAGGATTCGTCGAGCGGTGACGGGGGTGGAGCTCACGACGACGACAAGGCCTTGCACAGAGCGTCGATCACGTCGTCGAGCTGACCCGTCGCGGTGTAGCCCGCTGCGTTGCGGTGACCGCCTCCGCCGAGCGTGTAGGCCACTGCCGACACGTCGACCTTGGTCTTCGAGCGCAGCGAGACCACCCACACCGAAGTGAAGTCCTGCTGCTTCAACACGGCGGCGACTTCGGCTTCCGAGGTGGTGCGCACGATGTCGATCACACTCTCGATCTCCTCGGACCGGAGCCCGGCCGCATCCTCGCTACGGATGACGGCGTAGACCAATCCGCCACCGTCGGCCGCATCGGGTAGCAGGGCCGCCGAACCCAGCACGTTTCCGAGCATCGGCAGCCAGTTGAAGGGGTGGGTATCGAGGAGCGTGCGCGCGATGCGTGCGCCGTCGATACCCGTCGCCAGCAGTCTCTCGGCCAACAGGTGTGAACCCGGCCGAACCCAGCGGAACGATCCGGTGTCGGTGACCAGACCTGCATAGAGTAGGTGCGCCAGATCGGCATCGATCTCCACACCCCACCGATCGAACAGATTCGCGATCACTGCCGTGGTGGATTCTGCCGACGCGACGACCATGTTGACCGTTCCGAAGCGGGTGTTGCTGCGGTGATGATCGATGACGAGGCTCGCCGACGCGGTATCGAGTCGGTCGGCCAGCGAGCCCAACCGATCTCTGCTTCCGGCGTCGACCGTGACCACGAGATCGACGGTCTCGGCCACGTCGTGGGCGTCGACCAGCAGGTGACGACTCGGCATGTCGTCCATCGATTGGGGCAGGGACGATGGGGCGGCGAAGGCAACTTGCACGCGCACGCCGCGCCGTTCGAGGGCGGTACCGATCGCCAGGCCGCTGCCGATGGTGTCGGCGTCGGGCTGGACGTGGCACAGAACCGTCACCGAGGACGCGCGTTCGAGCATCTCGATCGCGCGCGCAACCTCGACGGGCTCGGCCAGTGCCCGCGAATCATCCGACATGTCAGTCGGCTTCGGCAGGCTCGACGGCCTCTGTATCGTCCCGGCCCGCGAGTGCTTCCTCGCGCGGGGCCTTGTACGGATCGGCGTCCCCGGCCGGAGTGGCGTTCGCACGCGCGCGGGCCAGCTCCTCGTCGGCCATGCGGGCACGCTCGAGGAGTTCTTCCATGTGACGGGCGGTATCGGGGACCGTGTCGGTCACGAACGTCAAAGTCGGGGTGAACCGCACGCCCGTCCCGGCTCCGACCTTCGAGCGCAGCACACCCTTCGCTTTCTCCAGGCCTGCCGCCGCGCCCTGTAGGTCGGGCGGAGTCTCGAGGTCCTTGCCCATGACGGTGTAGTACACCGTTGCGTCGTGCAGGTCGGCGGTCACCTTGGTGTCGGTGATCGTGACGAAGGCCAGCCGTGGATCCTTGATCTCGTGATCGATCGCCGTCGCAACGATGGCGGCGATTCGCTTGGACAATTTACGAGCCCTGGCCTGATCCACCACGACAATCACACTCCTCTTTCATGGCCGAACGCCGATTCGATCCGACGTCCCGACGGTTGTGCACTTCACTCGGCCGATTTCGCGAATCAATCCTCGGGTCCGAAAATTCTCCGACGTACTGCCAACAGTTCCAGATCGTGTCTTTCGGCGACGTGCCGCTCGCACTCGTCCAGTTTGTCGTGCAGTAGATCTACATCCGTGCCTGCTGCGGCGACTCCGAGCAGTGACCGCCGGATTCGTTCTCGTTCACCGGTTTCGGCGGCCGACACTCCCAACTTGTGCAAGTCACCGAGAACCGGTTCCACCATCGACCGCTTCTCGGCGAGCGAACGCACGTCCCCCAACAACACGTCCAACTCCAGAGCACCCAGATACACGCTGACGTCCTTCGATCGGCTCCGACGACAAAACCGGTGGCGGTACAACTGTCGTACCGCCACCGGCTCGAAAGTCGGAGCGCAGTGTCACTCCCCTGGCTTCACCACCGAGCCGACGCGACCGGGAACGGAGCCTGACGACTCCGTCCACCAGCTAGTCGCGCGGCTTTTCACGGAGTTCGTACGCCTCGATGACATCGCCCACCTTGATGTCGGAGTACGTCACCGTCAAACCACACTCGTATCCCTCGCGAACCTCGACCACGTCGTCCTTCTCGCGGCGAAGCGAGGAGATGGTGACGGTCTCGGCAACGACCGAACTGTCACGGAGCAGACGCGCCTTGGCGTTGCGACGGATCGTACCGGAGGTGACGAGGCAACCGGCGATGTTTCCGACCTTGGAGGAGCGGAACAGCGCGCGGATCTCGGCCTGGCCCAGTGCGACCTCTTCGTAGATCGGCTTGAGCATGCCCTTGAGGGCCTTCTCGATCTCGTCGATGGCCTGGTAGATCACCGAGTAGTACCGAATGTCGACGCCCTCGCGGTTGGCGAGTTCGGTTGCCTTGCCCTCGGCTCGAACGTTGAAGCCGATGATGATCGCGTTGGACGCCGACGCCAGGTTGACGTTGGTCTCCGTCACGCCACCGACACCGCGGTCGATGACCCGCAGTTCGACTTCGTCACCGATTGCAATGCCGAGCAATGCCTCTTCGAGAGCCTCGACGGTTCCCGAGTTGTCGCCCTTGAGGATCAGGTTGAGCTGAGAAGTCTCCTTCAGAGCTGCATCGAGATCGTCGAGGCTGATGCGCTTGCGACTCTTCGCTGCGAGCGCGTTGCGCTTGCGGGCGTTGCGCCGGTCGGCGATCTGACGTGCGATGCGATCCTCGTCGACAACCAGGAGGTTGTCGCCTGCTCCGGGCACCGACGTGAAGCCGATGACCTGAACGGGGCGGGACGGCAGCGCCTCGGTGACGTCCTCGCCGTGCTCGTCGACCATGCGGCGGACGCGGCCGTATGCGTCGCCTGCCACGATCGAATCGCCGACACGGAGCGTTCCGCGAGCGATGAGCACGGTCGCAACCGGACCACGACCACGGTCGAGGTGCGCCTCGATGGCGACACCCTGAGCCTCCATGTCCGGGTTGGCACGAAGATCGAGCGAGGCGTCGGCAGTCAGCAACACCGCTTCTAGCAGGGCCTCGATGTTGGTGCCCTGCTTGGCGGAGATGTCGACGAACATCGTCTCGCCGCCGTATTCCTCGGCGACCAGACCGTACTCGGTCAGCTGCTGCCGGATCTTGTCCGGATTCGCGCCTTCCTTGTCGATCTTGTTCACCGCGACCACGATCGGCACCTCTGCCGCCTGGGCGTGGTTGATCGCTTCCACCGTCTGCGGCATGACGCCGTCGTCCGCGGCGACCACCAGGATCGCGAGGTCGGTGGCCTTGGCACCGCGGGCACGCATGGCCGTGAAGGCCTCGTGACCGGGGGTGTCGATGAACGTCACGAGACGTTCGCTGCCCTCGAGCTCGGTCAGCACCTGGTACGCGCCGATGTGCTGCGTGATTCCGCCTGCCTCGCCTTCGCGCACCGTGGTGTTACGAATCGAGTCGAGCAGTCGCGTCTTACCGTGATCGACGTGGCCCATGACCGTGACCACGGGAGGACGCTGTTCGAGGTCTTCCTCGCCGCCTGCGTCCTCGCCGTAGGTGAGGTCGAACGAGTCGAGCAGTTCACGATCCTCGTCCTCGGGGCTGACGACCTGGACGACGTAGTTCATCTCGCCGCCGAGAAGCTCCAGCGTCTCGTCGTTGACCGACTGCGTCGCTGTGACCATCTCGCCGAGGTTGAACAGAGCCTGCACCAGAGCGGCCGGGTTCGCATCGATCTTGTCTGCGAAGTCCGACAGCGAGGCACCGCGGGCGAGACGAATGGTCTCGCCGTTGCCGCGGGGCAGCCTGACGCCGCCGACTGCCGGAGCCTGCATGCTCTCGTACTCGGCGCGTTTCGCCCGCTTCGACTTGCGGCCACGACGAACAGCACCGCCGGGACGACCGAAAGCACCTGCCGCTGCACCGCGCTGGCCGGGACGGCCACCGCCACCGGGACGGCCGCGGAAACCACCTGCGGGAGCGCCGCCTGCGGGAGCACCACCGGGAGCGCCGGGAGCGCCGCCACCGCGGTAGCCGCCGCCGCCCGGACGTCCGCCGGGTGCGCCTCCTGGGCGACCTGGGCGTCCTGCTGCCGGGCCGGGGCGCGCCGAACGGGTCGGCATCGCACCTGGGTTGGGACGAGGCGGCATCGAGCCGGGACTCGGACGAGGTCCTGCCTGTCCTGGTGCCGGGCGGGGCCCACCCTGCCCGGGGGCCGGACGGCTACCGCCGGACGGTGCGGCAGGCCGAGGGCCTGCCTGTCCTGGAGCGGGGCGTCCGCCACCGGGACGCCCCGCTCCAGGACGGGACGGGGTCCGCCCGGTTTTGCAGCGCCTGGCTTCGCAGGGCTGCTGGCCGCGCGATCTGCCGCTGCGCGACCGTTGGGTGCTGCCGGCGCGTCCGCGTTCTCGGACGGGAAAGATTCGCGCAGTCGACGAGCCACCGGGGCCTCGACTGTCGATGATGCGGACTTGACGAACTCGCCCTGCTCTTTGAGCCGTGCGAGTAGTTCCTTACTGGTGACACCGAGTTCTTTTGCCAACTCGTGCACGCGGGCCTTGCCTGCCACTGCTCTCCTCACTGAGAGGCCGAGCGAGGCTTGGTGCCCGCACGACCTCGGGTTATCTCCGATGGACGTTCATCGTTGGTGCTTCACGGTGTGCTCATCAGTGCTGTTGCCTGTTCTTGTCGACGGGTGTTGCTCTTGTCGTGTTCTCGTTCTGCAGCCGTTCGTGCTCCACGAGCACGTCTGTCACCGCGGACGATTCCACATTTCCCGATATCCGAAACGCACGACCGAAAGCTCGGCGTCGCTCCGCATTGTGCAGGCACTCTCGGCTGTAGTGCAACCACGCACCACGGCCGGACATCGAATGCCGGACATCGGGGACGAGAGCGAATTCGTGCGAACCAGCTTCTCGAACCACGATCCTCAACAGATCGGTGGCAGGTACTCGCTCCCTGCACCCGACGCATGTACGAAGTGGCCGACTTTTCACAGCCGAATACTCATGTTCATGCCTCTGGGCGGAGAGGTCGTTACCGAACCAAAGACCACTCTACCGCTGTCTTGCCTCGAACTCCGCATTCCGGCCCTATGCGCTGGTCGTCTCGGGTGCCGCCGCATCGCTGCGGATATCGATACGCCAACCGGTCAATCGAGCCGCCAGCCGAGCGTTCTGCCCTTCCTTACCGATTGCCAGAGAAAGCTGATACTCCGGAACCACCACTCGCGCCGCACGAGCGGCCGCATCGACAACCGTCACAGACACAACCTTCGACGGCGAGAGTGCATTCCCGACGAACGTGGCGGGGTCCTCGTCGAAGTCGATGATGTCGATCTTCTCCCCGGCCAGTTCGCTCATCACGTTGCGCACCCGCTGGCCCATCGGTCCGATGCAGGCACCTTTGGCATTCAGACCAGCCACCGTGGACACCACTGCGATCTTCGACCGGTGCCCTGACTCCCGTGCCACCGCCACTATGTCCACCGAACCGTCTGCGATCTCGGGCACCTCGAGCGCGAACAGTTTGCGCACCAGATTCGGATGAGTGCGAGAGAGAGTGATCTGCGGGCCCCGATTTCCCCGGGCGACCCCGACGACGTAGCACTTGATGCGTTCTCCGTGCTCGTAGGTCTCACCCGGAACCTGCTCGGCGGGGGGCAACAGACCGTCGGCACCGTTGGCGTCACTGCCGATGCGCACGATCACCGTGCCCTTCGAGTTGGCCCGGGTATCGCGCTGGATCACACCGTTGACGATCTCACCCTCGTGTGTGGAGTACTCGCCGAAGGAGCGCTCGTGCTCGGCGTCACGCAGGCGCTGCAGAATGACCTGACGCGCGGTCGTGGCCGCGATGCGTCCGAACCCTTCCGGGGTGTCGTCCCACTCGGAGACGAGATTGCCGTCGGCGTCGAATTCCTTGGCCATGACCCGAACGGCCCCGGTCTTACGGTCGACGTCGATCCACGCGTTCGACTGATGCCCCTCGGTGTGTCGGTAGGCAGTGAGCAGCGCGGTCTGAATGGTCGAGATCACCATCTCGATCGGAATTCCCTTGTCCGCCTCGATCGCACGCAGTGCCGCAATGTCGATATTCACTTGTTGGACCCTTCTTCCGGTGCTTCCACATCCACGATCTCATCGGTGTTCGCGGGTGAAGGGCGGCTGCCCACAACCCCTCCCGCCAGGTCCATCTCCTCGGCACTCGGGCGCGAGAACTCCACCTGCACAACAGCTTTGACAACGTCAGAGAGTGAAACCGCCCGGGTGGACAGCACTCCCTTCTGCTTGATCACCACGGTGACCGAGTCGCCGTCGAGTACCCCGACTCGACACTCGAATGCACCCCCATCGGCGAGTTCGACGCGCACCTTGCGGCCCCGGGCCCGACGCCAATGCCGTGCCTCGGTCAGCGGCCGGTCGATTCCGGGAGTGGTCACCTCCAAGGTGTACGGAGCTTCACCGAAATCGGTCACGGCATCGAACGCATCGGAGATCTCACGGCTCAGTTCCGGGAGCGCGTCGAGATCGACACCCTCCTCGCGATCGACCATCACCCGCACCGCGCTGTGTTTGCCTGCGGCGATGACATTCACGTCTTCGAGGTCGTACCCTCGCTCACGAACGAGGTCGACGAGCAGTTCGACAACCCTCTCCTTCGACGGAACAGGCATGTCGGAAAACTCCTCGTGTGTAGTTGTGTGCGGTACGACGAACTGGCAGCCCGGCTGCATCAGCCGAAGCTACAGCCTACCGCCCCGCGGCCGATGCTCGTGACCACGCACAGCCGACGCTTTCGCGCGGGCGCGGCACGCGGGCACAGAACGCGGGGGCACAGGGGTCTGGCACGATGTCGTGGTGCCCACGCCGACCATCCCCTTCGCGCTCAGCCGCCGCGGGTTGTTCCGACTCGCCGGTGCCGCCGCCCTGTCCGCGGCCACCATGTCCACTACGGTCGCCTGCGGCCGCGAGGAGATCTCGGGCCCTGCGCTCGACTCGTTGACTGCGCAGGCGCGCGCCGCGCGCAGCGATGCCGCAGACGCCCTTGCCGCGTCGACCGTGATTGCCGACTACGCAACAGCACTCGAGATCGTGGCAGCGCAGCGCGCCGAACACGCCGATGCTCTCGATACCGAGATCGCCCGGGCCACCGGTGCACCTACCGACACCCCGACGACCGAGACCTCCGCCACGTCCACCACGACGACTGCCTCCGCACCTCCGCCGCCCGATATCGCCGCGGTGCGGGAAACGCTGACCGCCTCTGCTCGGAGTGCCGCGCAGGCGGCTCGAAACGAAAGCGGATATCGCGCTGGGCTTCTCGGTTCGATCAGCGCTGCGTGCTCGGTCTCGGCCTCGGTGGTCCTGGCATGAGCGATCTCGGTCCCGAGCAGCAAGGGCTGGTGGACGCCCTCGACGCCGAGTACGCCGCGGTGTTCGCCTACGGTGTCGTCGCCGCATTTTCCAACTCCTCGCGCGCCGAACTGGTGGCGTCGAACACCGCCGCGCACCGTGCGCGCCGCGATGCGACCATCGACGCGCTTCAGGCCGCGAGTGTTGCCGTACCGGAGCCCGCTGCGGCCTACGCAGTGCCGTTTCCGGTGACCGATGCCGTCTCGGCTGCTCGATTGGCTGTGCAGGCCGAGACCGACACGAGCGTCGCGTGGCGTTCACTGATCGAGCGCAGCCAGTCCGGTGCCGCTCGCGAGATGGGAGTGCAGGCCCTGACCGAGTCCGCGGTTCGCCTCGCGACATGGCAGCAGATCCTGGGCGTCACTCCATCGTCGACTGCATTTCCCGGTCAACCGTGACCGTCTGTGCCACAGCGGCGGTACGGCCCGGCATGAACAGTGCGGCCAGGATGCCGATCGCGACTACTCCGGCACCGACGAGTAGGGCCGGTGCCAAGGCATCGGTGTAGCCGGTGGGCGTCAGCGATCCACCGTTTCCGAGGAACACGGCGGTGAGCACAGCAATTCCGAGTGCGATACCCACTTCTCGCACAGTGGAGTTGGCACTGCTCGCCGTGGCGTGATCGTCGTCGTTCATATCTCGCAAGACCGCAGTCGCGGACGGCGCGAACGTCAGTCCCATTCCCACGCCGGCCATCAGCAGCGCCGGGACGATCGACCGGTAGCCGGTATCGGGACCCAGGATCAGCGCCATCCACACCAGCGACGCCGACTGCAGGGACAGGCCGCTGATCAGCAAGCCGCGCAGTCCGACGCGCTCGGCCAACAGACCCGCGATCGGAGCGACCACCATCGGCGCTGCAGTCCAGGGCAGCGTGCGTAGACCTGCCTCGAAGGGGGTGTAGCGCATGACGATCTGCAGGTATTGCGCGAGGAGAAACACAGCGCCGAACATGCCGAGCGAAAACGTGATCCCGATGACGTTGGCGACGGCGAAACTACGGGAGCGGAACAGCGCAAGCGGCAGCACCGAATATCGAATGCGTGCTGCGCGCGCGAGGAATGCCGCGAGCAATACTGCGGAACCGAGGAAGCTGGCCAGGACGGTGGTCGAGGCCCAGCCGTCGTCGTTTCCGTGAACGACAGCCCAGACCAGGAGGAATACTCCGGAGCCTGACAGCAGAACGCCGAGCAGATCGAGTGGCTGGACACGACCCGCCGATTCCTTCAGCGCGATGTATGCGAGCGGCATCGCGACCAGCGCCACCGGAACGTTGATCCAGAAGATCGCCTGCCAGGAGATTCCGTCCACGGCGGCACCACCGACCACGGGTCCCAATGCCACGCCGAGCCCGGAGACCCCGCCCCAGATCCCTATTGCCATGGCACGCTTGCGCACTGGCACCACTGCGGCGAGCAAGGTCAACGACAACGGCATGATGGCGGCGGCACCCATCCCCTGCACCGCCCGGGCCGCGATGAGCATTGCCGGGCTCGCAGCGAGAGCGCTGGCGACCGAGGCAGCGGTGAAGATCGCGATACCGCCGAGAAATACCGAGCGCCTGCCCCACCTGTCCCCGAGCGTTGCGGCCGTGAGCATGAAGGTGGCGAAGCTCAGCGTGTAGGCGTTGAGGAACCACTGCAGTTGGCCGACCGAGGCATTGAGGTCCTGCTGAATGACCGGAAGCGCGCTGGTCATCACCAGGTTGTCGAGCGTGGCCATGAACATCGGTATGGATGCTGCGGCAATTCCCAACCACACGGGAATCGATCGAGAGCTGGGTGGCAGTGCATGGGGAGTGGCTGTAGCGGTCATGGCGACCTTCCCGAATCAGGCTTGTAAGCATCGAATGATTACTTATTTTCGACCGTAAGTTATCGACTGATAACCTGTCAACATGTCCGATACCCCCACGCCCAGAGCAACCCGCATGGACGCAGCCGACCGTCGAGAACTCGTTCTCGACGCCGCGACACGCGCGTTCGCCCGCGGGGGCTACGCCGGAACCAGCACGGATGCCGTGGCGAAAGAGGCCGGGGTCTCGCAGCCGTACGTCGTCCGCATGTTCGGAACCAAAGTCGAGTTGTTCTGCCTGGTATTCCAACGCGCCATCGACGGCATCATGGCGGCTTTCGACAACGTACTGGCCGGCGGCCCACTCGACCACACCGACGATCAGACGTGGGCGAAGCTCGCCGGTGCCTATGCCGATCTGGTGGCCGACCGCGACCTACTCCTGGTGATGATGCACGGGTTCGGTGCCGGCGCGGTACCCGAGATCGGCCGTCGAGCACGAGAAGGTATGGGTGCGATCTACACTCAGATCCGTAGCGGCACAGGATGTTCGCAGGACCAGGCCAGAGAGTTCATCGCGCACGGAATGCTGCTCAACGTACTGTTGTCGATGCAGGCACCCGAGCACCCGGACGACAGCGTCGCACTGCACGAGATGACGATGTGCGCATTCGGAACCACGTTGGTTCCGGCAGACCCCGACTAGGGGCGCATCTCGTACCGACCGTCGTACGAGACGACCTCGTTCCACACCGCCTCGAAACGATCTGCGTCCACCACGGGCTTACGGATGGCATCGAGCGCCCACTGCTGTTGCGCCGCAGTCGAAGACGGCTTTCCGTACAGTGCGACCGCGTACCCGGAGAAGTCCCTGATCTGGAAATCGAAGATCTGGTCCATCATCTCGGTCGAGATCTCGTCGGCCTGCTCGAGCAGGAGATGACCGTAGACGACGAGCGAGAACAGATGACCCACGACGAGTAGGAAGTCGAGGTCCTTCTGTTGCGCTTCGTCCGGCGCACACTCGGAAAGAAACGATCCGAACGCCAGTGCCTGCTCGTAGAAACGCTCGACGTTCGGTATGCCGGAATGTTTCCGATACAGCGGATTCCAGTCGTGGAATCGCACCGCGCTCGCGCCGCGGGCCGGACCTTGGGCAAAGAAGAAGCTGTCGTCTACCGGCTCGGACGAGGAGACGATATCGGGGTAGTCGGTGGGCGAGAACATGTACGCAGGCATGAATTTGAGCATCAACGCGACGTTGACGTGGACCGTGCCCTCGAGTTTCGGCAACGTACCGATCAACTGCGCGGCTTCACGGAAGTAGGTGTTCTTCTCGTATCCCTTGGCTGCGATCACGTCGTGCAGCAGACCGACGACGGTTTCGCCCTCCGACGTGACCTTGGCCTTGGTCATCGGATTGAACAGCAGATAACGCCTGTCCTCCGGTCCGGCGGCACGGAAGTAGTCCAGCGCTCGCGCGCTGAACAGCTTCATCGCGATCAGGCGTGCGTAGCCGTCGACGAATGCGGCACGCACGTGGGGGAAATCGGTGACCCGGTTGCCGTACAGAATTCTGTTGTGCGCGTGCGTGATCGCCTCGTAGAACGCATGCTCGCAGATACCGATCGAGCCGGTGCACAGATTGAACTTGCCGACGTTGACCGTGTTCAGAGCGGCCGAGAACGCGTCGGCTCCGGTGTGCAGGATGTCCTGCCTGCGGACCGGGTAGCTCTCCAGCGAGAACGTGCTCACGTACATCTGTCCGTGCACGACGGACTCATGCAGCCGGTACGCAGGATGCGCGCTGTCGGCGACGAAGAAGACGTAGGAGTCCGGCCCCTCCACATCGGTCCGCCGACCGAACACCGACACCATGCCCGCCACATTGCCGTTCCCGATGTAGTACTTCTCCCCCGATGCCGTGAACTCCGGGCCCTCGGAACCCTCGGAGGTGGGCGTCAGCAGCATGTCGGTGGAATACACGTCGGCACCGTGTGTCCGCTCGGACAATCCGAACGCCATGACTGCGCCACCGTCGAGCTCTGCCGCGGCCCGCCGCTTGGCATCGTCGTTGGCGCTCATCCAGATCGGCCCGAGGCCGAGAACCGTGACCTGCCAGGTGTACCAGTACGCCAAACCGTAGAACCCGAGAATCTCGCTGAGCGCAGCGTTGCGGGCGGCGTCCCAGCGCGTATTCGGAAGACCGTTCGCGTAGGCGGCGGGTGTGGAGAAGGTTGCGAACAGCTTCTGTTCCGCGACGAATTCGAGAAAGTCCGAGGGCCAGACGCTGTCCAGATCGTCTGCCAGCAGCCTGTCCTTGCCTCGACTCTCGAACCATTCGATCAGGGCACGCAGCTGTCTCCGAGAGTCGTCGTCGAGCTCGGTGGGATCGAAGGTGGCCGGATCGAACAACGCATACTGACCCACGGTGTGACCTCTCCTAGTCGTTGACTCGAAGCTACCAGCGGGTACACGACGGCGCGGAGAGATCGGCAGACTGTCCTACGCGGTGTGCCGGACGGCCTTCACGATCTCCTCGACTGCCGTATCGATGTCCAGTTCACGACTCTCTCCGGAGAAGCGATCGCGGATCTCGACCTTGCCGTCGGCCCAGCCGCGTCCGAGGACGACCACGAGCGGGACCCCGATCAGTTCCGAGTCCTTGAACTTCACTCCCGGTGACGCCTTGCGGTCGTCGAACAGAACCTCGATTCCCTGCGTATCGAGTTGTGTTGCAATGGACTCCGCACCTGCACGGGCGGCATCGTCCTTGTTCGCGATCACCAGATGGACATCGGCGGGCGCAACCTCCGACGGCCAGCGCAGGCCCTTGTCGTCGTGCATCTGCTCGGCGATCACCGCGACCAACCGTGAGACGCCCACCCCGTAGGAACCCTGCACCAGACGGACCGGCTTGCCGGTCTCACCCAGAACATCGACCGAGAACGCATCGGTGTACTTGTAGCCGAGTTGGAAGATGTGCCCGATCTCGATCCCGCGGGCACTGACCAGGGGGCCACGACCATCGGGAGAGATGTCGCCATCGCGCACCTCGGCCGCTTCGATCGTGCCGTCGGGTACGAAGTCACGTCCGGCGACGAGGTTCACCACGTGCTTGCCCTTGACGTCCGCACCGGTGATCCACGACGTCCCGTCGACCACCCGCGGATCGACGAGATACCGAACTCCGTTGGCCTGCAGTCCACGAGGCCCGATGTAGCCCTTGACCAAGAACGGATTGGCCTCGAAATCAGCATCGGTCAGCAGCGCGAACTCGGCGGGCTCCAGCGCGGCTTCGAGGCGCTTCTCGTCCACCTCCCGGTCACCGGGCAGGCCGATCGCCAGCAGCTCACACTCCCCCTCGGCGTTGCGGACCTTGAGCAGAATGTTCTTGAGTGTGTCGGCCCCGGTGACGGTACGACCCAGATCAGCGCCGTTGGCCCATTCGACCAAGGTCGCAATCGTGGGCGTGTCACCGGTCTCGTAGTCGAGTGCTGCGGGCTGGCCCTCGATGGGCAGCGGTGCAGGCGCCGGGGTGGTGACGGCCTCGACGTTGGCCGCATAACCGGACTCGAGGCAGCGAACGTAGGTGTCCTCACCGATATCGCTCTCGGCCAGGAATTCCTCGGATGCACTACCTCCCATGGCACCGGATGTCGCAGCGACGATGACGTACTTGACGCCGAGCCTGGCGAAGATGCGCTGGTACGCCTCACGGTGAGCGGCGTAGGACTTCTTCAGGCCGTCCTCGTCCATATCGAAGGAGTACGAGTCCTTCATCACGAATTCGCGTCCGCGCAGAATGCCTGCGCGGGGTCGCTCTTCATCGCGGTACTTGGTCTGGATCTGATACAGCGTGACCGGCAGATCCTTGTACGAGTTGTACTCGGCCTTGACCGTCAGCGCGAACAGCTCTTCGTGAGTGGGTCCGAGCAACATGTCGTTGCCCTTGCGGTCCTGCAGCCGAAACAGTGCGTCACCGTATTCGGACCATCGATTGGTGGTCTCGTACGGTTCGCGCGGCAGCAGAGCGGGCAGGGAGATCTCCTGCGCGCCGATGGCATTCATCTCCTCACGCACGACACGTTCGACCTGCCGAAGCACCCGTAGCCCCAGCGGTAGCCATGAGTAGACACCGGGCGCGATACGTCGAACGTATCCGGCGCGAACCAGCAGCTTGTGGCTGTCGACCTCGGCCTCGGCCGGATCGTCGCGAAGGGTGCGGAGGAACAACTGCGAAAGGCGGGTGATCACGGGTTGTCAGACTAGTCGCTCGTGCAGCGCCTGTGAGCAGGTGGCCGCGAAGTGAGTAGCCTCTAGCCCGTGCTGATTCTGCTTCCTCCCTCCGAGACGAAGTCCGACGGCGGTTCCGGAGCACCCCTCGATCTGAACCGGTTGTCGTTGCCCTCTCTGCTCCCCCTTCGCCGCACACTCGCCGACGCGCTGGTCGAGCTCTCCGCCGACATCGACGCATCGGTCACCGCGCTCGGGCTCGGCCGGACCCAGATCGACGAGATAGAACGCAATGCTCGACTGTGGACCTCACCCACCGCGCCCGCGCTGGCGCGCTACACCGGCGTGCTCTACGACGCGCTGGACGCGCGTTCGTTCACCCGTGCCGGTCGCGCCAGGGCACACGCGAGATTGTGGATCGGGTCGGCGCTGTTCGGGGCCGTCCGCGCCTCCGACCCGATTCCGTCCTATCGGCTGTCGGGGGGCTCGTCGATCCCTGATTTCGGAACACTGCGATCGCACTGGAAGCCTAAACTCTCCGATGCCATCCTGAGCGAGGCCGAGGGGGTTGTCGTCGACCTACGCTCGGGCACCTACCAACAGCTCGGGCCGATCCCCGGCGCGATCACCGCAACGGTGCTCACCGAGAAACCGGACGGTAGTCGATCGGTGGTGAGCCACTTCAACAAGCATCACAAAGGACTGTTGGCTCGCGCGCTGACCCTGACCACCGCCGAGCCCAAGGATGCCAAAGCTGTTGCGCGCGTGGCCTCGAAGGCAGGCTTGCGCGTGGAAGTGGCCTCGAACACCGAAGTGATCGTGCTCACCGAATGACCGATATTCCCGGTCTCCTCCGCAAGGGTGCCGACGCGTCGTCCGGAAAGACCAAGAGCCATCGCATCGCCGACGACGTCGCCGATCGACTGGTGTCGCTGGACGCGACCGCACTCGGCTCTCTGACACTGACGAACATGATCGAGGTTCTGTACGAAAACGGTTGGCAGCCGATGGATCTGGTGCACGTAGTGCGCCGTCAGCACACCGTCGCGGTGGCCGCACTGGCCGCAGCGGTCCTACTGCATCAGGCCGATCTCACCGACGCCGACTCACGAGCACCTCAGGACTGGGTGGACCAGCTGTCCTCGATCTGCGAACAGTTCCCGAAAGTCGCGGCTCGGGTGGAGGCCACACCGGATTTCCTGACCGCCTACCTCGCAGCGTCCGGCAAGTCCGACTACATCGCCGCGAGCGATCAATGGCTCGATGTGCTGACCCTGCTCGGTCGCTGGCAGACCCTTCCCCGTTGGCCTCAGCTCGGTCCGAAGCCCTCCCAGTGGCCGCGGGCTCGCCCGACGGTGGTCGGTGTGGCCGGTTCCGACGCACCGAACACCAAGATGCTGAGCAAGATTCGCGGATTGTTGGCCAAAGCCGATGCCACGGATTTCGAGGAAGAAGCCGAGACGTTGACGGCGAAGGCGCAGGAGTTGATGACCCGCTACTCCATCGACACCATGCTGCTCTCCCGCGGCAACATCGATATTCACAGTCGACGCGTGCACGTCGACGGCCCGCATGCGCCTGCAAAGGCTCAACTGCTCCACGTCGTGGGAACCGCCAACCGCGTCAAGGCCATCTGGGATCCCGAGTTCGCTGTGGCGACTCTGGTGGGATCGCCGGTCGATGTCGAGCAGACCGAATTGTTGTTCACCTCACTGTTGGTGCAGGCAACACGGGCGCTCGGCCATTCCCCCGAAGCGAAGAAGCGCAAGAAAGCAGGTTCGGCTGCCTTCGGCAAGGCGTTCCTGTACGCCTACGCCGTTCGCATCGGAGACCGCCTGTCCGACGCCGACGCGCACACTCTCGCCGAGGTCGGTCACGAATCCGAGGATCTGTTGCCGATGCTGGCGGCCCGGACCGTCGCCGTCGAAGCGGAATTCGATCGGCTGTTTCCGACGGCCAAGCCGATGCGCGGACCCCGCCTCGACGCCGAGGGTTGGGATTCCGGTCATGCCGCGGCCGATCGAGCCGATCTCACCCGCTGACGCGTCGTTCGCCCGACCCGAGCACCAAGGCAAAATGGTTCTGTGCCCGAAACTCTCGACGACATCATGACGCGAACCTCCGAATTGCTCGCCGAGCGCGATATGGCCGCCCTGTCGACGTTGATGGCAGAGGTGTCGACCACGGATGCCGTGCGGATACTCGAGCGGGTCGACTCAGCTCAGCGTGCGGTGCTCTATCGCCTGTTGCCCAAGGACGAGGCGGTATCGGTGTTCGAGCGGTTCGACGCCACGGTGCGCAGTGAGCTGTTCGAGAGCCTGCGCAGCGACGACGTGATCGCACTGTTCGAGAACCTCGACCCGGACGACCGCGTCGAACTGCTCGACGAACTGCCCTCGAATGTCGCGCATCGAATGATGCGTGGACTCTCCCCCACGCAACGAGCGCTCACGGCACCGATGTTGGGATACGACCGGGGAAGCGTCGGACGGCGAATGAGCCCCGAATACGTGCGCCTGCACAGCGATACGACGGTGGCCGAGGCGCTCGATGCCGTGCGCCGAACCGGCTCGGATGCCGAATCGGTCTATGTTCTGCCGATCACCGACGAGCAACGCACGCTGCTCGGTGTGGTCACCCTCGCCGATCTGGCAACCGCGGCGTCGACGACAGCCGTGGGCGATCTGTATTCGGTTCATCCTGTGGTGAAGGCGGACTCGTCCGCCGAGATCGCGGCCCGGCAGTGCTTCGAGCACCGCAGCCCCGCTGTGGTGGTCGTCGACTCCGAGAGAAGGCTCGTCGGGATTCTCACCCTCGAGCAGTCCGCACGCATTCTGGAGGAAGCCGAGGACGAGGACGCCGCTCGCACGGGCGGTTCGGAACCGCTACGGCGGCCCTATCTGTCCACTCCGGTGCTGTCCATCGTTCGCTCGCGGGTGGTGTGGCTGCTCGTGCTGGCCCTGTCTGCGATTCTCACGGTGCAGGTCCTCGAGATCTTCGAGCACGCACTCGCCGCCGTCGTCACTCTCGCCCTGTTCATCCCGCTGCTCACCGGGACCGGAGGCAACACCGGTTCGCAGGCCGCGACCACCGTCACCCGCGCTCTGGCGCTGGGCGACGTACGACCGCGAGACATCGCCGCGGTGCTGTTTCGCGAGGTTCGGGTCGGAGCGACGATGGGTGCCATGCTCGGCACCTTGGGCTTCGTCATCGCCGGACTCGTCTACGACTGGCACCTCGGCGTCGTGATCGGAACCACATTGCTGTCCATCTGCACTCTTGCGGCGACGGTCGGCGGTGCCATGCCGCTGGTTGCCAAGAAGATCGGTGTCGATCCTGCGGTGTTCTCGACGCCGTTCATCTCGACCTTCTGCGATGCAAGCGGATTGATCGTCTACTTCCTCATCGCCAAGGCAGTTCTCGGCGTGTGATCAGCTCTTCTGGGCGTCTTCCTGAGCGGCCTGGGCTTGGGCCACCTGCTGCGGGGTGAAGCGGATGAACAGCGCCGCGGCTCCCGCGATCACGGCACAGACCGCGCAGCAGAACAACGCGAACATGTAGCCCGAGCTCAGGGCGTCGAGTTGCAGGTCGTTCATCAGGTTCGCCGGTCCCGACGTGCCCCCGAGGGAGAGGGTTCGTGAGGTGACCAACGCCCCGATCACGGCCAGAGCCAGCGGACCACCGAGTGTTTGCGCAACCAGCGCGATCGCGGTCAGCGGACCGATCTCGGTGGGGCTGACCCCGGCGATGGCGCACAGCGGCAGTGGAACCACCGTCAGACCCACTCCGAACCCGATGCCGATGACGGGGAAGAACAACCCGGGGAAGTATGCCGAATCCGCGTTCATCGTCGTCACCGAAACCATCAACCAGCCGATCATGATGACCGCACCGCTGAGAATCAGCCATCGCGGGGCGATCCGGGTGACCAGTTGCGAGGCGAGGAACGCCGCGGCACCGAGACCGAAGGCGAACGGAACGAACGCCAGACCCGCGTGCAGCGGGCTGTAGCCCAGGATGTCCTGGACGAACAGGGCCACGTACGCCGCCAGGCAGAACATCACGCCACCGGCGAAGAAGATCGCCACGAACGTGGCAACGCGGTCGCTGCTGCCGAACAACGAGAACGGCAGCAGCGGATTGTCGGCTCGCCGCTCGACCATCAGGAACAGTCCGAGGAAGAGCAGCCCTGCCACCAGCGAGACGATCACGATCGGATTGGTCCAGCCCAGTTCGGTGCCCTCGCTCAGCGCCAGCACGACGCCGGTACAACCGAGCGTCGCCAGGATCGCGCCGGGTACGTCCAGCGCCAACTTCGCGCCGACCGTCTCCTGAAGCGACACGACCGCGAGCACCACGATGACCACACCGATGGGCACGTTGATCAGGAAGATCCAGCGCCAGGACACCTCGGTGAGCGCTCCACCGATGATCAGACCGGCGATGGATCCGACACCGGTCATGGCCGCATAGATCGCAATGGCCTGGTTGCGCACCGGTCCCGGTGCGAAGGTCGTCGCCACCAACGCGAATGCCGTGGGCGAGGCCACCGCGGCACCGACACCCTGCAACGCTCGCGCCGCGACCAGGGTGGCTTCGTTGACCGCGAGGCCGCAGAGCAACGACGCGACGGTGAACAGCACCACGCCGGCCAGGAACATCTTCTTGCGTCCGAAGGCATCGCCGAGCCTGCCGCCCAGCAGCATCAGCCCGCCGAAGGCCAGTGCGTACGAGGTCAGCACCCAGTTGCGGCCCGCGTCCGACAGCCCGAGATCGGCCTGGAGCGGTGCCAGCGCCAAGTTGGCGACGGTGCCGTCGAGCACCACCATCAATTGCAGGCCGCTCAGGACGATGATGGCCATCCCGAACGCGCGGGTGGTCACCGGGTATTTGATCTCGGTGACGGAGTTGTCGGGTATCGGTGTTTCAGGCACGAGAGTTCACGGTACCGGCGTTGACAGAGAAACCGGCAACAGTTCCGATCACAACGATTGCAGGAGGCCTGATCCCTGCTTCACGGACGGCCTCGGCGACGGTGCTCAGATCCGCCCGAACCTCGCGCTGGGTACGCATCGTGCCCTCCTGTACGACGATGACCGGAGTGTCGGCCGCCCGGCCGCCTGCAACCAGTACGTCGGCAAACAGCCCTATCCGCTCGACGGCCATGAGCAGCACGATGGTGCCCTCGAGCTTGGCCAGAGCTGCCCAATCGACGAGCGAATCGGGGTGATCAGGGGCCACATGGCCGCTGACGACGACGAACTCGTGGGTGACGCCTCGATGCGTCACCGGGATTCCGGCCGATGACGGCACCGAGATCGCACTGGTGATGCCGGGTACCACGGTCACCGGAATTCCCTCGGCCGCGAGCGCCTCGAGCTCCTCGTATCCACGTCCGAACACGTAGGGATCGCCGCCTTTGAGCCGCACGACGAACTTCCCGGCTCGCGCACCGTCGATCAACGCCTGGTTGATCGCTTCCTGCGCCATCGCGCGGCCATACGGAATCTTGGAGGCGTCGATCACCTCGACGTGCGGCCCCAGCTCGGCGAGCAGCTCGGGCGGAGCGAGGCGGTCGGCCACCACGACATCGGCGTAGGCGAGCAGCCTTCGTCCGCGGACGGTGATGAGATCGGGGTCACCGGGGCCACCACCTACCAGCGCGACACCGGTCATCGGGGCATGCGCCGAATCGGCAACCACACCGGACTGCAGGGCCTCGATCACGGCATTGCGCACAGCAGCGGACCGCCGGTGCTCCCCGCCTGCGAGCACACCGAGGGTCAGGCCGTCCCACTCGGCCGAGGCGGGCGTCACTGCCGTCCCGTCCTTGGCGATGTCTGCGCGGACGCAGAAGATCTTGGCCGCAGTGGCCTCTGCGACGATCGCGACGTTGGTCTCGGCCTCGTCGGTGCAGGCAATGGCGTACCAGGCCTCGGCGAGGTCGCCCTCGCGATACTCGCGCAATTCGAGCGTCACCTGGCCCGCCGTCGCCATTGCCTCGACGGCGGGTGTTGCCTCACGAGTGATGACGTGCACCACGGCACCGGAGGAGATGAGCAGCGGCAATCGACGCTGCGCGACGGTGCCACCCCCGACCACGACGACGCGTCGCCCGTCCAGATTCAGGCCGACCAGATAGGGAGAATCAGTCGCGTTCACGAGAGGAAACGCTACCGCGCGCGCTGCACCCTCTTCTCGTCCCATACTGGCTCGGCGGATTCGTAGGCCTGACCGGTGCTGCCGAACACCAGGAATCGGTCGAAGCTGCGGGCGAACCAGCGGTCGTGTGTCACCGCGATGACGGTGCCGTCGAACGCCGCGATCGCGTCCTCGAGCGCATCGGCCGACATGAGGTCGAGGTTGTCGGTGGGCTCGTCGAGCAGCAGCAGTGTGGCACCGGAGAGTTCGAGCAGCAGGATCTGTACCCGGGCCTGCTGGCCGCCGGAGAGATTGTCGTAGGACTGCTCGGCAGCGCGGGCCAGACCGTATCGGTCCAGTGCCCGCCCCGCGGCCTCCCGTCCCATCCCGTCCCGATGCTCGTTGCCCATGTGCAAGATGTCGAGCAACGTGTTGCCCGCCAGGTCCGGGCGGGTATGCGTCTGCGCGAACAGTCCAGGCCGCACCCGGGCCCCGAGGACCGCCGTGCCGGTGTGCGGTACCGGATCCAACGCGAGCTCCTGCACCGGCTGGTGTTCCTTCTCGGGATCGGTGCCACCGTTGGCGAGCAGCCGCAGAAAGTGCGATTTGCCCGAACCGTTGGAGCCCAGCACGGCGACGCGGTCTCCGTACCAGATCTCGGTGTCGAAGGGCTTCATCAGTCCGGTCAGTTCCAGTGCCGTACAGACCAACGCACGCTTGGCTGTTCGGCCGCCGCGTAGACGAACGGTGACGTGCTGCTTCAACGGCACCGCTTCCGGCGGTCCGGCCTCCTCGAACTTGGCCAACCGGGTCTGAGACGCGTGATATCGAGCGGCAACCCCGTCGTTGAATTTGGCCTTCTCCCGCAGACGCAGGACCAATGCCCTGAGTTTGACCAGTTCCTCGTCCCACCGCCGACGCAGTTCGTCGAGCCGAGCATTCCGGTCCTCGCGCGCGGCGTGATACGTCCCGAACCCGCCGCCGTGCACCCACGAGGTAGCACCGCTGACGCCCGGCTCCAGCGTCACGATCCGGTTGGCGGCGTTGGCAATGAGCTCCCGGTCGTGGCTGATGAACAGGACGGACTTGTCGGAATCGCGAATGGTCGCTTCGAGCCAGCGCTTGCCCGGCACGTCGAGATAGTTGTCCGGCTCGTCGAGAAGCAACAGAGTGTCCGAGCCGGCGAACAACGCTTCGAGTACGAGGCGCTTCTGCTCACCGCCACTGAGAGTCGACGCACTGCGCCACTTCGCTCGATCGAACGGCATTCCGAGTGCTGCCGTGGTGACCTTGTCCCAGAACGGCTCGAGGTCGTAGCCGCCGACATCACCCCAATCCGCCAGAGCCTGCGCGTATTTCATCTGGGTCTTCTCGTCGTCGACCTCGATCATCGCGTTCTCGGCTGCATCGAGCGCAGCGGCAGCCGTTCGAACTGCGGGCGGGGCCACCGACAGCAGCAGGTCGCGGACGGTCGAATCGTCGCGCAACTGACCGACGAACTGCCGCATCACCCCGAGCGAGCCTGAACTCGACACAGAGCCCTCATCCGCGGTTTCGTCGCCCGCGATGATCCGGGTCAGCGTCGTCTTGCCGGTTCCGTTGGGGCCGATCAGCGCAGCCTTGGCACCGTCGCCCACCCGAAATCCGACGCCGTTGAGCAACTGCCGTCCATCGGGCAGGAAGTAGACGATGTCGTTCAGTTCGAGGTGGGCCACGACGAACCAGCCAACCTCATCGGCCCCGCGATGGCCAATCGTTTCTCGGTCGCCGAGGGCGAGCTGTCTCCAGGCGAGGGCCAGCGCTCTCTAGGCGAGTTCGAGTTGTCTCTAGGCGAGGGCCAGGGTCGCGGTCTCCGTGAGAACCTGCTTGCCTGCATCGTCGACATGGGCGTGGCGCACCTGCAACCGAGCCGAGTCGCCGTGCAGGGTCAGCAACATCACGCCGTTGTCGAACCACGGCCCCGCCTCGGCCTCCCACTCGACACCGGATGGTCCCACGTGCGCAGCGCGCGCCAGCTGCGACAGGACCCTGGCCGCAGGGTGCTTGATGGCCAGCTTGTTGACCGCGCGGATCGGCAGATCCAACGGATTGCGGAACGGCGACATGGTGAGCTGATAGGTCGCCGGCACCGCGCGGCCGCCCACCCCGAAGTCCGCATTCGCGACATAGGAGCAGTGCACGTCTCCCGAGAGCCACAGGATGGAGGCGGGTGTGTTCTCCCCGCGGGAGAGCTCACGGGTCAGAGCTGCCATGTCGTGGAACGAGTTGGTGAAAGCCGCCCAGTGTTCGAGATCGAGGCCGATGCGCATCTTCTCCGCCACCTTGGCCGGCAACCGGCCCCAACTCCCCTGCGCCACAGCCTCGTTCCACTGTTCGAGGTGATGCAGGGCAGGCAGCATCAGGTAGGGCAACGAGGAACCGAACAGCAGATGCCGCGGAGTCCTCTCCATGGCTCGCTCACGTACCCAGGCCCATTCCTTCGCATCGACCATCTCTCGGTTGTTCGGATCGAGATTTCGCGAGCAGCGTGAGTCGATCATGATCAGCCGGGTATCACCGAAATCGCGACAGAAGCTCCACCGTCCGGCCTCGGGCTTCCGGTCCACGCGTAAGGCGAAGTCCGCCAACAATTTCTCTCGCTCGGCATCGCCGGCGGCCGATCGTACCGCGGAGTACATCTGGTCCTGCGCCAGTTCGTTCGGCGACAGATTACCCAGGTGCTGATACACCCAGTACGAGGAGTACGCGCCGACGACGCGGTCGTTCCACCACGGCCGGGTCTCGATGTCCCGACGCCAGGAGGCCGAGGAATTCCAGTCGTCGCGTAGGTCGTGATCGTCGAGGATCATGCACGACGGGATGCTCGCCATCAATGTTCTGACCGGCTCGAGCCCCCACGACTCCCGGTACAGCCAGGAGTACTCCTCGAAATCGCAGATCTCGTTGTCCGCATCGGTGCCGATCGCACTCGTCGGCCCTTGCCCCGACCGTCGGCGCTCCTGCAGCCGCTCGAGGATCTCCGGCGATGGATCGTCGGCGTAGACCTGGTCACCGAGCAGCAGCAACGCCTGCGGCCACTGACCGGGATCCTGCTCGATCAGCGCATTCCCGAGTCCGGCCAGGGCGTCGGCCCCGATCTGATCGAGAGATTCTTTGCTGTAGTTGTCGCCTCGTCGGCACGATCCGAATGCCAACGTGACGGGCCCGTGGACGTCGAGAGTGTGGATGGCGGCTCGGCGGCCCTGAGGCGGCCACACCGTGCGCTCGTCCACGAACACCTCGTAGTGCACGGTGGAATCGGCGGGCAGCCCTTCCAGTGCGACCAGCGCGAAGTGATGGCCGTACAGGCCCCACGTTCGTTCCTGCGCCCGAACGCCGGTGTCGGTGACGACCGTGACGGTCGATGCTTCGGCCATCTCGAACCACAGGGTCGCCGTGTCGGTGCCGACGTACCGGGCGATCGGGCCGAGCACAACAGGGCTGTCGGGGTTCATTCGATCCACAGTGCCCGGGTCGGTCGACGTTTGCCAGCCTTCGGCACGGAAATTCCCGGCCACCTCGCTCACCGCGGCCACCGCAGCCACCGCAGCCACCGCGACGACCACCGCACCCTGGACGGTTCTCGGCACCAGCAGCGGCCCTGCCGCACCGGCCAGGCGCACCGCGGCCTCGGCGACGCTGGCACTGCCGACGGCGTCGAGAACGCGCGGCGAGGAACTCGTCGTCGTGACCTGCGCGAGTTCGGACCCCGAGTACGTCACCCCCCGCACCCCCATGTTCGACGCCACCGCCGACACCAGTTCGGCTTTTCCGTCGATCGAGGCGATCGTGTCGACCTGCCAGTTCTGCTGCAGCACAGTCGAGACGACGCGTATCACCTCGGTTGCATCTACTCCCTTCCGCGCTCCGATTCCGACTACCACGCGCATGGTCGACCGGCTCTACGCCCGCGCGTAGTCGACTGCGGCGCAGACGAATCGACTGATGGCGTGAGGATGGCCTGCGGCGTGGGTGTGCAGGTACGACGCGTGCACTCCGCCGCGGACGAAGCCTTCGCGCACTGCGGTTCTGCCGTCCGGGCGTTGTGTGTGCCAACCCCAGGCTGCCGAGGCCCCCTCGCGAACGTCGACGAGCGCGGTCCGATGGAACTCGTGGCCGGTGACGCGAGTTCCTGCATCGAACAGGGTCGAGGATTCGAGGGCCACGGCATCGCGGTACCCCAGGGTGAGGGTGTTTCCGAATCGCGCGTCGACATCGATGACACCGGCCATGGCGTGACCGTCCAATCGCCTGGCCAGGTAGAGCAACCCAGCGCATTCGGCATGGACCGGTAATCCGCGGGCCGCGGCAGATCCTATGTCGGACAGCAACACTCGATTCTCGGCCAGCGCTCCGGCGTGTTCCTCGGGGAATCCGCCGGGCAGCACTACTGCTGCCGTGCCGGTGGGCAATCCGTCACGCAACGGGTCGAAGACGGCGACGTCGGCCCCGGCGGCCCGTAGCAGTTCGACGTGCTCGGTGTAGCCGAAGGTGAACGCGGGGCCACCCGCCACTGCCACGACCGGTGCGCCCTCGGATCTTTCGACCTCGTCCTCGGGATTCCACTGGGCCGATGTCACCGACGACCTGGCCAGGGCGCTCACTGCCTCC
Source organism: Rhodococcus sp. KRD162 (assembly GCF_017168335.1). GTDB lineage: Bacteria > Actinomycetota > Actinomycetes > Mycobacteriales > Mycobacteriaceae > Rhodococcoides. The sequence continues at coordinate 332,840 of NZ_JABFAU010000011.1, read as the reverse complement.
AGGTCGACGAACTGCGAAACGAGTGCGCTCATCGCTTCGACGGCATCGGTGGCCGCTCCCCCGTGTTCGATGGCGGTGATCAACCCCAGATGCCGGGACGGCACCACCAGTTCGCTCATTCTCGGCAACGCGCCGAGCACCGGCACACCCACCCGCTCGCACGCTTGACGCAGCACATCCTCGTGACGCGTGCTGCCGACCCGGTTGAGGATCACACCGCCGATGCGGACGCTGGAATCGAAGGTCGAAAACCCGTGCAGCACAGCCGCGAGAGACTGGCTGTGGCCGCGCGCATCGACGACGAGAACCACCGGAGCGCCGAGCATGGCGGCCACCCGTGCGGTCGATCCTTCTGCGGATGCCTCCCCTGGGCCGGTCATGTCGATCTTGCCGTCGAACAGTCCCATGACGCCCTCGACGACGGCGATATCGCAACCCCGGCTGCCGTGCCGAAACAGTGGGCCGATGCGATCGGCACCGACCATCACCGCATCGAGATTGCGGCCTGGCAGCCCGGCTGCGAGGCCGTGATAGCCGGGGTCGATGTAGTCCGGGCCCACCTTGAACGGTGCAACCTTTCGGCCTGCGGCCCGCAGCGCTCCCATCAAACCGGTGGCCACGGTCGTCTTACCGCTACCCGACGCGGGAGCCGCGATCACCACGGCCGGACACGTCGGGCTCACCATTCGATGCCTCGCTGTCCCTTTCGGCCGGCATCCATCGGGTGCTTGATCTTCGTCATCTCGGTCACCAGGTCCGCGGCCTCGATCAGCTCGCGGGGCGCATAACGTCCGGTGACGACGACGTGTTGATCACCCTGACGATTGCGCAGAACCTCGACCACCTCTGCGACATCGACCCAGCCCCACTCGAGCGGGTAGGTGAATTCGTCCAGTACGTAGAACCGGTGTGTCTGCTGTTCGATCCGACGGACGATCTCGCGCCAGCCCTCGGCCGCCGCCGCGGCGTGATCGACCTCGCTCCCTTTCTTGCGGGACCACGACCACCCCTCGCCCATCTTGTGCCACTCGACCGCTCCGCCGACACCCGAGCTCCGGTGAAGTTCCCCGAGAGCCCGAAACGCCGCTTCCTCGCCGACCTTCCACTTCGCACTCTTGACGAACTGGAACACCCCGACGTCGAAGCCCTGATTCCAGGCCCGCAACGCCATCCCGAACGCTGCGGTCGATTTTCCTTTACCCGGGCCGGTATGGACGGCGAGAACGGGTTGGTTGCGTCGCTGTCGGGTCGTGAGACCGTCCTGCGGAACGGTTCCCGGAGCCGGTACACCCTGAGGCATTGCTGGCCCCTACGCCGCTGCGCGGACGACGGCGGTGACCTGCTCGGCAGACAGGTCGGACAGCGCGACGTAGCCGCCGCCGAGAGCCGCGGCGAACTCTGCGGCCAATCCGAGTCGGACCATTCCCGATTCGCAGTCGACCACGACCGAGGCGATCTTGTCCGAGGCGATACGGCCGGCGGCGATCCGAGCCCGACCGACGGGATCAACGCCACCGGTGGCACGGCCATCGGTCAGGGCAACCACGAGCGCTCGACGGAGCGGGTCTCGAACCCGTTCTCGCAGAACCAGTTCGCGGGCTTTCACAAAGCCCTGTGCCAGCGGTGATTTTCCACCGGTCTTCATGGTGCGCAGTCGCGTCACGGCCACGTCCACCGAAGACGTCGGCGGCAGCACCGTCTCGGCGGCCGTGCCGCGGACGGTGATCACTGCCACCTTGTCGCGTCGCTGATACGCATCGCGGAGCAGCGACAGAACAGCGCCGGTCACGGCCGAGAGCCGGTCTCGCGCAGCCATCGATCCCGAGGCGTCGACGACGAAGACGATCAGGTTCCCCTCGCGGCCTTCCTTGATGGCCCCCCGCAGATCCGATGGCTCTAGCCGCAATCTGCCCGACGTACGTCCTCGAAGGACTTGGTGCTCGGCCGCAGCGAACAGGGTGCCGATCAGATGCAGGCTCCTGTTTCGTTCGGCGGTGGGCCGCACCGACCGTCCGTGCGTGGAGCGCGACCGCGATCGTCGGCCCGGGGCACCCTCACCCACTCCGGGGAGCTCGATCAGACGGGCCCGGAACTGCGCTCCTGGAGTTCCTGCCTGCTTGTCACCGCTGGTTCCGGAGGGGCGCGGCTGAGCGGATCGGTCCTCGTGAGGCCGGGAAGGTTCCGAGGATTCGGTGTCCTCGGCACGGTCCGGCAAGGGGGCACCCCCGCCGCCGTCCGGGTCCGGCTCGGGGTCGGGTTGCTGATCGGCCTGTTCGGCGGCGTCTCGCATCGCCTCGTCCAGTTGCTTGTCGTCGATGCCGGGCTCGTCGAACGGGTCGCGTCGACGCCGATGCGGCAGCGCCAACTCGGCGGCAACTCGCACGTCCTCTTCTGCCACCTCCCCTGCACCGCGCCACGCGGCGTGGGCGGACGCGGTGCGCGCGAGCACCAGATCGGCGCGCATCCCGTCGACGTCGAAGAACGCACAGAGGGCGGCGATACGCCGAAGTTCCTTGTCGCTCAGGACCACATCGTCGAGGATCTTTCGGGCGGCCAGAATCTGCTCGGCCACGGCGGCATCCTCGTCGCGGAATGCAGTGGCGAACGCGTACGGGTCGCGCTCGTAGTCCATGCGGCGGCGCACGACGTTCATGCGGACCTCCACCTCACGCGAGGCCGTCACCTCCACCGCCAGACCGAACCGGTCGAGCAGCTGCGGGCGAAGCTCGCCCTCCTCGGGATTCATCGTTCCCACGAGCACGAATTGCGCTGGGTGAGAATGCGATACACCATCGCGTTCGACGTGCACCCGGCCCATCGCGGCCGCGTCGAGCAGCACGTCGACGAGGTGATCGTGCAACAAGTTCACTTCGTCGACGTAGAGAACTCCGCGGTGCGCCGCCGCGAGCAGGCCGGGCTGGAATGCGCGTTCGCCGTCGCGCAGCACCTTCTCGAGGTCGATGGAGCCGACCACCCGATCCTCGGTGGCCCCGACCGGAAGCTCGACCAATTTCGCCGGACGCGATCCCTCCGCGTCCTGCACCGCAGGCAGCAACGTCGCGAGAGCGCGTACCACTGTCGATTTCGCGGTGCCCTTCTCACCTCGAACCAGCACACCGCCGATCCCTGGATGCACGGCACACAGAATCAACGACAAGCGCAGTTGGTCCTGACCGACAATCGCACTGAACGGATATCCCGGTTCGGGACCACTCCCATTTCCCTGCACAGCTTCGTCCCTTCGTGCCCGGAGTTCCGCGCCGGGCGTTCGGTGAAAATCGCGAAGCCGGGCGGCGATCTGGCTGACAGGAGTATTCGCTGAACGAAGACCTTCCTGAACACAGTGGCGGGACCGCGCCTGATTCACACAGGACTTCTCCGCGACCGACTTCGGAATCGAACACTACAGCCGAACACACGAATGCCACACACGGTGTGACCGTGTGTGGCATTCGCAGATCGGGTGTTGCGGCGGTTGTTACGCCTCGCTCCAGGCTGTGCCGCCGCCCCGACGCATCGGAGTGTGCGGAATTCCGTCCTCGAGAACTTCCTCGCCGTCGGGCAGGAATCCGTGCTTGGCGTACATGTCGACGAGGTAACTCTGCGCGTTGATCCGGCACGGTGCCGAGCCGACCTCGGCGAGCGCTGCCCGCAGGATCCTCGTGGTGTGGCCCTGCCCTCTGGCCGAGCGCTGGGTGCAGAGTCGACCGATCCGGAAGGCCTTCTCCCCGTCGTCGTGCTCTTCGAGCAGACGAAGGGTGCACACCACTTCACCGTCACGTTCGAGCCAGAAGTGCCGCGTATCGGCGAGCAGGTCACGCCCGTCCAATTCCGGGTATGCGCACGCCTGCTCCACCACGAACACCTCGACGCGCAGCTTCAACAGGTCGTACAACGTGTTGTTGGACAGGTCTAGTGCCCATGATCGTTTGAGAGCTGCTGCTTGCGTATTCATACCTTTTGCTATCACACACCCGTGGGCTGTGCGACCTCACGCGTGTTTTCGAGCTGCAGAGTTTTCGACGTCCAGCTCCAGACCTCGTCGAACAGCGACCTGTTCTGGGCCAGCTCGACTCCCAACGACGGGACCATTTCCTTGAGCTTGGGCTGCCAGGAGTCGTACTTGTCACCGAAGCAGCGTTGCAGCACGTCCAGCATAGCCGGGACGGCGGTGGAAGCACCGGGCGATGCACCGAGCAGGCCGGCGATGGTGCCGTCCGCAGCATTGACCACTGCGGTGCCGAACTCGAGCACGCCGCCGCGCCCCTTCTTGCGGATGACCTGAACGCGCTGGCCGGCGGTGACGAGTTCCCAATCCTTCGCTACCACTGTGGGTGCGAACTCCCGAAGCGTCTCCACTCGATCTGCCTGCGACTGCGCCAGCTCGCTGACCAGGTACTTGACGAGTCCGAGCTCGGTCACACCGACACCGAGCATCGACATCAGGTTGCCGGGCTTGACCGAACCGGGCAGGTCGGTGACCTTGCCCTGCTTGAGGAACTTGGGCGACCAGCCGGCGTAGGGGCCGAACAACAGGCCCTGACGGCCGTTGATGACACGAGTGTCCAAGTGCGGCACCGACATCGGCGGAGCGCCGACCGAGGCCTTGCCGTATACCTTTGCCGAATGTTGAGCGATCAGCTCGGGGTTGGTGCAGCGCAGCCACTCGCCGCTGACCGGGAAGCCACCGAATCCCTTGATCTCCGCGATACCGGACTTCTGCAACAGGTGCAGTGCCCCACCGCCCGCCCCGACGAACACGAACTTGGCGTTGACGGTCTTCTTCGCGCCGGTCCGCTGGTTGACGACCTTGACATCCCAGGTGCCGTCGGACTGCTTGGAGATATTGCGCACATCGTGCCCGAAATGCACGGTGCTGCCCGCCGAGGACAGGTAATTGAGCAGCTGCCTGGTGAGCGCTCCGAAATCGACGTCGGTGCCGTCCTGGCTCCAGTTCAACGCCACCGGATCGGAGAAGTCACGACCGCGAGCCATCAACGGCAACCGCTTCGAGAATTCGTCCTTCGAGTCGATGTACTCCATCCCCGCGAACAGGGGGTTGCCCACGAGCGCCTCGTAGCGCGCGCGCAGGTACTCGGCGTTGTCCGCCCCGTGCACGAAGCTCACATGCGGAATGGGGTTGATGAAGTTCTTGGCATCGGAGAGCACACCTTCTTCGATGCCGTGCGCCCAGAATTGCCGCGAGACCTGGAACTGCTCGTTGACCTTGAGCGCCTTGGTGATGTCGACGCTGCCGTCCTTGTTCTGCGGCGTGTAGTTCAGTTCACACAGCGCCGAGTGGCCGGTGCCCGCGTTGTTCCACGCGTCGCTGCTCTCGGCTGCAGCAGCATCGAGGCGCTCGTAGACGTCGATCGACCAGTTCGGTTCGAGCTGACGGAGCAGCGCACCGAGGGTGGCGCTCATGATTCCGGCACCGACCAGAACGACGTCGGTCTTGATCCGCTTACCCTGCTCTTCGTTTGACACTGGAGAATCGACTTCCTTGTCTGTGGAGGTCTCGATCGGAGAACTCAGCTGTGTAGAGGGCTACTGACCCGATGCGGACAGGTTACTAGCTGGGCCTACCCCGTCGGACACCACGTCAACCCGAGATCGATTGTGCTCCTCGGACGCAGCGAACGGCGCCCACTACAGTTGTGATCTGTGACTACCTGGGTGCCCGATGTCCTCGGCGACGGCTACGAACAGACGACCATTGCACTCGGAGACGATCCGGATGGAGAAGGGCAGGTCGAGGCCACTCTCGTTCGGTATCAACCGCCCGGAGCAGCCAACGTCGAGCGCGCGGTCGTCTACGTCCACGGGTTCACCGACTACTTTTTCCAGCGACACATCGCCGAGCACTTCGCGGCGATGGGATATGCCTTCTACGCGCTGGACCTACGCAAGTGCGGCCGCTCACGCCGCGAAGGCCAGACCGCTCACTTCGTGACAGATCTGGCAATGTACGACGCCGAACTCGACGAGGCTCTGCGGCTGGTGCGCACCGAGCGCCCACAGGCCCCGGTACTGCTGATGGCCCACTCCACGGGCGGCCTCGTTCTGCCGCTGTGGCTCGCCCGCCTCAACCGCCGGACAGGCGGTACCGCCGGCCTCGGCCTGAGCGGGGTGGTGCTCAACAGCCCGTGGTTCGACCTGCAGGGACCACCCGCCGTTCGCAGCGTAGGTACCGCGGCGATCGACGTGATCGGGCGTCTTCGGTCCAAGACGAAGGTCCCCGGCACCGGCCTCGACACCTACGGTCTCTCGCTCGCCGCGTCGGAGAAGGGTGAGTGGGAGTACAACCTCGATTGGAAGCCGCTGTCCGGCTTCCCGATCACCTTCGGCTGGATTCGCGCTGTTCGTCGCGGGCACGCCGAACTGCACCGAGGCCTCGACATCGGTATTCCCTCGTTGATTCTCCGCTCGAAAGTAACGCACTTCTCCCGCCGCTACAGCTCGGCCGTCGACGCTGCGGACGCCGTTCTGGACGTTCGGCAGATCGCACGCTGGGCCGGCTGCCTCGGCGATCGCACCACGATCGTTCCGATCGAGGGAGCACGGCACGATGTGTTTCTGTCCACCGAAGGGCCTCGCGCACGGGCCTTCGAGGAAATGGACGAGTGGATCGAATGGTTGCACCGAAGCGAGAACTCCGGCCACGCGTCGGGCAAAGACCACAGTGAGAGCGGACACATTTCATGACAGAGCACTTCGACATCGCGATCATCGGCTCCGGATCAGGAAACTCCATCGCCGATTCGCGATTCGACGACAAGAAGATCGCTCTGCTCGAGGAGAATTCGACGTTCGGCGGCACCTGCCTCAACGTCGGCTGCATCCCCACCAAGATGTTCGTCTACGCCGCCGAAGTCGCCCGTACCGTGCGTGACTCGGCGAAGTACGGCGTCGATGCCCACGTCGATGCGGTGCGCTGGCCCGACATCGTCGACCGCGTCTTCGGTCGTATCGACCCCATCTCCGAGAGCGGAAAGAGCTACCGGGCCGAAGGCAGCCCCAACGTCACGCTCTTCGAGGGCCATGCGACGTTCGTCGGCCCCCGCACCATCGATACCGGCACCGGCGCCGTTATCACCGCAGACCAGATCGTCATCGCGGCCGGGTCCCGGCCGGTGGTGCCGCAGTCCATCGTCGATTCGGACGTCTCGTACCACACCAACGACGACGTGATGCGACTGCCGGAGCTTCCCGAGCATCTGGTAATTCTCGGATCCGGCTATATCGCAGCAGAATTCGCGCACGTGTTCTCCGCCCTCGGCTCGAAGGTCAGCATCATCGCGCGCAAGGGCGCGCTCCTGCGCGCGCTCGATGCCGACATCTCGCACCGGTTCACCGAGCTGGCCGCCGCGAAATGGGACGTCCACCTCGATTCCGGTGAGTCGACGGCGATCTCCGAGAACGGACTGCAGGGTGTGGTGCTCACGGACGGCACGAAGGTACTCGGCGACGCATTTCTCGTTGCTGTGGGCCGCGAACCGAACGGGGACCGTCTCGACCTGGGCACGGCCGGCATCGAACTGGACGCCGAGGGCCGCATCGTCGTCGACGAGTTCGGTCGTACTACGGCCGAAGGAGTGTTCGCCCTCGGTGACGTCTCGTCTCCGTACCAGCTCAAGCATGTGGCCAACCAGGAAGCCCGTGTCGTTCAGTACAACCTGCTCCAGGACGCGTGGCACGGCGACACCACGGCGTTGCGCGCCAACGATCATCGTTTCGTTCCCGCGGCCGTGTTCACCGATCCACAGATCGCCGAGGTGGGCATGACCGAGCAGCAGGCCCGCGGCGCCGGGCTGGACATCACGGTCAAGGTGCAGAACTACGGCGATGTCGCCTACGGCTGGGCCATGGAGGACAGCGAAGGCCTCTGCAAGATCATCGCCGAGAAGGGAACCGGGCGTATTCTCGGTGCCCACATCATCGGGGCCCAGGCTCCGACATTGATTCAGCCGATCATCCAGGCGATGAGCTTCGGACTATCGGCCCAGGACATGGCCCGTGGCCAGTACTGGATTCATCCCGGGCTGCCCGAGGTGGTCGAGAACGCGCTGCTCGGTCTCGAAGTGTAGGTCCGACCCACTCACCAGGGGCTGGTGCGGAGCGCGATTTCGGTGGCCAGTGCCGCCGCCGCATCAGCGGGGATGTTTTCCACTCCATCGAGCTGGACCACCCGGAAATCCGAGTAGGCGAACCGCCCGCTCGCGTCGGCCGGCGTCCGTCCGAGCGAGGACCCGATAACCAAGGTCGTCGGTATTTCGACGGCCGGGCAGTCGGCGGCGCGAACCACGCCCTGCTCGTCTGCGATGGCGGGGTGGCAGCGGTTCACGGCGATCAGGCTGGCGAATCGCCCGAAGGTTTTCGCGGCCAAGGTCCATGCCGATTCTGCACCCGCACCACTGCCGACCAGGTGCACCCAGGACAACTTCAGTTCGTCGAGAACGGCGAGGACGACCTCGTCGCTCACGCCGTCGATGCTTTCCAGCGCAACGGTTTTCAGGTCGGAGTTGTGAAGACGCTCGCTGACGGCGTCGTAGACGTCCACCGGATCATCGGCATCGGGAAGTAAAAGAACAGCGTGCCGACTGTCCGGGCCCGCGACTCGAACCGAACATTTCCCGCCCGCGGCACTCACATGCGTGAACTCCATGGGAACGACGGTACTGCCTCTTGCGCCGAACTCGTACCGGTTCTATGGTTAGTTACATGAGTAATGAACCATTGAGGCAAGTAACCGACCTGCTTCGGCGGCGGTTCTGATGGACGAGGGCAGGCCGATCTTCCTGCAGATCGCCGAGCTCGTCGAGAACTCCATCGTCGATGGCTCGCTGGCCGAGGAAGAGCAGGTCCCCTCGACCAACGAGCTCGCCGCGTTCCATCGCATCAATCCGGCGACGGCGGGCAAAGGTCTCGCGAAGCTCGTCGCCGATGGCGTCGTCTACAAGAAACGAGGAATCGGGATGTTCGTCACTGCAGGCGCTCGGGACGCTCTTCGATTCCGTCGCCGCGAGCTGTTCGCTCGCCAGTACATCGATCCGTTGGTCACCGAGGCACGCAAACTCGGCATGACCGTCGACGAACTCAAGACCATGCTCGACAACTGGGAGGAAGCACGATGAGCGTCCACACCCTCGACTCGATGGACGAACCCCGCACCATCGCTGCATCGACGACTCACCTGAGCAAGAACTTCGGCTCGTTCACCGCCGTCGACGATGTCAGTTTCGAGATCGAACAGAACAAGATCTACGGATTTCTCGGCCGCAACGGCGCGGGCAAAACCACCGTCATGCAGATGATGACAGCGCAGATGCGCCACAGCGCCGGTGAGATCTCGATATTCGGACAACGCCCATGGGAGAACCCGCGCGCTCTGGCTCACGTGTGCTTCGTCAAGGAAAGCCAGAAGTATCCCGACGATCTCAAGGTGAAAAGTGCCATCTCGCAGGCCTCGCACATACTTCCGCACTGGGACAGCGAGTTCGCCGCCGAACTACTACGCGATTTCGACCTACCACTCGGCCGCAAGATCAAAAAACTCTCACGAGGAATGACCTCGGCACTCGGCATCGTCATCGGACTGGCCTCGCGGGCACCACTGACATTCTTCGATGAGCCGTATCTGGGATTGGACGCCGTCTCGCGACACATGTTCTACGACAGATTGCTTGCCGACTACGCCGACAATCCCAGAACCGTCGTGCTGTCCACTCACCTCATCGACGAGGTGAGCGATCTGATCGAACACGTAATTCTCATCGACAAGGGCAAGATCGTGCTCGACGAGGACTCGGATTCCCTGCGCGAGAGCGCGTTCGAGATAACAGGGCCGGCACAGGCCGTCGACTCGTTCGCCTCGGGGCACCGAATACTGCACCGAACTGCGCTCGGCGCGAGCGCCCGCACCACCATCGACGGCCGATTGAACGAACGGCAGAAGACGGACGGTACCGCAGCAGGGCTGACCATCGAGGCCGTTCCGTTGCAGCAGTTGATCATCGAACGCACGACAGGCGACACCGAGGAGACAGTGTCATGAAGCGAATACTGAACGTAGCCCGCGTCCACAACACCTCATGGGCGACCACATTCACGTGGCCACTGGGGATCCTTGCGATAGTGTTCGCCATCACCTACGGCATCTTCCTGGTGGTACCGACGAGCAATTCCGACTCCACCTTCACCGGCGGCGTGTTCTCCGTGTACGGATTCGCCATCGCGTTCTACATCACCGCCATAACACAGTGCTTTCCCTACGCACTGAGCCTGAGTATCACCCGACGCGAATTCCTCAGCGCTACAGCCCTCGTGGGGATTACACAGTCGGTTGCGATCGGCACGATCGTGTATCTGCTGTCCTTGGTCGAGGCGGCGACCGGCGGATTCGGCAAGAACATCCGTATGTTCGGCCTCGCCCGATACGCGACCGACAATCCAGTCCTCCAATGGGCCGCCCTGGTGACAGGATTGTTGATGATCGGCGGAATCGGTGCCTTCATCGGCGTCGTCTATCGGCACTACCGTACGAACGGACTGTTCACGCTCGGTCTCGGCGCGCTCGTGGTCTTCGGCGGCGGAGCGATTCTCGTGACCTGGCAGAACTGGTGGCCGCACATCGGCAGCTTCTTCACCGACACGCCGCGGATCCTACTGCTGGTCGTCATCCCGTTGACCATCGCAGGCGTGTTGTCAGCCGCCAGTTGGTTCGGTTTGCTCAAAGCAACTGCGTGACAATCATCTCGACGCGACGGTCGACGCCGTTCTCGATGAGATCGAGTATTGCGTCGACGTCGAGATTGTCCTCCACGAGATCCGCCAGCAGATCCAACTGCTGCTCTCTGAGAGCCCTGACCGACGTAGCAGGTGCCACCACGAATCCGGTACGCCCGGACGCCTCTGCCACCCAGGAGAGCACGTGACGCCGGAAGCCGTCGGACTCGAGCAGACCGTGCCAGTGGGTGCCCACGACACTGCCGCGCACACTGCCCTCGTCAGCACCCGATGCCGATGACGACAACGGCCGGTCACCGTTCCGGGCAACGCGACCGTGATGAATTTCGTACCCTGCCACTGCGTCCGAGCCGAACTCGACCGAGAAGCCGTTCACCTGCGCGAGCACCTTCTCGTCCGCGAATTCGATGTCCAGATCGAGCAGGCCGAGCCCCTCGACCACACCGACACCCGACTCCACAGTGTCCGAGATGGTTCGGCCGAGCATCTGGTAGCCGCCGCAGATACCCAGCACCGGCCGACCCGCCGCGGCCCGCTCGGAAATGGCACGAGCAAGACCGGTGCGCCGCAACCACTCCAGATCCGAGACGGTGGACTTGCTGCCCGGGACGACCACCAGATCAGCATCCTCGAGCCGAGACGGCTCGGTGACCCAGTGCACCGACACACCCGGCTCGCAGGCCAGCGCCTCGACGTCGGTGGTGTTGGAAATTCGCGGCAACCGCACCGCCGCAACGCGTAGCCACTGCGACCCGACCGGCGGACGCGGCCTGCCCACCGGGGCATCGGGAACGGTGCCCAGCGAATCCTCGGCATCGAGCCACAGTCCGTCGGCGAACGGAACGACGCCGTACGTCGGCCGCCCGGTCAACGCGTGTAACTGATCGAGACCGGGAGCCAACAGAGCCGGGTCGCCTCGAAACTTGTTGATCACGAAGCCCGCAACGAGCGCCTGGTCTTCCTCGGACAGCACCGCCACGGTGCCGAACAGATGCGCGAGCACGCCCCCGCGATCGATATCTCCCACGACGATCACCGGCAGCGATGCCGCCGACGCCAAACCCATGTTGGCCAAGTCCGTCGCGCGCAGATTGATCTCGGCAGGCGAACCGGCCCCTTCACAGATCACCACGTCGAACTCTGCACGCAGAGAAGCCAACTCCTCGGCCACCACCGCCCGCAACGACCGCCGATGCTCGATGTAGTTGCTCGCATTCACCTGCGCCACCGCACGCCCGCGCACCAACAATTGCGAGGTCCGATCGCTGCCCGGCTTGAGCAACACCGGATTGAAACGCACACTCGGCTCCAGGCCGCAGGCCGCGGCCTGCATCGCCTGGGCTCGGCCGATCTCACCGCCGTCGAGCGTCACCACCGAGTTGTTGGACATGTTCTGCGCCTTGAACGGAGCTACCCGGACGCCCCGGCGAGCCAGCATGCGACACAGACCGGCAACCAACACACTCTTGCCCGCGTCGGACGTCGTCCCGGCAACGAGAAGTGCACCGCGCGGACTCACGGGAGAGTCAGAATCTCGCTACCCGTCTCGGTCACCACGAGCGTGTGCTCGAACTGCGCGGTCCATTTCCGATCACGGGTGACCACAGTCCAGCCGTCGTCCCACATCTCGGCGTCGATGCCGCCCAGGTTGATCATCGGTTCGATGGTGAACGTCATCCCCGGCTCGATGACCGTATCCACCGAGGGCTGGTCGTAGTGCAGCACGACGAGACCGTTGTGAAAGGTGGTGCCGATGCCGTGACCGGTGAAGTCCTCGACCACCCCGTAGCCGAACCGATGCGCATACGACTCGATGACCCGGCCGATCACGTTCAGTGCCCGACCCGGCTTCACCGCCTTGATGGCGCGCATCGTGGCCTCGTGCGTGCGCTCGACGAGCAGACGGGCTTCCTCGGAGACGTTGCCGGCCAGGAAGGTCGCGTTGGTGTCGCCGTGCACGCCGTCGATGTACGCGGTGACGTCGATGTTGACGATGTCACCGTCCTCGATCACCGTGGAGTCGGGGATGCCGTGGCAGATGACCTCGTTGAGCGAGGTGCAGCACGATTTGGGAAAACCCTTGTAACCCAACGTGGACGGGTATGCGCCGTGATCGATCATGTACTCGTGTGCGATCCGGTCCAGTTCGTCTGTGCTCACGCCGGGGGCGACCGCCCGGCCCGCTTCCTGAAGCGCTCGAGCAGCGATCTTCGACGCCAAGCGCATCTTCTCGATGACCTCGGGAGTCTGCACCCAGGGTTCGCTCCCCTCGGCAACCGTCGACTTCCACGCGTACTCGGGCCGCTCGATCGACTTCGGCACCGCAAGGACGGGCGAAACAACGCCTGGTACGAGTGGCTGGCGTGGCGTGCTCTCGGCGGTCACAGACATAAGCCCCACAGTAGTCGGCACCCGATCGGCTCCACGACGCAGCGCATCGATGCTCGATGCCGGCGAATCACCGTTCGTTGCAGCGGATATGATCTGGGTCACGTTCATACCCGAAGCGTCCCGCGCGAGGAAGGAAGCACCATGATTCACTCGAACCTGTTGCGACCTCGTGACGGTGATGCCCTGCGGGCCGAATTGCGCCAGGTAGCGGCGACATCCGGAGTCCCGGTGGTATTCGGCGGCGAGGTGTCCTCGAACACTCTGTACCTGAGCGAGTTCCACGGCACCAGAACGCGGGGTCTCGACGGACTCGCCATCGCGCCGAGATCAGGACTCGGCGGTCGGGTGATGGCGCAGCGCAGACCGGCTGCCGTGAGCGATTACGGCTCGTCGCTATCGATCACTCATCACTTCGACCGCCCCGTGCTCGGCGAGGGCCTCAAGTCGATTCTCGCGGTGCCGGTGGTCGTCGCCGGTGCCGCGCGGCTGGTGATGTACGCGGCGGTGCGCGAGCGCGGGCCCCTCGGCGATCGCGTCACGGACCTCATGACGACCGCCGCACGACGCCTCGGCCAGGAGATCGCCGTGCGCGACGAGGTCGACCGCAGAGTCCGCCTGTTGGAGACCACCGGATCGATGCTCGATTCGGATGCCTCGCGCACGGCCGAACTGCGCAGCGTCCACGAGGAGCTGGCCGATCTCGCTCGGTCGGTGGATGACGGGATCATTCGCCGCAGACTCGACGCGGTCGCGGCCCGTGTGGCGGCGTCGCTCGGCCAGGAAACACACCACGGCACGCGGGCCGAGGAGATGTCACCGTCGTTGACGCCACGCGAGATCGACGTGATCTCGCAAGTCGCACTGGGCTGCACCAACATCGAGGTGGGTCGCCGCCTGTCGATCGGTGCCGAAACGGTCAAGTCCTACCTGCGTAGCGTGATGCGCAAAACCGATTCGCACACCCGCTACGAGGCAGTGATGACCTGCCGACGACTCGGCCTGTTGAACTCCTGACCACGGGACATCGACTGCCCGCTCAGTATCCCGGCGGCAATTGCTCGAACAATTCCCTGGTCACTGCGACCGCGTTGTCCGAGCTTCCCCCGCGCACCACCAGGGTGGCGAAAGCGATATCGCCTCGGTAACCGACGAACCAGGAGTGCGAGCCGCCCTCGACCTCTGCCTCACCCGTCTTTCCGTAGACCTCCCCCTGATCTGCGATGCGCTCGGCGGTACCGCTGGTGACCACCGACCGCATCATCCCCCGCAGACCATCGACCATGGCCGGCTCGATCGGCGGATGATCGCCGGTGATCATGGTGTCTCGTCCGACCAGCAGATTCGGAACCGGCGTCGAACCGTGTGCCACCGTCGCGGCCGCCAGCGCCATACCGAAGGTGGACACCACCACCTTGCCCTGCCCGAAGCCGTCTTCGGTGCGCTGGACCAGTTCCTCGGCCGGGGGCACCGAACCCGAATCGGTCGGCAATCCGACGACGTCGTAGTCCGGTCCGACGCCGAACTGAGACGCGGCGACCGTCAACGCGTCCGGCGACATCTCACTGGCCAGCTTCGCGAACGAGGTATTGCACGAACGGGTGAACGCGGTGGTCATCGTCACGTCACCGAGTGAGAACTCGTTGTAATTGGGCACGCTGCGCTCGCCGATCACAATGCGGCCCGGGCACGGCACGGTACTGCCCGGGCCGGCAAGTCCGTTCGAGATGGCAGCGCCTGCAGTGATGATCTTGAACGTCGATCCGGGCGGGTAGAGGCCAGCGGACGCGACGGGCCCATCCCGGTCCGCGGCCGGATTCTGCGCCACCGCCAAAATGGCACCGGTCGACGGTTGAATGACCACCGTCATCGCCTGCTCCGAGCGAGCATTCACCGCTTTCTGGGCAGCGACCTGGACGTTGCGATCGAGACTGATCGAAAAGGAGGGCACGGGCTCCGGCGGAGTATCGGTGAGAACGTCGATGTCGATGCCGTTGCGGTTGGTGGTCACCACACTCCAGCCCGCCTTCCCGTCGACCTCGTCGATGACGGCCTTCTTGACCTGCCCGACCAGATCCGGAGCGAACGTCGGATCGGTGGACAACAGATCCGATTCGTCGGACGCAGTGACGCCAGGGATCTCGGTGACGGCGGCGGAGATGGGCTCGAAGTCGCTCTCGCGCAGAAGCGCGACCGGATAGTCGCCATCGACCGAGGTGGCCGACTCCACGATCGACTGTGCCGTGATCGATGCGTCGAAGGCAGTGAGCAACGATGCCAGTGCTGTTGCCGAGGCGACGACGTTGTTCGTGTTCGCCGCGTCGAACTTGATGCGATGCACCACGCCGGGCACCAGCACATCGGTGCCCGAACGCTCGTTCACGCGTGCGCGCGGAGCTGCCGTCGAGCGGAGCGACATCGTCTGGGTGTCGCCGAGCTTGGGATGTATGTCCGACGACGTCCAGCGGACCGCCCATTCACCCGCGGTGCGGCCCATGTTCAGTTGCCCGTCGTAGGTCCATACCCGGTCCTTCGGCAACTGCCACCGATAGGTATAGCCGACCGTGGCGGTGTCCCCGTCGACCTGCACCGAAGTCGTTTCCGCATCGAGAGCCTCGGCCTGCAGATTGGCCCACGTCTCGGTCAGCGCTGCGGCTGCCGCGTCGGGTTTGTCGGTGCGCGCAGCGGCAACTTGGATGTCCTTCGATTCGAAGGCGGCGAGAAATGCCTGAGCGGCCGGTTCCGGGCCGTCGGGCTTGGGAGTGCACCCGGCGAGCGAGGCGACCGCGACGGCTCCGATCGCGAGCAGCGCACACACTCTGTACCGCATATCGGTTGCACAAGGTGATCTCATCGAGACCCATCGTAATGGGGCAGCGGGCTACCGACGGCAACGAATCGCGGTTGGCGACAAGCCAATCGAGAAGCCCGGCGTCAATCCAGAAGCACGGTCGTGAAGGTCGCTACCTGAGTGAGACCGATCTTTGCGTACGCCCGCCGGGCGACGTAGTTGAAGCTGTTGACGTACAGGCTGGCGATGCGGCCATGCCGGACCACCGAGTTCACCACTGTCGCCGTGCCGGAGGCACCCAACCCGTGACCTCGCAGATCGGGATGAACCCACACTCCCTGAATTTGGCCGACCGACGCCGACTGTGATCCGATCTCGGCTTTGAACACCACTCGGCCGTCCTCGAATCGAGCCCAGGCACGCTGGGCTGCAATGAGACTGGCGATCCGACGTCGATAGCCCCGGCCGCCGTCGTTCATGCGCGGGTCGACTCCGACTTCCTCGATGAACATCGCCACGGCTGCCGTGAGATACGCATCGAGCTCGTCCGGACGAACGAGGCGGACCTGAGGATCTGCTGGAACGGACGAGCGAACCGACGTCGCCAACAGTGGCTGCTCACTACGGACCTCGCGAGCCGGGCCCCAGTCGGTCTCGAGCATCTCCCACAGCGGAAGTGTCAGTTCGGCTCTGCCGACCAGGGACGAACACAGCCGTGGGCCGCGGCACGCGCGATCGGCGAACGATCGAAGGTCGTCGGTGGATCCGAGCAGAGGGACGAGGTTCGCTCCGGAGAAGCACAACGATTCGTCCGGGCCACCCCTACTCCATAACTCACCGTGAAAAGACCTCGGATCGAGCCCGGATTCCTGCACCCGCGCCGCAACCATGCAGGTGGCTACCGGATCGGCGTCCAGCACCCGCAGCACGTGTGCGGCGTCTCGATTACCGAGAGGCTTCGCACCGAGGAGCTTGAGCACCTATGGACCTCCTGACCCACCTACCGCCTGCGCCCCGACCGAGCGTGTACCGAATCATTCCAGAGAACACGTCGTCTCGGTGGCGGAGCGGCAAACCGGACACCGATCAGATCGACTCCACTCAGCTGACCGTCACCACGGGAGCGCCACCGTCTGTGGTCTCGTCCTTGTCGAATTCCTCGGCAATGCGCATGGCCTCCTCGATCAGGGTTTCCACGATCTGCGCCTCGGGCACCGTCTTGATGACCTTGCCCTTGACGAAGATCTGGCCCTTACCGTTACCCGAGGCCACCCCGAGGTCTGCGTCACGCGCTTCTCCCGGCCCGTTGACGACGCATCCCATGACGGCGACGCGCAGCGGAATCTCCATGCCCTCCAGGCCTGCAGTGACCTCGTCGGCAAGGGTGTACACGTCGACCTGTGCCCGACCGCAGGACGGGCAGGACACGATCTCGAGCTTGCGCGGACGCAGATTGAGCGACTGCAGAATCTGGTTGCCGACCTTGATCTCCTCGGCAGGCGGGGCCGACAACGACACCCGAATCGTGTCGCCGATCCCGCGAGAGAGCAACGCCCCGAACGCCACCGAGGATTTGATGGTGCCCTGGAAGGCCGGCCCTGCCTCGGTGACACCGAGGTGCAGCGGGTAGTCACACTGCGCAGCGAGCTGCTCGTAGGCGGCGACCATGACCACCGGGTCGTTGTGTTTGACGGAGATCTTGATGTCGCCGAACCCGTGTTCCTCGAACAGCCCGGCCTCCCACAGCGCCGATTCGACGAGAGCCTCGGGGGTGGCCTTGCCGTACTTCTTCATCAGCCTGGGATCGAGCGAGCCCGCATTCACGCCGATACGGATCGGGATGTTGGCGTCGCCGGCAGCCTTGGCGACCTCCTTGACGCGGCCGTCGAACTCCTTGATGTTGCCGGGGTTGACGCGCACCGCGGCGCAGCCTGCATCGATTGCGGCGAAGATGTACTTGGGCTGGAAGTGGATGTCGGCGATCACCGGGATCTGACTCTTCTTGGCGATGATCGACAACGCGTCCGCATCGTCCTGTGTGGGGCATGCCACACGCACGATGTCGCAACCCGATGCCGTCAGCTCGGCGATCTGCTGCAACGTGGCGTTGATGTCATGAGTTTTGGTGGTGCACATCGATTGCACCGAGATAGGACTGTCGCTACCTACTCCCACCGATCCGACCTGGAGCTGCCTGGTCTTTCGACGTGGCGCGAGTACGGGCACCGGCGGTGCCGGCATTCCCAATCCGACTGACACGGTCACAGTGGCCTTCTTTCGTCGCTACGACTGTCGAGTTTACTGATAGATCTGAATCGGGTTGACGATGTCCGCCGTGAGCGTCAGCAAGGAGAACCCGATGAAAACGATGATGACCACGTAGGTGACCGGCATCAGCTTCATGTAGTTCACCGGTGCCCCGTCGGGCAGGCCGCGCCGGTTACGGAAGATGTTGCGGATGCGCTCGTAGATGGTCACGGCGATGTGGCCGCCGTCGAGCGGCAGCAGCGGCACGATGTTGAACGCACCGAGGAAGAAGTTCAGCGACGCCAACAGCCCCAGGAAAGTGATCGCGTCGTCACGCTCGACCGCTTGGCCGCCGATGACACTGGCACCGACCACGCTCATGGGTGTGTCGAGTCCGCGCTGTCCGCCGAAGATCGACTCCCACAGCGCCTGCACCTTCGTCGGCAACTGGACGAGGGCTTTTCCGGTCTGCACGAAGATGTCGCCGGTGAAGACGAACGTCTCGGGCACGGCCTCGATCGGGTTGTATTGGATACGCGGGGGCATGATCGTCGAACCCTTCACACCCACGGCACCGACTGTCATCGATTGCACGGCTCCGGTATCCGGGTCGGTGACGTAGCGCTGCACCTCGGTGATCGGAATGGTCAGATCGATCGATGCTCCGTCCCGCTCGACCGTCAAGTCGACCGAGCCGGACGAGTTTCGCACCGCGTCGACCACATCGCCCCAGTACTGCGTGGGCTGGCCGTTCACTGCGGTGATGACATCGTCTTTGCGGAGCCCGGCCTCGGCGGCGGGACTGGTTCCCGAGCAGGGCGCGAATGTTCCGTCCTCGCTCTGCGAGGGTGCGATGCAGACGACATTGCTCACTTGAACGGTGGGAGGCGTCACCCGATCCGGCGTTCCCCAGCCCAAGACCAGCGTGTAGACCAGCACGATGCCGAGTACGAAGTTCATGGCGATTCCGCCGACCATGACGACGATGCGCTTCCACGTCTTCTGGCGGTACATCGCCCGCTCGACCTCGTCGGGAGCCAGCTCGTCGATCGCCGTCATGCCTGCGATATCGCAGAAACCGCCTGCCGGAATGGCTTTGAGGCCGTATTCGGTCTCCCCTCGGCGGAAGGAGAAGATCTTGGGGCCGAAACCGATGTAGTAGCGCCGGACCTTCATGCCGAGCGCTTTCGCGGTCCACATGTGTCCCGCCTCGTGCAGCGCGATCGACACGCCGATACCGACGGCGAACAGCACGACACCTATTGCGAACGCCATATGAGTCAGAGACCCTTCTTCTTCAGGAGCTCACGCGCACGTGCGCGAGCCCAGGAATCCGCAGCCAGAACGTCGTCCACGGTAGTCGGGGCCGCCGACCAGTCCCCGCTACCGTCATCGACCACCGCGCGCACCGTCTGCACGATCTGGGGGAATTCGATGTGCCCGCCCAGAAAGGCCTCGGCCGCGATTTCGTTGGACGCGTTGTACACCGCTGTCATGCAACCGCCGAGGATTCCTGCCTCGCGGGCCAATTGCACCGCCGGAAACACTCGATCGTCCAGCGGCTCGAAATCCCAGGAGAATGCCATGGTGAAGTCGAGTGCGCGTGCCACGTTCGGGACTCGATCGGGCCACCCGAGTGCGAGCCCGATCGGCAACTTCATATCCGGCGGGCTGGCCTGAGCGATCGTCGAGCCGTCGACGAACGTGACCATCGAGTGGACGATGGACTGCCGGTGGACGGTGACGTCGATCTTCTCGTACGGCACCCCGAAAAGCAGGTGCGCTTCGATCAATTCGAGGCCCTTGTTGACCAGTGTCGCCGAGTTCAGCGTGTTCATCTGACCCATCGACCAGGTGGGATGCGCGGCCGCCTGCTCCGGGGTGACCGATGTCAGTTCTTCCTCGCTCCACCCGCGAAACGGTCCTCCCGAGGCGGTCAGGATCAGTCGATCCACCTCGCTACGGTGTCCACCACGCAGGCACTGCGCCAATGCCGAGTGTTCGGAGTCGACCGGCACGATCTGCCCGGGAGCGGCCGCGGCGAGAACGAGATCGCCGCCTGCCACCAGCGACTCCTTGTTGGCCAGCGCCAGCCGAGCGCCGGTCTGCAGAGCGGCCAGAGTCGGCTCCAGACCGAGCGAGCCCACCAAAGCGTTGAGCACGACGTCGGCAGGCGTCGACTCGACGAGCTCGGTCACCGCACGCGGACCGCTGAGCACCCCGGGCAGGCCGAGCTCGGCCGCGGCGTCGGAGTCGGCCACGGCAACCCGCTCGACTCCGGTCTCGGCGATCTGACGCCGGAGCAGATCGATGTTGCGTCCGCCTGCGGCGAGACCGACCACGACGAATCGGTCGGGGTTGGCTGCGATGACGTCGAGTGCTTGGGTTCCGATCGAACCGGTGCTCCCCAACAGCAGCACGCGAATCGGGTCGGGACGGTCCGCGGTGGTCGTTCGCTCACGATGGTCTGGCACGGGTCCATTGTTGCCTACCGAGTCTGAGAAACCCCTATGCGCTTCACCGGTACTGGCACGCTGGAGGGCATGGACGTCTCGAAGTACCGCACGACCTCGTTCAACTACGCCGATGTGGGAGCGAGCGAAGGGACCTTTCCAGCCGACTACCACCACCTCACCAGATCGCAGGTGATCGGGGCCGGGCTCGACGAATACGGGGCGGCAGCCGATGCGCTGATGCAGTGGGACATGCATCGCGGGGCCGGGCTGAGGGTTCATCCCAGTGCCGACACCGCGATCCCCGACGCAGTGGTCGTACTCACCCTCGGCCCGATCCAAAGCCCGTGCCGCGTGGTGTACGTCATCGACGAGGCCAACCGTCAGGGCTTCGCCTACGGCACGCTCGACGGCCATCCCGAGGCGGGCGAGGAGCTCTTCCACATCGACTACTCCCCTGCCGACGGCATCGTCACCGCGCACATCTCTGCGTTCTCGCGTCCGGGACGCTGGTTCACCACACTGGGCGGTCCCGTGGGCAGGCGGGTACAGGCGCTGATCACCGACAGGTACTTCGCCGCGTTGGAATCGGCGTGCCGTTCTGCTCGTTGAGTCAGGAGCCGGGGGGATGTACCGCGCGCCAGTGCTCGGCGATGTCGATGCGCTTGGCGACCCAGACCTTCTCGTGCGATTGCACGTGATCGAGAAAGCGCTCGAGGGCTGCCACCCGAGCCGGCCTGCCGACCAGCCTGCAGTGCAGGCCGACCGAGAGCATCTTGGGACTGCCGTTCGCGCCCTCGGCGTAGAGCACGTCGAATGCGTCGCGCAGATGCGCATAGAACTCGTCGCCGGTGGAGAATCCGCCCGGCGAAGCGAAACGCATGTCGTTGGTGTCGAGGGTGTACGGCACCACCAGGTGATCCCTCGTCTCACTCCCTGTGGACACCGTCGTCCAGTAGGGCAGATCGTCGGCGTAGGAATCGGAGTCGTAGACGAATCCGCCGTGCTCGACGACGAGTGACCGAGTATTGGGTGAGTCGCGGCCGGTGTACCAACCCCGCGGTGCCGAACCGGTGAGATCCCGCAGAATGGCCACGGCCTCGGCCATGTGTTCGCGCTCGACGTTCTCGTCGATCTGCTGATAGGACAGCCACCGCAGTCCATGGCACGCGATCTCGTGGTCCAGCTCCAGCAGAGCGGCAACTACTTCCGGATTTCGTTCCATGGCCTTGGCCACGGCGAAGACCGTCAGGGGTAGATCCCGTTTCTCGAAGGCCCGCAGTACCCGCCACACGCCGGCGCGTGAACCGTACTCGTACAGCGATTCCATGCTCATGTGTCGGTTCGGAAACGCCTGCGCCCCGATCATTTCCGACAGGAACGTCTCGGATTTGGTGTCGCCGTCGAGCACGTTGTTCTCCGCGCCCTCCTCGTAGTTGAGGACGAACTGCACGGCGATGTTCGCCCCACCGGGCCACTGTGCGTCCGGCGGAGTCCGCCCGTAGCCGACCATGTCACGGGGGTAGCTCAGCGGAAACCGGGTCAGTGGGTGCGGAAGGCGTTCGGACGTCACCGAGGCAGTCTCTCACCGAAGTCGACACCCGCGCCCGGTGAGCGCAGCCCTGATGGCTACGACGGGCGGTCGTATGCCAATATTGACCGAACGCGGCAGCCTCGACGCCTCGTGCAGGACGATTTCGAGAATTCATCACCCGAGAGGACCGACCGGTGGCAAATACCGAACTGGAATCCGCTTCGTACGACCCGGTCGTCGATACGCGGCACGAGGTGCCCGAGGTACCGTCCGCCGAGTGGGGCTGGAGCGGCGAATCGAACAAGGCCATGCGCATCGCCGCCGTCGTCGTCGCAGTATTTCTACTGTTGCTGACCATCGGAAACCACGAGGGCAGGGTCGAAGATCTGTGGCTGGTCGGATTCGCCGCAGCCCTGGTCGGCCTGGTCGTTCGCGACGTGATCGTCCGACGCAAGCCTCGCTGACAACCGATCAGTTCTCGGCGGCCAGCTGGCCGCAGGCCGCCGCTATCTCCTGGCCACGAGTATCCCGGACGGTGCAGGACACACCCTGCGCGATCACCCGTCGCACGAATTCTCGCTCCACCGGCTTCGGGCTGGCATCCCATTCGCTGCCCGGAGTCGGATTGAGCGGGATGAGGTTCACATGAACCCGTGACCCGAGTGCCTTGTGCAACTTCTTGCCCAGCATGTCCGCTCGCCACGGCTGATCGTTCACATCGCGGATCATCGCGTACTCGATCGACACGCGTCGACCTGTCTGATCGGCGTAGTACCGAGCAGCCGACAGCACCTCCGCCACCGACCACCGGTTGTTCACCGGCACCAACGTATCGCGCAGCTCGTCGTCGGGCGTGTGCAACGACACCGCCAGCGTCACCGACAGTCCCTCGTCGGCCAACTTGCGTATGGCCGGAGCCAAACCGACCGTCGACACCGTCACCGATCGCTGGGACAGACCGAGCCCGTCGGGTGCGGGCGAGACGATCTTTCGGACCGCCGAGACGACGCGTTTGTAGTTGGCCAGCGGCTCGCCCATACCCATGAACACCACGTTCGAGAGCCGGCCCTCACCGCCCGGTACCGCTCCGTCGCGCAAATCCGCTGCCGCGGACCGAACTTGATCCACGATCTCGGCCGTCGAGAGGTTTCGCTGCAGGCCCGCCTGACCGGTCGCGCAGAACGGGCAGGCCATTCCGCAACCGGCCTGACTCGAGATGCACAGCGTCGCCCTGCCCGGGTATCGCATCAGGACACTCTCGAGCAACGTCCCGTCGTTCGCCTTCCACAGCGTCTTGCGGGTGTCACCGTCGTCACACGCCAGATGGTTGATGGCAGTGAGCAGCGTGGGGAAGAGATCGGCCCCCACCTTCTCGCGCACGTCGGCCGGCAGATCGGTCATCTTCGTGGTGTCGGCTTCGAGGCGCGCATAGTAGTGCCGGGCCAGCTGATCGGCGCGGAACGCCGGCAGGCCGAGTACTTTCACTGCCTCCCGCAGACCTTCCCTGTCGAGGTCGGCAAGATGGCGCGAGGGCATGCCGCGACGCGGCGCGGTGAAGACCAAGGGAAGATTCGGCCTCTTCTGCTCCGCCGACGCGTCCGTTGCGTCGACCGCTTCACTCATACGTCACCCACAGTCCTTCCTGCCTGTCGAACATCATTCCGCCATTGTCCACCCGTTCGCGTCGCAGTCCTATTCGCGGTTGTCGGATGTGCGGCCGGTGGGCAGTCGCCACGAGTTCGTATGCGCGCGCAATCCCGCACCGACATGCGCACGAACCGAGGATTCGGACACCGACGCTGCCGGCCACGATCATGGGCGCTGGTGATGTCGTCGGTCTGACAGGCTTGGACTCTTCGGTGCCGGTTCGGGCAGCGAACAAGAAATATCCTCACGATTTGTGAACACTATGTACGGAATCTGGCGTCTCGTCACTGAATCGATCAGGCTGGTGTTGCCCCCACTTCACCCGAGGAGCACGACGTGACAACTTTCATGGAGACACCAGTGGCATCCGGCATCGCCCCAGACCGCGCGCGGTCGTGGCTACTGGTCCCCGGAACCAAGCCCGAGACATTCAGCGACGCCGCGACGTCCGGAGTCGATGCAGTCATTCTCGACATCGAAGACGCCGTCGCCCCGGCCAAGAAGCCCGCAGCACGTGAGTCCGTCCTGCAGTGGCTCGGCGAGGGCAACTCCGCGTGGGTCCGCATCAACGACGCGACGACCCCGTACTGGGCAGACGACCTCGCGGCCCTGTCGGGAATGCCAGGACTCGTGGGCGTCATGCTCGCCAAGACCGAAAGCGGCGGCCAGGTCGAGGCCACAGCTGCCCGCCTCGCACCCGGCACTCCGATCCTCGCCCTGGTGGAATCGGCGATGGGGCTGGAAGCGGCAACCGAGATCGCCCGCGCGGAGTCGACCTTCCGACTCGCCTTCGGCAGCGGCGATTTCCGCCGCGACACCGGCATGAGCGACGAACCACTTGCCATGGCATACCCACGTTCGCGCCTGGTCGTCTCCTCGCGGGCAGGGCGTCTGCCCGGTCCGATCGACGGACCGACGCTGAACTCCAACGAGAGCGTCCTCGGTCGAGATGCAGCACTGACGGTGTCGATGGGCATGACGGGCAAGCTGTGCATGCATACCCATCAGGCCGCCATCGTCAATCGTGAGCTCGCCCCGTCCCCCAGCGACGTGTCCTGGGCGCACGAGGTGATCGAGGCTCTCGGTGCCGACGGTGCCCACGTCAAGGACGGCAGTGATCTGCCGCGGCTGGCCAAGGCACTCGGGATCAACGACTCGGCCGAGGTGTTCGGGATTTCTCCCGCATCCTGACCGTCCACCAGGCCGACCCGCATTCCACTGCGTGTCGGCCTGCTTGCTCTCGGGCTCAACGCAACTCGATTCCAGTCGGTTTACGGCGCACGTGCACTCGGTAACGGACGTCGAACGAGACGCCCTCTACCGCCCTGATCGCATCCCTCGCAACCCGGGGCCCGAACTCGATTGCCAGCACCTCGCGGAGGACGGCTCGATTCGGAAACGACCACCTCGTGTCCACCCGGGTGATGTCGAATCCTTGCACCGAGAAGAATGCCTCGACGGCCGCCGGGTCGTAGTGCGGTAGATCGGCGCGCATCCAATCGCCGTACGGCGAGGCCGTCGCATCGAGATCTATCACTACCAACGCACCACCGGGCACGAGAACTCGCATGGCCTCGGTGATTCCCGGGCCGCAACCGGGCCCGAAGAAATACGCGGTGCGGGCATGAACGAGATCGACCGTTCCGTCTCCCATCGGGAGTGAGTCGGCCTGCGCGGCCCTCACATCGACGTTCGACAAACCGGCCACCCGCGTCCGCGCCGCGGCGGCCAGCGGCTCGTGCGGCTCGATACCGATGACCCGCTCGGCCGCAGCAGCGAAGATCGGGAGATGAAATCCACTTCCGCAGCCGATGTCGACGACCGTCTTCGAAGTCCAGTCGGCAACCGAGCGGATCGCCTCGAACAGTGCGCCGTCCACGTCCTGAGCGCGATTCTCCGCCTCGTACACGTGCGGCCAGTGCCAGATGTTCGGACTGGGAATCACCCCGCTACGAGCACGGTGCATGGCGTCGTACTCGGCTCAGAGCAGCACGGTGAAGACGAGCCAGGCGACGAACGCCGAGGGCAACAGCGAGTCCAGTCGGTCCATGATGCCGCCGTGCCCGGGTAGCAAAGTGCCCATGTCCTTGATCCGAAGATCCCTTTTGACCTGCGACTCGATCAGGTCACCCAGTGTGCCGGTCACCACCAGTACCACCCCGAGCAGAACGCCGATCATCGAGTTGGCCTCGAGAATGAGCGTCACCGTCAGCAGGCATCCGATGACGCAGAAGATCAACGAACCGACCAGACCCTCCCATGACTTCTTCGGGCTGATCGCCGGTGCCATCGGGTGCTTTCCGAACAGCACGCCTGCGATGTATCCGCCGACGTCGGAGCACACCACGCCGATGACGAACACCAGGATGCGGCCGGCTCCGTTGTCCTGGAGCACCATCAGCACCGCGAAGGAGGCCAGCAGTGGCAGCCAGCACGCCACGAGGACGGTGACCGACAGTTCCTCGAGGTAATTTTTCGGAGCCGCACCGAAACCCTGCCTCAGCAGGAGCCACACCATACAGACCAAGACGGTGCCCACGGCAGCGCTGAGCACACCGACGGCACCGAACGGCCAGCCGAGCCAGATCATCGCCTGCCCACCGAGGATCAGTGGGATGCGGGGTACGAGCACGCCGCCTTCGCGTAGTCGCTTGGACACCTCGTAGGTGGCGACGGCCAACGCCACGGCCACCACACCGATCCAGACCAGCGGAACGAACACGAGGACCAGGATCAGGCCGATTCCCAGACTCCCGCCGACACCGATCGCGGCGGGCAGATTGCGGCCTGCTTTGCCTGCGGACTTCGCGGCAGCGACCCCGGATGGAGCAGCGGGAGTACCGCTGCCCTCCTGCCGATCCGGACCCACCACTGTCGTCAACTCCTCGGAATTCATCGTCTTCTGTCGTGAAAGCAGTCAGCTTCCGGAAGGTCAGACCTCCATCAGCTCGCCCTCTTTGCGCTTGACGAGTTCGTCCACGGACGCGGTGTACTTGGCGGTCGTCTTGTCGAGCTCGTTCTCGGCGCGGACGACTTCGTCCTCGCCGGCTTCCCCGTCCTTCTGAATCCGCTTGAGCTCTTCCATCGTCTTGCGGCGGACGTTGCGAATGGACACCTTGGCATCCTCGCCCTTGCCTTTGGCCTGCTTGACGAACTCGCGGCGACGCTCCTCGGTCAGCTGCGGCACGCCGACGCGAATCAGGTTTCCGTCGTTGGTGGGATTGACCCCGAGATCGGAGTTGCGAATGGCGGTTTCGATCGGTCCGAGCTGATTGGACTCGTAGGGCTTGATGACGACCATCCGAGCTTCGGGGACGCTGATGCTGGCCAGCTGCGTGATCGGCGTCGGCGCTCCGTAGTACTCGATCACGATGCGCGAGAACATTCCGGGGTTGGCACGTCCGGTGCGAATCGAGGACAGATCGTCGCGAGCAACCGATACGGCTTTTTCCATCTTCTCTTCGGCATCGAAGAGAGCTTCGTCAATCACGGTCTGTCCTCCATCGTCTTCGTCTTCGATTCGTCCGCGCCACTGTCGGTGACAGTCACGATGTGACCAGCGTTCCGATCTTCTCGCCGGCCACTGCGCGGGCGATATTTCCCTGGATCAGCAAATTGAACACCAGCATCGGCATCTCGTTGTCCATGCACAGGCTGAAGGCGGTCGCGTCGGCCACTTTCAGTCCCTGCTCGATGGCCTCGCGATGGGTGATGGTGTCGAACATCGTGGCGTCGGGGTCCTCCCGAGGGTCGGCCGAGTAGACGCCGTCGACGGCTTTGGCCATCAGCAACACCTCGGCACCGATTTCGAGCGCGCGCTGCGCAGCGGTGGTGTCGGTGGAGAAGTACGGCATACCCATCCCGGCTCCGAAGATCACCACGCGACCCTTCTCCAGGTGTCGCCGTGCCCGAAGCGGGAGGTACGGCTCTGCGACCTGCCCCATGGTTATCGCGGTCTGAACCCTGGTGGCAACACCCTGCTTCTCCAGGAAGTCTTGCAAGGCAAGGCAATTCATGACGGTGCCGAGCATGCCCATGTAGTCCGAACGCGACCTGTCCATTCCGCGCTGCTGCAGTTCGGCACCCCGGAAGAAGTTGCCGCCACCGATCACCACGGCGACCTGCGCTCCGGTGGCCACGACCTCGGCGATCTGTTCTGCCACGTTGTTCACGACATCCGGATCGAGGCCGACCTGGCCGCCTCCGAACATCTCCCCACCCAGTTTGAGCATCACGCGTCGGAACCCGGGACGGTCAGGGGCCGGATCGGTCATAGCTCTCCTCGGTACTCGTCGAACACTACGGCTAACTTCAACGATCATCCTGCCCTATCGAGGTCGGAGTAGTGGACAGGGCTCCGACGTCCAACCGAACGTCGCCCACACACGAGTGATGCCGCCCACTCGATGGAATCGAATGAACGGCATCGCCTCGACCGAGTGGTGCGCAGACTAGCTTGCGCCGACCTCGAAACGAGAGAAGCGCGTGATCGTCACGCCTGCCTCGTCCAGGATGGCCTTGACGGTCTTGTTTCCGTCCTGCACCGACTTCTGCTCGGTGAGAACGACATCCTTGAAGAATCCGTTGACGCGTCCTTCGACGATCTTCGGCAGTGCCTGCTCCGGCTTGCCCTCTTCACGAGCAGTCTCTTCGGCAATGCGACGCTCGGCAGCGACGAGATCCTCGGGGACCTCCTCACGCGTGACGTACTTGGCCTTGAGTGCTGCGATCTGCATCGCGGCACCGCGCGCAGCGTCGCCGGCGGCCTCGCCGTCACCGGTGTACTCGACCAGAACACCGACGGCAGGCGGCAGATCCGCGCTGCGCTTGTGCAGGTACGTTGCCGTGTTGCCGTCGTAGGACGCGACGCGGCGAATTTCGAGCTTCTCACCGATCTTCGCCGACAACTCGTTGAGAGCCGTGTCGACAGTCGTGCCGTTCATATCGAGTGCCTTCAGCGCATCGACATCGGCAGGCTTGCCTGCTGCAGCCGTCGCCACCACTGCGGCCGCGAACGTCTGGAACTCGTCGTTCTTGGCCACGAAGTCGGTCTCGGAGTTGATCTCGACGAGCACTCCACCCTCGGCGACGACGAGGCCCTCGGCGGTGCTGCGCTCTGCGCGCTTGCCGACGTCCTTGGCACCCTTGATGCGCAGGTACTCGACGGCCTTGTCGAAGTCGCCGTCGTTCTCGGCGAGCGCGTTCTTGCAGTCCATCATTCCGGAGCCGGTGAGCTCGCGGAGCCGCTTGACGTCGGCGGCAGTGTAGTTCGCCATCTTGGGCGAGCCTCCTCAAATGCTGGGTACGGACGTTGACGAAATGCTGTTCTCAGGGCACGGTCGACTGGCTCTTGCGGAGCCGAACCGACGACAACCCTGACAGACCGAAGCGGCCCCGGCCCACCCCTGAGGGTGAACCGGGACCGAATTCGATCAAGACTGAGCGGCCGGTGCTTCCTCTGCTGCCGGTGCGTCGGCTGCGGGAGCCTCTGCTGCCGGAGCCTCGGCGGGAGCCTCTGCTGCAGGCGATGCCTGCGCGAGCTGCTCGAGCTCCCACTCGGCGAGGGGCTCGCCTGCGCCGACCTCGGGCTTGGCGTCGGATGCGGTGTTCTGGCCTGCACGCGCCTGCACGCCCTCGGCCACTGCGGATGCGACGACCTTGGTCAGCAGCGCTGCGGAACGGATCGCATCGTCGTTGCCCGGGATCGGGTAGTCGACCACGTCGGGATCGCAGTTGGTGTCGAGGATCGCGATCACCGGGATCTTCAGCTTGCGTGCCTCGCCGACGGCGATGTGCTCTTTGTTGGTGTCGACGATCCAGATGGCCGACGGAACCTTGGCCATGTCCCGGATACCACCGAGGGTGCGGTCCAGCTTGGTCATCTCACGCGTGAGCATGAGGATTTCCTTCTTGGTGCGTCCCTCGAAGCCACCGGTCTGCTCCATTGCCTCGAGCTCCTTGAGGCGAAGCAGACGCTTGTGGACCGTCTGGAAGTTGGTGAGCATGCCACCGAGCCAGCGCTGGTTCACGTAGGGCATACCCACGCGAGTCGCCTCAGCGGCGATGGACTCCTGGGCCTGCTTCTTGGTGCCGACGAACAGAACCGTGCCACCGTGGGCGACAGTTTCCTTGACGAACTCGTAGGCCTTGTCGATGAAGGTCAGAGTCTGCTGCAAGTCGATGATGTAGATGCCGTTGCGGTCGGTGAAGATGAATCGCTTCATCTTCGGGTTCCAGCGACGGGTCTGGTGTCCGAAGTGTGTGCCGCTGTCGAGCAGCTGCTTCATTGTTACTACAGCCATGGCTGAAGAACTCTCTTTCGATGGTGCGGTTGACGCAGAGTGTCGGTGACCTCTGCCCTGGCGCCCGCTGTAGTTGCCGGACCATTCGAATCACGAAGATTCCAAAGGACCGCCGGCAACCGGTTCTCGTGTCGGTGTTCTGCCGAAGCAGTCGATACGATGACGCGGACGCGCGAAGTCGACCCGTGCGTGCACAGGTCGCATGGACGATTGTAGACCTGCCGCGGCCCCCGTCATAACCAGGCCCGACTGTCAAGAGATTCCGATGCCTGTGGACGAAGAATTTTCTCGTCCACACTCGGACTGCATGTTCGTTTCCGTACCCGGATTCGAGAGATGGTTCTCGGGTGACGATCCCCACGATAATTCGGACACTGACAGTTCGCACGCTGACAGTTCGGACACTGACGGTGTGTGTGGTGGCCGCCATCGCGCTCTCGACGCCGGTCGCGTCGGCGGCACCCGGCGCATTCGACTGGCCACTTCGGCCGAAGCCGCAGGTCCTCACCCCGTTCGATCGTCCGGAGCACGATTGGCTACCCGGCCACCGCGGTGTCGACCTCGCCGCAGGTGAGGGTGAACCGGTACTGGCCGTCGCCGACGGCACGGTGGTCTTCGCCGGTTCGGTGGCGGGCAAGCCCGTCGTATCGGTGGATCATCCGGGTGGACTGCGTTCGACCTACGAACCCGTGTCGGCCTCGGTCACCGCCGGGACACGGGTTCGGCGAGGGACGGTCGTGGGCTTCGTGCAGTCAGGCCACGGAAGTTGCACGTCGACCTGCGTGCACTGGGGCATCAGACGCGGTCGCGACTACCTCGATCCGACGGCGCTCATACGCGGGCATCCCATCAGGTTGAAGCCCCTCGACACACCCCACGGCTGAGATTCGAGCGCCGAGGATCGTCAGCGGCGCGCCCCCGAGTGCCTGCCCGCCGCTGCGGGAAAGTCGTCGGCCACCATGGCGGCGAGCTCGACGAATGCATTACGCGTCTGGGGGCGCAGGAGATCGAGATCCACGACGGCTCCCTCGGCCAGATGCTCGTCGAACGGTATGACGTGCACGGCGCGGCAGCGCTCGAGGAAGTGCTGCTGGAGCAAATTCATGTCCACCGCGGACGAGCCGGGGCGAACCGAGCTGATGACGACCACTGTTCGCTCGACCAGGTGGCCGTAGCCGTGCAGCTCGAGCCAGTCCAGCGTCGCCGCTGCACTGCGAGCGCCGTCGACCGCCGGAGAGCTGACCAGTACGAGCGCATTGGCCAGTTGCAGCACCCCGTTCATCGCCGAGTGCATGATGCCGGTGCCGCAGTCGGTCAAGATGAGGTTGTAGTACACCTGCAGCATCTCGATGACGGCTCGATAATCTTCTTCACCGAACATCTCCGATGCCGCGGGATCACGCTCTCCGGCCAACACTTCGAGACGGCTCGGTGCCTGCGAGGTGTGTTCGCGGATGTCGGAGTACCGACGAATGTTCGGCGCCGCGGCCAGCAGATCGCGCACGGTGGAGGACGTCTGCCGCGGAACTCGCTCTCCGAGCGTGCCGAAATCGGGGTTTGCGTCCACGGCGATCACGCAATCGCCCCGCAGCGACGCGAACGTCGAGCCGAGGCCGAGGGTGGTGGTCGTCTTGCCCACACCACCTTTGAGTGAGAGAAACGCGATCCGGTAGTCGCCCAGCACAGGCTGACGGATGCGTTCCACCTGATTTCGGTACCGCTCCTCGGCGGTCGACTCACCTGGATTGATGACGCCGCCGGTGAGACGGTGCACGCTTCGTCGCCAGCCGGAGCTCGATGCGCGCTTGGGACGTTTGAGGAGCGAGTCCGCGCCCAGGTCCTGGCTGTTCGGTCGATACGCGTTGGGTGCACCTGCCCACGGCTGCTGCGACCAGGGACCCGATGCTGCCGGAAACTCCTGGGCGTTCGGATCGGGCTGGTAGCGATCGGACTGCGCGGGTGGCGGTACCGGCTGAACCGGTACCGGTGGGTTGTATCGGGGCGGAGCGATTCGCCGGTCGAGGGAATCCGGCGTCTGCCAGGGCGGAGGCTGCCGGGGTACCGACCGGGGTGGCGGAGTCGGTTCCGAGGATGTGGGCCCACCGTCGTTGTCACGAGTCCGGTCGGTCCGATCGGCCGAATCCTGGCGCTCGGCGGCAAAGCCTCGACCGACATGCATCGACCACGGCTCCGAAGTGCCTTGTGGTCGGTCGCGGTCCACGGTCCCCCGTTTTCGATGTAGTGCGTCTGAAACGACGCTACCAAACCTAGCGCCGCAGACGCTCGGCTCACGCCCGAGGATGAGCCTGATCGTGGACTGCGCGCAACCGTTCCACCGACACGTGTGTGTAGATCTGGGTGGTCGCCAGAGAGGCG
Source organism: Rhodococcus sp. KRD162 (assembly GCF_017168335.1). Lineage (GTDB taxonomy): Bacteria > Actinomycetota > Actinomycetes > Mycobacteriales > Mycobacteriaceae > Rhodococcoides. Next base: position 300,356 of record NZ_JABFAU010000011.1, on the reverse strand, counting down.
TGGCCGAGCAACTCCTGCACCACCCGCAGATCGGCACCGCCCTCGAGCAGGTGGGTTGCCGCCGTGTGCCGTAGGCCGTGTGGACCGAGACTGGGCGCTCCTGGGACGGTGTCGAGCACCGCGTGCACAGCGGACCTGGCCTGCCGCTGGTCGAGTCGGCCACCTCGACGACCCAGCAACAGTGCAGGGCCGGAGCGATCACTCGCCAAGGCAGGCCTTCCGCTGGCCAGCCACTTCTCGAGCGCCTGCAGCGCAGGCGCACCGAACGGCGCAGATCGTTCCTTGTTGCCTTTGCCCACCACTCGAACCAGGCGGCGGTCGGTGTCCACGTCGTCGATGTCCAGGCCGCACAGTTCTCCGACGCGCACTCCGGTCGCGTACAGAAGCTCGACGATCAGTCGGTCTCGCAGGGCGATGGGATCGAGCTCGGCCGCACCCGACTCGGCCGCGGCCAACGCCTGAGCCGCCTGATTGTGGCGAAGAACACCGGGCAGCGTGCGGTGGCTGGAGGGTGCTGCCAGGCGTTCCGTGGGCCCGATCTCCACCGCTCCCACCCGCTCGAGCCACTTGCCGAAGGTGCGCGCCGAGGAGGTTCTCCTGGCCATGGATGTCCGGGCCGAACCCGCTGCCGAGTACCCCGCCAACCAGGAGCGCACCGTGCGGAGGTCGAGATCGCCGATCGTCGCCTCCGGTGACGAGGCCGCCAGGTGTGCGAGCAGGGATCGAACATCGCTCACGTAGGCGCGAATCGTGTGCTCCGAACGCTCCCGACCGAGACGAAGATGCTCGGCGAACTCTTCGACGTGGATGCCGAGGTGCGGCGGCAGCGAATCGGTCATCGGCTCAGCTTGCGGGCTCGTGGGCGGCACCACAACCGGACACGCCGAACACGACGGCGCGGTGCCGGTTCAGGCGTCGACTCCGCTTTCGGCCTGCGCGAGTTCGCGCTTCCATACCCGGAACGTTTCCTCGGTTCGGCCTCTCCGCCAGTAGCCGGAGATCGACGCCCACTCGGCGGCGACCCCGCGCTCTTTGCGGATGTACGGCCGGATGTTGTGCATGACTGCCTGAGCTTCACCGTGGACGAAGACCTGGGCCTGCCCCGGCAACCATTCGGTGTTCTTCACGGCGGCGATCAGGGGTGCGTTGTCTCCCGCGTGATCGTCGTCGATCTCGTTCGAGGCTGCGCCCCGGTGAATCCAGGTGACGTCCACGACTGCGAGTGTCTCCATGTAGATCTCGTCGTGGCGGTCGGCAACTTCGATGAAGACCTTGGCGATGGCGTCTTCCGGTAGCGCCTCGACGGCGGCCGAGATCGCCGGAATCGCCGACTCGTCGCCTGCGAACAGATGCCAGTCTGCGTCGGCGCGCGGGGCGTACCCACCGGAGGGCCCGAAGAACGACATCTCGTCGCCGGGTTTCGCTTGGGTTGCCCACGGCCCGGCGACACCCTCGTCGCCGTGCACCACGAAGTCGATGGCAATCTCACGCGCGACGGTGTCGACCGAGCGCACCGTGTACGTCCGCATGATCGGTTCTTCCTCGGTACCGAGGAAGAGTTTGACGTAGGCGTCGGTCTGATCGATCGCGTCGAAATCGTCGAAATTCGCACCGCCGAGATACACCCGATGCATGTGCGGAGTGAGCGCTTCGGTCCGCAGGACGGACAGGGTGGTTTTCTTGCGTGGCACTTCTGACCCTTCTTCGAGCACATGACGCCGATGCCCGCTGCATCGACTAAGCATTACCTAACACCCTACCTTCGGGGCTCACGACGCAGCACGTTCAGCCTCGCACCACCCGAAACCACCCGGTCTCGTCGCTCGCCACGAAGCCATCCACCTCCAGCACCGGCAGGGCTGCGCGCACCTTGTTCAGCGGCACACCGGAATGCTCGGACAACTCACGAGATGACAATGATCCCGCCGACGGCAACGCGTCGTAGATCATCAATGCGGTCTCGGACAAGGCATCGGTGTCACGAAACAGTTCGGGCCGCGACTCCTCGGGCGAGCCGAGAGGCCCTGCCTCGGCGACCACGTCGTGCGAACTCGTCACCAGAATCGCCTCACTGTCACGAATCATGCGATGGCACCCGGTGGAGGTGGGCGAGGTGACCGGCCCCGGCACCGCCAGCACCGGCCGCCCCAGCTTTGCGGCCCACGCCGCGGTATTGCGAGCTCCACTGCGCCACCCGGCCTCCACCACCACCACTGCCGACCCGAGCGCCGCGACGAGTCTGTTGCGGGCCAGGAATCGATGCTTCGCCGGGGTGGTACCCGGCGCATATTCGCTCAGAACAAGCCCGCGAGTTGCGATCTGGCGCAGCAGTCGGGAGTGGCCCGCCGGATAGGCCCGGTCCACGCCACAGGCGAGCACCGCCATCGTCGTGCCCTCCACCCCGAGCGCCGCCCGATGCGCCGCGGCATCGATCCCGAAGGCCGCGCCGGAAATGATCGTCCAGCCATCGAGCGCCAGGTCAGCAGATATCTCCGCCGTCACATGATCACCGTAGGGACTCGATGCCCGAGTACCCACGACGGACACCGAGCGTTCGGTGACCGCTGCCACGGGAGCGCTTCCCAACACCCACAACGCAAGCGGTGGACAGGTATCGACCGCTGCGGTCACACCGGACCCATCGAAGCCGAGGAAACGCCAGGCCGGCCACTCGTCGTCATCGGGCGTGACCAACCGGCCGCCCAATGCAGCAATGTGATCGAGATCAGCTGCGGCGGTGTCGATATGGGCCCGCACCTCGAGCCGCTCGCCCAGACCACCTGATCGCACCGCCGCGGCCGCCGACTGCGGGCCGTGCTCAGCGGCGTGGTCGAACAACGGCCGATGCGGACCTTGCGCCACCCGAGACAGATACGCCCACGCGAGTCTGCGTTCGTCGTCGCTCATGCCACTCCCGCTCATGCCACTCCCCTGTCACGGAAATCCAGTGCCGCCCCCACCTCGTCGGCACCGGGAACGGTGCCGCCCGCGAGATCGTTCAACGTCCACGCCACCCGAATCGCCCGATCCGCCCCTCGCGCGGTCAACGATCCGTTGCGCAACGCACGCTCGACCGGTGCCAGGGCCGAACGAGCCAGCCGAAATCGTTGCCGCAGAGCCGGTCCTGGAACCTCTGCATTGGTTCTCCAACCGAATTCCTGCCACCGCTGCGCGGCGGCATCCCTGGCCCCGGT
>NZ_JABFAU010000011.1:173417-297062 GCF_017168335.1 Rhodococcus sp. KRD162 | reverse complement strand
CTCACCCACCTCGTCGACCAATGCCCCCGTCGCCACCCCCATCATCTGAATGCGCAGATCGACACGATCGAGAAGCGGCCCCGAGAGCTTTCCCAGATACTTGCGCCGAACCGTCGGTGCACACACGCAATCGACCTGCCTCGCCGGGGCACACGGACACGGATTCGCCGCGAGAACCAATTGGAATCTCGCCGGATACCTGGCGACGCCGTCTCGCCTGGCAATGCGAATCTCCCCGTCCTCCAACGGCGTACGCAAAGCCTCGAGTACCCGAACACTCATCTCGGCGCACTCGTCGAGGAACAGGACGCCGCGATGCGCTCGGCTGACCGCACCAGGCTTGGCCATCCCGGTACCACCACCGACCAACGCGCTCACCGACGTCGAATGATGAGGCGCAATGAACGGCGGCGATGTGATGAGCGGTCGCGCGGTGGTCAACAGGCCCGCCACCGAATGAATGGCCGTCACCTCCAGCGCCTCGGACTCGGTCAGCGGCGGAAGGATCCCGGGAAGGCGTTGCGCCAGCATCGTTTTCCCGATTCCCGGCGGACCGGTCAACATGATGTGATGCGCACCTGCCGCGGCGACTTCGAGTGCCCAGCGCGCATCTGCCTGACCGGCGACGTCACTGAGGTCCGGATAGTGTTCCTGCTGCCATTCGGTCGGCACCGGCGATTCCAGGGCCTGCTCGCCGCGAAGCCAGGCCACCACATCGGTCAGCGAGCCCGCGCCCAACACCTCGATCCCCTCGACCAGACCTGCCTCGGGCAGACACTGCCTCGGTACGACCACCCGATTCCATCGCGCACCCTTGACCGCGAGCACCGCGGGAAGAATCCCCCGCACTGCCCGTAACCTGCCATCGAGCGCCAGTTCGCCCATGAACACCGTCTCGGACAGACTGCCGCGCGGAATCGCTTTGGCCGCATCGAGAACCGACAGGGCAAGCGCGAGGTCGTACACCGAGCCACCCTTGGGAAGCGTCGCAGGTGACAGCGCGAGAATCACCCGACTGTCCGGCCACGTACCGCCCGAGTTCTTCACCGCGGCTTTGACGCGATCTCGTGATTCGTTCAGAGCGGTATCGGGCAGACCGACCAGATGCGTACCGGGCAGGCCCTGTCCGATATCGGCCTCGATCTCCACCAGCACACCGTCGACACCGTTGACCGCCACCGAGTGCGCTCGTCCGAGCGGCATCAGAACGCGGCCCGCACGTGCGTGATCTGGGGAGTGTCGTCGCGACCGACAAGGATCGCGACGACGTCGAATCTGATCTGCACCCACGGCCCCTGTTGCAGAGCAAGCCAATACAGCGCCAGACCCCGTATTCGAGTCTGCTTGGAATACGTCACCGCCTCGGCAGGGGTTCCGTATCCGATTCCCGATCGCGTCTTCACTTCGACGAACACCACCGTATCGCCCTCGCGCGCAACGATGTCCAGCTCACCGGTTCGATGCCGCCAATTGCGCTCTACCACCTCGAGCCCGATGCCCTCGAGATAGCGCACCGCGATGTCCTCCCCGCGCGCACCGAGTTGCTGATGGGTCGCCATATCGATATTCCTCCACTCTCCGGCCGCGCTCGCAGGCCGATTCGGTCGGATCGACGGTGACACGCTCGAATCGAGGAGGAACTCAGAAAATGCAGGTCGGCGATTGCCCTGTGGACAACCGCTCGGCTGTGGAACAACGAGAGAAATTTCCACGTTGCGTGGCCGGTTTCGTCGGACCGTCGTGTCAGTGCTCGCACGGGGGACTCGGCCCGGCGAGAACACCTGGGAAATGCACAAAGCTCCGTCCGGAATCACACATCGGACGGAGCTCGACTACAGGAACCTACGCCACAGCGCGGCCTGTCAGTGGTGCCGGTGGCGACGAATGGCTCGTCGCTACCGAAGTATCAGTGCGCGGCCTCGTAGGCTGCTTGTACGTCCTGGCTGATCCGACCACGCGCGCTGACCTCGTACCCGTTCTCGCGTGCCCAGGCGCGAATGTCCTGCAGGTCGACCTTGCCACGAGCGGACGTCGAAGCAGCACCGGCCTTCCGAGCGCGGCGACCGGAAATCTTCTCGGCGTGCTCGATCCAGAAAGCCAACTGTTCGTGCAATTCGTTCGCATGTTTGAGATTCAAATCGATGCGGTACTGGTTTCCGCCGATTCCGAATTCGATGGATTCACCTTGCCCATCTTTGATAACCGATCCGTCGACATCGTCGATCATCTGCACAAGCGTCTTGCGTGCCATCTCTTACCTCTTACACGTCTTGGGGATGTGATATTCAAGTTCTACCACCGATTCTCCTATCGGCGCAAAGAACTGAACACGTTTCACGACGTGTCGAATCAGTGAATATCCAGCCGGAAATCCCGAAACTTTTCGAGAATTTGCCTGTTCTAATCGAATTCTATTGTTGCACAATTGATTTCACTACGAGAATCGATTCACTTGCGGCTTCCGGTGCAGACTTTCGGAAGGCCCGGGGCCCGAAACAGGACACCCGGAACAATTTGGGCGGGTGTCCAGCTTTTCCGGCCGAGCGGATCGGTGGCACGCAGCGCCCGAAAGCCGCGCTGCCGTGCGAGTCGTCGCGGGCTGCTCACTCCGCTCCGCCCCGCCGGGCGATCTATTCCGGCAGTCGGAGATCCGGTTTGTCCAGCTCTTCGATGTTGACGTCCTTGAACGTGATCACCCGGACATGTTTGACGAAGCGGGCGGGGCGATACATGTCCCACACCCAGGAATCCGACATCCGCAATTCGAAATAGATCTCACCGTCGGCGTTGTGCGGAATGAGTTCGACGGAGTTCGCCAGATAGAATCGACGTTCGGTTTCGACGACGTAGTTGAACTGACCTACGATGTCCCGGTACTCGCGATACAGCGAGAGCTCCATCTCGGTTTCGTACTTTTCGAGATCCTCGGCACTCATCGGTTTCTTTCATCCTCCAGTCGGGCGTGAAATGCAATCATCGCGCACCGGCGTCGCGGCAGTCCATTCGCCCCACGACGTCGACGCCCCCATCCGAGACCTCCGACGCCGGGCCCGCTGCCGCCGCCGCTACATTCGCGTACGACATTCGGTGTTCTCTGCTCGGCCCGAGAGCGGTCATGGCGGCCGAATGCGCACGCGTGCTGTACCCCTTGTGCACGGCGAATCCGTAACCCGGAATCTCCTCGTCCAGCTGCACCATCAACCGGTCTCGGGAGACCTTCGCCAACACGCTCGCCGCGGCAATGCACGCCGCAGTCGCGTCGCCCCCGATCACCGGCAGCGACGGAACCGGTAGACCCGGCACCCTGAACCCGTCGGTGAGAACGTACCCGGGGCTCACACCGAGCCCGGCAACCGCGCGTCGCATTCCTTCGATATTGGCCACGTGCACGCCGATGCGGTCCACCTCGGCAGCGTCGATGAACACCACACTCCATGCCAGCGCCATTGTCTGGATCTTGGGAAACAGATCCTCCCGTCGACGCTCGGTCAACTTCTTCGAGTCGTTCAGGTCCGCGAGAGCCGCATGTGCACGCGCACCGAGCACGCACGCAGCCACCGTCAGCGGGCCCGCACACGCTCCCCTACCTGCTTCGTCGACTCCCGCGACCGGACCGAGACCGGAGCGTTCGAGCGCCGACTCCATCGTTCGCAGCCCTGCGGCCTTCCGAATGGTCGGACGCGGCGGCCAGGAGGAACGACTGAGCGTTGCGCGGGCGCGCGGCGCGCGGCGGGAGGCCGCCGTCATCGACCCTGGATGTCGGGAGAATGCAGGATGCCGGTCCGCGAGGGCGGGAGCGCGATGAAGACGGCTTTCCCGATCACGTTGTCCACGGGAACGGTCCCCGAGTACTCGTCGGTGACGTGATATCTCGAGTCCCTCGAGTTGCTTCTGTTGTCGCCCATCACCCAGATGTTGCCCTCCGGCACGGTGACGGGGTCGAAGCAACGTCCCGATTTCAGCTCGGTGTCACACGACATCGTGACCGGATCGAACGGGAAGTCCATCTGAATGTACGGCTCGTCCAACGGCTTTCCGTCGACGAGCACTCGCCCTTCGGCGTCACAGCATTCCACCGTTTGACCACCGGTGGCGATGACACGTTTGACCAGGTCGTTCTCGTCCGGGGCGACGACTCCGATCAACGAGCCGACCTCCTGGGCCCCGCGTATCACCGAGTTGTTCGATCGTTGCGAGACGAATTCGTCGTTCCACGAATCCGGACCGCGGAAGACGACGATATCGCCGGGCTTCGGGTCGCCGAACCGGTAACTGATCTTTTCGACGACGATGCGGTCTCCGGTGCACCCCGCGCAACCGTGCAGCGTCGGCTCCATCGATTCGGACGGGATCAAGTACACCCGGGCGACGAAGGTCTGCAGCAGGAAGCTCAACACCAGCGCTACGAGTATCAGGATCGGAAGCTCACGCCAGAACGATCGGGGCTTGCGCTCCCGACGGGTCTTCTGCGAAGACTCGTCGTCGGGCTCATCGGTCTGGTCTTGTGGGGACTGCGTCACGTGATCAGGTTAGCCGGAACCGTCGTCGGCGCGCCGGGACGGTCTGTGCACCGGCGATTCGAGCCCACCGACTGCCGCGTCGACGACGGCAGGCCGCGAACACGCGGGACATTACGCAACATGCCGCGCCGCCCGAATGGGCGACGCGGCATGATGGGAATCTGTGTGGCCGGGAAGAACCGGTCAGCGCTTTTCCTTGATCTTGGCGGCCTTGCCACGCAGATCGCGGAGGTAGTAGAGCTTGGCGCGACGGACGTCGCCGCGGGTGAGGACCTCGAACTGGGCGATGTTGGGGCTGTGCACCGGGAAGGTGCGCTCGACGCCGACGCCGAAGGAGACCTTGCGAACCGTGAACGTCTCGCGAACGCCACCGCCCTGACGCCGGATGACGACGCCCTTGAAGATCTGCACGCGCTCCTTCGAGCCCTCGATTACCTTGACGTGCACGTTCAGCGTGTCGCCGGGGCGGAAATCGGGAATGTCGCCACGCAGCGACTGATTGTCGAGAAAGTCCAGAGTGTTCATCGGTTGTGCCATCCTTGCGTTCTGCGCATGAGTAGAGGAACCGAGCGGCTCGCCGATTCGGCGGCTCGACTGGTTCGTGCTCCGAGTGAGGTCCGTGCCTGCTAGAGGCAACCCGACCATTGTGCCAGACCATCACGCATTCGAAGAAATCGACTCCGCCCTCGTCGCAGCGGCCCCGGCCGCCACCGGCGCCGGCACCACCACGCGCGCCAACTCGTCCTCGGTGGCCTCGCGCGCGTGAACGATGCTCGGCTTTCCTGCGATCGCGTCCTGCAGATAGATCTTCGCCCGGATCAACGGCCTGCGCCAGCGCTTCTCACGCCGCAACGCCCGCTCCATCTTCTTCGGCCTGTCGGTGTAGCGCCAGCGAGCCCATGGCGCGCTCGGTCGACTCAGTCTGATGGCGGCCAACACCAGTATCGGCAGCACGAACAGCCCGACCAAACCGGTCCAGATCTTGCCCTTGAGGAGCACCACGACGCACAGCGCGAGGTTGACGACGGCCAGCGCCGCGAGGGTTCCACGTACCCACGGATCGGGATCGGCTCGGAAGTCCGCCGGGCTCAGTAGCTCAAGCGGATGAAAGCCGAGCAGCAACAGTCCGGTGAAGGCCAGGGCCGCGAAGACCGCGTCGACCGAGGTGCGGCCCTGCTCGGACCAATAGACGTCGCGGAGGTAGAAGATCAGCGCGAACTCGTCGAGGACGAGTGCGGCACCGATACCGAACACAGCCGCCAGTATCGCCCCGGCCGACTGGGACCCGTCGACGTAGACCGCGATCAGACCGATTCCCGCGAGCAACATCAACACGATCCCGAACACGACGTGGTGGATGTGTTGACCGCCGGGCGTGATGTTGCCCGGCCACCACTTCACGTCGGCGCGAATCATCCTGACACTGAGCCGGATCAACAGGAATCCCAGCAGCAATCCCAGCAGGAAGCACAACAGGGGCAGACGTCCGTGATCGATGACCCCGTGCTGCAACCACCTCACGTCTGCCTCACGTCCCTTCCTGGCGAATGGGCGAACAGCCCAGGCACCGTCAAGACTATTCGCGTCGGACCGGTGTCCAGGCTATTTCCCGAATCCGGCTTTTCTCAGTGCGTCGGCCATGGAACCGGCCGCCGGTGCCGCCTGCGCAGGCCCGCCGCGCCGATCGCGTTGGGGACGGCCATCGCGTCCGCGACCGCCATCGTTGCCGCCCCCTGCTCGCCCTTGCCCACGAGGCCGATCACTCTGCCGTCCACGCGGGGAGTCCTTGCCGACGGCAGTTCCCGGCTCGTCGTCGAGCCGCAGACTCAGCCCGATGCGCTGCCGGGGAATGTCGACCTCCATGACCTTGACCCGTACGACGTCCCCGGACTTGACGACCTCGCGCGGATCCTTGACGAAGTTGTGCGACATCGCCGAGACGTGCACGAGTCCGTCCTGATGCACGCCGACGTCGACGAACGCACCGAACGCCGCGACATTGGTGACGACACCTTCGAGCGTCATGCCCGGCACAAGATCGGCCACCTTCTCGATCCCGGCCGCGAAGGTGGCAGTCTTGAACTCCGGACGGGGATCGCGTCCCGGCTTCTCCAGCTCGGAAATGATGTCGGTGACGGTGGGCAGACCGAATCTCTCGTCGGCGAACTCGGCCGGATTCAGGCTCCGCAGCAATGTGCTGTTCCCGATCACCTCGCGTACTCCCATCCCTGCCTTGCCGACGATGCGTCGTACGACGGGGTAGGCCTCCGGGTGCACACTCGAGCGGTCGAGCGGATCCTCGCCGCCGGAGATACGAAGGAACCCGGCGCACTGCTCGAAAGCCTTGGGGCCCAATCGTGGTACGTCCTTGAGGGTACTGCGGCTGACGAACGGCCCGTTCTGGTCTCGGTGCGCCACGATGCTCTCGGCCAGAGAACCGGCGATTCCCGAGACCCTGGACAGCAACGGAACCGATGCGGTGTTGACATCGACACCGACCGCGTTCACAGCATCCTCGACGACAGCACCGAGAGATCGGGCCAGCAGTGTCTCGGAGATATCGTGCTGATACTGACCGACGCCGATGGATTTGGGATCGATCTTGACCAGCTCGGCCAGCGGATCCTGCAACCTCCGTGCGATCGATACTGCACCGCGAATCGACACGTCCAGTTCCGGTAGCTCACTCGAGGCGTAGGCGGAGGCGGAGTACACCGATGCTCCGGCCTCGGACACCACCACCTTGGTGAGGTTGGCTGCCGGGAATTTCGCGATCAATTCCGCTGCCAGAGAATCGGTCTCACGTGAGGCCGTGCCATTGCCGATGGCGATCAATTCCACGTTGTGCTTGGCCGCGAGGGCGGCGAGAGTTGCCACGGCCTGATCCCACTTGCCCTGCGGCTTGTGCGGGTAGATGGTGTCGTGGTCGACGACCTTTCCCGTCGCATCGACGACGGCGACCTTGGTGCCGGTGCGAAAGCCCGGGTCCAGGCCCATCGTGGCGCGGTTGCCCGCCGGTGCAGCAAGCAGCAGATCCTTGAGATTGCTCGCGAAGACATCGACCGCATCCTTCTCGGCCGACTGACGCAGTCGCATACGGGTATCGAGCGAGACAGTGACCAGCATCTTGGTACGCCAGGCCCATCGGACGGTGTCGAGCAGCCACCTGTCCGCCGGGCGTCCTCGATCGGCGATCCCGAAGGTAGCGGCGATCCGACCCTCGTACACGCTCGGCACACCGGGGGTCGGCTCCTCTCGTTCGGGCTCGAAGCCGAGCGAGAGCACTTCTTCTTTCTCACCACGCAGCGTCGCGAGGATGCGGTGTGAGGGCAAGCTCGTGAACGGCTCCGAGAACTCGAAGTAGTCGGAGAATTTGGCCCCGGCCTCTTCCTTGCCCTTGCGGACCGTCGACACGAGTTGGCCGGAGGTCCACATCAGTTCGCGCAACTCCCCCACCAGATCAGCATCCTCGGCGAATCGCTCGACGAGAATCGCACGAGCACCGTCGAGCTGCTCCTGATCGAACTGCGCCGGATCGGTCGTGGGGTCGGAGAACAGCGCGTCGGCTACTGGCTCGTGACCGGCTTCGCGCGCGATCTGTGCCTTCGTTCGACGCTTGGGCTTGAACGGCAGATAGATGTCTTCGACGCGAGCCTTGGTATCGGCGAGCATCAGGGACTGCTCGAGCGCGTCGTCGAGCTTGCCTTGGCTACGGATGGATTCGATGACGGCGTCTCTGCGCTCGTCGAGCTCTCGCAGGTACCGCAGCCGCTCGTCGAGTAGCCGCAGTTGCGCATCGTCGAGCGTCCCGGTGACCTCCTTGCGATAGCGCGCGATGAACGGGACCGTCGAGCCACCGTCGAGCAGTTCTACGGCGGCACGAACCTGTTCCTCACGAACGTCGAGTTCTTCGGCTATGCGCTTGTTCACAGATTTCAGAGCAATGGTCACGGCGATGGACCCTACCGCTACTGTGAGAGTCGTCGGTCAGCGGTTCTGAGTGTGGGAGAGATACACGCATGGTCACGTGGTCTCGATTCCTGATCGCCACCTGTGCCACGATGTTGCTCGCAGTGGGATGTTCGGTGCCTGCGGACGACGAGATCGGCGATTCCGCGGGCAAAGCAACCGCCGAGACGTCCGCGTCACCCTTTCCGGACCTGAAGAAGGTCGACGGTGTGGCCCTCGAGGCCCGCATCCCCATGGCGGTCGCGTCGGCACGGGCCCGAGGTGCCGACATCGACTTCGCGCTACTCGATCGCGACACCGGGGCCTACTACAGCAGCAACGCCGATCAGCAGGTCGAAACGGCCTCGGTGTCCAAACTTTTCATCGCCGACGAGGTGATGTTCCGAGCGCAGTTGGAGAACCGCCCGGTCTCGCCGGAGGAACTGGACATCATGACGAGAATGTTGGAGCTCTCCGACGACAATTCCGCGTATACCCTCTGGTATCGCTACGGCTCGTCCGAGATCATCGGCGCAGTCGCTGCCCGCTACGGGTTGCAGAGCACCACCGCGCCCGCCGACGACCAGTGGTACAACACCGAAACCACACCCAGCGACGTCGTCGGCTACTACGCGGGCCTGCTCAACGGCAGCGGCGGTCTGACCACCGCGTCGGAGGAGGTCATCATCGGCATGCTGCGTCGTTCGGCTCCGATTGCCGCCGACGGTTACCGACAGCACTTCGGGATCGTCGACGGCTTGCCGGGCGAAAGTGTGCACGCAGTCAAACAAGGCTGGATGTGCTGCGTGTCCGATCGCTGGGTGCACTTGTCGACGGGAACGATCGGGGTGGACAACCGCTACGTGCTGGCTCTGTCGTCGCGGGAGGACATCTTCTACGCCGACGACATGGAGAGCTATCCGGACACCGCAGTGGTCGACGTGACCGACGATGCCAGCGCGCTGCATGCCAGGCAGACTCTGACCGGCTTCGTCACGATGCTCTTTCCCGACGGCACGATCAGCTGAATCACTCAGTCTTCGAGCAGATCCGGACGTCGATCGGCGGTTCGCGCCAATGACTGGGCACGACGCCACGCGGCGATTTTCGCGTGATCGCCGGAGAGTAGGACTTCGGGGACGTCGAGCTCACGCCATCGGGCCGGACGGGTGTAACTGGGCCCTTCGAGAACCCCGTCGGAGAACGAATCCTCTTGGTGGGACTGCTGATTACCGAGCACTCCTGGCATCAGACGGACCACTGCCTCGGCCATCACCAGGACCGCCGCTTCGCCCCCGATCAGAACGTAATCGCCGATACTGACCTCTTCGACCCGGACGCGGCGCGCGGCGTCGTCGAACACACGTTGATCGATGCCTTCGTAGCGGCCACACGCGAACACCAGATGGCGTTCGGTGGACCAGCGTTCGGCGGTGCGCTGGGTGAACGGCACTCCGGCCGGAGTGGGGACGACAAGTAACGAGTCCTCGGTGAGCACCTCATCGAGGGCGTCACCCCAGACCGTCGGTTTCATGACCATCCCGGGACCGCCGCCGTAGGGCGAATCGTCGACCGCCTTGTGCACATCGTGGGTCCACGACCGCAGGTCGTGTACCTCGACCGAGACGAGCCCGCGGTCGATTGCCTTGCCCAGCAGTGCAGTTCGCAGTGGTGTCAGGTATTCCGGAAAGATGGTGACGACGTCGAGGCGCACGTGCTACTCCGGATCCAGTAAGCCTTCGGGCGGATCGATCTCGATCGTCTTGTCGGCCAACGACACCGAGGTCACGATCGCGGCCACGAAGGGAACGAGGATTTCGGCGCGCGCGGCTGCGCCGGGGGTGGTGTCCGAACTCGGTCGAATGGAGAGCAACTCGCCCGCGGCCGAATGCAGAACCTCGCGGACGGTTCCCACCACCGAGCCGTCGGTCAGGATCACCGTGAGGCCCTCTAGTTCGTGATCGTAGAACTCGTCCGGGTCCTCGGACGGTGGCAGATCGGTGGACTCGACGACGAACAGGATGCCGCGCAGCTGGTCGGCGGCTGTCTTGTCGTCGATACCGTTCAGACGCAGCAGAAGCCGCCCGGAATGTTCCCGGACGGCGTCCACCGTGTATTTCGCCGGCGCTGCGTCCGATCGGGGCCTGCGGCCCCGAAGAACGTTTCCGGCGGCGAAGCGGTCGTCGGGGTCGTCGGTACGAACCTCGACGACGACTTCTCCTTTGATGCCGTGTGACTTGGCAACACGGCCGATGACGAGCTCCATGGTCGGTGCGTGACCTAGTTGTCCGTGTCGACCACGTCGACACGAATGCCGCGACCACCGATACCCGAGACGAGCGTGCGCAACGCCGTCGCAGTGCGACCACCGCGTCCGATGACCTTGCCCAGATCGTCGGGGTGCACGTGAACTTCCACGGTGCGACCACGACGACCGGTGATCATCTCGACCCGAACGTCATCGGGATTGGCGACGATGCCACGAACGAGGTGTTCGACGGCATCGGCGACAACGGCGCTCACTTCTCAGCAGCCTCGGCGGCCGGCGCGTCTGCCGTCTCGGTTGCAGCGGCGTCAGCGGTGGTGGCGTCGTCCGACTTCGGAGTCTTCTTCTTCTTCGCGGTGGTGGCTTCACCCTGGGGCTCGGAGTCGGCCTGTGCCAGTGCGGCGTTGAACAGGTCGAGCTTCGACGGCTTGGGCTCGGCGACGCGCAGGGTGCCCTCGGCACCGGGCAGGCCCTTGAACTTCTGCCAGTCACCGGTGATCTTCAGCAGTGCCTCGACGGGCTCGGTCGGCTGTGCACCGACGCCCAGCCAGTACTGCGCACGCTCGGAATCGATGTCGATGACGCTGGGGTCCTGCTTCGGCTCGTACTTGCCGATGGTCTCGATCGCACGGCCGTTGCGGCGGGTGCGAGAGTCCGAGATGACGACGCGGTAGTGCGGGGTGCGGATCTTGCCGATACGCATGAGCTTGATCTTGACAGCCATGTTCTGGTGGAGCCTTTCGGGAGTTGGTCACGGCGCAATTCAGCGGTTCGCACGGCATGCGAACCCGGTTTTGCGTTGGAGGGTTGTTGTGACCGCCGCTCGGTACGTAACCGGATGACGGGCGAACAGCTGTTCATTGTGCCAGACGAGTGAGGCGATCGGTGAATCGCCTGCACAGCCACCCGATCACGCGAGCAGGATCACCAGGGCCGGGAGGGTGTTGTTCAGCGAATGGGCAGTGGTCGAGGCGACGATGGAGCCACTCCGCATTCTGGCGATGCCGATTGCCAGACCACCCCACAGCAGGATCACGAAACGCCACCATTCGCGGTGCCAGATCGCGAACACGACGGCGGTGATCGCCAACACGACCCATCTGTTGCCCAGCCACGCCATGGGCATCGGGCGGGTGCGCTTTTCCAGCGCGCCCCAGAGCATGCCGCGGAACATCGTTTCCTCACAGATCGGTGCGCCGATCCAGATCCACACGACCAGCAGAATCTTCCATCCCATGGCCGAGTCCGCAAAGTTGCCCAGAGGTGCCTGCTCGTCGACGTCGATGCTGGAGAACAGCACCAGCGCCAGCAACACGCCACCGACGACGGCCGCGCCGCCCCAGGCCAGTCCGGATCGGACGTGACCGAGGAATTCGGCACTGGATCTGGGGAGACCGAAGTCGACGACGGGTCCGTTGCCACGAGTTCGTGAGATCGCCACCGCCAGTCCTGCGGCGAGCAGGCTGGGGATCATGATGCCCACGACCGACAGCGCGGAGTTCTGCGAGTTCACCGCGAGTCCGAGGAGCACGAAGCCCACGAGATTGACGCCGAGGACCAGCGCCGCGGCCGGCAGTCCCCACTTCTGGCCCCCGCGGCGGAGCAGGGCGGCATTCTCGGCCCGCCAGTAGGTCTCGGACAGGCCAGAGCCCTGCTGCTGAATCTGATTCATCGGCGCGAGCCCGGCCCAGCTCGGTCGGTCCGGATCGACGCGGCCTGCACCGCCGTCCGGCTCACTCACGCACAGGCCCCGATCTGTGTCGTTCACCGCCACGTCGGTCGGTCACCCGTCCGCGAAGTATCACCAGTTCGGGGTTGGACAGCACCTCCGGGCCCCCGCGCGGATCCTCGGCGTAGACGACGAGGTCTGCGGACGCGCCGTGTTCGAGCCCTCGTCGGCCCAGCCACGATCGGGCGTCCCAGCAGGCGGCACCGAGTGCGTCCGTCGGAGACAGCCCGACGGACGCGAGTGCGGCAACTTCGTCGGCGATGCGACCGTGCGCGATCGACCCTCCGGCATCGGTTCCTGCGTAGATCGCGATTCCGGCGTCGTGGGCTCGTCCGACGGTATCGGCCACGCGCTCGTGCAAGGCCCGCATGTGGCGGGCGTAGACGGGATATCGGGTGGCGGAATCCGCAATCGAGGGGAAGGTCTCGATATTGATCAACGTCGGCACCAGTGCCGTGCCGCGATCGACCATCATCTCGATGGTCTCGTCGGTCAGGCCGGTGCCGTGCTCGATGCAGTCGATACCGGCCGCGATCAGGCCGGGGAGGGCATCCTCGCCGAACACGTGGGCAGTCACTCGCGCTCCCTCGGCGTGCGCAGCGGCGATGGCATCGACGAGGATGGCGTCGTTCCACAGTGGGCGAAGGTCGCCCACCGATCGATCGATCCAGTCTCCGACGAGTTTGACCCAGCCGTCACCGAATCGCGCTTGCTGCGCCACCGCCTCGGGCAGTTGGGACTCGTCCTCGAGGTCTACGGCCAGACCCGGTATGTAGCGCTTGGGCGATGCGATGTGACGGCCGGCTCTGATGATCCGAGGAAGCTCGTCGTACTCGTCCAACGCGCGGGTGTCCACCGGAGAGCCTGCGTCGCGGAGCAGCAGTGCGCCGACGCCCCGCTCGGTCTCGGCTTGGCGGATCGAACCGGCCAGATCCGTGTGTCCCCCGCCGTATTCGATTCCGACGTGGCAGTGGGCATCGACGAGACCGGGCAGAATCCAACCGCCGTCGTGGACGAGGTCGGCATCCGGAATCGGCTCCGTGGACAGCACGTCGCCGTCGATCCAGAGATCGACGTTCGCCCCGTCCGGCAGGCCGCGGCCCCGTACCCGCATTGCCGCCACGTGCGCGAGCCTACTTCTTCGGCAGTTTCAGCTGCGAGAGATCGATGCCCTCGAGGCCGGGCGGTAACTGGTCGAGACCCTTGGGCATGGACGACAGATCCGGCATCCCGCCGGGCATCCCGGGAAATCCACCGCGAATCTTCGGCTGCGTCGGGCCGCGACCGCCCTTCTTGCCTTTCTTGCCCTTCTTGTTGTTCCGCACCTGTTTGCGAGCCCCAGGCATCCCCATCCGGCCTGCCATCGCCGACATCATCTTGCGTGCCTCGAAGAAGCGATCGACCAGCTGATTGACGTCGGATACTTTGACTCCGGAACCGTTCGCGATCCGCAGCCGCCTCGAGGCGTTGATGATCTTCGGATCGGTCCGCTCCTGCGGAGTCATACCGCGGATGATGGCCTGGACGCGGTCGAGTTGCTTCTCGTCGACGTCGGCGAGTTCTTTCATCTGGCCCGCGCCGGGCAACATTCCCAACAGGTTTCCGATGGGCCCCATCTTGCGGACGGCCATCATCTGCTCGAGGAAGTCGTCGAGTGTGAGCTGGCCCGAACCGATCTTGTTGGCCGTTGCCTCCGCCTGCTCGGCATCGAAGTGCTGTTCGGCCTGCTCGATGAGGCTCAGCACGTCACCCATGCCGAGGATGCGACTGGCCATACGGTCGGGATGGAAGACGTCGAAATCTTCCAGTTTCTCGCCGGTCGAGGCGAACATGATGGGTTGGCCGGTCACCTCGCGAACGCTCAGAGCGGCACCGCCGCGAGCATCGCCGTCGAGCTTGGTGAGCACGACGCCGGTGAATCCGACGCCGTCGCGGAATGCCTCCGCTGTGCTGACGGCATCCTGGCCGACCATGGCGTCGAGGACGAACAGGGTTTCGTCCGGCTGGACCGCGTCACGAATTCCTGCGGCCTGACTCATCAATTCGGTGTCGATACCGAGTCGACCGGCGGTATCGACGATGACAACGTCGTACTGCTTGTTTCGCGCTTCGGCTATGCCTGAGCGCGCAACCTCGACGGGATCGGATGCCGATACGCCGAGTGCATTGTCTCCACCGCCGATGGAGGTGCCCGGATGCGGCGCGAAGACGGTTGCGCCTGCGCGCTCACCGACGATCTGGAGCTGACTGACGGCACCGGGCCGCTGCAGGTCGCACGCGACGAGCAGTGGCGTGTGCCCTTGGCCCTTGAGCCATTTCGCGAGCTTGCCTGCGAGGGTCGTCTTACCCGAACCCTGGAGTCCGGCGAGCATGATCACCGTCGGCGGGTTCTTGGCGAATTCGAGCCTGCGGGTCTCACCACCGAGAATGCCGACCAGTTCCTCGTTGACGATCTTGACGACCTGCTGCGCCGGGTTGAGCGCTGCCGACACCTCGGCACCCTTGGCCCGGACCTTGATGCGGCCGATGAATTCACGTACGACGGGCAGTGCCACGTCCGCTTCGAGAAGGGCAAGACGGATCTCGCGGGCCGTGGCGTCGATATCCGCGCCGGACAGCCGACCTTTGCCACGCAGGTCCTTGAGAGTCCCGGTCAACCTGTCGGAAAGGGATTCGAACACCGATTGCACTCCTGAGCTAGCCGATCACCGAAGACGAGTCGAATCCGGCACGGTCACCAGACTAGCGCCAGCGCCCGCGCTAGTCGCTCGGGCGTTCGTCCACCGTGTCGTTCACGGGACGAAGACCTGAACACCACTCACGCGTTGCGTGCGGAATCGTTCCATGTCACTGCCACACCCCGGGTGGACAGCCACTGGGCCGGATCGACCTTGACACCCGAGGCGTCGTGCACCTCGAAGTGCAGATGCGGCCCGGTGGACTGGCCGCGATTGCCCACTGTGGCGATCTGCTCCCCGGCCGACACCCGCTGACCGGGCTGTACCGAGAAGTCGTTGACGTGTCCGTAGATCGTTTCGGTGCCGTCGTCGTGCTTCAGCTTGACCCAGAGTCCGAATCCGCTGGCAGGGCCTGCATCGATGACCGTGCCGTCGGCGGCCGCGTAAATGGGCGTGCCGATCGGTGCCGCGATGTCGAGTCCGCTGTGTTGAGTGCCCCACCGCGATCCGAAGTTCGACGTCAACACCCCTGCCACCGGCTGCACGGTGGACTTCTTCAGCGAACGAAGGCTTTCGAGCGGCGATCCACCTCCGACCCCTCCCTGGCCGAGGCCCACGTCGTCGAGCCACTGCTGCGCAACGGCACCGGGATCGGGCAGCCCGAATGCTGCCAATGGGTCGGAGCTCGGCGGAGCGACAGGAGTCGACGCGGGCGCCGAGGGTGCGGGCTCGGCTGGGGCGGACTGCGCTGGGCCGGACTGCGCAGGTGCGGGCTGCGCTGGGGCGGACTCCGCCGGTGCGGGCTGCGCGGGCTCGACCGGAGCAGGCGCGAACTGTGGCGGCAGAAACTGGGGCGGAACGAACTGAGGGATCTCGAACTGCGGGGGCTCGAAATGGGGTAGCTCGAATCCGGCCGGCAGAAGACCCTGCGGCACTGCGAACGGAAGCCCGGCGGCGGGCGGCTCCTGAATCGGCGCTGCGCCCGCTGTTCCCGCCCCCATCGAGGTGGCACCGACGACGATCGCGCCGGTCGCCGCCACGATCGTCGCGGTCCGACGACCGGTGTCCGGAGCCTGCTCGGCAGCGCGATGCTTGCCGCGCGGTTCAGCGGTTGCTGTGTCGGCCGGTACGTATATGTTCGACCGTCGATGGGATCCCACAGTTGATGCCTCTCGCATAGCAGCAGTGTCGACTGCAGTAGCACCCGAAACCGGTGCGGCCTTCAGTCAGTGACGAACATAACAAAAGCGTATCGATGGCAAACCCATCGGCTGGAAGTTGGTGATAAGTCACCACAGCATGCCGTAACGCAATCCGGTTCCGACCATCGGTTATGTCCCTTCCGGCTTTTCCGGGGGTTTGGGCGGTTCCGGGGCAGGTACAACCGCGAGTATCGCCCGTTCGAGATCTTCGCGAACGGCGCGGCTGTCCGCTCCTGCCAGGTCGATACAGAACGAGTCGACCACCGAGCTACCCAGCGTCGACACACGCGCCCAGCGAATGTCCGAGCCCTGCTGTTCGATCGCGCTGGCCAACCGACAGAGCAACCCGAGCCTGTCTTCTGCCCGCAGCTCGAGCACCACCTGGCCGGGTTCGCTGTCGTCGAACCACAGCACCCTCGGCGGGGCCTGGGCGTAGAGAACCGGCACTGCCGAATCCTCCCCCTCGTCCTCCACCGTCTCGGTTCGGGCGTGACGTTCTTTGGCATCGAGTACCGCCACCAGATCGAGTTCTCCGGCCTGCGCCCGAATGATCTCCTGGCGGAGCAGACCGGCCTGCGGCGGTGCCCCGAACAGCGGCGCGACATCGAAGGTGTTGATCGCCGAACCGTTGTGACTGCCCAGCGAGGCAGAGAGCACCCGCAGCGAGTGCAGCGCCAGCACCCCTGCGGTGTCGGAGAGCAGCCCGGGGGCGTCGGGCGCGATGACCGTGACGACGAAGGTGTGCAGTCCGTCGGTCGGTGCGATGTCGACGTGGACCCCGCCACGCGCGGCCAGCTCGATCCGTGCCGGATCGAGTGGATCGGGGCCGGGCAGACTCTCCCCTGCCATCACCAATCGGCACCTGCGCACCAGTTCGCGGATCAGTGACGCCTTCCAGTCTCCCCAGACTCCGGGGCCCGTGGCGAGCGAATCTGCTTCGGCCAGAGCATGAAGCAGCTCGAGCAGAATGGAATCGGCACCCAATGCGTCGACGACGGTCTGCACGGTGGCCGGGTCGTCGAGATCTCGGCGAGTAGCGGTTTCCGGCAGCAGCAGGTGGTACCGCACCATCGCCGTCAGCAGCGTCACATCCGAGGGCCACAGTCCGAGCCTGTTGCCGATCTGAATTGCGAGATCTGCACCCACGATGCTGTGGTCGCCGCCGCGGCCCTTTCCGATGTCGTGTATCAGCGCACCGAGGACCAGGAGGTCCGGCCGTGCCACTCTGGTGGTCAACGCGCTTGCGTAGGCAGCGGTTTCGACCAGATGCCGATCGACGGTCCAGGTGTGCACGGCATCTCGGGGCGGTAGGTCACGCACCGCGCCCCATTCCGGGATCAGCCTGCCCCACAAGCCGGTTCGATCGAGCGCCTCGATGGCCGCGATGGCTTTGCGCCCGGATCCGAGCAGGACGAGCAGATCGTTGAGGGCTTCCTTGGGCCAGGGCTCACGAAGCTCGGGAGCACTGTCGGACAGACGGTTCAGTGTCGATGCAGACATCGGCATTCCGGTCTGCGCCGACGCCGCCGCGACGCGCATGATCAGGCCGGGGTCCTTGTTCGGTCGCGCATCACGGGCCAGAACGACCTCACCGGCGTGCTCGACCACTCCCTCGTCGAGCGGACGGCGGACCGGAACTCGCCGCAAGCGCGAAAGTCCCTTTCGCGGAAGCGAATTACCCGCGGTACGCAATCCGACATCGACGGAGTAGCTGATGGTACGAGCCGAATCGCTCAACACGCGAGCGAGATCGAAGCGATCACCGATCCGCAGCGCGGCACCGATCTCGTCGGCATCCTGCGCGCGCAGTTGATCTCGCGCTCGGCCGGCCACCCGGTGCAGTTCGGTACGCACGTCCAGCAGTCGCCCGTGCGCGAAGGCCAAACCGCCTCCGGGCGACTCGGGTCCGAGCCCGGGCATACCGTCGGTGAGTTGAGCAATGGAGAGGGCGTCGAGCAACTGCACGTCTCGCAGTCCACCGCGTCCGCTCTTGAGGTCGGGTTCGGCGCGGTGCGCGATCTCACCGCTACGCGACCATCGCCCGCGAGTCTGCTCGATCAGTTCGTCGAAGCGCCCGCGAATTCCGTTGCGCCACTGACGCCGTACGCCGCCGATGAGCAGGTTGCTCAACTCGACGTCGCCGGCGATGTGACGTGCCTCCAACATCCCGAGCGATGCTGTCATATCCGCCGCAGCCACCTGCAGTGCCTGCGGCACAGTACGAACGCTGTGGTCGAGCTTGATGTGCGCGTCCCACAGCGGATACCAGAGCTTGTCGGCGACGTCGGAGACGATGCGTGGTTCGAGATCGTCGTGCAGCAGGATCAGGTCCAGATCCGAGTACGGCAACAGTTCACGGCGCGCCAGACCGCCGACTGCGACGATCGCGAAGCCCGAGTCGGGTTTGATCCCGAGCTCGGCACCTTTGGTGGTCAACCAGAACTCGTGGAGATCGACCAGAGCCTGTCTGAGCGAGGGCGCATCGAGACGACGGTTGCGAGTGCCACCGTCGAGTAGTTGTTTTCTGGCCCGAGCGAGATCGGCCGCAGCACCGCCCGTGCCCTTCGATGCCGAGCCCGAGGAGACCGCAGGCCCCGATCCCGACGCTGTCGCGCCCGAACCGGGGCCTGCGGCCCGAGACCCTTTGGGGTCAGAGTGCATCTGCGCCACGTTCTCCGGTACGGACTCGGATGACCGAGTCGACCGGGGAAACCCAGACCTTGCCGTCACCGATCTTGCCGGTGCGTGCGGCCTCGACGATGACCTCGACGACCTTCTCCACCGCGGCGTCGTCGACGACTACCTCCACACGTACCTTCGGAACGAAGTCGACCGAGTACTCGGCACCTCGGTAGACCTCGGTGTGGCCCTTCTGGCGACCGTATCCCTGAACTTCACTGACGGTCATTCCCAGTACGCCTGCCTGCTCCAGGCCCGTCTTGACGTCCTCCAGGGTGAACGGTTTGACGATTGCCGTGATCAGCTTCATTTTTGCTTCCCTTCACAAGACCTCGAGTGCCCGTTGTCGTACGGTGCAGCGTTCATATCCATCTCTACCTTGTCAGGCGAAATCATATGCAGTCTCAGCGTGCTCGGCTTCGTCGATACCGTTCGCCTCGTCCTCGTCCGACACGCGCCAGCCGAGAGGCTTGAGCGCGAAGGCGATCACGGCAGTGACGATGGCGGTGAAGATCAGAGCGACCAGAGCGATGACGATCTGGACGACGAGCTGCTTGTAGTCTCCGCCGTAGAACAGGCCGGTCTCGGAGCCGAGGAAGCCGATGGCGATGGTGCCCCACAGGCCTGCCACGAGGTGCACGCCCACGACGTCGAGCGAATCGTCGTATCCGAACTTGAATTTCAGTCCGACCGCGAGGGCCGACAGGACACCGGCGATGACGCCGAGAATCATCGAACCGACAGGCGTCAGTGCACCTGCTGCCGGAGTGATCGCGACAAGACCTGCGACGATGCCCGAGGCGGCACCGAGGCTGGTGGCGTGGCCGTCGCGAATACGCTCGGTGATGAGCCAGCCTGCGATGGCAGCTGCGGTGGCGGCGGTGGTGTTGACCCAGGCCAGACCTGCGATGCCGTCTGCTGCGAACGCAGAGCCGGCGTTGAATCCGAACCAGCCGAACCACAGCAGTGCTGCGCCGAGCATGACGAACGGAAGGTTGTGCGGGCGGTAGGCCATCTTGCCGAAGCCTGCGCGCTTGCCGATGATGATCGCCAGAATCAGGCCGGCGATACCGGCGTTGATGTGCACCACGGTGCCACCGGCGAAGTCGATCGGTTCCACGCTGGCGACGAGCCCACCCTCACCGTCGTCGGTGGTTCCGAAGATCATTGCCGCGAGGCCGTTCTCGGATCCGGAGAGCAGTCCGCCGCCCCAGACCATGTGGGCCAGCGGGAAGTACGCCAGGGTGACCCAGATACCCGAGAAGACGAGCCACGTGCCGTACTTGACGCGGCCGGCGATCGAGCCGCTGATCAGTGCGACGGTGATGATCGCGAAGGTCACCTGGAACGCCACGTCGATGATGTTGGCGTAACCCGATGCGCCGACGATGTAGTTTCCGTCCGCATCGGTGATCGAATCCTTGAGTCCGAAGAACTCGAAGGGATTGGCGAAGATTCCGCCGACGTCCTGGGTTCCGTAGGACATGGACCAGCCCCACAGGAAGTAGACGATCGAGACGACGGCCATTGCTCCGAACGACATCATCATCATGTTCAGTACGGTCTTCTGCTGCGACATACCGCCGTAGAAGAACGCCAAGCCCGGCGTCATCAGCAGCACCAGAGATGCTGCCATCAGCATCCATGCGGCGTTGCCGGAGTTGGCCAACATATCCTCGGGACTCACGTACACCCTCCATTCTCCCGCACACCGGTTGGCGCGCCGTTACGCAAGAAGGGTGGTTTCACGAGGTTTCATCCGTGACACTCTGGTGTTTCGGACATGTGAACGCATGACCGAATTCTGTTGCAAAAAGGTTTCGTGCAGGCGTTTGTGCTTTTTCCCCGGTTCTTGGACAGCCCGATCGATGCACTCAGCCGAGCAGAGCGTCGACGAACGCCCCCGGCTCGAACGGTGCCAAATCGTCGGCACCTTCGCCGAGACCGACGAGTTTGACGGGCACCCCGAGCTCACGCTGAACCTGAAAGACGATGCCACCCTTCGCGGTTCCGTCGAGCTTGGTGAGCACGACTCCGGTGATGTCGACGATCTCGGCGAAGACACGCGCCTGCGTGAGCCCGTTCTGGCCGACGGTGGCGTCCAGAACGAGCAAGACGTCGTCGACGTGGGCGCGCTTCTCGATGACTCTCTTGACCTTGCTCAGCTCGTCCATCAGACCCGATTTGGTGTGCAGCCTGCCCGCGGTGTCGATCAGAACCACGTCGACCCCGCCGTCGATTCCCTTGCTCACTGCGTCGAACGCGACGGCGGCCGGATCCGCAGCCTCCTTGCCTCGGACCACCTCGGCCCCCACTCGCTCGGCCCAGGTCTGCAGCTGGTCGGCTGCTGCCGCGCGGAACGTATCGGCGGCACCGAGCAGTACTCGTCGCCCGTCCGCAACCAACACGCGAGCGAGTTTGCCGGTTGTCGTGGTCTTACCGGTCCCGTTGACGCCGACCACCAGCAGCACGGCAGGGGTGCCGTCGTGTGGAAGCGCGCGAATCGAACGATCGAACTCGGGATGGAGCTGCGCAACGAGAATCTCGCGCAACAGCGCCCGGGCGTCCGCCTCGGTCCGGATACTGCGCGCCGCCATCTGTTCGCGCAGAGTGCGCATGATCTCGGCGGTGGTCGCCGAACCGATATCGGCGATCAGCAGCGTGTCCTCGACCTCTTCCCAGGAATCCTCGTCCAGATCTCCGCCGCCGAGCAATCCGAGCAAGCTCTTGCCGACAGCGGACTGGGAACGGGCCAGACGACCTCGTAGACGATCCAACCGCCCCTCGGTGGGATCGATGGTGTCCAACCGCGACACTGCCGGGCCCGCTGTGGCAGGGGGCTGCGTTTCCGCAGCATCGGGAACAGCCGGCTCGGGCTCCGGCACCACGGGCTCCGGCACCTCGGGCTCGGAGACCACGGGCTCGGGCAGTACCTGTGCGGGGTCCGCGGCGTCGCTCGGTGCGCCATCGCCTTCCGGCGTCTCGATCGCCGGAACATCGGCCTCGGTCCCCACGCGGTCCGTCTCTGCCGAGGCGGGCGACGCTGGATCGGCAGCGACCGGAGCAGGAGCTGAGGGCGGAGGTTCGACCGGCGCACGGTCGGCCGGTTTCGGAGTCCGAGGGCGAACCGGATCTGCCGTGGCCGTGCCCTGGCTGAACGAGAATCCGCTGCCCGCGGTGTACCCGCCGGATCTGTCCTTGGTCGCTGCGTCCTCGATCCGCGCCGCCTCGTCCGCTTTGAGGGACACTCTGCGCCGACGGGACAGCACCAGTCCGACGACCAGAACGACGAGCAGGACGGCAGCGATCGCCGCAACGATGATCCACGCTTGGTTACTCACACAGACATCATCTCAGGCGATCACGACGGTGCTTCACCGGTGCTGGTCTGCCTCGCGAAATGCAGTTCTCCTTCGCCGCGCGGATCGCTACCATCTCGGTCATGGTGTGGGCAACGGTGCGGGACGCAGAACAGTTGACGCAGATGTTCGGCGAGCCGAGCTATCGAGCGGCCAACAAGGATCGGCGCACTCTGCATGCGCTGGACGTGCAGTGGCTCGCCGCGTCCCCGTTCTGTCTGGTGGGAACCTCGGACTCGAGCGGACGGTGCGACGTCTCGCCCAAGGGTGACCCGCCCGGGAGCCTGGTCCATGTCCTCGACGACGCCACGATCGCGCTCGCCGAACGACCGGGCAACCACCGAATGGACGGCTACCGCAACATCATCGAGAACCCGTTCGTCGGGCTGAATTTCTTTGTTCCCGGCCGCGGCGACACGCTCCGCATCAACGGTCGAGCGTCGCTCGTCACCGAGGCACCGTTCTTCGACGATCTGCAGGTGAAGGGTCATCGCCCGATCCTGTGCCTGGTGGTCGATATCGAGCAGGTGTTCCACCACTGCGCCAAGGCTTTTATGCGGTCCAAGCTGTGGCAGCCCGAGACCTGGGCTGCCGAGGCCGTGCCCGACGTCGCCACCTTGACCAGGACACTCATCCCGCAGGCACCCGAGACGATCGAAGAGTTGCGCGAGTACTACGGACCGTCCTACTCCGACCGGCTCTATCCGAAGCAGTGAGCGCTCAGGAGTCGGCGTCCGGTTCCGTTCCGGGAGGCGTCGGGTCCGGCTCGGTTGCATCGACGGCGACGCGTTCTCGGTTCAGACGCTGCGAGATGACGGTGGTGATGCCGTCGCCGCGCATGCTCACGCCGTAGAGTGCGTCGGCCACCTCCATCGTCGGCTTCTGGTGCGTGATGACGATCAGCTGCGACTTCTCGCGAAGCTGTTCGAACAGGCCGATCAGTCGACGCAGGTTGGTGTCGTCGAGTGCTGCCTCGACCTCGTCCATCACATAGAACGGTGACGGCCTGGCGCGGAAGATGGCCACGAGCATGGCGACCGCGGTCAGCGACTTCTCGCCACCCGAGAGCAGCGACAATCGCTTCACTTTCTTTCCGGGTGGGCGCGCCTCCACTTCGATTCCCGTGGTGAGCATGTCCGAGGGATCGGTGAGGATCAGCCGTCCTTCGCCGCCGGGAAACAGCTTGGCGAACACGCCGGTGAATTCCCGTTCGACATCGAGCCAGGCCTCGGTGAAGACCTGCAGGATGCGTTCGTCGACGTCGGCGACCACTCCCAGCAAATCCTTGCGTGCGGATTTGACGTCTTCGAGCTGGGTGGACAGGAAGTTGTAGCGCTCTTCGAGGGCTGCGAACTCTTCCAGCGCCAGCGGGTTCACCTTGCCGAGAGTGGCGAGGTCACGTTCGGCACGTTTGACCCGCTGCTGCTGGGTGGCGCGATCGAACGGCATGGGGGCCGGGGCCACCACTTGTTCGCCGCGTTCCTTTGCCGCTTCGTACTCCGACATCTCGAGCTCGGTCGGCGGTAGCGGAACGTCGGGCCCGTACTCGGCAACGAGATCGTCGAGTCCGATTCCGTGCTGTTCGAGAATCGTGGTCTCGAGTTGTTCGATCCGCAAGGCAGCCTGCGCGCGGGCGACCTCGTCGCGGTGCACCGCGTCGGTGATCGACGCGAGCTGCCCTTGCAGGGCACGAACCTGTTCCTTGATTTTGTCGAGTTCGATTGTGCGGGTGGATCTCTCGGCGGACAGCTCGTCGCGCCTTCTGGCCGCGACGGCGACGGCGTCGGCGAGTCGCTCGGCGATCCGCTCCCCCGATTCTCCGACCGCGGCCGCCACAGCAGCCGCGTGCCGACGAGCTGCACTCTCACGTTCGGCTCGCGCCCTTGCCTCACGTTCGGCTCGCGCGGCCCGGCGCAGCGAGTCGGCCCGGCCACGCACCGACTGCGCGCGCTCCTCGGCGGTCCGCACGTTCAGCCGCGCCTCGACCTCCACCGCACGCACTTCCGTCAGTGCCGCTGCCGCCATCTCCCGTTCCATGGTGGTGGCACCGTCACCGCTCTCGCCGTCTCCCGCGAAGCCGGACTGCTCGTCCTCGGCCGTGCGCAGATTGTCTTCGAGCTCGGCCAGCCGCACGACCGCTTCCTCGCGACTCGCCTCGGCAGCGCTACGTTGGGTGGTCAATCGCGCCGATTCGGCGTGCGCGGAACGCGCCAGCTGCCCCAGTCGGCCCAGTTGCTCGTACACCGCGGCCATCGCGGCGTCGGACTCGTTGAGGGCGGCGAGCGCCTGTTCCGCCGACTCGCGCCGGTCACGCTGCTCCGCCAATGCGCCCGAGAGCGCAGCATCGAGTTCCTCCGAGCGCCGTACGGCCGCCGCCAACTCGACCGTCGACGTGTCGATCGCGGACTGCACTTCGAGAGTGCTGGGGCGACGGTCCGATCCACCGGTGACCCAACCGGGCTCGACGACGTCGCCGTCTCTCGTGATCGCGCGCAGCTCCGTCGAGCCGGCGACGAGCCGCTCCGCGTCGTCGAGCGAGTCGACGACGATCACCCCGTCCAGCAATGCCGTCATCGCTCCGGCCAGCCGATCCGGGTAGTCGATCAGGTCGAGAACCCACCGCGCACCACTGGGCAGCTCGTCGCGCTGATTCCTTTGCGCTGCAACA
Organism: Rhodococcus sp. KRD162; assembly: GCF_017168335.1. GTDB lineage: Bacteria > Actinomycetota > Actinomycetes > Mycobacteriales > Mycobacteriaceae > Rhodococcoides. The sequence continues at coordinate 272,013 of NZ_JABFAU010000011.1, read as the reverse complement.
GAACTACTGTGCACGATGGAGGCCCGGCCGCCGTCGGCCGCTCGGAGCGCAAGCACCGCGTCACGCGCGGCATCGAAGGACTCGGCATGCGCCGCATCGGCCGCAGGGCCCATGGCCACTGCCACCGCGATCTCGTATCCCGGCTCCACTGTGAGGTGCCCGGCAAGCAGACCCGACAGCCCTCGCTGTTGGTTCTCCACCAACCACCCGGCACCGTCCTTGCGTTCGAGACCCATCGTGAGCGCTTCGATCCTGGCCTCGAACGACGCCACCTTCTTGCCCGCGGTTCGTTCCTCCGCCTGCAGTTCCGCCACGCGGGCGTCGGCGTGCCGCAACGCGGCCACTGCCCGCTCGTAATGCGTGTCGAGACTGAGCTCGCTGGCATCGAGAGTGCCGATCTGATCCTGCACGCTCTCGAACTCATGCTGGGCCGACTCGCCACGCGCCCGAGACTCCTCGATCGCCACCGACAGCCGGGCAACCTCGGCGTCGATCGACTCGACCTTCGTCCGGAACGTGTCGACCCGGCCGGACAGTCGGGCGAATCCTTCTCGGCGATCGGCGACCGCACGGACAGCGGCGAGGTGGGCCTGTTCGGCGGCCGACGCGGCAGCTTCACGCTCGGCGAGCTGCTCGCGTGCGGCCTCGAGGGATTCGCGGGCCATCTCGACGGCCTCGACGAGTTCCAGCTCTTCTTCTGCGACGCGTTCGGCCTGTGCCTCGAGCTCGTCCGGGTCCTGTCCCCGTCCGGAGGTCTGCACGGAGTCGAGGTGCCTGGCTCGTTCGTGCGCAACACGTATCGTCGCGTTCACGCGTTCGGCCAGCGCAGAGAGACGGAACCAGGTCTGACCGGCCGCCTCGGCACTGGGTGTCAGCCGTGCGACTGCCTGCTCGTGTTCCCCGAGCGCCACGGTTCCGGCTTCGAGGGCGTCCTGCACCATCGCGTACTGCTCGCGCGCTGCTTCCTCGTCCTGGGTCTGACTGGCGAACTCTTCCCGCCTGGCAACGAGGTCGTCGGCCGCCAGCCGCAGCCGAGCGTCGCGCAGATCTGCCTGCACGGTCTGCGCGCGTCGTGCTACCTCGGCTTGCCGACCGAGTGGTTTGAGCTGGCGGCGCAGTTCGGTCGTGAGGTCCGTCAGCCGAGCAAGATTGGCCTGCATCGCGTCGAGCTTGCGGACCGCCTTTTCCTTGCGCTTGCGGTGCTTGAGCACGCCGGCGGCTTCCTCGATGAAGGCTCGCCGATCCTCGGGGCGAGATTCCAGGATTGCTGCCAGCCGACCCTGCCCGACGATGACGTGCATCTCCCGGCCGATACCGGAATCGCTGAGCAGTTCTTGGACGTCCATCAACCGGCAGGAGCTGCCGTTGATCTCGTACTCCCCCGCGCCGTCGCGAAACATCCGCCTGGTGATCGATACCTCGGAGTAGTCGATCGGCAGCGCACCGTCGGAGTTGTCGATGGTCAAAGTGACCTCGGCCCGACCGAGGGGCGCTCGACCCGAGGTGCCCGCGAAGATGACGTCTTCCATCTTCCCGCCGCGCAGCGCCTTGGCGCCCTGCTCACCCATCACCCAGGTCAGGGCATCGACGACATTGGATTTGCCCGAGCCATTGGGGCCGACGACGCAGGTGATTCCCGGCTCGAATCGAAGAGTCGTCGCCGAAGCAAAGGACTTGAAGCCCTTGAGCGTCAGACTCTTGAGATACATAGCGTCCGTACTTTACCGGCACCCTGCGGGTAAGCGCGCCGAGCCTCCCGCAAACGAGTGAGGAATCAGCGTTCGACGAAGCCCTTCAGATCTCCGCGGGCGCCGTCCCAACTCTCCACGACAAGCGTGACGGTGCCCGGGGTCCGATCGCCTCGCAGCAAGGCGAGAAGGGCGTCGAGTCGCTCGCGTGGGCCCTGCGCTGTCACCAGAACTCGCCCGTCCGCGTGATTGGTCGCATGACCGACGAGTCCGAGTTCGAGCGCGCGCGAGCGAGTCCACCACCGGAATCCGACTCCCTGAACCTGACCGTGCACCCATGCCGTGAGCCGTTCGTCGGTCATGATGGACTCATCTTCCGGACGGTTCCGTCGAAACTGATGGCGTACAAAGCTTTCTCGTCGAATCCGACCCCGCCGAAAGCAACCGACGAGGTCAGCGGAACCCCGGTGGCTATCACGCAGGACGATCCGGTCTCGGGGTCGATACGGAGCACCCTGCCCGCGAGATTCTGTGCGAGATAGACCGTTCCGTCATCGGCCACGGTCAGATCGTCCGACATCGTGAGCGGTCCGATGCCGTCGACGCGAATGCGCGAGGACGGCCCGGCCGGGTCCTTCTCGTCGAGCACGGTCACAGTCGTTTCCGGATCGAAGGTGTTGGCCACGTAGATTTTTCCGCCGCTGATGTCGATACCGTTGGCCGAACCCAGATCGGTACGCACCGTCGACACCGAGCCGACCGACCCCGCGCCGTCGGTGGTGATGCGAGTGAGTCCGGACCCGCCGCCGAGGTTGCGGGTGGTGAACAGATCGCCCGTGGTGGATCGGGCCAGCCCGTTGGGCATGGTGAGGCCGGACGCATACGTCGACCTGGCACCGGAGTCGAGATCGATCGTCTCGATCGTTCCGTTCCGCAGGTCGAGAAGGCCTGCGGCAGTGCTGTTTCCGGTGGCGAAGAACAACGTGTCTCCGTCACGTACCAGTCCGCCGGGCGACTCGACACCGGAGACGAGAGTGCCCCGTTCTCCGTTCGGAGCCACGGTACGCAGTGCCCCAGGCCCGATCGGGGAGGTCTCGGACACGATCATCGAGCCTCTGCCGTCGAATTCCAGATTCTCCAGCATCCCGAATCCCGACGCCACGGTGCTCACCGACCATGGAGCGCAGGTGCTCGACGCCTCCGCAGTGGGAGACAGGGCGACCGAGGCACCGAGAACCAGGCCCGCCGCGACGGCGGCTGCCCCCGCTTTCATCAGGCGTCCACGTCGATGTCCAAGGTGACCGTCGTCCCGGCCTTCAGTGTCCGGCCGACCGTGCACACGCGGTCGATGGCGCGCTCGACGACTGTGAGCAGTCGCTGCTGGGCCTCGGGGTCCATCTCGCTGAGGTCGACTCGGAGAATTTCGTTCAGTTCCGGATACAGCTCGTTCTCGCGATCGGCGGCACCGGAGACCTCGACGGTGGCGGTGTAGTCGTCTCCCAGTCGACGCGAGAGAGGGACGTCGGAACTCATTCCGGTGCATGCGGCGAGCGCGATCTTGAGCAACTCACCGGGTGTGAAGACGCCCTCGACCGACTCGGACCCGATGAGCACTTCGGCTCCTCGCGAACTGCGGCCGGTGTAGCGACGGGTACCTGTGCGCTCGACCCAGAGAGTGGTCGGCGTGCTCTGTTCTGCCATGACCGAAATACTAGGCGGGAACGACCATTGCGGTCAGGAGTGGAGCCTGCGGAACGACCATTGCGGTCAGGAGTGGAGCCTGCGGAACGACGTGCTGACTGTCATGTCCGAAGGTGTCGGGGTCGCGGCTGGCACCTGGGACAGCTGAACGACGAGCGATTCATGAACTTCTCGCGTCTGATCGGAGCGCCACACCGAGAACAGGGCAGGCCCTCCTGACCGTAGGCGTCGAGGGAACGATCGAAGTAGCCGGATTGTCCGTTGACGTTGACGTACAGCGCGTCGAACGACGTTCCGCCCTGTGCCAGCGCCTCGCCCATCACCGCGTGGACGGCGGTGAGCAGTCGACGAAGAGCCGGCCGGGTCAGCGTCTCTGCGATGCGATTGCCGTGAATCTTCGCCCGCCACAGCGCCTCGTCGGCGTAGATGTTGCCCACCCCGGAGAGCACAGTCTGATCGAGCAGTGCCCGCTTGATCTCGGTGTGCTTGCCGCGCAACACGGTCACCACGGCTTCGGCGTCGAACAGCGGATCGATCGGGTCGCGCGCGATGTGCGCCACCGGTTCCGGTACCGGTGTGCCGTCCACCGTCACGATCGGGGCGAGTGCCCACCCGCCGAAGGTTCGCTGGTCCACGAAGCGTAGATCGTTGCCGTCGTCGAGCCGCGCACGAATCCGCAAGTGTTTCTCGTCCGGCGCGGTCGGCGGCTGCACCAGCATCTGTCCGCTCATGCCGAGATGCACGACGGTCGCGAAGTCACCGGGTTCCATCACCAGCCACAGGTACTTCCCCCGTCGCTGCGCGGACGAGATGCGTTGCCCTCGGAGTTGACCGATCAGGTCTTGGCCGCCGAGGTCGTGTCGCCGCACGGCGCGTGGGTGCAGCACGTCGACAGTGCGCATGGTCCTACCCACGACGTGCGATTCCAAGCCGAGCCGAACGACCTCGACTTCGGGCAGTTCGGGCATCAGGAAGGTTCGGTGGCGGATTCGGTCGAAACGTCGGTGTCGTTGTTCGACAGCGCATTCCACGCCAAGCTGGCAGCCTTCTGCTCGGCTTCTTTCTTCGACCGACCGATGCCGACGCCCAGGGGGGATTCGCCGACCAACACGGTGGCCGTGAATTCCTTGTCGTGATCCGGCCCGGTCGATTCGATTGCATACGAGGGGACGCCGAGTCCGCGCTCTGCAGTCAACTCCTGCAGGCTCGTCTTCCAATCCAGACCTGCCCCGAGCTTCGGGGCGCGATCGAGCAGTCCAGCGAAGAGCGAGAGGACGACGGTCCGTGCCACGTCGATGCCGTGTTGCAGATGAACTGCACCGAGCAACGATTCCATGCCGTCGGCGAGGATGCTCGGCTTGTCGCGTCCGCCGGTCTGTTCCTCCCCTTTGCCCAGCAGCAAGTGGCGGCCCAGTCCGCCGTCGCCGAGACCGCGGGCGACCTCGGCGAGGGCATGCATGTTGACCACGCTCGCCCGAATCTTCGCCAGCTGACCCTCGGACTTGGTGGGGTGAACCGCATACAGATGTTCGGTGACCGCGAGGCCGAGGACCGAATCGCCGAGGAACTCGAGTCGCTCGTTGGTCGGAAGGCCCCCGTGCTCGTATGCGAACGACCGATGGGTCAGAGCCAGAGTCAACAGCGGCTCCGACAGGGAAACACCGATGGCGGCGAGGAGCGACTCTCGGTCGTCCCCGCCGCCGTCGGCAGTAGAACTATTCGTCTGTGAACCGCTGTTGTGCTGATCCACTACCTCGTTGGTCACGAAAGCGGAAGTCAGACCGCTGCGACGACCTGGCGGCCCTTGTAGGTGCCGCACGAGGGGCACGCGATGTGGGGCAAGGTCTTCTCACCGCAACCACGGTTGGGGCACGTCACGAGGGTCGGCGCAGTGGTTTTCCACTGTGCACGACGCGACCTCGTGTTGGAACGCGACATTTTGCGCTTCGGGACAGCCACTTACTTCTCCTCGGCTTCGTTGTTCACAAGTTCTGTGCTCGGTTCTGAATCCACGCCAAATTTGGCTGCAAGACCAGCCCAGCGAGGATCAATTGTATCGTGACTGTGGCCGGATTCAGCAATCGCCAGGCGAACGCCGCATTCTGGGCACAATCCCTCGCACTCGTCGCTGCAGACGGGGTGGAGTGGAAGCTCCAGACCGACCGCGTCGACAATGACGGGTTCGAGATCTATCAGGTCGTCGGCGATGCGGTGAATCTCGTCCGCATCGGTGGTCTCCTCGGTGATGCTGTTCGGGTAAGCGAACAGCTCGGTGAGGTAGACCTCGACGGTGCCGCTGACCGGATCGAGGCACCGTGTGCACTCGCCGGCCGTGGCAGCTCGTACGGGACCGGTGACGAGAACGCCCTCGGACACCGCCTGCAATTGCAGGTCGAGCGACACCGGCACACCGGCTTCGATCGCGATCGCATCGAGGCCGATTCGGGAAGGAGCCGACACCGTCCGCTCGACCGTCTTCGTCGACCCGGGGCGACGACCGAGGTTGAGAATGTCCAGAACGAATCCATCGTCCAATTCAGGACGGGTCGTTCTCTGGGGCGGGGGCACGGCTGTTCTTCCTCACTGTCGATGTACCTACTGTCGGTAAGCAACCCCACAACGATATGCATGCGTGCATACGAGGGCAAATCACTACCACTCAGTGTCGGCTGCGACGACCGTCCTGGCCGCCGTATGCGGCTTCGCCGTACGGTTCGCTGCCGTATTCCGGAACCCCGGAGCCGGTGCGCAGTTGCTGGCGGCCACGTCCGACCGAACGAATCGTGCCGCTGAGGAACTCCTCGAACTCCGCGAGTTTGGTGTCCACGTACACATCGCACTCACTGCGCATTCGATCGGATTCGGCGTGGGCGGCGTCGATCACGCGAGCCGACTCGGCGTGCGCGGACTGCACCACCTCGGTCTGCGATACCAATCGGTTCTGTTCGGCGGTGCCGTCGGCGACCGACCTCTCGTACGACGCCTCACCCGACTCGATCATGCGGTCGGCCTCGGTGCGAGCCCGAACCGTCAGCGCCTCGTACTCGCGCTGGCCTTCGAGCACCGTGCGCTCGGCTTCCGCCTCGGCGTCGGATACGAGTTGCTCGGCGTGGGCCGATGCCTCGGAGACCATGCGATCTGCCTGCGCTTTGGCGTCGGCGAGAATTCGATCGGCAGAGTCACGAGCGTTCTCGACGGTGTCCTGCGCTTCGGCGTTCGCGGTACCGACCGTCTTCTCCGCCGTCGCCCTGGCATCGCCCACCAGCTTGTCTCGATGATCGAGCACGTCCTGAGCATCGTCGAGCTCTCCGGGGATGGCGTCACGAACATCGTCGAGCAGTTCCAGAACGTCGCCACGAGGGACGACACACCCGGCCGTCATCGGAACGCCGCGCGCCTCCTCGACAATGGCGACGAGTTCGTCGAGCGCCTCGAATACGCGGTACACCGGTTACCCCAATCGTCGAATCTGCCACTGCGCGGATCGACCACGGAGCGGCCGAGACACACAGTGCTGCGCTGATCAGTCTGCCTGCCCAGGCGCGTGTCTTCGCTATACCGGCCCGGTGTGTCGCCCGCCGAACTACTCTGCTGCCCGCTCGGCGATGCGAGCGACCAATCGATCCTGAACGAAAGGCGGGAGCATTCCGGTCACGTCTCCCCCGAACGTCGCGACCTCCTTGACCAACGAACTCGACAGGAAGCTGTGGGCAGGATTGGCAGGCAGGAACAGTGTGTCCACACCGGTCAACGTGCGGTTCATCTGCGCCATCTGCAGCTCGTAGTCGAAATCGTTGGCGCTGCGCAACCCCTTGACGATCGCCGAAAAGCCTTCTTGCCGCGCGTAATCGACGAGCAGTCCGTACCACGAGCCGACCCTGACATTGGGCAGATGCTCCGTTGCGGCCTCGAGCATCTCGATCCGCTCCTCGATGCTGAACATTCCCTTTTTGCTCTTGTTCACCATCACCGTCACGACCACCTCGTCGAATGCGGCAGAGGCGCGCTCGAAGATGTCGAGGTGTCCGATGGTCACCGGGTCGAAGGATCCAGGACACAGAGCGCCAGTCATGACCGAAACCTATCAGCCTGCCCAGAGGCAGGTCGTACCGTCTGCTCGCCCCGCAGGCTCAACCCGTGCATACCGCGATCTCGATTCGACTCTCCCCGTACCGCTTCGACTTCTCCGGCACCAGACCGCTCGGCCATTCGGTCTCCGGCGAACGTGACGACCGCTCGAGCACGACAACCGCGTCGGATGCGAGCCAGCCCCCGGTGACGAGCCTGTCGAGCAGCCCGGCCACCGCTGTGTCGGTGACGGCGTACGGAGGGTCGGCCAGTACCAGGTCGTATGCCGCATCGGCCGCCCCCGCCAGCACGGACGCCACCGGCGCGCACCGGACCGAAGCACCCGGCAAACCCACCGAATCGATGTTCCTGCGCACCACGGCAGCTGCTCGTGCGTCGGACTCGACCAACACCGCCGACGACGCGCCGCGCGACAGGGCCTCCAGCCCCAACGCGCCCGATCCTGCGAACAGGTCCAGTACTGCAGCGCCGTCGAGCTCCATCCGACTCTCGAGCGAACTGAACAGCGCCTCCCGTACCCGCTCGGAGGTGGGGCGGGTGCCCTGGCCGGGTACCGACAACCGTCGACCTCCGCCCACACCCGCCACTATCCGCGTCATTCGCTCCCGGCCTCTTCGCCCGTCGACCCCCCGCCGACGACAACGAGGAGATCTCCGCCCTCGACCTGCTGCACACCCGAGATCGCCAGCCGGGTCACCGAGCCTCCACGCGGAGCCGTGATCGCAGCCTCCATCTTCATCGCCTCGATCGTCGCGATCGTGTCACCGGCCGAGATCTTCTGGCCCTCTTCGACCGACAGCGTGACCACGCCAGCGAACGGAGCCGGGATGTGCCCGGAGTTCGACCGATCCGCCTTCTCGACCGTCGGCACCTCACTCGAGATGGACCGATCACGCACCGACACCGGCCGCAATTGTCCGTTGAGGATGCACATGACGGTACGCATCCCGCGCTCGTCGGGATCGGAGATCGCTTCGAGACCGATGAGCAGCTCGACTCCCTTCTCCAGCGCGACTCGATGCTCGTCGCCTTGACGCAGGCCGTAGAAGAACTGATTGGCCGACAGCCGCGTCGTGTCGCCGTACTTCTCGCGGTGTGCAGCGAGTTCGGCTGTGGGGCCGGGGAACAGCAGTCGGTTGAGGGTCTCGCGGCGCTGAGCCGACGTGCCGTCGAGGCACTTCTCGTCCTCCTCGGTCAGCGGTGTGACCGGCTTGCCCGCGCCGCGACCCTCCAATGCCTTGGTCCGCAACGGTTCCGGCCATCCGGCCGCCGGCGTGCCGAGGTCCCCACGCAGGAATCCGATCACCGAATCGGGGATGTCGTAGCGACCGGGGTTCTCGGCGAACTCCTCCGCGGTCGCTCCCGCCCCGACGAGGGCCAGGGCCAGATCCCCGACCACCTTCGAGCTCGGAGTCACCTTGGTCAGGCGACCGAGCATGCGATCTGCCGCAGCGTAATTGGCCTCGACCGTCTCGAAACGGTCACCGAGTCCGAGCGAAATGGCTTGCTGCCGCAGATTCGAGAGCTGACCACCGGGAATTTCATGGGTGTAGACGCGGCCCGTCGGTGCCGGCAGCCCGGACTCGAACGGCGCGTACACCTTTCGCACCGCTTCCCAGTACGGCTCGAGATCGCAGACGGCCCGCAGATCGAGGCCGGTATCTCGTTCGGTGTGGGCCGCCGCTGCGACGATCGCCGACAGCGCAGGCTGACTGGTGGTTCCTGCCATCGCCGCACTGGCGCCGTCGACGGCGTCCGCGCCTGCCTCCCACGCCGCCAGATAGGTGGCCAACTGTCCGCCGGGTGTGTCGTGGGTGTGCACGTGCACGGGTAGATCGAAGTTCGACCGAAGCGCCGTCACCAAGGTCTTGGCCGCGGGAGCGCGCAGTAGACCGGCCATGTCCTTGATGGCGAGAACGTGTGCGCCTGCATCGACGATCTGCTCTGCCAACTTCAGGTAGTAGTCGAGGGTGTACAGGTTCTCGTTCGGGTTCGACAGGTCGCCGGTGTAACTCAGCGCCACCTCGGCGAGTGCGGTTCCGGTCTCGCGCACCGCATCGATCGCCGGTCGCATCTGGTCCACGTTGTTCAGGGCGTCGAAGATCCGGAAGATGTCGATGCCGGTGTCGGTGGCCTCGGCGACGAAACTGCGGGTCACCTTCTCCGGATACGGGGTGTATCCCACTGTGTTCCTGCCGCGCAGCAACATCTGAATTGCGATGTTGGGCACGGCCTCTCGCAGGCTTGCCAGCCTCTCCCACGGATCCTCGTGCAGGAATCGCAGTGCCACGTCGTAGGTGGCACCTCCCCACGCCTCGATCGAGAGCAACTGCGGCGTCGTGCGCGCCACATACGGGGCGACCCCGAGCAGCCCGCTCGTACGGACTCGCGTCGCGAGCAACGACTGGTGCGCGTCACGGAACGTGGTGTCGGTGACGCCGAGCGCCTTCTGATTGCGCAGATCGCGGGCGAAACCCTCGGGTCCGAGGGCGAGCAGTCGCTGACGCGAACCGTCCGGGATCGGTGCCGAGAAATCGACCTCGGGGAGCTTGTCGTGCGGGTACACCGATGACGGACGCTCGCCGTGCGGCTTGTTGACCGTCACATCGGCCAGATAGGTGAGGATCTTGGTACCCCGGTCACCCGAGGAACGAGAGGTCAGAAGTTCCGGACGCTCCTCGATGAACGAGGTGGTGACCCGCCCGGCCGTGAAGTCCGGGTCCACCAGAACCGCTTGCAGGAACGGAATGTTCGTTGCGACACCGCGAATTCTGAACTCCGCCACCGCTCGTCGGGCGCGCGCCACTGCTGTGTCGAAATCACGACCACGGCACGTGAGCTTGACCAGCATGGAATCGAAGTACGCTCCGACCTCCGCGCCGAGTGCGGTGCCACCGTCCAGGCGCACCCCCGCACCACCCGGGGTGCGGTATGCAGTGATGCGTCCGACGTCCGGTCGAAATCCGTTCGCCGGATCCTCGGTGGTGATGCGGCATTGCAACGCCGCACCGCGCAGCACGATGTCCTCCTGCCGAAGGCCGAGATCCGACAGCGTCTCCCCCGAGGCGATCCGCAGCTGGGACTGCACCAGGTCCACATCGGTGACCTCTTCGGTGACGGTGTGCTCCACCTGAATTCGAGGATTCATCTCGATGAAGACGTGATTGCCGCGGGTGTCGAGAAGGAACTCGACGGTACCTGCGCACGAGTAGTTGATCTGTTTGGCGAACGCGACGGCGTCCGCGCATATCCTCTCCCGTAGTTCTGCGGGCAGATTCGGTGCCGGAGCCAATTCGATGACCTTCTGGTGCCGACGCTGGACGCTGCAGTCTCGCTCGAACAGGTGCACCACATTGCCCTCGCCGTCGGCGAGGATCTGAACCTCGATGTGCCGGGGGTCGATCACGGCCTGCTCGAGGAATACCGTCGGATCACCGAAGGCCGACTCCGCCTCGCGCGCAGCAGCTTCGATCGCCTCACGCAGCTGCTCGGGTTCGGCTACCCGGCGCATACCGCGACCACCGCCGCCAGCCACCGCCTTGACGAACAGCGGGAAGGTCATCGACTCCGATTCCGCGACGAGCGCGTCGATATCGGAGGAGGGCTCCGAGGACGCCAGCACCGGAAGCCCTGCCGCCTTCGCCGCAGCGATCGCCCGGGCCTTGTTACCGGTCAGTTCGAGAACATCCGCGGACGGGCCGACGAAGGTGATGCCCGCCTCGGCGCATGCGGCAGCCAGATCCGGGTTCTCGGAAAGGAATCCATAGCCGGGGTACACCGCGTCGGCACCGCTGCGCTTGGCTGCGGCGACAATCTCGTCGACCGAGAGATACGCGCGTACGGGGTGCCCCTTCTCCCCGATCTGATATGCCTCGTCGGCCTTCGTCCGGTGCACCGAGTTCCGGTCTTCGAACGGGAACACCGCCACGGTCGAGGCACCGAGTTCGTAGGAGGCGCGGAAGGCGCGGACAGCGATCTCACCGCGGTTGGCAACCAAAACTTTGGAGAACATTGGCTCAACCTACCTGGCAGCGTGCGCCTCCGAGGCGAACTGATCCCACGATGCGGGACAATTTGCTCGAATTCGCCGACTGAAACGGTGCAGTGCGTCGACGCGGCCGTTCAGGACTTCTGCAAATAGTCCACCCGATCGGATCGCCAGGCCGATTTCATCATCGACGCGATGCCGGGATTGTTCGCCAGAGACGGGTCCTGCGCCAACAGCGATCGTGCACAGTCGTGCGCATCGGCGATGATCTCCTCGTCGTCGATGAACGAAAGCAGCCGAAGGCCGGAGACCGTGCCGGACTGCGCGGCCCCGAGAACGTCACCCTCTCGGCGGGTGGCGAGATCCAACTTGGCCAGCTCGAAGCCGTCGTTGGTGGCGGCCACCGCCTCGAGCCGGGCGAAGGAGCCGCCCACAGGACTGAGATAGCTGATCATGATGCACAGCCCCTGGTGCCCGCCCCGGCCGATCCGGCCTCGCAACTGGTGCAATTGGCTCACGCCGAATCGGTCGGCGTCCATGATCACCATGACCGTGGCATTGGGAACATCGACTCCCACTTCGACCACCGTCGTACAGACGAGGACGTCGATCTCACCCGAGTTGAACTCCGACATCGTGATGTCCTTGTCGTCCCCGGGCAGCCGTCCGTGCAACAGCCCCACTCGCAGATCGTGCATCGGACCGGCGGAGAGTGTCTCGTACAGGTCGAGTGCGGCCGTGGTCTCCGGGCCGTCCTCCGATGTCGCGCCCTTCTTTCCCGAACTGTTCTTCTTTCCGGTCTCTGCGTCCTCGTCGTCGCCGATGCGTGAGCACACTACGTAGGCCTGCCGTCCGGCCGACACTTCCTCACGAATTCGCTGCCACGCTCTGTCCACCCACGCCGGTTTGGTTCTGGCCGGGACCACGTTGCTGATGATGGGCGATCGGCCGCGCGGTAGTTCGGTCAGCACCGAGGTTTCGAGATCGCCGAGCGTGGACATCGCGATGGTGCGCGGGATCGGTGTTGCCGTCATCACCAGCAGATGCGGACTGGTGTTCTCACGCGCCTTCGCCCGCAACGCATCTCGTTGCTCCACGCCGAACCGATGCTGCTCGTCCACGACGACCATGGCGAGATCGAAGAACTCCACGCGATCCTCGATGAGCGCGTGAGTACCGATCACGATTCCGGCGTCGCCGGTCACGGCCTCGAGCAACGCGGATCTCTTGGCCGCGGTGGACATCGACCCGGTCAACAGAGCGACTTTGGTCGCCAGCTCGTGCGATCCGAGTTCGCCACCGGCAGCGAGCGACCCGAGCATCGCGCGAATCGACCGTGCGTGCTGGGATGCCAGCACCTCCGTGGGTGCCAACAGCGCACATTGATGGCCCGCGTCGATGACCTGCAGCATCGCCCGCAAGGCCACGATCGTCTTACCCGAGCCGACCTCGCCCTGCAACAAGCGCGACATCGGATGCGGTGCCGACAGATCGTTGGCGATCTCGGCGGCAACTTCGTGCTGACCGGCGGTCAACTCGAAGGGCAACCGACGATCGAACTCGGCTGCAATTCCGTCGGTGATCGGTGGGCACCGCCAGGCCGACCGTGTGGACGCATCGCGTCGACGGTCGGCGAGGACGAGTTGAACGGCCAGTGCCTCGTCGAACTTGAGCCGCTCGCGGGCAGAGTCCTTGTCCTGCACGCTGCCGGGAAAATGGATCGACCGCAGCGCGGTGTCGATGTCGACGAGGCCACGTTCGCGGCGTACCGACTCGGGCAGGGCGTCGCGCACGTCCTCCAGTTGGTCGAGGACCTGCTTCACACAGCGCATGAACGTCCAGCTCTCGACGTCCTTCGTGGCCGGGTAGATAGGCACGAACGCGCTGTCGAACACCGACATGTCGACGGACCCGGAGGCGTCGACCGCACCGCGGGCCAGGCCCGCCAGCGCACCGGCCCCGACGATCCGCCCTGCCGGTACGACGGCACCGTCGTTGTCGTCGCCGCCCAGAATCACATAGCTGGGGTGCGTCAGATTCCACCGTTTACCGAAGTACTTCACCTTGCCGGAGAACATTCCCCGGCGGCCGGGCACGACGACGTGTTTGAGCTTGTGCGGGCTGAAGAACGTGGCCTCGATCCGTTGTCCGTCGGCGGCGAGGGTCACCGCGAGGAATTGACCGTTGCGATTCTTCATCGAACGCAGGGTCGCGGACTCCACCGTGGCGACGATGGTGATGTGCTCCCCCTCGGGCGGCTCCTTCTCGCCGAGTTCGGAGCCCTGCGTCATGTACCGGTGCGGGTAGTGCCGCAGCAGATCCTCGACGGTACTGATACCGAACGTGTCCGCGAGCGGGATCGCCGCCGTGGCTCCGAGGACGTCCTCTAGCCGATCCACCAGCGTTGCCATAGCCGAAATTCCCTATTCCACTCCGAATTGCACGAGATCCCCCGGTTGCCCACCGGCGTAGACCACCACGTCGACTCCCGGATGCGCACCCGTCACGTATTCCGCCAGCTGGGCACCGAAGTTCTCCGACGCCTGAGCCCCGACGAGCACTGTGACCATCTCTCCGCCGGTGGCCAGAAGCTGGTCGAGCAGTCGGCACCCGGCATCGAGCGGGCGAGCGGAGACGATCACCACCTCCTGCCCGGCCAGACCGATACTGTCCCCTGGCTCGCAGGTGCCCACCCACGTGAGCGATCGCTGCTGCGCGATCCGCAGTGATCCCCACCTCGTGCCTGCTGCTGCCTCGGACATCGTGAAGGCATCGTCGACGGCGGCTCGTGCAGCGTCGTGCACCGCCAGCGCGGCCAACCCCTGCACCATCGCCGAGCACGGCAGCATCACCACATCCTTGCCGTCCGCTCGGGCCGCGGCACCCACGGCAACCAGGTCGTGCGCGGACAACGCCCCGTTCGGCAACACCAACACCTCGCGATGCTTCATCCCGACGATCGCGCGATGCAGCACCGAGGAGTCGATCGGCTCATCGCACCGCACCACCGTCGCGCCTTCCTGAACGTAGAGATCCGCGGCACCGTCGCCTGCCACCAGCGCCAAAATATCTCGGCCCACCGACACGGTGTCTCCGTCGTCGGCCTTCGGACCTGCGCCTGTCGCGATCTCGGCCAGACCGAAGCACGAGATTCGCACCCCACGCACGGCACCGATGGCGATGCCGCTTTCGACCGCACCGCCTGGATCGGTGGTATGCACATGGGCCGACCACGCCCCGGATCCGTCACCGGCGACCACGACCGAATCGCCGAGATCGGACAGAGCTGCGCGAAGGGAGCTCGCCTGCGCATCGTCGATGTCGTGGACGATGTAGACCACCTCGTAACCGAGGGGTCGTCCTGGCGCAAACACCTGCACCACTTCGGGTGCGCCGCCCTGCTTCGCGGCGCTCGACGCGGCACCGCCGAGCGATCGTTCGTGCTCGTGTGGGCGACGGTAGCGCCTGCGCGGCGGGGTGCGGCCGGTCACCACTTCCACCAGTGCATCGAAGACGACCGAGAGTCCGAGGGCTCCGGCGTCGACCACCCCGGCCTCGCGGAGTTCGGCGAGTTGATCCGTCGTACTGTCGAGGGCACGCGCGGTGGCCTCGGCGATGTCGACCACCAGTGTCGGGAGGCTCACATTGGCGTCGTGTGCCGAGGCGTCACGATCCGCGGCTGCGAGAACGGTGAGCATCGTTCCCTCGGCGGGAACGCTGACCGCACCCGACACCAGCACCGTGGCACGCCGCAACATGGCCTGGATCGACACCGTGTCCAGCGGGCCGTCCGCAGCGGCCTCGGCAACCGCGCGCAGCAACTGGGACACGATCACTCCGGAATTACCTCGTGCGCCCGCGACCGCCCCGACGGCCAGTGCCCGACCGACTGCGCCGGTGTCAGCAGCCGGACCGGCCGCGCGCATCGACTCCACCGCGGCCCGGAAGGTGAACATCAGATTGGTGCCGGTGTCGGAGTCGGGAATCGGGAAGACGTTGAGTGCGTCGATCTCCTCGCACCGTGCAGTCAAGGAGTCGACGCATCGATAGGCCCACTGTCGCAGGGCAGCCGAATCGATCGATTCGAGAACGTCGACCACCTGGAGCAGCCTCCCCCGTATCGCGTGCCGATATGACGTCCGCAACCGCTCGCGGACAGTGCCCGAAGCTTAGTGGTGTCGGCCGGGACTTCGCCGCTCGGCGACGACCGGTCGGTACAGGGAGGGCTGGCAAGAGCCGGGCAGGGGCGGACCGGACGATCGACCTCCGATGAACCGAGGCGGCGGAGTCGCACGCACCGTTGCGACGGCGTCCCCGGAGAATCAACTGCTCAACGGCGTGCTCGGGCAGTATTGTTCGGCATGCTGTCCAGGACCGCGCGAACGCGTGTGCGGTGGCGGTTTGGTGATTACGTGCGACGCCGCTATTCTTGCAGGGTTGCCTCGAGGCGATCTTCATGCATTGCAATCCTTGCATCTGCTCGTAGTTCGTCTCGATGTCTTCGACCACAAGTATCGATCAACATCTATCAAGGAGTTCGCGACTATGGCTGCCGTCTGCGACGTATGCGCCAAGGGGCCCGGCTTCGGTAAGTCGGTCTCGCACTCGCACCGACGGACCAACCGTCGTTGGAACCCGAATATCCAGACCGTTCACGCTCAGGTTGCGCCTGGTAACTCCAAGCGCATGAACGTGTGCACCTCCTGTTTGAAGGCAGGCAAGGTGGTCCGGGGCTGATTTCGGCCTCGCTCTTCGATTTCCTCCACGGCCTCCATCGCGTGCGAGAACTGTGCCCTGCCCCCCAGCATCGGGAGGTGGGGCACAGTCGTCGGTGCGCCCGAACAGTTGGACGTCCATTAGAGTGCACAACGTGAGTTATTCCGAAGCCGACATATCCAGCAAGGTCAGCATCGAGGACGGCGTGCTACGCATCGTCGTCGCCACGGAGGCAGGCGGTGCCTCGCTCGACCTCGAGGGCATCGAAGAAGGCACCTCGACCCTGCGCTCCGTCAACGCCGGTGAGATCGCGATCGGGAGCGTTCTACTCATCGGTCGGGGCACCAATTTCTGCGCAGGCGGCAACGTGCGCGATTTCGCCGACGCAGCCGATCGCGGTGCTTTCGTCCGTTCGGTCGCCGATACGTTCCATGCCTTCGTCCGCGAACTCGCAGCCGTGACGGTCCCGATCGTGGCGGGTGTGCACGGCTGGGCCGCCGGGGCCGGTATGAGCCTGGTCTGCCTCACCGACATCGCCATCGGCGGACCGTCCACCAAACTCAGGCCTGCGTATCCATCGATCGGTTTCACCCCGGACGGTGCGATGTCGTGGACGCTGCCGCGGATCGTCGGCTCGGGCCGCGCGATGGAAATGTTGCTCAACGACTCGACCATCAATGGTGAAGAAGCGGTTCGTCTCGGAATTCTCAGCCGATTGGTCGGCGACGACCACGTCGACAGTGAGGCCGAGCGCCTCGCTCGGACCCTCGCGGTCGGGCCCACGTCGGCATACCAGGGAATCAAGAAACTGCTCCAGGCCTCCGAATCTGCAACCCTGGCAGAGCAATTGGATGCCGAATCTGCCTCTGTCTCGGCGGCCGCGGCCTCACCGGAAGGTCGTGAGGGCGTCGACGCGTTCGTCGAGAAGCGTCGCCCCGATTTCTCCTGAACCGATCACGGCAGCGTCCAGTCGATCGGTTCGTCTCCGCCCTCGACCAACAATTGGTTGACTCGGCTGAACGGCTTGGACCCGAAGAACCCGCGGGAGGCGGACAGCGGTGACGGGTGCGCAGATTCGATACACGGCACCGATCCGAGCATCGGCTTGAGTGTCGCCGCGTCGCGGCCCCACAAAACCGCCACCAGTCCGGGCTCGTCGGGATCGCCGGCCCGGGCCACCAGTGCGCGAATTGCGTGCTCGGTCACCGCTTCCCATCCCTTCTTCCGATGGGAAGCTGCCTGTCCCGGTTCGACGGTGAGAACCCTGTTGAGCAACATCACACCTCGGTCGGCCCAGGGTGTGAGGTCACCGGTGCTCGGCGTGGGCAGTCCGAGGTCCGCCGAGTATTCCTTGAAGATATTGCTCAGGCTGCGCGGTACCGGCGTGACGTCTGGTGCAACGGAAAAGCTCAGCCCCACTGCATGCCCCGGCGTCGGATAGGGATCCTGACCGACGATGAGGACGCGAACTCGATCGAACGGGTGACCGAACGCACGCAGCACGTTCTCGCCCGCGGGCAGGTAATGCCGACCGGCCGCGAGTTCGGCTCGCAGAAAGTCGCCCATGGCAGCAATATTCGACTCGACAGGCGCAAGAGCACGCGCCCATCCCGCCTCGACACTCTCGGCAAGTGGCCGGGCCGTCACCGGTCGATCCGCCGCAGCGCGTCGCGGTAGTACGCAGCGTTGGCCGAGTACATCTGCACATTGACGTCCACATGCCCTTCGGGCACCTGATATCCCTCCCGAATTTTCGCGGGCACTCCCAACGCCATGGATCGTTCGGGGACGACGAACCGGAACGGCACCACCGCGCCCGCCCCGACTATCGAGCCGGAACCGATCTTCGAGCCGTTGAGCACGACCGAGCCCGATGCGATCAGACAGTGGTCGCCGATCGTCGCACCCTCGACATGCGCGTTGTGGCCCAGCACGCATCCCGCTCCGATCACCGTCGCATCGATCGGCGTGCAGTGCACCACCGTGCCGTCCTGAACGTTGGTACCCGCGCCGATGGAAATGGTGCCGTAATCTGCCCGCAGAACCGCTGTGGGCCACACCGAGGAGCCTGCCGCCAGTGTCACCGCGCCGATCACCACCGCGTCGGGATGGACATAGGCGTCGGGATGGATGTCCGGTTCGCGATCACCGAGTGCGTAGATAGCCATCTCTGCAACTTAGCCGAGTCGATCGAACCCGAGCACGCTCATGTGCTCTCGAAGCTCGTCCATCCCGTTCTGCCCGATCCGATGCGTCCCTCGACGGTCACCGGCCTCGCCTGCCCACCGTCGCGGTCCTCGACGCGGCCGATGACCGTCCACCCCTGCGGGATGGTGCCGAGCCCGTCGAACGTGCCCACCAGAGCGTGATCCTCTCCCCCGGTCAGTATCCAGTCCACCGGATCGACTCCCAATTCGGTTGCTGCCGAGTGCAGTTCGGGTGGCACAACCAATCGCTCGGGGTCGATGACCATTCCGACCCCCGACGCAACGGCGATGTGCCCGAGATCGGAGCACAAACCGTCGGAGACGTCGGTGAGCGAGTGCGCGCCTGCCTCGGCTGCCTCCACACCGGCACGGTACGGCGGTGCCGGCACTCGATGTGCGTCCAGAACCAGATCGTGGCCGGTGCGGACTCGGCCGGCGAGCAGCAACGCCAGTCCGGCAGCGGACCACCCCAGCCGACCCGCGTACGCGATCAGATCACCGACCCGCGCACCCGAGCGGAGCACAGGAGCCCTGCCCTGGAGGTCGCCGAGCGCGGTGATCGAAATCACCAGATCCGAGGATTGCACGAGGTCACCACCGACAACGGCCGATCCGGCGGCTGCGGCCTCGAGCCACATCCCCTCGTTGATCCCGTCGATCACACTCACCGGGGTGTCGGCCGGGCACCCGAGCGAGACGAGAAACCCCGAGCATTGCGCACCCATCGCAGCGATGTCCGCACCATTCTGCGCAATCGCCTTCCGGCCGATCTGAACCGGACTGGACCAATCGAGCCGAAAATGCCTGCCATGCACCAACATATCGGTCGATGCCGCGATTCGGCCGTCGGCGGCGGCGACGATGGCCGCGTCGTCGCCTGGCCCGAGGATGGTCGAGGGCGGTTGCACACGGCCCGCGACGGCGCGGGCGATCACATCGAATTCGCCGACCTGTGCAACGGTGCGTTCGATGTCTGCGGCCGATTCGGTGCCGGGGTCGTCGATGATGTTCCTCTCCGAGAGCGCGGTGCGCGGGACGGTCTCACGCGGAGCACGTGACGAGCCTGCGGTACCTTTTAGCGGCGGCCGGGACAGCACCGACGCAGCAGATCACGTGCGAACAGAACGTAGTGGACTCAATTTACAGTCGAGAAGTCCGGCAGGAGAAAGGGACCACCGATGGTGCAAGCATTCGTCCTCGTTCAGACCGAGGTGGGGCGCGCGACGGCCGTCGCGCAGCAGATCGAGGCCGTCGACGGCGTGGTGTCGGCCGAGGCAGTCGTCGGGCCGTACGACGTGATCGCGCGAGCTGACGGGGCCTCCGACGGCGAGGTCGCCGAGATCGTCTCCCGCATCCAGAAGGTCGATGCGATCACACGCACCCTCACCTGCCCGGTGGCCCCGCAGTCGCCCGCGTCCATCGGATAACTCGTGAGCTCACCTGATACCGGCAACGAAGATCACGCCACCGAGGACGGCGCTGCAGAGAACAGCGAGGGCGTGAACACTCGAGAGCAGCGTCATCCTGCAGTGATCGCCACCGCCATCGCGCTCCCGGTTGCCCTGGTCGTCGGAGTCCTGGTCGCTGCCATCGCGGTCAATCGCTCCCCGGTCCACGATCCTGTTGCCCTCGGACCGGTGGATGCCCCCGATGCCTCGAGCGCGCAGTGCGCCTCGTTACTGGACGCACTGCCCGAGAACCTGGGCGACTACACCGAAGCCGAGTTGGCGCAGCCCGCGCCCGTCGGAGTTCGCGCATGGGTCTCGTCCGAGGAGAACGCAGAGCCGGTCGTGTTGCGATGCGGTCTGCCCCGCCCCATCGGTTTCGATGTCGCGGCGCCACTTCAGGTGATCAACGGCGTTCAGTGGTTCGAGGTGTCCGGAAGCGACGACGGAATCGATGCCAGCACCTGGTTCGTCGTCGACCGCGGTGTCTACGTCGCGCTGACCGTCCCGGGCGGAACGGGCCCGACGCCCATTCAGGATGCGTCGACTGCCGTGGCGAACGCACTGCCTCAGCAACCCCTCGACCCGGCTCCGTTGCCGTAGCCCGCGCGCCCCTAGCGCAATCCGGTGCCGCGGGCGAGAGCGGTATCGATCAGGGTGCTGACGAGCGTCGAGTAGTCCACGCCGGAGTGCGCCCACATCTTGGGGTACATCGAGATGGACGTGAACCCGGGCATCGTGTTGATCTCGTTGATGACCGGTCCGTCAGCGGTGACGAAGAAGTCCACCCGAGCCAGTCCCTGGCAATCCAGTGCCCGGAACGCCGCGACAGCGAGTTCGCGGATGCGGTCGCTGGTGGCATCGTCGAGTGCGGCCGGGATCTCGAACTCACTGACGTCGTCGAGGTACTTGGTGTCGAAGTCGTAGAAGGCGTGATCGTCGGCCGCCGCGTCCGGAAGCCGAATCTCGGCGACTGCGCTCGCGCGCACGCTGCCGTCGGGAAATTCGAGTACCCCGCACTCGACCTCACGGCCGTGGATCATTCCCTCCACGATCACTTTCGGATCGTGCTCACGCGCCAGGGCGATCGCGGTGCTCAGTTGATCCCATGCGGTGATGCGCGAGATGCCGATGGACGATCCGCCTCTGGCGGGCTTGACGAACGCAGGCAACCCGATGGTGTCGCGCTCGGCATCGGTCAGATCGTCGACCCCGCGTCGAAGTACCACCTGACGGCCGATCGGAAGCCCTTCGGCTCCCAGGAGCTTCTTGGTGAATTCCTTGTCCATGCCTGCCGCGCTGGCCAGCACCCCTGGCCCGACGTACGGAACACCGGCCAACTCCAGCAGGCCCTGCAGCGTGCCATCCTCACCGTACGGTCCGTGCAGAACCGGGAAGACGACGTCGACCGAAGCCAACACCGTTCCCCCTTCGCCCTCCCCGAGAGCGAGCAACGCACCGGCGTGCCCCGGATCGGTACTGAGGGCGAGGGCTGTTCCCGCCTTGTCCACGGTGGGAAGTACCCGGTCGTGAATCGTCAGAGCCTCGAGATCGCTCGATCCGAGCACCCAGGCACCGTCCGGGGTGATGCCGACGGGGACCACCTCGTACTTGTCGGGATCGAGATTCGCCAGCACGCTACCTGCCGATACACAGGAGACAGCGTGCTCACTGCTCCTGCCACCGAAGACGACGGCAACTTTGATGCGGTGAGTACTCACGAGGTGAAACCGTACCGTCGCGACGCGCCGAACGAAGAGTCGCCCTGTTGGTCGCGAGACCTCGGTCACTGCCTCACTCTGGCTTGATGCGCCGTCCCAACAGATGACCGACCGCGTCCGGAACGGACATGCCTGCGTGGCACACCCGATGCACGGCATCGGTCAGCGGCATCTCGACGTCGTAGCTTTCGGCGAGAGCGCGCACCGAGGTACACGATTTGACTCCCTCGGCCACCTGTCCGTGCGCGGCTTCCTGCGCACTCTCGAGTGAGCCGCCCGAACCCAATCGCTCACCGAATGTGCGGTTGCGAGAGAGCGGGGAGGAACAGGTGGCAACGAGATCGCCTACCCCGGCCAGGCCGGACAGCGTCGACGGCGTAGCACCGAGCGCCACCCCGAGTCGGATGATCTCGGCCAAGCCCCTGGTCATGATCGATGCCAGGGTGTTCTCCCCGTACCCGACGCCACTTGCCATCCCACACGCGAGGGCGATGACGTTCTTGCAGGCACCACCGACCTCGGCACCGATGACATCGGAATTGGTGTACGGCCGAAAGTATCCGGTGGCACACGATTTCTGGATCTCGAGGGCGCGCTGCGAGTCGGAGCATGCGATGACGGTGGCAGCGGGCTGTCCCTCGGCAATCGGACGCGCGAGGTTGGGGCCGGACAGACACGCCACTCGGCTCGGATCGGCTCCGGTGACCTGAGAGATCACCTGGCTCATCCGCATGAGCGTCCCGGTCTCGATCCCTTTGGCCAAGGACAGCAATGTCGCGTGCGCTGGGATCGATTCGGTCCAGTCCTCCAAATTGGCTCGAAGAGACTGCGACGGCACGGCAAGCACCACGATGTCGGCCCCGTCGAGCGCACGAGCCGGATCGCTGGTGGCGCGAATCGAGGACGGCAGCTCGATTCCGGGAAGGTAGTCCTTGTTCTCGTGGTGCTCGGTGACCGCAGCAGCAAGTTCTTCGCGGCGAGCCCACATGGTCACCTCGGTTCCGGCATCGGCCAGCACCTTGGCGAACGCCGTACCCCACGAACCCGACCCCAGTACCGCTGCTCTACTCATACCGCCAACCCCTCGCTCGATCCCGGTGCCTTGCCTACGCGCGTCACCCTAACTCGACAACTTGCTCGGGCGGTCGGAGTCGGCGCAGATCCGTGGCGCTGGCAGGATCGATCACCATGGGTGCATCACGAGCCGAGGACCGCGATCGACCGGCCACGTCATCGGACCGTGCCGAGCGGACGGTCGACGTTGTCATCGCCGTGAAGGATCTCACGACGGCGAAGTCCCGCTTGGCTGCCGAGTTTTCGGCTGCCGAGCGAACCCGGTTGGTGCTGGCGATGCTCAGCGACACCGTGACTGCAGCGATATCGGTGGTGGATTCGGTCACGGTGGTCACCCCGGATCCGATCGTCGCCGACACCGCTCGCGGAATCGGTGCACGCGTGTTCGACGAACCGATCGGCGGCCCCGAGCAGTCCGCCAACGAACGACTCAATCACGCGTTCGCGTCAGCGGCATACGTACTGCGCCGCGAGCACATCGAGGCAGAGGTCCTGGCGGGCGACGCTCCGCCGGTCGCGTCCATCGACATCATCGCACTGCAAGCCGATCTTCCGGCGCTGCGTTCGGCCGAACTCGCGCAGGCATACGCCGCTGCTCGCTGCGGAGGCAGATCGCTGGTGGTCGATCATCACGGCACGGGTACCGCCGCATTGATTCTCAAAGACTCCCCGGACGAGCTGACTCCGCTGTTCGGTGCCCACTCTGCGCGTCGTCACACCGAGTCCGGCGCAGTGGAACTCGACGGCAAGTGGCCGGGGCTCCGGCTCGACGTCGACACTGTCTCCGATCTCGAACGAGCGCATGCCCTCGGTGTCGGGTCAGCGACGGCGGCCGTCCTGGCTTCGCTCGGTTGGAGCGGCGACGCGTCGACCACGAGGGCCTGACCGCGTTTCGTACATCGGAGTTTCGTACATCGGAGTTTCACGCGAGCCGTATATGGGGGATGATCGTCCCGTGAGCAGAGACGACGTGCAGCCAGCGAACGAAGATCCGTCGATCGAGACAGGAGAAGGCAACGGCTCTGGTGCCGCCTGGAGCGCCCCGATCGCTGCGACGATGCCGAGCATCCCGTCCGCGTTGCCGGCCGCCACACCGGAATCGGTGGATGCCGCCACCGTCCTCTCCGAAAACCGCTATCTCAACCGGGAATTGAGCTGGCTCGACTTCAACTCCCGGGTCCTGGCGCTCGCCGAGGACTCCTCGCTTCCGCTGCTCGAACGGGCGAAGTTTCTCGCCATCTATGCATCCAATCTCGACGAGTTCTACATGGTTCGGGTTGCCGGCCTCAAACGTCGTGACGAAACCGGACTTTCGGTTCGGTCCGCCGACGGTATGACACCGCGTGAACAGCTCGCGGTGATCGGTCAACGCACCCAGGAGCTCGCACTCAAACATGCGCGAGTGCTGCTGGATTCGATCCTGCCCGAGCTCACCGCCGAGGGCATCGCGATCATCCGCTGGTCGGATCTCGACAGCGACGAACGTGCGCGGCTCTCGGAGTATTTCACCGAGCAGGTGTTTCCTGTCCTCACACCACTGGCCGTCGACCCCGCACATCCGTTTCCGTACATCAGCGGCCTGAGCCTCAATCTCGCTGTGACAGTGAAGGATTACTCCACAAGCGGCGAACACTTCGCCCGCGTCAAAGTTCCGGACAATGTCGACCGCTTCGTGCGCGTCAAACGCGGTGAAGGCAATCACCGCGTCGACGCCTTCCTGTCGATGGAGGAATTGATCTCGGCACATCTCGACGCCCTGTTCCCTGGGATGGAGGTGGTGGAGAGCCATGCGTTCCGCATCACGCGCAACGCCGATTTCGAGGTGGAGGAAGATCGCGACGAGGATCTGCTGCAGGCACTGGAACGAGAACTCGCCCGCAGACGTTTCGGCTCGCCTGTTCGTCTCGAGATCGCCGACGACATGACCGAGCACATGCTCGAACTACTGCTGCGCGAACTCGATGTCGATCCAGGCGACGTCATCCAGGTTCCCGGACTGCTCGATCTGTCGTGCTTGTGGCAGGTCTACAGTGTCGACCGCCCCAATCTCAAGGACGCACCCTTCGTCCCTGCCACCCACCCGGCATTCGGTGAGCGAGAGACGCCCAAGAGTGTCTTCTCGACCCTGCGCGACGGCGATGTGTTGGTGCACCATCCCTACGATTCCTTCTCCACCAGCGTTCAACGCTTCATCGAGCAAGCCGCAGCCGACCCACAAGTGCTCGCGATCAAACAGACTCTGTATCGCACCTCCGGAGATTCCCCGATCGTCAACGCGCTCGTCGACGCCGCCGGGGCGGGCAAACAGGTCGTTGCGCTGGTCGAGATCAAAGCGCGTTTCGACGA
This sequence comes from Rhodococcus sp. KRD162, assembly GCF_017168335.1. Classification (GTDB taxonomy): domain Bacteria; phylum Actinomycetota; class Actinomycetes; order Mycobacteriales; family Mycobacteriaceae; genus Rhodococcoides. Next base: position 247,038 of record NZ_JABFAU010000011.1, on the reverse strand, counting down.
ACAGGCGAACATCGAGTGGGCGCGCAAACTGGAAAAGGCGGGCGTGCACGTGGTGTACGGCCTGGTCGGCCTCAAGACACACTGCAAAACCTGTCTCGTCGTGCGGCGTGAAGGGTCCGTCATTCGTCGGTACTGCCACATCGGTACCGGCAACTACAACCCCAAGACCGCGCGCATCTACGAGGACGTCGGTTTGCTCACCTCGTCTCCAGAAATCGGAGCCGACCTCACCGATCTGTTCAACTCGCTCACCGGATACTCCCGGAAGTCCAAGTACCGCAACTTGCTCGTCGCACCGTACGGAGTTCGCGGCGGAATCGTCGACCGCATCGAGGCCGAGGTCGAACACCTCGAGGCGGGCCGTGCGGCCGGAATTCGCCTCAAGGCGAACGCATTGGTCGACGAGCAGGTCATCGACGCCCTCTATCGCGCGTCGATCGCAGGGGTTCCGGTCAAGGTGGTGGTTCGCGGAATCTGCGCACTGAAGCCCGGAGTACCGGGTCTGTCGGAGAACATCGAGGTTCGTTCCATCCTCGGTCGATTCCTGGAACACTCGCGGATTCTGCATTTCCAGGGTGCCGACGAATTCTGGATCGGCAGCGCAGACATGATGCACCGCAACCTCGACCGCCGAGTCGAGGTGATGGCTCAGGTCAAGGATCCTCGGCTGGCGAAACAACTCGGTGACATCTTCGACTCTGCTCTCGACCCCACCACCCGATGCTGGGTACTGGGACCGGACGGTGGCTGGGTGGCCTCACCGGCGCAGGGCGAGAAGGTCCGTGAGCATCAGGTCGAACTGATGCGCAGCCGGAGGAACCAGGCCTCCTGATGGGCACTTCCGACGGCTCCCCGCGCGCCAACATCTTTGCAGCCGGTTCGATCCTGTGGCGACGCTCGCCGAAGAAGGCGTCGTCTGTCGAGGTCGCGATCGTCCACCGCCCGAAGTACGACGACTGGTCCTTTCCCAAGGGCAAGCTCGATCCCGGTGAAACGTCCATCGATGCCGCTGTTCGAGAGGTCAAGGAAGAGACCGGATTCGACTCACGCCTCGGACGGTCGCTGTCCTATGTCACGTACCCGGTCCCCGGCCACCGCCGAATGAAGAAGGTTCTCTACTGGGCGGCAGAGGCAACCGGAGGGGCGTTCGTCCCCAACGCCGAGGTGGACGAACTGCGGTGGATCGCGCCAGGCGACATCGGCAATGAACTGTCATATCCCATGGACCACAAGATCCTTCGGCGGTTCATGGCGGAGCCGGCCGATACCTCGACGGTGCTGTTCGTTCGGCACGGTAGCGCGGGTTCGCGATCGCGGTTCAAGGGCAACGACGTCGAGCGCCCGCTCGACAAGACCGGAAGACGGCAGGCCGAGTCGTTGGTGCCGTTGCTCCGCGCTTTCGGGGGTGATGCGGTGTACGCGGCCGACCGTGCCCGATGCGTCCAGACGGTCGGTCCCTACGCCGACTCGCTGGGGGTACCTGTCGTCTCCGAGCACCTGTTGTCCGAGGAGGGCTATGCGGACGACCCGCGAAAGGGGCGCCGTCGTGCTCGCGACATCGCCGACCTACCCGGCACACCCGTGGTCTGCAGTCAGGGCAAGGTGATCCCCGATCTGATGCGTTGGTGGGCCGAGAAAGACGGAATTACGTTGCCTGCCAACAGAAACCGAAAAGGCAGTGTGTGGGTGCTCTCGCGTCACAAAGGCAGGCTCGTTGCGGCCGATCACATTGCCAGTCCCCTTCCCACGCTCGTCGCCGACAATTAGGGCAGCTGCCGCGAGCGACAGCAAGGCCCCCGACTCTTCGATCGAGTCGGGGGCCTTGCTGTGTCGGGCTACGCGGGCGTCGACATCACGCCGTATTCGATACGTGAAGTCTGCAGGCTCTACTTCTTTGCTGCGCGCTTGGCCGGAGCCTTCTTCGCGGGAGCCTTCTTCGCGGGAGTCTTCTTGGCCGGGGCCTTCTTGGCTACGGTCTTCTTGGCAGCCGTCTTGGCCGGAGCCTTCTTGGCTACCGTCTTCTTGGCAGCCGTCTTGGCCGGAGCCTTCTTCGCGGCGGTCTTGCGCGCCGTGGTCTTGGCGGGCGCTGCCTTCTTGGCGGCGGTCTTCGCGGGAGCTGCGGCCTTGCGCGCGGTGGTCTTGGCCGGTGCCGCCTTCTTGGCAGCTGCCGTGGTTGCCTTGCGCGCGGTCGTCTTCACAGCTGCCTTCTTGGCAGCCGTCTTCTTCGCCGCAGCAGTTTTCTTGGCCGGAGCCGCAGCCGAGCCACGCTTGACGGCCGGACCGGTGGCAGGCAACTTCTGTCCGCCTGCGATGACGGCCTTGAACTGTGCGCCGGGCCGGAACGCTGGAACGTTGGTCGGCTTGACGCGGACAGTCTCGCCGGTGCGGGGGTTCCGCGCGACACGTGCTGCGCGACGACGCTGCTCGAACACACCGAAGCCTGTGATCGTGACGCTCTCGCCTCGGTGCACTGCGCGCACGATGGTGTCGACGATGTTCTCGACAGCCTCTGTGGCGCTCCGCCTGTCAGACCCCAACTTCTCGGTCAGGGCGTCGATCAGCTCTGCCTTGTTCATGGATTTCCTCCGCTATATTGTGGCCCATCGTCGGACCGACTACTACAACGGTAAACCCCAAGTCGTCAAGAGTCTATGCGCCACGCCAATTTTCATGACGTGTCGCGGAATGATTCACGGCCGCAAAGCGTGTCGGACCCCCTCCAGGTCAGCTTTTGTGCGGGGCTTCGATCCGCGCCGGGAGCGTCAGGGGTTTGTATGACGGCCTTGACTTTTCGTACTCCGCAATGGCCTCTACCTGGCGCAATGTCAGTCCGATGTCGTCCAGACCTTCCAGCAGACGCCATCTGGTGTAGTCGTCAATCGCAAAGCGCACCACCAAAGTTCCAGCCGTTACGGTCTTGTCGACGAGATCGACAATTATTTCCAATCCCGGCTGTTCTTCTAAGGCTTTCCACAGCAATTCGACGTCCGACTGCTCGACTTCGGCCGCCAGCAGCCCGGCTTTGCCCGAGTTTCCGCGAAAGATATCGGCGAACCGAGACGCGATCACGACCCTGAAACCGAAGTCCGAAAGCGCCCAGACGGCATGCTCGCGTGACGATCCCGTCCCGAAATCGGGCCCGGCAACGAGCACCGAACCTCGGTTGTACGGCTCGAGGTTCAAGATGAAGTTCGGATCCGAGCGCCAGGCCGCGAACAACCCGTCCTCGAATCCCGTGCGGGTGACCCGCTTGAGGTAGGACGCGGGGATTATCTGGTCGGTGTCGACATTGGACCGCCGCAGCGGAACTCCGATACCGGTATGCCGAGTGAAAGCTTCCATCGAATTGACTCCTTGTGCGTTCGATCGATCCGGGCCGACAGCGCTTCTACGCGAGATCGGCCGGAGAAGAAAAGGTTCCGCGAACCGCCGTAGCGGCCGCGACCAGAGGTGAGACGAGATGAGTTCGACCGCCCTTGCCCTGCCTGCCCTCGAAGTTGCGATTCGAGGTCGACGCCGATCGCTCGCCCGCAGCCAACTGGTCGGGGTTCATTCCCAGGCACATCGAGCATCCGGCCTGTCGCCACTCGGCTCCCGCGGCCGTGAATATGTCGCCGAGGCCTTCCTCTTCCGCCTGTGCTCGCACCCGCATGGACCCGGGTACCACCAACATTCGCACCCCCTCGGCAACTGTGCGGCCCTCGAGGACCGACGCCACGGCGCGCAGATCCTCGATCCGGCCGTTGGTGCACGAACCGACGAACACGGTGTCGACGGCGATCTCCCGGATCGGTGTACCCGCTTCGAGACCCATGTACTGCAGGGCCTTCTGGGCCGCTACCCGCTCGCTCTCGTCGGTCATCGACTCCGGGTCGGGCACGGAACCACCGAGCGGCACACCCTGCCCCGGATTGGTTCCCCACGTGACGAACGGAGTCAGCGTGTCGGCGTCGATGTGGACCTCACTGTCGAACACCGCATCCGGATCGGTCGCGAGCTCGTTCCATGCCGCCACCGCGGCGTCCCAGTCGGCTCCCTGGGGGGCGTGCGGACGCCCCGCGAGATACTCGTAGGTGATCTCGTCCGGGGCGATCATCCCTGCCCGTGCGCCGGCTTCGATCGACATGTTGCAGATGGTCATTCGCGCTTCCATCGACAATTTCCGAATGGCCTCGCCGCGGTACTCGAGTACGTACCCCTGGCCGCCACCGGTTCCGATCTGGGCGATCACCGCGAGAATGAGGTCCTTGCTCGTCACACCGGGGGCGAGTTCACCGTCGACGGTGATCGCCATCGTCTTGAACGGACGCAACGACAGGGTCTGGGTGGCCATCACATGCTCGACCTCGCTCGTTCCGATTCCCATGGCGATGGAACCGAAGGCACCATGCGTCGAGGTGTGGCTGTCGCCGCACACGACGGTCATGCCGGGCTGGGTCAGACCCAACTGCGGACCGATGATGTGCACGATGCCCTGATCGAGGTCACCCATCGGGTAGAGCCGAACGCCGAATTCCTCGCAGTTGCGGCGAAGGGTGTCGACCTGGGTACGCGAGACGAGATCTGCGATGGGCGCGAAGATGTCGGCCGTGGGGACATTGTGATCCTCGGTCGCGATCGTCAGATCGGGGCGTCGAAGTCCACGGCCGGCCAACCGCAGACCGTCGAAGGCCTGCGGGCTGGTCACCTCGTGTACGAGGTGAAGGTCTATGTAGATCAGATCCGGCTCACGCGCTCCGTCTTCTCCGCCGCCTCGGACCACCACATGCTGGTCCCATACCTTCTCCGCCAAAGTCTTCGGTGTTTCGGACATCGGTGTCGCAGACCTCGTCTTTCCTGTCGCCGCGCCGGGCGAACGGGGTGGTTCATTCGGCGCATGATCGTCTCGACATCATGCTCCTCGACGCTCGCGTGATCTCACAATTGTGCGATCTCAGCATTCGGGAGGCTAATATCGTTCTATGAGACAGCATAGCCTGGGTGGCCTCGTAGACCAATCGAGCGGTATCGGAGTGCTCGACAAGGCGATGGCAGTGCTGCACGCAGTGGCCGAGAAGCCATGCAATCTGGGCGATCTCTGCGCTCGAACCACCCTGCCCCGCGCCACCGCACACCGACTCGCAGTCGGACTGGAAACCCACCGCCTCCTCGTTCGAGATGCCGACGGCCTGTGGCGTACCGGGCCGGGACTAGGAGAACTCGCGTCGAGCGCCTCGGATGCACTGCTCGACGCGGCCGCCTCCGTGCTACCGCGCCTGCGCGAGATCACCGGAGAGAGCGTGCAGATTTATCGGCGCGAAGGATCGGTCCGTGTCTGCGTCGCCTCCATGGAGCCCCCGACCGGACTTCGAGACACTGTCCTCGTGGGCGCCCGGCTCCCGATGACGGCTGGTTCCGGAGCCAAAGTCCTTCTGGCATGGGCAGATTCGCAAACCAAACGTATCGTGCTTCCCGAAGCGGAATTCAGTGAGCGCGTCCTCATCGAAGTTCGACGACGCGGCTGGGCACAGAGCGCAGGAGAGCGAGAACCCGGCGTCGCGAGCGTCGCAGCGCCGGTGCGCGACGGCAACGACGCTGTGGTGGCGGCGATCTCGGTATCGGGACCCATCGACCGAATCGGCCGCAAGCCCGGTGCGCGCTGGGCCGCCGATCTACTCGCAGCGGCCGACGCACTGCACAAGCGACTCTGAGCACCGACCGTGCGCCCAGCAGCACTACCGAAAAAGAAACTGATCGCGCGCAGAAAACGGAGTACGTTCGTCTCGAACGGCCCCACCGGCCGGTCGTCGACTGCGAGGAGTCACCCATGCCCGAATCCGGCAGTGAAGAACTGAAGAAGAAGTTCCGCGAGGTACTGGAGCGCAAGAACAGCAAGTCCCACAACTCCGTCGAGCACAAGGACGGTGGACCCAAGGTCGGCAACGTCCACGGTCCGGCCGACCATCAGAAAATGTTCCGGCGCAAGAGCGTCTGACACCCTCCCGTACCGCAACCGACACCCGCCCGGACATGACAACACCCGGACATGACAACACCCGGACATGACAACACCCTCCCGGTCCGAGGACCGAGAGGGTGTTGTCTGTTGTAGCCCCGACGGGATTCGAACCCGCGCTACCGCCTTGAGAGGGCGGCGTCCTAGGCCGCTAGACGACGGGGCCAGGAACTTCACCTGCATACTTCGAGCAAGACTCGTGTCGTATCGAACGAGTCGCTGAGTCAGCATAACTGCCTCAGCACCGGCGGCAAAATCACCGCTGATGGCTGCTGGGGTACCAGGACTCGAACCTAGAATGGCGGTACCAGAAACCGCTGTGTTGCCAATTACACCATACCCCAAAGGACTTGAATCGAATTGCTCACCGCGTTCGGTGTGCACTGCGTTTCGAGCCGGGATAGAGACTATCAAAGGTGCCTACCCATTCTCCAAATCGGCTGCTCAGAGCACCCGAAACCTCCCGGTGTCGCACTCGTCCGGGCCCCGGACTGCGATCCTCGCACCTGCCGCGAACCTGCTCTGCACGCCCGAACGCGCGTCGAGCAGACTTGTTCGTCATGACCGCGCGCACGTTCCGCCGAATCCGATGAAGGTCCTCGTCGTCCCTCGCGGCCACCAGGCAGTGCTGACGCGTCTCGACGACGACGGCTCGGTATGCGGCGATCCCACCGTCGTCGACGATACTGCCGCGGCCGTCGCCGAGCTCGAACGTGCCGAGCAACCCAGGTGGGTGTGGCAGGACACCGGGCGGATCTACCCTCGCCTGCTCGCGAACGACGTACGCGTGCGCCGCTGTCACGATCTTGCGTTGGTGGGTGCGATTCTGGCGATGCGCACCGGCATTGCGACTGCCCCGTCACTGCCCGCGGACCTGCGGCCGGGATTGTTCGACGCCGATCCTCACTCCGACCCCGCAGCGGTGCTCGAGGAGTACCGACGCCAGCTACTCGAGATCGGCGACGATCGCGCACTGCAACTGCTGGCGGCGGCCGAGTCGGCCGGGGCTCTGGCCGCGGCGGAGATGACCTACGACGGATTGCCGTTCTCGGCTGCGGCGCATCGCCGTCACCTCGAGTCGATGCTCGGGGCCCGTCCCGTCGACGGCTCGACTCCCCCGGCTCTGGTGAAACTGGAGAGCGAGATCTCCTCGGCGTTCGGCAGACGCGTCAACCCGTCCTCTCCGGTGGAGGTGGTGGCCGCATTCGCACGTTCCGGAATCGAACTGACATCGACTCGCGCACACGTCATCCGCGAGGTGAACCACTCGGCTGTTCCGTTACTGCTGCGCCATCGCGATCTGTCGAAACTGCACACCACGAACGGGTGGCAATGGCTCGACACCTGGGTACGAGACGACCGATTCCGCCCGGTCTACGTTCCCGGTGCCGTGGTCTCGGGCAGGTGGGCGAGCCGCGGCGGAGGCGGCTTGCAGATCCCGAAGCCGTTGCGAGCGAGCGTGATCGCCGATTCCGGCCACACCTTCGTCGCTGCCGATGCGGGCCAGCTCGAACCACGAATCCTCGCTGCGATGTCCGGCGATCCACGCATGGTGGCCGCGGCAGGCACCGCGGATCTCTACGCACCGGTGGCCGCGGAATCGTTCGACGGTGATCGCGGCCATGCCAAGGTCGCCGTTCTCGGGGTGCTGTACGGCGCGACCTCGGGTGAGGCACGCGGATTGCTGACACGCCTACGAGCGAAGTTTCCCGGCGCCGTCGCCCTCGTCGAATCCGCTGCCCGGGCGGGCGAACGAGGCGAGGTCGTCCACTCCTGGCTGGGCCGAGCATGCCCACCGCCATCGGCGCAGTGGTGGTCGAACGGAGACGCGCACGCGCGGGGGCGTTTCACCAGAAACTTCGTCGTTCAGGCCACCGCCGCGGAATGGGCATTGTGCCTGCTGGCGGATCTGCGTGGCCGGTTGGCCGAGGGCAGCTTCGGCGACAGTGAACTGGTGTTCTTTCAACACGACGAGGTGGTGGTGCACTGCCGGCTGGCCGACGCCGATCGGGTATCGGAGGCCGTGTCGTCGGCGGCGTCGACGGCGAGCCGACTGATGTTCGGCGATACTGCGGTGCGCTTTCCCATGGAGACGAGAATCGGCCGCTTCTACGGGGCTTCGGCGTCCGATTCGGAGGAGGATGTCGACTGAGCCCGTGCCGGTTCCTCGAACGTCACCTCGATGTCCTCGAAAGCCTTACTGCGCTGAGCTTCTGCCTGTCCGGTGTAGGTGAGTTTGTCGCCCTCGGTCAGGTCCACGTCGTCGACGAACGGAGCCAGCAGAGACCGCGGAAACAATCGATCGACACGAACGACGTTGATCTCGATGCAGATCACGATCGACACCGCGGTCACGTACATGAACGCCAACAATCCGAGCACGACCGCGAACACACCGTTCGCGACGCTCGCATTGCCGACGACGTACTTGACGTACACGCTGCCGAAGGTCTGCAGTAGCTGCCAGGTCAGACCGGCCACGATCGCTCCCGGCAACACCTGCGAGATCGACACCGGACGCACTGTCGCGAGTCGGAACGCCACGACGAACACTCCGACGTAGAACAGGGTGCCGAGCACGAACACCACGAACCCGGATTCCGAGCCGAAATACCCTGCGGCACTGAGTACGTTCACTGCCGTGATGGCGAGAACCGCCAGCCCGACCGTACTGAGCAGACCCAATCCGCGCAGGCGGGCTCGAAGGGGATCGGGCCGCAAGTTCTTCGGTACGACCCACGCGATGTTCATCGCGTTCTGCAACGCAACGGACACCCCGAGGCCGCCGTACAGGGAGCCGAGGACGCCAACGACCAGACCGAGGGTGCCCCCGCCGATGCGTTCGGGTCGCCCCAATTCGTCCCCGATCACCGGGATCTGCCCGAGCGCGGAGTTCAGGATCTGTTGCACCAGCTCCGGGTTGCCCCGTAACACGATCCCCAGGATCGTGGAGAAGAGCAGCAGCGCAGGAAAGAGCGAAACGAAGGCGTAGTACGCGATCAGGGCGGCGAGGTAGCCGCCCTGATCGTCGACGAACTTGTAGATGACCGCGATGGGGAATCCGAGCACTGGCCGACGGCGCTGCAGTCGGTCCAGCCGGTCGGTCACGCTCACCGGACGCTGCGACCGGACGCCGGAGTGCGCATCTGGCAGACCATCGTCACGCGATGCGGGCGCGGGCGGCTGCCAGACGTGCGAGAGTCTTCTCGCGCCCGAGCAGTTCCATCGACTCGTACAGCGGCGGGCTGATGTGCGAGCCGGTCACTCCCACCCGAATCGGCGCAAACGCTTTGCGCGGCTTGAGTTCCAAGGTGTCGATCAGTGCGAGTTTGAGAGCGGTTTCCAAGTCCGCGGTCGCCCAGGTCGCCGTTGCCGTCAGTGCCGCGATTGCGGCGTCGAGGACCGGCGCGGCGTCGGCACCGAGATTCTTGGCTGCCGCGGCAGGATCGATCTCGAAATCCGCCTCGTCGACGAACAGAAACTTCAGCAGTCCCCATGCGTCCGAGAGCACGACGATTCGGGTCTGCACCAACTCGGCGGCAACGGCGAAGACCTCGTCGTCGATCGGTTCGACCAGATTCCCCTGCCCGAGAAGATAGTGCCGCAACCGAGTCGCGAAATCGTCGGTCGTGAGCATCCTGATGTGCTCGGCGTTGATCGCGTCGGCCTTCTTCTGATCGAAACGCGCCGGATTCGAGTTGACCGAGGAGATCTCGAATGCCGCCACCATCTCGTCGAGCGAGAAGACGTCGTGATCGTCCGAGATTCCCCAGCCGAGAAGGGCGAGGTAGTTCAGCAGTCCCTCCGGGATGAACCCCCGGTCGCGGTGAATGAAGAGGTTGGATTCCGGATCGCGCTTGGACAGCTTCTTGTTGCCCTGCCCCATGACGAACGGCAAGTGTCCGAACTCGGGTGTTCGATCGGCAACGCCGATTCGGATCAACGCCTCGTAGAGGGCCAGCTGACGAGGCGTCGAGGACAGTAGGTCCTCGCCGCGCAGAACGTGAGTGATCCTCATCAGGGCGTCGTCGACCGGGTTGACCAACGTGTACAGCGGAACGCCGTTGCCGCGCGTCAATGCGAAGTCCGGGACCGTACCGGCCCGGAAGGTCGTCTCCCCGCGTACCAGGTCGTTCCAGGTGAGGTCGTGATCGGGCATCCGCAGCCGCACGACGGCTCCACGGCCCTCGTCCAGAAAGCTCTGCCGCTGCTCGGGGGTCAGGTCGCGGTCGAAGTTGTCGTAGCCGAGTTTGGGGTCGCGGCCTGCGGCCTTGTGCCGAGCTTCGACTTCCTCCGGGGTGGAGAACGACTCGTAGGCTTCTCCTGCCTCGAGCAGCTGCTGCACGACGGCCGTGTGCTGGTCGCGACGCAACGACTGACGGTAGGGCTCGTACGGGCCGCCCACCTCGGGGCCCTCGTCCCACTCCAGGCCGAGCCAGCGCAAGGCATCGAGCAGGGCGGCGTAGGACTCCTCGGAGTCGCGCGATGCGTCGGTGTCCTCGATCCGAAAAACGAAGGTTCCACCGTGATGCTTGGCGAATGCCCAGTTGAACAGAGCAGTTCTCACCAGGCCGACGTGCGGGGTGCCGGTCGGAGACGGGCAGAACCGTACGCGAACCTCTGTTGCTGTGGTCATCGTTGCCCTACTTCTTCGCTGCGACGGGATTGGTCAGGGTGCCGATTCCCTCGACGGTGATCGAGACGTTGTCACCGTCGGTGATGGGTCCGACCCCTTCGGGTGTTCCGGTGAGGATGACATCGCCCGGGAGCAGCGTCATCACCGCCGAGACCCATTCGATTATCGCCGGAATATCGTGCAGCAGAAGCGAAGTGCGGCTCTGTTGCTTGACGGCACCATCGACCTCGGTCTTGATCTCGAGATCGGATGGATCGAGTGCGGTCTCGATCCACGGCCCGAGCGGACAGAAGGTGTCGTGCCCCTTGGCGCGAGTCCACTGCCCGTCGTGCTTCTGATGGTCGCGGGCCGAGACGTCGTTGGCGACGGTGTATCCGAGCACCACCTCGTACGCCTTGGCCGCGGGGACGTCCTTGCACGGACGGCCGATCACGATGGCCAGCTCACCCTCGTAGTGCACCTCGTTCGACGACGGTGGCAGCACTATGGCGGCACCGGGACCGACGATGGAGGTGTTCGGTTTGATGAAGATCACGGGATCCTTCGGTGCCTCACCGCCCATCTCGGCCGCGTGCGCGGCGTAGTTCTTACCGATGGCGATGACCTTGCTGGCAAGGATGGGCGCGAGCAGTCGGACGTCGGCCAGTGGCCACGACCGACCCGTGAATGTGGGTGTGCCGAAAGGATGTTCGGCGATTTCCTTCGCAGTCTGCGAATCACCGTCACCTTCGATACTCACGAATGCCACACCATCAGGACTTGCAATTCGACCGAGACGCATGTCGAAAGTCTATCGACCGTGGTTCTCCGTCCGACGACACCGTCCGTTCCGTGGACCTTTCGCGGGTGTAATGTTCCGTCTGAGTTCCACATCTCAAGAAACAATGTCCATATATTGGGAATTGGAAGGACGCCATGAACGCCACCGAGCAGTTGTCCGAGATCGGCGAGGCACGCCGGTGGTTCATGCTCGTACTCGGAATGCTCGCGCAGACGGCCGGCGCAGTCTTCATCAACGGCGCCGCATTTCTCATTCCCGCCCTGCACGACGACCGGGGGCTCGGGCTCGCAACCGCGGGATTCGTCGTGGCGATGCCCACCGTCGGCATCATGCTCACCCTCATCGCCTGGGGCGTACTCGTCGATCGCATCGGCGAGCGTCTCGTTCTGGCGGTCGGCCTCGGACTCACGGCGGCGGCGAGTATCGCGGCGGTCGTGAGCACCTCCATTCCGATGCTGGCCGTCCTGCTGTTGATCGGCGGCATGGCGGCCGCAAGCGCCAACAGTGCGAGCGGACGGGTGGTGGTGGGTTGGTTCCCACCGCATCGACGCGGACTCGCCATGGGGATCAGGCAGATGTCGGTGCCGCTGGGAGTGGGGATCGCCGCTCTGACCATCCCGCCCGTCGCCCGCGATCACGGCGTGGGAGCGGCGTTGGCCGTACCGGCCGTCGTGTGCACGGTGAGCGCACTGATGTGCCTCGCGGTGGTCGATCCGCCACGGCCCAATCGCGCCGACGCGGCCGCTCAGGGCTTGCTCGACAATCCCTACCGTGCCCGCAGCGAGCTGTGGCGCATTCATGCCACGTCCGTCCTGCTGGTGGTGCCCCAATACGTGGTGTGGACGTACGCACTCGTCTGGTTGATGACCGACAGAGGGTGGACGGCAGCTGCGGCAGGCGTCCTGGTCACAGCGACCCAGATCCTCGGGGCCATAGGCCGAATGAGCGTGGGTGCGCTCTCCGATCGTGTCGGAAGCCGGATGAGACCTCTTCGATGGGTCGCCGTCACTGCTGCCGCCAGCATGCTCGGACTCGCTGTCGCGGACTGGTTCGACTCCCCCGCCGCGATCGTTCTGCTCGTCATCGCATCCATCGCCACCGTTGCTCCGAACGGTCTCGCATTCACCGCTGTGGCAGAGATATCCGGACCGTACTGGAGTGGACGCGCACTGGGGGTCCAGAACACCAGTCAGTACGTGTTCGCTTCGGCTGTACCGCCGGCGTTCGGTGCCGTGGCGGCCGTCAGCTTTCCTCTTGCGTTCCTGATCTCGGCCGTCTTTCCCGCGCTCTCCGTACCGGTCGTTCCCGCAGATCCGGCCCCCGAAGGCCTCGGCGAGGATCGGGACCGAGCCGGCTGACTCGGCATCGATCAATGCCCGTGAGACAGAAGATGCCACGGTCGGGCCGGGCCCGCCGTGGCATCTTCGCGTTCGATTCGGCTACAACCGGGCGGCGATGCGCGCGCCGATCTCCTTGGTGGTGCCGGTCGTGGTCCCGCGCTCGGCCAGATCCGCCGCGACCGCGGCCTCGACCCGTTCGGCGTTCGCCGTGTCGCCGAGGTGTGCCAGCAGCAGCGACACCGACAGGATGGCAGCCGTCGGATCGGCCTTCTGCTGTCCGGCGATATCGGGAGCGCTGCCGTGCACCGGCTCGAACATGCTCGGATTGGTACCGGTCGCATCGATGTTTCCGCTTGCGGCCAAACCGATTCCGCCGGTGACTGCTGCCGAGAGGTCCGTCACGATGTCGCCGAACAGATTGTCGGTGACGATGACATCGAATCGGCTGGGATCGGTGACGAGGTGGATCATCGCGGCATCGATGTGCTGGTAGGCGACCTCGACATCCGGGAACTCGGCAGAGACCTCCTCCACCGTGCGAGCCCACAGGCTACCGGCGAAGGTCAACACGTTGGTCTTGTGGAGCAGCGTCACGTGCTTGCGCCGCGTGAGCGCCCGCTCGAAACCATTGCGCACCACCCGCTCCACCCCGTAGCGAGTGTTGACGCTGACCTCGGTCGCGACCTCGTGTGGGGTACCGACACGAAGCGCTCCGCCGTTCCCGGTGTAGGGCCCTTCGGTCCCCTCACGCACGACGACGACGTCGATTGTCTTGTCGCCTGCCAGCGGACCGACGACACCGGGATACAACTTGGCCGGACGCAGATTGATGTGGTGATCGAGCTCGAATCGAGCCCGCAGCAGCAATCCACGTTCGAGGACGCCGCTGGGAACCGAAGGATCGCCGATGGCTCCCAACAGGATGGCGTCGTGCTCGCGTAACTCCGCCAGTACCGAATCCGGCAGCAGCTCGCCGGTGGCGTTGTAGCGACGCGCACCGAGGTCGTACTCGGTCTTGTCGCTCCCGGGTGCAACGATGTCGAGGACGGCGAGCGCCTCGGTCACGACCTCGGGCCCGATTCCGTCTCCGGCGATGACAGCCAGCTTCATCTCACTCCTCATGATTCTTCGGCGTCCGACCGATCTGTTGGCAGAGCAATCAGGACAGGTCGACGAGCTCGATGGTGGACGCACCGACCGCGGCGGCGATGCTCTCGCGCACCTCCGCAGGCACGTTCTTGTCGGTGCGCAGCAGAATCGTGGCGCCGTCGCCCTCGGAGTCCTGGCTGAGCGCGGCCGCCTGAATGTCGATGCCGGCTTCACCGAGCAGCGTGCCGATCCGGCCCAGGCTGCCCGGCTGATCGGCGTAGCTGACGATGAGGTTCTTGCCTGCAGCCCGCAGGTCGAAGTTGCGACCGTTGATGTTGACGATCTTCTCGACCTGCGTGGTGCCGGTGAGAGTGCCTGCCACGTTCGAGACCGAACCGTCGCCGTACACGGCCCGGACGTCGACGACGCTGCGGTGGTTCTCACTCTCCGAGGCGGTGGTGACCTCGGCGGTCACGCCGCGCTCCTCGGCGAGTGCCGGGGCGTTGACGAACGTGACCGCATCCTCGATGACGGCGGAGAACAGCCCTCGCAACGCCGACAGTTTGAGGATCTCGACGTCCTCGGCGGCGAGCTCGCCGCGCACATCGACCGAGAGCGAGGTGGGAAGTTCGGTGGACAGTGCCCCGAGCAGGACACCCTGCTTACGTACGATCTCGAGCCACGGCGAAACCTCTTCGCCGACGGCTCCGCCCTTGACGTTGACGGCGTCGGGAACGAACTCTCCTGCGAGAGCCAGCAATACCGACTTCGCCACATCGGTGCCCGCGCGGTCCTGAGCCTCGGTGGTCGACGCGCCGAGGTGTGGGGTGACGACGACCTGAGGCAGCTCGAACAGCGGGCTGTCGGTGCACGGCTCCGAGGCGTAGACGTCGATACCGGCGGCGAAGACATGACCGCTGGTGATGGCGTCGGCCAGCGCCTGCTCGTCCACCAGACCACCGCGTGCGGCGTTGACGACGATGACACCGGGCTTGGTCTTGGCCAGTGCTTCCTTGCCGATGATGCCCTTGGTCTCGGGCGTCTTCGGCAGGTGCACCGAGAACATGTCTGCGCGCTCGAGCAGTTCGTCGAGGCTGACCAGTTCGATGCCCAGCTGCGCGGCGCGAGCGGCCGAGACGTAGGGATCGTAGGCGATGATGTGGGTCTCGAAGGCGGCGAGGCGCTGAGCGAACAGCTGACCGATTCGGCCGAGTCCGACGACACCGACCGTCTTGCCGAAGATTTCGACGCCGTTGAACTTGCTGCGCTTCCACTCGTGCTGACGCAGCGTGGCGTCGGCAGCCGGAATCTGGCGAGCGGCAGCGAGCAGCAGCGTCACGGCATGCTCGGCGGCGGTGTGGATGTTGGAGGTCGGAGCGTTCACGACCAGCACACCACGCTCGGTCGCGGCGGGGACATCGACGTTGTCCAGGCCGACTCCTGCACGGGCGACGATCTTGAGGTTGGTTCCGGCAGCGAGTACCTCGGCGTCGACGGTGGTGGCCGAGCGCACCAGGATCGCGTCGGCCTCGGGAACCGCAGCGAGCAACGCGGGACGATCCGGACCGTCGACCCAACGAACCTCGACCCCGTCGCCGAGTGCCTCGACGGTGGACTGCGCAAGTTTGTCGGCGATCAGAACGACAGGACGGCCTGGCTGGCTCACGTGGAAAACTCCCTATATCGGTTCGAGACGTGGTCGGTGAGAAATACGGCGGGGCTGTGCAGCACGAACAGTTTAGAGGCCCGAAGCGTCGACCTGTGACGGCACCTGACGTGACCGTCGAAGGGCACCGCCACGGATGTAGCAGTGCCCTTCGATCAGCGTGCGTCGGACCGTGATTCGCTGAGAATCAGGCCGTTTCGGTGATCGGGCGATCGACCCAGCTCATCAGGTCGCGCAGCTTCTTGCCGGTGACCTCGATGGGATGCTCGGCGTTGGCCTTGCGCAGGCCTTCGAGCTCGGTGTTGCCGTTCTCGACGTTGGCGACGAGACGACGGGTGAATTCACCGGACTGGATATCGGCCAGAATCGCCTTCATCCGCTCCTTGGTGCCGGCGTCGATGACGCGCGGTCCCGACAGGTAGCCACCGAACTCGGCCGTGTCGGACACCGAGTAGTTCATCCGGGCGATGCCACCCTCGTACATCAGGTCGACGATGAGCTTGAGCTCGTGCAGCACCTCGAAGTACGCCATCTCGGGTGCGTAGCCCGCCTCGACCATGACCTCGAAGCCGGTCTTGACCAGTTCTTCGGTGCCACCGCACAGCACGGCCTGCTCACCGAAGAGGTCGGTCTCGGTCTCTTCCTTGAACGTGGTCTTGATGACTCCGGCGCGGGTTCCGCCGATGCCCTTGGCCCAGGACAGCGCGAGCGCCTGGCCCTCGCCCTTGGGGTCCTGATCGATGGCGATCAGAGCCGGAACGCCCTTGCCGTCGACGAACTGGCGACGCACGAGGTGTCCGGGGCCCTTGGGGGCGACCATGCCGACGGTGACGAACTCCGGAGCCTTGATCAGGTCGAAGTGGATGTTGAGTCCATGACCGAAGAACAGCGCGTCGCCGTCCTTGAGGTTGGGCTCGATCTCCTCGGAGAAGATCTTGGCCTGGGCGGTATCAGGTGCGAGCACCATGATCACGTCGGCCCACTCGGAGACCTCGGCGGGGGTGCCGACCTTCAGACCCTGCTCCTCGGCCTTGGCGCGGGACTTCGATCCGGCTGCGAGGCCGATGCGCACATCGACGCCCGAGTCGCGCAGGCTCAGCGAGTGCGCGTGGCCCTGGCTTCCGTAGCCGATCACGGCGACCTTGCGGCCCTGGATGATCGACAGATCAGCATCGTCGTCGTAGAACATCTCGACTGCCACTGGTTGTTACCTTTCCTCTTGGGTTTTACGTGTGTTCGTCACTTCGGTCGCTACCGCGACGCAGTGATCGATTTCGGTCCACGTCCGACGGCAACGACTCCCGACTGAACTATTTCTCGAATTCCATAGGGGTCCAACATCTTCAGCAGCGCATCGAGCTTCGAGCGGGTGCCCGTCGCTTCGACCGTGACCGCCTCGGGCGAGACGTCGATCACCTTGGCGCGGAACAGATTGACCGTCTCGATGACCTCGCTGCGAACACTTGCGTCGGCCCGAACCTTGATCAGCACCAACTCGCGCGCCACCGAGGAATCCTCGTCCTGCTCGACGATCTTGATGACGTTGATCAGCTTGTTGAGCTGCTTGGTCACCTGCTCGAGCGGGAATTCGTCGACGGTCACCACGATGGTCATGCGGGAGATGTCGGGGATCTCGGTACCACCGACGGCGAGCGAAGAGATGTTGAAGCCGCGGCGCGAGAACAACGCAGCGACGCGGGCCAGCACACCTGGCTTGTCCTCCACGAGGACGCTGAGGGTATGGCTCGTGCTCACTGGTCGGTGCCTTTCACGTCGTTGTGCTGCGGATGTGGTGCCTGCTCACGGTGCATCGCCTCGTCGAGTCCCGGCTCACTGCCGACGGTCTCGTCCTCGTCGAACAGCGGCCGAATTCCGCGGGCAGCCATGATCTCGTCGTTACCGGTTCCGGCTGCGACCATCGGCCACACCTGAGCGTCGGCTCCGACGATGAAGTCGATGACGACCGGACGATCGTTGATCGCACGCGCCTCGGCGATCACCGCGTCGACATCCTCTTCCCGCTCGCACCGCAGACCGACGCAACCCAACGCCTCGGCCAGCTTGACGAAATCCGGAATTCGGACGGCACCGTGGGTGCCGAGGTTCGTGTTGGAGTATCGCTCCTCGTAGAACAGCGTCTGCCACTGACGAACCATGCCGAGGTTTCCATTGTTGATGAGCGCGACCTTGATCGGGATGCCCTCGACCGCGCAGGTCGCCAGTTCCTGGTTGGTCATCTGGAAGCAGCCGTCACCGTCGATGGCCCACACCTCGGCGTCGGGTAGGCCCATCTTGGCACCCATGGCGGCCGGAACCGCGTACCCCATCGTGCCGAGGCCACCGGAGTTGAGCCAGGTGCGCGGCTTCTCGTAGTTGATGAACTGCGCGGCCCACATCTGGTGCTGGCCCACTCCTGCGCAGTAGATCGCGTCGGGCCCGGCGAACTTACCGACCGAGGAGATGACGAACTCGGGCGACATGGAACCGTCGGAGGGGCGGTCGTAACTCAGCGGGTAGGTCTTGCGGATGCCGTCGAGGTACACCCACCACTGCTCGAGGTCGAGGGTGGTTCCGGTCGCACGATCGGCTCGCAACGCCTCGATGAGTTCGGTGATGACCTCGCGGCAGTCACCGACGATCGGCACGTCGGCAAATCGATTCTTGCCGATCTCGGCCGGGTCGATATCGGCATGAATGACCTTGGCACCCGGGGCGAACGACGAGAGCTGGCCGGTGACGCGGTCGTCGAACCGGGCACCGAGCGTGATCAACAGGTCACTGCGCTGCAGCGCGGCCACGGCCGCGACGGTGCCGTGCATACCGGGCATGCCCAGGTTGAGCTGGTGAGTGTCGGGGAACGAGCCGCGCGCCATCAGGGTGGTGACGACGGGGATTCCGGTCAGTTCGGCAAGCTCGAGCAGCTCGGCCGACGCGTTGGCCTTGATGACACCACCGCCGACGTACAGCACCGGCTGCTTGGCGTCGGCGATGTAGCGCGCTGCCTCGCGGACCTGCTTGCCGTGGGGCTTGGTCACCGGCCGGTAGCCGGGCAGACGCATCTCCGGCGGCCACGAGAACGTCGTCTGCGCCTGCAGAACGTCCTTGGGGATGTCCACGAGCACGGCACCGGGGCGACCGGAGGCGGCGATGTAGAACGCCTCGGCCATGATGCGCGGAATGTCTGCACCGTCGGTGATGAGGAAATTGTGCTTGGTCACGGGCATGGTGATTCCCGAGATGTCGGCTTCCTGGAAGCCGTCGGTACCGATGAGGCTGCGCGCCACCTGCCCGGTGATCGCGACGACCGGAACGGAGTCCATCTGGGCGTCGGCGAGCGGGGTGACGAGGTTCGTCGCTCCCGGACCCGAAGTCGCCATGCACACCCCGACGCGGCCCGTGGCCTGGGCGTATCCGGTGGCAGCGTGGCCTGCGCCCTGCTCGTGACGAACGAGGACGTGCCGAACCTTCTTGGAGTCGAAGAGCGGGTCGTACACCGGAAGGACCGCGCCACCGGGAATGCCGAAGACAGTGTCGACGTCGAGTTCCTCCAGTGCTCGTACGACCGACTGCGCACCGGAGACCTTTTCCGGCGCGACGTGGCGTCGCGATCCGTTGGTCGCCGCGTCTGCGGACGGGCTGCTGGTCGACGGACTTGCGGCTGACCCCGGCTTACGAGTCGTGGGCCCGGGGCGTGCGGTTGGTGCGCTCACTGATTGCTTCCTCAGGAATGTCGAATTGCTGGGCGATCTCTGGGCAAGAAAAAACCCCCGCCAGCGTGTGCTGTACGAGGGTGGCGCGTCGATGCGAGCTTGAACAATCGGCTCAGGCGATGACGCGCCGGCCGATTACGAGTATCCAATTCCGCTTCACGCGCTCGACGGTAGGCGCGCGCTCCGGGAAGAGTCAAGCTCGTCACGACGCAATCCCATTATGTGAGATCGCGTAGATGCAATGCGAAGATGAATGGGTGTCGTCTTCGCAGCAGTCCGAACCACCACTGTCATCCTCCCACACCGCTCCCGAGGCACCGAACGGCGCCGACGGACGGCAGCCGTCGACCACGCAGGTCATTCGCCTGCCGCGCCTGGCCCTCGTCGCCGTGGGGCTGCTACTGCTGGGCACGGCGCTGCCTGCCGTCAGCTGGCCGGCTGCCCTGGGATGGCTACTGATTCTGCCGATCCTCGCCTGCATCTGGGTGCTTCGCGTGCGCACCGTCATCACTCCCGAGGCCATCACCGCCCGACGGTTCATCGGCTCGGATGTGATCGAGTGGAACTCGGTACAGGGGCTGCACTTTCCGAACCGCCGCTGGGCCCGTGTGGTCCTGACCGACAAGACCGAGAAGTCGCTCCCCTTGGTGCGATTCGACCTGCTCCCCGAGCTCGCGGCCGCGAGTGGAGGACGCATCACCGATCCCTATGCAGCGGCCGCCGCGGATCGAGCCCGAGCGGAAGCAGAGGAAGCAGCGGAAGCCGAGGAAGCCGAACACGAGGACGAGCGGGCTCCCGAGAATCGCTAGCAGACCCGCCGAGTAACCTCGTCCGTGCGAATACCGCTGCAACGAACGAGGACAACGCA
The DNA here is from genome assembly GCF_017168335.1 of Rhodococcus sp. KRD162. GTDB lineage: Bacteria > Actinomycetota > Actinomycetes > Mycobacteriales > Mycobacteriaceae > Rhodococcoides. The sequence continues at coordinate 226,953 of NZ_JABFAU010000011.1, read as the reverse complement.
CTATGCCGCCGCTACGCTCACGGGTCACCACTGTCGGACGCAACGCCGCGGGCGCACGCTCGCTGTGGCGCGCGACCGGGATGACCGATTCGGATTTCGGGAAACCCATCGTCGCCATTGCGAACTCGTACACCCAGTTCGTCCCCGGCCACGTGCATCTGAAGAATGTCGGCGAGATCGTCGCCGATGCCGTCCGAGCTGCAGGCGGCGTTCCCCGCGAGTTCCACACCATCGCCGTCGACGACGGGATCGCCATGGGTCACGGCGGGATGTTGTACTCGCTGCCCAGCCGCGAGATCATCGCCGACTCGGTCGAGTACATGGCCAACGCCCACACGGCGGATGCGCTGGTGTGCATCTCCAACTGCGACAAGATCACTCCGGGCATGCTCAACGCCGCGATGCGCCTGAACATCCCTACCGTGTTCGTCTCCGGCGGACCGATGGAAGCAGGCAAGGCCGTCGTCGTCGACGGCGTCGCGCAGGCCCCGACGGACCTGATCACCGCTATCTCCGCCAGTGCCAGCGACGCGGTGTCCGAGGCCGGCCTCGACGAGGTCGAGCGCAGCGCGTGCCCCACCTGTGGATCCTGCTCGGGCATGTTCACCGCCAACTCGATGAACTGCCTCACCGAGGCGCTCGGATTGGCACTCCCCGGCAACGGCTCCACCCTGGCCACGCACCAGGCTCGCCGGGCCCTGTTCACGCGAGCAGGCACGACCGTCGTCGAGGCCGCGCTGAGGTACTACCGCGACGAGGACGACTCCGTCCTCCCCCGCAACATCGCCACACCGGCCGCATTCCGCAACGCCATGGCGCTCGACGTGGCGATGGGCGGATCCACCAACACCGTGCTGCACACTCTCGCCGCCGCGCAGGAGGGCGAGGTCGACTTCGATCTCGACACCATCGACGCCATCAGCCGTCGGGTCCCGTGCCTTTCGAAGGTGTCACCGAACTCCGACTACCACATGGAAGACGTGCACCGGGCCGGCGGAATCCCGGCACTGCTCGGTGAACTGCGCCGCGCGAACCTGCTCGAGACCGATGTCTCGACGGTGCACACCAAGAGCTTCGACGACTGGCTCGACACCTGGGACATCCGGTCCGGCAATGCATCGGACGAGGCGATAGAACTGTTCCACGCCGCTCCGGGTGGGGTTCGTACCGTCGAGCCGTTCTCCACGGGCAACCGCTGGTCGTCTCTGGACACCGATGCCGCAGGTGGTTGCATCCGAGATCTGGAACATGCCTACACGGTCGAAGGTGGCCTGGTGGTGCTTCGCGGCAACATCGCGGTCGACGGTGCGATCCTCAAGACCGCAGGCATCGACGAGGACCTGTTCTCCTTCCAGGGTCCGGCATTGGTCGTCGAGTCCCAGGAGGAGGCCGTCTCGGCCATCCTGCAGAAGAAGATCCAACCCGGTGATGTGCTGGTGGTTCGGTACGAGGGCCCCAAGGGCGGACCGGGCATGCAGGAGATGCTGCACCCGACCGCCTTCCTCAAGGGTGCCGGTCTGGGCAAGGTCTGCGCACTGATCACCGACGGCCGGTTCTCCGGTGGAACCTCGGGCCTGTCCATCGGGCACATCTCTCCGGAGGCCGCCGCGGGCGGAGTGATCGGGCTCGTCGAGAACGGCGACCAGGTCCGCATCGATGTGGCCACGCGCACGCTCGAGATACTGGTCGACGACGAGACCCTCGAGACGCGTCGGGCGAAGATGACGGCCTCCGAGCGTCCGTGGCAGCCGGTGGATCGTCAGCGCACGGTCACCACCGCCCTGCGTGCTTACGCGGCTTTGGCAACCTCGGCAGACAAGGGCGCAGTCCGCTACGTCCCGTGAGCAGTACCGGACAGGCGGGAGTGCAGCCTGCGGAACGACCCGGACAGGCGGGAGTGCAGCCTGCGGATCACCCCAGGTGTGTGAAACCTCGTAGCCGGCTACGAGGTTGCACTCACCTGGGGTGATCGTCGTGCGAGATCAGCGGACGACGGGATTGGCTCCGTTGAGGAAGATCCAGATGCAGACTCCGGCGGCGATGCCGATGACGAGCGCGAGCAGCGATCCGATCCGCGGGCGAGTGGCCCATCCGCGGCGACCGTCGAATGCGATCTTTCCGGGACCGGTGAGGATGAGCGCCGCCGCTGCGAAGCCGAGCACAGTTTCGTACTCGACGCCGTCTGCGCCGAAGAACTGCAGACCGGGCGAGGCCATCTGCTTGAAGCACCAGGCGTTGATGATGGTCGCCAGCACGGCTGCTCCTGCCAGCGGCGTCGCCAATCCGAGGATCAGCAGCGCTCCGCCGAGGGTTTCGCCGGCAGCGGCAACGATCGAGAGAATCTCCGGGTACCGGAAGCCCGCGTCCTCGAGCAGGCTTTGAAAACCGTCCAGTCCGGGCCCGTTCCACAGCCCGACCAGTTTCTGCAGTCCGTGGCCGAGGAACACTGCTCCGACTGCTACCCGAAGTACGAACAAGCCCAGGTCGGTGCTGCCTCGACGCGCGGGGATCTCGACGGTCTCGGTTCGCACCTCGGGCTCCGGTACGACCGCGGGTGCTGCGGCGGCCGTCGAGGTACCGATGTGCTCGGTGGGCCGATCGGAGTATGCGGTCGAGGAGGTCGACGCGGACGCCGATGTGCGACCGGTGGACGAGTCCGAGTACGAGTCGGAGTACGCCGAGGGCCGGAATGTCTGCATCTTCTCGGTGGGCTGGGCGTCGGATGCGCCCGTGTCGGACGGTGCCGAGTACGGGAAGTCGAGTTCGTCGTCGGTGCGAGGCAGTCGGTCGGACCGCTGGGCACCGAATGCGGTCGTCGATTCACCGGAGGTCTCGGTCCGGTCCGGTGCAGGTGTGTCGGAAGCGGAGCGCGAGGGCGGAATCTTTTCGGTGGGATTGTCGTACGGGCTTTCGGCCGGTTCGTACGACGTATCCGGCCGGTTGGGGTCGCGCGGTGTATCGGTCACCACTCCAGAGTAGAGGCGATGTACCCCGATCACCCTCGTTCGCGCTCATGGCCGCGTGGCGAGTCTGTACCGCTGCTGACGTAACGTTCGAACCATGAAGCCGGTCGGAGCGTTTCCGCGAACTGCAACCGCCGCCGTCGTCGCCATGTCGATGACCGCCGTATTGCTCGCCGGGTGCGCCCGCTTCGACGACTCCAATTCCTCGCCCTTCACGCCGGCACCGGACATCGGTGCCGCCGAGCTCAGACCGACCACCCCCGCCGAGACCTCGCCACCACCGTATCCGAACGCCTGAACCCGCCCACACCTGAACGACCCCCGAAACGCAATCCAGCCCCGCACCGAAAACACGGTGCGGGGCCGGAAGAGGTCATTCGACAGGCTGATTCGGTCGAATCAAGGAGCAGACACCGCGGCCGTGCCACATCACCTCGAGCAGGTGTTGGTACAGCACGACAGCGCGAGGTCTACTGACCTAGTTCGCGTCGAGCTTCGCGACCGCGTCGTCGATCATCGGCACATAGCGCTCGAGCGCCCAGGGCACCGTCAGCGGATTGATGATGGACGACCCGGTGACGAACGACTGATCCGTCGGTGCCACGACCGAACCGCGGGACACGGCCGGAATCTGCTTGTAGGCAGGCTGATTCTCGGTGTCCGTTCGGTTCTGCGGGTCCGAGTAGAACGTGAAGATCAGGTCGGAATCGTTGAGCAGGTTCCCGTTCTCCAACCCGATGACCGACGAATCGGTGCCCTCGGTTTCGTCCAGTGTGTTCACCACCGGATCTACCTGCAGCCCTAGCCCGCGGACCATCGCGACGCGCTGCTCGTCGGCGAGAAACACTCCGAGCGTCCCGGGACCGGTGTTGTAGATGTACGAAAAGCTCACGTCCGCATACTCGGGGTGCTGGGCAGCGGCATCCGAGAAGCGGCTCTCGATCCTGTCGATCTCCTCCGCAGCCTTCTGCTCCTCACCCATGGCCTTGCCGATGACGGTGATCTGATCTTCCCAAGTCGTCGTCCACGGCTGCTCCTCGTACGCGACCACCGGAGCGAACGCGCTCAACTTGTCGAACTGATCCTGCGTCACTCCCGACCACGGCGCCCGAATCAGATCGGGATCGAGAGCGGCGACGGCCTCGATGTTCAATTCGGTTCCGCCGGTGAACTGTTCGGGAAGCTCGGCCCCCGCTTCGGTGACCGCGTCATGAATCCACGGCAGGTAGCCGGTGTCGTCGGCACCCCACGAATACTCCTCCACGCCGACCGGGACGGTACCCAGCGCGATCGCCGTTTCCGCCGAACCCTGACCGAGAGTGACGATGCGCTCGGGCTTCTCGGTGATGACCGCCTGGCCCAAGGCCGAGTCGATCGTCACGGCCGTGAACTCACCGCCGGAACGATCGGGTTCGCGGTCCTCGACACTCGAACACGCGACGACGACAAGAACTGAAGCGGCGAGCGCGGACAGTAGAGACGCACGGCGGGCAGTCCGTGGACCGACCCTGGGAGCTGAAAACATGGCTACCTCTCGACGAACAATCACAGCGTGAAGTAAGAGTAGGCTACCCTTCTATTCTGACTCAAATGCGCTGCACAGCAGACGTTCGCTACGGTGGGACACATGAGCCTTCCCCGCCCAGCACCTGACCGGACAGCCGTGGTGACCGGAGCGTCCTCCGGAATCGGGGCCGCCATCGCTCGCCAACTCGCCTCCCGAGGCCACGGCGTCACTCTCGTCGCCCGGCGCGCCGACAAGCTCGAAGAGTTGGCACAGGAGATCCGAGCACGGGGAGTCCGAGCGGAAGTGCTCGCCGCAGACCTGTCCGATCGCAGCGCGCGCGCCGAACTACTCGGTCGTATCACCGAACTCGGCCTGATCCCGGACATCCTGATCAACAACGCCGGGCTCTCCACGCTCGGACCGGTCGCAGAATCCGACCCGGACGCCGAGATGCACATGATCGAGGTCGACGTGGTCGCCGTCGCAGATCTGTGCACCCGATTCCTGCCCGGCATGACCGAACGACGACGCGGCGCACTGCTCAATGTCGCCTCGACCGCCGCGTTCCAGCCCTTGCCCGGCCAAGCCGGCTACGGCGCATGCAAAGCATTCGTGCTCTCCTACACCCAATCTCTGACCGGCGAACTGCGCGGCACCGGTGTGACCGCAACTGCGCTGTGCCCCGGCCCGGTGCACACCGGATTCGGTGAGGCCGCAGGTTTCGCGAAAGACGATGCCGAAAAAGCACTTCCATCGATCATGTGGGTGTCGGCAGAAGCGGTGGCGAAGACTGCCGTCGACGACATGGCCAAGGGACGCATGGTATCGATCCCCGGGCCCGCCAACCGCATCGGATCGATCTTCGCCCAAATCACCCCGCGAACCCTGCTGGTGCCCATGCTCACTCGAATTCATCCCGGCCTGAAGAACGGTGCGTCCTCATGAAACGCGAACTCGAAGTCTCCGACAGCATCGTCGTCGCCGCCGACGCCGACACTCTTTACGCTGCGATCAGCGACCCCACCAAGATGGGCCAGTGGAGCCCCGAAAATACCGGTGCCACGGTCCACGAACCCCGCGAGAGCGCTTACGTGGGAATGGTGTTCGACGGAACCAACAAGCGCGGCCGGGCGAAGTGGATCACTCGCTGCACCGTCACGGCGGCCGACCCGGGCAAGACCTTCGAGTTCCGTGTCCACGCCATCGGCAAGAGCGCTCCGAAGATCAAGGGCGCGAACGCAACCTGGCGATACGACTTCGAGCCTGTCGCCGGCGGCACGAGAGTCACCGAGACCTGGACCGACGACCGAACGAAATGGCCCGACGCCCTGGCCCTAGTGTTCGACAAGATCGTCACCAGCGGCAAGACATTTCCGCAGTTCCAGCGTCGAAACATCCGTAAGACGCTGGAGAACCTGCAGAAGCGTTACGCCTGACGGCTAGGCCTGCCGGGTGTACAGGCCGAGAACATACGAGGCCTGCCCGGCATGCTGAAGGTCGTCGGCGACCACGGACACCAGCCGCGCCCCCAATGTGACCGGCGGATCCCAGTTCTCGTCGACGATCCGGTCCAAATCGTCGGTCGAGATACCGCTCAGGTACGCAACAGTTTTCGAGTGCACGGCGTCGTGGTACTCACGCAGCAACTCGGCGCTCGAGGTGACCTGAGCGACCTCGGAGGACGATTGGCCGTACCCGATGTCGGAGCGGTCGAACGGAAGATCGAAGCGCTCGAACCACGAATCCGAATTCCAGACCTGCTCGCTTCCGGCCACACCAGCGATGTGATCGTCCTGCACCCGCGTCAGGTGCCACAGCAACCACGCGATGCTGTTGGCCTCGGAATCGGGGCGATAGGTCAACGCCGCAGCCGGAATCTCGTCCAGCACCGAGTGGACGAGTTCCTTGATCCGACCGAACGCGTCGGTGAGCAGGTCGTTGTGGTTCATCGAATACCCCTCTTTCGTCGAGCACTGATAACCAGTCATGCATACCCCGATTGCGTCGCAGGGAACATCCGGGTCCTCCAGGCGCGTTGAACCGAATATGACAGCTCCAGCAATCGTGTACACCCGCACCGGCGATTCCTCCGTCCTCGAGCTGAAGGATCGTGAGGTGACCGAGCCCGCCGCAGGCGAAGTCCGCGTCCGCATCGTCGTCTCGGGCGTCAATCCGACGGACTGGAAGAACCGAACCGGCTCCGGGCCGGGTGAGAAGCTGGCATTCGACGAGGTGGTTCCGAACCAGGACGGTGCCGGCGTGATCGACGCAGTCGGCCCCGATGTCGACGGCGTCTCCGTCGGAGATCGCGTCTGGGTGTACCTGGCCCAGCATCAGCGTCCGACCGGAACAGCACAGTCGTTTGCGATCCTGCCCGCCTCTCGGGTGGTGCCTCTGTCCGAGGGCGTCGGCTTCGACGTGGGTGCCAGCCTCGGAGTGCCCGCGATGACGGCGCATCGCGCACTGACCGTCTCCGAGGACGGACCCACCCGACTGCACCCGGGCGCACTGAACGGCAAGTCTGTACTCGTCGCCGGTGGTGCCGGTGCCGTCGGACATGCCGCGATCCAGTTGGCCCGCTGGGCGGGCGCGACTGTGGTGACGACGGTCAGCGGCCCTGAGAAGGGCGCACTGGCCACCGCCGCGGGCGCGCACCACGTGGTGAACTACAAGACCGGCGACGCCGCCGCAGAGATCCGTGAATTGGTCCCCGACGGAATCGACCTCATCGTCGAGGTCGCTCCCGCACAGAACGCCGCACTCAACGCAGCCGTGGGAGCGAACCGCGCATCGATCGCGGTGTACGCCAACAATGGTGGCGACACCGTGACCCTCGACGTCCGGCCGAACATGGTGCTCAACACCCGCTACCAGTTCGTACTCCTCTACACCGTGGGCGACGAGGCGCTGCGCAACGCCGAAGCAGATGTCAGCGCCGCGGCAGCCGCAGGTGTGCTGGAGGTGGGTGAAGCCACCGGTCTACCGCTGCACCGCTTCTCTTTGAGCGAGACCGCTGCGGCTCACGACGCCGTCGAAAACGGAACCGTCGGCAAGGTGCTCATCGACGTCTCCAGCGAATAACTCAGGTGATGACCGGCAATGTGGACCACGGAAAATTTGATCCACTTGTCGGTCTCTCGCCACGAGTAATCCGGCTGCACGATGGTTCTGGGCTTGGTGTAGATCACTGCCGACCGGACGTCGGGTGTGTGTGCCTTCAGCAGATCGATCACCAGGGCGAGCGTGCGGCCGGAATCGGCGACGTCGTCGACGACGAGCAACTTCTTGTCGACGATGGCGTCGGTGTCCAGAAGCGGTTCCAGGACAACAGGATCGGGCAAGGTCTCTTCGATGTCCGAGTAGAACTCGACGTTGAGGGTGCCCGCAGCCTTGACTCCCATCGCGTAGGCAATCGCGCCCGCGGGAATGAGTCCGCCACGGGCGATCGCGATGACGATGTCCGGAACGAAGCCGTCGTCGACGATCACTCGGGTCAGTTCACGCGAGGCGTCTCCGAAGGCTTCCCACGTCAGCACTTCGCGTTCCTGTTCGGTCATGATCATGACTCTACCCAGACCCTTTTGCCAATCGAGCAAAGATATTTGCGCCAAGCCTCGTCGGCGGGCACTCTCGAACCATGGCAGAGCACAAGCACGCACACATCCACGCCGAGAACGACCGCGGCCACGCAGAACCGGATTTCGAGAACGGCGCGTTCGACGCAGCGTTCTGGGACGACCTCTACAACCAACGCACCTCCATCTGGAGCGGAAACCCCAACGCCGTGTTGGTACAAGAGGCGTCCGAGCTGACCCCGGGCCGCGCCCTGGACATCGGCTGCGGAGAAGGTGCCGACACCCTGTGGCTGGCCGGTGAAGGGTGGAACGTCACCGGCGTGGACATCTCCGATGTCGCCCTCGGCCGCGCTCGTGCGGCACAACAGGCACTCGAGTCGCAGACACTCGCGGTGGAGTGGAGACAGGAAGACGTTCTGGATTGGACTCCTCCGGCCGCGGCGTTCGATCTGGTGTCGGTGCACTTCCTGCAGGTGCCACCCGACGAACTCGAACTGACCACGCGCAGGTTCGCCGCAGCAGTTGCGCCGAAAGGACGTCTACTGATCGTCGGCCACAGCCCCAACGACAGCCACGCATCGCAGCATCCGGCCCAGAATCGAATGTTCGGGCCGGAACCGGTTGTCGCCGCGGCAGGCGACGGGTTCGAGGTGATCCACGCCGAACACCGCACCCGTACGACGCCGGACGGTGACGAGCGAATCGACACGGTGGTGGTGCTGCAACGCCGGTAAACTCCTCGCGGTGTTCTCGCCGTCGACGTATCGAATTCCGCTGGGCGTCACATTCGTCGTGGCCTTGGTCGTGCTGTTCACCCCCGCGTCGGGGGTGCCCTCTGGTTTCGAGCACAGCGACAAGATCATTCACTTGGTGCTCTTCGCCGCCCTCGCGTACACCTCACGCATGGCTGGAATCGGTTGGGCCGGGACCGCGTTGTGGGTGCTGGGATTCGCGGTGCTCTCGGAGTTCCTTCAGGCGATCCTGCCTCTGGGACGCTCCGGGTCGGTCGCCGACGCACTCGCCGACGCCGCTGGAATCGCAGTCGGCCTGGCCACGGCGAGCAGGGTTCTACCGCAGCGCGTTCAACAAGCCCCGGACCTGCACTAGACTGATGAAGCACCGGGTTTCCTCGGCCAGCGAGTTCACTCCGGAAGGAACGCCATCACCTCGTCTTCTGCCCCGCACGATATCTACCTCGTTCCACCGGAGCACGAGACGAACGATGCCGTCACTCGAGAATCAGCAGCATCCGCGGCGCGACTGAGCGAACGTTCCGACGTGGTCAGCCACGATGGCCGCTACGCGCTGACGATCACCTCCACCACTCCCCACCAGGCGATGGTCGAGGACCTGCTGTTCCTGCGCGGAGTTCTCGACGCCGCAGGCATCGAATACCTGCTCGTTCGCGGCAACGACGAACGACCCGTCATCGCCATCGAACTGAGTTCCCGCGAGGTACTCACCACTGCGCTGGCGCACGCCTGCCGCGCCGAGCCGTTCTACTCGAAGACCGTCGACGCCCGCGGAAAAGCGGTGCTGGTGGCCGACGGCACCCTCTCGCCGTCCGCGAACGCGCGGATCGTGCGCCTGTACCGTCCGCGGGTCGAACCGTTCAGCGGCTTGTACTACGGCGCATCGACGGCAGTGCAGATCGAACTGTGGTCGTTCTCGCCGAGCGAGATCGTGCTACCCATCGAGAACTCCCTGACCAGACGCAATATCCGGCCCGATGAGGCCGTCCGCGGAACCGTCGAACGCTTCGGCAGGACCTGGCCGACCATCGAGAACATGTTCGCCGACCACGCCTCGGACATCAATTTCGATATCGACATCGTCTTCTCCTGGGTCGACGGCTCGTCAGCGGAATTTCAGGCACAGCGCGCTCGCCGGATGGCGAATTACGTCGTCGGCGAAGGCGACGACTCGGCAGCCCGCTATCGACAGATCGACGAACTGAAGTACGCACTGCGGTCGATTCACCTGTACGCGCCGTGGATAAGACGCATCTTCGTTGCCACCGACTCGCCGAGACCGGCGTGGCTGGCCGAGCATCCGAAGGTGACGTTCGTGCCGAGCGAGGCATTCTTCGTCGACACTTCCGTTCTGCCGACCCATAATTCGCAGGCCGTCGAGTGCCAACTGCACCATATCCCCGGATTGTCCGAGCACTTCCTGTACTCGAACGACGACATGTTCTTCGGCCGTCCGGTCAACCCGTCGATGTTCTTCTCCCCTGGCGGAATCAGCATGTTCATCGAGGCGACAACGCGAATCGGGTTGGGTTACAGCGACGCCGACCGCAGCGGATTCGAGAACGCGGCGCGAGTGAACCGTCGTATCCTGCAGGACCGATTCGGAATGACCACCACCCGACATCTCGAACATGCGGCAACCCCGTTGCGCCGCAGCGTGATGCAGGAAATGGAGAACGAGTTTCCGGACGAGTTCGCTTCCACTGCTGCCAGCGCGTTCCGCGCGAGTACCAACATCTCGGTGACGAACTCGCTGTACCACTACTACGCGCTGATGAGTGGCCGCGCCGTGGTGCAGAAAGACGCCAAGGTGCGATACATCGACACCACCACCGCAGCCGGCCTCGACGCGATGGCGAAACTGCTCCCCAAACGGTCGGTGGATTTCTTCTGCCTCAACGACGGCAGCTTCCCGGAAGTCGACCTGGACCTGCGCACTCGGACGGTGACGCAGTTCCTGGACAAGTACTTCCCCATCGTCGCGCCGTGGGAACGCGAACAGCGTTAGGCGTCGCTGAACGTCTTCCGGCGAGCACTGTCTGCGATGGTGACTCCAGCCGCATCGAGCCTGCGTGCCGTCTCCTCGGCCGAGACCGCTTCTCCCACAGTGTCGTACGAGCCCGTAGGCACAACCGAGTGGACGACGGTGTCGTCGTAGACGTGCACGAGGTTGTATCCCTGGGCTCCGTCGCGGCCGCGCAATCCGCCGGCAGGCACGTTGAGATCCTGGGTGTAGCACGTGGCAGACGCGACCGACACGGGAATGCCTGCGAAGGTGGCAGTGGTCGAATAGTGCAGGTGCCCAGCAAGAATGGATCGCACGTCGGTTCCGCGCAGCACCTCGGCGAGGCGTGACTGATCGATCAACTCGACCAGCACCGCGAGATCGAGCACGGTGGGTACCGGCGGGTGATGCATCGCCAGGATGGTACCGAACTGGGCTGGTGTGGCGAGAATCTCGGTCAACCAAGCCAATTGCTCGTCGCCGAGCTCGCCGTGGTGCTCACCTGGAACCGTCGTGTCGAGGGTGACGACCCGAAGACCATCGACATCGTGCACCCGATCGATGGACTGGCCGCTCGGTTCCGCGTCGAGCAACTTCTGCCGGAACGCCGAACGATCGTCGTGATTGCCCATCGCCCACACGATCTGCGCGCCCAGTTCCGCTGCGACCGGCTCGACCAACTCCCGCAGCTTCTCGTACGCGCCCGGCTCGCCCTTGTCGGTGAGGTCTCCGGTGAACACCAGCGCATCGGGGCGCACACCCGAGTTGCGCACATCGGTCAAGACCTGCTCGAGCCTCAGCTCACTGTCCACGCCGCCGTACAACCGACCGCCGTCGACGAGATGCGTGTCGCTGACATGCAGCAAGCAGTGGTGGGGACGTGGGTACTCGGCCATCCGAGACTTCATCGAACTCTCGCTCACGATCGGACCTACCGTTTCGCAATCGTCCGGATTGGACGACCGCCGCTACTGCAACCCAAGCATACGAGCGTTCCCTGAGACCAGGCTGGTCGAATCTCGACGGTGAACAGCGCGCAAACACCGGGTGCAGGCCCCGCACACGACTCTGGGCCCGGCCACCGTTCGACGGCAACCGGGCCCAGAGTGACACGACCTGGGTTTGGGTGTACTCAGATCCCGATGAGATCGTGATCGGAGACCTTCGAGGCCAGGATGCGCAGGTGCTCGTCGGCACCACCGAGAGTGTGCTCGATAGCCACGAGCCGGCTGGTGTAGTGCCCCACCGGGTACTCGGCGGTGACGCCGATCCCGCCGTGCAGCTGAATCGCTTCCTGGCCGATCTTGCGACCGGACCGCGAGATCTGCAGCTTCGCACGCGAGGCGATTGTCGTGTCCACGTTGCCGTCCGACAACGACATCGTGGCGTAAAGGCTCATGCTGCGGGCCAGCTCGAGCAGCACGTACATGTCTGCCGCACGGAAAGTGAGCGCCTGGAACTTGGCCAGCGGGACCCCGAACTGCTTGCGCTGCTTGAGATAATCGGTGGTCAGCCGCAGCGCCTCCTCCATGGCACCGATTGCCTCCGCGCACAGCGCGGCCTGCGCCCGCACCTCGGCACCGGTGATCGCCGCTGCCGCGTTCTCTGCGGTGCCGAGCGGTTCCGCTGCAACGTCGACGAATTCGAGCTGCGCCGCGCGCTGGCCGTCGTGGGTGGCATAGGACTTGCGTGTCACACCGGTCGCGTCGGCATCGACGACGAACAGTCCCGTTCCACCGGTGGGAAGCACGGCACTGACGACGATCACGTCTGCGCTACCGCCGTGCGGAACCGGGTTCTTGACGCCGGTGATCGACCACGATCCACCGTCCTCGGTGGCGGTGGTGGCCACCTCGATGTTCGGCCAGCGGCTACCGGATTCGTTGTGCGCGAACGCCAACATCGACGATCCTTCTGCCACCGGCGGCAACAGCCTCCGGCGCTGATCGGCGCTGCCGAGTTCGGAGATCAACCCACCGGGGACGAGGACGGCGTCGAGAATCGGCTCCGGAGCCAATCTGCGTCCGACCTCGGTCATGACCGCCATGATCTCCACGGGACCGGCGTCCATGCCACCGTCCTCCTCGCCGAATGTCAGGCCCAGTAGCCCGACCTCGGCCAGCTGCTTCCAGACATCGGTGCTCCAGCCCAGCTCACCGGCAACGACCTTGTTGCGCTTCTCGGTGTCATAGGCCCGCGAGAGGACCTCACGAGTGGTGTCGCGCAGCAGCTTCTGTTCTTCGCTGAAATCGAAATCCATGTCTTCAGATGCTCCCTTACAGTCCGAGGATCGCCGAGGCGATGATGGTGCGCTGAACTTCGTTCGAGCCACCGTAGATCGAGACCTTGCGGTAATTGAGGTAATTCGGTACGGATCGCTGTGCCCACCCGTCGCTCTCGATGTCATCGCCTGCCTCGTACGGCAGCGAGTCGGGTCCGGCGATGTCCATCAGCAATTCGGTGGTGGCCTGCTGCAACTCCGATCCTCGCAACTTGAGGATGGACGACGCAGGGTTCGGCTTGCCGTCGTCCGAGCTGGACACCATCCGCAGCTGGGTCAGCTCCAGAGCGAGCAGTTCGTTCTCCACCTCGGCCAGTTTCGCCGCGAACAACGGATCCTCGAGCAGCGTGCCGGTGCCGACCTTCGTCTGCGCGGCATGCTTTTTCGCCTGTCCCAGCCGCACCGTGGTGTGTCCGGCGCGGGCGACTCCGGTGCGCTCGTTACCGAGCAAGAACTTGGCGTAGCTCCAACCCTGGTTCTCCTCGCCGACGAGGTTCTCGGCCGGAACGCGGACGTTGTCGAAGAAGACCTCGTTGACCTCGACACTGCCGTCGACCAACTTGATCGGTCGCATCTCGATGCCGGGGGTGCTCAGATCGATGAGCAGAAACGAGATTCCGGCCTGCTTCTTCGGCGCGTCCGGGTTGGTCCGTACGAGTGCGAAGATCCAGTCGGCGTACTGACCGAGCGTGGTCCATGTCTTCTGCCCGTTGACGATGTAGTCGTCGCCGTCGCGAATTGCGGTGGTGCGGAGCGAGGCGAGATCCGATCCGGCCTCGGGCTCGGAGAAGCCCTGGCACCACCAGATGTCGAGGTTCGCCGTCTTCGGGAGGAACTTTTCCTTGAGTTCCTGGGAGCCGAACGTCGCGATGACCGGGCCGACCATCGAGGCGTTGAACGCCAGCGGCTCCGGCACCGATGCCAGCTGCATTTCGTCGAGCCAGATGTGACGCTGCACTGCGGTCCAGTCCCGGCCGCCGAACTCGGCTGGCCAATGCGGCACCGCCAGGCCGTTCTCGTTCAAGATCCGCATGGTCGTGACCACGTCGTCCTTGCTCAACTCCTGGCCCGTCGCGTTCTTCTCGCGAATCTCGGCAGGGATCTTCGTGGTGAAGAACGTCCGCATCTCGTCGCGGAACGCGGCCTCTTCTTCTGTCAGGGCAAGATTCATCGACAATCCTCCGTGCTCGTTCGCGTATCTTCGTATCGACCGTACTCCCAGGTAACTGTGGGATATTCTCCGCTCACTATGACTTTTCTGGCGCTGGTTCGGCACGGCGAAACGAACTGGAATCTGCACGGGCGTCTGCAAGGCTCATCGGACATTCCTCTCAACGACACCGGCCGCGCTCAGGCCCGTGAGGCCGGCTACGAACTCGCGTACCGGCCTTGGGACCAGCTTGTCAGCTCACCGCTGATCCGAGCAGCGGAAACCGCCGACATCATCGGTGCTCACATAGGCCTGACACGAACAGCCGAATTCCCCGATCTGGCCGAACGGCACTTCGGCGAGGCCGAGGGATTCACGGACTGGGATGCCTATTCGCACTGGCCCGACGGTCGATACCCCGGTTTGGAGCCGCGCTCGAATCTGATGCTCAGGGGTGTGCGCGCGGTCGACGAGATCGCCTCCCTGCATCCCGATTCGGCAGTGGTCGCCGTCGCACACGGGGGCGTCATCCGGGCGATCTTGGACTCGATTCGTCGCCGACACTCACCGCGCATTCTCAATGCCGGCGTCTCGACCCTCGAACACGACGGTATCCGCTGGACCGTTCGCACCATCAACGGTGTTGTGGTCTGACAGGATTTTCGTTCATGGAGATCGAACGCCGCATCACCGAACTCGGCTTCACGTTGCCCGGTGAACCGACCGCACCCCCGGGATTCGAGTTCTCCTTCGAGTGGGCACGTGTGCGCGGCAACCGCGTATTCGCCTCGGGGCATTCTCCCTTGGCACCGGACGGCACTCTCGCGGGCCCGTTCGGTGCCGTCCCGTCACAGGTGAGTCTCGATGCGGCCACCGACGCCGCGCGCGATACGGCGCTGGCGCTGCTCGGTAGCGTCGCCCGTGCCGTCGGCGACCTCGATCGAATCAGTGCGTGGCTCACCGTCACCGGGTCGGTCAACGCCGATCACGGCTTCACCCAGACCACCACGGTCGTCAACGGCTTCTCGGATCTGGTGCTGGCCGTCTTCGGCCCCGAGATCGGCGCTCATGCACGCACCGCACTCGGGGTGGCCGCGCTGCCGATGAACAACACCGTGGTGGTGTCAGCGGAGTTGGAGATCGACGGGTAGGTTTTTCTCCACTCGTCAATACAGCGAAAGCAGGCGCAAATGGTGCGCAGATCAACCCTGGCTCTGGTCGCGATCCTGATCGGCATCCTGGGGTTGTCCGGATGCAGTTCGTCCTCGCAGTCGCTACTGGACCGCGTGCGGGACGAGGGCGTGCTGGTGGTCGGCACCGAGGGCACGTACAGCCCGTTCAGCTACCAGGGAGCGGACGGGCAACTCACCGGATACGACATCGACGTGATCGACGCGGTGGGTGCCGAATTGGGCGTGCGCGTGGACTTCGTGCAGACCCCGTTCGACTCGATCTTCGCCGGCCTCCAGTCGCAGCGATTCGACCTCATCGCCAATCAGGTCTCGATCACTCCCGCTCGACAATCCGCGTACGACCTGTCCAAGCCCTACACGGTGTCGCAGGGCCAGATCCTCACTGCCGCAGACAACACCACCATCACCTCGCTGGCCGACTTGGCAGGCAAGACCACAGCGCAATCGTCGACGAGCAACTGGGCCGAGGTCGCCGCGAACGCAGGCGCGAACGTCGAGGCCGTCGAAGGATTCGTTCAGGCCGTCACTCTCGTCAAGGACGGACGCGTCGACGCCACCGTCAACGACTCCCTCGCCATCGCCGAGTACCTGCAGCAGACCGGCGACACCGGCGTGAAAATCGCGGCCGATACCGGAGACACGACTCTGCAATCGTTCGTGGCCCGCAAGAACAGTGGGCTGATGGGCGAAGTCGACACCGCGATCGACACCTTGCGGGAGAACGGCACTCTCGCCGAGATCTCGCGGAAGTACTTCGGCAGCGATGTCGCCGCACCCACCGCAGACACTGCGGCCCCGGTCGGTGACGAGGCTGCGTCGACTGCTCCGTCGAAGATGCAGTTGGTTCTCGACAATCTGTGGCCGATGCTCAAAGCCACCGTCACGATGACCATTCCGCTGACCGCGATCAGCTTCGTGATCGGGCTCGTCATCGCCTTGGCGGTTGCGCTGGCACGCATTTCGTCGATGAAGCCACTCGCTGCGGTCGCCCGGTTCTACGTCTCGATCATCCGCGGCACTCCCCTACTGCTGCAGCTGTTCATCATCTTCTACGGGCTGCCACAGTTCGGTATCGTGATCTCGCCGTTCCCGGCCGCGGTGGTGGCGTTCTCCTTGAATGTCGGCGGCTACGCCGCAGAGGTCATTCGTGCCGCGATTCTGAGCGTGCCCAAGGGCCAGTGGGAGGCCGCCCAGACCATCGGGATGGGCTACCGAACCACGTTGCAACGCATCGTGCTTCCGCAGGCCCTCCGTACTGCGGTACCCCCACTGTCGAACACACTGATCTCGCTGGTCAAGGACACCTCACTGGCATCGACGATTCTGGTGACCGAACTGCTGCGCGTCGCTCAGCTCGCCGCAGCCCCGACCTTCGACTTCTTCACGCTCTACTCCGTCGCGGCTCTCTACTACTGGGTGATCTGCATCATTCTCTCGTTCTTCCAAGGCAAGCTCGAAGTCCGACTCGACAGGTACGTGGCCACATGACAGACCTGCTGGAAGTATCCGCACTGAACAAATCGTTCGGCGAACTCGAGGTACTCGAAGACATCTCGTTCACCGTGCCCTCCGGCACAGTCACCGTCATCATCGGCCCGTCCGGCTCGGGCAAGACCACGGTGCTGCGTTCCCTCAATGCACTCGACCGGGCAGACTCGGGAGTCATCCGAATCGGCGAGGTGTCGGTGGATTTCGCCCAACCCGTCGATGCCGCACAGCTGCGACACTTTCGTGCTCAGAGCGGCATGGTGTTCCAGAGCCACAACCTCTTTCCACACAAGACGGTGCTGCAGAACATCATCGAAGGACCGGTCGTCGTGCAGAAACGCGCGAAGGAGGACGCCGTCCGCGACGCTCATGCGATCCTCGACCAGATCGGTCTCGACGCCAAGTCCGACCAGTACCCGTTCCAGCTTTCCGGTGGCCAACAGCAACGCGTCGGAATTGCCAGAGCTCTCGCTCTGCGTCCCAAGCTGATGCTCTTCGACGAGCCCACCTCCGCGCTCGATCCCGAACTGGTCGGCGAGGTTCTCTCGGTCATCAAAGGCCTTGCCGCCGAAGGCTGGACGATGGTGATCGTCACCCACGAGATCCGGTTCGCCCAGCAGGTCGCCGATCAGGTGCTGTTCATCGAGAACGGCGTCGTCCTCGAACGAGGCACGCCGGACCAGGTGCTGGTGAACCCGACCGAGCCCCGGACACGGCAGTTCCTGCAGCGGATCTTGGCGTAGCCCGGCTAGAGGTGCGGCAGCACCTTGTCCAGTGTGATCGGCAGATCACGCACCCGAACCCCGGTGGCGTTGTAGACCGCGTTACCGATGGCCGCAGGCGATCCGACGGTACCGATCTCACCGATTCCCTTGCCTCCCATCGGCGCGAGCTCGGTATCGACTTCCTCGACCCAGACGGCCTCGAGTTCGGTGACGTCCGCACATGCCGGGATGTGGTACTCCGCGAAATCGTGATTGGCGAATCCGCCGAACTCGTGATCGACGGCGCCGTTCTCCATCAGCGCCATCCCGAGCCCGAACGTCATGCCGCCGATCAGTTGAGAGCGTGCCAGAGAAGGATTCATGACCGCGCCGATGCCGAAGACTCCCAGCATCTTTCGGACCCTGATCTCACCGGTGTCGATGTCGACCGCGACCTCGGCGAACTGTGCGCCGAACGCCATGCGCGCCAGCTCCTTCTGGCCTTCGACGTCGTCGGTGGTATCGGCATCGGCGGAGTTGCCCGGAGCGTACGGCCCCTGAGCTTTCAACGCACGGCACACCTTGGTGACCGCCCAGCCCCATGACGAGGTACCCGAGGATCCACCTGCTCCGGGAGCGGTCGGTAGAGCGCTGTCACCGAGTTCGACGGTGACAGAGTCTGCATCGACCCCCAGAGCATCGGCTGCGATCTGCCGCAGCACGGTGCGCGCACCGGTTCCGATGTCCGTGGCAGCAACGGACACCGTGATCGTGCCGTCCTGCTGCACTCGCGCGGAGGCGGTACTGGGCGAGATCAGCACCGGATAGCTCGCCGTGGCCACCCCCATTCCGATCAGCTTCCGGCCCTCGAGGCGCTGACCGGGATCGGCCTGACGACGCTCCCAGCCGAACTTCTCCGCTCCCTCGCGAAGGCACTGCACAACACTGCGCGAGCTGAACTCGTTGCCGCTGGCGGGGTCGAGGTCCGGCTCGTTGCGAATGCGCAGTTCGATCGGATCGATGCCGGTGACCGACGCCAGTTCGTCGATCGCCGTCTCGACCGCGAACATGCCCGGCGCCTCCCCCGGTGCCCGCATCCACCGCGGTGTCCCCACGTCCAGGGGCGCCAGGCGGTGGGTGGTGCGGCGGTTCGCGGACGCGTAGATGTGTCTACTGGATTCGGCGGTCTGCTCGCAGAACTCGAAGATGGTGCTGGTCTGCTGGAAGGAGTCGTGCGTGATCGCCTGCAACGTCCCCGTCGAATCAGCGCCGAGACGAACATGATTGAGCGTCGGCGTGCGGTAGCCGACCAGATCGAACAACGCCTGCCGTGGTAGCACCAGCTTGACGGTCTTTCCGGTCGCCCTCGCGGCCATCGCAGCCAGTACCGCGTTGGGACGCGTGCTGCCCTTCGCGCCGAATCCGCCGCCGACGTTCTCGGCGATCACGCGAACATTCTCCGGCTCCAGGCCGAATGCCGTGGCCAGATCGCCCTGGACTCCGGACGGCGCCTGCGTCGAATCCCACACCGTCAGCACGCCCTCGGACCATTGCGCGGTGGTGGCGTGTGGCTCCATCGCACTGTTGTGCATCGGGGCCGTGGAGTACCAGTTGTCCACGACGTGCGCGGCCGTCTCCAGCGCACTGTCCGGATCGCCGACGGTGACATCGGTGGGAAACCCGGCATTGACGGACTCGGGTGCGTACAGCGCGGCGTGATCGGCGGTGAGGGTGTTGTCGGGGGCACGAACATCGCCGTAACGCACCTGCACCCGGGCGGCGGCCGCTCGGGCGGCGTCGAGGGATTCCGCCATGACGACCGCCACCGTCTGGCCGCGATATGCGACGGTGTTCGACTGCAGCACATGCAATTCGGCGTCCTCGAGGTCGCCGAGCTTCTCGGTGTTGCCGTGCCACAGGACGGCGTGCACCGCCGGATCAGCGTCGAGCTCGACGTGCTCGACTGTGCCTACGGGAATTTTCGCGGGCACGTACCAGGCGTACAGCTGCCCGACGGTCGGCGGCTGCTCCGCTGCATACCGGGCTCGACCGGTGACCTTCGCGATCGATTCGGTGCGGCGAATCGACTGTCCGATCGATGCGGTCATGACCGGTCTCCCCGTTCTGTGCGTGCGCCGGTCTCGGTCAGTTCGACGAGTGTGCGAGCCACGAGGTTGGTCACCAGTGGAATTTTGAAAGCGTTGTCTCGCAGCGGTTCCGCAGTCTCCAACTCGAGACCGATCGCCCGCCTGAACGACGCCTCCTCGGCGGCGGTGCCGAGCAGTGCGTGCTCGGCCGTGCGCGCCCGCCACGGCTTGTGTGCGACGCCGCCCAGCGCAATGGACACTCCTCGAACGATCCCGTCCTCGACATCGAGCACCGCGCCGACCGACGCCACCGCGAATGCGTAGGACTGCCGATCGCGCACCTTGCGGTACGTGGAGTGGGCGTCGGCGGCAGGCTTCGGGATTTCGATGGCCGTGACGATCTCGTCCCGTCCGACGGTGTTGTCGCGCTCCGGCGCGTCGCCGGGGAGTCGGTAGAAGTCGTCGATTGCCAGAACGCGCTCACCGTCGACGCTCTGAACGACCACGCGCGCATCGAGCGCCGAGAGCGCGACTGCCATATCGGAGGGATGGGTTGCCACGCAGGACTCGGAGGCACCGAGGATGGCCAGGTTTCGGTGCTCACCCGTCCGCGCCGGGCAGCCCGAGCCGGGTTCACGCTTGTTGCACGGCTTGGAGGCGTCCATGAAGTACACGCAGCGGGTGCGCTGGAACAGGTTTCCGCCGGTGGTGGCCATGTTGCGGAGTTGGCCCGAGGCACCGGAGAGCACCGCGCGCGCGAGGACCGGATAGCGCTGACGGACCACCGGATGCACGGCGAGATCACTGTTGGTCACGGCCGCACCGATGCGCAGGGAACCGTCGTCGACCGTCTCGATGTCGTGCAGCGGCAGGCGCGTCACGTCGATCAGCGTTCCCGGGTGCGCGACACCGAGTTTCATGAGGTCGACGAGGTTGGTTCCTCCGCCGAGCACCATGGCGTGTTCGTCCTCGGCCAACCGGGCGAGGGCGTCGTCGACTGCGGTGGCGCTCTCGTATTCGAAGGTTTTCACGAGACGGCGTCCTGGACGGCCGGAACGATATTGGCATAGGCACCGCACCGACAGAGGTTGCCGCTCATACGTTCACGCACTTCCCCGGAATCGAGGTCGATGTCGGTGGCCTCGAGGTCATCGGTGACCGCGCTCGGCCAACCCTGCTTCGCCTCCTCGATCACCGCGACCGCCGAGCAGATCTGCCCCGAGGTGCAGTATCCGCATTGGAACGCATCGCGGTCGACGAACGCCTGCTGCACGGGATGCAGTGTGTCTCCGTCGGCCAGCCCCTCGACGGTGGTGATCTCGCGATCGTGCTGGGCGATCGCGAACGTCAGGCAGCTGTTGATCCGCCGACCGTCGACCAGAACCGTGCAGGCACCACACTGCCCGTGGTCGCAGCCCTTCTTGGCACCGATCAGATCGAGATTCTCGCGTAGCGCGTCGAGCAAGGTGGTTCGGGTGTCGCAATCGAACTCGCGATCGGCCCCATTGACACGGAGTGTGACGGTGGTCATGCGATGGCAGATACCCGAGGCCTCGTCCACCAAACGCCGATGCCTGGTTCGATCCTCGGATCGGTCGAGGACCGTCGGAGGCTACGAGCCGGAGTGCAGCTAGCGCTTCCCCTTGAACTTTCCGCCGCGAGGTCCGCCGCTGCGTCCGGGAGGACCCGTGTCGGGTTGCAGCTGAATCAACACGCCACTGATTCGGGTGCGGCGTAATGCCTCGACGGTCTCGTCGGCGAGATCGGCCGGAAGCTCGACCAGCGAATGATCGGGTCGAATACTGATGTGTCCGAAGTCGCTTCGACGCAGACCGCCCTCGTTGGCGATGGCACCGACGATCGCACCGGGGGCGACGTGATGCCGCTTGCCGACGCTGATGCGGTAGGTGGCCATCTGCTGCCCCGTCTTACGGTGATGCGAACTGGCCGCATCCTCGTCGAACGTGCGCGGCGGACGAGGTTCCCGCGGCTGGCGAGGCGCGCGCGGCGGGGCGGGCGGTTCCGGCTTGAGCAGGAACGCTTCGCCGTCGCGAGACTGGATGGCCAGTGCTGCGGCGATATCGACCAAGGGCACGTCGTGATCGCGCTGGTAGTCCTCGATCAGGCGTCGGAACAGCGCCAGATTCTCGTTGCCCAGGCTCTCGGTGATGGAGTCCTTGAACTTCGTCACGCGCTGGGCGTTGACGTCGTCGACGCTGGGCAACTGCATCTCGGTGATCGGCTGCCGTGTCGCGCGCTCGATCGCCTTGAGCAGGTGCCGCTCACGCGGTGCAACGAACAGCAGTGCCTGACCGGCTCTGCCTGCACGGCCGGTACGACCGATGCGGTGCACATACGACTCGGTGTCGTGTGGAATGTCGTAGTTGATGACGTGCGAGATGCGGTCGACGTCGAGACCGCGGGCGGCCACGTCGGTAGCCACCAGGATGTCGATCTGGCCGTTCTTGAGCTGGCCGATGGTGCGCTCGCGTTGCGCCTGCACGATATCGCCGTTGATCGCCGCTGCGGAGAACCCTCGCGCGCGCAGCTTCTCTGCGAGCTCCTCGGTGGCCTGCTTGGTGCGCACGAACATGATCATGGCCTCGAACTCTTCGACCTCGAAGATTCGAGTGAGCGCCTCGAGCTTGCGCTGATGCGCCACCTGAACGTAGCGCTGGGTGATGTTCGGTGCCGTCGACGTCTTCGTCTTGACGGTGATCTCAACCGGGTCGTGCAGGTACTGCTTGGAGATCTTGCGAATCGCAGCAGGCATCGTGGCCGAGAACAATGCGACCTGCTTGTACTCGGGAGTATCGGAGAGGATGCGTTCGACATCCTCCTGAAATCCCATCTTCAGCATCTCGTCTGCCTCGTCGAGCACCAGGTATTCGAGGCCGGACAGGTCGAGCGTGCCCTTCTCGAGATGGTCGATGACGCGGCCCGGCGTACCGACGATGATCTGAGCACCCTTTCGCAGGCCCGAGAGCTGGATGCCGTACGCCTGGCCACCGTAGATGGGCAGAATGTGCAGACCTGGAATGTGGGTGGCGTATTTGCCGAATGCCTCGGCGACCTGCAGCGCCAACTCACGAGTCGGTGCCAGCACCAGCGCCTGCGGCACCCGACGTGAGACATCGAGACGCGACAGGATCGGTACCGCGAACGCGGCGGTCTTGCCGGTTCCGGTCTGTGCGAGGCCGACGACGTCGTTGCCCGACATCAACGGCGGGATCGTGGCCGCCTGGATGGGCGAGGGGGTCTCGTACCCGACATCACGCAGGGCCTTCAGGACCCGCTCGTCTATTCCGAGATCGACAAAGGTGATGTCCTCACCGTCGACGACGGGAGCCGACCCCGGTGAGGGCGAACTCGTCTCGTCAGACGTCACGGCGGCATCCTGATCAGATTCTGAAGTGCTCATATGCAACCGAGTTTAGTACCTGCCAGGCCGCTTCGACTCCTTCTGCGCTGATCAGGTGACGAAAACGGCGTCCTCGAACGCGGGATGCGAGTGCCCTCACACATCTGCCCCCACGGAGATGGTCGACTACGCACAGTTAGGTTGTACTCCCAGTCACACTCACATCGCTCCGAATCGGCCGAAGAAATACACAAACCGGACAACCTCGGTGATGCGTTACGGACTCGGGTGTGATGAAATGCACAACTACCACGCTATTTATCCGTAAGGGGTCCAGCAGTGCGCGAATATTCTGTGCCGGCGTCGTTCACCATTCCCGACGACGCGTCCATGGCCGACACCGTATTCCGGTACGAAAAGGAATCGCCGAATCTCGTACCGTTCCAGCGACTCGTCGACGGCAACTGGACCGACGTCACCGCGGCCCAGTTCGCCAAGGAAGTCGCCGCAGTGGCCAAGGGTCTGATCGCCTCCGGCGTCGAACTCGGCGACCGCGTCGCCATCCTCAGCGCGACCCGGTACGAGTGGGTCGTCCTCGACTACGCCATCTGGACCGCAGGAGGATGCACCGTCGCGATCTACGAAACCTCCTCCGCAGACCAGGCCCAGTGGATTCTCGAGGACTCCGCCACCAAGCTGCTCGTCGTCGAGACTGCGGCGCACGCCTCGAACCTCGACGAGGTCACCAAGGGTGCCAAGGACCTGCGTGAGGTGCTGCAGATCGACGCCGGAGCCATCGACGAGCTGACCAGCCGCGGCGCGGGGGTCAGCGACGAGGACCTGCATGCGCGTCGGCACCAGGTCACCGCCGAATCACCGGCGACACTGATCTACACCTCGGGTACCACCGGCCGTCCCAAGGGCGTCCAGCTGACGCACTCGAACTTCTACGCCGAGGTCCAGGCCACCCAGATCGCTCTGCACGACTCGATGAAGGAGGGCAACCGCACCCTGATGTTCCTCCCGATGGCGCACGTGTTCGCCCGCGCCATCTCGTTCGGAGCATTCGAGTCCAAAGCAACAGTGGGCCACACCTCGGACGTATCGACCCTGGTGGAGCAGTTCGCCGTGTTCAAGCCGGACTTCATCCTCTCGGTACCGCGCGTGTTCGAGAAGGTCTACAACTCCGCCAAGCAGAAAGCGCACGACGGCGGCAAGGGCAGCATCTTCGACAAGGCCGCCGCGACGGCCATCGAATGGAGCGAGGCGCAGGAGAAGGGCGGCGCCGGGCTGCTACTGAACCTCAAGCACACCGTCTTCGACAAGCTCGTCTACTCCAAGCTGCGCGCGGCCCTCGGCGGCAACTGCGAACGCGCAGTGTCCGGTGGCGGCCCACTCGGTGCTCGCCTCGGCCACTTCTTCCGCGGTGCAGGCGTACCGGTCTACGAGGGATACGGACTGACCGAGACCAGCGCGGCCGTCACCGTCAACACCACCAAGGAACAGCGCGTCGGCACCGTCGGCAAGCCGATCAACGGCCACGCGGTCAAGGTCGCCGAGGACGGCGAACTGCTGCTCAAGGGACCGGTCGTCTTCAGCGGCTACTGGCACAACGACAAGGCCACATCCGAGGCGATCGTCGACGGCTGGTTCCACACCGGTGATCTCGGCGCGATCGATCAGGAAGGCTACGTCTCGATCACCGGCCGCAAGAAGGAGATCATCGTCACCGCAGGCGGCAAGAACGTCGCCCCCGCGGTGCTCGAGGATGCCCTGCGCGCCAACGCCATCATCAGTCAGTGCCTCGTGGTCGGCGACGCGAAGCCGTCATCGGTGCCCTCATCACCCTCGACGCCGAGGCGCTGCCGGGCTGGCTCGAACGACACGGGCTCGCCGCCGACGTCCCGTTCGCGGAACTGTCGAAGAATGCCGATCTGGTAGCCGAGATCGACAAGGCCGTCGCGGAGGCCAACAAGAAGGTCTCCAGCCCCGAGCAGATCAAGAAGTACACGATCCTCGAGAACGACTTCACCGTCGAGACCGGCGAGCTCACCCCGACGATGAAGCTCAAGCGCAACATCATTCACGCCGAGCGCGGCAATGACATCGAGGCCATCTACTCCTAGATCGCTCACACGAACGACAAGGGCCCGGCGTATCGCCGGGCCCTTGTCGTTGTCGAGCTTCAGGACATGTGGTCGTCGAGGAACTCCGCGACCGCCAACGTCACCTTCAGGTGGATCTTCTCGTGCAACAAGTCGTGACCACCGTCGTCGAACTCTTGCAGAGATGCGTCGGGAACACCGGCGATCCAGTCACGCACCGCGTCGACCGGAGCCAACCGGTCGTCGACGCCGTGCACGGCGAGAATCGGAATCACGTTGTCTGTCAGATCGTCGGCCGAACCGGTCACGGACTTCGGGGTGCCGCACAGCACGGCACAGCGGACCGCCTCGGGGTGCGCACCGAGAGCTGCGATGGCCGTCGCAGCACCCAATGAATGGCCCATCAGCGCGAACGACAACTCGGGATGCTCGGCCTCGGCGATGTCGAGCAACTGCAGCGCATTCTGTGCGAGGCCCGGAATCTGGGCCGCATCGAGCAACTCTCCCTCGGTGAGGCCGTGACCGACGTGATCGACGGCCCACACATCCACTCCGCGACCGTTGAGGATCCGGGCGAAGCGGTGATAGTGGCCGCTGTTCTGACCGAGACCGTGCAAGAAGACGAGACCGAAACGAGCATCGGGAACAGTCCAGTTTCGGTAATGGACAGCACCGGTGGCTCCGTCGAAAAATGGCATTCGATCATTTTGCCTTCTCGTGGCCGCTTCCGCGAACAACGTGACCGGTGCCGCATCCACCGATGGCTAGGGTTGGCGCTTGTGTTCCTCCTCGGCGATCGGGTCATCTACAGCGCCAGCGATCTGGCGGCGGCAGCGTCCTGCGAATTCGGGCTGCTGCGCAGGCTGGACGGGCTGACCGGACTGCTCCCGCGCACAGTGGCCGAGCCCGATCCGATGCTCGACCGCACCTCTGCCCTCGGATTCGAGCACGAACGCCGTCAGCTCGACGCATTCGAGCAGCGCTACCCCGGTGGCGTACTGACGATGGAGCGACCGGGTCGCACTGCGCAGGAGATGGCCGATGCCTCGTGGGCGACGTTCACCGCCCTGACCGCTCGTACCCCCGTGCTGTATCAAGCCACGTTCTTCGACGGTCGATTCCTGGGTTTCTGCGATTTCCTGGTGGCCGAAGGATCCGGCTACGCGGTCTACGACACCAAACTGTCGCGGCACGCGAAAGTGCCTGCGCTGCTGCAGCTGGCGGCCTATGCCGATGCGTTGCGTGCCGGCGGCATCACCCCGAGCGAGACCGCCCACCTGATGCTCGGCGACGGGAGCGACTCCGCACACTCTCTGACCGAGATCCTTCCGGTCTATCGCCAGTCTCGCGACCATCTGCAGCACATCCTCGACGAACACCACGCCGAAGGCACAGTGGTCGACTGGTTCGATCCGCGCTACTCCGGCTGCGGACAGTGTGCGTCCTGCACCGTCGAAGTCGAACTCCATCGCGACCTGGTTCTCGTCGCAGGCATGCGCGTGAGCACACGGGAGAAACTGTTCGACGCGGGAATCACCACCGTCGACGAGCTCGCCGCCTCGACCGGGACGGTGGACGGAATCTCCAGCCGCACGATCACGAATCTGCGAGCGCAGGCCGAGTTGCAGGTGCGCCAGGAACGTAGCGGCAACCCCGAATTCGAAATCTTCGACGCCGAGGCCCTCGGCGTGATCCCCGAGCCCGATCCGGGCGACATCTTCTTCGATTTCGAGGGCGACCCACTGTGGGCGGAGACCGGCAGTTCGGCACCTGAGGGCGTACCGCGGGCTCGACTCCCGGAGTGGGGACTCGAGTACCTCTTCGGTGTCTACACCGCCGACGGTGATTTCCTCCCGTTCTGGGCGCACGATCGCGCCCAGGAACGCCGCGCCCTGATCGAGTTCCTCGACTACGTGACCACCCGTCGCGCGGCCTACCCGAACATGCACGTCTACCACTACGCGCCGTACGAGAAGACCGCGCTGCTGCGCCTGGCCGGTCGGCACGGAGTAGGCGAGGACGCCGTCGACGACCTACTGCGAGACAACGTTCTGGTGGACCTGTATCCCGTCGTGCGATCCGCGGTGCGCATCGGGGCCAGGTCCTACAGCATCAAGAAGCTCGAACCCCTGTACATGCCCGCGGCCCGTGACGGAGACGTCACCGACGCGGCTGCGTCGATCGTCGAATACGCGAACTGGTGCGATCTACGAGACCAGGGCAAGACGGCCGAGGCCGCGGCGTTGCTCGCAGACATCGCCGAGTACAACCGGACCGACTGTGAATCGACTCTGCGACTGCGTGATTGGTTGCTCGACCGAGCGGCGGACGCCGGTGTGGCACCGCGAGCGGATCAGCAGCTCGCGCCCCAGGAGCGCGCTGGCGACAGCGCGAGTCCGCTCGAACATGCGCTCGCCGAATACGCAGGACTGGCCTGGGACCGCACCCCGACCCAGCAGGCCGTCGCCCTGTTCTCCGGTGCCATCGGTTACCACCGGCGCGAGCGAAAGCCGTTCTGGTGGGCGCACTTCGATCGCCTCACCCAACCCCTGGACGAGTGGGCCGACGCGGCAGAGGTGTTGAAAGTCGAACGCGCAGAACTGGTGCACGACTGGATGAAGACAGCGCCGACGCAACGGGTACTGCGTCGACAGATCAAGCTGCTGGGGCATCTGAGCAACGGTGCACTCTCGGGCGCGAAGGTCAAACTGCTGTATGCCGATCCCGCCCCCGAGGGACTACCGAAGCAGCAGCCGAACCATCGGGCGACCACGTCGGTGGAGATCGTCGAGACCGGCTACGAGGGCCCCTTGGACATGGTCGTGGTGCAGGAGAACCTGCGCAAGGGTGTGGACGCCTACATCGACTTCCCCATCGCGACCGCACCGGAGCCGCCGCCTGCCACCAAGTATCTCGAAGAGGCCATCGCCGGAGTTGCCGGCGAGGTCAGCACCGCCCTGCCGCAGCTGCCGCGCACCGCCGTCGCCGATCTGCTGACCTCCTCTGCGCCCCGAACTCGCTCCGGGAACGGCCTCCCCGCGGTGCAGGGCAGCGACTATGCCACTGCGGTCACCGCTGCGCTGCTCGATCTGGACAACTCCTACGTAGCCGTGCAGGGGCCGCCCGGAACCGGGAAGACCTACACCGCAGCGCGGGTGATCGCCGAATTGGTCGATGTTCATCACTGGCGAATAGGCGTCGTCGGCCAGTCGCACCACGTGGTGAACAATCTGCTGGACACCGTCGTGGCGGCCGGAGTGGACCCGGCCCGAGTGGGCAAGAAGGCCCCGACTGCCCACACAGTCGTGGACCCCTCGGACTACTCTCGTTTCGTCACCGACGCCGAGGCAGGGTGCGTCATCGGCGGCACCGCCTGGGACTTCTCCAACCCGGGCCGGATACCGCCCGGGGCCCTGGATCTACTCGTCGTCGACGAGGCGGGACAGTTCTCTCTGGCCAACACCATCGCCGTCTCGGTCTCCGCCCGCAATCTGTTGCTGCTCGGCGATCCGGCGCAGCTGCCACAGGTCAGCCAAGGCACCCATCCCGAACCCGTGGACGAGTCGGCGCTCGGCTGGATCACCGACGGCCACCCGACGCTGCCCGCCGACCGCGGCTATTTCCTCGCGACGACGTGGCGGATGCATCCGGATCTGTGTGCACCCGTCTCGGCATTGTCGTACGAGGGCAAACTCGAGTCCAACAGCACTGTGACACAGGCACGTTCACTCGATGCTCTCGAGCCCGGCCTGCACATCGTCTATCTCGACCATCATGGAAACTCCACCGATTCGGTGGAGGAAGCCGACGAGATCGTTGCCCGAGTGCAGGACCTGCTGGGCCGACCGTGGAGCGACCCCCAGTCCTTCGAGGGATCCCGGCCGATGGAACAGACCGACTTCCTGGTCGTCGCGGCCTACAACGCTCAGGTCGCCGTCATCGTCGAACGACTCGCAGCTGCGGGACTCGGCGACGTCTCGGTGGGCACCGTCGACAAATTTCAGGGCCGACAAGCCCCGGTGGTACTGATCTCGATGGCAGCATCGGCGATCGAGGATGTTCCGCGGGGCATGGGATTTCTGCTCTCGCGCAACAGACTCAATGTCGCGGTCTCCCGTGGTCAGTGGGCCGCCATACTGATCCGATCGCGAGCCTTGACGCAGTACCTACCGTCGACGCCGACCGGACTGAGCACCCTCGGAACCTTCATGGCCTTGTGCGAGAACGGAATTCAGCCGAAAGCCATTCCCTCGCCACGATAGGTGGGCACCGCCTCGACAGATCCGTCCGCGTGCACCAGCTGCAGTGCGTCGAACCGCTCGCACAACTCGCCCGCCTTCGCATGACGAAACCAGACGCGATCACCGATCTGCACCTCCTCGGCCCCACTCACCGGAGTCTGCACCTCGCCCGCGCCCTCGTTGCGCAGCAACTTCAGACCCGATGTCACCACTCCTGCGACCTTCCTCGACCACGCGACCGGACGAGGTGATCTCGACGCCGACGCGGGCCCCGAGGCGATGTATCCACCGCCGAACAACGTGGCGATCTGCGGGGTGGGCTTACGCACCGCAGGCAGGGCGAAGAACAGCGAGGGCTCGGCCGAGAACGCGCGATACCGATCGAACAGCGTCGGCGCGAACAGGCCCGATCCTGCCGTGACCTCGGTGACGGCCGGATCTGCCGCAGAGAAGTCGATCGAACCAGTGCCCCCGCTGTTGACGATCTCGATGGGGCCGATCGCAGCAGTCACCGCCTCGACCACCGCAGCTCTGCGCGTGGAGATCTCGCGAGCAGAGAACGACTTCATCAATTCCACCGCGACATTGGAATCGGGGACACCGGCGATCTGCGCCTCGTAGAACATCAGACCGACCACCCGAAACCCGCGTGATCGCGCCGCCCGCGCGAAAGCAGCGACCTGCTCGGGTTCGCGCAACGGCGAACGCCTGACCCCGATGTGCAGCGGCCCGATCCGCAGCGAGGCATCGACGTCGATGCAGATGCGCGGCTTGAGCAACTCGCTGTCGGTTACCTCACGGACGATCTCGAGCTGTGCGAGATCGTCGACCATCAAGGTGACACGACCCGAGAGCACCCGATCGTTGACGACCTCGGCGAGCGCGGTGCGGTCGACGCTCGGGTATCCCATCACGATGTCGTCGACGCCGTTGCGTGCCAGCCACACGGCTTCGGGCAACGAGTACGCCATGACCCCACGCACGCCCTCGCTCGCGAGAACCCGATCAAGCACTGCCCGACACCGCACCGACTTGCTCGCAATCCGGATGGGGACCCCGTTCGCTCGAGCCAGCAGCGCCGATGCGTTGGCATCGAGAGCCGTCGAATCGACTGCAGCCAAGGGGGATTCGAGCCCCTCGGTGGCGGCGGCGATGCGGGACAATGGTGTCGAGTCGGTGATTGCGACACCAGCGATCGAACTCATACGGCTCATTCCTTCGTCGTTGCCGGGCCTGCACAGTCAAGCACTCCGCCGCCGAGAAGTCCCGGCGAACACTCAGCGGTCCTGGGCCTTGGCCGCGATCAGACCCGACAGGTCGTCTATCTGCGCCAGCACCTCGAGATCATCACCGTCGACCAACCACCGCAACACCAAGCCGTCGAGGGTGGCCATCCCGAAACGGGCAATCGATTCCACCGGCTCCAACCACCGTGTACCGGTGTGATCGGAACAGTTCTCGAAGAACTGCCGCGCCTCGGTATCTCTGATCCGATACTGGCCACTGGCGATCTCGGCTGCCGTGGCCGACCCGAGCGCGCGGTGTCTGAGCAGGTAGGTCTTGATCTCGTAAGCGAGCAACTGCCGGTCCGGCGACTTCTCGATCAACAACCACACCGCGCTCAGCCCGCCGTGCACCAGTTCGCGCAGACCCCGCACGCCCGGCAGCTCGCGGGTGTCCACTGCGCTGGCCAGAGCGGCGTGCAGAATCTCGGTGACGTCGACGATGAGGTGCTCCCCCATCGCGATCACCAGATCCTGCTTCGTCTCGAAGTGGTATTGCACTATGCCCTTGGTGACACCGGCGTACTCCGAGAGCGCGCGGACCGTCAGAGACTCGATTCCCACTCGCTCGGCAACGTCGATCGCCGACTGCACCAGTTGTGCGCGTCGCACATCCGCAGGCAGCCTCGATTGCATGACCCGATACTAGGGCGCAGCCTGAGTCTGTGCCTCGGATTGACTCATGCGGAACGACTCACATGAGCCTGCGGAACGACTATTTGACATAGTGATTCGATGATCGAGCGGTCGTGGCAGAACTGGGCGGGCAATCAGTGTGCGTTCCCTTCGCACACAGCCGAACCCTCGTCGGTGGACGACCTCCGAGTCGAAGTGCAGGCTGCCGCGGCGCGGTCCCAGTCGGTGCGGTGTGTCGGTGCCGGGCATTCCTTCACCCCGATTGCCGTCACCGACGGAGTCCAGATCGGCCTGGATTCACTGCGCGGGATCGAATCGGTCGTTCGCGGGGCCGACGGCTGCGCGGACGTGACGGTACTTGCCGGCACTCGGCTGCACGAGCTGACCGCTCGGCTGTGGGACCTCGGGGTGGCCATGACCAATCTGGGCGATATCGACGAGCAATCCATCGCCGGAGCCATCTCCACGGGAACTCATGGAACCGGAGCACGCTTCGGCGGCATCGCCACCCAGGTACGTGCGCTGGAATTGATGACGGCGGACGGAAAGCTGGTGCAGTGCTCTCGCGAGGAAAACTCCGATGTGTTCGACGCGGCCCGCGTCGGCCTCGGTGCGCTCGGTGTGATCACCCGGGTGACGCTCGAGTGCGTGCCGGCCTTCGCCCTGCGCGCCGTCGAGGAGCCGTCGACGCTGCGGGAAACCCTCGAGGACATCGAGGAGACCATCGCAGGCGTCGACCACTTCGAGTTCTACTGGTTTCCGCACACCGACCGAGTGCTGACCAAACGCAACACCCGCCTGCCCGGTGACGCGACGCTGCGACCACTGGGAAGAGTGCGCTCGTACGTCGACGACGAACTGTTGTCCAACACCGTCTTCGAGGGCCTCAATCGCCTGGTGACGCGTGTGCCTGCTCTGATTCCTGCGCTCAATGCGGTCTCGGCCCGGGCGCTGTCTGCCCGCGAGTACACCGACCGCTCGTACCGGGTGTTCGCGTCGTCGCGGACCGTGAAGTTCGTCGAGATGGAGTACGCGGTACCGGTGTCCGAGATCGGGTGGGTGCTGCGCGAGGTGGATCGTTGGCTCGAGCGATCAGCGGTGTCCATCGCGTTTCCCGTCGAGGTACGCTTCGCCGCGGCCGACGACATCTGGCTCTCCACCGCGTCGGGACGCCCGACGGCGTACCTCGCCGTGCACCAATATCACCGGCGTGACCACCGAGAATACTTCGATGCGGTCGAAGCCATCTGCCGCAGCGTCGGCGGTCGGCCACATTGGGGCAAACTGCACTCACTCAGCAGCGCCGAACTGCGCGATTCCTACGATCACTTCGACGACTTCCTACGCATCCGCAATGCGATGGACCCGGGAAAGTTGTTCGGCAGCGACTACCTCGAACGTTTGTTGTCGTGAGCGGCGGTTCGCACACTGCCACGAAATACCGCGCACGACCGTTTCGCTTACATTGGAGCGAGTGAGTACAGGAAAACGCGCGCTGTCCGGCATCATCGCGGCCGGAGTCGTCCTCGGCGTCGGTGAGCTGATCGCCGTACCCATCGGACCGACCTCGTCGCCGCTGACCGCCGTCGGGTCCTCGGCCGTCGACCACAGTCCGGCCCCGGTCCGTGAGTGGGCCATCGATACATTCGGCACCTCGGACAAACTCGCCCTGTTCGTCGGCATGGCCCTCGTGATCGCCGCTGTCGCCGCAGCGGCAGGTATCGCCCGCAAGCCGATCGGTGCAGCGGTGTTCGCGGCTCTGGGTGTACTCGGCGTCCTCGCGGCCGTCACCCGCCCCGACGCCACAGTCGTCTATGCGGTTCCGACCATCGGCGGCGTCATCGTGGGCATCGTCGTCCTGCACGCCCTCATCGGTGCCGCTGCCCCTGCGACCGAAGGCATGAACCGACGCAGCTTCCTGACTCTCGCCGCCGGTGCCGCGGCACTCGGAGTGGTCGCCGGAACAGCCGGACGGATGCTGACCTCGGCCCGAGCAGTCACCGCCGATCGTCTCGGTTTCATGCTCCCGACGCCGACGCCGCAGCCCCCGATACCGGACGGGGCAGACCTGAAGATCGACGGCCTCGCGTCGTACATCACGCCGAACGAGGACTTCTATCGCATCGATACTGCGTTGGTCGTGCCGCGCGTGGCGTCGGACACGTGGTCGCTGCGTATCCACGGGATGGTGGACCGCGAGATCGTGCTGACGTTCGCCGATCTTGCACAACGTCAGGCGGTGGAGAAGACGATAACCCTGACCTGCGTGTCCAATATCGTCGGCGGCGATCTGGTGGGCAATGCGACGTGGATCGGTTACCCGCTGAAGGACATTCTCGAGGAAGCAGGCATTTCGCCGGATGCGGACATGGCCCTGTCGTCGAGCAGTGACGCCTTCACCGCGGGCACGCCCATCGAGGTGCTGCTCGACGGCCGCGACGCGCTGCTCGCTGTCGGCATGAACGGCGCACCGTTGCCCGTGGAGCACGGCTACCCGGCGAGGCTCGTCGTCCCCGGCCTGTACGGCTACGTCTCGGCGACCAAATGGGTCACCGATATCGAGATCACCCGATTCGATCGCGTGACCGCGTACTGGACCGACCGAGGCTGGGGAGCGCGCGGACCGATCAAGACGGCCTCTCGAATCGACACCCCGCGATCGGGCAGCTCGGTGCCTGCCGGGAAGACGGTGGTCGCGGGCGTCGCCTGGGATCAGCACACCGGCATCGACGGCGTGGAAGTACAAGTGGACGAGGGCAATTGGGTGCCGGCCACGCTCTCGCAGGAGTACTCCAAGGACACCTGGAGGCAGTGGGTGGTGGAGCTCGACTTGCCTGCGGGACAGCATTCGGTCCGCGCCCGCGCCACCAACTCCGCTGGTGAGCTGCAAACGAACCAGACCGCCGACACCGTTCCCGACGGGGCCACCGGCTACCCGAGGATCTCGCTGACGGCGACCTGAGCTACCGCTTCGCGAAGCTCGCGCGGATCGAGTTCTCGGCCAGCTGCTTTCGCTCGGCCGTAGTGAGACCCATCCCCGCTTCGAGGGCAGCAAAGTTGTCGTCGACGTAGCCACCGAAGTAGGCGGGGTCGTCGGAATTGATCGACACCGACAGTCCTCGCTCGAGCATTCGACGCAGCGGCACCTGCTGGACCTCGTCGACCACCTTGAGCCGAACATTGGACAGTGGGCAGACGGTGAGCGGAATCTGCTCCTCGATGAGACGATCGATCAGCGCCTCGTCTTCCAGGCATCGCACGCCGTGATCGATGCGCTCGACCTTCAGCAGATCCAACGCCTGCCAGATGTACTCCGGCGGACCTTCTTCACCGGCATGAGCAACGACATGGAGGCCCTCGGCACGCGCCTTGGCGAATACGTCGACGAACAGCGACGGTGGGTAGCCCACCTCTGCGGAATCGAGTCCGAGCCCGATGATCGGGGCCTGCATCGCCAACAGGTCGTCGAGCAACTGATTCGCATGCAGTACCGGCTTGTCTCGCAGGATCGACGCGATCAATCCACTGGTGACGCCGAATTCGCGCTCACTGGAGGCACACGCGTCGGCCAGTCCGTCGACGACGGCCGCGAGGGGGACGCCGCGCTCGGTGTGCGCCTGCGGATCGAAGAAGATCTCCGCGTGCGTCACTCCGGCCTGCGCTGTACGTCGGAAATAGGCCCGAGCGAGATCGGCGAAGTCCTCTGCCGTCTGCAGCACTGCCATGTTCGCGTAGTACAGATCCAGGAACGACTGCAGGTCGGTGAACTCGTATTTCGCGCGCAGTTCATCGATGTCGTTGTAGGGCAACGACAGTCCATTGCGCTCGGCGAGCTCGAAGATCAACGGAGGTTCGAGAGACCCTTCGATGTGCAGGTGCAATTCGGCCAGTTGATCAGTACTCACTCACTCGATGCTACTTGCCCGTGTAGGTCGCATGCCCCGGGCCGACCTCGAGGAAGCTCTTGACCGCACCGCGCAGATCATCGGTCTCGAACAGCGCGCCGGAGACCTCGGAGGTGATCTCGTCCGCGTGTGCCACCCCTCCCGAACGCCACGCCGCCACAATCTGTTTCGTTGCCGCATGCGCGGCGGTGGGGCCGTCGGCCAGGCGATGGGTCAGTGCGATCGCCGCGGCGTCGACGTCGTCGTGGATCTGATTGACCACGCCCCACTCCTGCAGCGTCTGAGCGTCGTACAGATCACCGGTCATGACGAGCTCGCGAGCCCGACCCGAACCGGCTCGTTCGGCCAACCGCTGCGGCCCACCCATCGACGGCGTCAACCCGACGACGGTCTCGACCAGACCGAACTTCGCCTTCGGTCCGGCAAGAATGATGTCGCAGGCCAACGAGATCTCGAAGGCCGCGGTGAGGGTCAAGCCGTGCGCTGCGTAGACGACCGGGCAGGGCAGCGCCTCGAGTGGATGGGCGATATCGGCGAACAGGCCACGCCACAGGTCGGCACCCTGCGCGGCGGACAAACCCTCGAAGACGTGCACGTCGACGCCCGCAGAGTTGACCTTCCCTTCGGCGCGCAACAGCACCGCACGTGGCGGGTTCGCGACGAGATCGGCCACATTCGCCGCCACCGCGTCGAACATCGCTTGATCGAAGAGATTGAGCGGGCCGTGATCGAAGGTGAGCACGGCAACCTCCGCCCCGGCCTCGGTAACGGATCGAACGAGCGAAGTGGGTGCGTCAACCATGTCTCGCATAGTGCCACACCCCTTCCGGACGATTGTTACCAGCGAGTATTGTTCAGACCACTAGCCGTTACCGAGAGGAACAAGCAAGTGAAGCGCAGCCTGTTCGAGTCCGATCACGACGACTTCCGCGCATCGGTACGCGAGTTCGTCGCCAGGACCATCGCGCCCGTCGAGGAAAAGCTGATCGAACAGCGTTACATCGACCGCGACATCTGGCTCGAAGCCGGACGCA
The DNA here is from genome assembly GCF_017168335.1 of Rhodococcus sp. KRD162. Classification (GTDB taxonomy): domain Bacteria; phylum Actinomycetota; class Actinomycetes; order Mycobacteriales; family Mycobacteriaceae; genus Rhodococcoides. The sequence goes on along the minus strand of NZ_JABFAU010000011.1, from coordinate 190,683 downwards.
ACGGCTTCCTCGGACTCGAAGTACCCGAGGAATACGGCGGCAGCGGAGCCGAGGACTACCGATTCAACGCCGTGCTCGGTGAGGAACTCGCCCGCTCGAGCGCCGCGGTGGCGTCGTGCTTCGGTATCCACGTGGACATCGTGGCTCCGTACTTGGTGAAGCTGACCACCGAGGAGCAGAAGAAGCGCTGGCTGCCCGGCTTCTGCAGCGGCGAAATCCTCACTGCCATCGCGATGACCGAACCCTCCGGCGGCTCCGACCTGGCCGCGCTGAAAACCACTGCTGTCAAAGACGGCGACGATTTCATCATCAACGGGTCCAAGACCTTCATCACCAATGGCAACTCCGCCGACCTCGTCGTCGTCGCCACCCGTACGACGCCCGAGAAGAAGGCCAGGGGCATCACTCTCTTCGCCGTCGAGAACGGCACCGAGGGCTTTACTCGCGGCCGCAAACTCGACAAGGTCGGGCAGCCCGAATCAGACACAGCCGAACTGTTCTTCGAGAACGTGCGGGTGCCGAGCGCGAACATGATCGGCGAATTCGACGGCGGCTTCATCCACATGATGCAGCTTCTTCCCCAAGAACGCATCAGCTGCGCGGCGGCCAACCTCGGTCACGTTCGCCCCATCCTGGAGGAGACGCTGCAGTACGCCAAGGACCGCAAGGCCTTCGGCCAGCAGATCGGCTCACTCCAGTGGAACAAGTTCCTGCTCGCCGAGCTCGTCACCAAACTCGATGTGGCACAGGCCTACATCGACAACTGCATCACCGCGCACGGCGAAGGCGAGCTGACGGCCATCGACGCGGCCAAGGCGAAGTGGTGGAGCTCGCAGGTGCAGAACGAGATCCTCGATCACTGCGTGCAGCTGCACGGCGGCTACGGATTCATGAACGAATACCGCGCCGCGCGTGCATGGAAGGACGCTCGCGTGACCAAGATCTGGGCCGGATCGAACGAAATCATGAAGGAACTGATCGGCCGCGATCTGGGACTGTGAGCGCCTGCGACACTTACTTGAATGCGGGCCGGGCGTAGCAGCAGACCGCGATCATGCCGCAGATCAGCACGGCTGCAGGCAGAATCAGCGACTGCGCCATCGCCGTGGTGAATCCGTCGCGCAGCATCTCGGGCACTCGCCCGGCGAATTCGTTGGCCCCCGTTGCCGATCCACTGGTCGGTAGTTCGACGGCCAGTCGCGACTGGATGAGCGCGCCGATACCAGCACTACCGAGTACCGAGCCGATCATCCGGGTGGTGTTGTAGATTCCCGAACCTGCGCCCGCCTGACTCATCGGCAGGTTGCGAGTTGCGGTGGCCGCCAACGGAGACCAGATCAGCGCATTCGCCACACCCATGGCCGCGACGGGAAGCAGCAGCTTCCAAATGGCGGTGGTGGGCGTCATTTCGTAGGCGAACCACAGCAGCGACGCAGCGAGAATGAACAGTCCTGATCCAGCGATGTAGCGGGGGTGCGTCTTGTCCACGAGTTTGCCGACGTTGGGCGCAAGGATGCCGGTCAGCAGCGCCATCGGGACGAACAGCAACGCCGAACGGGTCGGCGACAGGCCGGTGACGCTCTGCGCGTAGAACATGATCGGCAGCATCATGCCGGACATTGCGAAACCCATTGCCGCGATGCCGATATTGGACAGTGAGAAGTTGCGATCACGGAACAGCGCCAGCGGCACCAACGGTTCGCTCGTGTTCACCGCCTGCCAGTACAGGAACCCTGCGAAGACGAGCAGTCCGAGGCCGATGAGGACCCAGATACCGGTACCCCAGTCGTACTTCTGCCCTTCCTGGATGCCGAACACGATGCAGAACAGTCCGACGGCGCTCAATGCGACACCGAGCAGATCGAATTTGTGGTCGTGGGTGGGCAGCGCCGGGACGAATTTGAGCGCCAACGCAATTGCCACGACTCCGACCGGCAGGTTGATGAAGAAGATCCATTCCCAACCGAGCGAGTCGACGAGTACACCGCCGAGGATGGGGCCGACGAGGGTCGCCACTCCTGCGACGGCTCCCCATGCCCCCATGGCCGTTCCACGCTTCTCGGCCGGGAACACCCGGGTGATCACTGCCATCGTCTGCGGGGTGATCATCGCAGCACCGAGACCCTGCACCGCGCGGGCCGCGATGAGCATCTCGATCGATCCCGACAGTCCACACCAGGCCGAGGCGAGGGTGAACACGACGAGGCCGGCAACGTACAGATTCTTGGGACCGAATTTGTCACCGAGACGTCCGGTGACCAGCAGCGGCACCGCGTAGGCCAGCAGGTACGCACTGGTCACCCAGATGACGTTGTTGATGTCGGTACCGAGGCCCGCCAGGATGGCAGGCTGTGCGACGGCCACGATCGTGGTGTCCACCAAGATCATGAAAAATCCCAGGCAGAGCGCCCACAGCGCGGGCCAGGGCCTGATCTCGCGTTGTAGCGGAGCGGTCTCGACGGCGTTCATTGTCTCTCCTCGTCCCGATCGGTCGGGGTGATGTGGTGTGCAGAGATCTCGTGCGGCCACGCGAGCTCGCCGCTGTCGACTCGATGTACGTAGCTCGTCAACCAGTTCATTTCGGCCGTGAGCATGTGATAGGTGTAATCGATTCCAGCCCAATAGACTTCGGACACTGCGCGTTCCGCCGCGAGGCGCTGGTAACCGGACAGTTCCTCGATCTCACGACCGAGGTCCTCGATGCGCGCCCGGAGCAACGCGAGTACCTCGGAAGCCGGCAGATTGTGCATCTCGGACAGGCCGAGAGCGAACCGCGGATATTCGCGTACCGGGGTGCGCAGAATCTCGGCAAGCCGATCGACCAGAATTCGCCGTCCGGCAGGCGTGATCTCGTACGTCGTGCGCTCGGGACGATTGCCGCCGCGGTCGGTGCCGACTTCGGCGACCAGCGCTCGCTCGTGCAGTCGCGCCACGGCGTGATAAAGCGATCCGGGTCGGACCTTGACGATCCGGTCTTCCTTTCGCTCCACCAGCAGCTGATACATCTCGTAGGGATGCATCGGTGCTTCCGACAGCAGCGCCAGGACCGAGACGCCCAGCGGGTTCACCACCTCGCCCCGCATCGCTGCCCCCTCGATACCCCGTCCGAATTATTCCAACTGGAATATAGGGTCAGGGCTCGAACGAAAGCAACCAGGACAATCCTCTGATCAGAGGATCAAACGGACATACAAACCACACAAGGACACCGACCGAAGACGGTGCCCTACCAACAGATATGCCCTACAAACAGACATGCCCTACCAACAGACAAAGGCCGGATACTCGGAATTTCTTCCGTGTATCCGGCCTTGTCACCGAGTTTCTGGTTGAGATTACTTCGAGAAGGTCACTCCGCCAGGAGAAATCGGGTTACGAAGCTTGAATCAGATGGCGCGGACGCCGGTAGCCTGGGGGCCCTTCTGACCCTGGCCCACCTCGAACTCCACGCGCTGGCCCTCGTCGAGCGACTTGAAGCCGCTACCCTGAATCTCCGAGTAATGAACGAAAACGTCCGGTCCGCCACCATCCTGCTCGATGAAGCCGAAGCCCTTTTCGCCGTTGAACCACTTCACACTGCCCTGCGTCATTCTGTAAACCTTCTGTAAGCGAGCTAGATCTTCACGTCGAAGCTCTAATCTCAACGCCGAGTCTGCCATCTCTCGGCGCTCAGCGATACACCGGGGGCGAAAAAGTCCCAAAGATTGCTTCCTGACGGCAAAACCAGAACGTCGCTCGAGCCCACGATGGTTAATCTCGATACGTGGATTTCCCCCGTCTCGACGCCGGCCTTTTCGACTCGCACAAACTCGATATCGTTCGCCTTGCCTGGTGTCGACAACTCCACCTGGCCGACGACGCCCTCGCCACCGACGCGCGACGCGTCGAGCACGTCGTCGACTCCACGGACATCACGGTGCTGCGACTGGCCGAGACCACCGTCATCAGCGCTCCGGCCTGGGCGGTGGGCGCATCGCGATCGATCACCGACCAGGCAGGTACGGACCGAACCTGGATGTCGTCACTGCTCGGGAACCTCGCCGAGCGCTACGCCATCGACAGCCACACGCTTGCCTACGGCACGGAGATCGGTCATTCCATCGAGGTGCACGACCCGTTGATCTCCCACGACGCCGCGCACGCCCGCAACCTCGCGGCGCACTGCACTGCCGCCGACGTCGAGGAGGCCTTCGGCGAACCGGTCTCACGCCACTGGTTCACGATGCTCGGCGACGATCGACCCGCCGACTCCGCGAGCTCGCTGTCCTCGGCCGGATACTCCGAACAGCAGTCGATCCTGGCGGACATGCGCGTGCTCACGGACCCCGAGCACCGCCGTCGGGGTCACGCCCACGTGGTCGGCCGACTGGCGACCAACGATGCAATCGACGACGGCCTGATACCTCAATGGCGATCCCGACCCGAAAACGCCATTGCTCGACGCCTCGGCGCGCGACTCGGTTACGTGGAAATCGGCGCATGCCACACGGCCGTCCTCACCTCGTGATGGAGATTGAGGTGCGGGTGAACTGGGTAGCGTCGTGCATGACCGACCGAACGATGTGAGGAGTCGACTCGATGGGCGACAATGCGGCATACGTGGAACCGGGCAAGGAATTCACCCGCGATACCAATTACATTTCGACGCGAATCACCGCCGACGGCAGTGACGGCTATCCGGTGGAGGCAGGGCGCTATCGATTGATTGCCGCAAGGGCCTGCCCATGGGCGCACCGGTCCATCATCGTGCGCCGACTGTTGGGACTCGAAGACGCACTGTCCCTCGGCATTCCCGGACCGACCCACGACCCTCGCAGCTGGAACTTCCAAGAGGAACCGGACGGCCTGGACTCGGTATTGCAGATCCCGAGGTTGCAGGACGCCTACTTCGCCCGCTTCCCCGATTACGAGCGCGGCATCACCGTCCCTGCCATCGTCGACGTTCCCACCGGCCAGGTCGTCACCAACGACTACCCACAGATCACCCTCGACCTGTCGACCGAGTGGACGCAGTTCCACCGCGACGGAGCCCCCGATCTGTATCCGGAGGCCCTGCGCGGCGAGATCGACGAAGTGGCCCAGTTGGTGTTCGAGGACGTCAACAACGGTGTGTACCGCTGCGGATTCGCCGGCTCCCAGGAGGCCTACGACAAGGCCTACGACCGACTGTTCGCCCGCCTCGACTGGCTCGTCGAACGCCTGGCCACACGGCGCTATCTCGTCGGCGACCACATCACCGAGGCCGATGTGCGCCTGTTCACCACACTGGTGCGCTTCGACCCCGTCTACCACGGTCACTTCAAGTGCAACCGCAGCAAACTCAGTGAGATACCGGTGCTGTGGAACTACGCGCGCGATCTGTTCCAGACCCCGGGTTTCGGCGACACCGTCGACTTCGACCACATCAAGCGGCACTACTACGAGGTGCACACCGACGTCAATCCGTCGGGCATCGTGCCCAAGGGCCCCGACCTGTCCGGATGGCTCGAACCGCACGGGCGTGAAGCCCTCGGCGGATCACCGTTCGGTGACGGCACCGCTCCCCCGCCTCCGAAATCCGACGAGCTCGTTCCACCCGATCACTGGGTGCGCTGAACCTGCGAATCGACCGGCCACTACACTCGCGACCGAAAGAGGCATCGATGGCAGGCAAGAAGGACGACGCACAGATCGACGGCCCGAACGGAGGCAAGCTCGAACGGGCCTTGGTCAACATCCTCGACAACGCCAGCCGCCTACAGGGTCCCGCCGTCGACAAATATGTCGCGCACGTGCGTCGGGCGCACCCGTACGACACGCCGGCGCAGATCATCGAACGCCTGGAGAAGCGGTTCCTGCTCGCGGTCACCGGCAGCGGCTCGGCCGTCGGCGGTGCAGCGGCGGTCCCGGGAATCGGAACTGTCACCTCACTCGCCGCGGTCGGGGCAGAAACCGCCTTCTTCATCGAGTCCTCGGCGCTGCTGACACTCTCAGTCGCGTCCGTGCACGGCATCCCCGTCGAGAACCACCAACAGCGTCGTGCACTCGTTCTGTCTGTCGCACTGGGTGAGTCGGGCATGCAGATCGTTCAGCGGACGGTCGGCACCACCGCCAAGAACTGGGGACCACTGATCACCTCCCGCATACCCGGCGGGGCGATGACGAACATGAACAAGTCGCTGGTGAAGAAGTTCATCACCAAGTATCTGGCCAAGCGCAGCGCGCTGGTGGTGGGCAAGATGCTTCCCGCCGGGATCGGCGCGGCGATCGGCGGCGCGGGCAACCGCGCGGTCGGCAAGGGCGTCATCAAGAACGCCCGTGACGCATTCGGCCCACCGCCCGCCCGATTCCCCGAAAACAGAATCATCGAGCCGGACGAATGAGAGTTCGCGGAATCATAGCGATCCTGCCGCGTTGACTACGAACATGACTTCCACACCTGAACTCGGTAAGTACGGCGTCTGGCGACGACACTCGGCGTTCACACCCGAACTGTCCCGGTCGATCGAATCGTTCGGCTACGGCACGATCTGGCTCGGCGGCTCACCGCCTGCGGACCTGACGACCACCGAAGAGATTCTCGACGCCACCGAGACCGTCGTCGTCGCCACCGGCATCGTCAACATCTGGTCGGACGCCGCGGCCGACGTCGCCGCGTCGTATCACCGGTTGGAGAGCAAGCACCCGGGTCGTTTCGTCCTCGGAATCGGGGCAGGCCATCCGGAGGCGACGCAGGAATACACCAAGCCGTACGACGCGCTGGTGGCCTATCTCGACGGTCTCGACGGTCTCGACGAGGCCGGAGTGCCGGTGGAGCGACGCGTCCTCGCCGCCCTCGGACCGAAGGTGCTCGCGTTGGCTGCCGACCGCACCGCAGGGGCGCATCCGTACCTGACCACTCCCGAGCACACCCGCGAGGCGCGAGAAGCACTGGGACCGAACAAGATACTGGCCCCCGAACACAAGGTGGTCCTCGAGTCGGATCCGGAGAAGGCGCGCGCGATCGGCCGTCCGCCGGTCAACGACCCGTACCTGCACCTGCGCAACTACACCAACAATCTGAACCGCCTGGGCTACTCCGACGAGGAGATCGGCGACGGCGGTAGTGATCGACTGATCGATGCGTTGGTCGCGCACGGTGGGGCCGAGGAGATCGCCGCTCGATTGAACGAGCACCTCGCCGCCGGCGCCTCGCACGTGACACTGCATTCGCTCCCCGACGACGGCGATCCGCTCACCACCTATCGGGAGATCGCAGCGGCCCTGCATACCTGACATCGGGTACTGGCGAGAAAGCGTCGGAAGCACCCCGTAGCCTCGGGTACCGGTTGCCGAGTGCAGCCGGTATCCGAGGTGATCCAAGGCCAGGGGGATGTCGCACAGATGACCAGCTATCCGGGGGCAGCGCTGGAAGCGCAGGCACTGACCAAGCAATTCGGCACCGTTCGCGCGGTGTCCGAGCTGAGCTTCGTCGTGCCACGCGGCACCGTCACCGGGTTCCTCGGCCCCAACGGATCCGGCAAGACCACCACGCTGCGCATGCTGCTGGGGCTCGTCCGCCCCACCTCGGGTGTCGGCCTGGTGAACGGCGCGCCCTTCCATACGGCCACGCACCCGGCCCACACCATAGGGGCCGTCCTGGACTCGCTGAGTCTGCATCCCAAGCGCAGCGCCGCAGGACATCTGAAGATCTACACCGCGGCGATCGGTGTGCCCGACAGCCGCGCACTCGACGTGTTGCACCTGGTGGGCCTCGGCAATGCCGCCGACCGCGCCACAGGAGGGTTCTCACTTGGCATGCGTCAGCGCCTCACACTGGCGACGGCACTGCTGGGAGACCCGGAAATCCTCGTACTCGACGAACCCGCCAACGGCCTCGACCCCGAAGGAATCGCCTGGCTCCGCGACTTCCTGAAGGGGTTCGCCGCGTCGGGACGAACGGTCCTGGTATCGAGTCACATCCTGCGCGAGATCGAGCAGACCGTCGACAATCTGGTGATCGTCAGCGCCGGTGCACTCGTGTATCAGGGTTCCATCGCGCAGCTGAGGTCCACGCGTCCGAGCCGCGTACTGGTGGCCGCATCGGACCCCGCAGGCCTGGCATTGGCGCTGGCATCGAGTGGGTTCAACGACAGCCAACTGCTACCCGACGGACGCATCGGCGTCGCCGGGACCGACGCGGCCACGATCGCGCGCATCGCGGCAGACGCGCAGGTGACGATCTTCGGGACCACCAGCGAGCACGTCGACCTCGAGCAGGTGTTCCTGTCGATGACGGCGGGTCAATACACCGCCGCACCCGTTCAGCAGAATCCGTACGGCGGGCCGCCGCCGGGGTACGGCCCGCCGCCGGGTCACCACCAGGGCTACGGCCCGCCGCCGGGTTACGGCCCGCCGCCGCAGAATTACGACCCGCCGCAGAACTGGAACGGGGGTCCGCGATGAACGCACTGCTGACGTCGGAGATCCGCAAGGTCACGACACTGAAGTTCTGGTGGGCGCTGGCGATCGCCCCGATCGTCGTCGGGGTGTTCGCGTCGGTCATCACCTCCGTGATCGCGAACCAGCTGGGCGAATTCGAAGAGGACCTGGATATTTCCGGTGGGGTCGCCTCGATCGGCCTGTACGTCGCCGCCGGTGCCGCCATTCTGTTCGCCGGCATCTTCGGAGCCGTCAATGCAGGCACTGAATTTCGCCACCAGACCATCACCACCAGTTTCCTGACCGCCCGCGGGCGGGACGGAGTGATCGCGGCCAAGCTCGTCGTCACTGCACTGTTCGGCCTCGGATACGGCCTGGTGGTACTACTGGCCAGCTTGCTCTGCCTGCTGATCTTCAACGAGCGCACCGTGGTACTCGACGGCCCGTTCATCGGCGTCGTGGTGTCCTGCCTCCTGGCAGTGGTGCTGTGGTCGATGATCGGTGCCGGCCTGGGCCTGCTGCTGAAGTCCCCGACCTGGGCCGCCATCGTGCTCGTCGCGTGGCTCCCGTTCGGCGAAGGTCTACTCTCGCTGATCCTGTTCGGTGTGGGACTCGGACCGGTGGCCACCGTGCTGCCGTCGAATCTGACACTGCCGACTATGGCGGCGACTCAACTCGACGATGCCAGCGATCTGCTGTCGTGGCCGTGGGCACCGCTGGGACTGGCGTTGTGGGCCGCGATCCTCACCGGTGCCGGTTGGTTCCTGGCCCGCACCCGCGACATCGACTGAGGTCGACGCCGTTCGGCGCGTTCGTCGGCACGACCTGTCGGTGTGCGGGTCTAACGTGGTGAATCGATGACACACAGCAACTCGGTGACGAACCGTAGCGCGGCGAGAAACCGCGATACGGTCGACGAGGGCACCCGTGTTCGGTCCGGTCTTCTCGCACCGGGCCGGCCGAGCAGCGAAGTCCCCGCCGGGCACGATGCGTCGAGTACTTCACCCGGCTGGATTCGGCGTCTGATCACCCAGTGCATGCTGCACCGGCGCACGGCCCTCGGCGCGCTGGGCGTGACGATGCTCGCCGCAGTGATCGATATTTCCTTCCCGCTGCTCACCAGGCTGGCGATCGACGACGCGACTGCGGGCAAGAGCGAGGTGATCCTCACGGTCGCCATCGCCATCGCACTGCTGGGTGTCTTGCGCTTCGCCTGCCAATTCGGTCGGCGCATGCTCGCCGGAAGACTCTCGATCGACGTCCAGCACGATCTGCGGTTGGACCTGCTCGCCTCGCTGCAGCGACTCGACGGACGCAAGCAGGACGAGATCCGTACCGGTCAGGTCGTGTCGAGATCGATCACCGACCTGCAGCTCGTGCAGGGGCTGCTGGCCATGGTGCCGCTGTCGGCCGGGGCGCTGTTGCAGTTCGTTCTCGCGCTGATCGTGATGGCGTACCTGTCGCCGCTGCTCACCGTCGTCGCGATTCTGATCGTTCCCGCCGTCGGCATCGTCGTGTACCGCACGCGGCCGAGGCTGTTCGCGGCCACCTGGTCGGCGCAGCAACGGGCCGCCGACCTCGCTCAGCATGTCGAAGAAACCGTCACCGGGGTTCGAGTGGTGAAGGGCTTCGGACAGGAAGCGCGCGCGGTGGACCGCATCGAAACACTCGGCCGCACACTGTTCTCCGAGCGGATGCGATCGGCACGGATCAACTCGCGGTTCGCACCGTCGATGGCCACCATCCCCCAACTCGGTCTCGTCGGTGTCATCGCTCTGGGCGGCTATCTGGCACTGCACGGCCACATCACCATCGGCACGTTCCTCGCATTCGCCACCTACGTCGCGACGCTGTCCGCAGTCACCCGAACCGTCTCCTCGGTGGTCATCATGGCCCAGCTTTCTCGCGCTGCCGTCGAACGCGTCTACGAGGTGGTCGACACCGAACCGACCGAGCCCGAGCCTGTTGACCCGATCGCGCTCCCCGACGGCCCACTCGGAGTTCACATCCACGATGTCACCTTCGGATTCGAGCCCGAGCGGGACGTACTCGACGGCCTGAACTTGACCATCTCGCCCGGGGAGACGGTCGCCGTGGTCGGGCATGCAGGTTCGGGTAAGACCGCGCTCGCCCTACTGCTCCCACGCTTCTACCGCCCATCGAAGGGGCAGATCGCACTGACGTCCGGCACCACGGGCATCGACATCGACGATCTCGACTCCACATCGCTGCGCGAGGCCGTATCCCTGGTCTTCGACGAGCCGTTCCTGTTTTCCGACAGCATCGCCGCCAATATCGCCTTGGGCAGGCCCGATGCCTCTGCGGAGGACATCGAGCACGCCGCGCGCCTGGCACAGGCGTCCACCTTCATCGACGCTCTCCCCGAGGGCTACGACAGCCTCGTCGGCGAACGCGGACTCACGCTCTCCGGAGGACAACGGCAACGCATCGCCCTGGCGCGCGCTCTGCTCGTCGATCCCCGAATCCTGATCCTCGACGACGCCACCTCGGCCGTGGACGCCGAAACCGAGGCGGCAATCTACGACGCGCTACGCGGCGTCCGAACCCGCGCGACGCTCGTCCTCGCTCACCGCCGCTCGACCCTGACGCTGGCCGACCGCGTCGCCGTACTCGACAAGGGCCGCATCATCGACACCGGAACGGTCGAGGAACTCGATCGACGTTGTCCCCTGTTCCGCACGTTGCTGGCCAGCAGTGACGACGAGAGCGGTGACGACGAGAGCAATGACGAGGTAGGCGCGCCGGAGCCGGATCCGACCGCCGAGCCCTCGGCAGAGGCCCTGTGGCCGCAGATCGCCCCGGCAGCGACAGCCGAGCCCGGCGTCCCCGGCCCGGCCGACCCCGGGGGCGGCGGTACGCACGGCGCGGCCATGGCAGGGGCCTTCGGTTCATTGGCACCCACACCCGCGATTGCGGCAGCCGTCGCAGCCTTGCCACCGGCAACCGAGAATCCCGGCGTCGCGGGATCCGAACTTCGCACCCCCGACCCCGGATTCCGGCTGTCGAGGCTGCTCGGCCCGGTCCGGCTTCTCCTTGCAGCAGTGGTGGTGTTGCTCGCGCTGGACTCGCTCGCCTCGATCGCGTTTCCCTCACTCGTTCGCTACGCAGTGGACAGCGGAGTGGCACGCGGAGACTCGAACACCCTGTGGATCGCCACCTCGATAGGCGTGGCACTGGCAGTGGCGAGTTGGTTCGTCGTCTGCTGGACGACGGTGATCACCGCACGAGCAGGAGAGCGAGTGCTCTTCGGACTGCGCGTGCGCAGTTACGCGCACATTCAGCGGCTGGGTCTGGACTACTACGAACGAGAACTGTCGGGCCGCATCATGACCCGGATGACCACCGACGTCGACGCGCTCTCGTCGTTCATCCAGACGGGCGCATCGACGGCTGTGGTGAGCGCACTGACCGTGCTGGGCATCGCGGCAGCACTGCTGTTCACCGACACCGTTCTGGGGCTGGTGGCGCTGGCCGTCGTTCCGCCCCTGGCCGTGGCCACCGTCATCTTTCGGCGCATCTCCTCAGCGGCATACTCGACGTCCCGCGAACGCATCTCGATCGTCAACGCCGATTTTCAAGAAAACGTCACGGGCCTACGCGCGGCACAGGCATACGGCCGTGAGCAGTACGCCGCGTCTCGATTCGCCGAACGCTCCGACCGCTACCGGACCAGCCGAATGCGATCCCAGACCGCGATCTCGGTGTTCTTTCCGCTCATCACGTTTCTCTCCGACATCGCCCTCGCCGTCGTCGTGTTCGTCGGCGCGCATCAGATTGCGACCGGCACGACCACCGCGGGAACCCTCGTGGCATTCGTGCTCTACCTCGGGCTGCTCTTCGGCCCGATCCAACAGCTCTCGCAGGTCTTCGACGGCTACCAGCAGGCACGAGTCGGAGTCGGTCGCATCGGCGATCTGCTGCGCACCACCAGTTCGATCGAAACGGCCACCGCCGCAGACCCCACAGCACTTCCCGGCGGGCGGCTACGCACCGACATCGATCTCGTCGACGTCGGATTTCGGTATGCCGGATCTCACAGCGACGCCCTGAGTGAGGTATCTCTCACCATTCCCGCCGGCACCACGGTCGCCTTGGTCGGCCGCACCGGCGCAGGCAAATCCACGGTGGTGAAATTACTGGCCCGCTTCTACGACCCGACCTCGGGATCGGTGCGGGTCGGCGGCCACGATCTGCGCGACTATCGCCTGTCGGACTACCGGCAAAGGCTCGGCGTCGTACCGCAGGAGGCGCATCTGTTCACCGGCACCGTGGCGTCGAACATCGCTTACGGCCGACCCGACGCCAGCCGGGCCGATATCGAGAACGCGGCACGCTCGGTCGGCGCTCTGAGCACTATCGCTGCACTTCGCGGCGGTATGCATCAACCCGTCGGAGAACGCGGGCAAGGTTTGTCGGCGGGACAACGGCAGTTGATCGCACTCGCCAGAGCCGAGCTGGTCGACCCCGATCTTCTCCTCCTCGACGAGGCCACCGCCACACTCGATCCGGCGACCGAACGGACGGTGCTCGCGGCCAGCAACGCCGTCGCGCGCACCCGAACCGCCGTGGTCGTCGCGCACAGGTTGGCGACCGCAGCGCGGGCAGATCTCATTGTGGTGGTCGACGGCGGCCGTATCGTGGAAGTGGGGAACCACACCGAACTTCGATCCAGCGGCGGCTTCTACGAACAATTGTGGACTGCAGCCGAAACGAACCGAGGGAATAATTCGATAGTCCAAGGAGTCATCGACAACGAGGCCGATGGTTACCGGTGAGTACATATCACAGCTACGTCCCGGACGCATGTGAGCTGGACCAAAGGTCTAGCCTGGACGTGTACGCGCGCTGAACGGGAACGAAGACAGAAACGAGGCGAACTACTGCCGTGAGCAGCAGCTCTACTACCCAATTCGGACAGAACCAATGGCTGGTCGACGAGATGTACCAGCGATTCAAGCAGGACCCTTCCTCCGTCGACGCAAGCTGGCACGAGTTTCTCACCGGGTACGACCCCGATGCCGTGACCGAGGACCAGACAGCCGCTGACTCCAACGGTGCGTCCGGAAACGGCGCGGCCTCGAACGGTAGCTCCACCAAGTCTGCTCCCCCTGCAGCACCTGCACCTCCGGCCAAGCCTGCCGCGTCCGCTGCGCCGAAGTCCGCAGCGAAGACCGAGGCACCGAAGGCCGCTGCTCCCAAGTCCGATGCACCGAAGCCTGCCGAGAAGAAGGCAGCTCCGGCCAAGCCCGCCGCAGCCGAATTCGGCGAAGAGTCGAGCAAGGTCCTCCGCGGTGCCGCAGCTGCGGTCGCGAAGAACATGTCTGCCTCGCTGCAGATCCCCACCGCGACCAGTGTGCGTGCGATCCCGGCGAAGCTCATGGTCGACAACCGCCTCGTCATCAACAACCATCTCGCGCGTACCCGCGGTGGCAAGATCTCGTTCACACACCTTCTCGGCTACGCCATCGTGCAAGCCGTCAAGGCGTTCCCGAACATGAATCGTCATTTCGCCGAGGTCGACGGCAAGCCGAACGCAGTCACCCCGGCATCGATCAATCTCGGCCTCGCGATCGACCTGCCCGGCAAGGACGGGAATCGTTCCCTCGTCGTCGCCGCCATCAAGGACACCCAGGACTTCACCTTCACGCAGTTCTACAACGCGTACGAGGACATCGTTCGCCGCGCCCGCGACGGCAAGCTCACCGGTGACGACTTCCAGGGCGTCACCATCTCGCTGACCAACCCCGGCGGCATCGGAACCGTCCACTCCGTGCCGCGTCTGATGAACGGTCAAGGTGCCATCATCGGTGCCGGTGCGATGGAATACCCCGCCGAGTTCCAGGGAGCCAGCGACGAGCGCCTCGCCGAGATCGGTGTCGGCAAGCTCATGACGCTGACCTCGACATACGACCACCGCATCATCCAGGGCGCGGAGTCCGGCGACTTCCTCAAGACCATCCACAACCTGCTGATCAGCGACGAGTTCTACGACGAGCTCTTCCATTCGCTCAAGATCCCGTACGAGCCCATCCGCTGGCGCAAGGATCTGCCCGAGGGCACTGTCGACAAGAACACCCGCGTGCTCGAGCTCATCGCCGCGTACCGCAACCGCGGTCACCTGATGGCCGACACCGATCCGTTGCAGTTCACCAAGGACAAGTTCCGGATGCATCCGGACCTCGACGTGATCAGCCACGACCTCACGCTGTGGGACCTCGACCGCGAGTTCAAGGTCGGCGGATTCCACGGCAAGGACAAGATGAAGCTGCGGGACGTGCTCAGCGTGCTGCGCGACTCGTACTGCCGCCACGTCGGCGTCGAATACACGCACATCCTCGAAACCGAGCAGGTGTCGTGGCTGCAGGAGCGCGTCGAAGCCACGCACGTCAAACCGACTGTGGCGCAACAGAAATACATCCTGAGCAAGCTCAACGCAGCCGAGGCGTTCGAGACGTTCTTGCAGACCAAGTACGTCGGGCAGAAGCGCTTCTCGCTCGAAGGTGCCGAGTCCGTCATCCCGATGATGGACTCCGTCATCGACCAGAGCGCCGAATACGCCCTCGACGAGGTTGTCATCGGCATGCCGCACCGCGGCCGGCTGAACGTGCTCGCCAACATCGTCGGCAAGCCCTACTCGAAGATCTTCACCGAGTTCGAAGGCAACATGAACCCGGCCGCCGCTCACGGCTCCGGCGACGTGAAGTACCACCTCGGTGCCGAGGGCACCTACATCCAGATGTTCGGCGAGAACGACATCAAGGTCTCGCTCACCGCCAACCCGTCGCACCTCGAAGCCGTCGATCCGGTTCTCGAAGGCCTCGTCCGCGCCAAGCAGGACATGCTGGACAAGGGCACCGGCCAGGGCGGATATTCCGTTCTGCCGCTGATGCTGCACGGTGACGCTGCGTTCGCGGGTCAGGGCGTCGTAGCCGAGACCCTGAACCTGTCCGATCTGCGCGGCTACCGCACCGGCGGCACTGTGCACATCGTCGTCAACAACCAGGTCGGCTTCACCACCTCGCCGGAGTTCTCGCGCTCCTCCGAGTACTGCACCGACGTGGCGAAGATGATCGCCGCCCCGATCTTCCACGTCAACGGCGACGACCCGGAGGCATGCGCCTGGGTTGCTCAGCTGGCGGTGGACTTCCGTCAGAAGTTCCACAAGGACGTCGTCATCGACATGATCTGCTACCGCCGCCGCGGCCACAACGAGGGCGACGACCCCTCGATGACCCAGCCGGCGATGTACGACGTGATCGACACCAAGCGAAGCGTCCGCAAGAGCTACACCGAATCGCTCATCGGCCGCGGAGACATCTCGCTCAAGGAAGCCGAGGACGCCCTCCGCGACTACCAGGGCCAGCTCGAACGCGTCTTCAACGAGGTACGCGAACTCGAGAAGTACACCCCCGAGCCCAGCGAGTCCGTGGAGCTCGACCAGCAGCTGCCGACCAAGCTCAAGACAGCTGTGGACAAGTCGGTGCTGCACCGCATCGGCGACGCCCACCTCGATGTACCCGACGGCTTCAACGTGCACCCCCGCGTCAAGCCGGTGCTCGAGAAGCGTCGCGAGATGGCGCACGAGGGCAAGGTCGACTGGGCCTTCGGCGAGCTCCTCGCGCTCGGATCGCTCGTGGACGAAGGACGCAACATCCGTCTCTCCGGCCAGGACACCCGCCGCGGCACGTTCACGCAGCGGCACTCGGTGATCATCGACCGCAAGACCGGTGCCGAGTACACGCCGCTGCAGAACATCGGCAGCGACAACCCCGGCAAGTTCATGGTCTACGACTCCGCACTGAGCGAGTTCGCCGCCGTGGGCTTCGAATACGGCTACTCCGTGGGTAACCCGGACGCGCTGGTGATGTGGGAAGCGCAGTTCGGCGACTTCGTCAACGGCGCGCAGTCCATCATCGACGAGTTCATCTCGTCCGGCGAAGCCAAGTGGGGTCAGCTCTCCGACGTCGTACTGCTGCTGCCGCACGGACACGAGGGCCAGGGCCCCGACCACACGTCCGGTCGCATCGAACGCTTCCTGACGCTGTGCGCCGAGGGATCGATGACGGTGGCAGTTCCCTCGACGCCTGCGAACTACTTCCACCTTCTGCGTCGGCACGCGCGTGACGGCATCCGTCGCCCGCTGATCGTCTTCACCCCGAAGTCGATGCTGCGTAACAAGGCTGCAGTGAGCAATATCGAGGACTTCACCGACGGCAAGTTCCACTCGGTGTTCGACGAGCCCACCTACGACACCGGCACCGGTGACCGCAGTGCGGTCAAGCGCGTGCTCATGGTCAGCGGCAAGCTCTACTACGAGCTCCTCGCTCGCAAGCAGAAGGACAACCGCGACGACGTCGCGATCGTGCGAGTCGAGCAGCTCTACCCCGTGCCGGTGCACCGGATCCGGGAGGCTCTCGAGAGCTACCCCAACGCAACCGAGTTCCGCTGGGTCCAGGAAGAGCCCGCGAACCAGGGTGCATGGCCGTTCTTCGGTCTTGCATTGCCCGAGCTCATGCCCGAGAAGCTGGTCGGAATCAAGCGCATCTCGCGTCGCGCAATGTCCGCCCCGTCCTCGGGCTCGAGCAAGGTCCACGCCGTCGAGCAGCTCGAAATCATCGACGAGGCCTTCAACGCGGTCGGCGAAGGCTAGAAGAGTTCGGTAACGACAGCGGCCCACTCCTTCGGGAGTGGGCCGCTGTTGTCGTTTCTGGGCTCCCCCCGTTCCGCGTCAATGGACCATTGCATACGTCTGAGCAGTACAACGGTCTATTCACGCAGAGTTAGGGGCTGCGTGAATGAACCCTTGCATACGTCTGAGGAGTGCAAGGGTCCATTGACGCAGGCG
>NZ_JABFAU010000011.1:148484-173317 GCF_017168335.1 Rhodococcus sp. KRD162 | reverse complement strand
GGGGATGCAGGCGGGCGGGGCGCTCAGGTCTCAGGCGTCGGCGTCGGATCCCAGGAGTGCGGAGATCATATTGGGTGCCAGTGCGACGGCGGGCAGCGCGTTGACGTTCAGGTCGATCAGCTCGTCGCGGGTGATCTGCGGATCCCGGAGCCAGGTGATAGTGGCCTCTTCCACGAAGGCGATCCAGCCACGAACGGCGAGGTCGATGGTGGGGGTGACCTCCATGTCGAGGCCCGCGAGTTGGACGAGGGTGCGGTCGGCCATGGCGGTGCGGGTCTGCTCGAACACCTCTCGCATCTGGGGGTCTCCGCTGGCCGTGCCGCGGAGCAGGGAGATGAAGGTGTCGCGCTTCTCGCTGACGTAATCGACGTAGTTGGCGATGGAATCGCGGAGGATCTCGAAGGGTTCGAGATCGGGATCAGGGGCTGTTCTCTCGATCATCGACCGGGATGCTTCGCGGACTATTTCGAGGTGAAAGTCCTGCTTGGAGGCGAAGTAGTGGAAGAGCAGGCCTCGTGAGACGCCCGCTTGATCGGCGATGTCCTCGACGGAGATCTGTTCGAGGGGTCGGTCGGCGAGCATCTCGGTGCCGAGTTCGATCAGCTGCGCTCGTCGTTGTTGCGGGCTGAGCCTGGTCCGCTTCGTCGTCGATACTCCTGCATGGTTCACATCCGCCATGCAATCATCCTATTGAATAGTAGTCAATAACTATTGACTCACACTCAATAAGCTCCTATTCTGCTCTACATGAGTCTTCCCGTAACAGATACTTCGGACCGTGCAACGACGCCGCGTCACGTCGATACGCTGATCATCGGCAGCGGATTCGCCGGCCTCGGTGCCGCGATCAAGCTGACGAAGGCAGGCAAGAAGGACTTCGTCGTCATCGAACGCGGCCACGACGTGGGCGGCACCTGGCGCGACAACACCTACCCCGGCGCGGCCTGCGACGTACCGTCCCATCTGTACTCCTACTCGTTCGCTCTGAATCCGGATTGGACGCGCTCGTTCTCCACACAGCCCGAGATTCAGAAATACATCGCCGGCGTGGCACGCAAGTACGGCGTGATGGACAAGCACGTGTTCGGGACGGACGTGACATCGGCGCGCTGGAATGCCGGAACCAGTCGCTGGGACGTCGAGACCACCAGCGGCAACTACACCGCCAAGATCGTCGTCTCCGCCGTCGGCGCATTGTGTGAGCCGAACCTGCCCGATATCAAGGGAATTCACGACTTCGAGGGCGACGTCTTCCACTCCGCACAGTGGAATCACGACATCTCGCTCGCAGGTAAGCGGGTTGCCGTCATCGGCACCGGTGCGTCGTCGATTCAAATCGTGCCTGCCATCGCAGGCCAGGTGGAGCATCTGGACGTGTACCAGCGCACGGCCCCGTGGGTCCTCCCCCGCGCCGATCGCCCGTACACCAAGCTCGAGCGCTTCGCCTTCAAGCATGTTCCCGGTTTCCAGCGACTGTCCCGCGCCGGCATCTACGCACTGCGCGAGACGCAGGTCGTCGGACTGGCCAAGGCCCCGGCATTCATGAAGCCGTTGCAGTGGGCGTCGGAGAACCACCTGCGCACCCAGATCAAGGACAAGACTCTGCGCGCCAAGGTCACCCCGAATTTCAGGATCGGCTGCAAGCGCATGCTGATCTCCAACACGTACTACCCGGCGCTGGCCCAGAGCAACGTCGAACTCGTCACCGACGGCATCGCCGAGATTCGGGCCGGATCCATCGTGACCAAAGACGGCACCGAGCGCCCCATCGACGCACTCGTCGTCGCCACCGGCTTCCACGTCACCGACTCCCCCGCCTACCACGGCATCACCGGCAAGGACGGCCGCACTCTGGCCGAGACCTTCGACGAACACGGCCAACAGGGCTACAAGGGGGCGGCGGTGGCCAACTTCCCCAACATGTTCTTCCTGGTGGGACCCAATACGGGCCTGGGCCATACCTCGATGGTCTTCATGATCGAATCGCAGATCAACTACCTGGTCGACGCATTGAACACCATCGACAAGCACGATATCGGCACCATCGAGGTGCGCAAGGACGTGCAGGACGACTACAACACCACCCTGCAGGACCAGCTGTCCAAGAGCGTCTGGATGAACGGCGGGTGCGCCAGCTGGTACCTCGACAAGCACGGCAACAACACCACGCTGTGGCCGGGCTTCACGTTCGAGTTCCGCCGCCAAACGAAGAAGTTCGATCTCGATGCGTACCGTAGCGTCGCAACCGCAGATCTGCCCTCCGCACCGTCGGCGCACAGTTCCGCCGACCACAACACAGACAAGGTGACCTCTCGATGAGCGCATTCACAGGCAAAGTAGCCGTCGTCACCGGCGCAGGCTCGGGAATCGGCCGCGCACTGGCCCTCGAACTGGCCGGACGCGGAGCGAAGCTGGCACTGTCCGATGTCGACACCGCCGGACTGGACGAGACGGTGCGCCGGGTCGAAGCACTGGGAGCCGAGGTCAAGTCGGACTTCCTCGACGTGTCCCAGCGTGAGACGGTGCTGGACTACGCAGACGCCGTGGTTGCGCATTTCGGCAGGGTCAACCAGATTTACAACAACGCGGGCATCGCCTATCACGGTGACGTCGACAAATCCTCGTTCAAGGACATCGAACGCATCGTCGACGTCGATTTCTGGGGAGTGGTCAACGGCACCAAGGCCTTCCTGCCGCACATCCAGGCCTCGGGCGACGGCCACATCATCAACATCTCCAGCCTGTTCGGTCTGCTGGCGATCCCCTCGCAGTCCGCGTACAACGCGGCAAAGTTCGCCGTACGTGGTTTCAGCGAGTCCCTGCGCATCGAGATGCTGATCTCCAAGGCTCCGGTGAAGGTCACCGTGGTGCATCCCGGCGGCATCAAGACCGCCATCGCCCGCAACGCCACCGTCGCCGAGAACTACGACCAGGCCGATTTCGCCAAGTTCTTCGACACCAAGCTCGCCAAGACCACCCCGATCGATGCCGCCAAGACCATTCTCAAGGGTGTCGAGAAAGGAAAGGGTCGAGTCCTCATCGGCTCCGACGCCATCGCACTGGATCTGTTGCAGCGGATCACCGGTTCGCGGTACCAAGGCCTGATCGCCGCGGTGTCCAAGCGCGCGCTGCCGCGCACGAAGAAGTAGGCGGTACCGCAGGTGAAGTCCTTCTACGTACCGCTACCGATCGTCGCGGCGGCACTGAAGCCGTTCTACCGGGTTGCCCTGAACCCACGGTTGTCGTTTCGGATGCAACGCCGCATCCTCGAAGCCGGGGCACCGTTGCAGACGCTTCCGCACGGAACCGTCGCGCAGAAACTGACGTTGGCAGGACGACGGGCCGAGCGCATCACCGTCGGCGCGACCGAACGCGATACCGCGATCTTGTACCTGCACGGTGGCGCGTACACGATCGGATCGATCAATACGCACCGCTCGCTGGCTGCGCACCTGGCCAGGGAGTCGGCCAGTGCCGTGTACGTGCTCGACTACCGATTGGCACCGGAGAATCCGTACCCGGCAGGTTTGGACGACGCCGTCGCGGCATTTCGGGAGCTCGTGCGACTGCACGGCTTCCCGGCGCAACGCATCGCCATCGCCGGTGACTCCGCGGGCGGCGGCCTGACCGTTGCCACCGCGCGGCGCCTGGTGGACGACGGAACCAGCCCGGCGGCCCTCGGTCTGATCTCGCCATGGATCGATCCAGGAGCGCGCGATGCAGCCAAGGACCGCGACCTGGTGGTCAACACGGGATGGTCGTACAGCTCGGCCGAGGCTTATCTCGGGTCCGGTGACCCGCTCGACCAGGGTTTCGCACCGTTGTTGGGCAACTTGGACGGATTGCCGCCGACGGTGATGCACGTGGGCACCTCCGAGGTGCTGTACCCGCAGATCACCGCATTCGCGGACAAACTTCGCCTCTCGGGGGTCGAACTGGAACACGTCGAATACAAGAAACTCTGGCACGTGGCCCACCTGCAGGCATCGATCCTGCGTGAGGCCGCCCATGCCGTCCAGCACATGGGCGGCTACCTCGGCCGCAAAGTCAGATCAGGGCAGCAGAACCACCCGTCACAGGGTGTGCTCACCGAGCCAACGGCCAGCGACATCGCCTGACGGCACACCACTGCGGACCTCGCCGATCATGTCGGCGAGGTCCGCAGTGGTCAGCTCCCCCGCCACCATCGAGAACGACCGCAGAGCGCTCTCGCTCAGCAGCCCGTTGCGGTAGAGCGGCACCACGTTCTGCGCCGGGTACACGTGATCCTCGTCGGGCAACGTGGTGAGATCCTTCGCCAGTGGGCCGAACGAGGCGGTGCGAATAGCGAGTGCAGCCACCGCCCCGGAATTCAGCTCGTCGACCGCGAACTGTGCGTCCGGATACACCATGAACTCCGAGAAGCTGGCCCCAGTGAAGGTGGGCTCCGATCGCGGAAGGATATTCACCACATCCAGGGGGTCTACTTCGCCCTCTACCGTCCCGATGGTCGCCTCCTCACTGAAGACGAGGTCGCGGGGTGTGTCTGCCGACGTCGATCCCGACGCCACCGCTATGGCGATCCGATCCTCGGCCGTCGCGTAATCCCCCACCGACAGGCCGGAAGGCAGTGATCGGTTCAGTTCCGTGTACACGTCCTCGGCCTCGGTTGCGTCGGACAGAGTGTCGAAGGTGCGCAGCAGCTCTCCGGTCAGGTCGGGAACCATCGTCACCTCACCGCGGTCCAGCGCTGCGAGGTAGTCGGCACGATCGCCCAGGTCTTCCTTCACCTCGACGTCCACTCCCGTCGACCGCAGGCCACCGGCGTAGATCTGCGCGAGCAAGCGGGAGAGGTCCGAACTGCCGGATCCGACGACGGGCGTAGCTACGGGGTCGGTCGACGTGGCCGCACTACAGCCGCCGAGCAATCCGGCGATCGAGATCACCGCAACCGCGGCCAGAACCGAGGAACGCACTGTCATTTTCTCCTGTTCACAGCGTGCACGGGTTTACCGATCTCGGCAGCGGGGCACAGATGCGAACGAGACGGTAATCGAACCAACCTTATGGGCTCGGCGATTTCGACTACCATCCCGAGCAGCCCGAGTCCTGATTCTTCCGATCCGCCCGCCGTGCGGTGGTGATCGGCGGAGATGGGTAGGACTGTGCCCGAACCGATGGAAGGACACCATGACCACCTCCCGAATCACGCGTGCGTTCTCCGCTCCGAGGGCCGTGGCAGCCGTTGCCGCACTCGCTCTCTCGGTCACCGCCTTGACCGCTTGCGGCGGAAATTCGGACCCGCTCTCGAGCGGTGGCGGCGAGAGCAACGACGACACCAACTCCATCATCATCGGTTCGGCCAACTTCCCCGAGTCGGAAACGGTGGCGAACATCTATGCCGAGGCACTGCGCGCCAACGGCTTCGATGTGAGCACCAAGCTCAACATCGGCAGCCGCGAGGCGTACATCCCCGCCCTCCGGGACGGGTCGATCGATCTGATCCCCGATTACACCGGCAACCTGCTGCAGTACTTGGATCAGTCCGCTACCGCCACGTCCTCCGCGGATGTGCTCGCGGCACTGCCTGCCGCCCTCGGTGACGATCTCACCGTGACCGAGCCCGCCCCAGGCGAGGACAAGGACGCCGTCGTCGTCACTCGCTCGACTGCGACCGAACGCAACCTCACCACCATCGGCGATCTCGCGCCGTTCTCGTCCGAGGTGACCTTCGCGGGCACGCCCGAGTTCCAGGAACGCGTCGGCGGCCTGCCAGGGCTCGCGGCCAAGTACAACCTCGACATCCCGGCAGGCAATTACGTGCCGATCTCGGACGGGGGTGGACCGGCCACGGTCGAGGCACTCGTCTCGGGCCAGGTCGTCGCTGCGGACATCTTCACCACTTCGCCTGCGATCGCACAGAACGACCTGGTGGTCCTCGAGGACCCGGAGAACAACTTCGCCGCCCAGAATGTCATCCCGGTGCTGCGGACGGCCAAGCAGTCGGACAAGCTCACCCAGGTTCTCGATGCGGTCTCGGCGCAGATCACCACCGACGAGCTGATCGCACTGAACACCTCGGTGTCCGGTGACGAGAAAGCCGAGCCGGCGGCTGCCGCGGCAGCATGGGTCAAGGACAAGGGCCTGGACCAGCCGGTCAGCTGATGATCACATTCGAGCAGGTCAACAAGACGTATCCGGACAACACCACGGCCGTCGACTCCCTGGACCTGGTGATCGAACCACACTCGTTCACCGTGTTCGTGGGGCCGTCCGGCTGTGGAAAGACCACGTCGATGCGGATGATCAACCGCATGATCACGCCCACGTCCGGGGTGATCACGGTCGACGGGCGCAATATCGCCGATACCGACGCGGTGAAGCTGCGGCGCGGCATCGGCTACGTCATCCAGAGTGCAGGACTGTTGCCGCACCGCACCGTCGTCGACAACGTCGCGACGGTTCCGGTGCTCAACGGACAGTCCCGCCGCGCGGCGCGTAAGGCCGCACTCGAGGTACTCGAACGCGTCGGCCTCGACCCGGCCCTCGCCGCTCGCTATCCAGCGCAACTGTCCGGCGGACAGCAGCAACGGGTCGGGGTGGCACGGGCGCTGGCCGCCGACCCACCGATTCTGTTGATGGACGAGCCGTTCAGCGCAGTCGATCCGGTGGTGCGGGAAGACCTGCAGACCGAGATGCTGCGGCTGCAGGACGAGCTGAAGAAGACCATCGTGTTCGTCACCCACGACATCGACGAGGCCGTACGGCTCGGCGATCACATCGCGGTCTTCGGGCCGCACGGTCGACTGCAGCAGTACGACACACCCGAGACCGTCCTGGCGGCCCCGGCGACGCCGTTCGTCGCGTCCTTCGTCGGTCGCGATCGCGGTTATCGAGGTCTGTCGTTCCGATCGGCGCAGTCGGTGACGCTGCATCCGATCGAGACGGCCACCGAAGACGAGGTCCGCGGACTTCGGTTGAGCCAGGGACAATGGGTGCTCGTCGTCGATTCGGAGCGGCGTCCACTCGGCTGGGTCGACCCGACCGGAGTCGAGAAAGTGCGCGCCGGCCTGAGCACCGACGAGAGCACCGCGGCGGGCGGGTCCTTGTTCCTCGAGGGCGGAGATCTGCGTCAAGCACTCGACTCGGCGATCTCATCACCGTCCGGTATCGGCGTCGCGGTCGACGCCTCGGGCGCGGCCGTCGGTAGCGTCGACGGTGCCGAAATCCTCGAAAACCTTGCCGCCCAGCGTAAGGCGGAAGACGAGGAGCGCAATCGGCACCATTTCATCGCTGCACGGGACGACGAACAGTGACCTGGCTGTTCGACAACTTCGATGTCGTTCTCGGCTACACGAAAACACACCTGTATCTCTCACTAGTCCCGCTGCTCATCGGGTTGCTGATCGCGGTCCCCGTCGGCACGCTCATCCGGAACAGGCGCTGGATCCGCCGAATCACGTTGACGGTGGCCAGCATTGCGTTCACTCTTCCGTCGCTGGCACTGTTCGTGACCATCCCCGCGGTGGTCGGCCTCCCGGTACTCGATCCGCTCAATGTGGTGATCGCCCTGACGGTGTACTCCACGGCACTGCTGATCCGTGCGGTGCCCGAGGCGCTCGATTCGGTGCCGTTCGCCGTGGTCGACTCGGCCGAGGCGATGGGTTTTTCGTCACTGCGACGGGCGGTGACCGTCGAGCTACCGTTGGCTCTTCCGGTGCTGATAGCCAACATTCGCGTCGTGACGGTCACCAACATCTCGTTGGTCTCGGTCGGGTCGGTGATCGGAATCGGTGGTCTCGGGCAGCTCTTCACACAGGGCTATCAACGTGATTATCCGGATCAGATCTTCGCGGGCATCATCTCGATCGTGTTCCTGGCGTTGATATTCGACGCGGCGCTGTATCTGCTGGGCCGTCGACTCACCCCGTGGACCCGGCCGAACTCGACATCGCCGACGAAGAAGGCGCGCACATGAACCTGTTCTCGGAGGCGTTCTCGTACATCGTCGACGGTGCCAATTGGGCCGGTCCGACGGGCATCGGCGCGCGCGTGGTCGAGCACATGTGGTACTCCCTGCTCGCCGTGCTGCTCTCTGCTGCGATCGCGGTACCCATCGGTCTGCTCATCGGTCACCTGAGGCGCGGCGAGGCCGTGGTGGTCGGACTCGTCAATGCGCTCCGGTCCCTGCCCACCCTGGGCATCCTGGTGTTTCTGGTTCTGGTGATCGGATTGGGGCTGATGCCGCCGATCATTGCGCTGATCCTGCTCGGCATTCCGCCCCTGTTGGCAGGCACGTACTCCGGCATCGCGAACGTCGATGCGAACGTGGTCGACGCCGCCCGCGCCATGGGCATGACCGAGACCCAGGTATTGCTCCGGGTGGAGATCCCCAACGCGATGCCGCTCATTCTCGGCGGCCTACGCAATACGACGCTGCAGATCATCGCCACGGCGACCATCGCGGCGTACGTCAACCTCGGCGGACTCGGCAGATACATCTTCGACGGTCTCGCGCTGTACGACTACGTCCGAGTTCTGGTCGGCGCGATCCTGGTGGCCGTGCTGACCCTCGTCGTCGACGGCCTGCTTGCGCTCGCGGTGTGGGCATCCGTTCCCGGCACCGGTCGCCTGCACCGGACTCCCGCCGGGCCGGCCCAGGCCTGATCCCGCCCGTCTGTTGCTGCTCGACAGCGAAAGACACCGGCGAACCACGGCCCTCGTAGGGCCGGGTTCGCCGGTGTTTCCTCCGTTTTCCTACGCGACGCCCTCGGCTCGCGCTGCTGCCGCAACTGCGTCCGCAACGGCCGGGGCGACACGAGGATCGAGTGGGCTCGGGACGATTTTGTCCGCAGCCAACTCGTCGCCGAGCACCGAGAGGATTGCCTCGGCAGCGGCGAGCTTCATGCCTTCGGTGATACGGCGAGCGCCCGCGTCGAGCGCACCCTTGAACACACCGGGAAAGGCGAGAACATTGTTGATCTGGTTCGGGAAGTCGCTTCGTCCGGTGGCGACGATGGCGGCGTACTTCCCTGCCACCTCCGGATGGATCTCCGGATCCGGGTTGGACAAGGCGAACACGATGGCCTGCGATGCCATCGAGGCGATGTAGCTCTCGTCGACGGTGCCAGCGGACAGACCGAGGAATACGTCGGCCTCGGCCAACGCGTCGCCAGGTCCTCCGCTGACCCCACGTGGATTGGTGCGGGCCGCCAGATCGGCTTTGACGTCACCGAGGTCGCTGCGCCCCGCCGAGATGACCCCCTTGGAATCGAGCACCACCACATCGGAGATTCCGGCGGCCAGCAGAATGTTGGTGCACGCCACCCCCGCAGCGCCGGCACCGGACACGACCACCCGCAGCCCCGACAGAGCGCGCCCCTGCACCCGGGCCGCTCCGGTGAGCGCGGCCAGGACGACGATCGCCGTGCCGTGCTGGTCATCGTGCATCACCGGGCAGTCGAGGGCATCGATGACGCGTCGTTCGATCTCGAAGCACCGCGGTGCCGAGATGTCTTCGAGATTGACGGCCCCGAAGCTGTGCCGCAGCCGCACGATGGTCTCGACGATCTCGTCGGAGTCGTGGGTATCGAGCACGATCGGAATGGAGTCGAGACCTGCGAATTTCTTGAACAGTGCGGCCTTGCCCTCCATCACCGGCAACGACGCCCGGGGGCCGATATCGCCGAGGCCGAGCACTGCGGAACCGTCGGAGACGACGGCCACGAGGCGGTCGGTCCAGGTGTATCGCTTCGCGAGCGTCGGATCGGCGGCAATGGCACGGCTGACCTGGGCAACCCCCGGGGTGTACGCGATGGACAGATCCCGCTGGGTCTCGAGCGGTGCCGCCAGTTGGACCGACAGCTTGCCGCCGAGATGCCCGGCGAAAATCTCCTCGTCGGTGATTGCTGTCGGTTCTGCCGACGCTGTGGTTGCTGCTGCGGTGTTCTCGACTGCCGTCACGGTGAAAGCTCCTCACACGCTCGACCTCGACCGGCAAGGCGACGCGTGTCAACGAAAATGAGTGGTCTGGGTGATGAGGGCTGCCGGAGTGCGCCAGTGCTGGCTGCAGACTGCCGAGAGCGTGTCTCGCGCGTGAGGCGGGTGGCCTGCACGATCGGCGATGGGCTGTAGCCCTGTCGGTGCCTCAGTGTGCCACATCGCCGGTTCACCCGACCACAGAGTCAGAAACGGATCGGTCTCGGTTCCGCTACGGACGCCACCGCGCGCTTTGCCACATCTATTGCCGCCACTGTGCCTATTGCCACCATTGTGTCCACAGGACGAGTCCGGAAACGCCGAAGACCACGATCGCGCCGAGCACTGCAGCCGACCCACGCCGGTGGTCGACCACGCGCTGCGCGAGGACGACGACAACCGCGGCGAGGACATGAGCGGCAACCGAGAGGGCACCGGGACCGGGAAAGCCGCGAGAGTGGCCGAGATACTGCGTGACCGCCACACAGATCGCGAGCACCACCAGCCCGGCCGTGACGACACCACACACTCCGCGCAGGAACCGAAGTCCCACACCTGCCCCGGTCATCCTCCGGCCACGAATCCGCGGACCGACTCCGCAATCAGTTGCACCGCGATGGCGGCCAGCAACAAGCCCGCGATGCGTGCCAGCAACGAAATTCCACCTTCACCCAGCAACCGAATCAGCACCGTCGAGAAGCGCAGCACGAGGTAGAACAGTACGTGGATGGTGATGATGCCCGACGCGATCGCCAGCAGCGAACCGACCTGCCCGTCTGCCTGACTGACGTAGACGATCACTGCAGCAATGGCACCGGGGCCCGCCATCAACGGAGTACCCAGTGGCACCAGGGCCACGTTGACGTCCTCCGCAGCAGTGTCACCGCCCGCGCCTTTTCCGGTGAGCAACGACAACGCGATGAGCAGAAGCAGCAACCCGCCCGCGCCCTGCAGTGCCGGAATGCCGATATGCAGGTAGCTCAGTATTGCCTGGCCACCGATCGCGAATACCGAGATGACGGTGAGCGAGACCGCGGGGGCCTGCCATGCCGCCTTGTTGCGGGCCTCCTTGCTCTGGCGGCCGACCAGAGACAGGAATACCGGGATGGCTCCCGGTGGATCCATGATGACGAACAGGGTGATCAACACCGTCAGATACAGCGTCACGTCGAAGGTCATGGGCGTGCCGCCGCAACGATCCGGTCGTATTGCTCGGGAGAAGTGGTGTATTCACCCAGCTCGACCGTCTTGTTGGTCCCGTGATAATCCGAGGAACCGGTGACGATCAGGTCCAGCTCCGCGGCCAGCTCGGCCATCACCGTCGTGTCCTGCACCGAGTGATCCATGTGATGGACCTCGACGCCACCCAGCCCGAGCGCGGCGAGTTCGCGAACGTGGTCCAGATCGAGGATGCGGCCACGAGAGCGTGCCCTGGCATGGGCGAGCACGCTGACCCCGCCTGCTGCCGAGATCATCTGCACCGCGAGCTCGAGCGGAGTATCGAGTTTCTCCACGTAGTACGGCCCATCGGTGGCCAACGGACCGGCGAACGCGGCATCCATGTTCGATACGTATCCGGCATCGATCAACGCGCGGCCCAGGTGCGGTCGTCCGGCAGCCTCTCCGGCCGAGGCCAGCACCGAATCCGGGTCGATCGGCAGACCGTCGGCCGCCATCTTCTCGGCAATGGCACGCAACCGCGTCACCCGTTCACCGCGTAGTCGTGCGCGCTCCTGCGCGAACGCCTCGTCTTCGGGGTCGAACAGGTACGCGAGCAGGTGCACCGACACCGGCTCACCGTCCTCGCCACGTCCGGTGCACGAGAGCTCCATACCGCGCACGAGGGTCAGGCCGGACGGCACCGCCGCGGCCGCCTCGTCCCATCCCGAGGTGGTGTCGTGATCGGTCAGGGCCACCACCGACAGACCCGCTGCCGAGGCGGCGCGGACCAGCTCGGCGGGGCTGTCGGTACCGTCGGACGCCGTCGAGTGAGTGTGAAGGTCGATGCGCACCTTCGACAGTGTTCCAGGCCCACTCTCTCGTCGTTTTGCTGGCGTACGATTGCCCGCCATGCCGTCCCTTCCCCCTCGGCCGTCGCTCCCGTCACTGCACAGACGAGGATCCAAGGCCGATCACGATCCGGCCCCACGAATCCCGGTGCCCACCGCCCGCGCGATCGTCGACTGCGCGGTGTACGTCGACGGGGCCAGATTGCCCGGCAGGTTCACGCACACCTCGGCTATCGCCGAGGTACGAGCACGCGGCGAAGGGTTCGTGTGGGTCGGTCTGCACGCACCCGACGATCATCAGATGAACGCGATCGCCCAGTGCTACGGGCTGCACGAGTTGATGGTCGAGGACACCGTGCACGCGCACCAACGCCCCAAGCTCGAGCGCTACGACGACGTCGCGTTCCTCGTACTGCGAACGGTGAAATACGTCGAACACGAGTCGGTGACGACCGCCAACGAAATCGTCGAGAGCGGCGAGATCATGGTGATGGTCGGCCGCGAGTTCGTCATCACGGTCCGGCACGGCGAGCATTCGGGACTGGCAGGGGTTCGGCACCGCCTCGAATCGAACCCGGAACAGCTCGCGCTCGGTCCGTCGGCGGTGCTGCACGCGGTGGCCGACCACGTCGTCGACGAGTATCTGGCGGTGACCGACTCGATCGAGCGGGACGTCGACAGCATGGAAGAGGAGGTGTTCTCGCCCGATCACCACGTGCCGATCGAGAACATCTACCTGCTCAAGCGAGAGGTCGTCGAGCTACGTCGTTCGGTGACGCCCCTGTCGACGCCGTTGGCGAGGCTGGTCCAGGAACCGAGCGTCCCCAAGGCCGTGCGGCGTTACCTGCGCGACGTACAGGACCACCACACGACGGTCGCCGAGCGGATCTCCGAGTACGACGAGGTGCTGAGCTCACTGGTCGACGCAGCGCTGGCCCGCGTGACGATGCAGCAGAACTTGGACATGCGCAAGATCTCGGCGTGGGTGGCGATCGCCGCCGTGCCCACGATGGTCGCGGGCATCTACGGGATGAACTTCGACAATATGCCCGAATTACATTGGCGGTACGGCTATTACATGATCGCCGCGATCGTCGCGTGTGTGTGCATCGCACTGTGGCGGACATTCCACAAGAACGATTGGCTCTAGCGACCACAGTCGACGGCTTGGACCTCGTCCAACAAATCCACACGGTTGTCGGTAATTGCACCGACCGTCTCCTGGCGGTCGGCCCGCCGGTTCGCCCCGGATGAGACTGCAGAGATCTGCAGGCCCGTCCGGAAGGCATCGATGAAGATCCGCACACCGATACTGGCATCGATCGTCGCCATCGTCTGCACGTACGCACCGGGCGCTGCCTCGGCCCAGCCTGTTCTCTCGATGGCCGATACCGGACCCGAGCTCACCGTCCCGCACGCCGATCTCGATCGCGCACTGACCTGCACCACCGATCTGCAGGACGCCACCCGCGACCCGGTCCTGCTGACTCCGGCATTCGCCACCGATCAGCAGTCGTTCGGCTGGAACTACCTACAGTCCCTTCCCGCCATCGGCATCCCGGTATGCAGCCTGTCGTTCCCGGACGAGGGCTACGGAGACCTGCAGATCTCGGCGCAGTACGTGGTGCATGCCGTTCGGACGATGGCCGCCGCCAGTGGCCGCAAGGTGGTCATGATGGGTCACCAGCACGGCCCCCTGGACGAACTGTGGGCCCTGACGTTCTGGCCGGACCTGCCTGCGCTGGTGTCGGATTTCATCTCGCTCGCCACCCCGTACAACGGCACCGATTCGGCCCGAAACGGGTGCGACGACGCCGAGAAGTGCCCGCCTGCCAACTGGCAGATCGCCGCCGGGTCGCGGTTCCTCACAGCACTGGCCGCACGCCCGCTGCCGCAGGGGCCCAGCTACACCTCGATCTTCACGCGATTCGACGAACTGATCTATCCGCAGCCTCGGGCGAGCACCCTCGCCGGAGCCGCGAACATCGCCGTGCAGGACATATGTCCGCTGCGGCCGGTCGAGCACTTCACCATTCTCGGCGACAATGTTGCCTTCAACATCGTCCTCGACGCACTCGATCACGATGGACCCGCGGTCCGGGAACGTATTTCGCACAATCTGTGCTTCACGTTCAGCATGCCGAACGTGCGCTCCTCCGCGGAATCAGCGAAGAACGGCGTGAAATTCCTGCTTCAGGTGCCCCGGCATTTCCTGCACGACTCCGTGGACAGCGAGCCGGAGTTGGCGTCCTACGCGCAGTGAGAACGGTCAGAGACTGGCTGCCGACCGGTTGGGATCGCGGACGTCGATCCCTGCCTCGGTCCAGGCCTCGCGTAGTGCGTCCGCCCCGCGTAGCCGTACCCAGGCGGCCTCTGTGCCGGTCAGGGGCACAGCCGCGAGAAAACGAACGGGATCGTAGGGCTCGGGCAGCGTCAGGTCGTCGATATCGCTCGCACCGAGCAACACCGCGGTGAACGGCGCATTCGCCCAGAGTGGTTCACCCAGGTCGAGCAGCGCGTCCTCCACCAGTACGACGCCCTCCACCGCAGGTGAAGCGGCCAGCACGGCCAGGCTCTTGTGCACGCCCGACGCCACACCTGCCCCACCGGTGAGGGTCAACACCAGTTCGGCTCGGGGACCACGCGAGGGGTCGGCGACGAGTTCGTTGGGGTCGGCCATGGGGTGCCGAGAACAGCCGAGACTGACGTACCGGACCACATCGGAGTCCGCGCCGAATCTCAGCACGTCCAGCGGCTCGAGGCCGAGGAACGTCACCGAGGCCGAGGACGGCTCCGCGTCGCCGGTCTCGGTCGTCAGATGTGCGCGTACCGCTGCAATGACACTGTCGCTCACCTGACCCATCCAACACCACCGTGCCCGAGAAGTCCGTTCGGAGGTACCACCCCACCGGAGATGGGTACCGTCGTACCCGTGGTCTCCGTTCTCGCTGTCGCCGACGAAACGATCGAATTTCTGTGGAGTCCGCAGGTGAAGTCGCTGGGCGTCGACCTGATTCTCGGTGCAGGCGATCTGCCGTTCGACTACCTCGAGTACCTCACCGACGCGTTGAACGCGCCCTGTGTCTTCGTTCCCGGCAATCACGACGCGGACCTCAGCGGCTACTCGGCCGGCCGAGCCGGATGGATGCGTGCCGGGCTCCCCACCACGTGGCCCGGTCCTGTCGGTGCCGTCAATGCCGATCGCCGCATCGTCACCGTGGCGGATCTGCGCATCGCCGGTCTCGGCGGATCGATCCGCTACAACGGTGGGCCGAATCAGTGGACTCAGCGGCAGCAGCGCCGCAGGGCCCGCACCCTCACTCGCACGTACGCATGGCACCAGAATGTTCGCAAGGATGCGCGCCCGCTGGACATACTGCTCACGCACAGTCCGCCGCTCGGCGTCGGTGACGACACCGACCCCGCACACATCGGATTCGACTGTCTCGACGAGGTGACGCGTCGACTCTCGCCACAGTTGTTGTTGCACGGCCATATTCATCCACACGGTGCAACCCCGGACGATCTGACCCTGCATGGGGCCGCGGTGATCAACACCGTCGGATACACCCTGTTCGAGATCGAACCCGGCAGCCGTGCAACACAATTCAATGCACCGAAGATCGTGAGGCGCAGACATGGCACGTGACACCGGTTTTCCTGCCGCCGATGCGGAGAACGACTTCACCCGCCAGCGCAGGCGGGCCGACGTCGCCCGCCTGGTCGGCTGGCTTCGGCGTCAACCCGACGACGTCAACACCATCCTGCCGTTCGACGAGGTGGTCGCTGCCCTGGGCAAGGTGGGCGAGCGTCACCTCGGTCTGCAGGTCATCCGCGTCGAGACCATCGTCGGCAGTGTCGATCGCACACGCGATTTCGATCGCTTCTTCCGGCCGACGTCGGCGCGCATCCGCGAACGCTGGCAGCGACTCGCTGCCGCTCAGCGCCGCGGTGAGGCGATGCCGCCGATCCAGGTGTACCGCATCGGCGGCATGCATTTCGTCGTCGACGGCCACCACCGGGTGTCCATCGCGTTCGCCATGCACCGTACGTCGATCGATGCCGTGGTCACCGAGATCATCACACGCATCTCACCCGAGGGCATCACCCGACGCGGCGACCTGCTGATCAAGGATCATCGGCGCATCTTCCTCAGTCGGGTGCCGCTGGTGGGCCGGGCGCGCGAGGCCGTCCAGGTCACCGATCCCTTCGACTACGCCCAGCTCAGCGAATCGGTGGAAGCCTGGGGATTCCGGTTGATGCAGGAGGTCGGCGAGTTCGTCGACCGCGGTACCGTTGCGCGGCGTTGGTTCGGCGAGGAGTACCTGCCGGTGGTACGCATGGTGCGCGCGGCCGAGATCCTCGAGGACCGCACCGACGCCGAGGCATACCTCTGGATGAGCCGGGAACGCTACCGTCTTGTGCGCGAGCACGTCTGGAACGACGAAATCGTCAGCGAGTTGCGCCAGCAGGCGCTGAGAAAAGCTCCTCGGCAGTGACGGCGGGCGGCCGCCCACGGGATCTGCGTGGCGCACCAGGTGAGCGGAACCTCGTCTACGACCACGAAGTTCCGCTCACCTGAGCGTGGCGCTCAGATCGTCAGATTGGTGCCCGATGCCTGGTCGAACACCGCCACCTTCGCGGGATCGAACCACAGTTCCACCTGACCGCCCTCGGCGGCCTTGGACTCCGCCGCCAGACGCGCGACCACCTGTGCGCCACCGAGATCGGTGATACCGGCGTCGGCCGCGAGTTCCTGAAGCTCACTGGATTCGACTCGTGCGCCCTCGAGAGTGAAGTAGACGTACTTGTCGCTGCCCATCGATTCGAGCACATCCACCGTCGCAGTGAAGGTGGCCCCGCTCATCTTCTGGTACCCGTCGATCAACGCTGCGTCCTCGAAGTGCTCGGGGCGAATTCCCACGACCACCTCGCGGCCCGGGTTCTTGGCCTTGATCGAATCCATCCGCTCGAGCGGAATGTCGATCTCACCGAGTGCAGTCGACACTCCGTTCGAGGTGAGCTGTCCGGGAATGAAATTCATCGACGGCGATCCGATGAAGCCGCCGACGAACAGGTTTCGCGGCTTGTCGTAGAGCTCCTGCGGGGAACCGATCTGCTGCACCAACCCGCCGCGCAGCACCACGACGCGATCGCCGAGCGTCATCGCCTCGGTCTGATCATGCGTGACGTAGACGGTGGTGGTGCCGAGCCGCTTCTGCAGCCGCGAGATCTCCGCGCGCGTCTGCACACGCAGCTTGGCGTCGAGGTTGGACAGCGGCTCGTCCATCAGGAACGCCTTGGGTGTGCGAACGATTGCGCGGCCCATGGCAACTCGCTGCCGCTGACCACCGGAGAGGTTCGCCGGCTTGCGATCCAGATGCTGGCTGAGGTCGAGGATCTTGGCTGCCTCTTCGACCTTGCCGTTGATCTCGGACTTCGAGAGCTTGGCCAGTGTCAGCGGGAAGGCGATGTTCTGTCGCACCGTCATGTGCGGATACAGCGCGTAGGACTGGAACACCATGGCGATGTCGCGGTCCTTCGGTGCCCGCTCGTTGACCCGCTCCCCCGCGATCCGCAGCTCGCCGGAGGAGATGTCCTCGAGGCCGGCGATCATGTTGAGAGTGGTCGACTTTCCGCAGCCGGACGGGCCGACCAAGATGATGAACTCGCCGTCGGCGATGGTGATGTCGACGTCGCTGACCGCAGCCGCGCCGTCGGGGTAGAGCTTGGTGACTTTGTCGAGAACGATTTCGGCCATGACGGTTATCCCTTCACTGCGCCGGACGTCAAGCCCGCCACGATACGTCGTTGGAAGAAGAGCACGAAAATGATGATCGGGATCGTGATGACGACGGCCGCCGCCGCGATCGACCCTGTGGGCTCCTCGAACTGAGAGCTACCGGTGAACTGCGAGATGGCCGCCGGAACAGTGATGGAGCGCTCCGTCGCCGTCAACGAGATGGCGAGAAGCAGGTCGTTCCAGGCGAAGATGAACACCAGGATCGAGGCAGTGACGATGCCCGGTGCTGCCAGCGGAGCGATCACCTTGCGGAACGCCTGAGCAGGTGTTGCGCCGTCCATCTTCGCTGCCTTTTCGAGCTCCCACGGAATCTCGCGGAAGAACGCCGAGAGGGTGTAGATCGCCAACGGCAAGGCGAAGGTGATGTACGGAATGATCAGCCCCGGCCAGGTATCGAACAGCCCCAGCTTGCGGGAGATGTCGAACAGCGGTGTCACCAGGGAGATCTGCGGGAACATCGCGATGAGCAGCGCGGCCCCGACGAGCAGTTTCTTTCCCGGAAAATCCAGACGAGCCACCGCGTATGCGGCCATCGTGCCGACCACCACGGCGATCGCGGTGGTGATCAACCCGATTCCGATCGAGTTCACCAATGCCGAGGTGAATTGATTGGTCGAGAAGATGCCCTTGTAGTTGTCGAAGGTGATCGACGACGGAATGAACTTGCCGTCGGCGATGGTGGCCGTCGACTTGAACGACAGACTGATGATCCACAGCAGCGGGATGAGTGCGTAGAGCAGGACGAGGACGTTGACGACCGTCCAGCCGACCTTCTTGCGAGGCGTAACAGTGGTCATTACTTGCGGCCTCCATCGTCGGATCCCGGTGCCGAGGCACCGAACAACTTGATGAACACGAACGCGATGATCGCGACACAGAAGAAGATCAGGATGCTGATTGCGGACCCGAGACCGAGATTGAACGCACCGAACAGGTTGTCGTAACCGAGAATCGACACCGATCCGGTCTCGTTGCTACCTCGGGTGAGCACGTAGATGTTGTCGAAGATCCGGAATGCGTCCAGCGTGCGGAAGAGCACCGCGACGAGAATCGCCGGCTTCATCAACGGGATGGTGATGCGCATCAGCCTGGTCCATCCACCTGCTCCGTCGACCTCGGCCGCCTTGAGCAGATCATCGGGCACCAACGCCAAACCTGCCAGCAGCAGCAACGCCATGAACGGCGTCGTCTTCCACACCTCGGCCAGAACGACGATGGCCAGGGACGGGAACTGCTCGGTGAGCGGAGCACTACCGTCGGGCAACAGATTCGCGAGATATCCCGTACCGGGTGTCCACGCGTAGTACCAGCTGTATGCCGCGGCGACGGTCACGATGCCGTACGGGATGAGCACAACGGTGCGCACCAGTCCGCGGCCGAAGATGGTGCGGTGCATGACCAGAGCCACCGCAAGACCGAGGACGAACTCGATGATCACCGAGATGATCGTGATGCCCGCCGTCACGCTGAACGCCGTCCACCAGTAGCCGTCGGACAGCACCGTCACGTAGTTGGAGATGCCGACGAATTCGCGGTCCTCGGGAAACGCGAGGTTGTATTTCTGCAGGCTCAGCCAGAACGCGTAGACGATCGGATAGCCGGTGACAGCGAGCATCAGGATCGCTGCGGGTGCGACGAGCAACAGCCCCAGGCGACGTTCGGCCTTCTTGCCGTCGGAGATGTTCTTCAGCGCTGCTTGTCTGTCGAGAGCCTTCGGCTGCGGCTCGGCCGTGTGCGCACTCATGGAATCAACCCTTCGGAATTGACGGCCTTGGTGACCAGATCTGCGAGCTTGTCCACGTCGGCTACCGGATCGATGTTCTGGGGCGGGTTGAGCGCATCGGTCAACAGAATCGAAATGCTTTGGTAGGCAGGCGATACGGGCCGCACTGCCGCCGATTCGATGGAACCGAGCACGCCCTCCCATGCGGGATAGACAGCCTGGAAATCGGGATCGTCGTAGAGACTTGCGAGAACCGGCGGTACACCACCGTTGACGGCGTTGTTGCGCTGATTCTGCTCATTGGTCAGGCATGCCACCGCATCCCAGGCCAGATCCTCGTGTTGGGTGGTCTTCGCGACCCCGATGTTGAATCCGCCGATGGTGACCTTCGCGGGCTCACCCGGAATCACCTCCGGATACGGAGCACTACGAAAGACCTCGGCAATGCGCGCATCCTGCTGGTCGGCGGGCACTCCGGACAGGTCCAGGAACGACACCCCACCGGCCTGCGCGTTCTCTTTCAGACCGGGCAACACGAACGGGTAGTTGACCTGGAAGGCCATCCGCCCCGCTTCCATCCCGAGCCGGGCAGTTCCCTCGTCGCTCTGCGAGATCGACGGATCGTGGCCGTCGGCCGTGGCCACCCGCTTGATGATCTCGAGTGCCTTCTCGGTGGCCGCGCGATGCTCGGGGGTGTCGTTCAGCGTGACCGTCTTTCCGTCCTCGGCGACGACCGACCCGCCGGCGCTTTCGAGCAACGTGTTGAACCAGACCATGAAGCCCTCGTACTGCTTGGCCTGAACCCCGATCTCCGCGGGCCTGCCCGCCGCGGCGTTGGCCTCGGCCACGTCGATCAACTCATCCCAGGTCTGCGGCGGTGTGCCTCCCGGAACCTCGTCCGGTCGGTACCAGAGCAGCTGCGTGTTGGAGTTGAGGGGAACCGCATAGAGCTGGTCTTTCCATTCCGCAGTGGCGAGGGGGCCTTCCAGGGTGGAGCCGTCGCGCAGTTTCGCGGACAGATCGGCAGGGACGGGCAATGCCCAGCCGGCTTCGGCGAATTCGGCGGTCCACACCACATCGAGTGTCATCAGATCGAGCGTCTGGTCGTTTCCGGCGAGACGCCGCGCGAGCTGGAGCCGCTGATCGTTGGCGCTCTTGGGGAGGGTCCGCTGCTCCACGCGGTATCGACCGTTCGAGGCGTCCGAGCACACCTGTGCCGCAGCGGCGTACTGCTCTGCGCCGTCTGCGGCAGTGTAGAAACTGAGAACGGGAATCGAACTGTCCGACGAACCACACGCTGCGAGCAACGGACTCGTCACCAGAGCCGCTGCCGCCAACACCCCTATCCTCGTTGCTTTTCCACGCCTACGACCGCGATGTCTCGGCACTTTTCGCCTCCGTACGTTCAGTTACTCGCGCAGCACTTGTGTCGGCACTGCCGTGCACGAAAGAAACGTAACCGAACTCACTGGAATCGAGGGCGATTTGGGGCTATTCCGTTATCTGTCGGTTGCCTGGGCGTCCAATTGTTGTGATCAGATCGACAGCTTGGCGAGTAGGTCGCGCGCTTTCTCGGCGGTTCGCGGCTCGCAGAGGACGTCGTATCGACCCGCAACCAACTGCATGCTCGACGCGAAATCTCGCTGACCCTTGGTTGCCGCGTACGGAATCGATGCCGAGATCAGCCCGAAGATGATGCCGCCGCCGACACCGATGAGCAGCGCTCCGAAGATGTTCTCGCTGAAGATGCCGAGCACAAGACCGAGGAATACACCCAGCCACGCTCCCGAAACAATGCCTCCGCCAATGACTTTCGGCCACGTGAGGCGGCCGAGAACGCGCTCGACCTGCATCAGGTCGACGCCGACGATCGTGACGTCCTGCACCGAGAACTCTTCGTCGGAGAGATAGTCGACGGCGCGCTGCGCCTCGGCGTAGGTGGGGTACGAACCGATGGGCCACCCGGAAGGCGGCGTCGGCAGTCCCTGCCCCGAGCGGCCGGACTGTGAGAGGGGATTGGTCATATCTCCATTGTGCCCCGAAACGGACAACCGTCACAGCCACTGCAGCGTTTCATTACGCGCGACGCAACGTCAGGACACGGGCGGCGTGAAGGTCGTCGTGCGCGTCATCCCGGCAGCACGACCCTTCGCCGAGACCACGAGCGCCATCTTGCGGCTCGCCTCGTCGATCATCTCGTCGCCGAGCATCACCGCGCCGCGGCCACCGCCCGCCGCGGAGGTATGAAACGCGTACGCGTCGAGAATCATCTCGGCCTTGTCGTAATCGTCCTGTCGGGGCGCGAAGATCTCGTTGGCGGCCTCGATCTGCGTCGGATGCAGCACCCACTTGCCGTCGAAGCCGAGCCCGGCAGTGCGGCCCGCCGC
This sequence comes from Rhodococcus sp. KRD162, assembly GCF_017168335.1. Taxonomy (GTDB): domain Bacteria; phylum Actinomycetota; class Actinomycetes; order Mycobacteriales; family Mycobacteriaceae; genus Rhodococcoides. The sequence continues at coordinate 151,438 of NZ_JABFAU010000011.1, read as the reverse complement.
CCGACGGAACGCGTCGAGATCGCGAATCTGCAGGTAGGGGCCGTCGATCGCTTGAAGTCCATGGGTCCGCGCCGCAAGCAGAATGGTCATCAGGATGTGGTGATAGGCGTCGCCGGTGTCGTACCCCACCGGCTGCTCGCCGACGACGAGGGTGCGCATGTTGACACTTGCCATCAGGTCCGCCGGACCGAACACCAGGGTCTGCACTCGCGGGCTAGCGGTCGCGATCTCGTCGATGTTGCGCAGGCTGCGCGCGCTCTCGATCTGCGGCTCGATCCCGATCGCACCGACGTCGAGCCCGTGGGTGCGCTCGAGTTGCGACAGCAACAGATCCAACGCCTGCACGTGTGCCGCACACTCGACCTTCGGCAGCAGGATCGCATCCAGCGCGCGGCCCGCACCCGAGACGACGTCGATGACATCGCCGTACGTCCATTGCGTCGTCCAGTCGTTGACACGAACAACCTTGAGTTGACCACCCCAGCCGTCGGAGTTCAGGGCATCGACGATGCGCGCGCGGGCCTCCACTTTCGCGATGGGAGCCACGGCGTCTTCGAGATCGAGGAAAATCGCGTCGGCAGGCAGCCCCTTGGCCTTGGCGATCATCTTGTCCGAACTGCCCGGAACGGCCAACACCGATCGCCGAAGGCCCGAAGCACTCACTGCAGCACAACCCCTGTCTGATTCAGTCTCTTCCTTGCCGAGCCTCTAACCTTGCCATCATGGCAGCACTGAGCAAGGTATTCGCGGCCAGGCTCGCCGGCCTGGGTGTATTGGGCCCCGACGGCGAATCGATCGGCCGGGTTCGCGACGTGGTGGTCTCGATGCGCGTCGGCAGAGCGCAACCCAGAGTGCTGGGGTTGGTGGTCGAATTGGCAACTCGACGAAGAATTTTCGTGCCGATGCTTCGCGTGACCAGTATCGAGCCCAACTCTGTTCAACTCACCACCGGCAACGTCAGTTTGCGTCGATTCACCCAGCGCGCGAACGAGATCCTGGTGTTCGCTCAGATCCTCGACTCCAAGGTGCGCGTCGACGACCCCGAGCTCGACGAGCTGCACGAGGTCGACTCGGTCGTCGTGGACCTCGGCATCGAGCTGACCCGAACCCGCGACTGGGTGGTCGCGCGCGTGGCGGTCCGCAAACAACGTCAGCGCCTGGCCCGGCGCGGTGCCATCCACGTGGTGGACTGGCAACACGTACAGGGGCTCACCCAGAACGAGCTCTCGTTGCCCGATCAGGGTGTGGCGCAGCTGCTGATGCAGTTCGAGGATCTACGCGCCGCCGACGTGGCGAACGCGATGCGTGAGCTGCCCGTCAAACGCCGGATGGAAGTGGCGAGGGCACTCGACGACGAGCGCCTCGCCGACGTCGTTCAGGAGCTACCCGACGACGATCAGGTGGAGTTGATGCACTACCTCGGCGTCGATCGCGGTGCCGACGTGCTCGAAGCCATGGATCCCGACGACGCCGCCGACTTGCTGGGCGAGCTACCCGAGACCGAGGCGGAATCGCTTCTGCGACTGATGGATCCGGAGGACTCCGCGCCTGTCCGTCGACTGCTCGAGCACTCCCCCGATACCGCGGGCGGTCTGATGACGCCGGAGCCTGTCGTGCTCAACGCGTCGACGACGGTGGCCGAGGCGCTGGCGCGGGTGCGTAACCCCGATCTGACCCCTGCGCTCGCCTCGCTGGTGTTCGTGGTGCGGCCACCGACTGCGACGCCGACCGGGCCGTACCTCGGCTGCGTTCATCTACAACAATTGCTTCGAGAACCCCCGGCCAGTCTGGTCGGCGGCGTGGTGGACAGCGCGTTGCCGCGGTTGTCCCCGGAGGACAGCCTCACTGCCGTGACGCGATACTTCGCGACGTACAACCTCGTCTGCGGCCCGGTGGTCGACGACGAGGATCACCTGGTCGGGGCAGTGACCGTGGACGACGTCCTCGATCACCTACTGCCCGAGGACTGGCGAGATCAGGAAGTGGCCGGACAGTGAAAGAAACAGCACGCCAGAGAATGGACACCCCGCGCGGATCGCGGATGTTCAATGTCAATCTCGATTTCGATCTCGGCAAGTCGGGTGAGAAGGCAGCCCGATTTCTCGGCACCGGACGCTATCTGGCGATTCAGACCGCCATCGTGGTGGTCTGGATCTTCCTCAATGTCGTCGCCGTCAATCTGCGCTGGGATCCGTATCCCTTCATTCTGCTCAACCTGGCGTTCTCGACCCAGGCCGCATACGCCGCGCCGTTGATCCTGCTGGCGCAGAACCGTCAGGACGACCGCGACCGCGTCTCCCTGGAGGAGGACCGCTCCCGTGCGCAGCAGACGAAGGCGGACACCGAATTCCTCGCACGCGAGCTGGCAGCATTGCGCATCGCCGTCGGTGAAGTCGCCACCCGTGACTATCTGCGCCGCGAACTCGACGACATCAAGGCACTACTGGAAACGGTGGCGGGTCAGCCCCCGAGTACTCCGAAGAAGGCCCGCAAGAAGGCTGCTGCACGGCTGGCAGAGGACGGGAACTCGGACATCGACGTGCCGTAGTCCGATCGCCGTCCACGGCTGATAACGGCCCGATAACAGAACAGTCTCGAATCAGGTACCCTCGATCCCGGTCATCAGGTCGGGCCCCGGACGAGTCCCGGGGATATCAGGAGGTACAGCTCGCGTGGGTCGTCACAGAAAAGCATCGAATTCCAAGATGCGACGGAATTCGGTGATTGCTCTGGCCGGGCTCGTCCCCGCAGGACTTGTCACCGCAGCTACCAGCGCCGGAGCTGCAGAATACATTCCGTTCGTCAGCGCCAAGACCTCGCCCGCCGCACAGGAATCGAACTCCGTGGTCGAAACTCCGGAACCGATCGCCCAGGATCGTCCGGCGCAGCCGGTGGCCGAGGCCGAGCTTCCGGTACCGGCTCCGGTCCCCGAACCCGCCCCGGCTCCTGAGATC
>NZ_JABFAU010000011.1:7269-148384 GCF_017168335.1 Rhodococcus sp. KRD162 | reverse complement strand
ACGCCGTCGCCGATGTCGCGGGGGTCGGCACCGTGACGGTCGAACTCGACGTGATGAACGACGAGCAGCGCACCGAACTCCGCAAATCCCTGCGCGGCGATTCCGCAGAACCGATCATCCCGTTCGCGCAACCCGGATCCCTGACGCGCGTGTACGCGGTGGCGTCGGGCAAGGGCGGCGTCGGAAAATCCAGCGTCACCGTCAATCTTGCCGCCTCACTGACCGCTCGCGGGTTGTCGGTGGGAGTTCTCGACGCGGACATCTACGGCCATTCCGTGCCGCGCATGCTCGGCAACGACGCACGGCCGACCCAGGTCGAGAAGATGATCATGCCGCCGCAGGCGCACGGGGTGAAGTTCATCTCGATTGCCCAGTTCACCCAGGGCAATACCCCGGTGGTGTGGCGTGGACCGATGCTGCACCGCGCCTTGCAACAATTCCTCGCCGACGTCTTCTGGGGCGATCTCGACGTACTGCTGCTCGACCTGCCGCCGGGCACCGGCGATGTGGCGATCTCTGTCGCGCAGCTCATTCCGAGCGCCGAGATCCTCGTGGTCACCACGCCGCAGCAGGCCGCGGCCGAGGTGGCCGAGCGAGCGGGAGCCATTGCCCTGCAGACGCGTCAGCGCGTGGCGGGCGTGGTGGAGAACATGTCGTGGCTCGAACTGCCGGACGGCACCCGCATGGACATCTTCGGATCCGGCGGTGGCCAGGACGTATCGGACCGACTCAGCAAGGCCGTGGGAGCCGACGTTCCGTTGCTGGGGCAGATTCCCCTCGACACCGCCGTCCGCGAGGGCGGCGACGCGGGCACCCCGATCGTGTTGAGCAACCCGGAATCGCCCGCTGCACAAGCTCTGGAAGCCGTGGCGGCCAAGTTGGCGGTACGCGAGCGGGGCCTGGTGGGTATGTCGCTGGGAATCGACTCGGCCCGCACGCTCTAGAGCCAGACTGTTCACCCGACGACGCCGTCGAGAACAGGTTGCCCGCCTGCGCTCCCCCGCCCGGGTGCGCTCCCCCGCCCGGGTGTGCTCCCCTGCCCGGGTCAATGGACCATTGCACTGCTCAGGGCAGTTTCAAGTGATGGTTGCAACACAGCTCCTGACCTGAGGAGATGTGGAGCAGATGTCCCGACGTGTCATCCCGAACCGAGCAGAGATAGTCGCTAGGTTCCATGCCATGCGAGATTCGGGCGCGGGTGGGGTGCGCTGGGGCGGTGCAGGGCGCGCGCTGCCGGATGTACGACTGCGACTAGGTGGCGTCGGCGTCGATCGGCGGAGTCTCACCGGCCGCGAGTTTCGGCTCGCTCTTGCTCATCGACACCGGGCTCGCGGCCGCCCCACCCTGTACAGCGTTGTTCTGCGGGGTGGGTCCGCCGAGATTCTTCGGCTTGGTGTCGAAGGGCTTGCCCTTGAACGTGTCTTCGAGTGGGTTCTTGAAGATCGAATCGTCGCCGTCGAGGAGATGCTTGGTGATCACCGCGCGCGGGGTCATGCCCCGCAGTTGGTTGAGATCGGCGAGTGGTTTGCGGAGGTCCTCGAAATCGGTGCCCAGCTCGTCCTTGAGCTGCTGACTCGCGCCGTTGGCGTAGTCCTTGACCTGACGGATCGACTTGGACACCCAGCTGATCGCGCCGGGAAGGCGATCCGGGCCGAGGATGACCAGAGCTGCTACGAGGAGAATTACGAGCTCTCCCCAACCGATGTTGCCGAACACGCCTGCCAGCCTAGTCCGTCAGTCCGAAACCGGCGTGACGGACAGGTCCACCAGCCGTCCTGAGCGGACGATCTGCACCGGAACCGGCTCACCGATCGTGGTGGACTGCACTGCGACGACCAATTCGTCCGCATCACCGACCGTGCGATCACCGACCTTGGTGATGACATCGCCTTCGACGATGCCGGCCTGTTGTGCCGGGCCGCCTGCTCGCACATTGGCCACTTCGGCACCCGAGGACGTGTCGTTGATGACCGAGCGCGCATTGATACCGAAGTCCGGGTGTTTCATGACGCCGTCCCGGATCAGGGCCTGAGCCACCTCGGTGACCTCGTCGACAGGGATGGCGAAGCCGAGTCCCACCGATCCCCCGCTCTCGCTGCGGATAGCGGAGTTGATGCCGATGACGCGGCCCTCGAAGTCGATCAAGGGACCACCGGAGTTACCGGGGTTGATGGCAGCGTCGGTCTGCACGGCGTCGATGACGGCATCGGTGTCGGTGCCTTCGCCGGACAGGGCCACGGGGCGATCGAGAGCGCTGACGATGCCGGAGGTGACGGTTTTGTTCAGTCCCAGCGGAGATCCGACGGCAATGACGTCCTGCCCGACGCGAACGTCGCTGGACCGACCCAGCTGCGCTTCGGTGAGGTTTCCGACGTCCGTCTTCAGTACGGCGAGGTCGGTCTTGGTATCGCGTCCGACGATGCGCCCCGGCACTTTCGTGCCGTCCGAGAAGGTGACTTCGAGCGTCGAATTGTCCGGGTCGGACGCTGCGAGGGAGATGACGTGGTTGTTGGTGACGATGTACCCGTCACCGCTGATCACGACGCCCGAGCCGGTGCCCCCGGTCTCCCCGAGTGTCACCTGGATCGATACGACGGACGGGAGGACGGCGTCGGCGACCTTGGTGATCTGACCACGGGGGATGTCGTCGCCGCTGGACTGGGTCAGCGTCACTTTCTGGCTGGTCAGTGCGCCGGTCACTTCGGCGGTCAGACGGCCGAACAGGCCACCGACCAAGCCGATGACGAGGGCCAGGATTCCGAGCACGACGAGAGCTCGGACGGACACCGATCTGCCGAACAGCACATCACGCACACCGAGTTTGGTACCCGGCGGGAGAACCGGAGGCGCTGGGGTGTCGACCGCGGCGTTGCCGAGCAGAACTCGAGCGTTGGGATCACGCCACGGATCGGCCGGAGCGGGCGTGGGGGCATCGATGTCGTGTTCCGCGGACGGGTCACGCTGCAACGACTCCTGGGAGTCCTGCGGACGTCCGAACGCCTCGGCGAGGATCGGGTCGGGAGGGCGAACGGAGACTCGAGCGGGCAACTGCTCGCCGGGTCGGCGCGGAGAGAACGAACCGTCGACGTCCTCGGGACGTCCGAACACCGAGGCCGACATCGGATCGACGGACGGCCGATAGACCGGCCGTGGTGGCAATCGAGGACCTTCCGGGCCGATCCCCGCCGGCTCGACATCGTCCGGGTCGGTGCCTGCGGTCTCGGTGTTGGTCGAATCAGATGTCACGCGTCCGGTTACCCCTCGCATACGTCGGTGTGAGAGTTCAGTATCACTCGAGCGGTCGGGGCAGCTCGATGCAGGTGAGAAGTTCGGTGCAGGTGAGAAGCCGTCGGGAGAATGTCGATGCAGTCACCGTCGGCGACGGCGAACGCCTGCCACGGACGACTTGAACGTCCGCTTGGTGCGTGCCTGCCCGTCGTCCCCGGCGCAGGACGGAATCTGGCTGAGCAGGCCGAGCAAGGAATGCGGCATGGACATCTCGCCTGCACCACGCAGCGCGCGGCGGGCCTGCTGCTGCGCCTCGACCTCGGCCGCGCATTCCGGGCATTCGGACAGGTGGTGAGCTGCGCGAAGGTACGCGGGCATCCGCAATTCGCCGTCGACGTAGGCCGCCACGGCCTCACTGGCCAGATGTTCGGTTGAACTGAACTGCCGAGGCTTGCGCGCCTGCGTCATCCAACCCTCCTCGTAGCTAGTGGGCACTTGCGTGACCCGAGTCGACCTTCCCGTGCACTCGAAGGTACTCGCGTAGCGCTTGGCGTCCACGATGAATGCGACTGCGAACCGTTCCGAGCTTGACGCCCAGTGTCGCACCGATCTCTTCGTAGGACAGGCCTTCGATATCGCACAGCACGATTGCGGCGCGGAATTCCGGTGCCAGCGAGTCGAGCGCGGACTGGAGATCGGGGTCGAGGCGGGCGTCGTGGTAGATCTGCTCGGGACTCGGCCGGTCGGAGGGGACGCGGTCGTAGTCCTCGGGAAGCGCTTCCATGCGGATGCGACTGCGACGACGAACCATGTCGAGGAACAGGTTCGTGGTGATGCGGTGCAGCCATCCCTCGAACGTGCCGGGCTGATAGTTGGACAGGGAGCGGAAGACCCGGATGAAGGTGTCCTGCGTCAGATCCTCTGCATCCTGTGCGTTGCCGGACAGGCGGTACGCCAGGCGGTAGACGCGGTCGCCGTGCTCACGAACGAGCTCGTCCCAGGACGGCATCGTCGAGACCTCGCCGGTCGCATCGAACACGGCGGTGCCGCCGATATCCTCTGGCATCGGCACGGACTCGGGTAGACGCGCGGTGTTGCGAACGCCGTTGATCTCGTAAATAGTTGGATCCTCCTGCTCAGGACTGCGTACGTCCTTCTGATTCAACCGACGACTACCCTCGGATGTTCCAGCTCACACTTCGCAATCGAGACGGACCTTCGATTCCTCCATAGCCTGACCGATCTGCGTGTGGGTCCGGTATGAATCAGCTGAGGCGCACCTGAGAATGTGTGCGTGAGAATGTGCCACGGGCACGATAGCCTCGGTTCGTGCCGACCAACGCCGAGAAGATGCTCGCCTACGCCGAAGACTCCGCTCAGGAGGACGAGGTTCTGATCTCAGCCAGAGAGCGCGCCGTCGATCTCGGTGCCGCACCGGTCCCGCCATCGGTCGGAGCGATTCTGTCCATCTTCACTCAGATGCTCGGCGCCAAGACCGTGGTCGAAATCGGAACGGGCGCAGGAATCAGTGGCCTGTGGCTGCTCGACGGGATGCGTGCGGACGGCGTCCTGACCACCATCGACACCGAGCCCGAGCATCAGCGTGCCGCGCGAGAGGCGTTCCGCGCGGGCGGAATTGCGCCATCACGCACTCGGTTGATCAACGGTTGGGCACTGGATGTGCTGCCCCGATTGGCGGACGACACCTACGATTTGGTGTTCATCGACGCCAGCCCGGCCGATCATCCACACTTCGTCGCCGAAAGCGTCAGACTGCTCCGGCCGGGTGGAGTTCTGGTGCTGCACAACGCGTTGCTCGGTGGCCGGGTCGCGGACCCCACTCAGCGCGATGCCACCGCAGTGGCCGTGCGATCCGCGGCGCGGGCGATCGCCGAGGACGAGCGGCTCACGACGGTGCTGCTGCCGCTCGGCGACGGTTTGATCTGCGCTTCGAGAGCGTGAGCAGGCTCTAGATCCAGACGCCCTTGCCGACCGAGACCACTCCCCCGGCACTGACGTTGAAGCGTTCACGATCGCGTTCGTGGTCGACTCCGATGATCTCGCCGTCACCGACGACGACGTTCTTGTCCAGGATCGCGTGCCGAACCACGGCACCCTTGCCGATCCGGACGCCGGGCATCAGCACGCTGCCTTCGACCGTTGCACCGCTGTCGATCATGACATTGGAGCTCAGTACCGAATTGCGCACGGTGGCGGCGGACAGGATGCAGCCGGCACCGACGACGGATTCCTGAGCCAAACCACCCTGGACGAACTTGGCCGGTGGCAGATTCTCGGCCGATCCGCGGATGGGCCAGCGGCGGTTGTAGAGGTTGAAGATGGGGTGCACCGAAACCAGGTCCATGTGGGCGTCGTAGAAGGCGTCGATGGTTCCCACATCACGCCAGTAGCCGCGGTCTCGTTCGGTGGCACCGGGCACCACGTTGTCGTTGAAGTCGTAGACCGAGGCGACGCCTGCTTCGACGAGCGCGGGAATGATGTCGCCGCCCATGTCGTGATCGGAGTCGGAGTTCTCGGAGTCGGCCTTGATGGCGTCGATCAACACCTTGGTGGTGAAGACGTAGTTGCCCATGGATGCGTAGGTGACGTCGGGGTCGTCGGGAGTGCCCGGCGGCTGCGCCGGCTTCTCCAGGAACTGGGTGATCTTGCCGTTCTCGTCGGAATCGATGCATCCGAACGCGAACGCCTCACTGCGCGGCACCCGGATACCTGCGACCGTGACCCCGGCACCGGAGTCGATGTGCTGCTGCACCATCTGTTCCGGGTCCATCCGGTACACGTGGTCGGCACCGAAGACCACGATGTACTCGGGGTCCTCGTCGTACACCAGGTTCAGCGACTGGAAGATGGCGTCGGCGCTGCCGGTGTACCACCGTGGCCCCAGACGCTGCTGCGCGGGAACCGGAGTGATGTACTCCCCGGCGAACCCGGACAGCCGCCACGTCTGCGAGATGTGGCGGTCCAGTGAATGCGACTTGTACTGGGTCAGCACGCAGAGCCGGAGGTAACCGGCATTGACGAGATTGCTCAGCACGAAGTCGATGAGTCGGTAGGCGCCCCCGAAGGGTACGGCCGGCTTGGCTCGGTCCGCGGTCATCGGATAAAGGCGCTTACCCTCACCGCCGGCAAGCACGATCCCTAGTACGTGCGGTTGTGTCCTCACACACTCAACCTATCCGCACCGAGAGAACCGTGCGAGCAGTACACGCACAACTGCTGGGGAATGTAGGTTCGTTCACGTGCGCGTAGCAATGATGACCAAGGAATATCCCCCGGAGATCTACGGTGGCGCAGGAGTGCATGTCACCGAGTTGTCCGCGCAGCTGAAGTTGCTGTGCGACGTGGACATCCACTGCATGGGTGCCCCCCGCGACACCGCGCAGGTTCACGATCCGGATCCGGCGCTCGCCGGAGCCAACGCTGCGTTGACCACGTTGTCCGCGGAGCTGCGGATGGCGAATGCGGCGGCCGGCGCGGACGTGGTGCATTCACATACCTGGTACACCGGCCTTGCAGGCCACCTCGCGGCGCAGTTGCACGATGTGCCCCACATCCTGACGGCACACTCGCTCGAACCACGCCGGCCGTGGAAGGCCGAGCAACTCGGCGGCGGCTACCGAATCTCGTCGTGGTCCGAGCGCAACGCGGTGGAGTACGCCGACGCCGTCATCGCCGTCAGCGAGGGCATGGCCAAAGATGTGCTCGACGCCTATCCTCGCCTCGATCCGAGCCGGGTTCATGTGGTGCGCAACGGAATCGACACCGAGCGTTGGTTCGCCGACCACGGCACCTCGACACTGGAAGAGATCGGTGTCGATCCGAGCAAGCCGATCGTCGCTTTCGTCGGACGCATCACCCGACAGAAGGGCGTCGGGCATCTGATCGCGGCCGCCCATCGCTTCGATCCGTCCATCCAACTCGTGTTGTGTGCAGGCGCGCCCGACACCCCGGAGATCGCCGCGGAAACCGAGCGCGCCGTGGCCCAGCTCGCCGAGCAGCGCGAGGGCGTGTTCTGGGTCAAGGACATGCTTCCGACCGACAAGATCCGCGAAATCCTCACTGCAGCAGCAGTCTTCGTGTGCCCATCGGTCTACGAGCCACTCGGCATCGTCAACCTCGAAGCGATGGCCTGCGAAACTGCCGTCGTCGCCTCCGATGTCGGTGGCATCCCGGAGGTCGTCGACGACGGCCGCACCGGACGCCTGGTGCACTACAACTCCTACGAACCCGAGGCCTTCGAGCGCAACCTGGCCGACACCGTCAACGAGGTCGTCCTGGACCCCGCCCGCGCAACCGCGATGGGCAAGGCAGGCCGCGAGCGAGCCGTCGCCGAGTTCTCGTGGGCATCGATCGCGAAGCAGACCCTCGCCGTCTACAACGACGCCTCGGCGCGTCGACGATAGGTCGACACCGTCACCGACACCGTGACCTCGACACGGTCCGGCAACTGCGCAAGCGCAGCGGATCGTGTCTCGGGGTTGCCGTGGCGCGCCGACGGACCCATTCCGATCAGCGACTCGACGTCGTTGTGCGAGAGCGCCATCGAATACTCCAGCGCAGACTCCGCAACCGGATCGAACAGGCCGGACAGGGACTCACCGAGCCTGCGGGTCTTGTCTTCCTCGACGCCGATCAGGCCCAACGGGCCGCGCAGTTCGCGCTGATGCCGCGATGTGGGGGTCACTACCACCAGCACCCCGTCGGCGATGAGCACTCGGTTCAGCTCGTCTGCGTTACGCGGAGCGAACACGCACGTCACCGCTGACAGACTGCCCGACCGCACCGGTAGCCCACTCCAGATGTCCGCGACCACCGAGCCCAGACGAGGATGTGAGCGGGCGGCGCGGCGCGCAGCGAACTTCGAGACATCGACGCCCAATCCCCTGGCGTCCGGGCGGGCGTCGAGTACGGCAGCGAGGTAGTGCCCGGTGCCTACCCCGACATCGACCACCGCCTGACCGTCCAGCGGGACTGCAGCAGAGACCGCGGCGGCGATCGGATCGAAATGCCCCTGACCCAAGAACGCATCACGCGCGGTGATCATCTCGGCCGAGTCACCGGTGAACTTTCCGCCGTCACCGGTCAACAAACTGACGTATCCCTGCCGAGCCACGTCGAACGAATGTCCACGGTCGCACCACAGCGTCCGATCGGTGTCGCCGACGCCGAGCCCGGATTCGACTCCGCGTGCCCGGCATTGCGGACACAGCAACAGTTCGACGACGTCCGTCAGCATCGAACACCTCTTTCACAGCGGGTCGGCTCGGCACTTGAGAAGATCGGGCCACAACACTCGTCGTCACAACACTCGTCGTCACAACACAAAGCCCCGCTTGCCGGAGCGGCGAGCGGGGCAGAGCGATGATCGATCGATGTGGATATCAGCCGGTGACGCCCTTCAGTTCGTCACCGAGTGCCGCGGCCTCGTCGGGGGTCAATTCGACGACCAACCGGCCGCCCCCCTCGAGCGGGACACGCATGACGATTCCTCGTCCCTCTTTGGTTGCTTCGAGGGGACCGTCCCCGGTCCGGGGCTTCATCGCCGCCATCCTCTGCTCCCTCCAGATCTGCGCCCACCTGCTCGGCGCCTAGGCCTAAAAGATAAATTCGTCGCGGGGCGACGGGTGTTGAGTGCCATTCTTCCCTATCTCGGTCCATACCGAGAAACGGAGTCTGTATTCGTGACCTGCACCCAACACCCCGACAAGTGATCGTCGACCATTCCAGTCGCCTGCATCAAGGCATAAGCGGTTGTCGGACCGACGAATCTCAGCCCCCGACGCTTGAGTTCCTTGGCCAGAGCCGTCGACTCGACGGTCGATGCCGGTACCTCGGAGATCTCCGTCAGGCGTGCGGGCCGGGGTTCGGGCGCGAACGACCAGAGCAGGGTGTCGAGGTCGGTGTCCTCGAAGTCGAGAATGGCCCGAGCATTGCTCACCGCAGCGTCGATCTTGAGCCGATTGCGCACGATCGACGCATCGTTCATCAATCGTTCGACATCGCCCTCGCCGAATCGGGCCACCCGTTCCGGATCGAAACCGGAGAACGCACTGCGGAAGCTCTCGCGCTTGCGCAGAATCGTGATCCACGCCAGCCCCGACTGGAACGCTTCGAGGCACAGCCGCTCGTACAGCTCGTTCCGCCCGTGAAGGGGCTGGCCCCATTCGGTGTCGTGGTACTGCCGGTACAGCTCGTTGTCGGTGGCACCCCACGGACACCGATGCCGCCCATCCGGTCCGGCGACCGCGCTCACTGCTCGTCCGGCTCGGCCGTCACCGAATGCCGCCCGTCCGAGGTAGTCCCCAGCTGACTCCCCGACTGAGCCCCCGACTGCTGCAACGCGGACAACCGCGACCGCAGCACGTCGATTTCGCCACCGAGCCGTTCGAGCGCCCAGTCCACCTCGCTGGGCTTGTAGCCCCGCAGGGTCTGCTGGAACTTCAACGAGCGCACGTCGGCTCCGGTGACGGCCTCCGCAGGCAGCACCGTCGCGGTTGTGCCCTCGGGCAGTGGACCCAGTTCCTCACCGCGACCGAACACAGTCGACGCCACGAAGAACAGTGCGGCAGCGACGACGGCAATGACCACGACGTAGATCAGCAGCGTCAACATGCCACGATCTTGTCACGCTGGCCCGACACGACTATTTCAACGAGTTCATCGCCGGTCGGTCCAGCAACGACACCTCGGTCGAGAACGGCGCGAACGAATCACCGTCGACCCGAAACTGCATCAGACCGGCACCGGAATCGACCATGCCGCATCGATTCAGCATCGTTCCGACGATCTGCCTGCTCATCGCCCCGAGCTCGACCAGTGGGCGATTGCGATGCTTGCGCACCCCCAGATTGACCTGGCCGATCGCCTGCAACCCGAGCCTGTCGTACGTATCGAGCAACAGCCCGATCTCCACTCCGTAACCGGGCGCGAACGGCACCGCGGACAGCAGCTCGCGGGTGCCTGCATATTCTCCGCCGAGCGGCTGGATCACTCCGGTCAGCTCAGGTCGCAGTGCAGCGAGCAGAGGCCGCGCCACGAGCTCGGTGACACGTCCGCCACCGTTGGCGTCCTCGGTTCCACTCACTCGCAGTGGACGGCGGTAGTACCCCTTGACCAGGTGAATCCCGTCGCCCATCAGCAGTGGGCCGAGCAATTTCGGCACGAACGCCGGATCGGGGTTGATCAGATCGGAGTCGACGAACGCAATGAGATCACCGGTCGACGCGGCGATTGCACGCCACAGCACCTCGCCCTTGCCCGGAACCGGGTCCAGCCCGGGGACTGCGTCTTCTCGGCTGATCACACGCGCACCCGCGGCCGTCGCGCGGACGGCCGTTTCGTCGGTCGAACCGGAGTCCAACACGATCAGCTCGTCGACCAGGCCACCGAGCAGTGGATGGATGGTGTCGATGACCGCGGCGACCGTCTGTTCCTCGTTCAGCGCCGGGAGTACCACCGATACCGTTCGCCCCGCCTTGGCGGCTTCCAGCTCGGCGACGGTCCAGTCCGGTTCGTCCCAGCTGTTCGTCTCGGACCACGCCATGGTCACGTCCGTTCGATCTGCAAGGGTCATGCCAGACCCCTGACGGTCCGCGCCGGGGCTCGGAGTCCCTGGATCGCTGCCACCATGTCGACGACTCTTCTGGTCGACGCAACTTCGTGTACCCGGAACATTCGGGCTCCGCCTGCTGCGGCCAATGCTGTCGCTGCCAATGTTCCCTCCAACCGGTCGGCGAGCTCTACCCCTAGAGTCTCGCCCACAAAGTCCTTGTTGCTCAGCGCCATGAGCACAGGCCACCCGGTGTTTACAAGATCGTCTACCCGCCGCAACAACTCGAGCCCGTGAAAGGTGTTTTTGCCGAAATCGTGCGTCGGATCGATGAGAATCGAATCCTTCTTCACCCCCTCCGCGACTGCGTTGTCGGCGGCTGCGGTGACCTCCGCGATCACGTCCGCGACGAGATCGGTGTACCGAACCCGGAACGGACGCGTCCGCGGGACCGCGCCACCCGTGTGCGAGCAGACGATGCCGACTCCCTCGGCCGCGGCGACGCGCACCAGCTCCGGGTCCGCCCCGGCCCAGGTGTCGTTGATGAGGTCAGCGCCGACCCCGCAGGCCAACCTGGCCACCTCGCTACGCCAGGTATCGACACTGATCAACAGCTCGGGATAGACGTCCCGGATCGCTTCGACGAAGGGAACTACGCGGCGGATTTCCTCGTCGGCATCGACGACATCACCTGGGCCTGCCTTCACCCCGCCGATGTCGACCATGTCGGCACCCTCCGCGACCGCCCTGTGCACCGACGCCATGGCAGCATCGTCGGTGAAATTCGCGCCCCCGTCGTAGAACGAATCGGGAGTGCGATTGACGATTGCCATCACCAAAGCGCGATCGTCGGCAACCGGTTTGCCGCAGAGAGTGCTCATGAAACCAATACTGGCACGCAGCTATCCCTTGGGTGCCTTGCCTGCCGCCACCTCGTCGACGTAGCCGTCGTACGCCTTCTCGTAGCCACCGGACTTGCCGCGGAGCACGTACAGGTCGCTGGCACTGTCGTCCTCGTAGCCGAGTTTGCGCAAGGCGACCTTCTGGCTCTTGAACGTCGACGTCTGTTCGAGGCTGTCGACGACTCGCACGAACAGGGGCACCGCATAGGTCGGGAGCTTGTCGTAGAGATGCTCGGCCACCGCCTTGCCGTCGAAGGTCTCGCCCTCGCGCAGCGTGATCGCAGCCATGCCGGCCTTGCCGTCGGTTCCGTCGATATCGACGCCGTACACGACGGCACCATCGACCGACGAATGCCCGCCGAGGGCACCCTCGACCTGGGTGGTGGCGACGTTCTCACCCTTCCAGCGGAAGGTGTCTCCGAGACGATCGACGAACGCGACGTGCATCCAGCCCTGCTTGCGGACCAGGTCGCCGGTGTCGAACCAGGCGTCACCGTCCTTGAAGCCGTCGCGCACCATCTTCTTCTCGGTGGCCTTGTCATCGGAGTAGCCGTCGAACGGTGCCCGGTCGGTGATCTTGGACAGCAGCAGCCCGACTTCCCCGTTGCCGACCTTGCGGAGCTTGCCGTCCTGTCCACGCTTGGCCTTGCCCGACTCCTCGTCGAACTCCACCACCGCGTACGGAAGCGGGCAGATGCCTGCGGTCTTCTTCATGTTCAGAGCGTTGATGAAGGCGATATTGCATTCGCTGGCGCCGTAGAACTCCGCGACGCGAGAGATGCCGAATCGCTCGGTGAACTCCTCCCAGATCTCCGGGCGAAGTCCGTTGCCGACGATCAGCTTGACCGAGTTGTCGCGGTCGGAACTCTTCTTCGGCTGCGTCAGCAGGTAGCGGCACAGTTCGCCGATGTAGGTGAAGGCGGTGGCCTCGTTGACTCGGATGTCGTCCCAGAAATTGCTCACCGAGAACTGCTTGCCGATGGCCATGGTCGCGCCACCCGCGAGCACCGAGGACAACGTCACCGTCAACGCGTTGTTGTGATAGAGCGGAAGGCAGCAGTAGATGACGTCGGAACCGCGCAGCCGGACACCCATGTTGCCCAGGCCGGACATCGACTTGAGCCAGCGGAAATGACTCATCAGGCTGGCCTTGGGCATACCCGTGGTGCCCGAGGTGAAGATGTAGAACGCCTTCTCCTTGGCCTGGATCTGTGCGGTGACCGACGGGTTGGACGTGGACGCCTTCGCGGCAAGCTCGGCCAGCTTCTCCATCGGCAACACCGCACCGACCTTCGGTTCCCCGTCGAGAGAATCGAGAGCTTCCTGCGCGTTCTCGTCGAGAATCAGGACCTTGGCGTCGAGAATCCCGAGGCTGTGCTCGAGCACGTCACCGCGCTGGTTGTAGTTCAACATGCCCGCAGTGGCACCGAGCTTGACGGCCGCGAGAGCGGCGAACAATGCCTCGGGGCGGTTCTTGCTCAACACGCCGACCACGTCACCGCGCTCGACCCCGTGGTCGGCGAACACTGCCGCGTACTGGTTGACCAGCTCGTTCGCGTCCTTGTACGAGGTCGACACACCCTCGAACCGCACGAACGGGTGGCTACTGTGCTTGGCGGCAGCCTCTTGGAAGATCAAGCCGATCGAAACCTTGTGATCGGGCTTTCGGGTGAATCCCGCCAGGCCCTTGAGCAGACTCGGTACCTCCGTCACCATTTTCGGCAACGCGACCGCGAGGTCGGTCACTCCGATTTTCTGACGGGCATCGACAGCCATGAACTCCCCTTCGAAGACTTTGTGAGATTCCTTACCCTACTTGAGAGTAACAACTTTGAGGAGCTCCCCGGCGGGCCGAGGTTGGTGACCTGTCACAGCTTTGCGCATGCATCCAAGGCCGCACGTGTCGACGGCGTTCTGACCAGAGCATCCAGGGCTCGCTGTTGTACGAACCCCGTCGCACGCAGACCGTCGATCCACTGCATCATCCCGTCGAAATGCCCGAACGGATCGAGCATCACCATGGGCTTGCTGTGCATGCCCAGATAGCCCGCGGTCCACGTCTCGAACAACTCCTCGAGCGTCCCGATCCCGCCGGGCAAGGTGATGAATGCGTCGGCGCGGTCTTCCATGATCTTCTTGCGCTCGCGCATGGTGTCGGTGACGATCAGTTCGTCGGCATCGACATCGGCGACCTCGCGGTGCACGAGAGCCTTCGGGATGACGCCGACGGTGTTGCCGCCCGCAGCCCGCGTCGCAGCCGCCACGGCACCCATCATCGAAACGTTGCCCCCGCCGGACACCAACTGCCAGCCCCGTCGACCGATCTCGGTTCCAACCTCCGCCGCAAGATCGATGAACGACGAATCGACGGGCCCCGATGCGCAGTAGACGCAGATGCTGAGCCCACCGACCGCTGTGTCGTTCGCCCGCTGCTCGTTCACTGCTGCGCCTCGAGGACGATTCGGACGGCCTCGTCGACGCTGTCGGTGCAATGGATGAGGTCGAGGTCCTTCTCGGACACCTTGCCTTCTTTCACCAGAGTGGATTCGATCCAGCCGATCAGACCCGACCAGAAATCTTTGCCCAACAACACGATCGGGAACTTGGTCACCTTGGCCGTCTGCACCAGAGTCAATGCCTCGAACAGCTCGTCCAGGGTGCCGAAGCCACCGGGCAGGCAGACGAAAGCCTGGGAGTACTTGACGAACATGGTCTTGCGGACGAAAAAGTATCGAAAGTTGATACCCAGATCCACCCAGTCGTTGAGCCCTTGCTCGAACGGCAGCTCGATCCCCAGTCCGATCGAGTATCCGTCGGCCTCGCTGGCACCGCGGTTGGCCCCTTCCATCACGCCGGGGCCGCCGCCGGTGATGACGGCGAACCCCTCCTGGGCGAGGGCTGCGCCGAGCCGGCGGGCGCGCTCGTATTCCGGATGGTCGACGGGGGTGCGCGCAGAACCGAACACCGTCACGGCCTTCGGAACCTCGGCCAACGCCCCGAATCCTTCGACGAATTCGCTCTGGATGCGCAGCACTCGCCAGGTATCGGAATGAATCCAGTTTCCTGGCCCACGCTCGTCGAGAAGGCGTTGATCCGAGGTCGAGGTCTCGGTGTTTCGGCCCCGCCGCAGTACGACGGACCCTTTGTGTTTGGCCGGCTTCTCGCTGCCGTGTCCCGCGTCGTTGTTCATGGCGTCGAGGTTATCCGGCGGAGAGGTAGCTCCGGAGAACCTGTGTGACGTGCGTGATCTGCTCGACGGGAACGCGTTCGTCGCGCTTGTGGGCGAGGTTGGGGTCACCGGGCCCGTAGTTGACGGCCGGTATCCCGAGCGCCGAGAAGCGTGAAACGTCGGTCCAGCCGTACTTGGCTCGGAACTGTCCACCTGCCGCCTCGATGAGGGCAGCCGCCGCGGGCCGGTTCAGGCCGGGCAGCGCGCCCGGTGAGGAGTCGGTGACCTCGAACCCCAGATCGAGTCCCTCGACCACTTCACGAACATGGTCGACGGCCTGCTCGACGGAGCGATCCGGTGCGAATCGAAAATTGACGTCGAGTTCCGCGGCATCGGGAACGACGTTGCCCGCCACCCCGCCTGCGATCCGAACCGCTTGTAGACCTTCGCGATACACGCAGCCATCGATATCGATGGTGCGTGCTCGATAGGCCGCGAGCCGGTTGAGCACTGCACCGAATTTGTGAATCGCGTTGTCGCCCAGCCAGGAACGAGCACTGTGGGCCCGCGTTCCCGACGCCGTCAGCCGAACTCTCAGCGTCCCTTGACAACCGGCCTCGATGAAGCCGCCGGACGGCTCGCCCAGGATTGCGACGTCGGCCTCGAGCCACTCGGGCAGTTCTCGTTCGATTCGGCCGAGTCCGTTGCGTGCGGCGGCAATCTCCTCGCAGTCGTAGAACACCAGGGTGAGATCATGCGCGGGGTTGTCGATCGTGGCCGCGAGATGCAGAAACACTGCGTCTCCCGACTTCATGTCGACGGTTCCGCACCCGTGCAGGATGTCCCCCTCGGCGCTGTCGTGCTCCCGCCGCGACGGCACATTGTCGGCGATGGGGACGGTGTCGAGGTGACCGGCGAGCATCACCCGCGAGCCCAGGCCGCGGTTGGTTCTCGCCAGCACGGCGTTCCCGCTCCGAATGATCTCGAAGCCTGTGGTCTGCGTGCGAAGCGCGTGCTCTACGTCGTCGGCGATGCGCGATTCGTCCTCGCTGACGCTGGGGATGTCCACCAGCGCTGCGGTGAGGTCGATCGGGTCTGCCTGCAAATCGAGAGTCACGGCGACAACCTTAGGCCGTAGGCCAGAAGAATCTTGCGGACCACGCCGTCGAAGCCTTCGCCGAACAATCCTTCGCTCGAAAAGCGCTGGCCGGAGCGCCCGTAGCCGACCACCCTCGTCAGCAGGTCGACCAGAACGCACCTCGCGCCCGGAGCATCGGTTCTCACGACGGAACCACCGGCCCTGTCAGCCGATGGCGTATCTACCAGGCCCCGGTGACGACCAAACCGAGTGCCATTCCGAGGACGATCGTGGTGGCCATCGTCGTCACCAGTCCGGTGAACGAGACGCCGCCGGCCATTGCTGCAGCGGCTCCACGGCTGCGCGAGCCGGTGCGGGTGGTCATTGCAGGAACTCTGTCAGCTGCCGTGGCCTCTACCCGTACGCCCGCATCCCGATGCGATCACACTCGGCTGTCGAATCGGTAACGAACCGGCGCAGCGTCGGAAAAACGAGTCCAGGAACAATCGGCGTGCCCGGGACGACGGGCGAACCCGATCTTTGGACCCACCGCGTATTCTTCGTGCCGTGAGCGCACAGGGAGCATCAGCAGTAGGTATTGCCAACATCACGACTTCAGGTGTCGTTCTCGACACGTGGTTTCCGAGCCCGGAGCTCGGGTCGGGGTTCGACACCGGCACCACTCGGCTCGAGGGATCCGACATCCCCGAGGAGCTGGCCGCTCTGGTCGGGCCGGACGAGGCACGCGGGGTCGAGGTCGTCGCGGTCCGCACGACGATCGCTTCGGTCGAGGATGCACCGGTCGACGCCCACGACGTCTACCTTCGCCTGCACTTGCTCTCGCACCGTCTGGTCCAGCCCCACGGGGTCAACCTCGACGGGCAGTTCGGCTTCCTTGCCAACGTCGTATGGACCAATTTCGGCCCTGCCGCGGTCGACGGCTTCGAGACGGTGCGCGCGAAGCTGCGTGCCCGCGGTCACGTGACCGTGTACAGCGTCGACAAGTTCCCTCGCCTGGTGGATTACGTCGTTCCCACCGGGGTTCGGATTGCCGACGCCGACCGCGTACGTCTCGGCGCACACCTGGCCAGCGGAACGACAGTGATGCACGAGGGCTTCGTGAACTTCAACGCCGGAACGCTCGGCAATTCGATGGTCGAGGGCCGCATATCGGCGGGCGTGGTGGTGGGCGACGGTTCCGATGTGGGCGGCGGGGCTTCGATCATGGGCACCCTCTCGGGCGGCGGAAAGAACGTGATCTCTGTCGGTAAGAGCTGCTTGCTCGGAGCCAACTCGGGGCTCGGCATCTCGCTCGGTGATGATTGCGTCGTCGAGGCGGGTCTGTACATCACTGCGGGCACGAAGGTCGTCGGGCCGGCTCCCCCACCTCGACACGCGTACTACCGGCCCCGCGCTCGGCAGCGCTGGGCTCGAGAATCGCTCCGCGCACACCCTCCACCACACCTGCGCTGACAATGAACTCGTCGACGCGATGACGAAAACCGAAGCGCACCAAACCTTTGTCGGCCGCCTCGCGGACACGTCGCTCGAACGGTGCAACGACACCAGGCCCAGTACCCCAGGTCAGGTGAAAGCGCGGAACCGAATTCCCATGGCCCTCGGCCAGATATCCGCCGCGTTCGGCCCAACCGACGATGGGAACCCACCGCACCCCCTGTGCATGCAGCCAGGACCGCTTCTCCCCTGCTGCGAAGTCGAGATACGCCCTCGCCCATCGGTGGCCCCAGTAGTCCTCGCCTGCGGGGTCGTCGATACCGCGATCGAATGCTGCGGTGCCGAGCCAGTCCTGCCACGCCAGATCGGCGGAATCCTTGATACCCATCCGTCGCTGCTCCGGGGTGTCGACCATGAACAACCCGCCCAACGACCAGAACGCCTGGCCGCCCAGATTCTGCTCCGGCTCCTGATCGAGGAGAAGCACTCGCTTGCCCGCGTCGGCCAACTCGGCTGTCGCCACCAAACCGGCCAACCCGGCACCCACCACGATCACATCTGCGTCCATTGCCCCACTCTTCTGCTCGAGGTGCTCTCTGACTCGACTGTCCAGTCGTCATCGACGGAACTCAAGGAATTTGACTCGAATGACGATACGGTTTGTCAGTAGGTGACAACTCCAGAAGGGAGCTCGATGTACTCGGCCCGGGCGTCCATCGTCGCGACCATCGAATCGGAACTCGGCGGCGTAGTGGCCTCGGCGGTGGACGCGATTCGGGACGCGATCCCGGTCTACCGCACCCTGCGCGGCGCACAGTTGGCCGATGTCGAGGCGATCGCATATTGGTCGTTTCGGCGACTGATGACGCTGTGGGCGGGAGGGGATCGAACGATCGACGAACGAGATCACAGCAGGTTCCGCGCCATCGGAGCGGCCCGCGCCGCCGACGGTCGACCGTTGGCCGATGTGCTCAGGGCGTACCGAGTCGCCTCGAGCGTGTTCGTGCGGTACGTGAACACCGAGTATCTCGACCTCCTGGAACCGCAGGACATAACCGAGCTCAGCCTCGGCGTGCTCGATGCCATCGACGCCATCTCCGAGGAGATCATCGACGCGTATGTCCTTGCGCGCGAGCAGCTCACCTCCAATCGCGGCCAGTCGCATGCCGCGTTGCTCGACGACTTGCTTGCGGCCAGACACAACTCGCCGGGCGCATTGGCCGATCGCACCCGCGAACTCGATCTGGAGCTGCCCGGTCATCCCATGCTGCTCGTGGTGCAGTCGACGGATCCGAGCCGGCGTTTGGCCGACGATACCGTCGAATCACTCGTTCTCGCAATGGGACTGGTTCCGCCCGATCGCACCACGTCACCGGCTCAGCGGACTCATCTGT
The DNA here is from genome assembly GCF_017168335.1 of Rhodococcus sp. KRD162. GTDB lineage: Bacteria > Actinomycetota > Actinomycetes > Mycobacteriales > Mycobacteriaceae > Rhodococcoides. The sequence goes on along the minus strand of NZ_JABFAU010000011.1, from coordinate 129,588 downwards.
GCACGCGGCGCGAGCATCGTGCGATCGCACTGTTACCCGGATCGATCGCCCGCGCCGATGTCGAGCTCGTGTGCGGCGAGATGCTGCTGCGCGGATGCGTTGTCGAGGGCTCACCCCTCGCGGGCATCAGCCGGGCGTGGCGTCTGGCATCGGAGGCGTTGGACTCGGCACCGGAACATGCCTTCGACAACCGGGCACTGCTCGATCACGGGGACGCCCAGTTGTTGGCGCTGCTCACCGCTCGCCCCACCGCGGACACGAGCGAGGTGGTGCGCACCGTCCTCGGGCCGCTCACGGAGCCGGCACACGAGCACATTCTGCAGGGCTTGTCGGCCTTCATTGCCACCGGCACGGCAACGGCTGCCGCCCGCAGACTGCACGTCCACCCTCAGACACTGCGGTACCGACTGCGACGGGCCAGGGAGCTCACCGGCCGCGACCCCCGATCGGCGTGGCATCGGCTGGCGCTCGACACCGCCATTGCGCTGCGGCAGCTGGGCTGAGCGAGCCCGCCGAGCCAGGTGCCCTCGGTGTCCACAACGGGACACCGACGACGGCATACCGTGCATCGACGGCAATTGTGGACAATGCCGTCGGTCGTTGCTCGTGCACACCTGCAGCCTTGTTCCCCGAGCTGGAGTGATCGACCCTAAGATGACCGGTATGCCCGAACAGGTGACCTTCCCCAGCGCTAGCGGACCCGCCCTGGCAGGCGTGGTCGATGCCCCCGAAGGGGAGGTACGGGGTTGGGGCGTCTTCGCTCACGGCTTCACACTCGGCAAGGATTGCCCGGCGGCGAATCGGATGTGCAAGCAGCTCGCTGCCGACGGCATCGGAATGCTTCGCTTCGACAATCTCGGCCTGGGTCAGTCCGAGGGCGATTGGGGTGACGGCTCGTTCTCGCACAAGGTGCACGACACCGTCAAGGCCGTCGAGTTCATGAACGGGACGGGTCGCCAGGTCAAGTTGCTCGTCGGCCATTCCTTCGGCGGCTCGGCGGCCATCGCCGCGGCGCACGATTGCCCGACGGTCGACGCGGTGGCCATCGTCGCCGCCCCGTTCCAACCCGCGCACGTCGAGCACAACTACGACGCACTCATCCGCCGCATCGAAGAGGAGGGGGAAGCGCCGTTCAACGTGGGCGGCAAGGCGCTGACCCTCAAACGACAGTTCGTCGACGACGTTCGCAGAGCAGACCTGCGCGAGCGCATCACCACCCTGCGCAGACCATTACTCGTCATGCACTCCCCCACCGACAACACGGTAGGGATCGACAACGCCAGCGACATCTTCCAGGCCGCCCGCCACCCCCGGAGCTTCGTGTCGCTCGAGGGGGCCAATCACCTTCTCACCGGGAAGAATCAAGCAGCTCGTGCCGGTCGGATCATCAGCGCCTGGGCCGATCCGTATCTCTGACCCTTCTCTCGCGCTGGGCGCGTGTCGCCGACGAACAGTCGCTTACTGCGGTGGGCGGGGCTCGGCGAGGGCGAAAAGGTAGGTCGCTTTCGGCTTCACCGGATCGAGCGCTCACGCATACTCGACCAATGGCTATCGATCCTCGTGGAAGAGACCTCAAGCGCTACCTCGAAGAAGACCCGGGCGGGCCCGTGGTGATGCTCAACCTGCTTCGTTTCGCCGAGGGCGGTCGGAAGTCCTACGCGGAGTACGCGAAGGCACTCGACGAGACGTTTCTCCCCCGCTACGGGGCGAAGGTGCTGTACGCGGGCGACGGTTCGACGGCACTGGTTGCCGAGGACGGGCAGGCCTGGGATGCAGTGCTGTTGGTGCAGTACCCATCGCGTAAGGCATTCAGCGAGATGGTGGCCGATCCCGAGTATCAGACGGTGACGGCACTACGGACCGCCGCACTGAAGGAAGCGGTTCTTCAGGCCACTGTTCCGTGGTCGTGATTCCGGCCTCCGCGGCCGTGTTCCTGATGCTCGTCGCATCCGAGATCGTGCCTCTACACCACCGGCGGCGTACTCAGTCCGTCTCGAGCAACCGGCTGCGGAACAGCTCGAGTACCTGATCCAGGGCCTGCCGCGTCGGTTGTCCCGGCTCGTCGATCAGTCCTTCCGTGACGACCGAGTGCGGTGTACCGAGCGCGTCCGGGTTGAACGCAGAATCCGGTAATTCCACCGAGACGAAGGCGTCGCCGAGTTGTTCACGGAGGAACTCGAACCGCGCTGGAGGGCACATCCAATCACCTTGGAATCGCAATCCCAGAACCTTCAACTCTCCTGCGGCACATCGATTCTTCACGATGTCGAGGTCGGCTGCACTGATGTCGATGGAACGAGCGCGCGATGCCGATACCGCAAACGGCAGTGACGGCTGCGAAAGCACAGGTGCAAGCAAACGATCATCGGCAGCCATCGCGAGCGCGAACCCGCCCGTGAAGCACATTCCGATGGCACCGACACCTGGCCCGCCGCAGCGCTCGTGCTCGTATGCGGCGAGCGCACGGAGCCAGACTACGATTCGCGAGGACTTACCGGTCGCCAGGATGGTGAACTCTCGACTGATGCACGCGGGAACCATCGCTCGGGAGAAGGTGGCCGCGGTGCCGAGCAACCCCAGGGACGCAGCCGACGGGTCCTTCCCATCGACGCCGAACAGATGCGGCACGATCGCGGTGCAGCCGATTCCGGCGACCGTCCGGGCGAAATCCGCCACTTTCGGTGTGATGCCCGGCATTTCGGACATCACGACCACTGCCGGTCCGGTGCCGATGCGGTAGACGGGGGCACTGCGTCCGTCTGCGGTGAACTCGGTTCGCTCGAAGTCTGCCAATGTGTCGTCGGTCATCGAAGTACGTCCTTGCGCGAGAGAATCGACTGCGCCGGGACGACGCGTGTGCTCAAAGCTAGATCATCGAATCGGGTTTCGACCTGGGTCTCGACCACGCCGCAGCGGTACGATCTCGACCAGCATCCGGCCATCAGGGGGAGTTCTGCAGTGCGCAGTAGGACGAAGCAGTTCTGGCTCGGCGTCGTTGCGGTTGTCGCCCTCGCGCTGGCGAGCCCTCCTACCGCCGCCGCATCGCCGATCGAGTACGTCAATCTGGGCGACAGCTTCAGCGCAGGAAACGGGGTGCTCCCGCTCGCGCCGGGCGCTGATCTTCGGTGTCTGCAATCGGAGCAGAATTTCGCGCATGTCGTGGCCCGACACCAGGGTTACGGTCTGACCGACGTCAGCTGCGGCGGCGCGGCGACCGAGGACTTCTATGCCCCGCAGTTCGAGGGAATCAGGCCGCAATTGGACGCGTTGTCGCCCTCCACCGACGTGGTGACCGTGATGATCGGCGGCAATGACAACAGCGTGTTCTCGGGTGCGATCGTGGCATGCGTCAGAGCCGTGTTGACCGGTGCCGGCACCGTCGATCCGTGCCGGCAGCAGAACGGAAGCAGCTTCGAAGACACGATCATCGGAAGTACGCTGCCGTCCGTTCGGCAAGCATTGCGGGACATTCACACGCGCGCGCCCGACGCGACGGTGCTCATCATCGGCTATCCGTGGCTCATCCCGGCCGCGAGCACATGCGAGCCGGCGGTTCCTGTTGCGCTCGGCGATGTCCCGTATCTGCGCACTCTGCAGCGCACTCTGAACGACGCCGTTCGCCGAGCCGCCGCCGATACCGACACCACCTTCGTGGACATGTCCGCGGTATCGGAGGGACACGACGCCTGCCAACCCGTCGGCGTGCGCTGGGTGGAACCACTACTGTTCGCCGACCAATTCGTACCGATGCACCCCAATGCCCTCGGCGAAGCGGCCATCGCAGCGGCGGTGATCGAGGCACTGGAATCGCCGTGATTCGCCGAACCCCTTCGGCTCCGAGGAAGTACTACGCCGATTCGGCGATCGGTGTCTGGAATGACCACAGATGTCCTTCGGGGTCACGGACGCTGTATTCACGGACGCCGTAAGGCATGTCGGTGGGCTCGTAATCGATAGCCGCCCCTGTAGCGGCCACCCGGTGATGGTGGGCGTCGACGTCGTCGACCGTGATCGCCAGCGATGCGGTGACCGTGCCGGTGGTCAGCGGCGAGACCATTCGATGTTCGACGGCTTCGCGGTGCAACCACAACACACCGTCACCTGCGTAGACCTCTCCGTGGACGGCCTTGTCGCCGTCGTACTCGATCGGCCCGGGGGCCAAGCCCAGAACGTCGACGAGGTAGGAATGTGCCGCCGCGATATCTCGGTAGACCAGCAAGGTCGTACGCCTGGTCATCGACGGCTCGTCGGTCGACAGGCCCGAGAGCAGGTCCAGCAGAGCGTCGTCGTTCGGACGAGCGCCCTGCAGAAGCCGGTCCTCGACGGCTCGAACGCGTTCTCGTTGCCGGGCCAGCTCCGCCATTCGATCGTCCAACTCGGCCAGATGCCGTCGCGTCAGATGCTGCAGATCGACCGACTCCGGGTCCACATCGGCTACCGGAGTTCCCAATTCGCGCAGCAAACGAATGCGGTAGAGGCGATCGAGATCGCCCCCGTCGTACCGACGCCTGCCGCCTCCGTCTCGGCCGGGAGCGAGTAGACCCAGTTCTTCGTAGTACCGCAAGGTGCGTTCTGTGACTCCGGTGCGTCGGGCGACGTCGCCGATGCCCCAGGTGGTGGGATCACTGGTGTTCATGTCGGCAACGGTAGAACTTCACGCCACGTCAGGAGCAAACTCTCGGTCCGAGTTCGCCGCCATCTACGGTAGGCCGATGACGATGAACCGGAACTGGCGAACATACGAGGGCCCGAGCCTGTCGCCTGCTTTGGCGTCAGCGCTGACCATGTTCGTCGAGCAGGGTTACCACGGCACGTCGGTTCGGCAGATCGCCGCAGGTGCCGGTCTGTCGGTTCCTGGCCTCTATCATCACTTTCCGTCGAAGCAGGCCCTTCTGGTCGGCATCATGGACGCGTCGATGGACGAGTTGCTGGAGCGGTCTCGTGCCGCGGAGGCACAGGCGGGGTCCTCGCCCCTCGACCGTTTCGACGCGGTCGTCGAATCTCTGCTGCTGTTTCACATCCACCGGCGCGATGCCGCTTTCGTGTGCTCGACGGAAATTCGTAGCCTCGACCCGGCCAACCGCGACGCGTACATCGCCAAGCGCGACGACGAACAACGACTGCTCGACGCGATCGTCGCCGACGGCGTGCAATCAGGTCTGTTCGAGAGCGCACGCCCGAGGGATTCCAGCAGAGCTGTCACCACGATGTGCGTGGGCGTTGCCGGCTGGTATCGCCCCGACGGTCCGCTGACGCCGAGCGAACTGGTCGCTGTGTATCTCGATCTCGCCCGGCGAACGGTCGGTGCGGTGGCCGGGGAAGGTCCGTAGCGAACCCGCGAAATCCTTGACTCGGGCCGAGAGGTTGTGTCAATCTACGACGACCGAGCGAGTGTTCGGTCGGTAGACAGGGAGTGCGGCGTGGCCATCGATCCGACGTTCGATCCCGGCATCGAGAATCTGATCGAGAGGAGCCGTTGACGTGCGACCGTTCCGCGTCGACGACGGCCCGTCCGAGGTGCACCGCTGGGCCATCGCCATACGGACCATCGGCGCGGCGAAGCGCGCAACGCGGGAGGCACGGTCATGAGTGAGTTGCCGGGCATGAATCGCGATGCACTCGAGCAGTTCTTGCGTGAGAACGGCATCGAGATCGCCGGCTCGTTGGCAGTCGAGATGATCAGCGGTGGTCGATCCAACCTCACCTACAAGGCGTACGACGACAACTCGGCGTGGGTTGTTCGTCGACCGCCCACCAGTGGGCTCACCCCGTCGGCACACGACATGGCCCGCGAGTGGGCCGTCACTCGGGCTCTCGCGTCCACCGACGTTCCGGTTGCTCCAACCGTTGCGTTCGATCGAGACGGTTCGGTCCTCGGCGCACCGATGACCGTCGTCGATTTCGTGCCCGGCCGAGTAATTCGCGCGCGAGGGGACCTGTCCGATCTCACGGACGCGCAGATCGACGCCAATGCAACAGAATTGGTTCGCGTCCTCGCCAGGCTGCATGCCGTCGACCCCGCCGAGGTCGGTCTGGAGAGCTTCGGCCGACCCGACGGATTCGTCTCCCGCCAGGTCGCAACGTGGGCTCGGCAGTGGCAGAGCGTCAAGACTCGCGACCTACCCGATGTCGACCGACTCCACCGCGCGCTCGAGGCCGCAATTCCGGTTCACTCGGCATCGTCGATCGTGCACGGGGACTTTCGCGTGGACAACACCATTGTCGATGCCGACGACGTCGGTTCCGTTGCCGCCGTGGTCGACTGGGAGATGTCCACTCTCGGCGACCCCCTCACCGATGTCGCATTGATGTGCATCTATCGCCAACCGGTCTTCGACGCGGTACTGGGCGCGGATGCGGCGTGGACGAGCGACCGGTACCCGTCCGCGGCCGATCTCGCGCAGCTGTATTCGGTCGAATCGGGTCGTGAACTGACGAACTGGGGCTTCTACCTGGCCCTGGCGAACTTCAAGCTCGGGGTGATCGGTGAGGGGATAACCCACCGTGCGTTGTCCGGTTCCGATACCGGAGCCGGTGCCCGTCATGCCGCCGATGCCACGGGCGAGTTCATCGCGGCCGGAATCAGAGCGCTGTCGGGTACTACCTCCTGAGGTCGCGGCCCGCGTCAGGCCGGTTCTCTCATGACACCGACGTGGCGCACTGTTCCCGACAGTCCCGGAACCTCCATCGGGTCGGACCAGGTGCTCATTCCGTCCGAACTGTCGGAGTAGAAGTACTTCCGGTTGGTGTAGTCGTCGTAGTACAGCCGCCAGGTGCCGTCCGGCAGCTCGATGACGGCAGGGCCCTCTTTCAACGGGCCGAAGCTGCGCAACGGTACCCGCGTGTAGGGCCCGATCAACGACGGCGCGGTCCAGTGCTCGATCACCTTGTGGGTCTCGTTCTTCGTGAACGCGTGGTACGTCGATCCGGTCTTCACCACCTGCGTGTCGATGTGGTCGGCATTGATCCCGACGAACGGAACCGGGAAACTCCACAGCCTCAGGCCAGGATCGAGCGCGGTCATCAGATACGGCACGAATCCGCCACCGGTCGACAACGAGACGATGATGCTGACCCGGTCGCCCTCGACGAACCATTCCGGTGCCCACGCCTTGGTGGTGAACGGCGACAGCGACGGGCCGTCCGAGAATCCGGCCGAGCCGCTGAAACCGGGTGGGCTCACCGGTCCTGTTCCTGCACCGGTACCGGGCAGGAACGCGCAGCAGAACGGAACCGGAAAATTCTGCAGGAACGTCCAGTTGACGCGATCACTGCTTCGAGCGAAGCCGATGCTCGTCTTGCCCGTCGTGTAGGTCACGTAGTACATGCCATCGGTGTGTCGGAAGATGCTCGAGTCACGCACCACCCCGAACGGCGGCTGGTACGCCGAAGTCTGCAACTCAGCGAAGTCCGTACCGTCACTGGATTGGTAGACGTCCATGCTGCGATCGCTGACGTTACTGAACGCCACCATCGTGTAGCGCCACGCGGACGGTGCGGCCGAACCTGTCCCCGATGCCGCGAACAGCAGGCTCGCGACGGTGAGAACCACCATCGGCACGGCGAACACGAACTTTCGAACCATCGGCATCGTCGCAGTATGTACAGACCTGTACGGACCCCGGTGGCACCATGCGCAGCTTTGGCAACAGCCATGACGGACCGCTACGGATGCTGTTACGGATGCGAAAAATGCCCCGTTGTCGACGTGCACCGGCGCGTCTCGTGATCGGTGCCGCCGAGAGTATTCAGCGCGCCTCCGGTCCTGCGCTCCACCCGCCCCGATCCGACCGCCCGGTTGCTACCGGGCGGTCGGGTCGTTCGCGTGCCCAGGCTTCGAGGCACCGATCTCGGAACCGAAGCCTCGGTCGACCGAGCAGTGGTCAGCTCGCGATCATGCCATGCGGATCGATGACGAACTTCTGAGCAACTCCGCTGTCGAATTCGCGGTAGCCGCGAGGCGCGTCGTCGAGTGAGATCACGGTTGCATTCACTGCTTTGGCGATCGAAACGCGTTCTGTGAGAATTGCATTCATCAGTTCTCGGTGGTAGCTCATCACCGGGCACTGACCGGTGGCGAACGAGAGCGACTTGGCCCAACCGGTACCGAGACTCAGCGACAATGCGCCGCGCTGAGCCGCCTCGTCGACACCGCCGGGATCTCCTGTGACATAGAGACCCGGGATACCGATTCCGCCGCCCGCAGTCGTGATGTCCATCAGCGAGTTGAGCACTGTGGCCGGCGCCTCGTGCGACGAGTCTCCGCCGTGTCCACGGGCTTCGAATCCCACCGCATCCACCGCGGCATCGACCTCCGGCACGCCGAGAAGCTGCTCGATCTGAACCTGTGGTGCGCCCTTGCTCACGTCGACGGTCTCGCAACCGAAGGTTCGAGCCTGAGCCAACCTGTCGGCGTTCATGTCACCGACTATCACCACCGACGCCCCCAGTAGTTGCGCGCCGACCGCCGCGGCGAGGCCCACCGGGCCCGCACCCGCGATGTACACCGTCGACCCCGGCTTGACTCCGGCAGTGACTGCTCCATGGAAACCCGTGGGGAAGATGTCCGACAGCATGGTCAGGTCCAGGATCTTCGCCATCGCTTGGTCACGATCCGGGAACTTCAGCAGGTTGAAGTCCGCGTAGGGAGCCATGACGTACTCGGCCTGGCCGCCCACCCAGCCACCCATGTCGACATAGCCGAAAGCCGAGCCCGGTCGATCGGGATTGACGTTGAGACAGATACCGGTCTTGCGTTCCTTGCAGTTTCGGCACCGACCACAGGCAATGTTGAACGGTACCGAGCAGATGTCTCCGACCTTCAGGAACTCGACGTCTCGTCCCACCTCGACGATCTCACCGGTGATCTCGTGGCCGAGGACCAAGCCTTCGGGGGCAGTGGTTCGCCCTCGGACCATGTGCTGGTCGCTGCCACAGATGTTGGTCGAGACAACTTTCAGGATCACTCCGTGCTCGCATTTGCGGCCGACGTTCGCCGGATTGACTCCTGGGCCGTCGGTCAGTTCCAAGCCGGGATAGGCGATGTCCTGAACCTCCACCTTGCCCGGTCCGGCGTACGTGACTGCGCGATTGTCTGCCATTGTTTCTCCTCGTCGTTGAGTGAGCGTTGTGACCAGCGAGCCGAGATCATCGTTGCTGTCGCATCTTTCGTGAAACCTCCACATCATGCGAGCAACCTTGTGTTCGGCGTCACAATCCAGTATGCATGCTTGCGCATGGCCGCATCACCTCGGACCTACCAGTGGACAGGAGAGATGCAAGGAACCGAGACCGACGACGGCCAGGACGCCTGGTCACCGCTTCACACCCCGACGAACTCGATTTCGATCCGGTTCAGCGCCGGGTGAGAAGTGCGAACATCGCGTGCACTTCCGCCGCCGACGGAGTCGGCAGATTGCCTCGTGCATGAACGAATCCGATGCCCGAGCTCGTGGCGTTGAACTGACCTCGTGAACCGAACGGCGCGGCCGACCGGTCGATCGGCATCACCGAGCCCGCTCACCCGTGCCGTCGGCGATATTCCTCCACGGCTCCTGGATGAAGGGGAATTTCGCCCGTCATGATCAACGAGCGTGCGTCGAGAAATTGACTGCCGATCGCCTGACCGGGGACCAGGGCAGATGATCGGTCGAGCAGCACGCTCACCAAAGCGGCCACTGCCCAGTTCGGTACGTCGGGATGAGCCAACAACAGATTGGGGATTCCGACGGTCGTCACCCCCGGGTGCCTGCCGTATACATCGGCCGGAACCGGCACCGCCTCGTAGGCGGTACCGAAGGCGCGGCGTAGGTTCGGAACGAGCGCTCCCAGATCGAGCAGGCGGATCTCGGTACGCAGGTCGGTGAAGGCCGGGGTCGGCAACCCGCCCGCCCACATCACCGCGTCGATCTCGTTGTCGGACAGCGCGATTGCTGCCTCACTCATCAGCAGGCGAATTTCACGTATGGAATCCGGGCCCGAGACACCGGCGGCGTCGAGGATCCGGCGCGAGACCTCCGTTGCGCCGGATCCGGGTGCGCCGGTACTCACCCGTCGTCCCCGCAGATCGCTCGCGGTCGTGATGGGCGAGTCCGCCCGGACTGCGACCTGGAAGTAGTTCTCGTAGACGGTGCCGACCGCAGCCAGATCCGGACTCGGGTAGCTGTATGCGGCATCGATCAGGGTCATTGCCAGTTCGGCACGGCCGGAGACCAACGCCTCGAGGTTGTCGACAGACCCGGATGTCGTGAACGGTACGACCTCGGCCTCCGGGAGACCCGCGGCCGCGGCGGACAGCAGGCCGGAGAACTCCCAGAAGAATCCGCCCACCTCACCCGCGGCCAGACGCAACTGTGTCGGCGGCTCCGATGTGCACGCGCCGAGCGCGGCAGCGGCGAAGGAGACAAGACCCGCCCGCAGCGCCGTCCTCCGAGACAACGGCGCTGCGGGCGAGAACATGTCCGTCACCCTATGGCGTCACGGTTCGCTCGAACGCTCGGCCCTGCTCCCGGTCCAGCTCGGTTTCCGCCTTGTTCCGCAGAACGAAGATGTAGACCAGGAGCGAGACGGTGATCACGACCGTCACGTAGAGGATGAACCACGGAACATTCCCACCGTTCTTCGCCGCCTGGTAGATCAACGGCGCGGTACCACCGAACGCCGAGTTGGCGAGGGCGTATCCCAGACCGACTCCGAGTGCGCGCACGTGTGAGGGGAACAGTTCTGCTTTGACGATCGCGTTGATCGAGGTGTAGCCGGTGAGGATCACGTAACCCACGCATACCAGCGCGAGCGACTGCACCACCGAGGTCGCCGTCGGCAGGAACGTGATGAGCACGTAGGTGTACAGCACGCCGCCGATGCCGAAGAAGATCAGCAGCGGCTTACGGCCGACCTTGTCGCTGATGAGTCCGCCGATGGGCTGCAACAGCATCAAGAAGACGAGACCGAAGAGGTTGATCCACGTACCGGTCATCCCACGGTCCTCGTATGCGGTCTTGATCATCGAAGGAGCGTTGACGCTGTAGGTGTAGAACGCGATGGTGCCGCCTGCGGTCACCAGGAAGCAGATCAGCAGCGCACGGCCGTGATTGCGGACGAGTTCTTTCACCGATCCCGAGGACTTGTCGGCGCCACTGCGCACCGCGTCCAGTTGATCCTTCGTCAGCGATTCGTCCATGCTTCGACGCAGCCAGAAGACGACCACTGCCGCGACGCCGCCGATGAAGAAGGCTATGCGCCAACCGAAGTCCTCGATCTGCTCACGATCGAGGACCGTCTGCATCAGCAACAGGGTCACCTGCGCGAGAACGTGCCCGCCGATGAGCGTGACGTACTGGAACGACGAGAAGAATCCCCGACGCTCACGGGTGGCTGCCTCGGACATGTACGTGGCCGACGCGCCGTATTCACCGCCGGTGGCGAAGCCTTGGACCAGACGACCCAGGACGAGGATCACCGCCGCCCACACGCCGATGCTCTCCCGGCCCGGAGTCAACGCGATGACCAGTGAGCAAGCGGCCATCAGCGAGACACTGAACGTCAGTGCGGCGCGGCGACCGTTCCGGTCGGCGTAGCGTCCGAAGAACCACGAGCCGACCGGACGCATCAGGAATGTGACCGCGAAGATCGCGTAGACGTAGATCGTCGAATTCTTGTCCGCGGAATCGAAGAACTGGTTCTCGAAGTACGTGGCGAAGACGGTGTAGACGTACACGTCGTACCACTCGACGAGATTGCCCGACGAACCCCGCAACGTGTTGAACACGGCACGACGAGTTGCGGCGGGAGACGAGACCGTTGGGATCGGTGACGATCCAGCGGTCGAAGTGGCCCCGTTGGCCATGGGCAGATCCTTCCAGTGGTGCCGTTGGTCGCCGGGAGTCGAACAGCGACCTGAGTCCACCTACTGTGACCGCAAGCACAACCTGGAACCAAGCCATTTCGGATTTCCTAACACTCCCTTAGGAAACTATTCGCGGCACGTGCAGCTCGACCCGCAATCCCGACGGTCTACCCGCACTGACCTGCAGACGTCCGCCTGCACGTTCGGTCAGCGCGTGCACGATCGACAAGCCGAGGCCGGTACCGCCGCCCTGCGCACTCGAGGCACGAAAGAACCGGTTCACGACCTTGGGGAGCTCGTCGGCCGGGACGCCCGGTCCGGTATCGGCCACCCAGATCGTGATGGCGGTCGCACTCGCTCGGTGGCCGATCTCGACGGACGAGCCGCTGCCGGAGTATTTCGTCGCATTGCTCAGCAGCGCGTCGAGAATCCGAATCAGGTCGTCCTCAGGCAGGGCGACGAGGAGTCGTTCGGCCCCATCGGGCCCTTCGACATGCGCCACCATACCTGCCACAGCGATTGTGCTGGACCAGAATTCGACGCGATCGGCAATGGTCGCACCCACATCACACGCGGTTGCGTCCTGATTCGATGGCGTCTCGGCAGCGGCAAGAACGAGGAGGTCTTCGACGACGGCGCTGAGGCGGTCGACTTCCTGCGTGGTCCTGAGGTGAGATTCTGCCGCTGCATCGGGCACCCGCATCCCCAACACGTCCAGTCGAATTCTCAGTGCCGCCAATGGATTACGTAGCGCATGGGCGGTATCGGCAACCAGCCTCCGCTGCGCGGCCGTGGCCGACTCGACGTCGCCGGCCATGGCCTCGAACGCGCTGGAGAGCTCGCGCACTTCCGGTGGACCGAGATAGGCGGTATGCATCTGCGATGGGGCAGCAGCATCTGCCGGTAGTCGATCGTGGAACTTGTCTCCGAACGACTGAACCCGCGAGGACAGAGCCGTCAGTGGACGAACAACCCAGCGCGACAACGCAACAGCGATCCCGACGACGGTCACCAGAATCAGCAGCGCACCGCCGGCAATGATCATCCATGCGATCGCGACATCCGTGCGAGCGCTGTCGGTCGATGCTTCTATGACCACCGCGCCGTCCACCTGCGTTCCCCCGCCGACCGGAGCCGCGATCAACACCGAGGACCGGGACCACGGCATCACACTGGACGGCAGATTCCCGCGTTGATTGCGCAGAGCGCCGGCTACGGCCTGCTGCACGTCGGATCGCTCCACATCCAGACCCGACTCCGCACGGACTCGACCGGCACGATCGACAACGACGATCCCCTCGTCGTACAGGTTGTCGTAGCGCTGCGCCGACTGTCGAATACGAGCTGCGCCGGACTCGTCCTCCCGCGAGCTGAGCTCGGCGAAGTAGGTTGCGGCGGCCGCTCGGTTCTCGCCGAACCGTTGGGCACGTTCGCGACCGACCAACACGGCCAACGGCACCGACAGGGCAAGTACGACGACGGTGGAGTAGATCATCAGCACCACCAGGACACGGCGTCGCATCTCAGATGTCCCAGCGGTAACCGAAGCCGCGGATGGTGACGATGGCACCCGGACGATCGAGCTTGGATCGCAACGATGTCATGTGCACATCGAGCGTCCGTGAGATCGCGACGTAGGCGTTTCCCCAGATGGCGTCCATCAGTTGCTCTCGGCTGACCGCTTCACCGCGCCTCGTCACCAGATGAGCCAGCAGGTCGAACTCCTTGGTTGTCAGCGAAACATCGCGACCGTCGACCTCGATTCCCCGACCGACCAGATCGACGACGATGTCACCGAGAACCAGCCGGTCGGCACCGGTGTCGTTCGTCGCGCTCCGACGTCGCGCGGCGACTTCGAGTCGAGCGTGCAACTCTCCCAACCGGGCCGGTTTGACGACGTAATCGTCCGCGCCGCCGCGGAGCGCTCGCACCACCGAACGTTCGTCGTCCCGCGCAGTCAGCACCACCACCGGAACCGAACTCAAGGTCCTCAGTTTGCGCAGCACCTCCAGCCCGTCCATGTCCGGCAGGCCGAGATCGAGTAGGACGACATCCATCTCGTGATAGCCGACCAGCACGTCGGCACCACGGCGCATGCGGACAGGTGAGTGCCCCACCTCGGTCAACGCATCCACCAACGCGTCGCCGACTCCGTCGTCGTCTTCCACCAGCGCTATCCGCATCGACCTCAACATAGGCCACGATCGTGGTTCGGTGAGCGCGCACCTGGGCTGAAATCGGCGCGAACCGGCACTCCTCGGGTACGGCTCGGCCTCCGATAACACGAATCGGCATTCCTGGTGTCCAATTTCCGACGCAGCCGAATAAGGGTTTCTGTACAGGCGAGTAGGTAAGACCCTATGTTCGGTCGCCCGCAGCGCCGGTAGCTTCAGGACACCGACAAGGGCGTCGCGCTGCACTTCATCGCCGTATCGGCACGTATGCCGACGGCTTTCTCTTTCGACGTGGATTCGACGTGCCGTGGTGCCGCGTCAACCAGACAAGGATGACCTCATGTCAAGCAATCGCTCCGACTTCTTGGTACTCGGCTCGGGAACCGCGGGCTCGATCATCACCCGTCGGCTCCTGGATGCGGGCCACACCGTGACGCTCGTCGAGGCAGGCGGGCTCGACACCAATCCCGCCATTCACGACCTCTCCCGGGTCGGCGAACTCTGGCTGGGCCCGGAGGACTGGGGCTATTTCTCGTCTCCACAGGAACGCGCCCTCGGCCGCCGCTTGCACGTCCCCCGCGGAAAAGTCGTCGGCGGATCGAATCAGCTCAACGGCACGATCTGGGTGCACGGAACTGCTTGGGACTACGACCAGTGGGCGTCGGCAGGCAACACCGGTTGGGACTGGGAGTCGGTTGCACCACTGTTCAAGCGTCTCGAACGCCACGGCGCAGACGGATTGATGGACGTGGTCGAACCCCCGCTCTCACCTGTTCAACAGGCGATCGTCGATGCGGCCGTCGCGTGGGGAATGCCCAACAACACCGACTACAACCACGGCGGCCAAGAGGGGGTGTCGCGGATGAAGTTGAATCTTGCCGGTGGAAAGAGACAGTCGACGTGGGCAGCCTATCTTCGGCCAGTACTCGATCATCCGAACCTGACGCTCGCACTGGGCTCGACCATCGATTCGCTGATCGTGGCCGACGGCACCGCGGTGGGCGTGCGAATCATCGTGGAATCCGAAGTGCGTGAGCTCCATGCGAGCACGATCGTCTTGTCCAGCGGAGCACTGGGATCCCCAGCGATTCTGTTGCGCAGTGGAATCGGTCCGGCTGCCGAGCTGGAGAAGCTCGACATCGACGTGCTCGTCGACTCCCCCGGTGTCGGGAAGAACCTGCAGGATCATTTCCTGGTGCCCGTCGTCTTCGGCACCACACGACCTGTCGACCCACCGACACCGTTTCATCCGGTGACCCAGACACACTGGTTCTGGAAGAGCGACCCGTCACTTCCAGTGCCGGACACCCAGCCGATCAACTTCAGTGTCCCGATGTACTACGACGAAGCAATGACCGGACCGCAATCCGGTTTCACCCTGCACGCCGGCCTCATTCGTCCGCACAGCACCGGAACCGTCACCCTGGCTTCGACGGACCCGACTGCAGATCCGACCATCGATTTCAACCTGTTCGACGACCCACGAGACATGGCTGCATTGGTCTATTCCGTGCGGCAGTGCCGAGAGGTCGGCCGGCAGGCTCCACTCGCACAGGACTGGGGTGCCTACGACGTCCTTCCTGGACCCGAGGTCTCCGATGACGATCACGCACTCGAGCAGTGGATCCGGCGCGCGGTCAACACGTATCACCACCAGGCCGGTACGTGCCGGATGGGTACGGACAGCCGCGCCGTCGTGGGGCCGGATCTGCGTCTGCACGGGCTCGACAATCTCGTGATCGCCGATGCGTCGGTGATGCCCTCGGTCACTACCGGCAATACCAATGCCCCCACGGCAATGATCGCCGAGCGGGCGGCGGAGCTGATCTTGTCGGCCTGAATCCTCCTTACGCGTCGATGCCGGTGCTGCCTGCGGGCCTGGGCGAGCGCGACCGGGCCTGCGCGGATGTCGCCGGTGGCCACCGGCGCACGCCTGATCAGTAAGGTCGAAGGATGACTGTGCGAGCAGGTGTGGTGGTGACAGGAACCGAGGTTCTGGCCGGTCGGGTCACCGACCGGAACGGTCCGTGGGTCGCTCGGGCACTTCTCGAAACGGGCGTCGACGTTGCCCACATCACCGTGTGCGGGGATCGGCCGGAGGATCTGACTGCCCAGGTCAGGTTTCTGGCCGATCAACGCGTCGACTTGATCGTCACCACAGGAGGTTTGGGTCCGACCGCCGACGACCTCACCGCCTCGACCGTCGCCGCGCTGTACGGTCGGGATCTGATTCTGGATGCCGAGTTGGAGAACCGGATCCACGCGATCGTGCGGCGCTGGCGAAGCCGAATGAGTTCCGCAGCCGATTCCGAGCCGCTACGCGCGGGCATCAGAAAGCAGGCAATGGTTCCGCAAGGCGCGCAGTCAATTTCGCCGACCGGGACCGCACCCGGGATCGCGATACCGGCCGACCACTCCAGGTCACTGCCCGCCGTCCTGATCTTGCCCGGGCCGCCTCGCGAACTACAGGCGATGTGGCCGGAGGCCCTCGACACTGCACCCGTCGCCGAAGTCCTCGCCCGCCGTACGCAGGTACGTCAGGACACCATTCGCGGTTATCGACTGTCCGAGGCCGATCTCGCCGCGACGCTGCGAACCGCAGAGCGCGAGATCGCCGGGTTCGCCGAGCTCGAGATCACCACCTGCCTGAGCCTCGGCGAGCTCGAGATGGTGACTCGTTACGCCGAATCGGCGAGAACCGCTTACACGGAACTCGAACGACTCATCAACACAACCCATGGTGCACAGGTCTTTTCGACCGATGGCTCCACCATCGACGACATAGTTGCGCACCGATTGTCCGGGCATCGAATCGCCACGGCAGAATCGTGCACCGGGGGGATGATCGCCGCACGTCTCACCGATCGCGCAGGCTCGTCGGCGTATGTCATCGGGGCCGTGGTGTCCTACGCCAACGAGGCCAAGACCGGACTTCTCGATGTCCCCGCCGAGGTCATCGATCGACACGGAGCCGTCAGCGAGCCGGTTGCGGCGCTCATGGCCGAGGGCGCACTCGAGCGGCTGAACGTCGACATCGCGGTATCGACCAGCGGCGTCGCGGGTCCGGGCGGCGGCACCGAGGCCAAGCCGGTCGGGACCGTCTGTTTCGCCGTCGCCGTCACGGGCCGCCCCACCATCACCCGCACGCTTCATCTTCCCGGCGACCGGGCAAGTGTGCGTGCACTGTCCACCACCGCGGCGATGCATATGCTCGCCGACGCGTTGGAGGCCCGCTGAACGCTGCGACTGCGTCGAACCCCGTGGGCCGACCTTGTCAGACTCCCGGCGACGAGAGCACAATTCGACACCATGGCATTGATCTCGAAGGGCTTCGTGGGCCGCCGGCGGGGCGACGACGGGCGCACTCCCCCCGGCCAGTATCTGACCAAGGACTTCCCGGTCCTCGCGATCGGGCCCGCACCCGTGGTCGCGACCGACGCGTGGTCGTTCTCGGTCAGCACCGAACGGGGCGAGACTCGCAGCTGGACCTGGGACGAATTCGCAGCTCTTCCGCACGAGACTCCGACCGTCGACATCCACTGTGTCACCAAGTGGTCGAAGCTCGACACCACCTGGAAGGGCGTGAGCCTGGACGTTCTGCTCGACGGTCTCGACACCGATGCCGGCTACGTGGTGGTGCACGGGTTCGACGGCTACACCACCAACCTCCCCTTGGAGGACCTCAGGAATGGGAAGGCCTGGTTGGTCACCGAGTTCGACGGCGCTCCGCTGGCTCGCGAACACGGTGGCCCGGCAAGGCTTCTGGTTCCCCATCTGTATTTCTGGAAATCGGCGAAGTGGATCTCACGCATCGAACTGACCCTGGAGAACGAACAGGGCTTCTGGGAGCGCGGTGGATACCACGACTACGGAGATCCCTGGCGCGAGCAGCGCTACCAGGGCGACTGACGTGGCCGTGACGGCCGGGGCGAAACCCTGGCTCGTTGCCACGGTGGCGACCGTGCGACGTGAGACCCCCACCGCATCCACCCTCGTTCTCGACGTCGACGGTTGGCCGGGCCATCTCGCCGGGCAGCACGTGGACGTCAAGCTCACCGCCGAGGACGGTTACAGCGCACAGCGAAGCTACTCCGTGGCCTCGGCCCCCGACGGCACCTCGCGCATCGAGATCGCGGTGCAGAATGTCGCCGACGGGGAGGTGTCGCCGTACCTCGTCGAGGCCGTCGAGGTTGGCGATCGCATCGAAATCCGCGGTCCGGTAGGGCGTTGGTTCGTCTGGCGGCCGTCCCGGCCCTCCGAGACACCCTCTCCGCCGATCCTGTTGGTGGGTGGGGGTTCCGGCATCGTCCCGCTGCGCGCAATGGTGCGCGCGCAGGCGTCCGCGACGGGCGGACGGGTGCCGTTCCGGGTGCTGTACTCCGTACGCGAGCCTGCCGAGGTCTACTACTCGGACGAGTGGGCTCACCCTCCCGCCGGTGTGGACGTCACGATGATCCACACGCGGCGGGCTCCGGCAGGCAACGCGCGGCCCCTCGGCCGCATCACGATCGAGGACCTCGACGCCCACGGATGGCCGGCAGAATTCGAGCCGCGATGCTACGTCTGCGGTCCTACGAGCTTCGTCGATACCGTGGCCGACATGCTGGTGGCGCGCGGTCACGCGGCTGGGAACATTCGAACCGAGCGTTTCGGACCGAGTTGAGGCAGCGGTGGATCAGACGATGCCGCGGAGAAACTCGATCTCGAGGCGGCGGTAATCGTCGGTCCACCGTGAATCCACCGACATGAAGGAATGGTCGAGTCTCGCCTCGTTCTTGCTGTACAGATTCAGCCGATTCTCGACTCCCACCCTGTCCAGCTTCGCGCTCAGTTCGGCTGCCTGGTCAGGGAAGGTCCCGGTGTTGCCATCGGAGATGAAACTCGGTGGAAAGTCTGCTGTGACATTGCCGATCACGTTCGCCTGCGCCAGCACTGCCGGGTCGGTGGTGTCGAGGTAGCTGCGGGCGGAAATGTCGAAGAAGAAGCCGTTGGACGGGCTCGGTGATTGTGGGGCTCCCGCTCTACCGACATCGAGCGCGGCGCTCTCGAACACGAGCGCCTTCAAGGCACTGCGATTCATGGTGGGTTCGATACCCAGTGCTCGTGCGTACTCGGGGTTGGTCTGCACAGTGGCGTAATTGCCCACGATGTGGCCACCCGCACTGGTTCCGGCGAGCACGACGCGGCTCATGTCGAGGCCGTACCGATCGGCATTCGCCTCGAGAAACCGCATGGCCTGCCCCAGTTGTATTGTCTGCGTAGGGAAACGGAACTTCGGCGCGAACGCGTAGTTCACCGACACCACGTTGTAACCGGCGTCCAGCATGGGCCCGGCCCACGACGCACCCTCGGAATCTGCACTGGGGGCACCGTCCGTTTTGTCCCCTACTATCCAGCCGCCACCGTGGACCGTGACGTACGTCGGCCGACTCACCGACCGATTCTCGTCGGCGATATAGATGTCGAGGAACGAATTCGGAAGCGCCGAGCCGTATTCGACGTCGTTGGTCAGAACCGCGCCGTCGACCACCGACGTCGATGTCGGGGCGTCGGGCTCGAACGAGTTACTGTTCCCCAACGCCTGGAGCGATCGAACCAGCGGTGCCGGATCGGCTGCCACGCCGATGATCACGACCGAGACCACCGTCGCAATCGCCGCTGCGACGCCGGCCGGGATCGCGGTAGCAGCTCTACGGGCGGAGACCGCCGAACGTCCTGCCCACACCGAGGCGAGCACGAAGAAGCCGAACGCAATCGTTGCGGCCAAGGTCGTGACCCACAGGGTGTGCATGCCCGTCACCAGCCATGCCACCTGAGTGACGACAGCGACGGTGCCGAGCGATACGCCAACGGCTGCACGCTTTCCCGCTGAGGACGAGCGCACGAGAGATATCCCTACCACCGCTACGGCGATGACCCACAATCCCACCGCCAGCTGCTGACGGATGAGGAGGAACTCGAGCCACGCCAGCACCACGCTGACGCCGCCCGTCACTGCGAGCGCAACGGTCACGGTTCTCGTCCGCCGACCGCTTCCGCTTTCGGCACCTGCATGCACCATCACTGCGCCGACGCGTGACGTTGCCGGTGCAGTTCACGAACGGCGTCGCCGAACTCGGCCACCGGACCCTCCACCGCGATGCCCGGCACGACCTGTTCCATGGGCGACGGTGTGATCATCAGTGGTGCAGCACCGAATTCTTCGAGCCACGTGATCGCAGGTTTCACGCCTCGAACGTACCGGGTGGACCGAGGACGACTGTGGGCGCGGGCGAATCCGGCGACCGCCGCCGTCAGCGACGTCCAGTGCGGATCCGAACTATCGGTGCCACATCTGGTTCACGGTCCGAGCCGTCAGCGTGCCTACACGTCCATGATGGCAACTGCGCGCGTCCACCCCGCCGAGGCAGCTTGGATTTTCACCGGGAAGCAGGAGACTTCGAATCCCGTGTCGGGTAGCTGTTCGAGTCCGTTGAGCTTTTCCAGGTGGCAGTATCCGATGTCGTGTCCGACGCGATGCCCTTCCCAGATGACGGACGGGTCGTGTTCTTCGGCGAACCGGGCTGCGGTGTGCACGAAGGGCGCATCCCAGCTCCAGGCGTCGGTGCCGGTCACGCGGACCCCCCTCTCGAGCAGGTAGAGGGTGGCGTCTCGTCCCATGCCGCAACCGGATTCGACGTCGGGTCGAGCACGTGATGGGAATCGATCGGTACGCCGTGGTTCCGGTCGAATCGGACCTCGCGGGCGCAACTCATTTGACACCCGATGATCTCGGCGACCGACCGTGTATCGAACCGGTCGGACAACCCGGCCTCGCTGCCTGGGCTGCAGGCAGCTATCCGCGATACGGGGTTCGGGTGCGCTCGCCGCTGAATATTCCATCGGCAGTGGCCATGTCGGGGACTGTCGGGGTGTACGCCGAGCCCGCACGGCGCTACCTTCCCAATCCCGACGTCCGATACATCGAACTCGACGGCCCGCAGGCGATCATCGCTCTCGCTTCTCGACCGGAGGGTCACCGGGAAAGTGTGGACGCGTTTCGCCGAGCGGTCCAGGCCGCGAGTGCACTGGAGGCATTGGCGGGCACGACTGGTCAGGACGAGGACACGCCGTCGGTTCAGTTCACTGCAGTGCCGCCGCGGTGACTTCTCACCCGATTCGATGCGCGATCGACGTCGGCTGCATCGGCCGAAACGACTCTCACCGAGACTCGCCGGTTTCCAGTTTCGCGCGGATGTGCCCGAGCAACGGAACGGCGTCACGCAAGGTGCGTTGCTGAGCGTGCGTCAGGTCGCCGAGTATGTCCACGAGTAGCCCTTCCGCCGCGATGTCGTAGACCCGAAGTTGTTCTCGCGCAAGATCGGTGAGGCCGACGCGCATGCTTCGCGCATCCGATTCGTCGGGTCGGCGAGCGACGAGGCCGTCCGACTCCATGGTTCGGACGAGGTTGCTGATCGTGGGACGAGCCAACCCCAGCTGACGCCCGAGCACAGTCGGGCCCTCCCACTTGTCCGGGAAGAGCCTTCGCAGGATCTCGATCTGCGCGTCGGGCAAGGCTTTGAGTCCGGCGCGCGAGCGGGAGGAGTTGAGCAGTACGCGCCGGAAGGGTCCTATCTCCTCGCTCAGGCGGCGGGCGATATCGGCAAGGCCGGCTGTGCTGTCGGAATCGTCCACCGAGCCAGACTACTCAGTCTCATATTTAGGTTTGCAACAAACGCATTTCTCGGCGATCATGGAGTCATGAGCATTCACACCAGCGTTGCCGACCCCGCCCCCGAACAGGCCCTGGATTCGATCGTCGGCCATCGATTCATCTACACCTACGCCAACGGGTGGCAGTACGAGATGTACGTCAAGAACGCCACCACCATCGACTACCGAATTCACTCCGGAATGGTCGGGGGCCGATGGGTCAAGGGACAGGAAGTCGACCTCGTCGCACTCGGCCGCGGCGTTTACAAGATCTCGTGGAACGAGCCCACCGGCACGAGCGTCGTGGTGAATGTCGTTCCCGAGGACCGCGTTGTGCACGGCACCATCTTCTTCCCTCACTGGGTGGAACTCGACGGATCCAGAACCGTCCTGTTCCAGAACGACCACCTCGACGAGATGCGCCGGTTCCGCGATCGAGGCCCCACCTATCCGATCTATGTAGTTCCCGAGTTCGCGCACATCACGCTGTTCGAGTTCGTGGGAATCGACGACGACACCGTCGTCGACACCGCGCCCGCCGACCTTCCGGCAGGCTTCGCCGACCGGAGCAACTGAGATGAACATCCAGAACCCTCGCATGGCCCCGGTGTCGATCTCCCACGGCGGTCAGCTGATTCGCGGCAACGAGTACCGGCCGGCCGTGGTCGAAGACGCAGCACCGTCCGTTCTGATCGTGCACGGCTTCGGCGAGTCCAGCATCGGACCACAACGGCTCTTCGTTCAGATCGCCCGACGCCTCGCCGGGGCGGGAGCGGTCGTCCGCGCCTACGACCGTCTCGGGCAAGGAGTGAGCGACGGCGAGTTTCAGGACATCACCCTGCGCGACGAGGTCGAGCAGGTCTCGACCATGATCCGCGCGTTCGCTGCCGACCGATACGCGCCGGTTCACGTCGTCGCTCACAGCCTCGGTGCAGTGGAAGCAGCAATGGCAGCCGCGACCGCCCCCGAACATGTCGCCGGCCTCACCCTGTGGTCACCTGCAGGCGTGGTCGTCGACGACATCGCCGTCAAGCACGAGATCCAAGGCCGGCCTCTCGATTCCGTCGCGCAGAACGGCGGCTTCGATTTCGGTGGCATGTGGCTCGGACAAGCATTCTTCGATGACATCTGCAATGACCTCGACGTGTACACGGCGGCGGCCGGATACGACGGCCCCGTCGACATCGTCCACGGCGACGCAGACCAGATCGTGCCGCTCCGGTACGGACGCCGCTACGCAGAGTTGTTGCCGCGAGCGACATTCACAGCGATCGCCGGTGCAGACCACTCCTGGTCATCGCTCGTGTGGCGGGATGAACTCCTCACGCGACTGCTGTCGTTCGTGGGTCTACCGAGCGACCAGATGTGGCGCTCGGGTACCGGTCACGAGCGAACGGCGACGCCGTAACAGGGTGCCCGCGTCCCACCGCGGGGTTGCGCGAGACGAGGCCACCCGCACTCCAGCCCATTCAGCTCTGTCGATCCCTCATTCGACACTCGGTGGCCGCGGGCAACGCAAAGTCCACCGCCGCTCGGGCATGCAAACGTGTGGTGGGAAAAGTTGGTACGGCGAGGTCATCCGGCTTTATCAACAGTTCGACTTCGGTGCATCCGAGGACAATGCCTTCACATCCCGCGTCGATGAGTTCGTCGACCACCTCGAGGTAGGTGTCACGCGATTGCTCCTTGACGATGTTGTGACACAGTTCGTCGTAGATGATGCTGCTGACCGCCGCGCGGCCCGCGGCGTCCGGAATCACCAATTGCACCCCGCGAGCCGAGAAGCGTTCGCGATAGAAGGACTCTTCCATCGTGAACGCGGTGGCCAACAGACCGACCTTCGATAGACCATGCTCTGCCACAGCCTCGGCCGTGGTGTCGCCGATGTGCAGAAAGGGCACGTGGATCGCCTCTTCGATCCGCGGCGCGACGTAGTGCATCGTGTTGGTACACAATACGATCGCGTCGGCCCCTGCCGTTTCGAGCCGGCGGGCCGCTGAGACGAGCCTGGCACCGATCTCGTCCCACCTACCCTCGAGCTTGAGCGCTTCGATCTCACCGAAGTCGACGGATTCGAGAACGATGTGCGCAGAGTGCAAGCCCTCGAGCCTGTCGGCGACCATCTCGTTGATCAGCCGGTAATACTCGGCCGTGCTGACCCAGCTCATTCCGCCGATGAGCCCCAGTGTCCGCATTCGATCCACTCCTCATGGTCCAACTCGTGCGATAACGTGCGCGAACAACGATGACACTTCGTCTGGCAGCGACGAATCTCGGCCCCGTTCGAGCTTCTATCGAGCAAGAACAACCGTTCTGAAGAAGCTGGTCGGGACCAAGCCGTAACACCGGGACACACTGGCCAGAATTATTCGCTGCGGTCTCTGTGCGCAGGGAGCGCCAACGCAACCGCCGCGGTCAAGATCATGATGGCAGCAATGGCGTAAAAGGCACGGTTGTACGAATTCAGCAAGGCTGCCTTGTCGTTGCCGCTGGCCGCGGCGTAGGTGACCAACGCCGCCAGGCCAAGGGCACCTCCGACTTGCTTGGTCGTATTCATCACCCCTGACGCTGCGCCGGCATCTTCCGGCGCGATACCCGAGTTGACCGACGCAGTGAGCGGAGTGTTCAGCATGCCACTACCGATACTGAACACGATGGCAGGCAACAGGATTCCTGCCGCATAGCTACTGCCGCTCGTCAATTGGGCCTGCAACCAGAAACCAGCCGCGGCCAGCAGTGCACCTCCTGCGATGAGCACGCGGCCATCGACACGGCTCATCAACCACGGCGCGGCACCGGCTCCGACGGCAATCGCCACGATCGTGTGTGGCAAGAAAGCCAGACCGGTCTGAACTGGGCTGTAGCCCAGGATGTTCTGCATCGTGAGGGTCAGGAAGTACCACATAGGGTTCAGACACGCGCCGGCGAAGAGCATCGCCACGTTGCCTGCTGCGACCGAACGATTGCCGAAGATCCGCAGAGGTATCAGCGGCGAACTCGCGAACCTCGCTTCGAGCACCACGAACATGATCAGCAGCAGTACCCCGGTCGAGATGCAGAGCACGGTCGACCGGGCACCCCATCCGCTACCGGCTGCCTGCGTTATTCCGTACGCGAGAACGCCCAGACCGGCAGTGGCCACAACTGCCCCGCTGGCGTCCAGGCGTGGTCGCGGCGGAGTAGGCCGGTCGGCCCTGAGGTGTCGGACTGTCAGCACAACGGCAGCAAGTCCGACGGGCACATTGACGAGCAACGTCGATCGCCACGAAAGATACTCCGTGAGAACACCTCCCACCAAGTTCCCTGCTGTTCCCCCTGCAATACCCACTGCGGTCCAGGTGGCGAGTGCACGAGTTCGACGAGGCCCTTCTGGAAACGACGCCGTCAATATCGCCAGCGTTGTCGGTGCCAGAATCGCAGCACCCAGTCCCTGGACCGCCCGTGCCGCCACCAGGGTGCCGGCCGAGTCGGCCAGGCCTCCGGCGAGGCTGGCGGCCGAGAAAGCAGCGAGACCCACCAAGAAAACTCGCCGCCGGCCCGCCAGGTCCCCGAGTCTGCCGCCCAGGAGCAGGAATCCAGCAAACGTGAGCGCGTATGCGTTGACGACCCACTGCAGACCACCGTCTTCGAAACCGAGGGAGTCCTCGATCGACGGCAATGCCACGTTCACTACGGAAATGTCCAGTACCACCATGAATTGCGCGGCACAGACCACCGACAGTGTGAGGGCGGTCGATGCACGACGCGAGCGCTCACCGTCAGCCGCCGTCGCGCCATCGTGCATAGTTCCGCTCCTCGTGACACCGTCGTTGATACGTTTGTATCATACTTCGGGTCCGCGGAGATCCACTGTGGCAGCCGGCAGCAGTGCACCCACGGATCGTATTGTGCGGCAAAGTTGTTCGACCCGCGATAAACGGCTCGCGCAGAACACATTCGGAGCCCAGCGACCGGCGCTCCCCTTCCGAGCGCCACGCCGGCAGTCGACACCCGGACAGGTAGCGGGTGAACGCTCGTACCCGATACGGTTGAATTACCAACGATCGAACGACGTAGGAGCGAACCGTGCCGCGCACGCCCGACCACACTGCACGTCGCACTCAGATTGCAGAGGCACTGGTTCGCGCGGCCACTCGGGACGGTTTGCATGCCGTCACGATGCGATCGGTCGCCGCCGAGGCCGGTGTCTCTCTGCGTCTGGTCCAGTACTACTTCGTCAGCAAAGAGCAACTCCTCGTCGGTGCGCTACGCCATCTCGAGCGCTGCAGTCACGAACGCTGGGCTCAGCGGCTGGCCGACATCCCGCAGCCGCTCCCGGCGCGATCGGTAATCGAAGCGTTCGTGTCCGAGGCCCTCCCCACCGACGAATCCAGCCGGGTATTTCACCAACTGAGCATGTCCTACGCCGTCTTGGCGATGACGAACCCTCAGATCGCGGAGCAACCGTTCATCAGCGGTGTCGACAGGCTCGAGAGCGAGCTCATCGAGGTGCTCGAGGGCGCACTCGCCGCGAACGAGATTGCTCCCGACCGCGATGCTCACACCGAGGCCGTGAGGTTGGTGGCGCTGGTCAACGGCCTCGGGACCGGCATCCTCATCGGCCACTACACGGACGAACATGCCGCTGAGGTGGTGGCCTATCACCTCGATCGGCTCTTCGCGCCTGCACAACATGAGCGAGACGAGGCCGTCGACGCGGCGTACCGCTGAGCTGGAAGATCGTCGAACAGTAGTGCCTATCGGCTCAATTCAGTCTCGCTCCACGTCCGGCGGTGTCAACGGGTACTCCATTGGACGACCTGTTCGATGCCCGCGCGTCGCGTGCGATACGAGTTCGCAGGATGACCACGGTCGGCCCAGCCGAACGAGATACCGAGTAGCACTGCGCGATCGGATGGGATGTCGAAGTACTCGCGAACGAACGGTGAGTAGGTGGCCAGAGCGGCTTGCGGTATCGCGGACACCCCGCGGCTCTGCGCTGCGAGCAGGAAGTGGGCGACATAGAGACCGGTATCCAGTGCGCCGTACGCTCCTTGAGCGGCGTCGACGGTGATGACAGCGCAATGTGGGGCTCCGAAGAGCTCGAAGTTCTTCTGCGCCTGTCGCGCCGATGCCGCACGGTCTCCCCGCCCGATGCCGAGAGCTTCGTAGAGCTGCCAGCCACTCTCCCGCCGTCGATCCAGGTGCACGCCCGTGCACTCGGCCGGCATCGGGACATCCGGCTGCATGTCGCCGCCCTTGTCTGCGGCATGCGCGGACAGGGCAGTTCGGAATCGCTCGGTGCCGTCGCCTTCGGTGACTATGACCTGCCAGGGTTGGGTGTTGCACCATGACGCCGACCGTTGTGCTGTGTCGAGGATCTGCACGATGGTCTCGTGCGGAACCTGCTCGGGCAGGTAGGCACGGCAGCTCCACCGAGAATCGAGCAGTTCGGTGAGCGCGTCCGACAACCGAGTGTCAGTGGGGTTCTCCATCTCGTCCTCTCCTTCGACTCCGTCGGAAACCGTGCGCACGCCCGTGCTCATACGACCGTGAACTGGGCAACCACCCAGCCCTCCGCACGTCGCTCGGTGACCAGTTCCACCCGCCGGCCGATGGCCACGTCATCGGGCGCGGTCGCCACGATATTGCACATCAGCTGGGGCCCGGCATCGAGACGAACCGTCGCCAGGACGTACGGGAGTTGTTCCACATAACCGGGTGACGGCTGAATGTGCACCCAGGAGAACGACGCGATGGTGCCGCTTCGGGGAGCGGGTACCCACTCTACTTCGGCGGCCGGGATCGCCCTTGTCGGAGAGATGAATTCGCCTGTCACCAGCCGCGGCAACACGAACTGTCCTTCCCGCAGGGCGTCCCAATACGGTGCGGCGAACGCATCTCCTCGAGGAATGGGACGGTGCTCGTTGACGTCCTCGGTCATGAGCTCTCCCGACCGAGGACGAGGGTGGAATGTTCGGCCATCATGCCTCCGTAGGCGTGGATCAGCGCGGTGTCGGCAGCCACCTGGCGATCGGTGGCTTTACCCATCACCTGGTTGGCCCCCTCGACGATCATCGACATCCCGGACGCGTCCCCGCTGTGCCCGTATCCGATGAGTCCGCCGTAGGTGTTCACCGGAAAATCTCCGCCGGGCGAGGTACGGCCGGACCTGAACCAGTCTCCGGCACTACCGGATTCGGCGAAACCCAGGTGTTCGAGCTGGACGAGCGGCGCGAAGGAGAACGCGTCGTACAGCTGGGCGTGGTCGATGTCCTGGGGGGTGCGCCCACTCATGGCGAATGCCGCGCGACCGGACTCCGCGATACCGGCGATCCGGAGGTCCGGGCTCTGGCTGACGTATCCGTGGCCGTGATGTTGTCCGAAACCGAGGACGTAGGCGGGTTGGTCGGTGATTTCTCGTGCCAGATCGCCCGATGCCACCAGCACTGCTCCTCCGCCGTCACAGGGGATCGAACAGTCGAGGTAGTGGAATGGACTCGCGATCATGCGTGACGCGAGGACCTCGTCGACAGTGATCGGACCTTTGCTGTGGGTGATCGCGTCGGGGTTACGCAACGCCCATGCCCGTGCGGCAACGGACACCGCGGCCAGATCCTCGGCAGTCGTCCCGGTGTCGTACATGTACCGGGTGGCATATTGCGCGTAGAGGCCTGGGATGACCGCGCCGTGGAGGAACTCGAAATCCTCCTGGCACGCGTTGCGCACCATCTGCGCGGCAACGTCCGGTGCCATCTTCTCGAATTTCCCTGCGCCGACGCAGATCACGGCGTCCGCCATACCCGCGGAGATGGCCAATGACGCCTGCTGGACCATGTAGCCGTACGTGGCTCCGCCTGCATTGATCATCATCGCGAAACGCGCGGTGATGTCGAGTTCCTCCACCAGTTTCTCGTGAAAGAACGTGTCCGGGTGTGGTCCACCCATCTCGCGCGGAGGAGCCAACAGGCCGTCGATCCGGTCGACCGAGATTCCGGCCTCAGCGATCAGTGCCGAGATGACGTTCCGGTAGAGCTGATGTGTTCCGATATCGGGGTAGCGTCCGGGTCGTAGTTCGACTGCGGCCGCGATGGCGGGGGCATTGCGCAACGGGAACGTCACGTCGGTGGGCATCGAGGACTCGACCTGTCAGTAGGACTTGGGGAGGTTCAACGCATTTTGCGCGATGTGACTCAATACGATGTTGTTGTTCACCGGCGCAACCTCGTTGAGCTTGGCCTGCAGGAAGAACGGAATGATGTCCTGCCCCATGTCGGCGAATCCACCACCGAAGACCGTGGCGGCAGCGTTCGCTGCCTGACTGTAGGCGACGCTGGAGAGGTACTTGGCCATGTTGGCATCGAGTCCCACTTCGCCGCCCGCGGAGTACAGTTCCGTGGCCTTGTAGAGAAGCGCGCGTGCGGCCTCGATATTGACCTTCGCTATCGCCATCGGGTGCTGCACGGACTGGTAAGCGCCGATCGGTGTGTCGAACGGCGCTCGCGTGTTGGCATGATCGACCGCTCGTTTCAGGACGTACTCGGCCTGACCGATGTTCGCTGCGGTGACCATCATGCGCTCGGGATTGAGGCAGTCGAACATCACGTTGAGCCCCTTGCCATCCGAGCCCAGCATGCTGTCCGCCGGCAGCGAGACCCCGTCGAAGTTCACGACGTAGTTGCGCTCGGCGAGATGGATACCGAGGTCCATCTGCGTGGCGGAGATCCCGTCGGATTTCGGATCGATGAGAAACAGCGAAATGCCGCGAGTCCGGTTCTCGGCATCGTAGGGCTGGGTTCGCGCGACCACGAGGCAGTGGGTGGAATCAGCGAATCCCGTGATGTAGTGCTTCGTTCCGTTGAGCACGTACGAACCGTCCTCCTGCTCGATGGCAGTCGATCGAATCTTGAACGTGTTCGTACCCGCGTCCGGCTCGGTGATTGCGAAGGAGAACAACACATCTCCCGACGCGGTGCCCGGCAACAGCGTCTTCTTCTGCGCGTCGGTGCCGTACTTGACCAGCGGGATGCGCGACATGAAGTTCGGAACGACGTTGCCGAGAAATAGACCGTCCTGGCCGAGCCAATCGATCGCACTGGCGAGATCGGTCATATCGCCACCGATTCCGCCGAACTCCTCGGGAAGGGCGATGCCGAGCAGTCCCGTCTCCGCCCACAGGTCCATCAGTTTGGTGGCGGGTTCGTTCTTGCGTCCCTGCTCTGCCATGTACTTCCGGTCGACTCGCTTGGCGATGTCGGTGCAGATCTGGCGGATAGCTTCGAGGTTCTCACTCATGACTGCTCACTTTCGTAGCGGCGCAACGCAGGGGCGTACGTCGATGTTCGATTTCTGGCTGGGTGCCTGCTGGCGGCGATCAGGAATTCACTGTGATCGGTAGCGATGTGTGGTCGACTCGGCTCGGACTGCGACTCCGCGATCGGTCGACACTTCGACAGTGGCGTCGACCTCGACGCTTTCGCCGCCCCGTCGGACAGCGAGAATTGTTGCTGTACCGCGGATCTCGTCCCCCGGATACACGGAATCGACCATGGCGATCTTCCGCCTGCGAACCCACGCATCGGGTCCGAGGTGGTCGGTGATCGCACGGTCGACGAACCCCTGCAACGCGATGGTGTTCAGGTACATGTCCGGCTGCCCTTGGCTGCGCGCGTAGGCCGGCGAGTGATGCCCGGGGAACAGATCCCACGTCGACACCGGGACGAGGATCACCGTCTGCTCGGTGACCTCGAGGGTGACGGACGGCAGCACCGTCCCTGCCTGGAGCTCTGCCCAGGCTTCGTACGATCCGAGACCGGTAGCGCCGTGCGTCATCGGTCCGCCTCACCGAATCGAAACATGACGTTCTCGATGTCGGCTATCGGCCGTCCTTCGGCATCGACGTAGCGGAAAACAGTGGTGACGAAGTGCCCGGTGCCCAGGCGGGTGGTGCGCTCGGGTGAGATGTCGACGACCTCGTCGTGATAGGAGATGACCTCACCGGCGAAGAACGGGCGGTGGTACACCGCGTCCGTGCTGACGTTGATCAGCGTACGGCCGGGTAGCGGCACCTGGAACACGGCGAGATTCTGACTGCGGGCACCGTCGGGCCGCCACGGGAGCGGAAGGACCGTGCCCTGGACCAGTGCGGGCGGCGCAACCGGTCCCCCGAAGATCTGTTGCGCGAGTTCACGATCCCAGTAGATCGGGTTCGCATCCTCGATCATGGCGCAGAACATCGCGACGGATCCCTCGCCGACCGGAACGTCGGCGACATACGTCGGGCTGCGTCGACCGACGTGCGCAACGGCCTCGTCGTACGTGC
Source organism: Rhodococcus sp. KRD162 (assembly GCF_017168335.1). GTDB lineage: Bacteria > Actinomycetota > Actinomycetes > Mycobacteriales > Mycobacteriaceae > Rhodococcoides. The sequence goes on along the minus strand of NZ_JABFAU010000011.1, from coordinate 98,576 downwards.
CGACTGCCGGGTTCGAGGACGTGTGCACCGGCTGCGATGCTCCGGTCGAGTCCTCGTGCGTTGCAGTGGTCATGCCATCAGTGTGTAACCACACTCCAATTTTGTCAATACAACGATATTCAACATGTTGATTATTTTCGCAGCGCGAGCATCAATGTGCGACACCTGGCGGTCACATGATCGGCCGCCGTGGCCACCTCACCCGTGACCCACAACTTGCGACCGTCACGTTCGGCGACACGGGTTCGAACCGTCAACGGTTCCCCGTACGGCGTGGCATCTTCGAGATCGACCTGCAGTGAGACCGACAGTGCAGCGATCCCGAGACTGCGTACGGCGAAACCGCAAGCGTGATCGAGAATTCCCGCGACGACGCCCCCATGGACGCGGCCGGGAGGGCCTTCGTATGCGACGGACAGCGAGAAGTCCGCTTCGTAGCTCCCGCCGACGTTCGATGTCACGTGTAGCGGTGGGGCGATCGGGTTCCCCGACGAGTCATACGGATTGATCGACATCCGCATGCCTCGCTCCATCTCTCGCCGATGATCGGTGACCGACGGCGGCGGGCCGAGCGCAGCACATGCTTTCTCCACGAGCGCCCCAGCTTCCACGAACGCCTCGCGGTCCATCTCGACGCACACGACCGCGTCCAGCAGGGTTCGGATCCGCGCCGCGAGCTCCGCCCTCTCGGGGTGCCCGTCGGTCACCGACGTGGAATGGTCCGCGACTGCCATGGTCATCCTCTTCCGCTGGATCACTCCTCGGGACACACGGTGTTCAGGATTCGACTCAGAGTCCCGATGTCCCTGGCCGCCAACTCCTTCAAGCCGAATTGCTGCTCGGCCAGCTTCGTCATGATGTCATCGACACAGCGCTCACCGTCGTCGGTGATGATCGCCAGCACCGAACGTCGATCGCCCGGATCGACAACTCGTTCGGCCAAGCCGAGCACGGCCAGTCGATCGACCGCGTTCGTGATGATGGTGCCATGCACTTGGAGCGCAGTCGCTATCCGCCCCAACGGAATTCGCGTAGCGGGCGCAAGGTGCAGGATAGTCAGCACCGACCACTGCGGACGACTGAGCTTGTACTGGCGCAATACCGATTCGATGGTCGCACCGACATGCCGTTCGACGCGCATCAAATGCAAGGCGACCCCGTACCGGGAACCGGCCCCGTATTTGGCGTCGACAGCTTCACGATAGGCGCTCAACGGACCGACTCCGCCATCGACCGCGTCAGAGTTCTCGATCATCGTTCTCGCTTCCGTCCCGCCCGTCTGTCCTCCACGTGCGCTGTCCGCAGAATCCACCTGCCGATGCCATTGAACCAGAAGGTGGATTCGACGACATGGACTGCGAGCTCGCCGCGGACGTGGCCGCGCAAGATTTTACTCAAGAACTTGATACTCGACATTTTGAATATCTTGTCGTACTGTGGCTCGCACCACACCGCCGGATGCACTGCCGACGCAGCGTCGGCAGTCCGCAGTGGCGCACAGGCGCCGGGCGAGAAGAGAGGTTTCGAATGGCCGAGACAGCGACTGACCTGGGTTACCCAGCAGAGACCGACGTATCGGGGATCGACGGAATTGTTTCGGTCCCTGCGGCATTCGATCGCACCGTCGAGAGGTTCCCCGATGCTGTCGCATACCGGACGGTCGACGACAGCACGCGTCTGACGTGGTCTCAGGTCCAGGACGAGGTCCGCGCGTGGTCGGCAGCGATGCACGGTATCGGTGTGCGCCGACACGGCAGCGTCGCCCTGTTGATGGTCAATCGGCCCGAGCACCTCATCGCCGACTTGGCGTCGATCCACCTGGGTGCCGCATCGACCAGCATCTACAACACCATGCCGCCGGCTGACATGGCCTACGTCGTGGCCGACGCCGGCGCAGAACTCCTCGTCACCCAGGCCGCCTTCGTCCCGGCGATTCGCGCCGCTGTGCTGAACCACGGCCTCGAACTGCGACACTTAGTCGTGTTCGACTGCGACACAACCGAACTAGAGCCCATAGCCGGGGTCGTTCTGCACAGTCCTGCGTCCTTCCTCCAGCGCGGACCTGGGCCGGACTTCGATTTCGAGCAGTCCTGGCGCACCGTCGATTCCGAGGACATCTGCCACGTCATCTACACATCGGGAACGACCGGCACTCCGAAAGGAGTCGAACTCTCGCATCGGTCTGCCCTCGCGTGCGCCGACGTCTACCGCACCGTCGCCCCGGTCGCCCCGGGCCGTCGTCTCCTGTCTGCGTTTCCACTGGCACATGCCGCCGAGCGAGTGGTCACGTATTTCCTCCCCATCGTGCAGGGGCACTGCGTGACGTTCTGTGACGACGTGCGTCAACTCTCCCGGTACTACATCGAGGTGCGACCGGCCTATGTGTTCATGACTCCCCGCAGCCTGGAACGGTTCAAGGCGACCATCGAACGCAACATCGCGCTGGAAGAGGACCCGACCCGCCGCGCACAGATGCGTCGGGCGGTCGAGTTGGGGAGCGAAGTGTTCGCTGCCGAGCAGAGTGGCACTCCGCTGACCGACGCGGTGCGCCGCGAGTGGCGGGCCACCGGTGAGACCCGGCGCGAGATCCTCGCCTCGGTCGGGCTGGACGGCGTCGAATACGCCGGCGTAGGCGCAGCACCCGTGACCGTGGATCTGATGGCCTTCTTCCTCGGCCTCGGACTCTCGGCGCGCGAAGGCTACGGGTTGACCGAAAGCGGAGGCCCCACCGCCCTGGGACGGCTGCAGCAGCCCTACCGAGTCGGCTACGCCGGGTGCGCCAGTCCCGGGATGGAAATCAAGCTGGCCGACGACGGCGAGGTTCTCCTGCGTGGCACCGGAATGATGACTCGTTATCGCAATGATCCCGGTGCCACGGAAGCTGCGTTCGACGAAGACGGTTGGTACAAGACCGGTGACATCGGCGTGCTCAACGAACTCGGTCAACTACGGATGGTGGACCGCAAGAAGGAACTCATCATCAACTCCAACGGCAAGAACATGTCGCCCGTCAAGATCGAGTCGAGGATCAAGAACTCCGGAACCCTCGTCGGACAGGTGGTCGCCTTCGGTGATTCCAGACCGTTCGTGACCGCATTGATCACTCTGGACCCAGAAGGACTGGAGGTCTTCCAGAAGAACAACGACATCGAACCGGGCACCTCCGTCCACGAGCTTGCCGACAACGCAGCTGTTCGTGCGGCGCTGCAGGCCCAGATCGACCGCGCGAACGAGCAGCTGTCCGAGGTCGAACGGGTTCGCGCCTGGACGCTGCTCACCGAAGACTGGCCGGTCGGCGGTGACGAGCTCACTCCGACCATGAAGCTGCGTCGCCGGTCCATCACCACGAAGTACGCCGACCGGATCGACGGTCTGTACGCATGAGCGATCCGAATTCCAGTGGTCCACTGGCCGGCCTGCGGGTGGTCGAGCTCGCCGGGATCGGCCCCGGCCCGTTCGCGGCGATGATTCTCGCGGACATGGGAGCCGATGTCGTTCGGATCGACCGTCCAGTTCTGGACACCCCGATAGCTGCTCGTTACGACCTTCTTCGCCGTGGGCGACGCACACTGGCCATCGATCTGCGCACTCCGACAGGGCGTTCCGAGGCACTCGCCGTGATCGCACACGCCGACATACTCATCGAGGGCAACCGACCCGGTGTCGCCGAACGACTGGGGGTTGGCCCCGAGGAGTGCTGGGCCCAGAACCCCAAGCTCGTGTACGGACGGATGACCGGTTGGGGACAGGACGGTCCACTGGCCCATACCGCCGGGCACGACATCACCTACTTGGCCCTGTCCGGCGCGCTTCACGCCATCGGCTCCGCGGACGGCCCGCCGGTCATGCCCGTGAATTTGCTGGGCGACTTCGGCGGCGGCTCGATGTACCTGGTGTCCGGACTTCTCGCTGCACTGTGGGAGACACAGAGGTCAGGCAAAGGGCAGGTTGTCGACGCGGCCATCATCGACGGTGCCGCCTCGCTGACGACGCTGTTGCACGGCCTGGTCGCCGCGGGATCGTGGTCCACCGACCGAGGAACGAACCTTCTCGACGGTGGACGGCCCTGGTACGACATATACGAGACCAGTGATCATCGATGGATGGCGGTAGGTGCCCTCGAGCCGAAGTTCTTCGCCGAGTTCTGCCGGCTCTTACCGCTGGAGGCGGACGAGAGCGACCGCGCCGACCCGTCCAGATGGCCGAAAATGAAGCAGCGCATCGCGAACGCGTTCGCCACCCGCACCCGAGACGAGTGGGACGGCGTCTTCTCCGACTCCGATGCGTGCGTGGCTCCGGTTCTCTCGCTCACCGAGGCGGGCGAGCATCCCCATTTGCGCTATCGCGCAACCTACCTCGACGTCGACGGCATCAGACAGCCTGCGCCGGCACCGCGGTTCGACCGAACTCCCACCGTCATCTCCTCGACCCCGGCGGCCGCGCTGACATCGGAGGACGTGTTGTCGACGTGGCGCTGATCGAACGAGTCGGTGTCGTCATGCCCCACTACTGCGAGGATCCAGCCGACTACGCGGCGACACTCGAACGACTCGGATTCGGCCACGTCGTCGTCGACCCGACGATCGCCGTGCTGTTGGCTCTCGGGGCAACCAGATCACTGACCGTCGTGACACGACACGGCCGCGGCGACAGAATTCTCGACGGGCTGCCGGCCGCCGCCGCGCGACGACTGAACGCGTCCTCCCGGTACCCCGATGTCGACATCACAGCGGCCGATATCGACGATCCCGCAACCCTGCGCCACCGATTATCTCGAGCCGCAAACACGTCACCGAGCCACCGCGTGACAGTCCGGTTGCCCGCCGACGGTCACCGGGGAATGCTCCTGACCCTCGCACTCGACGTGGTCACCGACGGCCACGCCTTTCGGCAGGGTCCGCGCCGCACCGCTGATGACCTCGAGATCGGCCAGATCATCGATCTCGGATCGGTGACTGCCACCGAAGACGATATGGTCGCTTTCGCGCAGCGGTGGGATCCTCTCGACTTCCATCTCGACAGGCCACGAGCAGAACGTTCTCCTCTCGGAATGCTGTGCGCCAGTGGCGTGTACACGCAGGCGATGATCCAGTCCATGACTGCACGCACCATGCTTCGCAACTTCGCTATAGTGGCGGGACGCGGCAGCACCGGATTGAGACTCTTCCGCCCCGTCACGCCGGGCATGACATTGCACGGGACGGTGGAGGTCGTCGCGGTCGAACCTCGATCGGAGGCGCAGTCGCTGGTCACGATCACATCGCGACTGGACAGCGACGGCGACAGAATCATGGAACAGACTGGGCAACTCGTCGCTCTGCGATCGGCCACCTGACCCGTTTCTCGCATATACGGCAACACTGGATCTCCGGAATCGGCGGATCACGAGCGGAAGTAAGGGCAGCAAGCCACATGGACATCGGAATAATCGGGGCCGGGCTCATCGGCGGAACCCTGGCCCGCGCGTTGGCGGGCACAGGAAACTCGGTGAGAATCGCACATTCTTCCGACCCCGATACATTGACGGATTTCGACGACGACTCGCGCATCAGACCGATGTGGGCGTCATCGGCGGCGAAAGACGTGGACCTCGTCGTGCTCACCATTCCGATGAAATCCGTCGATCGCCTGTCGCCGAATCTGCTGAAGACACTGGGGTCGGTACCGATCGTGATCGACACCTGTAACTACTACCCCGTTCGGGACGGCCGCATCGATGCATTGGATACCGGTACCGCAGACAGTGAGTGGGTGACATTCCGACTCGGTCGTCCGGTCTACAAGGTGTTCAACAACATTTCGGCACCCAGCCTGAAGTACAAAGGGTCGGCCGACCCGGCAAGCCGAGTCGGCCTGGCGGTGGCCGGTGCCGAATCCGAGGACAAGAAGATCGTGTTCGACCTGGTCGACCTACTCGGGTTCGATCCTGTCGACGGAGGAACGCTCGATCAGTCGTGGCGGCAACAGCCGGGCACGCCGACGTATTGTCGAGATCTGAACGCTGTCGAACTTCGAGACGGGTTGGCCGCCACCCTGCCCTCGAGAATCCCGGACTACCTGAAAGCACGAGATTCACTCACCGATATGGACGCAGCCGTGGCGAGGACCCGAAGCAGGATGTGACCCTACGGCCGATGGTGAATTCACTTCCAGCGCAGTGCATTTTGCACTGGCACCGAGATCGACAGGCAACGCGATACCGGTGACGACGACCGGTAGGCAGTGTCGAGTCATTTCGGCTGTACCGACGAGCTCTGTCAGGCGTTCCTCGTACGTCGCCGTCGTTCCCGGTGCGTGAGTCCGCCCCATATTCCATCCGGTTCGCCGTACGTCATAGCGTGTGCCAAACAATCCGCTCGGACAGGACACTGCACACACACAGCTTTGGCAGCCGATTCAGCACTGGCGAGATTGGTCCACTGACATTCGGCGTCCGGATAGAACATCGAGATCGGCATCGTTCGACATTGGGCTTCGAGTTGCCACCGCCAAGCCTCCAGAGTCGGAGACAATGTCGCATTTGCTGGCATGAAAATTCCATCTGTGTTCACGGCCGACAGAACGGCTCCGACTTCGGTCCACGTGGCGGACTGGGGCTGCGCGACTCCGTCGCGCGTCCAGCGCAGTTTATTTTGCGCTGGCACCGAGATCGACGGGCAATGCGATACCGGTGACGTACCGGGCTTCGTCCGAGGCGAGATAGAGCACCGCGTTCGAGATATCGCTCGTTTCCACCCACGGAAGGGGCCAGATATTCGGAGCCGCATACACCTCTGCAGCATCGTCGAACGTCGGGTTCTCCAGATCGGGCCTGAAGGCCTTCCTGATCATCTCACTGTCGAGCATCGGAGTACGCACATTGGTCGGATGAATAGTGTTCACCCGCACCCGATGTGGCGCGAGTTCATGAGCGAGCGACTTCGCCAGGCCGGTGACGCCCCACTTGGCAGCCGCGTACGAGGCAGCTCCCGCCGCACCCTTCAAGCCCATCAACGAACTGGTGATGATGATCGAACCACCCGACCCCTGATCGATCAGATGAGAGGTCGCCGCCTTCGTGGTATGCCACACCCCGGTGAGATTGGTGCCGATCATGTTCTGCCACTCCTGCTCCGACTGTTCATGAGACGGACCCATCGTCAGGATGCCGGCATTCGCACAGACGATATCCACATGCCCCAGCTCCGAGACCCCGGCATCGACCGCCGCCTTCAACTGGTCGTAATCACGCACATCCGCACGAGTGGCATGTACACGCCGCCCGAGCCCTTCGATCTGACGCACCGTCTCAGCGAGATCCTCCGAAGTGGAAGGGACATAATCGATTCCGGTATTCGCACAAATATCCACCGCAATGATGTCAGCACCCTCCGCCGCCAACCGAAGCGCATGCGAACGCCCCTGTCCACGAGCAGCTCCGGTGATGAACGCAACTTTGCCTTCGACGCGACCAGCCATTGATCTTCTCCGTACTCCCAGCCCACACAAGGCATCGATTCGATGAATGAAGCAATCCGCCTCACACGACAACCCACCCCACAAAAGTGGCGTCGGTCACTACAACAACCAGTAGACCCCCCACCCACAACACTGTCCAATGCATTTTTCCGAAGTGGCATATACGGCGGACGTATTCAGATCATCCGTCGGTTCCACGACCCCGTTTGCTCGTCTCGAGCGGGGTCGGCTGCGAGGACCGACGGATGCCAACGAGCCAGGAAGGGCATCAATGGTTGATGGGGGTTCTCGACGGAAGCATGAAAATCCTCTGCACGACGCCCTCGAGTTGGCCTACCATGACAGACAGTGATTACTGCACTGAGTGCAACAATGCGTGAGGTCGTGCGGCCGAACGTGATCCAGAAGCCCGGATGGAGTCCGTGAAATGATCGTGTCCCGTCGACCTGCAGGTCTTGCAGATGACTCGCCTTCGCTCGCTGCGTTGAGCAATCGCGAGCATGACATCCTGAGGCAGATCGTGGCAGGCAGGAGCAATCCGGAAATAGCTGCGGAGTTTTTCATCAGCGTAAACACCGTGAAATTTCATGTAGCGAACATTCTCCGTAAACTCGAGGTTCGTTCGAGACTGGACGCTGCGGTATTGTTCACGGCAGCGGGTTCCGGCGGTTCCGAGTGAAGAACCCTCGAACTTTTCGATAGACATCGCGGCGCTGACGTGACGCAACATTCATACGCGCAACGAATAATTCGTGCTCGTAATTATCATTTGAGTTCCCCGCGCAGCTGAGGCAGGATTGGTCGAGCGAGACCGTTAGGAAAATCAAAAAAAGCCGAACTTTGCAATATTTGCGCAGCAAACATCATAGGCATACGGTGCGGCCAGGATCAGAGAGCGAACACTGTGCACATGAGGAAGAGCAGCATGTTTGTCTCCGCGCAGTTTACCGGAGTGTGCTTTGTCGGCGGTACCGGGTTCTTCTTCATCTCCGTCGCATTGACGGGACTCTCCTTTGGTCAAGTTTCATGGTTTCGGATTCTTCTCGGTTGTGTCGCAATGCTTCTCGTGGTACCACTTGCGTCGAGGTTCGACATTCCGAAGCAGGCGTATGTTTGGTTTCAAATATCGATTCTGGCGATGCTGAATTTGGTTGTCCCCTTCTTTCTCTTATCATGGTCTCAGCAGAGCATTCCTACCGGCCTGGCAACGATGTACATGTCATTCGTACCGATTGCGGCCGTTCTCTTCTCAACCATCCTGTTTCGCGTCGAGAAGTTGTCAGTCGTCCAAATCATCGGACTATTGGTTGGAATCGCGGGCATAGCGACCCTGCTCGCGCCATGGAACGGCAGTGGCGGTGCGGATTTGTGGGGAAGTGTCGCATGCCTTTCAGCCGCCGTGTCCATCGGCTTCAGCTTCGCATATACACGCAGACTGTTGAACCAGATCTCGATCTCGGCATCATTTCTGGCATTGTTGGAGTTCTGCGTAGCGACGGTTGTCATGTTGGCCGCGACACCTTGGATTTCGCTGGGCGAGGCGCGATTCAGCCTCAGCGTCGTGGCAAGCCTCGTGATATTGGGTTTGATCGGGACCGGTTTCGGTGTGATGTGGAGTCTGAACGTGGTCCAGGCATGGGGGCCATCGCGAGCATCGATGTCGACATTGCTGTCCCCCGCGATCGGACTTTCCATCGGCATCGTCTTCCTCGGCGAGTCGCTGCACTGGTATCAGGCACTCGGAGGTACGGCGTTGGTTCTCACCGTTCCCCTCATGAATTCAGCACGCCATCCGCGGCCCGACAGTGATCAGTGAATTCGGAATCGAGAGAGATATCGTTCGATCGTTGCTGCAGGGCCTGGCGTCTCGACCCGGTACCACCGGTCGACCGGCACGGACAGACCGCACAGGGTCGGTTCGAATATTGTGGCTACCCGGGTATTTCGAGTTTGCGTCGACACAGCTCCAGGAGCTCGAGCCGAACTCGAGGTGGACACCGATAGTGGCCCTCCCGCAAGATGAGTTCGAGTCTTGTGAAGTACTGAGCGGAGGAGATTCCGAACTGGACGAAAATCTCCTCCGCATGCCCACCACCCCAGTGCCGCCACGTCATCGCGTACTCGAGTAACTCACCACCCCGATACACGTCCTTACTGGTACGTGCCCCCGGCGGTGGAGGACCTGCACTTGGTTTCTGCGAGCGGCGCATCGGGATCTCACTTGCTGATAGTCATGGTCGCAGTGCGACCTTCACCGGTCGGGTATCGAGCAGGTAGGCGGCGGCCCGAATTGCGGTGTCCGCTTCTTCGAGCGGATACACGTCGGTTACCCAGGTGCCGATGTCGATGCCCTCTTCGAGAAGCTCGACTGCCAAGGCGAACGCGTCGTCGACGGCATTCGGGTGGGACAACGGGTTCACCAGAGTGATCTCACGCTGCAGAAGCGACGGCCAGTCCACGGGTTGCTCGGCCGGCGTCGTGACGGAAACATTGACGACGGTCCCCATGGGGCGAACAAGAGTCAGGGCAAGCTGTTTGGCGCTTCCGGAACCCGCCGTTTCCACTACGACGTCGACTTCACCGCCGGCGTCGCGAATTCTGTGCACGGTGGTCTCGACGGCTTCGCCGCGGGCGATCGCCACCGTGCTCGTGACGCCGAACTCGCGGGCCTTCGCCAAACGGTCGGCGTCGGATTCCAATCCGACCAGTGTGACCGTTGCACCCTTCCGCACAGCCGCAAGGGCACAGGCCAGGCCTTGTGTACCTGGGCCGATGACCGTGACATGATCCCCGCTGCGAGTGTTTCCGCACTCGACCCATCTCAGGCCGTTCGCGAGCGGGGAGCATGCGATGAGGGCAGTGCGCTCAGACAGTGCCGCCGGCACGCGGTACACCAAGGCGTGAGCGGGAACGAAGACGTGGGTCGCGTAGCCACCCCACAGGCCCGGCTTCTCGGACATGGGCAATGTTCCGTAGCCGCTGAAGACGTTACGTCGTTCGCACAGGTAGTACTGGCCCCGGTCGCAGGTGCGACAACCATCGCACGGCCACCGAGATTCCACAGTGACCAGGTCGCCGACTTCGAGGTCTCGATCGGCTGCAGCCTTGTTGCCGATCTTCTGGACCCGGCCGATGATCTCGTCGCCGAAGACAACCGGGGCGAGCTCGTTGAGCCAGGAGAATTCGCCCTTGTACATATGCAGCTCTGAACCATCGACACCGCACAGAACGACCTCCACGATCATCTCGTCCTCGGCGAGATCAGGCAGAGGAATCTCCTGAATGGCGAACGTCTCGGGTGCCAGATAGGCGACGACGCGAGCGGTATTTGTCACGGAGTACTCCTGTTGTCTTTCGGTGGTTGGTTGAACCGAGTGGCATCGGCGGTGAATGTCAGAGGGGCGAGACGGTGCCCTGTTCGATAGACGTTCCCGAACAGGTACGTCCCCTCGAATGTGAGTTCGGGCGCGAGCGAGGTTCCGTGAGTGCTGGTTCCCTCCACGGACGTGACGAGATCTGGAAGCCAGGCCAATGGCGATCTGACCGAGATACGAGACGGGTCGGCCGGTTCGATGGCCGTCAGAACCCACCTGCCGTCTTGTTTCTGAACAGCAGGTTCGGCGATCACGAGATCGAGCAGACCGTCGTGTCCCGTGAACCGAATTCCTCCGGCGAAAAAGTACTCTCCCGCAACCGTATTCGACTCCTCTCGCTGCGGAAATGTGAACTCTCCACCGACCGGGGTGCACCCGTCGAAACACTGCTGCGAACCGTGTGGGAGACCGCCGATGTACTGGAGAAATCCGGCGTCGACACCCCATACAAGTTCGGTGCGATCACTCGCCGGGCTCATCTCAGGGCACCGGCTGGGCGGCCGCGACGCACTCTGCGAGTTTGAGGCGTTCGTTGGAGATTCGTTCCGGGTCCATCCGAATCTCGGCACCGGTGCCCAGCAGAGTCTTGGCACCGAGGAAGTCCCCCGTGTGGTTGACGGCATCTACGCCGAGCAACCGGTTTCCGTGCAGATAGACGACGCTGAACTTCCCGCTGTCCACGTCGCCGCGCACAATCCGACCGTCGTATCCGTGAATCAATCCGGCGGTTTGAAGTTTCGTTTCGTACTGATGAGACCAGAACCACGGCACTGGCTGTGCTGGCGCAGGCGAGTTCATGATGTCCGCAACCGCGATTCTTGCGTGGGCTGAGGTATTGGGTACCGACTCGAGCCTGACTCGTGATGGGACGGCCGAGTACGGGGAAACGAAGTTGGCGACATCGCCGATCGCGTACACGTCGGGGAGCGAGGTTCGACAGCGTTCGTCGACATCGACGCCGTTCGACACTCGAGCGCCCGCACGCTCGAGCACGTCAGAATTCGGGATCAGTCCGATTCCCACGAGCATGACCGATGCGGACACCACGTGGCCGGAAGTAAGTGTGACCGAACGTAATCGACCGTCCTCGGACGTGATCTTCTCGACGCTGGTAGCAACGTGCAGTTCGACGCCTTCGCAACGGTGGAGGTTCGAGAAGTAGGTCGATACCGGCTCGCTCGTCACCCGCGCAAGTAGTCGTGGTTGAGCCTCGACGACGGTGACGTCGGCTCCCGCGCGCCGAAAGGAGGCTGCGGCTTCGAGGCCGATGAAGCCACCACCGACGATGACTGTCGGAGGGGCCGACCGCATGATGTCTCTGAGGGCGACTGCGTCGTCGAGAGTGCGGAAGGTGTGCACTCCGGGCGTGCTCTCGGTTCCAGGAAGCAATCGTGGAGTGCCTCCTGTAGCCCAGATCATCGTGCGATAGCCCAGGCGACACCCGTCGTCGAGGGTGACCGATCGACCGATCGAGTCCACACGTGTCACGCTGCGCGAATCGAGCAGCGACACTTCGTGATCGCGCCAGTACCGAGGCGAACGTAGGGCGATGTCATCCCCTGTGCGCTCGCCCACGAGGAACGCCTTGGACAGCGGCGGGCGTTCGTACGGGTAGCCGCTCTCGGCCGAGACGATCGCCAGGCTCCCCTCGAACCCCCGTTCCCGAAGAAGTGATGCGGCCTGGGCTCCTGCGTGTCCACCTCCCACGATCAGTACGTCGTAGGTGTCGGTCATTTCGCGACCTCGACGACGATCTCGTCGAGTCCCGCGCGGCATTTGAGTTGGCACGCGAGTCTGGACTCGGAATCGGAGCCCTCGATCATGTCGAGCAGTTCTCGTTCGTCCACGGACGGTGCCACCAGTAGCTCTTTCCATGGAGCTCGCACATGCACATGGCAGGTACCGCAGGACATTTCGCCACCACATTCACCGATGATGCGGTCTACTCCTGCGTCGAGCGCCAGGTGCATGAGGTCACGGCCGGGGTCACCGTCGACCACGATCTCTCGATCGTCTACCGAGAATCGAATCTTGGTCATGCGTAGGCCTTTCCACTGATCGTCGTTGCGTCGACGGGTGCATATCGAACAGGCATGGATGTGAAGCCGGTGACACTGGTGTCTGCGATCCACGTGGGTTCTGCTGTGGTTTCGAGATCGGGAAATGCGCGGAGCACCTTCGGAATCAACGCTGACAACTCCAGGCGGGCCAGCGCCCGGCCCAGGCACAGGTGAATACCCTCACCCAGCGAGAGGTGCCGGTTCGGGCTGCGGAGTATGTCGAATCGATGGGGGTCGACAAATTCCCGCTCGTCTTTGTTGGCCGCGGCGAGAAACCCCACAACCCAATCTCCGGTTCGGATGGTCTTGCCGTGCAGTTCTATGTCCTGGGTGGCTATACGCAGGCGATTCTTTGCCGGCGTGCCCCATCTGAGCACCTCTTCGACGGCACCTTTGACACGTGTCGGATCGGCCAGCAGTAGCTCACGTTGACCGGGGTTTTTCAAGAACTGCCAGATTCCGACAGCGGCCGCGTTGCGAGTGGTTTCGAGGCCGCCGCCGATCATGGTGACGAACCAGGTCTTCATCTCGTGCACGCTGAGCTTGTCGCCGTCGATCTCCACATTCCCGATCACCGTGGCGAAATCGTCGCGGGGGTGTCGCCTGCGCTCCAGCGCGAGTTCGGTGCAGTACTCCTGGAGTCTGCGTAGCCCGACGAGGGAGGTTTTCACCTGGTCGTTGTCGATGATGAACCGCGGATCCGCAGCAGCCAGCCACTGCCAGCACGCTTCGCGCAGCATCGGCCAGTCGTTCTCCGGAACACCCAGCATCCTCAGAATGACTTTCACGGGCAGCTCGGCGGCGATGTCCTCGACGAAATCGCAACTGCCACGTTCGGCTACTTCGATCAGTATCTCGTCGACGATGGAGTGGACGTCGTGGCCCAGTTTTCCGATCGCAGGAACGCTGAAGTGCTTGTTGATCGGGCGACGGTACATATCGTGAATTGGATTGTCGTTGAACGCCACTCCGATGTCGAAGCCGCGTTCGTGACGTTCTTCGGGGGTCAGTCGTTTCGGAGTTCGGGGGACTCTGGTGTCCCATCTGGAGCTCAATCGCTCGTGGTCCAGAAGGTAATTCTTGACGTCGTCGTACCTGGTCAGCGACCAGTAGTGCTTCCCATATCGATCGTCCTGGGTCCAGTGCAGCGGATCCTCGTCTCGCATCCGAGCGAAGGCGTCGTGATATCCCGGCGAGGTGTACCAGTTCGGGTCGAGCAGGCTGTTGTCGACTGTCGTCCAGTCCATCGAAACTCCTAACGGTGTGTTCCCGGACACAAGTCCGAGCGCTGTTACGAGTAGACCGACATCGCTGAAGTCTGTCCAATGAACATTTGAGGTGTTATATATGCATCACATGAATGTTCAGCAGAGGGAGTCGCCATGTTCGACATGCACAAACTGCATCACTTCAGAACGTTGGCACGAACCGGAAGCTTCAACAGCGCCGCGGCGGAGTTGAATCTGACGCAACCGTCGCTGAGTCGAAGCATCCAGGCACTCGAGAAGCAATACGGCGTCCAATTGCTGGAACGGCAGCGAGGCAGACTTGGAATTCAGCTGACTCAGAGCGGGCATCAGGTGCTGCGGTTCGCCGACCAGCTTCTCAACATGGGCGACTCGATGGAGCGAGAACTGACCGGCCGGACTCACGAACGGCATCCGACCTTGGCCTTCGGACTGGGGCCGATGCTGGCAAGTGCGACACTCGATCGTCTGCTCGATCATCTGCACGCACAATATCCGGGGCTCGATGCGACGGTCGTGATCGACGCGACGTCGGTGATGTATCCACGGCTGCTCAACGGCGAGCTCGAGTTCTACATCGGACAGTCGTTCGGTCAACGAACTTCGAGCCGGGTCCTACACACCCCATTCGCGTACACTCCCCCTCGGTTCTACGTTCGGCAAGGACACCCACTGCTCGAACGCAGTTCGATTCCAATCGAAGATCTGAAGTCCTATCCCCGCATCGCCGGTACTGCGTGGAACGACTCGTTGTCACGACTGCCCTCCGACCAGGTTGCGGCTGTGCGCGCGACGCTGCGGCTGGACAACTACGACATTCTCGCGCGCATCGCCGCGTCCAGCGATGCTGTTCTCATCTCTCCTCATGTTCGCGAGAGCACTGGATTGACAGCCATCCCCGTGGAGTTTGCGCCCCAGCACGAGCTACATCAGGTCGACATGTACTGCCTCGAGGGAATCGGCATGTCCCCCGTGGCGCGTTCGGCTCTGCAACGCCTGAAAGAGCTGGTGGACGAATTGATGGCGGGCATCCAATAGGACTTACCAATATGCACCGTTGCTATACGTAGCGGCCGAGAGATGCATTGGACATTTGATCAAGCGCGTCGTGTACTGAAGCAGTAGAACGTGATCGTGGTCACTATCCACCTGCGGTGTCTCCACGAACCCGGGCTGACGTTTTACATCCCGAAACGCCCACACACCGCCTCAAGGACCCCAATGCCTCGTATACAAGCACGCAGTCGTTTGATCTCGATGATCGACAATGGCGAACTGCCAGTGGGCGCTTTCGTCATGTCCACAGACGCGGCAACGACCGCAATTTTCGGCAATGTCGGTTACGACTTCGTCATCATCGACCGCGAGCACGGCCCCAACGACGTGACGTCGACGCTCAATCACATACGCGCGGCCGAAGCGAACGGAGTGATACCGATCGTTCGGGTTCTCGAAAACTCGGCGACGCTGATCCAGTCCACCCTGGACATCGGTGCCCACGGAATCGTGGTGCCCAAGATCGCCACAGCCGACGACGCCCGCCGCGCTGTGCTCGCAAGCCGATACGTCGCCGGCGGACGGGGCATGTGCCAGGCAACCGAAGCCGCTCGATGGGCACACGATGGCTGGCACGCACACAAGGCTTCGTCCAATGAAAACGTACTGATCATTCCATTGGTCGAGACGGCCGAGGGCATCGAAAACCTCGACGAGATAGCAGCTGTCGACGGCATCGACTTCATCTTCTTCGGACTGGCCGACCTGTCTCAGGATCTCGGAATCGACATGTACGCCGACGCCGACCAATTGATCAGAATCTGGGACGAATCAGTGGTGCGAGCCCGCCGGGCCGATGTCCATCTGGGATCGCCTCTCGGGTACGGATTCGATCACGGCGACTACGGGACCGTCGACGGAGATCTGATGATGCTTCGCGCCGGTGCCGAGTCGGCACTGGCACCGTTGAGAAAGATCGCTCCCGGTTCTGCGGCGAACCGATCGGATCCACTTCTCACCGCGCAACGTTGACCGTCGCGGCCGACCCGTTCCGCTCACGCTCTCCAGCAGCAACGCAGCAGCCACACAGTGTGAGCTGCCCGCACGTAATCACTCGAAGGGAACCCACATGGCCTCGCAGTACAAACTAACTATCGCTGGTGAACAGGTATCTGTCCCAAGTGAATTCGACGTGGTCGATCCCAGCACCGGTGCAGTCTTCGCGCAGGCCCCGGCGGCTGGATCGGCGGAGGTCGACTTCGCGTTCTCGTCCGCCGAGGCCGCGTTCCCTGCGTGGAGCGCTGACTCGAAGGCCAGGCGGGCCGCTTTACATGCGATCGCCGACGTGACCGAGAGCGCCGCGGACGAACTCGGGCGCATCCTGTCTCTCGAGACAGGTAAACCACACGAGGATTCGCGATGGGAATTTCGGTTGGGTGCGCTGTGGATGCGGTACTACGCGGACCTCGATGTCGAGGTGCAGGAGACCTCCGATTCCGAGGGGTACCGAGCGACCGTGGCACGGCGTCCGCTCGGAGTCGTCGCCGCGATCAAGCCGTGGAACACTCCCATCATTCAATTGGCCTGGGCGATTTCACCCGCACTGCGCGCGGGAAACACAGTTGTTCTCAAGCCATCCCCGTTCACCCCACTGTCTTCGTTGGCTCTGGCGAGCCGGATCTCGCCGCTACTTCCCCCCGGCGTACTCAATGTCGTGACCGGCCCCGACCCTCTCGGTGAACTCCTGACCTCGCATCGCACACCCCGCAAGATCACCTTCACCGGGTCGACGCGCGCAGGAACCCAGATCGCGACAGCGGCCGCGGGCGGGCTCAAACACTTCACCCTGGAGATGGGCGGCAACGACCCAGCGCTCATCCTCCCCGGTGCGGACATCGCGGCCATTGCGTCGCCGCTGTTCTGGGCAAGTTTGATGAACAACGGTCAGATCTGTGGCGATGTCAAGCGGATATACGTACATCGCAGCCAGCACGCTGATCTGGTGGATGCCCTCGCCTCGATTGCCACGTCGACGAAAGTCGGAGGACCTTTCGAGGACGACGTTCAACTCGGTCCGGTATCGACTAGGCCGCAATACGACCGTGTCGTGGGGCTGTTGAACCGAGCACTGTCGGAAGGCGCACGCGCTGCCTCGGGCGGCGCACCGATCGACGGGCCCGGATTCTTCGTACCGCCCACCGTCCTCGACAACGTCGACGACGGTTCGGCGATCGTCGACGAGGAACAGTTCGGGCCACTCATACCGGTCGTTGCGTACGACGACATCGAAGACGGCATCAGGCGGGCGAATCGAACGGACTTCGGCCTGAGCGCATCCGTTTGGGGTCCGGACCTCGAACAGAATTCCGCGATCGTGTCCCGTCTTCAGGCCGGGATGGTGAGCGTGAACCAGCACGGGTTCGGTGCACGACCCGATCTTCCCTTCCTCGGCCACAAGTCGAGTGGATTCGGAGTCGAGAACGGACTGTGGGGACTCGAGGAGTACACCCAACTGCAGGTAATCGGGACACCTGGGGCCGGGCCACGGCCCGACGTCGAATTCTGCTAGCCCCGATCGCCGGATCCACCAACGCCCCAACTGAACTCACCGGGAGTTCCTGAACCTGATCCGTCGATCGTGGTTCAGGAACTCCTCGATCGAAGACGAATCGCCCGGCCGCCGCTCCAGGTGTCGATGCCCTGCCAGCGTCCGCCCGCGCCGTGCCCTCTGCACGCATTCATCGCCCAGGCGCACACCGCTGCCTATCCATCACCATCCACCGTTCCTTGAGTAGATCACCGGGAGAATCCGTGAGTTCGACGTCAATCAATGTGACACAAGAAATCGAACGTTCGAGTTTTTCGAATGTTCAGAAACGAATTGTTGTTCTGTGCCTAGCTCTTGCGATATCCGATGGTCTCAATTCTCTTTCCGTCGGGTATGCAATTCCGGGACTGTCGGAACTATGGGACGTGTCACCAGGTTCTTTTTCGGTCGTGATCGTAGCTGCGATCATCGGTGAGATCATCGCCTCCGTCCTGATCGCCCCGATGGCCGACAGGTTCGGCAGGAAAGCGTTGATCACCGTCGGCATCATCCTTTTCGGAGCATCGACAGTGGCCGCCGGATTTGCACCAGGACTGCTGACTCTGGTGATATGTCGATTCATTTCCGGAGTGGGAATTGGAACTGCATCCCCCAATCTATTCGCATTGGGATCCGAGTTCGCCCCCGGGAAGTTCAAAGCAACCGTCGTCACGGTCATCGCCACCGGCATGGCACTGGGAGGGGCAATCTGCGGAATTATCGCAGGCGTACTCGTACCAGGATTCGGAGTCAGGTCGATCTTCATAGTCGCCGGTGCGATCCCACTGCTGGTTCTCATTGCAGTGTGGGCATTCCTGCCAGACTCGCTGGAAATGTATGCAGCACGAGGCAAAACGCACGACATCGCGCGCATCCTGAACAAGATCAAGCCCGACGGCGGCTACACCGCGTCCGACGTGTACGCCGCCCGATCGCCCGAACAAGACTCGTTGACCGGCGTACGGAACCTCTTTCGCGATGGTCGACGAACATCGACAATCTTGGTGTGGGCGATGCTGCTACTGAGTATCACCGGTTCGTATTTCGTGTTCAGTTGGTTGACGACTCTTCTCGTACTCTCCGGAATCGCCGAATCCACTGCGATCTTTGCCACCTCGGTCACGACTTTCGGCGGCATCGCCGGCGGCATACTTCTCGGGCTCACCATGGACAGGAGCCGACTGGGCATCGGCGCGCTCCTTCTGGGGATCCTGTTGCAGATCGGCGCCACGTACACTCTCATTGCCATTCTGGCAGGCGGGTCATCGGCATCCTCGAACACGGTAATCGCCGTCTGTTTGCTGCTCGGAGCCGGAATCATCGGCACTGGCACCGCCATAACGGCTGTGGTCGCCCAAACCTATCCACCGTCATTGCGGGCGACCGGCATCGGGTGGGCCGCAGGATTCAGTCGGATCGGCGCGATCATTGCGCCACTCGTGGGCGGAGCACTGATCAACAAAGGCCTCTCTCCGTCCAGCGTCCTTCAGATCTCGCTCATACCAGCGGTACTGACTGGAACTATGGTCGTACTGTTCCATCGATACGGCAAATATCATGTCTCTGATTTCGCACCCACCACGCATGCAGAAAGTGCACCCGTCAGACTCGAACCTCAGGCGACCAGCGACTGAACCACCGAGCTCTGCTCGGACAGAACTCTGATCGGACAGTGGAGCTGACCGTGCACTCCACTGAATCCTCGACTGCCGTCGGAGCCGACCACTTCCGCCTCGAGAAACCCGATCCGCTATCGAGAAGCTCGCACATGACGGGGTAACGGCCGACAACCCGATCCGCGCCACGTCGTCGAAGGGACGCGGCCACGGAACCTGCTCGATATGGGAGACGTCCCCGCGTTGCACCAACGCGGGGACGTCTCCATTTCCTACGTTCACCGACCGCCTCGCACTGTAAGGTGACCGCGGGGATCGGTACGGCTGGAGAAGAATATCGGGGGATCATGACTCTGTTCGGTGTGCTCGATCGCGTATTGACTCGACGACTGCCCCTGGAACCTCCGGACGATCCCCATGCCGCGATCCTTCCGACCCCGATCCACAACGACGATTTCTTCCTCACCCCTCCCGGCATCGAGGACCTCGATCCCGGTGCGGTGATCCGGCAGCGCACGACCCGCGGTCTGGTGCCCCGGCCGCGAACCACCCTGCAGCAGTTCATGGTGCGATCGACCGACGCGCGCGGTCTCCCCGCCGGCGTCACCGCCTCGCTGCTGATCCCGAAGCGGCCGTGGACCGGGCGCGGACCGCGGCCCGTCGTCGCCCACAACGTGGCCATCGATTCTCTCGGAGCCAAGAGCACGCCGTCGTACCGACTCGTGCACGGTGTCGGTGCCGACCTCCCGCCGGTGATGCCGCTCTGGCTCGCCCGCGGATACGCCGTCCTCGTCGCCGATCACCAAGGCCCGAGGATGTCTTACTCCGAAGGCACGATGGCCGGGCATGCCGTCCTGGACTCGCTGCGCGGGATGACGGTCGTCGCCCCTGAACTCGCCGACAGCCCGGTAGTGGCCTACGGCTACAGCGGCGGCGCGATCGCCACCACGTGGACCGCGCAACTGCAGCCGAGGTACGCACCGGACCTGAGGTTGGCAGGTGCCGTCGCCGGTGGAACACCCACCGACTTCTCGATGCTGCTGGACACCATGAACGGCACCGTCGCGGCCGGCCTGCTGGGCGCGGCGAGCATGGGTCTCGCGCGTGAGCACCCGGAGATGGTGGAGTTGTTCGGCCCGAAGGCGCTGCTGTTGGCGTCCTGGGTCAAGGACATGTCCGTCCTCCCCCTCGCCTTGGGCGGGTTGGCCCGCATGCGAATCGAGGACTTGGCGTCCGAGCCCGACCCGTTCGACTCCGACATCGCGCGGCGGGTGATCGCCGCGAACCTCCCAGGGACCGACGCGCCGTCGGCACCGGTCGCGTTCTTCCACGGTTCCGCGAGCAAGATGATCGGCGACCGCTTCATCCCCGAAGCCGGGGTCACAGCTCTGATCGAGCAGTGGCGCAGCAAGGGCGCCTGCGTGCACTACGAGCCCGTGGCAGGCGACCACTTCATCGGAGCCATGACTGGCCTGCCATTCGTGTTGCGTTGGACCGCAAAGCAATTCGCTGCCAACGGAGCGTGGCCCGGGACCGCCTCGGAGCGAAGACAATATCCGTAATCCAGCTACACGACCTTCGTGATCCGGCGGGCAAACTGGATGCTCCCGCCCGCGCGGAGCAAGCCCTAAGACTAGGTTCGATCGTCGAGAAATCCTCTGCCACAAGCGATACCGTAGTTCTCTGTGGCGATCTGAACCTTCTGCCGTCGAGCACGACCTTCAAGTGTTGCAAGAACACGGGATGGTCGACCTCGTCGGCGACGCCGACACTCGGGCATCGAGTTACACCAAACCGGTACGCAATGCGAGGTACGCGCTGGTGTCGTCTACGGCGGTTGTGCACAAGTTCGGGATAGTCGTCGAACCCGAAGTCTCCGATCACCGGGCACTCTTGCTGGATCTCTAGCGGTATCGCGCCGAGCCGGTCATCGGGGATTCCCCTCTACAGCCACCCCACCACGGATACCCACAGATGCCGCGACACCGAGGGCGCAGAACGCCGCACCGAATGCCATCGGCGCAAGTGGTCCCAATTGGTCGACGCCGAGTGCGCCGACCAATGCTCCGCCTGCGATCGAGACGTTGAAAACCAGCACGTACAACGACGTCGCTGCCTCACGAAGATACGGGGCAGCGTCGAACACGCTGGTCTGCAAGAGCACCGGTAGCGCCGAGTAGGACAGTCCCCACACGCCGACCAGCACGATCACACCGTATTTGCCTACCGGCGCAGTCAGAATCAGCAGCGTCACGGCGACGATGCCTGCACCGCTCAACAGCATCACGCGAGAGCGTATTGGTACGACTCCGACCATCGCATTCCCTAGGACACCGGCAACCCCATAGACCAGCAGACATACACCAACAAGATACGAGGAGGCACCCACACTATCGAAGAGGTAGGGCGCGATATAGGTGTAGGCTGCGTAGTTCCCGATCACCACAGCCCCGGTGACCAAGAGAATCCGCTTGATTCCACTGTGCCGCAGCACAGCCCGCAAGCTCCTCGATCCAGTAAGGCGCAATGCAGGCATGGCCGGCATTGCTGCGATCACTGCGAACGCGGTCACTGCCGTCAGCCCGGCGAGCGCGGCGAACGCACCCCGCCACCCCACCCACTCCCCTAGCCAGGTGCCCGCCGGCACACCGAAGACAAGCGCCAGGGAAATACCCGAAAAGGTCACCGCAGTCGCCCGCACCCGCTGCGGCGGTGACACCAGCCGCACGGCCACCGCAGCGACTATCGACCACATCAACCCATGCGCGATGCCAACCACGAACCGTACCGCCAGGAACTGCGCGTTGGTGGTCACCAGAGCGGTCGCACCGTTTCCGAGAATGAAGACCGTGATGATGACCAGTACCACCGTTCGGCGGTCTACGCCGCGCGTCCATCTCGTCATCAGTGGAGCGAACAGTCCTGCCACGATGCCGTAGAGAGTCACAGAGAGACCCGCGGTGCCGACACTGACCCTCAAGTCGTCGGAGATCGAAGTAAGCACCCCGATAGGCAACATCTCCGTCGCGGTGACTGCGAACACTGCCGCCGCGAGAACTGTGACGGCGATCCATGCCCGCACCGGTGACATCACACCAGTGCATGGTCGATTGTCGAGTTCTTGGGTGTTCAGGACGTGGTCTGCCACGAGGCTCCTGATTGGTCGTCGATGCGGATGCGGGACTCAGCTACTCTGACCGACCTAGGCACGAATCGGAAGTAGGTACCTGAAAGTGCCCTAGCTCGCTGACTCGAGAGAAAGGTGCGTGCAAGATGCACGACAACATGCTGACCGTAGATGCGACTGTGTCCGAGCACGATTCGTTCCTCGTCACATGCACCAGCCGACAGCTCCTGTCTCGGCTGGCCGACAAGTGGGTGACGCTCGTGTTGTGTGCGCTGATGGACGGCAGAGCTCGCCACTCCGCGCTGGCCCGACGGATCACCGGCGTCAGTCAAAAAATGCTCACGCAGACTCTGCGCAACCTGGAACGCGATGGTCTGATCACACGCACTGTCACCCCGACGGTCCCGCTCACCGTGGAGTACGAGTTGACCGGTCTAGGAATCTCATTGGTCGGAGTGTTCCTACAACTGAAGAAATGGGCCGACGAAAATATGGACAGTGTCGCGCGTGCCCGCCAGGACTTCGATTCCCGCACTACTAGTTCTTGAGCAGCACTTTCATGCGTTCGACTGCCGCGCCCTCATGTGGTCAAGCGTGACGCCGAAACGAAATCCGATCACTGCAACTCGCATCCAGCCCACGGCGAATCGACCCCGCGTTCGTACCACTTGGCTAAGAACCGATCTCGATAGGCGTCGGGCCGTTCACCCGGAGTCGGAGCAGGTCGACCATCCGCACCACAGCCGGATTGTCGGCAATCACGTCGCGCACTCGCACCGCAATGTGCCGGGTTGGGGTGGGGTTCGTTATCGGGACGGCGACGACCGAGACGGGTAGCACGTCGAGTCCGAGCCGGGGCAACACTGTGATCCCGACCCCCTCGGCCACGAATCGGATCGCGGTGGGATAGTCGTGCGTCTCTACGCCGAAGCGCGGAGTGAAACCCGCTGCGGCGCAGGCATCTAGCACCACTTTCCGGCAAGGTCCGCGTGCGACGTCGTTGTCGACCCACTCCTCGTCGCGGAGCTCGAGTAGTTCCACCGACGTCCTGTCGGCAAGATGATTCGTCAGCGGTACCACCGCGAAGTAGGGCTCGGACAGCAATCGGAACGACTGGTAGCCGGTCAGGTTCGTCGATTCTGCACCTTCGACATAGATCTCCACATCAGGTGGACTCGACGACTCATCACGCAGTTCGATCAGCCGTAGGTCGAGGCGGAGGCGGGGGAACTCGCGCGTCAACGACGCGACGATGGGTGGGACCCATGCGGCGCCCGCCGATGAAAAATAGCTGATCGCCAGCGTCCCCACCCTGCCGTTGCGGAGATCTCCGACCAGTGCGTCGAGGTCGGCAAGACGTTCGAAGACCAGCGAGCTCCGATCGGCGAGGATGCGTCCGGCGGTGGTGGGGACAAGGCCTCGCCCCCTCTTTTCCACAAGTACGAGGCCCGTTTCGCGCTGAAGAGCCGTGAGGTGCTGACTGATGGCAGACGGGGTGTATCCGAGTCCTGACGCAGCTCCGGCGATGGATCCATCAGCGACGACAGCGCGGAGCACACGAAGGCGATGAACGTCGATCACAGTCGTGATACTACAGTGCGACTGAAGTGTCGTGAAGAACAAACTGCTTGTGCTTATCGGTGTGGCCGCGAGACCCTGAACCCCATGAGCTACCGACGCGGATTAGCCAGAGGTATGACAGGTCGGATCGCCCTTCCAGCGCCAGCCGTGATTGCAGCGATCGTCACGGTCTTGCTGTGGTCGTCGGCGTTCGTGGTCATCCGGTCGGTCGGCGAACACTTCTCCCCTGGTGCGATGGCGTTCGGTCGGCTGTCGGTGGGTCTCCTCGGACTGTCGGTGTTCGCGCTTCGGTATCGCCGTGCGATCCCGAGGGGTCGGGCTCTGGGACTGGTGATCGGCTACGGGCTGCTGTGGTTCGGTGGGTACACGGTGCTCCTCAACTGGGCTGAACGTCATCTCGACGCGGGAACCGCTGCACTCCTGGTCAACTTTGCGCCGATCCTGGTCGCTGTCTTCGCCGGGCTGTTCATGGCCGAGGGCTTCCCGAGGCCACTGGTCGTCGGCATGGTGATCGCCTTCGCCGGGGTCCTGCTGATCGCCGCGGGTGGCAGCCGCGGCGGCACCAATGACCTGATCGGGGTGGTTCTCGGACTGGTCACCGCAGTGCTGTACGCGGCGGGTGTACTGATGCAGAAGGTCGCGTTGAGAACCGTCGACGCGATCACCGCGACCTGGGTGGGATGTATGGCCGGTCTCGTCGCGACCATTCCGTTCGCGCCACAGGCAGTCAGGGAGATCGCCGATGCACCGGTGGGCTCGATCGCCGGGGTCGTGTTTCTCGGTCTCGGCCCGACAGCGATCGCGTTCACCACCTGGGCGTATGCCCTGACCCGGACCGACGCCGGGAAAATGGCGGCCACCAGCCTCACAGTGCCTGCCATCACCATTTTCTTGTCGTGGATCTTTCTCGGAGAGGTGCCGACCGTGCTCGGTCTCATCGGCGGAGCCCTGTGTCTCGGTGGCGTCGCCCTGAGTCGACGGAGTCCGAAGTCCTCCATCGAAGACGCAGCGGCCGCCGGAGCCCGCGCTCCAGCGGATCGCTCATCCATTTCGGAGTGACCGTACTCGAATTACGAGCCTGTGGGCGGGAAAATCGGGCCTCGAAACGGCGGGGCCGCGCGCCACACTAAGCGGCAACGGATGCACAGCACCCGCCTGTTGAGGGCGACGACCCCGGCCGATACGGCGTTCCGCCACGCAGCATCGCCCACAGCACGTTCGACCGTCGCCGAGCCAACGCCAGCATGTCGGTGAGAGGTTCTATGGTGTCGCGTGTGAGCGAGTACGAGTCCGTCGATGTGGCTGCAGTGCCTGACCGTGTGCTCGACGAGCTGGCAGAAGTTTTGTCCGACAGGCTCGATCAACTTCTCGATCGATTGACTGACCGGGCGTTGGCCGCGCCGAAACCGGGGTCAGCGGTGTGGGAATCTGAATGGAGCAACCGTGATATGGCGCTCGGCCGGGCCCGCGCCCGCGAACGGTCCTGAGTTCGAGCGGAAGTGGTTTGCCGCGCCGGGTCGAGACTAGGCATGATCGCCCCTGCTCCCCCGCCCCCTCCGGTCCTGAAACGCAGAGTCAAAACCAGCGGTGGACGCGTGGACGCGCGTCATCTGGCCTTCTTTTGAAGCGTTAGTCGGGATCCAGTCGCTGTGGCGCTGACGCTATTGCCCCTCGGGTTCGGTTCTGTGACGAGCTGTGGTGTTTGATTAACCCGCCGGTCCCACCGTGCGCCGAGAGCATTTGTAAACATGATGCGGACATTCTTACAGGAGCCTTTGCCGTCCACGATCAGAAGGATGAGCTGCCGGGCATCGTGTCCGCACCGCGCACCATTAGTATATTCAGTCCGACAAAGAGTTCGGACTGGCATGCTAGGCCGGACGGGGTGTGGGTTGGTGAACTTTGGGTCAGCGAATCAACCGCGTCTGGAACTTTGACGTCACCCGACATCGATGCCTCCTTGACTATGTCGTTCTTCAACCGTCGCCCCTCTCGTCCTCCGACGTGCCGTCGCACAACCTCAACAGCGGAGGAACGCGAATAATTCTCGAAATCATTGTGTTTCACGGATGCACCTCGCTTGCGATTCACGATTGCGCACCACGTCGTCCGCATGCGATCTAGTACCGGCACCGATCCGATAGTGGAGGGTGACTGCCGGTGGCTCATCACTCGTCAAGTGACGCTATGTATTCCGCGTTCCCGCGAAGAGCCGCCTCGTAGCGCTTCATCTCGGATGAGTCGACCCGGTCCACGATCATCGACAGTGCCTCTGCCAGAGCAGAATTGGTTTGTCCGGATGCGTGCAGGGATAACATGTGGAACACCCGAAGCGAGTCGGACTCCGGGTACTGGTGGCGGGCGTCGGTGAACACGGTCAAGGATTCGTGAAATCGTCCGAGGTTTCGCAATGTGCTGCCGTACTGCAGGAGCGCTCTTCGGTGCCGATCCCCGGATAGCCCTGCATCGAAGGCTTCTAGGTAGTACTTCTCTGCCGTATCCTCCTGTCCCGCCGTGTCGTACGACCCGGCTAATTCGTACAGCACTGCCGCGTTTCCAGGGTTGGCTTCGAGAAGTGCTGCGAAGTACTCAATGGTTGGGCCCATGTTCGCGCGGTCTCGTGCTTCGTAGCCGGCGGTGATGGCCGCCTCCAGCTCGGGGGAGTTCTCATTCGACATGCTCCGACTATTGCAGCGATCGCACCTCGACGTCCACTCGAACGCAAGCAAACTAAATTGAAGCTTCTACTTATACTCGTCGAGATAATCATTTGATTAGCCGCTGAGCTGCCGATTCCTTGAAATAGTATCCGACATGCGAGGCAATTGCTTGTTAATCCTCCGTTTCCGCGGCATGCATGCCTATTACTTGAGCTAATAACCCGTTACGAGGTGCTCTTTGGTGTGGCAATTGGATGCTGGATGTGGATATTGTTTTGACACCGCCAGCCGGTGGGAAAAGACCTGTGGTGGCGCTTGCCGGACGAGTTGCTGCCAGGTGCTGTTGCGAACGGCGCGGGTGGGGATGCCGGCGTGGCGGAGTGCATCGATGACCGTCTGCCGGTCGAGGTGCTCGCCGGGCATACGGCCGGGAAATAGCCACCTCAAGGCCGCGTTGCTGGCGGTACTGGTGTTGGGTCGCTTTGCCAGGTGTTCACGCAGGAGGTGCGAGATCGGGTCGGGTCGGTCGACCCAGGTGTCGGCGAGCTTGACGCTGACAGCACTGTTTGTGGCTCGGACGTCGTCGATGGTCAGGGCCACGATGCGTGTGATCGATTGGCCGTAGAGGGTGAGTAGGCATCCTGCGACGCGGTGGACGGCGGGGAGGTCGTCTTGCAGCAACAGGGCGCGGATGATGTGCAGGCGCTCGTCCTCGCCGACCAGCTCGTATGTGCCCGTTGTGTGGCGGGGAATCGATAGTTGGGGTGTGAGCTTGTTCGATCGTGCCCAGTAGAGGAATCGTTCCGCGTGTTGGCGGGTGGAGCGGCCACCTGCGTACCAGGCATCGATATCGTGTTGGCTGCATTCGTTCAGCGCAGTCCCACGCTCGTTCAGCCAGTTGAGGAACGAAATCGCCACTGTCGTGGATTGTTTCGCTCGCAGGAATGGTCCGGTACCTACTGGACCTGTCTCAGCGTGTTCGCGTAGCTTCCGGAGGTGGTGCCACCGCCCGAACCGTTCGATGATCTTCCTCGAGTCGTCGTCGACGGTGGTTGCGAGTTTGTCACGGAGCCATTGTTCGTAGGTGGTGAGCAGTCGGTCCCGCGGGGGCAGGACAGAGTGTTCGACCATCAATGCTCGGAGGTACTCCACGGTGCGTGTGCGGGGTAGCGCGTCGAGGGCGTCGTGTGTCGGATCCACTGACCCGTCGCCCAGCGCGGCGAGTAATTCCCGGACCGTGGGGTTTCCGCGAATCTAGGTGACGCCGCTGTTCGCCCTGGGCATCGCGACGATGGCGGTTGCCAGCGGCTCCAACGACTCGCGGATGACTCCGTCCCGGCCGGAGAGTAGGTCGCGGACGATGTCATCGAGCAGGCACCGCCAGCAGGTGTTCGCTTTCGCCAACCAGGTCTCGGTGCCGCACCGGTCGCACGTCAGATCCAACGGTAATCCGCCGCAACGCACACACAAGGGCATGTGGTCTTCGTCCAGGCCGGGGACAATTCCGATGTGCCCGCACGCCGTGCATGTGCCCTCGGTACGTTTGGCAGCCTGGTAGCAGTAGGTGCAGACCGGACCGTCGGGCCAGTGCGCGGCAGTGGGGTAGTGATCCTTGCACCGTGCACAGGCGTGATGTCTGCCCGCATCGGGTGATTGACTGCGCCGGCGGGGTTTACGAGCGCCGCTCACGAATCGGGATCCGTGATGCGGGCCCGTTCGGGTCGAAGGTCCGGGTTCAGGCTGGTCACGTTCCGCGTAGACGTGTCGCCGGCGGCTTGGGCTCCGCGGTTGCTGATTGCTTCGGGTGTGATCAGGTCGTTGGGTGTGCAGTCGAAGATGTCGCACAGCGCAACAAGCACTTTCATGGACAGGCGTTCGGGTTTGTCGGTGACGAGCCGGTAGATCTGTGCCGCGGAGAGGTCGATGCCGCGCTCGCGCAGCAGCGGTGCAAGTTGGGTGGTCTTCCACATGCCGTGGGCGGCCATTTGTTGGCGGAGCTTCCAGTGGAAGTCGAGTTGGCGTTTACGGGTCATGTGCCGGCTCCGGGATCAGGCAGTGCAAGTGCTCGCTCGATGCTGTTGTCGAGGACGGTACGCATTGTGCGGGTGCGGAAGTCGGAGGAGACCGAGGTGTAGAGGGCGGTGGTCGATGCGTGGGAAATGGACTCGTGCGCCGGAGTTGTGACACCGTCGTGACACCGAACAAAAACGACGGGTCACGTCAAGCTCCTGACCTGGGAAAAATATCGAGCTCACCGAGAGAAGAGGCCAAACTCCGCGGATCTGAAATCCGCTGTCTCGGTTGTCCACTCAAATCCGTTGTAGGCCGTCGAAGTCCACGCTACCACCCGAAAAGCACTGTCCTGGTCCAGAAATCTGGATCCATATGGACTGTGGTGCCCCCAGTCGGACTCGAACCGACACTGTGCGGATTTTAAGTCCGCTGCCTCTGCCAATTGGGCTATAGGGGCCGTACTGCAGGTCAGATTTTGATCGACATCGCAATACCGTCGAGGATGTCGTGCTCACTGACCGTCAAAGAGCTTACGGCACCGCGTCGTTCGAATTCCTCGGCCAACACACTGCACACAATGGCGCCGCCGCCGATGACGTCGACCCGTCCGGGGTGCATGGGCCCCAACGCACTTCGCTGCGTGTGCGTCATCCCGATCAGGTCCTCGCATACATCGAACAACTCCGAGAAGGGCACACGGGACAAGTGCACGGCATCGGCGTCGTACTCGGGTAGCTCTTTGGCGATGGCGGCGATGGTGGTCATCGTCCCGGCCACGCCCACCCAGCTCGATGCGTCGCCGATCGATACTTCCTCGAATGCCTCCGCCAGTTTCTCGCGGGCATATTCACGCGCACCGTTGATTTCGTCCGCGGTGGGTGGGTCGGAATGCAGGAACCTCTCGGTCAGGCGCACACAGCCGATGTTCGCAGAGAACGCAGACTTCACACCTTTTGCATCGCCCAGTACGAGCTCGGTGGAGCCGCCACCCAGATCGACTACGAGAAATGGCCCTGCCGCAGAATCGAGTTCACCGACCGCACCGGCGAAGGACAACCGCGCCTCTTCGTCGCCGGTGATCACCTCGGCCTCGGCACCGGGGATGACCTCGCCGAGTACCTCACGCACCATCGAGAAGAAATCCTCCCGGTTGGACGCATCCCGTGTGGCCGAGGTGGCAACCATGCGCACAGCGGTGGCCCCGGTCTTGCGGATGATCTCCGCGTACTCCACCAAGGCCACCCGGGTGCGCTCGATCGCCTCGGGCACGAATGCGCCGGTCGCGTCGACGCCCTGCCCGAGCCGCACCACTCGCATCTCGCGGGCGACGTCGGCGAGGGACTTTCCGTTGTTGTCGGCGACGAGCAGGCGGATCGAGTTGGTGCCGCAATCGATTGCTGCAACCCTGGTCATTGCTTCTCCGCACGTAGTTCTTCGATGGTCGGCCAGTCGGCCGGAATAGCCTTGCCGCGCAACGAGTTCTCCGCAGCCAACGCGACCGACTCGTCACCCAACGGGTTGACGCCGGGGCCCTTGGCCAACGAATGCGCGATCAGCACATGCAGGCACTTGACCCGATCGGGCATGCCGCCGCCACTGAAATCCGTTCCGAGAGATTCGATCTCGTCACGCTCGGCCAGATACGACTGATGGGCGCGCAGATAGGCGGCAGCCAGTTCGGGATCGGTGCCCAAGCGTTCGGTCATCTCCCGCATCACGCCCGCCGATTCCTGACGGCTCGCCTCGGCCGTCAACCGAGGGTCCGTCAAATAGAACAGGGTGGGAAACGGCGTACCGTCGGGCAGCTTCGGGGCGGTTTTCACCACGCCCGGCCTACCGTCCGGAGATCGGTATGCGATCTCGAGTACGCCACGCGGTTCACGTCCGAGCTGCGATGCGACCGCATCGAGATCTTCCTGCGAGACTGCCGAGGAATTCACCCGACGGGTCCTCCTTCTTGTTCTGGTGCAGATGGGTCCGGCACGGGTTCTGGCTGAACGACCGGCATCGGCGCGGATGTGGGCTCCGGCTGCTCACCCGAACCCTGGGGCTGTACGGCGGAATTCCACAGGTCGGTGTACCAGGGACCCGACGGTGCGTTCTCGGTGACGAGTTGCTCCGGGGTCTTCCCGTAATCGCCGGGCAGCTGCACCTGGTAGGGCGTCTCCCCCGGCATCACGAAGCGGAGCCGTTCGCGAGCGTCGGCGGCGATACGCGACGGTTCGTTGAGCTGAGATTTCTGCTTCTGCAGGTCGTCTACTTGGTTTTGCAACGCCTGGCGGTCGGCCAACACGGCATCGAGTTCACTGCGCTGGGAGAAATACGTCCGCAACGGCATCGCGAGCGTCAACGCCAGCGCGCACACCACGACACCGAGGATGACGGCCCGGCCGGTGGAAAGCCCGAAGAACGTCCGCTCGGGCAGCTTGGGCCGACGAGCACCGACGCGGCGGGGAGCGGCTTTGCCGCCGACAACCGCGTCGCGCACCTGCTCGGACGGCTCCGGCGGGGTGGCGGGACGGCCGAAGGTCTTCTCGGTTCGAGACACACCTCCGGCCCGGGAGCGACCCGACGACGACCGGCCACGGGGTCTGGGATCACGTCCACCTGGACTGGTCCCGGACCTGCCGCGCCGTGCCATCATCTACTCTCCACTTCGTGCCGAACGTGCCTGTTCGCTATCCCTCGTAATTGAACCGGGGGAAAGACAACTCGCCGGCGTAACGCGCCGCGTCACCCAGAGCTTCTTCGATACGAAGCAACTGGTTGTACTTGGCGACACGCTCGCTTCGAGCCGGAGCACCCGTCTTGATCTGGCCGCTACCGACGGCAACCGCCAGGTCAGCGATGGTGGTGTCCTCGGTCTCGCCGGACCGGTGGCTCATCATCGTCTTGTAACCGTTGCGGTGCGCCAGATCGACGGCGTCGAGGGTCTCGGTCAGCGTGCCGATCTGGTTCACCTTCACCAGCAGTGCATTGGCCGCGCCCTTGACGATGCCGTCTTCGAGACGCTCGGGGTTGGTGACGAACAGATCGTCGCCGACGAGCTGAACCTTGTCGCCGATCGACTCGGTGAGTGCAACCCAGCCGTCCCAGTCGTTCTCGTCGAGCGGATCCTCGATGGAGACCAGCGGGTAGGCGTCGACGAGCTCGCTGTAGAAGGCCGACATCTGCTCGGCGGACTTGGTCTCACGCTCGAATGCGTATCCGGTGCCCGCGGTGTAGAACTCGGTCGCTGCCACATCGAGTGCGAGGGCGACATCCCGGCCGGGCTCGAGGCCCGCCTTGCCGATGGCCTCGAGGATCAGATCGAGTGCAGCCTTGGTGCCGGCGAGGTCGGGAGCGAAGCCGCCCTCGTCACCGAGGCCGGTGGACAGACCCTTCGCCTTGAGCACGGACTTGAGTGCGTGGTAGACCTCGGCACCCCAGCGCAGTGACTCCTTGAACGTGGACGCACCGATCGGTGCGATCATGAATTCCTGCACGTCGACGCCGCTGTCTGCGTGTGCGCCGCCGTTGATGATGTTCATCATCGGAACGGGCAGGATGTGGGCGTTCGGGCCACCGAGGTAGCGGAAGAGCTCGAGCCCGGTGGACTCGGCAGCAGCCTTGGCGACGGCGAGCGAGACACCCAACAGGGAGTTCGCGCCGAGGCGAGACTTGTCGGGAGTGCCGTCCAGATCGAGCAGAGCCTGGTCTACGGCGCGCTGCTCGATGGCGTCGAGGCCGATGACCGCAGGCGCGATCTCGTCCAACACTGCGTTGACGGCCTTCTCGACGCCTTTGCCGCCGTAGCGGTCTCCGCCGTCACGAAGCTCGACGGCCTCGTGCTCGCCGGTGGATGCGCCGGAGGGAACGGCTGCACGGGTCAACGTCCCGTCGTCCAATGCGACCTCGACCTCAACCGTGGGGTTGCCACGGGAATCGAGGATCTCGCGAGCTCCGACCTGCTCAATGATGGCCACGAATGCTTCTCCTAGTAACGGGGACCGGCGGACTGTGCCGGGTGCAAGACTAGCCGCTCACCCGCACTGCCCGCGATCCATCGAGCTCTACGGCCTGGTGCCCACCGAGTACGCGGCCGCCCGATCGCGCACATCACGGAGGTACTGACCGGACAGGTTGTAGGCCATCAACGCCGTCTCCCAGCCCTGCGCGGTCCGCAGATCACCGCCTCGGGCACACAGATATCGCGCCGCCGTCAGGGCTGCGTCGTCGATGTTGTCCGGGTCGGCGATGCCATCCCCGTTGGCGTCGACGCCCCATTTCTTCCAGGTCTCGGGGATGAACTGCATGGGTCCCATCGCGCGATCGAATTCGGTGTCACCGTCCAGCACACCACCGTCGGTGTCCGGAATCTCGGCGACGCCCGGTCCGCCGTCGAGCGGAATGCCGCGAATCGGCGGCGAGACCAGGCCATCCGGTTGCACGGACGAACCCTGGTAGGTGCCGTGCCGGCTCTCGATGTATCCGATGCCCGCGAGTGTCGTCCACGCGATTCCGCAGTCCGTGTCCGTCTCGGCCATGATCGCCGCTGCGTGACCGTACGACGCGAGTGCGGTCACCGAGATGCCCAGTGCGTCCGACTGCGGTTCGGCCCAGGCGAGTAGCAGGTCTGCCGTGCGGCCCGGCGCGTTGAAGTCGATGACCGGAACTGGGGTACCCGGACCGGGCGGGATGCCCTCGGGAATCTCACGCTTGGGGGCACCGCTGCCGCACGATGTCAGGAGGAGCAGGAGCGCGACAGTCGCAGCCACGCAGATTCGTGAGATCACCTCACCATCCTGCACATCGAAGGTAATAGAAAGCTAAAGGCCGATAAAAACTGCCCAGAGCGGGTCTTTGACAAGTCACACACGGTGTATGTTTGGACAGCCTTCACTCGTGAGGGTCGCCTACCCTTTGAGAGGGAAGGCGACCCAATGCCCGACGCCTCAGGAGCCCTGCCCGTGTCCACAGCCGTTCTCGCCGCCGCAGGATCTGCGCCGTCGACAGCCACCCAAATGTTCGGCAGTGGCCTGATAGGGCTCCGCGAAGGTCTCGAAACCGGCATCGTGGTGATGATCCTCGTCGCGTTTCTCGCCAAAGCCGACCGCCGCGACGCCCTCAAATGGGTGTGGCTCGGCGTAGGTCTTGCCGTCGCGATGGTGGCCGCCATCTTCTTCGTCATTCACTACGGCACTTCCACGGTCACCGGACTGACGGCCGAAATCATCGCGGGCGCAGCATCACTCGTTGCCGTTGCGATCGTCACCGCAATGGTGCTCTGGATGCGCACCGCCGCGAAGAACATCTCCGGCGAACTACGTGCAGGCATGGAGCAGGCACTGACCGTCGGGCCTGCTGCCGTACTGACGCTCGCCTTCTTCGCCGTCGGCCGCGAAGGCGTCGAAACCGCGTTGCTCATGGTCGGCTACGCCGAGAACACCAACGACAGCCTGTGGCCGCTGCTCGGACTGCTACTCGGCATCGTCGTTGCCGCTGTGCTGACAGTGCTGCTGTACCTCGGAGCGGTCCGAATCGATTTCGCACGGTTCTTCAAGTACACCGGCGTCTTCCTGATCGTGGTGGCCGCCGGAATCCTCGCCTATGGAATCCGCGCACTGCAGATCGGCGGCGTACTCCCGGGCGGCAGCACCGTCGCCTTCGACATCACCGCTCACTTCGACGCCTCGAGCTGGTACGGCACCGTCCTCGGCGGCATCTTCAACTTCCGCCCCGAACCCACTGTCTTCCAAGCCATCGCGTGGGTGCTCTACATCGTGGTCGTCCTCTGCCTCTTCCTCCGCCCGGCCCGCGTCGCCGCGACCGCCGAACCTGCATTGCACTCCTCCTGAAAGGCACCACCACCATGCGACGTTCCACCTACGCACTGGCCGCCGTAGCAGCTCTGCCGATGACTCTCGTCGCGTGCACCGAGAAGTCCTCCGTCGACGCCGCGGCCGGCGACATCACCGTCACCTCGACCGACTCGTCCTGCGAGGTCAGCGCGTCCGAGGCCACCACCGGTAACTCGACGTTCCAGATCACCAACAACGGCAGCAAGGTCACCGAGTTCTACGTCTACGGCGAGGGTGACCGCGTCATGGGCGAGGTGGAGAACATCGGACCGGGACTGACGCGTCAGCTGATCGTGGCTCTGCCCGACCCAGGCACCTACACGACCGCATGCAAGGCAGGCATGGTGGGCGACGGCATTCGAGCCGATTTCGTCGTCACCGGAGATTCGGTCCGCGATGCCGACGAGGACGGCCTCCTCACCGAGGCGGCCGCCGGATACAAGCGCTACGTCGTCAGCCAGATCGACGCATTGCAAGACACCACGGCCTCGTTCGTCGCCGCAGTCAAGAGCGGTGACGTGGCTGCAGCGAAAGCCCAGTTCCCCATTGCGCGAAGCTATTACGAACGCATCGAGCCTGTTGCCGAGAGCTTCCCGGACGACCTCGACCCCCGCATCGACCTGCGCGAGCCGGACGTGGAGCCCGGTGCCGAGTGGACCGGTTTCCACCGCATAGAGAAGGACCTGTGGTCTCAGGGACTGCAGCCCGATACCAACAAGATCGCCGATCAGCTCGAGGCCGATATCTCGGAGCTCGCCGACAAGGTCAAGGCCGAGGATTTCACCATCGATCCGATCCAGGTGGCCGGTGGCGCGCAAGGATTGCTCGACGAGGTGGCCAGGACCAAGATCAGCGGAGAAGAGGACTTCTTCTCCCACACCGACCTGTGGGACTTCCAGGCCAACGTCGACGGCTCCCAAGCAGCCATTGCCGCCGTTCGCCCCATCCTCGACGAGCGCAACGCAGAGTTGGGCACCGCCATCGATGCGCGTTTCGCCGAACTCGACGCCGAACTCGCCAAGTACCGCAACGGCGACGGCTTCGTCTCCTACGACACCGTAACCGAACCTCAGCGCCAGGAACTGTCCAACAAGATCGATGCGGTCTCTGCCGAAGTAAGTCAGGTGCAGGGTGTCGTCGCCGGACAGTAAAACTGGACATATCTCGCGGCGACGCCTCTTCGGTGCCGTCGGGACCGGTGCTGCGCTCGTCGGTGTCGGAGCCCTCGCCGGACATGCCACGGCCTCCGGCACCGAGGCATCGGCCTCAGGTGTGGTCGACTTCCGCGGAGACCATCAGGCCGGAATCGTCACCCCGGCGCAGGACCGAATGCACTTCGTTGCCTTCGATATCACCACCGACTCGCGCGATGAATTCGTTGCGCTGCTGAAGAAGTGGACCCTCATGGCCGAGCGCTTGGTGCGCGGTGAGGAGACCTTCGACGGCGGTGCCGTGAACAATGGCGAGTACAACCCGCCGTCGGATACCGGCGAGGCACTCGGCCTGACCGCATCCTCGCTGACGCTGACCATCGGATTCGGGCCGGGACTGTTCGACCGATTCGATCTGGCGTCCAAGAGACCTACCTCGCTGGCCGATCTGCAGCATTTTCCGGCCGACAACCTCGACCCGCGACGCTCCGGCGGCGACCTGTGCATCCAGGCCTGCGCCGACGATCCTCAAGTTGCCGTCCACGCCATCCGCAATCTTGCCCGCGTCGGCTTCGGCACGGTGTCGGTCAAGTGGTCGCAATTGGGATTCGGCCGCACCTCGTCCACCTCGACCACCCAGGCCACCCCACGAAACCTGTTCGGCTTCAAAGACGGTACGGCCAACCTCAAGGCCGAGGACCCGTCATTACTGGACGAGAACGTATGGGTTGCCTCTGGTGACGATCAGGAATGGATGGCAGGCGGCTCCTACCTCGTGGCGCGTCGAATCCGGATGTTGATCGAGTCCTGGGACCGCACCACACTCAAGGAACAAGAGCGAGTGATCGGGCGCAGCAAGGGAACCGGCGCGCCACTGGGCCAGAAGGACGAATTCGATGCGTTGGACTTCGAATCCCAAGGTCCCGAAGGCACTTTCATCGACAAGGCAGCCCATGTACGCCTGGCGTCGAAAGAAAATCTCGGCGGAATCCAGCTCCTGCGTCGGGGCTACAACTTCACCGACGGATCCGACGGTTTCGGCCACCTCGACGCCGGACTGTTCTTCATCGCCTTCTGCCGCGATCCCCTGACCCAATTCGTTCCGATGCAACTGGCGCTCTCCCGCACGGACGCACTGAACGAATACATCCAACATGTCGGATCGGCTGTGTTCGCCTGCCCACCCGGACTCGGCGAATCCGACTACTGGGGTTCGACGCTGTTCGAGTAGTCCGGTCCCCCGCGCGTCACCCGTCCCGCCCGCGTGAATGGACCCTTGCATACGTCCGACCGCTGCAAAGGTTCATTCACGTAGAAAACTGGTCTGCGTCGATGGTTCACTGCATACGTCTGACCGCTGCAAGGGTCCATTGACGCGGGGCGGGGGCGGTGAGTTCGTGTGCACGGTTCGGTCTACACCGTCGTACATTTCGTCATCTACATCGGGAGCACACATGGGTCAGCTGGTTCGGGTACAGAATTTCACCATCTCGAGCGACGGGATCGCGGCGGGAGAGGACCAGAGCTTCGAGAGCCCGTTCGGTCTCGATCATCTGGCACTGATGAGTTGGCTCTTCGGCACCGCCAGCTTTCCCGGAAACGCCGGTTCGGGCGGTAGCCGCGGCCTCGACGACCACTTCGCCCGCGACTTCTCCAACAACATCGGTGCCGAGATCATGGGCCGGCACAAGTTCGGCCCGCAACGCGGACCGTGGACCGATCACGAGTGGCAGGGCTGGTGGGGTGACGAGCCGCCGTTCCATACACCGGTCTTCGTGCTCACTCACCACGAACGCCCTACGATCACCCTCTCCGACACCACGTTTCACTTCGTCGACGGCGAACCCGCCGAGGTACTGAAACAGGCGAAGGAGGCAGCCGACGGAAAGGACGTGCGACTCGGCGGTGGCGTCACGAGTATCCGCGAATTCCTCGACGCCGATCTGGTCGACACCATGCACATCGCGGTCGCACCCATCGAATTCGGCTCGGGGCTGAAATTGTGGGATTCGCCCGACGAGATGAACGACAGATTCGAGCACGAAGTCGTCCCGAGTAGCAGTGGAATCACCCATCACCTGTTCTGGCGCCGGTAGCCGATCTGGGTCATTGCGACTTTGTTGCACTCTGACGGACTGAAACCCACATTTATCCCAACCCGAGGGAAGAGGGACGGGGTCTGCGGATCTAGCCCCGTAGACCCCAGTGCTCTATCCAGTCGAGGGCAGACATCTCCCCCGGCTCGATGCCGGCGTTACGGGCCGAGGCCTCGGCGTTTCGGATGAGCGACGCGAAGTCCAGTACCCGACGCCGCAGCGCATCCTCGGCACTCTCGCCGCCGTGCGAGTGATCGAGCCCGATGTGCACGACGCGTAGGCCGTCGGGAACGAGTTCGTCGGGCAAGCCTGCCTTGGTGGCCCGGCCGATCACTTTCTGTGCCAGAGCCAGTGACGGCTGGGACAGCGCAA
Source organism: Rhodococcus sp. KRD162 (assembly GCF_017168335.1). Lineage (GTDB taxonomy): Bacteria > Actinomycetota > Actinomycetes > Mycobacteriales > Mycobacteriaceae > Rhodococcoides. The sequence continues at coordinate 60,398 of NZ_JABFAU010000011.1, read as the reverse complement.
TTCCGTCGATGCAGGATCCTCGCGCCTTCTCCGAGGCCTTCTTCTCTTCCCAGGCTCGCTCTTGTTCGGCGATGTCGATGGGACCTGCGTCCGTCCGGCCGAGATGCGGGCTTCGATGGGTCAACTTCGCGACCAGGCCCGCAGCGACGTCATCGACATCGAAGGCGTTCGTCTCTGCGTCCTGAGCGATCCGGGAGTGGAAGAGCACCTGGAGCAGTAGGTCGCCGAGTTCCTCGCGGAGGTCGTCGAGGTTGCCTGCTGCGATGGCGTCGAGCAACTCGTACGTTTCTTCGAGCAGGTAGCCGCGTAGCGAGTCGTGGGTCTGCTGCGCTTCCCATCCGCCGAGGGTGCGTAGCCGGTCCATCAGATGCACTGCGGCGACGAGGTCGTCGCCGGGAAGCTTGTCTGCAGCGATGACGCGTTCGCCGCTGGCGATCCGGTCCTGAACCTCGGGGTTGGCGCGGTCGGTGCTGACCAGGACGGCGTCGACGTCCTCGGGGGCAGCGGTACCGGCGAACAGCCATCGCACGCGCACCGGTACCTCTTCGGTGAATTGCACCGCACCGCCGAGGAATTCGACGGCGTCCACCGGAACCTGTGTCGGACGAACGGGGTCGAGCAGAACTATCGTCACCGCTACACCCCCACTGTGTGCTCCAACTTGACCGACCGAGATGGCTTCCCATCCAAGGATAGGATGAGATCGGCGATGAACTGCACCAATTCGACGTCGCGTACGCGCGCCGCGCCGACGCCGCCACCCTCGACGCGCGGCAGTGGCAGTTGCACCACTCCCGTTGTCGCGCGGTATGCCGCGCTCGGATAGAGCCGCTTGAGTCGAATCTGTTTGGAGTCCGGCAGCTCCATCGGGGCCAGCTTCACCTGAGTTCCGGCGACGTTGACGTCGGTCAAGCCGTATTCCTTGGCGATCAGCCGCAGTTTCGCGATGGAGACCAGCCGTCCGACCTCCTCGGGCAGCGGGCCGTATCGATCGACCAGTTCGTCGATGACGGCATCGATTCCTTCGGAATCAGCTGCAGCAGCCAGCTTTCGGTAGCCTTCGAGCCGCAGCCGGTCGCTGGTGACGTAGTCGGGTGGAATGTTGGCGTCGACGGGTAGGTCGATGCGCACTTCCTTGGGAGCCTCATCGGTGGTGATGGGCTTTCCGTCGGCCGCGGCGCGGTAGGCCTCGACGGCCTCACCCACGAGCCGCACGTACAGGTCGAATCCGACACCAGCAACGTGGCCGGACTGTTCTGCGCCCAGAACGTTTCCGGCACCTCGGATTTCGAGGTCCTTCATCGCCACGGCCATACCGGCACCGAGATCGGAGTTCTGCGAGATGGTCGCCAATCGGTCGTAGGCGGTCTCGGTGAGCGGTTTCTCCGGCGGATACAGGAAGTAGGCGTATCCGCGCTCGCGGCTGCGTCCCACTCGTCCTCGGAGCTGATGGAGCTGGGACAGGCCGAGCGAGTCGGAGCGCTCGACGATCAACGTGTTGGCGTTGGAGATGTCCAGGCCGGTCTCGATGATGGTGGTGCACACCAGAACATCGGTCTCGCGCTGCCAGAATCCTTGCACGGTGCGTTCGAGTGTTTCCTCGTTCATCTGGCCGTGTGCTGTCGCGACCCTCGCCTCGGGTACCAGATCGCGAACCTTCTTGGCGGCCTTGTCGATCGAGCTGACCCTGTTGTGTACGAAGAACACCTGACCGTCACGCAGCAACTCGCGCCTGATGGCCGCTGCGACCTGCTTGTCGTTGTACGCACCGACATAGGTGAGCACCGGGTGCCGCTCCTCGGGCGGGGTGAGAATGGTGGACATCTCCCGGATGCCGGCCAGGCTCATCTCGAGCGTTCGCGGGATCGGCGTCGCCGACATGGTCAGCACGTCGACGTGCGTTCGGAGTGACTTGATGTGCTCTTTGTGCTCGACGCCGAAGCGCTGCTCCTCGTCGACGATGACCAGCCCGAGGTCCTTCCAGGCCACTCCGGTCTGCAACAACCGGTGCGTGCCGACGACGATGTCCACGGTGCCGTCGGCCAACCCAGCCATGACCTCCTTGGAGTCGGCACCATGGGTGAAACGGGAGAGCCCTTTGACCGTGACCGGGAAGGACGCCATCCGTGCGGTGAAGGTCTGCAGATGCTGTTGCGCCAGAAGCGTTGTCGGAACCAGCACGGCAACCTGCTTGCCGTCCTGGACCGCCTTGAACGCTGCGCGCACCGCGATCTCGGTCTTGCCGTATCCGACATCGCCGAGAATGACGCGGTCCATCGGGACTGCCTTCTCCATGTCGGCTTTGACCTCGGTGATGGCCGTCATCTGGTCGACCGTCTCGGTGAAACCGAATGCATCTTCCATCTCGAGCTGCCACGGGGTGTCGGCACCGAAGGCGTGCCCCGGAGCAGCTTGGCGAGCGGCGTACAGCTGCACGAGCTCGCCGGCGATCTCGCGAACAGCCTTGCGCGCCTTACGCTTCGTATTCGCCCAGTCGGATCCGCCGAGCTTGCTCAGCGTCGGCAGCTCACCGCCGACGTAACGCGAGAGCTGATCGAGCGAATCCATCGGGACGAAGAGCCGGTCCCCGGGGTGTCCGCGCTTGCTGGGTGCGTATTCGACGACGAGGTATTCGCGTCGGGCACCGCCGATGGTGCGCTCGACCATCTCGACGAATCGGCCGATGCCGTGCTGATCGTGCACCACACTGTCACCTGCAACGAGGGCGAGCGGATCGACTTGGTTGCGTCGCTTGGCCGGGAGCTTGCGCCCCTCCGCTGCGGCCGCGACGCGATTGCCGGTCAGATCACCTTCGGTGACGACGACGAGTTGGGCATCGGGGAACACCAGACCGTCGTGCAGTGATCCACAGAGCACGTTGACGACGTCGGCAACCGGGACCGCACCGGAATCGAGATGTGCTGCAGGAACTTCGGCCTCGGCGAGGCGTTCGATGATACGGGTCGCGGTGCCTGCACCCGCCACGGAGATCACTGCGCGCCCACCGGTCGCGATGTGCGCGCGCAGTGTGGCGAACAGTGCCGTCAACGCTTCCTCGGAGCCTCGTACCTCCGGCACCGAATCGACAGCGAGTTCTACCTCCTCACCGTTGCCCGAAGCCAACGGGCTGATGGTCCACCACGGCCGGCCGTGGGCCTGGGCAGACTCGCGAACCTGCCGAAGCGACCGATACGCCGACGCACCGAGATCGAGGGACGCGCCCTCGAGACTGGAGGTGTCGAGAGTGGAGGTGTCGAGCGGTGCGGCTCCGCCGATCGATGCGGCCGTCCAGGACGCCTCGAGGAATTCCTGACCGGTGCGCACCAAGTCGGTTGCTCGGGTGCGGATCCTCTCGGGGTCACAGAGCAGTACGTGGGCTCCGGCGGGGAGCGTATCGGCCAGCAGTTGCAACTCGCCTGGCTGCAGCAACGGCAGCAGCGCCTCCATGCCCTCGACCGGGACTCCGGCGGACAGCTTGTCCAGCATCTCCACCAGGGCAGTGTCGCCGGAATTGTCAGCGGCGAGAGCTGCCGCCCGGTCGCGTACATCCTGGGTGAGGAGCAGTTCGCGACACGGCGGCGCAATGACGAGATCTACCTCGTGATCGGGCAACGAACGCTGGTCGGAGACGGCGAACGCGCGGAGTTCGGTGATCTCATCGCCCCAGAACTCGACCCGCACCGGATGGTCCGCGGTGGGTGAGAAGAGGTCGAGGATGCCGCCGCGGACGGCGAACTCGCCGCGCTTGCCGACCATGTCCACCCGCAGGTATCCGAATTCGACGAGACGGTGGATCAGGCCGTCGAAGTCGATGTCCAGACCCACCTTCAACGTCACCGGCTCGATCTCGCCCAGGCCCGGGGCCATCGGCTGCACCAGCGAACGCACGGTGGTGACGATGACACGCAGCGGGTCGCCGTAGTCGGTGTCGCCGGGGCGAGCAAGCCTGCGGAGCACATCGAGGCGTTTACCGACGGTGTCGGCGCTCGGGGACAGCCGTTCGTGCGGAAGCGTCTCCCAGGACGGGAACATCGCGACACCGTTGCCGAGGATCTGGCCGAGTTCACTCGTGAGGTCGTCAGCCTCCCGTCCGGTCGCGGTGACGATCAGGAGTTGGGTGTGCTGGGCGATCGCGGCCGCGACGAACGGACGCACCGAGTGGGGGCCGATCAGAGTGTGTTCGGCGGTGCCGATCGCGTCGGCCACGGCCAGCATCGACGAGTCCGTCAGCGCGATACTGGCCAGACCCGAGAGTTGGAGCGCCGCGTCGGGAACGATCGTGGCCGGCCCGGATGGAGAAATGGCAGGCAGAGAATCGGAAGACAACAGCAATACTCCTACAAGCGTGTCGAGGCGATGGCTGCTCACGCACAGTCGTGAACGAGTCTATGGGAGTACACCGACAGGCCAGCAGCCGGGAGATGCCGACGGGCTACGTCAGAGCTGCGTCGAGCATCCCGATCGACTGCGCGACGACATTGCGCAATTCGTTGCCGAGAACTCGTGAGTTACGGTCCGAAGCGGATCACTCGGCGCGCAGCGAACTCGCGGAAGTAGTCGAGCTTGTTGGCAGGCACCAGCGCAGGCAGCAGGTAGTACCAGAGACGTTCCATCCGCGAGGGCAGTTCCTCGGTGGTGGACGTGGCGACCGCCACCATGTGCACGCCGGTGAGGATCTCGAGAACAAGCGAGCCGATGGTCCGCGAGTCCGAGTTGGGATCGATATCGCCCTGTGCGATGGCCTGGGCGGCGAGCCGGTCGAACGATTCGCTCCATCCGGCCATGACGTTGCCCTCGGTACCCCGGTAGTCGCCGATCTGATGACTCAACCGGAGCATGGCCGAGACCATGGGATCGCTGACCGACAGGTCGACGACGATGTACGAGATGCCGATCGCGGCCTCGAGGGCGGGGATGCGGCCGTCGTTGAACTGCGAGCACGCGGTTGTCAGACGCGCGTTGCCCTCGTCGATCACTGCGCGCGCCAGTTCTTCCTTGGAACCGAAATGGAAGTAGAGCGCACCCTTGGTGACCTGGGATTGAGAGATGATCTCGCTGAGACTCGCGTTCGCGTACCCGAGGCGCAGGAATACATGCGCTGCGCCAGCCAGCACGGTGTCGCGGGTGATTTCAGCGCGAGCCTGCCTGACCATGGGGATCCGCCTTCGCAATTCTGTACTGCCACTGCGCAAATTACGCCCGAACGGTACCACTGAGCGGCTTTACGTCTCATACCAACGTGCATCGGTCCGGTTGAGCAGTATGACCGGAGTCACACAGCACTCATGGCCGACAAAGGGGACGTTACTCCCACTTTCTCCCCGAGGAGACGAAACCGGGTACTCAATACTCGGTCAATCGGGGCTCGGCCTCCAGGTTTGTCAGACCGTTCCAGCACAAGTTGACCACATGCGCGGCGACCACTTCTTTCGAAGGAGTGCGCACGTCGAGCCACCACTGTGCCGTCATCGACACCATCCCGACCAAGGCCTGGGCGTACATCGGCGCGAACTCCGGATCGAGACCCCGGCGCGAGAAGTCCTCGGCCAGCATCGGCCCGACACGCCCGATGGCCTCGTTGAGCAACGACGAGTACTTTCCGTCCTCGGCAGTGGCAGGGGAATCGCGCACGAGAATACGAAAACCGTCGGTCCGTTCCTCGATGTAGGTGAGCAGCGCCAGTGCGACGCGCTCGACGCGGATCCGGGATCGATTGAGGTCGAGCGATTTGGTGATCATGCCCAGCAACGTCGACATCTCACGATCGACGATGACGGCGTACAGGCCCTCTTTACCGCCGAAGTGTTCGTAGACGACCGGCTTGGACACGTTGGCTCGTCCGGCGATCTCCTCGACCGACGCGGCCTCGTAACCGCGTTCGGCGAACAGAGTCCGACCCACCTCGATCAACTGCTCGCGCCGTTGAGTACCGGTCATTCGGACCCTGGTTGTGCGTTCTTGCTCGGAGGCTGCGCCTGACATGGATATCCGCTTCCGTTGCCGACCTGTGCATGTCCCGACGCCGGAGTCGACGTCGGTTCAAGACTAGCGACGCCCGATCCATCCCGTTCGCGCGGCGAGAGTGGAGCCTGCGGAACGACCCGACGCGTCCGAACCGGGGGCCTGCCGGAACGACGTAGTCGGTCTGTTATCCGTTGCGGTTCGACTCACCGCCACCTCTCATGCGAGGATCGTTGCGCTCAGTGGGAGCGCAGCGGCTTGACGAACGCGTCGTTCGGTTCGTAGGCCACTGGCGACACCGCTGGCCGATTATCCGCCGTGGTGTAATGGCAGCACCTCTGATTTTGGTTCAGATAGTTCAGGTTCGAGTCCTGGCGGCGGAGCGAGCAACATTATTCATGCATGCCGTCTTAGCGTTACCGCCTGAGGAGCTCAATGCCTGTGCAGACCGCCGTGGTCGTTCTCGCTGCGGGTGCAGGCACCCGCATGCGCTCGAAGACTCCGAAAGTTCTGCATCCTCTGGCGGGCCGAACGATGCTCGCGCACGCCCTGCACGCGGCCGCCGACCTGGGACCCGACCATCTCGTGACCGTCGTCGGACACGATCGCGAGCGAGTGTCCGCCGCTGTGCACGATCTCGCCGACACCCTGGGCCGCAGCATTCACACCGCCGTTCAGGATCGACAGTTGGGCACCGGACATGCGGTGCAATGCGGTCTGACTGCATTGCCGGACGATTTCGAGGGCACGATCCTCGTCACGGCGGCCGACGTTCCCCTGTTGGACGGACACACGCTCAAAGCCCTGCTCGACGAGCATCTGAGCGCTCCCCGGCCTGCGGCCGCGACGGTGCTGACCTTCCTTCCGGATGACGCGAACGGCTACGGCCGCATCGTCCGCACCGACGACGGCGAAGTGGCCGAGATCGTCGAACATGCCGACGCCACCCCTGCTCAGGTGCTGATCGGCGAGGTGAACTCCGGCGTATACGCATTCGACGCGGTGGCACTGCGGACCGCCTTGGGCAAGCTCAGCACCGCCAACGCCCAGCACGAGCTGTACCTGACCGACGTCGTCAAGATCAGCAAATCCGACGGCAAAGCCGTCTACGGCACCCAGCTCGCCGATCCGGACCTGGTGGTGGGCGTCAACGATCGAGTGCAGTTGGCTCATGTCACGTCGGTACTCAATCGCCACATCATCGAGCGGCACATGCGCGCGGGCGTCACCGTGGTGGACCCGTCGACCACGTGGATCGACATCGATGTCACCCTCGGTGCGGACGTCCGCCTCGAACCCGGCGTCCAGTTGCACGGCAAGACCCATATCGGCGACGACGCGATCATCGGGCCCGATTCGACTCTGCGTGACGTCGAGATCGGCGAACGATCCTCGGTGGTCCGCACACACGCCGAGCAGGCCGTGATCGGACCGGATGCCACCATCGGGCCGTTCGCCTATCTGCGTCCCGGCTCCCGCGTCGGTACCGGCTCCAAGATCGGCACCTTCGTGGAAACGAAGAACTCGACGATCGGCGATCATTCCAAAGTCCCCCATCTGACCTATGTCGGCGACGCGACGATCGGTGATCACACCAATATCGGCGCTTCGAGCGTCTTTGTGAACTACGACGGCGTGAACAAGAGCCGGACAGTGGTCGGCTCCCACGTCCGGACCGGCTCGGACAACATGTTCGTGGCTCCTGTTCGAGTGGGAGACGGCGCCTACACCGGAGCCGGAACAGTGCTCCGCAACGATGTACCACCGGGGGCGCTCGCCGTCTCCGCTGGTTCCCAGCGCAACATCGACGGCTGGGTCGAGAAAAAGCGTCCCGGCACGGCATCAGCAGACGCTGCGGCACGTGCTCGGGCAGCCGAGTCGGCACACGCGTACGAACAAAAGGACGGCGAAGAGCAGTGACCACCCCTAATTGGATCGACAACCAGAAGAACCTGATGTTGTTTTCTGGTCGAGCACATCCGGAGTTGGCCGAGCAGGTCGCCAAGGAACTCGGAATCGACGTCACGCCGCAGACGGCACGTGACTTCGCCAACGGCGAGATCTTCGTTCGCTTCGAGGAGTCGGTCCGCGGGTCGGACGCATTCGTTCTGCAGTCGCACCCGTTCCCGCTCAACACCTGGTTGATGGAACAGCTCATCATGATCGACGCGCTCAAGCGTGGATCCGCCAAGCGCATCACCGCGATCCTGCCGTTCTACCCGTACGCCCGCCAGGACAAGAAGCACCGCGGCCGCGAGCCCATCTCCGCCCGCCTCGTCGCGGATCTGCTCAAGACCGCAGGCGCCGACCGCATCATCACCGTCGACCTGCACACCGATCAGATCCAGGGCTTCTTCGACGGCCCCGTCGATCACATGCACGCCCACAGCCAGTTGGCCGATCACATCCGCAGCAAGTACAGCCTCGAGCACATCACCGTCGTCTCCCCCGACTCGGGCCGCGTCCGCGTCGCCGAGAAGTGGGCGGACTCGTTCGGCGGTGCACCGCTGGCGTTCATTCACAAGACGCGTGATCCGTTGGTGCCCAACCAGGTCAAGTCCAACCGCGTCGTCGGCGAGGTCGAGGGCCGCACCTGCATCCTGATCGACGACATGATCGACACCGGAGGCACCATCGCCGGAGCCGTCAAGGTGCTCAAGGAAGCAGGCGCAGGCGATGTCGTCATCGCTGCCACCCACGGTGTGCTGTCCGACCCGGCCGCCGAGCGACTCGCCAACTGCGGAGCCAAGGAAGTTGTCGTCACCAACACCCTGCCGATCAGCGACGAGAAGCGATTCTCCACGCTGACCGAGCTCTCGATCGCGCCGCTGCTGGCCCGCACCATCCGCGAGGTCTTCGAAAACGGTTCGGTCACCAGCCTTTTCAACGGCTCGGCCTAATACTGGGTCATTCCGCAGGCTCCACTCCCGCCTGAAACCGGGTCGTTCCGCAGGCTCCACTCCAGCATAACACCCAGTCTGTTTCGCTCGATCTGCAAACCCGCCCCACACGATCCCCACCTGCCCTGCATGAACTACGTCACGTCGACGATCGAAACATGCAGCTCGCGAGGTGGGGGTGTGTGGGGCGGGTTTCGTTGTCACCTAAGATGACTCGTCGTGATCGACGCAGACTCCCCCCACGGCCCGGCTGGAACCACAACGGTCAGAATTGCTCGATGGACACCGGGCGGATGCGTCTGGTGCGGTAGCACCGACTCTGTCGAGACCTTCCGCAACGAGCCGCGGTGTGGCCTGTGCCGCGAGAAGGAAGCCGTCATCGACGAGGCCAAGCATTTCATCGGAATGTACGGTCTGCGGCCCCTGGGAGGCACGCTCGCGTCCGAGGACGAGGAGGAGCGCGAGTACCGCGTCACCGCGCGCGACGCACGGGAAGTGCTCAACCGCATCCGCCTCGAGAAGCTCCCCGATGCCGCTGCAGTCCGCAAAGCGTTGCGCCCCAGAGCTGCTGCAGTTGTGAGCGCACCGGCATCCACGACGTCTGCACCTCCGGCGAAGGCACCGACCAAGAAGTCTCAGGCCGGTGTCACCGGGATAGACGCAATCGAACTGCAGTCCCGCGTGGAGAAGTTGCTCGGACAGCTCACCGCCGTCGACGAGCAGATCAGTGCACTCGACGGAGCACAGGGCCTTCCTGCCCGTGCTCGCATGAAGGATCTCGAACGTCAGCGAACCACCGTGCTGACGACCCTCGCCGCCCTGGAGAAGGCTCGCAGGCGCACCAACTGATCCACGTAGTCTGATCGAGTGCTGCGCAAGCGTTCGATCTCACGGCAGGTGCTCGACGCCGCCTACGCCGTCGTATTCGTTCTGCTGCTGCTCGCGTCCACCCTCAACGGACCTTCCGGTTCCGCCGGCGCGGGAGTACTGGTCGGTTTCGGCGTAGCACTTGCCATTCGACGTCGCTCACCGCGATGGTCGTTGGCGCTCGCCTGGGTGCTCGCCATCGTGCAGATGACCGCCGGTGTGCTCCCGCTCTCGGCGAACACCGCGATATTCGCAATTCTGTACTGCTCGGCAGCGTACGGAGACAACCTGGTTCGACGCCTCGGGCTCGTTTCTGCCGTCCTCGGCGGACTGATCGCCGCCCTGTACTTGGCGTACGTCGACGGCAATCCTTTCGGAAACCCCACGGAAGAAGCGGTCCAGGAGCCGCGCCTGGCTCAGTTCGCCCTTCTGCTCGTCGGTCTCTGGGCAATGCTGGGATTGTCGTGGGCACTGGGACGCCTTGCGTATGCGCGGCGCACCGCCATCGAGTCCGCTCACGCCCGCGAGCTCGCCGAGGTGCATCAGGCCCGTGCCGAGCACGAAGTGGCAATCGAGCAAGAGCGCAACCGAATTGCCCGCGACATGCACGACATCGTGGCGCATTCACTGGCCGTGGTGATCGCTCAGGCCGACGGGGCACGGTACGTGCGTTCGGTGGACCCCGAAGCAGTGGACACCGCGCTGACCACCATCTCCGATACCGCCCGCGACGCGTTGTCCGACGTACGAGTACTCCTGGGACAGTTGCGCCACAGCCAGGGAGATCTGCCGACCCCAGGCCCCGGCGACCTCGAGCGTCTGTGCGATCAGATGCGCTCCACCGGCTTGAGCATCGACTCCTCGATCGACGTATCCGGGGTCTCGTTGGGTGCCGGAACGCACCTGGCGCTGTACCGCATCGCGCAGGAATCGTTGACCAATGCCCTGCGTCACGGTGACACGACCCGGCCGGTGACCGTCGGCATCGAATCCAACTCCGAGGGCGTCGAACTGACCGTGCGCAACAGTGTGGTCCCCGGTCGTACAGCACCGGAATCCTCCGGCCACGGAGTAGCCGGGATGAAAGAACGCGCCAGCCTGTCCGGTGGTCTCTGCACCGCCGCCGGCGACAGTGCGTACTGGACTGTCACGGCGTGGCTACCAGCAGGCACCCCACAAGCGAAAGGCATCACGTGAGTTCCGATCGCATCGCAGTTGCGCTGGTCGACGATCAGCAGTTGTTCCGGGCCGGCATTCGTATGCTCATCTCCTCACAGTCCGATCTCGAGTTCGTCGGGGAAGCAGGCAACGGCGTAGAAGCCGTCGCGCTGGCCGCGTCGGCGACACCGGACGTGATGCTCATGGACGTCCGAATGCCGGTGCTCGACGGTATCGCCGCCACCGAGCAGATACTGGCGGCCTCCGACAGCCCTCCGCGAATACTGGTTCTCACCACGTTCGACCTCGACGAAAGCGCAGCACGGGCAATTCGTTCGGGAGCAAGTGGATTCGTGCTCAAAGATGCGGATCCGGAGTTTCTGCTCGCCGCGATCCGCACCGTCCATGCAGGTAACTCGGTGATCGCCGCGTCGGCGACGACGAGCTTGCTGGCGCACTTCACCCCGAGTCCCGCGCAACCGAAGGTACCGGCGGAGTTCGCGTCCCTGACAGCACGCGAGAAGGAACTGTTCGAGCTCACCGCACGGGGGTTGAGCAACTCCGAGATCGCCGAGCGCGAGTACCTGAGCGAGGCGACCGTGAAGACGCACATCAGCCGCATCTTCGCCAAACTCCACCTCCGCGACCGGGTGCAGTTGGTGGTGTACGCCTTCGAGCACGGGCTGAACTCACCGTGACCTCGGGACTGACACCGACATCATCCTCGAGATGTACGACGCGAAGACTCGCGCCTGATTACTTCGTGTTCGTCCGTTCCTAGCGTTGTGGCCATGACGACAACAGTTCCCCTGGTCGCCAGGGCATTCCAGATAAGCAAGTATTTCGGCGACGCGGCCAACCCGGTGAGCGCCCTCGACAACGTTTCCCTCGACATCCACGGTGGCCGGTTCACCGCCATCATGGGACCGTCCGGCTCCGGCAAATCGACCCTGATGCACGTCATGGCGGGGTTGGACAACGCGAGCTCGGGGCAACTGATGCTGGCCGGCGCAGATATCACCTCCGCGAACGACGATGCTCTGACGACATTGCGACGCAAGCAGGTCGGCTTCATCTTCCAGTCGTTCAATCTCGTTCCGACCCTCGACGTTCGAGGAAATATTTTGCTGCCGTTCGAGCTCGACGGCCGAGCACCGACTGCGCAGGAGTCCGCCTGGATCGATCGGCTCATCGCCACGCTCGGTTTGCAGGAACGCGTGAATCACCGTCCCCATCAGCTCTCGGGTGGACAACAGCAACGCGTCGCCATCGCTCGCGCACTGGGTACGCGCCCGCACCTGATCTTCGCCGACGAGCCCACCGGCAACCTGGACTCCCGCACCGGGCGTGAGGTTCTCGGTCTCCTCGCCGCAGCGGTGTGCGAATACGGGCAGTCGATCGTGATGGTCACTCATGATCCCATCGCAGCCAGCTATGCCGATCGCATCGTCTTCCTCGCCGACGGCCGAATCGTCGACGAGCTCGGGCGGTCGAGTGCGGAACAGATTTCGAGCTACATGCTGGGAATGGAGCGCGTCCGATGAGTGTGTCCACTTCTGCTCGGGCCTCGAAGGAACACGGCGCCAGCATTCTGGTGACTGCCCTCGCGTCGTTCTTCGGTGTCGTGTTGATTCAGGCGACCGCATTTCTGGTCGACATCTTCGGGGACACGGACGGCGCTGCCATCACCGCGCTGTACAGCGTCGCGCTGGTGTTCATCGGACTTGCACTGTACGTCGCGGCGGTGGTCACCTCGAACACGTTCGCGACGATCGTCGCCGGCCGCACCCGCACCATCGCGCTGCTACGCCTGTTGGGTGCCCGCTCCCGAGACCTGCGTCGATCGGTGGCCGGAGAAGGGCTCGTCGTCGGATTGTTCGGCGGCGCAGTAGGTATGGTTCTGGGGATCGGTGCCAGCCATCTGGCTCGGGCTGTCGCGGTCTCGGCCGGGCAGTTGCCGGATGTGTCGTACACGTCCGTTCAGCCGCTGGTGGTTCTGCCTGTCGTGACCGTGGTGCTCACGACGACCCTCGCCTCGTACGTGGGGTCTCGAAAGGTTCTGGACGTCACACCCGTCCAGGCCACCGGAGGTGCCGTCGACTCCGGCGTCGAAGCTCCGCGATCGCGGCGAATCAGAACCGCACTCTCGATCGTGCTGATCGCAGGCGGTGTGGCACTGCTCGGTCTCGGAGTTCTGATAGGGATGGTCAACCCGGGCGGCGTTCTGGTGGCGTTTGTCGGTGGTGTCGCGTCGTTCACCGGCGTCATGGTCGGCGCGTACCGCATTCTTCCCGCGACGCTGCGGCTGGTCGGGAGAATGTCGGGCCGTGGCCCGGCAGCACGTCTGGCGTCCGCCAATGCACTTCGCTATCCGGATCGAAGTACTCGCACTGCGGTGGGGTTGTTGATCGGGGTCACGTTGGTGACCACGTTCGCGGTCGCCATGTACAGCTACCGGACGATGCTCGTCGACGAGTACGACGAGGCCACCGTCGGGCAGGTTCTCACCGTGACCGTCGGGATCATGACCGGGCTCATCGGCTTCTCGGCCGTCATCGCAGCGGTCGGAATGGTGAACAACCTGTTGTTGAGCATCCTGCAGCGCACCCGCGAGATCGGTCTCCTGCGGGCACTCGGATTCACCCGCAAGCAGATTCGGTCGATGATCGTCTCGGAAAGCACGCAGATGGTGGTCGCATCGATGGGCTTCGGCCTGATCCTCGGCATCGTCTACGGCTGGGCGGCAGCACAATCGCTTCTCGGATCTCTGAGCGACCGCGGTCTGACCGCACCCACGCTGCCGTGGGCGGTCATCGCCGGAACCGTGCTGTGCGGTGGACTGCTCGCCCTCGGTGCCTCGCTGACCCCGGCGCGTCGGGCCAATCAGATCTCGCCGGTACTCGCGTTGGCGGACGCCTGATCTCGAGGTCCGTAGCGCTCGGCGATTGCCAGGGCCCGGCCGTACAGACCATCCCGCACCGACTGCGGCCCCATGACCTCCGCGTCGGTACCGAGTTGCCACAGCGCCCACTCTGCATGCCGCGCATCCTGGAACGTCAGGGTCATCCGCAACCGACCGTCACCGTCGAGTTCCTCGTCGGTGACGGTCAATGCGGTCTCTGCCAGTTCTTCCCGTCGCCTCGGATCGATGAGCGCCGACACCGTCACGGGGTCGCCGCCGTTCCTGAATCGGGTACCGCGCTCGACCCACATCCGGCCGAGATGCACGCTGTCCGGCCGTTGTGCCGGTTCGGTGAGCACCTCGGCGTCCTGCACCCGAGAGAGTCGGTAGGTGCGGTCTTCGCCGTCTCGGGTGGCCAGCAGGTAGCCCTGGCCTCGCACGGTGACGAGTCCGATGGGGTCCACCGTGCGCCACTGCGCATCTCGGCCTGTCGGGGCATAGAGGATGTGCAGCTTCTTTCCGTCGAGCACCGCTCTGCGCACAGGGTCGATGACGTCGGCGGGTATCTGCTCGGTAGTCGTGCGACGCGAGAGCAGGTCTGCCTCGGGTTCGATGAGGAACCGGCGAGCTGAGGTTCGTGCGGTGTCGTGATGGCCGTCGGGCAACGCGTCCATCACCTTTCGCAGGGCCGACGCGACGGCCGACCCGAGGCCGAGTGTGCGCTCTCCGCCGCTCGATTCGAAGGCTGCAAGCAACGCCAGCGCCTCGTCGTGATTGAGACCGGGGAATTCGGTTCTGAAGCCGGGCAACAAGGCGAACCCTCCCCGCCTGCCGCGCTCGGCGTAGACGGGGACGCCTGCGGTCGAGAGTGCGTCGATGTCGCGGAGCACGGTGCGCGTCGACACCTCGAGTTCGGCGGCGAGGGCGTCGGCCGTCATTCGGCCGCGTTGACGCAGCAGAAGTACCAGCGAGACCAGCCTGTCGGCGCGCATGCGAGAACGGTACCGAAATACACGACAGTGGGTGTCGTGTATTTGCTGTCAACCTTCTCACGTACCAGTCCTGACGCGAGACGGAGAGAACACACCATGGAACGAACTGCGATCAATCCTGTGCAATGGTCGGTGGCCCTCGGGTTCGAGCAGGGCACACTCGTCACCGATCCCGGCCGGACTCTGTACTGCTCCGGGCAGACCGCCATGAACAGCGAAGGCGCCCCCGAGCACGAAGGTGACATGGCAGCCCAGCTGTCGCTCGCTCTCGACAATCTGGATGCGGTGCTCGCCGAGGCCGCCATGTCGATTTCGAACCTCGTGAAGCTGGGGATCTACACCACCGACATCGACCTGCTGTTTCGGCACTACGGGCTACTGATGTCGAGACTGCTTGCCGCAGGAGTCACTCCGGCCACCACCATGGTGGAGGTATCCCGATTGGCGGTCCCGGGTCAGATGATCGAGATCGACGGGATTGCCGTGGCCTGATCCCTCGTTCGGCCCCTTTCGAACGACCACGAGCGCGGCCGGTCGGCTACCGAATCCGGCCGGCCGCAGCGGGTTCAGGCGTGGGTGCGAGTTCCGCTATCTGCGACAGGCGTGCGCGCTGACGCCGAGAGGTCAGCGCTCGTTCACTCGACGGGCCACAACCAGCGCGAACCGAGATTCTGCGTCCGACCACAGATGCTCGACGCCGAACCCCGCTGCCGCCAGTTCCTCGGTGATGCCTTCCGGACGGAACTTTGCCGAGATCTCGGTGCGGAGATCCTCGCCGAGATCGAAGCGGACATCGAGATCGAGCTCGGCGATGTGCACGTGCTGCGGCGAGCGTGCCCGCAACCGCATCTCGATCCACTCGTTCTCTGCATTCCACAGCGCGACATGTTCGAAGGCATCGGGATCGAAGTCGCCACCGAGACGAGAGTTGATCACCGAGAGCACGTTTCGATTGAACTTCGCCGTCACACCTGCCGCGTCGTCGTAGGCGGGAACGAGAACCGTCGGGTCGATGACCAGACCGACACCGAGCAGCACGTACTCTCCGGGATCCAGGGCGCCTGCGATGGCACCCAGGAATTCCTTGCGCTCCTCGGGGATGAGGTTGCCCAGAGTGCCGCCGAGAAAGGCGATGGTTCTCCCCTGTCCCGACGGAAGATTGTGCAGGGTGTCGGTGAAATCGCTGACGATGCCGTGCACGTGAAGAGCCGGGAACTCCCGCGAGATCTGCTCGATTGCCCCTTCGAGCGCTGTAATGGATACATCTTGCGGCACATAAGTTTTCAGCGAACCGTTCTTGACGCCCGCAGCGAGAAGCAGTTTCGTCTTCTCCGACGAGCCGGAGCCCAACTCGATCAGCATTGTTGATTCGGTTGCCTCGGCGATGTCGAGGGCATGCGCCTCGAGCAGCGCGCGCTCGGTGCGGGTGGGGTAGTACTCCGGCAGCTCCGTGATCTGCTCGAACAACTCGCTACCCACCGCGTCGTAGAAATACTTGGGCGAGAGCCACTTCGAATCGGCCGTGAGCCCGTCCCGCACGTCCTTACGCAGCTCCTCGACCAGGGCCGAATCTGCCAGATGTACATCCATGGTGCTCATGACGCTCCTTCGATGGGCTACAGGCGGGAGACAGTGACATCGGTTCTCGTGGCGACAACCATGCGTCGATCATCGACGGGGGTCCAGTCCGGATGACCGTCGAGGGGCTCGGACGCAACGATGACCGCTTCTTCGGTTCGCCGCACGGACAGCGAGTGATAGGCCGCTGTGGCGTACAGGGTCTCGCCATCGCCGAGCAGCAGGTTCAATCTGGCATCCGGTGACTTCGCCTCGACGCGTTGAACCAGAATCCGGAGAGCCGACTCGGGATCGTGGGTACGCAGCAGGTTCTGCAACACGACCCACAGGGCGGCGGCATCGGTGGGCGCGGGCAATGCCAAGGCGTCGATCGGCGGTACCTCCGACCACAATTCGGCCATCGAGTGCGGCCAGCCGAACACCACACCGTTGTGGCTGAACGCCCATCGGCCGTCGGTGAACGGAGCACAGGCGCTGCGCTCGACCGGCATGCCGACCGTTGCCGAACGCACCGCGGCGATCACCGCCCCCGACCGGATCTGACGCAAGGCGTCGTCGACCGCAGGGTCGGTCCAGATCGGCATCGGATTGCGATAGCTGTGCGCGGCTCGGTCGCCGTCCCACCAAGCGACACCGAATCCATCGGCATTGATGGTGCCACCGCCACGCATCTCGCTCGGCGCGTAGGACTGGGCCCGCAGCGAATGGTCACCCTCGGTCAGCAGCGCCCCCACCGAGGTGTCCACCCCCAGGTACCCGAGATGTCGGCACATTCAGCTGTGCTCCACGTCGCGAGCCAACCTGAATCCGCTGAAGATCTGCCGCCTGATCGGATGATCCCAGTTGCGGAACGTGCCCCGGCACGCCACCTCGTCGGTGCCGAAGGATCCGCCGCGCAACACCTTGTAGTCCCCGCGCAGAAACACCTCGGAGTACTCGGGGTACGGGAACGCCTCGAACCCGGGATACGGCTCGAAATCCGAGGACGTCCACTCCCACACGTCGCCGATGAGCTGATGCACGCCCGCCGCAGACGCACCGACCGGGTACGCGCCCACATCTGCTGGTTCGAGGTGACGCTGATTCAGATTCGCATGCGCCGCAGTGGGTTCGGCATCGCCCCACGGGTAGGCGCGGCTGGTTCGCGTCTCGGAGTCGAACCGCGCCGCCTTCTCCCACTCCGCCTCCGTCGGCAGCCGCTTGCCTGCCCAGCGGGCGTACGCATCGGCCTCGAACCAACTCACGTGCACCACCGGTTGCCGGGTTCGCACCGGCCTGCGCACCCCGAAGCTCCGACGCCACCACGTGCCGTCCGAATCGCACTCCCAGAACTGCGGAGCAGTCAGGTCGGCGTCGAGGCGATGCTGCCAGCCCCTCTCGGACCAGAGTTCGCGGCGTTCGTAACCACCGTCGGCGATGAATGTCATGAACTGCCCGTTGGTGATCGGGGCTCGGTCGATCGCGAAGGTCGGCACATGCACGACATGAGCAGGCCGCTCGTTGTCCAGTGCCCACGGGTCGAGCGAGGTCCCCATCGAGAACGGGCCACCGGCGATGACCGCCTCGCCCGATACCGGCACCTCCGAGTCCGGCGGAGCAGGAGCCGTCAGAACCGCAGGCCCTGAACGCAATTGATGGGTCGCGAGCATCGTCTCGTCGTGCTGCTGCTCGTGCTGAGCGATCATGCCGAACGCGAAGCCGTGCTTCTCCACCGGCCTACCCTCGAAAGTGCTGTGGTCGAGCACATCCCAGGCCTTGTCGCGAACGGTCTGGACGTAGACACGCGCCTCCTCCGGAGTGAGCAACGGCAGCGAGGTGCGTGACGAACGCGAGTGCTTGAATGCGTCGTACAGCTCGTCGATATCGGGACGCACGGGGTCACGGCCACCGACGTCGCGAACGAGCCAGAGCTCCTCCTGGCTCCCGATGTGGGCGAGATCCCAGACCAGCGGACTCATCAGCGGCGAGTGCTGCGCCATCAGTTCGGTCTCGTCGATGCAGTCGGTGAGCGCAGCACTGCGGTTTCGACTTCGCACGAGGACCGTCTCGATCCGGTTCCTGAGTTGTTCGGGGCTCACACCGATTCCTTTCGACTCTCGAATGCTGCCGACCTCGCGTCGAACTCGCTGGGCGGCAGGCCGGAACGGCACCGGCGGGACGCGGCCGACAGTTGCTCGGCGTACTCGCCGCTGGGCTCCGCCGCGAGGTTCAGCAATTCGGTTGCAGCCGTGCGCAGATCGCGATCCGCGAGTCCGACGCGGGCCGCGTCGAGCCACCGCCCGGCCGTCTCGGCACCGATCTCGGTGGCACGGGCCACGAGTTGTGGAGTGGACAACAACGCCTCGAATGCCGCCGCGGGAACCGCCCATTGCCCGTCCGGTTGAGCATCGAGATAGCGGATCTCGAGGTGCCCGCAGGCCCGCACCGGGGGGAACAAGGTGGTTAGGTGATAATCGAGATCGCCGTACGTGGGCGGCCGTCCCACGACATCGGGATCATCGAGCCAGTGCGCGAACGTCGTCCCCGCGGGTGCTTCCCAATTCTGCGTGACGCCCTGTATGCACAACAGCGGAACGTCGAGCGCCCACCGCGCATACTCGGCGATCGGATCTGCAGTATCGGAGGCGATCGTTCTGGTGGAATCGGTTCTACTGGAATCGAGTTCGAGCCAGGTCCGCATCCGCTGGGATACCCAGTTCCCGGCAGGCGCGCCAGCGAGCTTCGGAGAACGCGCGAACGCGGCCACGAACGCCGGGCCGATGACGTGGAGCATGCGCCACCGCGCGCCGATCTCGGCCCGATCACGACCGGCGTCGACGCTGACCTGCGCCGCAGCGGTACTGCACATCATCAGTTTGCCGTAAGGGCCGATGGTGGTGAACCGAGTCTCCATCGCGCAGTACCGCGGCAATGTGAGCAGTCGCTCGGGAGCGCGATCGCCATCGGCCGCAGCGGCGAGGATCGTGATGCCGGCATCGGCAAGCAGGTCGTGCAACAACCGCGAATCGGCGTCGAGCATCGGTTCGAGACGAGAAACGGATGTACAAGGCGAACTGGACAATTCGACTTGGCCGCCGGGTTCGACGGTGACGATACTTCCGCCCGGCAACGTCAGGGCGGGTGACCGAGGATCGAGGCTGCGTGGGGAGTGGACACCGAGCGCAGCGGACAGAGCAGAGAGCGTGGGTCGCGTTCCGTCATCGAGGGCGGTGAGCCACTCGAGTTCGACGCCGATCAGAGCCGGTGGACCCTGCTTGAAACACACCTTCGATATGTATGCCTCTGCTGCTGGGCGCGAACTCAGCCCGAGGGACTTCTCGTTGGAAGACACTGCCGTTCCTACTTTCCGCACTCAACACGTTCTCTGCTTCCGAACGTACCCAGCTGCGAGGATCGAAAACGCGGTGATCCCGCCTCCGATCGAGGCTACCGATTGTGGAACCCTGATGCCCGAGAGTTTGTGCCTGATCCACGAGTAAGGACAATCGATGCTCGATCACGACCGCATTCGCCGCGATACCCCTGGGTCGTCGGGTCGAGTATTTCTCGACAGCGCCGGGTCCTCGCTTCCCCCCACCGTCGTTGTCGACACCGCCGTCGCGCACCTGCGTCGGGAAGCAGAAATCGGTGGCTACTCCGCCGCGGCCGAACGAGCGACCGAGCTCGCTGCCGTCAAGACCTCGATCGGAACCTTGATCGGAGCGCAGGCGTCGAGCATTGCACTGTCCGATTCTGCGACGCGCGCCTGGACCGATTTCTTCTACTCCGTGCCGCTGGCACCCGGTGACCGAATCCTGCTGTGCGAGGCCGAATATGCCAGCAACGCGATCTCCGCTCTACACCGCGCCGAGGTCACCGGAGCGACCGTCGAGGTGATTGCGAGCGACGAGTCGGGGCAAATCGACGTCCGGGCCCTGGAGGGGATGCTCGATGATCGCGTGAAACTGATCTCGGTGGTGCACGCGCCCACCAACGGTGGGCTGGTCAACCCCGCCCGCGCCATCGCAGACCTCGCCCACCGACACGGCGCACTGGTCTTGCTCGACGCCTGCCAATCCATCGGGCAGCTGCGCGTCGACGTCGAGGAACTCGGTGTCGACGCTCTGTCGGCCACCGGTCGCAAATGGCTCCGCGGGCCCCGCGGAACAGGATTTCTGTATGTGCGTCCTGGATTGGCGTCGACGCTGCATCCCCCGGCGCTGGACCTGCACAGCGCGCAGTGGATCGACGCGCAGAGGTATCGCATGGCCGACGACGCCACACGATTCGAGTTCTGGGAATGCGATGTGGCCGCCAGGCTGGCACTCGGTGCTGCCGTCGACTATCTGCTCGAACTCGGCATCGATCAGGTCGAGCAGGCCGTGGTCGAGCGTGCCGAATACCTGCGCACCGGGCTCAGGAGGATCCCCGGAGTGACCGTGCGCGATCTCGGTGACCGCAAGAGCGGCATCGTCTCGTTCACCGTGGACGGTGAGGAGCCAGAGGCTGTTCGCGACCGGCTGGGAGAGCAGGGTGTGAGCGTGCGAGTGAGTTACCGCAGTTCGACGCGGCTGGACATGACGGACCGGGGATTGGACTCCGTCGTCCGCGCATCTGCGCACTACTTCGTCACCTTCGCCGAACTGGACACGATGCTCGCTGCGCTGGCAGGTGAGTGACAGGGGTTGCGATCGGCACTTCCGCTCACCTGGGGTCTGCGCAGGAACAGCGCGACCCCGACGGCCGAGACCATCAGTCCGGCGACTCCGAACCAGGTGATCGCGTCGCCGAACATGAGCCAGGCCCACAGCATCGTCGTCGGCGGCGTGAGGTAGAGCAGCACGCTGGCGCGGGTGGGTCCACTACGGCGCACCACGTACAAGAACGCGCCGTACGCCCCGAAGGTCGACAGCACGACCGTCCAGACGATGGCCGCCCCGAAACCACCCGTCATCGGTGGCGCTGCATCTCCCGCCAGCACGCTCCAGGTCATGAAACTCACCGCACTGACCGAACATTGGATGGCCATCGACAGTGCGATCGGCTCCTTCGGTGCCAGTGTTCGCTGGCCGATGGTTCCCGCTGACAACGCCAGCATTCCGGCGACCGGTAGCAGATAGACCGGCCAAGAGAGACCGGCAGCAGACAGGTCGCCGGCCACGACGATCGAGACTCCCGCGACTCCGACGAGCAGCCCGAGCACCTGCACTCGCCCGATGCGATCGCCGAAGACTCTGCTCGACGCCACCGCGACCACCAGCGGCTGCAGCGCCGCGATCAACGCGGCGACTCCGGGCGGCACGCCCATCCCGATGCCGGTGATGGTGGCACCGAGGTACAGGACCTGGCAGAGCAGGCCGATGATCGTGTGGATTCGGATGGCGTGCCAGGTCGGTCTCAGCTGCCGGTACCAACACCAGGCGACGAGCAGCACCGCAGCTGCGGAGTAGCGCCAGGCCAGCAGTGTGTGCGCGGGCGCTTCGGCCGTGCCGAGCTCGGCACCGATGAACCCGGAACTCCACAGCACCACCAGGGCTGTTCCCGCGACGGCGTCGACGTTTGCTTTCATGAGCAGATGTAAATATACAGGTCTGTATACTCGCAGTGCACCCCTGACTGACCAGCGCTTTCGAAAGGCAACCATGCTCGACAAGCCACTCACCCCCGCCGGCGAACGCATCCTCACCGTCGCCAGCGAGTTGTTCTATGCCCACGGAATCCGGGCCGTCGGCGTCGACCTCATCGCCGAGGAAGCCGGTACCACCAAGAAAACCCTGTACGACCGCTTCGGCTCCAAGGACGGCCTGGTGCAGCACTATCTCGCTCGTCGATACCGACTGTGGTGCGAGCACGTCACGCAGTACGTCGACACCCTCGAACCCGGCCCTACCCGCATCCTCGGGGTGTACGACGCACTCGATGCCTGGATGCGCGGCAACCGTCGCGGCTGCGGGTTCGTCAACGCATTCGCAGAGTTCGGCGGCACCGACAGCCCCGTACTCGCGATCATCGAATCCGAGAAGGCGTGGACCAGATCATTGTTTGCTCGGCTGGCGACGGAGGCCGGATACCCCGATGCAGAAGACCTGGGAACCCGGTTGTCGTTGTTGCACGAAGGTGCCGTCGTGATGGGGACCGCAGGGGGACGAGACGATGCGATCGCGGTGGCGCGGTCGGTGGCTGCCGACCTGCTCGCTGCGCTCGCAATGGCACGCGTAGGTGCCCCAGGGGGCACATAACCAAGCCACTGCGCAGCATCGTGTATTGTCTTCCAGGTTGTCTCGGCGAGGGTAGATCCACGATTTCCGGATCCACCGTTATCGACGCGGCTCGGCCCCGTTGGCCGCGCTCGTACGTGTCCGCCCCGACGAGCTTGACCGCCCGACGAAGTAGCCGCACGAACCACAGATCACAGCAATCAGGAGCAGTAGCACCATGGCATCGAAGGTAAACAATCTCACCGCGCAGGTCCGCACCGAATTCGGCAAGGGTGCCGCTCGCCGCGCACGTCGCGACGGCCTCGTCCCCGCCGTTCTGTACGGACACGCCACCGATCCCCGCCACCTCGCTCTCGACGCGCGCGAGTTCGCAGCCGTGCTCCGTAACAGCGGAACCAACGCTGTGCTGACACTCGACATCGCAGGTGCCGAGCAAGTCGCACTGACCAAGTCGGTCGTCGTGCACCCGATCCGTCGCACCATCGAGCACGCCGATCTCCTCGTCCTGAAGAAGGGCGAGCGCGTCACCGTCGAGGTCAACGTCGTCGTCGAGGGCGACGCCGCTCCCGGCACGCTGGTTACCGTCGACTCCACCTACGTCGAGATCGAAGCCGACGCCCTGGAAATCCCGGAGTCCATCACCGTCTCCGTCGAGGATGCCGAGATCGGCACGCAGATCACCGCCGGTGACCTGCAGCTCGGCGACGGCGTCGTGCTGATCTCCGATGCGGAGCTTCTGCTCGTCAACGTCGTCGAGGCACCGTCCGAGGACGAGCTCGAGGCAGAGGGCGAAGGCACCGAGCCTGTCTCCGAGACCGGCGAGGCCGAGACCCAGGAAGAAGCAGCGTCTTCTGACGAGAGCTGATTCCACCCCAGCACGTACAACGGCGCGCCGTCTCCCCCGGGAGCGGCGCGCCGTTCGTTTCGAAGGCGTGATGAGACAATCGAGACCGTGAGTGTTGACCCCGAAGCGCCTGCCCTGATCATCGGGCTGGGCAATCCCGGCCCACAGTACGAAAAGACCCGCCACAACGTGGGTTTCATGGTCGCCGACGCGCTTGCCGGACGCGTCGGGTCGACGTTCTCCTCGCACAAGAAGTCCAACTCCGACATCGTGCAGGCCCGCCTGGGCGCTCGCTCCGTGGTCGTCGCCAAGCCGCGCACGTTCATGAATCTCTCGGGCCAACCGGTGGCGGCGTTGGCGCGCTTCTTCTCCATCGAACCGGCGAACATCGTGGTGGTCCACGACGAATTGGACATCGACTTCGGCTCTCTCCGACTCAAACTCGGCGGCGGCGAGGGCGGCCACAACGGACTGCGCTCGATCTCCCAGCACCTGAGCACCAAGGACTACCTGCGGGTTCGCGTCGGCGTCGGGCGGCCACCCGGCCGAATGGATCCGGCGTCGTTCGTCCTCAAGCCGTTCTCCGCAGCCGAGCGCAAAGACCTCGGCGTCGTCGTCGAAGAAGCTGCCGATGCCGCAGAGCTACTGCTCTCGGCCGGCCTCGAAGCAGCGCAGAACAGGGTGCACCCACGCTGAACCTCACACCCCTGTTGTGAGGTGCGCGCCCGTTCTCGCCACCGAACACACGCGCGCACCCGGCACAAAGGGTGTGAGGTCTCCAGCCGCGTCAGTTCAGCAGCGACGCCGAGTTTGCTCGTCGCAGTTTGCCGCTCGATGTCTTCGGAATACTGCCCGGCCCGAGCACGGCGACGGTACGCGGCCGCACCCCCACCTCCGAGTGCACCGCGTGGACCACCTCACGTTCGATGCGTTTGACCTCGTCCGGATTGCCGATGTCGTTGGTTTCCACTGCCACAGCGAAGCTTTCGCGCTTGTCCCCGGCATCGAGCCGAATCGCGACGGCATTTCCCGGTCGCACACCCGCGACGGTGCCTGCAGCCCGTTCGATGTCGGTGGGATAGATGTTGCGGCCACCCATGATGATGACGTCCTTGATACGTCCGCACACCACCACCAGTTCGTCCTCGGTGATGTAGCCGACGTCGCCGGTATCGAGCCAGCCGTCCTCGTCGAGAGTCGAGACCGGACCGTCGACGGTGATGTATCCGGGCGTGACCGCCTTACCCCGCACCTCGATGATGCCGACGCCGCGAGCGGTGAGCACCTGCCCCTCCTTGTCCACGACACGGCCCTCGAGACCGGGAACGAATTTGCCGAGAGTGGCGAGGGATCTGGTGTTTCCCCGGGTAGAGGGGACAGCGCGCCCCAATGTCTCGAGCAGGTCCGCGTCGACCACGTCGATCACCTGCCCCCGCCCCGGATCCGGAATCGACACCGCAAGAGTCGTTTCCGCCATCCCGTACACCGGTGCCAGCGCGAGCGGATCGAGCTTGTATGCAGCGCCTGCCTCGGCCAGCGAGATCATGGTCTCCGGATCGACCGGTTCGGCTCCGTTCCAGGCATACCGCAGCGTCGACAGGTCCAGATCCAGATCGTCCTCGGCCTGACGCAGTCTCCGGGCGAGCAACGAGTACGCGAAATTCGGTGCCGCCGTGACGGTTCCGCGATACTTGTGAATGAGCTTGGCCCACAACAGCGGGGAGCGCAGGAAGTCCAGGGGCGTGATGCTGACGACCTCGGCACCGACCTGCATCGGCACCGACAGGAAACCCACCATCCCCATGTCGTGGAACAGCGGCAGCCAACTGACCATCACATCGGAATCGACGTCGAACTCGATGCGATCGATCATGGCGTATGCATTGACGTAGAAGTTCTCGTGCGTGATCCGTACCGCTTTCGGCGAACCGGTTGAACCGGATGTGAGCTGCTGCAACGCGATATCGGACTCGGCCGTCGGTACCGGATCGATGTCGCGACCGGTCTTCATGTCCGCTATCGAGAGCACCGTGATGCCGCGCTCCGCGAGCACCGGAGCGGCGATGTCGAACGGGGGCCCGAGGATCACCGCCTTGGCCGCGATCATCCGCACCACGGTTTCGGTGTCCGCGCCCCACACGGCCAGATCCGTTCGCGGTGTCGGCTGATGCAGCATCGTCACCGATCCCCCGCGCATCCACGTCGCCTGGCACGCAGGCGCGATGTCCACGGGCTGGCCCGCCAGAATGCCGATGGCATCTCCGTGTTCGACGCCCGCATCGGCCAGAGCACCCGCCATGCGACGCGCCTGCTCGTGAATTTCTCCCCAGGACTGCCGCAGCGCTTCGTCGGGCTCGCCGGTGACCAGACCACGCTTGCTCGAGCTCGCCGTCTCGAACATCTCCTCGGTGAACTTGCTCAACGCGCTTCTCCTCGTGAGGTCAGCCCCGCCCCACCCTTCACACTAGGCAGTCCTGCCCCGATCGCGGGGCACAACAGGCCGCGTATCCTATGAATTCGACCGCCGGATATCTGCCCGATGACCCTTGTCGGTGCAGCCCTTGCCAGAAGAATGAGGTTTCAGTGAGTACCCCGTCCAGTACCCCCGACGTCGATGCAACGCTCGAAGGGTCCGGATCGAACGGCGGCTCGTCTCGGAACCCGGCAACCGAAGTGGAGACCGAGGTCGCCCGACGTCGAACATTTGCGGTGATCTCTCACCCCGACGCAGGCAAGTCGACACTCACCGAGGCCCTCGCACTGCACGCGCGCGTCATTTCCGAGGCCGGTGCCATCCACGGCAAAGCAGGCAGGCGATCGACCGTCTCCGACTGGATGGAAATGGAGAAGGCGCGCGGCATTTCGGTCAGTTCGACCGCACTGCAGTTCAACTATCAAACCTCCCCCGATGTCGAGATCACCAACGTCGTCAACCTCGTCGACACTCCCGGCCACGCCGACTTCTCCGAGGACACCTACCGCGTCCTCACTGCCGTCGACGCAGCCGTGATGCTCATCGACGCAGCGAAGGGCCTCGAACCGCAGACCCTCAAGCTGTTCCAGGTGTGCCGTCAGTTCGGCATTCCGGTCATCACCGTGATCAACAAGTGGGACCGCCCTGGCCAGGCACCCCTCGAACTGCTCGACGAGATCGAGTCACGGATCGGCCTCACCCCGACGCCGCTGTACTGGCCCGTCGGCATCGCAGGCGACTTCCGCGGTCTGCTCGACGTGCGAGACGGCAGCTACATCCGTTTCACTCGCACCGCCGGTGGCGCGACCATCGCACCCGAGGAACTCATGACGGCCGAGGCCGCCGCCGAACGCGAGGGCGTTGACTGGGACACCGCCGTGGAGGAGAGCGATCTGCTGATCTCGAGCGGCCAGCAGCACGATCAGGAAATGTTCCTCGCCGGTCAGACGTCGCCGGTGATCTTCGGCTCGGCGATGCTCAACTTCGGCGTCCGCCAGATCCTCGACACCCTGGTGGCGCTCGCACCCGCGCCGGGACCTCGCGAAGACGCCTCGGGCGGCGAGCGCAAGGTGACCGACCCGTTCAGCGCTGTCGTGTTCAAAGTGCAGGCAGGCATGGACACCGCGCACCGAGACCGACTGGCCTTCATGCGCGTCGTCTCCGGAGTCTTCGAGCGCGGCATGGTCGTCACTCACGCCCAGACCAAGAAGCCGTTCACCACCAAATATGCGCTGACGGTGTTCGGACGCGATCGCACGACCGTCGAGCACGCCTACCCCGGAGACATCGTCGGCCTGGTCAACGCCACCGCACTCGCCCCGGGTCACACGCTCTACACCGACAAGAAGGTCGAGTTCCCGCCGATTCCGTCGTTCGCGCCCGAGCACTTCTCCGCACTGCGGGTCGACAGCGCAGACAAGTACAAGAAGTTCCGCCGCGCCGTCGAGCAACTCGATTCCGAAGGTGTGGTGCAGGTACTGCGCAACGACGTTCGCGGCGACGCGTCGCCGGTCCTCGCGGCCGTCGGTCCGATGCAGTTCGAGGTGGTCACCGCTCGAATGAAGACCGAGTTCGGCGTCGACGCCCGCATGGAACCCCTCGGGTACTCGCTGGCTCGGCGGACCGACGCGGCCTCCGCGGCCGAACTGGGTCGTCAGCGTGGTGTCGAGATCTTCACCCGCACCGACGGCGCGCTTCTGGCACTGGTGAGCGACAAGTGGCGCTTGCAGTACCTCCAGAAGGAGATGCCCGAGCTGACCCTGGAGCCACTCGTCGCCGCCGGCGATCAGTAGCATGCTCTCGCTCGTTGCTGCCTCATGCTGATCGAGCTACTGAACGCCGAATTCAGTGTGTTCGGCCATCCCGTGCTGTGGCGCGAGGTGGTCGGTAACGGCTTCGGGTTGGCCTCGGCAATCGGCGGAATGCGACGCGTCGTCTGGGCATGGCCGGTGGGGATCATCGGAAATGCGTTGCTGTTCACCGTCTTTCTCGGCGGCGTGTTCCATACGCCGCAGGCGCTCGATCTCTACGGTCAAGCAGGACGTCAGTTGATGTTCATCGCCGTGAGTGTCTACGGACTGGTGCGCTGGCTACGAGATTCCAAGCGCACGGGGGCTGCGGTGCTTCCGCGTTGGGCCACGGCGCGTGAGCGGTCGGCAATGCTCGTCGTCGCGGTCGTCGGCACGGTGGTGTTCGCGCAACTGTTCGGCTACCTCGGCTCGTTCGGCAAGTGGGCCGATGCGTGGATCTTCACCGGATCGATGCTGGCGACCTTCGGGATGGCGCGCGGTCTCACCGAGTTCTGGCTGATCTGGATAGCGGTCGACGTGGTGGGCGTTCCCCTGCTGATCGTCGCCGGCTTCTACCCGTCCGCGGTGCTTTATCTGATATATGCGGCGTTCGTGGCCTGGGGTTTCGCGGTGTGGTTCAGGATCCAGAACAAATACATCGGTCAAAAAATGGCGTCTTAAACAATCGTGATGCTACTCTCAGAGTGTCCGAACAAACTTCGAGTACGTTTTCACGTGCTCGACGTCGAGTTGTTCGTTGCGATCGGTACTCGATCGTGACATCTCGGCGCGGAACCACCTGGGAATCACGATGAAGTGGAAGACGACATGACAAAGGGATCGAACTACCCATTGGCCGGGATCAAGGTCGGTGGCGTTCCCGCCCATCGGTTGGCGACGCCATCCAGGTCCGACTCTGCTTCGCCCGCCGGTGCCCGCTCCGATTCTTCGGCGGCAGCCCCCGCCGAGAAGCCGGTCGAGTCCGCTACCACCGAGAAGTCGTCGGTAGCGCCCGCGTCCACCGAGAAGGCGTCCGCAAAAACGCCAACACCAGCAACGTCGTCCGGCACGGAGTCAACGCCTTCCCGCGCGGACCGACGTCTTCCAGAGAAGCCCGCCAAGGAATCGAACGAGGTTGAAGTGACTACAAGCGATCAGATCTCAGAACACGGCCTGCCCACCAACGGCCGCTCCACGTCTCACGGATCCAACTCCAGCTCCTCGCCGACGCTCGGTCGCGGCCAGGCACCGGACCGTCGCACCGCGATGGGCGTCGCATCCGTGCGTATCGCAGGCCGGCTGACGCAGAACGAGCTCGGTAGCCGCACCGGCGACATCCGCACCCCCGACACCTCCGTCGGCCCCGATGAACTGCTGCAGCTCCTCGGCGAGTACCTCGTCTCGGGTGGCCTGCAGAACCCCGAGATCCATGTGCGTTCCAACGGTCAGACCATCGTGCTGGACCTGCAGAACCCGGCCAAGGGTTACCGCTGATCCGCTGACGGTCACAACAACTGCTGGAATGCCTCTGGTCGCACCATCTCGAGTACCAGAGGCTTCCATTGCGGGGCTCGGTCCTTGTCGACCAACACCGCACGCACTCCCTCGGCGAAGTCCGGTTGGTCGATGACCCATGTCGCGACCCGCAGTTCCCGGTCGAGGCATTCACGCAACGTGCTCCGAGCACCATGCGCGATCAAGGCGTCCGTGGCCATCAACGATGTCGGCGACAGTGTCGCAAGCTGGGTCTTGGTCACACGAGACCACGGTGTGTCGCACTGCAAGGCATCGATGATGTCGACGAGCGACTTCCTGTCGAATACCGCTGCCACCGCCTCCGCATCGAACGACAACTCGGTCGCTGGCAATATCGTGTAGCGGCTGAGCACGTCCTCGATATCGGTGCCACCGAGGATCTCCGACTCGAGCGCACCCACTGCGTCGCTCGGGCAGAAGTGCGTGGCCAAACCCAGCGCAAGCGCATCCGATCCGGTGATGCGCGTACCGGTCAAGGCCAGATAGCGCCCGATATGACCGGGAAGCCGCGACAGAAAATAGCTCGATCCCACATCCGGCACGAATCCGATCGCTGTCTCCGGCATCGCCAGCACTGCGTTCTCCGTGACGATCCGAACACTGCCGTGGATCGAGATGCCCAGACCTCCGCCGAACGCCGCCGCGTCGATGACCGAGATGTACGACTTGGGGTAATGCGCAATGATCTCGTCGAGGTCGTACTCCGCTGCGAAATAGCGTGGACCCGCCGCACGATCCCCCTCGACCACAGCCTGCCGAACAGCCTTGATGTCTCCGCCCGCACAGAATGCCCGCGGAGAACTACTCGTCACCAGAACCGATGCAACCGCGTCGTCGTCGCGCCAAGCATCGAGTGCGGCCCGAATACCGTCGATCATGGCACTGTTCAACGAGTTCAGCGCCTCCGGCCGATTCAGGACGATATGCCCCACCCCGCCGACAACCTCGGCTTCGACAACGGCCACTGTTCGCTCCTTCACCCCGCAGATCCTCCGAGGCGTAAGAGTATCGCTATTCGCGAGACTCGACCGATCTCGGACGCGCCTGTTCGGGAACATCTGCCGACCGGCACGGCCGCTCCTCCGCAGTGAACCACCCGCGATACAGAAACAGCTGCCCGAGAACAGGACTCTGCACCTCGATCTCGATGCGATGTCGTTCCTCGGCCGAATCCCACCACTCCCGACCGATCGTCACAGCCGACGCCACCTTCGGTAACTTCGGAGCCACGGGACCGAGCAGAAATCGCGGCACCTCGCTCTCGAGCACCAGGCCGCCCTCGTCGTCCACCCGACACGTGGTGTGCACCACCATGTCCGAGGAGAATCCCAGATAATCCAGGGCATAGGCGTCGGACACGGCGGAGGACACCATCACCGAATTCATCCCTTGCGGACGGCCGGGGAACGCGAAGCGACGCACGAAAGACAAAGTCTCGCGGCCCAATTCGTCGACATACGCATAGTTGGCGATAGTGAACGGCACGTCCTTACCGACACCGGCCGGAAAGAGGCCGCGTGTACGGCCCGCCCACAACAACGGCGGCGGAACCAGACGCGAATGCGTCATCTCCTCCATCACGCCCACCCCGAACTGGGCGAGGTCATCCGAAGACTGCAACCCGAAACGCCACTGCACCTTGGGATGAAGACGGGAAAAATCCGAGCCCAGTACTTTCGCGACGACCGATGCCATGCCTCCAGTATGCGCTGCGCGCATGTGCACGAAACTTCGTAGCGGGGCTGAGAGCCGGGAGTGGAGCCTGCGGAACGACCCTTTTCTCAGTCACGCACATGCGGCGGAGCGGCTCACTCCAACTCGGCAGCCAGTTCCATCCAGCGCTCCTCGGCGACGTCCTTGTCGGCGAGGACCTGCTTGAGTTCGGTGTCGAGCACCACCAGCTTGTCCGGCGCAGTGGCCGCTTCCGCCAGCTCCGCGTGCAATTCGGTCTCCCGCTTGGACAGCCGGACGACGAGCTTCTCGAGCTTGCTGAGCTCTTTGCGAGCAGCACGCTCGGACGCGGCATCACGGGTCGCCTTGCGCGGCACGCTACCGGTGGTCAGTGAATCCGGCGTGGCCTCGGCGGCGAGGACCGCACGTCGACGCAGGTACTCGTCGATGCCGCCGGGCAGGTTGGTGAGCTTGCCGTCGCCGAACAGCGCCCAGGTCGAATCGCAGATGCGCTCGATCAGGTATCGATCGTGGCTGATGACCACCAATGTGCCTGCCCAGCCGTCGAGCAGATCCTCGAGCTGTTGCAAGGTGTCGATGTCGAGATCGTTGGTCGGCTCGTCGAGCAGCAACACGTTGGGCTCGGCCATCAGCACCCGCGTCAGTTGCAGCCGACGCCGCTCACCTCCGGAAAGATCACCGACGGGAGTCCGCTGGCGAGCCGGGGTGAAGCCCAGCCGCTCGGCAAGCTGACCGGCCGATACTTCCTTGTCCCCCAGCGTTATTCGCTCGGCGACTTCCTTCACCGCGTCGAGCACCCGCAGGTTCTTGGGCAGGTCGTCGAGTTCCTGCTTGAGCCAACCGATGCTGACGGTCTGGCCCTGGATGCGCTTGCCCCGAGCCGGCTGCAGCTCTCCGGCGAGGGTGCGCAGCAAAGTCGTCTTGCCGGAGCCGTTGACCCCGACGAGTCCGACGCGCTCCCCCGGTGCCAGCCGCCACGTGAAATCCTTCACCAACTCGCGGCCGTCCGGGGTTTCCAGGCGAGCGTCTTCGAGTTCGATCACGACCTTCCCGAGCCTGCGCTGAGCGAACGACGCCAACGCCACCGAGTCACGGGGTGCAGGCACGTCGGCAATCAGGGCCTCGGCCGCTTCGATGCGGTACTTCGGCTTGGAGGTACGGGCCGGAGCGCCGCGGCGAAGCCACGCCAATTCCTTGCGGGCGAGGTTACGTCGCCGCTCCTCGGACGCGTCCGCCTGGCGGGATCGCTCGGCGCGAGCGAACACCCAGTCGTTGTAGCCACCCTCGTAGGCCTCGACCCCGCCGCCGACCACTTCCCACGTCCGATTGGCGACGGTATCGAGGAACCAGCGATCGTGGGTCACGACCACCAGCGCGCTACGACGGCTGACCAGGTGCGCGGCCAACCACTGCACACCCTCGACATCGAGGTGGTTGGTCGGCTCGTCGAGGACCAGGAGGTCGAGATCCTGAACCAGAGCCGCAGCCAACGCAACTCGTCGACGCTCGCCACCGGAGAGGTTGTCGATCGGCGCGTCGAGCCCCGAACTGCCCGACGGCCCCAGATCGGCGATACCGATACCGGTCAAGATGTTGCGCACCCTCGAATCGCCAGCCCACTCGTGCTCGGCCATACCGAGCGGGTCGAGCACCACCTGGCCGACGGTCGACCCGGGTGGCAGCACACCGCGCTGGGTGACCACCGCCATCCGCAGGCCGTTGACCCGACTGACGCGTCCCGAATCGGGTGGTTCGATGCCGGCGAGAACCTCGAGGGTGGTGGTCTTACCGCCACCGTTGAGACCGACCATGCCGATGCGTTCGCCCTCCTGCACGCCGAGGGAGACACCGTCGAGCAGAGGTTTGACGCCGAAAGACTTGCTGACGTTTTCGAGATTGACGAGATTGACCATCAGGAAGAACCAATCGATTCGCTAGTGACAACGCGAGCACCGGGAACCGGCCCACTCGCAACGCGGACGGTGCGGCACACGCCTGCACCGGACAATTCAGCACTCACCGACACCGCCGCATCGGCATCGGCACACAGGAACGCGCAGGTCGGCCCCGAACCGGACACGATTCCCGCCAACGCGCCCGCGGTGACCCCCGCACGCAATGTCCGACGCAACTGTGGCATCAGCGACACCGCCGCAGCCTGGAGATCGTTGCCGAGCAACGGTGCCAGCGCCCGCGGATCGCCGGAGGCGAGCGCATGCATCAGGTCTTCGGTGCCCCCGAGACGCGGCGGATCGCCCTTGGCCCGCAACTCGTCGAGCTCGTTGTACACCGCAGGCGTCTGCAGACCACCCTTCGCCAATGCCAGCACCCAGTGAAAACTGTTGCGCGAGAGCACCGGAAGCAGCTTCTCACCGCGACCTGTTCCCACAGCGGTGCCGCCGTGCAGCGAGAACGGCACGTCGCTGCCGAGCTCAGCGGCGACCTCGTCCAACTCGTCACGCGACAGGTCCAGGTGCCACATCGAATTGAGCGCGACCAACGCCGCGGCGGCATCGGCACTGCCGCCTGCCATCCCGCCTGCCACCGGAATGCCCTTGTCGATGGTGATCTCGACCAACGGCTCGCGCCCGACTCGACGCCCCAACAGCTCCGCTGCTTTCCACACCAGATTTCGCGAATCCGTGGGAACCACCCTCGCGTCGTCGCCGCGGACCCGCACCGACAGAGCCTTCGCCGGAACGACCGACAGCTCGTCCGAGAGCGAGAGGGCCTGGAACACCGTCGTCAACTCGTGAAAGCCGTCGGGACGCAGGTCACCGACCGACAGATGCAGATTCACCTTCGAGGGGGCCCGAACGACGACGGGTGTGGGAACGACAGACAGCACGGGTAACCACAGTAGTGGAGAAACGAGGCCCGAGTTCACCACCAGGGCGGCCGCCATCGAGTACTCGATGTGACGTTCAGTGGACTGGAGTGGAGCCCGCGGAACGACCATCGAGCACTTTTCGGGGGTCGATGTCACATCGAGTGGACTTCGGTGACGGTGTCGAGTCGAGAAAGCGGACCGAACATGTCCGCATTACGTGGCAGTGTGTCGGCATGAAAGAAACCTCGGCTCGGCTGCTGCGGCTACTGTCTCTGCTCCAGACCCGGCGCGATTGGGCGGGCTCCGAGTTGGCGGAACGACTCGACGTCACTCCTCGGACGCTGCGGCGCGATGTGGACAAGCTGCGTGAGATCGGTTATCCGGTCAATGCGACGCCGGGAGTGGGCGGCGGCTATCAACTCGGCCCCGGTGCCGAGATGCCGCCGTTGCTGCTCGACGACGACGAGGCCCTCGCCGTGGCGTTCGGGTTGCAGTCGGCGGCCGGTGGGTCGGTGGCGGGCATCGGGGAGGCGTCGTTGCGGGCGTTGACGAAGTTGCGTCAGGTGATGCCCTCGCGCATTCGGCATCGACTCGATGCTCTGCGCATCGATGTGGTCGAACGCACCCCGCGCTCGGCGGTGGACGCTTCGGTGCTGTCGACGGTGGCGGCGGTGTGTCACGGGCATGAGCGGCTGCGCTTCGACTACCGCAAGCACGACGGTTCGGAGTCCAGACGCGAGGTGGAGCCGTACAGCCTGGTGCGGGCGGGTGCGCGTTGGTATCT
Organism: Rhodococcus sp. KRD162; assembly: GCF_017168335.1. Classification (GTDB taxonomy): domain Bacteria; phylum Actinomycetota; class Actinomycetes; order Mycobacteriales; family Mycobacteriaceae; genus Rhodococcoides. The sequence goes on along the minus strand of NZ_JABFAU010000011.1, from coordinate 25,894 downwards.
ACTGGGCTGGGATGTGCTGCGGGAGGATTGGCGGTCGTATCGGGTGGATCGGCTGGTTCCGAAGATTCCCACGGGTCCTCGGTTCACCCCGCGAGAGTTGCCGGAGGGTGGCGCGGCCGCGTTCGTCTCGAGAGGAATCGATCGGGCATTCGCCGTGGTGCAAGCGAGGATCGCGCTGCACGCCCCTATCGAGACGATCGCGCCGATGGTCGACGAGCAATGGGGCGCACTCGAGACCATCGACGAGAGCACATGTGCTCTGGCGCTCTCGGGTGATTCGCTGCCGTCGATCGCGCGGTGGTTGGCGGCATTCGACACCGATTTCACCGTGCTCGACCCACCGGAGCTGCGCGAGGAGTGCCGACTGGTCGCCGAGCGGCACGCCCGACTGACCGAACGCTATCGTGCGGCGGTTCACGTGCCGGTAACCGGAACGTGAGTCAATGCAGCGATGACGACAGCCCTCGGTTTCGACCCGAAGTTTCTGGCCGATGTCGACGTTCCGTTGCCCGATCGGCCCAGGTCGCCCGATCGGCCCAGGTTGCCCGATCACCCCGACCTGGTGACGCTTGCGTACACGCACTTCTCGGTGTCCATCGATCCTGCCCGACGCCTCGCGGCGGTCACCGGGGTCAACATCGACGGCGGGAGCCTGAAGGATGTTGCGCGGAGCGACAATTGGAGGTTGGACGACCGACTTCCCGCGTCGCAGCAGGCCGGCAACGAGTTGTACTCGAACAACGACCTCGATCGCGGACATCTGGTGCGCAGGCGAGATCCGGTGTGGGGTGAGCTGTCGGTAGCACGGCGCGCCAACTCCGACACCTTCCATTACACGGTGTGCGCTCCACAGACGGCCACCCTGAACCAGTCCAAGACGCTCTGGCTCGGGCTCGAGGACTACGTTCTGGGCTACGCCGAGCAGTACGGCCGACGCCTTTCGGTGTTCAGCGGATGCATCTTCGCGCAGGACGATCCGGGGTACCGCGGCTTCGCCATTCCGCGGCGGTTCTTCAAGATCGCCGTGTGGTCACAGGATGCGGCTCCCGCCTGCACCGGTTACGTGCTGGACCAGTCACCGTCCCTCGATCCGATTCTCGACAAACCCCTGCGAGTGGAGACCGATCCTCCGACGCTCGGCCCCTACCGGACGTATCAGGTGCCGGTGGCCGATATCTCCTCGGCCACCGGTCTCGATCTGGAGGTGCTGATCGAGGCCGATCGCTATGCGCCGGTGGCCGCTGCTCGTGCGGAGGCGTCGAGGTGGACCGAGCTGACGCGATTGTCGGACATCCACCTGTAGAGCGGCGCTCAGGCCTCGGTGGCGGCCAAACGGACGAAGGCTGCGGCGTCGATGGTTTCGCCGCGCGCCGTCGGGTCGATTCCTGCCTCGCGGAGTCGGCGTTCGGCGGCAGTCGGAGAGCCGGCCCACCCGGCCAGGGCGGCACGTAAGGTCTTGCGTCGCTGCGCGAATGCGGCGTCGATCACTGCGAACACTGCCTTGCGATGAGCGGTGTCGGTCGGCCACGGCGGCTCGGCGTACCGATCGATGCGCACCAGACCGGACTCGACCTTGGGCACCGGCCAGAACACCGAACGCCCCACAGCGCCTGCCCTTTTGACGTCACCGAAGAATCTGGCCTTGACGCTCGGAATGCCGTAGATCTTGCTGCCCGGCACTGCCGCGAGCCGATCGGCCACCTCGGCCTGCACCATCACCACGGCAACGCGGAGACTCGGCAGTTCCGAGAACAAGTGAATCAGGACCGGCACCGCGACGTTGTACGGCAGGTTCGCCACCAGCGCCGTCGGTTCCCCTGCGATGTCTGCGGCCCGCACGCGCAGGGCATCGGCCTCGATCACGGTCAGTCGGTCGGCCAGAGTCGGAGCGCGCTCTGCCACCGTGACGGGCAACCGGGTGGCGAGCTTGGGGTCGATTTCGACGGCGACCACCGACTCCGCGACGTCGAGCAGTGCGAGCGTCAACGAACCGAGCCCGGGGCCGACCTCGAGCACCGAGTCCTGTGGGCCGACGCCGGCCGAGGCGACGATGCGTCGAACGGTGTTGGCGTCGTGGACGAAATTCTGGCCGAGTTGCTTGGTGGGTCGCACATCCAGCTCGGCGGCGAGGGAGCGGACCTCGGCGGGACCGAGCAGTGCCGCAGATCCCCTCACATGTTCGGACACAGCCGAAACTCTACGCAGGCGCTCAGCGGTAACCCAGTCGGGAGGTGCAGGCAGGCCATGCGCCCCAACCCTGGGACTTCTGCGTCACCGATGCGATGGCGATCTGTTCTTCGCGGGTGGCGAGATCGGCGCGCGGTGCGTACTTGAGTCCGCCCTGGCGTTCCCAGGTGTTCTGATCGAACTGCACGCCGCCGTAGAAGCCGTTGCCGGTGTTGATGGCCCAGTTACCGGTGGCCTCGCACTGTGCGAGCGCGTCCCAGATCGCACCGTTCTCCACTGGCGGCACCTCGGTGCCGGGCTTGGCTCCGACGCGCACGGTCTTGGGCTGAGCGGGCACCTTCACCTCTTCGTCGACCTTCTCACGGCCGACCTCGACGCCGTTGACCATGTTGATCTTCCAGGTGATGTCGGAGACACCCGGAGCGCCGGGGTCCTCGACCACCGTCCGACTCATGTTCATCGTCGGGTCCTCGATGCGCTGCTCGGGTGCATCGACGTCGGTGGTCTCGGTCTTGGTGACGGTGCGATTGCGCGTGACGACGATCTCGGTGCCGTCGGTGACGGTGGCATCGGGATCGGGGGTGACGGTGTCGGCTTCTTCGAGGGGAGCGCCCGCTGCTTCGAGGAACTCACGGACGGTCGGTGCAGCTTCGGTGACCGGGGTTGCGGGAGCACCCCCGTCGGCGAGCGAGACCTGCTTGGGCAACGCCACGTCGAGTTCGGTGCCGTCCAGCGGCAAGCGCTCCGAGCGTGAGGCAGAGACGTGCACGTCCTCGTCCAGACCGGACTGCTGCAGTGCTTCCTCGACGGTCAGTGCCGTGGTCCAGATGTCCTGGGGCTTGCCGTCCACGTTCAGCGTGATCTCGCGCGCGCGGCGCAGAACGACGGTATCGCCGTCGCTGAGCCCGGTGTCCGGTGCCGGGACGACGAGGTCCTTGTCGGACGGCGCGTAGCCGGCGTCGATCAGGGCACTGTTGACGTCGGTCTTCATCGTGCTGAGCGAGATCATGTCGCCGTCGACGTCGATGGTCACGGTCTTGTGACGACTGACCGCCATTGCACCGCCGGCGACCAGCGTCATCAACAGAGCCGCGATGACCAGGTACAGCGTGGTCGAGCGGGTGGAGTTGAGGCGTCTGATAGTCGACAAAGTTTCGTAGTCCTGGCGGTTGCGTGCGTGACTTCGGCGTCGAAACGCCCGAGTTCGGTCACGGTACGGTAACGAATTCGCCCCTGTCTCGCAACTTCAGCTGCTACAGGCCGTACACCCGCTCCGCGTTCGCCGTGGCGTGCGCAGCCAACTCGGCCGGATCCTGACCACGCACCTCCGCCAATGCCCGCGCGGTGTACGGCAGGCAGTACGACTCGTTCGGCGCTCCACGGAACGGATGAGGAGTCAGAAACGGCGCGTCCGTCTCGACCAGCACGAGCTCGTCGGGCACCAGCAGCGCGGCCTCCCGCAGCGCGTGCGCATTCTTGAAGCTGACCGTTCCGGAAAAACTGAGTACGTAACCGGCATCGACGCAGGCCCTCGCAGTCTCGGGACCTCCCGAGAAGCAATGGAAGATCACCGTCTCGGGAGCGCCCTCCCCGCTCAGGACGGCGAGCAGATCCTCGTCCGCCTCGCGGTTGTGGATCATCAGCGGTTTACCCAGCCGCTTCGCCAGATCGATGTGCCAGCGGAACCCGTCGTGCTGCTCGGTCACCGTCGCGCACCCGTCGAGCTTGCCGGGCCAGTAGTAGTCCAAGCCTGTCTCACCGACAGCGACGACGCGGGGGTCGGACGCCAACCTCTCGATCTCCGCCCTGACGGCGTCGTCGAGCACGTTCGCGCGAGTGGGGTGGATGGCGACCGCTGCCCACACCCGCGGATCCCACGAGGCGGCGTCGACGGCGAAGCGTGCGGCCTCGAGATCGTCGGCGATGGTGACCACGCGTGTGACACCGACGGACTCCGCGCGATCGACGATCGCAGCCACACTCGCCGCATCGGTCGCGCCGCACGCGTCGAGGTGGGTGTGGGCGTCGACGAGGGGGCCGACGGGCTCGGGCAGCGGTGGCGCGGGACGTTCTCTACTCACGCTGGATAGAGTAGGCCCACCATGACTGCGCCAGCTGATGCCTCACGGCCACCCTTCTACGTCACCACGGCAATCGCGTACCCCAACGGAGCACCCCACATCGGGCACGCGTACGAGTACATCGCCACCGACACGATTGCGCGCTTCAAGCGCCTCGACGGCTACGACGTACGTTTTCTGACCGGAACCGACGAGCACGGCCTCAAGATGCAGCAGACCGCGCAGAACGAGGGCATCGACGTCCGCCAGCTCGCGGCGCGCAATTCCGACGCCTTCCAGGCAGCTCACGATCTGCTGCAGAGCTCCTACGGCCGCTTCATCCGGACCACCGACGCCGACCATCACGCGGCGAGCCAGGAACTGTGGCGGCGGATGGAAGCGAACGGAGACATCTATCTGGACGCGTTCTCCGGCTGGTACTCGGTGCGCGACGAGGCCTTCTACACCGAGGCCGAAACCACCCTCGGCGAGGACGGCTCCCGCGTCGCGACCGAGACGAACACGCCCGTCGAGTGGACCGAGGAGCCGTCGTACTTCTTCCGGCTCTCGCAGTACCAGGACAAACTGCTCGAGCTGTACGACGCCTCGCCCGATTTCATCGCGCCGAACACGCGCCGAAACGAGATCGTGAACTTCGTCAAGGGCGGTCTGCGCGACCTGTCGATCTCGCGGACCACGTTCGACTGGGGCGTGCCCGTGCCGGGCGATCCCGCGCACGTGATGTACGTGTGGGTCGACGCGTTGACCAACTACCTGACCGGTGCCGGTTTCCCCGAGACCGACTCGGAGGCGTACCAGAAGTTCTGGCCCGCCGATCTGCACGTCATCGGCAAGGACATCACTCGCTTCCACACCGTCTACTGGCCGGCGTTTCTGATGTCCGCGGGCATCGAGCTGCCCAAGCGGGTGTTCGTGCACGGGTTCTTGAACGTCAAGGGTGAGAAGATGTCCAAGTCCTTGGGCAATGTGCTCACGCCTGACTCGTTGGTGGAGAACTACGGTCTCGATCCGGTGCGCTTCTTCTTCCTCCGCGAGGTCTCGTTCGGGCAGGACGGCAGCTACAGCCACGAGGCGATCGTCGCCCGCGTCAACGCCGACCTGTCCAACGAACTCGGCAACCTCGCCCAGCGTTCGCTGACGATGGTGGCCAAGAACCTCGAAGGAAAGCTTCCGACACCGGGAGACTTCACCGCCGAGGACGAGGAAATGCTGGCCCGCGCGGATGCGCTGCTCGAGATCTGTCGCCGCGAATTCGAGGTACAGGCAATCCATTCCGCGCTCGAAGCGGTCTGGTCGGTACTCGGCGAGACGAACCGCTACTTCTCGCTGCAGCAGCCATGGGTGCTGCGCAAGACCGATCCCGATCGCATGGCCACGGTGTTGTACGTGACGATCGAGGTATTGCGCATCGTGAGCATCCTGGCGCAGCCGGTGATGCCGGATTCGGCCTCGCGCATTCTCGACCTGCTGGGGACAACCGATCGCGAGTTCACCTCCATCGCAACGCGTTCGGTCGCCGGAACAGCACTACCGACCCCGACGCCGGTGTTCCCCAAGTACGAGTAGTGCGCTCCGCGCAGTGGTGCGGTTATGTGCCCTCTGCGGCACTCGACCGCACCACTGCCGCAGGCACTCACACCGCCTTCTCGAGCTCCTCCAACGTGTTCTCGAGGTGCGTAAGCATTCGCTGCAGGTGCGGCACACTTCGTCGGCAACCGATGAGACCGAAGTTCAACGAGTCGCCGTTGCTGGCGACGGTGATGTTGAGCGCCAGCCCGTCCGCCACGATCGACGCGGGGTAGATGCCGTCGAGCTTCGCACCGTTCCAGTACAGATCTTCCTTCGAGCCCGGCACGTTGGAGATGATGACGTTGAACGGCGGCGGAGTGTGGTCGACGAATCCGGGGACCGGGCCGAACAACAACGGGGCCATGGTGATTGCGCCGACGGCGAGCGCTTCGAGGGTATTGAGCTCGCTCATCATCTGCTTGCCCTTGACGGTCGAATCCTTGATTCGCTCCAACCGCAGAAGCGGATCCGACTCATCGGTACCCAGATTGCACAGGATGGTGGTCACCGAGTTTCCGGAGTCGCTGCCGTCGCCTTCCTTGCGCAGCGACACGGGCACCATCGCGATCAGCGGCTGCTCGGGCAATGCGTTCTGATCGATCAGGTACGCGCGCAGCGCACCGGCGCACATCGCCAGCACCATGTCGTTGAGGGTCGCATCGAGCGCGGTGCCGACCGCGCGAATCCGTTCGATCGACCAGCTCTCGGCGGCGAAGCGGCGAGCCCCGCCGATCGGCACGTTGAACATCGTCCTCGGCGCTTGCAACGGCAGCTGCGCGCCCTGCTTCTTCAACGCACGCAATCCGATTCGCGCAGACGCAGGCGCGAAGTCGACCAGATCCCCGACGATCTTGCGCCCCATCGACAACCCACCACCGAGCTGCGCCAATCGCCCGGGCTGCTCCGCGGCGACCTGCTTCCTGCGCCGGCCGAACAGGGACGGGTCCCAGGTCGCGAGGCCGCTGCGATCGTCCGGATCGGTGGACAGCGTTCGCTGCATCAGCTTCAAGGCGCTCACACCGTCGACCAACGAGTGGTGCACCTTGGTGTACAACGCAATTCGCCCATCCGCCAAGCCCTCGATGATGTGCAGCTCCCACATCGGCTTGTATCGATCCAGTGGCGCGCTGTGGTTGAGCGAGAGGAACTGGAACAACTCGCGAATACGTCCAGGTGCCGGCAATACGGTTCGGCGGACGTGATACTCGAAGTCGACGTCCGGATCGAACGCCCAGGCAACATTGCCCATGATCTGCACCGGACGCGCCGGCCGCTTGCGGAAGAGCTCGTACACCTCGCCCCGGGTGAACGTGCGGTGCACTTCCTCGGCGAACTCGTGGGGATCGCCGGGCGGCACGAACAACTCCAGACCGCCTACGTGCATCGGGTGCTCCCGTGACTCGGCGATCAGAAACATCGATTCCGTGATGGGCATGAGTGCCATGAGCTGTCCCTTTTTTCTATTTGTTTTCGATCACGGTACGGCACCGAATGTGACTCAGAACACGACCTTACGACGGGCCGCGAAAAGCTACCCGCTATTGTCCGTTAAGAGGAGTTCCATATAGCGCGGGGTTCCGACGCACGGCGCATACGCAGCGCGCAACGACGACGGGGATGGAGGCGACGGTCATGAATCCGGCGCTCACCGTAGTGAAATCGACCGATCCGGCAGCCACCGCACGCAGGCAGGACATCCGCGGCGCGAGCCTGCAATCGCAGATTTTGTCCAAGTACCTCCAGTTCACGGTTCGACCGTTCCTCACGATCTGGGCGCAGGCACCCTCCCTTCCCTGGCCGATGGGGTTGGTCGATTACGCGGGACTGCTGGTTCCGCAGGTCAGCGGCACTACCCGCAGCCGCGTCATGCTGGCCGAATGCGAGGCCGAGTGGATCCGTGCGGAGGGAACGGGCACCGATCGGGTGGTTCTCTACCTGCACGGCGGAGCGTTCGTCTGCTGCGGTCTGCGCACGCATCGGCGCATGACCTCGCGGGTATCGGAGAACGTCGACGGTGCGGTGCTGTCGGTCGACTACCGGATGATGCCGCGCAATCCGATCGGCCACGCGGTCGAGGACGGCGTCGACGCGTACCGGTTCCTCCTCGATTCCGGCTACCGCCCGGAGCAGATCATCCTGGGCGGGGACTCTGCCGGCGGATATCTCGCATTCATGGTCACCATGGCTCTGCGGACCGTGGGCCTCCCCGCACCCGCAGGCATCTTCACCATGTCCCCGCTGACCGACATGGACCCCGCCGGCAAACTCGATCACGAGAACGCGTCGAAGTGTTCGGTCTTTCCGTCCAAGGCCGTTCCCGCGTTGACCGCGCTGGCCGATCGCGTCGATGCACGCATCGTCGTCGAGGGCGAACGGGGACCTCGGGTCTCTCCCGTCGACGGAGACCTCACCGGCCTTCCACCGGTGTTGATTCAGGTCGGTTCCACCGAAATGGTCTATGCCGACGCCGAACTCATGGCCGAGCGCCTCGCTGTCGCCGGCGTCGAGTGCGAACTCCAGGTGTACGAGGATCAGGTCCACGTGTTCCAGGCAGCCGATTTCGTGCCCGAGGCCCGCCGCGCGCTCCGAGCGATCGGCGAGTTCGCGCGGAACGTCAGCCCCGACGCCGATCGCTGAGATACCTTCTCCGCATGGCAGTCACAGCGAACAGGTCAGTGGACATCGACGCGGATGCACCGGCAATCCTCGAGGTTCTCGCCGATGTCGAGGGCATCCCCTCGTGGTCCCCGGTTCACAAGAAGTGCGAGGTCGTCGATCGCTTCGACGACGGCAGACCGCACCACGTCAAGATGCACGTCTCGATCGTCGGCGTCAACGACGAACAGCTCGTCGAGTACACGTGGTCCGAGAACGAGGTGTCGTGGACCCTGGTGGAGAGTAATCAGCAGAAGGCCCAGGACGGGCGGTACACCTTGACGCCCAAGGGCACCGGCACCCATGTGGAGTTCGAGTTGACGGTCGACCCGAAGATTCCGCTACCGGGCTTTCTGGTGAAGAAGGGAACCAAGACGATCCTCGAGGCGGCCACCGAGGGACTGCGGCTGCACGTGACGGGCTGAGGGCCGCTACTGCTCTTTTCGGGCGGCGAGCACGGCCTCGTAGACCTCGCGCTTGGAGACGCCCTCGACCGCCACCTGCGCGCAGGCATCTTTCAACCGCATGCCCGACGCCACCAGCGTCTCCACCTCGGTCACGAGATCCTCGGGCTCCTCGGGGACGGCGATCGCTCCTTCGAGCACGACGGTGATCTCGCCGCGCACGCCGCCCCGCGCCCACTCGAGCAATTCCCCCAACCCGCCGCGTCGCACCTGCTCGTAGGTCTTGGTCAGCTCCCGGCACACTGCCGCCCTGCGGTCGGGACCGAGCACGTCGACAGCGTCCTCGAGACAGGCGACGAGACGATGCGGTGCCTCGAAGAAGACGATGGCGCGGGGTTCGGCGCGCACCGACTGGAAATAGGTACGCCGCTGTCCCTGCTTGCGGGGCGCGAACCCGTCGAAGCAGAACCGTTCGACGGGGAGGCCGGAGAGCGCGAGCGCGGTCGTCACCGCCGACGGCCCGGGCAGACAGGTCACCGGCAGATCTGCATCGACGCAGGCGGCGACGAGGCGATAACCGGGATCGCTCACCGACGGCATCCCCGCATCGGTCACCAACAGCACCATCTTCCCCTCGGCCACCGCCTCGACCAGCGCCGGCACCCGGGCCGTCTCGACCTGGTCGTAGAAGCTGACCACTCGTCCTGCGATCACCACGCCGAGCGAGGACGCGAGTTGTTTGGTTCGCCGAGTGTCCTCGGCGGCGACGACATCGGCTCTGCCGAGTGCGTCGCGCAGGCGCTGCGAGGCATCACCGACGTCGCCCATCGGGGTGGCAGCAAGGATGAGCATGCCTCCAGTGTCCCGCACGCGGCACAGCGGCCTGAAGCGCACCGCCGATCAACGCCTACGATCGCTACGTGACCTTGTTGACCTCTGAGCGCTCCGGCGACCGGTCGATGGTCAGTCCCGGGCCGACAGTTGCCGCGCGCGACTGGTTCCACGACACCGATGCTCGACGCGGCTGGATCGTCACCATCGTGATCACCGCCATCTGCGCGATCACTCGTTTCACGATGTTGCGCTACCCCACCGACGCGGGCACTCCCGTCTTCGACGAGAAGCACTACGCCCCGCAGGGCTATCAGGTACTCACCGGTGGCGGCCTCGAAGACAATCCGGCGTACGGACTCGTGGTGCATCCACCGGTGGGCAAGCAACTGATCGCCATCGGGGAAGCTCTGTTCGGGTACAACGGGTGGGGTTGGCGTTTCTCCTCGGCAGTGGCCGGAACCCTGTTGGTTCTGTTGGTGATTCGCATTGTCCGACGCCTCGCACGCTCGACCCTGGTGGGCGCGATCGCGGGCATTCTGCTGACCGTCGACGGCGTGACCTTCGTCAGCAGCCGGATCGGCATGCTGGACATCTTTCTCGCCGTGTTCGTCACTGCCGCGTTCGGTTGCTTGATCGTCGACCGTGACGACATGCGACGGCGACTGTCCGCAGTGTGTGACGAGGGCCGGATGAACGCCAGCGTCCTCGGTCCTCGAATGGGCGTGCGGTGGTGGCGTTTCGGGGCGGGGATCCTGCTCGGCCTGGCCTGCGCCACCAAGTGGTCAGGTCTGTACTTCATCGCGTTCTTCGGATTGATGAGTGTCGCATTCGATCTGGCCGCCCGCCGCTCGTACGGTGTCTCGCGCCCGTGGCGCGGAACTGCCGCGCGCGACGTCGGGCCTGCGCTCTACGCACTGGTGGTCGTCCCGACTGCGGTGTATCTGATGACGTACTGGGCATGGTTCACCTCCGAGACCGGCGTCGACCGACACGAGGTCGGCAACGGAATCGGCGCGGGCGGCCCGTTCTCGTTCGTCCCCGAAGCGCTGCGGTCGCTGTGGTACTACAGCGGCAATGTGTTGCAATTCCATGAGGGACTGACCAATTCGGCCGGCAACCGGCATCCGTGGGAATCGAAGCCCTGGACATGGCCGATGGGCCTGCGTCCGATGCTCTACTACTTCGCCGACGGGGAGAACGTGTCCGGCTGCTCGGCGTCGTCGTGCGTCAAGGCGATCATGCTGATCGGTACACCGGCGATGTGGTGGCTGGCGTTGCCGATGCTGGGCTGGGTGATCTGGTCCGCATTCGTTCGACGTGACTGGCGCTACGCCGCGGTGCTGGTCGGGTATTCGGCCGCACTGCTGCCCTGGTTCGCCACTCTCGATCGGCAGATGTACTACTTCTACGCGGTGGCCCTGGCCCCGTTCATGGTGATGGGCTTCGCGTTGGTACTGGGCGACATCCTCGGGAAGGCGACGGCCTCAGCGGAACGGCGAGGTACCGGACTGCTGCTGGTGTCCCTGTACCTCGCCGTGGTGATCGCGAATTTCGTCTGGCTGTGGCCGATTCTCACCGCCATGCCGATCACTCCGCAGATGTGGCAGGAGCAGCTGTGGCTGCCCAGTTGGCGCTAGGCCAGTAGCGCGGTCTTGCCTTTGGTGAGACCGTCGATACTGATGCGTCCGGCACCGAACGCAGCGAGCAACAGTGCGCCTACACCGAGAGCGACGACCAGTTCGTAGCCGTTGTCGGCGGCGAAGACGCCGTGCTCGAAGTGAACGAAGACTGCGGCACCGAGCATGTCGAGGAACAGCAGCAGTCCGGCGACGGGGGTGAAGATTCCCAGCACCAGCGCGCCGCCGCCGACGAGTTCGACGAAGGTCGCGAAGTACGCCGATGCAGTAGGCAGCGGGATGTTCATCATCTCGAAACTGGCTGCGGCACCGTCGAGGCCGTAGGTGTTCAGCTTTTGCCAGCCGTGAGCGATGAAGACCACGCCCAGACCGATTCGGGCTACGAGGGCGACGGCATCGCGGACGAGGGTGGAGTTCATGGGTCATCCTTCTGGCACGGCTACAGGGGCTGGTTCACCCTCCCAGAAGTATGTTGAAGCGTCAACTTAAACTCCGTCGGCTCCCTTGAGTGCAGCGTCCACGAACGCTCGCGCCTGCTCGTCGTCCAAGCCGATCGACCGCACCGTCTTGACGAATTCCGTCGCGGCACGAGCTGCGATGTCACGCGAGGGATCCCCACCCGAGGCGACGAACGAGCCCGAGCGACCCCGCGTCTCGATGACCCCTTGCTGCTCGAGCTCTCGGTACGTCTTGGCCACCGTGTTCGGTGCGATCTTCAGTTCCTCGGCCAACCCGCGAACCGTCGGAATCTTCGTGCCCGCGATGAGTTCTCCCGACCGCACCAGACCGAGGATCTGCATTCGCAACTGCTCGAACACCGGGGTGGCATTCGAGGAATCGATCCGTATTCGCACAGCCGGTCCTTCAGCCGAGCGCGTCGACGGCGTCGGCGATCGACGTCGAGCCGGAGGTCAACATCAGAGTTGTGCGTACTGCCCCACCGGTATCGATCAACTGAGCGATCACCGCGGCCACATCGGCGCGCGGGACGCTTCCGGCGTCCATCGGCGGCTCGGTGAGAGACACCGCATCCAGCGGATCCTCGTCCGTCAACCTACCGGGACGCAGAATCGTCCAGTCCAAGCCACTTCTCGCCGAAACATCTTCTTCTGCAGCGGTTTTGGCTTTGATGTACGCCTTCCACCCGTCGTCGAGGTCCTCGGCCACCGGTTCACCTGCGCCGAAAGAACTGATCAGCACGTAACGACGGATGCCGGCCTTCTCGGCTGCGTCGGCCAACAGCACGGCACCGGCGCGATCGACGGTGTCTTTCCGATCAGGACCGCTGTTCGGTCCTGCACCCGCAGCGAACACCACTGCATCGGCGCCGGCGAGCACCTCGGCCAACTCGTCGACGGACGCCGCCTCCAGGTCGATCACCTGGGGCAACGCGCCGAGCGCCGTGACGGCATCGACATGCTCGGTGTTACGGATCAGCGACACCGCCCGATCGCCGTGCGCCGTCAGTACCTGCGTCAGGTGTTGGGCGATCTGGCCGTGCCCACCTGCAATGACAATCCGCTTGTCGGTCATGAAAGACTGCTCCCGTCCCTGGCGTGAATCTGTGCTGGTGGCTACCCACGTGGCAGGATTGCAAACATGACAGGCTCCGCGACCATCTATCACAATCCACGCTGCAACACCTCGCGTACCGCACTGAAATTGATCGAGGAATCCGGCGCGGTCCCGAACGTGATTCGCTACCTCGACACCCCTCCCACCCACGACGAACTGCGCACACTGCTCGCCGACGCGGGCCTCGAACCCCGGCAGGCCGTTCGCCACCGCGAGAGCATCTACAAAGACCTCGGTCTCGCCGACGCAGATGCGGAAACGCTGATCGCCGCGATGGTCCAGCACCCGATTCTCATCGAACGCCCGATCGTGGTGACCGAGAAGGGAACTGTGCTGGCACGGCCCGCCGAGAAGGTTCTCACCGTTCTCTGATCATCACGCCATCGCGGTTCGCAGACCTGAAGTATTGTCGAGGTCGTGCCGATGCCCGAATGGAACGTTCGTGAACTGACTCCCGGCCAACTGTCCGAGCGCAGCGGAGTTGCGGTCTCGGCGTTGCACTTCTACGAAAAGCAGGGGCTGATCAGCAGCCGGAGAACATCGGGCAACCAGCGCAGATTCCACCGCGAGATGTTGCGGCGTGTGGCGTTCATCCGCATCTCGCAGAAAGTCGGAATTCCGTTGGCCAGCATCCGGCGAGCGTTGAGCGAACTACCGGACGAGCGGACGCCTACGCGCGCGGACTGGGCGCAGCTCTCGACGCTCTGGCATCGCGAGCTCGATTCTCGAATCGAGCAACTGACGCGCCTGCGCGACAACCTGACCGGATGTATCGGCTGTGGCTGCCTGTCCCTGGCAAGCTGCGCTCTGGCCAATCCCCACGACGAGTTGTCTCAGTCGGGACCCGGCGCGCGCACGCTGGACGTCGATTTGGACGAGCCCTCGGATCGACGCGGCACCAACAATTTCGAGAACTGATCGTTGGCCCGCTGCAGAACGAACTCGTACGGCGGAGCGAACTTTCGGGCCACCCAGTAGCCGAAGCGAATGTCGTTGGAGGAGTAGACGAGATACTTCCGCTTGGCGATTCCGGCCAGAATGGCGTCGGCGACCACGGAGGGTTCGACGGCGCGTTTTTCGAATCGATGCTGCAGCTTCTGCACGCGCGGATCGTCGCGATCGACACCGGCGATCTGAAGTGTCTGCACCAGACCGGTTTTGACACCGCCCGGCACCACGAGACTTACCCCGATTCCATGGCGCTTGAGGTCGTACTTGAGAACCTCGGAGACTCCCCGCAGGCCGTACTTGCTTGCGCTGTACGCCGCGTGCCACGGCAGAGGAATCAGGCCCGCAGCGGAGGATACGTTGACCAGGTGACCGCCACGTCCGGCCTCGATCATCGGCGGCAGAAACTTCTCGATGATGTGGATCGGCCCCATCAGGTTGACATCGACCATCGACTTCCAGTGGCGATGCTCGAGATTTTCGACCGTCCCCCACGCCGATATTCCAGCCACGTTCATCACCACGTCGAGGCTGCCGAATTCGGCGTGAATGTCGTCGGCGAACGCGGTCACCGCCTCGAAATCGGAGACGTCGAACGGCAGCGAATGGCTGACGGTACCGCCTTCACGGCCGACCATGTCCACTGTCTCGGCCAATCCTGCGCCGTTGATGTCGGTGAGGAAGAGTTCGGCTCCCACCCCAGCGGCAGCGATGGCCGTCGCCCTGCCGATTCCGCTACCCGCGCCCGTGATCAGCGTCTTCTTACCGCGCAGATCGTATGTAGCCATCGAAGCCCTAATCCCCCACCGGTTGCGCGTGCACGTTCGACGTCGACCCTACGCGGTGCAGGCCGAGCCGACTGTCACAATCTCTGCGACATTTCGTCCCGGTAGTCGGCGATGGTGCGCTCGATCCGCGAGGCGTCGTCTTCGACACCCCGCTTGTGCGCGTCGTCTGCGCGCTGCTGCAGGATGCTGATCGCCTTTCGGAGCTCGTTGTCCGACATTCTTGGCTGTTGAGAAGTGTGGTTCATATCACACAGTCTGCCCGCCTCGGCAGAGCGCGGCAAGTATCACCGCATCACGACATTCTCAGACGGTGACGGAGCCCGATGCGATGTTCTCGCGCACGAAACTGGACAGACTGCGCGCGGCGAATTCCCGGAAGTAGGCAAGCTTGTCGGCAGGCACCAGCGACGGAAGCACGGTGTTCCAGACCTTCTCCATCCGCGAGGGCGCGTCTTCGAGTCGCGATTGTGCCTCGGACACCATCAAGACACCTGCGAGCATCTCGCACACCAGCAGCGCTGCATTGCCTGCGTCGAGATGGTCCGCGACATCGCCGTGTTCGATGGCCCGCTCGAAGAGGTGCTCGAAGATGTTTCCCCAGGTCCCGAACACGCTGCCGCGCGCGGTATCGGATCCGTCGATCTCCATCTGCAACCGGTACATGACGCGAACCAGGGGGTCCGAGGCGGCGAGCTCGAGCACGGAGTACGAGATCCCTATGACCGATTCGAGGGCCGGGCTGCGACTGTCGACCATCCCGGCGCACGCGGTGGAGACACGCTCGTGGCCCTCGTCGACGATCGCGCGAGCGAGCTCCTCCTTGGACGCGAAGTGAAAGTACAGCGCACCCTTGGTCACGCCGGACTGCGCCGACACCTGACTGAGCGTGGCATTGGCGTGCCCCACCTCGAGAAAGAGATCTGCCGCGGCGCGGAGTGCGGCCGCACGAGTTGCTTCTGCCCTGAGTTGTCTCACCATGTTGCTATACCCCTGCTCTGTCGACCTTGCGCTGACATCGACGCCTGATACGCGCCGCCACCCGTCATGCGAACGAGGCGAATCGGAATCCGCAACGCCTTTGCGAGGAGTCAGCGCTCGACAATGGTAACCGGTTCGGCGGCGACTTTGTGATTCGAAAGTGACAATTGCATGAAGAAGACGCCTTCTACAATACAATTGAAACGAAAAGTTCCACCTCTCCGGAATTTGTAACGACTTCCACTTCCTCTTTGTAGGCCCGAAATATCGCCCCGGAAGCGACACACTCGTCGACCTGCGCCCATACGTCCTCGATGGGGTCCGACAATGTACCGGTGGGCACGAACACGGCAAACACACCGGTCGGTATCGAAACGAACACGTCTCCGACAGCCACGTCAGCAGGGGAATCCACCGGAACGCCCACCACGGCATTGACCGTGCCGTGCGGATCCGACACGTACACAGTGGTCACCTCATCGACGCCGATTCGCTTCTCGCGCACCCGATCTCGCAAGAATCGCATCCACTCGCTACCACTCGATTCCGCGCCCGGTTCGACGCGCGGAGCGACCAGTCCGCTGAACAACTCCGCTCCGCGCGCGGTGACCCGAAAGCCCATCAGACCGCACCGGGCGCAGTGATCGCCAGATAGAGATCGATCTTGTACGCATGCGGGTAGCACTCGTAATCGCCGGTGAAGGAACGCACTATCTCACCGTGTTCCTCGGCATGTTCGATCTGATTCCACAACCGAGTGAGGACCTCGGGAAAATAGCCCACCGCAGAAAAGCGGGCATATTTCGCAGCGGGAACTTTCGCAACCAGATGCCCGCGGGCGACCTGATCGAGCGAAGAACACACATAACCGACTATCTGAGTGTTGTACGAACCGATACCAGGGGCGAAGTCGGTGTAAATCGAAGCCAACGGGCCGGCAGTATCCTGATTGAGCACAGCAGACCACGCTTGATCGAGGTCCGGGTCGTTGAGACGGCCGAGCGCCCGTTTGGGGCTCCGAACCGGGAGACCGGCAACCCACGTTTCAGGAAGGTCGACGATCTCGAACGACATTCACACTCCGTAGAGAGATTGCGTGGGTAGATCAGGTACTGGATACGTTCACGATATCGTCTGACAATCTACCGTCGCGACTGGTACGTCCATCGTCAAATTATCAACCATATTTGCTCCGGCGTCGATCGCTGCGCAACTCGCGGCGCAGTAGCCACCGCCGACCGCGGCCCGCTCGATGTGCCGGCCCTCGGGGCGCTGCCCGTGCAATGCCCCCGCCGGCGGCGGCGGACAGTCGACACAGCGAACCACACGGACGACCCCGGCGTTCATACCGAGCAAATTAGGCGATATACAGCGCACTGTCGCTGCCGCAGAGTGGGCAACACTGCGCGGCGAAGACGAATTGCACCCGCGTAATTCGGTTACTTCTCGTTCGGCAATTCTCCATGACCGATTCGCCGAGAATTCATTTATCGGACGCGGCCGACGCGAATTCACGAGTATCAGTACGTGACAGTTTGCCATCCGACGTAACGCTGCTATCGGAATGCGACACCGGCAGAATTCGCGAGTCGCACGTGGACAAAATGCGTGTCAGAGGCCAATGAAGCGTATGCAAGATCATATCCAGCACCAGCATACGACCGAGCGCTCTACTGGCCAGATTGTGGTGATCCCAGGTTCGATAAGAACTGGACACGTAGTGCCGGTACTCGAGCGGCGGCGTGAGCAGCCTGCGGCCCGATACCTCGACACACATGGACTTGATCTGCGCGATACGCAACCCGATTCGGTGCAAACAGAGCGACAGATCGATGTCCTCGTGCAGGTCGGTTCGCAGACTCACTCGGTCGCGGGCCGCCTGCCAGGCAGAGCGGCGAATGGCGAAGTTGTTGCCGGAGGCCGCCGATACCCACAGCTCATCGGGCTTACGCCTGGTGGTGTAGTTGACGAAGGCTCGGTACGGCGCAGCCCAGGGCGAGTCGTACAGATGGATAGGGCCGGTCACCGCGGCGTAGTCCAGTCGCCTGTCGAAGAAATCCAATACCGCCTCGGCCCAGCCCGGACCGACGTGCGTATCGGCGTCGATACGTCCGATGATCGATCCGTCGGCGTGATCGAAGCCGGTATTTCGTGCATGTACGACGCCTCGTTCGGACTCCGAGACCAGTGCCACCATCGGGAATCTACGGCGACGATCGGCCACGATCGCGGCGGTGTCGTCCGTCGAATTGTTGTCGACGACGATGATCTCGTGAATGTATTCACGCTGCGCGAGCAGTGCATCCAGGCATTGACCCATATGCGCGGACTCGTTGAATGCAGGCACTACCACCGAAAGAGTGTTCACCGAAGCCAACCCCTGACCAATTGTTTCTGGCAAACGTGTGGCTCGATTCGATTACATACATTCGTGCATCCCGAAACGCGAGCCGCGGACACAAGAGATGCTACATCATTACCAAAGGAAAATAATTCGTCGAATTATGAGCCATAAATAATACTATCGACAGATACAGCTCATCGAGCAGTCGTCGATTCAAGTCAGGGCGAATGAAACAAGCGCATCAATTGTTTTGTTCGTCGAGATCCGACTCCTCGTTCAGACTTCGAACTCGTCTCGCCGGGCTACCGACGTAGACCCCATCGGGATCGCAATCCTTGGTCACCAGAGAGTGGGCACCGATGATGCAGCCCGCGCCGATCCGAATACCCGGCATGATCACCGCGCTGGAGCCCACCCAGGTTCCCGCGCCGATCGTGACCGGAGCGCCCACCAGCCCTCCGGCCCGCCGGGTCCGCGCGCCGATCTCGTGCGTGCTGGTCAGTACGCGCACATGATCGGACAGGTACGCCCCGTCGCCGATGTCGATATTCGCCACCGTGTCGAAGTAGCAACCGTAATTGACGAAGGTGCCCGCACCCAGGCGAAGTACGCCCCGCCCCTGAAC
>NZ_JABFAU010000011.1:0-7169 GCF_017168335.1 Rhodococcus sp. KRD162 | reverse complement strand
TCGCAGCCCACAACGCACGTCCCCGCAACACAGCGGGGAGCACAGGGCAATTGGCCAGCGAGACAACCGACGACTGCCGCACCTGAAACACAGCCCAGCGGACATCGTCGGCTACGTACCTCCGCCACCAGCGCATGCGCAGAACCTTAGCCGCGCGCACGGAGCAGACCGGGTGGACACACCCAACACCCCACAGAGCCGACCAACAGCTTGGAAACTCGACCGAAGAACACCTCTTCATCCAATTCAGAGCTCGACTCGGTCTCTGAATCGATCAGGAAGTTCGATTCCGGCCACACGGTTTGATTGAAAGAGATACAAATACTCCTGGCCGCTCTTCGTGGACGGCTCTTCCAACACCCCTCACCAAGTAGGAGTCCCCGCATGGACATCTCTTCGTTCATCTCCAGCCTTCTGTCGACCGGAAGCTCCACCGGAAGCACGACCTCCAACATCCCGATCCTGGAGCTGCTCGGCTCCGGCTCAGCTTCCTGACAGTTCGACGTCCCCATGAAGAAGGCCCGGCCGACATCGTCGACCGGGCCTTTCTTCTCTGCTGTGTGGAGCTGAGGGGAATCGAACCCCTGACCTTCTCGATGCGAACGAGACGCGCTACCAACTGCGCCACAGCCCCTGTGCCGTCATCGGTGACCGGCTCGGTAACACTAGCAAAGCCGCTCGCGACAGCCGCTACGCGCCCTGCGCTCTCCGCACGTCTCGACCGTCGTCCCGCGCTGCCTGGAACGGCTCCTCGTAGTGGTTCAGATGCTCGAATTCGGGATCCTCGTCGTCGATCTCGAGCACCACGGCACCGGGTCGACGCAGACGCTGCGGCACGAGCTCGAGCTCTTCGTCGGTTTCCGATTCCACGCCGAGTCGGGACCGGCCCATGCGTGTGAGCCGGCGGCGGCGCACCTCTTCCTCGATCTGCACCTGACGACGCAGGTAGTACAGATAGCCGGCGAGGGCGGCCACGGACAGACCGCACAACCACCAGATCGTCGGGGAGATGATGAAGGCCAATGCCGCGGTGGTGATCGCTGCGAACACCAAACCCAGTACCGCGCGTTGACGGAAGCTGTATCGCGCTGCCCGGGCGATCTGGTCTGCCTCGGGGTCGAACCCACCGCGGCCGCGTCGGCGCGGCACGAAATCGTCGTCGACCACTCCGCGTTCGTACTCGGGAGGGTTACCGCGCAGAGGTTCCTGTGTCGGTCCGTCGCGATCGAGGTCGTTCTCTCCAGCGTGAGTGTCCATCGGGTCCTCCGCGGTACCGGGTAGATCGGGTGAGTCTGATCGAACAGTGGCGAATGTCGTACCGAAGATCTCGCTGGCCGGTGCCGAGACCCGAAGGTCGTCCTCGGGTCTCCAGTAGGGATCACTGCGGTGGCCGGTCGCGGGGCCTCGCTGCTTGCGCTTGGTGCCACCCCGATGCAGAACACGAGTGGCCAGGGCCGCGTCGGTCGTCTGCATGATCTGTGGGCGCTTGGTCATCAGCATGGGAAGAAGAACGAAGAGCCAGACGGCCACGAGACCGATCCAGATGATCGAGTTCGGCATCGGCGATGTTCTCCTCCCGTGGACGACGGCGACAGTGAAAGACGTCCTCAGGCTATGCGGAGGAAGTACGAGAACGACGCAGACGCGCCGACTCGAATTACACTCCTGTCACTTTGACCACACGAGTGCCCGGACACTCGGAGCTCAGGCCCACGCTGCCCGGCCCGAACGGACCAACCGATCGACGACGGTTCCCTGCACCTCACCGGCGGTGATCGCGACGAGCTTGTGATCGCGCCATTCACCGTCCACGTCGAGATACTTGTAGAGCAGGCCTTCTTCGCGGAAGCCGACATTGCGCAGTACGGCTTGGCTGGCGAGATTCTCCGGCCGCACCGTCGCTTCCACGCGGTGCAGCCCGACGGGGCCGAAGCAGTGATCGAGTCCGAGCGCGAGTGCAGCGGTCGCGACGCCTCTACCGTTGACTTCCTTGGACACCCAGTAGCCGATCCATGCCGACCGGAGCGCCCCGCGGACGATGTTCCCGGTGGTGATCTGGCCGCAGAATTCGCCGTCGACCTCGATGACCATCGGAAGCATGTGTCCCTTACGTGCCTCGGACTTGAGGCCGGAGCACAGGGTGGGCCACGAGGAGATGTGGTGCCGAGAATTCCAGCTGCCCTCGCCGCTGGGTTCCCAGGGCTCGAGGTGGGCACGGTCCTCGGTGCGGATCCGGCTCCAGGCGGCGGCGTCGCGCATCCGCACCGGCCGGAGTGTGACGGTTCCGGCCGCCACTCTCACTGGACCCAATTTCGCCGGCCAACCTGGGTGGCTCGACCACGTTCGCGGCATCAGACGATGGTATGCGCTGCGCGAAGCCGTGTGGTCGAGTGCCCTCTGCGGCGCTCGCGCATGCCCGTGGCGTCAGCCTCGCTGAGCCAGGAACGAGACCTTCACTTCTTCGCCGGTACGGATCTCGGTGACCTCCGGATCGATGACCACCAGGCAGTTCGCCTCGGCGAGAGTCGCCAGCAGATGCGAGGACGATCCGGGCGCGCCGCCGAGCGCCTGGACCAGGTACTCCCCGGTCCCCTCGTCGCGCATCAGTTGGCCGCGCAGAAATCCCTTGCGGTCCTCGATCGAGGTGATCGGTGCGACGGTTCGTGCCGTCACGGTCCGACGCATCGGCTGACGTCGGCCCAGGGCGATGCGAATCAACGGACGCACCATGACCTCGAACACCACGAGGGCACTGACGGGGTTGGCCGGCAGCAAGAAAGTGGGCACCTCGTCGCGTCCGAGTTGACCGAAACCCTGGACCGAGCCCGGGTGCATGGCCACTCGCTCGACCTCCATGTCGCCGAGCTCGCCGAGCGCCTCGCGCACACCGTCGGACGCCCCGCCCCCGACAGCCCCGGCGATGACGACGATCTCGGATCGAATCAGCTGACCTTCGACGACCTCGCGCATCCGCTTGGGGTCGGTGCTGACGATTCCGACGCGGTTGACGTCGGCTCCGGCATCGCGCGCTGCGGCGGCGAGTGCGTAGGAGTTGACGTCGTACACCTGGCCGGGACCGGGAGTTCGGTCGGTGTCGACCAATTCGCCGCCCACCGATATCACCGACAGTCGAGGCCGTGGATGCACCAGCACCTTGTCGCGGCCCACCGCCGCGAGCAGTCCCACCTGCGCCGCGCCGATGATCGTGCCCGCACGAACGGCAACGTCCCCGGGCTGTACGTCATCGCCGATCTTGCGCACGTAGTCACCCGAGCGGACCGGCCGGAACACCTTGACCCGGGCTCGCCCACTGTCCGTGCGATCGAGCGGCAACACGGCATCGGCCAGCGTCGGTAGCGGCGCGCCGGTATCGACACGCACTGCTTGACGCGGCTGCAGCCGAATGGGTTGACGCGAACCAGCGGATACCTCGCCGACGACGGGCAAGGTCAGATCGATGCGTTCGTCGTCCTCGTTGCGCAGGTCCGTTCCGGCGGCAGCGACATCCACGCTGCGCACGGCGTAGCCGTCGATCGCGGCCTGATCGAACCCGGGGAGGGGACGCTCGGTGACCACTTCCTCGGCGCACAGCAGACCCTGCGCCTCCGAAATGGCGACTCGAACAGGCCGTGGAGCCACCGCCGCGGCGGTCACCCTGGTCTGCTGATCTTCGACCGAGCGCATCTGGCCCTTCCTCTAGAGCATCGACCCGCGATGCTATTCGTACGTCGTCAGTTCCGGTGCCCAGCTGTCACTCAGGCGTTCGTTCAGCCACTCGCGCAGCGCCGGACCGTAATCGTCACGTTGCAAAGCAAAGTCAACCGCAGCGCGCAGGTATCCCCCGGGATTTCCGAGGTCGTGTCTCGATCCGCGGTGCACCACCACATGGACGGGATGCCCCTCGGAGATCAACAGCGCGATCGCGTCGGTGAGTTGCAGCTCGCCGCCCGTACCCGGCTCGATGCGCCGCAGAGCATCGAAAATTGCTCGATCGAGCAGGTACCGGCCCGCAGCAGCCAAGTTGGACGGCGCGTCCTCCCGCTTGGGCTTTTCGACCATACCGGTGACCTTGAGAACGTTCGGATTGACCGCATCGGGGACGATCTCGACGGAGAAGACGCCGTACGAGGAGACCTTGTCGTCGGGAACCTCGATGGCGCACAGCACCGAGCCGCCACGCTTGGCCCGCACCCGCGCCATCACGTCGAGCACACCACGAGGCATCACCAGATCGTCGGGAAGCAGAATGGCGACCGAGTCCTCGTCGTCGTCGAGGACTTCCTCGGCACACGCAACGGCATGTCCGAGCCCGAGCGGCTCCTTCTGAACGACCGATTGCACGTCGAGCAGCTTGGGGGCCACCCGCACCTTCTCGAGCATCTCGAGCTTGCCGCTGGCCTCGAGCTTGCTCTCGAGCACGAGATCCTCGACGAAGTGCGCAACGACGCCGTCTTTACCGGGCGAGGTGACGATCACGAGTCGATGAGCGCCGGAATCTGCGGCTTCACCGGCGACCAGTTCGATGCCGGGCGTATCGACCACTGGAAGTAGTTCTTTCGGAACGGTTTTCGTGGCCGGCAAGAACCGGGTACCCATGCCCGCTGCAGGAACGATTGCGGTGCGAAAGTGCGCAGGCGTGGTGGCGGTCGTCGCTGTAACGGCTTCTGTCATGGTGCTCACCCTATCCGTGGTTTCCGGTGGTCTGCTCGCCGTGTGCTGCGTTCTGCCCGTGAATGCATATGGTTGAACGACTGCACAGGAAGGACGGACGAATCACTGTGACCAATCCCGAAACGGCGGAGAGTACGCCCAAGAATCGGTGGCGGGCACATGTCCTCGCCGAACGCCGACTGCTCGACGATGCGCAACGCGCGACGGAGTCCTCCGCACTCTGCCATGTCCTGGCCGAGTTGGCTGTCGAACACCCGAACGTGGCCGCGTACGTGCCGGTCGGCCGGGAGCCTGGTTCGATCGAGATGCTCGACGCCATGGCCGCAGCCGGGTCGACCGTTCTGCTTCCGAGCGCACACGAACCCGGCCCATTGCGGTGGGTGCGCTACGACGGACGAGAATCGTTGGTGCGGGCACCGTTCGGGCTGCTCGAACCTTCGGGTCCGCTACTGGATCCCGACGCGGTCGCGGCCTGCTCACTGGTGCTCGTTCCGGCATTGGCGATCGATCGTCGCGGCACTCGATTGGGCCGAGGTGCCGGGTTCTACGATCGCACTCTCGATCTGTGCCGGTCCGATGCCCTGCTGGTCGGGGTGGTTCGCGACTCCGAGTTGGTCGAGGCTCTCCCGGACGAGCCCCACGACAGACGCGTCACTCATGCGCTGACCCCCGGCGGCGGGCTCATGCGTTTGAGGACGGAATAAGGCTCCGATTCGATCGGTTGGCACTCCTGACTGTAGAGTGCTAATGCTCTCCCCAGTTTCGACGAACAGACATAACACCGGCGGTGTTCGGCTTCGCCTCGTAGAGTGGCCAACCTCCTCGGTGACCAGCGCGGAGGAATCACGATGCCCACTTACTCATACGCATGCACCGAATGCGACAACCGCTTCGACATCGTTCAGTCCTTCACCGACGACTCGCTGACGGTGTGCCCTGCCTGCTCGGGCAAGTTGCGCAAGCTGTTCAACTCGGTCGGCATCGTGTTCAAGGGCAGCGGCTTCTACCGCACCGACAGCCGCGGCGGCTCCAGTACCTCGAGCGAGGGCTCAGGTGAGAACAAGTCCGGCGCTGCGGCTGCACAGTCGGACTCGAAGTCGGAGAGCAAGTCCGATTCCAAGCCCGCCGAGAAGAAGTCCTCGGATTCGTCGTCGAGCAGCTCCTCGTCCTCGTCCACCACGAAAACTGCTGCAAGCCAGTAGCTGTCCGCTTCATCCACAGGCCGGGCTGTTATCCACAGCCCGGCCTTTTCGGCGGCCTGGGCGCTCGGGTCGGCTCTACCGTTTCGACCATGGCCGCTGGCAAGAATCGACTCGACTCCACCCTGCTCGATCGCATCACGGTGCGCCCCGCATGGGTCGACTCGACGAAATTCAGACGCATCACGGCAGGAGCGTTGGTGGCGCTCGCCGCTGTTCTGTTCGCCCAGGACAGTATCGGCGACAACCGAGTACGTGTGGTCACCGCAGGACGCGACCTGACGCCTGGAACCGTACTGACCTCAGCCGATGTAGCCGTCGCGGAGTGGGATTCGGCCCTCGTACCCGAGGGTGCTCTGCTCGACACCGGGGGCGTGGACGGACAGACGCTCACCGGACCCGTACGCGCGGGTGAACTGCTCACCGACGTACGCCTACTCGGATCTCGGACGGCCACGACCGCGCTGGGGACCGAGGGACGCGTCGTGCCGGTGCATCTCGCCGACGCTGCCGTGACCGAACTCCTACGGGAAGGCGATCGCGTGGACGTGTTGACCGTCGAGTCTCGAGAAGACCCGAACGCCGTTCCTACCGCCCGTGTGTTGGCTTCGGGCGCGGTGGTCGTACTCGTCTCGGCCGACGCAGGTGGCACCCGGGCGCGAGATCGCGTGGTACTGCTGGCACTACCAACCGAGAACGCGACGGCCGTGGCGGCTGCATCACTGGTCAGCGCCTTGACCGTGACTGTGCACTGACGAGATGTATGCGGGGACGACGAGCCACATCTGAGTTAACGTTCCCCGAGGGAAAACAAACCGAACGATGGGAGACATGCTCGTGCTGAAGGGCTTCAAGGACTTTCTACTCCGCGGCAATGTCGTGGACCTCGCAGTTGCAGTGGTCGTCGGCGCGGCATTCACCGCCATCGTCACTGCGTTCACCACCAACATCGTCAACCCTCTGGTCGCGGCGGTCGGCGGCAGCAACGAACTCGGCTGGGGTGTCAGGATTCTGTCGGACAACGACGCCACGTTCATCAACATCGGTGCAGTCGTCACCGCGATCATCAACTTCATCATCATCGCGGCGGTCGTCTACTTCGTGCTGATCCTGCCGGTGAACACCGCGAAGAAGCGCTTCGTCAGTCAGCCCGCGAAGGAACTGAGCGACGTCGACGTGTTGGTCCAGATTCGCGACATGCTCGCAGGCGGAACCGTTGCGGGACAGAAACTGTCCACCTCCGCCGACACCACAGGAGGAAGCGGGGACGCGCTCGACTCGTCCGCCCCGGATCTCGGG
>NZ_JABFAU010000108.1 GCF_017168335.1 Rhodococcus sp. KRD162 | reverse complement strand
GCGCTCCGCGCCGTGCCGGGCGGCCCGCTTCGCGGTCCGTGAGGGGCCGCTGCGCGGCCGTGGTGGGTCGGTCTTCGTTGCCGGGTGAATGGGCCACGCTTCGCGGACCCTGATAAGCGAATTGGGTTGTAACAGAACCACATTCATCGTCCAGAATCGTGGTGTGCACGACCCGAACGAGGCCTGGGACAACCCCTGCGCCTGCGGCGCACACACACTCTCCCCCGCTACCGCACACCTCCACACGCCCACTCGCACGCTCCATCGCAGCCTCACCGCCCCACAACCACCGAATATTCATATCCCTATCCTACCAACACAATTCGACAAACCCAACTGCACAACACCCCTAAACCCTTGCCCCTCTACCCCTTTCCCTAACACATTGCCCTACAACACCATTCGGAACCCTCCCAAACACGTTGCCCCACCGCGATACCCCTGTCTCTTATACCCATCTGACGCT
>NZ_JABFAU010000107.1 GCF_017168335.1 Rhodococcus sp. KRD162 | reverse complement strand
GTTACGCCGTTGGGAGTAAGTGTGGAACGGGGCTTGGGAAGCTCTGCGGCAGTAGTGCGAACATGCCATCGGCTGCGTGTCATCGACGCACATCATCCGGTCACTGACCGAGTATGCACAAGCTTTGCTGTCTGAGCTTCCAGATACCGATCGGAAACGGCAAAGGGTTTCTTCGGCTAGATCGCCAGTGGTGTCCCGCCGACGCGGCGCAACCTAGCCGATGATTCCGGCTCTGGTGCGATCGGCCTGGGGCGTACGACCCCCCGGCTGACGGCGGGGGCTTCGGGTTTCCGGACCACGACGTCCGCGTACTTCGTTTCGTGCTCTGACCAAGGGGAACCGCACTTTGTGGCCTAGGGCGTGTCTCCTAAAGGGTGATGTGGCGCGACCACAGGAAAATCGCATGTAGGAGCGCGCCCGCCCGGTACGTCAGCGCCAATTTGTCGTACCGGGTGGCAAGCCCCCGCCACTGTTTGACGGCATTGAAGGAACGCTCGACTACATTGCGGCCTTTGTATTTCTGCGCATCGAACTTCGGAGGCCGACCACCACCGCTGCCCCGATTACGCCGATGGCCCTGCTGATCGCGAGGTTCGGAGATCACTGCCTCGATCCGCCGCGACCGCAGCAACGCTCGGATTGCACGCGAGGAATACGCCTTGTCACCGAGCACCGCATCCGGGCGAGTACGCGCCGGTACCGACCCCGCCCGCTCGATCCGCAAGTGCGAGAGCAAGATCGGAAACATCGGACTGTCACCCGCCTGCCCGGCACCGATGAGAACGACCAACGGCAGACCGTTCCCATCGGTGAGGTGATGAATCTTCGTGCTCAACCCACCACGAGAGCGACCGATACCGTGATCATCGGGCTCGGCAAGCAGATTCATGTAATTCGACAGATCCCCCTGTGGAACGAGCGAGATTCGTGCCGTGCTGATGTGCTCGGTTGATTGTCGAATCCACCGACACCTGCCCATCCACCCCGCCGCGGGCATCGGCGGCGCTCAACAACGCCGCGAGCACTCGATCCCACGTTCCGTCACCGGCATAGCGGCGGTGTCGTTTCCACACCGTCTGCCACGGACCGAAGTCTGCGGGCAGATCACGCCATGCCACCCCCGCCCGATATCGGTAAGCAATCCCCTCGACCACCAGCCGATTGTTCCGGAACGCCCGACCTCGAAGACCATCGGACGAGGGCAACAACGGTTCGATCAGGCCCCACTGCTCATCGGTGAACATCTGCAATCTCGACACGAGAAACATTCTCGAGCACAACCACACTCACATCTAGGAGACACGCCCTAGTGCCGATGTAGCTCGTGCAATTGAGTCGAGGGTTTTGGCATCATGGACAGCGTGATGAATCTTCGGGTGCCCTGGTCTCCTTCCCGTCGTCGGTCAACACGGTTCGCGCTGCAATCAGCGCGAACCGAGACCGCGGCGTTGGTGACGCAGGCGCGAGTTGCGCTGGCTCAGCAGCAGGAATTGGTGCGTATCGCTGAGATCACCGACAGCGACGATGACCGGTTACTCGCGGACGCAGCGCGGGCGCGTTGCCGCGATCAGCTGTCTGCGATCGGCAATGCAGTCGGTGCGTTGCCGAAGCTCGAGCGCAGAATGGTGGCGGCATGGGATCACGCGGCAGTAATGACCTGGTGGTATCGGTCGAGTGATCATCAAGGTTGGGCACCCATCGAAGCGCAAGTAGCACAGGTCATTGCACGTTTGCCCGATGGTATCGACACCGATACAGCTCTTGCGGTGATCGATGCAGCCTCTCATCGGTGCGAGTACGAGCTGAAGCATCGGAGGAAGGCCGCCGAGCAGAGCCCGTCGCTGTCCGATGAGCCGAGGACGATCACTCAGCGCCAGTTGGTGCGACTGCTTCGAGCAGATCTGGCGGGCGCGGGCCTCGAGGGTTTTATGTCGAGCTCGGCGCGAGGACGCGAGGCGGAGCGGCACTTCGTACCGTGGCTGAGCGAGGCCACAGCTGAGCTAGCGCACCCACAGTCGCAGGAGCGGTTGGATGAGATCATCACGAGGTGGCGTGAACTGCGGACGCAGTTCTTCTGGCACCTCTCCGACAAACGTGACCCGACGCAGGTGAGAGTGATCTGACCGCCGATCGGCCGATGTGAGATCTCCTGGCTCTGGCTCGACGCAAAAAATAGTCGGAGGCCACCGTGTGGTGTGCCTCCGACTCACCCTGTGCAATCTCAGTGTCGGCAATACTACACGCGCACAGTCGATATGGCGATCTACACGAATTCGCGTATTCGAGGGAGCGCTGCGGCGATCTCCTCGAACAAGCTTGGCCAACCGCGACGGAGGCGAGTGATCTTGCCCGATTCGAGGAAATTCCCGTCGAGAATGTGCGACACGCGTAGGTTCGCTGCAGGTGCGCCCAAGGCGGCCAGCTTGGCGTAGACAGGGTTGGTCGGCAGCTGGTGCCGGTGCGAATACGCGAGAACATCAGCCGCCGACCAATCCCACACTGGCCCGTACGCCACGGTTCCATCGGCGCGTCGAATCGTTCCCCCGTGGTGTAGACGCTGCTCGGCTCTGCTGCTGCAGCAGCTCGTGCCCTGGCAGCGTTCGCGGATCTCACGTGCGAGAGCCGAGTAGTACATCGACCACCTGCCGGTCCCTTTCCTGGATTCATCTGCCCGCACACCCCAGACTTCTCCGTCGCCGAACGTGGCATGTGCTGTTCGGGCCGGCTGCGCGATCAAGGTCTCGAACCCTTGTACGGGCACGTGAGCCGATGGGATGCCGCGATGGTCCCATTCCCCGGTCCGGGCCATTACCGTCAGCAGTGATGGTTCAGCGCGAATGATATGCAAGTCCAGTCCCAGCTTCGTCGCAATCTGCTCGACGTAGGCGTAGGTCTCGGGATATTCGAGGCCGGAATCGAAAAATGCCACCGGGACATCTGGATCGGCCTGGCGGGCCAGATCAACAGCAACCACCGAGTCCTTTCCGCCACTGAATGCGACATAGCCGTCGAATTTATCGAGGTGTTCTCCGACACGGTCGATGATCGCCGAAATGTTATGCCGCGGGGATCGAAGGGACCGTAAGTGAGTGAGATCGAGACCGTCGAAATCGTTGCTGCGCACCGCCACAACGATAGTCGGAACATGGACAGTTTCAACCTCGACTACTCAGCCGCTTCGGCACAAAACGGGTGAACGCCCGCTTCAATGCGGTCGCCTCCGGTGCAGTTTTTGGGGTGTTCGAGGTGTCCGGTGTCGGTGTTATGTTCGCCCGGATATCGTCCGTTGAATGAGTAAGAGGAAGAGGTGGCGACCGATGAGTCCCGCAGAGTCCGATACAGGCAGCGCGCTGCCCCGGTGGGTAGTCGATCCGTCGGCGGCGCACAAATCGACCGAGGAGCCGGTCGCCTCTGGCCCGGAAGTGCAGTCAGGAGATCGCCCCACTGGGCAGGATCAAGCCCCCGTCCACCGCTCTGGCGGGCAGTCGGCAGACCGGGAACTCCCCCCAGCCAGTGAGTTCGTGCCAATCGACGCACCTCGAATCGCATCCGACAACGCGGATGAAGGGGTGCAAGAAAGTGCGTCCAAAAACCCATCAAAAAACGCACCTGATGTCGCATCAGAACTCGCACCGAATGACCGGCTAAACGACGTGCCCAACACCTCGACCCAGAGGCAGGCAGACACAGATGCTCTCCGGTCCGCGAGGATCCCGTGGCCGCCACGAGCCGACGATGATCACCCGCCCATACCGGACCGGGCATCGTCTGAGCCGGCACGCCGAGCGCAGAGTGGATCCGCGCAGTCCGCCAAGGAGTGGCTCGGTGACGAGTCGAACAGCAGTTCAGCACCGGTGGCTCGCCCGGAGCAGAGTGCCGTCCCCGACTCTCAGGCAGTGACAGTTCGTCGCCCCTTCACCTCGCAGCCTGTTCAATTCGTAGCGCCGGAGCGTGCGACCGTGCCGACAGCTGCCCCTGCTGCGTCGCCACGGTCGATCGATGAGATCGAACTGATCCGACGTGCCCAATTGCCGCCGAGCAAGGGCTGGCGACGATGGCTCTACCGACTCTCGTTCGGCACCGCTAATCCCGGTCAGTCGCCCGCCGAACTCGAGTACGAACAACTCACTCGGCGAGTGCGTCAACCGGTCCGAGGGAACTACAAGATCGCAGTCCTGTCGATGAAGGGTGGGGTCGGCAAGACCACGACGACAACAGGTCTCGGATCGACCTTTGCCGCACTGCGTGGTGACCGCGTCATTGCCTACGACGCCAATCCGGATTTCGGAACTCTTGCCTACCGTATTCACCGAGACAGCGACCGCACAGTTCGAGATCTACTGGCAGACAAAGCAGTACACAGCTACTCGGATGTGCGAATCTACACCTCGCAGGCGCGAAGCAGGCTCGAAGTGCTTGCAAGCGAACGTGATCCGTCTGTGTCGGAAGCATTCAACGAGCGCGACTACATCGCCGCACTGCGCATCCTCGAATCGTTCTACAACATCATCTTGACCGATTGCGGCACTGGTCTGATGAACTCGGCGATGGCGGGAGTACTCAAAGAAGCCGACGCGTTGGTCCTGGTCTCGTCCGCTGCCAAGGATGGGGCACGCAGCGCGGGGGCGACCCTCGAATGGCTCTCGCGACACGGTTTCGATGACCTGGTCAAACGCACCGTCGTGGTCATCAACGAATCGCGGAAGGGCTCGACGGCCCTGGATATCGAGCAGCTCGAGTCGTACTTCGCCGAGCGGACTCGTGCCGTGCAGGTAGTTCCGTACGACGACCACCTCGCCGAAGGGGACACAATCGATCTCGAGTTGCTGGGCAAGCCTGCGCAACGCGCGTTCGTGGAGCTAGCCGCTTTGCTGGCCGACGACTTTCCTCCCAACGTCGGCCGGCACGCGCCAACATCCGGTCCGACTCCTTGGTGAGTCGGACCATGTCGGCGAAAGTTGGCCTGTCCGTAGTGTCCGGGGGCACCGATATAGTGCAGAGATGGTCGAACTATCAAGGGGCAGTGCGTTACTCGATGTTGTGACGACTGCCTACGTCGCCGCAACAGGATCCCCGGTTTCGTGGGTGTCGGCCGGGGTTCCGGGTGACACCGCGTGCGCGAGGTGCGGGCGCGCGACAGAAGGTGCCGGCCGGCGAGTGCGTGAGACTGTGTCGAGAACGTTCACAGGGTTCGACGGGTGGGTGGATGTCGCAGCTCCCACGATGTGCCGCGTCTGCGTCTGGGTGTACTCGACCACGGCACTTCGCTCGGATCTCATGCTGGTCACCAGTGACCCTCCGTGCGCGACCAAATTGTCCAAGACCCGCTTGCGTAGCGTTCTCGGAACGGCAATCTCTTCAACTTCTGCCGTCGTGGTCCCGTTACGTCCCGGGCGTAAGCATGTTCTCCCTCATGCTCTGTGGGGCCGCGTAGCAGTCGATGACGTTGCGCTTCCGTGGACCGAGTACGACGCGGAACGCTTGAGTGCAGTCGTCCGATTGCGACGGCGCGGGTTTTCCGTGACAGCTCTTGCGCGCGCAGCGCCAGCATTCGGCACCTTGAAGGCCATTCCGCATCGTGCGTGGTCGTCGGTATTCGCGGATTGGGACCGCCTTGGCCCCTGGCGGGAGCGGACTGTGTATCTCGACCTCGCGGCGACGGCCTCAACGTCCAAAAGGGGGGCGGCATGACGCCTACCCGAGCTGCGACGCCGACCCAAACCTGGTTGAACGCAGCGAACTTTCTGCCGCCGGTCACAGGCGCTGCGGCCACAGCTGAACGACTGTTGCTGCTCCTGCACTACGGGATCAACTGGGATACCGGGTGGGTGGGCCGCCGAAGGGAGTTGTACTGGGACCATCAC
>NZ_JABFAU010000106.1 GCF_017168335.1 Rhodococcus sp. KRD162 | reverse complement strand
CAGCGACGCCAGGTCGCGGGCGATCGGCAGGGTGGCGCCGACGATCCCGCCCTTCGATGCCGAGTACGCGGCCTGTCCGATCTGCCCGTCGAAGGCCGCGACCGAGGCGGTGTTGACGATCACGCCGCGCTCGCCGTCGACGGGCTCGTTCTGCGACATCGCGTGCGCGGCGAGGCGGATGACGTTGAAGGTTCCGGTCAGGTTGACCTTGACGATCTTCTCGAATTCGGCCAGCGGGAACGGTCCGTTCTTACCGACGGTCTTGACGGCGTTGCCGATGCCGGCGCAGTTCACGGTGATTCGCAGTGAGGACTCCGCGTTGGCGCGCTCGACCGCCTCGGTGACCGCGGCCTCGTCGGTGACATCCGCCGGAGCGAATTCCACGGTGTCGCCGAGAGCAGCCAGCGCATCCGTGTTCGCGGTGGGCAGGTCGACGGCGATTACCCGGGCGCCCGACTTGGCGAGGGCGGTGACGGTGGCCAGTCCGAGGCCCGAGGCTCCGCCGGTGACGAGTGCGTTGGTTCCGGTGATATGCATGAATACTCCTGACGAAATAGGTTGAGAACATCGGGTTTTTGACAAAGTGAGGTGTGACTGACGCAGTGGTGTCACTGCGCGAAGGTCAACCTCATAAGGCGCGGCCGATGAGTTCCTTCATGATCTCGTTGGTGCCGCCGTAGATCTTCTGCACGCGGGAAGCGGCGTACATCTGCGCGATCGGGTACTCCATCATGTAGCCGTAGCCACCGAAGACCTGCAGGCAGCGGTCGACGATCTCGCACTGCTTGTCGCTGCCCCACAGCTTGGCCATCGACGCGGTCGCCGCGTCGAGGGTGCCGTCGAGGTGACGCTGGATGCAGTGGTCCATCAGGGTCTTGCCGGCCAGCACGTCGGTCTTGCACTCGGCGAGTACGAACTTCGTGTTCTGGAAGTTCAGGATCGGCTTGCCGAAGGCGTGACGTTCCTTGGCGTACCTGATGCTCTCCGCCACCGCGGCCTCGGCCACCGCGACACCGCCGACACCGAGGATCAGCCGCTCACGCTGCAGCTGACCCATCAGCTGGTAGAAGCCCTGCCCCTCGACGCCGCCGAGCAGATTCGCTGCCGGCACCCGCATGTCGGTGAACGACAACTCGCGGGTGTCCTGGCCGTGCTGGCCGATCTTGTCCAGCACCCGCCCACGCTCGAACCCCGGAAGATTCTCCGTCTCCGCGACGAGCAGCGAGATACCCTTGGAACCTTGGCTCGGGTCCGTTTTGGCGACGATGACGAGCAGGTCGCAGTGCGACGCGTTCGAGATGAACGTCTTCGAGCCGTTGATCACGTAGTGGCCGCCGTCGCGAACCGCGGTGGTCCGTACGGCCTGCAGGTCCGAGCCGGTGCCGGGTTCGGTCATCGCAATGGCGAGGACGCTCTCACCGCTCGCACATTTCGATAGCCAGCGCTTCTTCTGGTCCTCGGTGGCATAG
Organism: Rhodococcus sp. KRD162; assembly: GCF_017168335.1. Lineage (GTDB taxonomy): Bacteria > Actinomycetota > Actinomycetes > Mycobacteriales > Mycobacteriaceae > Rhodococcoides. The sequence continues at coordinate 4,204 of NZ_JABFAU010000106.1, read as the reverse complement.
GCGGCGATGTAGTGCGCGACGATCGTCGAGTGCACGGCGAAGCCGAACGCGGTGTCGTGGGCGTAGGCGATCTCCTGCTGCACGATCGCCTCGTGGCCGAAGTTGCCGCCCCCGCCGCCGTATTCTTCGGCGATGTCGAGGCACAGCAGTCCCGCGGCGCCGGCCTTGGTCCAGAACTCGCGGTCGACCTGGTGCTGCGCGGCCCAACGGTCCTGGTTCGGGGTGGCTTCCTTGCGGAAGAACTCGGCGGCGTGCTTACGCAGCAGCGCCTGATCGTCGGTCTCCCACGGGGAGCGGTAATCGGGGAACAGCTCGCTCATGATCGGTCCTACTTTCCGGTGAATTCGGGGGCGCGCTTGGCGAGGAACGCGGCCTGGCCCTCGCGGCTGTCGGCGGAATGGATGGCAACGTGAAAGTTGCGCTTCTCGTGCTCGAGTCCTTGCGCCAGAGAGGTTTCCAGGGCCTGGAGGGCGGCATCCTTGGCCAGCGCCACCGCGAGCGGTGAGTTGGCGGCGATCCGCTGCGCCATGGCGACCGCCGCTTCGAGGGCGGTGCCGTCCGGGACGGTCTCGGCGACGATGCCGGCCGCGCACGCCCGCTGTGCGGACAGGAAGTCGCCGGTGAGCAGTAGGGCCATCGCCTTGGACTTGCCGACGGCCTGAATCAGGCGCTGGGTTCCGCCGCCGCCCGGGATCACGCCGAGCTTCACCTCCGGGACACCGAACTTGGCGGATTCGCCGGCGATGACGATGTCGCAGGCAAGCGCCAACTCGCAGCCGCCGCCGAGTGCGAGGCCCTCGACCGCAGCGAGGACCGGCTTCGGGAATCGGCCCAGGTCGGCCCAGATGGTGCCGCCCAGCGCGGCTCGATCGCCGAGCAGCGACTGGTCGCGAATGGCGTCGAAATTGGTGATGTCGGCTCCGGCGCAGAAGATCCCGCCGGCGCCGGTGAGCACGATGGCACGGATCTCGTCGTCGTGCCGAGCCGCGACGAGCTCGGTGTTCAAGGCGGTGAGCACCGCCTCGTTCAGACTGTTGCGAGCCTTGGGCCGGTTGATCTCCAGGATCAGGAGGTGGCTGTCGCGGGCCGTGCGTAGCGGGGCGTTGTCGGGGTTCATCGGACGTCCTCGTAGACGTTGGTGTGCGCGGCGCGCATGGCCTTCTTGTCGAGCTTGCCGACGCTGGTGCGGGGCAGCTGGTCCAGATACAGGACGGTCTCGGGCAATTGCCATTTGGCGAATGCATCGGCGAGCAATTCGTGGATCTCCGACAGTGGAAGTTCCTGCCCGTCGGTCGTCACGACGAGTGCTACTGGACGCTCCTGCCACTTCGGGTGCGGGACGCCGATGACGGCCGCCTCGGCGATCTTCGGATGGGCAACGAGTGCGTTCTCCATGTCGATGGAGGAAATCCATTCGCCACCCGACTTGACCACGTCCTTGATCCGGTCGGTGATCTTCAAGTAACCATTCGGGTCGATGGTCCCGACATCGCCGCTACGCCAATACCCGTCGAGGAACTTGTCGGCGTCGTCGTCGAGCTTGTGATAGCGCTCGATGATCCACGGTCCGCGCAGCAGCACTTCACCCTGACTCGTGCCGTCGTGCGGGAGATCGTTGCCTTCCGCGTCGACGATCCGGATGTCGATGCCGTTGACCGGCAAACCCTGCTTACGCTTGAGATCCCACTTCTCCTCGTCCGAGATCACACCGCGCAGCGAGGGCTTCAGTCCCCGGTTCACCGCGACCAGAGGGGTGGTCTCGGTGGCGCCGTAGGCGTGGATGACGTCGGCTCCAGTGATGTCGTGGAAGTCGCGCATCAGCGACAGCGGCGGCTCGGTGGCACCGGACAGCAGCCGCGCGCGGGAGAAGTCCGGTGCGACCGCAAGCGTCTTGATGTAGTTCATCATGGGCTGGAAGATCGCCGGCGCACCGTTTGCGACGGTGACTTGCTCCGCGATCATCGCGTCCACGAGGACGGATGTGTCCTCGGCGATGTAGCGACCGGGCAGCACGATTTTTGCGGCACTGTAGGCGGCCGCCTGGGGTAGGCCCCAGCCCTGGCCGTGGAACATCGGCGTGATGAGCATGACGGCATCGTCGCTGCTCATCCCGAGTCCGGCGACCTCGGCGAGGGTGTGCAGGTAGATGCCGCGATGCGAGTAGTAGATGCCCTTGGGCCTGCCGGTGGTGCCGGTGGTGTAACACGCGCTGTAGGAGGAGGTTTCGTCGATGACCGGCCAGTCGATCTCCGGGCCGGCGTCCGCGAGCAGGTCCTCCCAGTGCACCGCGTGCGGGAGCGTGGTGGTGATGTCGGCCAGCGGCTTATCGGTCATCACCACCCACGTCTTCACGTTCGGCGTATGCGGTGCCAGCGCCTCGGCAACCGGAAGCAGCGACTCGTCGATGAGGACCACCGATGCATCACTGTGTCCGGTGACGTAAGCGAGATCCTCTGGCGCCAAACGCAGGTTCATCTGCAACATCACGGCAGCGAGGCCGGGAATCGCCCAGTACAGCTCGTAGTGCCGCTTGCTGTTCCAGTCGAGGATCCCGACCACATCGCCCGGCCCGACGCCGATCGAGCGAAGTGCATTGGCACTTCGTTGGATTCGCGCGTAGGCATCGGCGTAGGTGTACCGGTCCCAGCCGCCGTCCGCGGTGCGGTACACGATCTCCTGCTCGGGATAGGTGCGCGCGGCGTGCCGGATGATGGTGGTGGTGTTGAGTTGATAGTGGTCGCCGTGGGTGGAGGGCAGGCCCCTCACGATCTCGTGGCTCATGACGTCCTCAGATGCGTTCGATGATGGTGGCGTTCGCGGTGCCGGTGGCCTCGCAGACGGTCTGCAAGCCGAACCTCTTGCCGGAGCGTTCGAGTTCGCAGAGCAGGTCGGTGAGCATCCGGGCTCCGGTCGAGCCCAGCGGGTGGCCGAGGGCGACGGAGCCGCCGTTGACGTTCAGCTTGTCGTCCGGGACGCCGAATTCCCGTTGGAAGATCAGCGGCACACCGGCGAAGGCCTCGTTGACCTCGAACAGGTCGATCTCCTCGACGGCCAACCCGCTTCGGCCGAGCGCCTTGTGGGCGGCGTCGAGGATCGCGGTGAACTGGATGATCGGGTCGGCGGCGGCGACCGACAGCGCGCGGAACCGGGCGCGTGGGATGAGGCCGTTGCGCTCGGCGTACTCGCGGTCGGCGATCAGCAGCGCGGCCGCGCCGTCGCTGATCTGCGAGGAGTTGGCCGCCGTGGTCCGCCCGTCGGCGCCGAACACGGCTTTCAGGCTCGCCATCTTGGCGGGGTCGATGTGCTCGCGGATGCCCTCGTCCGAGTCGATGACCGGACCGGTCGGGTCGTCGGGGTCGGCGGTGATCGGCACCATCTGGTCGCGGAACTTCCCGGCCCGCGTCGCGGCGTGCGCCCGCTCGTGGCTGCGAGCGCTGAACGCGTCCAACGCCGCTCGGCTCAGGTCGAACCTCTCGTTCATCAGCTCCGACGACGGGCCCTGCGCCATCAGCCCACCGTCGTAGCGGTCGAGTTCGCGCGGGCTGTACTGCGGGCCGAGCGGCGCGCCGGGCAGGAACGCCGGAGGCATCGGCACCCGTGACATCGACTCGACGCCGCAGGCGATCACCAGGTCGTGGGAACCCGCCATCACCGCCTGGGCGGCGAAGCTGACCGCCTGCTGCCCTGAACCGCACTGGCGGTCGATCGTCACCGCGGGGACCGACTCGGGCAGCCCGGCGGCGAGCACCGCGTGGCGGCCGAGATTGCCCGACTGGACATCGTGCTGGATGACGCAGCCGGTGATGACGTCCTCGATCGCGGCGGGGTCGACGCCGGCGCGGGCCACAAGCTCCCGCAGCGTCTGCCCGAGCAGGTCCACCGGATGCCATGCGCTGAGGATCCCTCCGCGACGGCCGACCGGGGTCCGGACCGCGCCGACGATAACGGCCTCGCGAACACTCATGACAAAGCTCCTTGTGCTGAATTACGGGGTGCCGAATCGCGGATTCCGATCAGGGGAATGTCGAGGCGCTTCGCGACCTCCTCCCATTCGCGCGTCGGCTTGGAAAGAAACGTCTGCTCGAGCTCCTCCTGGGTGCCCTCGACACCGAGACCGGCGCGGGCGCGCTCCCAGAAGTGCGGCTCGAGCGCGGCCAGCGCGACGTGGCCGTCGGAGCTGGAGTAGATCCGGTAACCGGGATGC
>NZ_JABFAU010000105.1 GCF_017168335.1 Rhodococcus sp. KRD162 | reverse complement strand
TGCCGGACTTTGGCGATGACCTGCTCGGGGGTGTGTCTGCGTGCCATGATTCGTGAATTTCCTCCTGTGTCCATTCTCGGACACGAAACTCACACAGACACTGGACTTCTACCTGGGGACCCAACCAGCATCTGCGGTGACAGTCGGCGCTGTCACTGCAGTGTCGCAATACGTCCGCCCGATGACTATTACTTCGTCATCGTTGAAGTAGACAATCTCTTTCTCATCCAACCAGTACAGATAGATTTGTTCAGGAGTGAACACCGAAGGATCCGGTGTATAGGGCTTATTCGATCCGCCCCCGTGTCGCGGTTCGTACGGTCCGTCCTTGGGCGAATATGTCGTGTTGATTCTCGTTGTACCGTCCACGGCATTGGGTTCCGGAACGTCCGTGCCGCACGACACGATCCCGACGATCGCAGCACACACGGCGACGGCTGCCGCTGAACTCTTTGCGTTGGGGTGCATGTTCCGGCACTTTACGGGCCACGCGAACTGTTCCATGCGGATTGCGCCCTTGGGTGGTGTTCCTGGGGCGATTCGGAGAGGTGATGAGGGGTCATCTGGATGTCATCGTTGTCGGCTACCTCTCGCGAGGTCACGAAATGGACTGGATTGTGTGTGTCGTGTCGTCGTGGTGTTCTGAAAACTGTTTGTTGAGATGGTTTGTCAGGGCGGTGTGTCGTGGCTGGTGGGGGCTGCTGTTGGTTGGGATTTCTTGTTTGTCCGTAGAGTTTTTGTCTGCCCGGTGGGGTTAAGTTCGGCCTAGGGAGGGACGGCTTTTGGGGCTATGGTGTGGGCTCCAGGTTGTCAATGGTGAGGAGTGTCTGGTGGCGAAAGTGTCGTGCCCGGTGTCAGGTTCCGGTCATCCGGATCATGCGGAGGGGTCGGATGAATTGCGGAGATGCTTGGCGGACGAGAAAGAGGCTGAGAAAAGGAGGAGAGATGAGCGGATCGCCGCGATGCTGCGGCCCGTGCCCGTGCAAGAGCCTGCTCTGAAGGTGGTCGATCCGAGGATGGTGGCGGAGGGCGAGGTTTCGGGGCTGTCGTTCGCGGAGCGGAGAGGCGCGGTGGGGAATCCGTTGCGGGCGCGTGAAGATTCGGATGGGCCGTCGTTCGGTTGGTGATGCACGTTGCTGGGCATGATGTTAGCGAAAGCTGTTGAGGGGCCACATATTATGTCGGTCAGGTGAAGGGTATCGCCGAATAGTGTTGTTATTACGGGGATATGGCTATTCGCGAGTGTGTGGACCTTGAGGGTGCGATGGAGCGCGCGAGTGACGAAGGGGTTTCGTGCGCTCGAATTTGACCAGGGAGGGAATCGCCTCTATTGCGGCGAATCTCGCGAGCACTTCACGTCGACATCACGGTACGAGGCAGCGGTAGCTCACCGGAGGGGGCGGTACCTGAATGTGCGTGGTTGACCTGCAAAGATGCCATGTCCCTGGCACTCTCGTTGGAGGCAGGGAAGCGACTAGAGATGAGAGTCTGCATAAACAGATCAGACGAACCCGCAATGGGACGAGTGGGAGAACGAAGCCCGAGCCGAACTTGTCGAGAAGTACCGCGACTTCGGATACCCAGCCTTGACCGGAAGGGTCAACAGGTGCGCGACGCTCGACGTGTATCGAGATGGCGAGCATGTCGGATACGTCGATGTTGACCCGTCGGGGATTGACTGGGTGATTCAAACGCGGAGGGTTTTCCTCGAAAAGCCGTTCCGATTCGACAAGGCGCTCCACGCGGAAGGAAAGTATCAGCCTCGGTGGGGGTTGTTTCTGATGGAAAAGGTGTTCGACAAGTTCCCTGACAAGGAAATCCGGGAAAGCTCGATCGACAACGATCCGTTAGGTGACCCGTTCCTGGCGAGGGTCCGGGGTGAGTACGCGATGCCGTACCACCAACGGAATTGTTTCCTCAACGAGGAGCGTCGGTGCACGTGCGGGGTGGGGAGACCACGGGCAATCGTGTCGTAAGTGCCTGGTATCCGAGCTCGACTCGGATCAGGACCGCGTCCTCCAACCCGATATCGACTACCGACGAGCTGATGCTTACGCTGGTGGGAAGGCGCTAAACTGCAGCTATGGCGCAGACGGTTAGTGAGCTTCGACTGCCAATTGCCCTTGCGGATCTGGTCGAGCTTTTGAAGAGCTACGGAGCAGCCGAAGCATGGGTGTTCGGAAGCTACGCGCGCGGGTCTGCGCGTCCTGACAGCGACCTCGATCTGCTCGTGACTTTTGCGGCAGACGGAGACCCCTGGGCGTTTTTGGCCTTGCAGGAGGAGTTGAACCGCCGGTTGCCGGGCGGGGCGGATGTCGTCACCCAGCTCAATAGGCACTTCGCGCCCTACATCGAACCTGACTTGGTGAAAATCATCTGAACTTCGATCGTGCCGCGCGAAGCTAGGATGGCACCCATGTCGAAGACTCCGGCTCCGCACTTGTCCGCTGTCGTTGAAGCTCTGGTCAAGATTCGCGATTCGCGACCGGGATCGATTGACGCATTGGTCAACGATTCGTTGTTGTGGGATGGAACCTTGATGCGAGTGCAGGTAGCTGGGGAGCATCTCGCAAAGATCCGTGACCAGTTTCCGGAGTTCTTTCGTGAGCACCACGACGATACGTGGAACAAGTTGATCGCTATGCGCAACATCATCTCTCATGCTTACAGTGAGGTGAATCCGAGCATCATGTGGGACGTCGTCGAATACCGGCTGGATGGTGTCCGAGATCGAATCGAAGTGATTCTGAACGAACTGCGATAGGTATCGGCGGGATGAAGGCAGCGCTCGCCGGGGGTGCGTGATGCGTGAGCTATCGGCGGGGTTTTCTCGGTAGGGGAGTTGTCCGGCGTCGGGGTTTGTTCGGCGTTGTGAATTGTGGTCGGCTTGTCCTCGGTGGGTAGGTGAGGGTTGCGTCGAAGGTGGCGATGAGTCCGTGGTGTTCGAGGACGAATTCGGTTGGGTCAGTGGGGTTTTGTCGGCCCACGAAGAAGACGCGCGGTTTGGACTTAGTTGGCGTGGGCGAGTGTGTGCGGTCGCGTTGGAGATCCCGGAGCTTTTGGAGGTTGTGCTTGAGGAGGGCACGCAGTCGCGGTGTCCAGTGGGCCCAGATAACTGTTACTCGGTGGCCGTCGATGACACGTGCGGGGTTCTGAGGGTCACGGGTTCCGGCATAGAGCGGGATGGAGATGCTCTCATCCGTGGAGTGCATCTCGGACGCCCAGGCGAGTTCAGCGTGGAATATCCGTAGTTCGGGGTATTGATCGACATCTTTGGCGTTCAGGCGTTTGAAGACTGTCGAGTAGCGATCTGCGTCGATACCAGGGATATGAAGGGGCATCTCGGCGCGATCGAGAGGGAGTTCAATGAATGTTCTCGCGATAAATGTCAGCGTGCGGACGCGTTGCGATCGGCCCGTTCTCCCCTGAGAAGACGGATCGTTCGGTGTCGATCGTGATGAGATGCGGTGTTCCGGGTTCGGATGTCGCTTGTCGACCTGGTCATGAGATTCGGCGAGTACCAGTTCGGACGGATACGTGCCGGTATGGGTCCGGCGCTTTTTGCTGGGGCGGCAAGTGTTTGTGACCGTGGACTTCTTGTCCTTCTTGTCGCCGTCGACGGTGCAATCGTCATCGTGTGATCCTGAGCGGGCGGCAAAGTAGGGCGACGGAATATTGTGCGATTCTATGGCCTGGGGGGACACCGGAACTCCGCAGCCCAGACATTCATATCCCCCTGAACTGAGCATGTTCCTGCGGCTCTTCAGATCCGCCGCAAGGCGAGGCTCTGAAAGATCGATGTCCCACGCGGTATCCATTCAGTTCCACCAGCCATTGTCGTTGAAGGTATGGACCGACTGTATCCCTCGGCTCTGATGCGCGGACAAGCGACAGATTCGTGTACACGTCCGTGACGGCTGGCGTGGCCGCGTGCCCGATCGAGGTCAACTGGCTGCCCTCGCCAGTGAGGTCGCCGAGCTCTGAGACGATTACGGCGAAAAGCGCCCGAAGTCTGGGTTGCAGCAAAGTCTTAGGGAATGCCCCCAACTAGCCGACCGATATTCCGGACCTTGTCGACAAGGACAGTGCGCGGGCCAACGCAACCAGGCCCCGGACCTCTCATGGTTTCCTTCTGCACTACGCAAGGGACGGGGCGTTGGGATGATTCTAGTGGTGGTTCAGAGTGGGCTTGTCGCTGCTGGTCTCATCTTTTGATTGGGATCGGTCCGTGTGGCGAGTTGTGGGTGTGCTGGAAGGCCCCGTCGACTGGGTTGTCGGCGGGGCCTTGTTGGTGGTGTGTGGGGTGTGGTTAGGGGGTTGTGG
>NZ_JABFAU010000104.1 GCF_017168335.1 Rhodococcus sp. KRD162 | reverse complement strand
TGGTTGGGCCCCCGATAGCAGTCCAGCGTCTATGCGATAGCTAATTGGTTTTCTTGCGTCCAGGTTTCCCAGTAGCGCTGCGGCGTCATGCCGTCCAGGGATCCGTGGGGCCGTTCATGATTGTAGATAGCTTTCCATTCCTCGGCCAAATACTTCGCTTCGGCCATGCTGTCCATGATTTCTCCGGAGAGTTGTTCCCTTCTGAATTGGGCGTTGAAGGATTCGATGAAGCCGTTCTGCCAGGGTGATCCCGGGTCGATGAATGCGGTGTCGACCCCGGCGGTGTTGCACCAGGTGACCAGTGCCTCAGCGGTGAATTCGGGCCCGTTGTCGCACCGGACGTAGGTTGGGGCGGTGCCGGTTTCGGCGATGATGTTCTCCAGCACCGCGACCACGTCGGCGGCCTTGAACGACCGGCGCGGGATGATCGCCAGCGCGGTGCGGGTGTATTCGTCGATGACGTTGAAGAACCGGATGTGCCGGCCGCAGGAAGTCACGTCGGACTGGAAGTCGAAGCTGACCACGTGCATGGGGTATTCGGCTGTGAGGCGTTTCTGCTCCCCGGCTCCGGGCCCGGTGCGGCGTTTCTTCCGCGCCTTGGGTTTGCAGGTGAGCCCTTCGTCGCGCCAGAGCCGGCGTACCCGCTTCCTGTTCAGCGCCACGCCGTCCCACTCCGGCTGGGCGAGCAGGTGCCAGCGGGCCTTCCGCCAGCCCCACGCGGGGTGCTTGCCGGCGACGGCGCGCAAGGCTGCGCGGAGCTGCATTTCCTCGAAGCCCATGTCGGGCTTCTTCTTGCGGAACGCGGACCGGTTCTGGCCCAGAAGCGCGCACGCGAAGCGTTCGGAAGCCCCGAACTTCTCCACCGCCATGCGCACGGCACGGCGGCGGGGTTCGGGGCTTAGAATTTTCCCTTGGCCACCTCGTTGAGGATGTCGATGGCCAGTTCCTTCTCGGCCAGCAGGCGCTTGAGCCGGGCGTTCTCCTTCTCCAGCTCCTTGGTCCGTTTGGACGCCTCGGCGTTCTTCTCGGACCCGTACTGGTTCAGCCAGCGGTACCAAGTCGCCTCGGTGACCTGAAGCTCCTTGATGACCTCGACCATCGGGCGTCCGTCATTGAGCATTTTCTGGCCCTGCCGGACTTTGGCGATGACCTGCTCGGGGGTGTGTCTGCGTGCCATGATTCGTGAATTTCCTCCTGTGTCCATTCTCGGACACGAAACTCACACAGACACTGGACTTCTACCTGGGGACCCAACCA
>NZ_JABFAU010000103.1 GCF_017168335.1 Rhodococcus sp. KRD162 | reverse complement strand
GTCGTCGGCTGGGCGGTTTCACTCGTCGCGGCGGGTTGATCGGACGGAATCCCGACGGCGGAAGCACAGGCTCCGACGAGGGCGAGCGATGCGATCAGCGGCAACGCGGTTCGGGCGACTCGCCAACGCCGGGCCGGGGCCGCACTGTTATTCACTGTTTCTCTCCCCCGTTGCAATTTCTCGGACCTTTTCTCCGGCCTCGTCCACCGACTACGCTAACGGACTGTGGAACCCGTCTACCGATCAGTCATCGGCATCGCTCGTACGATCTTCGCGTTCGAGGGCCTGAAGTTCGAGGTCGAGGGCGAGGAGAACATCCCTGCCAGCGGCGGAGCGGTCATCGCCGTCAACCACACCGGCTACATGGATTTCACCTACGCGGGACTGCCCCCGCGTCGCGTGAAGCGCTACATCCGCTTCATGGCCAAGAAGGAAGTGTTCGACAACAAGATCTCCGGCCCTATCATGCGTGCACTGCGGCATATTCCCGTCGATCGTGGCGCGGGAGCCGAGTCGTACAAGGCGGCCGTTCAGAGCCTGCGCAACGGTGAACTCGTGGGGGTCTACCCGGAAGCGACGATCAGTCGCAGCTTCGAGATCAAGGAGTTCAAGTCCGGTGCGGCGCGGATGGCCATCGAGGCCGGGGTGCCGATCATTCCGACGGTGATCTGGGGCGCGCAGCGGGTATGGACCAAGGGCCACCCGAAACGCTTGGGCCGCACCAACACTCCCATCTCGATCGCAGTGGGCGAGCCGATCCCAGCGGAGGGCCCGCCGAAGGAGCTCACCGAGAAGCTCCGCTCGGTGATGCAGAAGATGCTGCTGGAACTGCAGGAGAACTACCACCACGAGCCGGGGGCCTATTGGGTTCCGGCGCGTCTGGGTGGCAGTGCCCCCACCCTGGAGGAAGCAGACAAGCTCGACGCCCAGGACGCTGCGGCACGCGCAGCCAAGCGAGCGGAGTAGAGCGGCCCGATGAATCTCCGCGGTGAACGGGTCGTGCTGCGACCGGTCACCGCCGAGGACGTCCCGGAACTGCGCCGAATACTGCACACCCCCGAGGTGTACGCGCGGTGGGGCGACGAGGACGCCGACGAGAACTGGCCGTTCGACAACCCCGAAGAGAACCGCTCGGTAGTCGAACTCGACGGCGCTACAGTGGGATTGATCCAGTACGGCGAAGAGACCGATCCGATGTACCGGCATGCCTCGATCGACATCTTTCTCGATCCGGCGATTCATGGGCATGGTGTCGGGAAGGATGCCGTCGGCACACTGGTGCGTTACCTGACGGTCGATCTAGGGCATCACCGCCTCGTCATCGACCCGGCCTCGGACAATGCCGCAGCGATAGCCTGTTACAGCGCAGTCGGTTTCGAGCCGGTGGGGATCATGCGCAAGTACGAGAAGGGCCCGGCGGGCTGGCACGACAACCTGTTGATGGATCTCATCGCAGAGTAGTTATCGGTCTGTTCATCAGTGTTGTTCGGAGTCCGTCGGCCGGTCGGCCAACGGTAGTGTCAGTTGGAATCGCGCACCGGAAGGCCCTGCAGCGCAGACGAGTTCGCCGCCGTGCGCCCGAGCGAGCGTGCGTGCGATCGACAGGCCGAGTCCGACGCCGCCCGAGGCGCGGTCGCGCGCGGAGTTCAGCCGAACGAGCCGCTCGAAGATGCGCTCGCGGTCGATCTCGGCAACGCCGGGACCTTCGTCGTCGACGGTGATCACGGCATGCGTATCGGTACCGACCGTCACCCGAACTGTGCCCTCGCCCGGGGTGAAACGGCAGGCGTTGTCGAGAACGTTCGAGAGGATCTGCTCGATGCGGCCTGCGTCCACCCGTACCGGGACCGACTGCGGCGCATCGACCTCGAATTGGACGTTCGGAGACAGCAGTTCCGCGCGCTCGACAGTGCGTCGAGTGATCTCCGAGATGTCCGCGTCGGCCAGTTCCAGCTCGGAAGTATTCTCGGCGCGAACCGAATCGAGCATATCGGCCACCAGACGTGAGGCCCTCGATGATTCGGCGACCAGCAGTTCGCTCCACCTGCCGACTCGATCGGGACGGCGCTCGACATCGCGCAGCAGCGATTGCGTCAGTGCCGAGATCCCGGCGACCGGGGTGCGTAGTTCGTGCGCCGCGTCGGCCAGAAACCGGCGCATGTCCTCCTCGGCGAGGCGCGCCGCGTGCGCAGCCGCAGCTTCTCTGCTTTCGGCCTCCTCCAGCGCGTCGAGCATCTCGTCGACGGCGGAGGCCGTGCGGCCGAGGTCGGTCTTCGGTTTGGATGGCAGCAGCCGTCTTCCCCTGTCTCCATTGGTGATTCGACGAGCGACGGAGGTCATCGAGTCCAGCGGAGACAGTGCCCGCCGCACCGCGCCAGTGAGTGCAGCCGCGGCCAGCAGCAGCGTCACCGCGCCTGCGACGATCATCAGAATCCGCAGTTGCTGCCGAACATCGGCGATGGCGGTGGTGTCGCCGAGTAGCGACAGCGTGGAACCATCCGGCAGAGGTTCGGTGATCTCGAGCGAATCCGACGGTGGTGCTGGTGGAGTGGGAGGCCCCGGGCGAACGGGAGCGTTGGCCGGACCTGCCGGTGGCGCAGCAGGTCTGCTCGCCGGAGCCGAGGGCTGCTCGCCAGGTGCGCCGTAGACGCTGCCGTCGGCGGTGGTGACGCGAACCCGGATGGCATCTCCCTGCAACGCCTGTACCAGGTCCTCCGAGCCGACGCCACTGTTCACCAGCTCGATCGCGCGCGCAGCCCGGTCGGTCAAACGCGCATCCAGATCGCGTCGAAGCTGTTGGCCCAGAACAACATCCACTGACACCCCGACGATGAGAAGTAGTACTGCGAACAATGCGATGACGGTGGTCACCACCCGCATGCGCAACGACGGGGTAGGTGTGTGGTTCGTTGGTCGGGTCATTGCGGTGCCCGCAATGCGTAACCGAGGCCGCGGACCGTATGGATCAACCGTGGCCCGTGAGCCTCCAGCTTGCGACGCAACGCACTGATATGGACCTCGACCAGGTTGGCGTCGTACGCGCCGTAACCCCAGACCGACTCGAGGATGGAGGTTTTCGAGACCGTGCGCCCGCGCTGCGCGACCAGAAAAGTGGCCAGTCGCAGTTCGGTCGCCGTCAAGTCGAGGACATGCCCGGCGCGGGTGACAACACCGGCCGGCTCGTCGACCAGCAGGTCGCCCACCTGCACGGCATCGGAGGATCGGCCGCGTCGCCGAAGCACCGACCGCGCCCGCGCGACCACCTCGTCGAGCTGAAAGGGTTTGACCACGTAGTCGTCGGCACCGTCGCTGAGCCCGCGGAGCCGATCCTCCAGCTGGTCTTTGGCAGTGACCATGATCAGTCCCGCATCGCTGCTCTGGCGGACGACGCCGATGAGATCGAAGCCGTCCCGCGCGCCGGGCAGCATGATGTCGAGGATCACCACGTCCGGGCGGAAACCTGCCATCGTCGTCTCGAAGTCGGCACCGTCGGGCAAGGACGCGACGGTGAATCCCGCGTCCTCGAACGCGGCGACCAGGGCTTCCCGGATCGGCAGCGAGTCCTCCACCACCATCACCCGCGGAGCGGAACTGTATGTCATGCCTCGATTGTCACCCAGCAGCTGAAGTGATCCTGAAGATGCGTCCAGCTTCAGGGTGACTTCAGGTGGAGGCGGCAGGGTCGGTGACAGAACGAATCGAACGAACCACATCCGAACAAGGAGTGACTGTGAACGATCAGACCCAACCGATCCCGGCTGTACCGAACCCGGAAGATGGCCCGAACGAGGAGGCAGTTGCACCTGGATCGAACGAGCGGAAGCGATGGAAGGGGCGGGTTCCGCTGGTAGCAACAGCGGCCGCTGGCCTCGCAGTCGGAGCACTCGTAGCCTCGGCGGTCTTCGCAGCCACCGGGCCCGAGACGTCGCCTGCAGTGTCGACCGTTGCCTCGTCCTCGTCGCTGCAGCGCACCGACGGTGGTGGAGGGTTGGATACCCCCAGTACCGAGACCGCTCCGGAAGCCACCGATGGATCGACCACTCCTACATCCGCTGATGCAGCAACCCCGCCGGCCCCAGGCGAGGGTGCGACTCCGCCTGCGCCGCCTGCGGGTGGCCCGGGCATGGGTGGTCCCGGAAAGGGTGGACCGGGTGCGATGTGTGCGCCGGGCGAGGGTGCGACGCCGCCTGCGCCTGGTGATGGTGCCGGCCCGCCTGCACCGCCTGCGCCTGGCGATGGTGCGACGCCGCCTGCGCCTGGTGATGGTGCCGGCCCGCCTGCACCTGCCGACGGCGCTACGCCTCCTGCGCCTCCTGCGCCTGGTGATGGTGCTGCACTTCCCGCACCTCCTACTGGTTCTTCCGGTTCCTGACGACAATCTCTTCCGGCCCCGCACCGTGTTTTCGGTGCGGGGCTGGATTGCGTTTTCGGGGTTGTTCAGGTGTGGGTGGGTTCAGGCGA
>NZ_JABFAU010000102.1 GCF_017168335.1 Rhodococcus sp. KRD162 | reverse complement strand
AGGTCTGCAGATACCTATAGCCCTCGCCACTCGGCAGTGACCACCGAGACCAAGGGCGTGATTAGCCGGTGCCAGGTGGGTCCCAGTCAGGCCGTCATCGTGGTCCCAGATCGGGTTGACACAGCCAGTTGATCCTGGTCGTCACGCGCCATGGTCGCTGCGCCCCCGCTCGGTGTGTGGTGAAAGCGAAAAATCTACCCATGCGGCACACCGGATCGGTGCGGCCGTTCGACTGGTCGGGCTCGTCCATCGTCGTCCGTCCTTCATTCGGTGCTCACAGTTCATGGCCACGGTCCTTTCGTGGGCCGCTCTCGGGTTCTCGGTGCGGTCCCTTGCTTCCCTTTGCCTGCTGTCTGCGTAGTCGTTCGCGTACCGCGTCTTCGGCGGCGCGTTCGCCCTGCGTGAGGGCGGCGCGGCGTTCGAGTTCTGCGCGGTAGCGAGCCAACGTCGCGGCCCCGCTCTCGCTGGGATTGAGCCGTTGACTGAGCGTGGTCTGTTTGATCTTGGCTTTGAGCTCGGGTGTTGCGGTCTTCATGGCCTTGGTTCCCTCGGCGATGCGTTCCTCGATCAGGTCCGGATCGACTGTGGTCTCTGTCGGTTCGGCAGTAGCAGTTGCCTCAGTGCTGACACTGCTCGGCACCGGTGGGGCGCTCTCGTCGGGAAGCGATGTCCCGTGCAGGTCCGGCTCGGAGTCGGGCATCGCCGACGCTTCGGATGCCGGGAGTTCCGAATCGACGGACTCGGTGGTGAGTGCACGGGGATCTCGGGAGGGCTCGACCGCCGCGAACGCTGGATCCGACAGAGCAAGGCGCGCTGTGGTGCGGTCGGATCGAGCCGGTGTACTGCGATTCTGCGCAGGCTTTTTCGGTGCGGCGGTGGGGCTTGCACGGTCGACGTCGGGCTTGGTGAGGACGGCGACCTGGCCGCGACTGTCCGGCTCGGGCGAGCGTGCCGGCGGCAGGGGGGTGTGTTCGGCGACGGCGGGGGCATCGTGGTGGGCCTCGTGCATTTCCGCGCGCATGATCTCGCCTTCGAGTGCGCGAACGGTGGCGCGGGCGTCGTCGACCGACATCTGGTCGATGCTGGCTGCCGTGTCGCGGATGACGTCGGCATCGGCGGTGGTCACGATGTTGCCGGGTCCCCCGGCTGCGGTCTCGAGGTCGGCCTGGGCCCGCTGCCAGAGCTGGTGGGCGTCGCGTTCGGTGGCGTGCGCGTGCTCGCGCAGTATCTCGACCAGGGCGAGGTCGGCCTGGGCGTGGAGTGCGTCGTCGTCGCGGCCGTCCTTGGTCGCGGCTGCTGCAGCTCGCGCCAGGTCTCGGCATCGAGCGTCGGTGGTTTCGAGTTCGCGGGTCGTCTCCAGCCACCGGGCGTGCGCGTCCTGTGCGGCGAAGTACAGCGGGCGCAGGGCGTCGGCGCGGCTGCGGACATCGACGATCATGGGGATCGCAGCGGTCATCGCGGGGCCTCGTTCGTCGAGGTACGCGCGCCACAGATCGTTGCTGCGGGTGCGTGCGTCCGCGAGCTCGGCGTGCAGCGCGGCCACCCGGGCAGCGGGTGCGATGTCTTCGTGTTCGGGGCGGACCATGCGCAGGGAGTCCATCGACTCCGCGAGCATGTCCCAGTCGGCCCCGGTGTCGTACTCGAAGTCCGGTGGCGGCAGGTCGGACTCCGGGTCGGGAGGCAGGTCCGCGTCGCTCAGCTCGGGGTAGTAGTCGTCGAAGCCGGCCTCGAACACCGGGCCGGTCCCGGTGACGGTTGCGGTGGTGGTCTCGGGGGCGTGGCTCTGCGTGGTGGCGGGGGTCGACTCGTACGGGTCGATTTTTCCGGCGACGGTTGCTGCTGCCTCGTCCTCGGCAGGGTCGACCAGTGCGTGTTCGACGGCTGGGAAGTCGTGGTGGGTGAACTCGTGATGGCTCAGGGCGGTGATCCGCCACGCCAACGCTTGGGTGAGCTCGTCGGGGCGTAGTTCGTCGTCGACGTCGCGGGCCTGGGTGAGCAGCTCGTCGGTGAAGGCCAGGATCTGCTGCGGCTCCCAGTCGATGGGCGCGTTGTCGACCGCGGCGACGAGGGAGGGCCATGCGTGATCGCTGCGGATCGTGCGCGCGGTCTCCTCGCCGAACACGACGTCGAGGGTCGGCGTCCAGTGCGGTGCGAGGTGCTTGGACGGTGTCGTGGAGTCCAGAGCGGCCGGGCTCAGGGTGCGCGAGAGCCGCCACCACAGGGCTGCAGCGGGCATCTCGTCGGGTAGTGGGCGGTCCCCGGTGACCGAACGCAGCAGAGCGGGGACGTCGAGACCGGCGCGGCGGGCGGTGGTCAGCCGGAGTGCGAGCACCGGCCAGAACGGATCGGTGAGGATCCGCGGCTCGATCTTCTGGGCGAGCGCTCTCCAGGCGTTGGTGGCGGCATCGGGCGAGCCGATGACCGCTGCTGCCCTCTTGTCGAGCCGGTTCTGCTGCCGTTTGTGTGCGGCCGCGAACTGCGGGGGACCGGTGGGCCGGAGGTCGATGTCGTCGACTGTGCGCGCTGCGCGCCACACGGCGAGGTCCGCGAGCAGGTCCGGGTGTTCGAGGAAGGGCCGGGCCCAGACCGGCGCGGTCTCGCTGGTCCAGCCGCGGGCTCGTTCGTCGACCGCTGTCGAGAGGGTGTCGACCAGTTCTGCGCGGGCGGTGAGGTAGTTGCTCCACGTCGGGTCTGCACGAAGGGCTGGAGGGATGGCGGGCAGCCACGGCAGGGGGCCGCTGCCGGCGGAATGCTCTCCGCTCGGGTCGAGCCTCCAGTCCAGGACGGCGGCGACGTCGACGGCGGTGTCGAGTTCGCGGTGGCTGGCGGCGCGGGCGAGTGCGGCGATCGGGTCGGTTCCCCCGACGGCGCGGATGGCCAGGTGCTTGCGCAGCACGGGCCATGCTGCAGCGTCGGTGACGCCGGGGACGACCTTGTCCGCTTCGGCATCGATGCGCTCCATCTCGTCGTCGCCGAGGACCTGTTCTGCGGCGGTGCCGACGGCATCGTCGTAGGCCGCTGCGGCGATCGGGAGTCGCTCGGCGGGGTCTGCGAGTCGGCGGGCGGCGGTGGTGGCCGATTCCTGCGCGCCGTCTCGGCCGAGGATGCGGGTGAACAGGTCCACAGCCGTTTGCGGTGTGACGGCTTCAGGGGTGATGACCGAGTGTTCGTCGCCGTCGAGGGCGGACCCGAAGTACAGGTGGTTCTCGCTGCGGCCACGGGTAGCGGCGACGTAGGCGAGCTGCCGGGTCTCGCGTCCACTGAAGACGGTGTGGCAGGTGTCGGCCGTGATGCCCTGCGCGCCGTGAATGGTGCGGGCGTATCCGAGGGTGACCTTCTCGCTGACGTAGTCGGCGGGCAGGGTCACCACACGACCGTCTCCGATGCGGCGGACTTTCAGGCTGCCGTCGGCGTTCGTTTCCTCGACGGTCCACCGGTTGCCGTTGCGGACGAAGTCGGTGGCCCCGATGACGAGTCGTCGATTGTTGCGACGGGTGGTGATGACGTCACCGACCGAGGCGTGCAGTCCGTCGGCCAAGGTGACCTCGCGGCCGATGATGGTCTTGCCCGTCGCAGCGAGGCGGTCGATACGGGCGCGTTCGTTGAGGGTGCGGACCGTGTCCCGGGTGGGGGCGAGCATGACCGCGTCGAGGCCGTTTTCGATGTCGCGTTGCCATGCCGAGTAGGCCTGGTCTTCGGCGGCAACGAGATCTCCGACGTGGACTCGGTTGTTGTCGATGTAGAAGCCGATGGCTTCGGCGTTTCCGGCTCGCAGGTCCAGGGAGGCGAGGCCTTCGGCGTTGTCCTTGAATCGGACGACGTCGGTGAGGGTGATCGCCCCGGTGGTGGTAGCGATGTCGCGGAGCACTCCGCCGGCGGCGACGGAGGCGAGCTGTTGATCGTCTCCGACCAGACGGACGCTGCCACCGCGGTCGAGGACGAACTGCACGGCCAGGTCGAGGTCGGCGGTCGAGGCCATGCCGGCTTCGTCGATGACGACGAGGGAACGGTGGTCGATGCTGTCGAACCAGTCCGGGACTGTCACGACCTCGCCGGGTGCGGCGTCGTCGAGCTCGCAGAGTGTGTCGACGAGTTTGCCGAGGGTGTCGGTGGTTGCGTCGAGGTCTTGTTCGAGGGCGGAGGCTGCGGCGGCGGTCGGTGCCAGACCGAGGACGTGGCCCCCTTCTGCTTCCCAGCTGCTCCGCAGTACGGCCATGGCGGTGGTCTTGCCGGTGCCGGCGGGTGCGAGGGCGAGCTGGAGGCGTTGCCCGGAGGTGGCGAGCTCCCGGACCATCTGTGCTTGGGAGGTGTTGAGATCGAATTTGTTGGCGGCGTGTTCGAGCAACGCGAGGTCGACGGTGAGCGGGTCGACGCTGCGTCCCCCGCCCAGTTGCGCGGCCTGCACGAGGCGGTCTTCGGCGGCGAGGATGGACTCGCAGGTGTAGAGGCGCGTGCCTTCGGTGGTGTAGACGCTGGCCCCGTTGCTGCGGCGCAATACCCCGGGCTCGTCCAGGTCGTCGTCCGGTCCCAACGCGACCGATCGCTGCGGGTCCAGAGCAGCATCGGTGATGGCGGTGATGGCGTATTCCATCTGCTCGCTCGGGACCGAGTGCGCGCGCACGATGCGGGCCGCTTCGGCGCGCACATGCCACTCCTGCCAGCGGGCGCGGCTCTGCCCGACCACCGACAGGGCGTGGTCGGCGCTTTCGGCGATCCACTGTGCGTCCACGGTGACGGGTTCGCGTACGGGCCCGTGGTCGTGGGTGGTGCGTCGGATCATTTCCGAGAGAGCGCGTTCGTTTCCGAGGACTTCGATTGCTTCGGCGCGCCAGGCAGTGCGTTGTTCTGCCAGCGAGCGTGGTTCGTGTTTGGCTTCGCGGGTTTCGAGGTTGGCGCGTTGGTTGAGTTTGCGGGCTTCGGCGGGTGTGGGTTCGCGGCCGAGTTCGCGTTGGAACTCGGCGGCGAGTTCTCCGCGGCGCAGGTCGATCATCCCGGCGCGGGAGGACCAGCGGGCGGCCAGATCGGCGTCGACGCCTACGATTTCGCGGATCGGGCGTTTGCCGGGGTCAGTGCCGGCGCGCTCGGCGAAGTCGACGCCGAGACGGTCTCGGAGGTATCCCTCGAGGCGGGTGTTGTAGGTCTCGGAGATCGCGACCATCGCTTTGTGCAGTGGCCGGCCGTCGATGGCGAGCCACTTGTTCTGCCCTTTGACTTTCACCTTGTTCGAGATCGCGACGTGGGTGTGCAGGTCGGGCTCGCCCGCGCGGGAGTCGCGGTGGGTGAAGGCGGCGGCGAGCATTCCTTCGGTGTCGACCTGCTGCACACCATCGGTGCCGAGCCGAGTGAGCAGGGCGTTGTTCTCGAACCAGTCGAGCGCGTCTTTGACCGCGTCATGGTGGGCGGCTTCGATCGCTTCGGACATCTCTCGCGGGGCCAGCGCCCACAGGGCACTGACCGACTTCACCGGGCTGAAGGTGACGTCGTATCCGGCGACGGCGGTGGTCTTGGCGCGAGAGTTCTTGGCCACCCAGCCGCTGAGTTCGCGGTCGTCGAGCGGTGCGCGGCCGAGTTCGGTCTCGAACATCTCGCGGGCGATTCGGGTGCGGATCTGCGCGCGGACGTCGTCGTCGACCGGCGCGTGGGAGGGCAGACCGAGGGCGGCGTTGTGTTCGGTGAACGCTTCGCCGACCGCCTTGCGGAACTCGGTGACGCCGGAGTGAATCCGAAAGGGGTTGCCCA
Organism: Rhodococcus sp. KRD162; assembly: GCF_017168335.1. Taxonomy (GTDB): domain Bacteria; phylum Actinomycetota; class Actinomycetes; order Mycobacteriales; family Mycobacteriaceae; genus Rhodococcoides. Next base: position 2,998 of record NZ_JABFAU010000102.1, on the reverse strand, counting down.
GCTTGCTCTCTCGCAGTGCGAGCGCGGCGGCGTCTTTCTTGCTGGCACCGTCGGCGACGAGGGCGGTGGCGTGCCTGCCTTCGATGGCGGTGGCGTCGGGGTGTTTGCCTTCGCCGAACAGCGCGAGCATGTGCGCTTCGGTGACCTCGTCGCCTGCGCCGATGGTGCGCAGCGTGGGTAGCCCCGATCCCATCCAGAGGCCGGGCGACTCGCCTTTCGAGGAGTAGTAGTCCGCGAGAGTGTCGCGTCCACGTGCGGTGGCGTCGTGCGCAGCGACCTGCCGGATCAGGTACATGTACCCGTCCCCGGCCGTCAGCTTGTGCATCGTCGCGGTCACGAAACAGATCATAGCTGCTGTTATCTTTTCGTTATCCTTAATGCAAGAGGTCTGTAGGGCTTGATCTTGGGTTCGTGAGGTGAAATGGTGTGGCAGCGAGAACTGGGCTGTAGGAGAGGGCCTGTGGGTCGTGACGAGTGCTGACTGGCGTGTCTGTGTGGAGGTGGGTACTGCGGTGAGTAGGTCGGGTGATCGGATCTCCACGCGGACTCAGCTCCGCGCGGCGGCGGCGGCGAAGGTGGCCGGCGCGGCCAGCTCGGCCCGTCCGGCGGTGGCATCGTTTCTGGCTGCGCAAGCTCAGGTGGTCGCAGCGGAGCGGGCGATGGTGGCGGCGTTGATCGAGTTGCAGGCCCATGTCGGCGGTCTCGATGTGGCGGCGGAGATGGTGGGCCTGGACGCGGGAGCGGCCCGCGCTCTGGTCTCGCGTGTGGCTGCCGATGGCGCTGAACGCGAGGGTGGGTGATGGCCGTGCGTCGACCGGTGCCGCAGTCGACGACGAGCGCCGAGCAGCGCGAGATGTGGGTGGCTCGTGTTGGGGAAATCGCGGCTCTACTCGGTCAGTCCCCTCCCCCGTCCGTCGAGTTCCTCCCCGGTCCGTTGGGTATGGGTGCTCGCTACCACCACGGCACCGACACGTTGGGTGTCACGGACGGATGGATCAGTGCACAGCCGGATCCGCAGTCGTTGCCGTCGTCGGCATTACTGGCCCACGAATTGGGGCACCGTGAGGACTTGACCAAGCTTCGTCGCGCCCGCCGGCTCTACTACGTGGCGTACGTCGTTCTGGTGGTGATCCTGCTCGGTGGCTGCGCCGCAGCGTTCGTGTCGTCGACGCGGGATGCGAACGGCGGGTTGGCCGGGTCGGTGTGGTTCCCCTTGTTCATTCCGTCGATGGGTGTTGCCATAGTGGTCTCGCTCATGGTGATGAGTTGGCCGCGTGAGTACTACGCCGACGGTGTCGCGGCGCGTCTGTTCGGCAGTGACGGTGTTGCGGCGTGCTTGGCGGTGTACGCCGCGAACGGTCCTCGTTCGACCGTCTGGCCGTCGCACACGCACCCCTCACACCGGATGCGGATCGCGCGCCAACGTCGCCGCGAAGCCCAGAGACGTTAGGTTGCTCGGGACGAGAAGCTGTCTACGTGTGTGTCCATCAGGTCTGATCGGACCGGGTGACCGCCGCTCGGTAGCTGTCACCGAGATTTTCGGCCTGGACCGGGATGCTGAGTGGCACTCCGCTGTAGGACTCGCCGTAGGTTTGCGCGGTCACTGTCCACTCGGCAGTCAGAGAGGACGCGGTGTGATCGATCGCGCGCAGGATCAGCAGTTCGTTATCGCTGGTCCATGTCTGATCAGGACGGAGGTGTGGCAGGTCGATTGTGATGACGATCGTCTCGGCATCTGTGTTGTCCCACTCAAGGGGCGCGTCCGCCAGTTGCAAGCCTTTGCGGTAGTCCGTCACCGGAGGAGGCAGATACGTGTCGAACAATGGCTGTCCGGGCGGCGAGACGGGGGGAATGAACTCGTCGAACCCGAAGGTGTCGCGCTCCTCCCAGTCGAGACCTTGCGCGCCTTTGATTGTGATGATGACCTGAACGTCGTTGAGAAAGACCTGTTCGATGTTTCGGAGCCGCAGTCGCAATCCCGGCCACGTAATTGCGGCCAGGTACTGCTCGCTGTCAACCCAGCCTTCTCGCACTTCCTCAGACCACTGGGCAAGACGTGCGTCGAGGTCCGCTCTCGTTCGCGGCTGTGGGTCGTACCCGATTCCCAACAGACTCGAGATGTGCGGCGGGACACCGAACGGTGACGCCTCTCGTGATGCTGCCTCGGCCTCGGCGAATTGCTTCCGCTCATCGTCACTGATCGCGGAGGTGAGGTGCTCTCTCGCAGCCTCGCCGTTGGAAAAGTAGCGGGCAGCGCCGTCGATGAACAGTGATACGTCGATGGGAGGTGGGCCGGCTTCGATGTCGAGATACTGCTTGCGGATCTGCGCCATTTTGGGTCGATCGATGACACCCGTGGTTCGCTCGAGGTGGTAGAGCTCGATCTCGGTTCCGTCTCCGAGATCTACCAGGTTCGCTCGTTCACCCAAGGTCAGCTCCTGATTGGTTACGAAGACGAAGCCATGCGGTGAGTGCGTCTTTGCGCCAGTCAGATCGTCGGTGAACTTGTTCTTGATCGTGGTGAACGTCTGCTGGCCCCTGGGGAAGTACACACCCATGACCCAGCTCTTTCCGTCCTTGGTGGCGACGGCGTCTTTGCCGCCGTCCTTGCCGCCGAGGGGGTGTGAGGGGTCGATGTTCTCGTATCCCTCCGCATCGAGGACGTGCGCCGCGAGGCGCTCTGATGGAGTCTGGCCTTGCGTCCACTCTCGGAGGCGGAACCACGTCTCATCCGTGCGCGTCATCTAAAGGGGCCTTCCGATCTCGAACAACGGTGCAACCGCGAGAGTAGCTACCCTCCGTCGCTCACCCCGGCATACCAGTGCAGCGTTCCGTTGTCCTCGATCGCGGAGGGAAGGCCGACCTTCGATCCGGGGGTCGGGGAGCAGATTGACGAAATCCGGCGCTAAGGGGCAATCGCCGAGCGACCTTGCGCTGTAGGTGATTTCATGTCGTCGTGACTGATGAGGGCGGCTATGGCCGGTTCGGTGCGTTGTCT
>NZ_JABFAU010000101.1 GCF_017168335.1 Rhodococcus sp. KRD162 | reverse complement strand
CTATTACACTGGTGGTTCAGGTGCAAGTTATAGCACAACAAGCAATAATGTTCATGTGACTACAACTGCAGCGCCATCTTCAAATGGTCGTTCAATTTCTAATGGATATGCATCAGGAAGTAACTTATATACTTCAGGACAATGTACTTATTATGTATTTGATCGTGTTGGTGGGAAAATTGGTTCAACATGGGGCAATGCTAGTAATTGGGCTAGCGCAGCTGCATCATCTGGCTATACAGTGAACAATACACCAAAAGCTGGTGCTATCATGCAAACAACACAAGGCTATTACGGTCATGTTGCTTACGTTGAAGGCGTTAACAGCAACGGTTCTGTTCGTGTTTCAGAAATGAACTATGGACATGGTGCTGGTGTGGTT
>NZ_JABFAU010000100.1 GCF_017168335.1 Rhodococcus sp. KRD162 | reverse complement strand
CTGCCGATCTGCCATGACAGGGACTGTAGCGAGCACCCCCGACAGCTCTTTCGAGTTGAAACGCGCTGAGCAGGGATTTAGACGAAGACGGTGCGGGAAGGAAAATTCTCGTCGGTCACCGCACACATAACGTCGGTGACTATGACCCCGGCGCGAAAACGGACTTCTCGGCTGACGCCGCGTATGCATCGTCGCGGACAACCCCGCTCCATC
>NZ_JABFAU010000099.1 GCF_017168335.1 Rhodococcus sp. KRD162 | reverse complement strand
AGCGCCCCGACGCCCAGGTGACCGTGCTCGACAAACTCACCTATGCCGGTAACAAGGCCTCCCTCGACTCGGTGGCCGAGCGCATCGAGTTCGTGCACGGCGATATCGCCGACGCAGATCTCGTCGACCGACTCGTACGCGAGACCGATCTGGTGGTTCACTTCGCCGCCGAATCCCACAACGACAACTCGCTTTCCGACCCGTGGCCGTTTGTGCACACCAACGTCATCGGCACCACCACCTTGCTCAACGCGGTCCGCGAACACGACGTGCGCTACCACCACATCTCCACCGACGAGGTCTACGGCGATCTCGAACTCGACGACCCGGCCAGATTCACCGAATCGACTCCGTACAACCCGTCGAGCCCGTACTCCTCCACCAAAGCCTCCAGCGATCTGCTGGTGCGTGCGTGGACCCGATCGTTCGGAGTGCGCTCCACCATCTCCAACTGCTCCAACAACTACGGCCCGTACCAACACGTGGAGAAGTTCATCCCGCGTCAGATCACCAACATCCTCAGCGGCTCCCGGCCCAAGCTCTACGGCGCTGGCCAGAACGTACGCGACTGGATCCACGTCGACGATCACAACAGTGCCGTCTGGGC
>NZ_JABFAU010000010.1 GCF_017168335.1 Rhodococcus sp. KRD162 | reverse complement strand
CCGCCCTCCCTCCGTCGGCCGGCTCCTTCCTGCTCGGCTGAGGGCATGGATCTTCGAAACCGGACATGCCAGCAGATAGGCTGGCAGCCATGGGATCGAAGCGGCCTGACAACCGCGGACAGAAACGTGCAGAAAAGACCAAGGCCCGGCAACGGCGTCACCAGCAATCCCGTTCGACTCCGTCGGGGGCCGACGCCCAGCAGATAGCCGACGTGATCGACGGATTCGTCGAGTGGTTGGCCGAAAGCGAGATGTCCGAACAGTCGGAGGCGATCTCGCGGCTCGTGTCGTCGACGCTGACCCAGCTTTCGGGAGCTCGACCCGGTTTCTCCCCCACCGCCTGGCTGCCGGCCGACGCTCACTTGCTGGTGGACGCCGCAGAACGGATTCTTCAGGAGGAATCCGATACCGCCGAGGACACCGCAGTCAACCTCGTACTCACGTCACTTCAGTACCTGACATTCCTGGACGAGACCGATCTCTGGGACGGCAGTGCGGAGGATTACGCGCATTGCATGGACGACCTCTCGGACTTCCTCGAGGGCGACGAGCCAGACATGCTCGACGCCGATGACATCGACCTGCCCGATGTGACGTTGGCACAGGAGCTGGCCGCAATCTCGGCGCTGCCGCTCCTGCCTGCACTGGACGACATCGTCGAGCGGGTGAGCGACGGTATGGCCGTGTCGAGCGAGATCCAGCTGCAGCACGCCCTCGGATCGGTGCAGTTCGATCCCGCCCAGCTCGGCCCTGGAACCGACATCGCCGCCATCGACTACTGGTCGACGGCCATCGCGACGGAACTCGTTCGAATCGACGGAGACACCGCAAAGCCGGGCGACAACGCCCATTCCTTGGCCGGCCGTGGCGCAGAAACCATGCACGAGCTCGTCGCCGAGCACGTGCGCGTGCAGTTGTCCGGGGACGCAGACGACCCGGACGTGTCGTGGTCGCTCGCCAATACGTTCGCCGTGCAGACTCTGCTCGCCGCGATGACCGACGAACTACCGATCAACAACGAGGGTGAGGACTACGCAGACCTCGAGGGCGAGGATCTGCGTACGGCGAAGTTGATCGATCACAGAGTTCGATCCCTGATCGAGCAGGGCATCCTCGTCAGAATCGAGGAAGTACTGGCCGTTCCACACGCGCTGCGGCCTGCGGTGTTGGACGGCGTGGCCGAGGCACAGCCCTTCGGTGCGATCGACGACGATTCGCTCGTCGACTCTGCCGAGGATTCGGCGTCGAGGTGACCGACGCCGCGACCGTGTCGGTGGTCGCAGCTAGCGTGTCCGCACGCGCGTCACGTCAGCGCGATCCGGGTAAGGAGCCGACATGAGCGATTCACTCGAGTTCGACTTCGACCTCGACGCCGCGTGGATGCTGTTTCAGCGCAGCCTCGGTGACTATGTCAGCGCCATGCGTGACGGTGATGCCCTTGTGATCGAGTCTCGATACGACACCACCGACGGCATCCCCGACACCGCTGCCTGCGTACAGTTCTATGCCTGGGATCTCGATATGGTCCGCTGCGAGATTCCCGCGAACGAGCACCTCAGCAGCACTCGCGCCATCACAGGCGAACAGCGAGAATCCCTGAGTGCATTGGGCTTTCGGGTCTCATCGGATGCCGATCCGACGCCGCCGCATGTGGACCGCAATCGATCGTGGTCCGACGATCTGGCGAAGAAGACGGTCTCGGTCTTTCGTGACATCTGGGGACTTCCGCACCCGTCCTTCCTGAGCTCACGCGCCACGGGGCGATACGACGTGCCCGGTTTCGATCCCTCCGCCGCCGAGCCGGACAGCACCGTCGTGCCCCTGTGTGTGCAGCCCAAGGGCAGAGAGCATCTGCAACAGCTGGTCGATCGCGCTCTCGAACCGTGGTTCGGCTTCCCGCCGGTTCACGACCCCGACGGAGACATTCCGCTGAGGTTCGCAAGCGGCACCGCCTATGTATCGGTCAAACCCGCCGAACCGGTGGTCGAGATCAATTCGACGCTCGTCCATGCAGTATCGGGTCGCACTCGCGCGGCCGAACTGCTCGTGGACCTCAACTTGCAGCTGCCCGACGTCATGCTGCATCTGGTCCAGGACTGCATCGTCGCTCAGGTGCGGGTCAGCGGCTCGCCCTTCGTCGCCGATCACCTGCTGTGGGCGGTACGCATGCTCAGTCACGTGTGGGAACAGGTCGACGAGAAGTTCGCCGAGGACTTCGGCGGGAAGCTCGGCGAGCCGACGCCGGTGACTGCGGACGTACACGAGTTTCCGGACGGCCTGTTGGAACTGGTCGAACTGGCCGCCCGGTCGGACGAGCCCCTCGACCTCCACGCAGTTCTGGTGTGCTGTTCGTCCGACCGTGATGTCGTCGTCTCGTACCTACGCATCAGCGCAGAACAGGAGGCGTCGTGGCGTGGGATGGCGGTCGCTGCAGACCTCGGCGACGAGCATTGTGACGTCGACGAGGCAGATCGAGAAGCCTCGAGCTGGGCCCGAACCACCGCTGCACTGCGCGAGGTGCTCCGCAGCACACCTGAGCAGGTGACGCCGGTGGTCGATCCCTCGGCGATCCAGCTGCAGCTGTTCGAGACCGACGACGTGGCAGAGATATCCGACGACCGCTCGGAGGATCAGTAGCCGGAGTTCGCTCAGACGGCTTCCTTTTTATGTGAACTAGAGTTACATTAACTCTAGTTCACACGACGCTGGGAGAAGCCATGACACTGACGACAGGCACTACGTCCGTTCCGGTCGATACCGACGCCGCCGACGAGCAGCAGTACATCGAGACGCTGACGTTGCTGTCCGAGGGATCGGTGCACAAGCACTTCGACCCCTACGTGGACATCGACTGGGAGTCGGAGAAGTTCGCGGTGCCGGCGAACGATCCACGCTGGGTGCTCCCCGCCAAGACCGACCCGATCGGTGGCCACGCCTGGTACCAGGCCCTTCCGCTCGACAAGCAGATCGAGGTCGGCATGTGGCGTCAGGCCAATGTCGCGAAGGTCGGTCTGCAATTCGAGAACATCCTGATCCGAGGGATGATGCAGTACGTCTTCTCGCTGCCCAATGGATCTGCCGAGGCCCGCTACTGCACGCACGAATCCATCGAAGAGTGCAACCACACCCTGATGTTCCAGGAGATGGTCAATCGCGTCGGTGCCGATGCCCCCGGTATGAGCCGCCCGATGAAGATGCTCTCGCCGTTCATCCCGCTGTTCGCCACACTTCTACCCGAACTGTTCTTCGTCGGAGTGCTCGCAGGGGAAGAGCCGATCGACCACATCCAGAAGTCGGTCCTGCGTTCCGGCGAGGACATCCATCCGATCATGCAGGGCGTCATGGCCATCCACGTTGCCGAAGAAGCCCGGCACATCTCGTTCGCACACCAACTCCTGCGTCGTCGCGTCCCCAAGATGTCCAAGGCCGGACGGTTCCTGCTGTCGCTGGCATTTCCGATCACGATGCGCATCCTGTGCGATGTCATCGTCATTCCACCGAAGAAGTTCTGGACGAAGTTCGACATCCCGAAGCAGGTCAAGAAGGACCTGTTCTGGGGCACTCCGGAGTCGCAGCACGCGTTGCAGGACTACTTCGGTGATGTGCGCATGCTGGTCACCGACACCGGCATGATGAATCGTGCCGCTCGACTGATGTGGAAGCTGTGCGGAATCGATGGCAAGGCCTCCCGTTTCCGCAGCGAGCCCGATCGCAGCTCGCACCAGTTCGCCGCGTAACCTCTCGACACCCCACGCGCCAGTTATCCGTACAGCAGCGCCAGCCGTCAGGAACCCCTCATGCCCCACGTCGTCACCCAATCGTGTTGCAGCGACGCGTCATGCGTCTACGCCTGCCCCGTCAACTGCATCCACCCCACGCCCGACGAGCCTGATTTCCTGACGGCAGAAATGCTGCACATCGACCCACAGTCGTGTGTCGACTGTGGCGCGTGCGTCTCGGCCTGCCCGGTCGATGCCATTGTGCCGCAGGCGAAGCTGACCGAAGCTCAACTTCCTTTCCTGACGATCAATGCGGACTTCTACAAGCAGGAGCGCCCACCTCGGCCGATCCTGGCACCGGTCACCCCCGCGGCCTCGGTGTCACGGGATCGTCAACCTCTTCGAGTGGCGATCGTCGGGTCCGGCCCGTCCGCGATGTACGCGGCGGACGAGCTGCTCACACAACCGGGCGTGAGTGTCGATGTCTACGACAAACTCCCGCAACCACACGGCCTCGCTCGCCTCGGCGTCGCGCCCGACCATCAGAAGACGCGTCAGGTATCACGCCTCTTCGACACCATCTCTGCGCAAAAGGGATTCACCTTCCACCTCGGGATCGAGGTCGGCAAGGACATCACCCACGAGGAGTTGATGACCACCCACCACGCCGTGATCTATGCAGTCGGGGCATCAACGGACCGCGAACTTCGCATTCCCGGTTCCGAATTGCCCGGCCGCAGTTCGGCAACCGACTTCGTCGCCTGGTACAACGGCCACCCCGATCACGCACACCGCACGTTCGACCTCTCGCACGAGCGCGCCGTCATCATCGGCAACGGCAACGTGGCCCTCGACGTCGCCCGCATCCTGACGACGGACCCCGACGCACTCGCCGAAACAGACATCGCACCCTACGCGTTGGAGGCCCTGCGCCACAGCTCCATTCGCGAGGTGGTCGTCGTCGGCCGCAGAGGCGTCGCACAGTCGGCATTCACCGTGCCCGAGTTCGCCGGATTGGTGACCGTTCCCGACATCGACGTCACCATCGACCGCGATGAACTCACACTCGACCCAGTGACAGCTCGGCTCGCCGACACCGACGATCTGCCCCACGCGGTCGCCCAGAAACTGCAGCTGCTGCGTCACGCCGAGGAATCACCGGAGCACGGAACCGACCGCAAGCGCATCACACTGCGATACCTGCTCTCCCCCACTCGGATCCTCGGCACCGATCGAGTGACGGGCATCGAGTTCGAGCGGATGGACCTGACCGCAGACGGTGACGGTCTGGTGCGCAGCACCGCGACCGGAGAGATCGACACCCTCGATGCCGGACTGGTGCTCACCTCCATCGGCTACCGCGGCGTCGCGCTACCCGGAGTTCCCTTCGACGAGCGTGCGGGCGTCATCCCCAACACCGGCGGACGCGTACTTACGGAAGCGGGTGGGTCGACAGCCCTCGGCACATACGTCACCGGATGGATCAAGCGTGGGCCCTCGGGATTCATCGGCACCAACAAGTCTTGCGCCCAGGAAACCGTCGGGAATCTGGTCGACGATTTCAACGCCGGTCGCCTATCGGATCCGCTCGAACTGCCGAGCAGCGTGCCCGCCGAGCCGAGCCGGAGCCCACTACGCCGATCGAAAGACATGCTCTCGACGCTGCGGCGGCCCTGACGTCGGTCCCCCTCCCGCCCACCGCCACTGGTTCCGCGCCGTTGGGGCAGTGGCTGGCATCGGTTCAAGCCACGGACGAATACGACATCGTCCTGTGCGTGTCGGAAGTTCCGCGCCGCTTGGGCTCACGTCCGGTGATCGCCGAACTTCGGGACGGCACGACAGGTGCGCTGTACGTGCCCTCCTTCGGAACGCTGGCAGTGCGGCACCGCGCGGTCGCCGCTGCACTGGCGATGTTGCACGAGTTGATCGAAGCAGACGACTCGTCTCGGCGACCGCGGAGGTACTTCAAGTCTCGATGGACTGCGAGCGATTCCGGGGAGGGCGACGAGGTCTTGCTGACGTCGAGCTTGTTCGGCCGAATCAGGTTGGTGTCGGGGATGATTCGATGCAATCGACCGTGGCGATTGGTGCCGACGTTGTCAGGTGCGCTCGCTGCCGCGAGCGCCGCGTCCGCCTTCGGTGTGTTCTACGCGAGCATCTGGCAGATGGCGGCGTCGATGAGTCTTGGCCGCTTGGCGATGGTCGCGATCACGGCGGTGCTCGCAATGACGGTGTGGGTGATCTATCCCAATGGTCTGTGGGAGAAGCGGACATTCCGTAGCTCGACGATCGATCGTTGGATGTACAACGCGGCCACGGTGGGCACCGTTCTGACCGGCGCGCTGTGCATGTACGCGCTACTCTTCGCCGTCGTACTGTTCTCGGCGGCGGTGGTCATTTCACCGGCCTTTCTGGCCGAGCAGATCGGACGGACCGCATCGGTCGCCGACTATTTCGCCCTTGCCTGGCTCGCCGCGTCGCTCGGCACGGTGGCAGGTGCGGTCGGCTCCTCGGTTGCCGATCGCGAGGACATCCTCGGCGCTACCTACGGCCACCGCGAGTTGATTCGCCGACAGTCCGCTGCCTCGTCGTCGTGAGACACCCCGAAATACTCGGCGTTGTTGTGAGTGAGAACAACACAACCTGGGTACGTTCGTGAGATGCCTTACCTCGAACGAGTTGCTGACGTATTCGTATTGAACCTCGGCGACAGGGGCGTCGGCGACAGCGAGAACCGCATCGGCCCCAATTGGGTTGCCGAGATCAATGCTCTGCTCGACGAAGTCGAGGCCAGCTCCGGCCCCGCCGCACTGGTCACGACCGCGACGGGCAAATACTTCTCCACCGGGGTGGATCTGTCGTGGGGTGCCGAAAATCTCGATCAGATCAACCGTTTCATCGGCACGGTTCAGCACATGTTGGTGCGCTTTCTGACCTTTCCGATGCAGACCGTCGCGGCCATGCAAGGACACACCTACGGCGGTGCCGCGTTCTTCGTGATGGCGCACGACCACCGAATCCAACGTTCCGATCGTGGATTTCTGTGCTTTCCGGGCGTCAACATCGGCGCGACGTACAGCCCGGGAACCGTCGACATGGTTCGGGCAAAGCTGGCACCACACGCTTTTCACGAGGCCTTGACCACCGGTCGCCGGTACGGCGGAGACGATGCGATGACGCTCGGACTCGTCGATGCCGTATCGACCGAAGACCGCCTACTCGACGACGCGATCGCCCGCGCCGGGGAACTGGCAGGAACGCGCGGCGAGGTTCTGAGCGAGATCAAACAAACGATGTACGCCAACGAGATTCGTTCATTGCTGACCCCGGTTGCGGGCGTCGACGAGATGGAGTGGGCATCGAACTAGCCGCCGGTGTGCTGCGGCGGCGCTACCCCTTGGCGACCAGGGGTGCGACTTCGGTGCCGAGCAGTTCGATTCCGCGCAACAGGTCGCTGTGGGCAAGTCGCGGGTTGGTCATCTGCAGGGACAACCGATCGACACCGCCCAGCTGCTCACCCACCCGCAGGATCTTGTCGGCAACCGTCTGCGGATCACCCATGAAGAATGCCCCGTTGGGTCCGGCTGTGGCGTCGAACTGCTGCCGGCTCGGCCGGGCGAACCCGCGTTCGCGCGAGATCTTGGTGAACATCTCGTTCCAGCCCGGGTAGATGGTGTCTGCTGCGGCCTGGGTGGTGTCGGCAACGAAGCCGAACACGTGGAGACCCACCTTCAACTTCTCCGGCGGATGTCCCGCCTGAGCACCGGCGCGCCGGTACAGGTCTACGAGCGGAGCGAACTGGCGCGGTTCTCCGCCGATGATGGCGATCATCAGCGGAAGCCCGAGAAGCCCTGCGCGCGCGAAAGACTCGGGAGTTCCGCCCACCCCTACCCAGATCGGCAGCGGATCCTGCAGCGGGCGCGGATAGATGCCCTGGCGAGTGAGTGCCGGGCGGTGCCGACCGGACCAGGTGACCTCGACGTTGTCCCGGATCTGCAGCAGGAGATCGAGCTTCTCGGCGAAGAGTGAGTCGTAATCGGCCAGATCGAGGCCGAACAGCGGGAACGACTCGGTAAAGGATCCGCGACCCACGACCAGATCGATGCGTCCCTTGGAGATCAGATCGAGGGTGGCGAACTCTTGGAACACCCGAACCGGGTCGTCTGCGCTGAGCACCTTGACTGCGCTGCCAAGTCGGATGTTCTCGGTGCGCGCGGCGGCCGCGGCGAGAATGATCGACGGAGCCGAGTCGTAGTACTCACTGCGATGATGCTCACCGATGCCGAAGGAGTAGAGCCCGACCTGATCCGCAAGAGCGATCTCCTCCAACAGATGACCCATTCGCTCTTCGGGAGCGATGACTCGACCATCGGTCGGGTCGGTTACGGAGGAGACGAAGCTGTCTACGCCCAGATGCACGGTGGGACCTTTCGATCGAAGATGGACGTACTCGTCAGCATCAATGAAGATTCAATTATTCCGACCTCCGTTCGCACGCCGTCGAGCAGGCCGCCGCCCGGCGTGCGAGAAGTCGGTCGATCCACCCGATGAGTTCGGGGTAGGCAGCGACATTCGTGGCTGGATGATCGAATGCCGGAACGAGATCGGTTCCGAAATCGAACTCCCGGACGGTCATCTCCGTGACACCCGCGGCGCGCCAGCGCTCGGCCAGGAGCCGGCTCTGCTCGATCTGTACCGAGCGATCGTGGACGCCGTGGACGATCATCACGGACGCGGCGGGCGCGGTGAATCCGACGGCGTTCGCCGCTGTGAGTGGACCCAGTACCGGACCGAGCATCAGCTCACTCAGGGAGCGACCATCGGCGGTGAGGTCCTCGGATCGCAGTGATCCATAGGTGAGAGCGTCGACCGTACAGAAGTTCTGTGCCGCATCGAGAGCCGCCAGTCCCCGTTCGTTGAACAGAGCGCGAATCTCGCCGGCCCGTTCGGGGTGCGCGCCGATCAGGCCGACAATCGTGTACAGCATCGTGGCAGCGGTGTCCGTTCCGTCCTGGCCTTCGGCCCGCAGCACGGGATCGGTCGGTGCGGCACCGACGAAGGCACCGACCACCGACAGGTCCGGCGCGTACGCAGGTGCCAGCTCCGCGGCGGCCGCGGACGCGACACCGCCGGCCGAGTATCCGTAGAGCACGACCGGCACGTCGGCTTCGCCTACCGCGGCGCGCGCAGAGTCAAGCAGGGCGCGAGCGCTGGCGATCCGCCCCAAGAACTCGTACTCACCGGGGGTTCCGAGTCCCTGGTAGTCGGTGGTGACCACCTGGTATCCCTGGGCCAGCAATGGCAGCAGGGCAGGCATCGTGGTTGTCAGTCCGAGCTCGGACGAGCCCGAGCACCGGTCGGCGATTCCGTAACTGCCCGGAGCGAAGGCAATGACGGGCCTGGCACCGGGACCCGTCCACGCACCTGTCGGCGTGACGAGAAGCCCGGACACCGCCACCGCACGATCGCGGGGATCGGTCGATCTGTACAGAATGCGCTCGGTACGCGATCCCAGAATGTCGAGCTGCGGCACGGGTTCTCGGCGGACGATGGACCCGGGCGCGTACGAGTCGAGGTCGACGACGGGGGCATCGTAGAAGTCGGCAACAGCAGGTGCCGCCGAGGCGGGTGCGCCCGACAGGACGCAGGATCCGGCGAGGACCAACAGGGCAACGGTGATGCTGGGCAGTCTCATCTCGCGAGCCAGTATGCGTTCCACGGTGCCGATCCGCATTCCGTACCCCCACCGACCGTGTCCGGAACCTCGTCGGCGATGACGGATGAGTTCGTTCTATCCGTGCGCGCTATCGGTGTGCGGTCGCCGAATTGCGGGCGGCCAACTGCGCGAACGCATCGGTGAGTTGCTGCGGGTAGAGGACGTCGATGTCGGTGTCGAAGAGATTGAGTGATGCCGCCAACGCCACCCAGGACCACGATCCGAGTTCGAGGGTGCACCTACCGGTTCCGAGGTCCTCGACGATGCCGTCTCCGGCGAAAGGGAGCACGTGGCCGGCCGGCCGGTGCAGGACGACTTTCCCGATGCAGGGCCATCGGTCTAAGAGCTCAGAGCCTTTGAATCTGGCCGCAACGTACTGCTCGGGATCACCGCCCGGTATCTCCCGGCGGACGAAGCGGGGGCCGGACGGCGTACGAGGAGTCATTCGGTCGGCGCGGAAGATCCGCCACTGGTCGTGGTCGAGGTCCCAGCCGACCAGATACCAGCTGCCGTGAGACATGACCAGATGGTGCGGTTCTACTAGGCGCGGGGACGGTGGCTCGGGTGCCGTGTCCGAGCTACGGTAATCGGAGCCGTGGGTGTCGAAGCTGTGGGTGACATAGTCGAATCGCAGCACATGCGCGGTGCGAACTGCGGTCGACACTGCGATGAGGACCTCCGGCGACACCGGGGGCGAACCACCGCCCGGCCGGCTGGCGACCGTGGTGAATTCCATCGTGTCGAGGCGGTGACGGAGCCTCTGCGGCAGCACCTGTCGCACGGTGGTCAGAGCTCTCGTGGCGGCCTCTTCGATTCCCACCCCGGTGATGGCCGCTGCGTGCAAGGAGATGGCGAGCGCGATCGCCTGCTCGTCGTCGAAGAGCAGAGGCGGAAGTTCGTTGCCTGCCTCGAGCCGGTAGCCACCGTCCGGACCCATACTCGCGTTGATGTTGTAGCCCATGGCGCGAAGACGATCGACGTCGCGGCGCACAGTGCGCCCACTGATCCCGAGCCGCTCGGCAAGCAGAGAACCCGGCCAGTCGCGGCGGGCCTGGAGCAGCGAGAGCAGGTCGAGCAAACGCGACGTCGTTCCCGTCATCGGGCAATTCTAGGGTCGAGTGTAGGACTATAACTGACCTATACCGCTGTCAGTGTGGGCGCTGACCGGAAACACCGGTACCGCTATCACCGGGAGCAGCAGATGACCATCAAGACCACCGCCCACCTCAACTTTCGTGGCGACGCCCGCGCGGCGCTGGAGTTCTACCGATCCGTCTTCGGGGGCCAGGTAACCATCGCAACCTACGGAGACGTCGGTATGCCGAGCGAGGCACCCGGTGCCGACAACCTCGTGTTCGGCCAGGTCGAGTCCGCCGACGGATTTCGGGTCATGGCCTATGACATTCCTGGACTGTCAGGTGGCTCGGCCGCGGCCGCCGGTTCGACCCGCCGAGAGAACGGCACCACCATCACCGACAGCCCGTTCTTCGTGTCTGTGCGCGGAGAGAGCCTCGAGGAAGTCGAGGGTTACTGGTCGGCACTCTCGGTGGGAGCTTCGATCCTCGAGCCGCTCACGGCATCTGCCTGGAGCCCAGGGTTCGGCATGCTCACCGACAGCTTCGGCGTCACCTGGATCCTCGATGTAGCTGCCGACCGACCCGCCGACTAGCAGGCATTGCCTCCGCGATGCGGTCGGCACTCCCCGACGGCAACGCGGGCCTTGCACGGCCCGCGTTGCCGAAAGGCACCCGGCCATCGATAGGCGGCCCCTGTGCATCCGTTGCTAGTTCGGACATCGTTCAGGTGGCGGCAAAATATACCCCCGCCAACGCCATCGAAGCCACGACCGCCCACACTGCGGCCATCTCGTAGTTGCGTTCACGTATCCCGGCCCATGCTGCGCTTGCCGCAAGACAGAGCCCGCCGACGGTAACCAATACCAATTGCCACGGCGAGCCGTCGGAGAAGAGCGAAATGCCGATGACGGCGACGACTATCCCGATGACCGCGCTTCCCCACTTGTTGGAGTCCGTCGATCGCTTGTTCTGTGGGTTCGACATCAGATGTTCTTCCTCAGCTCTTGCCACAACTCGACGACGCCGACGCCGGTGGCTGCCTGGCACCGGACGCGTCGTATCGAATGGCGTTGAAATGGACACCCAGAGTTCCCATACGAGAATCCGGGACCGGCGTGGAGGACCTCCCCGACGAGGCAAGGCCTCGGATTCAGGGTCGCGACCGAAAACCACTTCGGCGAAGCCACATTCGACTCCTACATCTACTTGGGGGTGCATCACCTGGCCTCGAACCCCACGGCTCAACACCGTAAAGATAACGTAAAGTCTGGTACTACTCCGCGTACGGGTATCTCCCCACTCGAATTTCATGCCCGAATACCCGGCAGGGATCGAGAACGACACTCGGGCATGCCAATCCCCGACATTGGCTCACACCGCGCGAAAGAGCAATGCGTCGAGTGTGGTGTCCTGGGTGAGATCCTCGGATCTCTTGCCTGTCCGAAACCGTTGCTGGAGTGTGACCGTTCAGCGACGAAGTCGTCGTCCTACCGACCCTTGCGAACCTGACGCCCGAGTCCTTGCCATGATGGGAGACCAGGAGCCCGCGTCGCGCAGCGATTCTGCGTCGTAATCAGCAAAGTATTGCGGCAACAAGTGCGGGATAGCACCTGATGCCTGTTCTGCGTTCAGGTTCGCTTGGTTTGTGGGCCCGCCCGACTATGTCCGACCGGCCGGCGTGCAGTCCAACCCTGGCCAAAATACTTTGCGAACAAACTTGGATTCCTTTACCTTAGAGAGGTGCATTTGTACTTTTCCTGAGACGGCTGAGTAAGGCCTTCCGCGCTCGTGGAGTGATCCGAGTCAGCGGTGGCCGCTCGTTCTCGACCAACGCGGTCGCCGTCTTTTGGCGTGCCTGTCTGCCGTTTTTTCGGCTCGGTGCGTCCTCCCGAAGGACTCGAATGCTCACCTCTACGAACCCTGAACCAGCGCGTCAACGCGCTCAACTCACCGCCTCGGACGTGTCTGTGATGCGCGGGGCCAACCCAGTCCTGAACCACGTCGACCTCACTGTCGGTCCTACCTCACGGATCGCCATCGTCGGTGAGAACGGACGTGGAAAATCGACCCTCCTGCATGTGCTCGACGAAACCATCACTCCAGACGCCGGCACGGTGCATCGGATCGGCACGGTGGGCGTGGCAGAACAGGAAATGCCTGCCCGTGACGGACGAACGGTAGGTCAAGCCGTCGCGGACGCGATAGCCGAACCACTCAGCGCATTGGCGGAACTCGATGCGGCCATGTGGACCCTCTCAGACGGGACTTCCGAGGGGGCTCAGCGGTATGCCACAGCACTGGAACGGGCTGAAGCACTCGATGCGTGGAATGCCGAGAGGCGAGTGCAGATCGCGTTGGACGCACTCGACGCCGAAACCGACCTAGAGCGGTCGCTGGATACTCTGTCCGTGGGGCAGCGGTACCGGGTGCGTCTGGCGTGCCTCCTGGGCGCGGACGACGACTTTCTGCTCCTCGACGAGCCGACAAATCATCTCGACCGGAGCGGTCTCGATTTTCTGAGTGCGCAGCTTCGGACGCGCAGTGGAGGCGTCGTGGTGGTCACCCACGACCGTGCATTGCTCACCGATGTGGCGGACACCATTGTCGATCTCGACCCCTCGCCCGATGGTCGAATCCGGTTGTACGGCAACGGTTATACCGGATATCGCGAAGGCCGCCTCGCCGAGCGGGCGGTATGGGAGCAGGAATACGACCAGCAACAAGCCGAGCATGCCCGACTGAAGGACAGTCTCAGCGCCGCGCAGAACCGTCTGCAGTCCGGGTGGCGACCGGAGAAAGGAACGAACAAGCACGGTCGCGCGACCCGCGCAGGTGGACTCGTACAGAGCGTTCACCGCCGACAGGAGCAGCTCGACGCACACGCGGTGACGGTGCCGGAACCACCCCAACAGTTCACATTCCCAGAACTCCTACCGAAGACCGGTTCGGTGTTGCTCAGTGCGGATCGGATCACTGTCGCCGACCGCATGACTTCGGAGGTGTCCTGCGTCCTCTCTCGCGGCGACCGGCTCGTTGTGACCGGCCCAAACGGGGCCGGCAAATCGACGTTACTGAGCCTGCTCGCGGGCGAGCTGCACCCCACAACGGGCGATGTTCGCAGGTCAAAGGGTCTCCGTCTCGGTTTCCTGCGCCAGGAAACCGATCTGCCGGTGCACCGACGTGCCAGCGAGGCGTACTCCGCGCACCTCGATACGCTGATCGCGGCGGGGATCCTCGATTCGTCGGAAGCCGTCGGGCTCTCGCAGCTCGGTCTACTTCGTGCGCGTGAATCGAGCAAGCGCATCGGTGAGCTGTCGATGGGTCAGCAACGTCGTCTCGATCTGGCGATAGTGCTGGCGACCAAACCGCATGTCTTGCTCCTCGACGAACCGACCAATCACCTCTCGGTGGCCCTGGTCGACGAACTCACCGACGCGCTCTCCGCCACCCCGGCTGCGGTAGTTGTCTCCACCCACGATCGCCAGCTTCTCGCCGACGTCCACGACTGGCCCGCACTGCACCTGGCCACAGCACCCGTGAGGGAGGCATCGGCATGAGCGACCGTAAGACTGATGGACTGCGAGCACTCGCGCCGCTGCGTACACGGGACTACCGACTTCTCTTCGCTGCCGTCGCAATCGAAGTGTTCGGCACCGGCATGTGGACCATCGTCATGGTGTTTCAAGTCCTCGCACTCAAGGACAGCCCCCTGGCGCTGTCCGCGGTGGCGACGGGGCTAAGCCTGGGCCTGTTCGCGTTCTCCGTGTTCGGAGGCGTGGTCGCCGACCGCTTCTCCAAACGCCGCATCATCATCATCGTCCAGGGATGCACCGCCACCGTCATGACGGTGGTGGCGGTCTTGTCACTGACCGGCGCCATCGCGCTGTGGCACGTCGCAGCCGCATCGTTCGCGATGGGTGCCGGCAGCGCGTTTTTCTACCCTGCATACAGCGCCTACTTGCCTCAGGTGCTCCCCCCGCAGCAGCTTCTCGCCGCGAACGGTCTCGAAGGCGCGCTGCTTCCATCGATGGGTCAAGGGCTCGGCCCCGCACTGGGCGGGATTGCCGTGGGCGCATTCTTTCCCGCAGTCGGTGCGGTCATCGTCGCGGCGTCGTACACGATCTCGTTCGTCATCACCCTGTTCCTCAGCCGGCGAGAAGAGATCGAGGCGACACCGACCGAGGAGCCGACCAACGTGTGGTGCGATCTGAAGGCCGGTGTGCGCTACGTAGCGGGCACACGGTGGCTGTTATGGACACTGCTGTTCGGGTCATCACTTGCCTTGATCATCCAGGGGCCGATCGAAGTACTACTCCCTTTCCTCACCCGCGACCGATTCGAGGACGCCGAAGCTACATTCGGATTCCTGTTGGCCGCGTTTGGAATTGGGGGCGCAATCGGATCGTTGGTGGTGTCGGCGCTTCGGCTTCCGCGCCGCTACATGACGTTCATGATCGCGTGTTGGGGCGGTGGGGCACTCCCGCTGGCTCTGCTCGGTGTCGCGAACAGCCTGGTCTTGATGCTCGCGTCGTTGTTCGTCGTTGGCGCGGCGACCGGTGCCGGAGTCGTCATCTGGGGCACGTTGCTTCAACGCCTCGTTCCTGCCGAGATGATCGGACGAGTTGCGAGCCTGGACTTTTTTGTCTCGATCGCGTTCATGCCCGTCTCGATCGCAATCGCCGGACCTCTCTCGCTCATCGTTCCGATACCGGCGATATTCGTTGCCGCGGGGCTCATCCCACCCCTACTAGCAGTGACAGCACTGATGATCGGCCGGATGCGTACGACTGAACTGCAACGCGCACTCGACGCGTAGAACACGAACTGGTTCAGGTCCTGACGGCAATTTTGCCGTCAGGACCTGAGTCGTACCCCAAGACAACGACTAGGAAAGCTACGTTGGCCACGTGGCTGTCTTGAATTGGTCGGCATTCTCCTCGGCCCATTGTGTGAAGGTCCTCGCCGGACGGCCAGTGAGATCCTCGACCGTCGACAGCACGTGTCCAGCTGCCGGCGGCGGATCGAGAGCAAGTTCGATCCCGAACTCTACGTACTCGTCGTCGTATCCGTAGCTCGCCAACCGTGAACGCTCCTCCGCTTCGGAGAGCTGGACGAAGGTGAGCTCGCGTCCCGTCGCGTCGCCGATCACTCGGGTCCGTTGCTCCGCTGTGAGTGCCTCCGGGCCGGTGAGCGAGTAAGCACGTCCCTCGTGTCCCGCCGATGTCAACGCCAAGGCCGCGACGGCCGCGATGTCGGCCTCGTGGACCATGGCACTCGGATAGTTGGCCAGCATGGACACTGTCCCCGCGTTTCGGATTTCGTCGGACCATTCGAGGGCATTGACCATGACTTCGACGGGTTCGAGCCGGCTCCATGCGATGGCGCTCACCGAGAGGGCTTCCTCGATGCTCGTCGGTGCCCATCCGGCCAGCACGGTAGCGCGGGTAATGCCGTGGCTCTCTGCAAGCGTGACGATCTCTTTTCCGTTTGTGAGATCCTCCATCTGATCACCACCGAAGGTGATCAGATGGAGTGTATCGATACCGTCGAAAGCATCTTCGAGGGTGGTTGCATTGATGAGGTCACCGGGCACTACCTCCACACCGTCCGGTAGGTCGGCCTGATCTGGAGTGCGCGTCAGAGCGCGGACTTGGTGACCGGTTCTTTGAAGTTCGTCGATGAGGTGGCGTCCGATCTTGCCGGTCGCTCCGGTGACAAGAATTCGCATAGCAGTCGGTCCTTTCGTAGATTCGGTCACTTGGTGCTGTTGCGAAGGGCTCGAAGACCGAAGATGAAGCCAACGATTGCGGTGACTACCGCCGCGAGGAACCCGTACGCAACGTTCGCGCCTGTCAGGTGGCCCGCGAAGAGTTCTCGTTCGGCGTTGACGACGTGGGTGAGTGGGTTGAACTGGGAGATCAGGCGCATCCAGGCGGGCCCGTTCTCGAGCGGAAGGAGGATGCCGGAGAGAATCATCAGTGGGAAGATGACGGTCTGGTGGATGGTCCAGAACATCCAATCCTGCTCGCGAACTGCGATGGCTAATGCATAGCTGAGTGAACCGACCCCGATCCCGAGGACTCCGAGCAACGCTAGGCCGAGTACGGCCCCGACGGGATCTGGACGGAACCCGAACGGAATCATTGCGATGATGACCACGACAGCCTGAATGACCAGTGGCACAAACTCTTTGAGTGATCGTCCGATGAAGAGAGATGATCTGGTCAGTGGGGTGACCAGGAGTCTCTCGTGGGTGCCGGTCTGGAGGTCGAATTGCAGGTTCGAGCCCGTGCCCGCGGTGCCGAACAGCGACGTCATAACCAAAATTCCCGGAACGAACCACGCCCATGGTGAGCCCGAGTCACCTAGGTCTTGCGATACGAGGGGCCGAACAACAGGAGGAAGACCAACGGTTGGATCAGCCCGACTACGAGGGAGAACGGGTCGGTGATGACGGGACGTAGCTCGCGCGTCATCACAATAAGTACGTCACTGAATACGTTGCGGCGAGAGCGTACGGCGTTGACGGTCATCGGATACTGTCCTCGACAACGTTCGACGGCCTGTCGCTTTCACTCCTCGGCAACGTGCCGGCGTCGCGCAAACTGCGCCCTGTCAGTTGGAGAAACACATCGTCGAGGCTTGGTGCCCGGGTATCCGCCGCGGCGATGACTATCCCTTCCCGCTGCGCTGCCGCGATCGCGGCCGGTAGTGCTGCGCGCCCGTCTTTCACCTGCGCGGTGACCACCTGCCC
The DNA here is from genome assembly GCF_017168335.1 of Rhodococcus sp. KRD162. GTDB lineage: Bacteria > Actinomycetota > Actinomycetes > Mycobacteriales > Mycobacteriaceae > Rhodococcoides. Next base: position 60,002 of record NZ_JABFAU010000010.1, on the reverse strand, counting down.
TGCACTCGTGACTCCTCGCGTGCCCGGGTTGTTGTTAAGGAGCGTTCGTACGCGCGTTGCGGACGCTCGGTCTGCGGTCTCAAGCGTCAATCGGTCACCTACGTTGCGTTCTTTCAAATCGGTCGGCGTGCCGTCGGCGACGATTTGCCCGTGGTCGACGATGACGATTCGATCGGCGACGAGGTCGGCTTCGTCGAGATAGTGGGTCGTTACCAGCACAGTCATGCCTGTTTCATTGCGCATGGCGGTGATGTGGTCCCACAGGTTGGCGCGATTCTGTGGGTCCAGGCCGGTGGTGGGCTCGTCGAGGATCAGTAGTGACGGGGTATGGACCAATCCCATGGCCAGGTCCAGCCGACGCCGCTGCCCACCACTCATCGTTGAGCTCTTGCGGAGAGCGAGATGCTCGAGGCCCAGCAATGAAAGCAACTCACTGGCTCGGTGTCGGGCCGCTGCCCGATCGAGACCGTAGATGCGGCCCTGAGTGACGACTTCGTCCACAGCGCGTTGGGTTTGACCGGCTCCGCTACCTTGGCCCACGTAGCCGATGCTTTGTCGGACCGTCGGCGCGTGTGTACTCACATCGTGTCCAACCACTTTCGCTCGTCCACTGGTCGGTGGAAGCAAGGTCGACAGCATCCGCATCAGCGTGCTCTTACCGGCCCCGTTCGGTCCGAGAACCGCCACTGTCTCGCCTGCCGAGACCCGGAGGTCGATTCCCCGTACTGCATGAACGACGTCACCTCCTGGCGATTGGAAACTTCGGGTGAGATCAACGGTTTCGATCATTTCGATATCAAGCCCTCCTCAGTGAGTGGTTCCACCATCCTCACAGCACTTGTGGCCGTTATATGACCGCAAGTCTGCGTACGATTCGGCTATGGCAACCAGCACTCGGATTCTCGAACTCCTAGGGCTTCTGCAGAACCGACGCCATTGGCCTGGTCATGAGCTGGCGAAGCGCTTGGAGATCAGTCAGCGCACGCTCCGGCGTGATGTCGACAGCTTGCAGGAGCTCGGCTATCCAATCGTCACAACGAGAGGAACAGGGGGCGGCTACCACCTCAGCTCAGGCACAGCACTCCCCCCTCTCGTTTTGAGCGAGGAGGAAGCCGCCGCCACCGTTCTTGGATTGAAAACCATTGCGACAGGCATCTATCCAACATCGAACGACGCTGCACTCAGCGCCATGGCCAAGATCGTTCAGGTCCTCCCGCCGCGCATCCGACGCCGCATCGACAGCCTCCGTGCTGTTGCGACATCACCGCGAGTCGAAGCAAACCACGCCGCCGCAATAACCGATGTCGCAGCGCTGACGACCCTCACCCTCGCCTGCCGTGATACCGAAACCGTGGAATTCACTTACCAAGCGTGGTCTGGTGAAGTGGCCGAGCGAACCACCCACCCGCACAGAGTGGTCAACGTCGAGGACCGCCTCTATCTGATCGCTTGGGATGCCGATAAAGGAGACTGGCGCACCTTTCGCATCGACCGAATCACGAACCCCCGCAGGACCGGAGGTAAGTTTGCTCATCGCAAGCTCCCGACGGACGACCCGGTGAAGTACATCAATACTCAGCTCGGGTCGATGCCCGCGAAATACCGCGTGCACGCCACAGTCCATGCATCCGCCGACCGGGTGCGCGATGAGGTTGGGCACTATGGCACCGTCGAAGCAATCGATCCCACATCGTGCACGCTGTTCATCGCCGCCGAATCACTGGAGTGGGCTACGTTCTGCATCGGCTCGATCGGATCCCCCGTAGTTGTCCACAGCCCACCTCAAGCCATCGAATACATGAACACCTGGGCTCAACGCCTCCTCGACGGCACAAGCACGAACAAAGCAAATCAAATTCCATTGAAGCACAACGATAATAGCTAAGCTGTGCCAATTCCGTTCAGCGCAGAAGGTCCAGTCGAGTCATAGCTACGGTCACAATTGCAGCAGCGGAGATTCATCTTCCGATGAAGGCGAGCCGATTTAGAGGGAAGCTATCTCAGGCCGATACCCGTTCACGCTGTTTGGGTGAAGGCGCGTCGGTGGCAGCGAGGCATGCGTGGCCGCGAGCGGAAAGCTGATAGCCCGACGGCAGGCTACGAGTGATGCCGCATTCTTTGAGCGTTCGAGTACGGCGCTTGAGCGCGTCCTTGTCGATCGGCAGCTCTTCGGCGATGGCCAGTCGACTCCACCTCAACTTCAAAGTGATGGGTTCGAAACAAGTGCAACACCTACAGATCACCGTACCGCCCAAAAAATGAGACCGGTCGGCAGCGATCATGCCAGCAATCTGCGGCGGTGTGGCAGCCCGGCTCGTCAGATGACCGGGGCGTTGTGTTGTCGGCGGATGAAGTCGGCCATTCCGGGGACGGTGAAGGCGACGAGGCCGAGTGCAGGCGACCAGATGAGGCCCTTACGGATGCATGAGTCACGGTGCGGCGCCATCGGCTGAGGGTTCGATCCGAGCGCCTTGGCAAGGGCAGCGGTCCGCGGAAAGTCGGTTCCGCTGCGTGCGATGGCAACCAGATACCGTTTTCGGTTCAGGCGGCGCGCGCAGCCACCTGGAGACAGCTTTGCGCTACTTGGCCGATAGCAGCAGCTACCTAACCGGGCCGACGAAGGAAATCGAGTCGTATACGCACTTACTAAAGCGGGCGGGCGTCGAGTCCTAGTCACCCGAGGGATGTCAGACGACTCCCCCACCCGCCGTCGACTCCGTGCATTATTTCAGAGGAGGTGACAAAGAGAAGGAGCGCACTATTAGCGACATCGATTGCAGTGCAACAAGAAACAAACTTCAAGTCTTACCCCGATTCGGGCCTTCGCCGAGTACTGTCGAGTGCAGGCCCGACGTACGCGCCTGGGGACACAGCGCGTACGCGGGAGACGACGCTACCGCCCGTTGGGGTGACCCGTACATCGCGCAGATCGATCGAAACTATTTGGTTTGCAGTTCTATTCGTGTTTCGGCGGTGCAGCGATTACTCGGACGTTGGCTCGGTCCGGAAGGTGGACACTATGGACGACGTAGAGCCGTACGACGTCGTTTGGGCGGATCCGAGCCCACTCGAAGGGTGGTGGGAACGGATGATGTTCGGCGTCGTCACGACACCGGCGGCCGGAGGTTCCGCAACCACCACGCGCGCTGCCGTCGATGCCGTTCCGCGCCGCCCTCGGCGGTTGGCGTGACCGGTGTGCGCGAGATGAGCATCGTCGAACTCGACGCCGCTTTGATCGATCTCTCGCATCGCCGGCGGCAGGCACTTCGGGCCGGTCGCCCCACCGGCGATACCGCAGCAATCGAAGCTCGCCGCATCGCGATCTGGAACGAACTACGTCGGCGAGGGCTCTGAGCGCTACGATGTGCGGCTCGGCCGGGTCGGGTTGTCAGGACGCACTCCCGCTCGAGCGTTTTCACTCCGACCGCGATAGTCCAACCATTCGAAGCCAAAGTGGACCACGGCCGGACAAGTTAATTCGCTCGTCTGACGCACTATGCATACGTCGACCAGACGCAACTCAAGGTACCTCCGACTTTGCAGTCGCCATTCGCAGCTTCGATCTTGCAGAATTCGTATCATTTTGTGTCAGATGGCTACTGGCAAATCGGATCTGCGGGGTGTGTCGCGTATCGCGGTTCTGCAACCGCAGCGGACGGTGCCGCGTACGCTCACACGATGTCGGGAAACGATCACAGTCCACGACCACGAGCGGGAACTCCTGCTGCAGTCGAAGAAGTCTCGGTACTACTGATCGCCGACCCGGGTAAACCCATAGCACTCGCTCGAAAGCTCGCAGAGCACCTTCCAGAACGCCTACGACGCCGTGACCGCAACGAGCGCCGATGGACGGTGACTGTGCGCAGCGAGCCCTATCTCTCCGACGAACAAACCGCCTTCGCAGACGTGATCGACACAGTCGAACCGTCCTCGGAGAGTGAGGACGTCGTCGTCTACCTCACCGATCTTCCACGACGCGAGGACACCCTACCGGTGGTGGCGGACGTCAGCACCGAACACCTCTTCGCGCTAATCTCCGTCGCCGCTGTAGGCGGCGTTCGCATCGACGACCGCGTCCGTGCCGTCGCCGAACTCGCACTCGCGTGCGCCCTCGGTGAACCACAGCTGGCGCCCGCCCGGTAACAGAAGACGGTTCCCTTCACAGCAGATCGACGGCGGCGTGCGCTACTTCGCTCCCCCAGGGCTGCGGCGGGTGCGACTGCTGTCGGGAATGGTGCGAGCGAACCGGCCATGGCGGCTGGTCACCGGGCTCTCGAAGGTGCTCGTCGGCGCGTTCGCGACCGGTGCATTCGCGTTGGCTACCAGCACGATCTGGTTGTTCGCCGACATGATGGGCCCGTGGCGTATGAGTGCGGCGACGCTTCTGTCGATCTCGGCAATGGTGCTCTGGCTGATCCTCGATCACCGATTGTGGGAGCGGCCGGCGTCGCCGGCCGAGCGCGAACGGTCCGTGCTGTACAACACCACAACGGTCGTCACCTTGATCATCGGCGTCGCCGTACTGCACGTGGCCTTGTTCGGTCTCCTCCTGCTCACCGCGTGTATCGCGCTACCCCCACAACTTCTCTCCAGCACCCTCGGACACCCAGTGAGCTTGTCCGACTACCTCACGCTTGCATGGCTGCTGGCCTCCATTGCCACCATCGGTGGCGCGCTCGGCTCGGGACTCGAGGACGATGCCGCCGTCACCGATGCCGCGTACGGAGTCCGACAACGGCAGCGTACCGAGGAAACATAGAGGGGGTCGAACGAGGCAACAGTCGAACAACGACGGCCTCGAACGGCAACCGCGTCCGTTTGCAGCGTGGCGTTGGCCTGGCACTCGATCTTTGGATTCGATCGACATGGCGGGATCATCGGCCCTCCATGGGCGTTCGCTGACTCGAGAATCCCGGTGGTCAATTCTCCCTGTCCGCCGCGGCGCGGGGGTCGGTCGGTGGTTCAGAGTTTGTCAGCGAGCACGTCGAGGTAGCTGATTTCGGGTGGCACCGCGAACAGTTCGTCGGCGCGTTCGCCGAGCGCCGTGCCGACTGGCCCGTTGAGATGCGTCTCACGGGCGGCTTGGTCGGGGAACGCATCGATGATTCCGAAAGTCGAAGGGCCGAACTGTACCGCCAGCCAGGGCCTCGTGCCGGGCTCCTGTTCGACGAGAGGAAGAGCCGACCTGAGGAAATCTTTTACTGCGTCTGCCATGCCGGGCTTGGCTTCGAGTCGGACCAGCAGCGCTTTGGTAACCATGTCGGATCTCCCGTTCGAAGTGGTGGACGTGATCAAGCATCACACCGATCGCCGGTAAAGGAAAGAGGCCCACGAGTCCCGGAGCCGAGCAATCCCGCCTTGCCCCTTGTAATCCCGCAGCCGAAGGAGGAGAGTCGACGGTGTAGGAAATGGACACACCTGAATGCGCCCGCTGTTGTCGTCCGCGATTCGGAACAGGTTGTTGTGCCAACGATTTAGGTTTTTCGGTTGCGTGCGCTGTTGCGTCTGCTCCAGCGACACCAATCGTTCAGTCGATCACACTCGCCCGTGTCTGCCGGACCGGATGAACCGGACACGCAGAATCAGACGAGTCGAGTCGGGTCGAAAGTGATTGCGCACAAAGGGCTACGTGACACTCAACGATGCGTGCACCCACACGAGCGGTGAACAAAGTCAACTCGGATGTGGTAGCGATGTTGTTCGCCCCGCATTTCGAGGCCCTGCTGAGTTTCAGCTTGATCCATATTTTGGACCGATAAACGCGGTCGCTGTGCGTTATTCGCGGTTACGGCTCGCCGGCAGCAAGTGTCTGGTCGACCCGAAGCCGAACTGGTACAGGTTCGGCAACTTCGGGCTGATCGACGGATACGATGGCCGAATTGGCCTGTCCACCACATTGTTTTGGGTCATCGTCATTGAACAGGACCTGTCGGACGCCGCCGATTTTGTTTGGCCGACAGTGCACGATCAACAGATCGTCCACCATCGGTCGCGATGTCGAACTGGTGCTACAGATCGTCCGCTTGGCGAATTGCGGGCACGATGGCGGTTGCTCGATCTGCTCACGTTGCACTGCGCGGCTGCCTGCGCGACGTCGTCGCGATCCCGTCTTTACAACTACGTCACTACGAAGTCCTCGCCGATGTCGAGGTAGCGGGTGAAAGGCCCGCTCGCTCACCGGTGAGACTTGGCGAAAGGAATGAGTCATGGCGACCGCTGTGGGTATAGACCTGGGCACAACCAACTCGGTTATTGCGAGCTGGCAAGGCGGTGAACCGGTGGTGATTTCCAATGTCGAGGGAGCTCGGACGACACCGTCGGTAGTCGCGTTCACCGAGAGCGGGGAGCGCCTGGTAGGACAGCTTGCTCGAAGGCAAGCGATACTGAATCCGAAGGGCACGATCTACTCTGCTAAACGCTTTATCGGACGTCACTACGACGAGATCTCCGCAGAGGCCAAAGCAGTCAGCTTCGACGTCGTACCGGGTGAGAACGGTGAAGCCCGGATCGATGTTCGAGGCAGGAAGCATGCACCGGAGGAGATCAGCGCCCTCGTACTGCGCAAGCTCGTGGACGACGCGAGTAAATTCCTCGGTGAAAAGGTCAAAGAAGCGGTCATCACCGTTCCCGCCTACTTCAACGACGCGCAGCGCAACGCCACCAAGGATGCCGGGCGAATCGCTGGCCTGGAAGTCTTACGGATCATCAACGAACCGACCGCTGCAGCACTGGCATACGGTATGGATAAGCAGGTCAACGAAACCGTACTGGTCTTCGACCTCGGCGGCGGCACCTTCGATGTGAGCCTGCTCGACGTCGGCGACGGCGTCGTCGAGGTTCGGTCCACGGCCGGCGATTCGCACCTCGGGGGAGACGATTTCGACCGACGCCTGGTCGATTATCTCGCCGATGGATTCCAGCACGCGGAGAACATCGATCTACGCAAGGACGCACAAGCGTTGCAGCGCCTTTTCGAGGCCGCAGAGAAGGCCAAGGTCGAGTTGTCCTCGGTGACACAGGCCCAGGTCAACTTGCCATTCGTCACCGCGGACGCTGACGGTCCCAAACATCTCACCACGACCGTAATGCGATCGAAGTTCGAGGATCTGACGGCGGATCTCGTGGAGCGCTGCCTCGACCCGGTGAAACAGGCAATGAGTGATGCCAAGGTCACCGCCAACGACATAGACGAAGTGATTCTGGTCGGTGGTTCGACGCGCATCCCGGCGGTGCAAGCCCTGGTTCGCCGGCTCACCGGCGGCAAGGACCCCCACATGGGCGTCAATCCGGACGAAGTCGTGGCTCTCGGCGCGGCGGTTCAAGCCGGCGTGCTCAAGGGCGAGGTCTCCGACGTGCTGCTGCTCGACGTCACCCCGCTGTCTCTCGGCGTCGAGACACAGGGCGGGGTGATGACCAAGATCATCGAGCGCAACACGACCATCCCGGCCCGCCGCAGCGAAGTGTTTTCCACCGCGGAGGACGAGCAGTCCGCCGTGGATGTCGTTGTGCTGCAGGGCGAACGCGAGCGGGCCGCCGACAACCGTTCGCTCGGACGTTTCCGTCTGGAAGACATCCGGCCCGCACCGCGCGGCGACGCCCAGGTCGAGGTCACGTTCGATATCGACGCCAACGGCATCCTCAATGTCACGGCCAGGGACAAGGACACCGGCAAGGAACAGAGCATCACGATCAGTGAGCAGAGCAATCTGGACCCGAGCGAGGTCGAACGCATGCTGGCCGAGGCCGAACGGAATCGGGGCGATGACGAGGCGCTGCGCAAAGCTGTCGACGCGCGCAACGAACTCGATTCCGTTGCGTATCAGGTGGAACGGCGACTCGCCGAACTCGGTGACAGCGCGCCACCGCACGACAGGGCACGGGCCGAGATGCTGATCGCCGATGCCAGAAAGGCAGTGAAGGACGGCGCTTCGCCTGCAGATGTACAACCACTCGCCTCCGAGCTCCAACAGCTCCTCTACGGGCTCGTGCCGGTACAGGACGGCGGTGACGGACGTCAGGTCGGTGGCGCGGACGCGGCCTCGACCGATGACGACGACGTGATCGACGCCGAATTCGATCGAAGCTGAGGCACGAGATGGAAAGGGCTGCAGATCATTCGACACCCGAACCAGCGGCCGACGTCACGGAAGGCGATCGAACCGAGACGGTACCGGATCACGCCGCCACGAGTGCCGAGGAGGCTCGACTCGACGACCGCTGGCGCAGAGCCCTTGCCGATCTGGACAACCTGCGCAAGCGGTATGCCAAGGACCTGGAGCGAGAACGGGCCGCGGAGGTGACGAAGGTGTCCGCGGCGTGGCTGCCGGTACTGGACAATCTGGAACTTGCGTTGGCACATGCGGACAGCGATTCGCAGACCGTTGTCGACGGCGTCAAGGCGATCCGCGATCAGGCGGTGCAGGTGCTGTCACGGTTCGGTTTCGAGCGTCACGACGAGGTCGGAGTTCCGTTCTCCCCGCAATTGCACGAAGTGGTCAGCGTGGTGGTCCGGCCCGACCTTCCGTCCGGGACCGTGATCGAAGTCGTGCGACCGGGTTACGGAGAGGACGGACGGCAACTGCGGCCGGCGTCGGTGGTCGTCAGCCGCCCCGAGGGGTGAGCACCGATGGCGCGTGACCACTACGAATCGCTCGGAGTCCCGCGGGGTGCGAGCACCGACGAGATCCAGCAGGCCTACCGCAAGCTGGCTCGCAAGTATCACCCCGACGTGAACAAGGACCCCGCAGCGGAAGACACGTTCAAGGAGATGAACGAGGCCTACCAGGTGTTGTCCGACCCGGACACTCGGAAACGCTACGACCGGTTCGGTGCCGACTTTCGGCGTGTCCCCGAGGATTACGACGAACGGACCCGCACCCACTCGGGTGGATACCGCGGTGGCGGGAACAGTGGCGGAGGATACGACCGCGGGAGCAGACGCGTGCACTTCGGTCCCGGTGGCGACGGTGGTGTCGATCTCGACGACCTCTTCGGGCAGATGTTCGGCGGCGGTGGCGGGTACGGGCCGATTCCCGGTGCCGATCAGGAAGCGGAACTGGCCTTGACGGTCGAGGAGGCGTACCGGGGCGGCACACGCACGCTCGGACTGGACGGACGGCAGTACGACGTCGACATTCCGGCCGGGGTCGTGGACGGCCAGCGAATTCGGTTGGCCGGACAAGGCGGACGGAGCAACGGCGGCGCGCCGCCGGGGGATCTGTACCTCGTGGTGCGGATCGAGCCACATTCCCGGTTCCGAGTACAGGGCCGAGACATTCACGTCGACCTCCCGGTATCGCCATGGGAGGCGGTCCTCGGGGCGACCGTCGCCGTTCCCACCCCGGGTGGCGAGGCGAAAGTGAAAGTGGCTCCGGGCTCGTCGACTGGAAGGAAGCTGCGACTGCGCGGCGAAGGAATGCCGAATCCACGTGGCACCAACGGCAACCTGTACGCCGAGATCAAGGTGATGGTGCCGTCGAAACCGACAGCACGCGAACGCGCACTGTTCGAGCAGTTGGCCGCAGAATCGAACTTCGATCCGAGGACAAAGACATGAGCGACCCGAACCCGGTGGTCCGGTACGTACTGGTTCGACGCACCGAATTGTCGACCGACGCCTTCGCCGAACGTACGGGTCTGCATCCGGAACTTGCACGGAAGCTCGTGGTCCTCGGTCTGCTCGACGCCGATCGCGTCGTAGGTGGCGAAATGTTCTTCGCACCAACCGAAGTGGCCCATGCAGCCCGCATTCGACGACTGCGGACCGGTCTCGGCCTGAACTACTCGGCAATCGGGCTCGTGCTCGACCTGCTGGAACGAATCGAGACACTCGAAGCATCTTCCCGCAGAAGGAGGACAACCACATGGACATCAGCAACCTGACCGAGAAGTCGCGCGAAGCACTGCAGGAGGCCCAGAGCCTTGCGACCAGAATGGGTCACACCGAGGTCGACGGAGAGCACCTACTGCTCGCCTTGGTCGGTCAGCAGGATGGCTTGGTGCCCCGATTGCTCGAGCAGGCCGGTGCCGAGGTCGATGCCCTGCAATCCGATCTGGAACGTGAACTCTCGCGAAGGCCCAAGGTCAGCGGCCCCGGTGCCGGGACCGGTCAGGTGACGATCACCCGACGCTTGTCCGTGCTCCTCGACGCCGCCGATCGAGAGGCGAAGCGGCTCAAGGATTCCTACGTGTCGGTGGAGCATCTCCTGATGGGCCTCGCCGAAGAGGGTTCGGCCACTGCGGCAGGGCGAGTACTCGCCCGTCACGGAATCACCAGGGACTCCTTCCTCACAGCGCTGACGAAGGTGCGCGGCAATCAACGCGTCACCTCGGCCAGCCCGGAAGGTGCGTACGACGCGCTGGAGAAGTACGGACGCGATCTGGTGTCCGAGGGGCGGGCGGGCAAACTCGATCCGGTGATCGGACGAGACGCCGAAATCCGCAGGGTCACGCAGATCCTGAGCCGCAAGACCAAGAACAATCCGGTTCTGATCGGCGACCCCGGCGTCGGGAAGACCGCGATCGTCGAGGGCCTTGCCCAGCGGATCGTCCGCGGCGACGTTCCGGAAGGCCTGCGCGACAGAACGATCTTCTCACTCGACATGGGTTCCCTGGTGGCCGGCGCGAAGTACCGCGGGGAATTCGAGGAGCGTCTGCAGGCGGTGCTGGCCGAGGTGAAGGCAGCCGACGGGCGGATTCTGTTGTTCGTCGACGAGTTGCATACCGTGGTCGGTGCGGGATCAGTGGGCGGTGAGGGGTCTCTCGACGCCGGCAACATGCTCAAGCCGATGCTCGCCCGAGGCGAGCTGCACATGATCGGTGCCACCACGCTCGACGAGTATCGCAAGCACATCGAATCCGATGCGGCACTGGAGCGACGGTTCCAGACCGTCCTCGTCGACGAGCCGAGCGCCGAGGATGCCATCTCGATCCTGCGCGGACTCCGCGAACGCCTCGAGGTGTTTCACGGCGTGAAGATTCAGGACGGCGCTCTCGTCGCTGCCGTCACCCTCTCGCACCGCTACATCACCGACCGCTTTCTCCCGGACAAGGCCATCGATCTGGTCGACGAGGCGTGCGCTCGGTTGCGCACCGAAATCGATTCGATGCCGGCCGAACTCGACGAACTCACCCGGAAGGTGACCCGGCTCGAGATCGAAGATGCCGCGCTGTCCAAGGAGACCGACGGAGCGAGCAAGGCACGTCTCGACGAGCTGCGCAAGGAGCTGGCCGATCTGCGGGCCGAGGCCGATGCCCGGCACGCTCAGTGGGAGGCGGAGCGACAGGCGATCCGCCGGGTGCAAGAGCTACGGAGTGAGCTCGAGCGCTTGCGCCACGAGGCCGAGGAGGCGGAGCGCGCCTACGACCTCAATCGGGCCGCCGAGTTGCGCTACGGCGAGATCGTCGAGCTCGAACGCAGGCTCGAGTCGGCAGAGGAGCAGCTGGTCACCAGACAAGGCCGGAGCCCGTTGTTGCGCGAAGTGGTCACCGAGGACGAGATCGCCGAAATCGTGGCTGCGTGGACTTCGATCCCGGTCGCTCGGCTGCAGGAAGGCGAGCGACAGAAGTTGTTGCAGCTCGACGAGATTCTGCACGAGAGGGTCGTGGGTCAGGACGAGGCGGTGCAGCTGGTCGCGGACGCGGTGATCCGGGCGAGGTCCGGCATCCGTGATCCACGCCGGCCGATCGGGTCGTTCATCTTTCTGGGCCCGACGGGCGTGGGAAAGACCGAGCTCGCAAAAACATTGGCCGGCGCTCTCTTCGACAGCGAAGACAACATGGTGCGCCTGGACATGAGCGAGTACCAGGAGCGGCACACGGTGAGCCGGCTCATCGGGGCACCTCCCGGATACGTGGGGTACGACGAGGGCGGACAGCTCACCGAGGCGGTGCGCCGAAAGCCGTACTCGGTTGTGCTTTTCGACGAGATCGAGAAGGCGCACGCAGATGTGTTCAATACCCTGCTACAGGTGCTCGACGACGGTCGGATCACCGATTCACAAGGCAGGCAGGTCGATTTCAGGAACACGGTGATCATCATGACCTCCAACATCGGTTCCCAGCATCTCCTCGAAGGAGTCACACCCGACGGCGAGATCGAGCCGAACGCCCGCGAGCGGGTTCTCGCGGAACTGCGTGGGCATTTCCGTCCCGAGTTCCTCAACCGGGTCGACGACATCGTGCTGTTCACCCCACTCACCCTGCCCCAGATCGAGCACATCGTCGGGTTGCAGCTCACCGATCTTCGAAACCGGTTGTCGGAGCGCAGGATCGATCTGGACATCACCCCGGACGCGCGCAGGCTCGTCGCCGAACGCGGATTCGACCCGGTCTACGGTGCACGGCCATTGCGTCGGTACATCGCCCACGAGGTCGAGACCAAGATCGGTCGCGCGCTACTGCGAGGGGACATCGAACCAGGCGGCACCATCACCGTCACGGTGGTCGACGGAGAACTCGTCGTCGCGTATGCGGAACCCGCCGTCGCGGCGGCCTGAGAGGAGATGTCGCCATGGAATCGGACAAGGTGAAGTGCGCGCACTGCGGCAAGGTCAACAGGGTGCCTGCCGCAGCGGACGGGACACCCCGGTGCGGGAACTGCCACGAGCCGCTGCCGTGGATCGCCGCAGCACGGGACGAGGACTTCGCGGAGATCGCCGAACACCCCTCGGTGCCCGTACTCGTCGATCTCTGGGCGACCTGGTGCGGACCGTGCCGCATGGTCAGCCCGGCGCTCGAACAGCTCGCCGGAGAACGCGCGGGCCGGATCAAGCTGGTCAAGGTCGACGTGGATGCCGCACCCCTGACGTCCGAACGATTCACCGTCAGGGCCGTGCCGACCCTGCTGGTGATGGATCGAGGTGAGGTCCTCGCTCGGCAGGCCGGTGCAGCCCCGGTACCCCAGCTACGCGCATGGCTCGATCGAGCGCTTTCGGAGAATGCAGGCAAGGAGGCGACATCATGACGTTCGTGCCAGTGGACCCGCACGTCGATGCAATCCGGTCCGTGGTGCCCAGAACTCCGCAGGGCTGCGAAGAATGCCTCCGTCTCGGCACCCCGTGGGTGCACCTGAGGCTGTGCCTGACATGCGGGCACGTCGGGTGTTGCGACTCCTCGCCGGGCAGACACGCGAGCGCGCACGCACATGTCGTCGGTCATCCGATCGTTCGGTCGATGGAACCCGGAGAAGATTGGAGGTGGTGTTATGTCGACCGCAATTTCGTCTGAGGACGCCGGACCAGCGGTCGTCGACGAGACCACGGACGAGCACGGCGCGTTCCCGCGGCTGACGGACGATCAGGTCGCAGTGCTCGAGGTCGGTGGCACACGTCGATCGGTTCGTACCGGAGAAGTGCTGATACGCGAGGGTGCGCCCAGCAATGACTTCTTCGTCGTTCTGTCCGGCAAGGTCGCCGTTCTCGACGAGGGTGACCGGGACGGTGAACGTCGAATACTTCGCGTGCACGGACCCGGCCGCTTCTTGGGTGAGCTCGGACTGCTCGAAGGTCAGGTGGCGTTCTACACCGCCGAAGCGATCGAAGACGGCGAGCTGCTCGTCACTCCCGCCGAACGGGTGCGCGAACTGGTTGCCCACGATCCAGTGCTGAGCGATCTGATCCTGCGGGCTTACCTGCTGCGTCGACACCTGCTGATCGGGCTCGGCTCGGGGTTCCGGATCATCGGGTCCTGCTATTCACCGGACACGTTGCGGCTTCGAGAATTCGCAATGCGAAATCGATTGCCTCACAAATGGATCGATCTGGAGCGGGACGAGCGGGCGGAGCAGCTGTTGCGCAGCCTGGACATCGCCCCCGAGGACGTTCCCGTCGTCATCTGGCACGGCGAGAAGGTACTGCGCAATCCGACGAACACAGAGCTCGCCCGCATCGTCGGACTTTCCGTGCCGAACGCTGCCCAGGACGTGTTCGATCTCGTCGTCGTGGGTGCAGGACCGGCCGGACTGGCCGCATCCGTATACGGAGCGTCGGACGGGTTGAACACGGTGACACTGGAGACGAGCGCCGCAGGGGGACAGGCCAGCACCTCCTCCCGAATCGAGAACTATCTGGGATTCCCGGCCGGAATCTCCGGATCCGAATTGGCCGAGCGGGCTGTGATCCAGGCCGACAAGTTCGGTGCTCGCATCCTGGTCTCGGCAGAGGTGACCGGATTGACGTCCGAAGCCGGGTACCACGTGCTCCGGCTCTCTGACGGCGGCACGGTTCGCGGCCGGTCCATCGTGCTCGCCACCGGTGCGCGCTACCGCAAGTTGGCCGTTCCCGGAATCGAGGCGCTGGAAGGGACGAGCGTGTACTACGCCGCCACCCATCAGGAAGCGCGGATGTGCGGGGCCGATCCGGTGGCCATCGTCGGGGGCGGAAACTCCGCGGGGCAGGCCACTATATTTCTCGCTGACCATGTTCCCGACGTCCATCTACTCATCCGCGGCGACGACCTCGGAAAAAGCATGTCCCGATACCTCGTCGACCGGATCGATCGCCATCCTCGGGTCACCGTGCATCTACACACAGAGATTCAGGCAGTCCACGGCCAGAAGTATCTCGACGAACTCGTAGTCGCGGACAACCACACAGGCGAGCAGGACACAATCCGGGTGCACGCCCTATTCGTCTTCATTGGAGCGGTGCCGCACACCGGGTGGCTGGCCGATGCAATCGCACTCGACGATCGCGGCTTCGTACTCACGGGTATGGACGCGGTCCACGCCTTCGATGGCGACAACCGGTCGATCGACCCCGCGCAGTTCAGGACGCTCGAAACCAGCCGGGCCGGTCTGTTCGCGGCGGGCGACGTCCGTCGCGGCTCGGTGAAACGAGTCGCATCCGCCGTCGGTGAAGGAGCGATAGCGGTACGTCAGATTCATGAATACTTCGAACGAAGTTGACGACCTCGGCGATCAGGCTGATCCAGCAGTGGACTTCGGGATTCCGGACCCGCTTGCATCGGGCAATGCCGGTGTACGAATTCGTGCCCTTCGAATGTCTCTGGTGCAGAGCGACGTCGGTGGAGATCGCGACGCGATGTCGACAGTGGTGACGGATCGACTCGGCACTCCGGAAGGTGACGCCGTCTCTGCGGCTTTCCATACCCTCGCCACCGACTTGGACCTCGACCTCACGGTCGAGGGCGTCGAAACCGCTGATCAAGCGCAGGCGTTGGTGGCAATGGGATCGGTTCACGGACAAGGCTATTGGTGGTCCCGCCCAATCCAGGCATCAGACGTCGCCGGCTACCTTGACCGTCATCGGCGTACGCACACGGATTTGGACGTCGTAGCCGTCGACCGCCACCCGGGGGATGCCTGAGCTTGGTGACGGGGATTGGACCGACGCCGGTGGCGAGCGGTCAGCGTCGAAGGTTTGCCAACCTGGGGCGTCGGGCTGCCCGTTTCCCGACGGGTGCTCGTTTGCCCTCATCGGTACAGGTATCCGATGCCACGACCGACCATCGGCTCGGCTCGGGCGCTGCGCGGTGATCGCTTGCACCGTGGTCACCGGGGCGTCGGCGACCAGCAAGCCGCAGCGAAGTTACCCGACGTCTTCACCGATCCGTTGGTCGGGCCGCAGGAGGACGGCCAATCCCCTGCTACGGCAGCAGTCACCGCCCGATTGCCGGCCTGGGTCACCGTCACGGACGGCATCCGGGACCGGGCCGCGGCCGGATCCCGTGCCACAACGGCTATCCCGCAGTACATCCTCGGGCACCTGGTCCAGAACTGGCCCAACACCTCGGGCAACTCGAAATCACACGCGACATCGTCCCGGCGGGGTGCTGAGGTTAGTTCACCCGCCCGTATTCGGTGCATTTGCACCGACATCGAATGAGTTGATGAGACTGCGGGCCGCTTCGCGTGCCGCGCATACCCAGGGTGGACCGGGTTCGGCATGGGCGCTGGTCATGGTGCCGTCGTAGAGAGCAGCGAGTTGGAGGATCAGCAGGTCATCCGGGCCGGTAATTCCGATCGGGCGGAGAAGTTCGCGGAAGAGCTCTCGTACCCATGTGCGGTGCGGTGCCCGAGGTTGACGCTGTGGCCCGGCGAGTCCGGCGATGATTCGGCCTCGGCATTGACGAACGGGCAGCCGCGGAAGTCGTCGCTTTCGAACCACTCGCCGAGCAGGTCGAAAACCAGCAGCGCCTTGTTTTCCGGGCTGCCCCCGCGTGCGTGAAGTTGGTCGGCGACGTGGCTTTGCCAGGCGTCGCTGCGCCTTTGAAGGTATGCCGCGACCAGGTCGTCCTTGGTTCGGAAATAGGTGTACATGGTGGTTTTGGAGACGTCGGCTCGCGCAACGATCAAATCGACGCCGGTGGCATGGAGGCCTCGTTCGTAGAACAGTCGGTCGGCGGTGGCCAGAACCCGTTCGAGGCCCGGCTTGCGACGAGTCTTCGCTGCGGTCGTGGGCCCACCCTACGCAGTTGAACAGACCTGTTCAGTTACGACGAGAGGGGCAACTCATGACCACCCCGGATACTTCACCGCGTACGAGAACTTCGCCATCACCCGCGACGAGCACGGCGTCCTTCTGGTGCGCTTCCACACCGACGGCGGACCGCTCACGTTCACCGGTCAGACCCACGAACACTTTCCGGCGCTGTTAGAGGAGATCGCGCTCGACTGCGACAACAGGGCCATGGTGCTCATCGGGAGCGGCGACCACTTCATCAAGGACATCGACGGCCCGAGCCTCGGAGAGATCTTCAAGCCTGCGGCGTGGGAGAAGACTCGCGTCGAGGAAGCCAAGGTGCTTCAGCGACTGGTCGAGTTGCCCCTTCCTGTCGTCGGGGTCGCGAACGGTCCGGCGATCATCCGTTCCGAATACCTGCTGCTCTCCGACATCCATATCGCCTCGGAGCGCGCCACGTACGGCGACTTCCCGCACCCCGCCTTCGGTATCACCGGCGGCGACGGCGTCCAGGTCGTCTGGGAGGAGATCGCCGGGACCGCCCGCGCCAAGTGGCTGCTGTGGACCGGGGAGTCGAGCGACGCCGAAACCGCTCTGCAGTGGGGTGTCGTCAGCGAATTAGTGGCCCATGACCCGGCTCTTGACCGCGGCCTTGAGATCGCGCGCGGCCTTGCCGCGAAGCCGGCACTCTACCGGACGCTGCAGAAGCAGACCCTCAACCGGAACCTGCGCAAGCGGATCCTGCAGGACGTCCCGTTCGGCATGGCACTCGAAGGCCTCACCGCCGCCGACATGCCGTACCAGAGCTGATGGGTTCGCCATGGACCTGAGTGCAGCGCCAGGACTCGGTGTCATCCTCGGCGCCCGGGTGCTCGGTAAATTCTAGGACGATGCCAACCGACACCACTGCCAAGTCTCGCAAGAACTACGCCGGTACGTCACCCCTGACGATCGCATCGGGCGAGAAACGTGCCGTCCTCGCCCGACATGTGCGTAACGGGCGGCTCTACGATGCGATCGATCAATGGGCATTCTGCGCGGTTAACCAAAGCCCGGGAGCTCGCGCGCTCTACGACCGACACCACGCCGCCGGCGATCTGCACCACCAAGCACTCCGCGCACTCGGCAATCGCCTCGTCGGACTCCTCCACGGATGCCTACGCCACCACGCCATCTACGACGAGACCATCGCGTGGGCACACCAACCGGAGCACAATTCCAAGGCCGCTTGACAGTTGCAGCCCTGGGATGTTTAGGCGCCAGCGAATGCATGTTCCCTGAACGGCGCGACGAACCCAACGGCACCCATCTCGTTCGGCCAAAAAGATGAGTAAGTGATGAGTTACGGGTCCACAACCGTCCGTTGACTGCGCAACGATACACTCACAGTGTCCGTCTGCACGGGTCAGAGCGGTATGAGCCGCAGACTTGACTCCCAGTACAAGTCATTGGGAGTCAAGTCTCCGAAACGCCCTACGCGGCTTGAGAATCTGCAGGTCAGAGCGTTGGCCATTTTCGCGAAGTTTGCGGATGCCCAGACATACCCGGACAGCAAAAAGTGCCCCTGACCAGCGTAAACGCTGTTCAGGGGGACTTGGTGTGCGCCATCAGGGACTCGAACCCCGGACCCGCTGATTAAGAGTCAGCTGCTCTAACCAACTGAGCTAATGGCGCCGATCCGCACCGCATGTTCACTGCGGTGCGGGAGAAACATTAACAGCAGATCCGGCCAGATGTGAAATCGGCTGGTCGGAGTGCCTGCTGCGTCAGTTGAAGATCCGGCGAACCACGAGAACTGCCACCACTGCGCCGACTCCGAGCAAGGTGAACTTCACTGCAGGCTCGTTGAGCTTCGACACCACGGACTCTTTGGTGTTGGCAACGATGTTCTTGGGGCTGGCACGGACGCTCAGCTCGTCCAGGGTGCTGGCGAGCTGATTGCGAGCGGCCTCGATCTCGCGCTCGATTCGGTCGGTGTCCTTGGCCACGTGTCCTCCAACTTGTTGCAAATAGTGCCGGTCGCAGTCGAGCCTAGAGCACGACGATGTTTCGATACTCTCGTGCGGTGACCGAATACAGCAAGCTCGAGCCGGGCGACACCGCTCCGGCGTTCACCCTGCCCGATGCCGACGGCAAGGACGTCTCCCTCGCGGACTACGCGGGCAAGAAAGTGATCGTGTACTTCTACCCCGCCGCGAGCACCCCGGGCTGCACCAAGCAGGCCTGCGACTTCCGCGACAACCTGGCCGAACTCAACGGCGAGGGCCTCGAAGTCATCGGCATCTCGCCCGACAAACCCGCCAAACTCGCCAAGTTCCGCGACAAGGAAGGGTTGACGTTCCCCTTGCTCGCCGACGAGCAGAAGACGACCTTGCAGGCGTGGGGCGCATTCGGCGAGAAGAAGAACTACGGCAAGGTCTACGAGGGCGTCATTCGCTCCACCTTCCTCGTCGACGAGGCCGGCAAGATCGAGGTGGCGCAGTACAACGTCCGCGCCACCGGCCACGTAGCCAAGCTCCGTCGCGATCTAGCTGTCTGACCCCGCAAGCCGCTGCAGGAACAGCGCCTCGGCGACGGCCATCTTCTCGATCTCCGTCGGGTCCACGCTCTCGTTGGGGGCGTGGATCCGGCACTGCGGCTCCTCGACGCCCATCAGCACGATCTCGGCATCGGGCAGCACCCGGGCCAACCCAGTGCACAGCGGAATCGACCCACCCTGCCCGGCCGTCCCCATCGGATGCCCGAATGCCTCCTCCAACGCCTCGGAGAGCGCCGCGTAGCCCGGCCCGTCGGTGCGGGCCCGAAACGGCGACCCGATCGCTTCCCGATCGACCGTGACGCGAGCATTCCACGGCGTGTGCGCCACCAGGTGAGCCGCCAAGGCATCCTGAGCCTGCTGCGCATCCATCCCCGGCGGCACCCGCAGATTCAGCCGTGCTGACGCGCGAGGCGAGATGGCCGCGGCCGACCCGACGACCGGTGGGCAGTCGATCCCCAGGATCGTCAGAGCGGGCCGCGCCCACACCGCGTCGGCCACCGAGCTCGAGCCCGCCAGCCCGACGCCGTCGAGCACTCCAGCGTCGGAGCGGAACTGCTCGGCCCCGTACTCGACGCCTTCCCACGTCTGTGCTGCGTCGAGACCGTCCACCACGGTGTCGCCCTGCTCGTTGCGGAGCGTCGCGAGCACCTGCACCAGGGCGGCGAGTGCGTCCGGTGCCGGGCCGCCGTACATGCCGGAATGCACTTCTCCCGCGAGGGTTTCGACGTGCACCACCACGTTTGCGATACCGCGCAGCGTGGTGGTGACCGTCGGCATGCCCACCCTCGCATTGCCTGTGTCGGCGATGACAACGATGTCGGCGGCGAACAGTTCGGGGCGCTGCTCCACGAGCACTTCCAGTCCGCCGGTGCCCATTTCTTCCGAACCCTCGCAGACGATCCGGATGCCGATGTCGAGCGAGTCCCCCAGCGCCCGTAACGCCAGCAGGTGCATGATCACATTGCCTTTGCAATCCGCCGAACCGCGTCCGTACCAACGGCCGTCCCGCTCGGTCAGCTCGAAAGGCTCACTGTCCCAGAAATTTCGGTCACCAGGAGGCTGCACGTCGTAGTGCGAGTACAGCAGGACGGTCGGCGCTCCTGGCGGTGCCGGACGCGACCCGACCACAGCGAGTGACCCGTCGACGGTCTCGATCAGTTGGACGTCGGGAATGCCTGCGTCGACGAAGGCCCGTTGCACCCACTGCGCGGCACCGGTGCATTCCTCGACCGGGAACTGCCGGGGATCGTGCACCGATGCGAACCGAACCAAGTCGGCCAACTCCGCTTTCGCTCGCGGCATCGCGGCACCGATGTCGGATCGAACGTCCACGGGTCGTGCATCGGCAGGCATGAGTCCTCCATACGAGAAATGACAGACGGGCTTTCGCCAGTCTGTCATCACCGTTCACTCCGTGGAGCCTGCGGAATGGCCCCGGGCCCAGAATTGGTTCACCGTCAGCCGCCGGAGAGCTCCTGTTCGATCCACTCACCGGTGTGCTGCCAATGACGTTCCCACGCTTCCTGTTCCAGTTGTTCCGGTGATTTGCCCGGCTCGGGAACGATAGCGGGAAGGGTGAACTGCGGAGGGTCGATCGTGGTTCGGGTCGGTGCGGGCGGTGTGTCCTGCGTTGTCCAGGGCGGAGGCTGCGTCGGCTCGGTCGGCTGCGTCGTCCAGGGCTGCCCCTGGGGCGTCCAGGGAGGTGCGGCTTCGGTCGGCTGCACCGTCTCGGCCGAATCGGAGGTCGGCGGGATCGTTTCGATAGGCGGAACGATCGGAGCGAGCGTGTCGACGGTCGTAGGGTCCACCTGCCGGGTTTCACCGGCCAGATCGGCACCGCTGTCGCGTCGATCGACGACCTGCTCTGCGGTCGATTCGGGGGCACTCGGCTGCGTGGCCGCCACTGCGACACCGGCCGAGGCCACACCAGCGAGCAGTACGGCGGCGAAGATCGCCTTCCGCCCCGACGCCCCCGAACTCCACGATCCGGCCCCGATCTTTCCAGCAGACGCGGCAACGAGCGCAGGTTGCGCCCCCTGCTCGTCGACCTCGGAGGGGTCGGCGTCGCTGCCGACGGGTGCGCTGCTCGCTGCCGACAGCGGCACCGTCGCCTCCGATGGGCCCTTCTGCGATTCCGATTCCGATTCGGCCGGCGCAGCGGTCGGCGCGGAAGGCTGCTCGGGCAGTGGGAGAGCCTCGGGCTGCTGTGCCGATGCGAGCAGGGCCGCTCCGCGGGCTGCAACCTGATCGGCATCGGCCACTCGGACAACGGGCACACCGAGACCGAGCGCGAGAATGTCTATCAGATCGCGATTGCTCGACTTGTCTCCGAACAACGCCACGAAGTCCGGCTTCTTGCCTGCCTCGTCCACCACCTCCCACGCCAGTGGAATGGTGCTGCCGATGCGCTCGGGCGACATCGAGTCCAGCGAGGCAGCCTTCGTGGGGGTGAGCGATGCGTCTTCGACGTCGGCGAGCGAGATGGACACACCCGCCTCCCCCATGTAGTACAGGAGCACGGACTTCGCGTCGGCGAATTCGGTCGATTGCGTCAACCAGCGGAGGAATGATTCGGACGCCGAGAAGAGCTGTGTCTGGTCGTCGCCCAGAGCGGTGACGAACTCGGCGCGCTCGGCCTCGGACCGACAGGCCACGCCCAGTGCGTCCACCTCGAGGCCGAGGGTCGCGGCCTCGGTACGCATCGCCCCGATTGCTGTTGCCAGCACGGAGGCGGCGTCGGGAACGAGGGGGCTCGTCAGATCCGCGAGCAGTTCGCCCGAGGTCGGCTCGACGAGAACTGTATGCATCGAGCCGGATTCGATCGCTATACCGATAGCAGCCATGGCAGTCTCCCTGTACTCAGGGTGGAGGCACCCGACCATGATCGTCGTTCAGCGGTTCCGAACGACGATCACCCTGCACAGAAATTGGTTCTTGTCCCCGAACCATACCCGTTGACTGTTCAATTGGTCGAAATAGGGCTTGGAGTTTGTCACTGAATTCAGAACAAGCCCTTGTCGCGCCGTACAGGCCCGCTTGCAACGTTCGGTCGTTTTCACCGTCTCTGCAGGCCGGGTCTCGGTTTTGTTCAGCGACGCATAGGGCAGGTGTGGATACCAAGCACCTGCGCCGGATAGCCTGACCGGGTGGAATCCTCTGCTCGTGCCCAGTCCTCGCGCCGTCTCGACGCCGCGCTCGAGTCGACGGCACAGACGCAGGAACTGATGCCACGACGCCGGCCCACCCAAGAACGCAGCCAACGCAAGTTCGACGCACTCTTGCAGGCCTCGCGCGAACTGCTCAGCGACGTGGGCTTCGAGTCGTTCACCTGCGAGGAAGTCGCCTCCCGCGCCGAACTCCCCATCGGCACCCTCTACCAGTTCTTCGCCAACAAGTACGTCATCGTCTGCGAACTCAATCGCCAGGACCTCGTCGGAGTCCAGCAGGAACTCGCCGAGTTCGACGGCGAGGTCCCGTCGCTGGACTGGGTGCGGTTCCTCAACAACTTCGTCGACCACATGGCGGGTATGTGGATGACCGACCCGTCGCGCCGTGAGGTGTGGCTGGCCATGCAGTCGACGCCGTCCACGCGGGCGACCGGCGTGATCCACGAGCGCGAGTTCGCCGAACAGGTCTCGCGCATGCTCGGACCACTGACTCCGCGCACGCCCCGGCACCGCCGCAACCTCATGGCACAGGTGTTGGTGCACATCGTCTACTCGATGCTCAACTTCTCGGTGCAGGACGGCCAGAGTCACGAGGATGCGGTCGCGGAGCTCAAACGCATCATGATGGCGTACCTACTCGTCGCCGAGAAGGAGAGCAGGCGCTCCGGCGGATCGCCGACGCCTGATCCTGACGACACCTGATCCTGACGACGCCTGATCCCGACGACACCTGATCCCGACCCGGCTCCACAGACGAAAGGCCCGCCCGATCTCGTGGATCGGACGGGCCTGACGCGTTTCAGTACGGACTCACTCCTCCAGAATCGCCACCGCAGCGGCGATGTCACCGTCGTGAGTCAACGACAGATGAATCTTGACCGTCGGCAGGAACTCCTGCGCAATGCCGTGCAGCTTGATGGACGGGCGACCCCACGCATCGTTGACGACCTCGATCAGCGGGTACGGGTTGTCACCGATCTGCGGTGGCCGGGCGAATCGCGATGTCGCCCATGCCTTCAACACCGCTTCCTTGGCAGCCCACCGAGCTGCGTAGTGGCGGGTCGGATCGGAACTCTTCGTCGCGGCATGTCGACGCTCACCCGCGGTGAAGCTGTCGCGAATCATCGTCGTGCCGACCTTCTCCATCTGCTCGGCGAAGTCGGACACCGTCACCAGGTCGAAACCCACTCCCAGGATCGCCATCAGATGGCACCCGGCAGACCGGACGAGTAGACGTCGTCTTCGCCGAGGCGAGCAGACTCGTTGAGCAACACGTGTGCCTCCAGTTCGCGTGACGCCTTGGCCGGCGTCCCGTCATGTCCAAGTCGTCGATCGTCGGGCCGCTCGTACAGGGAGTCGCCTCCCACCATCGCCGAGATCAGCCTGCGCTGACCGGCGATGCGCCGCTCGTTCGACTGAGCGATGTACGCAGCACGCCTGTCGGCCGGAATGGCCTCGAGGAACGCCTGCGGGTGCACCAGCGCGATGAGCCCCGACACGTGTCCGAACCCGAGCGAGGTCAGCAGACCTGCCTTGAGCGGAACCGAGTCACCGAAGCGCAGTGGCTCACGAGCCCACACCAGATGCTCGAAGCCGGTCATCTTGTCGTCGACGCAGTCGAGGCTGCGGTTCGGCGGGATGACGCCGCCCGCCAGCACCTGGCACAGGCCGATCAGCTGCCAGGCAGCCGCTCCACCCTTCGAGTGGCCGGTGAGGCTCTTCTGCGAGACGACGAACAGCGGGGCACCGTCCGAACGGCCGATGGCCTTCGCGAGGCGGGTATGCAGTTCGGCCTCGTTCGGGTCGTTGGCCGCGGTCGACGTGTCGTGCTTGGAGATCACGGCCACATCGTCCGCGCTGACGCCCAATGCGTTCAACGAAAGCGCAAGCGCAGAATCCTTGCCTCCACGACCGGCGCTCAGTGCGCCGAGTCCCGGAGCCGGGATGGAGGTATGAACTCCGTCGCCGTAGGACTGTGCGTACGCCACCACACCGAGGACCGGCAGCCCCATCTCGAGGGCGAGATCGCCGCGGGCGAGCAGAATCGTTCCGCCGCCGTGCGACTCGACGAACCCACCGCGCCTGCGGTCGTTGGCCCGGGAGAAGCGTCGGTCGCTGATGCCCTTGGCGGTCATCGCTGCCGAGTCGGCGGTGGCCGACATGTCACCGAAGCCGATGATGCCTTCGGTGCTCAGGTCGTCGAAGCCGCCTGCGACCACTACCTGCGCCTTGCCCAGTTTGATCTTGTCGACGCCTTCCTCGACCGAGACCGCCGCGGTGGCACAGGCGGCGACGGGGTGAACCATCGCGCCGTAGCTACCGACGTACGACTGGACCACGTGCGCTGCAACGACGTTCGGCAGCGCCTCCTGCAGGATGTCGTTCGCACGGGCATCTCCGAGCAGGGTGTCGATGTACAGCGAGCGCATCGATTCCATGCCGCCCATGCCGGTGCCCTGTGTGTTGGCCACCAGTGTGGGGTGCACCCAGCGCATCAGTTCCGACGGGTTGAAGCCCGAGGAGATGAATGCATCGACCGTGGTGACGATGTTCCACAGGGCAACGCGATCGACCGAGCTGGCCATGTCGGGCGAGATGCCCCACTTGGTGGGATCGAATCCGGTCGGAATCTGCCCGCCGACGGTGCGGCTGAGCTTCATCTTGCGCGGAACGCGAATCTCGGTGCCCGCCTTGCGAGTGACCTGCCAATCACTCGAATCCGGGACCGGCGTGATCAGCGTGTGCTCGGGGTCCGCCGCTGCGAACGACCGTGCATCGATCTCGGTTCCGACCACGAACGTCAGGTCGTTGTCGAGGAAGATCGAGGTCATCAGCGGAGCGGTGTTGCCGACCATCGCGCCGTCGTCACCGTAGGTACGGATGCCACACTTCTCGACCACGATGTCGTGGTACTTGTCGGCGATGTCCTCCTCCGGCACCAGGTCACCGGACTCGATGTCGTACCAACCCGGCTTGGGATCGTTCTCCCAGGCGATCAGGCCGGTGTTCCATGCGAGTTCGAGAACGCCTGCGGCAGAGAGCTGCTCGTCGACCTCCATCTCGAAGCGGGTGCGTGCCGAACCGTAAGGTCCGAGCTCGCCTGCGCCGACGATGACAACCAGGTCCTTCGGGTCGACATCGAGCGCCGGCCACGCAGGAGCGGTGGTCGAGGTCGACAGACGCGGCGGGGCGGGCAGTGCCGCGATCACCGAATCGTCCACTTCCTCTTCGGTCTTCTCGGCAGCGGCGGCAGCCGCGTCCCGAGCGAGTTCGACGAGGTTGAGCTCGGTATTGGCCAGTCCGCCGGTGAGATCGGCAACGATCGGCTCCTGAGCAGCCTGACGACGAGCGGCAGGCGTGCACAGTTCGAGCAGTTCGGTTGCCATCTCTTCGGTCGACCAGGTGCGCACACCCTCGGCTTCGACGGCCTCGACGATGGGATCGTTTCCGCCCATCAGGCCGGTTCCGCGGACCCAACCGATGTGAGCGTGGGCGATGGACACCCGCTCGGCCCAGTTCTTCTCCGAACCCCACTTGGTGACAACGGCATCCAGTGCAGCCTTGGATTCGCCGTAAGCACCGTCGCCACCGAACATTCCGCGGTTCGGCGATCCCGGCAGCACCACATGCAGGTGGGTATCGATGTCGGTGTCGTAGCCGACCTTCGACAGTCCGGTGATCAGACGCTCGACCGACCAGAGCAGCACGCGCATTTCCATCTCGGCGCGAGCGCCCGCGTCGGACATCTCGCCCATTACTCGCGGTGCAGCGAACGGGAACAGCATCGTCGGAGTCGTTGCGGCCTTGACCAGAGTCTTTGCGCCACCGGCAGTGTCGATGAAGTCGCTGCCGATCCACTCGATGAGTGCATCGACATCGTTGTACGACGCGATGTTGGCCGGAACCACCCAGAGCGAGGCTCCGCTGCGTGCGTTGTCGCGGTAGAGGCTGCGGTAGAAGCCGAGTCGCTCGTCGTCGAGCCTGGAGGTGGTGACGAAGACCGTCGCTCCCCCGGCCAGCAGCTTGGCCGTCACCGCAGCTGCGATGGAGCCCTTGCTGCCGCCGGTGACCACTGCGACCTCGTCGGCCCATTGGCCCTTGTCCTCGGATGCGACCGCGATATCCGCGATGCGTCCGAAGGTCTCCGCGAGCACTGTCTTGTTCGCGTAGTCGGCCTTGGCCTTCCACCACTGTGCCTGCGACGCAACGGCATTGCCTGCACCTGCGAAGGACTCGACCGCGACGTCGCCTGCAGTACCGAGCCACAGCCGGGCCAGGTCCTCACGGGCGGTGGCCCACCGGTCGTCGATCAGGACCGCTCGCTTGGCGTCGAACGCCGGGGCGACGAGGCGAGGCCAGTCGGATCCGAGCTCGGCCGAGACCAATTCGACCAGTGCAGCGTCGGGATCCTCTGCCAGCAGAGCGTTGGGCGCATCGGCCAGTCCGAGCTGTTCGAGCACCAGTCGGGCTGCGGAGGCCAGGACGCCGTCGCGGCCGGTGATGTGCTCGGTGAACTCACCGAGAGCAGCAGCGTCGACGGTTCCGCCGGCCCCACCGCCCGCTTGTGGCATCGAGACTGCGACGCCGCGGCGTGCGGCCACTGCGGCCACTGCGGCATCGATGACGTTGTCGACCGCGTTGCCGTCGGCGAGAGCGCCGTCGGCGAGGCCGCCGAGTGCACCGCCGCGCACCGAGGCACCGTCACGGGTACCGAGAGCGACCTCGGCGGTGACGTGATGTGCCCAACCGTCGCCCAGTTCCCAGGTCTTCTTGATTCGATCGGCGATCGAGGCCGGGCGTCGTCCCGAGGGACCGAAGACCTTGCGCAGGTGATCGTTGATCGAATCGCTGAGCACCGGGCCGAAGGGCTTGTAGGTACGAGCCAGCTTGTTGACCGTGCCCGAGAGCGCGCCCATGTCGGCGTCGGCTGCGCCGTCGATGGCACCGAGCGAGAGCTCGGAGCCGAGGTCGACGAGCAGCTGGTTACGGCGTGAGGACACGCCGTCGCACAGCGCCTCGATGGTGTCGGCGGGTCCGATCTGATCGAGCTGCAGTTTGGTCCACAGTCCGATGAGGATCTTGGTCGCATCGGCGGCGAGGAACGCGATGTCGTCCGGACGCGGTCCGCCCGACGGTGCTGCCGCCGGGGCGGGTGCTGCGGCCGGAGCGGCAGCCGCTGCCGGAGCTGCGGCCTCGGGAGCAGGAGTTGCCTCCTCCTCCTCGGCCGGAGCCGGGTCGGTGTCGGTGCCGTAGATGATCGCAGCCTCGCGCTCGAGGTTGAGTACCTCGACCGGGTGGCCGAAGCGGCCCGGCAGCTTGAGGGTCTGCGACGCGAGGTTCGCCACGGTCGGTGTTGCACCGAGGCCGATCTCGACGAAGCGCTCGACGCCCATGCCGCCGTCGGACTCGTCTGCGAACAGCAGGTCCTGGGTCTCGATCCAGCGCACCGGGCTGGCGAACTGCCATGCCAGCAGCTCGGTCAGGATCACGCGGCACAGATCGCTCGGCCGTGCGGTCCACGAATCGAATTCTGCGAGAACAGCATTCAGCGGCTCGGACGGAACCAGATCGGCGATCTCCTGAACGAACTCGCGGTCGAGAGAGAACGGCTTGGGCACCAGGTTCGGGATGTAGCGCCCTACCAGGATCGCCGGATCGATCTGCTCGGGGAGCAGAGTCTCGAGACGGTTGCGGAAATCGTCGACTCCGCCGCGCAGCACCGTGGAGTGGAACGGCACATCGATGCCGGGGACCATGATGTAGGCGGCCTTGCCACCGAACTCTGCTCGGCGGATCGCGATCTTCTTCTCCAGCTCGCCGAGACCGGCGACCGTACCTGCAATGGCGTACTGCGAACCGCGCAGGTTGAGGTTGACGATCTCGAGGAACTCACCCGATTCTGCTGAGACACCGGCGACGAAGTCTTGCACGTCCTCGTCGGCCAAGCCGATCTGAGACGGGCGAATCGCTGCCATGCGGTAGTCACTGCGACCGCTGGCGTCACGCGGAACCAGGGCATGCATGGCCGAACCACGCTGGAAGACGACCTCGAGGACGGCTTCGAGCGGAAGCACACCGGCGACCGCTGCGAGGGCGTTGTACTCACCGACGGAGTGGCCGGCGAGAATCGAATTCTCCACGAAAGCACCGGATTCACGCAGTTCGGCAACCTGTGCGACGCCGAGAACCGCCATCGCGACCTGGGTGAACTGAGTCAGGTGCAGCACCCCGTCGGGATGCTTGTGCGTCACGCCGCGTGCCTTGAGCGTGGTCGGGTTGTCCCGCACCACAGCGAGAATGGAGAAGCCGAGCGCACTGCGGGTGTGCTTGTCGGCACGCTCCCACACCTCACGTGCGGCCTTCGAGCGAGACCGTGCGTCCAGGCCCATGCCCGCACGCTGGATCCCCTGGCCGGGGAAGGCGTAGACGGTTTTCGGCGGCGCGGTGCGAGCGGTGGCGACCATGACCAGTTCGCCTGCGACACGGCAGGAGACCTCGATCAGTTCGGCACCCTGGTCGAATCCGGTGCGGTCGACGCGAACGTCGATCTCGGCTCCGGGGCGGACCATACCGAGGAATCGTGCGGTCCAGGCGGTCAAGCGACGCGGCGGAGTCTTGGTGTCCGCGTGGTCGACGGCGGTGACTGTCTGCTGGGCTGCAGCCGAGAGCCACATGCCGTGCACGATCGGGCTGCCGAGACCGGCAAGCAGAGCCGCGGCGTCCGAGGTGTGGATGGGGTTGTGATCGCCCGAGACCTGAGCGAACGCAGCCATGTTGCGCGGGGCGACGACGGTGACCTGACGTCGGCGACGACGCGGGGTGTCCTTGGCGTCGTCACCGACGGATCCACCTGCGCGAGCCGGATCGGTCAGTTCACCCTTGCCGGTGCGTCCACGAATGGCGAAGCGCTCCACCAGGGTTGCGACTGCGGGAGCATCGAGACCCTCGCTGAGCATGGCACCGATCTCGACGGTGACCTCGACGACGCGGCCGAGGTCGGTGTCGAGCACCTCTCCTGCCGCTGCTTTGACCACGAGAATCGAAGTGTCCGAGGGCAGTTCGCCGACCAGGTTCACACTGTGATCGAGGTGCACCAGGTCGAGCATGCCCTCGATGACGTCGATGCCGTCTGCAGTTCTGGTGGCACCCAAGACCGCGAAGACGGCCGGCCAGCAGGCACCGACGAGGACGTCGGGAACGGCCTTGCCGCTGACGGTCAACGAGTCGGGAAGTCCGGATCCGGTGACGCCTGCGTGGTCGGCGATCAGATCGGGAATCCATGCGATGTTCAGACGGGCGACGCCGCCCTTGACAGTCGGAAGCTCCTGGCCTGCAGCAACTCCGAGTAGTGCCGACATCGCTTGCTGAGCGTCCTGCGCGGTGACGACGGGAGCGCCGCCGTCGATCGTGGAGGCCGGAACCGTCAGGCGAATCCGAACTTCCTTGCCCGGAGCGAGAGGGACCAGCAGCTCCACGTGCTCCGAATCCAGCACGGTCAGCGTGGATCCGGTCTGTGGATGTGCGGCAACCGTCTCGGATTCGACGGTCCACTCGGCCGGATCACCCAGGCGTGCAACGGGGTTCTGCGTCATGCGCGAGGCCCAGGTGACGTCGGGAGCAGCCAGCACGATGCCCAGCAGTCCGGGTGCGATCTCGGCGTGGCGGCGGCTGGCGATAGCCGACGGCTCGATGCCCTCGGCGATGAGCTGGTCCGCGGTGGCCTTCTCGAATCGGTTCAGCAGTTCGCCGACGGGCTCGTCCACGCGGGTGATGCCGGCGACAGCGACGGTTCCGGGGATGACGCAGACCTGATCGGCGGAGTAGCGAGGATCGTGCGCCTGCCACAGCGAGTCACTGCGCCACCAGCGGCGTACGTCGCCGTCGACGACGGGGACGAAGTTGACCGGCTTGCCGGGCATGCGGCACAGCGAGGTGAAGAACGTGATGTCGGCCGGGTGCAGAACCACGTCGGCGGCGTCGGGGAACTGGGCGAGCAGCGACTTCAGTGCCGCGTGCGGGCGCTCGAGAACCTCGGCGTCGGCGAACAGGGTGGGGATCGGTCCACGATCGACGGGGTGCAGGCGAGCCTCGGCGCGCTGCAGCATCTCCAGGAAGCGGGTGCGCCAGGTGATGTCGAGCCACACCGATTTGCGGGTCTCGTTGACGGCATCGGTGAATTCACCGCCGCAATCGAATTCGTTGCGCGAGTCCGTGCCGATGGCCAGGTCCAGGTAGCGTGCGAGCCACTGCTGGTAGGTCATCTCGGCGACGTCACCGAAGAACGGCTTGGCGGTGCCGTCGAGCGCGGCGATGATCTCGTCGCGGCGTTCGGCCACGGCGTCGGCGTCGCCGGCGACCTCGTCGAGCAGTCGACCGCAACGCGATGCCGCGTTGTCGATCTCGTGGATATCGGCACCGAGCTGGCTGCGGCCCGAGGCCATTCCGCCGGTGGCGGTTCCCGCGCCGACCCAGTCGGGAGTTCCCGGTGTGTCGACGAGGAGCTGCTTGACCTCCGGTGCCGTGGTGGCTTCCAGAGTGGCCATGGCGGCGGTACCGACGAGGATGCCGTCGAGCGGCATCTTGGGATAGCCGTACGCGGCCGACCACGTGCCGGTGAGGTACTCGGCGGCCCGCTCGGGTGTCCCGATGCCGCCACCGACACAGACGACGAGGTTGGGCCGCGAACGCAGCTCTGCGTAGGTGGTCAGCAGCAGATCGTCGAGGTCCTCCCAGGAGTGGTGCCCGCCTGCGCGGCCACCCTCGATGTGAACGTTGACCTGGTAGGACGGGACCTCGTTGGCGATGCGGATGACGGCGCGGATCTGCGCGACGGTGCCCGGCTTGAACGAGACGTAGCTGATGCCTGCCTCGGACAGCTCCTCGATGAGCGCCACTGCCTCGTCGAGTTCCGGGATGCCTGCAGTGACGACGACGCCGTCGATGGCGGCACCAGCGGCGCGAGCGCGCTGCACGATACGGCGTCCGCCGAGCTGGAGCTTCCACAGGTACGGATCGAGGAAGAGCGAGTTGAACTGGATGGCGCGGCCGGGCTCGAGCAGCGTGGAGAGCTCGGCGACACGATCGGTGAAGATGTCCTCGGTGACCTGGCCGCCACCGGCGAGCTCGGCCCAGTGACCTGCGTTGGCAGCTGCTGCAACGATCTTCGCGTCGACCGTCGTCGGCGTCATACCTGCGAGCAGGATCGGCGAACGGCCGGTCATCTTGGTGAAGGAGGTCTCGACCACGACGCGCCCGTCCGGGAGCGTCACCGGTGTGGGTGCGAACGCCGACCATGCGGGCTGGACCTCGGGTGCGGCCCCCGGGGTGAGGAGATTGCGGTGGCCTCCACGCGAGGACGCAGCGATGATGCCGACGCCCTGTCCACGCAGCGCCGGGGTGGTCATGCGGGTGAGCAGGTCGCCCGGACCGAGATCGAGGATCCAGTCGGCACCGGCGTCGACGACGCCGTCGATGGCGTCGACCCAATCCACGGAGTCCACCAGGATCTTCTGCGCGAGGGACCGCGCGAGATCGACGTCGAGCCCACAACGCTGCGCCCAGGCACTGACGAGTTCGACTGCGTCGGCAAGGGCGGGGTGATGGAAGCCGATCTCGACGGGAAGCTGCTCGAAGACCGGCGCGAACACGGCACCGCCGCGCTTCTTGGCGTCGCGTTCACGCTCTTCCTCGGCAGCGATCTGCTCGCATTTCTCCTGCACGCGAGCAAGCTGGGCCGGCGGTCCGGACAGTACGACACGACGACGGCCGTTGCGGATGGCGAGGGCGGCGGATCGCTCCGGCGCATCGGGAAGCGCAAGTTCGTCGACGATGGACTGCAGGCGTTCGGGTTCGACATTGGCGACCGAGACCATCGGCGCACGGTCACCGGCACCGATGATTCCGCGTCGACGCCCGACGAGACCTGCTGCAGCACCGACCAATTGAGCGATGGCCAGGAAGTTCGCGTCCTGGGTGCCGTCGGCAGCGACCGACTCGGCAGCGATGAGGCCCTGTGAGTGTCCGACGACTTCGACCGGAGGGGTCTGAGATGGGTCGAGTCCCTGCAGCTTCAGGGCGCGCAGCGCGGCGACCTGAGTGAGAAACACTCCGGGAAGCGACACCGCTGCTGAGGTCAGAGCGGCCTCGGACGGCCCTTCGGAGCCCTCGGTGTCGTCGTCGGCGAGATCCTGCTCGAGCATCCAGCCGATGGGGTCGAATCCGACGGATCGGACGACCAGCAGTTCGTCGGAGACGGGCGCGACCACGGCTGCGGCCTCGTTGACGAGATCGGTCAGTTCGGGCTCGAGCGCCGAGTCGCGGGCCAGCTCTTCGAGCGAGCTGAGCCACGGTGCACCCTGACCACCGAAGGCCAGTGCATACGGCTCACCCGCGGCGAAACGATCTGCCAGAGTCCGAGAGCCGCCATTGCTTTTCGGGGATTTGCCAGCGCCGCCGTTACTCCGCGTGCCTCGTCCGTGTGATGGTGTGCTCTCGTTGATCGTCAAGGCTGAAGATTCCTCTCGTGGGCGCCTCGGGGGTCGGGGCGCTCGCTGTGATGGCTGCCCGAGTGCGTCGTGGGCTACAGGGGCGATGCGGTGAGACTGTCCTCGTCGACAGGCCTCTCTCCGTGCCTCCCAAGGTTGACACAAAATCATGAGGAAATCCTCAGGTTTGCTCGGACGTCCGATTGCTACCAGCGAGTACGCCGACCCAAGCTCCTTTACTTTTGGTTTACCTAACCCGTCGGTAACCAGCATCCACGCTGGCGAGAGCGTCGGACGCGCCGCCATAACATGAGGGAAACCTCGCGTTTTTCGTTATCTTTTCGTGATGTGATCTCGAGCACAGACGAACTCTGGCCAACCCTGTCGGTGGCGTCCCCTAGCGTCATTCCTCGAGCCACTCCCCGGGAGAGTGGCCATCGGAATTCGGGGGGAATTCATGTATTCATCGGTTACAGACAATTGCGCGTCGGACGAACTCGTCGCAGTGTTGCTGCACATCGAATCGGTTGTGTCACAATCACGTTCACCGCACTGGACACCCGGTTGGCACGGCGAGAGCGAAGTCGCGTTGCTCGACGCGATCTTCTCCGCACGCGCGCCGTACGGCGGACCTTCGAGCGGGGTCCGCGCGGTGATCGACCGATGGCGGTCCCATCGCGGCGATAACCGACTCGACGACTTGACAACTCTCGCAGAACTGACCTCGGATCCGGATGCGCTCGTCGAGATTCTGTCCAACCGTCAGTTCGTTCCGGGCAACAGTCGAACCAAGGCAGCGGCCGCAGTCGTGGCGGCACAGACGTTGATCTCGGTGGGGTTGAGGTGTTCGAGCGACTTCGAGCAGCACACGAGGGAGCAATTCGACGCGTTTCGTGCGATCCCGGGCCTCGGCGAGACCACCTGGGACTGCATGTTGCTGCACCTCGGCGTACGCACCGACAAGGCGACCGAGCACCTTCGTTCCTTCGTCGCCGACGCGCTCGAACCACTGCACCAGGACCTGGCCACCGACATCGCTACCGACCACGTCCCCGCTCTCCTCGAGGCCGCGGCCGATGCACTGGGCACCGATCTCGCCTCGCTCGAGCATGCGATCTGGCGTTACCAGCACAAGGTGCGCAGGGCCAAGCGGCGTCACTCCGAGGCGGCGCTCCGGTCGGTGGGATGAGTGCGAGAGATCAGCGTTTCCACTCCATCCAGAATGCACTCCAACCCGAACCGGTAGGCATGAACGGGGTCGCTGGCGGCGTCGTACGACGCCGCCGCGGCGGTCCCGACCCGGGACGAGACCGGAAAGCGCTCACGGTCCATCACCCGTTCGATGATCGGCGCAGTGGCCGCCCACCACTGGGCGTCGGTCATGCCCGACTGCTCCTTCACCCGCGCGACGCCGGCGAGGGCACGCGCGGTACCGGAGACATGGGTGAGTACCAGCGTGAGGACGGAGTCGATCTCGATGTCGCTCAGACCGGTGCCGACCAAAGGGCGCAGTTCGGCCTCGTATTTGTCGTTGGTGTGCGGACCCAGCACCGGCCGCGGCCCGTCCGCATCGAGTAGCCACGGATGCCGTTGGTACAGAGCCCAATTGCGCTCGGCTATGAATCGCAGAGCGGGACGCCAACCGCCGGGAACGGAGGACGGCTCGTCGACATGGGAGTAGAGGCCGGCGAGGGATCGGTCGATCATCAGATCCGCCAACTCCTCTCGACCCGGAACGTGGGTGTAGAGCGACATTGCGCCGACCCCGAGGTGCTCGGCCACATTGCGCATAGACACGTGCTCGAGCCCGTGCGCGTCGGCCAGCTCGATGGCGGCGTCGACGATCGCGTCCACGCTCAGCCCTGTTCGACTCGGCTTCGCAGCCACTCGCCACAGCAGCCCGAGCAGGCGCGCTGGGTCGAACGAGTTCTCCTTCTTCGCCACCCGGCGAGCCTAATCGGAGGTCGGTGCGATTCGAAGAACCGCGTCGCACGCACAAGGGGATCGGTTGTAGACTTCACCGGCACGCGCGAGTGGCGGAATTGGCAGACGCGCTGGATTTAGGTTCCAGTGTCTCAGGACGTGGGGGTTCAAGTCCCCCCTCGCGCACGACGGTCGTTCGGACCGGTTTTCACATGCTCCTGGCTCGCTCAGGTCCAGGGTCGACAAGCACCGACACGTGAAGGCGGTTCGAATGCCCGAGGAATCGAACGACGCGATATTTGCCGAAATCTCGAACGAGAGGCGTTCTCTCGCAAGAACTCTCGAGACTCTCACGGCCGAACAGTGGGACACCCCCTCGCTGTGCGAGGCCTGGACGGTCCGCGACATCGCAGCTCACCTGGTAGTGCCCCTGATCGTCCCGCTCTGGCAGTTCGGACTGGCCATGGTGCGTACCCGAGGAAACTTCGACCGAGCCAATCAGCTGATGACCACGCGTGTGCGTCGCAGGCACGGAGATGAACTGCCCGCTTTGCTGGCTGATCACGCAGACAAGAAATTCACCCCGCCGGGTCACGGTCCGCTTGCCCCCTTGTCCGACGTCATCGTGCACGGGCTGGACGTGTGCAGGCCACTCGGAATCGAGCACCACGTTCCCGACGGCCGCATGATCACGATGCTCGACTTCCTGGTGCCCGCGACCGGCGCGGCACCGTTCAAGGGCCCGGAACTTCGACTCCAGTGGCGCGCAACCGATCTGGATTGGAGCCGCGGCGAGGGCCCGGTCATCGAAGGATCGGCCGGCACCCTGGCACTGGTTCTGACCGGACGCAGCAGCGCTCTCGCGGACGTCACCGGTCCCGGTGCCGAGCAACTCGCCGCCGCGCGGGCACACCGTCGTCGAACGTAGAGAATCGGACACCTCATGGCGAGAATCACCGCCGGGCCTGCACACGCGACTACCTTCGGTAGTAGGACCTCCGGTACCGTCGAGGCGTGACCGCGTCCCGCTCGAACCGTCGACCTGTGCTGATAGCGCTGGTCGTGGTGTCCGCCGCAGCGTGTCTCGCCCTCGGCTGGTGGCAGTGGGAACGCTTCGAAGCGGTCGATGGCAACGGCCAGAACCTCGGCTACGCATTCCAATGGCCGCTGTTCGCCGGATTCGTCATCTACGCCTACGTCAAGTTCGTCCGCCTCGAACACGACGATCCAGGCGAGACCACAGCGGCAGACGGCCCCACCGAGGTGCCACTCGACCTCCTCCCCCAGCGCCACGCCCCGGCGGCCGCTGCGGACGAGCTCGACGACCCCGAGGCACGACAATTGCTCGAATACAACAGCTACCTCGCGGAGCTGAACGACACCCGCGGGACCGACAGGAGCAGCACGTGAGTTCGGCACCGGAGAAGACGCAGGCCTCTGCGAACAAGAACCAGAAGATCGCCTCCGCGCTACTGCGCTACCGCATTCTTGCCTACGCCACCGGCATCTGGTTGCTGGTCCTCGTGACCGAGATGGTCGCGAAGTACATATTCAAGGTCGAGAACGTACCGAGCTGGATCGCCGTCGTGCACGGCTGGGTGTACCTCGTCTACCTGGTTCTCACGATCGATCTGGCGATCAAGGTGCGGTGGCCCGCCGGACGTACCATCGGCACGCTGCTGGCCGGCACCATCCCGTTCCTGTCGTTCTACGTCGAGCACAAGCGCACCAAGCAGGTCAAAGCCGAATTCGCAGTCTAGGACCGTCAGCAGCTGATCGGCGATGTGTTCGCCGGGTCGAGAGCATCGAGGACCAGCTGCTGAGCCAACGGATCGTACGAGATTCCGGTGTGCTCGGTGAAGTCTGCCGGGCATAGATCCTGCAGCACGATATTAGTGTTCCCCGCGCCGCTGAGCAGTGACGCCGTGTACGGAACGACGATCTGGTCGTAACGGGTGACGATGGTCGTGTACTCGATGCCTGCGACGGTGTCACTCCCCTCGTTCAAGCGCTCGAGGACGTCGTTGCCCACGGGCGGCCCCGCCGTCGGGTAGTTCGGTGGAGACAACGCGACAATCCGTGCCACCGTGCGATCCCCGCCGAGGAAGCGCGCGTAGTAGCGCGGCACCGTGCCGCCCTTCGAGTGTCCGACGATCGCCACTTTCTCCGCCCCGGTTGCCGCGAGAACGGCATCGACGAACGTCGACAGTTCCTCGGCGCTGTCGGGAATGGGTTCGAGAGCACCGAGAGACTGCACCGGCCCGGTGTTGCCGTAGTCGATGGCGAACACGCAGTACCCGGCGGCGGCCAGCCTCGGCGACAGGGACGCCCAATTGTCGTACGAGTTCTCGAGGAAGCCGTGTACCAGGACTACCGGCTCCGGATGCTCAGCAGTAGGAACACACGAGTAGTCGTTCGACCCCGCTGGTACGACGCCCGGATGGGCGATGGAATAGGCCAATGCCTCGGCAAAGGAACCTGCCTCGGGTGCCGCCGAAGCCGGCGTACCCACCAGAGCGACCGCGGCGGCGACCACAGCAACCGACAGCCGGGTCAGTACTGTGCGCGCCGCCACCTGCTAGCGCCCCGCCAGTTCTTCGAGCGCCGGAACGAGGATGCGCAACGCTCGGCCTCGATGCGAGGCCGCGTCCTTCTCCTCCGGGCTCAGCTGCGCGGCACTGCGGCCGTCTCCTTCGGGAACGAAAATCGGGTCGTAACCGAAACCGTTCTCGCCCACTGCCTCTCGTGCCACGACGCCCCGCCATTCACCACGAACGACCGTCTCGGCCCCGCCTGGAATCACCAAGGCGCACGCCGACACGAATGCTGCTCCGCGGCGCTCGTCGGGAGTATCGCTCAGTTGCGCGAGAACCAAGGCGGTATTGGCCTCGTCACGCCCGTGCATGCCGGACCAGCGCGCCGACAGCACTCCGGGCATCGCGTTGAGCGCATCGATCTCGATTCCCGAATCATCTGCTACACACGGCAATCCGGTTGCAGTAGCTCCGTCTCGGGCTTTGGCGAGCGCATTTTCTTCGAATGTCGCCCCAGTTTCGGGCGCCTCCGGGAACGGCGGCACCTCATCGAGCCCGATCAATTCGATTCCGGCAACTCCGGCGGCATCGAGCACCCGCCGGAGTTCACGTAGCTTCTTCGCGTTCCGGCTCGCGACCAGCAGCTTCGAGTCAGCCACCGAACTTCTTCTTCGACTCCGTAACTGCCGTCTCGGGCAGGTCGCCGGGGTACGGCAATGCCAACGCTTCCTTCTGCACCTCGAACAACTTCTCGATGCCGACGAATGCCGAGTCGAGGAGCTTGTCCAGTGTGGTGCGCGGGAACGTCGCGCCTTCACCGGTGCCCTGGATCTCCACGAGGGTGCCGGTATCGGTGGCGACCACATTCATATCGACCTCAGCGCGAGAATCCTCCTCGTACGGCAGGTCGAGGCGCACGCGGCCGTCGACGACGCCGACGCTGACCGCCGCGATCATGCACGAGATGGGCTGCGGGTCCGCCAGGCGTCCCGCTGCGCGCAGGTAGGTGACGGCGTCGTTGAGCGCCACGAAAGCACCGGTGACGGCTGCAGTTCGGGTACCGCCGTCGGCCTGGAGAACGTCACAGTCGAGCGCGATGGTGTTCTCCCCGATGGCAGCCAGGTCGATGCAGGCTCGCAGTGAACGCCCGACCAAACGGGAAATTTCCTGCGTCCGCCCGCCGACCTTGCCCTTGACGGACTCGCGTCCGCTTCGGGTGTGGGTCGCGGCCGGGAGCATCGCGTACTCGGCGGTGAGCCAACCCAGGCCCGACCCTTTTCGCCAGCGCGGTACGCCTTCCTCGACACTGGCCGTGCACATCACCCTGGTGTTCCCGAATTCGACCAACACCGACCCTGCCGGGTGGCTGGTGAAACCGCGAGTGATCTTGATGTTGCGGAGCTCGTCGTCCGCCCTGCCGTCTTCTCGTCTGGACACGACTCGAAGCCTAGCGCGTCCTCAGACGGTGAAGACGTCCCCCGGAAGAACGGCATGCACGGGTCCGCTGAACTCTGCTTTCGCCTCCGCGATGACGTCCTCGCGAGAAGTCCACGGCGGAATATGGGTGAGCAGCAACTCCCCCACTCCCGCCTCGCGAGCGATTCGACCGGCCTCGGTTCCGGACAGATGAACGCCCTCGGGCCGATCGGGGCTGTCGGTCCACGACGCCTCGCACAAGAACATGTCGGCCCCGTTCGCAAGATCCTGCACCGCCTGACACATTCCCGTGTCACCGCTGTAGGCGAAGGTGCGGCCCGCTGCCGTGGTCACTCGCATGCCGTAGGACTCCGGCGGATGAAACACCTGGCGCGTCAGAATCGACAGTGTTCCGAATTCCACGGTGCGGCCGTCGACCCAACGACGCAGGTCGATGGTGTCGGACATGTCGTCGATCTGCCCGCCGCACTCGGCGGAAGCAACTCCGAGCCGAAACGCGGTGTCCTTCGGGCCGTAGACGACCGCCCGCCCCTCGGGCGGGTTGGGGTGGTAGCGACGCCACACCAGCAGACCCGGGACATCGAGGCAGTGATCGGCATGCAGATGCGAGAGCAGCACGCTGACATCGCCCGGGTCGGCGTAGCGCTGCAATGCCCCGAGAACGCCGGGACCGAAGTCGAGAACGACCGGTGAAGTCTCCTCTTCCTCCAGCAGATAGCCCGACGCGGGTGAACCGGGTCCGGACACACTGCCCGAACATCCCAGGACGGTAATTCGCATGAAAGCCATGCTGCCACGCCGAGCGCGTCACTCGAAACGTTCGGGCAGTATTGGCCGCGCGAGTCGGCGAAATTCACCGCCGCACGCCGCTGTGTCCGCGGTTACTGACGGCTCACAGCGTGGGCCGATCGAGCGACTTGACGCGGGTCCGCTCGGCGCGCGCATCGGCCGACAGCAGCCGAGCGGCGATCACACCGCCCACCGCGCCGAACAGATGGCCCTGCCACGAAATGTTCGGAGCACTCGGAAGAACACCCCACAGGGCACTGCCGTACAGCACGAACACCACCACACCGATCGCCAGTTGCCCCAGCTTGCGGGTGAAGAAACCGCGAACGAGCAGATACGCGATGAACCCGAAGATCAGAATCGACGCACCGACCGTGTTGGTGTGAGCACCGGAGGTCAACCACGTGCCGAAGCCGCCCACCAGCCAGATGATTCCCGTGGCGGCCAGACCGCGCGCCAACCCGGAGAGCAACACCAAGAATCCGAGCACCAGGATCGGCACGGTGTTCGCGATCAGATGCTGCCAGTCGCCGTGCAGCACGGGCGCGAACAGGATGCCCCACAGTCCCTCGACCGAGCGGGGTTCGATTCCATTGCGCTCGAGTCTCGATCCGCTGGCGACATCGATGATTTCGATGATCCACAGCAATGCGGTGAACCCTCCGACGAACATGGCGGCCTGCATCCAGACCGGCCGCTCACGTTCGCCGGGAACCTTGCCGGTCTCGCTCATGATCGCCTCCAACGTCGGTAGCTCCACGGTACCGGCACACGCCGCCTCGGGACGGAGGCGAACAGGCTCGTCAATCCTTGAATGCCGACGGGAAGATCTGCCGGTAAGTCGGTATGCCGGCCACCGAGGTGGCGTCGAGCAGGGCGCGGACGATGGCCCGCTCGACGACGATCGCCGCGGCCTCGGTGACCGCGGCAAGCACCGGTAGTTCCGCCGAGAACGCGGCGGGAACAGAGGCCTCCGCCGGGACGGCTCGCGTGCCTGTCGACACCGCGAAGATCGTGTCACCGTCCAGCGGCGAGTGTGCCGGTCGAATGGCACGGGCCAGACCGTCGTGACCCGCGACGGCGATCCGCTTGCAGGACGCGGCAGACAGCGCGGCATCGGTGGCGACGACACCGATGGTGGTGTTCAGAGCGGTACCTTTGGGTTCGAGCGCCAGGGCCGTCCACACCTCGTGGACATCGGGAGTACGCATGCCGAAGGCTTCGGGTCCGAGGGTGCCGGTGCCCCAGAGCAGTCCGGTGCGCGGATCGAACACGGCACCGACGGGGTTGGCGACCATCAGGGCCGACACCGTGACCCCATCGGCCGGACCGCCCTCGATCACTGTGCTTGCGGTCCCCACGCCGCCTTTGAGCACTCCTGCGCGAGCACCCACGCCTGCTCCCACCGACCCCGTCGCGACATCGGTTGCAGCTGCTGCTGCTGCGAGATAGCCGAACTCCGCCGTCGGGCGCGCGGTCCAATCGCCGACCGGAAGATCGAAGATCACCGCAGCAGGGACGATCGGGACGACGTGATCGGGACCGCCCATGGCGATGCCCTGTCCGTGCTCCTCCAGCCACCGCATGACCCCATCGGCGGCTGCGAGGCCGTACGCGCTGCCCGCGGTCAACACAATTGCGTTGACGTGCTGAACGGAGTGGCTCGGATCGAGCAGATCGGTCTCGCGGGTCCCCGGACCGCCGCCGCGCACATCCACTGCCGCGGTCGCACCACCGAGGGCGCGCACCACGGTGCATCCGGTCGCCGAACCCGACCCCATGACAGCGGTGTCGTCGAGTTCGTGATGGTGCCCCACCAGCAGGCCTGCGACGTCGGTCAGGCAATCCCGCGGTCCGGGATTCGAGAAGGCGGCGGTCGATCCAGCAGCGTTCACGCGCGTGTCCTAAGGGATGAGGACCTGTACGAGTGAATCCTGCATCCAGGTCAGCCAGTGATACACATCGAGATGCGGAGCGCGAGGATCACCCTCGTCGAGAACATCGGGAGTATCCGCGCTGATCCCCAGCGTCGTGCCGAGAGCCAGCCGCACGTCGTTGAGGCCGGTCAACCACGCGTCCGCCTGCTCCTGGGTCAGCACGATCTTGCCACCGGACTCGGGAAGAGTGGCCAGGATCATCGATCCCGCAGCCATTTTCTCGTCGATGATCTCCGGTTCGTGGAGTCCGCGCAGTGCGCCGTTGAGGTCGGTGGGATCCTCGTCGTCGTGGCTGGGGTCGGCGCGGTGGAAGTCCGGCAGCAGCCGTGCCAGTGCGGCGTCCTCGGGCGGACTGTTGTGGCCGGTTCGCAGTCCGGTCAGCGCGGCGAGT
The DNA here is from genome assembly GCF_017168335.1 of Rhodococcus sp. KRD162. Classification (GTDB taxonomy): domain Bacteria; phylum Actinomycetota; class Actinomycetes; order Mycobacteriales; family Mycobacteriaceae; genus Rhodococcoides. The sequence goes on along the minus strand of NZ_JABFAU010000010.1, from coordinate 18,380 downwards.
TCGTCGGTGGGGGCTGCGGCGGAACGGTCACGCAGCAAGCCGAGAACCGAGCCGACGAGGGAACGGAGCACGGCAGCCTCGCGCGCATCGATCTCGGATTTGATCTTGATTCCGGACAGCGAATTCCGTCTCGTCCACGTACGCACTGTTGCTGGTGTCCTTCTCTGAAGAAGCGGTGGTGAGCTGCTGGCTACTTGTCCTGCTGCATGGTGGCCCACAGGCCTGCCGCGTGCAGCCGTCGAACATCGTTCTCCATCGCGTCGCGCTCGCCGCTCGACACGACGGCCTTGCCCTCGGAGTGCACCTGCATCATCAGCTCGGTGGCCTTGGCCTTGCTGTAACCGAAGAGCTTCTGGAACACGTAGGTCACGTAATGCATCAGGTTGACCGGGTCGTCCCACACGATCGTCACCCAGGGGGTGTCGTGGGCTTCGTCGGCAGCCACGGCCTCGGTCTGCGCCGGAACCGCTTGTGGTGACGCCGCCACCACCTGACCTGCCGAGACGCCGTCCACGGACAGAAGCGATCCATCCACCGTCAACCAAGGCATGGCAACAGGGTACGGCGTATCGGGCCAGCGTCCCACGCTCGCCCCTACGCTCGTAGTGTGGGCGTGGTGAGCAACGACGCGACCACAGATCACGGCACTTCCGGCGACACCCCCAGCACCGCGCTGCTGACCGATCAGTACGAGTACACGATGCTGTCGGCTGCGCTGGCCAGCAGCTACGCCGATCGCATGTGCAGCTTCGAGGTGTTCGCACGGAGGCTGCCAGGAGGCCGCAGGTACGGCGTCCTGGCAGGCACCGGCCGGATACTCGACGCGATAGCCCGCTTCCGATTCGGCCCGGACGAGCTGCGAGTGGTGTCCGAGTTCCTCGACGCCGATACCGTCGAGTGGCTCCGCAACTACCGCTTCACCGGCGATGTCGACGGTTATCGCGAGGGCGAGCTGTACTTCCCCGGATCCCCGGTGCTGACCGTCCGCGGCACCTTCGCCGAGTGCGTCGTTCTGGAAACCCTGGTGCTGTCCATTCTCAATCACGACAGTGCGATCGCGTCCGCGGCAGCACGGATGGTGGCGTCCGCAAAGCCCCGGTCGATCATCGAGATGGGGTCGCGTCGCACCCACGAGGAAGCAGCGGTGGCCGCCTCTCGGGCGGCGTATCTCGCGGGCTTCACCGCGACGTCCAACCTCGAGGCGGTCCGTAGACACGGCGTCCCGGGAGCGGGAACCTCGGCCCACTCCTTCACGCTGCTGCACACCACCGCCGACGGCCCGGACGAACGGGCCGCGTTCGCAGCGCAGGTACGTGCGCTCGGGGTGGGCACCACCCTGCTCGTCGACACCTACGACATCACCCAGGGCGTTGCGAACGCCATCGAGGTGGCCGGGCCAGGACTCGGCGGGGTGCGCATCGACTCCGGCGACCTCGGTGTGCTCGCGCGCCAGGTTCGCGACCAGCTGGACGCGCTGGGGGCGACCGAGACGAAAATCGTCGTGTCAGGAGATCTCGACGAGTACGCCATCGCGGCACTGCGCGCGGAGCCGGTCGATTCCTACGGTGTCGGGACGTCCCTGGTCACCGGGTCTGGTGCACCGACGGCAGGGATGGTCTACAAGCTGGTCACCGTCGACGGAATTCCGGTGGCCAAGCGCAGCAGTCACAAAGAGTCTCGTGGTGGCACCAAAGCGGCGCTACGCACCGCCCGCCCCACCGGCACCGCGGTCGAAGAGATAGTGCACCCCTTCGGCGCTCCCCCTACCGTCGACGGCGATCTGACGGCCGAGACGTTGACCACGCCGCTGATTCGCGGGGGCGAGGCAGTTGCCGACCTCCCGACGCTGGCCGACGGTCGCGACCTCCTTGCTCGACGCCTCGTCAGCCTGCCGTGGGAGGGCCTGAAGCTCTCTCAGGGCGAACCGGCGATACCCACCCGCTTCGTGGAGGGGTAGCGGCGGTGTCGGTGCCGAGCCCGGCGGGCCATCGGCAGTAGTCTGCTTCGGTGCCGTCGAAGACCGAGTTACCTACTGTTCCCGCGCTCCTGCAGGTTGCGGTGCACTCGCTCGGCGGCAAGGAACGTAGCAATCAGCTGACGATGGCCTCGGCGGTGGCGCATTCGATCGATACCGGCGAGCACCTCGCTGTGCAGGCAGGCACGGGCACCGGCAAGTCGCTCGCCTACCTCGTGCCGAGCATTCGGCACGCGGTCGAATCGGGGAAGACCGTCATCGTCTCCACGGCCACCATCGCGTTGCAGCGGCAGTTGGTCGACCGCGATCTGCCACGCTTGTCCGATGCGTTGACCGAGGCCCTCGGCCGTCGGCCGAAGTTCGCGATCCTCAAGGGCCGCAACAACTATTTGTGCATGAACAAGATTCATACCGGCGCAGCGCAGGAAGCGCCGGACGCCGAATTGTTCGATCCGTTCGCCGTGTCGCGGATGGGACGCGAGGTGGTGCGACTGACGAAGTGGTCGTCCGAGACCGAGACCGGTGACCGCGACGACGTGGTGCCCGGCGTGAGCGATCAGGCCTGGCGTCAGGTCAGCGTCACGGCCCGCGAATGCCTGGGCAAGTCGCGGTGCCCCGTCGGCGAGGATTGCTTCGCCGAGCGCGCCCGCACCGAGGCCGCACAGGTCGACGTCGTGGTGACCAACCATGCCCTGCTCGCAATCGACGCGATCACCGGAATCCAGATCTTGCCCGAGCACGACGTCGTTGTCGTCGACGAAGCTCACGAACTGGTCGATCGAGTGACCGGAGTTGCCACGGAGGAGCTTTCGGCTGCCACCGTCACAGCTGCGGCGCGGCGCAGCGCCAAACTGATCGAAGAGGAGACCGTCGACCAACTCGAAGGCGCCGCCGAGAACTGGGCCGCGATCCTCGACGATCTGCCGCCGAGCCGATGGCAGTCTCTGCCCGACGGCGTCGGGCCCGCGCTCGCGTCCATCCGCGACGCCGCGTGGGCGGTGCGCACCGCAATCGGTCCGAACAAGCAGGGGATGGCCGCCAGCGACCCCGAGGCCGCCGCGGCTCGCAGCGCCGCACTCGTCGCGGTCGACGAGGTACACGACAGCGCGGTCCGCGTTCTGACGGCCTTCGACGAACCCGATCCGGCCAAACGCAAGGACGTCGTATGGCATGCCGTCGACGACTTCCGCGGCAACGTCAAACGCACCGTCCGCATCGCGCCTCTGTCGGTAGGCGGTCTACTGAGAGCGCGGCTGTTCGCCGAATCCACCGTGGTACTCACCTCCGCGACGCTGACCGTCGGTGGATCGTTCGACGGGTTGGCTGTCAATTGGGGTCTGCCTGCCGAGAAGCCCTCCCGCAGCGATACTGCGATGGCCTCCGGCGTCGAGCCGCCGTCCGACAGCGGATCGATTCGCTGGAACTCGCTCGACGTCGGATCGCCGTTCGATCACGCCCGGGCGGGGATCATGTACATCGCCAAGCATCTCGCAGCGCCGGGACGCGACGGCCTGTCTGCGTCGTACCTCGACGAGATCGAGTCTTTGGTCGGTGCTGCGGGAGGCCGCACGCTCGGGCTCTTCTCGTCCATGCGCGCCGCCAAGGCGGCGGCGGAGGAAATGCGAGAGCGCCTCGACACGCCGATTCTGTGTCAGGGCGAGGACTCCACCGGCGCACTGGTGCAGAAGTTCGCGGACGACGAGGCCACCTCGCTCTTCGGGACGTTGTCGCTGTGGCAGGGCGTCGATGTGCCCGGTCCGTCGCTGAGTTTGGTGATTTTGGATCGAATCCCGTTCCCCCGGCCGGACGACCCACTGCTCGTCGCCCGGCAGCAGGCCGTCGAATCCCGTGGCGGCAACGGGTTTCTCGCGGTCGCTGCCAACCACGCGGCCCTGTTGTTAGCGCAGGGCGTGGGCCGGTTGCTCCGCAGCGTCGACGACAAGGGGGTTGTCGCCGTGCTCGATTCACGCCTCGCCACTGCGCGCTACGGCGGATACCTGCGTGCCTCGCTGCCGCCGTTCTGGGAGACCTCGGATCCGGACGTGGTCCGCAAAGCACTCACCCGTCTCGCAGGAAAGTAGCGAGACGTACTACGGGGTCGCTACCAGACCAAGCTCTGCGTCCGAGGCGAGGCCGGCGTGATGGGGTAACACTCGCACCGTGTAGCCGACTGCGCCGCTGTGCGGTAGCCGCGTCTTTCCGGAGTAGACGTGCTCGCCGCCCTCCGTTCCCACGTGCGCCATGGCCGTCGCCGCGATATCGGTGAGGTTCTCCTCGTCGTCGGCGCGGCCCACCACCGCCTGCACCACGACGTCCTCCGCGGCCAGGCCGCCCAGGTCGACGTGTGCGCGCAGCACCAGCTCCGCACCGATCACCGGCGTGTCCGGTAGGCCTTCGCTGTCGACTCGGGTCACTTTCACTGCGCCCCATGCTTGTTCGACACGACGACGGAAGGACGCCACGTCCGCGGCACCTCGGTGACCGTCGGCCGCCGACGAGCGCGCGGACACAGCGGCGGGTGCGTAGTAGCCGAGCGTGTAGTCCTGAACCATCCTCGATGCCAGCACCTCGGGACCGAGTTTTTCGAGGGTGTGCCGCACCATCTCGATCCAGCGACTGGGCACACCGTCCTCACCGCGGTCGTAGAACTTGGGCAGCACTGCCTGCTCGAGCAACTCGTAGAGTGCCGCTGCTTCGAGATCGTCGCGGCGATTGTCATCGGTCACGCCGTCGGCCGTGGGTATCGCCCACCCGTTGTCGCCGTCGTACATCTCGTCCCACCACCCGTCGCGGATCGACAGGTTCAAGCCTCCGTTGAGAGCCGACTTCATCCCCGAGGTGCCGCAGGCTTCGAGCGGTCGCAACGGATTGTTCAGCCACACGTCGCACCCCCAGTACAAGAAGCGCGCCATGGACATGTCGTAATCGGGCAAGAATACGATGCGATGCCGAACCTCGGCCTGGTCGGCGAATCTGACGATCTGCTGAATGAGCGCCTTCCCACCGTCGTCGGCGGGATGGGATTTTCCTGCGACCACCAGCTGCACCGGACGTTCCGGGTCCAGCAACATGGCCCGAAGACGCTCGGGTTCGCGCAGCATCAGGGTCAGTCGCTTGTACGTCGGTACTCGTCGCGCAAATCCGACGGTCAGCACGTTCGGGTCGAATACATTTGCGGTCCAACTGATCTCGGCTTCGGTCGAGCCACGTTCGAGGGCGGAGCGCCGCACTCGACGCCGCACCTCGTCCACCAGTTGCGCGCGCAGGGCATTGCGAGTGGACCACACCTGATCCGAGGTCATCGGCCCGCCGCCCCGTTCACTGTCGGCCCACTGCCGAGCAGCCCACGTGGGCGCATGCACTCCATTGGTCACCGAACCGATCGGCACCTCGCAGGCGTCGAATCCCTGCCACAGGTCGTTGAACATCTCCCGGCTGACGATGCCGTGCAGTTTCGATACCCCGTTGGCCCGTTGTCCCAGGCGCAACCCCATGTGCGCCATGTTGAACACCGAGGCGTCGCTCTCGCTGCCGAGTTCGAGAACTCGGTCCATCGGTAGCCCCGGCAGCAATGCGGAGTCCGAGCCGCCGTCGGGGCTGCCGAAGTAGTGCCGCACGAGGTCGGCGGGAAATCGGTCGATTCCGGCAGGGACGGGAGTGTGTGTGGTGAAGACGGTGCCCGCTCGCACCGCGGCCAGTGCCGAGTCGAAGTCCAATGCTCCCGCGGTGACCAGCTCTCGAATGCGTTCGAGTCCGAGGAAGCCCGCGTGGCCCTCGTTCATGTGGAACACCTCGGGATCGGGCAATCCGTGCGCGTGGGTGTAGGCACGGATCGCTCGCACGCCGCCGACACCGGCGAGAATCTCCTGCTTGATCCTGTGGTCTTGGTCGCCGCCGTACAACCTGTCGGTCACCCCACGCAATTCCGGGTCGTTGTCGGCGATGTCGGAGTCGAGCAACAGCAGCGGCACCCGTCCCACCTGGGCGATCCAGACCCGAGCCCGAAGCACCCGAGATCCCGGCATCGACACGTGTATCAGCACCGGCGAATCCGCGTCGTCGGTGAGCAACCTCAGCGGTAGACCGTGCGGATCGAGGGACGGGTAGCGCTCGGCCTGCCAACCGTCCGCTGTCAAGGACTGCCGAAAATAACCCGAGCGATACAGCAACCCGACGCCGATCAACGGCAATCCCAGGTCCGAAGCGGCCTTGAGGTGGTCGCCGGCCAGGATGCCGAGTCCGCCGGAGTAGTTCGGCAACACTTCGGTGACGCCGAACTCCATCGAGAAATACCCGATGCCCGACGGCAAGGCCCGCCCCGCGGACAACTCGTTCTGGTACCACAGCGGGCGCGCGAGGTAGTCGTGCAAGTCCGTCTCGGCCGCATCCAACTCGTCGAGAAACCGATCGTCGGCTGCGAGTTCCTCCAGCCTCGCCGGCGCGACGGCTCCGAGCACGGCCACCGGATCGCGTTCGAGTTCGGTCCACAACAGCGGATCGATGTGCTCGAACAGGTCCTGCGTCGACGGGTGCCACGACCACCTGAGGTTTGTCGAGAGCTCGGCGAGGGCATTCAGGCGGGCGGGAAGGTGGGCTCGGACGGTGAATCGGCGCAAAGCTTTCACAGGATCGAACACTACCCACGGACACCTGTGCCGATGGGCGGCTCGACGAAATCTGCTCCGCGGGGCCGGTCGTGGGCAGTATCGGTCGGCGCACGCGCCATCTGCGCGGCTGCATTACGGTTGACGAGTAGAAGCACACCAGTATCGGTTCGATCAGAGGTTGCGCCCGCGCAGCCAGACCTCTAGCGAAGAATGGAGTGTGAAGTGACAGGTCGACTTGGTATCGACAATGTCCTTCCAGATACGACGACTGGAAAGTACCCCGCGAAAGCGGTGGTGGGCGAGACTTTTCCGGTCTCCGCCGATGTCTGGCGCGAAGGTCATGACGCAGTCGCGGCAACGCTGTCGGTGCGCGGACCGGGAGGCAAGCTCGAACGAATCCCGATGACGCCCGGCCGCGAGCCGGACTCGTTCGACGCCGTGTTCGTCCCGTCTCGGCCGGGCTACTGGATTTGCCGTATCGAAGCGTGGAGCGATCCGATCAGCACGTGGCGTCATGCCGTGGAAGCAAAACTGGGTGTTGGTCAGAGTGCGCACGAGCTCGCGAACGATCTCGAGATCGGGGCGCGCCTGTTTCTGCGAGCTGCCACCGGCGTTCCTGCCGAGAGCAGGCAGATGCTGGCCGACGTGGCCGGTGCACTGCGCGACACCGATCGTCCGCTGCCGGCCCGGGTCTCCTCGGCGTTCGCACCGTCGGTCGCCGAATTGTTGTTCGTCCATCCACTGCGCGAGCTGGTGACCCGATCACGGGCGGTCAACATCTGGGTTGACCGCACTCGCGCGCTCAACGGGGCCTGGTACGAGTTCTTCCCTCGGTCGACGGGCGGGTGGAACGAGGACGGCTCACCACGGCACGGCACGTTCACCACTTCGATCGAGCAGCTTCCTCGTATTGCCCGCATGGGATTCGACATCGTCTACCTCCCACCCATTCACCCGATCGGCACCATCAACCGCAAGGGTCCGAACAACACGTTGACTCCAGGACCCGAGGACGTCGGTTCACCGTGGGCGATCGGATCGAAGGACGGCGGCCACGACGCCATCCATCCCGAGTTGGGAACCGAGGCCGATTTTCGCGGGTTCGTCGATGCCGCACGCGAGCACGGCCTCGAGGTCGCGCTCGACCTCGCCCTGCAGGCAGCGCCCGACCATCCATGGGCTGCAACGCATCCCGAGTGGTTCACGGTTCTACCCGACGGCACGATCGCGTACGCCGAGAATCCACCGAAGAAGTACCAGGACATCTATCCGGTCAACTTCGACAACGACCGACGCGGCATCTACGAGGAAGTCCTCCGCGTGGTCCGGTATTGGATCTCGCTGGGAGTCGACGTCTTCAGAGTGGACAACCCGCACACCAAGCCACCGGACTTCTGGGAATGGCTGATCGCCGAGGTCAAGAAAACCGACCCGGACGTGCTTTTCCTTGCCGAGGCGTTCACGAGGCCGGCGCGCATGTACGGTCTGGCGCAGCGCGGTTTCACCCAGTCGTACACGTATTTCACCTGGCGGACGGCCAAGTGGGAGCTGACCGAGTTCGCCGAGGAGCACGCCCGGCGTGCCGACGATGCGCGACCCAACCTGTTCGTCAACACCCCGGACATCCTGCACGAGAGTCTGCAGCACGGCGGACCCGGAATGTTCGCTCTACGAGCAGCTCTGGCGGCAACCATGTCACCGACGTGGGGTGTCTACTCGGGCTACGAGCTGTTCGAGCACCAGGCGGTGCGTGAAGGCAGCGAGGAGTACCTGGACTCGGAGAAGTATCAGTTGCGGCCACGTGACTTCGAGGGCGCGCGTGCTCGAGGAGAATCACTCGAGCCCTGGATCACCACGCTGAACGCGATCCGGCGGGCGCACCCGGCGTTGCAGCAACTGCGCAACATCCACTTCCACAACATCGACAACGACGCGCTGATCGCCTACTCGAAGTTCGATCCGCAGACCGGTGACTCGATTCTGGTGGTGATCAACCTCAACCCGTTCGGAGCCGAGGAAGGCACCATTCACCTGGACATGCCTGCGCTCGGCCACGATTGGCAGGACACCCTCACCATCAAGGACGAAGTGAGCGGGACCCACTACGACTGGGGCCACACCAATTTCGTCCGGCTCGAGCCCTGGACATCGGTGGCGCACATCTTCGCCCTCCCCCACATCCCGTACCCGGCACGAATCGAACTGGCCTACCGCGGCAACCGAAAGTGAGTGGATTCAACGTGACCGAGAATCCGTCGACGCCGAAAGACACCGTCGCAGCCCCGTCCGAGAACGATCTCGAACTCATCGGTGCGGGCCGCCACTACAACCCGCATTCCGTACTCGGTGCCCATCCGGTGCCCGGCGGCACCGCGATCCGCGCCCTCAAACCCGACGCCGAGAAGGTCCTCGCTCGAGTCGGCGGCGTCGACTACGAGTTGACTCACGTTGCGCACGGGCTCTTCTCTGCCGAGATTCCGGTCGAGGACCTGATCGACTACCGCCTGGTCGTCACCTGGCCCGGTGGGCACGTCTCCGAGTCCGCCGACGGCTACCGGTTCCTGCCCACTCTCGGCGAACTCGATCTGCACCTGTTCGGCGAGGGCAGGCACGAGAGACTGTGGGACATCCTCGGCGCACATCAGCAGTCGTACGCGACGCCGGACGGTCCGGTGACCGGCACATCGTTCGCGGTGTGGGCACCGGCGGCGAAGGGCGTCACGCTCGTGGGCGACTTCGACGGCTGGACCGGCCGGAGCTGGCCGATGCGCGTCCTGGGTTCGACCGGCGTGTGGGAGCTGTTCGTGCCCGACATCGCGCCGGGTGCGCTCTACAAATTCCGCGTTCACGGCGCAGACGGTTCGGTCAAGGACAAGGCCGACCCGATGGCCTTCGCCACCGAGGTACCGCCGTCCACCGCATCGGTGGTCACTGCGTCGTCGTACACCTGGAACGACGAGAAGTGGCTCGATACCAGGGCTGGAATCGAGCCGACGCAGGCTCCGATGAGCGTGTACGAGGTCCACCTCGCGTCCTGGCGACCGGGCCTGGGATACCGGGAGCTCGCCGAGCAGCTCGCCGAATACGTCACCGAGACCGGCTTCACCCACGTGGAGCTGCTTCCGGTTGCCGAGCATCCGTTCGGCGGATCCTGGGGTTACCAGGTGACCTCCTACTACGCACCGACATCGCGATTCGGCAGCCCCGACGACTTCCGCTACTTCGTCGACCATCTCCACAGTGCCGGGGTTGGCGTCATCGTCGACTGGGTGCCCGCCCATTTCCCCAAGGACGAGTGGGCCCTCGCTCGCTTCGACGGCGGCCCGCTCTACGAGCACGGCGACCCGCAACGCGGCGAACAACTCGACTGGGGCACTCTGGTGTTCGACTTCGGACGCCGCGAGGTCCGGAACTTCCTTGTCGCGAACGCGCTGTACTGGATCGACGAGTTCCACATCGACGGGCTCCGCGTCGACGCCGTGGCCTCGATGCTGTACCTCGATTACTCCCGCCCCGAGGGCGGCTGGTCGCCGAACATCTACGGTGGCCGAGAGAATCTCGAGGCCGTCGCTTTTCTCCAGGAGATGAACGCGACGGTGCACAAGAAGCACCGCGGCGTCGTCACCGTCGCCGAGGAGTCCACGGCATGGCCCGGTGTCACCCGCCCCACCAACGTCGGCGGGCTCGGCTTCAACATGAAGTGGAACATGGGCTGGATGCACGACACTCTCGGATTCCTCGGGCGTGATCCGATCCATCGCAGCTACCACCACCACGAGATCACGTTCTCTCTCGTCTACGCATGGAGTGAGAACTACCTGCTCCCGATCAGCCATGACGAGGTGGTGCACGGCAAGGGAACGCTGTGGACTCGGATGCCCGGTGACGACTACGCCAAGGCCGCAGGGTTGCGCGGGATGCTCGCCTACATGTGGGCCCACCCGGGCAAGCAGCTGCTGTTCATGGGCCAGGAGTTCGGGCAGACCCGAGAGTGGTCGGAGGAACGCGGCCTCGACTGGTCCCAGATCGACGACGAGCCCCTGCACCGCGGCGTCAAATCCCTTGTTGCCGATCTCAATACGACGTACCGCTCGCATCCGGCTCTGTGGACACTCGACACCTCGCCCAGTGGATACTCCTGGATCGACGCCAACGACACCGAGAACAACGTGTTGAGCTTTCTTCGGTACGGCTCCGACGGTTCGGTCATCGCGTGTATTTTCAACTTCTCTGGTTCCGAGCACGGCAGCTATCGTGTGGGACTACCGGAACCCGGCCGTTGGATCGAGATCCTCAACACCGATGCGACAGAGTACGGCGGCGCCGGGATGGGCAACCTCGGTGAAGTGACGGCAACATCGCACTCGTGGCACGGACGACCTGCTTCCAGCCAGGTCGTACTTCCTGCCAACGGGGCGATCTGGATAAAACTGGAGCGATAGATGAGTGGCGGCCGCATACCCCGACTACTGGCCGCGGCCGCCACAGCCGGATTACTCCTGCTTTCCTCATGCGCACAGACCGTCGGCGGCACTGCGGTGTCGATCTACGAGAACCCGTTCACCGTCGCCGGACTTCCGGTCACCAGCGGACCGAGTGGGCCCCGTCCTGGTATCCCCGATTCGACGATCACCGTGGAGAATGCCGAGGGCACCTACTCCGATCTCCTCGCCACCAATGCGATCGACGACCTCGAACAATTCTGGGCCGAGCAGTACCCCCTCATCTTCAAGGGCTCGTTCACGCCGATCTCGACCTTGATCTCCTGGGACGCATCCCAGGACGAGGGATCGGGCATCAGGTTCTGCGGCGATCGGACCGGCGGCATCCCCAACGCCGCGTACTGCACCCGCGATGATTCGATCGGGTGGGACCGCACCATCCTGCTCCCGGCACTGGTCGACGCATTCGGACCGATGTCGGTGGTGATGGTCATCGCCCACGAATACGGCCACGCTATTCAGCATCAATCGGGACTCGTCGGTGACGACACCCCGACGATCGTGGCCGAGCAACAGGCCGACTGCTTCGCCGGCGCGTTCATCCGGCACGTCGCAGAGGACGACGCGCCCCACTTCACCATCAACACCTCGGACGGCCTCAACGGCGTTCTCGCCGCGACCGTTGCAGTGCGCGATGTCGATCCCAACGATCCGGAATCGGTACACGGCTCGGCTTTCGAGCGGGTCACCGCCGTGCAGATCGGCTTCACCGACGGTGCGGGGGCCTGCACCGGAATCGACGAGGACGAGATCGATGCGCGTCGAGCATCGTTGCCGCAGAAGTTCAGCGACCCCGACGACTCCGGCGAGCTTCCGGTCACCGAGGACTCCCTTGATGCGTTCACCCGATCATTCGAGACGGTGCTGCCCGTGGCCGATCCGCCGATCGTCGACTACTCGGGCGCAGACCTCGGGTGCGCCGATGCCAAAGCCACCGCGCCGGTCTCGTACTGCCCGTCGAGCAACACCATCGGCGTCGACGTGGCGGACCTCGCCGAGCAGGGAATGCCCGAGACCCCGCAGCGCGGAGACATCCTGCCGCTCAACGTCTCCGGCGACTACAGCGCCTACGTGCTCTTCGCTTCGCGCTACACGCTCGCGGTGCAGAAGGAAGCAGGCCAGACGCTCGACGATCCGCAGGCCGCCCTACGCTCGGCCTGCCTGTCCGGAGTGATCACCTCGGCGATGAGCGTCGAGAGCGGAACCACCGACCTCGAGGTCTGGCTCTCCCCCGGCGATCTGGACGAAGCCGTATCAGGCCTGCTCAGCGACGGCCTCGCCGCCAGCGACGTCAACGGTACGACGCTGCCGTCGGGATTCTCCCGAGTCGATGCATTCCGTTCGGGAGTGCTCGGCGGCAAACAACGGTGCGACGCCCGCTACAGCTGAGCCCCATGTCAGTACAGGGCGGACGCGAGCTTGCGCCGCGCGGAGACCACCAGCGGATCGGCCGAGTCGAACAACTCGAACAACTCGAGCAGACGAGTGCGCAGCGCAGTTCGGTCGTCGCCTGCGCTGATCTTGATTCCGTCGATCAGACGAGCGAAGGCCTGCTCCGGTTGCTGAGCAGCCATCTCGGCGTCCGCTGCATCGATCCGGGCCTGTACGTTTCCGGCATCGGCGTCGGCGAGTGCAATCGCGTCCGGTGCCAGGTTCTGCACACGTGCGAGGAACTTGACCTGGCGCAATGCGGCGACGGCCTCGGTGTTCTTCGGCTCGGCGTCGATGATCGCCTGGTAGGCAGCTTCTGCCTTGTCGAAGTCACCCTCGTCGATGGCTTCTTCGGCTGCAACGATCCTCGGATCCTCGACCTCGGGTTCCGGTTCTGCGGCAGCCGCCCCGGGTGGGCCGGTGAGCTTGCCTGCAGTCGCCTGCTCGACAGCCTGCAGCCACTGACGCAACTGCTCATCGGACTGCGTGCCTTGGAAATCCGCCAGCGGCTGGCCGGCCGCAACGGCAACCACCGTCGGAATGGCCTGTACGCCGAACGCCTGCGCGATCTGAGGATTGGAGTCCACGTCGACCCGCGCGAGCACCCACGTACCCGCAGCCTCCACAGCCAGCTGTCCGAGCTGACGCGTCAACGCCTGGGACTGAGGCGACCGGGCAGAACCCAGGTCCACGATCACCGGAACCTGAGTCGATCGCTGCAGAACCTCGGCTTCGAACGTTGCTGCGCTGACGTCGACGATCGGGGCCAATTCTCCGGTATCGCCGCCCGATTCGGCCTGTGAAGCAGGTGCCGGCCGGTCCTTGAGAACCGATAGGTCGACAGCACCGGCAATGGAGGCGGGAACGGCAGAGGGGCGGACGGGAGGACGGGAACCGGGTCGAGTCACGCCCTACAGTTTGTCACTAACGCGATACGTCATCCACTGGCGGGCGGCGCTGTAGGTCACGACAGAACCTTCGCCCCGGCTGCGGAGCCTCTCGTGCTCAGCTCCGCAAGACGACCCGTGCGCGCTGCCCAGATCTCGAAGACCACCGTGCCGAACGGGGGGAATGCCGCGACGAGCGCCAGCAGGATTGCCTTGACGTCCCACTTCAGCTTCACCGCGGTCAGTACCGCTACAGCCAGGTACACGAGGAACACGGCACCGTGGATGGGGCCGAAAATCTTCACCCCGATCTCGTTGCCGTCGGCCGGGAAGTATTTGAACGCCATTCCGATCAGCAGTCCGAGCCAGGTGAAGGCTTCCAGGACGGCGATGAAACGGAAGCGCTTGGCCGTGCTGCTCAGGTCGAAGAAGTTGGTCATGCCCGCTATTGTGCCCGGTTTGCTACGACAGAACGTAGTGGCTCTGGTCTCAGTTCCTCTCCAGAGCCACTACGAGTCCTATTGCTTCGGTACTCGAACGATGAGGGCGTCGCCCTGTCCACCGCCACCGCACAGTGCGGCTGCGCCGACTCCGCCGCCGCGTCGCTGCAGCTCGAGGGCCAGATGCAGCGCGATTCGAGCTCCCGACATACCGAGGGGATGACCGATCGAGATCGCGCCACCGTTGACGTTGACGATTTCCGGATCGATGCCGAGCTCACGCGTCGACGCCATTCCAACTGCGGCGAACGCCTCGTTGATCTCGACGACGTCGAGGTCCTTCGGGTCGATGCCGTCCTTCTCGCACGCCTTGGCGATGGCGCGGGCCGGCTGCGACTGCAGTGTCGAATCGGGACCGGCGACCACTCCGTGGGCACCGATCTCGGCGAGCCAGGTCAGTCCCAGAGACTCTGCCTTCTCCTTGCTCATCACCACGACGGCGGCGGCACCATCGGAAATCTGTGATGCGGATCCGGCGGTGACGGTACCGGCCTTGTCGAACGCGGGGCGGAGCTTGCCGAGGGAGTCGACCGTGGTGTCGGCGCGGATTCCTTCGTCGGCGGTGAACTGGATCGGCTCACCCTTGCGCTGTGGAATCGATACCGGGACCACCTCGTTGTCGAAGACGCCGTTCTTCCAGGCTGCGGCTGCCTTCTGGTGCGACGCGGCGGCGAAGGTGTCCTGCTCCTCGCGGCTGATGACCTCGGTGTTCTGATTGCGCTGCTCGGTCAGCGCTCCCATGGCCTGATCGGTGAAGATGTCGTAGAGGCCGTCGTAGGCGAGGTGATCACGCATCGTGACGTCGCCGTACTTGAATCCCGCACGCGACTTCTCGAGCATGTGCGGAGCCTGGGTCATCGACTCCTGCCCACCGGCGACGATGATCTCGAACTCTCCTGCCCGGATCAGCTGGTCGGCCAGCGCAATGGCATCGACGCCGGACAGGCACACCTTGTTGATCGTCAGCGCAGGCACACTCATCGGAATGCCTGCCGCAACGGCCGCCTGTCGGGCCGGGATCTGGCCGGCTCCAGCGGTGAGAACCTGACCCATGATGACGTAATCGATCTGATCCGGTGCCACACCCGACTTGTCGAGTGCACCTTTGATGGCGATACCACCGAGGTCGGATCCCGAGAAGTCCTTGAGCGCGCCCGAAAAGCGTCCGACAGGCGTGCGAGCGCCGGCAACGATGACTGTTGTGGTCACGATTTCCTCCGAGAGTGTGAAGACGGCCTTGTCGAGATCAACGTTCTGACGCCCCGAACCGGTACCGACCGGGCGGTGCACCGAAACGCAGCTGGCACTAACGTCATGGCTATGACCTCCAGCACGCAGTCTTACACGGGAGCTCCGCTCCGCTCCGACCTGGTGACGGCTATCGACCATGTCGGTATCGCGGTGCCGGATCTCGATGCTGCCATCGCCTGGTACACCGACCACCTCGGCATGGTTGCAGTACACGAGGAGATCAACGAGGAACAGGGTGTTCGCGAGGCGATGCTGTCCTTCCCCGGAGCCAACGAACAGTCTGCTGCCCTGCAGTTGCTCGCGCCGATCGACGAGTCGTCCACGATCGCCAAGTTCATCGGTCGCAACGGACCGGGTCTGCAGCAGCTTGCGTACCGCGTCACCGATATCGACGAGATCTCGACCGAGTTGCGCGCCCGCGGTGTCCGGTTGCTGTACGACGCACCGCGCCGCGGCACCGCCGATTCTCGGATCAACTTCGTCCATCCCAAGGACGCAGGCGGAGTCCTGATCGAACTGGTCGAACCCCACCACAAAGGTCACTGATCGATCTCGGTGAATCGACGGTATGGCCCTCTACTTGACTCACCGGTAAATTGTCGGCCATGGCCATCGATCATGAGCGCGCACCTACCGTGCAACTTCCCTTTTCCATCGTCCGGAAGGGGTTCGATCGCGACGAAGTAACCAATTACTTCGAACGATTCGACGCCGAGCTCCGCCTGACCACCGCCGACCGCGATGCGGCCGCTGCTCAGGCTCGTGATCTGGCCAAACAACTCGACGACGCACGCGACGAGATCGACGAACTGCGTAAAGACATCGATCGGCTGTCGGTTCCGCCCACCACTGCGGAGGGAATGAGCGACCGCATTTCGCGCATGCTGCGCCTGGCCTCGGACGAGGCCTCCGAGGTACGTGCGAAGGCACACTCGGAGTCCGAGGAAATGATTTCGGTTGCGCAGCAAGAAAGTGCGCGACTGCGTGGTCGGCACGAGTCGTTGGTTGCAGAGCTCGAGGAACGTCGAACGGCTCTCGAGACCGAGCACGAGCAGACCATGGCTCAGGCACGCACCGAAGCAGCCCGCGTCGTCGAGGCCGCGCAGGCCGAACGCGACAAGCTGGCGGCGGAGTCCGAGGCCAAGCGCACCCAGGTCCAGGAGGACTTCGAGATCACGATGGCCGAGCGCCGCACCAAGGTGCTCTCTGCGCTCGAAGAGCTCGAGGCGTCGAGCAAGGCCGACGCGGCCCGCCGTATCGAGGAGGCGACGACCGAGGCTGCTCGGCGGCTTCAGTCCGCCAGCGAGCAGGCAGAACGACGCATCGCCCATTCCAAGGAACTGGCCGAGGAGCTGCGGGTGCTGCGCAGTCGAGTTCTCGCGCAGCTGCTCGGTATCCGTGGCCAGCTCGACTCGGTTCCGGCCATGCTGGCTTCGGTCAACCGAGAAAGCGAACTGCTCGACAATCCGGACCCGACCGCGATCCTGAAGAAGGAAGAGGAGAAGGCGGCAGAAAAAGCCGAGAAAGAGAAGGCGACGGAGAAGGAGTCCGCCGACTCCGCGTCCTGAGATATCGCCCGACGCGAGGACTCCCCGCTAAGACCACCTGCGGGTGAGGCCTCGCGTGTTTCGGCCGGACCAACAGCCGGTGTGCCAGTGCCGACGATTGTCTGCTCCGCCGAAGTCGTCCGAGGGCCACGCGACAACGTGTGCGACCCCGGGCCGCACCTCGTGATCGCAGCCGGGGCACCGATACGTCTTGACAGCCTTGGCCCCCGGAATCATTCGCGTGGTGTACGTGTCCCCGTCCGGTCCGATCTCGGTCCGGTTGCCGCCCAAGACCGAGTCGGCAGCGGGACCGACATCATTGTGGCCGCTCCGATTCGCTTTGCGGGGCAGATTACGACGAGGCACCCGTCCAGTGTAGAGAACGCGTCGACCACCTTCAGTGGAGCCCGCGGAGACGACCGGGTAGTGCCGAGAGTCGTCAGAACAACCGGAACTCGGTGCTGTCGGTTCCTCGTAGGACGTCGTAGTCGAGTGTGAGACAACGAATGCCACGATCGGTGGCCAGGGTCTTCGCCTGCGGCTTGATGACTTGGGCGGCAAAGACTCCGCTGACCGGTGCCAGCAACGGGTCTCGGTTGAGCAACTCGAGGTACCGCGTCAACTGCTCGACGCCGTCGATCTCACCACGTCGCTTGATCTCGACGGCCACGGTTCCGCCATCTGCGTTGCGGCACAGCAGGTCTACCGGTCCGATTGCGGTCATGTACTCCCGGCGCACGAGCGTGTACCCCTCACCGAGGGTACTGACGTGCTCGGCCAACAACTCTTGAAGATGGGCCTCGACACCGTCTTTCACCAGACCCGGATCGATGCCGAGCTCGTGACTGGAATCGAGCTCGACCTCGTCGATGGAGATTCTGAGTTCCTCTCCCGCCTTGTTGGTGACAACCCAGTTGATCGTCTCGTCCTCGGTGGTCTCGACCATCCAGCAGGGCGGAGACATCCAATTGAGTGGCTTGTATGCCCGGTCGTCTGCGTGCACGCTGACCGATCCGTCGGACTTGACCAGAAGCAAGCGACGCGCGGACGGTAGATGTGCGGTGAGGCGGCCGATGTAATCGACTTGGCAACGAGCAATAACTAGACGCACTCGACCACCTTAAGCCAGGTGCCCCGTTAGTCTGTGACGACCATGCCGCAATTGAGACGATCTGCCGCTCCCCTGGGTTCCCGACTGCTCGGCGACACCTCCGAGTCGCCACGTCGACGACGGATCCGAATTCAGCTGCTGCTGACCGTCTTCCTGGTCCTGTCCAACCTGGTCGGCGCTGTGATCGTGGGCGTTCTGATCAGCGTCGTCGTTCCAGGTCCTGACGTCCTGGACATGGATCGTTATTGGTGGGTCAATTTCATCGTCGTCCCGGTGTACGTCTTTCTCGCGTTCCTCGTCGGCGTCGTCTGGGGCACCACGGGTGCGCTGAGCAGCTTGCGGTGGGGCATCGAGGACCGCCGACCCACCCGATCCGAGCAGGTTGCGACTCTTGCAATGCCGTGGCGCCTGACCCGCATGCAGATAGCGCTGTGGATCGGCGCGTTGATCCTGTTGACCACGATCGACGGCATCATCGACCCTCAGGCGATCCCCAAGGTCGCGTTCACGATCGCCGCCGGCGGCACGGTCGTCTGCGCGTTCAGCTACCTGCTCAGCGAGTTCGCGCT
>NZ_JABFAU010000001.1 GCF_017168335.1 Rhodococcus sp. KRD162 | reverse complement strand
GTGGGAGGTCTTCGGGTGGGGTTTCGGCGAAGGCGAGGATCAGGGCGGCATGGTCGATGGACATGACGCCGGTGTTGACGGCGTCGGCGATGTCAGGGAAGTTCTTCAGTCCGCGGGCGAGGGCGAGAATCTTGTTCGCTTTGGACGGCGAGAGCAGGGTGGTGGAGGTGAGCCAGCCGGCGGGTCCGGGGAAGCCGAGTTTCTCGCGGGTGACGCGGGTGTCGATCTCGGCGACGAGAGCGATGCGGCGGGCTTCGAGCAACTGGATCTGGTGGGAGACCGCGGCGGCGTCGGCGAGGAGTTGGTCCTCGCTCAGTTGCCAGATCTCGGTCGTCATGACTCAACTGTATCGAACTGGTGTTCGAGTAGCAATGATCGTCAAATCGAAAACTATTGCCCTGCACAACTATTCGCCAGCACGTTCTTGTCGGTAGCTCGTGGTAAGCGTCGCTCGATGATCATGCCTCGTACTCGGTCACGACGGTCCCCGGTGGTCCAGGACCTTGCAATCGGCCACGGCGTCGAACCATCCTTGTGGATCTCGGATCGACCACCCCGGTTCGTCAGCCGATGGTCCCCAGCGATGCCACAGTCTTCACCACTGCACGGGCCGCCTCGGCACCCTTGGTTTCCAGGTGTGCAGTGAAGAAGGCTTTGTGGTCGGCGTGTTCGTGGAAATGATGAGGGGTGAGCACCACCGAGAACACCGGCACGTCGGTATCGAGTTGCACCCGCATCAGGCCGTCGATCACCGCCGTTTCGACGAAGTCGTGGCGATAGATCCCGCCGTCCACCACCAGAGCGGCTGCGACGATCGCGGCATACTTGCCCGTCCTGGCGAGCCGCTGGGCGTGCAGCGGGATCTCGAAGGCTCCGGGCACCTCGAACACGTCGATGGGCGTCTCGGCCTGTCCGAGCTTCTCCAGTTCGGCGGCGAACCCCACTCGCGCGCGGTCGACGATGTCCAGGTGCCAGCTGGCGTGAACGAAGGCGATGGATCCGGCGAGTGGAGTCGTCATGGGAGCGATGCTATCGGTAACGCTCGTCCAGCAAGTCGAGTGTTGCACCATCGGATTCGCCATCGAAATATTTCTGCAACACTTCGTCGAAAACGGACGTTCCGCTGGTAGCTTCGGCGAAGAGCGTCATGGACGACTGCAATTTCAGATTGTCCGGATAGCCGAAAATCGCATCGACCGTCCGACCCTCGATTCCCACGGTCAACCGAGCTGCCTTCTGCAAGCGAGGCCCCAGCACCTCGTGGGACAGGAACAGCTGCGCCTCGGTCAGATCAGCGATGCCGAAGTGTTGAGCGGTGGCACTACGCCCCAACCCTGCCAACTGCGGGAACACGAACCACATCCAATGCGTCTGCTTCCGTCCCGCCTTCAGCTCCTTGGTCACCGCAGTCCAGACGGGATCCTGGGCGTCGACGAAGCGTTGCAGGTCGTATTCGGTCATGCCACCCAACCTAGTCAGGAGTGGAGCCTGCGGAACGACCAGATCATCAGGAGTGGAGCCTGCGGAACGACCAGATCATCAGGAGTGGAGCCTGCGGAACGACCAGATCATCAGGAGTGGAGCCTGCGGAACGACCAGATCATCAGGAGTGGAGCCTGCGGAACGACCACATCAGGTGAACCCGCGCAGCAGGGTGTCGACGGTGGCGTCGAGCAGGTCCTCCGCCGGGACACCGTCGAGCAGGTCGCCGGTGGCCAGCATCGCGACGCCGTGCACGCTGGCGAAGGCTACCCGAGCGAGCATCTCAGGCGGCGCTTCGGTGATCACACCTGCGGCAATGGCATCTTTCAGCAGCGCCTCGGTGGCCGTCATACTTTGCTGCGCTACATCTTTCAGTTCTTCGCTTGCATCGGGGTGATGCTTGGTGCTGTACATGACGTCCAGTAATTCGGGGTGCTCGACGGCGAACCCGAGGTAGGCGCGGGCGACACCGCGGAACCGAGACATCAGCTCGCCTCGGCTCGATGCCGCCGCGAACGTTCGGCGATTCAATTCCTGAAAGCCTTTGAATGCCAAAGCATCCAGCAGCGCCTGTTTGTCGCGAAAGTGACGCGCAGGGGCCGCATGGCTGACGCCGACGTCCCTGGCCAACTGACGGAGCGAGAGTGCCTCGACTCCGCCGCGTGCGATGCTCCGCTCCGCCTCGTCCAGAAGTACCGCCCGCAAGTCGCCATGGTGGTAGCGCCGGGTAGCCATGCATTCACCCTAGGCGATGTTGCCGTTGACAACAATGATGACACTGCCTACATTGGCAGTCATGACATCCACAGTGCTCATCACCGGAGCAAGTTCAGGTCTCGGCGAGGAATTCGCCACTCGGTTCGCTGCACGAGGCGACAATGTCGTCCTCGTGGCGAGGCGGGCCGATCGACTCGAGGCACTCGCTCGCCGAATCGAAGCCGAGTACGGCGTCACCGCCACCGTCGTCGCGATGGACCTGGGCGTACCGGGCGTCGGGGTGCAGCTACGAACCACGTTGGCCGAGAAAGGAATCACACCCACTTCACTCGTCAACAACGCAGGCTTCGGAACGCACGGCCGGTTCGCCGACGAGGATGCAGAGCGCCTGGCTGCCGAGATCACACTCAACGTCACCGCCCTGGTCGACTTGACGCACGCATTCCTGCCGACCCTCACCGGTGCCCTGATCAACGTGGCGAGCACCGCCGCGTACCAACCCACCCCCAACATGGCCGTCTACGGGGCAACGAAAGCCTTCGTGTTGAGCTTCACCGAGGCTCTGGCATTCGAGCACCGCAACTCGCCACTGAAAGTACTCGCGCTCTCCCCCGGCCCGACGCGTACCGAGTTCTTCGACGTCGTCGGTTCCGAGGACGCAGCAGTGGGCAACTTTCAAACCTCGGAACAGGTTGTCTCGACAGCGTTGCGCGCGTTGGATTCTCGTCGCACTCCGGCCAGCGTCGTCTCCGGCCTGTCGAACAAGATCAGCGCAGGCAGCGTGCGCCTGGCCCCGCGCAGGCTGGCAACCGTCATCAGTGGTCGCCTACTGAAAGCGTGAACCCACAAAACGCGGGTACGACGCCAATCGCTCACTCCCGTGTGGGATTCGGCCGGATTCATGCGATCGCGGAATCGAGCACGCCGCCGGTACCGAAGGCGGGTGTGCGTGTGTCACCAAGGAAGGTCACAGTCGCGCACACCCGCCCGACGATCAGCCCAACAGTTTCTTCTGCACCTTGCCCATGGCGTTGCGCGGCAGTGAATCGACGACGCGAATCTCGCGGGGCCGCTTGTGGATCGAGAGCTCGCCGGCAACCAGATCGATGAGCACCTGGTCCTCGATGCCGGTACCGACGACGAACGCCACGATGCGCTGGCCCAGATCCTCGTCCGGCACACCGATGACGGCGACCTCATCGACGCTCGGGTGGCCCAGTAGCACCGTCTCGATCTCACCCGCGCCCACGCGATAGCCACCGGACTTGATCAGATCCGTCGACGCGCGCCCGACGATGCGATGGAACCCGTCGGGCTCGACGAGGGCGACATCGCCCGTATCGAACCAACCGTCCTCGGTGAAGGTCTTCGCCGTCGCTTCCGGGTTGTTCAGGTAGCCGTCGAACAGCATGGGGCAGCGGATCTGCAATGCGCCGATGGATTCGCCGTCGTGAGGCAGGATTTCACCGTTCTCGCCGCGCAGCCGCGTTTCGACTCCTGCCAGCGGTAGTCCCACCGAGCCGGGTCTACGCTCCCCGTCTGCGCGCGTGCTGATGGTGATGAGGGTTTCGCTCATGCCGTAGCGCTCGACCGGGGCCTGGCCGGTGAGTTCGCGCAGCTTCTCGAACACCGGAACGGGCAGCGGCGCACTGCCCGAGACGAGCAGCCGGGCACCTGCGAGCGCGCGGGCCGATTCCTCGTCGGCGGCCACCCGCGACCAGACTGTCGGTACACCGAAGTAGAGCGAACCGCGCGCCGCCGCGTACAACTCCGGGGTCGGCTTTCCGGTATGAACCAGCGGGCTGCCGAACCGCAGCGGGCCGAGCATGCCGAGGATCAATCCGTGCACGTGGAACAGCGGAAGACCGTGCACCACAGTATCTTTCCACGTCCAGTTCCATGCCTCGGCCAACGCGTCGAGGCCGGCAGCAATGGCACTGCGGGAGATCAGCACGCCCTTCGGCGGGCCGGTAGTGCCCGAGGTGTAGAGCACGAATGCGACTGCGGTCGGCAGCGGTTCGGCGTAACTGTGCCACGAGCGTGCGTGTTGACGCACCGGCAGAACCTCGAGCCCCGAGGTCTCGGGCGGCGTGTCACCGAGCCAGGCCTGCGCACCCGAGTCGCGCAGGATGTGCTCGCGCTCTGCCACACCGGCGTCCGGCGGAACCGGCACCACGGTGACCCCGGCGATCAGGGCACCGACGACCGCGAGCACCGTCTTCACCGACGGCGTCGCATGGATCGCGAGTCTCTCGGCCCGCGCGATCCGTTCGGCAACCGATGTCGCGGCTCCCAGGATGTCGGCGCGAGAGAGCGATACCCCGTCGATGGTGATGGCGTCGGGAATGTCGTCTCCCCGCGCAACGGCGAGTGGGTTCAGTGAACGAAGCAGCACATGGCTACCGTACATACATGGACGTGGACGGAATCGACACCGGCGACTACGCCGAGTACATGACGGTCGCAGCCGGTGACCTGCAGGCGGGTGTCTATCTGATCGGAACCGACGCCGAGCAGGACGACGATTCCGACGATGATCTCGAGCTGGACCTCGAGGACGAGGACTCCGATGACGACGATATCGACATAGCTCACATCACCGACGGCGCGCCGCGGCTGGTCTACTCGGTACAGTCCGACGATTTCTGGACGAGAGTGGAGTTGGCCGATCTGAGAGCCACTCAACTGTACGAGGAAGCCCACGCCCGGAACCCGGAGGTCAACACCGAGCCGAAGCGCTTCACGACCGTCGAGGCCTTCGGTAGCAACGAATTGGTGTACATCCTGCGGATCAGACGCGGCGGCTGGGACGTGAACGAGGCAGACCTAGAGCCGTGATCCACGCGGCCCCTCAGTCCTCGCACACGCGCGCGCGTTCGCTGAACGCGAGCGGTTTCGCGTCACGATTCTGCGCGCGTATGGCAAGTGCGCGCGCGTGTGCGAGATCTAGGCCGCGCCCCAGTACCCGTCAGTCGTGAAACGTGATGCCGGCCCCTTCCCCTACTTGCTGTTGTCGACTAAGCCGCGGACGCGACCGTTCCGATACCGAGGGCAACGAGGAATCCGGCACTGACGCGGTCCAGCCACTCGGACACGGAGGGCTTGCGCAGCAAAGCAACCGCACGTGATGCGACGACGGAGAAGACTCCCATCACCAGTGCGGCCACCAGCACCTCGACCAGGCCGAGTGTCATCGCCCCGGCGAAGGTGACCACGGTGAGGAACTGCGGCACCACCGCGAGGTAGAACAGTCCCACTTTGGGGTTGAGCGCACAGGAGAGGACTCCGGCACCGAATGCCGACCACGCGGATGCGGCGACGGGGACGAGCGGCTCACCGGCCACCTTGCTCTTCCTGCGTGCTCGAAAAGCCATGACGCCCAAGTACAGCAGATACAAACCGCCGAGAACCTTGACGATGCGATATGCCGTCGCGGACTGCTCGACGATGGCCGCCAGACCGACCGCCACCAACACGGCCCAGAACAGTCCGCCGATCGCGACTCCCATTGCCGCGGCGATTCCGGGCTTGAGGCCGCCGATGCTGTAGCGCAGCACCAGAAACGAATCGGGGCCGGGCAGGATAGCCAGCAGAAAACACACGCCGGCGAAACTGAGCAGCAGGGTGGGGGTCATGGGTACATGAGAACACCCAGCCCGAGCTGGGTCCAACTGACTTCACTGTCCACTGTTCACGCCGCGCCACGGAATCCCGTCAGCGGTGGGAAATAGTGGACACTCAGCGCACCAGAGACGCCCGACTACCCGCGCAGGCGAGTAGCCGCAGCCTCGATGCGCTCGTCCTCGGCCGTCAGAGCGATACGCACGTGCTGTCCACCGTCGGGGCCGTAGAACTCTCCCGGGGCGGCGAGGATGCCGCGGTCGGCGAGCCAGTCGACGGTGTCGCGGCACGGCTCGTTGCGGGTTGCCCACAGGTAGAGCCCGGCCTCGGAGTGGTCGACGGTGAATCCGGCGGCTTCGACGGCGGCCTTGAGCACCGTTCGCCGAGCCCGATAGCGCTCACGTTGGATGTTCTCGTGCTCGTCGTCAGCGAGGGCCGCAGTCATGGCGGCTTGGATCGGCAGCGGCACCATCATGCCCGCATGCTTGCGTACCTCGAGCAGCTCCGCGACGAGGGACGCGTCCCCGGTGACGAAGCCGGCGCGGTAGCTCGCGAGATTCGAGGTCTTCGAAAGCGAATGCACGGCAAGGAGGTTCGTGTGATCACCGTCGCATACGCGGGGATCGAGGACGGATACGGCGTCGGCGTCCCAGGTCAGACCCAGGTAGCACTCGTCGGAGACGACGATGGCGTCGCGTTCGCGGGCCCATCCGACGACCTTGCGCAGGTGGTCGACACCGAGCACCTTGCCCGTCGGGTTGGACGGCGAGTTGACGAAGATCAGCGACGCCCGCTCCGGGCCGAGGCGATTGAGTCCGTCCGCCCGCAGGATGCGCGCACCGGCGAGCAGTGCACCCACCTCGTACGTGGGGTAGGCCAGCTCGGGAATGACGACAAGGTCCTCGGCTCCCAGGCCCAGCAGCGTCGGCAACCAGGCGATCATTTCCTTGGTGCCGATGGCAGGAAGTACGGCGTCCGGCGACAGTCCGGTGATCGAGTAACGGCGCTCGAGCGCAGCGATCGCGGTCTCCCGCAACGCCGGGGTACCGACGGTGGTGGGGTAGCCGGGTTCGCCCGCAACCGAGTTCAGTGCGGTCCGAATCACCTCGGCCACCGGGTCCACCGGCGTACCGACGGACAGATTGACGATGCCGTCCGGATGCGCCGACGCCTTCTCCTTCGCGGCGGTCAACGAGTCCCAGGGAAAATCGGGCAGCGTCGCTGCCACCGCTCTACGTGCCAAGGTCGTCAGTTCTCGCCCATGGGAGGCAGAGCCTTGATGAACGGCGGGTCGTAGTCGGTCTTTCCCAGTTTCGCTGCGCCGCCCGGGGACCCGAGGTCGTCGAAGAAGTCGACGTTGGCACCGACGTAGGCACTCCACTGCTCGGGCACGTCGTCCTCGTAGAAAATGGCCTCGACGGGGCACACCGGCTCGCAGGCTCCGCAGTCGACGCATTCGTCGGGGTGGATGTACAGCATTCGGTTACCCTCGTAGATGCAATCCACCGGGCACTCTTCGATGCACGCTTTGTCCAGTACATCTACGCACGGTTCTGCAATCGAGTAAGTCACTGCTGCTCTCCCCTCCTGTATCGATTCGTGGGCGCACGTGCGCCCTGAGCATCCTAGTATCGCGGTCCGAGCCTGGGTCAAACCGACCAGGGTGGCCTCACCTCACCCCGGCCCGCTAGCGCCGCAGGTCCTTGTCGACCGATGCCGAATCCCGGTGGTGGGCGGCGAGCCACTTCCGCCCCTGCTTGGCGGCACGAGAGAGCGCCCCACGCTCCCCGAGATACCCGGCGACACCGCCGATGAGCGGGATTGCGCCGATCACCCGGTAGAAGCCACGGGGGTGTGGCCGCTTCTCGAGCTCACCAGCGACGTCACGAAGCACATTGGCGATCCGCCACATTCCGCGCAGCAGCGCGAACGGGCCCGACGTCGGTGATTGCTCCTTCTTTTCCGGGGCGGTGTCTGAGATGGACGTCAGATCGCGCTTGCACAGCACCGATCCGAGCAATGCGACATGCGTCTCGCGGTCGGTCACCCCGGACTCACGGGCCACGGCGACGAGCACCATCGCCTGATTGGCGAAACCGAGGAGGTCCTGGAGTGGCAGACGATTGACCAGAATGCCGAACACACCGGGGAACGCCACTGCGACAGTGTTCAGAGCCCCGATTCGATTGACCCACCACTGCGAGCGGGCGTCGCTGTCGAGCT
Source organism: Rhodococcus sp. KRD162 (assembly GCF_017168335.1). GTDB lineage: Bacteria > Actinomycetota > Actinomycetes > Mycobacteriales > Mycobacteriaceae > Rhodococcoides. The sequence goes on along the minus strand of NZ_JABFAU010000001.1, from coordinate 186,983 downwards.
TCTCCCACCCGGCGGTTCCCGGAAAATCGGTGGTGTCGAAGGCCTTCGCGAGAAAATCGATGACGTTGTCCAGCGTCGAATCCTCGTCGGAGGATTCGCGAAACGTTCGCCCCTTGAGACCGATCGGGTCCCGCTCGGCGAGGAGGTCCAGCACGGGATCAATGATGGCGACGGCACTGCTCAATACCGCGGCGACTCGACGGTCGTCCATGTCAGACAAGCTCCGTTTCGGATGAAGGGACCCGGGGGTCAGATCGAACCGACCACCGATACCGCCGGGGCCGGGCCGTACGTGGTGGTGCGCTGACGAACCGGTCGGCCGATGCCGTCGGCGATCTCGTGCAGTTCCGCGACGGTCTTCTCCGATCCGTTCTGCGAACCCGCCATTCGTGAGATCGTCTCCTCCATCAGGGTCCCGCCCAGATCGTTCGCGCCTCCGTTCAGCATCGCTTGTGTACCCGTGATTCCCAATTTCACCCATGAGGTCTGAATGTTGTCGATCCGGCCGTGCAGCATGATCCTCGCCAGGGCGTGCACTGCGCGGTTGTCCCGGTTGGTCGGACCCGGCCTCGATGCACCGGCCAGGTACAGCGGCGAGGACTGGTGCACGAACGGCAGCGGCACGAACTCCGTGAACCCTCCGGTCTTGTCCTGGATCTTCTTGAGCACGTTCAGGTGACCGACCCAGTGCGACGGGTTGTCGACATGGCCGTACATCATCGTCGAGCTCGATCGCAGCCCCACTTCGTGGGCGGTGGTGATCACTTCGATCCACTCGGCAGCGGGCAACTTGCCTTTCGTCAGTACCCACCGGACCTCGTCGTCGAGGATCTCCGCGGCGGTACCGGGGATCGAATCCAACCCGGCGGCCCGCAGCTCGGTGAGCCACTCGCGGATCGACTGTCCCCCGCGGGATGCTCCGTTGACGATCTCCATCGGCGAGAAGGCGTGCACGTGCATCGACGGCACCCGAGCCTTCACCGCCCGCACCAGATCGGCGTAGCCCGTCACCGGAAGCTCGGGGTCGATTCCGCCCTGCATGCACACTTCGGTGGCACCGACGACGTGTGCCTCCCACGCTCGATCGGCAACCTCGGTGGTGGAGAGGGTGAACGCGTCGGCGTCGCCTTTGCGCTGCGCGAACGCGCAGAAACGGCACCCGGTGTAGCAGATGTTGGTGAAATTGATGTTGCGATTGACCACGTAGGTGACGGTGTCTCCGTTGACCTGTCTCCGTAGATCGTCCGCGAGCGCGGCGACGGCATCCATCCCCGGCCCCTCGGCCGTCGCCAGTGCGAGATACTGCTCGTCGGACAGACCGGCCGGGTCCTTCTCCGCTGCAGTCAGGGCCGATACCACGTCCCGGTCCACCCGTTCGAGGCCTGCGAGGTCGCGAACTTGCTCACGGATCGACTCCCAGTCACCGAACGCATTCGCCAGATCCGAACGGGTCTCGGTGTTGCGGCCCTGCGTGTCGATCTCGGTGTTCAGATCGACCCGGCCCGAGGACTCCCACTGCTCGTCCGGCTCCTGCCACGGCAGACCCGTCGGGTTCACGCCCTCGCGAGCCATTCCGGTATCGGGATCGGCCAATACATGCACGTGTGCCGAAATTCGGGGATCGATCCAGGGAGCGCCGGCGAGAACGTACTGAGGCTGCGCCGCGGTGCGTTCCACCAGTCGGTATCCGGCCGTCGCCGACAGCTCGGCGAGAGTGTCGAGATTCGGCCATGGCCGCTCCGGATTGACGTGATCGGGAGTCAGCGGCGACACTCCGCCCCAGTCGTCTACGCCTGCACCGAGCAGCGCCGCGGTTTCCTCTGGTTCGACCAGGTTCGGCGGGGCCTGAATCCGCATCGACGGGCCGACCACCATCCGCGTCACAGCGATGGTCGCCAGGAATTCTTCCAAACCCGCGTCGGGCACCGACCGCATCGCGGTATCGGACTTCGCCAAGAAATTCTGCACGATGATTTCCTGAACGTGCCCGAACGACTTGTGCACCTTACGAATTGCCATGATCGACTCTGCCCGGTCGCGGAGCGTCTCACCGATACCGACGAGAATGCCCGTCGTGAAGGGGATATTGAGTCGACCCGCATCGGTCAAGGTCCGCAGCCGCACCTCGGGGTCCTTGTCGGGGCTGCCGTAATGCGCCTGCCCCTTCTCCTCGAACAACCGTCGCGAGGTGGTCTCGAGCATCATCCCCATCGACGGTGCCACCGGCTTGAGACGCGAAAGCTCCTGCCAGGACATCACTCCGGGATTGAGGTGCGGCAGTAGGCCGGTCTCCTCGAGCACCCGAATCGACATCGCGCGCACGTAATCGAGAGTCGAATCGTAGCCGCGGGAGTCGAGCCACTCCTTGGCCTCGGGCCACCGTTCCTCCGGTCGGTCACCGAGCGTGAACAGAGCTTCCTTGCACCCCAGTGCGGCACCCTTGCGGGCGACGTCGATGATCTCGTCCGGGTCCATGAACATTCCGTGACCGGCGGCCTTGAGCTTGCCCGGCACCGTCACGAACGTGCAGTAGTGACATTTGTCGCGGCACAACCGAGTGATGGGGACGAATACCTTGCGCGAGTACGACACCGTCTTCGGCCTGCCCGCAGATTCGAGTCCGGCATCGCGCACCCGCGACGCCGAGGCCATCAGATCGGTCAGATCCTCACCGCGGGCGTGCAGCAACACGGTGGCTTCGTCGACGTTCAGAGACACTCCATCGCGAGCGCGGCGCAGCACTCGTCGCATCGCAGAGGGGGCAGGTGCGGAGTCCGGTAGAGAAGTCACCCGTCGATCATGCGCCTCGGTGGTACGCACGTGCCACCCGCGGTACACCGTCGTGCGCCTTTTGCGTACCTGGAGGTGCGCAAAAGGCGCACGACCGGGGTGGTGGACAGCAAACGACACCTCTAGGTTTGTACCCGTGATAACGATGACCGATCCGCAGTTGCGACCGTCTCCCCGAGCACGCCTGCTCTGGGCCCTCAGTGCCGGACTGATGTGGCTGCCGGTCTTCATCGCCCAGATCGTCTGGGCCCTGATCGACACGGATCGAACGTCGTGGCCCCATGTCACCGTCCTCGTCGTCTCGGCCGTGGTGGCCGCGCTGCACATCGCCATCGTGCCGGCCTGGCGGTACCGCGTACATCGTTGGGAGATCAGCGACACCGCCGTCTACACCCGCACCGGCTGGCTCTCGCAGGAACGACGCATCGCTCCGATCTCGCGCGTGCAGACGGTCGACACCGAGCGTGGACCGCTCGATCGGCTGCTCGGGTTGGCCACGGTCACTGTCACCACGGCATCCTCCGCCGGAGCGGTGAAGATCACAGCGCTCGATCAGGGCGTCGCCGACGACACCGTCGCCCGGCTCACCGACATCGCAGGGCGCACGGTCGGTGACGCAACGTGACCGCGGACGGTTCCAACGAAGAGGCGCAACTGCTGGCCGTCGAGGAAGAGCAGCCGTGGTTGCGTTTGGACAAGCGAATGCTGTTGGTGCATCCGGTGAACGAGGGTGTCAAGATCCTGCCTGTTCTGCTGGTGTCTTTTTTCGTCGGCAGTCAGAGCGGTAATCACTTCTGGAGCCTCGGCATCCTCGCGGTGGTCGTGGTGTTCGCGATTCTGCGCTGGTTCACCACCAGCTACCGGATCGGTCCGGTGCATGTACAACTACGCACCGGTGTGTTCCAGAAGAAGCTTCTGTCGATACCGCGCAACAGGATTCGCTCGGTCGACGTGGAAGCGAACGTGCTGCATCGGGTGCTCGGGCTGTCCATTCTGCGTATCGGCACCGGTCAACAGGCAGGCAAGGGCGAGACGTTCGAGCTCAACGCACTCGACACCTCACTGGTTCCGGCACTGCGCGGCGATCTGCTACAGCGGGTGTCGGGGCAGATCCCGGCGACCGATGGCACGCCTGCGACGGCGGCGGATCCCGGTGTGGAGATCGCGCACTGGCAGTTCTCGTGGGTACGGTTCGCACCGTTCTCGATCACCGGCATCGTCACCATCGCCGCTGCTATCGGCGTGCTGTTCCAGTACGGGTTGGGGCAGACGCTCGCCGAGTCTTCGGTGGTCTCGAACAGCATCGACTCGGCTGAGCAATTCGGAATCACTGCGCTCGTCGTCGTCGCGCTGGTGGCGCTGCTCGTCGTATCGAGCATCTTCGCCTGTGTCCGTTACCTGGTGGCCTACGCCAATTTGACGGTCACCGATCAGGGCCGAACCCTGCATGTCAGTCACGGATTGTTGCGCACCCGCCAGTCGACGCTCGACCGCAAACGGCTGCGTGGCACCTCGTTGTCCGAGCCACTACTGCTGCGGGCGGTGAGCGGGGCCAGGCTCGATGCCATCATGACCGGCGTCAGTGCAGAGAAGAAGGAATCCTCCCTGCTGCTCCCCCAGGCACCGCGCACCGAGGCTCTGCGCATGATGAACACCGTGCTCGGCGACGCCGGTCTGCACGGCGGCGCGGATCTGCCCCTGCTCCAACACGGGCCTGCAGCGCGGCGACGCCGGTACACCAGGGCGGCCCTACCGGTCCTGGTCGTGGCAGCCGGAATCGGAAGTGCGCAGTATCTCGGCGCGCCCATTCCGATTCTCGCCTGGATCGCCACCGGGGTGCTGTTCGTCGCGGCCGTCGGGCTGGCTCACGATCGCTACCGCGGACTGGGCCACGCGGTGCTCCCCGGTTGGCTCATCACCCAGCACGGCTCACTGGACAGGAATCGGCACAGCCTGGAGGCAGCGGGCATCATCGGTTGGACGGTGCGGCAGACGTTCTTTCAGCGGCGGGCCGGGGTGGCCACCATCGTCGCCGCGACTCCGGCCGGGGTCGGACACTACGAGGTGGTGGACATCCCCATCGAGAACGCGTGGGCCATGATCGACGCCGTGACCCCGGGGGCCGGAGACATCTGGCTCAGTCGTTCGTGAGATGCCGATATGGCCGGCATGAAGAAGACGCGTCCGCAGACCATCGCCGAGCTCGACACAGCGGTGTCCGCTTGTCGGGCCTGCCCTCGCCTGGTCCGGTGGCGAGAGCAGGTGGCCCAGGACAAGCGGGCGGCATTTGCCGACCAGAACTATTGGGGTAAAGCGGTTCCCGGATTCGGACTGTCCGATGCAGCGATGCTGATCGTCGGACTCGCGCCGGCCGCTCACGGCGCCAACCGCACCGGACGGATGTTCACCGGCGACCGCAGTGGGGACGTACTGTATCGCGCGATGCATGCGGTCGGGCTGGCGAATCAGCCCACCGCAACCCATCTCGGAGACGGGTTGACGCTCAACGGAGTTCGCATCACCGCCCCCGTCCATTGCGCGCCACCACAGAACAAGCCGACGCCCGCCGAGCGCGACAGATGCAAGCCATGGCTGGACGACGAACTGCGATTGCTGCGTCCGACATTGCGGTCGATTCTCGTTCTCGGCGCCTTCGGCTGGCAGTCACTTCTGCCGATCCTCGCCGCCAACGGCTGGGACATACCGAGACCTGCGCCGAAGTTCGGTCACGGAGTTCGGCTCGAGTCGGGATCGATCACGGTATTCGCCAGCTATCACGTGAGCCAGCGAAACACCTTCACCGGACTGTTGACTCCGAGGATGATCGAGGATGTGCTGCGGGATGCGGGTCGGCATGCACGCTTGCTGTGATTGCCTTCATCCGATACATGAACAGCAGCACTCCGGCGGGGCCCGCTCCAGCGATGATCAGCAACATGGTGCGCCAATCGGCGAGTAACAGGACGTCGCCGCCCGGGCCGCCGAGCATGCACAGCACCACTGCGGCAAACCATCCGAGCAGGGGCGACGCCACCCAGATCGGACGTTCGGCAACTTTGCGTGCAGCAACGATCAATGCCACGTTGGCGATCCCGCCGAGCAGGGCGCTGATGGGAAATTGCATCGACCCGAGATAGGTAGGAAGAAAGACGACAGACAGAATCCCGGACAGAAAGCCGTCGAACACCAGTACCGAGACGGTGGCCCAGGACACCAGGGCGACAGTATTGGATGCGGCCTTCGAGATCATGCGTCCAATACTGCCTTGACCCCGGCTAGGTCAGTGCACCGGCACTCAGGAAACCGGCGGATAGCCCAGCGACGTGAGCAGGTTGGACGCACCCATCGCGATCTGACCCAGAACGTACTGGTACAGATCTGCCTGCGCGCCGAACTGCGGCTTGAGAGAATCGACGAACGCGACGATCGCGTCCTGCACTACCCAGTTGTACATGTGTGTTCCGCCCCTGCTGTGGTGAGACCAGTTCTGTGGCCAATTCAGTGATGCGGAACACAGCCTAGTACGCCGGAGAACAGGTCGGTCTCCCTGCCCGTCTCATCGGCACCGAGTTCGCCGCGGACGAGCACGTACTGCTCGTCCAGCAGGATCGGTTGGGCGATGTCGTTGGACAGTGCGTACTCGCGGCCCGACGGTGCGACGGTGACCTGGGTGGCGTGGGCGCGCAGGGCGTCGCGCTTGGCGTCGAGCACACCGCGGATGTCGATACTGGTGGTGATCATGGTCTCGGGCACACTCGGTAGCTCCCCCTCGACCGGCATCCGCCAGTGCGCCGGAATCTCGTCGATCGCGGCGAGGCCCGACTGCAGTTGCTCCTCGCCGGTGACGGTCCAGTAGAACTTCGACACCTCCCAGGGCGGTCCGGCATCGGGATGGGCATCGGTTCCGCAGACCTCGACCGCTTCGGTCACCAGCGAGTGCACTTGCTGATGGTCGGGGTGGCCGTAGCCGCCCTCGGGGTCGTATCCGACGACGACCTGAGGCCGAAGCTCACGAATGACCTTCACCAGCGCCCCGAGCGCCTCGCCGCGGTCGGCATTGACGAACGCGCGCGGATTGCGGGCGGCCGAGGTTCCGGCCATCCCCGAGTCGCGCCAACGACCGGCACTGCCGAGGAATCGGGGCGGGTTGCAGCCCAGGGCCGCGAGCGCGCGATGCAGTTCCAGGATGCGATAGCCGCCGAGTTGATCCGCACGGTCGACGACCAGATCGGCCCAGGCCTCGCCGATCACTTCACCCTCCTCGCCGAGCGAGCAGGTCAGCACCGTCACGTCGGCCCCGGCGCGAACGTAATGCGCGATGGTCCCCCCGGTGGTGATGGTTTCGTCGTCCGGATGGGCGTGCACCAGCAGTAGTCGCTGCGGTTCCGTCAACGTCTGCTCTGTCATCGCCTGATCTGCCTTCGGTCGTTGCTCGAGTTGCTCGGTCACCTGGGCGTCCGAATCCACTGTGCGGCGTCGGCGAAAATGCCCACCTCCACCGGGCCCGTCAACGAGACGCCGGTGATCCCGGGAACTGCCGCCACCACCGACGAGTCCTGCATGATCGGCAGGGTCGACGCCAAAGACCACAGTTGGGGCTCGATGTCGTTGCGAATGACCGATGAATCGAGACCGCCCACCAGGGCCTTGTCGATCGTCGGCTGCAGGCCGGGAACGCACAGGCCAGACAGGCTCCGCGGGGCGGGCGCGGGGTCCTGACCGTCCTGAGCCGGATCTGCGACACAGCCGAATCGGGAGGCCAGCGCCGTTGCCGGGTCTGCGCCTGCGCTGGTCCAGCCGATCACCGCGTCGACGGTGCCGTCGGTCAAGGCCGTGGAATACAACTCCTCGGGGGGCAGCGCAGTCACCGTCGCATCGATGCCTGCCCCGACCAGTTCGTCCGCGGCGGTTCCCGCGACAGCGAGCGCGACGTCGTCGTTCTCGACGGCACCGATCACGAACCTCAACGCGGTTCCGGACGCGTCGGCGAGGCGATCGACTCCGGGCACCGGCGCACTCGTGGTCGCAGCGCTGCCCGTCGGCGTGGTACTCGTCGGGGACGGGGATGTGGTGGCCGGGGTGTCCACCTTCGGTGTCGATGTCACCAGCGCATCCGGCGTCGAGACGAAGCCGGCGCTACGCAGCAGGTCGAGGGCGGCTGCTGTGCCGATGGGAGCAGGTGATGTCGCGGTGTAGTCGGGATCGGAGGGCGAGAGCAGCTGCGCTGCGGCGCGGCGATCCGTTGCGCCGCCCGATCCGACCGTAGCCAGCAGATTCGGGTCGAGTAGACCGAAAATTCCTTGCCGCACAGTGGCATCGGCCATGTTCGGCGCTCTACCGTTCACCGTCATCGACAGCACCCGAGATTGCGGAATGGTGCCTGTCCGCACGCCCGGAATCGCCGAGAGCTGGGCCCGCAGAGCCGAGTCGCCCGTGACCTGCGCGATCTGAGCATCGCTCGACCGCAGGGAATCGGCGAGCTGGGCCGGGGTTCCGCCTCGCCGGATCAGAATCTGATCGGGGGATGCCGGCTCGCCCCAGAAGCGGTCGTTGCGCTCGAGCAGAATCTCGTCCCTGCCCTGGTCGACGGTCTTGATGTTGAATCGCGCACCCGAGACCGGAACGTTGTCTGTCAGACCACCTTGGAACCCGCCGGGAGAATCCTTGAGCAGGTGTGAGGGCACGAGATCGGCGAACAGGCGGGGCCAGGCCGGATAGGGCGATCGGAGTGTCACATCGACCGTCTTGCCGCCACCCGAGGCCGCGACGCCGGTGATCAGGCCGTACCCCGCGGAATCGACGACCCCGGGCTGGGTGATCATCTGCTGCCACAGGTAGCGGAAGTCCTCGGCCGAAATCGGCGCACTGTCGGACCACTGAGCTGCGTTCTGCAATTGGTACCGAATGGTGAACGGCGACTGCGATACCACCTCGGCCGAGATCAGCAACGACATGTCCGGCTCCCAGGTGGTGATCCCGGTGGCGGGATTCCGAACGGGGCGAAAGGGACTGGGCAGCACCAGGGAACTCACTGCTGCCGTGGCGGGTGACTGGTCTGCCATCAGGTGCGGGTTGAACCCGATGCCCACGTCGTCGATGGCGACGACCACCGGATCACCGGTCTTGGCCGGCACCATCGTGGTACTGACCGGGGTCTCCACGCTCTCGATCGGCGGTGGCGGATCCGCGGTGCACGCTGCAAGTACCAGAGCCATGGCAGAAACCAGAACCACCGGCATCAGCACCTTGCGCAACGAGGATCTCCTTCGTGGTGTGGCTACCGAGACGGAAGAAGCGACGCCCCACGAAGGTGACACGCCGCTTCCGCCGAACAAACGATTCTTACAGAGCAGCCTTGTCGCGAGTCTTGCTACGTGAACGCTCACGGGCCCGCTCGTTGGAGTCGAGGTGCACCTTGCGCACGCGGACGACCTCCGGAGTCACCTCGACGCACTCGTCACCTGCACAGAACTCCATGGCCATTTCCAGGTCGAGCTTCTTCGGCTTGGCCAGGGTCTCCATGACGTCTGCCGAGGACTGACGCATATTGGTCAGCTTCTTCTCACGGGTGACGTTGATATCGAGATCTTCCTGACGCGGATTGATGCCCACGACCATGCCCTCGTACGTATCGGCACCCGGCTCGACGAAGAACGTTCCGCGGTCGGCCAGCTGGATCATGGCGAAGGGGGTGACCGAGCCGTTGCGGTCCGATACGAGCGAGCCGGTGTGGCGGGCTCGGATCTCGCCTGCCCACGGGGCGTACCCGTGGAAGACCGCGTTGGCGATGCCGGTGCCGCGGGTGTCGGTGAGGAAATCGGTACGGAAGCCGATCAGACCGCGCGAGGGAACGATGAACTCCATCCGAACCCAGCCTGCGCCGTGGTTCGTCATCTGCACCATCTTGCCCTTGCGTGCGGCGAGCAGCTGGGTGACGCTGCCGAGGTATTCCTCCGGGGTGTCGACGGTGAGCTCTTCGAAGGGCTCGTGCAGCTTGCCGTCGACCTGACGGGTGACCACCTGGGGCTTGCCGACGGTGAGCTCGAATCCTTCACGACGCATCTGCTCGACGAGGATGGCGAGAGCGAGCTCGCCGCGACCCTGCACCTCCCACGCATCGGGGCGACCGATGTCGAGGACCTTGAGCGAGACGTTACCGATGAGCTCCTGGTCCAGACGGCTCTTGACCATCCGCGCGGTGAGCTTGTGTCCGCTGACGCGTCCGACGAGCGGGCTCGTGTTGGTACCGATGGTGACCGAGATGGCCGGCTGGTCGACGGTGATGCGCGGCAGAGCGACCGGGTTCTCCAGGTCTGCGAGGGTATCGCCGATCATGATGTCGGCGAAGCCTGCGACGGCGACGATGTCTCCTGCGACACCCTTCTCGCCGGGGACGCGCTCGACGCCGATGGTGTTGAGCAGCTCGGTGATCTTGGCCTTCTGAACGACGGGCTCGCCGTCGACCTCACGCATCCAGCTCACGGTCTGGCCCTTGGAGAGCTGACCGTTGTGGATACGAACCAGTGCGAGGCGACCGAGGAAGGCCGACGCGTCGAGGTTGGTCACGTGGGCCTGCAGCGGCGCGTCCACATTGCCCTTGGGAGCCGGGACGTAGCTGAGGAGCACCTCGAACAGCTCGTCGAGGTTCTCGGCGTCGGGAGCTTGACCGTTCTCGGGCTGCACCTTCGACGCCTTGCCCTCACGGCCGGAGGCGTAGAGCACGGGGAGGTCGAGGGCCAACTCAGCGGCCTCGGATGCCTCGTCGTCGAGATCCGACGCGAGATCGAGAAGCAGGTCGTGGCTCTCGGAGACGACCTCTTCGATACGTGCGTCGGGACGGTCGGTCTTGTTCACGACCAGGATCACCGGCAGCGACGCAGCGAGCGCCTTGCGCAGTACGAAACGAGTCTGCGGCAGCGGCCCCTCGGAGGCATCGACGAGCAGGACGACACCGTCGACCATGGACAGGCCGCGTTCCACCTCTCCGCCGAAGTCGGCGTGGCCGGGGGTGTCGATGACGTTGATGACGGTCATGGTGCCGTCGGAGTTGCGTCGGTGCACGGCCGTGTTCTTGGCCAGAATCGTGATGCCTTTTTCTTTTTCGAGGTCACCCGAGTCCATGACGCGGTCGATCGCTTCGGCACGTTCCTCGAACGCGCCTGACTGTCGAAGCATGGCGTCGACCAGGGTGGTCTTGCCATGGTCGACGTGTGCAACGATGGCTACGTTGCGAAAAGTTGTGGTGCTGTCGATGTTGTCTGCACTGCTTGGGGCGCTCACGCGAAAAATTCTCCTGGAGTCGAATGCGGGCTCTTGTTCGCTAGCGGGCTTATGTCGCTAGAGAAGCGCGCTGCACCGCGAGGTTCTCGCGACTGATCGAGTTTACCCGTAGTCCGACGGTGTCCCGCGCCACCCTCAGGTCTGTGACCTGCGCCACCCATTAGTCTTGGTGCTCATGGGCAAGGTAAAGGCCAAAGATGTCTCGGGAATGAAGCCCAAGAAAAAATGCTGTCGTAAAAAGGTTCGCTGCATCAAGTGTCCGGTGGTCATCATGCGAATGAAGAAGCTCGAATCGGCAGGTGCCACCAAGAAGGAACTCAAGAAAGGCCTGAAGGCCGCCCGGGCGAAGTGAGCAGAATTTCCCGCAGTTCAGGTATCCACAACCGGTCCGCGTCGACCAGATCCATTCTGGCCAACGCCTCCGCATCCACCCACCGAAGAGCCGAATGTTCCAGCGCTGCAGGAGTTCCCGAGATCAATTCAGCGCGGTAGGCGCGCAGCACCAGCCCGCCGGGTAGGTCGGCATCGCCGCGAAGTGCCGCTCCGATCGAACACTCGACGCCCAGCTCTTCACGCAGCTCACGTGCCAGCGCTGCCTGCTCGGACTCCCCCGGTTCCACTTTTCCCCCAGGTAGCTCCCAGCGTCCCGCCAGCTCCACAGGACGAGCTCGCTGCGCGAGCAGCACCATGCCGTCCTCGGTCAACGCGGCTGCGACAACCACCGCCGTGGGGGTACCGGACATGTCACCATCCTTCTATGACCGCATTGCTGACCGACCGCGACATTCAGGACGCCCAGCTCACCGACTGGACGGTAGCGCAGAAATCGTTGACACGAACCGTCGAACTCGCGTCGTTCCGAGCGGCGATCGAAACGGTGAATCAGGTGGCCGATGCCGCAGAGGAAGCGGACCACCACCCCGACATCGACATCAGATGGCGGTCGGTGACGTTCGTGCTCTCGACCCACTCTGCCGGTGGCCTCACTCGGAAGGACGTCGATATGGCACGTCGGATCGATGCTCTGGTCGAGGAGCGCTGACGCGACCGGCATAGGCCACCCAGCCGAGGAACAGCGCCGATCCGATCACGTCGACGGCCCCTGCCCACGCCTCGAATGCGGGACGCGGGATGGTCCAGATCGATTCCTGGAAGAAGCTCAGCAGCCACGGCACGCCCACTGTGACGGTCACCAGCCAGTAGCCGGCGACGATTCTCGCCCCGGCGACCGCGCGGAGCGGCCCGTGCATCAGCCAGATCACCATCGGGATCACCCAGATCCAGTGGTGCGACCACGAGATCGGCGAAATCAGTAGGCCGAGGAGTTGGACGATGATCAGGGTGCCGAGGTAGTCGCTGCGATCGATGCCGCGCCAGGCCGCGATCGCGAGAACCGTCGCGATCAGGGCGGCGGCCATCCACAACGGCCCCTGGCCCACATCGGAGCCGACGATCCTGCTCAGCGCCCCGCGCAGTGACTGATTCCAGACCGAGCCGACGGGGCCGATGCGATCGGCATCTCCGAGCAACGTCGTGAAGTAGGTGGCTGCCTGTTGCCCCAGTGCCGCGTAGCTGACTGCGACCGTGACTGCGAAGGCCACGGCCGAGAACGCTGCGGCCTTCCATCGCCGAGTCGCCAGAAAGTACAGGCCGGTGATGGCCGGAGTCAGCTTGATTCCTGCAGCGAAGCCGACGAGTCCGCCTGCCACCCACCACCGGGAGCTGCGCACAGCAAGGATCGCCAGCAGTACCAGAAATACGTTGACCTGGCCGTAGTCGAGCGTCGTACGGACGGGTTCGGACCACAGCCCGAGCGCGGTCCAGGCCATCGCGATACGAACCCAACGAGGTTCGGCGCTGCGCTCGTCGCCCAGAACCATCGACAGCGCCAGCCGCACCACGGCGAACAGTGCGGCCATCGTCGCCGCCTGCCAGACGATGCCGACCACGGTGAACGGCAGATAGTGCAGCGGGAAGAACACCAGCGCCGCGAACGGGGGGTAGGTGAACGGAAGCGGGAAGTCCGGGGTCTGCACCGAGTAGGTGTAGTCGTACAAATTGTCGCCGAGCAGCGCGGCCGAACCCTCGACGTAGACGTGAAGATCGACGAGATTCATACCGTTGGGTGTCACGAACGCCCAGACGAATCGGCTGATCACCGAGATTGCCAGGAGAACGGGGGCCAGCCGAACAAGTCGGTTCACTGTGCGTGCGGTTCCGTTCGGTATCGATGCCGTATATCGATCGCTGAGCTTATAGGTCGCCTCTTTCCTTCCCTAACCGCATAGGCACCCGAGTAACATTTACATCACCTTTAACACTGGCAACTCCAGTAACACGCTATCGTGTGGACTCTGCGGAGATTTCGTACCGGAGAACACATAGACTGCCCTGGCATAGATGCGACGGGGAGGGTTCGACGGCAACGGCTGTACATCGGGGATTGCGCTACATAGAGTGACCCCTCGAGCACCGGCTGTCGCCGGGGGCCCGCGTCATGATCAGAATGGGGATTATTACCGTGCTTCGTACTCGCGGAACGCGTCGCGTCGTGACGGCATTCGCCGTAGCTGCAGCCGCCGCACTCGTCGTACCGACCAGCGCATCCGCGCAGCCACTGGTGCCCATGGCACCCGCTGATCTTCCCGCACCGGCCGATCCCGGCGAACTGATCGCTCAGTTCTTTCCCGCACCAGGCGAGCCGTTGCCCGACCTTCGCGATGTGGAAGCACTGGCCTCGTTCGCCCCCGCGATCGTCGGAGCCGCAGCCGGTCCTGCCGACGTCGGAGCCGCTCCGGCCGCAGATCTGCTGGGCCAGGCCCGCGCCCTGCTCGCGGCCGCGCAGCTACCGGAGCAGGTCAAGTCGCTGCTCGAGTCGGTCATCACGTTCCTCGACGGATCCGGTGGTGGTGGACCCGATCTGCCCACCGACGGCCCGGTCATCGCTCAGTTCCTCTACCCCACGCTCGGCAAGGGATGCATCTCGGACACCGCCGATTCGGTCGGGACCGCTCTTGCAGTTCCGGGCCCGGCCACACTGCCTCCGCCCGGACCGGCCGCGGGTCAGGCGGGCTTCGTCTTCACTGCGCTGGGAACCGCTCCCATCGCCGCCGAGCAGCCCGCACCGCTGACCGTCACCTGGCTCAACATCGACAACCGCCGCTCGGGAACCCAGGACCTGACCGGCGCAGCGATGATCAACACCGACGGCCCGGCCACGCTGTCTGCCATCGCCGATACCGGCCCCGGACGTGTGCTGTCGGTCATTTCCGGTTCGCTCACCACACAGTCGAAAGAGGATCCGTCTGCGGCACCTCGCAGCTGCACCTTCCTCCCCACCATCGGCACGGTCTACGTTCCGTAGCTCCTGCTCGATCGTGCTTCGAATGCAGTTCGCCCCCGCAGCTTCGATCGAAGCGGCGGGGGCGAACTGCATTCGAATTGGTTTCGAGACCGGAAATGCGGCACATCGACGGGCGATGAACGTCGCGCTGCCGCCTATCGAACCGATGAATTACATCGATGCAATTCAGAGGACCTCGGCGGTGGATTTGGACCACTGCCCGTAATCTTCCTTCAGCACATTATTGATATCGACCGTGACTCCGCCGACGAAATCCTTGTCTATACGGATCTGGTGAATATGAGCGGCCGGATGAACGAAGCCCTTCGGTGTCCCCCAATTGTGCTGCCAAAACCATTGGCCGAGACCTGCCACCGAGGCCAATTCGATAGTCGGTGAATTGGCATAGATTCCGGTGTTCTCGGCCCCGATCACCGACTGCCACCCCACCAGGTACGGCGCGATCGCAGTCGCGAACTCCACTGCCGTGGGATTGTCGTCGATCGAGACGTAGATCGGACGGTCCGTGGGACCGCCGGCAGCCAGGTGCAGTTCGAGTCCGCGCTCGGCATGCTTGACGCCCGCCGCGTAGCCCCCGCGCCAATCGGAGGTCGCCCCCTTGCCGAACTGGTAGTTCGAGACCACCTCGAGCCCAGCGGAGGTCAGCGCATCGGCTTCGTTCTTGAGCATCGGCTTGCCGATCATCCACTTGGCATCGGGCCGACGATCGGAGACGTAGCGAACGGCCCCGAGATGGCCTGCCGCCTTGATCGCCGACGCCGACGGCACCCCGCCCGAGTAGTCGACGAGAGTCCCCAGCCCCGCCTCGGCGTGTGCGGTGGTCGTCCCCAAGGCCACCAATCCCACAGCGGCGGCGGACCCTGCAGCGGCGTACTTGAACAGTTCACGTCGCGAAACCTGCACAGAAATCTCCATTGTTGCTCGATCGCCGCGGCGCGCCTACCCACAGAACTGCACCACCACTGCTAACTTGTGATCTTTTGTCGTATCCCACCACAATCCCATCGGTACCGCCAGCCCCACTGCTCACACCACACACAGTTCCCCCGTGGTCCACATCGGCAACTCGGGCACCGCGAAGGTGAGCATGAATAAGGTGGGGAACACTGATGCACGGACGAACACGCAAAGGAGTGGATGGACATGGGCGTAACTCTCGCCAAGGGCGGCAATGTCTCACTGACGAAGGAAGCACCGAACCTGACCGCCGTCTCCGTCGGACTGGGCTGGGACGTGCGCGCCACCACCGGCGGCGACTTCGACCTCGACGCCAGCGCGATCGGCCTCGGCACCTCGAGGAAGGCGCTGAGCGACCTCTACTTCGTCTTCTACAACAACCTGCGCTCCCCCGACGGTGCCATCGAGCACACCGGCGACAACCGGACCGGCGAAGGCGAAGGCGACGACGAGAGCATCGACGTCGACCTGACTGCCCTCACTCCCGACGTCGACTCCATCGTCTTCCCGGTGTCGATTCACAATGCCGATGCCCTGGGCCAGAACTTCGGCCAGGTCGTCAATGCCTTCATCCGCGTGGTCGACAAGTCCGACGGCCGCGAGCTGGCGCGCTTCGACCTGAGCGAGGATGCCTCCACCGAGACGGCCATGGTGTTCGGCGAGCTGTACCGCCGCGGAGCCGAGTGGAAGTTCCGCGCCATCGGGCAGGGTTATGCCTCGGGCCTGGAGGGGATCGTGCGCGATTTCGGAATCGACGTGGGGTGAACCGTCTCGATTGAACAACGGAATAGAACAGAACTTGTGAGGCCCAGATGATGTGTGGTGATATCAGCGCACACACACCATAGGCCACATCAGTCACAGGAGTCACACATGTCTCGACGCCTCAGCCGTTTGGCGGGCGCAGTCGCGCTCTCCTGCGCGGCATTGCTCGCAGTTCCCGCCACTGCGGCGGCAGATCCGGCACCGGCCGATCCGCTCGCTCAGGCGATCGCCGCACTGCAGGGCCAGGGCGGAGCGTCCCTTGCGGCCGCGACGGCAATCGCCGACTCGCGTACCCCGGTCGCAGAGGAGGCGAACGCCGATCCGTTCGCGGCGCTCGACGCTGCCAACAAGGCGCTGACCGACTTCGGTATCACTCCGTTCTTCTACCCGACGGCAGCCATCAACTGCGCCGCGACACCGGGATCACCCCTCGGCATCGTTCCGGGTGTCGCGGGCGGAGCAGCAGGCCCGTGGCCACAGCTGAGCGTGCCTGCGATCCCCACGCTTCCCGGCCTGCCGTCGATCACCATTCCCGAACTCGACGCCGTCGACAAGGGCGAGACGATGTTCGCCTTCGTCCCGGCTGGCATCGTCAACGACTCGGCCGACAAGACCGGCATGCAGGTTGCATGGTTCAACGTCAACACGCTGCAGGGCGGATTCGCCGACTTCGGCGGCCTGGCAACCACTCTCGCCGATTCGATCCTGACCAACTCGGGCGTCCCCGACGCTGCGAAAGAGATCGTCCGGCCGTTCGTCATCGGCGCGATCGATTCGCTGCCCGCCGCAGGGGCCCGCGCGGTGCCCGTCGAAACCGGATCGGGAACCGTCCTGGCCGCGGTGTTCGGCACCGTGAACCACACGGGACTCGACGGAACCGCCAAGAGTTGCTTCTTCTTCCCCACCGTCGGAATGATCAACGTCGCCTGACGCGACCGCACAGCACGCTCCGAAAGGCCCGGCAGCAGAGCGCTGCCGGGCCTTTCGGCTGTTCACGCGTCGACTGCCCGGCCCAGCCGCCCCAGTACTGCCTGCCTCTCGGTGCGCCGCGAGCGCGGTGCCCAGGGGCGCTGCCGATTCCGCCCGCGCATCTGCATCGCCGCCCCGGTCAGAAGGTCGCCGGTGGGGGCGAAGTGAACTCGAACGAGCTCGTTGAGCGAGCGACCCAGTAGAACGTCGCGGACGTCACTACAGAAGCCGTGGGGAAACAGCGGCGCATCGAGTTCGTTGTACCTACCGCCGACGAACACCGGCCCTTCGGTGCCGAAGTCGCGGCACTGGGCGATGAACCCGTGGAACGCACGCCCCTTCTCGCGTCCGTAATAGGCGATACCGATCCGCCCGGACCCCGTGGCGGTGATAGCCCCGAAGCGGGCGTCGCGAACTCCGGGGGCCGAGACCACCACCGGTCTCGACCAACTCACCGCCCCGTCGCCGGACCATGCAGCGTGGAGCAATCCGTCGCGGTCCGGCCACACCACGTAGACATTTCCGTCGTCGTCGACGGCCGTCGACTCGGGCAACAGATAGCGTGAACCGCTCAGCAGAAAATGCAGTGGATTGTGGTACTTCGCCAGCGCAGAACCCGGCACCATCCGCACATCCCAGTGCAGGCCCTCGTCGCGGCTGACCGCCACGGCGAATCGCCGACCGTAGCGGCCGCCGATGTACACCGTGCCGTCGGGACCGACGACGCCCTTGCCGAATGCGACGTACTCCCGACTCGGTAGCCCGGGAATGTTCTTCGGATCGATGTCGAACCCGCCGGCCATCTCCCACTTCACACCGCCGTCGAAGGAACGCCAGATCACCTGTCGGGTGACGTTGACGAAGGGCCGCACGCGTACCGCGAACGGGGTCGGAGCCGACAGGTAGGTGACCCGGCCCGGGCTCGACCGTCGCGGACCGGCGAATATCTTCGCGGCCATCCTGGCCTTCGATGCAACTGTTCTGGTACGCCAGGTTTCACCGCGGTCGTCGCTGACTCCGAGAGTGAAGCCTGTTCGGAGCGGGTGTGGCGGTACCGCGTCGAATCTTCCTGCATTGACGAACAGCCGGTCGTCGACGTCGTCGAAATACAGGTACGACCGATGGCGACTGTTCTGCGCGCCCTGCGGAACCGATGCGCGCCAGGATTCACCGAAATCCGATGAGCGCAACACTGCGACGCCGTCGACGGTGAATGCAGGGGCGAGAAACACGGTGTTGTCCGTCGCCACCCCGAGGGTGCAGGCCGCGGAGCCGTACTCGGTATAGGAGATGTCGGTGACGTAGTCGGCCGATGCCGCCGCGGTGGTGGACGCGCGGAGACCGGCCCGGTAGCCCGAGGCGACCCTGGGCGTCACGACACCCACCCGGTGCTGCCACCGCATCCTGAGCACGGGGGAGGACGATTCATCACCCCAGGTTAGTGCCGGGACTGCGGGAAGCTGGCGAGGCCGTCGAAGAAGTCCTCGACCATCGTTGGTGACAAGTCACAGAACATGACCGGTTCGTTTGCTACCGGTGGATTCGCGTCGCAGCGAATAGGCTCCTCGGGTGCCTCGTGTTCGACTGCCCCGTGTTCGACCCGACGACAAACGCTCCGAGCGCCACTGCGGTCTGCACCCGGTCGATGCGCGTGCGCACTGGATGGCGGCGAAGATTCCGAGCGACCAATTTCTGCTGTACTGCTTCGATCGCGGGCCCGGCGACCTCGACACCGAAGTGCGACGTCTGCTCGAACGCAGCGCTCGAATCGACGTGTTGCGCACGCACATCACCGATGGCCCACTGCGTCTGACCTACCCACGGTGGACCGCAGCCCAGCCAGGCGCAGGGGCGATCTCCGTCCACCGGTCGCCGCTCACCTGGAGCGAGTGCCTCGATGCCATCGCAGCATCGTTCGAGCATCAGGTCGATCCGAGGGTGTCGGTATGGCATCTGCACCTGTACCCGAACGTGACCGATGCACCCGGCGGTGACGGGGCGGCCGGCGTTGTCGTGCTGCAACTTTCGCACGCGGCTGCCGATGGGTCGCTGGCATCACAGACTGCTCGTGATCTCCTCGGACTCCATCGGCTCCCGCCCGCGCGCGGGTGCCACTCGGGCTCGACCGCAGCCGAGCTGAAATCGGTCGCGCGGGCCGTGGCCACCCTTCCGTTTCAGGTGGCGATGCTCGTTCGCGGCGGACTTCGTGCGCGACGCGATGCCGAGGCACTCGAACGCGCCACCGAATCCGGGTCGGTTCCCCGCCCCGCACAGTCTCGGGCCCTGACCACTGTCGACGTTGCTCCCGCCGGACGGACGTCCATTCGGACGATCGTGCTGCCCAAGGCCGAACTGCAGACCTCGGACACCACCGTCACCACCTTCGCGCTCACCGCGATATCGATTGCCCTGCAACGCTTCCTCGGCGATGCATCGGATCTGGCCGCGGAGGTGACACTCGCGCGAGCAGCGCGTCCGGACGCCCGAAACAACTTCGGCAACGTCGGCGTCGGGCTCTTTCCCACCGAACCCGATATCCGCACTCGCATGCTGCTCATCTCGCAGGATCTGACCGCGCGGAGAACCCGCGCGAACCATCCACTGTCGACGGCGGCCCGGGCATCACAGGACGCAGCAGAGACCCATGTGCCGGCGTTTCTGGCCGAATGGGGCGTCGCGCAGTTCGATCCGACGGCGATTCCGCCGACAGTCACCGGCAATACCGTCGTATCCAGTGTCTCGCGCGGCGCGGCAGACCTCACCTTCTGCGGCGGATCGGTCCGGTTCACCGCAGGCTTTCCCGCCCTCTCCCCCGCCATGAGCCTGACCCATGGAATCCACGGAATCGGCAACACCGTCACCGTCGGGATCACCTCCAACAGCGCGGCCGTCCATGACCCCGACCGGTACGAGGCACTCCTGCGCGACGCCTTCCGCGAGGTACGCACCGCCCTGACGTGATCCGGGGGCGAATGCCAGGTATTTCTCAGTGTTTGCGGGGGATCGAGCTCAGGTTCGCAGGCCAGACTGGCATTCATGAGCCAGCAACAGGTCACCGTACTCGCGGTCGGCGGTACCGGGGAGTCGCGCCCTTCCGACCACCGGCCTCGGGTGACCGGGCTGCTCGCCTCCGTGACCAGCGCACTCGACGATCGTTTCGTCGGTCAGTGGGTGGGCTATCCGGCCTCGTACGGTCCTGTCGCGCTCGGTGGACTGTCGTATCGCCACAGCGCAGACATCGGCGTCCGGCGACTTTCTCGCGCGATCGATGCCACCACGGGTCCGATCGCCCTGATCGGCTACTCGCAGGGAGCAACCGTCGTACGCGAGGTGCTCGGCCTGATTCACGACGGAACGATCGACGGAACTCGCATCGTCGCTGCGGGCCTGGTGTCCGATCCCCAACAACCCGCGGGTGCGGTGAGCGACTGCTCGGGACGTGGCGTCGCCGGCGTGGGTCCGGCTCTGCCCGAGTCGATTCCGGTCAAGTGGATCGGCCTGAAGTCCGACATGATCTGCAATGCCAGCGACGACAGCCTGATTCGCGATATCGCAGACCTCACCCGATGGATGTCGTTTCGGACTCCGAGAATCTGGCTGCGCGAGCTATGGAAACTTCTGCGCAGCAACAGTTTCCAAAACGCCACTCGGACCCGACTGCGGCCCTCGCAGTGGGTGCACGATGTCCGACGCCTCCGCACCGCAGCCACCGAGATCGCCGGCTACCTACCGAAGTCGATGCGGTGGCACCGATTCGAGTGGGCGAACCCCGGCGGCGGCCGGCATATCGCGTACGCGCGTGAACCCTACGAGGGCGATCTGACGGGTTGCCAGGTTCTCGCTCGCTGGCTCACCGAGCAGGAAGATCTGCGCGAGCGGACGCTCAGCCCTGCTCTGCAACAGCGGCGAGTTGCCTGAGTCCCTTCTCGAAATCCGATCCGACGAGCTTGTCCATTACGGGGTAGACCGACCCGATCAGGCGGAAGAGCAGGTTCTGTTTTCCGGACATCCGCCAGGTCACGTGGGTTCCGTCGGCAGCAGGCTCCAGTACGAACGCCGTGACGTTTCGATTCTTGAACGGCTTGGTGAATTCGAGATCCAGGACGACGAGCTCGCCTGGCACCGATTCGATGATGGTCATCGTCCCGGCCCCGGCCTTCCGGTTACCCGACCACGCATACGAGGCTCCGACTCCGGCGTCGGGACCGGCGTACGTACGCATCAGATCCGGATCGAGTCCCTCGTAGGGCGACCATTTCACCCACTCGTGAAAATCGTCGATCAGAGCGTGCACGGTTGCCGCGTCCGCCTGCACCACAGTCGAGCGTTCGACGAGCACCGGGGCGTTGTTGTCGGTCATAGTGAATTCGTCAGCCTCTCTTGCACAGGCAGAAGATATGTCCCGCGGGATCGCGGAACACCCAGAACGAGGAGTGCTCGTGGTCGATCAATTCGGCACCGGCGGCGACGACGAAGTCCCGGGACTGCTCCATGTCGTCCACCACCAGATCGAGATGGATCTTGATGCCCTCGTTCGGCCAGTCGACCGGGGTGAAATCCGGTGCCTGCTGGAATGCCAAACGCAATTCGCCCGGTCCATGCACCACCACCCAGTCACCGTCGTCACGCACCGATTCCCACCCGAGGATGGTGCTGTAGAACCGGGCGAGAGCAGCCGGGTCCGGGCAGTCGAGGACGGTGTAGTCGACGGTGATCCTCGGAGTCGTCATGGCGACAGCGTAACGATCAGCCACCGAGCGCGGGGGCAATAGTCTCGAACCATGCCTCGTGCAGGTGCTGCTCCCAGTGGTTCCACCAGTGCACACCGGTGCCGGTGATCTTGACGTTGGGCCGTCCGCCTGCCGCCTGAAGGAGGGGAACGAATGCGCGGCTGCTGATGCCCGCCGCAGTCTCGAGCGGCACCATCTGCGCGAACTTGACGGGGTCGAAACTGCTGCTGGCCGGGTTGAACACCGGATCCGTTGCCGGCGAGCCACTTCCCGAGGAGACGAAGACTGCCGTGTTGCGCAGCGCACCGACGTTCAGGGACGGGTCGTTGCGGATCCAGTCCGCGGACGGCCACGCGCCCCACATGTTGCGGGCGTTGCCGCCCATCTCGCCGACCGCCACCGAGATGCCCTGCGCGAATCCGGGGCTGCTGGCCGTCGGGTAGCCGCTGAACGACGCGACCGCCTTGTAGAAGTCGGGCCGGTGGGCGGCGAGGTTCAGCGCCGAGGTACCGCTCATCGACAGACCTGCCACCGCGTTGTTGACGTTGTCACTGCCGAAACGATCGGCCATCACCGGTGGCAGCTCCTGGGTGAGGAAGGTTTCCCACTTCACCCGTCCGAGCTTGGGGTCGTCGCGCTGCCAGTCGGAGTAGAAGGTTCCGCCGCCGCCGAACGGGATGACCACGTTGACGTGCTTGTCTGCGAAGAACTGCTCCACGTCCGTCTCGATCAGCCAGCCGCTGTTGTTCTCGGGTGCGCGCAGGCCGTCGAGCAGATACAGCGTGGGTGCCGGTCCGCCGCCGGCCGCTTCGAGCACCTTGATCGGGATGTTCTTGTCCATCGACGGCGAGTAGACGTAGACGAGCTCGGAATCGGCCTTCGCCACACCGGTGCCCATCAGGACCGTTGCCATCGCGGCGACCAAGACCGCCACAACGGCGAGCACCAGACCTCGTATCCGAGCATGCAGCATGGAGATTGTCCCCTTGTTCGTATCGACCCGACCGTCCCGGGGAGGGTAACAGCCAGATCACGGACTCGCCTGTTCTAGCGAGCGGGGCTGTCGACCACCCACCAGGCCGCATACGGCGGCATCCACACCGACCCGGTCCCGTCGACCTGCAGATCGTGCTGCGAGAGCACCTCGGTCGGGGCCGGGATGCCGAGTTCGATCAGCTCGGCGTGCGGAAAGGGTCGATGCTGCGCAGTCACGTTGTAGAGGGCGACCAGGGTGCCGCTGGGGTGACGCCTGCGCACCACGAGGATTCCGTCGTCGGACTCGGGCTGCACGTCCACCGGTGCCTCGGCGTGCAGCATCGGCAGTCCGGCGCGCACCTTCGCGATGCGAGCGATACCGTCGAACACCCGTTGCGCGTCGCTCCCCTGCTGGAATCGGCCTGCTCGATCGGCATCGGTCACGCGAGGCCGATGCACCCACCGATTGTCCTCCGAGTGCGCCGGTTCTTCGGCCCAGTCGAGATCACCCGGAGAGCCTATCTCGTCGCCGCTCCAGACGACGGGAATACCGCCCCACCCGGCAATGATGGCATGCGCCAGGAAGATTCGACCGAATGCGCCGTCGGGATCGAGACGTGATGGGCCGAGCCCGGTCAGTGCTGCGGCGGTTCCGCTGATCCGGCGGTCCCCGGTGTCCGGGTTGTACTGGAACACCAGACCTTCGGACCAGGAGCCGTCGAACTCGCCGGAATACCACTGCGCCAAGAATTGGCGATGCCCTGCGCCCGAGAGTCCGAGTGACGCCGCGTCACGGTCGTCGATGGCCCAGCCGATATCGTCGTGGCAGCGCACATAGGTCACCCAGGTGCCACTCGGCGGTGTCGGGGGCAACGACGCCAAGGCGTGCCGCGCCAACGCCGTACTGCCCGTTGCCAACATCGACCACACCTGCACCATCAGAGAATTGTGATACGCGATGTCCGATACCCGGCCCGTGTGCCGCCCTTGTCCCAGGTACGGCAAGAGGTCGCGGGGTCCGACGATCGCCTCGGCCTTGAACAGGGTCGCCGGAGCCGCCAACCGAGCGGTGGCTCGCAGCGCCTGAGTGACCGCATGCACCTCGGGTTGGTTCTGACAGTTGGTGCCGAGCCGTTTCCAGAGAAACGCGATTGCGTCGAGCCGCAGCACTTCCACCCCGAGGTTGGCCAGGTGCAGCACGATGCCTGCGAACTCCTGCAGCACAGCAGGGTTGGCCCAGTTCAGATCCCACTGCCACTCGTTGAACGTCGTCCACACCCATTCGTCGAGATCTGGATCGAGGGTGAAACTGCCGGGCGCGAAATCTGGAAACACCTCGGGGAGGGTGCGCTCGTACGAGTCCGGAGTGGCGCGATCGGGGTAGATCAAGAAGTAGTCCCGGTACCTCGGATCGCCGGCGCGCGCCTTCTCGGCCCATTCATGCTCGCGGGCAACGTGATTGAGAACCAGATCGACCACCAGGCTGATCCCACGTCCGCGCAGGGTCTTCGCGAGGGTGTGCAGATCCTCGTTGGTGCCCAGATCTTCTCGCACCGACCGGTAGTCCATCACCGCGTAGCCGCCGTCGTTGTCACCGGGCCTGGGTTGCAGCAGCGGCATCAGATGCAGGTAGGTGACACCGAGATCGGTCAGGTGGTCGAGCCGCTCCCCCAGTCCGCGCAGCGTCTGCCCGTATCGGTCGACATAACAGGCGTAGCCGAACATGTCGGGCTGCTGGAACCAGTCGGGTTCGAGCAGACGGCGCTGATCGAGTCGGTGCAGCTCCTCGGATCGGTCCGCAAACGCGCGTGCGGCGATCTCGACCAGAGCGGTCGCCACCGCGTCCGGCTCGGGGTAGACGGCGGTGACCGCGTCGTGCAGATCGGGAAACCACTGCTCGAGACGCAACTCGAACGTCTCGCGTCGGTGTGCGGGAAGTTCGGCGAGGATCTCGCGGGTGACGTTCGAGACGGCGGGGTGAACCATGCACTCATTCTGGCATCGACCCCGACGTGCGGACGCGCATACATCCGGTTACCGCGGGGTATCAGAACGCCATGTCATTGCTGACCCGCACGCTGGACACGATCCTCGACCGAGCAGTCGTTCCCGGATACTCCCGCATCGGTGCCACGGTGCGTCGGCGGTTCTGGGCTGCCGATCCGTCGCCGTTCCCCGCCCCCATCGATGTGGTGGTGACCGGCGCGTCCTCAGGCTTGGGCGCTGCGACGGCGAAGGAACTGGCCCGGCTCGGGGCGCGAGTGCACCTGGTCGGCAGGTCGGCCGAGCGGCTCGAATCGGCCGCCGCGGCCATCCGAACCGAGGTGCCCGACGCCTCCCTGGTGGTGCGCGAGTGCGATATCAGCAATCTCGATTCGGTGGCGACCCTGATCGCGGCGTTGGCATCGGAGCTCACCGCGGTGCATGCTCTGGTGCACTGCGCGGGGGTGATGCCGGATGGACGGTACCTCTCGGCACAGGGACACGAGTCGGCATTCGCCACGCACGTCCTCGGGCCGGTCGCATTGACGGTGGGATTACGGGAGCTGTTCGACGCAGGGTCGAGGGTCGTGTTCGTCTCGAGCGGCGGTATGTATGCAGTGCCACTGCAGAACTCGGACTTCGAGTACGAGAACGGCAAGTATTCGGGCATGACGGCCTACGCTCGCACGAAGCGCATGCAGGTGGTGGTGGCCGAGCAACTGGCCGATCATTTTGCGCTCGAGGACGATCCGGTGGTGCACAGCATGCATCCGGGCTGGGCAGCTACGCCCGGGGTCGCCGATTCGATGCCGATGTTCGGTTCGGTGATGAAGCCGATTCTGCGCACTGCCGAGGACGGTGCCGACACCATCGTCTGGCTCGTGGCGGCCGACCGTGCACTGACCAGCACCGGCACATTCTGGCACGACCGCGCTCCGCGCCCGACTCATTACCCGTCCTGGCGTGGGGATTCCCCTCGCGTGCGAGATGCCCTGTGGGCCAGCGTGGTCGAGGCAACGGGAATCGAGCTCTGACTCGATTCACCGCTCGGCTGTCGGTCGTTTCAGCCCACCGACTGCGTTCCGAACGAGCACCAGCAGGGTCAAGCCGATCCCCCAGCCGAGCATGCACAGGATGACACCCACACCCGACTGACCGGTCACGTCGGTGCTGGCTTCGAGGCAGAACGCCGTCGAGAACCCAGCGGTCATGCCCAGCGCAGCGACGCGTCCGCCAGTCCTCTGCCATCGCGACAGATGCGCGGCAAGCAGGCACAGCAACACCACCGTCGCCCCGCATGCGGCCACTTGCCAGGACGGGAACGCATTCGGGG
Source organism: Rhodococcus sp. KRD162 (assembly GCF_017168335.1). Taxonomy (GTDB): domain Bacteria; phylum Actinomycetota; class Actinomycetes; order Mycobacteriales; family Mycobacteriaceae; genus Rhodococcoides. Next base: position 160,837 of record NZ_JABFAU010000001.1, on the reverse strand, counting down.
CCGGGAGCCCCGGGCCACGAAACTCACCGCGTTGATCTGCAGACCAGCTCAACCAACCTGCACACGAGGCGAAACCCGATGCGAGCGCCAGCGATCCGGTGGCCCACAAGCCCAGCGGGCCGGCTCCCGCTCGCTCACCACTCTTCGTGAACTGGGCCCACAGCACGAGAGCCCAGGCTGTCGACGGCACGCCGACGAAAACGAAGACTATCCACAGAAACTGAGACCACGAAAAGTCGACTGCCATGGCCCGACGCTAGCGGACATCGCCTGGCTACAGTCGAGACATGTCGCTCGTCGATCAGTTGTCGAACTCTCTCCCTGCGGATCGCGTCGTCGTCGATCCCGATGTCATCGCGTCGTACCAGCACGACGAGGCGGAATGGGCACCGTATGCGGTGCCTGTCGCCGTCGTGCGGCCCCGTAGTGCCGAGGAAGTGCAGACTGTCGTCAGGGTGTGCCTGGCTCATGGCGCGCCTGTCGTCACGCGCGGCGCTGGGACCGGACTGTCCGGCGGCGCGAATGCCACCGAGGGATGCGTCGTGCTTGCGATGGACGGCATGGATGCGATCAAGGAGGTCGACCGGCTCGAGCGCTATGCCGTCGTCGAGCCGGGGGTGGTCAACGACCACCTGCGGGCAGCGGTTGCCGAGCACGGTCTGTGGTATCCACCGGATCCGGCAAGCGCACCCTGGTCGACAATCGGCGGCAACGTTGCCACCAACGCGGGCGGGCTGTGCTGCGTGAAGTACGGCGTCACCCGCGATTACGTGATGGGCATGCAGGTGGTGACCGGAACCGGAGATCTGGTGCGGCTCGGGCGTAGAACAGCCAAAGGCGTTGCCGGATATGACCTTGCCGGGCTCATGGTCGGGTCTGAGGGCACGCTCGGCATCATCACCGAGGTGACTGTCGAGCTGCGTCCGCTTCAGGGGCCGCAACGGACCGTTGCCGGTTACTTCGATTCGATCGTCGACGCCGGGCGTGCCGTTGCCGCGGTTGCCGCCGCCGGATTGACACCTTCGGCGTTGGAACTCATCGACAAGCAGTGCCTCATGGCCGTCGACGCCTGGTAGAACATGGGCCTGTCCGTCGAGGCGAATGTGGTGCTGCTCGGGCGGATCGACGATCCTGGCCTCGTCGGAGACCAGGACGCCGAGAAGATGCTCTCGTGCTTCGACGAGGCCGGGGCCACGTGGTCTGCGGTGTCGACCGATCAGGAGGAGGCCGACGCGCTGTTCGCGGCCCGGCGGTTGGCGTATCCGGCGATGGAGCGCCTGGGGCCGGTGCTGACCGAGGACGTGTGTGTTCCGAAGAAGCATGTGCCCGAGATGCTTTCGCGTATCGAGCAGATCGGCCAGCGATACGAGACGACGATCGCCAACATCGCCCACGCCGGTGACGGAAACCTGCACCCACTGCTCATCACTCCGCTGGGCGACGTTCCGGCCCGAGAGCGTGCCCAGGCTGCCTTCGCCGAGATCATCGAGGCTGCTTTGGAACTCGGCGGCACCGTGACCGGCGAGCACGGAGTGGGGCTACTCAAGATGGACGGCTTGGTGCAAGAACTCGATCCGGTGGTGTTGAACATGCACCGAGCTGTGAAGAAGGCGCTGGATCCACACGGAATCCTCAACCCGGGCAAGGTGTTCGTGTCGTAACGGTTTCAGCCCTGTGGTTGTGATCTCAGCTTGCCGTTGTGCAGCATGGTCACCAGCAGACTCGGCAGGCCGTTGACCAGCACAAGGACCGTCACCACGACGCCCAGGGCCAGCCACGGCTCGGTCAGCCAGAATTGATGGCCGAGCTGGAGCGCACCGACGACACTCAGCATCCATCCGGCGGCCTGAGCGCTGCGGGCACGTTGGACAGATTTGCCTGGATACGAGCCGTTCACTGTTGGCAACCTGTTGCCGTAGTTCTCACGAACCGCGATCCGAGCGGCCACGACGTGAAGCAGAACGGCGATCGTGATGGCACACAACGCAAGCGACATGTGGTCGTCACCCTTCTTCCCGATCGGTTCCTCACCGCAGTCTCGCAGGCCAGGCGGTGATACGCCAGGGACCATGCGCATCGGATCCAACATCCGTTCGGGTGCACTTCGGCGTTGCTCTCCCATGAGATGGTTAGGCTGCGGTCATGGTGCGATCGGTGTGGTGGGCTCTGGCCGTTGCCGCGTTGGCCTATACGGCGTGGGGCGGGACGTCGCTGACAATGTTCGACGTGTCGATGGCGTGCTCGAAGATCGGCGAGGGTGGTTCCTACCGATGCAGCGACCGCGCCGTCGACGTGATGGGGGTATGGCCTCTGATTGTCGTGGGGCTGCTGCTCGCCACGCCACCTACGGTGGCAGCGATAGCAATGCGTCAGTGGGTTTCCTGGTTTGCGGTCGTCTCCCTGTTTGTTTTTTTCGCTGCCGGGGTCGTGTACGTGACGTACGACTCGTACACGAACTTGCTCTTTCTCGCGCTTCCCATGGCAGTGGTCGGATCGATCACCGTAATGTTCCAGCGATCTGCCTCAGCCGCACGCCAGAAGCGGCACCATGCGCTGTGAGCTAGGGATCATCCGGAGCCACCGCCAGAGGTGCAGCAATTATCGTGTTATCCGACAAGACTCGACTCCAGTCCGGCGTTCAGCGATGCGAGGCGGTTCGGCGCTTGGCTGACGTGACCATCAGCTGGGCAATCGTCAGCAACAGCGCGAGTGCGGTCCCCGGGAGGCCCCCCAGAGTCGACACCAGCGATGGCGTCGAACCGCCCGCTGAATAAAAGCCCACGGCCGTAAGGACGAGCATGGTACCCGTAGCTGTCCATGCCATCCAGATTCTGCCCACGCCAGCAGTGACCAGAAAGAGGACAACTGGAATTGCCAACACCAAGACGAGTGGGAAACCGAAGTAGTCCAGTAGCGGCTGTTCGCAGCTTTCGGAACTCATCGACAAGCCCAGTTCGCAATCGGTGATTTGATACATCGGCCAATTCGAAACCGAGACACCGAGCGCGACGGCAACGGCGGCGAGCAAGACCCACCCGGCCCGAACAACTGACATCGTGTGATTGTGTCATTGTCCGGGGACACTCGTCGGCAGCGATACTGGACTCGTCTACTGGTATGACCAGCGCGCAACTCGCCGTTTCGGCGGCCCTGCGCCACAAATGCCGTCACACTGATCGCGTGAAGATCACCGATGCCCAGCGGCGACACCGGCTCGTCGCGCAGCACTTCGCCCGTGCCTCGACTGCCGACGAGGTTGTGTCGTCATTGCTCGCGTTGCACGCCACCGACCCGGCGACGGTCTATCTCTCGGTGTTGGCGCGTGCTCGATCGCTGGGACTGGTCGATATTCGCGACGCGATGTACGAACGCCGAAGCTTGGTCCGCCTGATGGCGATGCGGCGCACGATGTTCGTCGTTGCGCACGACGACGTTCCGATGATCCATGCCGCTGCGAGCCTCGGTGTTGCGCGCACCATGCGGGCGCGCTTGGTCAAACAAGTCTCGACTTTGCCCACCGAACCGGTGATCGACGACGTCGAATCCTGGCTTGCTGCAACGGAACAAGATACCGAGACGACGCTACGCTCGATGGGTACAGCGACCGGGGCCGAGCTCTCGGCCACAGTTCCCGGCCTGAAGACTGCACTGCTTCCGACCACCGACAAGGTGTACGACGTCAAGAGATACGTCACCTCCGAGGTGCTGGTGATGATGGCCGCCGAGGGAAAATTGGTGCGCGTCGAACCACGGGGCGCATGGACTTCTCGGCGGCATGCCTGGGCACCGATCGATCATTGGTGGCCGGACGGAATACCCGACGTCGATGAATCCCAGGCACGTGCCGAACTTGCCCGACGCTGGCTCGAAGTATTCGGACCGGCGACGCTCGACGACCTGCAGTGGTGGACGGGCTGGAACAAGACGCAGACTCGTGGTGCGGTCTCGGGCCTGGACACCGTGGCGGTCGAACTGACCGAGGGCGACGGAATCATGTTGTCCGGCACTACCTTCGACAAGCCTGCCGGCACCAGCGTCATGCTGCTGCCCGCGCTCGATCCCACCCCGATGGGTTGGAAGCACCGCGCTTGGTATCTCGGTGAGCACAAGGCCCCGCTGTTCGACACCTTCGGCAACATCGGTCCGACCATCTGGTCCGGGGGCCGCATCGTCGGAGGTTGGGCTGTGACCGGATCCGGCGAACTGGTCACCGAGCTACTGGAAGACGTCGGCTCGACGGTATCGAAAGCCGTTGTAGCCGAGGCCGAACGTCTCACCACCCTGCTCAACGGTACCGCGGTGGTCCCGTCCTTCCCGACACCGTTGGAGAAGAAGTTGCGGGGGAAGAAGTAGCGGGTATTTGCCTACGAATTATTCATTTGCCCACCGTCACAGGTGGGCATCTGCACAATCTGTGGGCACACCGTGGCGTCAGAAGGAGTAGCGGCCTTCGGCCCAGGCACGGGCAGCCGGCGGGGTCACCTCGTCGACAGGTTTACCGTCGCGAAAGTACTGCATATGCAGAATTCGACCCTCCTCGGCTGCTTCCTGCCAGGCCTGAGTCGGGCCTTCACCGAACCAGAGCCACGGCGTGATGTCGTCCAAGATCACGACCGTTTCCTCGGTGGCGAGCGCACGTAGATCGTCGAGGTCCGCGCGAGCACCTTCCACCGAATGATCACCGTCTACGAAGATGACGTCGAACCGCACGTTCGGGTGTTCCTTCGCATAGGCCGCGATGGTGGTGTGCGAATCACCTTGGATCAGGGTGTGGCGGCCCGGAAAGTGTTCGTCGATATGGGCTTTCGCGGCGGCACTGTAGGTGTACGCGGCCAAGTCGAAGGACACGACGGTCACGTCGGGCGACGCGGACAGAAAGGCCCAACTCGAGAAGCCTGCATTGAACCCGACTTCACAGATCAGCGTCGTACTCGGCCGGGCCGCAAGCGAGGACAGATATTTCTGCTCCGCCTCGTCGGCTCCACGCTCGAAAGGTTGCCCAGCAGTGGCCGTCTGGTGCACCAGCGCTTCGAGCTCCTGCAGACCCATCTACGTTCACCTATCGTCTGATTCGGAGCGTAGCCAAGATCGATGTGCGCCGCAGACGACGCCTGACAGCAGAACACGCCACTACGATGATCGATGTTGCTCAGCAGGAAAAGCTCACCGCTCGAGCCCCGCGGCCAGCGTCGGCCAGCTCTTCGCAAGCTGGTCGGCCCAGTACGGCCACGAGTGCGTACCAGGGCTGCCCAGATCGAACGTGGCCGGGATGTTCAGCTCGGCGAGCCTGTCACGCAGCAGGCCCGTGCAGAAATCGGTGCCTACTTCGATCGCCCCGCCGATCACCAGCGTGTCGAGGTCTTCGAGCGTCTCGTACCGCTCGTGCGGACCGGGGAGGCCGCTGGCGGAAGAGAGGTAGATGGACATTCCGCGCAGCGCTTCTGCGTTCACCAGTGCGTCGTGGGCGGCCCAGCCCGCGTTGAGGGGCCCACCGAGCATGTTGTTCGCGTTGCCGCCGTAACCGGCGACGATGCTTCGCATGAGGACTTGCCCGAGTATGCCCTCGGATAAGAAGCACCCGCTGTACGCCGCGACTGCCGAGTACTTGTCCGGGTTTCGGGCGGCCAGCATCATCGCCGATTGAGCGCCCATCGACAGGCCGGCCACACCGTTACTGCCGTTGCCCTCGAACTCCGCGTCGATCAACGGCGGAAGTTCCTGCGTCAGGAAGGTTTCGAAACGATAGCGGCCGAGGCGGGGGTCGTCGTTCTCCCAGTCGGTGTAGAAACTCGCTGGACCGGCAAGCGGGAGAACCACGTTGACGTTCTTGTCACGGAAGAATTCCGCCGCGTTGCCCTTGCGAAGCCAGATGCTGCTCGACGGTTCGTTCTCCCCGGATCCGCTGAGCATGTACAGCGTCGGACGCGGGCCTTTACGCTCCGCGGGGGTAAGAACCTGCACCTCGATGGTTTGATCCATACTCGGCGAGTACACCGACAGCCACGTCAGCGTCGGGCCGGTATCGATTCGGTTCTCGATCCGCGCCGGATGGCTCGGTGCAAGATTTTCGGTGTCGATGTCTTCGGCAGCGGCGGGCACGCCCACTGAGAAGGTGAGCAGAACTGCGATCACCACGAGAACCGGCCGCACGCCGAACATAGAACCTCCACTGCCCGCGGCACTGTTCGACCGCTGTCGTCGAGGCAGTGTTGCACGAAGGAAGGGCAAGAATCGGACCAATCGTTCGCAACTTGTGGAAAATCCGGGATTCAGCCCGTTTTGCGTTGCACCGATTGGAGTAGTTCAGCACCTGCCGAGGCGGCGAGCTGCCAACACGTGACATGGCCCGGGTGACCTACTGATGTCGCGCGTCAGGCTAGACGTTGAAGCGGAACTCCACCACATCACCGTCGGCCATGACGTAGTCCTTGCCCTCCATACGCACCTTGCCTGCAGCTTTGGCCGAGGCCATCGACCCTGCGGCGATCAGGTCGTCGAAGGAGACGATTTCGGCCTTGATGAAGCCGCGCTCGAAGTCGGTGTGAATGACGCCTGCGGCCTGGGGCGCGGTATCTCCCTGGTGAATTGTCCACGCGCGAGCCTCTTTCGGGCCTGCGGTGAGGTAGGTCTGCAGCCCGAGGGTGTGGAAGCCGGCGCGCGCCAACGCGTCGAGTCCGGGCTCGGTCTGTCCTACGGATTCGAGCAGCTCGGCCGCCGATTCCTTGTCCAGCTCGAGCAGCTCCGACTCGATCTTCGCGTCGAGGAACACTGCATCGGCGGGCGCAACCATCCGCGCGAGTTCGCCGATCTTCGCGTCGTCGGTGAGCACCGACTCGTCGGCATTGAAGACGTACAGGAAGGGCTTGGTGGTGAGCAGCTGGAATTCACCGAGCAACTCGAAGTCCAGCTTCGACTTCGCCGAGAACAGCGTTTTGCCGTCGTTCAGCACTGCCTGTGCTGCCAGCGCCGCGTCGAGAGCGGGCTTGCGGTCCTTCTTGATCCGCACCTCCTTCTCGAGCCGCGGGATGGCCTTCTCGAGAGTCTGCAGATCCGCGATGGCGAGTTCGGTTTCGATGACCTCGATGTCTGCGGTCGGGTCGACGCGGCCGTCGACGTGCACCACGTCGTCGTCGGCGAAGACACGAACGACCTGACAGATGGCGTCGGCCTCACGAATGTTGGCGAGGAATTTGTTGCCCAGGCCTGCGCCCTCGGACGCACCCTTGACGATGCCGGCGATGTCGACGAACGACACCAGCGCAGGCACGAGCTTCTCCGAACCGAACACCTCGGCCAGCTTCTCGAGCCGGGGATCCGGCAGTGCAACCACTCCGACGTTGGGTTCGATGGTGGCGAACGGGTAGTTCGCGGCCAGCGCGTCGTTGTTGGTCAGTGCATTGAAGAGGGTGGACTTGCCGACGTTGGGCAGTCCGACGATTCCGAGGGTGAGGCTCACGGTCTATGGAGTCTACTTTGACGACACCACCAGCTCGGACAGTGCCCGGCCAGCAGCAATGCTCGACGCTCCGAGTGGAGCCAGAACCACGTGATCCGCCCCGGCCTCACGGTGGGCAGTCACCCGAGCGGCGATGTCGCGGACGCTCCCCCACACCACGAGCGCGTCCACCAATCGGTCGCTGAGCTGGTCGACGTCGGCGTCCGTGAATCCCATCCGCAGGAAGTTCTGCCGATAGCCAGGGACCGTCGCGAGAAAGCTCAACGGCTGCCGTGCTGCGGCGCGGGCACGATCCGGATCTGACTCCACGACGACGAACTGATCGACCACCAGCTCGGCCGTCCCCAGGCAGTGCCGCGCCTGCGCCGTCCACTCGGGATTCACGAGCAGCCCGATCGCGCCGGCAGCGCGGACTCGAGCCATCTCCAGCTTCTTCGGCCCGAGCGCCGCGAGCAGAATTCGATCCGCGGGCACAGCGAGGTCGTCGAGGTAGCGATGCAGCCCCGCCAATGGCCGCGCGGTTTGTGGCCCACCGAGGCCGAGGACGAATCGACCGGTACCCGAGAGCTCGTCGAACAGTTCCCCGGTCTGCCCAGGCGAGTACACATCGACCGGCACGATTGCCGGAACGATGGTGGCGGTCTCGGTCGCGCGAACCAGATCGGCCAGCCTGCCGAGCCGATCGATCTGCCCGCCCGGCAGCCAGACCGAGGTGAATCCGAGTGATTCCAACTCCCGTGCATCGTCGAGATACGACGGCGACACGTCGATGGAAATGCCGATTGCGCCGAGACCGAGTATGTCCATGCCCGTGACGCTAGAACCTCGAGTTATGTCGAGGTCAAGTGTCGGGACCTAGTACGAGTTCGCGACGACCAGTGCAATGAAGGCGAAGTACAGAACTATGAGGACGAAGAATATCCCCAGCGACAGTTTCCCGAAGAACGCTGCGCGATTCGACGAATACTGTGCGCCCTGAACATCTCCCATCATCCACAGCGGATGAACCTTGAGTGCGTGATTGAACGCCGGGATGGCCACCGGCCAGAAGAAGATGATGGCGACGACGGCCCACCCCGCATTGGACGACGGCAGAGCCGGTGCCTGCGCATAGGGCTGAGCTGCCGGATACGGCTGGTGGGGCTGCTGGAACTCTGACTGCTCGTACGGATTCGACATGATCATTTCCCCCGATTGTTCGATGACGGACAACCAGTAGGACGCCGCATCGTCACGTCTGGTTCCCTCTGCGGAGGGGGAATTTTCAGACCAGTTCGGCCGTGGCGACCGCGAGAGCGACGATTGCGTCCCAATCTTGCTCTGCGACAGCCGCGGCGGGAGTGAGCCACGACCCTCCCACGCATCCGACGTTCGGCAGCGCCAGGTACGGCGACGCGTTGGCGGTGGAGATGCCACCCGTCGGGCAGAATCTTGCGGCCGGAATCGGCGAGTGGATGGACTTCAGAAAATTCGCCCCACCCGATGCCTCGGCGGGGAAGAACTTGAGCTCGGTGTAGCCGTCTTCGAGCAGGGTGAGCACCTCGGACACCGTTGCGGCACCGGGCAAGTGAGGCAATCCGGTGTCTCGCATGGCTTTCGTCAGAGATGGTGTGCAGCCCGGCGAGACCAGGAACTGTGCGCCCGCGTCGGCGGCCTGCTTGGCCTGACCGGGAGTGATGATCGTGCCTGCGCCGACGAGGATCTCGGGGACCTCCGCCGCGATGCGCTCGATGGCGTCGAGTGCCACCGGAGTGCGCAGGGTCAGCTCGATGACGGGCACCCCGCCCTGCACCAGGGCGCGAGCGATGGGAACGGCATGCTCGAGGTTCTCGATGACGACGACGGGGATGACAGGTACGCGGTCGAGCAGGGATGCAGTCACGTTGTTGCTTTCTTGTCGATTTACGGGGACTCAGCGCATGACGAACATTGCGCCCTCGTCGGCAGGGCCGACGAGCGCACGCATGCCCGAGAACAGGTCACGACCGGTGCTGGACCACTCGTCCTTGTCCAAGACGCGACCGGTGACCGGTCGGGCTTCGAATTCGTCGAGCGGAACCTCGATCGACAGTGTGCCGTCGAGTGAGTCGAGGGTGATGATGTCACCGTCGACAATTCTCGCGATCGGTCCCCCACTCGCGGCTTCGGGCGTGAGGTGAATTGCCGCAGCGACTTTTCCGGAGGCACCGGACATCCGGCCGTCCGTGATCAACGCGACGGACCGGCCCTTGTCCTGCAGGATTCCGAGCGCGGGGGTGAGCTTGTGCAACTCGGGCATACCGTTGGCCTGCGGCCCCTGGTAGCGAAGCACGGCAACGAAATCGCAGTCGAGCTCCCCGGCCTCGAATGCTTCGAGGAAGTCGGCTTGGTCGTCGAAGACTCGCGCCGGTCCGGTGACCACCCGATGTTCCGGTGCCAAGGCGGAGGTTTTGATGACGCATTTTCCGATCGGCCCCGTCAACATCTTGAGTCCGCCGTCGGCGCTGAACGGCTCGTTCGCACCTCGTAACACGGTGTCGTCGTGACTCATCCGAGTACCGTCCTGCCACATCACCCCGTCACCGTCGAGCTTCGGCTCCTGCGTGTAGCGTCGCAGACCCAGCCCGGCAACGGTTTTCACATCCTCGTGCATCAACCCGGCGTCGAGCAGTGACCCGATGACGAACCCGAGTCCACCGGCCGCGTGGAAGTGGTTGACGTCGGCCTTGCCGTTGGGGTAGATCCGGGCCATCAACGGCACCACGGCCGACAGATCCGACAGGTCCTGCCATGTCAGCGTGATGCCAGCAGCTTTCGCGATGGCAACGAGGTGCATCGTGTGGTTGGTCGAGCCGCCGGTGGCGAGCAACGCGACACAGCCGTTGACGATCGACTTGACGTCGATGACCTCCCCCACCGGGGTGTAGTTGCCTCCGAGCGAGGTCAGACCGGTGACGACGTGCGCGGCCTCGCGGGTCAACGCGTCGCGCATGGCAGTTCCGGGGTTGACGAACGACGACCCCGGTAGGTGCAGACCCATGACCTCCATGAGCAGCTGATTGGAATTGGCCGTTCCGAAGAACGTGCAGGTGCCACTGCCGTGGTACGACGCGGCCTCGGCGTCGAGCAGAGCCTCTCGGCCCACCTTGCCCTCGGCGTAGAGCTGGCGAGCTTTTGCCTTCTCCCCGTTGGGAAGTCCGGAGGTCATCGGGCCGGCGGGTACGAACACCGCGGGAAGATGGCCGAAACTCAGTGCGCCGATGAGCATTCCTGGGACGATCTTGTCGCAGACGCCGAGCATCAGGGTGGCGTCGAACATGTCGTGGGACAACGCAATTGCCGTCGACATCGCGATGATGTCCCGGCTGAACAGCGACAGTTGCATGCCGTCGCGGCCCTGCGTGATGCCGTCGCACATCGCGGGGACGCCACCGGCGAACTGCGCGATGCCCCCGGCATCGATGACCGATTTCTTCAGGGCGGCCGGGTAGGTCTCGAACGGCTTGTGCGCCGAGAGCATGTCGTTGTAGGCGGAGACGATCGCGATGTTGGGCTTGACCATGCCGCGTAGCGCCTGCTTGTCGGCTTTACCGGAGGCCGCGAAGCCATGCGCGATGTTGGCGCAGGCGAGGCGGCCGCGGGCGGGGCCCGAATCCCCGGCAGCGGCAATTCGAGCGAGATAGGCGGTGCGGTCGGACTGGCTGCGGTCTGCGATGCGGTCGGTGACCTGACGCAGAACCGGATGAAGAGTGTCCATGAGTGCCTCCGATGTTCGGTCTCTCACGACTCAGCGTAGAGCTACTTCGGCCCCTCGACAACCCAACTTAAGCTTTTCAAAGTTAAAAGTATGCGTTCTTCGGGTGTTGCCGTAAAAGTTGCCAGTTGGTTGAATGACGTATATGTCGATGCCGCGCCTGAGCGCCCCACCTGCCACCGCGGGTGAGATATTTGCTCTGATTCGCGACGGAGAAGCAGACACCCGCGCGGAGTTGGGCCGGATCACCGGACTGTCACGATCGGCAGTCGCCACCCGCGTCGCCGCACTCACCGGCCTCGGACTTGTCATCGAAACCGAGGACACCCAGTCGACCGGCGGACGCCCTCCGGCGCGAGTGTCCTTCGATGTGGACGCAGGCGTCGTACTCGCCGCCGCGATCGGACGCAGTCGGTCACAACTGGGCGTGTTCGGCCTCGGCGGAGAATTTCTTGCCGGCGACACCGTCGACCAGGAGATCGGCGTGGGCCCCGACGAACTGATGCCGCAGATCACCAAGCGGCTGCAGGCCTTGCTCGACGAGTCGCACCGAACCGGACATCGCATCCTCGGGGTCGGTCTGTCCATCCCCGGCACCGCCGACACCTCCCGCGGCTGCAGCCTGGACTCGCCGATCATGCACGGCTGGGACGGGGTGCCGCTGGCACCGTTCTTCGCGGACATCACGTCGGCACCGGCGTTTCTCGACAACGACGCCAATGCGATGGTGCTCGCCGAACGCCGAGACAATCGAGATCGCTTCCAGAATGCCCTACTGGTCAAGGCCTCGACGGGCCTCGGAGCCGGAATCGTGGCGGGCGGGGCATTGCAGCGCGGATCACTCGGAGCCGCAGGCGAATTCGGCCACACCAAGACGGCAGCGGCGGCCGGCGTCGCGTGCAGGTGCGGCGACAGCGGCTGCCTCGAGGCCATCGCCGGCGGCTGGGCGCTGGTCAAGGCGCTCGCCGAACAGGGACGCGAAGTCGGCCACATCCGCGGCGTGGTCGACCTCGCGGTGAGCGGCGACCCCGAAGCACGCAGACTCATCCGCGACAGCGGACGCCACATCGGCGAAACCCTGGCCGGAGCCGTGAACCTGCTCAACCCCGAGGTACTCATCGTCGGCGGTGACATGGCCAATGCCTACGACATCTTCGTCGCCGGCCTGCGCGAAACCGTCTACGGCAACGCCACCGCACTGGCCACCAAAGCCCTCACCATCCAGGCCACCACCCACGGCGACCTCTCCGGGGTCATCGGAAGCGCCGCACTGGTGTTGGACCAGGTGCTCAGCGCCCGGGCCGTCGACGACGCCCTCGGTAGCTGACACGGCCAGACCCCGCTCGTCGCAGTACAGCAACCGTCGGGCGCAGGACGCCGCGTCGATTCGAGGACGCGCACGATCTCCACGCATAGGGTGATCGCAGTCACACCTGCGAGCATGGAGACCCACACATGTCACTGAAATCGGCCGGCGATCCACACGTCGAATTGCTGAAGCCCGATCCCGATCTACCACCAGTCGGCGTCGTCGAGACGCATCCGATGTCGACGGCAAAACGTCTGATGCTCGTCGCGATCGGCCTGCTCGGCGGCGTCGCCTGGACGATCATCGCGATCGTCCGCGGGGAGAACCCCAACGCCGTCTGGTTCGTCATCGCCGCAGTCTGCACCTACATCTTCGCGTTTCGCTTCTATGCCAGGCTGATCGAACGCAAGATCGTCTTCCCGCGCGACGACAGGGCCACGCCCGCCGAGATTCTGGAAAACGGCAAGGACTACATGCCGACCGATCGTCGGGTGCTGTTCGGCCACCACTTCGCCGCCATCGCCGGTGCGGGCCCACTCGTCGGACCCGTGCTCGCCGCTCAAATGGGCTATCTACCCGGCACCATGTGGATCATCATCGGCGTCGTGTTCGCCGGTGCCGTCCAGGACTTCCTGGTGCTGTGGATCTCGACGCGTCGCAACGGCCGCAGCCTCGGCCAGATGGCCCGCGACGAACTCGGCGTAGTCGGTGGTACCGCGGCACTGATCGCGGTGTTCGTCATCATGATCATCCTGATCGCGGTGCTCGCCCTCGTCGTCGTGAACGCACTCGCCGAAAGCCCATGGGGTGTCTTCTCCATCGCGCTGACCATTCCGATCGCACTGTTCATGGGCGTCTACCTGCGTTACCTACGCCCGGGCAAGGTGTCCGAGGTGTCCCTGATCGGCGTCGTGCTGCTGCTCATGGCAATCGTCGTCGGCGGTTGGGTTGCCGAAACAGACTGGGGTAGCGACTGGTTCACCCTCTCCAAGGTCACCGTCGCGTGGCTGCTGATCGGCTACGGCCTGCTCGCCTGCATCCTGCCGGTCTGGCTGCTCTTGGCCCCTCGCGACTACCTGTCGACGTTCATGAAGGTCGGCACCATCGCGCTGCTGGCCGTCGGCATTCTGATCGCTCGGCCCGAGATCCAGATGCCTGCCATGACCACCTTCGCCACCGAAGGCAACGGACCGGCGTTCGCGGGATCACTGTTCCCGTTCCTGTTCATCACCATCGCCTGCGGTGCGCTGTCGGGCTTCCACGCTCTGATCTCCTCCGGCACCACGCCGAAGTTGCTCGAGAAGGAAAAGCAGATGCGCATGATCGGCTACGGCGGCATGCTCACCGAGTCGTTCGTGGCCATCATGGCTCTGATCACCGCATGCATCCTCGATCAGCACCTCTACTTCGCCCTCAACGCACCCACGGCGCTCACCGGCGGAACTCCGGAGACTGCAGTGCCCTACCTCAACGGACTGGGCTTGAGCGGGGGTGACATCACCGCGGCCGAACTGAGTCAGGCCGCAGCCGATGTCGGTGAGGAGACGATCGTCTCCCGCACCGGCGGCGCACCGACCCTCGCGTTCGGCATGTCCGAGGTGCTGCATCAGGTGTTCGGCGGACCAGGACTCAAGTCGTTCTGGTACCACTTCGCGATCATGTTCGAGGCCCTGTTCATCCTCACCACGGTCGACGCAGGTACCCGCGTCGCGCGCTTCATGCTCTCCGACAGCATCGGCAACCTGCCCGGAGCCTCGGCCAAGAAGTTCAAGGATCCGTCCTGGCGTCCCGGCGCGTGGATCTGCTCGCTGATCGTCGTCGCGGCCTGGGGCGCAATCCTTCTGATGGGCGTCACCGATCCGCTCGGCGGCATCAACACGCTGTTCCCGCTGTTCGGTATTGCCAACCAGTTGCTCGCCGCCATCGCGCTGACCGTCGTGCTGACGATCGTCGTCAAACGAGGTCTGTACAAGTGGGCCTGGATCCCGGGAGTCCCGCTGGCCTGGGACCTGATCGTCACGATGACCGCGTCGTATCAGAAGATCTTCTCCTCGGTTCCCGCGATCGGATACTGGACCCAGCATGCGCAGTTCCGCGATGCAAAGGCACAGGGACTGAGCGAATTCGGTAATGCCAAGACCCCCGAGGCCATCGACGCGGTCATCCGCAACACCTTCATCCAGGGCACACTGTCGATCGTCTTTGCAGTACTGGTCCTGGTCGTCGTGTTCGCCGGAGTGTGGGTGTGCATCAAGGCTGTTCGCGGAGACGACCTCCCCGACAACGAAGAACCCGAGGTGCCGTCGAAGATCTTCGGTCCCGCCGGATTCGTACCGACCAAGGCGGAGAAGGAAATCCAAGCCGAATGGGACGAGCTCATCACCGCCGGCACCGTCCGCCGACCCGGATCGGCGCACTAGATGCGCGGGCTGTGGTGGTGGATCACCTCGGTGATGGGCGATCACGATTACGACCGCTATGTCGCCCACCTCGCTCGGCACCATCCCGAGCAAGAACCGCCGACCGTGCGGCAGTACTGGAAGGATCGGCACGCAGAGGCCGACCGGAATCCAGGAGCCCGCTGCTGCTAGAGCTTCACCGTCGTGCGCCTTTTGCGTACCTCTGTGTACGCAAAAGGCGCACGAGGGGCGCAGCCCCGTCCGATTTCCGCTAGCACTGGCGCGTTCGCGCTGACACAGTGGACCTATGAGCGGCGAACGGCAGGTGCAGGAACTGGACTTCGATCGGTGTTATCGCGCGGTCTCCTCGCGTGACGCACGGTTCGACGGCCAGTTCTTCACCGCCGTCCGCACCACCGGCATCTACTGCCGACCCTCCTGCCCGGCGCGCACACCCAAACCGAGCAACGTCTCGTTCCTGGCGACCGCAGCAGCGGCACAACAATCCGGCTACCGCGCCTGCCGCCGCTGCCAGCCCGATGCCACCCCGGGTTCCCCGCGCTGGAACATCCACTCGGACCTCAGCTCTCGCGCGATGCGTCTGATCTCCGATGGCGCGATCGAGCGCGGTGGCGTCGACGGGCTCGCCCGCACCCTCGGCTACTCGACCCGCCAACTGACCCGAGTGTTGACCACCGAGGTGGGTGCAGGCCCCTTGGCACTGGCTCGTGCACACCGGGCACACACGGCCCGCACGCTGATTCAAACCACGGATATGTCGATGTCCGACATCGCGTTCGCTGCCGGGTTCTCCAGCGTCCGACAGTTCAACGACACCGTCAAGGAAGTGTTCGCCGTCGATCCGACTACTTTGCGCCGGGAGGCACACCGCACCGCAACTCCCACCGCGGGCGGAACGGTGACCCTGCGGCTGCCCTACCGCCCGCCACTCGATCGCGGTTGGATCGAGTGGTTTCTACGCGGCCACGTGGTCGAGGGCATCGAATCGTTCTCCGATGGTGAATACGTGCGATCGATGCGCCTGCCACACGCCGCCGGCCTGGTGGCACTGCGGGTGATGGACGGATTCGTCAGTGCCGCAGTGACATTGCAGGACATGCGCGATCTCGCTCCCGCCGTTGCCAGAATCCGACATCTTCTCGACCTCGACGCCGATCCACTGGCCGTCGACGACGCCCTGAGCACCGATCGACAGTTGGCACCGAGCCTTGACGCCCACCCGGGTATCCGCGCACTCGGGGTGGTCGACGGCGCGGAGATGCTGCTGCGCACCGTGATCGGACAACAGATCTCGTTGAAGGCCGCAGCCACCCACACCGCCCGACTCGTCGAGGCACTCGGCACACCGCTGGACCTGGGCAATGCAGAGGTCACCACATTGTTCCCCGACGCTGCGGTGATCGCCGAACGCGGCCACGAGGTCCTCACCGGACCGGTCGCCCGCGTGCAGACCGTCATCCGCGTCGCCGACGCCATCGCGTCGGGAACCCTCGTGCTGCATCCGGCGCGAGAAGCCCCCGACCTGGAACGAGAACTGCTCGCGCTCAAAGGTATCGGACCGTGGACCGCCCGGTACGTGGTGATGCGACTGCTCGGTGATCCCGACGTTCTTCTCGACACCGATCTCGTCGTCCGCCAGGGCGCACAGGCACTGAATATCTCGTTGACGAACTCTGCCCGCTGGGCACCGTGGCGTTCGTACGTATCGATGCACCTGTGGATCACCGCACTGGAAAGAAGACAACCATGACTGCAGCCGCCGCCACCCAAGACAGCCCGATCGGCCCGTTCACCACCATCGTCGACGACGATCAGCGCGTCCTTGCCTCCGGCTGGACCGCCGACGTCGATGAACTGAGAATGCTGATTCACCCGACCTTGCGACCCGACACCGTGCGCAGCCGCGCGGATCTCGGCGGCGTCACCGCCGCCGTCGCGGCGTACCACCGAGGCGAGTTGCATCGCATCGACGAGGTCGCCGTCGCGCAACGCTCCGGTGAATTCTTGATGCACGCCTGGGATGTACTGCGCACCGTCGAGCCCGGAAAGCCGGTGACCTACTCCGAGTTCGCGGACCTCTCGGGCCGACCCGCTGCCATCCGCGGCGCGGCCTCTGCGTGCGCTCGCAATGCTGCCGCACTGTTCGTCCCGTGCCACCGGGTGGTGCGCATCGGCGGCGCACTCGGCGGCTTCCGGTGGGGATTGCCCGCGAAGAAGTGGCTGCTGACGCACGAGGCCGACTGACCGGGTATCGCGTCGAGAGGCGGTGGTCCGCGGCCGAAGGGCACCGGACGTTATGGTTCATCACGATCCGCCGTCCGCCGAGTGTGAGGAAACCCCCAGTGACCGAATCGGCTCCTCCGAGAAACTCCAGGGCCTCAGCCAAGCCCGAGAAGGATCGCGGCGACCTCATCGGGGTCGGCGGCCTGTGGCTCGCCAAATGGTCGCTCATCCTGATCTCGATTGCCGCCGGGGCATGGGTGTTGGGCTGGCTGATCGGGCACCTGTGGGTGATCTTGTTGCCGGTTCTGCTCGCGGTGATCGTTGCCACCGTCCTGTGGCCACCGGCGAAATTGATGATGCGGCTCGGCTTTCCGGCAGCATTGGCGGCCACCGTCTCACTGGTGGTGTTCTTCGTCGTCATCGGCGGCGTGATCACCCTGATCATTCCCTCCGTCGCCGAGCAGGCCCCGGAACTGGTCGACAAGGCCTCGGGCGGCATCACGCAGGTTCAGACCTGGGTCAAGGGGCCACCGCTGAACCTCGGTGACGACCAGATCGACTCCGCCGTCTCCGCCATCGTCTCGCGGCTTCAGGACAGCGGAACGATGATCGCCTCGGGTGTGTTCACGGGAGTGTCGGCCGCCGGTTCGATCCTCATCACCCTGGCGCTGGTGTTGGTGCTGTCGTTCTTCTTCGTCAAGGACGGACCTAAGTTCCTGCCGTGGTTGCACGGGTTCTCGGGTGGCCGGGCCGGTCGCCATCTGGCCGAGGTGCTCTCGCGGATGTGGTCGACGCTCGGCGGATTCATCCGGACTCAAGCCATCGTCAGCTTCATCGATGCCTTCTTCATCGGCCTCGGGCTTCTCATCCTCGGCGTGCCGCTGGCTCTCGTTCTCGCGACCCTCACCTTTCTCGGTGGCTTCATCCCGATCGTCGGTGCGTTCGTCGCAGGGGCGCTCGCTGTCCTGGTCGCTCTCGTGGCGAACGGGCTCACGACGGCGTTGATCGTGCTGGCCATCATCGTCGCCGTGCAGCAGCTGGAAGGCAATGTACTGCAGCCGATTCTGCAGAGTCGCAGCATGAATCTGCATCCGGCGATCGTGCTGCTCGCCGTCGCGGGCGGAAGCTCCTTGTTCGGCATCATCGGCGCGTTTCTCGCCGTCCCCGCGGCCGCGGTTGCGGCCGTGCTGATCCGGTACCTGTCGGAGCAGATCGACGCGCGCTCGAACGAGATGGACCAGGACGAACTCGAGGATCAGGCCCCGACGGCCGAGGAGCTGGCCGAATCGAGGGACGCGGACGAGAAGGCCGAATCGGAGGACGAGTCCTCCGATCAGGACGCCACGACCTGAAGCGTCGATCCGGAGCGCTCGCGCTTGACGTAGAGCCGGCTGGGGATGCGTTGGCGCATCTCGTCGACGTGGCTGACGACCCCGACGACGCGGCCACCTGCGCGTAGTTCGTCGAGGACGGCCATGACGGATTCGAGTGTGTCGGCGTCGAGGGTGCCGAATCCTTCGTCGATGAACATGGTGTCGAGTACGACGCCACCGGATTCGGCTGCCACGACGTCCGCGAGTCCCAATGCGAGCGCGAGCGAAGCGAGGAACGCCTCGCCGCCCGAGAGGGTCTTGGCCGATCGCACGACGCCGGTGTAGTCGTCTCGGATATCCAAACCGAGGCCACCGCGCTTTCCCCGCGCACCGGCCTCGTCGGAATGGACGAATTCGTATCGGCCCGCGGACATGCGGCCCAACCGTGCGGACGCCGACTCGGCGACGTCCTCGAGTCGGGACGCGAGAACATACGATCGCAGCGACATCTTCCGGGCATTCTGACCTCGCCCGGCCACCACGTCCGCCAGGTTGGCGAGTTCGTCGAACTCGGCCTGTTTGGGCGCAATCGCCTCCGCGGCGGTCGACAGCTCCGCGACCAGTCGTTCCAGATCGTCTGCGCGCCGACGGCATTCGGCCACGGTCGCTGCGGCAGATCTCGCCTGCCCGTCGAGCTCGGCACAGGCACGACGCAGCGGACCGAGGTTCACCGGTGGGTGCCCCGCGACAGCGACGATGGCGGGCTCGCGCAGTACGTGTTCGGCATGCGCCCGACGTTCCTCGGCGGCACGGAGCTCGGCCTCGATCTGCTCGACGCGGTCGGCAGCGAGAACGGCCCCGGCCGCGGCGGCGGCAGAGTCGAAATTCGACGCCGCCACCCTTCGGTCGAGTTCGGCGCGCAGTGCATCGTGCTTCTCGGTGGCGTCGAGCCAGGCGATCCGCGAGTCCTGGATTCTCTGGGAACCGTCGATCAACGCTTCCCGCTCGGCAATTCGTTCCGCCAGCGACTCGGCCTGATCTACCGCCCAGGCCCCAACTACTGTCTCGGCCACATCTACTGCCTCGGCCACAGACGCGCGCATCTGCGCCAGCGTTTCCTCCGTGGCCGACAGTCGCGCGTCCACCGCCCCACGTGTGGCGACGAGGTTGTTGAGCGTCACCGCCAACGCGTCCGAATCACGCCGCAGTCGGGCAGCCTCCGCCGATGCCGCGTCGATATCCGCGGCGATCGCGCGTGCATCCTGCACGGCCTTCGTGGCGGTGTCGAGATTCTCGGTCAGCTCCGCGAGGGACGCTCCCCCGGTGCGATCGTGCAGGAGGTCGACCGCGAGCTTGGCCTCCGCCACGGCTTCGACTGCCTGATCGAGGGCGGCAGCCGCCTTCCGCTCGGCCGCTGCGGCTTTGTCTTCCTGCGCCTTGGTCACCGTCGAGGTGGATGCCGCAGCGGGATGTGGGTGCACGTCCGATCCGCACACCGCGCAGGGCTCACCTGCCTCCAGACGGTCCGCCAGCTCTGCGGCCATCCCGTCGATGCGGCGCTCCCGAAGATCGAGCAGGTGTGCCCAGGCCTCGTTGTGTGCCGCAGCAGCGGCGTCGCGGGTGCGCTCGGTCTGGACGAGAGCGTCACGCTTGCGCACCAGTTCGATTGCGGATTCGGCTGCGACACGGGCCCGTTCGCAGCGCTCGTCGAGACCCGGCAGCTCGGCAGTGGCTGCCTCCGCTCGTGCCACGCGCGCTTCCGCGGCAGTGATCTCTCGAGGCATCTCGGCCTGCAGTTGCTCGGTCCGCTCGATCTGCGCCGCGATGTCGCGCTGCTGCGCTCGGTATCGGACGAGTGTGTCCTCCATGCGATCGGCATCGCGCGAAACCTGAAGCAACGAGTTCATCCGCGCGACGTCGGTGGTCCAGTCGCGTACGAACTGCGCGAGGACGGCGCGCTCGTGCGACCTGTCGCCGGGCACGGGTGGCCACTGCAGCGCGTCGCGAAAACGCCGTCCCTCCGGCGATCTCGGCAGCACACGCTCCGCCGCTGCGAGCGCGGTGCCGGCCGCCTCGGTCGCCTCGCGAGCCACAGACAGATCCGCAGCAGCCTCGGCGATCGGACCAGCGGCCACCGAGTCGGCGATCGCGGTTCTACGCGCCGATCGTATCGACTCGCCCTCCCGGTACTGCGCGAGTTGTTCCTCGGCGAGTCCTCGTCGACGCTGCAGATCCAGAACGGTGGTGGCATCGGCCAACGCGTCGGAGGCGCGGCGCGCTGCGGCATCGACCAGCACCGCCGTCCCTTGCGCCAGCATCCGATCCTGTCGGGCGCCGGTGAGGACGTCGGCCGCCCACCCGAGCGGGTCCGGTTGCGCACCGTCCTCACTCACCGGCTCCGATACGCCCGATGCCTGCGATACCTTGCCGAGCATGATGTCGATGTCGTGGTGGGCGTCGGCGAGCTCGGCGGCCGAATCCCGACGACGTTGCGCGAACCACTCCTCGACATCTCCGAATCGGCCTGTGTCGAAGAGCCTTTCGAGCAGGTTTCCACGCTCGTCACTGTCTGCTCGCAAGAATCGCGCGAACTCCCCCTGCGGCAGCAGTACCACCTGGAAGAACTGGTCGGCGCTCATTCCGAGCAGGGCATTGACGACATCGCCGATCTCGCTCAACCGGGTGAGGTTCTGCCCGCGACCGTCCAACCAGGTGAGGCTGGCTTTGGCATGTTGCTTGGTAGTCCCGCTGCTCCTGAGCTTGGGCCGCAGGAACTCCGGACTGCGCACGATGCGGATACGCCGACCACCGAGAGTCGCCTCCAGGGTCACCTGCGGCACCGCGCCTGCGGCTGCGTGATCGGACAGCAGTCGCTTGCCTTCGCGACGTGCCCCGGGCACGGTCCCGTACAGCGCGAACGCCACGGCGTCGAGCACTGTCGTCTTGCCCGCCCCGGTGTGGCCGTGCAGCAGAAAGAGCCCGTCTGCGCCGAGCGCATCGAAATCGACCGTTTCGGTGCCCGCGAAGGGACCGAAGGCGGTGATCTCGAGAGAGTGCAGCCTCATGCAGCACCGCGGTCGACGGTCGATGCCCGGTCGGTGGCGTCGTTCTCGCGCTGCACAGCTGCCAGCGCGCGAGCCAGCAGATCGGACTCCACCGCGGTCGGCGCGCTACGCATGTCCGTCAGAAACGAGGTTGCGATGTCGAGATCACTGCGACCGCGTACGCGGTCGCGGTAACGAAGCTCGCTGCTGCCTTCGGGGCGACGCCACTCGAGATGCACTGCGTTGCGAAAACGCTTCTGCAGCAGCCGCATTGCGTCGAGAGGGCGAACCTCGTCGGTGAGCACGGCGGAGACGTAGCAGTCCTCGAACTCGCAATAGCATGCGTCCGAGAGCAAGTGATCGACCGTGCCTTCGATGCGGGCAAGCCCGCGGACCTGCGGCAGTTCCACTCGCTCGACGCTACCGAGACCGTCGGCATCGAGTTCGAGAATCCACACGGCCTTACGATGCGATCGCTCTCCGAAGGAGTACGGCAACGGAGACCCCGAGTACCGCACTCGATCGGTGAGAACCTGAGGCGAATGCAGGTGGCCGAGCGCCACGTAGTCGACTCCGTCGAACGCCGACGCCGGTGCGGTTTCGATACCGCCGGAGGAGATGGACCGCTCCGAACCGGTCGCCTCACCGCCGACGATGAACGCATGCGCCAGCACGACCGAGCGCACATGTTGTCCCGCTTGGTCTCTCGCCGCGAGGTCGCCGCGGACGCGATCCATTGCGGCGTCGAGCACCTCGGCGTGGGTGCGCGCGGTGGGAACCTCGAGCTCGAGGCGCGTGGTCTCGGGCTCGAGATACGGAATGCCGTAGAACGCAACGCTGCCGTGCTCGTCCTCGATGACGACAGGGGTGGCCACATCGCCCACCCGGGTCATCAGGTGCAGACCGCCTGCCGAGGCGAATGCAGCACCGGCACCGAGGCGCGCCGGTGAATCGTGGTTGCCCGAAGTCGCGACGATGACGGCACCGGCCGCTCGAATCGACTCGAGCCCGCGATTGCAGACCAGCACCGCGTCGGCACTGGGCACCGCACGATCGTAGATGTCACCGGGCACCACCACGACATCGATCGATTGCGCCGCAACCAGTTCCGCGATGGATCTCAGCACCGCGCCCTGATCGGCCAACAGGTCGACACCGTGAAAGGTGCGACCTATGTGCCAGTCCGAGGTGTGCAGAATTCTCATACGAACGACGCTATCGGGAAGCACCGACAAACTCCTCGAGGCGCGACGGCCAGTCGGAAAGTGAGAAGGATCGACCGGCTGCGCGGACCGAACCTGTCGGTGCCGTCCTGCATCATCTGCTCCCATGAACATTCTCACCGCATTCGGCCTTCTCGTTGCCCTCGGCATCGGAGTGGTCGTGGGCTGGCTGCTGCATGCCTCGCGTATGGGTGATCGAGCCGTACGAGCCGAGGCCCAACTGGCCGCTGTGCGCGAGCACGAGAGCCTGCTTCGGCAGTCACTGAGTGCGGTCAACGAGGATTCCGCGCGTCGGCATTCGACCGTCATCGGCCAACAGGTCTCACATCTGGTCGAGCCGTTGCACGACGCCGTCGACGCGCTGTCCGAGCACGTGCGGCAGGTCGAGCACAATCGGATCAGGGCCTACGCGGGGCTCTCGGAGCAGGTCACCGGGATGCACCGGGCCTCGATGCATCTGTCCACCCAGACCGGCCAGCTGGTGACGGCACTGCGCGCACCGCAGATCCGGGGACGGTGGGGCGAGATCCAGCTCGAGCGGGTCGTCGAGCTCGCAGGCATGCTCAAGCACTGCGATTTCGACACTCAGGTCAGCAAGGACGGCATCAGACCGGACATGATCGTCCGACTCGCCGGAGGTCGACAGATCGTGGTCGACGCCAAGGTCCCGTTCGCGGCCTACCTCGATGCCGCTCAGGACGAGGACGCCGGTGCGCGCGAGAAGCATCTGCGCCGCCACGCGAAACAACTGCGCACCCACATCGATCAGTTGGCCGACAAGGCGTACTGGCAGGCGTTCGAGCCGACCCCGGAATTCGTGGTGCTGTTCGTTCCCGGCGACCCGTTCCTCGATGCCGCACTGACCTCGGACACCGGCCTGCTCGAATACGCCTTCGGCCGGAACGTGATCCTGGCCACCCCCACCACACTGGTGGCACTGTTGCGCACCGTCGCCTACACCTGGAAACAGGAGTCCCTGGCCGAGGACGCGGCGCGCATCCAACAGTTGGGACGAGAGCTGTACACGCGCATCGGCGTCGTCGGGGCGCACCTGGACAAGCTCGGAGCCCATCTCGGCAAGGCAGTGGAGTCCTTCAATTCCACCGTCGGGTCGGTCGACACCAGAGTGAGTGTGACGGCGAGAAAACTTCACGAACTCGAACTGTTCGACGCCGAGCCGGTGCAGATCAATCGGGTCGATGTGCGGCCCACCCTGTCCGATTCGTCCCGCTACCGGCACGACTTCGGTCATGTCGACGATGCAGTCGGCTGAACTACGGCTAACCTCGAGGGGTGTCTACCTCCCAACGTGCCCGCTCCGGGGTACCGCTGGATCACCGATCCATCCTCGCGAATGTGCCCGGCGTGCCTGCGTGGGGCGCTGTCGCTATCGCCGCCGGTCTGACTTTTCTCGGATTTCTCGTCGATGCTGCTCGTGGAACTGAGCTGACCGGCGCGTTCGCGTTTCTCTACGTTCTCGGCTGCATCGCTGCCGTCGTGTTGGTTCGCTACCGCGGACTGTTCACCGCGATGGTCCAAGCTCCGCTGATCCTGTTCGTGGCCGTCCCGCTGGCGTACCAGTACTTCACGGAAGACGCCGGAACCGGCCTCAAGGACATCATCCTCAATGTCGCCATTCCGCTGGTCAACCGCTTTCCGCTGATGTTGCTCGGCACCGCGGTTGCAGTCGGTCTCGGTGTGCTGCGCATCGTGCTCAAGCGGCAGAACACGCACGCACCCGCAGTGCGGCGCAACAAGAAACCCAGCGAAGACAAGCCCGGGAGGGCGCAGCGACGAGCGCAGGCCGAGCGACCCGAACGCCCCCGCAGGCGAACAGACCCCGCCGACCGCAGCCCCGTATCGGCTACCGAGGCCACCGACATCGTGAGCGAGCCGTACGTCGGGCGTTCGAGCGCCGCGTCTCGTCCGCGGCCCGGAACCGATCGCCGCTCGACGACGCCGACGCCCTCGCCGCAGCCTCGATTTTCCCCCACCGACTCCCCCCGGCCGGACTACGCCAGGCCCGAGCGTCAGAAGCCCGACTACCAGCGGCCGCAGTACCCGCAGTCGCGGCAACCTCAGCGGGCACAGCCTGCCGAACCCCGGTATTCATCGGAACCGCGCCGCGAGCGCTCGGCCCGCGTGCAACCTCCTCGCGAGGTGGCCGACCCGTACAGCACCGGAGCCCGGCCGGTCGTGGCTCCCGGCACCAGCAGTTCCGCCGCCGACAACCCGCGTGGCACTCACTCGCTCCCCACGCCCCATCGGGACGACATTCCCCCGCATCCGGTACCGAAGGTGCGCTACCGCGACCGCCGGACGGACTGAATTGTCCGCAGCCGTATCGGGCGGACCGGCTGCTGGTAGACCCTAACGAGCCGGGCGTAGCTCACGAGGCAGCGAGAACACCAGGGTCTCGTTCGCGGTGGTGACCGGCTGCACGTCCGCGTACCCGTGCTCGGCGAACAGATCGATGACGCCCTGCACCAGAATCTCCGGCACCGACGCACCGGATGTGATGCCGATGGTCTCGACACCGTCGAGCCAGGCCAGGTCGATTTCCTTGGCGTAGTCGACCAGGTAGCTCGCGCGCGCACCGGCGTTGAGGGCGACCTCGACCAGACGAACGGAGTTGGAGGAGTTCTTCGATCCGACGACGATCACCAGGTCACATTCCGGTGCCATCACCTTCACCGCCACCTGACGGTTCTGCGTGGCGTAGCAGATGTCGTCGCTGGGCGGGTCCTGCAGCGTCGGAAATCGCTCGCGCAGCTTGGCGACGGTCGCCATCGTCTCGTCGACGCTGAGTGTGGTCTGCGAGAGCCAGATCACCTTGTTCTCGTCACGAACGGTGACGCTGTCCACCGATTCGGGGCCGTCGACCAGCTGAATATGCTCAGGTGCTTCGCCTGCTGTGCCCTCGACCTCCTCGTGGCCGTCGTGACCGATCAGCAGAATGTCGTAATCGTCCCGGGCGAACCGCTTCGCTTCCTGATGCACTTTGGTCACCAACGGACAGGTCGCATCGATGGTGCGCAGGTTCCGCTCGGCCGCGGACGTGTGCACGGCCGGTGAGACACCGTGGGCCGAGAACACCAGTAGTGCACCCTCGGGCACCTCGTCGGTTTCCTCGACGAACACCGCGCCGCGATCGGACAATGTCTCGACGACATGTCGGTTGTGCACGATCTCCTTGCGCACGTACACCGGCGCACCGTGCTGTTCCAGCGCCTTCTCGACGGTCTCGACTGCACGATCGACTCCCGCGCAGTAGCCCCGCGGCTCGGCGAGCAGCACTCGCTTACCCCCGGAGTACGCGGGCTTACCACCACCGGCGGAATGTGCAATACCTAGATTCAAGGGAACGGCCGAAGACATGACTCCCAGGGTACGTGCAAGTAGCACAGTGCAGCTTCTCCAGCCTGTCGGCTACCCAAAGTCGACGAATTCGGGCAGTCTGGTGGGCATGACTCGAGTCCCCTTTGCAGCACGCGTGGCCGCAGGCGTCGCGGTGACCGTCGTGGAAGAGGCTCGCAAGCTTCCCGGTTCCGCCCTGATGCTGCCGATGACGGTCGTCAGCGAAGCGCTCGCCCGGGGGATGCGATTGCAGCAACAGGTCACGGCGCTGGCCATCAAGGGCGATGTGATCATCGCGACACTTCCGGTCGTCGGAACTCCGCGTGAAGAGCAGCCGGCCTGGGCGCAATTCGACGAGGACGGAGACGAGAACGATGTCTTCGGCGCGCCCGTCGTCACCGATGACGTCGATGTACCCGACGCATCCGAGCCGATCGCCGCGAACGGCCGGTTCGCGCTGTATTCGACGCCTCCGGTGGACGAGCCGGTGCAGGACACCTCGGCCAAGAGTGCCCCCGGCGTCGACAAGCCCGAGATCGTCGAGATGATCGACTTCGACACCCTGGCGCTGGCGCAGTTGCGCGCGCGGCTGCGCTCGCTCTCGGTCGAGGACCTCGAGACTCTGCTCGACTACGAGAACGCCACCCTTGCCCGTGCGCCGTTCCAGACGATGTTGGCCAATCGCATCACCACCGCCAAGGCCAAGTGAGCACTCCTTCACCCCAGTCCGGCCCCACCCAGCCCGGTTCTACGAACTCTGCCGCGAGTTCCGCCGAACAACCGTGGCCGGTGCGCACGGTGGCGATGAAGGTCGCCGGTTGGATCGATCGCCTCGGCAGCATCTGGGTCGAGGGGCAGCTGACACAGATCAACGCTCGCCCCGGCACCCGCACCGCATTTCTGACGTTGCGTGATCCCTCGGCCGACATGTCGTTGTCGGTGACGTGTTCGCCTCAGTTGCTCGAGCGTTCACCCGTTCCGCTGACCGAGGGCGCGCGCGTCATCCTGTACGGCAAGCTGTCGTTCTTCACCGGCCGCGGGACCATTTCGCTGCGCGCTACGGACATTCGCGCGGTGGGCGTCGGCGAGCTGCTCGCCCGCATCGAACGACTCCGAGCCCTGCTCGCCGCAGAAGGATTGTTCGATCCCCGCCTCAAGCGCCCGTTGCCGTTCTTACCCGGCACTGTCGGGCTCGTCACCGCTCGCGCCAGTGCAGCCGAAAAAGACGTACTCACCGTCGCACAGAGGCGTTGGCCCGCAGTGCGATTCGAGGTCCGCAATACTCCCGTTCAGGGCCCGCAGGCAGTGCCGGCCATTCTCGACGCGTTGAAGGACCTCGACGACGACCCCGGAGTCGACGTCATCATCCTGGCCCGCGGCGGCGGTAGCGTCGAAGACCTGCTGCCGTTCTCGGACGAGGCCCTGTGCCGTGCCATCTCGCGGGCAACCACGCCGATCGTCAGCGCGATCGGTCACGAACCCGACAGTCCCCTGAGCGATCACGTCGCGGACCTGCGCGCCGCAACGCCCACCGACGCCGCCAAACTCGTGGTGCCCGACGCCGTCGCAGAACAAGCCCTGGTCTCGGAATTGAAATCCAGAAGCGCCGCCGCACTCCGCAATTGGGTCGAGCGTGAGGCACGTGGCCTGGACATGCTCCGGCACCGGCCGGTGCTGGCGGACCCACTGGCATCGATCGAACTCCGCCGCGAGGAGATCCGACGGCTGGTCGACGCCGCGCGACGCGATGTCCAGCGCGAGATCACCACCCAGGACACCCTCGTCGAACATCTACGGGCGAGGCTGTCGACGCTGGGACCGGCTGCCACACTTGCGCGGGGCTATGCCGTCGTGCAGCGGGTGGTCGCGGGTTCGGATCCCGAGGTCCTTCGTTCGGTGGAAGACGCTCCGCCGGGTACACAGATCCGAGTGCGGGTGGCCGACGGTGCTGTCACCGCCGCCGTCATGGGGAGAGTCAAATGACAGAAGGAGCACAGATGAGCGAGAACGAAGACACCAAACCGGTGTCCGAACTGGGCTACGAGGAAGCACGCGACGAGTTGGTCGGTGTGGTGAAGATTCTCGAGCAAGGCGGGCTCGACCTCGACGCCTCCCTCGCCCTGTGGGAGCGCGGCGAGCAACTGGCCACCCGCTGCGAGGAACAACTCGCCGGCGCGCGCAAGAGAATCGAGACCGCGCTGGCGAGTACCGAGACGGACAGCTAGGGGGCGAGCGGTGGTGTCTCGTCGAGGGTCGCCGCAAGCGTGGTGAAGTCATCCTTGGTTGCGGTGCCGCCCAGCAGTATTCGGACGTCACCGAAATCCGAGACCCAGTACGTGCGCGAGCCTTCCTCGCCGTAGACCACCCACTCTCGACCCGATACGTTCTGAGCGCCCGACGCATACACCGTCTCGCCCGCCACGAACGGAACCAACAGCTCCTCGGACGCCGACGTCTGAGTCAGCTGCAGGTATCCCCCGGTTTCGGTGATATATCCGACAGTCGTGACCGGTCCGCCGCTGTCACCGGAGATGGTCGCCCGGCTACCCGAATTGGGCGTCCATCCCTCGGGAACACTCGGATTGCGCACCGGGAAGCCGATTTCCGCCGCGTCGTACTGCAGTGCGGAGTTCACGTCGAAATTGGGAATGGGCCCCTGCTTGGGACCACCCGGGCTCAGCGAGCACTGGCTGGCCACGCCCGCAATCAGCAAACAGGCTATGACCAGCGGAATGAGCGACCAGACCATGTCGCGGTTGTTGTTGAGAATCCGAGGTTTGCTGTTTGCCACTGCACCAGTATCCCCTCCGCACGGCAGTGCTCGATCGCCGCGTACCTCACAGCCGACCCGACCCCACCGCAGACATCACAGAAGTGAGATAATCGCGCCTGGGTAACACCCCACCAACCAGGAGGCTACAAACCGATGACGGCCAGCACCGAGTCCACTCGCGCCATGGCGCCAGATCGCAACCTCGCACTAGAACTCGTACGCGTCACCGAGGCCGGTGCACTGGCGTCGGGTCGCTGGGTCGGTCGCGGCGACAAGGAAGGCGGCGACGGAGCTGCTGTCGACGCCATGCGTCAGTTGGTCGCATCGGTCTCGATGCGCGGAGTCGTCGTCATCGGTGAGGGCGAGAAAGACGAAGCTCCGATGCTCTACAACGGCGAAGAGGTCGGCAACGGCAACGGACCCGACGTCGACTTCGCCGTCGATCCCGTCGACGGAACCACTTTGATGGCCAAGGGCATGCCCAACGCCATTTCGGTGCTCGCCGTCGCCGAACGTGGTGCCATGTTCGACCCGTCCGCCGTCTTCTACATGGAGAAGATCGCCGTCGGACCCGACTACGCGGATGTCATCGATATCACTGCCCCCGTCGCGGAGAACATCGCCCGTATCGCCAAGGTGAAGAAGGGTTCCGCATCAGATGTGACGGTGTGCATCCTCGATCGCCCCCGGCATGCCGAACTGATCCAACAGGTGCGCGACGCCGGATCCCGCATCCGGTTGATCTCCGACGGTGACGTCGCAGGCGCTATCGCCGCCGCCCGGCCCGATTCCGGAACCGACATGCTCATCGGCATCGGCGGTACGCCCGAGGGCATCATCGCCGCCGCCGCGATGCGCTGCATGGACGGCGCCATCCTGGGCCGTCTGTCACCCACGGACGACGAGGAGAGGCAGAAGGCCATCGACGCCGGCCACGACCTGGACCGCGTCCTCGACACCAAGGACCTCGTCTCCGGTGAGAACGTGTTCTTCACGGCCACCGGTGTGACCGACGGCGACCTGCTTCGCGGCGTCCGCTACGCGGGCGGCGGCGCACACACCCAGTCCATCGTGATGCGCTCGAAGTCCGGCACCGTACGCATGATCGACGCATACCACCGCCTCGCGAAGCTGCGCGAATACTCCTCGGTCGACTTCGACGCCGACGAGTCCGGCCAGGCACCGTCCTTCTGATCCCCGAAACCACTACTGGCAAAGTAAGGCTCATGACGCAGACAGACGAACAGCAGTTCCGGATCGAGCACGACACCATGGGAGAGGTACGCGTTCCCATCGACGCGCTCTGGCGTGCCCAGACTCAACGTGCGGTGGAGAACTTCCCCATCTCGGGGCGTCCGCTCGAACGCACCCAGATCCGCGCGATGGGTCTGCTCAAGGCGGCGTGCGCTCAGGTCAACAAGGATCTCGGTCTGCTCGACGGCGGCCTCGCCGACGCCATCATCGCGGCTGCCAACGAAATCGCCGAGGGCAAGCACGACGACCAGTTCCCGATCGATGTGTTCCAGACCGGCTCGGGCACCAGCTCGAACATGAACGCCAACGAGGTCATCGCGTCGATCGCGAAGGCCAACGGCGTCGAGGTGCACCCCAACGATCACGTGAACATGTCGCAGTCCTCGAACGACACGTTCCCGACGGCCACCCACGTCGCCGCCACCGAGGCAGCAGTCACCTCGCTGGTTCCCTCGTTGAAGCACCTGCACGAGGCGCTCGCCGCGAAAGCCGTCGAGTGGAAGACCGTCGTGAAGTCCGGCCGCACCCACCTCATGGATGCCGTCCCGGTCACCCTCGGCCAGGAATTCGGCGGCTACGCCCGTCAGATCGAAGCGGGCATCGAGCGCGTCGAGGCCACCCTGCCTCGCCTGGGTGAACTGCCCATCGGCGGCACCGCCGTCGGAACCGGCCTCAACGCACCCGACGGCTTCGGCCCGAAAGTCGTTGCGGAGCTGGTCAAGTCGACCGGAATCGAGGCGCTCACCGCCGCCAAGGACTCGTTCGAGGCACAGGCCGCGCGCGACGGACTCGTCGAGGCATCGGGCGCACTGCGCACCATCGCGGTCTCGCTGACCAAGATCGCCAACGACATTCGCTGGATGGGATCGGGCCCGCTCACCGGACTCGGCGAGGTCGCCCTACCGGACCTGCAGCCCGGCAGCTCCATCATGCCAGGCAAGGTCAATCCTGTTCTCCCCGAAGCTGTTACGCAGGTCGCGGCTCAGGTCATCGGCAACGACGCCGCGGTGGCATTCGGCGGTGCATCGGGCGCATTCGAGCTCAACGTGTACATCCCGATGATGGCGCGCAACGTCCTCGAGTCGTTCAAACTCCTCGCCAACGTCTCGGTCCTGTTCGCCGACAAGTGCGTCGTCGGACTGACCGCCAATGTGGAGCACCTCAAGACCCTCGCCGAGTCCTCGCCGTCCATCGTGACGCCGTTGAACTCCGCGATCGGCTACGAGGAAGCTGCCGCCGTCGCCAAGCAGGCGCTGAAGGAGAAGAAGACGATCCGTCAGACGGTCATCGACCGCGGACTGATCGGCGACAAGCTCAGCGAGGCCGAACTCGACAAGCGCCTCGACGTTCTCGCCATGGCGAAGGTCGAGGACTAGCTTTCCCGTTCGCCCCCGAAACGCGTGAATGGTCCATTGCACACACCGCCGAGACGTGTGTGCAATGGACCATTCACGCTTTCGAAAGGGGGTGAACCTCAGGCGAGGTGAGCGAGTTCCTCGCGTGCCTTCAGACCATCCTCGCCCAGATCGGTGCGGTCGAAGATCTTCCATCCCGCGAGCAGCGGCTTGAACACCTTCTCGCGTTCCTGATCGGCGTCGTAGATGCCGGCCTCGGCCAAGGCGACGGTGCTGTTACCCCGCTCGGGCAGATCCACCACGGGAATCTCGAAGCCGTTGATGCGATCGGCGACTGCGCGAGCGGCCTGGTCCGGCACCACGGCGAATGCCTCGTCGAGGATGTTGGCGTAGAACGTCGACTGCAATGCGTCGTCGTCGGCGATCTTGCCGAGGATGTTGGCCAACACCGGGTCCTGACCGAGCGCGATCGTATTGCGGTGGCGCAGCGAGGCTGCGGCTTCCTCGATGGCGAAATGCGCCAGGATGTCGAGCAGGTGACGACTGGGTGCGTCGTACCCGGTCGTCATGTGCTCCATCCGGACGCGCTCGAGAGCGACCGGATCCACAGCGCGAGTGAGCACCAGGAAGTTGCGCAGCACGATCGACTGCCGATTTTCCTCCGACGTCCACCGACCGGTCCACTTCCACCAGGCTCCGAGGCCGGTGAGGGCGTGGGCAAGTTCGCGGTGGTACGCGGGCAGGTTGTCGGCAACGAGGACGCCGACCGTGGCGGAGAGGATTTCGACATCGCTCAGATGGGACTGCTCGGGCGTCCAATCCTCGCCGCCGAGGAAGGCGAAGTTCTTGCCCTCGTCGAACGGGGCGAGGTCATGGGGGTGCCATTCGCTCGCTGCCTCGATGTGGCGTTTCAGATTCTCTTCGACCGCGGGCTCCAAACGGACCAGCAGATCACCGTCGGACAGGTTCGTAGACATGCGGTAACCGTAGCGCCTGCGCCCAGACGTCCAACGCCGTGCCCCTGACCTCTGTGAATTCTCCTGAAACCAGGTCGGCGCAGGTCTACTCTCTAGGGCAACCAGTCACCGAAGTGAGGACTACTCGTGATGCGGTCGGGTCGAGATTGTCTGTGTCTTGCTGTTGTGTGCTCGATGTTGGTGCTGGTCGGGTGCTCGAACGACGCGCCGCCGACCGCCAGTCCGCCGCCGTCCGAGTCGGCACCGACAGCGGACCTGTCCCCCGGCCAGGTCGCAGGCGTCGATGTTCCGGCCGGCCGCATCGACGATGCCGTCGGCAAGCTCGACGGCATCGTGGAGGAGCTGATGGCGTCGTCGAACATTCCCGGGATGGCCGTCGCTGTGGTGCACGGCTCCGATGTCCTCTACTCGAAGGGTTTCGGGGTTCGTGAGGTGGGCAAGGACGACCCGATCGACGGCGACTCGGTGTTCCAGCTGGCGTCGCTGTCCAAGTCGGTCGGGGCGACGGTCGTCGCGTCCCAGGTGGGAGCTGGAGTGATCGACTGGTCGACACCGGTGGTCTCACAGTTGCCGTGGTTCGCCCTCGACGACCCGTGGGTGACCCGGAACGTCACCGTCGCCGACCTCTACGCGCATCGAAGCGGGCTGCCCGATCACGCGGGAGACCTGCTCGAAGATCTCGGCTACGACCGCAGGCAGGTTCTCGAACGGTTGCGGCAGGTGCCCCTCGACCCGTTTCGCTCGACGTACCACTACACCAACTTCGGGGTCACCGCCGCAGCCGAGGCCGTCGCGGCAGCGTCGGGTAAGGACTGGGACACCCTCAGCCAGGACGCGATCTACGGCCCGCTCGGCATGACCTCGACGAGCTCGTCGTTCTCCGACTACATGAGTCGGTCCGATCGGGCCGTGCCTCATGTCCTCGTCGACGGCGAGTATCAGCCGAAATATCAACGCGACCCCGACGCACAGACTCCGGCAGGCGGGGTCAGCTCCTCGGTGAACGACCTCGCGAAATGGCTCACGATGCTCAACGCGGACGGAGGAGAGTTACTCGACCCCAAGGCCCTTCTGCCTGCAGTGCGCGCGCAGATCGTCTCGGACCCGTCGGCCACGCCGGACTCGCGCGCCGGCTACTACGGGTATGGATTCAACGTCTCCAACAACGCGGCCGGTCGCACGACGGTAAGTCATTCGGGCGCGTTCGCGCTCGGCGCAGGCACCAACTTCGTATGGATTCCCTCGCTCGACGTCGCCATAGTCGTGCTGACCAACGCCGCACCCCTCGGGATCGCCGAAACTGTGACAGCCGAGTTCGCGGACCTCGTCCAGTTCGGCGAGGTCCGCGAGGACTGGCGAACGCTGTACAAGAACGCATTCGCCGGAATGAGTAACCCGGCGGGCGAGCTCGCAGGCAAGACTGCTCCCGCGAATGCTGCTGCGCCCCAACCTCTCGCGTCGTACGTGGGGGTATACCAGAACAGCTACTGGGGGCCGGCGACGGTGGCGGAGGCCGACGGGGAGCTGACGTTGGCCCTCGGGCCGAACGGAACCTCCTACCCGTTGTCACACTGGGACGGCGACACGTTCACGTTCGAGCCGAGCGGCGAAAATGCACCCGACGGGTCCATTTCGCAAGCGAAGTTCGACGCGAACACGCTGACGCTCGAGTTCTTCGACGGCAATGGATTGGGGCGGTTCATCAAGTGACCGAGACACAGCAGCCAACGGCGATCGTGGCAGACATGCTCTACGCGGTGAGGGATCGCGATACCGACCGCGCGATGGCTCTTCTGCACGAGGAGATCGTATGGCACAACGTCGGGCTCCCGAAGGTGCGCGGCTCCTCGAACGTCGGATGGTTCATGAAGGCACTTGCCAAGCCTGCGTACGGATTCGACGTCGAGATTCACCACATCGCAGCCGACGGAGACATCGTTCTCACCGAACGCACGGACGCGTTGATCTGGCGTCGACTGCGAATCGAGTTCTGGGTATGCGGAACCTTCGAGATGCGCGACGGAACAGTGGCCGTGTGGCGTGATCATTTCGACAACGTGGACTTCCTCAAAGGCGTTGTCCGCGGAGCCTTCCGAGCGATAACTGGCCGGTGACCAGGTGAGCGGAACTTCGCCGTAGGCTACGAAGTTCCGCTCACCCGGGTCAGGCTCCGGAGGGGCCGAATTCCTCGAGCATCTCGGTCACCAGCGCAGCAATCGGTGAACGCTCACTGCGACTGAGGGTGATGTGCGCGAAAAGTGGATGCCCCTTGAGCTTTTCGATCACGGCTGCAACACCGTCATGCCGTCCGACGCGGAGATTGTCTCGCTGCGCGACGTCGTGAGTGAGTACGACGCGTGAGCCCGAACCAAGCCGGGACAGCACCGTCAGCAACACATTGCGCTCCAGCGACTGCGCCTCGTCGACGATGACGAAGGAATCGTGCAACGACCGACCGCGAATGTGCGTGAGCGGCAACACTTCCAACATCCCGCGTGCGATGACCTCTTCCATCACCTCGGGACTCGCGAGCCCTTCGAGAGTATCGAACACCGCCTGACCCCACGGGCCCATCTTCTCACTCTCGCTACCTGGTAGGTAGCCGAGCTCCTGTCCACCGACCGCGTAAAGCGGCCGGAACACAACGACTTTCCGATGCGACCGACGCTCGAGCACCGCTTCGAGCCCGGCCGTCAGCGCCAGCGCCGACTTACCCGTTCCGGCCTTACCACCCAACGAGACGATGCCGATGCTCTCGTCGAGCAGCAGGTCCAGCGCCACCCGCTGCTCCGCCGAACGCCCGTGCAGGCCGAATGCCTCTCGCTCACCGCGAACCAACTGAATCTGCTTATCAGGAGTCACCCGACCCAACGCGCTCTGGCGACCCGCCAGCAACCGAACCCCGGTGTGGCACGGCAGGTCTCGCGCCTCCGCGAGATCGATGACGCCGTCGTTGAACAGCGTGTCCACTGCATCGGGCTGCACGTCGAGCTCGGTCATCCCCGTCCAACCGGACGGCACCACATCGTGAGCGTGATATTCGTCGGCGGGAAGGCCGACGGCACCGGCCTTGACTCGCAGCGGGATATCCTTGCTGACGAGCACGACATCCTTGCCCTCTGCCTTCAGATTGAGTGCACAGGCGAGGATCCTCGAATCGTTGGTGTCGGTGCGAAAGCCCACTGGAAGCACCGAAGGATCGGTGTGATTGAGCTCGACTTGCAGTGTGCCACCGTCGGTTCCGATCGGAACAGGCTGATCGAGTCGGCCGAATTCGACGCGGAGATCATCGAGCATCCGTAAGGATTCCCGCGCGAACCACCCCAGCTCGTGGTGGTGGCGTTTACCCTCCAACTCGCTGATGACCACCAGCGGGAGAACCACATTGTGCTCGGCGAACCGAATGACTGCCCAGGGGTCCGAAAGCAACACCGAGGTGTCCAGCACGAAGGTCCGAAGAGGGGCGGAAACGGAGCGTGAAGTGGTCACGTGGGGCTCCTATGTTCGCACGACACCGCACGAACGTTGGTCGCTCGGGCCGGTCGGTCCTGACGTGTCAGATGACACGAGGGCCGGGTGCCGGCCCTCTCGCGCTCACTAGCTCAGTCACGTATCAGAACCTCCCGCACAGGTAGCTTCCCCGCTGCCTGTTACTGCCGACGGTACCGCCGAAACCCGGGTTCGGCTCGCTGGGAGTCTGGCGTGTCGGTGAACAACGCGTTACGTCGACATCGGACCTGGTCGACGGTCGATCGGTGTCGAAACCGCCCTCCCCGGACGCGTGAATGGACCCTTGCATACGTCTGGGCGGTGCAAGGGTTCATTCACGCGGGCCAACATTCTGCGTGAATGAACCACTGCATACGTCTTGGCGGTGCAAGGGTCCATTGACGCAGACTGGGGTGGGCGAGGGCAGGCGGCGGCCAGGGTCAGCCCAGCAATCCCCAGTCTTCCAGGCCCTCGTACAGCGGCGTGCTCTGCGCGAGCTTCACCACGCGATCCTTGAGCGCATCGCTGGCCTCACCGGTTGCCAGGGCGGTGGCGATGATGTCTGCGACCTCGGTGAACTCGGCTTCGCCGAATCCCCGGGTGGCCAGTGCTCCGGTGCCGATGCGCAGGCCGGAGGTGACCATCGGCGGGCGCGGGTCGAAGGGCACTGCGTTGCGGTTGACGGTGATGCCGACCTCGTGGAGGAGGTCCTCGGCCTGCTGACCGTCGAGCTCGGAGTTGCGGAGGTCGACCAGCACCAGGTGCACGTCGGTGCCGCCGGTGAGGACCGACACGCCCTTGTCGGCGACGTCGGATGCGGTGAGACGCTCGGCGAGCAGCGAGGCCCCGAGCAGGGTGCGCTCCTGGCGTTCCTTGAACTCCGGCGTCGCGGCGATCTTGAAGGCGACGGCCTTGGCTGCGATGGCGTGCATCAGCGGTCCGCCCTGCTGGCCGGGGAACACTGCGGAGTTGAGCTTCTTGGCCCATTCCTTCTTGGCCAGGATGATGCCGGAGCGGGGTCCGCCGAGGGTCTTGTGCACCGTGGAGGAGACCACGTCGGCGTAGGGCACCGGCGAGGGGTGCAGGCCTGCGGCCACGAGCCCGGCGAAGTGCGCCATGTCGACCCACAGCAGTGCGCCGACCTCGTCGGCGATGGAGCGGAAGGCAGCAAAGTCCTGGTGGCGTGGGTAGGCCGACCAGCCTGCGATGAGCACCTGCGGCTTGGCGGCGATGGCTTGTTTGCGCACCTCGTCCATGTCGATGCGGTGGTCTTCTTTGCTGACGCCGTAGGACTCGACCTCGTAGAGCTTGCCCGAGAAGTTGAGCTTCATGCCGTGGGTGAGATGGCCGCCGTGCGCCAGGTCCAGGCCCATGATCTTGTCGCCCGGGTTGATCAGCGCCATCAGCACGGCCGCATTGGCCTGCGCTCCTGCGTGCGGCTGCACGTTCGCGAACTCGGCTCCGAAGAGTTCCTTGGCACGGTTGCGCGCGAGGTCCTCGACGATGTCGACATGCTCGCATCCGCCGTAGTAGCGGCGTCCGGGATAGCCCTCGGCGTACTTGTTGGTCAGGACGCTGCCCTGGGCCTGGAGAACCGCGCGGGGAACGAAGTTCTCCGAGGCGATCATCTCGAGGGTGTTGCGCTGACGTCCGAGCTCACCGGCCATCGCCTCGGCGACCTCGGGATCGAGTTCGGCCAGTGACAGGTTGTTGACGTCAGTCATAACGAGGGTCTCCAAGGGACAGCTGAGTAAGAGGGCGAGGCCAGTTTACGAGACGCGCACTGCACCGGGTGTCAGCGGCTCGTCGAGCAGCCTGCCGAACAGCTGTGCCCGCTCGCTGACGGTCTCACCCTGATCCAGCCAGCCGGCGAGAAGCTTGTAGCCCTCGACATAGGTACTGATGTATGCCCGCCACAGCGGGGACGACAGAAATCGGAGACTGTGCCGGGCGCGCTGCGGGGAGGTCAGGGACCACCGCTCCAGATACGCGGCCACGTCGTCCTCGCTCTTGTGCTGATCGTGCAACAGCAGGGCCGCGTCCTGACGCACCCCCAACAGCAGGCTCGACGCGGACGAGAGGCGCTCGGCCTTCTCACCGTCGAAACGCAGTCCCAGATCGGCGTAGATCTCCTGTGCCCACAGCCCCCATCCCTCGCCCACGATGGCCCCGAGGGCGTGATCGGCGAGGCCCTCGGCCATCAAACACTGAGGGGTGTTGACCACGAACAGCGTCTGCTCGAGCTGTCCGGCACCGACCAGTCCGGCTTCCTTGCGGCAGTGCTCGGTGTGATGACCGGGGTAGGACTCG
This sequence comes from Rhodococcus sp. KRD162, assembly GCF_017168335.1. Taxonomy (GTDB): domain Bacteria; phylum Actinomycetota; class Actinomycetes; order Mycobacteriales; family Mycobacteriaceae; genus Rhodococcoides. Next base: position 122,601 of record NZ_JABFAU010000001.1, on the reverse strand, counting down.
TGCGCGATCAGGTGCGGCAGGTTGGCCATCTGCTGTTCGATATCGGAGTTGATCGCGACGGTCGACCGGTAGTCACCGAGGTAGTAGTTGAACCCGGACCACGGCTTGTCTCCGACGACCTCGTAGGTCACCTGCTCGGTGTCGGGCAGTGTGTACTCGGCGCGGACGCGGTCGCGTAGGGCCGAGGAGAACGCCTCGACGCAGTCCTGCAGTCGGTCGGCCGGAATGACGTCGGCGCGGCGGTGGGCGATCAACCGTTCGCTCAGCGAGCCGGGTCCGGCGAGGACCTCGTCCATCTTGCGGTGCGCCTGCAGGTATTGGTCCTGGTCACCGGGGGCGATACGAACGTCGAAGTAGGAGTACACCTCGTCGACGAAGCCGATGTCCTCGCCTGCGAACTTACGGGCCGAGCATTCGAGAGCGCGCAGGTGTACGTCGAGGAACGTCGAACGTTCGGGTGTCAGATCGACGTTGCCGAGTTCCGCACGCAGCGTCTGCGCGCGGCGAATCAGCTCGCGCGGCTCGGGGGCCGGGGCGTTCTCGGTGATTCGGCGCAGCTCGGGATCGCCGGTGTACGCGTCGACGAAGCCTTCTTCGAGTCGGTCGAAACTCAGGCCCAACAGCAGGTATTCGCGAACCAGGGAAGGAGCATCCATACCCGAACCCTAGTACGGCGAACGACCCCGCCCGTGCGCAAGCGTCCGCGACCGAGCACAATCTGAAGCCATGCGACTTCCGGACTCATCGTGCGCCTTTTGCGTACCCCCAAGTACGCAAAAGGCGCACGACGGGAGCCGCGCGTGAGCGAATCCAGTCCGTACGTCGAGTTCGACCGTGCACAGTGGCGCACGCTGCGCCAATCCACGCCGCTGGCACTCACCGAAGAAGAACTGATCGGTCTCCGCGGTCTCGGTGAGCAGATCGACTTGGACGAGGTGGCCGAGGTCTACCTGCCGCTTGCGCGACTGATCCACCTTCAGGTCGCTGCTCGGCAAAGACTGTTCGCCGCGACCGCGACGTTCCTGGGCGAGAAGCATCCCGATCGTCAGGTCCCCTTCGTCATCGGTGTCGCCGGCAGCGTTGCCGTCGGCAAGTCGACGACAGCTCGTGTGCTGCAGGCACTCCTGGCCCGCTGGGACCACCATCCGCGCGTCGACCTCGTCACCACCGACGGGTTCCTGTACCCGACGGCCGAGCTGATGCGTCGAGGCATCCTGCACCGCAAGGGTTTCCCGGAAAGTTACGACAGGCGAAAGCTGCTCAGATTCGTCACCGAGGTCAAATCCGGGACCGAAGAGGTGGGCGCACCGGTCTATTCGCACGTCTCCTACGACATCGTCAAGGGCCAGTACCACATGGTCCGGCAGCCCGACATTCTGATCGTGGAGGGGCTCAACGTATTACAGACCGGGCCGCGGTTGATGGTCTCGGACCTGTTCGACTTCTCCATCTACGTCGACGCTCGGATCGAGGACATCGAGAGCTGGTACGTCAGGCGCTTCCTCGCGTTGCGCAAGACATCGTTCACCGATCCGTCCTCGCACTTCCACCACTACGCCGGCCTGTCCGACGAGCACGCGCAGATCGCCGCCGAGGACCTGTGGCATTCGATCAACCTGCCGAACCTCGTGGAGAACATCCTGCCGACGCGTCCGCGAGCGACGATGGTGCTGCGCAAGGACAACGACCACGCGATCAACCGGCTGCGCCTGCGGAAGTTGTAAACCGGGCCTCAGATACCGAAACGCCGGTGCCTGGCCGCGAAATCGCGAAGCGCGCGCAGGAAATCCACGCGCCGGAATTCGGGCCAGTAGGCCTCGGTGAACCAGATTTCCGAGTACGCGCTCTGCCACAGCAGAAATCCGGACAGACGCTGTTCGCCGGAGGTGCGGATGACGAGATCGGGATCGGGCTGGCCGGAGGTGTAGAGGTGGCTGTCGATACCGTCGACGTTGATGGCGGAGATCAGCTCGTCTCCGGTGACGCCCTCGGCGATCTTCTCGCTCACCAGGGACTGCACGGCGTCGGCGATTTCCTGCCGACCGCCGTATCCGACCGCGACATTGACGTGCGTTCCCGTCCGCCCCTCGGTGAGCGCTGCCGCTTCTTTGAGTCGGCGTGAGGTCGATGCGGGCAACAGGTCGAGGGTGCCGACGAGTTTGACGCCCCAGTTCTGCTCCGGGCCGCAGATCTCCTCCACGACATCGGTGATGATCTCGAGCAACGAATCGAGTTCGTCGGCGTCGCGCCTGAGGTTCTCGGTGGAGAGCAGATAGATGGTGGCCATCTCGATTCCGGCGGCATCGCACCAGCCGAGCATCTCGGCGATCTTCAATGCGCCCATACGGTGGCCGTGTGCGACGTCGGTGAACCCGTTCTCGCGTGCCCAGCGTCGATTGCCGTCGCACATCACCGCCACGTGTCGCGGATGCTGCACCCCGTCGAGCTGGCTCAACAGTCGCCGCTCGTAGACGTTGTAGAGCACGCCGCGCACCTTCTGCGGAATGATCACCACTGCTTCGTCACCACTGCTCCCATCACCACGGGGAATCACCTTACGCCGACACCCGAGAGCAGACCGCCGGTACAGTAACGTCAGAACCTACGGTTGCGTAGGTTCTGACGGCGCTACGGGAGGAAATCGACATGACGATGTTCGGACTCGACGAGATACCCGTCAAACCCCGCATGCGCGGCTGGATTCACCTGTACGCCTTCGTGGTGGCCGTGTTCTGCGCGATCACACTCGTCACGCTCGCCTTCACCATGGTCTCGGTCAGCGCCGGGGTGGCGACGGGGGTGTATTCCATCACCGTCTGCGGCGTGTTCGGCGTCAGCGCCACCTACCATCGCGTGCACTGGAAGACCACCACGTCGCAGATATGGATGAAACGCGCCGACCATTCGATGATCTTCCTGTTCATCGCAGGCAGCTACACCCCGTTCGCCGTACTGGGCCTGCCCACCTCGACCGGACGCACGCTCCTGATCATCGTGTGGACCGGAGCCCTCGCTGGAGTGGCCTTGAAAATGCTCTGGCCCACCGCTCCCCGATGGGTCGGGGTGCCCCTGTACCTGATACTCGGCTGGGCGATCGTCCCCGTCGCACCCACACTGATCGAGCAGGTCGGTTACGCACCGTTCGTCCTGCTGCTCGTGGGCGGGGTCTTCTACAGCGTCGGGGGCGTACTGTACGCAGCCAAGTGGCCGAATCCCTGGCCGAGGACGTTCGGCCATCACGAGTTCTTTCACGCAGCAACGGTATTGGCGGCACTGTGCCACCTCGTTGCCGTCTGGCTCGTGCTGTTCTGACGCAGCTCAGGTGTGCCCGGACGCCTTGTCTCGGTACATCAGTGCGTCGGCACGTCGGATGAGCCGATCCCTCGACTCGTCGGGTTCTCGCACCGCCACGCCCACACTCACGCTCATCGCGAGCAATCGGGACTCGAACGGCACCGGTTCGCCACAGATTGCTGCTCGAATCGACTCTGCAAGGCGTGCGCTGTCCAGTTCTTGCGGTTCGTCGGTGATCGCGACGACGAACTCGTCTCCGGCATATCGACCGACGACGGCGGAGCGCGACGACCATTGTTGAAGTCGACGGCCTGCCGCCTCGAGCACCGCATCACCGGCAGCGTGGCCGTGAGCGTCGTTGATCGACTTCAACCGATCGACGTCGACGAACGCCAGGGCAACCGGCAGATCGGCCGTGATCCATTCCTCGACATGAGTCAACAGCGAACCCCGTCGGAGCAGACCGGTCAGGTCGTCGCGCTCGGCCCGGTCGCGCCAGTGCACGGTGTCGTCGACGACGGGATTGACAAGATCGAGCAATGCGACGATGAATCGTCGGCCGGCGATGGTCGAAATGCCGACATGCATCCAACAGGAGACGACCTCGCCGTCACTGCGCCGCACTCGCCGCAGGGCTCCGATCGGCCGTCCGAGGTCGGGTGGACCTGCCACGGGGTAGCTGTGCTCGAGCTGCATCGCGATCCGCTTGGCCGACACCCGATCCCCCAGCGGCACGAAATCAGCCACCGGCCGACCCAGCATGCCCTCCACCGGGCAGTCGAGAATTTCCTCACACAGTAGGTTCGCGCCGACCACCGCGTACTGCATCGAGTGGACCATGACCGCCATCGGGATCGCGGCGACGAACTCGGCCACGGCCGCGAGTTGCTCGTCGGTCATTTCCCCGTCCACCACAGCGTCGCTCAGGACACTGTCGCTGGTTACGCCCTCAGTCATGACACCGCCGATCAGCTGGTTGGGTTCGGCCTCCCGCAGCCGAAGACGCTCTCGCAACGATACTGTGTGTCCGCCGAAGCATCGACGCAGTTCGTCATCTCTTCAGCGCGAATGCCAGATCTTCGGCAGACGTCACAGGACGGTCACAGACGAATCCACGACACACGTATGCCGTCTCGGCACCGTCGACGGGTGGCCGGCCCATCAGCAACACCGACGAATCGGTCTTCCCCGCGACCACCACGGAACCACCCGGCGCCAGCGCCCGCGCGGCGGAGACCAGGTCAGCCCCGGGCGCAGTCGACACCGCGACCTGAATCGGACCGCGAACGGCCGCCTCCGCAACGGCCAACCAGTGTCCACCGGACCGCGGCGCACGCTCGAGTATCAGTGCCGCTCGCGCGAGCGACGCTGCCGCCAGTTCGCCGTAGCGTGCCGAGAACTCCGGATCGACCAGAGCAGCAGCTGTGAGAAACGCCTCGGCCATCGTCGACGCACCGGACGGAGTAGCACCGTCGATCGGGTCTCGCGGCCGAGTCACCAGAGTCTCCGCATCATCGGCCGTGTCGAACCAACTGCCGACATCATCGGGGTCGCAGAAGTGCTCTGTCGCCGCATCCAGGAGCGAGCTCATCCGTTCGATCCAGACAGCGTCGCCGGTGGCTTGGAACAGAGCGGCCGATGCCACCGCGAGACACGCGTAGTCCTCGAGCACACCGGAAGCCGCACCGACGGCGCTGCCGAGCGAGGCGCGACGGACCCGCCCCGACTCCACGTGGGAGGCGAAGAGCTGTTCGCCGCACTCGACTGCCGCGTCGACCCATCTCGGCTGTTTCAGCCCGGTCCCGGCCTCGACCAGGGCCGTGATCGCCAGCGCGTTCCACGCGGTGACCACCTTGTCGTCGCGGCCGGGCTGCGGCCTGCGAGCACGAGCGTCGGACAATGTTCGGCGCACCCGAGCGAACCGGTCGTAGTCTTCTGGTTCGGCGGGCAGCTGCAGTACCGACATCCCTGCCCCGAACGTGCCCGCGGAGTTCACCGCGAACAACCCCGCAGCCCACACACCGTCTTCGAACCCGAGTGTCTCGGTCAGTTGCTCCGGCGTCCACGTGTAGGTCGAACCCTCGACGCCCTCGGTGTCGGCATCGAGCGCCGATGCAAAACATCCGTTGTCCGTCCGCAGATCGCGGAGCAGGAACTCCGCAGTGTCCGACGCCACCCGACGGGCCAGCGGATCATCGTCGATCCGGGCCAGGTGCGCATAGAACCGCAGCAGCAGGGCGTTGTCGTAGAGCATCTTCTCGAAATGCGGAACGATCCACTCGGCGTCGACGGAGTAGCGAGCGAACCCACCACCGAGCTGGTCGTAGATGCCTCCGCGTGCCATGGCCGACGCGGTACGGCGAACGACGCCGAAGACCTCGACATCGCCGGTTCGCTCGTAGTGTCGGAGCAGACCTTCGAGCAGTGCTCCCGGCGGGAACTTCGGTGCTCCACCGAAGCCGCCGAATTCGGCATCCTCGTCGCCGCAGATCGCCGCGACCGAGGTGGCCAGCGCCTCGGCGTCGACGGGCCTGCCGCCTGCAGGCACTCCCGCGCTCTGCGAACGCAACTCGGTGACGACCGCGGCGGAGGCGTCGAACACGTCCTGTCTGCGTGTGGACCAGGTGTCGGCAACCGCGGTGAGCAGCTGCTGGAACGAGGGCATTGCCTGCCGCGGGGCCGGCGGAAAGTAGGTGCCGCAGTAGAACGGTTCGGTGTCGGGGGTCAGAAAACACGTCATCGGCCACCCACCCTGGCCGGTCATCGCCACCGTGGCGTTCATGTACACCGAATCGAGGTCCGGTCTCTCCTCACGATCGACTTTGATGCACACGAAATGCTCGTTCATCAACGCAGCCGTTGCCTCGTCCTCGAACGATTCGTGCGCCATGACATGGCACCAATGGCACGCCGAATATCCGATCGACAGCAGGATCGGTACGTCGCGATCGTGGGCCGACTGCAGAGCCTGCGGTCCCCACTGTTGCCAGTGCACCGGGTTGTCCGCATGCTGCCGCAGATACGGGCTGGTGGACTCACCCAGTGCGTTGGCGTCGAGCATCAGGTTTCGTCGCGAGCGGTGGGGTCGCCGGAGTTCGTTCTCGGTGGCGTCGATCCCGCGATCCCGCCGCGATCGGTGCCCTCGTCGAGGGCCTGATCCGGCGTCGGATCTGCCTTCTCGAAGGTGGTGGGCAGCCGCTTGATCTTCTTGTTCATCGACCAGATCAGCAGGGCGGTGCCGACCAGGAGCGCCACCACGATCACCAGACCGACCGGCGAGGACTTGCCGTACTCGGGTCCGGTTGGCTGCTGGGCGAGAATCTCGATGATCACTGCTCTGTCTCTTCGATCCCGGCGAACAGGTCCGTCTCGGGCAGCGAGGTGGTCACCCGAGTGCGAGCCAGCTCGAATTCCTCGGTGGGCCACAGCTTGCGTTGCACGTCGAGCGGCACCGCGAAGAACGATCCGTTGGGATCGATCTGCGTCGCGTGTGCACGAAGAGCATCGTCACGCTGCCCGAAGTAGTCGCCGACGGTGACCTGGGTGGTGATGCGGCCGATGATCTCGTCCTTCTGACCGTCCCACCGCTCGAGCCAGCCGACGAACGGGCTTTCCTCACCGCGGTCGATGAACCAGTCGTGAAAGAGCTGCATGCGTTTGCGGATGAAGCCGTGCGAGTAATAGAGCTTGAGCGGCGTCCAGGGCTCGCCGGCATCGGGGAAACGCTCGGGGTCTCCCGCTGCCTCCCATGCGGCCATCGAGACCTCGTGGCAGCGGATGTGGTCCGGGTGCGGATAGCCGCCGCGTTCGTCGTAGGTGGTGATGACGTGCGGCTTGAACTCGCGCACCACCTTCACGAGCGCCTCGGTCGAGACCTCGAGAGGAACCAACGCGAAGCAGCCCTCGGGTAGAGGAGGAAGTGGATCGCCCTCGGGCAACCCGGAATCCTCGAATCCGAGCCAGGTCTGCGAGACGCCGAGGACTCGAGCAGCCTCGGCCATTTCCTCGCGCCTGACCTCGTGGATGCGCTCGTGCACTCCTGGAATGTCCATGGCCGGGTTGAGAATGTCACCCCGTTCGCCGCCGGTGAGGGTGACGACGAGAACGTCATGTCCCTCGGCCGCGTAGCGCGCCGTAGTCGCAGCGCCTTTGCTCGACTCGTCGTCGGGATGGGCATGCACTGCCATGAGCCGCAGTCCGGACACGTTCTTCCTCACCTCGGATTCACCTTGATCTTGCCTGCCCTATAGTTCCACCTGACGCCGACATGGCCCCAGCGGCACCCCCGATTTCACTCCGAGAGCTGACATGACCAACGCACTTCCCGCAGGTAGATACCCCTCGGGTTCCGGTCCCAGCGGCATTCGGCAAGCGCCGAAACGTGCGACGAAGATCGCACTGGTGGCACTGGTCCTGCTGGTCGGACTGGGCGTGGCCTACTACGGCTACACCAAGTTCGCGGTCAAACCCATCGAAGGCAACCAACTCTCGTTCGACATCGTCGACGAGGACACGATGTCGATCCGTTTCAGTGTCACCCGACAGGATCCCGAGCAACCGGCCGTCTGCATCGTGCGCGCTCGCTCGCGCGACGGTTCCGAGACCGGACGCCGCGAGGTGTACATCCCGCCGGAGTCGGCATCGACCACCGTCGAGCTGACCACGGAGGTGACGACATCGTCTCCGCCTGCCGTCGGCGATGTCTACGGTTGCAGCCTCGATGTTCCCGAGTATTTACGAGCTCGATAGGCGAACTGCCTGTTCGTGGTAAGCTCGGGCCATACACGGTCGCCGAACAAGTGCCGTGTATTGCTGCATTGCGGGCAGGGTTCAACTGCGAACGATGACGACGGCTCCAGGACGTGGGCCGACCAAGGGGATCCAACCATTGGAGTCCCCTGTTCGTTGCGTGCCCTACCTGCTCAGAAACGGAATCGATGTCGAGATTCCGACTACGAGGGAGTGATCGAGATGACCGAGACCCAGGTGACCTGGCTTACCCAGGAATCACACGACAGGCTCAAGAGCGAACTCGACCAGCTCATTTCCAATCGCCCCGTCATCGCCGCCGAGATCAACGAGCGTCGCGAAGAGGGCGATCTGAAGGAGAACGGCGGCTACCACGCTGCGCGCGAGGAGCAGGGTCAGCAGGAAGCGCGTATTCGCCAGTTGCAGGAGCTGCTCAACAACGCGAAAGTCGGCGAGGCACCCACCCAGTCCGGCGTCGCACTGCCCGGTTCCGTCGTCAAGGTCTACTACGACGGTGACGAGTCCGACACAGAGACCTTCCTGATCGCCACCCGCGAAGAGGGTGCCCGCGACAACAAGCTCGAGGTGTACTCCCCCGCATCCCCGCTGGGTGGATCGCTCATCGACGCCAAGGTCGGAGACACCCGCGAATACACGCTGCCCAACGGCAAGACCATGAAGGTCACGCTCGTCAGCGCGGAGCCCTACCACACGTAAGTCTTCTCGCGGAGGGCTCACAACTGCACCCCCGGTCGCTCGGCGACCAGGGGTGCAGTTCTGTGTGCAGGGTCAGGCGGTCATCGTTTTCTGGTACTTGCGTACCGACAACGGCACGAACACCACCAACATCACCACGACCCAGATCAAGGTGTAGAGCACTGGATTCTGCAGTGGCCACACCTCGGGCGGCGGCGCCATCGGGTTGGTGTTTCCGAATTGCTCTCGCACCGCCAACGTCACCGACGAGATGGGATTCCACTCCGCGATCGTCTTGAGCACGCTCGGGAAATTGTCGATCGGGACGAACGTGTTGGCGATGAAGGTCAACGGGAAGATCACGATGAACGACGCGTTGTTGAAGATCTCCGGCGAACGCACGATCAGGCCGACCAACGCCATCACCCACGAGATCGAGTACGCGAACAGCAACAGCAGCACGTATCCGAGCAAAGCGTCGAAGAACGAGGACGTGATGCGCCAGCCCACGATGAGCCCGGTGATCGACATGATCGTGATGGTGACGATGTTGTTGCCCACATCGGCTGCGGTGCGCCCGATCACCACCGCCGACCGTGCCATCGGCAACGACCGGAATCGGTCCATCACGCCCTTCTGCAGGTCCTCTGCGAGCGAGGACCCGGTGATCGACGCACCGAAGATCATGGTCTGTACGAAGATGCCGCCCATCAGGAAACTCTTGTAGTCGATTCCCGGAACGTCGATCGCGCTGCCGAACACATACGCGAACAACAGTACGAACATGATGGGCGACAGTGTCGCGAAGAACAGCAGATCTGGAACTCGCTTGAGCTTGATCAGATTTCGCTTGGTGATGATCGCGGAATCCAGGAGAACATTGCTCATTTGTCTTCCTCCGCCGTCTCGGGCTCGCCGGTGGTCTGACCGGTCAGACTCAGGAACACGTCGTCGAGGTTCGGCCGTCGCAGACCGACGTCGACCACCCCGATCCCCGCTGCTTCGAGATGATTCAACGCCGAGGACAGATCCTTCGACCCGCCGTTGACAGGCATGACGATCCGTCCCACCTGCTCGTCGAGGGTGGGTGGCTCGACCCCGAGCGGAGTCAGGATCTCCTTGGCCCGATCGGCCTGAGACCGATCGGTGAGCACGAATTCGACTCGCTCGCCCCCAGTTTGCGCCTTGAGTTCGTCGGCGGTGCCGCGGGCGATGATCTTGCCCTTGTTCAACACGATGATCGAATCGGCGAGCCGATCGGCCTCTTCGAGGTACTGCGTGGTCAACAGAATGGTCGTTCCGTCGCGAACGAGGTCCGCGATGAACTCCCACATGGTGATTCGGCTCCGCGGATCCAATCCGGTGGTGGGTTCGTCGAGAAACACCACCCGCGGTCGCCCGATCAAACTGGCCGCGATGTCGAGTCGTCGGCGCATACCGCCCGAGTACTGCTTGGCGGTGCGATCTCGCGCGTACTCCAAGTCGAACCGTTCGAGCAGTTCGCCGGCGCGCTTCTTGGCCTCGGCCTTGCGCAGGCCGAACAGTCGCCCGACCATCTCGAGGTTCTCGTATCCGGTCAGATACTCGTCCACTGCCGCGAACTGACCGGTCAATCCAATCGTGCCGCGAACCTCGTTCGCCTGCGTCAGCACGTCGAGACCGAAGATCCGCGCCGAGCCCGACGTCGCCTTCAGCAACGTAGCCAGAATCCGGACGGCCGTCGTCTTCCCTGCCCCGTTGGGACCGAGCACACCGAGCACCGTGCCCTCCGGAACGGTGAAATCGATTCCGTCGAGCGCAACGTTCTTCCCGTACCGGAGCACGAGATTCTCTACTTCGATAGCGTTCGCCATGGCCCTCTCCCCGTTTCTCCTCTGTCGGTGTAAGGACTCCCGAACCCGTAGAGATTAACCGGTTTTGATCGGACCCGGGGTCCACAGGCCCGAACGCTGGACCTCGGTGGCGGTGATCCGAGCCGGCACGGCCGACTCGTCGTACGGGACGTACCGCTCGATCGATCCCCAGTCGCGATCCCAGTCGTCCTTCAGATACGACGGAATGGTGCGCGCCGAGGCGAGCACGTCGATCCACCCGAGCGGGCCACCACCGAAATGGTCCTGCCAGGCATTGGTGATGACGGCACCGCTGCGGTCCGGAAGCACCCGGTACTGCGGAACTTCGGCCACGCCGAGGCGGTGGTCGAACGGATGCTGGCAGGGAAAGTTGAAGCCCACTTCCCAGTCCAACAACACCGGACTCTCACGTCCGACGACCTCGTTCAACGTCTGGGTCCGCGGTACTCGCGGTGGAGTGATCGCGAGCCACTGATCCGACGCGCGGTCGGTATCGCTGAGCACGAGGCGAATCATGTTGGTACCGGCCGGAATCTGGTCCATCGGAACCCTCAGGTCGCGCCACGACGGTGCCGGTCCGATATCGATGGGCGTCACCCGGCCCTGTGCGCGACCGTCGATTCCGTATTCGAGTTCGAGGCTCTGACCGTAGGTGACGACGCCGTCGGAGTTCACCGAGCGGATGCGTCCGGCAGCGGCAATGGAGATCAGATCCCCTGGTTCGGCCGGGAGCGCGTACCACCCGGTGGTCAACGTCGCGGGAGTATCGGAACCGAACGAGCCGAGCACCGGCACTCGTGCAGGGTCCAAGCCGTACGGCAGTGCGCTGCCTCCGGTTCCGGCTCCGGTGGTCGACGTGGGCTGCTGCTGTTCCCCGGTATCGACGGTGTTGGAGGTACCCGACGCCGACGCCTCTTTGTCCGCGGTGAGGTCACCGGCCACCCCGTCCGGGGTGAACCCGTCGTTCTCGGCACCGAGTGCGGAAAAGGCGTCCCCGCTGACCGGTTGCAGCACATCGGCATTGGGATCGGTCTCGAGCAGCACGTCCTCGGCGAGACCACAGGTGTTTCCGGTCAACGCCGAGAGATTGGATTTGGCAACCGAGTACGACGGCCATTGCGCCACCGCGCCCTTGGCCATCGACGCGACGGCGAGCAGCACCATCACAGCTGCTGCGACCGCGATGGGCGGGATCGACCACCAGCGCGCCATGGGCTTGCCTGTGCGCACATAGGGCGCGCGGAGATGAAACCACACCGCCGCGAGCAACAGCAGCACGGTCAGGCCGAGGAACATCGTCGAGATGCCGAGCCCGGCAACGAGAATCGGCTTGTCCCAGAACGGAACTCCCCAGGCCGAGACGTACCAGTACCCGTTGGTTCCGGTGAAAGCCACGGCCATCAGGAACGACACGGCGGCGGCGAACAGCAGTCTGTTGCGCCGTGAGCGCAGCACCGACGCCCCGGTGGCCACGGCGGCCAGTACCGCAACGGAGGCCGCCAGACCGGCGAAGACGCCGAAATGATGAGTCCACTTGGTGGGGGTGATCATCATCAACGCCATCGCCCCGACGGTGATGCCGACGATCCGCCGCGCCGGACCGAGTGCGGTGCCCGGGATCGTGCCGCCCTTGCGCAGCATGGCGAGAACCACCGTGATCAGCGAGACGATCATCACGAACACCCCGAACCGGCGCGCGAGCGAGCCGTCGATATCCATGTTCATCAGCCACTGATAGCGCAGGTATTCGTCGAACCAGGCCTGGCTCGGCCCGGCCGCGTTGTGCACCCGCTGCATCTCGAGCATGCCCGCCACCGTCTGGTTGCCGAACGCGAACACCAGCACCACCGTGCCCGACGCGATCAACGGGGCCAGCAGCGTCGCCACGCCCAACGCGGTGCGATCGAATTCTCGTGCGCGGGCCACGACGATCTGCAGCACCGGCCTGGCGCCGGCGATCAGCGGAGCAAAGCAGATGAATCCGGACGGCGCACACGTGACCGTCAACGCCGCGATCGCGATGGCGGCAGCAGCAGGGAGCAGTCTTCGGGTCGCGATCGAGCGCTCCACCGAGCACCACGTCAAGAGCACGCCGATCGCCACGAACGGCTCGGGGCGCAGGCCGTTGTTGTAAGGCAACCAGAACGCGAGCAGCACCAGCCCGCCGGTCCACAGCGCGGTCTTCGACGCACGCGCCGCGGCGCCGAACCGCGGGATCACCTCGCGGCTGATGACAAGCCATGCCACGACCGCGCAGATCAGCGTCGGCAGACGCATCCACACACTGGCAGTCGAGACGTGCGACATCAGCCCGAACATGTCGTACAGCGGTGTGCCGAACGGCGTCTCGGGCACACCGAAGTAGCGGAAATAGTTGGCCATGTAGCCGGCATGATCGGCCGTGCGAGCCATGCCGAGCTGATATCCGTCGTCGGAGGTGTTCGCGCCGATGATGTGCCACACCAGTAGCGTGCCGATCACCACCGCGTCGGCCGCCCCGAAGCTCCACCAGCGCCGAGGCAGGAAGCGTCGAGCCCGGCGGCCGTCGGACAGGTCCAGGCGGTGCAGTGCCACCAGTGACACACCCGTGGCGAGCACTCCGACGATCATCGCGAACCACTTCAGGACGCTCGGGGTCGAGGAGAACCTACTGTCCAGCTCGGCCTGCAGTTGCAGACCGGGAACGTTGCCCTGAAGATCGCTGAACACGCCGACCATCTGCGGCCGGACGTCGCCGTCACGCGTCACAGCGTCCTCGCCCGTCAATCCGACAGTGGTCGACGCGCCGTTCGAGGCGACCGTCAATGCGCAGTCGTTCAGTTCCGAGACCGGTTGCTCGAGGAGGACCGAATCACGCAACGTCACCTTCAGTTGCGATGTCTCACCTCCCGTCACCTCGGCAACGAGACCGTAGCGATATGCGTCGGGCGATCCCTTGGGCGAGGTGGACAGCAGCAGACCGCCGTCGGGGAGTTGACTCGTCGCGGCACACGGAACTGACGCGTCGACGCTGATCGGGGTGTAGGCGACGAGCGGAGCTTCGACACTGCCGATCGGGTCGGATTGCGGCCACGTCAACAAGGACTGTTGTTGCTCGATCGGCAGCAGCGGTATCGCGATCGTCAGGAGAATTCCCAGCACAGCGGAGGCGATCGCGACGAGCCTAGCCATGCAAATATCTCCCACCGATGTCCTGGTCCAGATCGCTGATCAAGGTACCAGCCGGACCTGTGCGGACCGGACCGTCAGCTCTCGACCTGTACCGAGTATCCGGCTGCTCCCAATGCCTCCAGCACCGCCTCGCGGTGATCGGGACCGCGGGTCTCGACGGTGAGCATCACGTCGACCTCTTCGAGCCCCAGCCGTCCACCGGTACGGGAGTGGACGACGTCGACCACACTGGCCCCGGCGTCACGTACCACCTCGAGGACGCCGGTCAGTCCGCCCGGCTTGTCCGAGATGATCACGCGCACAGCCAGATAGCGCCCGCCCGCACGCAGTCCGTGCGTGATGACATGGGTGAGTAGCAGCGGATCGATGTTTCCTCCGGAGAGTACGGCGCACACCGGGCCGGTCAATCCGATGTCCGCCGCGGAATGCGTCATCAACGCTGCCACCGCCGCCGCACCTGCCGGCTCGACGATCAGCTTGGCTCGCTCTATGCAGAGCACCAATGCGCGCGACAGTGCATCTTCACTGACGGTGACGATCTCGTCGACCCAGCCCTGCACATGGTCGAAGGGCACCGATCCGGGTAGGCCGACAGCGATGCCGTCGGCCATGGTCGACATCGCCTCCAGTGCGATCGGGTGCCCCGCCTTCAGTGATGCGGGCCAGGCGGCAGCACCCTCTGCCTGTACCCCGACGATCCGGATTTCGGGTTTGGTCAACTTGACCGCCGCGGCGACTCCGGCCAGGAGTCCCCCGCCGCCGGTGGGAATCACGACGGTTCCGACCTCGGGCATCTGCTGCAGCAGTTCGGTACCGAGCGTGGCCTGCCCCGCCACGATGTCGAGATGGTCGAACGGATGGATGAGAGTGGCCCCGGTTCGGTCAGCGAACTCCCGCGCCGATACCAGCGCCTCGTCCACCGTGTTCCCGACCAGATGTACCGTCGCGCCGTACGCCTTGGTGGCCATCAATTTCGGCAGTGACGCCCCGACCGGCATGAACACTGTGGACTCGATGCCTACCTGCGACGCGGCCCACGCGACACCCTGAGCATGGTTTCCGGCGCTGGCCGCGACGACTCCGTGGGCGCGTTGTTCGGCATCGAGCCTGGCGATGCGGTTGTACGCCCCTCGGGGCTTGAACGATCCGGTGCGCTGCAGGTTCTCGCATTTGAGCCGCACCTCGTGACCGGTCAGGTCCGAGAGAATGCGGGACGCTACCACCGGCGTCCGGCGCATGACCGGCTCCAGCAACTGCTCGGCCGAGGCGATATCCGCTGCGGTCACCCGCACAATTTCCGACACCGTCGCAGTATGCCAGCAACGATTACGCCCACGGCGGCACCTGCGGTCGGTCATCACTACAGTTGTGGAGCGTGAGCCGCACCCGAGCGAGCCACGACCGGCACGAAGGACTCGCGGTGACGACGCAGGCTGCATCCGACGAGGTCGGCAAGGATCTCGAGACGCGCGGCAGCCTCGAGATCAAGGACCGGGCGATCTCCCGAACCGCGATTGCTGCTGCGTTGAAGGACCCTCGTGTCACTCGCACCACCGGTGGTCTCTCGCGACTGACCGGCCGAGAACTTCCACGGGCCGACGTCACACTGGGTGAGGACACGATCGCAGTGAACCTCTACATCGGGGTGAGGTGGCCATCGCAGATCACGGAGGTGGCCGCGTCCGTGCACGCCAGCGTCGAGGAAGCATTGGCAACGATGACGGGGCTGGATGTGCATCGGGTCAACGTTCTGGTCTCGGACACCACCCTGGACACCAGACTCTCGGCCACCTCGAATACCGAAGTATCGCAATTCATCCCACCTCGTCCACCCACTGCTGGGCCGGCCGCGATGCCGGTCGCCCTGTTGTTCGGGTTCGCCCTCCTCGCTACCGCGTTCCTCGCGGGACGGGAATTTCTCATCGCGCGCGGCCACCTCGGCGGTAGCCCGTGGATCGCCGAGGCCGTGTCCTGGATCGCCCGATTGCACTGGCAGAGTTGGATGATCGCCGCCGCAATCGCTGCCGTCGTCCTCGGGTTGCTTCTGGTGTTCGTCGGGGTCAAGCCGCGAACGAGGACTCATTCCGGCCTAGGCGAGTCCGCGTCGACGGTCTGGGCCACGCCGACCGATATCGCTCGATTGTGCAGTGCTGCAGCGCAGTCCACCCGCGCAGTCGTGGACGCCCACACCGTCGTCACACGCAGGAAGATCGACGTACGCGTCGAGCGTGACGGGGCCGTCGACGCCACGAGCGTGGACGCCGCAGTGCGCGACGCACTTGCTTCGGTACTGTCCGTCGTCTCCGGTGGCCGGCGTCTGACGGTGAAGCATTCGGTGACGGCCCCGACGAGGGTGTCGTGATGAAGACGTTCGTCGCCGGAGTCGATCGACTGCTCGCGGTCGTGGCCGGGCTGGGGTTGATCGCGGGAGGTAGCTTCACGCTTGCCTGGCACTACGACGCCCCGTGGGCGCGAGAGTGGCTCTCTCGCTTCGACCGTGCACGAAGCGCCGCCCTACCGGAACAGAGCTGGTGGGTGCCGACACTGGCCGTGGTCGTCTGCGTCGCAGTTGTCGTTGCACTGCTGATGTTGATCGGCAACTTCTC
This sequence comes from Rhodococcus sp. KRD162, assembly GCF_017168335.1. Lineage (GTDB taxonomy): Bacteria > Actinomycetota > Actinomycetes > Mycobacteriales > Mycobacteriaceae > Rhodococcoides. Next base: position 106,232 of record NZ_JABFAU010000001.1, on the reverse strand, counting down.
TCCGCGCACGACGGGAACCGCGAGCGTCATCGAGGAGCCCCACTTCTCGGCGCACGCGGACCTGAGCGCCATCGCCTCCGGCGTCGCAGCAGAGTTGGCCGAGTTCCCCGGTGTTCGACGAGCCAAGGGAACGGCGATCGATGATCGGGGAATGCCCACAGTCGCTGTGTCGGTCTATGCTGCAGCAGATTTCGATGTAGTTGCTTTCACGACGGACGCCGAGTCTTGCGCCGCGTTCGTGGCACGGTCTCTGGGCGGCGCAGATGTGGCGACACGCGTCCAACTGCACATCGACAAACGGACTTGACGTCACGTTACGGTGGATCCATGACGGCATCGAGGCGTAGCAGATTCGAGCGATGGTCCGGCGGAATGCCTCTCACCGTTCCGGTGGCATTCGGGGCGGTGCTGGTGATTGCCGCCTTCGCCTCGAAACTGGGTGACAGTTCGGTCTACTTCTACGTCCCCCTGGTGTTCGCGACGACCGGGACGATGATCTGGCTCAATGCCCGTCATAACCGCGATCGAACCGGCCTGCTACACGCCGCTGTTGCATCGGCACTGCTGATCGGATGCGGCATCGTTGTCGCTGCCTGCGGACTTGCCGGCGCTCTGATGCTGGACTCGCAGACCTTCTGGGCGTCGATCGGGGTAGCTGCTGCAATCGCGGCACCGATCAGTGCCGGAATCACTCCGTTCTCGTCGCCCAAAAACTAGTGCCGTTGCCCTCGCGGTCTAACGGACTGCCACACCGTCGATGACCAACACCTGGGCTGGACCAGCCCGGAACTCCTTGTTCGCGGCAGCCGCGTCGCGCATGTGTGGGGCTTCGGCATGGGCCGCCAAGGCCTCCGCCGACTCCCAGTGTTCGAGTATCACGAACTTTTCCTCGGAGCCGACGACTCGATGCAGGTCGTACCGGAGGCAACCCGATTCCGCTCGAACCAGTGGTGCCAGCTTGGCGAACGCCTGAACCTGACGTTCGCCGAGACCGGCCTTCGTTTCCACGGACACAACGACTCTGATGGTCATCGCCGAAGAGTAATGCATGCGGCAGCTACAGTCGCGGGTCCACCGGCTCCGATTCCAGTGCCAGGACCGCGAACACCGCCTGGTGGATGCGATACAGCGGCTCACCTCGCACCGAGCGATCCAGCGCTTCCATTCCCAGCGCGTATTCACGCAGGGCCATCGACTGCTTGTGCCCCACGTTTCGGTTGCGCAGTGCAGTCAGTCGATCCGGGTCGGTGTAATCGGCACCGTAGATCAGCCGTAGGTACTCTCGGCCGCGAACCTTCATGCCGGGCTGCATCTTTCCGCGTGGAGCGTTGGCTGCCGGTTTGACGACCATCCCCTCTCCGCCCTGCGCCGTCAACTCCTCCCACCACTTCTCCCCTGCCGCAACCGAATCCGGCCTCGACAGATCGACCTCGATTCGACCGGTGGTGGCGAACAAACCGGGATCTGCTGCCACCAAGCGGTCGGCAACGTCGAGGTGCCACGTGTGCGGACGATCCGCATACGTCTCGACGTTCGACGCCAGTACCTGAAACGGCGCGATCCGAACTCCGTCGAGCCCGTCGGTAGGCCAGACGTATCGCCGATACGCGGCGGTGTACTCACCCAGGTTGTTGTGCCGAACGGTGTTCCGATCCTGCAACTCCTGCACATCCAGACCGCGCGATCCGGCCGATGCCAGCACTGCCGCCTCGGCCCCGAGATTCGCCCGAGACACCGCTGCGACCGCGGCGTACTCGGTCTTGATCAGGCCCTCCGCTTTGGCGGACCACGGCATCAGTTCGCAGTCGAGAACAAGCCAGCGCGCGGCCAATTCCTCCCACACACCGGCCTTCTCGACCGCGTCGGACACCCCCGAGATCAGCTCGCCGGTGAGCGACTCGTCGAACACCGGACGACCGGTCCGCGTGTACGCAGTGCCGAGCGCTCCCTCCAGGGCATCGAACTTCTCCCGAGCGGTGTCTGCATCTCGACACACCACCACAACCACCCGCGAGCCCATGTGCTTCTCCTCGCAGATCACCGTCGAGGCACCGAGCGTGCGATACGCCTCGAACGCCTCCGTCGGATACTCGAGATAGCCCTCGCGCATCGATGTTCCGCTCGGAGCCATCGTCGGCGGCAGATAGTGCAGCCACTGCGGAGCCAGCGCGAACCGACTCATCACCTCCAGTGCGCCAGCGGCATTCTCCGGACGTACCGACACGCGTCCACGTAGCGATGTCTCCACCCCCGTCGGGCCGATCACGTCCGACAGATCGAGCGACGCAGCATCACGCGTGAACGCACCCATCGGTCGCGCAGGCTCGTACCAGACTTTCTCGGCCGGAACCGAAACGATCTCGCGCTCCGGATAGCGCAGTGCCGTGAGCTTGCCACCGAAGACGCACCCCGTGTCGAGGCACGCAGTGTTGTTCTCCCACTCCACTTCCGGCACCGGAGTGTGCCCGTACAGCACCGTCGCCGAGCCCCGATAGTCCTGCGCCCACGGATACCGCACCGGCAAGCCGAACTCGTCGGTCTCGCCCGTGGTGTCTCCGTACAGAGCAAAGCTCCGAACCCTGCCCGACGCCCTGTTGTGGTACTTCTCGATCAGTCCGGCGTGCGCGACGACGAGCTTGCCGCCGTCGAGCACGAGGTGCGCGACCAGACCATCGCAGAACTCGAGAACCTCCCGGCGGAACTCCTCCGGTTCTCCGTCGAGCTGTTCGAGGGTCTCGGCGAGACCGTGCGAGGCCGTCACCTTCCGCCCCCGCAGTGCCTTGACGAGCTTGTTCTCGTGATTGCCAGGAACAGCCAATGCCGCTCCGGCATCGACCATTCCCATCACCAGCCGTAGCACACCCACCGAATCCGGTCCGCGATCGACATAGTCTCCGACGAACACCGCGGTTCGACCGTCCGGCGGCGTCGCACCGACGGATCTGCCTACTCCATCCCGTATGAGCGTGTATCCGAGTGCAGTGAGCAGGCTTTCGAGCTCGGACAGACAGCCGTGAACATCACCGACAACATCGAACGGTCCGGTCAGGTCTCGTCGATCACTGCGCAGCGGCGTGCGAACGAACTGCGCCGACGCCACCGCATCGACGCCGCTCAGTACGTGGACCGTCCGAAAACCTTCTTTGGCCAGCCCACGCATCGAGCGCTGCAACTGGGAGTGTTGGCGACGCAATACATCTCGGCCGAAAGCTCGGTCGCTTCGCTCGGCGTTGCGCTGCGCACACACCGATTCGGCCACATCGAGCACAACGGCGACCGGAAGCACATCGTGGTCACGTGCCAGCGCGATCAGCGCTTTGCGCGCGGCTGGTTGAACGTTGGTCGCATCGACGACGGTGAGTAGACCGGCGCGAAGCCTGGTTGCGACGAGAAACTCCAACAGCGCGAACGCGTCCTTGGTCGCACTCTGCAGATTGGGGTCGTTGCTCACCATGCCCCGGCAGGCATCGCTGGACACTGCCTCGTACGGACCGAAGTGCTCCGCGGCGAAGGACGACTTACCGGAGCCGCTGATACCGATCAGAACGACGAGGGACAGATCCGGAATCTCGAAGGTACTCACTCGGACTGCTCCTCTCTGGTGAATACTGCCATCTGGGTCGGGGTTCCGTGATTCGGATCGCGCGGCCCGATTCCCTCGACGCGGACCGCATAGGCATGATCACCCGCCACCGCCGCAGACCACTGCTCGAATTGCGCGCGGGTGAACTCGAAGCGGTGGTCGACGTGACGGAAAGATCCCGCTTCGAGGCCGGGATACAACACGTTGTATTCGGAGTTGGGTGTGGTGACCAGAACCGTTCGCGGACGTGCCTGAGAAAACACCGAACGCACCAATGCCGGAAGCCTCGCGAGATCGACGTGCTCGATCACCTCCATGAGCACCATCGCATCGAATCCCTGCAACCGGACGTCGCGATACGTCGCCGAAGACTGGATCAGTTCGATCCGTGACCGCTGCCGATCGGCCATCTCGTCCAGACGTAGCCGCCGGTGCGCCTTGGCAAGCGCCCGGTCACTCACGTCGGCACCGAGAATACGCTCGAAGGTGCTGTGTGCGAGCAAGTCCCGAAGTAGACGCCCCTCACCGCAGCCGAGATCGATCACCGATCTCGCGCCGGACTCGGCCAGGGCGGCCAATACAGCGTGCACTCTCTGCTCGGCCAACGTCGGATCCCTCGGGGCCACGTCGTCCTGCGGCGCGTCGGGCACGAGTCGATCCAGCGCCGAGGCCACCAGTTCGCGGCGATGCGCCAAGTATCGGGAGGAGATGAGCGATGACTCCGGGTGATCTCCTAACCAATCCCCTGCCACTCGAACGAGTTTGTCGGCCTCGTCCTCACCCACCCAGTAGTGCTTCCCGTCGTCGAGGACCGGAAGCAGAACATACAAGTGCCGCAGTGCGGCAGACAGTGTGAAGGTGCCGGTGAGAACGAGGTCGATGTACTCGGAGTCGCCCCACGTCGGCTGCGTCGGATCGAGCGGAATGGGCCTCGCGTCTACCGTCCAGCCCAACGGACCGAACATCCGTGACGCGAGATCAGCGGAACCACGTGACGGCGCGGACGGCATCGAGATCGTCAGATCCATTGCAGTAGAGACCAATTCAGGCCGGGTACTGCACACGCCTGCCAGCGTCTGCTTGAACAGTCGTGACAGGGCCACGGCCAATCCGGATGCGGCACCGTCGCTCAGCAGGACGGCGACAGTCGTACGCTGAGCCGAGACTTCCGGATACAGCACGGTCGTGGTGCCCATCGGCAGGTTCCAGCTCTGCACGCGATCGGGGTGCTTGTGCAACAAATACCCGATCTCGGAGGCGTCCGGGAAATCGGTTGTGGCATTTGCAGTCACGGTCAGTAGCACCGCAGCGACGTTACGGGACCGCCGCGTCCGATGCGTCCTATTTTTCGTGTGCCGCCTCGGGCTGCGTCAATGGACCACTGCATACGTCTGGGCGGTGCAAGGGTCCATTCACCCAGTGGGGGATAGCGGCGCGGTTGCCGCCCCCTCCGCGTGAATGAACCACTGCATACGTCTGGGCGGTGCAAGGGTCCATTCACGCGGGCGGCGGAGCCGCACGCACGCAAAAGCGGCACCCACCCTGTCGGGTGAGTGCCGCTTTCGGTACAGCTGGTGAAGCTAGATCACTTGATGATCTTGGTGACGCGACCGGCTCCGACGGTACGACCGCCCTCACGGATTGCGAAACGCAGGCCCTCGTCCATGGCGACCGGCTGGATCAGCGTGACGGACATCTCGGTGTTGTCACCGGGCATGACCATCTCGGTGCCCTCGGGGAGGGTCACGACGCCCGTAACGTCCGTGGTACGGAAGTAGAACTGCGGGCGGTAGTTGTTGAAGAACGGCGTGTGGCGGCCACCCTCATCCTTGGACAGGATGTAGGCGTTGCCCTCGAACTCCGTGTGGGGAGTCGTGGTGCCGGGCTTGATGATGACCTGTCCACGCTCGACGTCTTCGCGCTTGATGCCACGAACGAGGAGGCCGACGTTGTCGCCTGCCTGACCCGAGTCGAGCAGCTTGCGGAACATTTCGATTCCGGTGACGGTGGTCTTGGTCGAGCCGGGGCGGATGCCGACGATCTCGACCTCTTCGTTGACGTTGACCGAGCCGCGCTCGATACGTCCGGTGACCACGGTGCCACGGCCGGTGATGGTGAAGACGTCCTCGACGGGCATGAGGAACGGCTTGTCGGTCTCACGAACCGGGTCCGGGATGGAATCGTCGACGGCCTGCATGAGCTCCATGACCGACTCGCCCCACTTCTCGTCACCCTCGAGGGCCTTGAGAGCGGACACCTTGACCACCGGTGCGTCCTCGTCGAACTCCTGCGAAGCGAGGAGCTCGCGGACCTCCATCTCGACGAGCTCGATGATCTCGTCGTCGTCGACCATGTCGGCCTTGTTCAGTGCGACCAGGATGTACGGCACGCCGACCTGGCGAGCGAGCAGCACGTGCTCGCGGGTCTGCGGCATCGGGCCGTCGGTGGCTGCCACGACCAGGATTGCGCCGTCCATCTGTGCCGCGCCGGTGATCATGTTCTTGATGTAGTCGGCGTGACCCGGTGCATCGACGTGCGCGTAGTGGCGCTTGTCGGTCTGGTACTCGACGTGGGAGATGTTGATCGTGATACCACGAGCCTTCTCCTCCGGAGCCTTGTCGATCTGATCGAAAGCCGATGCCTCGTTCAGGTCCGGGAACTTGTCGTGCAGAACCTTCGTGATTGCAGCCGTCAGCGTCGTCTTACCGTGGTCAACGTGACCGATGGTGCCGATGTTGACGTGCGGCTTCGTCCGATCGAACTTCGCCTTCGCCACTGTGTCCTCCTGGACTGATCTGTGCGTGGCCCCGTGGGGCACGCACGCGTATGTGTTGTTACTTATTACAGGTCGAGCGTGGTCCAGCAGCCGGGAGAGAGTTACTCTCCGGTCGCCTTCGCGATGATTTCCTTCGACACGTTCGCGGGAACCTCTGCGTACGAATCGAAGACCATGGAGTAGTTAGCGCGGCCCTGTGTCTTCGACCGAAGGTCTCCGATGTAGCCGAACATCTCCGACAGCGGAACCAGTGCCTTGACGATACGGGCACCGCTGCGTTCCTCCATGGCCTGAATCTGACCACGGCGGGAGTTCAGGTCGCCGATGACCTCACCCATGTAATCCTCGGGCGTGATGACCTCGACGGCCATGACGGGTTCGAGAATGACGGGGCTGGCCTTGCGGGCGGCTTCCTTGAACGCTTGTGAGCCGGCGACCTTGAAGGCCATTTCCGACGAGTCGACGTCGTGGTACGCACCGTCGAGCAGTGTGACCTTGACGTTGACCAGGGGGTATCCGGCGAGAACACCGTACTGCATGGCGTCCTGAGCACCTGCGTCGACCGAGGGGATGTACTCCCTGGGCACTCGACCACCGGTGACCTTGTTCTCGAACTCGTAGGTCGCGCCGTCTTCGCCCTCGAAAGGCTCGAGCTTGATGATGACCTTCGCGAACTGGCCGGAGCCACCGGTCTGCTTCTTGTGCGTGTAGTCGTGCTTGTCGACCGTCTTGCGGATGGTCTCGCGGTACGCGACCTGCGGCTTGCCGACGTTGGCCTCGACCTTGAACTCGCGACGCATGCGGTCGACGAGGATGTCGAGGTGGAGCTCGCCCATGCCGCCGATGACGGTCTGGCCGGTGTCCTCGTCCAGCTTGACCGAGAAGGTGGGGTCCTCTTCGGCGAGCTTCTGGATAGCTGTTCCCAGCTTCTCCTGGTCGGACTTGGTCTTCGGCTCGATCGAGACCTGGATGACCGGGTCCGGGAAGCTCATGGACTCGAGGATGATCTGGTTCTGCGGATCGCAGAGCGTGTCACCCGTCGTGGTGTCCTTGAGGCCGATGACGGCGTAGATGTGACCGGCGGACGCGGTCGCGATCGCGTTCTCCTTGTTGGAGTGCATCTGGAAGAGCTTGCCCAGACGCTCCTTCTTGCCCTTGGTCGAGTTGATGACCTGAGCACCGGAGTCGACCTTGCCCGAGTACACCCGGACGTAGGTCAGCTTGCCGAAGAAGGGGTGTGTCGCGATCTTGAACGCGAGAGCGGCGAACGGCTCGTCCGCGGACGGCTTGCGAGTGAGCTCGGTCTCCTCGTCGCCGACAGCGTGACCGACGGTCTCGGCAACGTCGAGAGGTGACGGGAGGTAGTCGATGACCGCGTCGAGCATGGGCTGAACGCCCTTGTTCTTGAACGCGGATCCACACAGAATCGGGTACAGCTCGCTGTTGACCGTCATCTTGCGGATGGCGCCCTTGATCTCCTCGATCGTGAGCTCTTCGCCCTCGAAGTGCTTCTCCAGAAGCGCTTCGTCGGACTCGGCCACGGTCTCGAGCAGCTGCGTGCGGTACTCGTCTGCACGCTCCTTGAGGTGTTCCGGGATCTCCTGGATCTCGTACTTCTCGCCGAGCTTGGTCTCGCCGCTCCACACGAGCGCCTTCATCTGCACGAGGTCGATGACGCCCTCGAACTCGTTCTCTGCACCGATGGGCAGCTGGATGACCAGCGGCTTGGCACCGAGACGATCGACGATGGTCTGCACGGTGTAGTAGAAGTCAGCGCCGAGCTTGTCCATCTTGTTGACGAAGCAGATACGCGGCACGTCGTACTTGTCGGCCTGACGCCACACCTGCTCGGACTGCGGCTCGACACCTTCTTTGCCGTCGAACACTGCGACAGCGCCGTCGAGGACGCGGAGCGAGCGCTCCACCTCGACGGTGAAGTCGACGTGACCGGGGGTGTCGATGATGTTGATCTGGTTGTCGTTCCAGAAGCACGTCGTGGCAGCAGAGGTGATCGTGATGCCACGCTCCTGCTCCTGCTCCATCCAGTCCATGGTGGCTGCGCCATCGTGAACTTCACCGATCTTGTAGGAGATACCGGTGTAGAAGAGGATGCGTTCGGTAGTGGTGGTCTTGCCGGCATCGATGTGGGCCATGATGCCGATGTTGCGGACCTTGTTGAGGTCGGTCAGCACGTCCTGTGCCACGAGTTAACCCGCCTTGGTGTTGGAAGAGGTATTGCCTGAGCTGATCAACGCTCCGGCGGTATCGGATAGTTCCGAGCACCACCGGAGCGAGGAGATCACCAGCGGTAGTGGGCGAACGCCTTGTTGGCTTCGGCCATCTTGTGAGTGTCCTCGCGACGCTTCACAGCGGCACCGAGGCCGTTGCTGGCGTCGAGCAACTCGTTCGCCAGACGCTCGACCATGGTCTTCTCACGACGAGCGCGCGAGAACGTGACCAGCCAGCGCAGTGCCAGCGTGGTGGAGCGGCCGGGACGAACCTCGACGGGCACCTGGTAGGTGGCACCACCGACGCGACGGCTGCGAACCTCGAGGGCCGGCTTGACGTTGTCCAGTCCACGCTTGAGCGTGACGACGGGATCGCTGCCGGTCTTCTCGCGAACCTGCTCGAGCGCCTGGTAGACGATGCGCTCTGCGGTCGACTTCTTGCCGTCGAGGAGGATCTTGTTGACGAGCTGCGTGACCAACGGCGATCCGTAGACCGGGTCGTTGATCAGCGGCCGCTTGGGTGCTGGGCCCTTGCGTGGCATATCAGCTCTTCTCCTTCTTGGCTCCGTAGCGGCTGCGAGCCTGCTTGCGGTTCTTGACACCCTGGGTGTCGAGCGAGCCGCGGATGATCTTGTAACGCACACCCGGGAGGTCCTTCACACGACCACCGCGAACGAGCACCATCGAGTGCTCCTGCAGGTTGTGACCCTCACCGGGGATGTATGCGGTGACCTCGACCGAGGAGGTCAGGCGAACACGCGCGACCTTACGGAGAGCGGAGTTCGGCTTCTTGGGGGTGGTGGTGTACACGCGAGTGCACACACCACGGCGCTGGGGACTGCCCTTGAGGGCAGCGGTCTTCAGTTTCGCGACCTTGTCGGTGCGTCCCTTACGGACCAGCTGGTTGATCGTTGGCATAAACCGGCTTTCTTCGTGTCGATAAACAGGGATCTAGCAGTTGGAGCAAGAGAACACTGCTCCTCACCCGGTACCGCTGCTGCTCCAGTACTACTTCTGCGGGTCTCTTGCACCCCGCGGTCGGGTGTGTCGCATACCCCCACACGTCCAGCCGGTTGCGCGCTCTTTCACTCGAACGTGCGCACGGCTGTACCTCGCATAGGCACACAAACGTTCCGGCCATGCCGGACACGACCCATAACGATACCCGGCAGCGTCGCCTCGGGTCAAAACACCCCTGCTGTGACCGCTCGAGCTACCGGCTCAGGTTGAGAGTGAGGTCGGCGAGCTTGGTCGCGGCCTGACAGGGGTCGGGATGAACGACGTCCGGCTGATACTGCACCCACCACCCGAATATGCCCGAGCGATCCGCACCCGCGGAAACCCCACACGACGCCGAATCGTTCGGCCGTTGCGTCTGGATTGCTTTGCGGCCCTGCACAGTTGTGTCGCTGACGGTGTAGTTCATCTTCTCGTCGGCGGCTCGCTCGGCGGCCAGGGTGCCGTACTCGAACCAGTTGAACGTCACCTTCACGGTACCGGCGGAGCCGATGAGATCCCACCGACAGATCGCCCCGAAGAACCCCCGGGCGATGTCCTCGGCCTCGGTGGCGTCGAGGATCTGGTCGTCGGTGACGGCATCGCACTCGGTCAACAACTTGGTGAATTCTTCACCACCCGATCCACCGAACGCGGCAGGCCGGGCTGTCCCCTCGACGGTCTGGGAGCAGCCTGCGGCAAGCAACAGCGTCGCTGCGGCGGCAATCACGCGTCTGGTGCTCATTGCTTGCGCTCCACGGTCAGCTTCGCCAGTTCGTTCGCGACCTCGCAGGGCGGCCGCACCACCGGTGAGTCGGAATAGGTGATCGACCAGTGAATGAAGTCGTCGCCGAACTGCACACCGATCTCGCACAAGGGTCCTTGCTCGGCCTCGAACCCGGGGTTGCCGTCGATCGCGATGTCCTTCGCGGGCCGACCGATCAGCTCGGAACCGGCACGTTCGCGTCCGATCGGGCTGCCGCGGTACCAGGAGAAGCTGATGCGGGGACCGCTGAAGCCCACGGTTTCCCACTGGCAGCCGACGGAGTTACGGGTGATCTGCCCGAACGGACCCACTCCGAACGCGGATTGCACCTCGGCATCGGAGATCGATCCGCATTCACCGAAGAAGGGGCCGGGCTCGTACGCCGCGGTGGTGGTCGTGTCCGTGGCTGCGGACGAGGACGCGGTGTCGCCCTCGCCGCCGCACCCGGCGACCAGAGCGGCGACTGCGGTGATGACCACTGCCACTCGCTTCATGTCGTCCTTCGCCTGCTGTTCGGTGCCGAAGTTCGGGTGTCGTTGTGAACCTATCAATCGGATGATCCCCGAGTCATTTGCCGTGCACGGCGCGTCCTCGGACATACACGCCGACGATGGCGGGCTCGCGCATGGCCATCAAGAGTGCGAACAGCGTTTGCTCCCGAGCCAGCTCTGGATCCTCGGCGCGTACGCCGTGATCGATGGCCGCCGCCAAGTTCGGCCACGCGTTCGGATCGACCACGACGAAGTCTGCTTCCTTGCCGGCGTCGAAGTTGCCGATTCGGCTCTCCATGTCCAGCGCGCGGGCACCGGCGAGAGTTCCGGTGAACAACAGCTCGGCCGGATGCAAGGACAGCCCCGCGTCTCCGGCCTCGGAGATGTGCACTTTGAATGCGTCGGCGAGCACCTGCGGCAGTAGCCATTCGTCGCCGCCGCCGAAATCGGATCCGATGGCGATGTTCACCCCCGCGGCGACGGTTCGTTTCCATGGCATCGTGCCCGAGCCGAGAAATTGCTGGGAGGTGGGACAGTGCGCGATGGATGTACCGGTCTCGGCCATCCGTGCCAACTCGGCGTCCTGACAGTGCACGGCGTGAGCGAGGATGCTGCGCTTGCCGAGGAAGCTCTTGCCGCCGACCTGCGAACCGGGCAGGAATTTGCCGTCGTAGGTGTCGAGATAGTTGTCCACTCGATACGCGGCCTTGGTGGCATCGATCTCGCCGGTGCCCGGCCGGTTGTTCTCGTTCAGATGCGTGTGGAAGTAGACACCTCGCGTTCGCACCGAATCGTAGAGGTCACCGAGATTCTTCAGCGTCCGCGTGGTGACCGACAGCGAAAACCTCGGTACGACGGCCACGTGCAGCATGGCCGTGTCGACGTCGCCGGTGTCTGCAGCGTGCCACTTCTCGATCTCCTCCGATACCAGCCGGATCGCCTCGTCCTCGCTGGTGATCAGGGCCTGGGCGGATGACGGACCGGTGGTCTGGACTCCGCGACCGCTGACGATGCGTAGTCCGTGCCTGCTCGTCTCGGAGAACAGCGAATCCTGCGCATGAGGGAAGGCCGACCCGAACACCATCGCCTGTGTGGTGCCCGCCCGGATGCGTGCGGCACAGAAATCCCTGGCCGCTGCGGCTGCGAACTCGGGATCGGCGAAGCGGGACTCGGACGGGAAGATGCACGTGTTCAACCATTCGAGCAGCTGGCCGCCGCCGTACGAGTCTCCGGCGTAGGTCTGCGGGAAGTGAATATGTGTGTCGACGAATCCCGGCAGGAGGAAGCCCGGACGATGATCGGCCACCGACAGGTCAGCGAATCGACTTGGGAGTGAATCGAATTCGCCGCAGAACTCGATGACGCCGTCATCGCCGACGACGAGGACGCCATCGGGAATCGACACCAGCGCAGCCGCGGCGTCGACCATCGTGGGTGAGCCGGCGACGTGAAAGATGTGGCCGCGGTGCACGCGAGCGGTATCGGAAGTCACCAGCCAGACTCAAGCACAGGTTGCCAGGTGCTGCAGACCGGGCGAATCAGAGCGCTATCGATCCAGCTGTGTCCCTGGCGTTGAGCGAGGAATCGAGTACATCTGCCCAGGTGCGGACGATCTCGACGCGTCGCCGCGCATCGTCGGTGAGCACATCGGCCAGTCCCAGACCGCGGGCCAGGTCCAGGGTTGCCTGGACGAGACGGTGGGTGACCGGATCGTTGTCGTCCACCCCGAGATTCTCGACGGCCATCTTGTGGGCCCGGCGGCCGAACCGTTCCTCGAGCGGCACGATCCGATCGCGTAGCTCCGGATCGGCCGATGCAGCCGTCCACACCTGCAGTGCCGCTTTGAACATCGGACCGGTGTAGTACTCGACGAGCCGCTCCACCACGAGCTTCGTCCGCCCCGGCCCCGGCGGAATGTCCTGTGCCTCGCGGCGTGCGTGGTCCATTCGCAGGTCGAACATGTACTCGAGTGCGCCGGTGATCAGGTCTTCACGCGTCGGGAAATGGTGTTGGGTGGCACCGCGGGAGACGCCTGCGCGCTCGGCGACCACACCGACCGTCGTTGCGCCCCAGCCCTGCTCGGCGAGCGAGTCGATCGTCGCCTCCAGCAGTCGCTGACGCGTCACCCTGCTTCGGTCCTGCTTGGGTTCGCGCGCCACCACCATCTCCCTCTACTTACTGAGCCGCCCAGGACGGGGACCTCTTCTCCAGAAAGGACATCATCCCCTCTCTGGCCTCGTCCGATGCAAACAACCTGGCAGATTGCTCGGCGACGGCCGTCCCGCGCTCGTCGATCTCGCGCCGGATCGCCGCTGTGGTGAGCCCCTTCGACTCGGCCAAACCCTGCGGCGAGCACTTGCCGAACATGGTCGTGTAGTCGGCAACGGCAGCCGCGGGCGAGTCCTCGGCCGCGGTGATCAGCCCGATGGCCTCCGCGACGGCTCCGTCGAAGGTCTCGCCGGTGAGAAAGTAGCGACTCGCGGCCCGCGATGACAATCGCGGTAGGACGGCCACGGAAATCACCGACGCGGCGAGACCGAGGCGAACCTCGGTGAGTGCGAACGAGCTCTCGGGCCCGGCGACTGCGATGTCGCAGGCCGCGACCAATCCCATGCCGCCGGCTCGCACATGCCCATCGATGCGTGCGATCACGGGCTTCGGGGTGTCGATGATCAACCGCATCACGTCGAGCATCTGCCGAGTACGAAGTTCCGGTGACGAGCCGACCTCGCGCAGATCGGCTCCGGCGCAGAACGTCGTACCTGTGTGACCCAGCACGATCGTTCGGACGGCTCGATCCTGCGCCGCCGCGGTGAATCCGGCGGTGAGCTCCTCGACCAACACCGAGGACAGCGCATTTCGATTCTCCGGCGAATCCAGCGTCACGTACGCTGTCCCGCTTGCCAACTCGTACGTGACCGCCATCAGTAGCTTCTCGGCAGTCCGAGCGAATGCTGGCTCACGAAGTTCAGAATCATCTCTCGACTCACCGGTGCCACACGCGCTATACGGGCGTTCCCGAGCAGCGCCGCCAAGCCGTACTCGCTGGTCAGACCGGCACCTCCGTGGGTCTGGATCGCCTGATCGAGCGCCTTGATGCTGGCCTCGGCGGCAGCGTACTTGGCCATGTTCGCGGCCTCGGCGGCACCGAAATCGTCGCCGGAGTCGTAGAGCACAGCTGCTTTCTGCATCATCAGCTTCGCGAGCTCCAGCTCGATCTTGCACTGCGCCAACGGATGAGACAGTCCCTGATGCGCCCCGATCGGTGCCTTCCAGACCGTGCGCTCATTGGCGTACTTCACCGCGGCGTCGATGGCGTACCGGCCGATGCCGATCGCCATCGCGGCACCGAGAATGCGTTCGGGGTTCAGGCCCGCGAACAGCTGCATCAGGGCGGCGTCGGCCTCGCCGACGAGTGACTCGGCGGGCAGGCGGACGTCGTCGAGGAACAACACGAACTGGTGATCGGGCTCGACGATGTCCATGTCCATCTGTGTCTTCTGCAGACCGGGCGCGTCGGTAGGAACGATGAACAGGGCGGGCTTGAGCTTGCCGGTCTTGGAATCCTCGGTGCGTGCAACGATCAACACCGCATCGGCCTGATCGACACCGGAGATATAGATCTTGTTGCCCTTCAACACCCAATCGTCGCCATCGCGACGGGCCGTGGTGGTGATCTGATGTGAGTTGGAACCGGCGTCGGGCTCGGTGATACCGAAGGCCATGATCTTGGAGCCGTCGGCGAGGCCGGTGAGCCACTTCTGCTTCTGATCGGCTGTGCCGTATCTGCCGATGATGGTGCCGCAGATCGCCGGGCTGACGACGACGAGCAACAGACCGGCACCGTGCGCGGACAACTCCTCCTGGACGAGCGCGAGTTCGTAGATGCCCGCGCCGCCTCCGCCGTATTCCTCGGGCAGGTTGACGCCGAGGAAGCCGAGCTTGCCTGCCTCGTTCCACAGTTCGGTCAGCGGCTCGCCCTTGCGCGCTCTGGGCAACACGTAGTCGATGTAGTTGTACCGCTTGCCCAGTGACGAGACCGCGTGACGCAGCCCCTTCTGCTCTTCGGTTTCGATGAAACTCATGCTTGTTCCTCTCCTACTACTGCCAGAACTTGCCCTACTTCGACTTGCTGACCCTGCTGGACGTTGAGCTCGGTGAGCACACCGTCTGCGGGTGCAGTGATCGTGTGTTCCATCTTCATGGCCTCCAGCCACAGGATTGGCTGGCCCATCGTGACGGTATCGCCCTGCGCTGCAGCAACTCTGATGACACTGCCCGGCATCGGAGCCAACAGCGACCCGGCCGCCACCTCGTCTGCCGGGTCGGTGAAACGAGGTGCCCGAACCAACCGCACCGGCCCGAGAGCGGAGTCGACGAACACAGCCGATCCGTAGCTGTGCACCTCGAAGGTGCGACGAATTCCCCTGTCGTCGAGCGTCACCGACATCGGAGTGTGCTCGACGAGTTCGACATCGTCCAACGACACGCCGTCCACCGAGCAGGTGAGACCACCCCGACCGATCGAGTACTCGACGATGATGTCGTCGTAGGTCTTCCGCTGTGGTTGCGATCGAAGGTTTCGCCACCCCGCGGGCAGTCCCGCATTCACACGGGCCCGCTGCCTGTTGCTCGATGCATCGGCGAGGGCCGCCGCGAGCGCGGACAATTGTTCGGAGCGACCCTGCGCAATCGGTCGGGACAGAACATCGAGGCCGTGGGTGTCGAAGAACGCGGTGTCGGTGTCCCCCGCCAGAAATGCAGGATGCCGCAGAATGTTGACCAGCAGATCACGGTTGGTCTTCAGGCCGTGGATAGTGGCCCGCTGCAGCGCTTTCGCCAGCAGGTTCGCGGCCTGGTCTCGCGTCGGGGCGAAGGAGATGACCTTGGCGAGCATCGGGTCGTAGTGAGTGCTCACCACACTGCCCGTCTCGACTCCGGAGTCCACTCTGATTCCGGCACGAGTGAGCACCTCGAAGTGCGCTCCGGGGATCTCGAATCGGTGCACGGCACCGCTCTGCGGTTGCCAATCCAGAGCCGGATCCTCGGCATAGAGCCGAACCTCGATGGAGTGCCCGCGCGTCGTGGGTTGCTCGGCGGGCAATCGCTGCCCCGCTGCCACCCGAATCTGCAGCGCAACCAGATCCAGACCTGTCGTACATTCGGTGACCGGATGCTCCACCTGCAGACGGGTGTTCATCTCGAGGAAGAAGAAGTTGCCCCTGTCGTCGGCGAGGAATTCCACGGTCCCCGCACCCTCGTAGCCGATGGCCTCGGTAGCCAGTCTCGCCGCCTCGAAGAGTTTCCCACGCATACCGTCGATGCGTTCGACGAGCGGCGACGGCGCCTCTTCGACCACCTTCTGGTGTCGGCGTTGGATCGAGCATTCACGCTCACCCACCGTCCACACGGTGCCGAATCGGTCGGCCATCACCTGGACTTCGATGTGCCTGCCGGTCTCGATGTACCGCTCTACGAATACCGTGCCGTCACCGAATGCCGAGAGTGCCTCCCGCTCGGCCGCTTCGAGTTCGGACTGCAGGTTCTCGAGGCTGCGCACGATGCGCATGCCGCGCCCGCCACCTCCAGCGGAGGCTTTGATCAACACCGGGAGTTCGTTCGCGGTGACCGACGCGGGATCGAGCCGGGTCAACACCGGCACACCTGCGTCGGCCATCATCTTCTTCGACTCGACCTTGGACCCCATCAGTTCGATGGCCTTGACGGGCGGTCCGATCCAGGTCAGGCCCGCGTTCTGCACCTGCTGCGCGAAATCGGCGTTCTCGGAGAGGAATCCGTATCCCGGATGCACTGCGTCGGCTCCGGCCTGTACCGCGGCGGCGATGACGAGGTCACCGCGCAGATAGGTCTCGGACGAGCTGTTGCCGGGTAGGCGTACGGCGGCGTCGGCCTCCCGTACGTGCGGGGAGTTCGCGTCGGCGTCCGAGAACACCGCGACGGTGTCGATTCCTTCGGCTCGGCACGTGGTGAAGACACGTCGAGCGATTTCACCACGGTTGGCTACCAGGATGCTGTTCAGCATGTCTCTCACATCCGGAAGACACCGAAGTTGGCGGTGCCTTCGATCGGGGCAGATGCAATGGCCGACAGGCACATTCCCACTACCGTACGGGTGTCACGGGGATCGATGACGCCGTCGTCGTACAGGCGCCCGGAGAGAAACATCGGCAGCGACTCGGCTTCGATCTGGGCTTCGATCATGGCGCGCAGCCCTGCGTCGGCCTCGGCGTCGAAGGCTTGGCCGCGAGCCTCCGCGGCGGCCCGTCCGACGATGGAAATGACACCGGCGAGTTGCGCGCCGCCCATCACGGCGGATTTGCTCGACGGCCAGGCGAAGAGAAAGCGTGGATCGAAGGCGCGGCCGCACATGCCGTAATGGCCGGCACCGTAGGAGGCACCGAGCAGGATCGAGATGTGCGGCACTGTCGAATTGGAGACGGCGTTGATCATCATCGAGCCGTGCTTGATCATGCCGCCTTCCTCGTACTCTCTGCCGACCATGTATCCGGTGGTGTTGTGCAGAAACAGAAGTGGCGTGTCAGACCGGTTCGCCAGCTGGATGAACTGGGTTGCCTTCTGCGATTCCTCGCTGAACAGCACGCCGCGAGCATTGGCGAGGATGCCGATCGGGTAGCCGTGCAACTGGGCCCAACCCGTGACGAGGGACCCTCCGTACATGGGTTTGAACTCGTCGAAATCCGAACCGTCGACGATGCGGGCGATGACTTCACGTGGGTCGAACGGGATCTTCAGGTCGGTGGGGACGATGCCGAGCAAATCCTCGGGGTCCGCGAGCGGTTCGACGACCTCGGCGCGCGGCTCGGGCCCCTTCTTCTTCCAGTTCAATCGGGACACTATGTTGCGGCCGATCCGGATGGCATCCTGCTCGTCGACGGCGAAGTAGTCTGCGAGACCGGACTTTCGAGCGTGCATCTCGGCCCCGCCGAGTGACTCGTCGTCGGAGTCCTCACCGGTGGCCATCTTGACCAGAGGCGGGCCCGCGAGGAAAACCTTGGACCGCTCTTTGACCATGACGACGTGATCGGACATGCCGGGGATGTAGGCGCCACCGGCAGTGGAGTTGCCGAACACCAGGGCAATCGTGGGTATGCCCGCCGCGGAGAGCTGCGTCAGGTCGCGGAACATGCGCCCACCGGGGATGAACACCTCCTTCTGTGTCGGCAGATCGGCACCGCCGGACTCGACCAGGGAGATGACCGGAAGTCGGTTCTGGGTTGCGATGTCGTTGCCGCGGAATCCCTTCTTGAGGGTCCACGGATTACTGGCTCCGCCGCGGACCGTCGGATCGTTGGCGACGATCAGACACTCGACCCCGCACACCACGCCGATCCCCATGACAGTGCTGGCCCCGACCGGGAAATCGCTGCCCCAGGCCGCAAGTGGGCACAGTTCGAGAAACGCGGAGTCCTCGTCGATCAGCAACTCGATACGTTCGCGGGCGAGCAGTTTGCCGCGCTTGCGGTGCCGCTCGATGTACTTCTCGCCGCCGCCGAGCAGAGCTTTCGAGTGCTCTGCGTCGATCTCGTCGAGCTTGGTGTTCATGGCCTCGACACTCACAGCGAATTGCTCCGAAGTGGTGTCGAGGGTGGACTCGAGCACGCTCATGCCTGATACCCCAATCGTTTTGCTGCCAGTCCGGTGAGAATCTCGGTGGTGCCCCCGCCGATGCCGAGGATGCGCATGTCCCGGTACTGCCGCTCGACCTCGCTCTCACGCATGTAACCGAGTCCGCCGAACAGTTGCACCGCTTGATTGGCCACCCACTCCCCGGACTCGACGGCGGTGTTCTTGGCGAAGCAGACCTCGGCGATGAAGTCCTGGTTCTCCTGCATCGACCGCTCGACCAGCGCGCGGGTATATACCCGCGCGATGTCGATCTTGCGCGCCATTTCGGTGACGGTGTTCTGCACGGATTGCCGTGCGATGAGCGGCTTTCCGAATGTCTCACGATCGCGGACCCACTGCAGCGTCAAATCGAGGCACCGTTGCGCGCTGGCGTAGGCCTGGGCGGCCAGCGCGATGCGCTCGGTGAGAAACGCCTGCGCGATCTGCGCGAAGCCACTGTTCTCGGCCCCGACCAGATTGCGCACCGGAACCCGGGCGTCGACGAACGACAGTTCGGCCGTATCGGAGGCACGCCAGCCCATCTTGTCGAGCTTGCCGGTGACCTCGAAACCGGGCGTCCCCTTCTCGATGACGAGAAGTGATACCCCGGCCGCACCGTCGCCGCCGGTGCGGACCGCGGTGACGACGAAATCGGCTCGGCAGCCGGAGGTGATGTACGTCTTGGACCCGTTCACGAGGTAGTGCTCGCCGTCCCTGACAGCCTTCGTTCTGAGATGGCCGACATCCGAGCCACCACCGGGCTCGGTGATCGCGAGCGAACCGATCTTCTCCCCCGCCAATGTGGGCCGTACCCACTTCTCGATCTGATCGGCATCGCCCGCAGCGATCAAGTGCGGCAAGGCGATTCCGCTGGTGAACAGTGAGGCGAACAGACCACCCGAGGCACCGGCCTGATGCATCTCCTCGCAGATCACCACGGCGTCGGCGAGATCCCCGCCGTCGCCGCCGACCTCCTCGGGAAACCCGGCTCCGATCAAACCGAGCGCTGCGGCCTTCTTGTGCAGCTCACGCGGAATCTCGCCGTCGTTCTCCCACTGATTCAGGTACGGCGCGATGTCCTGCTCCACGAAACTGCGGACGGTCTTTCGGAGCTGCAGACGCTCGGGCGTCGTCCAGATACTCATCCGAGTTCTCCCTTCTTATCAGGTTGTTCCGCAGGCTCCACTCCTGAGCCGCCGGGTCGTTCCGCAGGCTCCACTCCTGAGCCGCCGGGTCGTTCCGCAGGCTCCACTCCTGAGCCGCCGGGTCGTTCCGCAGGCTCCACTCCTGAGCTGTAAGCAAGCGTTTCGGGAATGTCGATGTGCCGTGACCGCAGCCACTCACCGAGCCCCTTGGCCTGTGGATCGAATCTCGCCTGTGATGCGACGCCTTGGCCGAGGATGCCGTCGATGACGAAGTTCACCGCCTTCAGGTTCGGCAGTACGTGCCGGGTTACGGTCAGCGGCTCGGCCTCGGGCAGCATCTTCTTCAGAGTGTCGATCGTCAATGCATGTACCAGCCAGGCGAATTCATCCTCGGTGCGCACCCAGACCCCGACGTTGGCACTGCCGCCTTTGTCTCCGCTTCGCGCAGCGGCGAGGATTCCGAGTGGAGCTCGGATGGTGGGTTCGTGTGGCCTGGGTGTGGGCAGCGCTGGCTGTTCGAGTTCCTCCAGTGCTCGGGTCTGTGGCGACGGGGCGATGACGCTGTCGGTGCCGTCGGCGAAATGCGCGACGTGTGCGATCTCGGCCGCGTCGACGAAGCCGGCGGTGAACACCCCGTACGGGGCTCCGTTTCCCGGCGGCGCGGTCACCGAGAATCCCGGATAGCTGGCCAGTGCGAGTTCTATTGCCACCGAGGAGAACTGACGTCCCACTACGTCGGGGTTGCTGTCGCGGGCCACGCAGCGCAGCAGCGCGCTGGCCGTCTCCTCGGTCTCGGCGTCCGGCTTGTCGGTGCGCACCAGAGTCCAGTCCAGCTCGGCCGGCCGGCTTAACAGCCAGGACTCGAACTGGCGCTGCGCGAGTGCGGCTTTGGCTTCGATGTCGAGACCGGTGAGGACCATCGTGAATTCGTTGCGGAAACCGCCGAGTGCGTTGAGGGAGACCTTGTAAGTGGGCGGCGGAGCCTCTCCGCTCACCCCGGTGATGGACACGCGATCGCTCGATTCTCGAGTCAGGATCGCCGAGTCGATTCGCGCGGTGACATCGGGGTTCGCGTAGCGTCCGCCGGTGATTTCGTAGAGCAACTGAGCGGTGACGGTGCCGACGCTGACCGCGCCGCCGGTGCCCTCGTGCTTGGTGATGACGCTCGAGCCGTCACGGTGAATTTCCGCGATCGGAAAGCCCGGTCGAGACATGTCCGCGATCTCGGTGAAGAACGAATAGTTGCCACCGGTGGCCTGTGTTCCGCACTCGATGACGTGCCCGGCGACGACTGCTCCAGCCAGGGCGTCGTAATCGGTGCGGGCCCAACCGAAGTGTGCTGCTGCAGGCCCGACGATCACGCTGGCATCGGTGACGCGGCCCGTCACGACGACGTCTGCACCGGAGTTCAGGCATTCCACGATTCCCCACGCGCCGAGATAGGCATTGGCAGTCAGTGGACTTCCGAGATCGAGCTCGGCAGCACGATCGAGGAGATCGTCGCCGTCTACGTAGGCGATCTTCGCGCCGGAGTCGAGCTTGTTCAATGCCTCGGCGAGGCCCCGCGGATTGAGTCCGCCGGCGTTCGCCACGATCT
Source organism: Rhodococcus sp. KRD162 (assembly GCF_017168335.1). Lineage (GTDB taxonomy): Bacteria > Actinomycetota > Actinomycetes > Mycobacteriales > Mycobacteriaceae > Rhodococcoides. The sequence goes on along the minus strand of NZ_JABFAU010000001.1, from coordinate 85,003 downwards.
TGACGCCCTTGTCCAGGGCCAGGCCCAGACAGTCCTCGGCTTGGCGCAGAAAGGTTTTGGCGTAGCCGCGAGTCGCGTCCTTCATCCGGTCGCGGCCGAGAATGAGCATCGTAAGCTCTGCAAGGTAGTCACCGGTGAGGTAATCGAGTTCACCGCCCTCCAGCATCTCACGCATCGCGGAGATCCGGTCTCCGTAGAAGCCGGAACAGTTGCCGATACGGACTGTCATGCTTTCTCTCGTCCTACTCCGGGAGGGCCTGCGAAGGCTTGGGCGATGGTGAGCCAGTGCAGTGCATCGGCTCCCTCGACCTCGAGGTCGAGGGAGTCGCGATGTGCGCGCTGGGTGACGAGAAGGCAGAAGTCCAGGGCGGGGCCGAGGACACGTTGAGCGGCGTCCTCGGGCCCCCAGGTCCAGAGCTGACCCGACGGTGCGGTGAGCTCGATCCGGAACGGTTCGCTCGGCGGAGCCTGCTGGTTCACCACATAGGCGAAATCTCTTGTTCGGACGCCGATGTGGGCAACCCCGTGGATCCGGTCGGTGGCAGTGCGCGTGATCCCCAGCGCGTCGGCGACGTCCTGTCCGTGTGCCCAGGTCTCCATCAACCGGGCAGTGGCCATCGAGGCGGCGCTCATCGGGGGTCCGAACCACGCGATCTTGGTTCCGGACGGGACCTGTGTCAGGGCCTCGGTCATGGCGCGGCGTCGGGTACGCCAGGTGCTCAACAGGTCCGGATTCCGGGATTCCTCCTCGGCGGCGGCGTCGACGAAGCCGGTGGGGTCCTCCCATGCCTTCTTCAGCGTGACGCCGAACTCTGTTTCGGCCTCGGTATCGCCGGAGGCCGCGGACGTGGTTCGTTCCGCGACGTGATCCGTCCAGGACAGGTGGCCGATCTGGTGGGCGATGGTCCAGCCTGCAGCGGGGGTCGGTGTCGCCCACTGCTCGGAAGTCAGTTCGCCCACGAGCGCATCGAGGTCGTCGCCCTCGGCGCGCAGATCGTCGACGAGGGAGTGGAGGTCTGCCATGGGTTCAGCTTCACAAAGGGTCGAGAAAAAAGCAAGCACGACTGCTTGTTAATTTGTTACCTCGTGTTCGCATGCCGTATTTACGGTGACGAACGTGAAAATGCCGAGACTTGTGACCGTCACCGTCGCCCTCACTGCCGTTGCCCTCACCGTCGCTGCCGCAGGCTGCTCGGCGACAGACGCATCCCCTCCCGGCGGACGCGCCTCCGACGAGAGGACGAGCATCCGGGTCGCAACGTTCAACGCAAGTCTCAATCGACCCGAGGCCGGCCAGTTGGTGGCCGATCTGGCCGGCGAGAACGCACAGGCGCGCGCGGTAGCCGACACCATTGCCGCACACTCGCCGGATGTGTTGCTGATCAACGAGTTCGACTACTCGGGTGACGATGCGGCGAGGTTGTTCGGCGAGAACTATCTCGACAACCAGTACCCGTACTGGTACACCGCGCCCGTCAACACCGGCGTGGACTCGGGACTGGACCTGGACGAGGACGGCGAACTCGGCGGCCCGGGCGATGCCTGGGGATTCGGACAGTTCCCAGGTCAGTACGGGATGGTGGTGTTCTCGAAGTATCCGATCGACACAGATTCGGTGCGCACGTTCCAGAACTTTCTGTGGAAGGACATGCCGGATTCACTGTTGCCACGTGACTACTACGGAGATGACTCCGATGCGCTGCGACTGTCCAGCAAATCGCACTGGGACGTGCCGATCGACGTGAACGGCCGGACTCTGCATGTACTGGCCTCGCACCCCACTCCCCCGTCCTTCGACGGACCGGAAGACCGCAACGGCAAGCGCAACCACGACGAGATCCGACTCAGTGCCGACTACATCTCCGGCGCGGACTACCTCTACGACGACAAGGGCGTGCGCGGCGGACTGGACGAGGGCGCGTCGTTCGTCATGCTGGGCGATCAGAACAGCGATCCGGTCGACGGCGACTCCGTCGAGGGAGCCATCGCGCAGGTTCTCGATCTACCACGAGTACAGGACCCGGCCCCCACGTCCGATGGACACGGCACGGACACAGCCGATTTCGCCGATCCGACGCCGGGAGACCTGCGCGTGGACTACGTGCTTCCCTCGGACGATCTGACGGTGATCGATTCGAAGGTGTACTGGCCGGATCTACCCGAGCACCCCTCGGACCACCGACTGGTGTGGGCCGATGTCGAAATATGATGCTCGAGTGACCGAACTTCCGATCGTCGAATTCGCCTACCCTGGCCCGCTGCGAGAGACCCTGGTTGCGGCTGTTCTGTCCGGCGCCAAGACCAGCACGGCCAGCCTGTTGGTTCAGTACCGGGATGAGGCACTGCCGCGAGTCGGCGACCGCGGTGCGGTGGTGGACTCGGCAGGCGATACGGTCGCGGTAGTCGAAACGATCTCGGTAGAAATCGTTGCACTGAAAGATGTTTCACTGCAGCACGCCCTCGACGAGGGTGAGGGATACGCCGACGTAGCGCAATGGCGAGCCGGGCATGAGCAGTTCTGGCATTCGACGGAGGTCCGCGAAGAACTGGGCGACCCACACTTCACCGTCGACGAGAACACGCGAGTGGTACTCGAGCGGTTCACACTCGTTACGGAGTGAGGGCGGGGCGGCCCCAGCAGGGCGCGATCAGCGCACTACTGCTCGCCGACGTCGGTCGACCAACTCAGACGCGATCGGCGTACACGACGATGTTGTCCTCGTAGCTCGACACGTTCGAGTCGAACGGCCCACCGCACGTGATCAGGCGTAGGCCGGGATGATCGATATCGCCGTACACCTTGTCGGAGGGGAACGCGTCCTTCGCATATTGCTCGACTGCACTGACGACGAACCGGACCGCATTGCCGTCCTCGCTGACGACTGTGACGTCGTCACCCTGTTCGAGATCGTGGAGTCGATAGAACACGCCGGGGCTACCACCCCAATCGACATGCCCGGCCACGATCGACGGACCGAGCTGACCTGGCACCGGCGATCCGGTGTACCAGCCGGCCGGAAAGCCTCCCGCCGGAACCTCCATGGAACCGTCCGGAAGCAGACCGAGGCCCATCACATCCGAATCGACGTCGATCGCCGGAATTTCGACGCGGGCCGGAGGCGATCCGGCGGTCGAGGAAGCCGACGGATCTGCGGCATCGTCGGTCGGTGCCGTTTCTACCGGAACCGAGATGCTCACCGACGGCGAATTGCTCTCGTTATCAACCGAATCCGACGGCGTTGCACACCCGGAAATCAGCAACAGCGACATGAAGGACACTGCCGCCACCGCCCGCAGCACGACCCGATACAGGGTGGTGCTGCGGGCGGGGCAGGCAGGGGCCGAGCGCACCTGCGCGAACGAGCGCATCGAAGATCAGCGCCGACGACGAGTCATCATCGTCACCGAGACCGCACCTACGGTGAGCAACCCGAGCACGGTCCACATCGTCACGACCGACGAATCGGACGACGGCGATGACATGCTGCCGTCACCGGTTTCGACGCCACCATTGGGAATCTGCGTGATCTGACCACCCGGGTTGTACGTGCCCGGCTGATCAGGGCCACTCGGAGTGTTCGGCTGATTTGGTGTGTTCGGCTGGTTGGGAGTGTTGGGCTGGTTGGGAGTGTTGGGCTGATTCGGCGTGTTCGGCTGGTTGGGAGTGTTGGGCTGGTTGGGAGTGTTGGGCTGATTCGGTGTGTTCGGCTGGTTCGGTGTGTTCGGCTGATTCGGTGTGTTCGGGACGCCCGGGATCGGTGGGAGCGTGATGCCGGGAATCGAAGGTAGGCCCGGAATCGGGGGCACATCGATCACGATCGGCGGTGTTCCGCCACCATCACCCGGCGTGCCCGGAGTACCGCCACCATCACCCGGCGTCGTCGTGACGGGCGGCGTGGTCACCGGAGGCGTCGTCGTAACGGGAGGCGTGGTCACCGGAGGCTCCGTCGTGACGGGCGGCGTGGTCGTGACAGGAGGCGTGGTCGTCGGAGGCGTCGTGGTCACCGGAGGCTCGGTTGCCCCACAGCCGGGGTTGGTGATGGTGTTCGAGTCGAGGGTGACGGCACCGTCGAGAGCCAGCAGTCGCCCCTGCACATCGGCATTGATGGTCGCAGTGATCGACGCCCGAGCCATGACCGTTCCCACGAAATCGGTATTGGTACCGAGCGTGGCCGAGCTTCCGACCTGCCAGAACACATTGCAGGCGTTGGCCCCGTTGATCAGCGAGACACTGCTGTCGGACGCCGTGATCAAAGTGGATGCAGCTTGGAAGATGAACACAGCATTGGCGTCGCCCTGCGCATCGAGTGTCAGTGTTCCGGTGAGGCCGAGCGTGCCAGAGCCGTACAGGCCGGCCAGCAGTGTCTGACCACCCAGTTCGACTCCGGTAGAGGTTGCTCCCGGCCGTCCGGCCGCGTCGTCGTACCCGGTACTCAGATCCGCTTTTGCCTGCGCCGCAACCGAATTACGATCGTTGACAACCCCGCTGGTGAGCTCACCCGGCGGGAATCCGGTGATGAACGGTTCGACACCGACGCCAGGGCTCACTCCGATGTTGCCGCCGATTTTCGACGGTCCGGTGTTCGTGATCTTGGAACCGGCCAGCACGGCATAGCTCGCGGCGGTTCCCAGTCCGACGGTAGTCGGCTGAGCGAGCGCGAGAGGGGCATTGACCAGCATCAGTGCGCTGGTTGCGAGAGCGATCGTCCCGGCCAGCGGGACGAGAGCCCGGCCGCGACCGGGGGCGGTGGATGGATGACTGGGCGGCGGAACGTGCATGGATTGCATACCGATCTGCTTGGAGGGTCCGAAGCAGGCGTGTTGTCGGCTTCGGGTGTCAACCGACGAGTTCTCGACGAATTGGTGTGTGCTTCAGTAGATCCGCACCTATCTAGCGTCCGGTCCGTTCATCACTGAGGCGTGGCGAAGAGATACTTCGATGGCGTCGCCGGCCAGCTGTCGGCAGCCGGGCGACAGGAATGTACATCAGCGAAGGCTCGGTCCCACTCCGCGACTAAGAGTTTCCCCGTATCTCTACGGTGTAGGGCTACAGCCCACCACGTGTAGGGTAAGCAGTCAAGCCAAAGTCGTTGTCGAACAACAAGTTTGTTTACGGGTCGCTAAACGGTCGATACGCTTCTCATCGAAACGACGGAAGGCGGTGGGAGCCGATGGCTCCTTCGGACCAATTCTTCTCGAGCTCCAGAGCAAAGATCGATCGTGAGTTCGTGGTGTCAGCGGCACTGTCCATCGTCGACCGAACCGGACTGGAGAGTCTGTCGATTCGGAACCTGGCGGCATCGATCGATCGCGATCCGATGACGGTGTACCGCTACGTTCCCACCAAGGAAGCGCTGCTCGACGCCGTCGCCGATTCCATCCTCCGCACGCTCGTCACGGTCGATGTCGACGATTGCCGGTGGCAAGAGCAATTGAGGACATTCGCTCGGCACTACCGCGAATTGGCCATTGCCCATCCGAACGCGGTGATTCTGCTGTCGACTCGGCCGCAGCGCACCCCTCTCGGCCTGGGCACGTCTCGATCTCTGGCGTCGCTCGAGAGCGTACTCGGCCTGTTGTCCAACGCAGGATTCACTGTGCCCGAGGCACTTTCGACCTATCGGATGCTGAAATCCTTCCTCCGAGGTCACGTGCTGAGCGAGACGCAGGAAGCCGGCAGGAGTGCAGACGAGACCGGCGATCTCGTACGTCTGGCACTACGCCGACTCCCCACCGGCGAATTTCCGCTGCTGTCCACCCTGCCTTCGCTCATCACGGCGTACGACGGTGCCCGCGAGCTCGAGCGGGGACTGGACGTGCTGTTCGAGGGCATCGGCCGAACCGTCGGCCACACAGGCTGAGACGGTCAGATTCGCCGGATCGGCGCGAAGGTCTGCACTGGGTCGTGGGTGAGGAAGTCCAACAGAATCGCGTTGCACAGCGCGGGCTTCTCGACCAGCAACCCATGCGAGGTTCCCGGCACGATCGCCAGTTCGGCGACGGGCACGCTTCGGTAGAACTCGGCCGCGTGCTCGATGCTCACCTCGTCGTCGTCGCCGATCATCACGAGCGTGCGCACCGCGAGCTCGGCAAGGTCGTTCGCCACGAGAGCTGGGGCACTTCGATGCATGTCGTCGAGATCGCGCGCGAATTCGGATCTGTCCGCCCCGCCGGAGACACCCCCGCCCGCCCCACCCATCTCGGTGAAACACGCCCGCTACGCATGCGAGCCGATCCACCAGGTCCGGCCGCTGCAACGCGACGAGGAGAGCCACCACCGCGCCATCGCTGCATCCGGCCAAACGAGCCGGCCCGCCGACGACATTCTCGAGGAACTCGATCATGTCCGACGCCATCGCCGCGAACGTCATGGGCGAAACATTCGCCGTGCGCCCATGGCCTCGGCGTTCCGGCGTGTAGACGCGAAACGCCGAGGCCAGCGACGCCGTGGTGACGTCCAGGGCCGTCGAATCCACCCCACCCGGATGCATCAGCACCACGGGGGCACCCGGCTCAGACCCCTCGCCGGTGTCGGCGAACCAGGTTCGCACCGGACCGAGCTGCACGTAGCCGTCTCTGTGTTTCGTCACATCGAAACAGACCGGGCCCGGCCGCGGAAGTAACCGGGCCGGGCCTCGTCAGAGCACCTCGCGTGCCCTCTTACTTCTCCCCTGCCTGTTCGGCCGCACTGGCCTCCTCGTCCCGCTGCTGCCGAGCTGCAGCCAGTCCCGATTGCGTGCGCAGCGGAACCTCCTTCAGAAAGAGCACCAGTACGAATCCGAGGACCATCAGAATCGACACGGCCAGGAACACGTAGTCCATGGCGTCGGAGAACCCGATGCGGAAAGGCTCGGCGAGTGCGGGTTCGAGCTTCTGGATGAACGAGCTGTCCTGCAACGCACTGCCTGGGACCGAGGCATCACCCGAGGCGATCGCCCGAGCGAAGCCGGATTCGAGTGGATCGGAACTGCCTGCCGCACTCTGCACCGCCTGCTGGAATGCCGGCTTCGAACTCGCGGCCATCAGTGCGTCCCCCGTCTTCGGGGTGAGCTGCGTGAACAGCATCGACAGGAACACCGCAACGCCGACCGTCGCGCCGATCTGCCTGAAGAACGTTGCGGCAGAGGTGGATACACCCATGTCCTTGGGCGGCATCGCATTCTGGATCGCCAGTGTCAGCGGCTGCATCATCGACCCGAGGCCGAGACCGAACAGGCCCATCACGACCATCGTCTGCCACAACGGGGTGTCGGCATGGACGTAGTGGAAGATGAACATCGCAACGGCCATCAGCGCGGTGCCGACGATCGGAAAGATCTTGTAGCGTCCCGTCTTCGAGATCAACCGACCCGACACGATCGAGGCGATCATCAGAGCTCCGACGAGCGGCAAGGTCTGATAACCGGCCAGCGTCGGCGAGGATCCCTTGACCACCTGCAGGTACTGCGGCAGCAGTGAGATGCCGCCGAACATGGCGGCACCCGCGATGACGCTGACAGCAATACACAACGAGAACAATGGGTTTCGGAAGAACCGCATCGGGATCAACGCGTCGTCGCCCATCTTGATCTCCGCGAGCACGAAGGCGAGGACGCCCACGATGCCGACTCCGAAGCACAGCAGGGCGCGCGGCGAACTCCAGCCCCACACGCGTCCTTGCTCGGCGATGATGAGCAGCGGCACCAGGCCCACACCGAGTAGTAGAGCGCCCCACCAGTCGACGCGCGCCTCACGCCGGTACACCGGCAGATTCAGCACCCGCCAGACGACGATGAGCGCGATGATGCCGAACGGGACGTTGATGTAGAAAACCCAACGCCAGCCCGTGATCCCGAGGATCGACGACTGCCCGGCCAGGAGTCCGCCGATCACCGGGCCGAGCACACTCGACGTGCCGAACACCGCCAGGAAGTAACCCTGATACTTGGCTCGTTCTCGGGGCGGCACGATATCGCCGATGATCGCCAACGCCATCGACATCAGTCCACCGGCACCGAGTCCCTGGATGGCGCGGAATGCGGCGAGCTCGTACATCGACGTCGCGATACCGCACAGCATGGACCCGATGACGAAGATCGAGATGGCCGCCATGAAGAACGGCTTGCGGCCGTAGAGGTCCGAGAGCTTGCCGTACAACGGGGTGGACACCGTCGAGGTGATCAGGTACGCCGTGGTGACCCAGGCAAGGACCGAGAACCCGTTCAGGTCGTCGGCGATGGTGCGGACCGATGTCGACACGATGGTCTGGTCGAGGGCAGCGAGGAACATGCCCATCATCAGGCCGGACAGAATGGTCATGATCTGACGGTGCGAATACTCGCCGCTCACGGGAGTCGCTTCTCGCTCGGTAACCATCTCTTTAATACACCTTTACGTAATGCTTGCTTGTGTCCTGCAACGATATTGGACCAACAGCATGCGCGCAGAATCGCATCGGTGCAACGAGATATCGGGAGGTCGTTCACCTACCCCTGATTCGGTCACGCACCTCACGCATCGTGTGCGGGTGGATGCCCTCCGCAGCGAGCACCTTCCTGGTCTCCCGACGCGTCGACAGAACACCGATGATGGCGACGATCCACACCGGGAACTGAGCGAGCATCGCCAACCGAAAGGCGTCGAAGGAGTAGCCGCCCGCCGCATCGAGAATCCAGCCGATCGCAGCGATGACCAACAGCGACGCCGAGAAACCGCCGATGTTCACCATCCCCTGCGCCGTCCCCAGATTGGCACTCGGATTGAACGTGCGGGCGTAGTCGAAGCCGATCACCGAACCGGGGCCACCCACCGAGATCACCACCACGAGCAGCACCAACAACCACAGCGGAGCAGGACCTGGTAGCGCCAACACGATCGCCCACATCGTGGCGTTACTGATCATGATCGCCAGCACCAGCCACGACCGTCGCATCGGATAACGCCCGGTGAGCAACCCCAAGACGATGCCCGACGCCACCGCGGACAGCACCGACACCGTCAGCAACGCACCGGCCGTCGACGCCGACAGCCCTTGCGCCGAGGTCAGGTACGGCACCCCCCACAGCAACGCGAACACCGTGATCGAGAACTGGGTGCCCATGTGGGAGAAGAAGCCGAGCCGGGTTCCCGGCCGGCGCCACACCGCAACGATGGAGGCAAGGGTGCTCCGCAGCGACGCCGACTGGGGTTCCGCGGTCACCGCTCCACCGTCCGGGCGATCTCGAACGAACGCGAGCACCAGCACGAGAGCGAGCAGTCCCAACGCTGCCGCGCTGCCGAACGCGAACGTCCAGCCCGGGCCGTTCAACAGAATCAGGAACGGAACCGCCGAGAGCACCTGCCCGAGTTGCCCCAGCAGACCGGTCAACTGGGAGACGATCGGCACCCGACGCGGCGAGAACCAGTGCGGTACCAAGCGAAGCACCGAGACGAAGGTGAGTGCGTCACCCACGCCGACCAAGGCGCGCGCGGCAACCGCGACCGGCAGCGAATCGGTGAGCGCCAACGTGATCTGCGCCGACCCCATGATCAACGCGCCCGCCGCGATCATCCGTCGTGATCCGATCCGGTCCAGCAACACCCCGGCCGGGATCTGCATCCCCGCGTACACGATCACCTGAAGCACCACGAACGAGGACAGCAGCGACGGTGACACCGAGAACCGATCCGCAGCGCTGAGCCCGGCGACCCCGAACGACGTCCGATGCAGCACCCCGACCACGTAGGCGAACACACCGATGCCCCACACCAGCCACACGGACCGTCCAGTACTCACGGGACGATTGTGTCAACACCACTGTGCAAGGATCGGACCCGGTAGTACGCATTTTCCAGATTTGTTCGCGGCAAGAAAGTGAGTGACGTCTTGGCCAAGCAGGTGCTGGTACTCAACGGTCCGAATCTGAACATGCTCGGCACTCGGCAGCCGCAGGTGTACGGCCACGCCACCCTCGCCGACATCGTCGCGCTGTGCGAGCAGTCCGCTGCTGCCCACGGCCTCACCGTCACCGCCGAACAGTCCAACCACGAAGGCCAGCTCATCGACTGGATCCACCAGGCCCGCGGGGTGGCGTCGGGCATCGTCATCAACCCGGGCGGATTGACCCATACCTCCGTGGCGCTGCGCGACGCCCTCGTCATCCCCGAAGTGCCGATCATCGAGGTCCATATCAGCAACGTGCACGCCCGCGAGGAGTTTCGGCACCACTCGTTCGTCTCCCCTATCGCCAGCGGCGTCATCGCCGGACTCGGGATCGACGGGTACCGATTCGCCATCGAACGGCTCGCCACTCTCCTCGGTTGACCCAGCTCTCATCAAGTGCTCAGGATCGACTGCCTACACTGGCCGCGTGAACACGAGCAAAAAAGCCTCCAAAGGCAACGGGGCATCCAAAGACATCAGGGCCATGCAGAACGGCGACAAGAACCGCCGCACCCTGATTCAGATCCTCGTCGCCGTGGTTCTGATTGCTCTGGTAGCGGCAATTGCTCTGTTCATCGTCAACAACAGGTCGACGTCGGGCGACGCGTCGACCGCCACGAGCTCCGCTCAGGGGCCACAACTGACGCCCACCTCCCTGACCGACAACGGGGCCATCCGCTTCGGCAATCCCGATGCCACCACCGTGATCAGCGTCGTCGAGGACTTCCAGTGCCCGGCGTGCAAGGCCTTCGAGTCCACCAGCGGATCGACACTTCAGCAGCTGGCCGACGCAGGCAACGTCGCCGTGGACTACCGCCCCATTGCGATCCTCGACCGCTTCTCCAACGGCGCGATGTACTCGACGCGGGCGGCAAATGCCTCGATCTGCGTCGCCGAGAACGATCGAGACAGCTGGATGAACTGGCACACGACGATGTTCGAGAAGCAGCCGCCCGAGAACGGCACCGGCCTGCCCGATGACGAGCTCGTCGCCATCGCGGCATCGGCAAGAGCCGACTCCCCCGAAACCGCGTCGTGCATCACCGATGGCAGCTACACCGATTGGGTCACCAGCCAGACGCAGTCCGTCATCAGCGAGGGCATCAACGGGACGCCGAACGTGCGCGTGAACGGCACCGAGATCAGTAACCCGACGCCGGAGAACATCCTGGCGGCAGCGGCCGCGGCCGGCAACTGACCATGAAGGCCCGCGCCGGTGCGGTAGTTTTCACTGCCTTCAGCGCTCTCGGTCTGCTCGCCGCGCTGACGCTGACCATCGAGCGCATCAAGTTGCTCGAGGACGCGTCGTACGTGCCGTCCTGCAGCCTGAACCCCGTGCTCTCCTGCGGTTCGGTGATGGTGACCAAGCAGGCGGCGCTGTTCGGATTTCCCAACCCCATCCTGGGCATCGTCGCATTCTCGGTCGCACTCGTGGCAGGCGTTCTGCTGCTCGGCCGCATCGAACTGCCCCACTGGTTCTGGCTGGGAATGAGCGCGGGCCTGTTGCTGGGTGAGGTGTTCATCCACTGGCTGATCTTCGAGAGCCTGTACACGATCAATGCGCTGTGCCCTTACTGCATGGTCGTGTGGACGGTGACGATGCCGCTGTTCGTCTTGGCCCTGAGCCGACTGATCACGCGCGAGAACCCCGGCACCGTCGGCCGTCTCTTTCTCGAATGGCGGTGGACCCTGCTGGCTGTGTGGTACGCAATCGTCATCGCGCTCATCGGGATCCGCTTCTCGGACTATTGGGCGTCCCTGTTCTGAACAGTTTCGCAGTTCTCATGAGTCGATCGGCCTCACCGTGCATGATGGGTACAGCACCCGAGTGAGCCTGATCACACCTGCTGGCTCGGGGGAGATCGTTCGAGTAGCAGGAGTCGATACATGGCAGGCGATCCCATCGCAGTCATCGTTGCCGTCATCGTGTCCGCCGCGGGTGCCGTCGCTGGAACGGACGCCCCGGCTCCGTTACAGAATCAGACGGTGAAGGACCAGGCCGCTGATATCGCGGCCACCGCCGAAGACCAAGCGAAGACCATGACCGATCAGTGGGACGAACTGCTGGGCAGCATGCCCGAGCCCGCCGCAGAGGTTGCCGACCGCACACTGACCGACGCCGCCGAGGGACTGCACACCGCCGTCGAACCGATGCTCCCCGATCTTCCGACGGTCGCCGAGATCGAGACTGCGGATGCCGACGCGACCGCACCCGACTCGGCCCCGGGCACGGCAGCCGAAACCCCTGGCGGCGCAACTGCGGCGACGACTGCTCCGGCGGCCCAGTCCAACGCCCCGCTTCCGTTCAGTGTGTTCTCCTCGAATGCAGCGACGCCGAATGCAGCGACGCCGAATCCGCTGTCCACCGCTGCCGCCGCCCTCGGCACAGGTGCGGTGCAGTTCGCCGGGCGGACGTATTCCGCCGTCGATCTCGCCACCCAGACCGCATTCATGGCCTCGGCCGAGGCCATTCGGCGCGCATTGTTCCCCGGGCAGCCTGCGACGTTCACCGGCATCAACCTGAGTCCGGTGGGAGCCATCACCGCCTTCGTGCCGTGGCTGCAGAAGGCAGGCACCATCTGCGGGGGTGTCAAAGCCACCACGATTGCCGCCCTCTACGCCGCCGAAAACGGTTTCAGGTACGGCCCTACCGCGCCGGTCTCGAGTACCGGCGCGCGAGGACCAGGGCAATTCATGCCGAGCACCTGGGCGACCTACGGCAAGGACTACGACGGAAACGGCGTCGTCGACGTCAACAGCATCGGTGACGCGGTGATGGCGTCGGGCACATTGCTGTGCGATATCTACGGGCAGGTCGAAGGTTGGAAGCGTGAGGGCAAGGTATCCGGCGATACGCTCGACCTGACTCTCGCCGGGTACAACGCGGGGGCGGGAGCGGTGCTGCGTTCCGGCGGTATGCCATCGGGCACAGTCGATTACGAGACGCAGACCAAGCCGTATGTGGCACGCATCCGGGCGACCGAGGCACAGTTCGCCGCGATCCTGACCCCGTTCGCCGGTCTCGATCTCACCGGAATCGGTGGCCGGGCAGTGCAATTGGCGATGGACTACCTGGGACTGCCCTATGTCTGGGGAGGCGGAAACATCAACGGGCCCTCCGGCGGAGGATTCGACTGCTCCGGACTGACCTCGTACGCCCTGTTCAAGGCATCGGGCGGAAAAGTGACACTGCCCCGCACGTCGGAGACGCAGTGGAACGTCGGCACCGAGGTTCCGATGGAACTCGCCCAACCCGGTGATCTCCTCTTCGGAAACTGGGGACCTGCGGGCCCGGGCCACGTGGCGATCTACATGGGCAACGGCCAGATGGTGCATGCACCCACCACCGGCGACGTCGTCCGGGTGGCACCGGTATTCGACGGAATGCGAGCCCGCCACATCATCTGACACAGCGCATCGCGCGCGCCCGAGTACTGGGCGCCCGAGTAGAGTGCGAACGTGACCAATGCGCGTGTGGAACCGGGTGGCTTCGACGACGAACTCGCTCCCGAGCCACCGCCGGGTGAGGGCTTCGAGACCAGCTGGCCGGTGCGTACGGGCGACATCGATCCGAACAATCGGCTCCGATTCGACGGCGTGGCCCGCTATCTACAGGACGTCGGCACCGACAACCTCGACGCCACTCCCCTCGGCAAGACCGACCCGATGTGGATCGTCCGGCGCACCGTCATCGACGTCATCGAACCCATCCACTTCCCGGATCGTGTGCACCTGCGCCGGTGGTGCTCGTCGATGTCGACGCGATGGTCGAACATGCGAGTGGCGCTGACGACGCCGAAGGGCGGACGCATCGAGACCGAGGGCTTCTGGATCAACATCAGCAAGGACACGGGGATGCCGACGCGCATCAGCGACGGGGCACTGGAAATGCTGGCCCGAACCACCGACCAGCACCGGCTGCGATGGAAGGCATGGCTGACCGAGCCGGTGCCGACCGAGTCGCCCACCGATCTCCACTTTCCTTTGCGCGCAACCGATATCGATCCGTTCAACCACCTCAACAATGCTGCCTACTGGCATGCGATCGAGGAGCTGCTGGTGGACTTGCCGGAGCTGGCCGCCGCGCCGCACCGCGCCGTCATCGAATATCTGACCCCGGTGCTCGGCCACGAACGTGTCTCCCTGCGCCACCGCTACGACGGCGGCGCGTTGACCGTCTGGTTCGTCGTCACAGGAGCATCGGGAGAGCCGACGGTCCGCACCGTGGCCAAGGTTGCGCCCAAGGCGTGACGGTCTAGCTTGCCGCGTGGTGTTCGGGGCAGGGAATCCACGGCGGCGATCACCACCGGCATGCTCGGCCCCGGTAGCACGGTGCGTAGGTGGCGGCGAATCTGCGCCACCGATATCGGATCGGTCTGCGCAACAACAACTCCGGCCGCAGGCTCCTCACCGGCTCGGTCGTGGGGCAGCCCGACCACCCCGGCCTCGAGCACACCGGGAATTGCGAGCAGCGCCGCTTCGATCGGCACCAACTCGACGTTGAGCCCGGCCCGGACGATCGTCTCGCTGCCACGGCCGTGCAGGATCAGTCGCCCCTGTTCGACACTGCCACGATCGCCGACCGTCATCCACCCGTCGTCGTCCGGTCCTCCGGCCACCGACTCCTGCTGCCCCGAACGACCCAGATAGCCGTCGAACAGCATGTCACTGCGGACGTAGAGCAGCTCGTCCCTGCTCTCGACCTCGACGCCGTCGAACAACGCGCCTTCCACCTCCGCGCCGACGGCAGTTCGACGGTCGTACGAGACGAAACTCAACTCCGATGCGCCGTAGAAGTGCGTCATTGTTGCGTTCGGTAGGGCCGTCGCCAGTGCCTCTCGACCCGACTCCGCCCACCGCGCCGCAGACGAGAGCACCTCACGGACACTCGCCGATCGCCGTCCCGAACGAGCGATGTTCCAGGCAATGGTGGGTACCGAATACAGATGGCTCGCAGCGTCGGCGAGAGCCGCTGCCGGCTCCCGCAGGTCTACCGTCGCACCACGAGTGAGTCCATGCACAGCGCCGTAGAGGAAGTGCGTGTGATCGAGTGTGCCGGGTGCGGACACCCGATCGCCTGGACCGAGATCGAACAGGGCATCGGAGCGATCGAGCGTCGCCGCCCACGACGCATGATTGCGCACGAACAACTTGGGTGGCCCGGTGGTTCCGGATGTGATGCCCACCAGAAGCTCCGAACTCGGCGAAGGACCACCGACGGTGCCGGAAATACCGGTAGCGAGATCGGCCGGAGCCCGAACGTTCTGCGCGCCCCAGGTGCGCAGCCGTGCATGCGAGCGCGGGTGCGCTGCGATCAGCGACGGCTCGCACACCGTCATCGCCTCGGCGAATTCGCTGGGCACGAGATGCCGATGCAACAGAACGACACTCACGCCTGCATGCATCGCCGCCAGCACGACGACCAGCGACCCGATATCGGACGTCGGCAACACTGCGATGCGCCGCATCCCCACCAGGGCACCAGCTGTGCGCTCGACTCGATCCCAGAATCGGCGGTAGGTGATCTCGCCCGTCGCGTCGACAAGCGCAGCATTGTGACTCCCGGCATGACGTGCCACGCGGGCAGTGAGCAACTCACTCACGTTCGGCACCGTTGTCGTCTACACCGTCGTTGTCCACACCGTCGTCGTCCACACCGCGGGCCACGAGGGCATCACCCATTGCATCGGCGGTGCGCAGCGCGCGCACCAGGACCGGAGTGGCCAGGGCCGTCATCGACCACTGCAGTCCGCGTGCTTTGCGGGCCTGCGATACCTCCTGCACGATGGACGCGAGCAGCGGGATGCAGCGGATGGCCAGGGCGAGAAGCAGACCGATGCGATCGGGGTCGACGCCGAAGCGTCGGACCGGACCGAGCGATCGGGTGACGGTGTCGAGCATGTCGGTCACTCGGGTGGTCAACGTGACCAGGGCCGCCAGGGCCACGGAGATCACCAGCACCCCGCACACCACGAGAGCGCGTTGCCAGGTGGTGAACAGGACCTGGAACACGCCGATGATCAACAGCATCCACAACACCGGACGCAGCTGTGCCAGTGCGACTTTCACCGGGATTCGGGCTACCGCGAACAGAGCGGCGACGAGAACGGCCACCATACCCACCTCGAGCGGTGTGCGGGCAAAGATCACCGTCGCCAGAATCGCGAGGATCAACGCCAGCAGCTTCGACCCCGGACTCATCCGGTGCAGCAACGAGGTGCCAGGACGGTAGAGACCGATCATCCGATCGACTCCCGATACGCCGGGACTGCAGCGTCCGGGGCACCGTCGAAGGCGACCCGGCCGTCGTCGATGACGATGACTCGCTCGAAACTGTCCAGTAATGCCAGTTGGTGGGTCACGACGATGACTTGCTGGTCCATCGAATCCAACGCCTGCGCGACGACGCGTCCGTTGCGCAGATCCAGCAGCGTGGTCGGCTCGTCGGCCACGACCACCTCCGGCCGCCTGATGAGCACGGCACCGATCGCCAACAGCTGCTTCTGTCCACCCGAGAGCAGGTGCGCCGGGTGGTCGCGGTGCTGATCGAGACGGAAGCGGACGAGAATCTCCTCCACCCGCTCGGCCACCTCGGCCTTGCTCAAACCGGACCTGCGGAGCGAGAACGCGAGATCCTCGGAGACAGTGGGCATCACGATTTGCGAATCGGGGTCCGTGAACACGAACCCGACCTTCTTGCGGACCTGCGCCCCCTTCTTGGCTGCATCGACGCCGTCGACGGTGACACGGCCGGTATCGGGCTTGATCAGCCCGTTGATCATTCGCGCGAGGGTGGACTTGCCGGACCCGTTCGATCCGATGATGCCGATGCGGCGCTCGTCGAATGCGAGATCGATGCCGCGCAGAACCTGCCGCTCTCCGAACGAGTGGGAAATGTTCTCGAACCTGACCGTGCTCATCGAATCCTGCTCATGCCACTCGCTCCACCAACATCGCTATACCTTGCCCGCCGCCGATGGCGCAGGCTGCCAATCCCAGTGCCGGACCGTTCGATTGCAGCATTCGTGACGCCAACCGCACCAGCAGAATCGCACCCGATGCACCCCACGGATGACCCATCGCGATGGCTCCACCCTCCGGGCAGATCCGCTCTTCGTCGAGACCCAACTCGTCCGAGACCGCGAGTACCACCGATGCGAATGCCTCGGTGATCTCTATCGTGTCGATGTCTGCGGGACGCACCCCGGTCCGGGCGAGCAGCTTCTCGATCGCCGGTACCGGGCCGAGGCCGGGAAGAGCCGGATCGGACCCTGCGACCGCACTGCCGAGAACACGCAACGCAGACATCCCAGCTGCCCGCTCGGCCGTGGTGAGGGCCAGAACCGCTGCGCCATCCGATATTCCGCACGAGTTACCCGCCGTCACCGTGCCGTCGGGGGTGAACGTGGGGCGGAGCCTGCCGAGCCGCTGGACGGTCATGTTGGGGCGGATGCGCTCATCGCGTGCGACATCGTTCACCGTGACGATCTCGGCCGAGAAGTCGCAGGCCGCCGCGCGCGCGAACGACCGCGCCGCGTAGGCATCTTGGCGTTCGCGCCCGATACCGCGGATTCGCGCGAGGTCGTCCGCGGCCACACCCATGTCCGGGTCTTCGAAGCCGTGTGGAGCGAACGGCGCTCGCGTGTAGCGGACCGGGTCTGCGCCGTCCACCGGTGGCCAGAATCGCCACGGGCTGGTGCTTGCCGATTCGACGCCGCCGGCCAGAATCAGCGTCTCGTCGCCGGCGCGGATACGCGACGCGGCCTGCACGACGGCGTCGAGCCCCGATCCGCACTGCCGATCGACGGTGACTCCGGGAACGCCGACTCCGAGACCCGCGAGCAGCGACGAGACCCGCGCGAGGTCGCCGCCGGGACCGAGGCAGTTGCCGAGGATCACGTCGTCGATCGGGCTGTCGATCGAACTTACTTGTTCTGCAACCGCTTTCAACACCGGTCCGGCGAGGTTCGGGGCAGTGACCTCGGCGAAGCCATGCCCGGCGATGCCGATTGCCGTGCGTTTCGCCGCAACGATGACCGGCACAGTCACTGCAGGGCCCCTCGTGCGATCTTGCCGCTCGCGGTGCGGGGCAACTGCTGCACCACCGTCCACCGTCGCGGCAACGCTTCCTTGGCCATGACTGCGCGAGCCTCGGCGCGAACGAGGTCGAGCTCGCGGGTTCCGTCGAGTTCGATCACAGCGCAGACCGTTTCGCCGAGTACCGCATGTGGTGTACCGATCGCGGCCGCAGCCCGGACACCGTCGAGCGCGGTCAAGATGTTCTCCACGTCCTCGGCGATCACGGTGGTTCCGCCCACGTTGATCGCTGCATCCCCGCGTCCGTGGACGAGGAGTTCGGTGCCGTTCAGTTCGGCCAGATCACCGACGCCGAACCAGCCGCGCGCATCGAGCGCGGCGTACGGCGATCGAACGAACAGGTAGCCGTCCTCGGTGCGTGCTTCGACCTCCCGAAGCAGACGCAGCGCAGAATGTTCGCCCACCACGCGCGTGGCCACCAACGACAGTTCTGCCGAGCCGTAGTACTCGACGAGTCGGATTCCGCGTGTCGAGATCGCCTGCTCCGCAGCTGAGCCGAGGCCGGCTCCTGCCGACACCGCGAGCCGAGCGCGCGGCATTCGGCCGACCACCTCGCGGAGCACTGCAGGCACAGCGTGCACTGCGGTGGCCTCGGCCGGGTCATCGGTGACGCAGGCCCCCAGCCACAGTGCGTGCACCGCGGCGAACAGATGCATCGTGGCGTGCAGCGGCCCGGTGATCAACACGGTGTCGGTGGGGCGGATCCCGGTGATGTCGGTGAACTCGGGGAAACTGTCGGCCCACGACTCGGCCGTGCGAGCGAGCGGTTTCGGGCGGCCGGTGGAACCGGAGGTCGCCACCAGCAGGAACGCGTCAGGATCGGGGTGCGCAGGGCGTTCGGGACGGGTGGCCGGGTCCTCGACTCGCACCGCGCTCCCCTGCCGCGCTGCTGCGAAAACGCAGATCAACACATCGGGCAGATCGAGCGCTGATGCGTCGTGGGATCGAACGCTGTGGGATCGAGCGCCGTGCACCGGGAGGTGAGGCCACTGCTCGACGGCTGCGTCGAGTTCGGCGTAGGTGAGGGTGCGACCCGCCCAGACGATGGCGGTGTCACTCCCTCTCCCTCCCAGCTCGACGGTCACTTCGTGATCAGACCGGGGTACGCACGATGCACGCTCTTGGCCACGACGGTGGCGACGACGACTTTGGCAACGTCACCGGGCAGGAACGGGCCGTTGGAGGTGATGGCGGCCCAGAACCCGACATCGGTGCGTAGGAACAGTCCGATGATGCCGAACACGTAGATGACGAGGATGCCGCCGACCGCGTTGATCAGCAGACCGAGCGGAATCGAGTACTTGGGCAGGATGCGTGCGGTGAGTAGGCCGATCAGGAATGCGGCAGGAATCCAGCCGATCAGGTAGCCGACGGTGGGCCCGGCCATCGCCGACAACCCGGTACGTCCGCCTGCCAGCAGGGGCAGGCCGATCATGGTCAGCGCGAGGAACACCAGGACCGCGGCCGTGCCTTTACGGGCACCGAGGATCGCGCCGCACAGGATGATGCCGAGGGTCTGGAGGGTGATGGGGACGCCCGAGAATCCGACCGTGATCGATCCCGGCAGACCGAGGGCGGCGATGAGCGCCGCGAACACTGCGATCTGTGCCATGTCGCGGGCAGAGACGTTCATTCGGCTGACCTTACGGCTCGGCGGGCGAGTATTGCTGTCGACATCGGACACGGGTGGCTCCTCGAGGAGTGGGGCAGCGCGCTGCCCCCAAAGACTTGAACGGCGTTCAAGGTAGCAGGTCTGCAGGCTCGATCACACCTGCGCGAGTTGCCGTCAGAACGGCGGAGGGTCGTATCGGGTGCGGTCGTATCGAACGCGCGCGTGGACGACGCGACAGTGTTCGAGGTAGGCACGCCGTCTCTCCGCCAACCTTCTTCGATCGATATCTGTTGCTGCAGAGCGACAGTCGTCGAGCGTCGGAGGTATACACCCGCTGTAGTCGAGCTCCCAGCGGGTGGGTTCGACCGGCCTCGCTCCCGGCCTGGACGAGGCCTTTCGCCGTCGGCGCGATAGGCGGGGAGCCGCGATGGACAACTCCGGCAACGTGACTGTGCGCAGACCGAGGGAGTTCGACCACAGAATCGCGCCGTCGGCGAGCATCACCGCCGACCACGCCCCCGAGGTCTTGGCCTGATGATGGAACACGCACACCGGCTGAAGATTGGTCACGATCGTCCAGCCGCCGCGCCCCGGATCGTCGTGATCGAAGGGAACCAGATGATCGATCTGACACCGGGCCGCCGGCACGTCGCAGTTGGGGAACGTACACGTGCGATACGCAGCACGAACGAACGCGGCGACGCGGGCACCGGGCCGATACGTGATCGCCGACTTCGACGGAGCGAACTCACCGCCGTGACCGTCGGGAAAGATACCGCGAGCACGCTCGGGCCGTTCGGCGATCCATGCAAGCCACCGTGCGACGAGCCCATCGCGGACAGACTCCTCCCCCGGTAGCGGGACCGCAGGTGGGAGACAGTGGGCACCCACAAGACGCACGGACGGAAGCTGGGCGGGACCTCGCACCCGACCCATGCCGACCACCCGACGCAACACCGACGGCACCGCCGCAGAGAACGATCCGAACGAATTCGACTGCACACTCGACCCTTCGCCGCCGAGTGAGCCGGCATGGTCGACGTCGGAGAAGGAAGGACCTCCGGGGCGCGCCGGGGCTGGGCTGTCCGGGTTGCCCGTGGTGCCGCCGTGACGAGGACCGCCGACGTCGTCTGGACCACCACAATCCGGACCACCGCCGTCTGGACCACCGCCGTCTGGACCACCGTCGCCGTCCGGACCACCGTCGTCTGGGCCACCATTGCCAAATCCGTCGTCGCCCGTGTCTTTTCGTTCGGGCTTGACCATCTCGACCAGCTCGGTCAGCAGCGCCTGCCACTTCGCGTCAGTGGCGACGATGCGCGCCACTTCGGGGTCGATGGGCGTCCCGTCGGCAAGGGTCGCGGGCTCCGAGGACAGTCCCAGTAGCGTCTCCACCGCCACCACGATCTGGAGGAGATGCCCGCACCGAGGAGGAATATCGTCGACAGCGCCCGCCACCGGGCAGTCGTCGCCGCGATCGCACTGACACGCCAGCGAATGCTCGCCGTGCAGTAACGCCATCAGACCCGCGGCCCGCAACGCACCCGTCGACCGTGGGTCGCCCGTGCAGACCGTCCCGACGATCTCGACGATGAGTGCGTCGGCTTCCGCAGCTTCGAGATCGGTGATCTTCGCGATGAGCGACGCAATCCCGCCCGGACCGGTGCGGTCGACTCTCACTCCGAGCTCCTCGGACTTCGCGGTCTCATGGGCCGCTGCGGCACCGATCGGATCGGCCTTCGTCCACAGCCGCCAGATCCGATTGCGCAGCGCCTGCGGACGCATTCGACCACCCGATGCACACACCTCGAATTCGAGGTTCGCGATCGTCTCGTCACTGGCACGATGCAAGACCGAGGTGATGGTGACCACCGTCGACCAGTCGAAGCTGCCGGTCACGAAACGCAAGGCAGTCAACGGCATTCGATGCAGACGCTCCGCGACATCGTGCACCACGGACGCATCGTGACGCGTTTTGGTCATCGTCACGCCAGATCGCACAGGGCACCGCGGACGGTCTCGCCCGGATCGCCGCCGGCGGCTTCGGCCGCCTCGAGGCGCATCTCGAGCACATCGCAGTACGCGAGCACAGTCGCCGCGCGGGCAAGGTTCTCGTTGACACGGTTGAGCGCGATGACGTCGAGAAACCCTGCAATGCAGTCATCGACCAGCGGTGCCTGCGCCGCTCCCCACCCACCCGTATCGAACATACATTCGATAGTACGAGAGGGGTACGACAAGAAATTCCGACGACCGATCGACCCCCGTATCGGTATAACTACAACCGTGGCCAGCTACACGATCCGTGACGTCCGACCGGGCGACGAAGAGCAACTCGGCACTGCGCACGTGGCAATCTGGAAGGCCACGTATGCGGGAATGATGAACAGCGCCAAGCTCGATGCGATACGCCCCTGCGATCGCATCGAACGATGGGAACGGATCATCGCCCGCCGCGACGAAGAATCGAGCCGCGGTGTGCGGACCCGGTGCGCCGTCGACTCCAGCGATGCGCGCATCGTCGGTTTCGCCACCGGCGGCCCACCACGCGACCTCGATGCGCCTGCGTCGACCGAACTGTGGTCACTGAACGTGGTGCCCGAGCACCACGGCACCGGAATCGCAACGGACCTGATGACCGACGTGATCGGCGGCACAGACGAACCCGCGTATCTGTGGCTGGCTGCAGGAAACGAGCGCGCCATCGCGTTCTATCGCAAGCATCGTTTCGAATTGGACGGCACCACAGTGCTGGACCCGGAGTGGGACTGCCTCAATGCCCGCATGGTCAGGACGTGACCGGCGGTCCGCTTCTACGCACACCCGGATCGCCGCTACCAGGATCGAGCTTCTTCGGATCGAGCACGACCTCGGCCACCACGGGCGTCATCTCGGCTGTCAACTCGCTGTACCGCACGGATACCGTGTTCGGCAGAAACGCCTCGAGCGCTCTGGGAGTCAGCCACCACAACAGCGCAGTGAACAGGATCAGTATGTTGACCCACTGCATGATCGTCGCTGCGTTCTCGGACGGGATCACTCGATCGAAGACCTGGACGTTCATCACCAACCCGTGCACCACGATCAATACCCACAGCCGCCGGTAGCGATAGAACACCCACACCGCGGCCGCGCCCCAGCACAGCGCCCACAGGAAGCCGCCGCCGCCGAAGTACAGGTAGAGAAGGCCCCGCATGCACGCCGACAACGCCACGATCGCCCAGATCGGCACCCTGCCCACAAGCAGCAGCACCGGGAGGGCCACCAGGATCGGCTCCTCACGCAAACCCACGGTGAGCGCCGAAAGCACTGCAAGCCAATCGGATTCGACCGAAGCCGGTACGGAGAAGCTGAACCGCAACACATCCATCCGCGACAACACGAGCAACAACACGGACGCGGCCCCGATTGCCGCACACCAGGTGATGGCCGCCTCGAACGCGGTGCCGCGACGCGGCGGCAACACCGAAGGCAAGGTTCGGCGACGCACGAGGTACACAGCCGCAATCGCGACAGCCCCGACGGCCACCTGCGCGAGACCGACCGCAAGGTCCATCCATTGGTCCGACAGCGTGAGGGTGGGCGGCGAGGCATTCGGTTCACGGAATCGCCACAGCGCACCCACCAGGCCGATGAAGTAGACGAAGACCCAACCGGCCACGAGACCGAGGACCATCACGACAGTGCCTGCTGCGGCCAGACCACGCCGAGGCGAGCGAGTAGCGGACCCCGCGTCGACACCGGTCGTCACCAGGTCACCACCATTCCGTTCGGTAGAGCATCGCCGAACAGCTTGTTTATCACGGCTGCGCCGAGAATTCAGTACCGTACAGGCGACCCGAGTCGGCGGCACCGGTCACGGACGAGTGTCACGCCCGGACTCATCGCTCGAGTCTTTCGTGCCGACGACGTCGTCTCGCAGTTCCGCAAGCAGTCCCTGCTTCGGGGTGCCGCGACGCGAATCCCATACGTCGACCGTCGCGAGCACCAACAGGAGACAGCCGATCGGGCCGCCCTGAAACCACAACACCCGCAGGTCCCAGAAGAACAGCGCCAGCACAGCTCCGGCCACGATCATGGCGATACTGCCCGCATCTCTTGCTTTCATCGCTTGCCCTTCATCGATTCGGATCACAGTCAGGTCAGACCAGGTTCAGTTCGAGTGCCGCATCCGCGGCCAGTAGTGCGCCCACCACGAGCAACACCGTTGCCGTCAAGCCCCCGTTCCAGCGATCCACGCACCGGAGCAGCGCGGGAATGATCGACGAAACATGTTCTTGCGCAAATACTCTGATTGCGAGCAGGACGAGCGCCGGCGCGAGTGTCACCAGCACGTAACCCGCGAGCAGCAGCGCCGAGACGCCCCATCCCCGTCCGGCCTCGCCCACGGTGTCGATCGCCACGAAGTAGGGCAGCATCGTCGCCACCTCCACCGCGCCCACAACCGCAGCGAGCAGCACCACCCCGCGAACACCCCTAGGGGGCCGCGTCCACCACGTCCTGCCCTCACCCCGCCGCCGACGGTCACAGACCAGCCCCGTGGCCACAACCACAAGCCCCACCGCCAAGCGAATCCACGCGTTGCCGGGAAGCGCCACGCTCAGCCCATCGGTGCCTGCCCACACGGCGATACCGACCCCGAGGTAGATCAGTCCCAACACAGTCAGATGCAGCAGAACGACCCGCGCCCGGAACGACGGCCGCAGCATCATCCACAGCGGAACCGCAAGAGTGCCGACACCGATGCTGTCCACCAACGCCAGCCCCGTCAGCTTAATTAACACAGCTGTACCGTATCACTTGAAAGCACACTTGTATCAAAAAGATTTTCTCGTGCTAGAACAGACCGATGCCGAAGATCGTCGACCACGACGCACGCCGGGCCGAGATCGTCGCTGCGGTGTGGCGCGTCATCGAACGAGCCGGGATGAACGGGGCGACGGTGCGCAGCGTTGCCGCCGAAGCCGGAGTCTCGCCCGGGTCACTGCGGTACTACTTCTCCGACCAAGGAGAACTCGTCCTGTTCGCGGCCGAGGCCATGACGCAACGCGTCGTACATCGCTTGGAGACGCACCCGACCGACGGTGACGGCCACGTACGCGCAATCCGCGTGCTCGAAGAGTTGCTACCACTCGACGAGGACCGCCGAGCCGAAGCGTCGGTCTGGCTGGAAGCGATCGTGCGAGCCCGATTCGACGAACGACTCGCCGCCCTCAAGACGGCAGGATGGTTCGGCAGTCGGTACCTGTGCCGGCTCGCGTGGGCACACCTGCACGATCTCGATCGACCGGGCTCTCCCGCCTTCACATTCGTCCGCGCCGCGGACGAACACGCTGCCGCCGAACTGCACACGTTCATCGATGGGCTGACTCTGCAGGCAGTGACATATCCCGACCAGTTTGCAGCCGAGGAGGTACGACAGTCGTTGCGCACCTATCTTCGGTCGCGGCTCTGATCGGTATCGATGGGGAATCTGCGGCCGTAACACCAGCCGATCACCGCAACGACGACACCGGCCGCTGCGATAGCAGCCAGCACCGGTCCGAAGCCCGACGCGTCCACGACGTGACCGACCGCCAACGGTGCCAGAAGAAAACCGATGCGTGAGACCAGCGAGACGACCGAGATGGCCGCGGCCGAGGACATACCCGGGAGCCGCCCGGCCAGGCTGAAGACGACAGGAAACAGCGGACTCGAGCCCAGACCTGCAAGGGCGAAGGCCGCTATGACCAGTACCGGTAGATCCGCGGCGAGACTCGACACCCCCAGGATGACGAGGAAAGCCACGGCGACCACAGACGCGCCACCCGTCAACACCGCGGACGGCCCGAACCGATCGACGATCCGATCTCCGACCAACCGGCCGATCAGCATCGCCGCCGAGAAGGCTACGAATGCGATACCCGCCGAGCCGGGACCCGCGCCCTCTTCCGTCGTCATGTAGACAGCGCTCCACGACTGCGGAAAGTCCTCCATCAAACCCGCGAGCAGTACGACGACACCGAGCATCGCCAGCGCGGCGGTGGGACGGACGACCACCTGCGGCACGTCGCGGTCGACATCGGATGTGGGCGCGACGGGTTCCGGGCCCAGCAGGCCCCGCCCGACTGCAGCCAGGACCGCCCCCAGCACCACAGCCACCAAGCCGAAGTGCGCAGCTACCGGCATCCGGACGCCTGCCGCCGCCGCACCGGTGACTCCCCCGACCACGGCACCGACGCTCCACGCAGCATGGAAGCTGCTCAGCACCGATCTACCAAGGCGTTCCTCGACGAGCACGCCCTGCGCGTTCATGGAAATGTCCATCACCGAGTCCGCACCGCCGAGCAGCACCAGCGCGGCAAGCAGCGTCCACCACGAGACGGCCACTGCGGGGAGCACGAACGAAGAGCACAACAGCAAGCCCGAGGCCAGAATCGCCCACCGACTGCCGAACCGTCGAACCAGCGAGGCCGCCAGGGGCGCGGCCGCGAGCCCGCCGAGACCGACTCCGGTCAATGCGAGCCCGAGCGTCGCGACATCGATCGACAACGCGTTCTGTATCTCCGGAATGCGGGGAGCCCAGTTCGCGAACACCGCGCCGTTGACGAAGAAGACCACCAGGACGGACAAGCGGGCTCTGTTCATGACGCCGCGAGCCTATCGTTCACCGGCGAACCCAATCCCTTACTCGAGGTAACGTCGATGGGATGCATGTGTCCGACCGCCTCACCGACCACGTTCCCCAGCGATGGCTCGAGCCCCTCGTCAAGCACGCGGAGGCCCTGAAGTTCCTCATCGTGGGAGCGATCACCTTCGTCGTGACCGTCGTCCTGTTCTTCGGCCTGAAGTGGACGATCCTGCAGGACAAGCCTGTGACGGCGAACGTTCTGGCCGTTCTGATCGCGACGATCGTGTCCTACATCCTCAACCGCGAATGGTCCTTCACAGCCCGCGGCGGACGTCGTCGACACCATGAGGCAGCGCTCTTCTTCATCGTCGCCGGAACCGGCCTGGCGATCAACCAACTCCCGCTCTGGGCGTCGAGTTACGTGCTGGATCTCCGTGCTCCCAACGTGTCCTTCCTCACCGAGAACATCGCGGACTTCGTCAGTGGTTCCATCATCGGCACCCTGTTGGCGACCGCATTTCGATGGTGGGCGATGCGCCGATTCGTCTTCCCGGAACCGGTGGACGTTCTAACCGATTCGCACGCTCTGACCGTTTACGGTGGACAGCATGGCGACCACTAGGACCCTCGTGCTGATGCGGCACGGCAAATCCGGCTACCCCGACGGAATTCCCGACCACGAGCGTCCCCTGGCACCGCGCGGCCAACGCGAGGCCGGACTCGCCGGAGCCTGGATCAGCGAGCACGTCGGCACCGTCGATGCAGTCCTGTGCTCGACCGCCCTACGCACCCGAGAAACCTTGGCCGCAACCGGGCTGGGCGATGCGCCCACTCGATTCGAGCGAGACATCTACGGCGGGTCGGCGGACGAGATCATCGACGAGATCCGTCTTGCGGACACCTATTTCGACGACGTGGCCGTCTCGACGCTGTTGGTCGTCGGACACGAACCGGGAATCCCCTGGACAGCACTCGAATTGGCGACCGACGACGACACCGACCTGGCCCGCGAGGTCCGACATCGCTTCCCTACGTCCGCGATTGCGGTGCTCACCACCGAGCAGTCCTGGGCAGAGATGGCTGCCGGATCGGCCACGATCACCGAGTTCTGTATCCCCCGCGCCGAAACCGACTAATGGATCCTGAGACGACTAACGGTTCCTGAGACGACTAACGGTTTCTGAGATACAGATAGCCGGCACCACCCGCTGCGATCAACAGAATCAACGCCGCGGGGAATCCGAGCAACCACCACACCACTGCCAACACCACCAACGCGGGCGCAGCGGCGATCAGTGCGATTCCGGGATTTTCGCGAACCGTCTCCAATGCAGATTGTGCATGGACTCTGTCGATCTTCTTGCCTGCCATGGTGGACTCCCTGATCGTGGGTGCGCTGTCCTGTATGTGTAGTTCCACAGTAGCGCGTTCGGCTATCGGTCGACGAGGGCAAGGTGGGCCGTGGACGAGTACACGAGGCGATCGCCGGATTGCGTCACCCGCGATCCGAGGGACGGTTCGCGGCTGAAACGGTCCGGTGTCGGCTCGATCTCGACCCGGCGTCGAGTCGAACCGTCATCGAGTGCAATCGACTCGACGGTGCCGCCGACGGTGAAGTACGCGAGACCATCGGCGTACGCGGTAATCGGATAGTAGTCACCAGGATCGTTCTCCCACCGGACTGCGCCGGTTCGCAGGTCGAGGGCGCTCACGTGCGCGGTGCCGGGGGCCCGCGCGATCACCACGTCACCGGCGACGGCCACCCCGTTGGTCGACGCCAACAGCGGACTCGACCAGGCGAACGCTCCGGTCGAACGGTCGAACGCGGTGTCACCGACAATCATCGGCAGCGACAGGTCAGCGGGAGCGTCGATCTCGGGAAAAGGATAGATCGGCGTCGACGACCTGGCCAGAACTCGACCATCGTAAGTGACCGCGGCGGTGCCGGTGAACGATTCGGACTGCGAACACACCAACTCGGTCATGATCACCAATGCCGGCTGCACCCGGTGCGGTTGCTGGATGCAGATGTTGGGATACCCCCGATACCAGGTGATTACACCGGAAGCCGAGTCGAATCCTATTGCCGTGGGGCCGAAGCGTCCCAGGCCATAGGAGCCGTCGACGGTGATCGCCGAACTCGGCAAACCCGCATAGAGCGCCTGGCCGGGAAACTCGGTGACCCACTCACGCCCGAGATCGTCCGCGGAACCCTTCTGAAGCTGCGGCGCGCCCTCGTAACCTCCAGGTGCCACAGTGGAATTGACCGAATAGAGAGAAGATCCGTCGGTCCCCATGGCGATGATCGGGTACGGCACCCGAACGGAGCGGTCCGCACCGGTCATGGCGTTCACCAGGACGATCGTCGATTCCGGGCTCTCCGATTCGTCGTCCGACAGGCAGACCAGGGATCCGGCCAGAAGCTGCTCGGCGCAGGAGTCGACACGAATGTCGTCGCGCCGCCACACGGTGGACCCATCTCCGGCCGCGAGTCCCACCATCGCGGGCGCGTCGAAGTTTCCGTTGGCAGGATCCGGCAGACCCACGGAGGTGATGTACACCTGGCCCGCATCGATGAATGATGCTGAACCGGAATGGAATCGGTTCCCCAGAGCCAGATCACCGAACTTCGCGAACTCGCGGCCGTACACATCCTCGGCCGATCTGGACCACTGGACCTCGGGCGAACGGGGAACCACCTTGGTCGCCGTGGTCGTCGTGGTCGCCGCGTTCGGCGCAGTCGCAACCGCAGGCACAGGGTCATCCTGCGCGACGACGATCACCGCAGCAACGACGGTCACCAGTGCCACAGCTCCCGCGGCCCAGACCGGCCACCGAATGCTCACAGGTCCAAACCCGGTGCAGTTGCGATGGACTCGAGATTGCCGATGGTGATGAGATCACCCGCGGACGTCGACGAGATCCGAACACGAGTGCCCGACGGCCGGGTGACAGTGACGGTCCGAGCCCCGCGCTTCGAGCGCTCCGAGATCGATCCGTCCGGCAAGCGGACTGTGTCGACCGAACGATCGGCAGCCGGGTCGTACCGGTCGGGAATCTCCGGAAGCGGCTGCCCTCCTGTGATCGAGACGCTCAGAACCCCTTCCGAACCCGGCGTCATGATCGTTCCGGACGTGCACAACGTGTCGTCGGTGAACGAACCTCGTTGCATCGGGGTCAGCGGCTGCTCGAATGCGATGACGGCCCGCAACGCTCGGATACGAGCATGTTCCAATGCCCGACCGATACGGTCGGCATCGGACCACGTGACAGCGGGTCCATCCTGAGCGGTGCCAGTACCGCTGCAGGGCCGAGGTGCCGGGCGAGTGCCGGGCGGTATGGGTGCGTCGATGCGCAGATCGCTCGACGAGGCAACAGTCACCAGGTCTTCCATCGACATCACTTCGTCCGAGGACACGAATTGACTTGCGTTGACGGACAGAGTCGTTCCGTCCGGTGCGTACGCGGATACCGTCCTGATCACCGCAGTTCTACCGGCGACGTCGCCGGTGGACTCCTTGGTGTCGACGACCGTACCGTCGGCCAACACCTGTCTGCGATCGAGATTCCCACCGATGCAGGACGGTGCACCGCGCTTCGATTGAGAGAGCGACACATTCAGGTCGACGCCCCGGCCGTTGCGGATCAGCAGTCCGGCCGCATTCGAGCTCGCGAAGAACGACGGGTCGTCCACCGAACTACTGCGCGAGGGACCTTGAACGGGACCGAAACGAAGTGCCGATTCGGTAAGAAACAGGGCGCTGCCCGGCGCAGCGAACTCGATGGTTGTGTCGTTCGGCAATGCGGACGCAAGTGCGTCGGACAGAGCAGTTGCCTTACGCCCGGACAACCACGGATAGCGAGGATCGTCGTAACTGCCTTCATCGACCACGAAAGCTACTGCGGAATTGTCGGGAGCGAGAACTGTTGCACACCCGGGAATTTCCGTTGGTGGATCGCTCCGATCGTCGGACACCGCACTGAACGCACTCGTCCCGGGCGTTTCGGGAAGCGCGACCTCGGTCGCGTCGGGTGCACGCGACTCCACGACGATCACGCCCGTCGCGACGATTGCAAAAGCGAGAAAGAGCCAGAAGATCTTCGGCTGACGCGCGGCAACCCTGTGCCCGAAAAGACTGCGGTGGATCACGTCGACGAGCCTAACCCGCCGATCGCCCGACATGGAGCGCTACGACTTTCGGTGGAGCCCGGCGTCGTACCTTCTACCGAACCACCAGCTACGACGCCACGCCGGGGGTATCTCGTGAGGCATCGGCTGCGGTGACATGGACCCCATGAACAATCCGATTCTGCTCACGATCGCAGTCTGCGAGATCGGCTTCTGGGTGCTGGTGATCGGCGGACTGTGCCTGCGCTACGTGGCGCGGATGCGGCGCGCCAGCACCATCACGCTGGCATTGCTCCCGGTCCTCGACATCATCCTCGTGGCCGCAGTGGCTCTCGACCTACACAGAGGCGGCGAGGTCGAATTCGCGCACCGACTCGCCGGGATCTACCTCGGCTGGACCGTGGTGTTCGCGCACTCCACGGTGGCGTGGCTCGACGTCCGCTTCGCCCACCGGTTCGCAGGCGGACCGGCACCGGTCAAGCCTCCCAAAGCCGGTCCACAGGCCTATCGCAACGAGATCCGCGGATTCGTGAAATGGCTGTGCGCCGCCGCGATCGCGCTGGTGATCACCTACGGACTCGCGTACACCGTGGCAGACTCGGAGCAGGCAGCAGCGTTGAAGACCGTGATCACACCGCTCGGAGTCATCACGTTCTTCTGGTTCGTGACCGGACCGCTGTGGGTGCTGGGATCGAAGAAGACGGGTTCCCAAGACGCGGCAGGAGAACGGAGTCGGCTGTGACACTCGGTGGTACGCGTTGGTGGAGCACGTTTCGTCCCGCCTGGCGGCCACGCAACCCCGTGGTGCTTCCGATCGAGATGTTGCTCGCCACCCTCGTCTACGCCGGATTCCAACTTTCCACGGGCATGGTCGGTGATACGCGCGACGAACTGCTCGGCAACCCACTGCTCGTCGCCGCGAGTATCGCTGCCCTGCTGGCGATGACCGCGGTGACGTGTGTGCGCAGGAGATTTCCCGTCTCGTCGTATCTGACAGTGGTGGCCATCAGCGTGGCGCTGATTCTCGTTCTCCCGGACCGCACTCTGGGGTTCACCCCGCTGTACTGGTTCGCCATCGCGGCCTTGGCGATTCGAGTGACCGGTGTGCGGCTGTTCGCCCCTATCGCCCTCGGGTTGACCCTCGAGATCCTCGTCAGCGTCGACACTCGCCTGTCCTTCCCTGATGCGGCGGCCGGCCCCGGAGGCACTATCGGTGTCGTCGCCGAGCAGGTGGCGAACCTCGCCATCAATTACACGGTCCTCGTCGCACTCGGTAAGTACATCGCCCGGAACCGGGCCCAGGAACTCGAGAGCGAGGCGGCACTGGACCGTGCGGAATCGGAACACCGAGAACGACTGGACGCCGCTGTCCACAACGAACGCCGCGCCATGGCCCGCGAACTGCACGATGTCGCCGCCCATCACCTGACCGGCATGCTCATTTCGGCCAAGGCATCGAAGACGCTCATCGCGACGGATCCCGATCAGGCCCGCGAACTGCTCACCGGTGCAATCGGACACGGCCAGCGCACCCTCGACAGCCTGCGTCAAATCGTCGGGATCCTGCGCCCGGGCAACCTGGTCGACAGCGCTCCGCAGCCGATGATCTCCGATATCCCCGAGTTGATCGAACAGTCTGCGATCTCGTTCGCCTCCATCGACATCGACATCACCGGACAGACAGCCGAGATCGACAGTGGGGTGCAATTGACGTGCTACCGCGTCGTTCAGGAAGCGCTGTCCAATGCCCGCCGCCACGCACCGAGATGCGCGGTACGCGTTCAGGTCACGGAACTTTCCTCGACCATCGAGGTGACAGTCGCCAACACTGTCGAAACAGGCAGCTCCGTCCAATCCGATTCTCAGGGACAGGGGTTCGGCATCCCAGGAATGCGGGAGCGTGCTGCCCTGCTCGGCGGAACCCTCGACGCCGCATTGTCTGCCGACGAATCGACCTGGACCGTGCACGCTCGGCTACCCATCGGCGGCAAGATCTCTCAGCTGCGGCAGGCATCGGCATGATCACCGTCCTCATTGCCGACGACCAACCCGTCGTGCGGCAGGGGTTCGAGCTGTTCCTCGCCGGCAGTCCCGACATCGAGGTGCTCGGGCACGCACACTCGGGAACGCATGCTGTTCAACAGGTATCGGCGCTGCGACCCGACGTGGTGCTGATGGACATCAGGATGCCTAACGGCGACGGGCTTACTGCGACCCGCGAGATACTTGCTCGCTTCGACGGCGTACGCGTCATCGTCGTCACCACGTTCGACCTCGACGAATACGTGTTCGCAGCTCTCGATATCGGTGCGTCCGGATTCCTGCTCAAGGACACCGACCCGGAGGAATTGGCCGCGGCCGTGGTGACCGTGGCAGGCGGTGGGGCTGCGCTCTCACCACGACTGACGCCGCGGTTGATGAGCGAGTTCGCTCGCCGCGGCACCCGCGCCCCGAGTTCGACCGCACCGCAGCATGATCTGAGCGCGCGCGAGATGGAGGTGGTGCAGCTGTTGGCCCAGGGGCTCGGCAACAGCGAGATTGCCCGATCCCTCCATCTCGAACAGAGCACGGTGAAGACCCACATCGGCAATATCTGCCGCAAACTCGACGTCAATACCCGAGTGCACGTGGTGATCTGGGCCTACCGCAACGGCCTGGTAAGCAGCTAGGCCGCTCTGCGCTCGTCTTCATCGGATGCCGTAACTGCCGGATCCTCCATCGACGCCGACTTGTCGGTGTACTGGAAGTGCGGACGCTTGTCACCGATGTACGAGGTCATCCAGGACACCACCGCCACATATCGATTGCGGAATCCGACGAGGTACATCAGATGTACGGCGAGCCACATGAGCCACGCGATCGGTCCCGACATATCGACCTTGCCGAACAATCGTGCCACGGCACTGAACCGGCCGACGATCGACATACTGCCCTTGTCGGTGTACTCGAACGCGGTTCCCGCGTCGACCTTTCCGATGATCATCTTGGCCACGTGGCGACCCTGCTGCATCGCGACCGGCGACTGGCCGGGCAACTTGTGCAACGAGGTCACATCGCCGATCGCGAAGATGTCCTTCGCCGAGCCGACCGTCAGGTCGTCGTGCACGAGAAGGCGTCCGGCACGGTCGGTCTCGCAGCCGGTGCGCTCGGCGACCGTGGCCGCCAGATCACTGGCCTGAACGCCTGCCGACCAGATGACCGTCTTGGCCGGATAGGTTCGCACAGCCTTGGTCTCGACGTCCTGCACGGTGACGACGTCGTCGGCGATATCGGTGACCATCGCCCCGGTGACGACATCGACGCCCGACTTCTCGAGCTTCGTGCGGGCGTACGCGCTGAGTTTTCCGCCGAATGCGGGCAGCACCTCGTCGACACCGTCGACGAGGGTGACGGTGACGTCATCCGGGTCGATATCGGGGAACGATCCGGCAAAGTAGCGGTGCGCGAGATCCCGGATCTGGCCTGCGAGCTCGACGCCCGTCGCGCCTGCTCCGACCACGACGAAGCTGAGCAGCTCTGTGCGGAGATCGGGATCGGTGGTCGTGTGCGCGGTTTCGTAGCAGCTCAGAATCTGCTCGCGCAGTGCGATCGCATCGTCCACCGTCTTGAGCGCGTACGTGCGGTCCTTGAACTCGTCGCGGCCGAAGTACGCCTGCGTGGCACCGGTTGCGACGATGAGGCGACCGAAACCGATGGTGTGGCTCTGGCCGGCACCGATGTACGTGACCTGGTGAGCCTCGGGGTCGACATCGACGACGCGTCCCAGACGGACGTCGGCGGAGTCGTACTGCGCGAGGATGCGGCGAATCGGAGGAGCGATCTCGCCCGTCGAGAGCATCCCGGTGGCGGCCTGGTAGAGCAGGGGTTGGAAGAGGTGTTCGGTGGTGCTGGAGATCAGCGAGAACGTCACACCGGCCTTGCCCAGAGACTTGGCGGCGGCCAAAGCTCCGAATCCCGATCCCACGATGACGACGTCGTACGTTTGCACTGCACTTTCCTTTCCTAGCCCAAGTCCTTTCCCATACGAAGAACCAACTCCATGGAACTCCGAACCCGGCGCTCTATCAACGCGGAAATTGAAATAGCATCTATGAGTGGAGCTCATGGAAGGGGCCGCAGATGGAACTACGACAGCTCAAGTACTTCCTTGCCGTCGGGGAGGAACTGAACTTCTCCCGGGCGGCAGAACGCTGCTACGTTTCGCAATCGGCAATCAGCCTGCAGATCGCGAAACTGGAAAGGGAGATCGGCGAGCCACTGTTCGAACGAACCTCGAGAACCGTCCGATTGACCGTCGTCGGAGCGCAATTGGTCTCCATCGCTCGGCACATGGTGGAACTCGAACAATCCGCCCTGGCGTTGACGACGCGACGCCGACACCAACTACGCCTGACCGGGAACATGACCTTCGCTGCCAATGCCATCGCCGCCATCGTCTCGGTACGCGAACGCCATCCCGAGGCCGAGATCGACTTCGTCCTGAAACGATTCGCAGAACAGATCGAAGCAGTGACGTCAGGGGACTGCCAAGTGGCCCTCATCCGCGGCAGCGTCGAACGGTCGGGGTTGCACGTGACCGAACTGTGGACCGAGGACCTCGTCGTCGTTCTCCCCGAGGGACATCCCCTGGCCGACACAGACAACCCCAGCCTGAGCCAGCTCGCCGAATACCCCCTGCTGCTTCCCAAACGCAGCGAACAGATCCTGCTGCACCGGGTGATCGAGCGCGAGATGAAACGCAGCGGCCTACCGCTGACCTTCGGGCCACCCGTCGCGTCGGATCACACGGCCAGCGCCGAACTGCTCAAGAACCCGCAGTGCTGGTCGATCCTGTACTCCAGCACAGCAGACAGCACCCCGAAGACCGGATTGGTGTTCCGCACCGAGGCCGACCGCCGACTGCGACTACCGGTATCAGCGGTGGTCGACGCCACCGAGCCGGTCACCGACATTCAACGCGATCTGGTCGCCGCGCTGGCGGCAACAGCACCAATTCAACCGGCCGCACCGGCCAGTTGAGCGAGCGCGGCATCCGCATCGAACAACTCGCTGCGATCGTACGTCGATGTCGACGCCATGATCTCGTTCGCGCCGGTGCGCTCGACCAATTCCTCGAGCCGGGAACGAACCTGAGTCGCGGTGCCGAGAATCGTCGACGCCAACGTGGCCTCGATTCGGTCGCGCGTCTGCGGTGTCCACCGGGAGGCCTCGATATCCGCGACCGATTCCAAGGCCGGAAATTCGCCCTCGCGCCGCGATCTGGCCATCGCCCACGCTTCGGGAATCGCGAGCCTGCGGGCCTCGGCCGCGTCGGCTGCGATCATCACGTCGAGCGAGACGATCACGCGGGGTTCAGTATTGGCCGTCGACGGCCGAAAGTGCTTGCGATACAGCGCGGACGGATCGTCCTGCTGCAGGACAGGGCCGCCGAGGACGACCGGAAGGCCGGCGCGGGCGGCCACCTCGAGGCCGGAACCCGTCGCGAGTACGAACATCGCCGGAGGTGCGGCGGCCGGCCGTGCCGTCACCGGTGCCGCACCGTCCAGATACGAACGCAGTTCGGCGATATCGGCCTCGAAACTGTCAGGGGTTTCGCGATCTCGACGCAGAGCTGCCCGCACCGGTTCGGTGAAACCCAGCGAGCGGCCGACCCCCAGATCGATTCGGCCGGGAAACAGCGACTCCAACATCAGAAACTGCTCGGCCACCACCAGCGGCTGATGATTGGGCAGCATCACTCCCCCGGAGCCGACGCGGATACGCGAGGTCCGCGAGGCCACCGCCGCGGCCAATACTGCCGGTGCACCCGATGCGATGCCCGGCACACCGTGGTGCTCGGCCACCCAGAATCGATGCATCCCGATCTGCTCGGCGTGTACCGCCCGTTCGACGGTATGGCGCAGCGCCGACGCGTCGTCGAAACCCGTTCGAGTGCGAGATCGGTCCAGCAAGGAAATCAACACAGCTGGCACAACCGACGGGGCGTCGGGCATATTTCTCGTCATGAGTTGGTGGGTGATCACACATGTCGACATCGAGGGTCCGGCCCTGATCGGGACCGTCATGATCGAGCGCGGAATCGAGCACTCGGTAGCCAGCATGAGTGGCGGCGACCCGCTACCCACGGCCGAGGACATCTCCGGGTTGATCGTGATGGGTGGGCCGATGAATGCGTGGGGCGACCTCGCTCACCCGCACGTACGAGCAGAACGCGAACTGATCTCCGAATGTCTGCGACGTGAGATTCCGGTGCTCGGGGTCTGCTTGGGCGCGCAACTGCTGGCAGCCTCACAGGGCTGCGCGGTGTACCCGGGACCTGTAGCGGAGCTGGGATCCGGAGAAGTCGGCGCGACCGCGGCCGGTGTGTCGTTGCTCGGGGATGCGGCAGTGCCGGTGGTGCACTGGCACACCGATACCTTCGATCTGCCCGCGGGCGCGGAACTGCTGGCCAGCTCCAACCTTTACCGCAATCAGGCGTTTCGGTTCGGCAGCGGCCTCGGACTGCAGTTCCACGTCGAGCTCACCCCGGCAGAACAATCGATGCTCGAGGCCCACATGCCGGCGGGAACGGCACCGGACGCAGAGTTCCTCGCCCGCGTTGCCGAGGAAGGACGAAAAATTATCGGAAAGTTCTTCGACGAGTCGTTATAGCGGACCGAATATGTCCGCAATTGCCGTCAATCGTCCATGAACCTCACCATGAAGATCGAACTCGTCACCCTCGCCGTCACCGATGTCGACCGCGCCAAGGACTTCTACACCTCGATCGGTTTCAACGCCGACCACGACGCGCGCCCCTGGGACGGCATCCGATACGTTCAGCTCACTCCCCCGGGTTCGGCCTGCTCCATCGTCATCGGCGAAGGCATCACCGAGGCAGAGCCGGGCAAGGGAGCCGGAACCCTGATGGTCGTCGACAGCGCCCAGGATGCCTACGAGCACCTCACCGCCGTGGGCCTGACCGTCGAACCACCCAAGGACGAGGGCTGGGGTACCTTCGTGTACTTCGCCGACCCCGATGGCAACCAGTGGTCGCTGCAGCAATTACCCGCGCAGTCCTAGTTCGGGACCGAACGCCAACCGAGCCAGAATGCCGCGGTGGTCCGAGCCGGGAATCGTCACGACCTCGACGGACCTGACCTGCAGGTCGGCCACCAGAACATGGTCGATGGCGATGACGGGCGGATACCAGGTGTGCGCCGGGTACGTCCTGAGCATCCCGGCCCCGGCCGCCACCGCGGCATCGACGAACCGGCCGTCCTGCAGGTCACGGTATCGCCGATGATCATGCGTTGCGTTGAAGTCGCCCGCCACCACCACCGGGCCGTCGTCGACGGGAATCTTCGCCAGCAGTTGCCGCAACAGACCCAGTTCACGAACCCACTCCGACGGCTCGCGCGGCCACGGCGGCACCGGGTGCACCGCGAACACCAGCGGACGGCCCGGCATCTGCACCCGAGCAGAGAGCAGCTCGGTGACGAAGCCGTCGTGGCGCTGCTGGTCGACGAGCGGACAACGGCTGTAGATTCCGGTGCCCTCGCCGCCCGCAGCAGCGCTGACATGCACGTACGGCAACAGCTCGGACAGCCTCGGGCGGAGTTGCGCGTCGGCCTCGGGCGTCAGCTCCACGAGCGTCAACACATCCGGTCGATGCGTGTCCACGAGCGCAACAAGTGCATCCAGATCGGCCTGGCCCAGCCAGATATTGGCGTGCAACACCGTCAACGGCGAGCCCTCGGAATCGGTGTCGGCGCGGGCCCGATGCAGCGGCACCCGATGCAGCGGCACTTGTGTCGCCACGGCGCCTGCGGACACCAGCAGACCGGCCGCCACACCCCAACCCCCGAACGCGATACCGGCCGCGGCCGTGCCGGGCACAGCGGCGAGCATGAGGACATGTGCCAACGCGGCTGCGACGAGCATCGGCTGTGATCGGGCGTCGAGAAGATGCGCAACTATGCCGGTCACCGCTGCGACGAGCAGCAACACGGCCACCGATGCCCACACCATGAGCGAAGTCTGACAGGCAAACCTGAGGCCCGGCTGGGAAGCATCCTCAATTCCGACCGAACCGTTGGCTTTCTCGTCACAAACACGACACAATCGACAACGCTGTCCGTGAGTCAAGTAGGGGGACTTTTCGTGAACCGAAGGCAACTGCTCAGGCTGGCCGCTGCCGGAATGCTCGGCGCTGCTGCCGCTCCCGTGCTGAGCTCTGCCGGCATGCCGGGTTCGGCCACCGCAGGCGCACTGCCCATCGGTGCCGAACGAATTCGGTCACTGGTTCCCGAACTGTTCGCCGACCCACCGCGCCCAGCAGACCACTCCCCCGTCATCGTCATCGGCTCCGGGTTCGGTGCCAGCGCCGCGGCGCTGCGCCTGGCACAGGCGGGCAGCCAGGTGACCGTACTCGAGCGTGGACTGCGCTGGCCCCGCGACCCGTGGCGGGAAATCTTCACCGCAGACATGACCGCCGACGGACGCGGACTGTGGCAGCAGAGTTCGTTCACCAACATCACCGGAATGCCCGTGGGTCCCGTCGACGTATTCGACGGCGTGCTCGACACCACCCGCTTCGAAAACCTTTCCGTCTGGCGCGGGGCCGCCGTCGGCGGCGGCTCGATCGTCTACACCGGCGTGACGATCGCCCCGGACAAGAAGTTCTTCGACCTCTCCTTCGGCGGACGCCTGAACTACGACGAGATGGCCGCCACCTGGTACCCCAAGGCCCGCTCCATGCTCCGGCCGTCGGCGATGCCCGAGGACATCTACAACAGCCCCAACTTCGCGCACTCGCGAACCTGGGACGACCACGCTCGCCGAGCCGGCTTCACCCCCGAGGCCGTCGACGGCAACTGGAACTGGAACATCGTCCGTGACGAGCTCGCCGGCCGATCCCGCCCATCCGCCACCGTCGGCGCAAGCACCTTCGGCAACTCCAACGGCGCCAAGCACGACCTGACGCAGAATTACATCCCCCAGGCCGAGGCCACCGGCCGCGCAACCGTGTGCCACAGCCACCGCGTCGCAGCGATCGGAACCGAATCCGGCGGCCGCTACCGCGTCGACGTCGAACGCCTCGACCCCTTCGGCAACGTTCTCGAAACTCGCACCATCACCTGCGACACCCTCGTCCTCGGAGCCGGATCCATCGGCACCACCGAACTGCTGATGCGCGCCCGCACCACCGGAGCGCTGGGGAACCTGAACGAATTCGTCGGCACCGGCTGGGGTACCAACGGCGACGCCTCGATGACACGATCGCTCGGCCCGATGTCCGCCGGACCGCAGGGAGCGCCGTGCGCCTCCCGCATCGTCGACGACACCGGCCTTCCGCTGACCGTCGAGAACTGGTACGTCCCAGGCGTTCCGGTCAATCTCGGCTTCATCGGCTCGCTCGGTATGACCATCGACCCGCTGCGCGGTAATTTCGGATTCGATTCTGCCACCGACCGTTTGACCCTGAACTGGCCCAAGGGCGGCAGTCGCGACACCGTCGAATCCCTACGCGCCGTACAGAATCGGATGGCTCAGGCCGGCGGAACCCTCGTCGCGGCCGAGCCCTTCACCCGCGATGTCGACGACACCTTCACCGCCCACCCACTCGGCGGCGCGGTACTCGGCGACGTCACCGACGGGTACGGCCGAGTCAAGGGCCACCCCGGGCTCTACGTCGTCGACGGTGCGCTGATCCCCGGCAGCACGGGAGCAGCCAACCCGTCACTGACCATCACCGCGCTCGCCGAACGCAACGTCGCGCAGATCATCTCCGACGGGCGCTGACCGTCCGACGTGGGTAGACCCGCACCGAACGGGTAGCCCACAGGTATGAACGACGACGATCCGACCGAACGCACAATTGCCGACCGCGACGTCGAAAAGCGCTGGAATGACCCTGTTGCCATCCGCAGAGCGGCGGGATACTGCGCGGGCATGGTGGCGGTGGCCGCGACGCTGACCGCGGTGTTCCTCGCCGTCGACCGCACGAATCCGTTCTTGGCCGCATCGGTCCCTGCGGTGTGCTTCCTCGGCGGCATCGGTGCTCTGGCGTTGGGCTACAGGTCCTATCGCGCCGGTGGCACGTGGCCGGTCTGGCAGGGCGCGGCATGGTTCCTGTTCACCGTGATGCTGCTCGGTCTGGCGATGCCGATGTTCGCCATTCGTCAGTGACCGTCGGCATCAACCCAACTGAATCTCGGGACGGCCCTCGGGGACGGTGACGGCTGCGGCGGTGCGAACCGGCTTGCCGGGCGTCGACACCGCATCGAGAACCCGGACCTCCGAATGCCATTCGGTGTTCGTCAGCGTGCTACGGAGATAGCCGCGCCGGGCGTTGCCGTACTTGACGTGCGGCGAGGCCTCGGCGATCGCCGCACCGGCGGAGTCCACATCGGCACCGTCCTTGCCCGACGCGATGGACGTGGTCGCAATCTCGACGCCCTGCACCGGTGAGACCCCATCCTGGTAGTCGCGACGCAGTTCCGAGACGATCGTGCGGTGGATATCGCCGACGATGGACGCCACGTTCTTCGTACCGCGATCCCGGGCACCGTCGAGGATTCGGTGACGCGAGGCCTCGTACCCGCTCCACGGATCCATACCGACCTTGCGTTCACTGCCGATTCCCCGCGCCAGATCGGAGATGACCGTCTGGTGCGCCAGAAAGTTCCAGGTCGACGGTGATGCGAAGCCGTCCAGAATCCACTGTTCCTGTGCCGCACCGGTAATGGTGCGCGACGGGTCGGCAGTCTCGGCGTCCTGCGCATGCTCGCCGTCCCCGTGCGCCTGGTCGCTGCGGTACTGCCGCGTGTCCAGCACCGAGAAGTCCACCAGATCGCCGAAGGTGAACCGGCGGTAGACCTTCATGTCCGGGCCGACGGGCTTCAGGTTCGCACGAACCGGAGTGTTCTCCCACCACGCCTTGAACGCATCGGCTCTGCGTAGCAGGAACTCTCGCGGATCATCGTTGTCTTGGCTGATCTGCGAGGCCCAGTTGTTGTCCACCTCGTGGTCGTCGAACGTCGAGACGAACGGCGCCGACGCATGCGCAGCAGCCAGATTCT
The DNA here is from genome assembly GCF_017168335.1 of Rhodococcus sp. KRD162. GTDB lineage: Bacteria > Actinomycetota > Actinomycetes > Mycobacteriales > Mycobacteriaceae > Rhodococcoides. The sequence continues at coordinate 43,591 of NZ_JABFAU010000001.1, read as the reverse complement.
CGTCGGCTTTGTACAGGGCGTACCGATCACGGTAATCGGAGAGCACCATGGTCTCGCGCGCCGCCGACTCGGTGCGCGGCTGTCCCTGACGCGCGCCCTGGTCCTTGATCGCGTACTCGTAGATGTAGTCGCCCAGAAAGAACACCACGTCCAGGTTCGACGCCGCCAGGTCCTGGTACGCGCCGAAGTAGCCGTCCTCCCATTTCTGGCACGATGCCCAGGCGAAATCGAGCCTCGCGAGCGGCTGCCCCACCGCCGGCGCAGTCTTGGTGCGCCCCACCGGACTGGCGTGCGGTCCGACGAGGAAACGATAGAAGTACTCGCGAGCGGAATCGAGACCTCGGACGTCGACGTGAATCGACCAGCCGTCGAACTCGGTGGCGAGTTCGATCCCCTCGCGGGTGATGTTCGCGAATCTCTCGTCCGCTGCGATCTGCCACCGTACCGGCACCACGCCAGGGGTCATTCCGCCCAGCGGCGCAAAAGGATCGGTGGCAAGCCTGGTCCACAGCACCACCGAATCGGGCAGCGGATCACCCGAGGCAACGCCGAGTCGGAACGGGTAGTCGGGGGTCACAACCGACTGCGCGTGTGCCGTCGCGCCCGCGAGTTCGGGAGTGAACGCCAGTGCCCCGACCAACGCACTCCACGTCAAAAACTGTCGGCGCGTGGCCCCCGCCCGTAGAGAGATGTCCCGCCCGATCCGTATCTCGTTACCCCGTCTCACCATTGTTCGAGACTGTCGTGCCCGGGCAAACTCCGACCGTCATCGACTCGACGCCGAGGTGAACACGACCGATCCAACCCATTCAGGACCGAACTCGTCCGCGATCTCGGCAAAACTCGAACGCATGACGAACACCGACCGCACCGGATCCCAAATCGACCACCTCAACATCGGCGTAGCCGATCTCGCCGCCAGCGCCGAGTTCTACGGTGCTGCACTGAAACCGCTCGGGATCACCGAGATCATGCGGGTACCGCACACTCCCGAGGCGAACCAGCTCGCCATGATCGCATTCGGTTGGGCTCAGGTGAAGCCCTTCTTCTGGATCGTCGACGCACCGGAGTCGGCTATCGGACCGCACACCCATCTCGCGTTCAGTGCACAAGACCGAGCCACGGTCGATGCATTCCACGCCGCGGCCCTGGCAGCAGGAGCGATCGAGCTCCGGCCACCGGGACTACAGCCGGAGTACCACGCGACGTACTACGGATCATTCGTGCGCGACCTCAACGGCATCGACCTCGAGGCCGTCTGCCACCACGAATGAACGACCTCCTCGTGATTGAGGTGGGCGACCGGACAACAATCGACGCACCACCTTCGCCGTCGTCGATCAGAAACATCCCGGCAGATCCGTCAGGCCTGCACGACCCAGATCGAGTTACCGTCGGGATCGCGAAGGGCGAACATCGGCGGCACACCGTCCACCTCCTCCATGAAATCGTCGAGATCGACGTCGCCGAGAGCACTCAACCGCGCATGCTCGGCCGCGACATCGGCAGTCTCGACGCCGATGGACCCGCCACCGGGCGTGCCCCCCATCGGCGGATTGAGGGCCAGACGCGCCGTCGAACCGGGAGGTGCCACCTCCAACCAACGATTCTCGCCCTCGGGTCCGAAGCGCAGATCTCCGCGAATCTCGAAGCCGAGTACGCGTGAATAGAACTCGAGAGCGGCGTCCTGGTCTGCGACGGTGAACATGGCCACGCCGATGTTCGCGATGGTGCTGGATTGTTCAGTCATACCGTTACCGACCCGAGTGGCAAGCAAAACTCACCGCTGCTCTCTCGAAACGACAGAGCCCCGCATCGACCGAAGTCGATGCGGGGCCCTGTCAGCTGTGCGACGGAGTCGCTCTAGCGGTATTCGTTGGAGAAACCGTAGTCGTCGAGCGGCACTGCAGCGCCGGTTCCCTGGCCGAAGCCGTCCGGGCTGTAGTACTGATCGTCGTACGACGGCACCGCGTAAGCCGCGGCACGTGCCTCCTCGGTCGGCTGCACCGTGATGTTCCGGTACCGGTTGATGCCGGTACCAGCCGGGATGAGCTTACCGATGATGACGTTCTCCTTGAGACCGATGAGCTTGTCGCTGCGGGTGTTGATCGCCGCATCGGTGAGCACACGAGTGGTCTCCTGGAAGGACGCAGCCGAGAGCCACGAATCGGTGGCCAGCGACGCCTTGGTGATACCCATCAGGACCGGACGTCCGGCTGCGGGCTCGCCGCCCTCGGAGACGACGCGACGGTTGCTCGACTCGAACTCGCTGCGCTCGGTCAGTGAACCGGGCAGGAACTCGGTGGAGCCGCTGTCGATGATCGTCACGCGACGGAGCATCTGGCGCACGATGGTCTCGATGTGCTTGTCGTGAATCGACACACCCTGCGACCGGTACACCTCCTGGACCTCGTTGACCAGGTGGATCTGCACCTGACGGGGACCCATCACGCGCAACACCTCGTGCGGATCGGCAGCACCTTCCATCAGCTGCTGGCCGACCTCGACGTGGTCACCGTCCGCCAGCAGGCGCTCGGTGCCGTCGTCGTGCTTGAACACGCGCAGACGCTGACGCTTGGAGAGCTTGTCGTAGACAACCTCTTCGCCGCCGTCGTCCGGGACGATGGTGATCTTGTAGAAACGATCGCCGTCCTCGAGCTGGATGCGTCCCGACACGTCCGCGATCGGAGCCTTGCCCTTCGGCACACGTGCCTCGAACAGCTCCTGCACGCGAGGCAGACCACCGGTGATGTCATCTCCGGCGACACCACCCTGGTGGAAGGTACGCATGGTCAGCTGAGTACCGGGCTCACCGATGGACTGTGCGGCAACGATACCGACGGCCTCACCGATGTCGACCAGCTTGCCGGTGGCCATCGAGCGGCCGTAGCAGGTGGCGCAGACGCCGGTGCCGGTGGTGCAGGTGAGCACCGAGCGAACCTTGACCGAGGTGATGCCCGCAGCGAGCAGCGCGTCGATGGCCGGGTCACCGAGATCGTGTCCGCGAGCGACGATGACCGTGCCGTTCTCGTCGACAGCGTCGTTCGCCAACGTGCGGGCGTACGTGCTGGTCTCGACGTGAGCGTCGCGAATCATCTTGCCGTCGGGCGTCTTCTCGGCGATCGTCGTCACGATGCCGCGCTCGGTGCCACAGTCGGTTTCCCGAACGATGACATCCTGCGAGACGTCGACCAGACGACGCGTCAGGTAGCCCGAGTCGGCGGTACGAAGCGCCGTATCGGCCAGACCCTTACGAGCACCGTGCGTGTTGATGAAGTACTCGAGGACCGTCAGGCCTTCCTTGAAGGAAGACTTGATCGGACGCGGGATGAACTCACCCTTCGGGTTGGTCACCAGGCCCTTCATACCGGCGAGCGAGCGAACCTGAGTCATGTTTCCGGCGGCGCCGGACTTCACGATCATCGGGATCGGGTTGTCGTCGGGGAAGTGCGCCTCCATGGCCTTACCGACCTGCTCGGTCGCGTCCTGCCAGATCTTGACCAGTGCGGAGTTGCGCTCGACCTTGTCGAGTGCGCCACGCTGGTACTTCTTCTCGATCTGATCGGCCTGAGCCTCGAAGGTCTCCATGATCTGCGGCTTCTCCGGCGGCACGAGCACGTCGGAGATCGAGATGGTCACACCCGAACGCGTGGCCCAGTAGAAGCCCGCGTCCTTGAGCTTGTCGACGGTCTGCGCGACGACGATCATCGGGTAACGCTCGGCGAGATCGTTGATGATGGTCGACTGACGCTTCTTCGGCATCTGCTCGTTGACGAACGGGTAGTCCGCCGGAAGCAGCTCGTTGAAGATCACGCGTCCCAGAGTGGTCTCCGCGGTCCACGCGTCGCCGCGATTCCAACCGTCGGGGAACAGCTCGCTCTCGATGTCACGCGGCGGGCGCTGCGTGGTGAGACGAACGCGGATCTGCGACTGCACCGACAACGATCCACGGTCCACCGCCATCTGAGCCTCGGCCGGGGAGGAGTACGCCCCGAACTCGGCCGTGTCGGTCTTGGCGTCGGCACGCTCGCCGACAGCACCGACGTCCAGACGCGTCAGGTGGTACAGACCCGTCACCATGTCCAGACGCGGCATGGCGAGCGGACGACCCGATGCAGGCGAGAGGATGTTGTTCGAGGACAGCATCAGCACGCGCGCCTCGGCCTGAGCCTCGGCGGACAGCGGGAGGTGGACGGCCATCTGGTCACCGTCGAAGTCGGCGTTGAACGCCTCACACACGAGCGGGTGCAGCTGGATGGCCTTGCCCTCGACCAGCTGCGGCTCGAACGCCTGGATGCCCAGACGGTGCAGGGTAGGTGCACGGTTGAGCAGCACGGGGTGCTCGGCGATGACCTCTTCGAGGACATCCCACACCTGCGGACGCTGACGCTCGACCATGCGCTTGGCCGACTTGATGTTCTGCGCGTGGTTGAGATCGACCAGACGCTTCATCACGAACGGCTTGAACAGCTCGAGAGCCATCAGCTTCGGCAGACCACACTGGTGCAGCTTGAGCTGCGGGCCGACCACGATGACCGAACGGCCCGAGTAGTCGACTCGCTTTCCGAGCAGGTTCTGACGGAAACGACCCTGCTTGCCCTTGAGCAGATCGGACAGCGACTTGAGCGGGCGGTTGCCAGGTCCGGTGACCGGACGTCCACGACGGCCGTTGTCGAACAGGGCGTCGACCGACTCCTGCAGCATCCGCTTCTCGTTGTTGACGATGATCTCGGGGGCACCGAGATCGATCAGACGCTTGAGGCGGTTGTTGCGGTTGATCACGCGGCGGTACAGATCGTTGAGGTCGGACGTCGCGAAACGTCCACCGTCGAGCTGCACCATCGGACGAAGCTCCGGCGGGATGACCGGGACGGCGTCGAGAACCATGCCCATCGGCGAGTTACGGCCGGCCTGGAACGCAGCGACGACCTTCAGACGCTTGAGCGCGCGCAGCTTCTTCTGACCCTTGCCACTGCGGATGGTCTCGCGAAGAGACTCGGCCTCGGCGTCGATGTCGAAGTTCTGCATGAGCTTCTGGATCGACTCGGCACCCATGGCACCGGTGAAGTACTCGCCGTACCGGTCGATGAGCTCGCGGTAGATGAGCTCGTCGACGATGAGCTGCTTGGGAGCCAGCTTGGTGAAGGTGGTCCAGATCTCTTCGAGACGATCGAGCTCACGCTGCGCGCGGTCACGGAGCTGACGCATCTCGCGCTCGCCACCGTCCTTGACCTTGCGGCGCACATCGGACTTGGCACCCTCGGCTTCGAGCTCGGCGATGTCGGCTTCGAGCTTCTGCGCGCGAGCCTCGAGATCGGCGTCGCGCTGATCTGCGACGGCCTTCTTCTCGACCTCCATCTCGGCCTCCAACGTGGAGAGCTCGTTGTGGCGGAGCTCGTCGTCGACCGTGGTGATGACGTAGGCAGCGAAGTAGATGATCTTCTCGAGATCCTTCGGAGCCAGGTCGAGCAGGTAGCCCAGACGCGAGGGCACACCCTTGAAGTACCAGATGTGCGTGACGGGAGCTGCCAGTTCGATGTGGCCCATGCGCTCACGACGCACCTTGGCGCGAGTGACCTCGACGCCACAGCGCTCACAGATGATGCCCTTGAAGCGGACGCGCTTGTACTTGCCGCAGTAGCACTCCCAGTCCCGGGTGGGGCCGAAGATCTTCTCGCAGAAGAGGCCGTCCTTCTCGGGCTTGAGCGTGCGGTAGTTGATGGTCTCCGGCTTCTTGACCTCGCCGTAGGACCACTGACGGATGTCGTCCGCAGTGGCAAGGCCAATGCGAAGTTCATCGAAGAAGTTGACGTCGAGCACGTAACTTCCTTTCCCCGTTATGGGTGTTGTGATACCGAATCAGAAAAAGCGTGATCACCCCCGTGCCTGCGGTGACGCAGGCACGGGGATCACAGAACTACTGAGCGAGATCGTCGACCGTCGCAGCTTCGTTGCGGGAAAGGTTGATTCCCAGGTTGGCTGCGGCACGCTCGAGGTCCTCGTCGTCGCCGTCGGCCATCGTGATGGCAGCGCCGTCGGAAGACAGCACCTCCACGTTCAGGCACAGCGACTGGAGCTCCTTGAGGAGCACCTTGAAGGACTCGGGAATGCCGGGCTCGGGAATGTTCTCGCCCTTGACGATCGCCTCGTACACCTTCACGCGGCCGACGACGTCGTCCGACTTGATGGTGAGAAGCTCCTGCAGCGTGTACGCGGCACCGTAGGCCTGCATGGCCCAGCACTCCATCTCACCGAAGCGCTGTCCACCGAACTGGGCCTTACCACCGAGGGGCTGCTGCGTGATCATCGAGTACGGCCCGGTCGAACGAGCGTGGATCTTGTCGTCGACCAAGTGGTGCAGCTTGATGATGTACATGTAGCCCACCGACACCGGGTACGGGAACGGCTCGCCGGAGCGGCCGTCGAACAACGTGGCCTTTCCGTCGGAACCGACCATCTGCTCGCCGTCGCGGTTGGGAATCGTGCTCTCCAGCAGGCCGGCGAGCTGATTTTCCTTGGCACCGTCGAACACCGGGGTGGCGATGTTGCTGTCGGCCGGAGCGGCCAACATCTCCTCGGGCAGGCGCTCGGCCCAATCGGGCTTCGTCCCGTCCGTGGCGATCTGCACGTTCCAACCGGTCTTGCCGATCCAACCCAGGTGGGTTTCCAGGACCTGACCGATGTTCATACGACGCGGCACACCGTGGGTGTTGAGGATGATGTCGATCGGGGTGCCGTCGGGCAGGAACGGCATGTCCTCCTGCGGGAGGATCTTGCCGATGACGCCCTTGTTGCCGTGGCGGCCTGCGAGCTTGTCGCCGTCCTGGATCTTGCGCTTCTGGGCGACGTAGACGCGGACCAGCTCGTTGACGCCGGGAGGCAGATCGTCGTCGTCATCACGCGAGAACACGCGGATGCCGATGACCTTTCCGTTCTCGCCGTGCGGAACCTTGAGCGAGGTATCGCGAACCTCGCGAGCCTTCTCACCGAAGATGGCGCGCAGCAGGCGCTCCTCGGGGGTCAGCTCGGTCTCGCCCTTCGGCGTGACCTTGCCGACCAGCACATCGCCGTCACGAACCTCGGCACCGATGCGGATGATGCCGCGCTCGTCCAGATCCGCGAGGACCTCGTCGGAGACGTTCGGGATGTCCCGAGTGATCTCCTCGGCACCGAGCTTGGTGTCGCGAGCATCGATCTCGTGCTCCTCGATGTGAATCGAGGTCAGGACGTCCTCTTCCACGAGGCGCTGCGACAGAATGATCGCGTCCTCGTAGTTGTGGCCCTCCCACGGCATGATCGCCAGCAGCAGGTTCTTGCCGAGTGCCATCTCACCGTTCTCGGTGCAGGGGCCGTCGGCGAGGACCTGACCGGACTCGACGCGCTGTCCCTCGTCCACGATCGGACGCTGGTTGGCGCACGTGCCCTGGTTGGAGCGCGCGAACTTGCGCATCCGGTAGGTCTTACGTGATCCGTCGTCGGCCATGACCGTGACGTAATCGGCGGAAACCTCTTCGACGACACCGGTCTTCTCCGAGATGACGACATCGCCTGCATCGACAGCGGCGCGCAGCTCCATGCCGGTACCGACGATCGGAGCCTCGCTCCGCACCAGCGGAACGGCCTGACGCTGCATGTTCGCGCCCATCAGGGCACGGTTGGCGTCGTCGTGCTCGAGGAACGGGATCATCGCGGTGGCGACCGAGACCATCTGCCGAGGCGAGACGTCCATGTAGTCGATGTCGTCGGACGAGACGAACTCGACCTCTCCACCCTTACGACGAACGAGAATCTTGTCCTCGGTGAAGCGGCCCGAATCGTCGACGGGAGAGTTCGCCTGCGCGAGCGTGTGGCGATCCTCCTCGTCGGCAGTCAGATAATCGACCTCGTCGGTCACCTGGCCGTCGACGACCTTGCGGTACGGGGTCTCGATGAAGCCGAACGGATTGACCCGTGCGTACACCGAGAGCGATCCGATCAGGCCGATGTTCGGGCCTTCCGGGGTCTCGATGGGGCACATGCGGCCGTAGTGCGAAGGGTGAACGTCGCGGACCTCGAGGCCGGCGCGCTCACGAGAGAGACCGCCGGGTCCCAGTGCCGACAGGCGACGCTTGTGCGTCAGACCCGACAGCGGGTTGTTCTGGTCCATGAACTGCGAGAGCTGGGAGGTTCCGAAGAACTCCTTGATCGCAGCCACGACGGGACGGATGTTGATCAGGGTCTGCGGCGTGATCGCCTCGACGTCCTGAGTCGTCATCCGCTCGCGCACGACGCGCTCCATGCGGGACAGGCCCACGCGGATCTGGTTCTGGATCAGCTCGCCGACGGTACGCAGACGACGGTTGCCGAAGTGGTCGATGTCGTCGACCTCGACCGGAACCTCGACGCCGTCGGGTGCGGTCATCGAGGTCTCACCTGCGTGCAGACGCACCAGGTACTCGATGGTCGCGACGATGTCTTCCTCGGTGAGGGTCGATGCCACGATCGGCTGACCCGCGTTGAGGCCGAGCTTCTTGTTGATCTTGTAGCGACCGACGCGAGCGAGGTCGTAACGCTTGTCCTTGAAGAACAGGTTCTCCAGCAGGGTCTGCGCCGACTCCTTGGTCGGCGGCTCGCCCGGACGCAGCTTGCGGTAGATGTCGAGGAGAGCCTCGTCGGTACCTGCGGTGTTGTCCTTCTCCAGCGTGGCCATGAGGATCTCGGAGAAGCCGAAGCGCTCGGTGATCTGCTCGGTGGACCAACCCAGAGCCTTCAACAGCACCGTGACGGGCTGACGACGCTTACGGTCGATACGGACGCCCACGGTGTCGCGCTTGTCGACGTCGAACTCGAGCCATGCACCACGTCCGGGGATGACCTTGACGCTGTGCAGATCCTTCTCGGTGGTCTTGTCGATCGAATGATCGAAGTAGACGCCCGGAGAACGCACCAGCTGCGAAACGACGACGCGCTCGGTGCCGTTGATGATGAAGGTGCCCTTGTCGGTCATCATCGGGAAATCACCCATGAAGACCGTCTGGCTCTTGATCTCACCGGTGTTGTTGTTGATGAACTCGGCCGTGACGAACAGCGGAGCTGCGTACGTCATGTCCTTGTCCTTGCACTCATCGGTCGAGGCCTTGACCTCGTCGAATCGTGGGTCGGAGAAGGAGAGCGACATCGAGCCCGAGAAATCCTCGATCGGAGAGAGCTCGGTCAGGATGTCCTCGAGTCCGCCGGAGACACTGCTGTCTCCGCGGGCGGCGGCACGGTCACGCCAACTCTGCGCACCTACCAGCCACTCGAACGAATCCGTCTGTACATCGAGGAGACCGGGTACCTCCAACGGCTCGCGAATGTTCGCGAACGAAACCCTCCTCGGGGCTCCCGGTGTTCCGACAACTGCCTTGGTCTGGCTAGAGACTGCCAAGATGCGTCCTTCCAGCACCTCACGCGGGTCGCGCCGTTCTGTCAACCGAAACGACATGGCGACCGCCGCTGTATCTGTTTGCTATATGTGGGGCGAATTTCGGCTGGTCGCAACCAGACCGAATCCCCATCACAGCGGCCCGAAAACGAGGCTTCGGGAAACAGCGATCGAGAGGTGGACAGGAGGCAGCCAGCGCAACGTCCAAAGGTACCCCAAATGTGCGCACAGCGCAATGGGGGCATCAAAAGTAGCACCCGAGATCGAATCACGCGCCGAGTCGGCAACAGCGTGTCGAACGCGCAGATGCACATCACATCCGACCACTGCGGGCGAACAGACAACTGCGGATCGAACGAAAAGCTGCGGCGACCTCGATGGCTGGCGACCTGAAAGCGACGGAAGACGATCGCATGCGATCGTCCCCACGGGGGTGCTCCTTCACGACAAGAGTGACCCCTGCGTCTTCCTTCGTCAAGAGGTACAGCGAATTCGTCGTACACGCTCGCGACCTCCCACCGGTGATGTCGACCCGTCGACACCAGCGAGGACGGGTCCGGGGTCCACTGCCTTCCGCAGACCCCGGGCCCGGTCGACTACCGACCGCCGTCGCGCCACCGCGTCGCCTCGGCGAGCGCGAACCCATGTATATCGGCCAACTCACCCAGCCGCTCGACGCTGTCACCGTCGAGACTGGTACCGATACTGCGGAGCTCGAACTCGCCCGACAACGCGATCAGCATCGTCTCGGCCATACAGGCGTATGTCAGGCCGGGAGCCAACCCGTAGGTCAACCCGAAATCCGAACCCGACGGCACCCGAACGATGCCGCCGTCGAACACGGTCACATCCGGCCGCTCACCGCGCACGTCGCGGCCGATGTTCGGTGGCTGCGCAACATCGCAGACGATGGCACCCTCCATCAGATCCGTCGGATCGATCAACGCATGCGGTGCCGACGTGGCTGCGATCACGATCAACGAATCCCGTACCGCAGCAACAGGATCGGTGAAGAACTCGATGTGCCGCGACCGGATCAGGTCATCGATGTCGCCATCGACCGCGGCCACAGCACCGGCCAGATCCCCCGAGCCGGAACCCGCTCTCGCACCGGCCACCATCTCCTGCGCCGCCGCCCACAGCTTCGGCGCGATCACCGAGCTCTCGCCCCGCCTGCCGACCAATGCGATGCTGCCGACCTCGCCGGCCAATTGCCTGCCGATGGTCCGGCCGATCGCTCCGGCAGCACCGAGAATCGTCACCCGAGCCCGGCCGACATCGATTCCGCGTTCGCGGCATACGCGTCGTACCGCCCGTAGACTCGCCGCGGCCGTGAAGGTGTTTCCGGTCGTGATCGGCCGCGTTGTCACGCCGAGGCCCAACCCGTTCCCGGTGATCACCGACGAATAACCGCCCAATCCCACCACCGTGGCACCGCGGGAGATCGCCAGGTCCACGGCACCGCCCACCACACGCAACGCCTGTTCGGCAGGCAATCGCAGCAGTTGCTCGGAGGTGTAGGGCAAGCCGATCAGGTCACCGTGAGCAGTTGCCTCCCCACCGCCGATGACGCGGCCGCTGCCGATGACGAACGAGGCCGGGTCGAGCTCGGACGTCGACGCGGCGAAACGCTCGAGCAGATCCTGTCGCTCGGCATGATCGAACACCTCGAGGGCAGGGTCGAACGCGGCGAAGAACCCCAGATCCAGAGGGTGAGCGACAAAGGCGAACCGGCGATCCGAGGGTCGAACGTCGATGTCGGGGGTCCGCCCCGGACGCAGCGCAGCAAGCGCAGGTGGAGTGGCGACGGTCGGCCGCCCCAACAGGTGCCCGAACAATCCGTCCAAGTCCCCCATCGCCGCATACCCGAGCGCCCGATCCAGTGCCGCCACCAGGCGTGTGCACTGCACTGCCGTCACAGTCAGCGGAGGCTCGATGCGAATCACCCTGGTACCGAACAGCGTCGGAGCCACTCGGATACCCTCGACGTTGAGGAGATAGGAGCAGATCACCGCAGTCAGATTGCGTTGCTCGGCAATGGAACCCAGCAGCGATTGCCGGCCGACAAAGTTCAGGTCCGCGCTGAACTCGATCCCGAGCAGCAGGCCGCGCCCGCGAACATCGGTGATCACCGACGGATACTTCTCGGCCAGAGCCGTCAGGTCTGTTTTCAACTGCCGACCGAGCACCGCTGCGTTCGTCACCACCGCGCAGTCGTCCCGAGTCAGTTCGTCGACGACCGCGAGGCCCACCCGCGCGGCCAACGCGTTGCCTGCGAACGTCGAGGTGTGCCGCAGCGCGAACCCTTCGTCCACCAATTTCGGAGCACACAGCACCGCACCCACCGGCACGATTCCGCCGCCCAGTGCCTTCGCGAGAGTCACGATGTCCGGTACGACGCCCTCGTGTTCGCACGCGAACATCCGCCCGGTCCGGCCGAGCCCGGTCTGGACCTCGTCGAACGCCAACAGCACCCCGTGCCGGTCGCAGATTTCCCGCACCCGGTGCAGGTAACCGTCCGGTGGGCAGACCACTCCCCCCTCACCCTGGATCGGCTCGACCAGGAACACCGCGTAGTGCCCCGGCGCAGCGGACAGGGCCGCATCGAGCGCATCGGAATCACCGAAAACTATGTGATCGAACCCTTCGACCGGTGCCCCGAATCCGCTTTGATACTCGATATTTCCGGTCGCGGACAGCGCTCCCAGCGTCTTGCCGTGAAAGCTGTTCCCAGTGGTCAACACACCGAGCCGCCCGGTATGTGCCCGAGCGATCTTGAGCGCCACCTCCGTCGCCTCGGTACCACTGTTGACGAACGTCGTTCGGGTCAACCCTCCGGGAGCGATGCGCCCCAACTCATGTGCCAATTCACCGGCCGCCGTCAGCACCGAAGGCTGCACGAAGATGGCCTCCCCGCTGCAGCGAACATCGTTGATTGCCTGCCAGATCGGGGTGGGGCCGTGTCCGAAAGGAAGGGCACCGTATGCCCCCGCGAAATCGAGATAGCGACGGCCCACTGCGTCGAACAGCACGGTCCCGTCGCCGCGAACATACTCACGATCGAGATTCAGCGCAGACAACAATCGGTACAGTTCGGGATTCACGTTCTCGGCGAAGCCCGAACGACCGGACCTCGATTCCAGCACGGAAAAGTCGATAGTTGTGTCGGTCATGACCAGTTTGCTCCGTATTCATCGGATCCATCCCTGGCTGTCGAGCGTCGAATGGTTGTCCCGAGCAACCAGGGCTCGTCCCAAGCCAGGACGCAATCGCGATGTTAACTCGCACGCACGCACGCGACAGATGGGCGAGAAGCGCACGAAAAAGCCCCGTCCGAGCAGTGGTCTGCGTCGAACGGGGCCTGATCGAAGAGCTGGCCGAAACCGTTTCCGGTATTACTGGTCGTCGATGGCGGACAGCTTCCACGTACCGTCGATCTTCTCCATGTTGACCGTCAAGGGGCCCTCGGCGCTTCCCGACGCGGATCCGTTCTGCGTGGCGCTGATGTTCACGTTTGCGAGCAGCTCGGCCTTGTCGCCCTGTAGCAGGGTCACCCCGATGTCGGTGACCATGGCCTCGGTGCCCGTATCCGTCTGCACCACAGCCGCTTTGGTTGTATCCGCGGTGGAGTTGAACTCGTCGAGCATCGACTGGTTGAGCACCGCGCGAGCCGCGTCGAAATCGGAATCGATCGTCTCGGCCTTGTACGTGTAGAGCGTCTGCAGTGCATCGGTTGCCGCCGAGGTGACCTCCTGCGTGGCCGCGGAATCCACCCACGCTTCGTTGTCGATCGTGGCGAAGGGCTTGAACCACGCGAGAGTCGCAAAAGCGCCGAGTACAACAGCGATCACCGCAACGATGATCACGTGCTTGTAGCCGATCCCCGACTTCGACCCGCCGGAAGACGCCGCGGGTGATTCGACCGTCTCCGAATCCTCGGAGACCTCTGGGGTCACCGGATCGGTCTTCTCGTCGGACGAGGTCTCGGCGGCACCGGCCTTGGAGAGCGAGGGCTTCGCAGGGCTGGACTTGGCAGGGCTGGACTTGGCAGGGCTGGATTTGTCCGCGCTGGGCTTCGCAGAGCCAGACTTTTCAGCGCCGGACTTTTCAGCGCCGGACTTTTCAGCGCCTGCTTTCTCGACGGCCGGGGTGCTCGCTGCCGTCTCGGTCGACTCGGATCCTTCGACGCCGGTCGCATCCGGGGTGGAAGCGGCCGACTTTCCGGTACCTGCCACCTTGCGGCGCACCTTACTGGTGGTGGTGGGGGGAACGATCTTGCGACGCTGGGGAGGCACTAACAGAACTCCTTCGAAACTTACTTCACTACAGACGGAATACAGCCCTGCCGGATGACGTCAGTTGCCGCCGGAATCCGGCTGCGGAGTCGGCGTGGCTTCCGTGCTGGGGTCCGCCGCGTTCGGGTCGGCCGCGTTCGGATCGGTAGCACCCGGATCGGTCGGAATGACGGGGTTGGTGTTCGGATTGTCGAGTGAGATCCGTGATCCGATGGGGTCGACCTTGTTGGTCTTCCACACCCCGTCGACCTCCTCCATGGCCAGTCGCATCGTGAGCTTGCTTCGCTCCACACGATCGGGCCAGGTGGTGGTCGTAGCGACGACAACCAGTGCGGTAGCAGTGTGCTCGTCCGTGCTGAGCTCGGTCAACGCTCCGTGCAGAACCTCGGCCTCACTCTTCGCACCAGACTGCCGAACCTGATCGGTGATGCCCGAGCGGGTCTGTTCGAGGTCGTTGAGCATCAAGTCACCGGTGATCGAGGACTTCATGTTGTCGAACGACTGATCGATGTCGGCAGCGTCGACCGTGTTCAGGTTGACCGCAGCCTGCTGTGCGCCGGTGAGGGCGGCGTCGCGGGTATCAGCGGTGGGCTTCTGCCCGAACAACGCAATGCCCCAGCCGTAGCCGAAGAACACGGCTGCGGCGAGTGCCGCCACGGCGATCACCGTGACGACGGCAAGAAGAATTTTTGCTGTCTTGTTGCGCCCTGGAGTCGCTGGGGACTCCAGGGCTTCGGTGCTCGAGTTCACACTTTCACCCTACTACTCGGTAATATCCGGCCGAACCGCTCTCGACCCGATGACAGTGCTGAGCAGCAGTTCTTTCGATGGCGCTACTTCGGCGTGACGCCGATGAGCGGTGCCAACTGGGTGGCGATGGGGTTGAGGTTGAGCTTGTCGGGATCGACCTTCGGCTTGAGATCCCACGGCTGCGGAACGTCCGGATCGGCGAAGACGATTCGGTTCGCGCTACGAACGCCCGTGACGCTGCCCTGCGGTGTCGCACAGTTCGCGTCGAGGTTCAGCGGGTAGTTCTCCCGAGTCGGATCGAAGTTCGGGTTCTTGCGCTTCTCCTCGTCGAGGATCGCCTGCGAACCCTCGTACCCGATGGTGCACGGCGGTGGGTTGTTGGTCTCGAGCAACAGACCCTGGTGGATGGTTCCGTCGTCCGGCACGATCGTCGAGATACCGGCACCGAGCGCGGGCAGGAACGTCAGGAACGGCCGCAGAGCGACATAGCGGGGTTCCGCTTGAGCCGCGACGAGAGCAAGGTTGTTGATGTCGGTCGTCAACGACGGCCCGGCGTCGGTGATCAGACCACCGAGTTGGTCGCCTGCAGCGGTTCCGGTGTCGATGAGACGCCGAATGTCGGGATCGTTGGACTTGAGCTGAGCGGTCACCTGATCCAGGCTCGTACTGAACTGGCGGATGAGGTCCGACTGCTCGGTCTGCGTGTTCAGCACCGGCACGGCATCACGCACCAATGCCAGGGTTTGCGGCAGCGCCTCGTTGCCCGCCTCGGAGATGTTGCCGAGCGAATCGACGAGGGACTGCAGATCGCTGCCCTTGCCGTCGAACGCCACACCGAGTTCGTTGACGACCTTCGTCAGGTTGTCGAGCGGCACCGACCGGACCAACGTGTTCGCGTTGGCCAGCACCTGTTCCACGGGAACGGGTGTGGAGGTGTCGGCCACCGCGATCTCGGAGCCGTCGACCAGGAACGGTCCCTGGTCGGTTCGTGGCTGCAGATCGACGTACTGCTCACCGATCGCCGACCTGTTCGCGACGACGGCCTCCGTGTCCGCCGGGATATCCGGACCGCCGTCATCGAGCTTCAGATTCACCTGAACGCCGTCCTGCGTCAACTGCAAGGCACCGACGGTGCCTACCGGCACACCCCGGTACGTGACCTCGGCATTGGTGAAGATTCCACCGGAGTCGGCGAGATTGAGCTTCACGTCGTACTGCCCGAACCCGAGCATGTTGTCCAGGCGTACGTACTTTCCGCCGACGTAGATCAACCCGAGCACGGCGATCACGACGAATATCACCAACTGGTACCGAACGAGCTTCGATCTCATTGGCCAACTCCGAACTGTTCGAGCAGATCATTCAACGGTGCCAACGGGTCGAATGGTGCAGGTGCAGGCGCAGGGTTCGCGCCTGCGTTCGGTGCTCCCGGACCGGGAACCGGTGACGGGATGATCGGGGGCAACGGCAGCAACGAGATCGTCGGCCAACCCGGACGCGGTCCGTTTCCGTTGTAGTACGGGTTGGACGGGTCGACCACGGGGAGTGTGTTGCCGTACTTGGGCTGGATGTACACCGGATCGCCTTCTCCGACACCGAAGTTACGAAGTGCCGTTCCGATCGACAGGTCCAGCGACAGGAAGAGGTTGGCCGAGTTGCCCTCGATGATCTTCTCGGTGCCGTCTGCGAACGGCAACGTCGGGATCACCGCGAGCGAGGTCACGACGTCGTCAGCCGAATCGGCCAGGGCCTGCAATGTCGGACGCAGTGCCCGCAGGTCCGCGATCAGATCGTCCTTGGATCGATTGATCACGTCGGTGCCGACGGCACCGAGGCGGTCGAGCGCGCCGAGCATCTCGGTCAGCTGCGGTCGCTGCTGCTCGAGAACATCGGTAGCAATCGGCAGGTCGTTGAGCACGGCATCGATCTTGTCGGTCTGGGTGGCGACACGCCCACTGAGCGTGTCGAGACCGTCGATCGCGCGGGTGATGTCGTCACGCTGCTGATTGAGTCCGTCGATCAGCGAGTTCGCCTGCTGCAACAGCTCTTTGGTCTTACCTTCCCGACCGTCGAACGCCGTGCTCAGTTCCTTGACGATCGGCGAGAGCTGACCGACACCGCCACCGTTGAGCAGCAGCGACAGGGCACCGAGGACCTGCTCGATGTCGGTGGCATGGCGGGTGCGATCGAGAGGGATCGTGTCACCGTTCTGCAGACGGCCGGTTTCCTGTTCTCCCACCGGCGCGGAGAGCTGTACGAACTTCTCGCCGAGCAGGTTGGTCTGCTGAACCGAGGCGGTGGCGTTCGCCGGTAGGTCGACATCGGAGTTCAAGATGACGTTGACGTCGGCGGTCCAGCCGTCGTTCGGGACCGTTATCGAGTCGACGCGGCCGACCGAGACGCCGTCGACCTTCACGGTCGACTGCGGGACGAGGTCCAGTACGTCGTCGAACTGCACCGTCAGGTTCAACGGGTTCTCACCGACGTCGGCACCGCCGGGCAGCGGTATCGCGTAGATGCCGGCCGACGAGCATGCTCCGGCCGACAGCGCCACCACGCACGCACCGGCTCCGACCACCAAAGAACGCTTCACTCGAGCTCGATTCCGATTCACAGAGGCTCTCACTGTCCCCCACCTCCGATGTACGACTGCTCCAGTCCGGGCATCGAGCTGTTTCCGAGCCTGGGCGAGACGACGCCAGGCACGGTGCCCGGCACGGACACGTTCTGCTCGATGTCGTTGGTGAGAACGCCGAACGGCAGCACGATCCGGTTCTGGTCTTTGATCGGGGCCTGGATCATCGTGGTGATGTTGGAGCACTGATCGATGATCGGCTGAATCTGCGCACCGAGTGCTTCGAAGCGCGGATCACCGGGAACCAGCTTTCCGAGATCGATGAGCTGACACAGGGTGCCGAGCGGATCCTGGGTCTCGTTCTGGAGATTGGCGCGCGTGGCGAGCGTTCCCGACTCGGCGTCGTAGGCGTTTACCAGGTTGCTGATGGCCAGCGGCAGCAACGTGAGCGTTTGCACCAGCTGCTCGCGGTTGTCGGCGAGTGTCTGCGTCGGAACCGTGAGACCGTTCGCGGCATCGGTCAGTTGGGTCCGGTTGTCCGCGACGAACGTCGCCACGTCGCCGAGCGAGACCGACAGCTGTTGGAGTGCAGCTCCGAGGTCCTCTCGCTGCCCCGACAGGAAACCGGTCAGGTCGGCCAACTGGGTGTTGAAGTTGCGTACCTGCTGATCGTTGACGGCCAAGGCGCTGACGAACGTCTGCAGGTTCTTGATCGTGTCGAACACGTCGGTGCGCGAGTCACTCAACGTTCGACCGGCGGCCGAGAGCTGGGTGATGCTGTTGCCCAACGCTTCACCGTTGCCGTCGAGGTTGGCTGCACCGGTGTTGACCAGATCTGTGAGAGCGCCGTCCTTGTTCGCGCCGTCCGGACCGAGGGCGGTGGACAGGTCGTCGATGGACTTGTACAGCTCGTCGACCTCGACGGGTGTTGCGGTGCGATCGCGACCGATCGTCGCGCCGTCGGCCATGGTGTCGCCGCCGGTGTAGGCGGGTGAAACCTGGACGTAGCGGTCGGCGACGAGCGACGGGGTGACCTGCACGGCCTTTGCGTCCACAGGAATGTCGACCCCACGGTCGACGCGGAGGACGACCTCCACGTCTTCGCCTTGCGGCGTCACGGAGTCGACCGTACCGACCTTGACGCCAAGCACGCGCACCTCCGAGCCGGAATAGATGCCGATCGACTTGTCGAAGTAGGCGGTGATCTTGGTCGTTCCGGCCCTGGTGAACAGCCACCAGCCGGCGACCGCGAGGACGAGCGCCACGGTCACGACGACGGCGATCAGCGCGAGCTTGTTCTTGCTTCTCGGTGCTGTCTGCGTGTCTGTCATCAGTTCCCCGCCAACGTATCGAGCGAGGGCTGGCGGTAACCAGGTATCAACGGAACTCCGGGCGGTGTGAGGTTTGCCAGCGTGATGTCTATCCACCGGCCGTTGCCGGTCAGGTTCGTGTACAGCCGAATGAACGGTTCGTACAGCTTCAGCGCACGGTCGAGGTTGTCGTTGTTGCGCTGCAGGATCTCGATGGTGCCGTTGAGCTGCTGCAACATCGGGTTGATGGTGGCCTCGTTGTCGCGAACCAGGCCGGTCAGCTCTTGCGACACTCGCTGAGTGCCGGTGAGCAGCTGCGAGATGGCCTGCTGCCGATTGTTGAGCTCTTCGAGAAGCGGGCCCGCGTCGGTGATCAGTTGGTTGAACTGCTCGTTGCGGTCGGCCAGCACCTTCGAGGTCTCGCCGGTGGCCTCGAACAGCTTCTTCAGTTCCTCGTCACGGCTGGCCACGGTCTGCGATAACCGAGTCACACCGTCGAGCGAGGCACGGATGTTCGCAGGCGTCTCGGAGAACGCCTCGGACAGGGTCCGCATGCTCGTCGCCAGCTGATCGGTGTCGATGTCGCTGATGGTCGAGGCCGCAGCGGAGAACGCGTCGATCACGTCGTACGGGGACGTGGTGCGCTCGAGCGGAATCGGGTCCTTGGGGCTCAACGTCTCCGGACCGCTCGGGTCGAGCGCCAGATATTTCTGCCCCAGCACAGTCTTGATGGCGATGGCCGCTCGCGACTCGTTGCCGACCCAGGCGTCCTTGACCGTGAAGTCCACGAGCACCCGGTCGCCGTCGAGACGCACATCGGTGACCTTGCCGACCTTCACGCCCGCGATACGGACCTCGTTGGGCGGCTTGAGCCCTGCTGCCTCGCTGAACTCGGCGGTGTACACCGAACCCGCACCGATGATCGGGAGCCGGTCGAGAAAGAAGACCGACATCGTGGCGAGCAGGATGATTGCGATACCTAGCGCACCGATGGTGGCCGGACTACGACGAGATTTCATTGCTTGATCCCCCCAGCTTTGCAACGCGCTGCGGAGTTCGTGTACAGCGGCTGGTTGACGGTCGGCAGCCCGGTCGGCAGATTCAGATTCGGCGAACTACCCGGTCCGGCGACGATGTCGATACCGCACAGATAGAAGGTGAACCAGGATCCCTGCTGGGCCGTGCGAATGAGCTTCTCGAGTTTGACGGGCAGAATTCCGAGGACCGTGTCCACGTCGTCGCTTCGTCGGTTGACTGTCTCGGCCAACGTGTTCAACGCAGTCACCGAACCCTGGATCGACGGCCTGGTCGGCTCGAGCAGGTCGGCGGTCGCGTTGGTCAGGCCGGCGAGCGACGTCACGGCGGAGCCGACGACACCACGGTCGGCCGACAGGCCCGAGACGAGCTGCTGCGTGTTGACGATCAGGCTGTCGAGCTGCCCGTCGTTCTGGTTCACCGTCTCCAACACGTTGTTCAGATTGGTGATGACCTGCCCGATGACCTGATCCTTGTCGGCGACGGTGTTGGTCAGGGTCGCCGTATTGGTGACCAGTTCGTTGATGGTGCCCGACTCCCCCTGGAACACCTGAATGATCTGGTACGACAGCTTGTTGACGTCATCGGAGCTGAGCGTGGTGAACAGCGGGCGGAAGCCGTCGAAGAGCGTGGTCAGGTTCACCGCAGGCTTGGTCCGCTCCAACGGAATGGTGGCACCGTCGGTGATCTTCCGACCCTGATCTCCCGAACCCTGTTCGATGGCGATGTAGCGCTGGCCCACCAGGTTCCGGAATCGGATGGTCGCCGTCGAACTGGCCGGGAGCCAATCACGACTGCTCAGAGTGAAGTCCACCTTGGCTTCGCGCTCGTTGGCGATCTCGATCTTGTCGACCTGGCCGACACGAACGCCCGCGATACGAATCTCGTCGCCCTCGTTGAGAGACGTGACGTCCGTGAACACAGCCGAGAACTTGGTGCCGCCGCCGCCGCTGGAATTGGCGATGGTGAAGGCAAGGGTGGCCGTAGCAATGATCGTAATCACGGCGAACACGACCAACTTGATGATCGGCGCGAGAAGGCCTCTCATGGCACGGTCACCTCCACTCCTCTCAGTGCCGGTGCGCCGATAGCGGCCGCCCACGACGGAATACTGTCCGGTGCAACACCACTCGCCTGTCCGTAGATCACGGCCAGAGTGTCGCGCTCGAAGTCGGAGCCCTCGTAGCTCGCCGGCTGCGCGGATGCGGAGACGGCGGGAACGATGGAACTCTGGGCAGACTTCGGTGGTCCCTGTCCTTCGATCACCTGCGGGCCCGGGTTCCGGGTCGGCACCTGGTAGGAACCGTCGTTGATCGAGCCTCCCGGATACTGCGGGAAGAACTCCCCCGGCGCCGCGGGCTCGAAACAGGTGGCTCCGCGATCGTCGAACAAGCGCGGCTCGTCCTGGTTCGGCAAGTAACGACCCTTCGGGTTGACGAACGGTGCGGAGACGTTGATGCCGGGGTACTCGTCGCCCTCACCGAGTACGACTTTTCCGCGCCTGGCACCTTCGGCGAAATAAGTGAACGTGCAGCCGAACGTCGGGGAGAACTCGGCCAGCAGCTCGAGCGCTTCCCGAGAGTTCGCGGCCAATCCGATCAGGTTCTCGGAGTTGGTCTGTAGAAAGTCCGCAGTGGTGTACGACGCCGAGGTCAGGGAGCCGTACAGCGTGTCGAGGCTGGACTGCCGCTCGACCACGGTGTTGCCCGTCGTCCGCAAGTTGTCCAGCGCCGAGACCAAGTCCGGTGCCGCGTCTGCGTAGGTCTGCGAGAAGTCGGCCAGCCCGACCAACGTCTGCTGGATGTTCGGCAACTCCGTGTTCAGACCCGACACGATGTTCGTCAGGTTGTCGATGGTCTGGCCCAGTTGCTCACCGCGCCCGCTGAGGCCCTGCGCCAACGACCCGAGGGTGTTCGCCAGATCCTGTGGCGGAATCGCCTGCAGCAGTGGAAGCAAGCCGTCGAGCAACTGCCCGACCTCGATGGCGTTTCCGCTGGTGTCCTGTTTGAGGACCGTGCCCTCGGAGATCGGCGACGCCGCATCGTTCTCGGGCACGATCAACGAGACGTAGCGCTCACCGAACAGTGTCTTGGGAAGCAACCGTGCCGTCACGTTCGACGGAATCAGCGGTGCCTTGTCCGGATCGATGGCGAGCTGCGAGGTCACGACGCCGTCGACGGTGGACGCCGAGCGCACCTCGCCGACGATCATTCCGCGCACCTTGACATCCGCGTTCATCGGCAGCGCGTTGCCGACCGAGTCGGTTTCGAGGCTGACTTTCACCACATCTTTGAACGTCTTGTTGTAGGACGTGATGCTCCACCCCAGGAACAGGATGAGCACCAGGAAGAACGCCAAACCGAGGAGTACTCGCTTCAGTCGCGACGGCGAGTCGATCATCCCGCAACCCTCACTGTGGTGGTCGTGCCCCAGATGGCGAGGCTCAAGAAGAAGTCCAGTACGGCGATCGTGACGATCGCGGTACGAACGGCACGGCCCACTGCGACGCCGACACCAGCCGGTCCGCCAGAGGCGTGGTAGCCGTAATAGCAGTGGATCATGATCAGGACGAAGGCGAATATCAGCACCTTCAAGAACGAATACAACACGTCTTCCGGAGGTAGGAAGAGGTTGAAGTAGTGGTCGTAGGACCCCGTGGACTGCCCGTTGAAAATGGTGCTGATCCCTCGGGATGCGACGTACGACGCCAACAGCCCGACGATGTACAGCGGGATGACGGCCACGAAGCCTGCGATCATGCGGGTGGTCACGAGGAACGGCACGCTGGGTACGGCCATCACCTCGAGCGCGTCGATCTCCTCGGAGATTCGCATGGCACCGAGCTGGGCGGTGAAACCACAGCCGACGGTGGCCGAGAGTGCCAGTCCTGCGACAATCGGCGCGATCTCACGGGTGTTGACGTACGCGGACAGGAATCCGGTGAGCACGGAGCTACCGAGCTGTTCGAGGGCTGCATAGCCCTGTAGACCGACGACGATGCCGGTGAAGCCGGACATCATCACGATCACGCCGATGGTCCCACCGATGACGGCGAGCGCACCGCTGCCGAAGGTGACCTCCGCCAGCAGGCGGAGCACCTCCTTCTTGTAATGCACTGCGGTCTTGGGAATCCACCCGATGGCCCGCAGGTAGAACGACATTTGCTCGCCTGCGCGGTCGAGCACGTTGAGCGGGGCGTTGCCGACGCGCTTGACGCGCATCAGCGTGCGGTCACCGCGACCTCTTGCGATCGTCATCGCGGTTACGCTCCCTTCGCTGGGACGACCTGGAGATAGACCAGGGTCAGGATGAGGTTGGCGAAGAAGAGCAGCAGGAACGTGATGACAACCGTCTGGTTCACTGCCTCGCCGACGCCCTTGGGTCCGGGGTTGGGATTGAGGCCCTTGTAGGAGGCGATGATGCCCGCGATGAGTCCGAAGATTGCTGCTTTCGCCTCGGCGACATACAGATCCGGCAGCTGGGCCAAAAACGAGAACGACGCCAGATATGCACCGGGGGTGCCGCCCTGAAGGATCACGTTGAAGAAGTAACCGCCGGCGATGCCGACGACCGAGACCAGGCCGTTGAGCAAAAGTGCGACGAGGATCATCGCGAGCACTCGGGGAACGACGAGACGATGTACCGGGTCGATACCCAGCACTCGCATGGCGTCGATCTCCTCGCGGATGGTGCGCGAGCCGAGGTCTGCAGTCACAGCAGAACCGGCAGCGCCGGCCACCAGCAGTGCGGTCACGATCGGACTGCCCTGCTGGATGACCGCGAGCACGCTGGCCGCACCCGTGAACGACTCGGCACCGAGCTGCTTGATGAGCGATCCGGTCTGCAGCGCCACGACCGCGCCGAACGGAATGGCGACGAGCGCCGTCGGCAGAATCGTGACGCTGGCGATGAACCAGGCCTGCTCGATGAACTCGCGGAACTGGAACGGCCTACGGAAGGTGTTGCGAACCACCTCGACGAACAGTTCGACGATATTGCCGGCTTGTGTCAGAGCGGCGCTCGCCGGAGCGAACGTGGACTTCTTCGATCCCCCCATGTCTGCTATTGACCCCAACCTTGTGTTGGAGCTTGGTAGCCCTGCTGATCATGACCTTGCCCGCCGTAACCCTGCTGGTCGTAACTCTGCTGGTCGTAACCCTGGTGGTCGTAACCCTGGTGGTCGTAACCCTGGTGGTCGTATCCCTGCTGGTCGTAACCCTGCTGCTGGTCTGCATACGCGGGGTAACGCTGACCCGGGTCGGTGGTGTCGAGGCTTTCCTGGATCGCAACCTGGGCATTGTGCGGCAGGGTGTGCATGATCTGGCGGACGCGCTCCTGCCTACGCCCGACGGCTTCGCGCACCGGAGTTCCGGGAGTGGCCTTCATCTGCGGCACGATGCCTTCGACGTCGTCGACGCCGCCGGCGTGGTGGCCGGCGTCGACCATGGCCTGCTCCTGCGCCATCTGCGCCTCGTCCTTCTCCTCCGACATGCCGATCGGACCGATCATCGTTCCGTTGAGGAACTGCTTGACTACCGGCTCGTCGCTCGTCAGGAGCACCTCGCGGGGGCCGAACATGACCAGCTGGCGACGGAAGAGCATGCCGATGTTGTCGGGCACCGTCCGAGCGAGGTTGATGTTGTGCGACACGATCAGGATCGTGGCGTCGATCTCGGCGTTGATGTCGATCAGGGTCTGCGAGATGTACGTAGTGCGAACGGGATCGAGGCCGGAGTCCGGCTCGTCGACCAGGATGATCTCGGGATCGAGAACCAGAGCGCGGGCGAGACCGGCGCGCTTACGCATACCGCCGGAGATCTCGCCGGGCAGCTTGTCCTCGGCACCGAGCAGACCCGTCAGTTCCAACTTCTCCATGACGATCTTGCGGATGTCGGACTCGGACTTCTTCGTGTGCTCGCGGAGCGGGAACGCGACATTGTCGTAGAGGTTCATCGAGCCGAACAGTGCGCCGTCCTGGAACAGCACCCCGAACAGCTTCCTGATCTCGTAGAGCTCACGGGAGGAGCACTGCAGGATGTCGGTTCCGTCGATGAATATCTTGCCCTGTT
Source organism: Rhodococcus sp. KRD162 (assembly GCF_017168335.1). GTDB lineage: Bacteria > Actinomycetota > Actinomycetes > Mycobacteriales > Mycobacteriaceae > Rhodococcoides. The sequence continues at coordinate 19,154 of NZ_JABFAU010000001.1, read as the reverse complement.
CGGGACGCAGGAGGCCGATCAAGGACTTCAGGAAGACCGACTTGCCGGTACCGGAAGGACCGAGGAGCGCACTGACCTCACCCTTCGGCAGGGTCAACGTCACGTCCTGCCAGATCTTCTGTACCCCGAAAGACTTGGTCAATCCCTCGACCGAAACCTCGACTCCCACGCTGACCTCCACAATTCGTACACATCGACCCGGATGTGGGTTGTGTCACTGTATCCCATGCACGTGTCCGCACCGACACGGGAGCTTACCGCCCAGTAAGAACTTCCCCGAGTCAGGCTGTAGAGCTTGCATCAGTGTGGCTCATCTCACGCGACACGGTCGGCGACTCGCCAGAACTGTGACAAGTCCCTGCGTCACAAAGCTGTGACACGCCACAAACAATGACCGCCGAAACCCTTCGGAATGCTTTGGACTTCGGCGAAACCGAGTAAACAGGGGCACAAGGCCGGTGTCACGCGATTTGCAGGAGTCCGTGATCGATCACAACGGTGCACCCCGTGCGGTGTCCGAGAACAGAAGAAGGGCCGTCCCCACCGAGGTGGGAACGGCCCTTCTTGCGCTCGTGCGTTCAGAGCACGAAGCACGACTGCAACGAAGCGGTCCTACTTGACGGAGATCTTCGCGCCGGCAGCTTCCAGCTTCTCCTTGGCGGCGTCGGCTGCGTCCTTGGCAACCTTCTCCAGAATTGCCTTCGGAGCGCTCTCGACGAGATCCTTGGCTTCCTTCAGGCCCAGGCCGGAAACGACCTCACGGACGACCTTGATGACCTGGATCTTCTTGTCGCCGGCCGACTCGAGGACGACGTCGAACTCGTCCTGCTCTTCAGCAGCCTCGGCGGGGGCTGCGCCGCCGCCTGCAGCAGCAACGGCGACGGGGGCAGCTGCGGTGACCTCGAAGGTCTCCTCGAATGCCTTCACGAACTCGCTGAGCTCGAGGAGAGTGAGCTCCTTGAACTGGTCGAGCAATTCTTCGGTGCTGAGCTTCGCCATGGTGGCGGGTCCTTCCTGTAAGTACCTAACCGCTGATCCGCGGCATGGTGTTGATGGTGTGGAGCTGAGCTGTACGCCAATACCAGCGGATCAGCTTTCGGCGGGAGCTTCCGCCGGTGCTTCTGTTTCTGCAGGTGCCTCGGCTGCGGCGGGTGCGCCGGCAGCCTTCTTCTCCTGCAACGCGAACGCCAGACGCGCGAACTGCGATGCGGGAGCGTTGAACAGGCCTGCAGCCTTCGACAAGTTGCCCTTCATGGCGCCGGCGAGCTTGGCCAACAGGATTTCGCGCGACTCGAGGTCTGCGATCTTGTTGATCTCTTCCACGGACAGCGTTGCGCCGTCCATGTAGCCGCCCTTGACGATCAAGGCCTTGTTGTCCTTCGCGAAGGCCTTGATGGCCTTCGCTGCGTCGACCGGCTCGCCCTTGATGAATGCAATGGCGGTCGGTCCGACGAACAACTCGTCGAGGCCGGTAATACCTGCCTCGGCCGCTGCGCGCTTGACCAGGGTGTTCTTGGCGACGGAGTACGTGGCACCTTCGCCGAGCGCACGCCGGAGCTGAGTCAGACCGGACACCGACAGGCCACGGTATTCCGTGACGACGGCAGCCGTCGAACCCTTGAACTGTTCGGTGATCTCCGATACTGCTGAGACCTTTTCGGGCTTTGCCATACTTCGCCTCCTCTCGTGGGAAGTTGTGTCGATCGCGAGAGGGCCGGAAAACGACGAACGCCCCGATGCGCGGAAGCACACGGGGCGTGAACGAGCGAACAGCCGCAAGGCTGCGTACAGGTTCCCTACCGCGTTCTCCTGCGTGGGCCGCCCGAGGCGATCTCGGACCTTCAACCGCGCAACTCCCGGAAACGAATCCTTCGAGAAGGCGGTGACCAACGGTCTTGGGTAGAACTTGATTGGGCTGATCGGAAGAGGTGAACGCAAGCGAACACGAGCCTTCCGGACCGTCGCCCAGACTACAACACCGACGGCGTCAGCTCCAAAACGGTCTGCTAGCGGCGCACCCCGTACACGACCAGGTTGCGTTCGTAGCTGCCCACGGCCGCGTCGAAATCCCCTGCGCACGTGATCAGCCGGAGCTCGTCGGAAGGCACAGCACCGAAGACGAGAGCCGTCGGGAACTCCGCCTTGCCGTAGTCGCCGATGCGGTCGACCAGATACTCGGCGCTGCCACCCGCCGCGTCCTGCACGAGGACCACATCGCCGGCGTCGAGCTCGGACAACCGATCGAAGACCGCGGGACCGGTCTTCGAATCGACGTGCCCGGCCAGCACCGTCGGACTGCCGATCGCGCCGGGTCGACCCCCGCCGGTGAACCAGCCGACGTCGTCGTAGTCGGTGGGTACCTGCATCTCCCCCGATTCGGTGAGACCCAGGCCGATCAACGGCTCGTCGAGGCCGATGGCGGGGGCATTCACCCGCACCGGTGCCGGTTGCTCGAACTCCGCCGCGGACTCCGGTTCGAGCGAACCGGTCGCCTGCGCGCGCATCGACCCTGTTGGTAGCGAAGAGCCGACGGGCGGTGACGAGGAGCCGACGGGCGGTGTCGGCGCGCCGACAGGCGGTGGCGGAGTGGCCGAACAACCCACCACCACCACCGCCGTGATCGCGATCAGCAGTGAAGACCGCAGCAGTGCAGACCGCAGCAGTGCAGACTTCAGCTGCGTGCCGTTCCGCTACGGCGGGCAACCACCGTCACTCCGGCGATCGCCATCGCACCGAGAGCGACCGCGCCTGCCACGGGCAGCACCGAGCTCGACGCCGAATCGGATGCCGCGATCGCCGAACCGCCGCCGCCGGTCGCAACGGAACCGACCGGAATCTGGGTGAGCTGTCCGCGTACGGTTCCCGCCACGAAGTCCGCGGTGTGGGTGTCGGCGGCGAAGCCTGCGGGATTCGCCTCGATCCGGTCGAGGGTGAATCCGGTACCGCTGTCCGCATCGGCTCCGTCCGGAGTCAGTCCGGTCGTGAACGGCCCCTGCATGCAACCGCTGCTGCTGCGCGGGCCGTCACCGATCGGTGTCGGGTTCGGGAACGCCAGGCGCGGCGGCCCTGCTGCTCCTGCCGACGCTTCGTGGAGGTGCGTGGCGGTCTTGGCCGCACTCATGTAATCGCCGGTGACACCCTCGAGCGCGATGTCGTAGCAGACGATGTCGAGGTCGGAGTTGATGCGCAGCGTGAAGGTGCCCATCGCGCCCGGCTCCCCGGGCGTGGCGACGCCCTCACCGTTCACCACCTGATCGGGTGTGGCCATGGCAGTGAAAGCGCTGGTGAACGAATCCGGCTCGGCAACCGGGGTGTCCGCACCGGCCGGAGCCGCGGCGAACAACATCAGGGCAGCGGCGGTGGCCGTGCCGCCGACAACGGCCGTGGCGGTGCGCTGAATCGAGCGAGTCGGGCGTGGGACGGAGCGTCTGGTCATCTCGTGTGCCTTCCGTGGGAGTATCGGGCAGGCGAGCCCGTGCAAGGTGTACGGCGGCCGGTGCCAGAATGTTCAATGCTCGGTAAAGAAATTTCCAAGTCTCGGATTCGAACGCCCGAGCGTCCACCGACGTAGTCACTGTCATGAGCATCGGGAGCGTGATCGAACTGGACTTCGACGTCGCCGCCGCCTACGACGAACACGCGTCGGCGCTGCTCGGATTCGCCGTCAACACGCTTCGAGACCGAACGTTGGCCGAGGACTGCGTCCAGGAAACGTTCCTGCGAGCCTGGCGAGCCCGGTCACGCTTCGATCCAGCCCGCGGATCGCTACGCACGTGGCTGTTCGCCATCGCGCGCAATGTCGTAGTCGATGTGCAGCGGTCACTGGCCAGACTGCCGGTGCCTGCCTCGGATCGGATCGACGACGTCGACCGGCATTCCGGGACGGTCTCGCGCGACACCAGCCCCGACATTGACGAGCGACTACGCATCATCGCTGCGCTGTCACAGCTCTCCCCCGAGCACCGCCAAGTCGTCGTCGCAGTGCACCTGACGGGCCGCACCTACGCCGAGGTGTCGGAATCGACCGGTGTTGCCGTACGAACACTGCGCACCCGAACGTTCTACGCCCTGAGGGCACTACGGGAGCACCTCGACCGAAAGGACGAAACATGAGCGCGTCCGAGGATCGCCGCGCCGAGCTGATCGCCGCGGCCGTCGCCGACGACCTCGACGAGGCCGAGACCGCCGAACTCCACGAGCTCGCCGCGGCCGACCCCACGATCGCCACCGACATCCTCGAGCTACGCGCAATGACGGCGAACCTGAGCGGCAACAGGCCCACCGAACCGTGGCTCGATCTCTCGCCTGCACCCGAACTACGCGAGAAAATTCTCGGAGCGACTGTCTACTCCGAGCCGGAGCCGTTCCTCCGAACCGCACCGACGCAGCAGCCGTTCGAGAAACGACGGTTCGACGAACACCGGTTCGGTCGACGCAGGTCGGCTGTACTCACTGCTGCAGCCGCCGCGATCGCGGGAGTCGTGCTCGGCGGTGGCGTCGTGCTCGGAGTCGACGGCCTCCGCGGGCAGCCCGAGAATCCGCCTGCGGCAATCACCGGTCCACCCGGAACCCTCGGCGCGTACGAGGAGGTCGCGTTCACGACCAGCACTGCGAGCGTCGACATCGAAGGAGGCCTCGTCGCCCACACATGGGGTACCGAGACCGTTCTGGAAATGGACGGCATCTCCGAACCTGGACCGTACGAGGTGATTCTCGTCGACCGGTCGGGGGCCGAACGACCGTCGGGAACCTTCCTCGGTAGCGATGTCACCATCGAGTGTCGAATGAACGCCGCGGTTCTTCGCGGCGATGTCTCCGAGATCGAAATCCGTACTGCCGGTGGGACGGTCCTGGCACGCGCTCAGCTGCCGAGCGCCTCGTAGCGTCTGGAACCGGGCCACCAGTTGCGCTCGCCGAAGAGCTTCATCATCGCGGGCACCATCATCATGCGCACCAGCACCGCGTCGAACAGCACGGCAATGGCGAGAGCGAAGCCGAACTGTTTGAGCTCGAGTACGTCGGCAGTGAGGAAGCTGGCGAACACGGCGATCATGATCGCGGCGGCCGCCGTGATCGGCCGCGCGGTGTGCTCGATTCCGTCGACGACGGCCACATCGTTGCTCGCTCCCCGCACGAACACCTCGCGCATGCGGCCGATGAGGAACACCTCGTAGTCCATCGACAGGCCGAAGACCACGGCGAACACCGTCACCGGTAAGTACACCTGGATGTACCCCGGGCTCTCGAAGCCGAGAATGCTCGCCCCCCAACCCCATTGGAAGACGGCAACGGTCGCACCCAGCGCTGCCCCGGTGACCAGCAGGTTCATAGCGACAGCCTTGAGCGGAATCACCACGCTGCGGAAGACGAAGGCCAGGTAGAAGAGGGAAAAAGCCAGTACCGCGGCCACGACCCAGCCGAACTTGCCCGAGATCTCGTCGGAGGCGTCGACCACCAGCGCGGTGGTACCGCCGACCGAGACGTTCGTGCCGTCCGTGTCACCGGCCGTGATCGCGCGAGCGCGAAGAGCTCCGACGAGATCGGAGGCCTCCGTCGAGTCGATCGATACCGACGGAACGACGATCAGCAACGACCTCCCGTCCTCTGGTTGAGCCAATGCGTAGGCGACACGATCGTCGCTGCGTACGGCCTCGGCGAACGCGTTGACGGTGGCCATCTGCTGCGGTCCGAGCGGACTGTCGCCCTCCCCCGTGAAGACGATGGTGATCGGCGAGATGGTCCCGGGCGCGAACTTCTCGGTCAGGACCGTGTTGGCCCGTCCGGACGGTTCCGCACTCAGCGCCTCGGCTCCGAGGTCGACGCCGTACGAGATGGAACCGATGGGAATCAGACAGACGATGAGGACCGCGGCCGACGCGGCGGTGTAGCGCCACGGGCGCTCGATGACGTGTTGCGCCCACCGCGACCACCACGTGGAGACGGCGACGGCGTGCTCGTCGACCGAAGGCGGTTGGAATCTGCGCGGCAGAGACCAGGCACCGATGCGTGGTCCCAGGACCGCGAGAATCGCAGGCAACAGAGTCCACGCCACCACGACGACGGTGGCGATGGTGAGTGCGACGACCAACGAGATGCTGCGTACCGCAGGAACATCGACGATGGCGAGGGCTCCGAGTGCGATCAACACGACGAGGCCGGAGATGACGATGGTGTGCCCGGCGGTACCCATGGCCGCACCCACCGCCCGCTCCGTCCGGGCCGGGTCCTCCGGTGGCCCGGCTCGCCCGATCTCCTCCCGGAACCGACTGACGATGAACAGTGCGTAATCGATCCCGAGCCCCAGACCGAACATCGCAGCCACGGTGGTGACGAGAACGTCGAAGGTCATCACATTGGACAACAACGCGAACATTCCGAACGCCGCCAGCACGCCGATTCCGGTGGAGACCAACGGCACGATGCCTGCGACCACGGATCCCAGTGCCAGAATCAGGACCACGAAGGCGATGGGAAGGCCGATGCTCTCGGCCCGGACGGCGTCCTCGGACTCGACGCGGGTGAGATCGACCGTCATCGGGGAGTACCCGGTCACCGCCACCTCGACGCCGTCGCCGGATGCCGCGGCCACCATCTCCTGTATGCGCTCGGCGATTGCGATCCGGTCGCTGGCCTCTCCGCCGATACCGACGAACGCCAGCGCCGACGTGCCGTCCTCGGAGATCGTTGGGACGAAGCCTGCGGTCTCGTAGGGGTCGACTACCCGCAGCACGTCGGGTGACTGTCGTAGCTGACCGACGACCTCCCCCACTCGCTCACGGAACGCCGGGTTCGAGGTGTTCACCGATTCGGAGGTGAAGGTGACGACGAGTTGTTCGGAGCCGAACGATTCGAAATGGCGCGCGATCAGGTCGTCGGCCCGGCTGGATTCGGTGCCAGGCACCGAGAAGTTGGCTCCGACCAGCGAATTCTGCAGCGACGGATACAGCACTGCGGATCCGATCGCGAGCAGCGTCCAGATCGCCAGCACCACCCAGCAACGACGCGCAACCAGTCGACCCCACCGGTTGCCGATGTTTCCCTTGGTCTCCCGCGGGTCGATTCGCGGGATCGTGTCGGTCATCTACGTCAACTCCCGGCTGAAGATGCGATAGGTGCGATGCGGAGCGAGTTTGGTTCGGGACAGGACCGAGCCCTTCATCCACGGACTGTCGTCGAGCACCGGGGCTGCCTCGACGCGGGTGTAACCGAGATCGCGCATCCGCACCGACATCTCCATGATGAGCAGCGAGGACACCGCGCGGTCCGGGCAATCCGGATCGACGAACAGCATGTCCACCCGCACGCCGTCGATCACCTCCGTGCGACCCGGACGCTTGACGTGCCACAGCGTCACCAGGTCGCGCGCCCAGCGAGACTTCAGGTGCGATGCCTTCGCGGCGGCCTGGTTGACGTCCGGGATTCCCATCAGGAAGCCGACGGGCTTGCCGTCGAGTTCGGCCAGCAGAGTGAGCCGGCGGTCGATGACCGGAAGCATCATCTTCAGCAATTCGAACAGCTCCGCGTAGGACAGCGGCGAAAATCCCCAGAAGTTCACGAACGTCTTGTTGTAGAGATCGCGCACGATGCGCGCGTCGCGGCGCAACGTCCGGTACTTCATCGACCGGAACGTCACCTCCGACCGCGCCTTGATCTTCTCGAAGATCTGCATGTGTCGTGCGTATTCCGGCCGGTTGTAGATGATGCACGGGTCGTCGAAGAGGTAACTGTAGAAGTCCTTGACCGCCATCAGGCCCCACTTCTCGAAGTGAGCCGCGTAGTAGAGGGGATTGTGTGGCATCCCCACCAGTGGCAGCGCTGGCATCTCGTCGACGACGACGCCTGCGCTGTAGAACATCGAGGGCCCGAACGGACCGGATATCGTCGCGAGCCCGCGCTCCGAAAGCCAGTGCGCCGCAGCGTCGAGCAACGCTTTCGCGACGTCGTGATCGTCGACGGCCTCGTAGAAGCCGAAGAAGCCGATCGACTCCCCCGTGTACTCGGTGAACGACAGATCGTGGATCGCCACGACGCGGCCCACGGCAATTCCGTTCTCGCGCGCCAGAAAGGCCTTGGTGATGCGGGTGGCGGCGATCGAGGAAGGCGGTGCGATGAGCACTCGACGCAGGTCGATCGATTCGTCGGGTAGGCGGTACGGATCGCCCTGGTAGACCAGGTCGGATACTGCCTCGAACTCGCGCCAGCCGGCTTTGCCGTCGACCGCTTCGATCGTGATCATCGTTCCTCTTCGCTCTGTTGACTGCCGTCGACGAGGATCGGTGAACGGGCCACCGTCGTCTCCCCGGCGAACACGTAATTACCTGGCCGGACGGTGATCTCGTCGACGAGTGCGTCCGGCACGAACACGTCGCACTGAGAACCGAACCGGATCATCCCGTACTGCTCGCCTCGTTCGACGGTGTCGCCGACCGAGAGGTGCGCGACGATGCGGTTGACCCACAGATCGGCAATCTGCGTCACCGTCACCACCGCTCCGGACTGATGCTCGATGGAGATGGTGAGCCGTTCGTTGGTGAGCAGGTAGTCGCAGCCCTCGTCGTAGGGAGTGCGCCGGGTCAACAGGTTCGCCCCGACCCTGGCCATCGACTTGTTGAACGGTGCTGCCGACCGATGACGACGCATCCCGATGATGCCCGCGATCGGAATTCGGTTGCGGTGCACCGAGTATTCCGACATGTAGATGCCGATGAGATATCCGTTGTCGTTCGCGGCGACACCGGCGATCTCGTCGAGGGCTATCGTGCGTCCATTCTTGACGGCGAACGCCGTGGTGCCCGCCTCCACCCGTTTGACGTACGTGACGAAGCCGTCGGCGGGGGCCGTCACCGCCCGAGGGTCCGCAGGCGGCACGCGGTGCGGATCGCGGAAGAAGAAGCGGGTGCGCCAGTAGACGAACACCGCAAACGGAGCTGCCGACGCCGAAACGACGCCGACCGCCCACCGCACGCGAGACATCAGATGTGCCGCTGTTCGTCGATGCTCTCCGACCAGCTCACGAACGCGTCGGCTGCCCGGTGCCGCAGCGATCTCGGCAACAGCCCGATGAAGGCACAGATGATGTAGAAACCAACGGACAGAACGGCATTGGTTGCCTCATGACCAATGGACAGGTCCCGTAACCGCACCGAGGTCGGCTCGAATCCCTCCGCCACGTCAGTTGACGACAGCAGGGGTGAGCGTCTTGAGCTGAGCCTTCTCGAAGTAGAGCTCGAAAAGTCGGCGGTGGTCACACCAGGACGTGTCGTGATCGACCGGCAGAATCGCCTCGGGCTTGTGGACGAGGCGCATCAGGTTGTCGATGTTCTCGGACAACATGGTCTGCGCGAACCGAGGTGAGATGCGCACACTGACGCGCTCGACGAATTCGTCCCAGCTGACCAGATCGAGTCCGAGGAGTTCAGCGTAGAGATCGTGACCGTAGCCGGTGGGGTTGCTCGGCAACAGCCGCGTCCGGGGGTGACTGCGCAGCGAGTTGCTCGCCATGACATCGCACATCACGTCTACCGGAACGTAATTCATACCGGGACCGTCCCAAATGGCACCGGCGGCGATCGCCAGCTCGATGATGCGCCAGAAACTGTATACCCGCCCCGGATCGCGTCCGAGTTCGGTGCTGCCGAGGATGTACGGTGCCTCGCACAAGGTAACCGAATAGGTGTCCGACATCGACAACCATCCGAGCAGCGTTGCGTTGACCCACTTCATCTGGGCATAACCGGAGTACCACCACGAATCGGGACGCCGGAAGTCCTCCGGCTTCTGGTACAGGTGAGCGCCGATACTGCCCACGTAGGTCAGGTGCTTGCGGGTGGAGGTGATGCTGAACTCGAGGATGCGCAGCACGCTGACGAACCAGTCCTCGCGCAGATCTGCGTAGCTCTCGGTGTAATCGGTCGAGCTGGCGCAGTTGAAGATCTGCCCCACTCCGGCGGCAAGCTCGTAGTAGGACGGCTTGTCGAGACCGAAACGGAATGCGGTGGGTGTGCCCTCCACGATGCGGATCTTGTCGGCGTCCACCGCGATCTCGTAGCGATCGAAGGTGCGCTGGAGGCGCTCGAGAGCCGACTCCTCTTCGGTGGGACGAACCATCGCGTACACGATCTCCACGGCCGAATCACGCGTCAGGCGGCCGATCAGGTGAGCGCCGAGGAAACCGTTCGCTCCCAGAACCAGCGCGGTATCGATACGCGGTGCAGGCATGCCTGCGACTCTGCGGCGGGTGTCTTCGTCGATGAACGGGCGGAGTGCGGTGGGATCACCGTTGCTCAGCGCAACGACGTCCGCGTACTTACCTCCGAACCGGAGCCCTGGGCACTCGCTGGTGATCAACGCATCCGCGTGCGGCCAGATCGGCCGCAACGATCCGTCTCCGAACAGTGCTTGTACGTGCATTCTCGCTCCCCTGCAACGATCGGTGTCCCATGTCACTTCGGACTGGCTGACGTTAGCAATGGTCTCGACCGAAGATCGGGTGACCGAAAAAGTCTGGTACGCCCCATAGCGGGGCTCAACTTTTGTTGAGAAGGATCCCAACGAACCACAGAGAGTCGTGGTTATTCTTGGAGCAGATTACGACTGATTCGCGTTCCACAGGACAAAACGGCTCAATCGGCGGTCTAATCGACCTTCATGACGGCTGTGCAGCCCCACCCCCTCCTACAGCCCGACCGCGATCCCAGCGGCGGCGACACAGCGACGGACTGGGCAGAAATCGTGCGCGAGCAACCGCGCTACCCAAAAGTGGCCATCGCTGCGAACGTACGCATTCCGATGAGCGACGGAACAGTACTGCGCGCATATCTCTTCCGCCCCGCGGACGCGTCGGGACAGGCCGTGGCGGGAGCATTCCCCACCGTTCTCAATCTCACGCCGTACAACAAGCTGCTGATCAAGGGCATCGACACGATCCTCGAGGCCCCTGTCCTGGGGCGTGCGATCAGAACGTTCTCGTCCACGTTCGATCTGACCGGGACACCGTTCGACGGCATCACCGAGATCACCCGAGTGGTCGCCGGAGGTGCAGCAGATCTGCTGTCGGTCAACCGCCATCTCGTCCGCAGCGGCTACGTGCAGATGATCGTCGACGTTCGAGGCACGGGCAGCTCGACCGGCACCTGGGATGTGTTGGGCACCCGGGAGCAACAGGACTCGCTCGAAGTGATCGACTGGGCCCGAGGCCAACACTGGTGCAACGGACGCATCGGCATGGCCGGAATCTCGTACTCCGCGATCAACGCACTGCAAGCCGCAGCCAAGCAACCCGCCGGCCTCGATGCGATCTTCGCAGTCGAGGGGTCAGTGGACATCGTTCGTGAAATCTTCGCCACCGGAGGGGCCACCTCGGCGTTCATACCGCTATGGCTCGCGGCCGTCAACGGACTCAAATGGGCACCAGCCATCGGCGGAATCGATGTCTTCACCTGGCTCCGTGATCGCGCGAAATCCCCGGCCACCAACCTGTTCGATCTCGCCAAAGGCTTCGTCACAGGCCGTGACCGGCGAATCTACGACGACGAGTACTACGAGGCCATCGATGCCGTCATCGAGGACATCGCCGCGCCGACATTCCTGTACGGCTGCTGGCACGACATCTTCGGCGGCTCCGCACCCGACATCTACAACCGGCTCTCACTCGAGCGCGGATTCAAGCAGTTGCTCGTCGGCGACGGATACCACGGCAACCCAGGAATCGGATTCGGTGAACCAGGTTTTCCGCCACGCCTCGATGTGCTCGAGCGCGCCTGGTTCGACCGGTGGCTGTGCGATATCGACAACGGTATCGAGGACTTCGGACCGGTGACCTTGCGTCAACAGGGCGGCACGTGGACAGCGCACGGGCATTTTCCCGCTCCCCGGGCCGAGCCGCGCCGGCTCTATCTGTCCGCCTCGGCTTCGGGAACCGCGGCTCATGCCGTCGCCGACGGAAGTCTCACCTCCGAGCCCGCCGCAGTCTCGGCCATGCTGACGGTCCGACCGTCGATGCGAGCCGTCGTATCCCGCGACACCACCCAGGTTCTCGCCGGGGTGACGGCCGTTCTCGGCGGTGGATTCACCTATGACAATCGATTCGCGGAGCGGGCCGCGCTCGCCTTCACCACCGGCCCGACCGAGTCGGACACCGTCCTGTCCGGCCCGATGAATCTACATCTGCGGGTGGTGTGCCGCGCGCCGGAAGCATTGTGGGCCATCATGATCTGCGACGTGGCTCCGGACGGCACATCGACAGTGCTGAGCAACGGTGCGCTGCTCACCTCCCGCCGAGCCGTCGACGACGAGCGTTCGCTGTTCGCCCCGAACGGCGACTACACCCGTCCTTACCATCCACTCACCGAAGCATCCCTGCTGCCGGTACCCGTCGGCGAACCCATCACCCTCGACATAGACATCCTCACCACCGAGGCCGTCATCGCCTGCGGACACCGGCTGCGCGTCGACGTATTCGCCACCGACGCACCACGGTTCATTCCGATTCTGCCGGACCTGATCCGAACTCGACTGCGCCCGCAGGACATCTCCATCGATCCGGAGAGTCCGAGCTTTCTGGTGGCACCGTTACTCGGTGAGCCGGGCTGGTAGGAACGAGAACATGAGAATCGAACAAGGCATCGCGCCCTCGAATTCGGTCGAGATCGCATACGAGGACATGGGCTCGGTGGACGATCCCGCGGTACTGCTCATCATGGGCCTGTCCGCACAATTGACGTTGTGGCCCATGGACTTCTGCACCCGCCTGGTCGACGCGGGCTACCGGGTGATCCGGATCGACAACCGGGACATCGGCTTGTCCACCAAGATGACCGGGCAGAGGGTGCACGGGTCACAGATCCTTCGGCTGATCCGCCACGAGCTCGGGATGCCCTCGGATGTGCCGTACACGATCGTCGACATGGCAGCCGATGCCGTCGGAGTACTCGACCACCTCGACATCGCCGCAGCGCACGTCGTCGGCGCCTCGATGGGCGGGATGATCACCCAGGTCTTCGCCGGCAGCTACCCCGAACGAACAGAGTCCGTGGGCATCCTCTTCTCGAGCACCAACGAGCGGTTCCTTCCCCCACCGGACCCATGGGCGCTGCTGCCGTTGATCGGCGGCGTCGGGAAGGACGCCACGAAAGAGGAGATCATCGCGCACTCGGCGAAGACGCTGGCGACCATCGGCTCTCCCGGCTACCGCACTCCGATCGAGGAGCAACTGGAGATCGCGCAGGTGATGTACGAGCGAAACTACAACCCGTCGGGCGTCGTTCGTCAGATGGCTGCGATCACCGGCACCGGCAGCCTGCGGCCCTACGCGAGCAAGATCACCGCACCCACCACCGTCATTCACGGCACGTCCGACAGATTGGTGCGTCCGTCCGGCGGCAAGGCCATCGCTCGCGCCGTCCCCGGTGCCGAGCTGACCCTGATCGACGGTATGGCCCATGATCTGCCCGCCGCGTTGCTCGACCGCATCAGCGGGATCATTCTGGCCAATTTCGCGCGCGCGAAGGCGGCCTGACTTTCGGTGACAGGACGACGAAGGCCGGCACCCCCGCGGGGTGCCGGCCTTCGTTCGCTGCTGTGACTCTACGCGTTCGCGTCGTCCTCGAGGAGGTTGCGAGTGCGGTTCGGATCGACCTGAACGCCCGGTCCGGTGGTTGTCGAGACGGTGACCTTCTTGACGTAACGACCCTTGGCCGACGACGGCTTCGCACGCAGGATCTCGTCCAGTGCAGCACCGTAGTTCTCCACCAGCTTGGCCTCGTCGAACGAGGCCTTGCCGATGACGAAGTGCAGGTTGGCCTGCTTGTCGACGCGGAAGTTGATCTTGCCGCCCTTGATGTCGTTGACAGCCTTGGTCACATCGTTGGTGACCGTGCCCGTCTTCGGGTTCGGCATCAGGCCACGCGGTCCGAGGACACGAGCGATACGGCCGACCTTCGCCATCTGATCGGGGGTGGCGATCGCGGCGTCGAAGTCCAGGAATCCGCCCTGGATGCGCTCGATCAGATCCTCTGCGCCGACGACGTCGGCTCCTGCTGCCTCGGCCTCTGCAGCCTTCTCACCAGCGGCGAAAACAATAACCCGAGCGGTCTTGCCGGTGCCGTGGGGAAGGTTGACGGTGCCGCGCACCATCTGGTCGGCCTTGCGGGGGTCGACGCCGAGTCGCACGGCGACCTCGACGGTGGCGTCGAACGTGCTCGACGCGGTCTCCTTGGCCAACTTCGCGGCTTCGAGAGGCGAGTAGAGGTTGTCCTGGTCGATCTTCGCGGCCTGTTCGAGGTAGGCCTTGCTGCGCTTTGCCATGTTGTGCTGTCCTTCGTTCGAGTTCAGTGTGGTTGACGAGCCTGGCCGGCTCTCCCACGTGATGCTGTGTCTGCTGATCGATCAGCAGGTTTTGCTCCTGCTGGGTGAATCAGCCTTCGACGGTGATACCCATCGAGCGAGCAGTACCGGCGATGATCTTCGCGGCCTGATCGATGTCGTTGGCGTTGAGGTCCTCGGCCTTGGTCTTGGCGATCTCGCGCACCTGATCCATGGTCACCTTGGCGACCTTGGTCTTGTGCGGCTCGCCGGAGCCCTTCGCCACGCCTGCGGCCTTGAGCAGCAGCTTGGCAGCGGGAGGAGTCTTGAGCTTGAAGTCGAACGTACGGTCTTCGTAGACCGAGATCTCGACGGGCACGACGTTGCCGCGCTGCGACTCGGTCGCGGCGTTGTACGCCTTGCAGAACTCCATGATGTTGACGCCGTGCTGACCCAGCGCGGGGCCGACGGGCGGTGCCGGGTTGGCGGCACCGGCCTGGATCTGAAGCTTGATGATCCCGGCTAGCTTCTTCTTCTTCGGGGGCATTTCTGTTTCCTTGTATTCGCTCGGGTTTCTTGCGGTTGCTACTGCAAGTCTGTGCGTCGGCTTCTAGATCTTGGAGACCTGCGTGAAGCCGAGCTCGACCGGGGTTTCACGGCCGAAGATCGATACCAGCACCTTGAGCTTCTGCTGCTCTGCGTTGACCTCGCTGATGCTGGCCGGAAGGGTCGCGAACGGACCGTCCATGACGGTGACCGACTCGCCGACCTCGAAGTCGACCTCGATGGCCGGCTTCGTGGCGGTGTCTCCACCCTGCTCGCCTGCGCCCGTGGTCGCCTTCGTTTCCTTCTTGGTGCCTTCCTGCGGCATGAGGAACTTGACGACCTCGTTGATGGTCAACGGGGACGGGCGCGAGGTCGCGCCGACGAAACCGGTGACGCCGGGAGTGTTGCGTACAGCACCCCAGGACTCGTCGTTGAGGTCCATGCGGACGAGGATGTAACCGGGCAGAACCTTGCGGTTGACCTGCTTGCGCTGGCCGTTCTTGATCTCGGTGACCTCTTCGATGGGAACTTCCACCTGGAAGATGTAGTCGCCGACGTCGAGGTTCTGCACACGAGTCTCGAGGTTGGCCTTCACCTTGTTCTCGTATCCGGCGTACGAGTGGATGACGTACCAGTCACCGGGGGCGCGGCGCAGGGCTGCCTTCATCTCGGCGACAGGATCCTCGGGCTCAGCGGTGACATCCGCATCGGCCGTGGCGTCGGCATCGACTGCCTCGCCACCGTCCGCGGGAGCGTCCTCGCCCGTGGCTGCTGCGACATCGGCCTTGATCGCTTCGTCGGTCTCGCGGTCCTGAGCGGCCTGCTCCGCTTCGAGGCCCTGCTTGGTCGCCTCGACATCGGCGTCGAATGCGGCCACTTCGGTGGCGTCGTTGTGCGGCGTGCTCACGTCAGCACCCTTTCTCTAGTTTCCTGCTCGGTTCGATCGTCGAAAAGTCCCGCCAGCTGAGCTCGGTCAGCCGAACAGCCAGCCGACGCCCTTGAGGAACAGCACGTCGAGGCCACTGATGAACGCGACCATGAACGCCAGAAAGACGAGCACGACGCTGGTGTAGGTGACCATCTGCTTCTTGTTCGGCCAGATGACCTTGCGGAGCTCGGCAACGACCTCACGGAAGAACTGCAGCAGACGCAGAAACACGTTCGGCCGCTTGTCTGCCTTGACCTTGCCCGAACGAGCCTTACCGGTTTTGGTCTTCGTCGCCGCTGTCGAGGACTTCGACATCGATACCCCTGCAGCGCTGCCACGGGACCGGCCGGACGACCTCTTGCCGGTTGGTACCACTGCTGCGGCACTCGAATCAGCGGCGGTCTGATCAGCATCGGAGTGACGGCCCTCGGAGCCAGGTGCGACGTCGTCTGAAGCCGAGGAGTTCTCGAACTCCTCCGATCGACCGTCGCGCTTACCGCGCTCCTCGCTCACGTCGTTCCTCTCAGTTGCTGACACCTTGGGCAGGGGCGACAGGACTTGAACCTGCAACCTACGGTTTTGGAGACCGTTGCTCTACCAATTGAGCTACGCCCCTTCGGCCGAAAACTCTCGGCCGCTCTGGTGTCCATCCGACTGCACCTCCCACCTACGCCACCCTGTGAGGAGGACGCGGGCAGCGCACAGCGCCGGATTACCCCAGAAATCTCAGTGTACTGCACACCCTTCGGAACAGATAAATCCCGTCGTCCCGGCCGGATACGTTCCCTGCCGGATCGACCATGTCAGGCCAACTGGACCGTAGCGGTCGCTCGCCCGAAAATCTTCTTGCCCCGGGATCTCGCAACGATGGCAACGGTCGCAGTGCGCTTCTCGCTGTCCATCGATTTGATCTTTCCGGTGAACTCCACCGACGCCGGCGAGTCCGCCGGTACGAACACCGAACTGGTGAAGCGCACGTTGTAATCGGTGACCGCACCCGGATCGCCCAGCCAGGACGTGACGAAGCCTGCACCGAGACCCATGGTGAGCATTCCGTGGGCGATGACGTCGTCCAAACCGGCCAGTGCGACAACCTCGTCGCTCCAGTGGATCGGATTGGGATCCCCGGACACGCCTGCGTAGTTCACCAGATCGCCGCGAGTAAGTGACACGGTCCGTTCGGGCAGCTCATCTCCGACGGACACGTCCTCGAAACTACGACGCGCCATGCATGATCACTTCCTTCACAGCATGAGCGATGTTCTCGTCGATCTCTCCGCCGGTCCGCGCCACGATGGTCGTCCACGTAGTTTGCACGAGATCACCGTTCTGATCGGTGATGATGTTCTTGGTGGTCATGATGTCGCTGCCACTCATCTGGCGGAACGACTCGAGATAGACATCGCAGAAGATGCGGTCGCCGACCTGGATCGGTCGATGAAATTCCAGTCGCTGATCGGTCTGCAGGATCTGGCTCGGATCGTAACCGGTGATGACCTCTTTCAGCATCCTGGTCTGCGACATGATCCCGATAAGGGAAACAAAGGTCAAGGGCGCGATGAGACCGTCGTAACCGAGGCCCTTCGCTGCGTCCTCGTCGTGGTGCGCGGGATGAGAATCTTGGACGGCACGCGCATACTCACGGACCTTTTCGCGGCCGACCTCGTAGAAGTCGTCGACGCGAAAATGAGAACCGACCATGGACGCCGCATGTGCGGACGCATCCATGGCCGGGACATCATGTGGAGCTTGTGACACTGTGAAGACCTTTTCTACCCTGGACGCAAGAGCCGTTAGGGAGAGAAGAAGCGACCTAACGCCGGGCGCCGACTAGCGATCGGAACTGCAAAACCAGCGACCCGTGCGGACTAGCGAGACTCGCGATGAGCACGGTGAGTGCCACAGTTGGAGCAGAACTTCTTCAGCTCGATGCGGTCGGGATCGTTCCGACGGTTCTTCTTGGTGATGTAGTTGCGATGCTTGCAAACCTCGCAGGCCAAGGTGATCTTGGGCCGCACATCGGTGGAGGAGGCCACTGGACGCCTACTTTCGGGTAAATCTGATCTGGGTCAATCAGGACTGTTCTCGGGTGCTGCTTTGTGTCGTGCTCGCCTACTGTGTAGCGGTGACCGGACTTGAACCGGCGACGCAACGATTATGAGTCGTTTGCTCTACCAACTGAGCTACACCGCCTCAGGTGCTCGTCGTCCACCATCCCACGCGGGGAACGCGACGTCGAGCCATCCAATCCAGCGAGCCCCCTAACGGAATCGAACCGTTGACCTTTTCCTTACCATGGAAACGCTCTACCGACTGAGCTAAGGGGGCAGGATCAGCACTTGCTAGCCGTGCGCTGAAGCCTTCAAGAGGTTACACATTCGGAGCGCCCAGTACCAAATTGCGTGGTCAGCGAACCATCTATCTCTCTCTTCAGGTGTTAGAACCCTCTTCACGTGGAAACCCCAGCGAGAGAAGCACTCGCCGGGGTTCCAAGTGTGGCAGATGTAGGATTCGAACCTACGTAGGCATAAGCCGACGGATTTACAGTCCGCTCCCATTGGCCGCTCGGGCAATCTGCCGTGTTGCGATCGAAGCTCAACCTGCTCTTCGGCGCGGTGAGAAGAATACAACGAACGTCCCCCCGGAACGCAAACCGGGTGGATACGGTCGGTAGCGGGCCGATAAAGTCCCTGCGGGCTGTGGACCGACACCACCGCAAGACCAAAATTCCGATTCGACTGGAGAGTGTGAGAAGTGGCTGATTCGTCCTTCGACGTAGTGAGCAAAGTCGACCGCCAGGAAGTGGACAACGCTCTGGGACAGGCAGCGAAGGAGCTGGCGACCCGCTTCGACTTCCGCGGATCCGACACCAGCATCGAATGGTCCGGCAGCGGCGAGGCCGAGACCATCGTCATCACCTCCGAATCCGAGGAAAAGGTGAAGGCCGCCCTCGACGTGTTCAAGGAAAAGCTGATTCGACGTGACGTCTCGCTCAAGGCGTTCGAGACCAACGACCCGGCCGCGTCCGGGAAGGTCTACAAGGTCACCGGCAAGCTCGTTCAGGGCATCACCACCGAAAACGCGAAGAAGATCTCGAAGAAGATCCGCGACGACGGCCCCAAGGGCGTCAAGGCGCAGATTCAGGGCGACGAGCTACGCGTGAGCAGCAAGAAGCGCGACGATCTGCAGGCCGTCCAGCAACTACTCAAGAACGAGGACTTCGGCATCGCGCTGCAGTTCGTCAA
This sequence comes from Rhodococcus sp. KRD162, assembly GCF_017168335.1. Classification (GTDB taxonomy): domain Bacteria; phylum Actinomycetota; class Actinomycetes; order Mycobacteriales; family Mycobacteriaceae; genus Rhodococcoides. Next base: position 134 of record NZ_JABFAU010000001.1, on the reverse strand, counting down.
CTACCGCTAGACGGTATGGAGGTCTTGGCTGGGGCCCCTCCGCATGTAAGCGTGGGTTGCCGACAGGAGTGGGTCCTGGCCGGTAGAGCCACAGATGTGGGAGGCCCCAGTGAAGAATCATCGTACGAGTGTTG